>CAWGBW010000001.1:0-906295 GCA_963820895.1 uncultured Acidobacteriota bacterium
TCTTCATGTATCAACTCACCTGCGAGGCGGGACTGTTCAAGGTGCTGCAGGAGAGCCTGACGGGGGATCACCCAAGACCGGCGCCTGCAATTGCTGCTGATCGCTTTTAGCTTTGCGTGCTTCTTTGAAGGCGCGGCCGGCTTTGGTACTCCAGTAGCCGTGACTGCGGCTGTGTTGATCGGTTTGGGGTTCAAGCCGCTCCAGGCGTCAGGGCTATCACTGATCGCGAACACTGCGCCTGTGGCGTACGGCGCGATTGGAACTCCACTGATCGCGCTGCAGGGAGTTACTGGCTTGGACCTTCTGCAGTTAAGCGCGAAGCGGGGACGTATCCTGCCGTTCTTCTCGGTTCTGGTGCCGTTCTGGCTAGTGTGGGCATTCGCCGGCTTTGCAGGAATGATCGAAGTTTGGCCGGCAGTTTTAGTCGCAGGCGTATTTTTCGCCATCCCACAATTTCTCGTTTCTAACTTCCATGGGCCGTGGCTGGTAGACGTGGTCGCGGCCGTGGTTTCCATGACGGCCTTAATCGGATTTCTGTTGAAGTGGCGTCCCAAGCGCATCTGGGGCTTCGAGCACGAGGGTGAACGCGGCGCGCGGCACCCACGGGCACAGCCGGGCGCTCGTAGCAAGAGTCGGGTCACCCTGGCTGGTTTTGAGCGTTTTAGTTTTCGCGTGGGGTTTGCCAACCGTGAAGACTGCCCTCGACAAGCTATTGGCGCCTAAGTTTCCAGTCACGGGATTGCACCTGATGATACAGCGCGTGCCACCGGTGGTGCGCAAGCCGACGCTGGAAGCCGCGGTGTATTCGCTGAACTGGCTGACCGCTACCGGGTCGGGCATTGGGGTAGCGGCGGTGATCTCGGCCCTGATCATGGGCTTCACGCCCTGGAAAATGGCCCAGGTGTATTGGAAGACGGTCGTGCGGGTGCGTTTCTCGTTGCTCACGATCGCGGCCATGCTCTCCATTGGCTACCTCACGCGCTATTCAGGGCTGGACGCCGCTATGGGCCTTGCCTTTGCCCGCACTGGGGTGCTCTATCCGTTTTTTGGCACCATGCTCGGTTGGTTGGGCGTAGCGCTGACCGGTTCGGACACTTCGTCGAATGTGCTCTTTGGGAGCCTGCAAAGAATTTCAGCCGAACAAATCGGAGTGCCCTCCACCCTGATGGCGGCCGCGAACAGTTGTGGCGGCGTGATGGGCAAGATGATTGATGCGCAGAGCATCGTCGTGGCTAGCACCGCAACCGAGTGGTACGGACACGAAGGAGACATCTTGCGTTACGTGTTCTTCCACAGCGTTGCGTTGGCCGCTCTGGTGGCAATCATGGTGACGCTGCAGGCCTATGTGTTTCCGTTCACGCGTTTGGTGATACGTTAAGCTCCGGCAAATGCACGTACAAAGTAATTCACGTGGAACATTTTGTACTGCCAGGACCGCCCTGCGCAAAATCCCACCGCGGACGTGCTACTGCTTCACGGCCGCATCCTCACTGTGGATGCGCAAGCTCCTTCTCCAAACACTCCGTGTATCAATTTCCTGCCAGCCATTGTGCTCTTGACTCGAATGCCGCGCGCCAGATGTTTCTGGAAAACAAATCGGTTCGCTCGAGACAGGCAAGCAAGCAGACATTGCGATTTGGGACCGCGACCTTTATACGGTCTCCACCAACCAAGTCAAAGATCTGGAGTGCCTGATGAACCTTGGTGGATGGCGATGTAGTTACGCCTCGCCAGACGCCTCGGTCAGCACGACAGTCCGCTAACCGAATTTCGAATCGCGGGTTGGTCCGGCTGCCCTATTTCTCGGCATATGGGACGTTGGCAAGTTTTTCGGCAATTTTTGGCGGAAGAATAGCCACATTGCGCCACATGTAGAACCAAACATGTCACCCAGAAAACCCAGAACACCAAGATCCGCGTTTGTTGCGACCATACCAGAAACCCGAAGAGCCCAACGAAATCCACATGATTGCGGCGTGCCATTTTGTGAGGGCTGCTCCCGGAGCTATGATTCTCACAGTTGACTCGGCTGCGCGATTGCGAACTTCCTCGTTTCAGAAAAAAGCCCTGTCTAGGAGACAGGGCTAAACCAAAGACGCCACGAGCTATTCCGGCTTCATCCCCATTTGTTTAATCATATCCTTCTGCTCTGCCGTCCACGTGCCGGACATGTCTCCGTGCTGCATGAGGAGTTTTTTCTTTGAGTACATCTCTTTTGTCGTGTGAAACTCTTTCACATTGGCCTGGTGGCCCGACAGATCCCATTCTCCGACACCTTTGTCGTGGTACTTGAAAACAACGTTATCAAGGTACGTGATTTGATTACCCCAAAGATCCATCGCTGGAACCAGGTGCAGCGGCTTTCCGTCGCTGTCCCGCTTCATCACGCCCTTCTCCTCAAGAATGTCAGGGATCGTAAGCGTATAGGTGTTCTTGTCGGGCGATTCCTTGAAATCGATGGACACGACTTTGCTTCCAACGATGTGTGGCGGGTTCCATCCGAACATGAACGCAAGCATTTCACTGAATGCTTCCCGCTGCGCAGGTGACGAACTCTTGTCGAAATACGCAGTTCCTTGGACCTTGCTGGCATCGTGATCGATTAGATCGCCAACGACCACGGCCTTGAAGCCGGCCATGTCAACTTTTCCGTAGTGTCCTCGCTTGATGTAGGTAAAGTCGGCGGCGTCGCAGCTACCATGGTTTGGATGGCCATTCGAACGGCATGGACAAGCGTAAGCAGTGCACTGGCATTCTGTCATGCTGATGCCTTGCACATCGAAATCAGGAATATTCTTGGGTGCGCTCTTGGGCTCGTCAGCAGATGCAAAACCGGAAAGAGCAAACGCAAGCATAAACATCGATAGAGTCTTCATAGTCTCCTCCCTTCAGGAACTCCTGTCGAGCGCAGTAACTGTACGACCGACATGGTTTGTGGTCAAGCACTCATCCGGGGGTCGCGATTACAGTCGATGGAGAGTGGGTTAGAGTTTCCGAAGGAAGATTTAGGTTTCGCAAAACGAACTCAATCTCGAATTGAGCGCGGGCAAATATCCGCACCGCTTTGCCGTCTCGAATCCGACCTTTGGCCCTAGCATTACCCGTGAAGAAGAAGACGCGGTGTATACCCCATAATCGGGAACTCTAGTGTCTTCCGTTGAAGTGGGTAGTCCCTTCTGTTAGGTCAACGGCCTGACTGCTTCCGGAATCGCCATATCGCCGGAAGCGCGTTAGAATGCCTTGCGAAAACGCAGGTGTTACGAAGCATGATTCGCACCAAGACTTCACGGCGAACGTTCCTGCAAAGTACGGCAGTCGTAGGAGCAGCTTGCATGGTCGGCTCATCGTCGCTGGCAAGTCCACTTCGAACTTCGGTCATCGTTGTCGGGGCGGGTGCATTCGGTGGGTGGTCAGCTCTTCATCTTGTCGAGATGGGTGCGAAAGTCACTCTGCTGGACGCATGGGGACCGGGAAATTCTCGCGCAAGCTCCGGCGGCGAGACGCGCACGATTCGTGCTACCTATGGTCCAGCGCACGTCATGTACATCAAGATGGTGGCTCGGGCGTTGCAGCTGTGGAGCGAGTACGAGCAACGGTGGAATCTGAAGCTTTTCTTCCAGAGCGGTGCGCTGCGGATGGCCGGCGCAGATGACTCCTATGAGACCGCTGCATTGCCGGCCCTACAGGAGGCCGGTATTCGATTTGAGAAGCTTTCGTCCGCCGACTGCGCCACGCGCTGGCCGCAAATCAATTTCGACGGCGTGTCCTGGAGCGTTTTCGAACCCGACTCCGGCTTTCTTGCTGCGCGTCGTGGGTGTGAGGCCGTTCTGGAGGCGTTCCGCAAGGCTGGCGGCGAGTATCGTCAAGCCCAGGCCACCCCGTCCGCAATCGCTGCGAATCGCATGAACGGAATCGATGTCGGTCATGGCGAGATCCTCAAAGCTGACGCTTATGTTTTTGCGCTGGGTCCATGGCTCGGAAAGGTGTTCCCATTCCTGGCGCCAACCATTACACCCACTCGGCAGGAAGTCTTTTTTTTCGGTACTCCCGCTGGCGACCTACGCTTCTCTGAAGCGCAACTGCCAACCTGGATTGATGGAGGCAAACGTCCGTTTTTCGGTGTGCCCGGAAACCATTGGCGGGGCTTCAAGATTGCTGACGATACCCGCGGACCGGTGATCGATCCCTCTACGATGGAGCGTGAGATTTCACAAGAAAAACTGTCCGCCGCGCGTGAGTATTTGCGCATGCGCTTTCCTGCGATGGCGGACGCTCCCCTGCTTGAAAGTCGTGTCTGCCAGTATGAAAACTCGACGGATCACAACTTCATTTTGGATCGTCATCCCGAAGCGGAGAACGTCTGGATTGTCGGCGGAGGGTCCGGTCATGGTTTCAAGCATGGGCCATTGATGGGTGAAATGGTCGCCGAAGCTGTTCTAAACAGGAAGGCTCCGCCGTCAGAGATGGCCCTAGGCCGCCTCCTAAAAAAATGACGTACACCTACGTATCACGGGCGATCCTGAAGTAGTCCCACGATTAACGTTGCCACGTCACAGGCACAACGGCAGAACCCGCTGTTACTCGTCGAACGATAGTCCGAATCCCCAATACTGGTCGAGGCGAATGTGGCCGGGATTGCGTCCGAATCCATCCCGGGGGGCGGCGTAGGATCCCAAGCCGGCTTCTCGTCCATGATCGTCGCTCTGTCACACGCAACCTCCACGTTTACCGACCACTCATCAATGAAAAGGTATCCATTCTAGGTTCGCCCTCCAGGAGAGCATCGACGTTCAATGATTGTCGGGTTGAATTGAACCAGAGGCCAGAAAGAAGGACCCGTTCACATACTCTCGAACTTGAATCTCCGCGCAGTACGCCACCAAGGGTGTCCAAGGCTCGAGGTTCAGTTTGGGTGTTGATGCGAACGAAAGCTTCATCAGAAATTGAACAAGTATATTGAAAGTCGCACCGAAACGACGCTTGGTGAGTTTTGAGCCAAAGGCGACAACTCTCGCATGATCCTTTAGATAAGGCCGTAGATGCGCGAGCGCCTCTGGGGATGCGTAGATGTCTGGGGCGCCAAATAGCATCAAGCCATCAAACTTCCCGTTTAGTGCAACGGCGCGAGCGTCCCCAACCACGACTTGCACGTTTGCCCACTGGTTTACCTCGATTCGCCTTTGCGCGGCCCTTGCTACATCCGGACTAATCTCCACGCCAACTACCTCTCCGTTGTGGCCGACTGCAGCTCGCAGGTATCGGAAGCTCCCACCGAGGCCACATCCAACATCGAGTGCACGTCCTCCATCAGGCAATTGCAGGAAGCTTACGGCTTTCCGACGCAAAGACCCGATGAATGGCTGATCGAAATTGGGAAAGCGGGAGAGTAGGCGAATCGTGTAGCGGAAATATGCTGGTGTGCATTGCTGCTGATTCGGTTCCACCCTTGAACCTCTGCGAGGTTCAATTCTATCGCACCAGTTCTGGTCACCCCGTTGGCCTTGCTGGACTCGCTTCTTTCCGTGATGAATCATGCCGGGATCACGGGTGATCCGGTCCTTGAATGTCGCGTCAGTCCCAGTGAACGCCCAAATATCACCATCAGCTCCAGGAGTCTTCGCAGCGATGAGGATATACTGGGCCCATTCCGACAGAGTCGATGGCATCCGTGGTATCCAGTGAGTGGGGAGTGGCAAATGACAAAGCAGTACACGTTCGTCCTGGTGCCGCTCGTTCTAACACTCACAGTCGCGACGGCTTGGGGCCAGGCGTCTGGCGCGCCAGAAACCGTAGTCGTCCATAGTGGGTCGGCTACCCTGCACGCGATGCTGTGGCGGCCGCAGGGCCGCGGACCGTTTCCCGCCATCCTGCTGAATCACGGCAGCGGCCGTACCGGTGAAGATCTGGAACGTCTCGGACCGTATGAGCGAAATGCCGAGAAACTCGGACCGGTGTTCGCTCGTCATGGCTATGTATTCTTGTATTTGTTTAGACGCGGCGTCGGGCTTTCCACGGACCAGGGCGCTAACGCTGTCGACCTGATGAACAGCGAATCCGCCGCACACGGGCAAGAGGCGCGCAACGCTCTGCAGGTGCAGTTGCTGGAAAACAGGGAAATGGACGACGCCCTGTCCGGACTCAAATTCCTGCGGGCGCTCCCTTACGTCGATGCGCGGAATGTCGCCGCGATCGGGCACTCGTTTGGAGGTTCGCTCACGGTGCTACTGGCCGAACATGAACCGAAGCTGCGAGCGGTGGTAATCTTTTCCGGAGCTGGGTATAGCTTCGATCGCTCTCCAGAGTTGCGAGCGCGGCTCCTAGCCGCCATTGACCACGTCGCGGCGCCGGTCTTCTTCATTCACGCCGAGAACGATTACTCCCTCTCGTCCGGCAAGGTGCTGGACGCCCGCCGCGCGCACATCGGTAAGCCGCATCGCTTGAAAATCTATCCGCCCATCGGCCACACGGTGGACGATGGGCACGACTTCCTCCATCTCGGCGTGAACATTTGGGAGTCCGACGTGTTTGCCTTTCTAGACGAAAACATGCGGAAGTGAGCCTGCCGGGAACGGATGGCACACCGGAAGTAATCGACATGCTTGATTAACGATCAAACGAGAAGGAATCCACGCAATGCGAAGAACGCGTTGTCTGTCGAAATACCCTTGGCGCCGTGCGAGTTTGGTCGCTACGTTGCGGCGGGAGCGATGTTCCGCGGCTCTGCTAGGCAGTTTCCGGGATAACTTCCGGGTTGCCGACCAACCGGACAGTGAGGGAGTACGAACGGAGCCCTGGTCCTGAACCAAAACAGCATAAAATCTAGATGCTCAATTGGCGTCGCTTAGCAGTCGGAAAGCCACTGTCTTCCTCGTTTGATTGTGCCGAGTGTTCCGACATCACGGTATAGGGTGCTCGCACAAACCATTTCCCTTACAGCTGCCACGCGCTTTGTCTCAGACGCCGGACGGGCTAAGCTAATTGAAATGGATGTGAGGTGATCCGGTTCTGTAATGGTGGAAGCGATCTTGTGGGATAACGATGGCGTTCTCGTTGATACCGAGTGTCTTTTCTTCGAGAGCACTCGAACGATCTTGGACACAATCGGCATTCAATTGAGCTTGCGACAATTCCTCGATTTATCAATGCGAGAAGGGCGCAGCGCGTTTGAGCTTGCCATCGAGAGGGGGTGGGGAAGACAACAGGTCGCGGAGTTGAAACGCGAACGCGATTTGCTGTATTCGGAAATGCTGCGCAAACAGACGCGCGTGCTACCAGACGTGCCGCAAACCTTGCAACAACTGCAGGGGCGCATGCGGATGGCAGTGGTAACCAGTTCGCAGCGCCAACATTTCGATGTCATGCATTCCGATACCGGCTTGCTGCGATATTTCGAATTTGTCCTCGCACGGGAGGACTTCCGCGAGACGAAGCCGAATCCCGAGCCTTACCTGCTCGCTTTAGAACGACTTCGGATGAAGGCCGACAACTGTGTCGCGGTGGAAGACTCAGAGCGCGGACTGGCTGCGGCCCGCGCCGCTGGCCTACGCTGTCTAGTGATTCCAAATGATATGACGCGCGCTTGCAACTTTCGGGGAGCCACCGCCATTTTGCCGGGAGCGGCGGCGGTTCTCGACGCCTTGGCCGACTTATAGTCAATTCTTTCCCGTTCGACCTACCGCAGAAGACGGATGTAGCGAGCGATGAGCCGATCAGTCACAGAACAAGGAAAACGATGAGGATAATAACGATGATGGCCAGCGCTACACCGGGACTTCAAGGCGGCTCCAATCGCCTCCAACTTGCGAGTTGAGCGTGCCTGCCGCCGATACACCGATCCAACCAGTTGTCTACCGTTCGTGTAAACTCGACGTGCAATTTCCAGAATTCAATCGTTTTAATAGGGCGATAACATCATGACTACTGGTTCTGATCCACGGATCTCGTCTCGCCTTTGGCTATGTGTTGCGGTTGCGGCGTTCGGGCTGATCGCCCTCTCTACGCGCATCCCATTGCGCGTCCACGCTCAGGCGGCGCAAGCTCAAACGGCTCAGACGCAAACGCCTCACCCACGACACCATCGCGAGGAGCTCCCGGCGCACTCGGTTGCCCCGATTGGCACGCTTGATTCCGTCGCCACGGTTCACGTGGACGTAACGCCGTCGCACGTTCTGAATACGATCTATCCCGATACAGCGACCGGCGCGTGGATGGATGATTTGAGCAGGGCGCAAATAGACAACTTGAGCAAGCCCGAGGTGATTCAGGGGGTCAAGAACCCGGGTTGGGGTTCCATCACCATGCGCAACAACAGCGAGTTGCGCTTGTCGGCATGGCACTGGAACGAAAACGGCACATGGAGCGATCCGGCGACGAAGAGCGGCTACTACGTCGGCAGCGCTGATTTAGGCGAACCGATTCACTACGGCTATTCGTATTCGCTGCCCCATCGCGATTTTATGACCAGCGGAGATTTACCGTTGGTTGCTGGTTTTCAAAGTTACTGGAAGAGCAATCCTTACTTGACCAGCCACTTCACGGGCGAGAGCGATACGCTGCACCCGCAATGGGTGGTGATCGATATGGGCGCGGCGCGCGCGGTCAACGCGATCCACATTCAATGGGTTAATCCGTATGCCGTGGTTTATGTGGTGCAGTACTGGGTCGGCGACAACAATGCGATGGACTGGGACATGGGCCCGAACGGGATGTGGAAGGCGTTCACGTCGGGCGCGGTGCTGAATGGCACCGGCGGGGATGTTCGTCTAAAGCTTTCCGATGAGCCCGTCACTACGCGCTTCGTCCGCGTGTTGATGTCGAAGTCCTCCGGAACTTGCGACACTCACGGGTCGCAGGATATTCGAAACTGCGTCGGCTACGCCCTGCAGACGCTGTCGGCCGGTACGATCGATGCTGAGGGGAAATACGCGATCGTGTATCCGCCGAACGGCAAAGAGCCCGGACCTGGGCCGCCGCCGGTTCTGCAGGGTGCTGGAGAGCAGGAAGTGATCGCCGGTTCGGAGGCAGACCTGGCTGGATCGTTTTTCGCTTCTTCGGTCGATCCCTGGCACCAGGCCGACAATCTGATCACCGGAGGCCACGATCAGTACAACGGCATGGACAATTTCTTCACCAGCGGATTGACCATGGGCCACGCGGCGCTAGTTGCATGCGCGGCGATCTATGACACTCCCGAAGATTGCGCGAATGAAGTTTCCTACATTCACAAGCGTGGCTATCCCGTGGTGGGAATTGAAGTCGGGGAAGAGTGCGATGGCAAGCACATGACGCCGGAAGATTATGGCGCCATCTACATTCAAGTGGCGGATGCGGTCCACAAGTTGACGCCCAGCGCCAAGTTGGGCGGCCCGATTTTTGAAGGCGTGGATAAAGACATCACGCTCTGGCCGGATGAGGAGGGCCGCACTTCCTGGATGGAGCGATTCGTCGATTACCTGAAAGCCCACGGTCATCTGAAGGATCTCGCATTCATGTCGTTCGAACACTATCCATTCATGATCAACGGATCCACACCTCCGAACGACTGGGCATCGCTATACCTGGAACCCGGAATTATGAAGCATGTGCTGCACATGTGGCGGCAGGACGGGGTTCCGGCGGAGGTGCCGCTGATTATTTCGGAGAGTGGAATCATCGCGGGGCAAAGCGGACCGGGCTACCTGGGCGTGACTGGCCGCTCCATCTGGGAAGTCGATGCGTTTGGCACTTTCTTTGAACAGGGCGGCACAGCGTTCTATCGTCCTGCAATCAATAATGGCGCCGTTGGTCAGGGACTCCTCGATCCCGAGGGTGGCGCTGATGGCGGTGGCGCGTACGGCACTCCTGCATATAATCCGTACTCTTCCGCGCACATTATTAATTTTGAATGGTTACAGCACGAGGCAGGGGCGAACAAGATTTTTCCGGCATCGGCGGACCTGAAGGACGCTGTCGGACAGACGGTCGTTACCTCGTACGTCGTCAAACGTCCCGACGCGAACTGGTCGTTGATGCTGATCAACCATGATTTGAACGCCGCCCACCCGGTCCGCCTCGTCATCGACGATGCCAAGCATGTCAGCCATCCTTTCATAGGATCTGTTGCTCTTGTGCAGTATGCCAACAATCCTGCTGAGAATAAGAACATCACGATGGCTGCCGCAGCGGATGGGATGTACACGCTCCCGGCTGGGTCGATCACGGTGATTCGCGGGAAGCTGTGGTAGTTCAGCGGATCTATCGTTCCCGATCGAGCCTACACTTCTAAGAACGAATACTGCGGAAGAGACCTGACGGGTAAATCAGGAGTCAGCTTCCCAGTTGCCGACGATAGAGGAATTGAGAGATATCCAGTAGACCGTTTAGTAGTCTGGATGCCGCGCTCTCATTCTTAAGAGTTCACCTTGTCGTTCTGAACCTCAGTCCAAGAGCGCGCTTGCATGCCACACGGAACCCTCTGGCGTTCTGTTCCGCTTCTTTAGAGTGAGTTGGACGACCTGGTCGGAAGTACGAACAGCGCAGAAGGGAAGACCACTGCAAAAACAGCCACGGCCGATAGGTCCCTGCTTTCCGGAAATCGCCGCGCGAAATTTGATTGTACTTCTGCTTTGCGCTAAGTAAAATCTCCCGTTCCCCCAGTAACAGTAAAGCTATACACGACGATTGCTTGAGGTCGACCGCCGATTTGCGTCGCCACTCCGTATCCGCTGCGGCTATTTGCTTGCTCGTGTTGATGGGCCTGCTCGCCGGCGGCGCGGCGAGGCACGAATCAGTAGCCTTCGATGAAGTTGCGCATATCGGCGCCGGTGTCAGCTATCTGCAGAAACTCGATCTGCGGATGAACGAAGAACATCCTCCGCTGCCCAAGCTGATCGCCGCTCTGCCTTTGGTTGTACATGGTGTACACGCCGACTACTCGCACATTTCATGGACCGCCAGTCAGAAATTCGTGCCCGATGGATACGTCGGCCAATGGATCTTCGGACATTGGCTGATCACGCGCTGGAACGATCCTTTCACCATCCTCCTATGGGCACGAATCCCCATGCTGCTCCTGACTCTCGCCCTTGGATGGCTCATCTTTGTCTTCGGGCGTGAGCTCGGCGGAGACTGGGGAGGCCTTCTCTCGCTTACGCTTTTTGTTAGCAGCCCCCTCTTTCTGACATTCGGACCGATGGTCATCACCGACGCGTCGATCGCCCTGTTCTCGCTCGGAACACTCTGGTCCTTTGCGCGCATGTGGCAAGACCCAAGTCGCAAACGCATCGCGTTGTTCGGACTCTGGCTTGGCTGCGCACTGCTATCGAAGTTTTCCGCAGGTGCGCTGTTCTTTGTGTTCATTGCATTCGCGTTGAGCACACGGTGGCGCCCTGTCCCACATCAGCCTCTGACAAAGCCGGAAGCTCGCGCCTGGCGACGCATGCGCTCTCGCGGCACTTGGAAGGGAATCGCAGTTGCCGCCGCGCTCGTCTACATCGTTTACTTCGTGTTTTCGTGGAACCAATCCCACGACGTTCTTTATCTGCTGGGCAAGTCTTCCCTGATGACGCCGCTCAAGCGCCTGCTGATGCCGCCCTGGCTTTACGTGCGCGGCATGGCGGTGATTGCTTTTAGCTTCGTGCGCCCAATGTTTATCCTCGGCCAACGTTATCCGCACGGAAAGTGGTTTTACTTCCCGGTGCTCCTCGCACTGAAGCTGACTCTCGGATCAATTGTGATCGCTGCAACGGCATTGCTACTGGTTGTGGCGGATCGTGGGAACGCGCAACTCGAATCGGCCATACCCGAAGGCCGGACCGTGCATTGGCGCGTCCTGTGGATCGCGCTGATGTTCTTTCTCGGCATCCATGTGATCTCAATGTTCGACGTCAGCCTCAGGCATCTGAGTGTTCCGCACGTGCTTTTTTTCGTCATGCTGGCCCCGTTACCGCGCATGATCTCCCGGTTGCGGTCCCGCAATCGATGGATCGCCATGGCAATTACCGCCATCGTGATGGTCGCGGCCGCATCATCGCTCTACACCGCCGTGCACACCTATCCCTACTACATGCCCTACTTCAACTCGTTTGCGACCGGGCACCCTACGTACTACCTGGCGAGTGATTCGAATGTCGACTGGAATCAGGCGCTGCCTGACGTGAAGACGTTCCTCGAACAGCAGGGACAGCACCGCGTCAGCATCGATACGTACGCGTTCAGCGACCCAGCGGCTTTCATCCCGAATGCCGAGATTTGGGATTGTCAAAAACCGAGCGCGGTCGAGGATGGCCAGTGGGTCGTTGTGTCGTCGAACATGATTCTCGACGGTCACAACTGCGAATGGCTCCTGCGGTATCCACATGTCGCAGTTGCCGCTGGCAGCATGTACGCTTTTCGCCTGCCTATGCCGATTCCGAATGTGGGTGAACCCGGCGGGCCTCCCGTCGAGTCGGAGCGCCGGCAATGGTTCGGAGTCCCTGTAGACGTGCGCGTCTATGCGCTTGATCTCATTCGACATCCCGAGACCATGCCCGCAGCTATGGCTGAAATGACAAAACAAATGGCTTCGGGTAATTTTTCGCCAAAAAAGTAGTGTCGTTGGTTCACGCAGTGTTAATTCCCGGACTGAGGAATTCGGAACTCAATCTTCACTCGTGATCCGAACATCCGGGGATGATATCGCTTTCCATTGCCGTCTCCCGCGAGGTTTGGCTGCTTATAGTAACTGGGTGCTCAGACAATCACAATGGCAGTCGCTCCCTCTGAATGCCCCCTTCGCTCTTCACTTGTGAGTTAAGTCCGAGAATTCATTTCTTGGTCAGCTTATACACGGTTCCGTTATGGGGACCGCCGCCGTTTGGGGTCGTGCCATAGAGATTGCCCATCTTGTCCGAAACGAGCGCGTAGCCTAGACCGGGTGCGCCTTTGGCATTGTAAACGACCGTTTCCTTTCCTGAAGTGGCGATCTTATAAAGCACCCCATAGTTGCCATTTCCCCAGGAGGTTACACCGTATAGGTTACCAGCAGCATCGACGATGACTGGCCCATTAGGCTCTGTTCCATCTGCGCAATCGGTCAGAGCACAAAAGTTATACAAAACCGACTCCACCCCGGATGGGCTTAGCTTGAATACGGTACCGCCTCCAAATGCGCCGCCGGAATAGGTTGTTCCATAGAGATTTCCAGCCGAGTCCTTCGTCAGCTTGGAGTGCGGATTGGCTCCATCAGACCCTCCCAAAAAGTTATACAAAATGGTTTGCTGTCCTTGTGGAGTTATTCTGAAAATGGTCCCGTAGCCGAGGGTTCCACCACCACCGGTCATACCGTAGAGATTACCATCGGGCATGATGATCGGTCCTCCGGCGGGGCCGGATGCGAAGGGGCCGCCTCCGTCAGCGCAATCACTCAAGGAGCAAAAGGCGTACAGAATCGTGTACTCTCCCCTCGGCGTCAGCTTGAATAGCGAACCGTTTCCAGAGGCATCGTACCCATACAAATTCCCCCCTGAGTCCCGCGCCAGCGAGTAATAGCCGCTGACGGCCGAGGAGGAGAAGCTGTGTAGAATCGTCATCTTTCCCGCCGAGGTTACTTTGAAGATAAAGCCTTCATTGTAAGTTCCTCCCCGCGCCGTACCGCCGTACAGATTGCCGTGCGAGTCGCGGACAACCGCTCCTTGAGGGAATGTATTGTTTGGGAAGCTATACAGCACCGACAAGCTACCGGCTGGCGTCACTTTGAACAATGTCCCGCCATCGTTTGCGCCGCCGCGAAAGGAGATCCCGTAAATGTTGCCCAACCCATCGATCGTAGGGGCCATTGGATTCACGGCGCTTTTTTGTGAAGAGTTTGGAAAAATGACGAGCGTCGTGAAGGTGTAAGTCTGTGCGAAGCCCGATATCTCAAACAGCAGAAAAATACATAACAAGGTCCTTTTCATTTTTCTTACCTTCTGTGGATCACTGGAGAGTGTGAGTCCGCTTCTGCACTCTGTTCTCGCATTCGGATGATCGTCGTTACAGGGCGCTGGAATATTAAGTGGCGATGATCTGCCCACACTGCCATCAGGAAACAGCAATCGGAACGGCCGCCTTATTCGATACCGTATTTATGTCTCGAAAGACGTGCGGGCCTTTTTCTTTTTCTGACTGAAATCGTCTGATTATCTTCCAGGCATCTGGCAATCGATGTGACTGGGATGGAGTTGCCGCGTGATCTTGATTACAGGGGATCGGATCCCTGGGCGTTTTAGTGGAAATAGGCCTTCGCGAAATTGAAGACCGGCCAGAGGTAACGGTCGCTGTAAGGAATATTGCCTCATGAGAACCGATGCAGAAACGGTGCCGTGTTCCTGTTGGGAATGCAATCGCGGGAAGGTTCTGCGCCTCCCGTGCGGTCTCGGAGAGTACGTAGATTGCCCTGCTGCTAATTGGAGAGAGCGCTCTTGTGCGGAAAAACTGTTAAGCACGCTGAACAACCCCTTCCGTCCCTCTGTGAATTCCTACGCACCCGATGGTCGCGGGCAGATTCTTAATGGAATAAGGAATGTCATCCATCGGTAAGGTGATGACTGTTGTTATATCGCCTCTCTGACAATGTCGGCGGTGTCAAGCAACTTTCGAGCGTACCTATCCGTGCACTCGGAGAAGAGCGCCATTTCGCTCTTGTTGAAATGGCCGTACCAACCACAGGCTCGCTCGTAATCGTTTTTCAGGTTCGGACTCTCGGTCCGACCCATGCATCTCTTCGGTCACGTACTGCGATCATGATTACTACTTCGAACTCCTCTTCTTCTCAAGAGGAGCGGGACGCTCAATCAATAGCTCGATGTTCGACTACACACCATGGCGATGTCCGGGCTGTCCCGCGTGCGAACCGAACTTGTTCAACTGCTCGTAATCCATTGCTTGCGCATCATCCAGAACAACTGCACGGCCAGCCGACGGGCCATGGCGACTTTCGCAATCTTTCGTCCGCGCCGCAGCACCAGATGAAAATATTTGCTGCGCCACTCCGGCAGGCTGCGCACCGTCACTTGTGCCGCTTCCACCAGCAGGAAGCGCAAGATCGAACTGCCTTGCTTGGTGATATGTCCCAAGCGTCGGCGATTTCCGCTGGAGTCTTCCAGCGGCACCAGGCCCAGATAGCTTGCCACCTGCTTGCCGCAGTGAAAGCGCTCCGCGTCGCCGAGGATGAGCACAAATGCCAGCGCCGTTAACACGCCTACTCCAGGGTGCGTTCGCAGCCGCTGCGCCGCCGGACAGTTCTCGACTTCGCGCTCGATCGCCTGCGTCAGCTCCGCAATCGCCGGATTCAAACGATCCAGCAAATCCAGCAGATCGCGCCGTCGCCGGCTCGCCCACGGAGCCAGCGTGAACGATTCCAATTGCTGCCGTCCGCGTTCGCGCCACAACTTTTTCTTGCAACGCAGGCCTTCGTTCAACGCCACCGCTTGCAGTTGATTCATGACACGCGTGCGTGCCTGCACCATGCGATGCCGATGCCACAACAACTGCCGCAGATCGCGGTTCTCCCAACTGGGCACCCAGATCTTCGGAAACCGATCTTCGAGCAGCAAGCGCAGGATGAGTTGCGCGTCCTGGCGATCCGTCTTCTGCTTGCGTACCCGCCGCGTCCGAATTTCGGCCGCGTCGCCGATCCACAACTCAAACCGCAACTCAGCAACCAGTCGTTCGAACCAGCGTGCGTGCCCACTGGCCTCCATGCCGATGCGCACCGTTTCATTCGCACTCGCGAGAGCACGGTAGAACTTCTCCGCCTCACCGGGATGTGCGAGCCGTTTCTCCTCGACCTCTCCGGTCACGGTGTTGAGCACAGCGATTTGTTGAAACTCGGGATGGAAATCTACTCCTATAATGATCATCGTTCGGCTCCTTTCTCCCGAGCCGGTTGGTTGGTTTTGCCACCTCCAACTCTAACCCGGGTGCGGGAGCCGACATTGTCATGGAATCAATTTCACTCATCTTCCGGTCAGCTTCGGATACCTTGGAACCGAAAGCAGTCGAAATTCGAGTGGAATCACCCATTACACTCATTGACCCCAGGCGGTCAGAGATCACGCTTTCCCGATCCGGTCCCGGCGGCGTGATAAAAACGTGATAGTTCCATGTTCAGAACCGAGCGGAATGAATCAGAACGCTTTAGAACCCGCTGCTGGTAACCGGTGTAAGAATCAAGTAAAGTAGAGAATTTTCATAACGAGCCAGAACACCATAGGTGATCTTCAAAACCGGGACGATTAGATAACCAATATCGCCGCTAGCAGTGACAATGACCGAGAAGGGAACCGCCGTTGCGCCGAGCGCACTACCCTTTTCATTTCGATGAAATTGCTGTCGGTTCGCGACCGGGGACGCCGGACTGAGGCGCAAATGAATTCCTTGTCTGCGAATAATTGAGAAACCCTATGCTCTCTGCCATGCAAAAAGTGATACTAGTGATACCGTGTTTGTGGTCAATGGAGGTCGTTGGAGGTTTTGGGAGGCAACGGACCCGAAGTCAAGAAAGTGTTTGAGGCCAGCATAAACACAGGTTATTATCACCTATGTCCAGTCGTCACCACGACTTGTGCTAAATGGCGAAAATCGAATCCCACTCTCTCCGCCAGATTATTAAAAATAAAGACGTTATGTGTATTTATCAGGCCCACTCTCAGCGCCTGTCTTCATCTTTGGAATGAGTGACATGCAGTTTTGCAAGGCCCAGGTGCGATCCGTTAAGGCAAAATAGACTGATAGGGAATCAGCAATTTCTGGTTTGCCGATGCTACAGAAACTGAATTTCTTTCCGAACCGAGCCTTAGTCTCGGATCAAGAAGATTGTCGCTCCTGAATCGACGTTCAATATGTGCGTAGCCATTTGCACTTAGGTACGACGAATTGCCCGGCTGAGAAACTTCACCATCGCAGGGTCGCGGTGATCGAAGAACAGACTGGCTGCCGTATCCAGCGACTTGATGGTGCTCATGTCTTGAGCATCGAGTGCGAAACCAAATACATTGAAGTTCTCGGCCATTCGCTCTTTTCGGACCGACTTTGGAATAACGACGACACCTCTCTGAATGAGCCAACGCAAGATCACCTGCGCTATGGTTTTCCCGTGCTTCTTTGCGATCCCGCCGAGCACTTCATTGTGGAAGATATTGTTTTTTCCTTCGGCGAATGGGCCCCAAGACTCGATCTGGATCTTGTTCTCTTGCAGGAACTGTTGAGTGGCGACCTGTTGATGGAAGGGATGCGTCTCCACCTGGTTTACCGCTGGGGGTTCTTCCTGATGCATGACGAAATCCATCACGCGGTCGGAATGAAAGTTGCTCACGCCGATGGCTTTGATGACGCCTTCGCGGTAGAACTCCTGCATAGCGTGCCATGAGCCATAAACGTCGCCATATGGTTGGTGAATCAGGTACAAGTCCAAATAATCTACCTGAAGACGCTGCATTGACCGCTGGAAGGCCTGTTTCGTCTTCTCATAGCCCGTGTCAGCGATCCACAACTTAGTCGTGATAAACAATTGCTCGCGCGGAACTCCACTTCGCCGGATAGCTCTTCCTACAGCCTCTTCGTTCTCATAGGAAGCCGCGGTGTCGATCAATCGGTATCCCACGTCGATCGCATCTACTACCGCTCTCTCGCATTCGCTGAGGTCCGCGATTTGAAAGACTCCAAATCCAAGAATCGGCATGACGACACCGTTATTCAGAGTTACTGTCTCCATTTCTTTCCTTTTTCTTTAAGATCGCCGTCGCTCAACGTTCTGCTTGTTCCCGCACGGCCCATCTCTTCACAAACTCCACGAGCGCCAAATTTCGTCGCAGATTCTCTTTCGATGTTTGTGGCTAATTCTTATTGCTATTCATTTTGACTGGCCTAAGCAGATGCGAGAACGTGAGTTGGGCGAGCTTCCACTTGCCGTTTTCCTTGATATACACCTCAGTCACCATAAAAGGATTGGTGACTTCGTGCTCACCGACTGCTGCCTGCAAATCAATGTCCTCTAGCAGGATGGCTGTGTTACCAAATATGCGAGCGTCAACTGCGTAAACTGCAGCTTTTTTGTACCAGATGCCACCGCTTTTAATGGTGGCTAGTTCCTGGGTTTTTCCCCATGTCCCTCCCATGTGAGTGAACATGGCTTTGTCATCAAATAGTGTCTCTAAGGAATCGACCTTCTTGTCTGCCATCCAATCCCATTTCATGTTTGAGAGGTTGATGACTTCTTGTTGCTCGGGTGTATGACTTGCGGCAGTTTTAATCGTTTCCGTTGGCGGCTGTGGCGACTGCTGCGCGTAGGACGATTGCGCAATCATCGTTAATAGAAACAGACCCATAATTAGGGTTAAGGTTTTCATGGCTCTCTCCAGCGTCTTAGTTTTGTTTCCCTTGCATCCTCGAATTTATGGGTAAAGGGCCGTCAACTGGTAGCCCGATCCTGCCTTCTTATTGCCTATTCCTCTCGTCAGGCGAAAAACCAATGGCTTTGCTGGAGACACGCGGCTATCTTTGAAAGGACGCTAGAGATCGTTAACATGAAAAATACAAAAGACAAAGCCACTCTGAAAGCGAACGACGCACACGGGTCGCAGACAGAACTCGCGCAGAAGATTGCCTCCTTCATGGGCAAGGAAGAGAATCGGACAACAGAGATTCCCGGCGTGAGCCTCCACCTGCGGACTGCGCCGACCCCGCCGTGCCGGATGACCTACCATCCGGGAATCATCGTAGTCGCACAGGGGAGCAAGCGGGTGAACCTTGGCCGGACCAGCTTCACCTACGACCAGTCGCGCTTCGTCGTGACTGCGGTTGATTTGCCGATCGTCAGCTGGGTTGCCCAGGCGACCGAGGAGGTTCCCTGTCTCGCACTGTCAATCAAGTTCGATATGTCTATGGTGCGGGAGTTGCTCAGCCGTGAGGAAATCCACGTCGCAGAAGCTGCATCTGACAGTCCCGCTATGTCAATCGGCGAGACCACGCCGGAATTCCTGGACGCATGCTGCCGCCTGGTGGATTTGCTGAGTAATCCGCAGGACGTTCCTTTTCTGAGCGGCCTGATTCAACGCGAGATCATCTATCGAGTCCTGCGAGGGCGCGTGGGAGCGCGCTTGCGCGGAGTAGCAACACTCGGAGATCAAAGCCACCGGACGGCAAAAGCGATTGCGTGGATAGCCGCGAATTATGCCAAGCCTCTGCACGTGGAAGAGCTCGCACAGGTGGCGCGCATGGGCGTATCCACGTTGCACCATCATTTCCGGATGCTGACCGCGATGAGTCCACTGCAGTATCAAAAACAACTGCGGCTTCAATCAGCGCGGAGCCTGATGCTGAACAATGGTCTCGATGCAGCCAGTGCGGCCTTTGAGGTCGGCTACGAAAGCGCGACACAGTTCAATCGCGAATACAGCCGCTTCTTCGGCCAACCTCCGATGCGAGACGTTCGAGCACTTCTTTCTCCAGGTGCTCCGAAACTCGAATTGGTAGGTAGTATCTGAATCAGCTTTGACTCCGACGCAGGCCTACAGATCGGAACCTCTTCAGGGGATCACCGAGCCGTGATCCGTTTGTGATCCGTTAGCACTGCTTACCACTGTCTTCCATCGCTTTTACGGTGCCCGCCGTGTTCTCTGTTATTGAAATTACGTTATTAGCTGAATTCGAATCCCACTCTACTCTGCTCCGGAGGCACTCTTTTTCGTCTCGACACAGGTAGGCTATGGGACGGCCGAAATGGTTTTCTCGAATAAGCACTCTGACTCCGGTGAAAGCAATGGGTACCAGTTGTTGAAAACCACTCATGTACGTCCCTCAGGACCCTTGTCGAATTTCGTTGTAGGTTGAGGCCTTGAGAGTGCGTTTTAACGACTAATACCCAGCAGGGGAGCAGCCGCTCAAAGGGCACGCTGGGCAATGGTGGGGCAGTTAACAGGTGAACGCTAGGGGCAAGCGCGTTGATCGCTACCGCCTCCCGGTAGCCATCTCGGGCTCGCGTATCCGGATAGAGCGAAGATTTCAATTTCGTGGAGACTCTCCTAAACTCCCTCTGGGGCCACTTGGGTCCAACAACGGGTTAGGATTCTAGAGAGCATCGTCGCGCCATTACTTCTAGTTGCCGACCACAGGTCCGAATCTATTCAACAATTCCCAGACGCCCGTTTCTGGATAACCTCCGGTTAGCCGACCAACCGGATTAGCGGATTCGTTCCATCCTTGGTGGTTCTCATTACCTTCCCCGTGCTCCCACACCCAAACTTCTGGCGCATAAATTTCGAGGGAAGCGGGACCAGGACGCGATCACGTAACGCCGTCGCCGATGGCACGTCGCTAGTGCCCGCCCGCTGTATAATCCGTCCACGCATGCCTCTAACCTCTGGCACTAAGCTGGGGCCATACGAAATTCAATCAGTCCTCGGGTTAGGGGGCATGGGTGAGGTTTACCGCGCCCGCGACACACGTCTCGATCGCACGGTCGCTCTGAAAATTCTGCCAGCGGCTTTCTCCACGGAACCCGACCGCCTTCATCGCTTCCAGCACGAGGCGAAAATCCTGAGCACACTGAATCATCCCAACGTGCTCGCTATTTACGATGTCGGTGAGCAGAACGGCATCCGGTTTCTTGTCTCTGAATTTCTCGAAGGCCAGTCGCTTCGCGAAGCTCTGGCCGCCGGAACTCTTCCGCGCCGCAAACTGATCGAGTACGCTCTCGACGTCGCCAAAGGCCTCGCCGCCGCCCACGAAAAAGGTATCGTTCACCGCGATCTCAAGCCCGAGAACGTCTTCATCACTCGCGATGATCGCGTCAAAGTCCTGGACTTCGGTCTCGCAAAGCAAGCCCCAGACCCCACTTTAGAAGACTCAGCGACTATGACCGGCAATGTACGCACTACTCCCGGGACGGTGATGGGCACTGTCGGCTACATGTCGCCCGAGCAGGTTCGCGGCCAACCGCTCGATCACCGTTCCGACATCTTCAGCTTCGGTGCAGTCCTGTACGAGATGGGCTCCGGCGCTCGCGCATTTCGTGGAGACTCCTCGGTCGAAACGATGAATGCGATTCTCAAGGAAGAAATCCCAGAACTCTCGGGATATGGCGTTCAGGTTTCTCCCGGCCTTGATCGGATCATTCGCCGCTGCCTCGAAAAGAAGCCGGAGCGCCGCTTCCAATCGGCCAGTGATCTCGCGTTCGCGCTCGACGCTCTGAGCATCACCTCCGGAGTATCCCAGGCCGTCTCATCTGCGCCACAGGTAACAAGAAAGCCTCGCCTCGCCTGGGTCCTTGCCGCACTCGTCGCTCTGGTCGTGCTCGCCGCCGGCATTTGGTTCTTCAACCGTCCAGAGCCATCTCCGGGCCGATATTCCCAGGTCTCATTTCGGCCTGCTTACATTCGTACGGCTCGATTCGCTCCGGGACGCACCGTGGTCTACGCCGCTTCCTTCAACGGCGAGCCGATGACTCTTCTCTCCACGCGTACCGACACCTTCGAAACTCAGCCTTTGAATCTGTCTGCGGACCTTCTGAGCATTTCCAAGTCAAGCGATCTGGCTCTCTCGCTTGGCCGTGTCTTTGACCCGATGTGGACTCCCACAGGACGTCTCGCCAAGGCTCCGCTCGGCGGCGGCGCTACTCGTGAACTTCTCGACGATGTCATCGACGCCGACTGGAACAAAGATGGGTCCGAGCTGGCGGTCGCCCGCCGTGTCGGCAATCGGTTTCGCCTGGAATATCCCGCAGGGAAGGTTCTCTACGAAAGCACTGGTTACATCAGTGATGTCCGCTTCTCCCACGGCGGTGATCAAATCGCATTCCTCGACCACGGAATCTCAGGCGACGATCGTGGAACGGTCTCTGTCGTCGATCTGCAGGGACATCGTCGCGTGCTGACAAAAGATTACGAAAGCGAACAAGGCCTCGCCTGGTCGGCCGACGGAAAGGAAATCTGGTTCACCGCCAGTGATGCCGCCGAACTCAACTCTCTGAGGGCCGTCGATCTCGGTGGCCAGACCCGCATCGTCGCGGCTGCGCCCGCCCGCTTGCACCTTCAGGACATCGCCGAAGACGGGCAAGTCCTGATCACCTCCGATGCCGTGAACTACCGGGTCGGTGTGGGAGACAGCAAGTCCGGCCGCCTCCAGGATCTCTCTGCCTTCGAATACACGGTGCTAAGCAATATTTCTAACGATGGCAGCATGATCCTCGTGAATAGTTTTGATATCGCCGGCGACACGAACTACCGCCTCTACGTGCAGGGCACCAACGGTTCTCCTCCGGTTTTGGTAGGCCACGGCGCCGGAGGCAATTTCTCATCCGACGGCAAGTGGGTCACCGCGGTTGACCCGGGACATACTGAAAATCTGTCCGTCATTCCCACAGGTGTTGGAGAGGCCCGTACTGTGCATTCTCCCGAGGGGACTCATTACATCGGCGTTTCGTTGTTGCCAGATAACAAGCACGTTCTCATTACCACAGCAGGTTCTGAACAGACTCCGCAGAGCGCGGTGCAAGATATTGAGACGGGTTCGGTGCGTCCCTTCGGTCCCAAGGATCGCTATACTGCTGGCTTCGTAATGACTCTCTTTCCCGGACCGTCTTCCGACGGAAAGTCCTGCATCCAGACCGACGGCCAAGGCCATTACTGGTTGCAATTGCTCGCGGGCGGCTCGGGCCGCGAACTTTCTGGCATCGGCCCGGGCGAGAAAATCATCAACTGGCACGACGATTCCGATAACGTATTTCTCGCGCACCCCGACGGCATCAACGTGCAAATTTACAATCTCAACCTCACTACCGGGAAGCGCCAACTCTGGACCACTTTTTCTCCGCAGGACAAAACCGCACTCGCTGGACACAGTCTCGTATACATCACTCCAGATGGCGCTCACTTCGGCTACCAGGCGCAAAGAATTTATTCGACGGTCTTCCTCGCCAAGGGCCTTCGCTGATCACTGTCGAGAACTAGAATCGTGCCTTTAAGGCAGTCACAGGCGATGCTCGTGCAATCTGCTTTCATGTCGGGGAGGCGGTAATGGGAAGTCGCGAGTGCTCTCGGCTGACGAGCAAACCTGAAGTTAAGTCCAGACCACATTCACAATTACGCGGTCGAGAAGTCGGTTTGGGGGAGGTCTAAATTTTCATTTGGCGCTCTGCACCGATTGCGGGTGGATTCAAGAAGAAAGCCGGGGTTGTCTTTCCAACCCGAACGTTCACCAAGAACGTTACCTGGATACGGTAAAGGTCAGATGAGGACGCGGGCATTGTCCGCCCAACCGAATCGTGTTTGAGACGACATAGGCGTTAGAAATCCCGCGCAGAATCACTGACGTAAAAGACTCGTCAACATGGAACTTCTTCACTCACACTTTTGGCGTTAGAAATGTGTAGGTTCCTAACCCAGTAGGCCCAGAAACAATGGATGCGAGTGCTTTCGGAGAATTGTTCAATTTCATAAAAATCGATGTGCCTGTGAGAACGGACTCAAGGTGGCGGCTTGGCCTCGGTCACGCTGGAACATCTCTTGGCTTCAGCCGAAAAACTGGAGGATCTGCAGTCGAAGTTTCGTTGAGCTCCGCCACCTGATACAAAGGTCTTCGGTCACGTCACAATATCCTCATCTAGAACAGATTCCACAGAAACTGGTTGTATACCTCGTGATGAAACTGTACTTCCTGGGCTTTGACGAAGGTTCCCAAGGCGCGGGCGCAACGGTCGGCGGAGGCCTGCTTCAAGTCGGCGTAACGACCCTTCACATCTTCGCCCAGGAGCTTGGTCGTCCACGCGGCTTTTTTGAAGTCATCGAGGGCGGTATAGATGTTGTCGGGCAGATAGCGTTCAGCCTGGCGAAGGTTCTTGATCTTTGAAGTTTCACCATCCAAGCCGGTCTTGAAGATGCCGAGCATGACCAGGTAGGGATTCGCGTCTGGGGCGACGGAGCGAACTTCGACGCGCATGCTCTTCTCGTTTCCGATCGGAATGCGGATCATCGAACCGCGATCGACGGCAGAGGCCTTGATCTGATTCGGCGCTTCGAAGTGGGGATCGAGGCGGCGGTACGCGTTGACGCTTGGATTCAGGAGCAGGCAGATGTCGTTGCCATGAGTAAGGATGCGATCGACGAAAGCCCATCCCATTTTGCTGAGCTTCTCTTCGCCCTTTGTGTCCCAGAAGAGATTCTTGCCATTTTCGCTGATGGAAACGTTTGTGTGCATGCCGCTACCGTTCACGCCCACGACGGGCTTGGGCAGGAACGATGCGGTGAGACCCATGTTCGTTGCCACCTGGCGGCAGATGAGCTTGTAGAGCTGAATCTGGTCGGCGGCAGACACTACTTCACCGTAACCATAATTAATCTCGAACTGCGAAGGTGCCACCTCGGGGTGATCCTTCTCGTTCTGAAATCCCATGGCGCGCTGAACTTCGGCGCTGGTGTCAATGAAGGTGCGGAGAGGATCGCCGGGTAGGGAGTGGTAGTAGCCACCGGTATTCACGTATTCGAACTTGGAAGTTTCGTGATAGTGGCGCTCGGCGTCGGGCCCTTTGAAAAGAAAGCCCTCAATCTCGTTAGCCGCATTGAGCGTGTAGCCCTTCTTTTTGTGGAGGTCAGCGGCGTATCCCTTGAGGACGCCGCGAATATCGCCGGAGTAGGATGTGCCGCCCTTGTCGATAACTTCGCCGAAGACAAGAACTTTACCGGAGCCGAAGACATCGGCGGGCGCCCAGTAAAATGCGCCCCAGTCGATGCCGAGGCGAAGATCACTCTCACGCTGGGCCGTGAATCCGCGAATGGACGAGCCGTCGAATGTCAGATTGTCGAAGCTCTTCAGCAGGAACTTCTTGTCGTAATCCAGCATATGCAACCGGCCTTCAAGATCGCTGAAGAGCACGGTCACCGCCTTGATGCGTTTTTCGTCAGTCAGGTATTTAATGCGTTCCTCTTGAACCTGATCGGCTGCGACGCGGTTTCTGCGCTGGTCCTTCGCTTTGAGATTCAGTTCTTCGAGTTCGTCGTATGAGAGGGCCAGGAAATTGCGCAGTTCGATGGACATTCATCTCCTTAAGAAGGCAGCCGCCGTTAACTGTTTCGGACACGCCAAGGTTGGCCGAAAGAATATCGGTTCACATAGTCGCTGCCAAGAGTCGAGCTTATGAAAAAAATGAATGCTTCGTATAAGTTTGCGATATGAGCACGGCAGTTTGAAGAACCGCAGTGTAGAAGCCGCACTGTAAGTCGCCATTTAAGTTCCCGCACCACTAACCTTCAGACGTTGTGTTTCTGCAGCCGGGGATGCGCTGTCAGGGCGCGTTGAGCCGCGTTGAGAGATCAGCGCTGCGGTTGCAATGCTCGCGTGTGAGTCACGGCAATAACTTTGCTTTATCGTCGCCATAAATTCTATCTCTCAGAAAGAACTTTCAATGCTTCGCAGCAAAAGTATGCGTTGGACTGGGGCTCGATAGCTCGCTAAGTTCTGCGTGCTGGCAACGGATGCGCTCGGTCATCTGCTGCATGCACCAGGGGAGAAAAGAGAAATCTAGATGAACCGCTTCCTTTTTGGGGCTGTGATTGCTTTTGTATTTCCGTTGTTCGTGTCTGGAAGTTATGGACAAAATCAGGCGAGTGCCACTCCGCCCGCTAACGATGCGATCGTTCACCACATGGAAGAACTGGAAGAGCAAGTGAAGGCTTTGCGCGCTGAGGTGGCAGCATTGAAAGAGACTGACAAAACGACGATGACAACGGGATCTGCTCCCGTTGCTATGCCGCAAAGCAATCTTGTCAGCAGCGCAACGGTTGCCTCTACACCTGCCGCGCCATCACTGGCAGGACTTCTGGGGTCGACTTCGTTGAGTGGCTTCGTCGATCTTTACTACGGGCAGAACTTCAACAATCCGGCCTCTCAGACGAACGGTCTGCGCTTCTTCGATCAAAGTACCCAAATGTTTGGCCTGAACATGGTCGAACTGGTACTGGACAAGACTCCTGAAGTCACCAATAGCCGCACCGGTTATCACGTCGCCCTGGGATTCGGCCAAGCGATGAATGCTGTCAACTCCACAGATCATGGCGGCCTAGGCTTCGATCAATACCTGAAGGAAGCCTACTTTTCGTATCTCGCGCCTGTAGGCAAAGGAGTGCAGGTGGACATCGGCAAGTTCGTTACGCCGGCCGGAGCCGAGGTGATCGAGACCAAGGACAACTGGAATTACTCCCGCGGACTGCTTTTCTCCTATGCCATTCCCTACTACCACTTCGGCATGCGAGCGAAGTACGCCTTCAATGACAAGTACGCTCTCACCGGATTTTTGATGAATGGCTGGAACAACGTGGTCGACAACAATACGGGCAAAACGTACGGCGTCAGTTTTGCCTGGAATCCAAATAAGAAATTAGGGATCACGGAGAACTACATGGCCGGTCCCGAAACCAATAATCTGAACAACGATTGGCGCCAACTCAGCGATACGGTCATAACCTATTCGCCCACCAGCAAACTCTCGTTCATCGTGAACGGCGATTACGGGCGCGGCGATCGCATCACGGATCCCTTGACGGCGATCGTCTCACGTCCAGTGTATTGGACGGGCGTTGCTGGCTACGTGCGTTACGCCTTCAGCGGGACGTCCGCCATCAGTACCCGCTATGAGCATTACGACGATCCCAACGGTTTCACCACGGGGACAGCGCAGCATCTCAACGAGGTCACGGCCACCGTGGAGCGGCTAGTAGCGCACCACATCATCAGCCGGATCGAGTTCCGTCACGACGTTTCCAATCAGCCTGTCTTCTTCAAGGGCGCGGCACCAGTGTTGGCGCAGAACACACTCGCCGCTGGAATGGTCTTCACCTTCGATAGCCGGGAGGGGAAATAGTAATGGGACGCAGCGCGTGGAACATTTTGCTTTTAGGACAGCTCGAACTTGAGCTGTCTGCAATGGGGGGATCAGCGGCTTGGGCACAAACCCAACTAACCCCTGGTGTCAGCGTCCGAGCCGCCCCCCACCCAAATATATGGGTGCGTTTAGATCGTGCGGGTCAACAAGTATTTCGCAGTACGGCGGGGAACTTGAAATGACCCGCAGCAAGCTGGCACGTGAGATCGCGAAGCTCTTGGCGGGAAGTGGGGCGTTGCTGACTGGACTCTTTTTGCTGGCTGCGATGCCGCTCACCGCGGTCCTTACGATCCTGGGCGCCATGGGATTGATGCTGAGTTCGATGGCAAGACTGTGCGGAGCGGAAGTGCGACGTTCATCGAGGGGCTAAGAGCAAAACCATCTCGGACATAAAGGAAAGAGGGGCGTATGAAATTCAATTCAAAACTCACGACAAGGAGCTGTGACATGTCCGTCAATGCCACACAAGGGAAGAAGCTGTCTCTATCCAAAAAGTTTTCCCGTCTAGCCTCGCGCCTGCGGGATCCGGAGTGGCGCCGTTACGGAGGGCTCCTCCTCGGCGGAAAGGCCATCGGAATCGGCGTGGTCTTCCTTTTAATCACCGTTATCTCGGGTCTTTTCTTTGGTCACGTCTATGCGCAAACCGGCGCGCCCGAGGTTAAGGCGTCTGACGTGGTCAATCCCGTCAACACGGCATGGACTTTGATCGCCGCATTTCTCGTATTCGGCATGCAGGTCGGCTTCACCATGTTGGAAGCCGGTTTCTGCCGCTCACGTGAAACCGTGAACGTGCTCATGGAATGTGTCGTAGACACATGCCTGTGCGGCATTCTCTTCTACGCATTCGGCTTCGCGTTCATGTTTAGTCACGGCAATGGCTTCATCGGCTATCACTGGTTCTTCTTGCAGGGTGCACCGGCAACTTATGAAACCACCGGAGTTGCGTTCCTGGCAGTGTGGCTCTTCCAATTTGCCTTCGCCGACACGTGCTCAACGATCACGTCGGGCGCAATGATCGGTCGCACCGCGTTCTTTGGCGATCTTCTTTATAGCGTCGCCGTTTCCGGCTTCATCTATCCCATCATCGGTCACTGGGCTTGGGGCCCCGACGGATGGTTGGCGACGATGGGCAGCGACGGTCACTTCTTCGCCTCACTCGGGACGGGATTCCATGACTTCGCTGGATCTACGGTAGTACATACCATCGGCGGAATGATTGCACTGGCGGGTGCCATCGTTCTGGGGCCGCGCCTTGGACGCAGTTTCAAACGCGACGGCGGTGCTCCGATGCTGCCGCACGATCTGACGATTGCCGTCAGCGGCGGCTTGATCCTGTGGTTCGGCTGGTATGGATTTAACCCCGGTAGCACCCTCTCTCTTATGGATTTCGAGGGCATTGGGCGAGTTGCCGCCAATACAACTTTGGCCGCATGCGCCGCTGGCCTGACCGCAATGCTATGGGCCTACAAGTCCAGTAAGAAGTGGGACGCAGGCTTCACCACCAACGGATTCCTCGCAGGATTGGTCGCGATTACGTGTCCCTGCTACTGGGTCACTCCTTTCGGAGCGATCATGCTGGGAGGAGTCGCCGGCGTCGTTGTTGTTCTCGGCGTGGAACTCCTGGAATGGCTGCGCATCGACGACCCGATTGGCGCGGTACCCGTGCATGGCATCTGCGGCATCTGGGGAACGATTTCACTGGGATTGTTTGCCTGTGGTAAGTACGGCGCCACGGGTCCGGCTGGCCCCGATAATTCGGTCGCCCTCAAGGGATTGCTTTACGGTGGTGGGACGCAGGTTCTGGTGGCACAACTCATCGGCAGTGCGACAGTCGCGGTCGCAACCTTCGCAGTTGCCATGGCGGTCATGCTTGCGGTGAACGCAGGCGGATGGCTGCGCGTCTCCGAGGAAGGCGAACTCTACGGCATCGACCTTCACGAGCACGGGATTTCAGCTTATCCGGAGTACGTTATCTCAGCCTTGGGTGCGCCGAGCGGAATGGCACAGCATCTCCCTTCAGCGCACTCCAAACCCGAACTGGCGACCGCAAAAATGTCGCATTTTGCCAGTTGACCAATGGCCGGAGATTCGACACCAGAAGGCAGAGCAACGCCTGCCTCCGACCTCTTAACTTCTACCGCGATACGAGGACAAGATGACCAAAATCGAAGCGATCGTTCAACCCAATCGGCTTGAACAGATTAAAGCAGCTCTCATTGGGATCGGTGTGGAGGGTATGACGGTCTCGGAAGTGCGCGGACACGGCCGTCAAAAAGGCCATTCCGAAACCTATCGCGGCCGCGAGTACGGCATCGATCTTCTGCCGAAAGTGAAACTCGAACTTGTACTGGAAGACAAACAGGTCGACTTTGCGGTCGATGCCATCATCGAGCATGCTGCCACCGGAAAAATCGGAGACGGAAAGATCTTCCTCTACAAGGTGGACGAAGTCATTCGTATCCGGAACCAGGAACGTGGCGCGGCTGCCCTCTAAACACGAAGATGTCCAGCCTTCGTCGGCGCTCGTCGACGGAGGCTGGACCGAACCCTGAGGCGTTATTGGCTCAACTCCTCAAGCGTGCTCCCATGTGGGAAGCTTCAACACATGAGCAGTGACGCGAGACTGTAATGGAATTGTAGTGATTGCACGATCAGAACAAATCATTTTCCAGGCAGAACCGATAGAAATCGACTGACTTGTAACCGTAGAAAACGCGAATAGAGTATAGAATGTTCCGAACGGTTCAGAACCCTACCGTATTCTCATGATCCGAAGGTCGTTGCTTCGCGTTCAACCGCGACCAGATTTGATGTTCGAGGGGATGCTACGTGGAAGGAGTGTCGGTAGCGCAAGTTCTAAGCTGCGCATTCCGACTGGCGCAAGCGCGCTGCACCTTCCGCGAAAGTGACGATTTCGACGGCACCGGAATCCCTGAACTTGGCTAGTTGAACAATCTGGGCTGCGAATTGCTCTACAGTGATCGGTTCCCATCCATCTCGCTCGTCGCCGACCGCGTGAAACGTCAAAACGTGCCAGCATCCGGGACGTAACCATCCGCCAACGTCTTCGTTTTTTGAAATTTGTCGGCAGTCAACGTTGAACCGATCAAAACGCGCACCATCGGAAATGGCATAGTACGATGCGCCGGGTTCGTATAGGGGCGGCGTTCCACCACCGCGTGCTTGCTCATAACCTGCATCTTTCACTGCATCAGCAAGGAAGGCATGGGAACGGTAGAATGGATAGCAAAAGGACGAAACCCTCGTCCCAATCCATCCTTCAATCAACTTTTTCGATTCACATGCTTCAAGAGCGGCCTGTTTTGGCATCTCGGTGGGATGATGAGTGACGCTATGGCTTCCGATCTCATGCCCGTCTTGGACTAATCGTCTCAGCATGGCAACATCGTCATCACGCCATTGGATTTTCCACCAATCATGGGTATGACCCGACCAAAGGTCATGGGTCGGGTTTCGATTGGCGATCACGAAAAATGTGGCCCGGATGCCATGGCTGTTGAGAATGGGAAGCGCCGACTCAAACTGGCATCGAAGACCATCATCGAAAGTAAGCGAAATTATCGATTGCACGGTTCCACTATCCTAACGCTCTCGCACGTTACCGTGCACTCATCACTACACCCCCAAAGTTCTTGGATCACCCAGGCCCGGCAACTTGCCAAGCTTGTCATGAAATTGTAATGGTTGCACGATCAGAACGAATCATTCGCGAGCAGAACGGATCAAATCGACTGATTTGTAACCCGTTGAGAAGAGGAATAGAGTAGAAGATTTTCATATCAGTTCAGAACCCCCTTGTGTATTGCTAGACCGTTGTACGGGCTAACACCCTGTACCGAGGGCTCGAATCCTCCCTTCCGCCAGATCTCTCAATTTCAAGCACTTAGCTCCCTAGTTTGCGTACTGGATAGGTGTATTTTCCGTTTTTGCAAGCGGTCATTTTGAAGACAGTCTCCGCCATAGAGATTCCCCTGCCAGATGTCTCGGGCAAGGTTACACCGTCGATCACACCGAACCGTGACGCTAGTCACGGTGTGTAAACCAGAAGTGAAGTAACTTCTCGCTTGGCGTTTCACGCCCTCCTCGTTTGCGAGCGGGCCCTGCAAGATCGCTCGATGCGGTTTGGGAAATACGGCTTTTTTCTGCGACCCAGTTCTGCAATTCACTGTGCTCTCCGGGCCGTCGCGAAATCAAACAACCGATCATGACGCCCCATACGATTTGGCGGGAAGAATGAAAGTGCCGCGGCCAATAGCAGTTATCGCCGCTTTGGCCTTCAGCCACAAGGAGACGTCAATGAAAGTATCTATTCTCAACTCCTTCAGTAAGTGCCTCCTGCAGATTTCGCTGCTCTTACTCAGTTCGCTGTGCTTCAGCGGAACCATCACGCTTTCCCTGAAGACTGGACCGCCCACAACGACAACTCTGGTCTCTGGCAAAGGCTTCACACCGTCTGCCACAGTTTCCATCTTCTTCGACAACACCAAACTGACGACTGCGACCTCTAACGCGGCGGGAGCCTTCTCCAACTGCGCCATCGCGGTACCCGTCTCGGCCGCGCCGGGCAAACATTACATCCGTGCTCGCGTTCTATCCACCGGGGCTAGTGCCCATACGCCTTTTCTGGTGCGCACCAACTGGAATCAGTTCCGTTTCACGTCCGATCATACCGGTTCCAACCCCTACGAGAACGTCCTGAGCGCGACTACCGTTGGAGGCCTGAAGCAACGCTGGAGTTTCGCAACTGGCGGGGAGAGCTACCCCTATTCTTCTCCGGCGGTAGTCGATGGCCTGGTCTATGTCGGGTCGTTCGACACAAATCTTTACACGGTGAAAACGAACAGCGGCGCTCTGGCGTGGAAGTTTACAACGACCGGTCACTATCCTTCTTCGACAGCGGTGAGCGATGGGGTCGTCTACATTACGTGCCACGACACTTTTGCTTTGAACGCCAGCACGGGCGAACTGCTCTGGAAATTCCTGATGACCGGCGGCTACTCATCACCAACCGTGGCTGACGGCGTGGTCTATGCCTCAAGCCAGATCGGCAACACGCTTTACGCACTCGACGCCAAGACGGGAGCACTACTCTGGACCTACGTCGCTGAAAACTGGATCGAGAGTACCCCGGCGGTTGCCAATGGAATGGTCTATCTGGCATCGCTGGACTATAACCTTTATGCACTCGACGCTCACACCGGGGCGTTGCTCTGGAAGTTTGCAACCGCGGGAATGCTCAGATCGTCGCCAGCTGTGTCGAACGGGATTGTATATTTCGGGTCTGACTACCCGGATGAAACTTTCTATGCTCTGAACGCCGATTCTGGAACACTGCTGTGGAAGTACATGACTAATACCTCTGTTGATTCGTCGCCAGCCCTCGCCAATGGCACTGTCTTCGTCGGCGCTGGCAATGACCTTTATGCTCTCGATGCCGCTACCGGCAATCTTCGCTGGACTTTCGACACGGGAAACAGGATATCGTCCTCGGCGGCAGTGGCTAACGGTGTGGTTTACATAGGCTCTTCGAACTTCCTCGGAACTGGCGATCTCTTCGCCATTGCCTCTGATACGGGAAGGCTTCTGTGGCAGACTTACGGCGTGGGCGGCGTTCTATCCTCACCCGCGGTCTCCGACGGTGCAGTGTACTTTGTGACAGAAGATGGCATCATTCGTCGTTTCGATCTGACAGGTAGCAGGTAGGGGTGCCCTTGCGCGTCTTTTTGCGCAGGCGTGGATTCCACGGCCTCGATCCATTGGAGGTCTACTATTCTGAAGCGATCTGTTTCATCGTCACGCCTCGGCCATACGCAACTACGCCCGTGCGGGCATGTTCAATCCAAGATGGGCATGTGACGGAACTTGAAATTCAGTTTCTACCGTGACGTAGACGGCGGCAATACTTTACGGTTGCCAATCTCCACTTCTCCGATTAGCACGTTAATAGTCCAGTAGGTCGCGCTTAGATCTAGACTTCCGATAAGCCCGAATTGCGACCAAACCGGGAGCGACCTAAATGAACACCTCGCGGACCATCGCAACGGTTTTTGTCGTTTCGTACTCGGATGACGAACCAAGGCGCGACAGCTAGGGAGCGACCAACTCTTGCACGTTGATTGGCACCTTGGTCAACGTCTCGACTCGCGTGCCGTATTTGCCCAGAGTGTTCTCTACCACGCAGAAATCGAAGCCCGGGATCACGACATCATTCCATCGGTCTCCGATACCGCGCAACGCTACGTCCAGCATAGTGACAATCTGATTGCCTAATGGTTCCTGGCTGTCGAGCGTGATGGCGCCAAAGAATTCCTGGCATTCGGTATAGCCGGAGTTGTGCGTGCCGGTGTAGGGCTTCTGCTGCGCAAGATTAATCTCCCGGCCAATGCGACGTGAGACCTCTTGTGAGTGCCCTGCAAAGAAGTCGACGAGGGATTGTTCTTGCAGGCGCGCGGGCAATTGTTTGCCGGCGACTTCGCGATACCAATGCTCGCCGACGGTGTATCCCTCTTCGACCAGATCAAACCAGTACTTTTGCTCAGGCTTCACTTTCGTGGGTGAGTCGACGGCGATAACGGAACGGCGGATACAAGCCGTCAGGCCATCGCGCTTCGGCGCGACGCCCAGGTGAACCCAATCGCCCTCACGAATTTCGCCGGTTCAGTGCTGGACCAATCAGTGTGCGATTGGAGGTGTTGGCTCCCACCATGATTTGAAAGCCGTCGCGCTCGGAACCCAGCATCCGTCCAACCCACGCGCCCCAAGCTGCGATTTCGGTTTCGAGACGCCCGGGGCGGAGAACCGCCAGCATGGCGCGCAACATCGCATCCGCAACAATGCAGGCATCTGCAATGAGACGCATCTCGATCTCGCTCTTCTCATACTTCACGCGAAAGTACAGTTCCTGTGCATCGACAACGCCTTCGCGGCCATAGATGTTCTGCAGGTATTCGACCAGACCTGCGGGGATCACCTGACGAGGAGTCAGCAAAGCAATGTGGTCGACGTCTTTGCCTGCGGCGGCTTTGATGACATCCTCAAGCCGCTCTGCCCGGATGGGGTATTTCTCGTCGGCCAACTGAAGTAGTTCAACTTTGTGCACCGTGGCGCCGGCACGGTCCGCGAGTTGCTCGGCAACGTAGCCGCCCTCCAAGCCCGCCACAACGTGGAAACCATTTGGCCCGATAACACCGGCCACCTGCTCGATCGAGACATTTGTATTTCCGCCGAGGTAAGGAACGTCTCCGGCATACTGCTCATCCGAAAAGACGAGGCCAACCGTGTGACCTTGACGCTGCAACGCCTGGTTGGTGCGGCGAACACGCTCCTGGAACTCCTCAAGAGGCGCAATGTACTCGCGGTCAATTGCGGGAGTGTCCTGCAGTATGCGAAGGATCTTGTCCAAGTCCGCGCGGTGTGCTTCGAAAGGTGGTCGAGAGTTCATTGAAGTTTGGCCTTTGTATTCCCTGGTTGTAGTTTGTTTTCTCAAGCAGCTATCGTTGGATATCAGCCATCTTGCGATTGACATTCCATCCGTCGATTTCGACGCTGGGAGTCGCCTTGTTCTTATCGCCGATCTGATAGGTCGCGGTCACCTGGCGCGTTTCCCCTGGCAGCAAAGCGAAGTAATTGTCCTGCCAGAGCACGGGCAATATTTCATTGTCCGCCTCGCCCTCCCGGCTGACTCGCCCACTCCATGATTTGTTGACCGTCAGATGCACAGCCAGCGCCAGAGTCGATGTCGGGTTGTGGACGGTAACGGTGGTCGAACTCTCCTGGCCATCTTTCGTATATTTGGCACTGACGTCCAGGTTGACGCGCGGCAGCGTGTTCAACGCGGTGTAATCGGCGAAAGTCTTAGTTGGCGACCAAGTCGAAATGTCGTATTCACCAGTGGAATCTTCTTCCTGCCTGCTCCAATCGATGGTTTCCTCGCGATTGGAAAGCCAATAAAAATTTGTACTCTTCACTTGGCGCTCCCACGCAAGGGTGAGCCTGACGAAGTAGGTCGTGCTGAGCCCGTCGATCACGGGCAACGTAAACACACGCGTACTGCTGTCGGGGCCGACATTCAGTTCGGCGTCTTTCGAAAACTTTTCGGTCATGTCGAGGTTGTAAACTTTGGCTGTCACCTTCAAGTTGGCGAAGGGTTGGTAAAAGGAATTCACAACCACGATCGAACGGTCATCGTAGGAGTACTGCACGTGCAGCGGTTCACACGCTTTCTTCACCCCGAAATACGAACCCGCGGGGCGAAGGTACCAGTCGTACATGTGCCAGATCATGCTCGGCCAGGCATTGTTTAACATCCACTACTGAATGATACCGGTCGAGGTGTACTTGTTCCGACCATATGCTTCCATCATGGCGCGGTGGGCTTCATAGGCTTGCATTTGCGCTTTGAGTGCGTAGTCATCTACTGACTTCGCCCGCCCATAGCGCTCGTTGAGAGCCTCAGTGAACACATTCAGAGTATGCGACATCCCGCCGGCGTGGTATTCCCACACCGAATCAATGGGCCAAAGGTGGTCTGGCGGAAGCATGCGGCGCAGGCTGGCCACGGGTGGGATCGCCGGCCCTGGACTGGTCTCGGTGTTGAAACCGAATGCGCCGCCGTGGCGTGTGTCGAGATACCAGAATGAGGGCGCGACGTATTCGTAAGGTCCTGTCATCTTTACGCCGCTGGGTCCGACGGTGGTTGTGCGGCCTGCCGCGGACGAGATGGAGGGGTTTGGCCAATCCAGCTCTTGCAGGATTCCCAAGTACAGTTTTTCGATGTGGGGCGGAGGAGCGAAGTCACTGCCATACATCCAGCTGATTACGGAGGGATGGCGCTCCAGCCGCCGAATCTGGTCGCGCAGAGAATCTCCCGCAATTGCTTCGGTTTCTTTATCCCAGGCAGGCCAGTTTTCCCATTGATCACAACAGCACCAGCCGGGCATCACGAGAATTCCCATCTCATCGGCGAGGTCGAAAAAGTGCTCGTTCTCCAGTTTGCCCTCCAGACGCACCGTGTTGAGGTTGAGATCGCGCACGTAGTTGAGTTCGGCCTGCTGCTTCTCCGGCGAGGATCGCAGCAGCAGATCGAAACTGTAACCAGCTCCTCGTATGAGAATGTTCTTGCCATTGATTTGAAAGATGCGGTGACCTTTCTCGTCAATGTTCGAAGTAACTTGGCGTACTCCGAAGCGGATATGCGCTGAATCGGAGACTTGTCCCAGCACCCCGACCGTCAGGTCAAGTGGGTAGAGTTCCTGCTTTCCTACCTGCGCCGGCCACCATAGGCGGGGATTGGCGAGGGTGAGTTGCGGAAAGTTCTCCGGCATGAAGTGGACTACTCGAGTCTCCTTGGGTGCGAGATGCACTGTCTGTTCGAGGGAAAGGCTTTCGATGTGACCTTTCACAAGACCCTCGACAGGGTGGTCGGACGCATTCGTTAGCTCCGCTCGAATCGTCAACAGGGCGCGATCGGTGGAAGGCAGGTTGAGCTTGGTCAGCACAGCCGGATAGCGCAGGGCGATTGGGCCGGTAGCGGTGATGTGTACGTCACGCCAGATGCCCATCTCTTTATCGGGAGGCATGGGAGCCCAGTCGACCAGTGTGATGGCCAAGTCGCGCGGCTGAGGTGGAAATATTTCGACAGCGAGGGAGTTGACTTGGCCAAGCTTTACGGATGACGTCACATCAAGGTTGAACAGTCGCCAAGTGCCAACCACATTTTCTGATGAGGCGATCTGCACGCCGTTCATCCAGACGTTCGCCCGGTAGTTGATGCCGTCGAAGCCAAGCCATACCGTCCTTCCGCTGTATTCGGGCGGGAGCTTGAACTCGGTCCGATACCACCAAGACTGTCGGAAGGGACTGGACGGCGGCATGGGGACATTGGAGAAGTCCTCAAATATAGGGTACGTCGTGCCGGGAACGGAGCGCAGGTTTACGCCGGTGTACGGATCGGGGTAGACCTTGTCCTCGACCAGCGCGCTCATAACAGTTGAGGGCAGCGTGGCAGGATACCAGTCGCGCGTGGAAAACCCGACACTCGAGATCGCTTCTCGGGGTGCATGCACTTCGGTTGACGGCTGGATGAACCAATTGTCACGAAGCACCGTGGTGCCGGGATGGGTCACTTCTTCGGAGGAGGCTGCCGTTGTGCCTAGGAGAAAAACAACAGCTAAGCTGAGAAGACCCAGATTCACAATCCGAACCATTAATGACGCTCCTTCTCGAGTGAATTCGAACGACCCGAGCGTAGTGCGATATCATGACCCTTCGAAGCAGCTAGGCGCAAGGTGGCTGACGAGTGTAGTGCCTATTGGAGAAGGTTGCGCCGGATCACGCGCTAGACGGAAGTTGCGCCCATGTTCGACGATAGCCAGATGGCTTGTGGGAAGTCGGATAGGATTGGCGGCGGATGAAGCGCTGTTCGGAAAAACTATCCGCGCGGCATTGTACCAACTTGATTTCAGGAGATTGACTTGGCGCGATTCCGCTTTTCCACCCATCAGCCTTAGGATCCGAAAGCTGCTTGATTGAGAAACCTGTTTGCTCCGTATTCAGCATCGATCGCAACTCAGTTCCAGGTTAAGAAGTTGAAGAATCGAATAGATAGGAAACCTTGTGCCGATCTGAACACGATGGCGTCAACGCCGCTAGCCGCCCATCCACACGTCGATGCGTAAATCTGGGTCCAATCAGCGTCCGATACCAGTTCCTGTGAGTTCCTTACAACGCCAAAGGTGGCTGCCAGTGCCGTTGAATGTCAACCACTTACCGTTGAATAGGACCTTGACACGGTAGACACAGGATTTCGGACCTGACCCACCGTTCTTCCGAATGCCGACTCCTGCTAGCCGTGAGGAAGTTCAAAGGCGAGGCTTGCAGTCGATTCTCCTTGTGCCCTAATGGCCTGACGGAAACTTGCTGAGAGTGCATGAGAACGTCAGTCCACCGTCTCCAGCCGGATCGGATATCGTGATCGATCCCGTTCTTGGCTCTATCTCCTTGTCGTCCTTCGTCAAAGGAGTTATCACCGTTGCTGAAGATCCGTGAGCAGCGATGCCGTCCGTCTTAAGGACGCTAACGGATATGCCGCTGGTAAAAGAGAGGTCGGCGGCAAGGGATTTCTTCTTAAGAATGGCGTTGTCTCGGACCTTTTTCGCAAGATCCGGCCAGTCTTCGTCCGCATCGGCATCGTCCCAGGAATCGGTTAACAGCTCCTGAGCGTCGACTCCAATTGAAAGATCAAAGGAATCTGAACCAAGCCAATCAGGCCCGGTTTCATCATCGACGTGGAGAACGATGGGCTGATCTGTCAGTAAGAATGTCAGCCCAGTAGCCATCTCCATCGTAAAGGCGACGTCATTGAGTGAAGCGCGTTGGAGGGTAAGGAAGACCTGCTCACCCACTGTGGGAAAAGGGGTTCGAAGCTCCGACGCGGTCGAGGGATTCGAAGGAACGATAACGGTAGCAGCAGGATCAAGGATCGTAACTACGGCTTTCGCGCCGCCGGTGCGATTACGCAGAATGAACTGCGGCGTATAGGTATCCCCATCGAACTTCGTAGGTATGTCCGCCCGGAACCAGCAGACGTCATCGTCCCCGAGAGTTTGGGCAAATGGAACGCCAGGATCCGTTTCTAGATTTGGAAACAAAACAATGGCAGTGGCCTGGGAATCGCCGCGATGTTTGATCAATCCGACCGTTGCGCTGCCGGTAGTGAGATCGTCCTTTCCACGGGTGCGGATGAAGAAAGGCGTACGGGAAACAACAACGTCTCCCTTAGATACAAAGCGATTGTGTTGTCTCAAAAAATTAACGACGTTGGCGGGCAGGTCGTTAAACGAAATCTGATCGAGGCGAGCCAACGGATGGGTAAAGTCGTCCTGGCTAAAATAGACGGTTTCAACGTTGGCGGTAGAAAAGACCGAATAGGTTCCTGGTTGCGAGACGAACGTCCACTGGCAGGCACCCGGGTCGGCAATATTGAGACTGGCTATCCTGACTTCGGACTGGACGTGACCTGGAGCTGAACCCGTCGACAACGGTGCTGTAGCGAGAATGTCGATTGCAGTCACCGGATTGCACTGGGGAGAAAGGTGTTGGACACGCGCCACGAGAGACCAATGGTCGCTTTGTTCGCGCAGAGGCGTGAACATATAGTGCGGGACGATGCGGCGAACATCGGGCGGCAGCTTGCAAAACAGCTGGTAGTCAAGACGGTTCAATTGGCCGGAGCCGAGATCGCGTTGGGTAAAGCCGGGATCGTGCTCGTCATTGCTGGTTGGGTTATGCATGAATGTACGCCAGCCATCGAGAAAATTGTTGCCGAGTTCCACCAATCCCGAGTCGAAGACGTGATCCCATTCGTCCGTGGTGGAGTCGGGATCCCCCTTGATGTTCAGGTCACCCATGATGATCACGTTGAGCCAGTCGGGGATGTTGGGTCCGAGTTGATCCTTCAGGAACTGCATGATCTCGTCGAGTTGCTTCTCGCGGATGCTGCGATTCTCGCTGTTTCTAGCGTCGTAGGAGGCCTGGGTATGCGTGAAAACGATGGTGGTGGGCTGATCAGGAAACGCAATGCGAACCATTGCCACGGATTTTCCAGCCAGCGCGTCCGGCATAGCTGAGTTCTCATAGGTGTGAGAGGCAGATGTGCCTCCTTTGGGGAGAGCAAGGAACGGGTGACGGCTGAAGAACATCAAGCCGCTGTCTTCATCGAATCCGCCATCGTCAATTTTCTTCAGGACATTGGGCCAGGAACCACTCAACCGAGACAGCAACTCGGAACGCGCCGACTCATTGAAGACTTCATTGAAAGCCATTACGTCAGGCTGATCCCGATTGGGAAGAGCAATAATTGCGTCGCAGAGAGCGTCCGCACGCTCGACTGCGCGATCGTCTTCTCCTTGCCCCTCCTCCATGATGGTAGATGGCAGTTGTACATTGAATGTCGCGATTTTGAGCAAGTTCACGTGGAGCCTCCCTATGCGAAACGCACGAAAAAAGAGAGGAGTTGGACGAAAATGGCCGTGCGAGACGCCCTGGGATATGGTGACGCTGGCAGGAATCTCGTTTCACTCAAGCAAGAACGCTGGCAGGAATCTCGTTTCACTCAAGCAAGAACATTGTGAGTAAACCTAAATCCGTGCCGTTTCCGTGCGGCTCACCCTGCCTTACATCGAAAACAGGGTACAACGTGCCATCTGCTGTCTTGTAAGTTGTTGAAGTTACGTTTTCACGTGGATTCGAATCCTACCTGAGGAGCCATTCTCTTTGTTGAGGTTACTGGACAGCGGTCAGCGTTGGCTTGTGCGGCTGTATCCATATTCTGTATCGACTCTGAATCGAGTTTGATGTCCCCCGTCAGCTGGCTACGGATTCGCGACGTGCCTTCTGACCGATGTGTCCGTAGATTTTGGCCAATCGGATTGCAGTGCTCGCGCTCCCTCCCATTGTCTCAGCCACGATCGCGCGAGGAATCCCACTTAAAGCATTCAAGTACACCCAGTGTTCAAGGCTGATCTGCGTCCGGCGCAGTAGTCGAATTTCGGAGTGTCGCATACAAGTGCCTAACGCAATTTCGAAGTCGGTGTTCTCGAAGATGATGGGCAATCTGAAAGCTAGCTTGCGTGGCTCTGGACTACTAGCAAACGCACTTATATGAACTGGAATGCAAACCTGACCGTTCGGTGGATTTTGAAACCTCGCGCGCAGCTTTGAGACGACACATTGCGGATCCTCAGCCATTGAGCGACCGTACCGATCCAAACGGAAAAAATATCGGCACACGCGAGCTCGTCGAGTAGTCGCAACTACAATCCTTGAGCCGCCTTCTCGTCGACGATCGTCGCTCTGTCACACGCACCTTCCGGTGTGGCGAATGCTCGCGGGTTGGCGCGACACGGGCATCGCTTATCGACACCAGTCCGACGACAGCTGCAACCCTATTTCCCTTCTGGCCATTTAGTCATGCGACCGGGACACCCTCGCCGGACTTAGTCGCATGAGTCGATCTCGACTGGCCGCGAAAACGTGCAGGAGGCGTTTCAAACTCGCGTTTGAAAGCGCGATTAAAGGCGGCTTCGGACTCATAGCCAACTTCGGATGCGATCTGTGCCACCGAATAGCTGGTCGAGGTAAGCATCTGCGCTCCCAACTGAAGTCGCCAGCGTGTGAGGTACGCCATGGGAGGCTCGTTGAGGTAATGTCGGAAGCGTTCAGCCAGCACCGAGCGTGACACGCCAGCTTCTTTTGCGAGGGAAGCAATGGTCCACGGATGCGCAGGATTTCGATGCATGAGCGCCAGACTCTTTCCGACCTCCGAATCGCGGGCGCCGGCCAGCCAGCCAGTCTGCTCAGCTGGAAGGTGCGCAATGTAGGTCCGTAGGGTTTCCACGAATAAAACTTCCGACAGTTTGGACAAGACCGCTTCTCCGCCGGCGCGAGAAGCGTCGGCCTCGTTCACCGAGAAGCGGATCGAGTTCTCCAGCCATCTGCCCGAAGCATCGTTGCGTATGCTGACCTTGAACACCGGAGGCAGCCCACTGAGAAAAACCTGGCTGAGTCGTGGCTCACAGGCCATGAAGCCGCAGACGAATTTCGTAATTTCCCCTCCACCACCTAGGCTAGAACGCCTCAAGCCGTGGGCAAAAATTCGGGCCAGTTCCTGTTCCATGTCCACAGCCTTTGTCGCAGGACCGTTTTCAAGGATGTGCGCGTCGCCATGCGGGAAAATCACGATGTCGCCAGCCTCAAGAATGAGGCGTTTGCCATCCACTAACCGGGCAGAGGCGCGGCCTTCAGTCAGCAAGTGATAAATGATGACGTGTTTCGCACCCGGTGCTACATAGGGCGCCACAGTGCGAGAGTGTGGAGAGCAAAAACTCCAAGGCGAAGAAAATTCACCGTTGTAGAACAGGGCGCCCTGGAGCTTGACCACCTTCAGCACTTCGGAAAGCACGTCCATACTTCCTCCCGTAGGACTTCCGGCAAGCTTTTCCAGACTCTGAGGCAAAGCCATCATACGGCAAGCACGTTGCAAGCAAGAAAGCCGGACGTGCGGACAAGTATGGAGCCGCAGAGCGGCGCATAGTAAGCCTCGTGAAGGTTCGCAGCGCGAAAAAACGCCGCAACCTAAATTCGAAAAGCAGAGGGAGATGACGAATGCCGACTACTGACGAAGTTCTAGATCAGCATCTGAAGTGCTTTGGCGAGAACGACCTCGATGGTGTCGTCGCTGACTACTCATCAGATGCCGTGTTGTTTGTACCTGACAGACCGTTAAGAGGGCGTGAGGCAATTAAGCCTTTTTTCCAGGCCTTCTTCGCGGAGTTTGCCAAGCCCGGCGCGTCATTTTCGATGCGTCAGCGCTATGTTGAGGGCGAATACGCCTACATATTGTGGAGCGCGGAAACGGCAGACAATTCGTACGAAGCCGCTACCGACACGTTCGTGGTGCGGGACGGGAAGATCGTGGCGCAATCGTTTGCCGCCAAGATTATCGCTAAGCGCTGAAGCGACGGTCCAGCACGCTGATTCGGCGTGCGCACAAGCTGAAAACCTAACCGGCAATTAATGGCAGAAGGGAGAAAAGACAAATGTCTTTCGTTCAAGTGAAGCAGGTCGAAGAAGCGTTTGCGCCGACAGACAAGGCGGAGATCGCTATTACTCCCTCTTGGGCCTGGAAAGATATCGAAGACGTTCTTGACGCTGAATGGGAAATTGGCGGGTTGGCCATGCCGACCGACGAAATCCGTGCACTTGTTGCAAGCGAATAAAAAACATCGGAGGGAATATGAGCACCATCACAATTACACCGGAAGTCAGCGGCCTGAAGGCACGGCTGAAAGATACGTGGATGGCCGGAGACTACGATCGCTTTTCGCGCTATATGGAGCAGGGCGCGCGAATTTTCTACGAGCAACTCGATGTTCCTGCGGGATGTCAGTTGCTCGATGTGGCCTGTGGCTCGGGACAGGTTGCACTGTGGGCGGCGCGGGATGGAGTGAGCGTCACCGGCGTGGACATTGCGCCGAATCTGGTGCAGCGTGCACAAGCGCGCGCCGACGCGGAAGGTCTCAAGGCTCGTTTTATTGAAGGTGACGCCGAGGCTCTTCCATTTGAAGATGCCAGCTTCGACGTCGTAACCAGCCTGGTGGGAGCGATGTTTGCTCCGCGGCCGGAACTGGTGGCTCGCGAACTGTTACGCGTGTGCAGCCCCGGAGGGACCATCGCGATGGGAAATTGGACGCGCGAAGGTTTCATCGGGCAAATGTTTAAGACCTTCGCAAAGTTCATCGCTCCTTCCGGCATGCCGGCGCCGGTGCTGTGGGGAGATGAAACTGTTGTACGCGAGCGACTGGGCCATGGAGTTTCTGACCTCACGATGACGCGCCGCCAATACATTTTCAACTATCCTTTTCCTCCGGCAGACGTGGTCGAGTTCTTCCGGCAATATTACGGACCTACGAATCGCGCGTTTGCTTCGTTGGGTGAATCGGATGCGAAGAAACTGCGAGCTGACCTGGAAGAACTGTGGTCTGCACATAATCGAGGAGGGAATGAGTTCACAGTGGTCTCATCGGAATATCTGGAAGTGATCGCAGTGAAGGCCTGAGCGTTTGGGTTCCCCTGCGAATCTTGCACCACAAGGAGATACGAAAATGGCTTTAATGCGTCCCGATCCAACCTTTTATCCTTCACCGGGCATGGCAATGCAAGCTCCGGCAGAACGGCTGGCATACGTTGCGCTGCTCAATGCCGGCAAGAATGGACAGCGCGATGCGATGGGCGTGATCGACCTCGATCCGAGTTCGTCGGAGTATGGGCGGCTCGTCGGGCAAACAGATTTTCCACGCGGCGACAATGAGCTTCATCATTTCGGCTGGAATGCCTGCAGTGCGTGTCTTTGTCCACAGGCCCCGCATCCGCATATGGAGCGTCGCTACCTGATCGTGCCGGGCATCGGGTCTTCGCGGATTTACATCCTCGATACCAAGCCGGACCCAAAGCAGCCGAAGATCGTAAAGGTCATCGAGCCCGAAGAGTTCATCAAGAAGACCGGCTATACCTCGCCACATACGATTCACTGCGGCCCCGACTGCATCTATGGAAGCGCACTCGGATCGGCCACTGGAGACGGCCCCGGCGGCATTTTTCTGATGGACGCGAACACCTTCGAGTTGAAGGGTCAGTGGGAACAAGATCGCGGCCCGCAGCAACTGGCATACGACTTCTGGTGGCACCTGGGACACGACACGATGATCACCTCGGAGTGGGGCACGCCGAACATGGTGAAAGACGGCGTCAATCCCGAGTTGCTGCTAGCCGGGAAGTACGGGCACAAGATTCATATCTGGGATCTGGATAAGCGACGTCATCAGCAGGAAATTGATTTGGGCGCGGAGCAGCAGTGGGTGCTCGAGCTGCGGCCCTCTCACGATCCCAATAAGGCATACGGTTTCGTCGGGGTCGGTATTTCGCTGAAAGACCTCTCGTCTTCGATCTGGATGTGGTACCGCGAGGATGGCGGTAAGAACGGCAAGTGGGCTGTCCGCAAACTGATTGAAATCCCCGCGGAGCCCGCTGACCCGGAAAAGCTACCGCCGCTGCTGAAGGGATTCAAAGCGGTGCCGCCACTGGTAACTGACATTAACCTGTCGCTCGACGACCGCTTCCTCTATGTTTCGTGCTGGGGGACGGGGGAGTTCATCCAATATGACGTCTCGGATCCGGCCAATCCGAAGAAGACGGGATCGGTCCATCTCGGCGGCATTGTGCGGAGGGCGGCGCACCCCAGCAAGCCCAACCAGCCGCTCAACGGCGGCCCGCAGATGGTTGAGATCAGCCGCGATGGCAAGCGTATCTATTTCACCAATTCGCTTTACGCGCCGTGGGATGAGCAGATCTATCCCGACGGGTTGAAGAGTTGGATGGTAAAGCTCGACGCGGACCCAAAGGGCGGAATGAAACTCGATGAAAAATTCTTTGTCGAGTTTGACGGTCTGCGCGCGCATCAGGTCCGGCTGGAGGGCGGGGACGCATCATCTGATTCGTACTGCTATTCAGAGGCAAGATGATGCACGAGATGGGCTCAACTGCGTTGTGGCTGATGCTGCTCCTCGGCGCCTACCACGGGATCAATCCAGGGATGGGTTGGCTCTTCGCGGTGGCGCTGGGGATGCAGGAGCAGAAAGGGAGTGCGGTGGCGAGGGCACTCGTTCCGATTGCGCTCGGCCACGCTTTGTCTATTGGAATCGTGGTTGTGGCCGCGGCTTTTCTCGGCATGGCCTTGCCGCGGGAGGCGATCCGCTATTCTGTCGCCGCGCTTCTATTCGGTCTTGGAATTTTCTCCCTGATGCGCCATTACCATCCGCGATGGGTCCGCATGCGGGTGGGGTTCCGGGACCTGACGATCTGGTCGTTTCTGATGGCAACGGCGCACGGTGCTGGTTTGATGTTGCTGCCAGTGCTGCTGGGCAGCCGCACGGTTGAAGCGGCAGACCACATGGCAGGCCACCATCACACATTGGCGACCCCCAGCCCTCTCGCAGCACTGCTCGCCACATTGGTCCATACGATCGCCTATCTTGCGGTAACAGGCCTCATCGCCTGGGTGGTGTATAGCAAGTTCGGCCTCGCGATTCTACGCAAGGCATGGCTGAACCTCGACGCGGTATGGGCCGCTGCGCTCGTGGTCACCAGCGCGGTCACTCTGCTGATGTAGCGTCTTATGTTTTATTTCGCCGGCCGGATTTTCGTCCTGCTATGTGGGCTGGTCGATTCCAATTGCTCCGACGAGCAAACCGGAGGTTGATCGCCGGATCAGTCCTGGTGAACGCCCAAAGATCTTGTTGCTCGAGCGTGGGCATCATCTTTACCTAACTCCTCGTTTGCGAGGCCAGGGAAACGAATTTCCCGCCTTTACACGAAAAGCCGGAAGGATCTTCCCCTTATCCCCCGGCCTTTTCGTGTGGTGGCGGTGAGTTCAACGCTGTGCGGCCACTAACACCACTTCTTGCATCGAACCGTCCCTGGCTACTTCGTTTTCTCGACGGCTGGTCGGGATTTCGTGTCCAGCATCGTTGCCTGCCACCCAAATCTGATTCAGGAAATAGCGATCTCCGTAGCGATGGAAGACCAGTTTCGTTTTCGTTGCTGTCTTCGCTGAGCGGCAGGAATTTACGAGTATCAGCTTGTTCTTCTGCGAACTGAGATCGCTGATCAGGAGAACGTGTCCTCCCACATCCACCGACGCTACAGAGTACTCGCCCGCTGGTAGAGTGGCGCCGCTGATGATGAAGTTGAATGGAATGTCCGCCTTCATGTGGACGGATTGGGCATTGGCGACCGTTGTGACCAATACGGCGAGTGCTGCAGCGAATAACGTCAAAGTCTTTTTCATTGTTTGTCTCTTTTCTGTCTGACTGCCAACTCCGTGCTTCACAAATGAAAGCGAGGTGCGAGGAAAACCCCGCCAGCTAGCGCAGAAAGATTTGGCGATGCCGTGGGTTCGTGTGAGGAAAACTTAGGGATCGCCAGGAATTCGGATATAATCGGCCGATTATCTCGGGGGTTCGTGATGGCTGACGGACCTGGGGAAATCACTCTGCTTCTACATCGCTGGCGGGAGGGCGACCCGCAGGCGGAGCCAGCGCTATTTGAAGCGCTGATGCCGGATCTACGTAAGATCGCCGGCTGCTGCTTCCGGGCGGAACGTCCCAACCACACCCTGCAACCCACCGCGCTCGTCAACGAGGCCTTTGTCCGTCTAGCGCACGCCAAGAATATTGACTGGCGGGATCGCGGTCATTTTTACGCTTTAGCTGCCAGAATCATGCGCCGTTTTCTTATCGACTACGCCCGCGCCCGACCGAGCGTCCAATTTCTCCCGATGGATGGATTTCCCGAGCGTGTGCTTGGTCAGCGCACGCCACTCGAGCTGGCGATCACGATTGACACCTTGCTCAACGAAATGGACAGCGTATCGCGACAGCAACGAGCAGTCGTCGAGTTGAAGTTTTTTCTGGGAATGACTGACGAAGAGGCCGCGGACGCGTTGAACCTCACTCTGCATACCTTGCAGCGCGAATGGTACAGGGCACGACGTTGGCTTTTTGAGCGGATGGGTGCGAGCAATGGAAAACACAGCTGAACGCGACGAACGGGTCATGAGAATCGTGGAGCGTGCCCGCGACCAGCCGGTGGGGCACCGCGAGGCATTCCTACGCCTAGCATGTGAAACAGATGACGGGCTCTATCAGGAAGCCGCGGAGACCCTGGATTGGGAAGGGAGGATGGGCGAGTTCCTAAAGAAACCGCTGACCGCACTGACCGTGGTGTCGCGGCCTTTCGAGCCCGGTATGGTCGTTGAAAGCCGATTCGAAATCGTGCGTGTGATCGGCGAAGGTGGCATGGGTATTGTTTACGAGGCGATCGACCGAAAGCGCAATCAGCGGATTGCCATTAAGTCTGCAAAGCCCGGTTTTCAGCGGCTGCTTTCTCCCGAACTGGAAGGAGCGCTCAAAGTCCGCCATCCCAACATTTGCCTGGTCAACCAGATTCATACGACCAAGACCGAAAACGGCGATGTGGACTTCCTGACGATGGAGTTCCTGCAAGGAGAAACGCTCTCTACCCGACTTGCGAGAACAGGCAAACTCACGCCAGCGGAAGCTCTGGAATTCACGCGACAGTTGTGTGCGGGACTGTCGGCAGCGCATCGCATTGGAATCGTCCACGGCGACCTGAAAAGCAGCAACATTATTTTGTGCCGGAAAGATGACGAAACTACCCAGCCGGTTATCACCGATTTCGGCTTGGCTAGCGGCGCCAATCAAACCTCGGGCGAATGCGGCGGGACACCTGCGTACATGGCGCCCGAATTATGGCGGGGAGAGAAGCCGACGAAGGCCTCCGATATCTATGCCCTGGGGGTCATCCTCTACGAGATGGTCACCGGCCGTCTACCGCTTGAGAGCAAGTCATTGGACGACCGTCTGGTTCAGCCGCTACCTCCCAGCAAGTTCGCGAGGGGCTTGGATCCGCGATGGGATCGCGTGGTTCTGGACTGCCTCAATGAAAGCCCAGCGGTTCGACCGGCCGCCCCCCAGCAGATACTCGCGCAGCTTGAAAAGCGGCCCTTCCCGAAGGCTCCCTTGGTCGTCGGGGCTATTTTGGTGCTAGCTGCCTTGACGCCTCAGATACGGGAGCGGGTGATCGATGTTTTCCTTCCTGCCCATGTGCGATTGGCAATTTTGCCGTTCCAAGGTCCGACGGATGCGACTATCGTGAGCGAGGGCGCTCTCCAGGATGTCTCCGACCGCTTGCAGCATATGCCGAGTGCGCGACGAACGCTGATTGTGATCTCGCCAGCGGACGAAGAGCGAAACGGCGTGCAGACCCCCGAGCAGGCTAGAAAGGTGCTGAACGCGACGGACGTACTGCAGACGTCGGTGCGCCGGGAGGGAGATGAATACGTCGCGCAAGCGTCGGTCATCGACCTGACGACGCTCACACACCTCGGTGATTTTTCGGGGCGGTACTCGCAAGCTACGATAGGAACCTTCCCGGCGGCGCTGGCCTCGGAAGTTTCTCTGGCTTTGCACTTGCGCAGCCCGGCGGTTCCAGAGTCCCTTTCGCCGGAGGCAACGCCGCCTTACGACAAAGGACTGTATCTTCTGCGTAACGACCGTCAAACTTACGAGGATGCCATTGTGCTCTTCAAGGAAGCAGCCCGCCTCGACCCACGCTCACCGTTGCCGCCCGCGGCCTTGGTAGAGGCGCTAGTTGTGAAGTTCGAAATAACGTCGAAAAGCGAATGCCTGGGGGAAGCCCAACGAGCCTTGCGAGAAGCCGAAGGACTCAACCCGGACTCGGCCAGGGTCCGCCTCGCAGCCGGTCTGATCAACGAGACCGCTGGGCAGTATGAAAAAGCTCTTGAGGACTATCGTCGGGTCCAGGATCTTGAGCCAAACAACGTGGACGCGCTTCTGGGGATCGCAAAGGTCTACGACAAGGTCGACATGCCCGAAAAAGCTGTGGAAGCGTACAACCGGGCCATCGACCTCGATCCCGGATACTACTGGCCCTACGAACTGCAGGGGGTTTTCTTCTATAGAAGGGGAAGGTATCCCGAAGCAGCCGAGCAATTCCGAAAGGTGATCGAGCGCGCCACCGGAATGTTTCAACCCTACAGCAATCTGGGCGCAACGCTGATGGATCTTGGCAAGTACGATGAAGGTGAGCAGGTTCTTACGCAATCACTGAAATTGCGAAAGACGGCACCCGCACTCAACAACCTGGGTGCCATTCGTGCCTATCAGCGCAGAGATTCTGAGGCAGTCGAATATTTCGAGCAAGCAGTCGCAATGGACCCGTCCGACTATGTGAACGTCGAAAATCTGGCGGATTGCTATCGTCGATTGGGACGCTTGCAGGCCGCGAAGTCGGCCTACCGGAAAGCCATGAATCTCGCATTAGAGGCCTTGGTCGAGAATCCGTCGCAAGGGTATGCTCGCGGGTTTGTCGCCCAATGTGCCGCACGGTTAGGCGACACCAAGAGAGCCGAGGCGGAAATTGCGCAGGCATTGAAATTGTCGCCAGGTGACAACGAGGTGATCGAATCCGCGATATTGACCTACGAGGTGCTCGGGCAGCGCGATAAAGCGATTCTTGCGCTACACAGTGCGACGCCTGAGCTGTTGCTTCAACTTGAGCGATATCCCGATTTGGCGGAGTTTTGCCGCGATTCTCGCTTTCAACAATTAGTCACGAAAGCTGACATTGGAGGAAAATAAAATATGCCTGGTCTAACTCAGAAAGTAACCCTAACGCTTAAGAATGGCTATGTAGTCGCAAAACCCGCGCACATTCCCGACAGAATGATTGGGGATAAACTCCGCTTCGACTTCCCAAATGGTAAGTTCAAGGTGGTATTTGATAAATGGATTTTCTCGGGGAAAGATCATCCCATTACCGATCGTAGAGCTAGGACCATTAGAAAGCGGGGACGATATAACCTCGAATGTTACATTATGGCTCCTTCCGTACAGGGTAAGTGGGGTAGCCCGCAGGCTGGTTATGGCTATAAGCGGGGCTCAGGCGCTCGGGGCAATGTAAAGCCCTAAGGCTAACGGGGGGAAGGGCTGTCTTCCTCCCGTTCGGCTTATATTGACTTTGATGCCCGTCCCAGTTGTTTCGTACCTGGGAGCAACAGGACGGGCTTGCTCTCACGCGCACAGTCACCGCGGTTCTGGCTTCCATGGGCGGAGCCGTGATGACTCAAGAACTAATGCGACTACAACGTCGCGGCGTCTCGCCCCATGTTTCGCTGCAATTCTGTTCGCTCCGCCAGTGCGTCCTAAGTCGTGCACTCAATAGTTATATTCATCCTTAGGGGCCGAGCAGACCTGCAGACAAAAGTCTTCGCTTTCGTATCAGGGCATCGCTTCAGCGATGCCGTCACCGGGAAAAGAATCAATCCGCATTTAGGCGCTGTGGGCTGCAAAGGCTTCATCAATCTCACCGGCCTTGGGCCGCGAAAAGAAACGGGCCTCCAACCCGTTACTTCCTTCCTCCCCAATCCTTCCCGATCGCCAAACACGCGTCTCTCACTGAATTCCCCAGCATCATCGAATCCCCCGACGCGATCACGTTCCCGCTCTTATCCGAAAGCGCCCACCGGTTCCCCTTGCCTCCGCCATGCTGCAGCAGTAAGAAATAGTCGGCCTTCTCCTTGATCATGTTTTCCGCGAATCCCTGACACTCTTTCCGATGCTGCAATTCCTGATAGATCTTCGCCACCTGCGGCTCTTTCCCGTTGTGCGAAGAATCGACCACAACTTGCGAATTGTCGCCGCCACTGGGATTCGTCACCGCGTTCGGCATCACATAAATCACCGGACGCCTAGATCCCGCATTGTCCGCTCCATTCGGAGTCTGTCCAAGCGCAACCGTGTGGAGCAGCAATGAGAAAACCACCAGGCACATCGCGTGATAGCTGATCTTTCTGCCCATACCATCCTCCCAAAGCACAATGAACGGCCCATTCGGCTTCTCGAAATCCGAATTACTAATGATGTACGAAATCGCGCTGCGTCGAGTGTAGAGATTTGTGATCGGTCCAGGGCGTCAGGTCCGAACGAAACACAACCGAATGTTCCCGAGATGGAATGACGCGCTCGCAGAATCGCTGTTTCCGGTTGACGGATCGAGACTCGTTGGACGATTCTGGAGTCTCTACTTCGGCTCTGTGAGATCGGGTCCGACTCGCAAGCCCTTTAGAAAGAAGATTTTGCCTAGGTGACTGAGGCCCATAGATTATTTCGCAAATTTCCGCTAACTCTCTGATTCCACTAGACGGAGGAGGGAGGGTGGATGACGAAATAGTAAACTCCCGAATCAGGCAAAAGCTTCAAGCCTTGCTCTTTCGGCCGAACGTCAATCCCGCCAGCTTCAACGACTGCTCAACGCCAACACCTTTACTCGCCACCAGCACATGAAAACTCTCCCCAATTCCCGCGGGAGTTACGAGATGTTTCAGTTGCAGAGCGACCTTCGCGCGCTCCTGCGGTAACCGGCATTCCTCGAATGCGTCGGCGAACTGGTTTTCCTCTCCGATCCCCATCAGAAATTGGGACTGCGTCACCAGTTTCTCCGCGCGCATTCCTTCTTTTTCCGCCACAGCGGCAAGCGCGGAAAAGTTAACGTCCGCCGTGATGTCCTGTTCGCCCGGAGCTTCATATGGGTTCGCGCTCACCGAGTGCTGCCGGATCGCCTTTACCGTTCCTCGATGACGACCTGCAAGCTGTTCGTCGCGCGTGTATCCATAGTCGATGCACACCATGAACCCGCGATCGATCGCAGCAGCATCGCGCATAGCAGATTGCGACACCAGAGGAACTTCGACCCGTTCTCCAGCCTCCGGATGAATCGAGTACCGGTCCAGGAACTCCAGTTCATCCGCCGACGCCGAAGCCCATGTTTCCACGAAACGTCCATCACGCGCATCGATTCGCAAGGATCCCTCAGCACTCACCACTTCCACCGGAAGCGCGTCGAAGAACTCATTCGCAAACACAATCGTGGGCGAAGCTTTGAGAGAAGTTTGGAATTCCTCCGCGGCAAACTCAACCTTCCCCGATTCGAATCGCCGACCCAGGGTCTGTTCTATCCGCTCGCGCAGCGCCGGAGATTGCTCGACCAACACGTACTGAAACGCTCTGAAAAATTCGGGGAACTTCTTCTCCGACCAGTCCATCACATCCTGCGCAAACAATCCGCGTCCCGGTCCCAATTCCTTGATCACGATTCGGTCCGGCGAGCCCAGCGCGCGCCACATTTGGTCAAACTGTCGAGCCAGCAGGCGCCCGAACACGGCATGAATATCGCTCGACGTGTAGAAGTCTCCTGCTTTGCCGAACTGCGCGGCATTGCGCGAATAGTAGCCAAGTTCAGGATGGTAAAGGCACAACTCCATGTAGCGAGAGAAGGGGATTGGCCCGCATTCGCGGATCTCCTCCTCAATCAATCGACGCAGTTCGTTCACAGACCTTTTCTCTGGCGGTCGAGCCGGTCCTGCGGAGTTCGTATGAACATCTCGACAAAATAATCATGGAGCGCGTCATAGAGTTGCCGTTGAAAACTCCACTCGAATTGAGGATCATCGAGATCCCGCGGATGCAGGTCGAAGTAATAGGTATGGACCGGAACGTTCTCGTCCTTGAACTTGATGATGACCTCGACGCCTTCGCCCTTGGCGCTCGCGTCGAAATTAAGCAGGGGATGCTCGTAGAGCCGAAGTTGGGCGAGCACGCGATCAAGCCGAGCACTTTCACTCACACGCAGATTGTAGAGGATCGCGCGATCTCTGTGCCTCTCCGTGTCTACTGTGGTTTATGTCGCGTAACGCGAAATAATGCCCCCACGCCTCCGGGGAGGGGCATGGGGGCACCCGGGTAACGTTCAGGCGAGGGGTCTCAAATCCCGCCTAACCATCTGATCAGAAATACGCAGCCGGACTATCAAAAGTTCCCGCTGGCATGTACCCAATTAGACCCGGCGAGTTGAAAAAAGGTTAGCCAGAAGCGAGAGCAATTCCTGCGGGATGGGATAAGTTCCACCAAAGATGAGGCCAACGGCTGGTTTGCCGTTGGCAATTTAACTAACTCTTTTCCGCACGCTTGGTTAGGGACTACTGCTGTTTTTCCTTGGGACGTTCGTAAGCCTTTTGCAGGTAGCGCCGCGCCTCTTCGAGGGCGCCGAAGGTATTGTCGTTGGTCTGCAGGGCTTGGCGATATTCGTTCACGGCGCGTTCACGCTGTCCGGTGATATCGAAAATCTTTCCCAGCTGAACGCGGCTCCAGACTTCCGTCCATCGCGGGTCGCCATCGCCATTGATGGCTTCACGATAGGCGTTGGCGGAAGACTGGTAGTTGCGCTGGATGAAGAAGACTTCGGCGATGCGGTAGTGAGCCAGCGAGCTGTTCTTGCCGATGTCCAGCGCTTTGTTGAATTCGGTGAGCGCTCCCGAAAGATCAGCTTGTTGCTGCAGCGCCTGACCGCGCAGGATGGATGCGCGCAGCTTCACATCGCTGGAGTTGGTCAGCACGTGATGATCGGGATCAACCGCGATCCGCCGAGGCCTGCCGAAGGTTTCGATCGTGAACGGAGAGTTCGTCCCCACGACCTCGATGCGCTTGTTTTCGGTCTTGCCGTCGGTGTCGATCTTGAGGTTCACCGGCATGCGGAACAGATCGAGATCCTGGGAAATCTCTCCGGTCACCCGGAAGCCCGGAATCTTTTCTTCTTTCGGATTCTGTGCCGCGGCTCCGCCCAATCGATAGGTGGTGTACTTCACCTTGAATTCCGGCGCGCCGGTGGAGTCCAGCCATTGCGAGAAGAACCAGGTAAGCTGGTCGCCATAATTCTTTTCGGCGATGGTCCGGAAGTCGTCGGTGCTGGCCGATTTTCCCGCAAACTCGGCAGCGAACTCCCGCATGGTCTTGTTGTACTTGTCCTCTCCCAGAACCCAGCGCAGCATGTGCATGATCATCGCGCCTTTGTCGGTGGAGAGAGATTGAAACTCGGTGGAGAAAGTATCGAGCTTGCTTGCGCTCGAAAGCGGCACCGTGTCATAGGCGAGCGCGCCCACCGACATATCTTTTACGGCCTCTTCCAATCCTGCGCTGCCGGCGGCGTTCTCTACGTACATCGCTTCGGAATATCGGGAAATGCCGTCGCTGAGCCACCAATCGTCCTTCGACGCCGGACTGACGGAAACTCCCCACCACTGGTGCGCAATCGCATCTGCGAGAAGGCGGTAGTTGGTCTTTTCGGTGATCGATGGGCCGGCGAGGCCAACAATTTCAGGCGCCCACGCGAAAGGAAGAGTGTCTCCGGGAAGTTCCACGACATTCAGCTTCTGCGACTGCGGCAGTCCATAGAGCGTGATGAAGTAGGTAAACTCCTGGACGGCAGTCGTCGTGTAATTCGGCGCGAGGCTTTGATGGGTTGGCTTGAAGAAGACGTGCAGATCCAAGCCCGCCTCGTCGCTCTTATGCTCCTGAAAAACTCCGGCGACGATGGTGCCCGGAAAGCTTGGCTTCTCAGAGACGAAAGTGAAGGTCTTGGTGGGCAGGACGCTGGCGTTCGGCTTGTTCGATGCGGCGTGATCGACTGTGCTCACTTTGCCGCTGCCAATCACCAGCATGTGCGCGGGCAAAGTCACGTGGATGGTGGACGTGAAACGGTTCAGTCCGAAGCCGCTAACCGGGAACCAACGTCCGGCATAAAGCAGATAGCTGGTGTCGTCCCCGATATAGGCCAGGCTTAGCCCGGGAACGGGGCTATTGTCAGCACTCTCAAATCTGCCTTCGTACTCGAAAGTCAGGGTGGTGGAGGCGTCTTTCGACAGTCCCGAAGGCAACGGAACCCGTACGGTTGAATCCTGGGTGACGCGCTCGGCAGACAGCGGCTGATTTTTGTCGTCCGTAACCTTGGTGACCCTGAGGTCGTTGTGCAATTCGAAAACGGCGACGCTTAAGTCCTGTACCGCCGTGAATTTAACCTTGGCCTTGGCGGTGATTTGATGGAGATGAGGATCGAGGACGGCGTCGATTTGATAGTCATCCACCCGGAGGCGCGCCTTCTCCGCCGCCTGAGACGGCAGGGCTGCGCTAAGCAACAGACAAAGAGTCAGGGAAGTAGTGAGGGCGCCCAAGCGACGCCGCAGGTCAATCGACATTCAGGAGAGTCTCCGGGAAATGATAACCCATTTCCTATGATGAGGATTCTGACGCAAAAGATGCTGGGAGCACAAGGTTTAGATGCCTCGTCAACAGCTTGTCACTTCGTCAAATCCTTGTCACTGGCTAAGTTCGCCGTCCTGACAATAATGACACCAAGTGCCGGGAAATACGGGGATGAAAGTCGAATCCGCGTCAATGGGGGGCATTCCGCATCGAGAGGATCATCTCCGCGGCTCGGTCCGCCGGATGTTGCGGCCCCCCGGAGGCAACCGGAGTCCTCAGCCGGGCTTTAACACGGGCCAGGCCCTCGATCATGTGCTCCCGGGGATGACCGTCTGGAAGGAGGGTTGCGATGTGGTCGACGACATTCTGGGCGGTGAAATCGTCCTGCACGAGTTCGGGCACGACATCGTCGTCGGCAATGAGGTTGACCATGGCAAACCTCGAGACTTTGACTCGAGGCTTGCCGAGCAGGTATGTCAGGTGCGACACGCGGTAGACCATCACGAATGGTGTATTCATCATCGCAGCTTCGACGGTCGCCGTTCCGCTGGCGACGATCGCGGCGCGTGAATGCCAGAGAACCGGAAGAGATTCGGGCACGAGTGTGATTTTCCGGTTGCCGATAAGACTGCGGAGAAAATTCTGATCGAGCATTGGCGCCACCGGAAGGAGATATTCGTAGGCGGGTCCGAGCAGCGCTGCGGCCTCAAGGATGGTCGGCAGATTCATGCGCACTTCTTTTATGCGACTGCCGGGCATCAACGTGATCCAGAATTTGAGAGGGTCAAGCTGAAACTTCGTGGCGTAATCCCCTCGATCTCCAGCCGGGTGAGAGAGTTCGGCCAACGGGTGGCCGACGAAGGTTGCATTGACGCCACGCTCTCGGTAGAAATACTCTTCGAACGGAAAAATAACGAGCGCAGTATCGATATAGTCGCGCAGCAGACGCACGCGCCCTTGCCGCCACGCCCAGAATTGCGGGGCGACGTAGTACACCGTCGGAATGCCACGCTTTTTCATCTGACGCGCAACACGCCAATTGAATGCCGGAGAATCGATCACGACGGCCAGATCAGGCTTTCGGCGGCCCGCTTCGCGGATAAGGCGGCGATACAAGCTGAGTATCTTCGGCAAGCGACTGAGAATCTCGGTGATGCCGACGACGGCGAGATCCTTCGAATCGACCACAGTTTCACATCCTGCCGCGCGCATGCGGTCGCCACCAACGCCAAAGAATTCGATAGAGGGATCGCGACGGTGCAGCGCTTCGATGAGTTGGGCGCCGTACATTTCTCCGGAGGCTTCCCCGGCTGATATCAGAATTCGCAAGCGATGATTGTAGCAACGGGAATGATCCGTCGAGACATGGCTCGCAAGGTCAAGCCAGGCGCCAGAACCTCAGTGGGAGGGCTGCGTCCGCTCAGTCAGGAACTTTTCCTTGCACTGCTTAGCCGCGGAGAGCAGCTGCTCAAACTCTGGCGTGCCCCGGAGAGACGCGAACACGGAGTCGTTTCGAAGGCCGTCGTAGGCGCAATAGCGTCCTGTGCCGATCGCGCTCTTGAGAAGGTTCAAAGTGATCTCCCGATGTCCACAAGTGGCGAAATCTTGAGCCAGGACATAGCGGGGTTCCGGGTCTGGATCGGCCATTACCCTGGCTTCCCCCTGCCGGACGAGATTGGCTGTATCGGGGGATGACGGCGCGTCCATGCATGCCAACATCATTGTGTTGTAACCACTGCCGGCATGTTTCTGAATTGCTTCCCGAGCCTGCGCCGTTTTGCCCTGTCGCAGATAGTGACGCATCAGGTTATTTGAAGCCCAATCCGATCCAGCATCGAGTTGGAGAAAATCCATTGCCCGCTCATAGTTTCCCAGCTGGTCGAAGGTAAACACGCAGGAACGTAGTTGGAAGTTGCCCGGATCCGCGGCCAGGGCGGCATCACACTCGTGGGCTGACTCTTCCATCGCTCCGCCATAACGCAACAGGTAGGCGAGGGCGAAGTGGGCCTGGGCGTTTTCCGGATGTTGTTCTACCAACTGCTTCGCGCTGGGATAGGCTTGCGCCAGATCTCCTCGTTCGACCCGATTGGTGATCAGCCACGCTGCGGCGAAAATGAAATTGGGATCGAGACTAAGAGCCTTCTCAATGGCGCTATTGGATTTCTGAAATGCCTCGGGTCCGCCGCTCCCATAAGCCGCGTCGTAGTGGTAGCGAACGCCGAGCGCAGTCCAGGCAGGTGCATAGCTGGCATCCAGGCCGACGGCACGCTCCAACATCGTGATGCCTTCCCGGTTGGTACCATTATCGTGCGGAATCGCGAGGCTCCGAAGATAGAGATCGTAGGCCTCTTCGTTCTTGGGACGCGTGCGGGTCTCTCCAGAATCAGTTCCCGCTCCAAGCGCCGGAAGAAGACCCTGGCGCACCTTCGCCGTGATCTGGCTCCGCATCGCGATCATGTCAGGGGCAGCGACGTTCAAGGTGTCGCGCCAGAGGGTCCTATTATTCTCGACGTCCACCGCTTCCAGAGTGATCTGGAACTGGTCTCCTTCTTTTATGTAGTGCCCGGTTACGATGTCGGTCACACGCATTTCGTGTCCGGCCTGCTGCAAGTCGAGACCAGGCGAGGTGTACTTGCTCGTCGTGGCGAAAGGACGGATGGACAACGACCGCACGTAGCTGAGCGCCGTTGCGATTTCATCGGGCAAGGCGAGCCGTAGATAGTCGGTGTCCTTGTCTGCGCCCATGTTCTGAAAGGGCAGCACCGCGACGGTGGTCGGATTCGCGGAACTGGCTGCGGGAGGCGTCCGCCGCTTCGATTGCCAGAAGAAGACGGCAAGTGCGACGACGGCGACGGCTGCCACCACGGCGGCGATCTTCATACCGAGCTTCGCGTTGATGTTCGTGTCAGCCCGGCCATGCGGTGGCGCTACGATGCCGCTACCTAAACTCACGGCACTGTGCTGGCTGGAACTCGCCGTCCCGGCCGAGACTCCCGATGCCTGGCTGTCATTCGCTGCAGGCGAAACCATGTCGACCAGTGTCTGTATCCCGCTTGAGGCGCTGGAGATCGCTGCGCATCTCCGAAGCGTGCTGGTATCGGAGGTTGCGGTCCTTTTCCAACGCCTTGTTAATGATGTCTTCAAGGCGTGACGGAACTTCGCGATTCAGACGCACCGCCGGCACCGGAGCGCGATTCATGATGGCTTCGCAGATTACCGCCGAGCTTTCGCCGTGAAAGGGAACGTCGCCGGTGGCCATCTCGTAAAGCACAGCGCCGAATGAGAACAGGTCGGTGCGATTGTCTAGATCTCGCGCCCGCACTTGCTCGGGAGACATGTAGGCCACGGTGCCCACCATCGTGCCCGGGCTGGTGAGGTGGGCCTCGTCCATGGTCTGCATGTTGCCAACAAGTGACTTGCTGGATGTTCCGCCAGCCGCCGTTAGCTTCGCCAGACCGAAGTCGAGGATCTTGGCGTGTCCGCGCTTGGTCACGAAGATGTTGGCGGGCTTGATGTCCCGATGAACGATGCCTTCCGCGTGCGCCGCGTCGAGCGCGTCGGCGATTTCGATGGCCAGCGTCAGTACGGTGTCGCTGTCGAGGGGGCGTCCCGCAATCGCATGCTTGAGAGTGACGCCATCCAGAAATTCCATCGCGATGAAAGCCTGGCCGTCGTGCTCATCGATTTCGTAAATCGTGCAAATGTTCGGATGATTCAGGGCTGACGCGGCCTGCGCTTCGCGCTCGAAGCGGGCGAGAGCTTGAGGATCTTTGGCTACCAGGTCGGGCAGGAATTTGAGGGCGACAAAGCGGTGCAGCTTGACGTCCTCGGCCTTGTAAACGACGCCCATGCCGCCACCGCCGAGCTTTTCAACGATGCGGTAGTGGGAAATGGTTTGGCCAAGCATCCGCAGCATGCTAAGTGTTGCCGCCGAGGGAGTCAATTAAGAAGGGCTAGTCGTCAGCGCTGACGGTGGATTCCCCGGCACCGGAAGGCGCGGCTGAGATCGCGTCCGCCATCTCCTGATCCTTGTATTGCAGTTGGTAAAGCTTGTAGTAAATGCCGCGGTTCGCCAGCAGTTCCTGGTGCGTGCCCATTTCGCGGACCTGGCCCTTGTGCATGACGATGATTTTGTCAGCGCGCTGGATGGTCGAGAGGCGGTGGGCGATGATCAGCGAAGTGCGTCCTTCAACCATGCGGGCCAACGCATCGCGCACACGGAATTCGGTTTCAGTGTCGACGGTCGAGGTTGCTTCGTCGAGGATGAGAATTCTTGGCTCGTGCGCCAGCGCTCGTGCGAACGAAATCAGCTGCTTCTGTCCGGTCGAGAGCGTTGACCCACGCTCGCGGACTTCTTCGTCGAATCCCTTGGGCAGTGCACGGATGAAGTCGGCGAGGTTCACATCCTCGGCGGCTTGCTGCACATGCGCGTCCTGAATGCGCTGTGTGCCCAGCCGGATGTTGCCGCCGATCGTGCCGGAGAAGAGGAATGGATCCTGCAGGACGACTCCGAAGCGCGAGCGAAGATCGACGAGATCCATCTCTTTTACATCGACGCCATCGATGCGGACGGCGCCCTTCTGCACGTCATAGAAGCGGAGCAGCAGAGAGATCAGCGTAGTTTTTCCGGCGCCGGTGTGGCCGACGACGGCTACGGTTTCTCCGGGCTCGATTGCGAAGCTGACGTCGCGGAGCACCCAGTCGGGCTTGCCAGATTCGCCACGGCCATTCGTTGGGGCCGCTGCGCCTCGCGCCGCCGGGACAGCCGAGGCGGCAGTCTCCACAAGGTTCTTGCCTGAATGCTGTGATTCGTTCTCTTCCGGCATCTCCCGGTACGCGAACCACACATGATCAAATTCGATGCGGCCGGGACCGTCCGGCTTCTTGGTGATCGCGGGCGACACGACATCCACCGGAGTATCCAGCAGCTTGAAGATGCGCTCGCTGGCCGCCATCGCCGACTGCAGGATGTTGTATTTCTCGCTGAAGTCCATGATCGGGCGGAAGAAGCGCATCGCATATTGCGTGAATGCGATCAGGACGCCGAGCGATGCGGCCGTGGCCACGAGATTGAACGAGATCAGTGTGTGCGGGTTAAAACTGATCGCGACACTCTTTACTGAGAAGGCGGACATGACATCGAGTCCGCCGAACCAGATGACGCAGGCGATCGCGATCGCGGAAAAGAAATCGACGGCCGGGTAGTAGATCGCGTACGCCATGATCGCGTCTTTGAAGGCGTCCATGTGGCTGCGATTGATGTCGGAGAACTTGGCGTAGGCCTTGCGCTCGCGGTTAAAGAGTTGCAAGACGACCATGCCGCTGACGTGCTCCTGCAGGTAGGAATTGATCCGGGCGATCGCAGTGCGGATGCGACGGTAGGAGTCGCGCACCTTGTCACGGAAAATCTTGGTTGCGACCACGATCAGCGGAAGCACTGCGAACGTAATCAGCGCCAGTTTCCAGTTCATGCACAGCATGATCCCCAGAATTCCGGCGAGCACAAAAAAGTCTTCGAAGATCGACACCACGCCGGAGGTGAACATTTCGTTCAGGGCGTCGACGTCGGTGGTGACGCGTGTGACCAGGCGTCCCACCGGATTCTTGTCGAAGAACGCGACGTGCATGCGTTGCAGGTGCCGGAAGATCTGGCTGCGCAGGTCGAACATCACTTTCTGTCCGGTCCATTGCATGTAGTACGTCTGCAGAAATTCAAGAACGAAGCTGAAAATCAGCAGACCGAAATAGATGGACGAAATTTGTGCGATGCCGTGAATTGGGCTGGGGCTCAGCCAGTTCCAGAGTCCGGAGCGCGCTGCCTTAACCGGCGCGAGATAGCGGTCGACCGCGACCTTCACCAGGTATGGCCCCAGAACGTCGGCAAACGATTTGAGGATGATCGCGCCAATCGCGATCGATACCTGCCAGCCATATGGACGCAGGTAGGTCAGCAGCCGCCGCATCAGGCGACTGTCATACGCTTTGCCGAGTACTTCCTCTTCTTGAGCCATTAGTGATTGCTATTCAGGAGACAATAGCGGAGACCCGCACTATTCCACAGGTTACCTCAAATAGATGGCGCAGAGCCCTCGCAAGGATGGAAAAGCTTTTGGATGGGATAATTGAAGCAGGTGAGCCTCGGCATTTACATCTCCGTGCCTTTCTGCCGCACCAAGTGCAGCTACTGCAATTTCGCGTCCGACGTCTTTTCGCGTGCGGTATTTGAGCGGTATGTCGATCGAGTCTGTCTCGACATTTCGAACGCACTGGCGTTGCGAAGCAGATGGGCGGGCAGCTCGAGCGGCAGGTGGATTCGGTTTATCTGGGCGGTGGCACGCCGACCGTGCTCGAACCGGCGCAGCTGCGGCGAATCTTTTCGGCAGTCGGTGCGCAATTCCGTATTGAGTCTGCCGCGGAGGTCACGGTCGAGTGCGCTCCGGGGACTCTGACTCCCGAACTGATCGAGACACTTCTCGAATGCAGGGTGAATCGAGTCAGTCTCGGCGTGCAGTCGTTCGTCGATCAGGAGGCGGCTGCCGTTGGCCGACTGCACAAGCGGGCGACCGTTTTGGATGACATCGTCAGGTTGCGTGAGGCCGGCATAACGAACATCAACGTCGATCTGATTGCAGGGTTGCCGCACCAGACTCCGGAGAGCTGGAAGGAGTCGTTGGTTGAGACGATTGCGACTGGCGTCCCGCACGTCAGCGTCTACATGCTTGAAGTGGACGACGATTCGCGGTTGGGCAGGGAATTGATTGCTGGGGGAACGCGCTACCATGCGCACTTCGTTCCGGACGAGGGCGCAGTCGCCAATTTTTATGACGTGGCTTGCGAGGAACTCGAAGCCGCCGGCATCGCGCAGTACGAGATTTCAAACTTTGCGCGTGCAGGCGGTCGAGTCGCGGCACAATCTCAAATACTGGACGCGGCAGCCTTATCTCGGCTTCGGCGTCGATGCGCATTCCATGTTGTACTCAGGCGATGACGCAACCGAAGCGGTGCGCTTCAGCACCGCGGATTCGTTGGATCGCTATGTCGCGGGTTCGGATCTGCAGAAGACCGTCGTTTCACACAGCAGCTCATGGAAGAGAGTCTTCTTTCTCGGATTGCGGCTGAACCGGGGTGTGAATCTGCGCGAAGTACGCGCGGCTTTGGTGCGGATGCGTTCCAGAACTTCGAGCCAGCAATTCGAAGAACTTGTTTCAGAAGGGCTGCTCCAGTCGGATGGAGACTTCATTCGACTTACACCGCGCGGGCGACTTTTCTCGAACGAAGTCTTCGAGCGCTTCATTGCACTTCCCGAATCGCCAACCCGAGCCTCACGCTGAATTTGCCAGACCATCCGGTCGGTAGGCCTGAGAGTCGGAACGCTTAAAATCCCCAATATCCATGCTGGTTTCCGAGCTTGTCATCGTTTTGTCTGCAAGTAACTTCTGTCGATATCGCTAGCTGTGATCTAATCGAATTTCGGCTCACAAGCATCTCGCTGCCGCACTTTCTGAAGACGTCCCCGACCTTGGAGGCAACTTGGATTTCCAGCTGAACGAAGAGCAACTGCAATTGAAGAGAAGTGTGCGCGAGTTTGCCGAGCGCGAGATCCGTCCGAACGTCATGAAGTGGGACGAGGCCGGCGAGTTTCCGCTCGCCACTGTCAAGGAGTTGGGAAAGCTCGGACTGCTGGGAATCGTTTTCCCGCACGAATACGGCGGCGCCGGCATGGGCTATGTCGAATACGTTACTGCGATTGAGGAACTCTCTCGCGTGGACGGCTCAGTCGGCATCATCGTGGCGGCGCACACGTCGCTGTGCTCGAACCACATTTTTCTCGCCGGCAACGAAGCACAGAAAAAGAAGTACGTCAGCAAGCTTGCGACTGGAGAATTCATCGGCGCTTGGGGACTGACCGAGCCTTCGTCCGGATCGGACGCGGGCAGCGCGCGCATGACGGCCGTCCGTAAAGGGAATAACTGGGTGCTGAACGGCACCAAGACTTTCTGTACCAATGGACACTATGCGGACGTGGTTGTCGTGCTCGCAGTGACGGATCGTGCGGCCCATACGCATGGAATTTCGGCGTTCGTGGTGGAGAAAGATACGAAGGGATTCCGCCCGGGAAAGAAAGAAAACAAGCTGGGACTGCGGGCCAGCGACACGGCGGAGCTGATCTTCGAAGATTGCGTAATTCCCGCCGAGAATCTACTCGGCGCCGAGGGGCAGGGCTTTCCCGACTCCATGCGTGTGCTCGATGGCGGGACGTATTTCGATTGCGGCTCTGTCGTTAGGAATGGCAGAGGGGGCTTACGAAGCCGCGCTGAAATATTCCAAGCAGCGTCACGCAGTTCGGCAAAGCCATCAGCGACTTTCAGGCAATCCAGTGGAAGCTCGCCGACATGGCGACGGAGATCGACGCCGCGATGTTGCTGACCATGCGGGCAGCATCGATGAAGGACGCCGGGATGAAGACGACGCAGGAGTCGTCGATGGCGAAGCTCTATGCCAGCGAAGTGGCCGTGCGTTGCGCGAATGAAGGCGTGCAGATTCACGGCGGATACGGCTTCATCAAGGACTATCCCGCGGAGAAGTTTTATCGCGACGTGAAGTTGTGCACGATCGGCGAGGGCACCAGCGAGATTCAGCGGTTGGTGATTGCGCGGCAGCTTTTGAAGGACTAGTTCAAGAGCCCACTTCCGGCAGGTTCGACCGGAAGTGGGGCACCTTTCAGCCGCACCCTTCCTTAGGCGATTACTCACGCAAGGCCCCTTCTTCCTCCCGACTCTTGCCTGCTTTACACTGGTCGTTTGAATTCCAGCCTCCAGACAATGATTGACTCGCTTCGATCGGGCGACGCTCGCACGCTGGCGCGCGCGATCTCGACTGTCGAAAATCGGCGGGACGGATGGTCTCATCTCTTGAAAGCCATCTTTCCGCACAGCGGAAGGCCCGCGTCATTGGGCTCACTGGCGCGCCGGGCGCCGGAAAGAGCACGCTGGTCGATCAACTGGCGCGGCACTATCGCAAAGAGAATCGTACCGTCGGCATCGTCGCGGTCGATCCCACCAGCCCGTACACGGGCGGCGCGATTCTGGGCGACCGCATCCGTATGCAGGATCACTTCGCCGATCCTGGAATTTACATTCGCAGCATGGCGACGCGCGGATCGCTGGGCGGATTGGCACGCACAACGGCTGATGTCACTACCGTGCTCGATGCTTCCGGACGCGATGTCATCCTGATCGAGACCGTCGGCGTTGGGCAGGACGAAATCGATATCGTGCGCCTGGCTGATATCACGATCGTGATTCTCGTGCCCGGCATGGGCGACGATGTGCAGACCATCAAGGCCGGGCATCATGGAGATTGCCGACATCTTCGTGATCAACAAGAGCGACCGCGACGGCGCCGAGCGCGTCGAGCGCGAGATTCGTGCGCTACAGTCGCTTGCCATGCGGCACGACGGCTGGACGCCTCCGATCGTCAAGACGGTGGCCAGCGAAGGAACCGGAGTGGAGGAGTTGGCGGCGGCGGTCACCGACTATGAAGAGTATCTGCAGAAGGAGAATCGGGCGCTGAAGAAGAGCGTCGAAAACTGGCAGGAGCGCTTGGTCGAGATGCTGCGAGACGTCATGCTGGAACAAGCGCGCGCCGCGCTGGGAGGCGGCAAGGTAACAGCGCTGGCAGCGGAAGTCGCGGAGCATAAGCGCGATCCGTATACGCTGGTGGAGGAGATTGCGTCGGAAGCGGCGAAACAGTGACGAAGGACGATCAGATTTCAGATTTAAGATTGCAGATTTAGAGCGCAGCCCGATTCTTCGATTTGAAATCTGCGATCTGAAATCTGCAATCTGAAATTGAACGAGGCAGCGTGGACTTCAGCATCGATCATCTCGGCATCGCGGTGAAGTCGCTGGCGGCGGCGAAGTCGATTTACGAAAAGCTTGGCCTCGCGTGTCTCGCCGGAAGAGACCGTCGAGCAGGAACAAGTGCGGCTGGTGATGGTTCCGGTGGGCGAGAGCCGGCTGGAACTTCTCGAAGCAACGTCGGACGATTCGACCATTGCAAAGTTCATTGCCAAGCGCGGCGAGGGGCTGCACCACGTGTGTTTGAAAGTGCCCGACCTGCCTGGCGCAGTCGAACGCCTTAAGAAAGATGGCGTGCGGCTGGTTTCGGACGAAATCAAGACCGGGGCCGGGGGGCATCAGTACGTGTTCGTCCATCCGTCAAGCACGGGCGGAGTGCTGCTGGAGCTCGTGCAGGCATAGAACCCAGGCCGCCAACAGCACGATTCTCGCGGATAAAAGCCACTCAATGCTTCTTCTTGTCACTGATACTTCGGGCAGGAACGGCAGCGTTGCCTTGGCGCGCGATGTCCCCGGCGGCGAAGTTGAAGTGATCGAATCAGTGCCGCTCGCTGGCGGAACTTTTTCCGCACAGCTTGTGCCGCAGATTGCGACCCTGCTAACCAAGCACCAGTTTGCCAAAGGCGATATCGATGCGTTCGTCGTAGTCTCCGGGCCAGGATCGTTTACCGGCCTGCGCGTCGGGCTGGCTGCGATCAAGGCACTAGCGGAGATCCTGGCGCAAGCCGATCGTGCCAGTTTCGCTGCTGGAGGTCGTCGCGCTTGCTAGCGGCAGGCCTGGAAAAATTGTGGCTGTACTCGATGCCGGTCGCGGTGACGTGTACACGGGCGAATATGAAATCAGCGGTAACGCTGGCGTACTGATTCGCGAGGCACTGATGTCGAAGACGAAGCTACCGGCGTCCGCCAAGGATTTACGATCTCGACGACGAGCGGTCCCGTCGCCGAGATGGCCGGAAGCGCCGTCCTTGTGGCTCCTTAAGCGATCGACCCGGAGATGATCGCTCGGCTCGGATGGCGAAAGCTGCAAAGTGGTGAAACCGTCTTGCCCGAGCAGTTAGACGCCAATTACGTCCGCCGTTCGGACGCGGAGATTTTTGCCAAGTCGAATTCCTGATCCAGAATTTCGCGACCGCTCCCGTGAAAATTCGCGCAGCCACTTCCGCTGACATCCCGAGCATGATCGCTTTGGCCCGCGCGTCAGACACGGCGGCTCACTGGACAGAGCGCCAGTATCACGAACTGTTAGGGAAGCGCGCCTCGTGCTCGTGGCGTGAGCGAGACGGAAGATGCATCCGACGGCGCCAAGCGAAGTTCTGCTGACTGGATTTCTGGTGGCGCGTCAAGTTGATCGCGAGTGGGAACTGGAGAATATCGTCGTGGAGAGTCGGCGCAGCGGAAGGGAATCGGAACAGCGCTGCTGAACGCCTTGATTGATGCCGCAAGCGAACCAGATAGTGAGGCAGTGTTTCTCGAGGTTCGCGAGTCGAACACGGGCGCACGCGCCCTTTACGAAAGAGGTGGGTTTGAACTGATAGGCCGCCGTAAGTCCTATTACGCTAATCCTTTAGAGGATGCCATCCTTTACCGGTTCCGGCTTCATTGAAATGATTCTCATAGTGAGACTGCACCAGATTTTTGGCATTGAACCGACTTTAGGGGTGTGCTAACTTGAGCCCATATATCCCGGTTTGGAGGTCTGCTGGATGCTGACTTCGAAAGACGAACTCCTGACCAGTCACGATGAATTCCGTCGGCTGGCCCAGGAGCACACGCAGTACTCGCAACGTCTCGATTCACTCACCCAAAAACGATACCTCAGCGAAGACGAGAAACTGGAAGAAGTGCGTCTGAAGAAGCTGAAACTGCGCCTCAAGGACCAGATGGAGTCCATCGAGCGCGAGTATCGGCTGCAGTACGGCGTCAACGTAGCGTAATCCTAATTTTGGCAGTGCTCCCGGCGGCTTCTGCCGTCCGGGAGCAATATACCTTTCGAAGGGCGCGATGAAGCGCCTTTTTTTATTTATACTTACAGCGCTTTGCGGATGGCTCCGGCTGACTCAACTGCCGGATATAATGGACTAACTCCCCATGGTTCGCGATGGTTACTTTTATGCGCTGCCGTTGATCGCCGTCGCAGTGCTGGTCGGCTGGTTGACCAGTCCATTGTGGGCGATCATTCCAGTTCTGCTGGCCTGCTTCTTCCTGTGGTTCTTTCGCGATCCGGAGCGCTCCATCCCGACGGATCCGGGCGCGGTCGTCTCTCCAGGCGACGGCAAAGTCACTGACGTCTCCACCGTCGTTGTCGGGGGCGAGAAGCGGATGCGATTCAGCATTTTTCTGAGCGTCTTCAATGTGCATGTGAACCGCTCTCCGATTGCGGGAATTGTTCGCGACGTACGCTACCAGCGCGGGAAATATTTGAATGCGATGAATGCCGCATCCGCCGAGCTGAACGAGCAAAACGCCGTGACGGTTGAAGGCGACGCCCAGACCGTGGTGTTCAAGCAGATCGCCGGGCTGCTGGCGCGGCGTATCGTTTTCAATCCCAAAATCGGGGATCGTCTGGAGCGCGGCCAGCGCGTCGGGCTGATCAAGTTCGGATCGCGTGTAGACGTCGTCCTCGATGCCTCGGCCCGCGTGAACGTTAAGGTGGGCGATCGCGTGAAGGGCGGCGCAAGCATCCTTGCCTATCTGGAGCCGCAAGGGGCGCTGACGGCTGTTGGAGACTCTTCGGCCAGGCAGAGGACGCGCGCATGAATCAATCCGTGGCCAGGCCGCGCCGTCGAATGAACAAAGGGATGTACATTCTTCCCTCGCTGTTCACGACCGGCAATATGGCGCTCGGGTTCTACTCGATCCTCGAAGTCATGCACGCGAGTGCGATCGATTACTGGCATCTGAACAACGCCGCAAAGGCGATCGGCTTTGCTGTACTGTTTGATGGACTCGACGGCCGCATCGCGCGGATGACGGGCACGAGCAGCGACTTTGGCAGGGAACTCGATTCGCTCGCCGATGTCATTACCTTCGGCGTCGCTCCCGCTATGCTCGCCTGGACGTGGGGATTTCACCTCATGCCCACTGTCTTACTCTCGCAGGGGAGATGGGCACCTCAAGCTGACGCAACTCGGGGCCATCGCCAGCTTTCTGTTTCTGATCGCCGGCGCAAGCCGTTTAGCGCGGTTCAACATCAGCGGCAATCCGCAGCCTTCGAATCCGGGACGCCCGGGTAAGAAATATTTTGTCGGCATGCCGATTCCCGCGGGAGCCGGCGTCATCGCTGCCGTTGTGCACTTCACGGCAGGCGAGCCGCTCACGGCCGCATACATGGCGCTGGCCTGGTCTGCCATGGTGACCACCGTGGGCTATCTGATGGTGAGCACATGGCGCTTTTACAGCTTCAAGGATATCGATTTCCGGTCCAAGCATCCGTTTCGGCTGATCGTCCTTCTGGCCGCGCTTTTCGCATCCATCTTTTTCTATTCGGAGAAGATGCTTTTCGCAATCGCGCTGCTCTACATGATTTCTGGAGTGTTCTGGCGCTTGCAGTGGATCTTCCGCCGGCGTCCTGAACCGCCACCTCCGTCCTACAAGGAGGCTTCACAGGCATCATGAGCGATACCGCAAAACCGGTTCCTGCTTCTCAGGGAGTTGTCGTTCGCCCCAAGCTGTACCGGGCGGCGATCGTGGGCGCAGGATCGCTCAGAGGCAAAGAGGTCGCGGAGATGCTCAACGAGCGGAATTTTCCCGCCGCCGATATTCGCCTGCTTGATGATGACGAGGCCATGGGCCAATTGGAAGCGATGGGCGATGAGATCAGCTTCATTCAGCGGGTTCGCGCTGAGCAGTTTGAGAACGTCGATTTCACCTTTTTTGCCTCCGACCCGGCCGCCACCCGGCGCAGTTGGAAAGAGGCTCGCGACGCTGGCAGCGCCATCATTGATCTGTCCGCAGTGCTCGAAGACGAACCCGGCGCCACCGTGCGCTCGCTCTGGGTCGAACGTGAGCGCGGCAGTGTAGCTCCGCCCGAGTTGCAGCCCGGCCCCTGCGTCACCGCGCATCCTGTCTCGGTGACGCTGGCGCTGCTTCTGTTGCGCGCGGAAAAAGCGGGAGCCATCCGCCGCGCCGTGGCGACAATTTTCGAACCGGCCTCTGAGCACGGACAGCGAGGCATGGACGAACTGCACCAGCAAACGGTGAATTTGCTTTCCTTCCAGCCTCTGCCGAAAGATGTCTTCGATGCGCAGGTGGCCTTCAATCATGCTCGCGCGCTACGGACAGAAATCGCAGCCCACCCTTGACTCGGTGGAAACACGCATTCTGCGCCACTTCGGCAAGATCGCCGGAAGCGAAGCGCCGCAACCTTCTGTGCTCGTTTTGCAGGCCCCGGTCTTCCACAGCCACGCAGCGGCCGTGTTTCTTGAAATGGAGAAGGCGGTCGATGTCGCAGCTTTATCGCAGTCATTGACTGGGGATCACGTCTCGATCGTCAGTGGAGACGAAGATGGGCCGAGCAACGTAAGCGCTGCCGGACAGCCGGACTTCCAGCTGTCGCTTAAGGTTGACCCGGTGCAGCCAAACGGAATTTGGCTCTGGGTTGCATCCGACAATCTACGTGTCTCGGCGGTGACGGCGGTCGAATGCGCGGAGACCATGGCCGCGACCCGTCCCACAGGAAAGATTCAGTGAAGCTCCATGCCCGGCAGTTTTCCGGGCTCGTCTTGGCAGTGCTCATTTCATTGGGATGCGGTTACCACACGGCTGGTCACGCCGCGCAGCTTCCGGAGAGCGTCAAGACGATCGCGATCCCGTCATTCAAGAACGAAACGCTCACCTATCGCATTGAGCAGATGCTGACCGCGTCTGTCGTCCGTGAGTTCAACACCCGCACTCGCTATCACATCGTGAATGATCCGGGCGACGATGCCGATGCTGTTCTGCGCGGAACCGTGCTTTCCACCGCCGCGTCACCGTTGACTTATGACACGGCGACCGGACGCGCGGCCAGCGTGATGGTCGTGGTCAGCATGCGTGTGAGCTTGACGGATCGTTACGGCAAGGTGCTGTACCAGAATCCGGCGTACCTGTTTCGCGAGCAGTATGAAGTTTCGCAGGACTTGGCCAGCTTCTTTGAAGAGGACTCGCCCGCGTACCGGCGCCTGTCGCAGGATTTCGCGCGCACGCTGGTGTCCAATGTCCTGGAGGGATTCTGAAAATGGAGGGATTCTGAGATGAGGCGTCTCTCTTTTCTTTCAGGTCTCCTGGCCCTGTTGCTGTCGACGGGTTGTTACACAGGATCCCGGCCTCCCCACATCGGCAATGCGGCGAAAGAATTCACAGTGCAGGACTCCGATCGGACGGTAAGTCTCGATCAATTCCGGGGAAAGGTTGTCATCCTCAACTTCTGGGCCACGTGGTGTCCGCCCTGCATCGAGGAACTTCCCTCGCTGATGACCTTGCAGGAACGCATGCGCGGCCGGGGAGTCGTAGTGCTTGGGATAAGCATCGACGTGGATGGCGACGCTTATCATCACTTTCTCAAAGAGCGAGGCATCAACTTTTTGACGGTGCGCGATCCGCAGCAGAAAGTTTCTGGAATGTACGGTACATCGGGTTGGCCCGAGACCTACATCATTGATCGCCAAGGCGTCGTGCGCCGGAAGTTTATTGGTGCGATCGATTGGAGTTCGCCCGAGGTCTTGCAGTTCCTGACGAAGTTGTAGAGATGATTTCATCCGCGAAGTGAGCCGAGTTCCACTTTCGGGTGGGTATGATCGGGTTACTATGCGAGCTTGGTTCGCGATGCTAAAGTCGAAAAGTCCCATCCAGTGAAAAAACAATTCTGATGCGTGCCTTTGCCCAAGCCGAGCGCTTTGTCAGCGAACTGGAGTCGCGCAAGCTGCGCGCGGCCTATGTTTTTGTCGGTGACGAAGCTTTTTTCCGCAAGCGATTCCGTGACGCGATCCTTGATCACCTGGTGCCCGCCGATGTTCGTGACTTCAGCCTGTTTGAATTCGACCTCGCAGAAACTGATCTTGCCGAGATTCTGGATCGCGCCCGCACTCCATCCCTGATGGCTCCTTTCCAGGTCTTCTTCGTGCGTGGAGTCAAGAATCTTTTCGGCCGGGGATCGAATGAAGAAAAGCTGGCCGCGATCGAGGACTATTGCAAGAATCCGAATCCTGACGCTCTCGTAGTCTTTGTAGCCGACCACATCAGCATTCCCGCCGACGTTCGCAAGATGGAGATGCAGGACAAGGAGCGCTACCAGCGTATTCGCGAAACCATGGGCAAGTATTGCGGCATTGTCGAACTGGCGCGAGTGGAGGAAGGCGAAGCGGTTCGCTGGATTGCCGAATACTGCTCGGGCCGGGAAGTGAAGATGGACGCCGACGGGGCCCGCGAACTGGTGGACGCGCTTGGCGGCGACATGATGATGATCTCCAACGAACTTGAGAAGCTGATTCTCTACGTTGGCGAAAAGAAGCGAATCACGCTGGGCGACGTGGAGACCATGGTCCTTGCCGCCAAGCAAAGATCCCTTTATGAATTGACCGACGCGATCTCCAGCAAAGAGCGCGTGCGCGCCCTGGAAATTCTCGACGCCATTCTTTCTTCCGGCGACGGCGAAGAGGCAGCGATCGGACACATCTACATGCTGGCCAAGACTTTCCGGCAGATGCTGGTGATTCTCGAGCGCAACGTGCGTGACCAGCGCATGCTGTGGGCCGCGCTGTGGCAAGGATTTCGCGTGCCTCCCTTTGCCGCGGACGACATCATCAAGCAGGCTCGCCGCTACAAGTCACGACGCGAACTAACCCGCGCTATCCGCCTGGTCGCCAAGGCCGATCTCGCATTGCGCTCGAATCCTGTAAGCAAGCGCATGGTGCTCGAACGCCTGGTGATGGACCTGACCACCGAACCCCGCGTCGATACACCCGGCTGGATGCAAGACCAGTTGCCGGTGTAATTATCGATGTCTTGGGTTTGTGGAAGGGCATGGCTTCAGCATGCCATCAAGCGCCAGACACTTGGCGGGCTTCAGCCGCTGCGGCGCCCGTGAAAGACCACGACTAATATCTTCTCCGTGTGGTCGTACTCCCTCCAAGGATTCCGCCCAGTACGCCTCTTACGATCTGACGTCCGACCTGGCTGCCGATGGCGCGTGCGGCGCTCTTTGCTAAGGCCTCGGCCATCCCTTCGCGGCGCGCGCCACCCCCGAATCCCCCTAACACGGAACCGATCGTATCGGTCCAGCTTGAGTGCGGTTGCTGAGGCGCAGGCACTTGCGCAACGGGGGGTGGCGCAGTTGTTGTCTGAGCGGCCGGAGCTGGCGCGCTCTCGGCGCGTCCCTTCAGCCGCTCGTAGGCTGATTCACGGTCCACCGTCTTCTCGTAATGGCCGAACAGAATCGAACTCTGTATCACCTGTTGCCGTTCTTGCGGCGTGATGGCGCCGACGCGGCTTGAGGGAGGCACGACAAATCCGCGCTCCACCGGAACGGGCGTGCCCGTCTCATCTAATAGTGAAATCAGCGCCTCTCCCACAGCGAGCTGTGTGATGACCTCGGCGGTATTCAGCTTGGGATTCGGACGGAACGTGTCGGCAGCTGTCTTCACTGCCTTCTGATCGCGTGGCGTGAACGCACGCAGTGCGTGTTGCACCCGGTTGCCAAGTTGGCCCAGGACAACGTCGGGAACGTCCAGCGGATTCTGCGTCACGAAATAAACGCCCACTCCTTTGGAGCGAACCAGCCGTACCACCTGCTCGATCTTGTCGAGCAGCGGTTTGGGACAGTCATTGAATAGCAGATGCGCCTCATCGAAGAAGAAGACCAGCTTCGGCTTCGCGGGATCTCCCACTTCGGGCAATTGCTCGAACAGTTCCGAGAGCAACCAGAGCAGAAGGGTTGCGTAGGCCTGGGGAGCCGACATCAATTTGTCCGCGGCCAGAATGTTCACCACTCCGTTACCCTTCGCGTCGGTCTGCATCAGGTCGGCAAGGTCGAGTGCAGGCTCGCCAAACAGGTCGTTGCCACCTTGCTCAAGCCCGAGCAGATTCCGCTGAATCGAGCCAACGCTAGCCGCCGAAATGTGACCGTACTCGGTTTGGAACTGGTCGGGGTTGTCGCCCACATGCTGCAGCATCGCGCGCAGATCTTTCATATCCAGCAGCAGGAGGCCGTTGTCATCCGCGACTTTGAAAACCAGGGTCAACACGCCTTGCTGGACGTCGTTGAGACCGAGCATGCGAGAGAGAAGGACAGGGCCCATCTCGGTGATGGTCGCGCGAGCCGGATGCCCTTGCTGCCCGTAAACGTCCCAGAAGACCACCGGCACGCTTGCGGGGTCAGGGTGACGCCGAGCTTCTTCGCGCGCTCGACTACGTTGGGATTGTTGCCGCCAGGCTGGCTCAATCCGGCGAGATCGCCTTTGACGTCCGCCATGAAGACGGGAACTCCGATGCGACTGAAGCCTTCCGCCATGGTCTGCAAAGTGACGGTTTTCCCGGTGCCCGTGGCGCCGGCAATCAGACCGTGGCGGTTCGCCATCTTCGAGATTAGGTTAAGATCCTCGCTTGCCTTCGCAACCAGAATTTCATCGGCCATCGACATTTCCTCCACAACATACTGCGGCTTCAACCAGAGTCTAATCAAATACTTGAGGGTTGGGACCGGGGGGTTAGTTCATACGTCTCATCAGCACGGGAGCCAAAAAGAAAAAGCAGGCCATAAAAGCCTGCAAATCCAGTTCAATTGAAAGCTGAGGGCTGACAGCCAAAAGCTAAGAGCCAAAAGCCAGTAGCGTAGCGCGGATCTTACTTAATCGCGGCGACGCGCTTGTTTAAGCGGGACTTGTAGCGCGAGGCAGTATTCTCGTGCAGCGTACCCTTTTGGATGGCCTTGTCGAGTGCAGAGACGGTCTTGCGATAGACCTGTTCTGCGGCACCCTTGTCACCCTTCGCGATGGCCTCACGCAGGTCGCGTAGCTGCGAGCGCAGGCTGGATGTGTTCGCGCGATTGCGCGTTGTGCGGCTTTCAGTTTGACGGGCGCGTTTCTGCGCCGAAAGATGGTTTGCCATGTATGGTTCGTTACCTTCGTGCCTTCAGAGGAATATTCGGGTGGGTCCGAATTACTTATTATAGGGGAGTATCTCCAGACCGGTCAAACAGATGGGCTGAACGGTTTTCTTCGTGCCCCAGGATTGACGGTCTTGCGCCGAAGCAGATCTGACGGTATGTGACAGCATGAGCGAAACACTCGATCGCCTGAAGGTCCTGATCAACTCCTCGACGCCCATCGTGGTGATGGAAACATCCGAAGAGATGCGCGCGGTCGACATGGTGCGCACAGCGTGCTCCGAGCTCAACATGGCGACCTTCGAGTGGAGCATCGCCGACGGCCTGATTCGCTCCGGATCGAATACGCCTGTCCGACCTGTAGCCGCCGAAGCTGCCGTTCGAAGTCAGGGAATGCGCGTCCCATCCCAGATCCGGACCATCCTTTCTCCTGGCGGCAGCGAAGCTGAAAGGCTTACCCGCGCCGTGATGTCGTCTGCCGGAGTTGAAGCGTCCGCATCCAGTGGATCGATTTACAACACCCGCGAACCAGTGCAGGCTCTGGCGAACATGGAATCGATGACCATCGAAGCGGTCTTCATCCTGAAGGACTTCCACCGCCACATGGATGACCCGGTGGTGGTGAGGCGACTCCGCGATGTCGGACAGAAATTTTCGGCGAACCGTCGCACCGTGATTATCACCGCGCCCGAGCTCGCCGTGCCCGCCGAACTCACCACGCTCGTCGAACATCTCGACTTACCGTTGCCCGATCGCGACCGCTTGCGCGATATCGTCCACGAAATCTTCACGCGTCTCTCGCAAACTTACACGTTAAAGCTCCAACTGGACGCTCCCGGAGTCGATGCCATCGCCGCGAACCTGCGTGGTCTGACCGAAGAGGAAGCAGATCGCGCCATTTCGCAGGCGCTCGTCACCAGGTATGCGTTGTGCCCCGACACGATCACCGACGTGCTAGAGGCCAAAAAGCAACTGCTGCGGCATTCCGGCATGCTCGAGTTCATCGAATCCTCCGACCGGATGGGCGATGTTGGCGGGCTGGAAAATCTGAAGCACTGGCTCGCGCAGCGCCGTGGCGCATGGGAAGATTCCGCACGAGCGTTCGGCCTCGAGCCGCCGCACGGTGTCATCATCCTCGGCGTGCAGGGATGCGGGAAGTCGTTGTGCGCTCGCGCCGTTGCCGGCGAGTGGAAGCTGCCTCTCGTAAAGTTTGACACCTCCGCGGTCTACGACAAGTACATCGGCGAAACCGAGAAGCGGATCCGCAAGGTCTTCCAGGTTGCCGAGGGTCTCGCGCCATGTGTTCTGTGGATCGACGAACTGGAAAAAGTATTTGCTGGCAGCGGTCCGGACTCGGCGTCGGCCGACGCGGGAGTTTCCTCGCGATTGCTCGCTTCGTTCTTGTCCTGGATGCAGGATCGCAAGGCGCCTGTATTCGTCGCCGCCACCTGCAACAACGTCAGCGCACTACCGCCGGAGCTGATTCGCAAGGGACGCTTCGACGAGCTGTTCTTCGTCGATCTTCCCAACCAGCCTGAGCGAAAACAGATTTTCTCGATCCAGCTCGCAAAACGGAAACGCAATCCAGAGGAGTTTGACCTCGAAAAGGTAGCCGCTGCGGCGAATGGGTACTCGGGTGCCGAAATCGATGCCGCTGTTCAGGGCGCCCTCTATGCGGCGTATACCGGGAAGAAAGACCTCACGACCCAATTGATCCTCGATGCCGTTGCGGAGACCGTGCCGCTGTCGACCACCCGGGCTGAAGAGATCGCAGCCCTTCGCGATTGGGCCCGCACCCGCGCCGTTGCGGCCTCTGACCGCAATCGGGCCGCCGCCAAAAGCTGAGGATTTCCCGCCATTGACTGTCCCTTGGCTCCGGGGTAGGCTTGAATCAATGTTCGTCGTTCGCCCTCGGGCGCGAATTCTCGAATTTCCCCGTCTCAGAGTAAAGTCCTGTCCCGTCTGCGCGGTGAAGCAGATTTCGTTTCGATCCTGCGGAGAAACGTTGACGAGCCTAGCGCGATTCATCCGAGGACGCTGAGCCACGCCATGTTGAATCTACAAGCATGAAGAAGAGCATCGGGGTAGCCCCCAACATCGAGACCCTGTTCGGCACGCGGGACGAGAATGTACGCGTGCTGGAAGACGGGCTGAACATCACCATCAATCTGCGCTCGAACAGCATTGAACTCGAGGGCGCTGCGCGCGATGTGGCGCGCGCCGAACAGGTCTTCTCCGATTACGAGAGCCTGCAGAAATCCGGCTATGCGTTCAACAACGGCGATCTCAACAGCATGTTGCGGGTGCTGACCTCTGATCCGACGTCGACACTGCGCGGCCTCGCCGACGCGGGGCGGCAGCGTTCGTTCGGGCGGCGCACGGTCCAGCCCAAAAGCAGCAACCAGCGCCGCTATCTCGAAGCCATCGAGAAGCACGACATGGTGTTCGGCATCGGTCCTGCCGGTACCGGCAAAACTTATCTTGCAGTCGCGATGGCGATTTCGGCCCTGGTGGCAAAGCGCGTGAACCGCATTATTCTGGCGCGTCCCGCGGTTGAAGCCGGTGAGCGCCTCGGGTTCCTGCCCGGAACGCTGCAGGACAAGATCGATCCCTATTTGCGGCCGCTGTATGACGCGCTCTATGACATGCTCGAACCGGAGAAAGTAGATCGATATCTGGAAAAGAATGTTATCGAGATCGCGCCCATCGCTTTTATGCGAGGACGAACCTTAAATGACTCTTTCGTCATCCTCGACGAAGCGCAGAACACGACCTCGGAGCAGATGAAGATGTTCGTGACCCGCCTGGGATTCAACTCCAAGGCAGTGATCACCGGAGACGTCACGCAGATCGATTTGCCCAATGCGCGGCGAAGCGGGCTGCTCGAAGCGATTGATGTCCTCGGCAATGTAGACGGCCTTGCGTTCGTAAACTTCGATGAAGCGGACGTCGTGCGGCATCACCTGGTGCAGCGAATTGTCCGGGCCTACGACGAGCACAAGTCGCGAAGCTCCGAACAGCAGTTGTCGCTGCTGGCGGAGCACAGAGAGGCCGAGCGTAATGCGATGCATGAGAGGGCCGCTTCTGCCGAGGAACGCGCCGCACCCAACGACAATCGAGAGTAAAATGATCCAAGCGGGAGGGCGCTGGGCTGCCCTCCTTTTTATTTTTTAGGGCTTGCCTTGAGGATTCGAAAGAAAGTCAATCGCATGGTGATCGTCGGATGGTGATCCTGGAAAGAAAAGTTGTGGGACTGACCGAGGATTCACTGGCTCGCTTTGTACTGCGGGCGCGGAAGGCTGCTGGGATGCAGGAAACGGTGAACGTCCTGGTCACAGGAAGCGCTTCGATGCGCGATCTGAATTCCCGCTTTCGCAGGAAGAATAAGCCGACGGACGTCTTGTCATTTCCCCATGACTCGAAGATCAAGGGCGTGCACAAGGGGAACGGATTCGCCGGAGAAGTTGCCCTTTCTGCCGAGATCGCGGCGCAGAACGCGATCAGCCTTGGACATGCCGTAGCCGATGAGGTGAAGGTTCTGGTGCTTCACGGGATACTGCATCTGGCGGGGTTCGACCATGAGCGCGATAATGGAGAGATGGCGCGGAAGGAAGCAGAGTTACGCCGAGCCCTGAAGTTGCCCACCGCATTAACCGAGCGCGGCCAACCTGGCACGCGTGCTTCCGGGCAACAATAAGACGAGTCAGTCGCGCGCGAACGGAGCGCGAAAAAGAGAATGACCATCGCTCTCGCCTTTGTGTTGATCCTGCTGATTGGCGTTCTCACGCTCGTCTCCTACGTGGAGCGCGTGTACCGGGAAGCCGGCAGGTTTCTCTCACGCGAGTTTCAGGACAACATCGATGTCTTCGAAAAGAAGATTGAGCCGCGGCTGAAGGTCAGCCGCAGCCGCGCGGCGCTGTCCATGGCCGTGCTGACCCAACTGACGACCGCGGGCATCGCGTTGTTGATTGGCTACCTGATCTTCACCGATCCGACGTGGAGCATTTATGAAGTCTTGCAGGCGGCGTTTGGGCTGCTTCTGATTGTGATTCTCGCCAATCGGTTTCTCCCGTTTCTGTTTTTCTCGAGAACGAAGGGCGAATGGTTCATCCATTGGACGTTTGTGTTGCGAGGCCTGATTTACCTTGTGATGCCGGTAACGATCGTCCTCGGATTTCTGCAATCGGTCGCATCTCTGACTAACGAAAACACTAGCAGAGCAGCCGGAGACGGCGGCCGAGGCGGTGGATGCTCTGATTGAGGCTGGACAGGAAGAGGGCATCATTCAGGAAGGCGATCGCGACCTGATTCAGTCGGTGGTCGAATTTAGCGGCAAGACGGTGCGCGAAGCAATGAAGCCTCGTCCGGCGATGTTTGCGGTCCCAACGAACATCACCGTCGAGCGTTTCATCGAAATGCTCCGCAATAAGCACTATTCGCGGGTGCCGGCTTACGAAGGTAGCGTCCACACCATTAAAGGGATCGTTTACACCCAGGACGTGCTGCAGGTGCCCGATACCGAAGCCCACATGCGCACGCTGGATACGATCATGCGGCGCGACGTCTATTTCGTGCCGGAAAGCAAGCTGGGAAGCGACTTGCTTCGTGAGATGCAGAAACAGAATATCCGCATGGCGATCGTGGTCGATGAATACGGCGGCGTCGCCGGGCTGGTGACCATCGAAGACTTGGTGGAAGAGATCGTGGGCGAAATCCGCGACGATCGCGACAAGCCCGAAATCGTTCGCGAGCGCGAGGGTACATTCATCGTGGCCGGAGGAATGGACGTGGATCGCCTCGGAGAGTTGTTTGGAATCAGGCCCGAAGGAAAGGATTCAGCTACAATCGCCGGTCTGGTCAGCGAACTCGCGGGACGCATTCCCGGAAGAGGCGAGGTCGTAGAAGAAGACGGATTGCGATTCGAAGTGCTCGACTCCACCGATCGCAAGGTGGAACGAGTGCGAGTGACAGCGGTGCAGCCGCAGCAGATGAAGTTGATTTAGAGTCAGCGGCTGGCTCTTGGCTATTAGCTTTTTGCTCTGGGCTTTCGCTCTCTCGAGTCCGTTTAAACCACTCCGAGGCAGGCAGCAAAAGTTAGAAGCTATGAGCTAGGAGCCAGAAGGCCAAAAGCCAAGAGCCCAAGATCATCCGCAACTCCGAAAACTATCACCATGCCATTCCGTTCCGGTTTCGTCGCGATCCTCGGCCGCCCTAATGCGGGCAAGTCCACTTTGCTGAATGCATTGGTGGGCGAGAAGCTGGCGATCATTTCTCCCAAGCCGCAAACCACCCGCAATCGCATTCAAGGGATCGTTCACATTCCCAAGATCAAAGGGAAGGGCGGCGCCCAGATTGTGTTGATCGACACGCCGGGCGTACACAAGCCCGACAGTTCTCTTGGACGCAAGATGATGGTGGAAGTGCGCGAAGCGCTTGAGGGCTGCGATCTCGTGCTCGTCATCATGGACGTCGCACGCAAACTGGATCCCCGCGACGAGTTTGCGCTTCAAATGGTGCAGCGGACGGGAGTGAAAACGTTTCTCGTTCTGAACAAGATCGACCTCATACGCGAGAAGTCGCGACTGTTGCCCTTGATCGAGGAGTACCGGAAGCTGCACGACTTCGCCCAGGTGATTCCGATTTCAGCGTTGAAGCGGAAGGGACTGAATGAGTTGCTGGACGAAGTGGTTGCGGCTCTTCCCGCAGGGCCCGCCTACTTCGCCGAAGATCAGGTTACGGACCAGCCTGCCCGATTCATGGCCGCTGAAATCATCCGCGAGCAGATCCTGCTGAATACAAGTGAAGAAATCCCCTACGCAACAACCGTGATGATCGAGACGTTCGAGGAAGGCAAGCGCCTTACGCGAATTTCGGCCACGATTTATTGCGAGCGAGACGGACAAAAGGGAATTCTGGTCGGCAAGGGTGGAAAGATGTTGAAGAAGATTGGCACGTCGGCCCGCCTGCAAATTGAGCACATGCTAGGATCCAAGGTGTTCCTCGAACTCTACGTGAAAGCCGAGCCTGGTTGGCGCGATTCGAGAAGATTCGTTGACGAGTTGGACTGGCGCCGGCAGTTGGAACAGAGAATGTTGTATCAGAGTCATGAGTCTCAACAATAACAACTGGCGAACAAGCCAATTCAACATCGAAACAAGTTACTGTTGATTTGCCTTTGGGAGTCGCAGCCGTTGCCCAATTGCGCGGCTGCCACTAGAATCAAGGGCGGGGCGAGATTAATTAACGGTGAACATGGAAGCTGGGGATTCGTCCGAGGCGCAACTTCCGGAGTACAAGTTCGATCCAGAGAAGCTGAACCTGCGCGTGCGTGTCACGCTTGCGGCAGACCGCAAGGCTGTTGACCCGGTCGTCGGGCAGGTGATGGAAGCTATCCGCGAAACGAAATGTCTCAACGGCAAAGAAGATGCCATTGAACTAGCGCTGCAGGAAGCGCTGGCCAACGCCGTGGTCCACGGCGCGAAGGAAGATCCGTCCAAGGTGGTTGAATGCCTGGTCGCGTGCGATGAGCAACGCGGAGTCCTCATCATTGTTCGGGATCCGGGCGAAGGATTCGATCCGAAAGGCATTCCAACCTGCACCGTCGGTGAGAATCTCTATTCCAACCACGGTCGTGGCATTTTTCTGATTAACCAGTTGATGGATGAGGTGCAGTTCCGTAAGAACGGAACCGAGATCCACATGGTGAAGCACTAGCCAAAGGTAGTTGCACGTCCCGAGCGCTACTTCTTCCAACTATTCCTTCGCAGCAATTCCCAACGCTTTCATCTTCCGGTAGAGATGGCTGCGCTCGAGGCCAAGCACCTCGGCGGCGCGGCTGACATTTCCGTGATTTTCATCCAGCTTCTTGAGGATGTAGTCGCGCTCGTACGCGTCGCGCGCCTGGTGCAAGGTAGAGAATTCGCCTCGGGGAGCGCGGCGGCCTCCGTCGCGATAAACCAGCGGAGGCAGATGCTTGCTGTCGTAACGTGTCGTAGTGGGATTCATGATGACGATGCGCTCAATAACGTTGCGCAGTTCGCGCACGTTGCCGGGCCATGAGTACCGCATCAATATCTCGATCGCGTCATCGGTGATTTCGCGAGGCCGGCGTCCGTAGGTCGAGGCCAGTTCCTTCAGGAAATGCCGAGTGAACAGAGGGATATCTTCCTTTCGTTCGCGCAGCGGGGGAACGAAGAAGGGAATGACGTTCAGCCGATAAAAAAGGTCCTCGCGGAAGTTGCCGCGCGATTGCTCCTCTTCCAGGTCTTTGTTGGTCGAAGCGATGACGCGCACGTCAACCGTGATGGTCTCGTCACTTCCCACGGGCGTAAAACGCTGTTCGTCCAGCGTGCGCAGCACCTTGGATTGCGTCTTAAGACTCATGTCGCCGACTTCGTCAAGAAATAAGGTTCCACCGTGGGCGCGCTGGAATTTCCCTTCCTTGTCAGCGGCTGCTCCAGGGAAAGATCCTTTGAAGTGTCCAAAGAGCTCGCTCTCGATCAGGTCTTCGGGAATCGCGGCGCAGTTGACCTCGACAAAAGTCTCGTCCTTGCGTAGGCTCTGCGCGTGAATCGCACGGGCAACGAGTTCCTTCCCCGTCCCCGACTCACCGTAGATCAAAACGCGTCCGTTGGTAGGAGCCATGACAGCGATCTGCTGGCGCAGCGCTTTCATCGGGATACTGTCGCCCACGATGATGCTTCTTGTCTGCAGCTGTTTTTTCAGGTCGACATTTTCGCGATGCAGCTTCTTTGAGTCGATCGCATTCTTCACCACGATCAGGGTCTTCTCGAGTGACAGAGGCTTTTCGAGGAAGTCATATGCTCCCAGTTTCGTCGCGCGGACCGCGGTCTCGATGGTGCCGTGCCCAGAGATCATGATGACTTCGGGAGGATTATCAAGTTCGCGAATTTTCTGCAAAACGTCGAGCCCGTCGATGCCGGGCAGCCAGATATCGAGCAGCACGACATCGAATGCGCTCTTGCGCAGAAGGTCCAGGCAGTCCTCGCCGCTTTCCACGGCAGAGGCCGAATAATTCTCGTCCTTGAGAATGCCGGCCAGCGAGGTACGGATCCCTGCTTCGTCGTCAACGATCAGGATGCTATGCATGTTGAGGGATCACTGAAACGGCGTTCGACTCTGGCACGACGGGCAGTTCGATGATGAAGCGTGTTCCCACGGGATCATTTTTCTCCACACGGATGGAGCCATGATGATCTTCGATGATACGGCTCACGATCGACAGGCCAAGGCCAGTCCCGCGTTTTTTCGTGGAAAAGTATGGAAGAAACAATTTCTCTTTGAGTTCGCGGGTCACTCCATGTCCGGTGTCGGCAACCGTGATCTCAACAGCATCGCGGCTGCCCACCAGGCAGGTAGAAATACCGATCTCGCGCACGATGGCGTCCTGCGAGGCTTCCGCGGCATTATCCACAAGATTGGCGATGGCGCGCTTGATCGATTCACCATCTGCCAGCACCCTCGGTAGATCGGCTGCCAGAGACTTGTGAAGTCCCACGCCATCGAGTCGGCCGTTAAACATCGATAGCGCGTCCTCGATGATTTCGTTTATGTCGGATGGCTGCGGCTTGGCCACAGGGAAACGGGCAAGAGTCGCGAATTCATCGACCAGCCGGCGAACCGTTTCGACCGCTCCTTCAATGGTTTCCGCGCATGATCGGACGATCTCCATTGATGCCGGATCACTGGGCGTAGCTCGGTCGAGATTGCGCTGGATCCGCTCCGCCGATAGTGCGATCGGAGTGAGCGGGTTCTTGATCTCGTGCGCCACGCGCCGTGCGACCTCGCGCCATGCGGCCTGCTTCTGCGCCTTCAGCAAGTCGGATAAATCTTCGAAGACGATGACGTATCCCGAGCGATCTCCCTGATGCCGCAGCGTTGCGACCGTGACCGCCACATTTAATGCGCCACGAGGTAGCTGCATTTCCAGCTGGCTGGTGCTCATACCCATGCGATCGCCGCGACGCAGCAGTAGTTCGAGATCTTCCATGACTTCGGCGGGAAAGACTTCCGAGGCAGCCGCTCCCAGCAGGCTCAGGGTCGAACCTTCATAACCGCCATCGGGATGGAACATCCGTAAGAGGGCCTGGTTGACGTGGGTCACCCTTCGGTCCGCATCGAGAGACAGCACACCCGTGGGGATGCTCTCGAGTATCGTCTCGAATTGCCGGCGACGCTGGTCGAGTTCCGCATTGGCAGCGCCCAGCTCGCGGCTTGAAGCTTCGATTTGCCGCCGACTGCTCTCGAGATCTTCCGCCATGCGGTTAAACGAGCGCACCAGGTCACCAATCTCGTCGGCAGAACTGACGTCGACGCGGTAGTCGAGGCGTCCCCTGGAAATTTCCTGTGTGGCTTCTGCCAAGGCCGACAGCGGCCGCGTAACGATCTTCGACAGAAATAGCGCCAGCCACGTGGTGACGAACAGCACACTCATCGTCAGCAGCAGCAGCAGGCCCATGTAGGTTCGCCGTACGACGCGCCGCTCGCGCGCCAGATTGTAGTACCGCTGCTGGCTGGCTTCGACCTGCCGCACAGTCTGGGAGAACCCTTGCGGCAAAGGGATGGCCACCAGAATCGTTCCGCCGCCGCGGACAGAAGCGCTCCCCAACGTGTAGTCCGTGTTCTGCCATGTGAACTTGGCGGGATGTCCGGCTTGCACCTCGACAAGCGGCAAAGACTCTTTCAGAACTCCCCACGGAGCTGGGGCGTTGAAGGCGGCCTCCGCGTTACCCTCGCGCAAGGCCAAGGCGAATCCACCTTGCAGCGTCAGTTCGTGGTGCTGAAATTCGGCGACCACGTCGGAAAATCCACGTCCGGAAAAGTCTCGTTCCATCTCAGGGGAGGCCGCAATCGCCGCCGCTTCGGAGCGCGCGTTCTGCATGGCATAGTCGGCCAGGAGCGTCGCCATGGCGTGTGTGTCGGACCTTACTTCTTCCACCGGAGTCGAGAACCACTTGTCGATTGATCGGTTCATCAGCCCGTAAGCGAACCAATACATCACCACGACGGGCAGGGAAGAGAGCAGCAATGCTCCGGCCACCATCCGAGTGCGGAACTTCGAGCCCAGCACTCCGAGGCGCCGCTCGGCAAAAAGTTTCAGGAGGTTACGCATCAGCACGAACGTGAGCGCAACGAAAAGGAGAAAGATCAGGGCCGAGAGCGCGGCGAAAACAACGATGTCCTGATTGTTGCCAGGATGCAGGAAGTTGAGGTCAAACGCAGTTTCCGAGACCAGGACCGCCAGCAGAAGAAAAACGGAAATCGACAGAAGAATAATGACTTGCTTGCGGTAGGAGGTCTTTACCGATCGGGTTGAGCTGGATTGTGCCATTCCTTACGTCGTCTGAAGCGAACGCGGTACTGGCATTCGCAAGTCATTATAGATGCAGCAAGATGCACCGACGCTGCATGATCGTCACGTCTGAGGTTCATCATCGCTCGAAAACAGGCCGTTACCGCGCTAGTTTGGGGTTGGAAATTTCGTCAAGAAGGGCAGCGTGCGAGGGCTTCGGCTTGTAGGTCCGGTCAAAGAGCAAGGCCGCGCCATGCGTGCCCTTCGAATGAGAGCCGATCCAGGAATACTTGTCGGTGAATCCCCAGATCTGAATGGCGGTACATCCACGGTTGGCAAGGCATACTCGCGCCACGTCACGATAAATTTCGGCTTGTCTCTGCGCATCCAGATCGTTAACGCCGCCGCCCGAGTTCAGGGGCAGGGCCACATCAAGTTCCGTGATGTGAACCTGAAGTCCGAGGGCGCAGAGCCGGGCGATGTTGGCATTCACGCCTTGTGCGTCGAATTCCAAGTTAGAGATATGCAATTGCAGCCCGACACCGTCGATGGGAACGCCTCGCTGCCTGAAATCCTTCACCATGCCGTAAACCGCGTCAGATTTGCTGTTCGTTCCTTCGGCACCGTTGTCGTTGTAGAACAGCAATGCGTGCGGATCCGCATCATGGGCCCAGCGAAAGGCGTGTTCCACGTAAGCAGCGCCGTTCGCGCTCAGGCCAATTCCCGGATGGTTGTACCAGGGCGAGTCCCTGAATCGGCCATTCTCGTCGAGTGCTTCGTTGACGACGTCCCATGCGAAAACCCTTCCGGCGAAATGCGCGACGACAGTCGAAATATGTTCGTGCAAGCGCCGCGACAATTCCGCTGACGTGTAGTTGCCTTGAGCCAGCCACACCGGATTGTCGTGGTCCCAGACGAGGCAGTGGCCCCGCACTCTCATTCCATGCGCTTCGGCAAAGCGCACGACTTCGTCGGCCTCGCGGAAATCGAACTCGTCGCGATTGCGGCGAATGACCTGCCACTTCATCGCGTCTTCCGCTTCGACCATGTTGAATTCGCGACTGAGCGTTTGAGCGTATGCGGGCTCGGAAAAAAGTGAGGGACGAACGGCGGCGCCGATGAGAATTCCAGCGCGATCGGCCGTGGAGCGCAGTGTCTGCGGTGCAACCGGGACGGCTCGAGCCAGCAGAAAAAATATAAGCCAGGATACCGCTAACCACGACCCTCTATTCATCTTGCAATTCAGATAACGCCGGGAAGAAAGCGCTGTAAAGGGCAGGAATCACATTTCGGTCGAGATTTCCCACAATAGTGCTTTCCCACTCCGACAATGAGGCCGTGCATTTCGTTGTAGACCTGAACCAGAGCGGTGCGTTTGGCCGTGCTCATCGCCGATGGCGGATGAGCCGCTCCTCGAAAACCTGGCTCAAGTGGAACGATCCTTCCCGTCTTGATCTGCTTCCTGGCGATCGGCTGCAGAGCGGCCTCAAAAAGCTGCCTGATCTCTTCGTAGCCGGCGGTCTGCTGCACGATGCCGTGGCGTTCGAACAGTCGGCGTGTGTAGGCATCAACAACGAAGACGGGATGATTGCCGGCGTAGAGCAGAATCGAATCTGCGGTCTCGGGACCTACGCCATTCAAGCTCAGCAGTTCATCGCGCAGCTTCGCGGTTGGCTGCGAGAACAGAGTATCGAGCGAGCCGCCGTAAGTTCTTGTCCAGAAAGGCGATGAAAGTTTTCAGCCGCCTGGCTTTCTGGCGGAAATATCCCGAGGGACGAATGAGTCGCTCGAGCCTCGGCAGCCGCACTTTCCGAATCGCTTCGAGGCTTAAAAGATTTTTTTTGCGAAGATTTGTCAGCGCGCGTTCTACGTTGGTCCACGCCGTGTTTTGCGTGAGGTACGCGCCCACGATCATTTCGAAACGCGACTCCGCCGGCCACCAATGTTGTTCTCCCCACGCTTCATTTAGCGTCGTGTAATAACGACGGATTTCATCGCCGGAATTCGTGGTTGTCACGTGGAAATACTCTCAACTTAAGTCTATTCAAGCCGGACTTTGAGCGCCAACCGAGGGTCGGATCGCCCCTTCGGACTTACTGAAGTGCATGTACCTGGGCTGCTATTTCCAGGGGAAATCACTCCAAAAATGGCATTTGGCGCGGACTTTCCCCTGTATGACCCTGCAAATGCAGCGTCCCACGCTAAGTCCAAGTACCAAAGTAAGTCGCGCAGTACACCGGTTGCGTTGACAATTTATGTCAACGCGGATGAGCTGCATCTCTCCCATCGATGCGGCAGCCTTTCGCGCCGTGCCTCTACTAAGGTGAGGCATCGTTCCATCTACGTGGTCAGGAGATCTGCGTATGTCTCAACGGCTGGGTGACCTTCTCGTCAAGGAGAAGATCATTACCCCAGAGCAGTTGGAACAAGCGAATAAGGTTCAGAAGGAACAGAGCTGCCGGCTGGGGTCTGCGCTGGTGAAGCTCGGCTTCCTTACGGACGAGGATGTCACCAACTTCCTCTCGCGTCAGTACGGCGTTCCAGCGATCAATCTTTCCTACTTCGAAATCGACGCTGCCGTCGTCAAGCTGATCCCGTTCGAGACCGCGAAGCGATACCAGATTCTGCCGCTGAGCCGCGTGGGCGCTTCGCTCACCATCGCCATGGTCGATCCGACCAACGTCTTCGCGATGGACGATATCAAGTTCATGACCGGATTCAATATCGAGCCTGTGGTTGCTTCGGAAAGCTCGATCCTGGCGGGAATCGACAAGGCCTACGGCGCGACGAGAGAAGAAGATCTTGAAACCGTAATGCAGTCGATGTCGGAGCTCAACGAGAACGACGTCGAGCTGCAATCGGAAGAGCAGCAACTGGAGCTGGCCGAACTCGAAAAGGCTGCCGACGAGGCTCCTGTCGTCAAGCTGGTGAACGTTGTGCTCGGCGATGCGGTGAAGCGCGGAGCCAGCGACATCCACATCGAGCCGTATGAAAAAGAGTTCCGCGTCCGCTTCCGTATTGACGGCGTGTTGCAGTCGATCATGACTCCGCCGCTGAAGTTGAAAGACGCGATCACATCCCGTTTGAAGATCATGTCGAAGCTCGACATCAGCGAGAAGCGGCTGCCGCAAGACGGCCGCATCATGCTGAAGATGAACATCGGCGGGCGCAAGAAGCAGCTCGACTTCCGTGTCAGCACGCTGCCCACGTTGTGGGGCGAAAAGATCGTGCTCCGGTTGCTCGACAAAGAAAACCTGCGCCTCGACATGACCAAGCTCGGCTTCGAGTCCGAGTCTCTGGTGAAGTTCGAGAAGGCAATTTTGAAACCGTACGGCATGGTGCTGGTTACCGGACCAACGGGCTCGGGCAAAACGAACACTCTGTACTCCGCGATTTCACGCCTGAACCAGCCGGATACCAACATCATGACCGCCGAAGACCCGGTCGAGTTCCAGTTGCAGGGCGTCAACCAGGTCCAGATGAAAGAACAGATCGGACTGAACTTCGCCGCTGCGCTGCGATCATTCTTGCGGCAAGATCCCAACATCATCCTGGTCGGCGAAATCCGAGACTTCGAAACGGCTGAAATCGCGATCAAGGCAGCGTTGACCGGCCACCTTGTGCTTTCCACCCTGCACACCAACGGCGCGCCCGAAACCATTACGCGTTTGATGAACATGGGCATTGAACCATTCCTGGTGGCGACGTCAGTTCACCTGATCTGCGCCCAGCGACTGGTTCGCCGTATCTGCAAGGACTGCACCGAACCGATGGACGTGCCGCCTCAGACTCTGATCGACGCCGGCTTCTCGCCGGAGGAATCGAAGACCATGAAGATTCAGAAAGGCAAGGGCTGCGGGGTCTGCAACAACACCGGGTACAAGGGACGTTGCGGTCTGTACGAAGTGATGGAGGTTGACGACGAGATCCGCGAACTGGTTTTGGTCGGCGCCTCCGCTGTCGAATTGAAGAAAAAAGCCATTGAGCGCGGCATGATTACGCTGCGTCGCAGCGGATTGATCAAGGTCGCTGCCGGCATGACGACGCTCGAGGAAGTAGCACGCGAAACCATTCACTAGGCTGTAGACGGAAAGGGAAGGAACTTTTCTTATGGGTTTGTCGTTAAGCGATCTGCTCAAGAGAATGCTGGAGATGAACGGCAGCGATTTGCACATTACCACGAACTCGCCGCCGCAGATCCGTGTGCACGGCCACCTGGTGCCGCTCGACCTGCCGCAGATGACGCCTGCTGAAACCAAGCAGCTGGCCTACAGCGTCATGACTGATTCGCAGAAGCACCGCTTTGAAGAAAGCCTTGAGCTGGACTTTTCGTTCGGCTTGAAAGGGCTGGCCCGGTTCCGTGCCAACGTCTTCAACCAGCGCGGCGCGACGGCGGCTGTCTTCCGTTTGATTCCTTTTGAAATCAAGTCATTCAACCAGCTCGGCCTTCCGCCGGTCGTCAGCAAGCTTTGCGACAAGCCCCGCGGACTTGTGCTGGTGACGGGTCCGACCGGATCGGGCAAGTCGACGACGCTCGCGGCCATGATCGACAAGATCAACAGCGAACGCCACGACCACATCCTGACCATCGAGGATCCGATCGAATTCGTCCACATGAACAAGAATTGCCTGGTCAACCAGCGCGAACTTCATGCGGACACCAAGAGTTTCAGCGACGCGTTGCGCGCCGCGCTTCGTGAAGATCCAGACGTCGTGCTGATCGGCGAAATGCGTGATCTGGAAACCATCGAATCGGCACTGCGAATCGCGGAAACCGGACACTTGACTTTCGGCACGTTGCACACCAACTCGGCAACGTCGACCATCAACCGTATTATCGACGTCTTCCCGGCCCACCAGCAGCCGCAGATCCGCGCGCAGCTGTCGCTGGTTCTGGAAGGCATCATGTGCCAAAGCTTGCTGCAGAAGGTCGATGGCAAGGGCCGCGCCATGATCATGGAAATTCTGGTGCCGAACGCGGCCGTCAGAAACCTGATCCGCGAAGACAAGATTCACCAGATTTATTCATCCATGCAGTCGGGGCAGGAAAAGTTCGGAATGCAGACGTTCAACCAGTCGCTGGCCACCGCCTACTCCCAGAAGCAGATTTCTCTGGAAGTGGCGCTGCAGCGGTCCAGCAACGTCGACGAATTGCAGGAAATGATCAACCGCGGGGCCACCTTGCTGAACCGGTCGGGCTCTGGCTCAACCATGGCCAAAGGCGCCGCCTCCAAGCACTAGATGGAGGGCGTTCCTTGGCAACGAACAAAAGGTTTCGAGAACTAGCAATGAGGGTTAGGAGAAGCTAAACCATGCCAGTCTTTACATTTTCAGGCAAAGACGCGTCGGGACAGAAGATTTCCGGAGAAAGAATGGCGGCCAACAAGCAGTCGTTGGCCCAGGCGTTGCGGCGCGAACGCATTACACCGGGCGCCATTCGGGAGAAGGGCAAGGAATTCTCCATGCCCACGTTTGGCTCCGGGAAAGTCGGAACCAAGGATATCGCGATCTTCTTCCGCCAGTTCTCCGTCATGATCGACGCAGGATTGCCGCTCGTGCAGTGTCTGGAAATCCTGGCGGCAAACCAGGAGAACCAGGCATTCCTGAAGACTCTCACCGGAGTTCGGACTACGGTGGAAGGCGGTGCGACCCTGGCCAACGCCATGCGCCAATTCCCGCTCGCGTTCGACGATCTCACCACGAACATGATCGAGGCCGGTGAAACCGGCGGTATTCTCGACATCATCCTTCAGCGCCTGGCGGTCTACGTCGAAAAAGCCGTTCGCCTCAAGGCGGCGGTCAAGTCCGCGCTGATCTACCCGGTCGCTGTCGTCAGCATGGCCATGCTGATCGTCGGCGCACTGCTCAAGTGGGTCGTGCCTATTTTCTCGAACCTGTTCGCCGGACTCGGCGTCAACCTGCCGTTGCCCACGCGAATCGTCATGGGACTGAGCTCGTTTGTGCAGACTTTCTGGTGGATGTTCTTCGTCGCTGTCGGCGCCTTGTTCTTCGGCGTCCGCCAAATCCGGAAACACCCGCGCGGCAAATATTACTTCGACAAAATGCTGCTCAACCTGCCGATCGTTGGCTCGTTGCTGCGGAAGATTGCCGTCGGCCGCTTCACCCGTACGCTCGGAACGCTGATCACTTCTGGCGTGCCGATTCTTGAAGGACTGAGCATCACCGCCAAGACCTCAGGCAACGCCGTGTTGGAAGAGGCGCTGATGAAGGTTCGCAAGGCGATCGAAGAAGGCCGCACCATTGTCGATCCGCTTCGCGAATGCGGAGTTTTCCCGAACATGGTGACGCAGATGATCGGCGTCGGCGAAGCCACGGGCGCGATGGACTCCATGCTGCAGAAGATTGCCGACTTCTACGAAGAAGAAGTCGACGCTGCCACCAAAGACATGTTGGCCATGTTGGAGCCGGTGATCATCGGCGTCCTCGGTGTCACCATCGGCGGAATCGTAATTTCGCTCTACATGCCGCTGTTCGCCATGATCGCAAAGCTCTCTGGATAGCATCGAAACTCAGCCGGGCCGGATGCGCCGCGCGCATCCGGCCGCAGGCGGAAGTATCAGGATGGTGGGTCTTCTCTGTCGGCCCATATCGCTCTCTTTGGACCACGGACGCATGACCTCCGTTCAGGATTAGCGGGATCGCAATGCAATCGACGTTCGACGAACATAATTGGCTGGTGTGGCTGGTCCGGGTCCGAATCTTCATCCTGACCCTGCTGCTCGGTATCGAGTTCGCCGTCGCACAGATCAGCCCGGCGCCGTTCCCGATGCGGCTGTTCATCACGACGATCCTCTTCTGGTACAGCCTTTCTTTCTTCTATGTGCTACTGCTCTCCGTGTGGCAGGAACATCGCTTGCAGGCTTCCCTGCAGGTACTCACTGACTTAATCCTCGTGAGTTTGGTCATCCACGAAACCGGCGGCTGGGACAGTTCTTTGAACTTCCTGTATCCGCTGGTGATCATCGTGGCCAGCGTGCTGCTGCAGAGAAAATGGGCTCAGCTCGTGGCTGCATTCGCCTTCATTCTGTACGTAACGGTTCTGGAACTGAACTACTACGGCGTGGTTCCGTCCTTTTGCACGACGCACCCCGGGCTCAAGGCACTGCAGGCCATCATCTTCGTCAACCTGTTTGCGTTTCTTACGATCGCTTATCTGGCGGGACTGCTCACCGCGAAGCTGAGGCAGGTGGGCGTCCAGCTGAAGGACACCAGCGGGGCGCTCGAGAGTCTGCAAGCGCTTCACGAGAACATCGTGCACTCGATCAGCAGTGGCCTGATCACCACCGGCCTCGACGGCCGGATCATGTTGGTCAATGCCTCGGCGCAGCGGTTGCTGGAAAGAAATCCGTCAGACCTGTTGGGAACGCCCGTCAGCCAGCTTTTCCTCGACCCGTTGCCTACGATCGAATCGCAGACTCTGCATGGCGAAGTTCGGTGCGACGCTCCCAATCGATTTCGCAAGACGCTGCGCGTTCGAGTTACAGCTCTCGTCGTACCGGAGCGTGGAGACATTGGATATGTGTACGTGTTCGACGATCTTACGGAGATTCGCCGGCTGGAACGCGAAGTTCGCATGCAGGACCGTCTTGCCGCCGTGGGACGCCTCGCGGCTGCGATCGCGCACGAAATTCGCAATCCTCTGACCTCGATCGCAGGCTCGGTGAGCATGCTGTCGGGCGTGCCCGAGATGAACGAGGATCATCGCCGCCTGCTGGATATCGTCACGCGCGAATCGCAACGGCTGAACGGGATCATTACAGACTTCCTGGCGTACTCTCGGACCAAGCAGTATCACTTCGACCGCGTCGACCTGATTCAGCTGGTGGAAGACACGCTCACCCTGATGGATCATCGCATGACCGCGGAGAAGACTGGCATTCGCATCGAACGCGACTTTGCGGTCAAACATGCCTGGGTGACGGCCGATGGCGACAAGCTGAAGCAGGTCTTCTGGAATCTTTGCGAGAACGCCGTTCGCGCCATGAAAGATGGCGGTAGCTTGACGGCGTCGGTGGAAGCTTTAAACGACGAATGGCAAATCTCTTTTGCGGACACTGGAACCGGAATGACGCCCCAACAGGTTGAGAAAATTTTCGAGCCCTTCCAGTCGAATTTCGAAGGCGGCACAGGGCTGGGACTAGCGATCGTCTACCAGATCGTGCAGGCGCACGAAGGCAAGGTGTGGGCGCGATCCAAGTTCGGGCAAGGTACGACGCTGGTTCTGAGGTTGCATCGCCTGGACGCTGGGCAGCCAAGTTTCAAGAAACAAAGCGAGCCAGATCAAGCGAGCCTGACGGTTTCATCGCAGGCTGCTCTCGCTGCAGGAGCCTCTCGTGGCTAATATCCTGGTTTGCGACGACGAACGTTCCATCTGTGAAATGCTCGACATTTCCCTGCGTCGCGAGGGACACCGGGTCGAGACCGTGCAGGCCGGCCAACTGGCGAAGAACAAAATTGACGGCGCGCTGTACGACGTCATCATCACCGATATCAAGATGCCGAACATCGACGGCATCGAAGTATTGCGCCATGCCCACCGCGTTTCTCCTGACTCCGCCGTCATCCTCATCACCGCGGTCGATGACTATGAAGCCGCAGTGGAAGCCGTGAAAGCGGGCGGAGCCTCCGACTACATCCGCAAGAGCCCGGGACTGGTCGACGAGATCAAGCTGGCGATCACCCGAGTGCTGGAGAAGCTGATTCTCAGCAAACAGAATTTCGCGCTGCGGCGCGATGCGGCGACCCGCAATTCGCTGGATAACATCATCGGATCGAGCCCTGCGATGGAGAAATTGACGCAGACTGTCCGCACAGTTGCCTCCACCGCAAGCACAGTATTGATTCATGGCGAAAGCGGTACCGGAAAGGAACTCGTCGCGCGCGCCGTGCATGTGTGTTCGCCCCGCGCCACCGACGCTTTCGTTTCGGTGAACTGCGGTGCGTTCCCCGAGACTTTGCTCGAGAGCGAACTGTTCGGTTACGTGAAGGGCGCATTCACCGGGGCAAACCAGAATAAGCGCGGCCTGTTTGAAGTGGCGGACGGCGGCACTATCTTCCTGGATGAAATCAGCGAGATGACGCTCGCCATGCAAGTAAAGTTGCTGCGGGTGCTGCAGGAACGCACGGTGCGTCCGGTTGGCAGCACCAGCGAGATCTCGATCGATGTCCGCGTCATCGCAGCTACGAATCGTGAGCTGGATAAAGCTGTTTCCGAAAATACTTTTCGCGAAGATCTCTATTACCGATTGAGTGTGATTCCTATTCGGGTGCCTCCACTGCGTGAACGCCGTGAAGACATTCCATTGCTGGCGAATCACTTTTTGAAGAAATACGCGGCCGCTGCGAGCCGCAGCATTTTGCGGATGCATCCGCCATCACTCGAGGCACTTTGCGGATATGATTGGCCCGGAAACGTGCGCCAGCTGGAAAATACAATCGAGCGCGCAGTGGCTCTCGAGATGACGGACGAACTTCGCATCGAACTTCCCGCCGAGCGACCGAAAGCGCGAGCCGCTGCTGCCGGCGCGGAAGGTTCCGGTCTGCCGCAAGTCGGATCCGATCTCTCGCTGCCGCAAGGCATCGGAATGGAAAATTACGTGGCAGGCATCGAACGCTCGCTGCTGCACAATGCGCTCAACCAATGTGGCGGAGTGCAGACGAAAGCCGCCGACGTACTCGGCATCTCCTATCGCTCGTTTCGTCATCTGATGAAAAAATATGCGCTCTGAACATCGATAAATTTCCCGTCGAGCCCTGTGGAAACGGGTCTTTTGCTTCCAGAATTCAGGTCTAACTTCCGTAAATCTCAGGCAAATCGTGTAATTTGTTCCCATCGCCTCCGCACACGCGGGAAGTTTCGTCTAAGGTGTTCACCTCAAACTGATCGTCTCTGCTTCCACTCCCGACCTAAAACTTATAGCCGCCTGCCATAGAGAATTTCTTCTCAGAAGACATAACAGGGCATCCCTCAATCGATGCCGAGCCAAAGGCAGGAGGACCAACATGTCTTTGAGCCAGTGTCTACGCACGATTTAGCGGCGCTGACCGCCGAAATGACGGCAGTTTGCGGTCAACTTTAGGCCGACTTTCTATTTCCCGTAGGGTTGCCGGCTATTTGCAAGTGCCTGTGGAAAAGCATGTTTCGGCGTCACAGACATCCAAAACGCGAAAGTGGCATTGTGGATGCTATGGAATCAGGAAAGGTCAGCCGACCGCCTGATTCAGGCCAAGGCGAAAATAATTAAGAGGGGGAGATGGAATGAAGGAGCAGACCGTTCGGCTCGGTCCGCGTGAACAGCAGATCGTCGAACTGCTTTTGCAAGGCTGTGACAATGCCGAAATCGCAAGCCAGCTGAAGATGGCGCGAAGAACCGTCAAAGCACATTTCAACCGCTTATTCCTACGTTTTGGAATTACCGGCGGTATCAAGCGAGTAAAACTCGCGACCCTGTTGTACCGGAGGCAAGCATGTCTGCAAGTGGACGCTATGGGAACCGTACCCCCAATGAACGTGAACACCGGGTCATCGAACTTGTTGCCGAAGGCCTAAAAAATAAAGAAGTCGCTGAAGCGATTGGAACCACCGAGCACGTGGTGAAGAATTATTTACGTGTGATTTATGACAAGCTCGGGCTTTGGAACCGCGTTGAACTCGCCCTGTGGTATGAGTCTCGCCGTGGCGCTTCCATGCTCGCTGCTCAGTAAGTCTTCGATTTGCGTCGAGGCGAAGTGACGTAGTTTCCGCAAGCCAGCATGCCGAACGCATAAACGTCTTTGGTTACTGGCAACCGAAAGCCTGTAGATTGCGAAGTCGCTCTCCGGCAGCCGCAATACCCTTGCGCGCTGCCGAGTCGAGAAGCACACGAGCCTGATCGCAATTCTTGGAAACGCCGTCACCTTTCAAGTACAAATCGGCAAGCAGTATGGTCGCTTGCGAATTGTGTTTGGCGATGGACTTCCAAAGCCATTTTGCCGCCTCGGCGCTGTCGTGACCTTGGCCACTCGTGCCGCCGAGGTAGCGTTGCGCAACCGCGAGCTCTTCCGCGCCGTTATCCACGACAGCTGCTGCACCGGTCTGATCCGTTGCGGTCGGCGCTGGAGCGGCCCCGCTCGGCTTCTCGATCCTGGTCCTGGCCACATCGTTCGATGATTCGGCGGCTTTCGGCTTCTCGGCCTTCGCCGAATTGTTTATAGCCGGACTCTTCGTGGCTTCGCGGTCCGTTTCTGCGGGGTGCGTTGGAGGCGGGGCCGGAGCTGGCTGATTGGCGGCCACGGGCGGTGGCGCGGATGCCTGCGAATTCTGGGAGCCGCTGTGCGCCTTCCGCCATGCCATGTATCCCAGGCTGCCGATTATGACCGCCAGAACCAGGCCGATGTAAATGCGACGGCGGTGGCTTGGCTCGTTGCCCCAATCATCTTCGGAACTCGTCTCTTTGGGCCGAAAGCTTCGAAATAATGACAGCTCGTTCGGATTGGAAATCGAAGTCTCGAAAGCCTGCGGTTGGTAGGCACGCTTTTCGCGCTCTCGATCAGGCCACTCCCGATTCGAGTTCTGATTTGATTCTTCCGCGGATCTTTCGCGATCATCGGCTTCGAGAGTCGCTCCGCACACACCACAAAATCTGTGAGACGCGGGATTTCCCCGTCCGCAAGCGTGGCAACGAATCACGGTGTCTTCCGGAATCAATTTTTCATGCATATCTGGATCCGAGGAATGTTCCTGGCGCGCCGCAAACAATCCTGGTCGAAAGTGATGTGATCAACTGCTGATACGTATGATTGCACTCCGCCCGCTGGAGGTTGTCAACCGCAAGGGCTCTTCCTAGTAAGCAGCGAGAACAATCAGGGTCAGAGAATCACGGACGGGAAATTATTCGCAGGCCTTGCGTAAGGCGGGCTCGTATTGATCCAGTTGCGCGTCGCGCTGAGTCGAATATTTGCCCTTCGGCGTTTTGCCGTAGAGCTCAGTTCCCGGGCAGTAGTAAAGCGCTGTCTTCAAATCAACCCACACGCGGATCGAAGGATTTCCCTTGTCCTCGGGTGCCTCGGGCGCTTCCGCCAGTCCAAGCGAAATCATCATGCGATCGAACGCAGAGAGATCGGCGTCAGGCGCAACCTTATGATTCTTGGTTGGCGCTGGGTTGGGACCCGACGTAGCGCTGACCGGGTGGTTCGACCAGATGCCCCAACGGATAACGCAGGCGACCAGAATGATAGCGACGGCCAGGTAGATGTCGCCGCGGCGCGCATCCCAGAATCGAGCTAGCCCACTTTTCTTTTGTGCCTCGGCAACCTGTTCCAGAAAGTCACGCGCAGACACGGCCGAACCCCACTCGTCCGGCTTTTCCACCTTGGCCAACGCGAGCTCTTCCGATTGTTCCGCGGAATCGTTCTGCTCCGCCTCTAATACGGGCTCCTGCTCCACTTCGGCGTTCAGGTTTTCGCTTGGCCGCGGAGTTACAGGCGCAGCTATCAATTCTTTTTTGGCAGGACTCTCTTCGGCCGGCGCCTTGGGTACGCCAAACAAATCGGGAAATTCGTCTTCCAGAGACTCCGGAAGTGATTCTTCTGACCCGATACCGGGCCGAACATTGGAATGAGGCATGTCGGAGTGCAGGAAACTGGAGGTCTCGAAATCCGGCATCGCGCTGTCAGAGAATCTTTCACCGCCCAAAGTTTCGTGCATGGCGGGAGTGGGCACTGCGCCACTGGTTCGCGGAGCTCCGCACTGTCCGCAGAACTGTTCTCCATTCATCACTTTGTTGCCGCATTTCGCGCAGGTATAGAAGGCGCCGGATTCAAAAGTCGACGACTTGGACTCTGGTTGCGTCGCAGGATCGACCAGCGCGGAGAGATTCGGCTTCAGTTTCTCCAGCGCTTCCAGCATAACGGCGCGCTCGTTCGCCAGCGACTGTTTCCAGGTCATCTCCTCGTCGCGTGCCAAGGCTTCGGTAACCAGGCCGGCCATCAGTTGACCAGTATGGATGTCCTGTTCGCTGAATCCGTTCTGAGTCGGGTAATAAAGTTCCAGCCCTCCGGCAACTTCGCCTTCGTGGAAGATAGGCACGGCGATCAACGACTGGATGCCGCGCCGGCGGCACTCCATCGAATCGATGAGGAATTCAGGATCAACATCCCCACAACGAAATACCTGTCCGTTGCGAATGCAAGGCAGACAGAGCGCTTTCTCGAGTGGAATCTCGGTGCCGGCTTTCAGAGTCTGCGAGCCCGCGACTGCGCGATAACGAACCTTGCTTCCATCGAGAATTCCGATCGCCGCGCCAGTGGCACGCGCGATCTCAATGACCCGCTCCGCAATAAGCGCCATCGCCTTATCGAAATCGAGATGGCGAATCTGAATTTGATGTTGCGTGGCGACAATCTGCGCCAGCGTGAAGGTGTAATCGCCCTGGCCTGCGGCATCGGAGTCGCGAGGCTTTGCGCCCTTCTGCGTTGGGGACGCAGATGCTTTCTTTTTCTCTTCTTCTTCGATTTGGGCGCGTTTGAGGTCGAGGTCCAGCTCGAGTTCGCGCACCTCTCGGTTGTGTTCCTGCAGAACGTACGCCGCTTCCAGCAGCTTGGCGAGGGTCTGCTCGTCGAGAACTGGTTTATTTCGTTCCTCGGACACGATTCCGTTTTCCACTCGTAGAAGCCGTCCTTACGGCACGCAATCCGGCTTCTGCCAGATGCACCTATTCTATTGCAAGTGCCACTCCATCACAGAGCGACTTCGACGTGCGTTCGCAGGAGCAAGTGAGCCTACTGGGGGATGGGTGTGAGGGGTACTCATATGAAAGAACCCCGCTTCTTTTCAATAGTTTACTGCCGAACCGCCAATTTTGCGATAGCTGTTTTCCCAACTCGGAGCGCGAACGGCTCGCGAACTCAACTTTGGTAACTACAGGGTAGTAACACCCATACTCTGCACAAATCTGCAACCATGCAGGAATTTTCTATTTCGCGGCCGCCGTCCCTGTTTCGGGTCTGTCCTTGCCACTCAGGTAAAAATGCGCGGCCGGCGTGATCACCAGAGACAGGACCATTGAAATCGTAACGCCTCCGATGACCGCAATAGCGAGCGGCTGCAGCATCTGCGATCCTGCTCCAATGGCAAATGCCAGCGGGAGCATTCCCGCGATGGTGGCCAGGGCGGTCATCACGATGGGACGCAGCCTGCGCCGTGCGGCCCGCAGCATTGCTTCTTCGGCTTTGATTCCGGCCAGCCGCAATCTTTGATCAGCATCGAGCAGAAGAATTCCATTCTTGGCCACGATCCCGATCACCATGATCAAGCCCATGAACGACGAGATATTGAACGTGGTGTGCGTGACCAGGAGCGCAATGAACACGCCGGAAGTGGATAGCAACGCCGAAGCAAGAATTGCGGCAGGAGCAGCAAAGGTGCCAAATTCAAAAAGTAGAACCATGAACAGGAGAAGAACCGCAAACACCAGCACCAGGACCAGGTCGTGGAAGGAGCGCTGCTGCTCTTCGTAAGTCCCGCCGTATTCGACGCGAATGCTGGAAGGAATTCGCAGCCCGTTGACCGCTTTTTGCACGTCGGAAATTCCGCTGCCCAGGCTTCTTCCTTCAAGGCGCGCCGTCACCGCAACATCGCGCTGCAGATTCTCGCGGCGGATTTCCGTCTGTCCGGGATTCTCGACGATCGTGGCCAGCGTGCCGAGGGTTGCCGTGTGGCCTGTGCTGCTGACCAGCAGCGTGTCGCGCATGGCCTCGAGCGATGCCCGGTTCGCCGCCGGGAAACGCACTCGCAGAAGGTAGGCGCGATCGTTGGCGACGACCGGGGTGGGAGCAGGTTCGCCTTCCAGAATCGCGGAGGCATCGAGTGCGACTTCCTCCACGGTAAATCCGGCGCGGGCCGCGACGCTCGGATCCACCTGAAACGTTACCGCCGGGCCGCTGATCGCATTGTCGATTCCATCCAGAACGTCGACGACTCCCTTGACCTTGCCGATCGATTCGGCAACCTTGGGCGCCCACTCTTCCAGTTGTTTCGGATCCTGCGAGAAGAGCTTGATCTGGATCGGTTCGGGCGCCGAGGTGAGATCGCCGATCATATCCTGCAATACCTGGATGAACTCCACATCAAGCGCCGGCTCTGCTTTCTTGATGTCGCCCCGAACGTCGGCAATGATCTCGTCGATGCCTCGGCTCCGTTTATCTTTCAGCTTCACCAAAATGTCGCCCGTATTGGCCTCGGTGACCGCGGCCAGGCCAAGCTGCAACCCGGTTCGCCGCGATGTGTTCTCCACTTCCGGAACTTCGCGAAGCATCTGCTCCACGTGCCCGACCACGCGATTGGTTTCCGCCAGCGAACTGCCCGCCGGCATGATGTAGTCAACCACGAATCCGCCTTCATCCATCTCTGGCAACAGATCCGATCCGGAAAACGAGTAGCACACATACGAGACAACGACGAGCGCAACTCCTGAGATCACAAGAAGCCACGGCCGCTCCAGGGCCCGGTGCAACCAGACACCGTGAAAATTGACGATACGCAGAAAAAATCCGCTCAGATGCTTCTCTTCGGCGGCGGCCATTGCATTCGGATCTTGCGTCGCATCGGCCTCAAGGTCTTTCTCGCTGCTATTCGATTCAGCGATGTTGGCTCCTCGCTTGATAAACCACTGGCTCAGGATGGGCGTCCACGATAGCGCCAGGGCCAGCGAGGTGAGAAGCGATATCGACATCGTGATTGCCAGAGCGCGGAAGAATACGCCGGTCACTCCTGTGATCGAGATCAGGGGAACGAATACGACGATCGGAGTGATCGTCGACCCGATCAGCGGAACGGTTATTTCTTTCAGGGCGCTGTTAATCGCGCCGAGCCGGCTCTGCCCAAGATCGCGGTGCAGGACAATGTTCTCAACCACGACAATCGCGTCATCAATGACCAGCCCGACTGCAGCCGCGAGGCCCCCGAGCGTCATCAGGTTGAACGTCTGGCCCATGATCTTCAGTGCGATGAATGTAGCCAGCACGGTGACCGGGATGACGAGGGCCGCTACCAGGGAGGTTCCCCAGTCGCGCAGGAAAACCACGAGAATGATCGACGCCAGAATCAATCCCAGCAGAATGGCATCACGCACGCTCTTGATCGATTCATTGACGATGATCGACTGGTCATAAAAAGGTTCGATACGGATGCCGGGTGGCAACGTCTTCCTGATCCGTTGTATTTCATCGTGGGCCTCGTTCGCCACTTGCACGGTGTTGCCGTCGGGCTGGCGATTGATGTTGAGCAGCACCGCGGGCTTTCCGTTCGCGGTAACGACCGTGTAAATCGGCTTCACGCCCGTCGAGACGTCAGCGATATCTCCAATGCGTATCGGTATTCCCGCAGGATTATTTTTGACGACAGCGTTCCGAATTTCCGCGACGCTGCGCACTTGCCCGTTCACCAGCCCGAGGACAAGCTGATGATTTCGTTCCAGCAGGCCCGGAGAATCGACCAGATTCGTTCGCCTCACCGCGTCAAGAATGTCGGTGACAGTGGTGCTTGTAAGCAGCAGCTTCGCGGGGTCGGGTGTGACCAGGAACTCTGGCTCTTGCCCGCCCTGCACGATCACCGTCGACACGCCGTCCAGCCGGTTCAGGCGGGGCTTCATCTCGTACGTAGCCATTTCCCACAAACTGGTTTGCGAAGTTGTGTCCGAGGTCAGGCTATAGCCGATCACCGGGAACGCCGCAAATGTCAGGCGATGCGCCTCCACCTTCGCCGTCGTGGGAAGTTCAGGCTGCACGCGGGAGATCGCCGCATTGACATACTGCAGCGTCTGAAACATATCGACATCCCAGCGAAAGTAGAGATCGACCTCCGCCGATCCGCGACTGGTGATGGACCGGATGCTGGCGAGCCCCGGTACGCTGTTGACCGCTTCTTCTATCGGGCGCGTGACAGTCACCATCATCTGGTCGATCGGCATGACGCCGTTATCGACCGCGATCAGCACACGCGGGAAATTCGTGGAAGGGAAGACGGAGATCGGAATTGTGAATGCGAGGTAGGCCCCCAGCAGAGCCAGCGTGAGGATGAAGAAAATCAGCGAGCGGGAATGCTGCGCGATCCAATTCCGTTGTGACTGTCCGGATTTTAGAGGATTCACGCCGAAGCTCCGAAAGTGGGGTCCATAGGGCGCCTACTCGTGCTTGTCTCCCTCGGGAGCTTCAGGTTTCTCGATCGTGATCTTGGTGTTGTCGGGCAATCCGTAAGCGCCGCTGGAAACTACTTTGTCGCCGTCTGCCATACCTTCGACAACTTGCACGTCGTCGCCATTGCGAATGCCGAGCTTCACCGGCTTCTTGTGAGCGCGGCCATCGGATCCAGCCTGCATGACGGAAGTGGCGCCGTCCGGCGCGGTCAGAACGGCATTGGCGGGAATGACCAGCGCGTCTTTTATGGTCTGCGCGGTGACTGCCAGCTGCACGCTGGTTCCGGGCTTCAACGCTTGCTTTGCATTTTTCGACTCCAACCAGATTTCGACCGTCGTGCTGTTCGCATCGAGCGCCGGACTGACCACGGTGATTTTGCCATCGATCGGGGCATCGATTCCAGGCACAGTCATCGTGCCTTTGTCGCCAACCCGCAGGAATGCCGCATCGGTCTGCGGGATGTGCGCCCTCGCGATGACCGACGAAATGTCCATGACCGTAATCAGAGGCGTGCCTGCGGCCGCCATTTCTCCGGGATAAAGGGGGCGATCGGTGATCACCCCTCGAATGGGGCTGCGGATTTCCGAGTAACTCAACTGCGCCTGCGCTCCCAGATATTTTCCCTGGGCGGACTCGAGCTGCCCCTTGGCAGCCTTCAGTTCCTGCGCTTTTCCGACCAGCTGCAACGCTTCCAGATGCTTCTTTGCGATTGCGTTCTGATTGCGAGCCTGGGTAACGTCCACGCGGGATTGATCCAGTTCTTTGCGGGGCAGCGCGCCTTGCTCGTAGAGCTGCTGCCTGCTCTCGAATACTTTCTCCTGCACATCAAGAGCTTGTTGCGACTGCTGCGCATCGGCTTCCGCTTTGCGGATTTCTTCCGGCAGGCTTGCAGCGGTCGTCGTCTCGTAGGAGGCTTGCGCCTGATCGTATGCGCCCTTCGTGTCTTGAGCGGCGGCCGATAGATCACGATTCTCGAGGACAGCCAGGAGTTGGCCAACGCCCACCGGGTCTCCGCGCTTTACTAAAAACTTCTGGACGGGCGCACTGACCTTGGGCACGATCGCCGCCTGCTGCCGAGGGAAGAGGATCGCCTGGGCGGTGATCTCCCGCGCAATGCTCGTCTTTTCGACGCTGGCAACCTGCACCGCAACGGTCGGTTCCGCGTCGCCTTTTTCAGACGAGCATCCGTTCAGCAACGTTGCTACGCCGAAAACCAGAATTCCGGCGGTGGTGACTCTGCGACGCCAGCCCTTTTGATGCGTACCTTGACGGGACAACAATCCGGGTCGTGTCATCCTCAGAAGTTCCCCGTCAGGGTTTGCAGGTTTGCGATCGCAAGGCGATAACGCGACTGCCCTTCGTCGTAAGCGTTGCGTGCCAGTGTCAAAGTATTCTGCGCATCCACCACTTCGAGCACTGTAGACTCTCCTGCCTGATACCGCAAAGTCGTGAGTCGCAGGCTCTCGGCGGCCATATCCGCGGACGATGCCAGCGAAGTCAGCACCGCGCGCGCCGTTTCCGCCTCGCTGTAGAACTGGCGAAGGTGCGCCAGCAACTGGCGCTGGGCGAAGGTCAATTCAACCTGAGCCTGATCGCGCTTTAATTTTGCCTGCTTCAGCTTGCTGCGATCCGCACCCCAACTGAAGATGGGAATCTGCAAGGTCGCAACCCCCGAATATCCGAGATTTCGAATCCCGTCCGTCTTGATGGCGAACTGGTTGGAATCGATGCCGTAGAAATAGTCCACGCTCAACACCGGCAGCAATCCACCCCAGGCGGCGGTGACGTCGTGTTGGGCGGCCTCGAACGCCGACAGCGCCGCCCGCAGGTCCGGATTATTTTTCTTGCCCGATGTTTCTATTTCCGCGAATGTCGGAAGCGGCTCCGAGGTTTGCAGATCGTCCACCACTGCGAAGTCCTGGTTGAAGTCAGGAAATAACAGCACGGCGAGATCTAGCCGGCTGCGGTCCATGGCAGTCTGGGCCTCCTGAAGATCCCGTTGTTGTTGCTGCGCTTGCAGGCTCGCCTTGATGACGTCGGCTCGCGCCACCTCGCCGCCGCGCTCCAACTTCTGACTGATATCCAGGAACCGTGCGGCTTCCGCCGCCGCCCTCTGCGCGGTTGCATACAGCCTCTGTGCCACCACCATCCCGTAGTAGGCTTGCGTCACTGTCACCACCAGGCCGCGTGCCGCGATCTCACCCTTCGCGCGTGCTTGCGCCAGCGCCGCCGACGAACGCCGGTAGTCCGCAAAAGTTGTGAGCGACACGGTCTCATGCACATTCGCCTGGCTGATGTATTCGTGGACGCCGTTGTTGGCGACGAATCGTGAGGTCGGACATCCGACGGTCGTGTTTTGGCAATTGGTCGCGAATGCCCCGGTGCCCTGCGTGTACAGAAAAGTGTTGTTGTAGTTGACGTCAGGAAGCAGTCCCGCGCGAGCCTGGACGCGATCCTCCCGCGCGAGTCCAACGTCTGTCATGGCTGCGCGAAATTGTGGGTCATTGGCGCGGGCCCGCTGGAGCGCGTCCTGAAAGGTGATGGTCAATGGTGCGCCCGCAGTTTGGGGAGTGGCGGAGGTCTGTGCAAAATCCGCGATCGCACAGATCAGTACCAAAATGGAAATGCACGCCGTACCGCGTAGTCGTTTATGGAACTGGCACATTTCTACTCCTAACCGAATCGAGAACTGATTCTCGCGCGAATCTGACTGCGACGTCGCGCGTCTCTAATCACTGACGGAAGTGCTTATTCACAAAGCGATTGCGAGCGGAACGAACAACCCATGCCTCGGCGAGGACTGAAGAAATCTTCCACGACATATTCTCCCTCGGGCGCTGGATTTTCTGACTGCTCGCGCGGACGGAGACCCGCGCCCGAGTGCCATTTCGGAACCTTCCAGCCTAACCGGCCATTCTGAAAGCAGCATGAAAACGAGAAGGCAAGCCCTCAAGTACTAGTGCCATAGGGGCTTGCCTGGCAATGTCTCATACGACGAAGAAATGGCGAAACACTTGCATTCTCCAGAACAGCAGCACTCATACGAAGGAGGGCATCATGATCGATCTGGGTCAAGTGAAAGTTACGCCTCGGGACCAGCAAGTCTTGAACCTGTTGGTGCAGGGTTGCAGCAACAAGGAAATTGCTGGCCAGCTCAACATCAGCCCGCGTACGGTAAAGCAGCACCTGCGCACGTTGTTCCTCCGCGCCGGCATTCGTGAGGGGCGCAAACGCGTCAAGCTTGCCATTGCAGTCGTCAATCGCGCGGAGGCCCAGTCATGACCCCTCGTGAGCGCCTTACTCCGAAAGAGATCCAGATCGCGATTCTCGTCTGGGAAGGTTTGACCAACCGCGAGATCGGAAAGCTCCAGGGAACGACCGAGCAGGTCATCAAGAACCATCTCCGGAGCATCTTCGACAAGGTGGGTGTATGGAGCCGCCTCGAACTCGCCATGTATGTAGCTGGACACGGCGGCAAGAATTGGCCGGAATCCGACGAAGTTCCGGCAGATTTCAGACAAGCCATCGGAGCCGACTAGTCGCAGAACGTTGGAGTCGGCAGGATCTTGCGCACTCAAGCTGCGCGGGAGGGTGAGAAGCGCACGCACCACCACACAGCAACTGCATTGCTAAGTTGAATTTCTGCAAAAGTTTGCCGCCAATCGAGACTTGGCTCCGTGAATTTAGGTCGTAAGTCTTTCTGGCTGAATGAAGTCTTCGAACAACGAGTCGGCTATTGAATTGCACCATCGTGTGCGCCGGCTCATGCTGCCACGAGCTGGCTTCGCAACCCGGGGCGAACCCAGCAAATGGCCTACAAAGAGACTTTCTGGATGGCGTGTGACTCCACCGAACAACTGCGGGCGGAATATGGCCCGTTTCACACTCGCGAAGAAGCCGAAATAGAAGCCCGGAAACTGGGCTTTGGATACCTCTTGCGCTACGAGCACCTGCTCGGCGTGAACGAAGAAATCCAGGAAGTCCGCTGTATTTTCGTGGAGCTGCCGGGTGCCGCGCCCATTGGCGTCGAGGTGGTTTCCATCACCCTTCACACCCGCTGTGCGACCTGCGGCGAATCCTCCGCGCATGAAAAGGGATGGCAAGCTGAAGTTTGGGCCGACATCCATGAGTTCGAGCACTCGCGCCACAAGGTGCGGCTGTTTGAACATGCACGAGGGAAGGGATTGAAGGAAATCGCCGGTTGGCGCAACTAGCTGGAACTTTGGCTCTTGTTTGTGAGAGCACTGGCGGCCGCCCGGTCCACCAGCCAGATTAATTTCCCAGCGGTCGGCTTCACCAGCTTCGCGGGATACTGCTCGGCCGGAACATCTTCTTCCAGCACGGTCTTGAGCATCGTCGCTTTATCCATGCCGCTCACCAGAAACGCTACGCAACGCCCTGCATTCAGCACAGGCAGAGTGAACGAGAGCCGGTGAGTCTTCAACTTCTCCACCCAGTTCGCCACGACAAGGGGCTTCTTCTCCTGCAGCGCCGCGGTACCGGGAAAAAGGGAAGCCGTATGTCCGTCGGGTCCCATGCCCAGCAGAATGAGATCAAATCTCGGCACGGCGTCCGGTTCCAGTTGAAAGAATTTTCTCAGGGTCTTCTCGTAGGCATCGGCAGCCGCATCGGCACTGGGATTTTCCGCCTCGATGCGAAACACGTTCCCGGCCGGAACCGGAATCTTCGACAGCATGGTCTCATCCGCCATCCGGTAATTGCTGTCCGGATCGGTGGGAGGAACATGCCGCTCGTCTCCCCAGAAGAAATACATGCGATCCCACGGAAGAGCGGCGCGGGCATTCGTCGCCAGAAGGTTGAACAGGCTCTTGGGAGTCGATCCGCCGGAGAGTGCAATGGTGAACTTGCCGCGTTCTTTTACGGCTTCGTTCGCTGTGCGTACGACCTCCTCGGCTGCCGCGTCGAACAATTCCTGCGGCGTCGTGAGGACACGAATTTCAACGGAGCTAGCCACGGATCGCCATCACCCGCTGCATCCCCGGACCGAGGCGCATCGCGCTGCCCCAAGAAGTCCGGCTTTCTCATTCATGACAACACAGACCGGCATCGCCTCGATCAACGGAGCCATTCGCCCCTTGTCGAGAAACGCTTTCATGAACGCTGGCGATTTGAGCTTGGGGAGGATTTTTGGAGAGATGCCTCCTGCCAGAAATAGTCCCCCCGTCGACATGATCTTCAGGGCAAGATTCGAAGCTTCCGCTCCATAGACGTCCACCCACAAATCGAGGGCACTTCCCGCCAAGGTGTCGCCGGCAAGCGCCGCCTTCGAAATCTCGGCTGCCGCATCGCCCTTCTGCATCGCCTCCGCCAGCGCAGACGACTCGGACGCAGGGTTGCTGTCACGCAGGAAATCGTAAACGTTGACCAGGCCAGGGCCCGACAGGATCCGCTCGTAGCTGACATGTCCAAATCGCGCCTTCAGAAAGCGCAGCAGCTCGATCTCTACATCGTTCCGCGGAGCGAAATCCGTATGCCCGCCCTCGCAGGCAAAGACATGATGTCGCGTGCCGTCCCAGAACAATCCGGCTTCTCCCAAACCTGTTCCGGGCGCGACCACGGCCTGGTTCCCAACGACTGGACCAGGCACCTTGTTGAGAGGGACAAGGTCGCCCGCTGCCAAGGCACCAATGCCCCATGCGCTGGCCTCAAGATCGTTGATCAAAAGTGTTGCGGGGAGTTGGATCTGTTTGGCAAGCCGGGACTGTTCGATTACCCAGGGCAGGTTCGAGGTTTCGACGCGCCCGTTTCTGACTGGGCCCGCGATGCCGAAGCAGGCTGCTTCCGGGCGCGTCCCTGAATCCTTCAGAAATTGGCTGACAATTTCTCCCAACTCGCTGTGCTCGCGGCTGGGATAGACTCGTTCCGACACGAGTTGAAGATGTCCATTCTGGGGTTGAAAATAAGCCAGCCTGGCATTGGTCCCACCAATATCGCCGGCCAGAATCATTTCTCGAAATTCCTCCAGCGGCGGCCGTCGCGTTCGAGAAGTTCGTCAGCCTCCTTCGGTCCCCAGGTGCCAGAGGCATAGTTGGGGAAATTCCTTGGCGGCAGCGCCTTCCAGAGATCAAGCACGGGATTAACTACCGACCATCCGGCTTCGACCATGTCCGCGCGTTGAAACAAGGTCTGGTCGCCGATCATGCAATCATGCAGCAGGCGTTCGTACCCTGTGCTGGGCTGCTTTCCGAAATATTCCTGATACTCGAAATTCATGTCCACCGTGCCCAGGCGCATCACCGGCCCCGGGACCTTCGCCGCGAACTGCAGCGAAATTCCCTCCTCCGGTTGGATGTGCAGAACGAGTTGGTTGGGCATGAGATGCTCGACTGGAGTGTCGCGGAAAAGCACAAACGGCGCTCGCCGAAACTGTATCACGATATGCGTATTGCGCACCGGCATGCGCTTTCCCGTTCGGAGATAGAAGGGAACGTCGGCCCAGCGCCAGTTGTCGATGGATAGCTTCATCGCAACAAATGTTTCGGTGCGGGAGTCCGGCGGTACGTCCGTTTCCGAGCGGTAGGAGGTGACCCGTTTTCCTTCTTCGGTGCCGTCGCCGTACTGTCCGCGAACCGTGCGGCTCAGGACTTCCTCGTCGCTCATGGGCTGGATCGCGTGCAGAATCTTGGCCTGCTCGTCGCGCACGGCGTTCGCATCGAACGAAATCGGAGGCTCCATCGCCGTCAAACTGATGAGCTGCATGATGTGGTTGGGCACCATGTCGCGCAGCGTGCCGGCGGTATCGAAATAGCTGCCGCGCCCTTCGACTCCAACCGTCTCGGCTACCGAGATCTGCACGTGGTCGATATAACGCCGGTTCCAGACTGGCTCGAAGATTCCGTTTGCGAAACGGAACGCCATGATGTTCTGGACAGTCTCTTTGCCGAGGTAATGGTCGATGCGATAAATCTGCTTTTCGTCGGCGACCTTCAGCAACTGCTGGTTCAGCGCCTTGGCCGATTCCAGATCATGCCCGAAAGGTTTTTCGATGACCACGCGGCGCCAGTGATTGTTGCTCTGGTCCATCAACCCGGTGTCAGAAAGATTCTGTACGATCGGCCCGAAGAAATTTGGCGCGACCGCCATGTAGTAGAAGAAGTTCTGATGGGTTGAATGATCCTGATCCAGCTTGTTCAATGAGTCTTTGAGCTTCGCATACAAGGCCTGTGTCGTTGAAGTCTCCGGCAATGTAGTAAAAGCGCTGGGCGAACCATCCCCACAACTCGTCGTCTACGCACTCACCGCAGTAGTCCTTGATATCGTCGTAAACACGTTTGCGGAAGTCGTCATCGGACAACTGCGCGCGCGCCACGCCCAGCACGGCGAATTCCTTGGAAAGCAATCCGGCGCGTGCCAGGTTATATAGCGCCGGGATGAGCATCCGGCCTGTCAGATCTCCCGCAGCCCCGAAGATCACCATCACGCAAGGGTCGCCCTGCTTCCCAATGCGGGGCGGCGCTGCCACCTTAGGTTGTTCTACTAACTCAGCCATGAATGAATTTTCCTCTACGCAACGGAATGATCCAGCTTAGGCGCTCTTCTTCGTTTTCCCGGCGCCCGCTTCGATGTGACCTCCGAACTTCTGTCGCATCGCGGAAAGCATTTTCTCAGCAAACGTATGTTGCTGCCTCGAACGGAAGCGCACGTAGAGCGCCGCGGTAAGCACTTCGGCCGGAACAGCCTCTTCGATCGCTGCCTGAATCGTCCAACGCCCTTCGCCGGAATCCTGCACAAAACCTTCGTATTCGGAAAGCGTCGGATTCTCCGTCAGCGCCATCGCAGTCAGGTCCAGCAACCAGGAACTCACCACGCTGCCTCGCCGCCATACTTCGGCGATGTCCGGCAGGTTGAGATCGTAACGCATGTCTTCCGGGAGATCCTTGCTGGTTGCGTTCTTGAAGATATCGAAGCCTTCGGCATAGGCCTGCATGATCCCGTACTCGATGCCGTTATGCACCATCTTCACGAAATGCCCGGAGCCCGGAGGTCCGCAATGGATGTAGCCGTCTTCCGCAGTTCCGCCGAGTTTCTCTCTCCCTGGTGTTCGTGGAATGTCGCCGATGCCGGGAGCCAGTGTCTTGAAAATCGGATCGAGTCGCTGCACGGCTTCTTTGGCTCCTCCAATCATCATGCAATAGCCGCGCTCGAGTCCCCAGACGCCACCGCTGGTTCCGACATCCACATAGTGAATGCCCTTGCCCTTCAGTTCATTCGCCCGGCGGACGTCATCCTTGTAATAGGAATTTCCGCCGTCGATGATGGCGTCGCCAGACTGCAGGTGCTGCGCGAGCTTCTGAACGGTCGCTTCTGTCGGGCCGCCGGCAGGCACCATGATCCACACCGCTCGCGGCGCTTTGAGTTTGCTGACGAGGTCTTCGAGTGATGACGATCCTGTCGCACCTTCGGTTCCCAGATGTTTGACAGCGTCCGGGCTGAGATCGGAGACCACAAGAGAATGCCCGCCGCGCATCAGCCGCCGCGTCATATTTGCGCCCATGCGGCCGAGTCCCACCATTCCTAATTGCATGTCTTGCTCCTAGCGGTGTCGTAGCGGCCGGCAACCCGCCGGCTGTAGCGAAGGCGTCGTGCCTCCGCAGTGGATGTTCAAGATTGTTAGATAGCCTTCTGCACTGCGGCTTCCAGCGTTGCCAGTCCGGCTTTCAAGTTGCTGCCCAGGTGAACGCGCAATGCTCGACGCCCTCGCTCAGCCAGAACCTGGAAATCACCCCGAGCTTGTGCGGCTTTCACTACTCCGAACGTAAATTTCTGTCCTGGAACCGGCAATTCCACCGCGTCGTCGCAGGTGATTTGCAGGAACACGCCAGAGTTTGGGCCACCCTTGTACGCCTGTCCGGTGGAGTGCAGAAATCTCGGGCCAAATCCCAGGCAGGTTGCGACGTGCTTTTTGTCGCGAACTGCATGCCGCAGCGCTTGCAGACTGCGCTCGTGTTCCGCATTCATCTGGATGTAGCCCAGCACGGCGAAATAGTCACCCGCTTTGATGCGGCTCAGATGTGCCTTCAAATATCCCGCGAGTGTCTTGTCGCTTCCCGCAGCCTTCGCAAGTTCGGCGGCATTTTTCTCGTCGGTAAAGAGTTTGACGCCGCCGTCTTCGACAACGGGCTTTTCGGCTGGAAGCGAACCATTCTTCTCATATTCGGAGGTCAGATTCCGGGTCGCGATCTTGCTGGCTTCGACATCGGGCTGGTTGAAAGCATTAATTCCGATGATGGCCCCGGCGACAGCAGTGGCAATTTCCCAGCGAAAGAATTCAGCACCGAGATCGTATGTATCGGCCATCGTGATTCGCACCACGGGATGTCCTGCTTTTTCCAGCGCGGCCACTTTCTCTTCCTGGCCCTGATCGACGCCCGTCTCCAGCCGCACGTAAGCGAATATCCGGTCGCTGCCGTAGGTGTCCGGCGAGGACAGGACTTCTCGATCCACAGGGATAATTCCTTTTCCAATCTTCCCCGTAGATTCAGCAATCAACTGCTCGAGCCACGCGCCCAGATCGGAGATGCCCGGAGAAGTGATGATCGTCACCTTGTCACGGCCAGCTTTTGCAGCCGTTCCAAGAATGATTCCCAAAACCGCTCCCGGATTTTCTTCTACGCTCGCCCCCGGACCGCAAGCCCGCACCATCTCCGCAGCCCTGCCCAGAAATTTCTTCGTGTCCAGCCCCATCACCGCCGCTGGAACCATGCCGAAATTCGACAGCGCCGAGTACCGTCCGCCGATCGAAGGCCGTCCGAAAAAGATGTGCAGGAAATGATCGCCTTCCGCCACCTGCTGCATCTTCGATCCCGGATCGGTGATCGCGATGAAATGGCTCCCAGCCTTCGTCGCGCCGACGGACTGCTTCGTGCGCTCGAAGAAATACTGCTTGAAAATGTTGGGTTCGAGAGTGCTGCCCGATTTGCTCGAAACAATGAACAGCGTCTTGGCGATGTCGATCTGGTGTTCGAAAAACTTGACTTGTGCGGGATCGGTCGAGTCGAGCACGTGCAGGGTAGGGAACTGGGGAATGCGCCCAAAGGTCATCCGCAGAACTTCCGGACACAGGCTCGATCCGCCCATGCCCAGAAGCAACACATGCTCAAAACCCCGGGTGTGAACTTCCTTGGCAAGCTTCTGCAGTTGTTCTTGCTGGGAGATTTGCTCGTCGACGATGTCGAGCCATCCCAGCCAGTTCGCTTCGTCACTTCCGGTCCACAGGCTCGCGTCACGATCCCACAGACGCTTTACTTTCCCACCCGACTGCCATTCGGCAATCGTCGATTTCACAGCCGACGCCAGCGATTCGGGGAGGGACGTCTTCAATCGGCTCACGTTCTATCCTTTCGGCGTATTCTTCTCAACCGCCGCCAGCAACTTGTCGAAAGCGTCCGCGAACAATTTCACACCGTCGTTCGTCAATTTGTCGGTGACTTCCTTCATGGAAATTCCCGCACTCTCCAGGTCGTCCATGACTTTCTTTGCGCCGGGGATATCCTCGGTCAGGCTGTTGCGAAGTTTTCCGTGATCGCGGAACGCGTCGATGGTCGCCGGTGGCATCGTATTGACCGTATCCTTGCCAATCAGTTCCTCGATGTAAATGACGTCCCGGTAATTCGGATTCTTGGTGCTGGTGCTGGCCCACAGCACGCGCTGGGTCTGTGCGCCCTTGGCTGCCAGTGCCTCCCACCGCGGTCCGCTGAAAATCTGCTGGTAGCTGTTATAGGTCAGCTTCCCGTTCGCGATCGCTACTTTCCCCAGCAAGCTCTTTAACAGCTCCTGCTGTTTGGCGTCCGTCGAATTCTTGATCTTGTCGCCGAGCATGGAGTCGATCAGCGAGTCGATGCGGCTGATGAAGAAGCTGGCCACGCTCGCCATCTTCTTGAGATTCCCCCCGCGCTTCGCCAGGTCTTCGAGTCCGGCAATGTAGGCCTCGGCAACCTTCACGTAAACTTCCTGCGCGAACAGCAGCGTGATGTTGATATTGATGCCTTCACCGATCAATTGCTTGATGGCCGGCAGACCCTCGGCCGTGCCGGGAACCTTGATCATCACGTTCTCGCGCTGTACGGCCTTCCACAATCTTCGCGCCTCGTCGATGGTCTCCTGCGTCTTGCGCGCCAGGTAAGGCGAGACTTCCAGGCTGACATATCCGTCGCGAGTGTTCGATTCCTTGTAGACCGGCAGCAGCGCGTCCGCCGCGTCCTGAATATCTTTAATGGCCAGTTGCTCAAAACGGCCGGTAGCGTCGAGATCCTTGCGGCTTGCCAGCGACTTCAGCACATCGTCATAGAGTGAGCTGTCAGCAATCGCCTTTTCAAAGATCGCCGGATTCGAGGTCATTCCCCGCAATCCGTCATTTTCGATCATCTGCTTCAGTTTCCCGGACGTGAACAGATCTCGCCGGATATAGTCAAGCCACATCGACTGTCCATAACTCAATAATTCCTGTAGCGGATTTTTCGCCGCTTTCGATTTTTCTAAAACTCCAGTGGGCTGCATGAAAACCTCCAATATCTGTTGGATGACAATCCCTTCGCGAACGGTACAACGAACTTAACGGGGTCCGAAGCGCAAGCTGGTCGGAAGAAACTTCTACTTTCCTAAGGCGGCGTGCGCTTCCTCCATCACTTTTTCAACGGTGAAGCCGAAGTACTTCAGAAGATCTTTCAGCGGAGCCGACGCACCGAAGCGATGCATCCCGATATTCCGGCCCTTGCTTCCAGTGTGACGCTCCCAGCCGAAGGTTGCGGCCATCTCCACCGAAACGCGCGCGGTAACGTCGGGAGGGAGCACGCTCTTCTTGTAAGACTCGTCCTGCTTGTCGAAAAGCTCCCAGGAAGGCATGCTGACGACCCGCGCCTTGATGCCTTCTGCCTTAAGCTTCTCGTATGCATCCACGCACAGCGAAAGCTCGCTCCCTGTTCCAATCAGGATCAACTCGGGCTTTCCGCCCTCTGCGTCCGCGAGCACATAGGCGCCCTTCGCCACGTTGGACGCTGCGGCATATTTCGTTCGATCCAACGTCGGCAGATTCTGTCTCGTCAAAACGAGCGCTGCCGGCGAATGTTGGAGATTCGCGATCACCTTCCACGCCTCCACAACTTCATTCGCATCTCCGGGACGCAGCACGATCAGATTCGGCATGGCGCGCAGCGATGCCAGCTGTTCGATCGGCTGGTGCGTCGGACCGTCCTCGCCGACTCCGATCGAGTCGTGGGTAAATACGAAAATTGATGGAATCTGCATCAATGCCGCCAGCCGGATGCTGGCGCGCATGTAGTCACTGAAGTTGAAAAAGGTCGCACCAAACGCACGCAGCCCCGAGATATTCATCCCATTCACGGCCGCGGCCATCGCGTGTTCGCGCACGCCGAAGTGCAGGTTGCGCCCGGCATAATTTCCCGCCTTGAAGTCACCGGCACCTTCAAACTTCAAGGTCGTCTTGTTGGAAGTTGCCAGGTCGGCCGATCCGCCAATAAGCCACGGAATGTTCTGTGCCAGCGCGTTGAGCACTTTGCCCGAACTCTCTCGCGTCGCAACGCCCTTCGCATCGGCAGGAAACGTTGGCAGATTCTTGTCCCATCCCGAGGGCAGCTCATGATGCTGCATTTGGCTCAGTCGCTCTGCCAAATCCGGATTTTTCTTCGAGTACTCTCCGAATAATCTCGACCACTGCGCGCGCAGTTCGCGGCCGCGCTTTCCAATCCCATCGCGGAAACTCTCCCGCACGCCATCCGGAATCAGGAACTTCGCATCTTCAGGCCAGCCATAAAATTTCTTGACCAGCTTCACTTCGTCTTCGCCCAGCGGCTCTCCGTGCGAGGCATTGGAGTCCTGCTTGTGCGGCGATCCGTATCCGATATGGCTGTCGATGATGATGAGCGTCGGACGGTCCGTCGTCTTCTGGAAAATCTCAAACGCGCGAGCAAGCATTTCCAAATCATTCGCGTCCGATACGCGCGTCACATTCCAGCCGTAGCCGATAAAGCGCGTCGCAACATCCTCGCTGAACGACCAACTCGCCGGACCATCCAGCGTGATCCGATTGTTGTCATACATCCAGCAGAGATTTGAAAGCTTCAGGTGTGCCGCCAACGAGGCTGCCTCACCGCCGATCCCTTCCATCAGATCGCCGTCAGAACACATCGCGTACACATTGAAGTCGAGAATTTCCAGGCCTGGACGGTTGAAGTTCGCCGCCTGCCACTTGCTCGCCATCGCCATGCCAACGCTGTTGCCGATGCCTTGGCCCAGCGGCCCCGTCGTGGTTTCTATCCCCGACGTGATGTGGGATTCCGGATGTCCCGGTGTTCGGCTGCCCAACTGGCGGAAGTGCTTGATGTCGTCCATCGACACAGCGAGGTCTTTGGTGACGTTTCCGTGCTCGTCGACCTGCCGCACCTCGGCCAGATGCAGCATCGCGTACAGAAGCATCGAGGCGTGCCCGTTCGACAGAACGAAGCGATCTCGATTGAGCCATGTTGGGTCGGCGGGATCGTAACGAAGGAATCGCTGCCAAAGGCAGTATGCAACCGGCGCCAATGCCATCGGCGCGCCCGGATGTCCGGAGTTTGCCTGCTGAACCGCATCAATGGCAAGCGTTCGAATCGTATTGATGGATAGCGTGTCCAGCTGTGCCCCGGTGGCTAGAACCTGATCACTGGCGACCATACAAGATCTGCTCCTGAGCCGGTCCAATCCACGCACGACCGGCTTTTCCCAATCTCCGGTCTTAGAGTTTCAGGCTGGAGAAAGGGTTCAATAAGCAGAAAGTGTATCAATTTCCACGAACACATGGATTGCACTGCGGTGAAAAACTGGCGGGGCTAGAGGATTCGATCTACTTCAAAAGTTGGATGTAGCTACTTTCACTGTGGGAGGCCCGCGTCGTGTCCTGCACGAACTTCAGGAACTGGCGCAGACTGTCGCGCTCCGCCGGAGGCATGCCATCGAACCGTACCCGGATTCCGCTGGCGGGACCGCTGCGTGTGACCTTGCCGTTGATGGCGGCACCCTTCACCCAGATCTTCCCATTTGGCACCCAGAGGCCGATTTCCACCTTGGATCCGGGCTTTACGGGACTCGCCGTCTCCACCGCGCAGCCACCCGCACTCGTATTGGAAAGGTTTCCCCAGATTGGAGTGGTCGATTCGTCCACCCGCAGTTCAACGGCTACGAAACATTTGATACGTGGATGTCGCCGGCGATCGCTGCCCCAGTTTGGGCTAAATAGGTCCGGTTCAAATGGAGGTGTCGCTGACGCCGGAGTCGGAATTGGAACAGGCGGCGGACTAGCCTTGGCGTCGGACTGGTTCGACGAACTTCCGGAGCGTGCCTTTATCTCGCGCATGGCCGAAAGCAGCGCTTCCTCGCGCCTATCCACCGGAGCTTCCCGGTACGCTTGCAGCAGCTTCCCAACCTGGCGAACCAGGTCTGGGTCAGACAATATTCGAGTCCAGTCAGTTCCGGTTGCCGCGCTCATGCAATCAATTCTCTCGTCATTTTCAGGGTTGCCACCGCTTACCTAAGATTGAAGGAACGGAGTCCGCCAGGCAAGATGACCTAAGTCACCACCTCCAGGGGGATCGTGTAGCTCCGACGTATTCGTCCGGCGTTGCGTGCGACGCGTTACCGAAATGGCGTCGGACTAGTGGCGCTGCAGGCCGATGCGCTGCGTCGCTTTCGCTCCTTGGGGCGGACGAATGCGTCCGCCCCTACACGATCAGAGACGCCACCAGTCGGAGGCAACAGATCGGGTAGCTTCGGAGGCATTCCGTCCGGGACGCGGCTGAAGTTCGAACTGAGCATTCCTCTGTATTTCCATGCCCTCAGGGATTGTGAGAATCTCCCTTGTGACCATTTTCGCCGCACGCGTCAACCACAATCGTTTGCATCGCAATACCCAATAAATGAATCGAACCAAACGAGTTATGCTATAGGACGGAAAGGACGTTCAGCCGTTTTAGCGCTCTACTGCTGGGCGATCCCAAGATCAAGAATGCAACGTTCATTGAAAGTCTTTGCAGTCGTTGTTTTTGCTTTCATCCTTAGCTGTTACGCACTCCCAAATCTCCTCGCGCAATCCTCAAGCGGAGCTTCGGGCACCCCCAGTGTGTCACTCCCCGGTTCTCAAAGTCCCTTTCAGGGCAGCGCGCCTGAGGAAAAAATCACGCCGGGCGTTCTGCAAATCGACTTCAAGGAAGCCATCGACCGGGGACTTCGAAATAATCTGGGCTTGCTTCTTGCAAGCGATCGAACCGAGAGTGCGCGAGGAGAACGCTGGCGCGAACTAAGCGAGCTCCTTCCCAACATCGGGGCACATGTCACTGAGAATGTACAGAACCAGAGCCTTGCGGCTCTCGGCTTCAACAAACTTTTTCCTCTGTTGAGCGCTCCCGGTTCCAACCTCAGCAGCGTTCCGCGGGTTACTCCCGCATTCAACTACTTCGACGCGCGTGTTTCATTGAGCCAGTCGATCTTCAACTTTAAATATCTGCAGCAGGAACGCGCTTCGCTGCAAAACCTGAAGGCAGCGCAACTGACGTACAAAGACGCGCGCGAAATGGTCGTGCTGTCGGTTGGCAACGCCTACCTCCAGGCTATCGCCGCCGCAGCACGCGTCGAAACAACCGAAGCGCAAGTGAAGAGCGGACGGGCGTTATACGACAAGGCCTCCGACCAGCTCAAAGCAGGATTGACTCCCGCGATTGACGCCTTGCGGTCTCAAGTTGAACTTCAAACCCGGCAACAGCAACTCATCGTCGCACGCAACGATCTCGCCAAGCTAACCCTGGCTGTCTCGCGGATCATCGGGTTAGCTCCGGGACAGGAGTTCGTGCTGACGGAAAAAGCGCCGTATCAGGCGTTGACTCCCCAAGCGCTTGAAGTCTATCTGCAGCGTGCGTACTCATCGCGGGGCGATTATCAGGCAGCCGTGGCGCAGGTTCGCGGCGCGGAGCTTTCGAAACGAGCCGCCTCAGCCGGACGCTATCCCACGCTCAGCGTCGATGCCAATCTCGGCGATATTGGTGTGACGCCAAGCCAGTCGAACGGCACGTGGCAAGTCACCGGAGGCGTCAACATTCCGATCTTCGCCGGCAACCGCGTCCACGCGGACGTGCTCGAAGCGGATTCACAGTTGAAGCAGCTCCGGGCTCAACTCGGCGATCTGCGCGGCCGCATCGACTACGAAGTCCGCACCGCGCTTCTAGATCTGAACGCCGCTGCGGAGCAGGTCGAGGTCGCCCGCAGTTCGGTGGAGCTTGCGGAACAGGCGCTCTCCCAGTCACAAGACCGGTTCTCCGCGGGCGTTGCCGACAATCTGGAAGTGGTGCAGGCGCAGGAAGCTGTTGCCGGCGCCCACGAGAGTTTTATTCAAAGTCTTTACGCTCATAATCTTGCGAAAGTCGAACTGGCGTACTCCATCGGCGATGCCGAGCAGGGCGTCAGGCGATATCTGAAAGGCAATCAATAGCGTATGGAGCAATCCACGACTCAAAGCTCCCCTTCCGCGGCTGCGAAATCTGCCGGCGACAATCAGGGAATGCCTACGAAGCCGTTGCCGGCGACGGAGAAGGACTATCACACGCGTCCTTCACGCACCAAAAGCTCCGGATTCCGCATTGCCGTCGTGATTGCCGTCGTGGTCCTGCTGGTTGTGGGATTCTTCGCCTACCGCTATTTCACCAGCTATGAATCGACCGATGACGCACAGGTCGACGGTCACATCAATTCGATTAGTGCCCGCGTATCCGGCCACGTCGTCAAGCTCAACGTTCAGGACAACCAGTACGTAACCGCAGGTACCGTGCTTGTCGAAATCGATCCCGCCGATTATCAGATCGCGTACGAGCGCGCCAAGGCGGATTTCGCCGATGCCCAGGCTGCTGCTGTCGCGGCTGGAGTGAATGTTCCTATTACCTCCGTGAACACAAGCAGTGAGATTTTCGCCAGCGAGGCGGACGTGAATAGCGCGCGCGCCGGAATCCAGGTGGCGAAGCAGCAGTACCAGGCGGCGCAGGCCCAGTTGCAGCAGGCGGAAGCCAACAACGTCAAGGCCCAGAACGATCTCGCGCGTTACAAACAACTGGTTGATAAGCAGGAAATCTCGCAGCAGCAGTATGACCAGGCGATTGCCGCATCCAAGGCCAGCGCGGCTGGAGTCGACGCCGCGCGCGCTACTTCCGACGGAGCGAAGCAGGGGGTCACGCAGGCTGAAGGAAAACTGGTGCAGGCGCAAGCCAACTGGCGGCAAGCCAACACCGCTCCCAAACAGATGCAAATCATCCGCGCCAAAGCAGACTCAGCTCTGGCGGAGGCGCAGCGCAAGAAGGCCGATCTCGATCAAACCCAGCTCAATCTGCAATACACCAAGATCGTCGCACCGGTAAATGGCATCGTAAGCAATCGCACCGTGGAGGTTGGACAAAACGTTGCTCCCGGACAAGAGCTGATGAAAGTCATTAATCTCGACGACATCTGGATCACCGCCAACTTCAAAGAAACGCAGCTTCGCAACATGAAGGTCGGACAACATGTCACCCTCGAAGCCGATTCGAACGGCCGGGAGTACAAGGCAAGAGTCGAGAGCATCGCGGGAGCCAGCGGTGCGCGCTTCAGTCTGTTGCCGCCCGAGAACGCAACCGGTAACTATGTGAAAGTTGTGCAGCGCATCCCGGTGAAGCTTGTGCTCGAGTCCGGTGAGAACAACGATCATCAGCTCCGTCCCGGCATGTCGGTGACACCCAAGGTCGGAATTCGCGAATGAGTGCTGGCGCCGCAACGATGGATCAAACTGCGGCTCCGCCAGCGGTAAATCCCTGGATCATCGCACTCGCCGTCACGCTCGCGACGTTCATGGAGGTACTCGATACCTCGATCGCCAACGTCGCTCTTCCTCACATTGCGGGCAGCTTGTCCGCGGGGCAGGACGAGAGTACGTGGGTTCTCACTTCTTATCTCGTATCGAATGCCATCGTTCTTCCCCTGAGCGGGTGGCTCTCGTCCATTGTGGGCCGCAAGAACTTCTACATGGGTTGCGTGGCGTTGTTCACGATCAGTTCCTTCCTGTGTGGGCTCGCTCCCAATCTTGCGGTGTTGATCATCTGCCGCATTCTGCAAGGCGCGGGCGGAGGCGGACTTCAGCCAAGTGAACAGGCAATCCTGGCCGATACGTTTGCTCCCGCTAAACGCGGAATGGCTTTCGCAGTCTATGGAATGGCCGTGGTCACGGCTCCGGCGATCGGCCCAACGCTCGGCGGCTGGATCACCGACAACTTCAGCTGGCGCTGGATTTTCTTCATCAATATTCCCGTAGGAATTCTGTCCCTCCTGCTGACATCGAGGCTGATTCAGGATCCTCCATACTTCAAGCGCCGCAAGTGGAAAGAAACCAGCATCGACTACATCGGCCTGGGATTCGTTGCGCTCGGGTTGGGAGCCCTCCAGATCGTTCTGGATAAGGGGCAGCGCGAAGACTGGTTTGAGTCGCACTTCATCGTGATCCTCACTGCGATCTGCGTGGCTTCGCTGATTTTTGTCGTTATCTGGGAGTGGAGACACAAAGATCCCATCATCGATCTGCATCTGTTCCGGGACCGCACTTTTGGCGTCTCCAACATGCTGATGTTCATGCTGGGATTCGCGCTTCTGGGCAGCACGTTGCTGCTGCCGTTGTTCACCCAGACGATGTTGGGCTATACCGCGCAAAAGGCAGGACTGGCGCTGATGCCAGGCGGTTTCGCGATCATCATCCTGCTTCCGCTGGTCGGATTCCTGCTTTCCCGCTACACGCCGCGGTGGCTTCTTCTGTTTGGCCTGTTAGTGCTGTCGTTCTCTCTATTCCATATGACGGGGTTTGATCTCAGCATCGACTTCAAAACCGTGGCGTCAGCGCGCGCGATTCAAGCTGTCGGAATGGCGTTCCTGTTCGTCCCGATCAACACGGCCGCGTACGCATTCCTGCCGCGAGAGAAGAACAATGCCGCTTCCGGCCTGATGAACCTGGCGCGGAACATCGGCGGCAGCGTCGGGATTTCGGTGGTGACGACTTTGCTCGATCGCCGGACGCAGTTCCACCAGAATTTTCTCAGCAGCCACCTGAGCGCCAGCAGTCCCGCGCTGCAGGCGCGGCTGAAGGCTCTTGGCCAGATGGTGCAGTCGCATGGAGGTGGTCCTCCGGGAACTTCGGCCGTCCCTTACGCCATCATCCAGGGAGGATTGTTTCGCCAGGCGACCATGCTGGCTTACATGGACTGTTTCTGGTTTCTGGGCGTTGCCATTCTGCTGATGGTGCCGATGGTCTTCCTCGTTAAAAAGTCCAAACCAGGCGGTGGAATGGCGGTACACTAGGCAGCAGCCATGTTCCGCGTGGTCACCATCGAACGCGAGTACGGTTGTGGGGCCGCAGCAATCGCGGCCAAACTCGCCGAGCAACTGGGTTGGAAACTCTGGGACCATCTTCTCACCGAAGAAATTGCCAGGATCGCCAACGTTCATCCTTCCGCGGTGAAACGTTGCGATGAGCGAATGGACAGTCCTCTTCATCGCCTCTCAAAAGTCTTCTGGCGCGGCAGCTACGAGCGCAGCACTACAATCACCGGCCAGATCTTCGACACCGATCGCATGGTGGCGATGATGCAGGAAATCATGAACAAGATCGGGCAGGAGGGAAATGCCGTCATCGTGGGACGCGGCGCTCCTTACTTTCTGCGCGAGCATCCCGAGGCCTTCCACGTTTTTCTCTACGCGCCTCGTGCGGAAAAGCTTCGTCGAGTAGTTGCGGACGGTCATCCCAACTCGGAAGCCGAAGAACTCGTGGACACCATCGACCGCGAGCGTATGGCTTACGTGAAGCATTATTTCAATGCGGACTGGCCGACGCGCTCTCTCTATCACGTCATGCTGAACACAGCGGTTGGCGATGAGCCGGTCGTGAAAACCATCCTGGATACGATGTGCCTCGTCGAAGGACGACCGAAGGCGACCGACTTCGAGAGTCCGACCGCGCAATCGATTACGCGCTGATTACCGCTTCTTTCCCGACACAAAAAAAAATAAACGCGATCTATGAATGTGTCTGCGGTCGGACGGGCCTTTGCGGCGCGGGGCAGCAATCTTCCGCACAAACATCGTGGCGCGGACCGAGCGATCCGAGTGCGCAACGTTCCTGATCCGCTGTCCTCTCAAGGATCAGCTCGCGAATCATGGCGATGAATTTGGGATGGACTCCGACTGTCTTTGCGCGCGCCATCGGCAATGAGAGCGATTCGCAAAGTTGTTTCGCCTCGATATCAAGGTCGTACAACACTTCCATGTGATCGGAGATAAAGCTGATTGGCGCGACGACCACAGCGCTCGCCAGATTCCGCTGCTTCACTTCGCGCAGGTAGTCGAGAATATCGGGCTCGAGCCAGGGCTGACCGGGAGCTCCACTGCGGCTCTGATAGACGAGCGCGTGATTCGTGACGCCTGCACGTTCCGAGATGATCTTTCGTACTTCTTCCAATTGCCTGACGTAATCCGAGGTATTCGCCATCGACATCGGAATGCTGTGCGCGACGTAGACGACATGAACATTCTCTTTCGCCTCGGCTGAAAGTTCGGCAAGCGCGTCGCGCAGACGATGCTCAGTCGCGTCGATGAATCCGGGATGATTGAAGAATGCGCGGATCTTGTCGATCTCCGGAGCAGCGGCGCCGACTTCGGCTCGGGCGCGCGCGATGTCCTCGCGATACTGTCGACATCCGGAGTAAGAGCTGTAGGCCGAGGTCACGAAAGCCAGAGCTCGCTTGATGCCGTCGTGCTGCATCTGCCGAAGCGTGTCGGCGAGCATCGGATGCCAATTCCGGTTTCCCCAATAGACCGGCAACTTCGGTCCGTGCTGCTCGAGTTCCAGCTTGAGCGCGGAGATCAACTCGCGCGTCTGCTGGTTGATCGGACTCTTGCCCTCGAAGTGATAGTAGTGCTCGGCAACGGCGAGCATGCGCTCGCGGGGAACGTTCCTGCCGCGCAGAACATTTTCGAGAAAAGGAATGACGTCCTCTCTCGATTCCGGTCCTCCGAAGGAGACCACCAGGATTGCGTCGTAGCTCATGCGTTCAGGTCTTTCATGGTCCCGACTACGTTCCGGTTATCGTCGCCACCAACAAGCGCCAGAAGAAAGTTAGACCGAGCGCAGGGAAGAGGGCCCCAATCAGCGCACGTTCATCGGGAACGCTTGCCAGAAGGGCGAAGCCAAAAATCACGAAATAGAAGGCGATGAAACTGCGAACTGTGAACCAGATGTTCATAGCGAGAGTAAGTCTACGCCGGTTGACTTCAAGTGGACGCTTGATTCCTCCTCGTCGACGGCGGGTAACCGCCTAATTGTTGTGTAGGGGCGGACGCATTCGTCCGCTCCGCTGAGCGAAGCAAGGCGTGAGATCGTCGGAACATTCAGCAGTCCCTTCGAGACCAGCAGTTTCGTTGCGCGCTTTGCGCGCAACTCCGGACGAATGCGTCCGGAGCTACATTGACCTTACCTCGTTGATTCGCTATGCTGTGCTCAGTTGGCAGTGTATGAAGAAATCTTTTTGGGCAATCTCGCTTTGCCTCCTCAGCGCAGTGCTGCTGTTGTGCGCTGTGTCGACGGCAAATGTTTGTGAAAGCGGGTATGACGAGATCGACATTCCTGCCGGCGTGTCGCATCCCGCGATGCCTCGCCCGAAGACTACTGCTCACAGAAGCGAGAACCGCTCGGTCCTCGCGAAGTTTCGGCACGTTGAACTTACGGAATCGCTGCCCACAATTGCGGTTCCTGTCGAATACGCGCATGCGCTACCCACTGCCGATCTGCAAAAGCTCCTCTGCACTTTTCTGATCTGAGAATCCGTTTTCCATTCGCATCGCGACGTTTCTGACTCGAAGCGCCGATCCGGCATTCTGTCATCACAGTCTTGCCGCATTCGCAGCGCTTCATCGGGAGCCGCCCTCGGCTGGGTCGTTTGCTTGGGGTTCCAGAGGACGCTGATTTCGAATTATCGGCGTGCTGCAGCTCCGAGGGTGGCTCCAGAAAACAGGACGGGAGGCTCCGTACAGCCTCTTTCTCAAAAGAATGGAGCGAAGCCAATGCTTGCGAAATGCACCAATCCGAAATGTTCGAAGCCGTTTCGCTACCTCGAGACCGGAATCCTGTTTCGGCTCGAGAGCGATGTGCAGGATTCTTCGGGCGGCATTAACCGGGAGTACTTCTGGCTGTGTCGCGGCTGTTCATCATCGATGAGCCTGCGGCTCGACGAATCAGACGGGGTCCGAGTTGTGCAACTGACGGATCTCTCTCCGGGAGGCGAGGAAGAAGTCGACATTCACCTTGTGGACCGAAAGCAGGGAATGGTGTTGAACCGAATCCGGTTCTTCAGCCATCCGGCGCGAAAGCGCGACAGAGCGGAGGGAGCGCAACTACAGCTATGAAGAGCGGATGGGAAGACATCAATGAATTCTTTGCCGCAGGGGCAAATTGTCCGATGCCGGACTGCGGCGAAGTGAACTTTACCTATCACATTGAAAACGAGAATCCGGAAGGCATCCCGGGCCTGTGGGAGTTCACGTGCTCGCGATGCGGGATTCAATTCACCACCGTCGAGGAGGACCTGCTGTTTCATTCCGTGCGCAGAGACTGGCTCTGGGCAGGAAGTCACTCGGCATAACTGGTCGCCGTGGCTTGCGACCAACACATTCGATAAGGGAGATTCGATCATGATGAAAGCGCTTTTTGGGATTGTTGTACCGCGCACGAAACCGTCGGACGCCGAGATGGTTAGCTCTGAGGAAGAAGAAATCCGGCAGCGTGCCTACCAGTTGTATGAAGAGCGAGGCCGCGTAGAAGGCTACGCGGTGAAGGATTGGCTGCAGGCAGAGAGAGAACTGGCAGATCGGGATTTGGCTGCTTAGGGCGAGTTTCTAACATCCGAGTGGATGGGCCTTCACACCTGGAGAGGGGTGTGAGGGCTTTTTTGTTCTGGGACACGGCGACAGGCTCCTTCGACTTCGACATGGCAGGCGGCCGGCGGGGCGACTGCCGCTTCAGAAAATTTTCCAGACGAAGTGCGCTAGGAGGGCGAACATCAGGAAGAGGAATGCGGTGATCCAGACGAGGAAGTGGGAGGTTAGTTTGGGGGATTCGATCTCTTTCTTGTTCATGGAGAAAGGTGCCGTGGCCGGGTTACTGGTTGTTGGGGACGTGCGCAGTTGGACGTTTCGCTACCGGGCGGAGAACTATCGTAGCTTCGCTCCGCGCGGTCGTCGGCGCCGCTCTTAGCGGCCTGGGGAGACTTCTATGGTGTCGCCGGACTGGAGCTTGGCTTCCTGGCCCTTCATCAGGAGAAGGAAAGTGACGGCTGCTGCGGCGGCTACGTAGCGGGCCTTGGTGGCGCCGATGCTGGTGTCGACCGAGTCGTCGGCCAGCTTTGCGAGCGCCAGTGATCCGCCGAGTTTGAGGAGACGAATCTTGTTGCCTCCGTGGAATGCTCCTTCGCGATCGTCCGTGATGGCTTTCACCTCGTCGTCGAACACCAGCATCATGGAACCGTTTCGCATCATGCGGCGCGCAGGATGGGTCACGAGATGTCCGTGATAGACGCGTCCCGAACCATCCTTGGCTTCAAACGGAGTTCCTGTCGGCATTTTGGAGCTGACATCGGAAGTGATCCGAAGTGACACGGTCTGAGTCTGCGCCGACAATGGCGCGGTCAGCATATTCAATACGAGAACGCCGATGGCGAGGAGGGAAGCTGTTTTCATTGAACCACCGCAGCGATCGTTGATATGCATTTGCCGGTTCAGTTGTGAAGTCGATCAGATCGCGGAAAGCCTATCACAGAGAAATTGAAGGCAGGTTAACAGTCGGAGAAAAAGGGAAGATGATCTGGTGCGCCCGGAGAGATTCGAACTCCCGACCTGTTGCTCCGGAGGCAACCGCTCTATCCAGCTGAGCTACGGGCGCACGCTGAGTAACAGTCTACATGCGAGTAGAAGGAGCATCAAACCGATGAGGACCTCGGAGCACGAGCCTAGTGCGCTGATTCGTCGCGGACTAGTTCGTCGGCACGCGGCAACTCCTTCGCCGGAAAGACTGTGCGGCTTCGCGATGGATCAAGCTGCACCGGAGAACTACCAGCGATCGCGGCGACCACCACCGCCGCCGCCGCCGCCACGGCCTCCGCGATCACCCCGATCGCGACCGCCGCCACCACCACCACCGCCGCCGGCACGTTCCGTCTTGGGCCGGGCTTCGTTCACGTTGATGGTGCGTCCGCCAACCTGCGAGCCGTTGAGCGCGGTGATTGCTTTCTCGCCGTCTTCGTTGCTGGCCATTTCTACGAATCCGAAACCGCGGGAGCGGCCTGTGTCACGATCGGTCATGATGCTAACGCGATCCACTTGTCCGTACCCTTCAAAAATCTGTCGCAGTTCTTCCTCGCCGGTATTGAAGCTAAGGTTCCCTACAAAAATGTTCTTCACGCGTCTTCCTCTGCATTGAGCTGTCGAAAGTGCGAGCTCGATGCGGATGACTTGCGGACAAATAAAAATAAGCTAGCGAAGTCGTGCCGGAGCTGGCTACAGGTCGAATGCGGTGGGCAGTATAGCAAATAATGTAAGAGCGACTTGTCAAATCCGTGTCGATGGCATAGGGGCGCCGCAAGGGCCCGTCAACACTCATCTACCGCCCAATAGCCTGCGGAATGAAAGCCCATTTGGAGCAAGCGGTTCTTAGGATCGTGGCGCTTTTTACAGGTTGGGCAGGTGAGGTAGCGGCTCCAGGCGGTGCCTTGATGATCATAGTTTTCGGCCACGGCGAAGGTGGTGCCGCAGCTGCACGGGACTAGAAACATACGGATAGAACGTGAGGTACTTGCAGTGCTGGAAGATGGGGAGCGGCGAGACGCCTTCGCGACAGTCGGGGCGCTACTCTTTGTGCTGGTGCGTTTTGTGTTGCTTGGTTTTGAGTTGTTGCGGGATTTCACGACTCTTCCACGACCACCATGGAACTCTTCTTGCGACGGTTTGCTTGCAGGGTCTTCTTGCGGAGGCGCAGGGACTTGGGCGTAATCTCGACGAACTCGTCGTCGGCAATGAACTCAATCGCCTGCTCGAGATTCAAGGGGCGGAAGGGAACCAGGCGGATGGCCTCGTCGGCGGTCGAGGCGCGCATGTTGGTGAGCTTCTTTTCGCGCACTGCGTTCACGTCGAGGTCGGTATCCTTCGCGTTCTCGCCGATGATCATCCCCTCGTACAAGTCGATGCCGGGACCGACGAAAAGTTCTCCGCGCTCCTGAAGTCCCCAAAGCGCGTAGGCGGTGGACACTCCGGCGCGATCGGCGATGAGCGCTCCAGTGAGGCGGTGCGGAATGTCGCCCTGCCACTCGGTGTAACCGTCGAACAGCGAATTCATCACGATGGTGCCGCGAGTGTCGGTAAGAAGCTGGCTGCGAAGTCCGATGAGACCGCGGCTGGGAACGCGGAACTCAATGCGGACGCGTCCGTAGCCGTGGTTGTGCATGTTGGTGACTTCGCCTTTGCGGGAGCCAAGCTGCTCCATGACAACGCCGACGAAATCTTCGGGCACGTCGATGGTGAGGTGCTCGACCGGTTCCATCAGCCTGCCATCGATGCGCTTGGTGACGATCTCCGGCTTGCCGACCATTAGTTCGTAGCCTTCGCGCCGCATCATCTCAATAAGGATAGAGAGCTGCAGCTCTCCGCGTCCCAGCACCTTGAAGGAATCGGTCGCGCCCGTATCTTCTACACGCAGCGAGACGTTGGTCAGCAGTTCTTTTTCGAGGCGCTCGCGAAGGTTGCGCGAGGTTACGTACTGGCCGTCTTTGCCCGCGAAAGGCGACGTGTTGACGGTGAACAGCATGGCGATGGTGGGCTCGTCGATCGCGATGTGCGGCAGCGGTGCGGGATTCTCCGCGTCGGTGATGGTCTCGCCGATGGTGATCCCTTCCACGCCGGCAACCGCAATGATGTCGCCGAGTTCCGTCTCGGTGATGTCGGTACGCTTCAGTCCCGCAAAGGAGAACAGCTTGGTGATCTTCGTTTTGTGGAGAGAGCCGTCAAGCTTTGCAATGGCGACTTCTTCTCCGGTGAACATCTTTCCGTTGAAGACGCGCGCGATGGCAAGGCGTCCGAGATAGTCGCTGTAGTCGAGATTGGCGACGAGGATCTGAAGCGGGCCGGAGAGGTCGCCGGTGGGTGCGGGGGTCGTCTTCAGAATCGCGTCGAACAATGGGCGCAGGTCCTCTCCCCCACCTTTAATATCGTCCGTCGCGGTGCCGGTCTTGGCGTTGGTGTAAAGCACGGGAAAGTCGATCTGATCTTCTTTAGCATCGAGATCGATGAAGAGGTCGTAGATTTCGTTGAGAACTTCCTGCGGACGGGCATCGGAGCGGTCGATCTTGTTGATGACGACGATGGGCGGCAGCTTGGCCTCGAGGGCTTTGCCGAGGACGTAGCGAGTCTGGGGCAGCGGTCCCTCGCTGGCATCGACGAGGAGCATGACGCCGTCCACCATTTTGAGGGCGCGCTCGACCTCGCCGCCGAAGTCGCTGTGGCCGGGCGTGTCGACGATGTTGATCTTGAAGTCGTGATAAAAGATCGCCGTGTTCTTGGCGAGAATGGTGATGCCGCGCTCGCGCTCGAGTTCGTTGGAGTCCATCACCCGGTCGACATGATGCTCGTTGGAGCGGAACGTGCCGCTTTGTTGCAGCATGGCGTCCACGAGGGTGGTTTTGCCGTGGTCGACGTGGGCGATGATGGCGATGTTGCGAATGCCTGAACTCAAAAGGGAACCTTTCTGAAAATGTGGCTACTACTAATTTACTACGTGCAGTCCCGGAATCCGACATTTGTGGCTCGATCCGGCGTGATGACCTGAGGGCTAGAGCGCAGTTCTCCTGTTTGTCGGCAGCGCGTCTGAAACCGCGTCCTTCCAAGCTCAATACATGAAACAGCAGTGCATCTCCGCTACAATCATTCGCCGGGAAGCAGGAACCAAATTATGTTGATCGCGAAGAAGGGAATTACAACGATTTTGAAAACCGGAATTCTCATTGCTGCCGCACTTCCGCAAGCGCTATCGCATGCGGCCTCGCCTCGGCTTACCCAGTTCGGGCCTAGCAATCCGTTCTATGGCGCCAGTACGCTGCCGCTGCAAGCGCCGCCGTTCGACAAGATTAAGGATGCCGACTATCAACCTGCGCTTGATGCGGGCATGGCGCAGCATCTGGAGGAAGTCCGGGGGATTGCGGAAAATGCCGACGCACCGACTTTTGAGAACACTTTGGTGGCGCTGGAGAAGTCAGGGCAGTTGTTTCAGCGGGTGGCCCTGGTGTTTAACGCGGTGACTGGGGCCAATCTGAGTCCGGAGTTGGAGAAGTTGCAGGAGATCGAGGCCCCCAAATTTGCGGCGCATCGGGACGCGATTTTTCTAGACTCGAGACTTTTCCATCGTGTGGAGACGATTTACAAGCAGCGCGAGTCGCTGAAACTGGACCCTGAATCGCTGCGCCTGGTGGAGTACTACTATCAGCAGTTCGTGCATGCCGGGGCCAACCTTTCCGAAGCCGAGAAGGCTGAACTGAGGAAGCTGAATGAAGAGGAGTCCACTCTGTCCGCGGCATTCAGCACAAAGCTACTGGCTGTGACCAAGGCTGCGGCGTTCGTAACCGCTGACCCGAATGCGTTAGCCGGACTGAGCGAAACCCGGCTGAAGGGCGCGGCTCAGGCGGCAAAAGACCGCAAGGTCGAAGGCTATGTCATTCCGTTGCAGAACACGACGCAGCAGCCAGATCTAGGGTCACTCACCCAGCGATCGACAAGGCAGACGATCTTTGAGAATTCGTGGAATCGGGCCGAGCGTGGCGGCACGAACGACACGCGCGATACGGTTGCCCGCATGGCGCAGGTGAGGGCGCAGAAGGCGAAGCTGCTTGGATTTCCGAACTTTGGAGCTTGGAAGTTGCAGTACCAGATGGCCAAGACCCCGGAAGCCGCGGTGAAGTTTATGGACAGCCTGGTGCCGGGCGCTACTGCGAAGGCTGTCGCCGAGGGAAAAGATATTCAGGCGCTGATCGATGAGCGAAGGGGCGGGTTCGCCCTTGAAGCATCGGATTGGGACTTCTATGCGCAGCAGGTGCGAAAGGCAAAGTACGATCTGGACGAGGATGAGATCAAGCCCTATTTCGAGTTGAACAAGGTATTGGAGAATGGTGTTTTCTACGCCGCCACACAACTGTACGGAATCACCTTCAAAGAGCGGCACGACATTCCCGTTTATCACCCGGATGTGCGCGTGTTTGACGTGTTCGACACGAATGGAAAGCAGCTAGCTCTCTTCTATTGCGATTACTTCAAGCGCGACAACAAGAACGGCGGCGCCTGGATGGATGTTTTCGTCAACGAGTCGAAACTGCTCGGCACTTTGCCGGTTGTTTATAACGTGGCGAATCTCGCTAAGCCTGCTCCCGGGCAACCGGCTCTCCTCAGTTTCCGCGATGTGGTCACGATGTTCCATGAGTTCGGGCACGCGCTTCACGGTATGTTTGCGGACACAACGTATCCGACGATTTCAGGAGCGCAGGTGGCGCGGGACTTCGTGGAGTTTCCATCGCAATTCAATGAGAACTGGGCCAGCTACCCAGCGGTGTTCAATCACTACGCGAAGCACTATCAAACGGGTGAACCGATGCCACAGGAGTTGGTTCTCAAAATGAAAAAGGCGTCGAAGTTCAACCAGGGTTATGCGCTGACCGAGATCGTGGCTGCGGCCGAACTTGATATGCAATGGCATACGCTGCCGCCTGATGCTCCGCTGCAGAAGGTGGATGATTTTGAAGTCGAGGCGCTGAAGAGGAAACATCTCTTTTTGAGCGCGGTGCCATCGCGATATCGCACGAGCTATTTTGCGCATATCTGGCAGGATGACTATGCGGCTGGATATTATGCGTACCTGTGGGCCGAGATGCTGGATCACTCCGCGTTTCAGTGGTTCGAGACTCACGGCGGATTGACGCGGGGGAATGGAGATCGACTTAGGCAGATGATTCTTTCCCGCGGCAATACGGAGGAACTGGGCAAGATGTATTCGGCGTGGGCTGGTGAAGAGCCAAGTATCGAACCGATGTTGAAGTTCCGCGGACTAGTGGGGGACGAGCCGGGCAGATAAGCCGTCATTCGAATGTGTTTCGTTCTTTACGCCGGGACAGACGGGCCCCTTCCTCTCAAGGAATGGAGAAAGGAGGCGCCGTGTGTCTACGCTGAGCGATTGGGTGAGCAAAATAGCACCGTGATAGGTCACTTCAGTAAGCCGTTCGTGCAATACGTTGGCTCAACCTCTGGGTGCGGATGCGACTTCCCATTCTGGATGGCTGACCAAGGAGAGCCGGACCCAACGTTCGAGAATCGCGATGCCGATCAGATTGCGATTAATCGCAAGAACAGCGAGGAACTGGCGGACCTGTTGCGCGCTAGTGGGGAAACATCTGTAGAGCTTTACGGCGTATGGTCGGGGAACGAATTCATCGCACCGCAGCACCACAAAGAGATTGCGTTGAATAGAATTGTCGAATCACCTTTCCGATTTCGCGAGCATGTTCTCTACAAAATTTCGATTCGTTAGAGAGCATGCGGAATCAAGCGGAAGCCCTTCCGGAAGGTTCAAGCAGTTCGGTGCCAACCTCGGCTTTTCCCTCAGCCTTCAATCGCAGGCGATACCAAAACACGATCGTCACCAGCGAGAAGACGAAAATGATCGTCGATACTGCGTTGATTTCGGGGGTGATGCCGCGGCGGAGGCGTCCCCAGATTTCCAGGGGAAGCGTGTTGTCGCGTCCGATGAGGAAGAAGCTGACGGCGATCTCATCCATCGAGAGCGTAAAGATCAGGAGCGCGGCGCCGATGATCGGCAGCTTCAGATTGGGCACGGTGACACGCCAGAATGTCTGCCAGTAGTTCGCACCGAGATCAAGGGAGGCTTCTTCCTGGGCGCGGTCGAGTTTCTGCAGGCCCGCGAAGACTTCGGTGGTTGCGACCGAGATGAGCGCGGTGCCGTGTCCGAGGACGATGGTGAGCAGGCTGAGTTTGGTGGAACTCAGATTGAACAGCATCAGGAGCGAAAGGCCCGTGATGATGCCCGGCAGAATCAGCGGGAGCAGCACGATGCGGCGGAAGAGAGCCTTGCCGGGAAAGCGGGCTCGATCGAGCGCGAGGGCTGCCGGAATTCCAAACGCGAGCGAAATCCCCATGGCGGCGAGCGCAACCTGCAGGCTGTTGAGGACGGAATTCCAGATCGCATCGTCGGCGAAGAGCACGCGATACCAGTCCAGCGTGAGGTGATGCGGAGGAAATCCGCCAACGCCGTCGCGGTTGAAGGAATAGACAATAAGGACTGCGATTGGAAGATAGAGAAATGCGAAGACCAGCGATGCGTTCACGAGCAGCCAGCCCGGACCTTGTGAGGCGCGGTTGCGGCTCATGAAAAGCTCCACTTCTTCTCCAGTCGTTCGGACAGGAAGAGCAGGCTCACCACGATGAGCAGCATGCCGAGAGAGATTGCGGCGCCAAGCGGCCAGTTATAGGCCGCGCCGAACAGGCTGACCACGATATTGGAGATCATGATGCCGCTCGGCCCTCCGAGTAGAAGAGGCGCTAGGAAATCGCCGAGGCTGAGGACGAAAGCGAATGTCGCTCCTGCAACGACGCCAGGAATCGAGAGAGGGAAGATCACCTTCCAGAAAGTTTGTGCCGGAGTGGCGCCGAGGTCATTGGACGCTTCGACCAGATTTCGCGGAATGTGCTCGAGCGCGGCGTAGATCGGCAGAATCGTGAACGGAGTGTAGATGTGGGTCAGCGTCAGCACGACCGCAAACGGACTGTAGAGCAGGAAGTCGAGCGGGTGGCTGGTCAGATGAACGTATTGAAGCAGCGTGTTGAGCACGCCGTCGGAGCCGAGAATCGTCTTCCACGCATAGGCGCGCACCAGATAGCTGACCCAGAGCGGGATGATGACCATTTGATACAGAAGGTCCTTTCGCTTACCTGCGTAGAACGAGAGGAAATACGCGAGCGGATATCCGAGCAGAAGTGAGAAGAGCATGACTCGGGCCGCGATCCACATCGAGCGCAGTAGCGTTTGCCAGTACAGGGTCTTTTGAAACAGCTCCTTGTAGTTGTCGAGAGTCCAGGAACGAACGACTACCTGCGACGACGAAACTGACCAGAAGCTGTAGCAGAACATCAACGCGTAGGGGACGAGCAGGAAGATGGTGATCCAGAGCAGCGGCGGGACCGTGACGGCCAATTTGTATGCTCTGGAGAACATCAGTTCCTTTCGGGAGATTCACGAACCGGGATGGCATCCGCGGGAGCGAATTCGAGTTCTGCCGTTTCGCTCTCACGGATCCGGCTTTCGGTACGCACTGTGAGAATGAGGCCGTCGCCGCACTGCACGCGGATCAGTTCGGTCGCGCCGTGAAATGCCTGGTGCACGATGCGTCCTCGGACGCGGACCATGCCGGGACTCGCGATATTTGTAGCGAAGCGAATGTGTTCGGGACGCAAAGAAAAGAGCGTCCGGCCATCCTTTTCAGTCGAGGGCCAGGATAACGATCCGCAGCAAGCCGATCCGCCGCGAACTTCGCATTCAAGAAGATTCGTGTGCCCGATAAATTGTGCGACGTAGGCTGTGGTGGGGCGGTTATAGATTTCACGCGGGGACGCGACCTGCTCGAGTTCTCCGGAGCGAAGCAGAGCGATGCGATCCGACATGACCATCGCCTCTTCCTGATCATGAGTGACGAAAACGAAGGCGATGCCAACCTCTCTCTGCAGGGACTTTAGTTCCACCTGCATCTGACGGCGAAGATTGGCGTCGAGCGCGGAGAGAGGTTCATCCAGCAGCAGCAAACGTGGACGGTTCACCAGCGCGCGGGCCAAAGCGACCCGCTGCTGCTGGCCGCCACTTATCTTGGACGGCTTGGTGCGCGCGTGCGCCGACATCTTTACCTTGTCGAGAGCTTCAGCGACCCGCTGCGTGATCTCGGCCTGAGGGCGTTTCGCCACGCGCAGTCCGTAGGCGACATTTTGTTCGACGGTAAGGTGAGGGAACAGCGCGTAGTGCTGAAAGACGGTGTTCACCCGGCGACGGTACGGCGGTTGCTGGTCGAGGCGTTCGCCGGCCATCCACACTTCACCCGAAGTCGCATGCTCGAATCCGGCAATGATTCGCAGCAGGGTGGTTTTGCCAGATCCGCTTTCGCCGAGGATGGTGAGGAATTCGCCTTCGCCGATTTCCAGGGAAACATTTTTCAGGACGGAGTTCCTCCCAAAGCTCTTGGCGACGTTGCGAATGCTCAGTAACGGACTGGCATCGACTCGGCCGGGGACGGTTGCGGCAGATTTTTGATTGCCCGCGGTAGCGACGGCTGTCGGATTGTGCAGCGAAGGCTCCATAGATGAAACTGTATCGAGCGATCCGGGCCGGAACTCCTACTGCGCGGCCTTCACATCATTCCAGATTTCGGTGTACTTGGAGCGGCGGGGAACATCTTGCCAGAAATAAAGCCGCTTCTGATAGTTGTCGACATCATCGAGATGCAAACTCTTCACCTCATCGGGACTCATGAACTGTGCGGCGTGCGGGTTGGCCGGAACGTAATGAGTTTTGTCCGTGACCAGCTTCTGCGTTTTAGCCTGAACCATATATTCGAGAAACTGGTGCGCCAGTTCTTTGTTTTCGCTTCCCGCGGTGATCATCAGGTGGTCGATCCAGCCGGTCGTGTTTTCCTTGGGAATGGTTTCTCCCACGGGAAAGCTTTTTGCTTTCAGGTCCACCGTGTTCAGGGGCCAGCCCATCGCGATCACGATTTCATGGCTCTCGAACAGGTTGGTCAACTCGCCTCCGGTCGCCCACATCTTTCTTACGTTCGGCTTGAGTTCGAGCAGCTTCTTCTTGACGGCTTCGAGTTCCTGATCGCTGAGGTTATAAAGATGAGAGGGCTCAGGTTTGTCGTATCCGAGAACTTGCGCCGCCATGTACACGGTCGACACGTCATCCCACACGGAAACTTTGCCTCGATATTTCGGATCCCAGAACACGTTCCACGAATCCGGCGGACGCGGGAATGCCGTGGTGTCGTAGATGATGGGATCGGGGCCCCACGTAAAAGGCACGCCGTAAACCTGCCCGTTTGCGTGTACCAAGGGAAGGGAAACCAGCTGCGCCGAGAGTTGGTTGTAGCTGGGAATCTTACTCAGGTCGAGCGGAGCAGCCAAGCCCGTGGCCACGATCGACGTGGCGACATCGCTGGATGGAGAAATGACATCGTAATTTCCCGCGCTTCCTCCGCGAAGCTTGGCGACCAGTTCGTCGCTCGTTCCCATGTACGATGCGGAGACCTTGCAGTGATGCGCGTCTTCAAACGCCTTCACGAAGGAAGGATCGGCGTAACCTTCCCATACGAGTAGATTGAGTGTCGGCGTTTTACTTGAACAGGAAACAAAGAAAAGCATTGTTAGCAGGGGTAGCAATCGGGCTGCACGTCGCCAATCCATTGTTCCTCCCGGATGCTCGGCACTTCGTGAGTTTCAGAATGTTGGGGGAGTATTCACCCAGAGCAACCACGTTTCTTTCCGGCCCGGATTCTTCCAGCGATGCGGAGTCGCACTCTCGAAATAAAAGCTGTCCCCAGGCTTGAGGCGGTACACTTCGCCCTCCACGGCAATTTCGAGATCGCCCCGCAGCACGTAGATGAATTCCTCTCCTTCGTGAGTGTAGGACTCGCCGCTTCCAGCGTCGGGCGCGATGCGAAACAGGTGCGGCTCCATCACCGTGTTTCCCCACGCCAGCAATTCCATGCGGACCCCGGCGCCTGCCTCAAGAACTTTGCGCTCGGCAGGACGCACGCGCCGGCCGCTGGCTTCATTCGCGTCGAAGAAATCGAGAATGTTGGTCTTGTAGAAACGCGCGAGCTTGCGCAGCGTGCCGACAGATCCGCTCATCTGCGAACGCTCGAGGGCGCTGAGAAATCCTACAGAGATGCCGACCGAATCAGCTACCTGGGCCAGCGATAATCCTTTGCGCGAGCGCAGTTGGCGAAGATGCATTCCGATCGCGTTGCCATTTCTTTCCGCGGCAGGACGGACTTTCCCTTCGCGCTTTAACAACTGAACGATGGCAGCAGCGTTCAATCCGCGCGCTTTGCGCAGGAATCGTGCGCGCTTCAGCAACTTCACGTCTTCATCGGTGTAAAGCCGGTACTTGCTCTCGGTGCGATGGGGACGAGTTAGCCCCAGGTTTTCCCACGTGCGTATGACCGAGGGTGACACTCCCACCCGTCGCGCCACATCTCCAATTTTCAAATAAGCTTCCGCCACGCCCGTTCCGTCAGCTCGATTGAAATTGATTGTGCGATAAGAAATTTCTATGGGACGGACGCGTTTTTTTCCCCTTGACAGCGTCCATCGCCGTTCTCTAACCTTGCGGGATTATAGCAAGGTTGTGCGGATACGGCAGTCGCTTTTCAACAAAAACAATCTCAATTGAATCGGTTGTTCGGAGGCAACATGCCGTCACTGCGAACTCGCCGCTCTGCTCTGTGTCTAAGTGCCCCGTATATAAGCGCACTGCTTTGTTTCATGCTGCTGTCCTTTCCTACAAGCCTGCTGGCGCAAGGAACGGGTGGAAGAATTCTGGGCCGTGTCGTCGATCCGTCGGGTGCCGTGTTGTCGGGGGCGAAGGTCAGCGCGACCAACGATGCTACTGGCGTGGCGCATGAAGCGCTCAGCAACGACAGTGGCGACTTTGTTTTGTCCAGACCTGCCTGTCGGCACATACTCGTCTCGTCTTCGACCTGACAGGATTCAAGAAGAACGTCCGCCACGCGGTTGCGCTCGACGTCAACCAGGTCATCACGCTCAACATGACGATGCAGTTGGGCGCAGCGCAGGAAGTGGTCGACGTGACTTCCGAAGCGCCTCTGGTCGACACCAGCAGCACGCAGCTTGGCGCCGTGGTCAATGACCGCTCGGTGAATGAACTGCCGCTGAACGCGCGCGACACGTACCAGTTCCTGCAATTGCAGCCCGGAGTGCAGTCTACAGCTCGGATCGAGCAACCGATCATTTATGGCAGCGACAGCGCAGGAGCCGTCTCCGTGAACGGCGGCCGCGATCGCGCCAACAACTTCAGCGTGAACGGCGGAGATGCCAACGATCAGTTCGTCAACCTGCCGACGATTCAGCCGACTCCTGATGCGATTGAGGAGTTCCGCGTCCTCAGCAACACGTTCGATGCGGAGTATGGACGCAACTCCGGCGCCGTCGTCAACGTGATTACGAAGTCGGGGACGAACCAGTGGCACGGCAACGTCTACGAGTTCTTCCGCAACAAAGTCCTGCAACTCGCAGGGCTATTTCCATACGGTCAAACCTCAGTTCAACCAGAACCAGTTCGGCGGGACGTTTGGCGGACCGATCATTAAAGATCGCACCTTCTTCTTTGTGTCTTACGAAGGACGTAGAATCCGGCAGGGAATTCCGGTCCCACCGTGCTGGTCCCGACCGCGTCAGAACGGCCCATCTCGGCGAGCTCAGCATTTTCCGGATGTATCTTCTGAGGCGACCGTCTCGCCGGACTCTGGATGGCGCACTCGCGATGCGACTCGGCGCTGGGACTTCCAGCGGGGGGCACTCGCGAATGTGCCTGTTGACCCATCGACGGGCGTCATCACTGGTCCACGATCTTTCCCGACCAACATGATTCCGGGCTTGTATGGACCCGACAGCGGTCGACCTTCTGCAATTCGTGCCGCGCCGCGAACCGTGGCGATACTTTCAGACGGTTCCGTCAGCCGAGCGCGGCGACCAGTTCACCGTTAAGCTCGACCACCACATCAATTACCGGCAGAATTTCAGCTTCTACTACTACTTCGACGATCACGATCAGGTTTCGCCGTTCGCTCAGTTCCAGGCGGCTGGCGCCAACGTCCCGGGCTTCGGATCGAACGCAGCGAGCGTTTTCAGCAATGGAACATCAGCCACACCTGGACGATCACCAACAGCACCGGTCAACGAATTCCGTTTCAACTACAACCGCGAAGGCGCAGTGGACGTTCCAGCATCCCGCACGTGACGAGCCGGTGCAGGATTCCTGTCCTGCGGCGCCATGCCTGGCTGACTGACGCACTCGGATCCGTGCCATGCTTCTCCGACGGAACGGCCGACGAATGCCACTGGGCATTCATCCCGGCCTGGGACCGCAGCCACGAAGGGCTTCCGTTCATTCAGCTGAGTGGTGGGTTCACCATCGGCAACAATGGCGAAGGCGAACTGCCGCAGGTCGGCAATTCCTTTCAGTGGTCCGACAACCTGAGCAAGGTGAAGGGAAATCACTCGATGAAGTTCGGCGCCGACATCCGGCGCCCGCGCTTCGACCAGACACTCTATTTCGAGGTCAGCGGCGAGTTCTTGTTCGACGGAGTCCACAAACGAATTCCGTCGGCGACACCTATTCTCCGACTACTTGCTGGGACTTTCCGCGGCTCCTACGGCAAGGATCGGCACAGGTGGAAAATGTTCGCAGCACCGGCTTTTATCTGTTCGCGCAGGATAGCTGGAAGATTAAGCCTAACCTCACGCTGAACTACGGACTTCGCTGGGAGCTGAATACTCCTCTCACCGACATCAGCCATCACGTGCAGACGTTCCGGCCCGGGACAGAAGTCGACTGTCTATCCCTGCAAGCTCTCGCAGGCGAGCATTGAGCTTTCGGAACCAGCGACTGCACTGTCGGCGATCTCCGACGGGCCTAGTGGTGCCTGGCGACACGGGCGTTCCGAATGGACTCACGCAGACCTACTACAAGGCGATCGCTCCGCGCATCGGCATTGCGTGGAGTCCCGGGAACATCGGGCAAGACCAGTATCCGCGCGGGTTGGGGCCTGTTCTACAATCCGATCGAGCAACTGGTGCTCGAGCAGTTCAGCGCTGAGCCGCCGTTCGGCGGCAGCACGTTCCCCGTCGACACTCTGTTCAACACTCCGTTCCTTGCTCAGAGCGGATCGGTGTCTATCCGAATCCGTTCAATGGAATTCTAAATCCTCCGCGTGGCCAGCCTGTGGATTGGTCGACCTTCCGTCCGATTCTGCTGTTCGGCCAGTTCCAGCCGAAGATGCGGACCCAGTACTCCGCGCAGTACAACTTCACGATCCAGCGCCAGTTGACGCAACGACATGAAGCTGCAGCTCGGCTACGTCGGGTCACAGGGACACCGGCTGCTGGCAACGCACGACATTAACTAGGGAATCCCGCAGACTTGTCTGGATATCAACGACGTCCTCTGGGGCGACGGGCACGCTGCGGACCGTACTCCGCGGACAGTCGTTTCATCATTCCTGGCGCGGCACCGGTCGACTGGTCCCGACGGCCTATACCTGCCTATGGCGCGAACGGTCCAACAACGATTCCGGCGAACACCGAACGTCTGCGCGAACGACATCAACCTGGTCGGACTCGTCCTTACTCTTCGCCGAACTGCGATCCGCTGACGGGACACGGGCTGTCCCGTCGGACGGCATTCCCGTATTCAGCAGCATCTTCGCCCAGGACACGATCGCGAATTCGGCCTACAACTCGTTCCAGGCCTCGCTGGAGAAGCGTTTCGCGCACGGCCTGCAGTTCACCGCCGCCTACACTTGAGCAAGTCGTTCGATTAGGCCTCGAGCTTCGAAGGAATCCTGAATCCGATCGATCCGCGCATCAGCCGCTCGCTTTCGAGCTTCGACGCGCGGCACCGCATCGTCTTCAGCTACTACTGGGATCTGCCGATCCGCAAGTACAACGGGGCAGCGGGCAAGATATCGAACGACTGGGCACTCTCTGGCATCACGACGTTCCAGACGCGGATTTCCGATTCGCATCAAGTCGCAGGCCGATAACGAGTTGATGTACAGCTTCGATTTCGAACTGCCTGGCGAGCCGGCGCAGCTCGCACCCTTCCGCAACATGAAACCGCAGATCGAACGGACAACTACTATCTTCGATCCGAACAGCTTCACGGAGAACGCGACGGACGACTCGGCACCCTGCAGCGCTGGCGCTACGTTCGGTTGCTACGATCCGGCACTGCTGGGAACTTTGGGCAATGCCCGCGCACGATCTGCTGCGGACCGCACATCAGCAACACGGATTTCGCGATCCTGAAGACCATTCCGCTATCGGAGACCAAGCACGTCGATTTCCGTGCCGAGTTCTTTAACATCTTCAACCACACGCAGTTCTTCAATCCGGACGGCAACACCTCCGACGGCACACAGTTTGGCCAGGTTAACGCAGGCCCGCGATCCGCGGCTGATGCAGTTTGCATTGAAGTTTTTCTTCTAGAATGGAATTGAACCACAGAACCCGGGCGGCTCCCACCGCCCGGCAATCTAATGGCCGTCGCAGCGACATCGCCGGCCTGAGTTATCCCGGAGACCATCGATGTACCCCGATCTGCAGAAAGAACTCGCCACTTTCGAGCGGCGAACGCCCAAGTCCGCCGAAGCGCACAAGAAGAATCTCAAGCGCATTCCCCTCGGCGTCGCCAGCAACTACCGCGCCTACGATCCGTGGCCCATCTTTGTGAAAGAGGCCAGCGGCAGCAAGTTTCGCGATCTCGACGGCAACGAATATATCGATCACAACCTGACGTTCGGCGCGCTGATGGCCGGACACTGCCATCCCGCAGTGATGAAGGCGGTGGAGAAGCGCCTGTCCACCGGCACGATGTACGGCATGCCGCACGACATGGAATGGGAACTGGCAGAGGAAATCTGCAACCGGTTTCCCGTCGAGATGTGCCGCTTCGGCAACAGCGGAACGGAAGCGACGATGCACGCGATCCGTCTTGCGCGCGCTGCGACCGGGCGCGACAAGATCGTGAAGTTCGAAGGCGCTTACCACGGCCTGCACGATAGCGCACTGGTCAGCGTCAAACCTCATGCTCCGGATTACGGCGACATCAATGCTCCGACCTCCGTTACCGGCGGGCTGGGCGTGCCGAAGGCGTCGATCGCGAACGTCGTGATCTGCGACGTTCAACGATCTGGCGACAGTGGAGCGGCGGTTCAAGGAAAATCCCGGCGAGATTGCCGCGATCATTCTCGAGCCGATCCTGATGAACGTCGGGCCTGTGCATGCCGCAACCCGGCTTCCTGAAAGGCCTGCGCGAAATCTGCGACAAAAATGGCGCGCTGCTGATCTTCGACGAAGTCAAGACCGGCGCGAAGCTGGGATGGGGCGGCGCCAGCGAGTACTTCGGCGTTCTTCCCGACATGATTTGCCTGGCGAAATCGATCGGCGGTGGACTTCCGCTGGCGGCATTCGGCGCGCACAAGTCCGTGATGGACCTGATCTCGCAGCACAAGGTCTTTCACGGCGGCACGTACAACACGAATCCGGTTTCGATGGCGGCAGGCCTCGCAACGTTCCGCGATGTGCTCACGCGAGAGAACTATGCCAAGGTCGACAAACTCGGCAAGAAGCTCGCTGACGGATACCGGCAGACCATCGCGAAGGTCGGACTGCAGGCGTACATCGCGCAGGCTGGAGCGAATGGCGCGTTGATGCTGTATCCAAAAGAAATCAGGAACTACCGCGACTGGGAGGCGATCGACATCGACCTGTGGCGGCACTACTGGTTCGGAATGGTGAACCGCGGCGTGATGGCGCAGCCGTACTGGTGGGATGAGCAATGGACGATCTCCGTGCAGCACACCGAGGCGGATATCGACAAACACCTGGCCGCGTTCAACGATATCGCCGAGTCGCTGGCCAAGGCGCAGCAGGAACGCGCCGCACCGGTAGCTGTCGCGCACTAATCAGAGATGTGGAAGCGGGGCGGGCAGTCCTGTCGCTCCGCATCCGACATCTGAATTTCTGCAGGGACAACTGCCCCCGGCTGACCGTCGAACGAAGCTCGGCATCATCTGAGGAAATTTGTCGTCCACTTCCCAACCCGAACAGCCTCACCTGATCCGCGCCCTCGGGCGCCGCGATCTGGTGCTGCTGTTCGTGGTTGCCGTGTTCAACCTCAACGTCGTTCCGTCGATCGCTGCCAACGGCGGCGTCACGATCTGGCTCTGGATCATCTCTCTTCTTCTTTTCTTCTGGCCGCAGGGCATCGCAGTGATCGAACTGGCGCACCGCTATCCCGGAGAGGGCGGCGTGTATCTGTGGGCCAAGGAAGTCTTCGGCGACTTTCACGGATTTCTTTCCGGCTGGTGCTACTGGACCAACAACATGCTCTATGTGCCGACGGTGATGCTCTATTTCGTCGGCGTGTCGGTGTATGTGCTCGGGCCGGGTCATCACGGGCTCGCAGACAACAAGATTTTTGCGTCGATTGCGGCGTTGTCGTTGCTGGCGCTCCTCACGATCTTTAATATCCTGGGCCTCGGCGTTGGCAAGTGGATCAACAATCTGGGCGCGGTCGGAACATTCGTTGCGGCTGCGGTTCTCATCGGACTTGGCTTCGTGATGTGGTCGCGCTTCGGCACGACGATCACTGCTGCAGACTTCAAGATTCCGTCCAACCCGAAGTTTGTATTGAATTCTTTCGGAGTGATTTGCTTCGGCCTGGTTGGGCTGGAACTCGCCTCGGTGATGGGCGATGAAATCCAGGATCCCCGGCGGACTTTGCCCGGGGCCGTTGCATGGGGCGGCCTCATTTCCGGAGTGCTCTACGTGGGCGCGACGCTGACGCTGCTGGTTGCTGTCGGTAAAGACGTCAACGTGCTGCAGGGAATTGTGCAGGCGGTCACGCACATGGCGGCTCAAGTCGGATGGGTCTGGATCACTGTCCCCTTCGCCGTGATGCTAAGTCTCTCGATTGCCGGCATCGGCTCCGCCTGGATGGGCGGTTCGGCGCGCATTCCATTTGTCGCGGGGCTTGATTCGTATATGCCGTCGTGGCTGGGCAAGGTGCACCCGCGTTATTCGACTCCGTACGCCGCGCTGATCGTGCAGGGAATTGTCTCCGCAATCCTGGTGATCCTGAATTTCGTCGGAGCCGGAGTGCAGGAAACATTTCAGAAATTGCTCTCGCTGGCCGTCGTGCTGCAACTGGTGCCATTTGTCTACGCGTTCGGTGCGCTGGTGAAATTCGCGATTACCGAAGCGAAGCCTAAGGGACAATACGGCCGGCTAACGATGCTTCTCGCAGGGTCGAGCGGGTTGCTGACGACGATCCTCGGAATCGTGATGGTGTTTTTCCCGGCGCAGCAGATTACATCGATCTGGCAGTACGAACTCTGGATGGTCGGCGGCACGCTGTTCTTCGTCGGCCTCGCCGCATTTTTCTTTTTCGTTTACGGTCGCCGGAAAGTTCAGCAGCCAAGGCCGGTAGAAACCCCGGTTGCTCAGCTAGAAACGTTACGAATCGACATTCGGGGCTTAGCCCCACGCAGGAGGCCACGATGCCCAGCGGTGTTCAAGCCGACGTGAAGACATACCAGATGTTCATCAACGGTGAATGGGTCGCCAGCAAGTCCGCGAAAACTTTTCCCGTTTACGATCCTTCAACCGAAGAAGTGATTGCACAGGTCCCCGACGCCGGTCCCGAAGACGTGAATCGGGCGGTGGCGGCTGCCAAGGCTGCATTTGAAGAAGGCCCATGGGCCGGCACCACGGCGCAGGAGCGCGGCCGCGTGCTGTTCCGTCTGGCCGACAAGGTCCGCCAGAACCTTCCCGCACTCGCCGAACTGGAATGCCGCAATACGGGCAAGCCGATCGTAGAGGCCGAGTTCGACGTCACCGACGTGGCGACCTGCTTCGAGTATTACGGCGGCCTCGCGACAAAAATTGTGGGGCAGGTCAATCCGGTTCCGGACAATGCTCTTTCGCTTTCCTTGAAAGAGCCGGTGGGAGTCGCGGGGCAGATCATCCCGTGGAACTATCCGCTGCTGATGGCGGCGTGGAAGCTGGCTCCAGCCATCGCGGCGGGATGCACTTGCATTCTGAAGCCGGCCGAACAAACGCCGCTCACCGCGCTCGAATTCGCGAACTATTTTGCCGGATTGCGGAGTGCCGCCGGGCGTCATCAACATCGTGACCGGCTTCGGCGAGTCGTGCGGCGCGCCCCTGGTGCAGCATCCTGACGTCAATAAGATCGCATTCACGGGCAGCGCATCCGTGGGCAAAATCATCGTGAAGCAGGCCGCTGACACGGTGAAGCGCGTGACTCTCGAACTCGGCGGCAAGTCTCCCAACATCTTTTTCGCCGATGCCGACTTCGAAGCGGCGATCGACGGAGCGTTGTTCGGCGTCTTCATCAACCAGGGCGAAGTTTGTTCGGCGGGAAGCCGCATCCTCGTGCAGAAATCGATCTACAAGAAGTTTGTCGATGCGATGGCTGAGAAGGCGAAGAAGATCAAGCTGGGTGCTCCGCTCGATCGCGATACCAAGATGGGTCCGCTGATCAGCAAAGAACAATACGACCGTGTGAGCCAGTACCTGGAAGTGGGAAAGAAGGAAGCGAAGCTGGCGTCCGGCGGCGGACGCCCCGACAAATTCGCCAAGGGCTACTACGTGCAGCCGACGATCTTCTATGACGTCGACAACTCCGCGCGGATTGCGCGGGAAGAAATCTTCGGACCGGTGGCCGCGGTGATTCCGTTCGATGACGAGAAAGACGCAATGAAGATTGCGAATGACTCCCCTTACGGCTTGGCCGCGGCGGTGTGGACGCGGGACATCTTCAAGGCCATGCGCACGGTAAAAGCGTTGCGCGCCGGGATCATCTGGGTGAATCACATGCAGCCGACCTACGTGGAAGCGCCATGGGGAGGCTTCAAGCAGTCCGGCTTCGGCCGCGAGCTGGGCCCTTGGGGCATCGAGGAGTATCTCGAGACCAAGCAGGTACACATCAACTTGAATGAAGCGCCGATTGGGTGGTACTGAAGAGAGTACCCAGTACCCGATACTCGATACACAGTATAAGAACTAATCAAGACCTGACGAGAGTTCACGATGTCGACGATTCAACTTCGCACTTCTATTCCCGGACCAAAATCGAAGGCGCTCGGCGAGCGCCGTGCAAAAGCGGTGCCTCGCGGGCTTTCTCACGGCACGCCCATTTATGTCTCCAAAGCGGAAGACGCATGGCTGGAAGATGTCGACGGCAATCGATACCTCGATTTTGCCGGCGGCATCGGCTGTCTCAACGTCGGGCACCGCCAGGAAGCAGTGGTTGACGCGGTGCGCGAACAGCTTGATCGCTTTCTGCACACGTGCGTGCAGGTCACTCCGTACGAGAGCTACGTTCGTCTTGCGGAGCGGATGAACGAGGTCACGCCCGGCAAGTTCCCGAAGAAGACAGTCTTCGTCAACAGCGGCGCTGAAGCCGTGGAGAATGCGGTCAAGATCGCGCGCGCCTACACGAAGCGTCCCGGCATCATCGCGTTCGAAGACGCCTTTCACGGGCGCACCATGATGGCGTTGTCCCTGACCAGCAAGACGCATCCTTATAAGGCGGGATTCGCGCCGTTTCCTGGCGAGGTGTATCGAGTTCCATACGCGTACTGCTACCGCTGTTCCTATTCGCTGCAGTATCCCTCTTGCGATCTGTATTGCGCTCGGCATCTCGAAGACACGTTCAAGCGCGTGGTGGCGAATGAAGACGTCGCAGCCGTGATTGCCGAGCCGGTGCTGGGAGAGGGCGGATTCGTCGCGCCGCCGCCGGATTACTTCAAGGTGTTGATGGAGCTCTGCCACAAGTACGGCATCCTGTTCATCGCCGATGAAGTGCAGTCAGGATTCGGGCGGACGGGCACGCTGTTTGCGAGCGAGCGTTACGGCATCGAGCCCGACATTCTGATTTCCGCAAAATCGCTGGGCGGTGGATTGCCCATCGCAGCGGTCACCGGTCGCGCAGAAATTATGGATGGTCCCGGCGTGGGCGGACTTGGCGGAACCTTCGCGGGAAATCCGCTGTCGTGCGTGGCGGCTCTTGCGGTTCTTAGATCTTTTCGAACGCGAGAATCTGCTGGCCCGTGCCAACGAACTCGGCGATCGCTTTCAACGAAAGGCGCGCGAGTGGCAGCATCGCTGGTCCATCATCGGCGATGTCCGGGGACTCGGCGGCATGCAGGCGATTGAACTGGTGCAATCCGCCGAGACCAAGGCTCCGGCTGCCGACGAAACCAAGAAGATCACGCAGTATTGTTACGAGCATGGCTTGATCACGATTACGGCGGGAACTTACTCGAACGTGATCCGCGTGCTCGTGCCGCTGGTGATCACCAACGAGCAGATGGACGAAGCGATGAGCGTGCTCGAGTCTGCGATCGCCTCCGTCTGCGACCAGAAGGGCGCAGTGGCGCAACTGGTGTAAAGACAAAACAAAAAGTTGACATCCTGACCGCGGTCGAAGGATCGGTCAACGCATGTATCATGGTTGCAGTTTTTAGGGAACGCTCACGGCGCGTCCTGTGACTTCCCACGCACTACATTCTTCGCGATAGCAGAGGCCTTCCCATCATGAGCGTAGCCGCACCGCCCGCCAACAAACTGACTAATTTCATCAATGGACAATGGACCGAGTCGCATGCCTCGGAGTGGCGCGATGTCGTGAATCCTGCGACAGGCGAGACGATCGCAACAGTTCCCCTCGCGGAAGCGGATGAGGTCAACGCGGCCATCGAGGCAGCCGCGGCAGCGTTTCCGGAGTGGCGCCGAACACCGCCGGAAGACCGCATTCAGCCGCTGTTCAAGCTGAAGATGCTGCTCGAAGAGCACATTGACGACATCGCTCGCATCATCACCATGGAAAACGGCAAGACGTTCACCGAAGCGAGGGCCGAAATGCGCCGCGCGATCGAGAACGTGGAAGTGGCTTGCGGGATTCCGATGATGATGCAGGGCTACAACCTGGAAGACGTGGCGCGCGGTATCGACGAGATGATGATCCGCCAACCGCTCGGCGTGGTCGCGGCGATCGTGCCATTCAACTTTCCGGGGATGATCGCGTTCTGGTATTTGCCGTATGCCATCGCGACGGGGAACACATTCATCCTGAAGCCCAGCGAGCGCGTGCCGCTGACCATGCGCTACATCTATGAACTTCTGGAAAAGACGGGACTGCCAAAGGGCGTGGTCAGCCTGGTGAACGGCGGCAAGGCTGCGGTGGACGCGCTGATCGACCATCCGAAAGTGCGGGCTATCAGTTTTGTGGGATCGACGCCGGTGGCGCGCTACATCTATTCGCGGTCGGCCGAACAGGGCAAGCGGTGCCAGTGCCAGGGCGGGGCCAAGAACCACGTCGTCGTACTGCCAGACGCCGATATGCCGATGGCGACACAGATCATCAGCGACAGCGCCTTTGGCTGCGCGGGGCAGCGATGCCTGGCGGTTTCAGTGGCGGTCACGATCGGCGAAGCGCAGAAGACATTCCGCGATTCGATTGCCGATGCGGCCTCGAAGCTTAAGGTCGGCAATGGTCTTGAGGCTGGCGTGCAGATGGGGCCGGTCATCACGCCGCAAAGCAGGGAGCGCGTCGAATCGCTCATCGGCGTGGGAGAGAAGCAGGGGGCGAAGGTTCTGCTGGATGGACGCAATGCCAAGGTCTCCAAGTATGAGTCCGGAAATTTCGTGAAGCCGACGATTCTCGACAACGTTCCTGCTACCAGCGATCTTGCGGATACCGAAATTTTTGGTCCGGTGCTCAGCCTTGTTCACGCCGACAACATGGACGAAGCCCTGGCGTTTCTGGAGCGCAGCGCCTACGGCAACCAGGCTTCGCTGTTCACGTCGAGCGGATCGGCAGCGCGCCGCTTCCGGTACGAAGCTCCGGCAGGGAACATCGGCATCAATATCGGAGTGGCCGCTCCGATGGCCTATTTCCCGTTCAGTGGATGGAAGAACAGCTTCTTCGGCGACCTGCACGGACAAGGACGCGACTCCGTCGAGTTCTACACCGACAAAAAAGTCGTGGTCGAACGCTGGGCCAAGGAACACAGCCGGAAATTCTAGAAATTGAGTAATTGGGTAATTGAATAGGGTCAGAAGACTTCCGCGCAACTTGTGGTTGTTCAAATTACTCAATTGCTCAATTTCCCAATTACTCAATATTGCACCGCTCTTTTCTACGAGAACAGGACTCTTATGACCACCACTCTCACCACTCCCGCCATGACCGGACAGGAAATTGTTGACCTCACCAGGAAACACACCTTGTTTGAGTGGTCGGCGCAGTCGAAGGTCGATCCGATCCCGGTTGCGAAGGCCAAGGGCATCTATTTCTGGACGCCGGAAGGGAAGCGATTCATCGACTTCAACAGCCAGTTGATGTCGGTAAATATCGGTCATGGGGACGAACGCGTCATCAAGGCAATTCACGAGCAGGCACAGACACTCGCGTATGCGAATCCGTTTATGGCGACGGAGCCGAGAGCGCGCCTGGGAGCAAAGCTCGCCGAAATCACTCCGGGCGACATCGACACCTTCTTCTTTACTAATGGCGGAGCCGAAGCCAACGAGAACGCGATCAAGATTTCACGCTTCTTTACCGGGCGGCACAAGATCATGGCGCGGTACCGGTCGTATCACGGCGCTACCGCGGGAGCGATCTCGCTCACGGGCGATCCTCGTCGATGGGCCGCGGAGCCCGGCATGCCGGGAGTCGTGCGCGTGCTCGATCCGTATCACGGTATCGAGCGTGGATGGGAGTCGGCCGAGACCTCGCTGGCCATGATTGAAGAGACGATGCAGCTTGAGGGGCCGCAGACGATTGCGGCATTCATCCTCGAGACCGTCGTCGGTACGAACGGCATTCTTGTGCCGCCGGACGGATACATGCAGGGTGTCCGCAAGCTGTGCGATAAGTACGGCATCCTGATGATTGCCGACGAAGTCATGGCGGGCTTCGGACGCACGGGTGAATGGTTCGCGATCGATCATTGGAAAGTTGTTCCTGATCTCATCTGCATGGCCAAGGGCCTGACGGCGAGCTATCTGCCGCTGGGCGCGGTGGGAATGCGTCACCACATTGCGCAGCACTTTCAGGACAAGGTTTTCTACGGCGGCCTGACGTACAATTCGCATCCCATGGGATGCGCGGCGGCCCTCGCCACCATCCGCGTGTATGAAGAGGATCGCCTCATCGAGAACGCGCGCAAGATGGGCGCAATCATGAAGGATCTTGGAGCCGAGATGCAGGCCAAGCATCCGTCCGTGGGCGCGGTGCGGTCGATCGGATTGTTCGGGATTTTCGAACTGGTCCGCAGCAAGAAGACGCGCCAGCCGATGGCTCCGTTCAACGGAACCTCCGACGAGATGGCGGCGCTGGGAAAATTCTTCCGCGAGCAGGGACTTTATACGCTCGTCCGCTGGAACACCTTCTATACGAATCCTCCGCTGTGCATTAACGAGCAGCAATTGCGGGAGGCGTTCGCGATTATCGACAAGGGACTCGAGATCACAGATCGGGCTGTGAAGGATTAGGGGTTCCCGTCATCGCTGCGCGATTATTTCTCCGGGTTGTATCGGGCCAGCCAGGCTGCGATTTCACGGAACAGATCCTGACGCTGCTCCCACACGGTAGGGAAATGCGGAGAGCCAGGATACGTCACCATGCGGGTGGTCTTTCCGCGAGCAGCGAGAACTTCGAACAACTCACGTCCCTGATAGGTGGGCACTCGTTCGTCGGCCGCTCCGTGAAGGATCAGAAGCGGAGTGGTCACGCCTTCAGAATGCATCGCGGCGGAGAAACCGTGGAACGCTTCAGGATCTTTGTCAGGCCAGCGGGCGTCGTAATCGAATTGCTGCACGTCGCTAGTCCAAATGAAGGTGAGCCAATCTGAGATTCCCGCTCCCTCGATGGCTGCCTTGTAGCGGTGAGTTTGAGTGACCGTCCATGCGGTCATGAAACCGCCCGCGCTCCAGCCGAACATCGTCAATCGATTTGGGTCGGCCCAGCCCTGAGCCACGGCGAAGTCGGTGGCGCTGTCGACGTCGCGATAGGCGCGGTCGCCGAAGTGCTGGTAGATGGAGCTCATGAAATCGGTGCCATATCCAGTGGAACCGCGATATTCCGGCTGTAGCACGACGTATCCAATTCCTGCGAACATCCTTGGAAAGGAACTCAAGCGCAACCAGTCATTGGCCTCCGGCCCGCCGTGAGGCATCACCATGAATGGGTACGGCTTCCCGGCCTTGAAGTCCGTTGGAAATGTGACGATGCCTTCTAGGGAAATTCCTTCCTTGCTTGTCCAGCGGACGGCGCGGGACTCTCCGAGTTCGACTTTTGCAAGCTGATCGTCGCCTTCGGTTGTAATCCGCTTGAGCGTTTTGTCTTGTGCAACCGCGACATTGGCGGTGTGCCGGGGATCTGAGACGGTAAAGATCCGTACGTCCGGGCCGGACGCAATCTGCGGAGAAATCGGGCCTTCGTCGATGGTGCCTTCTTCCCATTTGTAAGCGGGTACGAGGGCGTTGTTCTGAAATGAATCGATTTCGGAGCGGACACCGTGGGCGACCGTGACCCAGGCGTTGCCATGCGTGTCCACCGAGAGCTCCATCGCGCTGACATCGAGCTTCGGAGTGCGGTTCACGGCCGTGCCTCCGCTGGCAGGAACCGTCCAGACTTGATCCGCTGTCAGGCTAGGCGAAGTTGTGCTGAGAAATACGAGATCCTTGCCGCCGTTAGTCCAGCCGATCCCGTGAGAGACGTTATCGATGGAAGCGACATGTTGAGTGCCGCTCGCACTACAGATGTCGATGGAAGTACGAACGGAGTGGAAGCCGATCTTCGGCGTCATGGAGATGACGGCGAGAGACCTTCCGTCTTGCGACCAGGAAAATTCGGCGGCCTCCTTCAACGTTGGACACCACCACGTCCCACCTGAACCGTCGGCGCCGACCACGTAGAGACTGGTCGGTTGAGCCTCGATGACCACGTGCACGTCGGCGAGCGGATCGGGAAGCCGCGGATCGGCCAACATGGCGTAATGGTTTCCATCCGGAGAGATGACAGGCGTCTGAATTCCCCTCGGCAACGCAGTTAATGGAACGGGTGTCGCAGCGGCGGACGCGGGAGTATCCGCAGGCGCAAGAGCAAGGGTGGCGAGGTGCGCCTCTTTGTTCAGTTCGTATGTGCCGTAAAGAGCTGAGCCATCGCGAGTGAATCCGGCGGGCCTGAATTTCTCCGGAACAGTGAGATGGCGCGAGTCGCCTCCGACCGCCGGGATCAGATGCCATTCCGTGTTGTCCGGACCCCTGCTGCCGCCGAATCGCACACGGTAGAGAACCGTCTTGCCATCCGGCGAGACCGCGACCGCGGAGGCACTGTGCAAGCTGGCCGCATCATCGAAGGTGAAAGGATGACGTGAGGTTTGAGCTGAGGCACAAAGACAGAGCACAAGGATGGACGCGAATGCCAGATTGCGCATGAATCCTCCTGAAAACAAGCAGAAGGATACCAAAACAAGCGAGAGTTTATCGGTACACCCTGATGATCGATGCGGCGCGACGCCTACGAGGATTCCGCAACGGGATCATCGCCAAGCAGAAGAAATGCCGAGGACAGGCACAGTAGCGGGCCGGTGATGGTGAATAGCGCGCGTCCGACTGTGCCGTTGGCTCCGCTATAGTAACCATCCAGCACGAATGCCATGAGGGCGGCCACCGCCGTTGGTATCAGCCAGGACTTCGGGAAGTGCTTTAACTTCGGGATGCCAAGTGGAAGCAGCCAGATGAATACGTACCAGAGATTCCGGTCGGTGATCGACGACAGGAACTGGCTAAAGTAGGCGTAGTTTCCCTGCAGCGTTTCTGTGAAGCCGATGAGGCTATCGAAGTGGCCGCTGACGAGGCGGTGCACCGCGATCAAGGTGAAGATACTCAGGAGCCAGCTCGCGGCGATCCAGATGGCGGAGCGTGTGGCGGACTTCGAGTTCTTCCGTTCCACGATCCACCACGCCGCCGTGAAGACGACGCTGAATGGAATGAACGATTCCTTGGCGCTTGCTCCGAATATGGAAATGAGCGGCAGCGTCCACCAGAGTCTCTCAGCCAGAGCGCAATACAGCGCGAGCAGGAAGAAGGCTTCGCCCGCATCGACCAATCCCACCAGGCGCAGGTTCGGAACAGCGAAGTTCACGAGATAAAGGAGCGACGCGATCAGAGATGCTGGGTAACTCCGCAGAACGCCGGTTCCGACGACGACAATCAGCAGAGCGGTGCCTGCGACAAGAATCGAGTCCGCCGACAGCAGTCCGAACATCACGGGATCCCAACTGCCCACTCGTCCGCGCGCGACAGCGTAGAAGGGGCGAGCCATCCAGGGCACGAGGACGCGGAAGCGCATGTGTGGCTGGCCGGGTATCACTGAAGCGCCTGTGACCATCGCCGCATAACTTTTGACGTCCTCCAAGCCCTTCGTTCTAGCCGGATCGTAGCGATTCAATGTCGGGTAACCCATGCCGAATGAGAGAAGAAGGAATAGAACATAAAGCATGACTAGGCGTCGGGCGTTGAGGCGCTGGGCGTCCAGTTCAGGGTCCCTCGATGGGAATGCATGCTCTTTGAACTGTCTTGAAATCATCGCCCACTTTCATCGATCGACTTGTGGCTGGGTACCGTTTGATGTACGGATTCAATGCCAAGTCTTAAACCATGACTTCAACTGTCTTTGTGAGAGTTGCAAAAAACCTTCACGGACTACGCAAGCGGTATCGTCGTCTGCCTGGGCGAAGCTCAAGATAAGCGAACTACTTAGGGCCCGTTGCTCGGCGCGAGATGCCGGACCGTAAATTTCCACAGAGTTCTTCAACGGAATCTTTAAGTTGGCATTGATATTGGCATAGCTGCCGCTATAAGCTTAGCCCAGTCTCGCTTACTATGGGCACTCGGGGGAGTTCGATATGAGAGGGATGATTGCGCGATCGGCCGGAGTGGGTCTCGTACTCGCATCGGTGAGCGTAACGCTAATAGCAGGTCCGGCCAAAAAGCCGGCCAGTCCGGCCAATTCCGGCACACCAGTGGTGACGGACTGGAGCCATCGACACCTCATCTTTTCTCATCCGACCACGCCGGAGCAGGCGGCTCGCGCGCAGCGCGACGTTCGATACTCGATGCAGCAGCTGCGTTTGAATGGGAGGCCTGACGCTGCAATCTCGATTGACGAAAAGGCGTTGGCGCCCTCTCGAACCCCTGTCCACGCCCGTCGCCGAGGGCGCAGGATGCATCGCGATTGGTCAGTGGATTTAGGACCCGGTGCCACGGCAGGGGCTGCCAAATTCCCGGCGAAATTTTCTTTCCTAAGTAACACCGCCGCTTGCTTGAGCTCGCCAAGTCCCGATTTTATCGTTTACGGGACAAGCGTACCCGGCTCTCTAACACAGAGCACGATAGTTGCGTTCACCAACTTATACTCAGGCTGCTCAGGGCAGGTACCGGGCGCGTACTGGGGTTACAACACTGGCGGACAGGTCCTCACCTCACCAGTTTTGTCTTTGGATGGTAAGCAAGTAGCGTTTACTCAAACCACTGGAGGGATAGCGAGTTTGGTCCTTCTGAAGTGGTCGGCAGGTGGAACTGGAGTTCAAAATCCGGGAGTGCCGGTGCCTTTTATTCCCACCGCATATCCGACGTGCCCAGCACCATGTATGACGTCGTTCGTATTGGGTGCGAATGACACGAATTCGTCTTTCTACTATGACTACGGCAGTGACACCGGGTGGGTGGGCGACGATTCGGGTAAGCTGCACCAATTCACCAATGTATTCAATGTTCTCAACGTGGCATCGCCGGCAGAAGTGATGGGCGGTGGATGGCCTGTTACTGTTGGGACGTCTCTTACCAGTGCTGTTCACGACGACAGCTCTGGCAGCACGTTCGTCGGCGACAGCGGCGGATTCCTTTACAGAGTTGATTCGACTGGAGCGGTTATCAAGTCAGGCCGCTTGGATTCTGGAACGGGTCTCACCGAAGGTCCAGTCGTAGATTCTTCCATCAATTTCGTATACGCATTCTCTTCAAATGATGGTGCCGGCTCTGCTGCGATTTTCTCATTGCCGACGAACTTCGCGGCTACATCGACGGGCACAGAAGCAAAGGTGGGCTTGAGCACAGCAAGTGCAACGCCTCTCTACAACGGTGCATTCGATCACGATTACATTCTGACGTCACCCAGCGCGGGACATATCTGGGTGTGCGCAAACCCGGGAGGCGTTCCCACTTTGTACCAAGTTGCGGTGACAAATGGTGTGTTTGGGGCAGTGAAAGCCGGCCCTCCCTTATCAGGCACTACAGAAACTCCCTGCTCCCCGGTAACAGATGTTTACAATGCGACCGTTACTGGAGCGGGTTTGCCCCAAGAATGGGTGTTCGTCAGCACGCAAGCAGCAGGCACTCCGACCCCGTGTGGTGGTTTTTCGTGCGTCATGAGTTTCAAGATAACGTCATGGCAGCCGGGTTTTCAGTACAACCTTGGTCAAGAAGTCCTGGACACCAATCTCAGTATCCAGGTTGCAGACAACAGCGGTTTTACTTCCGGAGCAACCCCCCCCGCTTGGATGAGTGGAGTGAACGCCCAAACAGACGATAACGGTGTGCATTGGCGCAGCCAAGGCCCTTTGACAACCCAAACGCCGGGTTCTTGGGCGGCCAGCACTGCATTCCCCGGTGCCTTCCAGATCATAGACAGCAACAACAACGTCGAGATTGCGGAGCTTCCGGGTGGCACTTCAGGCGCGACGATGCCGGTGTGGCCTACAACTGAGGGCTCTGTGGTGACGGACGGTGCCGTCACTTGGAGGAACATAGGTGCGAACCCGGTAGCCGCCCTTCCGGCGCCAGGCGGCACTAGCGGGATTATTATCGATAACACCGTTGTCAATCCCGGAGGCTCGCAAGTTTATTACTCGACTCTTCAAGACAGCGCATGCTTTACTTTGGGCGGCGTAGGTGGTTGTGCCGTGCAGGCCTCCCAACAGGGTTTACAATAGGTTCTCTTTATGGCGATCGAAAATTCCAGTTCCAACAATTCGCAGGAAATATCCGCAACCAAACAGCCCTACGTGAAGCCGAGTTTTCGGTTTGAGAAAGTGTTTGTAACCACGGCTCTGTCGTGTGGGAAGACGGGAACTCAGGGCTCAATGTTCACTAAACATCAAGGTTTCTTGAGGTTACCGTCTCGCTGAGGTGACGTCCATCTTCGTGCATCCATTGTGTAGGAATGCAGGCAGTTTGATACTGGCCAAATTGGGCTATTTACTCGCCTTTCTTTACGGAGCACACTAATCAGGATTGCACTAGCAGCCGTGCATGTAGTCCCTCTCCTGATTGTCTGAATCCCCCCCAAATCAATGACAGTTTGTCCTTTGGAGATCTCGTTCCTTGAACATGAGCATCACGCCGGTCGGGTGATCCAGAAACGACAAGCGTCGAGGGCAACATTCGCGCTTGCGGTTTCATCCGCTGACGTGGACAATCTAGGGCGATAAACGTTTCCATTGGGCTGGGTTGAGTCGTCATCCAACCGGGGAAGGTCAAAATGAAGAGCCAGATCGTCGTAGCGATATTTCTTTCCAGCATGCTGACGCCCGCCACCTGGGCGCAAACAAATTCGAACTCATCCAATTCGGCCGCGTCGATGCAGAGCAGTGACCGCGAGCGATTGCAGGAACCCTCTTCGCAGGATTTCTGGGATGGTGACGATCCAAACCTGGTGAACCTGGTCACGCATCCATTTGCCAGGAAGAAGTACGTGCTCCGGCACACGCAGCCGATCAAGGATCGCCTGAACGAGCTCGACCAGATCACGGCCGAGAACACATCGAAGATCCATGACGTGGATAGCCGCTCCCAGCAGGGCATTCAGCTCGCCTCGGAAAAAGTAAGCGTGGCGGATCAGCACGCCAGCGACGCCAACACCAAGGCGCAAACTGCGCAGACGTCGGCGACGCAGGCCTCCACCAAAGTTGCGTCGGTCGAAGAGATGGTCGGAAGCCTCGACCAGTACAAGGGCAACTCGCAGACGGAGATTCGATTCCGGACTGGTCAGAGCGCTCTGAGCAAGGACGCGAAAGATGCTCTCGACCAGATGGCTGAGTCCCTGAAGAATCAGCGCAGCTACATCATCGAAGTGCGCGGCTTCGCTTCCGGCCATGGACAAACAGCCATCGCGAACTCGCAGAAGATGGCGGACTCGGTGATGCGCTACTTCGTGCTTACTCACGGAATTCCTGTCTACCGCATCTACGTGCTGAGCATGGGAAATCCGGCTACGGGTGAGGGAACGGCTGCCCGGCACGCGAATGGCGGGCGGGTTGAGGTTAGCGTTCTGCAGAACGCTGCCGGCGCCACCGCGCAAAAATAATTACTAGTTTTTCGAAGGGCGAGCCTTCAAGCGGCTCGCTCTTTTTCTTTTCTGCGGGATCGATATGAAGTCGAACCGCGAGAGTCAATTCGTAGCTGAACACCTGCCTGTGATTCCAGTCACAGACTGCATTCTGCTCTACCAGCAATGATGCGTTTAACGGCTGTGTAACGTCTCCCAAGAGTTCCAGCCTTGGCTGTTGCAGCGCCTCCGATGCGGAAGGAGAGCTTGCTGCGGAATCTGGCGCTTCGTGGACATTTTCTGGATGAGGCTGCCTGTAGTTGACCCGGGAAAATTTTGAAATTGAGGGTTGGCGATGACGTCTGCCGATCAAACGGGAATTTTTGAACTGTCCTCGAAATGGATGCACAGTTGGCCGCAGCGCTACGGAGTTGCTTGCGTCGCCGTTGTCCTCGCCGCCCTGATCCGCTACGGCCTCGGTATCGAGATCGGCTTCACTCCTCCGTTCCTCGTGTTTTTTCCGGGAATTATTCTGATGGCGCTCCTGGGCGGTTTTGGTCCAGGGATATTCGCAACGACACTGTCGGCTGCAGTCGTCGAATATTTGTTGCTGCAGCCCGCAGGATCATTGGCTGTCGAGAAATCCAGCGATATCGCAGCGCTGATCCTGTTTGAGCTGGTTGGCATTGGAATCAGTTGGGCAGGCGACCTGTTCCGCCGCTACGCACTACGCTTGCAGGAATTTCAGGAAGCCGTCGAGGGTGTGGAGGAAATGATTGTCGTGCTGGACAGCGACTATCGCTATCTCATCACCAACCGAGCCTTCCTGAAATATCGGGAAACCGGGCGCGAAGAGCTGATCAGAAAGAAGGTTTCCGAGATCATCCATCCTGAACTTTTCAAGATCATCAAGCCTCGCCTGGATGAATGCTTCAGCGGCAAGGTGGTGGAATTCGAAATGCAGTATCCGCACGCGCACCGGGGAAAGAGGGATCTGTTCATTTCGTATTTTCCTCTTGAGGGACCTTCCGGGATAAATCGTGTTGCCGTCGTAATGAAAGACATCACAGAGAAGAAGGCCATGGAAGAGGCGTTACGCCACCGCGAGGAGGCATACCGCCAATTTGTGGCCCGTAGTTCGGAAGGAATCTTTCGCGAGGATCTGATCACGCCGGTCCCAGTCGATCTGCCGGAAGAGGAGATCATCTCGCGGATCCGGCGGGACGCGGTGGTTTCGGAGTGCAACGATGCTCTGGCCCGCATGTACGGATTCAATTCGGCGAAGGAGATGATCGGCAAGCGCATCGGAGAGATGCTGGTTCCGAATGATCCAAGTAATCAGGAGATGATGCGCGAATTCATCCGCTCGGATTTTCGAGTGGTCGAAAGCACATCGCATGAAGTGGATCGGCAGGGAAACGCGAGGGTGTTCCGCAACAGCATGATCGGCATTGTCGAGGATGGGACTTTGGTTCGGACGTGGGGCATTCAGCGTGATGTGACCGAGCAGCACAGGCTGGAGCACAGCAGGATCGCAGCGGAAGAGGCTCTCCGGGCAAGAGAAGCACATTTCCGGGAGTTAGTCGAGCAAGCCTCCGACGGCATCTTTATCGCGAATGCCCAAGGACACTATGTTGATGTGAATACCGCGGGAGCCGCGATGCTGGGCTACAACTGCGAAGAGATCCTCACCCTCGCGATTGCAGACGTCGTTACGGCAGAAGACGTCAAGAAGATCGCATCGGAAGTCGAGCGCTTTGCGGGGGGCGCAACGCTAAGAAGCGATTGGACCTTCCTGCGCAAGGATGGATCCTGCTTCCCCGGGGAAGTAATGGGCCGTCAACTCTCCGACGGGAGGCTACAGGCGATCGTCCGCGACGTGACTGATCGCAATCGTGCCGAAGAACATATGCGCCGCAGCGAAGAACGCTTTCGAGTGGCATTGAAAGACTCACCGATCACCGTATTCAACCAGGATGCAGAGCTTCGCTATACATGGATCTACAATCCGCACGTGTACTGGCAGCAGGACGCCATTGGCAAGACCGATGAAGAGTTGCTGGGCGCGAAGAAGGCGGCCGCCCTGACCGCGCTGAAGAAGAAAGTGCTGAAGACTGGTGTGGCACACTCGGGAAGAGGTCACGATTCCGCATAATGGATCGAGCCATTTCGTCGACATGACAGTCGAGCCACTGTTCGATTCTGAAAGCGCGTGTCGCCGGCATAACGGGATCGTGCATGGATATTGCCCGCTTGCGCGAGGCCGTCGAACGATTGCAGGATGCCAAAGACAAGCTGACGCGGGAAAAATCGTACCTGGAGAACGAGATCCAGACGGAGTTGGGCTTTGAGGAAATCATCGGACACAGTTCGGAGCTGCGCGATGTTCTCAAGAAAGCCAAGATCGTCGCGCCCACCGATTCCACCGTGCTGTTGCTGGGTGAAACCGGAACGGGGAAGGAGTTGGTGGCAAGATCCGTCCATGCCCTGAGCGGAAGGCGTGACCGGACGTTCATCAAGTTGAATTGTGCAGCGGTACCGTCAGGCTTGCTTGAAAGCGAGCTCTTTGGCCATGAAAAGGGCGCCTTCACCAGCGCCGTCAGCCGGAAAGTTGGCCGCATTGAGCTCGCCGACAAAGGAACGCTTTTCCTCGACGAGATTGGCGAATTGCCTCTGGAGTTGCAGCCGAAGCTCCTGCGAGTCTTGCAGGACAGGGAATTTGAACGGCTCGGTGGCGTGCAAACCCTGCACGTGGATGTGCGCATTGTCGCGGCGACAAACCGCGATCTTCAGCACGACATTGCGCATAAGAATTTTCGTGAGGACCTGTTCTACCGGCTCAATGTTTTTCCGATCGAACTTCCCCCGCTTCGTGAGCGTCGGGGAGATATCAGTGTGTTGGTGCACCACTTCGTCAAAAAGCATTCTGCGCGAATGGGAAAACACATCGATACCATTTCCGACGAGACCATGCGGATTCTTGAGAGCTGGACCTGGCCGGGTAATATTCGAGAGCTTGAAAATCTGCTGGAGCGCATGGTGATCATGAGCAGGAGCCGGGTTCTGGCTCCGCCTCCTGCAGAATTGCAGGACGCGCAGGTGGAGGCGAGCGGCAGCCTGACCGCATTGGAGCGCGAACACATCATCCGGATCCTGCGCGAGACCAACGGAGTGCTTTCGGGAACCAGTGGAGCCGCCAACCGTCTCGGGCTAAAGCGCACCACGCTGCAGTCGATGTTGAAGCGGCTCAATATTCCGCTGCGCGATTATCGCCGGGGTAGCAGTGAGGGCTATGAAGTCTAGGCGCAGCGTAGCCTCCCTACTTCGCTAGCCGGTTGTACTTCTTGAGCACCTCGCGCAAACGGTCATGAGGTAGCGCAACCACGGTGTGATTGTTGATCCCGGTCATGGTTTCGGCAGCCACCATCGCATTGACGACGGCCTCCTCAGTCGCTTGAACCGTGGCGAGAAATATCGGATCGAGGGAATCATTCGGCAGCATTGCGATCTGATGTAATCCGGTCGGACCAACTGCGCCGGGATTTGCCGTAGAAAATGCGATGAAGATGTCGCCCGACCCGTCGCCGGAGTAGCTGCCGTCGCGTCCCAGCCCCAGAGAGATTTTCTTGGCGATGCGCTTCAGTTGCGTCGGAATCAGCGGCGCATCGGTCGCCACGACGATGATGATGGACCCTACATCTTTGTGCCAGACAGTGTGTTCGGGAATGTCGCGGCCGACGTTCACTCCGGCAATGCGAAGCTGATCGCGCGATCCGTAGTTGCACTGCACCAGAACGCCGACCGTGTAGCCGCCCGCCTTTGCATTGAGCACGCGAGAACTCGTCCCGATGCCGCCTTTGAATTCGTTGCAGATCATGCCTGTCCCGCCGCCGACATTGCCTTCTTCGACCGGCCCGGAGTGTGCCACATCCAGGGCATGCCATGCGTCCTCGGGTTTTACGTGGAAGCCGTTGATGTCGTTCAGATAGCCGTCCCACGTCTCGGCGACTACGGGGAGGGACCACCAGTAGCCCTCCATATCCGGTGAACCGTGCTTCACCTTCCAGGAGATGACGGCGTCGCGCACCACGCCGACGCTGTGCGTATTCGTGATCATCACCGGCCCGTTGAGAAATCCGGAATCGTCGACCCACGTCGTGCCGGTCATTTCACCGTTGCCGTTCAGGGTGAACCATGCGGCGAAAACGGCGTCGTTCGAACTCTTGCCGCGCGGATGGATTGCAGTGACACCGGTGCGCACCGGTCCTTTTCCGACTTCCAGCTTGCCTTCGCCAGAGATCAGCGTCGTATGGCCGACCTCTACGCCCTTCACATCTGTGATGGCGTTATTAGGACCGGTCGTCCCATCGAACGGAACGCCGAGATCCCGGGCGCGCGGCTTGGTCTGCGCAGATAGCATCGCGCCAACGAGAAAGATCGCAACCAGCACAGTGGAATTACGAATCTGACAACGTAACATGCGCCCCCTCCGGCAAACCACGCAGTATACAAGGAGAGCGGTGTGAAGTTGCCCCGGGCGCTCGAAGCTTCAATCAGGGCTGGGGTACAATCGCAACAAATACACTTCCGTGGGAGCTCGAAATGGAAAGCTGGAAGAAAGCGGCAGTTCTGGCGGCGATCAGCGGGGCTGCAATCCTGTTCATGAAAAGAAGGTATGCGGCGGGCGTGCTCGCCACTGGAGCAGGGCTTGCCGTGTTGGCCTCGGAGTATCCCGAAAAGTTCGAGCAGGTGCGCCGGTCGCTACCCGACTACTTCGATCGCGGGTTGCAGGTCATGGATATGGCTGCCAAGGCGGGAAAGCGCATTACAGATGCCGCGGGCAAGAGCGCCGTGGATGCATGGGAAGAAATCGGCGGATAGCTGAAGCTGACCGAGAGTTCAGCCCTTGCGTTTTCTGAACGCGGCGCATCTGAGCTGGACTGGACTTACTCGATGCCGAGTTGCTTTTTCGCTTCAGGACTCAGGCGCTCCGGAGTCCACGGCGGCGTCCACACAACATTCACCGCGGCGTTTCGAATTCCGGGTAATTGCTCCAGCCGTGATTTGACCTGCATGCTGATGTTGACGTGCTCGGGGCAGCCTTGGGCCGTGAGAGTCATATCCACCGAAACGTCTTGTTTGTCCTCTTCGACGGGCGCGAAGTTGACTTTGTAAATCAGGCCGAGGTCGACAATATTGACTGGAATTTCCGGATCGTAGCAGCTCTTCAGAGCGCTCATGACATCTTGTTCAGTAACAGCCATCGACTGGAACCCCCATACCTAGTGTATAACGGCGGTGCATTATTCGAGTTTGCGCGGTTCGAAGAGCGATAGAAGTGATTCGAAAACAGGTAAATAACTGCCACGTATGATAAGTCCGGAAGCCAGGCAAAAAATCCAGCTCGCGTTGATCGCCGCGCTCGTTGTAGCCAGCGTCCGCGCCGGCATCATTTTCTATCAGCGACACCAGGAACGCATTGCCATCGAGCAACAGAAAAAGGCGAAAGACGCCGGGTACGCGAACGCCGACTATTATGTCAACCCGAAGAAGCTTCATCCCTTCGACCTCAAGACGGCGAAGCAACTCACCGAACAGCCCGCCTGGGTGCGCGAGGGATTTCACTTCGCCTACTATCCTTACGATACTGCGACGAAGCGTGTGGACTTCTCTCATGAGGCTGGACTCCTGGGGCCAATCGAGAAGCTCGCAATCAAAGACGTCATCACCTCGAATCCTCCCGGTGGCGGCGACAAGCGCCAGGTGATGGCGGTATTTGAGAAGGAAGGGAAGTCGTACGTCGTCCCGATCGGCTATGAAGGCAACGGAGAGTTCACGATTTATTCAGACGACATGTTTTTCATCGAAGATCCCCACGATCTCTACAAGCATTGGCCGGCGGATGTCTGGCAGTCCGTCGAACAGCACCAGGTCAAGCCGGGGATGAACGAGATGCAAACCGACTTTGCTGTCGGTATGGGCATCCCCGATTCGGGCAGCAGCCAGCTTGAACGGACGGTTCGATATCCGAATGGAGGCAAGCCGCTAGTCATCGTCTTTCACGACGGCAAGGTAGCCGAAGTCAAACCGGACACTGCCGCCGCACCCCATGCCTCAAGCTGATTCCTGAATCACGGTCGAAATCCTGAATCTTTGTGGCTGCGGTCGATTGCTGTGCTACTATCCCGGCAACTTTCGTGTCGCCGGGAGGATTTGTGGCAACCGTTCTGCGGCCCTTGAGCACCGGAGAATTGCTGGACCGCACGTTTTCTATTTACCGCAGCCACTTCGGGTTGTTCGTCGGAATCTTCTCGCTGCCCTACCTGATCGTCCTCGTGTTCCAATGCGCTGGACTCGTATTTCAATCTCCCGTTCCTCAGCTTTCGAACATCCTGCTCACCTCTTTATGGGCAATCGCGGGATGGGTGCTTAGCATAGTTTCCTCAGCCGCTTCGCAGGCGGCGACGGTCGTTGCCGTGTCGAACATCCATCTCGAACGCCCGGCGAGTATTTCGGATTCGTTCAACGCGGTGAAGAACCAGATTTTCGCGGTGGTCGGCATTTCGTTGCTCGTGGCGCTCGTCGGAGGCTTGGCCTGCCTGGCATTGATCGTTCCGGGAGTGATCCTGTTCGTCATGTGGTCTCTGTCGATTCCTGCGAAAGTACTCGAGAATAAAGGAGTGCTCGAGGCAATGTCGCGAAGCATGGAACTCACCAAGGGCGGGCGAGGCCGGATCTTCGTGATCGGCCTGCTGATGATCGTTTTGACTCTTGGCATAACCTGGCTTCTGCAGTGGCCTATCCTGCTTGCCGCCGGCGTGGGCTTGGGCGGCTTGCATCGAGTAGGCATCGCCTGGCAAGCGGCCTCTCTGGTCGCCACCTTCGTGTCACGGAGCCTGGTTGGAGCGCTGGGCACGATCGCGCTGGCACTGGTTTACTATGATCAGCGCGTCCGCAAGGAAGCCTTCGATCTGCAATTGATGATGATGACGCTGGATACGCCCGCTACTCCCCCCGTTCCAGATCCCCCCGCGCAAGTCGGAGCATGACGAGGACACACACCTACGTTCTCATTGTGCTACTCGTCGTATCGGCCAACTGCTGCGCCGACTCGCTCGGCGACAACAAGATTTCCGTCTCTGACTATCGTGCGCAGCTGGAACAACTGCAGAAGGCTAGCGAAGATCTGAGCAGTTCCGACCCATCCATCCCGGCGGTTCTTCGCGTGCTGCCACCGGCGTGGCACGTTCGTACCGACCACGGAGATTTCAACCTATCGACCGAGGGCTTGCGCCGCGAAGTTCAAAAGTACGAAAAAGACAATAGCTCGGACAATGCGCTCGCCATCCATCGTCATCTGCAGACCCTGGTGCGTGAGATGGATGGATTCGAAAACGAGCCTGCCGATGTTTCTGCAAACCGTTCCAAACTGAACTCCATCCTGGCGCAGCGCGAATTCCGCGACGTCAGCGGCCCGACCTGGCTTGACCGCTTCAAGCGCTGGCTGCTTGAAATGTTGATACGCCTGTTGCAGCGACTGTTTGGCATGAGCAGCATTCCAAACATCAGCAAATATCTTGTGTACGGCTTGATGGGAGCGGCTCTCGCTGTGCTCGTCTACATTGCCTATCGAGCGATCTGGCGCGGGCAAGAGCAGGCCGAAGTGATCCCCACTGATTTGCCGGTCTCGGCGAAAGAATGGGCGATCTGGATGGCGGAAGCGCGCGCGGCCGCGGGTAAAGGCGAATGGCGCGAGGCCATTCATCTGGCCTACTGGGCCGGAATCTCTTTCCTGGAACGCCAGGGTTTCTGGAAGCCGGATCGGGCCCGCACGCCGCGTGAATATCTGCGGCTGCTTTCAGGATCGAGCGAACATCGCGAGACTCTGACCGCCCTGACCCGAATCTTTGAATTGGCGTGGTATGCGAAGCGCGGCGCCAGTGAAACCGACTTTTCCCGAACGCTCGCGGAATTGGAGAAGCTGGGATGCCGCTGAAAATCGACGCCCGCGATCGCAAGCTTCTGATCGGCGCATTGTGTGTGTTGGTGCTGGTCATCGGAGCGACCGTTCTGTTCGGCCGAGAAGGCGGACAAAGACTCGAAACCCCGAGCAGTTACTCGACCGCGTCATCCGGCGCCAAGGCTGCATATCTCATGCTGTCGCAGTCGGGCTACAACGAGCAGCGTTGGGAAAAGTCGCTAGTTGAACTTCCCCAGAAAGCCGGAACGACTCTGATCATCGCGGAGCCGATGGAAGCCCCCACTCGCAGCGAGCGCCAGCGGTTGAAGGAGTTCCTCGCAAATGGTGGACGGGTGATCGCCACCGGAATGTTTGCCGGCACGTTCTTGCCGGAAAATTCTTCTCTGCCCGATTATCTTGGGGGCGTCTGGAAGAGCGCTTCTGCGGTTTCGCCTTCGGCCATTACGCGTGCGACCCCAACTATCACGATGGCGTCCGAGGCCTCGTGGCAGCCATATTCGTCGGCCTACCCGCTTTATTCATTGGAGGGGCAAAACGTGGTGGTGAAGTATCCCTACGGCCGCGGAGAAGTTTTGTGGTGGGCGTCGGCGACCCCGTTGACCAATGCCGGCTTGAAAGAGGCTGGAAACCTCGAATTCCTGCTCGCCTGCCTGGGTGACTCGAAAAATGAAATCCTCTGGGACGAGTACATTCACGGCTACCGCGACACGCTGGCGCTCACAGTCGCGCATTCTCCGGTGAAGTGGGTGGTGCTGCAGTTGGTGCTTCTGGGCCTCGCAGTCCTGGCAACGTTTTCCCGTCGAAGCGGTCCTGTATGCCAGCCGGCGGCGCAGAGCCGCCTGTCGCCGCTCGAATTCGTGCAGACACTTGGAGGCCTTTACGAGAAAGCGGGCACACCCGCCGTTGCCGTAGATATCTGCTACCAGCGCTTTCGCTACTGGTTGACGCGAAGGTTGGGGATGGGCAGCAACGTTTCCGTCAGCGATCTCGAGGCCGCGGTTCGCGACCGGTGGGCGCGGAACGACGAGCATTTTGCCGCCATCCTGCGGCGCTGCGAATCAGCGAAGAACGATCCTTACCTGAACGATCCCGAAGCGCTGCACCTGGTACAGGAACTCGAGGAATATGCAATTCGCTACAGATTGTTTGAAGGCAGCCGGAAGGAGAAAGTTTGATGAATGCAGTTCCGCGGCTCGTGAAACATATCGGCGACGAGATGAGCAAGATTGTGGTCGGGCAGGACGAATTGCGCAGCCAGTGCATCATCGCACTGCTTTGCCGCGGCCACGTTTTGCTCGAGGGCGTCCCGGGAATCGCAAAGACGCTGACCGTGAAAGCCCTGTCGCGCCTGCTGCGGCTTGAATTTCAGCGCGTGCAATGTACCTCGGACCTGATGCCCGCCGACATCGTGGGAACGAACGTGCTGAATATGGCGACGAGTCAATTTCAGCTTCATCCCGGGCCTGTCTTCACCGACCTGCTGCTGGTTGACGAAGTGAATCGAATGCCACCGCGAACGCAGGCCGCGCTGCTCGAATGCATGGAAGAGCATCAGGTGACGATCGATGGCAAGGGATATCCACTTTCGCAATTCTTTACTGTGTTCGCCACGCAGAACCCAATTGAGTTTGAGGGAACCTACCCGTTGCCCGAGGCGCAACTCGATCGGTTCCTGCTGAAGCTGCGAGTCCCTTATCCCGCGCAGAAGGACGAAGTGCAACTACTGGCGAACGTGCAGAATGGATTCGAGTCTCGCGAAATCGACAAGATGGATCTGAGCCCGATCGATCCGGGATTGCTGCTGGAGGCGCAACGAGAGACCAAAGCGGTCACCGTGCAGGAAGCGTTGTTCACCTACATTGTGCAGATCATCCGTCGGACTCGCGACTGGCCATCATTGTCGCTGGGAGCCAGCCCGCGCGCCGCGGTCAGCTTGATGGCCGTTGCCAAGGGATTTGCCGTGATGGAAGGACGCGACTACGTGATCCCGGACGATGTGAAGGCGGCATCGCAGCCCGTGCTGCGGCACCGCGTGGTTCTTCGACCCGAGGCGGATCTGGAGGGCATCACTCCCGATCAGGCGCTGGACGAGGTTTTGCGAGCGGTTGAAGTGCCGAAGTGAGGATGGCGATTTGAACGATCTCGGCAGATTGATTCCACCTGAAATCTCGGCGCCAACGCGCTCCTACAAGCGTTTCGCCTTCGCGTTTGGCGACCGGTTCTTCATGTTGCTGTTCGTGGGATTGGTGTGGCTCGTGCCCTCGTTTGTTGACTTACGATTTGTCTATGCCTTGCTGGCCTGGGATTTGTTCGTTGTGGTGGCTTGGCTCGTTGACCTTACATCTTTGCCCAAGCCCGGTCAGATTTTGATCAAGCGGACGTGGCGTTCACCCGCCGCTTTGTCACTGCAAGCGGAGATCGCGCTCACAGTCGAAAACCTGTCAACCAAGACCATCACGGCGAACGTGGTGGACACGGTTCCATCCCAGCTACGGGAGCAGCCGCCTTCTTTTACGCTCCGGGTACCGGCGAAGGGGGAAGCGGCCTCGAGCTATTTCGTTCGCCCCGCGCAACGCGGCGACGCCGTACTGGGCGATTGCTACGTGCGATATCAAGGGAAGTTGCGCATTGCCGAGAAATGGGTGCGGGCTCCGTTGGAGCAGAAGGTTCGTATCTATCCCAATCTGGATGAGGCGCGGCGCCATTCCATTCATCTGCTGCGAAGCCGCCAGTTGGCGGTGGAGAAGCGGCGAACGCAGGTGCGGGGCATCGGGCGCGAGTTCGAGAGCCTGCGCGAATATCAGCTTGGCGATGAGTATCGCGACATCTGTTGGACCGCGGCGGCGCGCCGGGCCAAGCTCGTCACCCGGCTTTACCAGATCGAACGGAGCCAGACCGTTTGGATCGTCGTCGACTCCGGCAGGTTGATGCGGGCGCGGGTCGGAAATCTCAGCAAGTTGGACCTCGCGGTCAACGCGGCGTTGAGCCTGGCACAGGTCGCGCTCTACTCGGGCGATCGAGTGGGACTAGTGGCTTACGGCCGTGGAATCCGGCGACAGTTGCCGGCGGCAAAGGGCAGCGCGCATCTCCGCCAGGTGATCGAGCAGCTTGCCCTCGTGCGCGAGGAAAGCGCCGAGGCTGACCATCTCCAGCTTGCCGGACGATTGCTGACCGACCAGAAGCGCCGCAGCCTGATTGTCTGGCTGACGGATCTTGCGGAAACGGCGATGACGCCGGAGGTCATCGAGGCAGCCTCGATGATGATGCCGCGACACCTTGTCCTGTTCGTGGTCATAGGCCAGCCCGATCTCGGCGAACTCGCTTCGACGCGTCCCGAGGGCGAATCCGAAATGTATCGAGTAGCGGCCGCGCAGGAGATGCTCCACCGCCGCGAAATGCTGCTGGCCAAGCTGCGCGAGCGCGGAGCGTTGGCCATGGAAGTGAACTCCGGAGTAGTCTCGCCCCTCCTGGTGAACGCCTACCTGCAAATCAAAGAGAGAAGCCAGCTGTGAACAAGTGGCGGTGCCGGAGTCGCTCCGATGAGCCTCCCCGCCCGCCGAAGAGAAATACGCAAAATGACTGCACGTTTTGTCGATGTGTGAAGGAAAAGACTAACGACAGTCCTAATGCGTCAGCGAACCTGATCTTCGCGCCCGCCGAAGAATAGGTAAGCGTTCAGCAGCACAAACAAAGCCCCAGCCATCGAAAACTTCAAGAGAACGGGCAATCCCGTCGGAGAGACGAAGGCCTCGATCAATCCCGCAATAATCAAGATAGGAACTGTTCCTAGCAGCAATTGCACCGCTTCGATTCCGGCGCGCGCGAGAGATTCGCGCCGCGGCAGCGTGCCGGGAAACAACAATCCCTGCGCAATCCGCAGTCCCGCGCCACCGGCGATGAAGATCGCGGGCAGCTCCAGTACGCCGTGCGGAGCCACGAAGCTCCACAACTGCAGGCTCATTCCCGCCAGCCAGCACGCCATCCCGATGACGCCGATCAGCAGGCCGTTGAATGCCATCATGTAAATCGTTCCCAAGCCTCCGGTGATGCCGAGCGCGAAGGTGGTGAAGCCGACGCTCATGTTGTTGGTCATGATCGCGCTCGACGCGACCGGCTTGATGCCGACGATGGAATGCGTCCACATCTCGTGACGATCGATCGTCTCGACCATTTGCGGTCCCAGCAACTTGACCTTGAAGTCCGGATTCTCGTAGGTCAGCGCAGCTCCAACCAGGCCGGCGATGGCGAACACCAACGTCGCCACAAGGCAGTGCTTCAAGTTTCGTCGAAAGGCGGCGGGATAGGTTACCCAGAAAAATGAGACTAACCCTTTGGTACTCGTGCGATGTCCGGAATAGATGGTATTGTGGGCGCGGACCAGCAACTGGTTGACGTAACGCGCAAAATGCACGGAAGCGCGGTCTTCGCGGATGGCGGCGAGATCGGCGGCAGTCTGGCGGTACAGCAGGCTCAGCTCCTGCAGATCGGAACGCGAAAGAGACTTGAGACCGTCCTTCGCGCTCTGGTTGAGCAAGGCCTCGAGCTTGCTCCAATGCGGTTTGCGCTTCTCCAGCCAGCGAGTGGAAATCATCTGTGAGTACGTTTGACCAACTGAACATCGATACGCCGGAGCAAATCGCTCTGGAATTGCCGCTCGCGGGCATCGGCAGCCGCTTCCTTGCGATTGCCGTTGATACTTTAATCCAGGGAGCGCTTTACCTCATAGCAGGAATTCTCTTCTTCGTCGTGCTTGGCCTGGGCGGCTCCATGTTTTGGTTCATACCCAAAATGGTGGGTCCGGCGGTCGGAATCTTCGCCCTGTTCGCGATCTACTGGGGCTACTTCGCCATCTTCGAGATTCTGTGGAAGGGCCAGACGCCGGGCAAAAGATTTGCGGGCATCCGCGTGATCAAAGACAGTGGACGCCCGATCAACGCCTTCGAAGCCGTTGGCCGCAATCTCATGCGTGCTGTAGATATCATGCCGGGCATTTACGGAGTCGGCGTGGTCTGCATGATGTGCAACCGGCAGAGCCGCCGGTTGGGCGACTTCGTGGCCGGCACGGTCGTGGTTCATGAGAAGCGGACCGAGGAAGTGCGTCCGACTTGGACCACATCAGCGAACCCGGGATCGGGGATTGGAGCTCTGCAAAAGGTTACAGCCGACGAACTCGTGCTCATCGAAACTTACCTGAGCCGCCGCTGGGAACTCGATGCCGAAGTCCGCTTGAGAACCGCCATCCAGATCGCGGACCGCATCAAGGCAAAGACTGGCTGGGAGCCGCAATCCCACCAGCACGTCGACGATTTCCTCGAGGAATCAGCGCGCAAGATTCGCGACGGCGTACGGTTTCACTAACTATTGCACCTTGATGGTCTGTTGCGCGAGATTCCAGCCTCGCAGCGATACCTGTGCCGCTCCGCTCGCGGCCTTTGCGGGATACTCAATTTCAATCTCACGAGTTTCGCCGGGCAGCAACGAAACGTAGTTGTCGCCGTAGTAGGCGGGCAGGATCCTTGAGCCATCAGCCGCATTCAGCAGCGTGAGCTTGTCTTCTATCGAGGCAACATTCCCGGTGTTGCGCAGTTCGACTTTGATCAGCCCGTTGTCTCCACTGCGGACCGATTTCGCAGTGGCTGAAATCGACGATGCTCCAAGCCGGTTCAAGCGCCGGTAAGAAGAATTCTGCGCGCCCAGCCAGTAGAAATTTCTGGAGAGAACTTGCCCCGACGCGTCCCGCAACTCGAGATTTACAAACAGCAGATCGTCTGTCGCCAGTAGCGGAGCGAGTTCCAGCCTGAATCCGTCGGTCAGAACATCGGCCGGAGCATCACGTTTCTCCTCATGATGAAGGACAACCTTGTCGTCGAGCGAATAGACATTGGCGACAACGACCAGTCCAGAGTGAGCCTCGTTCGAAGTGTTGACCACCGCGACGTCGTAGTTCGAGAGGTCAAGCTGTACGTGTAGCGGCTCGCACGCTTTCTTGACGGCGTAGAACGAAGACTGCGTGTCGTAGTCGGAATTCAAAATCTGCCACACGTTGCTCGGCCAAGCCGGCTGCGTCATCCACAGCATTCGGCCGCTGTTCGGAGCCCAGAGATGCGCGTTCATGCCCTCGAAGATCGCGCGATGATCGACATAGTCGAGCATCTGCGCTTTGCGCTCGAAATCTTCCAGGCTCGTGGGCGCGCCGAATTCGGCCTGCATCTGCGCCATGAACGGGCCCATGTCCCCGTTCCCGCTCTGGTGCCAGTCGTGGTAGGCCCAGTTGTCGCTGATCGGCCACTGATCTTCTTTCGGGATCCACGCGCGAAATGACTCCAGTGTCGAGAACGACGGCGTCCCGGTCTCGACCGAGAATCCATGATTCAGCGTCGTGTAGTACTGCGTCGGGTCCATGTATTTGTATGGGCCGCTGTTCTGCAGGTTCACCTGGTTCGAGCTTGGGAAGTAATAGCGCGTGCCGTCGAGCGCGCTGACCAGATCGATGATGCCCTCGTTGATGATGGGCTGAGGCACGCCCTCGTTGCGTCCGCACCACGCGATGATCGACGGATGATTCCGGAACCGTGAAATCGTGTCGCGCACGTTGTCGAGAAACAGCACGGGATCCTGCGCCTCGACGTTGTAGTTCTGCGTCGACTCCCAGAAATCGTTCCAGATCATCAGGCCGTATTCGTCCGCGAGATCGTAGAAAACCTGTTCTGTATCTTGTCCCACCCAGTTGCGGATGATGTTGACGTTGGCATCGCGATGCAGCCGGAAGTACGGCTCCAGGCGTTCGCGGGACACGCGCTTGCGCGAATCATCCATGCCCCAGTTGCCGCCGCGGGCGGCGATGCGGACTCCGTTGACCTTGATCACGAGGTAAGGCGCGGCCCGCGTGTCGTCGAGCATCTTCACCGAAGAAGATTGTTCGCCCCCGGGTATCAATGATGCCACCCAGGACTTCCATCCCTCTTTCCACTCGGGAGGAAAACTCGCAGGGAAGGGATCGGACGGTGGAATCTCGCGCATTCCCTCATGCCGCACGTCGACAACCTGTTCTCCCTTGGCGCTCGGCGACCGTAGGCGAATATTCGAGACGGCGCAGATGGCCGGAAGCAATCGAGCAGGCTCAATTCGTACGTGAGTTCTCGAATGCCGAACCGGACATCTTTCGTGTCAGACGTCGTCGATCCCTCAGCGAATGAAAGATGCAGCGTGTATAAATCAGGCTTGCCGTATCCATTCGGCCACCAGAGACGCGGATGCTGCACTGTGAGTTGCGAAAACTCCGCGGGTGCGAGCGTGACTGCACTTTTTCCGGGTGCGACGGTCACCTGCTTCGAAACGGTCACGTCAGCGAAGGACGCCTTCAGCGTTCCCGATGATCGGCGCGTTGGAAGAGTTTTCCAGCGGCACCATGATGGCGACGTCCGCGCGGCTCGTGTCTGGAAGCGGAAGGCTGGTGACGACCTTCGCATCGCCGATTCTCACGGCGCTGGTTGCACTCAGGGTGACGGGCTGCCAGATTCCGGTATTGCGGTCGCGGATCGCGGGGATCCAGTCCCATCCTTCGGTCGCCACAAACGTTGGACCGTCGAGGCACATGATTCCGCCATTTTCTCCGGGACCTCCTTTAATCGACTGCTCCTGCGGAATGCCCGGATGAGGCGGTGGCGAGACGCGCACCGCGAGCACATTACGATCTGCTTTGGCGATCGCACTCACGTCAAAAATGCCGCGGATGAAGGCGCCCTTGATCGATCCGATCGATTGACCGTTGAGCCATACTGCCGCCGCGTAGTTGATGCCTTCGAAGGTCAGCGTGAGATGGCGACCTTGCGCCTCTTTAGGTAATTTGAATTCGACGCGATACCAGTAGTCTTGCTTATTCAGGCTCTCGGGAATCGCGAGGTTGTTCAATCCATAGTCGGGATCGGGATAAATTCCACGATCGATCATCGTCGTGAGAGCGGTGCCGGGAACGGTGGCTTGCATCCAGTCGCGGGTGATGAAGCCGGGCTGCGAAATGGCCGCGCCGTCTGCTGTCAGTTTCGGAGCCGGGAGCATCGTCCATCCGGAGGCAAGCGTCCACTGCGCCTCCCCGTTTGCCTGGAGAGGTTCCTGCGCGTGAGCTAGCTTTGCCATGGGCTTCGAAAACGCCGCCTTGGTGCGCGGCATCGTCGATGGATCTTGCGGGGCACGATATCCGGCCTGTCCGCGCGTCTGCATGGGCCACGGCTTTGAGCCTTCCTCGAACTCGACAGCGGAAAACTCTTTTGCGGATTGTGCGAGTTGCTTAAGTTTGCCTGCAGTCAACGCGTGCCGCAGCAGTGTGAGCCCGCTGATGGCGCCGCCAAAATGTTTCCAGTTCGAAGCGGGAAGAGTAGGGGGAGCGATCTCGAGCACGGGCGTCGTGCTGCCGATTTCAAGCTTGCCGTTTGCGACCCGGTTTGCGTCGCTGTAGAGGCTGAACTCATCTCCATCGAAGGTGGCGGCCAGAAAATGCCACTGTCCCGCAGAGATCGCGGCGCTCGAACTGAGGCTGTTGTCCTTGCCGGCAAAAAGTGTGAGGTTCCCGTTCTCCAGCGCTAGGTAGCGGGAAAACTCGTCCGCAGGATCGCCAAGACCTGCGATTAGCGTTGCAGATTTCGAATTGTCTGTGACATTGACCCACGCATAGATCGTCCAGGGCGAGTCCGCGAGGGCCACGGAATCGTCCTTCACCAGGGACTTGTGAAGGCCCTCGCCGTCCGCAAGGAAGCTCGCGCTGTACGGGCCGTACGAAGGCGGGTCTGTCGTGACCGTAGTCTGCGCTGCGGTGTAAGTGCTGAAGAGAATGAGATTAAGAACGAGAAGAGCTGGCACTGACAAACGCAGGTTGACCCGAGCCTTTGCGGCTGAAGCAGCGTTCATGAAATCTCCGTTGCCGGAATGATTTTGAGAGTATGAGACCGACAGCGATACATGCTACGCCGCAACTGTATCCTCATGCCAGCCAAGCACAAATCGGGGCGGAACTCCGAATCGCAGCGGAAGAATTTGAGAATTTGATGACATCCATCGAAAAAACCGCTTGCGAGTCCGGGTCAAAGGTCTTGACGGAGCCGAAGCCCGCCCGTAGTCTTGCGTTGGATGCAGCCTCATGTCCATCACCGCCCTCATCATCACGCGCATAGCGTGACGGCGGGGATGCGTACCTGAGAATGCACACTTTATAAGAAGGCAATTTTCAGGATCAGGCCCGCTGAAGCGAAATGCTCAGCGGGCTTTTTGTTTTTTCCGAACGAGGTTATGAAGTTATGAATGCGCAACTTGATTTCGAAAAGATGAACGGACTGCTTCCGGTGGTAGTTCAGGACGACCGCGACGGCGAAGTCCTGATGGTCGGGTTCATGGACCGCGACGCGTTCGAGCGAACTCTTGCCCTCGGTTACGTTACCTTCTTCAGCCGCACGCGCAATGAGTTGTGGATGAAGGGCGAAACTTCCGGCAACCGCTTGCGCGTGATCTCGGCACAGACCGACTGCGATCGCGACACGTTGCTGGTGAGGGTCGAAGTCGAAGGCGCGGGCGTGGTGTGCCATCGCGGAACGCGATCGTGCTTCACTGAAGTGGTCCCCATCCAAAAGGCCGCCGCCGGCGCAGAGGTGGAGGCGCGATGAAACTGCGCATTGGAATTCCCAAGGGCAGCCTGCAGGAAGCGACCCTGCACCTATTCGCAAGGGCAGGGCTGCCCGCGTATACCAACGGGCGCTCGTACTTCGGCACCACCGCCGATCCCGAGATTGACTGCATGTTGATCCGCGCCCAGGAAATGGCGCGCTACGTTGAGCACGGCGCCATCGACGCCGGACTCACCGGCCGAGATTGGGTAATTGAGAGCGGTCTCGAAGTCACAACCGTGAGCGACCTGATTTACGCCAAACGCAGCCGTGGGAAGGTGAAGTGGGTGCTCGCCGTCCCTGAGGATTCTGCCGTCGAGCGTGCTGAAGATCTCGGAGGCTGCATCATTGCCACCGAACTCGTCAAAGTAACGCGCGACTATTTTCAGAGCAAGAAGGTGGACGTGCGTGTGGAATTTTCCTGGGGCGCGACCGAGGTCAAGCCGCCGATGCTGGCGGATGCGATCGTCGAGGTCACTGAGACCGGAAGCTCACTTAAGGCGAACCGTTTGCGCATCCTCGAAACCGTGCTCGAGTCGAACACGCAATTGATTGCCAACAAGGGTTCGTACTCCGATCGCGACAAGCGCAAGAAGATCGACAACCTTGCGCTCATGCTGCAAGGCGCGATGGAGGCGCAGGATCGTGTGGGCCTGATGCTGAATGTGCGAAAGAGCAATCTTGCGAGAGTGCTCGCCGTCTTACCCGCGCTGCAGAAGCCGACCATCTCGCATTTGAGTGATGAAGACTGGTTAGCGGTAAATACCGTCATCGACGAAGGCGCGGCGTGGGACGTAATACCGCGGCTCAAAGAGGCGCAGGCGGAAGGAATCGTGGAGTATCCCCTGAACAAGGTGGTGCTGTGATGCGCATCGTTTCGGCCCGCAAGGCGGAGGCTCTTGTACAAAAGCTTGCGGCGCGCAGCACGCAGCTCAGCGCCCTCGAACCTGCCGTGCGCCGCATTGTGAGTGATGTTCGCCGTCACCGGGACCGGGCGCTTCGTCGCTACGCGCAGAAGTGGGACGGGCTGACTGCGAAACAATCACTGCGTGTGTCGCACGACGAGTTACAGTGTGCGCTGAAGGCCGCCGATCCTCAGTTGCGCAAATCCTTAAATGTCGCAGCGAAGAATATCCGCCAGTTCTGCGAGTGGCAGAAGCCGCGTCCGTGGACCCGCAGTCGCAAGGGCATTGCGCTTGGTCAACTGATACAGCCGCTGGAATCGGTGGGCTGCTACGTGCCGGGCGGCCGCTATCCGCTGGTCTCGACGGTCCTGATGACGGTTATTCCGGCCCAAGTGGCCGGCGTTCGCAGTGTGCGAGTGGTGTCTCCCAAACCGTCGGCTGAAGTGCTGACAGCAGCCGCCATGCTGGGCGTTACCGAGTTCTATCGCGTCGGAGGTGCGCAAGCCGTCGCAGCGCTCGCGTACGGAACGGAAACCCTCGCTCGCGTCGACAAGATTGTGGGGCCGGGCAACGCCTATGTAACGGCGGCAAAAAAACTGGTTTCGTTCGATTGCGCGATTGATTTTCTGGCCGGTCCTACTGAGGCGTTGATCATGAGCGACTCAGGCGCTCCGGAGTTCATCGCTGCCGACCTCGTTGCGCAGGCGGAGCATGATGTTGAGGCTCTTGCCCTCTTCGTGACTACATCGATGGAAATGGCCAAGGCCGTCGAGAAGAACGTTGCGACGATCGCGCGTGAGAATCCCACAGCAAAAAAATCTTTGCGGGCCAACGGGGCGATCCTGATCGCTTCGTCGCGGAACCAGGCACGCGACTGGGCGAATCAACTTGCGCCAGAGCACATCACAGTCGAAGCGGACGATGTGCCCTTCATCCGTCACGCCGGTTCGGTCTTTGTCGGAAACTATTCTGCGCAGGCGGCAGGCGATTACGCCTCTGGCCCGAATCATGTTCTGCCGACGTCAGGGCAGGCGCGATTTCGCGGAGGGCTTAGCGTGCTCGATTTCGTCAAGATCATCACCGTCCAGCAATTGTCCAGCCAGGGGATTCGCAGCCTCGCCCCGGCCATCGAGTATCTGGCCGGAGCGGAGGGCTTGAGAGCCCATGCGCATTCGGTGAGTACGAGGTGCCAGGATGCTTAGTCCCCGGGAAGCAGTACGAACGCTGCCTCTGTATCACCCGCCGCTGGCCGGAAGGAACGGGCTGCGCTTCGACTTCAATGAAAACACGGTGGCGTGTTCGCCGCGCGTATTGGAAAGGCTTCGAAGTCTCAGTGCGGATGAGCTAGTCAAATATCCGGAGCGCGAGCCGGTGGAGAAAATTGTCGCGAAGTTCTTGGGCGTAACTGCGGATGAAGTGCTTCTGACCAATGGCGTCGATGAAGGGATCCACTTGCTTTGCGAGACCTACCTCGATCCGGGCGACGAGGCGCTGATCGTCGTGCCCACCTATTCGATGTACCGGATTTACGCAATGGCAGCGGCTGCGATCGTCGTGCAAATTGCCACAGGGCCAGACTTTCAGTTCCCCGCAGAGGAAGTCAAAAAGCGTATCTCGCCGCGCACCCGGCTGATTGCGATCGCGAATCCGAACAATCCGACCGGTGCGGTTGCGTCCCGGCAAGACCTGGCGTCGATTGCGAGAAGCGCGCCAGATGCCGCCGTCCTCATCGACGAGGCTTACTTCGAGTTTTACGGACAGACGATGCTGGGTGCGCATCGCGACTGGCCGAATCTCTTCGTCGCGCGCACCTTCTCCAAAGCCTACGGACTCGCCGGGCTCAGGCTGGGCGTGCTCGTCGGGAACTCCGAACAGATGCGAACGGTCCGGCGCGTCAGCTCTCCATACAACGTCAACGCGGTCGCGCTCGCCTGTCTGCCGGACGCGATCGCCGATCAGGAATACATTCGCCGCTACGTTGACGGTGTTCTCGAGTCGCGTTCGCGGCTGGAAGAAGTTCTGGCGAACCACGAAATCCAGTTCTGGCCGAGCCATGCCAACTTCATCCTCATGAAGATTGGCGCGTCCTCGAGTGAGGCGGCGAAGTTTGTTGAACTGATGCGACGACGGGGCATTCTTGTGCGCGACCGCTCTGCCGATCACGGATGCGAAGGGTGCGTGCGCATTACAGTCGGTCCGCGACCACACGCAGACCTATTGCTGTCCGCCTTGGGAGAGGTATTTCAGGAACTCCGGGCGCTCGAAGGAGTCTCGCAAAGATGAGAAAAGGAGCAATCAAGCGCGTCAGCAAAGAGACGCAGATCCAGGCGTCGCTGACCATCGAAGGCCGCGGCCGCTACGAGGTTTCCACCGGCATCCGCTTCTTCGACCATATGCTGGAACTGTTCGCGCATCACGGCGGCTTCGACCTGAAGCTGAAGGCAACCGGCGACCTCGATGTCGATCAACACCATACCGTCGAGGACGTCGGCATCGTCCTGGGTCAGGTCTTTGACAAGGCACTCGGCTCCAAGCGTGGCATTCTGCGAGCCGGATATTTCCTGATGCCGATGGACGAAACCATGGGCATGGCCGCGGTCGACTTTTGCGGCCGCACCGCCTCGGTCGTGGACACGAAAGTTCGAACCCGCCTCGTTGGTGATCTGCAATCCGAATTGGTCGACGACTTCTTCGAGGGCTTCTCGCGTGGAGCCCGCGCCAACGTGCATGCCCGCGTGCTCTACGGGCGTTCGAGCCACCACAAAATCGAAGCGCTGTTCAAAGCCTTTGCGCGCGCCCTGAGAGCGGCATGCTGGCGGGATCCCCAAATGGTGCGCCTGTTGCCCAGTACCAAGGGAGTGCTGTGATGATTGCAATTGTCGACTATGGTGCGGGGAACCTCGTCTCGGTCAAAAAGGCATTCGACTGGCTCGGGCAGAGCTGCGAGATCACGTCCGATCCTGCGCAAGTGTCCGCCGCCTCAAAGATCGTCTTGCCGGGAGTCGGTCACTTTGCCTCCACGGACGCGCTCAGTCGATCCGGCCTGAGATCAGCGATCGCCGATGCGGTCGCGCACGGCGTCCCGTTTCTCGGCATCTGCGTCGGCATGCAGTGGATGCTCCAGCACAGCGAAGAATCTCCACGGACGCCCGGCCTCGGGTTACTGAATGGCGGGTGTGAGAAATTTCCTGCAGCAGTAAAGTCCCCGCACGTCGGATGGAACTCCATCGACATCCATCCGTCCTCGCGGCTCTTTCGCGGTGTTCCGCCGGAATCGTTCGTATATTTCACGCATTCCTTTCGATCTCCCGTAACGGCAGACACGGTGGCCTGTTGCGAATACGGCGGAAAATTCTCGGCTGCCGTCGAGCGCGACCACCTGTTCGGCGTGCAATTTCACCCCGAAAAATCCGGAGAGACCGGCTTGCAATTGCTCAAGAACTTCTGCGCGATCTAACCATGCTGACGAAACGCATCATCGCTTGCCTCGATGTAAGTGGCGGCCGCGTTGTGAAGGGCGTGCAGTTCGTCGATCTTCGCGACGCCGGGGATCCGGCCGAACTCGCGAAAGCGCACAGCATATCCGGCGCAGACGAGATCGTGTTGCTCGACATTTCGGCCACTCACCAAGGCCGAGCCATCTTGCTCGAAACGGTGCGGCGGACGGCCCGCGAACTATTCATCCCATTCACTGTCGGCGGCGGGATTCGCACTCTCGAAGACGCCGCGACCGTCTTCGCCGCCGGAGCCGACAAGCTCAGCATCAACTCGGCGGCTTTGTCCGATCCTTCGCTCATCACGCAGATCGCGGATCGCTTCGGGTCGCAAGCCGTGGTCGTCGCCATCGACGCCAAACGCTCGGGGGCATCGTGGCAAGCCTTCACGCATGGTGGGCGCACCACCAGTGGACGCGATGCCGTCGTCTGGGCGAAGGAAGCCGAATCCTGCGGAGCTGGCGAGATACTGCTCACGTCGATGGATCGTGACGGAACCGGCTCCGGCTTCGACTGCGAACTTACGAGAGCGGTTGCCGAATCCGTCCGCATCCCCGTCATCGCATCGGGCGGTGCTGGAGGCGCAGCCGACTTCGTGGAGGTTTTCCGCAACGGCTGCGCCGATGCCGCACTTGCCGCGTCCATCTTCCACTACGGATTCAGCCGCCTCGCCGACTTGAAGCAAGAACTCGGTTCGCAGGGAGTTCCCGTGAGATGGCCATGCTGATTCCATCGATCGATCTCATGGGAGGCAAAGTCGTCCAACTCGTGCAGGGCAAAAAGAAAGCTCTCGAGTTCGACGACGCTGACGAGTGGGTCAACCGTTTTTCAAAATACCCACTGGTGCAATTAATCGATCTCGACGCCGCCATGGGCACAGGCGGCAACGCGGCTCTCGTCGCAAAAATCGCGGGACGCTTGCCCTGCCAGGTCGGAGGCGGAATTCGCTCCCTGCAATCAGCTCAGGAGGTTCTCGCCTGCGGCGCGCAACGCGTGATCATCGGGTCGGCTCTCTTTGCGCAGGGAAAAGTTAATCAGGCTTTCGCCGAGGAACTTGCAACTAGCATCGGCTGCAGCAGCCTCGTTTTCGCCCTCGATGCCAGGAGCGGGAAAGTCACGACACACGGCTGGCAGAAATCGACCGAAGTTGCGCCCTTGCAGATGATTCAAACGCTGGATGCCTGGTGCGGCGCCTATCTCTACACGCACATCGATACCGAAGGAATGTTACAAGGATTCCCGCAGGAAGTGATTCGAAGCCTGCGCGGTGCGACGAAGCGTCAGCTCATTGCTGCCGGAGGCATCCGCTCGCTGGAAGAAGTGGATCAACTCGACGCGATGGGCGTGGACGCGGTGGTAGGCATGGCAATCTACACGGGGCTGATTCCGGCATAACGCCAGTAAAGGTTTACCGGAACCGACGAATAAAAAGGGTGTGCCGCTCCGAACGATAAAAGCCCAAGCCGTAGATGATTGCCTTACCTTTGGTCGAATAGATCACCTGGCGGATGCGCAACACCGAAGCGCCGCGCGGGACGGCTAACAGCTCGGCAACGTTCGCTTCCGCCGTGGTCGCGTCGACTTCTTCGTCAGCATAAGCCAGCTCAACTTCAAACTCCTGCTGCAAAGTGGCGAACAGGGAAGTCCTTCCCAGCGGTACCTTAACCAGTTCGGAGAACTCCTTGGCGGGCAAATAGCAGGTCTCGAGAGCAAAAGGTTCGTCGCCGGTCTCGCGCAGCCGCTCGATCTTCACCAGGGCGCTCGTAGCCGGCAGAGCCAGGCGCGCCGCCACCTCGGCATCATGCTCGATGATTTTTGCCACCAGCACCCGTGATCGCGGAGACAGTCCGCGGCTCGACATGTGCTCGGTGTAGCTCATCAGCTTGTTGAAGTGAATTTTCGGAGATGCGACGAAGGTTCCGGCACCGCGGCGCCGTTCCACGAGGCCTTCGCGCTCCAGCCCCGCCAGCGCGTGACGCGCCGTCATCAGGCTGACCTTATGCACCCTTGCGAGCTCGCGCTCCGACGCCACGGCATCTCCCGGCTGAAGCTCCGCGGCTTCGATCCGCGTCCGAATGCCATTTTGAATCCGTTTGTAGACTGGAGTTCCGTTGCGATGGTTTCCCGGCATCAATCGTCTTTCCCGTCTTGAACCGCAGTATGGGCGCGACTCATAGTAATGCCGAACACATGCAAACCTTATGTGCTATATAGCTTAATTTTTGCCTCCTGTAAAGCTGAAAGTTGGACAGAAGTCTTCGGGTGATTCCCAAAATTGATGTTGCTTGCTCTAGAGCGCTATATAACTCAAGGACATGTTGGCGGCCATTCCGACTTGGGTTGTTCACGCACCGGGATCCTACGTGTGATCCAAATCACGGACTTTTTCACAAATTGACTTGATGACGGCCGCACCTTCTTTGTTAGCACTTCGCCGGCCCTAAGATCGAATGTGATATAGAGCACAATTTGTTTCCCTGTGGAGGAAAATTTACATTCTTTTACGAAAGCAGCCCTTTTTTTCTTGACGATGATTATTCATGTGCTATATAGCATACTCGAGTTGTACTAGAGCACTTTCCGACCCGTCGTCGTTATGCGTGGGCGGAAGTCTCTCCGGAGGCAGTGGAAATGAAGCAGTCAGCAGTGCAAGTCGAAAATCATAAGTTCGGAGCGCAGACGGTCGCTTGTCTTGTTCTCGCCGTGTCGCTCGTCGTACTGGGCCTGTCGTCCCTCGTCGGCGCTCAGGAACTCGGAGCCACCCTCACCGGGTCGGTCAGCGATCCCAGCGGAGCCCTCGTGCCCAACGCTACAGTCCTGGTGCACAGCGAGGACACCAATGCGGACACTCGCACGGTGGTCACCAACGGATCCGGCGGTTTCAATATCACCAACCTTCCTGCCGGACGCTACTCCGTGACGGTCAACATCGCCGGCTTTCAGACGTATGTTGCCAACAACGTGATCCTCAACGTCGCCGAGAAGCGTTCGCTGGATGTCCAGTTAAAGGCGGGGCAGGTCAGCGAGCGTGTGGAGGTAACGGCCGAGAACGCACCCATCCAGACCACGACTGCCGAACAATCCGGCACCGTGACTGGAGAGCAGGTCCGCGAACTCGCGCTGAACAATCGCAACTTCGAGCAGTTGATTCTGCTGCAACCGGGCGTCGCCAACGCATTGCCTGACAAGGTCGGGTTCGGACTGGCGAACAACACCAGCATCTCCGTCAATGGAGCGCGCACCGGTTCGAACAACTACACCGTCGATGGCGCTGACATCAACGACAGCGGATCGAACGGCACTCTTCTGAATACGCCGAGTATCGACGCCATCCAGGAATTCACCCTGGAGCGCAGCAACTACGACGCGGCATTCGGACGCAGCGGTGGCGGCCAGGTAGTGGTTGCGACTAAAGCTGGTGGCAACCAGTTCCACGGCAGCGCCTACGAGTTCAATCGCAACAACTATTACAACGCGAACACGTTCGCAGGACGGGATTCGCTGGCTGCGGGAAATCCGGCGTCGTCTGACAATACGGTTCCGATCGAACGGTACAACGACTATGGCTTTACCCTCGGCGGGCCGCTATTCATCCCGAAGGTATTTCATCCACAGAAGTACAAAACATTCTTCTTCTGGTCTGAGGAATGGCGGAAAGCCAGTACCCCGGGCACGAACGCCATCAATGTTCCAACCACGGCGGAATTGGCTGGCTCGTTCACAAGCCCGATTCCAGTGGCTCCAGCAGGATGCGTAACAACCGTTGGCGGAGTATCTACGATCAGCCCATCTTGCTACAGCCAGAATGCGGCTGCCTATCTCGCGGCTTTCATGGCTCCCAATCCGGCCAACAATGCGACCGGGGACCAGTTGATCACCAACTATTCTCAGTTGAACAATTACCGGCAGGACATCATTCGTCTCGATCAGAACGTTGGAGATCGGGTGCGCGTCTTCGCCCGATACATGGAAGACGTTGTGCCCCAGAACCAGCCATTTTCCCTTTGGGGCGGCGCAAATTATCCGGGCGTCGAAACGACATCCATCAACGCACCCGGCCGCAACTTTGTCATCAACGCGACCGCCACCATCTCTCCCAAGGTCGTCAACGAAGTGGAATTCGTGGATTCCTGGGGAGCGATCAACGCCGATCTGAATGGCATCGCAAATTCTCCAGCATTCAACTCGCAACTCACCAACAACACGCAGTACGCGGATCCATACGGTCGAGCCCCCAACGTAACTTTCAAAACCGTGACCGGTTTGGGCAATGGAAGCGCACCCTACTTCGAGCGGAACATCGACAAAAACATTTTTGACAACCTGTCGATCCAGCATGGCAATCACACGATTCGTGCCGGTTTTACCGCCATGTGGATGCAGAAAACCGAAAACGGCGATGGCGGCGCTGCAACATTCAGCTTTAGCCCCACCAATGGCAATCCCGAGTTCGCCAACTTCTTGCTTGGCCAAGCCGATTTCTATACTCAAGCCAGCAAAGACACCGTACCCCACCTCAGGTACACAAACTTTGAGGGGTACGTGCAAGATGACTGGAAGGTGAGCCGTCGCCTGACTCTAAACTTGGGCTTGCGGTACAGCTACTTCCCGTCGCCGACGGATAGCAACAACACATTAGTCAACTTCGACCCCACTTTGTACAATCCGGCCAACGCTCCGGTGATTGATGCCTCCGGACAAATGACCGGTGTCACCGTTTCCGGCGATCCTGTCAATGCGGCGATCTACGCCAACGGGTTGATATTCCCGAAAGGTGCTGCATGCGGCGCTGCCCAGGCGATCGCTCCGCAAGTGACCTGCTCTCCTTACGGAAGCCGCGTAAATCCAGGCTCCAACCAGAACTGGGGACCGCGGGTTGGAGTGGCGTTCGATCCGTTCGGAGACGGCAAGTGGGCCTTCCGTGCGGGTTACGGCATCTTCTACGACCGCACGCTGAACGGCATCTGGGAACAGAATGCCTTCGGCGATCCGCCGCTGGTTCAGACTACAACCGTAAACAACTCGACGAATACCAATCTGTTCGACAGTCCGTTAGCCCTGCAACCCGCCGGTGCCTCGCTTGGGCCGACGCACCTCATCTCCACGGGCACTCCGGATTTCAAGGCTCCCAGCTACATGGACTACAACCTGTCCGTGCAGCATCAGATCATGGCGAACACGGTGCTCGAAGTTGGATATGTTGGCACCAAGGGATCGCATCTGCTGGGAGATATCGAGCTTAATCAACCCACCGTTGCTTCGCGTTTGGCGGATGAAACGTCCGACGTGAACGTTATCCGGCCCTTCGCGGGCTATGGGGCAATCACCACCCGTGCCCCGGTATTCACCAGCAACTACAACTCGCTGCAGGTCTCACTGAATCGCCGCTTCAGCCGCGGGTTGACGCTGGGAGTCGCCTATACGTGGTCCAAGCTTCTGACGACCAATCCATTTGACCGATCCCTCGCAACCTATAACTCCTACGATCTGAAACAGAGCTATGGCCCATCGACTTTGAATACCCCCCAGATGCTGGTCGTCAGCTATGTTTACGAGTTGCCGTTCTATCGGGGCCAGAGGAGCCTTCTCAGCCATGTTCTCGGCGGCTGGGAACTTTCCGGCATTACGACTATCCAGTCCGGCCAGTCAACCAGCATTACGCAGGGCGTAGATCCTTTCGCTGTCGGCTCCAACAACGGCATCGGTCTGCTTAGCGCCGGCAGCACTGTCCAAGTCCGGGCAGATCAGATCGGTGATCCCAACGGACCGAAAACAGCAGCGGAGTTCTTCAACCCCGCGGCATTCGCGGTTGCCACCGGGCACTTTGGTACTTCGCGGCCGGGTGCAATTCTTGGGCCTGGAATTCAGGTCTGGGATATGTCGCTCATTAAGAACTTCAGGTTCGCCGAGCGCGTCGGCCTGCAGCTGCGCCTGGAAACCTTCAACACCTTCAACCACGGCAATCCGAGCGGGATCGACACCAATGTCGGAGACTCGAACTTCGGAGCCGTCACAGCCTGGCACGATCCGCGAAACCTGCAGATCGGCGCCAAACTCAACTTCTAACCGTTTCAACAACCAAAACAGCGCACGCGGCCATCCGCGTGCGCTTTTGCGTTGGCCCGGAACAACGAGAAGAGCCGCGCAGACTAGCCGGCGAAGCAGACCGCCGACAAACAGACCCGCCGACAAAACGACGTCCCCACTTCACCCATCTACTCCGCGACATCGAGGTCCGACCCGCTTCGTATCGGGGCATCGCTTCAGCGATGCCGAAACTGGTCCACAATCAATGCCGCCTTTAGGCGCTGGGTCTTTTCCACGCCTCTCTGTGACATCTGACCTTGCACTCCACAGCCTTGAGAGCAGATCATTGTCAAGGCGTGAGCAGTCCCAGGAGGCAGTGAAGAAATCACGATAACTTCTTCGTTATCAAGACTTTGACCTCTAACCCTCACGCGGTCAAGATTTTGCAAAGCATTTTTGCAAACCCCGCGCCAGTCAAGGCATTTCGCAGGGGGAGGGGAGGGGGATACCCATCACTTCCCCGAAATTCCCTAAACGGTCTCCGAGAAAAGCGCCTGAATCAACCCTACTCAAAGAATTTTTCGCAATCGATTTCCACAAGGTTATGTGGGAACAGCCGCCCTCGGCTGTTCGTCCAGCGAAAGCTGGACATCCAAAACCATTGCACCCGGCTTGCTACAATTTCATCTACTGACTTTGCATGTTTCTTACAAGCCTGCGTCCGCTGCTTCCGTATCTCAAGCGCTACCGCTGGAAGTTCGTCGTCGCCACCATCTGCGTCCTACTCTTCAACGGAATCTGGATCCTCTTTCCGCTGGTCGTAGGCAAAACCACCGACGACTTACACACAGGTGTCACGCGCCACAAGCTTCTGTTCTGGGCAGGAATGCTGATCGCCATCGCCTTCACGAAGGGTATCTTTCAATACCTCACGCGCTGGATCGTGATCGGCATCTCGCGCGACATCGAGTTTGATCTTCGCAACGATCTTTTCGCCCGTCTCGAAAGTCTGAGCTACTCCTATTACCAGCGCAATCGCACGGGCGACATAATGGCGCGCGCCACCAACGACCTGAACGCAGTGCGCATGCTGCTTGGTCCCGCGATCATGTATACCGCGAACACCATCGTCTATACCGCAGGCGCGTTGGCATTCATGATCTCGATCAGTCCGTGGCTGACCTTGTTTACGTTTCTGCCGCTTCCCGCCGTCAGCATCGTGATTCAAACATTCGGGCGCCGTATTCACGAGCGCTTCGAACGAATTCAGGCGATGTTCTCCGACATCTCCGCGCGAGCGCAGGAGAACTTTTCCGGCGCTCGGCTCATTCGCGCCTACGTGCAGGAAGAAGCTGAGATTGCGTCGTTCGAAAAGGAGAACGACGAATACATTCGCCGCAGCCTGAGACTCGTGCGCCTCATGGGAATGCTCTGGCCCACACTTGAGTTGATGCTCGGTTGCGCCGTCGTTCTCGTTTTGTGGCTCGGCGGTCGCGAAGTGCTCGTCGGACAATCCGTCTTCACGCGCGTCACCAGCCTCGCACCTCTGAATCCCGGAATTACCACCACGTTGCACCTCGACGGTTCCATGAGCGTCGGACAATTCGTCTCGTTCACCACCTACATGGTGCAACTCACATGGCCGATCATCGCTCTCGGATGGGTGATCAACATTTTCCAGCGTGGAACTGCATCGTTGATTCGCATCAATGAAATCATGCACGAAGAGTCCGAGATTCAGGACGCGCCGGGCGCCAACGACCGCGAGATTGTCGGCGAGATCGAGTTCCGCGGACTGAACTTCAGTTACGACGGAAAGCAGGTGCTGTACGACGTCAACCTGCGAATTCCTGCAGGCACGAGCCTTGCGATCGTCGGCCCGACTGGCTCGGGAAAGACCACCCTGGTCGATCTCATCCCGCGAATTTACGACGCGGAGCCAGGCATGGTTCTGATCGACGATCGTCCGATACGCAACTACTCGCTGCAATCGCTGCGCCGCAACATCGGCTTCGTTCCGCAGGAAACATTCCTGTTCAGCGATCGCATTCGCGACAACATCGCTCTTGGGGTCGACTCGGCTACCGACGATGAGATCCGAAACTCCGCGAACGCCGCGAACATCGCGGCCGACATCGAGAGTTTTCCGGAAGGCTATGACACCGTAGTCGGCGAACGCGGTATCACGCTGTCAGGCGGCCAGAAGCAGCGCACCGCGATCGCCCGCGCGCTGATCCGCAATCCTCGCATCCTGATTCTCGATGACGCGCTCTCCAGCGTCGATACGCACACCGAGGACAAGATCCTCAATCACCTGCGCGATGTGATGCAGGGAAGAACTACCATATTCATCTCACACCGTGTTTCTACCGTTCGCAACGCGGACCGCATCGCCGTTCTTCATGGCGGACGCATCGTTGAACTTGGAACTCACGACGAACTCATCGAGCGTAACGGCTATTACAGCGATCTCTACAATAAGCAACTGCTGGAAGAAGAGCTGGCCGAAGTCTGAACTTCGAAGCATCGCGTCTACATCTGTCCTCCGGTCGGAGTGGCATTGTTCGCCGGCGTCGCCGGCACATCCTGACGAGGCGCGACGTAAGGAACGCTGGGCAGGTGCGTGACTTGTCCGCGCGTCGCATCGGCGATGTCGATGCCTGCGTGATCGAGCAACAATCCTGTTGCGCGATCCAATTCGATCCTCGATTTTTCGTAGGCCGCTTTCGCTGACACCAGGTTCGACTCGCCTGTGGTGAGCGTTGCTGCGTCTTGCAGGATGGTGGTTTGCGTCGTGAGTCCTACGCGCAACTTCTGCTGATCGGCGTCCAGCGTTTGCCGAGCCAGGTCGACTGCGGATTGCGCAGCTTCGACCGCCGCACGGTTCTGCTTCACATCGAACTGGGCATTGCGGACCTCGATCCGAACCTGGTTTTCGAGTTGATGCTGGCGAACCTGTGCTTGCCGGTATTCGAGCTGTGCTCGCACCTGGTTGGATTGCGCCAAACGATTGCGAAGTGGAATATTCAGTGAGAGTCCAACGCCCTTGTCAGGAGCTGTTGCGTTGACAAGCTGATTGAGGGTCGAACCGTAACCTACGGTGTTCGTATTTTGAAATGCCGGAGGAAGCGTCGCGAGGTTCGAGCAAGGCGTCCCCCCGAACACACAGTCAGGGTTCACCGCGCCACCAATGCCCGATCCTCCGTAGTAAGCGAACGCGTTCAGAGTCGGCAGCATGGAGTTACGGACGGCCTTGTTGTTGATGTCGCGCGAATTCAGGTCGATGCGCGTTTCTACCAGCTCGGCGCGATGCTGCAGCGCATCGTTGATCAGATCCTGAATCGGGATCACCGGTTCCTGCTGCGGTAGTTGCACGGTCGACGTCGGAATCAGGTCCGCCTCTGCGAGCACCGGATCTTCAATGCTGCGGCTTAGAGCGTTCTTCATCAGCAACTGTTGCAGTTGCAAATTGTTCTGGGCCACGATCAGATTTTGCTGATCGGTTGCCACCGTGCTCTGCGCGCTGACCGCCTGAATTGGAGGCGCGGTTCCCACCTGCGCCTGCCTCTTCGCATCCTCAAGCGCCTTCTGCGCGTATGTCAACGACTCCTGCTGCACGCGCACGTTCTCAAACGCATAAACCAAGTCCCAATACATATTTTCGATCTGGTCGACGGTCGTGATGATCTGCAGCCGAAACGCTACGTCGGAGATCTCGCGGTTATTCTTCGCGATGCGGATGAATCGGGTGTTGGGCAGAAATCCGAAACCTTGCAGCAGGTTCTGCGAAAAGCGCAGCTGGAAATTGGAGCCCAACTGCGGAGTCAGCAAGCTCGTAGTGCTGTTCGTAGTGAGGTGCGTGTTGTTGAACGCGCCGCGTGAGCGTGCCTCCCCACTGAAACGACTGGCTGTAGCCCACATCCGCGGTGTATGTGTTCTGCGAAAGAATCGGCACAGGACTGAACGGGCTCGTCGACTCCGTGTTGTTCTTGTCGAGCTGCAGCGTGCTCGACAGCACGGGGTCGAAACTGGTAAGCGGCGATCCGATACCGAGAGTCGAGCTGACTAAACCATTCGTGCCGCTGCCTACGCCTCCAGCGGCAACTGTCGTGCCGCCTGTGCCGGATCCAACAGCACCTCCGAGGCCGCCAACGCCGCCGCCGGGTGTGTTCTGCACGATGCCGGTGTTGACTCCGAGAATGCTCGAGCCCGACTTGGCGCGAAGCAAGTCTGCATCGGCGATGTTCAGGTTATAGCGCGCGAGGTCGAGATCGAGATTGTTTTCCAGAGCCAAGGCCACAGCGTCATCGACCGACAGATAGATTTTCCCGTCCTTCATGAGCGAGTCGATGCGCGGGGAGTTTCCAAGGTTCGGTGGCGCGATCTCCTGCGATTTGTACGGCTGCAAGACGTTCGGGAACGCCGAGCGCGGCTTCGAGTAGTCCTTCAAATGGACGACTTCAGGCTGGGCCGGCTGAGCGGGCGTTGCCGCGGATTGCGACGAAGACGCGGATGAAGACACTTGTGCGAGAACCGATGTCGGAAGCGTCGCGACCAGAATCGCGAGGCCGAGCCATAGCGGCAACAGCCGCACAATAGAGATCAAACGCCGTGAGTACATGAGCTTTCTCCTTAAGCAGAAAACCAGCACGCCCAGTAAAAACGAGGCTGCGAGGCAGTGACAATCTTGGATGCAAGGCACAGCAAACTGTCACTTCATCTTATCGGGAGAAGTTTCAGGGAAAGCCCGAGGGATTGTAAAGAATTGTGAGCCGTCGGAATGATCAAGACGCGAGGTAGTGCGGCCAAAAGAAAAACCCCGGCTCTCATGCGCTGTCGCGCAAGAACCGGGGCTTGCGAAAGAGATGATTACTCTGCTGTGGTGCGCTGGCGGTGGAGCGGTTGGCGACGTGGACGGCAGATCTTTCCGCGGCGCCGCGTAGGGAACTGCGGGCATGCGCGTGACCTGTCCGCGGGCAGCGTCGTCGATGCTGATGCCGTTGCGATCGAGCAGCGTTCCGACTCGCGCGATCCAGTTCCACGCGCGACTTCTCGTACGCAGCCATGGCTGACATCAGTGTTGATTCCGCATGTCGCCAGCGCACTGCGCGTTTGCAGAACCGCCGTCGTGGTCGACGTGCCGAACTGATATTTCTTCTGCTCGGCATCGAGTGACTGCTTGGCATAATCGACCGCAGCTTGCGCCGAGGCGACGCTGGCCTGATTCTGCTCGACCGCGAACTGCGCCTGCCGGACTTCGATGCTGACCCGGTTCTCGGTTTGCTGCAGCGCCATCTGTGCCTGGCGGTATTCCAGTTCGACCGCGAACCTGCACCGCCTGCGCGGCGCGATTACGCAGCGGAATGTTCAGCTGCAAGCCAATGCCCTTGTCGGGAGCAGTGGAGTTTACGAGCTGGTTCAAGCGTGCAGCCATAGCTAGTCACCGTCAACGGAAATGACCGAGCGTTGGATCAGGATTGACCGAAGCGCAGAATGGCTGGATTGGGCGCCAGGCAAACGTTTGCGGGGTTCTGAGCAGCCGCCCACGCCCAGAACCGCCGTAGTACGCGAAGACGTCCAGCGTGGGCAGCAGGCGCTGCGCAGTGCCTTGTTGCTGAGTTCCTGACTATTCAACTGAATGCGCGATTCCACCAGTTCGGCCCGATGCCGAAGCGCCTCGTTCACCAGATTCTTCTGTGGGCTGTACCTGTTCGTTTTCCGGAACCTCCATCGTGGAGGTCGGAATTACATCGGCCCTGGCCAAGAGTCTGATCTGCAAAGTGCGGCTGAGCGCGTTCTTCATAATCAGCTGCTGCAACTGCAGAGTTGGTTTTGGCGACCGTCAGAGCCTGTTGGTCGGCAGCGACCGTGCTTTGCGCGCGCACCGCTTCGATCGGAGCCAGGCTGCCGATTTCAACCTGCTTCTTGGTGTCGGAAAGCGTCTTCTGCGAGAAAGTCAGCGATTCTTCCTTCACTCGCTGGTTCTCGTAGGCATAGACCAGATCCCAGTACATGTTCTCGATCTGATCGACGGTGGTGATGATCTGAAGGCGGAACGCCACATCGGAAAGTTCGCGGTTGTTCTTCGCAATGCGGATGAAACGGTGTGTTGGCGGCAAATCCGAAGCCCTGCAAGCAGATGCTGCGTCAGCCTGAACTGGAAGTTGGAGTTCAGCGCCGGGCTCAGCACGTCTGAAAGGAGCTGTTTCCGACCGTGGTGCGAGTGTTGTTGAATCCGACAGTCGAGATTGGTTCCCCACTGGAAACCCTTGTTCGTAGGAGAAATTAGTGGTCGTCGTGTTCTGCGGCGCGCCGGGCTAAACGTGCTGGTGGGCAATGATGTTGAAATGATCACTTTGGAAGAAGCCTGTCAAGAATCGGATCGAAAGCTCGTGATGAACGGCCCAAAGAGTCCACCGGCAGTGGAACTGACAATACCGCCCGCGCCGGCACCCGCTCCGCCCGCACCAAGGCTCGTGCCGCCGGTTCCGGAACCAATCTGCGATCCGATACCACCTACGCCGCCGCCGGGCGTGTTCTGCACGACGCCCAGGTTTACGCCCAGGATCTGTGCGCCGGCCTTCGCACGCAGCACGTCGGTGTCGGCAATGTTCAGGTTGTAGCGCGCAATCGCGATGTCGAGGTTGTTCTCGAGCGCGAGAGCGATGGCGTCGTTCAGCGACGAGATAGAGCTTGCCCTCGTGCATGAGGCCATCAATGCGCGACGTGTTGGCGAGATTTGGAGCATCCACATGGCGCGGCAGTATAGGGACTGATAGGATTCGGGAAATGCGACGCGGGCTTTGAGTAATTCAGGGCCGGGACCGGGCGCGCTTCCTGGCGTATTCTGCGGTGTCGGAGCAACCGGCGCCTGCTGGGCCCAACATGAGAGCGCGAGGGTCGAGGATAAAGTTCCAATGGCGGCCAGCCGGGTAGCGGAAGCTAAACGTGCGAATGGCATCTACTCATCTCCAATCGTTAGAACCGATGATTAATTCCTGCTGCAAAAGATGTTCGGGTTCTGCCTGACCCGTCCATTCCAATCTGGAAATAGAGACCTACTCAGGCATTGGTACGCATAGGAGCGGCGGAAGGTTCCTGAAAAGCGGGATCAAAGACTATCTTCCCACTTCAACGCTCCCCGTCCTTGTTCTCCGGCGACGGTATCTCCGGACATGGCTCGACACTAGCGACTGGCGATCGAACCCAGAACTGTTCGGAAACCGTCTAGTATATCTGACTGGAAATGCAGCGACGTCCATCGCACGAATGACCTGGTGAATTGCCGCACGCCCAGAAAATGCTTTGGATGACTCGAACCCGTTGCAGGACTCGAAAGATCGCATGCGCAATCTCAAACTGATCCTCTCGTATGACGGGTCGGAATTCTCCGGATGGCAGGTGCAACCGGATGCCACGACGGTGCAGGGCACACTTGCCTTAGCGATTGGACGCATAACCGGAGAAAAGGTATTGCCGCAAGGCTCGGGCCGGACCGACGCAGGGGTACACGCGTTGGCGCAGGTCGTGACATTTGTCACGGAGTCTTCCGTCCCTACGGGAAATTTTCTGAAGGCGCTCAACGATATCCTGCCGGCGTCGGTTCGCGTTCTGGCGGTCGAAGAGACGCCGCCCGAATTCCACGCACGACATTCCGCGCATGCCAAAACTTATCGCTACCGGATCTATCGGGAATCGATCTGTCCACCGTTTCTGGCGCGCTACGTTTGGCACTATCCTTATCGGCTCGATGAGGACGCGATGTGCAAGGCTGCGAGTTCAGTTGTGGGTGAGAAAGACTTCACTTCATTTGCCGCAGTTGATCCGGAGCGCGGGCGCAGCGGGGAACCAGTTTCAAATGTACGAACGATTTTTTCTTCGTTGTGGGAACGGGTGAACGACGAACTGGTTTACGTGGTTCGCGGGTCGGGATTCCTCCATCACATGGTGCGGAACCTGGTGGGGACGTTCATCCTTGTTGGCCGGGGAACGCTGGCGGTCGAGGATGTGAGCCGGATCGTCGAAGCCCGCAGCCGTTCGGAGGCGGGAGCGACTGCCCCGGCGAGTGGGTTGTACCTGGTGAACGTGGAATATTGAAGGGGCGTGCGGTGGTCTGCGAGCAGAACTGTCCAAGACTCAATTGCAGGACTATCGTTTAACTATGGCTAACAATGTCCAAGTCGTCGGAGCGGAGGATCGCTTCGGTGAACCCGGCGACTGGGGAAGTGCTGGGCGAACTCGACTGTGCCGGTGAGCATGAAATCGAAGCCGCGGTTGCGCGTGCGCGTCAAGCGCAGCCATTGTGGGCCGAAGTCGGCCTGCGAAAGCGCATTGAGATATTGCGAGATTTCCAGCAGAGACTGCACGAAAAAAAAGTTGAGATCGCGACGGCCATTACGCGCGAGGCGGGAAAGCCGCTGGCGGAGGCGCTGGTCACAGAGGTCCTCGTGGTGCTCGACGCAGCGCGGTTCCTCATCGACAACGCGTGGAGCTTGTTGCGGGATGAACCGGTTCCACATGGAAATCTTGCCACCAAGTTGAAGAAGGGATATCTGGTCCGTGAGCCGCACGGGGTGATCGGAATTATTTCGCCGTGGAACTATGCATTCTCGATTCCTGCGACCGAAACAATCGCGGCTCTGGTCGCGGGGAATGCGGTCGTGCTGAAGCCATCCGAGTTGACGCCGCTGGTCGCGCTGGAGTTGGCCGCGCTGCTGCACGCCGCAGGCGTTCCCGACGATGTGTTTCAAGTTGTGGTGGGCGAGGGCCCGGCCGGAGCGGCGTTGCTGCACGCCTCTATCGATAAATTGGTGTTCACGGGAAGTGTCGCGACCGGGAAGAGAATCGCCGCGGTGGCCGCGGATCGCTTGCTGCCAGTGGTGCTCGAACTGGGCGGTAAGGATCCGATGCTGGTACTCGAGGATGCCGATCTGGACGTTGCGTCCAGCGCCGCGGTCTGGGGTGCGTTCGTCAATGCAGGTCAAACGTGCCTATCGGTGGAACGCTGCTACGTCCATCGTAGCTTGTACGAGTCTTTTTCGAGGGCCTGTGTCGCGAAGGCGCGGCGGTTGCAGGTGGGCGACGGAATGGATGCAGATACCGATCTCGGCCCGATGATTCATGAGCGACAACTGCAGATCGTGGAATCGCATGTGGAAGACGCCAAGGGCCGCGGAGCGCGGGTACTTGCGGGAGGCGAGCGGCTGCGAGACTTGGGAAAAAATTATTACGCGCCGACCGTCATTGCTGACGTGAACCACCAGATGCGAATGATGCGAGAGGAAACCTTTGGCCCCGTGTTGCCGATCATGCCCTTTGACGATGATGGGGAAGCGATTCGTTTGGCGAACGATTCCGAATTCGGTCTGGCCGCCAGTGTTTGGACCAGAGACTCCAAACGGGGCGAGCGGATCGCGAGACGAATCCATGCTGGGACCGTCATGGTGAACGATGTGATTTCCTGCTTCGGGATCAGCGAGGCTCCGCACGGCGGCGTGAAGGCAAGTGGAGTGGGACGGACGCACGGGCGCTTCGGACTCGAGGAGATGGTTCGATTGAAATATCTCGATGTCGACCTGATGCCCGGAATGAAGAAGGTGTGGTGGCACGGATACGGAGCCAGTTTCCGCAGGCAGATGGAGGGATTTCTCGATCTTCAATTTGGGCGCGGGCTGGGGAAAAAAGTGAGCGGCGCACTACGGGCCGCAGGGGTCGTAAGAAGGAAACAACTCTAGCGTGAAATCGAAGGCCGGCTACTTCTCGTTGAAGCGGTCGCCGTGGCTTTTGGGATGAGAGATCACCAGCAGGCGGACCGGGCCTGACGAGGGGTTGCGAATCTGATGACGCTTTCCCGGGAGGATGCGTATCCCGCATCCGGCGCCGACGAGCGTGGTCTCTCCTTCGATCTCGATGAGAACCTCGCCATTGAGGATGTAGAAGAACTGCTGGGCTTTTTCGTGGTGGTGGCGGAGTTCGGCGGCGCCGGGCGGCATGACTTCTTCGATGACGCTCAGATTCTCGTGATTGACCAAGTACCAGGCGTCGCAGTCAGTTCCCCAACGATAGTGCTCGGCATTCTCGCGGCTCACCACACTCGGCTGCGAAGGGTGCGCCTGCACCACTCCGGTCGTCGAAATCGGTTTTATCTTTCTCGGCATGCTTCGGGTCCCTTTCACCCCGCGCGATTGCGATAAAGCGATGCGTCGACCTGCTGCTTCATCGCTTCCGCATTCAAAGGAAGTCCCAAAAAATCTATCAGCCTCCGACAGATTTCTTCGGAATTTTTCAGGACATCATGATACGGGACGAGCAACGACTGAACATAAGACTTACCCTCAAGCCAGGCGTAAACCTCGCGGAGATGCTTTTCGAAGGCCGCGCTCATGATGGCGGGATTGGCGCCTTCCTTGAAGGTGCCGCGCCGGCGCATCATTGCATCCTGAGAGGCCAGCACCTCGGGCAAGGGACGTTGCATGAAGATCACGCGGTACTCATGTCCGCTGGGAAGGCTGAGCAGAAGCCGGGAGATGATTTTCACGACTTTGCCCTCGCCTTCCGAGATGAGTGTGGGATCGCCGGGTAGTTGTTTGATGCGCTCCCACTCGAGATATCCGCGGGGATTATCGGTGTCGGCCTTACGTTCGCCGTCGGATAGAGGAGACATGCCGCCGGCGACGAGCATTTGCATCATCAAAGAGGTGCCGGAGCGGGGAAGTCCTGAAACAATGGTGATCATTTTTGCCGCTGAAAATTACATGACCGACTGTGTCGGGAGGTAACAGACTAGCAGAGGCATGGGCGGGATTGTTTCGGTTACAATGAGACGGCGTCAGGCCGAATCTGGCGGGTTTCGCCACACAAACGAGGGATACGTCCTTTGGCAACGAGCGAAGTCACTCCTTCTCCATCGCAGAACGTGCAGCAGCTTCCCCACCACAAAGTGAAGATCAAAAAGGCGGGGCAGCGCGCGTGCAACGAGAAAAACGAAAAGGGAAAATTTTGCGGCGGACACCTGAAGCGCTGGTTTTACATGACCGATGCCGTGGAGCAAGAATGTGGCGACGTGGAAAAAGCCTGGGGAGCTAAGGTAGAGGTTTACCGTTGCGAACACTGCAAGACTCTGTATCTTCCCCCACCGGGCGAAACAAAGATCAACGTGGCCGGCGAGGGAATGATCTCGGTGTTCGGGCTGACGCTGCCGCCGAAGGAAAAGTAGCTTCTGGCTTTTAGCTTTTAGCTATTGGCTTTTGGCTATCGACAATAAGCTGTTGGCTCTCTGCTCCTGCACGGTTCTGGGGTTCTTTTGGACGACTGATTTCTTTCGCGTGGCGCCGGCTTACTCTGCATAGGACTGAGAGCTGAAGGTAAGAGCCAATAGCCGAGAGCCAAAAAGCAATCTTCCCCATGAATACTTCCGATCTCATCTACGACTGGAACCAGAATTTTCCTCCGGGGTTGAAGCTGCCGGGCCCTGTGTTGCTGAATGACGAGAGCTTGCGGGACGGGCTGCAATCGCCTTCGGTGCGCGATCCTTCGATACCGGAAAAAATTGAAATCCTTCATCTGATGGAGTCGTTGGGTATCAACGCTCTCGACCTGGGACTGCCGGGAGCGGGGCCACGGGCGGTCGAAGCCGTAATTGCGCTGGCTCGCGAGATTGCCGCGCACAAGATGAAGATTCAGGCGAATTGCGCGGCGCGAACACATGAGAACGATATCCGGCCGATCGCTGACATCGTGCAGAAGACCGGGCTGCGGATCGAGGCAGCGACTTTTATTGGATCGAGTCCGATCCGCCGGTTCACGGAAGGATGGACCGACGACTTCCTTCTGCAGACGACCGAGAAGGCCGTCAAATATGCGGTTTCGCTCGGGCTCGACGTCATGTACGTCACCGAGGACACGAGCCGGTGTGATCCCGAGACTGTGAAACGGTTGTATGCGACGGCAATCAATTGCGGTGCGCGCGCAATTTGCGTTTGCGATACCGCGGGACACGCCACGCCCATGGGAGCGCTGTCGCTGGTGCGATTTGTCATCGAGCAGGTGGTGAAGCCGTCGGGAGAAAAAGTTCGCGTGGACTGGCACGGGCACAGCGATCGCGGCCTGGCGATTGCGAATTCGATGGCGGCGATTGTCGCCGGAGCGAACTGTATACATGGTTGCGCGATCGGACTGGGCGAGCGCGTGGGCAACGCGCAACTCGATCAAATGCTGGTCAATCTCAAACTGATGGGGATTGCGCCCTGGGACCAGCAGGATCTCACCAAGCTGAAGCAATACTGCCAAACAGTTTCACGGGCGACCGGCGTGCCGATACCGGCGAACTATCCTGTCGTGGGCGACGACGCATTCCGCACGGCGACAGGAGTTCATGCCGCTGCCATCATCAAGGCGTATCACAAGAACGATGTGGTGCTTGCCAACACGGTCTACTCAGGGGTGCCTTCGCACGTTTTCGGCTTGGACCAGGTCATCGATGTGGGCCCGATGAGCGGCAAGTCCAACGTGCTGTTCTGGCTGGAGCGCCACGGGATTCCAGCGGCCGATGAGGTTGTTGAGCGCATCTATCGGGTCGCCAAGAAGAGCGATCACACGCTAACGGACGCGGAAATTCTCGAGTGCGTCCCGACCTCGTCGACAAAGAAATAACTCCATGCCTCAGCCACTGCGACACGCAATTCTCGGTGTAGGAGGAGTCGGCGGCCTCATAGGCGCGTGCCTGGTGCGAGAAGGCGCCGCCGTCACGCTGGTGGTCAGAGGGAAATCGCTGAACACGTATCCACCGCAGCTTCAGCTCGAAAGTGCCTTTGGAAATTTCACCGTGCCGGCGTCCCGCAGTTCGACGGTTCCTGCCGTTGACGTGTTGTGGATTGCAGTGAAGGCGACGCAATTGAACGAATCTCTCAGCGCGATCTCCGCGCCAGAATCGGTAGGCGCGATTGTGCCGCTGCTGAACGGGGTCGATCACCTGAGTCTGCTGCGTGGGAGATTCGGCACCGAGAAAGTGATTCCTGCCACGATCGCGGTTGAAGCGGAGAGGGTTGCTCCCGGGCACATCGTGCACCGTTCACCGTTTGCCCGGCTGAACGTACATTCCTCAGGAAAGGGTTTGCTGGGTTCGACGCTCGATGGCCTACAGAAAATGGGGTTTGACTGCCGATTTGTGGACGATGAAGCGACGTTGATGTGGAGCAAGCTGGTATTTCTTGGTCCCATTGCGCTGGCGACGACGGCGGCAGGACAGCCGGTCGGTGTGACGGTGAACGATCCGACCTTCGGGATGCTGTGGGAGGATTGCGTTCGCGAAGCCTGCGCGGTGGCAGCGGCTGAAGGCGCGAAGGTTGATGCCCCGGCTGTCGTCGCGGGCACGCGTAAGCTACCGGCGCACATGCGCAGTTCGATGCAGAAGGACGTCGAGCAGGGAAATCCGCCGGAAGTCGATGCGATTGCAGGCCCAATTCTTCGCGGCTCCGAGCGCCACGGGATCGACGTTCCAGCCACGCGCAAGCTCGTGGCTCAAGTCGAGAGCAAACACCTAGCCGACGCGAAATGAGGATGAAAATCGCGTATCCGATACAGTGTCTTCGGTAACTTCGGGCGCTTTGCTTGCCAATCTTCAATCATCGCCGACAGTTGTAAACTAACCCATACCCTTCCATGAGCCCGAATCCACAACGTCCGGATCCTACCGGCCCTGGGTCAACTACGACGCAGGGAATGGCGCAGGAGGCACAGCAGGAAGTGGCGCGACTGGCGGCCGCTCCGGAAGTGCGTTCGGCTTTCAACTGGTTCCGCACGCAAGAGCCGCAGTTATCGCACTGGCAGATGGAAATGGCGCGCATCCCTGCTCCGCCATTTGGCGAATCGGCCCGGGGAGCGTGGCTGGCGGAGCGCTTTCGCGAGGTTGGACTCGACGACGTGCGGATTGACGACGTGGGGAATGTCTTCGGCATCCATCCCGGATTTGGACGTCGCCACATCGCGCTGAGCGCGCACATCGACACCGTTTTTCCCGCAAATACGCCATTGAACATCAGGCAGCAGGGCAGCCGCATTTATGGGCCGGGCGTTTCCGACAATGGGGCAGGTGTGGTCGCCATGCTGGCGATTGCATCCTTGCTGCGCGCGGTGCGCCTCCGGCACGCGATGCCGTTCGTTTTCATCGGCAACGTCGGCGAAGAGGGAGAAGGCGATTTGCGCGGCATGCGGCATATCTTCGCGACGCCTCGCTGGAAGGATTCGATCGCCTACAGCCTGGTTCTCGATGGAGCGGGCGCCGACACGATCGTGGCCGAAGCTCTGGGCAGCCGCCGTTTTGAAGTAATTGTTCGGGGCCCGGGAGGGCATTCGTGGAGTGACTTTGGCGCTCCGAACCCGATTGTGATACTGGCGAAGGCAATTGAGACCTTCACCGCAACGATTGTGCCCGCAACGCCGAAGACTACATTCAACATCGGAGTGATTCGCGGGGGAACCTCGGTGAACTCGATTCCGGAGTCCGCCAGCATGAAGGTGGACATTCGTTCGACTTCGATGGCCGAGATGGAGCGCCTCGAACAGTCTCTGCGGCAGGCACTGAGCCGCGCTGTCGAAGACGAGACCATGATGTCGGAGATGCGTTCGCCGGCGCAGAAGCGTCCTTCGGGAGTGAATTGCGAAGTCGTGGTAATTGGGAACCGTCCGGCGGGAGAGTTGCAACCGGGAGCTCGCATGCTGCACGTTCTGCGCGCGGTAGATTCCCAGTTGTCGAACTCGGCGCAGGTGCAACGAGCTTCGACTGACGCGAATATTCCGCTCTCGATGGGCCTGGAAGCTTTAGCGATCGGCGGCGGAGGCTCCGGCGGCGGAGCGCACACGTTACAGGAATGGTTTGATTCAAACGGTAGAGAACTGGCTTTGAAGCGAATTCTGCTGACCATGTTGGCATTGGCGGGGGTGGGGGAATGAGTCTGGGGATGAAGGCAACATTCTGTACAGGACTACTGATGGGCAGTTTGTGCGGATTCAGTTCTGCGCAAAACGCGGCAGCACCCTCGGACTCCGGGCCTAAGGCCGACATCATCTTCATCCACGCCAACCTTTACACGGGCGTGCCGGCGGATACACCCTTCAGTTCGATTCTGCGCGCCGAGGCGATGGCGGTACGCGGAGATCGGATCCAGGCGATTGGGAAAGCCGTCGACATCCAAAAATTGAAGGGGCCGCAGACGCAGGTGGTTGATCTTGGCGGGCACTTTGTCATGCCCGGCTTCAACGATGCTCACCTGCATTTGGCGGATGGCGGATTCACCAAGCTCTCCGTCGATATGACTGGGGTCAAGTCGCTGGAGGAATTCCGCGCGCGCTTGCAGAAAAAAGTGGATGAAGCTAAGGCTGGTGACTGGATCACGGGCGCGGGCTGGGACGAGACGCTGTGGCCCGTCAAAGCCACACCAACCCGCTGGGACCTGGATGAAGTCTCGAATGGGCATCCGGTGTTTCTCACAAGAATCGATGGGCATATCGCGGTGGCAAACACGCGGGCTCTGCAATTGGGAAGCGTGACGTTGGCGACGCGCGATCCCCAGGGCGGACACATTGATCGCAACGAAAACGGGGAGCCGACCGGAATTCTGCGCGAGACCGCGCAAGGCGCCGTGTTGCAGGTGATCCCGAAGCCAACGCATGCTCTGAGGCGGCAGGGAATTGAACTTGGGCTCGCCGATCTGGCGGAACATGGCGTGACGTCGGCTCAGGACGGTTCGGCTCCGTGGGAAAACTTCCAAATCTACGAAGAGATACAAAAGGAAGGGAAGCTGACGGCGCGGATCTACGAATGGCTTCCGTTTGACGATTCAGTGGAAGAGTTGAAGCGAAAGCGCGATTCCCATCCGCAAACTGACATGATGCTGCGAACCGGAATGCTCAAGGGATTCATGGACGGATCGCTAGGGTCGCACACCGCAGCGATGCTGGAGCCGTATGCGGACGATCCCAAGAATTCGGGCTTGCCCAGATATGACGCAGCGAAGCTCAACGAGATGACGAAAGAGCGAGTGCTCGCCGGATTCCAGATCGGTTTTCATGCCATCGGCGATAAGGGTGTGCAGATGGCGCTCGATGCGTTCGCGGAAGCGGAGAAAGCGGCGCGAGAGGCGCACGTGAAAGCTGCCAATGGCGGCGACGACTATCGTTTGCGAATCGAGCACACGCAGGTCGTGGCTCCCGCACAATTTGCACAGTTCAAGCAGCTCAAGGTCATCGCGTCGATGCAGCCTTCGCACGTGCTGAGCGATATGCGATGGGCGCAAGACCGGCTGGGACCGAAAAGGGCTGCGACTTCGTACGCGTGGCTGGCGTTTCTGAACAAGGGCGTAGGACTGGCGTTCGGAACTGACTATCCCGTGGAACCGGTGAGTCCGTTTCGCGGCTTGTACGCGGCTGTGACCCGCAAGAGTGAGAACGGAAAGCAGGAATACGTCCCCGAACAGCGAATCACCATTGATCAGGCGATCACTGCTTACACTTCAGGTTCCGCTTTCGCCGAATTTGAGGAGAAAGAAAAGGGAAAGCTGACCCCGGGGATGCTGGCAGACTTCATTGTCCTCGACCGGGATGTGACGGCGGTTTCGCCCGAGAAACTGCTGGCGACCAAGGTTCTAAGAACCGTGGTCGGAGGAAAGACGGTTTTCGAAGCAAAGTAACCGCAAAGGGCATCAAACGATTTTCGGCATTTGAGCGTCTAAGTAGGCAGAAGTCTGCTCTTCATATACGCATTCGCCAGCCTTCACAAATCAGGTCTCGTTGCGTAAATCGGTATACTATTAGGGGTTTACAAGTCTCGGAGGAAGTAGACATATGGATTCGGGCGCAATGTGGATGCGCATGAAGACCCATCGTTGGGTCTATACGCTGAGTATCCTGGCTACGCTGTCGGTGGGCATACTGATTGGAACCGTCATTTCCTACGGAGTGAAGGGTAAAGAGGGACAGAAGGGCAGCGACGCGACGCCGTTGACCCTGCCATCGCCGCAGCAACTATCAAATGCGTTTTCGCAAATCGCGAAGCAGTTAGAGCCGAGCGTCGTCAACATCAACACCGAATCGACCATCAAGAACACGCGCCGGCGCCGGGGCGGCAATACTGCTCCGGACGACGATGAAGAGGGTGGCGGCGGTGGGATGGAAGACTTCTTCAATCACTTCTTTGGCGGCCCCGGAGGCCAGGCGCCGGGTCAAGGAGGAGCACCCGGTGAGGGAGCCATCCGCGAACGCTCGCTGGGTTCTGGCGTAATCGTCGATTCGAAGGGCTTCATCCTGACGAATCGGCACGTGGTCGACAAGGCCGACCGCATCCGCGTTCGGTTTGAAGACGATGCACCCGGCGTGCAACACGACGCCAAGGTCATCGGTACGGATCAGGAGACCGATCTGGCCGTGATCAAAGTGGAAATCGATCGGGCTTTGCCCGCAGCCAAAATGGGGAACTCCGACAGCATGCAGGTTGGTGACTGGGTGCTTGCGATCGGCAGTCCCTTCGGACAGGCCGGCACCGTGACCGCCGGAATCGTTTCTGCAAAGGGCCGTGACATTGTTCCGGGACGCCAGTTTCAGACCTTCATCCAGACTGACGCTGCGATCAATCCGGGCAACTCGGGCGGACCGCTGGTCAACATGAACGGTGAGGTCATCGGCATCAATACCGCCATCCTGAGCGAGACCAACGCCTATGCAGGGATCGGATTCGCACTGCCATCGAAGACGGTGGTCGACGTTTACAACCAGCTCACTGGACCCGAGCACAAGGTTTCCCGCGGATCGATCGGAATCATGTTCGATCAGGTGGAAAATCCTGCGATTGCCCGGGTGTATGGGTCGGGAAGCGGAGTGACCATCTCCAGCGTGGTGGCGGGAAGTCCCGCCGATCAGTCGGGATTGAAAGTCGGCGATACGATTAACACGGTAGACGGAAAGAAAGTTTCCAAGGGGTCGGACCTGGTCGACTACATCGCCTCGCGCAAGCCCGGAACCAAGGTTCAACTTGGCTTCCTGCGCAATGGCAAGACACAGGAAGCGGCAGTCACCACCGCCGACCGTTCGAAGCTTTTCGCCGCGCGATTGGGTGAAGATCAGAGCAACGGCGACGAAAACTCTCCGAAGCAGAGCAAGTTCGGAGTGACCGTGCGCAAGGTAACGCCGGAGATGGCAGACCGGCTCGATATGGAATCGGGCAAGGGAGTCATCGTGCAGGATGTGAAGCCGGGCTCGTTCGCGGAAGACGTAAACCTGGCCCGCGGCGACATTATCCTGCAGATCAACAAACAGTCGGTGAATAGCGAAGAGGACTTTTCGAAGCTCGAGTCGAGCATGAAGAGTGGGCAGGACGTGGTCTTCCTCGTTCGCCAACGCGGATCGAACCGGCAGGATGGCACCATCTTCCTGGCGGGTACACTTCCGTAACGCAATTTGCCCGGCAGGGCTGGCACTGTACTTCAAGATCGACGAGAATTACAGTGCCAGTATCCGCCGGGCGTTCCGTATTTAATGGGGATCGTCGAAGCACTCTAAAGAGGTTCGGTAGTGTCATTGCAGAAGGGAATTCGACGAGGGGGACTCGGTGCGATATTCGCATTGATGCTCACGTTGGCGTTCGTTTCAGCGGTGGCGAGTTCCAACTCGACAACTGATACGGCGAAGTCAAAGAATTCCAAGACAGGCGCGAAGGCCTCGACGAAGAAGTCGTCGGCGAAGACCCGACCTGCCTCCACCCGGAGCACATCGCACCGGAAGAAATCGCGTAAACTCCGTGGCCAGCAGAAGATCGATTCCGAGCGGGCGCAGAAAATTCAGGAAGCGTTGATCCGCGAGCACTATTTGAGTGGAGAGCCAACCGGGGCGTGGAATCCCGAGAGCGAAGCGGCCATGCGGCGTTATCAGGCCGACCACGGATGGCAGAATAAAACCGTTCCTGATTCCCGCGCTCTGATTAAACTTGGACTTGGGCCGAGCAAAGATCACCTGCTCAACCCGGAAAGCGCAATGACGACTGTGCCGGACGCGCCCAAGGCAGAGACGCTGCCAACCACATCGAACAGCGCACCTGCCACTGCAACTCCTGTTCCTCCGGGACGCCCCGCCTCGAGCAGTTCACGACCGCAGTAAGCCTGCTTTAGCATCCAGTTGAGATAACTTATCCGCGCCAGGCATTCGATTGCCTGTGCGCGAAGGTCAGTTCCCGCTCTTCTTGTAGCTGGTGGCAACCGGGCGCGGGAAGTAGGGAAGCGACTGGTCTTGAACAATGGCGCGAGGATTGTCTTCTACGAGGGCCTCGGCGATTTCGGCGCCACAGATCGCAGCCGCGGCATCGCGCGCCGTCGAAAGAATCGGGATGCGCTTTTGCATCTCGTGGGCGTCGGTAGCGAGCACGTGCACCGCCTGATGCTCGAGAAGCCAAGTGGCGGCGCGTAGTGTCTTGTCGCCCCAGAATCCGGTAAACGACGACCCGGTCACTTGCACCACGCAACCCTGTTCGGCCCACTCGACCACGCGTTGCAGATTCTCACGCAGGATCGGATTGCGTTCCGGGTGCGTGATGACAGGAGTCATGCCACAATCCCCGAGTCTCTGAAAATAATCCGAAGTCTGTTGCGGGATGCCGTAATTGCTGAACTCGACCAGCAGGTAACGGGTGTTGCCGATTACGTAACGCTTGGGGTGAGCCAGCGCGTCCTGGATGTTGTCGTAGGAGAGATGGAAGTCACATCCCAGGCTCAGCTTCGGAGCCTCGCCGGCCTTCTCCTGCAAACGCTGGAGTACGCCCTGAAGGTGCTCGCGATCGTAGGGATACCGCTCATTCGCGTGCGGAGTGGCGACCATGTGGGTGATGCCATCCGCGGCGGCCGCCTGGCACATGGCGACGCTGACGTCCCATGACTTGGGGCCGTCGTCGACTTCCGGGAGAATATGCGAGTGAATATCAACCACGATAATTTGAACACCGCAACCCGAGCGATGTTTCCCTGATTCGATTTAAGCAGATTCCGAATTATTGTGGAAGGCCACGAGCACGAAAGCGGGCAGAATAGTCCGTCAGGGGAACGGCTGATACGTTACTCTCTCACCGGAGGTTGCCATGACGTCGAATCCAACTCCGCTTGCACTGGCCACTCTGGTGGGCGTAATGCTCTGCTGGATATTCTTCGCCGGCATTTTCATCCTGCGCAAGCGGCCGCCCCAGGCCCCGGATTCAAAACGCGATAAGCGCGCAATCTTTGGCATCGTGCTCCAAATGATCGGATATTTCTTGGTCTTTTTCCAGCCTCCACACCGGCCGTTTCTACCGCAGGTCGCACTGCTCTCGGGAATTGTGGGGATCCTGTTTTCGATATTTACTGTCGGGCTCGCCGCGGCCTCGGGATGGCTGATCTACAGTTCGGTGCGCATGCTCGGGCGGCAGTGGGCCATGCGTGCCCGGCTGGTCGAAGATCATAAGCTGATTACCGAGGGTCCGTATGCGCATATCCGCAATCCGATCTATACAGGCATGCTGGGAATGCTGATTGCTACCGGGCTCGCGACGGAACACTGGATCGCGCTTGTGGCGGCGATCGTGATCTTCATGATCGGGCTGATGATACGCGTGCGCGTAGAGGAGAGTTTGCTGCGATCGCAGTTTGGGACTGAGTTCGATCAGTATGCCAGCCGCGTAGCGGCTGTGGTGCCGGGGATATTTTGAGGGCGAAAGACGTCTGCTCGTCGGGCGCGGGCTGTGGACAGCCGGCGGGATGCCGGCACTACGGTCATGCGTTTCCGTAGCGCTCTCGGATAAATTCTGCGATGGCCGTGTACGCCTTCGTCAGCGTGGCTTCGTTCGGCAAGAAGACAATGCGGAAATGCTGCGTCCCCGGCTTCTGGCCGAAGCCTGATCCGTGAACGACCATGACGTGCTTTTGCCGAATTAATTCCTTCACGAAAACTTCGTCGCCTTCGGGGATGTCGATCTTCGGGTACGCGTAGAACGCACCTCGCGGGGCTACGCAACTCACGCGGGGAGTCGCCTCGCACCACTTCTGGGTGAGATCGCGGCGCGAACGCAGCTTCCGCTGTATCTCGACCAGATGATCCTGCGGGCCTTCAAGAGCGGGCTTGATCGCATATTGCTCTGGATGATTCGCGCACAAACGGGCTCGTAGAAGGCGGTGGATGCCGTCCGTGTAGGTTTTTACTCCGGCGGCTTCTCCCGACACGATGCCCCATCCGATGCGCCATCCCGGCACCAGATAATTCTTCGACATGCCTCCGAAGGTGACGCAGGGCACGTCCGGCGCGACCGCGGCAAATGCGACGTGGGGTGTGCCATCGAGAATGAGCTTGTCGTAAATTTCGTCCGAGAACACGATGAGATTGTGCCGGCGCGCAAGTTCCGCAACCCGTTCGAGCATCTCGCGGGTGCACAACGAGCCGGTCGGATTGTTCGGATTGATCAGCACGATTCCGCGTGTACGCGGCGAAATCTTCTTTTCGATGTCGGCTAATTCCGGCTGCCAGGCATCTTCTTCGTTCAGATCGTAGGCGTTGAGTCGTATGCCGAGCTTGCACAACACGGCCGAGTACAGCGGATAGTCGGGGCTCGGGGTCAGCAAGTCCTCGCCGGGATTTACGAGCGCTGAAAGACATAGGTCCACGGTTTCACTGACGCCTGAAGTCACGAAGACATCGCGCACGGTCGTGATGCCCTTGCGCGCGGCCTCTCCGCGAATTGCCTCCAGCGCCTCGCGTACACCCTCCGATGGCGCGTACCCGTTTTTGCCGTCGCGCATCGCTTTGTGCACGGCGTCGATAATGTGCGCCGGGGTTTCAAAGTCGAAATTCAGTGGATCGCCGACGTTCAACGGCAGGACTTTGTGACCCTGTTGGATCACTTCATCCGCGACGCACGCGAGGTCCCGGATGGCGTAACGAACGTTGTCGAGACGGGAAGCGGAGGAGATTTCGCGATCTTGGCTGATCGAACTCATGGATACCTCGCTGCGGATTAATCTGCGCCGCAGCCCAGTAGAAATTCTAAATGAGGAGAAGAACGAAGCGCAGGAATTGTGGCGTGGGGAACTCGGCCAGCGGGAACGACTAGCGCCTCGAGGAATCGAAGTTGAATACGACGTCTTCGACCGTCTGGGATGGTCCAGGCACGTATTTCCAGCGCATTACCGCCTCGGAAGCGTACTGGCAGAGCATTGGATTGCCGCCCTTAACCACAACCCTGGAAACGTTTCCATTCGGCTGAACAGTCGCCTCCAGGCGAACCTGTCCTTCAAACCTTCCCTTTTGCAGGATAGCCGGATATTGCGGCTGGACCGACACCATGACCTTGCGGTGTACTTTCGGCGCGTTTTGGGCAGAGATCGAGGAGGCACCGCCGAGAACCAGGCTCAGCAGAACTGCCACAATCGAGAGCGATTCATGGATGCAGGCAACATTTAGCCTGCGAAAGACTCGATCTTTCACAGCACAACCTTAAACTTGAACTTGAGACCGCGGTGCGGCGCCCAGTCTGATCAAGTTAGGTTGCTCGTAACATGTCTTCAAGATTACCAACGTACCCGATGTTGGGCGCAAAGCAGATGTAAAGCAGCAGAAAGAAAAGGGAATCCGGACCGGCCAATTTCCCGAATTCCCCTCACCGATCTTAATCTTCGCGATCGATCTGGGCCTTTTGCAGCTTGTCGGAGTAGTCCACGTAAACCGACTTCCACTCCGTGTAGAAATCGATTGCCCCGATACCGCCTTCGCGATGTCCGTTGCCAGTCGCCTTGGTTCCACCAAATGGCAGATGGACCTCGGCTCCGATGGTGGGCGCGTTGATGTAGGTGATGCCGGCATAGAGATCCCGAATTGCCGAAAAGGCCTTGTTGACATCCTTCGTATAGAGCGAGGATGACAGGCCGTACTCGATGCCATTTGCGATCTCGATGGCGTCGCTCAGGTCGTCGCAGGCGATGACCGAAACCACGGGGCCAAAGATTTCTTCCTGTGCGATTCGCATCTTTGGGTCGACATCGATGAAGACAGTCGGCTCCATAAACCATCCGTGCTGGTATTCACCCTTGTCGAGACGGTTTCCGCCGCACATCAATTTTGCGCCCTCGTTCTTTCCGATATCGACGTACTTGAGATCGGTTTCGAGCTGCTTCTCGTTGATCGCCGGACCCATCTGGACGGTTTCGTCGAGCCCGTTGCCTACCTTCAACTTCTTGGCGCGCTCGACCAGACGGTCGACGAATTCGCGGTACACGCCCTTCTGCACGATGATGCGGCTCGTCGCGGTGCAGCGCTGGCCCGTGGTGCCGAACGCGCCCCAGAGGCCTCCCTCGATCGCAAGGTCGAGGTTTGCGTCGTCGAGCACGATCATGGGATTCTTGCCGCCAAGCTCAAGCGAGCAGTGCTTGAAACTCTGCGACGCAATGCCGCCGACGATCTTGCCCACTGCCGATGATCCCGTCAGGGAGATAGCGCGGACGTCGACATGCTCCGCCAGTGGAGTACCGACTTCGGGACCGAATCCCGTCACAATGTTGATGACGCCCTTGGGAAGCCCAGCGTCGGCGAGCGCGCGTACCAAGTTGAAAGTCGAGAGGGGAGTGTCTTGGGCAGGTTTGATGACGCAGGTATTTCCGCAAACGATTGCCGGCAGCAGCTTCCATGACGAGATGGCCATGGGGAAATTCCATGGCGTGATCATGCCGCAGATGCCGATGGGCTGGCGTATCGCCATCGCGAATTTGTTCGGCATTTCGGATGGAACCGTAGGACCGAACAGCCGGCGGCCTTCTCCCGCGTTGTAATAGGCGGCATCGATTGCTTCCTGCACGTCGCCGCGCGTTTCGGCGAGGACTTTGCCCATCTCGCGTGTCATGTCGCGGGAGTAGTCTTCCTTGCGCTCGATCAGGATTTCGGCGGCGCGAAAAACAATTTCTGCCCGTCGCGGCGCCGGAACCAGTCGCCATTTCTCGAAGGCCTGTTTTGCTGCCGCAACAGCGGCATTTACGTCCGCTTTGCCCGATTTCTGAAAGATGCCGACCAAGTCGCGGGTGTCGGCGGGGTTGCGGTTCTCGAAAGTCTGTCCGGTCGAGGAGTCGACCCAGTCTCCGTCGATGAAATTCTTGAAAACTCGTGTCTGGCTGTCGCTGAGTGTGGCGGGAGTAGCTAAAGTATCGGTGGCCATGATGACGTCTCCTTACGGTGGGAGCTATGGATGCTCAAACCTTTTGATGCTACAACTTGCCGAACGGAGCGGCAAGGATGGCCCTAACTGGGAGGGGGCGCGGCGGGCCGCCGTGCTTGGCCGTGCTTCACTCCCCAATTCGCCATCGCGTTGAGAACGGGAATCAGCGTCTTGCCGTAGCGGCTGAGTGAATACTCGACCTTGGGAGGAACGCTGGGATAAACCTTTCGCGCGACGATCCCATCGCGCTCCAGTTGACGAAGTTGCTGGGTCAGCACCTTGTGTGACGGTCCCGAGATTTGCCTACGCAGTTCGCTGTAGCGTTGTGTTCCGGGCTTGAGGCAGAACAGGATCAGCGGCTTCCACTTGCCGCTAATGACGTCAGCGGTCTTTTTAACGGGACAATCACGCAGATCCATGCCAGTCGCTTTCCTGATATTTGAAATTTCCGAGGCCGATTCATTACAGCATAGTCGCCGGACAACGCCGCCAGGAACCTTTGGGGAAGTATCTATCCAATTTGTGCGTTCTTGCGGGTGGTCACGATCTTGGGATATCAGAGGTCAGGAGATTTCATGAAGATCATTGCCTACGACTCGTTCAAGCCTGGAGTGACACTCGATACGTTGAAGCCGTATTTGCAGGAAGAAGTCGCAAATGTGTGGAGACTGTGGAAGGCGGGCATCGTGCGCGAGAACTATGCACGAGCCGATGTTCCTGGGGTGGTGATCGTATTCGAGTGCGCGAGCGTGGACGAAGCCAGAAGTTATGTGGAAGAATTCCCTCTATCGAGGCGGGGATTTCTCGACTGGCAGTACATCGCACTCGATGCTCCGCTGCCGCTGGAATATTTATTCGATGCCGCGGTCGATACGCGCGAGCCGTACGATCGCCGAAACAGGAGATAAAGGTGTTAGCGAAAAGAGTCCAAGATGCATGAATTTTGTGGACTGACAGTTCCGAAGTCGTGGCAAGAAAATATAACGCCTCAACATACTGCCCTCATCGTTTACGACATGCAGTGGGGAATCACCCCGCAAATCGGCAACGGGCCGGAAATCACGCGACGCGTCGCGAAGGTACTGTCGGCGTCACGCAAAGCCGGAGTCAGAGTGTTCTTCACCCGGCACATGTCGCTCCCGAAAGAATTGATGGGGACATTCCAGTGCCGGACGGCGATGGCGTGGCAGCGTGTGGATTCTCCCGACAAGATCAAACCGATGTTTCTGCGGGATAGCCCTGCGTTCCAGATTGTTCCCGACTTAGTCCCAACGGGGAACGAGGCTGTAATCGACAAAATCACGATGTCGGCATTCGAGGGAACGTTTCTGGAGATAGCCTTGCGCGATTGCGGCATTCGCAGTTTCATCATCGTGGGGATCGCGCTGGAGATCGGAATTGATCCCACATGCCGTCAAGGCGCAGACCTGGGTTTCTGGCCGATCCTGGTGAAAGATGCTTGCGGATTCGGCAACGAAAAGGCTGCGGAACACTCCATCGCCGCGCTCGAACATATGGGCGACACAACCATCACTGACGTGGAGACCATTGGCCAGTTGCTTGGCAAAAGTTATCCGCAACGGCCTAGCGCCAGCGTTTAAGCTGCGGCCAAAAGCTGGCCCACGATTCGATCTTTTTGCCTTTACATAGGAACACAGGAATCTGCTGCTCGAGCGCGTAGCGGTTGGGCGCCGAGATGCCAATCAGTTGCACGTTTTCCCAGTAGCGCTCGAGGACTTCCCTGCGATCGTCAAGCACGATCATGCAATTTCCCGAATAGCCCTGTGGGCCCCAAAGAAAGTAGGTCCGGTCTCCGCTCATCGCACCGGGCAATCCGTGTGGCTTTGCGAAGAAATCAATCGCTCCCGCCTGTCCATAGTCCTGCGCGAAGATGCCGCAATCGCCGCGTTCCTCGACTGGAATCCGATTCCAAGCGACCTCAGTTTCGTCCGCAATCTCCTTCCACCCGAACTGGTCCGAATACCATTGCGGAAGTGCCGCGGCCGCATGCGAGTGCTCGGTGACCGGCAGTTTGAAGGGCAGCGTCTTGGCGTAAGCGAGGAAACGGTCGGGGGACAATATCGGCACGACAATCGGGAGCAGATGGGAGCCGCTTGCGATCAGAATGATTGCGATTACCGGCTTCAACCATTGCAGGCGGGGTCGCCTGGTCTCCGGACGGTCGAGCGCAAACTCGATCAGAACAGCGCCGGCCGCCAACAACATCGGGTAGACGGGCGCCAAGTAGTAGCTCTTTCCGTGCAGGACATAGAACACCGCGTAGCAGACGAGATAGCACCATCCCAGAAATCGATAAGGACGAAGGCGGGGCGAGAATATTAAAGCGAACACTCCGGCCAGCCAGATCGGGGCGACGATTGGGTCAAGCAATAGAGTCTGCTGGAAGAAGAACGGGAAAGGCCCAAGCACCACGTCGCGACCTGAGGCCCGGATGGCGTGCATGAGTTGAACGAACGGCCAGTCGTTGTGAATATTCCATAAGACATTGGGGAGAAAGATGAGAGCGGCTGCGACACCGCCAATCCATATCCACTTGTCGAGCAATACACGCCGGTGCTGGGTCAGCAGGAGGCCGACAACGATTCCAACACCGAACACGGAAATCGAATACTTTTCCTGCAAACCGAGTCCCGCGAAGATTCCGAACCAGAGCCAGTAGCGCGGATTGGCTCTCTTGATCGCGAGAATCGCGAAGTACGCGCAGCCCATCCAAAGATTCGGCTCGAGGCAATTCGTCGTCAGCAAGCTTCCGTTCGAAAGATACTGGGGAGCGATGACGACACAGAGCGCGCTGAGGAACAGGGAATAGCGTCGTCCGCCGAACTCCCGCGCAAGAACCGCGGTCTGGACTACGAGCAAAGACGAAGCCAGTGCGGGAATAAATCGAATGCTACGCAGAGAATTTCCTAAAACGGCGCGGCATATGTGAATCAGGAACGGGATCAAGGGAGGCTGATCGACGTAGCCCCACTGCAGGTGATCGCCGCAGGACATGTAATCGAATTCGTCGCGAAAATAACCGTAACGATTGTTGAAGTAAACGTGGAAGACGAGCTTGGCCAGCGCGATCGCCCAGATGATGGCCATCGTGCCGGTGAACAGCGACCGCTCGCTACCCTCGGAAGGCGCGACAGCCGAAGATGCGCTACTCATGGGGCTCAAGAATATCTGACAGAGCGGAAACGTGCCAAAAGGCAGGGTGCGAAGGGATAGTGAAAGTCGTCAGGAACGGATATTGACTCGGCATTGCCAAAGCTGCACATCCAAAAGGAAAGGCGCTCACGATGTTCAATCGGAGCGCCTGCTGGTACCGATTCAAAAGACGTTGTTACTGCGGGCTCGTCTTGTCTTCTACTTTTTCCGCGCCTTCTCTGGTTTTCTTAGCGGTCTTATGGGTGGCTTTTTTGGTCGTCTTCTTCACCGCGTGCCCGGTCTTCTTGGCCGCCTTCTTCGTAGCCCGGCCGGCGTCCTTGGCAGCGTCTTTCGTGTCACTCCCGGCATCCTTCATATCCTGCTTCGCGCTTTGCCCGTCCTGGACAGGAGCTGCGAGGGATAGGCCTGCGCTACTAACCACCAGAGACAAAGCTAAGAGCAATCTTCCTGCTGTATTCATGAATCTCCTTTCACATCGTTTTCGAATCGTCACAAACCTCCAGCCAAGAGCCTTAGCGCAAGTCCGTTCCAGTTGCATAGGCATCAGCTTTTCCCTTAACGCGGTTGCTGATGTCTTGAACCTTGTCGTTGATCTGATTCCGCAGATCGGCGCCACTGGCCGGAGCCAGAAGAAGTCCGGCACCCACGCCTACGCCGACTCCAGCCACGAAACTGATGACATTTCTTAACGTATGGTCGGCTTCCGGATACACCATGTCTCTCGCGTTTTCCGCCAATTCGGAGGCGCGGTCTGAAGCACGGTCGACTGAGTCGGCCGTTTGGTCCATGATGTAAACCGCCGTTTTGAGAATGGATCTCAATACCTTGTTTAGTTTCATCGGGGTCATTACCTTTCCCTCGCCAGAGCTACGTGCAATCTGAGCTTGCCGAAGAGATCGATGGGCTAACCCCATGTGACCTCGGAAGCGCACACTTATCACGGCTGGATCTAGCCTAAGCTCGGTTGCGGGAGCTGTCATTAGGGAAAACATGTAGGCCGGAGAAAACATCGATGTAAGAAGCAAAAGCATTCCTTGCGGGTCCAAAGCCCATCCACGACCAAACGGCCAGCCGGCGACTGGATCAGATCCTAAACGGCCAGGCTGGAGATCAAGTAGGTAAAGACGGCGTTGTCCCTCCCTATATCGTTTCAGCCAGTTACAGATAACACTGGATAGACCGTTGGATCGTCTTTTCTCTAACTTTCTTACGTGGGGCAACGCTGGCTCGAACGAGCAAGAATCGAGGATGTGCCCATGGATCGATCGAACTTCTTCACCCGGCTTTTCCTTGCAGCCGCAATCGTCCTGGTTTCGATGGTTACAGTTGGCCGGGCGGCCGTCGCAGACCCGCAATCGGACTACGTCAAGCGCATGACCGGTTCTACGAAAGTTCCGGACGAAGTGATGTCCACGCGCTTGAAGGTTGTTCCCGCCGGAGTCGTTTTCGAATCCACGCAAAAGACTGAGCGATAAGCGCTCCGTGGGGTCGAGTGCGACAACCGCCTCTTCCACTTTCACATCCAAGGTGCCCATGGCCGAACCCCCACACACGATTGTCACCGAGACAACTTCAGAACCGCTGAAGCTTCCGCCTGAGCAGGAGCTGCTCTTCCGCGAAATTCTGGAACTGTTTGAAAAGCAGAAGGTGCCATACGCGATTGCGGGAGCGTTCGCTCTGCGGGAGCACACCGGAATCTGCCGCGATACAAAGGATCTCGATCTATTCCTTACATCCGAAAATGCCGTGATTGCGCTCAGTCTGCTTCGCGAAAAGGGACTCGAGTGTGAGGTCTGCGATCCGGTATGGCTGTTTAAGGCGCATCGCGAAGAATTCTTCGTCGATCTGATCACGGGGATGAGCAATGCAACGATCGTCGTGGAGGATTCATGGATCGAGCGAGCCAAACCTGCTACCGTTCACGGCGTCCGAACCAGAGTTCTGTCGGCCGAGGAATTGATTTGCTCCAAATTATTTGTCACGCGGCGGGAGAGATTCGATGGCGCCGACATTGCGCATGTGATCTACGGGACGAAAGGAAAACTCGACTGGCAGCGCGTTCTGGATCTAACGGGCGACAACTGGGAAGTTCTTCTCTGGGCGCTCATTCTCTTTCGTTATGTATATCCTGCTCAGACCGAGCTATGTTCCCGCTGAACTCTGGCGTGATCTCCTTCACCGTTTCAGCGAGGCTGTCTCTGCATCCGGATCCGAAGGCGAGGTTTCGCGGAAGCCTGATCGATGACAAAATGTTTGCCATCGACTTGAACGAATGGGGATTGGACAACATCATGCAAGAATATCGTGATCGACGCCTGCGGAGCTTGCCGAAAGAGTTTACGAACGAGAAAAGATGAGAATCGCCGCCACCGCCGATCTGCATTTCTCGGCATCGCGCCAGAGTACGCTCCACGACCAGCTGGGCCGTGTGCGCGATGAGGCCGATGTTCTTGTGCTCGCTGGAGACCTTACGAACTACGGCAAGACCGAGGAGATGGAGCCGCTTCTGAATGTGGTGGTTCGCTCGAGAATTCCTACAGTCGCAGTTTTGGGCAATCACGATTACGAAAGCGGGAAACAAGCTGAGTTGATGCGCATGATGGAAGGTTCCGGCATCAAGGTGCTCGACGGAACCGCCTACGAACGCGACGGCGTCGGTTTCGCCGGCACCAAGGGATTCGTCGGCGGGTTCGGACGCGGCATGCTTACCGCCTTCGGAGAAATTGAGATCAAGCAGTTCGTGCAGTCTTCCATCGACGAGGCCTTGAAGTTGGAACGCGCCATGGCGCAACTGCGTACGCCCAAGCGCGTGGTCGTGATTCACTACTCACCGATTGCGGCAACGGTTCAAGGCGAATCGCCGGAGATCCTCCCTTTCCTCGGGACTTCGCGGCTGGCGGAAGTCATCGACCGTCACGGAGCGGATCTGGTTGTTCACGGCCACGCCCATCATGGCCAGTTGGAAGGAAAGACCACAGGTGGCAGTCCTGTCTACAATGTCGCTGTAACTCTTCTGCAGGCTCGGGAGCCCTCCTCGGTCTATCGAATTTTTGATATATAAAAATCTGTCAGTCTCTTGCTCGATGTCGCTCACGGAAACGCTAGTCAATTCGCCGCGATTGGGCCCCCATCTCACACCGGACGGGGCGTGGGAATTCCTTCTCTGGGCTCCGAACTTCGACTCGGTCTCGATTCATTTGTCAGAAGGCGATCAGATGGTTCCGATGACGCCCACGACTCTCGGCTACCATCGCGCCGAGATCAGGGGACCGAAAGCGGGGGCCACGTATCGATATCGCCTTGATGATGGACGTGACCTGCCCGATCCCACTTCGCGGTTCCAGCCCGAGGGAGTGCATGGTCCTTCGCAACTAGTCGACACAGGCGCATTCCATTGGTCGGATCAGGACTGGAAGGGAATTCGTCTTGAACGAAGCGTCATTTACGAAATGCACGTGGGTACTTACACGCGTGAAGGCACGTACGAGGCCCTGATCCCACATTTGCCGCATCTGGCGGATCTCGGAATTACGACTGTCGAGTTGATGCCGCTGGCCCAATTTCCAGGCTCGCGGAACTGGGGATATGACGGCGTCTTTCTCTATGCGCCACAGAACTCCTATGGAAGCCCAGAATCTCTCCAGCGTTTTGTTGATGCGGCGCACAGGCAAGGCTTGGCGGTGGCGCTTGACGTCGTGTACAACCACCTCGGCCCCGAAGGCAATTACCTGGGCGCGTACGGGCCGTACTTTACCGATCGCTACCGAACTCCGTGGGGCGAGGCGATTAACTACGACGGAGAAGGCAGCGACGAAGTCAGAAGATTTTTCATCGAGAACGCCCTCTATTGGCTGGAGGAGTATCACTTCGACGCGCTTCGTCTTGATGCGGTCCACGGAATTTTTGATTTCGGCGCTCGACACTTCCTTGCTGAGTTGAAGTCTGAAGCGGCTGACTTGTCCGCGAGATTGGGTCGACAAATTCATCTCATCGCCGAGAGTGACATGAACGATTCGCGACTCTTGCACGATCCAGATCACGGAGGATACGGCCTGGATTCTCAATGGAGCGATGATTTTCACCATTCCGTTCATACGTTGCTCACCAAGGAAGATCGCGGTTACTACTCTGCTTACGGCGGGATTGCCCCGTTGGTTGAGACTCTGAAAAACGGGTGGTATTACAGCGGGCAATATTCGACTTTTCGCAAACGGCGTCATGGAAATTCGGCCGCAGGCGTCGCGCCCGCGAAATTTGTTGTCTGCAGTCAGAATCACGATCAGGTCGGGAATCGCGCTGCCGGCGAACGGCTGACGGATCTGGTCACGTTCGAGGAGTTGAAGCTGGCCGCGGGCATAACACTGCTGTCACCGTTCGTTCCCATGCTGTTCATGGGCGAAGAGTATGGCGAACCCGCACCGTTTCAATACTTCGTCAGTCACGGCGATCCTGACTTGGTGGAAGCGGTGCGTCGTGGCCGCCGCGAAGAATTTGCTGCGTTTGGATGGCAAGTGAGCGTTCCGGATCCGCAGGATGAGGAAACTTTTCGGCGCTCAACTCTCGACCATTCACTGAAAGGGAAAGACCCGCACAAGACTCTCTATCGCTTTTACCAGGAATTAATTCGCATCCGGTCGGAGTTGAAACTGGGTAGTCGCACCGCGCATTCCGTCCGCCAACTCGGCGACAGCTCTCTGCTGTTAGCGTATGCTAGTGAATCGCCTCAAGCGGCGATCATCTTTAGTTTCGCCGCTTCTCCGGTCACGTTGAAAGTGCCCGAGATAGCCGGGAAGTGGACGACGATGTTGTATTCCGCGGCTGCATGCTGGAAGGGCCCGGGACCCGACCACCTTTCCACGAAAGATCTTTCGGCGGATAAGGACTTACTGCTTTCCCCCTATTCATTTCTCGTGCTCAAAAGATTCCAATCGCTACCGGAGGCGGAGTGAAGTACGTCTGTATTCACGGTCATTTTTATCAACCGCCGCGGGAGAATCCCTACCTCGAAGCGATTGAGTTGCAGGATTCCGCCTATCCGTATCACGACTGGAACGAGCGCATCACGGCCGAGTGCTACGCGCCCAATGCTGCCTCACGCATTCTGGACGCGCAGAATCGCATCGTTAACCTGAAGAACAATTACTCGCAAATCAGTTTCAACTTCGGGCCGACACTGCTTTCATGGATGAAGGAACAGGCTCCTCACGTGCATGCCGATATTCTTCAGGCAGACAAAGACAGTAGCAAGCGATATTCGGGACATGGTTCCGCGCTGGCGCAGGGCTACAACCACATGATCCTGCCGCTGGCGAATCGCCGCGACAAAGTTACGCAGGTGAAGTGGGGTATCAAGGATTTCGAGAGCCGGTTCGGACGACGTCCCGAGGGCATGTGGCTTCCTGAGACGGCGGTGGACACCGAAACGCTGGAGGTTCTTGCCGAGAACGAAATCAAGTTCACCATTCTTGCGCCGCGCCAGGCGAAGCGAGTGCGGACCAAAGACAGCACGCGTTTCCACGATGTAATGGGCGGTGGCATCGATCCGCGCACGCTTATACCGCGAAGCTTCCGTCGAAAAAACGCCTCAGTTTGTTTTTTTACGACGGGCCGATCTCTCAAGGCGTTGCGTTTGAAGGACTGCTTGACGACGGCAAGCGTTTCGCCGACCGCCTGATGAGCGGCTTCTCTGATGCGCGAAAGGTCCGCAGCTGGTCCACATCGCCACCGACGGCGAAAGCTACGGCCATCATCACCACTTCGGAGAGATGGCGCTCAGCTACGCGCTGGATGAGATCGAACGCAACGGCGTCGCCAAGCTCACCAACTACGGCGAGTTTCTGGAGAAGCATCCGCCCGAAGATCAGGTCGAGATCGTCGAGAACAGTTCCTGGAGTTGCGTGCACGGTGTTGAACGCTGGCGCAGCGACTGCGGCTGCAACTCGGGCGGCCATCCATGGAACCAGCAATGGCGCGCTCCGCTTCGGGCCGCGCTGGATTGGCTGCGCGACCGCCTGGCGCCGATCTTTGAGTCGCGCCTGAAAATGTATTTTCGGGATCCATGGGCTGGGCGCGATGACTATATCCGCGTCATTCTCGATCGGTCGCAGGAAGTGCGCGATGCTTTCTTTGCCGATCACGCGATTCGGCCTCTTGAACCGGCAGAACAAGTGACCGCGTTGAAGCTTCTGGAAATGCAGCGTCACGCGATGCTGATGTACACGAGCTGTGGCTGGTTCTTCGACGAATTGTCGGGAATTGAGACAGTCCAGGTCATCCATTACGCGGGTCGTGCGTTGCGTTTGGCAGAAGACGTTACCGGGCAGTCGATCGAGGCAGAATTTCTTCAGCAGCTTGCGAAAGCGAAAAGCAATCTCGCCGAGAACGGAGACGGCGCGCAGATCTACGAAAAGTGGGTGCGCCCGGCAGTGATCGATATCCAGCGCGTTGCTGGTCACTACGCGATCAGTTCGTTGTTCGAAACATATCCGGAAAAAACTCGCATTTATTGTTACGAAGCAGAGCGGCTGAAGTATTCACTCGAGGCCGAAGGCAAGATGCGCCTGGGAATTGGCGCGGCACAGTTCCGGTCCGCCATCACGCAAGAGTCTGCGGCGCTCAGCTTCGCTGTTCTGCACCTCGGCGACCATAACGTCACCGCGGGTGTCCGCCCACTTGAAAACTCTTCTGAGCCGGATGAGAAAAAGCTGATGGACGCGTTTGACCAGGCGGACACAGCGGAATTGATTCGTCTTCTCGATCAAACGTACGGCAAATCGATATTCTCGCTGCGGCAGCTGTTCCGCGACGAGCAGCGGAAGATTACGAATTTGATCCTGACGGACTCGCTGAACAACGCGGCTGCCGTGTATCGCACAGTCTTCGAAAGCCAGGCTCCATTGATTCGCTTCTTGAATGGATTGGAAATTCCCGTTCCGAATGCGCTGAAGTCAGCGGCCGAGATCGCTTTGAACAACCAGTTGCAGCAACATCTGGAGCGTCCCGAACTCGACACGGAAGGAATTCAGAGCCTGCTTCGCGAGGCTGCTGCCAGCAAGATCGCTTTGGATGGCACCACGCTCGAATACAAACTGCGGAGACGGATCGAAAAAGAAGCCGCCGACTTTGCCGCGAATCCTTCCGATCTTCCAGCAATCGAGCGGATGATCAAGTGGCTCGATCTGATTCCATCGCTTCCTTTCAACGTCGTACTTTGGGAGGCGCAGAATCTGGTCTACAAGCCGCTGATCGCTGCATACCAACAGAACGGCTGGCATTCACCCAATACGGACCCGGCTGCCGCACAGCGTCATGAAGAGTTGAATCGACTCGCTACCCAACTCCAAATCCTGCTGCCTCAAGGTTAGACATGCCGCAGACCCGCTTGCCTTCGGCCACCTACCGAATCCAGCTCAATAAGGATTTTCGATTTGCCGATGCTCACAAGATCCTGGATTACCTCCACGATCTTGGCATCACCGATGTTTATCTGTCGCCGGTTCTTGCCAGCCGCAAGGGCAGCATGCACGGGTACGACGTCATCGATCCCAGCCGCATCAATCCCGAACTGGGCACCGAAGAAGAGTTCAATGCGCTGCAGACCGAACTGCAGAATCGCGGTATGGGACTTCTGCTCGACATCGTGCCTAACCACATGGCGGCCAGCGCAGAGAATCCCTGGTGGATGGATGTGCTTGAATACGGCGCGCAATCTGCCTTCGCGGGCTTCTTCGATATCGAGTGGCGTCCCCATGCGCGCAGCCTCGAAGGGCGCATCTTGCTGCCGGTGCTGGGACGGCCCTTCGGCGAAGCTCTTGATTCGGGCGAGATCAAGTTGGTGTACAACGACGGACGATTCTTCGTCCAATATTTCGAGTCGTTGTTTCCCGTTTCTCCGCGCTCGTACCACGCGATTCTGAACCTTCACGCCGGGCGCTTGAAGGACTCTTTGAGTCCCGAGACGGCTGCATATAACGAATACTCCGGAATTCTTTCCTCAGTGCTGGACCTTGCCCGCGCCGACCGCCGAGTGGCGTCGAGTGCATCCGAGCAGCGGTTGCGATTCGAGTCCGCTCGCGAACGTCTGCGCTCGCTGATGAACACTAGCCCGGAGATTTCCCGGCTGGTGCTTGAGAATGTCGCCGAGCTCAACGGCAGGGAAGGCGACCCCGGCAGCCTTGGATTGCTGCAACGATTGCTGGGCGAACAGAATTACAAGCTTGCGTTCTGGCAGAACTTGAACGAAAGCATCAACTACCGGCGCTTTTTCACCATTGCCGATCTGGTGGGCGTTCGTGTGGAAGATCCCATTGTTTTCGAAGCAACGCACGGCTACATGTTGCGGCTGATTTCGAAAAATCTGAATGCGGGCCTGCGTATCGATCACATCGACGGACTCCGCGATCCTGTGGGATATCTCAATCGCCTTCAGGAACGCCTGGGTACAGAAGAGAGTCGCGCAGGAACCTCGGCCTATGTGCTCGTCGAGAAGATTCTGGCGCGCGGCGAAGATATCCCCGGCGACTGGCCTGTGGCCGGGACTACCGGCTATGACTACGTGAATGCGGTGAATGGCATCTTCGTCGATCCTGAAGGTGCGAAGCGCATGGAAGAGATTTATTCCGACTTCATCGGTCGCCAGCAGGATTTTTCGGACGTCGTCTATCAGAAAAAGAAATTGGTCATGAATACGCTTCTGGGCGTTGAGATGCGAACGCTCGGCCGCCAACTCGCTGAACTGGCCGCGCAGGACCGCTACGCGCGCGAATTGAATCGCGGCCAATTGATTGACGCCCTGATCGAGGTGACCGCCTGCCTGCCGGTCTACCGGACTTATATTCGCAATATGGATCTGCCTGCCGAGTCGATCAAGTACATCGAAGAGGCCGTCGCGCTGGCTCGGAAGCGAGCGCCGCACCTTACGCCGGGCGCTTTCAATGTCGTGAATGAGGTGCTATTGCTCCTCAACCCGCCGCATGTGCTCGCTGACCAGCGGGAGGCGCGTCTCGCATTCGTTATGCGATGGCAGCAATTTACCGGACCGATCGTCGCGAAGGGACTCGAGGACACTGCGCTTTACGTTTTTCACCCACTGTTGTCGCTGAACGAGGTGGGTGGTGATCCCCTGCCGTCCGATGCTCAATCTCTCGTTAACTTTTATGCTTTTCTCCAGAAGCGGCGCGATCGCTGGCCCGGCACTCTTGACGCCACCACTACTCACGACACCAAGCGCAGTGAGGACGTCCGCGCCCGGGTAAATGTTCTGTCCGAGATTCCGGCCGAGTGGAAACAGCGGCTCGACCACTGGGCTGGGTTGAATTTCAGAGTACCGGGAACAAATTGCGGGACAGTTTGCACCCGATCGCAACGAAGAATATTTTCTCTACCAGACGCTAATCGGCGCATGGCCGCTTGATCCGCAGGCGTCAGAAACTTTTCTCGCGCGCATACAGGATCACCTCATTAAAGCTACAAGGGAAGCGATGGTGCACACCCGGTGGACTCGTCCGAACCAGCCACACGAGGATGCGCTGAAACAATTTGCGGAAAAGATATTGGCTCCAGAGAATTCGGAATTTCTGGACGATTTCCGAGCATTCCAGAAAAAGATTGCCTATTTCGGCATGGTGAACGCTCTCTCGCAGACGCTTCTGAAAATCACTTCACCGGGAGTGCCGGACTTTTATCAGGGTTCCGAGCTTTGGGATCTGCGGCTGGTCGATCCCGACAATCGCGGCCAGATCGACTACGCGCGTAGAGAGGCGGCTCTGAAAGAAATCGCCGCAGACTCGGCCGAATCGTTACGAAGTTTGGTCGAGAACTGGCAGGATGGGAAAATCAAATTGCACTTGATTCGCAAGGCGCTTCGTTTCCGCCGCGATCATGCCGATCTTTTCCATGAAGGCGAATTCATTCCGCTTCAGGTGACGGGCTGTCATGCGCGCAATGTTGTTGCATTCCTGCGCCGAACATCTGGGGCTGCCGCACTCGTGGTTTGTCCGAGATGGTTGGCAGAAGTGGCTGAGGATGAGCTGAAGCGCTTGGATTGGTGTGATACTCGCCTTACGTTGCCTGCTGATTCTGCCGACACGTGGAAGAACGTTCTCTCGCAATCGCAAGTGAAGGTTGCGGTGCAAGACGGAGCCCGCACTTTGATGATGGCGGATCTGCTCCGAGATTTCCCAGTCGCGCTGTTTACAGCCTAGACCTCGAACGTATCGCGATAGAGACCCCGGACGAATGCGTCCGGGGCTACACGATTTGTGTAGGGCCGACAGGTTCATCGCGCTACGACTACGGCACAATCTCTGCCTTGGTGGCTGTTCCATGGGCTGAGTCCGGACTGACCCACACCGTCAGCTTCGCGGGTTCTGCGGCAAATTGATTGTGATCATTCCAAATGGCAAACGCTTCCGGCTTCAATTCGAACTTCACTTTCTTGGTCTCGCCGGGCGCCAATGCGACCGTCTGAAATCCTTTCAACATTCGGACGGGCTCAGCCACGCTGGTTCCCTCGAGTCGCAGGTACAACTGCACCGTCTCGTTTCCAGCTCGTGCTCCGCTGTTGGTAATGTCGGCCTCCGCTGTCATCGCCGTAGTTCCCATCAGATTCTTGTTCAGAGCGGCCGCACTCAACTTCTGCGTGCTGATCGAAGTCGGTCCGTACGAAAACGTCGTGTAGGAGGCGCCGTATCCGAAGGGAAATTGCGGAGTGTTCGGCTCATCGATGTAGCGCGAGACATATTTGCTCGCCACATCCGAGGGCGGATGCGTCACATCGATATCGCCCGCCGGTCTTCCGGTATCGAGCGGGTTGTAGTAGAGAGGTTCCTGCCCCACACTCCGCGGCCAACTGACGACAAGCTTGCCACTGGGATTCACATCTCCGAAAAGCGTTCGGACCAGAGCCGGACCACCGCGCGATCCCGGAAACCAGGCCGCGAGCACCGCGGGCACATGTTCGAACGCCCATGGAACTGTCAACGGACGTCCGCTAAACAAAATCAGCACGACAGGTTTGCCCGTAGCGACGATTGCTTCCAACAAGTCCTGCTGTTTTCCCGGCAAGCCGAGATGTGCCCGGGAGCCCGCTTCGCCGCTCATGTCCTGTGTCTCACCCAAAGCCAAAATCACGACGTCGGCCTTCTGCGCTCCCGCTACTGCCGCTGCCATTTCTTCTTTGGTTCCATCCAGAGGGCCGGTCCCTTTGAACTTCGAAACATGGTCCGCGCCGAGTTTCTGCGCCAGTGCGGTCGCTAACCCAACACGCGGTCCCATGTAGCCGGGCGCTCCGTCGGGGAAAGATGAATCCTCACCGAGCGGACCGACAACCGCCATGTTCTGTGCACCTGCGGTGAGGGGAAGAATTGGCTTGCCGCCGGATCCGTTCGCGTTCTTGAGCAGCACAAATGAGCGCTCCGCAGTGGCTTGAGACAGATTCAGGGCTTCGGGAAGGAAGAGCGCCCTCGGCGCCGCGGCCTCGTCGACATAGGGATGTTCGAACAAGCCGAGTGCAAACTTCACCCGCAATACATGTTTCACGGCGTCATCGATCTCGGCTTGCGTCACCTGCTTTGAATTCACCAGCTGGGCGAGGTTGTCGTGGTAGAGGCTGCTGACCATATCCATGTCAACGCCAGCAACGAAGGCCTTCCGCGCGGCCGCAGCCCCATCGGCCGCTATACCGTGCGGAATAAGCTCTCCGATCGAATTCCAGTCGCTCACCACTAACCCGCGAAATCCCCATTCTTTTCTCAGAACCTGCTTCAACGTAAACGGATTTGCCGACGCAGGAATTCCGTTCAACGAATTGAAGGCGCTCATCAACGTCGCGACCCCAGAATCGACCGTCGAACGAAATGGAGGCAGGTAATACTGACGCAAAGTGTGCTCGGAAATTTCCGTCGAGTTGTAATCACGTCCCGCCTCGGACGCGCCGTATCCTACGTAGTGCTTGGCGCACGCTGCAATGCTGTCTGGAGCATCCAGGCGCGTCCCCTGATAGCCCCTCACGTAGGCAGCCGCCATCGCGGAACCGAGAAATGGATCTTCGCCCGCTCCCTCCGCCATCCGTCCCCACCGCGCGTCGCGCGCAATGTCGACCATGGGTGAGAACGTCCAACGGATGCCGTCAGCCGCTGCTTCGATAGCGGCGGCGTGCGAGGCTTTCTCGATGACGGATGGATCCCAACTCGATGCCATTCCCAGCGGAATGGGAAATTCCGTCCTGAATCCATGAATGACATCCAGTCCAAAAAGGATCGGGATATGCAGCCGCGTCTTCTCCATCGCGATCCGCTGGTAGGAGTTGATCAACTTCGGCTCATTCACATTCAGGAAAGATCCCACCTGCGAGTGAGCGATCATTTCTTCATAGTCGGTACGCCCGGTGCCTGGCCCGGTGGGCTGACCGGCGGAGTACTGCACAAGTTGCCCGATCTTTTCCTCGAGCGTCATCTGCTTTAGCAAGGATCCAACCCGGGCGTCCAACGCCGGATCGTCGATGCCTTTCGACGGCTTGGTCTGAGCGAATCCGCTCAATTCAAAGACTCTGAAAATCACGCAGACAGCCACCAGTGCGGTCAGTTTGTTGTGGAGCACAACTCGCATCGCGCGTGATCGGGGGTAAGGCCTTGTTAAGGAGTAGAAATAAGAAAACGGCACGGGTGAAACCTCCGTCGATCAGGATGCCACCAGCTACTAAATCGGGTTAGTAGATACCTATCGCAGTGTATGAAAAATGCTTTCGCTGACAATGTCAATCAGGATATACCGTTACGGCCCGCTTCGGGTTGCGGCTGAATTGCCTTTGTGCGAGACTTCGCAGCGTGAAATCGAAAAAGGCCGCGGGCAGTGCCAAAAAGGCCGCACCGACAAGCTCCAAGCCCGTCAGCCTGAAAGAACTCGCTGAATACCTTTCTCTTTCTCCGGCCACCGTCTCACTGGTGATCAACCGGTCGCCGGTTGCCGATTCCATCCCGCAACAGACCAAAGATCGCGTCTTCGCAGCGGCTCGCAAGTTCAAGTACCGGCCCAATTTCTTCGCTCGATCGTTGCGCGCCCAGTATAGCTTTACGATCGGGGTCATCGTGCCCGAGGTCAGCGACGGCTATTCGGCGTCGGTCATGAGCGGCATCGAGGACTTTCTTCTGCAGGAAGGATACTTTTACTTCGTCGTAAGCCATCGTCATCGCGCCGACCTGATCGACGAATACCCGCGACTCTTTGTCGAACGCTCGGTGGACGGCCTGATTGCCGTGGACACTCCGTGGTCTCTATCGCTCTCGGTGCCAGTCGTGACAGTTTCGGGCCATAACAAGGTGAATGGCGTGACCAACATTGTCCTGAATCATGTGCTGGCTGCCGAAGTCGCGCTTAAACATCTCGCGGAACTTGGCCACCGGCAGATCGCGTTCATCAAGGGACAGGAATTCAGCTCCGACACCGAGGTTCGGTGGTCGAACATCCAAAAGGCGGCGCGAAGTCTCCGGCTTCCGATTTCGAAGGCGCTGATATCCCAACTCGAAGGGGATTCCTCCTCGCCCGAACTTGGGTACGAGGCGACGCGAAAACTACTCGCGTCCGGCAAACCCTTTACCGCGCTTTTCGCGTTCAACGATATTTCAGCCATGGGCGCTATCCGCGCTTTGCGTGAAGCGAAATTGCGCGTGCCGCAGGATGTTTCTGTCGTCGGCTTTGACGACATCCAGAGCGCCGCGTATCAGAATCCGGCGCTTACGACGGTGCGCCAACCGCTTCAGGAGATGGGTCGCATCGCCGCCGAGACGCTTCTGAGCCGCATTCGCAGCTCCGGCTCCAACCCGGGCGGCGAAATTACCGTGGAACCGAAACTGATTCTCCGTGAGACGACGGCGAAAGTCCTTACTGGGTCGTGAAAAGTATCACTTGCCCTAACGCGGGTGATTTGTTCACACAGTGGCGGAGCATTCCGGACCCGCGTGGTCGAAGCCTTTTCTCCCGCGTACAATATTCTTTCGAGGAAAGGCTTACATGACGACGACTCACCATCCCGGACCGCAAGTCGCCGCGGAAATACCGGCAGTTCCCCTTACCACTGAGGGCTACAGCGTTCTGCATCAGATGTTGCGCCTGCGCTGGCCCGCTTGGCGCGCTCTTCCCGCAGCCGAGAAATCTGCTATCGCACAGGAGGCCTCCTCTGCGCTCGCTGCCATGGAGAAGCACTCTCCCGGACAGTCGGCGCTCTTTTCGCTGATTGGGCACAAGGGCGACCTCATGCTGATCCACTTCCGCGATACTTTTGCCGATTTGAATCAGGCCGAGCTTCAGCTTGCCAATCTCCGCTTGAGCGATTATCTCGAGCCCACGACCTCTTACCTCTCGATCATCGAACTGGGCCTCTACGACTCGACGTTGAAGATTTATAAAGAACTCACGGACCAGGGCATCGAGCCGCACTCGGACCAATGGAAGGCGGAGATCGAGTGCAAGCTGAACCGGCACAGGGAAGCGATGAAGCCGCGCCTCTATCCGGAGATTCCGCCGCAGCGATACGCGTGCTTCTATCCGATGGACCGTCGCCGGGGAGAAGATAAGAACTGGTACAAGCTTCCGATTGAAGAGCGCGCCCGCCAGATGAGCGACCACGGCCTTGTGGGCCGCCGCTACGCGGGGGAAGTGAAGCAGATCATCAGCGGTTCCATCGGATTCGACGACTGGGAGTGGGGCGTCGACCTGTTTGCCGAGGAGCCTCTGGTCTTCAAGAAGCTGATTTACGAAATGCGCTTCGACGAAGTCAGCGCCGTCTACGCGCTGTTCGGCCACTTCTACGTGGGAGTCAGGGTACAGGCTGCGAATCTGGAGAAGTTGCTGAACGGAGAGCTGTCGTAGAGACGTAATCTTGTTACGTCTCTCTCCGGACCTACTTCTACGAATTCTTGTTCAACGATGTTATCTAAGGGTCCATTCGCGTTCACCTACCGAGTCGTCCGAATAAGCCCGTATCCGGTAGGGACGCCTGAACATTCGCGTCTGGCTCGCCCGACTCATCGATCCCGCTGCGATACACTCTCTTCCGAACGAAATTGTTTCTCTTTCAGAACTGGAGACCCTATGTCCACTCTCGGCCTTATTCAATATGAAGACGCCTCGCCCGAAGTTCGCGCCGTTTATGACGACATCATGGCCACACGCAAGACCGACTGGATCAACAATTTCTGGAAGGCCATCGCGCACGATCCCGCCACGCTGAAACGCACATGGGAGGACATCAAGGAAATCATGGCTCCCGGCGCCATCGATCCACTTACCAAGGAGTTGATTTACGTCGCAGTCAGCGTCACCAACCAGTGTCACTACTGCATCGCGTCGCACACCGTATCCGCCCAAAAGAAAGGCATGACGGATGCCATGTTCAAGGAGTTGATGGCAATCGTAGGGATGGCGAACGAGACCAACAAGATGGTCACGGGATATCAGGTGGAGATCGACCCACAGTTCAAAAAGTGAGGACCTCGGCGCAAAGGGCGAGGTTAGCCTCCGCTCTTTGCCGCTTTCTCAATCTCTTCCGGGAGGCCCGGTGGCAGGTTTTTGATTCGCTTGATGTAGGCTGCGAGCGTCCATAGCTTTTCGTCGGACTCCCAAATTCCGTTGGCAAACATTCCTGTTCTGCGGACTCCGTGTTTCGCCACCCAGAAAATTTGCGCCTCCGAGTACTCGGTGCCTACCTCAGCCAACGCCGGGGCGGGAGGATTCAAGGCATTCGCATCGGTGCGTGCTTTTCCAGGCGTGCCGTGACATCCGGCGCACCCGTTCAGATACATTTTTCCGCCAGCGATCAGATTTTCATTCGTTGGCGCCACGGGATTGGCTATCTCCGGGGCGTGACGCCGTACCGAAGCATGCACCGCCATGCTCATCAGGGAAGATTCAAGTGTGGACGGTGGAACATCTCCGCGGACTTCGGCCAAACCGAGGTGCAGGTAGAGAATGCCAAGCACTACGATTCCTACGATCGTAACCAAAGAGCCCAGAAAGAAATGCTTCATGGTTGCTCCGCGAAGGACGGCCTCCGGAACCTTAGAACGATGTTCCGGACGATCTGCTCTTTGGACTTCGGCCAGTCTTTTTGGGTAGCGTGCGCTTCCACTCGTGAGCCTTCATGTCCACCCTGCGTCCGCGAAATCTAACGCCCTCGGACTCCAGGCGCAACCGCTGTTCGATCGCCGAGTCTCCGGTCAGCTTGATCGCGCCGCCTGCGCCCAGCACGCGCTGCCAGGGCAATCCGAAGCCGCGCCGGAGAACACGCGCGACCATCCTGGCTCCGCCGGGAAACCCTGCTATCCGCGCGATCGCGCCGTAGGTCGAGACTTTGCCAAGGGGGATCTGACGGATCGTCCGCTCGATCCGCACCCGCATGAGGCCAGCTTTGTCTGGCGTGTCTTCGTTGCGCGCAGTTCTTCGTTTCCGTTTCATGTGCGGCTTGAGCGGATCAACGAGAGGGTGTCCCACCCTGGTCGCGTTCTCTGCGACAGGGTGGGGATTTTCAATTTTAAAGGAAGGGCGCTTCTAAGCAGCTTGGCGGAATGCTTCCAGCGCGTCGTACTCGGAGTTATGCACTTCAAACACGGTCAGCAGCTTGGTGACCTGGAGCAGGTCGCCAACACGCTTGGTCAGATTCGCCAGTTTGATCGTGCCGCCGGCATTGTGCGCCGTGGTGTGCAGCGCTACCAGTGTCCCAAGTCCGCCCGAGTCGATGTAGTTCACTTCGCCAAGGTTCAACACAATCCGCTTGTTGCCGTCCGCTACCGCTTTTTTGATTTCGTCCCGAAGCAGGGCAGATTCCTCTCCAAACACAATCCTGCCGCTTGCCCCAATCGCGAGAATGCCATCCACCGTTCTCTTCGTCAGTTTCAATTGCATCAACGTCCTCCTTCGCGGCCGCCCGTAGACGATTCTCGCCCCAGCCGCATCCGCACACAATCTGAGGGCAATAGCCTATCTCTTGCCACGCGGCTTAGCAAGCCCACCGGGAGATTGAGGACGGTTTCAGAGGCGGCCCCTGCGCCCTCCGCATTGCAAGGTTTTGCGACGTTTTCAAGCCCGGACTATCCCGTATAATCGTGTCTTCGCCTCATGTCCTACACCGTTCTGGCGCGCAAATACCGTCCGCAGAAATTCTCCGAGGTTATCGGACAAGAGCATGTTACCCGCACCCTGCAGAACGCCATCGAGCAGGGGCGAACTGCGCACGGGTATATCTTCAGCGGACATCGCGGTATCGGGAAGACGACGGTGGCCCGCATCCTCGCCGCGGCTTTGAATTGCCGATCCAAGGATCATCCGGTTCCCGAGCCCTGTGGTATTTGCGAATCCTGTACCGAGATACGCGCGGGAAACTCCGTCGACGTCATCGAAATCGACGCTGCCACCAACCGCGGCATCGACGAAATCCGCGAACTGCGCGAGGCTGCACGCTACCGCCCGGCCCGCGACCGCTTCAAGATCTACATCCTCGACGAAGCGCACCAGATCACCGATGCCGCGTTCAACGCGCTGCTGAAGACGCTTGAGGAACCGCCCGACCATATCGTGTTCATGCTGGCGACGACCCAGCCTGAGGACATTCCGCAAACGATTCGCTCGCGCTGCCAGCACTTCAGCTTTCGCGCGGTCAAGTTCGATGACATCGTCGGCCAGCTGCGCGACCTGGTAACGCGGGAAAAAATCGAAGCGGATGACGATGCCCTCGCTCTGCTTGCGGAAGCCGGCGACGGCTCCATGCGCGACGCGCTTTCCATTCTCGATCAGGCGATCGCGTCTTCGACAGAAAAACTCACTGCCGATTCCGTGCGGAATCTTGTAGGCGCCGCTCCCGCTCACATCCTCGAACAGGTGATGCAGGCGGTGTCCGAGAGCAAGAGCGAAGAAATTCTCCGGCAGGTCGACCACCTCATCAGCGAAGGACACAGTCCCACGCATTTTGCGCGGCAGATGGTTCGCTTTCTGCGCAATGCGACTGTCGCCAAGATCGCTGGCAAGGATTCACAGTTGTTGCAGATTTCCAGCGAAGAGCGTGAACGCGTGGCTCGCGTCGCAGAACTGTTCAGCGAAGAAGATCTGACACGCCATCTGCAGATCATGCTGCGCACCCACGGCGAACTTGGTTACAAACAGGAGCAGCGCTTCCATCTCGAACTTGGGCTGCTCAAGATGGCCCACGCGCAGAAGCTGATTCCGCTCGAACAGCTGTTGAGCGAGGTCTCTGCCGCGCCCTCGACCAGTGCGCAGAAGCCGCCGGCACGTCCATCGATCGTGTCCGGTTCGTCGGCGCCAGACGCGCGCCGCCCAGAGCAGCCAGCGCAGCGGCCGAATTTCGTAAGTCCATTTGCCGCGGACTCTGCAAGAAAAGGGACGCCGCGACAGGAAGATTCCGGGCCCGCAACTCCGCCGCCGGGACCGCGCATCGTCGCGCAAGCCAGCCAGCCGGAGCCGGTCATCATGGGATCGGCGGCTCCAGCGACCCAGCGCAATCCTGATCCAGTTTCCGATCAGCGGGATGTAGTGACCCTTGTCTCCGCATCCGCGATGACCGAACCGGAGCGCGAGTCTCCGCCGCAGGTTGAAGAGAAAGCCGTGGCAGTTGCCGAGTTGCCGGAGGACGTATCCAGAGTTCAAAACGCCGTTCTCGAGGCGCTTACTAACGCCGGCCAGAATTTTCTGACGTCCATGCTTTCGGCCGGCGAATGGAGTGTGCAGGGCAACGAAGTGGTTATCAAGATCGTCGAGTCGCAGACGGTGCTCGACATGTCTCTGGGCAATGATGCCAGGCGGATTGCGATCGCCACGTCCAGCGGCGTCCTGGGGCGGGCGGTTAAGCTTCGTGTAGTTCCCGGCGCTACCGTCGCCGCTCAACCGAAGCGCAACGGATCTCAACGTCTCACTGGCGGTCCGGGAGGGCGCGGCCGTGCTGAGCAGGATCCGGTCGTGCGCCGCATGCAGGAAAAATTCGGCGCCGAAATTCGCACCGTGATCGATTACCGGGACAAACGATAGAACGGGCGCTCGGCTTTGGGCGTCCGGCTCTGATCGACTTAGATCGAATGCCGGATCGTAAGAGCCAAGAGCCAAGAGCCAAAGAAAAGCCGAGGTGTTATGGGTGGTTTCAATCTGCAAGAGCTGATGTCGAAGGCCAAGGCGCAGTATGACTCACTGCAGAAGAAAATGCAGGAGACCGTCGTTGAAGCCTCGTCGGGCGGCGGAACGGTCACGGCCAAGATGGACGGCAGGAAGCAACTCCTGAGTCTCCGCATTGATCCTGAAGCTGTGAAGACCGGGGACGTCGAGATGCTTCAGGACCTGGTGCTGGCGGCTGTTAACGAAGCGGCGCGGCAGATCGACTCTCAAATGCAATCCACGGTGGGGGGCATGCTTGGCGGCCTCAACATCCCAGGATTGTGAGCATCTAACGTTATAAAATGCAAAGAGAGTTGTTCCGCTTCTCAAATCAATCAAATTTCAGAATCATGCTAAGAAGATCACTCGCGAAGCTCGTGCTTTTATTGCTCGTCGCAGTTGCGGCGGCACAGACTCAGCCGGCTCAGAAACAATCCATGACGAATCACGCCACCGGACCGTTCGACGTAAGGATTACCGCCCAGGAAGACAAACCCGCCGAGCCGCAACTCAACCGCATGACCCTCGACAAGCAATATCGGGGCGACATGCAAGGCACGGGCAAAGGACAGATGCTCACGGCCAGCACCGATGTTAAGGGCTCGGGAGCTTACGTCGCCATCGAGCGATTCACCGGAACGTTGAAAGGCGTATCGGGCAGTTTCGTTCTCCAACATTCCGGCACCATGGTCCAAAACGCACCGCATTTGACGATCACGGTCGTTCCCGACTCCGGAACCGAGGATCTGAAGGGCATCACGGGCAAGATGACGATCAACATCGCGGCGGATGGAAGCCACACGTATGAGTTCGAATACACCTTGCCCCAGCAAAATTGAGTAATTGTGTAATTGTGAAATTTGGTCATTAGAGTGATTTGACTCAGCCGGCAGCTACAATGCTTTAAACGGTTTTCAATTACACAATTACCGAATTACCAAATTACAAAATTACAAAATTTCTAATTTCCCATGTCCAAATTTGCTGAACCCATGTCCCGGCTGATCGATGAGCTGAAGAAGCTTCCCGGTGTGGGCGCAAAGAGCGCTCAGCGGCTGGCGTTTCACATCCTGCGATCGAGCGACGAGGACGCCGAGCTACTCGCGATCGCTGTCCGTGACGTCAAGGCCAACCTTCGCCTGTGTTCGGTCTGCAACAACATCACAGACGTTGATCCGTGCGTGTACTGCACGAGCCCGACGCGCAACCAGCGCCTCGTCTGCGTCGTCGAGGAGCCGACCAACATCGCCGCGATCGAAAAAACCAAGCACTTCAACGGAGTCTTTCACGTTCTGCACGGCGCGATCTCGCCGCTCCACGGTGTCGGACCGGAGCAGTTGCGCATCTCGAACTTGGTTTCGCGCGTCGATGCCGGCAACGTCGATGAGGTCATCCTTGCCACCAATCCCACGGTCGAAGGCGAGGCCACAGCCGTGTATCTTTCCCAGCAGCTCAAGCGGATCGGCGTGAAGGTTACGCGCATTGCCATGGGGATCCCCGTTGGAAGCGACATTGAATACACCGACGAGATCACGATGCTGAAGGCCATGGAAGGCCGCCGGGATATGTGACCGGTCGCTCGACCCGGTCCCAGTCTGCAACTTTGGTTTCACTTCGGTCCTAACTCAAGAATGTTCTGTCTTCCGGCCAGAGTTATGGGTGCACTAGCCTTGAAACAGTTCCAGCACAAATTTATGTGCAAATTGTGCAATGGTTTGCGATCGAGATTTCAGGCAGCGTAACGGACCAGCTGGATCTCTCGTGTCGCGAATGCCCAGAACGCGATTATCCCCAACAACATAGATGGGAACGGCGGCGTCCCAGCTGAATTCGTGCGGCGTGGAGATTCATGTGCTCCTGCTGGTCCAGTCACGAACTCCACAGGCGGAGTTCGTAACCGCAAGCTGATGACTGGCCTCTGCGAGCGCACCGCGCCAGTCGCGCCGCGCTGAGATGTAACCGCATCCAACCGACGCAGGAAAAGCCGGGCCAACCAGCCCGGTTTTTTATTTTTCCGGAGCCACCCATCAAGACCTCGTCGCGTTTTGCCGAAGTAACCTCAGGTGGACTTTTCCACCCATACCGATCCGCCTACACACGAGGGAATCATGAATTTCGACAACGCCATCGTCGCTCATACGACTTGGAAGAACAAGTTGAAGGCATACTTCGAGAAGGGAGACGGTTCTCTGAATTCAGCGGACGTGCAGTCGGACCAGAAATGTGAACTGGGACAGTGGATTCACGGTGAAGGTAGTAAGTGGAACCAGAAGCCCGCATTCATCGAGTTGAAAAAACGGCATGCGCAGTTTCATGTGGCTGCAGCGGCGCTTGTCCGCAAGGTGGACGCTGGCAAGCTGGTGGATGACGACGTTACCGTCGGCTCGGGAAGTGAATTCTCCAAAAGCACGGCTGCCGTGGTCAAAGCGTTGGTGAAATTGAGAGACGAAGCGTACTAGTGAGTTTGGTGCTCAGCAGGGCATTTCTGGTTCGAGGAAAACGTTCAGTTCCTCATCTGCGGCGGACAGGCCTTCGGGCAAGGTGCCGCGGTTGTACTCGGCCATGCGGTTCTTCCACTTGAGAAAGTCAGTGATGCTCTGCGGTTCGATTCGGACTTCCACACGCCGCAGACTGGCGAGCAACAGATTCATCTCGTAGCGGAATCCCGCAGCCGTCCGCAGGTTTTTCTCCGAGGCCTGTACCATCTCGACGCGTCCACGCCGCAACTCCAGCAATCCCCAGCCGACCGGCAACTCGCCGCTTTTCGTTAGTCCCGGTGCCGTCAGGTAGAACCGTTCGCTGCCCACACCCGTCTCTGGCTTGAGGCGAAAAGGCTTGGCCCGGTCCGCGAGAAAATCGGCGCGGGTCACTTTGCACTCCACCAGGACCGAATGGTTCGCGCGCTTCCACCCGATGGCGTCCGGCATTTCGCCGCTTACACAAGCCTGCTCCGACAGCACGACTCCGCAGCGGTATGCCCGCAGCCACCGCACCGCCCGTTCCACCAGTTGCGCATGTGTCATAACGTCACCCAGATCGGCTGGCCCCAGAAAATCACTGCCCTTTGTACTCTGCCGGAAGGCTCCGTAAAAGTAACTTCGCAGTAGCGGCCAAGCTGTAACGCCGGAGTCGCGCTGACGGCTCGAACCCTCGACCCGAGCTAGTCGATGGGGCGGTCACGCTCTTGGACGGCTCGCAGCCGCACTCGGCCTAACCATGACCGGCCGCCGCAACACGATTTCCAGCAGGTATCTCTCGGCCGCCACTGATCGTGCCGTCCCAGTACCGTCACGATACCCCTCGGCATTGATTACCAGCGCTTCGTTCTTTCCGAGTGGCTGGGGCTTCCGGAGGAATCCATTCGTTCGCGTTCTGGTGGAACGGGCATTCTCCAGTCTCAGCCGACGGACCTGGCCATCATGCTGACAATCCAGGGCATTCGCCAAGCGCAGGATTGCCGACAGTCGAATGATGCTCTTCTGCGCGTCCGGAAGTAGGTCCCGCAAAGCCTTGTGACTGCGTGTCGGCAAGGCTCCAAAGTGAAATCGAGCCACGATGCCCGCGCACGCCATGTCTTCCGCCTTCCAACCTAGCGGAGTCCCGTGCTTCTGAATTAGTTTCAACGACTCTTTGTGATGCCCCTTTTTGCCCTTGGACTTCCCGACATCGTGCAGGAGTGCCGCAGCATACAGACTCGATCGCTCGTCGCGAACGTCATCGTGATTGGTCTCGACAGATGTTCGAGCGGCGAGCAGCCCGGCCGCGGACAATCCATCAAAGAGTTCCACGGCCAGCCGCGCGACGCGTTCTGAATGCGTGAAGTCCGGATCCAGCGCTTTTGCCCACAGTTTCATGCGGCGAGTCGCAATCTCCTGAACCTGCTTGCCCTGGGGCAGTCCCTTGCGCCATGTATTCCAAAGAGAATCTGCGGCGGTTGTAGTCTTTCGATATTCCTCCACGCGATGCGTCCGCTCTTCCAGAATTCGCGCGTGCCAGGACTGGCGGGAAGCTTCATCCGGAAATACGTGACAGGAAAGCGCCGTCGCCCACAAGAGATCGAGGTCGTGTATCTCGCCAAGCAAGTCCTGCGTGTGCTTGAGATCGTCCTTCCACAGTTTGTGCTCCACGGGAAGAAAGTTTTCGACGATATAGCGAAAGCGTTTTATTCCAATGCGGAGCGTGTGCAGGGCGATGCCAGACCGGTTGCGCATTGCGCGGGCGTGCAGTTCGCGCGCGGCCGTCCAGCGTTCGAGCGCAAGATGCTTGAACACGGTGCTGCCCGGGCGAATACGCGCCGCACGCTGCGGGAGCGACTTGCTCCATTGCCGCCATTGTTTGAGGTCGAACTCGTCAAGAGCCGCCCGGGCTTCGCGTTTCTGCTCACTCTCCCGGCCTTTGAGGATGGAGTGCAACGCTCGCGCCGGCGTGGGTTGGTTGACCACATCCAACGCTGGTTTTGTCAGTGAAACCGGTTTTGAACTGTCCGTCGAGGCAGGCCTTGCCTCCGAATCCTGCTCCAGCTTCTCGATCCACTCCATCATGATCTGGACATCGCGCAGGTTGCCCAGTCGCTGGAAGAGCTGTTTGCCGGCCTTCTTCATGGCTTTCCAGGCAGGGTCGGGATCCATTGCCATCATGCCGTCAGCCATCGAACGGCATCGGCGCAGCGCAACCCGCAAATCGTGAACGGGATCGGCGCTGAAGTCGGCGGCGGTGTTGTCGCACTCGGCGAGCACGCGCTGCATCCAGTAACGCAGTCCCGTGACTTTGGATTTCGTCCTCATCGTTTTCGCAATCGCGGCATGGTCGTGCCCATTTTACAGAGTTCTTAAAAACGTTCGGTTACAGCACGCAATTTCGAGAATGCGCCGTCAGCTCCGCTTGACGCCTCTGTAAGGATTTTCCTTACAAAGCCCCGATTTTTTCGGAATTCTCACTCTGTCCCTAGCATCGCGAATGGGAGGTAATGGCGTATCCGCTGTATGTCCCAGAGATTGGCATGAACCTGACAAACAACTCGTTTGGGAGCCACCCATGACCCCCGAAGAACGAACACAAATGAATTGGTTGTGCAAGCGAATACAGGAAGAGCACGATCCGAAGACGTTCGACGAACTTGTCGTGGAACTAAACGATCTGCTGGAAGCCAAACACGGCCGCATCCACCCAGATCACAAACCCAGTTCAGGCGACACTTCGATGTCAGGCAGCCAGACCCGATAGTAAGCTGCAATTGACGGTAGCGCGGTTCTCGCATTGGCGTCGTGGCCGTGCGGCTTGCGTCGGAAAGAATCCCAGGTATAAAATCAATTAATCAGTTCGTTAATTGATGAAATGAACCTATCCCACGCCATTCAAGCCTTGGGGAACGACCGACGCCTGCAAATTCTCGAGTGGTTAAGAGATCCGGTCAAGCACTTCCCGCCGCAACGTGACGGAGATCTGGTCAAAGACGGTGTCTGCGGCTTGCTCATCGCCCGAAAGCTGCGCGTCAGCCAACCGGCAGTCACGGAACATCTGAAGATCCTTTCCCAGGCAGGATTTCTCGCCAGCACCCGCGCCAAGAAGTGGACGTTCTACAAGCGGGACGAACGCGCCATCCGAGCGATCAAGCGCGCTATTTCACAAAAGATCTGAGATCGCTAAAGGAGAAGACATGAGCAGTCCGACATCGTATTCCTACGACACGCGCCTGAACGTTTTGCACGACCAGATGACATTAATCGACGAGAAGACTCTTGCCGATGCCGCTCCCCACAAGTGGTACAACCAGACACTTTGCCAGGTCAATGCTTCCGTTGTGCGTCTGGGCGTGATCGAGGGCGAGTATCACTGGCACAAGCACGACCACGACGACGAATTCTTTTACGTGGTCGAGGGTAAGCTGCTGATTGATCTGGAGGATCGCACGGTGGAACTTTCTCCACGGCAGGGATTCGTGGTTTCGAAAGGAGTGGTCCATCGGACGAGGGCGCCACAACGCACCGTAATCCTGATGGTTGAGAACTCAGGGATTATTCCCACGGGAGACAAGTAACAATCAGGCGGCAGGCGGAGAACACTCGGCGCTAGGCGAAGGCGAGAAGTTTTCCTACGACCATCACGTAACCTGCGATGGCAACGACCCCGTGAATGCGGATCGCGCGGTGGCTGGCGCGCCAGGGAAACATCAGAAGACCGAAGCAGGGCAGTAGCTTGTCAGGCCACACCAAACCTGCGATACCGAAGATGAGGTTCAACTGCACAATGATGTAGAAGACCAGATTTTCCATACAAATGAGCCCGGCGCGCAGAAGCGCACTTCCATTAAAACTTGATTTTTTGGTGAAAGGGAAGTTTACCAAAGTAACGTTGGTCGAGGGAGTGCTTCAGGAAGCGGCGGGCTTAGACCAACCGGCTCTTATTTTCGGCCGAAGACCTCTTTCAACAACTGCGTCGTTTGCGCCGCGGGATCTTTTCGAATCTTCTGCTCTTCCTCCCCCAACATGTGGAACAGGCCATCTAGAGTTTTGCCGACAACGTATTTGTCGAGATCAAATTGACTGGCGATGGTGCTGCCTCCGGGAGCCGTCTTGATAAACTGGTCGTACTGCTGCACTACTCCGACTCGCTGCATCGAAGCGTGAACGATGGGCCCGAACGCCGTAGTGAGGTCGGGTGAACTTGTGCGCTTGAAGTAGTCGGTGGCGGCGGTGTCGTTGCCGGTAAGAATGTGCCGGGCATCGTCGAAGGTCATCTTCTTCAGCGCGGCCAGAAATATCTGCTTGGCCTGCGGAGTGGCCTTCTCGGCGGCTCGATTCATCCCGACCTTCAGTTCGTCCACCTTGCTGCCCATGCCAAGCATTCGCATACCCTTTCCAACGGTTTCCAGTTTCGCTGGCAGAGCGATGCGAATGGCGTCGTTCTTCAGGAATCCATCCGGGCGCCCGGTCGTTGCCACTGCTTTGCTCGTGCTGAGCCGAAGAGCCTGCTTCAGGCCATCGATAATCTTGCTGTCGCTCAGCGAGGATGTGTCTTTGTGCTGGAGCGCATCATCGGCCTTCTTGAGGATCTCGTCGAGTTGAGCAGCCGACAGGGCGCAGAAGGACAGGATGAGCGCGACACCGAGCAGAAAAGATCGCATGTGAATTCTCCGGGATGAGCGAGGCACGATTCTAACGGATGGAGAAATATACAACGGCTTCATAGACAGGGCCTGAGTTGGTCTACACGATGGACTTGAGCCCATTCGGAAAAAATAATATGTCAAATGATTACAGCAACTTACAGCGGGAAGACCGTGACGCAACGGGCTAAATCTCCTCAACCTAGGCCGTGAATTTCCATTTTGCCCGGCCTGCCGGAGCAATCAGCCTTGTCCAGTTAGCAGACACAGTCTGTTACGCAGACGGCAGCCTCCAATCACGGTCTCACTCAAGCCACATGAATGAGCTGTAGATTAGGCGTAACTCCCAATAAATAAGTAAGTTGCGCCGCCCCACGTTGGAATATTCTCAGGATCCTGCAGTGGCCCACCTCGTGCATGGCTAAAGCGGACGTCACTAGCCGACATCGAATCAATTTCTCCGTAGCCGGCACCTCCCCCAGGGCGCACCGTCGAGAACGTTTCGCGGGTTAGAGGAGTAAGCATGAAGTTATTGATCGCTGAAGACGATGTTCTATTCCGAACGATGCTCGTCCAGGTATTGGCACCGGAGTACGAAATTGTCGTTGCCAACGATGGCACAGAAGCTTGGGAAATCATGCAGCAGCCCGATGCTCCCCGGCTTGCAATTTTAGACTGGGTGATGCCCGGGCTATCAGGACCTGAAATTTGCCGAAAGGTAAGGGCGAGCGCTTTTCTGTCGTCGATGTACATTCTGATCCTCACTTCAAAAAACAGTGAGGCCGATATCGTGGCCGGCTTGCGGGCGGGAGCTGACGACTACGTTACCAAGCCGCCGACGGCGACCGAACTGCGCGCGCGCACGAGGGTAGGGAAACGAATTCTGGCTTTGCAGGAAGCGCTGATCACACAGACGCCGCACAACGATTCGATATTCCTAAGCGAAAAACCTGGCAGTGACTATGCCATCGAAACACCCGCGCGCAAAAAATCCTTGCGCCCGGAAATCCTGCCGTCCCTGCGGGCGCACAGCGAGCCGGCATACGCCATTCCAGATTCCAAGTCTGAGATCGTCAAAGAAAACGGAGTCGCGGTGAACAGGCTTTCGATGTTCGCCGTGGAGAATCGTCATGGAAAACACTGATGCGATTTTCCCGGTGACGAAGGACGCTCCGTCCAGCGATCGAACCGTCCTGGTCGCGGACGACGATCCGATCTTCCGCCGGCTTTTGCAAAAGCGGCTGCAGGACTGGGGATATGAAGTAATTGCCGTCGACAACGGCGAGAAAGCGTGGGAAGCGCTACAGCAGACCGAAACCTCTCCCTCACTCGTCATCCTGGATTGGCTCATGCCGGGAGTCGATGGCATCGAAATCTGCCGGCGCATTCGTGGCAGGCAACAACCTCCGTATCAATACATCTTGCTGATCTCCGGTAAGGACGATAAACAGGATGTTGTTGAGGGCCTGGATGCAGGGGCCGACGACTACCTGACCAAACCGTTCGACACTTCGGAATTGCGCGCAAGACTACGGGCCGGCAGCAGAGTGCTCCGCTTGCAACAAGACTTGCTGCGAGCGCATGAGGAACTGCGATACCAGGCAACGCACGATGCTCTGACCGGGATCTGGAGCCGAGGCGCGGTGCTCGACCTGTTGCGCTGTGAACTGTGCCGTGGCTTGCGCACAGATGCGTTCACCGGCGTCCTGATGATTGATGTTGACCACTTCAAAGCCATCAACGATGCCTACGGACATCTGGTGGGCGATGCGGTACTGAAAGAAATTGCGAATCGCGCCGCGAAGGCGGTTCGCGCTTACGACTTTGTGGGACGCTACGGCGGAGAAGAGTTTATTGCGGTTCTTTCCAATTGTTCAGCCGACGATCTTCGTGCGGTTGCAGAACGGACTTGCCGCGCAGTGTCGGATAGGCCTGTGATCCTCCAGTCAGATTCGATTCTTGTCACCGTCAGCATCGGCGGTTTCGTGGCCAAGAACGGGACGCCAGAAACTGACATGCTCGCCGCGGCTGACGCAGCAATGTACGAAGCAAAAAAGAAAGGGCGCAATCAGGTAGTGATCGGCACAGACGCGGCGCAAGTGCCGGAAGATCTGTTGAAGCACGAGATCTCTGCAGGTTAAACCGAACTTAATTTCGACGACAGGCACCCAGCAAAACGTGATGATCAACACATCCATGTCCGGCAATCGAACGATTCTTCGGCATATTCTGCTGTCGATCTGGTATCTGCTGGTGTTTCTGTTGCTGAATCGGCCTGAGGTTATTCTGATCTCACGCCTGGGCTCAGTCGTGTGGTATCCGGCCACAGGATTGGTCCTCGCGGTTCTGTTGGGGATCAGTCCGTGGTACGCCGTCCTGGTATTTGCAGGAAATGCCCTCGCCGGAAGCCTCATCTACAACCAGCCGGTATTTACGCTAAGCCAGACGGTTGGCGCCGTCGGCATTTCGCTGTTCTACGCGATGGCCGCGTATCTTTTGCGCGGCCCTTTTCGAATCGACCTTGGCCTGAGGCGGCAGCGTGACGTGGTCTACTACGTCGCCGTCACGACCGCGGCGGCAATGGCCTCGACCGCGACCGGCGTGGTTTGCCTCGTCGGCGATCATTCCATTCGCTGGAGTGAATTCTGGACGGCAGCGGCCTCATGGTTTCTCGGGGATGAGATCGGCCTCCTGGGCATCGCTCCCTTTCTGCTTATTCACATTTTCCCGCTCATACGAAAAGAACTCTTCCCGGAGATGGTCGATCCTCCAAAGAAGAAACATCCTGGCAAGAAACCTGCAAATGTCTGGACGCTGCTGGAAGCTGTCGCTCAACTCGCGTCGATCGTGACGCTTCTGTGGCTGATGTTCGGAGTCTTCGCCGGACAAATGTTCTACCTGATTTTTATCCCGGTCATCTGGATCGCCCTGCGGCAAGGGATTCTGAGAGTTGTTACGTGCTTGCTGACGCTGAATTTCGGAATCGTCGTGGCGCTGCACGTCTTTCCGCTCACGTCGAGCCTGCTGCCGAAAACAGGCCTGTTGATGTTCGTGGTTTCCGCCGTTGGCCTGATCGTGGGTTCGCTAGTCTCGGAACGACACCGAGTTGGAATCGATCTGCTTGACCGTACAGCCGACTTGCTCGAGGCGAACAATCAGTTGGTCCAGGCCAAGCAGAAGGCCGAAGAAGCCAGCCGCGTCAAAGGCGAATTTCTCGCCAACATGAGCCACGAAATCCGCACGCCTCTGAACGGAATTCTTGGCATGACTGACCTTGTGCTGAACACCGAACTGGCTCCGGAGCAGCGCGAATATCTGGGCATGCTGAAATCATCAGGAGACTCTCTGCTCGGAGTGATCAACGACATCCTGGATTTTTCGAAGGTCGAGTCCGGAAAACTGGACCTCGAACCGATTGAATTCAGCCTGCAGGACACGATCGCAGAAATCATGAAGGTTCTGGCTCTTCGCGCTCACGAAAAAGATCTTGAACTGGCGTACGAGATCGACGCGAAGATTCCCGAGACGGTGGTTGGCGATCCCGGACGGCTTCGACAGATTCTGGTGAATCTCGTCGGCAACGCGATCAAGTTCACGGCTGAGGGCCAGATCGTCGTCAGCGTGGAAATGATTTCCCGCACCGACAAGGAGCTTAATCTCCACTTCAGCGTCGCAGACACGGGAATCGGAATACCCGCGGACAAGCAGAGCGTGGTGTTCGAAGCATTCGCTCAGGCGGATGGAAGCACTACGCGCAATTACGGCGGCACGGGCCTCGGACTCGCAATTTCGTCTCGTCTTGCCGGACTGATGGGCGGACGAATCTGGCTGGAAAGCGTCCTCGGCACGGGCAGCACATTTCACTTCACGATCATTTTAGGGAGCGTGAAGACTCGATCCGCAATCCTTTCCCCTGCGTATTCGATGGACCTCTTGCAGATCCCGGTACTGATTGTCGATGACAATGCGGCGAATCGCCGGATCCTCCTGGAAATGACCAAGAATTGGGGGATGAAACCCACAGTTGTTGAGAGCGGCAAAGAGGCGTTGGAGGAAATTGAGCTTGCGCGTACCAACAAGCTGCCATTCCGCCTCGCTATCATCGATGGCCGAATGCCCGAGATGGACGGCTTCGAATTGGCGGAAAAAATTCGCGGTAATCCGGCCTTGTCCGACTTAATCGTCATGATTCTGACGTCGGCCCGGCAAGGAGGAGAAGCGAACCGCTGTCGCACCTTGGGAATCCAGGCGTTCCTCCTGAAGCCCATACGAAAGTCGGAACTGTTGTCGGCCATTCTCAACGTGCTGGGCCAGCAGGACGAAAATCGCTCGGCAGGATCTTCAGCCCCCCTCGCGAAGCGCGCCGATTCACGACCGCTGCGGATTCTCTTGGCGGAGGACAATCCGATCAATCAAACGGTTGTGGTGAGAATGCTCGAGAAGATGGGACATTCTCCGGCGATCGCGCCCGACGGCCGGCAAGCTCTGTCGATGTACAACAGCCAAACCTTCGACCTGATATTCATGGACGTGCAAATGCCCGCCATGGATGGCCTTACGGCGACCATGGAGATCAGGAAGCAGGAGAAGAAATCGGGAGCTCATATCCCGATCGTTGCGATGACCGCTCACGCCATGAAAGGCGACAAGGAGCGATGCCTTGAAGCGGGCATGGATGGGTACCTCAGTAAGCCGATCAGCAGCCGCGGCATTGAAGACGTCATTGCACAACTGGTTCGGGGTGAAGAGGAACGGCAGCCGGTCTCATCTCGTCCCGAGAAGTCAGGCACCGCCGCGTCATGGAATTCTGCGCGCGCCCTGGAGCGTGTCGACGGGGACGAAGCGCTTCTCCACGAACTGATCGAAATATTTCTTGAAGAATCTCCCAAGCATCTTTCGACCCTCGAACAAGCAATCCGGTCGAATGAGCGCAACCTGATCGAGCGAACCGCTCATACGCTGAAAGGAGAGCTCGGCTACCTCGGTCTGCCAGAGGCGTCCGAGAAAGCCAAGCTTCTCGAGAGCCTGGGGCGCGAGAACAGGTTGGATCAAGCTCCGGCCCTGTTTCAAACTCTGAATCAGGAACTCTCGAGCGTGGCCGAGGACATGAGGCGCATGTTGAGTCAGAAGCCTTCCTCCGTCAGCTGTCCTGCAATCGCAACCGACGAACGATAGATTTCGCTCCGCCGTTGTCCTGATTCCAGACGGGATTCCAACCCACAAACAGTTGCGGCAGAGCTTCTGTAGTGACAATCTTTGCCAACGTGAAATGGCTGATAACAAAGTCCTTAGTCTTGTCGGCAATTTCACGTCTCCCTTCTATTGTGGCCTCTTCCGTGCTGGTTGATTGCTGACCTCCCCTCTGCAAACGCACCCACCGGTTTGAGTACCGGTTGGAAACCAATGTGAGGGTCATCGGCGATGCAAACGCTCAGCTTGTCAGGTCCGGCCAAAGAAAGCGTAGATCAGGGCAAGACCTTGCGCGATCACGTAAGGGTCGTGGAGCGCCGCGAGCTCTGGCTTTGGGCTTGCGCGGTCATGATTACTCTCCTTCTGACTGCGGGAATCGTTTCGTTCGGGTTCCCGACGTTGCATGTCTACCATGCAGAACTCAATTCCACCCCTCTCAATGACACACTTCTGGGACTCGTGGGGATGGTCCTGCTTTTCGACATCTACACGGTGTACCAGCATTTCCAGATCAAAGCAGTTCGGGAACGCTTGCTTGAGCGCGAGGAGTTGTTTCGCCTGATCACCGAGAATGCGGCGGACATGATCGCAGTAGTCGACATGGCCGGCGAACGCGTCTACAACAGCCCTTCTTACGAGACCATTCTTGGCTACAAGCCGGAGGAACTTAAACGAAGCACCGCCCTGGAGCAGATTCATCCGGATGATCGCGAGAAGGTTCGGAAAGCGGCCGAGGAGGCCCGCAAGACAGGGGTTGGCACGAGCCTCGAATATCGGATGCGTCACAAGGATGGAAGCTGGAGAACGCTGGAGTCGCGTGCTAGCGCAATCTTGAAGGGCGGCAAAATCGAGAAGCTGGTCATCGTTAACCGCGATGTCACTCAGCGCAAGGATCTCGAAGAGCAATTCCGCCAAGCTCAAAAAATGGAGGCTGTGGGAAGACTGTCGGGAGGCGTGGCTCACGACTTCAACAATCTTCTTGGCGTAATCATCGGCTACGGCGAAATCGTGCAGGAAGGAACGCCGGCCGACGATTCATTGCGGCCATGCGTCGACGAAATGTTGAAAGCAGGGCACCGAGCCGCTGGATTGACGCGACAGCTACTGGCTTTCAGTCGACAGCAGGTAATGGATCCGCGTGTTCTCGATCTCAATGCGGTGGTCAAGGACATGGAGAAGATGCTGAAACGGTTGATCGGTGAGGACATTCGCTTGAGAACCGATCTCGATTCCGCCCTGGTGAGGATCAAGGCTGACCAGGGACAGATTGAACAGGCGATCCTCAACCTCGCGGTCAATGCCCGGGACGCGATGCCTAACGGTGGCGAACTGAGACTTGAGACCTCGAATTTCCACATGGACGAAGAGTTTGTCACTCGCTATCCGTACCCGGTGTTGGTGGGTGATTATGTTCGGCTGACCGTTACCGACAGTGGAATCGGGATGGATGCCGCGACCCGCGCGCGTGTCTTCGAACCTTTTTTCACCACGAAGGAAAAGGGGAAGGGCACCGGACTGGGTCTCTCGACGGTCTATGGAGTCGTGAAACAGAGCGGTGGATACATCGATGTGGTCAGCGAACCCGGCGCCGGCGCCTCGTTCCGGATCTATCTGCCGAAAGTGGAGGACGCGATTGAGTCGTCCAAGCCCTCGACTGAAGCTCCCAACGTAGTGCAGGGTAGCGAGACTGTCCTGTTGGTGGAAGATGAGGCCTCACTCCGAAAGTTAGGACGCCAATTGCTGGAACTCTGCGGCTACCGCGTGTTTGAGGCAGAGAACGGAGCCGAAGCGCTAAAGATCAGCGACCAGTACGAAGATACGATCCATCTTCTGCTGACTGATGTCGTCATGCCCGGCATCAGTGGGAGAAAGCTCGCCGATACGTTGCTGCAACAGCGCCAGGACATGCGCGTTTTGTTCATGTCGGGTTATACCGGGCAGATGGTTGGCCAAAACGGTGTTCTGGATGAAGGGAGTTTGTTCTTACCAAAGCCCTTCACCCGCGAGTCTCTTGCGGGCAAGGTCAGGGAAGCACTTGATGGCAAGCCAGTTTTAACTGAAGCCCGGTAGAGACATGGGACCGAATTTCGTAACTTGGGGAGAAGGGAATCATGGAAAAAATCTTGATAGTAGATGACGACGACGCGATGCGAGGGATGATCAAGCGAAGATTGTCGGATACCTACGAGACAATTGAAACAGGAAATCCAGTTCAGGCTCTTGAGCTTGCCCTGGGACATCGGCCGCGAGCGATCCTGATGGATTTGATGATGCCTGACTGTTCCGGTTTCGAACTCTGTCAGAGCTTTCACAATCTCAGCTACACGGCGAGAATCCCCATCTTCGTTGTGACCGGGGAATCCTCCGCAAAGTACAAAGATTACATGGCGAATCTGGGAGCCGCGGGATACTTCGAGAAGCCCATAGATTTCGCAAAGTTGAAGAGCCGTCTCGCGCAGGAGCTTCAAGTCAGACCTTCTGAGCGGCGCACTCACGTGCGGCTAAATATGCACTTGATTCTGAAGCTGAAAGGAACGGACAGCTCCGGCCGTTCGTTCGAACAACTTACTACCACGAAGAACATCAGTGCCGGCGGCTTCCTGTGCCCCTTGAATCTGTCGTTAGCTCCAGCAACACCGTTGAAGGTTTTCATTTCGACCTCCGGACGGGATCAGTATGTAGGCTCGGTCCGCATCGTTAGGACGGAAGCCCTAAATTCTCCCCTGCAAAGCTATGCTTTCCAATTCACGGAGCGAACATCGGATTGGATTTTGCAGGACTAAAGCTGGATGTTATGGGTGCCAAAACCCAAGCGGGTGGCGGGTTGCAACCCCGTCCGCCCTCTGGAAGCAAAGATTGGCACTTGACTCAAATCCCGTAGTCTGCGATAAGACCATCAACGTGACTCCTGTGCGGGGAGGTGGTCGACCTTCGCACATTTGTCGGCACTTCCTCCACTTCGGGCACGAGTTTCACAGGGATAGGAAGGCTAGAGTCCGATGCGGTTATCTGCTGTCGTGCGTAGTACGCAAGCTCTCGTTGTTTTGCTCCATCCAGCAAACGGCGCAGGAGTATCTCACCCCAAGAAAGTTGTTACCGGCAGGAGCGTCCGATGAATACATCGAGCACGCTCAAACTGCTCGCGATTGATGACGACCCGCACAATCTGGAGATGATCAAGGTTGCGTTGGACCGTCAGGGCCTTGAAATTGTCACATCGAATGACCCGGAGCAGGGCTTCGAAATCTTTCTTCGCCTGAGGCCTCGTGTCGTTCTTCTTGACCTCGTCATGCCTGGAGTAAGTGGGATCGAGATCCTGGAACGCATCGTCAGCATCGATCCGGGTGTCGAAGTTATCTTGATCACAGCCCACTATTCCGCCGAATCTGCGGTGGAAGCCATCCAGAAGGGAGCGGCCGACTATCTGACCAAGCCGATCGAGATTAATAAGCTTCGCGCACGCATTGCCACTCTTCTGGCCGATGCTGAAGCCCGGCACAAGACCTTGCGCCTTGACCAGGAACTGGTCGATGCCTATCAATTTGAAGGCATGATCGGCCGAAGTCCGCTGATGTTGGAGGTTTATGCGAAAATCCGGCGGATCGCACCCCATTTCAGCACCGTGCTTATCACCGGAGCGACCGGCACGGGAAAGGAATTGGTGGCTCGAGCGTTGCACCGGTTGAGTCCGTCGGCCTCGGGACCATTTGTGGTCTGCAACTGTTCAGCGCTCGTCGATAGTCTGATTGAAAGCGAGTTATTCGGATACGTGCGGGGAGCGTTTACCGGAGCCACTCAAGACAAGGTTGGCTTGTTCGAACATGCTGACGGTGGCACCATCTTTCTCGATGAAATCGGAGAGCTTGCTACGGCAGCACAAGCAAAACTATTGCGAGTCCTGCAAAACCGGCAGGTCCAGCGTGTAGGCGGCTTGACTCCGCGGAATATCGATGTGCGCGTTATCGCAGCGACGCATCGCGATCTGAAGCAGATGGTTCGAGACGGTGAGTTCCGCGAAGACTTGTATTACCGGCTGGCCGTCGTCGAAATTCCATTGCCCGTCCTGGCAAGCCGGAGGGAAGACTTACCGCTGCTGGAGAGGTATTTCATCGAAAAGTTCTCCAACGAGTACAGGAAGCCCATTGCGGGACTGGTGCGCCGGGCGCAGGCTAGGCTGGCCACTTATCCTTGGCCCGGTAACGTGCGGGAACTGGAGAATGTAATCGGGAATGCATGCATGATGGTGGATGGAAACCTCATCGACATAGGTGATCTTCCCGAAAAGCTTCGTAAACCCTTGGGCGAAGAGGTTGGCGGAGACGAGACTTTCTTGTCGCTCGAGGAACTGCAACGACGTCATATATTGAGGGTGCTGGAGGGGGTCGGCGGTAACAAGGCTCGCGCTGCCGAGGTGCTAGGTATCGGACGCGCCACGATCTATCAATTGCTATCCAAGATGAAAATCGAAGAAACCAAGAAAGCGTCAGGAGAGTGATTCCAGCCGCATTTCATGTTACTTCGGATGACTTTCCAACTTATAGATTCTGCAAAACGGACACCAGTCTCGAACATAGACTCGTCCCTTCAGTAACTTCGACGTATAGGCCGCTAAGTCGTTAATTCCAGAGAAGATAGTTTGTTCGCCCCACCTCTCCTTCGGCACTCCCCATGCTTATACACATACGTAAGCGTTGTGGCGACCCTCCCCCGCGTCCCCCCAATTCTTCATGTGGAGAAAGACCTTATGAGTATCAAGAACCTTGCGTGGATGCTTGTTCTGGTGGCCGGGGTAGCTTCTTCGAATGCGCAATCCGCTGCGCGGCGCAGTACGCCGAAAAACTTTGACTATGGAAGGTTACCGCTGACCTTCGAGGCAAATCGTGGCCAGTCAGCGCCGCAGGTGAAGTTCATCTCCCGCGGACCGGGCTATCGCGCCTATCTCACAAGCAATGGCATCAATCTGTCTCTCCGTACCAGCAAGACAGGCGTGCCTGCCGCGGTTCCGAATTCATCGGGTACTCGTCGATCGAAGACTCTAGCTTTGGAGTTCCGCCTCTTGGGCGCGGCTGCCAACCCGACAGTTGTCGGAGAAAACCCCCACGCCGGCCGAGTCAACTATTTCGTCGGCAGCGATTCTTCCAAATGGCAGCGAAATGTCCCAACATACGGGCAGATTCGCTACAAGAACGTGTATCGCGGCATCGATCTGATTTACTACGGCAACGGCCGGCAGCTTGAATATGATTTCGCGATTGCTCCCAAGGCCGACCCGCAGCAGATCCGTTTCGAAGTCAGAGGCGCCAGCCAGACCCGTGTTTCCGAGGATGGCAGCCTGATCCTGGGTACCTCCGGCGGAGAACTTCGTTTTCAGGCTCCCGTCGTATATCAAGAATCTCAAGGCCAGCGAACACCAGTTGCTGGCGGATACGTTCTGGACGATTCCAATCATGTCAGTTTCCGGCTGGCCGACTACGACAGCCGAAAAGCTCTGATCATCGATCCGGTGTTGGTCTACTCAACGTACCTTGGCGGCAGCGGGGATGAGCAAGTTGGCGGCATCGCCGTTGACGCGACTGGAAGTGTCTATGTCGCGGGAACGACCGACTCGACAGACTTTTCCCTTAGCGCAGTCGGCACGTCTGGTGTGGGAAACAATGAGGTATTCGTTGCCAAGTTCGACGCGACCGGCAAGAATCTGGTTTACGCCGACTACCTCGGCGGCAGCAATGACGACTACGGATATGGTGTTGCCGTGGACACTTCCGGTCGCGTTTATGTGACAGGAAGCACAGCGTCCGGCAACTTCCCGCTCGTGCACCCGCTTCAAGGAACGTATCCCGGCGGCTTCAACGCCTTCATCTCCAAGATCTCGACCGACGGCTCCACGCTGATGTACTCCACTTACTTCGGTGGAAACGGTTCTGATGTTCCTTCCGCAGTCGCCCTCGACAAGTCTGGAGACCTCATCGTCGCCGGATATACATCATCTACGAATTTGCCGGTATCGAACGCTTATCAATCAACCGTATCTCCCAATCTCGGCGGACTATACGGCAACTACGGCTTTGTCACCAAGGTCAGCCCTGACGGAGGCTCGTTGGTGTCCTCCACTTATTTCGGTGGATCTTCGAACGTAGCTTTGAACTGCGGCGGTACTCCTTGCTGGCCCCAGCCGAACACCACGATCACGGCTATGGCTGCAGATGCCAACGGCGACATTTACTTGACCGGCACGACAAACACGTACGATCTGCCAGTTACGCAAGGTGCCTATCTCACGACCAATTCGACGCAGATGAACACTTCGGTCGGATTCGTCAGCAAATTCAGCGCGGCAGGAAGCCTTCAATATTCAACTTATCTGTACGGCAGCAGCGGCCTGCCGGTTGGCATGAGCGGAATCGCAGTCGACACCACCGCCTCAGCTTATGTCACTGGCGTCGCATTGAGTGACGGCACTTTCCCTGTCACGTCCACCAGCATTTGTAATCCTTCGACTGACGGGTACGCTTGCAGTTATGCCTTTGTGACGAAATTCGATCCGTCGGGATCGAGCCTGTCGTACTCGACATTCCTCGGCGCAAACAATAGCGCCCTTCCTCAGGCGATTGCTGTCGACTCGAACAAGAATGCCTACGTTTTGGGAGTCACATCGACTAGCGCTTTCAACACAGTTAATGCCCTCGAACCCTTCGGCGGCGGCAACGATCTGCTGCTCGTCGAGATCGATGCTTCCGCCACCAGCCAGCTGTTCGCGACGTACCTGGGGGGCAGCGCAGACGAACAGGGCTCAGCCGGTGGAATGGTCCTTGATGGCAACGGAAATCTGTACATCGCCGGGATCACGACCTCGGCTGACTTTCCGGTGACCTCGGGAGCGTTGCAGGGACAACTTGCAGGCGCCGCTGACAGCTTCCTCATGAAGATCGGACCCGCGTCACAAGGTGGCGTCGCATTGACCCCGCCAAGCCTCGATTTTTCGAGTCTGCTGGTTGGCTCAACCAGCGCGGCGCAGAACGTTGTCCTGCGAAATCTCGGAAGCGCTCCGCTGTCGATCTCGGCGATTCAGGCGAACGGTGATTTCTCGGAAACAAATGACTGCGGAAGCAGCGTTCCGGCAGCCGGTTCTTGCAGCCTCACAATCACCTTTACTCCAACGTCTGGCGGCACGCGCGTCGGCTCCATCGTGATTCAGGATGACGGCGCTCAATCGCCGCATGCAGTCAGCCTCACAGGCTCGGGCATCGGTGCCGGCGTTTCGCTGTCTTCGCAATCGCTGACCTTTAGTTCGATCGCGGTTGGGCTGAGCAGTGCGGCACAGGCTGTGACATTGACGAACAGTGGAACGCAAGCGCTCACCGTTGCGAGTGTCCAGGTGGCTGGAAGTTTTGCCCAGACCAATAACTGTCCGGCAAGCTTAGCCCCTTCTTCGAACTGCACGATCAACGTGGCATTTGCCCCAACCGCGACTGGAAGAAGCAGTGGGACGGTCACGATTCGCGACAATGCGGGAAGCGGTACGCAGACAGTTCAATTGACGGGTACGGGAGCAGACTTTTCGCTCGCGGCTTCGACCACTTCTGCGACAGTTAAGGCCGGTTCGAATGCTGCTTATTCGTTCACCGTATCGCCCGTAGGCGGGGCATTCTCCAGTTCCGTCAAACTGGCTTGCAGCGGCCTTCCGGTTGGTGCGACTTGCAGCTTTTCGTCTGCCACGGTTATGCCGGGATCAAATCCGGCCAATGTCACGTTGACCATCAAGACCGCCGCAACGTCAGCTCTACTGAACGCTCCGCAGATGAGCCGGCCAATGTTTGCGATCTTTTTGCAACTGCACGGATTGGGACTTTTCGGGATGATGCTGGCGGTGACGCCACGCCGTCGCAATCGAAAATTGATGAAGATCCTTGTTCTTGCTTTGCTCGTGGGCGGGATGTTGTTTTTGGTGGGTTGCGCAGGTGGAACCGGCATCGCTCCCCAGCAGCCATCCGTTTCGAACCCCACAACCTATACGGTAACCGTGACGGGAATTTCTGGTGCGTTACAGCACTCGCTTCCTCTGACGCTAACCGTGCAGTAGGAGACCTTCAGTTGATCGAGCTAGTTGCACGCCCTCATGTTCTGGGTCACGCCTTCCAGGCTGATTGCGGAGTTCGCGATCAGCGGGAGGCTCCAGAACTTGCTGTGATGTTTGCGAAGGTAGTAGGCGCTGAAGATCGAAACTGCACTCTTGACTGAGGCCACTGCGTACACCCGTCCAGTCGTCGGGTGAGTTCCATAGAGATAGGCGGATTGCACTTCCATGTTGCAGACGCCCTTCTTGCCGGCGAGCCAGTTCTGGGTGGCGAACATAGTCGTATAGGAATCGGCGAACGTGCTGCCTGTAGAAACGAGCGCAAGGCTGATGAATGTTTTGTCCATGACGGGCTTCTCGACAAACTTTGGGGCGGTGACGGCTACCGAAGTCTCAACGAACGCCGCCTCCGCTTCGATTTCGGCGCTGGGAGCATCCGGCAGCTCTTTTGCAGCCGAGACGCCGGTGACGATTACGACGGCTAACAGGATTTGTAGGAAGGATTTCATAAATGCCCCTTGTGTGACCGGCTTCGCCGTTGTTACTCCCGCGCTCTTTTTGCGGGTTATCGACTTGGTGCGATCCGTCATGAAGAGAGATTACGTTGGGACATGTACTCCAACAATTGGAACTAGGTAATGGGAGTAACCCACAACAGTAACCAACTGCTTAGGCCATGAGGAGCGCAAAAACGGAAAGAAGCTAAACCTTTTAGGTTCAATTATTTAGGGATTGAAAATTCGCAACGCAGCAAATGAAGGAGAAGAAATGATCACAGCCACCCTGTTTCAAGACTGTCTGCAAGCCGCAGCGCTCGAACGGCGCAGGTTTCAACGCTTGAAAAAAGCCGTCCAGGCTGAATTGCGTACGCAAGACGGCGAGACGCCAATTCGTACGGAAACCGCAGACATCAGCGCCGGAGGCTGCTATATCGAGATGGCCGTCACGCTCGAAGTCGGCACTGCTTTAAAAATTGTCCTGTGGCTTGGGCATAAAAAGCTGTTCCTTGATGGCAGTGTTGTTACCCGTCATCCGCAGTTTGGAAACGGAATCGAATTTGGCCGGATGCCGGAAGAGGCGAGAACACTGCTGCTGTGCTTTTTGGAGCGAGAAAGTGCGGATCCCGCTGAATCCGACGCTATCGGCGTAGTGGAAGGATTGATGGCATGACCATACTAGTGATCGAAGATAGCCGCTTGTTGCGCCTGGCAATCACCAGGATTCTGGTCAAGGCTGGATATCAGGTTATTTCCGTTGGCGACGGTCGCGAAGGTCTGCAGCGTGCGCACGATCTCTGTCCTGACATGATCCTTCTCGACATGATGCTGCCGACACTCGAGGGCACCAGCGTACTTCGCCAGTTGAAGAAGGATCTATCAACGAAGGCAATCCCCGTGCTTGTGCTGTCCGGGCTGTCACAGAAGAATGGGCAGAAGCTGCTGGCAGATGGAGCCGCCGGGTATTTGGAGAAATCGAAGCTCGATTTTGAGGGCGAGGGATCCTCGCTCCTGAGCATGTTGAAATCGCTTCTGGGTGTTCCATCGGTCGCTGCGGTCCGCCCATCCGAGAGCATCGCCTAGGGTCATTTCGCGAACTGAAAAACAAAGCGCCGTCTTCAGTATTCAAGACGGTGCAAGGCTGACATCGCGACTATGAGGTTTGGACTATCCGCAGGGCTATGACGCCGCCAGTAAACGACCTGCCTTCCGACCTACGCGTTTTCCTGCAAGGTGACCAATGAATGCGTGATTGCATGTACCGACAGAAGGATTCGGTTCGGAACTCCAACCTTGCGCATGAGCTTGGCAACATGGGCCTTCACCGTGCGCTCTTCAATTCCAAGGGGCAAGGCGATCTCTTTATTCGAGCACCCCGTAACCAGCATTCGCAATACTTCTTTCTCTCGTAGCGTCAGAGGCCGTTGGCCTGCCGAGACACTCGAATTGCTTTTTTGGTACGTGCGCTCCACGAACATGGCGAGAATGCGCCTGGGCGCCCAAACCGAGCCGTTCTGAACGATACGAATGGCGGGCCCTAACTCCATGTTTGTCGTGGCTTCGTCGATGCAGCCCTTGGCGCCTGCGAGGATCGCTTGCAATATATCTTCGTCCCTCAAATTGCACGCAGTCAGGATGACGTTGAGATCCGGCCTGATCGTTCGCAATAGAGACAGCGACTCGATGGCTGTTTTCCCCGTTTGCCGCCCAAGCAGTACGACGTCCACGTCTTGCAGGGTTGCTATGTTTGAGAGTGAGCCGGGTTGGACGTCAAAATCGCGGTCTGAGCTGAGGCAGGAGTGAAATCCTACGTATCGCAGCGGATCTCCATCGATCACTACGATGCGGATCTGCGTTTTTTTCGTGGAGGGAACCTTCATTCCTGGCCTTTCTATTGTTGACAGACTCTTGTTCCTGCAGATCGTTGCGATGGGGGAAAGCCTCGGTCAGGTTTAAAACACTTTTGACTTAACGGTCTGCAGGAACAAGTTTGGAATAGGCAGGTAGATTGCCAAAACGATAGCCGCGCAAGTCGAGTTGTATCAATAAATTTGGAGTTACTCACGCAGATGATTGTCTGTTAGTCAAGATAGTTGCTCTGAAGCTGGACACGCAGCTCACGATCGGACGCCGACATTTTTTTTGTGCTAGGGAGGGCTCAGCGGAGATCTTGGCCGGGAAGCGATGGTATCCCGGGCTTAGTACTTTTCAGCGAAGGTGAAAGGACGTTAATTCCGGATTTCGTAACAAAATCAAGTTCGTCTTGACTGTGGCCTTGCATTGGTTTATCCCTTTTGTTCTCCTCCCCCGATGCCAGACGCGTCTCCCGTCTGAGAGGACGGAACGTGCAGTAGGAAAAATGTATTACGGGAGGCAGTAGTCATTTGAGGCTAGCATTCGGTTGTACTCTCTCTGTTGAAGGTCTCTTTGTTCTTTTCAGATTCGCGAAGCCAGTTTCCCTGCCTATCCTGGCCAATACTTTTCCGTTGCGGTCGCTATCCACTTCCAATAGCAGATTCAAGGCTTTTGTACGTGCTGGCGCCCTAAATCATTAGTGGGGTTCTGTAATTGAGTTTTCGCCCAAAGGTGATCGCGGCGTTTGGAACTGCGCTTCTGGTTCTCGTCTACGTCGGATCTCTTTCCTATCGAAAAACGGTTCAGGAATATGACGATCACCGCTGGGTGGCGCACACCCATCTCGTCCTGGAGGGGATCGCTACCGTTCTCGCAGGCCTCCTCAACGAGCAAACGGAACAGCGCGGATTCATCCTGTCAGGAAATGACACCTACCTCGAACTCTTCAACGCCGAAGACCTTTCTCTACATCAGGATATTCAGAAGCTTCGTCGTCTAACGTCCGACAATTCAAACCAGCAATCCGCGTTGGATGAGCTCGAACCTCTCGTCACTGCCAGCATCCTCGAGATGAAACAAGAAATTTCCGTACGGGGGAAGGAGGACGTCCGCCTTGCCGGCCGGCAACAGATGCCCGTCGAAAGCTCGTCCATGGGTCAAGCTCGAACCCTGATCGCAAACATGAAGCACGAAGAGCAGCAGCTCCTCGCCCAAAGGCTCGAGAAGGTTGGAGCCAGTTCGGGGCGAACCAGAATTCTCATCGTTGTCGGCAACATCATTGCTTTCTTATCTTTGTTTATTTCCGCGATGGTTGTCTTCCAGGAGATGAAGCGCCGGTATGAGGCGGAACGATCCCTCTTTCACAATGAAGAACGTTTTCGTCTGATGGTATCGGGAGTGAAGGACTACGCCATCCTGATGCTGGATCCTGAAGGAAACGTCGCGACATGGAATGTCGGGGCAGAACGTACCAAGGGGTATTCCAGCGAAGAGATAATTGGCAAACATTTTTCTATTTTTCACGAGCCTGAGGACGTGAACGCCGGAAAGCCCGGGCGCTTGCTGAAGGTTGCCGAAGAGGAAGGGCGAATCGAAGACGAAGGCTGGCGCGTGCGCAAAGATGGCTCGAGATTCTGGGCCAACGTGGTCGTCACGGCTCTCAGAAACGAGAACGGAACCTTGCGCGGCTTCAGCAAAGTGACAAGAGACATGACGGAACGCCGGCGCTCGGAGCAGGCGCTCGAATCCCATAATATTCAACTGTCGGCGGCCAATAAAGAGCTGCAGGCGTTCAGTTACTCCGTCTCCCATGACCTGCGGGCTCCGCTTCGATCGATCGACGGCTTCAGCCTCGCTCTTCTTGAAGACTACGAGGCCAAGCTCGATGACGAGGGCAGAAACTACCTGCAACGCATTCGAGCTGCGACTGTTCGCATGGGACAGTTGATCGACGGCATGCTGAACCTTGCCCGCATTTCACGCGCTGGGTTGGTGAAAGAAGAGGTCGACCTCAGCAAGCTGGCTCGGGAAATTGTTTCAGAAATTGAGACTTCTCATCCGGAGCGGAAGGCAACATTCGAGATCCCACCCGCGTTGCAGGTCCGTGGGGACCGTCTTCTCTTGCGAGTCGTGCTTGAGAATCTGCTGAACAATGCATGGAAGTTCACATCTCACACCGCGAACGCCTGTATCTCGTTGGGATCCAGCCTCAACGGTTCGCAACTGGTTCACTTTGTCCGTGACAACGGCGCTGGATTCGACATGCAGTACGCCAACAAACTATTTGGAGTGTTTCAGCGGCTTCACCGCGAAAGCGAGTTTCCGGGAAATGGCGTTGGCTTGGCGACTGTTCAGCGCATTATCCATCGCCACGGCGGACGGATCTGGGCTGAAGGAAGCCTGGGCGCCGGCGCCACTTTTTACTTTGTGCTCGGTAGTCAGCTTGAAGAGTAGAACCCGATCTTGATTGGAGAAAGCAATGGCAGCCAGTCCTATTTTGTTGGTCGAGGATAACGCTGATGACGAGGCGCTCACCTTACGGGCGCTGAAGAAGAACAATATCCGGAACGACATCGTCGTGGCCCGTGATGGGGTCGAGGCACTGGACTATCTTTTCGCCACGGGCGCCCACTCAGGTCGCGATGTCAGAATCATGCCCCAGGTCATCCTGCTCGACTTGAAGATACCTAAGGTCGACGGACTGGAAGTTCTACGACGAATTCGGGCAAGTGACGTAACGCGACTTTTGCCGGTAGTCATTCTGACGTCTTCCAACGAGGAGAGTGACCGAGTCAGCGGTTACGGTCTGGGCGCGAATAGTTATGTGCGCAAGCCAGTCGACTTCAACCAGTTTACGGAGTCGGTCCGACAACTTGGGCTGTACTGGCTGATTTTGAATGAACCGGTACCACGGGGTCTTTAGCATGACGCCTATTCGAGTATTGATGGTGGAAGATTCAGAGGACGATGCCGCCCTCATCGCCCGTGAAATTCAGCGGGGCGGGTATGAGCTGGCGTTTACCCGCGTGGACTCTGAAGAAGGCATGCGTGCGGCCCTCAACGAGAAGGTCTGGGATCTCGTGGTTTGCGATTATTCCATGCCTCACTTTTCTGGTTCGGATGCGCTGCGCTTACTTCGCTCCACCGGGGCGGAATGTCCTTTCATTTTCGTTTCGGGCACCATCGGTGAAGATACCGCTGTCGCCGCCTTAAAGCAGGGCGCACAGGACTATGTCATGAAAGACAACCTGAAGCGCCTGTTGCCCGCGATCCGAAGAGAACTGTTTGAGGCGAAACAGCGCATCGAATTCGAAGGATTGGAAAAGGAGATCGAAAGACTTCAGAAATTTGAGGGAATTGGACGGTTAGCCGGCGGAGTGGCTCACGACTTCAACAACGCCTTGGGAGTGATCGTCGGCTGGGCCCAACTCGGATACGAAAGAGCTCCGATCGAAAGTCCATTCCGCGATATGTTCCAGAAGATTCGCGATCAGGCGGAACGTTCAGCCGGGCTCACAACCCAGTTGCTGGCCTTTGCAAGACGGCAGGTGTTGCAGCCGCGCAACCTCGATCTGAACATCCTGGTCTCTGAAACCTTGAGCTTGTTGCGGAGCGTAATGGGATCTCCCGTCGAGATCGTATTCACACCCGGGAAGGAGCCACATGTTGTTTTGGTCGATCCTACACAGATCGAGCAAGTGCTCACGAATCTATGTCTGAATGCGCGCGATGCCATGCCCGAGGGTGGACATCTGACGGTTGAAACTCAACGCACTGAGATTACGGAAGAATTCAGTCAGAAACATTCGTATGCCACGCCGGGAAAGTACATCGTGCTCACAGTTTCTGACACTGGAACAGGCATGGACACCGCGACGCTGGACCATATCTTCGAGCCGTTCTTTACGACGAAGCCGCCAGGCAAAGGTACCGGGCTTGGGCTAGCGACTGTTTACGGAATCACGAAGCAGCACGGTGGCTTTGTGACGGTGCACAGTGAGATAAACAAGGGGACGGCATTTCGCATATTTCTTCCAGCCAGCAACAACGCTCCTCAACCTTCAGCGATCAAAACCCCGCAATTTTCTTCGGGAGGCTCTGAACTTATTCTCGTGGCTGAAGACCACGATGGACTCCGAGAGCTCATAAGAACGACGCTGGAGTCGCGCGGATATCGCACCGTTCTCGCCACAAACGGAGAAGAGGCCGTCCGAAAGTTCGAGGAGCACAAAGACTCGATCGCGTTGATCCTGATGGACGTTATGATGCCAGCCCTGAAGGGTCCCGAGGCCTACGCCAGAATCCGCGTCTCCAGCCCGGGCGTTCCCGTCATCTTTACATCGGGTCATGCCGCCGACCTTATTCCGAACAATTCAACTTTCGAAGAAGCTGTGTTTCTTGAAAAGCCCTACACGCCAGCCACTCTCGCTCAAACGGTGCGCAACCGTTTGGACGAGCTGAAGAGGACTGGGAAGGCCCGACCCAACTGAAGGGGTGCAGCCGTCCCCAGTTTGCAATCCTTGGTTCCAATACCATCACCCCTCACACTCGTACGCTGAACGGACGCCGTCGAGAGACCGCCGCGGAACCAGAAAAGGCGTTCCGCACAATCCCACTGCCTTTTTTTTGTTAACATGGGTATCGAACGGCTGCGTGGATACAAACACTCGTTTGACCCTGCTGTCGAGATTGCTGTGATCGGGAACGATATTTGTCGCGCATTCTCAGGGTCTCTGCTGAGAGATTACAAGGCGCAGAAATTGCCATACGGCAATGTTGGAGCTGTTCAGTGGCGGGCGCGTAGCTCAGTTGGCAGAGCAATGCCCTTTTAAACCGCTGCGCTGACTATCCTACCTCGCAGATTCAATCACTTATATCGGAGCGAGAGCCTCTAAATCGGGGCGAAGTGCCCTCAGTCGGGGCTAGTTGTGCAACCGATTGTGCAACCCGTTTTGGAAATAGCAACCACGTTTGGATATCCGAGTTTCATCGCGCGTCTTGGCAGTTAAATCCGAAGGACGAAGTAGCGTTGTGTGCGGTTGAAAGATGGACGAAGCAGATGTGTTGTTCGGAGGATGGCACCGAAAATTGCCCGAAGTCCAAGCTCGCGCTGATTTCCGGGGAAGCGTTTAAGAAAACTTAGCCTGCAAAAGAAAATAATGACGCAGGACCAATTCTGAAACGTCGAGTGCGTTCGAGAAGTCGTGGGATCGCTTCCTCGTCCCGAACCGAATCAGATGTGGGAGGTTTCCGCACGTTTGAATCAACCACACCATCGCCAGAAGTTCGCCTAACACACAACGCCGTTGTAGCTCGGGAGTCTTCACAGGCCTGTCGCTTGTTAGGGCGTGCCCGGACCAAGCGAGAAAATCACAGGCAACCGATTTGAACCGCAAGACCATCGGAGCACTCGCATTCAGATCCTGACGGTCCTCAAGTCGTTTCGGTGCCACCCGTTTTTCGAGAACACATGGCGCGAGCGGTGCTGAACAAGGAGCAACGCAATTGCGATGTCCAGCCCTCTGCGACTTGATTTCACTTTGTAGCCGTTCGTGTTTTGTAAACTTCGCTGAGATTTGCAGCTCACACACAACGCGCCGGACTAAAGTCACAAAGAACGGAGAATTTCCATGAGTTTCAGATGGACGATAGTTCTGGCGACCTTCTTTGTGCCGGTTTTCTCTTTTGCACAGATCCCATCGACATTTTTCGGAATGAGCGGTCACGTCGTTTCCGATGGAAATAACAATCTATCGATGCCGTTTCCTCTTGAAACCATCTCAGCCGTCGACTCAAACAACTTCTCGGGGTCGCCAATAGGAATTGTCGGGCACCCGACGAATTTTGCCTGGGGTTGGGTCGAGACATCACAAGGGACATACAATTGGAAGCTGATCGATCCGGCGCTTGATGCGGCAGCAGCCAAAGGCGTCAAAGTCATTCTGTCGATTGCATGGACACCCGGCTGGGCTGTAAATGCGTCTTCGCCAGGTTCGGGTAGTTGCATGCCTCCGAAGACTCAATATGGCGTAACGGCTACTTTGTGCACAAACGCCCCGGCAGCGACCGACGCGAACTCTCCATGGGCTGAGTTCATACAAGCTCTCATGCACCACCTTTATGTGGAGAGGCAGCAGCCAAACCCCGTGAAATATATAGAACTTTGGAATGAAGCTAACGGAAGTGGATTTTGGGGACCGTCGGGAGACTCTGACCTGGGGATACCGACACTGGTGCAGATGGCGAGAACAGCCTATCCAATCCTTCACGATCCAAATTTGTGCTCTCCGGCCTCAACTTGCCCGATCGTGCTCACACCGTCCGCCGTCGGCGCGACCTCTGGAACTATCGGCACACCGGACAAAGTGGTTCCCGATTGGATCTCACGATATCTCACTCAGGCAAAACAAGTAACGAACGGTACAACATCGTACTCCGCCGACGGCATCGCTTTTCATGGGTATCTACATGCTTCCGGCGAACCGCACGCGTGGCCCGAAGCTTGGTGTCCAGAAAGTGGATCATGTTCCAATTGGGCCCTCAACTATCATACTTGCACCGCTTCACTCTGTTTCGGTCCACTCGACACGCTAGTGACGCAAATACGAACGCTTGCGCACGGTGTAAGCGCAACGACTGACTCGCTCCCTTTAATCGATACGGAAGGCGGTTGGGGGTTTCGACGATATCGATCAGATAAGCGGAATAAATGGTATGACTCTTCCGGTCCCTCTCGATACGGCGTACGTGGCGCGGTGGTATTTGCTACAGGCAGGTCTTGCCGCGACGAAAACTCTAAAAGTCGCATCGTGGTATTTCTGGGATCCGACGTGCTCTCAGAATTGCACAACACAAGATTGGGGTGCGCTCGGATATCTCAACTCCGCCGGTTCGCTCATCCCCTTCGGTACGGCGGGAGATAATACGAAGTACGGTTCCGGACTGGCGGTGGGGTGGCTTTCGAAGTGGCTAGTGGGCTCGACATTGTCGCCGTGTTCTGAAGAAGCTTCAAATCCACAAGTTTGGTCCTGTTCATTAACCCTGGCAAACAATGGTGGCAGCGCCAAGATTGTCTGGTTCGCGCCTGATAACGCAACGCCACCAACTTGGGATACTCGACCTTACGCCTTCTACCAAGATCTCACCGGTTGCGTGCGATCGACTGGCCAGTCAAAGACAATAACTCTCGCACGACAGCCGGTCATTTTGATTCAAGGACAGACCCCGCCTTGGGGTTACGTCTGTGCGCCATAGGAGTGATGATCGGCAAAGCGTGCTGCAAGCAAGGCGCGGTACTAAGGCGTTTTCGTTGCGAAATTCTCAATCCGCGATGTTCTTTTTCGAATTGAGCGTTAAGCCGCCGAACCGTTCTAATCAGCTTTCCGGTGGTTCCGTCGCCAAGGGGCCCATCAGGAAAATTGTGTTGCCTGATGGATCGAGCAGGTCGAACGTCCGTGCGCCCCAATCCTCATCTTTCGGCGCTCTAAAAATACCCACTTGAGAACTCCACTCACGGTAGTAGCGATCCGTGTCATTGACGTGAATTGCTACGCAGGCATTTCGTCCGTGTCCACGCATCGGGCTGTCCAGCGTTATCTCAATCGTGCCAAGCGCTATCCCTAGCAATCCCGAATGTCCATCTTCAGACGCTTCGAACGTCACCTTGAAGCCAAAACGGTCAACGTAGAACGCCTTTGCTACTGCCAAATCGTCAGTTGGAAGAATCGGTATCGCTCTTTCCATAGCTCAACATTGTAGTCTTACTTCGCTCGACAACGTTCGGCGGGTGATGTAGGGTGAGTCCGTCACTCCAACATGCTTCGCAGGCTGCGCATCGCCGCCTTGAGTCTATGTGTGCTAGCTATTCTGCTAGCCATGGCGGGTGCATCCTATCAAATGATCGAAACACGTCTAGAGGCTCGCCATTTTCCCGAAAATGGTCCGCTAGTTGATGTGGGCGGCTATCACCTCATGCTTAATTGCATAGGTGTCGGGGAGCGGTCACGACATTCCGTCGGATCGCCCTGATTCTATTGTGAATGCAGTGCGGGAGATTGGTACGGCTGCGACAACTCTGAATTAGGCCTTCAACTGTCGAAATCAGGCGATTACACGTTTTGACCTTGTGTCCGGGTTTTGAGTGCAATGGCGATATTTCAACACTTACTCAACCCATCGTGACTTCCTATCTTTTTCCGAATCGCCTCAAGAAGGGCATTTGTGAAACTTCTGTCGATATCCTGCGGTTCGTGCCCGAGGTGATTGAACCTGCGCTGCTCAAAGAATAGGCACAACCGTAGTTCCGTAAGGCTCAACGTGTCGACTGATGCAGTGTTTTTTGAGAACGCACTCTTCACTCTATTGGCGAGTTGGGCGCATTCTTTTTGGCCGATGGCTTTGTAGCCGTCGATGGTTAGAGCGAAACCATCGATGGTGTGCCAAGAGGCTGTGACTGGAGGCACAGCCGATGCCGTCAGGCTCTCGTTTGAAACCTCATCGGGCTTTTTTCGCAGCACGTCCATACTTTAAGCTCACTGCCTTTGCGAAAGGTATTTTACGCGCATCGTTCGTTCGCCGGTCGTGGATGTTGTTATCAGGCGTTTACACGTTTTGACCGCTGGTCGATGAGTGAAATGGCGATTTTTCGCCAACAACCCCTACGTACGGGACGTGATCTTGTAACATTTCCCGAACACGTGCTTAGCGAGAAAAAAACGAAACCCAAGCCCTGGCTGTTCGTCCGCATTTTGTTCGGTACGCTCTGCGTCGCGTATGTTTATTTTTATCTTGTGTCGACGATGCCCGACCCGGCTGTTGTGGATGAGTGCGAAGGGATCGCTACCTTGGTGTCGTCGGCGTCGCCGATTCCCCAGTCCGTCTCGATTCCCAGCCGCCCAGCCTTCTTTTGTGAAAAGGGTCTACAAGGTGTGCGCCTGAGATCTTTTGACCACGTGCAAATCTATGGAGTGACTGACCGAGCCCAGCAAGACGTACTTGTGGAGCACCTGAGACTTGCGCGGCAAAGGCTGAAGACTCGGATGATAATCGTCGATTTCTACGAGAAGGAAAACTGGAAACCTTGGTCGGACCCTGCCACGGGGAGGTCAGGAGGGGAACGCGGACCTGAGACGGCGATTCGAAGAACGGTCATTGACTGAAATGTGGTACCAGAGCTTCGATTGTCGTTTACAGGTGATAGCGCTCATTGACCCTATGATGAGTGTAATCGCGATATTACGCCAGTTGACGAACTACCTACCGAATGGCGGTTCCGGTAACTTCGGGTTAGCCGACAAACGGGAGTTGATCGGATTCGTCAATACTTGCGCATTCATCGGCAGTTGACGGACGAAGCGATCTCCGCACGTCGCGACGCCGACGAATTTAATGGCCAGAGAATCGAATCTGGAATACCTTACCCACACTGACAAATCGAAGCGCTTCGGGTCAACCGTTGCCTCCGAGACATTTTCAAACCGAACCGCTCCCGGAGCGACCAGCACCGTGCAGCCAATAGAAGAAACTAGTGACAATACGGGGCCAGAGCGTCCTCAAAAACGTGCTTTTCGGGGTACGAACTCGATAGGTCTGCGCCCTTATCTGCCGGCGACGATTCTCGTAATCGTCACCGCCTTGGTCGGTTTCTGGCCTACGTACTTCGGACCGCTGCTGCTCAAAGGCACCGTTCATTCGCCTCTTCTCATCCATGTGCATGCCGTCGTTTATGTTTCTTGGCTAGGCCTTTTCTTTGCGCAGGTCGTGTTCGCCGCGACGAACCGTGTCAAGCTGCACATGCAGTTGGGCCGATGGACCTTAGCCTATGGGCTCGTGCTGCTCATCGGGGGATTACTGGCGATAGCCCACGCATTCGGTACGCGACTGGCAACGGGAGATGTGTTCCGGGCTCAACGTTTCCTTTTTGGTCTAATCCGCGAACTGGTGTTCTTCCTGCCGTTTCTGATCGCCGGTTGGATTTATCGGCGAAAGCCGGAAATTCACAAGCGACTGATGATTGTGGCTATTACCATGCTGGTGGTGCCAGCAGTCGGCCGGATGCATTTTCTGGGCACGCCCGTCCCGCTGTGGAAGTTCATGCTGGTGTGGCCGCTGCCGGTTTATGTTTTGATGATTCATGACTTCCAGACGAAGCGACTGATTCATCCGGTGTATCTGATCGGTGTGGCCAGTATGTTAGCGGAGAGACTCGTGTTGCCAATTGGAAGCACGCACACATGGCAAGTGATTGCCGGATGGATCACGTCTTTCTACCGAGCGACGCTGGGCTAATACTCAATCTGGAACTTTCTTGCCAATTTGGTCTAGCCCTCGATCATTTGGCATAGGGAAGGCGATCCGCGCGGTTCCGGCTTACCAGATCCTCCTGCATCACGGCAAACCGGAAGTAGTCAGTGTCAACTGGCGCTATCAGGCGTTCTCGCAAGCTTGCGCTTTTGCTTCGCCTTTCTCGGCCTAAATGAGCGTAATGGGGATTTCACCAACAACCGGATCGTCTCCGAGTCACCCTCTAATCGGGAGCTGACGCAGCTGCTGTATACTCCTTGTTCAGGCTAACCACTCTTATGGGAACAAACAATTCTGCAGACGGGTGGTGCCTCGAACACGGGGAGGGTTGCTATGGAAAGGACTCTCAGAGATGAAAATGCACGCGGCTTGTTCGGCAATCGGACTGATGCTGCTCTCACTGCTGACGAGTATGGCAGCTGCGCAGCTGGCGCCTATCTGCGTCGAGAATTCGCCCGAGCGACGAGGTGAGGTTGGATGCAGCATCATTGAAAACAAACTGCTGCCTGACGGCCTAAAGGACCCGCTTTTTTGGCACATCGATGGCTTTGATTCCCCGGAGCGTGCTCGCACAGCAGTTGGCCCAGCAAGCGTCGCGTTCGAGGCCGACGGCACGTCCTGGCTGATGACGCTTGAGTCACAGACCTCCAACCATCATGGTGGCCGCCATGTGGCACAGGTCGGACCTCTGCCGCTGCCACAAGCCCCGAAACTTTCGATGCAGGTCATGTCAGCGGCGCTCACCCCCGGAATGTACTCCATGCTCCATCATCATTCCGGCGTTGAAGCGATCTATGTGATTAAAGGCGAGGCATGCTTCGAGACGCCAGCACGCGCTTTCAAGCTCCGAAAGGGCGAGACGCTCGCTATTCCTGGCGGTACTCTGCATCGGGCCGTGGTCATCGGCCCTACGCTTCGCCATGTCTTGTCGGTCATCGTCTACGACGCGGCGCAACCGCCCACAATGCGGATGGTCGAAGGCACAGGGCCACGGCTCGTCGCGTGCAAGTAGCAAGTCCGGATTCTTGTAGGGTGGTGGGCCACGGGGAATGATCGTCGTTTGACGTAACCAGGCGTTTACGCTTATCGACTGCGTGCCATGTCAGGCGTTCCACGCATGTGTGCGATTTGTACGCCTCATGCACGGGGGGGTGGCGTCTGCCGTGGATGAATTTCGATGACTGGTTCGTTTTCTTGCGCCCAAAGCACATCTGGATCGGTGCCCATGCGTTTGGCAATCTCAAGCACCTTTTCGCTACTAAACCGCGGCACATCGCCCGGTTGTTGCACAAACGCGTTCTCGTCAATCGGAACAGTCACAAACGCATACTCAACCTTCGTACGCCGTAAACGCACTTCCGATCTGGCGTTAACCTGCTTCAAGAAGTCCAAGGACATGATATTGCCTCTGCGATCAATCCATTATCGCTAAAATGGGGTAGTCGAGTAACTGTTGTAAGCAGGCGATTACGCTCATTGACCCCGAGAGCACCTGCCGGGAGGTGAATGAGTGCAATCGCGATTTTTCGCCAACTACTAGGTTTTAGTGGCTCAGAGTCATAGAATTGGCGACGTGAGACGCGACAGACGGCCAGTTACGAAACAGGTTAAGTCTGGATTTCTGATCGCGGGTAAACTCGTGGCCGCGTTTTGCATCGCGGGGACTTTCTCATCCGGTTTCGGGCTGGTTCACGAAGCGGCTAGTTCGTCTGAGATAGTCATTGGCTGGCTGCTCATTGCCCTCAGCATCATTGTAATAGGGTTTACTGTTAGGTTTTGGGCTCCAGGATTCGTTGGATTCATCGCCTATGGTGCTTTGCGGCTGCTAGTAGGAACTCTTGCCAGTTCATTGCGCGGGTCGCCGCTTCACATGTTTAGCTTGGCGGCGAGCCTATTTGCTATGAGCGTTTTGTGCATTCGTTTTGCATTGGGCAAACCTCGCATCACTCAAACTGATCGCATTTGTCTTGTTCTGGCCGCGATTTGTGTCCTTTTGTCATTGCCGCTGATGGATTCGTACAGAAGCGTAGCAGTGCTGAACGTTGGCAATATCGCGCTCGTGTTGGCGTGGTTGGCAGCCCGAGTGTCACGTCAAGCCTCGGCAATCGGTGCACAACACGGCGGCCTAAACGAGTAGCTGACGAAACCAGGCGTTCTCACAAGCTTGCGCTTTTGCTTCGCCTTTTTCGGTGTCGGTGAGCGCTACCGCGATTTCGCGCCAATCATCGAAACGTACCGCTATAATCTGCCCACAAACGTTCCCTGAAAGATGATGGATACGCGAAGGACTGTAAACCAGATTGGGTTCGCACTGTGCATTGTCGCAACTGTGGTCTGCACCGTTTTGCACGTGGCGACGTTCCTGACCATTATCCCGCCTATCTGGGGCCTGCTCCCTTTCTTCCTCGTGTTCGGTGCAGTGATCTGCATCAAGGCAATAGAGTCCAAGTCACCGTTCACTTTGCCTCGCGGCAGGTCCGCGCTGCTCTCTTGCGCACTGCTTTTATACGCAGTCTTTACATTTGTCTGTGTTTACAGAATGACGGGTGGGGCAACGAGCGTCGGCATCGTAGATGGTCAATACGTTTACTGCTACAAGAGCCATGTGATCAGAACCATTACTCAGTACGAGTATGGAATGTTTCCTAATCTGGTGACTCGGGTGATGAGTTCGTGGATAGGGATGGGAGCGGCGTCGTGTATTAGCACATTCCACTAGGGCTTTTTGCGTGTCAATGAGTGCAATGGCGATGTTTCGGCAACTATCGTACCGAGTCGCCACCAACGTCTCAGCCTTCATTGACTTGACCCACCCCCCGCCCTAAGATTCAACCCAATGCTTGGTCAAATCATTTCGCACTACCGCATCCTCAGCAAGCTGGGCGGTGGCGGGATGGGTGTGGTGTACGAAGCTCAGGACGAGACTCTCGGCCGCCACGTGGCTCTGAAGTTTCTTCCCCCCGAACTGAGTTCCGATGCCGCTGCTCTGGAAAGATTCCAGCGCGAAGCTCGCGCGGCCTCGGCGCTAAACCATCCCAATATTTGCACGATCCACGAGATAGGCCATCAGGATGGTCAATACTTCATTGTGATGGAGTTGCTGGAGGGGATGACGCTGCGCGAGCGCATCCTGGGCAGGCCCCTTCCCAACGACCATCTGCTCGAACTGGCCATCGACATCGGCGGGGCTCTCGAAGCTGCGCACGCCAAAGGAATCATCCACCGCGACATCAAGCCTGCCAACATTTTTGTCACGAATCTTGGTCACGCCAAGATCCTCGACTTCGGGCTGGCGAAACTTGCGCCGGAATCGGTCCGCACCGTCGAGCCTCAAGGGCCCACTGTGATGAGCGAGGCCGCGCTGACCAGCCCGGGCGCGGCGGTGGGCACGGTTGCCTACATGTCGCCCGAGCAGGCTGGTGGCGAAGAGCTCGATGCGCGCACGGATCTGTTCTCCTTCGGCGCGGTGCTCTATGAGATGGCGACGGCGCGTCCGGCCTTTTCCGGGAATACTTCGGCGATGGTTTTTGACGCGATCCTGCATAAGGCCCCCGTATCCCCGGTTCGCCTGAATCCGGATGTGCCGGCGGAATTGGAGCGTATCGTCGCCAAGGCGATCGAGAAAGACCGCAGGCTGCGTTACCAAACTGCGTCGGAAATGACTGTGGACCTGAAACGGCTGCGGCGTGAGATCGATTCGGGGCACCTCAGTTCCGCTTCTGGTTTCAGTGCGGTTGCCGTGCCGACTCCTGGCCCGCTCCCGGTTTCGGCAGCGACTTCACGCTCCCGCCGCAAGCTCTACGCGATTGGCTCAGGTGCCGTCGTCATCCTTGCTGTCCTTGCTTATTTGCTCCGTCCCACTCTGCCTCCACCCAGAGTCACCGGATACACCCAGATTACTCATGACGGACAACAGAAGAGCTTTGTGGGGCAAGCCGTAGCGGTAGTGCTGACGGATGGTCCTCGCCTCTTCCTCCAGGAGAATCTCAACGGACGGTTTGTCGTTGCACAAGTCTCCGCATCGGGCGGAGAAACAGTGCCTATTTCGACGCCCTTTGCGAATGTGGCACTGCTGAACATTTCGCCGGACAAATCCGAGCTCCTGATTAGTAGCTTTACCGGCGCTGAACTGGATCAACAGATCTGGACGCTCCCCGTGCTGGGCGGCTCGCCTCGGCGAGTGAGCGATCTGCTGGGTTGGGATGGAGCCTGGTTGCCCAACGGCGACTTCCTGATCGCCAGCAACAATGAACTTCTCGAAGTCTCCCCTTCCGGCACGCGCAAGTTCGCGGCGCTCCCGGATTATTCATACTGGTTTCGCTGGTCACCCGACGGTCAGGCTTTGCGTTTCACCATGAGCCAAACCAAAGCCCCGCACTCTCTGTGGGAGATTTCTTCAACCGGCAGCAATCTGCGCCGCGTCCTTCCAGAGTGGGCCGGAACTGAACACCAAAACGGCAACTGGACGGCAGACGGAAAATATTTCGTCTTTCAATCCTTTCGCCAGAATCGGACGGACCTTTGGGCTATCCGGGAGAAGGGAGATTTGTTTCATAAGGTGGATCATCATCCTGTACGGCTCACTTCGGGGCCGATGAATTTTGATTCCCCCCAGCCCAGCGCTGACGGAAAACAAATTTACGCAGTAGGCGAGCAACCTCGCGCAGAGCTGGTTCGCTACGACGCCAGGTCTAAGCAGTTTCTGCCCTACCTTGGCGGCGTATCGGTTAGCGATGTCAGCTTTTCTCCCGATGGGCAATGGTTAGCCTATACGACTTATCCGGATGCAGCTTTGTGGCGAAGCCGGGTGGATGGAACCCAGAAACTGCAGTTAACCTCCGGGCTGCCAAATTTCGCCAGTGTGCCGAGGTGGTCTCCGGACGGGAAGCTGATCGCTTTTTCCGGTGGTGACCCCGGTCACAGCAGCTAGCTTGTATGTGATCTCAGCCGATGGCGGCACACCACGCGCGATTTCAGTTGCACAAGCTGCCGCCGTCGGACCGAGCTGGTTGCCAGATGGGAATTCCCTCGTGTTTCTGGATGTGACCTCCGCCACGACTTCCGCGGTCGCCAAGGTGGTCGATCTAAAAACCCTTCAGGTTACCGCCCTTCCAGCGACGAGTGATTTGTTCTATCCAGTTGCTTCTCCCGATGGCCGCTACATCGCGAGTGCAACTCTTGATGGCCAAAAGTTGATGTTGTTCGATTTCAACACTCACAAGTGGTCAGAGCTGCTCAAGATGGATTCGGGCTTTGTCAACTGGTCGAAGGACAGTCAGTACATCTATTTCGATACCGGACTGAGCGAGAACCCCGCCTTTTATCGCATCCGGGTTGCCGACCGGAAGTTGGAACGCCTGGCAGATTTGAAGGGGTTTCGTCGGGTAGTCTTCGCGTTGATTCCCTGGAGTGGCATCACCCCCGATGGCGCCTTGTTGTTGCCGCGCGACATCAGCTCGCAGGAAGTCTACGCGCTCGATTTAGAGGTGCCATAAAGGCGATTTTGCACAGTCATTTCTGGAGTGGCGGGAGCTTGCCCTGCTTAACGCCGCGCTATCGGATCAATCTGTGCAATCCCAAGGCCAAGGCAACGCCAGTGAGGGCCCCGGCGATCAGCTCGAGGCGTGTCTTGAAGAGTCTTCGTTGGAGGGCGTTCATGAGTGAATCATAGTGCAATGCGGACACAAGAAAACGCTGAAAGGGACGTTTATCGAGTGAGCGTCAATCTGAGTAGCAGGCGGCCAGTCCACGGGCTGAATGCTATGGCGATTTTTCGCCAACTATTTGTGACGGGGGCGCTCCTCAATTGCGTTTTCGCAGCCCCCACGCTTTAATTGCTTTTTCACTTCGGTGTCTGAACCTGCGTACCGATAGCTGCCGCAGCAGTTCCACTGTACGGCTTTCACAGCGCGATCAATTTCTCCCGCCGTTTGGGGTTGCTTCTTGAAGTAGCAATGACTTCGTCTGCCGGTTCCGGATGGGTCCTCGAAAAAGCCGATCAGATCGGGAGCAACCGATTCCGGTGCTCGGCAGGTAATGCACTCATCACGCTGCACGTAAAACGGCCCCGGCGCATTTTCAGGGTAGGTTTTAACAATTCGGTTCGACATCGCCCGAGCATACAAAACTTGAATGCAGAGCGTCCACCGTTTCCTAAATGTTGTTAACAGGCGATAGCGCTCATTGAGGACTGGCGGGCCGGGGTCAATCAGTTAAATAGAGGTTTCTATGATCTGTGCGGCTTCATCAGTTCCATCAATGGCTTTTTCTTGAGGACAGTCCTCTCCCTAAGCGAGCGCCTTCGCACACCAACGCCATAAGCAGGACTGTGCCGCGCGGAGCTACATCTTGTTGTAGACGACAGTCTGGGCGTTCGCCTGGCCGGTTCCGTGAACCGTGAGCGTCAACGTCTTGCCATCAGGCGAGACTTCAAATTTCGTGTGGTCCATTACCTCGCCCTTCACCTTGTCGGTGACTTCGAGCGTGTGTGCGTTTACACGCTTGCCTGACGACATTGAGCCGGGCGCGACATTCGGACCCTTCTCTTCGTAATCCTTGCCGTCGAATTTCATGCTGAGGGTATCTTTGTAAGCGGGCGTATTGAAACTCAGGCCGTCGCCTTCGTAGGCCTGAATCTCCCACTCATCGGGAGAGGTGAATTTCACGTCGGTATCCTCCCATGTTCCTCCCCAACCCGAGCCGCCGCTTACTTTTTTCATCACAACCGTGAAATCGTCGGTTGTGCCGTCGGGCTTGTTGCCCGTTCCCTTAATCGTCTGCGTCTTCCCGTCTGCCGAAAGCGTGTGAGTCATGGAACTGAGAACCCTGCCATCCTTCTTGATCACCATCTTCCAGTTGTTGGCATCTACGGGAGTGATCGCTACCGTGTTTCCGAACTGGGTCGGCTGATCGGTGCCGTCGGCTGTATATGTGTTGGTCACGTTGCCGGATGTCCATTTGTATTTGCTGCCGCCGAGGTCCTCGATTTTGGTTTGCTCGCCGGTGAACTTGCTTTTCTCCATGTTCAGCTTCCATTTCCCGAGAAAAGGATCGTCCGCCGCCCAGAGTGTGCTCGCGAGCAAGCACGCAAGCACTAGTGAAGAATAGAAGTGTTTCATGGTTCCCCTCCGGCGGCGGATTATAGACCTTAGCCCGGCAAACGCAAGCGGGAAGATACCGGGAACGGTAAAGTTTATCGCAAGGGATTCGTTGGCCATAGAAAAGTGGACTGGGACACAGGTAGACGGCTATGACGTTCAACGATAAGGTTCGGCGACGCCAATCTCACGATGGTGCGCGAGGCGGCTGCCAACTGAGCGGACTGAAGGTTCAATGACTGTCGAAATCAGGCGATTTCACTCATTGACCCCGGCAAGCCCCTTGGGTTTGAGTGTAATGGCGGTGGGTCTTCCTCAACCGCCACCTAGGCGCACATTTCTTGGCATTTCTCTTCATCAGCCAATGGAGCCCTCGGGATTGAAATCATATCCAGGAATCTGGCTTTGGTCGGTCTACTTTTCGTTTTGTGCTGGCATACTGCGAGGCGAACAAATAGCGAATCTGTTAGAATTCCGCTTCATGCCCGATGAGCCATTGAGCCGAAACGACGTTGAGGCCCTCCAACGGCAACTATCTATGTTGAGCGAGCCCGCTGTCCGGGAAGCGTATGTCCAAGCTCACGCGAAATGTTGTCTGGGACGAGGAGGATTGCCAACGCCCGCCGAGGTTCAGCGATTTCTGAGTGCTTGGAAAGTCCTTTGGAGGTGGGAGCAAAGCGGGAAAAGGCGTTGACGGAATTGCCTCGTTCCAGACGGTCTGGTTCTGCTCACATCGTTTACATAAAGAGGAGCGGAACCTCTTCCTGCCCCCGAAAGGCTGAGGTCCCGCTCCAAGCCAGAACCTCTTTCCCCTGACAGGAGAGGTCTGATTTGAAGAGCCGTTGCACCGCAAAACGACTTCTCAGTAATGACCCTACGCCCGGATCTACAGGTGATAAATTCCACAATGGTGGCATCGGATGGCCCGAAGAGGGTGCAGGATTTCCCTAGAGGCGGCGGTATGGACAGAAAGATAACGACAACGTTGCCAGTCTTGCTGAGCGGAGCCCAGTCGACTACGGCATTTTTAATTCACGCACTGCTTTTGCGTACTCGTCGGTCGCATTCTTTAGGTCATCGCTCAGGTGGGATGAATCAAGTGCGTTTGCTTTCCTTAGCGCATCTAGAATCGCCTGAACCCTCTTTTCAGCGGCACCTACATCTTCGAATCGATGACATTGACATCCCCTCCTGCACATGAGTGCCATTGCCTTCGTACTACCGTGTGCCTAGACTTCGTGTGTTTGTCGTCGCCGCAGTGCCTGTAGGCCCAGGTTGCCCTTGTAGTTGAATGTACCCACAAGGATAGTGAAATGAAAACTCTGCTACTGGTGATTGCAATAGCAATCGCTGCAACGGCTCACGGCCAGACCTATAGGATTTCAACGATCTACACGTTTCCGCAATTAGAAGACGGGAGTGCGGACTCTCCTGGCAGTCTGACAATCGACTCCTCGGGCAACATGTTCACAAACGCTTGCTGCAGCTCTGTTGATTTCGGCTCGATTATCAAGATTAGCTCGGCAGGGGTGGTCACGACGCTTTACACATTCACGGGAGGCCCGGATGGTGGTGATCCCGGCAATTTGACACGTGATTCTGGCGGCAATCTCTACGGCGCTACGGGAATCGGGGGTGCCCACGGTTCCGGTACTATATTCAAGCTAACCCCGTCTCTCAAAGAGACCACGCTGTACAGCTTCAACAACGTACATCCTCTCGGTCAACTCCTTCGAGATTCGGCAGGAAATCTTTACGGTTACGTCTCGGTTGCTACGGGTGCACACCAGCGAATGTTCAAGCTCACTCCAAACGGGGTGTATTCGACGATTCATACCTTCTGTTCGCAAGCAAGTTGCTCGGATGGGTCGAATCCGGTTGGAAGCCCGATAGTAGACAAAGCCGGGAATTTCTACGGGATGACGAAAACGGGGGGTGCCTTCGGATTTGGAACCATCTTCAAGCTGACTCCGCAGTTCAAGTACAGCGTGCTTCACAGTTTTACCGGAGGTGCGGATGGGGCAAACCCGACGGGCAAATTGACCCAACATTCTGCGGGCCTGATGTACGGAACTGCGTTTGACGGCGGAGAGTTGGGGTTACAGGGTAACTGCCAGGCGAATGTCCCATATGGTTGCGGCACCGTGTTCCAAATTACGGCGGCGGGTACTTTCACCGTGCTCTACAGTTTCAACGACAATGGCACCGACGGTTTCAATCCGCTTGGTGCAGTCACGCTCGATTCCGCAGGCAACATTTTCGGGGTGACTGACGATACGAGTACGGGGCCTGATTATTTCCCTACAACCTTCAGAATTAGCACCCAGGGTGTATTCACGGCTCTGCCATCAGCTTCGGCAGGAAAGAGCCTGGACTTGTCATCGACAAGTCGGGAAACGTTTTCGGGGCTACGGGGAATAACTTCTTCGATGGGGTACCGATCATTTACAAATTGACTCTAGAACCCGGCCCCTAGCGTGCAAGATTTGTCCACCCTGCGGCTGGTCATCGCCCCAGGAGCCACATCCTTAGTTTGGCGGCCTCGCGGTATGGACAATTTCTTGCAACTTGGATTCGCAATAGTGCCAGGCATGACCAACAAAATCCCTCGCTATCGCAAACTGGCACAATCTTTGGCTGAGATCGGGAGTAACCATGCGAAGACGATCACGAGCCAGCGCCACAGATTGATGTACCACTACTTTGTTCGATGTTCCAGCCTGACGCTCGCGACAATTCTACTCGTCGAGAATGGCATGGTGGCTGCGGCCTTTGCTTTGCAAAAGAGCATTGTGGACGCCATGCTGAATGGGCTTTACATAGGTTATGTTGCAAAAGAGATGGAAATCGCGCGACTTGTGACTTTCGCCCTAAGGGGTGGAGGAACGGGACACTCTGGGATGGAAAAGCGAGCTAGGGACATAGACGCGGCATTTCAAAGACGTAAGCCGTTCATGACGAGTGTTCTAGGCATCGTAAAGCGCACTCAAGAATCCCTGAATGAGTTCGGCCACGGCGGACTGTTGTCGACGGCGCTAGATGTGGGAACAAACCCGCCCGAAGTCGGAAGTAAGGCACTGGCAGATTGTGTGCTCACTCTCCTCTTCTTCCTCGGCAATGTATGCATACTTGAAAATCTCGACTTGGCCCCTCTGGAGTTGTTGCTAAAGGATTTTGACGAGGCGGGCAAAATGGATGCTGAGAGTTAAAAGAAGAGGACTAAGACATGGAAGCCGGTGTGAGCATTAGAGAAGCGCTCCTCTCTGCGATTACAGCTAACGAACCGATAGGGCCTAATGATAATCGGCCCACCTTGCAGCAAGTGTCAGTGCTAGAGACAGCGGCACGCACGCTCGGCATACGACAAAATCCTGACCTCGAACGAGCGCTTCTCACACAATGGAATGAGCTGTTCCGGACTGGCCTAGTTGCATGGGGGATCAGTCTGTCGAATCCCAATCCACCATTCTTTCATCTCACCGAGCGCGGGCGGCAGGCCCTAACCAATGCGAGTCGCGATCCATCCAATCCAGCCGGTTACATCCGCCATTTGTCCGATATGGCCACACTTGACTCGATCGCAACGTCTTACCTGAGGGAAGGACTAGATTGTTATGTGGACGGCCATTTCAAATCTTCCGCCGTTATGGTTGGTTGCGCTGCCGAACGCGTGATTCTTTGCCTTCGCGATGTGATTGTCCAAAGACTCCACGCACTAGTGTAGTGCGTCATGCAGATTGACGTTTATTTAGGGTGCGGCGAGCGCGGGTGACTTTCTCGAGAATATCGGTGGCTCGCGCAGTCCAGATGAATGGTTTCGGACTTTGGTTGTGCCGGTCGATGTAGGTGCCGATGGCCATGATGAGTTCTTCGAAATCGCGGAAGACACCGCGCCGGAGCCGGTTCTGGGTCAGGTCGCGAAAGAAGCGTTCGACCATGTTGAGCCAGGACGCGCTGGTACGGTGTGAAGTGCAGATGAAAGCGCGGGTGTCGCTTCAGCCAGCGCTGCACTTTGGGGTGCTATGAGGTTGGCGTAGTTGTCGCAGATCAAGTGCAGTTGCCGGTCGGGTGGGATGGTCTGGTCGATCAGGCGGAGAAACGGAGCCACTCCTGATGCCGATGCCGCTCCTGGCAGAGGCCAATGACCTCGCCATTGGCCGCGTTCAGCGCGGCAAACAGAGTGGCGGTGCCGTTGCGTTTGTAGTCGTGTGTCATGGTGGCGCCGCGTCCGCGCTTTAGCGGCAGGCTGGGCTGAGTCGATCCAGAGCTTGGATCTGCTCTTCTCATCGACGCACAACACCAGCGCATGTTCGGGCGGATGGATAGCAGACCGACGATGTCTTCCAGTTTCTCGGCGAACGAGGATCGTTGCTGACCTTGAAGGTTTCCACGCGATGCGGTTTGAGCCCGTGGGCACGCCAGATGCGCCGCACGCTGGCTTCGCTGATGCCGACCGCGCGGCCATGGTGCGCGTGCTCCAGTGAGTCGCGTTGGACGGTTGCTGGCGTGTGGTCATGGTTACGAGCCGTCTCGCAGGCGAGCACTGATCGTGGGTGTGCGTCCAGGACGCGGCGCGTCTTTCTGCAGTCCCGCCACGCCCGGCGCGAAAAAGCGCTGTCGCCATCGAGCGACTTTCTCGGCGAGATCGCCAGATGGGCGGCGATCTCCAGATCCTGCTGACCGGTAGCAGCGAGGAACACGATGCGAGCTCGCTCCGCTACCCGCACCGAGAGAGAGCGACTCCGGGCTTGAGATTCCAACACGGTCCGTTGCTGGACTCAACACAATGGCTGGAGCGATTCGCATCTGCAAGCGTCTCCTCTATCAGAAGACGTCTGTCGGTAGATAAAGGTTGTTATTTGTGACGCACTACACTAGGAAAGACGGTTCCGAATAACCTAAACGACTGGAAAATCAAGACTGTTTCAGACTCCATTCGTCGGTTCGTCGAGGCTAACAGCTCTAATCCTCGACCGGGAATTACGAGAATCATTCGCGGCTTACTGGTCGGCATTCGCACAACAAATTCGAGCCTCACGCAACGATGCTGGACACCCGGCCAGCGTCGACCCTGTAACACAGGACAGTGTTCACGCCTCCCTACTCATCTTCCCCGAACTAGCAAGGCTTGCTGACAGAATGGGATATTGGGTTACAAACACTCTTGCATGAAAGCTTCAACTTTTTTCTTCCACGATACTGTGATCGGAGGCAGTCGCGGCAGCGCGACAATGCTTCGTCTTTGCCGATGAAGTGATTCTCATAACCGGTAAGTATCACGAATAATCTCCCGGCTTGAGGCTTCGTCGCCAAGCCGAACAAGCCATCAATGTGCCCGATACTTCGTTTAAAATTGGTGGACGGCATGAATGAAGACACGAAGGCCTTACTCAAAAGCTCATTCGGCAACGCAATATCGATCGCGGGATACGTCAGCACGGCTGCGACGTTTCTGCCGCTAATGGCCTTCCTGCATCCCTATCTGCGCCCCTTCGGTTACTGCCTCGTCATAGTCGGCGTGTTCTCCGGTGCTCGGTCGGTCATCGCCGCAAAAGCTGAACAGATGGCCGCTATTACATCTGCGAAAGATGTCGAGATTCACTCACTGGGAGTGCAAAAAGATGCCGAGATAGCAGCTTTGAATCAGGGCATCGCTGACGCTCGTCGTAGGCCGTACACCGAAGAGTTGAAACGCATCACACAGCAAGCTCTGTTCAAAGAAATGACGCTAGAAGGCAGGCACAGTGTGCGTTATTTGATGATTCACGAACCAGTTGAAGTGGGGAGGATCTTCATTCCCGAGATTCCCCAAAACCGCCAGCACGAGCAACTTGCGATTGCAATGGAGCGCGGGATCGTTCAACACCACGTAGAAAGCCACGGGTTGCGCCGAACGAGTTGGATTATCAATCCAAGGTTTCGGCCTGTGCTTGAAGATGTGCTTTACGAACAAGAGTGAGGCTCTCAAGTCTCAACCTGATTTCTCAGCCGTAGTCCGCGTTTTTCGTCACTTCGGGAGTAGAATTGACGCGCTGTGTACGACACCATTGGGCGATACGAAGTCGTTAAGAAGTTGGGTGAGGGTGGCCTCGGGTCTGTATACCTCGCTCAAGATCCGGCGATCGGTCGGAAGTTGGCCGTGAAGGTAATAAGGGCAACAGGAGGCGTCGCGGACTTGCCCGCTCGCATACTTCGAGAAGTGCGGGTGTTCGGCAAGCTCTCGCACCCGAACATCATCACCCTTTACGATGTCGGCCAGATCGAGGACAAGGTTTACATAGCGACGGAGTTTGTAGACGGCGAAGATCTGTCTAGTCGCATGTTTTCAGGGGGCCTGCGCCCCGACGAGGTGCGTCAGGTCCTCTCATCGGTAGCTGCCGCGCTGGATTATGCCCATGGGCTGGGAATTGTACATAGAGACATAAAACCGTCCAACATCATGATCGCCCGAGATGGGGTGGTCAAGGTGGTTGACTTCGGTATAGCTCGGGCCGTGTCCGAAGCGCAAGAAGCTTCTCTCAAGGCGATTACGAGAGACGGCATCGCCGTCGGCTCTGTGGGTTTTATGTCGCCGGAGCAAATCGAAGGACGAAGCCCATATAACCGCTTCGAGCGATCAGTTTTCACTTGGTGTTGTTTCCTACGCGCTTTTGACGGGACGGATGCCGTTCGAATCTTCATCGATAGCGGCGACTCTTCAAAAAATCATACAAGGCAGCCCGTCCCCTGCAGTTTCGATTAACCCCACTCTAGACGCCGCCGTGGACACGGTTTTGAATAAAGCTCTGGCCAAACAGGCCCACGAGCGATATGCGACTTGTAGCGAATTTCGTGACTGCGTTGTTGTACGCCTGCGACAGCAAACCCGGATGGAGAAGCGGTCATCCTTTGGAAGTCACACCAACCACCGCAGTTCCTTTTGCACCAGACACCTCCAAAGTGGCTAAAGCCGGTGAGTTCACTATGATGTTCAATAATCTCGCCGCCGGGCCGCTTTCTCCGGATTTGAAAACCATACCAAATGTTTTTCCGGAGCCCAGAACAACATTTTTTCGCGCCCAAAATGAAAGATTTCAGAAGATTGAGGAGAGCATAAAGTTTTATCGAGAGAATCTCACGTCTGAATATCAGGCTCTAAATCGGCAAGCTGACCTTACCTATAGGCTCTGGCTTGTATGCGTAGGTCTAGGTTTTGCGATCCTGATTGGTGGAATAGTCCTCCTATTTGTGGGTCGCATTACGCAAGGCGTTGTGACTGCAGCGAGCAGCATCCTCGTCTACTTCATCCAGAAAGTTTTTCACCAGCGCGAGGACTTTTACAGACAGTCGGCGGAGTCGAAGAGCAAGCACCTTCAATACGGCAACCAATGGCTCTTAGTTATTCAGAGTGTCGATGCAATCGAAGACGCCGCCGAGAGGGTGAGGCGTCAGACTGCCCTAGTCGATGTTCTGACTGATCGACTTCGCCCCGAAAAGATCGCCGCTACTAAGACTCCAAAGCGGGCAACGAACTGAACGTAGGCAGCTTTTCCTTCGCGAATTCTCCGGCGAGCCCCTGATACAATCGCCATCGAGGAGGGGGTCCTCAAGATGGGAAATCTGAATGGTGTGACTCGTCTATTGAAAGAAGACCATGCGCGGTTGACGAAACGAGTGCAGGGAATTTCTGCTGCTCTGACGGTGTTCGGAACGACATATACGAACAGGGCGGGAACCAGAGGCAAGATCTCAGCAGCGGGACGGGCAAGAATAGCCGCAGCGCAGAGAGCACGATGGGCCAAAATGAAAGGAACTAGCAGTAGTGGGACTACACCGAAGAAACGGACAATGTCCGCCGCCGCCCGGAAGAAGATTGCTGCGGCGCAACGCGCCAGATGGGCCAAAGTAAAGGCCAAACGGTAGGCTCATACAAGTGTATGACCCGGCCCTGTGAGTAGGCGAGCCTCATGGAGAGGTCAAGAGCTTGAATCCTGGAGGACCGTATTCTGGGCGAAATTTGGTCTTGCGAAGGCTCCCCACAGCCGTCTCCTACAACCCAGTTCGTGTGTAGATTGGGGATTTATTGTGGAACGCGCTTGAGAATGACTTTTTTGACTAGGTCTTCGGCTGTGTTGATGTCGATCACTCGTATGCCTACATATTTGGGCTCTTCTCCCGGTCGTCTGATCGTGAGAGTAAAGCGGTCACTAGAAGTGTTGAGAACGCTCCATGTGCCATTAGAGGCAGTCTGCAAATGCCCGTTTACGGACACGTTTTGGGAAAACCTGCCATCGCTCAAGAATTCCATCTCCCATTCGTAGACGGCTTTCGTGGAAGGATCGTCAACGTCGAAGTCCCAAGTGCCAACCATGTACTCCTTGACTTTTTCTGCATCGGTCTTCGTATCGGTTCTTCTTTCGGTGTTATCGGATAAGTCCTGTACCCTCTGCGGTTGCTGACTGCCTACTGCTTGACTGCGGTTGAGGCCCGCAAAGATGAAAACCAGACCGAGCAGAAACGCGATGACGCGTCCAGTCTTTCCCACCGTGCCCTCCACTTGAACACCGAATAGATTGAACTTTCCAACGACGAGGGACAGCAGGACAAGAACAGACCCGAAAACGAATAAGCCTATGTTGAGAGAGGGTGGCATGTGGCATCGTCCGGGTTGAAAACGGGACTCAAGCGGGTGAAGCTATCATTTGCCCGCTATTGAGGTATGGTCAGAATTGATCACTTGCGAAAGTCATTTTGTATCCACCGAATGGTGAGCAGCTATAATCCTGCTGAGTTTAGACACGCAAACACTTCCGCAAAGTCGAGGTAAAGGGAAATGATTGGAGTACGAGAGTTTGTCACATCCGTATCTAGCCACAATGCCAGCGCTCTCGGCGACACGATTGCATTTCTCCAGCAGTCTTCGGTTTGGCTACGTGTTGCGGAAAAGATTAAGGATCAGTATTCCCTAGCCGCCTACAGCATTGCCGCAATCATGGCCATTGTCGGCGTCATCAAGCGAGACAAACTTCTCCGAAAGCCCTTTCTTCTCGTCATAATAGTGATCGCGGTCGTCGTTAGCGCATCTTTGCCCGCAATTTCGAACTATGCGCTTAAGCGACTAACTGTGAATTCGGAGACCGCATACCGCATCACCGTTTCAGTGGTAAATTCGGACGGCTCAACAACCCGAAACCCCTTAGTCGATACGGACATACCTTCACACGCATACCAAATTGGCGATTCGATTCAGGTGGAAATTGCAGAAACCCATATTCCTGCGGACCGAAAAATCACACTGAAAGCGAAGGACGCATCCGGACTTGTCGAGGCCCAGAAGGAGATCGAGTTAGGAGAGGATCGAAATCCGCGTGTAACAGTGACGCTAGAGCCAAAGCCAAGTGCGATTCGAGGGAATGTTCTGGACGTCAATGGATCTGGAGTCGAAGGAGCAACGGTCAGCGTTTTAGGCTACAAAGAGTCTGTGGTGACGAGTCAGGGCGGTCTTTTCATAATAGACACACACGCCCCATCCGGGGAGGCAGTCACGTTGCTTGTCGAGAAGCCAGGGTTCAAATCGGAGCGGCAGCAGCACATTGCAGGACCTACTCCGGCAACGATTGTGTTGGCGAAAACTCGCCGTACGCACTAGGGCGTTACCACGACTTCGGCGAACGGGGACCTTAAGATTCGGCGGAGAGACTAGGCTATCGATCGCTGACTGGTAGGTCATCTTGTTTGTTGTTTGCTTTTAGCAGCTTAACATCAACTAGTCTCTGCTTGCTTCGACCGGCTGGATCGGCTGCTTCGCTTGCGCCAACCACATAAATGCGATAGACCGGAATGTCGTGGCTAAGCACGAGGTAGCGCACGACTGAATCCGTCATTTGGTTCGACATCGCCGTGCCACTCTCACTGTTCGCGACCGAGGGGCCGCTAACTTGAAATATATATCCGTGTTGGCCTTTGACTGATTCGACAAGCTGATCGAGAGAAGTTTTGGCGTTCTTGGTGAGCTTGATTCCTCCAAATTTGAACTGAATGCGCGTCTCAGCTGCCAGTTTGTATTCATCAATGTTTCCAACCACTGCTTCGACCGTCTGTAAACGCTCTATCGTGGTCTGAGCATCCTCGTGTGCGCCGGTTTGTCTGTAGTCTGTGCTTGGAATGATCACCTGTTGATGTGCATCGAACTCAAGCTTGTTCAGATCACCTGGCTGCTTTTCTGCTAACACTTGGTAGCTGTACTCAGCGCCCTTGCGAAACAACTGGTCGCCAGGACGAAATTTCACGGCCTGCGAGTACGCGTCAACCGACTTCTTGTAGTCCCCTGTTTCGAACGCAGAAGCTCCAAGTAGAAAGGCGGCATCGGCTGCGGTCTGTGTATCTTGAGACGACGCCGATCCTTTCAGAGAGGTTAAAGTATCGGAAAACAAGCGTGCGGCTTTCTGATGAGACAGGTTATACAGCGAAAATAAGCCAGCGGAGTACGGGTCCGTGGCCTTCGCGCCCCATTCTTGAATGCTTCTCCGCAAATCCGTGGCACTCAATCCTAATTCGCCAGCCACCTTCGAGACTACTTGTTCCCGTATCTCAGGAGAGGGAGTCGGGTCCGCTGAATTCGTTCTTGCCTGCATCTTGTCGATGGTAGTCGCCAACGAGCGGACGACACGCGGGTGTTCAAGCATCTCGCGTTGACCATGTGGTGCGACGGTTATCGGCCAAAATTCGGGAGGTAGCGTTACGGCCCTGCCCCACGGCGAGATGAAATCGAGACCCTTGGGTGCCACAATGACTAGTTCAATCGCTCCCCCCGTAGGTGTGAAGGTGAGCGTTGCCTTACCCGCATTGTCTGTCTTCGCTAGGTTGCCCGGACACTTGGTTGTAATCTGCAAGCCGACCATCGGATGGTTGGAAGCGTCCGATATTTGAATGTTGAGTTGTTGCAGCGGAGCGGTCGAGGTTTGTCCCAGGGCTAGGACACGGAGGGAGGCAAACAATACGATCCAAACCAAAGATCGGTGTACTGCTTGCATGACGCCGAATTCTACCACTATTTGCCCCCACTAACTACGAAACTCGAAACCACGGTCTGGGGACGACGCCAAGGTCTAACTGACCGCCCGAGATTGAGCGTCTAGCATTTTCTTGGTTCTCGCGTACTCGGGCCCGAATATTGCCCGAGCTGTCTTGCCCATGCTGAGAAAAATCTTTCGGGCTTTAACAGGATTGCCTGCTTTCGCTGTAATTGCGTTGCAGACCTCAGCCCGAAAGAAAGGGAGCACATCGGCGGGCAAGATGCTGACTAGCCAACGCGCGTCCTCCGACGCCTTCGCACCAAGGCTAAGGAAGTGCGAGATTATGGCGCGAAATACAGTCTCTTCAGTCACCGTTGATGCGGAAAGGCTCAATGCATCCTCGCAATCGTTTTGTTTCATCGCCTCAATCTCCCGACTCGTTTGCGCCACGCAGAAGCAAACCTGTCCCCGATGTTGAGGGGGCCGTGAGCCTCATCAATCCGAGCATCGTTGTAGCTGCATTCGGGTCGGTCAAGATTCGGCCCAATAGACGAGATGCAACGTAACCCGCTCCCAAAGTTCCAGGTCCGCCCGCCGCGATCTTTACAGCCTTGGCAGCTTTGGAAACCAAATCCGCTTGCTGGACGGCTCCGCTTTTTTCAAGCAGAGTTCCTAAATCCTGAAGAGCTTGGACGTGTTGCGCGGCCAAACCGGCCCGCGCCAGCGCCCCATCCGTTTTTAGCGCCTGAACTTGTTTCGCAAAATTCTTGCCGTAGATGTAGCCAGGATCGGGAGCGCCCTTCATACGAAATTTGATCGGTGTCGGCCCGACCACTGTCTTACCGTTCAGCGCATCGTGAACGTCGTCCAGTGCACTTGCCTGACGCCACAGAGATCGGGCTCCCTTAAGGTCGTTCGCTTTGAATTGATCGGCGTAACGATCAAGGACGGCCTCCTGGGCGTCTCGGGCCTTCTGTGCGGTCTCGAAGTCGTCTCGACGGTACGCAGACCTCTCCTGCTTTTGTAGTTCAGAGAATGTTTGTGGATCATCCTTCGTCAGTTCGTCCAACTTGTCGAAAACCGGACGAGCGAAGTCGCGAATCTTCTCCGCAGAGTCAGCCAAATCCGCAGCCTTGGAGGGGGCGTTGCGAAGCTTCTTCAGCGCCGTTTCTGCGTCAATCGCTGGCACGCGCTCACCTACTGCGCTCTTGATGTCCGTGGCGACGTTGGAGATTGCTCGTTTTGCCGCAGGCTGAGTTTTCTCAATGTCGAAACGCTGGAGCGGCTTGTCCGCTGAAATCTTTTCTGCTGCGCTTGCGACGCCCGATTCCTGTGAAGCGCGTACGGGAATAGATTCACCCGCAATCGTCGCGATCGTCGGTCTTAGATTTTTCACTCCAGACCGAATGGCTTCCGGCATGGCAATCGACCCGATTAGCCCGGTTGCTTCGCCCGCTCCGTATCCAGTCTGGCCTGCGCCAATATCCTCGCCCGCCTTAGCAGCCGCAGGACCGACGATTGGAAACCGCACGGGAGTAGCCCGAGAGATCAATTCCGGTACTTTCAGCAATAGTTGACATAGATACCTTTCAAATTATTCGGACAACAAATGGCCGATGAGTGCGCCGAGGGCGGCGTCAGAAATTCCGCCGTGTTTGTAACCGATCACTCCTCCGAGAGTCTTGGCGATCAGCTTGGCTGCTATGGGGTGCTCTGATGCCATCTTCGCCACAGCTTCTACGCCTTCCTTGCCGTAATATTCCGCGAGTTCCTTCGCGTATCCAATCTTGTCTGCCAGCAAGGGTGCGGCTTCCGTGGCTCCGATTGTCGCTCCTGCCACGACGGGAACGGAGATGGCTCCCGCTGCTTTGCCCTTCGCAAAACTCTTCTTGTCGTCATCGGTCATGTTAGGAGTCGGCATTCCCGTGAGTCCGCTGACGAGCATTTGACGTGTCTGGCTGGCTTGCTCCTCGTCAGACGGGCTGCTGGAGGCGGGTGCGTTCACCTGGACAGCCGTTCCACCGAATGCGGAAAAAGGATCGGTCGAAGGAGCATTGTTTGGCTGAGTGTCTGCACTCGTTTGCAGATCGGTCGACACACCTCCGTATGATGCGAACGGATCGGATTGTTTTTGTGGGTCTGCCATTTACTGAACCTCCTCCGCATTCGGATATTGTTTCTTGAAGTCTGCGAGCTTGGTCTTTGGAATGACACCAGTTTGCCCATTGACTTTGACATGCACATAGCCCGGAACGGCGACTCCATACTTGGCGAACACCTTCGCAGTTTCAGAGCTGACACCTTTCACGTCGCGCCCAAAGTATTGCTGCGATCTCTCGTTGATTTCGTTGACGCGACCGGACATCAAATTGACGTAGGCGCGGATGACGTTCCCGATCTGCTCGGGCGATTGATCGGTGTTCAGATTCTGCGCCAGCTTCGCGAGCTCTGCCTCATGCGGAGTTCCGCCCGCAACGACCTTTCCGACTTCGGAGTTAACCTGATCGGCGATGGCAGAGAATGTAACAGCGGGAGAATTCCCAACGGCAACACCAAGCTTGTTGGCAATTCTGTTCAGCGCCTGCGTATCTCGATTCTTCAGCGCATCGCCCGCGCCAGCGAGCAAGTCCAAGTGGTTCGAGGCAACTCCAGCGGACAAGAGAGAGCCGCCCGCCGTACCTTGTCTGGTTGAAGCGAGTTCTTTGCTCAGACCCGAGGCCGCTCCGTAGTCGCCTTCCTGATATTGCGGATTGATGTATTGGCGAATGAATGCCAGACCTTCTTGCGCTGACATCTGATTGGAACCCTTCCGAGGATTGTTCGGGAGGGTCTTCAAGTCCGCCGCATTGTGCCCAACTGCGTAGAGCGCGTCATAGTTGGACGGAAGTTTTACGCCCTTCGTCGTCAGATCGGTTCTCAGGTCATCGGAGGAGAGTTCCGGCGCATTCGGGTTCGGCGTAAATCCTTTGGGCACGGACAGGCCAGTTGACTGGGGAGATGCAGCGGCTTCTGCGTTCGACCTTGCTGTGACCTCTGCACCTGCCTTCTGGGCGGCTTGTTTACGGTCAAGATCGAGCACGCCTTGAGCCGTCTTCGCTGCATTGGAATTCGGATCGGTGCGCGGATCAGCGATAATCTGCTTCGCATCTTCGAGCGACATTTTGTCGGGGGCTTGCTGGTTCTTCCTAGCGTAGGCATCTAACGCGGACTGTCCGCCGAACAGGTCAACCATTGCACTCGCGCTACCCGGATGTTTTGCGCGAACATTCTGCAATTGCACTAGCGGGTCTTGCGAAGCTGCGTCATTGTGAAAATTCTGGATGTCTTTGAGGAGCGAAGGATTTTCACGGAGGCGCGCCGCAAGGTCAACCTTCCCATCGCCTGCGACTTCGTTAATCTCGCGTTGAGTTTGCCCGAGCAAATCGGTTTGGTGTTTCATGAGCGCCTGAGTTGCTGTGCTGATCGTCGCCCCCTCGGGCAACTTGAAGTTCTCTTTTGGTTGGCGCATTAAGCCCCATTTAACGTACTGGTCATAATTCTCGGGAGTGAGCGGCGTTTGAGTTGTGCCGTCAACAACGCTGTACGTAAGCTGGGATAAAGGAACCCCGTCATCGTTCGTCGCTCGTTCTCCTGAGCCATCTTGTTTGAATACGGGCACGCGCCCATCAGGGATGACGGTGTATTTTGTCTTGTCGAAACTTTGCTTCATTAGCTGGTCTGACGGAATTTTGGTTGCTTCAACGATTCCCGATTCGTTGTACCGCTTCAGATCATCAGCGTGATTGGCAACGAAAGCGTCTTTGGCCTCATCCTCGTCTTTGCCGACGCTGTAGGCGGCTTTCATCGCACTCAGATTTGCTTCGATGATCTTGGCTTTTCGCACCTTTTCATTTTGCTGTCGATTCCAATCGGCCTCCGCCGTTTGCGCTTGCTGTTGCTGTGCGTCTTGAGTCGGAAGCGGTTGCACGGGCTGCGGAGCGCGGCCTTGCATCCGACTCGACAAGTTGCTAGAAACCTGGCCGACAGAGCTGAGCACATTGGCAAGCGCCGAACTCAATATTTCTTTGGAGGTGAGAGGAACAGGCTCCCGAGAGACAGAGCCGTCCGCCGCAAACGTTACCTTTTCACGTTTGCCGCCTGCTAGCACTTCACCAATTCTCCTGATGATGTGCGCCCGCTGCACGTCTGGGTGCAGATCGCGAATGTCGGGCTGCGTCGGAGTAATAACTGTTTGCGGCTGGGGCTGTGCGGTCTGCGCCGCGTCGGGCGGGTTCTGATCCGAAACATCTGGAAGAATCTGATTTTGATCGACAGTTGCATCGCTCGGTTGCGGTTGGTTGATATCGTCGGGCATTAGCTCGCCTCTCCTTGAATCTCATCCGTATCCGGATGGGGAAATAAAATGGGTTCCATTAATGCTTCTTCGTACTTCTCTTGCCAATCTGAGAAATCGTCGAACGAACTGACCCGCAAAAGTTCATCAGCAGCCCGATACCTCGGGTTCTCTTGATAGCCTCGGGCAAAGGAATTGAGGATCATCAGTGCCAGTTCTTCGTCCGGCCCGCTTTCTGGATATGCGCAGACGCCTCCAGCGGAGGGGAAAGAAAGAACACCGAAGACATGCGTTCCGGCCCGTTTGAGGTTCACGAGTCGGTTGACGCCGTTGGCGCAGTCGTAGCTCCAGATGAAGTCTGGCATTCGCTCGGAATTGATAGAGACGATGCAGGCAGGTCCACCACATTTCTCGGCATGGTCGGTCAATCTGTCAATCATCTCTGCGGGTTTGAATCCGCTGAGAAGCCGCAACGGACGAACGCATTCGCTTGCATCTTCGTAACTGAGTTGTTTCAGCAAATCGGCGATTCGAAAGCTCTCGGACAAGTGTTCGAGGTTAAGTGTTGAGGGTGAACCCTTTTGATCGTCATAAACAAAATCGGCGTAGGGAAGTGGAATCGGGAAAAGTTGTTTTGGCATGGAATTCCTAGGAGTTGTGAAGCCACGTAGTGTAGTTGACGCCCAGCGGCTGACGAATTTCTCGCTTGGGTTGCGCTGCCTGTCGCTTCCTAAATTCAGGGTCAACAACAGCCCGCCTGTATTCTTCGCTCGACATTTCTTCCAAAGCCTTTTCAGAAGGAGCGAGGCCGGATTCACACGCCAAAATTCCAGCCAAGATGTTGCTGGGACTGAACTCAAGGTTTTTCGTCGCCAACCATGAGTGAACTTGAGCCTTGTTTGCATTCGAATCTGCGAATCCCTGTTCCTCAAACAATTCCGTCAGTATCATTTCTTCCTGGGAAGGCATTTGCTTCTGTCGGCCTCGCTGAAGTTCATAGGCCGCCAGTCTTTTGAGAATCGGCGTTGGGAGTTGGTCCTTCTCTTCGGGTGAAAGTGCGAACAACTTCTCATCGGTGAGGGCGTCGAAAGGCTTGGGTTCGTCGGGTTCTCGTAGCTCCAGAGCTTCGTACAGATTTGAAAATGCCTGCCGATAGGTTTCCAGAGCGTGAGGGTCAGCGTCTTCCTGCAACACCAGCCGGGCCAGCTCTTTTCCCATCAGTTCTGAGTTGCGTTGATTCGCGATATACGATCTGTTTTGCCGCGTGAATTCGATTGCTGCGGCAGTTGCAAAAGTTCGGTCAACGTTAAGGTTTGTCACTACAATTCTCCTTCCAGTACCTGACGCCTCAGAGCCGCGTTCACTCGGGCATCTCTTGTCGCGGGTTTTCGCATAATGTGTTTCCGCATGATGTCCCGCCGATTTCGTTCATATGCTGGAGCATTGCTGCTCTGATTTCGATCTTCGATCCGGTTACGCCCGAGGACTTTGACGCCGTATTCATCGCTGGACATCCGGTCGATTTCTGCTTGCGTGTACTGCCGAGCAGGCACGAACGGTGTAGCCTCTTGCGGGCGGGAACGCTCTTTCAAATCGGCGACGGCCTGAGCTCTGTCAGCATCGGACGCAGACAAGTAGTCGGCCCGCGCCCGTTCTCGGGCTTCGATGCGTTCTTGTTCCTGTTGATATTCAGCCGCTAACGCGTCGGCATCCGCCTGGAGTTTCGTCTCCAGTGCGGAGGCCCACTTCGCGCACATATCGATTGAGGGCGGTTGATCGAGCGTCTTCACGTAACTCTCGATCTTTCCGGCTAGTTCGGTTAGAGAATCGGAGTCAGCGGAGACTCTGGGGAAAAGTTCGTTGAGTTTTGTGTCAGAAAATCGACGAATTCCTGGGTCACCATGACTTAGTCCTTCGTCCCATCGTCGATGCTGAAATGCTTCGTGACGTGAGCAGCCAAATCTTTCCCGTCCTTCTGGAAGTCCTGCGCCTTATCTCCATCCATTTTGTGCGTGACAGCGAATTTGGAGGTGTCCTTCTTATCGCGTTTGATCGTGATGGACTGAGGTTCTTTCACGCTCTGAGCATCGGGCTCTGGCGCGGGTTCGCTCAGAGCTTTCTTCACCGACTCGAAAGCCGATAGGAGTTCTCGTTGCTTTTCAGGCGTCAGCACTTTTTCCCCTTTTCGCATTTCGTAGACGCCGTCATCGGGCACGGTTCCGCCTTTATGCATCTTCGGCAGTCCGGTCCAGGGTGCGGGTTTCGGTATGTTCATGGGGCCTCCGGGCAAAGCCCCCGCCGTTGGTAAGGTCGTGAAGTGCCGAGGCGTGATTGGCTCTGGCCTCGGTGTTGCTACGGTTGAGGGTGTTGCGGGTCTGTTGATAGTTGGTGCAGGCGAACTGGCGCCTGGCATGTTTCCACACATGTTGATTGCTCCTTGTCTGTTTTTCGAGGAATGAAATCTAAGGATCGTTCAGACGTTCTGACGAACTGGTTAGGATTGATTTGTCTGCTGAGGATTGTTGATCAGCGCAATGCGTGAGTCGATTTCTTGGCGTGCTGACCTGTTGAATACGAATCCATGAGGCCCGTAATGCACGGTGCGATACTTCGTGAACAAGAAACTCGGAATTTCAACCGAAGCCGCCCGCTGACAAAATGAATAATCTTCGGCGAGCAAAACCTTCTTGTCTGGATGAATGAATGGGCCGAAAAAGTCCCAGTACTTCGGGTAGTCCTTGCAATCGGGCAAGGTGTATTCGAGTTCCGGCTTGGCTGCACGAATCGTTTCAAAGACTGTCCGGTGCGCGAGCATGATTCCCGAGCCAATTGCAGGCACCTGAATAGGGTCGGGGGCATCCTTGCCACAAATGTTCAGCGTGTCGGTGCTCCATCCGATTACGTCTCCCGCGACTTCCTTGAGCGCTTCGGCGGGAAGGCCGACGTGGGAACCAACGGAGACTCGCTCCCAGTTCAGTTCCTTCCGACAGCACGCCATTCCGATTAACTGCTTTCCCGAGACAAGCATTTCAAGGATTCCCTCTGGTTGAAATTGAAGGTCATTGTCGACCATCAGAAGGTGCGTGTGGTCTGAATGCAACAGGGCAGACGCGAAGTTGTTTCGCAGTCGGGAAATGAACGAGTCGCCCAGAATCTTGATTTCGTGCCGGATGCCTTCTTGACCCAGCCGGGCGGACAAGTTGAACAGAGAACTTACGAACGGGGCAAGCAGCACCTGATTGTAGGCAGGCGAGCAGATAAGCAGAGAAGTTTGGCTTTGGCAGCATAGAGTCCTTTTAGGTTAGTAAGCAAGAGGCGGAGCGCCTTGTCAGATCGGCAAAGAAACTTGAGAGTCGTGGCCGCACCAATGGACGCCTAGATGAAACTTGTCGCCGAAGATGCGGGTGTCTTGGCAGTCGCATGTTCGCATTGCGCGGGCCTGCCCCCACTTGAGGTGACGAACAAGAATCCCCAGCCTGTCGTTCAGTAATCTGTCCTCACGAGCGTGGTATTCGTCATTCGACTCACCGGGTTCCCAGATTAACCACCCGATCACAAATCGGGCGAGGTCTGCAAACGTTCCGAACCGTGGTTGGCCTTTCCTGTGGCGCAACGCGGCATGTGAACTGTCGTGATCCCGCAGATTCTGAGGCTGCAAAAGATACTCGGCGATTAGGGTGTCGGCGTCGATTTCCGCGAGCAGCTTGTCGGCCTTGGCGCGTTGCTCGGGCGTCTTGCTTTCGTCGTGTGCGGTTGCGTATAGCTGGCAAACTCTATCGAGATCAATCATTTTGTTCCCTTTCAACCAGTGCATCGATTTGACGCTCAAGTTGTCGTTGCTTGCGATCCGCCGAAATCTTTTCCGACAGAGTTCGGTCAAGCTGACCGACCTTCACGCGAGCCTTGGCAACCTGTTTGGTGGATCGATGGCGCGGCTCCTCGTCGGTACGAATCTCAGCGAGACCGTAGGCGGACAAGATCAACTCCGCGCTTCGTGCTCGTAACACGATTGAGGTCGTTGCATCGTTGCAAATCGTCTTCAGAACTCGCAACGCGGCTTCAACGGGCCTCGGAAATATTCTCGGCATAAAGCATCCTGTGTAAGTGCAAGTCTGGAACCCAAACCGCTCGCGAATAGATTGGGCTGAAGTTGTGGCTGACGACAAGAAAGTTCGTGCAACAGTCAAGCAAACATAGAGCGGTTTACTCTTTGTCGAACGGCCAGCGAGATACGGAAGTGAAAATCATTGCAACCACAGCGGAAGAAACTGACATTAACCTAAATAGACCGAACCACGAATGAACGTAGCACCCTTAAGAAAGGGCTGGACCGCTGCGTCGTCCTCCGTCTCCGAACTCAAGCCATTGCCTTGATAAAGACCAGCACTTCGCGCAGCGGCTGCAAATCCATCAACACCTCCTCGGACAATGAAATCGGGAGCCATCGCCGTCCCGCCGTCTGCGGGAGTGACTGTTGCGCCGACGATGCTGCCTTGCGTGATCGTCGGATTGAAGTACAGACTGCGGAGTGCGTCGTAAATCCAAAGAATGACTTTGCGGTCTGCAATCGCTTGTTCAACGATGCGACGGGTTGCGGGATTCGGATAAAGGACGGGCATTGAAATGAAACTCCATTTTTGTCAATTGACAGCGCTGTGATAACCGCGAACATACCGGACTTCCGTACCATTGTTGAGGCGTCACCTACTTAGTAAGTTGAAGCTGGGAGGCGGCAAAAATGAGCTATGTGAAAGTTCACGTTAAGGAAGACCACTTCGAGAGGCTGACGGGCGGCTCTGAAATCACAGGCAGGCCCGTCCAGTCTTTGATCGACGAAGCTCTGGCCCAGTACATCGAGTGCGATCTTTCGGCTCTTGTCGAAGACTTGGCTGGTAATTCCAGTCAAGCCTGAGGGACCGATTGGAAACCTCAGCGTCGTGAGGCTGGAATCAAATTCTCTTTCTTAAAACTATGTTTCCCGGCGTTCCGTTGCGTCCTGGCGAACGATCTACTCGCCTCCGAGGTTTGGGACGGTTGAAACGCATCGCGACATAAACGTTCGTATGAGGTTGTCCGTTTTCCGTACATGGAATGCTTCGGTTTGCTTTGCCACGCCCGCCAGATCACAGAGCTCTTAAAGGTACTTGGGGTGACCGACCGGAGGCCGTCGGGCAAAAGTAGGACCCACAAAGGGGACCCGTCAGTTTTCTGACTGCTTCAATGGGCCGTAGCGCAAACCCGGGAAACGCCTTCCTGCCCGCAGTACCCCTGCAATGCGTTGCCGCTGCTCCCAGGCGCGTCCAATTCATTGGAAAGAGGGTAACCTCTCCCGAATTGAGCCTATAACCGCCACAATCCCGCCCGATAACCGCTTGAGCATCGCTTCATCTAACCCATGCTCAGATTTCAGCCCTTGCCAGTCAGTGAGTTACGAGGGCGGTTGCACGCGAGTTGCACAAAGAGTCAGACTCAGGCTGTTGAATCCCTAGTGGTTATGTAGAAAATTGCGGATTTCTGACGAAAAGTCAATTCGGGCAAGATGAAGGCGCGAGCGACGCCGCCCTGTGCTGCTAGGATTGTCGCGCCACTTGTCTCGGTAACCGGAGAATACGCAAAGGAAGCAATCCCAACAGTATGCGTGCAACGGCAATGCGTTTAGTAGTACTAATTCCAGATTGGAACTCGCTCGATTCGGTCAGACATGCCCATAACGTCTTGGAAGCCGTCGCACTGGTATTCTTCGCATTGCTCGTGCTCTTTGATGTTTTGGCCCATTTTTCGGAAGATACGAGGAAAGAGAGACTACTTGAAAAGATTGGACTACTTTTCTTCGCCGTAGCCGTATTTGCTGAGATCGCAGCATATCCATACGGGCAAAGGAACGATGCTCTATCAGAGCAGATAATCGGCTCATTGGATACTAAAGCGAGAGACGCTTTCACTAACGCATCTAGTGCATTGACCAAAGCTGGCGAAGCCGACATCAAAGCTGACCAAGCACTAGGCAAAGTGGATGCGGCGAACACAGCCGCTTCGAAAGCGTTCGGGCTTGCAGCGAAAGCAAATGCAGAGCTTGCCGATAGAACACTGACTGACCAACAATTCAAATCCATAGTGAAACAACTTAACGGTTTTGTGGGCCAAGAATATGCCGTTACCGCATATTGGGACTCGAAGGAATCTCTCGGTATCGCCAACCGCATCCACAACGCACTCCGAGTTGCAGGCTGGTCATACAACCCGGAAGGGTCTAAAAGCATGATGCTGGGCGGAATAATTGGAGTCTTTGTATGGACACACCCTGACGCTGATGGCCGGACAAAAGAAGCGGCGTCGGCGCTCGTATCCGCCCTGCTCGAAGAAGGCATTGCAGCAGCACCGCGAACACAGAACCCCCAGAACAATCCGAAACACAACAAGATTAGCCTTAGCGTCGGTGCAAAGCGCTGAGCATGTGGAGCGAAACGGCACCACACCTTCAATCCCTAGCTAATGTGCAATGCGTTTCTGTTGGGGATGTCAGCTCGTCCTCAATGAGTGTCTCTTCTTCCGCCCGCTTGCGTTCGATCTCTGCGAGTTCCTCTGCTACTTTAGCCTGCTCATGGGCTGTGCTACGGGCGAGCATTTCTTGCGTCTGGCGGGCTTTCTCATCTTCTTTGAGGACCGCTTCACACTGAAGACCCAAATTGGCAGCCAGCTTCTCCTCGCAACGATCCCACGAGTTGCCGATGTCCAAACCCGACAGACAAGCATCGGTCGCTCGTCTCAGTACGGAAAACGGATAACGGCCTGCGACCTCTCTGACTGCTGTCTGCTGCTTGGGAACGAGTTTGAGACCTTGACCGACAAGCCAGACCAGAATTTCTTGCCCGTGGTCTTGCCTTTGATTAGAAGAAAGAGAGAGAGGATTGCTTCTCTGTTTTCTTTCTTTGTTAATAGATTCTCTGTTACTTCTCTGTTCCACGGTCTGTGGGACCGCCTTTTGGGACTGTGTGACCGGGTTTACGTCTAAAGGTGGTCTGTCCGACCGGGTTAACACGGTCTCTCTGACCGGGTTTTCTCCTGAACCGAGACTCTGGGACTGCGTTTCGAGCAGGCTTGTGATCTCCTGAACGTTGACGATGTACTGCTCCGAGTTTCCGCGTCCGCCGCGCTTGTCGCCAATCGAGCGAAGGATTCCGAGGGTCTCTAAGGTTCTGATGCTTCGCTGTACCGATTTTGGTGAGAACCCAGATTCGTGGGCCAGTGTGTGAATTCCCGCCCAGATCATAGGGTAACGGTCGCAGATTGTCCGCAAAACTGACTTGGTGATTCCAGTAAGGTTGCGAAGCTCTGCTGCCATCTTCGATAACTTGTAACTCGTAATGCCGTCTTCTCGGGCAATTTGAACCCGCTGACGGCGGCTGTAATAGTGCATTGATTTTCTCCAGGTGTTTTCTCCAGGCTGAGGATTGAAATTCAGCGGGTCCACGTTCCTGGAGTAACGCGAACCCGCCTACCCCGCGCTGGTTGGCGTGGGAAACTTGAAAGTGTCAACGAAGGATGAATTACTCTGACTTCACAACTACGCAGAATTCGGCGGAGAACTCTGCTCCCGGTCTCTTCGGCGGACAAGGTGTGAATTGAACTACAGAGCCCACGGTTGGGATGTTCCTGTCTTCGAAGTCGGTCTTATGCGCGTAGAACTCCGAGGCAACGCCCGCATCATTTGCCCGAATGAAACAGAAATGCTCCTTGGCACGAACCACAAAGCCGCAAGGTCGTTGCATAGAATCACTCCTAAAGAGAAAAAGCCGCAAAGGGCGGTCAGTCCCCGTGCGGCTCATGGTTTGATTAGCGTCTGCCTTTTGGCAGGAAAGAGACTGAACTTGTGAACGCTGTCAAACCGTGATCCCGCAAACCGCTGACCGTGGGAATCGTTTTTCGCTTGGAAGGTGCGAAGAAATCCTGAAGGGAAGAACCTAGGCTGTACGGAAAACGTAGTGACCCCGCTGAGGGGCCTAATCCCCAGCGGATCGAGAGCCTTAATGTGTCTCTTCATCCAACCCATACACCGAAAATGCAAAAACGCGCATCGCCCGCTTAGGAAATCTTGCCAGCTCGACTGAGCGCGTCTCGTTGGCTCCAACTGTATCCTCTACTGCTTTCAGTCAACGCTGTGAAGTTCCAATCCCGCTCGTGGTGCTCCATATCTTGGTACTGGTGATATCCAAAGTGGCTAGCATCATCGAATGGTGTCATTTGAATCGAGTACTGCCGGGCGTCCGGATCGTCGGGCCACGGCTCATTTCTCAGCATAACGTCGGCAGTCCGGACGTAAGCGTTGAGACGTTCGAATAGCTGTTTCACATCAGTGTTTCCAGCTTTCAAAGCCGCGTTCATCTTTGCCCGCAAATTTCGGACACGGCATCGGGCTGTTTGCACTGTTATGCTGAATCGTATAGCGAGAGCCTTTGGCAGTGCTCCTCGCGCTGTCTCCTTCCGAAGATCAAATATCGCGGTCGCAACAGAAATGTCCGTATCGGACAAAAAGTCAAACTGCCCCAGATAGCGGTCAAACTCTTCAGGCCCGATGCTCGGGAGAGCAGACCACACGCCATCCTCATCGAATCCGGGTTCGTTATTCGGATCGACGGATTGATGATCGGCCCAAGCGTCGTTGTAACGCTCATGCTTGTACTTCCTGTTTTTCCGTGCCGTATCCCGAATCTTGTTAAGTAGCCGTTGTTTGAATCGGCGGGCAAGATATCGAAACTTGTCCTCACGGGCTGCGTGACGGATCATTTCCTCAGGCATTTCCAGATATGGGTGCAACTCCAACAGCAGAAAGTCTTCAGCGAAGCTGTATCGAGCTGAATCTCCTGGATACTTTTCGCTTTCAGGGATGTAGAGTCCGCTTGTCGCTTTGAGCACAATCGCTTTCAAATGCTCAAATGCGTCGTTGCGAATTTGCTGGTCAGTAGATGTTAGGTATGCGACCGCCGCCCGAGAGCAGGCAGTCATAGGCTTAGGGGATGCAACAGAGATGCTCAAGTGTTAAGGCTCCGTTCGTCGGCAATGTTTAGGCCACGCCGTTTTACTTACTGAATTTTCAGTTGTTCATGTTCCGATGTAGCTATTTGCTATGTATCGAAAGCAATCCTCAGAAACGATTCGAGTTCCGGTCCGCTCATTGCATATCTTTTTCCCTGCAATCTCTTGTCAGTCAAAAGTTCTGTCGCCAGTGCTTCGACAGTTCTCTTGTGCGTGAGAAGTTGTTCTCTTGTCTCAGACGCGAGCCATTGCAGCACCGCAAGCGTGCTCACATTCCGCCCGTGTGGGAGTGCGGGCTTCTCGGTCGTCGGACAAGACAGACAGGATATGAAATGCGAGTGAAACTCCAATAGGAGTTGCCCGTCGGAGGATTCGCAGTGTTTTTCTATCTGGCTCCAATCTCTTAAAGACAACGTGCCAGAATGAAAAACAATCCTACGAAGCGCAATGTCGGCAGTGAGGTCTTGCTGGTGCAACCAAAGGGCTAAGGCTAGTGCAGCATTCCTGCTGTCATACGATGATCCTACGATCAGTTGCAACCCGGCTTCCTCCGTTACTTCACCAGCGTGCGTCGAGCACTCGTAGAGCGGTCCGGCCAACGCCACTCGGATCATGGCAAGTGGTTTGTTCCACGGTTCGACGAAGGCCGCGATTCCTAGTTCAAGGTTATTTGCTGAAGGCTCAGTAACGAAAATTCCGTCGTTGCGAAATTGCAAACCGTCCAAGAACCCGACAACAGCGTGAGCCGCTTCATGGCGAGCTGCTTGCATGAGTTGAGGCGTCATTGTTTCTTTCCTTTCAGTCGTCGTTCAATCCAAGCGTTAAGCTCGGGCGAGTTCCAGCGGAATCTGACGTAGCGGTTGAATCGTAGGTGAGGAATCGGGTCACTCGCTCGTGAGCGGGTCATTTCACGAACCCATGACTCAGGCAACGTCAGGCGAGAGGCCAAGCCCTTCGCGTCTAAAATCTCAAATTGCTGCGGAAGTTGCTGCGAAACTACTTCGGATGACTTGGCAGGCAAGACACGACTCCCTTTGATTGTGCTATGTCAAAGGAAGACCGTTCGGTCTAGCCGCCTTAAACTCAAAACTGCGGGCGGAGTCTCGGTTGGGGTAGCGACAGCAGCCGCGTCCTTGTTTTCGCTCCGAAAACCGACTCTTGCTGGGAGCCGCGCTGCTGAAAGGGTGACTTTGGAATCCGTTTAAGTTCACGATACCGCCCGCAATTGGTCTCTCACCCGTATCTGCGTCCAACGGTTCGTCTACTACTGTGGGCCGATTCTCGCCCCTACTTTTATTCTATGACACACTCCGCCGATTCGGCGTCCACCCTAACAGAAGCATTCTGACCTCCATTTCTTGTACGGTTAACTTACTATCAAAAGCGCACAGTTCAACCAAACGTTCTGTCCGCAACACCCTGAGATTGTTCGATTGACCAAGAGCAAGTTTCAGTCTTGAGCGAAACTCGGAAACGCGCACGTTCTGTACGGAAAACTTAGAAGTGAAAAGATTTGCGGCTCAAGTGTAAAGATGACGTAACCCAAGGCTCTTTGGTTAATAGACTATTAGATGCACACTTGACGAAAACAGTTGTAAAACCCAAGGCCCTTTGGTAGTCTCTATCTATGAAAATGCCCGAAGACGCGTTAAAGATGTTCGCCAAGTGGGGTAAGCAGGGCGGACAGGCAACTAGTGAAGAGAAAGCCCGAGCCGCGAGACGCAATGGGAAAAAGGGCGGGCGTCCCAGAAAGAAGAGCAAGAAGAATGGCTAATCAGTCGGGGTATGTATTTCGCAAAGGCGATGCTTGGTACATCAGGTATCGGGATTCGGTCGTTGAGAACGGACAACTTGTTCGCAAGCAGCTCTGCAAGAAGCTGTCAGCGGTTGACCCTGAACACGTTCGACTGCGGAAACCGCCGCAAAGCGTTCTCGAACTGGCTACCGAGGAGATGAGTCCCGTCAATTCTACGAGCCTGGAGCCAAGCAAGAACGTAACACTTCAGGACTTTGTGACCCTCGTCTACTTTCCGAACATCAAAGCGCAGAAGCGGGCGTCCACCCTGAAAGGCTACAAAGCTCGTTGGGATTCACAATTGAAGGCCCGTTGCGGTCAGTTTCGTTTGCGCGAATTCAAGACTCCACAGGCGCACAAGCTTCTTGCTGACATTGGGCGGGCAAACCCGAAATTTACAAGGAGCACTCTGCATCATTTCAGGTCGCTCCTCTCGGCGATCTTCCGCCATGCAATACAGCAGGGCTATCTCAACGGGGCAAACCCGATTCGCGAAGCCAGCATCCCGAGCGCCAAAGAAGGGAAGGAGACCTACGCTTACTCGCTGCCCGAAGTCTTGCAGATGTTGAGGCTGTTGCCCGATCCTGCGAGAACAATCGTTGCCGTAGCCGCATTCCTAGGCCTTCGTCGCGGCGAGATTCGCGGGCTGGAATGGAGCGACTACACAGGGGAAGAAATTCGGGTTATGCGGTCGGTCTGGGAGTCGGTCACGAGTGAGCCGAAGACGCGCAAGAGTAAAGCTCCCGTTCCTGTCATAGGGCCAATGCAACGGCTTCTCGATCAATATCGAGAGAGTCGTGGGAATCCCGCAACCGGGCCGATATTTGGTACGATGAAGAAGACGCCGTTGAGCTTGAACAACGTTCTCAATCGTCAAATCTTGCCAGTGCTTAGTGTTTGCGTCTGCGGAAAATCCGAAGACGAGCACGGACAAGAGCACCATAAGTACGAGCGCAGCACGCAGCGTCCTGAGTGGCATGGGTGGCACGCGTTCAGGCGCGGTCTCGCGACAAACTTGCATTATTTGGGTGTACCGGACAAGACGATCCAGGCAATCTTGAGGCACGCGAACGTGGCGGTGACCCAGAACTCGTACATCAAGACCTTGGACTCGCAGAGCATCGCAGCCATGCGTCAGTTGGAATCACTTGTTGATGTCAAAATGCTCTCGGGGAATTCTGAGAGCGGATTTTGAGATTTGTGCAACTGCTGTGCAACAGTGTTGTAGGGTTGTTCGGAGTAAGTGATTGATTCACAAGGGTGAGGGCGCGTAGCTCAGTTGGCAGAGCAATGCCCTTTTAAGGCATGGGTCGCAGGTTCGAATCCTGCCGCGCTCACCAGATAACCCTCTTCGATATCAGTCGCTTGAGCAAGATCTGGAGTTTCTGAAATTGTCTCACCTCGAGCGACATGACCAAATTCATGACCACTGAAAACCTTCAGAACCTGTTTTTCGTCAGGGTGCACGTAGGTCATTGCGACACTCAGACTCGCCCATCCCATGATCTTGCACAGCGTCCATGCGTCCACGTGCGGGGCGATCTTTGTTGCGAAGCTGTGACGCAGGGAGTAGAGCATGAACGTGCGCACTCCTGATGCCGCGAGGGCGCCCCGATGCTGTCTTTTGAGCGTACTGTGATTGATATGTCCGGTTTTTGTATCCGAGGAAAACACGTATCCAATTTCCGGCGACTCAGCCAATCGCCAGCGAGTCTCCAGAACAGAGCGCACGTTTTGAGTCAACGGAAGCGTCCGCCGCGCTGCTCTGGTCTTCCCACGCCGCACTAGCAGACGGTTGTGCCTGAAGTCGATATCCTGCCATTCAAGACGATGGCATTCATCAGGGCGTAGTCCCGTTTCGTTTAGCACGACAGCCACATCAGCGAGCAGTGGCGATGCACAAGCCAGATACCGGGCCAATTCGTGCTCCTCGACCACTCGTTCCCGGCGGACCTCTGCTCCGGCCATCTTGACCTTTGGAGATTGCGCGACCAGACTCCATTCCACAGCCAAATGCAAACAGCGACGGAGCACTCGCAGTTCCCGGTTGATGGTGCCCACGGCGCGGCCTTCACTTTCCCGATGGGCTCGATAGTCGGCAATAGATTCGCTGGTGATTTCGTCGAGTGGTCGATTCTTAATCGTGTTGTAGGCGAGCAGGGGATTGATGCCTGATCGGAACCATCGTGACGTGGTCGACGCCTGCTTCGCTGCCCACGGACGGATCCGTTCGAGAAGGAAACGTCCCAGACTGGGACAAGGTGCCTTTTCTCCGAGTCCTGCCTCGCCCATGGCCCTTGCAGTGCGATGCTTCGCTTCCATCGCGAGCGCGGTTCTGTAATTGCTCTGGCGCGTGCTGCGCCTGATGAGAGTCCCTCTATGCATGAACCGGTAGTGCCAGATGCCATTGACCTGATAGACGCTCATGATGATCGCCTCCGGACTTTCTTGATTTCGGCCTTTTTGCGCTCCCGCCATTGCCTGAGTCGGTAATAACTGCCGTGCTCTGAACAACAAAAAAACTTTCCCGCCGTTCGCGGAATGAAGAGCTCGCCGCACGGGCACATGCGAAACCGTTCTAGAACGCTGCTTAACATCAACGCCGCTCGCCATGATGGACAGTAGAAGGCCAGCGTTGAATAACTCGGGGAAGGCCACCATAGCACTAGACGCACATCGGCTAGCGCACGCGTCATCAGTCGCTGATAGTGAATAGGGAACCAGGCAGGAGTCGCACTATAGAAATCGGCCATCTCATATTCGCCGGTGTCGGTGATGATGCCTGCTCCTTGGAGCAGAGGCCCAAGCACGTTGTATGCTTCGCGTGCCTTCTTCCGGTCACCGTCGCGACATGCGGCTCGCAAATTCGATGCCGCTACTACATACTCACAATCCTGACGGCTGACGTTACGTTCTAACCATTCGCCCTTTAAATCCTGCTTCCGAACGATGTGCACGCGGGGCGTTTCCAGCGGTTCTGCCTGACTCGGCAGAAGAAAACCTGCAGGCCCATCATCAATATCTCCGGGATCGGCGGGAACGAGAATTGGATAACGTGTGAAACGGTTTTGAAACGGGTCAACAATTTTTTCTTGCATGGCAGGAACCATACTTCGTACTGTTTCGCATAGTCAAGCGAGTTTCTGTGAGACCAAAAAGAATTATCGAAGGGGAGATAGATGCAGAAAACGGAAAAGGAAGAAAGTCGTCAACGCCCCGTTCTGACGGTCAAGGAAACGGCGGCGTACTTGGGCGTCAGTGAAAGTCTGATCTGGAAGCAGATCAAGGAAGGAAATCTCAAGCCAGCCAGAATTGGCGATCGTGTTTTATTCAGCAGGAACTACCTCAACCGCCTGTGCGACCCGTGATTAGAGTAATGTGTCTCGCCCCGCACAAAATTCACTGCAAAAGAATCCGAGGCAACAACAATATTGGTTGTGTGGCGGAAGCACGAAGCAGAACGGCCCGGAGAATGCCCGCTACTACAAGATCGGTGGAAAGGTTTCCTATGACACACCTTGAGGCGTTCCTCGCTTCGCAGGACGTTGAGCCGGGAAAACGTGGTAGCGGGAAGTGAAATCGAGGGTGTGATGACGATGACGGCAGAGCAGGCGTTGTGGAAGAAGCTTTCGATGCGCTGAGCGAAATCGTGCAGCATGGAGTTTCGCAGAGGACCAGCAACGCCGTACCTACTGCGATGAACAGAATCAACGGCGGAGATGGCGTGATGACGGTCATGCTGCGCCTCGGACGCATTGCAGTACACAGTGTACATAGAAAGGCGAAATCATCGGCCTCGAAGTAGTTGGTCCGGCCGGAAGCCTGCAACTGATGGAGGAGGGCGAAGCGAACTAAACATTATCAGTCACGTGTCCACACGAGCGATGCGCCCTGCCGAGGTTGCAGCTCATCCTGAAAGGAAAAAACACTATGGAAACCAAGCCCACCGTCACAACAACGGCGCAAGCGAAGGAGGCACCTTGGATATCTCAATTCAATTTTGGGAGGAACAAATGAAAGAGGTACAAACAGAGAGGCCGCCAGCAATCCGTGCGGCGGCCACCACAAGCCTTACACCGAACCAAAAGCAGGATAGCACAGAGGTCCCGCCCATTGAAATCACCAAAAAGACCAAGCGTCTCATCCCCGAAGGTCAGCACAAAGGATTGGCCGTGAACGGTTACCATCACTGGAACAACCAGTACCGAAGATGGGAAGCTGTCGTTGAGTTCGTGTTCGAACCGCCGGTGCCCGCAGGGGCGCCAATTCTGATGCGGGTGGGCATGGGAAATGGTTCCAAGCCCGAAATAGCGGAGGACCACTGGTTCGGTCGAATTCTACAAGAGTTCGGAACGACCGATGTGGCGAAATTGGCCGGATGGCACTTTGTTGTGACTGTAAAGACTGTGAAGAAGCCCCATGGCGAAAAACGTGACCTCCCGGAGGAGGAATGGTATTCAACGGCTCGGCGTGCAGTTCGGTGGGATGACTACGTGAGAGCGAGCAACGAAGTAAAATCTTCCGCTCACGTTTGAGGACATATGATCTGACATGAGGGAGGTACTAGGACAGGATCCGACATGACATGAGAAGAGAGGACAAGACAAGGGAGGATCAGACAAGACAGGACGAAGAAAAGGTGTCTTCCCTTCAAAAATATCTCAGATGAGACAACTTTCCACGAAACCCCGTTTCAAGGCGTAGGAACCCGGACGGTCTGGGGGTCATCCGGAGCGAGAAACCCCTACCAAATCGCCTCAGAATCGATTTCTGAATGGGTTTGCGAGCGGTACTGACCAACCTTCCCCATCCATTCGCCCTGAATAGAAAGCGAACCTCTAAAACTCCCGTTTCCGAGCCAAAGCGGGGGGAAGGCGAAACAATGCCATGGCGGACTCAAGCGACGTTCGAGAACGCGAATCAACTCGCGTCATCGCAAGTGGAACAAAACACGAATAAAGCGGGCCGAAGTGGGTCAGGTGGGAGGGCTAGGGATAGCTCTGCGTTGGGCGTGACATGATGCCGCAGGCCCGGACTAAAGGAATCGTCGAAATTGAAATCAAATGTGTAAAGGCACTGTTTCACGCGACTGCGGGGTGACGGGCTCTGGCCAGAAAACGGGGCAAGGGACTAAAATCGGCCTGTTTTCGGTGGGAAAACATGGGCAAAAAGGGCATATCGAATGGGACAGGTGCCTGCGTGCAGTGCGGAGCAGCAACTCCAGCGCGGCGAAGCGCGGTCGGGCGTCCGAAGATGTATTGCAGTCTGCTGTGCAGGAGTCGGGCGCAAGCGCGGTCAACGCCGAGCTGCAGCTTCAAGCGAGTGTGCGAAACATGCGGAGCGCATTTCGTCGGACGGAAAACAGCGGCATTCTGCTCAAAGACTTGCTACGGGAAGTCTTTGCGACGGATCGAGCCGATGCCAGCCTGCAAAGTTTGCGGGAAAGAGGGCAAAAGAAGCGATTCAGTGTACTGCTCAAAGCAGTGCTGCGATGCTGCCTTCAGCCGCGGCGTCGATCACTGGAAAGTGTTGCTGCGGCATTGGAGAGGTCAGGCGAGAACCCGAGCAAAGCGGTACGGCGTTCGGCACGAAGACGTAGACATCGAGGAAATATTCAACCGCGACGGATGGATTTGTGGCATCTGCGGCAGTCCAGTAGATCGAGGCCTGCGATTCCCGGACACGATGAGGGTTTCTCCGGGCCACAAATTACCGATGAGTCAGGGCCGCTCACATACTCCAGCAAATATCCAGTGCTCTCATTTAGTATGCAATTTACAAAAGGGCTGCGATGAGAGGGCGAAAACCAAAGCCGCTGCAGAGGGCATTTGCTGAAGGCGACACGCGCCAGCGTGGTGTTCACAAGCTCGACGAAAAACTAAAAAAGACTCCGAAGGCGATGCGCGGCATCCCAGACCCACCGAGCCACCTGACCGGGCTTGCACGGGAGCAATGGTTCATCTGGAAGCAAGACCTTGAGCTCATGCAGCAGGACTATGCCGCGGATGCAGTGATCCTCGAAGGGGCATGCGTGAACTACGCGAGAGGGATCGAAGCGGATGAGATTTTGAAGGACGGCGCACAGGTCGAGGAGCCGCTGTTCGATCGCGTGACAGGTGCGAAGGTAGGAGTGAAGATTAAAAACCATCCGGCGACCGCTATTTCAAACATGTGTTGGAGAAATGTTCACATGTTCACATCCGAGCTGGGACTTTCACTGGTGTCGAGGCAGAGACTGAGCATCGAAGCTGGCGACGAAGGCGGGAACGACGAGCTGGCGCAGCTCCTGATGGGACCGCGTGTGAAGAAGCAAACGACTCCGGACGGGAAGGTAAACTGATGGACGAGATTGATTTTCACATGCATGTCGAAGAAGAAGTAGAGATGGTAAGGGCGACAAGCTGCGATCAAGAAATATCGCGAGTTATCTGTGCGAGCGTAATACTTAAACGGCCGGATGCTTTGTGACAGAGTGGCCGCTGCCGGAGCGCTGAACGTAAACAACGAGCACAAGTAAACGGCATTCGGTCCTCTCAGCATCATGGAGATATTGCGTGTAATTCTTTTGAGAAAGTTCGCAAGCACATGCAGAGAAGTGGGCCCGAACTGCTGCCCGAACTTTGCAAGGCTGAAGTCGTCACAAGGATTGGCGACGGAGAGAAGGCACCGGAGACTGCACTCTTGTACCGTGCCGTTTTGGGGCCCGCCTCCCCATTTCAACAGTGATGGTCCACTGCGGTTCGCCTCGCTGGGCTGTCCGTGAGCCCGCGGGTCAATCATGGGGCGAACGACGACGCGGCGTGCTCTGAGCCAATAGACCTCGAGGAGATTCAAAGTTGCATGTTCGTAGCCGCCAGTTGAGATCGGCGGCACCTCTCCCATAACGCTAGAATGTGGATTGATGTTTAAAGTCGCTAGCTGGAATTTGAATTCTGTTCGCTCTCGGCTGACCCATGTCGCGACGTGGCTCAAAGCTCACGAACCGGATGTGTTGTTGCTACAAGAATTGAAGGGAACGGAATTCCCGTCCGAAGCCTTCAAAGCACTCGGGTATGAGAGCGTTGCGGTGACGCAGAAAGCTTATAACGGAGTTGCCACTCTGTCGCGGCATCCGATGAAGACAATTGCTAAGGCTCTCATAGGAGACGATTCGGACAGTCATGCTCGGTTCTTGGAGGTAATCATCAAGGACATCCGCATCGTCAATATTTATCTTCCCAATGGCAATCCGATAGGGAGTGATAAGTTTTCGTACAAGTTGGCTTGGATGGATCGGCTGAGTCAGCAGATGATTCGATGGAAACAGGACGATGTGCCGACGCTAATAGGTGGTGACTTCAACGTAATTCCTGAGGACATCGATTGCCACAAACCATCCTCATGGGTCCACGATGCTCTGTTTCAGCCGGAACCGCGTGCCCGCTATCGTGCGATGTTGGGTCTGGGCTATACGGATGCGTTTCGGTCGTTGCACGTGGACGAAACAGGACACTTTACGTTTTGGGATTACTTTCGGCAGGCGTTCCAAAACAATCGAGGCATACGAATCGATCATTTTCTGTTGTCTCCCGCGCTCGTGGATCGACTTGGAGGATGCGAGATCGACAGGGGACCCCGTGCTCAGGAAAAGCCATCTGACCACACTCCGATAATCTTGACGCTATCCGATCTGCCATAATTCTGATCATGTGCGGGCGCTATCGACTGTCGCAGCGGTAGCATTTCTACTAGGTTTGCCGAGCGGCAAGCAGTGAAATCGCCTGAATTCCAACATTTGCACCGACCTCTCGGTAAACTGCTCGACGCGACTACATTCCGACTCATTACGGCTTACAGTGGAAGCTTCTCAGGGCTGAAATTGGAAGATGGTGACCAAATGAAGCATCTCAGAAAACACATTCTGCGAATGGCGATCATGCTCATTGTCGGAGTGCCTAAGATCGGATGGGCGCAGGAAGAGCCGTTATGTATCGAGAACTCACCCGAGCGTCGGGGCGAGGTCGGATGCAGCTTCGTGGAAAAGAAGCGTCACAATGCGCCTCGTGGCTACAGGCACGACACCTCGCCGGGCGTTTGCAGTGATCGTGCATGACTCGTCGAAGCCGCCCACAACGCGCATGCCGATGGAAAAGGCTGCGGAGCTAGTCTCCTGCACAAAATAGCAATGCCTTTACGAATGTTCAGGCAGTCCATTCTGACTGTATCGGCGAACTTCTGAATTTCATGCCTATGGTGTCAGAAGTGGTCGCGGCATTCGGATTGGTATGCTGAGTAATTGAAGGGTCAGATGCCCGAGGCTCCCCCCACTGCCGGACTCTTGCAGCATGAGAAAGCAAAGCCGAGCATTGACCCCACCCTGACGATTTGTGCGATCAGCATTGTTGCTGCCATTTTGTCGAACACCTTGCACGAGGGCGTGGGGCACGGACTCACTGCCCTCCTGACCGGAGCAAATTCCGGAATCCTTACGACCGTTGCGTGGTCAAGTGCGTTCGACTCTCGTCTGGTCGAGGCGGGTGGAACACTGGCTAATTTGGCGGCTGCTCTGGTGTTTTGGTTGGTTTTGCGTAGTGCCAACAATACATTGATGTCTACGCGGTACTTTCTGCTCATCACGTGTGCATTCAACTTGTTTACTGGAACTGGGTATTTCTTCTTCTCAGGCGTGACCGACTTCGGGGACTGGGCGGCTGTGATTTCAGGGCTGCATCCGCATTGGCTCTGGCGGGCGCTTTTGGTTTTCGTGGGAGTGTGTTCATATTACGCCGCCGTGCTGGTTGTTGGGATTGGACTGGTGCGTTACGTGGGAATTCCGCGAGACCAACAGAGACGCCTGCGAAAGTTGACCATCGTGCCGTACTTCTCAGCAATTCTGCTTGCAAGCGTAGCAGGACTGCTGAATCCGCTCGGAATCCAACTGCTGTGGCAATCCGCGCTGCCCGCAACCGCTGGCGGTCAGAGTGGGTTGCTATGGTTGCAGTACTACATTCCGCGAGGAACCACGCCTGAAGTAACCAGCCCACAAATTAGCCGCAACTACGTCTGGATCGGTGTTGCGACAGTTTTGGCGTGCATCTACGTTATCGCTCTTGGACGCGGAATAACGCTGCACCGCTGACTCGTCATCTGCCATGAATGTTCGCTTATGACTGGTTGTCGCGGCGTAAGTATCAGTAATGGAAGTGATGGGTTCTATGACCCCTTCTTGAGGAGGGCATCGACAGCCGCTTCAACTTTTTCGAACGGTTGGTCGGGACTCGGGTTCGCGTGCGAGTGGACGCAGCCGCTTCCCGCGCCTTGCAAGTGAATCGGAGTAGCAGTAGACTGCCGATGCTTCGCGCACCGGTCTGATGTGAGCACTCTGCTGCACATCCCACCTAATTTAATGCGGCGGCAATCTCCATCGTTCGGAGGACCACCATGAGTCCTAAGCGGTTTTCCCCTCTGTTTCTAGCGTTCTTTCTGGTCGTAATCGCTTGCTCCGCAGCCGTTGCACGGCCCGAGGAACGACGTGGTGCCCATCTCGCTTTGGGCGATAGTGTAGCCTTTGGTTTCATCACTCAGGCGGGCTTCGAGTACATTAATGCTGACAACTTCATAGGCTTCCCGAGTTACATCGGGCAGGACCTGAAGTTCAATAGCGATGCTGCTTGCCCCGGCGAAACAACCGGCAGCTTCTTGTCCTCAACTGCGCCCGACAATGGTTGCCGGGACTATCGGAAACAATTTCCTCTGCATGTTTCGTACGCCTCTACGCAGCGTGACTTTGCATTGTCTTTTCTCGGTAGCCATCCGGAAACGTCTCTGGTGACGGTGCTCCTTGGAGCCAACGATCTTTTCTTGCTCGAAGATGCTTGCGCTGGGGACCCGACCTGCATTGCCAACGGCTTGCCACAACTTCTCGCCACCATAATCACGAACACGCAAACCATTCTCAGCGATATTCGAGAAACTGGGTTTAAAGGGGCAATTGTTGTAGTGAACTACTACTCTGTGGACTACTCTGACGCCACGGGGACCCAATTGATACGACTTCTGAACCAAGCGCTGGCCACAGTGGCAGCCGCGAAGGGTGTGATCGTGGCAGATGTCTTTACGGCTTTTCAGATTGCTGCTTCCAGTGCTTTCGCAGGAGGAAACACGTGCAGGACAGGGCTACTCAACGCGCTTCCCCAAAACGAGCTTGCCTGCGATATCCACCCCAGCCAATCCGGTCAACGGCTTATCGCCCGAGTCGTTGAACGCACTTTACGGAGCAGCCATTGAGAGCTGAGGGCGGCGGGAAAGAAAGCAGCACTAACCAGAAAGCGAAGGGTTGCGGGGCGGAAGGCAGCAGTTACTCGGGAACTCAAGAAGGCACAGAGTTCATCTGTGCCACCAGCCCTACAAACGGAAGCGCAGATCACACAGTCGGATATTGGCGAAGTGAAGCGGTGATCGCGTTCAAATAGGAGATGCGATCGAAGGAGACTTTGGAGGAAGCTTGCAATCCAGCCGTCGAGCTTTCGATGCCGTTGCGGATGCCGAAATCTTACGGAGTTATCTTGAAGGCGACACTCTGCATAACCGTTCCGCCACGCGGTTGCATCGTACAGATTTCCTGCCGAGTCCAGAATCACTCCGCCAAGCGGCAGGCTGCCATCTTTTCCGCCCGAGAAGCTGTGTAGGGAGGTCTCCCCGGCTCTCCAACGCGTTGGTCTTCAGTTGCACGAAGAGATCGATTTGCCGAGAGGTGACGTCTATCTCCAGACCGGCCTTTACGACATCGCAGCAAGGCGTGCAGGTAATCTCGGAAGTCCCTGACCCTTACCGGCGTTGCACCGACGAAATAGACGGGCTCCACTCTGCCGACTAGTCCGATCCTCCGGTACTGGGGCCTTACTGAGACTTCGATGGAGATGGCACAACTCGTGCTGGAGATGCGGGACAACGGTCGGAACTCAGGGGTAAAGAAACAGAGGCTCGAACTGCTCGCGGAGCATTTCCTGCGGATCACATCGGAGAAGAGAGAGTCCGATTCCGTTGCCCGCGTACGGAGCGCCTATCGCAAGCCCAGTGGACTGTTTCTGACGCATCCCTTTCCGGAAACCGTTCCTTTCTTCCCATCTGTTAACGACAGGCAAGCGGAAAATCTCGCTCGGGGGCGTAAGATAGACCTCCAAAAAGGGGCACAAGGTGGACAACAACGAGCAAACGCCGCCTTACGTCCACTATCTGGCTCGTCTCATCAGACCGTTCCCCAACTTTGATTTCTTCTTCATCAAATCATTGCGGCAAGCTGCGGTTGCCGCACTCCGACTCCAACATGGAAATCGCGTACTGGATGCTGGTTGCGGCCCCGGAGGTACTTTCCCGTATCTGGTAGACGCGGTTGGTTCGTCCGGTGAGGTGATTGGTATTGAAATTAGCCCCGAGGTAGCGATCAATGCCAAAAACCGAGTCAAGGTGAGACAGTGGAGCAATGTACAGGTTATTCAGGGTGACGCCAGAACTGTGACATTGAACGGCCAGTTTGACGCCCTCGTGTTGTTCGCGGCACCTGATATTTATGCTTCTCCGCAAGCACTCGCTAATCTCCTTCCATACTTGAAAGACAATGCGCCTGTCGTCGCCTTCGGAGCCAAACTCTCCCGGCGTCGTTTGACGGGAGCATTGAATTTGCTTTTCCAGTCCCTCATGAAGCTTTCGTTCTCTTCCACTCCCGGACTGAATCATGAGCCTTGGTGTGTGCTTGAGAACTGGCTTGTTGATGTTCACGTGCAGGAATACTTCTTTGGCTGCATGTTTCTGTCCTCAGGAGTCAAAAAACCATTTGGGTCGCAACTGAATGTGCCGACCACATCCCCATATCGCTTATCGACCGGCGGTCAAAACGTGTAATCGTCTCAATAGTTATGATGTTCAAGCGATCCGAGGGTGCAAGAAAATGGGTCAACACAACGCCGCGCCACCGAAGAGGAATGTTTGGGAGTTGCTACAATTCACTCTGTACTCGAACAGTCATCATGAGATTCGTGAGGCGGGATCGAAGAGTTGCTACCAGCGCTTCGCTCGCAGTGCTGTGCTCCGTTCTGCTGTTTGTCACCTGCAGCTTTCATGCTGTGTCGCTTGCCGCCCAATCTTCACCCGACCAAACCGATAGCCCAGAGCAAGCGCGGAAACTCGCGACCCAAACGAAGACCATAACCGGTTGCCTGCGAAAAGGCTACGAGTCGGACGAGTTTTCAATTACAGGTGAAGATGGCAAGGTCTGGGGTCTACGCAGCAGCGCCGTTAAGCTTGACGGGCACCTCGGGCATAAGGTAACTGTCAGCGGCCTCATAACCCACGAATCGAAGGCGGGAGAAAAGAAGACAGCAACCGGCAAGGAGGAGTCCGGCGATCTGCGCGTTACGAGCTTGAAGATGGTCAGCAAGACTTGCAGCAAGTAGCGCCACGACCCGAATGGTGCTCTGTCCTGTCGATTATGGACGTAACGTCGCGACTACGTTCATTGACTGGGTGTTGAGGGTAGTCGCCTTCAGTTTCTGTTATGAGCGATGTTTTCGCTGGGTGCGTACCAGCAAGCATTCTCTCGGAGACCGGCTTTCGCATCCCATCTGTTTTCGACAATTGTCATTGCGTTCCGGTCGGTAAGAAAAATCTTGGGTCACGACGCAGACTGAAGATTTCAGCATAGTGAATCCAGTAGGCTAGTGGCGGTTCGCCCTTCCCCCTTAAAACTGTCGATAAATCCCCTTTTCAGTCACCAACCGTCAGTTTCAACCGTTTTACTTTGCTCACTTGTAATCGCCTTGATCTAGGGGGTTCGCACGAAGCTATGAAGTTCGTCGTTCGCATCAAAATAGTATCCGGTGATTTCCCCGGCTGGGTTAATGCTGTCGGGGACGGTGAGGATCGAGCCCGGCGGGTCGAATGTGCTGAAGCTGCCGTCCGGACTGCGTACGAAGCCATGATTAACGACGTGCTCGTCAGAGTACTGTCCCGTGATAGCCCCCGCGGCGTTGATGCTTTCGGGTTCAGTGCCGTTGATCGCACCCGGAACATCGAACGTTGTGAAGGTACCGTCCGGAGCGCGCAGGAAGCCGTGACCGATAAAGTGATCGTCAAGGTAGAAGCCCACAATCGCCCCTGATGTGTTGAGGCTGGCGGGAAGGGTGCCGTTGATCGCATTGGGTGCATTGAACGTGGTGATGCTGCCGTTGCTGGCGCGCAAGAAGCCGTGAGAAACATCGTTCACGTCCTTGTAGTATCCCGTGATCGCCCCCGACTTGTTGATGCTCTTTGGGAGGGTGCCGTGCCTGCCGCCCGGAGAGTTGAATGTACTGATGGCTCCGTCCGGAGCGCGCAGGAAACCGTGATTTCTACGGTTCTGGTCAAGGTAGTATCCCGTGATCGTTCCCGTCTGGTTAATGCTGGTGGGGAAGGTGCCGTTGATCGCCATCGAAACATCGAACGTTGTGAACGTACCGTCTGTAGCGCGTAGGAAGCCGTGACTACCCGTCCGGCAGAATAATTTCCGGCGATCCCCCCTGCGGGTTGATGCTTTTGGGTTCGATAAGGCCTTGTTCTGGAGCATCGTAGGTGGTGAAGTTTCCATTGCGATTGCGCAGAAAACCGTGATACGCGATGTCGTCACTGTACGATCCCGCGATCGCTCCGGCAGCGTTGATGCTGACGGACAAGGTCCAAACCGCGCCGCGGGACATCAATGTTAGTGATGGTAGAGTTTTGAGCAGTTGCGAGAGAGCCGAGCATTAACAAGCAGAGGCTCAGGCTAGACCTGATCAGCATGGAAGTAGTCCTCCGTGGGAGGTGCGGTGCGCTTTGTAGCGCTACGCTTTGAGCATTTCAGAGGTGGGGGGATTATGTCGCGAAGAACTCTACTATATTTTTGTTTTTGGTGCACTAGCAATCTCAATGGATGTGCGGCCGGATACAGGATTCCAGAAGAATATGCAAACGTTTGCAACAGTCCGCCCCCTTTGGTTGGTTTGCGCCTCAACTCGGAGTTGGGAACCGACATTGTTATGGGATCATCCCACCCATCGTCTGGTCAATGAGCGCTAACACTGTTTCGGGAGAACTCTTTCCCAAACGCTAGCAACTCGGCTCGAAGGGTGCGAAATCGATAAAGAACCGCGAGCGCAGGACAAAGCCGTCTGACCACGCCCCGATAATCGTGACGCTATCCGATCTGCCATAATTCTGTGCATGTGCGAGCGCTACAAGATTCAGGCTGGGGTGCCGAATCGAGCGATGACCGTGAACTGGAGGAAAGGGTAGCGCAAGCTGCTCAAATTGCCGCCCGCTGGGTGGTCACCGCAGACTTCAAGACCAGTTTTCTCGCTCTTCGCTTGTACAATCCCTCGCTGCCCTAGTCATGCGGCTCGTGCCTTCGCAGAGGACAGGCATGCCGTCACCTCACGGAGGACCTGCTCGTAGTCAGCGGCTATCGCCCGCTCCACATGAATACGAGCGCCTTTTACGCCCGCTTCTTGCGCCAATCTCTTGAACTCACTCTGAAGAAAGACTTCCAACTGCTTCGGTGTCAAGACGGCAATGGGAACAGTAGAGGACTGGCCGGTCTCGGTCTCGATCCTCACGCAGTATGGGGATTCGAACTGTTGCGTTTCTGGAGTCATGCGACACACCCCTTTTTTTGAGCGACGAAAGCGGCAGACAAGAATCTTAGCACCGAAAGCATCAGCCACACGCTACAGGCGACACGCATTGGGGCGATCCAGTCAGGGTTCTAGAGCGCGAGATTGAAGGAGATAAGAAGGTCGGCGTTTCGGAGCCGTCGCGTCTCCGGTGCCCCAAATGTATTTGGTTGCGTCGCTCGGAAGACCGCGGGGCGCGTGACTGCGGCCCACAGAAGGGCGAACGTCAGAGGGTTCTGCTGTCCGAGTGCCCACGGCTGGGGCATTGCGCACTACGGTTAAATCGTCGCTCCGCCGCCCGCAAAGACGCCGCCCGGATGCCTTCAGCGCTCGATATTCGTGGATTGCGGTTTGAAGCTCCGAAAGGACAGACGGAGCAGGGTGGTAGGTAGCAAGTGCCTGCCTGAGAAGGTCGCGGATTCTATCTTCCACGCGCCGTCCGAATTGCATGAAAGTGAAAATGTCAAACGTCCGCCTTTAGTCGATAAGGTGAAAACGGTAGTCGAGTCGGACTAGCGAAGCGCTAAAAACGAAAAACCCAGCGTCGGCTTGGGACTTTGCTGGGTTCTTCGTGTCTGCTCAGGTCGGCATCGAGTTGTGTACAGCAGCACGAACTTTATCCAAAGTACAAACTGCTTTTGCATCAGGCAATTTCTGTAGAGTTCAACGCTTTGTTGCTCCCCCTAAAAATCGGAAAACCCAGCAGCCCGTTCTCCGTGAGCAACTGGGTTTCTCTAGTGAATGTGAAGTGTGTGGAGCGTATTCCATGGGCAGGTTGCTTTGTCATCGGGCGATCCCTAACCTTACTTTTACGGTTCTCTGTGGCATGTTTCGCAGCGATAAGCAACCGAACGCTTCCACGGTTTCCCGCCATGGCCATGGCGCTTGTGGGCGGCTTTCACCTATGCCAGTTTTTCATTGGCTTTCGCGATCCGTTGGAAAAGCGTTTTTCGTGCAGGCCATAGAAACTTACTCCCTATCGACAAGATTTTGATTTTGTAATCTGCGCGTGCACCTGCGAAGTGGTGCGTACGGAAGGGAACACAGCGGAGTACAATGAATGTAGGTCTCGCGCATCTTTCCACCGCGCTCTTCTTTAGAGTGACGGTTCCTTGCGAATCAGGCGAACGCCATTCTTAAGGAGCCGCTAATGGTGCGCAAATCTCAAGTACCTACAAATTCCGTTTCCCCTCAGGTTAATGGATACGCCCTTTACAACGCTCTTCTGCTGAATCTTCCCCTCAAAGAATCGGAATTGCTCTATCCGCAGTTGGTCTTCATTCCTTTGCCTACCCGCGAGGTACTCAATGAAGCTAGAGTGCCGATCAAACATGCTTTTTTCATGAATAGCGGGTTGGCGCTCGGTGCTGAACGTGACGCTCGAAGGAAAGACGGTGGAAGTTGGCTTGACCGGCAAAGAAGGCTTTGTCGGCTTGCCGCTGCTCGTAGGCTTTGAAACAAGCCCTGCCCGCGTAATCATTCAGATCGAAGGAAGTGCGTTCAGAGTAAACGCCGGCCAACTTGCTGAAGCTTCTGCCAGATGTCCAGAACTGGAAAAGCGAATGCACCGCTATTCGCAAGTCTTAGCGATGCAGGCGTCTCAAATCGCCACGTGCAATACTGCGCATAGCGTAAACGCTAGATTGGCGCGTTGGCTGCTGATGAGCCAAGACCGAATAGGCACCCCAGTTGTGCCTTTGACCCAAGAATTTCTTTCCCACATGTTGGGCACTCGCCGCGCCAGCGTCACCGTAGCGGCGTCCGCACTACAGAAGGCTGGGCTCATTAAATACGCTCGTGGCTCTCTGAACATAGTAAATCGGCAAGCCTTGAAGGCAGCAGCTTGTGAGTGTTGTGCAGCCCTAGTTCAGCAATCTTCAAAGTGGGGAAGCGAAGCGTTGAGTTCATGACCATGCAGCCGCGGCAATTTGGGCGCTTCGACAGTGGAGGAACTGGAACAGGAGATGGCAAGTTTGCTCGCTCACGCTCAGGGACAACTGTTAAACGAATCCGAAATGCAAATCTTCGTCCAACTCCAACAAGAGATCGAGAGGCGTGCCACGCTTCGAAAAGTCGGATAGCAAGTCGATGGAGTACCTGTCTCCCGTCGTGAGAAAGGAATCACGCCTAGCCAGCGCCTTCCGTTTTCATCTGCTCGACCACTTCAGACTCCGCCCGCAGCCAATCCTCCACTTCGTGGCCCGGTGCTCCACGTTGCTCATATATTTCGTAGGCGCGACGGCGAATTTCCTCTTCCATGTCGGGCGGGCTTTTTGTCACGCTCGCCGGTGATTGATTTGAAATAACTGCGGCTCTTTTCTCTTTCATCTGTATTACTCCTTTGATGTCATCGTCTGCTTTAGTAGGCGTCGCCGCGATTCTCGGGTACGAACGCTAGGAAACAGGTACGGAAACCAGCTCCGGAACGCACCGGGACGTTTGGAGGGATTTGACGGCGTCTTCGGCGGTGAATCGTCCCATCAGCAATGCCAGCTTTGGATTGGTTGTCATGTGGATCGGTGAGGGATCAATTCGCTGCACAAATTCTGAAGCGTGAACTCCACCTCGATTGATTTTCACGATAAATTTAATGTTTTTCATTCATGCCTTTTTATGTAACGGAGTTGATTTACTATTTTGAGATCGTGTAGACCACTGCTGGGATTGGCTTGCCGCACTCCAAGCAGCGTGTGGTGGAACTGGATGTGATCAGCCCACAAGAGGGGCACATCCTTTGTGATCGAAATGCGGCAATCCGTGGTCTCGCCCTGCGCACCCACCGAAGCAGAAGGATCGTGACGAGCAGGATAAGCAGTCCAACGACAGCGCGGGTTACGCTCACAAAGGCGACCGTTCTCGGCGAGTGCTGCACCAAGGCGAACTTGGGCAGACGGGTCACTCGTGGAAAGTCTAAGGTGTGGGAGAACTTCAGATGGACTGGCTTAGATCAGAAGACCTGAAAGAGGAGGAACGTAACCGCCCCAGCTACCATTATAGCAGCATAGAAGTCTTCGATATTGCCGACCGATGATGGTCAACAACCACGGTTCAACGCCATCTCAGTCGCAAGGGAATCTAAGGTGCGCAGAATCACGACTAAAGCTTCTACCGAGAACTTCAGACCTGCGATTCAGTGGACATTTTGGTTTCCGGGAGCGTGTCCGGAGTAGTCCATCCTAGTGGAAGATGTTTTCCTGTCGGATGTTCTTTACTGGCAATCAGTGACCACTTCGTTGCTCACTGGAGATGTGGGAGAAAATGCTCCTTCGCCGTTGTTGGCCGCTAAGTGCCCTCGTTGCGGGCATCTGAATCCCCTTGGAGTGGGGCAAACGGCCAAGGCTCTCGAGCGTTAGTAGAAAGCGGTTTGGCATCTCAGGTGCTCTCATTTTACCGATAGCTCGATAGACGATCTCCGAGTTCCTTGTTCCTTCCCCCAATTTGGCGAGTCGCTATACTATTCGCCACCGCTGCCTATTGAAATAGAACTCGGTTGAAGGTTCGAGGTGCCTAAAATTCATGCCCACCCAATGCCAATTGTTCTAGACGGGAGCAAGTGGTGGGTAGGCGTGCGGGGAGAATCCATCAGTGAATCAAGATGATAGTAACTGGATCGACGTTTATAGAGCGGCGGCCATGGAATTCGACCGAAAGAAGTTGCCAGCGAGCATCGAAGTGGCAGAGAAGGCGATCCATCAACGGTTACGCGCATTGCCGATTGCACAGTCTAAGGAACATCTCAAATTAAAAGATGCGCTCAGCAGTCTCGCGGTTCTAAAGAGAATGCTTTAGCGCACTATGTAAAGGTCCAACCGAATCGCGGCGGTACGAGAATCTTCCCGGCAATCACTTCCTCTATCTGCATCGGACGAAGGGTCTGTTCCAAGCCCGCAGCGCTCAACGAATCGATAATCTTCTCAGCTGCGCCCGGCATGATGGCATTCGGTCGTCACTCATTGTCTGCTCTGTAAAAATACACCAAACAGGTCCAAGTGAGCGGCTCTCTGCATTGTTGCCCACTAGGCAGGCACAGAAGGGCCCGGCTGTTCGGCTGCAACGCTGGCAGCCGTTATTTCCGGATGCCGAAGGGCAAGTGCGGGAGATGCTAAAACTTCAAGAAGCGTTTCCCGATTCTGTTTAGGACTTTCGGAGAACAAGCGTTTGCAATAGCAATCCTCGTGAATCGCCTTGCCGTTCTCATCGGCGCAGAGATCGATTCGCAAATCCATCGGCAAACTACAAATTGCGCAGGAAATTTCTGGGAAAGGGCGGCTACCCACAAGTCTCTCCTTGGGGGTCATTAGCATCGTACGGCTAGAGTGGAATGCCAAATTGGTCAGAACAGACCAACTTTGAACTGTGCACTTTCATAACAAATCATGACAGATGGCGAGGTCCTACCACCGGATGAATCCGGATTTCGTCGGGTCTCGACGAAAAATCTCAGCGGAAGCCCCCCAACATGTAGGCAATCAAGAGAACTAGCAATATAGTCCCCAATCCTATTCCCGCACCGCCCCATAACCCCAGCGACTATGCCCGTAGAATCCTCCCCCAGCTCCCAAAACCAAGACCAAGATGATGATCAGTATCAGCATGTCGAGTTTTCCTTTCGTCTTACGCTCTAGTCAACGCACAACATTGCAAGAGCCAGTGTTTTGACTCGCAGTATTCTGCGCCTGAAGTTGGTGCCTGATCTGGCTCTTGGTGCTCCGACTTGCGAGGGCAAATTAGCCCGGCTTTCTTGCCGTCGCAACTAGCCTATCGTTAAGGAGAAAGGCAAACTGATCAATACGGACCAATTTGGAACTGTGGTCTTTCCCGAAAGGGTCAGGTTAGGGATGAAAGCGAAAACGCGACAGACCAGTAATCAAACCCCTCACCCTACCGATTGAGTAGCATTCGCTATGCCTGCTGTCTCGACAGGGACATGAACTCTCTAGTCAAATCTTTTTGAGCCACGGTTGGTGCAGTCTCATTCGACCGTCATCATCCCACTTTACAAGTGCGTCGTCTTCGTTCGTTTGCTCCACGGTTCCGAATTCTCCAGTCGGCTTTCCAAAATTAGCCAAACCCATGACTCGATCTCCGGGATTCAGTTCCGCGTCGAGAGCAGGGGGCTGGACAAGCGGTGGTCTCTTGGCTCGGTCTGCGTCACCAGGTGCTCCAGCGTGTGACAGAGGCGGTTGCGGAGCTTTGCGCAGTTTTGGTGTCAGTTTGTTGATACGGCTCATATTCCTAACCCCAGTGGTTTGCTTAGCGGTTCATTTGCACGTCAACCAGAGCATAGGCTTGGAAAGCATGGCTCCGCTGATCCAAACTGCTCAGTTCTCAGACGTTGGGCAGACTGGACAATTAGGCGCAGAGCCGGAAACGTTGTGCGGAGCTTCGGATTTCGGCGGGTCAGTAGGTCATGGTGAAAAGACTGATTTCGTCAGCAACGTACCAAGTGGCCATACGAAGAAGATTCAGATATCTGAGTCTTAAGGCGTATCATCTCGACTGAATCGCTTGGGGGGTGCTGCATGAGCGACGAATGGATTAAAACGCTCGCAGATCGTAGAAGAGTGAAATTCACCACCCAAGAACTGGACGAGAAGGCGTTTCTCACCGCTCAGGTCGAAGGCAACAAAGTGGTGTATTCCATCATATTGACCAACGCGAAAAACCCACTTAGTCGTGAAGAAGTTGAAACTCATTTCGAGGGTGAGCTTTCAAAGCGGTCGCCGAAATCGAATTGAGCCTACCCCATAGTTTCTCCACAGCCGCCAAACCCTCTAAACCCGCGCTGCTTCATCTGCTGCGATCAATCGGCGGTCGCGATGGGGCTCCGTGCGCGGTTGGCCCGTGCTAAGCTCGCACTTCTTTCCCGGAGAAGCACCGCAGGTTGGACAAGGGACAGCGAGGACTTGCTTTGGGCTGAGTTCTCTTTTCATGGCGCGGAGAGATAGTGCCCTCAAAACCAATGCATACAAGAATGATCAATGTTGGACACTTATGCGTTGACGGGGAATCCAGAGTACGTTGACGGGGAATTGGATGGCGAGGAGTTTTCTGCGATTGTGAGCAGAATGGAGCAGCGACTAAGCGTCATCAGTTGGCAACAATTGAAATTTGCGGCGTCTCTCGCATCAGAATGGACATTTCTTTATGAAGCCTTCCCACGGGGCTATGCGCAAAAAGAAAGCCCAAAAAACAATCGGCCAAGCGACACTCGCCGACTTCATCAGGGAATTGGCGAAGCCGAGAGTGGCTAGCTCTGCGAGATAGTACAGTCACATTGTGCGGAATGACGTTCTAGTCGTGCAGAACGATGTTGAGAAGGGAGCTATGGACTTGTAGCCATCGCCGCTATGATAGTCGATCAACCCCAATTTCCTGAACTTGTTCATGAAAAAGCTAACCCGCGAGCGCGTTGTGCCCACCATTTCTGCGAGGGTCTCCTGACTCATTTTCGGGATTAGAGTCTCGGGCTTACCTTCCTTGCCGAAGTGAGCCAGCAATAACAATATCCGTGCCAGTCTTTTCTCACTGGAATTGAAAAGCTGGTCAACCAAATCCTCTTCGTATCGGATGTTCCGTGTCAGCAAATACGCAACGAACAATTCGGAGAACGCAGCTTCGCGGTGAAGCACTTCCACCATGGACTTCTTGCCGATTCTCATCACGGTGCAATCGGTCATCGCGGTTGCCGAGCACAGTCGCAGAGGCTGCCCCGTCAGGCAACCTTCTCCGAAGAAATCGCCCTTGTTGAGAATGCCTATGGTTGCCTCCTTCCCGATCTTCGACACCACGGTGAGTCTTACCTTTCCTTCCTGTGCATAAAAGACAGCATCGGACGCGTCGCCCTGAGCAAAGATTGTCTGCTTCTTGGAGAAAGCGATGATCTTCCTCCCGCCATCGATGGTCGAAAGAAACGTCTTGGAATTGAATTTGCTGAATTTCTTGGCTGCGGCTACTGGTCTCATGATTCCCCCTTAAGAGGGTTACGATTGCGCCGAGGCAACTTCCTGTGACAAGGAAGGATAAATGCGCAAGCGGAAAAGCGGCGAGTCTGGAGCCAAAGCGGCGACCCGCTCGACAGCAACAATGGTTTCACCGTTGGTGTCGAAAGTCAACCGACCAGCCCGGTGCTCAGCCATGCCTGCAACATAGCTATTCTTCGCCTGCTTGAGGGACGACAAGGCAGCCCGTAGGTGCACAGAAAGAATAGTGTTGCACGTAGCTGACGAATCCCGAATTGGACTTAAATCTTCGTGGGGATTTCTTGCCGCAATTTGATCAATAGTGATCAGACTGGCTTCACTCGCACCGGATACGATACGCGGAACCTCTGGACCCTCGTGAACGGAGGACTTCCCATGCCTATCCGCCATGAAGAACACAGGGATAGAACCGTCCCGCCGGAGGCGGAATTTCAGAACAAGAAGGAACCTATCGTCGCCGACATCGCAGCGCATCCGACTGAACGCAACCCGTTCATAGACGCAACGGCTGCGGTCCAGTTCCGTTTCCGCATCTTGGTAGTGGATGACGAACCCGCAATACGCGAGGCGGTGCGGGAGATTTTGGAGAGTCAAGGCTATGAGGTTCTCACGGCAGCGGACGGGCTGGATGGTTTGCACGCGCTCAGCAATTCGCTACCTGATTTGATCATTTCCGATCTGAATATGCCTCGGATGTCTGGGCTCGAATTTCTGTCAATCGTGAGAGAGAGATTTCCGCACATCGCCACGATCGCCATGAGCGGAGGATACAGCGCTGGTGAAATTCCGTTGGGGACTTTGGCGGACGCGTTCTTGCAAAAAGGAAATTACACTATCAAGGAACTTTCCCACCAAGTAGGGAAGCTTTTGGCTGCTTCTCCTCTTCGGTCGGAGACAAAGAAGAGCGAGATTGCTCCACTCTTCGTTCCAAGAGACAGTTCCGGATGTCTATTGATCACTTGTCCCCAGTGCCTGCGCCCCAACAAACTCCAAGCGATGAGTCTGAACGGTGGGTTACACCAAACGACATGCCAGTCATGTGGCACGCCAGTGAGATTTGAAATTGATCACGAGATTGAGCCGTTGGTAGAACGCAAACACGCATGAATTTAATGGTCAGGCCATCGCGCTACTTGATGTCAGCCTCCATGGTCTTACGTGCGGGGGGTATCTTCACCTCTGTAATGTGAATTAGATTCTTGTCCGGATAGACGTAAGCCTTCGCGTGCACGAAGTGTCCTTCGTGACCCTCAAGAATCTCCGGATTGTCCACATTCCACATCCTTTGCTCGGTGACAAACCTCAACTTGTTGCCACCTTCCTGAACCGTGCCCTTGATGGTTGTCGGCCGATGCCACGCGGTCACCTGAGTCTTCCGTGGCATGTGATCGGGCGCTTCCTGCGAGAGGGCGAGGACAACGGTTCAGACAAAAGCACAGAGAGAGAATGGCTATTAAAAGGATTTTCATGGAAGGGAGCTCGGGCCCAAACAATTAGTCTTGAGCGCATTGTTAAAAGCGGGAAGGCGGAATCTAGCGCCTTCCCGTGTGACACAGTTACAGGCCTTTTACGCCGCTACAGCAATTTTATGGAAGGTCGAGTTGACGGACGTCGCCAGTCTGAACCTTCGGCGTCCCATCAATCAATCTTGCCAAAGTCTTCAATACTTCTGGGTAGGCTTTGGTGTTGTAAGCCTCCGCATTGGCTTTGTTGTCCCACAGACTGATCGCAGTGACCTCTGATCGCCGGGACTTGAGAATGTAATCTCGTCCTTGAAACCACTCTGCTTGCGCAGTAAAGGAAGGACTTCCTTCTCAAAGGTTCGCGTATAGTCGGAAAGCATATTGGATTTCAAATGAATAGAGACATTACGTGCAAACATGGGCAACCTCCTTAAGGGTCGGGGTTGCTAAGAGAGAGTGCTTCAGATGGGCTGACTTAGTTCAGGGAACCTGAAATGAGGAGAAGGTGGTAACCACCTCAATTACAACGGTAGGCTTCTGCGCAACCGTTGTCAAATTGCGACTGCAACCCCTTTGTATTCGAGACTTGGGTGGAGATTGCCTGTCAGTCAGCGGCAGCGGGTCAAGCGTACTCTTCAGGGACGCTCTGGATGGCTTGCAAGCTTCGGCCTATTCACAATGGCAATCATTCGGTTTCGATGGTTTCTGAAGCGACTTGCTCGTGCCAGTCATCGGGCGGCAGCGGCACGCCCCAAATGTTTCGAGGCTCGTCCAATTCGATTCCGCACTGCAGAGGATTCTCAGGATCGATGTATACAACACGACCGGCGGCCCGCTTGTCCGTCACGTAAACATGAATCGAGATTTTCATGCCCGCGCTCAACCCTTTTACGGTTGAGATCAAGGCTCCATGCAGATTGATAACGATGGTCTCGCCATCGCAAGTCTGGGTTCTGCCATTGCCTTCAACGGCGATTACCACTTTCAATGGGACGCGAGTGCTTCGCCGCGATTCATGAAACGTCGCTGATGAGGACATGAGTGAAGGTGGTCGCGTTTCATCCTACTGGAGTGAACTGGCGACCGAAGAAAAGGCGTTATTCGAGTTCGAGCCGATGAGACGGAGAGTGCCGACCACGATCACTAAGATCACTGCTAGCATGACCGCGTATTCGGCGATGTCTTGCCCTTGGTCATCTGTCCAGAGTCGGAGGAGAAGATTTGGCATGGGAGATTCCTTCTTCATAGATTCGACTTGCTATTGGCATGTGCCGGTTGCTTCTTGACGCCAGTGTGCTCGCTGCGTCGATCTCTGTCAACCACTGCGCCAAAAGAGTGAACTGCAACATCCTGTCGAGACCCTTTCCTCCGCTAAACGCTCATCTCTCTGAGCCGGGTATCGGAGCGACAAGCCACATTTTGGAGAGAAAACGAAAATTATGGTTGGCTGCGCAGTGTCGGAGGTGTTCCAGCTGACTCTGTGGTGGAACCATCAGAGGCTCAATTTCCAATACCCTCGTAACCGAGCTCTTTCGACTTTCTGCTCATTTAGCAGCAGGTTCAAAGCTGTGATGACCGCAGCTGGGGGCTTTCGAAGTTGCTCCGCTAGGTCTCGCTCGCTGACGATCACGTCCCCGGTGGGATATCGTTGGTGGACGCTTTGCGCAAACGACGAAATTCTCTCGGCTAGCGACCTCAATTCTTTCCTCTTATTCTGCTCGGCTCGGCGGGCTCGCACCCCGTCGGGTTCGAAGACCCGTAGACATATTGCAGCAACCCCGAGACCAGAAATGATCAGTGCTAGCCACCAGCGTAGCGGCATCGAGGAAAAGACATTTATGAGCAATTTCATGAAATTATTCCGCAGGACGGGTCGAATGCAGAGAATACCTAGCAATCCGCACGACGCGAAGATTACGAACGGTCGTCTCGAGGACGACCATTCTCCAAAAGGGAATCGCCAAGCGAGTCAGGACAGACGGAGACTCTTGAGTGAGGCGCGAGCCATTCCTCGACTGATGTCGGGAACAATGACCAATTCAAGAACGCTGACATCCGAGAGGTCAACCTGATACTCCTCGGCCTCGCGGGTCGTGTTCGGGGGACTGAAATTCCACTGTTGTCGCACAATCTCGCGAAACGAGCGTCCACCATCTGCGGACCATCGCAGGACGAACTCTTGGGTACGTTCCGTCTCAGTCTCCTCGAATACCAGAGCAATGTGATTTAGCCTCTGCGGCTCATCGAAGACTAGGCGGATGGTTTGGGTGCCAGAATCGGCGGCACGCCAACCCGTCGTTTTTCCTACGACCAGCGCAGATTCGATCGGGAAGTCTTTTTCTTCCGATGTCACCTCGACCACGCCTGCGCCGTCAAGGTCTAGCCACTTCTCTCCCAAACGCGAGGCATCGTGAGGCATCGGAGTGATCAAACGCTTGCGCATGGTGTTAGTTTACGCCCGTCAGTTCGTCGAGTCGCCGATGGGCGGACTTCGACTCGGCCGTTTTCTCTTCCGGTATATAATTGATCTCGGCTAAGTTTGATTCACGCAGTTGAAATTCGGTACCGCCAACCAGCGTCACCCCTTCTCATCCGCAGCGATTCTTCTCAGCACAATTCAAGAAAAGAAATAGGAAATCAAATGGCAGAACAAGGAACAGTGAAGTGGTTCAATGACGCCAAAGGGTATGGCTTTCTGAGCCGCGAAAATGGCGAGGATGTCTTTGTGCACTTCTCCGCGATACAGGCAAGCGGCTTCAGAAGCCTTCAAGAAGGACAAAAGGTGCAGTTCGACGTGACCAAAGGACCGAAGGGGTGGCAAGCCGAGAACGTTCAGCCGGTCTGACGCAGTAGCCAAGAACGCCCGCTATCTGAAAGGATTGCGGGCATTTCTTTTACTTCAAGTATTTTGGACTGCCAACCGCTGCGGATTCAGTGATGGGATTCGGAAGTCGGACCACCCATGCCCGCATCTTTCGCGATGCTGGAGCATCTCGACGCTGAGTTTTTCGATACATTTCCGACGGCCATCGTTTTCATGTTAAACATCCGCCAAGCGAACCTGAAAGATGTACCAACGCTCTTTCTCTGATCCAAGAAATGGCAGAGTATGAGCGCTTGCCGTGTCTGGTGACCGAGCAAATCCTCTCGAACGACGGTTTTGGAACGCGACCCAAGTTCCGCGTCCTTATGGCAGAGTTCGATTGCGAACCTGCTGGCTACGCCTTCTTCTTCGATTCGTATTCGACATTTCAAGGTCGTGGTCTGTTCTTGGAAGACCTGTTCGTGCGTCCTCGGTTTCGCAAGAATAAGGTTGGTCGTGCTTTGCTGTCGAGTGTCGCAGCTATTGCCGAGGAGGAATCTTGTTTTGGAATTACCTTCCACGTCCTCGATTGGAATGAAACTGCGATCGAATTTTACAAGAAGATGAATGCCACTTTCTTAGATGATCGGAAAACGGTCTGCTTGAACGGCAATGCCCTGCGCCTTGCAGCGAAGTCGAGATAATTCCCTAGCTCATCGGTGATGCCACGCTCTACTTGAAATGATTGCGTTTGCCGCCCCGACTCGTGGTGATGAGATGCTTCCCAGTCTCGTCCGTTCGTCGCCAAAACCTCGCATTCAGCCTTGCAGTCACCCATCACTGTGCCCGACAATAAACGACTTAAAATGCGCGTACTGCAGAGTGAAAAGGGGCAACAACGAATGACGTGGCGGGAGCTAAACGAACAGCTAAGAAAAACTACAGACGTTAAACCGATTCTGCAATTGTACAAAGCGGAGCGCAAGGAGAACTGCCGCAGGAGGGGGTTGACGAGGATTTACCACCGCTACAGCTATCTTCGACGGAAGAGGGAAATGAAGGCTGTGGGATCAGGCAAGTCATTTGTCTGAGACGCCCCAGACATCCCAACAAAGATTGCTAGTGTCTTTTCGTCAGGATCAATTTCGGCTTCATCCCTAGTCTGAAGCTGATAGGTACGAAGAACTCAATGATTTTCGCCATAAAGCACCCCCACATATAAGAACAAAACGGAGGCGAAAAAGTTCCCATTTTGACAAATCTCTACAGATGCCTTCTGGAATTCACCTAGAGATACGGGGATTCTGAGCGTAACGTCGCGAACAGAACTCCACGCCACTGTGTTGATGCCACCGAACATTGACCTTCCACCTTCTGCCGACCTAACATCCTCGGCAATGGCCACGCCCTCCCAACCCGTGGGGCAGACGGTTTCCCATTACCGCATCGTCCGCAAGATCGGCGGCGGTGGCATGGGTGTGGTTTACGAGGCGGAAGACCTCAAGCTCGGTCGCTACGTCGCCCTGAAGTTCCTTCCCGACGAACTCGCCAACGATGCACAAGCCCTCGGTCGTTTTCAACGTGAAGCTAAGGCTGCGTCCGTCCCTGAACCACCCGAACATCTGCACGATCTACGAGATTGACGAGGCCGATGGGCGAGACCTTCATCGCGATGGAATTGCTGGAGGGGCAGACGCTCCGGCATCGGATCAATGGCAAGCCGCTGGAGACCGAAACGGTGCTCGAGCTCGGCATCCAGATCGCCGATGCGCTCGATGCAGCACATTCGAAGGGCATCGTCCATCGGGACATCAAGCCTGCGAACATCTTCGTCACGAACCGAGGTCAGGCGAAGATTCTCGATTTCGGGCTGGCGAAGGTCGTCGACTGAAGCCGGAGAGCATTGCCTTGAGTGCCCAGACCATCGACTCAGAGGAGCACCTGACCAGCCCCGGCTCGACACTGGGCACCGTGGCGTATATGTCTCCGGAGCAGGTTCGAGGGAAGGAACTCGATGCTCGCACCGACCTGTTTTCCTTCGGGGCAGTCCTGTACGAGATGTGTACCGGGATGCTTCCATTCCGGGGCGACACGACAGGCGTGAGTTTGATTCCATCTTGAATCGAGCACCGCACCGCCAGTCAGGTTGAATCCGGACATGCCTCCGAAGCTCGAAGATATTATTAGCCGGGCTTTGGAGAAAGACAGAAGCCTGCGATTCCAACACGCTTCCGAGATGGAAGCCGAACTAAAGCGGCTGAAGCGAGATACTGAAACAGGGAAAACTGCCGCGATTGGCGGTACCGACTCCGAGGCGACGAAAACACCGTGGTGGCGTGGCAAAGTTGTGATCAGCGGAGCCGTTTCGTTTGTGCTTGTTGCGTTAGTGATCGGCGCTGCTGTTTTTTATTCTAAGCAGCACGCAGACAAAGATAGCCCCATTGATTCCGTGGCAGTTTTGCCAGTCGTTGCCAACAGCAGCGATCAGAATGCACAGTTCCTCAGTGATGGCATTACCGATAGCCTGATCGACCGTCTATCGCAGGTTCCCAATCTCAAGGTGATGTCGCGGAGTTCTGTTTTCCACTACAAGGGTCGTGAGGTTGATCCGCAAGCAGTCGGGCGAGAACTCAATGTCAAAGCTGTGCTCACGGGGAGGTTAGTACAGCAGGGCGACAGCCTCTTCCTGAGCACCGAACTGATCAGGGCAAGCGACAACAGTCATGTCTGGGGAGAGGAGTACAGCCGCAAGGTTTCAGACGTTCTGCCGCTTCAGGCAGAACTGGCGCGAACCATATCGGAAAAGCTCCGGTTCAGGCTGTCGAGCGAACAGCAGCGGAGATTGCTCAAGCAGGGAACACAGAATCCGGCCGCCTTCGCTCTGTACGTCAGAGGCCGAGCCTTGGCGGACAAAGTGACCATGGACAGCCTTAAGGAATCTATCAATCTCTTCCAGCAGGCCATTGATCAAGACTCCGGCTATGCTGCGGCGTATGCCGAAATGGCTCAGACATACTCCCTGCTTGGAGCATTTCATTACTTACCCGTCGAGGAAGCAAACTCAAAGGCGATTGCGGCAGCAAAGCGAGCAATCGATCTCGATGAAACTCTGGCCGAGGCCCATGTGGCGCTCGGGGACGCCTTAATTGGCACGTGGAGCTTTGCAGCCGCCGAATCGGAGTTGCAACGTGCGATTGAACTGAATCCCAACCTGTCTGAAGCGCACATGAATTACGGCACTCATTTGACTACAATGGGCAGATTCGACGATGCGTTTCGAGAACTGACACTTGCCCACGAACTGGACCCGCTCTCGATAGGCCCTATCAATCTGCTGGGCGTGAACTATTATTTTCAGCGAGACTACGACAAGTCATTGGAACAGTGGCACAAGTCGCTTGAAATCAACCCCTCTTCTGCAATCGCCCATTTCAATCTGTTTCACGTATACGTTGGCAAGAAGAGCTATGACAAAGCAATAGCAGCACTACAGGAGCAATTCAAACTGGAAGGCAGGACGCAAGGAGCGGACGCCATTGGTCAGAGCTACAAGCAGCGCGGGGTTCGCTGCGGCGCTGCAAACGATGATCAAAATCGACGAGAGGTCTTCGAGTCGGGACTACGATCCGTTCGAGGTTGCCACAGCGTATTCGTTTCTCGGGGACAAAGGTCATGCTTTTGTGTGGCTGGACAAAGCGGTTGACGCACGTTCGAGTTTTGTGATCCCCCTCAACGTAGACCCGACGTGGGACAACATCCGTTCAGACCCGCGATTTGAAGAACTGGTGCGCCGGATTGGGCTGCCGCAGTGAGAATCAGTATCGAGTGGTCAGAAGGTATACCAGTGTGCCATCGACCGACTAGGCGAAACAGGGGGCGAAAGGTCGCATAAAATTGGGTAATTTCGCCGAGCCTTTTGGAACGCATTGTTTAGAGTGGATTCGGCGGAGGTTTGCGTGCGGGTCGGTTGGTCGTATACGCAAAACACTGTATGGAAGACCTTGACCCTCGGGCGCAGGCTTGGCATTCCACGAAACAGATGCCAACGCTCTCGGAGGGGGTCGCCATGGAAGCAGAAGCTTTGAGCCGCAGGCTGGCCAAAAGCTGGCACGACATTGTGCGCGACGTTGAACAGGAACGAAACCCACTGATGTTACGTGCTGTCGTGCACGAGTTGAATGAAGCCATCCTCGTGTGGAAAGAAAGAAGGTCGAACAAAACTGCGTTCCTTGCTAGTAATCAGCCGCCCTCACTGACGCTCTTACCATGATGCAAATGCTTTCGCTCCTGCGTATGCCCTGTTCTACGAGACAACCTCTCAGAATTTTTCAATTTCAACAGCACAAATCGCACCGGCGCTGAGTTTCGGGTCAATCCATGCCGAACTACGAAGAGCACATTCTGCGCCTCCTAGGAGAGGCGGTTGAACCGCTGTATCCGTCTGAGATCACTGAAGTGCTGAATCACGAACTCGGACCCGGATCGGCGGTCTCACGATCAGAAGTCATGAGCTGTCTACAAGGATTGGCAAAGGAAGTCACCCAGCTTGTCGATGGACGATGGATGCTGAGGCGCTAGTGGTTTGATATTTGGCATTTTCCCGGCAACGCAGAATTACCGACCGCGGACTGGGCCCTTGACCCCAACGATTGGTGAACGAGATAGTCAGGGTTCTGATTGAATGCGGTCGGGAAAACACCAAGTCTGCGGTCCCAGAAAGCGTGAACCCGCAGTCGAAGATATCGCCGGAAGACTAGAAGCCCAGCCGCGATGTTCGGGTTGCGTAACGAGCGACCTGACCGTCGCCCTGCATGTCGAAAATGTGCGACAATTGCCACTCAACAAGACATGTGGGTCCCAAAGTTCACTGATTGAAGTGAACGCCGATCCAAAGGACAGCAGCCAAGTCCCCGTGCCTGCCTTCTCCTATTGCGTGACGACAAAGCTTCCCCGTCACCGGGTATGGAGCTTGCTCACCGACATCACGAACTGGCCGAAGTTTTCCGATGTGTATTCCGATCTCCATTGGGACGGAACGCCGTGGGCGGAAGGAAGTGCAATCGTCGGCCAACTTAACTATCCGATAGTAGTCGCTGGTCGATATGTGATCAAAAAATGCGAGCCTCCTGCGCTCATTCGATACCTCTCGCAAACTGAAGATGCCGGATTTGCGACCGAACGGACAATCACACTGGAACAGGTAGGAGACGGGACCCTGATTCGAGCGGAAGCGTTCCTTGTAGGTAGTCCCAACATGCCGGGTGGAGGAGCGGAATTCTTGAGAAGCCTCACGACTCGGTGGTTCTCCGAATTTGCCCGCTTTTGTGACAATCAAGGCTCTCTCATCTAAACGCAAATCTGGTCCAAGGCATTGTCGACCCGACGGAGGATTTACCTTAGCTCATTAGTGGTCCGCGGTTCCTCAGTTGTGCCATGTACTTTTTTGGTGAACGGTCGTTGAATCAATGGAAAGACACGCTCTCTCTTCACGCCACGATGACACGAATTGAATGCCGCTGGGGCAACTAGCCTAGGCGTCCGAGACACATGGTTTCCCGTTCAAGCTGCTGATCCCGCGTCAATAGCAGAGCAAACAGATGACGAAAATCCTGATCGTTGATGACAACCCAAGCGTGCGAGCTGCGCTTCGGATGTGTTTCAAGACGAAAACCGATTGGATCGTTTGCGGAGAGGCGGAGAACGGATACGCCGCCATAGAACTGGCTCGTACTTCAAAACCAGACGTTGTCTTGCTCGATTACGCAATGCCTGTCATGAATGGACTTGAGGCAGCCAGAGCAATGAGCGCCGAGTCACCTGAGTGCGCCCTACTGCTGTACACCATGTTTGCCGCTCCCGAACTGATAGAACTCGCTTCCGCTGCAGGCGTTCGCGCCGTGCTTTCCAAAGAGGTGAATGGAATTGGGGCGGTCATGGAAGCGATTGAAGACATCGCTTCTGATAATGCCGACCGTTTGGCGTCAGCCGAGAATCGATCCCCCAACGCGAACCGCTGCGCCTAGCTGAGGTGACAACGAAATGGTAATATGTCGCAGCGGCTCATAGCGAGAACAAAAGGGATTTCAAGCGGGATAACCTTTGCCTATGCCGCCGCTGGCTCCCTCACTACATCCATGTAACTATCCATCGCCTGTGTCAGCTGCGAATCCACTTCATCCGCGATAGTCATCACGTCCGGTAGCAGCAAGCTGAAATCCAACGCATTCAGATTATTCTGCAAAGTCCCGAAGAGTGTCACTTGGAGGATTCGTGAGTCATGCACCCAGCATGCCGGGAGAATAGCCTTGCAACTTTCGCATCTTGCCATGGGCTACGGCGGCGGCAGAGCAGAGGGAATCGCTCTCTCGTCCGGGGACGTTAGGTGTGTTCCCAGACGCATGATCAGGTCCTCAATCAACTTCGGAAGATACCCAGTGCGCTCTTGGTCGCTAAGGGAAACGCGGTTCAATTCTTTGCTCTGCTTCACTCGCAGCAGCCAGTCTTAGACGATATCTCCGGTGCAGCGCAGCAAAATGGCGGCTACCCTCATTTAGTTTACTCTCGCCTTGTTCGCCGATTCTTCCATTGGGCGGACTCGACTCCGGCCGTTCTCTCTTCCGGTATATAATTGATTTCAGCTAAGTTTGATTCACCCAGGTTCCTGGGTCTGGGACGGGTCATGCCAAGAAACAAACGATCCTAAGAGTCCTCTGCAGTGCGGGATCGAAGTTGATATCGAGCGCGTGCGGAGACCGTTTGCATATATCGGGTCTACCCTTGACTTTCGTCGGCATCGCCCTCTTCTCCGCCAAAAAAGGTCATGGCTTCTTCATCTTCTATATCTTGCGGCCGATTTACGACGTTGACCATTTCCCGCCGTGTGCAAATGGCTTCACCGACACTCATGCTCTCGGCAATTTCTTCCAGGTCGCTCTCCGCCGGATTCCAATCGCACCAGACTTCAATCCGAACCTTGTAGTACGCCATCAGACCTCCTTCGGGTTGTATTCTGTGCGAATACAATCACGCCTGTCCGAGACTTATGGTTGTCCTCGATACTTAACAAACTCGTGATACTCGGCGGGTTGGCGTTGACGCCCGCACTGACCTAAAGTCTAACTGATGCGCGAACTACCCCTCAGGTCCCGCGGAGACGTTTCGTCGGGGTGCGTCGCAAGCTCCACTGCATTGGGGATCGCCCGAGACTGTTCAAGCTTAGTAATCCCCTAGTCCTTCCCGCCAACCAGCGACCAGTCCTATGAGACCCGCATGAATCCCGGGGCACGATAGTTTGCTGGCCGAGCTGGTGGGCCGCGCACGCCCGTTGCTGTCTCGAACATTTCGATTCAGTTCCTTCACCGGCTGCCGCGTATTCTTAAAATACTTTGGTCAGTGCTCTGGTCCAGGCGGGCGTTCAGGTTGGGGATTTCAAGGTCAGGCATGGGTGCGGCTGCGAATAACCGCTGGCAAGGCTTTGCCAACAAACGCGCCCACCTCACAGATCTAGAGACTCGGGCACTGTCGGTAGCAATCCCGGTATCCGCATACATCTGCCTGTATATCTTCGAGATTAGAAGGAACGCGAGGCGGGCGCGTAAAGACTTTATGAATTGCGACCGCACCCAGATTGACCTTAATCCATAAAACGTATCCCAGACAGATTGCGTGCGCAAGCGAATTTCCTCGGCCGACATGGTGGGATGCGACCAATACAGTTTGGGCCGCAGCGCTTGCGGGATCAACCATCGGCGGGTGAGGGGAACGCCACCAACGTACACCGGATCGGCTTCCATTTGCTTTTCCCATTTGATGAAATCGACGGTTCCCGGATAAGGCGTCAGCATGACGAACTGCGCAAACGCAATTTCCGCCTGAGAGGCAGCAGCGGCGGTGGCATCGAATGTTGCGGGACGATCGCTGGGAAGGCCAAAGACGAAAGAGCCGAGTACGTAAACCCCGTGCCTCCGGAAGGTTTTCAGCCGATCCACCAGGTTCTGGCCCGCGCAGTTGAATTCCTTGTAAAGGTCCTTCAATCCTTCCGGGGTCACTGCGCCTCCTCTTGCCCGAGAAACACGCCATCGCGATCTTGATGAAAGATCATGATGTAGTTAAGCAACTTTTCGACCGCTTTGAAAAGGCCAGATCGGCCAGGGAGAAAGAGAAAATCATCGCCGAAACGCTCACCGAACTCAAAATTCATGCAGCCATCGAAGAACAAATTTTCTATCCAGCCGTCCGCAAACAGGTGGGAAAAGATCTGATGAACGAGGCCGATGAAGAACATCACGTCGCCCGGCTCCTGATCGCTGAATTAGAAGTTGATGGCCGGAGAAATGACCACCGCGATGCGAAGTTCACTGTGCTGGCCGAGAGCGTGAGACACCATATAAAGGAGGAAGAAGGGGAGATGCTGCCGAAGGCCAAAAGCGTCGAGATGGATTTCGAGGCACTCGGCCAGCAATTGCTCGATCGCAAGAAGGAACTCAAGAGAAACGGAATTCCATTGGACGCAGAGCACGCAATGGTTGCCGGTTCGCGTGGCGGGGGGATTCCCCAGCTGCGGCTGCCCGCCGCACGACCTCGGCACGGGTGCGGAAAAACCCAAGTGTTCCTGGGAGGAAAAGCGGAAAGGTCAATCATTCCCCCCGTCGCCCTTCACAAGCTGGATCCATAAGCAGGGGTAAGGCTAGCAAGTAGTCACCGAAGAGATAAATGGGCACGTCGGGTGAAAGGAGATGTTTTTGCTGCGGGCACACGCGAAAAAGGGGCGCACGGTTTTTGTCGTCTCCCAAAATCAAAAATGGAGCCCCCTACCCCTCTGATTACACGTGACTTAATGTCTCGCTGCCAACGTACGCTCGAAATGCTGTAAACAAAGCACTTAACGATTGCTTAAATGTGTAAGTGTTTGTAAGGGCATAACACAGGGCAGGGCGTAACGTAGGATAATGGGCCACACAGGCAGGGGTATGCTGCCCATGTATTAGGGCTGCCAGTGTGTGTGTCACGTATAGGGCTGTGGGGTAGGGTGTATGTGTGGGTGTGGTTGCTTATATCTGCCGGGTTTGTGTTGCTGTTGGCCTTTATCCTACGCGGGTGTGCGCCCCAGCCATAGGGTAATTGTTGCCGCAATTAGTAGCGCCCCGATTATGCGCCAGCCCCACACAAGAGCCCAAGGCATTGGCGGAGTTTGTATCACGCATACGTAAGGCCGCCTGCTTACACGTGTGCAGCGTGCGCCGTTGTTGAATATATCCAGCAGCCACTCCGAGGGATAGGCTATAGGAACCATCCGTGCAGGTTTGATGCCGATATGATTCCTCCTTTAATATTCGTAGCAACCGCCGGGGCAACCACGGCGCGTACACATGCCGCAGTTATTGACCTTGCGATCGGCACGTCGTTTTGTGGTCTTTTTTGTAATGCCGGCCGCTTTCTGCTTTTAAAGGTCGTCGCCTATGCCACGATACCGCCAAGCCCTTGCGCGGCATCTGCATCGTCATCTCGGAGCACTGCAAACGCATAAGACCTCTCCCGGATAAGCATCATTTGAGTAGTTGAAGCTCACCGGTAATCCATCTCACATGGGCGCACATCGGAATCTGTTCTCACGCAGCTCTACTATCCCATCGGTATTCTTGGAAGCCGAGATCGCCATATCCGCGCATCAACGATTGCCGTTCCGCCACGAGATCGGCTGTGGCCCCTTTGTGGAGTGGCTTCGAATTGTGGTGCAGCTGAGTACGCCACCACCAGCGCCGGCGATGGCTTTGAATTTGTTCACGAGTTCGAGCATGGCGCTATGGGTGTTCTCGTTTCGGCCGCCATACCATTGCTGTAGAGAGTCAAAAATCAGATGTCCCCCGTCCGCGAATCGCATCAAACGCGGGTCGTCAGGTTTCGGCACGCGCTCCGATTCTCAGTTGCGCGATTGTCAGTTTCAAACTTGATGGATTCCGTCTAACCAGCACACAACTACCGAGGCAGTGGCTCCGACTTGAGATCCCTTGCGCCAAATGCATAGCCAAGAGAGACTCTGCGACCCCTACTTACCAAGGAAAGGATGGCCAGCCCGGCATACGGCCACAGATTGCGAAGACCCACTTCTGGTCGCCTCTGGGCAGGCTGGTCAATGCAGGGTACGTTGCGTTCCACCCACGGAATGGCGCAGCCGTAGTCTAGCTTCCTGGACGAGAGGTGGGGCCACAGGAAAACGGCCAGCCCTGGCGCGCCGATAAACGTCGTCAAGTTCCGGCTGACGAGATCCGTCGATATCTTGCCGGGTCGATCTGCCGGCCAATTACCGAAGTTTTAGTGTGTTTAAGCCACACCAAATTTAGCTCGTTCTACGTAAGCATCAAGGTCAGCCCGGTCAAAGAGAATTCGGTTGCCAATCCTGACGTAGGGAACGGCCTGCGACCACGCCAATGTGCGGATAGCCCAAACTGATGCGGACAAATAAGCGGCTGCGGCCCGGATGGTTAAGAGGCGCGGCTGTACAGCGGGTTCAACGGATATGTTCTTAGAAGCCCTAGCCATTGGAAAAATCCTGATTGGGATTGGCTAGGTTGCGGGGCCTTACCCCGGCGGATTCATTACCGCCCCGCGTCCAAGCTGCGGCGGGCTATAGGGGGCTTGCTACCATGGCGGGTACCCCCAGCAGGCACAGCCTAGTGCCTACGTACATTAGGTTACCACGGTAACCGATAAACTCCGAGCACTTTCTTTAGAGCCTTATACCTTGCAACTTAGTCGAGTTACCGAGGTGCTCTCGCGCTTTTGCACTTAGAGCGATAGAGTTTCTAGTGCAAGGAAAGCTGGGTAGGCCCGGCCAAGGGGGATCAATGGCACGACGCGCCAAAGGAGAAGGCAGCCTGATACGACGCAACGGTTGTCGTTACTGGTACGCATCCTTTTATGACGCGGCCGGTCACCAGGTGCGCATTAGCACGAAGGAAACCGGCAAGATGAAAGCGCTTGCGGCGCTACGGCGATTGATGGGCGACAGTGAGCGTGGACTGCCTATGGCGAACAATAAACTGCACTATGCAGACCTGCGACGAGCCCTCATTGACGACTACGTTGCACGCGGTAACAAATCGCTGGAGATCCGCGCGGACGGAACTGAAACCATCGTTGGATTGAGAGCGCTCGATGAGTTCTGCGGATTCGAACCGGCCAAAGACCATAAGCCCGGCAGCCCCGGCCTGCCCATGGTCAAGCTGACGACTGATCTTGGACGGGCCTTTATCAAGACTCGGCAAGGGGAAAACCCGCCCGCGGGTGCTGCCATGATTAACCGCAGCCTGCAATGCTTGCGACGGATGCTGCATATTGCCCACGAGGACGGCAAGATCGCGTCCGTCCCCAAAATCCGACTATTGAAGGAGCCGGGGCCGCGAAAGGGTTTCCTTGAACGGAGCAAGTTTTACGAACTTCTTGGGGAACTGCCGAGCTACCTGCGGCCTTTGATTTCCTTCCTCTACTGGACCGGAACACGAAAGGGCGAGGCGCTGCAAATCGAGTGGTCGCAGGTGGACCTCGATGCTGGCACGACGGGGACTATCACGCTGCTCGATACGCAAACAAAGAACAGTGAGCCACGAGTGATACCTGTACCAACGGAAGTCAGGGCAATGCTGCGCGAGATCGAGCCGAAAATTGGCCTCGTGTTCAATGCCAGCAACCTCCGAGCTGAGTGGGAATCCGCTTGCGCCAGAGTGGGCTTGGGAACACGAACACTGAAGGCGAAGGAACACGAGAGGAATGACAGGAAGGAGCCGCGCAAGGTTTGCTATAAATGGCATGAGTACCGTGGCACATTGATCCACGATCTGCGGCGAAGCGCGGTGCGGAATCTCCGACTGGCAAAAGTGCCGGAGAACGTGGCGATGAAGATCAGCGGCGACAAGACAAGAAGCGTATTCGACAGGTACAATATCGTGAGCACTGAGGATGTGCAGGCGGCCATGCAGTTGACCGAGAGTGATGCCGCTAAAGCACCACCGTCCGTAAGTGCAAAATCAGTGCAAAACGGCCAACCGAAATCCCGCAAGACGCTGCAAACTTCTAACTGTTAAGGCGCGGGCGCGTAGCTCAATTGGCAGAGCAACTGACTCTTAATCAGTAGGTTGTAGGTTCGATTCCTACCGCGCTCACCACTCAGTCTCCAGTGCAAGAAACCTCGTCGGACCAAAGAGTAAACAAGCGAGAATTGCCCGGCATTTTTGCCGATAGTCGTTTGAAAACAGGATCGGAGACACCGGGCTGCTGATTTCGGATTCAGTTTTCTATCAAGGATTCTCCGAGAGCCTGATTTTGCAAATGTGCCGAGGCGATCAGTTCGCGATCAAAATCTGAATATTTGACGAGGGCGGGCTTAACCCGGTTCTGATTGCACGACGCGGAAAATGCTTTAGTCTTCTTTCGATTCACACTTCTGTTCGCTTACACGATGCTGCCTCCGGACTTGACTCTTTCGTTTCTTCGAGCGGGGCTGCAGACCCATTAGCCGAAACTAAGATTTTTCCCGCTGGTTGTTTCTGAAGCCGTGTGCAGAATCAGCGCGCCGAAGGAAGCATAGTTCGATGGAGCGCAGCCCTGAAAAGGCTGGTCGTCGGGGGTTCAACTCCCTCCCTGGCCACCATGTTTTTCAATAGATTAGCGAAAGTTGTTAAGCCAATCCCGAAATGAAAATTTCCCTCCATCGTGGGTGAAAATCCGCTAGGCCACCGCACCTAGAGAGCTCCATCTTCCTAGCTTGCATTGACTTGGCAAATCGTCCCAGAGCGCAGCCTTCCATTGATTTTGCGCTCTGGCGTCTTAACGCTCTATTAGTAATGAGGAAGGGCGAAAAATTAATGCTGGACGAATCCGAGCGATTCGCCAGGGCTTAGGAACGGAAGACGTGCCGACCTGTACTGGCACCTCAAAAGGCTGAGGGCTGGAGCTAGCCAGCAAGGTCAATAAGCTCGGACGGCAACTCCTCAACTTGCCTGATTGAGGGTCCGCGGTTGGGGCTCGCCGGTCGCCCGCTCACCTCGTGGCGACACCGCCGGCCAGTCTCCTCTCCATGCATCGGGTTCCTTGGCGTTCAGGTACCTGATGCGTACTGGCATGGCCGCAAGCCGGTCAGAAAGGCGAGCCTCGCCGCGAATTGGCCACCAGTCGTATAGAAAGATCTCAAGAGGGCGCCACATGGAAACCCAGCCGCCGATCGTAAAACTCTCACGTATGATCTCGCCAATACGGTTGCCCTTTATTAAGCCAGCTAGAAAATCGCCCAAGGCAATCGCCGATGCAAGAGCAACGAGACCAATTACAAGGCTCGTCCGCCCCACCCGGAACAATTCGCGCAGACGCCGTCGATATGCCTGAGCGCGTTGACTGAAGAACTCGTGAATCGCGTCGCGAAGAACAGCAGCCTCATCCGGCAACCCAGCTTCGCGGTCCAGATCAACTATCAGAGCCAGAGTGGCATTACGGGGCAGGCCCTTCGCCCAACCCACGATGAACTCCTCAGCTTTGGGGTCCAGATCCTTGTTGCGAAACGGAGAAGGGTCGATGGCATTGAATAACTGCTTCAATTCGCCGACATGTACTTCGATGACAGAACACTTGGGAGGAAGCGGGTCGCCAGCAGAGGGTTTGTCCGGGGACCCCAAGGGGCTTGTCATCGGCCTAGAATACGCCCTGATACAAGCCAGTTGTAACCTGTTTTCGGACGATTGGAGGAACGTCGATTCCCAGGAGTTCGATCGAATCGTAGCATTTTTATGTGCGGGAGCGCCGAGATACCATATGAAAGTTAATTCCAGAAAAGTCTCCGAGGACTTCGTTGACACCCAGTACCTTCTGGGCGACGGTCTCAGCATCCCCGATCACTCCATCGCAGCGTTTCACTGTCCTATGGGCGCGCATCGCCGCCTCCCGAATCTGGCCTTTAGTCTGGTCGAGGTGGAGTCCCGGCAACCGGCAGATGCCAACCGCGCAGTATGGCCATGATTCTGAGCCAGAAGCACAAGAGCGCACCGACGATCATGACTACAAAAGACGGGTAGAGCATGAAGTGTCCTACCACCACCACAGCACCGGCAGCAAGCGCGGCGACAGCATAAAGATCAGCCCGGAGCACTGTAGGAGTCTGGTTAACGAGGACGTCACGTAACATTCCGCCGCCAACCCCTGTCAACATTCCCATAGGTTGGAAACCGCGGGCAGATTCGGGACATTGCGTTCACGAATTTTTTCAAGATCTCGTTGCCGCTGACCGCATGGAGATACTTGTAAGCAAAGTAGGCTGGTTTGGGGATCCCTTCGCGGTTCAACAGCCCGAACCCACCGTGGAACGGCGTCGGCGGAGGACCAGGCTCTTCGAAAAGATCGGTGTACGTCCAGTAGCTCATGCCCTGGACCAGTCCTGAGCTGGCTTTGAGCTTGCTGAGATATACGGCGCGCTGATGTACGAATCATGCACGAGGTCGCGCGGGTTGTAGCTTGTGCTCCATTCGGTGAAGTAGAGCGGCAGGTCGGGGAACTTCGATGCTTTGATCTGGCCGAGAACGTTGCGTACGTCACCGACAATGGCGTCCGGAGATGGTGAGAGTTTGATGTCCTCTTTACCATTCTCGTCAAGAAATCCGCCCTCGACACCGTACGTGTGAGTGGTAACAAAATCGATAGCCGCTCCGCTTTCCGCCACGTGATCAAGGAATTCCGGCACCCAGGCAGCTCCTGCCGTTGACGGACCGCCGGACTCGCAAATTGGGATCGATCGTTTTGATCGTATTAGATGTCAGATCGTACAGCTCGAAATAAGCCTTCTGGTCGCCTCCTTCCCAGAATCCCGCCAGATTCGGTTCGTTCCAGACTTCGAAGAACCAGCTGCGGACTTCATCCTGCCCATAACGTTGCTCGACATGTCGAATGAAGGCATCGACCAGGTCCCTCCACGCAGGCAGCAGCGGATGAGAGGTATTGCCTTGCCAATAGAAAATCTTGTTGTCGGACGTCTTCATCGCGTTCGGCGTGAAGCCCAGTTCTACAAATGGCTTGATGCGTCGAGCGAGCAGGTCATCATAGAGCATGTCGATCCTGGTCCAGTCATAGTCGATTTTGCCGTTTTCCAGCCTGACGGTTCCTAGAACATCGTGAAAGATGGCATGGAAGCGAATGTAGCGGAAGCCCAGTTCATCGACGGTTTTTTTGAGTTGCAGTTGGCTATCATCGCGGATGAGTGTGCCCGGAAAGTCGGACCCCACCGACAAGTCGAAGAACCGGTCGAGCGGCTTAGTTGCCTGGGCGACATCGATCTCAATGTCGCGCTGAGTTCGATTGGGCGTCTTCGCCGAAGCCGCCGGGAAGAGTGCGAGGCAGAACAAAGTGAGACCGGTCAGATAACGAACCATTCGCTCTTTCGTGCGGTTCATAGGACGGAATCTGCTCCTCATCAACGGCAGGTTAACGGCATTCGAAGTTGTTCGCGTCCTGTGTATCGCCCTGGCCCTTGTAGTGGGCGTGCTTCGGATACGGGCAGAGCGGCCGACTGCGTCCTGGAAATGCATTGCCGGTCGCGATGACTGATATCGGTGCGGTTCCCTTTTCCACCCAGTTGACCAGCGCACTCAAAAGATCAAACTGATCCAGGCCGGGGCCTCCACCGCAGTGCGCCATGCCGGGAACAAAGTAGAACTGGCTCCATTTAGAAACGGCTTCGGGACCGCCGTTCGCAACGGACATATCCTTGTAGTAACCGAACGTGTCGAGCGGGGAAAACCAGGGATCGCTGTCACCGTGATAGAAGATCAGCTTCCCGCCGTGCCCGGAGAACGTCGTCAGGTTGGTGGACATCGAGTCCACGAGAGGTTGAATATCTGCGAGTGCTTCCTTCTCGACATCGAGTTCCATTGCGGTAGTTGCTGGTCCGAAAATGCCTGGTCCTGGGGAAAGAATCCCGCGGAGGGGACCGCTCGCGGTGATGCCTGTGTCGTATAGAAAACCGGGGTATACCTGAACTCCGCCAGAAGTCTTTGGGCCCCCAACGGCTTTCTTGATCGCGGCAACTTTCTCCGGGCTCAGGCACGACTCGCTCTTCCCCTCCTTGCACGTCAGCGCTGCAGGATCGAATTCGCAGCCGAGCGGATCCGAAATAATGCCGTCCGCCACACCGTCCTTCGTATCGCACTTTTGCAGCAGCGCATCCGCGACCAGCTTACGGTCAACATCGCTGATGGCCTGCGCGATGATTGGTTTGCCATCTGCATCTTTCGGAGCGATCTGGTTGAACGCGACGGGGATCCATTTCCCGATCGCCAGGTTCGAAAGTCCGGTGCGCATGGCTGGATCGCCCGAGATGATCCCCTCAAAGGCCGCGGGATAACGCTGTGAAAGAATCATGCCTTCACGGCCCCCGGTGGAGCATCCGGAGAAATAGGAAAAGACCGCCGGTTTTCCGTAATACTGCGCAATGAGTTGTTTGGCGAGCGCGGCGACTTGCGCGTTGGCGAGATAAGCGAAGTCCAGATACGCCTGCTCATCCTTCATGAAATCGAAGTCGAATGGTCCACGGTGGCTCTTGTGACCTGTATCCGTACTAACCACCGCGAACCCGCGCATAAGGGCGGGCGTCTCTCCTGCAGCATTGAGACCAAGCGGGGCCATCACCACTCCATTTCCGCCACCTCCGCCTTGCATCAAAAAATCGCCATTCCATTTCTCAGGCATGGCTAGTGCGAAGTTGATCCCAAATTCTTCGCCGCCGGCGCCGGTGCGGCGATTGATCACGCCCTCGACGCGGCAATATGCAGGAATCGGCGCGCTGTGACCCGGCCCCCACGGATTCGGCTCCGTGGTTCCAGCAGCAATCTGTGCAGCCTTTGAAATCTCGACACTAGCGGCTTTGAAGTGCATCAGGCTGGCACATGAGTCCGATTGCTGAGCAAGTCCAGAAGTACTCAGCAGAAGCAAAGGCCACACGACATTCCGTCCAAAGCGCGAATGCATTTTGTCCTTACTTTCTTAGCAACGGAGGTATCGATCGGAACGGCAGCTACCGGCAACCTGCCTGAAAACACAGATTCTGACTGAAAAACGGGATCACGTGATTCTGAATGCGATCGGCGACCTTGCTGGTGTGAGTGCCCTCGTACACCTCGAAGCTGTTCGTGATTCCGTACTTGTCAAGAACATCGTGCAGTTTGGCGGTATCGACGCGCAATCCGTCCTGGTCGCCGACATCGATCGAAATGCCGTGATACTCGCGCAGGTTGTCGATGTACTGGTCGATAAAGGCGAGGGGCGCATTGGCGGTCCATTTCGCGAGGACATCCGGTTGCGGCTGGCCGTCTTTGGTCGGCAGATCAAGATACAGCGGCGGATTCTTTGGATCAGGGGACCATGCAGCTGCCGTGGCCAGCGTGGCCCGCGCGAAGAAGGACAAGCTTGGCGGAGTCTTCCGGCGTCTTCACGGCCTCCAGAGCCTTGTCCACTTCTGGGTTCGGGGCGGACCGAGGCGATAAGCAGCAGGGACTCATGATGTAGAGACTGCCAAACACATCGGAATGCTTCATGCCAATGCGTGTCGCGCCGTAGCCTCCCATGGAGTGGCCAACCAGGCCGCGGCTAGCTCGCTCTGGAATCGTGCGGTAATGAGCGTCGATATACGCGACAACATCGTGCGCGATGAATCGCTCAAAGTCTCCGGTTGTTACCGAACTCGAATACATGGAGCCGTTGTGCAACGTTTTCGAATCGGGCAGCACGACGATCATCTCTTTCGCTCCCTGGGCGAAAGCGCCTTCAATGGTCTGCGGCACATGGATCTCGTGGGACCACTGTTCTGCGCCGATGGAATATCCGTGGAGTGCATACACGACGGGATAGCGGCGTGACTTTCTCCCTGGCGTAGCTCGGCGGCAGGAACACGAGCACGTCGCGGTCAACAGCGTCGCCCTCTAAATTCCCTTCGAGAGCTTTGCCGTGGATCTTTATGCGCTCGACCGTTACAGGCTTAGCACCGGGCACGACTGGTGGCACGTCGGTCTGGACTGTGCGCGACCGGGCAAGGCGACGCACTCGCGCAGCGTAAGACCGGGCAACGGAATTTGGCTAACGACACGCCCTCCTTGAGGGCTTATCACGACAAACGAATACTGTGGTTCGCGTACTCATCAATGACCCTGCCTCGCGGATCTACGCGGATATCGCAATCTTGCCAGCGATTTCACGGTTCTCTACCGAAATTGCCTTCCCGGTGTACTCCACAGTCTTGTCGGGATTGGCCACTAGTGCGGCCGAGGCACCGTGCCCGGCGGACACCCAGACGATATTGATTTGAATGCTCGCAGGCATTTCGGGGTACTCGCCCTTCCGATCACCAATCGTCAGGGTTCTGGTGGACTCAGACCAGCGGAATGGAATGACAGCATGCGCGCCTTTTTCGTAGTCGTAGCTGTCTCCAGCATCCTGGTAGAGATCGAACGTGCCGTCGGCTCCCTTGTAAATCCGAAGTTCGATCGGTCCTGCGGGCTTCTCACTCGTGTATTCAATCTCTGGGCCGAGGGGAATGATCGAACCGGCACGTACATAGAGTGGAATGCGGTCGAGAGGAGCATCCGCGTCAATTTCGCGGCCTCCCTTCTGCGACGCTCCCGTCCAGAAGTCGTACCACGCTGGAGAATCGGGCAAATACAGAGTTCTGCGAGTAGCATCCGGCTGCAGCACCGGGCTGACAAGGATTGCGGGTCCAAACATGAACTCATCCCCGATGTCGCGGGTATTCGGATCGGTCCGCCAGTCCATCACCAGTGGCCGTTGGATCGTGTAGTCCTCATTGGTGACGCGCCAGGCGAGGGAGTAGATGTACGGCATCAGACGATATCGAAGCTTGTCATAGTCGACCAGGATCGGCCGAACTTTGTCGAACGCCCAAATCTCATTTTGCGGCCGGTGCCCGTGAGTACGGAAAATCGGACAAAATACTCCGTACTCGAACCATCGCGCGTAGAGTTCCTGGAATTTTGGATCTTCAACAGGATTGTCGTGAGGCGGCCAATAGCCTCCGATGTCGGTTGTCCAATACGGATAGCCAGAGAGCGCAAAGTTCAGCCCGGCGGCCACCTGATGGCGCAAACCCCAATACGAGCCATAGACGTCGCCCGACCACACCGTCGCTCCCACTCGTTGCTGGCCGAAGAAAGCGGATCGCGTCAGGAGAAAGACCCGCTTCCGGTCCGTCGTCGCTCTCCAGTGCTGCTGGATTCCGAGCGTATGAGTGAACGGAAATATATTCGTGTACTCGGCTCCGTTGCCAATCGCAATCTGCTTGTTACTGAGAATCGCGTCACCCCAGTGCGGCCAGTATTCCTCGGGCTCTGCGCTGTCGAGCCAGAACGCATCCCATCCCTGCGAAAACAGTTTGCCGACCAGGTTGTTCCAGTAGAAATCGCGCGCCTGCGGATTCGTCGAGTCGTACACGTGAGCATTCGGCACATCGAAGTGTTTGGCGATGAGTTCCTGGAAATTCTGCGCCTTCGTATCAAACATTCCCCACACCGACAACATGGTGTGAACATGTTCATCGTGCAACTGCTTCAGTTCACCAGGAACATCCGGGAAATTGGAATTGAAGACAGGATCGCCTTCTGCTTTCCACCAGAACCAGTCCTGCACGATGGCATCCAATGGAATGTGCTCTTCGCCGGTAGCGATGCGCGATGCCCAAGACCTCGTCTTGTGAAACGTAGCGGTCCTTCGACTGAAAAAAACCATAAGCCCATTGGGGAAGCATCGGCGTGTGCCCGGTGAGGTTTCGATATTCATGGATCATCTGGTCCATTTCCGGACCGTAAATGAAGTAGTAATCCACGGAATGTCCTGCCAGCGAACTCAGATTCAAGTCGAGTGGGAAGCGATTGTCGACGTAGGTAAGGGAAGCGGTATTCCACATCAAGGCGTAGCCCTTGCTCGACAACAGCAATGGAATCGCGACGTCAGTATTGTTCTGGCCGAGTTCCACGGTGGCTCCGCGGTAGTTGAACAAGCCACTCTGATGCTGACCCAGACCGTAGAGACCCTCCGAGAAGTCCGCCGAAAACCGATCTTCGACGTGGAATGTTTTCTCGCCGTTCAACTCGACGGGTTCGTAAGTTCGCGGAATTGAGTTTCGCTCCCGCAAAAGGGTTTCGCCTGCCAAGCGTGCTGTATTGGACGTTTCCCCACTTCAACGAAAACTCGATCTTTAGAGTGTCGGTTGTGAGGATTACCTCATCCGCGGTCTGCGATATCTGGAACTTTGCCCCTGGACACGACTCCTTCGAATCAAGCATCCATGGCTGGTTCTGTCGGACCGCGCTGGATGGCTCGGGAGTAGCGACAAAATGTATGACGGCGGAACGGCAAACCGAAACATGAACCTGCTCGGCTCCCACCGAGAAAGTCATACCATCCGGGGCCGGCGAATACTTTACGGGAGGCAGAGGGGGCGTTTCCCACAGCTGCGCACGTGCATCCGCTGGACTCCCGAGGAGACAGCAGATCGCGAGGAGGAGAAAGCTGCTGATCCTGAACGGACCTGCGATAATTCTCACAACGTCGATCGCGCGAAATACCTGTGCCATCATCATCGATACGCCTTTCGAGAGATTCCTAACCATGCCGCTCTCTGCATTGCTACTCCGGCAGCCTCTTGGTTCCTTTCACTTGAAACGTTCCCGAGACCGATGGCGCCTCGGTATTCGGCTGGCCACCACCAATGGAGACGGAATATTTACCTTTCGCGATGATCGGCTCACCGGCTTCGGTAACCATGCTCAAGTCGCGATCTCTCAGCTCGAAGTGCACTGTCTGCGATTCGCCAGGCTTCAGATGAACGCGCTTGAACCCACGTAAGCGCACGCAGTGGCGCACCCGCGACGTGCGGAAATTCGAGATACAGCTGCGCCACTTCATCTCCGTCTCGCTTTGCCCGTGTTGGTAACCGTCACTTCCGCGGTCAGCGGATCACCCGCCTTGATTGCGCTCTTCGGGAGTGTCAACCCGCTGTAAGAGAACGTCGTGTAGCTCAGGCCATATCCAAACGGATAAAGCGGCTTGCCCTCGAAATAGCGATAAGTGCGCCCTTTCATTGCGTAGTCTTCGAAGGGCGGCAACTGTTCGACGCCGGTGTAGAAGGTGACTGGAAGACGTCCGGCTGGATTGTTCTTGCCGGAAAGAGTTTCCGCGATGGCCGCGCCGCCTTCCTCGCCCGCGTACCAGGACTCGAGAATCGCATTGGCGTGTTCCCTGGCCCAGTTCACGGCGAGCGCGCTGCCGTTGGCGAGGACAAGAACTACCGGCTTTCCAGTCGCGGTCACCGCTTCGAGCAACTCCTCTTCGGGTTTCGGCAGATCGAGACTGGTGCGGTCGCCTCCCTTGAACCCTTCCTCGCTCACCGGCATTTCTTCGCCTTCCAGTTCACTGGTAATGCCGAGCACTGCGACGACAACGTCTGCGTCTTGTGCCGCCGCAATCGCTTCAGAGCTGGGCTTGGGATCGTACTTCGACCAGATCATCTGCGCTCGTATGGGACCCGCGTTGGTTTTCGAGTAGTCCACCTTGAGCGAAACCTTCTTGCCCTGCTTCGAGATGAATGTGCCCGACTTTTGTCTCCCCGACGTCGTCTGCACCCGCCCACCCTTGAGCGACGGGTTTCTCGTTCACCAGGACTCTCGCGAACCCCGCTTGAAAGCGCACGCCGATGCTGTATTCGCCTGTCTCCGTGGGCGTAAGAAAGCCATTCCACTCAGCGCGCACCGGATACTTGCCTGTGGCCTCTTGGGGAATGTCTTCGGTCTTCAGATCAACGGTGGTTACGTCGCGGGTCGCGAGAACTGTCGGCTTTCCGCCGAATATCTCTCCCGTGGCAAATTCCAGCTTGAGGCCCGGCTGCCCGTCACTTGCAGTGAATGCCGACGCGGGAACTGCGTCGCCATCGTTGCGCAGGAATTGCGTCCCCGGAACAAAGCTGATTTGCGCTTCAGGAAATTCCGCCTTGAGTCCTTCCAGCACGGAAACTGTGTGCGTCGGAACTCCGTTGTAGTTTCCCAGCAGATATTTGGTCTGATCTGCGAGCGGGCCAATCAACGCGATTTTGAGAGGTCCTGGCTTCAGAGGAAGCGTGCCATCATTCTTGAGCAACACCATCGCTTCGTTGGCGAGAGCGTGCGCCATCGCGCGATGCTCAGCAGTATCGAGTTCTTTCTCGTCAATCGTCGAGTACGGAACCATCTCCGGCGGATCGAACATGCCCAGCTTCATCCTCGCCGTGAATAGGCGAACCAGCGCAGTGTCAATCTCGCTTTCTTTCAAGATTCCTTGCGCATATGCGTCGAGGTACGGCTTGTAGTCGTGATCGTCCTTCACTTTTGCGAAGTCAATGCACTCGTTATCCATGCCACGCTGCACGGCCAGGGCAGAAGCCTCAGGCTGGGTCTTGGTGAAGTGATGATCCCGGAAAATGTTGATGACGGCGTCGCAATCCGAAACCACATATCCCTGAAATCCCCACTTGCCGCGCAGTTGATCCTGCAGCAGAAATTCGTTTACGCAAGCCGGCTGACCGTTGATGTTGTTATAGGCACACATCACCGAGCCGGCCTTCCCCTCTGTCACCGTCGCACGGAAGGCCGGCAGATATGTGTCCAGTTCGTCATGCTTGCTGACTTTCACGTCAGCCATGTGCCGTGTCGACTCGGGACCGCTGTGTACTGCGTAGTGCTTGGGAGTCGAAATGACACGATAGTATTTTGGATCGTCGCCCTGCATGCCCGTGACAAACGCCACGCCCATGCGCGCCGTCAGAAATGGATCTTCGCCGTAAGTTTCCTGACCGCGTCCCCATCGCGGATCGCGAAAGATGTTGATGTTCGGCGCCCAGAAATCCAGCCCTTCAAAGATGTCGCTGTGCCCATCGCGCATGCCTCGAACATAACTGACGCGCCCTTCGGTGCCGATCACGATCGCCATGCGGTGGATCGCATCGGTATCGAATGTAGCGGCCAGTCCGACCGGTTCGGGAAACTCAGTCGTGCCGTCCCGAGCCACGCCATGCAACGACTCGCTCCACCAGTCGTAATCCGGCACATTCAGACGTGGCACCGCCCGCGACTGGTTCACGAGTTGTGTGACTTTTTCTTCGACCGTCATGCGGTGAACCAGGTCCTCGGCCCGCTGTTGTGGAGACAGAGCAGGATTCATATAGGCAGGTCGCTCGGGGCTCTGGGCAAACAAACATCCCGCAGCCAACCAGGCAGCAATCGCAACAGACATTCGCGGCAGTAACATTTTCAGTTTGGCCTCCGACGACAGTCCAACGCCATGCCACTTCCATCCTTAAATAAGGACGCACGACGAGCAAACGCTCGCTCAAGCAAGGCCGACGGATCGGAAGGTGAACCGTCCGACAACTTGCCATGTAGTGTTCTTAGAAGAGCCTCGGCGCAAAGTCCTTCAGATCGCGGCGCCAGGTCTGCCACTCGTGATCGGTCCCAGGTGATTCGTAGAACACGTGCTGAATCTTCGCTTCGTCGAGTGAGGCATGCAGTCTCTTGATGCCCGCGCGCATTCTCTCGGGCTCCACCGTTCCGACACCGAGCCAGAGCAGGTGCACTTTCTTGGCAAACGCGGCCGGATCGGCAAATACGCCGTTGTAATCGGTCTTGGGATCCAGTTTCCGGTCTCCAAGCACCAGCATCCCGCCCGCTCCACTGAATCCGCCAATGTAGGAAAACAGATCGAGATGATTCAGCGTGATCTGGAACGTCTGCATGCCGCCCATCGAAAGGCCAGCCATCGCGCGATGATCTCGATCCGAAATTGTTCGGAAGGTCGAATCAATGTAAGGAATCAGAGCCTGGGTCACATCGTCTTCGAAAGCCGAAGCCATATCCTGCATCGCCTTCAACATTTCGGGAGAACCAAATGGCTTTCCAGTCAGATCGGGCGGAGCTTGGCCAGCACGCCGGGCATACCCATAGGCCATGACGACAATCATCGGCTTGCAGTTTCCTGCCGCGATCAGATTGTCGAGAATGAAATTCGCGCGACCTTGTCGGATCCACCCCGTCTCATCCTCTCCGCCACCATGCTGGAGATAGAGCACCGGATAGCGCACCTTGGTCTGGGCGTCATAGTTCGGCGGAAGATAGACCAGCGCGTGCCGCCACGTTCCCGTTACCTTCGAGTTGTACCAAACCTCACGCACCTGCCCGTGGGGCACATCTTGAATCGAATAGTAAGTAGAACCCGGCTCAGGAACCTCCACCGCACTCGCGTACTTGCCTCCGCCAAAGAACGCATGGCTATTGGTGTCGGCTGACTTCCGCGCCATCGATGATCAACGTGTAATAGTGCAAGCCCGGGAACAAGTGGAGTTGTGGTAACAGTCCAGAATCCGTCCGACTGCTTCTCCATATCCACTTTCGGTCCACTCCAGAAATTCAACTTTGACCTTGGTGGCGTCGGGCGCTTTCACACGAATCTGCACTCTTCCAGCGCTATCGACCCGGGGATATTCCGCTCCCCAGACATTGGTCTCGGCGGGATGAAAATCGTTGGACTCTTGCCCCCAGGAAATACTCGAAAGTAGGGACAGTAAAACGATACTCATGGCAAACTGCCTCATTGGACTCTCCTCGTAAACGTTTACGGTCCCGACCGCGCGGCCTCATGATTCGCCGAGCGCGCTGCCGGGAGTTTGTTATTGCTCGACCGAGATCACAGTCACGGACTTAGGCTCGAGTTGCAGAATCAACTTGCCGCCTTGTGCCCTCGCCGAAATCGGCTTGGGGACAACGGTGTTCGGGGATTCGAAGGTGTTCACGCTGTCCACTTTGGGCGCAGTGAGCGTCTCTCCCGAGGCAGACTTGGCGTTAATCCCAGTCACATTCAACTCGACATCCGCTGCTTGATGGGGATCGACGTTCGTGATCTCCACCCACAGCTTGCCGTCTTTGCCTTTTGCCGCCATGGCATCGACGCGTGGCAGGGTGAAGTCACCGTGCTTGTAGCTGCCTGCCTCAAACGTAACGGGGACGAACGTGGAATCCTGGAATGGCACGTACATTTTGTAAACGTAGTAGGTCGGTGTCAGCACCATCTTCTCGTGATCGGTGAGGATCATTGCCTGCAGCACATTGATCATCTGGGCGATGTTGGCCCCGCGTACGCGGTCGGCGTGACGGGCAAAGATGTTGATATTCAGCGCAGCCAGTATCGCGTCGCGCAAGCTGTTCTGCTGCACGAGAAAACCAGGATTGCTGCCGGGCAATGGCGCGTACCAGCCGCCCCATTCGTCGACCACGAGCGCGACCTTCTTCTGCGGATCGTACTTGTCCATGATGGCCGAATGCTTTTTGATCAGGTCATCCATCTCTAGCGTGGTCTTGAGAATCTGCGCGTACTCGTCTTCTCCGAATCCAACCGACTTGAACGCTGGCGGCCACTTCACGACCGTGTAGCTGTGCATGGAAAGGCCGTTGATGTCCCAGCTCCACGTGTGTTGCTGGTAGGCTTTCATGACGGTTTCAGTCCAGTCGGTCCAGCGCTGTTCGCTCGCCGCCCGGACCGACAGCGATCTTCAGCATTTGGTCTTTCTCCAGCTGCGCCGGATTGTAGTTGCGAACGAAGTGGCTGAAACTCTTCATCCGGTCCAGATAGTACTCGGGCGTCATATTGCCGCCGCAGTCCCAGCTTTCATTGCCGAGCCCGAGCAATGCGACTTTGTACGGCGCCGGATGCCCGTTCGCGGCGCGCTCCTTCTCGAGCGTCGTCGCCTGCGCCGCCGTCATGTACTCCAGCCAATCGGACGCTTCATGGGCAGTGCCCGAGCCCACGTTGACCGAGACGTAAGCGTCACTCCCGATCTGGTCGATGAAGTCCATGAATTCGTGCGTCCCAAAGGTGTTCGGCTCGATCACTCCGCCCCAGTCGGGGTTCAGCCTCACTACTCGCTGCGGCCCGATCCCGTCGCGCCAGTGATATCCGTCGGCGAAGCAGCCTCCGGGCCAGCGTACGTTCGGCACATGAATCGCTTTCAGTGCGGCAACCACATCGTTGCGAATGCCGCGTGTATTCGGAATGGTGGAATCGGAGCCGACCCAGATTCCCGTCGTAAATGCCGTGTCCGAGATGCTCGGCGAACTGCCCGAAAAGATTGCGGTCGATCTTCGCGCCGGGTTTGGATGCGTCAATCGACAAGTCGACTCTCTGTGCAGCCATTCTCGGCGCGGCGATCGCCATAGCGATCAGAGTGAGGCCGACAAGAAGTGAACGCACAGGAAGTGATGCCCTTTGATGTGGAAGGAGGAATGCCAGTGAGCAATGACGAACGAATACTCTTGTCGCGGGAAGAATATCGACCTGACCTTTCGGCGAATAGACTGTGGATTGAGCTCTATGAGCGAGTGTGAGGTCCATTTATTCTTCCCTCTTCTCCGCGACTTGTGCGGACCAGTTCCTCTGTACAAAGGCAAAGATAGTTCATGCGCTTTCGAAACAGGCTTCAGTCCGTATCATTTCCCTCGCTTGCGGTTGCTGCTCCATTCTCACGCAACCGGGTGCGAGCGCCGTTGATTGTCGAAGCACAAGGTTCGTCTTAAGCGGATATACCTGCCGTTCACTTCCACCGCGGGATCGTTCCAGTGAATCGAGCAATCCTGAGAATGCCAAGGTGGCGATCTCCGTCTGTGACATCTGCACCGTGGTTAGTGGTGGCGTCATGAATTGGGCCAGTCGGATGTCATCGAACCCTATGACCGACAAGTCTCGCGGAATATTGAGAGAAAGGTCGAATGCCGCTCGCATTACGCCGATGGCCGTCATGTCGTTTGCACAGAGCACGGCCGAGGGGCGATCTCGCCTGGCAATGAGAGCGGACAGAGCCTTTATACCGGCTTCGATCGTGTGATCCCCATCAACGAACAGTTCCGGAAGTAGCCCTAAGTCAATTTCCTTCAGGCATTTTTCGACGGCGGATTTGCGCATGGTGGCAGTTTTCAACTTTCGTGGTCCGCCGATAAAGGCGATGCGCCGGTGTCCCAAGGCGGCCAAGTGCTGAACAGCCTGGCGGATTCCATGCTCGTAATCAATCTGAAAGGTTTTGACCAACGGACCGTCGAGATGGGCATTGACGGCGAACACGGAAACGTTTCCCGCAGTTAGCATGTTGATGAGCGGCGCCTCGTCGCTAAAGGTCAGAATCGCGACGCCTCCCACCCTGCGCTCAATCATTTGCCGAGCGGTTATCTGCAGCAATCGTGGATCGTGGTCGATTGAACTCAACAAGATCTCGTAATTGAGCTGAACGGCCAATTTCGAGAACGTTTGTACGATTTCAGGGAAGAAGGGGTTGGTGATCTCGGACACGATCAGGCCAAGACTACGACTGTGACCGCGAACTAGTGCGCGGGCGTTGGTGTTCGGATAGTACCCGTGTTTTTCAATTATCTTCCGAATGCGTCTGGCCAGAACGGGGTTGACTGACGGGACGCGATTGATCGCGCGCGAAACGGTCGCGGTCGACACTTTGGCCAATCGTGCGATTTCGACAAGGGTCATTCTCTTGGTCTCTCAGGTAGCGATACAGGTAACGATTATCACATGAAGGGAATAGTACACCGGCGGATGCCGATTTACTGCGCATCGGGGGATGTGGGCTGGCTGGTGCAAATTTTGTTGTGGATGATGCGAGGCGCGGATGTGGAACAGGCGCGGTGCGCGGAGGCGCAGAGTGAAAATAGGCGGAGTTTGAACTACAGCTCAGCGAGCGATGGGCAGTTTAAGTGTATTTTTAGCCGGATTTTCAACAGTCTGCCTCCCATATGGCTCGACTTTGCAGGCCGTGTTCGGTGGATCCTGCAGCCCTTAATTTTCTGTGGACGGGGCGGGTTCTGAGGCTGCCGTATCTGGTGGGAGCTTGACCTTATCTGATACATCGACGTCGAAAAGCATGTAGTTGTCGAAGGTGTAATGCCGGTAAAATCGACGCTTGCGAATGTCGAAGTAAATCTCCACGTTTTTTGGCAACCACAGGATCGTGCTTTTCCTTGCAAATGGCACGGGGCCGTACTCCACGACTTGATGTTCACTGAGCATTTGGATCTCGTGCATGGGGTTGATGATGTCGGCCTCAATGTGCACGATTTGAGAAGTGTCTGAAGATATCCATGCTCTCCCCTTCAAATCGATGCGATAAGTCTGGCCAGCGACAGTGTAGTCCTGCATGCGATTGGGACGGTCGGGACGCTGGCGGAAGTGTACTAACCAGGTAGGTTTTCCAAACCACTTGGCTTGTCCCTCACAGTCGAAATCGAAGTCGCCCTGCATCTCTGGATGAAAGACGAGCGCAAGAGTGATGAAACCTGTACTGCCGATTCCGTCAGGAGAGCCACTCTGAGGAATCCTGTCTGCGCTATAGTCCTCGATCGAAATCGATCCCGGTTTCGAAGAAATTGTGGCGGCATAGTTATACTTCCTTGTTTCTGCATGGTTTGAAAGCCCAGCTCCGTCTAGCGATTTGTGGAACAGATCCTCATCGGCGGTGAAACGGTTAATGTCGTGAACTAACTCCTGGACACGTTGTCCCGCTCCTGCGAGTACCTCAGCCCTGGAACAAGGGAGTCCAGGATCGAGGGCCGGCTTAACATCGTCGATATCGGGGGGACGCCAAGTCTGCATCGAGAGTACAAGTTTGGGCACGGCCATCAGGGGATCAGGTGACGCGGTAGTCGCTAAACCTGCTGCCGGTTCTTGATCGCCTTCCCCTACCTTTTTAATCAGAGCGCGAACTGGCTCGATCATGTTTTCTGGGGGAGATTCCTTTAGGAATACACGAAGCGCCGCAATTCCTTCATCCTTTTGGCCAAGTCCGATCAAAGCTTGCCCAAGGGTGAGTTCGGAGGCGCTGGAAGCATTCTTTCCCGCTCTCGCGCTCTTCGCAACGGCAATCTGTGCTTCGTCGCGAGCCTTGCTGTACTCTCTCTGGTGAAGATATGTACTCGCCAATAAATCATGCGGCAGCCATTCTTCCGAATCGACAAGAATTGCCTGTTCGAGCGCTGATTGAGCTTCAGGGTAGTTCTTTAATGCCAGCTTTGTTCTGCCTAGCAGAGTTAGCGTTTGGGCGGAATGCGGGCTAAGGTTGACGGCCGTTCCCAGGTAGGTTCCAGCCTGCGCGTAGTCGTTCTTCTGGAAGTACAAATATCCCAGCAGGAAGTTTAAATCCGCGTTCGATGGTGCTAAGGCATACGCAGTTTTTAAACGCTTCTCGGCATTATTAAGATCACCAGATTTCAAAAGAGATACAGCTCGTTTCGCTTCTTTCCGCGCCTTCGTAGGCATGAGGCCTGATGCTTCATTAACGGTGACGGCGGTGGGATCGCGGTGAAGCACAATATCAACCTCTTGCCTCACGGGGCTCAAAACACTAATTTCGAGACTCGCGTTGAGATATCCCACGGCGGTGACGGAAACGACGTATTTGCCGAGGACTGTATTGACGAACACAGCAGCTTCGTGCCCTGGGACGATTAGAAATCCTCCCACATGGCTTGCAAGATTCGTTAGATCCACCCGAGCCGCGCGGTCGAGGCTGACAGGCTTTTCCTCGGCGAAGGTGTGAACGATGACCACTGAGGTGTTCGGCGCAGTTTCATAAGTGGAAATCCGCTGGTCCCCTTGCATCTCATTCATTTGCTGCACGCCCGGCGCTACTTGCGCAAATAGAGGTGCGCTGAGGAGAGAAACGAACAAGACCGGCAATAATGCAGCAGTAGGTAAGCGCTTCACGGTGGACCGCTCAAGAGCGAAGTGTATCATTGCAAATCTTGTCGTCGGCTGACGGCCAATCGCACGATTTCTGGAAGATTAGCGGTACAGTTAACGAGTATCATTTAAAGGAATGGTACGCCGCTTCTCACGGTCTTGCTGTAAATTGGCGCCGATGCCTCTACCGCAGACGCATCGTCGAATTCTGCCGGTTCAATTCGGCAGCAATTCCTGGTCGAGCAGCAATCACGCGGTTCAACGACAACCGGCAAGAACACCAATCGATGTTGACCATAATCTTTCTGATACTTGAAGGGTTCTCGCTCCAGGAGCGCAGCGCTTCCGCTGCTTGCGCAAGGGAAACCACTAGACTCACGGCTTGATCAACGGGGAACGTGTGCGCTTCCAGAAGCCTGGCTTCATCTCTCGAAGCCTGCATGATCAGCTCATTCGTCTTGTTGCTCCACGTTCCCGGTATTCTCTCGGCTCCTTCGAGTCGCATGCAATGGACAATGATGTTTGTTGCATTGGCTCTTACCGGGGCCGCGTGGGTTGTCGCGGGTTCGCTACGAGAGTCCTCATGGGGTGGGCACAGTAGGGATATCGCATCGGCGCGCTTGCCCAGAGAAATTAGGTTCAGGCACTCGTTGCGGAGTTGTTAGTTAAAGAATGTCTCTTCAGCTTCTAGTGCTTTCGCCAACTCCCGCGCCGGTCCACCATTCGACGCTCTGGAATCCAGTCGCTTCCAGGTTGAAGTCCGACTCGACTACGAATTCATACTCAGATTCGTTCGGAAATTGGGGAGCAGGTCAGGGCGACAGAAGGTCTTCCAAGTTACTGCGCAAAGTTTTATTAGTTCTCCAACCTGCTGGAGAGCCTCCTGCGCAGCTGAAGTGCTGAACTTTCACCGGATGTGATGTGCGTGGCCACTTTGTTGGCCATTCGCTCCGCTCGCTGGCCTCGGCTACTGTCTCCACCTGCCAACCAGGAAATCAGCTTTTGTCGGTTGGTCGAACGTGGCGACTCTGTCTCCCCACTGGTGAGCACAGTTAAGGGCATCGAAGTTGTGGACCGATGTAAGAAACGGATTGGCTCTCGCATGCGGGGCAGGGGCTTTGGGAGCTGTTCGAACCAAACGTCTTGGATTTCATCTTTGCAGCTTCCAATTCCAGCCATTTCAGGAAACCTATCCGGAAAGCAAGCAAGCCATGCGTGTTCGTGGGAACTCAACATTCAACGAGCCCTTTGACGTCGTGGCCTTGACGCCAAGATCAACGGGGTACAGAACTGTAGGATCGGGCTTCGTCCAAGGCACTGCCGTCTTCGCGGGACCATCGATTCTCCAGATTGCAAGCAGAGTCCGGCTCTGCGACCGCATTCCTAAAGCGACTGGTTTCTGCGAGTCGGTCACATCCGGAAGTCCTAGCGGATAGAAGGGGAGCGCGTCGGGAATACTCTTGCGAAGGAGATCCTTGTAGATTCGGATTCCTTCTGTCACCTGGGCTCGAGCTTGCGGTGAAAGTGAGTCGAGATGTCCACTCTGATGAATGCGGCACATCATCGCTGTGACCATATTGAAGCTGGCTTGATCAGCGTCGGAATTCGTTAGGGGATACGACCAGACTGCAAGTTGCTCGGGCAAGACGGCTGCCGACGCACCCACCAAAATCGCAGGCAGCTTTAGATAATTTTCCTGATCAGTCATGGACTGTAAGTGAAGGCGACTCAGCATCGCGTAGTCCATACGTCCTCCGCCGCTGCCGCAGTTCTCAATGACCAAGTTGGGGTAGCGGCTGAGAATGTTATCGAGCCATGCGAGGTGGGCACGATTGTGTTCAAGTAAGCCCTGCCCGAAGCTGTCAGCCGAGAGTTCGGTTCCTTGCAGCGAATCGACGTTGTAATCCATCTTGATGTAGCCGACGCCGTAATCATTTACGAGTCTCGCAATCACCTGATCGAGATAAGCGCGCACTTCCAGGTTTCGGAAGTCCAGCAGATATCTCGAGTTCTTCAGCACTCTCTTGCCGTGACGTACAAAAAACCAGTTGTCAGGCTTCTGGGCCAGGAGCGACTTTGCTCCGGCCACTTCCGGCTCGAGCCACAGTCCTGGAATCATTCCATTTCGCTTGATCTGATCGAGCACGAATTTAAGTCCGCGCGGCCATCGACTCGAAGATGGTTGCCACGAGCCTATCGTTGGGCTCCAGTCCTCTTTGATATCCGCGTACCATCCCGCATCGATTACAAAGTATTCGCAACCAGACTTTGCGGCGGCGGGAATGAGAGCCAATTCCTTCCCCTCTGTCGGGTCACCCCAGAGGCAATTCATGTAGTCGTTGAAAATCACCGGACATCGCGAATTGTGCTCGCGCGGTTTCTCGCAGGTGAGGCGCCGATACCGGGTCAACGCGCCGACCGCCTCCGCGAACCCACCCTGCACACATCCAACCGCGACGGGAACGGTTTCGTAGGTTTCTCCAGGTTTCAAACTCTTCCACGCTGCAGAGCGTAAATCGTCGGGGCCACCGAGATAGGCGTAGACGTCGTCGGCGTGATTATCGCGCGCAGAGACGTTGGAGAGCTCCCAATACCACGACCCGTTGTGTTCAATCTGCCAGAACCAGGTAAGCCCCAGCGGTATGTTCTCGACCATAGCCATGGGTAAATACCGCTCGGTCGACCAACTACCGACACTTCCTGCCTGTGCTTCCGACCAACTGGTCCGCTCGTTTTCGACAAAGCCCATCTCCGATGGCCGGAGCGTATGCCATTGGCCTTCCGCCATCCAGCTATTCAGAGCAACGTGGATGCGGAGTTCACGGTCATAATTCTGTGGATCAGCAAGTCCGTGGAGCATCGCCGAACTTAAGAACTCGATCCCAACCGGGGACCTTCCGCGGTTGGTGACGCGTGAATAGCGGCGAACGACGGGAACACCATTAAAGGCCTCATAGACAGATTCCACGGTTAGCTGCAAGGCAGGGTCTGTGTGGATGCAGATCAGGCGCTTGCCTTGGCGTGTCGACTCCTCTCGGCTTTGCGCGAACAGCAACCGGGCTCCGGGCTGTCCGACGCCAGATTTCATGCCCTGATCAGGGGAGTTTTCGCCGCTACATTGCAGCGCAACTTCGACGCCGGGGGAATTGTCGGCTGCGGTTCCCGAAACCCCTACTGGAACCAGACGCTTTTGGCGCAATCTTCCCGCGATTATGTCGAAAGAGAAAATAAGATCGTTCGTTTTCCAGGCAAAGGGCCCGGGAACATTTGAAGCAGGCAAGGAACGACAGATGCGCGGCAAAATAGCGCCAAAGGCCACGACTCCGCTGGACGCGAGAAAGGTTCTACGATCCATGCAGATGACCCCTCGTCAGTTAACATTTTTGGAATGCCTCAGTATCGTTAACTGTAACGAATCGACAGCAGGATAACAGATGCTTCCAAGATTCTGCTGTCCCTGAAAAACTTCCTATCCCGCGGCTGTGGTCTGGAAATCAGGACGCAAAAAGGGCAAGGCCCATTTCAGGCTGAGTATTCACCGGACAGCGTAGCCCGGGCGCCTGACTTCGAAGATGCAGGTTTGGCAGCACGACGCTGAGTCGACCGGCGTACAACGAGCTCTGGCTGGAGGACCACGGTTTCGGGCCTAAGCGGTGTTTTCGAGCTGAGAATCCTGAGGGCAATGGACGCAGCTTGCTCTCCAATCTGTCGGCTATGCTGGTCGATGCTGGAGAGTGGAACGCGCAGAGAATCGTCGTAGTGAAGATTGCCGCAACCAATCACCGCGATGTCGTCGGGAATGCGTAACCCGTGATCGAGAGCATAATTCATGGCACCCATCGCGAGCGGATCGTTGAAGCAGAACACTCCGTCGGTTCTTGGCTTAAGACTCAAGAGTTGGCTCATCACCTCAGCTCCGCGTTGTTTCGTCCCCACATCCCCCTTGCGTTCGGTGATGATGTGATCGTCAATTACTTTCAATCCGGCCTGCTCCAGTGCTCGCTTGTATCCTTCCATGCGGCGGATGCTAGGGCTGGTTTCGGGCCCACGAATATGGGCGATTCTCTTACATCCGATATCGATCAAGTGCCTGGTAGCCATCATGCCGACGGCTTCATCGTCCACCCCGACAAAGTTCGCGGAGAGGCCGGGCAGGCTTCGGTCGATTAAGACATACGGCGTTTTCTGATTTTCGATTCGGAAGAAGAGGTCCACGGTCGGCCGACACGTGGCAATGACCAAGGCGTCTAGCCGCCGGGCCAGCAGTTGACTGATCTCCTGTTCCTCAAGATCCGGATCTTCCTCAGAGGACGAAACAATCAGATAGTAGCCGCTTTTTCTCAAGACCTCGGAAATCGACTTAGCAATTTCGGCAAAGAAGGGATGCAGCAGATCCGGGACAACCAGCCCGATGAGATAGCTGCGTCCGGTGACCAGACTGCGAGCCGCCAGATTGGGGCGATAATCCAGCTCTTTGACGCGGGCGAGAACGCGTTCGCGGGTTTCATCGCCGACATCGGGATGATTACGCAGGACTTTTGAGATCGTAACGACGGATACGCCAAGATCCCTGGCGATATCTTTCATCCGTGTGCTCATCGTAGAAGGCAGTATACCAAGGACCAATCATCTGGCTGTACAGATTGTTGACATCGGTTACTTTACCGCTTATTGTGTCTAGTTTGCAGCGCAGTCGGAGCAGATTCCGACCGCTGATCAACAAGTTAAGTGGAAGGAGCCGTGGAAGAGGACTTGACTATATGAACCAGACTGACCTGATCGTTATCACGGGCGCCGGAGGTTTTATTGCCGGCAACCTTGTCCTCTATTTCCAAAAGAAAGGCTTTGCCAACATTCGCGCGGTGGACAAGAAACCGCTGTACGACTGGTACTTGCGCGTTCCTGGAGTGGAGCATCTCTGTTTCGACGTGAGCAACGAGGCAAATTGCGGCCGGGTCTGCGAAGGGGCCAAAGAAGTTTACAATCTCGCCGCGGACATGGGCGGTATGGGCTTCATCGAACGCTTTCGAGTCGAGTGTCTGCGCTCGGTGCTAATCAACACGCATATGACCGAGGCGGCATACAGGGCGGGTGCGGACCGGTATTTCTTCTCGAGTTCGGCATGCGCCTATAACACGTCGCTGCAGAGCGACCCCAACGTTCGCGCGTTGAAGGAAACAGACGCTTATCCGGCGCTGGCGGAACGTGGTTATGGGTGGGAGAAGTTGTTTTCCGAAATGGTGAGTCAGGAATACTGGCATGAGCGGGGAATGAAGACGTTTGTGGCGCGCTTCCATAATGTCTATGGGCCGCATGGAACGTGGGACGGCGGCCGCGAAAAAGCCCCGGCAGCGATCTGCCGCAAGATGATCGAGGCGATCGACCAGAACGACTTCCAAATCACGATCTGGGGTGACGGCAAGCAGACGCGCAGCTTCATGTACGTTGACGACTGCGTGCAAGGCATTGACAAGATCATGCATTGCGATGATCTGATCGCGACACCGATTAACCTTGGTTCGAGCGAACTCGTGTCCATCGATACCTTGGTCAGCAAGGTTGAGAAGATTGCAGACAGGAAATTGAAGCGCAGCTACGATCTTAATGCTCCGCGAGGCGTTGCCGGCCGCAATTCGGACAATACCTTCATCAAGAAAGTCCTCGGCTGGGAACCTGACACGCCACTGGATAAAGGGCTTGAGACAACTTACGGATGGATCAAAGACCAATACGAGCGCCGCAAGGCTGGCGAGCACGTGGGCATCGGCTGACGAACATGAAGGCTCGCTCCTGGTTCAATAAGGCGTTCGGTTCCATTCCCAACCGACTCCAGCTTGCGGGCGGTTGGATTGATCAGCCATTTGTCTCGCAGCTGAATCCTTATCCGCCCGGGGCCATGGTGGTAGTCCAGATCGAATCGAATTTCCGGCCGATGGATCGCTCTGGGCTCGCCAGCGGGACGCGAGCAGTGGCGCATCGTTTGTGGAAAGGAAAGCCGCCCAGGCGTCCGCTCGACGGACTGGTGCGCGAGCTGTACGAAGCGGAGAACAAAGGCAAGGCGGAGCCAAGCGGTTCGCAGGACATGATCGGCCTGATTTATCCCGGTGTAAACCGGCTGGACTACGATTATGCGGCGAACGGCGGTATCTTTCCGACGCACATTGACTCCCTCACATCTGCGAGGCACGCTCGCTGGCTGGAGAAGGTACTCTACCTGCTTCCCATCCAACCGCGGCCTCTGGGCTACAATCCGCTTGGCGTAAAGCAACTGGAACCCAAATGGGTGGCGCGCCTCGGGCGCAGCGGGGTGGACTGCTTCGACGCGATTAAGAAGATGGACGCCGATGCGCTCGGTAGGTCGTTCAACGAAACGATGCGATGTTGGGAAAAGCTGTTGCCGCACGTCACCGCTCACCCATTGATCAAGATTGATCTGATGGCAATTCTGCGGATTTATCAACGCGAGTTTCCTGGCGCCATGTTCTCCGGCTGTGGCGGAGGGTATCTGATTGTCGTTTCCGAAAAGCCTGTTCCGGGTGCATTCCAGGTCAACGTTCGCACCACGGACAAAAACCGCCCTTGATCCAGTCGCCAGCACAAGTCGTGGCCAGTGGCGGATTTGACGACATCACGTCGCGTGAGGTTCGCTTTCTCGAGGAAGCAGCAAAACTCGGTGAACTCACGGTGTTGCTTTGGCCAGATGCAATCGTGGAACAAGTCACGGGCGTTCCGCCGAAGTTCCCCCTCGCAGAAAGAAGCTACTTTCTAAATGCCGTGCGTTCTGTCAGCAAGGTGGCGACAGCAGATTCGTTTGCCGACTACGATTCTCTACCGGGAACTTTGTGCGTCGATGTTTGGGCCGACTACCGACCGACGACAAGTCCTGCGCGTGAAGCGTATGCGCGAGAGAACAAGATCGTGTACCGCTGTTTTTCCTGCGAGAGCCTCAAGGAGTTTCCGGACGTGCCACTCAGGCCGTACGCATCAGGGAGAAGAAAAGTGGTTGTCACAGGATGTTACGATTGGCTTCACTCCGGCCATGTGCGCTTCTTCGAAGAAGTGAGCACCTATGGGGACCTTTACGCCATCGTCGGCCACGACTCGAACATCCGACTGCTCAAGGGCGCAGGACATCCGCTGTTGCCGCAAGAAGAACGCCGCTATGTGGTTGGCTCGATCAAGTACGTAACGGAATCGCTGATTTCCAGCGGCGATGGGTGGCTGGATGCCGATCCGGAAATCCGCCGGTTGAAGCCTGATATCTACGCTGTGAACGAAGATGGTGATGTTGGCGGCAAGCGGGACTACTGCGCAGCGCTCGGGATCGAGTATCTCGTCCTCAAGCGAGTTCCGGCGCCGGGCTTGCCCAAGCGGACGAGCACCGACCTGCGTGGCTTTTAAATCGCTTCAAGGCCTTGTCATGATAAAGACTGGAATATTGAACCCTCAGATCAACTCTCTGATCAGTCGCGTGCGCCACACCAACACGTTGGTTGTTGCTGATCGCGGCTTTCCATTTTGGCCGGAAATCGAGACGGTGGATATTTCGCTCGTCGATGATGTGCCGACCGTAGCGCACGTTCTCCAAGCGCTTCACTCTAATTTCGTTATCGGCAGAGCATGGATGGCGCGGGAGTTCATCAAGTCCAACACCGCTGGGACGCGTTCGGCCTTTGCCGAAGCTCTGCACGGAATTGAAGTGAAGTTTGAACCTCATGTGCAATTCAAAAGGCGGGTGCCGCTTGCCATCGGTTTGATCCGCACCGGCGACACCATCCAGTACGCGAACATCATTTTGGAGAGCGGGTAGGAATTCTGCGGGCGGCATGATCCGGATGGGCTGGTTGGATACGTAGTTCTGATCCGAAGGGGAACTCTATTGTTCAAACGAAAGTCAACACGATGAGGACTTCCACGAGCCCATCAACGACCCCAGCCGGTTTAGCCAGGACGCAAGGCGGGATGTTTCGTACCGCCGATGGCAGGAACTTTGCCGTTCCCTTTGTTCTGATCACCTCCCTCTTCTTGCTGTGGGGCTTCTGCAACGGGATGATTGACATCCTGAACAAGCACTTCCAGGACACACTTCGGATTAACAAAGAACAATCCGGCCTGGTGCAAGCGGCCAACTATCTTGCCTACTTCCTGATGGCCATTCCGGCTGGTTTGATCGCCAAGAGGTTCGGCTATAAGGGCGGCATTCTTGTCGGGTTGACGTTGATTGCCGGCGGAGCTTTCTGGTTCATTCCCGCCGTCCACATCGGCACCTATTGGGCGTTTCTCCTCGGCCTGTTTGTCATCGCAGCGGGAATGACGTGCCTGGAAACCATTGCCAATCCTTACGCGACGGTACTCGGGCCGCCCGAAAGCGGGCCAACGCGCATCAACATCGCCCAGACGACGAATGGCCTGGGCTGGATTCTGGGGCCGATCGTCGGTGGGTATTTTGTTTTTTCGGGAACTGATGGAGCAGGCGCCAATGCTGGTCTTACCACTCCCTACGTCGGCATTGGCGTATTTGTGGTTTTGCTACTGATCATTTTTGCTGTCTCAAACGTGCCGGACTTACACGCCGAAGATGAGAGCCGCAGAGCGGCGTCCGGGAACAACCGGCTCAACCCAACGGGTGGGCAACAGGCCGGGATCGCAATCGTTTTGGCGGCGGTCTGCGGGTTGCTGTACTTCTTCATCGCCCCGATCCTCCAACTGTTGTGGACCCTCCTGCAGATGAACGAGGCATTGTTCCAGCCGGTGAAATACGGACTTCTGGTCGTCGCCTATGTCGCCGCGTTCCTTGTTGTCTCCAGGAATTGGGACTTGTTCCGGCGTAAACACTTTACCCTGGGCGTGGCCACGCAGTTTCTCTATGTGGCGGCGCAAACCGGAATCTTCAGTTTCTTCGTCAACTACGTTCTCGAGAATGATCCGGGGGTGACCCGGCTGCAGGCCTCGCGGTGGCTGGGTGTTGTCGGGTTTGTCTTGTTCATGGTTGGACGCATGTGCGGCAGCGCCGTGATCAGCCAGTTCAAACCGGAGCGAGTGCTCACGGCCTATTCAGTCATGAACGTGGTGCTGGTCGCAATCACCATCGCCGGCGGCAAAACGGGAATGTATGCGATGTTCGCTTCGTTTTTCTTTATGTCAGTAGGATTTCCAACTATCTTTGCCCTCGGCATCCGCGGGCTGGGCGAGCATACGAAGTTCGGCTCATCGCTGATTGTGATGTCCATCGTCGGGGGCGCAATTACGCCGCCCTTCATGGGCCACATTGCTGACCAGCATTCCATGCGCATGGGATTCGTAGTGCCGCTCATCTGCTTTGTGTTCGTGGCTCTCTACGGCTCCATGTGGGTACGGCTCAGCAGACAGGACGCAACTGCTGGCGCCATTGCCTCGTAATTCACTCCGTCAGATTGATTTCGACGGCAAAGTTTCGGAGGGAGGAAAAGACGAATGTCTCACCATTCTCGTTTTCTAGGACAGTCCATTCGTGGACTCGCCGCCGTTGTACTTGGACTATTCGCATTTTCCAGCGTGCGCGCGCAGGACGTCACGGCCCCAACGGCATCGGAGGATCCGGCAATCATTGATCAGGCGTGGCAAAAAGCCAGCAGCAAATATGACTCGGCGCGCGCTGCCCTGTTGAAGGACGTCGACAGCGCCAATGCTCAGGGGCCCTTCCGGGCGGACTGGGAGTCGCTGCAGAAGTTTGAAGCGCCCGATTGGTACCGCGACGCAAAGTTCGGAATCTTTATTCACTGGGGAGTGTATTCGGTCCCCTCCTTTGGCAGCGAGTGGTATCCACGCCTGATGTACCAGACCGGAACTCCTGAGTTCAAACATCACGTTGCAACCTATGGCCCGCAGGACAAGTTTGGGTACAAGGACTTCGTCCCCAAGTTCAAAGCGGAGCGCTATGATCCGGCCGCATGGGCTGAGTTGTTCAAGAAGGCGGGCGCGAAGTACGTAGTGCCCGTGGCAGAGCACCATGATGGCTTCGCCATGTATGACAGCGGCGTGAGCGACTGGACCGCTGCCAAAATGGGGCCGCACCGCGATCTTATCGGCGATCTGGCCAAGGCGGTACGGGCAGCGGGATTGCATTTCGGCGTGTCATCGCATCGCGTGGAGCACAATTTCTTCCTTGGCGTTGGCCGCACCTTCTCGTCCGACATTAACGATCCGGAATATGCCGCCTTCTATGGCCCTGCGCACAACTGGCTGAACAATAAATCCGGAACTCCCCTCGACGGAGACTTCACCTATGTTTCACAAGCATGGGCTAACGATTGGCTGGCGCGAAGTACGGAGTTGGTCGAGAAATATCATCCTGATATCGTGTACTTCGATTGGTGGATCGGGCAAGCTTCGATCCGTGCGAATCTCACCCGCTTTGCTGCGTTCTACTACAACAGTTCGCTCAAATACGGAGATCACGTCGGAGTGATCAACTACAAGGACTACGCCATGAACGAGCATGCGGGCGTACTCGATCTGGAGCGCGGCCAGCTCGGAGATATCCGCACTCTCCAATGGCAGACCGATACCTCCATCAGCAACAAGTCCTGGGGCTACATTCAGGACGACACTTTCAAATCGCCTAAGTTCGTGGTTCAGCAGCTCATCGATATCGTAAGCAAGAACGGCAATCTGCTGCTCAACATCGGTCCTCGATCCGACGGGACAATCCCGGATGAGGTACAGCGGGTGCTTCTGGATGTCGGGGAGTGGTTGAACACGAACGGAGAAGCCATCTACGGTACTCGACCTTGGAGAACTTATGGCGAAGGGCCCACGAAAGTCGCGGCTGGCTCGTTTCACGACACCGACACAGCCAACTACACTCCGGAAGATTTTCGCTTCACGACCAAGGGCGATGTCCTGTACGTGATCGGTCTGGCTTGGCCTAGCACCGGAGAAGCCCTAGTTCATTCCCTCGGGTTGACGCTGGGAGGCAAACGCGTTCAATCGGTGTCCCTGGTGGGCAACGAGACCAAGGTGCAGTTTAGCCAAAATCCCGACGGCTTGCGGGTTGTTTTGCCGACCCTAGCTTCCCCCGCGAAATATGCCTACGCGCTTCGCGTGAGGTTCGATCAATAGATACGATGAATCGATGTCGCTAGAATGAAAAAAGACACTTGGGCTGAGTAACTTCGATAGAAGGAACTAAGTATCTCCAATGAAGGCGCTCGTACTCCAGAACCCGGGCCAGGCATCTATCGAGACGATTGCGGAACCCGTCGTCGCGAAAGGAGAGGTGCTGCTTAAGGTGCGAATGGTGGGGTTCTGCGGGAGCGATTTGAATTCGTTTCGCGGACTCAATCCGTTGGTTTCTTATCCTCGCATCCTTGGCCATGAGGTGTCGGCTACTGTCGTTCACGGCGGCGACAGCGCTCTCCGGACCGGCACAGATGTGGCGTTGTCTCCTTACACAAGTTGTGGTCAGTGTGCGTCATGTCAGCGAGGGCGCCAAAACGCTTGCCGGTTCAACCACACACTTGGCGTGCAAAGGGACGGAGCCCTCTGTGAGTTCATCGCCCTGCCACGAGAGAAGCTGTATTCCGCAAGGCTCACGCCAAAGGAATTGTGCCTGGTGGAACCGCTGACGGTGGGGTTTCACGCTGTGTCCCGAGGGAGGGTGACGGCAGATGACAGGGTCGCAGTTTTCGGCTGTGGAGGAGTTGGACTGGGCGCAATCGCCGGGGCCAGTTCTCGCGGCGCTCGCACGATCTGTATCGACGTGGACGATGAAAAGCTTGCCCTCGCTCGGAGCGCGGGCGGTACGCATACGATCAACAGCGCACAGGATCGCCTCCATGATCGGTTGCTGGAAATGACAGATGGGTGCGGGCCAGATGTAGTCATCGAAGCGGTCGGTAGTCCGTCAACCTTTCGGGCCGCGGTGGAAGTTGTCGCATTTACCGGGAGAGTCGTATACATCGGCTATGCCAAAGAGCCGGTGAGCTATGAAACCAGGCTATTCGTGCAAAAGGAATTGGACGTCCTCGGATCGCGCAACGCAGGCCCGGATGATTTTTCCGGCGTGATCAGACTGCTCGAGGCGGGAAAATTTCCGGTAGATCAAGCCGTGAGCTCGACCGTGACTCTCGAAGAAGCGCCGGATGCTTTGCGTTCCTGGAGTGAGAATCCGTCGCGGTTCAAAAAGATTATGGTCAGTTTGGACTAGGGCGAAAATCCCGAATTCTCTACTACCAGTAATACGCCGCAACAACAGTCGGTGAACTTGGGATATTGTTCACGACATTCGTGTGGAGCACGATCTGTACGTTCTTCCGAGTCCAGTCCTTTGGGGCCTGCTTGATCAGGTCGGCAATCAGTTGCGGATCCGTCACGAAGTCTCCCGCCGCCCGAGTGCCGGTATGATCCAGTCCCGCGATCGTCACCAGAACCGCCCCTGTTTTGGAGTCCAGCACACGAGAAACGATGGCGTAGTCCTCGCTGAACTTTGCGCCGGAGAACTTCGGCCACCAGGAGCGCTTCGGATCAAGTCGGTCTTGAACATGCATCTCTGCTGTGTCACCAGCCTCGAAGGCGAACCGAAGACTGTCAGTCATATTGAGGGTCCAATTGTTGTTGAAGGCCCCAATCAAGATCGCAGAGCCCTCGCGCAAGTCTCCAAACGAGAGGTCGCTTCCGAAACGCAAATCGTAGGGATGACGGCGCGAGGTGAGCAGGGATGAGATTTGTGCCGTGGCGGAAGCGTCACCGATCGTCAGATAAGTATCTTTCACCGGCAGGAAATCTTCTCCCGTGAATCTCCTGAGGTCCTCCCTCGGAACGAGCGTTTCCAGGTTCGGAGTCGTGTCGTCTGGACTGGGGTGGTTCTTTCGATAGCGGCTATGGGCCTCTCGAGACAAGACATAGACACGATTACTGCCTGTGCAAACGACTACTGGTCGCGAGCTCGACAGAACGGGCCCCCAGAACAGATCGAAAGAACTCACAACCCCAGGGGGGGGATTCCGACGTAGCATGACGGCCGCGAACGCTATGGCAAGGCATGCGCCCAGAACGGCAGCAAGCTTCAAGCGGCTGCGCTTATTAGGACGAGCGCTCGGGACCGGGTTGACGCCGTCAGTCGAGGGGGGAACTCTGGCTTGCGGCTGCGTTGAACTCACCGCGACTGGAAGCCGGGTTAGGGGAATCTCAGAGCGATGGAACTGAGCTTTGTACGATCCTGTCGGAATCTCAACTTTCCACTCGATAGGGTCGCTGTGCGCCTGATAGTACTGGGCCAATCTCTTTCGGATGTCGGCAGCGCGGAGCCGCACGACAGGATCGTCGGCAGTATCGTAGTCTGGCTTACGCCCGAACACTTCAATTCCGATCACACGTTCGCGAAGCGAGTCATCGGAGCCGGCGAGGCTATGCTCAACGATGTAGCGAAACAAATCCTGGCACTGGCGACTCGTTCGAAAAGGGGCGCTGCCCAGAATGTCTTCCAGCAACCCTTCGACTTGGGGACGAGGCGGAACCGGATCAGGAGCGAGCAGTGAATTGTGTTGAGTGGCCATAGAAGAACCCACAAAGTCTTTCGCCTTGCGATCAAAAGTGACCGTATATTACCGTTAAAGGTAACGATGTCCCCAGTGTTTTATTCGCATTCGTAACTCGTTGTCAATACGAGATTTGAACCCAGTTGGATGACGGTAGTTTACCGTAGTCAACCTAGACAGGCATGGCAATTCCGCGTATCGCTTAAGCTCCGACGCCCTGACGCGCCCGAACTGCCACGTTTGCAGTGTGTGCCGGCGAGCGCGTCCAGGAGACGTCAATTAAGGAGTCTTCGCAGATGCCCAGACCTCGGAGTCTTTCCCAGCTTTTGCTTTTTGTCATTGCCGCTCTGATTGTTTCCACAGGCATTCCCCTCGCACACAGTCAAACGCTGGCATCGACCTCTTCGTTTTCAGGGTCGGTTTCGGACTCCTCCGGGGCGCGGGTTGCGAACGCTAATGTGACTCTGAGCAGCCCTGAGAAAGGAATCACCCGCGTCTTTAAGACGGATGCCGAAGGAGGTTTCTCATTTTCGCTTCTGCCTGCAGCTACCTATACCCTGACGGTACAGGCTTCGGGTTTCAAGACCCTCAAGCAGGAAGGAATCACACTTGAAGTCGGGCAGTCCGCGCGCCAGAGTGTCGCGTTGACCATAGGTTCGACGGAGCAAATCGAGGTGACCGCGGTGGCCCCTCTACTCCAGACGGACAATGCCAACGTAGGCGACGAAATTGGTACGAAACAAGTTGCCGAGCTGCCACTGAACCTTCGCAATGTATTCAACTTTGTCGCGTTGAACTCGTCCGTCAACAATGGACCGCAGCAGCAGACCTTGCAAGGCGGGGGCACGCAAGGCACCTCGGATCAGGATGTCTCGTTTTTCAATTTTGGCGGCGGGTACTTTGGCACAACCGCATTCCTGCTTGACGGTTCGTGGGACACCAGTCTGGGATGGGGCGGCGTGGAATACGTTCCGTCGGTAGAAAGCGTGCAGGAGTTCAAAGTACAACAAAATTCGTTCACGGCGCAGTATGGCTGGAGTACCGGCAACGTCATCAACGTCGTCACAAAATCCGGCGGCAGCCGGTTCCATGGCGATGTCTATGATTTTCTCAGGAACGGCGCGCTAGATGCCAACAATTACTTCAACAATTTGAACAATCTTCCGCGCCCCAATGTTCATCGCAACCAGTTCGGCGTGACAGTGGGCGGGCCGGTTTACATTCCGGGCGTGTATAAGCAACATGATAAGACCTTCTTCTTCTTTGGCTACGAAGGGCACCGGGAAAACGATCCGGTATCGGTCGGTTACACGGTGCCGACGGCCGCCTTCAGAACCGGCGACTTTTCCGCCCTGCTCGGCTCTCAGATCGGCACCGATGCCCAGTGCAGGCCGGTACTCGCGGGCCAACTCTACGATCCGTTTTCGACTCAGCAGGTGACCGCGACGTGTGCCGTCCCCAGTGAAGGCGTTTCGATCGGACAGACCGTTGAGGTTCGCGACCCGATTCTGGGGAACATATTGTCCAACGCTTCGCATGGAATTGATCCTGTAGGTTTGAACTTGATCGGCTTCTACCCGCAGCCGTTGTCCGGCGCGATGCTGAACAACTGGGCGGCAACTGGGGTCGGCGCCAATCCTTCCGATGAATACACCGCCCGCATCGATCACAATTTCACCGATCAGACCAGGATATATGGCCGCTTTTCAGACAAACACGAGTCCAAGCAAATATTGCCCCCTTTCTACGGCGCCAATGATCCGGGTGGGCCGGGGCAGATCAATCCCAACAACCGTTGGAATGTTGCCCTGGGAGTAACCCACACCTTCACCCCTACATTCGTGATGACTGTCAACCTAGGGGTAATGCGATGGGTCGAGGGCAACGAGATGCAGAGTGCCGGCTTCAAGCCCTCCTCGCTGGGATTACCCTCTTTCATTGACCCAAACTCCGCTCAGTTTCCTGTCATCAATATGCCCCAGGGATATGCTCCGTTGGGGCCAGTGCAAGGCGCCGGCCAAGGCGCATTTCCCAGAAACATCGGCAGCAGTTCCCTGGACTTTGTCAAGGTCAATGGGCAGCATTCCCTGTCGTTTGGATATGCGGTCAATGCCATCGACGAAAACGGCGGCCGCATCCAGCCGACGGTTTTTAACTTTGACAACAACTTCACGCTCGGCCCGGACATTACGAGTACGCCCCTCAACTCCGGGAATGTCTTCGCATCCATGTTGCTGGGTACATCTCCTAGCGGAAGCACCGGTATCGCGTTTCTTCCCGCCACTCGGGAATGGCTGCACGGCCTCTACGTGCAAGATGACTGGAAGGCTGCTCGCAAGCTGACGTTAAACCTAGGGATGCGCTGGGAAGTGCAGCGGCCTGAGCGGGAGATACATAATCGTCAAACCTACTTTGACTACGATGCGGTAAACCCGATCAGCACGTCGGTGGGCCAGACGTACATGGGCCAAGTGGTGTTCAATACTCCGTCCAATCGTAACCTCTATCACACTGATTACAAGAATTTCGCTCCCCGCGTTGGCTTTGCCTACCAACTAATGCCCAAGCTCGTTATGCGTGGCGGCTATGGCGTCTTTTACCCCATTAGTTACCGGGGCGGCGGACCGGCGCCCGGTTTCAACGCGGTCACGCCGTTTGTGGGTTCACTGAATGGAGGCCTGAATCCCGACGCGACATTGAGCAATGCATATCCATCAGGACTGGTTCCGGAGACCGGGAGTTCGCTCGGCGGATTGACCAATGTGGGGTTTAGCACCGGCGCAGTCTCCCCTAACCGGAAAGCAACCTACGTCCAGCAGTGGACGTATGGATTCCAGTTTGCCCCGACGCCCAACGACGTACTCGACATTACCTACGTTGGCAACCACGGTACCCATATGATTGCCTCGGGGCTCAACACTGATCAATTGGATCCCAAGTACTTCTCCATGGGCAATGCGCTGGCGACCCTGGTTCCGAACCCGTTCTTTAACTCCATTACCCAAAGTGGCTGCGGTCTTAATAACCCAACCGTTGCCCAAGGACAACTGCTCCTTCCCTATCCTGAGTTCTGCAGTATCACGGAGAACCAGGATCCAGTGGGCTTTTCAAACTACAATGCCCTGGAAGTGAATTACACTCATCGCGTATCGCAGGGGCTTACTCTGTTAGCCTCCTACACGTTCTCGAAGTTCATTGACGACGTCGCTGGGAGCACCGATTGGGCAAACGCGAACGGTACGTCGACTAGAAACGTCTACAACCTTGCTGCGGAAAAATCGGTGGACGCTACGGATGTTCCGCACAGTTTTGTTCTGAGCTACGTCTACGAGATTCCCGTCGGCAGGGGCAGGAAGTTTGCGTCTGGGATGAACGGTGTGCTAAATGCGATTGTAGGAGGGTGGCAAACCTCCGGTGTTGCTACATTCAAGCAAGGGTTCCCGTTGGCAATCTCCAGTCCCGGCAATGGGCTCAACTACTTCGGCGCGGGCCAGCACGTGGATGTTGTCGGGGATTATCACATCTCAAACCCATCCCGCACGGAGTGGTTCAACACCGCGGCTTTCCAGCCGGCAGCGCAATGGACCTTGGGAGATGCTCCGCGATACTTCTCGGACCTGCGTGCACCAGGCTACAAAAACTGGGACATGAGCATTCAAAAGTATTTCCCGATTGAGGAACGGTTCCGGTTCCAGTTCCGTCTGGATATGTTCAACACGTTCAATCACACAAACTACTACGCACCGAATACGGCCTTGGGTTCTGGATCATTTGCAACCATAAACGCATCGTTCCCGGGTCGATTGATGCAGGCAGCGCTGAAGTTTTATTGGTGATGCGTGCGAGGAATTTGGGTTCTTGTTGTTTGTTGTTCGATCCTCATCGCTCTCGACGGGCCCGCATTTTCGCAACAGCCGTCGAAGTTTGAATCCCTCCTGGCCTCGGCGCAACAAGCCCAGGCCAGGGGAGATTTCGAAGCTGCCGCCGATTCTTACCGAAAGGCTGTGGCGCTACATCCCGAAATCGCCGAACTCCAAACCAACTTGGGTCTGATGTGCTATCAAACTGCAAGAGATCAACAAGCCTTGGCCGCTTTTCTCCAGGCGATCCGCCTGAAGCCCGGTTTGTTTGTTCCGAACCTGTTCCTGGGGCTCGAGTATCTCAAGTTGAAAAAATTCGATGAGGCGATCCCGTACCTCAGTCGGGCCGCCTTGATCCAGCCCACAGATCCGCAGGCGCAATCCGCTCTCGGCCAAGCCTACACGGGTAAAGGAAAGACGCGGCTTGCCATTGTGGCGTATCTGCGGGCGGCTCAAGCCAATGTGGGCAGCGCCGACAGCTGGTTTCACCTCGGAGTCGCTTATCTGGAACAAGTCGAAGCCAACGCGCGCGTTCTACTGGCTCGGCACAAAAACTCCGGATACCTGCACGCCCTCGTGGCGGATACTTTCGCGGAGCAGCGATCGTTTATCCAGGCGGCTGAAGCCTACAAGACCAGCCTTGCTTCGCCGCCATATCCCGCTGGTACGCACGCTGCGTATGGCTTTGTCCTCCTGAACCAGCGGGATTTCCCGAGTGCGGAGCGCGAACTGAAAGCCGAACTGGCGGCGTCTCCGGGGTCGCCTATGGCGAGACTAGGTCTGGCGCGAATGCACGTGGAGCAAGGGCAAGCGTCAACCGGTGCGAAGGAAGTTGTAGACATCTGGAAGGCCGACGCCGCGTTTATGCGCGCGAACATCTCTGTCTTCGTTCGGGGACTGGCGCCTGCGGAGATTTCCGAACTAGAGCGCGCTCTGCAAGAGAGCAAGGTGGCAGGAGAGATTCCCGAAGAAGTCGCCGCCCTGTTCGAATCGGAAGCTACGAAAGGAAACAACACTGCATCCTCAGACCCTCTCGAGGCGCGAGTGCAGCAGATTCCGCTGAAGGACCTTCATCTCCTGGTGTCATACGCATACTCGACCGCTCAATACGAGACCTCGTTCGGAGCAGCCCAAGCGCTGGCGCAGAACCTCGCCACCGAAGCGGAGGGAATGTACTGGGAAACCAAGTCTGCGCAAAAGCTCGCAACCTTGGTTCTGGCTCGCGCCAGCACCATCGATTCCGACTCACCCACGATGCATGTGTTGCTGGGTGATGTTTACCGCCATCGAAGGTATTACCCAGATGCCGAACAGGAATATCGCAAAGCCCTGGTGATTCAGCCTGGAAATGCCGGTGCTCTTTTGGGCCTGTCTTTGACCCTGCTGGCCGATTCCGAGATTGACGAGGCGCTTCATCTTGCAAAGGCCGCGCTGGAAAAGAGTCCCGACGATCCCGAACTCAACGCCGTCATGGGTGAGATTCTTTCCGCGCAGCATGACTTCTCCGGCGCCGAGCCCTTCCTAAAGAAGGCTTTGAAGACCAAGCCAGAGTTGATTCCGCATGTGCATGCCCTGCTCGGAAGAGTGTATGCGGAGGCAAACCGCACTCAGGATGCAATCAATGAGCTGAAGATGGGGCTGCCGGATGACAAGGATGGCCGTCTTCACTATCAACTCGCTCGCCTTTACCTGAAGGTTGGAGATCAGAATTCGGCGAAAAAAGCTTTTGAGGCCTCCGAACATTTGCGAAGCGAAGGCCTGATCCGGGCCGCGGTTGCGATCCAGCAGGGCGAGGGCGATAGGGCGTCTCAATGAGCACGACTGATCCCGCCTTTCGAGGAAGAATAGCAACATTCGAGAAGGGACGAGAAGATGCGGAAAACGCAGACGGTATTCAACTGGAAGCACATAGTCGCTCTATTCCTGGAGCTCAGTTCGGCAGCCTGGGCAGCGAAGCAGCCTCAATTCTCGGTGAAGACTTTCACTCGAGATGTGAATGGCGTGACGGTTGTGAGCCTCGCCGGAACCATACGGATTGAAGTCTGCGGCGATCGCGCCATTCACGTCGTTGCCAGTCCAACATCCGAGATTCCGGCCTCGAAAGTTCCGGTTGCCATCCAGCCATGTAATGCTCAGAACTTCCAGATTGTCTCCGTAAAGAAAACGATCAAGCTGTCGACCAATGCCCTCACGGTGAGCGTCGATACTGAAACCGGCGCATTGACTTTCTTCTCCGGGGATGGAAAGACCGTGCTTGCAGAGCCGAAGGAAGGGGGGAAACAGTTCGACGTACCCTCCCTGTTCGAAGCCAAGACCTGGCAGGTGCAGCAGACTTTTGTGTCTCCTCCGGATGAAGCCCTTTACGGCCTCGGGCAACATCAGGAAGGGATTCTCAATGTTCGTGGGATTCCGATTCGCTTGCATCAGGCAAACACCAACATTTCCGTTCCCTTCCTGCTGTCGAGCAAGGGATACGGGCTGCTCTGGAACAATCCGTCCCTGACCGATTTCGATCCCGCTGACCAGCTCATCGAACTGGACGCGAAGTCGGGCCAGGGAACGTTCACGACTGGAGCAAAAGGCAGTTACGGCTTTCTGCTCGCGAGCGACAACAAGGATCAACTGGTGGTGGATGTCAATAATCGGCACGTGATCGATTTGATTAACATGTGGACGCCCAGCGCCGCATCCGGAGCGGTGGGCTTGGAGGCTCACAAGGAATACGAAGTTGGCGCAAAGGGCGGGCCGGGCGGTTTCCAGTTGTCCGCGCGGCTGCCGCAGGACACGAGCACGTTCCGCTCCGAAGTTGGGCAGGCCATCGATTACTACTTCTTTTACGGCCCTGCGTTGAACCGCGTCATTGCGGATTACCGCCACCTCACCGGGGAAGCTCCGTTGTTTCCCAGATGGGTATATGGTTACTGGCAGTGCCGTGAACGGTACCACACTCAGGAGGAGATCCTAGGGGTTGGAGCCGAGTTCCGCAAACGCAACCTCCCGGTCGACGCCTTGGTGCAAGACTGGCAGTACTGGGGCAAGTACGGCTGGAACGCCATGAAGTTCGACGAGAGCATTTACCCCGATCCCAAGGGAATGATGGACCAATTCCACACCTTGGACGAGCATGTGCCGATCTCGGTGTGGTCAAGGTTCGGGGAAGATTCCGATATTTACAAGCGGATGAGCGCCAAGTCTTTGTTGGTTCAGGGAACGCCCTGGACGGACTTTTTTAATCCCGAAGCGCAAAAAACGTTCTGGGCAGAACTCAAGACAGGGCTGTTTGATTACGGACTCGATGGCTGGTGGATGGACGCCTCCGAGCCGGAATTCGACATCTTGAAGGGCCGCCAGACGTTTCTCGGTAGCGGAGAGTCGGTGCGGAATGCCTATCCGCTCTTTGTAACCAAAGCTATCTACGAAGGCCAGCGCTCGACGACGGACCGCAAGCGGGTGGTCATCTTTACCCGCTCGGCATACACCGGACAGCAACGATACGCTGCCATCTCATGGTCAGGCGACATCTCTGCCAACTGGATTACGTTCCAACGCCAGATCCCGGCAGGTTTGAACTTCAGCATGTCCGGACTGCCCTATTGGACCACCGACGGTGGCGGGTTCTTCCGGCCGCAGGACCAATATACCAACGAGGCCTACCACGAGTTGCTGATTCGATGGTTTCAGTATGCCGCGTTCTGCCCCATCTTTCGGGTACACGGTTGGACTTCAAACGCCGAGATCTGGAACTACGGTCCGCGGGTTCTCGACGTTGCCACCCAGTTCGATGAGTTGCGCTATCATCTGCTTCCGTATATTTATTCCTCCGCTTGGGGCGTTACCCACGATGGGGAAACACTCATGCGGGCCCTCCCCCTCGAGTTTCCTTCTGATCCGCGTGCAAAAGCGGTCGCCGATCAGTTTCTGTTCGGTTCTGCGCTACTGATTAACCCCGTAACTACTTCGGGAGCCACGCAAAGAAGCCTCTATCTCCCCGCAGGCCACGATTGGATAGATTTTTGGACCGGCAAGCGAGTGAGAGGCGGCCAAACTGTCACCGCGGAAGCTCCTCTCGACAGAATTCCGATCTATGCCAAGGCCGGCTCAATCATTCCATTCGGACCAGCCGTGCAGTCGGCTTCAGCCAAGGCAGATCCAATCGATATCCGCATTTATCCCGGGGCGGATGGAGATTTCACTCTTTATGAGGATGAAGGCGACAATTACGACTATGAACATGGTGCGTACTCCGTCATTCCTCTGCATTGGGACGACAAAGCCTCCACGTTGACGGTAGGAGAACGTCGCGGAAGCTTCCCGGGAATGTTGGAGCATAGGACGTTTCGGATTGTCCGCGCGAGGGAGTCAAATGGAGTCGGCATCGCAGCTCCCGAGAAGTTCGATACGACCGTCGAGTTCGAGGGAAAGGCTGTATCCGTACACGATGACGGCAGCATGTGATAGACCCCTTCATACGGAGATCGCTGTGAAGAAAGTCAATCGCCGTGAGTTTGTTACCTCTGCCGCCATGGCAGGGGCGGGCGCTGTTCTTTCTGCCCCTCCGGTATCCTCTTCTAAAAAGCATAGCGTGTGGGCCGGTTCTTCCAGCGCTCCTGCACCGGTGGGGCGCGAGGTAGTTACGTTGCAATCGCGTCCTTTCCCTATGCAGAATGTCAGGCTTCACGAGGGACCGCTCCGTGCGGCGGCCGAAGCCAACCGAAAATATTTGAAGACTCTGGCGCCTGACCGGTTGCTCCATACCTTCCGGTTGACGGTTGGTTTCCCCTCCTACGCAGAACCGCTCGGCGAGTGGGAGAAGCCGGATTGCGAATTGCGCGGTCATTTTGCCGGTGGGCATTACCTTTCGGCGTGCGCGCTCGCTTTCGCCAGTTCCGCTGACGAAGAACTGAAGCGCAACGGCGACCTCATGGTGTCCGAGTTGGCCAAATGTCAGGCTCAAAACAAGAACGGCTATCTCAGCGCATTCCCGGTCGAGTGGTTCGACCGACTGCGCGAAGGAGTCAATGTCTGGGCCCCTTTCTACACCTATCACAAGATCATGGCCGGCCATCTCGACATGTACATGCTTGCGGGCAACGAACAGGCCCTTGGCACGGTTGAAAAGATGGCGGGTTGGGTTCGTGCCTGGGCTGACCCTCTGGGCGAGCAACAGATGCAGCGAGTGCTGCAGGTGGAGTACGGCGGCATGGGCGAGGTGCTAGCCAACTTGTATGCGGTCACCGGAAAGCAGGAATATCTGAGGCTCGCCCAGCGCTTCGATAAGAAGGGTTTCTTCGATCCCCTCGCGGCGCACCGCGATGAGCTCAAAGGTCTGCATGTGAATACGCACGTGCCGCAAGTGATCGCGGCCGCTCGTCTCTATGAAATGACCGGGGACAAGCGCTACTGGAATATTGCCGACTACTTCTGGAATGAAGTCACCAGCGAACGCGCCTATTGCACCGGCGGTATCAGCAACTTCGAATTTTGGCGGACGGACCCTGGCGTGCTGTCGAGCCAACTCAGCGGAGACACCGCGGAGGATTGCTGCGAATACAACATGATGAAGCTGACGCGGCATCTGTTCGCCTGGTCACCGCAGCCGCGATACATGGACTACTACGAACGCCTTCTGTTCAATCACCGCATGGGAACCATCGATCCGGAAACTGGAACAACGGTTTATTTTCTGCCGGTTGGCGGGGGCTACTCCAAAATCTTTGCTAAGCCGTTCGATTCATTCTGGTGTTGCAGCGGCACTGGAGCAGAAGAGTTTGCCAAGCTGACGGACACCATCTATTTTCATGACTCCAACTCTATCTACGTCAACCTCTATGTCGCCTCTGATATGAACTGGCCGCAGATGGGTATTAGATTGAGCCAGACGACTTCGTTTCCGCAGGAGCAGGGCACGACTCTCACCGTCACGGCGGAGAAGCCGGTTGATATTGATCTCAAGTTGCGCATTCCGTACTGGGTCAAAACCGGCACGGTGAAGGTCAACGGGCGCGCCATTCCCGCTTTTGCAGATAACGGCAGCTACCTGGTTCTGCGCGGGCCTTGGACGAACGGAGATCGAATTGAACTCAGTCTCCCCATGCATCTGCACGCAGCTCCAATGCCTGACAATGAAAGCCTCCAGGCTGTGATGTACGGCCCGCTCGTGCTGGCCGCGCGCTGCGAAGTTGAGCCGCGGGGAAAATGGTATCGCCACTACCAGGCACAAACAAAGCAGGAGCCTTCGCCAAGTCTGCAATTCAAGGGTAAGATTGACGATCCGGCGAGTTGGATACAGGCCGGGCATGGAAGTCTCGAGTTCGGCGCGGTCTCGCAGGGGCGCTCGCTAGCCTTTGTGCCTTTGTCGAGTATTTTGCATGAGCGCTATTTCGTCTATCACGAGGTGTGTTCCTGAACTCGTTCGCGAGAATAATACGAGGGCGGACGTAGGGCAGACGAATTCCTGAGGCGTCCCGAACCAACGGGGGAACTGCTCCTGAGGTGACGATTACCCGTCGTTCATTCGTCAATGTTGTCGCTATGTGCAGTCGCCGGCCGGGCAATCGGCCAGCAGGGCGTAGCGTCCCGCGATCAAAAAGCGCAATCTGCTCCTCCTCCTTCCTTACGGCCGCTTAACGCCCGATTTACCGACATTACGCAAGAGGCTGGATTGCGCACTCCTGTCATTTACGGCGGAGTCGGGAGCAAGAAGTACATCCTCGAAGCCAACGGGTGCGGGTGCGCCTTTATCGACTGCGATAACGATGACTGGATGGACATTTTTTTATTGTCCGGGACGCGCCTCGAGGGAGACCCTCCCGAGGCTACCAACCGGCTATTTAAGAACAACCGCAACGGCTCGTTCACGGACGTGACCGATAAAGCGGGACGGCTGGGCGATCGCCGTTTGCGTCGCTGACTATAACAACGATGGGTTCGAAGATATCTTCTGCACCAACGTCCCTGTAAGCAGGGAATTCAGCGGTGAGAGGTTAGCGCCTGACCGCCCGCTTCACCATCTCATCCGAACCGGCTGCACCCGATAACAGTGGTTCCTTGACCGTGGTAGGATTCAGTTTTTCAGGGGATGCTCCGGGCATGTCGGTATTGCAGCGGAATAATGTGAAGGTGTTTGGGTCGGGGGAAATCCCGATCGTTTTCGCGCACGGATACGGGTGCGATCAAAATATGTGGCGGATGATCACGCCTGCGTTTGAGCAAACTCACAAGATCGTGCTCTTCGATCACGTTGGGTTTGGGAAATCCGATCTCAGCGCCTTTCACCCAGGCAAGTATGGCCGACTTGAGGACTATGCGAGGGACGTGCTCGAGATTTGCCGCGAACTGGCCTTGCAAAATGTGATTTTCGTTGGCCATTCGGTGGGCGCCATGATTGGCGTGCTGGCCGCGACGGAAGAGCCGGAGCTTTTCAGGAAGCTGGTTTTGATTGGTCCCTCGCCCTGTTACATTGACGACGGCCAATACATCGGAGGATTCAGCCGGGCTGACATCGATGGACTGCTGGAGTTCTTGGACAGCAATCATCTTGGCTGGTCCCACACCATGGCCCCGGTGATCATGGGAAATCCGGATCGGCCAGAGTTGGCGGCGGAGCTTGAGAATAGTTTCTGCCGGACGGATCCTGAGATTGCCAAGCATTTCGCCAGAGTGACATTTCTTTCTGACAATCGCGCCGATTTGCCGCGGCTGACCGTTCCTTCGCTGATACTCCAATGCTCGCAGGATGCGATCGCTCCCGCAGCGGTCGGGGACTACGTGCACCGCAATCTGGCGAAAAGCACTTTTAAAATGCTCAATGCCACTGGGCATTGTCCGCAACTCAGCGCACCTCGTGAAACGATTGCGGCGATGATTGCAGACTTTGGAGAGATGTCGGAGCAACTCTAGCTACATGGCCCTGAGCGCACAAATTGCACGGCAGATCGTGCAGGATCTCTACGAAATTGCCCCATGTGGATTTCTAAGCACCCTCGCCGACGGCACGATCGTAAAGGTTAACAAGACTTTTCTGGATTGGACCGGATATTCCGAAGAGGAACTGCTTTCTTCCAAGAAATTTCAGGATCTGCTTCCGGCACCTGGAAAGATTTTCTACGAAACTCACTACGCGCCACTCCTGCACCTTCAAGGAGTCGTCAAAGCGGTCGCTTTTGATTTGCTGTGCAAAGATAGAAAACCGCTGCCGGTATTGGTGAATTCAGTTCAAAACAGCGATGTTGACGGCGGCGTTCCACTGATTCACAGTGCATTCTTCGATGCCACCGACCGCAGAAAATACGAGCAGGATCTGCTGAGGGCTCGCCAACGCCTTGAGGAAGACGCCGTGCATCGGACAACCGAACTGGAAGCGGAGGTACAGGAGAGGAAACGGATAGCAGATGATCTGCGGGAACTCAGCGGAAAATTATTACGAATGCGGGACGACGAGCAGAGAAGATTAGCTCGAGAATTGCACGATAGCGTAGGTCAGCTTCTGGTTGCACTGAACATGAACCAGGCTCAAATCTTGTCCGATCCGCAGATCACGCCCACGATCGAACATCTGGTAAAACAGAACGCGACCTTCGTCGATCATCTCTCCGCCGAGATCCGCACCATTTCCCATCTTCTTCATCCTCCTCTGCTTGACGAGGTTGGCCTGAGATCGGCGCTTCAAGTATTCATCGAAGGATTCTCAATTCGCAGCAAAATCAATGTCAATCTGGAAGTTGCCGCCGACTTGCCAAGATTTGATTCGGAAGTTGAAACGACACTGTTTCGAATCGTTCAGGAATGCCTGACAAATATCTATCGGCATTCCGGGAGCGAAATGGCGACCGTGAACGTGGTTGCGGGGAGGGAACAGATCAGACTGGAAGTACGCGACTTCGGAAGTGGCACCGCGCCGGATGCCCTGAAGCACATCAAAGCGGGAGTCGGATTGCGGGGAATGCACGAACGCATTCGGCAACTCAAGGGTACCTTTGAAATATCTTCGGCCGAGCCAGGCATCAGGGTCGTGGCACAAATTCCTCTTGAGGGTTCCAGCCATGGTCAGCGCTAAGCCGTGACCGCTACTTCTCTCCCAAACGGAATGTCAGGCCGACTGTGAATCCGATTGGGTAGCCGGGTGTTCCATGGACGCGGGCAACGACCGGAGCGGTGGGAGAGACTCTGGACTCGAGATAATTCTGCGTCTCCCAGAAATCTTTGTTATTCACGTTGTCGATGGCGAAATTGAAATCCAAGCCGTGCCGGATCTGTTTTGATGTGCTCAAATCCAACACATCGAGCCCGGTCGCGTGTTTTGCGGGGTTGGTCGAATCCTCTCCGTCCAAGATGTAGCCGCTGATGTGACGGTAGCGCAGCGAGCCGTTAAACCCGTGCCATCCCGACAACGTCAGGCCCGAATTGGCCACCGAGTGTGGCGCGCTGTCTACATACACGCGCGGGAGAGTCCCGCGATAGAACGCGTTGGAGACCTGCGTGAACCCGCCGTTCAGCGAGAGATGGCGGAGGATTTGGACCGATGTCTTGGCTTCCCATCCGTACGACCGACTTGGTCCCTTGAACTCAAAACTGCCATCGTCGGGAATGTAGACCTGCTCGTTGGAGCGGTCGATCAAGAAGACATCGGTGCTCACAGAGAAACGTTTCAGATTGTGCGACGTACCGAATTGATAGAAGTCGGTGGTCGCGACCTTCGGCGCGTTCGGCTCCTGCACAACTCCACGGGCGTCCTGACTGGAAATTCCTCTGCCGTAGCTCGCGTAGAACGTAAAGGGAACACGGTTCGAAGGTGTGTACGAAAAATTTGCCTTGGGCTGAAAGCGGGACGCGCCTTGAAGCCCGCTGTGCGCAGGGTCGAGGTTGTCGTTCACATCAAAGCGAAAATAATCGAAGCGCAACCCGGCGTCGAAGTGCAGTCGTCTGGCCAAGTAAATCCACGCCCTGCTGAATGTAACCGGCTGTATTGGTTACGTGCGCGTGTGCGCTGGTCGTGGCTGCCTGGAACTGACGCGCCTCGGTCTGGTTCAAGCCTACGTTGATCTGATTGTCGTGAAAGTTGGACCCGAAGGTGAGCAACGCGGTATGTCCCAGCAGCTTATACGGGTGGAGGTATTGAACATTCGTTCCCTCCTGCAAGCGCGAGTCGTGCTGCTGAATTTCGTCGCCATGAATCGGGTCCGTCGGCAGGTAGTGAACAAGAAAAAATGTAAAGTTCGAGTACAGATCGAACAACGATCTTCCCATGAAGCCATCCACTTTCAGGATGTCGCCATTCGCGAAATCCCGCTTGTAATAGGTTCCGAATGTTCCCATTCGGACTCGTCCCCCATCGAAGGGATCGATGTACCCGAAGCGGTCGAGGTCGCCGGACGCGACAAGATCAAGAGGAATCTGCCCGGAGGAATAGAAGTCATTGGTGCCGGCATTCAGCTTGAAGCCAAGAGATTCTTTTTCATTCAAATGGCGGGTGTAGTTGCCGGTCACATTGTGCCGCTTGTAGCGGCCAGGGTTGATGAAAGGCCCGTCCGTGTGGGAGCCATCGTAGGCGATGAAAGCATCGGCATGTTCCAGTTCTGGACTGAAGATCGCCAGACCGCGGTAGGCATTAAACGAACCGCCCTGCACTCGAACCGTTAATAGATTCGGCAGGCTTTCCTTGAGCCGAATGTGAACCACTCCCAGACCCGAGAAGTCACCGTATTCGGCGCTGAATGGGCCGTTGAGAATATCAACGTCATCCACGAGTTCCGGTGTCAGAGTCTTCAGAGCGCCCAAATAGCCCTGACCGTGTCCCTGCGTAGCCTGATTCTGCTGAATGTCGTTGACCAGGACCTTCAGGCCGCCGTTGACGCCACCGTGATCGAGGTTGAATCCGAATCGGCGAATCTCCAGCGACTTCCCGCCTCCTTCGTGCTGCCCGGTGTTGATGCCTGCTGCCAACGTATCGAAGATTTGATCGTCACGACTGAACAGGGTTTTGGAATAGACGACATCATTTCGCTGATCAATCGTGGGATTCAAGGCGGTTGCGGAAATCACCAGATTTTCCTGGATTGGAGGGATCGAATAGGTGACTCGGAGTTGCAAGCCCACTGATGGGTCAGACAATCCGATATTCGTCTGTTCAGATGCCAGATATTTCCCGACGACCGTGAGCTTCACGGGCTCAGCAGGAACGTTCAAATGAAACGCTCCCTCCGAATCCGTCTCCGTTTCTTTTTTTCCTGCGGAATACCGTGCAACGACCGTGGCGCCGGGGACTGCTTCATTCTTGTCCGTGATCACAACGCCAGATAGGGAACGCTCGACCGCGGTGACCGTCTGCGAATAAGAAAGACTGGTGGACAGCAAAAGAAGTGAACATGCGATGAGGACGTATTTCAGCGACTGTCCGAAATTCCTACCGGAACGTCGCTGAATGGTCGTGCCGGAATACGTGAAACCCGCTAGGCATCGGAAGGCCGGCGCGAGGGCTGCTCCTGAGAGCCGTCTGTCGCTCCCCAATCGCGACGTCTGGATTGAGTTCACTCTGCCACCTGCTGTGCGGGACGTAGGATGGTGCTATTTCAATTACGAGATTCAAGTCAAATCGGATGTCTTTCGTGGAACTAAATCTGGGCCGATAGAGCTTGTCTGATCTAGCCGCGGCCGGGGACGGAATCAGCTGCGGACATACTTGTTGAACCAGTCGATCGTGCGCTGCCAGGCCAGATCGGCTGCCGCTTTGTTATAGCGTTCCGGCGTTGCATCGCAGTTGAAGCCATGCACGGCGCCGGGATAGATGTAGCCTTCATGCGGGACGTTCGCGGCCGTCAGGGCCTTGTCGTACGCAGGCCACGTCGCTACCAGGCGCGTGTCGAGTTCCCCGTGATGAACTAGGATTGCCGCCTTAATCTTCGAGATTTCCTCCGGGGCGGGTGGGCCTCCGTAGAAGGGCGCAGCTGCCGCCAGGTCGGAACCCAGCCGCACCGCCAGCGCGTTCGAGGTCGAACCGCCGTAGCAGAAGCCAGTAGCTCCGATCTTTCCGGTACAGTCGGGACGCGATTTCAACCACAACGCCGCAGCCATCATGTCTTCGGTTAGCTTGTCCTTGTCGATCTTGTTAAACATCTGGCCGCCTTTGTAGTCATCTCCCGGATAGCCGCCCAAAGACGAGAGGCCGTCCGGAGCAAATGCCATGAAGTTGGCCAGGGCGAAACGGCGGGCAATGTCCTCGATATGCGGGTTCAGACCGCGATTCTCATGCACAACGATGATGCCGGGCAGCTTCGTCACTGTCTCCGAGCGGGTGTCGGCGCTGACCGGACGCACGAGATATCCTTTGATACTTCCGTTGCCCTTCGGGGAAGGCACGGTTTCGTATGTTGCCTTGATGCGGTCATCGGTGCGCGAGACCTGCTGGCCCAGAGCGTAATTCGGCATCAGCGCATTGATCACCGTGGCGGCCGCCAACCCGCCTGCCAGTCGCTGGACGCCGTCGATAAAGGCGCGGCGGCTGATCTCACCATGAATGAAGTCGTTGTAGAGTTCGATGGCCTCGCGCGGCAATTTCGGTTTTGTCGTTTCCATTGTTGACTCCCGCCGGGGATAATATCATCGGTTCGGTTCGAGGGGCGGCACCCACCGGCGCTAAAATTATCCTATGACGAAGTCGTACTCATTTCCGGGTATCGATGAATACTTGCGCGACCGGTTGATGCCGGTGGAAGGTGCGATTCCGCGCATTCCCGGAATCGAGATGTTTGGGAATTCGGTTCCTGCGGAGGCGGTTGGCGGGGATCTTTTTGAGTACATCAATTTTCAACAGCGTTATGACATTGACGCTCGCATTCAGAGGGCTCAGCGCCTGTCGAAAGAGTTCCTGAAACCTCTCCGTCCGGGCCTCCGGGTGCGTAACTCGGTCGACGACCATGTGGAATGGCTGCAAAAGAGGCCAAACTACACCCCCGAAATGGAGACCCACTACAGATTTGCCAGAAGTTCCGAGCAGGTGCGGGTTGCGGAGGACTTGCGCGACCTTCGTTCGACGGCGGGCGTTCTGGTAGTGGACGCGCAAGGACACGGAATCATCTCGGCAAAAATTGCGTCCACGGTGCACGACACATTCCACGCGTTGATGCTTACCGAACTGGATCGCTACGGAAAAACGACGCCGGAGCTTTTACAGAATCTCAACCTGCGGCTGGCGCAATCGGTCACCGCCCGCAACGCGCTGGGAGTGAGTGAAAAAGAGAATGCTCGCGAAATCGCCACCATGTTGTATGGCGAGATCCGTCCTGGCGGTCATTTTCGCTTCGCGAATTTCGGGCACCCTCCACCACTGGTGTTCTCGGCGGAGTATCGCAAGTTTATGAACGTGGACGAAAGCCGTATGGTGCGATTTCTGGCGCTTGGCCTGCAGATCCCCGCGGACCATCCGGATCGCCAGAAGTACTACTCCGTAAACTTCCGTGAGAACGAGTTTGTTCCTTCCGATGTCGCCGAGATCACGCTGATGAGCCCGGGAGATATCCTCTTTCTATATACCGATGGAGTCTATGATGGCAGCGACGAACAAGAGCTTGAGGTTATTGAAGGGATTTTTCGCGAGCGCTACCAGCAACCCGCGAGGGACATCTGCAATGCCCTACTGGATCACGCGATAAAGCAGGATGAGCCTCACCGGCAGAATGGGGAACTGGACCTGATCGATGACAAGACGGTGTTCATCGTTAAACGAACTTGAAAGACCTCCGCTCAGCCCATCGCGCTCTCTCCGACTGGTGCTTGACGCCAAAGTAATTCCCCCCTCATTCCAAGGACTGGAAACGATACATTCTTCTTTCGCGCGAATTCATCGCAGATGTACGATCTGAGGCGTGCGAAATAAAGCGATCGTATCTCTGACCCTCTTCCTACTTCTTCTGCTCAACGTCGTTGGCGTGTCCGGGCAGGATTCTGCTGATCACAAGCGGCTCTGGAAGGCGCAATGGATCACGGCTTCGGGCGCCCCGCAGAGGGATGAAGTCGTGCTGCACTTCAGGAAGTCCATCGATTTAGACAAGGCTCCGCAGCATTTCTATGTCGACGTGAGCGCCGACAATCAGTTCATCCTGCATGCAAATGGGCAACGAGTGGGTAGCGGTCCGAGCCGCAGCGACCTGGCACACTGGCGATACGAAACGTACGATCTCGCCCCGTTTCTTCACGCCGGTAGGAATGTGCTCGCGGCAACGGTCTGGAATTTTGGCACGCATGCTGCGATCGCGCAGATCAGTGATCGGGTCGGCTTTCTGGTACACGGCCAGGACGATACGGAGCGCGTAGCGGACACGGACGCGACTTGGGATGTGGAAGTGGAAAATGGTGTCCGCAGCGTCCAGCCTCACGTTCATGGCTACTACGCCGCCGAGCCAGGGATCCGGATCGATGGGGCGACGTTCGATTGGACATGGGATCAGAGCGCTATTTCGGCAGGCTCTGGTCGAAAGCAGCTCCGTTGGGCCGCGGCTCGCTCAGAGGAGAAACGGATGCGCCCAACAATTGGCAGTTAGTGAATGATTTCCTTCCGCCCATGGAGATGCAGCGCGCTCCAGCCGGGAGCGTTGTCAGGGCCGATGGAATCGACATGCCGTCAGACTTTCCGGAAAAGGGCTTTACCGTTCCGGCGCATGGCAAGGCCAGTATTCTGATCGACAACTCCACCTTGACGACTGGCTATCCCGCACTGACCGCGACTGGAGCGGGTTCCACAATCCGGCTGACCTACGCCGAGGCGCTTCTGGATGAGGCCGGGCAGAAGGGAAATCGCAACCTGACTGACGGAAGGCACATTGAGGGACCGGTCGATGAGTTCGTGCCTGCCGGCTCCGCCGCTCGAGAGTTCATGCCTGTGACCTGGAGGACGTGGCGATACCTGCAGATTGAGGTGGAGGCGGCCGAACAGCCTGTTCAGGTGGATGGTTTGACGACGTGGTTCAGCGCATATCCGTTCGAGCAGCGAGCGGCGTTTTCCTCCGACGATGAGTCGTTGCGCTCAATCTGGGATATCGGTTGGCGGACTGCGCGTTTCGACGCCCACGATACTTACATGGACACGCCCTACTGGGAGCGCTTGCAGTATGTCGGTGATACACGGATACAGGCGTTGATCTCGTATGCGGTGGCCGGCGATGACCGGTTGGCGCGGCAGGCGATTCAAGTTTTCAACGATTCGCGAATCCCGGATGGACTTACCCAGAGTCGTTATCCGTCATCGTTGGTACAGATGATTCCGACGTTCTCGTTGCTATGGGTCGGAATGGTGAACGATTTTTGGCTGTATCGGGGAGATGCGGATTTCGTTCGTGCCCAATTGCCCGGCACGCGCGCGGTCTTGAGTTGGTATCTCGACCATCAGCGTGCGGACGGTTTGATGGGGAAGGTACCGTGGTGGCCATTTGTCGATTGGGGCAAGGATTTTGAATCTGGAATGCCGCCGCAGGATGAGGACGGAGGCTCGGCCGTCATCACTCTTCAGTTTGTCGAAGCGCTTCGGAATGCGGCGCAAATCGAGGCTGCTTTGGGAGATCCGCGAATGGCAAAGAGTTATCTGGATGCCGCCGCGCGCGCGGCTGAAGCTGTCTACAAGCTCTGCTGGAATGACCAGTATGGCCTCATCGCCGACACTCCTGCGCATCAGCACTACAGTCAACACGCAAATATCCTTGCTGTTTGGCTCGACGTCGTTGGCAGGAAAAATCAGAAAGATGTATTGGAGAAGATCCTGTCCACAAGCGACCCTACCTTTCATGCGAACACGAAATTGCCTGAGATGACCGCTGCCACTTACTACTTCCGGTTTTATCTCTCTCGCGCCTTGTTACACGCCGGAATGGGAGATCGATATCTTCAACTGTTGGGTCCGTGGCGGGAAATGATTTCTTTGGGGCTAACTACGTGGGCGGAGTCGCCGGAACCAACCCGCTCGGATTGTCACGCGTGGAGCGCACACCCGAATTTCGATTTGCTGACGATCGTGGCGGGGATTCGTCCGAAGACCGCTGGATTCGAAACGGTCACGATCGAGCCCCACCTTGGAGTACTCCAGCGCGTCGAAGCGGCTGTGCCAACTCCGAGGGGAAACGTTGAAGTGAAATACCGGCGAGTGTCGACCGGAGTTGAAGCTCAAATCACCCTGCCTGCCGGAATGTCTGGCGGATTGACTTGGAATGGGAACGAGACAGTTCTCAAGCCAGGTAAACAAACACTGACTTTACCCTAGTGGTTCGACCGGCAAAGTAAAAGAACCATTCCTTCGCCTCGACAGTCTAACGAGAAGAATGGGGGCGGCCAGCTTCAGAGCGTGTGTTTCGCGTGCCTGCCTCTACGTACTTTTACCGAGTAGGCGTTGCTCTATTCAGAGGTCACAACTCCGCAATGGACTGTATTCGCCTAACACTGTGCTTCGGTAAGACTGACAACGTCATTGCATGAAGGAGGGTTTCCGATGTCGATATCATCTGTGACACCGCTCGTCCTCTGTCGCCTGTGCAACCAGCCTGTATTTATCGAAGAACCAGCAAGGATCGATGGCCATGGCAAGCCGGTCCACGAAGAGTGCTATGTTCGCGAGCTGATCAGCGAACCTTACCCCGAGGAGCGCGCCGCCTGATCCACAGTGTTGCCTCGCGGGTGGGCTGCCAAGTCCAGATTCAGTTCGCGTGGCATCGCGGGGATAAGTACGGACCAGTTCGGACAGTTGCCGCGCGAATCGCGACCTTCGCTGAAGATCTGATTCGGCGAGCCCGCGTTTCGGAACTCCTAAGTAGCAAAATCTCACTGCTGAGCCCTGCTCGAGTTCGACTACTCCCCACTATCAGATAATCTCTGTGCCGGCGTACCAATCTAAGCATCATTTAACACTTTCGTGGGACTCTGCCAGACTTCCGTGTAATTGCGGGTTGCGTTTTACGCAAGCATGATGGGTCACCGTTTCTCCTAACCAAATTTTCCAGGAAGGCCCCATGAGCCCGTGGAATCTCGCCGAAGAACGAAATCAACTCCAGGAGTTCGAACTGATCGCCGCTGGGCATTCTCGCTCCGATAACGAACGGCTCGCGACCTTGTACTGGGTTCTGATACGAGCGACCAAGCGTAAAATCTCTGCCCTCGAATCGATCGAACGGGAACTCGATCTCTCGAAATCCAAAACGGCTTGATTTTCGTTGACGAGATGAATCTGGCTAACGACAAACGGTGGAATTTTGAAGCAGGCCCGAACGTCTTAAGTCCGCCTCGGGCGTGGATTGCGGTGTCCATGCACTTTATCCGAAGATCAGACTAGACCTTTACTCGATTTTTACTTCATGCTGTACCGAAGTTTACCTCGACGTGATCCCTCCACAGTTACCATCCAATGCGTAGATAGCAATATCTGCGGATGAATTCCAAATCCGTGTTTGGCTCAGGATGTAGACTTGCCGCACCGTGCGACGATCTTTCGGATTGTTGGACAACAATCGATAGACGGTTCAAGAGCATATCCAGGAGTGTGAGTGAATACTCTTTCGCTGAAATCGCTTCGTGTCATCGGCGTCTTCGTTGTGATCTGCTCGTCGCTGGCTTCCGCCTCGGCGCAAACTGCGACTTCAAGAATCGTGAACGCCGCCAATGCATTTCTTTTGACGCTCGACGCGAAGCAGAAACAAAGCGTGCTGTTCGCATTGAGCGACGAAAAGCAGCGGGCCAACTGGTCGAACCTTCCTGTCTCCTTCGCACCCAGAGCAGGTCTCAGCCTCAAAGAGATGACTTCCGCACAGCGTACGGCGGCTATGGCCCTGGTTTCGTCTGCGCTCAGCAAACGAGGCTTTGAAAAAGTTCATCAAATCATGACAGGTGACGAGGTTCTTAAAACGAACGAGAAAAACAATCCGATCTTCGGCAAGGATCTCTACTACATCTCCCTTCTCGGCATGCCTTCCGCGAAAGATCCGTGGATATTGCAGTTTGGCGGTCACCACCTGGCCCTCAACATTACGATCGCTGGAGAACGAGGCATCCTCACGCCAACCCTGACGGGCGCGCAACCCGCCCTCTACACGGAAAACGGAACTGCGGTGCGTCCGCTCGGGCAGGAGAGCGACAAGGCCTTAGCTTTGTTAAATGCCCTCGACGATACTCAGCGGAAACAAGCGGTTCTGGGATTTCGTCTGGCCGACCTCGTGCTAGGGCCCGGGCAGGATGGCAAGACGATACAACCGGAGGGTCTGAAGGCGTCCGCGATGAATGACAAGCAGCGAGCGGAATTGATCGACCTCATATCGGAGTGGGCTGGCATCATTCACGAAAGCGCGGCAGCGGCCCGCATGACCGAACTGAAAGCCGACATCAACGAAACCTGGTTTGCCTGGAGTGGTCCGACGACAGCGAATCCGGGATCCAATATCGCTGCCTACTACCGGATTCAGGGACCGCATCTTGTCATCGAGTACGCGCCGCAGCGCTTAGGCGGCGATCCCTCGATGCATGTCCATACGATGTACCGCGATCCAACGAATGACTATGGACGAGCGGTGACGGCGAAGTGAGAACCAGGCTGATGGTCGCGGCTGCGATTGTTCTCTCGATCGTTGCTCCTGCGTCCGCACACAGACTGGACGAGTACCTGCAGGCCACTCTGATCTCGGTCGAGAAAGATCGCGTCCATGTATCGATGCGTCTCATACCCGGTGTCGCGGTGTCTTCTGCCGTGCTTTCGAACATCGACACTGACTCCGACGGCGTGATCTCGCAGCGAGAGCAGGGGATTTATGCAGAACGTGTGCTGGGCGATCTCTCGCTGACGCTCGATGGGAATGGTTTGACTCCGAAACTTGTCTCGGTCAGCTTTCCGGAAATCAGCCAGATCAAAGAGGGGCTTGGCGAGATTCAGATTGAGTTCACTGCTGACTTGCCGACCGGCAAGTCGAACCGAACATTGGTTGTCGAGAATCACCACCAGAATCGGATCTCCGTGTACCTGGTAAATTGCCTCGTTCCCGGCGATCCTGATATCCAAATTACCGCGCAAAATCGGAATGAACTGCAGTCGTTCTATCAGTTGGAATACGTGGAGGTCGTCAGTCACGCAAACTCCTACCCCTTCAAGTGGTGGTCTGCCATGCGGGGCCGGCTGGGGACCGTCGGCTTCGCCAGCATCTTCCGCCTCGGCGTCCGCCACATCGCAGAAGGCACGGACCACCTGTTGTTTCTGCTCGTATTGTTATTGCCGGCCCCTCTTCTCGTGTGCGGTTCGCGTTGGGCGGGATTCGCGGGTGCGCGGCACAGTCTGCTGCGCATCCTCAAGGTTGTAACCGCATTTACGCTTGGCCATTCGATCACGCTGGCGCTCGCGGCGTTGGGGCTGGTTCGCGCGCCCAACCGTCTGATTGAAGTGTTGATCGCAGTTTCGATCCTGGTTTCGGCCGTTCATGCTCTGCGCCCGCTATTCCCCGAACGAGAAGCCGCGATCGCTGGATTTTTCGGACTGGTTCACGGATTGGCGTTCGCTACGATGCTGGGGCAAATTGGGCTTGGGCGGTGGGAGCGCGTTGCCAGCATCCTCGCATTCAACCTGGGCATAGAGACTATGCAGTTGGTCGTTGTTGCTGCCGCTTTGCCTTCTCTTGTCCTGCTCAGCCGCACGCGAGCCTACTCTTGGCTGAGGATTGGCGGAGCGCTCTTTGCTGGTTTCGCAGCAGTAGGTTGGATCGCTGAGCGCCTGTTTGGATTGCACCTGCGGGTCGACTCTGTAGTCGACAAGATCGCCAGTCACGGCGCCTGGATCGCCGGCATTCTGTTTTTCATGAGCGTGGCTGGTTGGTGGGTGAGAACACAGCTTGATCAGCATGTGTCCTTCAAACTTCGATTTCGACCGGGCCCCATGTTGAAGCGCATTTGAGGGCTCTGCCGGAACCGAGGCTGAAGTTGGGTTAATCGATCCGGAGCAGCACTTATGGGCGCTGCCGAACTTCCGCCGCGAGTCCGGTCGACTCGTTCCCGACGGTATGATGGCTGTCAAACGACTCGGCGCCGACGGGCGGTCGACGTTCAATCGCCCCAATCACCGGAGCTTCGGTTCCATCGGCATAAGCCATGGATACGAAGCTTTGCTCACCGCACATCCGGTCGATCAGGCGCTGCTGCCGTTTGTTCAACACCGCGTGAGGAAGAATCGGGAAATTCCGGAACATCCACAACAGATAAACGCGCTGCAGGAATGATGGCATCAAATAACGTGGACCGATCGGAGTCTGCACTTCCACGACGCCGCCCACGAGCTTTTCAATCAACATAAAACTGGGCCCACCTGGAACCTGAAATTAGCCAGAGCACTTCTAGGGCCGCAATTATGGCACCGCGCAGAAGGCGATGGGAAGCCCTTTTTGAAAGATTAACAGAGAATTCTTCTTCGCGAATGGCCCAACGGAGCCATCTGCGGTCTAGATATCGGAACACGATATTCCCAAGAAGAATTGCGATCCCGGGCAGAATACAGATCCCCCGGAATCCCTTGTCAGATGGCCACTTCCGGGAGAATGTCCATGCGGCGAATTTGCGCCGCCACTCCGAACTCCGGGCCTTCTTCAACGCGAACGATCGTAGCCTGGCAGCAAACCCAGCACTTTTCCCCAGAAGTGAGTTCGGGCGGGAGGATTAATACCAACTCCACATCCGAGCCCTTTTCCATCTTCGATTTCGTGTAGAGGAATACGCCGTTGGCGCTGACGTCGCGGGTCTGGGCATTCTGCTCAACGCCTCCGATGGTGCGGACCCGAGTCGGGACACTGGCGGCGATTCTGGTTCCGGAGCGGCGCTCATTTTCAGATGTCATAAAACTCCAAAGTGGCCCACATACTCTACACCAAAAGCGGAAAGTGAACGCGAATTCGGAGTCCGGTTCGGGAAATCGGAATTCAACTCTGAGGCGGGTTCGGGGTGCGGGAAGGGTCGATCGGCTGGCTTGTGTGGGGAGGGCCGGGCTGGCGCGGTTTCTCGCTGAATCGCACGCCAGCCCTATTGATGCGGAACTGTTAGATGGTCGGCCGCTTCGCTCGCGCTGCGGGTACGACCAGAGCCTGCTCCATGGTCGGCACGTTGGTGCCGCGGAGCCTGGCTTCCGTTTCGTGAAGCTTTTCAGGCTGTTCGCTCTGGTAGTAAGCCTGGACCAGCAGCTCCAGCGTGAACGGATTGTCTTCGTCCTCTTCGAGGTGCGCGATCGCTTCCTTGTACTTCTTTTCGTCCATGAGGAGCGTTCCCGCCGCTCCTTGATAAGAGCTCTGGATCACGCGGTTGCGGCTTCCGCTTGCCATCGCCTCGAGCTCGTGAAGAGCCTTCTCGGCGAGTTGCGGATTGCCCGCCCGCGCAGCGCGGACTGCACGGTTGCGCAGGATGCGCGACATTTCTTCTGCACGGTCCGAGGCTGAGATTGCTGCCTGATGATGGAGTGCCTCTTCGGCGGACTTGAGATTCTTCAAAGAAAGACTGTCGTCCGTCTGATACTCCGCCAGATGGCGATACGCCTGTGCTTCTTGCAATCCTTGCGCCTTTGAATGGGCAGTCTCGGCAATCTCGAGAAAGTCCTTATCTGCTTCCGCATATTTTCCTTCGCGGACATAGGTCATGGCCTTCTGCATGCCATAGGTGAGGCGGTCGGCTTCAGTGTGCGCAAAGCGGATGGCCTTGTCATATTCGACGCGGGCCTGCTCCTGGTTGCCCATCAGAGCGTATGTATCTCCCAATCCGAGCTGCGAGGTAATGAAATCAGGGTCGATCTTGAGCGCGGCGTGATAGTGCGCTAGCGAGCTTTCGAAGTCTCCCGCCATGCGCTTGAGCTCTCCGTAGGAGTCCTGCGGATTCGGTTCCTTCGGCAGCATGACAACATAGCGGTCCATCGCCGTGAAGGCCTTGTCGAATTCGCGATTGCGAGCCTGGACGTAGGCAAGATCGTTCAGTGCCGCTGGGAAATTTTTGTCGATCGACAGCGCCTTTTCCATGAAGCGCTGGGCCTGATCATTTCCGTTTTCGCCCATCAGCCAGTTGCCCGCGAGATACAGCAGGTGCTTGTCGTGCGGATACATTTCCAGCATGTCGTTCATGGCGGTGATTCCACCGAGGAAGTCGCCGTCCTGCACCTTCGAAATCCACGAGACCATCAACTGTTCGCCGGGAGAAGCCTTGGGAGCAAGTTCTTTCGCTTTTTCCCGCGCAGCTTTCACCTCTTCAGGACTTCCGCTGTTGAACGCGATCCATGCCCAGGCCACCGCAAGACTCGGATCTTCCTTCACCGCAGCGCGCCAGTCTTCATTGCAGCGCTCCAGGTAGAGATTCTCGTAGTCAACCATGCCCTTCAAATAGAGTTCGCGCGCCTTGGCGGACGAGGTCGTGATGGGCAAAGTCGCGCTTTGTCCCTTCTGAACATGGTGCGCAAACCCAGGCGCTACGAGACACATGCTGACGGCACAGAGAATGCAATTCTTCAGGAAAGCTGTGCGATGCATCGGGAATCTCCGGGACAGAGCTTTGGGGGGAGGGCGAACAAGACGAGGGTAACATCGCCGTAATCAGCCGACGAGTGACGAAAGACGGTGGGATTTAGTAATCGGTACGCGCGAACGCGGTCAGGTCAGGGACGAAATTCGTGGACCTTAGTGTGCGGCTAACTCTTTTATGGCCCATCGCTTGTTATTCCTGACGAATCAAATACTTACAGGAAAGTTTGCGGATATCCCGAGGGCGGGCCTTAAGGTCGGACCACTTTCGGGATTTCTCCTTATTACTTCGGCACAACCGGCAAGATCAGTGCGGACGGATGTTCGGAGTCATGCAAGATCGTATTGAGGGCTGATGTCATTTTCTGAGAATGAGCCTGATCTTCTCCCGTATTCAAGTTGCGATCGAAGCGCGGGAAATTGCTGCTGCTGATTTCCAGTCGCAGGCGATGTCCTTTGTGGAAGACATTCGACGTCGCCCACAGATCGATGCTGAACTTGTAGACTTCACCTGGCTTCATGAACTCCGCTTTTTCCTGCGAGCTGCGATAACGAGCTCGCACGATTCCCTCCGTCATGTTCTGCGCAAAGCCATCCGGACCAACGTCGACCAGCTTTGCGATGAAATCCGTGTCGGTGACAGAAGACTTTGCGAAGAGATCGAGTCGCACAGGTCCGGTCACTTCCATATCGTCCGCAAGCGCCGGAGTCGAATAGACCAGAACGTCCTGACGTTCTTCGACGGAACGCTGGTCACGCGGTCCGGGAGCAAGATGCTTACTGTCGCAGCACAACGGGCCCCCGATCGTCGGCGCAGGGTTCGCCGGATCATAGGTGTACTGGTCCGGCTTCTCGGCGCGGGAAGTTGAGGTCGTGAGCGAGCCATCTCCCGTCGCTGAATTTGCGTGACCTGCCGAGTGCAGGAAATACCGTGTCTCTCGTGCGCGGGCGAGCGGCCAGTCATCCTCGTCGCGCCACTCGTTGGCGCCCATCACAAAAATCTTGACACGTTTTGGTCCGGCGAATTCGTTGGCGACATTCTTGAAGAGGTGGTCGTACCAGTTCAAGGTCACTGCGTCTTCATCGAAAGGAGCGGCTGGACCGAAGTCGACATCTCCGACCTTCTGGCCTGCGCCGGCGTGGCCGCCGATCGTGACCATCAGGCGTTGACCCAGACGCGCGTTGTCATCCGCGGCATGTTGCCTGAGTCCAAGATAGTTTCGCAACGAGCCGCCTAGAAAAATGTCATACCACGCGGCAATCGTCAGCGCCGGCACGCGAATGTCCGCGAAGTGCTCTTCAATCGCCCAGCGTTTCCAATAGTCGTCGTATGCAGGATGCGATAGCCAATCGAGAAAGTACGGTGCGACGGCATGCAGCAACTCTTCGCTGGAAGTTGATGCAGGCAGAGGGAAGAGTGGATATGCGGTAAGCGGAAGCTTCGAGATCCCGTTCTGTGCGTTCGTTTGCTGGGTCACGTACCGGTTGAGCGTGTCTTGTGCCAAGCCCGAGGTCCACGATTCGTTGAACCACTGCTCGAAAGCGCCACCTTGATAGGTCCATCCATCGTGATAATTACTGGCAGTGACAACCGGGCAGATTCCAGCGAGGTGCGGGGGATGCGCGATCGCGGCCAGCATCTGTGTTGCCCCCACGTACGATCCGCCATACATGCCGACGCGACCGTCGGAGTAGGGAAGCGAAGCCGCCCACTCGACTGTGTCAAAGCCGTCCTCCGATTCGTGAAGAAATGGATACCACTCGCCCTCGGAGGAATAGCGCCCTCGCACGTCCTGGTTGATGATTACGTAGCCGCGGGCTACGCCCTTCAATCCGAAATCCACGTCGCCGCGTTTGTCGTAGGGAGTCCGGGTAAGAATGACGGGGAATTTTCCGGGCGTGTTGGGACGATAGATGTCCGCGCGCAGCACGGTGCCATCACGCATCTTTACTGGAACACTGTGTTCGATGGTGACGGTCGGCAATTCAGCCGCAAGGGAAGGCTGCGAAACGACTGCGATGAGGGCAAGCGCCATGCACAGAAGCGCTCGATTGAATGCGTGCATGCTCGGGCTCCATGAAGACTTTATTTGTTCACCAATCGAATCAGGCCAAATCGTTCCGGCACGTGAAAGGACTCGTTCATCGTGGATTGCCACGCGATTTCGCGGTGACTCGATGGCGGCCCCTCGCTCAGAAATAGATTAATGCGGAGAGTATTCCCGGCCGTGGCGGGACGAGTATCGATGGCCGAGAACGGAATGCGCATCGCAGCGTACCAGACATGATTAGTCTTATCGATTCGCGCGGCTGATTCAAAATGCGAGTTCCATTTCCAGCCATCTTCGTGATGGGGCTTGCGCAAGTCGATATCGAGATCAACCCACTCGCCTTGCGGCGAAACCTCGAACTCTTTGTAGCGTTGAATGACGTCGAAATCCGAACCAATAAACGCTTCGGCGACATCCCAATTCCATAGCTCATAAGTCTCTTGCTGCGTGTTGGGATTGGGCTTGAGATATGAGCTCTTCGTACGGACAGGTGAACAGGAAATACAGGTTGTTCTTCGTCCATCGCGTGCGCACTTCAGTTCGAAAATGCGGTACCGGCTTGCCGAATCTGTCATTCTCCATGGTGACCAGGCGTGCGTCACGCCAGAATGGCGATGCTGCATCGAGCGCAAGTGGAACATCACTTTCCGCCTGCAGGCTTTCGATCGCGGAAGGCCCAGGTGGATTGGCGATCCGCAGTAAGAGCAGTGGGAGCAGGGCAAAACTAGCGAAGCCATTCATCAAGATGCTCCTTCACGAAGTCGTCATCGACTAAATGAGGATACGCTTTGCATACCCGATCGATCTCTTCAGACTGTCCCGGCGAAAGCTCCTCTGCGGGATCGAGGCACCAACGGCCTTCAAGCAATCCTTGCCGGTGCAGAATTTCGTGGATGCCTGGAATACATCCGTGAAAGCTGTGGCCGGGATCGAATAGTGCCGCGTTCGCATCCGTGATTTGGGAAGCCAGCGTCAGCAGTTCCGCGGGGATGGAATCCTTGTGCTGCTGGGCGCGAGCGAGGTGCGCAACTGCCGTCTTCGTCCACACGGCCCAATGACCGAGCAGTCCGCCTGAAAATCTGATCGAGGGTCCGCCGAAGTCGAACTTCGTCAGCAAGTCGATCAGGATGTTGTCGTCGTTTCCTGTGTATAGCGCAATATCTTTTTCGCGTCCGGACTCAACCATGGCTCGCACCACATCGAGCGTCTGATATCGACTGAAGGGCGCAATTTTTACGGCCACAACATTTTCTATCTCGACAAATCTACGCCAGAATTCATACGGCAAGAGCCTTCCCCCCACGGCAGGCTGCAAGTAAAAGCCGATGATCGGGAGAATGGAAGCGATCGCTTCAGCATGATCCAGAAGCTGCGCGACGGTTTCATCTTTAAGGTCGGCCAGACTCAGCAAGGCGGCATCGTAACCGAGGTTGGCGGCCAGGTTCGCTTCGGCGGTCGCCTGCGGCCGTTTGCCACATACCCCGGCGACTTTCACCACGCTACGATTGCGACACTCTTCCGCTGCAAGCGTCAAGACCGGCTCAAGCAATCCGAATTTTGGGTCGCGAATGGCGAACTGCGTGGTGTGAACTCCAACCGCAATGCCCCCCGCGCCCGCTGCGAGGTAGTAGCGTGTGAGTGCCCGTTGCCGGCGCTCGTCCAGCTTGCGCTGCGCATTCAAGGCCAAGGGATGTGCCGGGATTACCAGGCCGGATTTGAGTTGTTCACGAAGTTGCATCAGAACTTCCCATCCCGTGTTTGAAAGTGTGTCGGTTTGTTGAGAAGCTGGCCGCCTTGCCGTATCCAGTCAGCGATCCAGGCAATCATTTGTTTCGGGCTGATCGTGGGATCTCCGAACATGGAGCGAGCTTTGGACGCATCGCTGAGCAGTGCGCTCGATCCTTCATCATGCGAAGCAAAGGTTGGTTCGATTCCAAATTGCCGGCCGAATTCAAGGGCGAGGTCGCGAACGGAAAGCACCTCCGCTCCAGTGATATTGAGAACGAGCGGCGGAGACTGACAATGGGCGAACGAGCGCAGACACCACGAGTTCGCTTCGCCCTGCCAGATGACGTTGACGCGAGACATCGCAAGATTGACCGGGCGTCGCTCGAACACTGCGAGCCCGATGTCCACCAAGACTCCATAACGTAGTTCGACGGCATAGTTCAGCCGCAGGATGACTCCGGGTGTGCCCCACTGCGTTGATCCGTACTCGAACATCCGTTCGCGGCCAAGCGCGGATTGCGCGTACTCGCCGACCGGCCCCACTGGCGTTGTTTCCTGCGCTCCGCCATGCGAGATCAAACGGAGCGGATAAACATTTCCTGTCGAGAAGGCGACGATGCGGGAGTTACGGAAACGATCGGCGACCAGTCCGGGAAGATACGTATTCATCGCCCAGGTCAGGTGCTCGCCGCCCGAGGTTCCGAATTTCCTCGCGGCCATAAAGACGACGTTGGGAACATCCGGCAACTTGGCGAGCGCTTCTCGATCCAGCAGATCACACGTGACGGTCTCGATGTTGATTTCGGACAACTCTGCTGGAAGCTTGGCGTTCGTGAATCTGGCGACCGCGATGACTCGTTTCTTGATTCCAGCCTGATCGCATGCGCGCCGCGCCAACCGAGCCAGGCTCGGTCCCATCTTGCCGCCCGCACCGAGGATCAACAGATCGCCCTCGAGTGAGGCCATGGCCTCGACGGTTTTGTCGTCGGGACGCGAGAGCAGTTCTTCCAGCTCAGATTCGGTTCTGACGCTCATATCAGCCAAGTTCAAATCCTGCGATCGCGTAGACCGCGTCTGTGTTTTCTGCCAAAGCCTTGCCGCGCGACATTCGAAGCAGGTGCCTTTTCGGTGTGAAGCCCAGATCGCCCGCGATGGAAGCAGCATCGGGGTTACTGGGAAACAAATCCCACGCCCAGGCACACGAGGTGCTCTCGACAGCGCGATGGATCAACTGTCGAGCAAGTTTAGGACTTTCGCTGACGCAGGGGCCGAGATATTGCGCTAAAGCGGCCCGGTCTACTGAATAAGTAAGACCGATCAAGAATGAGTGGAGCATGCCGTCCTGCCAGATGATCGAGAAGTGCTGAACGATCTGCTCCAAACGCGTCGAACCCTGGACTTGTCCACGTCGCCGGGGATGGCGGCTTCGGTGATGTTGGCTCGGGAGCGGACCCAGGCCGCGACCAACGCTCGATCACTCGTTCTCGACGGAAGCCGAACTTTTCATATAGGGGTTGCCCCTGATCGGTAGCATCCAGTTTGAGGGTCGCAATACCCATCTTGTCCGCTCGCGCGAGCGCCTCCTCGAACAGTCGTTTGGCAAGGCCGCGGCGCTGGAACTGCTTCTTCGTCAGTACCATCCCAATCCACGCCAATTGGCGGCCATAGCAAAGCAGCGTCGTGGTTGCCGCCAGGACTCCATCGATCTCGATGGCCATACACCCATCCGCGGCGAGCGCCAGCAACATCCGCCAGTCTTCTTCCGTCTGGTTCCATCCTGCGCTGGCCGACAGTTCGAACGCAGCAGGCACGTCAGCAGGCCGTAAAGGCCGCGAGATCCCGTTTTCTGATGCGTCTGTCATCCCACGTTTTTGCGAAACCAGTTCGCGAAGTGAGGCACCGCGACGTCCGCATCCTCGAGTTCAGGATGCCACTTTTTCTCCCATTCGAACGAGAGAAAGCGATCGAATTGCAACTCACGCAACGACGTGCTCAATTCGCTCAAAGGAAATTCCCCGTCCCCGGTGAGTACGTAACGGAAGTCCGCCGCATCGCGCCGCACATCCTTTATATGGACGTGCCGAATCAATGCTCCAAGAATTTCGGCGCCGTCCGCCGGCCGTTCACCTGTCAAGACGAAACTGTTCACCGGATCCCAAAGGGCCCCAATGTTCTGCGAATCCGCATCGGTCAAGATGGCGCGGGTATCAGCTGCGGTGCAGAAGTCGCCGTGCGATTCAAGCCAGATCTCAACATTCTTCGGACCGGCAATTTCCGCCAGCTTGCGAATCGATTCGGCGATCCATGCTCCCGTCGAGGTTCGGTTTGCGCCCGATTGAATCGTGTCGCCAAAAACCCTAATTCCTGGTGCGCCGAGTTCCGCTGCCAAGTCCGACATCCGTTCGCCCTCTTCGAGCCAACGCTCCCGTTCTTTTGCATCGGGCCAGTGAAAGCGGCAACTCGTGTCCAGGCAACTGATAACCAGGCCGTGATCGGCTAAGAGCTGTTTCGTCGCCGCCAGACCATCTCCGGAAAACGCAGCGAGCTTCCACAGCGAATCCTCGTTCTCCACGAATCGCAGTTCAACGCCGTCGTAACCCGCGCCGGAAGCCAGTCTCACGACCTGGGGAATAGTCGCCGCTGGACATGCCAAGGTCGAGAACGAGATATTCATTCAGGTCATCCTGTCCAGCATCGCCGTAGTGACCCGATTCTGGACAGGCCGCCCGTTAAAAAACCTGGCCAGATCGTCGAGCACAACACCTGCAATCTCTTGCCTCACATGCCGACCGCTTCCCGCGATGTGCGGCGTGACGATTGCTCCAGGTATGGTCCTCAGTGGATCATCTACCGGAAGCGGTTCGAGGGGATCCGTCACATCGATCGCGCAACGTAAACGTCCGCTTTGTACTTCCTTGCGAAGAGCGTCAAGATCGATCAAGGCCCCCGCGCGCAATGTTGATGACCACACTCCCATCCGGCATGGCCGCCAGTCTCTTCTTGTCGAGGAGTTTTCGTGTCTGCTCTGTGAGAGCGGCCGCGAGGACGAGCAGTTTCGTTTTTGGCAGAACTTGGTTAAGGCCGACAAATTTAACTGGATACTTTTTCGCGAGCGAACGCGTCCGCGTACGGATCGTGTACCAGCCAATTCAAGTCGAATCCCCGCATCAGATCGACCAGCGCTCGGCCGATTCGGCCGAAGCCAATCATGCCGACCGTTTGTCCGATGAGCGACTCAGGACTGCCGTGCAGATGGACCTCGTCATAAATTGATTGCGAGGGTTTTGCTAACTCGCTCCGATAGAAATCCACGTTTCGGCGCGCAATAGAGCAGCAGGGTAGCGGCCATCTCCGCCGTGGCACGAGCCATAGGTACGGCCGCGTTCGTGATCGTCAACTGCTTGAAGAGTGGCTGCGCAAAACGGGATTTCACCTCGCCCCCGCAATGAGCAATGATGCGTAACCGGGGAGCGATCCGCGTGAGGTCTTCGCCAAACTTTGGGCTGTCCCAGGTAGTGATCAGGGCCTCAGCGCTGGTTAAGCGAGCCTTGAGTTTGGATGAAATGCCAGAGTCTTCGACTCGACTCGATTGGAAAGTACCCAATTGCCGCCGCAACTCCCGCGTCGAAAAGAATGATTCAAACAACTCCTTTCCAGCGCTGATCACGAGAGTCGAACGACGCATAAGGGTGCGAGTATACCACCCTCCCAGCTTCGCTTTCTTTCTTTTGCTGTTTCTTGCTTCTCTTTCGGAGCAAAACAAAGTATAAAGAACCACGATCTCATGAGTAGCGCGAACCACGTCGACTATCTCGTCATCGCTCTTTACGCGCTTTTGATGGTTCGCGTCGGATTTTACGTTCTACGATTCAATCGCGGCGCCGCCGAATACTTTCGCGGTGGCAGTCGCATCCCCTGGCTGGTCGCGGGCTTGAGTTGTTTCATGTCCGGATTCAGCGCCTGGACATTTACCGGCGCTGCCGGTGTCGCCTACCGGTCCGGCATCGCGGCGATCGGACTCTACATCGGAAATGCCCTGAGTTTTCTCCTCGGATATTTTGTCTTTGCCGGGCGGTGGCGCCGCACTCGCATCACCACCGTCATGGAATACCTTGCTGGCCGCTTCAACGTGGCGACGCACCAGGTCTTCTCGTGGAGCACGATTATTTTTCAGCTTTTCACGAGCGCCAGCACACTATTCGGATTGAGCCTCTTCGTGTCGGCGGCCTGCGGATTTCCGGTGCTGTGGACCATCATCGGCGCCGGCGCTCTTATCGTTTTCTACTGCGTCCTCGGAGGCCTGTGGGCGGTGGTCATCACCGATTTTCTGCAGGCGTCCATCCTCATGCCGTTTTGCCTGGTCCTTGTAGTGATGTCCCTGCTGCGCGTTGGCGGAGTTGGTGGGCTGATTCACTCGCTTCCACCAGAGATGAAAACCCTTCATCTCTCGGGTGAATTCGGATGGTTCTATCTAGCATCGTGGACCATCATGGTTTCGTTCGGTTACAACACGAGCGCGATGGCGCAACGATACTTCAGCGTCGACGATGAGCGTTCCGCGCGCAAAATCGCACTGCTGTGTTGCGGCCTGTTTTTTGCCGGAGCCTTCATCTGGTTCATCCCCCCGATGGCGATGCGCATTGTGTATCCCGTCATTCCATCACTGCGGGCCGCTCTGCCCAATCCGAGCGAAGCCGCGTATGCCGTCGCGAGTCTCACTCTACTTCCGCACGGACTGATCGGCGTAATGCTAGCCGCCATGTTCAGCGCTACCATGGCGAATCTTTCGGCGCAGTTCAACCTGAAGTCGGCGATTCTCACCAAGGATATGTATCAGGCGCTGTTCCGCAAACATGCTGGAGAACGCGAACTGCTGATTGTCGGATGGGTCACGACCTTTTTCATCGGCGGCGGCGACAACGGTCATTGCCGCAATCATGGCGGCCAGCGGTCAAAGCGTCTTTCAGATCATGCTGACCTTCAACACGTTGATGTCGCTGGCCTACGGTCCGCCGGCTTTGCTTGGATTGGTCGTCCGCCGGACGCCGCCGTGGTCGGGCCTGGCATCGTTCGTGACTGGCCTGATCCTCGGAATCCTCGGCGCTTTCGTGTATCACTGGTCGCTCATTCAACAAGTCGCGATTATCATTCCTGCATCTTTCGGAGTATTTTTCGCTAGCATGGTGTTCGATCGTGGAGACACGCCCGGACGCGCGCTCCTTTTCCGAAACCTAAACACGCCCGTGGACGTCGCAACGGAGTTGAAGGATTCCGCCGACTTCACCGCGCCGGTCTTCCGGTTTCTCAGCCGAACCATCCTGCTGATAGGATTGCTGAGCCTGCTGCTTCTATTCCACGTTGAACCAGGTCAGCGCATAACGGTCATATGGTTTGCGGCCCTCACTCTGGCAGTAGGCGGATCGTTGTGGTTCATTCGCGGAAATGTTCCGGCGGAGAAAGAGGCCCTCGCGCAGGGACAGGCTTCGGCTCCAGTCCGCACAAAATAGCGAGAACTCCATTTGATTGTCCGACTGGCTCTAATCGGTTGCGGAGAACATGCCGAGAGCGGACACGCGATTCCGCTGGCGCGGTTCAACGCCGACCATCCCAACGAAATCGAGCTCACGGCAGCCTGCGACATTCAACTCGAGCGAGCGCAGAACTTTTCACGAAAGTACGGCTTCAAATCCGCCTACAGCGATATCGATGAGTTACTGTCGCACAATAAAATTGATGGATGTATCGCCGTCGTTCCGCCGGAAAAAATAGCCGGACTGGGCATTCAGCTTCTGGAGCGGCGTATACCTTGCGTAGTCGAAAAACCCCTCGGATCCTCGCTCGCGGAAGTGAAAGCTCTGCGCGATTGTTCAATCTCCACCGACACAACCAACATGGTGTCGGTCAATCGCCGCTTTATGCCTTTTCTTAATCAAGCACTGCGGTGGACAAAAAATGCGGGCCCCATTCGCTATGTTCACTGCATGCTCTCCCGGCACGAACGGACTGAGCGCGAATTTATATGGGCCACTGCGGTCCATGCCGTCGATACGCTGCGCCATATCGCAGGAGATGTCGCCGCCTGGAGTTGTAAGAACGTCGACGGCGAAGCATCCACCACATCGTGGTACGCAATCGATCTTCAGCTAAAGGGCGGGTCGGCGGCGCGAGTCGACATTCTGCCGACATCAGGAATGCTGGAAGAGAAATATGAAATATTCGGCGAAGGCTTTCGCGTCATCGTGACTGCACCATTCGGCGAACGGCGAGGTTGGCTTGCGTACAAGGACGGAAGATTAGCCGAAGAAGAATTGGCCAGAAAGTCAATGCCGGAAGATGTGCTGAATGGTTGCTACGACGAGGCGAGCGCTTTTATTCAGGCGCTCCGTACGGGCTCCGCTCCGCATCCTTCGATTGCAGATGTTGCGCCCTCGGTCGAGCTTTGCATGTCGATTGGGCAGCAGGCATCGAGCAAAAATCGCTTGTAGCGAAATTTGGCCGTCGCACCAGCCGCCTCAAACTCCCTTGCGCCATCCGCGATCGTTCGCCTCTTTCAATTCAATCGTGATCGAACCGTCTGAATTCAGCGGCTGTTCGCACGCCCAGGCTACAGGCTTCACCACGCCCGGACGAAGCTCGATCCTTGCCGACAAATTGAGCTTGCCTATATATCCCTGAGGAATCACGAACGACGCCTGGCGCAAACCTCCGCCGTACGGATGTCCCGGATCGATCGTTCCTTGCAGGCTAATTTTTCCATCAGGGCTCTGGAGGTGCAGCCAGAGCACGCCCGGAACTCCAGCAACGCCGCGGTTGTTGACGCAAACGATCACCTCAAATGTTCCATACCGCTTGCGCTGCCAGACCCACGAAGGCCGCACTCGGTAGCCGAGGCTTGTGCGCAGCCGATCGAAGCCTCTCGGGTATTTCTCGTTGTAGCGAGCGAGATTGTCCGATTCCGTCCACAACGACCAGTAATTTGCGCGCAGGTCGGGAACGTGAAGCATGTAGTTCTCCATCACGTTTACTCCGGCAGCATCGACCTTCAACTTTTCCGTATCGTACTGACGGAAGTAGCCGTCCTCCAGGATGGCCGCGAGCCATGGTGGCCGGTTTGCAATCTGGTCAATCTGGATCGGTTCTTCGACGATCACGCTGTCCGAGCGCAGCCACGCGCCCGCGCGCATCGCCATATCGAGCACGGCGCGATTTCCGACATTGCTGATGTCTGGCTGGGTATTTACCGCGAGCGGCGTCTTCTTCCACGCGGAAAGTTGTTGCGATGTCATGCTTCGCGAAGTACGCTCTGCCGTCACATAGTCTGGAAACGGACTCGGATAATCGCTGGTGTGTCCCTCGCCCCAGAAACCATACTGCATCAGGTCGACCCACTCGATCAGCGGATTGCCGTCAAATTCAGCGGCGAGCAGTTCGTTTAACTCCGTGAATGCTTTCTGAAACTCCGGATGGTCATAGCGCGGCTCGCGGTATTGCGCGTCGCCCTTGGCCGGAATGCGCCCGATGTTTGCCAGCGGAATACGATCGCGGAGGAAAGGAGGAATCGCAACCTCTTCGGGCTGAAAAGAGGTATTCGATAACTGGATGCGAAATGCGACCCGCAATCCTTTGCGTTTCGCAGCATCGAGAGTGAGAGCCCAGACCGGGCCAAGATCAAGGCGTCCGGCGCGTGACTGCACGTTCCGCCAATCGCAGCGGATGTACAGAACGTCTACAAAAGGCAGGCTCGAAATCTTTTCTACGTGTTGCTCAATCGTCTCTCGCCCCGCGCGCGCCGCGAGCGAAGGTCCGCTCTCTTCCCAGCTGTATCCAACCAAACCAAACCCGGGATTGCGTACTGGTTTCTCCGACGGCGTCGTAAACAGGATCGTCTGCCAGCCCTGATCCTGGTCGATATCGAAGGGACCCTGGTCGAGCCGCTCTGTGGGCGCCGGACCAAATCGAATGACATCGTCTTGTGTGGCAACAGACGCGATGTTGACACAACTAAGTGCAGGAAGCAGTGCGGCACTCTTCAGTAGATCTCTGCGACGCATGGCCGTTTTCCTTTCGATCAGAAGCGATCACCAGCAAATCTACACGTTCGTGTTCTGGAGTTGCAGCGTCAAACCGTTTGAGTTCTGACGTGCCGAAATGTCGCTGCAAGTGTTCAAGATGAAGTCCGCGCCCGCTGCCCGCAGTTCTTGTCCTTCGACGGTTGTGCGAAGGGCGATCACGCGCGCGCCGGCTGCCCTTCCCGCCCGAACTCCCGCGGGTACATCTTCTACGACAACGCAGTCCGAAGCAGGAAGGCCCAGTTTGCTTGCGGCCTTGAGAAATGGTTCGGGATGCGGTTTTCCGATCGCTACGTCAGTGGATGTCACCATGCGTTCCGGTATTGGCAATCCTGCGGCCCGCATCCGAACTTCCGCCAGCGAACGCGTGCATGATGTCGCGATGGTCCACTGGGCCAGCGGCAGACTGTTCAATAGTTCAAAGGCGCCGGGGAGTACCACGATACCTTCGACGTCGTCGATCTCACGGCGCTCAACGGCGCGGTTTTCCAGTTCGTGATCGGAGTTTGGCAGAAAGTGCCGGATGGTCGCGATGCTGGGCCGGCCATGGGCGTGAGCCACAACGACCGACGGATCAAAGCCTCGCTCCGTCGCCCATCGTCTCCACACTCTTTCCACCGCGGGGGTGGAATCGATCAGTACTCCGTCCAGGTCGAACAGCAGCGCAGAGCAGGAAATCGTGAGCTGCGGTGGGGCTTCTTCTGAAACGTCTTGATTCGACTTGCGCCTCAAGATCATCGATTCTCCGTTTTCTTTCGTTACTTTATCATTGCTTTCTATTTATTTCTTATCTATTCTTTCGCATCGAGCGAGATCATGCAGCCGTCTAGCCTTTCATCATCTCAACTTCTTCAAGAACTCCCGGATCGCCAGCCCGTAGCGGCGGGGCTTTTAACGCGAAGCGAGGATGATCAGCGCCGCCTCGGATATTTCCACACGCTTCGTGAAATCTGCCAGCAGCCTGCGACCTGGCGCGGAACCGGCCTTTTGTTGCCGAAATATTCCTCCGAATTGCTCGCTTGCACCGACGGACTATCGAGCCTGTTTCTCACGGGATCGGGAAGTTCAGAGTACGCGGGCGATTGTGTTCGACCCGCGCTGCGCAAGGCGCTCGGCATCGACGTACAGGCGATTCCGTCCGGAGCGTTGCTCACGCATGGACGCTACGCCCTGCCTGCCACGAAACCCTCGTTGATGGTGTCACTGGCGCGTTCGGGCGATAGTCCGGAGAGCGTTGGAGCGTTGGCTCTCGTACGGAAGCTCGATCCCGAAATCAGGCATCTGGTCGTGACTTGCAATCGCCAGGGAAAACTTGCGACCACATTCACGGATGATCCGAAGGTAGTGGTCATCACTCTCGATGAGGCAACGAATGACCGCAGCCTGGTGATGACCAGCAGCTTCACGAATATGGTGCTGGGCGCCCGTTTTATCGGGCTTCTGCGAGATCCGGAGCGCTACGCTTTCCATGTGTAACGCCTTGGCACAAAGCGCATTCACGCTTCTTCTGGAACAGTTCGATTTCATGTCGACGGTTGCCGCGAAGCCCTTCCAGCGAGCGTTGTTCCTGGGTAGCGGTGCACACTACGCTGCCGCCCGGGAAGCATCGCTGAAGATGCTCGAGATGACGTCAGGCAAGGTTTTGGCTACGAGCGAAACTTTCCTCGGCCTTCGGCATGGACCGATGAGCGGTGTCCACGATGACACACTCGTCGTTTCTTTCCTGTCTTCGGACCCGATCACTCGCGCCTACGAGATCGACGTTCTGAAAGAAATCGCTCAGAAAAATCTGGGAATGTTCCGTTGCATCGCGGGCCATGCTGTGCCAGAGGACCTCGCAAGCGATCACGACTGCGTGATCCAATATCGGGGCGTCGGAGCCATCGACGACCCCGATCTCCCTGTGCTGGATGTCGCAGTGGGTCAGCTACTTGGCTTCTTTCGGTGTCTTGCAGAGGGATTGCAGCCTGACTCGCCGTCCTCCGGCGGGGTTATTCACCGGGTGGTCCAAGGCTTCGCTTTGCATTTGCCAGGAGCCTAGGCCATTTTGGTTTGCGAATGGTGTCGTATGCTTTCGTTCAGTTATTTATTTCTTGCCTTCGGTTGCCATTTTAGGTTAAAAGGGCTGGGAGTTTTTCTCCGCCTTCGACTAGGAGCTTCAAAATGAATTACGCAAAGTATCTGGCCGTTCTGTTTCTGCTTGCGATTGGGCTGACGTCCGCTCCATCGTTATTGGCGCAAGGCACGGATCTGGGAACGATTCGGGGTTCCGTCACCGACAGCAGCGGCGCACTGGTATCCAACGCCAAGGTGGTCGTAACCGACTTGTCGACGAACACCACGCGAGAGACGACCACGAACTCGCAGGGTGAATACCAGGTGTTTGGTTTGCGGCCGGGAAACTACAAGGTGTCGATCTCGTCGCCGAACATGCGCACGACGGACCTGACCGGAATCGTCCTGAGCGGAAGCGATGTTGTCGGGGCGAATGCCGTGCTCGGAGTCGCGGGCCAGCAAGAGGCCGTCGAGGTTACCGCCGAAGTTCCGACGATTAACACAACCGACCAGACCATCAGCGACACGATCGACAATCGCGCTGTCAACGAACTCCCCCGGGACAGCCGGAACGTCTACACGTTCCTTTATCTCAATCCCAACATCACCCAATCCGGAGCGGATCAGAGTTTCAAGTTCATCGGTGGCGAGAGCTATGGCGCGAACTTCACTCTCGATGGCCAGCGCTCAAACGGTGGTGTCTTTGGTGAGCACACCGACGGCCAGCCCGCGCTGGAAGCGGTGGGAGACGTGAACGTTCTATCGAATGATTTCAGTGCCGAGTTCGGCGGCATCGCGAACATCCGCATCACCACCAAGCGCGGTGACGCCGGATATCACGGATCAATGTTCTACAACAACAAAAACTCGGCTCTGGGCGCTTTGTCGCAGCAGGACAAGATTGGAATTGCAACTTTTGCTCCGACACCATTCGAGCCGAAATATCCGAACCCATACTTCAACCTCAACGATCTCGGCGGATCGTTCGGCGGACCGGTTCCCAAGCTCGGGAAGACCTGGTTCTTTATGGCTTACGAGCGCAACTATGACCTTTCGCCAGTGAATCTCACTTCGACCACACTGCCGCATCCAACCCTGTACACTGGCGACTTTTCTCTGGTTGACGATGACGCTAAGCCGGCAGTTCCGGCCGGAGTCGTCCTGACGCCCGATGAGATTGCGAACAACACGGTAGGTGGTCTGGGAGCGCAGTTCATCACTATCCCTTCTCACTTGCTGAATCCCACGGTGCAGAGCCTGATCAGCACATATTTTCCGACGGTTGGACTGACGGCTCCAATTGATTCCGCGACTGGCCGGATCGGCGGGGATAGCGACGTAACCGGATTCCACACCGCACTGCCGGGAAGAAGCACCCGTGATGTCGGAACCCTGCGCATCGATCATGATTTCAGCGATCGGGATCACATCTACGGCGTTTACAACGGGTCGGCTACTTCGTCGACCGATAACTTTGTGCAAGCTCCGTACACCGGACTGGGCCTGCAGCACAACGATCTCAGAGACGACACCTTTTCTCTCTCCTACACGCGCGCGATCAGCGATCACATCGTGAACGAGCTTCGCGGCGGATTCAACCGCGAAAAGGGCCTGCGGCACAGCAACACGACACTGGAAGGTTTTCTCGGCAGCATTGGTTTCGATCAGTCTGATATCGACGCGTACGGCGCCGTAGTGGGGGCGACTGAACTGGCTACACACGGACATCCGGCAATTACATTCGGACGCAACTTTTCGATCTTTCAGAACGGCGGCCGCAACACCGACCGACCCGCGAATGACAACCTCATCACGTTCGGCGACACGCTGACCTGGGTCGTTGGCAAGCACAACCTGAAGATGGGCGGGGACTTCGTTCGCAACGGCGCAGTCGATGGATTTGCAGTCAACCGTGGCAACGTTCGCGGGGCTATCAGCTACGGCAACGCGAAAAGCCTTGATCCATATGCGGAGTTTTTGTTGGGGCAGCCGGCAACGACGGCTTCGTTCGTCGGTCTCCCGCGTCCGCCAATGGATGTCTACAACTGGGAACAAGGATATTTCTTCCAGGACGATTGGAAGGTGTCTCCACGCCTCACGCTGAACCTCGGAGTGCGCTACGAGCTGATCACGCCATTCGTCGAGAATCACGATCTGCTTGCGAACTTCGATCCCAATTTCGTCGACACGGCCACGGGACAAAAGGGACGATTCATCATCCCCTCAGACCGTACGCGTCAATTTCTGGACTCGCGCATTCTCACGCAATTCTCGGTTACCAACGCCAGTCAGTCGGGACTGAACCTCGGGCGCGGACTGGTCCGCACCGACCGCAACAATTTCGCTCCACGTATCGGCGCCGCGTTTCGGCTGACGGATAAATCCGTGATCCGCGGAGGATACGGTTTCTACTATCCGACCTCGGCCGCGCAAGGAATTCGCGATCCAATCGCGACCAATCCATTCAACCAGGGATTGACGAAAGAAACTGTAGACCCGGTTAACAATCCGCTGGCTCCGTGGCCAGGCTTTGCCCACGGATTCAGCCCATTGTCCGGTGGAGAGATCACGACGAACTTCGCGACAGTGCCTTCGATCAACGCCGTTCCGGTTGGTCTGCAGCAACCTCGCGTGCAGCAGTACAACGCAACCTTCGAGCGCGAGATTGCCCGAAACACCGCAATTCGCTTTTCCTACCTGGGGACTTATCAGAGTGGATTGATCGCAGGAGTTGACCTCAATGAAATCCCGGCGAACGACACTCCGTTCGGCACTACGATCGGCGATGGGGTCACGGCTTGCGATCCGATCGACAACGGCGATTGCCTGCCTTCCGCGGCCGATGCCGCACGCCAACCGTTTCCGGGCCTTGGAGATTTCCTGTTCTCGTATGGCAACTACGGTCATGCACGCTCCGATGCTTTCCAAACGCAGTTTGAACACCGCTACTCCCATGGATTCATGTTGAATGTGTCGTACACGTACCTGTCGCAGAGATCGAGCGCACTCGACACGGAAAACTCCAGCCTCGGCGGAGTCGCGTACGATCCTTTTCAGCCGAATCGTGACTACGGCCAGGAGTCATTCATTCCGCACAACCGCTTTGTGGCCTACGGGATCTATGACCTGCCCTTTGGTCGAGGACAAAAGTTCGGCGCTTCGTCCCCGCGTTGGCTGGACGCGATCTTCGGAGGTTGGCAGACAACCTTCAATATGTTTGCCAAGTCCGGCGCGGGTTTCACGCCCTACTGGGTGTGCGACGACTGCGGACCGATTTCTCCCGGCAACGTTGGTGTAGGTTCCGTGGATGCCGTCGGCGACTTCAACAACACATCTTTCCGTCCAACCATCGGCGGCAATGTGAACCACCGCGTCGGCGACCAGATCTGGGATCCGAATGCATTCGGGCTTCCGTTACTCGGCGGAGATATGTTCACCAACCCTGCGGTTGCGAAACGTAACGCGCTTACGGGGCCCGGCGCGTGGGGTGTGAATCTGGGCGTGCACAAAGACTTCCACATCGGCGAACGCGTCAAGGCCACACTGGGCGCAGATATCGATAACCTGTTCAACCACTTCCTGTTTGCTCCCGACAGCGACTACGGCGGGGGCGGCGGACCTTTCGCGCAGTTGGGGGATTTCCTGTTGGGAGTCGATCCCGCGACTCTGAAGGTGACAATCCCGTCGGACGGCGTCACGACAAATCCGGATTTCGGGCGACTGATCCAGACGTTCCCGCAGGAGGGCGTCGCTGCCCAGCGGCAGATTCGATTGCGGCTGCGGATTACGTTCTAACTTGCTGCTGATTTTGCTGCGAAGGAACTGCCCGTCAAGATTTCGTTCGACGGGCAGTCTCTTCGGGCGAGGGATCGATGAAATCGAAAGTCTTCCTCAGCGTAGTTTGGTTCCTGTGTCTGGCATGTGCCTGGGCTGAGAGGCCCGGTAATTTTCGCGTTATCGGCCCGGGCGGCGGTGGCGCGATGTTCAACCCGACGATCAGCCCGCACGACGTGAACACGGTCCTGGTTTCGTGCGACATGACGGGCTCGTACATTACGCACGACGGCGGACGCACCTGGCGCATGTTCAACCTCCGCGGCGTCGTGAACTTTTTTGTCTTCGACCCCAAAGATCCCAAAACAATGTATGCGCATGCCACCGGTCTCTGGCGCACGGTTGACGGCGGAGACACCTGGAACTTAATTTCTCCGGCTCCGTCCACCATCCAAGGCGTGAAAATGAATTCCGATCACGCGGATGAAATTATCGTGGCTCCGTCCGATCCCCTCGGCGAGCTGTACGCGATGGCGATCGATCCGGATGATTCGAAGACACTCTTCGTAGCAGCAGGCCAGAAAGATAAGCCGGCCCTGTTCGTATCTCGGGACTTCGGCACAAGTTGGCAACGCCAGGCGGACTTGCCCGAAGAAACGCGGCGCATTTGGATCGATCCCCATTCGCAAACCGGTGATCGAGCGATTCTCATTGGAGCTGCGAAATCTCTCGCGATCGTCCACGGATCCAGCGTTCAAAATGTGAATCTGCCCGCGAAAGCCACGGATCTCTCTCTCGGATTCGCTACGGGCGCGCAGCCATCGATCTATCTGACGTCGGAGCAAGGAGCGTTCGTTTCCACGGACAGCGGAAAGTCCTGGCATCAATCTCGTCTCCCTGGCAGTGGCGCGAAGGTGAGGGCGATTGCGACCAGCCTGCATCATCCGGAAGTCGCGTACGTCTCCTACAGCGATCTAGCGCTGGAAGGGAAGACCTGGATGGGCGTCGCCAAAACGACGAACTCCGGCCAGGATTGGCAACTCGTCTGGAAAGAATCTAACGACGCCGCCAGCAACGTTCACGATGCCTGGATCACTCCGCGCTTCGGCATTACGTGGGGAGAGAATCCGCTCAACATCACCGTTGCAGATCAGGATCCCAACCTTAGTTACGGCACCGATCTTGGACGCACCATGCGCACGATCGACGGAGGCGTGACCTGGAACGGAATCTATTCGCGCAAGGTCAACGGCGCGGGGTGGACGACCGTCGGATTGGACGTGACTACGACCTACGGCGTGCACTTCGATCCATTCGATTCCAAACGAATCTTCATCACTTATACCGACATCGGCGCTTTTCGCAGCGAGGACGGCGGCACTTCCTGGACGAGTGCGACCATGGGCGTGCCCGAAGAATGGACGAACACCACCTACTGGATGGTCTTCGATCCAAAAGTGAAGGGACGAGTGTGGAGTGTGAACAGCGGCACGCACGATTTGCCTCGCCCAAAGATGTGGCGCCACACTTCTGTGACGACATATAAAGGTGGAGTTTGCCGCAGCGAAGATGGCGGCAAGAGTTGGACAAAGTCGAATGACGGGATGGATCCGACCGCTGCTACTCACATCCTGCTCGATCCCACCAGCCCGGTCGACGCCCGCGTCCTCTATGTCACCGGCTTCGGACGCGGCGTCTACAAAAGCATCGACGGCGGGCGCACGTGGAAGTTGAAAAACGACGGAATCACGCAGGCGGAGCCGTTTGCGTGGCGTCTGGCTCGCAGTTCAAACGGAACCCTCTACGCGCTGGTCGCCCGGCGTTCGGAAGACGGCGGCATCGGAAACGAAAAAGATGGCGCACTCTATCGCTCGACAGATGGCGCGGAACATTGGCAGCGGATCGCGCTTCCCTCCGGGGTGAATGCGCCGAACGGACTGGTTGTCGATCCTGAATCGCCCGACCGCTTGTATCTTGCGGCTTGGGCGCGTGCCGCGGGGCAACATGGCGAGGGCGGTGGGATTTTCCTTTCGGAAAACGGTGGCAAGAGCTGGCAGTCGGTGCTCGACAAGGATCAGCACATCTACGACGTGACGGTAGATCCATCTGATCCGAAAACTCTGTATGCTGCTGGATTCGAATCCTCGGTGTGGCGTTCGACCGATCGTGGAATGCATTGGGCGCGAATTCCAGGCTTCAATTTCAAATGGGCGCATCGGGTAATTCCCGATCCTGATCATCGCGATCAGATTTATGTCACGACGTTTGGTGGCAGCGTCTGGCACGGGGCGGTCAATGGCAATAAGCAAGCCGTGGACATCGCAACCCCGGCACTTGAGCCAGGACAATGAATATGGGAGATCAGAACCCGTGTCGATGAATCGTCGCCAATGGCTGTTTAGCGCTGGAGTCGTAGCAGGAGCCTCGCAGCTTCACCTGCCGGGCGCGGCCGCACAGGCGGAGAATCCGCCTGTGCCGAAACCTCTTGACCTTGCCAGGTACGAGCCCAAGAGCATGTTGCGCGTGCACGAAACTCGTGTGGAGCGAGCAAAGTTTCCGCTCATCGATTTTCATACACACATTTCTGCGTCGACGAAGTCGGAAGCCGGCGTAGAACTTGCCGCCGAGCGTCAATATTTGGGCACAGCGCAGGAATTATTGGCCATCATGGATCGCAAGAATATTCACGCCATGGTGAACCTGACAGGCGGATACGCAGCGGGACTCGCCGATGCGGTTGCCAAGTACGATCGGGCTCATCCCAGCCGATTCTATACATTCACTGAGCCGTCCTATTCGCGATTCAAAGAGCCCGATTATCCGAAGCTGCAGGCTGCGGCGATCGAACAGGCTCACCGCGACGGGGCCCGCGGTCTGAAGATTCTGAAGACGCTCGGTCTGTATCTGCGCGAGAACATCACGACCGGGACGCTGGTGAAGATTGACGATCCCCGCTTCGATCCCATGTGGGACGCGTGCGGTCAGTTGAACATGCCGGTTGCAATCCACGTTTCCGATCCCGTCGCTTTCTTTACTCCGACCGACCGCTTCAACGAGCGTTACGAGGAGTTGAACAACCATCCGGACTGGTCCTTCTACGGATCGGACTTCCCCAGCAACGAAGAATTGCTGGCGGCGCGCAACCGCGTGATTGCGAGGCACCCGAAGACACAATTCGTCGTGCTGCACATGGGGAACTTTGCCGAAGATTTGCAGAATGTATCCGAAAATCTTGACCGGCTTCCGAACATGTTCGTCGACATCGCAGCGCGTATTGGCGAGCTCGGGCGCCAGCCGAGAACCAGCCGGAAGTTCTTCGAGAAATATCAGGATCGAATTTTATTCGCGACAGACGCGACACCACACGGCGACGAATATCCGCAGCAGGTCTTCAACGACAAGCTGTACGAAATCTACTTCCGTTTTCTCGAAACCGAGGACGAGTACTTCGACTATGCTCCGGCGAAGATTCCTCCTCAGGGCCGCTGGAGAATTTATGGGATCAACCTTCCCGACCCGATCTTGAGCAAGGTATATCGCGACAATGCTGCGCGGCTGCTGCGGATATAGATGCGATACTCTCCCTACTTCTACGCGTTGCTCGGCTTTGTGATCCTGTGGCATGGGGATGCCCTTGCCCAAGTCCGAGTTTGGCAGGGAACAATGAACCTGGCCACTTATGAAGAAGGAATGCCCGATCCGAATCCGCCGTTCGATCAGTTTGCCGGCAACAAGTTCAACTATCCGTATGTCCTGCGCGAGAATCTGACAAGCCATCGCGTCAACCACGGTTGGCGCGCAATTTTCCTGGAAAACGAATATCTGAAATGCTCCGTTCTCCCGGACATTGGCGGACACCTCTACACCTGCACCGACAAGATTTCCGGCCAATCGATGTTCTATGACAACTCTTCGATCAAGAAGGCCGCCGTAGGCTATCGGGGAGCGTGGGCCGCGTTCGGCATCGAATTCAATTTTCCGGTGTCGCACAACTGGGTCAGTATGTCGCCGGTGGACTTTGCGTTCCGCAAAAATGACGACGCCAGCGCCTCCGTGTTTGTCGGAAACATTGACCGGGTTTACGGGATGCAATGGCAAGTCGAATTGAGGTTGAGCCCGAAGTCGACGTTGCTGGAAGAACACGTCACTCTCAGCAATCGCAGCGACGTGCGCCATCGCTTTTACTGGTGGAACAACGCGGGCATCCGCGTATCCGACGATTCGCGCATCGTCTATCCGATGCGTTTCGCAGCCAGCCATGGATTTACCGAGGTGCGTCCGTGGCCGCTCGACTCCGACGGAAACGACCTCAGCGTGATCCGCAATCACACGCACGGAGCGGTGTCCTATTTTGTTCACGGCAGCCGGGAAGAGTTCATGGGGGTCTGGCATCCTTCGACTAAGACTGGCACCGTGCATTTCGCCCGCTACGACGAACTCCCGGCAAAAAAGATCTGGTCTTGGGGTGTGGATGAAGAGGGACTCGACTGGCGAAAGGCGCTTTCCGACGACAACAGCGGCTATGTGGAGGTGCAGGCCGGATTGTTTCGTAATCAAGAGACCTATGCGTTCCTTGAGCCAAGGCAAGCAATCCACTTCTCGGAATATTGGATGCCGGTTCGCGCACTTGACGGAATCTCCCGCGCAAATCTCGCGGGTGTCGTGAGCCTCACGCGCCGCGACAACTCCTTCACCGCCGGGTTCAATGCAAACCGCGCGCTTCCCCATGCTTCGATCGCGATCCTCGAGGGCGATCGGCGAGTTTTTGCGCAAACCCTGGATCTCAGACCGGAAACCACGTGGACGCATCAGTTTTCAATCGCGAATCCCAACTCCAAGTACACCATCGAGATTCGGGATGCCCGCGGCAACTTCGTATTGCGTCAAACAGAGGGACAGTACGACTGGACGCCCGAATCTGAAATCAAAGTTGGGCCTCAGCAGCAATTTCGTATCCCGGACTCTGAAAGTCGATCGAGCGACGACTGGATCCAGTTTGGCAAAGACCTTGAGCTGAATGGCCGGCTTCTGGAAGCGCTGCAAATCTATAAAGAAGCGCTGCGCAGGTTTTCCGGCAGCTTCGCCGCGCTCAAGTCGGCTGGGCGCCTGTCCGCGGCTCTATTGCGCTACGAAGAAGCGAAGTCATTTCTCGAACCAGTACGCGAGCGCGATACATCTGATCCAGAAATTGCGTATTACCTGGGTATCGCGTATGCCGGCCTGGGCGACATTGGGCATGCACAAGAAGCGTTCGAGGCCGCTCGACGGTTCGGCACATACCAGGCTGCTGCGAATCTTCAGCTCGGAGAGATAAAGGCGAATGAAGAGAATTTGAAAGCGGCGGAGAGGTATCTCGACCAAGCGCATGTCTCCGCTCCGGACGATATTCGCGTCATCGAGGAGCTATCCGCAATTCGAATTGCGCAGGGCAAATCTCAAGAAGGCAAATCTATCGCACTGCAAGGGTTGAGGCTTTCGCCCGAAAGCTATTTCCTTCAGGAGATAGTGGAACAGCCGAACCTCACTCAGCTTGGAAACGACGCGAATCGCATCCTGAATGTTGCCGCACAGTACATGCGGCTTGGGCTCTACCAACCAGCCCTGAATGTGCTCACGCGCAAATATCCGTCTCCGCAAACTGACCAGACGGAACTCGGCGCGCTATCTCCCAACGACAATCCGCTGGTCGCCTATTTTCGAGGGTACTGCCGTTCCATGCTCAAGCAGTCGCCGGCCGCGGACTACGAGGCCGCTTCGAAGCAGCCGGCTGCTTACGTCTTTCCCGGTTCCGCCGACGAACTCTCTGTCCTTCATGCGGTCGTCGAATCCAGTCCGCAGGACGCGAACGCTCACTACCTTCTCGGCACCCTGTATTTCTCGAAAGGCCTCACCAATCCTGCCCTCGACGAGTGGTCAAAGGCGCACAAATTAAATCCGGCGATCCCCGTGCTCGACGCAAGCCTGGGCCTTGCGCTATTGCACGAGAAGAATGATCCACAACATGCGCTGAACGCTTTCCAGGATGGGCTCAACAACGACTCGCACAACGTTACCGTCTATCTCGGCGCAGATCAGGCACTAAGCCTGCTCGGCAAGTCCGCGGGAGACCGGGCCGAAATTCTCGCGAAGTATCCTGACATGGCAAATGCTCCGTCGGGACTGATTTTCGAGCTCATCCTGAACCTTGCCGAAGCCGGTGATTTTCCCCGAGCCGAGACCTTGTTCCATAACCGCTTCTTCGCGCGCGAGGAAGGTGGAACCAACGTACGTCAGGTATGGGTCGAAGTGCAGTTGCAGAAAATCATCGCGCTCGCCAACGCTGGTCAGTGCAACGACGCACTTGCGACTGCCGGACGAATCGGCGAGAGCGTCTCGGACCTTTCCTTCACCCACGATGGACTCGAACCGATGATCAACTCCGCGCGGACGCAGTTTCTCGCAGGAACCGTCTACGAGAAATGCGGCAATGCCGAAGAAGCCAAAGCAAAGTTGCAGCTCGCCGCAGCGGCCACGGCGCCGGATCAGACGCTGTGGGCCTGGCAGGCCGCACGGAAACTGCCTGGATACGATGACAAGCAGTGGCAGGATCGCCTGCGTTCAGCGTCTGAACAAGCACAGAGCCGCACAGAAACCAGCAGCTTTGCGGGCTGGTGGTACTACTCGGCGGGCGCGCTGGATAAAGCTCTAGGACGCCGCAGGGAAGCAGATGCGAAATTTCAAAAAGCGCTGCTGCTGCCCGACCGCATGCTGGCTTATCATTTCGCGCGCCTGGCGCGCGCTGACGCTACACAGTAGTCGATTTGTACGGAGGTTAAGACAACAAGGGTGTCGCAATTGCATATAAAAATTCTCGCAGATAAAGATTCTCTGGGGCGCGCAGCCGCCGATCAAGCCGCGGCCTCTCTTCGTCGCGCAATCCGTCAGCAAGGCAAGGCACGGATCATAGCCGCGACAGGTGCTTCACAGTTCGAATTTCTCGAGGCTTTGACGAGCGCTCCCGATATTGATTGGAGCCGCGTCGAGGTTTTTCATCTCGACGAATACGTGGGCCTCCCGATCACCCATCCTGCAAGTTTCCGAAAGTATTTGCTGGAGCGCTTGATCAACAAGACAGGAATCACGCACTATCATTTTCTCGATGGTGATGGCGACGCCGCCGGTTCCGTCTCAAAAATCGGACGCGAGTTGCTGGCTGAGCCTGTCGATCTGGCATTCGCAGGAATCGGCGAGAATGCGCACCTGGCGTTTAACGATCCTCCCGCCGACTTCAATATCGAGGACCCTTATCTCATCGTCGATCTCGATGAAGCCTGCCGCCAGCAGCAGGTAAATGAGGGATGGTTTCCCACGGTCGCTGCTGTTCCGCGGAGTGCGATCTCCATGTCGGTGCAGCAGATTCTGCGCGCGAAAGAGATCATCGTCGTCGTACCCGACGAACGCAAAGCGCAGGCGGTGAAGAACTCGCTGGAAGGCGAGGTCAGCCCGCAGGCGCCGGCGTCGATCCTCCGCACTCACCCCAATGCCACTATTTACCTCGACAAGGATTCTGCCGCTTTGCTAACTTCAGGAGTTCCCACCGCACCCTGATTTCTCCACATGACGCCCGACCTTTCCCGAGCAACCGTGCTGCACGTGCGGGCGATCCGAAATCTGCGCTGGTGGATTGGCGGCCTTCTCTTCGCCTCCACGGTGATCAACTACATCGATCGCCAGACGCTAGCTCTGCTCTCGCCTTATCTGAAGCAGACGTATCACTGGACGAATACCGACTACGCTACACTGCTGATCGGATTCCGCGTTGCCTATTCGATCGGACAGACGGTATGCGGACGCCTGATGGATCGGGTCGGGACGCGACGCGGACTTACCCTATCTGTGTTCTGGTATTCGATCGTGTCGATGGCGACGTCTCTTGCCAGCGGCTTCTATAGTTTTGCGACATTCCGATTTCTGCTGGGTGCCGGTGAATCAGCCAACTGGCCCGGCGCTACCAAGGCGGTGTCCGAGTGGTTTCCGAAGCAGGAGCGCGCACTCGCGACTGCATTCTTCGACAGCGGTTCGTCAATCGGAGGCGCGATCGCCCCCTTCCTTATATTGCCCATCTATGCTCAATGGGGATGGCGCCCGGTATTTGTTATTCCCGGCATTCTGGGCATGCTCTGGCTGATCGTGTGGCGAAAGTCTTACTATTCGCCGCAAGATCACCCGCGGCTTGGCGCCGATGAGCGTGCCATGATCCTCGCGGATGCGCCCGATCCTGAGCCCGTCGAGACTTTGAATCGTTCGCACTGGGCCGACTTGCTGAAACTGCCGCAAACCTGGGGAACGATCATTGCAAGGTCATTTACCGATCCTGTCTGGTTTTTCATCGCGGACTGGTTTCCGATCTACCTGGTTGCGAAAGGAATTTCGCTGAAGAGCAGCCTGATCGCGATCTGGATTCCTTTCGTCGCGGCCGATCTCGGCAACTTCTTTGGAGGCGCCGTCTCGGGATATTTGATAAAACGCGGTTGGACTGTCGGTGCGGCGCGGAAGGCAGTCGTTGTTTTCGGCGGTATCGGAGTGATGCTGCTCATCCCAACGATTCTGACGGTGAACCTGGCAGCAATCAGTTTGCTTTTCGCGCTGGCGACCTTCTGTTACGGATCATTCACCACCATCGCGAATGTGCTTCCATCCGACCTCTTTAAGAGCAACGCCGTGGCGTCCGTAAGCGGAATGGCTGGCACAGGTGCCGGGATTGGAACAATCATTGCCTTCAAGTTGATCGGTCATTTCTCCGACGTTCATCAATCCCTGGCGACGCACTCCTTCGACTCCATCATCATCGTTGCGGGACTGGTCCCGGTGGTCGGCATGATCCTTGTCCTTCTGTTGGTGAGAAATACGAAGGCCACGCGAGAAGGAATCGTGCGCGCCATTTGAGATTTTACAAAATTCACATCGAGGAAGGTTAAGCCCTAGTGGATGTATGCCCCGCCCGGCAGCAGAATTTGAAGTGGCCACTGCTCGGTGCGTTGCATGACGATGTCGGACCACTTCATCGTGTCGACACTCGTTTTGACCGGCATCTCGATTCCATCGAGCGTGCCCGCAGCTTCATGCGCGAACAATTCATTTTCAGGGTCGGTTACTAGTGTGAATTTATTCGCTCCGAGTTTTAGTCGAGTGAATCGCATTGCGATCTCGGTGTCCTCGATCATCTGCAGGAAATAAGGCCGGCCCGTCAATACAGAATTGTAGACATATCCCGCAAGCACGCTCGAAAGCGGATTGACGTAAGCCCGGTTGTAGTCAAGCGACGCCAGCGACGGATCATCTTCCGACACAGCTTTGTAACGCATCCGCGTTTCGCCCATCCCGCGAAAGTCGAATGAGATAACGTCATCCCCCGCATTGACGCGCTGCACGATCTCGGGCCAGTCCTTTGTGCTTGCCTTCCCGTCTTTGCCAAGCCACAACGACCAGCGGCTGCTGGGATTCCCGGCTTTGTGAATGTGCAACAGGGGCAGGATCAATCCGTGGCTGTGGTGAACAGCATAGCGATCGATCACAATGCCATCGAAGGTTGAACTGCCGGCGTTTTCCCACGCAAGCGTAGAGTCCGCTGGCGGCGCACCCTCATATTTGCTTAGCGCCCACGATCGGATCCCCGTATACCCTCCGCCAAAATAAAGCGTTCGTAGAGATGGGGCTGGCTGGCTCTTGTGTTCCACGTAGTATTCCCGAATCACTTCGGTAATCGGCTTCGCATCCTCAAAGTCGAGCATCACTTGTCCGGTTCGCGTGCATTGCACCGATGTCGAATCGAGGTCCTTCGTCGCCGCTAAGTCACGCGTCTCGGAGAGTCGATTGAAGTGATCCAGAAATGAAAATGCCTTCTCCTGGTTTCCATCCGAAAATTGATGGCCGTGATAGCCCTCGGCCATGCCGACTCGGTCCGCGTGTCCGAAGCGGATGTAGAACTTCTGCACCTCGCGAAAAGATTTCTCCGCCCCTTCGATCGGAAAGAAGTCGAGCACTGCGGCAGCTACGAATACCGGGCGTGGATACATCATCAACAGGAGTCCCGCATTGTCGACCCCGTTCGAGATCATCCCGTATAAATCCTGCTCGGGATCGCTGTCTGGATCTTTGAATATTCGATTGTGGATGCGCATTGGCAGCGCCGTGATGTAACAGGAAATTGCTGCCACCTTGATGCGCGGCTCGAGTGCCGCGATGTGCATGGCCTGGAATCCGCCTCCACTCGTGCCCGTAATGTTGATGCGGTCGGCATCCACTTCGCGGCGCGTCAGCAAGTAGTCAAAGGCGCGCAATCCATCCCAAATTTCCCATCGCGCCAGATTCGTACCTGCAAGGTAGGCCAGATTGCCCATTACCGCATGTTCCGCGCAAATCAGGTTGTACCGGCTCTTGCCTTTCTTTGCGTCCCAGAACTGGCTGCGCTCCGCTTGCCCAACCGGATCCCAAGCGATCACAACGTATCCGCGTTGCACGAGTCTCTGGCACAACGTTTGGTAATGAGCCTTGCCGTCTGTCGCGTGTCCCGCCGCAACCAGAATTGCGGGATGCTTCTTAACCGTGCTCCCTTCGCTATCGTCCGGCACATAGAGAAGAGCCGTGACATAAACGCCAGGAAGGCTTTCGAAAATAAGCTTCTCGATGTGGAAGCCGTTCATCGGAATGCTGCCGACGATCCGAGGATGCAATGGAGTTCGAGTCGAGGGCAGGCCGCCGATCATGTTCAGAAGTTTCTGCCGAACTTCGGTTTGCAACTTCAGCAGCGCCGCTTCCGTCGTCACACCGCGCCAAGTCGTTAGCCGAGCGTCATCCTGCTTCCACGCCAGATCAGTCTGATATTGCAGATAGGACGTAATTTGCGGGCCATCGGCGGCTTCGGGCAAAACGCGAAACGCCTCAGGCGGGGGTGCTGCCTGACCAAGGACGCCTGTTGCGCACAAAAGGAGAGACAGATAGAAGCATATTGTTTGCCAGCGCATCAGCGCCGGTCGTTTGAATGCATGTAATGGGGCATTCACAAGACGGTTTCTTGCAGGGCCATAGAAGATGCATACGAGTGGCCGGGAGTGCTGTGTCTCACGCTCTCTCTCCGGATGAGTTCTGTCGGCATGATGAGTTGCTGCGGAGGAAGGTTCGGCTGACTGAATTCTGCGCAACGTAAATTCTGCCAGGTGCACGCCAAGCTCCTTCGGAAATTCACGAACCGTCGTCAACCCCGGATGCAGGACTTCGCCAATCGTATCGTTGAAACCGGCCACGCTGACGTCGTCGGGTATACGAATTCCAGATTCTTGCAGAGCCTGATAAACGCCTGATGCAGCCTGGTCCGTGCCAACAAATAGTGCGGTAGGGCGTTCTCCATTTGCCAGCAACGATTTCACCGCGAGATATCCCAACTCTCGATCTTCTGAACCGATCTCACTGAATCGGGGCTCGAGGTCCGCCTCTTTCATCGCTTGCCGGTAGCCGCGCGCGCAGCGGGCAAACCAGGGCAGCCGCTGGTTCCCGATATACCAGATATTTCTGTGACCCTGAGCGATGAGATAGCGCGTGATATCCGCGGATCCTCGAATATCGTCAGTGAATACGCAGTCATATTGTTCGGGCTGCCAGTCGCCTACGATGTTGTTGCCGACTAGCGAAAAAGGAATTTTATTTTCGGAAAGTGCCGCAAGAATATTCGCCGAATGCGTGCCGCTCAGGATCACGCCACTCGGGCGGTTCGACTGAGTCAGGACCTCGGGCAGGCTAAGACTGCTCAGCGGCGCATTCAGGTCGGAGCGGAAGGAAACGAAGTGCAAGGCCCAGTCTTGTCGAGTGCAGTAGCCTTCTGCTCCCAGCAGAACTTTGGACTGGAACTCGTTTACCGTGTCGCGATTACCTAGAACAAACGTGATGGTGCGATTTCCCACAGCCTGCGATACGACCTTCGACCGGCGGGCGTCGGCATATCTCGGATTCTTTTTGGATGTCGACCCGTACTCATGGCCGCCTTCCAGCTTTCGTACAGCGCCGCCATGCGATCGCACGGCGAGGCCCTCGGAACATAACGCATCAAGGTCGCCGCGCGCAGTGACCGCTGAAACGGAAAAGCGTTCGGCCAATTCGCGAACGGTGATCTGACCCTTCTGGTCGATCAAGTCCAGAATCTTGCGCCGGCGTTGTTCAGATAAAAGTCGAGAATCGCGGGAAGCCATCGTCGGTTTCCTTGCTCCGTGGCGGAGAGACCGTCTGCCCGGCCATTCTATACGCCTGGTCAGAGCAAAACAAACGAAAGTCGTTGTTCATCACCGAAAATCCCTCCCGTGAAGCCCGAAACCTCAGGCGCAATCGTACTTTGCCTTCCTCGCGGAAATCTGGCCATGCTAAAGAAATATGAGGCCGTATGGCGTTTACTTTCGTATACTTGGTTTTACTTTTCAGGGTTTCGGGTATATTTCCAGAGATTTTTCCAGGAAATCATCGATGAGACGACGCGATTTCATGATGGCGGTCGGTGCCTCGGTCGCCCTGGCCCTGACGAAAACCAAGGCGCAAGGATCGATTCGCCGTCCGCGCCTGCTGATCTCATCAACCGACCCATTCACCGGACTCGCGTTGCTCAAGACACGATATGCCGCAGGGTTGCGCCCGTCCGACGATATGGAAGGATGGTCACTTTCGTGGCAGCTCACGCGGGACAACAATTTCGCGGAGAAGGCACTGGCGGCCATGCGCGCCAACCACATCACCCAGGGAGCAAAGCCTTCGCGCTCCTGGGTCGACTACGCCCGCTGGTCATTGGCGTTCGACTGGTTGTTCGACTATCCAGGATTCGAGTCGGCGCTTCGGGGTCGTATCGCAAACGAATTGATGGATGGAGCCGCGGCGATGCTCGCCACCGCCGACTTCAAGGATCCCAGTTCGTTCTCTTACCATAACTACGCCGCGCGGTACCTCTCCTTGCCGGCTTTCGTTGCCGCCGCGCTCAGCGGATACGCGGGATGCAAGGATCGTTGTGAAGCCTGGCGCGAGAAAACAGCTAACTGCTTCACAAACATTCTCGAGACCACCAATTTCGCCACACCCGAGGGCAGCTATCACGAGTCGATGGACTACATGCGCATCACCTGGGCCTGTCTGACTTTGCTGGCAGAACTCCAGCGCACCGTCACTGGAGTCGATCCCGCGAATCACTATTCGTTGTTTCGCAATATCGGGAACACGTATCTCTACAAGCTTCTTCCCGATGGAACGCCGTCGCGGGAAGGCGACAATGAATATCCAGTCCTCGATGCCCGCGATACCTCGGTCATCGGCTACGCAGTGAATCGCTTCAAGGATCCGTATAGCGCGTGGCTCCTGCGCGACAGCGGCTTTTTCTCCCAAGCAGTGGACGCTGCCGGTTCTCGATTTTCTCTGGAACGATCCGCAGGTCACTCCACGCGATCCGGCGCTGGCGAAGGAGACTGAACTATCGCGACAACGCTTTTTCCCGGGTGTGGGGCATTTGGTGATTCGCAATGGCTGGAAGCCGGACTCGACCTGGATCGAATTCGACTGCGGACCTTATCTGGCCAAGCACCAGCATCTCGATCAGAACCAGATCAATATCTATCACGGCGGATATCTCGCGATCGACAGCGGCGCCGACTACACCGACAGCGAGAGCCCTCACTATCTCAACTACTACCGCCGCACCGTCGCGCACAATTCGGTGCTGGTCTACGATCCGGCGGAGAAGTTCTTCTGGTCGGAAAACCTGATGCCCGCTGCCAACGACGGCGGCCAGCGCATGGATTCCTCGCGCTACTGGAACACGATCCGCAGTCCGCAGGATTGGGAGCGGACCCGCGATCTGTGGGACCTCGCATCCATGCGGGTTGTTGACTATGTTCCCGGCAAATATCACTACGCTTTCGGCGACGCGACCAACGCCTACTCCCGCGAAAAGTTGAAGAAGTTCACACGCGAAATCGTCTACGTTCCGCCACAGGACCTGCTCTTCGTCTTCGATCGCGTGGTCAGCACCGATGCCATCGTTCCGCAAAGCTTGGCTGTTGCACGGAGTAGAAAAGCCAGCAGTGAATGACGATGAAGGCCGCGAGAACTCGAAGGCATCGAACGGACAAATGAAAGAATTTCGTACCGCGAAATCCTTTCGCTTCCGGGAAGGCCGCGGAGAACTCCTCGTCCACTGCCTGCTTCCTCGCGAGCGGGTTGTCACGCGTCGCGGCGGCCCAGGTAATGATTTCTACACTCCGGGCGACGACAAAGGTGGGGCGTGGGAAAGTGGTGAAAACTGGCCCCTGGAACCCGCTGAGGGAGCGCCGTTGCCGCAGGATCCCAAACTCGTGCAGATGTGGAAGAAATTTTGGGGCGACGACTTTTCGAAGATCTCTCCCTCCAATCGTAAAAATGTGGTTCCGGGCGGCTGGCGTGTTGAAGTGTCTCCCGCTGTCGCAGCCGAAGAAGATTTCTTCCTCCACGTATTTGAAATTGGAAATGTCGGCACGACGGGCGGGAAGCGGACTGTTCTGCTCGATGGCGTCAACTTCGCCGGGGCAGCGTCGGAGCGTGGTCCCTGCATTCTTTTCGCAACATCGATTTCCGCGCAGAGCCAGGGAGAAGTCTCGATTCCCGACGTGACGTTCACGTCTCTTACCGCCTCGGGTCTTTTGCCGTATACCGTCTACGAACTTCGTTTGTACGGGCCAAACGTGTCCGCGTCGCCAACCGCCGCCTTGCCCGGAGTCGAGATCGAGAATCTTCGCGAGACCGCGAACAGCCACGGGATCCTGCGCCTGGATCGATCCTTGCCGCCCAACTCGCGCCTCCGAATCACTCGCGTATAACGTTCCGGTACTGCTGAACATATCCGGACACCCCGTTACATTTGCGGTTTACCCTTACGCGATGCATCGCATCGAAATGCTTGGAGAGAAATCATGTCGATTCGATTACCTCGAAAGCGTAAGTCCTCGTGGAAGGGCCTCGTCGGAGGGCTTGCTGGAGGCTTGGTTGCATCCATTGCGATGACTCAATTTCAGAACGCCTGGACCAAGGCATCAGAGAAGTTGAATCCCAAACCCAAAGAAGAGAGCCAGTCTGAAAGCAAAGAGAATTCTGAAGACGAAGATGCCACGATGAAAGCGGCCGGTAACGTGGTTCGACTTACAGGCCACCGATTGAGCCATGAGCAAAAGAAAAAGGCTGGTCCCATGGTTCACTATGGTTTTGGCACTGCCATGGGAGCGCTTTACGGGCTCGCTCGAGAAAATGCACCTGAGCCTCTCGACGACCTGAATCGCGTTTTGTGCGGCTTGGGATTCGGTACCGGTTTGTTTCTCGCTGCGGATGAAGTGGCCGTACCCGCGCTCGGTCTCTCTGGTAAGCCTGCTGAAACGCCGCTGAGCGCTCATCTGTATGGGCTGGCATCTCACCTTGTTTACGGCGTGAGTGCAGAGGCCGTACGCGGCTTGGCGCGCAGGTGGCTCTAGCCGCTGTTAAGTGCTACTCCATCGCGCCGTAAGCCAGAGTCCAGAAGTCCGTGAATACCTTGGGCGGCTCAGGCGAATCCATCATCCTCTGCGTGAATAGAATTCCGATCATCTGCTCCGCGGGATCGATGTACGCCGATGTCCCGTAGCCGCCGTCCCAGCCAAAGCGTCCCGGCGTGCGGTAGACGTCGGTCTTCTTGATGTCGACACCCATTCCAAGTCCCCAACTGCCGAACCCGCCAAAAAAGATTTCCTGTCCCACTCTCTGCTCTGGAGTGAGTTGATCTGAAGTCATCAACTCCACGCTTGCGCGTGACAAAATCTGTTGGCCGTTGTGGCGGCCCTTGTTCAACATCATCCGGCTGAAAGAAAAATAGTCATCAATGGTCGAGACTAAGCCGCCACCGCCCGACTCGAATTCCGGTGCCGCCTTCCATGCGCTCTTGGAAGTTTCTTCGTAAAGCTCCAGTCGTTTCGTCTTGGGATTCATTTGGTAAAAGCCGGGAAGCCGATTCATCTTCTCGGGAGGGACATAAAATCCCGTGTCCTTCATGCCCAGTGGATCGAAAATGCGCTCGCGCATGAAACGGCCGAATGACTGTCTTGACACTCGCGCAATCAATACCCCAAGCAGGTCGCCGCTCACCTGGTACATCCATTGCTCGCCAGGTTGGGCGATCAGCGGCAGCGAACCAAGCCGCCGCAGCCACTCGTCGGGCGCGGGCATTTGTCCCGGCAGCATCGGGCCATCGCCGCCGATCCGATAATCGCGAATAAATTTCTGGATCGGATAGGTGTCCGGCATAGCCATGACGCTCCCGAATCCGAAGCAATAGGTCAGAACGTCGACAACCGTGATTGGACGCCGGGCCGGCACCGTGTCATCGATCTGGGACGATAACGATCGCAGCACGCGACGGTTCGCCAGTTCCGGTATCCATCGTTCAATCGGATCCTCAAGACGCATCTTGCATTCCTCGATCAGGATCATTGCCGCCACCGCGGCGACCGGTTTCGTGATCGACGCGATCCGAAAGATAGTGTCGCGCGTCATCGGTTCGTCCTGGTCCGTCGACAACGTGCCCAGGACTTCGACGTGAACATCCTCCTGATGGCTCACCAGTGCCACGATTCCGGGCACCTCTTTGCGTTCCACAGACCCAGACAAAACGTGGTGCATCCGTTCCAACCGCGATTTGGTAAAACCACCCATACCTTCGTTCTACCCCCGTTCAATCTTTTTCAAAAAGATCTCAGAAAATGGCGCGGCCGATCGCCTATCCTGATGTGCACGGCAATTGGCCCGGCAGTCGCTGATTCCGATGGGATCCCCATGGGATAGCCTGCGTACTCTCGCGGCCCGGCGACGATACATCGCCAGGTCAGGGCATTGCGATGCCCGAGAACTTCTCGCAGGCAGCAAGCAATTCATCTTGCAGTTCCGTCTTTCGAGCGGCGGGATTCGGCGCTCTGCGCTTCTTGTGAAAGAAATATTCGCCGCTCACTTTCGCCTCGGCATCGTCACTGACTGCAAGCCAGACTTGCGTTCGATGCCCGTCATCGAGATTGTCGGGAGCTCCGGCGCCACCCATCTTCGTCGCCACCCAGCCAGGTTCGAGTGCGTTTGACAGAACGTCAGGCCATCGGCGTGCCATGGCGAAAGCCAACATCACGTCGTGAAGTTTGGAATCGGAATAGGCCTGCGTTCCGCGCCAGGGCCGGTCTTCCCACTTGAGATCTTTCAACGTCGCATCACCGTTCTGATGAAGGCCGGAACTGAGATAGACCAGCCGCTTCGGTTTCCGAATCATCGCCGTCAAAATGTACGGAGCGAGCGTGTTCACCGCAAATTCTCTCGGCAGCCCATCTTCGGTCACGATGCGCGTCGGCTCTCTGTATCCGACCCCTGCATTGTGAATCACGGCGTCGATTGCGCCGAGAGCGTTAACCTCCTCGGCCAGTTTGCGTGTCTGGGCAATACTCGACAGGTCAGCCACTAACGCGGCTTCCGCACCCTGAACAGAAGATAGTGTTTCCTTGCGTCGCTGCTCGTTGCGGGCGTGAACGACTACCTGATGGCCTTCTTCAATCAGCAACTGCGCCGCCATGCGGCCAAGTCCATCCGACGAACCTGTAACAAAAACGCGTGCCATCTGTGCCTCTCAATGAATTTATCTTTTGCTGAGATGCGGCAAGTCGTCGCACGGTTGAGATACACCGGGGAAAAGATAGAAATGAATCAGGCGTGTTCGATCCCAAGCTGTTTCTGGATCTGCTCCAGCGGGACGCCTTTCGTCTCGGGGACCATGGTCTTCACCCAGATCAGCTGAAGTACCATCATCGCGGTGAAGAAAAGAAAGATGTAGCCGGGAGGAAACGCGTCTACCATTTTCGGAAAGAACGTGGTCAGCGCCGCAGCGAAGATCCAATGCGTGAAGCTTCCCAGGGTCTGCCCCTCGGCGCGATGGCGATTGGGAAAAATTTCCGAGATGAAAACCCAGATCACGGCGCCCTGTCCAATCGCATGCGCGGCGATAAATCCGAAGATGCACACTGGCACGATCGAATAGTGCTTGGTGAAAAACGCCCATGCCACCAGTCCGAGTGAGGTGATGTACCCGAATGATCCGATGTACAGCAGCGTTCGGCGGCCCAGTTGATCGATGAGCCACAAACCTACAAATGTGAACACCAGATTTGTCACGCCGATCCCGATCGATTGCAGTAAGGCCGTTTTGGCTCCAAGTCCGGTGAGTTCGAAGATGCGGGGAGCGAAATAAAGAATTGCGTTGATTCCCGAGAGCTGATTGAAGAACGCAATCAGGATGGCGAGCATGATCGGTCTTTGCAGGCGCTTGGTCCAGAAATTTCCCGACGTTACTTGCTCCGACGAGGCAGCAGCGATCTCATCAGCCTGCGCCGCAATCTCGGCTCTCGAAACGCCGGGCTCCACTCGTTGCAAGACTTCAATCGCGGCTTCGCGATCTTTCTTCCTGCTCAGCAGCCAGCGCGGGCTTTCGGGAAGCCCGAAGCACAACAGCGCATAAACCAGGGAAGGGAATGCGGCAACGCCCAGCATCCAGCGCCAAGCATTCTCTCCCACACCTGCGAGCAGGGCGTTTGAAACAAAAGCGATCAGGATTCCAAAAACAATGTTGAATTGGAACATTCCCGCAAGCCGCCCGCGATGTTTTGCTGGAGCGATCTCGGAAATGTACATGGGAGCCACCACTGTCGATATGCCAATCCCCAAGCCCCCGATAAATCGCGCCGCAATGAATGTCGAAACATTCGACGCGAGCCCCGATCCCACGGCTCCAATGAAATAGAGAACGCCGATCCAGAGCAACGTCGCTTTGCGGCCAAACCGATCCGCAGGCCAGCCGCCCATCAAAGAGCCGATGACGGTGCCGTAAAGTGCCGACGCCATCGCAATGCCGTGAACACCCGGGCTGAGACCCCACAATGCCTGAATCGTTTTTTCGGCGCCCGAGATGACCACCGTATCGAATCCGAACAGAAATCCGGCGAGAGCCGACGTGAGTGACCAGAAGAAGATTCGAGCATTCATGGAAGTAAGGAGCGGAGCTTATCACACATCAACACGCTGGCCTTGGCGAACCAAGTCCGTGCGCGAAAACCATTATCCCTTCACTAGCGGATAGTTTTTTTCGCGCCAGTCGCGGATGCCGCCATCCATCGAGATCACGTTCGTGTAGCCCATCTTCTGCAGATTGTCCGCCGCCAGCGCCGATCGAAATCCGCCGCCACAATACAGAATCATCTCGGTATTCAGTTCAGGGACCCGGGCCTCGATGTCGCGTTCAATCACGCCCCTTCCCAAATGAATCGCTCCGGGCAGATGATCCTTGGCGTATTCGCTTTCTTCTCTCACGTCGACAAGGACGAACTTGTCGGCGGCGTCCATCCTTTTCTTCACGGCATCGACGTTAGTCTCGCGGACGCGCGTCTTGGCGTCGTCGACAATTTTTAGGAAACGTGGCGGATGCTGGTGTGCCATGAAACCTCCTTCAGCGCCTTCGGCGCACCGAGTATCGTACCAAGCTTCTGGCTACTCGCGCACCGGGATGCTCTCCTCGATTAGCATTGGAACCGTGCGCAAGACGCTGTCCCCAAATTTCGGCCTGGCTCGGGCCCTGTCGAAGCTCGGATATTGCTCGCGATCGCGGGCCAGCCGGTTAATTCGCGAAGGTCGAGTGCTCGTGAACGGGAATGTGCGCCGCGATCCGGACATGCCGGTGCGGCTCTCCGAGGATCGCATCCAGGTTGACGGTGGGACTGTCGAGGCGCAGCAGAAGGTTTATATCGCTATCAACAAGCCTCGCGGGCTCGTAACCACCGCGTCTGACGAAAAAGGCCGCGACACCGTCTATTCCATTCTTGAGTCTGCCGGCGAATCTCTTCCGTGGATTGCGCCTGTCGGCCGGCTCGATAAGGCAAGCGAAGGGCTCCTGCTTATGACGAACGATTCCGCGTGGGGAGCGCGGATTGCCGCACCCGAAACACATCTTGAGAAGACGTATCACGTCCAGATTGCTTCTGTCGGGAACGGTGAACTGATGCGTGCCCTCGAAAAGGGAATTAAGACGACGGATGGCGACCTGCTGCGGGTGCGTCGGGCCGCGCCGCTGCGTTCTGGAGCAAAGCACTGCTGGATCGAGATTACTTTGGACGAAGGAAAGAATCGTCATATCCGCCGAATGTTTCAGGCGCTCGAAGTCGAAGTTCTTCGCCTGATCCGCGTGGCGATCGGACCACTCCTTCTCGGTGATCTGGCGAAGGGCTCGTATCGAACGCTCACGAAAAAAGAAAAGCAAACGCTCGATCTGGCCATGTCTCGAAACAATCAACAATCTTCGGCGGAAAGTTCACATGCTAGACTCCGCTTTCGTCCCGGAGATTGAGTTTTGGGTGACCTTACATTCCTGCCTGCTTTAGAAATGGCGAAGAAAGTCCGCGATCGCGAAATTTCCCCGGTAGAACTTGCCGAAGCGCACCTGAAGAAAATCGAAAAGCTCAATCCGAAGTTGAATGCTTTCGTCCACGTCGAACCTGGGCGAGTGATGCGTCAGGCTCGTGAAGCCGAAGCCGCCGTTATTAACCGAGAACAACTCGGCCCGCTGCATGGAGTTCCAATCAGCATTAAGAGTTCGATCGAAGTCTCCGGGATAAGGTGCGAATCCGGCACTCGCCTTCGATCCGGATTCGTAGCGAAGGAAGATGCGCCGCTGGTCTCTCGCCTGCGGCAGGCTGGCGCCATCGTTCTCGGCGTCACCAACACGCCCGAGATGTTGATGGCGTGGGAAACCAACAATCTTCTTTATGGACGCACCAACAGCGCATGGGGTGCGGAGCGTACTCCCGGCGGCTCGAGCGGAGGAGAAGCTGCAGCCATTTCATCCGGCATGTCCGCTGGTGGCGTCGGCAGCGATGGCGGCGGTTCTATTCGCGTCCCTGCCCACTTCAGCGGTATCTGTGGCCTCAAGCCAACTCCCGGCCGTGTGCCTGCTACCGGGCACTTTCCACCCTCAGGCGGTCCGTTCGCTCTCATCGGCGTGGTTGGCCCAATGGCGCGGACCGTCGCGGATCTCTCCGCACTGTTCAACGTCATACAAGGTGCAGATGACGGAGATACGTGCTCCGCGCCCGTCCCTCTGCGCTGGCCCACTGATGCAGATCTCAAACAATTACGCGTCGGATATTTTGAAGACGACGGCCGCACACCGGTAACAGCCGAAATCCGCCAAGCGGTTCGAACTGCTGCCGAATGCTTGCGCTCTGCAGGATTCCAGGTTGAACCATTTCGCCCCGAAGGCCTAGAAGAAGCCCGCGTGTTGTGGAAGAAGTTTTTCGTAAAGATGGGCGGAATGATGCTCCGGCCGATGTTTGATCTCAAAGAGCAAAATGCCAATCCGCTACTGAAGGAGTTTCTCGATTGGTCCGCTGCCGAGCCGGAGCTCACGGGCCCCGGCCTGCTCGATGCATGGATTCGCCGCGATGCCGTCCGCGCGGATGTCCTCAAGCAGATGCGCCAGTTTCCAATCTTGCTCTGCCCTCCGGCGGCGGTCCCGGCGTTTCGTCATGGCGAACGAAGCTGGACCGTCGATGGCAAAACCGTCCACTATCTCGACGCGTGGAGCTACACGGAATGGTTCAACATCCTTGGAAATCCTGCGGCTGTTGTTCCCGTGAGCCAGTCCGCTGAAGGATCGCCCGTCGGCGTTCAGATCGTTGGCCGCCCCTGGGAAGAAGAAGAGGTATTAGCCATCGCAATGGAAATAGAGCGCGCTTGCGGCGGATGGAAAATTCCACCCTCGATTTGACAGGAGTGCAAATCAAACCCGGGTCGCGGCAATGTAGGTGGAATCCTCTGTGTCGCCCTGTGTTCCCTGTGTTTAAATCCTTAATGGAATGAATCCAAAAATTCTAGCGACGTTCTTCGCCGCATTCGTGGCAGCTTTCAGCCTGCTTAGGCCAGCCCCCGAACAGAATTCCATTCAAGCGGCCCGGCTGAACAACATTGGCGTCGCCTACATGAACCAGCAGTTGTTCGAAAAGGGATTGAAGCAATTTCAGCTGGCGGCCGAAGCGGATTCCAAATTTCCGATTGCTCGCCTGAACGAAGGCGTCGCCTACTTAAATCTGCAAAAAGTCGATCAAGCCAAAGCAGAGCTCGAAGGCGCTCTCAAACAGGATCCAAAAAATCCGAATGCATGGTACAGCCTCGGGCTGCTCGCTAAAAACACGGGTGACGCTCTGGCCTCGATCGAAGCGTTCAAGCATGTCACTGAGATTGATCCCAACGATGCCGATACCTGCTATTTCCTGGGCACTGCTTACGTGCAGGCCAAGCAATTCCCGCCAGCCATCGACGCTTTTCAAAAGGCCCTGAAGATCAATCCGATCCACGCCTCGGCGGAGTTCGGCTTATCTCGCGCCTACCAGCAATCCGGCGACACCGAACACGCCCGCGAGCACCTGAAGAAATTCCAGTACATCACGCAGAACAAGATCGGTTCGCCGATGAGCCTCGCCTATGGCGAGCAAGGACAATATTCTCGCGCGGTCGAGTCTCCGCAAGCCGCTCTGAAACCGCCGGCGCAGATCAAAGTGCAATTCGTGGATGTCACAAAAGAATCGGGGATCACAACTCGCGCGGGCGCCGATCCCACTGACATTCTGAGTTCGATGGGCCCTGGAGCCTGTTTCCTGGATTACGACGCCGACGGCAAGCCCGATTTGTTTGTTTCGAACAACGGGCCCCAAGGTGGCCTCGGTCTTTTTCACAACGCTGGAGCCGGCAAGTTCGAAGACGTCACGAAGAAACTCGGACTCGATCCTTCCATGCATGGCAACGGATGCGCCGCTGGAGACTACGACAACGACGGCTTCACCGACTTGGCCATCACCCTCGACCATCACCTTCTGTTGTTACACAACGAGAAGGGTGCGTCCTTCAAGGATGTTTCCGCCGCCGCGGGATTGAAAAGCGATAACTTCAATCTAGGCGTCACCTTCATCGACTACGACCACGACGGGGATATCGATCTTTACGTCACTCGCTTCGCCGGGGGGCCAGTCCCGGAGGCCGGAAAAGAGTTCATGGTCGCGGATCTGCCGGTCTATGTGGGCAATCTGATGTTCCGTAATAACGGCGACGGAACGTTTACTGATGTCACGGACTCGACCGGCCTCGCTGGCGAGAGGGCCAGCATTGCCGCGGTCGGCACCGATTTCAACAATGATCGCGCGGTCGACCTGATTCGCACCGGAACCTCTTCTTCCCCAGTCTTTCTGGCGAATCCGAGGGAAGGCAAGTTCGTTGCCGATGAAAAATTCCGAACAAAAGTAGAGAGCTTTTCCATCGGCGCCGCCATTCTCGATTTCGATCACGACGGCTGGATGGATTACGTTTTCAGCCATCCCGGCCCGCAGTCGCTCACTCTCTGGCGCAATAACAAGGGAAAATCACTTGAGCAGGTTTCGCTTCCTCCGACGAATTGGTTTCGTTCGTACGGCGTCGCCGCCCTCGACTACGACAACGACGGATGGGTCGACTTGGTCGCCGTAGGAGAAACGAAAGACGGCAAGGGCGAAGTCCGCCTCTTCCGCAACCTCGGACCTGACGGTTTCAAAGACGTCACTGCCGAAGTCGGTCTCGACAAGGTTCAATTGAAAGATCCGCGCGCCATCATCACCGCCGACTACGACGATGACGGCACCACCGACCTCTTCATCACACAGAATCACGGTCCAGCCGTACTCCTCAAGAACGAAGGCGCGAGCAAGAATCACTGGCTGCGGCTCTCGCTAAAAGGACTCAACGACAACAAGTCCGCGATCGGAACCAAGCTCGAAGTTTTCTCCGGCGGCAATCGCCAGAAATTTGAGATCGCAGGCTCCAGCGGCTATCTCGGAGAAAATTCCACCGACATCGTCGTCGGCCTCGGCGAATCGAAGGACGCCGACATCGTTCGCATGCTCTGGCCCACCGGCGTCTTACAGGACGAGATCCAGATCGCCGCCGACAAGCAACAGAGTTTCATGGAGATCGATCGCCGCGGCAGTTCCTGCCCGACGCTCTTTGCCTGGAACGGGGAGCGTTATGAATTCATCGCCGACATGCTGGGCGCAGGCGTTGTCGGACACTGGATTGGCCCGGGACAGCGCGACATTCCGCGTCCAGTCGAGTTCATCAAGATCAAGCGCGACGCAGTCCGCGAAAAAGACGGCAAGCTCAGTTTCCGCTTCATGGAGCCGCTCGAAGAAGCGGTGTATCTCGATCAGGTGCGGCTGATGGCCGTCGATCATCCGGCGAACGTCGAAGTTTACCCGAACGAATACTTCGCCTCGAATCCGCCATACCCGCCGTTCAAGGTCGTTGTCAGCCGAGATGCGAAGCCCGTCTCGGGCGCGTGGGATGAGCACAACCACAACGTTCTTCCCGAACTCCTCGCGCATCACTACGTCGGCGATTTTGAAATGACGCAGTTTCAGGGATTCGCCAAAACGCATTCGCTCACTCTCGATCTCGGTGAGCCCTACGCTGGCGGTCCGCTCTGGCTGATGTTGCACGGCGAGATCGAATACTTCACCGCCAACAGCATGTACGCCGCCGCGCAATCGCATCTCGAACCAATTTCTCCTTACGTCGAGGCCCTGACTCAAACTGGAAAGTGGAAGCGCGTGATGGACGACATGGGCTTCCCAGCCGGAGGTCCCCGCACCATGACGGCGGACCTGACCCGTAAGTTGCCCCCGGGAACCAGAAAGATCCGCATCACGACGAATCTGCAAATCTATTGGGACGAAATTAAAGTTAACCGAACCGCGCAGCCGAAAGAAGGAGCATCAACATCGAGCGGTCGTGTCGCCCGCGGCTACCACCTCACCGCTGTACCCTTAATCCACGCCGATCTGGCTTTCCACGGCTATCCCTACAAAATCGAAGGAACTCCTCCCGGCAACGTCCAATACGTGTACGAAAAAACCAGCGCGACCGGGCCCTACACGCGTCCCATGGGGAACTACACGCGCTACGGCGACGTAGCGACTCTCCTGCAATCCACCGACGACAAACTTGCCGTCTTGGGTTCGGGCGACGAGATCCGTCTCGAATTCGATCCATCACATCTGTCCACGCTCCCCCAGGGCTGGGTCCGCGATTACTTCTTCGCAGCCAATGGTTACGAAAAAGATATGGACTTCTACGCCGCCGAAGGCAACTTTGTAGCGCCGCTCCCGTTCCTGAGCATGGGGGAATATCCATATTCGCCGAAGAAGTCATTCCCTCTCGACGACGCTCATGTGAACTATCTTCTCGAATACAACACGCGACACATGTCAGGGAATGAGCAGCGTGGATATTGGTTCGACTACGGGGATCCGCGCTAGTAGCTCGAAAGGCGCTACAGAATCGGTTTAATATTGACACTTTCGGGCATTCCATAATCCAATAGCCGGACACATGGAAACCTCCACGGCCGCTCCCTCTGGCGTTCCACGTCTGCGCCGCACACTCACCCTCTGGGACCTGATCTTTTACGGGATCGTTCTCATCCAGCCCATCGCTCCCGTGCCTCTCTATGGCGTAGCGCAAAAACTTTCTGACGGACATTTCGTCACCATCATTTTGATTGCGCTCTTCGCCATGCTGATCACCGCTGTCAGCTACGGACGCATGGGCGCGCTGTATCCGACCGCCGGCTCCGCGTACACCTACGTGGGCAAGGGACTGAATCCACATCTCGGCTTTCTCGCCGGATGGGCGATGATTCTGGATTATTTGTTGCAGCCACTAATCAACACGGTGTGGATGGCAACCGCGCTGCACGAACGCTACCTTCACCAGGTTCCCTTTGTCGCATGGGCTGCCGTGATTGCCGGAATCATGACCGTCCTCAATCTGGCGGGAGTGAAGTCCTCGGCGCGCGCGAACAAAGTGCTGTTGGCCATCATGTCGGTTGTCGTGGTGTTCTTCGTTATTCTGGCGATCCGTTATCTCTACGGCGGCCAAGGATGGGCTGGCCTATTCTCGATGCAGCCCTTGTACGATCCTAAAACTTTCAACTCGCATAAGATCCTGACCGCGACTTCTTTCGCAGCGCTGACGTACATCGGCTTCGATGGAGTAACCACCCTCGCCGAGGACGTCGAGAACCCAAAGCGCAACGTGCTCCTGGCCGTCGTGCTGACATGTATTTTTGCTGGTGTCTGTAGCGGGATTGAAGCCTACCTGGGTGCCCGCGTATGGCCTGACTGGCGTGCATTTCCCAATCTTGAAACCGCGTTCATGGACATCTGCAGCCGCGTTGGAGGAGTTGTTCTATTCAATGCCATGGCGGCGATTCTAATCGTTGCCGCCTTTGGCAGCGGACTAACCGGAACTCTTGGTGCGGCCCGTCTGCTGTTCGGCATGGGTCGCGATGGTGTATTACCGAAAAAATTCTTCGGCCAGTTGAAGCCCGGCACCAGCACGCCGACCAACAACATTCTTTTGATTGGCGCGATCTCCTTCGCCGGGGCAGTTGTGCTCAACTACATCGGCAGCGCCTATCAACATGCCGGCGAGCTCCTCAACTTCGGAGCATTCCTCGCTTTCATGGGAGTGAACTTCGCCTGTTTCTGGCAGTTCTCCGTCACACGCCAGTCCGGATATCAGCGCCGTCTTTTGCAAGACGCGATTCTCCCGCTCATCGGCTTCCTCTTCTGCGGATTGATCTGGTTCAATTTGAATATCATCGCCAAGACGGTTGGCGGAATCTGGTTCGCGGTCGGCATCCTTTACGTCGGATACAAGACGAACTGGTTCCGCTCCGCCCCGGTCATGATCGACTTCAGCGACTCGTAGGAACTAAATCGAACCTGGCGACCGGTTTCCAACTCGATTGCTGAAATTTTTCCGCGGCATCTTTATCCACTCGAATTCATGAATGTGGCGACGAGCGCTCGGTGAAACAGTATCTCGCGGTCGAAAAGGAAACTTCTATGCTGGAATCCGCAAGCATTATCGGCTTCGTCCCCATCACCGATCCCGAGAAGTCTCGGGCATTCTACGAAGGCACCCTAGGTTTGCGGTTTGTGAAAGACGATGGATTCGCGCTGGTCTTCGAGTCCAACGGAACCATGATCCGCGCCGCTAAGATGAAGGAGTTTTCGCCGGCTCAGTACACGATACTCGGCTGGCAGGTCACCGGGATTGAGAAGGTGGTTCGCACCCTGCGTGAAAAGGGCGTTCACTTCGAAGTCTTCGGCTTCTTCAAGCAGGACGAACTCGGAATCTGGACCGCGCCCACAGGCGACAAAGTTGCCTGGTTTAAAGACCCCGATGGAAACATCCTCTCGGTCTCCGAGCACGTCTAGAAGAATTTAGTAATTGAGTAATTTAGTAATTGGGAAATTGAAAATCTCCAAACCGTCGTGAGCGCCGGTGTTTCAATTACTAAATTTCCCATTTTCAAAATTACCCAATTTCCCTCACTCGACGTTCCAGCCGCTGACCTCAACCGCAGCCTTCGCCGAACCCAGTTCGCTGGCGTGGTAGCTGGCCGTGATCTCCCGCTTCTCTCCTGGCATGAGGGAAATGTAGTTGTCTTGCCACACGACTGGAAGAATCTCTTCGCCTTTCGCTCCCTTATCCACCTTCAGGCGCACGAAGAATGCCAGGCTCTTGCTCGGATTTTCTATCGTCACATGCGTGACGGCTTCTTCGCCCTTCCGTTCTGTACGATCGGTGACGCGCAGCTTCACCTTCGGCAACTGGGTGATGGCGCTGAAGTCTGCGTATGAAGATGTAGGCGTCATCCACCAGGTGGACTTCGCCCAGTCGATCGTCTCCGGCTTCGTTGAGAGCCAGTAGAAATTCGAGCCGACGAGTTTGCCGGTCGAGTCTTCCAGCCGAAGCTGAAGGAAGTATGTTGCACTCAAGCCCGAAACATCCGGCAACGTAAACACTTTGGCGGTGCTGTCGGCTCCCGCATCGACGGAATCTTCGTGCGTGAACTTTTCCGTCATGTCGAGGTTGTAGATTTTCGTCGTCAGTTTCAGCCCCTTCGCGTCCTCGTACTGGCTGCTCACGAGCCAGACCGAGTGATCGTCATATCCGTAAACGGGGTGCAAGTTTTCCATCGCGCGCTTGGCTCCGAAGTATCCGCCGCCCGGACGCATGTAGTAGTCGTACAGGTGCCAGATCATCGATGGCCACGCATTGTTAAGCATCCACTGAATGACTCCGGTCGCCTGGTACTTGTTGCGGCTATATGCTTCGTACATCGCCCGTACGCCTTCGTAGGTCTGCATCTGTGACTTGATGGCGAAGTCATCCACGTTGTCCGACTTGCCATACCGATTCGTCAGCGCGTCGGTGAATACGCCGATGGTCTTGAATTCGCCGCCGCCCGCGTGAAAGTTCCACACATCGTCGATCGGCCACATGTGGTCTTTTCCAACCATCGCCCGGATGCTTTCGACCGGAGGAACCGCAGGCCCCATGCTGGTTTCGGTATTGAAACCCATAGGCACCGCCGCAGCCTCCAGGATTGCACAGCTTCCGCCCGGGTTGTCCCTCAGGAGTGTCCACCTGCCAGTAACTCGGAGCGACGTATTCGTAGGGCCCGCTCATCTTTGCGCCGCTGTCGCCGGTCACGCTCGTCTTCTTCCCCGTTGCGGATGACACCACCGGGTTCGGCCAGAACAATTCCTTCTCAATATCCAGATACATCTGCTCGACATCCGGCGGCGGAGCGTTATCGCTTCCGTTCAGCCACATCACCAGGCTCGGATGGCTTCGCAGCCGGTAGATCTGATCGCGCAGCGATTGCTTGGCAATCTCGAAATCCTGTGGCTTCCAGCGCGGCCAGCGCTCCCAGAAATCGCAACAGCACCAGCCCGCCATAACCAGCACGCCTTCGCGATCCGCTGTGTCGAAAAATTCCTGCGTCTCCAGCTTTCCTTCCAGGCGGACCGTGTTGAGCCCCATGTCCTCGACATAACGAAATTCATCGTGCATGCGCTGCGAGTTCTCACGCAGCATCATGTCGGGCGTGTAGCCGCCGCCGCGAATAAGAATGTTCTTTCCGTTGATGTGGAACGCGCGCCCGCCAACTGGATTGATATCCGACGTGATCTCCCGGATTCCGAACTTGGTCTCCGATTGATCGCTCACCGCGCCGCCAACCTCGAACTGCATCGCCAGCGGATATAGATTCGGCTTGCCCATCTGCGTGGGCCACCACAGTCGTGGACTCGAAAAAGTGAGCTGCGTAAACTTGTCCGCGGTAAACGTGACGTCCTTGGCCTCATTCGGACCGAGTTCCACGTTCTGCTCGAAACTTACGCTCTCGATCTGTCCCTTCAGCACGCCCTTCACCGCTTGGTCCGTTCCATTCTTGATTTGCGCGGTTACGGTCAATTGCGCCGAATCGTTCGCCGGCAGATCCAACTTCGAAACGACGGTGGGATACCGCAGTGCCACCGGACCGCTCGTGGTCAGGTAAACCTCGCGCCACAAGCCCATGTTCTTGTCGGGCGGCGCAGGATTCCAGTCTACGAACGTGATCGCCAGGTCGTGATCGGTTGGCGAAAACGCCTGCACGGCAAGAGTGTTCTCCGCCCCTGGCTTGGCGACGCTAGTGATGTTGAACTCGTACGTCCGCCACGCCCCGGCAACGTCATCGGATTTGGCGATCTGCTTCCCGTTCAGCCAGATGTCCGCGCGGTAGTTGATCCCGTTGAACTTCAGCCAGATCGTTTTTCCCTTGTACGCGGCGGGAATGGAAAATTGCTTGCGGTACCACCACGAAACCGCGTATGGACTATCCGGGGCCATGGGGATATTCGAAAAATTCGCTCCCACGGGATACGTCACGCCCGGATAACTCCGCAGGTTCGTCCCGAAGAATGGATCAGGCAGTGTCTTGTCCTTGACCAGGGCCGCGACCACCGTCGAAGGCACCGTAACTTGGTGCCACCCGGCGGGAGAAAACTGCGCTGTCGAGATGACCTCTCCCTTGGCTTCAACCTTCGCCGATGTCTGCAAGGTCCATCCCTCGTGCAGGGCCAGCTTGTTTTCGGCTGGATGATGCATCGGCGCACCGGAGGACGCCTTGTCCTGCGCGAAGAGCGACGGGGCTGCTAATACAATCATCAGGAAGAACGAAAGGATGGCCGGCTGTTTTCCTCGGGTCATGGTGCTCCTATCAAGTATTGCCGTTTTATCGATCGAACAAAATTGTTCTGAAAAATCTCCGCTGAATGGATAACACTTCTATTAATTCGTTTCAATAGCCGATTTTCAATGCACCGATTCCAGCCGGATCTCGGGTCTCCAGCGCGAAATCATCTGGCAGGAACGCTTGATGAGCCATTCTGCGAGGGTTCGCTCATGACCGCGCCTCAGCGCGCTGGTTTATAATAAGGAATTCCGCTCTCTACTCCGGAGTGATAAGAAATGATTCGTTTTCTGCAAACCGAAGGTCCGTTCAAGAAGTTCGTCTTGGGTGGCCTGCTGCTCATCATCTGCGCTGCCATGGTAATCGCCTTCGTTCCCGGCGGCCTCGGCTCTGAACTAACTGGCACTCCCGGCAAGGGCATCGTCGCTAAAGTGAATGGCGCCGACATCACTGCCGACGAGGTTCGCCAGACCGCGCGCCAGATGGCGCAGCAACAGGCGCAACGCTACGGCGAAATGGCTTCCAAATTGATGCCATTCATCATCCAGCAGTCGATGCAGCCTGCGACAGAACAGTTGATCACTCGCGAGGCGCTGCTCAGCCAGGCCGACCGCATGGGATTGCGCGTTACTCAGGACGAGGTCCGTGACGAGTTGCAGCACGGCCGCTACGCCCCAACCTTCTTCCCGGCCGGTAAATTCATCGGCGAGACCGAGTATCAGAACATGCTCGCGCAGGCCAACCTCACACCCGAAAAGTTTGAACAAGCCGTCAGCAAAGACATTCTGTTGACCAAGCTTCAAGCCCTCGTCACCGGCAGCGCCGGAGTCAACGAGTCCGAGATTCACGATTCCTTCATCAAACAGAACACGAAGGTAAAGTTCGACTACGCCGTCCTTAAACTCGAGGACATCAAGAAGGGGCTGCACCCGACCGACGAAGAGCTAAAGGCGTATTACGAGGGCCACAAGACCAGCCTCGCTAACTCGATCCCCGAAAAGCGCAAAGTGAAATACGCGCTCGTCGAAACCGCAAAGGCTGAGAGCGGACTTCAGGTCACCCCAGACGACATTCGCGCCTACTACGATAAGCACCGCGAAGAATATCGCGTTCCCGAGCAGGTCAAAGTCAGCCACATCCTGATCAAGACTCCTCTTCCAGGCGCCGACGGCAAAGTCGACGACAAGGGCGCCGCCGAAGCCCAGCGCCGTGCCGAAGATCTTCTTAAGCAACTCAAGGGTGGAGCGAATTTCGAAGAACTCGCCAAAAAATACTCCGAGGATGTAGGCAGCGCCAAGCAAGGCGGATCTCTCGGTTGGATCGGCAAGGGGCAGACCGTCCCTGAGTTCGAGAAGACAGCCTTCTCGCTTCCCAAAGGCCAGACCAGCGACATCGTCAAGAGCAGCTACGGCTTCCACATCATCCGCATCGACGACAAGCAAGACGCGCACAACAAGTCGATCGACGAAGAGAAGAGCACCATCGAGCCGATCCTGAAGCATCAGAAGGGACAGCAGGCCGCGCAGAAGAAAGCCGAAGACCTCCTGAAGCAAGCTCGCGCCCAAGGCCTTGATTCCGCCGCCGCGGCGCAGGGAATTCCGGTTATCACTTCGGATTTCTTCGGCCGCAAAGATATGCTTCCCGGCCTTGGACCGGCGCCTCAGTTCATGGACGCCGTCTTCACCGCCGCAGACAAGGCTCCCGCCGATCTGGCATCAGCGTCTCAAGGAATTGCCGTATTTCAACTCCTCGCGATCAAGCCTCCCGCAACGCCGACCTTCGAAGAGGTCCGGACGAAGATGGAAGAAGACTTCAAGAACGAGCGGGCTCAGACTCTGCTCAGTCAGAAAGTACAAGAGCTCTCGGACCGCGCGAAAGCGGAGCACGACCTCAAGCGTGCCGCCAAGGAACTCGGAGCCAGCTTTAAGAGCAGCGATCTCGTAGCTCCCGACGGTCAGGTTCCTGAGATCGGTTCCATGTCCGGACAGGCGTCCGTCGCGTTCAACATGAAGCCCGGCGACATCAGCGGACCGGTCAACAGCGGCGCCGACGGGGCAGTCCTTCAGCTCACTCAAAGCCAACCGCCGTCAGAGGCTGATTTTGCTTCCAAGCGCGATCAGCTTCGCGACGCGCTCCTGCAGGAAAAGCAGCAGCAACGCTTTGGTCTCTTTCTGTCAAATCTGGTTGACCAGATGACGAAGTCCGGAAAGATCAAGCGCAACGAGGAAGAAATAAAGGCGCTCAGCCGCGGCAACAGCGAGTTGGGAATGTAGCTTCTCTATGTCTTTTCCGCGCGCCGCTGGTATTCTCTTGCACCCCACATCACTGCCTTCTCGCGGCGGTGTGGGCGACTTCGGGCCATCTGCCTACCGTTTCGTGGATTTTCTCTCCGCCGCGCGCCAGGGCGTGTGGCAGGTCCTGCCTCTTGGCCCTCTCGGCTACGGCAACTCGCCCTATTCGGCGACGTCAGCGTTCGCCGGAAACCCGCTTCTGATCAGCCTTGAGCGCCTTGCGGATCATGGCTGGATCGATCGCTCCAAGATTGAGACCCTGCCTGCGTCCGGTCCGGTCGAATACGACAAGGTCTTCGCGCAAAAGATGCCTCTTCTGTTCGAGGCCACGCGAAGTTTCCTGCGCTCTGCCTCCTCAGAAGCTCTGCGCCGCTTCGAATCGTTTCAGAAGGAAAATTCGTGGTGGCTGGATGACTTCGTTTTGTTCGACGCGCTTCGATCGCGTCAGAAGCTCGCTCCCTGGAATCAGTGGCCGCACGGCTTCGCTCACCGTGAGCCCGCCGAACTTGAAAAGGCACGCAAGGAGCTGGCCGACGACATCCGCATCCGCAGCGCCTTGCAGTTCGCTTTCTACGAGCAGTGGCGCGCCCTGCGGCGCTACTGTGCGGAGCGTTCGATCCGCATCGTAGGCGACGTCGCGATTTTTGTGAACCACGATAGTGCCGATGTATGGACTCACCGCGAACTGTTTCGCCTGAATGAAAATCTTGAGCCCGAAGTCGTCGCCGGCGTTCCTCCCGACTTCTTCAGCAAGACCGGACAGCGCTGGGGCAATCCGCTCTACCGCTGGGACATCATGAAAGAGCGCGGCTACAAGTGGTGGACGCAGCGGCTGCGCTGGGCGACGATGAACTGCGACTACATTCGCCTCGATCACTTTCGCGGCTTCGATCAATTCTGGGAGATCCCCGCCGCCGATCCCACCGCCGTCAACGGACGTTGGTGCGATGGTCCACGCGACGATCTATTCATGAAGCTGCGCGAAGCGCTCGGTGGATTGCCCTTCTTCGCCGAAGATCTCGGCTACATCACTCCTGAAGTCCACGCGCTTCGCGAACGCCTGCAGATTCCCGGCATGGCCGTGCTGCAGTTCGGCTTCGGGGACGAAGGCGCGCACATGTACCTTCCGCATCGCTCCGCCGGCAAGGTCATCTATACCGGAACCCACGACAACGATACAGTCGTAGGATGGTGGAAATCCGGCGCAGCCGAACATGAACGCCGCAATGCCGAAGCCTATGTCGGAGGCTGCAGCGAGGGCGTCCATTGGGCATTCATTCGCGCGGCGCAGACCTCTCCGGCATCGCTCAGCATCATTCCGCTGCAAGATGTGCTTGGACTAGGCAGTGAGGCCCGAATGAATACGCCGAGCCTCGATGGCGGGAACTGGCGGTGGCGTTTCGATGAAAGTCAGCTCAACGGAGACGTTCCGGCCAGGTTGGCGCTCCTCGCCGAACTCAGCGATCGTCTCCCCAAACCATTCGCTACGGCCACGGAAGACGCTTTCTACGCCTAGGCTCTCGAAGGCAATCGCGCGAGACTGTTATGAGAGGAAATGCGCGAGTCGACCGGGCGTTGTTACAGCCGTTTCGGTAAAGCACAGGCTTGCACTGCATCCTGCAGCGCTTTCTCCAGCCTGAGGCCCACGTCGGCCATTTCTGTCAGGGTCAGCAACTGCTGCAGGCGCTCGAAAAGCTGCCGCTCTTCCTTCCGGATGTGCTCCGAGAGCCTCTGCGCCAATTCGAGCAGGTCACTCCCCGACATTTGCCCCGATGTCGCCACCGCAAATCTGACTCGCAGATCCTCATGGTCCGCGACCAAGTCGTTGACCAGCGGAACCAATTCCTCGAACCGGGTTGCCTCGGGAAACAAGACGTCCTCTTCGGCCGCAAAGTGAATCGCAATCTCCAGTTGGAACTGCTGTGCGATTTCATCCTGCCACGGAGCCACATCTGCCTCCGCAATCGGAGATGCCCGGTCAATCCGCACGCACAGTGCTAGTGCATGCTGGTGTTGGTGCGAAAGCGGAATCAAGTTTTTATCGCGTAGCATAGGCTAGGTTAAAACTTCGCCGCCTCCACCGTCGGGGCATCGGCCTCGCCCTCCGCCGCTGTCGGCTCGACCGCGGGCCTGATGGTGAGCCAGTCTGTTCTGACGCGCTCCCATTCCTGGATCAGCATTCCATTCGCCTCGAAGAATTCGCGGATACGGTAGCGCTCCCATCCCGCCACTTCTTCCAGAATCGGAGCCAGCACCGCCAGCGCGCTCGTGCTCAACACCGTGCGCTTCGCAATCTGCGAAACATTCGGCGACTCCGATACTGCAATTGTCAGCCCGTCGCGCGCGTTGATGTGCAACATTACATGAATGTCCGAGCTGCCGTCTCCCGTGTACACCACGTGATCCGGGCCCGCCACGCGCTGCAGCAGCAAACTATCGAGCACCGCGACCTTCCCGTATCCTGCCGTCGCCCGGATGATCGTATCGATCTCTCCGGTCGGCTTGTAGCGGAACTCCGTTCCGTAGATATGATCGGGAGGAACAATATCTTCCAGCGCCGATCGCACGATCTCTACCGGTGCCGCCGACAGCACGTAAAAGTCGAACTGATGCCCGTCAATCCCCGCGTCCAGCAACTGGTACAAAAGCTTGATGTCGCCCTTAAGGCGAATCCGCTTGCCAACCTCGCGCAGGTGTTCCTTCCTTACCTTTGCGCGGAATTCCGGATCGTGCAGCAACAGGTACGCGAGCTCCGCCCCCTGCTGCACCAGATTGATCTTGGCCATCCCCTTCGACTTGCGCTCGAACTCTTCGGTTGGGATGCCGACCAGTTCCGCCAGCACGTAGCCGGAATCGTTGAACGTCAGCGTCTGGTCAAAGTCACTTGCGAAGATGTATCGTCTCAAAACGTTATCTGCCATATCACTATTCGATTTCTGCCGCAGGTTCGATGCACCATAAAAAGAATTGATTGGGATTATATGCCCGCTTTCCTAATGCATTGTGAACAAAGGAGAAAGCGATCCGCGACGGAGTGCTCGTCATGCGCGGCAAGAGGGAAAGATCATGAGCGCGGACTTTGAAAAGTTTTTTATCGTGACCGGCGGCCCCGGTTCCGGAAAGAGCTCACTGATCGAAGCGCTTCATCAGCGGGGATATGCTCGCTCCATCGAGGCCGGACGCGGCATCATTCAGGATCAGGTTGCCATCGAAGGACGAGCCCTTCCAGGGCACGATCGCCTTCTCTTTGCAGAACTCATGTTGAGTTGGGATATGCGCTCGTACCATCTAGCGCAAAACTCCACAGCCCCGGTATTTTTCGATCGCGGCGTTCCCGACACCCTCGGATACCTTCGCTTGCTTCGATTGCCCGCCCCCGCGCACATGAGAAAAGCAGCGGACGTCTTCCGTTACAACCGCAAAGTTTTCATCGGCCCTCCCTGGGAGGAAATATTCGAACAAGACCGCGAACGCAAGCAGGACTTCGAAGAAGCCGTCCGCACCTATGACTCTCTGATAAAAACCTACCAGTCGCTGAACTACGAACTCACCGAACTTCCAAAAGTCGCCATTGAAAAGCGTTGCGATTTCGTCCTAAATGAAATCAAACGTCGATAAAAATTAAGTGGATGTGCCGTTCTTCGTGAACCCTCATGTGCTTAGTGGTTCCAGCCTTTGAATGGTCCGATTCGCCTTCGCTTTACTAAACTCACACACGCGTCCAAAATAGAGGTTCTGCAACTTCGAAGCAAGACAAGGAGCATCATGGCTGTTGCAACCGGTGAACTGATCCGCGCAATGAACTACGTCGAAGACATCACGGCGACTCTCCGCCGTATCTGCATTTATATTCCTGCCATGGCCGCCGACGAGCGCAAGCGCCTCGCCGAGGCCTTGCGCGGAGCCGCTACGTCCGTGAACGCCGCCATCGCCGATCTGGAAAAGGTGGAGAAGTAGGTGGCCCAGGTCCAAACCGTAGCTGTGGTTGGCGCAGGAATCATGGGCCGCGGTATCGCCCATGCTGCCGCGCTGGGCGGCTATCGCACCATCCTGGAAGACCTGCTTCCCGCAGCTCTGCGGAAAGCGCAGACTGAAATTCGCGCCAACCTCGACAAGGCAGTCGAACTCGAGAAAGTGACCGCGGCCGACGCCGACGCAGCCTTTCATCGCCTCGAGTACGCTGGCTCGGTGGAAGAAGCCGCCCGGGAAGCGGATCTGGTCATCGAAGCCGTTCCCGAAGAAATGGAGTCGAAGATCGAAATCTTCACTCTGCTCGACAAGATCTGCCGGCCCACGACGATCCTCGCCTCCAACACTTCATCTCTCAGCGTGACTGAAATTTCAAGCGTCACCTACCGCGCGAAAAAGTGCGTCGGTATGCACTTCTTCAATCCCGTGCACAAGATGAAGTTGCTCGAAGTGGTACGCGCCCTTGAGACCGACGATGACACTCTGGCCACCGCGGTCGAAGTCGGCAAGCGCATGCGCAAAGAAGTCGTCGTAATCAAGGAGTCGCCCGGTTTCATCACGAGCCGTATTAACGCGATGATCGGCAACGAAGCCTTCTACATGCTGCAGGAAGGAATCGCCTCGCCCGCCGACATCGACAAAGCCCTGAAACTTGGCCTGAACCATCCCATGGGACCCTTCGAACTGGTAGATCTAGTAGGCCTCGATACCCGCCTAAACATCCTCGAGTACTTGCACAAATCCCTCGGAGACAAATATCGTCCCGCTCCACTCCTTGTCCAATACGTAAAAGCAGGACGCCTGGGCCGCAAATCCGGCCGCGGTGTCTACGAATATCCCGAATCGCAAGCACCCAAGAAATAGCGACCACCAAGCAGCGTCCGACAAACGCCGGGGCATAACCGTGTAAGAGCGGCGCTTAAGGGCCGCGCAGACTGCAGCCAAGGCTTAAGATTCCGGGCGGGAGGGGTTGGCTCGCTGAGTTTGCCCAAGGTCTCGCTTCGTATCAGGGCATCGCTTCAGCGATGCCGTTGCCGGCAAAGAATCAAATCCGCCTTTAGGCTCTGGCACTGCCGGGTGGGAAGATGGAACAAACGAACGCCGGGTGTAACCGTGGAAGAGCGGCGCTTAAGGGCCGCGCAGACGCAGATAAGGCTTCGTTTCGTATCAGGGCAAAAGTAAAATCCGGTGCCAAGCAAACAGTAGCAGAAACAGCCACACCCGCGAAGCGCACCAAGTCGGTTGCCGGACGAAGAAAGATTGCGGCCGCCCAGAGGGTGAGGTGGGCAAAAGCGAGGACGGGAAAGAAGCGTGCCGCCTAGCTTCAGCTAGGCTACGGCGAATTTTGTACTACATTTTGTACTCGGACACCGCTCGCTGGAATCCACGCTGCGCTACTTGAAGCCAATGGCTGGTTCCGATCTCCGCCAGAAGATGAGTAGGCTGTATGCCCCACTTCCTAGGCGTGCGAACTTCCGCGAGGGGCTACAATGCTAATGCCCGAATCGCCCGACAATGACGCCGATGATGGTCCCGCCAATGGCACCCATGCCGATGATGGGACCGTAAGCTTTCGTGATGATCGCGTCGGGAATGCTAAGCAGCAGCCCGAACATCAATCCTACTGCCCATCCTGGCCAAGGCAGGCGAGTCGCTCCGATCACGAACCCAATCCCGAAGCGGGCGATGAAAGCCGCCGTGATCGCTGCCTTCTTGTCGGGGAAGCTCATGGGCAACATGATTCCGATGTCTATGGCACCGAACACGAGCCCACAAATCGCGCCAAGTATGATTCTTGACATATCGCCCCCTCTGTATGCGGTTGGTTCGTGGAGGCAACAAATTACACCAAATTCTTCGAAACCTGTCCAGATTGGACTCGCGATTCCTGCGTGAATGCCGAACTCAGCGATAGGTGTTGTAGCATCTCCGTTGCGCGGGGTTAATGCGCAAACCCAAAGATCATCTTCAGAGCCAGTCCCACCACCGCGAGAAGAAATATCCTCCGAAGCCAGACCGGGCTGATGCGCATCGTTGCGTGCCCTCCGACCAAGGCACCTAAGAACATCGTCCCGCCAAGAATCGCGCCGAGTCTGTAATCAACGACGCCATGCCACGCGAAGATGAGCGTTGCGACGGCAGACGAAAACAGATTGACAACCTTGGCTGTTGCCACGGACTGGAGGAATGTCAGACCGAAGAGGAATACAAATACAGCTGTGAGCATGGTTACGTAGCCACCGCTGAAGAATCCGCCATAGACGGCAAGCAGGAATGTCGCAAGGCAGCCGACGCCTTTTTTCGCAGGCGACACGGAGTGTGCAGTCGTGCCGCTCTCCTTCCTCACCAGAGAAAAAACGGCCACCGCAATCATCGCTATCGCAATCGTCAGTTGAAGTGCTCGCGCCGGGACGTGCAACAACAGGAGCGCACCGATGGCGGAGCCAACCACAGTGAGCGAAATGGACAGAGGCAGGAGGCGACGTTCCAGTATGCCTTTACGTGCAAAAGGAAGCGAACCACCGAGGCTCATGAAAATCAGAGCCATCATATTGGTCGCAACGGCTATGTGTGACTCGATGCCGACTGCGATCATGACTGGCACGGTGATGAGTGAAGTGCTGCCCGTAACTACGCTGATCACGCTGGTAAGGAAAAAGATCGCAACCAGAGTTAGCAATCGGGCGGTGGGAACGTCGTCATAATACCAAGGGTGCCACCGCGAAAATGGTAGGTGGATTCGACACCGCTAATCGCAACAAGTCCTCGCTCTCATGCCATCGAACCCTTCTTTGGCAATGATGGGAACCATGATCAATCCCGCCAGTGGATCTGCCCACCACCATCCCACGACTGCGTTGAGAAGCAACCCGATCAACAGAATGGCGGACAGGTAGACGCAGAAATCGGTCTGCTTGGCATCGGCGTGCATGGCTGCACTTCCAAGTTCGTTGCCCACTTTCTTTTTTGCGCGAGAGAGAATTGGCATCACGACAAAGGAAACGCAAGCCAATACGATTCCCGGAATACTGTGCTCAGGAGCCTTCCTGCTGATTAGGTCGGAGATGGACTCATAGCCGATGTAAGACGCCAATGCCAAGAAGCAAACGCCGACAATTCTCAGACTGATCTTCTCGTTTCGTTCCCGTTTCCGCACGTCCGCGTCAACGGACATTCTCCAGAGCAGCACACCACCGGAGGTTACCTCTATGAAACTGTCGATTCCGAATCCCACGAGAGAGATGCTGCCTGCGAACACGCCTGCGACTACCGCTGCCAGTCCCTCTAGGCTGTTCCAAGCTATTGTGAAATATTCCAAGTGCTTGCCGCGTCGAGCCACGGCTTCGCGTTTCAAGACTGTTTCCACCACAGCAGAATACCAGTGGAATGGCGAAACATCAGTCAGCTTTATCTCCCGTGTGGTGATCCTCAATCTGGAAGTTCAGAAAGTCGTGAACGGCATTGAGCACATCCTTGTTCACGGTCTTGATCCGCACCCTGCCACCGTCGGGCAACTCCTCCAGGCTGTACGAAATCTCGACCCGTCTGTCTTTCATCTCGGTGACTCCCGGTGGGACACGACTATGCACGAACAGCGGGATCGAGAAGTCGCCGTTCGAAAACATCATGACGATATGCGTCAGGTGGGACCGGATTGCCTGAACGTTCTGAGTATCTTTCCCGTCGTTGACGGTGACTTCGATAGCTCCGCCGTCAGGCAATAGACGGAAATGATGGGTCGTGCTGTCCTGCGCAAAGCCCATTGCCTCGTCCCCGTGCTTCTCCACATCGGCCTGATGCTGTGACTTGGCCTTCATATGCTCTTTGTGCATCGGACAAGACTGCATGTCCTGGGCGGTCAGTTGGAGCCCACAGGACAGGAACAATGCAACTAAGATTTTCACGTTGTTCTCCTCTTCTGAAATTGTGTCGCTTTGTTCTTCGAACCGTTAATCCCGGTCAGCGAGTGAAGAAGGTTCGATTTTTCGCCGGCAGCCGTTCCCTGAAGGCGATGTTCCCAGTCGGCAAGAACCTGCTTGAGGTAACGCTCCGTCTGCCGTAAGGCGTCTATGTCTGTAGTGACTCCTTTAAGCTTTTCCTGCGCCAGTTTGTAGACCCGCTTGCACGGAGCACCACCGGAATCGCGGGCCTTCAAGACCTCAGCCAATTCCGACAGAGTGAATCCGATACGAAGTGCCCTCTGCACCACCAGCACTCGCTCCACCGCGCTCTCGGGGTACAACCTGTACCCAGAATCAGTTCGCACGGCTTTCGGCAGGACGCCAATCTTTTCGTAGTGCCGAATCGTGTCTGGACTGACGCCCGTCGCTTTGGCGAGCGTTCCGGAATGGAGTGTCATGGGAATGTCCTGACCTCCGGATGAGTATGAACCCTCGAATGCATTCCAGGGTCAAGCGAATTTTATGCCAGCCGAATGGCTGCCTTAGTGGACTCCCCTTGCAGTGAACAGGCTCTCGAAGTTTGGATCGGCTGCGTCCACGCAGAACTGATTGAGGACGGCAAGTTTCTTGCAGTGGGCATACCTCTACGGGCATCAGGACAGGCCGCCGCACTTAAGGTATGTTTCGCAACCTGGCGCGCCGCTTTGATAGTGCGCATCGCACCCTCAGCCGTCGACGAGAACCAAGCTCTACGCTCGACTTTCTCCTCGAATTTGATTCCATTCGGATAGCAATAGGTGGTGCCAAGCGACGCGCTTCGAACAGTCTCAACGTCAGAATGTGTACGAGAGTCCGAGGAGCGGAGTCGGCTTCGACGTCAGGCCCGCGTCGTTGAGTCGGAACAAAATGTTGGCGGTGACCAGAAGTTTTCCAAACGGGCTGATCTTGCCCCCCACCGCAATACTCTCCTGGTTGACCGTGCCGGTCGAAGCAGAGATGTTCGAGAGGACGTCGCCTGCGAAATCCGGGAAGCTGGCAGCCTTGATGCGAGCCGCGCTGAGCAGCGTCTGCCCGATGAAATCCGCAGAGACTGATATACGGCGATTCAATCCAGCGTCAACACCGGCATCGTAGGAAACGATGTCAGGGAGATGAGATTTCACGATCTTGGTCGAAGTGGCAGTGCCAGTGGGATCTCCCGCAAGCACGGAATCGCCGTTTCTTTGATAGCCGAAGCTGCCGTGCGGCGCGATCCTTCCCGTTCGACTGTAGGTCACAAACGGCCGGACGCCAATCGTTCCTTGTCCCAGGAACTGCATAGCGTCTCCAGTCGGAGTGTGGACGTCTACGCCAACCGAGAGACCAGATCGCTCGCCCTGGAGAACCCGAAATTTCCCGCGGACAATCACGTCCCCAATGCCCGTCACGGTGCGGCCATTGGAGAACAAAGCCCGGCTTGGATCGAAAACACTCTCGTGAGCGGGATTTGGACTAGGAAGCGCGAATTGGTGAAGTTGATGATTTCCCGTGGTTATGAGAACAGGATTGGGAGGCTCGAAGGTGTGGATCGTCGCATCGGACGAAGCAGACATCCTGATATTCAGAATCGGAACTGCTACTGAGACGTCAAGCCGGTCGGTGATTCCGAAGGTCGCCACCCCTGTGTACTGATTTACGAACAAATCGATCCGGTTCGTTGTGGCGATCACATCATTGGTGAAAAGCGGTTCTCCGCCCATACAGAAGAAAGGCGGAACGTTCGTCGGTTGCCCATTGCAGAGGTTTGATTCACTTTCATGCTGATAAACGGCGCCGAGCTTTCTAAGGTTCACTCCGTCGGCACGATCGAAGTCGAAGTATTGATAGCTGAAGCCGATAAATAGCTTGTGCTTGCCAATGGTTTGCGCGCGATCAGAAAGAATCGGGCCGAAATTTTCGGTAGTCCGAGAAACTACACCCAGTGATGGATTGAACGAGAAGATAAACCCGGAGGCTGGGGACGCCAGAGGCAACTGGCTGATCTGAGTGCCAATTTCTTCGTTGAGGGGGCCCAGGCTTTCCGCGCTGGCCTGCTGAAAGTGGACCTCATGCGGACCGACCCCCAAGTTCCCCGTCTGAAGCAAAGGTCCTCCGTTATTCGTGCCGACCAGTCCGCCAGGCCCGTAGACCTGGGGCACCAGACAGATCAGGTTTCTGGAAAACGTGGTAACGCCGATCGGCGGTGCAAAGGAAGTTGGGCACGAACTCGTCTGCGCAAGGCAGGAAATCGAAGCGATGAGGCCCAGAAAAAACACAGCCAAAGACATGCGAAGGGCGTCTTTCAAGGTGAAACCTCCAATATTTATCAATAAAATCAACAGGGCACTCTTCATAGTGATTCGAAGTGCGTCAGCGCATCACGATCCTGCCGATTTTTTCTCGCGCCTTACTTGCAATAACAACTTATCGGCTGACCGAACCTCAGAGTTGCGTGTCCCCGACAGAGGTTCTGAGAAAGCGTCGAAACACTTGTGGCCAGGACAGAGACCCAGGCTTTGCCAGGGGCAATAGAAGCTCGCGTCCCATGACACACTCCTTGCTTGGCCCGAAGCCGTCCGCCTATGAGATGATCTGATTCCGCAAACACCTTAGACAGATGGAGGTGACATGACCGGACGTCTGCGTCACGCACTCTGCTTCGTTACTCCTGTTCTCGCAGTCTCCATCTTTGCTTTGGCTCAGAATACTCGCCCGATGCAGCTCGGGCCTCTCACCGTTAACCTTGCCCCGGGCTGGACGGTCCAGCCAAACTCCTCCCCGGTTCGGATCTATTCCCCGGACTCAACGCCGGCAAGCTATTTCGCCGTGGACTTTCCCGCCTCCGAAACAACAACGATGGAGGTGCGCGAGCGGCATTCCCAGATTTGGGGAAATTTGTCTGGGTTGGCCAAACCCGGCAGCCTGCCCCAGAGCGGCGTGACCGGACCATTTATCTGGACGCGGGGAGAGATGCAGCGTTCACCGGGCCAAAGTGAAATGATGGCACTGTACAGCGCAAAGTCAGGGTCTTCCTACATCGCTGTGTTCGTTGACGCAAGCCGCACGGACTTGTTTACCAAAAACCTTCCCGCACTGGAAGCGATGCTGAGTCGCGCTGTTCCGGCTATCACGGCTTCGACTCCAACCTCCGGCACGGCCGGCAATTCGTCAGGCCCGCAGTCGAATGCGACCGGCCTCGCGACGCTCAGCGAGTACGTCTTCACGACGCCACCTACGTGGACGGCCTCGAAATACTCGGATGGCCTCGTCCTCATGTCTCCGACATCGGTCACGAATGAACGATGCGTGGTGACTATATCTCCCATGCGTCCGTCCGCCGGGAACAACCTGCTGGCTGAAGCCAACAACATATTCCAGGACGTGTACAAGGCGTATGAACTCAAGAATATGACGACACGCGGCACTCCGATGCCAGCGTCGATCGTTCATGGTGTCTCAGGCCAAGGTTGGGAGTACGTGATCATAAGAAGAGGTGTTGCTCCGCGAGGCTCGCCTGAGTCCCGCCTGGGTTTCGTTTTCGTAGCGAAGCTGAATAATCGCGTGGCCGTGATCTCAGGAGTCTCGAAGGATCCCCTGGTAAGCACCTGCATGGGAGAACTGGCGCACAACGCGTGGCCCAGATTCTTCTATAGCCTGAGCTTCAAGAACTGGACTGCTCCCGATCAGACAGCCGCGATGCGCAAGAGACTGGCGGGAGTGTGGACCTCCGCGACCGGTACCGCTGCCGATCAGATCACCATCGCGGGCAACGGCCGTTACGCCAACGCAGCGGCCCGTCAGCAGTACAGCCGAATTTCCAGCACGGAGCTGCTGGAGACAACCACGGCAGCTTTCGGCAACGGAGCGTACATCCTGAAGAGCAACGAAATCACGCTGGTTCAGGACGATCGCCGGAACCAGCCTGAAACCGGTTTCATCCGAATGGAAGAAGAGAGTAAAGATGAGGGCAGGACCTGGGCGCCTATCCTTTATCTACTGCGGGTGAGCGCCGTCGACGGGCAGGATTACGAGGTGCGCTACAACCGGAATTAGTGGCCGCGCGAGGAAACCACACTCGGACACTTGAGGTTCAGCGCCGTTTGGCATTCATTCGAGCTTGTTTGAGACCACAGCGCAGGCCCTTCAGCACGATCCTGGGAAATCCAGCCTTGTCGAGCGACGTCATGACTGCGGCCGCGATGCCCCCAGGAGTCGCCGCCTCGTGCAATAAATTCTCGAGCGACAAACTGCCATCGCGCCATGAGGCGATACCGTCGCCCAGCGCGTGAGCGGCAGCGACGCGAGCGGTCCTGCGGTCAAGCCCAATTGCTTCCGCTGCCTCGATCAACCCACTCAGCGCGTGGTATCCGTGACTGCTCGAATAGGTCACTGTGAAGGCGTCGAACTGGCTCTCGGGGATCTCGAGCACTTCGCCAACCGATGCGAACAGGTTCCGGACTCTTCGACGTTCCGCATTGGATAGTCCGCGGCTGAAGTTGAGCGCCGTTAGTCCTCGGCCAGTTCTGCATACCGGACTGGGCATGGCCCGCGCCCATCGTACCGGCGGCCCCAGCCCAGCCTGAAGTTTGGAGAGAGGAATACCCGCTGCAAGGCTCACCGCCGTCAAAGGAGTACGCCTGCGACGCTCTCCAATTTGTTGCAGCAACTCGCGGACGGACTCCGGCCGCACCGCGATGATCAATGTGTGAGCGATTTCTACGGCTCGATGCAGGTTCGTTTCGATTACTACGTCGTGCCGGCGCTTGAGTTGATACAGCTTAGTCGAGTGCCGATCATGGACGACGATGGGCTCGCCGTAATTCGCGAGCCGCAATCCTGTTATGAGAGCGCTCGTAATTCGTCCGCCACCAAGAAAGACCGTGGCTTTCATGACAATCCGTTGCAGGCTTGGTCGGCCGCTTGCAGCAGTGTTTGTACATCGGCATCGGTGTGCGCCGTCGAGATGATCCAGTGCAGGCCGTTGGACGGCGTCATGTAAATTCCGCGGTCGAGCAGCCGATGCACGAACCGCGAGTAGAGTTTGGTATCCACGTAGTTGCAATAGTCGCGGTAATCGTGAATGGCGTCCTTTGAAGTGAAATAAATCTGGAACATCGGCCCGAGGCCTTGCACCAAAGCCTTTATGCGGTGCCGTTGAAATACCTCGCGGAGTCCGGCGATCGCGGCATTGCCGACGGCGTGAAGCTTGCTGTAGGTATTTTCGGGGGACAAGAGCGCCAGGTTTGCCGCAACGACCTTCATCGTCAGACGGTGACCGTTAAAAGTTCCATAGTGTAGAACCATGTGGTCGCTCCAGCGCATGCGTTCGAGGATGGAACGAGGTCCCGCCACGGCGCCCACTGGAAACCCCCCGCCAAGAGCCTTCCCGAACGTGCTGATATCAGGTTCGACTCCGTAATATTCCTGGCAGCCGCCCGGGGAGTAGCGGAAGCCGGTGACCACTTCATCCAGGATCAGCAACGCGCCATATTCGTGCGCGAGCTCGCGCAGCCGACGCAAGTATCCATCTCGCGGAAGGATGCAACCCATATTGGCCATGATCGGTTCGGTGATCACGGCGGCCAACTCGGATCCGCGCTGTTTCAAGATCTTTTCCAGAGTGACGACGTCATTCCATGGTGCCAGCACCACATCATCGAAGATGGAAGCCGGGATACCATCGGAGTCCGGATGGCGGGTTGGATTCTCGACCGGGCCCAACTGCTCCGGCGAGTGGCTGTGCGCGTTCAAGAGGTATGGGTCATACCAACCGTGATAGTGTCCTTCGAACTTCAAGAACTTAGTGCGGCCAGTGTGAGCACGGGCGAGACGCAAGGCGAGCATTGTCGCTTCGCTGCCGGAGTTCGTAAAGCGCACGACCTCGGCCGATGGCACCATCCGGCGAAAGCTTTCCGCGGCCTCCACTTCCGCCGATGTTGCGGCAGCGAAATGGGAACCTTCCGCTATCGCTTCAGACACCGTTTTGACGAGAGTGGGGTGAGCGTGACCTTGGATCAGCGCTCCGAACGACATCATGAAGTCGATGTACTCATTGCCGTCCGCATCCCACACGTGCGAACCGCGGCCGCGCTCCAGAAAAATCGGGCCGGAAGCATAGACCGTATCGCCCCGCGAAGGCGAATTTACACCTTCGACCAGTGATTGTTGTGCGCGCGCAAACCAGCGTTCAGACTGGCTGCGGTTTCGCGTCTCTGTGTTCTCCGCCATGTTGGATGAAAGTGACTGTCGAATTCGTTTTGATGCGCAGAAGATTCAGTCTGCGATACCACCGCCGTCAACGACCAGTGCGGCTCCCGTCATGAACGAAGAATCATCGGATGCCAGAAAGAGCACAGCCTTCGCGATCTCGCCGGTAGTTCCGATTCGTCCCAAAGGGCGGTTCGCGCAGCCAGCGAGATACGTCTCCCACTTCAAGCCGCGCATTCGCGCATCCTCAGGAAGCATCGGCGTGTCTACGTCGCCGGGACAAACGCAATTCACGCGAATGCCCTGAGGCCCGTGGTCAATTGCCATTGCTTTGGTCAAGAGCACAACGCCGCCTTTCGACGCGCAATAAGCGACGGCAGAGTCCCCGCCTGCGATCCCCCATCCGGAGCTGTTGTTAACGATCACTCCGCGGCGGCGTTCAATCATGCTCGGTAACGCCGCCTTCGACATCAGAAAAGTTCCTTTCAGATTCACGTCCATCTGCAGGTCCCATTCTTCCTCGGTGCACTCGACGGTGGTGTGCGGAAAGAAGACTCCGGCATTGTTAAACAATATGTCGAGACTGCCGTACGCGCGAAGTGTTTCATTCACCGCTTGGACACACTGCTCGGCGCTGCGCACATCGGTACGAATGAAAATCGCCTGGCCGCCGTCCCTGATGATCTTGTCGGCTATGTCGCAGCCGCGCGGTTCGTTGCGTCCCGTGATTGCCACTCGCGCGCCTTCCTTAGCAAAAAGGATCGCGGTGGCCTCGCCGATGCCGGACGTGCCACCCGTGATGAGAGCGACTTTGTTTTCGAGGCGCATGTTTTATCCCGATCCCGTCAGCCCGCCACCATCCACCACGAGCGCGGTTCCCGTCACAAATGACGATGCATCACTGGCAAGGTACAACGCGGCTTGGGCAATTTCTTCCGGCTTGCCGACACGTCCGAGAGGCCGTTTCGCTGACTCAGAAAGAAAACGGTCTTCCGATTCCCCCAGTTGCTTCGCCTCAGTGCGCAGCATCCCCGTGTCGGTGTCACCCGGACAGATGCAATTTACGCGAATATTTTGTGGACCGTGATCAATGGCCATGGCTTTGGTCATGAGCACGACGGCACCCTTCGAGGCGCAATAAGCGGCGGCCCGCGCTCCTCCCGCCAGTCCCCAGCCTGAGGCAGTGTTGATGATTGAACCACCTTGCGCTGAAACCATGATCGGTATGACCTCGCGACACATTAAGAAAATGGATTTTACATTGACCGCAAGGACTGCGTCCCACTCCGGTTCACTGATTTCAAGCACCGAGGCGCGGCGGATGATGCCCGCGTTGTTGAAGAGGATGTGAATACCGCCGAATTCGCGAACGGCGTGTTGGGCCACGCGCCGGCAGTCTGCAGCAGAAGTGACGTCGGCGTGATCAAACATCGCCTGACCCCCGGTCTCCGAGATTTCGTCAGCAAGAGCCTGTCCTGGTCCCTGATTCAAGTCCACTATGCTTACCGCGGCACCCTCGCGCGCGAAAAGCAGAGCGGTGGCTCGGCCAATGCCGCCAGCGGCGCCGGTGATGAGGGCGGTCTTGCCCCGAAGTTGCATTCCACTCCTATCCATCCGGATGTCTTTTCTGAGTTCGTAAGGAACGTTATGCGAAAGAGGTGGGTGAAGGCAATTCTGCGTGGCAGGGGGAGTCGTTTTCGACGGGCGCTATCTGGCAACGGCGATGGTTGAGGGAACTAATTTTCGGCGGTGGAACTGCCCGGAACACAACGCGATTCCATGGCGCCACGATCCGTGCCATGGCATTGCGGGACCGCGGTGTCTGAGAAATCTTTTCCACCGTTGTTCTCAATACTTTTAGCGCTGTCGATCTCCGGTGATTCTTTGCGCAACGCATATACGGACGCCGTCGAGCGCCCTACGCCGGCAGCCCCGGGATTCTCAAGGCGCGGATCGCTTGTCAGAGCATGCGGATCGTCGGCTTTCGGAACGCCGAAGTATGCGTTGTAGTCGTAGACGTTGTTTACACTCTTACCCGGCCCGGGTTGACTCACATACGATCCGTCGTCATTGCCGGAAACGCCATAGCCAAATCGGGCTTTACCCTCCACATAGAAGATGTTGTTGTAGATGTGGGTGTCAGCGGCCCACCCAGTCCAATCGGTGTGAAGGATCAAATCCACATTCTCGTTCTTGCCAACATAAATCGTGTTGTTGTAAATCAGGGTGTTCCGTACCGGACCAGAGAGCTTGATTGCCCTGTGGTGATCGTTCTGGCTGATGTTGTAGCGAACGATTGTGCCGACATTGCCGGCGCTGTTCTCCGGCGTCTGTGTGCCATCATCACAAATCAACAGGAATCCACCCTCATTGTCGTGGCTGTAGTTGTACTGAATGATCGTATTCCGGCTGTTCCAGTCGGAGTCGAAGCCTTCGGCGTCGTGCTGGCCGCGCATGCCGTAGACCTCGTTGTACTGCACCAATGTATTGTCGGCGCTCCACGGCCAGATTCCGACGTTGTAATCCTGCGAGCGCTGGCTCGCACGCGAAACGACGTTGTGTTCGACGATCGCTCCGTCGGTGGCGACGTTGACGATTCCGTCGCCGCCAATGTCATCGAGAGTGTTATTGCGAATCAGCACGCCGAGGCTGGGATACCACTGCGATCGAATCCAGTGGGTAGACCAGCCAAATATTCCGCTGCGATCCACGTTCCAGATTTTATTTCCTTCGATGCGCAGATCGACAAAGCGGCTGGGCTTCGAATCGCCGATCGCGCTGTAGTGAATGCCGCCGTTGACCTTGTCTTTGAAGATGCCGTTTACGTCGTGAACTTTCAGGTTTTGTAGATAGATGTGATGGAGTTCGCCTATGTTTTCGGCAACAACGAAAACTCCGCGGCGAACGGCGCGCTCGGCGCCGGAATTGGTAAGTTCGAGATTGCGGATCTCCCAGTACTCCTGATTTTTCAGCAGAAGCGTGCTTTCGACCGTTCCAGCCCCGTTGATCACGGGCAAGGCGTCTCCGCCGTATTTGTCGACCGTGATTGGAGCGGCGGAGCTGCCGGAACCTTTTGGTGAGAGTTGACCAGTCCACACGCAACCGGACTTTAAGAGGACGTGGTCGCCCGGATAGAACGTTGTGGCATTTACCTTCGCCAGCGACCGCCAGGCGGTGTGCAGATCAGTTCCTGAGTTGGAGTCATCTCCCGCAGTTGAGTCGATGTAGTATGTCAGTCCCTTTTTGTGGAGATCGTTGGCTGATGTTACAGGGCCGATGCTCGCCATCAACGCGAGGGCTGATGCTGCCAGCAGTGTTCTTCGGACTAGTGTTTGTGAAAAGTTCATTTCTTAACTGGTATGGGTGAGACGAAACTTAACCTTTCAGTTTCGCCGACAGCGGGCGCAAGATGCGCTCGCGACGGCCCTCCCCATTGCGCTACTGGTCCCCGGGTTATTGAGACTCTTACTCTAGTCTCCCTTGGTACATGCTAACTTCGCCGTTTGTCGTGCTTCAGAACCTGAAGCGTGCTTCGAACTGACCTGTACGCGGCGTGCCGATGTCGCCGAGTACAAGACCGAAGTTGGGGCTGCCCGGCGAACCAGTGTCGGGATCGGCGAACGCATGACGGTTGAAGATATTGTAGAACTCGACCGCGCAGTCGAGACTGAACTGTCCATCATGACCCATCTTGAAATACTTGTGGAGCGACAGATTCTCGTTGTCGGTTCCGAAGCCTCGCAATTGGCTGATGCGCGAGGGTCCGGTGCCCAGTTGTCCGATTACGGGATCAGACGCGATGGTCGCGGGAAGATAGCGATTCTGGGTGGGCGTCGGATTCGCGGACGTCGGGAAGACATAGTTTCCCGGATCGAACTGACGGCCGGAATATCCCTTCAGATCGTAGTTGTCGTAGATGGCAGGCCACGCTGGGTAGCCCAGGGAAAAAGTGTCAGTCGAGTAAAACGAAAGCGGCTTTCCGGAGGTGTACAAGCAGTGGACTTATTTTCCATCCGCTCACTAGGGCGTTGACGAATCGGTTGGAGTTGCCGAGCAGCTGGTGTCCGCGGCCAAGAGGCAGCTCATAAGAAAGCCCAGCTTTGATGACATGCGTCTGATCGTACGGTGATAGCGTGTGCGCAGATTCCGCGAGATTCTGATAGTTCTGAATTGAATTCAGGCCGATGTCGTAACTGTCTCCTATGTTGGTGAACGTGTTGCCTTGCTGTTTTGAGAGAGTGTAGCTGGCATCCAGGAACAGTCCGTTCCCAGCTCGCTTCACGTAATGCAACACCATCGAATCGTAGTACGACTGTCCGACCGGCAAGCCAACGAAATACAGATTTGGATAGAACAGATAAGTGTCCAGGCCAAGAGCGACCTGAGGAAACGGCGCTATCGCTGCATATGCCGGCCCGCAGAATCCTGCATAAGGGAAGGGCACATTTACGCCCGAAGCTTGAGATACTGCAGTTGCATCGGCCTGGCTGCACACATAGCTGTAGAAGTTCGATTGGAACGGGTCGGAGTTAAACAGGCCAAAGAAGGTTGACGCGCTGGGCACGTTGTAGCCCAGTGCCGAGTCTTGCAGTCTGTGTCCACGGTTGCCGATGTAGCTGGCTTCAATCCTGCTGTTTCTAGTGAGCTGATACTGAACGCCAATGTTGAGATTGTCGGTATACCCAGCCCATAAGGCGCGGGGATCGACGCTCACAACAGGGAACTGAGCGATGTCGGGCGTGGTGGTCTTTGTTCCAGGAACAAAGACACCCGGATATCCGCTGTCCCACTGAAAGGAGGAAGCGGAGTTGGACCCGCGGAGCGCAGGATCATATCCGTATGGCGTTCCCTGGTAGTACTGCATTCCAATGGGGACGTAGGTGATGCCGAAGGCGCCCCGTACCACGACTTTTTCCCAAGGGCTATAGGCGAAGCCGATCATTGGGCCGAAGTTCTTCCAGTCTTGTCGCTTCTCAAAACTTCCGCTGCCGTTTCCCGCGTACTGGATGGAGCCAGGGATTCCGAGATTCGGATCGATCGCATTCAGATCGAAGCTTGCCCAGTTACCGTACTTCTCATGCAGACGAAAAGCCGCATCCCAACGCAGACCGAGATTAAGCGTAAGTTTGCGGGTCACCTTGAAATCGTCCTGTGCATACAGCGAGACGGCCTTGCGACGTCCATACAGATTGAAGGCCGTCGTCTCCGATCCGGATTGCGCGTCTCCCAGCAGGAAACTTGCGAATCCAAACCCGACTTGTCCGGCATAGCTGGCATTCGGAGCGCCAGTCGTAGATGGGCTGAAGGCGATGTTCAGAGCGCCCGAACCGCCGTGACTGTTGATCTGCATGGCGCGGAAGTTGCCGCCGAAGCTCATAGTGTGGCGGCCCTTGGTCCAGGTCACATCGTCTCCGTAGACATAGTTCCCGGCAATCCAGTTTCCTTGCCAGCCATTTCCGATTCCGGTTTCTGAAAAGCCGTTGACTGACGTGCCGAAATTAATCTGAGGGAAATTCGGGGCACCCGTGCTTCCGAAGCCCAGTTGCGACGGCCAATTTGTGCTGCTTAAAGGCGCAGAACCATTCCAGTACTGATTGTAGGTAGCGTTGACGACATTCAACAGGCTGGGTGAAAAGGTGTGCGCTTCGCTGATGCGGTACTGATAGGAGGGAACGATCTGGTGTCGAGCATTGGCCATTGGACCGCCATCGGTGCTGCCCGGCGACCAAACGCCGCCTGAATCCACGAGAGTTCGCGATTGATGATCGTAAACCCATGAACCGCTCAGACGGTCCTTCGGTGTGATGTTGTGATCTACCTTGATGACGACCTGGTTGAAGGATTGTCCCGGGGACCCACTGGCGGGAAGGCGATCATTCAGCAGCAGCCCAGGTGCCTCGGGCGCATAGAACTTCTGGTACAGGGCCACTACCGACTGAGATGTCGCGCTGATCATGGACGAAGGAATGATGTTTCCGGCGAAGACGGCACCTGGGTCGGCTGGATTGAAGATGGCACCTTGATAGACCGGATTGCCATGAACATCAGTGTCGAGCTGCACGGATGTGTCGAGAAGAGCACTGAAATTTCCGGAAAGGAAGTCCGGCGTCGGCACGGTCGCCGCTGATCCGAATGGGCCGGGCGTGAAATCGTTCTGCTGAAAACGCTCAAAAGTGGCGAAGAAAAAAGTCTTGTTCTTGATAATCGGGCCGCCAAAGCTGAAGCCCCAATCCCAGAAGCGTGCCTCTCCTTTGTTGTACCTGCCACAAGGGGGTGCGGCATCCGGATCGCCAGCAAGGCAGAGGCTCTTCAGATGATTGTTGTCGAAGGTGTTGGCATCAAGGAGTTCGTTATGCCCGTATCCAAAAGCGCTGCCGTGGAACTGGCTGGTTCCTGATTTAAGGTTGTACATCATCACGCCGCCGTTGGTGCTGGCGTTCCTGGCGCTCAGGCCGCTGGTCTCGGCTTGAACTTCCTCGATCGCTTCCATGCTTGGGGACGACTCGAAGGAATCTCCTTGCAAGTTCGCAGTACCGGAAGTGCCGTCGACGGTGAACTCTTTGGTGAAAGTCTGAGTACCGTTAATGACTGCTGTATAGGGATTGCTGAGCGGCGAATATCCTGGCGTGAGAGCCACCGCAAAGTTCTCTGCCTGCCGTCCACCATAGACATTCAGCGGGAGATCGGTGACGACGTCGCCAACCATGTTGGTGCCGATGGTGGATGTTTCCCGGTCCAGCGTTGGCGCATCGGTGGTTACCGTCACCTGCTCCGCGGTTGCACCGACGTTTAGCGTTACGTTCAGTTGCACAACCTGGTCGACCACCAATGTGACATTGGTGTAATCGACAGTCTTGAATCCTTCCCGCTTCGCCGTGAGCGTATAGGCTCCAGGAGGCAGATTCAGAACGGAATAGATACCCTGATCGTTGGCGAGCGTTCTCGAGGACACCTTGGTCTCGTTGTTCGTGGCGGTCAATTCGACGCTGGGCACGACCGCACCAGAGGCATCAGTGACTAGGCCGGTGATGGTGGCCCGATTCGCTTGAGCGATACCGCTCTGAGGCGCGAGGACCAAAGTCATTCCAACGACCAGGCAAAACGCGATAACTAACACTCTGGATTTCTTCATAATTCCTCCTCGAGCCTCTCGACATGCATATCTCACTCGTCCTAATTGCTGCCTGATCGGTTCAGGCGGACTACGACCAGTCCCATCGACCCTGCCGTGGTGTTGATTCCATAGGCGTCGGGACTGGTGCCAGATGCCTTCTCGTTTGCCGTGTAGAACAATGTGAAGGAGTCGCCCGCTTCCGGAATCAAGCCCAGCGGCGTTCGTATTTCACTCGACCACACTCCGCTGCCTTGCTGCACCACCAGATGTTGACCCGCACTCCAGTGCACGCCATCACGGGAGAAGGTGTAGCCAATCGCATCGGGCGCATCGGTGTCGTATACCGCGATGTAGGTTCCGTCGTTCAGCTTGGTCACGATTGGATTTTCGATAAACCTGCTCTCGATCTTAAGAGGGTTCGCCTCAGTGCACCGTGTCCACGGACCAGCCAGCCTCGCGGCCGTTGCGAGCCCGATCTGCCAGAGCGATAGAGGCAACCTCTCGGTGTGCGCACTGCCGTAAAAGGAGTACCAACGATCTCCGACGTGGTAGGGGAAGAATGAATCGGTACCCTGCAATCCTTCCCACGGGTCAGAATCTTTGCCGCGCTGAAGGATCACGCCTATATCTTTGTAGGGTCCGCCGACGCCTTCTTCGCCGGCGGTCTCGGAAACTGCCCGCCAGATGCGCCCTTCGTGGTTGGTCATCCATTGCTTGGCGGTATCGGGAGCGGCCTGGTAGGCGACGTAAAAAAGATTCCAGCGGTCCTGTTGAGGATCGAATACAGGAAGCGGCGACCAGAGGGCGGCTCGTTGGTCCTTCCCGGTGAAATCACCGCTCGATTCCATGATCGTAGCCACGCGTTCCCAGTTGATCCGGTCGCTGCTGATCCAATGGCCCAGGCGCATCTTCACCCAATGTGGATCTGCGACCATTTCTGAAGTGAACAGATGGTAGGTGTCCTTAACCTTCAGAACCCTTCCGCCTTCGAAGCCATACTTGTTTCCCTCGGCCCCTTTGGAACGGACGGTGAGGATGGGGCGCTCCCATCGCTTGATAGCTTGAAGTTCTTGTCCGGCAGCGGGCAGAACCGCCACCGTTGCAAGAGCCAAGTGCATCAGAACGTTAAGCCGCTGAGACAATGGAAAGGATCCTTGCTATTTCGAAAGCCTCCCGATTGTTAGGCTTCGACAAGAATTCCTCAAGGTAATAGGGGTTAAGAGGACGTTAAGACGGTATGTGACACGTGTGTTCGATCGATTCTGACGCGTTCAGGATGAAGTTCGGAGTTGCCAGATCGTTATTTCGCAAGCACGAAGGTCCAGGACACAATTTGAAAGGTGTGCTCTGACGTCGGCAATTGATGCGATCGGGTGTGGATCGGTGTTTCCAACAGCGGAAATCCGCGCCCGAGGCCTCGCGAATAACCGTAGTTAACGGGCCAAAATAACGGTTAATTGCATTTTTTTGGGCCTGGTTTCCAGCGTTGACGACGCTTGTGAGGCGGTGCTATTGTCCGACCGTTGGCCGTGATCGCATTTCAGTTCATCCCTACGGGCAGGTAAGTTGGTATCTGTTCACACTTCCTCGGCTCCTCACATTGCTGTCTTCGAGAAGAGGGAAGAGCTTCGACGAATTCTTGACAATCGATATTTCTCCAATTCCCCAAAGAAGACGCGATTTCTAGACTTCGTCTGCGAGCAGGAATTTCAGGGAAATGGCGACAAGCTGAACGAATACCTGATTGGCCTGGAGGTGTACGAGCGCGGTGTCGATTTCAACCCTCAAAAAGATCCCATCGTCCGCGTGCAAGCGCACGAGATCCGGCGCCTTCTAAAAAAGTATTACGAGGAAGAGGGCAAGGGAACCACGATTCGGATGGATCTGCCCTCGGGCCACTACGTTCCCGTTTTCTCCCGGCTGGCAGAAGAAGTGGGATCGGAAGAGACCGCCCCGTTGCCGGTGCTTCCTGAAAAGGCCCGGGTCGCTCGACTGCCATGGGCACTCGCGACATTTTTTGGAATCCTTTGTTTGGTGCTTACCGCCGTACTTGCGCTGAACTTCGCGAATCATCGCGGCTCGCTTGCGGCCACGCAGTCGCAGGCTCTTCCCGATAGTCTGGGATGGTTTTGGAATCCGTTTTTGACGGACTCCCCGCTCATCACAATTCCGAATCATCCGCTCCTGCGCGCGGCCCATGACGGCGATAGCCCACAGACTTTAGCCTCCGGACACGAGATCCCGAAGGCGAGTTTGCCTGAGTTCCGCGACACGATCCATTTTCACGAGTTGAAGCGTTTCGTCTTCGTACCGAGCTTGACAGACTTCACCTCTGTCGGTGAAACGCTGGGGATGGTTTCACTTTGCGAAATGTTTGCCACCGCGGGCCAGAAGTGTCGTGTGCAACAATCGCGCCTGGTAAACCTCGACGAGATAAAAGGCGGAGAACGCGATCCTGCTGGGTGGTAATCAAGCATGGAGCGGCAGAGTGTTCCTCAACGTCGAAGGATTTCAGTTTCAAAGCGGCGTGATTCTCAACCGCAATCCGAATGCAGGCGAGAAAGCAGAATACAAGCCGGAGTTCGACTCGGTGACGAACCAGCTCACCCGGGACTACGCGCTTGTGCTGATGCTTCCGAATGAAAGCCGCGACAGGCGCGTTCTTCTGATCTATGGCATCTACACCCAGGGTTCGCAGGCCGCGATCGAGTACCTGACAAATCCCGAGCGCATGGCAGAACTTCGCAAAGTGCTCCTCAACCTGTCAACGGATCATAAGACGTTGCCGACCTATTTTCAGTTGCTGCTCACCACCACAGTCGAGAACTCGGTGCCGGGAAATCCGTCGCTTGTTGCCGCGAGGGTCATCGCGAGATGAACCACAGACTACGCCTTCGGAACTGCGCTGAAAATTTCGACCAGGCGGTCGGCGATCAATCTTGTCCTCGCCATCCTTGAGCTGCCAGACGAGCAAAGCCGAAGGTGTTCGGGTCGCTGGGATGGCCATGATGACCGCCGTGATCGTCAGCCGGCAGGCGCATCCGGATTGCGTCCGCGCATGCCGCTCGCGCCGGCGCCCATGCTGCCGATACCGATGGGCCGAGTGTCAGCCAATTTCTGCATGACCTCCGGCCCGGTGATTTTGAGCTTTGACGGATCGATCTGCCAACTGTATCGCGGCGTCACGTTGCCGAGAGCCTGAGGATTGAACTGCCGAGGAAGCGCCGTCACTCCGAACTTTTTCACTGCATCGGTGATGACCTGTGCGCGCTCGTCGTACATCTTCAGCGCGGCGTCGAAGTCCTGATTGACGAACATCTCAAGCGCTTTGAGCAGGCCGAAAATAGTCTCTTTGCCGACCTTGCAGCAACGGCCGATGCGGTCTTCCTGCGGGCTCATGTTCAGCAGGGAGTAGCGGATCAGCTCTTCCTTGCCGATCAGTACGCCGGATGCCTGCGGTCCGCGGATATCCTTGCCACCGCTAAAGGTGACCATGTCGAAGCCCATCGCCGGATACTCCCAGAGCCGCTCTTTCGGCGGCACGTCGGCAGCGGCATCGTTGAAGGTGTAGATGTTGTGGGCCTTGGCGATCTCGACGGTCTCAGGACCGCTGACCTTGCCTTTGTCGGACAGGATATTGGTGAAGTGTATCGCCACCGTCTTCGGATTGATGGCAGCAATCATCTCTTCGCGCGTCTCGACTTCGACCAGCTTCGCGCCCGTCTGGCGGATCTGGTGGTCAAACGGATATCGATGGCTCTTCTGGATGATGACTTCGTTCCTGGGAAAATTGCTCACGTCGGGAATGTCGCGCATACGAGGTTCCAGGTCTTCGGTCATCATGCCGGCGTAGCCGACGACCATGGCTGCGGCTGCGCCACCCGTCACCAGACCGGTGTAGCCGGCCGGGGACTTACACAATTTCGCGATGAACTTGCCGGCTGCGATCTCGAGCTCGTCGATCAAAACGAAGTGCTCGTTGCCTCTCCGAATCAGCTCCATGACCTCCGGCCTCATCACCGACCCACCGATGACGGTTACGCGTGCCATTGATGTTGACGAGAGGTGTTACTCCAAGCTCGGCGTAGATGTCGCCGGTAGAACCAAGGCCAGTTGTGATGGGTACGATAGGGCTGCCGTCGACAGCGGCATCGGACGGCTTGTGCTTCTTGCCAAAGATGCCCGCAGCGCTCAACTCAGCCGGAGCGAACAGGCCGCCCGCAGACGGCCCCGAGCGCGGCCAGAAACGAACGGCGATTCCAATCGAACTTCAGATTCATGTGCAGCTCCCTTTCAGCTGACTTCGCGAAATTATTTATCCGCAGAGGTGGGGGGATTGACGACCATCGCGCTGCCGACGATTTCAATCAGCGAATCGCCAGGAATCCATTCCACAGCCATGCAGGCACGAGACGGCGCCTTGCCCGGAGAGAAATAGGTTCCGTAGATCTTGTTCAACGCGTCGTACTGCGCCTTGTGTGCATCGAAGCGTGCCTTGCCGGTGGGCGTGGGGATGCCGTCGGCAAGAGGAAGACACAGAAAGACCTGGAGATGGATGATGCTGTCCATCGTGCAACCAGCACGTTCGACCGATTTCTTGAGGGCGTCCATCGTGCGAGTGACGTGCTTTTCGAACGGGTCAGTGACGAGGACGTGATCCTCCTTGGGATAGCCGTCATTGGAACCTGTGCCGGAGAAGTAGTAGATCCCATCGTGCGTGTGGTTATCGCCGCCGGAGCGACGAGGATTATCTTTGCTGTGCGCATCCGCCGGTGTGCTAACAGGCGTAGGTGCGCCCGCAACAGGAGCTTGTTGGGCGAAGAGTTTCGGCGCGCCGGTTACGAGAGCCGCCATCGCCGCGATCTTGCCAAAGAAATTACGTCGAGTGTTGATGCTCATAGAGTTTCTCCTTCTGGTCGTTCGGTTGAAGCAATGCGAGCCTGACGAGAATCTATTCCTTCAGGCCAGCTACTTTGCCCCGCAGTACCGTAATCGAGGCTTTTGGCAAAGTGAAAATAGTTCCGGCTTCGCCCTTTAGGGTAGAAGCCACCGGTGGATTGTCCGGATCGGCATGACTGTTTGGACCGTCGTTGATCCAAACGTATTGTTCGCTGCCGAAGGACACGTCGGTGACCGGACCCGTGAAAGATTCCGCGCGCTTGCTCTTTGCATCTTCGAAGACAACGCGCACCGCGTGAGAGTTCGTCTCGTCGCGATTGACCAACATCAACGACCAGTTGCCATCGGGACGACGCACAGCATAGGACGTTACCAGCAGGTTGCCCTCACCGTCTTTGATATCGGTGGAAGCGGGGAACATGAGATGCACACCAGCCCTGTGCTGCACCCATTCCAGATTGATCATGTGCGCCGCGAAGTAAGGCGAGGTATATCCCTTGATCTCAAGCGTCTCCTCGTCCGACACAAAGTTCGACCAGGAGGACCAGCCCAGACAAGTATTCTGCACGCCCTGCGGTTGAATAGGAGAGTGCGTGAAGAGTGCGCCTCCACCCTCGAAGAACGAGCCCACGTTGTCGGCGAGCCACAAGGCCGCGAATATCGTAGTCATCGGTCCGGTGAGACCGGCGGCGACGTGATCTTCAGTGATCATGAGGGGCACGTCTTTGGGAACACCATCGTCGCGCCAGACCTGGAGAATGTGCTTCGTGAGTGTGGGTTCCTGGTAAAGACTTTTCCACGTGATGTCGCAGGGTTCGAACGGATAATGCTCGAACGAGACAAAGGAGAGATCGCCGAGTCGACCGTGTGTTTTTAGATAGTCCACGAATCGGCCCATCCACGATGTTCTTCCCTGAGCGTCGGGCCACAGCCGGATATCTTCGTTGACCCCCTCGAAAATTGGCCCGCCCAACTTCAGTTTGGGATCCACCTTGTGTATGGCTGTGGCCCACTGAAGGTAGAGCGCTGCGTAATCTTCCGGCATGGCATGCTTGCCGTCCGGTTCTTCTCCCATCTCTATATAAGAGATGGGATAGCCGCGCTTCTCAATGTAGGCAATCTGCGCGGCCGCGTCGTCGGGTGTGCCGTAGAGCATGGTCACTGGAATCATCGCGGGCAAATTGTTGGTGAGTCCGCTGGTGAAGAAGAGATCGAAGCCGGTGTGCTGGTAGCTTCCGGTAGGGCTGACGGCGGCATCGGTCGCCGAGTGCCACGGATCGATGGAAGACGAGGAGTATGTGGTTGGCCGGTCGCTGATGTTCTTTTGAACCTCAACGAAAGCGCCGGCACTATCGACGGTGCCAACACGAATTTCTCGCATCGCGTATCCAACACAGTTGCGGATGTCATCGGAAGCGTGCTCATCGCAGGTGTTCGAGGATTCCGTCATCAAGACACGCACGTACTGGGTTGACACCGGTGCATCAGAGAGCTTCAGCGAAACAGTGCCGCCCTGTGCCGCCTTCTGAACGCCCGACGAAAAGGTTTTCCATTCGCCCTGCGGTCCCGCGTCAAAGTCGAGCGCGCGCTTTCCTACCCAATACTCCACCTGATATGTCGTAGCGTACGGACTGGCCCAATTGATGCGAATCGCACTCACCGGCTTTTCAGCCTTGAGATCGACGATGACCCATTGCGGATGCAGGGAGTCGCTCTCACCTGTGAACTTGCTGGTCAAGTACGGATTGCTTTTCCAATAGCTGAGGTTCGGTCCCATGACGGGGCGGTCGCCGCTGGTCGAGAAGCCGCGGTGCGGCAGGGCATAAGAAAGGATGTAGCGGATCGGCTCTTTGAGTTCGGTGCTGCCCGTGAAGTATCCGCTCTTGTGTGCTGGGTCGCTCCAGGTCCCGTTCTCCGTCCAGTGCCAGGCGGCCATGCGTAGCTCACTGTTGTTGCGATAGGAGATTGGGCCCCCATCCCGCCGATAAAGATTCCTGGATGATGTGCGGACTGTAGACCTTGTCGATGCCGTCGTGGGACAGAACATCGATCGAACTGCCCAGCGCGTTGTCAGGATCGAACGAATTGATGACGTGGCCCGGCGTCACGTCGACGTGAACTGTAGATGGCTGCGTTGCGGTTGCGGATTGGGCAGCGGCCGTTCTGCTCTGCGTTACTGACGATAAGACAATGGTCACGATCGCGACCCACTTCAGCAACTTTGGCGCACCGACACTGATCCAGCTAGCTTTTCGGTTCACATTTCTTACGGCGTTCGCCATCGCGGCCTCCGTGCACTGCGAACCTCATCGCGCGCCCAATCTAACGAATATGAGGAGCACAACGCAACCGGCGTTTTCAGGAGATGAAAACGCGACGGGCATTGTGTGCTTCCGGTTGATCAACTACACTCCAGCAAACAGAGGGGCGAATGCTCGGTCGCAAGATCTCTCACTTTCGCATTTTGGAGAAGATCGGAAGCGGTGGGATGGGGGACGTCTATAAGGCCGAGGATCTCAACCTCGGACGCCTCATCGCCCTGAAATTCCTTCCCGACCGATTTGCCCTCGACGCCGATGCTGCGGAGCGCTTTCGGCGTGAGGCTCGAGTCATTTCTTCACTCAATCATCCCAACATCTGCACTGTTTATGAAACGGGCGACGCAGATGGCCAGTACTTTCTCGCCATGGAATTGCTTCAGGGACACACGTTGAAGGAGCACATTCATGCGAAACCGCTGGAAACGGATGAACTCCTCGATGTTGCGATTCAGATTGCTGACGGACTCGATGCGGCACACTCGCGGGGTGTAATTCACCGCGATATGAAGCCGGAAAACATTTTTGTTACAACGCGTGGCCAGGTAAAAATTCTTGATTTCGGATTGGCGAAGATCACTCAGGACCTTCGGGAGTCTCCGCTGATGTTTACTTCAGCTTCTCAGACTGAAGGCGGTGCAACTCTGGATCTGCTGACCGCTCCGGGCGCACCGATTGGGACTTTGGCCTACATGTCACCGGAGCAAACCCGCGGACGACCACTGGATTCGCGCACAGATCTTTTCAGTTTCGGTTCGGTTCTCTACGAAATGGCAAGTGGTCGCCGGCCATTTTGCGGTGAGACTTTCGCTGCCGTGACTGATTCCATATTGCACTCCACTCCCGCGCCGCTGGCATCCTCTGCCGCCACAATTCCAGCGCAGCTCGATCGCATGATCAGAAAGGCCCTCGAAAAAGATCCAAATCACCGGTTGCAGTCGGCGGCTGCAATGCGAAGCGAATTGGAATCAATTCGACGTGAGCGTGCCGTACAAGCGAGCGGGGCGGCCTCCTTCATGCAACTTGTCCGCAGGCCCGCAGTGGCGGGTGGAGCGCTCCTGGTGTTGATACTTCTTGCCGCTGCCGGTGGAGTCATGTACCGGCACTTCTCCCGGCTTCGTTGGTTGCGCGAGAAAGCTACTCCTGAAATCAGGGAGTTAGCGATGCAGCGAAGGGGCATAGCCGCATATCGCCTTATTAAGGAAGCCGAGCGATATGCCTCGAGCGACCCAAGTTTGATGAAAGTCAAGGCCGAATCGCTTTGGCCGAACGCAGTTGTCTCGTCACCCCCCGGGGCTGACGTCTATGTGCGGGACTACGGCGACCTGCAGGGTCAGTGGGAGCCTCTCGGCAAAACTCCATTGCAGGGAAATCGTCTGCCGAACGCGTTCTATGCGTTCCGGTTAATTAAGGATGGCTACGAAACGGTTGAGGCTACAGGGACAGCCCAGGAGAGCGCTCCACTCAGCGTGATTCTGGATCCGGTGGGAAGCTTGCCCCCTCGAATGGTGCACATAGTTGGTGGAAGGGTGGACCCTACTGCTCACCTCGAGGTTAGGGTGGACGATTTCTTGCTGGACAAATTTGAAGTTACAAACAGGGAATTTAAGAAGTTTGTGGATGAGGGAGGATACCGCGATCCGCGCTATTGGAAGAACCCAATAGTAAAGGATGGCAAAAAGGTTGAATTCGGCCAAGCTATGTTGCTGCTCCGCGACAAGACAAACCGCTTTGCCCCTTCGACATGGGAATTGGGAACTTATCCCGTCGGAGAAGACGAGTATCCGGTGAGCGGGGTGAGTTGGTACGAGGCATCGGCATACGCGGAGTTCGTCGGAAAAAAGATACCAACCGTTTACCATTGGTACCGCGCCGCGCTAATGGGCCGCTTTTCAGACATTGTTTTAGCCAGCAACTTCGATCGAAAGGGGCCGGCAAGAGTCGGCAGCTACCCCGGACTCGGCCCGTTCGGCACCTACGACATGGCTGGAAACGTGAAGGAGTGGTGCCTCAACTCAGCCGGAGATCGTAGATATCTGGTGGGAGGAGCCTACACAGATCCTCCGTATTTGTATCAACAGGCCGAAGCTCGAAGTCCACTGGATCGCTCGTCCGTCAATGGCATACGCCTGATGAAATACCTGCACCCAGAGCCAGTTCCGGCAATTCTAGAGGCGCCACTTTCCTTCGAACTGTCCGACTATCGGAACGCAGTGCCCGTCTCCGACTCCGTGTTTCGTATTTACGAGAGCATGTATTCATACGACCGTACGCCGCTTGATTCGAAAATAGACAGCGAGGATGACAGTTCGCCCTACTGGCGAAAACAACGCATCACATTTAATGCGGCCTATGGCGGTGAGCGGGTGATCGCCTACCTATATCTTCCCAAGACGGCTTCGCCGCCTTATCAAGTGGTGGTCTACTTTCCGCATGGCGGTGCGCAGTCATTCCGCACGGTGGAAGACACCCAACTAGCCCTGATCGATTTCTTGATAAAGAGCGGGCGCGCGCTCATATTCCCAATATATAAAGACACATATGAGAGGCTGGCCACTCCGCCTAATGCAGGCACGGTTGCCGAAAGAGACGAAGTTCTGCAGCAGGCAAAGGATCTTCGGCGTTCAGTCGACTACCTGGAAACCCGGCCTGATATCAATAGCGGCAAGCTAGCTTATTACGGAATCAGTTGGGGTGGCACACAGGGTGCAATCATGACCGCTATCGAAAAGCGGTTCAAGGTTGCGGTGCTTGCTGCAGGCGGATGCAACAATGCGGAGGTACTGCCCGAGGTCGATCCCATGAATTTTGCACCTCGAGTGAAGATACCGGTTTTGATGGTCAACGGGCGTTACGACTTCATGATTCCTGAGGACACCTGCCAAGAACCATTCTTCCGGGCCTTGGGAACTCCAGCACAAGACAAGCGGCATGTTTTATTTGATACTGGCCATTCCCCGCCGCAGTTGCCGGTAATGAAGGAAGCGCTGGACTGGCTGGATCATTACCTTGGCCCGGTGAAGTGACAGTTGGATAAGGCTTTGCGGTTCCTTGTCTAGTTTCGCAAGTAATTTCTCTTTGCTGTTCTGTCAGCGTCCGCCAATTTTCTGCGGCGGCACATTCTGGTTCAGTCGGAAAAAGTTCGTCGGATCATAGTGCGACTTGACGGCGACCATTCGATCCCATCGTTGCTGGTAGGCTTCCGGTACGCGATCCTGCTCGTCTCCGCTCATGAAATTCACGTACACGCCCGGCTTCATCGCCGGTCGAAGCTTGTTGAAGAGCCCGCGAATCCAGGAGATGTTATCGGCATCCGCCGATGGATCGGTCCAGTTCGCCAATAAATTCATGATGAAGGGTGCGCTGCGGTCGCCGAATGCAGTCTCATCGGGCGCGACCTGCGCCGCTGCGCCACCAAGGTAGGCGAACTCGATTTGAGTATCCGATGAAGGGATCGTAGCAACAGCTTCCAACAGGAGATCGATCGTGCTGTCGTCCAGGTAGGTAAAGTATCCCGATTTCGTGTAGTAGCGCCGGCCATGAGGAAAATCGGAATCGGCCATGGTTTGCAAATCCATGAAGGAAACAATCCTGCTGCTCACAGAATCCGGAGCGCACATAGACAGCGCGCGTTCGATGTATCGACGTCCCGCGTCGGCGTCGCCGGTCCAGATCAATGAACTGCCGGCAACTGGCCGTCCGCGTAACGCGATAGGAACCTTTTCTTTATTCGGAGCGAGGCGAAGATCGATATTCCACTTCAAGTCGATGGGAGCCTCGGCCATAAAGTCTCTCCAATGCTCGAGGAGTCGACGAATATCGGATTCAGGAGTTAATCCTTCCGCGAGTAAGACAGACGTGAGCGGATGGAGTCTTACTTCGAACTCGGTCACCACTCCAAAATTGCCACCGCCTCCTCGCAGCGCCCAAAACAAATCCGGATTCTCTCTTGAATCGGCGCGTACAACAGAACCTTCTGCGGTCACGAGCGTGAACCCTTCGACGTTGTCGCATGACATTCCGAATCGCCTCGTGAGCCATCCTGTTCCTCCGCCGAGGATCAGTCCAGAGGCGCCGGTATGAGAAACGACACCTGCTGGAAAAACCAATCCTGCATTTTGCGTTGCGGAGTCAATCGATCCCAATAGGCAGCCCCCGGCGAACTTCGCCCGGTGTGCATCCGCATCAACCGATACCTGGCGCATCTTCGACAGATCGATGACCATCCCGCCCTCGCAGGTGCTGAAACCCGCGAGGCTATGGCCACCGCAACGGACGGCGGTCAGGATTCCAACTTCAGACGCAGCCCGAACAGCGTTCTGTATATCGCTGACATCTGCGCATCGTGCGATCAGTCCCGGCGAACGAGCCACCATGCCATTCCAGATTCCACGGGCGTCGTCATAGCCGCTCTGGCCGGGACGAAGCAGATCACCGCGGAATCGCCGGTGGAGTGAGGTATAAACCTCATCGCTAGCGTTTGGCATTCGCAAAATCCTTAAGAAACCTTGTGACGCCGTCCTCGGAGATAGAACACCGAAATCAGTCCGAGGAAAATCGAGAATGCCGGAACCGACCACTGCAATCCGTCGACGAAGAACGTTGAAATCGCGATCGCGAGCAGTAAGAGAATACCGACGACAGTGAAAAGCGGATGAGCCCAAAGACGCATCGGTAAACTCAACAGCCTCTCGCGCGTGATGGTCTGGCGAAACCGCAGATGCGTGTTGAGAATTACCAGCCACACGAAAAGCATTCCGGCCACAGCCGTCCCGTAGAGCATGAGAAATGCGTTCTTCGGGGCGAAGATGGCCAGTAGGATGGCTGCGACAATTCCCGCGGTGGAAGCCAGCAGCGCGCGATGAGGCACGCCATTGCGGCTGACCCTCCCCATCCATTCAGGGGCGTATCCTCCGCGGCCCAGCGAAAAAAGCATTCGAGTCGAAAGATATAGGTTGGTATTCACGCTTGAGAGCGCTGCCGTGAGCACAACGAAATTCATGATGGCCGCGGCGAACGGTATATGGGCTGCGCTGAATGCGGTCACAAACGGGCTGCCGGAGAGCGTGGACGAACTGGCGGTTTGATTCCATGGGACCATGGTCACCATGATCGCGATGGCCAGCACGTAAAACAGAATGAGCCGCCAGACAATGTTCCGCATGGCATGCGGAATGGTCACCTCGGGATGTACGGCTTCTCCCGCAGTGACCGCAATGATTTCCACTCCCATATAGCTGGTGACCGTGATGGTGAGCGACAGCCAGACTCCTTTCCATCCTGCAGGGAAAAACCCTCCGTGCTGAGTCAGGTTAGACAGGCCAATCGCGCTTCGGGACCCGATGCCGAGAATCAGAGAAATTCCTACAATAAGGAAGACGACGATGGCCGCGACCTTGATCATCGCAAACCAATATTCAAATTCGCCGAGACGGTTGACCTGCATCGAATTGAGGGCCACCAGAGCGGCTGAAACCAGGACGACCCAGATCCACTGCGGCACATTCGGAAACCAGAAGGAAATATAAATTCCGGCGGCGGTGACTTCGGCGCCGATAGCGATGATCTGAGCGGCTCCATAGGTAGCTCGAACCGAGAAACCTGCCCAGGGATTCAGGTACTTCTCCGCATAAACTCCGAACGCACCCGCCACAGGATGGACCACCGCCATCTCTGCCAAGGCATACGACATGATCAGAGCGATGCCAGCTCCCAGAAGATAGGAAAGAATGACGGCGGGCCCGGCAAGGCGGATGGTCACGCTGCTTCCAAGAAACAAGCCGACTCCGATGGCGCCACCAATGGCCATCATCGTGAGCTGCCGCTGGCCTAATCTGCGATGAAGCCCTTCCACTTCCGGCGGAGATTTCGAATCGGTGGCTGCACCGCTGATTGCCGCCTGTTGATTAGTCATGGCCGCCAACGCTGGCAGGCGCAGTCACGAGAAGGTCGATGTGATCTTTGAGAACTTCCACCACCGCATTAACATCGTCCATGGTGTTGTAGACATGGAAGGATATGCGCAATCCATCGTGACGGTTCGATGCGACGATGTTGCTTGCCGCGAGTTTCTGCACCAGCAAGGTGGAGTCTGTGGACGGCAACACGACAAGCGGTCCTGCGCTGTTGGCGGGTGTTTTCGGGTGAATTCCGAGATCAAGCGCGCTGCGAATCAGCGACTGCGTGAGGCTCTGGATGTGGCTTGCGACATTCTGAATGCCGATTTCCTGGAGCAGTTGGAACCCAGGCAACGCAGCGTACACATTGGGAACGGACGGCGAGCCTGATTCGAATCTTCGCGCGGTGGGTGAGAGGTCGAAGTTCTGAGGATCGTAGGCGAACGGATTCGCTTGTGCAAACCATCCGCTCACCGTGGGATTCAGGGTCGGAATGAGTTCCTTACGGACGTACATGAAGGCGAGGCCCGGAGGTCCCAGCAAATATTTGAGTGTTCCGGTCACAAAGAAGTCGAGGTCCATCGCCTTTACATCGACAGGCCGTGTTCCGCAATCCTGATAATCGTCGAGCATGACGAACGCACCGCAATCATGCGCGATTTGCGTGACGGCACTCACGTCGGAACGAAAGCCGTTTTTGAAACAGACGTGCGTGAGCGGCACGATGAGCGTCCGTCCGTCCACGACCTTTTCGTAGTTGGCTGCCGGCATGCAATTGTCATTCGCAGGCACGAATTCGACTTCGGCACCCCGTGGTCGCTGGGCCAGCCAGATGTGTCCCATCGTCGGAAATTCGAACTCGCCCATCACGACTTTATTTCTCTCGCGAAAACTGAGGGCGCTGGCAATTGCATTGATGCCCGCCGAGGCGCTGGTCACGATGGCAACCTCATCGGGACTGGCGTTGATGAACTTCGCGAAAGCGGCCCGCGCCTTCTCGTAGTGATTCACCCATGATTCCCATGGCGAGCCTTGCTCGTGCCAACTGGCGATGAATTCTTCGAGTCCAGCCTGGACGACATCCGACAGCGCACCCTGAGAACAACTGTTGAGATAAATTTTGCGCTGAAAGATGCGAAAGCGAGAACGAATGTCGAGCACTTGCTTGTCGGTCAGCATCAGGCTCTCATCCCGGCCAGGATAGCTCCGAAGCGGCGCACTTCTTCGATGGTGTTGTAGTGCACTAAGGACGCGCGAACCGCGCCGCTTTCTTGGGCCAGCCCCAATCGCTTCATCAGTCGTGGCGAGTACATGTGGCCGTCGCGGACGCCGAGATCTTTCCTTGCGAATTCCTCAGTGATCTTTGCCGGAGAAATGTCAGGTAGATTGAAGCTGAGCGTCGGCATTCGTTCTGAGATTCGCTTCGTATCCGAAATGCCGTAGACGATCGCGCCGCAATCGTTCAACACTCGGAGCATCTCCACTGTGAGCGATTCTTCGTAGGCTTGGATCGCCTCGAATGCACTTTCAATGGCGGCTCGCCTCGATTTCTTACCGTCATCGTCCGAGCTGATTGTCCGGCCGAGGTTTTCGAGATAGCGTACTGCCGCGTCCATGCCTGCTACATTTTCGTAGATGAACGTTCCTGCTTCGATCTTTCCCGGTGGCTCATCCGGGATGAAGTCTTCCCGGAAGGTCGGGAGTGCCTGCAGAAGTTCCAGCCGTCCCCAAAGAAATCCCATGTGGGGAGCGAAAATCTTGTATCCCGAGCACACGAGGTAGTCGCAATCAAACGCTTGCACGTCGATCAGTCCGTGCGGGCCGTAGTGCACAGAATCGAGAAAGATTTCAGCGCCGGCCGAGTGCGCAACTTTTGCTGCTGCGGCGACGTCGACGATCGAACCGATGGCATTCGACGTCAGTGTGCACGCCACAAGACGCGTCGCCGAAGAGACCAGCGGGATGAGGTCGTCAACGTGCAGATTGCCATCGTGCCGCATCTTCCACCAGCGAATCTTCGCCCCATTGCGTTCCAGCGCCATCCAGGTTGCGACGTTCGCCTCATGGTCCATATCGGTGACGACAATCTCGTTTCTCCGGTCGAGCGTCTGTCCGATGGCAAGACTTATCAGGCGAATGAAAGATGTGGCGTTCATCCCAAATGCAATCTCGCTGGCATGCCGTGCATTCACTAGATCAGCGACACTCTCGCGGGCACGCGAAATTGTCGCGTCTACTTCCATGCTCTTCGCGTAGCGTCCCCCGCGCTGGACGTTGCACTCAAGCAGATGATGATTCACGGCGTCCAACACAATCTGGGGAATCTGTGCGCCGGCCGCGTTATCGAAGAAGGTGAATTCGGGACGCCGGGTCAGGGCGGGGAAGGACGCGCGGACGGCTTCGAGAGGAAATCTAGCAGCCGCTCCTGGAACAATTTCGGGATTGAGAACGCCTTGGGATTTGACCTGCAACCTGTGCTCCTGCTGAGACATGAGAAGTAGCCGGGGAACGAGCAGGGCCAAGCTATACTGCGCTGCAAACGCCCGTCAAGAGCCCATTTCGCGTCTCGCCGGGACTGGATGTGCTCGCTTCATTCCCGAAGTTAAAGCTATAATCTCACGCGGTCGTCGCAAAGTTCATCCATCACGTTGCGCGATGTAGCACGCAACGTCGAAACAAATTCATGCCTGTATCGTTGACCAGTTCCAAGGCTATTTTTGACGCGCTCAAGGAGTGCGACATCCGCCTGGTTTCAGCCCTGCCAGAAACATGGTTGGTGCACCTGATTCGCATGGCGGACGAAGACAAAGAAATGATTCTCGTGCGACTGGCAAAGGAGGAAGAGGGCGTCGGCATTTCAGCCGGAGCGCATTTTGCGGGAGTCAAGTCGGCGATGCTGATGCAGAATCACGGCTTTCTGGCATCCGTGAACGGCATCGTCTCGTTCGCGCATTTGTACAAGATTCCTCTGCTGATGCTGATCAGCTACCGCGGTTCTCTCGGAGAGCGCGATCCCTGGCAAACGCAGGGCGGCAATATCACCGAGTCGATCTTGCGAGCCTTGGCGATCCCTTTCTTTTGCCTGGACTCGCCAGACACCGTGAAAAAACGCATACGGCAGGCGCAGACCCTTGCCGAAAGCAGCTTGCAGCCGGTCGCGCTTCTGTTAACGCGTGACCTGATGTGGGAGGAGTGATGCTGCGCATCGATTGCCTTCGGTCGATATATTCGGAACTGGAAAACTGCCTGGTCGTCACGATCATGGGAGCAGTCGCGGCCGAGTTGCAATCGTTGGGGCATCGCCCCAATATTTTCTATCTGCAACACGCCATGGGACTGGCCTCTTCGACGGGTCTTGGACTGGCCCTCTGCCTTCCCGAACAATCCGTGATCGTGATAGACGGCGACGGTTCACTGTTGATGAATCTGGGAAGCCTGAGCACGATGGCGCGATACCGTCCGAAAAAGTTGGTGCACGTGGTTTTTGACAACGAGAGCTTGCTCTCGGTCGGGGGGTTTCCAACCGCGACCAGCACAGGTACTGATCTCGAAGGAATTGCGCGCGCTTCAGGAATTCCACGGGTGAGTACCGTGCGCAGTGTTGAGACTTTTAAATCTGCTGTGACCGAAGCAATACAGGGAACGGTACTGACAACTATCATCGCTAAGGTTGAGGCTAAGGGACCGTCTGGCTACGTCACCGATCTTTCGTTGCTGGAGAATCGATTTCAATTCCGTCGTCACATTCAATCGCTCAAGCGAAGCTAGCGATCGATTCTGAGGTGACCGAGCGCCGGTATATCTACAAAGTTTGTGAGGTGGCTAAATGTCTCGCGTATTGACCGAACTGCTTCAGGAGCTTGCTGCGGGCCGTTTGCGGGTCGTCGATCTCACACAGTCGTTGAGCCCACAGACGCCGCTGCTGCCATTGCCGACGCAGTGGAACAATACTCCCGCGTTCAAGATCTGGGAGCTCTCGCGATACGATGAGCGCGGTCCCGCCTGGTATTGGAACGCCTTCGAAACCGGTGAGCACACAGGAACACATTTCGACGCGCCCGTACACTGGGTTTCCGGCAAAGATCTTCCCGACAACACCGTCGACGCAATCCCTCCGAAGAAGTTTGTTGGTCCAGGCTGCGTGATTGACGTCAGCGCGGAGTCGACACGGAATTCAGATTATTTGCTCACCCGGGACGAAGTGGAGAAGTGGGAAGAACAGCACGGCAAAATTCCTGTTGGAGCCTGGGTCCTGTTGCGAACAGACTGGTCGAAGCGCATTGATCCGAAGGATTACATCAATCTGAAGGAGAACGGACCTCACACTCCAGGAATAGCCAAGGAAACATCCGCTTTTCTCGCGCAGGAGCGGGATGTGCTGGGCCTCGGCGTGGAAACTGTGGGAACCGATGCCGGGCAGGCGGCGACGTTCGATCCACCGTTTCCAAACCACTACCTCATGCACGGCAGCGGCAAGTTTGGACTGGCCGGTCTGTCGAATCTTGATCAGCTTCCGCCGACCGGCGCCATCGTCATCGCAGCGCCTCTCAAGATCGTCGGTGGTTCGGGCAGCCCGCTGCGTGTCATTGCCATCACACCGTGAACCAATCGCATGGCGGAGAAAATATTGCTTCGAGCGATCTGCTGAATCATTCCGACTCAACAGCGGATCTCCTGGTTCGCCAGCCGTAGAGCCAAAATGAGCGAAAGTCAAAGACCGGATGCATCTAATTGTCCCAACTGGATATGCCTGTACTCGTTCTCACTGTCAAGGCAGCGTCGAAAAATCCGTTGTTTGCGATCAGTTCCAATTTAGCGGGCCCATTGTTACGTCCACGTTAGGAAGTGCGAGCCGCTGACCCCCGAAAGCAAGAAAAAGCTGGAAGCCTGACGTTTGTTATAACTCACCTGTTGCCACAGAGAATTCATCACGTTTGACAACTTTTCACTTTGGGAGCATGCTTGCGGCCTTGAGATGGGGAGATTTCTACCTCCCATCTTTGCCCTCCAGGGGCTTCTGAACTAAGGTCACGAATTCCGTCATCGCTAAGATCCCAGCGAACGGCGGAGGATCAGATGCCCAGGTAATCAGGGACTCCAACCATCAGCAAGAACGAAGAGAATTTAATGTCTGGAGGTTAAGGTTGAAAATGAATTCGAAAAAATGGATTGCCGCCACATTCGTGCTGGTTGCCGTTGCCGTAACTCTTTGTGTGCTCCCGCTCATCGCACAAGCGCCGGCCGCGACAACCGCCACAGTAACGAACAAAACCTACGATGTGTGGGTTTCACAAAGCTTTGCGACCCCGCCATTCACACCCTTCCACGATTGCGCGACTTTCACAAAAACCAAGATGTGCCTGGCGCAATGCGGCGATTGCGGGCCGCTTTCAGAAGTTCAAATCGGGGCAACCAGCATTTGGAAGGGAACAGTGCCCTGTGGAGGACTTAATCTGGTGTTCACCGGCACCTCCCTTAGTGGACCTCAAGCAAACGTGATTGGGGCATCTTCTGTGGGAGGCTCAGAGGGAACGAATTTTGGGCTGGAGGGCTTGCAGAATCAGAGCTGCTCGCTCGCCGCCGCAGCTGCGGGAAAAAGTCCGTACGCAAAGCCCTAGGCCAACCAACCTGCTCCTAAAGGTTGGGAGCTATTTCGTTTCTGCGTCAAGCTCCCAACCTTGGAGCAACTCCGCAGCGAACTTCGGCCCACCGCACGATTTCCTTTTTTTACCCATGCTGCCGATGATGATTCTGCCGTCCGAGGTAGACGCAATGCGTTCCGGATAGATTTTCTCGCCGGGTATGCTGCATTTCCGCGGGTGCAGTCCCGCAAGGACGCCGCAAGACCCGCCAATTTACTTGAACCGAGGCGGCAACGCTCGAAGCGGCCATGATCGGTTCATTTGTGCTGCTCGTTCACATTCCCGGTGTCGCGTCGGCTCCCAAGCCGCTTGCAGTGGACCATGATGTTCGTGGCCTCTGCGCTTGCGGGATCAGCGTGGATGGTGGCCGCATCGCTTCGAGAGTTCTCACGGGGCTGGACGCCAAGGTCTGTCGCGACCGGAGCGATCGCCGAAGCGGGTCGGAACAGTTCTTAAGGCAAACCAAAAATGTCAGTGCGCGCGCACTTATTCAGGCTCGGAATAGAGAGCCCACGCGCTCGCCAGATCCTGGACGATGTGGCCAAGCGACTTATATACCGTGATCTCTTCGGGCGAGCGGCGTCCTTCGATGTCGCTTGCCAGCACCTGGCCAATCTCTGCCACGATATGTTCATCACCGACTAACCCGGCCGCCTTCGCTCGAAGAAACTCCGCGCCTTGTTGCCGGACCCCCTCACGGCTATCGACGATAAAGCGTGAGCGTACGACGAGATCGCTGTCCACTTCCGCGGGCCCCGCATAACTTGAGCCAACTAAATTCAGATGTGTTCCCGGTCGCACCCACTCACCTTTCAAGATCGGTTCGTGCGCAGAGGTTACCGTGCAAATGATGTCCGCGTCGGCAACGGCTTCACGGACCTGCTCCGCTGGAACGACTCGCACTCCGAGTTCGTCCCGCATCTGCTCCGCGAACACGCCAGCACGGTCCAGCGACCTGCCCCAAACGACGATCGATTCGAGGTCGCGAATTTTGAGGATTGCTCGCGCATGTGTCCTGGCTTGTTCTCCATAGCCCAACAGGACGAGCCGGCGGGCGTCCTTGCGCGCCAGCGCGTGGGTCGCCACCGCACTGGCTGCCGCTGTCCGAATAGCGGTGATCTCGCCTGCATGAAGGGTGCAAACCGGCGTTCCAGTTTCAGGATCGAACAGGAGCACCAGACCTTGATGCGACTGTACTCCGCGAGCGGCGTTCTGGTGGAAAACGCTGATCAACTTGGCGCCAAATGCCGCATGAGAACCCAGGGCGCCTTGCATGACTCCGAACAGGCGTCCCTCCGACAGAGGGATGATCGCGCGCAGGAGTTGCTTCGTCTCGCCTTTCGAGAATGCGATCATCGCATCCCTGATGATCGGAATACAAACTTCGTAGGTGAGGCGTCTGGCGACCTCTTCGCGGTCGATGAATCGCATCAGGAGTTGTTCCTCAGATATTTAAAGTCGCGTCGGTGCGGGCGGATTACAGCGTCGGCTCTACACTAATTCTCAAGCTGTGGACGTGCGCAGGCTGCAGCTCCCTTGGACACCATTTTCAACGAGTCGATGTGCAACGATTTCTTTTGGGCGCCCAGCGCGCCATCGACTTCCACGAAATCACCAACATTATCTTTGGGAACTGCGCCTTGATTTTCGATGGCTAGGATTCGCATGTGATCAGGATCAATCAGCACGACCTTACGCCCCTTGGAAACGCACTCCTTCGCGCACCTTGGGCTGGTGCCGGTGAATAATCCCGAACTCGCGCGGGCATTTGCACATGCTTCATCTGACAGCCACCCTAGTACGGTGAGACGCTGGACGCCGGGGCGAGAGGCCTGATCACTGGCGAATGCACAGCCAATCAGAATCGTCAGAAATGCACACAGGACGGATCGCATATGGCACCTCTTAATCTCGAGCAAATGTAGCACGTGGACATTCTCTGACTAACTAACGTTTTTTCGCCTTGCTTCTCTTTGTTCGGCCATTCGTTTCAACGCGCAATTTCCACGCCGCACGCAGAGCTCCCGCCAATACGTCCTCACTAGCCTTGGCGAGACAGATGTGGGTCATTCCCATGCGTCCCCATCCTCCTCGAATCGGCAGAAACACTTCAGCCGCCTCGTTGACGAAGTCTGCTTGCATCTCCGGTGTGAGCATCAGATTGCCGTAACCCTGATCTTGAGACGCGAGCGTCGCAAAGATCCTGCCTCCTACACGGAAGTCCGCCGCTCCCATGTGCGACCCTTCTTCGACGCCTTCGAGGCTCAGGGCAATTCGGCGGAAATCAGCAGGTTTCAAGGTCGCTTTCCTCCTCTCTGACTCTTCGATTTCATCACGTTGCGGGAACGGACATGGCGTGTCACGTGCTTCCTCCTCGGTGAAAGCGGTATCGGACACAAACCCCAGGGTGTCCGCACAACAACTCACGCTGTCCGCACCGTGACCAAATCGTACGCCGATCACGCAACGAGTACTACACTTCAGGGGGAAATTGCAGGAGCTACCTTAGAGTCTTTGCCTGCCGAATGTTGCACAAATTAGACTGCATGAAGATGCACTGTCAATAAGGGCGTTATCTAGAAATATTATTCGGTTGGGCGCGCCTTCACCGAATATTCACGCCATCCGGCCACGTTTTTCCGAGATCTCGGATCCGCAGCTCCCCAGATTTGGCACTGCCTCCGAGTTGGCTTAGGATTGTCAGTCGTTCAGCTCGCCTCCGGAGAAGACACGGCCCATGAAGTTCCAAATCTCGGCTTTATTGAAAGCCCTGGCTGTAATTGCCTTGACGATCACAGCGATCGCGCAGGATACGAACTACCAACCAAACGACCAGCAGATTCCCGCTCCGGCCTGTTCTAACGTTGTGGTAAAGGATCTCTGGTTTCCTGGATCGACCCTGTGTGCAGCGGGCGAACGCGACGCATGGCTCGCGGATATCCGGCATTGGCGCGATGAGCGCCGCATCCGGATCGGATACGAAGGCTCGCGATACGACAGGCCCGAGTTCAAGTGGACCCAGTCCAGTTTCATTCAGCCGCAGATGATGGTTCAGGACAGGTACTTCTACGATCCGGTTGCGGGCACGTACACGGTTGACCGGTACCTCGACGATCTGGAGAAGCGGTACGGCGGCATCGACGCGGTTCTGATCTGGCCAACCTATCCCAACATGGGTATCGACAATCGAAACCAGCATGATCTGATCCGAAGCATGCCGGGCGGCGTTACGGGAGTGAAGCAGATGATTGCCGACTTTCACCATCGCGGCGTGCGAGTGCTGTTTCCGATGATGATGTGGGATCAGGGTACGGGAGCGCTGGAGAAAACGTGGCCGGACGAGATTGCCCGCCTCATGGCAGAGATCGGTGCGGACGGCATCAACGGAGACACCCAGGATGGGGTTCCGCTCGCCTTTTCGCTTGCCGCGGACAAGGCCGAACATCCGCTGGTGTTCGAGCCCGAGGGCGGTCCTTCGGACGAAGCACTCGCCTGGAATCTCATGACCTGGGGACAATACCAGTATCCATTTACGCCGCTGGTGGATAAGTACAAATGGCTTGAACCCCGGCACATGGTAAACATCTCCGACCGGTGGAATCGCGACAAGACCAGCGATTTGCAATTCGCATTCTTCAACGGCGTTGGGTGGGAGAGCTGGGAGAACATCTGGGGCATCTGGAATGGGATTACGCCGCGCGATGCGGAAGCTACGAGAAGGGTGGCAACAATCGAGAGGGCGACGGCGGCTTTTCTGGTGAGCAAAGATTGGGAGCCGATGGCTCCGATGCTGCGGTATGGCGTCTACGCAAGCCGGTGGCCGCTAAACGAACAGACGCTGTGGACGATCGTCAACCGGAACGAATATGACGTCGAAGGCGACCAGATGGATGTCGATGGGACTTCCGGCTTCCACTATTTCGACCTGTATCACGGCACAGAGATCGTCCCTGAGAAGCGAGGCGAAAAACGAAATGTTTTAACATTCTCAATCGAGGCGCATGGCTACGGCGCGATATTAGCGACGAACGAGAAACTGGATGCGTCTCTCACAAAGCTACTGGTCAAGATGAAGGCGATGACGAGCAATCCACTCTCTGGATACTCCCATGATTGGAAAGTGCTCCCGCAGCAGATCGTTCCCATCAAGGCGACTGCCGTTGCTAATTCCGCTCCGAGCGGCATGGTGAAGATTCCAGAGTCGGACTTCCAGTTCGATGTCTCCGGTATTGAGATCGAGGGTTTGGATGCAAACGGACTCGACGTGCAATATCCGTGGGAAGATTCGCCGCGGCGTTTTCATTCGCACCCTGTGCACGTGCATTCGTTTTACATCGACAAGTATCCGGTGACGAATGCCGAGTTCAAGAAATTCGTCGATGCCGCTCACTATCATCCCAAGGACGATTTGAACTTCCTGAAAGATTGGAAGGATGGGAGCTATGCCGCGGGATCGGAGAACCGGCCGGTGACTTGGGTTTCGCTGGAAGATGCGCGAGCCTATGCCAACTGGGCAGGGAAGCGATTGCCACACGAATGGGAGTGGCAGTATGCCGCGCAGGGAACCGATCGACGATTGTATCCGTGGGGAAACGATTGGGATGCGAATGCCGTTCCCAAGCCCGATAAGTCGAAAACGATGCGCGGCGCGGACCCGGTGGATGCGCATCCGAATGGCGCGAGTCCATTCGGCGTGATGGATATGGTCGGAAACGTTTGGCAGTGGACGGAAGAGTTTGTTGACGACCACACGCGGGCGGGGATTCTTCGCGGCGGAAACTACTATCAGCCACAGGGATCGATCTGGTATTTTCCGCAGGCCTACAAACTCAACGAGCACGGGAAACTGCTGCTGATGGCTCCCAGTTATGACCGGTCGGGCGGGGCCGGATTTCGCTGCGTGGCAGACGCGAACTGATCAGCTCAAAATTACTTGGTGGAAGTAGCCGCGGGCTTTATGTCTTCAGCGGACTTCTGCAATGTGTCGATTGCGGACGGCTGTAGATGATAAAGCGTCGCCTCATTCTCGCGCTGTGCGACATAGCCATCACTCGTCTTCGCGATGGAAATCTTCTCGATCCTTTTGCCATCCTCAGTCGTAACGGTTGCATTCAACGTCGGGTTGGAAAATCCGTTGGTAACGAACTTGTCGGCCGAGAGTTCGCGAAGGTTCGCGAGCAGGGCGCCGATTCCGTCGACATCCATTTTCTTGCCGCTTAACCACCAGTCCTGATTTGTTCTTGTGAACAAGAACGATTTCGCGCCAAAATTAAATTCGACTTTCTCGGGGTCGCTGTAGCCGAAGTCGAATAGTTTCTTGTTTCGGAAGTCGTCTACGTCTTTGTCCATCGCCTGCGGCACATCGGCATTGACCTTGTAAACGCCTTCCACGGCGCTGGATTTCGCCAGGTAGATCTCTTTGCTCTTTCGGACCTCCAATTCCTGCGTGCCTGAAGGGCCGGTAACCTTTGCGATCGCCACCGGCACAGCGGATGCGAACGACGACACGGCGTTCGAGGTGTCCGCCTCGTTGAGATCCATCTTGGCGTCGGTCAACTTCTGAACCAGATCGCTGACCTGGCTGCTGTCGGCGCGCAACGGTTGCGGCTGCAGAATCTGCCACTCTTCTTTGTTGCGTCCGAACTCGATCGTCTGATTTTTCCGGATAATGTCCACACGGCTGATTTGGTCGGCGCTCATCGGCAACAGACGCTTGTCACGCAGATCGTTCAGGCTCTTTGCGATTGTGCTCTTGTGATAGCTGGCAATAGTGAATACGCGGGGATCGCCCGCCAGCATCACGTAAACTGCGCTGCCCGTAGGTGTGTCATCGCCAAGCAGAAGCTTCTGGGATTTGTTGTCCTTCTCAGTGACGCTCACCTCGACCGCCGGCGCCGCCAGGCCGTACTGCTGCAAGTTGGACGGCTTGTCGTCAACCACGCGCTCGGACGTCAGAGAAGACAGCGAGGAAAGCATGCTGGAGACGTTGCTCTGATCCGCGGCAAGCGGCTTTGGTTGGGTGATTTCCCATGCGCCCGATGCGCTTTTGGTGAGAACGATCGGCTCAGCGTCTTTCTTCTTCAGTTCCACCTTCGTAATCGCAGTGTTGTCGAGCTTGAGAATCACAGGAGAGGCGTCGGACGCTTTCGGCGCATCGGCTTCCGGCTTGCGATGCTCCGACCAGTAGAGAGCGCCCCCGAGGGCTAGAAGAATGACCGCCGCGAACATCAGGTTGTAAAGTTTCATGGAGTTGTGCAGCGGAAGCGAATCAAGACGTCCTCACACGCTTGGTATCGCGTGCGGGAAATTCTTCCGATCCTTATCTCCTCTTTAGCCACACGAACACGCCCGCAATCACGACAAGCGCAGGAAGCAGGAACTGGCTGGTGGCGCGTACCCAGCTCAGCTGCGTACGAGTCAAGGTGATTCGCCGATCTTCCTGCTGTTTGGGGCGAATTGAAATCAAATCTTCATCGGACGCGAGCCAGTTGATCGTGTTCAGGGCGAGATCGTTGTTCCCATTGAACGTAATAAATCGGTTCGCCACCCAGGATGAGCTGCCCACGACGACAAATCTGCCTTGGGAATTTTCTTTGCCCGTGTTGTAGCTACCTGCAGCGGCCAACGTAAGCGGGCCTTTCTTATTCTTCGGATCTTCCACGTTGACTCTCGACGAACTCAGGTTCGCGGTCGCCAGGCTTGTGCCCGAAGAGTCGAACATTTTCTGGACACTGGTCTTGTCAGTGTTCTTGATTTCAAGGGAGCGAGAGAGCGGGAAACCCGTGGCCATGCCCTTCATTTCGTTGACGATCGGATGGCTTTCGTAAGAAGTGACGAGTGCCACCTGCGGTCCGAGCCCCGCCATCTGTCCGATTGGATTTAGATCGAGGATCAAATCCTTTTGCAGGCTCACTCCCCAGCCGGCGATCAGCGCGGCCAACGCATCGTTGTCGGCAGTTTCGTCGCGTCCGAGTTTGAGTGGGGGATCGAGCATAAACAAGCCTCGTCCGCCGTCTTCTACATATTTCTTGATCGCATCAACTTCGGGCTGCTGGTAGTTGCGCGTCGGTCCGGCCACGACCAGAGTCGTGCAATCCGCCGGCACCTCGGCCTTTTGTAAAAGGTCGATCGTCCTGGCCTCGTAGTTGTCCTTGGCCAGAACGTTCTTAAAATCAGAGAAGCCATCCGGCTCGCTGTTGTCGATCTGATGCTCGCCGCTTCCAGCAACAAAACAGATGGTACGAGTGGTGCTCTTCAGGTCGCGAATGAAAGCGCCGGTGATGCCCTCTTCGGTCATGCCCTTCGCTTCTTCTCTTTTGCTGCCGACCTCGACGATGGCTGTACCAAGATTTCGAATGTTCGCTTCGCGCGCCGCCTGCGGATTCTTGTCGGGGTCGACATACTGGATGTGGACCTTGGGAGACAAATTGGAATACTGCTCGAGCAGATCTTTTCCATCATTAAATCGCGTGCTCTGGTTGTAGTAGGTGATAGTGGCGTCCTGCTTCAACCCTTTGACGATCTTCGCCGATTGATCGGAGAGGCTATAGCGCTTGTTCGACGTGGCGTCGAACGACTTGTGATAACGATCGGCAAGGACGTTCGCAACGACAATCGCCGCGACCACAATTAGGATGTAGGTCGTCGCATATGCGGCGTATTTAGTTTGTCTCGCCTTAAGCCATTGACTGGCCATCTAGGACCTCCATCGCAGGGATTCCAAGGAACGTGCGGTGAAGAAGAGTCCAAGGAAAATCACCGTAATATAGAAAATCAAATCTTTCGAGTCGAGAACGCCGCGGCCGAACGACTCAAAATGAGTAATCACCGACATGTACGAGAGAACTTTTGCCCAGGCCGCGGTCTCATAACCGCTCACCCAGCCGCACACCCACAGAAGCAACTCGACTCCAAACGTTACAGTGCCAGCGATGATCTGGTTCTTGGTCAGCGTAGAGATAAATGTTCCGATCGCCAGTAGGCCTCCCGCCTGCAACAGCAGTCCCAGATAACCGATGAGAAGCGGCTTCCAGTCGGGGTTTCCGTACTTGAAGAGAAATGCGAAGTTCAAGGCTGTGAACAAAAGCAGGCAGGAATAGAGAATCAGTGCGGCGAACCATTTTCCGAGGATGACTTCGATGTCGCGAATCGGCGATGTTGCCAGCAACTCGATCGTGCCCGTGCGTTTTTCCTCAGCGAACAGGCGCATCGTGATCATCGGGATGAAGAACAATCCGATGACCGCGGCATTCGAAAGCAGCGGACGGATGACCTGCTCGTTGAGGTTCATAGGGGAACTTTGTCCACGCATCTGCATCTCCATGCCTTCCACGACAAAGAGCGCCAAAAAGTTCCAGAAGAAGAAGCCGCAGATCAGCCCGAACATCGTCAGCAGGATGTACGCCACAGGGGACGAGAAGTAGCTGCCTAATTCTTTACGGCAAATGATCCATGCGTTTCTCATTACTGCACCTCCTGCAGCGGGGCGCCTTCGCGCTGAACCGCGGCCTCGGTCCCGGTGAGCTGCAGGAAAATCTCTTCCAGGCTCATCGCGGATGGCCGCAACTCGTTGAGGTCCCAGCCGGATTCAACGACGGCGCGGGCCAGATCACCGCGCGTGAGGAGCCCTTTGTGGCCTTCGACTTCGAAGATAGCGCGCACATCGATTTCCTGTTTGCACACGACACGGCTTACACCCGAGACCTGCTCGAGTTTGTGCTGCACGATCGCCGTGGGGACCGGTCCGCTTCTTCCAGCTATTTCCAGCACGATCGACTCGGCGCCACGGGCACGTGCTTGCAGATTGCGAACGGAGTCGGTGGCGGCCAGCTTTCCCCGATTAATAATGATGACTTGCTCGCAGATTTGCTCGACTTCTGGAAGGATGTGCGTACTCAGAATGATCGTGTGTTCACCCGCGAGATCCTTAATCAGGTCGCGCGTTTCATTGATCTGCTTGGGATCAAGACCCGAGGTCGGCTCGTCCAGAATCAGGACGTCAGGGTTATGAATAATGGCCTGCGCCAACCCGACGCGCTGCCGGTAACCCTTTGAAAGCTTGCCCAGCAATTTCTTCTTCACATCGGCGATCGCACACCGTTCGCTCACGTAGTCGACACGTTGTTGCAGCTTTGCTCCCGAAAGGCCCTTGAGCTTCCCAACGAACTTCAGGTAATCGACAGTTTCCATCTCGGGATAGAGCGGAGGCGTTTCGGGAAGATATCCGATCCGCTTCTTCACTTCGAGCGGTTGCTCGAGCACGTCGAAACCCGCTACCTGTGCGCTCCCCGCCGATGGAGGAAGGAAGCAGGTGAGCATTCGCATGGTCGTAGTCTTGCCCGCACCGTTCGGTCCCAGAAATCCCACGATCTGACCTTTGGCCACTTCAAAGGAAATGTGATCGACGGCAGTCGTGCGAGCATATCGTTTGCTGAGGTCTTTGACAGAAATCATAAGCAGTTTGTTTCAACAGTGAGAACACTCAACCGTTGGGCCGAGACCACACTGGAATAGCGTGGGGCAGAATCATCATCTTATAAAGGCGTGCGGCAGAGTGTCAATTTCGCAAGCCTCAATTTTCCGCGGGATAACAGAGCTCGCGGCGCAGAATTGAAGATTACCTTCCTGGACCCTGCGCCTCGGAGGAAGGCGGCTGGACGGCATTCCTCCGGGCGCGAGCAATAAGCTTTATCACAACAATCGCGAAGGCGAAGGCATCGTTAAGGGACGACCCTTCCGCTAGCCCACAACGCCGAACTCATCGCTAGATCAGTTCGCGCACTCTATCTGAGAGTGCGGTGAGCGCAATCTTCTTACGATTCGGTTCCCCGCGAGCCAGCGACTCCGCGAAATGCAGCTCTTGTTGGGCCTTGATCTTCGCGGGCAACGGCGGTTCCAGCGGATCGACGACCGCTTGTAAAACCGCGGGCCCCGGCGCATTCAGAAACTCGGCCATCACTCGGCCGCAATCCGCCGCATCGTCAACCGTGAAGCCGATGCCCCCGCAAGAGTGGGCAAACTCCGCGAAGTCAATCGGGTGCAGATCCACTGCGTACTCGGGATTCCCGAGAAATACCATCTGCTCCCATTTGATCTGGCCCAGCGTATTGTTCTTGATGATGACAACCTTGATGGGCAACTTGTACTTCACGGCGGTCACGAAGTCGGCCATGAGCATGGAGAAGCCGCCGTCACCGACGAATGCAATGCATTGTCGATCGGGATAAGCGACCTGCGCGGCGATTGCATATGGAAGCCCGCAGGCCATGCTGGCGAGATTTCCCGAAACACTGTGCATCTGTCCGCGCTTCGCGCGAATCTGCCGCGCCCACCATGTGGTGATCGTCCCGCTGTCACAGCTCACGATGGCGTGGCTGCGCAGAAGATTTCCCAATTCCCATGCGACCACCTGCGGCTTCATGGGTTTGTCGCGCCGCGTTGCGCGCTTCTCCATCAGCTCCCACCAATCTTTCATCCCGGCCTGCGCCGCATTAAGAAATGACCGGTCTTCCTTGCGATGAAGCAATGGGATCAGCTCGCGCAAAGTGTTTTGGCTATCTCCGATCAATCCCACTTCGACAGGAAATCGTAAACCGATGCGCTTCGGATCCAAGTCAATCTGGACCCCTTTCGCCTGATCCGGCTTGGGCAGAAACTCAATGTAAGGAAACGAACTGCCCACCATCAGCAACGTGTCGCAGTCCTCGATCGCCTCCTGCGAAGGCTTGGTCCCAAGCAGCCCAATTCCTCCGGTCGTGTAAGGGCTGTCATCCGGCACAGCCGCCTTTCCCAGCAATGCCTTGATGATCGGGGCACCGAGCAGTTCCGCAGCTTGCTCCAGCTCTTCGGTCGCGCCAAGCGCGCCGCGGCCTGCGAGAATCGCGACTTTCTTGCCGCGGTTCAATATCTCAGCCGCTCTCGTAAGGTCACCTGCGCTTGGAAGACGCGCACTCCGCGCATAAACATCGGATGTGTGATGGGGGACGTTTCGGCTGGATCGCGAGCGAGACTTTACTTCTGCTTCCTGAAAATCTACCGGGAACGCGATATGCGAGACGCCGCGATAGGCAAGGGCTGTGCGACAGGCCAGGTCGGTAACATTTTCGACGTGAGTCGGTCCCATGATGCGTTCGTTGTAGACCGTGACATCGATGAACAGCTTATCGAGCGCTACATCCTGCTGCGTGTAGGTTCCGATCAGATCGTGGAATTGAAGGCCCGTAATCGCCAGGACCGGCTGGCTGTCGAGCTTCGCATCGTAAAGGCCGTTGAGAAGATGAATGCCGCCGGGTCCGGAAGTGGCGAGACACACCCCCAGTTTTCCGGTGAACTTCGCATAGGCGCACGCCATGAATGCGGCTGACTCTTCGTGTCGTACCTGAACGAAGCGGATTTTCTCCTGGCGCGTGCGCAGCGCCTCCATGATGCCGTTTATGCCGTCACCGGGAAGACCGAAGATTACATCGACTCCCCAATCCAGAAGAGACTCAACCAGAAGATCTGCTGCCGTCATGTCGATAGGTCCTGAACGTGGTTTTAAGTGCTTGGTTGAGATGCGGAATCGGCAGGTGATGTTCACTCGGAATTTGTTCCGAGGAACCCTGTCATTGGAGCGGACACGGAGGCATCCACGCGCAGGGCAGAAGCCGCGCAAAGTGCGGTAAAAAGAGCTTTAAGAGGGAGCGATCGCTAACGCGGATTTATTTCTTGCGCCGCGCTTCTACTTCATCCAGCCAACCCCTGCGCAGCTTTTCGTCAGGAATACTCGACAGGTATGGTTTGATATCCAGAATCGGCGTGCCATCCAGCATGTCGACACCGCGCACCCGCAACGACAAGTGATCACGTCCCAAAAGCTCGACCACCGTCAACCCGATCGGGTTGGGACGCATGGGAGAGCGCGTCGCGAAAACTCCATGCGTGCGATCGTCACACGGCGGCAGCGCGGTGAGTTCAAATCCTTCTGACCGGTCGAAGACCCACAGAACAATGAGGTGTGAGAATCCCTCGATGTCCTTCAGTCCCGCCTCGAACTCCGGCAGGATTTCGAGAGCGCCGTCGGCATTGTGTTGCGCGCCCAGTCCCTTGGGCACCTGTTGCGTCTTGCTGTAGGGGCTTCGGACATGTCCGATCGGCTTAGGCGAAAACATTTTTACAGACCTCGAGAATGTGTGAAGACGCTGTTACATCGACGTTAACACGAAGAAAACCTCTTCACCTTTTCTGGCCAAAACAAATCTTTACTCGTGCTTGACGAAAATCTAGGTTGCGAAATACAACGCGCGAAAAAAACCTCCGCATCACACGAAGCGTTCAACACATTATCTCAGCCGTCACGTTTGCGAAGCCTCGAGTCGTCGTCTTGCAAGGTGTGTTCGAAACTGCGTGGCGCAACTCTGCAACCGTCACCTGGAAATCAAAGGAGCATGGTTTTTATGAGAAATGCAGTTGTGATCGCCGTCTTCGTCAGCACCCTTCTTTCCCTGGCCGCGGCGGCGCAGGAGAGCCGCTCAGAAATCAGTTTGCAAGGCACGGGATTCTTTACTCGCGGAACAACCGGCAATGGAACGGAATACAGCAGCACCGAGAGCGGAGGATTTCTTGGCACCTATCGCTATCATTTAAATCGTTGGATCTCTGCGGAAGCTGCCTACGGATTCGATCTCAACACACAGAAGTATTCGGTCTTGTCGGCTTCGCCGTTTCGGATCCAATCGGGAATCCATCAGTTCACCGGAAGCCTCGTGCTGAACTTGCCGTCAAGAACTCATTCGCGATTGAATCCCTACGTCGTCGTTGGAGGCGGAGCTCTCCTGTTCGATCCGACCAGCAATCAGTTCAACACTATTTCCGGATCGCAATCTCAGGCGAAGGGGACGTTCGTCTATGGCGCCGGACTGAACTACGCCTTGCGGAAAGGAATTGCGCTGAGAGCGGAATATCGCGGCCTGGTTTATGGCACGCCAGATTTTGGGTTCGGCGCTCTTGCCACCAATGCTTTGACACACACTGCCGAGCCGTCGATTGGAATTAGCTTCCGATTTTGACGGCTCGAGCAGAGTTTGAAGGTTTTCCGCGCCGGCCTACTCCGGCTTTTTCTCCGGCTCCGGTGGCAGCGGCTTTTCGATCGGCTTCCGCGGCAGCATCTGATCGCGCATGGCAGCTTCATAAACAAAGCTGGCGACGATCACCGAAATCTGTTTGAGGTCGTCGGGCTGAAGCCGATCATAGACGTCCATGTTCGAGTGATGCGTGCGCGTCTCATATTCGATGGGATCCTGGATGAATTGAAATCCGGGGATGCCGACCGCATCGAATGAAAGATGGTCGGTGCCGCCGGTGTTGCGCATGGTGAGCGTTGACATGCCGAGATCCTTGAAGGGCTTCATCCACGCCTCGAAGATCGGGGCGACCGCTTCGTTCTCTTGCATGTAGACGCCGCGAATTTTTCCCGATCCGTTGTCCACATTGAAATAAGCCGAAATCTTGGCTTGCTCCGCTTTCACCGTGACCGGCCCGGCCTCGCGGCGCAAGAGTGTCGGCGCGTCTTTCATCGCGGGATCGCTCATGCGCGGGCGAGCGCCGAAATGTTGCTCGACGTAGCCCTGCGATCCCAGCAAGCCTTCCTCTTCTCCGCTCCATAGTCCGATGCGAATGGTCCGCCGCGGCTTGATGTCGAGCGCCTTCAATATGCGGACCGCTTCCATCATCACCACGCTGCCGGCGCCATTATCTGTAGCGCCCGTCCCCGCGTGCCAGGAATCGAGGTGCGCACCCAGCATGACGATTTCCTCTTTCTTATCGCCCCCGGGAATTTCGGCGAGCGTGTCGTATTGCATCACGTCATCGTCATAAAACGTGTTGGTGACATTGAGTTCGAGACTCACTTCCTTTTTCTGATCGAGCAGGCGCGCGATCCGGCTCCAATGCTCGGAAGCCAGCGTAATCTGCGGAACCGTCGTTGTCTCTCCCGGCTTGTACGATCCGCCCGACTGGACGAACACCGTTCCCCCGCCCGCTGTGCCGCGACTGTGGTCGACCAAGGCGAGCACCTTCTCATCCGCGAGAAACTGGTTCAGGTCTTTCATGAATTGCCGGCGGCGCAAGATCTCGGACATTCGAAACGGTGGCCGCTCTCCGGGAATCTGGTATTCGCCGATCTTCTCGAGTTCGTCGTCGCTGAGACGCTTGTAGGGCGACTCGACGATCGGTTTCACCTCGGCATCCGACCCGAACACTACGATCATGCCGGCAAGTTTTCCGTGATATTTCTCGAAATCTTTCTTGTCTTCGATATTCGCGCGGATGCATTTGCCGGTGACGACGCCGCTCGTTCCCGGCGTCCACGCTTTCGGATATGCGATCAAGGGCACGAGATCGGGCGAAGTCATGCGCACGTTGACATATTGATTCGCCCATCCTCGGCCGAATGGGCCCCAAGGTTCGAGGTGGGAGTTGCTCAGCCCCATCTCGGTCAGCTTGTCGCGAGTCCACTCGTTGGCCCGCTTCATGTTCGGAGATCCCGTCAGGCGTTCGCCGATGGAATCCATCAGGCCTGACGCAAGGTCCATGACTTTTGAATTGTGGAAGCCCTCGTACCGAATGCGGGTGATGGTTTCCAGATCAACTTTTTCCTGCTGCTGCGATGACGCGGCAAGCACGCAACAGGCGATCGCGATGGGCACACAGATCAGACTCGCCAACCTTGTCATGAAGGACTCCTCGGTAGAAATCAATCGGGGATTATACAGTCGGCGTGGAAGTCGAGATCAAAACGAAATTGTAAAGTTATTTCAAGCGCCAGGGATCTCGCCGGGTCCGGACTGCCCGTTTGACAGGCCTTTGCCGCGTTCCTATACTGCTCCCCACGCCACCAATTCCCATCCGAGAGGCAATCTATGCTACGACGTTTGGTCCTGTCTCTGATTTTTGTGTCCGCAACCATCGCGTTCGCGCAAGAACCGGCGACTCAACCCACGCTGACTCCGCAGAGCAGCGGGACGACAGAACTGTTGATCTCGGTCAGTCCAGTCAACTCAAACGTAGTCTGGGCATCGGGCACGGGCGGAACTTTCGTAGTCACGACTGACGGCGGAAAACATTGGAAGTCTGGCGTGGTGCCGGGCGCCGAGCTTTTGCAGTTCCGCGATGTCCAGGGCGTCAGCGATCGCGTCGCCTATCTGATGTCGATCGGAGATAACCCAACGGACTTCCGGATCTACAAAACCGCTGACGGTGGCGCGACCTGGAATGAGGAATTCGTCAATCAAACAGTGGGTGCATTCTACGACTGCTTCGCCTTCTGGGCCCCCAATCGTGGCGTCGCTCATAGCGATTCCGTGAACGGACTGTTCCCGGAGATCCGCACATTCAGCGGGCAGAAGTGGCACTCGATCGAGGCAAGCATGCCGCCCGCATTGCCAGGAGAGGCTTCATTCTCCTCTAGCGGTACTTGCATCACGACGCAAGGCGATCAGAACGCGTGGGTCACGACCGGCGGTTCGACGACGTCCAGAATTCTCGCGACGACCGATGCCGGCAACACATGGAATGCGTACGACACACCTCTGTTCAGTTCTCCCAGCGCAGGCGGATTGTCGGTTGCATTCCGCGATGCATCGCACGGAATCGTGGGCGGCGGCGACCTTGCGGTGAACTACCGCATTCAGGCGGCGACAACTCAGGATGGCGGCCACACCTGGACGTTCACGAAGAAGCCTCCATTGGGCGGAACAATTTTTGGATTGGCTTATGCGCAAGGAATGACGCTTGGTGGTGCAAAGGCAACCGATCACTCCTTTGACCGAACGGTTGTGATCACCTCCGAGACCGCGCCGGACTTCTCATCGGGACCCGTGGCGTGGACGCCGGACGAAGGCCAAACGTGGTTCAGAGTGAACGGCGCCAACGGATTCTGGGCCGTCGCATTCGCCGAACCCCACGCTGGATGGCTCGTCGGCAACAACGGTCAGATCACTAAGATCAGCTTTTAAGTTCGCTCAGGGCGGTTAGTGCTCGGAAGGTTTCTCCGGACTCTTTTCGGCTGAGGCGTCAGGCGCTTGTTCGCCAGTCGCCTCTTTCTTTTGTTCGGCGGCAGGATTCTTGTCCGATGGATTTTCTTCGCCCGTCTTGTTGTTCTTCAAAATGTATTGGACGATGAGCGATATTCTCCGGTTCGAAGGATCGAGAGGATGGTCGCCCTGTCGAAGGCGCTGGTCGGCAAACCCACGAACCTGGCTTACCTGGTCAGCGCGGATTCCGTTGGCCTGCATCACGCGCCTCGCCGCGTTTGCGCGATCGGCGGACAATTCCCAGTTGCTGTAGGTTGCCGTCGGCGCATAAGGCTGCGAGTCGGTGTGGCCTTCGATCGATAGTTTGTTCGGAAGCTTTCCAAGTTCATGGGCGAGGGTGATGAGGAATTGTGAGCCTGTATCTTTGAGGGCGGCGCTGCCGGTGTCAAAGAAAGTGCCGCTGGCCGATTCTGACAACTCAATCCGCAGGCCTTCGGTTGTTACCGTCATCTCGATGTGATTCTTCAGCTTTTCGAAATCTTCCATTCGCTGCATGGCCTGTTGCAGCTGCTCTTTGAGCTTCGGCATGTTGTCGCGCGTGAGCACGAAATTCTCTCCGGCGCCCAGCATGTTGGAGCCGACCTGCTTGGATGTCCCGGTGGGATCTTTGAAATATCCGCCAACCGCCTCCTGCACTTGCTTACTTGAATTCAGAAGCCATAGAACGATGAAGAGCGCCATCATGGCCGTCACAAAATCGGCATAGGCCACTTTCCACGCTCCTCCGTGATGGCCGCCGTGGCCGCCTTTTTTCTTGATGATGATGATTGGACGAGTCTTCTCCATGGCCATGGCTTGAGCTATGTGGCAGCGGGAGCCGCTACGGCGGCCGCGCCTCCGTGGTTACGGCATGCTTGTTCGAGTTCCTTGAATGATGGCCGCACATGGCCGGGCACCGCGCGACGCGCCACCTCCACCGCCATGATGGGCGCAGTGCCTTTGAGAAACGAGATCATCAGCACTCGCATCACGTAGAGATAGGCGTGCTCCTCTTCGGCTGCTTTGGCCATGTTCGCGGCTATAGGACCAACCAGTCCGTAGCAGAGCAGAATGCCCAGAAACGTGCCGACCAGGGCGGCGGCCACCTTGTGTCCAATTTCCTCGGGCGGTCCGCCCAGCGCGCCCATCGTGATCACTACCCCGAGCACCGCGGCCACAATGCCCAGGCCCGGAAGGGAATCCGCCATCGTGTTGAGCGCCGTCGACGGTTGAGTCGCGTCATGATGGTGAACCTCAAGATCCAAATCCAGCATCTGGTCCAGATCGAAGGCATCGACTCCGGTGATGGCCATGCGGAGCGAGTCACATACGAAATCGCGAACATGATGATCTTTTAGAAATGCCGGGTTCTTGGAGAACACCGGACTCTTCTCTGGTTCTTCTACATCCGCTTCCAGCGCCATCAATCCATCTTTGCGGGCCTTGTTCAGCAGGTCGTACATCATCTTGAGCGTGTCGATATATACCTGCTTGCCGAATTTCGATCCGGTGAAAACGCCGCTGAGCCCGCCAATGATTTTCTTGATGATGTGGAGCGGGTTGGCCACCAGCACGGTTCCAAGCGCGGCTCCTCCTATGATCACCAGCTCCGCAGGCTGCAAGAGCACAAGCAAATTTCCGTGCTCCATCAGATATCCGGCGACGATACATCCGAAAACAATGACGATGCCGATAATTGCAAACATTCCTAGCCCTCAGCCGATTGACTGACATTCGCGCCCGGCGCGTTATTGCGCCAGGCGGAAGCAGCGTCCAACGATTTCTGCACGCGTTCGATGAGTACCTCGATCTTGTCTTCCGCGTCAGGCACCGCTTCTCCGATGGAAACGGGAAGCGAGCGCCGCTCTCCCCACCATTCGATACTCTCGCCCGCGAGCCTGCGGCGAACTCGCTCCCGCACCATCGGGACTGAATCGGCGCGGCAGCCCGTGAGGATCACCAGAAACACGTCGTCGCTCCAGCGGCCGATGAAATCACCCACCCACAGGCTGCTTTCGAGCGTCCGCGCCACCACGCGCAACATCGAAGATGCCGCTTCGGGCCCAAGACTGGCCCTGAAATGGGGCAGGCCCTCGAGTCGAAACAAGAGGGCCGCAAAAGGAATTTTCAAGTCGGCAAACGAAGCCAAAGCCTGACGCAGATGCGAATAGATCATTGCCCTGCTGGCCACCCCTGTGACTACATCCATGCAGTCGGCAAGCTGGCGGCTCTGGCCTTCGCGATCGCCAGTGGCGATCTGCTGCAGATCCTCGAAGGTCTCAACTGCTCCGATGATGGAACCGTGGTGGTTGTGGACCGGGACGGCATGCAGGCGAACTGGAATTTCATATCCCAGCTTGTGATGGAGAAAGCCGGTTCCCTGCGCTGAGTGAGAAGTCTTCATGGCGCGCGCCACCGGGCAATCTTCACCGCAAAATTCGCAGCCCGGATGGTCGCAGTGCAGCAGCGGTTCGCCGACACAGGAGTGTCCAATCACGTCGTGGCGCAGATGACCCGTGATGCGCTCCGCGCCCTCGCTCCAGAAGACAATTCGCTTCTGCAAGTCGACAACGCAGACGCCTGTGGGCAGACTTTCTAAAATGCTGCGACACACATCGGAATCATCGAACGAGGACATGCCGGTGCGCTCTGGATACTTTTCCTTCTCCAAAAACATCGGCAGAATTCACAGGAACTTCAAAGCCTGAAAATCGCTAATTTTTGAGATAACCGGCCAAGTGGTCGTGTTTCCCTACACATACGAGGATGGCACTTTAGGGCTAGGCATAGCCCAGAAGTGCCATAGGCAGCAACTTGCACAGGTTCTATTTTCTTCGGTGAGCAGTTCTGGGGGAGGGCTGCCCGGGCGTCCTGGACTCGAAAGAGTTTTCAGGACGCTCGTTATTTTTGCCCAAAAGTTTTGCAGGAATTGAAAGCTCTCGCGCCCGCACAAGCTTTCGATCAGTTGGTAGAGATCGTGAAATTCACGGTCACCTTCGCGACCGTTTCGACTGTCTCGGCTCCCTCAAAGTGCGGCTTGAAGTGCCATTGCTTCACGGCTTCGCGCGCAGCTCCCGCAAGAATCGGCGGACCACTCAGCACTCGAAGATCCTGGATCGATCCTTCCCGGCTGATCATTGCCAGCAGAATGACCGAACCCTGTACCTTCATCTCGCGCGCCAGCATCGGATAACCCGGCTTCACGGGCTGGCTCACAATTTCTGAAGTGTCGGCAGACATCTGCACCCGCTCGGCCGCATTGTCGGTGACATTCGCGGCGGTCTGTTCCTGGATTGAAGGCGAGGCGTTCGACGCCTCTTCCGGCGCATCCGTCTGCATTCCAACCTCAACGCTATTCGCGTTAGGCTTCAACCTGCGATGCGCGTTCCCGGCTACGACTTCTACTTCCAGTGGGGGAAGCACCGTCCGCGTGATGGTCGCGCCCGCGGGTGCATCGCCGTTGATTTCAGCAGGCGTAGCTCGCGCCGTCACCGCTGGCTGAGCCTTCGTTCCATGAGATTTCTTGTGACTCGCCGTCTGGCGAGGATGAAGCGGGGTCGAGGATGCCTGAACGACTGCGTTCTGACCGGGCAACTCCTCGGCCTCCTCAGTGTCGGGAAACCAGAAGTCGCGATCGTGGTACAGAACCGATATCAGCGAGACCAGCAGCAACGCCAAGGCAATCGTCATCAACCGGCGCTGCGTGGAGTCCTGCGGCGGTGGAATTTGCCGCGCAGGGATGGCGCCGCGGTCCGTTCGTGGTTCTAGTACCTTGGGTTCAAGCATTTCTGAAGCTCTGGGACTTGAAGAAAACGACACCGATAGTATGCCCTGAATCGGGGCAAAAAACCATGAAATCCCAGTCGCTGACGTAACTCGAAGGGCCGTTGTACGGCGGTTTTTCGACCCTCCGTGATATCTTGGCGTAACTTCCGCAGACCTTCGGAATCCCATGAGGGGGCTGCTTTGCGGTAATCCTTTATGGAATCAGAAGAACCAAAACCACGAGACTCGGCAGACCGTCTACCGGACAAAGCTTCAAGCCCGAAAGACGCTGATTCTAAAGCGGTTGTCGAGGAAGCAACGCCTTCGTCCAGCGCTCGCACATTCACCGAGCGCAAAATCGCCCAGGTTTCGAGGCGTGAACTGCTTAAGCTTGCTCCGATTCTGGCCCTCGGCGCTTTCGCCATCCCGAAGTTGCAGGAACCTTTGTTGAAGGCGGGTCTCGGTTTCAGCGACTGGGTCTCGGCGCGGATGTTCCGGGAAGGCCATCTGGCTACGACCTTCGAAAATTCCGAACTGACTCCCTTTGAGAAATTTCCGATCAATGGCTATGACGTTGAAGACCCGGGAGTCATTTTCGAGAACTGGACACTGACAGTCGGTGGCGCAGTCGGCAAGCCCGGCGATTACAAACTGGACAAGATTCAAGCTCTCCCGATCGTCCGCCAGAATACAAGGCACGTGTGTGTCGAAGGTTGGGACGTGATTGGCCGCTTTGGCGGAGCACGCTTGTCCGATTTCCTGAACGTAATTGGAGCCGACACCAGCGCCCGTTTTATCACCGTCGGCTGCGCGGATGACTATTACGAATCGCTCGACATGGCGACGGCTCTCCATCCGCAGACGCTGTTGTGCTACGAAATGTACGATCGCCCTCTCACGCGCGAACATGGCGCGCCATTGCGGCTGAACATTCCTACCAAGATCGGATACAAGCAGGCGAAATATCTGACGGATTTGAAAGTGACGAATGTCCTCGACAAAGTCGGCTATTGGGAGGACCAGGGGTACTCGTCCTTCTACGGATTGTGAGGCAGATGGTGAGTGACACGGTAGTCGAAATCGTCCGCACGAAGGATGACGCCACTGAAACCGTCGGCCGTGCTGCTTACGAGCATCCGCTCGTCGTGCGCCTGTGTCACTGGCTGAACGCGATCTCGCTGTTCGTGATGGTTGGCAGCGGGTTCCAGATCTTCCGCGCGTTTCCGAGTTTCGGCGCGAAGATTCCGCAGAAGGATTTGCTGAATTGGCCGAAGTCGTTCGCGATCGGCGGATGGCTGGGCGGCGCCTTGCAGTGGCACCTCACCTTCATGTGGATCTACATCGCGACCGGACTGATTTACGTTTTGTATGAGCTGTTCAGCGGCAATTACCGGCAAGTGTTGTTCACTCATCGCGACGTTCCGGGCGTTTGGCCCATGGTTCGACATTATTTCTTTTTTGGCGCAAAGCCCGAAATAAAAGAGCCCTACAACGCGTTACAGAAGCATGCCTACACCACGGTGGTCGTTCTCGGCGTGCTGTCTGTGCTGACCGGCTTTGCCATCTGGAAGCCCGTGCAGTTTTCATGGCTGGCATGGCTGATGGGCGGATTCCACTGGGCCCGGCTTGGGCACTTCATCGTGATGTGGGCCATGCTGGCATTCGTCTTCGGACACCTTGTGATGGTGGCACTTCACGGCTGGAACAACTTTGTTTCCATGCTGACGGGTTGGAAAAAAGATCCGGAGTATTGACGCGACGGGGCTCGATGGCCGAACGGAATGTGATCCTGCAAAACCCGGGTACGGATACGCGCGAGCCAGACCTGATTGCGCGCGTCCAGCGCGGGGAAAACGACCTTTTCTACGAGCTTGTGAGGCCTTATGAACGCCGCGTTTTCGCAGCGGCGCTCGCGATCCTGCGCAACGAGGCGGATGCGGAAGATGTGGTGCAAGAGGCGATGCTGAAGGCGTTGGCCAACATCCGCCAGTTCCGCGCAGAAGCGCGATTCAGCACGTGGCTGATCCAGATCACCGTGAACGAAGCATTGATGCGTCGGCGAAGGGAACGAACAGTCGTCATGGAAGGAATCGACGAGAGACATGACGAAGAAAGCGACTACGTCCCCCGGGACTTCGCCGACTGGCGGGAGATTCCTTCGGAGTCTCTTGAGCGGAAGGAAGTCCGCCAGAGACTGGCCCAGGCGTTGGCCACACTGGACCGCAAGTATCGAGAGGTTTTCGTGTTGCGCGACGTGGAACAGTTGAACATTCAGGAGACGGCCGAGGCGCTGGGCATCTCCGTCGCATCGGTAAAGACGCGATTGCTGCGGGCCAGATTGATGTTGAGAGATCTGCTCGCCGGAGGGTGGAAGGATGGTTGGTTCAGCCGCCTGCCTTTCGAGAAGGGAACCAAGCCATGGTGAAGTGGGAATCCTGCACCTGCGAGCAAGTGTGGAAGGAAGTTTCGAATTATCTCGAGGGCGAGGTTGATCCTGGTTTGCGCGCGGCCATGGATGACCATTTCCAAACGTGCCAGCGGTGCCGGTCGATTCTCGAGGGGATGCGCAATATCGTCCAGTTGTACGGCGATGAGCGCATGATTGAAGTCCCTTCGGGATTTGGCCGCAGGCTGGAAAAAAGGCTGGCGCAGAACGCGCGGCCTCGCGGCAGCGGATGGTCCACGTGGTCGGCGTGGCTGGTTCCGGCGGCGGCCCTGGTACTGATCGCCGGAGGAGTTCGAATCGCGAGTTCGCTGACGGTGCCGCATCCCATGTTGTCGGAACACGCGCAACCGGGCCGCAATATTCCTCCTGACATGTTGGTCGTCGTCTCCGACGGAGCCAAAGACTTTCATGCACCGGGCTGCGGCGTGATCCACAACAAAGACAGGGCCCGCACTTTGCTCGCGAAAGACGCAATCCGGCAGGGATACGTGCCTTGCGTGCGCTGCATGCGGAAATATCTGGAGACCGCGGAACTGCGGCCGGCGTCGCTCGAGTCGGCAGCGTTCGCTTACCTGGATGCGGAAGAAGACGCGGAACATGAAGGACGATAGAGGGATTTGAAGCGGTGGTGGATGAGCAGGGGTCTTGGAAAAAAAAGGAGCGGGCACGACACCCGCGCCTTTTGATCTTTGTCTTTACGTCCGGCTAGTTGCTCTTCATCTCGTCTTTCTTCATGTCGTCGTGCTTCATATTGTCCTGCTTCATGTCGTCCTTCTTCATCGAATCTTTCTTGGACGCCTTCTTGCTCTTCTTGTCTTTCTTCATCTGATCGCCCTTCATGCTGTCATTTTTCATGGAGTCGTGCTGGGCGTCGTCCTTCTTCATATCGTCCTGCTTCATCTGGTCCTGGGCGAACGCGGTCAAGGAAGCGCCCAAGGCACACGTCAACAAAAGACTGCTCAGAATCTTTTTCATGGTTTCTCCTTCGGATGGTCAGGTGTTGCACAGCAGGTTTTCCCTGCGGCAAGACATGAGATATGCGGGGCGGACGAAAGTTACGCGGGAATACAAGAAACTTAAACCACCAAGGACACGAAGTTACACGAAGGCAGGGCTAAACATGGAGGCTTTCGTGAGACTTCGATTCCTCCCCCAAACGCAATTCCAGCCCGTTAGCGAGCGAGATTTGCGGAAGACGATCCATTCCACGTCCGGGCAGTCGATCGTCGCAAAGAGGGGCGCCTCTGACTCAGCAAAGGGTATTCTACGGTTGGATCCAAGCTTGGTTTGAGCAGTCGCAGACGGGTTAGTTTGCAACAACAATACAAAAATGTACGTACAAAATGGAATAGTTAAGTTTGTTGTCAATGGCTTGAAGAATTGAGAATCAGCAGGCGATCTGGTCGCGCGTAAGTTTGAGGCCGTTCAGGTTTCCAAGCGCAGTGACCGCGACCGATTCGGTCTTGAAGAACTCGTTTGCCAAGGTGGTGAGATCTTCAGCGGTGACGGCTTCAATTCTCGCGATCAACTCGTCGAGGTCGTAGAAGCGATCGAAGTACATCTCCTGCCGCGCGAGATTCGACATGCGCGAGGTGCTCGACTCGAGCGACAGCATCAGGCTTCCCTTCAACTGAGCCTTGGATCGCTTCAGCTCTTCGTCTGACACCGGCTCTGTCTTCAGCTTTCGAAATTCCTGCACCACGGACGTTACGACTTTAGCCGCCGAAGCCAGCGAAGTGCCCGCATAGACGGCAAGGCATCCCGTATCCCGGTACGGATTCAGATCGCTATAGATCGAGTAAGCCAGCCCTTGGCGTTCGCGGATGTTCTGGAACAGCCGGGAACTCATGCCTCCGCCAAGAAGCGTATTCAGAATGTATCCAGCGTGACGCTTCTCATGAGCAATCGGATGCGCGGGCACGCCGATGCACAATTGAACCTGTTCCAGCGCCTTCTTGTTTCGCAAGGTGATGCGGGAAGCAATTTTTGGCGCCGACGAGTGGAAGCCGTTCTGCATCGGCTTCATGTGCTCGAATTGTTTCGTGACCAGCTCAACGAATTTGTCGTGATCAAGATTTCCGGCAGCGGAAACGATGATGTTCCCAGGCGCGAAGCGATGCGCATAAGCTTCCAGGATGGGTGGGCGCTCGAAGCGCTTGACCGTCTCCTTCGTCCCCAGGATCGGCTTGCCGAGCGGATGATCCTTCCAGAAATTCTGGGTGAAGATTTCGTGGACAAGATAGTCGGGATTGTCCTCGTCCATCTTGATCTCTTCCATGATGACGCCGCGTTCGCGAGTGATGTCGCCGGTATCGAAAACCGGGTTCAGGACGAGGTCGCTGAGAATATCGAGAGCGGTCGGAACGTGTTCATCGAGGACCTTGACGTTGAAGCAGATACATTCTTTGGCAGTGAAGGCGTCCATGTTGCCGCCGATGGAGTCCACTTGCCGGGCAATTTCCTCGGCAGTGCGGTGCTTGGTCCCTTTAAACACCATGTGCTCAATGAAATGTGAGATACCATTCCATTCAGGTTCTTCATCGCGGGAACCGGTCTGAAGCCAGATACCAATCGACGCCGAGCGGATGTGTTGCATCTGCTCCGTGATAATCGTGAGCCCGTTGGAGAGCTTCTGACGGCGAATATTGCGAACTTCTTGGGACATTTGGTGCTCGGGAGTGATCAAATATTCAGAAAACCGGTCTGCGGATATCCGAATTACTATTCTTACATAGCGATGGTGGCCGTGCGAGAATAGTTTAAGTATTTAGAATCAACGGGTTGGGGATGATTTAACCCATCGGGACAGGCGCCGTCAACTGTGCCTTCCAAGCCAGATCTGACCCTTATTCTCATGTCGAAAGCTCCACAAATCGAACTGTTAGGGATGGATGAGCAGGAGCTTTCCGCGTTCGCGACAAGCATCGGGGAGCGGAGCTACCGCGGAAAACAACTTTCGGAGGCGGTCTATCGGCAGCGCGTGGACTCGCTCGGCAGCGTTTCGACATTGCCCCAACCGCTGCGAGCAAAGCTGCAGTCGGAGGGCGTTTCCGTCGGGCTTCCGCGGATTGAAACGAAATTCCTGTCGAAGGACGGGACGGTCCGCTATCTGATCGCCTGCGCCGATGGTCAGACCGTGGAAACGGTATGGATGCCTGAAGGGGACGGGGGCGAAGCCGGAGATGGCAGCGAGGCCGGCGAACTCGCGGAGACACTCGCGCCTGATGAAACGCATCTCGATGATGCCGCGCCGTCGCTTGTCGCCGGAAGTCCGGCGAAGAGGGCGAGCTCAAGGACAGAACCAGGGACGCTCCACGATTTGCATCTCGAGCCAGGTCGGATGCGCCGTCGATTGCCAGTTCTGTCTGACCGCGCTTCTCGGGGTGAAGCGCAATCTAACCGCCGGAGAGATCGTCGGACAAGTCTGCGCAGTTCTGAAAGATCAAAACGTTTCGCCGCCGGACGATCGCATCAATCTGGTTTTCATGGGAATGGGCGAGCCGTTCCTGAACTATGAAAACTTTGTGAAGGCGGCTCGGCTGCTTGCAGAAGAAGTGGATATCGCCGAACGAAGGATGACAGTTTCGACGGCCGGAATTGTTCCGCGAATTTATGACTTCGCGAAAGAGAAAATCCGTCCCAAACTGGCAATCTCATTGAATGCCTCGAACGACGACCTGCGCACACAGCTCATGCCGCTGAATAAGAAATGGAACCTGGACATGCTATTAACAGCGGCCAGGGAATATCCGCTGCGCACCCGCGAGTGGATCACCTTCGAGTACGTGCTTCTCGGGGGAGTGAACGATGCGCAGCAAAACGCGAAGGAAGTCGCGCAACTCCTGCAGGGCATGCGTTGCAAGGTGAATCTGATTGCGCTGAATCCAGGGCCCGGAATTGCTTTCGAAACACCCGAAGCCGATCGGGTCGCAGCGTTCCAAAAGACTTTGAGAGACTTGGGAATTCCGGCGTTCGTGCGGCGGCCGCGAGGGCGAGACATCTATGCCGCGTGCGGCCAGCTCAAACGGACGGTCGAGATTGCCACAGCACCGGCACCGTAGCGTCTTTCGTCTTAACCGGCACAGCGTCGAGCGCAGGCAGTTCCATCCGAAGCAGCACCGCGCCATCCTGCTGGTATTCAGAAGAAATCGTTCCCCGATGTTCGTGCAGGATTCCCTGGCACGCGCTCAGTGCAAGACTATCTTCAGCATATGCCCGGGAATCGACGTCGCTGCCGAATCCGTCCGAGTTAGTTGCCTCCGTTGCCAGGTGAAGGACGCAATTCCCCGCCTGAAGCTGCGAGCTGACGATCAGAACGCGTCCGCCGCGTTCACTCAAGACGTGCATGCTGTTCGCCAGGAGCTGCAAACAGACCTGCAACAACTGATTGGAATCGCCATGCACCTTGGGCAGTCCAGCCTCGAACTGCGAACGAATCTCGATCTGCATGGCTTCCCATTGCGGCTGCGCAAGTTTGAGCGCAGTACGGGCGAGAGTATTCAAATCGACCGGCGCCTTCGGGGCCGGAGATTGCCGGGCGAAGCTAATGAGGCTGGCCACCAGTGATCTTGTGCGGCGCACATATTGGCCGATCTTCGCCGCAACTGGCTGCTGCTCTGGAGTGAGCCCCGTGCTCAGAAGAAGTTCGGAATATCCGAGCATGGCAGTGATCGGATTGTTCAATTCGTGCGCTGCCCCACCCACAAGCTGAGCGATCGACGCCAGCTTTTCGGATTGAAGAATCTGCGCCTGCAGGCGTTTCAGACTGTCAAACGAGTTGCGCGATTGTCCCAGCAGGCGAATAGAGTTCCTTGTCGAGCATTCGTTGCCTGAGGAACGCCATGCTGCCCATCAAAAATGCGGACACCAGCGTTAGAGCCAGGCGAAAGGTGCGGACGCGAGGCGGAACCTGAACATCTGCCATCGACCATGCCGCAAATATCGGTAGCGAAAACACCGCGATCATGCTCAACCGGGCGATCCATACGCCGTACACGGTGGAGACCTTGGAGGCGACCGAATCCACTTCCTGTTCCTTGGTTGTGACGCCGATCCACGTGAGCCAGGTCATGGCGATGACCAAAGGAATGTCATAGAGGCTGCCGCTGTAGTAGACCTGCCTATCGATCGCCCAGTTTGCCAGGGTCGAGCTGGCGGAATAGCAAAGGCTCATGCCGAATAATCCGCCATAGAGTCTTCGCCACGATCCTTTGCTGGTGATCCAGCAGACGATCAGTCCGGCAAGAAGCGCGCTTTTCTCGGCAGCGTACACATAATTCAGATTTCTGTTGTACGTCGCGAGGTCCGGCAGCACGTACTGCCACGGCATGACTACCAGAACGTAAAGATAGAACCACCAGATCAGGAGAAGCGCGAAGTCCAGTTGGCCGATTCGGGCGGCGTACTCATCGCGCGGAACATGCGGGCGCACCGCCAGCGCCGCCATGAAAGGTACGATGTGGAGGAAAAGGATAATGTCCCACGTGCAGAGGTCCGGGACGTCACGCCGCAGCACAACTTCGTAGTATGTCCAATAAAGCTGATAAGAGAGCCAGAAGGCGACTCCGAGCGTGATCAGCACATAAAACAACCGAATGCGGCCTCGAGCATGCAGCGCGAGCGGGATGAAGGCAGCCGTCCCAGAAATCAGCAACAGAGATTGGATGACGTCGCTGACTGCGATCAGGGCGAACGATCGCGGCAGCATGACGGCGGCAACGGTCAGAGCCACCAGCATCGCGACGCTCGATCCCACCCAGAGATAAGACGATTTACTCAAGGGACGCTCTTGGCCAATGATTTTAGACGGTTTCGAGACGGACACAGGTTACTGTAGTAACCTAGACGCCACAGAAGCAAAGCAAACGGTTCCAGAGACAAGCTCGTGTCCTCCTGATGTCCCTGCTTGCCGTTAAACGATTCTTATTCAATAATGTGCAACACAGCCGTCACACCTGCGGAGACGGACTCAATTGATTCCGCTCATTGAGCGTTACCGACATTCCTGGAGACTGAGAATCCCGCCCGATCCCGGCGAGACGCGCCGTATTGAGCGCTGGCTCGCTACCGCACGCGTGTTTCTGGCGGTTTCCACCCTGGTCGCGATCCGGATGGATCCGACCGAGTTGTTGGGTCATTCCTGGGCGGCCTATGGACTGTTCGTGTTTTACATGGCGAACGGAATCCTGGTCCTGATGTTGCTTCGGCGAAGGCAGGAATCGACCGTTGCATTCCGGATTCTAGTGCACGCCGGAGATATCTTGTGGCCTGCGGTGATTTCAATATTCTCCGAAGGGCCGCGAACTCCTTTTTTCCTCTTCTTCTTCTTCGTGCTCGCCGCGGCGGCTTATCGATGGGGCTTGTGGGAAACCTTGAGCACGGCCGCAGCCGAAGTCGCGTTGCTGTGGGTTGAGAAATTGATTGTTTTACATGTGTGGCTGGGATCCGGTGGCTCGATGCGCCTGAATGCGCTGACCGGGCTCAATGTGAACACCAAGGGTTTCGAATCACAGCCGCTACTGATGCTGTCAGTCTATTTGCTTGTGATGGGACTGCTTTTGGGGTATCTGGCCGAACAGCAGAAGCATCTTCGGGCCGAGAAAGCGGTGTTGACAGGGACTCTGGCCAAGATTCGGGTCGATGCCGGATTGACGGGGACGATTGAACAGATTTTTCACGAAGTGATGTCCATGTACGGGGCATCGAGAGTGCTGCTCGCCTCGCAGGAAGTGCACAGCGAAAGAGTTTTCGTGGGCGAGTTGATGAAGGCCAAGGGAAAAAGTCCGTCCGAGTTCCGCTGGCTCGAATCCGGCGTGAGGGATGCGAAGAGCTATCTGGAAACATTTCCGGGCGAGGTCTGTTTTGCGTCCATCGACGGAGATCGCTGGACGACATTGGCGCTGGATGCTACCGGCAACACGTTGCCGATAGAAAACCTTGCTCCGCTGGCGCACTTGCGCAGCCTGCAGCCATTCGATTCGCTGATCGCTGTGACCTTTCTGTTCGGAAGCGAGTGGAGAGGGCGCATCTTCCTGTTCGACCCGTCGTGGCGGGGCGAGAAGCAGGAAGAACTGCGATTCTTGCTCGATCTGGTTCACCAGGTCGGGCCCGCGGTGTATAACGTCTATCTTCTCCACCGGCTGCGCCGCAGGGCGGGAGCGGCCGAGCGCGCACGTTTCGCGCGCGAGCTGCACGACGGAGCGGTGCAGTCACTGATCGCGGTCGAGATGCAGGTTGACGTCATTCGACGCCAGTTGGATGCCGGCAAGCCGATTGGCGGGGAATTAGGCCGGATCCAGGGACTTCTGCGGGAAGAAGTGTTGAAGCTGCGCGAATTGATGCAGCAGATGAAGGCGATCGACGTAGATTCACAGCGACTGCTGGGCGTGCTGAATGATACAGTCGAACGTTTCCAGCGAGAGACCGGGATCAGCGCGCGGTTCGTTACGGACTTGTCCGAGCTGAATATGCCGCAGCGGGTTTGCCGCGAGATCCTGCGCATCGTGCAGGAGGGGCTGGTCAACATGAGGAAGCACAGCGGCGCGCGCCACGCTCTGGTGCGTCTCGGCGCGAACGGGGAACGATGGAGTCTGACGATGGAAGATGATGGAAAGGGTTTTCCGTTTTCAGGCCGGTACAATCAGGAACGGATGGATGAGGACGGGAAAGGCCCTATGATCATAAGGGAACGCGTACGTTTGATTGCTGGCGAACTCACGGTAGAATCAAATCCCGGACAGGGAACTCGCCTCGAAATTACAGTGCCTCGAAACGGGGAAGCGCCGCATGAATTTTAGAAAGACGCAGCAAGTTCGATTGGTAATCGCCGATGATCATCCCATATTCCGGGATGGCTTGCGTCGGCTCCTGGAGGCGGAGGCGGATCTCAAAGTTCTCGGCGAAGCTTCCGATGGCGCAGAGGCAGTCAAGATGGCGCGCCAGTTGAAGCCGGATATCCTGCTGCTGGATCTGGCCATGCCGAAGCATCCGGGGCTCGAAGCGCTACGTGATTTGAGCGTCCCGTCGAACGCGACTCCGGTCCGCGTGATCCTGCTTACTGCGGCGGCGGAGAAGAGCCAGATTGTCGAGGCGCTGCAACTCGGCGCCCGCGGCGTCGTGCTGAAAGACTCCGCCACGCAATTGTTGCTGAAGGCCATTCAGACTGTGATGGCTGGCGAGTACTGGGTGGGCCGGGAGAGCGTCTCGAATCTGGTGCAGTACCTGCGCACCCTGATGCAGTCTTCGCACGACGAAGCCCGTCAAAAGAAGTTTGGCCTGACTCCGCGTGAACTCGAGATTGTGTCCGCAGTAGTCGCGGGTTATTCGAACAAGGAAATTGCAGAGTATTTCAAGATCAGTGAAGACACGGTGAAGCACCATCTCAGCAACATCTTCGACAAGCTGGGAGTTTCGACACGTCTGGAGCTGGCGCTATTCGCTGTGAACCAGGCGCTTCCTCTGAAAAGCATTGCCTAAGGGGTATAGCACTTACGGGCCATTGGCGAGCCCGGCGGCACAGGAATACCATATTTGCTACCGGACCAGCCTGGGGGATTTCGAGGGCAGTGCTTTATCGCCCCCTCGTGCTTTTGGGTCACCAAACAGAAACAGGGAAAAAGGAGCCCCATGGCAAACTATCTACAGCAGCTTTGGCAGGATGAAAGTGGCCAAGACATTGCAGAATATGCAGTTATGTTGGCTGTAATTCTGGTCATCGTGGTTGGAACGATTCGTCTGATCGGGTCGAATGCCAACAACGTATTCTCGCAAGTCGGCAGCTCGATCCAATAGTCGCTTCGAGCGTCAGGCTTCAATCTCTTAGTCCCGGCGCTTCTTCCAGGCTTCTGGAAGGGCTCAACGGCTAGCCCCTCCCCGCTTTAATTCCAGCAAATTCCAGACTTCTACTTGGCTTCGTTTTCCGACTGGGACGACGTCGTCAGCGCTACCTTGTCCGGACTGTTCGACAGCCGGGAAAGATGCGGGAAGAATGGAGTCAATTCGAATTCCATCTTCTCCTTCGCGGACGTCAGAGCCACCTGCTTGGCTTTCGAGAGTTCCACCTGGTCACTCCACGGATCAACCTTGATGCGGCCGCCCAACGGCAGCGCAGCGATCTGATCGAGACGCTTGGCATCGAGCGCGGGCGCCGAGCCGAGAAGCGCTGACATGCGCATGCTCTTCGCGGCGGCAACGCTGTTCCCAAGGTGTGGACGGATCAAGTTCGGAAGGTCAGGACTCTTCTGTTCCAACGCCTTGAGGAACAATCCTGCGCTGCCGAGTTTGTCCTTGTAAGGAGAGTTCTTCAACATCTCCAGAGCCTTGGCGTCGGCTGCTTCCTCGTCCGCAGGGCTGTGCCGGAAATCGAGCCGCCGGAAGGAATCCTGGTCGGGGAAGAACAGCTTGTCGTTGAAAGCAAGCTTGGTATCGAATGGATGTCCCAACACGATATGGGCGAGTTCGTGCGCCAGCACCATTCCCAGGGACGCTTCATCCGGCAGCACATCCAGAAGTCCACGGCTGATCACGATGCTGTGACCGATGGTGAACGACTCGAGTGGGGACGTCAGAAGCACGCGGCAATGGAAATCGCTCTGCAAGTCGATATTGTTGGTGACGAGAAGATTGTTGACGACGGTCGCGAGCACTTTGTCGACCTCGCCCGGAGGCGCCATGAGGCCGATTTTCTGCAGGCGCTCAACGGCATTTTCTTCCGCCTGTTTCTCCCACATGCGGGCGGCCACAACCGGAGTGGCATCCGCAGCGGCGTCGGTCTGATCCTTCACTGATTGAGGAGCGTCGACCAGGATCTGGGTAAACTCTTCGTTCTTACCCAAGCCTTTAAGGTCATATCCCCAGAGCCGCGTCTGTCCTCTGAAGTGAAGCGTCTTGGTCAGTCCGGTCTTGAGATTGGATTCTTCCGTATAAACGTAAGCCGGCAGCCAAACTCCGGGCTTCATATTCAAACGCCAGCTATCGAAGTGGAAGAAGAAGTTGATCTTGGGCTGCGGGTAGTACGTTCCGTTGAAGCGGACGATGTTGTAATCCTGATCTTCAACCCAGATACGGCCCATGAAACGGGCGACCTTGTCTCCTTCACGAGGCTGCACGTCGATGACGAGGCAGCGGACATCTCCCAGGAATTCGCGCCGCACAAAGTTGAACTTGTAATTCTTTTTCTGGAAGTCGGTATCGAGCAACACCATCTGCGCGAAACCCATCGGGAGGAAGTGCAGAGAGTAGACGCCGGTCAGCTTGGTCAGCATGCGGTGTCCGAAACCCGGTTGACCGACGAATGAGACGTCCTCAGGGCCTTCCGACATGTCGAGGCGGCCAAGGAAATACTCATCGTTCACGGGAGTGAAATTTCCCGAAGGTTCCGTCTTCAAATTCTGGAGATAGGTCTCGACCATCGGATGCAGGTGACGCATCTGGGCGATGAAGAAATGCTCGCGCTGGACAACGCGGTCCATCACTTCGTTCAATGTCGCGGCAGGCGTGCCCGACGGTGCTGATGGTGCTGCGGGTGCTGCCTCCTGTGTCTGAGCTGGCGCTGTTGTCGCCGGAGCGGTCTCCGCGGGCGTAACCGGGGCAGGCGCGGGCGTCACTGAAGGCGACGTCGCTGCCGGATCATTGCCGGGAGCCGGAGTAGAACCAGCAGGAGTGTCTTGAGCTAAGGCCGAAAGACTACAAGCCAACGCAACGAGAAGCAATCTCGAAACCGAACGAGTGATTTGCATAGAACCTTCTGGGAGTCTCAGTTAAGCCAACTGGAAAATAATGTGTACTACGGCTGTCGAGTCGGATGGCTGCCCGTCTTTAAGTGCGGGCTTGAACCGAATCTGTTCTGCGGCGTGCACCGCAGCATCATCCAGGCCGTGACCTAATCCACGAACGACTTTCAACACACGCAATTTGCCGGATGCTTCGAATACCACCTCGAGAAGCACCTCGCCTTCGATCTTTTTCGTCCGCGCCTCTTCCGTGTAGTTGGGCACTGGCTTGGACAGAATTTCAGCTGGGACCATTTTTGCCGCCGCTTGAGCCGGACGGGACTGAACTGTCGGCGGAGCGGGCACATCCGAATCACCGAATCCTGACTGACGAACCGCGCCCGGAGAAGACGTGCGCGAGTTTCCGGTCGCCACGCCGTTACCGAATCCTGTGCTGGCGACTACGCCACGCGCGCCGTTCGCGCCCGCGGTGCCGTTACCGTAGCCGGGGCCGGAGGGCATATCGAATCCACCAGCGGAGGCGATATTGACCGCGCGGGTTTGCGTGGTCCTGGCCGGCACCCCGTTGGGATCACCGAATCCGCCAGTCTGAATCTGATCCGGCGGACGATTTGTCGTCTGCGGGGCCGAACTTCCCGTGGAGAAGACATTGGTTTTCACGGCCTGCCGGGGAATGACCGGCGCGGTAGCTGGTAAAGGATCAAGCTTCTTCGTCGCAATCTTCACTTCAGGAACTGGAGCTTCTTCCACTACCTTCGGTTTGGGCAGCGGCTGAGGAGCAGGCAAGCGCATTGCGGCCACGGGCGGCGGATCGAGCTTCGCCTCGACTACCGGCTTGGGTAGCTGTTTCTGAGGCGTATGATTCACCGGGACAGGGGTTGGAACGAGCTCTATGGCGTGGTAGTCCTTCTTTGGCGGCTCCAGGATTTCGGGATGGAGCACGGGAATCCACACCAGAATGGCGATGGCGACAGCCTGGGCCCCATAGCTTAGTACGAGCTCATACCATGGAGCTCTCCATTTGGGAAGCGGAGTAAACAATACTGATGCGTCTGACTGCGGCGACATATTCACCCTGGATGCTTTAGGTGTTGCAAACACCGGTTAGCTTGAAAAAGTTTCCCTTGTTTTTTCTTGAGCGCCGGGGGGCAGGCTTCTAGAAAAAGTGTACTCTTCCATGCTTCATATTGCACGGGAGAGGCCATTCCTGCCGGGTTCCAGCCTCGTTCAAAATCTTTCTAAATCAGCGTGTTACATCGCTGAGAACCGAAAAATAATTCGTTCCGGATGCTGTTCGTGAAAAAAAGTACACATCCGAAGGGAGTTTTCTGAGCAAGGTTTCGGTTCCGGGGGAGGGACGCTTGCCGAGATTCCTGTTTAGCCTCTAGGGCTTAGCTGGGCTGGCAGGGTTGTCATTCTGGATCAGGACCCAAGTTGTGACTCCGATTACTGCTACACCGCCAGCGCCAATGGCCCAAGGCGAATTCAGGATACCACCGCCTGCGGCCGGTACGGCACCGGATTGTCTCCTGCGATTCTTTTTCTTGCCATTGTTGTTGTCGTTGTCGGAGGAATCGTCGCGGGTGGTCTCCTGGCCCTGAGCCAGCAGAACCGTCTGTTTGCCGTCGTTAATGGTCAGATCACCCTTGCGGGCAGAGATGCGAACGGTTCCATCTACGTCGGAAACGTTGAATTCGGTCCAAGCGTTCGACGCTGGCGTAACTTTGACATCGCCGGCGGTGGTAGCGACGCTCTTGGAGGTCGAAACGGTCACGCCACCATGCTGAATATCGAGCGAAGAGCCCTCAAACTGCACGAGGGAATCGGCTAAAACCGTGATGGTGGAGCCGGCCTGGTTGATATTGGCGATGGAATCTGACCGAGTCTGAAGAAGATCACCGTAAAAGATCGCAGCCGAAGAACGAGGCACGTGCGCGCCATTGATCCAGGCGGCCCCATTCGTGTGAAGCATCGCTGCGTTCGAGTCAGCCGCCAAAAGGTAGGCGGGGAACCAAAACGCTAGCACGCAACTCACCAAACCCCGTAAAACGGACAAGCGCATCCCACGCTCCATTAATAACTATTTTGGTGACCTTTGGCGAAATCGTACCTTCGCGTGGGTGCTCAGTCAACGGCTTTTATGGGCTGAAAAGTATTTTCCGGTGGAAAACTAATTTGAAGAGAGGCTTGGAGAGAGCGGCGCTACTGCCAGCGTTCGATTGCACTCCACCAAAACAGCCGAAGCCACTCGTCGAAGCAGGTCTTGGCCCACTGGCGGTGAGTCCACCAGCGAACGCCGAACTGAGTGGAATCTCTCGCGGCTGCGACAGAGAAGGATTTGCTGAGCAATTCGTGGCGGAAGATGCTCAGTGAACGCCGAGTATGAAAGTCGGAGGTGACGATCAGAACTTTCGACGAGGGCTGCGTCGACAGGCACTTCTCTACATCGTGTGACTCGTCTCGAGTGGAGAGCCCTGCAATCGGGCAGATGCTGATCGAGGCGGCCTGCGGGAGACTGCTCACAAATTTTTCCGCCAGCTCGAGGTAGGTCGAGTTGTAGATCTTTCCCGCGGCGGGCACATCGAGCAGGATTCGCGGAGCATAGCCACTGCGCAAGAGCTGCAGAGCGTGCTCGGGGCGCGTATCCGTTTCACCTGCGAGGACCACGATCACATCGGAAACCTGCGGGTCGTCGAGGACGAGGAGTTTGCCGGCATTCGCCGCAAACACAAGTAACAATGCCACCAGTAATATTGCAGGAACCTGCACACCTTTTCGTCGGAGCGGATTTTTCATGGCCGAATCAGCGCCTGATGGCATACCAAAATGGAAGTTTTTCGGTGTCTGGGCCCGCTTTTGTCGTAGGGGAATCTCGATAGCCGCATGTTAAAATCGGTGTTCTCCTCCGTAGTTATTCAACTATCCGCTTTCCCGGAATCATTCATGACGACCTACTCTGCAGCAGACGCCACTCTTGATCAAGTGAAGAACAAAATCAACGAACGCCAGGCTCGCATCGGCATTATCGGCCTCGGATATGTCGGTCTTCCGCTGGCGCTACTGTACAGCGAACAGAAATTCAGGGTTACGGGCTTCGATATCGACCCTCGCAAGGTCAGCACGCTGGCAAGCGGCAAATCCTACATTTATCGCATTGCTCCTGAAGAAATTCAGGCAGCGCAGCAGAAGGGATTCTCTGCGACCGCGGACTATTCGAAACTCGAAGAAATGGACGCAGTCATCATCTGCGTTCCCACGCCGCTGAATGAATATCACGAGCCCGATCTCAGTTTCATAACCGACACCACGCATTCCATCGCTCCACATCTCCGGGCAGGACAGTTGGTAGTGCTGGAGAGCACGACCTATCCCGGGACCACCGAAGAGGTGATGATCCCAATTCTCGAAAAAGAGAACAAGGCTGGCCTGAAGGCCGCACGCGGGGAGGCAGTGACGCCTAACGAGTTCTTCGTCGCCTTTTCTCCCGAGCGCGAGGATCCGGGCAATACCACCGTGGCGCGGCGTGACATTCCAAAAGTAGTGGGAGGCCTCAATCCGCAGGCTACCGAACTTGCGCAGGCCCTTTACGGAGCCATCTTCAATCGGACGGTCCCGGTTTCATCGCCAGCCGCGGCTGAAATGACGAAGCTGCTGGAGAACATTTACCGGTGCGTCAACATCGCGCTGGTCAACGAACTTAAGCTTCTTTCGTTGAGGATGGGAATTGACATCTGGGAAGTGATCGAAGCCGCGTCGACGAAGCCTTTCGGCTTCCATCCGTTTTATCCGGGCCCGGGACTTGGCGGACACTGCATTCCTGTCGATCCGTTCTATCTTTCGTGGAAGGCTAAAGAGTGGGATTTCCGTACGCGTTTCATTGAACTCGCGGGCGAGATCAACTCCAACATGCCGTACCACGTGCTCGCTTCGGTCATCAGCGCGCTCAACGGGCAGAAGAAAGCCTTGAACGGCGCTCGCGTGCTGATCCTCGGAGTAGCCTACAAGAAGGACATTGACGACTTGCGAGAGTCGCCATCTCTCACCATCATCGAACTGCTGCAGAAAGACGGCGCGCAGGTCAGCTACAACGATCCTTATTTCCCGGTGATCGGCAAAGGCAGAAAATACGATCTGCAGATGAAGTGCGCAGACCTGGAAGACCTGGGACAGTACGATTGCGTCGTGATCGTCACCGACCACTCAGACTACGACTACCATCGCATCGTGAAAGACGCGAAGCTGGTGGTGGATACGCGGAATGCAACCCGCGGCATCCAGAGTCCCAAAATCGTTCGTTGCTGAATGGCAGATCCGACAGCGCCTTCAAACCACTTCTGACGTGGGAAGCAGTTCGTCCGTGTCGGTGACGACCGGCTTGCGCTTGCGAGACCTCTGCAGGAGAGCAGGGGCAGCCGCGATGCTGCAGAACACGTAGAACAGCGCGGCGTTCGCGGGAATCTGCAGGTTGAAATCAAAAAAACTGTGTACGAGGATGCCGGTTGCGCCCAAGGTGCACGCAAGGGTAACGGCGCTGCTGACGTCCGATGTCCAATCCCCAATCTTGCGCAGCGCGCGCCGGTAAAGAACGATCACGAACCACACGACTACGGCGAAGCCGAGCAATCCCATCTCGACCAGCATTTGCAGGTAGTCGTTGTGCGTTTCGTTGACGAAGAAATTTGTGTAGAAGGTACGAAAGCGCGGATAGACGACGGGAAAAGTTCCAAGTCCCCAACCCATCACCGGTTTCTTCTGAAACATCCGCACTGCGTCGCGATCGATGGACAGGCGCACTCCGCCGGAGATTTCACTGCGCGCCTCCGTCGAAATGCTTGAGACCCGCGTGGTTAACTCCTTGCCACCGAGCCAAAAGACCAAGCCCACGACAACGACGAGGAAGGCGGCCGCGCCAATCGCGACTTGAACACGCTTCTTACGGCGAAACAGCAGGGTTGCGAAAATCAGAAGCTCGACCGTGACGGCGAGCATGCCCCCGCGCGAACCGGACAGGAAGATGGTGCAGACCATCACCGCGGCTGCGATTCCAGCGGCGATACGATTCTTGTCCTCGCCAAAGCGGGACAGCGCCAGCACAAGCGGAATTGGAACCAGAAGCTCCATCAGTCCGGCGTAGTGATTGTGGTTTACGTAAGGACCATAGATCCATCCACCCAATCGAGGCTGCCGGACCCAGTACAGTTTTCCGTTCGGCGTGAGCCCCTGCAGCAGCGCGAAGGCTGCGATCGCGATTCCAAATAGCGCCAGCAGTACTGCAATCTTGCGCGCCTGGGAGGCCCGAATCAACGATTGCGTAGCCAGAAAACCCAGCATCGCATACGCGCAATACAACATCAGTTGCGCGACGGTATCGTGCGAGTAGGCACTGGTGCGAAAGATCAATTGGAGGACGATGAGGCCGCCGAACGCAGCCATGGGAAGAAACAGCTCATTCCAAACGATGTTGATCTCACCGTCCAGCCACTGTTTCAAGAGCCAAAGCAGAGTGAGCGCCACGACCCCAATCTCCACGGTGAAGATCGCCCACGGCTCGACGCCACCGAAAGCCAGAGGGCCGAACATCAACAGTCCGAAGGTGCCGTAAAGAAGGATCGACTCAATACGCGCCGCTCGAGACTGTGAATTCCCGTGCCTGATTTTGAAGATGGGCGTCATCAATTTCCGTACTTCGCCGGGGTGGTCTGCGAAGAAGCTTTCTGAGTGAGGTGAAAGTCACCCACCCAAAGTTTGCCGCGGATCGGACTTCCTGCGGGAAGACGGCGGATGTGCAGTACAACCAGTTTGCAATCAGGACCAGTGGTGAAATTGCCGTCGACTGATTTCCAGAATCCAGCGTCCTTCAATTCTTCGCTCTCGTAATAAACGGCCTGGGTGTACATATCCTGAATCGTGAAATGGGGGCCACCCGCGCCTTCCATGGATCCGTTCTTGTAGTAGGCCGAGAATTCATAGCTTGTGTTGGGGTGCACTGCGACGAGTTGATAGAACCCGGCGTCCACAATTCCTGGACCATCGAAGATGATGCTCAGCGAGCGTCGTCCGGCATGATGGTCGCCCGGATCAAGCGTCAGGTTGACTCCGGACTGCTTTTGATACTGCCAGTCAAATCCCGCGTTCAGCATATCGAGGTTGAAGTTCCCGTTCACGATCAGGTTGCTCGATGACGGAAGGTAGGCCAACAGACCAAAACGGCTTGCCAGTTGCTGCCACACCGTTACCGCCTGGTCGACCTCTTTGTGCTGGATCGCGTACCGAATGTAGTCATGCCCATAGCGCTTTTCGAACGGCTGCTTCGTCTGCATCAGCGCATCCCACACCTTCGCGGCTCCCGCCGTCTCCTGTTTCGCCTCCAGCAACGACAGGAAGGAAGCATAGGCGTCACTACGAGCGGGAAGAACGTCTCGCAGAAGTGCGTCCACATCCGGTTCGATGCGCCAGCAAAACTGGAGGGCTGCATCAGCTAGAGAGGAATCATTGGCGATCACCACGCGAAACTCGCGCAGCGCCTTTTCACTCTCACCCTGAACCAGATAGAAGTTCCCAGCTTCCCAGGCAACGTCGGGAGTCATCGAATCGGCGGAGATCGCCTGCTCCAGGGTTGCGGATTGTTCGGCCGTGTCTCCTAACACCTGGTAGGCGCTGGAGAGATCGAACCAGTAGCGAGCCGAATTCGGATTCAGAGCTGATGGCGGCCTTGTATTGGGCGACCGCGGCATTGGGATCGCGAGCCACGAGATCGAAGTATCGTCCGAGATGATGGCGGTACTCCGCATTGCCGGGATCAAGTCTGGCAGCTCTCTGAAGGCTGATCAGTTCGGCCCTGTTGCCCAGCCACGCCGCGGCGAACTGACTCCCCGTGATTGCGAGATAGGCCGTCGAGAGAATGATCGCAATAGTCGCGATCAGCCATCGACGCATCGGGCTGCGAAACGAAATTTTCATATTTTGCAGCTGGCTGGCACTGCGTTTATGCGCTGTTCGACGACGGGGAATGCTCTTCGACCTCGTCCTCGTCGTGACCGGACGAATCTTCGTCGCGGTAGTAGCGGGCATATTTGCCCTGATATTCGTAATAGTAGTAATAGTCCGGCGAACTCAGGTCGACCGCGTTGAGCAGGACTCCCACGACTTTTGCATTCACCTGCGTGAGAATATCGCGCGAACGTCGCAGCGCCTGCTTTGTGGTCTGCCCCGAGCGGATCACCAGAACAACGGCGTCGGCACGCTGCGAGAGCACGACCGCATCGGTCACTGACAGCGTCGGAGGCGTGTCGATCACGATGTGGTCGTATTGCTGCTCGCAGTTGCTGTCAGAACTTCTCGCATGTTCGACGATGCCAGCAACTCCGCAGGATTTGGCGGAGGCGTTCCGGCTGGCAGGACGAAAAGGTTCGGCAGAATCAGCGTACGCGAAATGGCCTGCTCCAGTGTCGTGCTGCCGGTTAACACGTTGCTCAATCCACTGTGTGGACCCATCCCAAGGGTCTTGTGGATGCTCGGCCGGCGAAGATCGGCGTCAATCAGCAGCACGCGCACGCCTTTTTGCGCCAGGACCACAGCGGTGTTGATGCTGGTCGTGGTCTTACCTTCCTGAGGCAGAGCGCTCGTGACCATGATGATCTTGGGAGGCGCGCCCAAATTGGACAGAAGCAGGGAAGTGCGCAACGCGCGGTAGGACTCAGCCATCTGCGACTGCGGCCTCACCTGGGTGACAAGCTCGACCGCTTCTTTGGACGTGGCAATCACCAGTCGCTTGGCATTCGGTCCCTCACGAGCTGACTTGGAGCCGAGCGGGATCATTCCGAGGGACGGCAAGCCCTGAAATCGCCTGAGCCTGCTCGGTTGTGCGAACCGTGTTGTCCAGGCCTTCGAGCAGGAAGGCGAGACCCACGCCAGAAGCCAGTCCCAGCACCACGGCGAACATCAGGTTTCGGGGGATGTTGGGTTCGATCGGGGCAAGCGGCGGGCGGGCGCTATCGACGATGCGAAAATTGTTGCTCTTCAATCCAGCGGAAACGCCGGCTTCCTTCATCTTTTGCAGCAGGCCTTCGTATAACTGGCGATTGGTATCGACGTCGCGCTTGAGCAATGCTGTACTGAATGGCGCTTTCGTTGAGCTTGTTGGCTTCCTGCTTTTGTTTTTCGAGCGCATCGTGCAGCATGCTCTCGCGCCGCAACGCCGTGGTGTACTGTCCACGAACATTGCTCGCGATTTTTTTCATCTCTGCCTGAATCTGAGTATCGATTTCCTTCAGCTGATTGTTCAGTTGATTCAGCTTCGGATAAGACGGGCCGAACTGGGTGTTCAGTTCCGCCGCCTGAATCTTGATCTCCGCCTGCTTGGCCCGAAGAGTTTCGAGCAACTGGGACGCCGATTGAGCGCCCGAGCCCGAGTCCGTCAGACCCCCCGCGCTGGCTGCGATCGCATCGGGGTCGCCAGATTCGATCAGGCGATAGAGAGCTTCCTTTTCCATGCGGTCGCTCTCGGCCGAAGTGAGCTGTTTGTTGAGTTCGTCCAGCTTCTCGGTGATGATGTTCTGCTTTTCGTCAGTACCCAGGATTTCGTGTTCTTTCTGGTAGCGAACCAACTTCTCCTGGGATGTTTCCACTTTCATCTGCAGATCGACCAACTGCTTCTGGAGCCAGTCCGAAGCCTGCATCGTCGATTCGAAACGGGCTTTGAAGTTGTTTTCGACGTACGTCTGCATCAACGTGTTGACGACGTTGGCCGCCATCTGAGGATCTGGGCTGCGGTAGTGAACTTCGATGATGCGGGTATTCGGGCTCAGCGCGACTTTTAGACTTCCCTTAAAGTTTCCAACCAGCGCGGAGGCCCTGCTCGGGTCGCCTGCCAGCGGATCGGGCGCAAGGTCGATCGATGGCGATGGGAGGGGCCTGTCCGGCAAACTCGGGGCGGCGATCCAGATTGAGTTCGCGGATCACCTGCATGGCCAGAAGATCGCTCTGCAGAATTTTAACTTCTGTTTCGAGTTCGGTGGGATCGTAGTAGTCGAGACTGAACGTGGCAGAGTTCTGGAAATTGAGGCTGGCATCCGGCTTGTTGATTTCGATCGTGCCACCTGCTTCGTACACAGGCGTCATCTTCAGGCTGGCGATGGCGACGACTACAAAAATCGTGACCAGAACAGCCGATGACCACCCACTTGCGCTTCAGCAGGATTCGAATGGATTCGCCAATGGCGGATTCTTGCGAAGGAGGCTGGAAATACTGGTGCGTACCCGGCGGTCTGCCGCTCTCCAGATTTGGAGCGGAGTGAACTTCGCGAATGATCTGATTGTTATTCGCCGGTACGAGGGGTCCGAAATCCATTCCTGTTCCTCAACGATAATGTTGCCGCTGCCAGTTCCAAAAGACTGGATCGCAGAATTCCCGCGAGTTCCCGGGTCGAAGAGGCTGGTCTGTCGCGCAGGGATTAATTCGCACAGTTGTTTGGTGAGTCGTCGCTCATTTTAGCATTGGAGCCGAACAAATCATCCCCAATTTTGTTGAGAGAGGTCGTTCTAAGAAACGTGATTCTCATTAAAACTTCGCTATACTAACGGGCAAAAGCAAGTCCAGCCATCGGCCGTCCATTCCAGGCGTGCGGGACGGCGTGTGAACACGAGCAGACGGATCGCGTCTTGATCGACGCGACGCGAATTCAGGAAAATTGGGGTGGCAGGCGAGATGAATTGGTCGGAACAGTCGGTCCTGGTGACGGGCGGGACAGGTTCGTTCGGGAAGAAATTCGTCGAAATCATGCTGCGGGAGTATCGCCCGAAGCGACTGGTCATCTTCAGCCGGGACGAGCTTAAGCAGCATGACATGCGCGCTTCGGGAATGGATCATCCCAGCCTGCGGTACTTTCTTGGCGATGTGCGCGATGTGGGCAGGCTGGAGCGCGCTCTTTCAGGGGTGACTGTGGTTGTTCATGCGGCAGCTCTAAAGCAGGTGCCGGCCTGTGAATACAACCCGTTCGAAGCGATCCAGACCAACATCATGGGCGGACGCAACGTCATCGACGCCGCCATCAATCAGGGAGTACGCCGAGTCCTAGCCCTGAGCACCGACAAGGCCGTCAATCCGATCAACTTGTACGGCGCTACCAAACTGTGCGCCGAAAAGATGTTTGTGCAGGCGAATGCTTATGCCGGGGCCGACGGATCCCGATTCAGCTGCGCGCGCTATGGAAATGTTGTCGGAAGCCGGGGCAGTGTGATTCCGGTTTTCCAGGAGCAGAAACGAAGCGGCCGCATCACGCTGACCGATCCCCGGATGACCCGATTCTGGCTGACGCTTGAGCAGGGAGTACGTTTCGTGGTCAGCGGCATCGAGCAGATGCATGGCGGAGAGATTTTCGTTCCGAAGATTCCGAGCATGCGTATGGTCGACCTGGCCGAGACGATAGCTCCGGGTTGCGAGATCGAGACCATCGGAATTCGTCCGGGCGAGAAGCTTCACGAAGTATTGGTCTCAGAGGATGAGGCGCGAAATACGCTGGAAGTCGGTGATCGTTACATCATCCAGCCATCGCACCCGTGGTGGCGTCGCGAAAACTGGGTGAACGGCACGCCGCTGCCCGAAGGATTCCGCTACTCCAGCGACACGAACGCCCGTTGGCTCACAAATCGCGAACTCCAGGAATTGATCGCGCCCACCAGCCCAGCCGAGGAACCAGTTCCGGCGCGCGTTCCCGCATAGACGGTCATCATGGTTACGATTTCCGCCAGCCCGCAAACACTCGCGATCCATGGCGGCTCCCCTGTGCGCTCCACTTTTCTTCCGTACGGCCGGCAGTCCGTCGACGAGGCCGACATACAGGCTGTGGTCGATGTACTTCGCTCGGATTGGCTGACTACGGGTCCGAAAGTTGGCGAGTTCGAAGAAGCTTTCGCATCCCGTGTAGGAGCGGACCACGCCGTCAGCTTCAGTTCTGGAACGGCCGCGCTGCATGCCGCAGCGTATGTGGCCGGGCTCAAGCCGGGGGACGAAGCGATCACGACGCCCCTGACGTTCGCCGCGACCGCAAATTGCGTGCTGTATCAGGGCGCGACTCCGGTGTTTGCCGATGTGAGCAGAGACGCTCTCAACCTTGATCCCGAGCAATTCGCGAGGATGGTCTCCTCCAAAACCAGAGTTGTTCTGCCGGTCGACTACGCCGGGCATCCGGCGGACCTGGAGGCAATTTGTGGTCTGGCCAGAGAGCGCGGGTTCGTGGTTATCGAAGATGCCTGTCACGCTCTGGGAGCCGAAATCGGCGACCGTCGCGTGGGCAGCATCGCGGACATGACGGTGTTCAGTTTCCACCCGGTAAAGCACATCACAACCGGTGAAGGCGGGATGGTTACGACGAACAATCCGCAGTATGCGGAGAGCTTGCGCCGATTCCGGAACCACGGAATCTCTACCGAGGCGCGCCAACGACAGAGCGCCGGCCAGTGGCATTACGAAATGGTCCTGCTCGGTTTCAATTACCGGCTGCCGGACTTCGCCTGCGCTTTAGGAAATGAGCAGCTCAAGAAACTCGATAAAAATCTTTCTCACCGACGGGAGATTGCCGCGCGCTATACCACTGCCTTCAGCGAAATGCCCGGCGTAATCCCCCCTACTGTCAGAGCCAACGTAAAGCCGGCGTGGCATCTCTATCCCATACGACTGGATCTGGGGAGACTTATCGTGGACCGTGCGGAGATATTTCGCGCGTTGCGCGGGGAGAACATCGGGGTCAACGTGCACTACATTCCGGTGCATCTCCATCCGTACTATCGCGAGCGCTTTGGATACAAGGGCGGCGAATTTCCGATCGCCGAAGACGCGTACTCGCGGCTGATCAGCCTGCCAATGTTCCACGCCATGACCGATCAGGATGTGGACGATGTGATCGCAGCGGTGCGGAAAGTGGTTGGAAGTTACGTGCGGACGGAGCGGATGGTTTGAAGATCGTGGCCATTATCCAGGCGCGCATGGGAAGCACGCGGCTCCCCGGGAAAGTATTAAAGGACCTCGAAGGTGAGACAGTTCTGACTCGGGTCGTGCAGCGTCTGCGACGCGCCAAACTTGTCAACGAAATACTAGTTGCGACGACTGATCTTGGCGCGGACGATCCGATTGTCTCCGAGTGCCGAAAACATGCGGTTCAATTGTCACGTGGAGATCAGAACGATGTGCTGGACCGTTATTTTCGCGCAGCTCAATTGACAAAGGCCGACGTGGTCGTGCGGATCACTTCCGATTGTCCGCTGATTGACCCAGAAGTTACCGATACGACTATTGCGACGTTTGTCGAAAAACGGCCGGACTACGTTTCGAATGCTCTTAATCGCACTTATCCCCGTGGCTTGGATACCGAGGTGATCTCTTTTAGTGCTCTGGACCGTGCCTGGCGCCAGGCACAAAAGAAGTACGAGCGTGAGCATGTGACGCCATATATCTACGAGCATCGGCAAGAGTTCAACGTGGTGTCCGTTACGGGAGACTTCGACTATGGTGCACATCGTTGGACGGTCGATACTCCTGAGGATTTGGAGTTTGTTCGAGCGGTTTACCGCCGCATAGGTGCTGACGCTCCATTTTCGTGGCGCGACGTGCTGGCACTCCTTGATCTCCATCCCGAACTAACAGAGTTAAACCGATCTGTCAGGCAAAAGACTCTCCAAGATTGATGATTTCGCAGCCGCTATTGATTCGCGCTGACGCGAGTGTTGCGATGGGTACAGGCCATGTCATGCGCTGTCTTGCATTGGCGCAGGCATGGCAAGATGCGGGTGGTCGTCCCATATTCGCGATCGCAGAGGCCACCGCCTCGCTGCGGTCCCGACTTAGCTCCGAGGGGATGGAGGTCCTGGAGATCGAATCGGACGCTGCGAGTCAGGGTGATGCGCGGCGCGTGGTGGAGTTTGCTGCCGACCAAAGATCGGATTGGATCGTCGTGGACGGATACCACTTTAGCGATCGCTATGAGCACGAACTAAAATCGGCCGGACTCAAGCTCCTTCACGTAGACGACGGCGAATTCACGGGCACTTGCGTTGCCGACCTGATACTCAACTCAAACTCCAATGCAACGCCATTCAAATATTCCGGATGCAAGCCCCAAGCGGGGCTGTTGCTCGGAACTAGCTTCGCTCTGCTTCGACGCGAGTTCAACAAGTGGCGAGATTGGAAGCGTGAGACGCCCCTCCAGGTACGAAATGTGCTCGTCACTATGGGCGGAAGTGATCCTGACAATCTAACCGGCCTGGCGATCCGAGCACTGGCGAAGGTGAAAGCCCCGGAAATGAGGGTTACCGTACTGGCGGGGGGAAGCAACCCGCACCTCCACATACTCCAGAAGGAAATCTTAGACACGGGCCTCAGCATGCGAGTACTGGAAAATGCTGGAAATGTGGCGGAGTTGATGTCTCAAGCCGATTTAGCGGTCATTGCCGGCGGAGGAACGCTCTGGGAATTGATGTTCATGTCCTGCCCGCTATTGACCTTCGGTCGCAGCCTACCGCAAAGGCGGATCCTTGATGATCTGGGCCGACGAGGATTGGTGCAACATTTGGGTGATCCCCACACTGCTGCTCCGTCGGAAGTGGTGCTGGCTATTGAGGAGTTGGCCGCTTCTCCATTGCGGCGTGCGAAAATGGCGATGCTGGGTCGGCAGCAGGTGGATGGCGAAGGCGCGCGGCGTGTTTGCGACGCTCTAGCCCGATCGAATTAAACTTTCATGACTGTCACATTGGCCGCCATCACGATCGCGGATCGTGAGCCGTTCCTAAAGATCGCGGAGGAGCATTTTCGAAGGCTCAATCCAGCGTTTTCGCCGCAGGCCGACTGGAAGAAGTATTACTTTGAGGGCATTGTTTCCAACCCGAATCTGTTCCTTCGTTGGATCATGCGGGAGTCGCGACGGACAGGTTTCATTTTGTATGGGATCGAGAAGCACCGCTTTCTTCCACGGTTGACCGGCATGATTTACGAGTTGTTTGTGTTGCCAGAGTTCCGTCGCAGCGGCGTCGCGCGCGGTTCCGCGATCTTGGCGATACGGGAATTGGAGGCCCATTCCCCATCCAAGATCCAGTTGGAAGTGATGGAAGGGAATGAGGGCGCCCGTGCTCTCTGGCGGTCTTTGGATTTTGAGAAAGTGTCGGAACGCCTGGTATTAAAAAAGAAGACCGGATGAAGATCGCTATTTCCCAACCTTCCTATTTGCCGTGGCTCGGCTACTTCGACCTGATGGACCAAGTGGACGCGTTTGTGCTGCTGGACTCGGTTCAATTTGAAAAGCAGTCCTGGCAGCAACGCAATCGGATCAAAACACCCACGGGCCTGCAGTGGTTGACGGTGCCGGTTGTCTTTCGCGGGCACTTTGGACAACGGATACTCGATGTGAGAATCCGCAATCTCGAATTTACGAAAAATCACTTGAGGGCGATCGAGCTCAACTACCGACGGGCGCCATTCTTCCAGAAGTATTTCCCCGAATTCGCAGAAATCTTGCAACGCTGTTCAGGCGAGATGCTGCTTCAGTTGACCCATCAGCTCATCGTATGGTTCTTGAGCGTTTTAGGCATTGGGACGAAGCTTCTCAGGTCTTCGGAGTTGGAAGCAGAAGGAAAGCGCAGTGAACTTTTGGTTTGCCTCTGTCGTCAGCTTCGCGCAGAGTCTTATCTGTCTCCTCTAGGTTCGGCAGCCTACCTGACGGATGATCTGGCGTTATTCTCGCGGGCGGGTATCGAAGTCGGGTTCCAACACTACGAGCATCCCGAGTACCGCCAGCTATTTCCTCCGTTTCAATCTCACGCTTCGATTCTGGATCTGATCTTCAACGAAGGCGAAAATTCGTTGTCGATCATCCGGAGCGGCCGAAGAGTTCCGTTTGCGCCCAAAGAGGTCGCCTCTGCCTCGGCTGACGGGGAGGAAAAGTGTCGACGGCCGGCGTAATCCAGATTGGCAATCGGACGATCGGGGCCGAGCATCCCACCTACATCGTGGCTGAGCTTTCGGCTAATCATCACCAGGATTTTTCGCAAGCGGTACGCATCATCGAAGAGGCCAGGCGCGCCGGGGCCGACGCTGTAAAACTTCAGACTTATACGGCCGATACCATCACAGTCCGCAGCGATAGAGAATTCTTTCGTGTAGGAGGCGGCACTATTTGGGATGGGCGCAACCTGCACGATTTGTATGCCGAGGCTTACACTCCCTGGGAGTGGCAGCCTCGGTTGATGCGGGCCGCGAATGATCTTGGTCTCGATCTGTTCTCTACTCCGTTCGATCCCACAGCCGTGGATTTTCTTGAAGAGATGAAGGTTCCGGCGCACAAGGTGGCGTCGTTCGAAATCGTCGATATTCCCCTGATCCAGAAAATCGCCAAGACCGGCAAGCCGATTATCATGTCGACCGGTATGGCCAGTGTGGAAGAGATTGAAGAGGCGGTGCAAGCTATGCGCGGATCAGGTGCGACACAGATCGCGTTGTTGAAATGTACGAGCGCCTATCCGGCGGCCGCCGAAGAGATGAATCTGCGCACAATTCCGGAGCTGTCGCGGCGCTTCGGAGTTCCAGCCGGGCTCTCGGATCATACGATGGGTGTTGCCGTGCCAGTCGCCGCTGTCGCGTTGGGAGCGTGCATCATCGAGAAGCATTTGACGCTCTCGCGATCCGACCCTGGCCCTGACAGCGCTTTCTCGCTTGAGCCACACGAATTCAAAGCGATGGTCGAAGCAGTTCACGTCGCTGAAAAGGCACTGGGCCAAGTTCAATTTGGATGCAGCCCGAAAGAGGCTAGCAGCAAGGCATTCCGCAGATCACTGTTCGTTGTGAAGGACGTGAAACGCGGCGAACCGCTGACCGCCGAAAACGTCAGGTCAATCCGCCCGGCCAATGGACTGCATCCCCGGCACCTGCCGGAAGTTTTGCACGGCCGCGCCTCGCAGGACATCGAGTCTGGTACACCACTCAGCTGGGATCTGGTCAAGCGGCAATGAGGATTGTCAGTCCATTCCTCAAGAAAGCCGTGTATCCCTCTCTCTCGAAAACTGGATTGTTCCGGCGTCTTCCCGGCAGGGGTCTTGGAGTAGTGACCTACCATGGGGTGCTTCCAGAAGGATATCGATCGATCGATGCGGTGCTCGACGGAAATTTGATTTCGGCCGAGGCCCTGCGCCAGCAGCTGCGTTTTTTGAAAGCGCACTACAACATAATCGCCCCGGGGGAACTGCTGGCCGCTTTCCAACAAAACACATCGTTTCCGTCACGATCGGTGTTGATCAGTTGCGACGACGGTCTTCTGAATTGCCTCACCGACATGCTACCCGTTTTGTTACAGGAAAAAGTTTCCTGCCTTTTCTTTGTGATCGGAGCCTCGACTGGGCTTGCGCGCGCGATGCTTTGGTACGAGGACCTGTACCTGGTTTACTTGCAGGCTCCGGCGGGACGTCATGAAATTTCCTGTGACGGAGTTTCGATGGCGGAGGATCTGACCTCCATCGAACGGCGTCGAGCATCCTGGTGGAACTCGGTGAAGCGGCTGTCACAAGTGAGTCCGGAAATTCGCGGGGAATTTTTGGCGACGATGCGAAGGCAGCTTGTCGTTGATACTTCGCCGGAGTTGCAGGATGCCGGCTCGGCCACCTGTCGACGCTTCGCCTTGCTAACGGCCTCCGAACTCGGAAAACTGGCCGCCGCCGGAATGCAGATCGGCGCACACACGCTGAGCCATCCGGTGCTGTCCCAAGCTCCGGCGGTGTCGGCGTACTCTGAAATTGCAAAGAGCCGTGCGCAGCTCGAGGCGACGCTACAATCGAAAATCTGGGCATTCGCTTATCCGTTTGGCGATGCGCAATCTGTAACGCCTGAGGTGCTTGCCATGCCGCAGCAGGCGGGATACGCGGCGGCGTTCATGAACTTTGGTGGAGGCTTGAGCGTACCGCTCCCTCGGTACGCCCTTCCTCGTGTGCATGTCACGTCGGCGATGAGTATCAGCGAGCTCGATGCGCATGTCTCCGGCTTCTATGCTCTTCTGCAACGCCGCGGCCGCCGCGGCTATCCCGCAGAAATTCCAGCCGGAGCAGTGTGCGGCGAACGATGAACTCCCGTACGCACCGCAATCTTGAGATCTATAACGCACCGGAAGTTACCAGCTACTACGCGGGACTCAGCTATCTCTCCTCCTGCGAGGGGATGCTTTTCGACGCTTACATTCCGCCGAATGCCGACGTGCTGGACCTGGGCGTCGGAGGAGGACGAACCACGGCTTTCCTGTCCAGCAAGGCGGCGCGGTACGTCGGGGTCGACAACTCTGCGGGGATGATCGAGTCCTGCAAGAAGAAATTTCCGGGGCTGGAATTTGCGGTCGGCGATGCCGCAGATTTATCCGCATTCGATGGTGCGACCTTCGACGCCGTGGTGTTTGCGTTCAATGGAATCGACTTCGTGCAGCCCGATGCAAACCGGCATCGTTGCCTCGCGAATATTCATCGGGTCCTTCGCCCGGGTGGCGTTGTGATCTTTTCTTCCCACAACGCCCGCGCAATCCTGGTGCGTCCGAGTTGGAATCGAGAACGCATTCTACGTATGGCGCGCGGTCTTTCTGGAAATTCCAAAATACTGTTCAAAATTGCCACTACGGTCTTAACGGCGGGCCGCGTCTTCGTCGCGGTGCTTCAGGCTTTCCTCGCGACCGTTCTGCGATCTGTCAGGCGTTTGCCTCACAAGACGTTTTGGCGTGGAGAAGGAGAGCTTCTCGATGAAGCTCACCGCGGTTTGATTACTCACTACTCGGTGCCTCGCCGAGTCATGTGTGAGACCAGTGCGGCCCACCTTCGTCCGGTCCGCGTGGTGGGTAACGAATATCCAAAACGCAGTCATGCGCTCGCTTCCGATTGGTACTATTACGTATTCAAGAAACCTGTTGAGAAGTGATCCGAACCTTGCGACTCGTTGTGCTCAGAGAAATTCCGGAGGATGCCGAACTGTGCAGCCAGTGGGATGCACTGGTGCATCGCGTCGATCAGCCCCAGGTGTTTTTCACGTACGAATGGGCGGTGGCAGTACAGCGCGCTTACCGGGAGAAATTGCATCCGCTGGTGATTCTTGCTTATGACGACACAGGCCCTCTGGCGGGAGTTGCGGCGCTTGCTACAGAAAGCAATGAACAGCGAGCGAGCTTTCTGTGTGCCACCACCGGAGACTACTGCGACTTTCTGAGCGAAACGGAAAATAAGGCAGCATTCGTCGGTGCGGCGCTGGGAGAGCTTTCCAGGCGCGGTGTTCGGAGCCTGACGCTGACCAATCTTCCTGCGGATTCGTCGACGGTTTCTGCGCTTCGCCAGCGCGCTCCTGACAAAAGTTTTCATTGTTTTGCGCGTACGGCCTACGTTTGCGCGCAGGTTTCTCTGGACAAGGTTGAACGAAAGAAAGACGGCACGCCGTACGCACCGGGCCTGAAGCGGCTGCGGCGTTTCGAGAAAGCGATGGCAGGGACGGCGCCGGTTCGCACCGAACATCGGCGGTCATGGGAAGCTGTTGAGCCGCTGCTTCCTGAATTCGCGACTGCTCATGTGGCGCGGTTTTTGGAAGTGGGAAGAATCAGCAACCTGGCCGATCCGCTCCGGCGGACATTCCTCGAAGAACTGGGCAAACTTTTGAGCGACCGGCAATGGTTCGTCTTCAGTCGCATGCTGACGGGAGATCGTCCCGTTGCCTGGCACTACGGCTTTGTGTTTGGCGGCTCGTGGTTCTGGTACCAGCCGACGTTTGACAGCGTTGTAGACAAGCATTGGCCGGGATTCTGTTTGCTAAGCCAGGTGATTCAGGATGCGATCGAAACGCCGGGAATGAACATGCTGGATCTCGGTCTTGGATCGGAAATTTACAAGGTCAAGTTTGCGAACAGCACGCGGGAGACTCTGCACATTACGCTGAGCCACTCTTTGATAGCACACTGGTACACGATCGGCCGCTACCGATTGGCCGAATCCGTCAAGAAGTCTCCCCGAAGCGAGCGCGTGCTGAGTGCTGTTCGAGACATCGCGCGCAAGGTGCGCGGACGAATCCGTGATAAGGGAGTTCCGCGAACATTGTGGGACGCCTTAAATCGTGCGCGGCGCTTGATCTGGAGAAGGGACGAGGTCATGTTTTTCGAAGCGGCGGATCACGATCGAAAGGCAGCGGGCGAGCTCGAGCCGGCCGGAACCGGCGACGTGAAACTCCGTCCTCTGACTCTCGGCGATCTGGCGTTGGCTGTCGGTGAATATCGGAACGACGAGGCAACCTGCGCTTATTTGATCCGCGCTGCGAACCGGCTTCGCACTCCCGAGCATTCGGGATACGTTCTTGTCGATGCGGCTGGCCGTCCGGTTCATTTTGCCTGGGCAGCGCCCTTCAACGGATTTTTCTGTTCAGAGTTAGACACGACACTGGAAGCGGCTCCCGACCTCGTCCTGCTTTTCGACTGCTGGACGCCAAACGCGCTTCGTGGACGAGGCTACTACGCGCAGGCGATCAGCCTGCTCGCTTCAGCGGTTCAGAGGAACGGAAAGCGTCCGTGGATCTTCAGTGCCGGTTCCAATGCAGCTTCGATCGAAGGCATTAAGCGAGCGGGATTTCATCCGCGACATTCAATTTCTCGATGGCGCTTTCTGATGTGGCGGCACACGAGTCGACATGCCTTCAGTTCCGGGAAAGTCACAAGCAGTGCTGTCTCGGCGGGCGCTTGAACGGCCTGCGACTCACTCGATGAGAGTTCTCCTCGTACAACCCGAAGATTCACCGGCACGTGGGCCATGGTCCCGCCGCACGTGGGATCTCGTCGTTGATCTGGGAAAATCCTCGGCGTCATCGGAACAGGCTTGGACGGCCCAGTATCACTGTCCTGTCTTGCGAGCCGACAGCTTCCGGCAAGGCATCGCTGATGTTAAGAAGGTTCGCGAGATCTTTTCGATCGGGGCCGGCCGTCTGGTCGATGAAGAGGGAATCGATTGGTGGGAACTCCTTTCGTTGCTGGCGGCACCTGAAGCCGTGTCGCTGCTGATTCTGAAATCAATTGCGAAGCAGATAAGCCCCATCGATGATCTTTGCGCAACCCGCCGTGGCGTACAGATTCGCATGTTGGAAAGTCTGTTGAGTCGCTCCATTCCCGCGTTTGGCGACGGCAGATTGGTCCGGACGTCAGCCCGCGTGATGCACTACGCAGGGCTACTGAACAAGTTTTCTCCTTCTCAATTGAAGGAAATCGTTCTGGACAAATACGATTCGGATTACAGTTTGCGATCGCGTTTCGCCAAGACGCAGTCCACCTCGCTGAATTCGGTTGTGCTGGTGCCGAGCGCATACACGAATGTGTCTCGCATGGTCGCCTCGTACGCAAGTCTGGTGCCCGAGATGAATTTTCTGCTGGTCGCAACGCGGCAGAGTGCGAAGCGGTTTGAGAGCATTCCGAACCTGGTTGTGCGGGATTTGGCTGAGTACGCGAGCCAGTCCTCTGCGTCCGCCGAATCCGCATCGCTCGATCAGCGATGGTCAAAACTGCGCCAAGACCTCGCGTCCGCACCAGAGCTTCGAGCTCTGATCCAGGCTGGTGCGATGGATTCGTTTTCCGGGCACATCCGGGCGGGTATCGCTGCTCGAAACGCGTGGCGGAGAACTATCGAGCAGGAACCGGTGTGCGGAGTTTTGTGCGGTGATGACAGCAACATTTACACGCGCCTGCCCGTGTTTCTCGCCGCGCGTCGCAAGATACCAACGGTAGACTTTCACCATGGAGCGCTCGACGGGCGCTATGTCCTGAAAAATCTGCCCTGCGATACCTATCTGGCGAAGAATGAAATGGAGCGGGATTACCTGGTGCGACTGTGTGAGCTGCCGCCAGAGAAGGTTGCGATCGGTGCGCCGCCTCGACGCGAGTGTGGCAAGATTGCGGGAACGAAGCAGGAAGAAACGGCGGTACTTCTTTTCTCCGAACCTTACGAAGCGGGCGACATGCGTGCGGAAGAAGTCTATCGGGAGCTGGTGCCGCCGCTTTTAAAACTTGCACGTGAAAATGGCCGCTCTTTCATTGTCAAATTGCATCCTTTCGAAAGCCGCTCGCAGCGGGAAAGGTTGGTTCGCGGACTTCTCGGTGCTCGCGACCAGGAGTTTGTGAAAGTGATCGACGGACCGCTCACTCCTGAAATGATGTCCCGCGCGTGGTTCGGCATCACCGTAGAATCAACCACTGTGATCGATTGCCTACAAAACGGCGTGCCATGCTTTCTGTGCGGTTGGCTCTCGGTTTCGCCTTATGAGTACGGTAAGCAATATGGTCGCTTCGGGGTAGGCGAGATATTGCAAGACGCGGGGCAAGTGGCAGAAATTCCGGCCCGCGTGCAAGCTTTCCGCGCGCCGTCCCAATCAATGCTGAACCTGTCACCTACGATCGAGCCTGCTGTATTGCGTCAACTATTGACGTCACGAGCGACGGTTGGCGTGAGGTCAGCCTCATGAACGATCAGATCACGACTGAATCGGCGGAGACTGCCTCGTCAGCGACCCAGCAGTTTCGCTCGCAGGTCGGCCACATCTCGCGCCAGTCTGGAATATTTTTCGCCGGAACGATCTTCACCACGGGACTGGGCTACCTATTCAAAGTCTATTTAGCCAGAGTGTTGGGGGCGGAAGATTTGGGGCTTTACGCCCTCGGCATGACTCTGATTGGCTTCCTGGGGATATTTAATACTTTGGGACTTCCTCAATCCGCCGTTCGGTTCGTGGCTTCTTACAGGGCTGCAGCGAAGTTTGAGGCATTGCACGCCCTTTTGTGGCGCGGCGCAGCTCTTCTCGTAGAAGCGAATGTAATCCTTGGGATAGTCTTACTGACATTTGGCAAGTTTATTGCCGTTCACTTCTATCACTCGCCTGCACTGGTTCAATATCTGCCGCTATATGCCCTATTGATGCTGTTCGGAATCGTCAATGGTTTTTACGGAAAAGTGCTGGCCGGGTATCGCGATATCAAGTTACGTACGTGGATTGTGAATTTTGTCGGAAGCCCCCTGAACATGCTTGCCGCGATTCTACTGATATCGGCCGGCTTAGGGCTGCGCGGATATCTTGCCGCGCAAATTCTCAGCGCCGCGGCCGTGGGTGCTCTGTTAATTGTTGCGGTACGGCGCCTAACACCGGGCGATGCCCGCTTGTTGAGCCAGCCTGGTTCGATGCCCGACAAAGCGATATGGTCCTTCTCAGCGGCAGTTGTGGGAATCGGTTTGCTTGAATTTTTGATTAGCCAAGTGGACAAGGTCGCTCTGGGGTATTATCGCGGACCTCGCGAAGTGGGTATCTATTCTGTCGCGGCCGCGGTCGTTGTTTATGTGCCGCTCGTGCTGAGTTCGATCAACCAGATCTTCGCTCCCACCATTGCCGATCTGCATACGCGCGGTCAGATTGCCCTGCTGTCGCGGCTCTTTCAATCGCTCACCAAGTGGGCGATCGGGCTTACTCTGCCGCTTGCAACGGTGGTGATTATTTTTTCACGGCCGCTGATGAGAATTTTTGGCCATGACTTCGAAGCTGGGTGGCCGATCCTGGTGATTGGTACCATCGGGCAATTGGTAAACTGCGGGGTCGGTTCGGTGGGCTACATCCTGCTGATGTCAGGGCACGAGAGAAGGCTCATCCGGGTGCAGATCGCGATGGCCGTATTGATGATCGTTTCCAGCGCAGTGCTCGTCCCCATCTTCGGAGTGATCGGTGCGGCCACGGCGGCAGCCCTGACGAATCTCGGGACGAACTTCTGCAACCTTCTGCAAGTTCGCAAAGCGTTGGGAATTTCTCCGTACAATCGGGGCTATCTGCGGCTGATCTGGCCGAGTGTTTCGATGGTGACCGCGGTCCTGCTATTGCGCCGGTATTCGTTCGTGTTTGGTCATGACTGGCTGGCCGTGGGCGTCGCTCTTGCGGCCGGTTATCTGCTGTTCACCGCCGTGGTGTTTGCCGTTGGACTGGATACCGACGACCGCCTTATCGCAAACGCGATGTGGTCGCGCGTTCGAGGAACTTTCGTGCGCACGGGAGCCTCCGCATGACCGAGTCGAGAGAGGTCAAACTTCCCGCGGATTTATGTGCTGCTGCGGAAAAAGAATTCGCGCACACATTTCGATCGCTGGAAGAGCTGTTGACGTTTGTGCTGCGCGACCTGCTCCGCAATGATGCCGTAAAGTCAGATCAGGCCGAGCAGGAGCTCGTGGAGCAGCGGTTGCGCGAGCTGGGATATCTTTAGAATGTTTCGCGATCGCCTGCCCATTCCGAGTTACTTCCGATATTCTCGATAGCGTGTGAACAAAGAGCCTGACAAACTCATCGATCTCCAGGGTCAGAAGCGCCTCTATCCTTCATTGAGGGACACGAGCTGGCTCATACTTCGGGCGCGACGCGAGATATTCCGCAGGTGGATCGAGCGCGACGACCGGCGCAACCTCACGGTGCTGGATATCGGCGGGCGAATCCAGCCGTATCGGGCGCTTCTCGAAGGCCGCATTCAGCGTTACATCGGGATCGATATTCTTGAGACTTCGTTGGTCGATATCGTGGCACGCGGCGAGCAGATCCCGCTGAAAGGCGAGCAGTGTGACTTGGTAATTTGCACCCAGACGCTGCAGTACGCGTACGATCCTGCACTCGTGATCGAAGAAATTTATCGCGTTCTCAAGCCGGGAGGCTTGCTCTTGCTGAGCGTCCCGGCGATTGCTATTCGCGACGCCGATGAGGAGGCCTGGCGATTCTTCCCGGCTTCGATTGGCAAATTGCTAGGACAATTTCGCGCGACCGAAATTCTGCCGGAAGGCGGAAGTGTTGTCGGCCTCTTTCGCACGATCAACACCGGCTTCGGAATCATCGTTCGTTATCCTTCGCTTCGCGCGGTCTACCTCTGGACGCTTTGTCCGATCATCAACCTCCTTGGATACGCGATCGATAAATGCGTGTCGAGTGAGAACCAACAATTCACGGCCAACTTCAGCGTATGGGCAATGAAATAGGGAGTTGAACGACACCGATGGGGCTAGCTCGAAAATTGTGGACGCGCGGGCTCGATGCGCTTCCGGTCACCGGATACCATTTCGACCGTCCTATCGTGGTGCTGCAAAGCGACGACTGGGGCCGAGTGGGTCTGCGCGACCAGGCCGGCCTCGAACAGTTGCGCTCGGCTGGACTCGAGCTTGGTGAACGGCCGTACGATTTCTACACGCTCGAAACCGCCGACGATGTGTCGGCGCTGGCGGACCTTCTTGGGCGGCATCGAGATTCAATTGGCCGCAATCCCTGTCTGCTGATGAATTTCATCGTCGCAAATGTGGATTTCGCCAATGCATCTACTGAGACAGGCATCGCGCTTCGGCAATTGGCGGATGGCCTTCCCGATGGCTGGAATCGTCCCGGGCTGATCGAATCGTATCGCGAGGGAATTGCTCAGGGAGTTTTCAGCGCTGCCTTGCACGGTACAACGCATTTCTGCCGCGCATCCGTGGAGCGGGCGTTGGCGGGTGACAACGAACGTTCGAGCTTGTTACACAACTTGTGGAAAGCTGGAACGCCGTACATCCATTGGCGCATGCCGTGGATTGGCTATGAGTACTGGGACCCGGAGCAGTCTGAGAACGAGCGCTTCCTGTCGCGAGAAACGCAGCGAGAGTTGATAGGCCAAGCCGTTGGAGCATTCGCAAAGTTGTTCGCCACTTTGCCGCGATCAGCGTGCGCCCCAGGGTATCGCGCTAACGACGACACCCACAGTGCATGGTCGCAACACGGTATTCGCATCGCACAGAATGGTCCCGGAAAACTCATGCCGCCATACCTCGGATCGCATGAACTGCTTCACCTGTCTCGTACCGTTGGATTTGAACCTGCAACCGATCCGGAGTTTTCCGTAGACGCGTCGCTGCGCCAGGCGGAACGTTGTTTCGAACTTGGTATTCCGGCCATAGTGTCCATTCATTCGATCAATTTTCATTCGACTGTACGGGATTTCCGTTCTGAGACGTTGCGCTCCCTCAACGAATTCTTCAACGCACTCGAGTCACAGCATGACGATCTGCTGTATCTTCACGATGAAGATCTCTCAAAGCTGGTCAGGACCGGCGCGTATGAGACGTCCAGCGGACCCGTGACGGTCAATGTCGTGGGAAAACGCTTTACGAAGGCGAGGGCACCCGAGCAGAAGGCATGACGCAGAAGCAAAAATCGATTGTTCTGATTACCGTCGATTGTCTTCGAGCTGATCATGTCGGCTTCATGGGCTATTCGCGGCCGACGACGCCATTTCTCGATTCGCTCGCGAAGGAAAGCTTTGTTGTTCCCGCGGCCATCGTCGCTGGTGCGCCCACCTACTATTCTCTTTCCGGCATTCATGCCTCGCGCTTTCCACTGGCATTCGGACGAGACATTTTGGGAATTGCGCCCGATGAGCCGACAATCGCGTCGGTTGTTAAAGAAGCCGGGTATACAACAGCCGCGTTCAGCGCGGCGAACCCGTATATTTCGTCGCGCTTCGGATATGACCGCGGATTCGATACGTTTCGCGATTTCCTGGACAGCGAAGCGGAGCCTCTTCCAGCAACGGAATTCTTGACTGGTGGATGGGCAAGCAGAGTCAATCGCAATATCCAGAAGGTGAGCTCGGCGCTCGGTCCACTTGGAAGTGTTTACGACGAACTCTACTTTAGATACTGTCAGCGAAAGACCCCGGTACCGCCTTCGATCGACGACCTGCGCCGCTTCCCGTCGGCGGATCTTGTGGTCGAGCATGCTCGCGCGTGGCTAGGCAATGTCGGCGCAACTCCCTTTTTCCTTTGGCTGCACTTGATGGATCCGCATTCGCCGTATTTTCCGAAGCCGGAAGCGCTCGCACTGACGGGAGGCGACAGGGTTTCGCCGCGCCGAGCGAGATATCTGAATTCTTTCTGGAACCGCTCCGACCTGGGGCCTCGGCGCCTCGCCCGGCATCGTGATGACGTGATTTCCCTCTACGACGCGGGCATCCGCTGGGTCGATGAGCAGATGAAAAATCTGGTCGCGACTTTGCGTGAGATCGAAACATTGGGATGACTGCATCTTCGCTCTCACTGCCGACCACGGAGAGGAATTCCTGGAACACGGAGGCCGCTATCATCCGCCAACGAGATTGATGGAGGAGTTAATCCACGTTCCCCTGATGTTTCGCGTTCCCGGGCAGTGTCTCCACAGAACTGTCGCGGTCGCCTTTCAGCCAAATCCATCTCGGTCCGACGCTGCTTGAGGCGGCCGGAGTTCGAGTGCCCGAATTCATTCGAAGGCCGCAGCCGCTGGCAGCAATTCCAGGGTGGCCAGAGCGCTGACGACATAGCCATCTCAGAATGCGTAGCCGGATGCACGAATCCTTTCCGCGCCGCGGGGCGACTTGGATCGCGGGTGTTGTCCGTCAGGGATTCGCGCTTCAAACTGGTGCTCTTTTTCGAGTCACGGACCGAATACTTGTACGACCTGGAGGCTGATCCGGGCGAGAAATCACCGCTTCCTTCCGGCTCAGAACCGCGTGTTCGACGGCGTTTGCTTGAAGCCGCACGCGAACACCTGCGTGGGTCGAGCGATCGTCGAGATTCGCAAAGTCGAGTCAAGGCTCGTCTGCGCGAACTTCAGCTAGAATGGAAGAAACCAGCGGACAAGGCGTCGCCAGTGGCTTCCTGACCTGCACTGGCCTTTTTTACATCCGGATGATTACGATCTTTACTCCGTCGTTTGCCGACGAAGCCGACACCAACGCCCAGAATCTTTCGGTGAAAGAGATTGTTGCCCGCCTGGATTCCAACGAATTTTTCGTCGTCATGCTGCACGAGGGAGAGGTAGATGCGCGCATCGCGGCGCGTCCTAACACCCGCCTCATTTCCTGGGCGAAACACGGAAACACATTGCGAGTCATCCTCAGAATTCTTGGCAGCGTGCCGGATGTGTACTTTTTTCCTCGCGAAGGTCCGTTGGACGCAGTCTTCATGACTGTCCGCCGGCGCTTGCGATTGAAGACGGCGCTAGTCAGTTACGTTGTTTCGGGAGGCCTCGCGACAGCGCCATATCCGCCTGCTCGAATGCGTCACATCAGGGAGGCCGATGCGGTTTTTGCCAACAACGAATACCTGGGCGAACTCCTGCTCGAGAAAGCGGGAATCGCACCCTGCCGGAATTCAATACGATGGAATCGATCGACGGTATTACCTTCCCCCCGCAGAACGACGAAGTGCAAATCGTCCGATCACGGTGCTCTACGCAGGATCTCTCCGCCCGTACAAGAAGGTGCCGGTAGTGGTTCGCCAGGCCGCACGCTGGCCGGACGTGAGATTTCGAATTGCAGGAACCGGAGAGGAAGACCAGCTTTGCAGAAATCTCGCGGCCGAACTGCGCTGCACGAACGTAGATTTCCTGGGCCATCTCTCGCAGCCTAGACTCGCCGAAGAAATGCGAGCGGCGGACATATTCTTTTTTCCCAGCGTGCTTGAGGGACATCCGCAGGTCCTGCTGCAGGCCGCGGGCAGCGGGCTTCCGATCGTGGCGATGAACACGTACCGTCCCGATTGCATCATGAACGGAACGACGGGCTTCCTGGCTGACACGGAAGATGAGTTGTCAGATGGACTAGACAAGCTCATCAAGGATCCCGGCTTACGATTGAAAATGGGCGATGCGGCAGTCGCGCACGCGGCGAAATTCGATTGGGATGTGATCACAAAAAAGTGGGCTGAAGCTTTTCAGCAGGTTGTTGCCCAGCGCCGGAAGTCAGGCGGAGAACGGTAAAGCAGCGCATCGTGGATACATCCACTCCATTCCCCATACTCGGCAATCCGCAACGCGAAGAGCGCAAAAGTCTTCGGGTGCTCACGCTTACGCCCTTCTATCCGTCCGCGGATGACGACTCTGCCGGTTGTTTTATCGCGGAGCCGCTTCGTGCGCTCTCGAACCTTGGCATCGCCAATACTGTTTTCGCGGTTCAACCCTTCTATCGCGGCAAGACGCAGGCATCGCAGGATAGTCTTCCGACCGAATGGATGCGCTATCTCTCGCTCCCCGGCGGCATCGGCCTTCCCACGGCCGGAGCGTCCGTCTTCGCCCGAGTTGTCGGAAGAGTGCGACGGCTGCAGCAGAGTTCCGGCATCGACCTGATACACGCCCATGGGCCTCTGCCTTGCGGGCATGCGGCGATGCTGCTGAACACGGAACTGGGATTACCCTACGTAGTCTCCGTTCATGGGCGAGATGCTTTCTCAACGGAGCAGGTCAAGGGACGGGCCGGAGAATGGTGCCGTCGCATCTCACGGCGAGTCTACCGCTCATCGCAGAGAGTCATCTGCATCAGTGAATGCGTGCGCAACGAAGTGCTGCAAGGCGTTGACGGAGTCCGCACATCGGTCGTGTACAACGGCGTTGATTCCGAAGTGTTTTCGCCGGGCGCCGACCCCGCGTCCGCCCAAGTGCTGCTCAGCGTAGGCAATCTGACTCCCATCAAGGGTCACGCCACACTCATCCGCGCGTTCGCAGCGCTGTCGTCTGAGTTCCCCAGCCTGACGCTGGAAATCATCGGCGAGGGCCCGGAGATGTCGCGGCTTACCGCTCTCGCAGACGAACTCGACGTGGGCGATCGCGTGCGCTTTGCCGGCCGCCAGTCGCGCCGCCAGGTCGCAGACGCCATGCGCCGATGTACGATATTCGCTCTGCCCAGCCGTTATGAAGGTTTGGGCTGCGTTTATCTCGAAGCCATGTCCGTCGGAAAGCCGGTGATCGGTTGTCGAGGGCAGGGGATTGCCGAGATCATCCAACACGGGACCAACGGCTTTCTCGTGGGGCCGGACAATGACAGAGAGCTGGCGCTTGCGATCGCAATGCTGTTGCGCGATGAAAGACGGCGCGACAATATCGGCATCGCGGCTCGCGATACCATCCTCGAAAGACTTACGCTTCAGGATCAGGCCGGTTGGTTGGCGCGGATCTATCGGGAGAGCGTCAGATGACGCGGCTGGTTATTCTTACCGAAATCATCTCCCCTTATCGGATTCCGCTATTCAACGAACTGGCGAAGACTCCGGATGTCGATCTCCACATTATTTTCCTGGCTGAGACTGACCCTGGGCTCAGGCAGTGGCAGGTCTACACCAACGAGATCGAATTCTCATACGAAGTCTTGAGATCAGTTCGAAGGCGCATCGGACGATTTAACGCTCTCGTCAATTTTGGAGTGGGAAGCGCGTTGACCGCGGCAACACCGGACGTGATCTTGTGTGGAGGCTATAACTACATCGCGTCCTGGCAAGCGCAGCATTGGGCGCGGATCCGTTCCACTCCTTTTTTTCTGTGGTCTGAGAGCAACACGCAAGACATGCGCCATTACCATGCACTTGTCGAAATGTTGAAAAACGGATTTTTTCGGCGATGCACAGGATTCGTCGTGCCCGGGCGCTCGGCATCTGAGTTTCTGCAAGCGCACAAGGTAAGCAACGAAAAGATATTCATCGCGGTGAATGCCGTTGACAATCACCTTTTCGCCAGAGTGGCGGCGGAAACCCGCCAGAACTCCGCTCAACTTCGTGAGCAACTCGGACTGCCGCCGCGTTATTTTCTCTATGCCGGCCGACTGGTGAGGGAAAAAGGGATTTTTGAATTGATCGCCGCTTATGCCACACTGGAAGAGCGTTTGCGCGACGATGTCGGGCTTGTGTTTGCAGGCGACGGTCCCTCGCGGCGCGATCTTGAGGCGCAAGCCGCACTTGTCTCACGAGGAATAGTGAAGTTCGCAGGTTTTGCTCATCGAGAACGGTTGGCGGAGTACTATGCTCTCGCGGAAGCTTTGGTGCTGCCAACTTATTCGGATACCTGGGGCCTAGTCGTGAATGAGGCGATGGCATGCGGACTGCCCGTGATTTTGAGCCAGGCGGCGGGATGTGCCGCCGATCTCGTCACGGACGGTTGGAATGGGCGCATGGTGCCTGCCAGGAATGTCCCGCTTCTGGCTTCAGCGATGGAGTCGCTGGCTTCGCGTCCAGATCTTTGCGCAGCGATGGGCGCTAACAGCCTGAATCGGATTGTGGACTACACGCCGCAGCGCTGGTGTGAGGGAATCGTTCGAGTGCTGGAGTAGCGGTCGGAAACATGGATAAGGGCACGTTCAAAGTCGTTCTGGCGGTTGGCGCCATTTGTGGCGTCCTCGGCGTCGTATATTTCGCATACTCCCGTCCCGGATATTTCACCAGCCAAACGTACTTGGGAGGACTGCTGCTGCTCGAGTTTCTTGCCGTGGCCGTCTGGTTTTATCGGCGCGCGTTTTTTCCGTTGGTGATTGTCACCTTCCTGTTGCCGGGATGCATCTTCCGCTAAGTTCGGTGTGGACGATGGCCCGATGGGGCGTTCTCGGCCGCGGGCGCGATGATTGGATCTGTCATCGCTTTCAAGGAACGCCGGTTTTCATTCGGCTACTTTTCACATCATCGCGTTGTTCTCGATCCTGGCCGCTTTGATGTCTGCCGCAGTTTCTCGCTTCACCAGTCGTCTCCTTACTGAAAGTGTCCAGCCTGCTTCTGCTTTTTGTATACGCGTCATCGGGGGTCAGACTGGCCGTGGAAAACCGTGAGAACCGGTTCTTCACAGGGCTTGTGTTGGGCTGCGAGATTTTTGTCGGTGTGATCACGATCTTTTATTTCCTCGGCATAAGTGTTATGGGCAATCCGAATTCACTGGGCGCCGTGATGGGCGTGGTTGGGGCGCCGCTTCTGCTATGGGCGAGCCTGGTGCCCCAGGAAACATCCACGCGCCGCAGGCGGCTGGCTCTTTGTGCTATTGCCGTGTACTTGACGCTTGCCAGCCATGCCCGCGCCAGCATTCTCGCCGCATTCGTATCTTGCGCGCTGCTGTGTCTTTTACTGAGAAAGTACAAACTGCTGGCGCAGGGCATCGCGATACTCGCCATCATCGTTGCGTTGGTGGCCATTTTCCAGCCTCATGTGTACTCGTCTGCCGTTTCTTCGTTCGCCACGGATGTCGTGTATAAGGGCAAAGATCCATCCGATGGCTTGCTGGGCTCGCGACAATCTCCATGGCAAAAAGCCCTGGATACGATTCGAGGTCACTTCTGGTTTGGCACGGGATTCGGAACATCAGATACCGATCAGGACCCGACAGAAAATTTTGGGAAGTTCGCAAGCACAAGCCTGGCATCCATCGAGCATGGCAGCAGCTACTCTGGCCATTATCGCGTGGGTGGGAACGCTGGGCATCCTGCCATTCATTTTCCTGCTGGCGTACCTGGTCAAGAGAATCGTGAGCGCCTTGGTCTGGATTTCGAGAACGGTAAATCCGAACCACCCCGTCGTCCCTCTTGCCATGGTGCTGCTTGCCGGATTGATTCATGCTGGTTTTGAAGATTGGCTCTTTGCTCCTGGATATTATCTCTGCACATTTTATTGGTGCATGGCGTTCATCTTCGTGGATCAGACCGCGTTCCTCTCAAATCCCCAATCTCGCGCCGTACTCGTCAATCGCGCCAGACCCGAACGTCAAGAGTTGTTCGTTGTTGCTCCCGGTCGATGATGCGACTCTTCGTCAACGCCCTTGCCGCCAGCGCAGGCGGGGGCCTCACCTACATTCGCAACGTCCTGCCCTACCTCGCCGTCCGGCCCGATTTGCACAGCATTGTCACGTTGACGTCGGATCTGAGAACGCAACTCGCGCCCTCCAGCAATCTTGAGTTCGTGGAGATGAATGTTCCGCCTGGGCGCAGGTTCTGGTTCGAACAGTCTGAGCTTCCGAAGCTGATTCGTGATTCGCGTGCCGATGTTTTGCTCTCGACCGGAAATTTTGCGCTCCGTAAGTCGCCCGTTCCGCAGGTTCTGCTATCTCGTAATTCTATTTATTGGTCTGGCGACTACTATCGCGATCTTCTCAGACGGCACGAATATCGGCTCTGGCTCGACACGCGATTTAGGACTCTGATCGCGGAGAGATCGCTTGCGTGGGCGGATTTAACGGTAGCTCCCAGCGAGTCCTTCGCGGCAGAACTCAGGCGTCATACCAGCGCGCCTGTTACGGCGATCCATCACGGTTTCGATTACGCAGCGTTCACGCGGTCCGCTGGCAAACTGTCCGCGGAAGTGAAATCCATGCTGGATTCGGCAGATGGTTGTTTGAAGGTACTTTTTGTCAGTCACTACAATTATTTTCGAAATTTCGAGACACTCTTCCGCGCTCTACCTCTGCTGCGTGACCGAGTTGCTCCGCGTCGGGTGAAACTCCTGCTTACTACTCACCTTGCCCCGGGAGCAAATCCCGGGACGTATCGGCCTGAGGCGGCGAGAGATCTGGTAGAGACGCTGTGTATTTCGGACATCGTGGTAGAACTCGGCTCGATTCCCTACGAGCAACTGCACAATGTGTATTCGCGCGCCGACGTCTACGTTTCGGCCGCGTACACCGAGACCTTTGCCCACCCGTTGGTCGAGGCGATGGCGAGTGGAATTCCCGTTGTCGCTTCGGATATCCCGGTGCACCGCGAGATTTGCGGTGACGCGGCGGAATACTTTCCGGCATTCTCGGCACAGGCGCTAGGAGAAACTGCCGGCCGGGTGCTCTCGCAGAAGGATGTGTCGAACCGCATGATTTCAGCGGGCCGCGAACAATCGCAGCGATTCTCGTGGAAGGCGCACGTGGATCAGATTATCGGCCTGTGTGAAAGCCTGAGGAGTTCTTCACGCCAAGTGCGTACGTAGCCGCCATCGTTCTCAGGGAAGTGGGAGGCAATCCAGCACAACGAAGTGCCCCGATGTTCTCCGGCTCTCGATTTTCAGATACATCAAGAGCTTGTTCTCGATGAATGTCGGCCGCGACACATCGTCGATCACTAAGATGCGCCGGTAGGACGAAAGGAACGAATGCACTTCGCGACCGTTCTTCTCCGCGCCGGTCAGGAACGGAATCAGGCCGGCTCGCGCAGACTCAATATGTTTGTTTCTCTGCGTCGCATCGGACGAATATTCGCCCAGAAACATCAGGCGTGAAAGTTCAGTTTCATTGTCGGCATTGTTCAGGACGCTCTCAACCCAACGGCGATCTTTTCCGGTGAAGTAAAGATATAAAGCCTGCCGGAACCGCTGGACATTCTGATTTTGTTCGGGACTGAGAAGGACTTGGGCGTTACGGCAAAAGATGCTATGCGCGCTGGAGACGAGCGAAACCCAGGCACAGTTGTCGTCGACAGTGACCGCGCGTGCAATGATCAGATCGTTCTGCTCTGAGGTGGAGGATCGCAACGCCTGCGTGAAATCCACGAGTTCGCCGTTGAAGGCCAAGAGCCGACGATCGTTCGCGAGCGAAATGAAAAGACCATTGAAGACCAAGATCGCGAGAACGCCGGCCAGGCCGAGTCTCCAAGCGACTGTGCGATTGGCATGAAAATACTCAGCCGCTTGCGCCGCGAGGACGACCACCAAGATCGTGATGGTTAAATGGACGAAGTAGCCGGCGTGGTGGGAAATTTGTAACGCTGCTTCGGAAAAAAGAACGTCTCCCAGCAGCAGAAGCAAGTTGCTCAAACCCAGTCCTACCACGGACCATTTGATTTCGGGTGCGAGCCGGCGCAAGGCCGCCACTGCAATGGTCAGCGCGAACAGCAGAAACCACATTCCACCCATGCGATGCGCGAACATGGAAATCTGCAAATGAATCAGCGATTCCTGTCCGGGAGGTCCAGTCCTGCTGACATGATTTCCGTGAATAAGAAATAAGAAATCGCTCGCCGCGCACAAGACGGCGTAGACGAGCGCGAAACGCCACAATGACTTCACACCATGCGACAGAATCAGGCCTGCAATGGCGACGGCGGAAATTCCGGCCATCATCAGCATCGCGTAGGGGAAGATTGTAAAAGTCACGAACTGCGTTGCCGCCATACCGATCCAGATCGGCCACGATGTTCGTTGCAGTGCCTTGATCTGCAGGCCGAGATAAAGAAGGAGTAATGGGATCGGAAGTTGGGGAAAGAATGGCCGGATGAACGGAAGTTCCACGTTCTCGAACCCGCGGAGCGACGGAAGAAAACGCCAGGCGCCCAGATTGCCCTGAACGACCCCAAAATTGAAGAACATCAGACGTCGCGATTCCACAGAGGACAATCAGGGGTGAACTGCCGGGTACGAACTCTTGAAAGAACCATGCGGCAATCGCACCGAGAAGCGTCCACCAGAAAATATTCCAGACCAGCAGCGCCCACCACATGTTTCCTTGCACCAACCGGTTCAATCCCGCAAAAAGAACGAATGCAGTGCGGAATTTCAAATAACCCATTTGAGGGGTGGGCACGCGAACTCCGTAGTAAGGGTCGACGATTTCTTCGGACGAAGCCCCCTTCATCGTGCTGATATTGAGATAGAGACTCGTGTCGGGAGAAGTGACGGGAGGCAGGACGCGAGATCCGGTAGCCGACGTCGTCTTCAGTGCGGGATAGGAGTAGATGGCCAACACCAGCGCGATGGCTGCGAGGATCGGCAAATATTTAATCGGGCGATGAAGGTCCAAGTAGTATTCCGCTAAGTCCGATTGCGCGAGCACGCATCTCGTAGCACCGACGCGACGCGCGCCTGCTGCTCGTCCGTCATCTGCGAGAAAAGCGGCAGAATAATTCCTTCCTTCTGCGCACGTTCGCTCTCCTTCAGATCGCAGCACTCCGGCCCTTTGCACTCCTGCGAGGAACGCCACGACCCGGCTTCGGCGTAGGCCGGCTCCAGATGCGCGCACATGATCCCGCGCCGAGTGGCGATGCCTTCGTCGAGCATGTGCTGCATCACCGCGCGCTGGTCCAACTCCGCGGTCAGACGTACACAATAGCTTTGCCAGTTTGAGTGCGCCCAGTCGGGTTCGGCCGGACAGGTCAAGCCTGGGACACCCGACAGCAGTTGCTGATAGCGGCGACGCTTTTTCCCGGCGATCGACGACTGCGTCGGGAATGCGCTTCAATTGTTCTCGACCAATCGCGGCCTGAATGTCTGTCATCCGGTAGTTGAAGCCCATCACCGGATAAGACTCGAAGACGACCTGCGCCGATGAATGCCGCACCGTGTCGGGAACGCTCATACCATGTTGTCGCAGTAGCCTGAACTTCTGATCGATCTCAGTGTTCGAGGTCGTCAGCATTCCTCCATCGCCGGTCGTAAGGAGTTTTCTGGGGTGAAAGGAGAAGCAGGCGACATCTCCGTGAGGCTTGCCGATTTTCTCCCAGCGTTTGCCCGAAAGAATTTCGCTTCCGATCGCGCAGGCGGCGTCTTCCACAACTGGAATGTTGTGACGGCGCCCTATCTCAACGATCGCTTCCAGATCGCACGGCATCCCCATCTGGTGAACGCACAGGATCGCTTTCGTCCGCTCTCCGAGCGCCTTCTCGATCAGCTTCGCATTGATGTTGAAGGTTGCGGGATCGATATCGACGAAAACCGGGCGCGCCCCGCAGTAGCGGATGCTGTTCGCCGTTGCGATGTAGGAATGACTGACGGTGATGACTTCATCGCCGGGCTTTACGCCAACCGCCAATAAGGCAAGGTGTAGGGCGGTGGTGCCGCTGGAGACGGCGCACGCATGTTTCGCCCCGACAAAGGTGGCAAATTCATGTTCGAATGCAGCGACTTCGGGCCCCTGGGTCACCCAGCCTGAAAGAATCGCGCGCTCAGCGGCGGATACTTCCTCCCGGCCAAGATTGGGGCGTGCAACGGGAAGAAATTCTTTAGGCGGCATGGGTGGGACGTTCCTGGATTTCCCAGTTGCGTTCGATTTCCTGTTCCAACAATTCTTCGGCCGACTTCGGATGAGTGGCGTACCAATCGCGCAGACGAATCAGGCCATCGCGCAATGCGACTGTCGGCTTGAATTGCAGAAGTTGGTTGGCCCGCGAACTGTCAGAGAGCAATCGTATGACATCGCCGGGCCGCGGCTCCGTGTATCGAATATCGGCGCCGGATTGGCCCAGCACTTCCGCGATCATCTCCGCCAGGATCTTGATTTCGATTTCTTTGCCGCTTCCCAGATTGATGGTCTCGCCAACCGAAGAGTCGGAGAGTCCAGCCGCGATAATTCCTGCAGCCGTGTCGCTGACAAAAGTGAAATCGCGCGTCTGCTTGCCGTCTCCGAAAATGACCATCGGCTTGCCGGCCAGGCAGCGCAGCATGAATCGGGGGATGACTTCGCCGCTGTCTCCCTCGTGATGGCAGCGGGGGCCGTAGGCGTTGAATGGACGCAACACAACCGTCGGATATTGATACGTCCGCCAGTAAGCCCGCGTGTACGCTTCACCCGCGAGTTTCGAAGCACCGTATACCGTGAAGGGAAGGGTGGAATGGCTTTCCGCAATCGGCGCGGTGTGCACCATGCCATAAACTTCCGAAGTGGAGACGTAAATAAATCGTTGAACGCCGGCCTTCCGCGCCAGATTCAGAAGTCCGAGAGTGGCCGATGCGTTTACGTCCTGATTCTCGATTGGAGAATGAATCGAATGCCGCACGCCCAGGCAGGCCAGATGGAAAATCACATCCGTATCGCGCATCAACGTTGCCATCGCCTTTGTGTCGCGAATGTCCGCAACGGCGAGCTGAACGTCGTTGCTCAGCACTCCGTCGAGATTCTCCCGCTTTCCGTTCACCAGGTTGTCGACCGCCGTAACGCGAAGGCCTCGAGCGGCCAATTGTCGGACCAGTTCAGACCCAATGAAGCCAGCGCCGCCCGTTACCAATACCCGGTGATTTGGCAATCCACATCTCCCTGAGAACAGATTGAAAAGGTGAAGGTTGATTCTATCAAGCGGCAGACGTCAGATGGGACGATGAATTGTGGGCTCGGGCGTTGAGATAGCAGCGTCGTCATTATTTTCCGCGCGGCTCCTCAGTTGCGCGAGGCTGAATCCCGATACGGCAAGCAAGGAAAATCCGTCGCGACGGTTGCCACGTAGACCCAGGCATGGATGACGACCGTCAGCGCCAGCGCGCTGCTGGCCGCAACCCCTACCAGTTTGCGGCCTCGGTTCCGAAGAGTTCGTAGGTGCCAAGGCCGCCAGGCGCGGCCGGGATCATGAATCCCAGGCCGAGGACTGCAGTCGCAATCATCGCAGACTTGAAGGCGATTGCAATACCGAGCGCCCCGGCAAGTCCCCAGATGAGTGCGATCTCCGTGGACCAGATGGCCGCCGTGATGGCAACCGCGGTCAGCATCTCTCCGATCGAGTTGATAGCTGTGAGGCCGTCCGCGAACGAAGTCATGAGAGGGGCAAGCTTCTTTTCCAGAGCGAAAAGGTGGACGAATCGTAAGCCTCGTCTGACCGTCTCGAGCAATCCCGACGTGCGGTATCGAATCACGATGAGCAGGACAAGGGCTACGCCAAACAAGGCAGCCGCCGCCTGTAACAACGTCACAACCCAGTGCGGTGGATGCAAGGCCCATACCGATAGCAAAACTGCGCCCACAAGAGCGACGCCGTCCAAAACTTTTTCCACTGCCAGGGTCGCGAGCGTTCGGCTGCTGCTGGCGAGCGACCTGTCCTGACCTACGAATACGCAACGCGTTAGATCGCCAACGCGTCCGGGAAGCAGAAAGTTTGCCATGTTGCCGATTCCGAGCATGGTCAGGCATGAAAAATACGACGGCCGAACTGTCGAAGGGAATAGTCTCTGCCAACGCCAGGCGCGAAGCGGAAGGTTCGAGAGAAAGACCAGCAGGGGAACCAGCAGATACGGCCCATTCAGGTTGCCGAGCGTTCTCCACGACTGCCGAAGGTCGACCTGTCTGAGAATTGACGACGAGGCAAACGAGCCCTATCAAAATTCCGAGGGCGCTCCAGTGAAGTCGTCGTCTACTTCGCAAAGCCCCACTCCAATCCCCGCCGCAAACGATTCCGCTTCCACGCGGAGATCACGATGTGGCCCGCTCGCTCTTTACGGAATCGAGGCCGGGGGATTCGAAGGGATGCTCGTTGAGAAAGGCTTCGATGACATAGCGAGGGCGCTCGCGAACTTCGTCGAGCACGCGCCACAGGTACTCGCCGATGATTCCCGTCATCGTCATCTGGAATCCGCCGATGATCAGTACGACCATCATCAACGATGTCCAGCCCTGAATCGGAGCATTGAAGAACAGCCGGTTCACCAGCACGAAGCAGGCGTAGAGAAAGCCCAGCACAGACAGCATGATGCCGCAGTACGACATCGTTCTGATGGGAACGTATGAATAGCCGACGAAGAAAATCTGCGAAGAGTTTTAGCTTCTTTCCAAGCGTCCACTTCGACCGGCCCATGGTTCGCGCCTGACGTGTATAGGGCACGTAGGCGTGCTGCACGTCCATGGTCGCGAACAGGCCATCGAGGATCAGATTCTTCTCACGATAAAGTTTTATAGACTTCAGAACTTCGGGCCCAACCAGAAACATGCTGGCCCCGGTCGGAGCCAGGTTTTTTGAAACCAGCAACCTTCCGGAGTGAGAAAAAGACCCGGGAAAAAATCCGGGAAGCAAGACTGTCCTGCCGGCTCGATCGAACCGCCCAAACAATCTTGACCGGATCCACCAGTCGTTCCAGCATCGAGGGGATGATGTCCGGCGGATCCTGCAGATCGCAGGGAACGAAGCACGCGCAATCGCCGCGAACATGCTCGAAACCGGCGCGAATCGCCATGTGTGAGCCGCAATTTCGGGACAGCTTGATGACTCGAACGTAGGGAAACTGGGCGGCTAGTGCAGACAGGTGTACGAAAGAATCATCTTTGCTTCCGTCATCAACAAAAAGGATTTCGAAATCTACATCAGGCAATTGCGAGGAAAATACGCGCGCGATCGCGTCGTGGGCGAGGCGGACGGCGCTACCCTCGTTGTAAACCGGAACGATAACGGACAGCAACAATACTTCTCCCCTCGGCAAAACAAATTTCCTGGAAGCCTATCGGCTCAACTCCTGAAGCTGCGTTTCGGTCGGAACGTCGTCGCCCAACTCAACGCCACGAAGCACTTTTGCCGGTACGCCCGCGCAAACGACGCCGGACCGCATGTCGGAAACGACGACCGCACCCGCGCCGACCAGAGTTCCGCGGCCAATACTCACTTTCGGTGCGCAGACCACACCGCTACCAAGAAAGCTGTGATCTCCGACTCGCACAAAGCCTGACAAACTGGAGCCCGGGCCCACGCTTACATTTTCGCCGACGCTGCAATCGTGTTCCACGGTAACGTTGCTGAAGAAACACGAAACGGAGCCGACCGAGGTGCCAGGGCAGATCACGCATTTTGGCATCATCACGACATTCCTGCCAATCGTGGCGGTGGGAGCGATTACGCAGCTTGGATGAATCAGGTTGACCAGTTTCACGCCCGCACTTTGGGCTCTATGGAATAATAGATAACGCGCGCAAGCAAGGCGTGAGCCGATCGCCACGATGAGGTCAGCGATACTCTCTGCCGGCAATGCTCGATCCCGTTTTCCAGGGTTCCCGCGATCGGCAGATCCCGCGCTCCCGCCTTTTGCGTTTCGTATTGATCGTCAAAGAGCAGGCAGTCTTGCCATGGCAGCCCCATCCATTCCAGAAGGCAAAGGATGTGCCAGGCCTGCTCCCGGCTCCGAGGATCGCTCGCGGGTAGTCTTCCATGGTTGGTACCGCTGATTAAAGCCGGTCAAACGGCCAAACAAAATAATTTGGAAATTCCTCGACGATTCGAGTCCGACCAAGCGACTTGATCTTCTCCTCCGACTGACATGCTTTGAGATAGATGCGGTAGCTTTGTTCGGTCGATCCCCATCTCTTTTTGAACTCGTACACTCCGGAATCCACCCCGGGGAACTCTCCCAGTTCCAGTATCTCAAACCACGATCGCGAGCCTCGCGCGCGGCGAAGTCGACGAGTAATGTTCCCGGCTGGTACGTGCGAAATTGGGCCAAAGAGCAGGGAACATAGTAGCTCGCAGTTACCGGGGAAAACATTGCCAGAAGCCCGGCGATGAGCTGGTCGTCTTTGAACGCCAAATAAAATTGAGTAAATTTTCCCCGAACCGAGTCATCCGCCAAGGCGTCGATGCACGCCCGGTTTTTTGAGCGGAATGCCGTAGTCCCGGCAATTCTGTTCGTAGATGTCATAAAAAGTATTCAGATGTTCTGGCGTCAATTCGCAAGATACCGTGAGCCCGGCGCGCGCAGCCCGGATCAGCGCTCGTTCCGTCGTCTTCGACCAGACCGCGGTCTGCAAGTCGAGAAATTGGGTGAACTTTTCTGCGACGACAGAGTCGGTAAAATTCGAATCGTACAAGCTGAATTCATCGAACAAGAATGGCGTGTACAGCGAGCAACTCAGCGCTTTTTCCCTTTGCGCGAGAGCGACGAATTCCTGCAGCAGGGAGTGATGCGCTTCAATCCGGTCTTCGCGCCGGCACAAAACTCCTGCGTTCGGACCGAAAAAGGGAAGTGAGCTTACAACGGCGTTCTCTCCAGACCGCTTCACGAAGGCCGGGAGTTATCCGCACAATTCCCCGGCCCTGCGAGCGCCAAGATACATCGGTACTCCAGGAATACCCCATAGTCTCGAGAACATCGCGGTAGAAGGGATAGTGATAGGCAAGGACCGATCCTGACTCTTTCGCCAGTGAGTCCAGAAAGCGAGTGACTTCCTCGTCATGTTCGCGGGTCAGTTCAACCACTTCCAGTTTCATCAAAGTAGGACCGCGAGGAAGTCTCAGTGGACAATTTCCGATTTTGCTGCGATTGCTTTTTTGACTGATGATGCAACTTCAGACACTGCTTCGCGACTTAGCTCCGGATACACCGGCAGGGATATCACTTCATGGGCTGCTTTCTCAGCTTGCGGGAACGATCCCTGTCCGTAACCGAGATCAGAGTACGCCGGTTGCAAGTGTGCTGGCACCGGATAGTGGATTCCGGTCCCAATCCCTTCGTCAGTTAGCGCCGCGTGTAGGTTGTCGCGATCTTCCACTCTCAGCGTGTAGACGTGATAAACGTGGCGGGCCCACGGCATTTCTTCGGGAGTCTCAACGTTGCTGCCTTTCAAGAGGTCGTTGTACATACGCACTACCTGTCGGCGCGCCTCGGTCCACGCTTCGAGATGGCGCAGTTTGACGCCTAGAATCGCTCCCTGAATGCCCTCCATCCGGTAGTTGTAGCCGCGCAGCACGTGATGATATTTCCGCTCCTGCCCCCAATCGCGCAGCATTCGAATGGTATGCGCGTAGTCGGAGTTGCTGGTGGTGACGGCCCCGCCCTCGCCGTAAGCTCCGAGATTCTTGCCGGGATAGAAACTGAAGCAGCCCATGTCGCCGATACTGCCGGTGCGCTCGACCCTTGTACTCCGCGCCATGCGCCTGCGCGGCGTCTTCGATCACGATGAGCTTGTGGCGCCGCGCGATCTCCATGATCGGGTCCATGTCGGCGGACTGGCCGTAAAGATGGACCGGCATGATCGCCTTCGTGCGAGGCGTGATCGCCGCCTCGATCAGCGCCGGATCCATGGTGAAAGATGCGCGGATCGATGTCCACGAGACACCGGCGCGCGCTCCGGAATAATGAATGGCCGCGATGCTGGCGACGAACGTAAATGGGACGGTAATCACTTCGTCGCCCGGACCGACGCCCGCAGCCAGCAATGCCAGATGCAGCGCGCTGGTCCCGGAATTTACGGCAATGCACTCGGACGCTGCGCAGTATGTCGCGAAATCTCGTTCAAATTCCGCAACGTCCGGTGCCCAGGACGAACTGGCAGCTGTCCAGTACTCGTGCAATCGCCGCGTCGATTTCGGGCTTGATGCTTGGTACTGGGCTTTGAGGTCGAGGTAAGGGATTTTGATGTTGGCCATGAGCGCTTGAGATTTATTGTCTCACTTTGCCCGGCTACGCCGTTGCTTTCAGGGTAGTCAACCGGAGATCGACGGGGCGTCCATGTTGTCATCGATTGCGACGCGGCTTCGAGGATCTCTACCACGCGCAATCCCGCGTTGCCGCCGGTGTGCGGCTCCTGTTGGGTTTCAATGCATTGCAGAAAATGTTGGATCTCGTTGCGCAAAGCCTCGGTTCCATCCACCTGCGGCGCGAGCATGTCGCCGGTACGATAGCCGACCATCATCTGGTACAACTTCTCCGATTCTGCTGATTGTTTAGGGTGATGCCCTTGTCATAAATCTTGATCTTCTCGCCTGGTCGAGATCGTCGTACACAATCATCTTCCGGCTCGCACCGATCAGTGTGCGCCGCACTTTGACGGGCGCCAGCCAGTTCAGCGTGGATGTGCGCGATCTGGCTTCCTTCGAAGAACAGCGTCAGGTACGCGATATTCTCCGTTCCACCGGGCACATGGCTGAGGCCTGTGGCGAGACGACCGCGCAAGGCCGAAGGCAAGCACGAAATCCATGATCGACAGATCGTGCACGGCCAGGTCCCACAGATACATTCACATCGTGCTGGAACAGCCCGAGGTTCACGCGAACCGAGTCGTAGTAATAGATTTCGCCCAGGCCGCCGCTCTCCACGAGGTCGCGAATCTTCCGCACCGCTCCGGTGTAAACGAAGGTGTGGTCGACCATCAATACACGGTTTCGCTTTTGCGCCACCTCGATCAGATGCTGCACCTGATCCGTGCTTGAGGCGAGCGGCTTTTCGACCAGCACATGCTTGTCCGCCTGGAGCGCGCGCGAAGCCAACTCGTAATGAGAGGACACGGGCGTAGCGATCGCTACGGCGTCAATTGCGCTGTCGTCGATTAATTCGTGGGAATCGCGAGTGGTCTGGATCGTCGGGTATCGGGCGCTCAGGAGTTCGAGGCGATCGGTCCGCAGGTCGCTGACGCGGGCGACTTGAACGCCTGCAGTTTCGTAGAAATTCCGCACCAGGTTCGGGCCCCAGTATCCATAGCCGATCACTCCGATACGAATCAAAATTCCCCCTGCTAGCGAGCGGGATCGTCCGTCGCACTGGTGTGTGAAACTCCGCGTCCCACGCGCGCAGGCACGCCCTTCGCGACGCGATTGTCGGGGACATCGTGAGTGACCACCGAGCCGGCGCCAATCATCGCATTCTCGCCGATCGTAATGCCCGCGAGAATCACCGCCCCACTGCCGATCGAGGCGCCACGCTTCACCCGCGTGGTCACGACCTTCCAATCTGCTTCCGTCTGCAACCGGCCGTCGTAGTGGCGCGCGGGAAGAGGTCATTGGTGAACATTACTCCGTGCCCGATGAACACGTCGTCTTCGATGGTCACGCCTTCACACACAAACGTGTGCGACGACACCTTACAGCGCTTGCCGATGAAGGAATTCTTCTGGATTTCAACGAAGGCGCCGACCTTGGTATCGTCCCCTATTTTGCAGCCGTAGAGATTCACCAAATCGGGTTGGAAGATTTTGACTCCCTCGCCCAGGATAACGTTCGCAGAGATTGGCATGATGTGCGTCTTAAAGAAGTGCTTTCAGAGCAGAAGCCTCCGTTCAGCCCGTCCGCTCTTTGATAAAGAGGTAAAACGCAAGATACAACAGAATTTCGCTGGCATCAACTGAGTTCACTCAAACCGACGATCTCGGACGATTAGACTTCAGAGTAACGAACACGAGCCAGTAATTTTGAAAAATATAATTTGAGATTTCGCGATGTATTCAGTGTTCGTATGCACAAGGAGACACCATGCATTTGTGTTCTGCGAGTTCATTTCGCCCGGCGATATCAGGTTTGTCATCATCAATTTCCGCGGCCGCTGTTGCTTTGGGCCTCATGATCTTCGTACAGGGACCGCTGGGCCTTCGAGCCGTTGCCCAGTCGGACCCCGCTGCAACCAATCCCCGGTCGTCCGCAGATTTCATGTGGCGCCAGACTCCGCGTTCCTCGATTTCACCGGGCAAGAATTCGCTGGATTTGAGCACCTGTCCCCCGGGAGTGCTCGCCTCCGAGCCCGCGTATTACGTCAACGTCTCCGGATCCGGCGGCCAGGAAGCCGTGCAAGTCACCGGCGGCACCTGCAAGGGAGATGGCAAGCCCGGAACGATTGAATTCGTGGCGGGTAAATCTCACGCTGCCGGCTATGCCGTAGGCAGCGCTTCGAGCGGCATTCAGGAAGCTTCCATTGCGGCGCGCTTCGTCGCGAGCGAATACAAGCAGCCACCTCAGGCGGGACGAGTGATCGTTTCTCCCGGAGAACATGACGTCTTCGCTACGATCTCGATTCGCTCGTCGAGCCAAACGGTCGATTTCAGCGGCTCCGTGCTGAACTGCTACACGCCGAATGGTCCCTGCATTTTTGTAGGCGACGCCAAGTCCTCGAATCTCTTCGCCAACATCACGCTGCTCAGTCCACGCGCGCGTCCCATGATGATCGCTGGGACAAAGCCGTTCATCGAAGTGAACGGGGAACAGACCCGCATCTTCAATGTCAGCACCCGTTGGCCACCGCAAGGTGGAAGTTTCGGATCGTATGTCCAGGTCGACGACGACCAGGCATTTCTGCTCGACGGGCTGGACAGCGCTCTCGGAGGCTCGGCCCTGACGTGCAACCCGACATACTGCGGAGCGTTCATCAGCGCACCCGGTCCGTTCAATCATTGGTCGGCCGTCGGTTGGCTCAAGAATCTCAATATATCCCTGCAGTGCGCAGGAAAAGGTGTGGAGTGGCTGTCGGGGAACAGCCTGAAGATTTCAGACAGCGTGATTCAGGGATGGTCTGTTTTTGGCGTGCGAGTCAGCAATCAACGCGGTGGCTACTCAGGATTGATCGCCGACAACGTGTACTTTGAGGCATCCCCGGCTTGCAAACAACATAGCCCGTACGGAAATGTCGGCAGTTCGGCAATCATCGCTGAAGGGGCGCAGGTCAAAATTTCCGGCCTCACCGCGAATGGCGCGACTGGGGTCTATCCCAACTGGGGCGTCGAGAAGGGCTCGCATGACTGGCTGTACTGGGTGGTGCCGGTGAGCGCTCAATATGGGGACGGCGTACCTCTGCCAGCAGGCTATGCCCGCACGGATGGCTCGTCGAAGATCACCGGAACGTTTCCGAAGATTGCTGGCGCATCCAGCTACAAGATTCTCAAGCGCGACTGGGACGGTGGAAGTCTCCCTCAGCCGTATCCGCAGGGCACGGGAGATTTCCTGTTGACGACGGTTCAACAAACTTCGTGCACGGCGCTCACCTGTTCGTTTACCGACAATGGGGGAAGTCTCTCCAAGTATTCGAATGCCGGCGAGAGCACCACTTCCAACGTGTACATGCCACGCCTGGATTTCTGGCCCGGCGCGATCGTCCTAAGCCCGGCCGAGGACGTGTCCAGCGAACGCTACATGATCCCGAACCTGATGCTGCAGGCCGATGTGTTGAAAGTCGGCGGGATTGTGACCACCCAGCCCGCGTGGGCCATCGCGGGGGAAGCCACGACGATTGTGGGTTCTCCCGCGAGCCCGCCGGCTGCGGCCAACATTGAAGCGCTTCATACCAATGCCCTCGGTCCTTTCCCGGGAGCGACCATCATGACGGCGTCCAATCTTCCGCAGCAATCGCCCAGTGGCCATAAGGGGCGGCTCAATTTCGGGCATCGAGGTCAGGCCGGGGGATTCACTCCCATCATCACTCTCGGTGACAGCAACTGGGGAAAGACCTGGGCCACGTCGGGGCATCGCCCTCCAGCCGACGCCAACGATCTTGATCTCGGATACGAAGGGAGCATCGATGCCTTCTACGCCCGGGCGCAGAGGCATCGCGCACTTATATCGGTAAACTTCCGGACGGCAAGCCGCAGGAGGATCTGACGGCCTCGGCCAAGACTTTCAACGTTCCGCGTGACGATCAACGGAGATCTCACGGTCACCGGAAAGTGTGCGGGCTGCGACGGCGTTGCGGGTAGCGGGGGATCCTCCCGCAATTCGAGCCGCCCGGGAATCTCGCTTACTGCTCAGAAATCGGCTGTCGCTGCGACCAGTGTCTGCGCACCGACATCATGCGGAGCGGGCCAGTATCGGTTGACCTACTATCTGGATTCAAACTCGTCTTGCGCGTCGCCAGGCAATGCCAGCGCCACGCTTGCGATCACTGGAAAGATGAAAGTAGCGCGCGTTCGTTGCAGGTTCCGCTGTCTGGAAACGGTGTCGCGAACGGTAAAAGCTTGTCCCTCGGACAGGCCGCCAGCTTCGCTTCGGGCAATATTTCGATATGGTCTGGGGGAGGTGCTGCCATCACCTATTCCACCGCGTATGTCCCGTGCACGAATGGTGAGGGCAGCTACGGGCTTCGGATTGCGGTTGAAAAGCTCCAGTAGCCGGAAGTCGTGTGGCGGAGCGGCTCTTCTTAAGGCTGTTCATTTGCGATATCATTCGCTGAAATGCCGAAGAAGACTCCAGCAAATTTCGAAGTCACTTGTCCGTGCTGCAGCGCAGTCCTCAAGATTGACTCTGAAACGCGGGCCGTGATCGCTCATACTGCCGCCGTAAAGCCGAAAACTTTCAGCGACATGGAAGCCGCCGCGAAGGCGATGCGCGAACAGGACAGTCGCCGTGAGTCGATCTTTCAGCAGTCGGTCGAAGCGCAGAGGAATGCTTCCGACCTCCTCGAGAAGAAATTCCAGGAGGCGGTGAAGAGAGCGAAGGAAAGCCCGGACACCGGCAAGCCGATTCGCGACTTCGACCTCGATTAGCTGCCATGGACGGCAAGCCTTCGCAGCGTCCGCTTCTGCTCGGCCACCGCGGAGCTCGCGCCGTTCGATCGATACGTGAAAACTCCATTGCTTCACTCGACCGGGCGCTTGCTGACGGGTGCGACGGTTTCGAGTTCGATGTTCGCCTTACTGCGGAAGGAGAGGCCGTCCTCTGGCACGATCCCGAAACTGAGGGCGTGATGATTTGCGAGGCGACTGGAAATCAGCTTTCCCATCTGGCCCGCCTTTCGGACGTGCTCACGCGCTTTCAAGACTCGGCATTCCTCGATATTGAACTCAAGGTGCCGGGATTGGAAAAGATCACTCTGGATCTTCTGGAGCGTTTTCCACCGCAGTGTGGATTTGTCATCTCTTCGTTTGATCCGGAACTGCTGACGCATCTCCGCACTGAAAATTCTTCCGTTCCTCTCGGGCTCATCTGTGAAACCACGGCAGAGCTCAGCCATTGGCGTCATGTTCCCATCGACTACCTGATTCTGCATCACGGGCTCATCGAGAGGTTTCCCGCGATCCTGAGCGAGGTCGAGGATGCACAAAAGAAAAGCATGGTCTGGACAGTGAACGCTGCAGCGGAGATGAAGCGTTTTGCAGATCTGGGGATCGGCGGAATTGTTTCGGATGACACTGCACTGCTTTGTAAGACGCTCAGAGATTGATTGCCGGACGGGAAGAGAAGAAAGTAAGGGCCAGGATAGAAGCTAGTCGGCAGCCGCTTCCAGTGCCGCGCCGGTTCGAGCGGGCCGCTGCAGGAAGGCAGTGCGTTCCATCTCGAACGATTCCAGATTTTCCCCGAGATCGTGCTCGTTCCAGCCCATGACCGCTCCGATACGGAGCGCTGCCTCGCGGCTGCACGACTCCGACCAGCACGCGCCGAGCGCAACCGGGACGCGGCGCAAAAGAGCGTCGCCAAGCGTCATGGCAAATTCTTTGCGATAAGCTTCGATGACTTCCGCGACGATGTGAGAAGTGTGCGGGCAAATCGGAGCTCGCAGTTCCGCGCTCACCAGCGCCATGCGTGCCATATCCATGGCCCGTTTGCCATGCCATTCCATCATGCCGCGGGCGGTCTCTTCGCTGACCGAGCCAGCTCGAGCAATGTCCAGCACTTCCTGGTCGAGCATCGGATCAAGCGAAGTGCCGGGCCCAATGGCGACCGACTTCGGCTCTTCGACTGCGAGACCGATCTTGCGGGCGCACTCCCTCGCCAACGATGAGGCGGTGGTCAGCTTGCCGCCAATGACAGAGATTAATCTCGCCGCGCCTTCGTCGCTGTGATCGTGTAGAAAGTGGCGGCGCGTCACCGACGATGGCTTATCCGAGGAGGTATTCGGCAAGGGGCGAACTCCTGCAAACGCGTACTTGATGTCATGCGCGGAGAACTTCGCCTTGGGAAACAGTTGGGAAACCGTGCGAAGCAGGTATTCGATCTCTTCCGCCGAAGGCGACGTCTTACCGGGATCGCCGGAGTCTGCCACTTCTGTTGTGCCCACCAGAAGTTGCTCGTTCCACGGCAGCACGAAGACCGGACGCCCGTCTGCGGCTTCCGTATAGAGGGACGCAGTAGGAGCGCCGGAGAAGCGCGGCAGGACGAGATGTGATCCGCGCACGCCGCCGATCATCGGCTTGCCGGTCCGGATGGTCGAGCGCTGGCAGATGCGATCGGCCCACGGGCCGGTGCAGTTGATGATCCATCCTGCATTCACGCGCTCGTCTTTCTTGGTGATTCGATCGCGCAAAAGGACGCCGCGCGCGCGGCCGGCACCGACATTCACAGCCAGAACTTCGCAGTGGTTCCGAATCACTGCCCCTTCATCCGCAGCTTCGGTGGCCCATTCCGCAACCAGGCGTTCTGGAAACTCACACTGCGCGTCTTCGTAATTCAGCAGCAGCCACTGGTGGCCTGCATCGAGAGCGCGCTGCACTCGTTTCAATTCGATTTCGCTGGGAGCGGCGGCGCGCCGTTCCGCAAAGCGCTGGTACATCCAGAGCCCGGCGCGCACTTTCATGGCGCTACGCGTGCTCTTCTCATTCAATAAAAACAGAAATTGGACAGGGTGTACCAGGTGCGATCGCTCTCGCAACAGGCGTTCCCGCTCGCGCACAGACTCCCGCACCAGGGAGATTTCCCCGTGCTCCAGGTACCGCAGCCCGCCGTGGATGATCCGCGTAGACCGGCTGGTCACGCCTGAGGCAAGGTCGTTCTGCTCGACCAGCAATGTGCGTTTGCCCGCTCGAGCGCACTCCCGGGCAACGGCCACGCCATTGATGCCTCCGCCAATCACGATCACGTGAAAGTGCTGGCCTTCCAAAGACGGTCGGGGTTTCACTGAGAGGGCCATAACTTAGGACAGATAGAGACGGCCGTGGGGCACCGAAAACACTACTACCTGCATTTGATTCTCAGCCCTGGGCAAGGAGAAATGAAGGTAACGATGGTTCAACCCGGTAACCGCCGGCCTCAGGACATCTCTTATCACAATCATATCGAAAGTAACCTTTGAGGCTCGAAGAATCCAATCTGAGTTCAGCGACTTCCGCTATAAAACACGATGCCCGGACGGTGAAGGATCGTCCGGGCATCGATTTGGTTCACTTTTGCCTTGTTTCTACGCTGTTTTTCGCAGTTGCGGCGAGTCCGCATTCGCATCTGCGAATAGTCGGATCATCTCGCGGTTAAAAGCCGGGATGTCGTCAGGCTTCCGGCTTGTCACCAGTTTCTTGTCGCTGACGACCTCTTTGTCGACCCAGGTTGCGCCGGCATTTGTCAGATCCGTCCTCAGCGACGGCCACGAGGTCATGACATGACCTTGAGCGCCGCCTGCCTCGATCAGGGTCCACGGGCCATGGCAAATTGCGGCGATCGGTTTGCCGGCATCCACAAACTGTTTTACGAAGTTCACGGCCTCGGGCTGCATTCGGAGGTGATCGGGGTTCATGACTCCACCGGGAAGTAGAAGCGCGTCAAACTCGGCTGCCTTTGCGCCCTTCAGAGCGATGTCGACGGGCACTTCTTTTCCCCAGTCCTTGGAATTCCATCCCTTCACTTTGCCTTCGGCGGGCGAAACGACCTTGGTGATTGCGCCCGCTTCATCAAGGGCTTTTCTTGGTTCCAGCAATTCCGATTGCTCGAATCCATCGGTAACCAGGATTGCGATCTTCTTTCCTTTTACTGTTTCAGTAGACATTTTCAGGTTCCTCCTCGTTATGAATCGTCGTAGAAAGTTGCTTTTGAATGATCAGCGGGATGAACGGACCCCTTTTAGGATGCCGCACACTGTTCATCGGTTGGCGGTGGCCGTGACCGCTGAATCCACAAATTCGGTGTTGCCACAAGCGTTGCTTGTCATATCCGCCGTCATTTACATTGGTTGCCGAATGCCCGGTACCGGAGAACGTTTTGAACGAGCCGTCTCGATCATGGAGCGCCTGCGCGCTCCCGGAGGTTGCCCGTGGGATCGTGAGCAGACCTTCGATTCCATCAAGCCTTACACGCTCGAGGAAACGTATGAGGTGCTCGAGGCGATCGACAATCGCGATTGGCCCGAACTCGCCGGTGAACTTGGCGACTTGTTGCTTCAAGTCCTGTTCTATGCCGAGATGGCTCAGGAGCAAGGTTCGTTCTCGATCGATGATGTTCTGGACCGGCTGTCCACCAAGCTGATCAATCGCCATCCTCACGTCTTCGGGGATGTGAAGGCCGACACCGCCGCTGACGTCAAGCGCAACTGGGAAGCCATCAAGGTCGAAGAACGGAAGCTTGAAGAGCAGAAAAAGCAGCCGAAAGCGGGTGATGGAAGCGCCGCGCCCTCCGGCGTGCCTTCCAATGAGAAGCGCTCGATTCTGGCCGGAGTTTCGTCCGCAATGCCGTCGCTGCTCGAAGCGCACAAGCTCAGCTCGCGTGCGGCGCAATCCGGCTTTGATTGGCCGAATGTCGAAGGCCTGTTCGACAAGCTGAAAGAGGAAACCACCGAACTTCGCGAAGAGTTGGCTGAGTTTCCTGAGCCCGGTCCCCAGCCACAAGGACGAGGCATCGCTGGATCCGGCAAGACTGCCGTCCCCGATGTACTGCAACAGCGCCTTGAAGAAGAGGTCGGAGACTTGTTCTTCGTGCTCGTCAACATCGCGCGCTACCTGTCAGTCGATGCCGAGTCTGCCCTGCGCAAGACCAATCGCAAGTTCAAGCGCCGCTTTCAGTGGATGGAGGCACGTCTCTACGAAGAAGGACGTTCCGCCGGTGAGGCTTCCACGGACGAGCTCGAGTCGCTTTGGCAGAAAGCGAAAGAGACCGAGAAATCACCCGAGGGAAAGACGGCTTGACCGCGGACGCCATCGAACTGCGCCGCTGTCACGACATCGAGGAGTTCCGCGCCTGCGTGGCCCTGCAGAAAGAAGTGTGGAACTTTACCGACGCCGAGCTTGTGCCGCTGCGCATGTTTGTGGTGGCCGACAAGGTCGGAGGCCAGGTCATGGGCGCATTCGAAGGGAAGTCGATGATCGGCTTCGCCCTTTCGGTGCCCGGAACCCGCTCGGGACACGTCTACCTTCATTCGCACATGCTGGCCGTGCGCAAGGACTACCGAAATGCCGGCCTCGGTCGCCGCTTGAAGCTTATGCAGCGCGAGGACGCCCTTGCTCGGGGCATCGAGTTGATCGAGTGGACGTTCGATCCCCTCGAGATCAAGAATGCCTATCTGAATATCGAGAAACTTGGCGCCATCTCACGCCGATACAACATCAATCAGTACGGCATTACGTCTTCACCGCTGCAGGGTGGACTGCCCAGCGATCGACTCATTGCCGAATGGTGGCTCAAGTCAAAGCGGGTCGCAAAGCTGCTCGAGAACGGAAAGAATGCCCCGTTTCAAGCGGACCTTGCTATCCCCGTGCCCGCTCAGATTTACGCTTGGAAGGCGGCGCCGGAAACCCGGGTCAAAGCTCAGGAAGTGCAGGAACACAATCGCAACCAATTCCTGCGATCTTTCGGGAACGGTTTAGCCGTTCTCGGCTATGAGCGTGATCCGGAAGGGAATGGCAAGTTCATGATGGGACGATGGGACGAAAAGCTGTCCTACGCAGCTGAACCCACTTAAAACCGCTTGCCTCGTCGCGCCGCTCGGTCCGTATAAAACGAAAAAATAAAAGGGCCATAATGAAAATCGAAGCAATTACCCTCCGGGAAATTCAAATGCCGCTCGTCCACTTTTTCGAGACGAGCTTCGGCCGTACCTACAGCCGCCGAATTTTGCTTCTCACCATCCACAGCGAAGGTGTCGATGGATGGGGCGAAAGCGTCGTTGGCGAGGATCCTTTTTACAGCAGCGAGTGGATCGAGAGCGCTTGGCCTACGCTCACTTCGTACCTGATTCCCATGTTGCTCGGCAAGAGCATCGAGTCCGCGCGAGATTGTCCTGCGCTATTCGCAAAAGTTCGCGCGCATCGCATGGCAAAAGCGGGCCTCGAAAATGCTCTTTGGGAGACGGAGGCGATTCAGAAGCAGCAGCCGCTCTGGAAGTTGCTGGGTGGCTGGCGTCGCGAAATTCCATGCGGCGTCTCGATCGGCATCCAGGATTCCGTCGAGCAGCTTCTCGAGAAAATCCAGATCGAACTGGCTGCCGGATATCGTCGCATCAAAGTGAAGGTGAAACCAGGATGGGACGTCAACGTTCTGGAGCGCATCCGGTCGCGTTGGTCTGACATCACCCTCAGTTGCGACGCAAACTCCGCCTACACACTCGACCAAGTGGAACACTTGCGGAAGTTCGATCAGTTCAACCTGCTGATGATCGAGCAACCGCTTTGGAACGACGACATCTACTACCACAGCCGGTTGCAGCGGGAGCTTCGAACCTCGATCTGCCTTGACGAATCCATCGTCAGCACTCGCAGCGCTACCTTCGCCGTTGAAACCGGCGCGTGCCGGATCGTCAATATCAAGGTCGGCAGGGTCGGTGGATTCAGCGAGGCCATCGGCATCCATAACGTGTGCCAGTCGAACAACATTCCCGTGTGGTGCGGGGGCATGCTAGAAACCGGGATAGGTCGCTCCCAGAATATCGCCCTGTCTACGCTGTCGAACTTCAGCCTGCCCGGAGACGTTTCCGCCTCTAAACGCTATTGGAAAGAAGACATTATTGATCCAGAGGTTGAAGTGTCGCCCCAGGGCATGATCGCCATCTCCGACAAGCCCGGGACGGGCTACACCGTCAAAACAGATTTGATTGAAAAGCTCACGGTCAGGAAGGAAACGTTGCGGGCGTAGGAGAAGTTGTTACTGCGATGCTTTGCTGATCGCGGCCGGCTGGATACTCCCGGAGTGCGCCATCTTTTCCCGCTCGGCTTTCAGCAGGTCCACACCTTTTGCGAACGGCAAATCCTCGGGGACCTTGCGAAACTGACTGAAAGTTTCGTCCGACTTCATGCTCAGGCTTTTGAATAGAAGGATCTTTCCGGTCATCCTCAGGCTCATCGCCGTAATCTCCCAAGACCCGTCCCCGACATCGGCCTGCTGCACTCGGAAGTGCCCACCCTTGTCGAGGTGCCCGATGATCCCCCATCCAAAAGTGACTTCCCGAAACAGAGTGCCGTCGATCCGGGCAATGCGCCGGGCAGCTCTATCGATCAGAAGATATCCCTCCATACCTTGAAGGACCTGCTCGACACGTGACGGCGGGGAGTACGCCGGATTCGGCGTGAATTTCAATCGTGATAACTCCGCTCCGGCCCGGCCTAAGCCGGCGCTGCCGATCTCGCTCCCGTCATACTGGTAGTGAAACGCGTCGGGCATCGCCTTGACGATCCGCAGGGTCCGATCCGCATCGTCCTTCTCCCGCGCGTGTTTCTTTTTGAGCTGTTCAGGACTGCCCGTCAGCCAGGCGAGATGATCAACTTCGGCTTTGCTCTGTTCAGGATTGAGAGGCTTGTCGTTGATGGCGACAAGCATTCCGGCGATGGCGTCATTGGTTTCGACGTAGAGTTTTGTCTGCGATCCCTTCGCAGTCTCCTTGCGGGACAGGAACATGTGCTTGGATTCGTTCCTATTGGCGGCAGCAACTTCCTGCGCTACTGTGTCGCGTACCAACGCTTCCGCCGGCACTTCGGATATTTGCGCCGGCTTCGCGCCTTGGGCAGGCAACATGGTCAGGCAGCAAAGAAAGATTGAGCAACCGGCGGCGACCCACGCTCCCCGTTTTATCGCAGGCGACATCAATGATTAGTGTAGCAACCGAGTGCAAATGGTTGCAGTCTCGACGCCAGTGTTCCCGCCCACCCTTGCCGCATATTCGGATAGTTGGGTATAGTCGTTTTGGTACCAAAAAAAGCAGCCGTCTGATACCTGCCTTCTGACTTCTTGGTCGCGCAGTGTCCGTTCCATTAAGGAGAATATCCATGAGTGCTCCGTTGTCGGCAGATTTGGCGCAGATTGGGAAATCCGTTGTCGTCAAAGGCGACTTAACAGGCAGCGAAGACCTTTATGTTGACGGCCAGATTGAGGGCAGTATCTCCCTGAAAAACAATAGCTTGACGGTCGGGCCAAATGGCCTGATCAAGGCGTCCGTGGAAGCGAAGGGTGTTGTAGTTCAAGGAAAACTTGAAGGGAATGTGCTGGCCAGCGATCGCGTCGAACTGCGCAAGACGGCGGTCATGACTGGCGACATCACGACCCAGCGCATCGCAATCGAGGAAGGCGCCTACCTGAAAGGCAAAGTCGAGATTCAGGGCAAAGCGGACAAGGTCGCCGGAAAGTAACTTCTGGCCTGTCGCTCAGCGCATTAAAGTAATGGTTCCAACTTACGGTTTTCAGTCCAGAGCATTTGCGTCCCAAGCGAAGCGTTTACGTCCGGCTTGGCGGCTTGAGTCATTCACAACTTCATGAAGCTTTTTCGCGGTTCTTCGAGTGGCACGCAGCGGGAAACCGAGCAGCCCGCTCAAAAACTGACCCGTCGATCCAGCAGCCTTGGCGAACTTTCCCGGCTGTGGCAGAGCGACTCCCCGCTTTGCGTGCTCGATGTCGGTTCAACCTCTCCTTCAAATATTCGCTTCTTCACCGAGCGTGGACACAAGATCTACAGTGAGGATCTCCTCGTTGCTTCCACCGAGCCTCATCTGGTCACGAAAGACGAGCAGGACGCCGTGGTGCTCGACAGTCGCCGCTTCCTTGCCGACAATTTGCAGTATCCGGCCGCGCACTTCGACATCGTCCTTTGCTGGAACCTTCCCGACTACCTGGATGAAAGTCTGGTACGTCCGGTCATGGGGAGGCTATGGTCCGTGCTGAAACCGGGTGGCATGATGCTGGCGTTCTTTCACACCAAGGACGCAGGGCCAGATTCACCCTGCTACCGTTTCCACATCCTCGATAAAGATGTCCTTGAGATGCAGCGCATCGTTCTGCGCCGCGAAGCCCGCCGTGGTCCGACTGGCGCCGTGCACACCGCGGTTGCCGACGGATTTCGCCTTCAACGGGTCTTCAACAACCGGCACATTGAAACGCTATTCCGTGATTTCGCGTCGATCAAATTCTTCCTGGCGCGTGACAACGTGAGGGAAGTCCTGGTCGTACGCTAACGATCAGTGACCGAGTCTGATCGGGAAGATGTGAAACTGGCTCAGCATTTCCCACCCGAGTAGCAGGATCGCGATCAACACCACCATCACGGCAATTATTTCCCCGAAAGTGATCCCGCGACGGTTTGGCTCCATACGGCGGGCGGCCAATCCAAGGATGTTGAGGGTTGCAAATCCGAAGACCACGACCCATAACAGGTTGTAGGCGTCCTGCCGCGTTCCGCGAAAGAAGATGGCAAAAGCGACGCTGAAAAACATCGCGGCATAGGAGCGCACCGCCGCGAAAAGGACAATTCCTGCCTTTGTGGTCCGGCCCAGACTGCTGATCAACGTGATTGTCGAGGCTATCGCCATGCGCCGAACCTGCGGCTCGATAGATCCGCAGTCAGAGGCCTTAAAATTGGATATTACCGTGTTTCCGGTCTTAAATTAAAACTCGTGTGCGGCTGGGCAACCATCTAGTCAAGGGGGCTACCGCATTCTGTAATATGGCTGCATGGGCAAATGCCAGTTCGTTTTCTTCGATGTCGGCAACACTTTGCTCTTTCCCAATCGTGCCCGCATCCTCGCGCCTGTCCCCGAGGAGAAGCGCCCCTCACTTGACCGTTGGCAGGATCTTGAACGGCGCACCAAGTACGAGTTTGATCAGGGATGGGTGAATGGAAAGGTCGATCATGGGTTCTGGTGGACCTTTCATACTCACCTCTTGCACGACCTCGACATGTTCGACGAGTCCACGCTTGCCCAGCTGATCGCAAATACCCAGAACTCGGCTAACTGGGACCAGATCCTTCCCGGAACCCGGGAGGCCCTGTTGCGAATTCAAGGACGATATTCGATCGCAGTGATTTCCAATTCCGACGGTCGAATCGACGCTGTGCTCGACCGTTGTGGCATTCGCGACTGCTTCGCCAGCGTCACCGACTCTGGAAACGTCGGCCACGAAAAGCCGCATCCTGCCGTGTTTGAAGCTGCGCTGAAACAGATGAAGGCCGATGCGGCCGACAGCCTCTACGTCGGCGACCTGTACTCCGTGGATTACGTCGGGGCGCGCAAGGTTGGAATGGATGCAGTTCTGTTCGACGTTGCGGGCTCATATCGTGACAAGGAATTCCCCCGGGTTGCGTCGCTCGCCGAGCTACAGGCATGGCTCGATAAATGAAGCGTCAGAAATAGAATCGAAAGTTCGAGGTTCAGGCATGTTCGGAGCAGCCCGGTTCTATCTCTTCCTCACGGCGGCGCTGTTGCTGGCGATCGCGCCCGGCCCAGGAATGCTCTACGTACTCGCGCGCAGTCTGGCGGGCGGCAAGCGCGAGGGCGTTCTTTCGGCGTTCGGCACATTCGTTGGCGGAATGGTGCACGTGTTCGCCGCGGCGCTGGGCGTTTCCATCATTCTCGCGAAGTCGGCGGTCGCCTTTGCTACCGTCAAGTATGTGGGCGCAGCCTACTTGGGATTTCTTGGCGTGCGGATGATTCTCGACGCGCGCAAGCAGAAAGACGAAGAGGAGTTGACGCCGGAAGAAAGCAAGCCTGCGCGCAATCCCTTGTGGCAGGGAATTGCCACCGAAGTCCTCAATCCCAAGACGGCTTTGTTCTTCCTGTCATTTATCCCACAATTCGTGAACCGTGCGGGCGGTCATGTATTCCTCCAATTCGTTCTTCTCGGAACGATCTCCGTCACGCTCAACACGACCGCTGATTTGATTGTGATCGCCTTGGCCGGGCCACTCGGCAAACGCATCCGCGAGTCAGCCACGTTCCGCCGACGTCAGAGAACCGTTACCGGCACGATCATGATCGGACTGGGAACATACCTGGCGGCGAGCGACAATAAATGATTTGCCTCTGAACAGCATCCAAAGCAAAAGGCTGCGGAGGTCTTCTTGAGAAGAAACTTGGTGCGGTCGCAACTCGTCTGTTTCCTGCTTGCAGTCATCTCCACGGTCGCGCAGACCGGGCAGCAGTTGCCGATAATTGCAGGGGAGAGCTTGGCCGGACACAAAGTGGTGCTTCCCGAGGCCGCACGTGGCAGCATCACTGTGCTCATTCTTGGATTCACTAAGGCGTCGAAAACTCCTACCAGCGCCTGGGCCAAGCGCCTCTCCCAAGACCTCGGAAGCGACCCCCGTTTTCGGCTCTATCAGCTTCCGGTGCTGGAAGACGTTCCGCGCCTGTTTCGTGGAATGGTAATTTCTGGCATCAAGAAGGGCGTGCCAGAAAACATGTGGGACCGTTTTGTGCCGATCCTGAACGGCGAGGCGGATCTGAAGAAAGCTGTCGACTACCGCGACCAGGATGCTGCTTACCTGGTATTGCTCGATCGCGACAGCAAAGTCGTTCGACAGGCCCATGGGCCTTTAACCGACGAGGCCTACGCCTTGCTTGCAACTGAAATCAGATCGTTGCTGGAACAGAAATAGCGGGGAAGCCGCTAGAGTTCGATGACCTGGTGGTCGTGGCAGTCGGTGTGCATCGCGCCATGAAGTTGCCCGAGCAACTCCAGACCGTATTTGGCCAAGAAGTAGACTCCGCCGATGCCACGTTCCTGCAGTCCTTTTTCCGGATATAGTCCCTGGCTGATGTGGTCTGAGTGTCGCGCCACAAGTTCTCCCTTTTGCGCTTCGGCACGCGCGGCCTGCGCATAGAGTTTTTCCAGTTGATGCTGCATCTTTGACCGGGCGGTCTCCGCTGCGTCCACCAACGTTCGATCCAGCTTCTCGAGCTTTTCTTTTACTGACGAGAAATTGTCATCGAACGACGTCTTCGCCCGCTCGAAGGCAACTTTCAGATCGCTAGGCAGGCTTCGTTCCGCGATTTCGTGCTGCAACGCTTCCGGACCATCGAACGTGTCTGTCAAACCAATCTTGTGTTTCTCGAGAAGGCGCTGCATCTTCGGCTCAATCAGAGTGGCGGTGAACCGGGGAACAATCGGCGTCACTCGTCCCAACAAAGCTTCGTACACAGCTCCTGCCTGCCCGAAGTAAGCGGTTTCCGCTGCTCCTCCCGTGTACGCTAGTGTAGGCAGCAAGTAATCTTCGACAGCAGGACGTAGTAATACATTCGGACTGAAGTCACCCGGCCTGGCTGCGATCTGCGCGAGCAATTCCGCTGACGACAACTTTTGAGGCTCGCCCTCCGCTCCGACTACGAATTCCGTGGTTGAACCAGTGCCGCGACGTTGAATGGGGGTGCGCGTTCCATTTCGCGAAGTGAAGAGCAACACCGACGATTCCGTCACCTTCACTTGCTGGTGATATCCCGCCGCTTCGAGTTCTCTGCCGCGAGCGAGCAACGAGGATGCCAGTTCCTCAGATCTTTCGATAGCCGCGCGATAGATGGGCTCCGCGATGGCCGACAGTTCCGGGTCCGACGCATCCATCACGATCACGCCCCAATCGGCAAAGACACGCGTATAGAAGCGTGCGAAAGCTGTGCCCAGGGTTTCGCCGGGCCGGTAGCATTCGCGCAGGAAGGTTGCAGCATCGCACTCGCCCAGTAAAGCCGCTGCTTGCTCGACGAGCGGGGTGATTTCATCTCCAAATTGAATTGAGCCTACAGGCGCTCCCGGAACCCCGTGCGCTGACGTTGCAAGAGTTTGCAGCGTACCGTCGGTTCCTGGGATCGCGACATGATTTACTTCCGCGAGATCGTGATCGTAGGTGGCCAGCCAAAAAACGGGTACCGCGTCGATGCCCGCGCCCGTCGCTTCTTCTGCGAGCTTTACGGCCGTCATGGCCTTGAAGAGCGCGAATGTGGGCCCTCCGAAAAGACCTACCTGCTGGCCAGTTACCACCGTAAAAGCCCCGCTGCGCAAGCGTTCCAGATTGGCTAAAGTTTTCGGCGAAGCTCCGTACGATCGATTTTGCCTCTCCAGGACGCTGGCTACGCGTTTCCGCCGCGAATCATCGTAGGAAATCTTGCCGGATTCTTCTTTGACCCATTCCGTGAAGTAAGGAGAGCGCGGGTAAAACTGCTGAATTTTGGGAGAATAGGAGAGGAAATCGGTGAATAAGCGCGTTGTGTGGGGAATTTGTGAGAATGGGAGACAGTGCGCCTTCACTGACAGTTCTCCTGACACCGGAATGTTGAGGCTTGGTCCATCGCCTTATGGACGGTTGACCTCAGCTTTCGTGAGGGCCGACACGTCGTTCTTGAGATGCCTTAAACGGCTACAAGATGCAAATATGATGAATAATCCCTGTCAAATCATTCTAAAGTCGTTGGAAGGGAATTAGCGAATCTGGGGAATTTCGTCCCACGGACTGCACTGAAATCTATGAACAGTATGACAGCATCGACCCCTCTGCAAATCACCACGCCAGTCACGCTGGAAGGGAAGTTTGTGCGCCTCGAACCCCTGCGCCACGATCATGCGGATCTCTTCTGGCAGGTCGCGAAAGATGATCTCGAAGACATCTTCCGCTGGATTCCTTACTCAGTCAAAACTCAACAGGATTTTCAGCGGCTTGTCGAGAAGGCCTTTGAGGAACAGCAGCGCGGTGAGTCGATCGTGTTCGCCACGGTCGAGCGCGCCTCGGGGCGAACCATTGGCAGCACGCGCTACATGAATATTGACCGGGTGAACCAGCGGGTTGAAATCGGCTCGACCTGGATCGCGCCGGCCTGGCAACGCACCGCCGTGAACAGTGAAGCAAAGTATCTGATGCTTCGGCATGCCTTCGAACAGTGGAAGTGCATCAGGGTGGAATTGAAGACGGATGCTCTCAATCAGAAATCAAGAAACGCAATTCTCAGGATCGGCGCAAAGAAAGAGGGAACGCTGCGCCGTCATCTGATGACCTGGACCGGCCGCGTGCGCGACACCGTTTATTTCAGCATTCTTGATCGCGAGTGGGCCGAGGTGAAGGAGAGGCTGAAGGCAAGGGTAACTGGATCATGAGCGCTCTCCTGCAACGATTCGATAACTAGGCCTTCAGAATTCCACTACTTCTTTTCTGAAGTTACCGGCTGCCATAATTCGATTTTGTTGCCGTCGGGATCGTAGATCCATGCGAACCGGCCATAGTCTTCGTTCTGGCGCTTGGGATCGATCTTGACGCCTTCTTTCTGCAACCGTTCAAGCAGCGCGTCCAGGTCGTCCACGATGTAGTTCACCATGAACGTGGCCTGGCTGGGCTCAAAGTACTTCGTGCTTCCAGGAAAGACGGACCAAACGGTCATGTGCTCCTTTTCCGGGTTGTCTTTCTCCCGCCACGGCATCATGACACCCTCGCCTTTATCCGCGAGTCCGAGGTGCTTGCCGTACCACTCACGCATCTGTGGTTGATTCGCGGACTTGAAGAATATTCCACCGATCCCCAGGATTCGTCCTCGCTCGCTTGGCATTGCCGCTCCCTCCTTAGCGCTTGCCGCATTTGCCGCTGTGCTCGCCCGTTGCTGCGCGGGGCAAACCGGCAGCAGCAATACAGCCAGAGCGGACAGAACAGGCATTGCCTTGCGCAACATGTGCGTGGATTGTAGCAACAATTCTTCTGTCCGTGCCAGAAGCGACTAGTCACGAAAATCGCCTGCTTCGACGGAACTTCTGCGGCTTCCAATGAGTGAAGCGGGGATTTTGCAACGGTTGTGGGCACTCTACAGGCTTGGCAGTTCCTGCGAAACCTGAGTGAGTGCAAGTGTCGGGGCGAATATCATCCAGATTTCATAAGGCGTTCGGATGAATTGTTTCCGCTGGGCCAGATCGTGGAAAGAGCCTAGGATTGCGTCTCAGTCTCGAGGAGGGATGCTTGGTCAAGAATTCAGCGGACAAGATTACGAGGCGTAATTTTGCGGGGATCTGCATGGGTGCAGCTGTTCTCGGCGCGGGGCCAGAGGCGCTCGCTCAAGTCGGTGGGGCCAGCACCGCTAATAGCCCTACCCGAACGGGCGCAGTTGACCAGAATCCGATCCGGCGACGGGGGACGGGCCTGCGTGCCCTTGATGTTGATCGAGCCTCGCCCGGACTAACACTGTTTGCTCCAGCGAACGGCGGAATCGTCTACTTGATGGATCTGCGCGGCACGGTCGTGCACAGATGGAAATGCCATGCCAAGCTTATATGGTTACCTCACGGAGACGGGAACGCTCTTTTACAACGGAAAGATCCCCATTGAAACGTTGTTGGGAAAGGGCCCTTTCAAAGGCGTTGTTGCACTGGAGGCCGAGTGGAATGGGTTACGCCATCAACTACGGGTGCCCGGTTCGGGGACTGATCTTTTCGAAACTGAAAACCCCTTATTCTATGGCCGGATTTCGCAATGGCCTTATCTGTGCTAGAGGGCTTTGGGAAATTTGCTGAATCTGTTGGGCGATAGGTTCCGCGAGAGTTGGGGTCGGCGCGCCCTGCAGAGCGCTCTGGTAGGCGACCAAGGCCTCCTCGCGAGAGCCACGCGCCAGCGCAAGGTTTCCGAGTTCGATAAAAACATAGAACGCGGATGAATCGAGTTGTACCGATTGTCGGAACAGTCGTTCGGCCTCCACCAGATCTGGCTTATCGGTATATTCCTTGAGGGTTCCAGCCCAATAAGCGTTTGCCGCCGCGACGGCTGGCAAATGAAAAGAGCCTTGGAAGATCAGCAGATTGCCGAAGCGAGCCACCGGTTTGGCGGACTCAAGAGCAGTAAGTCGCCAGTAAGGTTGTTGACTGAGAAATCTCGCCTCCATAAAAATCGTCCCAGTTACAGTGGAATCACTCATGCGCGCAGCATCGCGCTTCAAATCACTGCCAACATAGTCCAATCCCCGAGCCTTGATTTCCATATTAGGGACGGAATAGAAGAGAAACGGGATGTCGCCCGCAGGCTTAACTTTCTTGAAATAGTACCCAAAAAGATCTTTACCGCGCTGTTCGGCGTCGAGGCTTTCGTCATTGAAATACAGATAGGCGTTGCTGGTTCCGATGGTTTCGTTGTAGTACTCGTAGGGCCGCATGACGGGCAGGGCTGAAATCGCAGCCGCTGCCAAGCTCAACACAGCGACCGTTCGGAAGACTCGCGAATCGGACACCAGCGCCGCATACAGGGCGAGTCCCGCGAAAATGTAAAGCAGGACGGCGAGTGGCAAGGCGTGTCGCAAGCCTCCATAGTTTGCGCCCCTCGACAAAACCCCCAGGAACCCGACCACAACGATCGCGAGCACAAGAGTAGAGGTGCGCCATTCCGTCGGAAGCCGGCGACTGGCAAATAAAAAGATTCCTAAAATGATCAGCAACAACGAGCCCAGCGGAAGTTTGGCGGCGATGACTCCAGGAAAGAAATACCAAGGCGGGTTGGCGTAATACATGTGACCGTAGAAAAGGCGGGTTTCAACCCGTCCTTCAATGCCCGCTCGAATTGTGTCGGCGAAGCCCCAAATATAGGGGCGTGGAAGCAAATGCGCGCTGGCGAACTTGGTGAGAACCATCCGGTGGAGGGGCGAGTGGAGATCGGCAATCTTCTCGACCAGAGGGCGATTGAAGACTTCCACGGGCGATGGGCTCTCGGTAAAGCGAAACAGATAAAAGCCCCAAAGGATCGCGAGCGCGCCGAACAAAACTCCGGCGAGCTTGGCGAAACGCAGGGGACGGCGGTCGGAGGATTGCGAGGGCGGGACGAAACATGCCATCACCAAACCGACCAAGGCGAGGAAAATAGCGAAAACCGGAGCGGAATGCTTGGTGGCCAAAGCCATTCCAAGCACTGCGGATGTCGCTACCAAATCGGGGACCTTCCATTCGCGAAAGGCCCGCGACGCAAGCACCACGGCCGTTGCGGCGAGTAGAGAAATCGGAAGGTCGGTGAGCACGAGCGGCATATGTGCGGCAATCGTGGGGTCAATTACCAGAACGCCGAGGACGCAGAGCGCCGCAACCGGCCCGAACACCCGGCGAAGGGCGAATGCGAACCCAGCGAGCAACAGCGCGTTCAAGGCCCACATAGCTTTGCGGGCTCGTCGCTGAACCAGGTCCGGATCATTGTGCTGATAGATATCTTCCTCGGCAAAATCACGTTCGTCGGCTTTGTCATGCATCTCGCGAAAAGGGCTGAGATGAAATCCCGCGGCAGAGATGATGGTGCCGACCCAGAGCTTCACCAGTGGCGGGTGTTCGGGATTGATACGGAAATCTCCTCGTTTCACATAAGAAACGCCGGCCAGGATGTGGTAGCCCTCATCCTGCGTGAAACTGTCGTTCCGGGTAGCCACTGCGGAACGAACAACGGCGCCCGTGATGAGGCAGACCAGCAAGATGCAGAAGACGCTGTTACTAATCTGCGGAATTCGTTTCGTTGTGCGGGATGTGGGCAGCGCGGCGATAAACCCCGGAGAAGGATTTCGAATCCTCGGAAGTCTACAACATCGGGTGGAAAACATCGCCGAAACCTGGCGACAGGTCACACGGGCGATATTCGCTGTTAGTGCGGGGAAGTTGAGCTTAGGCAGCGATCTGTAACATTGCTTCACGAGATTCGAACTTGTGCAGTACAGTTGCGCTCATTCACAGAACACTCTGACCATCATCTTGTTGAATGTATTCTTCTGATCCACATCCACCGTCAGATCGCTGAGGTGCTCCATGAGTTCTTCCAGATTCTCAGGCTTGATCTGCGTCAGATCGATTGGGATCCCCTGCTCCTGCATGGCCTGATTGGCGCGGACCTGCGCCTGCGCTGGCATCAGACCCTCCGGCCCGCAAGAGCTGCATTATGAAGTTGGACAAACTATCTTCAATTCTCGAAATCGCCGCGCGGGGCGAAATTGCCCAAAAAAATTAGGACAGCCAAATCAAATCGGCTGTCCTATTAAGGCTTCTTGCTATCGGTCTACGGCCAGTTGTTGACCAGGTTCGTCACATTCGGACTGCCCAGGCCAGTTGCAAAGTCCCAGCCTTTACGCGTCGGGAAAGCTGGTTCCAACGCTCGGTTTGAAACCGACAGCACGCCGAACTGGTTCGGGTCGGGCTCGAAACAATTCAGCGGGCCGGCGCAAGGCACTGTGATGCTTCCAAAGGTTACGTCGTGGAAGATGCAAGCACCCGACACGCCGTTTCCGTTGTTCGAATCGCAGGCGTCAATGTTCTGATTCTTCGGATTGCTACGCGTGCCGTTCTGTTTCGTGGCAAGCTGGTAATAAATCGGAGCCGGGTTGCCCTGGCGTCCGTTCGCCTTCTGGTTGATCAGCGCTTGGATACTGGCGAACTGCGGAGCCGTAAACGACGTTCCTCCAGCGCTGTTGAAGAACACGTTGCTTGGCACCGAGTAGTCGCATGGCGTCCCGCCTTCATTCACATCTGACATGCAGAAGATGATGGCGTGGCTCCAGAAACCGTTGGACGCGAACAAGGAAACATCCGGAAGGCCGCGCCTGCCGTCATTCGGCATCCCGAACGTGTTGGTCTGCCACGACGGCTTGCTGTACACGCGACTGAATCCGCCGCTGGCGCCGACGATGTCGAAGAAGTTCAGGCCCGTCGAGCTGTTGCAGAACGTGAGTGGGTCCGAGAACCCGAAGAATTCAAACACTGCCTGCGATCCGCACGAGTCTTCCCACGTCATCTCGGGAATGTACGACTTTGCGGACTCTCCAGTGGGGCTGTTGCCACCGCGCCAGTAGGTGGCGTTCGTTCCGCTGAAGGTGTCGGAGAAATCCGTTCCACCTGCCGCGAAATTGAATGGAGTAGAAGCCAGTCCGTTGACCTGGATTCCATTGACGGCGAACGCTTCCGTGTTGAAGTTATCGCATCCTGCGGCCGATCCGTCACCGGTGGATACGAAGACCGATACACCCTCTACCGCTGCCTGCTGCCACATCGCGTTGATGAATTCATTTCCCACGATGCCCTGAAAAGCTTCGCATCCCGAGAAACTGAGACTCATGATCGGTGGAGGCACCTTTTTATCGAGCAAGTTTTGCGCGGCAATGAAGGCGCCGAAGTTAGTCGCCGTGTTATCGCAAGACGCGAGTTCCACGTGTGCTCCGGGAGCCACTGCGCCCGCCCATTCGGCATCCAGCGCCGCTTCTCCTTCTTCACCGTTGATGCCTGGATCCGCGCATCCCGGGCCGGGATGTATCTGGCTGAACGTTCCGCCAAATTTGGACAGACCAAAGGCTTGGCGGAAGGTGTCGACGTCCTGAGCTTGGATGTTGCTGATTTCAAGTACCACGACGATTTGGCCAGCACCGGTGATCTGATTCTTGTAGAGCGGACCGACGTTGTAGATTGTTGCGAAATCGGCCGGCGCTACGTCAAACAATTGCGCGCCGTCGAATCCATCTGGACATCCCGTGCAGAGAAACGAAAAGTTCGACAGTGGCTTGTGCGCATTCGCCTTCGGCATGAAGTCGTGCAGCGATACGACACCGGCCACGACGGGTGACAGCGCAGAGGGAATTTCCGGGTCGTTGGCGTTAGCGATGTGCATTTTGCCATTGACGTTATAGCTGTGCATTTCGGTGTGGAACGCATCAGCAATTTGCTTCGCGTTTCCGGAGATGTCGACGACCATTCCGCTCTTGTGCACCTGGTTGACCTGCAGTCCGTGAGAGGTCAGCCAGCTAGTCACGGCGGCGAGATCGCGTTGCGATGGACCAAATTTCCCTCCGAGATCATCGGCGCTGAGCCACTTGTGATAGTTCGGCGATGACGGATTCTGCAAATCTGCCGTCAGCTTGTTGAGCGCTGTTTCCTGTTCGGGACTTCTTCGGAGCAGCACGTAGACATGCTCCATCGGGTGCTCGGCTGAAAGCTTTCCGCGGTCGAAGCGGGCGTTTGCCAGAGGATGGGTGTTGCCGGAAAGCCGCACCAATTGTGACTCGCTGACGGGAGCCACGATCCGGTCCGGAGTGGCGCTATCAGACGCCGCCGCAGCGGCGATACCGCAAAGGCTGAAAGTAAGGGCAAGCAAAGTGATTCGGGCAGTGATGACTTGCATAGACCTCCTTGATCAAGTTGTGGGGTCGGGAAACGCGGAACCAGGAGAAAAACCGCCTCCAGAGCCGATTCAATAGCCTTTACGTGAGCGGTTCACAGAGGCGTCAGAACTGTACCCCAGATAGATCTATGCCTGTCAACTGCGAAATCCTGGACATTGAACTTTTACATTTCCGTGACCTCGCCAGGCGCTTCGGCCCGTCCATCACGGGAAGCCGGGCAGTCATCCCTCTATGCAAAACTATTCAACCCAGTATCTCTTTGCCCCACGCGAAAGATCGAAAAGGGGGTTACCGGCATCAAATCTGGTGGTTAGTTTGACTTCCGTTCTGGCGATGCTAGAGTGGAAGTGGATCTTTTTAAGGCCATTCCCACCAGTGGGGGCGTCACGGCTTCGACGGAGATGCTTGCGGCCAAGAGGCATGCCGGGGTCCACACACCCGTAATCGCGTGGAAAATGATAATTGCCAATCAACAGATGGCATACGCAGCCTAACTAGTTTAGGCAGCCGTCCTAAGAGGCTTCGCCCGTGGGCCTCCGACGGACGTCACACAGCGGGCTGCTCTTTTCGTCTACGTCTGGGGCGAGAGGCTAAGATCACAGGCTAGTGGAACGCGTTTCTTGTCGGTTCTGAGCGCGGGCCGCGAACGTCCCAGGGTAATGCCTGGGGCATGAACTCGACTACGCATGTAGTCTCTTGACCAGTAACATTTTCGGACGCGGGTTCAACTCCCGCCGCCTCCACCATTGATTCTAAAACACTTAATACAGTAATGTGCGGGAAATGGCCGGACCTAGTACAATTCCGGCCATGCTGAACGTACACGTCTACAACCGCCACAGGCCATCCTGCGTTCACCGGGGTCAACGGTTTTGGAAGAAGTGTGACTGTCCGAAGTGGATCACATGGCACCGGGACGGCAAGGAGTACCGGGTCACAGGCGACACACGCCAGTGGAACGTCGCAGCGGAGAAGGCACTCAAGATTGAAATGCAGTTTCGGGAGACGCTCGACCCGAAGCCGCCGCAAGAACAGACTGTCGAGATGGGCGTAAAGCTCTACCTTGGAGACAGGATGGCGCAGCATCTCCGCGATTCGACCATCACCAAGCTCACCACAGTGTTCCAAAAACAATTCGTGCCGTGGTGCCATTCAAATGATCTCTACTTACTAAGAGAGATCACACTGCCGCATCTGCAAGCATGGCGCTCAACATGGAAGGATCGGGCACTCGCTGCGAAGAAGAAGCAGGAGCGGGTAAGTGGGTTCTTCTGGTTCTGCCATCGTAATAAATGGATCAATGACAATCCGGCGCTCGGTTTATCGCGGATAAAGGCCGACGTGCGCGAGGCTGATTACTTCACGCCGGACGAGATGAGGAAGATCATCGTGGCGACGGAGACATTTGGCAAGACTGAAGCACAGCGTGCTCGGTTGCGCGGCATGGTCTACTTGCTGCGATGGAGTGGCTTGGCAATACGCGATGCTGTCACACTCGAACGGTCTAGGCTTGGTGCCGATGACAGACTGATTCTCCACCGAGTGAAGACTGGCGTCCCCGTAATGTTGCCGCTACAGCCGCAGATCGCTCATTACCTTCGGCACTTGATGCCGCACTCGAACGAGCGATATTTCTTCTGGACTGGACGCGGGCTGCCAAAGAGTGCGGTCGCAGACTGGCAACGTTCTCTCCGACGACTGTTCGAGATCGCGGACTTGAAGCACGCGGACGGCATCAAGAAGCGGTGTCACCCGCACATGTTTCGTCACACGTTCTCGATTGAGATGTTGCTGGCCGGAGTGCCGATCGAGGATGTCGCACGACTGCTCGGTCATGCCAGCATCAGGACGACTGAGAAATATTACTCGTCGTGGGTGAAGGCGAGATCGGACCGCCTAGAGCAATCGGTCATGGCGTCATGGGCGAGTCGCTGACGCCGCTTGGATAGCGATTCTTTAAGGTCTGTACACTGTACATTATTCAAAACACTACGTTTAGCAGGTGTTTGCCACCGTAGAATGTGGCACCGCATAACGCAAACCATTGCAGCACAGGGAGTTATCTTACAGTTAGACCTTGGCAGAGGGTGAGAATTAGGTACAGCAATCAGGGCGTTGTCTACACGATGATCTCACCTTCAATCTGCTCCCCGATCTCTCCTACAGACAACACGGGCAAGGGGCGTGGCACTGGTAGCGCCGGGAATGTGCGCGTCTTGATCTTAGTCACTTCGTATTGGTTCGCCTTGTGGGTGTCGAGGTAGATGTGCCGTGGATTGCAACATGCACGATGTATACATTCACGAACGTGACACACGTCCCCGCCCGGTAGAACCCACAGGCTATGCTCAGCGAAGAAAGCGAAGCGATGAGCCGGGACCGTCCTTCCTCTGCGAAATTTGAAACTGCCATAACCCCGCTCTACTCCTCGTTGTCTGTACCCTGTGAACAGAATGCACTCGCCATGGCAGTCGGGGCATTCCTTTACGCAGTGTCTCAACATCCGAGCAAACCGCAAGCGGTCGGTCTGCGTGATCTTTAGTCGCTCCATCTCCGCGTGTTGGTCTTTGCTCAGGAGAGAAGCCATATTAGCTTTTCGCGCCCGGCAGTTTCTTGCCGTCTGCGTAGCGATGATGCTTGAACCCTTCCGCTGCAAAAGCAAAAAGCTCCTCATGTGAGATGAGGCCGTCAGCAGCCAAGACAATCACACCTAACTTGATCGCTCGCCGGATGACATCAGGCTTGATGACCAGAATCTCTGCGGCTCTTTCTATCGAGTACATACGGCAACGCTAAAGCACGAACAAGGTTTATCACGCCACGACCCTTCATCATGCCGGAGATTGTTTGCAGAAACCTAGTTACGAGCGTAACGCTGGACAGCAGGTGTAGACGCGATGTGCGTCTTAGCAAAAATGCAGGGCACCGACGCCGCACTTTTGCACCCGGCCTCGCCATACCATGCCCTTGAAAAGTGATCCCTATGAATCTCCCGGCTCGCTGGCACGCAGAGAAAATCCCCATCAGCAAAATAGTCCGGGCTTGCAGGTGTGTCGCAAAAGTCTCCCTGAAAGTCATCCGGCAAGTGACTGATTCCGCACACCCATTTTCGCGTCTCACCATGTCGCATATGTTATAACTTGTGCGACATGTCAAGGACTCTATTTCCTGCCGTTTGGCTCACTTGAACGCCATTCTGCTTGGAATCTCACGAACGGGTGCTAGGTTTGCGCAGGAGGGCAATCATTATGAAACCGAAACGAGTGGCGCTATACGTCAGAGTATCCACAGGCGAGCAGAACGCAGACCTACAGGTGAACGAACTCACCGAGTATGCCGCTTTCCGTAAATGGCAGACAGTCGAAACCTATGCCGACAAAATGAGTGGTGCGAAGGATCGGCGTCCTGCGCTGGATCGACTTATGGCTGATGCTAAACGCGGAAAGTTCGACGCAGTTGCCGTCTGGCGTTTTGACAGGTTTGCACGCTCTACTTCGCACCTGCTCCGCGCATTAGAAGAGTTCGCTGCATTGGGCATTGATTTCGTAAGTTTGAAAGAGAGTATCGACACCAGCACGCCGACCGGGAAAATGATCTTCACAGTTCTCGCAGCCGTCGCAGAACTGGAACGCAACACCATCCGTGAGCGTGTCATTGCTGGGCAGAAGGCAGCCAAACGACGTGGCGTACGGTTCGGACGGCCTGCCGTCGAAGTCGATACCGAGCGCGCTCTGAAACTACGCAAGGAGGGCCTTAGCTGGCGCGACATCTCGGCCACGGTGGGAGTGCCCAAAGATACCCTCATTCGGCACTGCGAGGCGCGATGTCAATGAGTGAAATCGCCTGTTTTCGTCATTTGTTCATCTGAGATAATCGCTCCGTGGAAAACCGAGCCATCGAGATTCACGATTCAGCGGTAGACCAAATCACTCTCGAAGCTGGCGTGGCAGTGCTCCACTTTCCAGAAGTGTACATACACTCGTCCGAAGGACGCCCCGCCATGATGCCGGAACGGGCTGGACACAAGAGGCAGTGATTCGTGTCGCAAACGCTCACATTGAGGGCAAGTTCTCTCAAGAAAGCCGTGATGCGTATGGCGGCTATGCCCACTACCTTTCAGACGGGTCTCTACGCATAAAATGGCTCTGTTTCTGACAACCTGATACCTCTCCCACTGGATGTGCAGGGGATGTTGTTCGCGTACACGGTAATTCAGTGAGCGTGGAGCTTATCGGGACTGCGGAATACGTAGAAGAATTTCATCCAAGCCAGTGATGGTTGGCGAAACATCTCTTTTCGCCAAAAGGACTGTCAGGGATGGCGTGCGTATGGTTGGTCAACCGAGAAACTTCTCCGATTGATTAACGCCAGCCGCCAGAACGCTTCATCGCAGTGAGAATTAGTCTGCACGCTCCCGCTTCGTCCTGTGCTGTTCCCTCTACAAACGCCTCGGGCCAGGGAGCGTCACCTTCCGACATCTTGTACCGAATCTGGTAGCCCTGACCAGGAAAGGCCGTCACCGCTACCAACCACGGTGCGGATGGATCATCGGAGGGGAGCAACCACAGATGCGCGTGAGATGTGAGTCCCCATACATCGAAGTTGGCGCAGATATCTGAAAGCATCAATAGCAGAGAGAGCATCTGCTTGCCGCTACTGCTAGAGACGCTATCGCTGGACGCGGCCAGCGCTTGATAGAAGCCTTCCAACGAAGCGGACGGCTGACAAGATGCTCGTCTGATCGGCACAAACGATTTTCGCATGCTCGCGCAGAGTTGATTGGTGAAAATCGCGGTTACGCTCAAAACCCCTGACCATACTCATTCTTTGGAAGGTACAATTCTGCGGTGCCTACGATTGTTGAACACGTTGAGGACTGGTACGGAAAGCATGTTGACCACCTCAAGACTCAATGGGCGGCCACCAGCATTCGATCACTCAAATCTTCTGACCCGATCCACGGCAAGGTAGAAATCAGAGCAGAGTCTGCATCTGTCGCTGCAAGCGTCACGTTCTGGAACTCGGGCAACGTGACCGTGCTACGACTCGACCTGCCTGTCAAGGGCGACTCCGTCGTTGATGACCGGAAGCTTTCACCCACTGAGGACGTTGGGCTTCTGCTTGACTCCTATTTTCGCCAGCTTGCATCCCCTGCATGATGCTTGACGTAATATCGACATATCACGCATTGACGTAGACCCGATGTTTTCAGGGAATTGCCGCACGCAATCCCCGGTTTTGCGTTTGCCAACCGATGCCGGACTCACCGACTCATACCGTTTTCGCGGAGTTCCGGCATTTGATCGGAAGGGCAAACAAATAGCGAATATCATGTTAAGTGCTTTGTTATGCGGAAGATGCAGAGATGCCTTGCGAAAGGAAACAGTGTACAGTGTACACCTGCTCACATTGACAGCCATGTTTGAAGCCAGAAAGACCCTCCGAAATTGCGCCCATCGGAGGGCTGTCGGAGTGCCACAGAATGGGCCATTCGGCGTGTTTGCAGCCCTTCAGACGCTTAGGGTCCGAGGGCGGCGAGTTCTCGCGGTGTAGTGCTGGCAGGCATCCGCTGCCTCGGTGGCACCCAGCAGGCAACAATCGACGGCAGATGCCATTTGTGTGCGGGAATCGTGCGGACGATGTACCCCAGATGGCCTTACGGCACGGGCAATACGATGATTATAAATAGGTTAAATTATGACAGTATTGTAGAATTGTACAACTCCCGCCGCCTCCACCATACTTCTCTCCCGTAAATCTGCTCTGGAATATCACCGCGTGATGCATACTCGGCCCGCCTTGGTGCGCGTGGCCGAGCATGAGACAGAAAGGAACTCTTCTTCGTTCGCGTCCTACAACTTGCAGATCTATGCGTGCGCGATCTTGGTTTCTTCGAACGTCTTTTCATCCGGCGCGGCGTCAAACTTCGGCTTCATTTCGCGCCCCCACTTCTTCGGATCTTCTTCGTGCATCTTCTTCATCTTTTCGGCGACGTCGGCGTGCCTGGCCATCACATGCTCGGTCATCGCCTGCACCATGTCATCCCAGGTTGCAGCTGACAATTTCTGATCGCACTTTCCACCCAATTCCTTACATGTCAGGGTCTTCATTCGGCTCCTCCTGTTTATGATGCCTCGCTGTGAAGGTTTGAGATCGCGGCAATGTCGGACGGCGCGTCACTTTCAACCGCTTTCTTGCTTTGTTGAACCTTGTCGTAGACGCTCTCGGTCACCTCTTCGATCCGTCCTTGAGCCACCTCCACCGCCGCTTCTGCCGCGTCGGACAGTATTTCTCGCGTTTCATCCCCTGAGGCCGGCGCAATCATCATGCCGATGACCGTTCCGATCCCCAATCCTGCCAGAAACCACTTCATTGTTTGCACCTCTGCGAGTAACGCTAGCACCTTGCTACGATGGTCCCAACCGGGGAAGTACTGTAGAGAGTGCGTAGGGGAAATGCACTCTATTCCGCAGCGATCTCAGTTTTTTGTCCTATGGTTAGTCCGTTGCGCAGTTGAGAAACTCATTGCCATGCAGGCATGCCGATTGATCTCCGACGCAGTCAGCATCTCCATCATGTATGAAGTGGGAATCGGTTTCGTGGGATGCGTGGTCGTTACCGGGGAGGCTGTGATCCTCAATACCTTGGACCTGCACAGCAGCAAGTGCGCGTGCTTGGCTGTCGCGCTCATGCTCTGGGAAAAGCAAGACCACCTCAAGATCCCCGATAGCCTGATCCGGCCGTTGTGGAGCGACAAGATATTGAGCGACGAAATCACGTTCAGCCCAAAGCAGCATCACTACGTGAACTAATCGGCGCTCGTCAGCACGAGGATTCTCGGTTCTCTCCCCGCCTGTTCGTCGTTTCGAAAAACTCAGTCGGAATTGTCTTATTCCCGCCCGCCCTTTTCTGGGCTACACTTCACCACCTTTATGGCTTTACGGTTTTTTCTCTCGCTGTTTCCCATGGCGGTGTACGCCGTTATCAAAGCGGAAGATCGGCAATGGAAGTGGATCAACGCCGGAATTATCGTGGGTGCGATGGCGCTCGCCTTCGTTGGCATCCTGGACCTGGTCGCCGTGTCTGAGCATCCAGATCAATACGCCATCCTTCCGTATCAAGGTTCTCTTTTCGCCGGATCGATTGCCGCCATTGGAACTATAGCCTGGAATTACTGGCGCAACGGCGGCATCCGCAAAGGCCGAAAGCCCAAGTCTGAGAGTGATCGGACCGTCGTCTAGTGGCAGCAGATTGCGCTTGGTCGCGCTTTCGGCCATCGAACTTTTCTAAGCAGGGAAGTAAAAGGGTGGAAAAATCTATCTAGCAGTCGCACCCATCTCCGTGTAGTAGCCCTTGCGGGCATTGACCTTCAACTTGTGACCTGATCTTGCCGCCGTGATGTCGATCGAGCGGAAGCCTCCGTCATGCCGGAAGAGTGCAGGACGATAAGAAATTAGGTAGCGGCTGCGGATCACTTGTTGCAGCTCAGCCAGGCTTCGACTGAGGTGGCTCGCCGACCCAGGGAAGAATGGCTTTCCCCCCGATAGCTCCGCCAAAGTCCTCATCGCCCGGTTTCCCGTGGCCTCGACTTGACTTTCAGCGTCGGCGTACCGAGTGCTCACTGTGTAGACGAATACCTCGTCACGCTCCACTTGCTCCAGCGCTTCCCGCAATGTCGAATTGCTGGAGTTGTCGTCGCCATCGCTGATCACCACGATGACCCTGGCCACCGGCTGAGTTTCTTTCCGTTGCTTCAGCTTGTCCGACGCAAAAGAAACGGCATCCCAAATCGACGTCCCTCCCACCGGCACGAGCTTTCCCACGCCCGTCGAAAGCTTCTCCAGGTTGTTCGTAAAGTCCTGCGTGAGCACGATGGAATTGGAAAATCCTGCTACGAACGCAAGATCTTCCTTGCCCGTCAATACTTGTTTCAGAAAATCGGATGCGGCCGCCTGCTCGAATGCGAAGCGGTCGGTGATCGACGCGCTCGTGTCGATGATCAATGCAAGGCGCAAAGGCAATTCCGATTCTGTCCGAAATCCGAGAATCGTTGCGGGAACTTTTTTGTTGTCGAGGATCCGCATCTCCTTCTGCTGGAGATCAATCACGGACCGACCATGGTCGGTGACGGTGAAGAACATGGAAACTTCGTCGACCGTGCTTCGCAAAGTCCACGTACCATATTTCGGGTCGCGAACCGCGCTGCGGACTCTGGGCGGTAAATCCGCTTCCGACGCCCCAGTCGGGCCGGTCGCGATGCAGGAAGCGCAGCCCTCATCCCCTTTCTCCGCGTCGGCAATCTGCTGCTTCTCTTTGAAATCCTGCAGAACTTTATTTCCCAGAACAGATTTGTCCGGCGAAGTCGAAGAGAAAACCGGGGTCGACGACGCAAGTTGCACTGGCTGTTGCTCGGCCTTGGTAATCTCTGTAATCACTCTCTGCGCCTGATCGGCAAACGGAGACTGCGGATCTTCTTTCAGGAAAATTTCCAACTGCTCGCGGGCTTCGTGCAGATGTCTCTGGGCCTGAAATGAAGCGGCTGCGAAATAGTGAATCGACGCGATGCCGGTGTCTTTGTGAGAGTGTGCGTTCTCGGCCGTCTGAATGGCGCTCGCATAGTCATGATTCAGGTATTGCGCGTACGTGAGCGCTAACTTTAGATTCAAATCCTGCGGAGCCAGAGAAGAGGCCTTCTCCATTGAAGACTGAGCTTCGGAAACCTGCCCCAGGGCCAGCTGGACCCGGCCCATGTTCATGAAAGAGCTCGAAAGGTGATCGTCGAGGCGAATCGATTCGGCGAACTCCTGTCGCGCCTCTTCATTCTTTTTCAATGCGAAATAGGCGCATCCGAGGGCATTGTGCGCCGATACAAACTGCGGATAGATCGTTACTGCTTGCTTCAGACTTTCTTCAGCTTTTTCGTAATCATTCTTGGAGAGGAAGAGCAGGCCTTTGCCGTACTCGCGCCGCGCTCGTCCGGGCGCTTTAAGATCGAGCATTGAGACATTGGCTTCCGAAGGTGTGGCGATCCGATGCTGGCGCGTTTCGTCGAGTTCTTCGAGTGTGTGGATGTCCATCACACCGTTTCCCTTGATCATCGCATCGAAACCATTTTCAATGCGCCCAGGTGTGCCAATCTGCGCAAAGCTACATCCGGCCAGGAGCACCACTGCCGCGATTCCACGCGGTTTATTCATCATCACCCGAAGCCCCCAAGCCAGAAAACGTTCCGACACCGCGAGGTTAGCTCAAAAGACAGGCTCATTCAATTGAGATCTGAGGCGTTTTGACGAGTCAACAACCCCAAACATCGGCGGAATGTTTAATGTCTAGGCTGCTGCGATGCGTTCGCCGACACTATTCAGATCCGTGGTTGCACTCAAGGATTGCAGCGCTGTTCAACTTTCCTCATTGGCTGGCATTTGTCTGCCGAGGTCTGTGAAGGATATTCTTCTCCCGGTTCGACCCCATGGTGTCCAAGGTGATTCGATGAAAACGTTTGCTCCCGTCCTTTTGCTTCTCGCTCTTAACGTCTGTCTGATCGTCACTGCTTCCGCACAATCCAGTTACGATCTGAAATCGCCTGACAACCGAATCCAGGTTCGAATCCGCACTGCCGGCCAAATCCGTTACGACGTCGTGCTCAAGGGACGCGCCATTCTTGAAAATTCCACCATCGCTCTCGACGTCGAACACAAGAAGCTTGGCACCCAGGCGAAAGTCATCGATGCCAAGCCGCGATCGAACGATCAAGAGGTTGAGCCTGTGGTTCGCCAGAAGTTTGCGAAGATCCGTGACCGCTACAACGAGCTGCGCCTGAATTTGGACGGTGGCTATGCGGTCGTTTTCCGCGCGTACAACGAAGGCGTCGCCTATCGCTTCGAGACCGCCCTCTCACAGGCGCAGGTAAAGATCTACGGCGAAGAATCTGTCTTCAAGTTTCCGTCGGACTATGTCGTCTACTATCCCCAAGAAGACAGCTTCTACTCGCACAACGAACGCAAATATCTGCCGCAGCACCTCAGCGAAATTGCTCCTGCGTTTCTGGCGACACTTCCGGCAATTGTTGATATCGGAGAAGGTGCAAAGGTTGCCATCGCTGAATCCGACGTCGATGACTATCCCGGACTTTGGCTTCACGGAACCGGCGGTCCCGGGCTCGCAGCCACTTTCCCTCCGTATCCGCTGAAAGAGCAACTCACGAGTGATCGCGATTACCGCGTGGTTGAAAGCGCCGACTACATTGCTTCCACCGCTGGAAAGCGAACGTTCCCGTGGCGCGTGATTGGCATCGCCGAAAGAGATGGCGACCTGCTGACGAACCAGATCGTCTATCTCCTGGAAAAGCCTTCGCTAGTTCAGGACACATCCTGGATCAAGCCTGGCAAAGTTGCGTGGGATTGGTGGAATGCCAACAACGTCTACGGAGTGGATTTCAAAGCCGGCGTCAATACGCAGACCTACAAGTACTACATCGACTTCGCTGCGAAATACGGCCTTCCTTACATCATTCTCGACGAAGGCTGGTACAAGCTCGGCAATGTGCTCGAAGTGGTTCCTGAAATCAACATGGACGACCTGGCCGCCTACGCCAAGCAGAAAAATGTTGGCCTGATTCTGTGGGTGGTCTGGAAAACGCTCGACGACCAACTGATTCCCGCTCTCGATCAATTCGAAAAGTGGGGCGTCAAAGGCATCAAGGTTGATTTCATGCAGCGCAGCGATCAGCTTTTGATCGACTACTTCTACAAGGTCAGCCGGGAATGCGCGAAACGCAAGATGCTCGTCGACTTTCATGGCGATCAGAAGCCCGCGTCCATGACCCGCACCTGGCCGAACCTGATCAGCACCGAAGGTGTGCGCGGCATGGAATGGAGCAAGTGGAGCGCCGAGTCGGAACCCGAGCACAACGTGACCCTTCCATTCACTCGAATGTTTCTCGGGCCGATGGACTACACGCCGGGCGCGATGCGCAACGCGACCAAGACGACATTTGCTCCGATTCACGAGCAGCCCATGGCGATGGGCACCCGTTGCCATCAGCTCGGCATGTATGTGGTCTACGAGAGTCCGCTGCAGATGCTGTCCGACACCCCGTCAAACTACCTGCGAGAACCCGAAGCCATGGAATTTCTGGCCGCGGTTCCAACCGAGTGGGATGAAACTCGCGTGCTCGAGGCGCGCATTGCCGACTACGTAGTCGTAGCTCGACGAAACGGTCACGACTGGTACGTTGGTGCGATGAATGACTGGACGGCGCGCGATTTGGAAGTCGATCTTTCGTTCCTGCCGGATGGAAACTTCACGATGGACGCCTACCAGGACGGCGTCAACGCGGACCGCAATGCAAGCGACTACAAGAAGATGACGATGCAGGTAACACGAACCACAAAAGTGAAGCTGTCTCTTGCCAGCGGCGGAGGATGGGCCGCAAGAATTCATCAGTAGAAGAAAGAGACGCGTTCGCTGCGGACAGTTCAGAATCAGCGGTTCATTTGCTTGCCTTCAATTGCCACGCGGTGGGCGCGACGACCCCTTCACCTTCGCGGATCGTAAGAATTTGATTCGCCTTTACACTGCTGAATTTCTCAATCTTCTGGGTCGTCGGCCACTTCACTTCGATCACGTCGACGCTTTGCGCCTTTCCTAACCCGAAATGCAATCGCAAATCATTTTGCGACATCACGCTCGATCCGCTCCGGACTTCATCCATCTGGGCATGATTCCCAACGACGGCGCGAATCCGCGCCCCAATGGCCGTCCGGTTGCACTTGGTCCCGATCAGTTTGATCTTGATCCAGTTCTGCTTGTTGCCGCCATCATTGCGCAGCAGTGACGGCACGTCGCTCATGTTGAGAACCAGCGCGTCGATATCGCCGTCATTGTCGTAGTCGCCGAAGGCAGCGCCGCGGCTGGAATATCGCTCGCTGATTCCCGGACCCATCGCCGCCGAAACATCTTTGAACTGGCCATTCCCCAGGTTCTTATAAACCAATCGCGGATTCTTGAACGTTTGTCCGATCTCGTGTCCTCCGATCTCCGGATACACGTGCCCGTTCACCTGCACAAGATCAATCCAGCCATCGTTGTCGTAATCGATGAAGCCACAGCCCCAGGCCACGTATTGATTGTTGATTCCGATTCCCGAAGAGAACGTTACGTCTCCGAATGTCCCGTCTCCGTTGTTGTGGTAGAGATTGCAGGTATCGTCAGCGAAATTTGTTTTGAAAATATCGAACCAGCCATCGCAGTCGTAGTCGCCCACCGCAACGCCCATTCCGGCTTGCTCGTGTCCATTCTCGCTGTATGCGCATCCTGCCATCACCGCGATATCAGTGAAACTTCCGTCATGATTGTTGCGGAATAGAATGCTCGGCTCCGAGTCGACCGCTACGTAAATGTCAGGCCATCCATCGTTGTCGAAATCGGAGGTCACTGCTGTAATCGAGTACCGCGGACCGGGCTTCAGAATCCCGGCCTTCTCGGAGACGTCGGTGAATGTGCCGTCTCCGTTGTTATGAAATAAGATGTTCGTATCGCCGGTGAGGCCGCGAGGTCCGCACATCACCGGAATTCCTTTCCACTGGCAGGGCGTCGGTTCCGATGCAGCCGGAGTCAGCGCGGGATCGAGCTTGATGTAGTTGCATACAAAAAGATCAAGACGCCCGTCGCGGTCGTAGTCAATAAACGTGCATCCGGCACCCCACCGTACGCGCTCGTCATACACTCCGGCTTTGCGGGTCACATCGCTGAATGTTCCATCCCCGTTGTTGTGAAAGAGAATGTTGTGTCCCCAGAAACAGCAGAACAGATCATCCCAGCCATCGTTGTCATAATCGCCAACGCAAACGCCCGTCTGCCAGCCAGTGCGCGCCAGTCCTGACTTCGCGCTCACGTCGGTAAACGTCCCATCGCGGTTGTTTTTGTACAGGTGAGAAGTGGGCGCCTGCCCAGCGGGCCAGGCTTCTCCCAGTCGCGAACCGTTCGTGACGTAGATGTCGAGCCAACCATCATGGTCATAGTCGAAGAAAGCGATCCCGCTTCCTTTTGCCTCAATGATGTAACGCTTGTGATTCGGATCTCCCCAAACATTAGGGACGTTGAGTCCTGCTTCTTTCGCCACGTCAACGAATTGCACTGGGGAAGAAGAAACCGTCGGCGACGACTGCAGCAAAAGCCGGTTTTTCCATTGCCACACCGGAGTGGCGAGCGCGTCCATAAGTGTGCTGCCAAGCACGAGCAGGGAAGAGCCGAGGAAGCGCCGACGGGGACCGTTCATAGAAATTGACTTCAATTCCGACTGCGGAGGACAAAGGAATCGAGTCCGAAATCACACTCTATCACTTCGATGCTGCAATCTTCGGGAACGCTCTCGGAACGATCCCCGCGCCTTCTTTCACGGTAATGATTTGATCGGGTGCTACGTTTGCCAACTTGTCGACCTGGCCGCTCGGCCAGGTAATTTCCAGTGATTCGATCTTGGTTCGTTTCCCCAACCCGAAATGAATGCGCGGGTCGCTGGCCGACATGTAGCTCATCCCGCCCTTGGCCTGCTCGACGTGCGTGAAGCCTTCTGACGTCAGCTTCAGAGACGCTCCGACGCCATCACGGTTCGACTTGGTGCCCACCAGTTGAATCGTCAGCCAGTGATTTACATTTCCGCCATCATTTCGCAGCAGCGACGGATAGTCGCCGCGATTGTTGGTTACGATGTCGATATCGCCGTCATTGTCGTAGTCCGCAGTCGCCAAGCCGCGGCCGACAATCGGACGCACAAAGTCAGGTCCCAGAGAGTCGGACACCTTATCAAACTGCCCCTTGCCAAGATTGCGAAACATCAGCAAAGGTTCCTTGTACGTCACTTCTTCGTGGTAGAGCGCCACATTGTCGAGCATCGATCCATTGAGTTGCAGAATGTCGTTCCACCCGTCGTTGTCATAGTCAATAAATTTCATCGACACGCCGCTCAGCAGCACCGCCTTGTTGCCCAGCCCTGAGCGGTACGTCTCATCCGTAAACGTTCCGTCCTGACTGTTGTGATAAAGGCGATTCAATTCGAAATCGAGATGTGTGATGTAGACATCCTGCCATCCGTCTCCGTCAACATCGGCGGCGTCGATCCCCATGCCCGCCTCATACCGACCATCCTCGCTGGCGGCAATTCCCGACACCAGAGAAACGTCTTCAAAAGTTCCATTGTGTTTGTTGATGAACAGGAAATTCGGCCACGAGTCGTTCGCGATCGCGATATCGGGCCATCCGTCGTTGTTGAAATCGGCGAGCACCACGCCCATTCCCTTGGCCTCGGGCTTTCCCACTCCAGATGAATCGCTCACGTCGGTGAAGGTTCCGTCTTTGTTGTTGTGATACAGCTTAATCCGTTGACCCTTGTAGTTGCCGGGATGGCAGTACGATCGATAGCCCGGCCTTCGCTCACCGCACCAGACATTATTTTTCGAATTCCAGTCGATGTAATTCGTCACCACAAGATCGAGCCAGCCGTCCTTGTCGTAGTCGAACCACCCCGCGCTTGTGGACCAGCCACCTTCATCCGCGACGCCGCTCTTCGGGGTGACGTTTGAAAAAGTCCCGTTGCCATTGTTGCGATACAAAATCGCGCGGCCGTATCCGGTTACATATATGTCCGGATAGCCATCATTGTCGAAGTCGCCGACGGCAACGCCTTGTCCGTAGTGGCCCTCGCCGTCCACTCCGGCTCTAGTTGTCACGTCTGTGAAAGTGCCGTCCCCATTGTTGTGATAGAGCGTCGAACGCAGTGGATGCGGCGGCTTGTAGATGTCGGTCGCGGCAGATTGCACAAAATACAGATCCATCAACCCATCTTGGTCGTAGTCGATCCAGGCAACGCCCGTCCCCATAGTTTCGAGGTAGTACTTCTCTTCCGTCTGCGTGGAGTCTTGCTGAAAAGTAATTTTCGCTTGTTCCCGGACGTCAATGTAGCGAACGCTTGTGGATGGCTCGGACTTTTTCGCCGTCTGCGCAGGCAAGATCGTCGAAGGTGTGGCGCAAATCATGACCACGAATGCCGCAATACCAAAAACTCTAAGTCCACCGGACCTCAACTGACATTTCACTGTGTTCGTTTCCACTTTCAGCCGAAGTCGGATTTCGTTTTGATCTCAGTGACTAGAGGCTGCGATCTGCGATCAACAAAGCCAGTTGCAGTACTTGCTGTCGCGCCGCCATCGGGATCGGTTGGTTTGCTGCGACAGTATTGACCGGGGCCTTCGACAGTGCTTCTTCAATCCGGTTCACGTCCAAACCGCCGGCGTTGCTTCCCCTGAATCGATCGAGCACTTCCTTCGCTTTCTCGATCTCACCAATCTGATAATAAAAGACTCCGAGTGTCGAGTAGCTTCCTGCCCACTCGGGAAGCAGTTCAACCGCGCGCTCCAACAGCGTCGACGCCTGGGTCGCGTTCCCGCGTAAAACCGAAACCAGTCCGAGCCCCCATACGATTTTCCCGGAGCCCGGAATTCGCGTGCGGCCCTTCTGCAGCGTTTGCTCTGCCCCGGTTAGATCGTTGGCGCGAATCTGAACCAAGCTCAGCGACAAATAATCCTGATCGTTATCAGGATTTCGGCTGATTGCGTCGCGGAAAATTTCCATCGCCTTGGCTGTCTCGCCGTTGTGGGCATGAATGTCTCCCAGCAGCGCCAGAAATGCATTGTCCTGCTGCCCCGCCCCGGAAACCGTCTGCGCAGTTTCCATCGCGTCGGCAAAACGGTTTTTGCGGAAGTAGGCATTTGCCAGATCAAACTTCACATCATCGGAATCAGAATTTGCTTTCAGCGCCGCCTGAAAATGGCGAATGGCGTCGTCATACAGACGGTATCGAGCAAACAGAACGCCTACGCCAGTCTGCGTGCGATAGTCATCTGCACTCACTTGATCGAGTTGCGCCACGGTCTCGCGAGCATGCGGCAGGTCGCCAAGTTTTAAATAAGCTTCGGCCAGCAAGTACAAATCCTGCGGCTGTCCTGGATGTTTCTGCGTCTGCTCGATCAACTCCGAAACATCGAGTTGTGCGCGCTCTTTCTGCGAAAGAGTGGAACGATTGTCCAGATAGTCAAAGAGATGTTGATACGGATACGGACCGGCCGCCGTATTCTTCGACAGTGTTTGAAATACCGCCAAGTCGCGCTGCGCGGCCGCAGTTTGATGAAGGCTTCGTTCCGCCATTGCCAGTTTGTAGTATCCGTCTGCCGGACGGTGGCTCACTTTCACGAATCTGCGCAGAAGTTCCGCGGCCTCGGCGAACTTCTTGTCCTTCGACCTCAGGTTCGCGAGTTCGAGCAACGCATCCGCAAAAGTCGGGTTAGCACGCAGGGCCTGCTGAAACAAATCTTCCGCGCGCGAGTAGTTTCCCTGACGTTCCTGAATGTAGCCGATGTTGAACAGACAAGACGCGTCCCGGGGATCTTTCTTCAACCCTAGCTCGAAATATTTCAGCGCCTCTTCAAACCGTCCCAGATGCCGGTATGACAAGCCCATGAAGGCATACGAGCGCGCCGACGGATCGACCTCAATCAGCTTCTTGAATTCTTCGATCGCGCTTTCCGTCTTGCCCGCCATGAAGTAGCTTTCGCCCAGCGCAGCGCGCAAATCTGGACGCTGCGGGGCGATCTTCAATCCTGATTCCAGCAGCGGAATCGCGTCCTCGAAGTAGTTCTGCGTCATGCTCACGCGGGCCAGAAGAAAAATGACGTCAGTATTTTGCGGCGCCAGTTTGTGCGCGCGCACCAGAAGCTCGAGGGCATCCACCGGGCGAGATTGCTCGTAATCGACTTGCCCGAGCAGATAGAGCGTCTCCGCGGATTCCGGCTTCAGCTTGAGGGCGCGATTGAGTTCGACCTCGGCCTTCTCATACTCATTCAGCTTGATGTGTGTCTGTCCAAGGTTGTAAAGAATTTCAAACGTCTCGGGCCGCAATGCATTCGCCTGCTCAAGTTCCAGTTGCGCGGCCTTGTATTGTTTAGCACTAGCTAGCAGAACGCCGAGAGTGAAGTGCAGTTCAACATCCGACTTGTGGGCCGACGAAAGAGTTTGCGCGGTCTGAAGCGCTTCGGCGATTTTGTCTGCCTGCAGATAGGCGCGAATTAGATTGAACCGCGTTTCGACATTCTGAGGCTGGACGCGCTGAAAATGTTGAATCGCAGCAGCGGGCGTACCTTTGGCGAGCAGCAGCAATCCCATGTTGTAGTTCGCGTCGCGATTCGTGGGAGCCGCGCTCAAAACGGTTTTGAATTCTTTCTCGGCCAGGTCCAGCTTGTTTTGCGCAACGTAAAGATTGCCGAGATTGTTGTGAGTTCTGCTGGAGTTCGGCGCCAACTTCAACGCGCGTTGAAACGCCTCGTCCGCATGTTCGAAATCTTTTGCGTCGGTGTACGCGATCCCCAGCAGGTTGTAGCCTTCGACGCTCGAAGGATCTTGCTCGAGTTGCCGTTGAAGGATCCCGGCCGCTTGCGCGAAGTCGCCCTTTTCAATGAGCGACTGCGCTTCCTGAAACACAGGAGTTCCAGAATGTCGCCGGTCGATATTCGAGGTGCGTTCTTGACTGAAGCTGGCCAAGGCGTTCGCGGCCATCGCAACCACCAAAAATACTTTCAGTGCTGGCCTGCGAAATGTTCTGAAGCCCAGAATGGACGCGCAATCCCACATCTTGCGATGTCTCACCGAAGGTCTCAACTATAACATTCGCCGGATTGACGGGCCATGCGCAGCAGTGGACAAAGGCAGAAAGAGAAGCACGACAACGGAACCAGTTCACCTAAAGAGTTGAGATGGAGACAAAGCAGAAAAGTGATGCCGGCGCGATTTTCGTTGTCAAGTCAGTGCTTTGCAGGCCCCGATGAATCCCCCAGCACGAGCTCAGCACGAATCTGATACTCGCGTCCTTGAGGATGTTCCGAGCTCGACAGTTCGTGCAGCGCGTCCGCCGCAACGTGTCCAAGAGTATCGCGGTGCACATCGACCGTTGTGATGGACGGATTGCTGTATTCCGCCAGTCGCGTCTTGTCGAATCCCGTCACAGAGATATCCTGTGGAACGCGGCAGCCAGAATTCAGCAGTCCCTTTACGACTCCCACCGCGGTCAGATCGTTCACCGCCACAACCGCCGTCGGACGTGGAGACATCTTCGCAATGCTGATCCCGGCCGCAAGCCCCCCTTCAAATCGCAAATCGCCGGCAATGATTGGTCCCGGCTCGAGGCCGAGGTCCCGCATGCATTTCTCGTAAGCTTCCTGCCGTGCGGCATTTGATTTCAATCCGGCTCTGCCTGCAACAAATGCAATGCGTCGATGCCCGTGCTCGTAGAGGTGTTCCACGATCTGCTTCACGCCGGAAAAATAGTCGATGCGCAAATTGCTCATGTATTTTCGGACTGGTGCCAGATCAAGAAACGTCACTGCGATTCTTCTTTTGGCCATCTGATGAATCAACCGCAAGTTGATTTCAGAGGTCATGATCGCCACGCCACGAACTTTGTGCTCCATCATCCGGTCCGCCGCTTCCCGCGTTCGGCGCGGATCATAGTTGGTATCGCTGAGAATGACGTCGTACCCGAGATGCCGAGCCTGAATTTCGAATCCCTTCACTACTTCGGGGAAAAACGGATTCTCGATGTCGGACACGATGATGCCAAGCGTCCGCCGATCGCGCGACGCCAAGTGCCGCGCATGCACGTCGGGCACATATCCCATCCGCTTCACTGCTCGCAGAACGACTCTGCGCGTTTGAAGACCCACTTTTCCCGTGTTGTTCAAAACATTCGAAACCGTTGCGGTAGAGACGCCCGTCGCGGTTGCAACATCACGAATGGTTACAGTCATGGTTCACGAAACTCGCTACAACAAACTCGGAAAAACGGATTTTTAGCGGCGCTTGAAGCGAATAGTGGCAAGCATGGCGGAGTGTAACCGAAGAAAAAATTCTTGACAATGCGTAGCAACGCGTGATATTTCCCACCCACTAGTATTTTTAGGTTAAGCGGTTAATGTTGATTTCTTGATGTTACGCGTGCAGGCATCTTGTGGGCGCCTGCGCTTCCGTTGGGGTTCATCCGCTCGTAGCGGTTGTTGTTCTTATGATGCAAAGCTTGCTTCGTCGCAAGCCGGCACAGCTCTAAGGAGAGCTCATGAACGGATTCGCATCTGCTCGGGTCTTGCGCAGTCTGCTCGCCCTCGCTGTTCTCGTACTTTCGTCTTATCAGCTTCGCGCCCAGGTCGACACGGGATCCATCACCGGCGTCATCACCGATGCATCCGGCGCTATTGTCGGCGGAGCCAAAGTCACGCTGACCAATGAGGGAACCGGGACCACGCTCTCGACTACAAGCGGTTCCGACGGTGTTTTCGACTTCAGCCCGGTCCGCATCGGCAACTACAAGCTCGAGGTGGTCTATACAGGTTTTAAGACTGCAATCCGATCTCACGTCGTCGTCGAGGTCAGTGCCAGGGTTGCGCAAGATTTCCAACTCCAGACAGGAGCCGTCAGCGAGACTGTGGAAGTTACCACCACCGCACCTGTTCTGCAGAGTCAGGACGCTTCGGTCGGCCAAGTCGTCGACCAGCGCAACGTCAACAATCTTCCGCTGAACGGGAGGAACTTCACGTTCCTTGCTCAGTTGGCTGCCGGCGTGAACAGTCCGCAGGCGGATACTCGCGGCAATGCTGCCAGCGGCGCGTTTACCGCCAATGGAAATCGTCCCGCGCAGAATAACTACATGCTCGACGGAATCGACAACAACTCCGACACCGTCGACTTTCTCAACGGCACGAACTTCGTGGTACTGCCGCCGGTCGATGCGATTCAGGAGTTCAAGGTCGAAACATCCGGATTCAGCGCCGAGTACGGCCGCTCCGGCGCCGCCGTTCTAAACGCCACCATCAAGTCCGGTACCAACCAGTTCCACGGCGCGGCTTGGGAGTTCTTCCGCAACGACAAACTCGACGCTGCGGACTATTTCGAAGACGCAAACAGAATCCCCAAGGGTGAACTTCGCCAGAATCAGTTCGGCGCCATGATTGGCGGCCCGATCATCAAGAACAAGTTCTTCTTCTTTGCCGACTATGAAGGATTGCGCCGCCTCCAGGGCACGGTTCTCCAAGGGTCGGTTCCCACGGCGTCAGAACGGTCTAGCGGTTATACCGACATGTCGGACCTGATCACTCTGCAGTCGAGTTCAGCCGCGCTGACCGATGCGTTAGGCCGCACGATGCCCTACGGCACGATCCTCGATCCTGCCACCACGCGTCCGATTGTCGCCAACACCGTGGATCCTGTGTCTGGCCTGACACCGACCGTAAGCGGGTATACGCGGGATCCTTTCGGAACTTGCGCAGCCAGCACAGTGACGTTCAGTCTGGCAAGCTGCGGATTGAATCAGCTCCCCGCAGGCCGCCTCGACCCGAATGCGATCGCGTTGATGAATCTCTATCCTTCGCCGACGAACGCGTCGCTGGTATCGAACTACGCGAATTCTCCCAAGCTGAACGAACACAGCAATGCGTTCGATACTCGCGTCGATCTCAACGTCAACGACAAAAATCAGCTCTTTTACCGCTTCAGCTACAAGGATGATCCGCAGTTTATTCCTGGAATCTTTGGCGGCATAGCTGACGGCGGAGCGTTCCAGCAAGGCAGCCAGACTGCTCTCGCGCAGCAGAGCGCCCTTGCCTACACCCATGTCTTCTCACCGAGCCTGGTCAACGTGGCTCGTGCCGGACTCAACTACCTGCACACGACTCGCGTTTCGCCTCAAGCACTCGAACTGACTGACATCCCGTCGACTTTCGGAATCCAGGGGATCCCGCAGATTCAGGAAAACGGTGGCCTGCCCGCATTCGGTATCAACGGTCTCTCGACCCTGGGCAGCAACGCGTTCCTGCCGTCCGATGAAGTGAGTTCGACGTTCCAGTTGACCGACGATCTCACCAAGATTTATGGCAAGCACACGTTCAAGATGGGATTCGAATGGCAGCACGTGAAGTTCTCCACCCTGCAACCACCGTGGTCCCGTGGCGAATTCGACTACAACGGAAACTTCACTGAGATTCCCAGCGGTGTGAGCTCCGCCGATAAGGGCAACACCGGCCGGGCGGCTTTCCTGTTGACACCCGTCGCGGCTCAGAATGGTGGAGCCGTTGATTTCGTAGGTGGTTCTACGAATATCTACGCCTCGAATATTTCACTGACCGATAACGGCAAGAATTATTACGGCGCTTACTTCAACGACGATTGGAAACTTACCCCGCGTTTGACCATCAACCTCGGACTGCGCTGGGACTTCTTCGGTCTCGTCTACGAACATCATGGAGCGCAAGCCAACTTTGCTCCGTCTGGAGCTCCCACCGGAAGCCCGCTGTATATTCTTCCGGGCGGTACGAACGCGGCGAGTCTCTCGAGCAGCTTTACGAATTTACTCGCTGCTGACGGTATCGGGCTTGCCATCACCAACAAGTATGGCAAGGGTTTAGGCAATTCAGAGAAGAGCAACTTTGCGCCGCGACTCGGCTTCGCCTACCAGGTATCGCCGAAATTCGTTGCTCGCGGTGGCTTTGGCATGTTCTACAACGGATTCGAGAACCGAGGATTCTCTCCGAACTTGGGTGAGAATTATCCGTTCCAATTCAATTTCAACTTCACTCCACCGGATGACGGCACGCCTCACACCTATCCGGGATGCTCGGCTGCCGCTCCTTACGGCTTTACCGCAGCGTTTGAAACTGGGTTCGCATGCACACCGCTTGATCCCGCCTCAGTTCTTGCGAATGGATTGGGGCTGCGTGGCATCCAGTTCAACTACCAGACTCCGTACTCAATGAGCGGCAACTTCACGTTGCAGTATCAGCTCACTCCGACAATGGCCGTCCAGGCGGGATATGTCACTTCGCTTGGCCGTCATTTGGAGTCTTTCCCCGGGTCGAACAATCCGACGGCAATTTTGCCGACCGGTGCCAAGCTCACGAATACGGCAGGTCCAAACGGAACTCCCGGTTCTGGGGCGACTTTCACCCCTGCGCAGGGCGGTCTCCCGTTTCCTGATTTTGGCGGAAACAATAGCTACGCAGTGACTGCCGGAAGCAGTTACTACCACGGACTGCAGACCAAGATTGAGAAGCGGTTCGCGGACGGATTAAACTTCCTCGCCACCTACACATATTCCAAAACACGAACGGACGCCGGCGATCTTCTGAACGGCGGCAGCAAGGCCGGTTATCGGGCTCCGGGCATCCCTGGTTTGGGCATCCACTATGACTACGGTCTAGCCGACTTTGATATTCGCAATGTCTTCCACCTGAGCGGCGGGTACGAACTTCCCTTCGGTAAGGGCAAGCGCTATCTGGCCAACGGCGGAATCGCGGGCAAAGTTTTGGGTGGTTGGACCATCAACACCAGCGCCGTTCTCCAAGGTGGACAGCCGATTACACTCACTTGTCCCACGAACACCGTGTCGACTACAGCTGGCACGAATTGCTATGACACAGTCGTGGCGGGTCAGTCCCCGAAACGCGGATTGCACATCGACGCCAACGGAAAACTGAGCTTCTTCGGTAACCCGGCGGCGTTCTCCCAGCCGGCTCCATGCACGACCGCGCCGTGTCCTCTCTCGGCCCTGGGAGGTCCTCCCGACCAGATTGCCGGTCCCACCTTCAAGCGAATGGATTTCTCTGTCTTCAAGGAGATGCAACTGACCGAGCGCTTCCGGTTGGAATTCCGGTCTGAGTTCTTCAACATCTTGAACCACCCGAACTTCAACGCTCCAAACTTTGGCGGAAACGGCGTGGTGGCAGTTTCCGGATCGGGTGACTTTACAAATCCGGCCTTCGGAGAAATCGGTTCGACGCGGGATGCTCCTTACGATCCGCGGCAGATCCAGTTTGCTCTGAAACTTTACTTCTAGTGGTGTGCCTCGCGGGAGGGTCTCTGAGATCCCTCCCGCGACGTCCTTTTAGGCCGAACAAATGCCTCGGCCCGCTTCCGACGGGTGTAGCATGCAAAGAGCGTGAGCTCGAATCTTTGCTCAATTTCAATCCTGCTTGTAATCCTGGCCGCTCCGCTTTCCGCCCTCCCCGCGGAGCAGGACGCCGCGCTCGATCGCGCCTTTCAGCAGGCTGTCGCGCAGTACAACGCGGGAAAACTTCCGGAAGCTGCCGCCGGGCTGGAGAATCTCGTGCGTAGGGTTCCCAACAGCTTCGAGATTCACGAACTGCTGGGAATGGTCTACGCCGGTCAAGCCAAAGATGCTTTGGCGAATCAGCACCTCTCGACTGCTGTGCGCCTGCGCCCCGATTCCGCTGCCGCTCGTACCAACCTGGCCACAAATCTGATAAAGATGGGCAAGCCCGAAGGCGCCGGGGAGCAACTGCGGAAGGCCGTCGCCCTCGAACCAAAAAGCTACGACGCCAACCACAACCTCGGCGAACTTTACGTCAGCTTGGGCAAACTCTCGCAGGCCATTCCGCCTCTCCAGACGGCCCAGCAGATCAATGCTTCCGCCTACGACAACGGATACGACCTGGCCTTAGCCTATTTGCTCACCGGGCACCGGGATTCAGCACGCGCTCTCGTGCAGAGCCTGCTGCAGATCAAGAACACGGCGGAACTGCACAACCTTCTCGGCGAGATCGAAGAGAAAGACGGCAAGTACGTGGCCGCTGCCAACGAATTCGAGAGCGCTGCGCATCAGGATCCTAGCGAGAGCAATCTCTTCGATTGGGCGAGCGAGCTGTTGATGCACCGTACGCTCGAGCCCGCCATCGAAGTATTCCGCCAGTCTGCCGAGCGCTATCCAACTTCTCCCCGGATGGCTATTGGACTCGGCATTGCGCTCTACTCGCGCGGCAACTACGATGACGCCATCAAGTCGCTGATTCGCGCCGCCGATCTCAGTCCCTCCGATCCGCGCACATATTTCTTTTTGTCCAAAGCCTACGATAGTTCGCCCACACAGGCCGATCAGGTGATCGAAAGGTTCCGGCGATTCTCCGAGCAGCAACCGAACAATGCGCAGGCCCATTTCTATTACGCCATGAGTTTGTGGAAGGGGAAGCGCACCCAGGACCCCGGTCTCGACCATCATCAGATTGAATCGTTGCTGCAGAAGGCCGTGCAGCTTGATCCCAAGCTCTCCGACGCTCACTTGCAATTGGGAAATCTGTATTCCGATCAGTCCAAGTACGCCGAATCCATCCCGGAATACGTCAAGGCCTTGGAGACCAAGTCCGACATTGCCGACGCGCATTACCGGCTCGGTCAGGCCTACGTCCACACAGGTCAAAAAGAAAAGGCGCAGGAGCAGCTTCAGGTATACCAGCAGCTACGCGCCCAGCATCTCGCGGATCTCGATAAACAAATCGCCGACATCCGCCAGTTTGTCTATTCGGAAAAGAATTCGGCTCAGGCCAAACCCGATCAACAATAGTCGGCTGGCACAGCCTCAGTGTCGCAACGTGATTCATGACAAGATCCGCCCAACATCGGGACGCAGACCGAAGCGATGGCCAGGAATTTCGGCGCTACACAAAGGCAGCGGCGGAACCGGCATCTGGTGCAGATCTATCCCGCACTCGACGTGACTTCCTCCGAACCGCTGCCGGACTTAGCCTGGGCAGCACGCTGCTCCGACCTGCGTGGGCTCGCGCCGCAGTAGCAGTGCCGAAGAGAAAGATTGTCGTCGTCACCTTCGGCGGCGGCGCTCGTGATCAGGAAACCTTCGCGCCCGAAGGTCAGGAAAACATTCCACACCTCATGCGAGAACTCATCCCGCAATCCACTTTCTTCACCCAAGTCGTGAATCGCGGAATCCTGGGTCACTACGTCGCGACCGCAAGTCTTGCCACCGGCGTCTACGAGACCATTAACAACTTTGCCTCGCTGCCTCCGCAATCGCCCACCGTCTTCGAGTATTTCCGAAAAGATCTTAAGCGTCCATCCTCCGATGCGTGGGTTGTGGCTCCCAGCAACGGTTTCAACCGCATCGGAGAAAGCAGTCATCGTTCGTACGGCGCCGGTCTTGGTGCCCGCGTGATCTTGCCGAAGCATCTGCTGACTGCCGCGACCTCCGGCCGCAATGCCGACTATCAACATCTGCTGCGGGACAACTACGAAACTCCCTACTACGCTCCCGAACTTTCTGGCAGCGAATTCGAGTTGCAGCAGCTTGAGATGATCCTCAAGCTGTCGGTTGATGACTTCAAGAATCACGCGCAGACTCTCTCCAGCCCCGACGAACTCTCGCTCTACATCGTGCGCCAGTTGATGCGCCAAGTCGCGCCCAGCCTGCTATGGATCACCTTGCATGACATCGACATCGCCCATGCAGGAGCCTACTCGCTCTACATCGATGGAATTCGCCGCACCGATCGGCTCTGTTCTGATCTCTGGAAGGCGATCCAGAGCGAGCCGGAATACGCGGGCAAGACTACGCTCTTCATCTTGCCCGACTTCGGACGAGACTCCGACGACGATGCCGGCGGCAATGGATTTCAGCACCACCGCACGGGTGATGCGCTTTCCCGTACAACCTGGATGCTGGTGGCCGGTCCCGGCGTTCGCGAGGGAGTCGTCTACGATCGCGCGATGGACTCCACCGACCTGGTACCGACGCTGGGTTCGATGCTTGGATTCTCGGCTTCCATGGCGCAAGGCAAGCCGATTTCGGAGCTCTTGTAAACTCCCATGCTTCCGCGTGATCTCAAACCGGAGCAGTTCGCTGGCTATCCGCCCGAAGCGCGGAGGTTTGTTCTCGACTATCTCGGAACCCTGCAGCAACTGCCGCTGAGCTTTCTTCCCGGCTTGCTCCGGGAACTCATCGACTACGACTTCAAGTTCCCGGCGGAGCGTACGGCACACGAAAGGGAACTGGCGAAGCTGACGTCCCTTCCCCCTGCCGAGCGTAAGCAATGGTTCGAAAGTTTCGACGAGATTCGCCTCTCGCCTCAACTCGAATCCTTCGACTGGGTGCGGCAGCCCGCGCAATTTGTCGAACAGCTCTCAGCGCATCTCTGGAGCACCCATCAGCTCGACGCTTTCCGCAAGGCTTCGAATGAGTATGCGGATCGCCTGCATGTGGCCGTTCCTCCCGAGCCTCTACCAATCGCCAGGCTTGGGATTTCAGTCATCGGTCAGGGCGTGGTTGCCAACGATGCCCCACTGTTTCGCAAACTGCGCGCTCATGGCGGATACTTCACCAACGTCAAATTCGAGGGCGGCCTTCCCGCGTTGCTCGATGCAGTCGCCGTCAGAGCGAAGGCGCATCCAGCACCCTACGGACATTGGTACATTGATGGCGGCGAAGCGGCCGACCATGACCCGTCGCTTACCTGTGTTTCCTACAAAGCGCTTGAGTCCGCGCGTGCGGCATTGTTGCGCAAGATAGAAACGGAAATCAGTCGCCCCGGCATGGGGCCAGAATCGCTTCGCACGATACTTGCGCAAATTCGTCCTGCCGATCTCGCGCTGCCTCCGGCTGGTTCCGACAAGCCGCGAGACGCAGTGATTGAGCGGTTCGAAATTCGTTTGCTCACTGAAGGATCCGGCACGCAGATCTTCAGCACCGTCTTCGCGCAGTGGGCTGCCCGGGAAGCCTTGAGGCGCGCGCAGCCCCTGACGTTGCTCGTGCGCTTCGCTCCGCGCCAGCGTCAAAAGCCGATGAACGAATTGTTGACCACGGTGTCGTCCAACTCTGAACTCGACTTACCCGGCTCTCTGATCGATGCCGACATGGGCGCCTACTACAACTGGATCAATCAGCAGCGCCTGCCCGGCGCGGAGCATTCGTCCTTTATTGTTTGGTTTGAAGGACACAACCAGGCCGTAGCGATCGGTCCCTCCATGCCTCGCGGCACCGAGTCGACCTCGCCGGCCAGTCTCGCTCAATTGCTGGAATGGGCCGCATAACCATGATTCCAGCTCGGACAATCCTTGCACTCAATCGACTTCTACGGGAGAAAGCCATTCCATGAATTCACGCGAATTGGATCGACGCGAATTTTTGAAGCAGTCGGGCACGATTCTCGGCAGCGCCGCACTCGCACCCTACGCTCTCGCGGGTACCAGCGCGCAATCGAATCCCTCGACCGGTGGCCGACTCGTGCTGCCGATGAACCGCAACTGGCGCTACAGCCGGAGCGTAGTGCAGGGCGGGCACGACAAGGATTTCAACGATTCTGCCTTCGACCGCATCGCGATTCCGCACACCAACGTCAAGCTTCCGTGGCACGGCTTTGACGAGAAGACCTACGAGTTCACGTCACTCTACCGGCGTCGCTTCAAACTTCCCGCCGAAGCCCGCGGAAAGCACGTCTTCGTCGATTTCGAAGGTGTGATGACGGCCTCCACGGTCTGGATCAACGGCACCAAGCTCGGCGAATATAAAGGTGGATACACTCCCTTCTCTTTCGACCTGACGCCGCACCTCGACTTCAACGGAGAGAACGTGCTCGCGGTCGATGTCGATTCCAGCGAGCGTCCTGACATTCCGCCCTTCGGGTACGAGATCGATTACCTCACCTTCGGGGGCATCTATCGTGAAGTCTCGCTGCGCGTGGTTCCAGCGACTTTCATTGAAAACATCTTCGTTCGCCCCAAGGATGTCCTTTCGTCTCCCACGGTCGACGTCGATTGCTTCATTCAACATCTCGAAGCCTCACGCGACGCCCTCACCCTTGAAGTGGAATTGCTCGACGGCGATCGCGTCATTGCGAACGCCTCGCAAAAGCTGCCACCTGCCGCCGCTGCTGCCGAGCCAACGTCGCATACTGTCCACTTCGATCATCTCAGTGGCATCAAGCTCTGGGATATCGAGAAGCGCAATCTCTACTCAGCGCGCGTTCGCCTGCGTCGCGCCACGCAACTCGTCGACGAAGATTCCCGCCGTTTTGCCTTCCGTCAGGCCCAGTTCACCGACCATGGATTCGAGCTCAACGGCAAGGTCATCAAGCTTCGCGGACTCGATCGCCATCAGACGTTCCCCTGGGTCGGGCAAGCCATGCCGGCGCGTCCACAACGCCGCGACGCCATCATTCTTCGCAATCAACTCAAAACCAACATCGTCCGTACGTCTCACTATCCGCAGTCTCGACACTTCCTCGATGCCTGCGACGAGATCGGCCTGCTCGTGCTCGAAGAAATTCCCGGCTGGCAGCACATCGGAGATCAGCCCTGGAAGGACATTTCAGTCGACAACGTCCGTCGCATGATTCGTCGGGACTGGAATCATCCTTCCATCATTCTTTGGGGAGTTCGCATCAACGAGTCCAAGGACGATCACGACTTCTACACTCGCACCAATGCCACCGCTCATCAGCTCGATCCTTCGCGCCAGACAGGCGGCATCCGTTACTTCCAGGAATCAGAGTTTCTGGAAGACGTTTTCACCATGAACGACTTCGGTTTTCCACTGAAGCCGCCAAACCATCCGCGCTACTTGAACACGGAGTTCGTCGGACATACTTATCCCACCAAGACCATCGACCAGGTCGAGCGGCTCACCGAGCACACCATCCGTCATGCTCGCGTGCACGACCAGCTCGCTTCCAACCCGCAGTACGCGGGCGGCATCGGATGGTGCGCGTTCGACTACAACACCCATGGCAACTTCGGCTCAGGAGACCGTATTTGCTATCACGGCGTCACCGATATCTTCCGTGAACCGAAACCGGCCGCCGGATTTTACAAATCACAATGCGATCCTGCAGAAGAAGTAGTTCTTGAACCTGCGTTCCACTGGGCTCGCGGAGACGCCTCCATCGGATTCTCCAAGGCCATGGTTTGCTCCAATTGCGACCAGCTAAAGTTCTACATCGACGAGGAACACGTCGCCGACGTCGATCCCGATCGCAAGCAGTTCGCACACCTGAAGTACGCGCCCTTCATCGTCGAACTGGGAGAACTCTTTCACAAGTGGGGGGATTTGCGGATCGACGGTTACATCCAGGGCAAGCAGGTCATTTCAAAGAAGTTTTCCGGCAGGGGAGTGGATACGAAATTCGTCCTGCTTCCCGACGATTCGGAGCTATCCGCCGACGGCGCCGACTCGACGCGAGTCGTGTTGCGCGTCACCGACGAATTCGGAAACATCTGTCCATTCGCCAACGACGCGATCAAATTCGAACTGGAAGGCCCAGCCGAACTCACAGGAGACAACCCGTTCTCCCTGATCGGAGGCACCGGAGCCATCTGGATCAGAGCGCAGGAAAAGGCAGGCACGGTGCGCCTGAAAGCAACGCACCCAACGCTAGGTGTGCAAGAGGTAGAAATAAAAATAACCCAAGCACCAGAAGAACCGGTCTAACTCAATTTCGTAAGGCGGGCAGACAAGTGCGCTGGCGTCCTCGCCCGCGCGCGCGAAGAGTCAAATAGCGAAGGGAGTTTAAAAATTGAAGTCCGCTGAAAAACCGAATCAGTAGCGAAAGTTAGTTTCCAGAAAAATAAGCTGCCCGTTCGGATCCCGCGGATATAGATTCGCAATCACGCTCTTGCCCCACGCATGCGCGTAGTAGAGCGTCGCACCGAACATCTTCGTGAACTGGTAGTCAGCGCTCATATCCCAAACGTTGGCAAGCCCACGCACGCCGCCTCCGGGACTTGGTCGCCCCGTAAAGCCGAAGGTGGCGCGCTGGAACGCGCCTCCGCCCGAATACCAGAGATCTTTAGCATTCGCGAGTCGCAGCGTGTGGGCCTCGGTCCTTAACGCCAGTTTCGACGTCGGCTTCACATTCAGCGTCAGGTACGCGTCCTCGTTGTCCATCATGTTGTAGAACGGAAATCGCGCGTACAGACGTGGAGTCGGCAACACCTGAAAAAACGTCCCATGCTTGTTGTCGGTATTGTTTCCGTCACCGCTGCCGTACGAATATCCGGCGCTGATCCACGGCTTCAGCATTTTCACCGGCGGTTGCCATCCCGCCTCGCCGACAAACGCACTCGCCCGCTGGGTGAGCAATCCCCACGACCCGGCCTGCAGGGCCATCCAGCCGATGACGTCAAACTTCCCGGCAGTCGGAGTATTGAAGACGTGCGCGTAATCCGCGCCGTAGGTCGCAATCTCGATCTTCTGAAGATCCGCGCCCCGCGCCGCTGCCGGACGATTGTCCGTCTTCAACGTCCGTGTCCGGTGGTCGATGTATCCCAGCCCGAACACACGAAGTTGACCCGACCCGTGGCTCGATTCCACCGGCATCGTAAAAGCGCCATAGTAGGTGTCGATGTCGAGTTCGCCCATCCCTTGAACTTGAAAAACGCCCTCCGTCGGACGCATCGCGGCGAACGTAAGATTGCTGCGCCCCAGATTCGATGAGACCTGCGCGCCATCGAATGTGCGTTGCACGGCAGAAAATCCGAAGTTGGCGATCAACCGTTGTGAGACGCGCGTCTGAATGATCGTTGCAAGCGTCGGATCTTTCGGCTTGAGCTCTGTGCCGTCGAAATATTCGAAGCGTCCGAGCTTGATGCTGCTGCCAAAGTCCTTGAAGCGCACGAATCCCTGCTTCAAGAATCCGCCGATCGCATTGGTGCTGTTGCTGTTGGCAGCGTAATAGCTTCCACCCAAGCCAAGCTGTCCCTGAGGCGCAGCCACCACCGCCAAACTAGGCAGACCCACGAGCGCAACCTGCTCGCCCTCAAGCGACCAGTCGAAGTGCTCGCTGCGCTGTCCGATCGAGATGCGCAGCAGGGAATCACCAAACGTGTAGTTCCCATGTCCGGTGTGGCTCTTGAACCAGTCCCAACCTTCCGCGCGCGCTCGCCAGCTGACGGCGAAATCCAGTGGGCCGAGCTTGTGGTCGGCAGGTGGGGCATCCTTCTTTGCCGGAGGAGGAGCAGGCTGTTGAGCAAATCCGGCCATGGTGCTGAACACAACGATCACAGCGATGATCCACAGCGACAGCTTCAACCGCATCAATATCTCCAGATGGCGCGTCTCCACGCGCTTAAAAGTTTTGCCCCAAACAGGTGTACCCAAACGCAGGTCGCCTATCCTGACGGTTCAAATCAAGGATCGGCGAAAGTTGGCGGAAATTATTGCGAATACAAAATGGAGCGGCAATAATCGTTTCGTACTACAACTAGTTTCATACTTAGTTTTTAGGAAGCTCGTTCAAAACCGGCAGCATGCACCGTCCGAAAGTTGGAACCCTTTTTGAAGAGCGGTAGGCAAAAACGCATGAGCCGAAGCAATGAGTGCTATGACGAATTTCAACAATCGAATGTCTGCTCTGTGATGTTGACGGCGGCGGGTTTCTCCGCTCGAAATGTCGGCATTGTTGGTCGTGATTGGAGGGGATAAGACTTAGGCTGGGCACTAATCGCTCATGCTGTCCGCTTCCGGACGGCGTCGTCGCACAATCGGACGCCGCAACCTCGAAATTGCTGACGTCTTCCCTCGCAATCAACAACTTGCGATGTCATCCTTTGGCCTCAGAAGTGCGTGACCGAGAGGACGGTAGGCGGCCCTTAAACGCACATATGAGTACACTCCTCTACGACTTGCGATATGGCCTGCGAGCGCTGCGAAAATCGCCCGCGTTCACGCTCGTGGCGGTGCTGACGTTAGGTCTCGGGATTGGCGCGACCACCGCAATCTTTTCCTTAGTCGACGGCGTTTTGCTCAGGCCGCTCAGCTTTCGCGATTCAACCCAGCTTTACGTGATCCACGAAGTTATTCCGCAGTGGGCGAACTCGTATCCCCTGCTCGACGCGAACTTGCCGGACTTCCAGATTTGGCAAAAGGAGTCGCCATCTTTTGATGGGATTGCCGTTGCCGAATCCACATCGATGATTCTCACAGGAGTCGGCGAACCCGAGCAGATTCGAGGTACACGCGCCTCGGCGAACTTTCTGGAAGTTTTAGGGGTGCGTCCATCGCTCGGTCGTACGTTTCTCCCGGAGGAAGATCAAACAGATCACGGCCACGCGGTGATTCTGACGGATTCCTTCTGGCGCACGCGTTTCGACGCTGACCGAAACGTCGTCGGCCGTGCGATCACGCTCGGCGGAGTTCCCCATACGATCGTGGGAGTCCTACCCCAATCGTTCCACTTTCCCGGGGCGGTGAATGGTTTCTCAGCGCGCACTCAATTCCTGACGCCACTCAACGGGTTAAGGGATTACGAACAGAGTCTAATCGGCGAATTCGACTTCACCGCGATTGGCCGCCTGAAGCCCGGTGTGACCGCCGCGCAGGCTCTCGCCGGATTGAATCTGATTCAGGCGAGAATCGCGAAAGAGGCGCGCGCCAATGTCGATCTGCGGGCGGAGATTTCTCCCCTGCAGTCCGAAACCGTTGGATCGGTGCGCCATGGGCTGATCCTTTTGCTCGCCGCAGTCGGAGCCGTGCTGCTGATGATCTGCGTCAATATCGCCAATCTGCTTTTGGCACGCGTTCCTACTCGCCTGCGTGAGGCCGGCATTCGCAAGGCGCTCGGCGCCAGCGAGATGCGCCTGGTGCAGAACATGCTAGTCGAGAGCCTATTGCTGGCATTGATCGGCGGATCGCTCGGCATTTTGCTGGCGTACTTCGGTGTGGGATGGCTGGCGCGCTTCGGGCCCGCCGATATTCCACGCTTGAGCGAAGTTAGCCTTGATGCGCGTGTTCTCGTATTCGCGTTGCTTGCTTCGCTGACGACCGCCGCACTATTCGGACCGCTGCCCGCCTGGCTTGTCTCCCGCGCTGATTTGCACTTCACACTCGGTTCCGGCGGAAGGAGCGCCTCGGAGAACCGCCGTACCCGCCAGCTGCGCACGACGCTGGTGGGCGTCGAAGTAGCGATGTGCACGGTGCTGTTGTTCGTCGCAGGACTACTCGGCCGCAGCCTGCTGCACCTGTTCCATCTCGATCCGGGCTTCGGCATCGAAAATGTTCTCGCCGTGGATGTGGATCTGCCGCCTGTGGCTTACGACGACGTTGCGAGGCGCGAGGCCTTCTTCAGTAGCACTCTTGATGGAATCCGCAGCGTGCCGGGCGTCCGCTCCGTAGGTTGGATCAGCATCCTGCCGCTGGAGGGACAGGGTTCGGTAAGTGGCATGAACCTGCCCGGAAACCAGCTTCCACCGCAGGAAGCGCCGATAGTCAACTATCGAGCGGTGAGCGCAGACTATTTTGATGCGATGAGTATTCCGATCCTCGCTGGACGTGCTTTCGACAATCACGATCGCGGCAAACGACAAGTTATCGTGTCGCAAAGCCTGGCGCATCGGCTTTGGCCAGGCAAAAATGCTGTAGGGCAGCGATGCGTTGCCGAATGGGCAGCGTTGCAACTGAGCGAAGTGATCGGAGTCGCCGGAGACATCCACAATCAACTGGACCAGCCTCCGCCATATATGGTTTACGTCGCCGACTCCTGGGCCCAGCCGCTACCTGGGGCTCCGGGGTCCGCTTCCATCGTAGTCAGATCCGCGCAGGATCCGGCAAGCATCGCGAGTCTGGTGCGCGATGCGATTCATCACTCTGGTCCGGACGTACCCATCGTTGCTCTACGGCCTATGTCACAAGTCGTGGCGCTCAACCTGGAAGGACGCCGCTTCCAGATGTCGTTAACGTCGTCGTTTGCAGTCTCGGCGTTGCTGCTAGCGTCGCTAGGAATTTTCGGAGTGCTGGCCTACTCGGTTGAGCAGCGACGACGGGAGTTTGGCATTCGCACGGCGCTCGGCGCACAGCGCTCCATGTTGCTCGTCATGGTCATGCGACAGGGACTCTGGCCCGTCACCCTCGGCCTCGCGGTTGGAATCGTCGCCGCGTTTCTTGGCGGCAGGTTCTTCCAAAGCCTTGTCTTTGGCGTCAGCTCGTTTGACCCGCTCACGTTCGTCTCTGTAGTCGTAATCATCTTGTTCGTAGCTGCCATCGCATGCTATATCCCCGCGCGCCGCGCTATCACTGCCGATCCGGTGGTGGCGCTTCGCTGCGAGTAGCTTCCTCCTGGAGACAATAGGGAACGGGTAGCACGGGAGACTATGTATTCGAGGAATGAGCCGAGGGACTAAAAAGATGAAGACCTACCGCGCCGATCGCGAAGGTCCTGCAAACTCGATGGGCTGCGCCGATATCACGCCCTTGCCTTCCTGCACCGTGATGAACTGATCCGCCTTGATGTTCGGCAGCGAATCTTTGTGGCCACTGGGCCACACGATTTCAAGCGTCACGCTCTTGCCCGCGTCGGGCTTGCCTAAACCAAACGTCAGCGGCAACTCGCTTTGCGAAAGATAGCTCGAACCAGTCTTAACCGTCGCGAATAGGCGACTTCCGCTGCTGGTCTTGAGCGTGACCTTGGCGCCGATTCCATCGCGATTCGATCGTGTGCCGACGGTCTTCACCCGCAGCATGGAATTCTGGTTTCCATTTTCGTTGCGTAGCAACCGCGCTGGACCGTTGTTCGACATGATCACCAGGTCGAGGTCGCCGTCGTTATCGATGTCGCCATATGCTGCGCCACGGCCCACGATTGCCCGCTGCAATGCCGGACCGACTTTTCCCGTCACCTCTTCAAATTTGTTCTTGCCGAAATTCTTGAACAGGTGGGGCGCCTGCGCGTACTTCACATTGGGTTGCACTACGCTGATGTCATCCGACACATGCCCGTTTACCGCCATGATGTCGGGCAATCCATCCAGGTCGTAGTCAAAGAAAAATGTTCCAAACGTCAGCGACTTGTTCGACATGCGCGCGATCCCCGTTACCGGCGCCTGATCCGTAAAGAGGCCGGACCCGTCGTTGTGATACAGCGACATGCTCTCGTTCGTAAAGTTGCCCAGTACCAGGCTCTGCCAGCCGGAGTTGTCGTAGTCGGCCGCATCGGTTCCCATACCCGCGCGCGCCGTACCGGCCTCTCCATACGCCAAGCCCGCTGCCACGCCGACATCGGTGAACGTGCCGTTGTGATTGTTGTGATAGAGCTTGTTGGGCTCGGTATCGTTCGAGACGAACAGATCCATCCAGCCGTCGTTGTCGAAATCCAGCATTGCGATGCCCAGGGCCTTCCCCGTGGGATCGCTCAATCCTGCCTTCTTCGTCACATTCTCAAATGTTCCATTGCCCTTGTTGTGAAACAGACTAGAGCTCTGCCCCTTGTAAGCCTGCGGAGTGCAATAGGATTTGTTCTTGTTGTCGAGCGAACAGTACTGATCCGTTTCGAGGGACCACTCGATATAGTGCGCGACGAACAGGTCAAGCCTGCCGTCGTTGTCGTAATCAAACCACACTGCGCTGGCCGAGAATCCCGGATCCCCCACGCCGGCCTTTGCAGTCACATCCGCGAATTTTCCGTTGTGAAGATTGCGAAACAGGCGATTCGATCCCACCGTCGTGATGTAGATGTCGTCATAGCCGTCATTGTCGTAGTCGCCGACCGCGCAGCCAAGTCCGTACATCTCGACGCCCAGCCCCGCCTGCCGGGTGACGTCGGTAAACGTCCCATCCTTATTGTTGTGGTACAACGCGGAGTACGTATTTCCAGACTTATGCTCCGCCCACTCCATCGAATTGACCAACAGAATGTCCTGCCAGCCATCGTTGTCGTAGTCGACGAAGCAGACCCCGCTCCCCATCGTCTCTGGAAGAAGTTTTTTCCCGAATGCGCCCGTGTTGTGTTTGAAATGAATGCCCGCCTGCGCGGTTACATCCGCGAACTCGATCGGTCCGCTAGGATGAACTCGAGCAACGCCAGTTTCCGCAGGCGCGCCAGAGGGAGTTGCGGGAGGTGTGGCAGCGGATGCCGGAGCTGCAACCCCATCCCGGAGATTCGCCGGCGCAGAAGGCTTGGCCGACTCCACTGGCGCAGCCACTTTTTGCGCATTCTCCGGCGGACTCTTCTTACACCCCACCGATGTGCAAGCGAGCGCAATCAGGAAACAACACAGCCCACAGCGCGCCACTCGATTCGCTTGATCCCGGGCAATCACTACGCGGCGACCACCTTTGCTGCTCTTTCGCGTCTCGACTCCATCCAGATTTCCACCAGCATGGCGGTCGGGCCGACGATGAACAGCGCATAGAACGGAGCATAGACCACCTGCTCCAGCCGCAATACCATCTCCACCAGCGCGACCAGGATGACGACAATGCACTGCCATTTCTTCGACCGCACCGTCGTCTTGGGATCGGTGATCATAAAGAAGATGAAGAGTTGATACATCGGTCCGGTGATCGGAGCCACTTCAGACTGCCACGGACTTCCCGTCATCCAGCTGCGCAGAAACGCGAACGCCAGAAACGACGCAACATAAATCCCGGTGATATGAAACCGGTGCAGCCGGGCAATGATCACCGAGCCCAGCACCCAGATCACCAGCATCGGCAGAAGGTAATTTCCCCACTGAATACTCAGGCTTGCTACCGTGTCCGCGGCCAGAAACAGCAGCACCGAGATCCCGAAGTTCGATGGATTCCAGATGTGCCGGTCCTTCACGCGCAGAACATACTTCGACATGATCGAGATCGCCGCGCACAGCGCATACGGCCAGAAAGCAGGCGACCGGACCAGAATTCCCACGCTGATTCCCGAGATGTATGCGCTCGCCGGATGCAGCCACTTATGAAAGTAGATCCTTCCGAGAATAAGTTCGAGCGCAACACTGGTGCCGATCGCGAGCAGCGTCCTCGGATAGCTCTCCAGGATTCCAAACGACAAATGTCCCACCAGCAAGATGCAGGTGATGAACGCCGGCGCGATATAGCGGTTGTCCAGGCTGAAGAAGGGCTTTCGCGGCTGCACCGGCACTTGCTTTGGACGAGCCATCACTTCACTGGTCGTCGTATCGCTGGATGTCGGACTCATACCGGCTCCTTAATCTTCTGCAACTGCCGGGCCGCGGGCTGCTCAATTGTCTGAACTTTACCCGACGGCCAACGGATCACGGCCTTATCAATCTGCGCGTTCTTGCCCAAACCAAAATGCAACCTCCGGTCGTTCTCCGCCGAAAATCCGGTGCCGCCAGCCACCTCTTGCCGCTGCTGCTGTCCATTCCAGTACACGGTAACCTGCGCCCCGATCGCGCTCCGGTTGCTTGCCGTTCCTTCCAGTTGGAACTCGATCCATGCATTCTCTGGCTCAACGGTGTTTTTGTAGAGTAGCAGCGGACCCTTCTGATTTGCGACCACCACGTCGAGCACGCCGCGATTCCACAAGTCGGCCTGCGCCACCGCCCGCCCGTCGTAAGTATCCGTGACACCCACCGCCTGGGCAACATCGATGAACTTGCCCGCGCCGTCATTCAGCCACACGCGCTTGTTCTGATATCCCGAGAGGCTGCGTCCTTCAAATGCAGGCCAATTCCTCGCGTCTCCAATGATGGTGCTGTTGCCGCCCGCCACCTTCGAAAAGTCGTACCAGTAGCTGCGGTTCCGGTCCAGCGAGATATACCCGTTGGCCAGGTAAAGATCCAGCGTCCCGTCGTTGTTCAGATCGCCAAACTGCGCGCCAAAACTCCATCCTCCAAGTTCCACGCCGAAGTCCCGCGCCAGATTCTCAAACTGGATGCCGTCTCCCGAGGTTCCCTCTTTCGGCACCCACAGATTATTTCCCTGGATCAGCACTCCATCCTCGGAAATGTTCGACACATACACCGCGTACTTGCCCTGGTTCAGGATGTCGCCAAATGCAGCGTTCATCCCGCTCTTCGGAGCAAAGCCGATTCCGGTCTCCTTGCCCACTTCGTGGAAGCGCTTCCCGTCATTAAAGTAAAGTTCGGAAACTCCGTAGTCGTTCGACACAAACAGATCAGGATGTCCGCTCCCTCGCAAATCCGCTGCGGACGCGGCCAGCGTCCAACGATGGCTATCGATGCCGACCTTCTCGCTGATCTCCTCGAACTTGCCGCTGCCTAGGTTGTGGAACAAATACTTTCGCCCGCCATTCTTCGCATATTCAAAGCTGTCGGGCATGATGCGCGTCGTCGTCAGATGCCACAGGTCAATGTCTTCCGCGTAATATCCGCCGACGAACAGATCGAGAAGTCCGTCGCCGTCGTAGTCCAGCCATATTGCCGTGTCGGCATTCATCCACCGAGGCAGTCCAGCCTTCTCGCTCACCCTCGTGAAACCTTTTCCCTGATCGTTGTGATAAAGCTCCGGACGCCCCCACTTGATCAGGAACAAGTCCTCATAACCATCGTTGTCGTAGTCTCCCCAAACCGCGCCCGTCGACACCCCGGTGCCGGATTGGTTGACGTCCGCAATCCCCAGTTCACCCGCAACGTCCTTGAACGCCCCATTGCCTAGATTTCGGTACAGCGCATTCCTGCTTCCGATCGCGCTGTTCACGACATAAATGTCCTGCCAGCCGTCGTGATCGAAATCGACGATTGAAACCGATGCCCCCATCGACGCCACTTCCGGCATGATCGGTTCAAGCTTCGCATCCAGAACCGGCGCCTCATGCTTGAAATTGATGCCCGAGGCTTGTGAGATTTCCTGCAGATAGAAACCATGGCGTGCCAGCGCGGTTTTCGCATCCACCCCCGGATGATTCACGCTCCGGTTCGCCGAGATCCGCTTGATTACAAGTGGAGTGGCGATCAATCCAAAAAACAAGACGGAGAGAATGATTCGCGCGACGGGCCCGGCCTTCATTTAGACACCGCGCTCCCCGCGACTTCGTTGGACGCCGTTCCCACCCGCAATGCGCCCTTGAATACCTCGGGCGTCACATAGCGTGTGTGATAGTTCTTCCAGTCATCCGGATGCTGCCGGTACACCCACTCGTTCTCGAGCGTGCCCGGCCTCGCCGTGTACTCGTTCTTGGCATGGTAGGGAAGCGGCAACACAGTTTTCGAGAACGTCGAGTTGTAGTCTCCATCCTTGATCCATCCGTCGCCCTTAATGACGAAATCGCGCACCCAGCCCGGAGCCGGGGGCGGTTGCTCGGCAAAGCGCAGCGACATTTCGTCTCCCGAATTCACGATCACGTAACGGTCGTCGATGGTCTTCAGCAATTCGCGGATGTCGCCGTAGCGCGTGTAGTAGCCGATCAGATCGCGCCAGCGCTGCTTGGTTCCTTCAATCTGGCTATAGTCGGGAACTTCGGGCGCCCGCGCTGCCGTTGTCGGCATGTGCATCACGGAGTATCCGCGATATTGCAGATCGGCCACTTGCGGATCGAGATTCACTTCCTTCAACTGCGTCTCCGGAGCCCCCTGCGCCCAGCGAATCTCGTCCCAGTATATTTCCAGATTCGTCCGCAGCCGCACCCGGCGCGGCGTTCCGGGACGAAAGATATCTGTCAGGTTGAAAAGAATTGTCTTCTTGCGACCTGCAGGAAAACCAAGATTATCCTGCGCCGTCACCCAGCCGCCGTGGCCATCCGGCACTTCTACAGCCAGGCCATGAGCGTGCCAGCGGTTGCCCTGTGTGATGGCGACGTTTACCGATGACTCGGTGTCATGGATCGACCCTTGCGCGACAAGATACAGCGGACCGCTCTTCGGCGCGTCGTCGCCCAGGTCGATTTCAAGATAGTGGTCGCGCGTCACGCCCTGGAACTGCCCGCGACCGAACGTAGCCACCGCCTTCCCATCAAGATCATGGAGCAGTTCGGTTACGTCCTGCCCGGTATCATCCACAGCACGCGCAATATTGTGCGGTGTGGCAACAGCAGTCAGCCCAAGTTTGGTGGGAGGAATGACGAAGCGCTCATCGACGAAGATCTCCGTGCCGACAGGATGGTCCACCGTCATCAACGCCATGTAGTCGTAGTAATAAACCTCCCAGAGTTCGGCGGTGATGCGGATATCGTAGTAGCCGTCGTGCGGCACCAGTTGATCGCGTCCAATCTTGTACCATTCGCCGGTGGCAGCGATTTGCGCGGAGCCGATCGTATTGATGCGCAGACCGATGGCAGATCCCCACGGAACCGCATCTTTCACGAACTCCATCTGCTTCCCGTTGTAGGCAAACAGGAACGGGCAGGACGCCTTCAGGCGCTGCTCGGTAATGACGTCCATGTCAGCTTTCACGCCGAACTCGGCCCGGACCGTGCCGTTCGGCCACACGACGCGGACGACTTCGGCCTGAGTCTGCTTTCCCAATCCGAAATGAAGTTGCGGACCGTTGATGGGCTGCTTTTGCACCAGCAATCCGGATCGCACTTCTATTTCTCCGCCTACGCCAAACGGATTGATGCGCTGGTCGCCAACCGCCTGCACCGCGTGTGGCCGGACCACCTGCCAGTGATAGTTGCGTGAACTGTGGTTAACGCTTTGGACAGGCTGACCGTCGGCGGAGAGACCGAGCAGATCAAGGTGGCCATTGCCGCCCAGATCGGCAGTTGTGAAAACGAGCGGTGATCCTGCGGGCTGGCTCAACTGAGTGAATCCGCCCTTCTCGTCGCCTAGCCAGATTGTCGCGCCCGCTTGTCCATCCGCGCCCTGCGAGACACGGCACAGGATCAAATCGAGGGCGCCGTTATTGTCGAGATCCGCGACGTTCAGCCGAACTTCACCCGCCAGCGCGCGAGCCGGGTCCGCAACCTTGGCGATCTCGCCTGTCTCCCAATCCTGGCCCTCATTCTTGTCGGATATTCGAACGATCGTGCCGTTATCTTGAACGGCGAGTAGATCGATGACGCCGTCGTTGTTTGCATCCGCCACTGCAATCGCCTTGACTGTAGTTAAGGTCGAAGGCAGCGCACGCTCCCGGAATTGTCCCTGCCGCACATTCATGAAGACGTGAAGCCGCTGGGCGCCGTCGATGATCGCCGCATCCGGATTTCCGTCGCCATCAATGTCGGCCCAAGCGAATCCTCGCACGCCCGAAATACCCGTAAAGGGATGGATGGCCAGAAAAGTTCCATCTCCATTGTTCCGCAGAACCGTAGGCTCACCCTGCTTCGCGCCCAGCACGATATCGAGATCGCCGTCCGCCTCGATATCCACCGCCCATCCCCCGGTGTAGGCCGCAGAAGTAATCGATTTCGGCAGCTTGCTCTCCGCGGTCACGTCGGTGAACACCGTAGGACTGTCCTGCCGCATCAGGCGCACGCCCGCCGCCCCAGCCAGCACCAGGTCGGTCTTAAAGTCATAGTTGAGGTCTGCGGCGATAACACTCTCAGGTCCAATAGGGACGGGAGGGGTGCCAGGGAATGGCATCTTCGCGCCATTCGCGAGTTGCACCTCTTTTCCGTTGGCAACCGCGACCACCGGGACGCCCGAGCTTCCGAGAGGGATCGCCCCAATCCAATCCCAATTCGCTCCAGTTTGAGTTGCCACGCGCTCGGCATTGAACGCTATGGCGGTATCCGCCGGAGCGGGACGAAACTCAGGGGATTCCATCAGCAGGAAATGAGTAAAAGGCTCGGCCTCATCGCCGGGCGCGGCCTTGATCGCGCGCAGGCTCAACCGGTAATCCGGCACGCGCATCAGCACGTTGCGCAGAAAAGTGGTCTGCGTTGCGGCGGATCGCAGGTCGCCACTGGACACTGCGGTCTGAACCAGCGACATCTGATGCTGCACTTCGGGGGGCCAGGACGAAGCCTGCGCGTTGATCCGTCCAACCGCCGATTTCACAGTTTCGGCGTCGCCCCGCTTCGCCGCAATCCGGCTTAGCTCGAGCAGCGCTGCAAGATTATTCGGCTGTGTTTTCAGGATCTTCTGCACCAACTGTTCAAAATCTGCTTCACTGTTGGCCGCGCCTTGCCGCTCAGTCTCTTCGGCAAGCTGGTAGGTCGCGCGCAGATTATTCGGATTCAGTTCGACGGCTTTGCGAAGATCTTCCAGAGCCTGCGCCGAATTTCCCCGCTGGCTCTCCATCAATCCCAGCAGGCTGTAGATCTGATCATTCTTCGGCGCCAGTTCGCGGGCTTTCTGAAACCGCTGCGCCGCCACGTCGTAGTTTCTCTGGCGCAGCGCGAGAATTCCCCAGTTCGCCCATCCCGCCGGCTCACCGGGCACCAGTTGCGTCAGTTCGGAAAGCTTGCTCTGCGCATGGACGTCATCGCCGACCTGCAATGCCGACAGTCCGACATAAAAAGCCGAGACCACATCGGCATAAGCCTTCGTATTTTTCTCCGGAAATTTGGGAGCCGAGTTGCACGCGGCCAGCAGAACAATCAGGGCCCCGATGGTCAGAACAGCGATTGCTCGTTGAAACTTGATTGGAGATTCCACGCGCATCTTTCTGGGACACCGTTTCAGCACGTCATGCCGCTTGCAACGAGCGATTCTTGTTCCTGAAACGGCGTCGCCGTGTCATGCCCCGAAACCACAAAAAGCCAACAGCGAGAAACGGTAAAAGATACAGCAAGAGATCCCATCTGCCATAGCCCGGAGGCGTCGCCTCCACTCGCGAAAGCACTTCCTCGGTGCCTTGCGAACCTTCGAGGATCAGCCGCACTCGGTAGAACTCATCGCGATCGAACTGGACCGAAGCGTCATATTCGACCTGTCCCCGATTGTCATCCCGCACGGTCGGGTACACCACTTCCGACAAGCGCCCGCTCTCGGGCTGAATTCCGATCTGCACTTTCAAGTCGGCCGGAATCTTTCTCCCCGGTGCAGGCTCCATCAAAACGAAGAACGTACCGGTGCCGATATCCGGATGCGTCCATAGCGACACCGTGTATCCACCCATCTTGCGATTCTCGACGATCGGAAACGGCGGCCCGTTGTGCGCCCCGGCAGGCAGCGGAGCGATCAATACGATCGCAATCCACGCCCACACCCAGGCCCTTTGCGAATTGGCAAAATGCTTCATCATTGCATCACTGTAGTAACTTCTGCGCGCCCGGTTCTTCTGAAAACGCTAGCCAGCCATCATGGTCGCACGCATCTCCATCGGCTGAAAGATCAACCACAACGAGGCCGCCAACAGTATTGCTCCAGCCGTCGCGAAGGGAATGAAAGCCCTCAGCGCGCCATCCGGACAATCTTCTTCCGCCAGACCGTAAATTACAGCCATCGATCCAGCGAAGCCGAGAATCAGAAATCCGATCTCGATCACCTGCACAGCATTTGCCGGCAGCCCGGTCCAACTCCAATGCGGCTCTCCCAGATAAGGATGGCCCAGGCTCGCCGCCGCGCTCTGCATCACGGGCACGATCGTGAACAATCCCGTCAGGAAATGAAAGCCATAGTGCGCCAGCCACATCCCGAAACCCATGGGAACCAATCCATAGGTATACCGCACGATCAACGGTAGTAGGGCCCGGCGAACTCCGCCCCACACCTGCGTCAACCACGCAGCCACACCAATAAGGATCACCGGCTCGATCACTAGGAAGAACACAAAGATCAGCCCGAGCACCGGAGCTTCCTGCCGCACGTTGAGCATCTTGCCCAGCCAGTTCTCCACTGCATAGACCGGACTGACCATCCCGAAAGCATTCAGCAGGGCGCCAAACGTAAATACGATCGCCAGCGCTGCCAGATCTTTGCGCTTCGAAAAATACCCGATCCCCGACCGCAACGGGTCGCTCAACAATTCGCTTCCCGGCATCCGGCTCAGGATTCCAACATTGTCGTGCGGACACGCATGCACGCAATCCAGGCAGAAGGTGCAGTCCATGTTGCCGACTTTGCGCGGCTGAAAAAGAGCCAGCTCGCATCCCCGAATCGTCACCAGATCCGTCCCGGCGTCACGCCTTCCTCGAATGCAATCCTTCGTCATGCACGTCGTGCAAACGTCCTGATCCCGAACTTTCACTTCAAACGGGGAAAGTGTTGAAGCCACAAAGTTAAACTGCCCGATCGGACACACAAACTTGCAGAACGAAGCGTGTTTGAACACGCCGTCCACCAGCAGCGCGCTGAGAAAGTATCCGATGATCAACCAGGCAGTCCACCATGGGGACGACCAGAGATCGAACAATTCATACACGAACAGAATTCCAACAAACAGCGCCACCGACAGCCACTTGTTGCGCAATTTTCGCGGCCAATCCAGCCTGGGCTTGAACACCTTCCGCGCAGCCTCGCGCACGAGCATGAAGGGACACGCCAGGCAGAAAAAGTTTCCCGCCGCCAGCAGGACCAGAACGAGCACGCCGCGAAAATGCAGCCAGCTTAAGGTCGTCGCCAGGTTCTTCGGAGCCAGGGTCGGCCCGAACAGGCCGTGCAGGACCATCACTACGCTGACCACAAGCAGCGGAGCCTGCAATACCGGACGCGCGTACCTCCACGCGAACAATCGCCCGAGGATGGGCAGTCGCATCAGGTCAGCGGTAGCAGACTCAGAGGCTTCCAGGGCCGGAATGGAGGTCGGATCCAACAGCGTGTCTACTCGGCTTTGACGCCGCTCAGTGTCAACTGACCGTCGAACGTCTTCCCGTTAGCGAGCGTTCCGTGCACCAGGACGACCCAATCCCCCGCCATGCTCAGCGCGAGTTGCGATTGGTATCGGCCCGACTGTACTTCGTGAGCATCCGCGAAGACGGGGCTCATTCCGGGATGTGACATGTCCGCTTCAATGCGAACTTGGGCTCCCGTTACAGGTAGCGCCCCTTCCACCAAAGAGAATGTCACCATTACGGTTCCGACACGGGCAGGTTGAGGGGAGATTTCAGTCTTAACGATTGCGATGTCGGCGCGCTCAGTGGGCCTGTTACACGCGACGGCCGGCAGTCCGCAAATGAAAAGCACGGCGTAGCACAGCCGGAGCCGCTTCACCGTCGATATCCAAAGAAAGAAACTTCACGCCGCACTCGGCAACTCTTCCCGGTGCCAGGCGCACGTGCAATTCGCTTTCTCCTTCTCCTCGACCGGCGGAAACATATGGTAGTACATCCCGATCACCATAGGAATGAAAACGATCGTGTTGTAGAAAAGATGCAGCTCCACTCGCGGGAAGAACAGCTGTAAGACGCTGCACGGGACCGGCCGCCCCCAGAAGTTGTGATGAATCGTCGCCTGCAGGATCAGCAGGAAGTGTTCGATGTGATGCCAGAATTGGATTCCGAAAGCGATCATCCACCACGTCCGCGAAACCCCCGTGAAGCCCTTCCGCAACATCCAAAGGCCGATCAGCATCACCAGCGCATACCCGTAGTGCAAGCTCTCGGACTTGATTAGCCACGGATACCACAATCCAACAAGCCCGTTGGCCTTCGGGCGCGGCCAGCCCATGACATAAATCTGATAGGCCTGAAAAAGGTGTTCGCCCCAATGGGCCAAAACAATAAACATGAAAACCTGCAGGGCGCGTTCATGCCATGCGGAGTTGAGCTTTTCCATAAAACCAGGACCGCTGGCGGGAGCCATAGCGATATTGGGAATACTGCGGCTTGCTGTCATAGGAATTCCCACCCCCATTTGTGGGTCACATATAGCGAAGGACGAAATATTCCCACGCAAGAATCGCCACCTTCAATAATAGTTTTAGACTACCCCGCCGTCCGCCCCCGAAAAGCGACGCGGCCAGTAGCGCCGGCGTCCCGTCTCGCGCCCCAAAATAACCTCTTTGTACTATTGTCCCTCCACTCACTTCAAAGCTAACTTCTTCACCGGCAAGGTTGCCCGTCTGGTTCAAACCTTCCCTCTAAGCGAGACCGTCCTCAGGGGTTAGCGGCAATCGTGAGCACCGGATCCATCCCAGCAACGCACCAAGTGACAACGAAGTCCCTGCGCGTCGCCAGTCTTCCGACGGCGATTCCGTCGATGGCGATTCCAGCCAAGCGTTCGGCTTCGAGCCTCCAGATCGCCAGTCTCCTCGAGCAGATCGACAGCGTGACCCGCAAGGCCGAAAAGCTGGTTCACGGACGCTCGAACGAAGACCTTACCTGGAAGCCAGAACCCGGCACGTGGTCGATAGCAGAGTGTCTTGATCACCTTGCGCAGACGACCCAGGCATTCCTGGCTCCGATCTCGCAAGCCGTCGCCGAAGCTCCCGCGCTGACATCCGATCGCTCCTTGCGCACCGGGACGCTCGCCCGCTTGTTCATTCGCAATCTTGAGCCGCCCTACCGGCTCCGCTTCAAGGTGCTCCCGCAACTGACTCCCTGCCATCATGATTTCCGGTCGGCATGGACGGGTTTTCTGACGTCGCAGTCCAGCCTGCAGGAGCTGGTCCGTTCCGCCACGGGCCTCGCCATTGATCGCGTGAAGATCAAGTCTCCCGTTTATGCCCGGATCGCCTATAACATTTACGGCGCGCTCCGCATGCTGGCCGCGCACCAGCGCCGTCACCTCTGGCAGATCGAACAGATCCTTGCGGTGATCGACGCCACCCGGTCGCGCCGGAAAGCGGTATAGTTCTGCGCGTGCTCCAAGCGTTCCTCGAGAACGCGCCTGTTCGAGAGTCTTCAATCCAACCTGGACTTAAGATACTTGATGCTCCCCGCCAACTCTGACGTCGTCATCATCGGCGGAGGCTTGGCTGGAACCGCGGCCGCGATTCAACTTGCCCGGGCCGGACTCAGTGTCATCTTCATCGAACCCGAGCAGCGCACGCGTCCTGTCATCGGCGAGTCCCTCGACTGGTCGGCTCCCGACCTTCTCAAAGCCCTTGGCCTGCCCATGGAAAAATTGGTCGCCTCCGGCATGGCGACTTGGAAGCGCCATGTCACGCTTCGACTTCGCGACGGATGCGGCGAGCAATATGAGCCTTCGCCGTGGCTAGCCAACAAGCCCATGAATGTCGAAGTGCGCACGCTACACGTTGACCGCAGCCCGCTCGATCGGGAACTTTCGCGCCTGGCGGTGGACCACGGTGCCTGCCTGATTCGCGACCGAGTGACCTCCGTCGAAAAGAAGGACGACCGGGTTCTCTCCGTGCAAACGTCCGAGGGAAAGAAATTCTCGGCTGCGTGGTTCATCGACGCCTCAGGATCAGGCACGTCGTTGCTGGCACGCTCCTTCAATATCTCCGCCGTCCAATACGGCCCCGCGAAAGTCGCCCTTTGGAACTATTTCCCAGTCAGCCAGGGAATCGAAGGCACCACGCTCTACATGGACCCCTCTCCCACGAACTACCTCGAATGGATCTGGGAGATTCCCATCAACGCCACCACGGCCAGCGTCGGATTCACCACGACAGGCGCGGCCATGAAGGCCCGGCGCGAGCAAGGCCTCGACATCGACGAAATCTTCCGGCAGCAGTTGCAAAAATTTCTGCGCTTCGAAGCGATGCTGTGTGAAGGAGCGCTCGGCGAGACCAACGTCACTTCATTTCGCTGCCGCGCTCATGTCCGCGCGGCTGGATCCAACTGGCTCATCGCCGGAGAAGCCGCGTCGATGGTCGATCCCATCACAGCCAATGGAGTTACTGCGGCTCTGCGCCACGCCTCGGAAGCGTCGTCGCTGATTTTGAAATATCAAAAGGAGGGTCGCCTTCCCGCGAAAGCGGCGTCGCTCTACAGCAGCCGCATCCTGCAATTGTCGAAGTTCTTCAACAGCGGTATTGAAAGCATCGTCTACGAACCCGTGATCCGCAACCGTCTCGGCGCAACTCTCGCCGGAACCGTCTACACCAGCCCCGCCTGGACCATGAATCTCGTCTACGCCCGCCTGCGCCCGACTGGCTGGATCTGCACCATGCTCTTCAACGCTCTCATCGGATTTTTTCGGCTAGCATCGTGGGCCGCATTTCGAATCTGCAAGCTGTCCGACGAGATGTCCGGAAGATCGCCGTGGAAGTCCCGCCCTTCGTAGCAAAAAGAAACCGAAGTCCAGCACTTCTACGATCAGGAAGGTGGAAGGGCGGCTTTCAGGCATGCGTTCAACAGCAGAAAAGCGAAGGCTCCCGCGGGAGTGCCCAGACGGCACGAAAGTCTGCCTCGTATCAGGAAGTCCCGCTTCGTATCAGGGCATCGCTTCAGCGATGCCGACCCTGGAGCAGAAACAAAGCCGCCTTTAGGCGCTGGGGCTTTCCTAAGTTTCGTCATCCGATCCGAGCGGCCCATCAGACCCGCCGCTCGAAGCTACTGTACTTGATTGAGCTTCTGATAGATCAACATCCCCACGAACACCAGCAGAAATACTCCAGACCCGATGCTGAACACGCGCACCGGGACGATAAGTCGGCTGACCTTAGCCAACAGTTCCGTCTGCTCAGCGTGCATATGCGAACTCGTGTCATCCAGAAACAACTGGTCATCCCGGTGCATGGTGAGGGTGCTCTTATAAATCATTAGGACGGTCAGACCAACTGCGAAAATTCCAAAGATCACTGCCACAACAGTAAGCGTCATAAGTCACCTCGGCCACTCCAAACCAAATGCACGCGGTTTCACTGCTTCCTGGCGCCGGGCGTCGCCGGATGCATTCCCGCGCAGTTTGCGCTGATGATTCAGAGTTCTTTGGACGACTCCGGCCTGAACTCTTTGTAGCGCAACGTTTCTGAAATTGCAGTGATGGGGAACACCGTGGGTATACGCATACGATGTTCCTCGTCGCGCTACTTCACCGTGATCGTCTCCGATCTTTTGTACGTCTTTGCATTGCTGTCCCAGGCCTGCACCACCACGTTTCTGGTACCGGCAGTGAGGGTCAGGGAAGTGTTGAGCGAGCTGGCCGAAACGTTGTATTTCGAGACCCCGTCCACGGAGATCCGCATGGACGTGATCGGCGCCGAGCCGGTCCCGTAGGCTACGAACTGCACCGGGTTGCTGTAAGTCGCGCCCACACTCGGTGACATGACGAACACTCCATTCACCAACGCCGGATAACCCGTGGCGACCGCCGGGGCCTGCAAGGTGGCCGTCGGCAACCGCCCGGCCTGACTGGTATCGAAGGCAACAAAACCCAGGCTGAACGCCGGTGAACTTGCGCTGAGGGTGTAGTCGTCAGTTGCGGGGTTCACGAAGAGAGGATCGGCAAACAGCGAATGCACGTCTTCTGCCTGCGCCTGCCATTGCGGAAAACTCAGCCAAGTCATCTTCGGCTGCTCTATGGAATTCACATCCGCATAAGGCGTCTTGAAGAATGGCTTTCCCGGCTGTCCCCCAGTGACGGCTTTGTCGAAGTATAGATTGTTGTCGTAATCGAAGTAGTCGGTGCAGACCGTCTTGCCCTGGCAATACCAATAGCCGTACTGAGTCGTCGGTTTGTCATAGAACACAACATTGTTTTGAAACTGAAACGACAGGAATGTGGTGTCATTATGGCGAGCCATCGCTCCCATGCCGCCGTACACGAGAATATTGTTCTTGAACAGGTTGGGAGGCGTGGGAGTCGTGGGCGCCGTCGGCGACGAGTTCACGTGCAGGCTCGCGTCGGTCGTCCGGTACACCAGGTTATTTTGAATTAGTACTCCCAGCGCACCCTGATCGGTATAAATACCCCAGCCGCCGTAGCCCGCCGGATCGTGATTGATGTCATGAACCTTGTTGTTCAGGACCATGTTGCCTGTATTCAAACCGGAGAGATAGTAGACCCCGCCTAAATCGCTGGTTACGCCCTGACCCAGATTGTGAAGGTGATTGAACTGCACGATGTTATCGTGGGCGCGATTGCACGCGTAGTTCCAGTTGAATCCGACCGCGACACCGTTGTTGTAAAAGTCGGAGACCTCGTTGTGCTCTACCGTGACGTGGTGGGCGTCTCCTACTCCAATGCCATAGCTCGCCGCGAGCACTCGGCCCCCGCCAGTGATCAGATTGTTTCCGACGTAAATGTATTGGGGAACCGTCTGATCGGTGTTGCAGGTCGTTACTTTCGCCCCTACTCGAATACCGCCCGCCCCGGTGTCGTAAACCAGCCCATTCTGGAATGTCGCCAAATAGGGCGAGGAACCGCCCGGAGTACCCGTGCCTTGAAATTCAATCCCGTGGGCGCCGGTATGCGCGATGGTGTCGCCTTCGAACACAACTCCGGTGGAGTTGCTCAGGCTGACCGCGGCCGGAATAGTGGAATCAGCTTGGCTGCCCACGTAGCCACCCGTTGGGACCTGCCAGTCGTTGTGGACGAAAGTGAGTCCCTGGAAGGTTACGTAGCTCAGCTGGCTTGCCTTCAATATCTGTTGCAGGTGTGGAGCAACGATGTTGGCGGTGGCGAGCACCTCCCCGGCCTTGGGGATGTACGTCAACACACCGGTGGGCCGATCAAGGTAGAACTGGCCGGGTTGTTTGAGCGCCTCCTTTACGTTCGCAAGCAGGAAATGGTGCCCAGGAATAAACCCGGAATAACCACTCTTCTTCAGCGTTTTCGTGGTGGCAATGCGCCGCGTAGTTGTGTTGACCGAAGTGATTCGCATGTGGGACACGTTCCAAGCCTCAAAGACGATCAGATCCACATCTCCCAGGTTGGCCATCGTCGTCGGAACACCGCCGGCAGGAGGAACGTCATAGGAGAGCTGGTCGAGCGTAGTGGTGCTCCCTGTGGTGCTGTATCCACCCGTGATGTAAAGGTAGCCGTTCGGCGTCGTGCGCGCCGGATATCGCCGGGCGCCGTTCACCCACAGCTGCGTGAAGTAGGATCCCAACGGCAACGTAGTTTGCCAACGACCGTTCGCATTCTGCACCCAGTTGGTCAAGAGCTGGCCAGCACTAATCACCGGCGTTTCGCCGGGATAGTTTGCATACAGGATCGGAGTCGTGGCGTTTCCCGAGTCCAGGGACGTGAAGGTCCACGTGGCGGGTAGAAAGTAGGTTCCGCTCCGGATAAACACGGTGATGGTTCTGCCGCTCACCTGAGCCTTCAGTGCCTGGACCGCAAGTCGCGCGTGGTCCACGGTTCGAAATGGCTGCGACATCGACCCCGGCCAGGTGTCGTCGCCATTAACAGCGACGTAGAAGTCGCCCGTAGTGGCAAGCGTGCGAGAAGAACGTGCCCCAGCACTCGGGATGGGTGATTGGCTTTGCGCGAATCCCTCTGGTAGAGCGATCAAACCGATGAGCAGGATGCTGATGCACAGAGAAATAAGGTGAAGCAGCTTGATCTTCGGAGCACGGATTTGGTTCACAGGAGACCTCCTTGTTCTACGCACTACGTATTACGCACCACAAGTCACAGTCGATGAATCGCTCGATTTGTGGCTTGTAAACGAATGCGGCGGGGAACGGCGGCCGTCCAAGTGGGTGCCGCTACCATGACCGATAGTGGCACGCACGCTGATCTAGGATTTTTCGTCGCGTCGAAGTGCGGTGCGGCGGAAGTGCAACTGGTCTCCGCGATGTTGCCTAAACTAAATCCCTGGGGAAAATTGCGAATGCAAACACACCCACAATGGTCTGATCGTTAACGGCAGGCGATGATGTAGATCACACTCAAGGGTGAATCCGATCACGAACATCTATCCAAATGGAATCGAAGTCGATCTGCGCCAACGATAGTCTTCAGAAGGCAAATCGGGTGCAACAATCTGCTGCGCGAGGTGCATCAGACCATCACGTAACTACTTGCCACAGATAGGGGTCATAGAAAACATGAAGCCAAAGAACACGATTTGCCTCTGGTTCGACAAGGAGGCGCTTGAGGCGGCGCGCTTTTACGCCGCCACCTTTCCGGATAGTGAAGTAACCGCTGTACACAGTGCGCCCGGTGACTATCCTGGCGGCAAGAAAGGCGATGTGCTGACGGTCGAGTTTACCGTTCTCGGCATCCCGTGCCTCGGTCTCAATGGCGGCACGACGTTCAAGCACAGCGAGGCGTTTTCTTTCCAGATCGCGACGGACAATCAGGAGGAGACGGACCGCTACTGGAACGCAATCGTTCGCAATGGGGGCACGGAGAGCCAGTGCGGATGGTGCAAGGACCGCTGGGGTCTCTCCTGGCAGATCACCCCGCGGGCGCTCACCGACGCGCTAGCGGCTGGTGGCGGCGAGGCCAAGCGCACCTTCGAGGCAATGATGTCGATGAAGAAGATCGACGTGGCTGCGATCGAGTCCGCGCGGCGAGGCTGACGCGAAAAGCGACAATACTCTGCTGCTTCACGCGCAAACTGGAAGTCGACGGTTGTTGACATGCGACGACATGCTTTGACTTCGTTGGGGGTTGCGGAAATGACGAACTTTCAATAGCAGCCTGCTGGCACTTGCGGACACGAAAATACAACTTGATTTGCGCCTCTCTATAGGGACCTGAGAGCATAGCGCATGAAAAGTTTCTTCTTCGTGCTTGCGGCGACGATTCTCGAAGCCGCGGGCGACGCTATCGTGCGCATTGCGCTCCACCATCGATCCTTGTCCGCTCGGATCGGTCTCTTCGCGCTCGGCTATTTGTTGCTCGCGCTTTACGGTACTTCCCTCAACCTGGCTCCCGTAGAATTCGCAACGGTCACAGGGATATACGTCGCGACGCTTTTCGTAGTCTTCCAAATCGTTAACTTTATTTTTTTTGACGCTCGTCCGACACCCGCCGTCCTGGTGGGTGGAGCGTTCATAGTCGTCGGCGGATTGACGGTTGCCCTGTGGCGATAAGCGAGAGAATTCGCAGCACTGATGTGGAAGATCGGCCCTTCAAAGGCCACGTAGAAAGCAGGCAGAGCGCGCCGGCACGTCGCGATGTCGCTGCAGTTTGCCAAGTCTCGCCAAGTGTCGCGAAGTCGCCGGTCCTCCTTGCCACATCGAGCTTGCCAAATCGAGGCTATCCTGATTCGTATCAGGGCATCGCTTCAGCGATGCCGTAACTGTGGCAAGCTCAATGCCGCCTTCAGGCGCTGGGTTTTCCCAGACTCTGTCGTCCATCTGGGGGCCACGCAGAGAGGCGTAAAAGACCGGCCCCAACCCGATGATTCCAACAGACCGAGGGGCATATCCCAGACCTACGTCTTCCATTCGCGTCAAAAATTACTGAGATTTTTCATTTGCTTCGGACTTCTTCTGATTCTGAATGTCCAGCGACTTCTTCTGCTCGTGCATTCCCTCTTCCGCATGCCCGGATTGGCGAAGCGCTGTCCCCAAGACAAAATGCGCCTCGGCATTCTTAGGATCGATCTGGATGGCTTTGCGAAGAGGGTCGATCGCAGCTTCTGGATGAGCGAGCGCGATCTCCGTTTTTCCGAGTCCGAAGAATGCCTCGCCGTAACGCGGATTGGTTTTCAACGCAGCCCTAAAGTGTGACGCGGCATCGTCAAGTTGAGAATCATTAAGCAGGATTTGCGCGAGGACACAATTCGCAACTGGATCGCTGGGGAAATTCTGAAGCTCGGCGCGCATCTCTTTTTCCGCCAGTTCCGGATTTCCCTGTCTCCAGTAAAGATAGCCAAGGCCGGAATGAACTCCCATGAATTTGGAGTCGGATCGCGCCGCGGCCTCATACTCTTTGATCGCGTTCGGTCGATCCGACATCTCGTCGTACGCCGTTCCCATCATCACGTGCGCCGCGGCCGAATCCGGATTGATTTTCGTGATTCGCTCGAACACCGCTGGAAGTGCCTTGTAATTCTTCATCCGCAGGTATGCCTTGCCTAAAATGTCCAGCGTTTCGAGATCCGATGGATCTGCCCGGTTCGCGTGTTCCAGGTAACGAGCCGCTTCCGGATAACGGTCCAAAGCAAACAGCGACAATCCCGCAAGATCGAGGATCTGAAAATCCTTGGGATTCGAAGCAGCCATCGGCTGCAGCAATGCCCACGCCGAGCGATAGCGCTGCGCCTTGAAGTAAGCGACGGCGAGGTTGCGCTCGGTGGTCGGATCGCCCGGACGCACTCTCAGCGCCTGCTGGTAGAGGGGAATTGCGTCACCCGGCTTGCCTTCACGCGATAGCACAATGCCAAGATTATTCAGCGCAGCAAGAGAATCAGGATCAGCTTTCAGCGCATGCCGCAGCTTCTGCTCGGCAGCCGCGAGATTGCCGTTGTGCATGGCGTCAGCAGCTTGCTGCAGGTCAGCGTTCAGCGCTCCTGACTGGCTGGCGGTTACATGCATTCCGCTCGTTTGAGCGCACGCCACGACCGCCGTAAGCGGTAGGAATGCGCTCGCAACAACCAGGACAGACAGATAGCATCTCACCGTCACTTCCCCGATTCTAAATGAGATCCACCTTTCGTTGAGTCTCGCGGAAATGGTGTCGTTGCCCGCGACGCATCGCAAAGCTTATCTTGGTGCGAGGATCAACGGCAGAGGAAAGGCGTTCATGAATGTTCTCGTACTGAATTCCGGTAGTTCGAGCCTGAAATTCCAGGTGATTGCCACGGACCTCGAACGGATCAAGCAGTACAAGGACGATCGCGTCTGCAAGGGCGAAGTGGAGGGTATCGGCGGAGAGGCCATCATTCACATCCGCTATCGCGATCAGCCGTCGAAAACCTTCACCGCGCCGATTCGCGACATGAGTGCCGCGCTCGACCACATTGTGCGATACATTGGGTCGGAACAATCCGGTGTGCCCGAGATCAAGAGCACGGCCGACGTGCATGCTGTTGGTCACCGCGTGGTGCATGGAGGAGAACTGTTCAAGGAATCAACGCTGGTGGACGACAAGGTTATCGAGGGGATTGAGAGCTGCATCGATTTAGCGCCCCTGCACAACCCGAACAATGTGAAGGGTATTCTTGCGGCCCGCGATCTATTCGGGAAAGATGTGCCGCAGGTCGCTGTGTTTGATACTTCGTTCCACCATTCGCTCCCCGAGCAAGCGTACTTGTACGCAGTTCCTTATCACCTGTACCGCAGGCATCGAATTCGACGATACGGTTTCCATGGGACTTCGCATCGATACGTGGCATTCCGCTACCGCGCGCTACGAAACATCACGCGAGAGCAGACCAATATCATTACGCTGCATCTCGGAAATGGCTGCTCAGCGGCCGCGATCAAGGCAGGAGCCTCCGTCGATACATCCATGGGCATGACGCCGCTGGAAGGCCTGGTGATGGGAACGCGCTCCGGTGATCTCGACCCGGCCATCGTAGGAATGATTGCGCGTAAGGAAGGAATGTCGCCGTCAGAGGTTGATACGCTGCTCAATACGCAGGCGGGATTGCTGGGCGTGTCGGGCTTGACGAACGATATGCGGGAATTGCAGGCGGAATTGAAGGAACACGACGACCGCCGCGTCAGATTGGCGATCGAGATCTTTTGCTACCGCGCGCGCAAATATATTGGCGCTTACCTGGCCGCGATGGGCGGAGCAGACGCTGTAGTATTCACGGGCGGCATCGGGGAGAACTCGCCTGATGTGCGCGCCGGAATTTGTGCAGGGATGGAATGGGCTGGTCTCAAGATCGACGACGCGCAGAATCAGGAGACTGTAGGACGTGAAGGGAAGATCTCCGTTGAGGATTCCAAGCTGCAGGCTTACGCCATTCCGACGGATGAGGAACTGTTGATCGCGCGCGATACTGTGCGCGTCATCAAGGGCGAACCGCACCCGTCGTAGCCCTAAACATTCTTAGCAGCTCAAATCAGTAAGGCCATACCCAGTCGCTGGCTTCGGGCTTGTCGACACCGAACTGATGCGCATAGTTGCGGCACTCGATCTGCATGTTGAGAAATCTTTCCTTCGCATGACCGCCGATCTTCTGTAGCCTCGGGACACGATCCACGACGTCCATCGCCAGGCTGAAACGGTCCACGTTGTTGTTGATGGCAAGTTCCAGCGGCGTATTGATGTTCCCCTGCTCCTTGTATCCACGCACGTGAATGTTGTCATGGTTGGTGCGACGGTACGCCAGCCGGTGGATCAGTTGCGGATAGCCGTGAAAGTTGAATATCACCGGCTTGTCGACCGTGAACAGGGAATCGAAGTCGCGGTCGGGCAATCCGTGCGGATGTTCGCTGGTGGGCTGAAGCTTGAACAAATCCACCACGTTGATGAAGCGAATCTTGAGGTCGGGGAACTCTTTACGAAGAAGCGCCGTCGCCGCGAGAGCTTCCTGCGTTGGAATATCGCCCGCGGACGCCATGACGACATCGGGCTCGCCGGCCTCGTCGTTGCTGGCCCAATCCCAGATGCCGATACCCTTGGTGCAATGAGTGATGGCGTCGTCCATGTTCAGGTACTGCAAGTGCTTCTGCTTGTCGGAGACGATGACGTTCACATAGTTCTGGCTCCGCAGGCAGTGATCGGCGACCGACAAGAGACAGTTCACATCAGGAGGCAAATAGATGCGCGTGACGTTCGCGCTCTTGTTGACGACCACGTCGAGGAATCCGGGATCCTGATGCGTGAACCCGTTGTGATCCTGTCGCCAGACCGTGGAGGTGATCAGCAGGTTCAGCGAAGCGACGGCATCGCGCCAGGAAAGGTGATTGCAAATCTCCAGCCATTTTGCGTACTGGTTGAACATCGAATCGATGATGTGAACGAAGGCTTCGTAAGTCGAGAAGAAGCCGTGACGACCGGTGAGCAAATAGCCCTCGAGCATCCCTTCGAGAGTGTGTTCGCTCAACATCTCCATGACGCGGCCGTCGGAGGCGAGATTGCCTCCGTCATCGTCTTCGGGGAAGCGCTCCTCGATCCAAAACTTCTTCGTCACTTTGTAGAGGTCATCAAGCTTGTTGGAAGTGGTTTCATCCGGCCCGAAGACACGGAAATTGTTCGAATTGGCCTTCATCACGTCCGCCAACATCTTGCCGAGTGGACGGGTGTTCTCCGCCTGCGACAGTCCGGGCTTATCCATGGCGTGAGCGTAGTCGCGGAAGTCCGGCAGTCGCAGAGCCTTCTTCAGGCGACCGCCATTGGCGTGCGGGTTCGCGCTCATTCGCCGCGTGCCCGATGGGCGACATCTCGGCAAATAGCGGATTCAGCTTGCCCGCTTCATCGAAAAACCGATCGGGCTTCTGCGAGTGCATCCACTGCTCAAGCGTCTGCATCTGAACCGGATCTTTCTTGACAGCCGGCAAAGGCACCTGGTGAGCGCGCCAGAAACCCTCGAGGTAATGGCCTTCGAGTTCGCGCGGCGCGGTCCAGCCCTTAGGAGAACGAAGAACGATCATGGGCCAGCGAGGCCGTGTCGCGGAGCCGTTCTTACGCGCAGCCTGGCGATATTCGCGAATCTCCTGGATGCAGTGCTCAGTGGTCGCAGCCATCGCCTGGTGCATGCTCTCGACGTCGGAACCTTCGACGAAATAGGGAGTCCATCCGTAGCCCTTGAAAAGATTCTCGAGTTCCTCATGCGAGATGCGAGCCAGCAAAGTCGGATTGTCGATCTTGAAACCGTTGAGATGGAGGATGGGCAACACCGCACCGTCGCGCGCGGGATTCAGGAATTTGTTGATGTGCCAGGAGGTGGCAAGAGGTCCGGTCTCGGATTCGCCATCGCCAACGACCGCCGCGACAATCAGTTCGGGATTGTCGAACGCCGCCCCGCAGGCGTGCGAGAGCGCGTAGCCAAGTTCGCCGCCTTCGTGAATCGATCCCGGAGTTTCAGGCGTGCAATGGCTGCCGATGCCGCCGGGAAACGAAAACTGCCTGAAGAACTCGCGCAACCCTTCGGGATCCTGGCTCTTCTCCGGATAGATTTCTGAGTATGTGCCCTCAAGATATGTGGGCCCAAGAACTCCAGGAGCGCCATGGCCTGGACCGGCGAGAAAGACCATGTCGAGGTCGTACTTCTTGATCAGCCGGTTCAGGTGGACATAGATGAAGGACAGGCCTGGGCTCGAGCCCCAATGGCCGAGCAAGCGATTCTTGATGTGCTCTGGACGCAGAGGTTCGTTCAGGAGTGGATTCTCCAGCAGATAAATCATCCCGAGGCTGAGATAGTTGCAGGTTCTCCAATAGATCTCTGTTTTGCGTAGATCCTCAGCGTTCAGAGGCGTGGCTTTGATCGTGGATCGAGTGGGGCCGTAAGGACTGAGTTCGAGGATATCGGCTGGTACGTCGATGGTGCTCATGAATTACTCCTTGAGATAGCGTAGTCCCGATTGTTCATCAGTGACAAATCGCAACGAACAATTTTTGCGCGCGATTCGACCAATGTGGAACTGGCAGCGGAGGAATTCGCGGACGAGAGCGATTGTGACTTCTAGTAAGCGTTTTTGCTGTTGAAAATCCGCATCAACGTCATGGTGATGATCTGGAGATCGAAGGTGAGGCTCCAGTTGCGGAGATAATAGAGGTCGTACTCGACGCGCTTGGCGATGGATGTGTCTCCGCGCCAGCCGTTGACTTGCGCCCATCCAGTGATTCCGGCTTTGAAGGTGTGGCGGAAGTTGTAGCGATCGAACTCCTGCAGGAATTTTTCGACGAAATGCGGCCGCTCCGGACGGGGACCCACGATGCTCATATCGCCTTTGAGCACGTTAATGAACTGCGGCAGTTCGTCCAGGTTGGTCCGGCGGAGGAATGAGCCGATCACGGTGCACCGCGGATCGTTAGCGTGTGTCCAGCGGGTGTCGCCATCTTCCTGGCTGCCCACTTGCATCGTGCGGAATTTCAGCATGCGGAACACGCGACCGTTGAGTCCCACGCGCTCCTGAACGAAGAAAATCGGTCCACGACTACTCAATTTTACGGTCAACCCGATCAGAAGGCTGAGTGGAAGCGTGAACAGAACCACGAGAAGCGATAGTGCTATGTCGAAGATACGTTTCTGGAAAAGGTATGGCCCGGTTTCCGCCAGCGTAGGACGAAGATCGAGCATGTGAATTCCGCCGAGGTCGATGAGTCGATCGCGGAGGCCGACGCCTTCGCCCAGATCTATAACGACACGGGTAGGAACGCACAATTTTTCCAGGGCAGGCGCAACTCGTTGGACTTCACTGAGACGTCCGGCAGGCAATGCAATGATGACGTCGTCAATCGAGTGGCCGTTGGAGAAGTTCGGAATCTGATCGATTTCGTAGACAGGACCTTCGACCGCGATTTCCTGGTCGGGCAGGTGAACGAAGCCAACGACCTTGCAGGGAAGCACCTCACCATTTGTAAGGGAGGTGGTCACGCGGCGCGCGAAACGATCGGTGCCAACAATCAGGATCTTTACTTCATTCCTTCCGCTCTTGCGGAGCATTTCGAGAAACACACGAGCGAGAATGCGGGCGATGGTGGCGAGAACAAAGAGAGCGACGGCACTGATCGCGATTACGAGCCGCGAGTAGCTCGCCTGGCGGTACATAAAACCCAGCGCCATTACGACGGCGTAGGTAAATGCGAGTGCTTCCAGAAGGCGGAGACTCTTTTTGCCCGGCGCATATAGCTGTTCGACACTCCACAGGCCTGATTCCTCCGCTGCAATTGCCCAGACGATGGTGGTCAGAAGCATGATGCCCCAATACGAGGGCAGACCGGCGGGGGCTGTGCGCAAGAAGAACAGGTTGAAGCCGAACCTGATTTTGACAGCGATGAAATAGGCGCACGCGGGCAGCAACAACGTCAGAATTCTGAGGTAGTACCGTACGTAGCTAAGGCGACTGCGAATCATACGAACCGATCTTTCTATCTTAGCGGACGACGAAGGGCCCTAGTTCGATATATACAGACTACTCGAATAATCCAAATGCGCTGAGCCGGCGTTTCAGAACGAGCGGCAAGCAGTTTTCGTTGAGACCCAAAAACAGACCCATAGATTTGGCGATATCCTGCTGGATTCCATGTCCGGTCGTGCGGCGCGTCTCTCCGTCTCGAGCGCGCGAAAATTTTCCGCTGAACAGTTTCCAGCCGTCCCGCGCCAGCGACTTCCTCGCCCCGGGAGCGTCCCAGATCTTCAACCGCTTCAGTGTGTAGCCGATATCGAAATAGCGCTTGAAGAGGCCAACCGTGGTGTGAACGTGAGAGTGATATACGGGAGCATCGGGTTCATACACGATCTTCCAGCCGCTATCGAGTATGAGTTTGGCAATGCCCAGATCCTCGAAGACCTTGAGATCTTCGGGAAACGGAAGAGACTCCCAGACACTGCGACGAATGGCGGCATTCGCATCGGAGAAATGATAGAAGCGGTATCCCAAGCCGTTGCGGTTAGCAGGATCTTTGACAATGCGTGTCGCGCCGTAAATGGTGTCGAGTGCGTCCTGCCGCTCGACGGAAGAGTCCGAATGCGGAAATTGACGCCCATACACGGCGCCCACTTTTTCGTCCTCGAAGTTGCCGATCAGGGTTTGAAGCCACGTGGAAGAAGCGGGAATGGCGTCCTGCGAAAGACAAACGATGATCCGGCCCGCGGATAGAGATGCCGCGAAGTTTCGCGTGCGCGCATGATGAAAATTTTCCGGCGGAATCTGCTCTACCCGAACCGGAAAACTTCGAAACAAGTCGAGCGTACCGTCCGTTGAACCGGAATCGACGGCGATGACCTCAAAGGTGCGGTCGAAGGTCTGGTCAAAAACGGCTGGCAAAAGGCGCTCAAGATCGCCACGGCCATTCTTGGTCAACAACAAAATGGAGACTTCAACCATTCGATCCTTTAAACAAAGTATCCTAAGTGGCCCGTCAGGCTAAGCCGACCGGTTTCCCGATCTTCTGCTGAGATGCAAAGACGAGTGAGACTGCTGGCTCCTATTTACTATGCTAAAGCCTTTCGGTGCATGGGTTTTCCACAACCAGCAGGAGATAAACTATTTACTTAATGATTACCTGTTGCTGTGCACCGAGTCTGACCCTGACAGCATCTTGGGGGAAGCTTCTCGCAATGTTGCAAATTTTTTCAACTTGGAAGTGAGCGCAGGGCCGTGCATCAAGGCACGGAGTTGTGAAGCGTTAAGAGCCTTATTTCTCTGAATCGCCTTTCGTTTCCGTAAGACAGACGGCAATCGTTTGAAAACATCAAACTTTGCCCGGAAAAACGCGGGGCCCGATCCGATCCTCAAGAAATATATCGCCGCCCCGAGTTCGTAAAGTATTCGTCTCGGTGCCGACCGAAGAATCAGGCCGGCAGGCAGATTTTTCAGGTACACAAAATCGATATTTCGCTGCGAATAAAACACCTGGGTCGCAGGCTGCTTTCGAAGCGTCGACCGGTACCGGTGATACACAATCGCTTGAGGGACGTAAACACAATCATATCCGAAAAGTTGCGCTCGAAAGCTCAAGTCGACATCTTCGTAAATCATGAAAAAATCCGGGTCCAGGAAGCCGATTCGTTCCAGCATACTGCGCCGGTAAGCGACCGCACCCCCGCAGGCCCCAAAAACCTTCAGTGCACAGTGCCAATCCGGGCCGTCCAGTTCGTCACGGCCAAGTTCTACCGTCGTACCCGCAACATCGACCTCGAAGCCGCAATTCTCGATTCGCTTCCGGTCGTCGAAATACATCATTTTGGAGGCGAAACTGCCGGCGCTGGGAAATTCCACGCCAGCGTTGTGGATGGCCTGCAGCCAGTCGGGATGAGCCTCGGTATCGTTATTCAGAAGGACGATGAAATTTCCAGTCGCTAGCGCAAAGCCGGAAATGTTTCCTCCGGTAAATCCAAGGTTCGTCTCTTCGGCTATGATGCGGACCTCGGGAAACTGCTGGCGGACATATTCGACCGATTCGTCGGTTGAACCGTTGTCGACCATGATGGTCTCGAAGTCCCGAAACGTTTGACGCCGCAGTGAAGAAAGGCAATCTTCGAGATAGTGTTTGCCGTTCCAATTCACGATGATGACGCTCATCGCGGGAGTGGCTGGACAGGGCTGACCGTTCGAAGAAATCACATCGAAGCCTTTTGCGTCACGCCGCGCCGGAATGGAAATTGAAGTTTCATTTCGAGTTATGGCTTAGATGAATAAATCTTTGGCAACGCTTTCCCATCCCTCGGAATAGCGCCAGTAGTGCCCATTGAGAGTTTCACGAATTACTCTCGGGATGCGCGCCAGGCTGGTGCGCGGCAGCCGGGCACGATGCTCTCGATGAGAGATCTTCGCCTCGATCTCGTGGAGCGCCCGCTTGGTACAGGGAAGGCCCGTTCCACGTTGTTCCAACCGTTCATGAAACTCGGCGAACCTTGCGATCTCCTGAAGATAAAACTCTGACCCTGTGCTTCGCGCGCGAGCGAGCCTATCTCGAAGTGCTACGGGACCGGCGCCGATTTGCTGGCTGGAGTGACGGCGATACTGCATCAGAGGCTCGGCGATGGGCACAAATGGCCCGCAAACGGCGAGCAGGAATGAAATCCAACGGTCATGCACGTGATTCGCGGGGATTGGAGAGATCAGCGAAACGAACTCTGTTCGAAATGCCATCGTCGCTCCAGTCACAACCGGATGTTTGATGAGCACCTCGATGGCGCCTCCGTTTGCAAAGCGCTCCTGTTCGCGGGCCGAAAAGAAGAATGACTCCCAGAGGCGTGTGCCGACAGGCTTCGAATCGTCATCGATGAGTTCGGCGTCGCTGAATACCGCAACGGGCTCGGAGGGGCCGCGGAACGCGGCTTCCATCTCTTTTAGCTTGTTCGTAAACCAGAGATCGTCCTGATCGGCGAGAACGACGATCGCGCCAGTACACGCAGAGATCGTGTTGTCGAAGCTGCGGGTTGAGCCGAGATTCGCGGGGTTTCGAAAGATGCGGACCGGAAAGGCAGCCTTTCGTGAGAACTCCTCGAGAATGCGTACGGTGCGGTCGCTTGAATTGTCGTCGCAGACTACGAGTTCATCCGGAGGACGCTCCTGTGCAGAGATGCTTTCCAGTTGCGCCGAAAGAAAGCGCTCACCGTTGAACGAACACATAGCCACCGAAATGCTGAGAGGAGCGGACGAAGCTTTGGTGCGACCGTTGGCTGTCACCTATCGCGGCTCCTGTCTGCGCGCGACTTCGGATGCGGGCTGTTTCGCTGAAGACTTCCGCAGCTTACCGGGAGAGAACCGGATACCGAGACGGCCCGCGCGTCCGTCGAAGAAACCCTTGATCATCATTCGAAAACAAGAAGTTTTCTGCTTTCCAAAAAGAAGAATACCGAACGCGTGTTGGGCCATTCTGTACAGGACAAAAGCTTTGGTGCGGAGGCTGGGGTAGTGCTGCCAAATGGTGAAGGTCTCATTGCGGGCGATGTAGTACTCCCGCCACGGATCGTGGTCGGCCCATGATTTCGTGCGTCCGAGAAAATTGATTGTTGTGGGCGCGCCGATAGCGTGATCGAGGATGCTATCGCGAACGATGGCGATCTGATAGCCATTGCGGCGTAGGCGCAGGCAATGGTCGTAGTCCACGAAGTCCATGAAGAAATCGGCGCGCGGCAAACCGACGTTTTCGATGGCTTCCTTACTCAGCAGGCTTCCGGAAGAGATCACCATGTCGACAAAGTGAACCGGTTGATCCGCGGTTCCTGCCACCGGGCCGAAGCCCCAGCGGCGCCACGACAAACCCGGATACACCGTGCGCGTTTCCCGATTCATGCAAACGGGAGCAAGAATCGCTACGCTGTCGGCCACATCATGGAGGTGCCGGCGTCCTGCGAGCAATTGCTCGAGGGCGTCATCCGCAGGAACGCTATCCTGATCGAACAGCCATACCCAATCATGTTGCCGCTTCGCCGTGGCGTAGGAGATGCCGGCCGACAGACCGCCGGCGATGCCAATGTTTTCAGGAAGGCTCAGAACGGAAACTTCCGGATACTCGGAAGCCAGCATCTCGCGTGTGTTGTCGGTGGAAGCATTGTCCACCACGATAATTTCTTCAAGCTTGCGGCTCTGTCTCTTGAGGCTATCGAGATGATCGCGCAGCACTCCAGCGCCGTTGTACACCACGGTCACGCTCGCGATGGAGAGAGGCGACGCCATCGTTGCGGTGATCTTGTCCTCCAGCCGTTTTTCAGCAAAATGCATCTTCAAACACCTTGGGCTGTGGCTTCAGATATCACAGCTTGGGACGAGAGAGTAATCCCGTGCTGTTTGAGAGTGCTCCACAGGGCAAAAATGATGCAAAACTCGACGACGAGGACGGCTGCGGCTCCGCCGGTAGCGCCGTACCAATGAATCAACGAAAGAGAAAAAGGCAGGCTTGCCAGGCCCGCGATGACGTAGATGCGGCTCAATTGTTTTTCCATGCCGAAGGGAATCATGGTCTGAATCGCGAGCACAGCACTGACGGAAATGATAAAGGGCAGCATGGCCATCCAACGTAAGGGGAGGACGCTGCCCTCCGCTGCCTTTCCGAGGAGCAGGACCGAGATCGGCCGGGCAAAGACAAGCACGATGGCGGAAGGAATGAAGGAAAGAGCGCCGATCCACACCAGGCTTTTCCGGATGAAAATGAGCGCGCCTTCTTTAGACTTCGCGGCCAATCCGCTCACGTGGGGATAGATGGCCTGAGTGATCGGGCCCAACATCCCTTGGATGCTTCGCGTAATCTTTTCGGCCGCGCTGAAGAAACCAGCCTGCACATTTCCGGCGACCAGCCCGACCAGAAAGACATTCGTGGTCGCGTACAGAGTTCCGGCGGCATTGGAGACGAACAGATGCCATCCATCCGACAGAACCTGGGCAACGTAGGCCTTCGAAGGCTTGCGGAAGACGAGTCCGAAACGGGAGAAGCCGGTCCAGAACCCGGCAATTCCTGCGATCAGCAGTCCTCCAGACTGGATGGCTAAGGCGACTACGTAGTCCGATGGACGATGCACAAACGCAAACAGCAACAGCGCCGACAGAACCTTGGCTCCGCCGGTCACGACAGAGATGTAGCGCATCTGCTCCATGCCCTGAAAGAGCCAGACCGGAAACAGGACGTTGCCAACCACGGCGACGTAGGCGATGGCATATAACATGGCGTCGGGCCGAAAGCGTGGAACAGAGAACACGATGACCGCCGATACGATCATTCCGATTGCCATGAGCGCCAGCTTGATGAAGAGGACGCTCCAGTAGACGGACGATACCTCGGCTCGGTCGTCTCGGATCAGGGCAATTCGTTTTGTGGCGGAAAGATTGAAGCCGTAGTCGGTGAGAATGACGAAGTATTGGGCGAAGGCTTGGGCGAATGCGATCAGGCCATAGCGCTCAATTCCCAAAACCCGGATCAGATAGGGCAACACCGCGAGCGGAACGAGATAGTTCAGACCCTGCAAGGCATAAAGCCAAAACATGTTGCCGAGCAGTTTCTGGCGGGTTGTGGCGGGAGTTGGCAAGACTGATCACGTCCTTAAAGACTGCTCGAACTGAAATCCCCAAGGTCATTCGACATCGTTGCGGTGCGATCGCGGGTGCGGTGATGACACAGATGGATGCGAGATTTCCGTGCCAGCAAAAACGTACTTCCTGATCCAGTGCACAATACGGGCAATCCACGCAGGGGGTTGCGCGGTGTGGAATACCTCGCGGCCCAGAACCTTGAGCGGGTCGTCATTGCCTACGTCCTGCCATCGAGCCACCGCCAGGACCCATACACAAGCCATTGCGAAAACAAATCCGGTGCCGAACATCAGGATGAGAGTGCGCGGCGGATACGACTTTCTCTCGGGCACGCCAGCGGGATCCAGCACTTTAACGCTGGGGACTTCCCGAGCTTCGTCGACTTTCGCAATCTCGTACTGTTTGGTGAGGGTTTCGAAGACAGCTTCTTCCACCTTGGTGCGGCGATAGAGATCGGCCCAGGTTACTCCGAGGATCGGCAGCCGACGAATGGAAGGATACAGTTCCTGATCTTGACCGGTGGTCGGGGCGTCGGGTATCTCTCCCTTTTCATTCGGGACGGGGCCCCCCAACTTCTGCAGCTGGCGGCGGTATTCGTCGATCCGAGCCTGCAACGAACGAATGCGAACGTTGTTGGTGGTGTAAATCTGGCGAAGACCTTCCAGCTCGGTTTGCGCGGCGATCAACTCACCTTCGAGCTGCCCGGCCGCGCCGATCATGGCGCGACCTTGCTCCCGCACGTCGAGCGCAGCGTTTTTGCTGGCGAACTGGCTGAAGTCTTTTTCCGCCACTTCCAATTCTTGCTGCACTTCCTTCAGGCGTTCCTCGAGAAAAACTCGTTCCCGGTGAGCCGAGGAGGTATCGAGCGTCACGACAACGTGATTCAACTGCTCGATGTACTCGCGTCCAAGCGCGGCGGCCCGTTCGGGATCTTTGTCGGTGGCCTTGATGACGATGATTCCACTCTTGCGGTCGGCCAGAAGATCAGTGTTGCTCTCGAGGACCTTGCGAGCATCCTGATAGCGCCGAAGGCCGTACTCCTTACGCAAGTCAAACTTGTCGATGATCGCGTTCTCGACTGATTCGCTCTTGAGGACCCCGAGAAAAAGTTCACCCGAAGTCTTGATGCCAAAAATCTCGCTTCCCAACGCGCCAAGTTCGCTGGACTTGCCCAAGGCTGCGAACATGGATGCGATCCCCTGTCCGGCCTGGTCGGGAGGCATAAGCCGAGTGGTTGCGGTGTAGCGGATGGGAATGATGAAGGCGAGAATCAGCGATCCGACTACGCCAATTACGAACCATCGAAACAGAAGCTTTCGCCGATCCCAAAGCACGCGCAGTTTCGCGACACTTCTCCCGCCTAACGTCGCTTGATCTGGAATTGGAATCAATTCCGGATCAATTTCCGGGTCCGTGTATTGCGGTTGTCGCTTCGCGATCTCTCTGGTTGCCATGTTTACCTAGCGTCCCTCGTGTCCATTCCGTTACTGGTTTGAACTGTTCTTGCGCGAAAGACCCTTAGGCCAAAACGTCAATTGTATCGATGTACTGACATCCGTCTGTCTGGTGGGTGCAATTACCGGAAAAGTCCAAGCCTCGTATTGAACCGAGGCCGACACGCTGAAACTGGACCGCACCCAGAAATCCGCCTTAACACTGCCGTCGGCAAGCGTGCCTCCGTCAGGAATGAACCCGTGACTGACTTTCAGATGCCTGAACTCAAATTGCAATTTGTTTCGGGGAGAGAACCAATATGAGGTCCAAGCCTGTACGCCTTGTCCCTCTCGCCCCACCCAATTCCCCATCAGATTGCCTGAGTTTGTGTAGCCAGAGATCCATGTGGGGTTGTAATAAAAGAAGCCGGAACCGACGTTGCCGCCAATCGGCGGATCGGTGTAGACGCCTTCCGCCCGGAAATCCATCTTCGGAATCTTGGGAAGTCGCGGGATGTATATGCCCCCTAACCAAGCGGCTACATCAGGCCCAACAATGGGACTAATTGTGTCGTGCTCGGTCATGCCATCAGCATAGAAAGTCAACCCGTTCCGGATCCTGTAACTAAAGTCTAACCCAGAGCGCCTCGATCCGGGTTTATCGGGTGCTCCAGGGATGGTCTGATCGGTCGAAAAGACGCTGCGCAGGAAGGTATGGATGGTCAGCGGGTAGCCCGGACCGCCATAGTCCGTGGTCCGCGACATGCCAAATTCGAAATTCGGAGTGGGCTTGAAACTGAACCTTTCCCCATGAAGAATCGGCTGCGGATGGAGTGATTGGCCGAACTGGCCTACCAGGCCAGAAGGCGTAAACATGAATTCGTAGCCTGAATACTGACCCACGAAGAATTCAACGCGCATCGGCCCCAGGAGCCCAAATATCCATGGAAGTTTGAATGGGGTTACGCGGTTGATGCGAAACATGTTCATGGGGTCGGCGTTGTCGCTGATCATCATTCCGCCACCCTCATTTGGGCCCCACCACAGGCTTTGCTTCCCGTAGGAAATCTGCCAGTCCGACAAGTTCATGGCGACGTACGCATCGAGGAGGCGTCCGCGGTCAATGGAAGGCGTCGGAGTGTCAGGAGGTATGGGAAACGGAGGGGGAACGATGGAGTGGCTGAAGTCCGCCAGCGCGATGGCTTCCCGGGCCGCGAAAGGCAGCGCGGGAGCAGACGGCGAATGCTGATACTCGCTCCGTATGTAGATTGTGAACGGGCCTTCCGCCGCCCATGCGGAGAGACCCGATACGTTGTTGAATCCCTGCTGTTCGGGCCTTCCATAGTCATTCACGATCGTCTGGCCGAAGTGGTATCCGTCGGTCAGCGGCTTGCCGGAGATTTGAGTACCTCGCGTGTAGACCGACTCGATGCGCAATTCGCCGTTATTTCCGCCTCCCAGCCAGTCGACTTCGTTGCGGAATTCCTCCATCAAATCCTGATAGATTCGGGCGACCTGAGTGTTCGTGTCGTCATCAGTGATGCGGTCTGATGCTTCGCTGAGTTGCCGCGCGCATTCGAGGCGCGTCCAGGGGCGCATCCCCATAATCCCGCTGCTGATATAACCGGTAGCCGCCAGTCGTTCGAGGGCAGGATAAATCCAGCTGTCCAACGGCACGTAGGGCGAACCCATGTACTTCGATTGCCAGTGCCACGGGTGCTCGGATCGTGCTTCGGGGAACTCCCACGAGCTGCCGGGAAGCTCTGGATTGTGATGCTTGCGATAAACGTACTCACTGGTGAGATATCCGATTGCAGCGCCGATCAAGACGTCGGAAGGGAAGTGCTGCTTCGAAGTGATCCGTGTGGCGCTCACCGCAGTGGCCAACCCGTAGGACAAAACCTTCATGAACGGGCTCGGATACTCGTGGGCGACCATGCCCGCAATGGCCCATGCTCCAGCGGAGTGCTCGGAGGGAAACGATGTACCACTCTTCCAGAACTGTCCAGTCCCCGGCGACTGGAGGGGGCGCTGGCGGCCAGCGGCGTATTTGATCGCCTCGACAGCGATCAAAGCGTCAATGGAAGATTCTCCGCTGAGAAAGCCTGTCTCCCGTTGATGCTCGTTGTTCGTGATGAGGCCGAGCGCGTAGAGGCCCGCTGCTCCGGCACCCATCGAGTAAGCGCCATAATCAGAAAAATGACGGTACTGATTAAGAGTGTTGGGAGTATTCGATAGATGGCGGCTGACATCGCTGTCGGTCGCGAACAGGGCGGCCGCAAAGCCGCCAAGGGGGACGAGCCACGTGGCATCAGAGAAGCGAACCTTGGCAGGACTCGTCCACATCCCGATCTGATCATGCAGGAATGCCCGCGGCAATCCCGTGACTTTGTTCTGGGTGTCGTTGGGCTCGGGTGCATCCGGCATTGCGGATGCATTCGTATTTGTTTCTTGCGGATCGCTGTTTTCGGCAGGGAGAACGGTGGCGCTCGCGTCGGACGGACGAACCGGTCCCGTCGATTGCCCGAACGCTGACGTCGTGCTCGCCAACACAAGCATAGCCACAGTCCAGGCCAGCGAAGTTCCCAAAAATCGATTCAAACGTTTCCTCGCGGCCCCAGTTAGAAGTATGAGGCGGCTAAGATTGCGCTCGTCGCCACGGAACTTACGACTTGTGCATTCTGTAATATCGCCTTCCAGACTGGCGGCCCGCCCAGTGCCTTTTCCGGAACAACGACCATGTCCCCGGGTTGCAGGGCTACGTTCAATCCGTCCCCGGAAACCCAGAGTGCGCTGTGGCTCCCGATCACCGTACCGTTGGCGCGAATTACAAAAGTAGCCCGCTTGTTAGCCATATTGGTGGTGCCGCCGGCTTGAGTCAGATACCACTTCGCATTCTTTCCCGGGCGGTAGGCAACGGCGGTTGCGCCGTACACCTGGCCCTGCACCAGTACATAACTCGGACGCTTCGGAACGACCAGAACATCGCCAGCACGGACGGTGATGTCGCGGGATGTATTGGCCCACTCCTTCACATTGGAGGAAACCTGGATCGTTACTCGCCCAGTTGGCGGACTGCTCATCAGGTTATCGAGCGCGCTCTGCCACTGCACCAGCGCCGACTCGGAGGAAGCTTTCTGATCCGGGTCGGAAGTACTTGCGGCGGTGAGGCGCACAGCGGTCTGTTGTTCACGAACTCTTTGAATGAGCTCGCCATACGATCGCTGTTCGAGTTTCTGGACTTCCGATCGCAGCAACACCGCGCCGTAGGGGTAGGCGGCCGGCGCAAAACCGCCGGCACGGGTAAGCAGTGAACTCAACCGTTCTCCGGGGCGAATCCCGTACGTGCCCGGGTGAACGACCTCACCTCGAATCGAGATGGACGCTCCGAGATCATTCCATCCGGGAACCTGCGGAATGGTCAGAACGTCGCCGTTACTGAGAATTGAATCACTCTCTGGTTCATTCGCCATGGCATGAGCCAGGACGACGTGCTCCTGCTTGCCGCTGACCTGCTTGTCGTCTTGCCACGAGTAGTGCGTGAGGTCGGCAGTCTTGGTATCTGCGCTTGATTTAAGTCCGCCGGCAGCACGGATCAAGTCGGAGATGTGCATCTCGGTGGTGAGCGGATATCGTCCGGGGCGAGCGACTTCGCCTTTGACATACACCGTTGCTGGTTCAACAGCAGCGGAATTCCGGTGAATCAACACGCGGTCGCGAGCATGAAGCACGATGTCGTCCGTCGAATTTCCATCGAGCGCGCTGCTCAATTTGACATTGAGAATTTTGAGAGTGCTATCAGCTTGATAGCGAAAAACCTGGGCATCGCCTTGCGCCGCATCGGGCGCCAATCCCCCGGCCAGATGGATCGCCGCGCTGAGACGGATGTCTCCCGCGGTGCGATACGTCCCGGGAGCGCGCACATCGCCCCAAACCGAGACATTCGGCGGATTCTCAAAGTCATAGCGACCGAAGAATTGAACCGTGTCGAGCGGCTTCAACTCGGGAGCGTGCGTCGGGTCCGCGAGCGCTTCCGCTACGCTGAAACTTTGTACTGTGGGACGGTAATCCGGCAGGCTGAGGCGAATGATTTCGCCATACTGCAGTGCGGGCTCCGGCAGCAGGTCTTTGTAGGACGCGATCAGATCCGTGACACGCATTCCATCGCGGAAGGAATATTTGCCGGGCCGGATGACATGTCCTTCGAGATACACGGCGTCTTGTGTGTATGGCGTGATGGGGAAGATCCGGATCTTGTCTGCATCCTGTATCTGGAAGGCATCGAGCTGCTTTTCGATGTCACTGGCAACGCCGTCCTGAGGAACATCCAGGTTTAGCATGGTTTGTTTCTGATGTGCGACAGTGCGCTGCACCTCGATGTGGTTCAATGTAGCGGTTGGCAATAGCCCGCCCGCGAGTTCGATCACATCCGCTAAAGATTTTTCACTCTTCTGCTCGTAAACCGCTGGACGTCGTACCATGCCTTCGACCGTGATCTCCGGTCCCAGAGGCGGTATCAACACTGTGTCGCCGCTTTCCAGGCGGCGCATGTCGCCCTTCACTCCGTGAAGCAGAAGATCGTACACGTCGACGTCTTGAACGAGTTCGTTGCCACGGTAGTGTTTCAGGATGCGCAGGGAGCCTCGGCCCGTTGGGCCGCCGGCCGCGAATAAAGCGTTCAGCGGCGTGGAGAGGGAACTGATGTCATAGGGACCGGGCTTCACGACGTCACCTACGACGTAAACTCGGATGCTGCGAATGCGCGAAAGCGACACATCCGCAGAGACATCGCGAAACTGCGTGCGCAAAGTTTTCTGGACGGCTTCCTGCACTTCTGACAGCGATTTGCCGGCCACCATCAACGGCCCAACTTCGGGCAGGCTCAGCCGTCCTTCCTTGTCGACATTGCGATAGAAGCGCCGCGATACGCCTCCCCAGAGATCGACCGAAACGCCGTCACCAGGACCGAGGACATAGTCCGGTCCGACAGGGAGATCCATGGGAATCATCTGCAGATCGCGCGTTCCGTTTTCGAAGATCTGCATTCCAAATCGCTCAGCTGCCGGAGGCCGGGGCGCGGCTTGCAGATACATGTCGTAGAGAGATGGAATTCTTTCGTAAGGATTCTGTTTCCTGACAAGGCGCTGCGTGGGACTTACCGAGTCCCGGGCCCGCTTTACGCTCGACAGGGATCCGTTTCCAGTGTCGGCACTGGACTCAGTGTTGCCCGCCGCGTACAGGCTTCCAGCAGCCGGATTTGCCGGCTGGGCACCCGGCGCGCTGGAAGTATTTGCGGGAAGATCCGAACTCAAGGTTCCTGCGGCGAAATCCGAACTGAGCGACAGATCGTCTTGGCTGGTGCCCCGGCGCTGTCCCTGTGCCTGACTGGAACCGCTCTGTCCGAGTCCGCCCTGTCCACCTGTTCCTCCCGGCTGCGGTTGATCGCTGAAAAGGGAGTCTTCTCTACTGCTTCGCATCAGTGATGCGACGTCATTGGTAGGCGCGGGCTGAGAAGGGGACGGAGCTGCTGGCGGATTTTGACCGGGTGCGCTGCCGGGAGCCTGATTTGTCCCGGGCTGCTGCGGCACTTCCTGGATGGAAGGATTCTGCGTGCCGGTTTGCGACGGGCAGTCGCTGACTACAGGATCGCAGTACCCGGTTTGATCAACGTCTCTTTGCTGCTGGCGAGCTCTTGCTCGTGAGGCCTGTTCATCCTCTGCCATGTACCTAACACGTTCCCGAATGAGCAGTTGTTGTTCCTGCCCCATGGGCGAATCGGGATTCAAATTTGGCCGCAGGAAGCCATACTTCTGTACCAGCGACGTGGCAACAGATCGAAAGGCGATGTCATTCTCGAGCCGATCGTAGATGGCCTCGTCGGTGAGGTCCGCGTCCGCAATCAATTGGCCGTGGTCGGTGGCGTCCTTGGCAATCCAGCGCTTCAGTTCGACCATCAGGCCGGGATCTCTGTGGAAAATGGCGACGAGTTGGCCGACGGTTGCCGCCACGCGCTCCATGTTCTGGCGAGCCAGTTCGGACTGAGGCACGTAATTTTGTTGGCGGGATTGAGCCGACAGGTTCAGGCTGGCGAGAGCGAGGACGGCGCAGAGCGCAACCCTCCAACTCCCATATCGAGCCATGTTTTTGCTACAAAAGCTCGCCTTATGGATCATGTTGAAATTAATCAATCAGGATTCCCCAACACGCTTGCGCCCGCCCCATACATTCTCGCAGGCAGATCGATTCCGGCTTCTCGCAAATGGCGATGAAACATCTCGCCGGGATCTCGATGTCTGGTCCGCAATTGTCTCTATTATCATCTCACGCATCAGGCGTGGATGGTTCGCCATGAGGACGCGCGGGTTTCACTGTGCCCCGGTTAACTACGTTCGATTTTGGGCGAGCCTTAGGAGACCACCGCCCTCGAAGCTGGCTCAGGGGGAGAGCCCTTGGCCCAAATACAAGCTGCTGGTATCGCGAACGGGGGTTACAAGTTCCAAAATATCAGAAAAGTACTGGTTCGGGGTCGCCTGAAATTATCGCCAAGCTGGTGGAGGTATTTTCTGATGTTAGTATCTATCCGAAATTCCTTGCCGGATGCCGGAATCACGAACAAGACGCTGTCGCGCCGTGGAATCGCCCCGCGTGGTCTGTATTGGAGATCTGCGTCCCATTGCGGAGAGGCGGGTACCCAGGGCGGTCTTCGACTACCTAGATGGAGGCGCCGAGGGCGAAGCCACCCTTCGTGAGAATACGCGAATTTTTGAAGACGTAACCTTTCGTCCGCGACACGCCGTCGCTGAGACCGAATGCAATCTTGCGACGCGAGTACTCGGGATTGATATCTCACTTCCGGTTTTGCTCGCACCGGTGGGATATAGCCGCCTGATGCATCCGGAGGGCGAGGTCGCGGCCGCACGGGCAGCCGGGAAGGCGGGAACGGGATACATCCTCTCTACCATTTCTGGACACAAGCTGGAAGACGTCAAGGCTGGAACTACGGGGCCAGTGTTTTATCAGCTGTATCTTCTCGGTGGTCGCGGTGCTGCGGAGGCTGGGATCGACCGGGCCCGCGCCGCCGGATTTTCGGCTCTGGTCGTCACCATCGACACTCCAGTCGCCGGGATTCGCGAGCGTGACCACCGGAACGGTATGAAAGAGTTGATCAGTGGCGGGCCCTTCGCCAAGATTCCCTATCTGCCCCAAATTTTTTCGCGGCCCGGGTGGCTATTGAAATTCCTGCTCGATGGCGGCTTGCCTCACCTGCCTAACGTCGTTGTGCCGGGAAAGGGGCCGCTGCCGCTGATTGATGTTGCTGCCGGGCTCGCCGAATCCGCGGTTACTTGGGCTGATTTCGGTTGGATCCGCAAACATTGGGCGGGACCGATCATCGTAAAAGGTGTCCTCACCGCGGAAGACGCAAGGCGCTCAATCGATCACGGGGCCTCCGCGATCTCGGTGTCCAATCACGGGGGACGCCAGTTGGACGGTGTTCCCGCGTCGTTGCGCGCCCTGCCGGAAGTGGTCAAGGCGGTGAATGGCCAAGTCGAAGTCCTGATGGATGGAGGAGTTCGCCGAGGCACCGATATAGTGAAAGCGATCTGCATGGGAGCTCGGGCCGTGCTGTGCGGACGAGCCTACGCCTATGGGCTAGCCGCCGCGGGAGAGCCCGGAGTAACGCGCGCCCTCGATATTCTCCGCGTCGATCTGGAGCGGACGCTCAGACTCCTCGGCTGCCGTTCGATCACCGAACTTGATGGCACTTATGTGAACGTTCCGAAATCCTGGGATGCTGCTTGATTTCACACAGTCCGATTGCGGACTGAACCTTCTTCCTTCCAATGCGGATTGACGCCCACCAGCATTTCTGGATCTACAGCTCTGAGGAATACGAGTGGATTGATGAATCGATGTCCGCAATCCGCCGCGATTTTCTGCCCACGGACCTGAAGCCGGAACTGACCAAGAACGGCTTCGAAGGCTCGGTTGTGGTCCAGACGCGGCAGACTCTCGAGGAAACTGCATGGTTGCTGGAGCTGGCAGATTGCTCGGCGGACATTGTAGGAGTCGTTGGTTGGATCGACCTGTGCTCGCCCGAAGCCGCGAGTCAATTGAAAAAGTTCGCGGAGCATCCAAAACTTGTAGGGGTCCGGCATATCGTGCAAGGCGAGCCGGATGAGCGGTTCCTGCTGCGTTCAGATTTTTTGCGGGGGATCGCTTTGCTCGAGGAATTTAATCTTGCTTATGACATCTTGATTTATACGCAGCACCTTCCGGTCGCCGCGGAATTCGTCGAACGCTTTCCGAAACAGCGCTTCGTGCTCGATCATCTCGCCAAGCCGCCGATCAAGAAAGGTGAAATCGAGCCGTGGGCCGTCGGGATCCGGCGGCTGGCCGAATTCCCGAATGTGTTTTGCAAGCTCTCAGGCCTGGTGACGGAGGCAGACTGGCAAGGATGGAAGCCGGAACAAATTAATCCATATCTTGATGTGGCATTCGAGGCCTTCGGCCCTAAACGGCTGATGGTCGGATCAGATTGGCCTGTATGCCTGGTCGCAGCTTCGTACTCGCGAGCTGTCAACGTGGTGAAGGAATACGTCGATCGGCATCATCCGGATTCCCGCGAGGATGTATTGGGAAGGAATGCCCAACAATTCTGGCGGCTGAAAACGTGAGAGCCGCGTAGTACTCAAATCTCGAGAATGACGGGCATGATCAGCGGCCGCTTCTGCGACTGCTTCGAAATGTAGCGCTTGAGGTCGGCGCGGATTTTTTCCTTGATCACGCCGTAGTCGCCCTTTTCTTCCTCACTTGAGTGTGCGAGCGTGTCTTCGACCATCCGCTTTGCGCCTTCCATAAATCCATCGTCGCCCACGTTGAAGCCCCGGGTCACGATTTCCGGCGTTGTCTCTACTTTCCCCGACAACTTATTGATCGCGATGATGGGCAGAACAATACCGTCTTCACTGATGTGCCGGCGATCTTTGATAATCAGATCTTCGACTACATCGGTCCGGCTGCCGGAATCGATGCAGACGCGGCCAACGTTGACGCGTCCGGCCTTGCGGGCGCCCAGTTCATCGAATTCGAGCACGTCTCCGCTTTCGATCAGCATGACCTTGCCGACCGAGCTGTGCATCGCTCCCGCCATCTCCGCATGCAACTTGAGCTGCCGGTACTCTCCGTGCACGGGGATGAAGTAACGCGGTTTCACCAGGTTGATGATGAGCTTGAGTTCCTCCTGGCTGCCGTGCCCGCTTACGTGAATCGGAGGAGAAGTTCCGTCCTCGTAAATGACGTACGCTTCGCGGCGGAAGAGATGGTCGATCATCCGGTAGATCGTTTTTTCGTTGCCCGGAATAATGCGCGACGACAGGACGACAGTGTCGCCCTTCTCGATCTTCGCGTGTTTGTGATTGTCGACCGCGGCGCGCGACAACGCAGACATGGGCTCGCCCTGCGTTCCGCTAATCAGGACGCAGACTTTTTCCGGCGGAAAATTCTTCATCTCACCCGGATTAATCACCAGGCCGTCGGGAACTTCGATATAGCCGAGATCTTCTGCAATCTCGGCTGAGTTGTTCATCGATCGTCCGATAAACGCGACTTTGCGGCCATGTTGATGGGCGAGTTCAACCGCGAGATTGATGCGGTGAATGCTCGACGAAAAACACGAGATGAACAGCCGCCGCTTGGTGTGCGCAAAGACTTCGTCGAACTTTCGGCGGACGGCGCGCTCGCTGGGTGTGTAGCCCTTGCGCTCTACGTTCGTGGAGTCCTGAAACAGAGCCAGAACGCCTTGTTTGCCGTATTCGGCGAAAGTGTGGAGATCGAAAAGCTTGTTGTCGGTCGGCGTGGGATCGACCTTGAAGTCGCCCGTATGAATGATGACGCCGAGCGGCGTGTGAATCGCAAGCGCGACGCAATCGACCAGGCTATGCGTAACCCTGATGGGATGGACCGTGAAGATCCCGGCCTTGAAACGCTCGTTGGGACGCATCTCGCGGAGGTCAGCATCGTCGAGCAGTCCGTGCTCGTCGAGCTTGTCTTCTACATAGGCGAGAGTGAATTCAGTTCCCCAGACCGGGACGTTGAGCTCCGAAAGAATCCAGGGAATGGCGCCAATGTGATCTTCGTGTCCGTGGGTGAGAATAATTCCTCGAACCCGCTGGCGATTCTCGACCAGGTAGGAAATATCGGGAACAACGATGTCGACGCCGAGCAATTCGGCTTCGGGGAACATGAGGCCCGCATCGATGACAATAATGTCGTCCCCCCACCGCACGGCCATGCAGTTCATACCGAACTCGCCTAGCCCGCCCAGAGGGATAATCTGCAGTTTTCCGGTTGCCATTGAGTAAGGATGATGCTAGCACAGCAGCGAATCATGAAACTGTGTTGCATGCTGGCGATGAAGACTCAGCTGCACATCGCTCGCGGCGTCTCGGTCATAGGAGCGAACTGAAGCCTTCTCCCGATGGTATTCCCATCGACCCTGCGTTAGGCTTGAGATCGTGGGTGAGCAAAACAAGTCGTGGCTGCGGCGCCGCGTGGAGGGCGCTCTGACGAAGGGGCTGACGCACGCCTATTCCTCGGTGCGAGTCGATCCGGACAAGTTTCTGCTGCAACTGCAAACTGCCTATCGAGTGCCGATCAGCGGTTATCACGGAGTATTTTCCCTCGAGATGCATGAGCTTGACGTCGTGGCCGACTCGATCATTCGCAGCGGCATGAAAGTCGCGGCTGTGGAAGGGGCCGGATTCGGTCTGGGTGGTTTGATCACGATCGTTCCGGATCTCGGCGTTCTCTCTGCGATCACTATGCGCACGGTGCAGAAGCTTAGCTTGCTGTACGGATTCGAGTTCAACACCGACGACGAGATCGCGGAACTGTGGGTGGCTGCGGCAAGCGCTGCGGGAGTGGATGTCAGCCGGGAATTGCTCGAGAAGGAAGTGGTAAACCGTTTTGTGCCGCGGGTGATCCAGCGGATCGCCGCCAAAGCAAGCGCCGAAGTGGTGGAGAAGTGGGCGGGTCGATTGATCCCCCTGGCAAGTTCGGCGATCGGGGCCGGCCTCAATTACTGGTTCGTGCGAGCCTGGGGGGAACGCGCCAGAAAGCACTTCCGCCTGCGACATCTGAAGATCCGGCAGGAGAAGCTGGCCGCACCCGCACCGATACCGTTGTCGGCTCTGCCAACCGCTGACTAGGCAGCGCGGATTCTACAAAACCGCTCGAAGGTGGGAATAGAACGGTAAACCGCTCGTGTTTCACCATTCGATTTGGCGACGAGGTCTCTCGGTCGCTATCGGGGCAGCGGCGCTCTCTGTGGTACAAAAATAAAGAATGCCCGTATTCACTTGCGCAGCGATTCTCTTTGATCTGGATGGTGTGCTGGTCGACTCGACGCGATCTGTCGACAGGGAATGGCGGGAATGGGCGGTCCAAAAAGGCGTAGACGGCGACGCCATCATGGCGATCGCCCACGGAGTGCGCACAGTCGAAGTCATTCGGCGAGTGGCTCCACATCTCGACGCCGAAGCGGAAGCCGAGGAGATTGAAAATCACGAGGCTCACGATCAGGCAGGCGTCACGGTCATGCCCGGTTCTGTTGATCTGGTGAAGTCGATTCCGGAAGAACGTTGGGGCGTCGTAACTTCAGGTTCACGATTGCTGGCCAGCGCGCGGCTGCAGTTTTGCGGGCTCCCGGTGCCGCGGGTGCTCGTTACCTCAGACGATGTGACGCAAGGAAAGCCGCATCCCGAGCCCTACCTGAAAGGGGCGCAGCAATTGGGATTCAAGCCGGCCGACTGCGTCGTGATCGAAGATGCTCCCGCCGGGATTCATTCGGCGCGCTCTGGTGGAATGCGAGTGATCGGAATTACCAGCACATACAAGCGGGCAGATTTGTTCGAAGCAGATTTCGTGATTGGATCGTTACTCAGGGCGAGCATAGCCTTCAATGATTCGCAACTCGATATCCGGTTGCCGGACAATCCCTAGTAGGTCCGTCTTAGTAGATCCGCCTGGCTAAACGCGCAATCTTGGGCACGACACGGTTTCAGCGCAGCCAGTCTTCCAGCTCAATTCCCTGGTCAGTTTTCTCGTCCCGATATTTCACGATGACCGGCGTGTACAGCGAAAGATTCCATTCTGCTGCGGCTCCTTTTTTGACGGCACGCGAACCCGGCACCACCACCGCGTTTTCCGGAACTTCGAGCGAGCCATTTGGCGATGACCGGTAAACCTCACTGCGAACCAGATCATAGAGTGGTGTCGAGCGCGTCAGAATCGTGCCTGCTCCCAGCACCGCCCGTGATCTCACGAGCGTGCCTTCGTAGATGCCGCAATTCCCACCGACCAGCACGTCATCTTCAATGATTACAGGTGCAGCATTCACCGGTTCGAGAACTCCACCCACCTGCGCCGCCGCGCTGAGATGTACACGCTTGCCGATCTGCGCGCACGAACCTACGAGCGCATGCGAATCGATCATCGATCCTTCATCGACGTAAGCGCCCACGTTGATGAACATGGGCGGCATGCAAATCACGGACGGAGCAACGTATGCCCCCACGCGAATCGAAGAACCGCCGGGCACGACGCGCACGCGGTCGGCCGTCGTGAACTGGCGGGCAGGGAAGGTGTCTTTATCGACGAAGGAAAGACCTGCAGGCATTTCCGCGAGCACTCCGAGACGGAATCCCAGCAAGATGCCCTGTTTGACCCAGGTGTTTACGGCCCAATTGCCGTTGATTTTCTCCGCGGCGCGAATCTTTCCTTGGGTAAGCTGGTCGCGGAATTCAAGAAAGACCTTGCGCGCTTCCGGATCACGCTCGACTTCACCGAGCGCAGCGAGATGCTCAATGGAAGATTTCAGAGTCGGCATGTCAGATGCACTTGCATTCGCTGCGAATCAGGATGCCGGACATGGCATGAGCCGTTTCTCGCGCTTCAGACAGAGTCGGATATGGTCCGTGCCAACGGGCGTGATGAATATCGTGTCCCGATGGGCGGCCCTTTCCGTGGCTGCATTGCCCGCAGGTTCCGCGATGGAGGACGATTTTGTGGGGCCCGGCGGACCAATTTTCGTAGATAAAAAATTCTGCGGCCTCCGCCGGCGCTGCCGCAGGCTTGCTGATCAGCCCGGCTTCGGTGGCAATTTTCTGGAGCCGTGACCTCGTATCCCGGCGCATGGGCAGAAGCGGCAGGCGATAGACCTCCTCCAGCTTGCCCATCATGGCGAGCACTGCCTTGACGGGCAGCGGGCTTGATTCGATAAAGTTGGCCTGCATCAGCGGCAGGTATTTACGGTTCAAAGCGCGAGCGCTGGTCCAGTCGTTATTCAGAGCCGCGCGGGTGAGTGAAGCCATCTCGCCCGGAATTTCGTTCGATGCCACCGAGACGACGCCAACTCCGCCGAGCGCAATCACCGGAAGCGTCACCGCGTCGTCGCCAGAGAAAACCAGAAACGTTTCCGGAACGCTGTTGATCGTCTCCGCGATCTGCGTCATGTTGCCGCTGGCTTCCTTCACGGCAATGATGTTCGAAATTTCCGCCAGGCGAGCCACGGTCGCGGGCTCAATGTTCGCGGCGGTGCGTCCGGGAACGTTGTACAGGATGACAGGCTTGCCATCGACCGCTTCCGCGATCGCCTTGAAATGCCGGTACTGGCCCTCCTGCGTCGGCTTGTTGTAATACGGCGAGGCCGTCAGGATCGCGTTCACCCCGGGACGCGCAGCTAGTTCTTTTGCTTTCTCCACGGCCTCATGGGTTGCGTTCGAGGTGGCTCCGGCGAGGATCGGGACGCGCCCGGCTGCGACTTCGATGGTCGTATCGATGACGTGAAGCCACTCGTCGTGGGACAACGTCGGAGTTTCGCCGGTGGTCCCGCACGGTACGAGAAAATCAATGCCAGAATCGATCTGCCAGGCGACGAGTCCACGCAACGCCGCATCGTCGATCGATCCGTCCTGATGAAAAGGTGTTACGAGTGCAGTTCCACAGCCACGAAGTTGCATGCAAATAAGATAACGCGAATGAACCTGTGCGGGAAATTACCAACGGCAGATATCGACGCGAGATTCGTACGATGCAGACCTAAGCGCTTTCAGTCGAAACATTTGGCGGTTGTGCTGTAACAGGGCGTGAAATTCACAACTCACGCCATATGTCCTTGAAATCATAGAACCCTTTTTTCCCCACCAGCCATTCGGCCGCCAGAACGGCTCCCTCGGCAAATCCGCGTCGGGATTTCGCGTCGTGACACAGGTAAATCCGGTCTGCTGCTGACTCGAAGACCACTTCATGTAGTCCCACTACTTCGCCTTCACGGAAAGAAGTAATCTCGAGTTCTTCTTTCTTGCCGCCTGCTTCGCGAATCACATTCTGGATGGCGATCGCGGTGCCGGAAGGCGCATCTTTCTTGTGAGCGTGATGGCGTTCGAAAATCTGTCCGGAGTATTCATGGCGGAGCGCCGCCGCCGCCGTCCGCGCCACTTCGAAAAACAGATTCACGCCCACCGAAAAGTTTGCGGCGTAGAGCAATCCCGTGCCTTGCCGTTCGACCATTTCACGCACGCGGTCGATTTGCGGATACCAACCCGTCGTGCCAACCACAATATTTTTTCCGGCTTTGACGCAGCCTTCGATGTTTGCCAGCACGCAATGCGGAGTCGTGAAATCAATCACTACGTTGACGTCGCTTAGGCCGGCGGCTGTGATTGCGGAGCCGTCGACATTGTCTTTTGCACCCACAACACGAATATGGTGTTTGCGGTCTCGCGCAACGTCGGCGACTAAAGACCCTGTCTTTCCTTTACCTAAAACAAGCAGGTTCATATCGTTTGGCTCACTCACAACAGCTTATCGCAGACAGGCCGACGGATCCGGCGATGCCGCAAAAAGGTGATGAGTAGCTTGGAAAATCGCCTTCCGCTCCTGCGTTTTCCACAAAGCGCAAACATACAACGCTCCACATGGGGAACGCATCCCATAGCGGCGCCAATGAGTTGGAGGATCCATGAACCAGAACCAGGCAGTGATCTTAATTGCCGTTGTCGTGATTGCTCTGATTTTCATAGCAGCGATCGCATTTGTGGCTTCACGCAAACGGCGTAGTCAAAAACTGCGGCAGCACTTCGGGCCTGAGTACGACCGCGTACTTCGGCAAGAGGGCGACCCACGCAAAGCTGAGGGAGTGCTCGCATTTCGTCAACAAAGAAGAGAAAAGTTCGACATTCGAAAGCTCTCGGAGGCGGACAAAACGAGCTACGGTATTCGTTGGAATGAGGTGCAGGCACGCTTCGTAGACGACCCCCGAGGGGCCGTGACAGTTGCAGAGAGCCTGGTCACCGATGTCATGCAGGCTCGTGGCTATCCCATTGGGGAGTTCGAACAGCGGGCGGCAGATTTGTCGGTCGACTATCCGGTGATTGTCGACAATTACCGCGCCGCGCACGAGATCGCGCTGAGGCACAGCGCAGGGGGCGCCAGCACTGAAGACCTGCGGCAGGCGATGGTTCACTATCGGCTGTTATTCCAGGAACTGCTTGATGAACATCAAATTACTAGGAAGGAAGCATAGACATGGCGATTCCGTTAAGAAAAGAACAGCCCGAATTCGACACCGAAGAAATTACAACGGCGGACCTGGCGCAAGGAAAGCGTCCGGCAGGCGATGCGCGCGGTCCACAGGCCGTCGGTGCCACTCTTGAACAGACAACGACCACTCACGACTCCACCCCGCTATTTCCTGGCAACGAACTCGACGGGTTAAGGACGCGCTGGAAGGATATCCAGACGGGCTTCGTGGATGAACCCAGAAAGGCTGTGGAACAGGCCGACGGACTCGTCGCGTCTGCGATGAAGCGACTGGCGGAAGTATTTGCAGAAGAACGAGCGGGACTGGAAAAGCAGTGGGATCGCGGAGATAACGTTTCGACCGAGGACCTGCGTGTGGCCCTGCAACGGTACCGGACCTTCTTCGATCGCCTGCTCTCGGTTTAGCTGATTGCGCCTGGCGGGGGCAAGGTGCCTCCGTCAGGCGAATACTTCGGCGTCGAGTTCCGAGAAGAAAGTCTTGTGAAGCCTTTGGATGACCTCAGGCACTTCATCTTCTTCGATGACGAAGGTCAGGTTGATCTCGGACGCTCCCTGCGAGATCATCCGGATCTTTTTATCGGCAAGCTCGCGAAACACGATCGCTGCGATCCCGGGCGTGTCACGGAGATTCTCTCCCACCAGGCACACGATCGCTTTGCGTCCTTCATATTTCACATCCGCAAGCTTGGCGAGATCCGCGGCGAGAGCAGGAATAGCCTGATTCGAATCGACCGTCAACGACACGCTGACCTCGGAGGTCGAGACCACGTCGACCGCGACCTTGTGCCGGTCGAAGGCCTCAAAGATCGCCCGCAGAAATCCATGCGCCAGCAACATGCGCGGCGCGGCGACATCCACGATGGTGATGCGCTTTTTCGCCGCGATTGCCTTGAAGATATTCTTGCCTTGCGGCGCACGGGTCGTGATCCGTGTTCCCTCGCACGACGGATTCCGCGAATTCAGGACGTACACCGGAATGTTCTTCTGAATTGCGGGCAAGACCGTAGCGGGATGCAGAACCTTAGCTCCGAAGTAAGCGAGTTCGGCGGCCTCGTCGAAGCTGATTACCTTGATGCGACGGGCCTCGGGGCAAATGCGAGGATCGGTGGTCAGAATGCCGTCGACGTCGGTCCAGATTTCGATGCGCTCCGCGCCCAGGCCTGCTCCGAAGATGGCAGCGGAAAAATCTGAGCCGCCCCGCCCGATCGTAGTCGTGATGCCGGCCCGGTTCGAGCCGATGAAGCCGCCCATCACCGGAACCTGTCCCGAACGCAGCAGCGGCTGAACTTTTTGCTGAAGCTTCGCATTGGTCTCTTCGTACTGAGGGACGGCCTGCATGTAGGTGCTGTCCGTCGCCAGCACCTCGCGAGAGTCAACGTGTACGCCCTTTAATCCGCGGGCTTCAAAGGCGGCCGCAACAATCTTGCTGGAAAGCATCTCACCGAACGCGGCAACGTGATCCGTGGTGCGAGGCGTGATCTCGCCGACGGCGGAGATGCCTCGAAGCAATTCGTCAAGGGATTCAAAGTCAGATCCGATTTCGGAGTGAAAATCGGTGAAGCGCGCCGTTCCAAGAAGTTCGCTGGCGGTGTTGTAGTGGCGTTCCTGCAAAGAGCGGCACAGCTTGAGCGCGGTCTTGCGCTCTCCTTCGCCGGCCGCACGCGCCATCGTCAGCAACGTGTCGGTGACCTTTGCCATGGCGCTCACCACCACCACGGGCTGCTGCGCGAGCCGGCCCTCGACGATGGATGCAACCCGGTCGATAGCCTTGGCGTCTTCGACCGAAGTTCCGCCAAACTTCATCACAATCATCTGCGGAACTCCGGACAGAAGTCTCGATTTCCAAGATCGTGCGAGGACGGCGCCGCAGCGCTGCTCTTATTCATCCCAGGTATCCCTTAACCTTGAGCAATTCCGCGTTCAGGACAGCGGCGCCGGCTGCCCCTCGAATGGTGTTGTGAGAGAGCACGGTGAACTTCCAATCGAGCACGCCGCAAGGACGCAGGCGGCCGACCGCCGTGGTCATGCCCGCGCCCATGTCGACATCGAAACGTGGCTGCGGCCGGTCTGCGGCCTCCAGATAGACGATCGGGCGCTCGGGAGCGCTGGGCAGCTTCAGTTCTTGAGGTTCGCTGCGGTAGCTGTTCCAGATTTCGATGATCTCTTCCGCCTTGGCCTTTTTCTTCAGCCGTACTGAGACGGATTCGGTGTGCCCGTCTTCCACGGCGACGCGATTGCACTGCGCGCTCATGGCAAACGGTCCCGGGATCACCTTCGAGCCGTTCAACTTTCCAAGCAGCTTGCGCGTTTCCTCTTCCATCTTTTCTTCTTCATTGCGGATGTAAGGAATCACGTTGCCGAGGATGTCGAGCGAGGCGACGCCGGGATATCCCGCGCCGCTCACGGCCTGCATGGTCACCGCCATCACCGTGTCGAGGCCGAAGTGCTCGATGCAGCGGGTCCAAAGCAATAACGAGGCCGATCGCGGAGCAGTTCGGATTGGTGACGACATATCCGCCGGATTTCTTCCGCCAGCTCTGGATGTCAATCAGCTTGATGTGATCGCTGTTGACCTCGGGAATCACCAGCGGAACATCTTCTTGCATCCGCAGTGCGCTGGAATTCGAAACCACGGCGCAGCCGGCATCGGCAAACCGAGGTTCCATCTCGGCCGCGATCGAAGCGTCCAGAGCGGCAAAAATGATCTTCGGAGCACCGTCCGGCGTAGCAGGAGAAACCTGCATCTTGGCGACGGCTGCCGGGATGGGTGTCTTGAGACGCCAGCGCGCGGCCTCGGCGTAAGGCTTTCCTTCGGAACGGTCCGAAGCCGCCAGCCAGGCGACTTCGAACCAGGGATGGTGCTCGAGCATTTGGATAAATCTCTGCCCGACGACGCCGGTGGCGCCCAGAATACCTATGGGAATTTTGCGGTTCATAAGGGAATACTCAAAATTCTATAACAGCCAGTGGATTGCTTCGTGATCTGGCCGGAACACAAAGGTAACTCCTTCCGCTTTCGCGGCTGAATCTCGGCAACTGGAAAGAACGAAGGGGTAACGGCCTGTTCGTTGGCGCAATACAGCGCTGGAGGAACCTTTTCTTCTGCCGATAGCTCATTCGGAGGCGAATCATGCCGGAGCTACGACAGAATTTCTTTACCAAGGAGTGGGTCATTATCGCGACGGAACGCGCCAAGCGTCCGGAGGATCTTGTCGTCCATCGCCCTGCCCAACCCACGCCGTCTTTTTTGGAAACATGCCCCTTCTGTCCCGGTAACGAACACAAAACACCGCCGGAGGTATTGCGATCGCCGGCGCATGGGGATGCCTGGGAGGTGCGCGTCATCCCCAACAAATTTGCCGCGCTTTCGAGCGAGGTTCAACCTAAACGCAACATGCAGCATTTGCGAAGGCGGATCGATGGCTTCGGATTTCACGAAGTCATTATCGACAGCCCCGATCACTCGCGCTGCATGGCGATGCTGAGCGACGAGCAGGTGGCGTCCATCCTGGGCGTCTACAAGCAGCGGTACAACGCGCTGAGCCTTGATCGCCGCATCAACCACATTACGATTTTCAAAAACCACGGCCTTGATGCGGGAGCGAGCCTGCAGCATCCGCACTCGCAATTGATCGCGACGCCGGTCATCCCGAGCCAGGTCAGGCACCGATTGTTCGAATCCCTGCGCCACTACGATGATGTCGGCGAGTGCATGTTCTGTCACATGGTCGAGCGCGAGATCGAAGATCAGACCAGAATCGTGGCGAAGAATGAATGCTTTGTAGCCATGGAAGTCTTCGCATCAGCTACGCCTTTCGCCACGCATATTTTCCCACTGCGCCACATGGCGAGTTTCGGGGAAATATCCGACATCGAAGTCGTGCATCTGGCCCGGATTCTGCGAACCCTGTTGGCGAAGATCTACGTCGGCCTGGAGAATCCAGACCTTAACTTCACGGTGCGAAGCGGGCCCTCCGAATACAGCAGTGCGCGTCACTTCCATTGGTATGTCAGCGTGATCCCGCGGCTCACCAGAGTGGCTGGATTCGAGCTGGGCTCGGGGATGTTCATTAACACTGTGCTGCCGGAGGAGGCTGCGGAATTTCTCAGAAAGGTTTCGATCGAGAAAGTTCTGGGCGCCGGGGTATAAAGTCAAGCGTCCTTGAATTTGAGAGCAGGAAAGAAGGGTGCTGGCGTGGAGCGGCTTACTTGCGCAGAATCTGATTGCCGGAGTATTCGGTGAGAGGGCCGAAGTTTTTCTTCTCGGCATAGAGACGCCAGCGGCGAAACACGATGCGAAGGCTCGCCATCACGGGGATGGAGAGGAAAATTCCGAGGATGCCGGCGACCTCGCCGCCGGCCATCACGCCAAAAATCGCCGCGAGCGGGTGGAGTTCCACGCTCTCCCCCATGATTCGCGGAGAGGAAACATAATCCTGGATCAAGCGCCAGATGCCGAGGAAGACCAGCAGCACGATCCAATGCGGATAACCTGTCAGGAGCGCAACCGTAACGATGGTCAGCGCGCCGGCCAGTGGACCGACTACCGGGATGAACTCCAGCAGTCCGCCCACGGTGCCTAGGACCAGCGCATAGTTCACGCCGGTTGCTCCGAGGAATGCCGAGTACACCACCAGCGTCAGCCCTGCCAGAGTCAATTGCGCGCGGATAAAGTGCGCAAGCATCTGGTTCAAGTCGTTAAGCACGTTTTCAAGGAACTCGCGCTGCGGTCGGGATTGAATCGTTGAAAGAAGGAAGTCGCTGAAGGATCGTCCGTCTTTGAGGAAGAAGATCGACAGAAGCGGAACGACGAACAGCAACCATGCCTCTTTCGCGACATCCGCCGTCTTCAGGCCGACGCGCTGCGCTACCTGGGTGATGTCGTCCTGATGGGTTACCAGGAACTCTTGCACGAATTCGGTAGTAGCCCGGCTCCAGCCGTGCTCGCTGCCCAATTGATTCGCAATCTGCCCAGAGCTCAGTTGAGACAGCAGGCCGGGCAGAGACTGTCCAAGCCGTGCTCCCTGGTGCGTGACTCTGGGCCCGACCAGCACAAAAAATACGACCACCAAGGCGATCAGCAAAGTGTAGATAACGGCGATGGCCCGTACGCGTCCCTTGAGCAGGCGCTCGAGGTGATTTACCAGAGGGCTCATCAGGTAAGCGAAGAAGATTGCGAAGAGGAAAGCAATCAGGGTGGCACGAGCCACGTAAAGGAAACCCAGCCCAAGCGCGAAGAGCAGCACCGTGATCAGCACTCGCGCCGTACGTGAGTCAGCCAGCAACAATCAATTTTCCAGTGCTCTCCGGTGTCACACGGAGTGGCACAACATCAGTCCCGAACTACTTCCGTATTGTCTGCCGGAATGGTCACCCGCAACAACTTAAAGTGATCCGCCTCATCGACCCACAAAGCCCAATCAAACTGGTCTCCGCGAAGATTGAGCCGCAGCAGTTCGCGTTCCGCCCCGTGTATTGTGACCTTTTCTTTTCCCACCAGTTCCATCCGAACGCTAAGCGAAGTTCGATCCTGAGGCACCAGCGCGCCAAAGTCCGCGGCTTCCTGCCGGCACTTGGTATCGCCACCCGTCGGTTGGCAGATCGCGTTGAGATATTTCCAGGCGAGCACTTCCCGGTGCACGAAGAAATTGTTGTCGAGGATCGGGGTAACGCTCGGCAATAGGAAGGCCTGTTCGGCTGGGGTTTTCGAAGACCCGGGACCTGAGATTCGTTCCTTAAGAAATTCGTTGTCCGGAAATACAGTCAGCGAGCCACCCGAGGATTGCGTCCACTCGTAGCGCGTGAGTTCACCCGAGGCCGTGAGCTCGAGATCAGACTTCTGGGTAACGGCGTCAGATCCGGCGGTTTCCTTTAGTTGCGACTTGATGATGCTGATGCCGCTCCTCTGCTCGATAGTGAAAGTCTCGGTGGCGACTCGCTGCCCCTTGACGAAGACGCCGAAGGAGCCGGAATCAATGGGCTTTGCGGGTTCTGTTTTGTCTTTCTTGTCCGCGGCAAAAGCCGCCAGGCAAGAGATCAACATCCCGACGATCAGGCAGAAGAATCCAGTTCGCAACTTCACTCGACTTCTCCTTCTTCGACGCGTATTTCGATCTTCTTCAGGCCTAGCGTTTCGACGATCTCGCCGGCGATTGCTTCCACGGTACGGTTCGACGTTTCAATCATCAGCGACGCCCGCGAGTAGGCATCCCGACGAGCGTCATAGAGCTGGCGGAATTGCTCCTCACTTTGCAGCAGCGGTCGTTCGGCGCCGCAGTCCGTGGCTTGCTGCGAACAACGCCGCCACAACTCGCTGGCGGGGGCATCGAGAAATACAGTCGGAAACTTCGATTCTGCCAGCAGCGTTGCATTGTTTTGCTGAATAAATGCTCCGCCACCTAAGGCTATGATCCGGCCGCCGGCTCCGCCCAAATCAGCGAGGACACGCTTCAATGCATCGTGTTCGGCCTGACGGAATTGCTGTTCGCCGGAGTTTCGGAAGATCTCGGCTACGCTGCAACCCTCGCGGCGTTGAATGTGGTTATCCAGATCTTCGAAATCCCAGTTCAGCCGTTGCCCGAGCGCACGTCCGACACTGCTCTTGCCAGCGCCCATAAACCCAACCAGAAAGACGGCGTTCAAAAGGTCCGCAGATCGATCAGGCGCCTCTGCGCGTGCTGACACACCTCGACGCGCTTTTGACCCCATCGTCTTTCCAGAACGCTGCTTCAAACGATCCGGGTTTCTTTTCGTTGGCTATTTTGCGGAGCGTTTTCTGAGGTGAATTTTACCATTGAAGCTGCGCAGGACTACGGTAGATGAGACGGCTGCGCGCCCCATAGTACCCCAGAAGGCACTTCCTTCTTTTATGACAAATGAAGTGTGGGGTTTGGGCTGAAGAGGGATGTCGTCGTGCACTTCGCCGCGTACCGAGCGTGCGCTTACATCGGCCGAAGTACTCTCAGGAACAATAGCTTCAATGTCGCCACTGTGACTGGTCAGGCGATATTCGCCGCGGTCTCCGAAATCGCCGGTGTAGTTGATCTCCCCGCTGGTGGAGATGACCTGCACCAACGGACCGGTGACCGAATTCAGCGTGACGTTGCCGCTGAGCGAATCCACTTCTACGTGACCGTCCTGAATGTTGGTCAGCTTCACCGAGCCATTCAGTGTCTTCACATGGACGTGGGCATTCGTGATGTCGCGGACTTCCACGGTGGCAGCAGCGCCTTCCAGGCTGAGATCTCCGTGTAGCTTCTCGGCGCGCATCACTCCGGCGCTCGAGTGCAGCGCAACGCTGGCATCCGCGGGAACCTGAATTTCGTAGTCCACGCGCCCGGATTGCGCGTCGGCGCCGGGAAGCAGGTGCGACTGAACTTCAACGCGGTTGCCGACGACGTTATCGTCAACTTCAACTTTGTCGGAGGACATCACGGCATTGACGATCACCACGTTTCCATTGGATGGCCGGATCGGAAATGGAGCCGTATGGATTGTTGACCGAGACTCCAGCTTTGGGACCCAGGTTGAAACGGAGTTCCTTGTGGGTATCGGCAGCCAGCGCGCCGGTTGTGATGGTGCCTGCGATCATTGCGCTGAGTGCTGCGATTTCTACGATGCGCCCGCTCATGATAGTTTCCCGACTCCTGTCAGCTGTGCAGTCTGTTCGGCCGGCCCCAAAAAAATCGTCTCATTATTGCAGAGAACGATCCAATGCCAACTCGAAAAGCATGGCTTTTTCCTGGTAGGCCTCCATGAGCGATCGACGGGCTTCGTCGTCGTTCGGGTCGGCGGCGACCACGCTTTTCGCGTCCTGGATGTACTGATTTACGCGGCGCAGATTCTCCGCATACTGCTCTTTCATCGCGGGATTCTGCTGATCCACTTCCTGCATAAGGTCGTCGTCATTCAGGCCAGCAAGCGCCAGTTCGGGACCGCTGGTCGAGGGGCTATTGGGCGATACGATGGGCGCAGGCGGATTGCTGGCGGCATCTTGCCGCGCGTGAGGCCGCACGTACACGCCAATCACGATCAGCAACGCCGCCGCGGCTGGGACCAGCCAGCGAGCCATTCCCCAGGGACTTCCGAAGGATGGGAGCAGGGACCGACTCGTACGCTGAGAACGAATCAGTCCCTCTCGTCGCAATGATGCTTCTATGGATTTCCAAACCCGCGGATCGGGTTCGTCTGCCGCGCGCAGCTCGACCGCCACGTGGGCAATGGAATTCAGTTCGGCGACCAGGGCCGAGCACTCTCGACACAATCTCAGATGGGCCCGTTGTTCGACGCCGGTGCCGTCGTCGACTCCAGCTAGGCTCTCTCGCAACTCAACGCAATTCATACAACTCTCCCCAAGCGCCTGCTGCCTCACTACTGTCTCTTCCGCAGTCGTAACAGTCTTGACTTTCGTCAGCTACCGTTGCCGGTCTATGCCGGCTTGGCTCGTATACATACTTTGTTGCAGGTAATGCTTCTCAGGATTTCTCGGCCTTTTCGGCTCTATTCATTCTGAGAAGATCGCGCAACTTCATACGAGCTTTGTGTAGCTGGGACTTGCTGTTTCCGATCGAACATCCCACGATCGTCGCGATTTCATTATGTTCGTAACCTTCGACGTCGTGAAGCACAAAGATTGTACGGTAACCGGGAGGGAGATCGTCGACTGCTTTCTGTAACTGCAGCCGGTCGATGGATCCGGCCAACGCCAAATCTTCCGCTCCGAAATCTTTCTTCGGAGTGTCTTCTTCGCCTGGCTGCGTGGTCTCTTCGAGCGAAACCACCGGAAGGCTCTTCTTCCTGAGATGCATCAACACTACGTTGACCGACAACCGGTGAAGCCAGGTCGAAAAAGCGGACTCGCCGCGAAACGTTCCAATCTTCCGGTAAAGCTGCAGGAACGCTTCCTGAGTCAAGTCCTCGGCTTCCGCCGTATTCGAAGTCATCCGCAAGCAGAGCGAATAAACTCGCCGCTTATGCTTGTCGTATAGGCTTTGGAACGCCTGAGCGTCCCCTTGCTTGGCCCGTTCGATGAGATCAGCTTCGACCGAATCGCCGGCTTGTCGTTGTTCTGGGTCGGTCAAGTTGCCTTTTCCGGCCGCACCCCGTGAGATGCGGCTAAATATCTTTGCGTTGTATGGCTTGCAGGCAATGGCGTGGGAACTAAAGTAATGCCTGTATTCTAAATATGAGATCGATTCTACCGTTCCTTGGATTCATCAAGTTTGCTCATTTGTCGCACAGAAACCGTTTACTTTCCTCACTTTGAGGTTCGCCGCTCACGCTCTGCGTCTTAACCCGATCCCGAATTTAGAGTCGCAATCTTCGAAAATCGGTAATTCCAAACTGCTCAACTAGTCTTGGTTGTGATGGTTTCTAAACCGTGACCATGCGGTCCTAATTCCCTCTGCCGGAGCAGGAATGAGAAGAAAAGTCCCAGGAAACCCAGGATCGAAAAGATCCACATTCCCAGGTTGTAGCCGTGAGGATTGTCGGGTCCGGCATGGTTATGGTCATTCGCCCAGCCAATCATCAGGTTGAAGCCGAACAGGCCGATGTTCTGGATCATGGTCATGAGGCCATAAGCCGTTCCCAGCTTGGACTGATCCACAATGTAGGCCACCGACGGCCACATCACGGCCGGAATCAGCGAGAAGGCCACTCCCATGAGCGCCATCGGCAGGTAGAGCGAGACCTGCGAGTACGCCATGATCAGATAGACCGGGATCAGCAGCAGGGAACCGAACATCATCAGGATCGCCCGTTTTCCGATCCGATCGACCAACAGCCCAAACAGGGGGGTCGCAATCATGGCAAACAGTGTCAGCATGCTCGAGAGAAATCCTCCGAATTCCCGCGACGTTCCATGCGCCTCGATGAAGTATTTCACCGCAAACGTCTGGAAGGGGAAAATGGCGGAATAGAAGGTGACGCAGAGCGCGACGATATACCAGTAGCTGATGCCGAACTTGAACAGATCGGCGAAGATCACCTTATCCGTAGAGGCTTCGCCCAGTTGGTAATCCCTCTCGGCGCGCACTTCCAGCACCCAGTAGACAATCGCTCCCAGCACGCAAAAAACGGAAAAAGCCAGCGCGATCAAGAAAGGCAATCGCCAATTCGCATACGCTGCGCGCGCCCAGGTTGGCGAATTCAAAGCGGCGAAAGAACCTAGGCGGCAAATGGTCAAGTTGAGGCCGAAGGCGAAACTCAGCTCTTTGCCCTTGAACCACCTCGCCAACCCGGCCGTGACGGCGACGTTCAAAGATTCGGCGCCCATGCCGAAGAGCAGCCGGCCGAGCGCCATCACCCATAGAGCGCCCGATGCGGCCGTGATCGCTGGCCCTACGAAACAGAGAACACCGAAGATCATTAACGCCTTCCGTAAGCCAAGGCGGTCAATGATGAAGCCGCCGATGACCACGGTGAAAATATTCGGGAAGCTGTAAATCGCCTGCAGGAATCCGATGTTTTCGTCGGAGAAACCAAGTTGTAGCTTCAAGACGTCTGCAAGAGGGCTCAATGCGTCGTAAGCGTAGTAGCTGCCGAACATGGCGAGGCTGAGAAAAACCAGCACCATCCACCGGTAGAAACGGGTGGGCTCGGGACGTTTGGTTTCGTGCATTCAGCACTCTTTTCGACGAACTGGATTCCTGGCGATTTTACGAGCAGAGAAGATTAGCAGATTGCCTTCGCGGATGGCAGCGCAAGAATTCTTTGAACTGGTTGCTCTAGCTGCCTACATAGCGGGCGTAGAGACTGCGGGCGATAGCGGTGTCGGTGGTTCCCTTAATGATTGCCCGGCCGTCCGGAAACAGTGTCATCTCGTACGGCTCATGCCAGAACTTCAAGACGAAGTCGTTGTGCCGGACGATGCCGTGAGGTTGCAGTCGCCGATCCATCTCGGCGAAGTCGATGGGTCTTTGCCGCTCGTGGATCTGAACTGAATTCCTTCCGCACAGAGTGATGTGCGGTCGGCCCTCGCCAGCCAAATGGATGAAGTCGCGCTCTCCGCAAGCCCGGCATCCCTCACGTGGCTTGGCGGCGGAAATCTCGGCGTGCTCGTTGGTCCATAGATCGAACGAAAGGACAGTGCGGCGCACGTTAGGCGAACTGCTGCCCTCGATCAGAACTTTCAAAGCCTCGGTCGCGGCAATGGATGCGACCAGGTTCACGGCGGAATTCAGAATGCCGGAAGTGTCGCAGGTTTCGACGATCCCTTTTGGAGAGTCGGGGAAGATGCACGCGACGCACGCCGTCTGCCCGGGTATCACGTTCATGGTGATGGCGTAACTTCCGACGGCCGCCGAATAAATCCAGGGAATGGAACGGAAAATCGCATAATCATTGATCAGGTATCGCGTCTCGAAATTGTCTGTTCCGTCGAGGATTAGGCTCGCACCATCAAGTAAAACTTTAATATTCGATGGCGCCAGATCTTCAACCTTCGGTTCAATGACGATTTGCGAATTGAACGACGCGATCTTGCGGGCGGCGGCAATCGCCTTCGGCAGTGACTCCGCTGCGTCGGACTCATCGAACAGCGACTGTCGCTGCAGGTTGCTCGGCTCAACGTAATCGCGATCGATAATGCGAATCGTTCCGACTCCGGCGCGGGCCAGCAAGCCTGCCAGCGCCGATCCGGTGGCGCCGCATCCCACCAGCGCGATGTGGGACGCGGCCAACTTCCTCTGGCCGCCCTGACCGATTCCCGGAAACAGGATCTGGCGGGAGTAGCGTTCGTCGAAGCGATCCGTCCCATTCTCCCCAAGTTTCTCGTCGTGTTGAGTTTCCTGTGCCAAAGAGGTCACCAGTGTCGTCGCCCTGAAACCTTTATTATAAGTGGCGGCGTCGAGCCGAGAACGAATCTACGAGTTCCGTTTGCTGTTCGCGAGACTCATACAACGACAAATCGGGCGCAATCCATCGAAGTCAATAAGAACGCCTAGCCCCAGGGACACCTTGCCAAAACGGTATGCGACATTTCTGAACGCGGTGCTACTGCTGTCGCTTATCGCCATTTCGCCATATAGCACCGCACAAGTTGGAAATTCGCGGCATGGTTTCTTTGCCGCCTCTCGGTCAAAGATCGCTAGTTCGGAATCTCAGCAAGCCCAACACCTGCCCGTTCAGAGTTCCGACTCAGGATACGAAGGCAAGCGAGTTCAGTCGATCAACATCCCGGGAGTGCTCACGGCAGACCGCGAGCACCTGCTGCAATTGATTCCGCAGAGAATCGGCGAGCCACTCGAACGAGCCTGGATTCGCGACAGCATCCGGACTTTATACGGCACCGGACGATTTTCAGACATTCAGGCCGAAGTTACTCCCGAAGGTGATGGTGTGTCTCTCAGCTTTGTGACCACGCCAAACTATTTCGTCGGCGCAGTCGATGTGGAAGGTGCGCCCAACCGGCCAAACGCAAACCAGATCGTCAACGCCTCGAAGCTGCAATTAGGTGAACTTTACAACCGCGAAAAGCTCAATCGAGCCCTGGAAAATGTTCGACAACTGATGCAGGAGAATGGCTTCTACCGGGCTCAAGTCACAGCCGAGAGCACGGCGAACGCTGCAGACCAGCAGACCGATGTCTTGTTTCACCTCGATCCCGGTCCACAGGCGCACGTGGGCGAGGTGAATGTCACGGGGACGAGCACCTTATCGTCCGGCCAGGTGCAGGGGCTCGCGCACATTCGACGCGGAGACCGGCTCACGGCCGTTCGCGTCTCGGATTCTCTGCAGCGTCTGCGCAAGCATTTTCAAAAAGAGAATCGTGCATTGGCGCAACTGTCGATCGCGGCCCAGACGTATCACTCCGAAACCAATACCGTCGATTTCACCTTCCAGATTGATCCCGGTCCCATCGTTCTCATTACGACGCAGGGGTACCGCATCAGCCGGGGACTGCTCAAGAAGGAGATACCGGTCTATGAAGAAAACGCGGTGGACGACGATTTGCTGAATGAGGGCAGGCGCAACCTGCTCGATTACTTGCAGACCCGCGGGCACTTCGATGCCGCGGTGGACATTCGCAAAGAGTCGGACGAAAAGACTCTGCGGGTCATCTACCAGATCGATCCCGGTCCACTGCACAAACTGGCCGCAATTGAGATAAGCGGAAACCGTGATTTTTTGGACACCGCAAAGCTGCTCTCCTATCTCCAGATTCAGTCGGCACATCCCTTCTTGAGGCATGGCCGTTACAGCGAAGCGCTGCTGAAGAGCGATGTCGGAACGCTTGAGAGCCTCTACAGATCCAACGGTTTTCACAAGGTACAGATTCAGACCACGGTCGACGACAACTACCGGGGATCGCCCAACAAACTCGCGGTTCACATTCGCATTGATGAAGGAATCCGAACGCGGGTCGGAGAAGTGCATTTAGTCGGCAACGAGAAACTGAAGTCCGAGGATCTTCCGGAGTTAAGCACGCAGGCCGGACAGCCCTATTCGGAACAAGACCTCGCGAGTGACCGGGAAAGAGTTCTCGGCTACTACTTCGATCATGGATTCCCAAATGCCACGCTGGAAATCGGCACCAAGACCTCAACCTCCCAACCCGACCGCGAGGATGTGACGTTCACTCTTCAGGAAGGACAGCGCTTTACGGTGAACCAGGTGATGGTCGCGGGCACGGAGCACACCCGCGACTACGTGGTTCAACGGGAACTTCAAGTTCAGTCCGCCGATCCATTGAGTCAACAAGATCTTCTCAGCACGCAAACCAGGCTGTACGACCTCGGAATCTTCAGTCAGGTTGACACTGCGGTGCAGAACCCGGACGGCGCCGACCCAAAGAAAAACATCCTGGTTCAGGTCATGGAGGCGAAGCGCTACACCTTTACCTACGACGTGGGACTGGAGTTTCAGACCGGACAGCCCTCCGGAACCACCGCGCCGCAGGGGACCACGGGAGTAAGTCCCCGCGTGGGTCTGGATGTGACCCGGCTGAATGTGTTCGGACGAAACGAAACCCTTACTTTCTCGTCGCACGTCGGGCGTCTGCAGCAGCGCGGGCTCATCAGCTTTGCAGTGCCCAAGCTTTTCGATAGCGATAAGTTCAAGCTGATCTACACCATTTTCTACGACAACAGTTTGGACGTCGCGACCTTCACTTCGCAGCGTCTGGAAGGCAAGATCGATCTCCGGCAGCAATTCGGCAAGTCAGGCCGCGAGCCTGGAACGCGGCCCGGTCCGGACTCGATGACTTACAGATTCGACTTCCGAACCGTGAAGGCCAGCAATTTCGCGGAAGGCTTCTCGCCCGGCGAAATTGCACTGTTGTCTCTACCTGCCCGCGTCGGCGGCCCCGGGTTCACCTTCATTCATGACAAGCGGGACAATCCGCTGGAGAGCACAAAGGGCGACTACTTCACTCTGGATGCGTTTGCGGCGCTGAGCACCTTCGGTACACGGTCGGAAACGCCTCAAACAAGCCCGCCGACAAATACCAGCTTGCCGACAAATTTCGGACGAGCACTAGCCGAATATTCGACGTACTACGCATTCGGAAGCAAGGGGAAGCCGGGCCGTCAATTCGTCTTTGCGCGCTCCACCAGCATCGGAATCGAACAGCCCTTCCGCAATACGCGTGTGCTTCCCCCCGGTTCCTGCCCCCTGAACTCGGCGGACGAACCCACCTGCGTCGACATTGCAACCATCCCTCTCCCGGAACAATTCTTTGCCGGCGGAGGCAACTCTCATCGGGGGTTTGGGTTAAATCAGGCGGGACCGAGAGATCCTAGCTCCGGCTTTCCAGTGGGCGGCACCGCGCAGTTCGTCAACAATCTGGAACTTCGCTTTCCGACGACGTCCTTGCCCTACTTGGGCGAAGGATTTGGCTTTGCCATTTTTCACGATATGGGGAACGTCTTTACGGCGCCGCATGACATGTTGAAGGGCGTGTTGCGCTGGCATCAGCCAAGTACCCGACAGTGCTTGTCCACTGGTACAACGACCTCGCAGGACTGTACCGCCTTCAATAACACCGGGTATGATTACACTTCGCATGCGCTGGGAGTGGGCGTAAGATATAAAACGCCCATCGGGCCCCTGCGTTTTGACTTTGGCTACAATCTGAATCCGACCAGTTATTTTCAGACGATCCAGAGCAAAGATCCGATCACCGGGATAACTACAAGTGTGTTGCAGACGCAACGCCTGCGCCACTTCAACATATTTTTCAGCATAGGTCAGCCGTTCTAACGGAGAAAAGTTTTACGAAGAGAGCGATCACAATTTGTGCGCTGGGTGTGCTGTTGAATGCGCTTATCCTGGCAGCCGCTGCGGGCGAGGTGATCGACCGCATCGTGGCCACGGTGAACGGCCACATCATCCTGCAGAGTGATTGGAACGATGCCCTCCGTTATGAAGCGTTGCTCAGCGGACGAGCCCTCAGCCTGTTTTCAGAAGAGGACCGCCGCTCCGTGCTGGACCGGTTGATTGATCAGGAATTGCTGGCCGAACAGATGAAATCGGCCTCCTTTCCGCACGCATCGGAATCCGAAACGCAGGCCCAGATCGCCGATGCCCGCAAGCAATATCCCGAGGCGTCCACAGATGAAGGCTGGCAGCAAGTCCTCGACCGGTTTGGGTTGACCCAGAGCGCGGTTGTCACCCACGTCCAGCAACAGATTGATCTGATGCGCCTCGTCGATGCGCATCTCCGTCCCGCAGTTCAAATCGACTCCAAATCTGTGGAAGCGTATTACCGTGACAAGTTCGTTCCGCAGTTGAAGCAGTCCGGCGTTGAAGACGTGCCTCTGTCTGACGTTTCCGCCAAAATTCGAGAGTTGCTCACCGAACAGAAAGTGAACGAGTTGATGGTGTCGTGGTTGCAGTCGCTGCGTTCGGAGAGCAAGGTGAGCTTACCCGGCACTGCCGAGTCTGCCGAGGAGGGAGTCCAGACTCGGTGACAGAACCGGCCGCAAGACCCCGCCGCCGGTGGAAATTCCTCCTGATTCTTTTTGCTGCAGCCCTGCTCTTTGGTTTCGCGGCGCTCTGGTACATCAATACGCAGTCGTTTCAGGGCTACGTGCGTGGCCGCCTCGTGAAAGAGGTGGAGCGCATCACCGGCGGTCGTGCCGAAGTCGGCAGCTTCCACGTGGTTCCGTTCCACATGCAGGTGGAGATACGGAATATCACGGTGCACGGCAAAGAGGCTCCATCCGATATTCCTCTAGCTCATGCCGACAGCCTGCTGGCGCAATTGAAAGTTATTTCTCTGCTGCGCACAGAGTTCGGATTCAACACACTTACGCTCGACCACCCCATCGTCCACATCTCGATTGGCCCGGACGGCACTACGAACATTCCGGGATTAAAGGTGCAAACGCCGGTTCCGGTCGGTGCTCGAGTCGACCAGCTCTTTGCTCTGTCTATCGATCATCTGTCCGTGCGCAACGGAGAGTTGCTCTGGGGCGATCGCAGCATACCGCTGGATTTTTCTGTCCAAGGCACCGCCCTGCAAATGGACTATGCGTTTCTTCGCGGACGCTACGACGGCCATCTCAAGATCGGCAAAGCAGATACGAATTTTTCCAACTTCCGGCCTTTTTCCTGGATGACTTCTGCGGATTTCAGTCTGGGCAGCAACTTTGTCGACCTTTCATCTCTGACCTGGAATTCCGGGCGTTCGTCGCTCAAAGCGAACGGACGGGTCAACGACTTCCTGAACCCGCACTTCACGGGAACCTATGACGCGCAAATCGACGTAGAAGAGGCGGCCGCTATCGCTCGCAGCGCCGACCTGCGGCGTGGCGTTGCGCAGTTCAAGGGCAACGGCGAATGGTCATTCGATGCCTTCACCACCTCTGGAGCCCTCGCGCTGCGGGATCTCGCATGGGAAGGTGATCAGGCTGCGATCAAGAACGCCTCCGTCTCCGGCGACTACTTGGTTACCGATCAGCAATTGAAGCTCTCGAAGCTGCAAGGCAAGCTGCTTGCGGGATCCTTCACCGGAGAAGCCCAGGTCGATAACTGGCTGCACAACGTGCCGCCAGGCAAAACAAAGCGCGACGACGTTGCCGTCGTCACTGCTGCCAAGCCAGCGATCAAGAAAAACGAAAAAAACGAACGTGATCGAAAACTCGCCGCAATCGAGTCCGGATCCATTCGTCTGCGAATCCGGGATGTTTCTGTGGCTGAAGTGGCGAACGCACTCGATGTTCGTGCGCATCCGCTGGGACGATTTCATCCCGTAGGGCTGACTGACGGCACCGTCGAAACGCTGTGGCGAGGATCGCCAAAAGATGCCGATGTGACATTCGCGCTTGCCGTAGAGCCTCTACCGCATCCGGCTGCTCGGGAACTTCCACTCACCGCGCAATTGCAAGGCAAGTACCGCGCCGCAGCCGATTCTCTCGAATTGACGCGGTTTGATCTCTCAACTCCAGCTTCGAAAGTTCAAGCGTCAGGCACGCTGGCCTCGCCCTCGACTCTTCACGTCTCCGTTTCCACTACCAATCTTGAGGAATGGCGGCCGCTGATCACTGCCCTCGGCGGGCCCACGAACCTTCCGTTCCGCGTGGACGGCAATGCCGCGTTCAACGGTGTGATTGGTGGAACCTTCTCGGGGCCGACACTTGCGGGAACCTTGGTCGCCGAGGATTTCGAGTTTACGGTCCCCGCTACGTCGCGGACGCCTCAACAGGAAGTGCAGTGGGACTCGCTGGCTGCCAGCATCCAGTTTTCCAAGCACGAGTTGGCACTCCGTGGAGGCAGCCTGCGTCGCGGAGAAACCAGCGCGGACTTCGATATCAACGTGCTTCTGCTCAAGGGACAGTTCACCGACACGAGCCCCTATACGGCGCACGTGAATTTGCACAAAGTGGATGTAGCGTCCACGGCCGCGCTTGCCGGCTTCGACTACCCTGTGTCCGGAACCGCGGATGTTTCCCTGCAGATCGGTGGAACCCGCCTTCACCCACAGGCGCAGGGCCACATTCACGCCACCAATGCTTCTGCCTACAAGCAGGCCATTGAGCAGTTCGACGCCGATCTGCGTGTTGCTACCAATGAAACGTCTCTCCGAAACATTCATCTGACGCATGAGAGCGCCAGCGTGTCCGGCGAAGCCGCTTACTCTCCCTCAACCCGCAGCTTTCGCCTCGATCTTTCCGGCAAGGATTTCGATCTGGCGGCAATTCCCCAAATTCAGTTGAAGCCTCTCCTTATCGAAGGCCGTGCTGACGCGCGATTGCAAGGCACCGGAACGCTGGACCAGCCTATCATCACTGCGGGTGTCCACGTCCGCAATTTAACCCTCGACCACGAAGTTACCGGCGCGTTGGATTTCACGGCCGTCACGAAGAATGGTGAACTGGAGCTGAGCGGATATTCCGAGTTTCCCCATGGAACGCTGAAAGTGGACGGCAAGGTGGAGACTCACGGAGATTACCCCGCGGTCATCACGGCAAAAATGGATCATCTCGATCTCGATGCCTTGTGGCGCGCTTACCTTGGAACTCAGCTGACGGGCCATTCCTCGGTCGGTGGCAGCGTAACCATGGAAGGTCCGCTTCGCTACCCGCGGCTATGGAAGTTGAAGGGCACTCTACCGGACCTGAATGTCGAAGTTGAATACGCGAAGCTGCACAACCAGGATCCTGTCAATTTCACGTTCGAGCAGCAGACCATTCATATCGCGCCCATGAGGTTGGTAGGCGAGGGAACTGACGTCACCGGGCAGGGCTCGATTCAGTTCACGAAATCGCGAGAGATCGACCTGGTTGCTGACGGACAAGCCGACCTTCGATTGATCGGTGGCATTGATCCGAATCTGACCGCATCGGGATTGATGACCGTCCACATGGTGGTCGGAGGCACCCTGAGCGACCCGCTGCCGCAGGGAACTATCCAGATCAAGAACGGCACGGCCACTTATTCCGGCCTCCCGAGCGGTTTGAGCGATGCGACCGGCACGCTGTCATTCACCCGCGATCGACTTCATATCGAAAATCTCAGCGGGCGCACGGGCGGCGGCACTCTGGAGTTCAAGGGAGACGCTTCCTATTTCAATCGCCAGTTGAACTTCAATGTGATGGCCGTTGGGAGAGATGTGCGCCTGCGCTATCCACCCGGAGTGAGTTCCACCGCCAATGCCGAAGTGCACTGGATAGGAAGTCCCGCAGCCTCGACTGTTACTGGCGACATCATGGTTACGAAGCTGGCGGTCACACCCGGCTTCGATTTCGGTTCGTACCTCGAGCGTAGCCGGCAGGCGGCGACCATCACGCCGGCCAACTCGCCCTTATATAACGTCAAGCTTGATTTGAGCGTGCGCACGGCTCCTGAGCTGCAGATGAAAACTGCGGTTGCCAGGCTGTCCGGCGACGCGGACCTTCGTCTCCGAGGATCAGCCGCGCGCCCCAGTGTTTTGGGACGTGCTGACATTCTTGAGGGCGATGCCACCTTCAATGGCATCAAATTCCGCTTGGAGCGCGGTGACATCACGTTCGCGAATCCAGTCGCCATCGAGCCCCAGGTCAACCTGCAAGCTACTACGCACGTGCGGAACTACGATCTTGATGTAACCGTGACCGGGACTCCCGATCGTCTGAACGTGAACTACCGCTCAGAACCTCCGCTGCCAAAGTCGGACATCATCGCGTTGCTCGCGCTGGGCCGAACCAGCGAAGAATCCGAGCAACTGCAGCAGCAGTCCGGTCAGACGCTCTTCAACGATGAGGCCACGGCCCTGATCATCAATCAGGCCATCAATGCCACGGTCAGCAATCGCCTGCAAAAGTTATTTGGGGTCAGTCGAATCAAGATCGATCCGCAAGGCATGACGACAGAAACCAACCCCACCGCGCGCGGCCCGCAGGTGACAATCGAACAGCAATTCGCCAATAACGTCACGCTCACTTACAGTACCAATGTCTCTCAGAGTTCACAGCAGATTATCCAGGGTGAGTACTACATCAACCGGAATCTCTCGGTGGTCGGCACGCGTGATCAAAACGGCGTGGTCAGCTTTGACGTTCGCATTCGCCGCCGCAAGAAATAATCTGCGGGCAATATCTGGAAGCCACATGGCCTCTTCCGCTGGAACCGATCCGTTCACAAACTTGCGCCTGAAGATGGTGGAGTCTCAGCTGCGCGCTCGCGGAATCTCCGACACGCGCGTGCTCGATGCGTTTGCCAAGGTGCCCCGGCACGAGTTCGCCCCCGAACGCTACCGATCCCAGGCCTACGAAGACCATCCTCTTCCCATCGGCGAGGAACAAACCATCTCCCAGCCTTACATTGTGGCCCTCATGCTGCAGGCGCTGGCAATTTCGCCTCACGATCGTGTGCTCGAAATCGGAACAGGATCGGGATACGTCACGGCGTTGCTGGCGGAACTCGCCGCGCACATTATCTCGATTGAGCGTCACGCATCGTTGGCCGACTCAGCGGCAGCCCTGCTTTCGCGAATGGGATATCGGAACATCCAAGTCGTCACCGCGGATGGGAGCCGCGGTTTCCCGCAATCCGCTCCCTATGACGTGGTCATCGTGTCGGCTGCTGCGCCGGAACTGCCGCAGGAACTTGTCGCTCAGCTCTCCGAAGGTGGACGCATGATCGTCCCTGTCGGGGTCGAAGATTCGCAGCAGCTTCAGTTCATCGAGATGCGACACGGAAAGCCGATACTCACCCTGCGCGAACTGTGCCGCTTCGTCCCGCTGATCGCCGAAAATCGTTCCTGAGCATTTGCCGTCAGAAGGCACTTGTCACCTGGCCTCGGCGCGAACCTCTTTCTAAGGCCCTGAATTACAATTTGGACGTGCCTGTGCTTCACAATCTGCGTGTCACGTTGGAGATGATCAAGTGGGAGCACTCGATTTTCGCGCTTCCCTTTGCGCTTTGCGGCGCCATGCTAGCTGCGAATGGACTTCCGTCAGCTCATCAGCTTGCATGGATCATCGTTGCAATGGTCGCCGCGAGATCTGCGGCAATGGCTTTCAATCGTTGGGCCGACGCCTCGATTGACGCGGCAAATCCACGCACCAGCACTCGCGCCTTACCGGCTGGCCATCTTTCGCCGGCGTTCGTAGCCACATTTGTAGTGGTGTCGAGCCTGCTCTTCGTGCTGGCCGCAAGCCAGTTGAACCGGCTTACTCTGCTTCTGTCTCCCGTGGCGCTCGCCGTGCTTCTTCTGTATTCGTACACCAAGCGCCTGACTCGCTGGTCGCATCTCGTGCTCGGATTTGCGCTAGGCATCGCTCCTTCGGCAGCGTGGATTGCGGTGCGAGGCTCGCTCGATCCCCGCATACTCCTTCTTACCGCCGCGGTTACGTTCTGGGTCGGAGGCTTCGACGTTCTTTATGCCTGCCAGGACTTCGAATTCGACCGTCAGGCAGGACTTCACTCGATCCCGCGCTACGTCGGCATCGGACCTTCGCTATGGATCGCGCGCAGCTTTCACGTGATCATGGTGGCGCTGCTGATCGCTCTGATCATTGCTTTTGGGATGGGGAAACTGGCGATCTGCGGAGTGGGTGCCGTAATCCTGCTATTGCTTTACGAGCATACCCTGGTGAAGCCCAATGATCTATCCAAACTGAATGCCGCGTTCTTCACCATGAACGGTGTCATCTCGGCTCTGTTCTTCGTATTCGTCGCGGCGGACCTTCTGGTCCGCCGCTGACAAAACTCCTGCTACTGATTCACTCGCAGCAACAACATCGTGCCGCTTTCCAACTTCACGTTGTTCTTCTCTGACGTCAGCGTCGAGCCCTGCTTTGCATTCGAATTCGGCGACAGAGTCAGGTTCTGAATGCCGATCACGCCTTGAGTCTGCCCATTGATCGCAGGACGCTTGCCTGCATTCGCATCTTGTCCGCTTCCACCGTTCGGCGTATCCGGAGAGCCGGATGCCTGGGGCGTTGCTTGCCCACCCGAATTCGGGCTGCGCCCCGCCATCGGAGATGTTGCGGTGCTTCCGGTACTCGAGGGACTCGGTGCAGCGCCCGATGGGCCGCCAGCGTTATCACTCGTGCTGTTATTTTCCGGTCCCACCACCGCCTGGATCGACATCGGCAATTGCACTTGTTGATCCTTCAGCATCGCCTGATCGAATGCGATCGCGAGTTGAGATTCTTTCTGCTCTTTGCTTCGAGCCTGGACCTCGGTTACATGTCCCGTAATCTTCGTGTCCTTGGGAACGATGACCTCTCCCGTATTGCCTTTCATGTCCATCGTGACCTTTGCTACCACTTCATCGCCGGTCTTGGCTTTCTTGGCGTCAACGGTCTTGGTGAGTTGGACGGGAATGACACTGCCCGGCGCTATCTTGGCCGAGTTCGCAGCCGCTGCCGGAGTCATCCCAGAGGTCGTCGGCGCAGGTGCCGCTTGTGGTGATGTCTGAGTGGTTGGCGTTTGGGTCTGTGGAGGCGTCTGGTCCGTCGATGGAGTCGTACTCTGTGCCAATGCCATTCCGCACAAGAGCGTCGCCGCAAATGCTCCGGCCGAAATAATAATTTTCATTGAACTGCTCCTTCCGCGTTTTGGGATGAAGGGCCGCAACTACTCAGCATTTGAGATGCATTTTCCGCCTGTGGAGTGGTTTGCGATCTACGCTTCACACCAACCAGAAAGCCCTTTATGGCATCGGATTAGCATGACTCTCCGCTTACTTTCAACAGCTTTATCGCTCTCCATTGTCGCCGTCTGCGCGGCCTGCACCAGTCAAAACCCTGACCAGATTCGCCAGAAGACAGCCGAGGAAACTGCCGCCATCAAGCGCGACACCAAGGCCGTCGCTCAAGGGATCAAAGAAGGTCTGAGCAACAAAAAGACGGTTGATTTGAACAAGGCGAGCAAGGCCGAGCTTTCGGCTCTTCCCGGCATAACCGACAAGCAGGCCGACCGCATTGTCGCCGAGCGGCCTTACGCGGACATCCATCAATTGGTGTCCCGCCACGTCCTGACCGAGGACGAGTACGCCCAGATCCAGCCTCAGATTGTTGTCGCTCGTTAGACAGGTCAACGGACAAGAGTTCGTTTTCACGCAATAGCCGAGCTCGGGGAGCCTGCGATATCATCAAGGAGATGGCTCCACAGCTTGTTTCCCAGGCTCACGGCTTGCCCACTCACGCCTTTCAGACGGATGATTCCCGCCTGACGCCGATCTACGAGAAAGTTCTTGCGGGGACGCGGCTCAATGCCGATGATGCGCTCGTACTCTCACGTACCGGCGACATCCTGGCTGTGGGATGGATGGCCAACTTCGTTCGCGAACGCCTGCATGGCGACAAGACCTACTTCAACGTCAATCGCCACATCAATCCTACGAACGTGTGCGTCGCGGCGTGCCGCCTCTGCGCCTTCGGCCGGAAGAAAGATTCTGCCGGAGCCTACACGATGGCGCTCGAAGAAGCTTTTGAGACAGCTGCCTCCGGGTACTCCGAGGCCGTCACAGAATTTCATATCGTCGGAGGCCTTCATCCCGACCTGCCGTTCCAGTATTTCCTCGACCTGTGCTCCGGCTTAAAACAGCGCTTTCCGCAGGTACATCTGAAGGCGTTCACGATGGTGGAAGTCGCGTACCTGGCCCGCAGGGCGAAGCTTTCCATTCGTGAAACTCTGGAGCAGCTAAAGGCTTCAGGAGTCGATTCATTGCCCGGTGGCGGAGCTGAAATCTTTGCGGACAGGGTGCGCCACATCATTTGCGACCACAAGATCGATGGCGACCAGTGGCTGGACACAGCGAAGATCGCCCACCAGTTGGGCTTGAAATCAAATGCCACCATGCTGTACGGCCATGTCGAGAACGAAGAAGATCGCGTGGATCATTTGCTCAAGCTGCGCGCCCTCCAGGATGAAACCGGTGGATTTCAGACGTTCATCCCGCTCGCGTTCCATCCTGATAACACGCCGCTGCAGCACCTGCCGAAGACCACCGGAATGCTCGATATCAAGCAGATCGCGGTCAGCCGCCTGGTGCTCGACAATTTTCCGCACATCAAGTCCTACTGGCAGATGATGACAGCCAAGATTGCGCAGATCTCTTTACGTTTCGGCGCTGACGATATGGATGGCACCGTCATTGAAGAAAAGATCTATCACGACGCCGGGGCTACCACTCCTCAAGGTATGCGGCGCGAAGAGTTGGAGCGGCTAATCCGCGCCGCTGGCCGGGAACCAATCGAGCGCGACACGCTGTATCGCCCTGTCACCCGCACCGAGACTTCCGTCACCGTAGCTGTCTAGATCGTCGCCACTCGTGCGACAACAGCCGTGACTTTTCAGTGTGACGGCTGCTCCGAATTGAACTTGTGCAACTCTTCCGGAGATGCCTTCAGCAAATCTCTAAGCATGGCGACTTCTGCGACGATCCCTGCCTTGATCGTGGGTTCAGCATCCGGAGCAAATAGGGGAGAGTGGTTGACGGGCATCGGCTTTCCCGAGGTTTTCGCTTCCGCGAACTTCGCTGCATTCGCTCCTCCCAGGCTCAAGTAAAATCCCGGAACGCCCTGCTCGGTCAGATACGAAAAATCCTCCGACGGTGTGATCGGTTCAGCGATCACGACATGTTCCTTGCCCAGCGCCGCTTCCAGGGGAAGTCTCAGGCGCTCCGCCAGCTTCGGATCGTTGTACACCATGTCCGCACCCTCATATCGTTCGACGGTGGGCTCGCGTGGCGCGTTCGCCGCAGCGGCCTCCGCCTTCGTGATGCGCTCGATCGATGCAAGAATCTGCTTCCGTATCTCTTTATTCCGAGTTCGCACTGTGAGCCCCATCTCAGCCTGATCCGGGATGATGTTGTTCTTGGTCCCTGCATGGATATAGCCGACCGTCACCACAGCCATCTCGCCCGGCTTCACTTCACGCGAAGCAATCGTCTGCAGGGCAACGATCGTTCGCGCTGAAATGACGATTGGATCCACGGTCGCCTGCGGCATGGCTCCGTGACCCCCTTTTCCGTAGATCGTGATGCGCAATGAATCGGCATTCGTGTTGTAAACGCCCGGAACAACGCCGACGGTTCCCGCGGGAAAATCGTTGCCAACATGCAGCGCCACCACAACATCGGGTTTGGGGAAGCGCGTGAAGAGTCCGGCACGAACCATTCCTTCCGCGCCGTCGATGGTCTCTTCGGCCGGTTGACCGATAAAAACGAGCGTGCCGTGCCAGGTTTCCTTGGTGCGCGCCATCATCTCCGCTGCTCCCAGCAGCGCAGCCATGTGAATGTCATGTCCGCACGCGTGCATCACAGAAACATCGTGTCCGGCATCGTCCTTCACGTGCACTTTGCTCGCGAAAGGCAATCCCGTTTTCTCTTCGACGGGCAGAGCATCGAGCTCCGTTCGCAACATGACAGTAGGCCCGGAGCCATTCTTCATCACGGCAACGATTCCGGTATTTCCTACGTGCTCCGTCACTTCGTATCCCGCCTTCCGAAGTGCAGTTGCGAGTTTCGAGGCTGTCTCGGTTTCATGCCCCGAGAGTTCCGGATGTGCATGGAGATCCACATATAGATTGCGGGCATCCGGATAAACAGCGTCGGCATCTTTAATTGAGACATTCTGCGCGGAAGAAAGCGAACTCAAAATCGCGAGCGCGACAACAACGAAGATCTTGGACATGGTCATGGCCGGGATCATAAATGTCGTTGCCTGCTGTCTGCAATTGACCCTCGTGTATCAAGGCCCGCATCGATAACTGAGATCGCAAAATATTTCTGCAATGCGGGCATTCTGCGCTTTCCTCATTTTCTTCCGGGTGTACAATCGGCCTTAGATAGCAACTTGGTTGCGCAACTTCGTTAGCAAGGCCGAGGCGCTCATGAATGTTCACGTCAGCTATCGTCTGCATAAATTTCCCGCCGTTGAGAAAGACGTCCAGCACCAGATCGAAAAACTGCAAAAAAGACTTCAGGTATTCCGTCCTGACCTGATTCACCTGAAAGGCGTGGTGGAAGAGCTTTCCGCCCGCGAAGGGATCAGTGTGTCTCTGAATTTGCGATTGCCTTCAGGACAAATGGCGGCCCAGACGTCCGCTCCCACCGCGTCCGGCGCAGTGAAGGCGGCGTTTGACGATTTGCTGCAGCAACTCACCAAGCACAAAGATGTTCTGCGCGCATCGCACAAGTGGCAGCGTGGACGCCGCGGCAACAGCACACGACCTAGTGCCCCCGTCCGCGAAGTTCCATTTGAGCAGACCCTCGCCGCAGTTTTTCCCGAGACCATTTCTTCCGACGATATCCGCTCTTACGTTAACGCGAACCTGGCTCGCCTCGATCGCTTCGTCGAGCGCGAAATCTATTTCCGCGAAGTGCAACAGGTGATCGGACCGGATTCTGTCTCGAAGGAAGAAGTCATCGATGAGGCGATCGCCGCCGCCCTCGGCGACGGGCAGGAAAAGCCCGAAAAACTTGCCCTCGAACCCTGGCTCTATCGCCAGGCCTTGCGTGCCCTCGACGAACTGTGCCGCTCTGATGAGAGCAGCGGGAATGCTGTGCATCTTGAGGACTCCGCCCGGCGTCAGAACGTGAAGGGCAGTGACGAGCCCACTTTGCAGTTCCATCAACCGGACGAATCGATGACTGGCGAGATGGTGGTCCCCGACTCCCGGTTGTCGAATCCCGAACAGATTTTCGCTTCTGACGAGTTGCTTCGCCTGATCGCGTCATCCTTGCGCGATCTCAGCGCCGGCCCTCGCGAAGCCTTCATCCTTCATGCGGTCGAAGGCTTCACCATCGAGGAAGTTGTCGGCATCACCGGGCTTCCGTCGGAGCGCGTACTGACCTTTGTCTCTGCCGCGCGCGACCATCTGCGCAAATCGCCGGGGCTGGCTAAGCAGTTTCCAGGCCGCTTCGCTCCCACCGGCGCCGCTTAATTCAATTAATCACTGGGGAGATTATCCATGAGTATTACTCGCGAGCAAATGCGTGAATTGGCCGAATTTAAAGACCAGAAATTCTGTGCTGTCAGTTTTTATTTTCAACCTTCCACACCGCGCAACAAGGCGCACAAGGAAGACACGATCCTGATTAAAGACCTGGCGCGGGAAGCAATCCGCTCCCTCGAAACCAAGAGCGAAAAAGAGTGCGCGCGCGCCGACATCGAACGCATCACCAGGCTGTCGGCCGAACTGCGCAGCAACGGCACTCATGCCAAGGCCGTGTTCGCCTGCGCCGATCAAAAAATCTGGCGCGAATATGAATTGCCCCCGACCCTCGGGAGCACGCAACTATTCGTCGACCGGCATTTTCATCTCAAGCCCCTCGCGCATTTGCTCGGAGCTTCTCCGCTGTTGGGCGTTGTGCTCGTCGACCGGCACCGGGCCCGCATCTTCGATCTTCGCCTGGGCGAGCTTACCGAGCGCGAGGATCTCTTTCATCCTCAAACGCGCCGCGGACGGAGCGATGGCTACGCCGGATACGATGGCGGTCACGCGCAACGCCGTGTCGAAGACGAGGCCCGTGCTCATTTCAAAAACGTTGCAGAGACCTTAAAGGATCTGCTGGACAAAGGCGTCTTCGAACGATGGATTCTCGCCTGTCAGGATGCTCACCGCTCGCTCTTCGAGCCGCAACTGCATCCTTACGTCACTCAGGCTCTGATTGGCCGATTCCACGCCGATCTCGGGCACGTCACGAAAGACGAGATTCGTACCCAGGCTCAGCATATCCTGGACGGCTGGCAAGCCGATCAGCGCCGCGAGCGCGTCACCCAGACTTTGAGCCAGGCGCTCAGCAATGGACGCGGTGTCACCGGCTTGAGGCGCGTCCTCCGCTCGCTCGAGTTAGGCGAAGTTCAAACCCTCCTGCTGGGCGAAAACCTGCAGGGCCACGCCGTAGAATGCACCGCATGCGGCCACATCGATGCTCATCTGGTCAACCACTGCCCGGTCTGCGGCCGCGCGACGCAGGAAATTGTGGATGTTGGCGAAGCCATTCTTCCCTGGGTGGTCCGCCGCGATATTGAAACGTTCTACGTCAAGGGCGATCCCGAGTTCGATAAGATCGGCAACATCGCCGCGCTTCTGCGCTACCGTTCTGAGAAAGTAACGCCGATCAGTACCGCGGTTGCTGAAGATCTGCAACGAGCAGGTGCGGAATATCCCGGCAGGCTTCGCAAATTCGCGCGACGCTAAAGCCCCGTTCACGCTCAGGGACAGCCATCCCGGCTGTCCCTCTCAACCTCGACCCAGGCATCGCATGAATTCCAGGTGTGCCTCGTGATATCCTTCCGCGGTTCGCGTGAACTCCTCTTGCTCACCTTCGATCTATCCATTCCATGAAGTGATGCGCGACATTCCTTTGTTGAACTCTCGCCATACATTCAAGGAGGCCTTGTGACTTTTTCGCGCCGCGATTTTGTGAAGACTTCTGTGCTGGGTGCGGTTGCTGCGGGTGTAGGCGCCAAATCGGCCGTTCCGCACGCCGCGGCCGAGTCAAGAGAACAAGGCCACGCATCGCAGACTGAATCGCCGAAGAAGCCCATCATGATCAGTGCGAACAACGGTCACGCCTACATGGAAGGGGCTTACGGATTTCTGAAAGGCGGAGGCGACACACTCGATGCCGCGGTGCGTGTCGTGATGGGTCCCGAGAATGATCCCAACGATGACTCGGTGGGTTACGGAGGCCTTCCCAACGAGGAAGGTGTCGTCGAACTCGATTCCTGCTGCATGCACGGTCCCACGCGTCGCGCTGGCTCCGTCGGAGGGGTACGTAATATCAAGAATGTGTCCCAAGTGGCCAAGGCGGTCATGGAACACACGGGCCACGTCATGCTTGTGGGCGAAGGTGCCGAACGTTTTGCGGTCGCGATGGGACACCCGCGCGAGAATTTACTCACCGAGCGTTCGCGAAAGATCTGGCTGCTCTGGAAACAATTTAATTCCGATCGCGACTGGTGGGGACCGGGTCTCGGCGATCCGCATTGGCAAGGCCCAGCTCCATCCGGTAAGCCGCAGGCCGAACTGTGGCGTGATCGCATCGAGAAGCTTCACCAGAGCGCCGCCGATCTCGGCATCGAACCCGAATTCCGGCTCGCCGCGATCCGTCGAGTCCTGTTTCCGCCGACCGGCACGATTCACTGCTCCGCGCTAAACGAAAAGGGCGAGATCTCGGGCATCACAACGACCAGCGGTCTCGCGTTCAAACTCCCCGGCCGCTGCGGAGATTCCCCCATCATCGGCGCTGGGTGCTACACCGATCAGGATGTGGGTTCCGCCGGGGCGACCGGCAGCGGAGAAGAAAACATCAAGGTCGCAGGCGCTCACACGATTGTCGAAAACATGCGGCATGGAATGTCGCCACAGGACGCAGGCATGGACGCGCTGAAACGCATCGTGCGCAATTACAACGGCGATATGAACAAACTGCGCTTCATGGATATGACCTACTACGTTCTGCGCAAGGATGGCGCTTACGCCGGCGTCAGTTTGTGGGAAGGGTATTCCGCGGGCAATCCGCACAAGATTGCCGTTCACGACGGAACGCTTCGCTCCGAAGTCGCGACTCCGTTGCTCAAGGGATACTCGCAGGAGTGGCCGCCATTTCCGGCCATCCCCGAGGAGTTGAAAAAAGATTCGGAGTATTTGAAGTAGTTGCCCGGCTTACGAGAACCTGACCTTCACGTCCGGACTCTTCTCCAGGTGAATGCTTTCGACGAAACGCACTTTGCCGGTCCTGAGCGCCATGATCACGGACGAAGTGCGCGTCCCTTCACCGAAGAACCGCACGCCCTTCATCAACGCGCCGTCAGTGACCCCGGTCGCCGCGAAAATGATCTGCTTTCCGGGAGCAAGGTCTTCTGCTTCATAGATGCGATTCTTGTCTTTGATTCCCATGCGCTCGAGGCGCTCTTCCTGTTCCGGCTTCACGACCAACCGGCCGAGCATATAGCCGTTCAGGCATCGAATGGCCGCCGCGGTGATTACGCCTTCCGGTGCTCCGCCGGATCCCATCACGGCATGCACGCCTGTTCCGATGACTGCTGCCGCGATTCCTGCGGAAAGATCACCATCGCCAATCAACCGGATCCTGGCGCCTGCCGTCCGAATGTCGGAGATCAATTTCTCGTGGCGCGGGCGATCGAGCACCATCACCACCAGGTCTTCAACATCACGATCCAAACGTCGTGCGATGTTTTTCAGATTGTGCGAAACCGGAGCATCCAGATAAACGGCATCCTTGCACGAAGGGCCGACGACGATCTTCTCCATGTAGCAATCGGGAGCATTCAACAGCCCGCCGCGTTCTGAGGCCGCGAGCACAGTGATCGCTCCGGGCGCACCCGTTGCGCAAAGATTGGTTCCTTCCAGCGGGTCGACCGCGATGTCGACGTCAGGAACTTCCATCCCGTCCTGAAATTCAGCGCCAACCTTTTCCCCGATATAGAGCATGGGCGCTTCGTCGCGTTCGCCTTCGCCGATCACGATCGTGCCCCGCATCGGGATTGAATCCATCGTCTTGCGCATCGCCTCGGTCGCAACCTGGTCGCTGCCCTTGCGGTCACCCTGTCCCATCGTCCTGGCGGAAGCGATCGCGGCAACTTCTACGACGCGCAGAAACCGTGACGCCAGATCGCTTTCAATGTTTTCTCCAAAGCTGCGAGCTTTTCCTTCAGGACGAGTTTGCGTAACCACGAGGAGCCTCCGGGAGTGATGTGTGTGCGGATTGCGAAACGGTCGCGGGGGTAAGTAGTGCGCCGGGTTGAGACTATAACGCAACCGCGGGCAGAATGAAAACGGTCCGCTTGCCGAATCGATTTTGTCGCCGGATTTGCCGGATACGTCGGGCGACGCTATCGTGCTATTCTCCTATCCCTGTTTCGGACCAATTCCATGCCTGAATCACGCAATCTCACCTTCCTTTGCATCACGACCTACGAAAAGGGCCAGGAGTTTATGCGCGAGTGCAAGCGCCAGGGATGTCGCGTCCTTCTGCTCACAGCGGAAAAACTGAAGGATGCCGACTGGCCCCGCGAAAGCCTCGACGATACTTTCTACCTGCCGGAAGATATTGCGCTCGCCGACATTGTGAAAGCCGTAACGCACTTGGCGCGGGGCCAAAAAATCGACCGCATCGTTGCCCTCGACGAATTCGATATGGAAACGGCCGCGACACTGCGCGAGCATCTGCGCATCCCGGGCATGGGTCTTACGACCATGCGCTATTTCCGCGACAAGCTCGCCATGCGAATGCGCGCCCTCGATCGCCACATCCGCGTCCCGGATTTTGTGCCAGTCGTGAATCACGATGACATTCGCTACTACATGGATCACGTGCCCGGGCCATGGGTCCTCAAGCCGCGACAGGAAGCTTCCGCCATCGGGATCAAGAAAATTAATTCTCCGGATGAGTTGTGGCCGCTGCTCGATCAACTTGGAGACAAGCAGTCCGCCCATCTTCTGGAAAGATTTTTGCCGGGCGACGTCTTCCACGTGGATTCCGTCGTGTCGGAAAACGAAATCATGTTTGCCAATGTCAGCAAGTATGGAAAACCACCGATGAACGTGGCCCATGGAGGAGTCTTCACCACGTTCACACTGCCGCGCGGCAGCGAGGAAGATGCCGGACTCCGAGCCATCAATCGCGATCTGATCGCAGCACTAGGATTGCTGCGAGGCGTGTCGCACGCCGAGTTCATCCGGGCGCATGACGACGGAGAGTTTTACTTTCTCGAGTGCGCCGCCCGGGTAGGCGGAGCCTATATCAATGAAATGGTGGAAGCCGCTACTGGAATCAATCTGTGGCGGGAGTGGGCGCGCATTGAGGTTTCTGGCGGCGACGGAACGTACAAACTGCCCCCGGTGCGGGAGGATTATGCCGGAGTGATTTTGTCTTTGGCGCGGCAGGAAAATCCCGACACGTCGTCATTCAGCGATCCCGAAGTTCACTACCGGATCAAGAAGCATCACCACGCCGGACTCGTCTTGAAGTCGACGGACCCGCAAAGAATCCCAACCTTATTCGACGGCTACGCGCAGCGCTTCGCCGAACAATTCCTGGCCGTCGAGCCAATGAAAGACAAGCCGACCGCATAGCAAGGCCTATGTCGGGGCGGACTCATTCGTCCGCCCCGCCGAAGCGAAGCAAGACGTGGAGTCCACAAGAAGTCGAAGAAGCACGTGATGACGAACGACCAGTCGCAGGCAAGGGCAGATCGAAAATGACGAGACGACGTATCCCGCGACCCTAAAGTTCCTGCAAATTCTCTGCTACCATCTGCTCATGACCCCGACCACGGCAGAGCATGCCCCCGCGAGCGAGCGCCCTTCGACGGAACGCAAAGAGCCCACCTATCTGTTCACGGAAAAATATGTGTCGGAGAAAAGCGAGACCGCGCGAAAGTTTCTAGATAGCCGCGAGCGCCTCAACGCAAACGTCGACAGGGCCAACAACTTCCTGGTCAAACGTTTTTACAACATCGATCACAACACCTATCTCGAAGGTGCGCTGCCGGCGAAGACGAAAGAACTGATGGGACTGGTCGCCTCAGCCTGCCTGCGATGTGACGATTGCATCTTCTACCACGCGATCCAGGCGTACCGCCTCGGCGTTACTCGCGCGGAGCAGGAAGAGTCGCTGAACGTAGCGCTGGTCGTCGGCGGCAGCATCGTAGTGCCACATCTGCGCCGAGCCTACGAACTGCTTGAGGAGATGTACGCCTAATCCATCCGAATGTTGGCAGTTACTGTCCGCTCGAACCGGAGAACATGTTGGCGAATGAACTGAAGTTGTAGCTCAGGCCGATCTGCGCTCCTATCCGGCTGCCCTGCAGCAGATCAGTCTTGTTTGACCAACTGACGCCGATCGGGACGTTGATTCCGCCAGATCCCTTGATCGTGAGCTTGGCCTGGGTTACCCAGAGCGACCCTGCCGTTCCGACAAACTCCTGCGTTCCATTCGGCAGGGGAATATTTGTTCCTGGAGCCAACGTGCCTTCGGGGATATCAAGAATGGATGGATTTGGCTGATACTGCCAGTATCCTGCCAAGCTGAGTTGCGTCTGCAGCGGCTTGTCCTTTCCAGAAAGCGTCCGATCGTACTCGGTTGATATTTGACCGTAGTGCAGACGTCCGTACCTTGCGCCGGCTGGGAGAACGCCATAGAAAGACACGACTCCATTCACGGTCACCATTCCTCTCACACCAAAATCATGAGCGTAGATGAGCTTAAGGTCGTGGGTCACTGGCTGGTTTGTAGAACGATTGAAGTCGTACTCCAACGTCAACAGCGTTCCGACGGCGCGATTGAGTGCGGCGAACCATGCTTGACGATAAATATTTCGATCCTGCACTGCTTTGGATACGGCGGCAGCCAACTTCGAGTCGCGCCAGATTTCGTCCGTGACCATCCGCGACCAGTATTCCTCGAACGCCTTCACGAGTGCACGTCCAGTTGCGTCTTCGCCGGCACTACTTAGTAAATCTTTTGTGTGAACGAATGGATCGGCGTCATCGCTGACTACAAAGTTCGGATGCAGCATCAACGCACTGGATACCGCATCAGTGTCGTCTCCGATGGCCTTCACATTGGCGGCGAGAGAGGTTACCTGCGAAGCCCACGCCGAACGGAATTGTTCGGTGCGCGGATCGAAGCCGTTCCGGATCTCGTAACGTGCGCTGATGCCTGACAATTTTCCGGCCCCGGTCGGGATAGCAACGGACTCCACGTGAGTGGGCGTAGTACCGCTCGCCTGTCCGGATGATGCCGTCGTAGTGGTGCTTTGCTGAGCCAAATCCATGCTGGCGGAGATGGTGGTTGGTCCGGCCACGCGGGATTCGAACCAGTTGTCGTTCTTGCATGTCTGGGTCGTCACGATACAGGTTGGGTCCGCTCCCGTGATCAGACGGAAGAGTTGATCGCCATTCATGCTGAGAGTAGCGGTCGTGCCATTGATGGATCGCGTTAGAACTCCGGCATCGAGCGCCAGCGACACTAGCTCCGCGCTTCCGGCCTTGGTTAGCAGCGAAGTGGTGCCGCTTGCATTCGGCGTTGCTCCCAACTGTTGGTCGAGCCGTTGCTGTCCGGCAGTTCGGAGGGCGTCCGCGATCGCCGCATTCAAAGCGAACCTCGACGCGGTGGCCGTGATGAAGTCAACCACGGCGCGCTTGCTGGTGATGTCCAATTTCAACAATGGAGCCTTCAGATTCTCATTCGTAACATCGAGGTTCGGTGTCGCGTTCTTCTTTTCTTTGTTCACTGCTGTTTGCAGGTCGGCCAGATCTTTGCAATAAGCTGAGATTTCGGGTCTTGGGTCGCGCTCGCAAAATCCGCGGGGGTTGGCTTCGGTCCATGCACCAAGCGTCTGTCCAGTCGTGCCAGGTGTCTGTGCGAAGCCATCACCGGATCTCATCAGCATGGCGATACAAAAAAATCTCCAAATTGTTTTTTTCATGACTTGGTTCCGAACAGTTCGATGTAGCCAGGTGTATTGCCTGCGTCGAGGGTGTGTGCGGGCGTCGCTGCTGTGGCATTACCGGACGTAACTGTGCCGACTGCAATGTCTGCGTCGCCATCGCCGGGCGCCCAAACGATGTCCAGCCGTATCCACGACTGTCCTTTGGGAAGATTAATCAGAGTGACCTCGCGCTCATCATCGGCAATCTCCAGAGACACTATGGGTGTGTTGGGAACCTCAAGATATGCTGACAAAATCGTCCCCGCGTCTATCGTGCATGTAAAAGACGCACCCGTTGTGCCAACAATATCGGCTGTCGCTTTAGACATCGCGCCTCCTGCGTCGACCAGTTTACGTGACCTTCTTGTTCGTGCTGTTGAGTGTGTTGTTGAGACCTGTGAATCCTTTGAGAATGTCATTCCAGAAAGGCGCGCCCATCGACACCAGTCCGCCCATGACGACGAGTCCGGCGAGGGCGGGGAGCAGTCCTCCCGCTCCCATCGGCATCCATGTGCCATCCACCTTGTGCCACCTCACCAGAATGGGATAGTCCTTCAACACGGTTTGAATGCAGTCGCGGTTGGTTCGATAGATAGTGTCAAAGTCATCCGCGGAATTTGTCACGGACGCCTGCTTTTGGTTTTGACTGCAGGTGGCTTTATCCGCTTTTCCCGCAATCGCCTGCGCCATTACCTGATCGGCGGCAAGTTGCTCGTAGACCGCGATGATATTTGCGTTCAGCGCGATCACTACTCCGAAGCTGAATGCGATCGCGATCAGCTTGTTCTTGCGCGTGTACGTGGCCTGGAATCGTGCTCGTGCCGCGTCGAACGCCGCCGCGACGTTATCTTTCTCCTGATCGAACGTTGCCGTACCTCCCGCAACGATTCCTTTCAGCTTGGGAGCGAGCGATTCGATTCCATCCAGCAGGTGTCGGAAGTCGTCCCGGTTGAAATGCTCCAAGGCGGTGATGTCGAGACCGCGAGCTTCCAGCGCTTTTTCTACATCGGCCAAAGGCAATCGCGAACCCATGAACTTCTGAATGGTTTGTGCCATGGTCTTGGCCTTGGTGTTGAGAAGTGATTTCGTCACCTCTTGCACAGCCTGAACAATCACGCACAATACATAGATCAAACCCACCAGAGCCAACAACGTCTGAAGTGTACCCATGAGATTCTCCTTGAGAATTTTGTTGGTGCGTGTGCGTGCGATTCGAGGGGAGGAACTCCCACGTTGCGCAGGACCGCATCGATCTCACTTGTTTTAGGTCAGGCCCCGAGGACGACGCAAGCGACAAGGAATGCCGCTCTAGGGAGAAGGTTCGTCAACCTCACTGGGGACAGACGATATCGTACGTCTGATTTAGCGGGTGAGTGAACGCAAAAGCTGTTACAAATTTCGGAAACGTCTTCGTTTTGGCGGTCATTCCAAGGACGACGGTTTGCAGAACTTTTCCTCGGCAGCTTGTCCAATCGTTCTTTCAGCCCCGAATGCCTTGCCTGTAGTGCCGGACGCCGGTGTTACGAAAACAGGACGTATTTCGGCGGGCGGTCAACGCTCTGAGGCCGGACGCCGCATTGACATGATGAAGGTGACCACGATCATGGCAATGCCGCCGCAAAATTCCACTTTATGCGGACGGCGCATAGCGGACCAGACGGCGTCCGGCGGCCAGGACGTGGAGGCGTCTCGCAGTGCATCCATGCATGCCAGGACGCCCGAGAGAAATCCAGTAGCGGTGGCGATCCTGCGCTTTTTGTCTACCGTCATCGAACTTTTATCCGCATGGAATGCGACGAACACCGCTCGAGCTTCGCTCGATGGACAGCCGATGGCGGCTGTCCCCACATATTGAGTAGCCAAGCCTAGAACGCGTCTATGCCTGTGATGCTTTGGCCGATGATGAGCGAGTGGACGTCGTGCGTGCCTTCATACGTCTTTACAGACTCGAGGTTCATCAGGTGACGCATGATCGGATAGTCGTCGGCGACACCGTTGGCTCCGAGAATGTCGCGTGAGAGCCGGGCGCATTCGAGGGCCATCCAGACGTTGTTGCGCTTGGCCATCGAGATGTGTTGCGGCTCGATTTTACCAGCGTCCTTCAGTCGTCCCACTTGCAGAACGAGCAACTGTGCTTTTGTGATCTCGCTGATCATCCAGGTGAGCTTGTCTTGCACGAGTTGATGCGATGCGATCGGCTGGTCGCGCCATTGCTTGCGCAGCAACGCATATTGCAGGGCGCAGTCGTAGCAGGACATCGCCGCTCCGATGGCTCCCCATGCGATTCCATAGCGCGCCTGGTTGAGACACATCAGCGGAGAGCGCAGGCCACCTGTCTTGGGGAGAAGATTCGATGCCGGCACTTTGACGTCTTGCAACGAAAGTCCAGAGGTGACGGAGGCGCGCAGCGACCACTTGCCGTGAATGTCGTCGGCCTTGAATCCGGGACGATCGGTTTCGACGAGGAATCCGCGCACACGATCTTTTTCGTCATCCACCTTGGCCCAGATGATGGCCACGTCGGCGATGGTGCCGGAGGTGATCCACATCTTTTCGCCGTTGATGACGTAGTCGTTGCCGACTTTGCGGGCGCGCGTGCGCATGCCGCCAGGATTCGATCCGAAGTCGGGCTCGGTCAAGCCGAAGCATCCGAGCTTCTCGCCCTTCTGCATGGGCGGCAGCCAGGTTTCTTTCTGCTCGTCGCTGCCGAATTCGTAGATCGGATACATGCAGAGACCGGACTGAACGCTCACAAAGCTGCGCACGCCGGAGTCGCCTCGCTCGAGTTCCTGCGTCATCAGTCCGTACTCGACGTTGCCCATGCCGGCGCAGCCGTACCCCTTGATCGACGCGCCGAAAAATCCGAGGTCGGCCATCGGCTTGACTAATTCTTTGGGGAAGCGGCCGGCGCGGTTGCACTCTTCGATGATGGGAATCAGGTTGTCTTCGATGAACTGGCGCGTAGTGTCGCGGACGAGTTTTTCCTCGTCGGTGAGGAGAGAGTCGTATTGCAGGAAATCTACACCGCGAAATTTAATGGCAGGCATATTAGAGCTCCGTGGCTATGAAGTGGCCCCGGGCTGGACCGATGAGCGGACAGTCCGGTTTGCCGGAAGCAGAACGGGCCGGGATGCAGAGGGCAAACACACGACGGTAGCAGGGGCAGGTGAGCGGGGTCAAACGTGCAAGTTGGGCTTTGGTCGGAGCGTGGGGGTTCATTGTTCCTCTCGACAGACGAGTTCGTGACGGGCGAGATCGGTGGGGATCCGCTGAATTCTGATAGGCATGTGCGCCTTCGAGTTGACGCTGCTGGATAGCCACCGTTGGAGCGAGCAATTCTTTGGTTTGGTATCGAGGAAAGCAAAATATTGATTCGACTAGGGTTAAGCTCGAAGGAGATGCTGCGATAGCCGCAAAATATTGATTGCAAATCACTTGCACGCAAAATATTGCGGAATAAGGGGTTACATCTTTTACTGGACGATCCGTTTCCGTTCCGTTGCTGAATCGCTCGGGACTTGCATCGTTGCTATTGTTTCGCTTTCTTGGCGTTCGGGTAAAGGTCGTCCGTCACAATCGAGCACTGTATTTTTGGGGAACCTGTGGAAATTCGTTGCTGCTTTGGGTTTGTCAGTTTCTTGGACGTGGTGTTCGTCTTTCAAAGTCAAAAATCGCTCTCTGGCATCGGCCGGACAGTCCCCGTCAACCGCGTCAAAGCTTTCCGCTAACGTAGGGTCCCTCACGGCGGCTGCGCCGCCGTTCAGGATGACATCTCATTGCGGACCAGGAATTTCTCAGTTTCTCGGACGGCGCTGTCTCTTCTCTGGCATCGTCCGGACAGTCCCCGTCCACTGCGTCAGAGCTTTCCGCCAGCCGTAGGGTCCCTCACGGCGGCTGCGCCGTCGCTCAGGATGACATCCCATGCAGATCCTCGCTTTGTCGGTTTCTCGGACCGCGCTGTTCTTCTTCACGTCGAAGATCTTTCTGGCATCGTCCGGACAGTCCCGTCCACTGCGTCAGAGCTTTCCGGCTATCGTAGGGTCCCTCGCGGCGGCTGCGCCGCCGCTCAGGATGACATCTCATTTTGGGGGCCGCAACGTCGCTGCATTCTGTAGTGTAAAATTGGGCTGGCGGAAGAGAACAAGACGCAGCTTCAGATTCTTCCTGCGTGGATTCTTGGTTTCGTGACCTCAAGTCCGGGACGATTTCGAAATAGATCCCATCCACTTTCATTCGCGGCCGTTGGGGCGCGGATTGTGCTGCGCGAATATTCAGAATCAGGAGAGACGAATCATGGCAGTGGGCGCGAAGATCGCTAAGACAGCGGACCGGAAGAAAGTCATGGACACCACCAAGAGCACGGATTGTCCGAAGTGCGGCAAGCCAACCCGTATTGTGAAGCGCGTAAAAGATCGCGAACGCAGCATCCCAGGCGGGATTTACATCTCGTGCTCCGGCTGCGAATTTTTCGAAAAGCTTTAAGAAAAAGTTCCGCGTTTCAGGTTTCGAGTTTCTGATACGGGGCCGGTTCTATTTCCGGCTCCGTATTTTTTAGTGCTCAAGGCGTTTTACCGCTTCCCGGGCGCGCTGATTGAGGCGGACCGGCGAGCCCTTGGTTTCATTCACCAACTGGCGGTAAATTCCAAGCGCCTCAGTTTGCTTGCCGGAAACCTCGTCGATGTTCGCCCGAATGAAGCGGGCCTCCTGCGAATCGGCAGGGTCGTCCGGCGGCGAGACCCAGCGATAGGTTTCCCAGGCCTCATCGGGTGGAACGGCGGAGACGACTCTGCGAAGGTCGGTGTCATCGCCAATCGTCGTGCTGTAGTAGGAGTGCACGCGGCCACGATTGGAGTCTCCGAGTTGCTCCCCGTTTTTGCGCATATCGTTGACGACGCGAATCAACTCGGCTCGAACGCCGGGTGAGTCGTTGTAGATCATCGACTCGAGCTGACAGCCGCGGACAAATGTTTTCGCTTTGCCGGTCTTGAGTGCAGCCGCGAAATGGGTTTTGGCCTGGTCGAGACTGCCGGGACTATCGAGCAGCAAATCTCCCATCATGGCGTTCGCATAGACATTGTCGGGATCCATTTGCAGGGCGCGTTCAATATGCTCTTCGATCCTGCCGTTCTCGCCCAGGATTTTAGCCCGCAAAAAATTCAGCCATCCGAGATGCGCGACTACGTCGGCTGCCCGATAGTCCTTGCCAGTGCCGAGCCCGGCTTCAAGGACCGGGGAGAGCTTGTCGAAGATGGGCCGCGCCTTTTGCTGGACTTCGTCGCTGTTGCGGATCGGCACCCACATGTCCTCGATCCAGAGCATGGTGACATCGAGACGGGCGTGGAGCGCGGCTACGTTGGCAGGATTGTTCTTCAAAATTTCGCTGAGCGTGTCGAACGCGGCGGGATACTCCCCGACTTCCTCCTGTCGGAGCGCGTTGACCAGCAGCGTTTTGGATTGGCGCCCTTGCGTCCACCAACCTTTTAGCGGACCCATGACGCCGCTGAGTCCGGTGATCAGTCCGATAACGGCGGTGACGCCGGCAACCCATTTAAGGATGTCTTTGCTGAATGAGGTGCGTTCCGGCGCCTGACTGGAGCCGCAGTGCGCGCAGACGTTGGCGCCGACAGGAATCGGTTCCTTGCAGGCGATGCAGAGTTTTTTTCCAGCGAGAGGATGTGGCATGGCGAGTTCTGGGGATGGGGAATCTTACACCGTGCGGACGCATGCGCTGCTGGGGAGATTCAGGCGGTGGGCACGCGTCGCTTTGCTCCGCGGGGCGGACGAATGCGTCCGCCCCTACACGAGCCGGGGGCGCGATGAATCTGTTTGGGTCGAGCGGGTTGCGGGGCGGGTTCCGGCGGTGGGCACGCGTCGCTTTGCTTCGCGGGCGGACGAATGCGTCCGCCCCTACACAGGCCGGGGCGATGAATCTGTTTGGGTCGAGCGGGCTGCGGGGCGGGTTCCGGCGGTGGGCACGCGTCGCTTTGCTCCGCGGGGCGGACGAATGCGTCCGCCCCTACACAAGCCGGGGCAATGAATCTGTTTTCGCGGCGCGTTTTATGTTGCTATTTGGGACAGGATTGACTTTGCTTCTGCGGACGGGTCGGGGGCTTCGGTGATGGGGCGTCCTACCACGATGTGGGTGGCTCCGGCGGCGATGGCTTCGGCCGGGGTTACTACGCGGACTTGGTCGGCGACCTGGCTTCCGGCGGGGCGAACGCCCGGTGTGACGATCGCGAAGTCATCGCCCAAGTTTGCGCGGACGGCTGCGGCCTCGCGGGCGGAGGTGACAATGCCCTGGCATCCGTTGTTGAGAGCCAGGCGAGCCAAGTGAACGACATTATCTTCGACCGACCCAGGGAGGCCGATCTTTTCAAGATCGCTCGCGCCCATGCTGGTCAAAACCGTGACGGCAAGCACGATCAGATCCGGCCGTACTCTTGCGGCATCGGCGGCGGCACGCAACATCTTGTCGCTGCCCGAAGCGTGCACCGTCAGCATGCTGACGCCGAGCTTGGCAGCCTCCGCGACGGCTGATCCCACGGTGTTCGGTATGTCGTGGTACTTGAGATCAAGAAACACTCGCCGCCCGGAGGCGACGAGATCCCGCACAACCTGGGGACCTTCAGCGGTATAGAGCTGCATACCGACTTTGTAGGTCAGCGCAGAATCGCCTACCGCCGCAACGATCTTCTGTGCGGCGGCGGCGGATGAAACATCAAGCGCAACAATGAGCCGCTCGCGCGGGTCAGTTCCGCGTTCCAAAGGACTTGCGTTCCGGATGCGGTTTGGCATTGAACCAAGCATCCGGACAAGTCTACTTGCTTTTACGGGAGTTGCGCTACAGGGGGATGGTTGTAGGCGACCGTCTGGTAGACAGGCTTCTGCTGGCCGGGTTTGACCAGATCCAGACGGACACGCTGCAATCCGCTATGGCGGAACTGCAGGGCTTGAGCCGCGCCGTAGGACAGGTCGATGATGCGACCTGGGACTACGGGTCCGCGGTCATTGACGCGGACTACGACGGCCTTGCCGTTGTGTAGATTCGTGACTCGCACATAGCTTCCAATGGGAAGCGTCAGGTGTGCGGCGGTCATGTCGTACATATCGTACAACTCACCGCTAGCAGTCGGTTTTCCATCAAAGTTCTCCCCATACCAGGACGCTGTTCCGACTTGGTAGGGTTTGGTTTTGCCGACCTGGCGGACCTCAGATCTCGCCTGAACAGAACTACTTGGAGCCGGTTTCGCCTCCGAGATGTTCGGTCCCTGAGCCGCTCCTAGGCCGACGATCAGAAAAGCAATCGCCATCCCTTGAGCTAAACGACTTCGCATTCAGTTCTCCTCGCATACTCAAAAGTGCTCTTTGGCCGTTACGGCTGTCTTGTTGCAGTTTCCAGATGCTATCGGCGTGCCAAACTGGTGTCAATACAGTTCGGCCTTACGAAAGATGACGTCGTAGTAATGGAAAGCTTACGTAACCAGCTCTAATCTATGGAGATGCGAGCAACGTCCTTTATTCTCGGTCGCTTAGATATTTACTAAAACGTAAATAGCACGCCGGACTTGACAAGGTAGAATTTACAAGCCGACTGGAATCAATGGCTTACCCGAGTCGGGACGGCAAGTTGCATGGAATCATGCATTTGTGGATGTGCTGGAACGCACTTGGGCTAAACTTTTTTTGACGGGCTTGTCTCAAAAGGTAACCTCGAAGGCTGCCGATTATGAAAAGTTGGGGCCTTTGTCGGGGTACTATCGCAATTACCGGAACGAAAGACTATGCCCGAAAAACCACCTGTAGTCCTCACCATCGCCGGATTTGATCCATCGTCGGGAGCGGGGGTGACCGCCGACGTGAAGACGATTGCCGCCCATGGCTGCTATGGCGTGGCGTGCATCACTGCCATGACTGTGCAAAGTACTGCAGGGGTGAAGCGAATGGAATCCGCGGACCCGTCCCTAGTCGTGGACACGTTGGAAGAACTGGCGGCCGACATGGACATTGCCGGTATACACATCGGCATGCTGGGGACGGGCAAAGTGGCGAAGGCGGTGACTGATTTTCTGTCCCGCCCAGGCAATGGGAAGCCGGCAGGCCGCGATGCGCGCTCGCGATTTCCAAATGTGGTCCTGGATCCCATTTTGATGTCGTCTTCCGGAGCAGAATTGCTGGATTCGTCCGGTAAGAAGGTGATGATGGAACGCCTGCTGCCGCTCTGCGATGTGATCACACCCAATGTGGATGAAGCATCGGCGATCACGGGGATCAAGATCAAGGAACTGGACGATATGAAGGCGGCGGCGGGAAAACTGCACGAGATGGGAGCGTCTGCAGTGGTGGTGACGGGCGGACATCTTGAGAAGGCGATCGACCTTTTGAGTTTCACCACGAAACGCGGGGTCGAGAATGAAGTTTTCAAGGCGGAGCGCCAGCGATCCAATTCGACACACGGCACTGGGTGCGCCTTTGCGACCGCGATTGCCTGCCATCTGGCGCTGGAACGAGGACTGGCTGAGGCCGTGCTCCTGGCAAAAACCTACGTCACAGCGGCGATTGCGAATGGGCAGTCGGTTGGGAAGGGAACGGGGCCGGTTCATCACCTTTACCGCATGAACCAGCAACGTCGCGCAGCAGGTTCCGGAGGCGAGGCGAGCTAGTCGTCAGCCTCTTCGGACGAGCGCTTCTTCAGCAGAATTCCTGCCGCAAATGAGGCCACTGCGGCGAGCAGCCATTCGATGCGGTAGAACTGGATGGCTTCCCAGTCGACCAGTGTTTTGGCATTCAGCAGACCAACCAGCAGGGCTCCCGCTACGCATCCCAAGCCAAGGATGAAGGCTATCAGCGAGGCGGTCGAGAGTCCTACGTGCTTCTTGATCTCGTGGAAGTGCAGGTAACGAAGCCATCCTGGAAACTCAATTCGATTCCAGCCGGTAACGCCCGCGTGGGCGGCGTCGACGACCTGTTCCCATAGACCGGCCAGTGCGGCAGCATCGGCCTTGGTGGCGGGGCTGATCAGCTCAGGGCGACGGCCTCCACAGGAGTGGCAAAAATGCGAGCCGGATAAAAACTCCGTACTGCAGCGCGGACAGGCTTCCGCCATGGGCGGAGCGGGGTGGAGAATAACTGGGTCCGCCGAGAGTATCGGGGAGGGCGGTCGCCAAAATTCTTGCTGCGTTCCTTGTACAACTTCTGCCATTACGAATTCCTACCTTGGAAAAAATACAAATGGCATTCCAACCGCCAAAGTTCAGACGCCGTTAACTATTTAATTACGCAGTTACTTACGAATAGCGCACAGGGTACTGCATGCGTTGGACGGGGCAATTATTACGCGCGTGAGCGAGTAAAGATGCCTTGGTTACAGAGGGCCCGGGACGTTTGAACGGAAGCTAAAGCGGGCTGACAGGCGCGGAAGGCTCGAAGATCCGATCGACTACGGTCATCGTAGAGGCGTTGCTGCCGACGTCTCTGCGGCGCACAGCACGATCCGCCGAGCTCCATTCGACGGACGGCGCGCGAAGTGATCATGAGTCTCCCGCTACCTGATTCAGCTGTCTAGCTGCGCAGATTATAGGAAGTTTCCTAAGGATTGAGAGGTAGCGTCGGCGGCACATAGATGACGGTTTTGGTTCGGGTGCTGTGGATTGAGTTGAGCGCGCAGGAAAGCATGCGCTGCGAAGTTCGTTTAAACTAGGAGCATCTCCTTCCTCAGGGTTCTGGAGTTGAGTTTCCGAATGAGCTCCCTGCGATTTCCGAGAGTCCTTTCTGTTTTTTTCCTGATCGTCAGCCTGTGTGTTGCGTTTGCGGCTCAGTCCGTAAAGGGCGGCATTCATGCGGCACCGCTGGATCTACAAGCCGACGTGGCGTTCGAGCGTTTCTACAACATGGACTATGACCGGGCGACGCAGGAGTTCGAGAAGATCGTCGAGAAGCATCCGGATGACCCTGTTGCGATCAACCACCTGCTGACATCGGTCCTGATGCATGACCTGTACGACACCGGGGCGATGAACACGGGGGACTACGCCAACGACAGCTTCATTGGACGGGCTCCGAGGCCGACGGATGACAAGATCAAGGAACGCATCAAGTATCTGGCCCGGCGCGCGCAGGAACTGGAGGAAGAAAAGCTCAAGGTCAATCCGAATGATGTGCAAATGCTTTATTGCCGTGGAGTGACGCGAGCGCAGTTCTCGGTCTATACGGGGCTGGTGGAGCGGGCATGGTTCTCGGCTCTGCGCAATGCGGTAGGGGCGCGCCACGATCACGAACGCGTGTTGGAGCTTGATCCGAACTTTGTTGACGCGAAGCTGGTGGTGGGTACGCATAACTACGTGGTGGGGAATCTGCCGTGGAGCGTGAAGATGGCCGCAGCGATCGCCGGCTTGAGCGGTTCGAGGGACAAGGGCCTGGCGTATCTGCGCGACGTCGCTAAGAGTGACGGGGAGAATGCAGTCGATGCCAAGGTTGTGCTGACGTTGTTCCTGCGGCGCGACCATCAATACGACGAAGCTCTGGGATACATGAATGAATTGACGTCGAAGTATCCGAAGAACCACCTGTTCCCGACTGAAGTTGCCAACTTGCAGCGCGCTGCCGGACGGCTTCCCGAGGCCGAGACGATCTACCGGAAAGTGTGGCAGAACGGCCGCGAAGGGAAGTACGGCACGTTGCATTATGAGATGGCTGCCTGGGGTCTGGGAGAGCTTTTGCGGAGCAAGAAGGATCTTGGGGGAGCGGCCGCGGCGTACGAGCTTGTGAACCAGGCGCCGAACCCGGATCCCGACATCCTGCAGAAAGCGAATCTGGCAGCGGGAGAAATGTATGACCTCATGCAAAAGCGCGATTTGGCGATGCAGAGGTACCAGACGGTGCTGGCGGGGAATGCGAATACGGGTCCCGCGGACCAGGCGCGGCGGTACATCCGAGAGGCTTACCGTGAGTAGGGAACTTTCGCGGCGGTGCTGCGTATTCTCTAGGGAGGGTTGAACTATGTATTGCAATTACTGCGGAAAGATTATTCAGGATGATGCCGTGATCTGCGCTTATTGCGGAGCTCGGGTCGGGGCGTCGCTGGCGCGGAGGAAGCTGATCCGGCCCCGGTTGGGAAGAAAGATTGCCGGGGTGTGCCTTGGTTTTTCGGAATACTTCGACGTTGATGTCACGCTGGTGCGAGTGGTGTGGTTGATCGTCGCGTTCATGACGGTGATCGGTTTTCTGTCGTATCCGATCGCGTGGATCATCATGCCAGAGGAGCCGCTGATGCTTCCTGCTCCGCCCGTGGGGGCGCAGGTTGTCAGTTCGTAGGCCGAGGAAATCGCAATGTTTCGATCCGCTGACTCGGCCCTTAGATTGATGACAAAGCGTGGGGAAAGCCCCAGCGCCTAAAGGCGCATTGGTTCTGCATCATTTACGGCATCGCTGAAGCGATGCCCTGATACGAAGGGGGACTTTATACGGAGCGGGATTTTGTGTGCAGTGTGCGAGGCCCGAAGGGCCGCTCTTTTCAGGCTGCGTTTGACGGAATTTGATTGGCGGCGTGCGGTGCTGTGCTGACGCCAGCCTTGGCGCGCATTGGCAGACGCGCGACGCCAGGATCGCGATGGAGCGGGGTGCCTGCTATCCAGGGCCGGGAGCCGGAAGCCCAGAGCCGGAAGCCCAGAGCCGGAAGCCTGACGCCCAGCATTATGTTTTAATCCTCTGCATGGAGCGCATTACTTCCTACCGCGTTCAGAGCGGAGATGCCGAGATTGCTTACTGGGTGCTTGGCGATGGTCCCCCGGTAGTTCTGCTGCATCCGTTTCCAGTCAATCATGAATTCTGGTTGCCAGTGGCCGAGGCGCTTTCGACTCGCTACCGGGTTGTACTCCCTGATCTGCGCGGTCATGGCGATTCGGGCGTGGGGGAAGGTCCTGCGACCATGGAAAAGCATGCGGCTGACATCGTTCGCGTGATCGATGATGCGGACATCGGGCGGGTGCCGCTGATCGGAGTTTCGATTGGGGGATACGCGATCTTCGAATTCTGGCGGAAATATCGCGGACGCGTTGCCGCCATGGGATTGTGCAATACCAAAGCTCCTGCGGATAACGCCGAGGCGCGCGCGGGACGTTTGCAGGCCGCGAACGATGTGATCGAACGCGGAGCTGAACCATTTTTCGAATCAATGGTGAAACGCGTGCTGGGCCGGAGTACGCAGGAGAACCGTCCTGACCTGGCAGATGATGCGCTGCGCATGATGCGAAAGATGTCGCCTGAGGATGTTGCGCAAGTGCAACGGGGCATGGCGGCGCGTCCGGATTCGGTCGAAACATTGAAGACCATCAATGTTCCAGCAATGCTCATCACAGGCGATGAAGATGAGATGACTGGAGTGAAGGAGGCCGACTTGATGAGGCAACACATCTCCGGCAGCAAGATGGTCGTGATTTCGAAGGCGGGTCACTACTCTCCGTGGGAGCAACCGGAGCAGGTCGCGAAGCTGCTGCGCCAGTTCCTTGACGGGCTACAGGGGTAACCGGTCACTTCGGCGTCCCGAATCCACAATCCTTCCAGAGTTTTTCCCAGGTCCAGATTCCGTAGTCCACTTTGTTGGGCAGCGGAAATCCGAGTTGATGCGCCAGCATGCAAACCTGGCCGCGATGATGCGCTTCGTGCATGATCATGTAGGTGAACATGGACGCTCCCGGCGTCCATGGCCGGGCCCATCCGTCCCGATGAAATTTCCTGACTCGGCCGTTGGATAGTGCATCCGACAGCATTTGCGAACAGAGAGTTGCACTTCGCGCCAGGGCTTTAGCGGCTTGCTTCTGTGTGCATCGCCTGCGATCGAGCAGCGACGGCACTTTCAAGTGCGGCGCTGAAAGACGAAGCCACTTACATCGGACGTTGTGGACGTGAGTAAAGATGGCGGCTATGGTGCGCGCCTTGCTGCCGGGAAACTGCGCCTTCCACGCACGAGGGTCGAGGTGCTCGAGCAGGAGTTGATTGATATGGTCGTTGACCGCGTAAGTTTCCTGCATGCCTTGGAAGAGGTCCGGAGCTGAGGCAGAAGTTGAGCGGGGCATATGTTTCTCGCGGTATGAGGCTAGCGCGAAGGGTGAGCGTGAGCAAGCTGAGGAAGTCGCGAGCGCCGAATGCATTCGGAATGCTGGCTTTTCGGGAGATCAGTGAATGGACTTCGCACCTGGACTTTCGGGGCGTCTGGACTTTCGGGCTCGGCTCCCGAATTACCGCCGTAATCTCAGCGCTGCGAAATCGATCGATTCCTGTCGGGTGCCCATGCCACGCTGGTCTGTATGTCAAGCACAGGAATCGCGCCCGCGGCTGCGCCAAGCCGAACCATTGTCGGTCCGATCTGCACTTCGTTCGGTTTTCGATACTGGTACCTGGCCTGCTTCCGCGACGCTATCATCGCCGTGCCACAGCCATTCCTCATTGGAGTGGCGATGTCTTATTCAAGTGAGATCCGCCGTCAACTGTTCATCGGACCGAAGCAATGGATCATGGACATGGTGACCGGACCGGGGCGGGGCCTGCGCAAGAAAATTCCAGCGCAGCTTGAGCGCACACCCGACTCCCTACTCCGCGCGAAACCTAATATCGTTATTCCGATATCCGATCTGCGCTCGATTGTTTTCAGGAGCACCATGGCGTCGCGCGCCGGACTGATTGGCATGCCTGAAATTATTGTCGAATGGAAAGCAGACAAGAAACAGGTTTACGGAATGACCATCGTCGATCTCGACAAGGCAAGCGTGCAGCTTTGCGAGATGTATCCCGACCTCTGCAAATAAGTTGTCCGCGAAATCAAACGTGACTCTGCCTCGTCGCGGATGGATATCCTAAAGCCCGCGTTGAATCCCCGATGTCATTGCTTCAAAGTTTTGTTCCCCGAGAAACTAGCCAACTTCGGGGGGCGGTTCGTGGGGCCAAAATCTTGGCGCAGGAGATCGAAGTAGGGAGCGGCGTTGCGCAGAGATAGTCGCGGTTACGGATTCTCAAATTCTGCTATTCAGGTCTGGGTACTCCTGGTCTAGAATCTTGACGCCATGAAGAAACCTATTCTGCCGCTCGTCTGGACGATGTTCGTTTTCTCCGCATTCTCCCAAGCATGGGGCGCCGATCGCCCGAAGATCACTGGCATCGATCACGTGTCGTTTTACACGACGGCGCCCGATGGCGTGAAAAAGGTCTATGCCGATACGCTTGGCCTGGGATCGGCAGATGCCATCGAACCGGGCGGCACTATTCGATATATGGCGGGTAAACAGTGGGTGGGATACAGTCCGGCTACCGATGCCAAGGCGACCGATCGCATGGATCACGTGGCATTCACAACCGACAATATTGTCGGGTTGCGCCGGTACCTGGAAGGGAAGGGAATCAAGGGCTCGAAGATCGAAGGCCGGTCGGATCACAGCCTGAGTTTCATGACGACCGATCCCGAGGGGCATAGAGTCGAATTTGTCGAACGAGGGAAAGAGGAAGTGCCGGAGCCTCCTGCGTCAGCGGTGTCGCACCGAATGATCCACACCGGGTTTCTGGTGTACAAGCGCGATGCTGAAGATCACTTTTACCGGGAGATTTTAGGCTTCCGTCCGTACTGGCACGGAGGCATGAAGGACGATGCGACGGATTGGGTCTCGCTGCAGGTGCCGGATGGAACCGATTGGCTGGAGTACATGTTGAACCAGCCAGAGCATCCGGATCTGCGGTTGACGGGAGTGATGAATCACATTTCGTTTGGCGTTTCCGACATGCCGAAGGCGCAGGCCCTACTTGAGTCGCATGGCTGGAAGACTCATGATGGTGAGCATGCGCAGATGGGGCGGGACGGCAAGCGGCAACTAAACGTTTTCGATCCGGACCTGACGCGAATTGAGTTGATGGAATTCGCTCCGGCGGAAAAACCTTGCTGCAGCGATTTCACCGCACCGCATCCGACTGAGTGATTTTCAAAAACTTTTACACCCTTCAGCAAAGGGGACACAGGCAACGGACGCGGCTTGCACCTCGTTTTGTTAGAATTCCTTCGCTATGACAGTTATGAACGAGATCATTTTGGTTCCTGCGGGAACGGTTGCCACCGCTAAGGGTGACGGGCAGTCGATCGATGTTGGCGGCGCGGCGGCGCGCGTATTCCTGGTGACGCTTGCGATCACGAAGATCATCGAGCAGGAATCGCTCGACGTCAGTATCTACGGGTCGGCGGACGGAACGACGTGGGGCGCGAAGTCGCTGGCTGCGTTTCCACAAAAATTCTATGTGGAAGAATCCCCGATGCTGCTGGACCTGGGCGCGCACGGGGATGTGAAGTTTGTCCGGGCGCATTGGGAAATGGCACGGTGGGGACGCGGCACGGAAACGCCGATGTTTGAATTTGGGGTTTCGATGAAGGAAGTGCCGGCCGATATTCTGCGGGAAGCGACTGCCGAGGCGAAGTCCCTGGCCTAGACGCAGCCTTCGCCGATGCTGCTTGTATGTTGATCGCGAACGCGGCGGCGTGAAGCGGTCGTCCTCAAAAACCTCTCACTCACATCCGTTATATTGATTTCTGAATGAACTCCGAATCTCAGGTCTTGGTGCGTCCGGCGCGCAATGTGCGCGGCAACGTCCGATTGCCGGGGGACAAATCGATCTCGCACCGCTACGCGATGTTGTCGGGGATTGCGGAAGGTCCGTCGCGGTTAGAAAACTATTCCACGGGCGCGGACTGCGCGAGCACGCTGGGATGCATGCGGTCTCTTGGCGTGACATGGGAAAAGAAGTCTGACGGCGATAACGTGATCGAAGTGCAGGGACGGGGGCTGTCGCTGGCCGCGCCATCCGGGCCGCTTGACTGCGGGAACTCGGGGTCCACGATGCGGATGCTGAGCGGCATCGTTGCTGGGCAGAATTTCACCAGCGGGATGATCGGCGATGAATCGCTGTCGCGACGGCCAATGGAGCGCGTCATCAAGCCACTTTCGGCGATGGGCGCGCAGATCGAATCGCAACAGGGGAAGCCGCCGTTGCGCATCAGCGGCGGATCGCTCAAAGCCATTGACTACACAATGCCGGTCGCCAGCGCACAGGTGAAATCGTGCCTGCTGTTCGCGGGATTGTATGCCGATGGCGAGAGCCGGATCGAGGAACCGGTTCGGACGCGAGATCACGGTGAAGTTGCGTTGCGTGCGTTTGGCGGTCGCGTCGAGCGCAAAGGCCTCGGGGCAGGGAATGAGGTGCGCATTCGCGGGGGGCAGCGCTTGCGCGGGTTCGAAGCGCGCATCCCCGGAGATCTTTCGAGCGCGGCATTTTTTCTTTGCGCAGCGGCTTTGTTTCCGGGATCGCAACTGACGGTGCCGAACCTTCTGATGAACCCGACTCGCGCCCGTTTGCTCGACGTCCTGATGCAGATGGGACTTGGAGTCGCCGTCACGCAGCTCGACGAAATTCATGGTGAGCTGGTGGGATCGCTGCGCGTCGAAGGCGCCAGATTAAAGGGCGCAACTATAGCCGGTGCCGACTCGGCGGCGCTGATCGACGAGATCCCGGTGATTGCCGCAATCGCTCCGTTCAGCGAGCAGGGCGTCGAGGTGCGGGATGCGAAAGAGTTGCGAGTGAAAGAATCTGACCGAATTGCATCGATGGTTACCAATCTCCGGCGTATGGGCGCACAGGTGGATGAGCGGGAAGACGGCCTGAAGATCCCCGGAGGCCAGTCGCTGCGCGGTGCGGAGATTGATTCGTTCGGCGACCATCGCATTGCGATGGCATTTGCGATCGCGGCTTTGCGGGCCGATGGTGAAACGATGATTCGGGGCGCGGAGTCGGCCGCGATCTCTTATCCAACTTTTTTTCAAGCGCTGGAAGAAGTGACCCAGCGGTAAAGCGCTGTTCTCGCAGAACAAGCAGGTGGTGAGCCATCCATCGCGTTTTCCGCTGGTAACTCACAGGCTGTGACTGCCGTAACCTGTGTTTCCCTTCAGCAGCGGAGAGAATAATTGCACCGTTATTTCTCTGCGAATTTTCGTTGTCTGGGGAATCCGAAAATGCGACTCACGCTTGCTTTCAGTCTTGTAATGGCATTTGCCGCGTCAAGTTTCGCCAAGGAAGCGAAGGCGTATGAGACCGGCAAGCTGCTGCAGATGGAATCCGTTCAATGCGGCACCTTGGAAAAGGATGGGAGCAGCCTGACTGGAGAGATGCTCGGTACCGATGCAGGCACGAAGAAGACGCACGAGGTGCTTTGCCAGGAATACGTGCTCGAGTCGGAGCGCGTGATCTATCGCATCCGTCCGCGGGACGAAAAGCATCCTGCATTGCTGCCGGTTGGCGATCGCGCGCAGTTCCGCTTGAGGGGCGACAAAATGATTTTGCGAGCCGAGGACGTCGACAGCAAAGAACACGAATATGTTGTTGTTTCGATGAAACCGCGAACGGAAAACAGCACCGCGGACGCTACTCCGGTGCGAATGAACCACTTGCAGTAGGTATGAAAATTGTTGCAATCTACAACACCAGTGAGTTGATTTTGTCTCGGTATTTACAGTGTTTTTTGTAGATCCAGAGTTCGTAACGCAACCTCATTTTCTCCAACCGAAGTTGTCCCGCCTGCATCTATATCAATAATTCTGCCGCTGTGGTTCCGCTCACCCTCGGTTCGTTCCGGGGAAGAAGTGTGCGTGCGTGCGGGACAAAACTAAATCAGGAGTCGACAACCAAATGAAACGGTATCTAGGATTTCTAGCGGTTTCGTTATTCTTCGCGCTTCCCATGATGGTTGCACAGGAAAGTGACCGCATGGACCACGTCGAAGTCGGTGCGTTCGTGAACTACTTCAGGCTCTCGGATCCAGGCCCTACGAGAAACTTCCTCGGCCTCGGTGGCCGTGCGGCGTTCGGCGTCACGCGGAACGTTCAAATCGAAGCCGAGATGGCGTACGACTTCAAGCGGGACTACACCAGCACATTCAGTGACGGAGTGACGAGCACCAATGTGACCTCTCGTCTCCGCACCCTGCACGGGTTTTTCGGACCGAAGCTTCAAACCGGTTCTGGTCCGATTCGCCTGTTTGTGACGGGCAAAGTTGGCTTCGATAATTTCAACGTCACCAACGCCAACGCGCCGACGGGCTTCACGAATGCTGTGGGCCTGGGTACTGGTGCGACGTACTTCGCGCTCTATCCTGCCGGCGGCATTGAAGCTTTCGCTGGACCAATCGGCCTTCGCCTCGAAGCCGGCGACGATATCTTCTTCAACAACGGAGCTCACAACAATCTCCGCGTGACGGTGGGACCGCAGTTCCGCTTCTAGACCGTTTATAACCGAGCTGTGAATAAGGCGGCCTCACGGCCGCCTTTTTAATTTGCTGGAAAATCTTGGAGGTAGTCGCAGGGCCTGAAGGTGGTATTGACTGTGCACAGGTCTCGGCATCGCTGAAGCGATGCCCCGATACGAGGCGGTGTTCTGTCCGGATTGTGAACCGATACGAAGCGGTGCTCTCCGGATTCTTACGAAGCGATCTCTGTCCGCACTTGCGGGAGCCTTTTTTGGGCTCGCGGTTCCTGCACTTCACACTTTTGCGTGATTCCCGTCACATGCCCTTCATGGTGTTTCTCCTACAGTTGAGGAGTCGAGGTATGAGTTTTTCGGCTGCGAAGGGCGATGGATACCGGTTCTCAACGCGTCATAAATCCGTGGGTTGTCACGTTCTCGGTGATGCTGGCGACCTTCATGGAGGTGCTGGACACCACGGTGGTCAACGTGTCGATCCCCCATATTGGTGGAAGTCTCGCCGCCACCAACGAAGAAGGCACGTGGGTTGTCACGTCGTACCTCGTTTCCAATGCGATCGTTCTGCCCATCTCAGGATGGCTGGCGAATCGCATTGGACGCAAACGGCTGCTGCTGTTGTGCGTTGCGGGATTTACGATCACGTCATTGTGCTGCGCCCTCGCAACTTCGCTGACGCAGTTGATCATCTTTCGAGTCCTGCAAGGATTAACTGGGGGAGGACTTCAGCCGCTGGCGCAAGCGATCCTGCTGGAGACATTTCCCAAACAGCGGCACGGGCACGCGATGGCAGCCTTCGGAATTGGGATTCTGCTCGCGCCGATTCTTGGTCCTACGCTTGGCGGATGGATCACCGACAACTACAGCTGGCGGTGGATTTTTTATCTGAACCTTCCGGTGGGCGTGCTCTCGCTGGTGTTGATGAATCGATTTGTTTTCGATCCGCCCTATGTGAAGCGCGGTCACGGGAAAGTCGATCTATGGGGAATTGGATTTTTGGCGCTGGGGATTGGATCGCTTCAGGTGTTGCTCGATACCGGGCAGCGCAAAGACTGGTTCTCGTCAAACTACATACGAGTCTTCGCCGCGCTGTGTGTGTTTGGCCTCGTCGCACTGGTGATCCGGGAACTGGTTACGGATCATCCGGTGGTCGATTTGCGGGTGCTCAAAAATCGATCTTTCGCGGCGGGAGTATTTCTGATTGGCGTGCTTGGATTCGTGCTGTATGCAAGCCTGGTGCTGCTACCGCTTTACCTGCAAACCCTGATGGGATATCCGGCTTACAACTCGGGTCTCGCGCTGTCGCCGCGGGGCATTGGTGCATTGCTGTTCACTCCGCTAGCCGGTCACCTGACAACGAAGCATGACCCGCGGAAACTCCTTGTGGTTGGAATCGTTCTGGGGTCGGTGACGATGTTCCAGTTGTCGGGACTGAATCTTCAGGCGGGCTTCTGGGATATTTTCTGGGCCCAGGTATTGCAGGGCGTCGCGTTGAGCTTTCTGTTCATTCCCCTCATGGCCCTGGCGATGGCTCGCATCGATCCCGAAAAGATGGGGAACGCGACCAGCATCTTTAACCTCATGCGGAATATCGGTGGAAGTGTCGGCATCGCGATCATGACGACCTTCCTTGCCCGGCGCACCCAGTTGCACCAGAACCACCTGGTAGAGAAAATCGTACCTGGCAGCGGTGAAACGTTGCGGATGCTGGAGGGGCTCAAGGCAAACTTTTTTGCGCACGGTGTAGACGCCATCACAGCCGCGCGCAAGGCGACCGCGGCGATCTATGGAATGGTGCAGCAGCATGCCGCGATGCTGGCCTTCGTAGAAGCGTTCTGGATCATGGGCGCGGTCTTCCTCACGATGCTGCCGTTTCTTCCGTTGCTGCAGTATTCCAAGCCGCCGGCCCCTCCCATTCCTGCACAAAAGAGTCCGCCGGTGCTCTTAAGAGTCGACCTGGTACAAGACCCGGAATCGTCCGAAGAGGAAGATTCTGCGCTCGATGAGCATCATGTTGCCTGGCATTGACAGAAAATCGGCACATCGGTTTTCCGTCATGTTTAGAGCAGAGTTGAGACTCCCCTGCATGCCGCGTTTGCCCGCTAAAAACCACTTTGTCCCGCCTGTTTTATTCATCCAGAACGCCTTCTAGCAACACAAAAGCCGTGTTAAAGTAATGCCCACTTGAATCGCGGGTTTTTCAGGACCCTGCGAAATCCCCCCGTGTTCCGTTGCCGAAGGAGCATTCATGAGTACTCTTCACGAGCTGGTAAAAGACCGGAAGCTGTTTTCGGTGGAATCCACGCGCACGGTCCTCGAAGCCGCGCGCTACATGATGGAGCACAATGTGGGAGCGATGCCGGTCCTGCGCAATGGCGACCTGGCTGGCATTCTCTCGGAACGAGACATCATGAATCGCGTAGTGGCGGCCGGCAGGAATCCGGGTACGACCGCGGTGTCAGAAGTGATGACCGCAAATCCGAGGGCGGTGCCGGTCCACGAGACCATCGAAGAGTGCCTGTTCATCATGAGGGAATTCGGATTCCGCCATCTGCCCATCGTGGAAGGGAAGCAGCTGAAGGGAATCGTCTCGCTACGCGACGTGCTGTTGCACCATGCCGCTGAGATGGAGCGACAGGTGCGGCAAGCCGCATCATAGACCTGCCTGGCCCTTATCTTTTTCAAGGCTTGAGGTCCACAAAAAATTGTGAGTTGGAAGTGGATTCGTTTGCGCCCGGTGATCGGAAATTGATCGCCGCGATCGCTATTGAGTCTTGGGTGCTGTCACTGTCAAACTGACCGTCGGCCCAGCACTGGTAGTAGATCCCGTGTTGCTTGAAACCACCCCGTTAGTATCGACGCCGACAATCGTGAACGAATAAGTATTCGCTGGAGTGATTCCGTTGGGCGTCGTCGTGGTCGTGTTGTTGGTGTTCGTACAGGCAGGAATTAGGAGCAGGGCGCCGGTCAGAACGAACAGGCTCAACACTCCCCACGCTTTTCTGTGCTTTTTTCCGCCGAGGGCTGCGCCAAGACCGACGAGACCTAGTATCGGCACAGACAGCCACAACGCATAGAAGGTCCGAGGATGAACTGCCGAACCCGTGATTACCGGTCCAAAGGTGGTGACAGTGAGGGTGGAACTCTCTGGCGTGTTTCCGGTGACCACGAGGCCTTTCTGGCCTGGAGGATATGAGAACGAGCAGACCGGGGCGATGGTCACCAGAGGCGTCATGCTGGAGCAATAGAGAGTGATGTAGCCATTGCTCGGGGTCATGTAGCCATCAAGCGGATTGATGCTGATCGTGCCCTCGGCGCCCGAGCCAGCCGTAACGCTGGTGGGGGCAATCGCACTTTGCACGGTAATCGTGAACTGAGGCGTGACCGACAAAACTGTAAGCTGCTGGCTCTGCGACTGAGAGCCCGAACCGTCGGTGGCGGTCATAGTGACCGTGTATCCGATGGTGGAAGTGCTGGTGGTCGTGGTGATGGTGGCCGTCGCGCCCCCGGAGGCGGTGATCGATGTAGGGCTCACCGTGCATACCGGAATGTCTTCGGGCGGAAGCTGAACGGGCGCTGTGACGGCGCAGGTGAAGGTAATGGAGCCGGAGAATCCGGCGTTGGTGACGACGTTGATGTTCGAGGCGGTGGTGCCGCCGGGAGCAATCGCGTCCGGCAGGAATGGATTTGCCGTAAGGGTGAAATCGGCCTGTGCAGCGGCCGGCAAGGCGAAAAAGATCGCGAACAGGCACAGAACCGGAATTCCGGTCCAGAGTCTCAACTTGGAAACCGATCCTTGGGATCTCAACATGAGCTGGTGTGGTTTCAACTAGCTTCGATTCATGGGAACTCAAAAAAGCTGCCCGCACCTGGCGAAGTGACTCCATGTATCCGACCCAAATTGTTTAGTGGGACGGCTGAGACGCCTCGCTAGAGCCGAGCGCTTCGTTCAGGCTCAGTCAGACAACGATTCACAAGAACTCGCGCTGAATTTTCCATACTAACATCCCTGATCGCGGACATGAGAAGCCCGGCAAGGCTCAGGGGACGGTGACGATCACTCCGGAGCAAGGTTGGGCGCTTTGCCGGCGGTAGCTGTGCTGGACCGCCGAGTCGAAGTAGATCGCGTCTCCGGCTTCCAGAGTGAATTCCTCGCTGCCTATCTTGATGGTTAGCGTTCCCTTCACGAGATAAATAAATTCGATTCCTGCGTGCTGGTGAGGCTTGGCCTTTTCCAGCGGAACTTCCTGGAACTCAGCCAGGAATGCGCTGAGCTTCCGCTCGGTCGCTCGATAGTCCAGACACTCGAAGAAATAGGGCACCTCCTGGGCGCCCGGGCGTTCTGGAAAGCGAACGCGTTCTCCGTGTCGCACAATGCTGACCACCCTCCGCTTGCGCTCATCCGTGAAGAAAAAGTCGAGTCCTACACCGAACACCAGGGCGATGCGCAGAAGGGTCGGCAACGTGGGGAAAAGTTTGCCCCGTTCCAGCTTGGAGAGGAGGGCGGCAGAGAGGCCCGTGTGCTTGCCGAGCTCGACGAGTCCCATGCTCTTGCGGAGCCGAAGAGTGCGCAGCTTTTCACCGATGGAATACCGCGTTAAACCGTCCGAAATCGTTTCTGATATGCCTGCCATAATTTCTCTATATTAAAACAAATATTCACATTAGTAAATCAAGAGGACAAGAAAACGCCGTCCCCTGATTGCGAGACAGCGTGTTGGAAGGGTCTATTTGGGCTGTTTCTTCTTAAAGAGCCCCATGACGTTGTTGATCGTGTTCTGCTGCGGGTTCTTGGAGTTGCCCTGGTTGGCTAGGGCCCCTTGGAGGAATCCAGCGGCGAGACCTTTTACGTCGGGCGTGAATTTGGGATCGGAGGTTGTCCCTAGAATGCCGAAAGGTACGGCCAATCCCTGAACATCGGCTTTCATTTTGAAGGCGAGATCGTTGGCGGGGCTTACAGTGCCGGCGCCGGTGAGCACTCCGATCGCAGGAATGTTGAGGTTGATGTTATTGGCCTGCGTCCCCTCCGGCGCCATGCGAACGTCCGAGCTGAAATTCTGGATGCTCGTGTCGTTGCCAGTGGTCTTGCCACTTATCGCGGAGATGGCCGCCATCTTTTGTCCGAGGTTAAAGTTGGCCAACTGCGTATTTTGGAGGCGAACATTGCCCGCGGTAATGAGTCTGTCGACCGCGCCTGAACTGTTCAGCGTGACGTCGAGATCGCCACCCTTGAGTGTCGCTTTCGGAGGCAGGACCACGCCGACGGCCGGCAACATCGCTTGAAGGTCATCCACCGGCATGTTCTGTCCGTTGAGCTTCAGGTTGACCGACGTTATTTTGCCGTGGACATCGTAAGTGCCGGTGAGGTGGGACATCGCCTTCCCCATGGAAATGTCGCATTGGGCAATCTCACCCGTTTGTTTGACGAGGTGATGCACAATCGCGAATTTCACGTCGACAGGTTTTCCTGCGGGCGACCCTTTCTGAACTACCTTGAGGCCGGTCGCTTTCAAAGTCCCGTTCACTTTTGCGTCGTGGCTGTCGGAGGTGACTGTGCCATCCAAGTCAGCAATGCCGGCGATTCCGGCCGCCGGATCGATGAAGCCTGATGCCGCCAGATCGAGCTTCTGCACGTTGATCTTGGCATCGAGGGGCGTGAGCGCTGCGTCCTCAGAGTTGATCGGCCCTGCTTTGCCATTGAGTTTCAGGCTGCCGCCCGCAGGCGTGTCTGCCGTCATCTCGAAAGGAAATGAAGATGCGAAGGAGAAGTTGGTTACTTCTGCGTTCACCTTGTCATAAACGCGCGGCTTCGCCGTGGATCCTGCCTGCGAGACAGTGAGGCGTCCGTTATTGACGTTGAGCTTGGCGACCGACAGATTCGGATTGCTGCTGCCGGCATTCGCTGGAGCAGCGGACTGAGCCGGAGCTGATGGCGCGTCCTTGGAATTGGGTGGGTTCCTGCTTTGGCGCAGCCGCGTTGTTTCCCCCGATGCTGGAGAAGTTCCATTTCTCGCCGTTCTCCGATTTGACCAGAGCGATTTGCGGCTCGTTCAGCGTCAGTTCGGTGACGTTGAGAGTCTTCGACATGATGAGGGGCATCATCTCGACTCCCACTTTCAGCGATTTCGCCTGAACGAATGCAGACTTGCTGAACTGAGGATCATCGGCGATCGAGATGTCATCGGCGCCCACGCTGCCCGAGAAGAGGGAGAGGGAAAGATTGCCCACCTTCACCTGGCGTCCGAGAGCGCCAGAGAGTTCGGATTCCAGCTTGGGTTTAAACGTGTTCGCGTCGATGAAAAAGGGAATCGCGATCACGATAAGAATCAAAACACCGATGACGATACCTGCGATTTTCAAAAAGCGTTTCATGATTCTTACCTCCTGGTGGAGCGGCAAAGTTGCAGTTGAATTGAAGGGATACCTTGCGGTCGCGCTAAGTTTATCACTGAGAATCCTTTAGCAGTTCGGGCGAAGGAATGGGAGCATTCTTCCCCTGATTTTCGTGTCCGGCGGCGGCATCGATTTCTTTTTTCGCTTCTTCCTTGCGGCCGAGATGAAGCAGCAGTTGTCCGCGAACGTAGTGAGCGTCGGTACGGTCGGGGTCGAACTTGATGGCTGCGTCGGCTTCTTCGAGGGCTGCTGAATATTTCTGGCGTCGCTGGTAAATCTTTGCCAGACCGAGGTGCGAGTCCACCAGGCGAGCGTCGCGCCGAAGGGCTTCGCGATAACTGCTTTCGGCCTTGGCGTCGTCTTGCATCAGCCAGTAGATGTCTCCCAGTTCGTTATAGTTCAGCGCCAAATCGGGTTCGAGTGCGGCGTCTTTCATAAATTCGTCCCGGGCCGCCGGATACTCCTGTTTTTTCCTGTGAACCAGGCCCAGGTTGAAATGGACGAAGGGCAGTTTGGGATCGCCGGCGGCAGCGGCCTCGAATTCCGATTGAGCTTGGTCATATTGATCGAGGTTGAGATGATATTTCCCGACGAAGAGATGGTACTCAGGCGAGCCATTTCCAATTTTGATCAGGCGCTCGGTGGCCCGGTCGTCCAATTCCTTTTTGCTCGCCCGATGCGCGGCGTTCGAGAGCACGTAGAGGTAGGGAAATTTGTCGGACTCCTGGGCCCAGAGCGGTTCCAGAGTGTCCGCTGAGTCCGCCCAACGATCGGCAAAGAAATAGCAAAGTCCCAGCAGATAGCGGGGCTGAACGGCGTCCGGTTGCTGACGGACCACTGACTCGAACGGTGGGATTGCCTTGAGGAAATCGTTCTGCCGGTAGTAGGCGAGCCCAATATTCAGGCGGATGCCGGGAACTTGCGGCATGAAGTGCTCCGCCTTCTCGAGAGACTGGAGAGCTTTCGTCCACCGCTTGCGGCGCATGTAAATAACGCCGAGGTTGGCGTGGGCTGGTCCGGCTTTTGGATCGAGTGCAAGTACCTGGCGGAAATCGAGCTCGGCCTCAGCCAGTTGGCCGCGTGAAAGAGCGTCTTGCCCGTGCTGAAAAACTTGCGCCGGATCTTGCGCTGGATGCGGATCTGTTCGCTTGGGGATTGCGGTTCCAGACGGGCTCTGCGCGAGGCTGTCCGCTGTCGCAAAGACAGCGAACAGAAGCAAGACAAAACATTTCGATCTCATGCGTACGCTTGACACTGGTATTACTCTCTGCTGTAGTGTCCGCCAGCGTTCACACTGAATTCAAGCGGCACTCCGAACGCGAAAGACATCCCAAGTTTCCCAGAACTGCGAATTCCAGAAACACAAGATCCTGTCATGGTAACGATTCGAGATGTGGCGAAGGAGAGCGGCTTTTCCTCTACCACGGTCTCGATCGTTTTGAACAATGCGCCGCTGGCACGTTACATCCCTGCGGTCACGAAGAAACGCATCGAGAAGGCTGCGCAGAAACTCGGATATCGTCCTAACCAGTTCGCGCGCTCGTTGCGGAGCAAGCGCAGTCACACGGTCGGCGTCATGGTCTTTGACATGACCGATCCGTTCTGCACCATGATCCTGCGTGGCATCGAGAATACTCTCTACCAGTCTTCCTATCTTCCGATCTTGACCGATGTGCACAACGAGGGAAGCCGCTTCGAGCGGTATCTCGAGATGTTGCTGGACCGACGAGTGGAAGCGCTCATCGTCATTGCCAACTGGGTCTTTCTGGACATCAACCTGCTCGCCGACCTGGAGAAGAGCAGCATCCCGACGGCGATGATCGGCTGCGAACTGAAGACGGATTCGATCAGTTCGGTGATTGTCGACAACGAGGTTGGCGGACATCTGGCTCTCGAACACCTTCACGCGCTCGGGCACCGCAAGATAGCGATCATACGCGGACCGAAGGCGCTGACGGACAGTTCGCCGCGATGGCGCGGGATACGCAACTGCGCCAAACAATATTCGCTGGAGCTCGATCCGCGACTGCTCATGGATATGCCGGAGTCACGGGATCCGCTGTCGAGCTTCGAGTGGGGATACAAGCTCACCGAAGAGCTTGTCCGTACGAAGAAGCCGTTTACGGCTCTGCTCGCTTTCGACGACATGAGCGCCTTCGGAGCCATCCGCGCGCTCAACAAGGCGGGCATCCGTGTTCCGGATCAGTGCTCCGTGATTGGCTTTGACGACGTGGCGACGTCGGCGATTTACATGCCCTCTCTTACCACCGTGCGCCAGCCGATGGAGGCCATGGGAACCTCGGCCGTCAGCATTGTCGTCGACGGTATCAATGCCGTGCTTGAAAAACGGGAAATCGCAGCGACGCACCGTCGCGTGACGCCGGAATTGGTCGTCCGAGAGTCTACCCGCAGCTTAGTGTGAACGTTTCCGTAACCAAAATCACACCAATGTTCGCACTCAGGTGGTTCTAGCCACGTTTTTTTCTTGACAGCTGACATCGTATAAACGCACTATTCATACGTTTTAATAACCCGCAGGGTCTCAAATCCAACGGGAGTTGTGTCCGAGGCGCGAGTCGACTTCACACACTCGCAACTGAAACGGCGAAAGCGACGGAACCAGCGCGGGAAGTGCCGCGCCTACGGGGAGCCATGACCATGAAAACTTCGCGTGTGCTGTTAAGGATGTCGTTAGTCCTGATGTTTTGCGCAGCCGGGTGGGCCCAGACCGGTTCGATTACCGGAACGGTGAAGGATCCCAGCGGAGCCTCCATTGCGGGCGCCACGGTGGTAGTTACCAGCCCCGACCGCGGAATCACGCGGTCGATGTCGACCAACTCGACGGGCGATTACAACCAGTCGGCGCTGCCGCAAGGCTCTTACGACGTGATCGTGTCGGCCACCGGCTTCAAGAAATTCCAGGCGAAGGGCGTTGTCCTTGATGTGGCGCAGAAGGCGCGCGTGGACGTGACGCTCGAAGTGGGGGCGATCAGTACCGAGGTCATCGTGCAGGGCGAGAACGTCGCGCAAGTGGAGACGCAGTCTTCGGAGCTGGCCGGGACTGTTACCGGAAAAGAGATCACGCAGCTGCAACTGAACGGTCGAAACTTCACGACGCTGGTCAGTCTGGTTCCCGGGGTGAGCAATCAAACCGGAATGGATGAGCCGCAGGTCGGCATCAATGGCAGCGTGCAATTCAGCATGAATGGCGGCCGCACCGAATACAACGCGTGGGAATTGGACGGCGGCGACAATATGGATAACGGCAGCAACGGTACGCTGAACGTCTATCCCAGCGTCGATGCGATCGCAGAATTCAAAGTCTTGACTTCCAATTATGGCGCGCAATACGGCCGCAACGGTTCCGGAACGGTCGAAGTCGAGACCAAGGGCGGTACAAAGTCGTTTCACGGCGACGCCTATGAATTCGTGCGCAATGACGCCTTCAACGCGCTGAATTACACAGATATGTCCTCGCACGGCGGATCGGGAAAGATCGCTCCGTACAAGAAGAACGATTTCGGCTATACGATTGGCGGCCCGGTCTTCATTCCGGGCGTGTACAACAAGGACAAGCAGAAGACGTTTTTCTTCTGGTCTCAAGAGTGGCGTCGTGACCGAGTGCCCGCCGGCTTTAATACTGTGGTCCCGTACAGCGCGGAACGCGGCGGCGATTTCAGTGATCTCTGTCCGAATCCTACTGCGCAAGCCGGGGACGATCCGTTCGCCGATTGCCCCACCGATCCTAGAAGCGGATTGCCTTTTGACGGCACGCTGGGACCCCTGCCAGTAGACCCAGCGGCAGCCGCCCTGCTTCCGTTGATTCCCGTGGGCACCGTGGACGTGCCCGGGGCGTCGAGCTACATCACGAATACGACATTGCCGACTACGTGGCGCGAAGAACTAGTGCGTGTTGATCACAACATCAATGAGCACAATCGCCTCACGCTTCGCTACATTCACGATTCGTGGAAGACAATCGAACCGGGGCCGATATGGGACTCCGCTTCGTTCCCGACGACGCAAACTTCCTTCGACGGACCGGGCGTGAGCTTGGTGGCGCGTCTGACGAGCACTATCTCTCCGAGTCTGCTCAATGAATTCGTTGCCAGCTATACGACCGATCACATCTCTTTCAGTTCGGTCGGATACTTCAAACGTCCCGACAGCTTCCCGATGGGCTTCATCTTCAACAACGGTTTTGGGGGCAAACTGCCTGCCATCACGCTTAGCGGCAAAAAGTATGATGGAATCGCACAAGACCCGAATGGCATATGGCCCGAGGGTCCGTACAATTCCAATCCCACGTACACGTATCGCGACAACATCACCAAGATTGTCGGCCGCCACAACCTGATGTTCGGCGCCTATTTTGTCGCCGCCCAGAAGAATGAGTTGAGCAGCGTGCAAGTGAATGGCGCGCTCACGTTTGACACGGGGTCTCCCGTGAGCAGCGGCAATGCCTTTGCCGATATGCTGCTGGGCAATATCGCCAGCTACTCGCAAGGAAGCAACCAGCTGAAGTTCTACAACCGCTACAAGATTCTCGAGCCATACTTCCAGGATGACTGGCGCGTTACCGACCGGTTGACCCTCAATCTTGGACTGCGAGTCAGCCTGGAGGGCACGTACAGGGACCGCTACAAACATGCCTATAACTGGGATCCTGCTTTGTATGATCCTGCGACTGCGCCAGTCCTCGCTGCAGACGGTTCACTGGCAACGGACGTAACCGGGGCGATCATCGGAAATCCATTGGACGGTTTGGTGCAGTGCGGCGCGAACGGAACTCCAATCGGTTGCTCAAAGGGACATCTATTCAATCCATCACCGCGCATCGGTTTCGCATGGGACCCCCGCGGCAATGGCAAGACCGCGATCCGTGGCGGCTACGGCGTGTTCTTCGAGCATGCCAACGGAAACGAAGCGAACACAGAGGGCATGGAAGGGCAAACCTCGCCATTGCTCCAGAGTCAAACTCAAAACGTAATCAATGGCTATCTGGCAGTAGGTGCTGGAGCAGTGGCACCATCGTTCCCGGCTAATTTCTACTCCATTCCGAAGCAGGTGGTCTGGCCTTACATGCAGCAATGGCATTTGGACGTTCAGCATGAAATGCCGAGCCATATTGTGGCCACCTTCTCGTACGTAGGTAGCAAGGGAACCCACCTTGGACGCCAGAGCGACCTGAACCAGCTATTCCCGACGCCGTTATCCGACAATCCTTTCCTGCCCGGCCAGGCGATTACGAGTGACGACTGCGACACGCTTACGAATGTGGGCTTGCCGACCGTAAAAGGTGTTGTGAATGGCCAGACGATCTCCGGACAACCTGCCATCAACCTTCAGACTGCTTGCGGAAATGATGCCAATCCCTACCGGCCGTTCTATGGGATCGGCAACATTACGCGTCTGGAGAACAAGGCGTCCTCTATCTATCACGCCTTCCAGCTTTCGGTCCGCAAGACCGTCGGATCGCTGAGCTTGAGTGGGGCTTATACCTACAGTCACTCTATCGATGACTCTTCGGACCGTTACAACGGCGACTTCGTCAATTCCTATGATGTTTCCGCCAACCGGGCGAGTTCCAGCTTTGACCAGCGGCACATGCTGAATATCGGCTATGTGTACGATCTGCCTTTCTTCCGAAGGCCAGGCCTCACTCATAGCGTTCTGGGCGGCTGGCAATGGTCGGGCATTGTGGCGTTCACTACCGGTACACCTCTGAACATCACGAACGGCACCGACTTCGGCGACAACGCCGGTGTCGGCAACGGCGTCGGAACGGGATCGTATCCGGATCTGGTTGGCAATCCGCACGCCAACATTCCACCTGCGAGTGCAGTCACTTTGAGCAGCGATGCGGGCTTTTTCTACAACCCCGCAGCGTTCGGCATACCGAGGGGACTCACCTTCGGAAACGTCGGACGTAACTTCTTGCGCAATCCCAATCGGACAAACTTTGATATGGCATTGTTCAAGCATTTCGCCATCAAAGAGAAAGCTGCATTCGAGTTCCGCCTGGAAGCCTTCAACGTCTTCAACCATACGGAATGGAATGGCCCGTCGGGTTCCTTGGGTAGCGACGGATTCCTTGAAATCAGCGGATCTCACCTGTCTCGGGTGGTACAACTCGGCGCGAAGTTCCTGTTCTAGTTATTCGTTCCGATCAAAAATTAACCCGGCCTCGAAAGGGCCGGGTTTGTTTTTAGCGAAGTGTACGGAGGCTTCGCATGATATTGGCAACGGGCTCGATTCTTATCCCACCGAGACCGACTGCCGGGATCCGACAGCTTCGAGAGCGTGCTCCAAATCTGCGATCAGATCGTCGGCGTTTTCGATTCCCACCGACAATCGCAACATCTGCTCGTTTACGCCCATCTTGTCGCGCTCTGCGGCGGGCACCATCAGGTGTGAGGTGAGGACCGGAATCGATATCAGCGATTCGACTCCGCCAAGGCTCGGGGCCAAGGTGAACAATCGAAGGGCCTCGCTTGCACGGCGGGCGTCGTTGCCTGTGCCGTCAACTTCGAAGGTGACCATTCCTCCGCCACCCGCCATTTGCGCGCGCGCGAGTGCGTTCTGGGCATGGCTCTTGAGGAACGGATAGTGCACCCGCCGTACTTTGGCGTGCTGCTCCAGGAATTGCGCAACCCGCAGAGCGTTGTCATTCTGACGAGCTACGCGCACGGCTAGCGTCTTCATCCCGCGTGCCAGCATCCAGGAGGCGTGCGGATCCATGCAATTGCCGAGCGTTGTCCGCGTCGCGAGAATCTTCTGGATCAGTTCGTCCGGTCCCGCGACCACTCCGCAAATGAGATCGGTGTGTCCGCTCAGATATTTCGTTCCGGAATGCATGATCAAATCGATGCCGTATTCGGCCGGCCGCTGATTGATCGGCGTACCGAAAGTGCTGTCGATCATGCTGACCAGGCCATGCTTTTTGGCTACCGCCGAAGCGGCTTTCAAGTCCACGACGCGCAGCGCAGGATTCGTGGGCGATTCCAGGTACAACATACGGGTGTTGGGACGGATGGCACGCTCGTGTTGCGAATAGTCCGTGGTGTCGACAAATGTGGTCTCGACGCCGTACTTCGGCAGCCATTGGGAGAGAAATTTGTTCGTCCCGCCGTATATCTCGCGCTGGGCGACGATGTGGTCGCCAGCCTTCAGCAGCGCCATGATCGTGGTGGAAATGGCGCCCATCCCGGAGGAGAAAGTCAGGGCAGCGTCCACCCCTTCGAGTTCTGCCACTGTCTTCTCGGCAACGGTGTTCGTGGGATTCCCGTAGCGCGTGTAGTAGCTGTCGCTGCCAGTGACGCGCAACTGCTCGTCGTTGTCCTCGACTTCAAAGGTGGAGGTCTGGAAGATGGGGAGCGACACTGGGCCGTTTTTCTTCTCGAGGTCCGCGGCGCCGCGTGCGGCTTGGGTTTCAGGATGCTTGAACTTGGATTTCATGAAAGCCTCGCTATTCCAAGAAGGGTAATCCGCGGCGATAGGCTCCGGCAAGCGCGATTGGGGCGGGGATTTCGAGCGCTCAAATTTCAGGTGGCAGAAACGTGTTGTGCACGCCTCGCTGTGCTCCGCGGGGCGGACGAATGCGTCCGCCCCTACACGAGCATTGACGCGCAATGCCGGTGCGGTTTGCCTGATTGAATTCTTTTCCGCAGTGAGGGCGGGAGCACCATTTATAATCGCCGATTCATGGACCTAGGCCTAAAAGGGAAAGTTGCGCTGGTTGCGGCGTCCAGTCAGGGACTTGGACTGGCCACGGCAGAAGCGTTCGGAGCCGAAGGGTGCCGGGTGGCAATGTGCGCTCGCAATCAGAAGGCTCTTGAAGAAGGCGCGAACAAGATCCGGGCGAGACATGGCGTGGAGGTTTTCACCCAGATGCTCGACGTGACCGATCCGAAGGCGGTCGGTGGCTTTGTCGCGGCGGTCGCGAACAACTTTGGCAGCGTCGATATTTGTGTCACCAATGCCGGTGGACCGCCCGCCAAGGGATTTCTCGCGGCCACGCTAGAAGACTGGCAGAAAGCGATCGACGCCAACTTTCTGAGCACTGTCTATTTCGCTCGGGAGGTGATCCCGCACATGCAAAAGAAGCGATGGGGGCGGATCATCACGATTACGTCGATCACGACTAAGCAGCCCGTGGCGGATCTGATCCTCTCGAATGCGGTGCGTGCGGCGGTTGTGGGACTGGTCAAGAGCCTGGCGAACGAGTTCGGTAAAGACGGAATTCTGGTCAACAATGTCGGGCCCGGTTTCACGGCGACGGATCGGCTGAAGGAGCTTGCCAAGGCGCGATCGGCAGCCACAGGAAAGAATGAGCAGGAGATCTTCGACGCCTGGGCTGCGGATGCACCGGTGAAGCGGCTGGGCGATCCGCGCGAACTCGCGGACACGGTCGTTTGGCTGGCCTCCGAGCGTGCGTCCTATATCACCGGCCAGACTGTGCTGGTGGACGGCGGAATGTATAAGGGATTGTGATTTTCGAGCAGGATGCCAGCGATTTGCCGGCTCAACGTTGAGTGCTAGTTCATCGGTTCACGGAGATTCATGCGATCCATTGCTTCCCGAATTTCGGTCATGAGTGGCGAAGGGGCTCTATCGGTCTTTGCCCGCGCGAAGGAACTTGAGGCCCAGGGCCGTTCCATCATCCATCTCGAGTTGGGAGAGCCCGACTTCCATCCGGGGCAGTCCGTCATTGATTCTGCCACGCGTGCGCTTGCCGAGGGTAAGGATCGATATTGTCCGGTTGCGGGCGTGCCCGCCCTGAAGCAGGAGATCGCGACGTACCTGGAGCGAACGCGCAAGATCAAGGTTGCTGCCGAGAACGTGGTGATCGCGCCCGGATGCAAGATCGCGCTCTTTCAATCAATGATGGCGCTGCTCGAACCCGCGGACGAAGTGCTTTACCCCGATCCGGGATTTCCGGGATATGCCTCGATCAGCCATGGCCTGGGCGCTGTCCCAGTGCCATTCACACTGTCATCGCGCAATAAGTTTCAGCCCGATCCTGACGAGGTCGCGTCGAAAATCACCTCGCGCACGCGCATGTTGATCACGAACTCGCCGGGTAATCCCACGGGAACGGTTTATACGGACGCGGTGCAACGCGCACTGGCTGAGCTGGCGGTGAAGCACGATCTCTGGGTTTTGTCGGACGAGATCTACGCCCGCATTATTTACGGAGGCGAGTACCTTTCTATGCTGCGCTATCCGGGGATGGCTGAGCGCACGCTGATCATCGACGGTTTCTCGAAGAGTTTCGCGATGACCGGTTGGCGGCTGGGATATACAGTAGCTCCGCCGGAAGTCGTTCCGGCACTGAATATGATGGTGGTCAACACCTACACCTGCGTCGCTGAGTTCACTCAGTATGCGGCCATCGACGCGCTGCGCGACCGCGAAGGCAATACTCCGCACATGGTGGAGGAATACTCGCGCCGCCGACAGCAATTCGCGTCGGACCTCAATGGTGTGCCCGGCTTCCGCTGCCTTCCGCCTGATGGGGCATTCTACGCGTGGGTTGACATCACCGGAACCGGGATGTCCGCCGAGGAGCTGTGCCGGATTCTGTTGGAGGAGGCGGGAGTTGGCGCGATCCCGGGAGCTGCGTTCGGTGCGGCAGGAAACGATTTCATCCGCTTCTCCTTCGCATCCTCGACGGCGACTTTGAAAGAAGCGGTTGAGCGCATTCAGAAGGCATCAGCCGCATGGCAGGGAACGGCTGCCGTTCGCTGAGCAGTATTCGTCAATCCTCGATTTGTCGAAGGAAAATATGCGGAATGCATTTCGGCCTTTGCTCCTGGTTGCACTGAGCGGTATGTGCGCTGCGCAAGCCCGCCCGTTTCCCGGGCCCGACGTTCAACAGATCTATCAGCGTCTTCTGCCGCAGATCGAGAAGATACCGGCGTTCGATCATCACGCGCACCCGGGGTACGCTGACGACCCGGATGTTGACGCGATGGCGGCGCCGCCGAATGCGAGCGAAGCGCTTCGCACACGCGATGACAATCCGGAGCTGGCAGCCGCGGCCAAGGCCCTGTTTGGTTATCCCTACAACGACCTGTCGCCCGAGCATGCGAAGTGGCTGCTCGATAAGAAGAGCAAGTTAAAAGCGGATCTTAAGGGAACGGCCTACTTTGACTCGATCCTTGACAAGATCAACATCGAGAGTTCGGTGGCGAACCGCGCCATGATGCCCGACTACCTGAATCCGAAGCGGTTCCCGTGGGTTTTCTTCGGCGATTCGTTCATGTGGCCGTTCAACAACGAAAAAGAGACGGGACGGAATCCCGATCAAGGCGTCTTTATCCCTTTACAGGAAAAGATGCTGCATCGCTGGATGGAACAGGAGAAAGTCAGCAGGCTGCCGGAAAGCTTTGCCGATTACCTGAAATTCGTAAGCCAGGTGCTGGAGGACAACTCCAAAAAGGGCGGAATCGCGATCAAGTTCGAGGTCGCCTATTTCCGTCCGACAACGTTTGGCGATCCGACGCGCACGGAGGCAGAGCAGATTTATCAGAAGTATGCGGGCGGCGGCGTCCCGTCGGAAAAGGAATACAGGAGCTTTCAGGATTTCATTTTCCGTTATCTAGTTACGGAAGGCGGACGGCTGCATCTGCCGATCCATATTCATACTGCGATCGGTATCGGTGATTATTTCAACCTCTCGCAAAGCAACATCCTGAATCTGGAAAGTGTGCTGCGTGATCCGCGTTACGCGTCGACGACGTTCGTGATGATTCATGGAGGATATCCTCTGGAGCGAGAGGCGATCTGGCTGGCCGCCATGAAGAATGTTTACCTGGATTCTTCATTTGGCGAACTGGCGCAATATCCTTCGGCGTTCAAAGAAACGCTGAAGATGTGGCTGGAAACTTTTCCGGACAAGATCACGTTCGGCACCGACTGTTTCCCTTACAATCAAGTGCTGGGCGCGGAAGAAAGTTACTGGCTGGGCGCTCAGTCATCGCGGATGGCGCTGGCGGCTGCCCTTGCCGAGATGGTTTCGGAGGGTGAAGTTACGGAACCTCGGGCGCTCGACTTGGCTCATGCCTACCTTCACGATACCGCTGTGAAGATTTATAACGGCCGGGTGCAATGAAACTGTTCTAGACGATTTTGAAAGGCAATTGCGGATACCTGCTATGCCAAAAGGATACTGGATCACCTTCTATCACTCGGTTTCAAACCCTGCCGTTCTGCCGGACTACGTCAAGCTCGCGACGCCAGTGGTGCAAGCCCATCGCGGACGTTTCCTTTCGCGAGGAACAGCGGTGAAGGCTTATGAAGCGGGAATACTCGAGCGGTCCGTAGTGGTTGAGTTTGACAGCGTGAAGGAGGCCATCGCCGCCTACGAAAGCCCCGAGTACAAAGAAGCAATAAAGGTTCTGGGAGACGTGAAAAGGGACGTTCGCATTCTGGAAGGCGTGTCGTAGGAGAAGTCAGCGAAGATTAGACAGGGAATCGAGTTCATGGCAAAGTCAAAAAAAGCAAAAAAGTCCAGCGGCAGCTCCAAGCGAAAGACTCAAAGGGCGAAAAGTACCGTCATCCGCCATGCCGCACCCAAAGCCGAGTTGCAGTACATCCCGTGGCATACGATCTCTCTCGAAGATCTGAATCCGCTGCTGCAGCGGCAGTTCGTCGTCGGCCAGGAAATCATGCTGGCCCGTGTGCTGTTGAAGAAGGGATGCATCGTTCCGCTACATAGCCATCACAACGAGCAACTCACTTACATCGTTGAAGGCGCGCTAAAATTTTCGATCGATGGAAAAGAAATTACGGTCCGGGCAGGTGAAGTTCTTTGTATTCCTTCCAACATGCCTCACAAGGCCGAAGCGATGGAAGATACGGTCGATCTGGATGTCTTTACTCCGCCACGCGCGGACTGGATCAACAAGACCGACCACTATCTGCGGGAAGAGAACTAATCAGGTCTATGTCTCCGCTCTCCACTTCCGCGCCTGACGTGCGTTCCTCAGACTTTCGTTTTCGTTGCATCGCCTGCGGTGATCTGAGTGACGCCGCAGCCCAGAGTTTTCGGTGCGCCCAGTGCGGAGATTTGCTCGAGATTACTTATCCGTCATGGAAAGAGTCGCCCCCGGACGCTTCGCGTTTGAAGGCGTTGTGGCGCGACCGCAAGCTCTCGTTGGACTCTGTCGACCAGAGCGGCGTGTGGCGATTCCGCGATCTTCTTCCGCCAATCGAGAAAGATCTGCAGCCGATTACTCTGCGCGAAGGGAATACGCCTCTCTATGAGTTGACCCGTTGCGCACGCATTACAGGCGTACCACGGCTGTATGCGAAACATCAGGGGATGAATCCCACGGGGTCGTTCAAAGACGCGGGAATGACCGTCGCGGCGACCTTTGCGCGTCAAGCCGGATTTCGCTGGGTAGCTTGCGCATCGACGGGGAACACATCGGCCTCGATGGCGGCCTACGCTGCGCGCGGCGGCCTGCGCAGCCTGGTGCTGGTTCCCGACGGCAAGATCTCATGGAGCAAGCTCTCACAAGCACTCGACTACGGCGCCGTCACCTGCCAGCTGCGAACGGACTTTGATGGCTGCCTCCGCCTGCTGCAGGAACTCGTGTTGAAGGCGCCGGTCTACCAGCTGAATTCGATCAACCCGTTTCGACTGGAAGGGCAGAAGACACTTGCTCTGGAACTGATGGAGCAATTCGATTGGCAGCCACCTGACCACATCATCGTTCCCGGGGGCAACCTCGGAAATAGTTCTGCCATTGGCAAGGCGCTGGTCGAGATGCGCGACCTTGGCCTGATTTCGCGCATGCCTAAGCTTTCGGTGATTCAGGCGGAAGGAGCGAATGCTCTCGTACGAACATTGCGCGAAGCGGCGGGCAAGCGACTGATCAACGTTTCCGCAGAGACGCGGGCCACGGCGATTCGCATTGGCAATCCTGCTTCGTGGAAAAAGGCGGTGCATGCCCTCGAAGTGACCGAGGGTGCATGCGAACAGGTGACCGAAATCGAGATCGCGCAGGCAAAAGCCGAGATCGGTTTGGAAGGGATCGGATGTGAACCGGCATCCGCGGTTACGCTCGCGGGGCTGAAGAAGCTGATTCAGCAAGGCTTCGTTAAATCGAACGAAACTGTCGTGCTCATCCTTACAGGAAATCTGTTGAAGGACCCCGATTTCACCATCGACTTCCATCGCGGAGAGATGTTCACGTCATTCGTGCAGTCGGACGCGGCGCTCGATTCCTTCCGTCATCCCCCAATCGTCCTCGAGCCCACCCTGGATGACGTCATGCGTACACTGGAATATGCCGAAAAAGGCTGAGACTGCAAGATCATTCAAAGCCAAAGTCACAGCGCCTGGACCGTTCCGCCTTTCGCTGCCGGCGACATCCGCCAATCTTGGCCCAGCTTTCGACGCTGCCGCGCTGGCAATGGATTTTCGGATCAGGATCGACGCGTGGGCCGCTGATGAATTTTCGATTGCTGCGTCTGGGCGCGATGAGTCGATTTGCAGTTCGCTCGAGAACCATCTCATCCTTGAGACTTACCGCGAAGTGATCGAATCCGCCGGTCGGAAAGTTTTCCCTCTTCGCCTGCAGATTAAGAATGAGATCCCGATCGGCAAGGGTTGCGGGTCATCGGCTGCAGCGCGGCTTGCAGGAATCGCTCTGGCCGTGCACTTCGGGCGACTTCGTTGGAATGATGCTCAGATCATTGGCGAAGCGTCGCGCCGCGAACATCACCCGGATAACGCGTCTGCCTGCTGGATGGGCGGGCTGACAGTTGCGCGCATGTCGGGCGAAGCGGAGGCCCAGGTCGTCAACGTACTCCCGAAAGGGAAGTGGCCGCTTTTGCTTGCGATTCCAGATCAGAGTCTCTCGACTGAAGAAGCGCGCCGCGTCCTTCCGGCGCAGTATTCGCGAGCGGATGCGGTAACGAACATACAGAACTCCATGCTGCTCCTCGCGGCGTTCATCCAAGGCCGGCCGGATCTGTTGTGCTCCGCGCTTGAGGACCGCATCCATCAACCGTACCGCGCGAAACTCTGTCCGCTGCTGCCTGCGCTTCAGCAGTTGAAACCCGAACAAGGCGTGCTTGGGGCTGCGCTCAGCGGCGCGGGACCTTCGGTTCTTCTCTTTCTCGATCCTGACGGATCGATCGCAAAAACGACGCGACTTGTAGAGATACATATTGCGAAAAGCGGTCTGAATGCGGAACTCCTCTCGACGTCGATCACGCCGCGCGGGGGAAGATCTCGTTGACGATTGACGCTTAGCGCAGACTTTCCCAAAGTGGGCTTCTCTCAACTCTAGCCAGTCGTTTTGGATTGCTTGTGCCCCGTCCACTTTCGATACTGTCCCGTGACTGTCATCCGGCGCACAGGACCGCTGTTATCGCTCCACGTTTCCTTACTCCTCTTCTTGATAGGTTGTGCTTCTAGCTCTTTCGTTCAAGCCCAGATCTCGGCGCCAAGCACCGCTGAAAAGCGGTCCATTCCCTCCGATGCGCACTACACGAAACGACAGAATGAGTGGTTCCGACGCGGGCGCAATGCAGGTGGGGCGTCCACGGCAGAACTTCGCCGCCGCGCTATACAAGCGAAACTGCGTCTGCGTGAGCAACGGGCATCCTCTTTAAACTCTGAGGCGAATGGCCAGGTTTCATTGTCGTCCGGCACGTGGGTGCCGCTTGGTCCTTTGCCGCTCGCCTCCGATGCCTCCGGCAACGGTACACAGGACTACCGTCAAGTATCTGGTCGAGCCACGGCAATCGCCATCGATCCAGCTGATTCAACCGGGAACACCATCTACGTCGGCGGCGCGCAGAGTGGAATCTGGAAGTCCACAAACGGGGCGAATTCCGTCGCGAACAATGTCACATGGACTCCGGTTGCAGACACGCAGGCCACGCTGTCTATCGGAGCGATCGCGATCCAGCCGGGAAATTCGGACCCTGCAAAATCCGTGATTCTTGCGGCAACCGGAGAAGCCAACAATTCCGGCGACTCCTATTTTGGACTGGGAATTCTGCGCTCAACGGATGCCGGAAGCTCCTGGTCGCTGATCTCGACTGCGAACAATGGATCTTTGTCGTTTAGCGGGCTGGGAGGTGCGCGCATCGCCTTCAACACTACGCCCGGACAGTGGAGTACGGTGGTTGTCGCTATGACTACGACGGCGGAAGGGTTGATCGACGGAGCCATCACATCGAACACGCGCCGGGGACTCTACACCTCTCGGGATGCGGGACTGACGTGGGCCTATAACGTGCTCAATGATCCGGGCGGACCGGACGACGCGACCTCTGCCAGTTCTGTTGTGTACAACGCAGTGGCAGGAAAGTTCTTCGCTTCCGTTCGATACCACGGCTTTTATTCATCGCCAGACGGCGTCACATGGACCCGGCTCGCGAATCAGCCCGGAGGAACTGCACTCAGCGCGGCGGCCTGTCCCGCACAGTCTTTGTCCAACGGACTATGCCTGTCCGCTTTACCGCGGCGAGATCGCTGTTGCGCCGGGCCGCAACGAAATGTATGCCTGGTACATATCTCTCGCATCCGACGGAACGCCCGTCGACCGGGGCATTTGGAAGAGCCTGAACGGAGGAGCTTCGTGGAGTGCGATTTCAAATATCGGAATGATCAATTGCGGTGATGTCGAGGGTTGTGGTGTGGAACAAGGTTCGTACAATCTCGAACTCCTCGCCGTGCCGAACGTTGACGTAACCGATCTCTATGCGAGCACGATCAATATTTATAAGTGCACGATCTCTTCGATCAATCCCGACTGCGCGGCTGCGCCCTTTATGAATCTGACGCACGCATATGGTTGCGCGCCAATCGCGGCGCCCGCGCACGTTCATCCCGCCCAACATGCTCTCGCTTCGATCATTCCGTTGACCGGGACGGATTCCGGCAACGCCCTGATCTACTTTGCAAACGACGGCGGTATCTACCGCGCACTCGACGGATACACGGGTCTGAATTCCGGTGCTTGTTCCGGCGCGAACCAGTTCGATGACCTCAATCAGAATCTGGGATCGATGACGCAGTTCGTGGGATTCTCGCAGCATCCCACCGATGTGAATACGATTTTCGGCGGGGCTCAGGGCAATGGATCTCCAGCTACAGGACAGGCAACCACCAAGACGAACTGGGTCAATGTACTGGGTGGGGATGGCGTGGGTAATGCCATCGATCCGACGGCGCCTGCCAACTGGTATGCGTCGAATCCGGATGTGCCGCCCGGCGGCCTTGGCATTCAGCTTTGTTCGAATGGAGTGAATTGCAGAAACGGCGATTTCGATTTTGTCGTTACCAGCAATTCCGTAGGTGGGGACGACGGAGGATTTTACTTTCCGTTCGTTCTCGATCCGCACTCTTCCAGCGCGATGCTTGTCGGTACCTGTCGTGTATGGCGCGGCTCACGCCTGGGCGGAATGTTCACGGCGCTCAGTCCGAACTTCGACACTCTGGGCTCCGGTACGTGTTCGGGAAGCGAGGTAAACAAGGTAAGAGCACTGGCAACTGCGGGCCTCACTAATAGCGATGGCTCCAGCCTGATCTACGCCGGCACGGACGGTCTTGGTCCGCTGGAGGGGCCGCTGAATACGCCTGTTGGAGGACGTATCTGGATTTCGACGGATGCTTCAGCCGGAGCGCCTGCCTTTATGGACGTCACCAGCAATGGTCCGCAGGGCGACATCAATCCCAATCAGTTTCCAGTCTCAAGCGTTGCCACTGATTCTTCCGACGCGACCGGCTATACGGCGTACGTCACGATCATGGGATTCACGGGAGGAACTGGCCACATTTGGAAAACCACAAATGCAGGGGCGACCTGGACCGATTTCACCGCGAATCTTCCGGACTCTCCGGTGAATGCTGTCGTGGTGTATGCGCCGATGTCGCAGGTCTATGTGGCGACGGACGTTGGAATATTCGCAAGCTCGACCTCTACTCCAAATTGGATTGAGCTGGGCCCGAATCCGAGCACGAATCAATCGGGATTCTTACCCAACGTTGCGGTGACTGCCTTGGGAGTATTTGCGTCCGGAGGACAACAATTGCTTCGGGCTTCCACCTATGGTCGAGGGATCTGGCAGTTCAACCTTGTGATCACTCCGGATTTTCAATTGTCGGTTTCGAACTCGCCCCTCACTGTCTTCGCGGGACAGACTGGCGTTTTGAATGGCACGGTCACCGCACAAAACGGATATGCCAGCACTGTGACACTGAGTTGTGTTGCCGGAGCTACAGCCCCCCCAAGCATATGCTCACCGTCGCCAGTTTCTCTGACTCCGGGCTCGAAAACACCGTTCAGTGTGACCTTAGGCGGTGCGTCGGGGGATTACAGCTTTAGCGTGCAGGCTGTCGGATCAGACTCCAAGCACATCACGCATGTCTTTCCCGTGAGCCTGCACCTGATTGGATTCGGACTCACCAATCCTTCTCCAGCGAGCGTCACGGTCGGACGCGGAAACACATCCGCGCCCGTCAACTTCAAGGTTACAGCCGCTGGATCGTTCAGCCAGATCGTTACCGTGTCATGCACATCAGCCATCCCGAATGCAGTTTGCACTCTGACTCCTTCGAGTTCGGTCACGCCCACTTCGAGTGCCCCCGTGAACATGACGGCGAGCGTGGCCGTTCCCGGTGAAAGTATCACCGGCACCTCAGCCGTGAGTATCCAAGCCACAACGACTGGGGCTCCTGCTGCACTGATGACATCCTTCACGCTCAATGTCACATCGAATCCCGACTTCGTTTTCAGCGAGCCGACGCCCTTCCCGCAGATCAACGCCGGCAGTAGTGGGGTGAGCGGGCCGATTTCGATTGCGTCGCAGGACGGATTCACGGGGAATGTGAACTTGAAGTGTCCGACTACATTCGGGCCGGGGAGTTGCAGCATCAGTCCATCGTCGGTGAATTCTTTTCCCGCGACGGCCACAGTGACGATCAACGGAACGAATTTTGCGGCTGGAGCTTACTCTCTTTCGATCACGGGGACTTCGGGGTCGATCGTCCATACACTCGCCGTCCCGTTCAATGTCGGGGACTACACTGTCTCCGCGCCCGCGACTTTGGCGGCGACCCCGGGAGCGCAGGTCACGCTCACGGTCAAGCTCACATCAACATTTGCTTACAGCGGCAACATCAAAATTGCCTGTGATCCAACCGCCCTGCCCGCCGCCATGTGCGTCATTTCGCCGGCGAACCAGATCTCTCTCAGCAGTGGTGGCATAGCAAATGTGATCGTCACGATCAACGTGCCAAACGACGCGACCGCCGGTTCTTATGACATAAAAATCAACGCGACGGACGCTTCGGGCGCGCCGAGCCATTCCGCTACCACTACGCTGACGCTGGGGCAAGACTTTTTGGTCAAGTCCACGACATCAAGCCAGACGGTGACGGCCGGTCAGACGAGCGGTCCTTTTAATCTCTCGGTTCAGCCGGTAGGGGCTTCGTTCGACGGGGCCGTGACCCTCGCGTGTTCGTCCGGACTGCCTGCGCAAGCCCAGTGCTTGTTCAGCCCTTCAGGGGCGATCACTCCTGGTGGTTCTGCCATTAACGTCGTTATGAGCATTTCGACAGGCGCGAGCGCAAAGATGTCCCCGAGGCCGCGATTGAGTCTCTTGCTTCTTCCCCTGTGGACTTTGATTCCGGCGGTAGTTTTGTTGAGCGCCGGTGATCGCTCGAGACGGCAGCACCGCAAATTTAAGATGGTGGCACTGCTCATCCTCCTTTGCTCGCTGCTTCTGCTGATGTCTTGTGGAGGAGTCAGCACTGGCGGAGGAGGGAATGGCGGGACGACGCCGCCGGGCGATCCCGTGACGTATCACGTTACGGTGTCCGGTACCTCTCCTGGCACCCCTCCAGACGCTGGCCAAAGCACGGTTGTGACCCTGATCGTAAACTGAGACTTGCGGTCGCGACTTGTGTTGAGAACTCCGGTTAAAAAGCAATCGACATGATCAAGTCTGGTTACGACGTTCTGATTATTGGCGGCGGCGCGGTCGGGCTTGGCGTGGCGCTCGAGATTACTCGCCGCTTTCCGCGCAAGCGCCTCCTCGTCATCGAGAAAGAGAAAGGCGTTGCGCGACACCAGAGCGGACACAACAGCGGCGTCATCCACTCCGGTGTGTACTACAAGCCTGGCTCATTGAAGGCGCGACTATGTGTGGGCGGGGCTGCGGCGATGGTGGAGTTTTGTCGCGAACATCGGGTTCCCCACGAGGTCTGCGGGAAGGTCATCGTAGCCACGAACAAGGAAGAAATATCTCGCCTCGAGGAATTGCGGATCCGAGGGGAAGCCAATGGTCTTACCGGTTTGCGCCTGATCGGCCCGGAAGAACTTCGCGAGATGGAGCCAAACGCAGTCGGCTTGCGAGCGCTCGTGGTGCCATCTACCGGGATCACAGACTATGCGCTGGTATGTGAAAAATACTCTGAATTGATTGTAAGCAAGGGCGGGACGGTTCTGACAGACGCGGCTGCCACCGGAATTCGCCGCTCGACGAATGAGATAGTGGTCGAGACCCCGCGAGGCGCGTTCTCAACATCCATCCTTATCAACTGCGCTGGGCTGCACAGCGACCGGATCGCACGCATGGCAGGGGACGAGCCAGGTTTGCGGATCGTTCCATTCCGCGGCGAATACTACGATCTTGTGCCGGAACGCGCATCTCTTGTTCGTGGCCTGATTTATCCCGTGCCCGATCCTCGCTTTCCGTTTCTTGGCGTGCACTTTACGCGCAGAATTTCTGGCACCGTCGATGCGGGACCAAATGCTGTCCTTGCGCTCGCGCGAGAGGGCTACCGTCATAGCAATGTGAACGTTCGGGACTTGGCGTCTGCGCTCAGCTATTCCGGATTCTGGCGCATGGCGCGAAAACACTGGAGGAGTGGGCTCGATGAATGGCGTCGTTCTCTTTCGAAGGCCGCGTTCGTAAAAGCCCTGCAAGGTCTGGTTCCCGAGATCAGCGAGAAGGATCTGGTGCCGGGCGGTTCCGGCGTTCGTGCGCAAGCACTGAACCCGGACGGCTCATTCGTCGATGACTTCAAGTTTGTTCCCTCGGGAAAAGTTCTGCATGTCCTGAACGTTCCATCCCCAGCAGCGACGGCATCGCTGACCATCGGCCAAGCCATCGTGGACTCTGCGGTGAGCAGCCTGGGCCTCGTCTAGCGCACGCCGCGGACAGTTCGATTTCCGTTTCGGTACCCGGGAGAGTTTCCCAGAAAATAAATTGATACGCCGGAAACGAAAAGCAGCATGAAAGACGCAACAGGCACGTGCTAGCTTTAGGGAAATCAAGCAGGGTTCCCCAAAGCGGAGGTTGAACCATGAGAGCGTGCATCAACACTCAATGCGTTGCATTCGGCAGGATGGTGTATTCCGTGACGACCCGCTGTCCGCTGTGCAAGTGGGATCTCAGAATGATTCCGGCAGCCAAAGAGGCCGTCGCCACCTCGAAGCAAACTCGCCAGGCCGCGACTCGCTGAACTTCCGCGTTTCTTCGAGAAGGCTAGTCCCCGATGTCTTCATTCCAAAGATCGGCGTGATTGCGGATGAAATCGCCCATCATCTGAATGCAATCTGGATCCTGCAGAACCTTGAACTCTACGCCACGCTGCCGGAACAGATCCTCCGCTCCCATGAAATTCTGATGTTCGCCAATGATAACCTTGGGAATTTTATAGAGCAGAGCAGTACCCGTACACATGATGCACGGGCTGAGTGTGCTTACGAGTGTGAGTTGGCTCCAGTCGCGCCGTCTTCCGGCGTTCCGGATACAGATGGTTTCAGCGTGCGCCGTTGGATCACCCGTCTGAACTCTCAGGTTGTGGCCGCGTGCCACGATGAGGCCATTCTTGTCAGCCAGCACAGAGCCTATCGGTAAGCCGCCATCACGCAGGCCAGCCCGCGCTTCCTCCAGAGCTTCGCGCAGCAATTCTTGATCGTCCATTGCTTCCCTCGAAACCCACCCATCATAGCTGCAACGCAGGCGGAGATGAAGCCGCAAGGGATGTGCGGGGTTCAGCGTTTAAGCTTTCGACGATAGGTAGTAGTGGTTGTCTCCTTCGTCTGTCTGCTCGCCGTTGAGGACCATGCCATTCTCTTTCAGCAATTGCAAATACCCGTCGCGCCCGAGCGAAAACGATTCCCTCCCGGTCAGCACGTCTTTCCATGTGAGCACTTGGTTGGGCGCCGTGAACAGGAACTTCCCTTGAGGCTTCAAGGCTTTCGCGACTTTACGCATGACATGCCGTTGCAATTCCGGCGCCAGCAGAAAAAACAGTCCCCATGCGAGCACAGCGTCGAACTCGCGCTGATACAAGTCGGAATCTTCCACTGCGGCGCATACCGCGTGGGCACGAGGGAATTCCGAGCGAAACGCGCGGATCATTTTCTTGGACGCGTCGACGCCATACACATCGAGTCCTTCTTCGATCAGCACTTTTGAAATCGGAATGCCGTTCCCACATCCCAGATCGAGGACTGACGATCCGGTCGAAAGTGCTCGACTCCATGACCGGATATTCGCAACACCAATGTTGCGATTACGGGACGCCATGAAGTGTTCCGCCATCTCTTCATAGCCGTTACTTTTGTCGTTGGTCGAGACGCCGGCCATTCCGCTCCCTTCCTTGTCACAAGTGGATCAATTTGATCGCAGTGCATCCAGCGGATTCCCCAGAGCTGCGCGGATTGCAGGCACGACCGTCGCAAGAAGCGCAACGCTCATCATGATCAGGACACCAACGACGTAGACAGCCGGATCGGTGGCACTCACCTCAAAAAGAAACGAACTGACGATATGCGATACGGCGACGGACCCAAGCACACCCAACAAACATCCAAACAGCGCCAGCTTTATTGCTGAAATCAGAACGAGTCTCGCAATTCTCGCGCGCTCTGAGCCGAGTGCCATGCGGATCGCAATCTCGTTGGTGCGCATCGAAACGGAAAACGCCACCAGAGCATAGAGTCCGGTTACCGAGAGCAGTAACGCGCCGATTGCGAACGTCACGATGAGATTGGTGTTGAACTTGCGTGGAGCTTCGCCACTGGCAACGACGTCTGTCATGGTCTGAACCGGCTGCAAAGCAAGCATCGGATCAATCGACGCCACAGCCGATCGCAAGGTTCGCATCATCTGATCTGTAGGAATTGCGGAGCGAAAGCTGATCCATCCCCCGACTGGTTCGGTGAGTTGATCGTCGGTTGAATTCCCGCCCAGGATGGCTGGCTGCTCCATCGGGCTGTACCACTGGTCGTCCGCGGGTTCATCGAACGATCCCATCTTCGCGTTGGCAACAATGCCAATCACGGTCGCCCACGGCAGGGGCTTCTTGGGTCCGCCGGCATGCAGTCGTTTGCCGATTGCATTCTCACCTGGCCAGCAGTGCTTCGCCATGGATTGATTCACGATGATAACGAGTTGTGAGTTGGCACGATCATCGGCGGTGAAGTGCCTTCCTTCGACGAGGGGAATTCCCATAGTCTCGAAGAAATCGCCGTACGTAGTCGTGAACAACGCAAGTCTAAACTTCCATGCAGCAATCGGTTCACCCTCGAGAGTGTAAGCCGATCCTCCTGTGACTCCCGGTCGCAGGTACGAAACTCGAAACGCTCGCTGCTGTCACGCCAGGTTTGCTCAATAGGGAACCGACAACGGAATGGTGAAAGGCCTGCGCGGACGTGTTGGTCGGATATTTCGGGAGAGGCAATTGATAGCCGCAATGACCAAGTGGTCGGGCCGAAATCCCGGATCGACGGCTCGCATCTTTTCAAAGCTGCGCAAGAACGCGCCAGCCGTGGTCAGCAGGATCAGCGCCACAGCGATTTCCGAGACGACCAGCGCGGACCTCAACCAGGAAAGACTGCCGCTTCCAGTTGATGTTCGAGCATTTTCCTTGAGCGTCTCGGTTAGATTTGTTCGCAGGGCAGCGACCGCTGGCGCCAGGCTGCACAAGATACCGGTCACGAGAGCCACGAGGATCGCGAATGCGGCGACGCCCGTGTCGATTTTCACTGATTCGATGCGGGGCATGGACTCAGGCAACAGATCAAGAGCTGTCCGGATTGCGACTGCTGCCAAGCCCAGTCCCAACGCACCAGCCGTGGCTCCGACGAGCAGGCCTTCGAGAACCGACTGACGGACGATTACTCCGGACCCCGCTCCCAGAGCCAATCTCACCGCATACTCGGATCTGCGACGGAAAGCACGGACCAACAGCAACCCGGCGACGTTCGCGCAGGCGATTAGCAATACGATCGACACTGCCAGGAACAGTGTCTTCAAGAGTGGGCGGACCTCGGCTACGTCATACTCAAGCAAAGGAATCACGTCACCGCGCAGGTGGATCGCAGACTGCGATGGCGGGAGATTTCGCATGATCTGCTGAGCTACTCGATCCGCATCGTGAGCAGCCTGGGCCGTCGTGACGCCATCTTTGAGACGGGCGACGATGTTGTAACCCCAAAACCCGGCAGATTCCTCAGAGAGTTCGTCGTTCGTGAAGCTCATCGGTACCCAGACCTGAGTATGTTCGAGCCGACCATTTTCCAGTGGAAAATCGAAGCTGTGGGGCATGACACCGATGATGGTGTACGCCTTGCGGTCGAGTTGGATCAGGGTGCCGACGACATCCGGCGCAAGGTGATAGCGCGTGCGCCAGAGTGAATAGCTGATGACCGCCACCGGCAGACGGTCGTCCTCTTCTTTTTGTGTAAAGACACGCCCGGCAACCGGTTCGACGCCGAGCGTGGGGAAAACTCCCGACGTGAAGCGCGCCGCATTCGCCTGTTCCGGGGTCGCACCGTCCGATAGTTCGAAGGTTGTGACGATGTAGCCACCCATCGATGAGAATGCGTTCGTCGAACTCGAATACGTTCCGATCTCACGCGCGGTTACGGGAGTGTGTGCACCTTCTCCGATATGGTCTCCCATCAAGACAAGGCGTCCGGGATCGCGAAAGGGCAGTGGACGCAGCAGAATTCCTTCGATAAGCGAGAAGATTGCGGTGGTCGCGCCGATACCAATTGCCAGGGTGAGGATCACAGTCGCGGTAAAGCCGGGAGTTTTGCGCAGTTGTCGGGATGCGACGCGGAGTTCCTGGAATAGTGGCTGCATAGTCCTCCTCAGCAGTTCGACCGTGTGTCGATCGTTGAGAGGACATCATTACAGTACCGGGCGCAACGGTTTTCAATCGAAAACGTTGCCAGCCTCCCGCTAGGCGTCTATTTCCCATCCACTATTTCTGGATTCGAGACAACTCGGAATTTCGTCGATTTCCGAATCTGGATTGCGGCTCGATCAAGTGGCGCCGAACCGCTAAATACCGGGAAAATACTTCATCCGACGAATGGATGACGTTACGTCGGTAAGTACCGACTGGCTACGAATCTGCTTGGACAGACTCGATCCTAGAACTGGCCATCCCAAGACATATCTCAGCACTTGAGGCAGTCGGTGGGTAGTGCCGGTCTGATTTAAGAGCCGAATGGAGAGATAATGTTCATGTTTTCGAAGCGCGTCACGCGGGTTCTGGTCGTTTTCTCGGCAATTCTTGTTTGTAGACTCTGTCCAACTTCTGCTTCAGCTCAATCGGCTTCTCGCGTGGCTCATGGAGCGCAGATTTCACAGGGCCGGTCGTCAGTGCTTGCCCGAGCGCAAGCCTCCAGCTCACGGCGAGGGCCAGTCACTCCGGCTGATTCAGCTTTGAAACGTCTGGCCCAGAAGACAAACAAAGCACATGCGTTTGGAAGTGGACTTCCATCATCGACGGGCCCAACCTTCTTGTCGGCCTTGAACTTTAACTCCGCCGGTCAGGATACCCGGTCGGTGGCAACCGGAGATTTGAACGGCGACGGGATCGCTGACCTTGTTCTGGCGGACCAGTGCGCCACGAACAACTGTACGGCCGGCTCCGTTAGCGTCTTATTGGGCAATGGCGATGGGACTTTCTCAACTGCTGTCAGCTACGACGCAGGTGGAGCGAATGCTTTTGCTGTATCGGTTGGTGACGTGAATGGAGATGGCAAGGTCGATGTGATCGTCGCATCGAACTGTCTCAGCAACAGCGATTGTTCTACCGGTTCGTTAAGCGTATTGATGAGCAATGGCGACGGCACGCTCCAGCCTGCGGTCAGCTATGGTTCCGGTGGAGCGAGCTCGCAGTACCTTGCGCTAGTTGATGTAAATGGCGATGGAAAGTCCGATATCGTGGCGGCAAATAGCTGTGCGAGCAATAACAACTGTTCTAACGGTTCGGTCGGTGTGCTGCTCAACAATGGAGATGGCACATTCCAGAACGCGATCGCATACAACGCCACTGGCTCAGGGGCCGTCTTCGTTGCCGCAGGGGATCTGAATAACGACGGTAAGGCAGATCTGGTCGTGGCCAGCAACTGCACCAATAGCAATGACTGTTCGACCGGTTCGATGAGCGTCCTGTTAGGCAATGGCGACGGCTCATTCCAGACTGCCGTCAACTATGCATCCGGCGGGCAAAGTACCCAAGCGCTAGCGATTGGTGATGTCAACGGCGACGGCAAGTCCGATGTTGTTCTTGCCGATGTTTGCGTCAGCAATAGCAGCTGTCAAGTTGGTCAGATAAGCCTGTTGCTGGGCAACGGGGACGGCACATTCCAGGCGGCGACCACGTTCAATTCCGGCGGAACCTATACGCGCAACGTGGTGCTTGCGGATATCAATGGCGATGGCAAGTTGGATGTCCTGGCAGCGAGTCAGACAGATCAAGGGGGTCAGTGGCAAGACGGCGGAGTTGTGAGCGTTCTGCTGGGCAACGGGGATGCAACATTCCAGCCGGCGTTTGCCTACACTTCCGGCCAATACGCCGGCATTTCCCTGGCGGTAACGGACCTCAATCATGATGGCAAGCTTGACGCCGTCATGGCGAGTGAATGCGTCAATAACTATTCTTGTTTCACCGGTGGCGTCAGCGTCTATTTGGGTAACGGCGACGGAACACTGGTGGGCGCGCCCAACTATAACCCCGGGGGATGGAACGCATTTTCAGTTGCCATGGCCGATGTGGATGGAGACGGCAAGCTCGATCTTCTGGTCAGTGAGCAATGCAACAACAATAATTCCTGTTCCAACAGCGTGGCGAGCGTCCTTCTCGGCAACGGCGACGGAACATTCAAGGCGGCGGTTCAGTACGACTCCGCGGGGCAGAATGGCTACGCTATTGTCGCCGCAGACGTGAATGGCGACGGCAAACTCGACCTTCTTATCGCAAACGAGTGCGCTCAGAACAATTGCAACAACGGCTCGGTCAGCGTGCTGTTGGGAAATGGAGATGGCACGTTCCAGGCAGCAACCGCATATCCCACCAACGGACTGTATGTGTATTCACTAGCGACCGGCGACGTGAATGGCGATGGCAAATTGGACATCGTGAGCACGAACGAGTGTACTGACAACAACTGCTCCAACGGAGCCTTGAGCGTGCTGCTCGGGAATGGAGACGGCTCGTTCCAGACAGCTGTCCCCTATAACTCGGGTGGACAGTACGCATTTTCCGTGGCGATCGCAGACTTGAACGGCGATGGCAAATTGGACCTCGTTGCGGCGAATCAGTGCGGAACCAGCGGTGACTGCTCGAATGGCAACGTCGTTGTTCTTCTCGGCAACGGCGACGGAACCTTCCAGCCGGCGGTCGCCTACGCGTCCGGCGGTGCGTACTCGTTTGGGGCCGCGATTGGCGACTTGAACGGCGACGGTAAGGCTGACATCGTCGTCACAAACCAATGCAACGACACGAACAATTGTTTGAACGGTGCGATTGGATTACTGCTGGGCAATGGGGACGGGACCTTCCAGGCTGCCGCGACCACGCTCACTCCAGTAATGGGCGGGATCCAATCCGTGTTGCTCGGTGACTTCAATGGCGATCACAACCTGGATGTTGTCTCAGGAGTAGGCAACTTCCTGCTGCTGGGCAATGGCGACGGAACCTTCCAGTCTTCGCTCTCGCTTGGAGCGAGTGGCATTGGCGTTGCGTCAGGAGATTTGAACGGGGATGGTCGACCTGATCTGGCCGTGGGCGGAGTGAGTATCCTACTCAACATCTCGGGTGGATTCGTTCTCCCCACAACGACCACAATCACAAGTTCGCTGAATCCCTCGGCGTTCGGCGAGTCCGTTACCTTCACTGCTTCCGTATCTGCGCAATCTGCCGGTACCCGGACGGGAACGGTTACCTTCAGCGATGGCAGCACAACGCTCGGACAAGCGACTGTTTCCGCCGGTACGGCAACATGGTCAGTGTCGTCAATGGCGGCGGGAACGCACTCCATCACGGCGTCATACTCCGGAGATTCCAGATTTGTCGGGAGCGTGTCATCGGCGCTGAGCCAGGCGGTTCAGAAGGCAGATACAACCACGGCGTTGACTGCCACGCCCGGCACAGCCAACCTCAACCAGAGCGTCACCTTAACTGCTACCGTTACTTCCGGAAATTCCAGCCTGGTCAGCGGGACTGTGACTTTCATGGATGGAACGGCGCAGATCGGCAACTCGAGCGTGAACAGCAATGGAGTAGAGGCGTTCTCGACCACCACTCTCACAGCTGCCACGCACAGCATCACGGCGGTCTACTCTGGCGACAGCAACTTCAACGGCAGCACGTCTGGTGCGCAGGCCGTGGTTGTCTCCGCATCCAGCTTCAGCCTGTCATCTTCGGCGCTCTCTCCGACCTCGGTTGCGGCGGGCGCTTCGGCTCAGTCAATCATCACCATTACGCCGACCGGCGGATTCAATCCGTCATCGGTTCACTTGACCTGCGGCGTGTCTCCGGCGGTAACGCCGGCGGTCGGATGTTCGATTGGTGCAATCTCAGTGAGCGCCGGAACTGGCTCGGCAACACTGACCTTGACCACAACTGGATCGACAGCGCTGGCATCCCGATCGGCAGGGCGTGGCATGCTTGCACTTGCCCTGTTGATCCCTGGCCTGTTCATCTGTGGCGCAGGAATGGGCGGCGCGAACCGGCGGCGAGTTCTTGCGATCGGAATCGTGTTGCTCGCGTTGACTGGCTGCATGCTGCAAACGGCATGTAGCGGATTCAGCGCCGCAACTCCACACACTCCCGGAGTGAAAACTCCGGCCGGCACCTACACGGTGACGGTCACCGGAAGCGCGAGCGGAATGCAGCAGAAAACATCCGTATCGCTGACCGTTCGGTAACAACTATCAGGCCCTGCGCTGAGGATCGCGCGGGGTACAAATCAACTGTTCTATTGCTGGCACCGCTGGACCTAGGCGGTGCCAGTTTTGCGTTTCTTGTGCCCCAGGATAAAGAAGTGGTCCAGGCGTGACTGTTCTGGTCGGCAGATAGCGGCGTACAACTTCCGAGGTGGTGAAACCTGCGACATCGCTGGTCACATCAAGGAAATCCAGAAGTACGTGGAGTATGGCAAGGAAGAGCAACGCACGGGAAAGAGAAAACAAATTGATGAATGGTGCGGCCAGAGGGACTTGAACCCCCACGGTTTTACCCGGCAGATCCTAAGTCTGCTGCGTCTGCCAATTCCGCCATGGCCGCACGAGTTCTATTTTGCCACAGCTTCCATGAGCGTCACTGCTTTTTGCAACGACTCAGGGATGGATGGATGTAACGCCTGAAGATCACAATGCTGCTGTGACCACCAAGCTCTTGGATCTCGAACTCTAAAGGGCCGCCACAACCGGCGGATTAATACCGCGCGCAGAACTATCTAAACAACAAGCTTGTCGCGGGTCTCTACGTTCCGGATCGCCGCTGCTCGATGCACTTGATGGTCCACCAGTTCCTTGGCCGCCGATTGGGCCAAGTCATGAATCAGTCCTAGCCTTTTCGCGCATTCCGAGTCGTGCGGCTCAACTCTCTCTTTAAGCAGATCACAGAACCCGATGATCGCCGAAAGCTTGTTGACCACGTCGTGCGCCACCAAACAACTCGGTTGATGTTTGTCGCCGTTGGAGTGCATATCCGTTAAATCCCTTCTCCTACCTAAGAACGATCTAATACTGGCAGAGCAACTGAACTGACAATGTGATCGTGATCACAGGCGGTCATTACTGAAGATAGTGCCCGATAGAGGCGGGCGTAGGTTCCTGAGAGTTGAACGAAATGACCAGATTTGCGAGCGATCAATCGTTAAATTGCTGAAAACGCAACCCAAGTAAACGCTTTTGCGTCGTAGCTAAGCGCCCACTCACCGCGTCAGTTGTGCGATCTGGAGATGATACGGTTCCAGCATTTCGCCGGTTGCATGGTCGACAGCGGCCACCGCCAGCCGATATCCGACCTCCGCCTGCAACAAGGATTGTTCTGCCGCTGCCATTTCCGTCTGGGCCTCGAGAACCAGAAAGACCGTGCTTGATCCCAACTCATATTTTCTTTGCTCGGCGGTTGTCGTCTTTCTGGCGAGATCGAGAGCTTCCTTTCCCGCAGCGATGCTGAGGGTCGCCTGCTCGAGTAGATGCACGGCGTTGCTGACGTCGAGTGTTACCTGTTCGCGAAACTGTCGCTCGCGGTATAAGTCACTGCGCCGCGCTACCAGTGCGGTTCCCATCTCCGCTTTTGCGAGCCGGTTTTTCAATGGCAGGTTCAGTGTCAATTGCGCGGTGTAAATCGGATAGTTGAATGCAAACGTCTGACGAAGCCACGAGCTCGAGATGGGTTGACCGATTTGATCCAGTCCGCTTCCGCCCACTCCGGTACTCGAGTACGACCCTGTGACATCCAGCTGCGGAAGCAGGTGATTACGTGACACGCGAATTTGAGTTTCATCCCTCGCCAGTGCTGCGCGCGCGGCGTCAAACTCGGGACGCTTGGTCAGCGCAGCCTGGAGAGCGGTTGCGGCATCGATCGAGCGCAGTTCGCCCTCCGGTGCTGCATTTTCCGTGAGTTGAATATCAAGCGCTTGAAAGTACGGATCCTGATCGGCGCCGATGGTCACGCGAAAGGTATCCTCAGCCTGCTTCAAGGCGTATTCACTTTGAATCACCTGAACGCGCCGCGATGCGAGCTGAGATTCCGATCGGTAAATATCCAACGGAGGCAGGGCCCCAAGCTCCAATTGACGCTTGTTGAGCTTGTAGGTCGCTTCGGCTGCGTCCATCGACGATCGGGCCACGTCAAGGTTGCCTTTGGCTTGGACGATCGCCCAGTATTGTTGTATGGCAGTCAGAACGTTGTCATTTACAAATCCCGCGAACGCGGCTTGAGATACCTGCAGATTACGGCGCGCGATAATTACGGGACCTCGATTGGCGGCGAACCATCCATTACGCAAGAGCGGTTGGGTAAATTGAAAATTGAGATTGGAAGTCGTGGAGGGATTGAAAAAGCCCAGCGGGATGTTCGTCGACTCGATGTTGTTGCTTAGCCCTGCGGTCACTTTGGTCCCGGTTGAGAACGTCTGGCTGTAGTCGATCGCAACAATCTTTGATGTGTCTTTGAAATTGAAGTTGAAAGTGTTGCCGCCGGTGGACTGCAGAAATTGAAATGGCGGAAACACCGCGCTGGTGATTGAGCTCTCGCTATGAATAAGCGGATCGAAGGGCGCATGCGCCGCCAGCAATTCGAACTTGGATGCCTCGACCTGCGTCTCCTGAACTCTGACCATGCTGTTATTTTCCAGAGTCAGAACGACAGCATCCTGCAAGCTCAGTCGTAGCTTGCCATCCACCAAATACTTCCGCAGCAGGTCCGGCGTGTCCAGACGGTTGGAGCGAGTCCGCGACGTCATCAGATCTCCGTACGCTTCGCCCTGCTGTGCCGTAAGCGCCGAAACGAAGACCATCACAAGGCAGACCACCAGGCCCAGGCGAGAGTTTCTCATTCCTCAATTCCTCCAAGTTGTATTGACTCGTACTTCGAAGATTTCGCCGCGCTACTCGTAGCGGATCGCTTCCACCGGATCGAGACGCGCTGCTTTCACCGCAGGGTAGATTCCAAACACCAACCCGACGGTAATGGAAACCAGGAATGCCAGAACGATGGACGTCGCCGTGACGATCGTCGACCATCCTGCCAGCCACGCGATCAGCCGCGACATGGCGAACCCGAACACGATCCCAAAGGTTCCTCCCACAAAGGAGATCAGCACGGCCTCCACGACAAATTGACGGATGATGTCCGATTGCCGCGCACCCACCGCGCGCCGTACGCCAATTTCCCGAGTACGTTCCAGGATGCTGGCCAGCATGATGTTCATGATCCCGATGCCGCCGACCAGCAGGGAAATGGAGGCAATCGCTACCATGACGGCATTGAACAACCGCTCGGTGCGTTTCTGTTCGGCCAGCAATTCTGCCGGAACGATGACGCTGAAATCTCCCGCGGAGTGATGCGAAGAATCGAGAATCGCCCGCACCAGTTGCGCGACTGAGCTCATGTTGGCATCGTCACGGATCGTTAAATAAATACCGTCGATTTCGTCGCGCTGAAAGCTGTAAGAATCCTCAAGGCGGAGGATCGCAGAATGCAACGGCACGTACACAATGTTATTGAGATCCTGAGTTGGAACGCCTGCGACATCCTGTTGCGAGCTCAGTTGCGGTGAGGCGACGCCGATCACGCGAAACCACTGCTCGTTTGCCTTCACGTATTGCCCCAGAACATCTGCGCTGCCGAACAGGCTGGTTCGCGCCGCGGCGCCGAGCACGCAGACGGAGGCACCTTGAGATTCCTCCTGATCGGTGAAAAATCGCCCTTGCAGCACCTGCAGTCCGGCGATCTTCTGATAGACCGGATCGACACCGTACACGGTCGGCGGATCTTGTTGCGACCTGGGAATCGTCTTCGAAGCCATCATTCGTTTTCGCGGAGTACCCGCAACGATCTCGCCGAGGTCATCCCGAATCACCCGGTAGTCTTGAAAGGTCAGGCCGGGTGAAAGTTGCCGGATCTTGCTTGTCGCCCGGAAGTCCAGCGACTCCTTGGCTTCAACGATCAGGTTGTGTACTCCCATCTGCTCAATGAATGCCATCACTCTTTGGCGGGCGCCGGCCCCGATGGAAAGCATGGAGACCACGGCAGCGACGCCAAAAATCATGCCCATCATGGTCAGAGCTGTACGCAGGCGATGGAGCAGAAGATTCTGGAACCCGAGTTGAAGGTCGGGAAGCCACTGCTGGGATGCACGGAGGGCGCGAATGGGATTTGGGAACGCGGATGCGGACACTACGGCTGCCCTCCCCCGCCAGGGACTTCGGTTCCCGCGTTCGTCGATTTTCTGGGGGCGGTCGGATCGATCATTGCAACTTCGGTTCCCGCTACCACACCTTCCACCGCAACGCGGCTTTCACTCTGGCCGTCGATCTTCACCTCGCGTGGTTCGAAGCTGCTGCCGTTTTTCACAAACACCACTCGCTTGCTCTCCTTCGTGGCGACGGCCTGTAGGGGAAGGTAGAGCACATTTTTTCGCGAGTCTCCGTGGATGATTACCTGGGCGGTAAACCCCGGACGCAATCGGGAGTCCCCACGATCAAGGGAGATGGTTGCTTCAAATTTCGTGCCGTTGTTATCAAATCCCCAACCGCCGCGATCGGCGTTTCCCCCCAGTGACTTCACCTTGCCGTGTAACAGAGGTCCGTGGAGAGCATCGAGATCAATGTCGACCGCCTGCCCTTCTTTGACATTATTACGGTCGAGTTCGACAAGCTTCGCCACACATTCAATCTCGCCGGGGTCGATCACCTTCCCGACGGTAGCGCCTGCGTCCACCTTGTCACCCTGGCGGTATTCAGGCAATGTCATTCCGCCGAAAAACATACCTCCTGCCGACCGGTCGTTTTTCTCCAAAGCCACAAGGCCATCGATGGGAGCCACAACCCGCATTTTCCGAATGTTCTCCTGCGCCTGCTCCATCGCCAACTTGGATTTGATCCGCTTCTCTTCGGCGAGGACAATGGTCGCCTTCCCCGAAGCGGTTCTCGATTGCACATCCTGTTCGACTTCAGCCAATACACGTCTCGCCTGCTCAAGAGCGAGATCATTCTTTCGCGCATCAATTGCACTTACTAATTCATTCTTCTGCACGTCCAGTTCAGCCCGCCGGACGTCGAAACGAGCTTTAAGCAGTTCCACCTTATCTTTCGCCGTGACCACTGCTGCATCGGCTTTGGCTTTCGTGATTTCCTGATCGGCCTGCAACAATTCGGAACGGCTCTGCTCAACCTTGTACTCTTGCTCGCTGGGATCGAATTCCATCACCAGATCCCCCTTCTTGACGCGGGTCCCGGTTTGCAACAGTTTGGTGATTTCGAGCAGGCCACCGCCGATTGGCGGCGCCGTCATTATTTCCGAATGCCGGGCACGAAGCTCGCCTGTCGTGAATACGTTAATCTCCAAATCACCGCGCTTCACGATGCGTGGTGGGAATGTCGCCAGCACTGGCGGTTGGCGACTTGCGAAGGGCTGCGGCAAGTGCGCCGACCAGCAGGCAGAGCGTGACCGCTCCGATCGTCCATACGATGGTTCGCCGGCGTTTCATTTCGCGTACTACTCCTTGGTGCTTGGATCCTGCAGGGCTATCTTGTCTCCGTCTTTCAATCCCTTGGCGATCAGGATCTTGTCTCCGCTTCTTTTTCCCACGTCCAATACGCGTTCTTCAAATTGCGTATTGGACCAGACGTACGCGACATTGCGTCCGGATTTTTGAAACAAAGCCTGCACTGGAATGTTGATCACATTGGGTATGCGGTCGACGGTAACCGTAACCTGTCCCGTGATACCCGGCTGGAAGCGAGGGTCGGTCTGATCGAGAACAATTTCAACGCTGAAGTTGCGGGGAAACGGCCATCCGCCGGAAAAATCAACGCTGGCAATTGCGCTGATGTGTTCGATGTGTCCAGTAAACTGCCGGTCTGGGATGGCATTCAATTGCACTGTGACGGGAAGCTGTGGTGAAAGCCGGCCTCGTTCGGTCTCGTCGACACGTGCGGTGACACGCAACGTCGCCGGATCGGGAAGTTCTGCAATGGCAGCTCCGGGCCACGCTTTATCTCCTTCGTGGTAGGGAGCCATGCCCGATCCCGTCCAATGCTGCAATAAATTGATGTTTCCAGCCGAAGGTGCGCGCAATGTCATTTGCGCCAATGCTTGCTGTGCGCGTCGCATATCGTATTGAGCTTTTCTGCTGGCCTGCTGTGTGTTCTCGACGGTCGCTTCGTGAAAAGACTTGTCGGACGATTGTTTTGCCTCGGCCTCGTGCAACTTCTGCTCCGCATCCGCAAGCTTCAGCTTGGCTTCTTCGCCCTCGATCCTGGAAACGATTTCCTGTTTGCTGGCTTCTAACCTGGCGGTCTCGACATCGAACCGCGCCTTCATCACCGCCGTTTTGTCCTCTTCTTCCGCGAGCTTGGCCTGTGCGCGCGCCTGGTCGATGGTGGCTTCGGCGGACTTCCATGCGGACCGGAATTGCGCGAGGTCCTGCTCAGTTTTCGTTTTGTCGAAATCGACGACAACGTCGTTCGGTTTAACCGCAGCCCCCTGCGCGCTGAGCTTTATGATTTGCAGCTCGCCTGCTTCCGCGGGAGCGCTGATCGTGAGCGACTTCAGTGCTTTCACCTCACCGCGAAACTGCAGTGAATCGAGAAACTCTCCGCGGCTTACCACGAACGTCGGTACACTCGGCCCACGCCTGGTCAAGCGCACTGCGCCGGCCACGAGACCGGTCCCGGCGAGAACAATGATGCTGGTCATCAGAACTCTTCGCCGGATCCAAAGCTGCAGGAACTTTGTTTTCATCGAGGACCACCAGCGGCGGTTTCGGTGGCGCTCTGTCCGCCGATGTCGATGTCGACTGCCGCAGAAAGATCGGGCATCAGTTTCGGATTGTTCCCCTCGACTGCAATGACCACCGCGAAGAACCGAAGTTTTTCAGAAAAACTGCCGTGCTCGCCAATCGGAGCAATCACTTCGACTTTGCCGGGCAGAACAAGGTCCGGATACGCATCGATGTGGACCTTTCCGATCTGCCCAATTTGCAGGTGCGGGTAGTCCTGCTGATTCGCTTCTACGCGTACCTGCATGAATTCAGGATTCACCACCTGCATGAACGAGGTGCCGGGTTCAACCTGGTCTCCCTCCTGCACTTCTCCCATCGAACCTTGCTTCCAGATGTTATTGGGCACTGCCACGCCTGCAATGGGCGCGCGAACCTGCATCAGCGATGCATTCGCCTGGGCATGGTTCATCGTCTGTTGCATACGATCGCGCTGAATCTCGAGGATGCGAATCGCCGCGCGGGCAGCGGTCCGTTTTAGCTCAAACGTTTCCTTAAGTTGCGCGTAGGTGGCCTTTGCTTCCTCCAGGTTCTCCTGATTTTTCTCAGCATCAATCCGTGAAACGATCTCTTCTTTCTGTATTTCCAGTTCGGTCTTCCGAAGATTGTCTTCGGCAGTCTTCAATTCCGTTTGATCTTTCGCTTTGGCCGCGAGCTCTTTCGCTTCTTCTTCCGCTACCTGATCGACGAGCTTCTGATATTCCGCCTGCTTGTCGATGAAGTCCCGCATCTGCGCCTGCCGGTCGAACTCAGCCAGCAGATCGCCCTTTTTCACGCGAGTGCCACCCGGTGTGAGATGAATGAGGGTCAGAGTAGAGACCTGTTGACTCGCGAGCTGCGGGGCCAGTATCGATTGAGCTTCTACGGCTTCGGTGGTTCCTTTGAGTCGCAGCACATGGCCCGAGCTATTTGAAATAGACACCGCAGTCTTTGAACTGGCTGTTCCGTGACGGCGTGCGGCGATGAGCGCCGTGAATACGACGGCCAGGATTGCTGCGCATATCGCAATCCAAATGCGGGTCTTCAAACGTGGAGCAGGCGTTTTCGGTGAGCCGGTCGATATTTCCGGCGCTGGCTGGGGATCTTCAGAGTCGGAGCTTGCGTTTACCGCAGGAGATGAATGCATTGCCCGGACACTCCCGCCTTAGGAATGTGGTTAGATCGCAAAAGTTGCCCGTCCCAGTATTAACTTACTAACTCGGCCGAAGAGTTGTCGCACTTGGCATTAATGCCAGATCTAAGTGATCTTAGATCGTTATGGATAGACTTGCTTGCAACATTTTCTGACGCTAGTTGCTGAGAAGATGACCCCGCAGCATGATTTCGAGCCCATCCCAACCCTTTTTGCGCAACGAGGTCCCCGAGATACACTCCGCCTCGCGCTTTGGGGGATCGAAAGGCGCCCAGTAGCCTTGATCGTAGGGCGCCGCTTCAACCGCCCATAATCGAACCCCATCTTCGCGAGATTGCGCTGTGTCGTTACTGAACTTCGTTGAGTTTTTGGTAGATCAGCATCGCAACCAGCACTAACAGAAAGACTCCGGAGCCGATGCTGAAGATGCGAACCGGAATCGTCAGACGATTCACTTTCGTCAGAAGCTCCGTTTGCTCTTCCTGCATGTGTGAATTGCTGCTGTCTAGAAATAGTTGATCATCCTCGTGCATGGTGAGGGTGCTTTTGTAGATGAGGAGAACGATCAGACCAACCGCGAAGAGCCCAAATACACTTCCTACAATCGTCAGCGTCATATGCCACCTCGGCAAGGGTACAACCCAGCGCAGCGGCGATCCACGTGGCAGCGCGAGGCGGGCCAGAACCTCGCAAGCAACTGGGGAAGGCCTTAACGCCGTCATTATAGCCCCGTTGGCAAGCCCCGGCGTCCGATTAATCCCTGTGTTCAGAACCCGTTGCAGACTCGACAACATTGCGACCAAAAATCCTTATTCCGCATCCAACTAAGCAGACAATTTCCTCACGCCGTGAACATCCGTTAGGTTGAGGAAAATTCATCTGCTATAATCAAACAGCTTTAAAGCCAAGGAGATACGAATGGCCACGACAACAATCCCCGAAGTCAAGAAAACAGCGCCCGTCAACCTGACCGCCAACGCCGTCGCTAAGGTGAAAGAAATCATGACTCAGCAGACCCCGGTGCCTGCTGGTTTGCGTATTGGGGTGGTTGGCGGTGGATGTTCTGGATTCTCCTATTCGATGCAATTCGAAAATGGTGCGGGAATGATGGACAAGACCTTCGAGATGGAAGGTCTTAAGGTTTTTGTCGACGCGACCTCAGTGATGTATCTGAACGGCTGCATTGTCGATTACGTGGAGACACTGGAAGGCGCAGGCTTCAAATTCGAGAATCCAAATGTGAAGAGCACCTGCGGTTGCGGATCTTCGTTCAGCGTATAACGCGAACGCTCCCGCGAAATTCGAACGGCCTCATCGTGACGATGAGGCCGTTTCATTTTGTCGAATGTGTCGGCGTCTATTGCTGTTGAGGTTGACTCTGCGGTTGATTTGGACTTGGTGTTCCATATCCTCCCACCGGAGACGTGGGATTGTTCTGCATCGGCGATGGCGAATTTCCGAAGCTGTTTCCGGGCCCATTGTTGCTTCCAGGTTGTCCGTTCTGACCGTTCAGATTCGTGGTCCCCTGCATTCCGAACTGCTGCAGTGACGGCTGATACGGGGTAGTAATCAGGAATCCGCGATCAAATGTCGGATCGTAGACGAATTGCCATTCGTTGTATTTCTTCTTCTTGTCGAATTCGCGGATCGTCCGTTCCTTACTGAGGCTGGCGACTCCAACGATCGGTGCACCGCCAAAGGTTGTGTTGGACAACTTATCGCCGGAGTTGCCGTTCAGGTTGTTTCCCGGTCCGGAAGAGTTTGGATTTGCCGGATCAGACGCACTCTGCGAATTGGGATCTGTCCCGCCCAGCTCACCCGCGGTAGTCGGACCTGAAGTTGGCGAGTTTTGTCGCAAGCGGTGAATTCGCGGTTGCTCCGAAGGGCGAGTTGCCTCCCAATGGCGAGGCTTGGCCCAAGGCGCCGGCTGCTGCAAGCGCTCCTGCTGCCGCCAGCGCACCGTTCGGACCCAACGACGCGGCGCCTGCGAGGCCCGCTCCGCCCAAGGCATTCATCGACATCTTGGCTTCGCCGAAGTGCAACAACTTGAAATCTTTGCCCGTCAGCGGATCTTTATATCGCTTGCGCAGAAACCGCATCTGGTTGGAATTCTCCAGATCCTCGATCTTCGCCGGGTAGCGATTGAATTTCTTGTAATACGCGCGAATTGCGCGGGAATACTGCACGCCGCGATGGACCATTTCTTCTTCGCGATCCCGCTTGATATTGAAGGTGACGGAAGGAACGATGATCGCCGCAAAAATCACCATCAGCGCCATGGTCAAAAGCAGCATGAGCATGACGTATCCGCCCTCACTCTGTGAGGGCGAGCGTCGCAATTGAGAAGGGAAGCGCATTCGAGCTGGTGAAATCTATTCCTTCCAAATATCCCAAGCGCACAACGATGCGATGGCGAATTCCTAAACTCAACCTTGCGTGAGCGGGATGCTTTGCGGAGGCCCACTGCTCACGACATCCTGTATTTCAACGGACGTGTTCGTGATGTGAATGACCTTGTATCGCCGGTCGACGATTTCACCTTCTCCCGCCACGAAGACATCGTCATTCAGCTTCAGGAAAATCTTCTTCGGCTCTCCCGGGGAGCTCGCGAACCCGTAAAACTTCAAAGGAATGGGAGTTGGAGCCGGCGCGGTAGGAGTCACATACGGTGCCGGTGCAGCTTCCTTCGTCTTATCTGTGCGCGCTGTCGCGATCGGAATTGGAATGTCTTCGGCCTGCGATACGAAGATATTCCGGCCGGAGCCTTGATACTCAGTCTTCTCGCTCATCGCCAGCAAATCCAGCTTGAGAGTCGGATCAAGACTCTCGACTTTCACTTTCTTTCCTGGTTTGGCTTTTGCGCGTGATGTTTGGCGAGTCGCACTGGGAGCCGCAGCCTGCGCGTTCGAAGCGGGAGTCGAGGATTCCGTGAAGAAGGGAACGAACTGGTACGCAAAGATGAGCACGGCTACCAAGCCGAGCACCGCTGCCCAGGTCGCCTTCTTCTTGTTCTCCAGTCCGAGTTGCACTAAGAGGCCGCCTTCAAATACGTATCCAGTTTCAGGTTCAGCTTTACCGTTCCGTGAGGTTCTCCACCAAGAGTGACGCTCTTGATGATGAAGAACATCTCATCGCGCTCCAGCGCGTTGATGAACTTCGCCAGCGCCGTGTAATTTCCCGAGAGATCATATTCCATCTCCATTGGTTGAAGATTGCCCGGCTGCTCGTCCTTCAACTTGTATTTGCCCTGCTCGATGGTAACTCCGTTTGCTGCCGCCAGTTTTCCGAACTCGGTCGCGATCTGCGAACTTTGTGCCGGCAGGCGGTTCTTGTAGAAGTCCGCGATTTGCTTATTGGCAGTCTCGACTTTGTGCGGAAGATCCTGCAGAGGGGCAACCAGCCGGGTTTTGGTGGTGACCTCGGCCTGCAGTTGGTTCATCTGCATCCTGCGGCTCTCGGCTGAGCCGACGAGCGGCGAGAAATATATGAGCGCCGCAAGCACGTCGACGGCGGCAAGAATACCGATCGCCAGCTTCAGTTGCTTCCGTGTTTTTCGCAAGTCAGGCATCAGTGCGTTCCCGCCGGTTTCTTAGTTTTTGACTTAGCGGGTTTTGCCGGCTTCTCGTCTTTTGACGGAGGTTTTGGTGCGGGCTGTGCTTCCGCTGCGCCCAGAGGTTCCGGAATGTACACCGCGACGATGTCGACCTGCTCGGTGTCGCCGGTCTGGGAATTCACGTGGCCTTCTGTGGTGATGGCGGTCTGGGAAAATCTTCTCGACTGCTCCATGCGCCGGGCCAGTTCAATTGCCCGATCCCGCGAGTCTCCAGCTACGCGCATCTTCAGCGCCAGCTGATTGTCTTCATCCAACTCCGGATTGATGGCCACCACGTGTACTCTCGGCGGCATGACTTTTTCCAGGCTCTCGAGCACCTTCGTCCACGAGAAAGCCTTGCGCTCGATGACTTCATTCAAAAATTGCGACTCGTCTCGCGTCGTCCGATTTTCCGGTCGATTCAGGAATGTTTCAGCTGTGGCGCGAGTCTGATCGCGTTTCGCGATCGTGTCCCGTTCCTGCGAAATCGCAGCCCGATCGCGCCGCGCATTCATCCAGCCGCTGATATCGAGCGTTAGAAGGATCAGCGTCAGCAAGACAACCGCACCCAGGGCCGCGCCCCAGCGCATCCAGAATTGCCGCGCATCCTCATACGGCTGGCTCGCGAGATTGATATCAAGTCTCATGAAAATCGCTTGTAACCCAACTGGAGCAGCTTCAGGAAATCAGTGCTCCGACGACACCCGCCATTCTCCAACGGGGAACTGAGCCCGCGGATGCAACTCCCAACTGGCCTGACGAAATCAATTCCTGAACGTCGGCTCCGGTCTGCGCCTTCAAAGCAGGCGCCGCTCCGCCGGACTCCGGCAATCCAGCTACATAAATCTGCTCGATATTCAAATGATACGTGTCCTGGAAAAACACCACCGACGGATAAACTTCCTCCGCCAGTTGCTCGCCGTTAATCGTCACCCCGCGCGCATTTTCCAGCGTGCGGAAAAGCTGCAACTGGTCATCACTCAGAATCGCGATGCTCGTGGTGTGTGCGTCCACCTTGATCACCAGCGTAGGCTTCTTCGCGTTTGCAGCGCCGATTGCCGCCAGCGTCGACGGAAGCACGACGCCCGGATTGAATCCGGCATCGCGGAATGCGGTCTCGTAGTCCTCGATTACCGAGCCCAACGCAACGGCTGCCACAACACGAACCTCGTCGTTGACCTTCTGTGCGTGGTACGACACCTTAGCCTTTTCGACATCGAAGGGAAGAGATTTTTTCAGCCGAAACCGCACTACTCCAAGGGCCTCTTCGTGATCGGAAGGCAGCGTATCGAACTCGACCAGCATCACGCGGACGGCCGCGTCAGGAACGATTGCAATCACGTCGCGTGAACGCCCTGCAACGCTTCCCAGCGACTCCTCAATTCCCGAACGCACCGCTTCCCGTTGCCGTAAGTTGTTTTCGACAAGATCGGGAACCACGCTCCCGGGCGCCAGTTCTCGAGCGGCGCAAGCGTCAAGGCCGCCTCCGCCTTCGACGACGCGCCCGGCCAAAACTCGATCTGCGGCAATCTCGCAGGCTAGCTTGGGCCGTGGTGTCTTTGAAGTTGGACTCATGTCGCGTAAGCCTTTGAGAGAAAAATCCTTTTAAATCAGAACCTGTATCCAGAAGATTTGCAATAGCTGAAAGGGAACTTGAATCGGCCAGGTTTCAAGGCCTCAAAGTACAGTCGCTGACTCTGAAGCCTTGCAATATTGCTCTACCGCATGGTCTCGATAAACGTAACTTTGTTGATTTCCTTCAGCGTGGTCATCCCCAGGCGAACCTTGTCGAGCGCCGACTCGCGCAGGAACCGCATGCCTTCATCGCGCGCTGCGCGCCGAATTTCGGAGGTCGGCTTCTTCGCCAGAATCATCTCGCGAATGCGGTCGCTGAGATCAAGCAGTTCGTGGATCGCGGTTCGTCCGCGAAATCCTGTGCCTGCGCACTCAATGCAGCCCGGACCTTCGTAGAGCGGAACCTTGCCCCATTGCACCGGATCAAGTCCGCTGGCTTCCAGAATGTCGGGCGCATAATGCACTTCCGTACGGCAGGATTCGCAGATCAAACGCACCAGACGCTGCGCCAGGATGCAGTTCAGGGCCGAAACAAAGTTGTAGGGCTCGACGCCCATGTTCAGGAAGCGTCCAATGACGTCGACGACGTTGTTCGCGTGGACCGTCGTGAAGACCAAGTGTCCGGTCAGCGCAGACTGAATTGCGATCTGGGCCGTTTCCGAGTCGCGGATTTCGCCGACCATGATCTTGTCAGGGTCATGACGCAAGATGGAACGCAAGCCGCGCGCGAACGTCAGACCTTTCTTTTCGTTTACCGGAATCTGCGTGATGCCGCGCAACTGGTATTCGACCGGGTCTTCGATGGTGATGATCTTGTCTTCGTCGGTCTTGATCTCGTTGACGGCGGCGTACAGCGTCGTCGTTTTACCGGATCCCGTCGGCCCCGTCACGAGCACCATGCCGTAGGGTTCCTTGATATAGCGGCGGAAGCGGCGAAGGTCGTCTTCATCGAAGCCGACAACATCAAGAGTCAGAGTGCGGAACTTCTCGCTCATCGACTCTTTGTCGAGCACGCGGAGCACGGCGTCTTCGCCATGAATCGACGGCATGATCGAGACGCGGAAGTCGATGGCGCGCCCGTTGTACTTCACGCGGAAGCGGCCGTCCTGCGGTACGCGGCGCTCCGAGATATCGAGTTCGCTCATGACCTTGATACGCGAGATGACGGTCGAGTGATGTTCTTTGCCGATCGGCGGCATGGCCTGCGTCAGCACGCCGTCGATACGGAACTTGATGACGACCGAGTCGTCCCGCGTTTCAATGTGAATATCCGAAGCTCGTCGCTGCAACGCCGTGAATATCGTGGTATCGACCAGGCGGATGATCGGGCTGGTTCGCCGCCAGCCGTGAGCTTGTCGATGGTCAGCGTCTCTTCGATGCCGGTGTTTTCGTCTTCCCGGATGATGGTGAAGCCTTCGCTGGCTTCTTCGAGAACTCGCTGCGACTGCTCGGTTTTCTTGAGGATGTCGTCGATCTGCTTCAGCGTCGCGACCTTGGTCACGATGCGCTTCTGCAGCAGCAGGCTGATCTCGTCGATCATCATCAGCTGGCTCGGATCGGCGATTGCGATGGCGAGGCGGCCGTCGGCGGTTTCTTCCAGCGGCACAAACTTGTAGCGGAACATCAAATCCGGCGAGATCTTCTTGAACAGATCATGGTGAAGCTGAAAATCGGTGAGGTCGACAAACTCGCAACGATACCGCCGCGCCACATCCTGCGCGCGCTCCAGATCCGTAATAGGATTGCCCGTCGGGCTGATCGGCCCGCCGTTTCCGCCACCTACGAAAAGTGATTTCTTATCCGCCGTCGCCATCCACTACCCCAATTCCCTAAAACCGTAAATCCTGATTTTTGCTATTGCTAACTGCGAGCCCGTCGACCTACTGCGTCGTCTCCAATCCTTAGTGCACACCCAGCGTAAAGATCGGCAAATACAGCGAAATCAGCACGCCGCCCACGAAAATCGCCATGATAATAAGGATTAGCGGCTCGATCAGCGCCATGGCCGCTCCCAAAGCCGTCTGCACATCTTCTTCATAGAACTCGGCCACGGAATTCAACATCGCCGGGAGCGCACCAGTCGACTCGCCCACCTCGATCATTTCCACCGCGAGCTCAGGGAAAATCTTCTGCTCTTCGAGGCTGGGAGCCAGCCCTTGACCTTCGCGTACCCGCATACCCGCGCGCATTACACCTTTTAGGATGCGCCGGCTGCTCATCGAGCCGCCAGCCGTTTCCATCGATGGCACCAGCGGCAAGCCGCCCTGCAGGAGCGTCGAAAGCATTCGCGAAAAACTTGCCACCTGATGTTTCAGGCGGATATCGCCGAGCAGAGGCAAACTCAGGATCGCGCGATCAATTCGATCGGCGCCGCGATCGGTTTCCTTCCACCGCCACAACACGAACCCTGTTATGACGAGCCCGACGAAAACAAACGGCGCATACTTCTGCGCGTTGGTTCCCACCGCAAGCATGAACACGGTGATCGCCGGCAGTTTTGCATCAAGGCTGTTAAACAAGTCCGCGAATTTTGGCACTACGTAGGTGAACAGGAACGTCACCATGATCATCACGACGGTGACCAGCAGTGTCGGATAGATCAACGACACGAACAGCTTCTTGCGGAAGGTCATCGCCAGCCGCTGAAAGCTGATGTAACGCGTGAGAACTTCGTCGATGTTGCCGCTCTTCTCACCAGCCATCAGCGTGGTGGTATAGATCTTCGGAACGATGCCCTGCGCGGCGAATGCGTCTGACAGCAACTCTCCGCCCTTGACGCGGTCGCGGACATTTTCCAGAATCTGCTTTAACTGCGGACTCTTCTGCCGCTTGATCAAGAGTTCGAGCGAATTCAGAATCGGAAGTCCTGCGCGGATCAGGGTAAGAAATTGTTGATTGAAGACCAGGAACACGTCCTGCTTCAGTTTGCGCCGGCGCCGTTTCAGGCCGCCCGACATCAGTCCTTGCGGCTTGACCCAGTAGACGAGGTATCCCTGGGATGAAAACCGGTCGCGTACCTCGGCCTCCGAGTAGCCGTGCTCCACCTGCTGTTGCACGCGCCCGCGATCGTCCGCAATTTTGACTACAAATTCAGCCATTTGCCGCTATTTCTTCAGATTTTTCCCAATGTATGTCGTACCGCTCAGTCTAACACTGCAACTTCTAATTCTAAGCCTGCGGAACCACTCGCTGGCATTCAAAACCCAGTACGCAAGTAACCAGAAGCGCATGTATCAAAATGTCTTCTATTCTTTTCGCCACAAAGAACATAGCCGCAGTCTTCAAACGTTCGGACTTTACTGCCCGAGCGCACCCTCTGCGATCTCGGTCCCGGCGGGCGGTTTGAAAGCAAAACGCGAATCCGCAACCGAGACATCTTCCTTCTGATCTGTAAATCGATACTCCGTCGAAGCTCCGTCGACGTCCTGCAGCACGATCCGCGCAAGCCGATGTTCCGGCGTTACTTCCAGCACAACCTCGTTCACCTGGTCGCTCAGACCCTCGGGGATCCCTCGCAGAACGACATTTCCAGGCTGCGAGACACTGACATCGGTTGCAATCGAGAGCCCTTTTAACTCTTTGTCCAGCTTCGTCTTACCCAGCAGAAACGCAAGAGGAGATCGAATGTCTTCAAGCTTCTTTGCGGACTCCTTGCGAGCCTGACGGTCCTCCGGGACGTAAAACCACGCATCTTTCCCGTCGCTCACAAACAGCTTCTCCTTTGGAGAACGGTATTCCCAGCGCATCTTGCCGGGTTTTTTCAACCAAAGCGTGCCCGACTCGTTCCGCTCGATCCCCGACCCACGATAGAGTTCGGTGAACTCGGCCTGCAGGGATCGCAGATGGTTGTAGTGCGCGTCGACCGCCGAGGCGATGGCCTTCACATCCTGCGCAACCGCAGGCAGGAACGAGCCACACAACAGTACATACACCACGATCGCGCGCCGCATCCGCCAGTCTCGCATCAAGAATTTTCACCTTGGCTCGCCTTCACTGTCGATTCACAGCGGCCAGCCCTCCAACATTGTGAGGAGGGAGCAGGAGGCAAGTTCCTTCGGGGGGCTCTGCTCAAATTGTAATCTCGGCCCTACGAGTTGTCATGGTTCAAGAGAGGCACCCGGGGTACAAGGTTTCACGCACCAATTGGAATTGGCATCCATTGGTGAACCTTCGTGTCTCTTCTGGTGAACGATTCTCGGAAGCCGACAGAGGCCTGATCCGATGATTGGCAGAGCGCAGAAGTTGCGTCACCAATTTTTTGCAAACTGTTCGTCTCTGCCCCGTAACTTGTCTGGCTGCCCTTCATCCCCTGTTCGGTCTCCAAAGACCAAATCCATGAAGGAGTTGTTTATGTTCAGGATTGGCAGCAATCTGCTCGCTTTAACCCTAGCCCTCTCTTCCTTTCCACTTTTAGGCCACGCGCAATCGAGCGCTGCCCAAGGCGCCGTCTTTGTGATGACGAATGATTCCAGTAGCAATCGGATCATCTCGTACAGGCGCAATGCGGATGGCTCGCTGACCGGGCGTCACACTTTCGCCACCGGCGGAAGAGGTAGCGGAGGCGTTACCGATCCGCTTGGGTCACAGGGATCGCTCACGCTCACGCAGGACAATTCCTTCCTTCTCGCGGTGAATGCCGGAAGCGGCGAAATATCCGTATTCAAGGTCAAGGGACCCGCACTGACTCTAGTGGCGACGATCCCCTGTGGAGGCAGCGAGCCGGTCGCCGTCGCGCAACATGGAAACATCGTCTACGTTCTCAATGCTGGCGGAAACAGCAACGTCACCGGATTCCATCTGACCAGCTCGGGTGCGCTCAAGGCTATTCCGCATTCCACAACGTTTCTAACCACCGCCAACTCGGGTCCAGGTTCGCTGGCGTTCAGCCCAGACGGACAGACGGTGCTCGTAACGGAAAAAGTCACTGGCAATATCGACGCCTTTGCGGTGCGCGTGGATGGCACGCTCGGTCCGATCGTCGTGAACCCAAGCGCCGGCCCTGGACTCTTCGGTGTGTCCTTTGCTCCGAACGGCGCCGTAATCGCGACTGAAACCGGACCAGCAGGTGGCGTAAACGCATCGGCCCTCTCCTCCTACGCTGCGAGCACAACCGGAACGCTGTCCGCAATCACGGCCAGTATCCCGACGCTCGCTACCGCCACTTGCTGGCACGTCAGTACGCCGAACGGCAAGTACGTATACACGTCGAATCCCGGCTCTGGAACGATCTCTGGCTTTTCGCTCAGTTCGACAGGCCAGTTGACTGCTTTGGCGGGCACGGTCGTGATCACGTTGCCGGACGGCAGCGCGAACCTCGACATCGCCAATACTCCGGATGGAAAATACCTGTACACCATCGACTCGGGAACAGGTTCGGTCAGTGTGCTGTCGATCAACGCGGATGGCTCGCTCGCCGTCCTGAACGGAGTGGGTGGCTTGGCCGCAAACGTCGGTTTCAACGGCATCGCAGCGTTCTAAGGCGCGGCAGGCTGGTTGACACAAGGGAAGTGAAAAGGAGCATCACCGTCCTGCTCTCGCCGCCGGTTGGCGAGGCAGGACGGGATTCCGAGAGCGTCAGAACTCACGCCATTCGAGCAGCCCTCAAGAGGTCCACGGTCAGGCCGGCTAAAGTTCGCCGTGGATTCTGCCGATATCTACCCAATGGATCCCTCCGCGATTGCCCTCGCAGGACTTCGGCAGGCGTCTGCGCAGTTCGATCAGGCGGCTGCTCGCATTACTGGATGCGGATCGGCGGGCGAGGCCACGGACGTCGTCAGTCTGAGCGAAGAGATGGTCGCGCTAATGTCAGCCACGCTGATGTTCGAGGCGAATGCTGCCACCATGAAAGTTGTCCAGGACGTTAACAAGGCAGTGGTCGATGTAACCGCTTAGCCTACAGTCCAGGCGATCCCCACTTCCGCCGCAGACCACTCCATTCGCTGCGTAATCCTGTTCACTCTTCCTATTCCGGCCCCTTTACTTTCAATAACTTAACCCCGTATAATCCTCTAAATAACCACTGAACCTCAAATTTGCACCGTTCGTTGGGATAAAGATGCGCCTGCTTTCGCACTTTCAATAGGATAGCGATAACTAAATTCCTAGGGAAAAGTGTGGGAGTCAGGAGTCTGAACGCAGACCGCTTCCCAGGAAGTGCCGCAAGTTTTTGGGTGAGTTTTCTCAGGTTCATCCAAAGCGAAGGCGAATTGAATTGCAGTCTGAGGGATAGTCCTATTTGTAGGGATTAAGAGCTATCCCAATGAGAATGCAGTACTAGCCAACAGCTTTGGCAAAATGCCATAAGCCAGGAGCCAAACAGCGATCATGCGCAAGCCGATAAAGTACGTAGAGAAAGTTGCAGTCGCCGCTGCCAAGGGCACGTGGGTTGTGTTCGACCGCTTGAACCGAATCAAGCCCAACCCGTCGCCTACCCCGAAGTGGTCCGACAAGCCTTTGCTCAAGTCGTACGAGAAGTCCAAGCCCCCGCTCGGCTGGCCTCGTTCCACCGATTCGCTCTGTCCGAAGTGTGTTCCCGAAATCCGCCAGCAGATTCTCGACGGCCACTTGCCGCACGAAGTTCTCATGAATGAGAAGGTCGGCGAGATCAAGGCAACCATTGTCGAGCGCGACGGCAAGATCCTCATGGTGAAGGATTGCCCGATTCACGGCCACTTCGAGGACGTGATGTCGATCGACACCGAATTCTCGAAGCACCTCGAAGACGTTTTTCCGGGCCGCGACATCGTCGCCCACAACGACGAAAAGCTGCATCACCACGGATCGTCGACCGTGAAATACGGCCGCGGTTCCGTGCTGACGATTGACCTGACTAACCGCTGCAACATGATGTGCGATCCGTGCTTCATGGACGCGAACCAGGTCGGCTTCGTCCACGAACTGACGTGGGAAGAAATCAAGACGATGCTAGATAACGCGATCACCATCAAGCCGCGCCGGCAGATGTCGGTGCAGTTTTCTGGTGGCGAGCCGACATTGTCCCCGTACTTCCTCGACGCAGTGCGCTATGCCCGCAAGGTTGGATACAACTCCGTGCAGGCCGCGACCAACGGCATCGAGTTCGCCAAGAGCTTTGAGTTTGCGCAACAGGCCGTTGAGGCCGGTATGCGCTACGCCTATCTGCAATTCGACGGCATCGGCAATGCAGCCAATGCACATCGCGCAGTCGGCAACCTGTTCGACGTAAAGCTGAAGGCGATCGAGAACCTGCACAAGGCCGGCGTGGAGATCGTTCCCGTCGTGACCATCGTCAACGGCATTAACAACGAGCAAGTGGGACGCATCATCAAGTTCGCTCTCGACAATCCGAGGACGATCAGCTTCCTGAGCTTCCAGCCGGTAAGCTTCACCGGACGCGACGAAGCCGTGACCGACGATCGCCGCGAAGCGCAGCGTTATACGCTGAGCCACCTGGCGCACGACGTGAAAAATCAGACCGGCCTCGGCGAGCCAAGCCGCGACTGGTTCCCGATTTCGTTCATGGGAACCTTCAGCGATTGGGCCGACCTGATGCACGCTAACGACGTGAAGAATGATTGGGGCCAGTTAAGCTGCGGCTGCCATCCAAATTGCGGAACCGGCATGGCCGTCATGATCGACAAGGAAACCAAGGAAGCGGTTCCGGTCACGGCATTCCTGCATGGCGATCAGCTTGCGAAGGACATTGCCAAGGTCAACGATGCGGCCCGCGGAAAATTCTGGACCGGCGTTGGAATGGCCCTATGCCTGATGAAGAACTACGATCCGTTCCAATCGCCGACTCACTTCAAGCTGATGGACTTGCTGAGGAAGTTCGACAAGAACTATCACGTTACCGGGAAGAACTACGGCAAGGTTGGCGCGGACCGCACCATCGACGACGTGATGAAACGGCGCACGACCGATCGTTGGAACTTCCTGTTCATCGCAGGTATGTGGTTCCAGGATTTGTTCAATTACGATTTCCGCCGGACTGAGCAATGCATCATTCCGTATGCGACGCAGGAAGGCGAGATTTCGTTCTGCGCTTACAACACTGGCGTGGGATGGAGAAACATCATCGAAAAGATGCACATGACCGCTACGCTCACCAAGTGGTACGAAGAGCACGGACGGCATGAGATCTTCGCCGGCGGCAAGAAAGTTAACATGGACGATCCAGCGACCGCTACGGAATATCTCAAACTTCGGGATGAGTTGGTTACCAACGAACTCCAGCATGATCTCGACAATCTGGGCATCGCGAAGACCGCGCGTGAAGAAAAGAAACGCGCGCGCGACGCGAAGGCAGCCGCAGGCGAGGCGCGTGGCCCTGAAAAGAATGACGCAGCCTACAACGCGCGCATGGCATCGCTCTATCGCGAAGTGGTCCTGAAAGAGAAGCCGGCCGTAGCGGAAAACGGATTTATCCCGCTCGGCGCACTGTCGAAGCCAAACGGCAATGGCAACGGTAACGGACACTCCACACCGGTGACCAAGCCGGAAGTCGCCGAGCCGGTTGCGGGAGACTAGCTCTTCCCATCCATAACCTGAAAGAACCAGACGGGCCGCCTGCGGCGGCCCGATTCGTTTAGCGCCCAATTCCACCCTTGCTGGTGTCAGGGGAAGCCCTTGAACGGCGCTCAGAAACGCTTTCTGACACAACGTTCCTTTGATCGATTACCTCCGTAACGTTTTAGCTCTTACCCTTTTTCATTAACCTTATGAGGTTCGCACTCGTGTTCTCCGGGAGTAAGTTATCTCTGGCACAAACCTATCGCAGGGACAGCGGGCGGCTTCGGCCCGGGCGTTCGTTCACAGCCTGAACATTCTGATCAAGTACGCCAGAATGTACGGCTACGAACACAAGCGTACCGAGAGTCAGTTCGAAACCACGTGGAACGAGCTGCAAACAGCTCTTCCCGGCGGTGGTGATGCGGGCTTCCTGCTTGGTGTTTCCGATAACAAACTGCTGCTGGATGGAATTCCTCTGGAAGCCGGCCAAGCCGAAAAAAGCTTTGCCACGCTGCTGACCACTGCGGGACTGGCTAGCCTGCACTTCTCCAAAGGAGTGACGGAAGAAGATTTTGTGCGCCTGGTGCGTGCCTTTACCGTCGCCGGATCAAAAGCTACCGACGTCGCCAAGCAGATCAAAGATGCGCTGGGCGCCGGCAAGCACAGCAGCACGATCAGGATCAACGAAGTCAAGTTCGTGGCCGCCGATCCGCTAACGGGCGATGTCAGCATCGCCGCGCAGATTGCGGCTCAGACTCTGGGACCAGAATTCAAGCAGTGGCTGAACGATCCGCAAAAGCTTTTGCAGTTGATCGCAGCAGCCGAGGGCGCAACGTCAGGCGGAAAAGGCAGCGCTGAAGGCGTGCCCATGGTGCCGCTCGGAAGCGTGCCGAACTATACGCCTGGATCGGGAGGCGGCGCGGCGGGAAATGGCGGCGCACCAGCAACTGGAGGCGCGGTCGTTAGCGGTGGCGGCGGCACCGGTGCGGCGACCGGCGTTGCTCCGCAATGGACTGGCGGAATCGTCCCACTGCAGGAGCAGGAAGTCATCCAGGCGATTCGCCTGCTGACGCGATTCGGGCAGGTGCAACAGGACCCGACCGCGAAGGAAGAAATCCTTCACAAGGAACTCACGGAGACCGATCCGAATACTCGCCTGAACCTGCAACAACTTTTGGGCAGCCTCGCAGCGCAAGCGACGGCCAAGCAAGAAGAAGATACGCCTTTGCTGATGAAAGCGGCCGAGCATATGGCCATCCGCTTCGCGCTGGAGCGTTATCAAAAAGGCGAAGTGAAGGTCAACGCAGTCCACCAGATGATGGAGCACATGAGCCGGCAGATGGACTCACTTCGCTCCATCCTCAAGCTGCAAGAAGATAAGATGAGCAAGGCCGGGATCCTCGTCGAGTCTCATGCCGACATCCTGGACCGGATGTTCTGGGCGGAAGTTCCCGAAGCCGGGAAGAAAAGTGTGCTGATGTCCCACGAGGCGCCCTGCGTGCCTCCGCGCAACCTGCGCCAATTCGTGGAAGTGCTGCTCGATCGTGACGACAAGCAGTCTGCTTCCGACATTCTGAATAACTATTCCAGTTGTCTGTCCGCGAAAGAAGCCGAACCGCGCCGCCGTACCGCGATTGGTCTGAGCCAGCTTGCCGATCTTTACGCGCGGCTGGGCGGACAGCCCATGGCGCAAGCGGTTCGCAAAGTCAGCGAACAGATTATCGCCGAGAAAGATGTCGAGCTGCAGAGCCAGCTCGCCGCCTCATTCGTTCGGTTGAGCCAGGAAGCCAGCGCAAACAAGAATTATGCCGCCGTCAATGAAGTCTGCGCCGGCATGGAACTGATCAGCGTTGAACGCCCGGTCCTGATTAACGATCTGCGTCCGCGCGTAGGCGTTGAGAATCGCCTGCCGGAATACATCGAAGAAGCCATTCACATGGAGCCGATCCCTGCGGATCTGCTTGCGGTGCTGCGCCGCACCAGCCAGGCGGCCTCCGAGCATCTCGCGGATCGTTTCTTCCGCTGCATGCGCCGTGATGAATGCGATCACATGATCGAGCTCGTGAAGCAGCTCGGCTCTCCGGTGCTCACCCAGTTGCGGGAAATTCTGCGAACCGGACAGCCACGTCAGGCGTCTGGCGCAGTCGGCCTGGTCAGCAGGCTCGACGTGGGAACGCTGCTGGAGTTGCTCCCGACGCGTCTGCCCGAATGGAACCGTTTTTACCACGACGTAGTAGTGCGCCAGATCGCTTACGGCGCGGCACCTGACCGCGGGCGAACTCTGCTCGAGCTGGCGGAAGTCCTCGACTCAGTTGTCTTGCCCGAGGCCGTCGACGAAATCGGCATGAGTGGCGACCACTCTTCAGTTTCGCCTCTGATTGCGATGGCGAAGGCGGGAGACGCAGCTTCAAGATCGCACTTCGTTCAGCTCAAGGCCATCGAATCTCTGGGACGATTACGCGATCCCGAGGCAGTCGCGACCCTTCGCGAGATACTCGAATCCAAGAAGACATTTGGATGGATTCATCACCGCGAGTTGAGAATCGCGGCCGCACAGGCGCTTTCGAAGACGGATCCTCGTTACAGCTCGCAGGTTCTGTCGGACAGCGGGTTGGAGCCGTCGGAACTGGCAATTGCTCCGCTCGACATGGCGCCTGCGTGTCCGTGGGTGCGCCAGCGGCGCTACGAGCGGTTGATCCTGGCCAAGGCGGTCTCCGGAACGCTCGGCAGTTCATGGGGCAAATCAAAGATTGTGATTCGTGAACTCAGCCTCGGCGGCGGCATGGGAACGAAGGAAGACAACCTCCGCATCGGAAGTGAAGCGGACCTGGAAATCTCATTAGGAATGCGGTCGAAGATCAAGGCGCACGTGTTGTTGCGCCGCGCCCGCGTAAATGAAGTTGGATTCGAGATCGTGAATACCGATCTCGAGAGCCGCTACAAGCTCCGCCGTTTGCTGGTTGAAGCGCTCAACCACGCGCCCCAGAATAAAGGGCAGGATTGGAGCGGGGACCGCAAGCTCTAAACACTTTGCGATTGGTGTACGAACCTGTCACTAGCTGCAAAACAAAAGCCTCTGCATTCGCAGAGGCTTTCGCTTTTCCAGCAAAATCTCGATCGATTCCGCAGCCTTACTTTACCTTCAGGAAGATGATCGCCAGGGTGTACAGAGCCAGCGACTCGATCAGGACCAGACCCAGGATGAGCGCGAACTGGATTCCAGGGCGCGCGGCGGGATTGCGAGCAAGGGACTCGGTTGCCGAAGCGACCGCCTTGCCTTGTGCAAGTCCGCAGACCGCGGACGCGATAGCCATCGAGAATCCGGCAGTGATGGCGACCCAACTGCCTTCGCTCATTCCGCCGCCTTGTGCAAAGGCCGGCATGGCGAAACACAGGGCGGAGATGACCATAAAGAAACGGCTCAGATAACGCATGGTGTTGCTCCTTGTATGAAGTTGCCCCCAGGAGGTGGTTGACGCCATACCTTGCAGACGCCCTCACGCTGGTGACCAGAACTCAGTTCTCAGCACTCAAACGGGTATTCGGGGTGCTGACAACTGCGCACTGATCAACTGCGACAACTGGGTACCGAGCACTCTCTAGTGCTCTTCCGACACCGCTCCCGACACGTAGATGATCGAAAGCAGCATGAAGACATATGCCTGCAAGACAGCCACGACGATGTGCAGTCCGCTGAAAATGATCGGAACGCCAATCGGGATCATGGAGAAGAAGACAAGCGTGATCAAGTCTCCCGCAAAAATGTTTGCCCAAAGACGAACCGTCAGCGAGAGCAAACGCGCCGTGTGACTGATCAACTCAATCGGCAACATCAACGGTCCCAAGGCCGGTATGGGTCCAAGGAAGTGCTTCAAGTAGCCAATGCCGGCGTGCTTGAAACCCTGTGTGTGGTAGTAGAGAAAAGCGCAGATGGCACAGCCCAAGGGGACCGATGGAACGCCGGTGGGCGACTCGAACCCAGGGATCAGCCCGATGAGGTTGCACGCGAGAATGAAGATGAAGACGATGGCGAAGAACGCGGTGTATGGCTCGCTGTGATGGCCGATAATCTCGTGGCTCTGGCTGAGAACGAATCCCTCAATGCTCTCGAACGAGTGCTGCAATCCTCCCGGCGAATCCACGGAAAGGCGCGACCGCACCAGAAGAAACAGGATGAGCAAAAACGCGAAGACCAGCAATTCCATCGCAAAAGAATTCGAGATTGGCGCGGTCGGATACTTTGGTTCGATGTGGATGGCCCGCAGCAATGACGTCACGGGTGGTCCGAGCAAGTGATTCAACACTTCAGTAAACCAAAGCTGTTCGGGCATGTAAGTCGTAACCGATCGTAGCGCTCAGTAGCACCGCATCTTGCCCACGTGCTCCAGACCGCTTGTTAAGTCTCCCGCGTGATCCCCACGTAAAGCTCGTAAACCGCCTCGCAGACAATCCCTGCCACGGGTAAAAACAGTCCCGCGAACAGGCCGCCTAGGCTCGCGGGGAAACTGGTTAATATAGCATATGACGCGACTCCCAACAACGCGTAGCGCAGCAGGAAGCGCGCGACCATCCCCTTTCCGGACTGTGGTTTACTGGTATTCGTCACCCGGTCTGCGATCCCGGAAATGCCCCTTTCGAGCCAGTGAAAGTTCAGGTAAGAGATGGCGCATCCCAGCAGAAATCCGATCGCGGGGCGAAGCCCAAATCGCCACCCAGCTGCCGCGCACAACAGGGGCCCCAGCGCCAGCATGAAGTAGCGAATCCGCGTGAGCGCCCTCGCATAAAAGCCCTCGGGATCACTCGCTGGCTCAGGGAGGACATCAGTTTTGGGGGAATCGGTCATCTTCGAGGAGGTAGTTGGCTGAGTCTGAAGCCGGGGCCATGAAGACCCGCCTTCCGGAATGCGTCGAGCCCCTAAAAATCGCGAGGACCTTGCCCAGTACTATTTCGTATCCCGCGAAACCTGCCGGACCAATTCGATCAGCCCGCCCGCCGTCCCCAACAGGAGCCCAACGACGCTGATCCAGGAGGTATGCATCCATCGATCCATTAGAGAGCCCAGCAACCACCCGGCAACCGTGCCTGCCGGAAGCATAAAAGCCAGCTGGCTGTAGCGTCCGACCTGCACCCAGGGGCTCTTCTTACGGTCGGGATCTTCGTCGAGAGGCATGTGTCGGTGAAAGAGGGATTGTACGCCATAGCCGACGGCAGGGAACGAGTGCCACTCCCCACAATGTCCGTGACAACTGTGGAACGGGCAGCGATTTCAAGTTGCGCCGTTGCGCAGACGATTCGGATCACGCCGCCGGCGGCGCCAGCTTCTGAACGTCCGGGGCATCCCCACCCAGCCAGTCCGGATGCTTCGCGGTCGAATCGAAGTGCGATGAGGTTTTGAACAGTTCGTACTTTCCGGCCATGGCGACTTCCTTTGTTTTTGCGAGCAACTGGGCGATCTGATCGCCGTTCAACGGCTGAAAAGTCTTAACGGCTTGGATTGCCTGGTCGAGAATCTCCTGTTTTTCGATGCCTGTGATCACCACTGACGTGGGCAGGCTCAGCGCGTAATGCAGGCACTCGATTGGTGAAACCGTTTTGCTCTTCAGGATCACGCCGTCGCCCATCGACTTCATCCCGAGAACGCCGATCTGCTGTTTCACGAGTTCCGGCAAGACCATCTGCCCGAAGCTGCGGAAGTGCGCGTCCATCACGTTGAGGGGCATCTGCACGGTGTCGAAGTGAAAGCCATGATCCGCAGCCACTTTGAGCGTGTAGAGATGAATCTGCGGATCTTTGTGCCCGGTAAATCCGATGTAGCGGATCTTTCCCGCTTTTTTCGCTGCGAGCGTGGCCTCCATCGCGCCGCTTTCGGCAAAAATGCGATCGGGATCGTCGAACCGGATGACCTCATGATGCTGCACCAGGTCGATGTGATCGGTCTGCAGGCGTTTGAGACAGGTTTCGATCTGGCTTTCGGCGGCCTCTTTGGTTCGGCCGTCAATTTTCGTCATCAGGAAAACTTTTTGCCGGTACCCGTCTTTGAGCGCCTTGCCCATCAGGATCTCGCTCTGGCCCTCGTTGTAGTCCCAGCTGTTGTCCATGAACGTGATGCCGCGATCGATGGCCGAGCGCACCAGCCGGATGCTCTCGTCATCGGAAAGTCCATGTTTCGCTATATGAAATCCGCCCATGCCGATAGCAGAAACTTTTTCGCCGGTGCGTCCCAGCGTGCGATACAGCATGTCACCCTGGCGGGTTCCGGGCGATTCAACGAGGGGGATCTGGTTCATGGCGGCATTCTCCTGCTTGTCCTGAGCTAAAGCAATGGGTAGTGTGCTGGCAACTCCGCAAACCGCGGCGCTTTTAAAGAAGTCCCGGCGTTTCATAGTGTGGCTGAGATGACTGAGGCAAGCGAGGCGTTGCCGTGGATCTTGCGAGGCATCGAGCGGGCAGGGTCGACGCAGACTCCGTCCCTGACGGGAGACCTTTTCTTCCAAATGGGATTGCCCGCGAACGGTAGCGCTTAATCTACTGGATTATCTTCGCGACATTTGTGGATTGGGCGATTCCCAGTGCCCAGTTCGCCACTTCGATGAAGCGGTTTGGCAGGATGCCGATATAAAGCGTCGCAATCGCGGTGATAGCGAGTGCGGCGCGCATGGCCAGGCTCACCGGCAGCTTTCCTTCACCTTCCTCCGGTTGTCGCATGAACATCGCGTTTGCGATCTTCAGATAATAGTAAAGACCGAAGACGGAGTAGAGAACACCCAGCGAGGCCAGCACGTAGTGTCCGCTCGAAATCAGGCTGAGGAAAATGAAGTACTTGCCCCAGAATCCGGCCAGCGGCGGAATTCCGGCCAGTGAAAGCATGAATATCAGCATCAGCACGGCTTCCACCGGCGCGCGCGAGTAGAGTCCATTCAGATCGTCGAGTTCATCGCCGCCGACGTTGCGGTATCTTAGCGACGCGATCACTCCGAAGGCGCCCAGGTTCATGAACGTGTAGACAAGAAGGTAAATCAGGATGCCCTTGATGCCGTCCGGACTGACTTCCGTCACTGTGCCAGCGATCAATCCCAGCAGCATGTATCCCACATGCGCGATCGAGGAGTATGCGAGCAGCCGTTTGGTGTTTGTCTGAGACAGCGCGGCGAAGTTGGCCCCGGTCATGGTTGCAATCGAAACGAAGATCAGCAGCGGCAGCCATATCGACCGCATCGGCATGAGCCCGATGATCAGCACTCGCAACAGCATCGCCCAGCCCGCAGCTTTCACCGCCACGGACATGAATCCGGTCACGCTGGTAGGCGCGCCTTCGTAGGCGTCCGGCGCCCACTGGTGAAATGGGATCGCAGCGATCTTGAAAAGAAGTCCGGTAATCGTTGTAACCAGCGCGATCACCGCAATCGGCCGGTACTGCGGATCCGCCATTCGGCGCAACAACATCTCATTGATGGTTCTAAGGTCTGTTCTTCCGGCCAAGCCGTATAGCAAGGAGAGTCCGTAAGCAAAAATACCGGACGAGAATGCCCCGAGCAGAAAATACTTCAGCGCCGCTTCGTTCGAACGCCGGTCTCGCCTCAGAAAGCCCACTAAAACATAAGTGGAGATGGCCATCAATTCGAGGCCAATGAAAATCAGGACGATATCGGCGCCGGCAGCCATGCACATCATCCCCGCGACCGATAACAGCATGAGCGAGTAGTACTCGCCGTGATTCTCATGCTCGACTTCGAGATAACGCACCGATATCAGGATCGAGATCGCGGTCGCAGCCAGAAACAGATAGAAGAAATAGATGGCGAACCGGTCGACGAGCATCGTCTTCAACATGCCGGGGGATCCAGGGGCAGGGCCCAGCCACAGTTGAATCTTGTAGACGCCGGCTGCGGAGAAGAGAACTCCCGCAAATGCCGTCGCGGCGTTGGCCCACTTCATCTCCTTGGGGAGCATGAAGTCGATCAGCAAAATGCCGAGCGCGAACAGAGTCAGCAGCGTGATCGGCAACGCCAGAAGATAGTCAGTCCAGACCACTAGTTCTTCCCCTTGTTCACTGCCGGCGCCGCATCAGACTCGGTTTCAGGCGCTGGCGTCTTCGCGGCCACCGCCGTTGCAGGTTGCGGATAATCCGGCCGTACCACCGCGATCGTGTGGTTCACGGGCTGCTCAAGAATTTCGAAGAACGGCTTGGGATACAGGCCAATCCAGAACGCCATGATGAGCAACGGGACGAAGGTCGCCACTTCCCGAGGTGTCAAATCATGCAGCTTTTCGTTCTTCGGGTTCGTGATGGTGCCGAAGAAGACTCTCTGGTAAAGCCACAGCAGATACGCGGCCGCCAAGACCACTCCGGGTACAGCCCACGCCGCCCATTTCCAATTTTCCACGAACGTGCCCAGCATGATGTAGTACTCGCCGATAAATCCGTTGAGCAGCGGAAGCCCCATCGACGAGAGGAACATGATCATGGTGATGGTCGCGTAGACCGGCATCACGTTGGAGATGCCGCCGTACTCCGAAATCTCGCGCGTGTGACGCCTCTCGTAGAGAATGCCCACGATAAGGAACAGTGCGCCAGTCGAGATGCCGTGGTTGATCTGCTGCAATACTGATCCGCTGAGTCCCAGCGGAGTGAGCACGAAAATTCCCAGAGTGCAGAACCCGAGGTGGCTGACCGACGAGTACGCCACCAGTTTCTTCATGTCCTTCTGCATCAGCGAGACCAGGGCGCCGTACAGGATGCCGATGATCGAAAGCGCGATCATCCATCCGCGAACACTGGTATGCGTTAGCACGTCTGGGAAGAAGGGAAGCGAGAAGCGGATGAAGCCATACGTCCCCATCTTCAGCAGGACGCCCGCCAGAATGACGGAACCCGCAGTCGGCGCCTCAACGTGTGCGTCGGGCAGCCAGGTGTGGAACGGGAACATCGGAACCTTGATGGCGAACGCGAAGAAGAAGCTCAGGAACAGCAGCGTGGCCGCGTGAGGTCCGTAGTCGGTATAGATTTTCGGAGCGGTCTGGTAAAGCGCTTCCAGACTGAAGGTGAAAACGTTCGTCACCGAATGATGATGGAAGTACAAAAACAGAATCCCCAACAGCATCAGTACCGAACCAGCCAGCGTGTACAGGAAGAATTTAATCGCGGCGTAGAGCTTGCGCGGGCCGCCCCAGATGCCGATCAGCAAGTACATTGGCACCAGCATCGCTTCCCAGAAAACGAAGAACAGGAAGAAATCCAGCGCCATGAAGACGCCGAGCATTCCCGTCTGCAGCACGAGGAACCAGACGTAGTATTCCTTGACCCGATTTTCAATCGCAGTCCACGACGAAAGAATTGAAATCCAGCCGAGCAGCGTGGTCAGCATGATCAGCAGGAAAGAGATACCGTCGATGCCCAGCACATATCCCGCGCCGATCGATGGAATCCAGTTGTTCGCCGAGCCCTCCATGAACTTGAAGCCAGGCTCGAAGCGCTGCGCCCAGAACATGGGCACCAGCAGCAACGAGATGAGTAATCCGCCAAGCGCAAAAATATTCGCGATCCAGCGGATGGCGTCCTTGTTCTCTTTGGGGACAAACAGGAGCAGCAGCGCGCCCACCAGCGGCGTGAAGAGAATGATCGAGAGAATGTGTGCTTGCATAGTCAGCTTCTAGTGTAGTGCGTCACAAATAACAACCTTTATCTACCGACGAGCATCTTATGATAGAGGAGACGCTTGCAGATGCGAATCGCTCCAGCCATTGTGTTGAGTCCAGAGCAACGGACCGTGTTGGAATCTCAAGCCCGGAGTCGCTCTCTCTCGGTGCGGGTAGCGGAGCGCGCTCGCATCGTCTTGTTCGCGGCTTCCGGTCAGCAGGATCTGGAAATCGCCGCCCATATGGCGATTACGCCGAAGAAAGTTTCTCGATGGCGCCAGCGTTTCCTCGCGCTGGGCGTGGCGGGATTGCAAAAAGACGCGCCCCGGCCTGGACGCAAACCCAAGATCGGTGCCCGCCTGACGAAACGGGTGGTGACCATGACCACGCGCCAGCAACCGACCAACGCCACTCACTGGAGCACGCGCACCATGGCCGCGGCGGTCGGCATCAGCGAAGCCAGTGTGCGCCGTATCTGGCGTGCCCACGGGTTGAAACCGCATCGCCTGGAAACCTTCAAGGTTAGCAACGATCCTGCGTTCGCCGAGAAACTGGAAGACATCGTCGGTCTGTATCTCCATCCGCCCGAACATGCGCTGGTGTTGTGCGCCGATGAAAAAAGCCAGATTCAAGCTCTGGATCGTACTCAGCCCGGCTTGCCGCTGAAGCGCGGACGCGGCGCCAGCATGACACACGATTACAAACGCAACGGCACCGCCACTCTGTTTGACGCGCTGAACGCGGCCAATGGCGAGGTCTTTGGCCTCTGCCAGGAGCGGCATCGGCATCAGGAGTGGCTCAAGTTTCTCCGCCTGATCGACCACACCATCCCACCCGACCGGCAACTGCACTTGATCTGCGATAACTACGCCACCCATAAGCACCCCAAAGTGCAGCGTTGGCTGAAGCGACACCCGCGCTTTCATCTGCACTTCACGCCTACCAGCGCGTCCTGGCTCAATATGGTCGAACGCTTCTTTCGCGACCTGACCCAGAACCGGCTCCGGCGCGGTGTCTTCCGCGATTTGGAAGAACTCATCATGGCCATCGGCACCTACATCGACCGGCACAACGAAAGTCCGAAACCATTCATCTGGACTGCGCGAGCCGCCGATATTCTAGAAAAAGTGAAACGCGCACGCCGCACCCTAAATAAACGTCAATCTGCATGACGCACTACACTAGCTTCTAGCCGCTAGCTTCTAGCTTTTGCTCCGGCCTCTTGGTCTTGCTAGAAGCTAGGAGTTAACAGCTGGAAGCTGCCGTTTCAGTGATACACGTAATAAAACACGAACCCTACCAGCCCGGCCGTCATCACCAGCGCGTACCACTGCACCAGTCCCCACTCAAGAAGCCGTGCGGGATAACTCAGCGTGCGCGCCAAAATCGCGGGGCCATTGACGCCGATGCCGTCGATAATCCACTCGTCCCACCAGCTGGAAATCGTAGCTGTGAGGCGCGTCAACCAGCCAGCTGCGTTCACCGCGCCGTCGACGACGTGGGCATCGAACCACGAACTCGCCTCACCCAGTCCCATCGCGCCAAGGCGCACTTCGCCAAGTTTCCGGCGGCCGGTAAAGACGTAATCGTATCCTTCATCTACGTAGTATTTGTGGAGCAACACATCGTAGACCGGTGGAGACGCCTTCGCGATCGGCTCAACGTATCCCTTGTCGACGTCGCGGTATGAGCGCCAAGCCATGTACAGACCAGCTGCGGCTGCACCCACGGACAAGAGCATGAGCAGATACTCCGTCGGGCTGGTATGTTCCTCTTCCTTTTCGCCGGCCGCCACCTGAGACGCTTTGCCTTGTTCCACGAGTACGATGGCTTCGCCGCGCGAGAATACCGGATCGAGATATCTTGCGAAATGATCCGAACCGCCGAGGCTGTGCGGCCATCCCAAAAATCCTGCGAATAGGGACATCACCGCTAGAACGACCAGCGGCATCGTCATCGATGCCGGCGACTCGTGGATATGGTGCTCCACTTCATGGCTCATCCGCGCCTTGCTGTAAAACGTAAGCCAGATGAGCCGGAACATATAAAACGCGGTCATCAAGGCCGTGACGTATCCCACGAACCACAAAATCCTGTAGGCGCCGCCCTCGCTGGTCCACGTCTGCCAAAGAATCTCGTCCTTCGAAAAGAATCCCGCAAAGGGTGGAATGCCTGCGATGGCGAGCGTTGCGATGAACATCGTCCAGAACGTCGTTGGAATCTTGCCGCGCAGATTTCCCATGTTGCGCATGTCCTGCTCGCCGCTCATGGCGTGAATCACGGAGCCTGCGCCAAGGAAGAGCAGCGCCTTGAAAAACGCATGCGTGAAGACGTGGAAGACGCCTGCCGAAAATGCCCCTACGCCGAGGGCGAGGAACATGTATCCAAGTTGCGAGACCGTGGAGTACGCGAGAACGCGCTTGATGTCGTTCTGCACCAATCCAATCGAGGCGGCGAAGATCGCAGTCAGCGCGCCCACGATCGCGACCGTCTTCATCGATGTCGGCGCGAGTATGAACAGCGCGTTCGAGCGCGCTACCATGTAGACGCCAGCCGTCACCATCGTTGCCGCGTGGATCAGAGCCGAAACGGGCGTGGGCCCTTCCATTGCATCAGGCAGCCATACATAAAGAGGGAGCTGCGCCGACTTGCCGCAAGCCCCGACAAATAATAGAAGCGTAGCTGCCGTAATAATCGGATCGCCAATAAGGAAATGCCCCGAGCGGGCGGCGGCATTCACATCGACGTAGCGCAGCGAACCCATATACCAGAGGATGAAAAACATGCCGAGGATGAATCCGGCATCGCCGATGCGATTTGTGATGAACGCTTTATTCGCAGCATCGCCTGCAGATTTCCTCTGGAAGAAAAATCCGATCAGCAGGTACGAGCACAAGCCAACGCCTTCCCATCCCACGAACATCAGCACGTAATTGTTCGCGAGAATGAGCGTCAGCATGGAGAACATGAAGAGGTTGAGATATCCGAAGAAGCGGTAGTAGCCGCCTTCATGCGCCATGTACCCGGTCGAGTAAATATGGATTAGGGTCCCGACTCCGGTCACAAACAGGAGCCAGATGCAGGAGAGCGGGTCGAGAAGAAATCCTGCGTCCGCCTGGAAGTTTGCCGGTCGTCCGTCGTGAGTCACGTAGTTGAAGTGGCCGGTATCGGTACCAAGCCACGTATAGAGGATCTTCTGATAGGGCTGATGATTATTTGCGTCGGCCCATGAGTTGTACTGCAGCACGGCGCCGCACACGGTGACGAAAGCCAGCGCTACCGCTCCGACGCAGACCGCATTGACCGCCTGCTTCGAAAGCTTGCGGCCGAAAAAGAACATGATCGCCGCACCGATCGCGGGGAAGAGCGGAATCAGGTAGATGTGTTCTAAAAAGAGCAACTCAGCTCCTAGCGATTAGCTTCTAGCTCAATCCACTCCGCCTAACCTGCTGAAAGCTAGCGGCTAGGAGCTAGAAGCTGTCCTTCTACCACTTCAACAAATTCACTTCATCCACATTGACCGTCTCCTTGTTGCGGAAGAAGGCGATCAGAATTCCCAGTCCCACAGCAGCTTCGGCCGCCGCGTCGGTGATCACGAAAATGGCGAATACCTGGCCGTGCAGGGCCGCGGCCCCGTGGATGCTTTGCCAGTAGCGCGAGAATGCAACCAGGTTCAAATTCACTGCATTCAAGATCAGTTCAATCGACATCAACACAATGACCACGTTGCGGCGGGTCAGCACTCCCACCACGCCCAGAAGAAACAGGGCTGCGGCCAGCACCACATAGTGAACCGTCGAGATGTTAAGTAGCGTGTCCATTGTCTGTTTCTAGCCTCCAGTTCCTAGCTCAGAGCTAGAAGCCGGAGCTTTTCAAATTCTCTTCTTCGCCATGACCACCGCGCCGATGATCGCAACCAGCAGCAGCAGCGATGCGATTTCGAACGCGAACATGTACATTCCACCTTGGCGGTCGAACAGCATCGAAGCGATGGCCTGCGTATTCTGGCTTTCGCCGTAGGTCATGGAGCCTTCGATGAACGGCATTCTGCCGTCGGACTTCGTGATGTAGGCGCCAATGAAGAGGATGCCCAATGCCGCCGCCGCCACCAACCCGACCAGCCACTGCTTATTGAACTGCCGTTCCTTCATATTGCGTTCAATTGAGATCAGCATGATCACGAACAGGAACAGCACCATGATGCCGCCCGCATAAAGGATGATCTGCACGCCGGCGACGAAAGGAGCGTAGAGCATCAGGTATATGCCCGCCTGGGCCAGCAGCGCCGTGATCAGTGCCAGCGCGGAATGCACGGCGTTCTTCCGCGTGATCACCAGGATCCCGCCGCCGACCATGATCGCAGCCAGCAAATAGAAGAAGAACGTGGTTGCAACCGGAGGATTCACCGCATACCCCCCGTCAGGCCCGCCCACAATTCGGCGCGCATCGCCACTAGCGCCGTCACGATCAGCAATGCCAGTCCGGTTGGCAGCAGCACCTTCCATCCCACCCTCATCAACTGGTCAAACCGGTACCGTGGGAAGGTGCCGCGATACCAGATGTAGAGATACATGAATCCGGCGACCTTGGCCGAGAACCAGAAAATGTCTACGGCCCTGACTCGCACACCGGGAACAAACAGGATTAGCCCGATCACTGCCAGCGCCACGCCAAATCCAGCGAGACCCATCGTCTGGACTTTGAATAGCGGATGCTTCGGCATTCGTGCCGTGCTATAAAAACACATGCCGGCCAGGAACAGGAAAGTCAGTCCCGGGAAAAGCGAAAAAACGAGGTCCCACGTAGGTCCCGCCAGGGCGTTCGGGAAAGGACGCAGCCATCCGCCGAGCCACAGCGTGACGGCAATCGACGAAACGGCGATCATGGCGGAGTATTCCGCGAGGAAGAATAAAGACCAGCGGAATCCGCTGTACTCGGTGTGAAACCCTGCAGTGAGCTCCGATTCTGCCTCGGGCAGGTCAAAGGGCGCGCGATTCGTCTCCGCCACCATCGCAATCGCGAATATTCCGAAAGCAATCAGACCGAGCGGGAAGAATTTGAAGATAAACCATTGTCCTTGCGCCATCTGGGCTTGCACGATTCCGATCATGCTGAGCGTGCCTTGGCCTTCTTCGTTCAAACTGCTCATCATGACGGCCGAAACAACAGCGAGTCCCATGGCAACTTCGTATGAAACCATTTGCGCGCTCGATCGCAGAGCGCCCATCAAGGGATAGTGCGAGTTCGAGGACCATCCGGCTGTCACGATTCCCAACACGCTCAGAGAAGAAACTCCCAGCATGAACAGGATGCCGATGTTCATGTCGGTAATAGCGTGAGTCGGGCCGAAGGGAACTACGACAAACACCGTGAACGCGGCCAGCACCACAATGAAAGGAGCAATCCAGAAGACCGTCGCGTCGGCCTCGGCCGGAATGATGTCCTCCTTCAACAGAAGTTTGATCGCGTCCGCGATGGGCTGCAGTAGGCCATGCGGACCGACGCGCATGGGGCCGAGCCGAACCTGCATGTGCGCGAGAATCTTGCGCTCCAGCCAGTTCATCGCGATGACTGCGACCGAGAGTCCTACGAAAACCAGAAGAATATAGACGGTGGCCCAGAAGATATTTCCGTCCGCGCCAGGAGTTACATCTTTCGACAGGTAGCCCTGGATGTAGTCGATAAGCCAGTGCATCAGCGGTCGACCTCGCCGAGGACAATATCGAGCGTACCAATCACAGCGATGACGTCGGCGACCAACTGACCGCGGCACATCATATCCAACGCCTGAAGATTAACGAAACTTGGCGGCCGGACCCGAATGCGATAGGGCTGCGTCGAGCCATCGCTCACGATGAAGTATCCGAGCTCGCCCTTGGGCGCTTCAATCGAGTGATAAATCTCGCCCACCGGCGGCTTTATCACCTTCGGCACCTTCGCCATGATCGGGCCTTCGGGGATATTCTCCACCGCCTGCTCGATGATGCGCAGCGACTGCCGGAACTCGGCCATGCGCACAATGTACCGGTCGTAAGTGTCGCCGTTTTGGCCGACCGGGATATCGAAGTCGAAATTCTTATAGTTCGCGTAGGGCAGCGCCTTGCGGATGTCCCATTTCACTCCGCTCGCCCGCAGCACCGGGCCAGTCACGCCCAACGCGATACAGTCTTTGCCGGAAATAACGCCTACGCCCTTGGTCCGTTCAAGCCAGATGCGATTCGTGGTGAGTAGCTCTTCATATTCGTCGATCTTTGGCTTCACGAACGAGACGAAGTTCTTCACTTCTTTCTCGAAGCCTTCATAGGTCTCGTACTGCAGGCCTCCGATGCGGAAGGCGTGCGTGGTTAGACGGGCGCCGCAATACTTCTCGAAGATCTTCAGAATCTCTTCACGGTCGCGGAATGTGTAGAACAGCGGAGTGATGGCGCCAATGTCGAGCGCGTGCGTGCCCAGCCATAGCTGGTGGCTCGCCATGCGGTTCAATTCGGTGAGGATGACGCGAATGTACTGCGCGCGCGGAGGAGCCTCGACGCTGAGCAGTTTCTCGACCGCCTCGCAATATCCCAGCCCGTTCGAGACCGCGGCGACATAGTCCATGCGGTCCACGTAGGGATTGAACATCGTGTACGTGCGGTTCTCTGCGATCTTTTCGACGCCGCGATGCAGATATCCGATGACGCACTCGAGGCCGAGAACTTTTTCGCCGTCGAGCCGCAGGATCACACGCAGCACACCATGGGTCGCGGGATGCTGCGGCCCCATATTGATGACGAGTTCGTTCGCGTCGAGAAACGTCTTCTCGGGCGTTTCGAGATCGAGCGGCGAGAGTGTGTTCGGATCCGTCATTGATTCAGTTCGTTGATGTCATCCGGGAATTCGCGTTATTGACCGCTCTCAATCCCCAAATTGATCTGCACCCATTCGGTGTCCTGCTGCAGGATCCCGTAATCCTTACGCAGCGGGTATCCCTTCCATCCATCGGGCAGAAGAATGCGCTTCAGATCCGGATGTCCGTCGAACTTGATGCCGAACATATCGAACACCTCACGCTCCAGCCAGTTCGCCGTCTCCCACAGGGGCACGCAACTGGAGATGGACTCGCCGTCCGCAATTTGCGTCTTCACCCGGATGCGTTGGTTGCGCGCAAACGAATACAACACCCACACGACGTCAAATTGCTTCTCTCGCTTTGGATAGTGAACCGCCGTTACATCGACGCAATAGTCGAACTGTTCCTCGTCTCGAAGAATGTGGAGAAATTCGGGAATCAGGCTGCGGTCGACGACAAAATAATTCTGTGCAAGATGCGTGAGAGGCTCAATGCCCGATCCATATGTTCGTTTCAGCTTTTCCACCAACGGCGACTCCCAAGGAGTCGGAACGGGGGCCGCAGGCTTTGCGGGAGCAGTCGCCGGTTTGGCCGCCGGCGTCGCCGGCGCGGCCGCGGCAGGCTTAGCCGGCGCTGCTGGACTTCCTGGCGCGGCTGGAACCGTTGGACTTGTCGGAGACGCACCACTGGGAGCAGCAGGCGCGGGTTTTGCAGGAGTCGTCGGCGTTGCTGTCTCGGATGGAGGAGACGGCTTCGTTGGAGTTGTTTTTGTCTCTGATTGAACCGATCCGGAGGGTGTGGATTTCACTCCACCCGGAGTAGCGGGCTGATCCGCCGTCGGCTTCGGTTCCCCTTCCGGCGGCGGTGACGAGGGGGATTTGATTTCGTCCGGCATAAAACGACTGGACAAGGCTCCGGCGCAGGCTACGTTCGAAAGAACGTTCACTTTTATCAGCTTGAAGGGATAGTGTCAACGAGGCGCTTCGTCAGTTTGTTTCAAACCAATCGATGAAAATATTGATTGCTTCCGAGAGGTTCGCCGGACCGCAGGCGATCTGAAATTCCCGGTCCTCCACCCAGTAATGAATCCAGTCTTCTTCCGCGCGTTCGATCTTCACCTTGTGCAACATCGCGGTCTGTTTCTTGGTATCGCGCAGACTGATGTGCGCGCGCCATCCGGGATTGTCGAGCGAGTCGATGCGGACCCCGGACCCACGCTCCCAAATTCCGTTGCAGTGGCTGGTATACCAACGTTCGAGTTCGGAGAGACTCATGGACGATGCCTTCAGCGGGATTGAGCCTGGTAGGTTTCGATCAGATCGCGGATTCGTTGCGCTTCCGCCTTGCGATGTCCGTGGCTGGTGATGGGATCGCTTCCGCCCGTCGATTCGATCACGATCTCTGACCAGAACATTCCAGTCGAAATGTGAACCGACGCGACCTTCGACATCGGAATGCTTTCCTCATTGCTGCCGAACAGTCGCGACTTCAGCCGGATCACTCGCTGTGGGCTCACCACTATTTTGGTCGGGAAGAAGAAGTTTCCCTTCGTCCATCGCGAGGCCGTGTAGGTCTCGGAGGGAGAGGAGTCCATCGGATTCAAAGGGGCAGAGGCCATAGATATCTATTTTGAGTGTGAGAGCAGCCCAGTTCGGCTTCCCGCGATGTGAAATCCCGGCAGACTTCGCAGCAGGCGGCCTACACCCATTCCAGCGCGCCCTTTTTCCAGACCCATATGTACCCGACGACCAGGATCGCCAGGAATATCACCATCTCGAAAAGCCCGAACAGTCCGAAGGCCTTGAATTTCACGGCCCAGGGAAACAGAAATATGGTCTCCACATCGAAAACAACGAAGAGGATCGCGATGATGTAGTAGCGCACCGTGTAACGACCGCGCGCGTTGTCGATCGGATCGATGCCGCACTCGTAGGGCATCAGCTTGGTCTTGCTGGGATTCGACGGACGAACCAACTTCGCCGCGAGCAGCGTGACGGGAAGCAGCACCCCTACGATCGCGATGAAAATGAAGATCGGAACGTAATTTTGCGGCATAGCGGCCTTCTCCGAGGAATAGATGAGCAGGTCATACTAGCGCTGTTCCCGGATCACTTCAAGTGAGACGCGACGTCTCCGATTGGCTTTTCGGATGCCGTGATGGCGGCTATTTCTCCCAGTGCGTGGTGCTGAACTGGGCCGGGTCGAAAGCCGCCTGCGGCAGCTTCACGTTAGCCTGAATATCGGTGTAGTCCTCTGAGAACACCAGCTTGCCCTCGGAGTGCACCTCGACGCGCGCGGCCACCCATGCCCCTGCAATCGGACGGTAGTCGACAAAGCTGATGTCATCAATCTTCGCCGGATCCTGCCGGGCGGGCTCGATCACGCGGACGAATAGAAGAGTGTCTTTGGCGATCCAGAACTGCTTCGATTTCATGTCGCCCTTGTCGGCTCCCACCACGTACGCCGGCTTTCCATCCCATGTGTCCTCGTGGACTTTCGACAGATCGTAGCCCTCCGCCTTGACGACCTTGGCCGTAGTCGCCGGATCCTGCGTGTAAACGTCAAATCCCAGCACCAGCAGGATATTCACCAGCGGCCGCGAATTCGTTACCTTATTGTCCTTCAGGATCGTCACATTCCCATCCACCATCAAGTAGCCGTTGCCGTCTTTGGGCGGCCCGATGTCGATTCGCAACTTGCCGGGAAGGGAAGCGGCCTCGTACCACATCTCCGCCGAACTTGAGCCGTCGGGCTTGTATGTGGTGCTCTTTTGCGTGAAGGTCAGCGTGTGGTACCACGAAGACTGGTAGCGGTCATGCATCACTTTGAGCAGGTCCTCTCCATTGCGGACCTCCTGCGAATAACCCATCACCGGCGCGACCACCAGCACCAACAACATGAAACGGCTCAATCTCATTTTTGTTTTCTCCCGGACGTACGAGGATACACATCCTACGCCATCCGACTTCGGCGGCGAACCCCTCAAAGTGTCTGTCTGTCCCTGAAATTGAGCGACTAGTCACGTTTGTCGGGCAGCAGAAAGATGGAACGGGCCAGTTCCGATTGCAAAGTGGCGTCACTGTAGTAGCGGTTCAGCAGCCCGCCCTTCCATTGGAGGAGATCGGGATTGGCTTCCGCGAAGTGTTCCCAGCTATCCGCCGGATTTCGCACCATCCGCTCGCGAATAAGGAAGAAGTAGGCGTGGGTGATGGTCTCGTGATAAAGGTGCGCCTTTCCCAAAGAGGCCGCATACCGCTTCAGCGCCGAGGTGAATCGCTCCAACGCCTCGAGCGGTGATGACTCCAGCAGGTAGGCGAATGCCAGCCTGACATGGTCGGCATGATGAAACCCCGCTGGTGGAAGAGTGCAACTCTCAAATTGGCGGATGAGCTCTCGCTCTGTCATAGGAACGGGCTCTCAAAGGTGTGCACTGCCGGGATCCTTCCTGATTCGTCAGACCCGCGCCTGCTCAGTTCTTACTCACCGCGATCGCAAATGCAGCCGCAGCGAAAACGACCAGGTTTCCGATCCCATACATCCCATGCAGCAGGTGGATCAGGGTCGCCAGCGTGAAGATGCCGAGCAGAAGCCATGCGCCGCGCGATACGGTCTGCGGGATGAGCAATAGGACGGATCCCAGAATCTCGCCATATCCCAGTACGATCCGAATGAAGCCGGGCATGTGGGTTCGGGCAAATTCATGCGCTGCGCCGGGCCTGACGAACAACACCGCTTCGATCAGGACCACTATGCCCAAAGCCCATCGCAACGCGGTGAGTCCACATTTGCTGGTTAAAACAGTCATTTGCCCCCCTTGCGCGGAGACTTCGCACGGATCTCCTTGAGCCGGTGGCTGGCGCTCGAATCGAGATCCAGATCGTAGAACTTCTTCAGTTCGCGGATGCGTTCGAGAGAGGCCGCGTTGAAAGGCGTTTTCCCGTCGAAGGCGTGAAGCACGATGCCTTCCAGCACGTCCCCGAGCGTCATATCGTGATACTCCGCGAACCCCTTGAGCACCTTGAGAATGCGCTTCTCGATGCGCACGCCCGTCTGCACGCGTTCGATCTCTAGCTTGTTCTCCTCTGTCATGTGTACCAATGTACCACGGTACCTAACTGCGATCAAGCCAGCCCCTGCGACAAGATTCTGGTTCACTGGCGCTCGCCGATCGAGCGAACCGCTGCGCCTGGCCCAGGGCGTGGCGTGTACGACTACTACCGTCGCCGTTGAGGAAGGTTTTCACCTGAGAATGTGTCGTCGCGGTTCGGCAAAATCTTCCACTGTTACGCTTCTGGCCGCGTGTGCCCGACTTTCTGCCAGTTGCAGTATGCGGCACTCCCCGTGCCCTGAAACCCACTCAAGTATTGACAGTACGCCCTCATTCGTGTGGGATTGGTACGGTTTCAACTCAACGCTTGGACCCCTACAGGCTAAACATGTCGATCCAATTCCTGCTCTTCGTCATCGCGATCCTCCTGGTTTCCATTTTCTGGGTATTGAGCAAGATCAACAGTCTCCTGAAAAAGACGCTCCTCACCCGGTCAACGCAGCAACATGAAACACCCAGGAAAGAGGTCGCAGCAGACTAGAAAGCCGACTGCCCGTTATCGAACTCGCGGGCGCTCTCCGCTGAGGAACGGGCGAATTCCGATCGATAGGCACCATCGGCAACGAGTCAAAACGACCACTCCTCCAGCATGTCCGCGCTGATCGCCCTTGGATGAGTGAAAGATCTCACGTAAAACAGCACATGGCTCTCCAAGCCAGGCAACAATGATTCCGTCCACTCCGTAGCTCTGATACCATCCCGCAAGCTTGGAATCGGGTATAGCTTGCCAACGGCGACGAGCGCCTCTCATGTGAAACAAGCGCAGCGGAAACATCTCGTACTAAAGATGAAGAGTGATCTGCGCTCCTCAGCGTCTCATTTCACCTGTCCCACATGCGGCGCCCAAGCCGCTGGACACTTTTGCAGCAACTGCGGTGAAAAAGAACTGGCGGCCGACGACCTTTCCTTGCGCCACTACCTGAAGGAAATCGTCACCGCCGTGACCCTTCTGGAATCGAAAGTCTTTCGCAGTGTATGGTTCGTCGTGTCCCGTCCTGGCCACCTGAGCAACGAATATTTTTGCGGGCGCCGGGTCCGCTACATGAAGCCCCTGCAATTGTTCGTTTTCCTGAACGTCGTTTACTACTTTTCGCTGACGCTGTTTTACGCCACGACATTCACCACGCCTTTAGCCACCCAGCTTCATATGAATAATTACTATCCTCAATATGCAAGCAATCGGGTGCAGCACAAACTGAATACTGAACAAGTCAGCTACGAGGCGCTCGAAGTCCGTTACAACCAGAAAACGAGTGTCCTTTCGAGAACGCTGGTATTCCTGCTGATTCCAATTTTTGCTGTTCTCTTCTACGGGCTGTTCTTCAGGAAAAAGAAATACCTGGTCGAGCACACCGTGGTGGCTACTCATTTCTGGTGCTTCAACCTTTTGCTATTAGGGGTGTTTCTTCCCCTGCTGACAATGGCGATGGCTCGGCTATTCAAAGCCGTCAACTTGCCCGTCGCGTATGTCACGAATGACGCGGTCGTATCGACAGTTTTGCAAGTGTTGTTTGGCGTGTATCTCTTGCTGATGCTCCGGCGATGCTACGGCGTGACCTGGTGGTACGGCACGCTGACTGCGTCCGTGATCGCCTGGTCCTTCTTCCATATTGTGTGGCTATATCGGTTCTTCCTCTTCGAGGCCACGCTCTTAGCGGTCTAAGTGCGCATAACAGCGTATAAGTTATTAGATATTCGAGGCATGAGTGCAATGAAAGTATCGCAAAAAAGCGCACTCTCATCCTGAGCAAAGCGAAGGGCCTTTGCAACTAAACTGCAGCGCCACAAATGTAGAAGTGTAGTCAGGAAAAAACCGAGCGTCTCGCGCCGCAATCGGCCGTTCCCCTCCTCGACCTAAACATAACACCGCCAAAAACCCTTGTTGGGCGGGCAATTTGGTACAAAATCTTGACTTCTCTTTAACAACCTAGAAACCTCGCGCCCCTAGCCTCTAGTCAGGAGGTCCGATCTTGCGGGATCGGCCATACATTGCTCATGAGACGATTTCCTTCCCCACGCAGTATCTCGTTTGTCGTTGTTTTCGCATTTGTCACCTGTCTATTCGCGGCGCCGCGTAGCGAAGCACAATCTCTTCCTCTTCCTCTCGGCAGCGTTACTTCCATCACTAACGTAAATTGCACCGCAGGATTCACTAGCGGCTCTTCGTGCCAGCACCTGATCATCCACGGATGCGCCAAGGCGATCGACCTCGGCGTCACCATCGGCATGCTGACGCCGGCCGTTCCTAAAAGCACAATCGTCCTGTTCACCGGCTCGACCGGCACTCGGCCCACTGGCGGAGCCTTCGCCACCGACTACCTCAAGTCTGGCTATCGCGTCGTGGACGTGGCTTGGGATGCGAAGCCGGCCAGCGGATGGGAGGATACCGGCATCAACTCTCACGAACCGGCCAATCTCCTGACCGGCGCCTGCCGTCCCGCGACGCTGCTCAATTATCTGGAGAAGCAATTTCCTTCAGCACCCTTCTGCGCGCAGGGCTCAAGTGCCGGCAGTTCGGCCATCGCTTTTGCCGTCGCCGAATACGGGGTGACTCCGCCGGATGCGGTCGAGTTCATCCCCGGTCCCGTGATGTCCAAGGTAGATTTCGGCTGCAATACTGGAAGCCCGACTGTTCTGGTCAATCCCAGCGATGGTTTGCAGTACGACAACAATCCGCAGTACGTCAATCAATTCGCCACTGCGATTTCGCACTTCACCGGCCAGCCATGTCCTGCCTCGGTTCAGAATCTCGCGCTGAGTAGCCAGGACATCGTCCAGGCGGGGGCGAACCTTTCGTGGCCGCACACCTTCGTCGGACAGTGGACGTGCAATCTGTCATCCGGCCTCATCAACAACTCCTCGGCCCAAGCCGAATACTTTAAGGACAACCTTGGCATCACTGCCGCCCATAGCCTGACCGCGGTTAGCAATTGCCGGGGAAGCGAGGATGTTCAAAACGGTACGACCTTGGAAGGAGTAAAGGGGCAGAAGGGCATCGAGACTGAAATGCTGGCCCAGTGCATCCGGCACTGACCATCAACGCCTCCTTCAGGTTCAAATCCTTGCGCAGCTAAGGCGCAAGAATGATGGCGGCCCCAATCCAAAGAAAAATCCGCGCACATGTAATGAACGGGCCTGCTCGAACACTATATGGACGAATGGATGACTTTAGCCCTGAACCATTGAGACATTTGCGAAAACGCAGGGCTGATTGGGGCTGCAATCGCCAAGGAGGGTCGCGAGATGGCCGATAGTGTAACCCAGATTCGTAGTGCGGGTCCGGTGGGATCGAAACGAAATCTCGCAATTCTAGGCGATGGATTTACAGCAGCCGACCAAGTTGCCTTCAACAATTGGGTGTCCGACTCTGTGCTCGGCGGCGTGTTCGGTCACGACTATTTTTATGAGGACGCGTCGGCATGGAATATCTTCCGCGTGAACCTCGAATCCAAAGAGTCGGGCGTCTCGCATAAGACTTACAATGCCGACGGCAGCATCACCTCAACTCCCAAAGATACGGCGCTCGGAATGATCTTCAGCGGGTCCTGGGCGCACTGCTGGATGGAGTATGGCGGCAACACGGAAACCGCTATCCAAAACGCCCTCCAAAAGTGGGTGCCCGATTACAACTTTGTCCTGGTTATCCTAAACGAGCCCGGATACGGTGGCTGCGGCGGGAATGGACGTGCGCATGTCACTACCGGCGATGGCTGGGCGGTGATCGCGCACGAGTTCGGTCATGGACTCGGCGGCCTGGCTGACGAGTACTGCAACTCGGGAGCCTACACTGGAGGCGAGCCCGGCACGGTAGATCTCACCATCAACACCAATCGTTCCACGCTGAAGTGGGGTAACTTCGTCAATCCGCTGACGCCAATTCCTACGGGCAGCGGAAACTGCGTGGGCTATAACCAGGGAACCAAACCCGCGGATTGGGATGACAATCAGGATGTCGGAACGTTTGAGGGTGCAAACACCAACAACACTGGCATTTATCGCCCCGTCATCAACTGCCGGATGAATAGCAATACGCCTCCGTACTGCCCGGTTTGCTATACCTCGTTCAAGCGGCAATACGACAGCTACACTGGCCACACATTCCTCAAATGCTATGCCGGAGACTTTAACGGCGACGGCAAGAGCGATGTCCTAGTTCACAGCGGAAATTCCATCCAGACATTCCGCTCCAACGGTTTGCAGCTGGACATTGCCTTCAGCGCCGTAGGAATCGTCCCAGGCTCGTGGCAATTTCAAGAGAACGATCAATTCTTTATCGCGGACTTCAACGGGGACGGCAAAGATGAGGTCGCCGTTTTCAATGGTGTGGACTGGGCAATTCCGTACCTCGGATTGCTTGCCGACGATGGCGCAGGCGGAATGCAGCTCGTCGCGCGTTACGACGGGGACATTCCAGGGTGGGGAGGCTTCGCGAAGAATGACATGTTCTACGTCGGCGACTTCGACGGGAACGGCAAGAAAGACCTCTTCGTCTTTAATGGAGACGACTGGTCCATGCCCTACGTTGGAATGCTGCGGTCGAATGGTTCCAACTTCACGTTCATCAAGCGTTTCGATGGAGATATTCCTGGTTGGGGCGGGTTGGCGAAGAATGACAAACTTTTCGTCGGCGATTATACCGGCGGCGGGAAGGGCGATCTCGTCATCTTCAACGGCGATGACTGGAGCATGGCGTATGTAGGCATGTTTGAATCCACCGGAAGCAGCTTACAAATGACGGCACGCTACGATGGTGACATCCCTGGTTGGGGTGGACTCGCGCGCCACGATCAGCTTTACGTCGGAGACTTCAACGGAGACGGAAAATCCGATCTTTACATTTTCAACGGCGAAGATTGGAGTATGCCTTACCTGGGCATGTTCGCTTCGACCGGAACCGGATTGCAAATGGCCCACCGCTACGATGGCGACGTTCCAGGATGGGGTGGCATGGCCCGCCACGATCAGTTCTTTCCGGCGGACATCAACGGAGACGGCAGAACTGATTTGTTCGCCTGGAATTTCGAAGACTGGGCGACGGAGTACCTCGGTAGGATGGTTTCAAGCGGAAACTCACTGGCCGCCAGTTTCACTGGAGACTGGGTGGGAGAATGGAACCTGGGGGCCGTCGATCGCTTCGAGCCGTGCAATTTCCAGGGCAATACATTCAGGCCATTTCGCCGAAGCAGGGGCACACCTGATTTGTTCGTTCACAACCACGACTGGTTTGGGATGATCAGTGGCAATCCCGACTTCGCGCTTACGAAAATTTACTATCGTTGGATCCATAACTATCGATACGGCCGGAACTGGTGAAAGGGATCAAAATGTCTGAGAAATTGCCAATTGCAAAACCAGCATCGGATGCTCCTTCTTCACCCCTGAAGGGCAAAGGCCCAATTAAGGGCAAGACTGCTCCTGCGGCGAAGCGCGTTGCGGGAAAGATGCGGCTCAAGCCGAAAGCCGCAAAACCGTTGCCAGAAAAGCGGTCCTCCCGGCAACCGATCACCCAAGAGGCTTACCCGGAACAGACTGGGTTGCGGGCGACAACCGCGGCCGGTGAAGGATACGTGCGCCTCCGCATCCATGTGGATGAAGAGGGAGAGTCCTCCGTTGTGGCCAGTCATTTCGTCAAAAGCACGCTGGTGCAGCCGTCCATGCTCCAGGGAAACTACGCCTACGAGATCACCGAAGGCGCGAACAGGTTGCATCTGGACTCGATCCCGGATGTGGGCGTGTTTCGTTCTTTCGTGAATCCTGATGGGCCGCTCGAAGAGCACAAGCACCACATGTACGAACTGAAAAGCTATGACTACGACGTCCGCGTCCCAGTCGAAAATTTAGTCGCCGCTAAATTGAACAACGTTGTGATTAAGCTCTACCGGGTGAAGGAAGCGCGCGCCGTCATGCCTGCAGGGTGCCTGCCGCTTGATGTGCAATATCAACGGGAGTTGCGCGAAGTGACCAGGATTGAAGGAATTCCTGCGAAGATTTTGCCCGATGCAGTCCAGAAAGAAATCGGCAAGTCAAAACGATAAGGCGGGTCGTGACCAGCAGACTGGGGCCTGCGGAAAGTTCCTGTTGAACTGCTCCAGGCAGTGGGTTCGGCAACGGGTGAAATTCGCTACTCACTTGTGTTCAGCGAGCCGCACCAATTCCAGCCCATGGAGATCCAGATCACGACTTGGTTTGGACGATCATGCCGGCCTCGCGTGGGCGCAAGCCGCTCAATGTTGGGTGTCGGGATCGGGAGACTAGATTTCTCCATGGGTGATAGACTCAACTCAATTTTTTGCTCGGGCGTTTTCCATGGAAAGTCCGCTCCCTCCTTCGCATCGCTTGCGCTTTGGTGGATTCGAACTGAATCCCCGAACGGGCGAACTCACTAGCGAAGACCGCAAGACCCAAATTCAGGAACAACCGTTGCACCTTTTGCTGGCGCTGCTGGAACGTCCCGGCGAACTCCTCACGCGCGACGAACTCACTGGCAAGCTGTGGCCGGTAGGCACGTTTGTCGACTATGAGCGTGGCCTTAACAAGGCCGTGAACAAGCTGCGCGAGATATTGAAGGACTCGGCGGATCATCCGCAGTTCATTGAGACTCTTCCCCGCAAGGGATACCGGTTTATTGGAACGGTGACGAGCGATGGACGGTTTCAAAAGAGTCTTGCGACGGATGAAACCGTCCCCGAAAAAAGGCGCCCGAAATGGTGGTACGTGGCGGCCGCCGGCATCATTGCGGCGATTGCGGGAACCACGATTGCGGCGAACATGTTCGAACGCCGCGACGCCCTTCGAATATCGCCGACAGCCTCGCGCCGGCAAATTGCTTCTCTGGCAGTTCTGCCTCTGGAAAATCTTTCCCGCGATCCTGAGCAGGCTTATTTTGCGGAAGGCATGACCGATGCTCTGATTACAAATCTTGCGAGGATGGCGAGCGTCCGCGTGACCTCCAGAACTTCGATCATGCGGTACAAGGGAACGAAGAAGAGCATCCAGGAGATTGGACGCGAACTGAATGTGGATGCAGTCGTGGAAGGTACGGTCACCCAGTCGGGCGATCGCGTGCGCATCACCGCACAGTTGATCCAGGTAGCCACCGACATGCACCTGTGGGCCGAAGACTACGAACGGGCTGCCGGCGAGGTCTTGAATCTACAGAAAGACGTCGCTACCGACATCGCCCGCCGGATCGACATCCTCGTGAGGCCTCTCGATCAGGCCCGGATCGTAAACCCGCAGGCATACGGCGCATATTTGAAAGGACGTTATTTTTTTTACCAATACACCGGTCAGGGATGGCGAAAATCTATTGAGGACTTCAACCAGGCGATTGAGAGCGATGCCAATTTTGCGCCTGCGTATTCGGGTCTGGCCGACGCCTATCTGGTGGCAGGCGCTTACGGCGTGATCCCCAGCCAGGACGCACTGGCGAAAGGCAAGGCCGCGGCGGCAAAGGCGCTTGTCTTGGATAACACCCTCGCCAGCGCGCACTACGCTTTGGCCACAGCCTACACGTGGTATGACTGGGACTGGACAAATGCGGATAGGGAATTTCAACGGGCCATTGAACTTGATCCGAACGATTCACTAGGTCGCAATTGGTACGGTGGCTACCTCTCGCTTCAAGGCAAACATAAAGAAGCGGTCGACGAGCACGAAATGGCGCGCTCGCTCGATCCTTTCTCACTGATCGTTAATGCCAACCTTGCCCGTTCCCTCTACTGGGCCCGGCGTTACGATGAGGCCATCGTGCAGGCACGAAAGACGCTCCAAATGGAGCCGACGTTTGGTGTGGCTCTGTTCTGGTTAGAGGGCGCGCTGCGTCACAGAAATCTCTTCAAGGAAGCCGTCCAACTAAGGCAATCCGTAACAACACCGGAGAGAGCACAGCTCATTGAAAGAACCTTCAAGACTGCGGGATTCAATAGCCTGATGCACCAAAGCGCCGAAGCATTTAAAAGCGATGGATCTCTGGTCGAGGCGGCACGGTGCTACGCGCAGATTGGCCAGAGGAGGGAAGCGCTCGATCTGCTTGAGCAGTGCTACGCACACAGGTGCTCATCCATGGTGACCCTGAACGCTGAACCTGATTTCGATGTCCTCCGTTCCGACGTGCGATTCCACAGTCTGCAGCAAAAAATAGGACTGAATCACGAATAGGGTTCGTCCTCCGTCAGCGTCTGTCCTTCATCGACGGAATTCGCACCCCCTATTTCATCGCAATCCCGTGGGGCCGTGCTGGCCCCGTCGAGAAGGCCGTGTTGAAGTCGATGTCAAAGCGTGAGTCTGCCTCCAAATGATTGTTGAATACCTTGATGGCGTGAACATGGTGGTCGCCCTCGAAGTGAACCTTGCCGAAGTTGTCCTCATTGAGAAAGTAATCCGTGACCACCAGGCGCTTGTCGTCGTCGCTGAGCACAATGGAGTGGGGCCCCGCATTCATGCCGTAGCTTACGATTCCTGTCTGAAACGGATGTTCAGGGTCGCTGACGTCAAGCATACCAACCTGTCCAGCCTGAAAGGATGCGAAAAGAAGACGGTCTCCGCTTCGCGGCATTGCCAGTAACTGCACCATGCCCCCGGGCGTCGGGGCTTCGATGTGCGGAACGATATCCTCGCAGTCAAACACGGCGCGATAAGTTCCATTCTTCGTATTCACAAGATAGACCAAACCGTCGAACATTCCAGCCGTAAAGGCTCGCGCCTCGGGGTCGCCCGGGATCAACTTCACGTCCATCGTGCCGATCGCACTGGGAATGTGAATTGAGCTCAGGACCTCTCGTTTCCTGAAGTTCCAGACCCGGATAGAACCGCGCAGCTCTAGATCGCCCAGGAACGTGTCCAGCGTGCTGGCAGGCATGATGAAATCGGACGTGACCATCAGGTTGATCTCGGGCCGAGCGGAGATACCGTGTGGATTGAACCCGTGGTGCGGAGGTTGAAGGGGCCACTCACCGATCATCTGAAGGTGGCCGTCAAATTCAGCCACGCGACCAGGAGTTCCGCCCTCGTGCGAACCCATCTGGGTCACCAGGAATCCGCCTGAAGGCAAAGGAAGAAAGTCGTCCGTGATACTCGATCGAGAACCGCTGGAGGACGACAGAAACTTGGGATTGCGTGCATCTGATACATCGAAGAAGAAGATGCCATTCTGTGCGCGCAACAGGCTGAGCAATCCACCGCAGGCGAGGATGTTCTTGTCGGCCGAAAGATGGCAATGGTGCGGCTCATTGCCCACGTTGCCGGGTAAGGGAATCGGGACCGTTCGTATCACCTTTCCGTAATCATGAGACTTTTCATCGAAGTTGATCACCGCCAGAAAGTCTGGTGCGATACGGGCCTGGTCGCCGGTCCATATGTACAGAGTTTTGGGCGAGTGATTCTTGCCGTTATGGGCATGATCGTCGCCGCACAGGCCGGTTCCCGCAAGCGCCAGCACACATAGTGGAACCGCGCAAATGAAGAAGTAGAGCCGGTGCAGCCTGCCAAGCGAGCTCATTTCAGTTGCCCTCCAGTCGGGCGAAGTGGTTTGAGGTTGAAATCTTCGTGAAATCTGGGGCTGAGTCGAACGCCCTCGTTTACGGACCCAAAAGGTCTGTCCGCCGGAACAGCGCGGCCGATCGAACGGGGACGAGACCATTTCTCTCCGAGCTAATGGAGGATTCCCATCCATGGTCCGTGATTGACTGATACTGCTGGCCTTCTTTGCTCAGGGACTTCGCGGAGATCGGAAGTTCACGGTGCGCGCGTCGCAAGCTTTCACTCACAATTCGTGCTTTACGGCCTGATGAGAGCAGGTGCTGGATCGCGATGCGGCTGACCGACGTAGCAAACATGGTCTCGTCCCAGCGCGACATGTAGATCGTGAAAACCTGGTTGGTTTCGTCCCCCACGACCCCATCTCGAGACTGCCCCAGGACCAGGGTTGCAGGCACCGGAACGTCGGAGGATTCACGCAGGTGGAATTCTTCTGAGACCGTCCGCCACGTGGCATTGAATAGGATCGTGACTTCTGCCGCCGAGACGCTCGTCTCGCCTGCGGACTGAATCCGCACCTGCCCAAGGGCAGAGGTCAGAAGAAGTACGAAGAACCCGGTTATTCCCACCGCCGCTTTGCCGAAGCACTTTGACATATGCCCACCCAAATAAACGTGGGCGAACTTTGTCTCATTCAGAGGGGGCGATCAATGACTGCCATGTTCCCGGAAGATTCTTTCGTGGTTCCCCAGATATCGCGTTTCGTTCGAATGCTTTAGGTCGAGCTGGATTTGCGCCGAGCTCGAAGCGAAGTTTGTTCAGCTTCAGAGCTGCGGTGCGAATGTCCCCAACCTCGCGATCGGGATCTATTGAATTTTGCCAGCGGCCGGACCAACGCCCGTGGCCTGCTTGGTTTTGGCATCCATGCCGATCAGCGCCACTCCGCCCACTCCGCTCGTGCTGACGGTAACCACGTGACCGCGAGCGCGCAAGTCGGCCTGCACTGCTTCGGGCAAGGTGTTGGGCAGAGAAAGGCTGCCCAGGTCGGCACGGTCCTGGCCGAAAGAACTGATGAAATGCGTGGTGGAGAAGCGTGGCGCTTTAAACGCCTCCTCGGGACTCATGTTGAATTCCACGTAGTTAAGGATGACCTGGATGGCTGCCTGATCCTGCTGGTCGCCTCCAGCTACCGAGATCGCCATCACGGGTTGGTCGTCATGGAAAAGCAGAGTGGGGCTCAGTGTGATTCGCGGCCGCTTGCCGGGTTGGATCACGTTCGGGCTTCCCGCAAACGTGTTCAGGCTGCTGAGCCGGCTTCCGTGAATTATGCCCGTACGTCCGGCCACGCCGGCTGTGCTCGACAGGCCGCTGGGAGTCGCAGCGATGACGTTCCCAAACTTATCCGTCACGCACATGACGGTGGTTCCGCCGTGCCAGGGGCCGGTGATGGTAGGCGGCTTGGTCGGTTTCATGGTGTACGGGTCGCCTGGCCGGAGCTCGAGGGATGCTTTTTTCGGATCGATCAGCTTGCGCCGCATTTCGGTGTACTGATCGGAAAGCAACTGTTGCATCGGCACTTTCACAAAGTTCGGATCGCCGTAATACTCGTCGCGATCCGCCAGCGCCAGTTTCTCCGCTTCGATCACGGTGTGGATGTAGTCCGCCGAATTGAAGCCCATCTTCTTCAGGTCAAAGCCTTCCAGCAGGCGCAGCGTTTGTGAGAGATAAGGACCCTGCGTCAACGGACCTGCCTTGTATACCGTGTAGTCCGGTACGTGGTTTTGAGCGGATCCACCACGGGAGTTTTGTGCGCGGCTAAATCTCGGCTTGCGAAGGAAGCCGCCCTTTTCGATATACCAGGCTTCCAGGGCCTCGGCGATGTCGCCGCGATAGAAGCGATCCGAGACGGCTTGCAGTTTCTGCTGCCGCGTACCTTTCGCGGTCTTTTCGGACTCCACCAATTTGCGAAAGGTGACGGCCATATCCGCTTGCCAGTTCACGCCGGTTTCGATCCTCTTGTCGCTGCCGGTGTCGACATACCAACTGGGACCTCCGGCATCCAGAATGGCCAGCGTTGGCTGCACGACCTCCTCGAAGCTTTTGGTTCCGTAAAGTTTCAGCAGGGTGACGATCGCATCGATGGTGCCAGGCACGGCGGCTGCCTTGACGTCACCGTCCGGGATTCCGTGTTCCATGTACCAGGCGATTCGCTTTGGGGTCGCGAGGCGCTTCGCCTTGTCCCTCCAGCAGCTTCACGCTTTTCTGGTCGGCGCTGTAAACCAGAATGGGAATCTCTCCTCCTACGCAGAACGCGCCTACATAGGATACGGACAGCGCCAGCAAGGTGGCGGCGCCAGCATCGGCGGCGTTTCCGCCCTGTTCCAGGATCTTGATGCCGGCCGCAGTGGCGGCAGGCCTACCGGAAACAATCACGCCCTGGCTGCCGGAAGCGACACTCGGTCCGTGCGAGGTGACTGGCGCTTGTGGCGACCTGCGGCCAAGCGAGGGACGCGAGTAGAAGGAGGGAAACGGATGGTATTGAAATGATCTTGCGCATGAGAGGTCAACTCCGTCGAGGCTCGAACGTTTCCATTCGGATGATGGATTTTGTCTGCATTGTGAATTTCGAGAACTTTACTTTGCAACCAATTGCGGGCTTTGCATCCAGGAGCGCGCAACTCTTCAAGAAGGAGCCGGCCTGGCTCGAGTGTGATGATGTCATTGAGTAAATGATTGACTATGTTAATGGATTGGCGGTCGTTCACGTTTGTAAATAGGTCAGCGGTACGGTATCCGTAGCGGCCGACAGGGCACATCGGACAAGGAAATTCGAGCCAGTGTGACCGTTGCTGACGGTTTGACAAGCGGTTGGCACTTGGGTCAAACTCCTTTCGCTTCGATCCTTTCCAAGTTCTCTCCCCCCGGTTTGAAGCTGGGCCCCTTCCGGTAAGCACACCCTAACTCTTCACGAGCCTCGGCTCATTCACCTGGGGGAGATTATGCACACCCGACTGTCAATTTCTGCGATCGCAACCACATTCAGAAAATTTTTGATGAAACCCATAAACTTTGTTTCTTCCGCCATGTTCGTTATTGCCGCTGTAATTTTGGCTGTGCTGGCGAGCCATTTGCCAGTGCCAGCCGCCAGCAAGGCCGTTCGTACGACTGGCAGACCGAGTCTGGCGCAAGTTGAAGACGGGAATGCGACTGGCCCGATCGCGATTGCCGTACATCCACAATCAGCGCCGATCACTTCCGCAGTCACGCAGCAGTTCACAGCCACGGTCACGGGCACAACGAATATTGCCGTGAACTGGTACGTCGACGGAATCTTAGGCGGAAATGAATTTGTGGGATGGATCGATACAAACGGACTGTACACTCCGCCAACGAACTTCGTGGTGGGTAAGCACACGATCAAGGCAATGAGTCAGGCTGACTCATCCAAATCCGGCTCTGCGTCCGGCTTCTTGACCGGAATTCAGGGTGTCTACACCAACAAGAATGACAACTCGCGAGACGGGCTCAATTCGCAGGAGACAGTACTGACTCCGACGAACGTAAAAGTGGCGACTTTTGGAAAACTGTTTTCCTACGCGGTCGACGGCACAGTCCAGGCACAGCCGCTGTACGTAGCCAACGTATTTATTCCCACTCCGCTCCATGGGACGGCGGGTTTCTACAACGTCATTTATTTCGCTACGGCGAATGACAGCGTCTACGCATACGATGCCGACGGAAAGGTACTCGGCACGCTCTGGAAGGACAGTTTCATCAGTCCCCCCAGCGTAGTGCCGGTACCCGGAACCTGCGCGGTTGCGAATGTATCGATCATCGGTATCACGCCAACTCCGGTGATTGATCCCGCCACGAAAACGATGTATGTGGAAGCACGAACTCTTGAAGGTCAGACCACTGCGTGCAGCGGAACCTATGTGCATCGGTTGCATGCCCTGGACATCGCGACCGGTCAGGAGAAATTCGGCGGGCCAGTTGATATTCACGGCTCGGTTTCAGGGACCGGCGCAGGAAGCGTCAATGGCGTGGTCACGTTCGATACTCGACGGGAGAACTCGAGACCGGGCTTGCTGCTTTCAAAAGCCGCGGGCGATGTCAACAGCGTGGTGTATTTGGCCACCGCGTCGAACGAAGACACTGAGCCATATCACGGCTGGATTCTAGGTTACGATTCGCAAACCCTGGCACAGAAGTACGTTTTCTGTACTACGCCGAACGGATCTGCGGGCGGAGTCTGGCACATGGGTGGAGGGCTCGCGGCCGACACGAGTGGCAATATTTTTGTCCAGACTGGAAATGGCACGTTCGACGCCAAGGGTGATTTCGGTGAGTCCGTGCTGAAGCTGACACCCAGCAGTGGCGCACTGAAAGTCGTCGATTCCTTCACTCCAAGTAATTTCTCGACCCTCAATCACCAAGACTGGGACGTTTCTTCGGGAGGCCTTCTGCTGTTGCCGAACCAGTCGGGAGCGAATCCGCACCTGATGGTCGGCGGAGGCAAGGAAGGAACGATCTACGTGATGAACCGAGACAAACTCGGCGGTCATCAAGCAACCAGCAACAAGATCGTGCAGTACATCGTGGGCGCCATCAAGGGATCTGTCGTTGGAGTGGAACCCTTCAATGGCATCTGGAACGCGCCGAGCTATTTCAATGGCAATGTTTACATCTTCGGGCAGAATGATTTTCCGAAGATGTTCACCCTGAAAAACGGCTTGCTGCCGACCAAGGCCACTTCTACCGCGACGGTCAGCTTGCGCGGACCGGCAGCCATGATATCGGCGAACGGTGTTTCCAATGGCATTGTGTGGGCGTTGCAATATGACACTACCAAGCCGACCCTCTGGGCTTTCAATCCGGGCAATCTGACGCAGGAGTATTACGACAGCAACCAGAACGCTGCGCGCGACAAGGTCGGAACGAGGGCGGTCGCGCGAGTGAATCCCACAATCGCGAACGGGCGCGTTTATGTGCCCGCCAACAACACAGTGCTCGTCTACGGGCTATTGCCGTAGCGGGCTTCTTGCCAATCAATCACTTGCTCATCGTCGTCTCGCTCGCCTGCGGCAGTCAGATTCGCCTCAGCGAGCGAGACGGGGTTGCCCGAGGTTAGGTCAATCCCGCTCGGCTTACAGCAAAAGACGTTCTGCCTGGCGGGTTGTGGCTGACGGCAGAAGGCTAATTTGCAGTCGCCAAAGGGATTGCCAAATGGCCCTTTGGCAGACGCCACATAGGGGATTGGCTGTCTGTAATTTGCCTCAGAGCCCCGCTTCCAAGGCCCGGTCAGTCCCAGGCGGCGTTGCTGCCACGAATCGCTGATATCTGTTTCCGGGCGCCACCCGAGGTATCTTTAGGCTCTCCGTCTGGACGATTGCTTGACCCCGTTGGGAAGGCCGATTTCGTCCTATCACAGCGCCCGTGCATATTTGGTCCCTTTCCACCCCCCATCCAAACGAAGGTAATGCACTTCCGAGTTAAGACGTTTCGCATTTTTGGGTTACTCTGCAAGTGCTTAATCTGCATTTTGCAAGCTAGATCGGTGCTGATTCGTCTGATCGACTGCAGATTGAGCGTTGGCCTTCTGGCCACTTCCCGGTGTTTCTAAAAAGAATTTGGAGGATTTTTCATCATGAGGTCACACTCTCCCCGTGTGTGCGCGCTGCTTGCGCTCGCCCTCGCATTCGTCCCAGCCTTCAGCCTCGGTCAGACCGCCAGTTCAGCGGTCGCAGTCGGTATCACACCCGATACCGCCACGGTGGTGTCATCTCAATCCGTTCAGTTAACCGCTCTTATAAAGAACACTCCGAACGTCGCCGTGGAGTGGTCAGCATCGGCTGGAACAATCACCAGTTCAGGCCTTTATCACGCACCGAGAGTCACGACTGATACCGTCGTGACGGTAAAGGCGACAAGCGTCGCAAATCCTGGCAAGTCCGATACCGTATCGCTCGTGGTCACTGCTCCCAAGCCAAGGCAGAAACCGCAAGCAGCTGCAGCCGTTTCGTCGGCAGCGGGCAGCGCGACCATCAAACAATCTTTCTTTAGTGCGGGGTTTAATGGCTTTCAAACCTGGCCTCCAACTGACGGTCAAAGGCAAGTTGCGACTCTCGGAGGCATTCGCCTTTGGGACGACAGCGTGAAATGGGGCCAGATTGAGACCGCGAAGGGTGTCTACAACTGGTCCAAGCTCGACAGCATTATGAGCAAAGCGCAAGCCCAGCACGTGGATGTGCTTTATACACTTGGCGACACACCCAAGTGGGCGGGCAAGATTCCTCCGAAGAGTCCATGCGGTCCGACTGGTTCGTATAGCTGCTCCGCTCCGACGGACCTCAAGACCGACGGAACTGGTGCGGATGCGTATTTTTCCGACTTTGTCTCCGCCCTTGTAAAGCGTTACAAAGGTCAGATCGCCTACTACGAACTCTGGAACGAGCCGGACTGCACGTGCTTCTGGAGCGGCAACAACGCGCAGATTGTACGCATGGCGAAGGATGCTGCCGGCATCATCCGCTCCCAGGACCCGGCCGCCAAAATCATCAGCCCTTCCGCGCACGGTCCGACGATGGCGACGTGGTTTGACGGATTCATTGCAGCGGGTGGCGCCTCAACCTTCGACATCGTCAATGCTCATTTGCGAGGGAAGGGAACCAAATCCCCGAATGTTGTTCCCGAATCCTTCCTCGCTATGTGGGACGACTTGACGGCGGAAACCAAGAAGAAGAACCTGAGCAGTCTGCCCGTTTGGGACGACGAGCACGGAATCAAACCCGAAGATAACCTCAACGATCAGGACGAACTCGCAGGGTACATGGCCCGGTCCATTGCCCTCCGAGCTGGCGTCGGCATCCAGCGTCAATACCTCTACACCTGGGATAAGAACGCTCAGGGCAGTGATGCCGGTACCGCCTGGAACGTGGTTTCTGGATGGCTCATCGGCCACACCATCAGCCCGTGCAAGGCCGCTGGCAGCGTCTACACGTGCAACCTTGATAATGGGCAGATCGTATGGGATACGTCTAAGACTTGCAAGAAAAGCGTCTGCACGACTTCCAAGTACACCTATCCCTCGACCTATCACAATCAAACGGATCTTTCGGGCGTGAAAAAATCCATGAGCGGCGGTACGGTCTCGATCGGATATAAACCGATCTTCCTTACCGCAAAATGAGGTTGTAGCACTGGTCTGTTTTTAGCGGAGGCCAGAAAAACTCCGGCTACGGAAATTTCTGGACTGACTGGTGGCCCACTCAAGCCTGTCGTTGGCTTGAGTGGGAAACCACTTTCAAACCTCGAACGAACGCGATTCAAGTACTCCCCGTCAGTCGAGCCCGAGAAGAGAAAGGCCGACGCCCATCCTGTCGCGCCTTTAGCGAAAGCGTTAACCCCTTCCGCATTGATCATCACAAGGAATCAATCGAATACTGCTGCAGAATGTTGGTCGGCCCTAGCGGACGATTTTCGAACTCTTTTCTTCCTGAACACCTCAGAATCGCGCCGACTGTGACCGCTATCACTGTGAGGTGTGGCTAGCCGGCATAGTTTGGAGGTGAAGGCTTCAACCTTCCCAGCTGGCGTGTCCCTGCCGGAAATTCTTGAATGCTTTATCGGACACTCCCGACCGGATCCCAGGAACTCGAAAAATCTGCTGGCTCCTCCGTGAGCCCGCTGCGCTCTGCAGCGATGTTCCCGCCATTCCGGCGTGGAACCCGGGCTGGAAGGATTCACAGAGACCGAAGAGGAGACTACTTATGACAATGCATGCTCAGCCGTTCACCCGGGTTGGTCGAGTTTGCCTTGTAGGCACCGCCATTCTGTTGCTTTCAGGATTCTGCTTCAGCCAGGCGTCTATCTCGCTTTCAGTTGCGAGTGGGCCACCCACGACCAAATTATTCGTCTCGGGCAGTGGCTTTGCCGCCAAGGCCGTCATCGACATTTACTTCAGCAGCCAACGCGCGGCAGTGGCCACAGCCAACGGCTCAGGATCGTTTTCCAGAATTGCCATCGTTGCGCCCGCATCGGAACCGCCAGGGACACATCGAGTGAAAGCGGTCGCGCGTAAGACCGGCACTAGCGCGTCGGCGAAATTCCTGGTCCGAACGAACTGGAGTCAGTTCCACTTCGACAACATGATGCGCTGGAATCCCTACGAGAATGTGCTCAACGTCAACAATGTTGGGAATCTTCAAGAGAAGGCAACCTACTCATACTGGCGTGAGGACGACTATGTGACGTATCCGCTTGTGGCGAATGGAGTGCTCTATACGAGCAACTATGACGGGAGCAGCATCTATGCACTCAACGCCAGCACTGGCGATCTGTTGTGGAAGTACTCCCTCGAAGGCGTGGTATACGGCCCCCTTCTGTTCGCGGTGAAAGATGGCAACGTATATTTCAGCTTTGAAAACCTTTACGCGTTGGACGCCAATACCGGCGCCGTCCGGTGGAGCGTTGCCGGAGAAGGGAACATGCCCACCGTGGCGAATGGTGTCGTGTATGTCGGCCGGCGGGACGGGAACGTGTATGCACATGACGCCGGCACCGGCGCCATGTTGTGGAGCTATGCCGCCGGCGGGGATTTGGGGTGGTCCATTCCAGCTGTGGCAAATGGAACGGTGTACATAGGCTCGGATGACCACAACCTATACGCCCTGAAGGCCAGTACCGGCGCCCTGCGGTGGAAATACGTCACCGGCGGCGAAGTACTGTCGTCGCCAGCGGTGGCGAATCGTGTCGTGTATGTCGGCTCAAACGACGGCAGCCTGTACGCACTCAATGGCAGCACCGGAGCGCTGATCTGGCGGTACTCGACCGGTGGCGCTATCTGGGACGCCTCTCCAGCCGTGGCGAACGGAGTCGTATACATCAGTTCCTACGATAAGAACCTGTATGCGCTCAACGCCAGCAGCGGCACCTTGCTATGGATGTACGCCACGGGCTGTCTGCCCGGGATGGGCGGCGTTGGTTACTGCTCGCCGGCCGTGGCGAACGGAGTGGTGTATGTCTGCGGCGGCGGTGGCAAACTGTTAGCGCTAAACGCAAGCACAGGGGCTGCACTGTGGTCGTCCCCAATCGACGACCCACACGGGGCGCCCGTTGTGGCGGATGGCATCGTTTACGTCGCCAACGACCACTCGGAGATTGAGGTCTACGGGCTCAAATGAAGGAAAGAGCGTAGATTATTGGTCGGGGCGATAGGATTCGAACCTACGACCCCCTGCGCCCAAGGCAGGTGCGCTACCAGGCTGCGCTACGCTCAAAGCAAACGACTTATCTCCAAGCGTCTAGCGCAACAGAGTGTAAGGCAGGACTGCAATAAATGCAACACTGAAAGCCCACCAGAAGGCAGCGTCCTGACACTTCGTTCCAGCGTTACGCTCACTATATTCCATGAGTTGCTTTGGCCCTTTTCACCAGCAGAGCTGGACTCACTCCAAGATCAAGGGCAATGGCTCGCAGCGATTCGCCGTTGGCCCTCCTCGCTGCCACGGCTCCCATGTCTACGCATAGCCTAGTGCGTCCGAGCTTGCGTCCCTTGGACCTAGCATGGGCCATCCCTGCCTTGACTCGCTCACGGATGAGATTGCGTTCAAACTCACCCATCGCACCGATGATTTGGAACATGAGTCTTCCAGATGGCGTACTGAGGTCGAAGCCATCACGGAGGCTCACGAATGCGATTCCGAGCGACTCAAGGTCAGCCAATGTCATCACCAGGTGTTTCAGGCTCCGACCGAAGCGATCTAGCTTCCACACGGCAATTGTGTCGAACTTGCGTTTCTTCGCATCGGCCATCAAGCGGTTGAGTTCGGGCCGGGACTCTTTGGCTCCGCTCACGCCGTTGTCCACGTACTCGCCAGTGATCTTCCAGCCCCGACGCTCGCTGTACTCACGGAGTTCGTTCAGTTGAAGGTTCACGTCTTGCCCCTTGTCCAGCGTAGAGACTCTGCCGTAGAGGGCAACCCGCATGTGAAATGCACTAGCTGTAGTTTCCATTGAGACATCTCCTTTGGTGTGAAATTATGTTCGGAATTCTGGGCGTGTTGGCAGTGCGAAGTCGTTTACTTAAGAAGTCCTTTCTGCACGCTTCATTGCGCTCAGCATGTGCTTTGTTCTCAACGCTGGAATGCGTCTCGACGTGCCAGCTTTTGTGAACACCGGCAAACTGTCCTATGGGACTGCTTGGTGGAATCTTACGAGAGGGCAACCTTGGGGTTTAGGCTACAGCTTGCTGCGAAATATCACATGCGGGTGAAGCCAAGTATCAGATCCGCTGCTTTCTGGGCTTGACTGGCTGCGACGAGCACCAGACGTGAATCATTCTTCAGTGCATCCAGCCAGTTCGCCAGATATGCCGCACTGTTGCTGATGGTGCGGTGCTCGATGCCAGTGATTCCGCAAAGAAAAGCAGCGCCCATCTCGGCAACCAGCTCTTCACGGCTGTAGTTGTGGTCTCCGAATCGTTCGAAGTCCGTCAGGGTTGAACGATTCAGGCGGGTCGTATGCCCGGTGCTGTGCGTCAGTTCGTGAAACAGCGTTGAGTAGTATTCCTCCCTGCTGTCGAAGCTCGTTCTCTCCGGCATCTGAATAGAGTCGAGCACCTTGCTGTAGCTGGCACAGTCGCCGCCATGCCTGATCGTGGGCTTACCCATCCAGTCGGTAACGACTTGCTCGCAGGCTTCGATGGGCTGTACTGTGGTTGATCTTCGACGGGCTCAGCGGGTTGAATTCTGAGCCCTTCGCATTGCTCGACGTTGAAGACCGTGTAGTAGCGGCACAGACACGGAAGGCTTCTCGATGATCTCGTCGCCATCCTGGACCTCACGCTTGCCGAACTTCCAGTAGACAACCGGAAATCCGACTTCGCCTTGGCGGACGTGCCCGTCAAGCTCTCTCGCCTGACGAAATGTGAGCCATTGCTGAGAGATGAATCCGCTACTGATCAATATCCACACGTTGATGCCACGGTATTCACGACCGCTGACCAGGTTTCGTGGAAGGCCATTCTTGCCGGTGGCTTTCCACGGCTTGTGCCATGGTGCTACCCCCGATTCGAGTTGAGTGATGATTCTGCTGGTGATTACTTCATAGACGTTTGGCATAGTTTTTTTCCTTTGGGTGATTTGTTGAAGGTCAACTTCCGACACTGCAAATTGCGTTGTGGTTGGGCCGGATGGCTCTGGAGGAGAGTGCTGACGGAGTGCTAGAAAATGAAAAGGACGGCTGCACAGGCCGTCCTTTTCAAAGTTGTGTTGAGTGGTGAGCTAGAGATGCAGGCCGAATGCCTTGCCGGTTCGCTTCGCTCGATCCAGCATTGGAAGCAGGACGTAAATCACCAGCACGTTCGTAAGTGTCCCGCCCAGGGCGAAGGTCACTCCCAACGGGTCCAAGCCGGTATGTGCGTAGTTGCAGAGCTCCGTTCCAATGAGGGAAGTGCTCTTGTGGTTGCGTATCCAGCGGAGGCATCGGTCAGAGCTGACCCAACGCCCGAAGCCGCCTGCCTTAGCCATCTCGTCGCCCTTGAAAAGCAGGGCCCATACGAGAACCCAGAGACCGATCCCTGCGAAGGAACGAGCCACGCATGCTCGGGGTTACTTGCATATAGTGACCCTCCTTTGAAGGTTGAGGAATTTGCTGTGACGTTTGAGGACGGCTGTTCGGATCAGGTGCAGCACCAGTATTCGAACGACCGTGTGTGAACAACTCGACGACAAACGTCTGCCAGTTTTGAAGCAACGAACACATGGAGTCTGTTTGCTCCGGCGGTCTTCCGCTTGAGGTAGTCATCGATAGGCGGTAGACAACGGATTGAGTTCACGCTGTTGCCCATCAGCACCCGCCGCCTCCGCGCCTGGGCCCGTTCTGGCTTCCGGGACGCGGAAACACCATTGCTTCTGCGGCTGCGATAAGCGCAATGAGTGCCATGGCTATCGCCCTCCCACGAGGTGGAAGCCGACGCTGACCAAGCCGGCCACTGCTCCGATGAGGAATAGAGCCAGTGGTATGGCGACCATGCCGAAGTATGCGAGCCTTGCATAGCGTCTTGTGGGCGGCGGAACTGACAGCCGTTTCAACTTCGACGAGGCCAGCAATGCGCGCCTGAAGAAGGTCAACATCGAGATTCCAGCGGTTAGCGAACTCCGTGCAGAGGGAGTCCGCTTCGGTGTTCAGCAGTTGATAGTGGTGATCACCTGGTGGCAGCGAGTTCCCCTCGTGGCCGGCGGCGGCTCTGAGAACGCCTTCGAGTTTCGACTCGAAAGCATGTTTCTCGAACAGGAAGACGAATCGACTTCCACTTGCGGTTGAGCAGACCGATCTCGCTTGAGGCCGGAGCATTGGTGGATTGGGTAGTTTCCGACATCGTGTAGCTCCTTTTATTGAAATTAGGCGTGTGAAGGGCAGAGGAAAAAGACCCCCGTGGGCTCGAACCTAGTGAATAGACCGAGCTCCGGTTCACATCACCTAGTGCTGCCATCCGAGGAAAAGTTCTGCCTTGTGCGGAGATTGAAAACAGTGGATGAATTCAAAGGCTTAGACGACTGCTGACGCACTGACCGGATTAAACCAGCGTTGGCAGTGCTGCAATCTCACAAACCTGCCCCCCTCCGTCGGCGTGTTTCCAGAGCGGCTGAGGGCAGATTTAGCGTGGTGTTCGATAGGTCGCCCGACTTCAAGGTGTAGGGAGAGCGTGGTGATGCCTGTTTAAGAACTGGTCCCGTGTGATTGAACGGCGTTGAATGTTCCCATCGATTACAGGGTGAAGGCTTACACTCACGGTTTTATAACGAACGCCGTCCAAGCGTCTCTGCTCGTCGAACACTATCGTCTTCTCAAAATCAAAATACTCTGGCTGCCAACGGAATGAATCGGCCGACTCGACGTAGTCCAGACCAGTTGTGAACGCTAACGGTATGGCCCTTCTGGAATTTGACCGACACGTCCTGTACTGTGAGCCTGAATGAAAAAGGAACGAATAGGATCGCCGCCCGAGTTGTATAGCCTGACGGCAGCATCTTCGTCCGTCCCATTCTCGATAGCAAGTTTTCCATGGCCATTCGTACCGATGTCCTGATCGAGACGTGTACCTGTCGCCAGGGTATGACAAGTTGTGGGCCGGAGAAACCAGGAATCGCTCCCGTTGGCATTCCTTGTGTTGGTTGGTCTTCACGCTCAGAGAGCTATTGTTTTGATCGGCCGAGCGTACTTTTTCCGAAGTCAATCTGCTGATGAAGATGCCAGCAACCACCAACGCCCCGGCAACTGCAAACCAAAAGGTTAGTTCTTTGATTGAGAGTGTTGCTGGAGTCCTCCTCGTCGGCGTGCCCGCAGTGTCGGTCAGCGATTTGAGCGGAGGCACTATCTTAACTAAACAGCCGCACGCACACTTTAAGGTCTTACCCACGTGAGCAACCTCCGAGCGATAGACGGTGCGACATCTTAGGCACTTGAGCTCGAATACCATGTCGCTACCTATAGTCATCGATGGAGACCTATTGAACAAGAACGAAGTCGCTTATTCAGAGCCCGATTTCAAAGCCTGACGGTTGATAGTACCCATGATCGCCTCCTTCACGACGTTGTAGTTCTTGGCCTAACCGTCTCGAAAAGCCTGCGATATTCGAGCCGATCATTGTGTCGCTAGGCTGCTGTATCTTGCACGACGCAGGGCGCTTTCCCACATCAACGATTCCAAACACCGTCTGCATTGAAGAACGGTGAAGAGCGACGTCCGAACATCTGATGTGCTTGATCGCACAGAGGGCGTATGACCCGGTCGGTTTCGAGTAAATTGTCCGCTTCCATGATTGGAAAAGGATAACTGCCGGCGCCTATCAGGCCACCCTGTTCTTCCGGTCCGGGCAATCGGTTTTGGAAAAGCGCCGAAGTGTTGTGAGCAGTACGGAGAAGCATGGTCAACAAATATGGCCCACTGATTGCCGCCACTGTGTAAATCCTGGAACAGTGTTCGACAAAAGCCCTCAAGATGATGTCTATTGCGGCTGGCCGAAGGCAGATGATCCCATCAACCCGAACAAGGTCGAGACGCTTATTCAGGGTAATCATACCGTCCCGATGAACCTGAACAAAGGAGTCCTCATGAGCCACAATTTGCCTACCAATCCATTAAAGTTGTACGTCGGCTGTAAGTGGTTGCCATACCCGAGATTGAACTCAGAAACAGTATGAATTACCTCTCGCCTTTTGATATCGACCATAAAATGTTGCCAAAACACCGGAATGACTCCGATGCCGATGGTTGGTGGAGTGTTCGGATGAGGCTCTTTTGCTGTCATCATCTCAAGCTCACTATTGAGCTTGTCTTGCGCCTCTTCGATGCGGCTTGCCGTTCTCATCACCATTTCCTTAATCTCTCGCACGTCCATCTCGTACCGCTGTCGTTCACGTCGAGAAGGAAAGTACACGTGACCTCGAAAGTGGACCCGATGAGGTTTTGACATGCTGTTCGGCACTCGGATCGCAATGACGTGGCGTTCACCCGCAACAGGTATCGCATACGATTCAAGAGAAAGGCGCTCTTGGACGCTAGCGATGACACGTGTGTCATACGATTGCAACACCATTTCGGGATTCTGAATTTCAACGCCTAGCGGAGCAGCCGGGTCAGCCACACCAGTTGGCTGACCGACGGCGTCACGTTGTTCGGAGATACCAATCAACAGAATCCCGCCGCCTGCGTTGGCGAACATGCAGACGTCGAGCAACGATTCCTTGCTGCCATTGTCGTTGCCGTCATAAAGGGCGCTCTTGTATTCAAGTTGGAGATGCTCCTCCAACTCAGAGTTTACAAGTCGTCGAAGATCTGCCTCGGTAATGTCTCTTAGTCGGCGGTCTTCCCACATAGTTCGCCATTCGCTGATACGACGTACACGGTCCCTTCCGAAGTGCGATAGGCCCGTGATGAGCAGCGCCGACACTTCGCTGGGGAGCGCTGCGGCATTCGTATCCTCCAGTTTTAGGGGAAGTATAGTTTAATCTCACTCCGAATCCCATGGCACGCTAGTGCCGTTATTTCATCCGTCAATCGGTGGTATAAACTCGTGCGGTTGTACGCAGCTATTTCTTGTCTCTCGGGCGGGCCAAAGTGCCGACAGGTCAATTCTTTCGAGTTGCTAGCTAGCCGTTGTGATTAGCCTGGATGCAAGCGGCCAAGGAGCTGAGCCATGTTCCTAAGGAGAGGCGTGGCCTGCCGTGTCAGGTGTGGCTCATACAAAGCGCTTAACAGTCCCCAATCGGCGTTTTCATTTCCACACCTTGAAGGAAAGGTTCTACCAAAATGTCAACTCTCGTGAAGGTGGCTAATGCCTAGGGATCTAATGTGGTTGGATTTCTTTCATGGCGGCGTCCCCCCTTATCAGATTTTCCGAATGTCACTTGATGATTTGCTAACGGTGGCAGGGACGTCTAACGAACAAGAAGTCACACAAACCAGAATACAAATCTGTTTCATTGGCCTGGCTGCCTATTTCGAAGCGTTCTGCAAAGATCAATTTGCAGCGATACTGAACGTCTGCCCCGAAAGTTTGTCTGCGCTCACCAACAAGCGCCAGGATGCAACTATCCCACTGAAGATCTTACCTGCGTTCATTCGGAAGATGGATCATCGCTTAGGCTCGATTATCGCCGAGCAGTACGACTTCGGTTCAGCGAAGGCTATCAACGGATTATTCAAAGATTTGTTGGGGAAGACTCCATTTTCTAAGAAAGAGGCTGCCGAGTACGAAAGGTTCCTTAATGACCGAAACCTCCTGGTTCACCACGGTGGTATTTTCACTCAGAAATACCACGGGCAGAACTTCAAGAAACGCAACCTGCCCCGAAAGTCGTCCGTGTATTACGACTCACTAGTGATCACGCTAGATGATTTTGAGGAGCGGTGCGACTGGGCAAACGGAATGGCTCGGAAAATCGGACAACTCAGTCGTCACGGCCTACTCGAATTCAAGAAAGCTCACTCCGTTCGATTCAGCACAGAAAGAAGGAAGGCTATGGAGTCCTTTGCGTGGTTCGACTGACCGGAGTCAAACTGTTGATTGGCACAGATGATTCGGATCTGGTGCCATATCTCTGGAGGACCAGCCTAATGCCTCAGGACAAACACAGCGGTTTAGCGGCAAGTCGATACGGTCACAAGTGTGCCCGCCTTATAGCGAAAGCCCTTGGAGCTCAGATGCTTGGTAACAAGAGCAACGAATGCATCTGGAATGCAAAACGGGCTCTGATCAAAACTGCACACCAGCGAACTCTTTCGATTGGCATCTTAATCCACATGATCGAAAGAATAGATGTCGTTCTCGGGGCATTCGAGGAGGAAAATGGCTCCTATCGAGTTCTTCAGCTCCCGATTTCACGTTGCGAGGAAATGATGACGCCGACCCGCAGCCAGGGTCGATCTCGTGACAGGGTTGGCATAATCCCTCGCAAGGTGTTTCAGGATGAGGGCAAACTGGTTAGTGTCGTGAGAGTTGGTGACGCTCAAGGGGCCAAATAGTAGTGCCTCTGAGGTAGTCGGGTGCTAGTAGCACCACGGCCTTTGTTGCGAGGAATCGAGCTGACTTTGTCCGTCCTGCGGACAAGTATTCCTGAATTGACTTTGTTGGGTCTCCTCCTGTTGAGTTTATTGATCGTCCTAAGATGTCAACCCGGCGGCCTAAGTAACCCTTGTCAGCAGGATGCTTTCCGAACTTCGATAAACCAAAATCGTATTGCTTAATACGCCGTGAAGGGAAATCCGGAACTAGTATCTCTCTGGTATAAAAAGTCCAAACATCAAAATCTTTGATGCCAATATAACTGCCAATGTAATGCCAAGCGGCCCCTTGACACAGAGCTATGCATAATACCGTGGCCTTCTTGTGGTGTGGGTACTGGAGAACGAAAGTGGCTCTGTCATCAACAGCGATGGAAGCAAGCCGCTTCAGGTCTTGATCCGATATTGTTTCATACGATCGCTCGACCTCAAGTCGTGTTTGCAGCATACTCTGCATCGGGACATATACTACTATGACCCCTTTCGTAAACACCCCCAATGTATTCGAGGCTGCACCATAAAGTCCAGGTTTACCTCTGAATAAGGTATGCCTTGCCCAGCCCGCCAATAATATCTTCCGAAACGGCGGTTCATGCATCCCGTCATGTGCCCGATGAATAAGGGGAGTCGTCGAATCAAGCTCAGGACTTGCTTCTTCGGCCCATTTGTTTTCAACTGGCTACACACGTGGCCACAACCGAGCACACAATCAACGACGCTCTCGCCGAACTTCTGCGTGGTACACGCCGGGCATGGCGTGACAGCGACATCGTCAGTTCTGAGAATACAGGGCAGCTTAAGGGCAGTACGGCACGCCCTGACATTCTTGTCGTGGAGCCTAACGTCTCACCCGTCGTGATTGAGACAGAAGTGCTTCCTGCCGTCACAGTCGAAGCTGAGGCTGTAGCCCGCCTCGGTGCACAGATGAAAGCAACAGGACGGACGATTCTCTCGGCCATCGCCGTTCGTTTACCCCTGCGGCTAAGAGACAAATCCGGGAAGGCCTTGCAGAAGGACTTGCTTGGAAGCGCTGACGTTGAAATGGCTCTTTACACCGGAAGTAACCCATCGGTCGCATCTCGATTCCCGCACACGGGATGGCTCCTCGGAACCGTAGCAGATTTGTCACTTCTCACCCAATCCGCAACGGTTCCTCCTGACGTAATCGACGCAGCCGCAACGGAACTGGTGAATGGAGTGAGTGAAGCGGCGGGCATGTTATCGCAGATCGCCAACGAAAACGGCGAAGCTATCGAAAAAATTGCCAAAGAACTGTATCAGGAAGATGGTGAGCAGACCCGCCGCATGGCTGCGACGATTTTGGCGAATGCATTCGTGTTCCACGAGAGTCTTGCCGGAAAGCTGAAGGGCGTCAACTCGATTGATGAGCTTCGTGGCATGAAGAAGCTTGGCAAAGCAGCGATCCTCGCCGAATGGGAAAAAATCCTACTGGTCAACTACTGGCCGATCTTCGACATCGCTCGGCGCATTCTCGAGGTAATTCCTGTTGCAGAAAGTAAAACCTTGATAGGACGGTTGGCAGAAACAGCGGACAAACTGCTTGAGAATCGCTTAATGCGATCCCACGATCTGACTGGAGCCGTTTTTCAGAGAATGATTGTGGATAGAAAATTCTTGGCTGCGTACTACACAACCCCGGCTTCAGCCGCATTGCTGGTAGGACTAGCACTTGTGCCGGGAAAGACTCCGGCGATGACTTCTTGGGACAATGCAGAGAATGTGAAGTCGCTTCGTATTGCAGACTTCGCCTGCGGTACAGGAACGCTTCTCACAACTGCGTACAGTCGAATAGGCCAACTCCACGAGCTTGCTGGTGGTGATTCCGAAGCAATCCATGCGGACATGATGGCACATGCAATCATTGGTTGCGACGTGCTCCCCTCTGCCGCACACCTGACGGCGTCAATGATTGCAGGGGCGCATCCGACTGTGAAGTACGAACAAAGCCTGATAATGACGGTCCCTTACGGCGATATGGACGGTGATCTTGCGCTGGGCTCACTCGACTTGCTTAATCCGCAGGCAAAACTTGTTGAAATGGCTATCACTGCAAAGGCAGCGGAGGGCATGGGGGAAAAAGAAAAGGAAACATGGGCTGCGCTCCCTCATGCGTCGTTCGATTTGGTCGTAATGAATCCGCCCTTTACTCGCCCGACTAACCATGAGGGCAGCAGGCACAACGTGCCAAACCCGATGTTCGCTGCCTTTGCCAACACTGCTAAAGAACAAAAGATGATGGCTGAAGCGACGAAGACCCTGACTGCTGGAACAAGTGCGCATGGCAATGCCGGGGAAGCGTCAATCTTCTTAGTGCTCGCTGATCGGAAACTCAAAGATGGTGGGGCATTGGCCTTGGTCATGCCTTTGAGCTTACTTTTGGGCGACTCGTGGGAAGACTCACGGTCTCTATTGACCAACGGTTACAGCGACCTCGTCGTAATCTCCATCGCTGGCGACACAGACGAAGACTCATCGTTCTCGGCGGACACGGACATGGCTGAATGCCTCGTTGTGGGTCGCAAAACCAAGGCGGACAACAAGCGTGGAACATTCGTTGTTCTCAAAGAGCGTCCCCCTTATCCACTCTTGGGTATGAGCGCAGCCAAACAAATCCATCATCTGATCGCCGAAAACCATTTGCGGCGTCTCGAAGATGGGCCAGTGGGCGGCACTCATCTCTACTTCGGCAACGATGTCATAGGACAAGCTATGGAAGCACCGTTACCGGAGTCAGGTGGATGGAATTTGGCACGCATCGCCGACCTTTCTTTAGCACAAACAGCGTATCAACTTCACGAACCAAAACTGCGTTTGGCTGCCGGGAATGAATAAGTCACAAACCGTCAGCATTGCGATAACGACAGTGGGGGCAGTCGGGAGAGTGGGCCCCGTTCATAGAGATATAAACGGCAAGAACCCAGACGGCAGCATAAGAGGACCGTTCTCGATCAAAGACTCAAAAGCGGGTAGCGTGCCTACGTACCCGGTCCTCTGGGCACATGATGCTAAGCGTGAACAAACGATGTCCTTCGATGGTGATAGTGAGGGCGTGACTCTCAAAGGTACTGACGTTGACGAGCAAGAGTCCATCGATTTCAAGGTTGCCAATATCTGGGCGACCGCCTCTCACTGTCACTGCAATCTCGACTTCCGGTTCAACAGTCAGTCTACTGGAATGCAATTCACACCACGCAAGACGATTGGTGGTCGGGCATGGCTTTCGATTCAGTTGTCATCCGCTGAACGTGAAAAGACTCTTGTCCTGTGGGCGAATACATCGTTGGGTATGCTCCTGCGCTGGTGGCATTCCAATAAACAGCAGTCGGGACGAGGAAACATAGGAAAATCCACGTTGCTCACACTCCCGATTTGGGACATCACCGCACTTGACGACAATCGTCTTGAGAAGGCGGTGAAGCTATTCGATGAGATGTGTGAGAAGCAACTACTTCCGCTCTACGAAATAGACCACGACCCCGTCCGCAAGGAACTGGACGAGAGGTTCGCAGAAGAAGTGTTGGGTGTACCGGGATCCGTTCTTGGTCCCGATGGGACATTAGATGTGTTGCGGATGAAGTTAGCCCAAGAACCGTCGATTCGTGGTAATAAATAATCGTGGTGCCACCATGAGGTCTGGTTGCACGAGAGAAAAGATACTAATCTGGGCAGCGACCTATCCGGAGCTGAGCAGTAAGTATCTTGAAACCGTCTGCACCGCCGGGACGCTGCCGTCCGGGCAGACTTTGCGCCTCTATCCCACCCCTACAGGTATTTGAGCGGGCGACAAGAAACGTTCAGCCTCTATCACTGGATCATAGCCGGCTGCTTTCAACTTCTGGACATAAACGACAACGTCCACTCCCTAACCACCAAGAGTATAGCGGTTCAACGGGTGAGAGTTGCAAGCGTAACCATAGCTTTGAACGTATATCGGACCATAACCTTTCTGCACGAAAGCGGCACGGTTCCTTAGAAGGTGCGTCTTGCCTGCCTTGCTCAGACAACGCCAACAGAATATTGTCGCACTGTTGAAATGACGCTCTAGCATCGATAAAATTGATTTCTCGTTGGCTCGACACGGAGGTTCAGTTTATGGCGGCAACATTGGAAGTGGCCCAACTGCCGGATGAGCGCTGCCCCGATTGCGGTAGCCAGTTCGCTAGAGATTTGAAGCATATCGGGTACAGGCGACATCTGGAACGGAGACCAAAGCTCGATTCTCACGGGAACATGATCCTCGATATCCAGGGCAATCCGACTATCTGTGGTGGCTCGATGGTGAGTTGGGGAAAGGGTCATCGAGACTGAACATGGCCGTACAAAGCGATGAGCAAGGGTAAGGATTGTTACATCGCAGTTTGAAGAAATGCGGTAAGCGTTCGCACTGGAGCCGATAGCGGGACCATGCTGCAAAGCTTGGCCTGGATTCAAAGACACTTGCTGCCCGTCAGCTAGTCGGCAAACTCCACGTGAACTACGCCGTCATTTGAACTAACGAACACTTTGAACTTGGCCTTGCCTTGAGCCCAAGATGCCGCCAACTCGATTTGCCACTGACTTCTTGGCCCTTCGAGTGTTTTATTGTCAAGCTCCACTACAACATCACCGCCAGGTGATCCACTGATCCACCAACGGAAAAGGTCGAACCACTCAGTCTCCTCGGGATTGACAAGACAACCCTCGGTTTCGGTTCCCAAGCCCCGCCACAGTCTGAATGGGAAATGAATATTGTAAGCAGCGTATGTTCCTTCAGTATCCCACGGAGAAATGTTGGTCACTGAAAGTTTGAGATTGTCAAGAGGTACAGCACTATTGTTGCGTATCCCGAGCCTGTGCTTGGTGATCTTGCCAGCATGTTGAAGGTCAGATTTCAGGAGGATGCCAATACTTTGAGGAAGGCGTCTTAACGCTGACAATTCGTGGTTTGCCTTTTCTTTTGCGTCGTACTCGGCGACCCATGCACGATAAAATGCAAGCACCACCCCTCCGATTGCTACAACCCAATAAACGGTGGGATGGACAGCGTGGCCAAGGCCCTGCCAGATACCTAGCGCACCGATCAGCGCACCACTGGTCACGAGAATCCCCCAGTGGCGTCGGACGGCATCAACCCAGATCAGTGGTTTCCACATAACGAGCACTTGCGCTCTGCCTTAGGAAGCCTACCACCTTCATCGGGCTAATGAGGAAGATACTCGGAAGATTCGAGTTTGCCCGCAGTTCGTCTGTGGCCCCACAGTCGCTCCTCAAGATCGGAGTGATTTGTAGGCATATTCGGAGAGTCGAAAACGATATTGATGGCATGCTCGAAGAGAGGGGGCGGCCGTTCTGCGAAGTCTGAGATTGTACGCTCAGGGATTCACGTGTCCTATGACATTGCAGTGGTGCTCTGTTGGAGTTCTCATGGCATAATTTGTGTTGAGCGGAGACACGAGGTTATACATGAATAGCGAGTGCAAACATCCGAGAATGATTGAGATGCCCACACCCAACGGTGTGAAGTCATCGTGCCCTGATTGCGGGCTCGAAGACTTCGCACCGAATGAAGAAATAGCCGAAGTCACGGACGAAGTAGCACGGGATATTCTGAGGAGGGCTAAAAGATGAAGTCGTACAATTCATTCTAGGCACTGGGGCAGCGTTCCGAAGCAGTCACAAGGTACTCCCCGGACCTCTTCGCTTTGAGGCGCCTAGGAACATACGAGATAGACCGGCAGGCCTCAATGAGATCAGACGGGCCGCTGTAGTGAAGCATCTCAAGATTACGCTCATATGGAATCGCCCCGTCATGGATGAGCTTGTGGATGTAATAGCTCGCAGACTGCTGAGGATCGTATTGCTGAATCTTCAGCCAACCATTCGAAGCCTCCCAAAGCTGCTTACTGAACGATAGAAGATAGGGATTATCGGGACAAGCAAGCAGGAAATGCCAGTGCCTTCTCACAGGCTGCCCGCCCAAACCAGGTGTTCGGTTTTCTAAGGCAGCATAGTATGCAATTTCACGCTTACGAAAATGAAGTGAGTCACCTAACTGACGAACGAATCTGTTCAGGTAAATCTCGGCTTCATGATCATCTCGGGGCTTCTGGCGAAATGTACCCGTGGCGTAGAGTCTCCAATCGAAGCCTGAGATGAACATTCCTGCATGTTGTTGTTGAGGACGGTAGGTGATCAACTGTCCTGTTGATTGTGAAGATTGAGATTGAATCATGACCTTTCTCCCATAGTGGATATGAACTTCACTTCTTAAAGACACACTTCGATACAAGAGCACATTCGCAGTGCTTTTTTAGTTAAGTTGTCGGCTTCGCCTTTGGCCTGGCACATACGCTGGGTAAGCTGCCAGAGCGCCGGTGAAGAATAGAGTCCAGTGAAATAGTGCCTATCTACCTGAGGCCGGGGGTCTCTTCGCTGACGTGGCTGTCTGCAGATGCAGACGGAGGGCACTTATATAGCCTGGACTCCCAAAGAGTCGTGGCCCCTCGGGAATGCTTGTCGTTGCGGCGAACAAGGGCGACGCTCGAAATCAGTCCCAGGTCACGAGCCTCTTGCATGACGCCTCCAATTGCACGAAGATCATGAGTTGTCACGTTTGACTTGGCCAGCTCTTGCAGAACATCGTAAGAGGTAAATCTTGCCTGACGACTTGCTAGACGCATTGTTGCTGCGAGTGCGGCCTCTCGCCACGTAGGACTTGCATGGGCGGAACCAGCGTCAATATGTGATTGAGTTGTTTGCGTAGTTTCCGATGGAGTTGTGATGGATGTCATTTTATAAAGCCTCTTCCAGCGACTGAAGTGTCGCTCAAATATCGAGCCTGCTACGGCTCCATCTCTATCTAGTATCGACATATGCGTTGCAGATGAGGAATTCCCCTTCTCCCGGGAGTGCCGTCAAGACCGGTTTCAGCCTGGCAGCGTCATGGGCCGCTCAATCGAGTCCCGAAGACTCGATCCGGTAGACACATTCGTCGCCGTACCCATAAACTGCTTCCACTCCTTCGGAGTCATTGCGCACTTTGCCGGTATTGCTGGACGGAGTGCCCATGTCAGATCGTTTGGCGCTGCCGGGAACTCGTGCCAGTCCTCACCGGCAAGTGCGTTATAACCGTATCCGCTCCGTGGGTTGGTTACCTGCTTGAACATAAACGGCAACCCCGCAGCCTTAGCCTTGTCTCGCAGATTGGCTGCCCATTGATAGCGCATTGTGCGTCGTCCGCTCTCGTTTGCAAGTTCCTCTTTCCAGTCAGCCGCCGAGTCCCACAGATACTCGTCTCCCGCTCCGCTCTCCCCGCCAGCAACAAGCCAATGGAAACCATCAAGGTTTATCTCTTGGGAGATGTCCTCAAGCAACGGCTCTGCACTAACCCAGCGGACTGCGGCGGGGATTTGCCGTAGCACATCCATTTTGTTAAGGGTCATTCGACTGCCCGTCGAGACTCCGAGCCAGACGTTACCGTAACCGTCTCCCCAATCATCAGGGAGCCGAGCTTCTATCAGGGCGGGGCGTTTTGTCAGAATGAGCCATACCAAGTGAGGTGTGCGCTTGATGAGTGCCCACGCTTCCCTGCGCCATGGGTCCGCCTTTACATGAAAGAAATCCGAGAGGGAACAAGTGAAGACACGAAGTGCCTGCTCATTACGAGTTGCTTCCTTCTCCCATCTCCACGGCTCATCCCAAGTTTGGGTGCGATAGACTTGCCCCCAGGGATCCCGGCCTTGCTTGTGGAGTATCCGACCGATGTAGCACTTGGCACATTCCGGCGCTACCTTGTCGCAGCCAACCCAAAAGTTTTGCGTGTTATGCGTCCATGAAATACCTGAGTTCTCCGCCATTAGCGTGCCTCCCCAAATAGTTCCCGCCTCAATTCCTCGCAGAACCGCTCAAAACTGTCACGAAGCGTCTCGCCCTCGAAGCGTTGGAAATAGCCGATGGCCTTGGTTATCGCTTGGTCTTTCGCTATGCGATTGTCCTCCTCGGCTGCCATTGCCTTAGGCTTTTCCACTTTCCTTTTCTCAGCTTTCCAGCCGTGCAACCGCATAAGGCGATAGGCGGTCATGCGTGGGACTTTCAGTTGTTTCATGTGGGTCCAGAAAGTCCCTTGCCCCGGCTTCGCAAGATGTTTGTGCAGTGCGATGAGGGCCAGAGCGAGGGCTTTCGAGAATCGCTTTTCCTTCGTCTGGTACTCGATCCACGATTCTCTGACTACGGTTACTTGACGTGGTTCGTCTTTCCCAGTTGGGAAAGACGGCTCGTTCCTTGGATCTTCCTTTGGGGACCCTGCTTTGTCGGCCGGGTGAAGTTTGAATTTGCAGTCCTGCTCGTCGGCATTTCCAGTCTGAGGAATAGTTGGCGAATCCTGGGTGAGCCTAGGAACGGTGTCAAAGCTCCGTGCTCGATTGCCGCTCGTAGACACACTAGTGTCCGAGCGCAAGTTTTTTTTAATAGACATACGAAACCTCTGGGTTTATGGGAATCGCCGTCTCAGCGGGAACCGCTGGTTTCCCCCGGCTTGCGGGTCTTGAGAGCCTCTAGCGGGCCGCTCTTCGCTCAAACCTGCTGACCGTCAGAGGATGACGGCTTGCAGAGGACTCCGAGAGCCACGTGGCGTAACTCTCGAACAGTTTAAAATCCATTATAGCACACTCTCGGTTGGCTGAAATTTGCAAACTGTCGTGGAGTCCGTATTCACTCTAGTGTGCTCCCGTTCATCGAAAGCGATTCGTGGCCGATATTCACGAAGTGTGGGAAGGGTGGTGACGGCGAAGGCGGGCCGATGCGATCCATGTAGAAAGAATGCACTACTCAAATCGTTGCGCAGACGCAGTTGGTTGATTCGAGCTGGGCCGTCGACACCACGACGATATCGCTAGGAATACAGTCAAGCTGGACTGCAATACAATCTGGATGAGTCCCGTCACCAGCTCCAACCGAGGCCGATGCACGGTCATCGTAACGAACGCTGCCCAGCTAGGTGCGGCTTTGAAATCTGAAATCAAGGGCTGGGCAAGCAGCCAGTGAACAACGAAGATAGGTAAGATAACCGTGGTGAAAAAAAACAAACCTTTGCCTAGGAATGTACGGTTAGTCCCTATCCAAGGAACGTCCCAGCCCGGATCATCAGCACGGATGTTGCAGCGAATGTCTTGCAAATAGACAAACAGGTAAATCTGCAGAACGACCGGAATTAAGGGACCTAGCACTATGAGCGTTCCAGCCGGAAATCTGATGCCGAGGATTTCAAACGATTCTGTTTCTTTCGACGCTTCATCAAAAATCTGGCGAGACAGCGTATCAAGACTCTCTTCAGATCGCCCCACCATAGCCCTAGCCAAGTCAGGAAAATAGAAAAAGAAAGGGTGATCCTGAAAGGTTGTTTGCTTCTTTAGATATGCTCTGAGCCTCTTGCCAGAGTCTAGGGTTCGAATCCGAAAATGCTGACCCCGGTTTACCTGCGTAAGCGCCCCTGAGTCAACGGTAGTAATCGTAAACTGGAATGTTCGCCGACCCAGTGCCCCTATCAAGTCTAAATGGCCTATCTGGTCGAGACTACAACCGCTTCCCTTTAAGATTAACTCAACGACACCAGGTGAACTGTGATTCAATGTGCCACCCTTAATTCTGATTCTTTGCTCTTGTACTGCGCCTTGCTCGGATTGCACGCCGGTCGGATCGATCCTGAGGATCGAATCGACCCTCAGTGGTTCCGCCAGTGCATCCCACAAAACAGCAACTTCCGTGCCGTTTGTTGGTCGAGCATCAGAAAGGGGCGAATAGTGTCCTCCCTCCGGATCGGGGAAACAAACAAAGGTCGAATCTGTGACATGAAATGTAACGTCATCGTGGGAGTCAGACTGTGCGATGAACGATTGTTGAAAGGCAGCATCGTGAACCGATGATTTCAGAATATGGTTCTCAGCGTCAGGCGGCATCCCCTGCGGCCAGGAAGATAGGTATGTCAATACCTGAGCCATCTGGCTCGCAGCTTTTTTGCCATCGTATTTGGCTGAAAAGAGTAGGAGTAACATAACCACGCAAACGGTGATCAATGCAAAGTGAACAGTCCGGAGGTGCTCCACGTAGTCTCGTGACCACTGGACTGGATATTTGATCTGCTTATTGTGAATTGCCATGACATGAGCGAGGGGCGGGGAAGTTTATCATGGTTCGTTTGAAGATTGACGAGCAAGTAGGTCGTATGCCGATGAGCTACAGAATGCGGTTGGGGCCGTCTCCAAAATAGCGAATTCTACAGCTCAAGCGACTGCTATTCGAATAATGGGTGGCGGACCGGGCGGATATGTGCCAAACTCTGCAGACGACCGCAACCTCTTCACTATCACCGCCACTTTGTGGAGGAATCATGCGAGGCCAACATGTACTTCTCTTGTTATGCAGTTTCCTCGTGGTGCCTTGTAGGAGTCAAGCCCAGCAAGATCCTGCTGTGGGCCCATTCCAGCAGCTTCCTTCCATGACGAACCGAGATTGCCTGATCGGTTATCACATCTTTGAACCGCAAGAATGGAAACATTATCAAGAAGATTATAAGATGAACGACTATTCAGGAAGAACGTTGAAAGACCCTTGCGATAAGGGTGACCAGTCTCAATTGTTCCGAAACCCGATGGGAAGGGCATATGGGTGGGGGTATTTCGAACGAGATCCATTGAAGAGGAATCCTTTCGTTAGCACAGGTTACCAAGAAAAGGCGCTTTGTGTTGCCGACGACGGGACATTGTCTCAGGCACTCAAAGATTCACTCGAGAGTATGACCTCACTTTTAGACGGCCCTGACGGGGCTGCGTCCATCAAAAATTACCTCGAAAGGGAGGCGTTAACCAAACTCGATGATCTGACAAAGCTTGAGACGAGAGCGCAATACATCAAAACGTTACTCGAAGCTAAAAAAACTCTTCGGTCTAAAAGTGAACGCAGGTGAGACGGGCGTTAAAAATAGTGGCGTTGATCATATTGTGCATGCGGGTGAGTACGGCCCAAACGCCGGTACCCACGTCCGAGAACAAGGCTCGAACAGCAACTTGCCAACCAACTTTAGTGATTCTTCCCGGAGGCACGATAGCGACAAAGTCCTGCGATGGAGCTGTCAATGCTCTCCATCCCCCGAGTCTAGCTACGCCACCCTGTGTTTCTCAGGCCACAATAGCGGCGGGGGTGGAATCTCCTAACGTCCTCCGTGAACAAGAGAATTACGTCATTTGGTCTTTTCAGCAAAGCAGAAAAATATACGAGTGGCAGCATAAGTCTTCTATTGCAATATTTTCCTTGGTGATCCTGCTGGTCCTTGCGGGTGTATATTTCGCCACACTGCAATTCCACTACGCCATGGCCACGAAGGTGGGATCGGGTGCGAAAAGGCCGGAAACAACTGAGATTGATGCCTCTTTGAAAGGGTTCAAAGTCAAGTCGTCCGTCTTGGGTGTCATTGTGCTTGCTATTTCTATGGCATTTCTCTATTTGTATCTGGTCCATGTGTATCCGATAGTCGAATCGACAGCCACGCCGAAAGAATCCTGGCAGGCTACAAAGTCAAAGTAGATTCGAGTACGACTGCAGGCCAGAAGGCGTGGAGAAGCGCCCGCCATCGAAGATCGGATTGTGGCTAACTCGTAGCATCGGCATTTCAGGAGGTCGAACCCGCTGGTTCAGAATATTTCGAGCTCGAAGGGAAGCACGTAAGCGGTTCATACGAAACCATTTATTGCGTCATTGAATTTTCGCTGTTCATGTGCGAAGATACAGACGCTACCTGACCGAAGCACGAACGAGGTGGCTGGTTCCCAAGATCGGTCTCCCCTGCACCATGCAGGCTCGTCCCCTTGAAAAGGCTCACCAGGTTGTAAGCAGCCCGCTCATCCCACCACAGGTTAGGGAAATCCAATCTGAGGATTTCGCCAATGTGGGATCTGGCTATGCTGCAGCGCCTCAACGTTCAGTTCGGGGCAAGACTTCACGAACAAAACCGAAGGCTGAAACAAGAACTTCAGGAAATAATTCAACAAAAAGAACTGGATTTTGACGCACCGACCCGTCCGAAAACGGCGGAGGTACGCCAATGAAAACCGATGTCTTGTGCGTAGACCTCGGCGACAACCATGTAGCGATAGTCGTAGTTCCCGAGGACCAATCCAGTGAAGTGCTGTGTGACGCCGTTGCTCACGGGCTCACTGTTGCATTTTATCCAGCGGGCTCGCCGCCAGCAGAACTGCTACGGCAGCATGCAAAGGAATTGAGGGATGGGGAGCTAGATCTGCTTCCATGCAACTTGGAAGGTGCACTCAACTAACACGCATTTTTAACGAATGCGTTTGACTTAACCGAAGGGATGACGGCTGATAGGTAAAGTGACTGTCAGCCGTCATCATACTGAAGCACTGAGCAAACTGAACTTCCAGTGAATCGCCTGTAGGTCTTCGGTCAGCAACGAGCAATACTTCTTCGTCATCTTTAACGGGTTGTGGCTGAAAGACTTCTGCAGATAGAACACTGACCCTCCTCAAGTAGTTCCCAGCCAACGTATTTGTGAATGCGTGGGGGGGCTTCTTGTAACCCGACACCCAGCTTCCTACAAGCTTCACACACCCAGCGCCTCTATGCTCCGCTGCTCGTTACTAGACCGCTGCCGACAGCAGCGACACTTTCTGATGAATCTTCTGCAGATCCTCGGTCAGGAGATTGGCGTATTTGCGGGTCATCGCAAGATCTGAGTGCCCCAGGGTCTTCTGCAAGTGGAACACACTCCCGCCAGCCCTCAAGTAATGAATGGCAAAGCTGTGCCTGAAGGCGTGCAGAGTTCTTTCTGGGACGTTGACTCCGAGCTTCGGGCAGATCCTCTTCACGTCCCTGAGAACGTCTCTACGGCCAAGTTTCCTTCCGTGACGAGTGGGGAATACCAGCGTGTGCTCATGCTTGAATCTGGATAGGTGCTTTCTCAGAATGAACGAGAATGGGATCTTCCTTTGCTTGGCTCCCTTGCCAGTGACTGTCAGAAGAAGATTATCGAAGTCCACATCTGACCAAGACAGACTCAGAACCTCGCTAATGCGGCAGCCAGTATCGGCCAGGGTGAGCATAATCGCAAGCAGCCGCCGCTCACAGTAGCTCTTGGGCCTCCAGGCAGCCACCTTGCCGATGTCCTCAACGCTGAACGTAGGCAATACACGCTGCTCTTCTTTCAGCTTGGGAATCTTCAACCCTGATTCAAGCCATTTCAGGTAAGCATTGACCGCTCTAATTCGATTGTTGCAACTGGAGGGCTTCAGACCCTTCTCCCTCATGCGGATGACGAACGATTTCAGGTCGGACTGGCTCGGCTGAGGCTCAACAAGCCAGTTGAACGATTCCCGATACCATTCAATAGTTCTGGGTGAGACGTTCTGCAGGTACTGCCGTTCCTTGATGAACTGCTCAAACATTGAATCCTCCAAGGCAGGACTGCTTGGAGGTGGCGTAGACAGCCGTCCATGGCTCCCGAAGGGAACATGGACAAGCGTAAGCGCATGGGAGCGCACGCCTTGCTCTGATTATTGGTCGGGGCGATAGGATTCGAACCTACGACCCCCTGCGCCCAAGGCAGGTGCGCTACCAGGCTGCGCTACGCCCCGACTCTAGATGTTCACGATTATAAATGACGAAAGCTCATCTCCCGCTTTGCGCTCACTGAAATCGGCACGCCGAACTCTCAGCCGCTTTTCCTCTCCATCGCCCAGCCAAACAGGCGCGGTATAATTTTCCTCGAAGATGCAGACCCGCCGTTACGCACTCGTGGCGTATTTGAAGAATCCCGCTGGAGAGTTTGTCGAGAACCTCCGGCGCGAGTTACATCCCGATCCCTCTCAGTTCGCGGCGCATCTCACTATTCTTCCTCCGCGGCCGCTCCCGGGCTCCGAAGACTCTGCATTGCAGATCCTTGAACGCATCTGTGGAAACGAGGAACCTTTTCACGTCACGTTGGGCGAGGTTGAAACCTTTATTCCAGTAACGCCGACAGTCTTCATCCGCGTTGAGGATGGCGCCGCACGCATGCGCGAGCTGCATAGCAGGCTCAACACCGACGTGCTCCAATTTCAGGAAGAGTGGCCCTACATTCCTCACGTCACCATCACCAAAATGAACGCGGAGCAGCCGGCGCGCAGCGCCTTGGAGATCGCCCGCCAGGGCTGGCACGAATATCACGGCATCCGCCGAATTCTGGTGGAGAAACTCACCTTCGTTCGTGAGGACACGCTCAATTGCTGGGTCGATCTTGCTCCCGTGCTTCTCGGCCGTACCCTCGTTTCCCGCTAGTTTTCACGGTAATCACCGCGCAGGTTACTTTCCTCAGTTACGGCAGCCCAGTGCCCCTGGGCCCAGGTACATTTCCCTCCCGTGCGTTGAAATGCGACCTCCGTGCCTGTAGAAAATTAGGTAGAGCAGGCATTCGATGATCGCGTCAAAACCCCCTCGTGGCGCGCATTTCGGCAGAACAGGGAGAAACGCATGCAGATCGGTGTTTACGGCTCGGGATACCTGGGAACGGTGATCTCTGCCTGTCTGGCAGACTTTGGAACTCCCGTTTCCTGTTGCCATCCAGACCGGTCGCGCATGGTCGAAATGGCTCAAGGCAACATCCCCTTCTTCGAAAAAAATCTCAAAGAGATCATCCGCCGGAACGTTCGTGCCGGCCGCCTTGCCTACTCCACCGATATCGAATCCTTTGCCCGTAAAACCGGCGTAATCTTTCTGGCCGAAGATAAAGCCGACAACCTGAACGACATCGTGTTGCGGATCGCGCGACTGGCGCCCAAGCCCCCATCTTGACCGTCGTCACGCCAGTCTCCGTTGGAACCGCTAACACAATCGAAAAGAATCTTCAGGATGTCGGTCTGAAGGCGACGATCGTATCGCAGCCTATGTTCTTTACTGATGGCTGCGCTGTCGAGGACTTCAACTGGCCCGATCGTTTGATCCTGGGATCCACGTCGAACGAAGCGATCCAGGTACTCAAGCAGATTTTTCATCCGCTCGTCATGCGCGGAGTTCCGGTTATCGTCACCAGTCAAGCCACGGCCGAACTGGTACGCGAAGCCGCCACCGCCTTCGTCGCTACCAAGATTTCGTTTATCAATGAAGTTGCCGCGCTCTGCGAACGCGTGAACGCCGACGCCGTAAACCTCGCGCTCGCCCTCGGACTCGATAAGAAAATCGCTCCCCGGTGCCTGCAGCCTGGAGCCGGCATGGGCGGAGTCTTCGCCGAGTCCGATATGGATTCGCTTGTGCAACTCGCGCAGAATCACGGCGTGCCCTTGAAAGTTTTGAGCGCCGCGCGCGACGTGAACAACATGCTCGCCGACAGACTCGTCGACAAAGTTTCACAAGCTCTTAACTCGGTTGAGAACAAAGATGTAGGAATTCTCGGCCTGGCCTTCAAGCCCAACACGAATTCAGTTGCAGGATCGTCATCCGTCCGGCTCGTCGAGAACCTGGTATCGAAGGGAGCACGCGTGCGGGCCTACGATCCCGTCGCGATTCCCGAAGCAATGACGCATCTCTCCAGTGCGGTCCGTTACTGCGATTCAGCTTATGCAGCCGCCGAAGGTTCCGACGCGTTGGTCGTCGGCACTGGATGGCCGGAGTTCCGCGCCCTTGATTTCGATCGCATCAAAAATCTTTTGAAGAGTCCGGTCATCGTCGACACCAAGAACTTGCTGGACTCGACCCGTTTGCGCGCCCTCGGATTCGAATATGTCGGGATCGGCCGGGCGTAGTTCGTCAACTTGGCGACGGGCGCTCGCGTCCGTTACCGCAACCGGCTCTGGCGCGCTTCGGTCAGGAAAAATTTACGGCCCCTTACAATCCCTCCCCCGTCCTATCTCTCACCGAACTTCCATTGCTATAATCGACAGGTTGCGGTGGGAATAGCTCAACTGGCAGAGCACCGGACTGTGGCTCCGGCGGTTGCGGGTTCGATTCCCGTTTCCCACCCCAATTTTTTTGCGCAGTCCTGCCGGCTCGTCAAGGCCGGCCCTTCCGCAAAACTGCGGCCCCGTAGCTCAATTGGATAGAGCATCAGTCTTCGGAACTGAGGGTTGGGGGTTCGAGCCCCTCCGGGGTCGCCAGACATCCTAAGAACTAATCACTTGCATCGAAGACGACCGTCGATAGTAGTATGGCGGGCCATGCCCACTTTCGAAGTCCAGTCCGCTTTCCAATGCATTAAGTGCAGAAAGGTAAATATCAATACGGTTGTGGTCGCTGCTACGGATGAACACGTTGCAAGAGAACTCGCTCTTGCATCAACGATCTGCGGACGATGTAGCCGGCATCTCTCGGACAAACAGTCTCTCAGTACGAAAGTAAAGGAGACTTCGTGACGAGTGCGGCAACGTTCGATCAGAAACACTGTATGGTGCGGTTCCGTACGCAAATGTTAGGATTTCTTCACTCACCCCAGGCATCTGCCGTCGCTCAGACCGGAGCGGTTGTACCTCTCGTGAAATTCATTTTTGGAGCCCAGCATGGGACCCGCACAGAGGAAGCCTCTCCTGGATTCACTCAATGCACTGACCAAACTGCAAATAGAAATGATCAGGAACGCGACCTATCTCGGGTGGACAGAAGAGTCACTCACGGCGTATGAAGAGCGCTGGAGGATAATCGCAGAAATTCATGCGAAATTGCGTTAGCGCTGAACCGGAAAACCCGCTATCTACCTGAACCGAAAAGGGAAGAGGAAAAGAATCAGAAATAAAATCACTAGTTGATAACGTATCGTGAGTAGATCTTTTTATTATCGGCCATATCGCCAGCAAATCTTTCTGCGGGATATCAGAAAACAAAATTGAGATTCGGCTCAGGCAGATCTTCGGCGGCTTTCCATTTTGTGAACGTGTTCGGCGCAAAGGTGTGTGTCAAATTCTTTATCGCGCTGCCCCACAAAAATTCGCATCATTTCTTCCATGCTGTCGCCGACAGGCGGACCTGTGGGATTGAAGACCCATCCACATTGTGAGCAGCCCCATCCCGGAAAGCGTGGCTGTTCTTTCCACACTAAAAGGCGCCCCATGGCGTGGATTATAGCGGACAAGCGTGCGGTATCGTACGGAAACTGCATCGTGCCGACCGCTTGCCATGTCTTAAAAGATTTGCCCCCAAAAAGACGACTGCCGCATAGAGAATCTCTATGCGGCCTTTTCTTATTTCGGACTGACTTCGAGGGTTGGATGCTTTCTTCGGTGGTAGAGGATCGGACCGCATCCCCTGCTTCTTGAGCGTGTAACAAAGAACATGGACAGCGAGCCCATGCTCGTCCTGTGTGAAGTCATCCAGATCAACTGCACCCCCACACAGCGGGCACAATATATCCTCCGCGGTCATGTTTCCGTCCTTCCGCACGCATTTGCTTTCCTCTATAAAACCTGAAGTCGCTCGTTTCGGGGAGTGAACACATGAACACGCCGCTCTTTTTTTCGGATCGCGCTACTACTGCGGCTAGCAGCCTGCAGCCCTGCCTGTTGCCGGCGCAAACCGCGTCCGTCAAGGAACTACGCGTTTTTGAAAAATAGTAAAAATTTCGGTTCTTCATGATAAAGACCAGGAAAACAAAACTCCCGATTCCGTCCCGCGCCCGTTTCATCCAGCCCAACAAAAAGTAAACTCTTACTTAATCGCCACGCTGTGAACCGGACCTCAGAAGCCAAGTGGTCCCCATGTGCAACCCCCAACACACGGAGGCCTTTTATGGCACATCAATCTTCCGCATCTCCCGACTTGCCGTATCCTGGCCAACGCCGATTTTTCCTCTGCAAAATCTGCCGCCAGGCGGTACGCATCGAAACGTGCAACACCGATGAGGAAGGCCAGCCGGTACACGAACAGTGTTATCTCGATGCCTTAAGTCAGGATGTTGTCGAACGATGAAGGCAGCACGCAATCGGGACCAGGCGATCGACCGAGATCATGCGTGCTAAATAATCGAATGAGAGAGCTGAACTAGATCCTGTTGCCCGGCTGAGTTTCTGTTCTTCCTTCCCCACGAAATCGGAACAGTCTGCGACTCAGCCGGACAAAGGATCGCCCAAAAATCAGCTCGATCGTTCTTCTTGCTTGTTCGCAATTCCATCCCCGATCTAGTGCTCTTGAATGAAATTTCAAGGCGCCCAACTCAAGGAGAGGAAATGTGCGTTTCCGTACCGAAGCATGCAAGATTGTACGCTTGCGTACGGAATACTCAAGAAAAGAATCTCTCGATCAGGCAAATATTTGTTCGGGTCACTTTCTATGCGTCCCGTGCTCTGACTGCGCCGCCAGGAATCGCATCGAGAGTGCACAGTTTCCTGCATCTGCTCCGGCCCTTTTACAAAACTTTGTGGCCTGTCTCGTTCCGCTCGGTTAAAATCCGGTATTCTTTCTGCCATATGAATCGAAGCTTTCACTTTCGCACGTCGTCCTCCGAACTAGGGCCGCTGGAGGAGCGACTTCTCGAGGCGCTCTGGCAGCGCGCGAATGCGACTGTCCGCGAACTCGCCGACGAAACCTGTCCTGACCTCGCCTACACCACGGTCATGACAACGCTCGACCGGTTGTTCAAAAAGAATTTGCTTTCGCGGGAAGTCGAGGGCCGGGCATTTCGTTACACCCCGCTGTTCACGCGGGAACAGCTCCATCGCGAGGCTGCAGGCGCAGCCCTTCGCCAACTTCTGGATGCCAGTCCGGTCTCTTCGTTACCCCTGTCCTATCTTGTCGAAATCGTCACCGAGCGTGACGCGCAATTGCTTGACGAGCTCAGCGAAGCCGTTGAGGCCAAACGGCGCGAGTTGCGTGGACAGGAGTCGCATCATTCCGAGGGTTCTGAAAGACTCGGTTCTAAGGACAACGGCTAATGTTCGCTCTGCGCGGCGTTGCAGTATCCGTCTCTGTCTTCGTTCTTTTATATTGCGGTTTGTCCGCCGCCGTTTGCCTTGGCTGGCGAAGGCTCCATCGCTCAATCGGGCGTCATCGCATGCGTCGGATCGCCGACTGGCTGTTTGCCCTCCGGATGCTGCCTTTGGCTGCCTCCGTCGTGATCACCTTGGCGTGTACGATCCCTTCGTTTCTCATGTTTGAGCCGCGCGCTATTGTGGAACCGGTCGGAGACATTCCGTTGTTTCTCGGCCTCGCGGGAGTCGCCCTGGCGATCATGGGCGTGGCCAAGGCTTCGGCGGCGTTGCTTCGCGTCTCTCGCACTATCTCCGAGTGGACGAACGAAGCCGAACTTCTCAACTTCGCGACGCCAATCCCGGTGTTGCGGATTCGACCGGCCGTTCCTGCCATGACCGCGGCTGGCATCTTGAAACAGAAGATTCTCTTGTCTCGTTCGGCCGAATTCCTGCTGAGCCCCCGCGAATTGCAAGCCGCGTTCAATCACGAACTTGCGCACGTGCGTCGACGCGACAACTTGAGGAAGCTGTTACTTCGGTTTGTGGCTTTTCCGGGAATGGCCAGTTTGGAAATGGCGTGGCTGGAAGCAACGGAAATGGCTGCGGATGATGAGGCTGTCTCAGATGCCGCAGAAGCACTCGATCTTGCGGCGGCCCTCATCAAACTTTCACGGTTCGCGACTGCGCACCGAGTTGCCGACCTCACCGCTACTCTCGTCTACAGTCCGGCTTCGGCCATGAACGCTCGTGTGGAGCGTCTCATCTCGTGGAGCGATCAGCGCCCCGCCTTGCCTGGGATGTCGACGAAATATCTGTTGGCCAGCGCGGGCACAATCGTTGTGGCTTTTGCCTTCACCTATAGCCACCTGCTCGCAGAGATTCACGAAGCTACTGAATGGCTAATGCACTGAGCCTGGCGCGTACCTCCCGAACTAAACTCGCCGCTAGAAATTCACCCGCACGCCAAGCTGTGCCGCAAACGGAATTCCCACCGTCGTTCCAGGCCCGAAGAAATCTCCCAGCCCTCCTGATGGAAATGCAAGTTGCTTTTGCGGATTCGTAATCGGAACCATCGCCGTGCAGCTCGGATCGGTGCAGATCGACGTGACGTTGCTGAGATCGTTGACCGGATTGGGCAGCGCCGAAATATCGGTCACATAATTCGCGCCCGGATTATTCCGGTTGAACAGGTTGAAGATCTCGGCGAACGGCACAATCTCCCATCGCTCGCGGAAGCGGATCGGCCGGCTCACCCGCATATCCACCTGAACAAACGGAGTTCCGCGGAACTGATCCATCGTCGTCTTCACTCCGTTGACCACTGCGCGATCTCCGGCGGGGGTAGTGAGCGTAAACGGTCGTGCACCCTCCGCCTGCGTCAGTGTAGATAGGTCGAAACCACCGGGCAGATGAATCGTGCCCGCCAGTACGAAACGGCTTCCCACGTCTTCTCCCGAGGGACCGTAATCTCCCGGGCCAAATGCGTTCAGCGGATCGCATACGCCGTTCACATAGTCGAACAGCTCGCCCAGCAGGCAGCCCCATGTCTTCGCAGTCGAAAGCGTGTAGTGCGCGATCAGGTTGAACCGCTTGCCGACGTTCCCCTGCGCCACAATCATCAGGGCGTTGTAGCTTGAGCGGTTGTCCGACTTAAAGAAATTCAGGTTTGGCACAACGCTCTGCTGGTCTGCGTCGAATGTCGGATCGGATGCGGGAATCAATGCGCTGAATAAATTGGCGCCGCTGGTGAAGCTGTATCCGCGGTATCCGTGGTTGCCTTGCTCGTGGACGAAATCCGCGCTGACGGTCCAATTGCGATTGAGCGCGCGCTGCACGCCGCCGGTGATGTGAATCGCGTACGGAGTTTTGTAGTTCGCGTCGATGAGGTTGCCGCCTGCCTCAGCGCCTCCCTGAATGCATCCCGCTCCGTTCAGCGAGTACGCGCCGTTGGTTCCAGTAAGAGCGCAGGGACCGGTAGCAAAACTCGAGGAATTCACTCCCTGAAATGCCGATGCCCATCCGTTCTGCGCCAGGTCACTGTAGAACATCCCGAAACCCGCGCGGAACACGGTTTTACCGCTGTCGCCCGGCGAGTACGCAATCCCCAGGCGAGGTGCAATTTGCTTCCGGTAGTCGTGCGGCGCTCCCAGCGGCAGCGGAACTTGCAGCGCCTCAAGCGTAACCAGTGCCGGATTCAACACCTGGCTGCGTCCCGATCCTGTGAACAGCCCGAAGGTCTTCTGCCAGCGCAATCCGTAGTTGAGCGTCAGATGCCTGGTCACGCGCCACGAATCTTGCGCGTATAGCGCGAGGCGCTGCACGCTCTGTGAAAATCTCCCATCGCTTGCGGGAGTCGTCGCAGCGCCCGCCGCATAGTCGATCGGGAACTGCCCCGGGTTCGCCAAATAGAAATCGGGATTCTCGAGAAAACTGAACAGCGTCTCTTCATTTCCGGGAAATGCGCCGCTGAGCACCGGCTCATGAATAAAATTCACGCCGAACTTGAACGAATGATCGCTTGTCGCGTGACCAACGTCGTATCGAAACTGATATTTCTCCTGGTTGCGCAGGGAAGGGAAGAACGTGATCGGCATCGCAAACTGATTGTCGCCGAACGTCTCGAAGCCCGATACGGTCAGCGAGGTCGCGCTGAAAGGAAACTGCAGCGCAAATCCCAACGTCGAATTGCGCCGTTGTGTGAGGTGCAATTCGCTCGCGTCGAAAACAAACGTTCCTACCCACCTGGGATTGAACGCGTACGTGTTGCTGATTACGGTATTCCAGTAATTGTTGTGCGTCGTCAGCCCGGTTGACGGCAATGTGGCCTGCTGCACCAGGTTGTTGCGCGTCAGGTAGCTGTCTTCGGAAACGCGCAGAAACCATTGCGACTTCGCCGACTGCGCCCAGTCAAACCGCAGCGAACCGAGGTAGTCGCGAAAAGGAATCGGAACGGTCCCGGGCACCGCGATCGACGGAACCCCCGGAATCAATCCGTCCGACGCCAGTTGTGACAACGCATCGAACTGCGCTGTGCTCGCGGCACTGTACGCGATGCTGGCGTTCTCGTGAACGTATTCCAGCGATCCGAAGAACCACACTTTGTCGCGCACCAGTGGTCCGCCCACCGCGCCCACATAATTTTGCCTCGAGAACGGCTGCTTCGGATTGCTCACGCACACGCCCGAATCGCAGCTTTGCGCTGGGTTCTCGATCGGAAATCTCGCGTTCAGAGCCTGCGCGCGATCGTAGATCGCGCCCGTGCCGTGCCAGTCGTTCGTGCCGCGCCTGGTGGTGATCACCACCGATCCGGCAGTCGTTCCTCCGGTATCGGCATCCTCGTTGGCCGTACGCATCGCGAATTCCTGGATGGCATCCGGCGAAAAATTCTGCAGAAATCCCCCAATCCAGTCGTCCGAATTGTCCCCGCCATCCACCGACATTTCGTTGTTCAGCGCCGAACTTCCACCGGTGGCCACCGCGGTGATGCGAGCCTTCGTCGGATCCGACGGTTCCACCGGTTCAGTCCCCGGAGCAAGATAGGCGATGTTTGCGAAACTCCGCGCCGCCAGGGGAAGCGTCTGCAAATCCCGTTCGCTGACGGCTGTCTGGTGCACCACGCTGACGAGATCGATCGGCTGCGTCGTGATCGACGAATTCTGCCCCTGCACATTGACGCTCTCCGGCGCCCCACTCGGCTTCAACGTCACCAGAACTTCGCGGATCGAACTCACACGAATCGAAACTTCCGACTTTGCCTCGGCAAACTTCGCCGCATTCACCGTGACCCGATAGTTTCCGACGGGCAGATCGTCGACTCGAAATTCACCTAGATCGCCGGTTTCCGCCCCGCGCTCCATCTCCGAATCAACCGAGTGGACCATCACCTTTGCCGAAGGCACGCGTGCGCCGCTCGCATCCTGCACCGATCCTCGCAGCGAGCCTCTCGGGTTTTGCGCCATCAAGGGGGCAACCAGAACGAGAGACGTGGCGATCCAGAAAATTCCTCGATTCAGCAAAGCATTCCTCGCTTTCGGCATGGGAAATCACAGGGTACAGTCAGGAAAGGGCAGGCATTGGGACGACAATCAGTGAGCGTAGACGGGAGTCGCAGACTACTACAAGTGCTCGTAGGGCGACTGCGCCACTGTACATAGCTAGTCAGCCCACATATCCAAACTATCAACTGTGTCGGAGATCGAGTGTCGCCGATCATTACCGCGCCCGATCGCAGTCAGGTACTAGTCGGACCACCGTTGCGGACGCCGGTCCCACCGATGTTTCTTCAACTCGGCAAGCAAGCCTTGATCCAGCGGACCCGCGTCGCTCGTGGCAATGTTTTCCTCCACGTGGTTTGCCTTGCGCATGCCTGCGATTGTCGTACTCACCGCGGGATGCGACAGGATGAATCGCAACGCCATCTCCGGCAGCGTCATTCCTCGCGGCACAATCTTCTTCAGTTCTTCGACCCGAGCGATTGTCTTCCACAAGTTCTCCGGACCGAAATATCCGGCGCGCCAGTCTCCCGCTGGAAAGCGGGTCTCCGGCGTCATCTTGCCGCCCAGACTTCCTTCGTCGAGCGGGACCCGCGCAATCACGCCTACCTTCAATTCCTGGCAAACCGGAAAGAGTTCATCTTCCGGCGCCTGGTCGAAAATGTTGTAAATGACTTGCACAGCGTCGACCAGCCCGGTTCGCAACGCCTGGATACCGTTTTCCGGCTCCCACCGATTGATGCTCAATCCAAAGAAGTGGATCCACTTCTCACGTTTCAGCTTCTCAACCGTATTCCGAAATTCTGGTTCATCCACCCACGCATCGGACCACACGTGAAACTGCAGCAGGTCGATTGTGTCCACCTGCAGCTTCTTGCGGATCATGTCCGCATACTTGAAGACGTGTTCCGCCGAGAACACGTCGCTGTACTTGTACTTCGACAACGCAGGCCACTGGAGATTGCCCGGCGGAATTTTCGAAGCCGCATAGATCTTCTTGCCCGAGCTCCGTTTCATGATCTCGCCCAGCAGTTCGTCGCTCTTTCCTTCGCCATAGGCCCATGCCGTGTCGAAGAAATTGCAACCCAAATCCACCGCCAGCTGCATCGACGTCAATGACTCGTCGTCGTCGGACCCGCTCCACCCGCTGACGCCCCACAGCCCGTAAGCAATGTCGCTGACCTCAAAACCGGTACGTCCAAGATTGCGATATTTCATGATGTCCTCAAAACGATCACGGCTAAAGTGCTACTTTCAGTCTCATCATTCAGAGTTTGCCGGACCGAACAGCATATCTGGAACGGGGAAACTTCGCTTCGCGGCTCTTTGACTTCGACTCCTCTTCACCACCCAAGCCGTTGTCATCCTGAGCGAATCCGCCTTTCAGCCGCAACGAAGGATCTCAGCATGCACGGCCTCATCATTTCTCGTCACATCACGAGGCCCAGTTTTTTTAATAGCTGTCATCAAAATTTTCGCGGCCGCGGATCGCCGCTCGGGGTGTTTAATGAACCTAGATCATAACGAGGAGGTCTCCCCAGTGAAATCCCAATATCCTTTTAATCCCACTCCTGGAAAGAGGGAAGAGCCACTTATCGCCCCTCCTTCCCGGTTCATCGATGAGAAGATTTCCGATGAAACCGGCACCGAAACCAAGTCCGACAGCGCTCTTGCGCCAGCAGGCCTGAAGAATCCCTTCTGGAACTAGTTTCTAGATTTCAACCTAGCGCCGGTATTCGCCACAGGCGGACCGGCGCTTTATCTTGTTCAAAATAGGCTACTTGAGGATAGGCAGGCACAGCGTGGGCCTCAATGCGAAATCCAGCCCCATCATCTCTTCCAGGGCTGGATGCAGCATGGAATCGCGGCAGGGTTCCAGCGTAATTACGAAGGGCAGCGAAGCTTTGTCGAATCCCGGTTTCTGAAGCAGCGAGTCAATGTTCAACCGGTGCTCGGCCATGATCTGCGCCAGCCTCGCCACGATACCCGGCTGATCTCGCACGAAAAATCTCAGATACCACGCGGTCTCAAAATCGCAGCTGATCTTGGCTGTGGAAACCTGGCCCCCACTCTCCCTGCGTCTTCCCGCCAGACTCTCGGCCACGAACTTCACATCCGACACCACCGCCACGGCCGTCGGATCGCCGCCCGCTCCTGCTCCCAGAAACGCCATGTCGCCGCCGTACTGCCCAGACGTCAGTACGAGATTCAGATTCCGCTGCACCCGTCCGAATGGAGAATCCGTCGGCACCAGGCACGGCCCTACTTCGGCAAAGAGCGTGTCGCCCTTCAGATCAGCGCGCGAAATCTGCCGGATCGTGCAGCCTAGCTGCGCGGCATAGTCGAAATCCACCGCATCCAGCGGACGTATCGTGCGCGCTCGCACCGACTCTGGCTCTACCCGCGTATGAAGTCCGGCAAGCGCCAGGATCGCCAGCTTCGCCCGCGCGTCTCCGCCGTCAAGATCTTCCGACGCGTCGGCCTCCGCATAGCCGCGAGCCTGTGCTTCTTCGAGCGCCTCGCTGAACGGAATTCTCGCGTTCTCGATCCGGCTCAGGATGTAATTGCACGTCCCATTCAAAATTCCGGCGATTCCGTGCAGTTGGTCTCCGCTCAGGCCGGTGCGCAATGCAGGAAGTACCGGGACGCCTCCCGCTACTGAAGCTCCGAATTCGAGTTGCGCGCCCTTTCTCGCAGCCAATTCGAGCAGGTCGGGACCGTGCCGCGCGATCAACTGCTTATTCGCCGTGACCACCGACTTCCCGGCTTCGAGTGCACTCCGCACAATCTGCTCCGCCGGATTCAGCCCGCCGATCAACTCGATCACGATATCCGCGTCCGAACGCAGTACCGACTGCACATCCTCGGTCCACACCACGTCGGCGGGAACCCACGCCTGCTTCTTTTTCTCAACGTTGCGATTGCAGATGTGCGTAAGCCGCAAGGACGCGTCGCCACGCTCGCAAAGAATTTTCGCGACCGCGCGGCCTACAGTCCCAAAGCCAATCAACGCAACCTTGCGCACGGAGCCTCCCGCTGAGCGGGCACCGCCCTTCACCGAATTCTTTTCGTAAGTCGCCAAAAGGCCTTTCCGTGAAAATAGAATTCCCTATCATACGTGCCGCCCGATCTTCCCGTGAACTCCCATGCTAATTCGTTTACTCGGAACTCTCGCCGGGGCGGCATCACGGGCGGACTCAGCATCAAAGTTGGTAATATGGTGCCTGCCTGCTGCGAGCGCATTCACGGCGGGACTTCGCGGACACGCTCTTTTACAAGCGCCTGTCGTTGACGAGTTAGGGTTTCCAGCGCTACGGTCCGCCACCAAGCCCGGCAGCGGGAGGAGAATGAATGATTGGAAAGTTCGCTGCGGTCCCCGGCTTCAGTGCCGTTCCGCGTTTGATTCTGCTGACGATACTCATGGGGGCATTGGCCCTCCACGCTCAACAAACTCCGGACCAGGCACCGCCCGCTACGCCGGCGCAGCCGCAGAGTTCTCAACCTCAGGACACCCCTCAGGCCCCGGATGCTCAGCCGCAGGATCCTCAAGCGCAAGCCCCTCAAACTCAGCCTGCGCCCGCAACTCCCCAGTCCAGCAGCACCCAGGAAGCAACTCCGGAAGAGTCGGCGCATACTCGCGCATCGAAGGCTGCGTACTACAAGAAATGGTCCTTTAATGTTGGCGGCGGAGCCAGCCTCACCAACGGCAACACCGCCAATTTCGTGCGCGGCGGAGGCGGCATCGGAGCCGTCGGTGTCGCCCGCAATTACAGCAAATACTTCGGTCTCCGCCTTGATTTCCAATTCGACAATCTTCCGCTGCGCACCTCCGCGCTGCAAGCCGCGCAGGCCCCGGGCGCAACTGACCACGTCTATTCGCTGGTGCTCGGTCCCATCATCAACGTGCCGGTCAGCAAAAACTGGGGTGGATACATCATCGGAGGCCTGGGATACTTCCATCGCTCAGGCAAACTCGATTCCTCCAGTGCCATTCCCGGTTCGGCCTGCAACACGTTCTTTCTGTGGTGGGGACATTGCTTCAACGGCAGCCTGCCCATCAACGGAAACTTCCTTCACTCCAGCGTGAATCAATTTGGAGACGACTTCGGCGGCGGCATCACTCGCAAGGTTAGTCCCAATATCGATTTCTACGCCGAATTCCGCTACCTCCACGGCTCGCACAGCGGCGTCACCACCGACCTTCGCCCAATCACGATCGGCCTCAGATGGTAGCGAAGGCAGACAAACTCCTGTGATGACGAAGCATCGTCAGAGTCAACTCGCCGCAAAAGCCAGCGCGATCGTGCGGGAGATCGGCACTCAAAAATAATTGGGAAACGAATTGGAGTCGTGGTCTTGCGCTCGACCGCACCTTGAGTGGCTATCAGTTCACGCGGCAAAGCTTCGCAGCAAGCCCCGCAGGCGGCTGACAAAATCTAGCTTCGTATCAGGGCATCGCTTCAGCGATGCCGTAGACGGCGCAGAATCAGTGCGCCTTTAGGCGCTGTAGCGACGCGGCGTCAATCTATTGGATCTACCATCTGTTTCGCCGATCACCCTGTTCTGAAATGAATCCATGCGAATGTGAGTAGAGAGAAGATGCCCAGTCCGAGTATCGAGACAGCGGTTACTGGAATCCAAAATAGAAGGATTCTCAGAGACTTTCTGCGGAGCCGACTTGCCGCGAAGAACAAAGCAAAAAACGAGACAGCGATAATCCAGGACAAAGGAGACAAAAGGCTTTCCAGAAGTCCCCCGGCGACCGCTGCCAAACCTGTTGCTTTGGAGTTGTCGATAGCCGGTAGAGCAAAATACAGGCCGGATCCAAGTAGGCCGAGAAATATAGAAGCCACTGCACCAAGGGCGCCCTTTAGAGTAGTCACCGGTTGGCCTCCGAAATCGCTAGGGTCCGGTCCGTATTCTACTCAGAAATATGCGCTTTTAATGTGTCGCTGTCGACACATCTCCTTAGCACCCACCGCGGGTAAACGAGCTCGACCCGCAAATCTCTCCGAGATTCCTCTGTAAGTCCAAAAAATCGTAAAAGTGGCAATTCTAACGATTCAGTCCCCGGGGTTCGTCCGATACCGCCACAACTCCCCGCTCACCTTCTGCAACTGCACAAACGTCCCCGCTGCCGGCTGCGAAACTTCCGAATTCGCCTCGCGCACTGCCGCCTCCACCAACTCGTGCGACGGAGCCAACGAACACGCTGGATCCGTTACCATCGCTTCGCCCGCCAGCAAGAACGCCTGGCAGCGGCATCCGCCAAAATCTTCCGTTCGACGGTCGCAACTCCGGCACGGTTCCGGCATCCATTCTTCTCCGCGAAAGCGCTGAAACGAGGACGACTCATGCCAGATCCATTGCAACGTCTTGTCCCGCACATTCTCGAACGACAGTCCGGGTAACACCTCCGCGGCATGGCACGGCAATACTTTTCCCGACGGATTGATCAGCATCAATCTTCGTCCCCATCCGCCCATGCACGCCTTCGGATACTTCGCGTAGTAGTCGGGAACCACAGAATCGATGCGGATTTTCCCCGCCAACCGTTTGTCGGCCTCGGCGATGATCGCGACCGCCCGATCAAGCTGCGCTCTCGTCGGCATCAGCGCAGCGCGGTTCGCCAGCGCCCATCCGTAGTATTGCGTGTGCGCAATCTCCACGCGCTCCGGTTTCAACTGCTCGATGAACGCGATCATCTCTTCCAAATGATCAAGGTTCTGCCGGTGTACCACGAGGTTCACGGTGAACGCGATCTTCTGCTTCCGGATCGCCTTCGAGAGTTCAATCTTGTGCGCATGCGCCTTCGCGCCCGCAATCCAGTTCGCCGCCTCTTCGCGCGAATCTTGAAAGCTGATTTGAATGTGGTCGAGACCCGCTTCCACCAGGGCTTGCAGCCGCTCTTCGTTGAGTCCGATACCTGATGTGATGAGATTGGTGTACAGTCCGGCACCGCGGGCCGCTCCAATCAACTGCGTGAGGTCGGGCCGCGCCAGCGGTTCACCGCCGGTAAAGTGCGCGTGCAGCATCCCAAGCTTTCCTGCTTGCTCGAAGACGCTCGCCCATTCCTGCGTAGAAAGCTCTGATTGCGTTCCTGCCAGTTCCAGCGGATTTGAGCAATACACGCAATGCAGCGGACAACGATGCGTAACTTCGGCAATCAGCGCGAGAGGATTCAAAGGCATTTAGTAATTTCGTAATCGGGTAACTTCGTAATTGCAAATCCTCCGCTAGCGCGGCATTCGATTACCAATTACCCAGCTAAACAAATTTCTAGTAGTCAACAATTCGCTTCTTCTGCAGTTGTTCAAGAAACAGGCTGATATCCGATCGGATCTTTTCCGGATCGGTTTTTCCAAACTCGCTCAACAGTTCCGCAATAATCTCGCCGAACGTGCGCTTTCCGTCGCATCGCTCCAATATCTGCCTTCCGGTCCCTTGAAGTTTGATGGCTCCCTCGGGAAACAGGATGACTCGATCCTCCTCCGTTCCTCCCCATCGGCATCCCGTGGCCAATCGCGGCTGGCTTTCATCGCTTGGAGAGGCCATCTATTTCCCCTCTCCGTCGATGCGAAATGCACCCGGCGGAGGCCATCCCGGCTGCACGTAGGCAAAATAGAGCGCATCCAGCTGCGCCCACAGGATGTCGCATTTATCGCGCAACGCTTGGATCGCGAGCTCTTGTTGCAAACGCGTGTTCGCGTTCTCATACACATAGTTGATCGCGAACTTCGCATCCTCCGGAGCCTGCGTCAGACGCGCTTCGAAATAATCGAGTCCGCCCGCAAGCCACAGATAGTGCTGCCGCATCCGGTCCATCCGCAACGAAATCAGGTCGCGCGAAAATAATTCCGTAAGAGACGATGCCACCGCCTCCAGCAAGGTTCGGCTGCGTACGATGTTCAGGTATTCATTCACGGCGAACCGCGTCGCCGGAAGAATCCCCACTCCCTCTCGCACCTGCTCCGTGCTCAATCCCGAGGCTTCCGCCAGTTTCAGCCAGCGCTTGATGCCGCCTTCGCTGTGCGCGTCCCCGTCGTGATCGATCACCCGCTTGCGCCACGCCCGCCGGAACGCTGGATCGAGCCCGCGCGAAAGGATGATCGAATCCTTAATGGGGATCGTGCTCTGGTAGTAGTAACGGTTCAACGCCCACGCCTGCAGTTGGCCACGGCTCAGGCGTCCCTCATGCATCAACAAGTGAAAGGGATGCTGGTGGTGGTAGCGTTCTTCGCCAACCGCACGCAGCTTCGCTCGCAGGCCATCAAACGAGAGGAGACTCGTATCTGGCACACCCGCATCTAGAGCTCGAACTGACATCCATCCTCCGCGATTTCCCACCCGCTCTCGCGCACTCGCCGATACTCGGGCCCCGCCTCGTTCAGCGTGGGATTCGTGTTGTTGATGTGCAAATAGATTTTACGTGGGCGTTTGAGTTGCGCCAACTGAGCCAGGCTTCCGGTTGCTGACGACAAGGGAACGTGCCCCATCTGCCTCGCCGTCTGTCCCGACCCTTGTATCCGAATCAGTTCATCGTCGCTCCAAAATGTCCCATCAAACATCACCACGTCCGCGGCTTCGAGCTCCTCAAGCAATCTATTGCTGATCTCCGGCACTGCCGGCATGTACGCGAGCCGTTTGCCCGACGGGGATTCGACGATCAGGCCTAGCGACGCTTCATCGGCCTTCAAGCCGGATTGCCTTTGTTGTGAGACGTAAGCAGGGAAGTGTGTGGCAAGCGAAATCGCGCGACAGCGAATGCCCGACTTCTTGTAGCCTCGGCCGCTCAACTCGAACGCTTTCTCCGGAGTGAAGTCCGCCCACATCACCTGATCGGGAACACGCCGCAGCATCCCGAACATCGAGTTGTCTTCAGAAAGAATCCGTCGGATGGATTCCGTCGCGTACACCTGCAATGGTTGCAACTCCCGCATGAGTAGCAGTCCCAGGACGTGATCGATGTCAGCGTTGAGAAGTACCGCTCCACTGATCGGCGACTGTCGCAAGCCCTCCCGCGGATGGAGTTCAGCGGCGGCCTCAATTTGTATTCGGAGATCCGGGGATGCGCCCAGCAGGAACCACGAAGCGGAATCACCACTGATGCAAACCTGCGTCTGCGTTCGCGCCTTGCCGCGAAATTTCCCGGCTCGCAAGGCAGCGCAATTCGGACAAGTGCAGTTCCACTGTGGAAAGGCTCCTCCGGCCGCGGACCCTGCAATTCTGACCTGCATCACCGGAGTTTAGCAGGCGCACGATTCCGCCATTGTCCACCGCAAAGAATCAGGCTCCAAACGGCCCCGTTGCGACACGCGCCAGGTTTTCCAGTTGATTCATATAAATGGGCCGCAGCAGCAGAGTCGCCACCGCCTTCTCAATCGCTCCCAGAAATCCGGTCCTTATCGGAAGCGCCGTCGAAATCGTAACGGTCGAATCTGCCGGAGCCGTTCCCGGATCCACCGTGAAGGTCGTCACCGAGTTGTTGCCATCAAGATATGTCTCCACCAGCACGCGACCTGGCTCCGGCTCCGTGATCGTTGCCCTGAAATTCTGCTTCCGCCCCAGCAGGCTCATCTGGAAACGAATCATCGTCCCCGCCCCGACGCCGCCCTGTTCTACCACCAGGTTGCTGAACTGTTTCGGCAATATTCGCGGATGTCCATCGTTGTAATTTGCGATCAACGAATAAACGCGCTCCCGCCGCGCCGGAATCACAGCCGAAGCCCGAATCAAATATGTGTCAGTCTTGTCGTTCATGAAAATGCCACCGCTGGCACCGCAAGCTTCACTTCTGAAAATGACTTCGAATCGCCTCCGCCTGCACCCGCGTCACCACGGCAGACAACGCCGCCGCGTCTGCCTGCTTCACCGCCTGCAAACTTCCGAAATGTTCCAGCAACCGTCGCGTCGTACTCGCGCCCACTCCCGGAATCTCCAACAGCTCCGTCGATCGGTCCCGCATCTGCCGTCTCTTTCGATGAAACGTCACCGCGAAACGATGCGCTTCATCGCGGATCATCTGAATCAGATGCAGCACCGGCGAATGATGATCCAGAGCGATCGGATCTTTCTCTTGTCCGTACACATACAAAATCTCTTCGCGCTTGGCAATCGCCGCCAATGGCTGGTTGATAACTTCGATCGCTTCCAGCGCCTCGGCAGCAGCGTGGAGCTGTCCCAGCCCGCCATCGATCAGCACCAAGCTGGGTAGCGGTTTCTGTTCATCCTGTAATCGCTTGTATCGCCGCGTCACGACTTCGCGCATGGACGCAAAATCGTCCACTCCCTCAACCGTCCGAATAATAAATTTCCGGTAATCGGACTTCTTCATCTTTCCGTCTTCCCACACGACCATCGAAGCGACCGTGTCCGCGCCCTGAATGTGCGAAATGTCGAAACACTCGATTCGCTTCGGTAGTTCCGGCAACCCGACGACTTCCTGCAGCTCTTCTTGAATCTTGCGCGCATTCGGCTTGAGCACGCGAAACCGCTGGTCGTACGATTGCTTCGCGTTGTTTCCAGCCAGATCGATCAGCGATCGCTTGTCTCCACGCAGCGGAACCAGAACATGCACGCGGGTAGGCCGGGCGCTCCTCTCCGACACCTGCTCGGAAAGCAAGTCCTCGAGCGCCTCACGGTCCTCGAAATCAACGGGTACGTAAAGATTCCGTGGCACGTAAGGCTGCCCGATATAAAGCTGAGTCAACAAAGCCGAAAAAAACGCTCCAGGATGGAACCGAGAAGGCTCGTGTAGGGACGGACGCATTCGTGCGTCCATGCCGGGCAAAGCTCGGCTGCCGTCTCCGTCGGTCGAGAGAGTGTTCGCCGATAAGTCGCCCGCCGCCCTCTCTTCGGCGCTCGCCGCACCAAACTCCGGCAGATCCTCCCAAAAAAATTCCCGCCGGTCCACCATCTTCCCCGCGCGCATGTGAAACAAATTCACTGCCAGCATCCCGTTCTCGTAGTGATACCCAAACACATCCGCGTCATCACCCTCCGCGGCGGCAATGCGCTGGCGTTCCTGCAACTGTTCCACCGTCGAAATCAAATCCCGATATCTCGCCGCCCGCTCATACTCCTGGTCGCCCGCCGCCTGTTCCATCCGGGCGCGTAGTGAACGTGCGAGATCGGTCGGCCGTCCTTCGAGAAACATCTTCACGTCCCGCACGGCCTCCTGATAAAGCTCAGGCGTGGTCAAATCCTGTACGCACGGACCCAGACAGCGCTTGATGTAGTACTGCAGACACGGCCGCGGATGGAATCTAGTGAGATCCACCTTGCATGACGGAATCAGAAAATTCCTGTGAATCAAGTCAACGATGCGATAGGCCAGGTTGGCAGGGAAGTAAGGCCCGTAGTAAGCGCTGCCGTCCTTCCGCAATCGCCGCGTGACATAAACGCGCGGCCATCGCTCGCTCAACGTCAGCTTCACATACGGATAAGTCTTGTCATCCCGCAACAGGATGTTGAATCGAGGCTGCCGCTTCTTGATGAGGTTGTTCTCAAGCGCCAGTGCCTCTTTATTATTCGCGACCACGATGTACTCAACGTCCACCGCCTCCCGCACCAGCGTCCCGGTCTTCGCATCTTCCCATCGTCCTTCATGGAAATAGCTCGCAACCCGGCTCCGCAGATTCTTCGCTTTCCCCACATAAATCACATCGCCTTCGGCGTTCTTGTAGAGATAGACCCCAGGCTCAGTAGGGATAGTCCGGATTTTGGCCTGCAAATCCATAATTGAAAAATAGACAAACTGTTCGCGCTCGAGACCACGGACGCCGTAACGGTGGCGACGGCGTCCCGCCCCGCGCACCCGAAGCCGTGATGGCTCGATAACTATTCTAAATAGAGAATGATCGGAAACCTTCGACACACCGCACTGCCGGCGTCCTGCCCTGAGCGGGGAGAAGAGGTTACCGGCCGTCGCGAGGGGCATCCTGCCCTCGCCTTTCAGCGTCTATTCTAGTTAGATGGTCTCGATCGCAACTGTGTTACAAAAAGAAGGGATGCCCCCAGAAGCCGCCCTGCTGCATCGTTCGTACATCCGATTCCATATGCTCAGCGCGTTTCTCTTGGCCTCTACGCTGCTTGCAGCGCAGAGCATCACGCCCGCACCACCTCAATCCCAACCCCAAATCACGAAGTCTCCGGAAGGCAAACAGGAAGAATCCGCTCGTGCCGCCGCTCGCGCCAGGGCGCACCACTTCGACCGCGTACTGATCATCGTCCTTGAAAATGCGGACTACGAGCGCGCCGTTCAGGATCCCAGTCTCGCCTCGCTCGCCGCGCGCGGAGCCAACTTCACCAACTTTCACGCACTCTTCCATCCTTCCTATCCGAACTACATCGCCATGATCGCGGGTACGGATTTCAACACGCATCGCGGCGGCAGTTATCTCGGCGACCGCCAGGTCAATTTCCCTAACGATGCAGCGCACAAAACCATCGCCGATCGGCTCATCGCTGCCGGACTCGATTTTAAGCAATACGCCGAAGAGCTTCCCGACACGCCGTGCCCGTGGAACATCGGCGGACTACATGTCGCCGAAAAACGCGGCAACTATGTCCGCCGCCACGTCCCGTTTCTCAGCTTTCGCGAAGTGCAGGAGAAAATGTGTGACCGCGTGGTTCGCGTCGATTCCAGCAAGGCGGACAACTTCTTCGTGCAGGACGCGCGCAAGGGATTGGTCGCGTACTCCTTCTATACACCGAACATGAATCACGATGGCCATGACACCACCGCCGAAGTCGCAGGCTCATGGGTGAAGAAATTTCTGGACGAATCCTTCCCCCCAAAGCTGCGCCAGGGAACGCTCGTCATCGTCACTTTCGACGAGTCAGGCGGCAACGACGATAACCGCGTCTACACCGTGTTTCTCGGCGACATGATCAAAGACAAAATCGAGCCCGCCGTTCTTGCCCGGCGTTACACCCACTACAGCGTGCTGCGCACAATAGAAGATAACTTCGGCTTGGCTCCGCTCACTGCCAACGATCGCGACGCCGACCCGATTACCGGGATCTGGAAGTAACGTGACCAGGCAGCCGTATCCATAGACTCCGCGCTCGCCAACGACGGACCGATCACACAATGTGCAAAATCTGGCGTGACTTCCAGGCCTTGCCTTAGAGACTTCGGACCCTATCCAGGGAAGAACCGTATAAATTTTCCATTCTTGGTGTGGCGTTTGCGTCATTTCGGTGCAGAAATCGGCCTGCGGTGTTCTGAAATACAAAGCGCAAACTGTTGAAAACGTATATACTTAGTCGGCTCAAGCTTTCGCTCTGGAACTGGCATTTGCCGTGCAAAAGTCAGGGTGGGACTTGTACTTGAGTTAGCTAATCTCCCAATCAATATTTTGTAAATAAGGCGTGCGGGAAACCAGGCCGCGCGCACAGATAAATGGAATCCAAGGAGCCTCACCCTATGAACCGCACTTCGTTAGCAATTTGTTTGGCAGCAACCATGGTCGCCACCGTCGGCTGCTCCAGCAAGAACTACGTGAAGCAGCAGACCACGCCGTTGATCAACAAGACCAATGAGCTGGACGACCTCACTGCGAAGAACAGCAAAGAAATCAAAGACGTCGACGCCCGCGCGCAAGCCGGCATTCAGGCCGTAAATGCGAAGACTGCTGAAGTCGAGCAGAAAACGCAGACCGCCAGCCAGAGCGCAGCTCAGGCTCAGCAGGTTGCCGATGCCGCGAATTCTCGCGTTGGTGTCCTGACCAACACCGTTGCCAACCTCGACAACTATCATGCCGTCGCCGAAACGTCAGTGAAGTTCGGCTTCAACCGCGACAACCTGACCAAGAAGGCGGAGGAAGCACTCGATCAACTCGGAGCTAGCATCGCCAACACGAAGGGATACATCATCGCCCTCGAAGGCGGCACCGACTCCGTTGGTCCGGCAGACTACAACTACGACCTCAGCCAGCGCCGCGCCAACTCCGTGATCCAGTACCTCGCGACGAAATACAACGTGCCGGCTCACAAGATCTATGTGATCGGCCTCGGCAAAGACAAGCCAGTTGAGACCAACAAGACGTCCACCGGACGCGCCGATAACCGCCGCGTCGATGTTCGCCTGATGACCAACACCGTGGGTGACGCTCAGCCGGCAGCTCCGGCCGCAGGCGGAAGCAACCCGTCGATGTAGTCGAAAAAGTTTACCCTCCTCCCCGGAGGACTTCGCCAACCAGGCCGCTCAAGTTGCCTCCCCCGAGCGGCCTGCTTTTTTTCTCCCCACACCTCCAGCCCTCCGAAGGTTATGTAGGGCGGACGCATTCGTCCGCCCCGAGGAGCGAAGGCGACGAGTGTCTCTCTCGGGACTAGCCGCATTCACAGACCCCGACATGTCGAGTGGGCCAAGTGGAGTGAGCCAAACCGAGTACGTTGTTCTCATAGATCGCGTTTTACCGGGTAAGCCTGTCTTATGACGCGCGCGGCCAAAGTCGATCCGAGTGTCACGATGCGCTAACGAATAAACGCGCGAAGTTCCCCCGGCTCACGTGGGGACAGCCGCCCCCGGCCGTCCTGCCGCGCACACCGCGGCTTTCCCCGCCCTAAGAGCAACTCGCCAGCACCACCAACAGCGCAGGAAACATCCTCCGGATACGATTCGCGTAGAAACCAGTCAATGTCCGCAGTAGCGCGAGTCGCGAATACCCATAAGAAACGATGGCGCCAGCTTACAACATCGGCCCTGCCGGGTTGCACGCATTGCCGCCCGACGTATAATGTCTGCCTCGTTCGCGTCCTAACCGATCACCTGAGAAAGCCGCAATGATTAAAGAGTTTGTCGAAAAGAAAATTGCCGACTCCGGTCCTGACGGATCCCGCACGTTTTTCGATGCCACGACTTTCCCGTGGGTCGCCGGCATCGAGGCTGAGTGGACTAAGATCCGTGCCGAGCTCGACGCCGTGCTCGTGAACCGCAGCCGGATTCCGAATTTTCAGGATGTCTCTCCCGACCAGGCGCGTCTTACGCAGGGCAACGACTGGAAGACTTTCTTCCTCTACATCTACGGCCACAAGAATAAGGAGAATTGTCGCGACTGCCCCGAAACCGACCGCCTGTTGCAGCAGATCCCGGGAATGAAGTCGGCCATGTTCTCCATCCTTGCTCCTCAAAAACACATCCCCGGCCATCGCGGACCGTACAAAGGAGTCCTGCGCTATCACCTCGGCCTGATCGTTCCCAAGCCCAAGACTCTTTGCAAGATTAAGGTGGGCCCGGATTTCGGTTACTGGGAAGAGGGACGCAGCCTGATCTTCGACGACAGCCGTTGGCACATGGTCTGGAACAACTCCAATTATCAGCGCGTGGTCTTGTTCGTGGATTTCGTGCGCCCCCTATCGTTTCCGCTCTCCATCATCAATCGCTTTACCATCTGGAGCCTCGGACGCACGCCCTTCATCACCGACATGGTCGGAAACGCCCAGCGCCCTAAAGCCGCCTGAAACGGGCTAGAACGCCTCAGTCCGCTTTTTTCAACTCAACCACCATGACCTCAATCGGCTTCGATCCCGTATTCACATCCGAGTGCACCTTCAGTCCCTCCGCTGTCGGCAGCCAATACGCTTTCCCGCTCTCCCACTCATGCGTTTCGGAAGAGCCGTTTTCGTAAGCCACCTTCATCGTCCCATCCGTCAGCGCCACAATCACGCGCGGATGCTTATGCGTGTGCATCGCCAGCGGTTGGTTCGGAGGTACCACCGTTCTCCACACCGAGACTTCCTCATTCTCAAACTGTGCTGTGCGCTGTGCTCCAACCATAGAGGTGGCGCTTCCTTGCGGACTTAACTTCATGAACGGCATTACCACCAATGCGGCGACGGCAACAATTTGAAGGATTGTTCGGGGCATGGCGCGGATGATAGCACGCAGATTCTCACAGCCGCCCTACCGGGGAAATCAGATAGTTAATTTCCAACCAACCGGCCCCCCGGTAAATTTAAGACTGAGCGGAAGGTTGGGCGAGAGGCTTAAGCCAGTGCTCCCGGGGTCACTGCATGTCACCGTGCATTGATCCGGAGAACACCACACCCTCGGGTGTCAAAGGTTCGAATCCTTTACCTTCCCCCAAAGCTCTCCCCCTACTGACTGCGGACTTTTTCGCTCCGCCCGTGAGTGAAAACTCTCCCCGGACCTAATCCCCGCACCGCTAGTCCCTTGTATTTGCAACAAATCGCTCTCGCTCCGCGCTGGTACGCGCCGTGCTTAAACCCTTCCGTGGAGTTCATCCGTCGATCCTTGGGAGGCGCTATGGAGCAACCCTCGTACTTACACGCAGTCGAGCAACTAGCCGTCGCCGGAGAACAAGTTGGCCTGACCGTGGATGAAATGATCCAACTTCTGAGCTCCGGGTCCAGCCTGGATTCGGTAGTAGACCTGATCATGCAGCGCCTCGAGACCCAACCGCCGATGTCGGCAATCGCGAAGGCGAACGTTTGATCTGAATCGCTGAAACCAGAAAACAACTAGCTCAGCGACTTCCGACCAATTCGACTTTCGTAGCTTCTGGCGAAAGAAGCGCTCGAATATCACGCATCGGAGGTTGACCGAAGAAGCGACTGTATTCGCGATTGAATTGCGTCGCGCTTTCGTAGCCAACCTCAAACGCCGCGCTGGCCGCATCAAGACGCGTGTTCAGCATGAGGTTGTGCGCTGACTGAAGCCGAAGCTGTTTTTGATACTGCAGCGGACTCATGAAGGTCATCATTCTGAAGTGATGATGCCAGCCAGCAGGCAAGGGCGAAGAGAAACTCAGCAAGGTGGGTTGGGCATTTCTGGATCGTATCCTCAGCCACGGAAATGACATCTGCTTGTTGCTAAATCCGGGTGTGAATGCCTACCGCCGTCTCGATCCCCATTTTGAAGCGTCCAACCAGATCAAGGCATCGCCAGTGGACCGCGGTTCGATGATCCGAATTCCAATCGGCAATGAGAAGAGCATGCGCGTGGAGGTGCGCTCCGTGGCTCCGGACGCCAATCCCTACTTGGTGATGCTCTCGATCTTCAAAACGGGAGTTGACGGCGAGACTGCCAAGATCAAGAACTTGCGCCAAGCCGAACGCTATCTACCTGACAATATCTACGATGCAATGGCAAACTTCCGCAAGGCGGAGTGGACAACGACGCTTATGGGTGAGGATGTCAAAGGACGCTATGCGGACTTAAAGCAGGCGGCAGCAGATCGTTGCCCACGCCTGTTGGGAACGTTTGTAAAGGCTCCCGAGGTGCAGTATCACCACGACGTCTACAACCAGTTTTTGTGGAACTTGTTCTAGAAGGCCAATTTCTCGGCGCCAGGGCAAATAATCCAGACGACAGCTCACCTTTGTTGTGTTAGGAACAACCTTGGCTGCACAACGCGCTGCTCTAGCTAAAGCGCTTGCAGTGAGTCTTCACGACTGGGCCGGTAAGTGGATGGCCAACGGAATTCCTGTCCTCGCCAATCAAGTGCGCCTACTCCCCAGCTTGGCACCGGTCGGATTCGGTCCCCGTCCGAACCGCCCAAAAACCGCTCGCCCGAAATTGCCGTCCAACACCGCGCTTGACCAATCAATTGCCCGAAGCTACGCTAGACTTCGTTCACGATCGGCGCCCAGAACAGCGCCTTCACGGGATCAATGTCCAAAAGTTAAGGGAAAGTCCCACCAGCATCACGCCCCCACCGAAAATCACACTAAAAATCCCTCCGTCTTCGGCAGCATGAACTGCATTGCGGGTCCTGTCGCACCGGTGTCCGCGCCCCAGATCAAAAATGTTGGCGACCGACACGACTAAGCCGCTGTGCTGGTTATCCCCTCCGAATCGCGAGTCGTGCTTCTCTCGGCATCTCTGCGGCAGAGCGGTGTCGTTTTACGGCACACGCGACTGAATTTTCTGGCGACGATCGCCCTACGCTCATCTAGCAGTCGGCCAACGCTCGTCAATCGCCCTCATGATTTCCTCGGCCACCGCACCGCATCCGCGATTGCGGTGACCGTCGCTGGAACTCTCTTCCCGCCATCGAACTGTGCCAGCTTGCGGGCAGCGAGGATACTCGCCGCGATCAGCAGCACGCGCTTGCGGCCCTCGTCCACGCTCCAGAGCTATCACCTTCGCCATTCGTTCGCCCACCGTCGTTTAGTGAGAGGCCACAGGTGTGAGATTTCGGGCTGGTCTGCTAAGCCATTAAAAGATATGGTGGCCAGGGACGGAGTTGAACCGCCGACGCCAGCCTTTTCAGGGCTGCGCTCTACCACCTGAGCTACCTGGCCACATTTCCATTCTCGCTGAACGCGGGCTGTGGATACTTCGCTTCAGCCGCAATTTGGCGGGACATGCGTTCAAACTCAACGACTGAAAGCGTCTGAACGATCATGATTATAACAATCGCTCCGTTTTCCCTCAAACGCTGCCGGCTTGCACCGAACAAATTTTTCGACAGGAAGCCGAACTCCATCCAGCGCATCTCTGGAGTCGTCTTCGCGTCTGAACTGACGCTTCCCGCAGTTAAGGTTTATTTCGTGAAGCCTCTCACAAATTCCACCAGGCTTCGCAACGCGATTCCCGACGGACCCTTGGCGATCCACGGCTTTTGATCTTCCATCCACGCGGTTCCTGCGATATCAAGATGGATCCATGGCGTGTCCTCGGCGAATTCTTTCAGGAACATCGCTGCCGTGATCGCGCCGCCCCAACGCCCACCGGTATTCATGATGTCCGCAATCGATGAACGGATTTGCTCTTTGTATTCATCATCGAGCGGCAGGCGCCACATCTTCTCTCCGGCTTTGTCGTTCGCCGTGTGCAGACGGTTGTACATCTCATCATCGTTGGCGAAAATGCCGGCGTTGTTGAAGCCGAGTGCAACCACAACGGCACCCGTCAGCGTCGCGGCGTCCACCAGATGAGTGCAGCCAAGTTGCTTCGCATAATGGAGACCGTCGGCCAAAACCAGCCGGCCCTCAGCATCGGTATTAATGATCTCGATCGATTTGCCCGACATCGCGATCTGCACATCACCCGGCTTCTGCGCCTTGCCCGAAGGCATATTTTCCGTAGCGCAGACAATGCCGATGACTTTGACCTTCGGCTTGAGCAGCGCGATCGCGCGCATCGCACCGATCATCGTCGCCCCGCCGGCCATGTCGTATTTCATCTTTTCCATGCCATCGGCGGGCTTGATCGAAATGCCGCCCGTGTCGAACGTAATTCCTTTTCCAACCAGCCCCAGCACCGGCTTTTCAGGAGCGCCCGCTGGTTCATATTTCATGACGATGAGGGCGGGAGGTTCGTCCGAGCCCTGCGCAACGCTCCAAAATGCGCCCATCTTCATTTCTTTGATTTTGTCGGCGCCGAACACCTCGCACTTCAATCCAACCTCGGAGCACATCTTCTTCGCCCGCTCGGCCAGGATTGTCGGGGTCATCAAGTTCGAGGGCTCGTTTACCAGGTCGCGGGTAAAGTTCTGCGATTCGCCAATCACCTGCGATTCGCTGGCTGCTTTCTCCAGCGCGCCCTTGTCCCCGTTGGCGACAATCGTCAGGTTGTCAATCTTTTGATCCTTGCGATCGCTGCGGTAGTAGTCCGGATCGAAATTTCCAACGTGAGCCCCTTCCACTATCGCGCGCACCGCTTCATCCGCGGCAATGCCGGAAGGAGCTACAAACGCGAAGCTGCGGATCCCACGCGACTTCAAGGTTCGAACCGCGGCTCCCGCGAGCCGCCGCAAATCGTAGCTCGCAAATTTCTTCGCGCCTCCGCCAGAAAGCAGCAGCAAGCGCTTGGCTTTCAGGCCGCTCGGCTTGTGCATCAAGTTGGTCTCGAACGGTTTTCCGCTGAGCTCGCCACTGGCCAGCAAATCAGCCGCCACGGAACTCACGGCGCTGTCGCCGGACGCTACCTTCAACTCAGGTTTTTTTTCTTTTCCATTCGAGATTGCGGCGCTTTGATCGAGCACTACAGCCACAAGACATTCGGTTTCAACTTCGGCGGGCGTAGAGAGAGAAATAGTTGTTTTCATGATGAAATTGGATTCATTCCAGTATCGTCGGCAGGACGCCAAAAACGCAAGCGCTCACGGTCCATCAAACCGCCAAGTCCGCAACTCTCTGGATTTTGAGACAGCTCGTCGAAAGCTGCCGTCAGGCGCTCAAGGCGCTCGGGAACCGGGTCTTGAAGTCGAGCAGTCCAACCCACTCCGGCGTCACCGTAATGCGCACCATCGACGTAACCATCGTTCTCAGTTGATCCAGCCACGCCTTGGCCTGCTTCTCGTCGAAATATCGGACGGCGCAGGCTTCGTATTCCGGAACGATACCATCCATATTTTCAAGTCGCGCTGTTCCGCGGATCAGCAATACTTTGTGCGGGAATTCATTCTCGTCGATGGTCAGCGACACCTTCGGATTCGCCGCCAGCGACTTCAGCTTCGGAGCCTTTGGTGGACTCGCCATCACAATATCGGCTCCATTCCAGTGAAACCAGATCGGAACCACTCGCGGCGTTCCATCCGTCGCCACATAGGCGAGTCGCGCCGGGATCTTTGACTGCAGCAAGATCTGGGACGATGGATGCTGCAGAAGGCTGACGTCCCCTTGTTCTACGCGTTTCATCCTTTTTCCCTCCGGCCACCCAGTCCATGCGACTAGCGAATCCTTCCGGCTCAGTTTCGGATTGTACTCTCCGCGTCCGCAATCCCAAGCGCACAACAAGCAAAAGAACACCCGCCGCCCGCACCGCTTTGATGACGGCATTCCCGCGCCTGAGTTATGATTCAAGGCCGCAGACGTCAAGGCGATCCTCTCTATGCTGACTCGACTAAAGATTTGTGCGCTTGTGCTTGCCCTTGTTCTGGGCCTCATTGCTGTCGAAAGTCGAAAGACTGCGGCAGCCGCGCCTCCGCAAGCTCCGATCATGGGCAATCCGACTGGCTCCATGACGGCCGCCGGAGCAGCGACCATCCCCGACACTACGTTGGCCATCAATTCTCCGACGCCCATGTCGCAGCGCGTCGTCCATTACCAGATCGATGCGAGGTATGACGCGGCCAAGCACACCGTCGACGCCACCGAGGTCCTGACCTACCACAACCTGACCGGGCAGCCCCTCGACCACTTTCCTTTCCACCTCTATCAGAATGCGTTCCAGCCCAACGCCACCTTCGTCCGCGATGCCAAGCTCATGGGCACCCGCGACGTCGCCTACTCCAAGTGGGAGGACAAGTATTACGGTTCGGAGGACATCAAGAGCATTGAGGTTGTCGGCCAGGGAGACCTGACCCAGGCCCTCCACTACATCGCCCCCGACGACGCTAATAAAGATGATAAGACCGTCGTCGATCTCCCCGTTCCCAAGCCGATCGCTCCCGGAGCATTCGTCCAGTTCAAGATTTCTTTCGAGACGAAGTTTCCCGAAACGCAAGCCCGCTCTGGGTGGAAGCGCGACTTCCTCCTCGGCGGCCAGTGGTTTCCGAAAGTTGGAGTCTTCTGGCACGGAGCCTGGAATTGCCACCAGTATCACAACACCACCGAGTTCTTCGCCGACTTCGGCGTCTACGACGTGAAGCTTACCGTCCCCCAATATGAAGTCATCGGTGCAAGCGGAGTGGAGGTCGGCAACGCCAACAATCCCGACGGCACCAAGACCGTGACCTACCATGGCGACGATATCCACGACTTTGCCTGGACCGTCAGTCCCCGCTACAAGGTTCGCGAGGCCACTTATCAGTCACAGATGGGGCCGATCCAGCTTCGTTTCCTGATGCAGCCCGGCCACTGGAGCCAGGCAGAGCGCCACGAAAAAGCCACACGCGACACACTCGATCGTTTCGAAAAATTCTACGGGCCCTATCCTTATAAGACGCTCACCGTTGTCGATCCCGAGCCCGATTCCGCCGCCGGAGGCATGGAATATCCGACGTTCATCACCGGCGAGTCCAGTTGGTTTATGCCCGACGGAGTCAAACTCGTCGAAGTCGTCGTCGAGCACGAATTCGGACACCAGTACTGGTACGGCATGGTCGCCACCAACGAATTCGAAGAGGCTTGGATGGACGAGGGCATCAACAGCTACACCGAAGTCAAGGTAATGGATTCCATCTTCGGCAAAGACGCTTCATTCTTGAACCTGGCTGGGATAACGGCGGGCGAGCGCGAGGTGCAGAGGCTCGGTTACATCGGCGTTGCCGACCGCGACCCGATGGCGAAAAACGCCTATACCTACTACAGCTCGAACACCTACGCAGGCGTGACTTACGGCAAGACGGCCAGTGTGCTGCTGACGCTTGAAGGCATCATCGGCGAAGACACCATGTCCAAAGCCATGCACACCTACTTCATGAAGTATCGATTCACTCACCCCACCAAAGAAGATTTCTTGAAGACCATCGAAGAGGTGGCCGGCAAAGACCTGCACTGGTACTTCGATCAGGCCGTAAACGGAACTCAAGTGCTCGACTACGAAATCCTCAAGGTCGATTCCTTCCCGGTGGACTGGTATCAGGAGAAAAAAGACAGAAAGTCCGACAAGAATGCCAAGGACAATACTGTCTATCAGTCTTACGTTTCGGTGCATCGCAAAGAAGATTTTGTAGTGCCGATCGACCTCGAAGTCCGCTTCGACAACGGAGAGAAGGTCCGTGAACACTGGGACGGCCAGGCGCGCTGGAAACGATTCGGCTACGTTAAGAATGCGAAAGTCGTCTCGGCGGAAATCGACCCGGATCATACCGTCCAGTTCGACCGCAATAACTTCAACGACAGCTTTCGGGTGGAGGGAAGTGGCCGGTCGACCTTCAAGCTCTCCAACTATTGGCAGTTCGTTACGCAACTTCTAAGCCAGGCCCTGACCTGGTGGGCGGTCTAGAGAGGATCCATGCAATCACTCTTAACAGACGTGGCTGACAAGCGCAGCATTCTGGGCGACGGCCTCGGAATGGTGATGCGCAACAAGCGCTACATCTTCTGGTTCTGGCTTCTCGATCTTCTGTTCGGATTTTTCGGGACTTCCGCATTCCGCGACAGCGCTCGCCCTATTCTCGATCACAGCGCTTACGGCGATCGCCTGTTGCGTGGCTTCGATCTTTCGGTGATGTTTGAGCTTTACGCCCGCCCCGAATTCGGATCGATGGCAGCGGTCAGCACCGCCGCTGTCTGCTTCGCGGTCGCCTTCTTCCTCGCGACCATTGTGTTCCTTCCCGGAGTCTTTCAGGGATACGCTTCCAGCTACCGCCTTCCCGGCGAAGATTTTTTCCGCGCGTGCGGGCGCAACCTCTGGCGCTTCATCCGCTTGCTGATCGTTGCCGGTATCGTGATGGGGATCTTCACTGGAATTCTCTTCGCAATTCACGGCGCGATCGTGAAGAAGGCTGGAGACAGCACCTACGAACTTCTCCCGGTGATCCTCCAGGTAGCCGGTTTGACCGTGATCTTCCTGATCATGACCACGCTCCGCATCTGGTTCGATCTTGCCGAGGCCGACATTGTCCTCAACGATCAGCGCGCCGTTCGTAAATCCATCGCCGCTGGATTTCGTCACACTTTCCGCCATCTCTTCCGGCTGCTCGGCAGTTACGTGGTCGCCACCTTGTTCGGCGCAATCTTATTGGTAGGGGGAATTTGGTCCTGGATCCACTTCGTTCCCTCGGAAGGCATACTCCGTGCGTTCCTGCTCAGCCAACTCATCCTCCTGTTACTGCTGATTCCGCGCTTCTGGCAGCGCGGAGTGGCAGTCTCTTACTGGCAGCAATACATGTTGATCCCGGTCGTCGCCACGTTGCCGGAGGTTTCAATAGTTCCGCCGCCGCCCGTCGTTGTTGAACCGATGCCCGTGGTTGAACCGGTGGTCGTGGTTGAACCACTACCGGTGGTCGAGCCAGCCCCCGTCAGTCCGCCGCCCGAGCCATCGGCGTCCTAGCTCTATCCGGAGATCTCCGCCGTCGTAAACGTTCGTATCAGGCCATGGCTTGTATCAGGGCATGGCTTTAGCCATGCCTCCAGGCATCTCATAGAGAGGGCTTCAGCCCCTGAGGCGGGAAATCAAGTTAGCTTCAACGCCGCGCCTCACAACAACACCACCGTGATCCCCGCATTCCGCTTTCCCATGTCGGAATCCGCCTTCAACTCGGGATTCTCCCGCACCAACCGCCACACGACATCATCACTCGTAGCCCAGCTCTCCCCAAACACACATCCCCGAATCTCCCCGGCTTCCGCCATCTCAACCAGCCGCTTCTGAACGGCAATGCGGATGTCTCCGCCCGCGCCGCTCGATCCATAACCATGTACGATTTTGAGAAGGGAATGTCTCTGCTGTCGCGCGAGGCCGATCTCACGATCCAGCCGCTGCAACGCCTCCGCAACTGGAGGCCGATCCGACTTGAGGTTTACCGATTTGATGGTGCGCCAATGCTACGTCGAGTGAACCCTATCATTTTCGTCCGCGAGCCACGGCCTCTCTGGCTTCCTTGTCCGCCGTGCGGCGACGCTCTGTTTCGCGTTTATCCCAAAGCTGTTTGCCTTTAGCCAGCGCAAGTTCAAGTTTTACTTTACCGTTCTTGAAATACAGCCGCACGGGGATAAGCGTCAGCCCCTTCTGCTGCGTCTTACCGAGCAACTTCCGGATCTCTTCGCGGTGCATCAGCAACTTGCGAGTGCGCAACGGCGCGTGATTGAAGATGTTTCCGTGCTCGTATGGACCGATGTGGGCATTCAGCAGCCAGAGCTCGTTATCCTTTACCAAACCATAGGAATCCTTGAGGTTGGCGAGGCCGCCCCGCACTGATTTCACCTCGGTACCCGTCAAAACCACTCCTACCTCAAATTTTTCCAGCAAGAAGTAGTTATGTGAAGCGATCCTATTAACGGCAGCATCCCTCTGCCCGCTGGCGGTGGGATCGCGCCTCGGGGATTTTTCGGGATTTGCCTTGGTCTGGTGTGTGGATTGGCGAACCATGGTGTTGTCGAACCTTTATCTTAGCGCATAGACCTTTTCGATTCCCGGGTGTGGCGCACAGAATCACTTTCCGGCAACACGATACGGCCGACAGGGAACCATGCATGGCCGGAAACCGGATCGTCGCACTCCGTCGTGAGACGATCACAAGTTCAACGACCTATGAGTGTTACTTCCGAGTAGGTACCGAGGTCAGAAGCCGCATTTTGCGATGCTATAATCGCGTCACCGCGAGTAAATTGAGTGTTGAGTCGATCTCCCGCTTAAGCTCGGGACGCCCTGACATGTGGAACCCCTGCTTGTCCGGCGAAAATCTCTTTCAAGAGGATCATCTCGTGAGGATTATTCAATGAGACGCCTGATGCGCCCGGCCCTATTGCTGTCACTGGTCGCGGCCCTAGCCCTCCCCGCTATCGCTGACAAAGCAAAAGACCTTTACGAAAAAGGCCGTGACGCGGAGGCCCGCCAGCAATACGAGGTTGCTTATGATTTCTTCAAGCAAGCCTATAACGTCAAACCCAAAGATCTCCGCTACCGTGCCGCCTTCGAGCACAGCCGCTTCCAGGCCGCTGCCGCTATTACCCATCGCGGGCAGAAACTGCGGGAAGACGGCAAACTCGACGAGGCCGTCGCCGAATTCCAGAAGGCTCTTGAGATCGATCCATCTCTGTTCATTGCTCAGCAGGAGCTCACCCGCACGCTGAAGCTGATCAACAACCAGAAAAATCCGCCTCCTCAAGCCGCTGGAACGCCCGAGACTCTGAAACGCAGGGTGCACGAGGCCGCCGGTCCCATCGAGCTCGCACCCATTTCGAGCGTTCCGATCACCGTTAAGATGCTCTCCACCAAGTCCGACGTCGTGTATCGCACCGTCGGTCAACTGGCTGGAGTCAACGTCCTTTTCGATCCGGACTATACCCCTCGTGTCATCAACGTAGACTTGAACGGCGTTACGCTCGACGAAGCTCTCGAAATCACCGCCCTCGAATCGAAGACCTTTTGGCGCCCGGTCACCTCCAACACCATTTTCGTCGCCACTGACAATCCGGCCAAGCGCAAGGAACTTGAACAGAGCGTACTTAAGACTTTTTATCTTACGAATCTTTCCCAGCCCACCGAACTGCAGGACGTTGTGAACGCGATTCGCGCCGTGCTCGATGTTCAGCGCGTGCAGCAGCTGCTTTCACAGAACGCCCTCGTCGTGCGTGGCACGCCGGATCAAATCGCCCTTGCCGAAAAACTAGTCGAAGATCTGGATAAGGCCCGGCCGGAAGTTATCGTCGACATCGCTGTCATGCAGGTCAGCAAAGACCGTTCGCGCACTCTCGGACTCAATCCTCCGACCAGCGCCACGGTTACGCTGCAAAGCAATCTCAACACGGCCACGACCCCGGTTACGAACAGCAACGGCACCACATCCACGCCTACGACCAACACCAATGGTTTGAACCTGAACACGTTGGGTAACCTCAACGCGACCGATTTCCAGGTCACCATTCCGTCGGCCAATCTGTCGGCGGTCATGAACAACAGCGACACCAAGCTGATTCAGAATCCGCAGATTCGAGCTCTTGACGGCCAGAAGGCTTCACTCAAGATCGGCGATCGCGTACCCGTCGCAACCGGATCATTCCAGCCCGGCATCGGCGGCGTCGGTATCAATCCGCTGGTCAACACCCAGTTCCAGTACCTCGACGTCGGTGTCAATATCGACATCACTCCGCGAGTCCATGCCAACGGGGAAGTCACGCTTAAGATCTCGATGGACGTCTCCGCTGTCACGGGACAGCAGAACATCGGTGGCATCAGCCAGCCCATCATCGGACAGCGCAAGATCGAGCATGAAATTCGCTTGAAAGACGGCGAAGCCAACCTGCTCGGCGGAATCATGGAAGACCAGCAGACGAAGTCGCTTGCCGGCATTCCCGGGCTCGCCCAGATTCCAATCCTCAAATATTTGTTCGGTCAGACGACGCAGGACCACTCTGAAAACCAGATTGTCTTCGCTATTGTGCCCCACATCATTCGTGGCAACGATGTGAACGAAATCAATCAGCGCCCGATCGAGATTGGTACCTCGACGACCATTGCGTTGCACCACAGCAAGCAAACGGCTCCCGCTGCTGGCGCACCTCAGGGCAGCCAGGCCCCGCCGCAGTCCGCGGCTCCTGCGACACAGCCCGCGGGACGTCCGGCTCAAGGAACTTCGGCTCCCAACTCCGCGTCCGGAGGCGCTGCCGCCAACTTCCTGTTTGATCCTCCAACCGTGCAGGCCACAAAAGGCAATACCTTCGCCGTGAATCTTTTGATTTCCGGCGCGCAGAACGTGTACTCCGTGCCTGTGCAGTTGAACTACGATCCAAAGATGTTGCAGCTGGTCAACGTGTCCAATGGCGGATTCCTTTCGCAGGACGGCCAGGCTGTCGCGCTGGTGCATCGTGAAGACGAAGCCCTCGGACAGTCGCAGATCACCGCGACGCGTCCCCCCGGTGCCGGTGGAGTATCCGGTCAGGGCGCGGTCGTAACCATCACGTTCATGGCAAAGACCGACGGACAGACTCCATTAACCATCACTCGGGGCGGAGCCCGCGATCCCGGCCTGCAAGCCATCACAGTGAACGGCGCCCAAGCATCGGTAACGGTCCAATGATCGAGAAACGCGCGATGCGGAATCTGTAGGTCTGCCAGGGGAGCCGACCGGCCCGTTGGCAGTCGTGAGCGCATCATGCCGTCGCGGCCGAAAAGCGGTGGGGCGAAGTACGAGAGTCGGAGTGAGAGAGTCAAAGAGGCGAAGCGCGAAACGTGAAGCGCCAAACGTGGAAGAGCGGCCCTTTAGGGCCGCGATAAGGCACCCCTGAGACCGGGCTTTAGCCCCGGTAGTCGCTTATCGAACCGCGTAGAATGAGCTTAAGGGGTATTGCCCGCGCAGACTCGCATGACCCCGCTGCTCGAATTTTTTAGCCAATGAAGATTTACTCGAGATCGCACCGCACCAAAAGCTCTCAAAGCGGATTCACCCTCCTCGAACTCATCGTTGCGTCCACGATTCTTGCCATCCTGACCATGATGGCTCTCCCCCTCGCGCGCGTCACCATTCAGCGCGAGAAGGAAAAACAACTGCGCCAGGCCCTCTGGGACATGCGCGACGCGATCGACCGCTACAAAGACGCCGCCGATCGCCAGATGTTCCAACCCAAGGTCGACAGTCAGAACTATCCTCCCGATCTCGAAACTTTAGTGAAGGGAGTGGAGGCGCAAGGCGGCAAGAAAATCCGCTTCCTCCGTTCTATCCCCACGGACCCCATGACCAAGAGCAAGGAATGGGGAATGCGATCCATGCAGGACGACCCGGAATCCGACTCCTGGGGCGGTCAGAGCGTCTTCGACGTTTACACCAAGTCGCAGGGCGCTGGCCTCGACGGCACCAAGTACAAGGACTGGTAGATGTCCACGGACGCGACCAACTCGAAGCAACGCGCATCCAGCCGCATCGAGCTGGCGAGTAGCCTCGCGCGTTCGCGAATGCGACATCGCTCCCGGGGATTCACCCTCCTTGAGCTCATGATCGTCATCAGCATCATCATGATCCTCATGGCGGTCGCCGTGCCCATGTACAACCAGTCCGTCGTGCAGGCCCGCGAATCAGTCATGCGCTCAAACCTCGCCACGCTGCGCAGTGTCATCTCGCAATACACGCTCGACAAGCAGAAGGCCCCGCAATCCCTCGACGAGCTGGTCACCGCCGGATATCTGCGCCAGGTTCCCATTGACCCCATGACCCGCGAAGCCAACTGGGAAGTCGTCCAGGAAGACGTGATGATGGCCGTCGACCAGCAAGATCCCGGCATCACCGACGTCCACTCCGCCTCCAGCGCCAACGCCAGCGACGGCACCGCCTACAGCACTTGGTAGTACTGGTGGTAACAGTCCCGTAGGGGCACCTGACAAAACCGACCGTAGCGGCAAACTCTCGCCCCAAAATCACGCCACCGGCGTATCGTATAGACCCAAGGCTAGTCTGTGGAGGTTGAAGTGACATCTGAAAACGGTGTCGACCAAAGGCTGTCATTCCATTGTTCCTGCGGCGCAACGATAGAGACGATGGAGACGAAAGAAACCTGTCCTGCGTGCGGCCGCAACCTCGAAGTGATCGGATGTCGCGAGACATTAAAGGGCAAGAAGTACACCCTCCGGATTACAAAGCGGAACCCACAGCCTCTGCAATGGCCGATCAGCCGAGGCGCGGGTTCAACCAGCCCGACCCCGGATTACAACAAACGCTACACTCGCGTAGGCTTACTGACCTTCCTGCTAATTGGGTTGACCCTCATCGCATCCAACATCTCACCGGAACAAGTCGCAATTCTTAGAACGCCCGCTCCGCGTGACTGCGATTGGATCTCCTTGCCTCTGGGCAACAAGCACTGCCACTACGAGAGAACCGTGATCCCGGTTGGCGATCAGTTCCAGGTGACTTTCCAGCGCTACGTTGAATATTGAACTGCGCTGTCAGGAAGAGAACGTTTCCGGAATAAGAACTCACCATTCAGACCACTGGCCCGCTCGCCTCTACGCCGCCAATTTGTTTACGTGGCGAATTTCATCCAAGCCGTACTCATCGACTCTGCAACTTCGAGGATGTAAAGCGGGGAACAGTCATTACCTCAGACCATCCCCCACTTCCATTTCTCGAGCCTTCCAACTATGCAGACTTCTTCAGCCGGGGTTTCTTCGCACCCTCTGAACCTGAAGATTTGCCCCCAGGTTTGACGATGGACTCCACACCTTCCTCAAGCTCCGGCTGCTCTACTAGTTTCCAGTCGCCTCCCTCGTTCCAAGGACCACGAGCATCCATCTCGCCATCATCGCCCGCACCCGTGGAGTCGTTGAAATATTCATCGACCAATCCGGGGGTGGGGGGAATCCGTCCGATTGAGAACGGGTTCTTGCCTAAACTTTCAAGCGCCGCGGTGAACGCTTTCATGTGAGTGATCTCTCTGGTCATAAGGAATTGCAGCGCGTCCTTCGAGCCCGGATCATCGCAGAAGTTGATCAGCCTTTCGTAGACGATCTTGGCGCGTGCTTCGGCAGCGATGTTGCTCCTCAAATCCACATCCAGTTCGCCTGTGATTTTCAGATAGTCAGCAGTCCAGGCATCGCCCATCGAATTGAAGAGGCCAACGCCACCTCCTCCTGCAATTGCTATGAGCGGGTCTCCTTCGGCGGCCTCGCGCTCCTTCTTCATTGGCTTCAAATGCATACGAGCAAGAGTTCCTACGATCTCCAGATGACTTAGTTCCTCGGTGCCGATGTCCATCAGCAGGTCTTTCCGTTCGAGGTCATCGCAGTTGAGTCCTTGGATGGAATATTGCATCGCAGCAGCGAGTTCGCCATTAGCGCCTCCGAATTGCTCCAGAAGCATATTTCCAAAACGGGGGTCAGGGGTTCCGACGTTGACGGTGTACATGAGCTTTTTGATGTGGTGATACATGGTCCTCTTCTCTCTCTGGTATTGAGTCTCTTTACGATGCGAGAAAGGCCGGTAAGGTAGCTGCGGGATGCAAAAGTGGCGATGGGGTCGACCGCGGATCGGAGTGCTCGCGAGATCAGACAAAGGCATTCCAGCCATTCGATCAACGAACTAAGGATCTGTCTCGCGCGCGCCAAGTAAGAATTACGCAAAATTCGGAGATCTCAAGCAACTGACCCGCAGACGGATCTCCCCGGTTATAGTCCGACATTATGAGCTTTCGGGTTCCGACAACGGTACGGTTCCGTGCCGACCACTCTAAAGTCCCGGTAGTAGCATTTACCCGTCTCTCTTACTTCTGCCGGAGGTGTACGAACATGGCCAGGTCCACTGACCGCCGCAGCGACGTCGAAGGTCTGTTCGACGACCTGAGCAATCTTCCACCAAAGGAATATTGCGACAAGGGTGGTTCCGCGGTGCTGTACACCGACATGACATTTTTTTTCGGAACACGGTAAAGCGTGGACAATTCCCATGCCGGTCTGCCCTTACTGCGACTTGGAAGGCGGTTGGTCAACCGCCGCCAGCAGCCGCTTGAATTGAATGTGCATGTATTGGACGCTGTTCCAAATCGCGCGTTGAGCTTGGCCCCGGTGAGGTCGTCACATTGAAAATCCTCCGATGTCCGTACTGCGTCGATGGCGGAAACTTCAAGGCTATGTTGAACAAGGCGGAAAACTGTTCGTTCGAATGCTCTTCCTGCGGACATATCGCAATTCCGGACGACCTGTCCCATCGCTGCCACTGTCCGAGATGCTCTGACCTGCTCGGAAGGTATCCGGATGCTGCAAACGCTTGACGGCGTTGCGTATCTCCGTTTCTCTGCGCTCGCTCAAGAAGAAGTGAACACGCAGCCTGTCATCCTGAAGCAACGCGAAGGATCCATGCAACATTGCAGCTCAGCAGCATCGCTGGTATGCCGAACTCAAAGTCATTCGTCTGCTTCGATTGGTGGCATGGATCGCCGTGTCGTTGTTCTGTCGCCTGGCGGAGCCTTGACGGGAAGCGGGACTTCGATGGTGCCGATGTGGCTGGTGGCCACATCTTCTACTCCTAGCCGCATGGCGGTGCTCTTTGCAGGGATTTCGACTTCCTGATGCAAGCGGATGCCTTCCTTCATGGTCTCTGGAAAAAATTCAGGTTTGAAATGAGCGTCCAGTTCACTGATCTGACTGGCTGCGAGTTTCCCATCCTCGTCGAACGCCGTCACCATGAAGTTCAGGACGCCTTGATAGCCGCCGTCAGCCGCCGCGCTAAACCGAAGATCCGTGGATTTGACAGCGTAGTCAATGGAATAAAGTTGCATCTCTTCCGGCGCTGCGTCCTTCTTTCGTTTTCCCTTTGACGGCTTGGCTGTGGCCGTGTTCTCAAGGATCCTTGGTTTTCCCAGAGGAAGGATTCTGGCCGCAAGCACGATTTGCCGCGACTGAGGCGATCCCTGCTGCATTGCAGCTTGCGCCAGTCCGGAAATCAGATCTTTTGCGGGCTTGGCAGACGCACTCGGGTCAACCGCGTAGTAGCCTTCCCGGTAGGCCAAGTGATGCTTCTTGTTCACGAGAGATACTTTGATTTTCCTGAATGCTCCGTTGTAGTCCTTCTTCGCGGGCGAATAAGAAAGGGCGTAGTAGTTATTTCCCTCTTCAAGAGCTGTGTCGATCGCTTTCGCTATTCCATTTGTGTTGTAAAATGCTCGCCCTCCAGTCTGGCTCGCCAGTCGATCCATCGTGGTGTGTTCCCCAATCTGGGCGGAGCCGAATTCGTTCGCCTGGCTTTGCATCAGCGCAAGCGGGATCGCTGTGTCTGCCGGACTCGCGAAGCTCACTCTGCCGTTTCGCGCTGGCCCAAGCGGAGTCGACCCCGTCATAGAAATGGGCGAGAGGTTGTCGTTGGTTTGAGCGGTGAACAAAGGATCCGTGACCAGACCTTTGACATCGACAGGGTAGAGGGCGACATGCGATTCAGCGAGCAGGTTCGATACCTTCTTCAAATTCTCGCCGTAATCCCGCACCTGGCTAAACGCCATCTGCTCGCGATCGGGAGACACACTGTCGGGCGAGATTCCCAAAGTGAACGAGCCCGAAAGCCAGATCAAATTCTTGCGCCCCGGAATCGCGTAAAGATACCGCGCCAATTGCGCAAATGCGTCGATCGTCACGTACATGCGCCGGTCGGCAGCGAAGCCCCGTGCCTGCGACTCCTGCAACAGGATCGATTGTACGAAGAACTCGAGTTCGGGCCGAAACTGTGCCGTTGTCTTTCCATCCTCGAGCGTGACCAACGCCGAATCAGAATTGAGATGGGATTTATGCCGCGTCATCGCTCTCTTGCTTCGCGCGGCTGCCATCAAAACAGCGTCATCGTCGGTGAAACCCTGGATCATCTGCAACTTGTCCGACAACACGCATAGAGCAAATTGCGAATCCTTAGGCTTGCTCTTGAGTACCTTCAACAGTTCGTTTTGAGCGTGGGTCTGGTCGGCGAGTGGAGTATTCAGTAGATCGAAAAGAATTACAGTCACAGAGCGTGGAGACGCCGGCTGATCGAAGTTCGAGAAGAGATTTGGAGAAAGTTTCTCCGCTTTTTGCTCAGGTTTGTTGTCGTTGCGATCCTGAGCCTGGGGCTCGGTCAGACCATTTGCATATTCCCGGAACTGACGGACAGGCTGTGGCTTCCCGTCTTCAGCCACAATAAAGTCGCTCTGTTCCAGCCCTTTCACCATGCGGCCGTGGGAATCGGTGACCACAACATCTAAGGCGACTAGCTGAGTTCCGGTATGCAGAGTGAGGGTCGGTGTAGGAACGCCCGCCTTGCCGGCGTAGGCGCTCGGCGCAACAGAAGGCGCAACGGCGCTCGCCGATTGGCTCGCAACTGAATCTGCCACACTTTCAGTCGGGCTTACTGACCGGTCAGTGGCATCCGCGCTGGTTCCGGAGATGTCGATCTCTTCTTCGGTAGGTGGACTACCCGTTTGAGGCAGTGGAACATTTGGCGGGGGAATATCTGACCGGACCGCTAGATACTTCGTTCGCTCTTCATCGGATGCTGCTTGCAGGGAATACAGAACAATCGCGCCTCGGTCTAGAACAGCCAGTTTCGTTCCGTCGGGTGAAAGTGAAACATTCGCTCCATCCAGAACTGCCTGTTCAGCTCTTGCGGTCAGGACCGTTTTGCCGCTCGCAGTTTCGAGTACTTGAATCCGCTGTTCGAGTTCCTCTTCTGCAGAATCCGAGATCAGAGCATCGGCAGGATTCGGGCTGGTAGATCGGATCGTCGCCGTGACAAGTGCAACACGATTGCCGTCCTCACTGCCTTTGCTCACGGGCGTATATCGGCATTCGCCCCAGGACTGTTTCCAGAGATGAGTTCCGGTGACTGTGAAGGCACTCATTCTGTATCCGCCCTTCGACGGCGAACAGCGCCCGATGAGCAGCGTATTTGCAGTGCCGTAGACGATGTTGGGTGCTACGCGGGATCGAACGCGTGTGATGTTTGTTCGATCTCGCAGAGCAGGGCCGAAGCGGACCAGCCATGTGCTTCCTCCAGTCTGCACGACATCGGCAAAGCCCGAACTAGTCGCACCCAGACGAATGGAGGTCTTCGAGCGCATCACTCGTTGCACGGCGAGGGAGCTCGCGTCCAGAAAAGTGATCTTTACCGCGTGACCACTCTGCGCCTTGTTCTTCCTCGCGGAATCGTCTGGCGTTTCGGCAATGATCTGCCTTCCATCCGGTGTGACAGAGACCCAATGCAATTCCTCAGGCGAGTCCAGAATCAGCTTCTCTTCAAAGCTGGAATCCACCTCGTACAGCCGGTTGAGTCTGCGAAGCAGGAAACGTCCCGAACCCATGGGCCACAGATAGCGGAGCGAGTCATGCAAGTACCAATCCGTTTCTTTGACTACTTGTCCGTCCGGCAATCTAAGAATTACCGCGTGAATCAGACGGTCGGCGTGATTCGGCGGACAGTCGGGCAGGCGCTGGAACATTCTCCTTGGATTGAAGGTGACCAGCACGTGATCAGAGTCTAGGAAGTCGATAGAGATGTTGGCCGCGCCTGATTGGCGGGCAGTGGCAGGAAGGCCCGTATATCCCAACGACAGAAGGTCGATTCGAGTTCCGTCCGCCGACGAGGGCTGCATCTCATTCTGAGGGGACGCTCCGGAGGCGTACACGGAAAGCGCCAAAAAGACGAAAGCCAGCAGAGTTTGTTGATGGCTGACCCATTGTTTCGCGCACAACTGGTCGAGAAGGCGAGGAGGTAAGAAGCGCGCCGCTACAGACGTTATCCTCTGGAAGAGAGTCAATTCGCGTCTCCGGTGCGTCGGGGCAGCCGTAGTGTAGCTGATCACGGCTACATATCAATATAAGAAACGGACTGATCGCCCCCAAGCGACCATTCGTCCACATAACATTACGGGCTGAGTGTTAAGTGTCAGGGGCGGTCACCCATTCTTTGTCCGCTATGAATTTCCACACCTTCACTGTGACATCTGACTTGCGCCATGAAAACAAAAAGCAGATGATCGCCAAAGGCGTAAGCGATCTATAAGGATGGGCGGGGAAAGCTCGCAACTCCTTTGTTGTCAGGATTTTGACCCTTAACCCCTACACGCTCAAGATTTTGCAGCCACATTTGCGAAACCCGCGCCAGTCAAGGGTTCCGGAGCGAGGGAGGGGGAGGGGTACCCCCAAACTCATTCAACTTTCCCAAAAAAGAACCAACAAGAAAGAAGAGTTCCACAGGACGCAAACAAGAAAGTCTGCGCGATTTCAAATACTCAAACCGTCGAAAAGCGAAAGCTCTCTTTAGTGAACCTTCGTGTCCTTAGTGGTTAAGGAAGTTCGTCCGACAGCGAAGAGAAACGCCGGAATTGCACCCCCGAATTGGAACCACTAACATCTATGCATGCGCGTAGAAACCGAGATTCAAGCCCCAACTTCGATTCGTGCGCCACGCGGTAACCAGATCACGTGCAAGGGCTGGCAGCAGGAAGCTGCTATGCGCATGCTGATGAACAACCTGGACGCAGAAGTCGCCGAGCGTCCCAAGGATCTCGTCGTCTACGGCGGAACCGGACGCGCCGCACGCAGTTGGGAAGCCTATCGCGCGATCATCGAATCGCTCAAGAATCTCGACAATGATGAAACTCTTCTCGTCCAGTCAGGCAAGCCCGTCGGCGTTTTCAAGACGCACGATCATGCGCCGCGCGTGCTCATCGCCAACTCGAATCTCGTTGGACACTGGTCGAACTGGGAGAAGTTCAACGAACTCGAACGCGCCGGACTCATGATGTACGGTCAGATGACCGCAGGTTCCTGGATCTACATTGGCTCGCAGGGAATCGTGCAGGGAACGTTCGAGACATTTTCGGCTGCGGGAGAGAAGCACTTCAACGGAGATCTCGCGGGCAAGCTGATTGTCTCAGGTGGAATGGGAGGAATGGGCGGAGCTCAGCCTCTCGCCGCGACCATGACTGGCGCGGCATTTCTCGGCATCGACGTCGATCCCGAGCGTATCAAGAAACGCTTGAAGACCGGCTACTGCGATTTCATGGTGACCACGCTCGACGAAGCATTGCGCATCCTTAAGAACGCAATTCGCAAGAAGGAGAATGTGTCGGTTGGGCTGGTAGGGAACTGCGCCGATGTCATTCCTGAACTGGCCGAACGCGGCGTCGTTCCTGACATTCTGACCGACCAGACATCCGCGCACGATCCGCTGAATGGATACGTGCCCAATGGTATGAGTCTCGCCGAGGCGGTCGAGTTGCGCGAGCGCGATCCGAAGGCCTATCAGGAGAAATCGCTGGATACGATGGCTCTTCACGTCGAAGGCATGCTGCGCCTGCAGAAGATGGGATCTGTGACCTTCGATTACGGAAACAACATTCGCACGTTCGCCTTTCAGCGCGGCGTGAAGAACGCGTATGACTTTCCCGGATTCGTCCCCGCTTATATCCGCCCGCTGTTCTGCGAAGGCCGCGGTCCATTCCGCTGGGTCGCGCTGTCGGGTGAAGCGTCTGATATTCACGTCACCGACGAGCTTGTGCTCGAACTGTTTCCCGAGAACCGAATCCTGCGCCGATGGATTGACCTCGCCCGGAAGCGCATCAAATTTCAGGGACTGCCAGCCCGTATCTGCTGGCTCGGCTACGGAGAGCGAGCGCAATTCGGCCTCGCAATGAACGACCTCGTGAAGAAAGGGAAGATCAAAGCTCCGATCGTGATCGGACGCGACCATCTCGATTGCGGGTCGGTTGCTTCTCCATACCGTGAGACCGAGAGCATGAAGGACGGATCGGATGCAGTCGCCGACTGGCCGCTGCTGAATGCGCTACTGAATACAGCAGCAGGCGCATCGTGGGTCTCGATCCACAACGGAGGAGGAGTTGGCATAGGCTACTCACTGCACGCCGGACAAGTCACTGTCGCGGATGGGACGGATGAGATGGCGAAGCGCATCGAGCGCGTGCTTACCACCGACCCAGGAATGGGAATCATTCGCCACGCCGACGCAGGTTACGATGAGGCGAAGGAATTCGCAAAGAAGACTGGCGTCCAGGTTCCCATGAGTTGAGCTCCGATCTTTCGTTTCGCCGTCCGAACACTGCTATAACAAAAGACTGCTGATGACTAAAAAGACGATGCAGCGGTTTGAACCGTTGCTGCTGGCTAATATCGGCCAGCTTCTCACGCTGCGTTCCGCCTCGACTAGAACTGGCCCACGACGTGGTTCCAATCTCAAAGAGCTAGGCATCATCAACAACGGGGCAGTTCTCTGCACAGGCGGCAAGATTGTCACTGTCGGAACATCCAAAGACGCCCGTCGCGATCCCTGGCTTACAAAGAATCGCAAGAAGGTTGTTGAAATCGATTGTTCGGGAAAAGTAGTGATCCCCGGATTCGTCGATTCGCACACGCATCCCGTGTTTGTGAATCCACGGCTTATCGACTTCGAGAATCGGATTGAAGGCGCTTCTTACGAAACCATCGCGTCCGCAGGCGGAGGAATTCGATCGAGCCTCGAGGCCGTGCGAAAGGCGTCCAAACCCGCGCTCACCGAGAGAGTGCTGAAAGCATTGCAGGCAATGGCTGCTCTCGGAACGACCACCGTAGAGGCAAAATCCGGTTACGGCTTGACGGTCGCAGCGGAGCTTAAATCGCTCGAGGCGATTCGCAGCGCATCAGCGCTCTGGCCCGGAACCGTGTTATCCAGCCTGCTTGGAGCGCATGTCGTCCCACTAGAGTTTCAGGGGCGCTCACAAAAGTATGTTGAGACCGTCTGTATGGAGATGATTCCTCAGGCGGCGAAGCGGAAGCTTGCCCAATTCGTCGATGTCTTCTGCGACAAGGGCGCATTCAGCCCGGAGGAAACCGAGCAGATCTTCGAAGCGGCGAAGAGAAACGGGTTGAGCGTTCGCGCGCACATGGGACAGCTCTCCGAAACCGCATTGACACCGTTTCTGCGTTTCCATCCGGCCTCGTTTGACCACATGGATCACGTCAGTGATCGTGACATTTCTGAACTGGCCAAGAGCGATACGATCGCGACAGTGGTTCCTGGCGCGAATTATTTTCTGGGCTTAAAGAAATATCCCGACGCGCGTCGCCTGATCGACAACGGCGTTCCGGTTGCACTCGCCACAGATTTCAATCCTGGCACTTCGCCAACGATCAGCATGCCGATGGCGATGTCGCTGGCTTGCACGCAGATGAAGATGTCTCCGGCAGAAGCAGTCGCGGCCGCAACCATCAACGGAGCGCATGCGCTGCGAATTGCGGACCGCAAAGGGACGCTTGAGCCCGGCAAAGACGCTGACATGGCGATCTTTGATGTCGAGGATTATCGCGAAATTCCCTACTGGTTCGGGAGTGATCACTGCACAGAGACCATATTGAATGGACATAGAGCGACGTGCGATTGAACTTTTGCGGCTGGCCGTTCGTATGTGAATGGGGAGAAGTGTGGACTAGTACCCCTGACGAATGCGTCCGGGACTGACGTGAGCCTTGGCTACACATCGAAGAACTGAAACATCCAGAAATGATCCGATTCGTGCTCCAAAGGAAAACACAATGAAGCGATCAATAGCAGTCCTGACCTTTCTCGTCGTAACAATTTCGATGGCCGGTGCTCAGCGTTTGCCGGAAGGCGCGCGTCCGGAGAACTACAAGCTGATGTTTACGCCGGACCTCGAGAACGCCAAGTTTGAGGGCGACGAGACGATCTCGCTGAAGTTGTCGAAGCAGACGTCAGAGATCACGCTGAACGCGGCGGACATTGATTTTCATGAAGTGACGATCTCAAGCGCCGGCGCTTCGCAGAAGGTCAAGGTGACGGCCGACAAAGAGAAGGAAAAGGTTGTTTTGAGCGTGGAGAAGCCGTTCGCAGCCGGACCCGCGACCGTTCACATTACCTATACCGGAATTCTCAACAACGAAATGCGCGGCTTGTACCTGGGCAAAGATGACAAGGGACGCAAGTATGCCGCGTCGCAGTTCGAGGCGACTGACGCGCGCCGCGCCTTCCCCTCATTCGACGAGCCCGATTACAAAGCCACGTTCGACATCACGGCAGTGGCCGACAAGGGCCAAGTCGCGATCTCCAACTACAAGGTGATCTCCGATACTCCGGGACCGGGCGAGAAGCACACCGTGAAGTTTGCGACGACAGCGAAGATGTCGTCGTACCTGGCTGCGCTGGTTGTGGGCAACTTCGAGTATGTCGAAGGCTCCGTCGACGGTATTCCGATTCGTGTTTACAGCACTCCCGGCAAGAAGGATATGGGCAAGTTTGCGCTGGAATCGGCGGAATTTATCGTCGGCTATTACGACAAATATTTCGGGATCAAGTATCCGTACGGAAAGCTGGACCTGATCGGACTGCCGGACTTTTCAGCCGGCGCGATGGAGAACATTGGTTGCATCACATTTCGCGAAGTCATTCTGCTGATCGATGAAAAGCAGGGATCGGTTGGACTGAAGAAGGCGATTGCGTCGGTCACATCACACGAGATTGCGCACATGTGGTTCGGCGATCTGGTCACGATGAAGTGGTGGGACGACGTTTGGCTCAACGAGGGATTTGCCACATGGATGTCGACCAAGCCAGTCGCGAAGTGGAGACCGGAATGGAATTTTGACCTCGACGATGTCAGCGGAGTCGGCGGGACGTTGAACGTCGATTCTCTGGCCAGCACCCGTCCTATTCACCAGGCGGCGGAGACTCCCGCACAGATTCAGGAATTGTTCGACGGCATCGCCTACGGCAAAGCCGCGGCAGTGCTGCACATGCTCGAATCGTATCTGGGCGAAGAAACATTCCGCGCGGGTATCAATGCGTATGTCAAGGAACACCAGTACGGAAACTCCACCGCAGAGGACTTCTGGAGCACGCTGGCCAGGACATCGAAGAAGCCTGTCGACAAGATCATGCCCACCTGGGTGAAGCAGCCGGGCGCTCCGATCCTCAATGTAAAAGCGCAATGCTCGGGCAATTCGACGAACGTTTCGCTCTCCCAGCAGCGCTACTTTGTGGATCGCGCGAAGTTCGAGGCCTCCAACGATCAACTCTGGCAGATCCCGCTATGCTTGAAGGGATCGGCGAGCGGGAGTAGCGCGAAGTGCGAACTGATGACCAAGAAGGAAGAGTCATTCACTCTGCCGGGTTGCTCGACCTGGGTGATCGCAAATGCGGGCGCAACGGGCTACTACCGCACCGGATACGAAGCCGAGGCGGTTCATTCGCTGGCTGCGGATGCGGAAACGAAACTGACGCCGGCGGAGCGGATATCGTTGCAGAACGACATCTGGGCATCGGTCCGTGTAGGTCATGAACCGGTTGGGGATTACCTGGCGTTCGCGCAGGGGCTGCAATCCGATCGCAATCGGGCTGTGCTTGAAGATGTGCTCGGCAGGCTCAATTACATCGGGCAATATCTGGTGAACGACAGCGATCGAGATTCTTACCGCGCGTGGGTACGCGGGTATCTGTCGCCAGCGGCGAAGGATCTTGGATGGGAGCCGAAGTCCGGCGAGAGCGACGAGCAGAGGGCGTTGCGCACGGGAGTGCTTGCGTCCCTGGGCTACGACGGTCGGGATCCACAGGCGCTTGCCGAGGCACGGAAGATTGCGGACAAGGCGCTGGCAGACTCTTCGTCGGTCGACGATCAACTCGCGGGTGGAGCGATCGCGTTAGCCGCGCTGAACGCCGACACGGAATTTTATGACCGCGTGATGACTGCGCTGAAAAATCCTAAAACACCGGAAGAGTACTACATTTATTTCTATGCGTTGCCGCAATTCGGTGATGCGAAACTCTTGCAGCGTACTCTAGACTTCGCGATCACTCCGGATGTGCGATCCCAGGATGCTTTGGGGTTGATTACCAACGTCCTCTCAAATCCTGCCGGAGAAAAACTGGCGTGGGAGTTTATCCGCCAGCATTGGCCGGAGATTGAGAAGGCGGGCGGTCCGTTTGCCAGCGCGCAGATTGTGGCCGCGACCGGCACCTTCTGCGACGCGGGGATGCGCGACCAGGTGACGGAGTTTTTCAGCGCTCATAAAGTCGAGGCGGCTGAGCGGACGTATAAGCAGTCGATCGAGCGCATTAACAATTGCGTCGATCTGAAGGCGCAGCAGGAAAGCCACCTGGCTTCGTGGCTCGGCCAGCATGGGAACGCTGGCGGGAAATAACGGCATTGCTGCAAAAGTCTGGCCCGGATATTCTCCGGGCCTTTTTTTCATTTGCAGATATCTGCGGGGATACTCGTCGCTTTCGCTCCTCGGGACGGACGAATGCGTCCGCCCCTACACTGTGCTTAGAAACTCGGGTGGCTGGGGCCCATGATTGGCAGGACCAGATGTGACGGGAGATCTGGGGAGCAGTAGATTCTTTGCGTGGCTGTCACGAAGTCTGAGGCTTCTGCTTTGTAGATGCTGGGAACGAATTTCTGCGGGTTGCGATCGATCACGGGGAACCACGTGGACTGGATCTGGACCATGATGCGGTGTCCCTTCAGGAAAACATGATCATGATCGCGGAGCGGAACTTGCCATTCCGTCGGCTTGTTGGCCGTCAGGGCATGCGGGGTTTCGTAGCTAGTGAGATAGCGTCCGCGGCGCACTTCCATCGCGATGGACAACTCGTATCCGTTCAACGACTGGGCGTATTGACCGGGCTTCGGGCCCTCGTCCGCATTCCATACATTATTTTGCGCGCCCTGCGGGTAGACGTCGATGAGTTTCACGATGAAGTCGCTATCCGTGCCGGAAGTGGAAGCAAAAAGGTCGGCGGCGAGTTCTCCCGTGATCGTTAGATCGTGGTCGAGCGGGACGCTGACGAATGAGAGAACATCCGGACGATGATCTACGAATCTCTGGTCCGCAACTTCCCATGTGCGCCAATCTCCCGCCGGGTACGTGGGAGAAATGGGGCGCGGGCGGTAGGGAACTGGATTCGCCGGATCGGAGACGTATTCGCGATAAGCCCCGGCGTTGGCGTCAGGAGCGGTGAAGGAGAGCGTGCCATCCGCACGCAGGTAAAGGTTGATGCTCTTTGATTCCTTCGGTGGCCACGCATCATAGGTGTGCCACGAATTGGAGCCACTCTGGAATGTGCTGGCCTGCCAGGCAGGTTTGTTGCCTCGTCCGTGCAGGTAGAAGCGGAAGTAGGGAGCTTCGATATTTTCACGGAACTCACGCGCGGTTTCGTGTCCGCCGAATGAAATGAGCCCGATGCTGTCGCCCTTTGGAGTTTGCCATTCTCCATGGAACCAAGGACCGGCGACCATGAAGTTGGTGTGCTGCGGATCGCTCTCTTTTGCGTGGCGAAAAATTTGCCACGGTCCCCATGGATCTTCCTGATCCCAGAATCCTGCGACGTTCAGGTTGGGTACGGTTGAGGAGTGAAGCTGGCTGACCCAGGCTTCCTTCTTCCAGAATTCGTCGTAGTCGGGATGGTCGACGCTGGAGTTCCAGTAGGGGATCGAGCCGTGCAGATACTTGGAATTGATATTCGAAAGCGGGCCCAGATTGAGATACCACTCGTAGGAGTCGTAGGTTTCAAATTCGAAGTGCGTGTTCTTGTTCTTGTCGGCCTGCTCCATGACGGCGTATTCGAAGTCGTAACTTTCGCGAAGGGCTCCGTACCGGTGGTCGTCGTCATTCATCCATTGGTCGGCGGGAGACGCTTGTTCACTGACGGCTTTCAGCGCGGGATGCGGATGGAGGAGCGGGAGCGCAGTCGTCAACCCGTCGTAGGAGACTCCGTACATCCCGACGTTGCCATTGTTGTTCGGGATGTTCTTGACGAGCCATTCGATCGAGTCATAGGCGTCGGTAGTCTCGTTGGTCGCTTTGGGATCGTTCAAATCGACCCATGAGGAGAGATTGAAAATGCCCTCCGACTTGAAACGCCCGCGAAGATTCTGGATGACAAAAATGTAACCGTCCTCCGCCAGTTCCTTCAACGACGAAGGCATCTGCTCGGGAGCTTTCTCGGGCACGCCGTAGGGAGTGCGGCGGAACAGGATAGGAAGAGGTTCTTTTTGATCGACCGGTGTCAGGATGGCGGTTTGCAGGCGAACGCCGTCCCGCATCGGTATCATGACTTCCTGAAGCTTGAAAATGGGCTTGGGCTGCGGCGTTTGGGATGGCGGAGTGGACTGCGCGAAGGTGAGTGGGGTGAATACAAAAGATAGAAGCAAACCAAGCTTGAAAGGGCGCAACAGTGTTCCTCCGAGTGCGACGTAGACCGAAGCGCGAAGTATACCAATCCGGAGTAATCTCGGGAACGAAGGGATTTCAAGCGTCTTTTCGCAAGAAGTCGGAAACCGATTGGCACAGACCACATCTAAGCCTCATCATTTGTTTTCATGGAAAGGACAAAGATCTGAAATGAGCAAGAGCAAAGGCTATGCAGCGCTAGATCCGAAATCTGAATTGAAGCCTTATTCCTTCGAGCGGCGCGAACCGCTTGAACACGATCTCGTAATCGACATCAAGTTTTGCGGAATTTGCCACTCCGACCTTCACCAGACCCGAGATGAGTGGAGCGAATATCAGGATGAAGCGATCTTCCCTATGGTTCCGGGGCACGAGATCGCCGGAGTCGTTTCAGCCGTCGGCAAGAAAGTGACGAAGTACAAAGTTGGGGATAAGGTCGGCGTGGGATGCTTCGTGGATTCCTGCCGTACCTGTCCGGAGTGCAAGAGCGGGCTGGAACAGTACTGCACGGTTGGAACAACCTGGACCTACAATGCGCGCGACAAAGAGGGCAAGGCTACGTACGGAGGCTACTCGGATCGCATCGTGGTTGACGAAAATTACGCGCTCCGCATGCCGGATAACCTGCCCCTTGAGGCATGTGCGCCGCTTCTGTGCGCCGGCATCACGCTCTACTCGCCGCTGAAACATTGGAAGGCGGGTCCGGGAAAGAAGGTGGCGATCGTCGGCCTGGGAGGACTGGGACACATGGGAGTGAAGCTGGGCCATGCACTGGGAGCGGAGGTCACGGTCCTCAGCCAGTCGTTGAAGAAGCAGGGCGACGGAAAGCGATTGGGAGCCGAGCATTTCTATGCGACGTCTGATCCGGAGACTTTCACAAAGCTGGCGAAGTCGTTCGATCTGATCATCAACACGGTTTCCGCCCAGATCGATTGGACGGAGTATCTGGGCTTACTGAAGGTCGATGGGACTATGGTCGTAGTAGGGCTGCCGGAGAAAGACATTCCGGTCGGAGCATTCTCGCTTACTGCCGGGCGCCGAAGCCTGGCAGGATCGCAGATCGGGGGCATCAAGGAGACGCAAGAGATGCTCGATTTCTGCAGTAAGCAGGGTGTGGCGTGCGACGTCGAGGTTGTGCCGATACAGAAGGTGAATGAGGCGTACACGCGCGTATTGAAGAGCGACGTGCGGTATCGGTTCGTGATTGATATGAGTTCGCTGGCGAAGGATTGAGGTTTCAGTGTGCATTCTTAACCCCGGACGCATTCTCGTCCGGGTTTTTTATTGAAATGTTCGACAGAACAACGGTTCGATTTTGGCTTACACCTTTGCACTTCGTCGCTTTGCTCCTTGGGGCGGACGAATGCGTCCGCCCCTACCCTTGATCAGAAGAGTTTGCCGATTGAGAAATTTACTCGGCTTTGGCCCGTGGGGCTGACGCTGCCTGCTACTGCGACGGGGCCTACTATGGTGTCAACTATGAAGCCCAGGTTGAAGGTGCCGCGGACTACGATTGGCCCGGGATTGTCGGTGGCGCTGCCGAAGGCTGTGCCTGCCTCGTACCATCCGCCCCAGTAGATTTTCCTTCCGACAAGAGTGGGCAGCTTGTAGAGTTCGCGGCGGAATCCAAATGACGAGTAGGCGTAGTGATTCCCGAGGAATTCGTCTGGCAGGTAGGCACCGAGATGAAACGGGCCGCCCAGGGCGAATACCTGGAACGGTCCGGCAGTTCCAGTGAATGTGGTTCCTCCAGAGGCGGAGACGAACAGGGAAGTCTTGGGTCCCACCGGGAAGAAGTTCGACGTTTGCACGTCGAGCTGCGTGATGGCTTTCGGTAGCGCGGGGCTCTGGAGCGTCCGTGTCAGCGTGGCGACGACACGGGTTCCTGCGCTTGGGACGGACGGGCTGTCCTGGCCATCCCAAACATAGCGGCCACGAACTTCGCCGGTGCTTCCGTGGGCGATGGGCAGGCCTGCGGCGCCGATGAGAGGGCTCAGCTTGCCGTCAAAGATCTGATATCCGACGCGAACTTCACTGCGGCGTCCGGAGTCGAAACCAATATCGAAGCCGCCGCCGGCGCGTTCATCCCCGAAGACGGCGCTACGCGTCAGACCGGTGAAAGAATTGCGCGCGAATTTCGAAGCGAATGCGTAAGGAGCGACGAAGAATCTGGACTGTCCGAGGGGTTGGTAGAACTCGGTCGCGGCGAGGTTGTTCGAGCCGAAGAGGAAATCGTTGCGCCACTCACCTCCGCGGTGAGCGACATCCATAAAGGTGATGCGGGTGCCGGCCGAGAAATCGAATGCCGCGACGCCGGAGCCTTCAACGTTCACCGCCAGGTCAACAAAGGGCGGCCCGTAGGACTTCTCGTGCGCGGTTACGCGGATACCGGGCACTCCGTTGTGAACGAATCCTTCGTAGCCGAGGTCGTCGAACTGTCCGCGTCCCGCGATGCGCGTGAGTTGTGTATCGAGCTTGCGCAGGTCAGGCGGCTGGTTGAGATGTTCGCTGAGCTGGTTTTGAATTCTGCGATTCGTGTCCGGGTTTGCTCCGGTGACTTCGATTTGTTCGATGCTCTTGATCGGGGCGTGTTTTCGTGCCTGCCGCTCTTCAAGATAAGTCTTCCATTCCGCGGGATCCTGAATCGCATACTTCATGAGGCCAGATGAATGGGCCGCGGCCGACGTGTAGCCGAGTTTGATCAACTCATCAACCCGGGAGTAGTCCGTCACCCAGAAGCCTTTCATGTCGACGCTTATCTTTTCGTCCGCCAGTGCCAGCGAATGACGCTCATTCTGGACAATCATCACATCAATGGCGCGAGAGAGAACTCCAGTGAGCGATCCCAATTGCCCGATGTCTCCTGGAGGCAGGTGAAGCTCGATCGCGATGATGGCATCCGCATCCATCGAGTGGACGGTTTCTACCGGAATGTTTTGCACCATCCCGCCATCCGCGAGGAGGCGGCCGTTGATTTCGACGGGCGTGAAGACGCCGGGTATGGCCATGGATGCGCGCACCGCTTGAGCGAGGGGGCCATCGCTCAGGATGACGGCATCTCCGCTTTGCATATCGGTGGCGACGCAGCGAAATGGAATTGGAAGAGCGTCAAAGGTGCTGACGCCGGATTCCGGGAAGGCGATACGATCGAGGAGAAGTCCGACGCCTTGTCCGGGATTGTAGCCATTGGGCCCGGTCAGACCGTGCTTGATGCCGAGAGGCGCTCCGATCAGGTAGTTGCGGCGATCTTGTTTTCGGCGATAGGCGAGCTGGGTGTAGACGGGTTCGGGTAGAAAAGCTTCATCCCAGTCGATCTTTTCTGCGAATTTCCGCATTTCTGACGGAGTCATTCCAGTCGCGTACATCGCGCCGATGATGCTGCCCATGCTGGTCCCGGCGATGCGGTCCACGGGAATGCGATTTTCTTCCAGCCATTCGATGACGCCGATTTCAGCCAGTCCGAAGGCTCCGCCGCCGCTAAGAGCGAGGCCGATGCGTGGGCGATGTGCTGAACTCACGGGTACCGTCCCTCCGGCGGACTCTTGAGCCGGAAGATGTAAAGCGCATGACAGCAAAAGAATGAGAACGGAGACAGTAAAGGCAGGGCGATTCGTGCGTTCCATCAGGTGCTCCTGAAAGATCGGAAAGCGAAGCGTCATCGATCGAAAGATTTCAAGGTGAGCAAAAAGGGTAGCAGGTTTAGGTGGGAACGGGCAGGCAGATCAGGGTTTCGTTTGAGTCGAGGCTTGATCCTGACGCGCTTGATTCACGACGTTACGAACAGCATCGACGACTAAGTCCGGGCGGTCGCCCTGGATGTAGTGCGCGCTGCCCTTGGCGATGGACTGCGTTCCGCGGGTTGAGAGGTGGGACAGTTCCTCCTGCATCTTCTCCCATGCATCGTTGGTCTGCTTGGCGAGATCGGCCGGAAGTTCGCTGGAAGGCTTGTCGGGATCATGCGAGAGGACACTGAGAGGAAGATCGCCGAGCGATCCGGCGCCAGCAGCCTGAGAGCCGCTGGTAGCGAAGAATTTCATTTCCTCCGAAGCTTCGTGTGCGCTGTGCCAGTTGCAGTCTGCGGCGCGCTGGCGGATATCTTCGTCGCAGAAACCGAACAAGCGAGGGATACCGAAGGGCATAGTGAGTTCGAGGAATGTGGCCTCGCGCTGCCAGCTTCCTTCCATGTCTTTGAGCGCGGCAGGGAACCGGCTTTCCTGATCGGGATGCGAAGCATCGACCAGAACAATTCCAGCAACTTCATTGCGATACAGGCTGGTGTAGACGCGAACGGTGTAGCCGGCCATGGAGTGTCCGACGAGTACATAGGGAGGCGGGATGGCTGCCGCTTGCAGTAGGGCGTGTAACTCCTGGGCGATCACCTGGCTGGTGCGCGGATCAGAACTGCGATCGCTGAAGCCGAGTCCGGCGCGATCGTACGAGCACACGCTACTGACTTTCGCTATCTCCGGCTGCACCTTGTGCCAGGAGTAGTAAGTATCTCCCAGGCCGGAGTCGAGGATAACTGTGGGAGATCCAGAGCCCGCGCAATCGATGTGCATCTTGCGCCCGCCCACATCGACTAACTTCCCGGGCATGGGATTGAATCGACGGTCGCGTGCTTCGCAGATATTTTCGTAAAGAAATCCTGCAACCGCCAGTAACGCCACGAGAAGAACAAGGCTAAGTGCAATTCGACGGAACAATGAACTAACCTTCCGAAAACGCTAAAGCTTGGCAGGCATTCTACATGACTGGAGGGACAGTAATACCCATGACGGCAAGGGCCCGAATAAGTTCGCGGCGAACGATGGCGACGGTCATCATCAGGAACTGCTTCCGCTTTTCGTCCGGTTCGATAAGGATCGGATGACGGTGGTAGAAGGTATTGAAAAGCTGGGCGAGCTGGAAGACGTGCTTGGCCAGATAGGCAGGCTCGGTGGTGGCGATGCATTGCTCGATCACAGCCGACGTTTTCGATGAGGCCAGCCATAGTTCCCAGACTTCATTGCCTTCGTCACCGGACAAGTGCGCTCCGACCTCGGCGGGAGAGAGCGGCTGGAGGGTGTCGTTGGCATCGGGATCAATTCCTGCTTTGCGGAAGATGCTCGTGGCACGGACAACGGCGTATTGAGCGTACGGACCGGTCTCTCCTTCGAAGCTCAGGGCTTCTTTAAAGTCGAAGGCGATTACCGATTGCTTGGTGTACTTCAACATGAAGTAGCGCAATGCTCCGATGGCGATCTGAGTGGCGATCTGAAGACGCTCAGGTTCGGTCAGTTGTGGATGACGTGAGTCGACTTCTCTCTTGGCGGATGCGATGAGCTGATCGAGCAGGTCGTCGGCCTTGACGCCAAAGCCCTTGCGGCCGCTGACGCCGATGAAGGGTCGCGATTTATCTTCCTCGCTCAGGCTGTAGCCGAGTTCGGCCGCGCAGCGTGGAGTCAGCACGACCATACCGTAAGAGAGGTGCGTGAAATGCTCGGCGGCTTCTCCGTGACCCAGATCGCGCAAGGCTTCCTTAACCGTGTTTTGAGCTTCCGACTGGCGTACGTCGATGACGTTGTAGTTTTCAGCCACGTCGCCGAAATGAGGATGTTTCTTCTCGGCTTTTGGGTCGTCTAATATCGTTGAAATCCAGCAGTCGGAATTGTTCGGATAGCGATAGAACTTGCGATAGCCGAAATCGCGGCCCAGCAGCCCGAACTTCCACATGTGGTAGGCAATGTCTTTGCCCACATAGCCGACGGTTCCGTTGGAGCGAACGATCACTTTCTGGTCTTCTTCGGAAACGCGATCCAATTCTTCGTCAATCTCTGAGCCCTGGGGAGCCTCCTCGCTTTCGGCCTTCTCTGTTCCGGCGCGGCGCATGACCCAGCATCCCTTGTTCTTGCCTTCCGATTCGAAGGTGAGCACGCCAGCCTCTTTCAGCTTGGTGAAGGCGGCGTCCCAGAAATGGAGGTGCAGGATCTCGCTCTCGCGGGGGAGAAAGTCGTACTTAATATCGAGTCGGTCCATCGTCTCAAGGTGCCGGCGGAGCACGGCAATGGAGATCAAGTCGGCGATCGCGGCGACCTCGCTGGAGGGATCTTCGATAGCGTGCAGGGTCTGCAGGCGGACGTCCTTGTTCGACTTGTCGGCTTCGTACCACTGCGACACGCTCGCGTATAAATCCCAGCAGTAGTAGTCGAATCGGGGCTGGCGGGTCAGAGCTTCGATCTCGGCCGTGGATTTCTTTTCGATGTGCGTAAAGCCCACGATGACGTCGGCGACCTGGACGCCAGTGTTGTCGATGTAGTTCTGGATGTCTACTTCCCGGTCGGCGTAGCGGAGCAGGCGGACGAAAGTGTCGCCCAGAATTGCGTTGCGCAGGTGTCCGATGTGGGCTGCCTTATTGGGATTGATGCTGGAGTGCTCGACGAGAATTTTCCCCGATGCGGGGGCCTGGGGCGGCTTCTTGTCTGCGCCCAGCGCGGACGCGAGCCAGGTGCGATCGGCCTTGACGTTCAAATAGCCGGGAGGGGCGACGGTCAGTTCTGCGATGCCTTCGACGGTGCCAATCGATCCCCGGATTGCTTCGGCAATTTTGAGCGGCGCCGAGCGGACGGGCTTCGAGAAAGGGAAGATCGGAATCGCAAAGTCTCCCATTTCGACCTTGGGAGGCTGTTCGATCACAACCGAGGGAAGGTTGGCATCCGGGTAAAGCTTCTGCAGCGATTCCAGCACCCGCTGGGCGAGAACATGTTCTAGATAACGATACAAGGAAGTCCTCTAAGCTATTGAAGAAGAAGTGATTTTAACAGAGTGTGCGCGGGGCGCTGGTTTGACGCGATACGGGGCGTTCCCTATGATGAAAACTCACCGCCGAAGTGCGAGGTTTCGACTTTTTGCGCTGCGGCGAATGACGTCCCCATGCGCATAGCCTACCTAGAGTGCTTCTCCGGAATCAGCGGAGACATGTTCCTCGGCGCCCTGATCGATGCGGGCGTACGGCCGGAACTGCTGGAGTCGGCCGTCTCGGCGCTCAAGTTGGGAGCGAAGCTGCAGGTCTCAAGAGTTGTCCGCAGCGGGATTTCGGCTACCAAGGTTGACGTTTGGGTGGACGGTGAGAAAGACATGCCGCGCGAAGAGTACTGGGCTCAACAGGAGAAGCAGAGAGCCGCAGCCGCTGAGGTTCATCACGAGCATAGTCATAGTCACGAGCACGTTCATGGTGACGGCCATAGCGATACGCATTCTCACGAACATGAGTCTCAGCCTGTAGGCGCTGGTGGGGACAGTGCGAAGGAGGGCGGGGTACACACCCATTCGCACTCGCATCGGGGATTGAACGAAATCCGCGAGATCATCCACGCGGCGGAAATCTCAGCGCCGGCGAAATCCAGGGCCCTCGCTATTTTTGAGGCGCTCGGACTGGCCGAGGCAAAGATTCACGAGATGCCAGTGGAGCGTGTTCACTTCCATGAGGTAGGCGCAGTCGACGCGATGGTGGATATTGTGTGCGCGGCGGTTGGATCCGAGGCGCTAGGCGTGGATGCGATCGTGTGCTCGCCGCTCAACGTCGGTGGCGGGACGGTGAAATGCGCTCACGGCACGATACCCGTACCTGCGCCGGCGACGGTGGAACTGTTGAAGAATGCCCCGGTGTATTCCTCTGGAATTCAGGTGGAACTGGTAACGCCGACAGGTGCGGCGATCGTGAAGACGCTGGCCACGCGATTCTCGTCGTTCCCAGAGATGACGATTGAGAAGGCGGGATACGGAGCCGGATCGCGTGACTTCCCGGGACAACCCAATGTGCTTCGCCTCGTCATCGGCGAGGCTGCGCCGACTTTGGCAGCAAAGACAAATTCGGAAACGATCACTGTACTGGAAGCAAATCTGGACGACCTGAATCCGCAGGTATTCGGCTACGTGATGGATCGGCTGTTCGAAGAGGGTGCCTTGGATGCGTTCGGCATGCCGGTACAGATGAAGAAGAATCGTCCGGGAACGCTGCTCACGGTGCTTTGCAAACCCGAAGATGCAAACAAGCTGACGCAGTTGATTTTCACGGAGACTACGACGTTAGGGGTCCGACGCCGGGATGAGATTCGGCAGGCGCTGGCGCGACGCTGGGAAAACGTCTGCACCCAATGGGGTGATGTCCGCATCAAGATTGCCAGCATGAACGGCACGGTTACCAACTACGCACCTGAATACGAGGATTGCCGGCGCATTGCCGCGGAATATCGCGTTCCTCTGAAAGCCGTACTGCAGGAAGCGACTCGCTTGTACGCGAGCGGTCAATCCAAGTAGATCGTCGACTACTCGAATGGCTCATACGAAAGCTGGCACCGTCCAATCGACATACGATGTGCTGGCGGAGGAATACGCGCAGCGATTGTATGGCGAACTGGAGCACAAGCCGGTAGATCGAAAACTACTCGATCAGTTTGCAGATCGAGTTCGCGGTATCGGCATGGTTTGCGATTTGGGTTGTGGTCCGGGACAGATTGCGCGATACCTGCACGATCGCGGGATTCCCGTTTGCGGTGTTGATCTCTCGCAACGCATGATCGATTGCGCACGGCGACTGAATCCGGGGATCGAGTTTTCCCAGGGCGACATGCGGGATTTGCCGATTGAGGACGATGCGTGGGCCGGAATCACGGCGTTCTACTCGATCGTGAACCTGCCGGCAGGAGAGGTTGTACTGTCGCTTCGGGAGATGATGCGCGTCCTGAAGCCCGGAGGCAGGCTTCTCTTGAGCTTTCACATCGGAGAAGACGATTCCCACGTGGAAGAAAACTTGTGGGGACGGGGCGTGAGCCTGGAAGCAACATTATTCCGAGTGTCGACGATCGAGGGCTACATCCGGGATACGGGTTTTATCATCGATGAAACGATTGAGCGCGGACCGTACGCGCCCGATGTTGAATATCAGAGCCGGCGGGCTTACATTTTCGCGGACAAAGCGAAGGCGAAACACTAATTCGAATGAGCAAAAAGTTCTATATCACGACTCCGATTTACTACGTGAACGCCCGGCCGCACATCGGCCACGCGTACACCACGATCGCCTGCGACACGATTGCGCGGCGGCAAAGGCTCCTCGGCTCCGACACTTTTTTCCTGACGGGGACCGATGAGCACGGCCAGAAGATCGAGCGCGCCGCGCAGGCTGCCGGCAAAACGCCGCAGGGGTACGCCGACGAGATTTCGGACGAATTCCGCATGCTGTGGAAGCGGATGGGGATTTCCAACGATGATTTCATCCGCACGACCGAAGAGCGGCATAAAAAGCGCGCGCAGGCTCTGTTTCGGCAGATTCGCGACAACGGCTACATCTATAAGGGAACGTATACGGGTCAGTACTGCGTATCCGACGAACTTTATGTGGATGGCGCGCAGCCGGGGGATCCGTGTCCCACATGCGGGCGGATTACCGAGACCGTTCACGAAGAAAATTACTTCTTCAAGCTGTCCGCATTTCAGGACAAGTTACTTGAGCTGTATGCGAACCCGGACTTTATCCGCCCGGAGACGCGGCGCAATGAGGTGATTTCGTTTGTCCGGTCGGGGTTGAGAGACTTGTCAGTCAGCCGGTCCACATTTTCATGGGGTGTCCCGGTTCCGGATGACCCCAAGCATGTGATTTACGTGTGGCTGGATGCCTTGGCTAACTACATTACGGCCATTGGTTATGGATCGTCTCACCCTGGCGCGCAGGCGGCGTTCAAGAAATATTGGCCCGCCGACGTTCACATGATCGGGAAAGAAATTGTTCGATTCCATTGCGTATACTGGCCAGCATTTCTTCTGGCTGCGGGCCTGCCGCTGCCGAAGGCGATTGTCGCCCACGGCTGGCTGCTTTTTGAAGAAAGCAAGATGTCGAAGTCGCGGGGAAACATCGTGCGTACCGAGACGATCCTCGACGTTCTCGGCGCGGATGCGTTGCGCTATTTCCTGCTTCGCGAAGTTGTGTTTGGGCAGGACGGTTCATTTTCGTTCGACGCGCTGGTTCAGCGTTATAACTCCGACCTGGCGAATGGGCTCGGAAATCTGGCGAGCCGCACGCTGACGATGATCAACCGCTATTTCAAAGGCGAGGTGCCGTATCCATCGCCCTCAGCGGCCAAGAAACCCGGGGACGAGGCGGTTGCCGAGACTGCGCGAAAGAGCATCCGCGAGTTCGGTGCGCTGTTTGATCAATTCCAGTTCTCTCGAGCATTGGAGACGGCGTGGGGACTGGTTGCGGCGGTTGACCGATACATCGTCGAGAACGAACCCTGGGCTCTGGGTGAGAAGCAGGATGATGAGAGCCGGGCGCGCCTGGCGACCGTCTTGTACACGTCGGCGGAGGCGCTGCGGATCGCGACTGCGCTCGCGTACCCGGTGATGCCGGAAGCGACCGCGAAGATCTGGGAACAGCTAGGCTTGGGAGATATCAAGAAACTGGCTTTGGCCGAACTTACCTGGGGACAGTTGCCGCTGGGAACGAAGTTGGGAGCGGTGAGCCCGGTCTTCCCGCGTGCCGATAAGAGTGCCATTGAAAGGATGCAGAAGATGGAAGAGCAGCAGAGAGGACCGGCTGTGGAAGAGGCGAAAGAGGCGTCTCCGGCAGTTTCTCCGGCGCCCGCGACACCTACCGCGCCGGCGGCGGTTCCGAGCGGGGACAATGCGAAGATCACCATCGACGATTTCGCCAAGATCGATCTGCGGGTTGGATTGGTGAAGGTCGCAGAACGGGTTCCGAAGTCCGACAAGCTGTTGCGGCTGGAAGTCGATATCGGATCCGAGGTCCGGCAGGTGCTGGCGGGAATCGCCGAAGCCTACGCTCCCGAGACTCTTGTGGGACGCAAGGTGGTGATCGTGGCGAATCTGGCTCCGCGGAAGATGCGCGGGCTGGAATCGAATGGCATGATCGTGGCGGCATCGCTTGAGGGCGGCAAGCCGATTCTGGCGAGTTTTCTGGAAGATGTGCCGCTCGGCGCCCGCCTGAAGTAGTTAAATAATCTAAAGATGAAGCAGAGAAAGCCCCTTTTCCGGAAAGGGGCTTTTTCGCGATTTTAAATCCCGAATTGGGGCCCGGAAACCAAGGTAACCCCATAAGTTGATTACCTGTTCTATCCTCAGATTTCCCTATGCTACCGTTCTTCTTTAAGCGTATCTCCACGGAAATTAATAGGGCTTTCAGGGAAAGTGTCTTCCAACAATCGCAAGCCGGGAATCCACGTTGCGTGGACGACGGTCACGTATCGCAGTATTGCGCTGCTAGTTCTGGCGGTCACGGCCGTGTGCTTTATAGCGATGAGGATGGCATTTCCTCAGTTCACCGAAGCGGGAATCAAGAAGGCTGACAGCGTTGCCGGCAAATTGTTGGAACGCGTAGCCGGCATGACGCCGGTGACCGGTTCAGGGTCGTCGACGGCGCAGCAGGCTCGCTTCACCGCGCTCGATGGAACCGTACGAGTGAAAAAGGGGAGCGGCAATAGCTGGACGACCGCGGACTACAACATTCCCCTGGAAAAGGGCGACATTCTTCAGACCGGTTCCGAAGGCATGGCGAAGGTCGTCTTCAACGATGGAACGAGTTACACGGTGAAGCAGGATTCGCTGATCGTGATCGAAGAGAGCTCGGCCAACGACCAGCAACAGACGAGTGTTTCGGTTGCGGTGAGTACCGGAACAGTGGATCTGTCTACAGCCAACTTCGGTCAGGGGTCAAAGTCGCAGGTGATTGTGGGAGGCGCGACGGCTTCGCTGGCTCCCGAGTCGGCGGCGCAAGTGCACAACGATCCGAAGGCGGATCAGCACGAGATCTTGATGAAGAAAGGTACCGGCGAAGTCACACGAAACGGCGAGACCGTGAAACTGGCCAGCTGGGAAAAGATAAATTTCGCGGGCACAACGTCCCGCATGGAGAAGGCCAAGGAAATTGGGCCGCCGACTCCGATTGGTCCGGCGAACATGGCGCCGCTGTTTTCCGCGGGCGAATCCACGAAGGATGTGGAATTTTCCTGGACACCGATGGCGAATGCAGTTGGTTACCGGTTGCGTCTCTCCCGGAACCCATACTTTTCTTCTACACTGGTTGACAAAAAGGTCAACACTGCAGCGGTGACAGTTACGAATCTCGGGGAAGGCGCCTATTACTGGCTGGTGCAGTCCTTCGATGCGGCAGGGAAAGAGTCGGCGGAAAGCGAGAAGAACCGCTTCACGATTATTTCCAGAGGCAAGGAAACTGAGGCGATCGCGCTGGAACTGGATCCGTTCGTCCAGCATGGACACGTAATTGAAGTGAAGGGGAAGACTCAGACCGGTGCGCGGGTGATGGTAAATGGCAGCGAGGTCCCATTGGTGGGTGCGGATGGCGGATTCCATTACTTCACGCCACCCCTTCCCACCGGGGAAGCGACCATCACGGTGACGGCGCAAACGGCGCAAGGCGGAGTAAACACGCAGCAGAAGAAGATCATCATCCAGTAGATCGGCAGTGGTGGTGATCAGTTGGTCAAGACCTTTTGTATCGAGCAGGGTTGGCTGGTATCTCGTAGAATAGGGACAGCCACCCCAAAAAATTCAAACGCGCCGGAATTTTCCGGGCGGGCCGCACTGTAGAAAGACGGACTATTTCGTCATGTCAAATAACGGATTCCATTCAGCCGCGACGCGCAACCACAACCTTCGATCGCTGTTCAGCATTTTCTCGAGCGATCTAGCCATCGATCTTGGAACCGCGAATACCCTCGTGTACGCGCGCGGCAAAGGCATCGTCGTGAACGAGCCTTCGATTGTCGCCATCAACAAGAACACGGGCGAGGTAGAGGCGGTGGGCAAAGAGGCGAAAGAGATGCTGGGCCGCACGCCCGGCAATATCGTCGCCATCAAGCCGATGAAAGACGGCGTCATCGCCGATTTCAAAGTCACCGAGAAGATGCTCAACTACTTCATTCAGAAGGCGCACAACCGCAAGATGCTGGTGCATCCGCGGATCGTCATCGGCGTGCCTTCCGAAATCACGCAGGTGGAAAAGCGGGCCGTTATGGACTCGGCATACCGCGCCAAGGCGAGCGAAGTACATCTCGTCGAGCAGGCGATGGTGGCGGCCATCGGGGCTGGACTGCCGATTACCGAACCCAGCGGCAACATGGTCGTCGACATCGGTGGCGGCACGACTGACATCGCGGTCATCTCTTTGAGCGGCATCGTCTATTCGCGTTCCGTGCGCATGGCCGGCAACCAGATGGACGAAGCGGTCATGAATTATCTGAAGCGAAAATACAACCTGCTGATCGGCGAACGTACAGCCGAGCAGATCAAAATGGAAATTGGATCGGCGCACCAACTCGATAAGCCGATGACCATGGAGATCAAAGGGCGTAACCTGATTGAAGGTGTTCCGAAGACGATCACGGTTGATGACGGCGAAATCCGCGAGGCATTGAGCGAATGTGTCTCGACCATCATGAATGCGATCCGCGTCGCGCTCGAACGGACACCGCCAGAGCTTTCCGCAGATATCAGCGACCGCGGCATCGTTCTGACGGGTGGCGGCGCACTGCTGAAGAATCTCGACAAACGCATACGCGAAGAAACCGGATTGCCGGTTTCGATTGCGGATGATCCACTATGCAGCGTGGTGCTGGGCACAGGCAAGATGCTGAGCGACTTCAAGCTGCTGCGAAAAATTTCGATCGAGTAAAACCCAGTTTTGAGTTTCGGGTTTTCAAGTTTCGAGCAGGCTTACATCCGCTGACGCAAACTTGATCTTGAACCTCGAAACCTGACACCCTGAAACTGCTGTTATGGAATCTGTCCTCGGCCGATACCGCAATCTGATCATTCTTGTTGCCGTGCTTTTCGTGCAGGTACTCGGCCTGGCGATGCAGGTGAAGCGGGCGGGCACTGAGACCACGCATGACACGCGGTTGATCCGCATTTGGGTGGTCGGCGCCGTGACTCCGCTGGAGCGTGGGCTGGTCTGGATTCAAAACGGCACCCACAATATCTGGCACAACTATTTTTATCTCCGCGGAGTGCGTGCCGAGAACCGCGAACTTAAGGCGCAAATCGAACAAATGAGGTTGGAGCAGGTGCGTCTCAGCGAAGACGCCGCGCAGGCGCGTCGTCTGCAGAATCTGCTCGCATTCAAGGAGCAAGTCGTTGCCAAGACGGTGGCGGCTCAGGTCATCGGATCGAGCGGCAGTGACATGTCGCGCATTGTCTACATCGATAAAGGCGAGAATGCCGGCATCGCACGCGATATGGCGGTCATCACGGCTGACGGCGTCGTAGGCAAGGTTTTGCTGGTTTACGGATCGGTTTCGCAGGTTCTGCTGATCAGCGATCAGAGCAGCGGCGTGGGCGCGATCCTTGAAAAGACACGCTTGCAGGGCGTACTGAAGGGCACCACGAACGGCGAAGTCACGCTGGAACGTGTGATGAGCGATGAGCAGGTTCCGATCGGTGAATCCGTGCTGACCAGCGGCGGCGACCAGATTTTTCCCAAGGGCTTGCCTGTGGGCACGGTGGCGAAGGTCGAGAATGGGAAAGACCTGTTCCTGAATATCAAGATCAAACCGGCTGCTGATCTCAGCAAGCTGGAAGAGGTGCTGGTTCTGCTCGAGAAACAGGAGAAGCAGGCGACGGCGGAGGATAAGGTTCGCGTGCGCGCGGCGGACATCCTGGCGCAGCGCTTGCCGTCGGTGCCGGATCGTCCGGCGGCGGATGCAAAGTCGGTTGGAATCGGCACGGCAACGCCGGGAGCTGCGAAGACCGTGGGGAGTAATGCTGCGGCAGAGACTTCGAGCGCAGTAGCCAACGCCACGATCGCCAAGAAGCCTGTAACGTCAGTCGATCCGAATGTGAAAGCCGTGCCACCCAAGGCCTCCAACGATGCGACCGCTCCTGCGAAGCAAAAGGTTCCGGCAGAGAATTCGACTGAGGTAAAGCCGGCAGCGGTGCCTCATAGCTCGGAGGCACCGAAGCCGCTGAACCCGCCTCAAGGACAACCGAAGACGCCGCCCACGGCAGACGATAGCAGCCCACAATAGCGTGCCCATCACATACACATCGGGGGAGCAGGTTGAGGTCTACCGCTTCAGCATTCCCGTAACCGTGGGCGTGCCGCTGCTTGCGTTGTTCATCCAGGCGTTTGTGCCGTGGAGGTTTCCGCGATTTGCGGTCTACGTCGACCTTCCCCTTCTGGTAACCATCTTTTTCGCCATGGCACGGCGCAGCCCGATTGCGGGCCTTTTCACCGGGGCGTTCATCGGCCTGGCCCAGGACATGCTTGGCCACAATCCGATCGGAATTTATGGGATCGCAAAGACTGTCGTGGGCTATGGAGCATCATCGCTGGGCGTGAAGCTGGATGTTGAGAATGCAGGAGCCCGGTTCCTGGTAACGCTTGGCTTCTATCTGGTTCATTCGGCCGTATATTTCACCGTTGCTCGCGGCCTGGTGAGCATGACGCAAAGCTGGAGCTGGGCACACGGGATACTCGCCGGCGCCGTGAATGCTGCGCTGGGCACGTTCCTTTATTTTGCGCTGGACAAATTCAAGCAGAGAACATGATCGCCGCTTTGAGCTCTCGTCCTGGAAACCTCAGAAAAGGGACGGCGAGCAGATGACCTTCGTCACTGGAACTACCCCCACTGTGACCGTGCCGGATTTAGAATGGAAGTAATTCCCGAGAGGAAAATGGCATCGGCCTCGATCTCTGACGCGTATGCATCTGCGCCGGAAATCGGAAGCCTGATGCCCGACGTCTGATGTTCGGCCGCGACGACAAAGTATCTGCGATCCGCCTGACGGCAGCCCAGTATTTGATCCTGGGAATCTTTCTGGTGCTCGCGTATGGACTGTGGCGCCTGCAGGTGATGCAGGGCGACTTCTATTCTCTGGCGGCGCAAAAAAATAGGATCCGCAACGTTCCAGTTCTCGCGCCCCGCGGCAGAATTCTTGATCGCGAAGGGCGCACGATTGTTGACAACTATCCGTCATTCTCGGCACTTCTGTTGCGCGACTCCACGCGCGACTTGGCGGCAGACGCGGATTTGATTTCGCAGGGCCTGCATCTTGATCCCAACGAAGTGCGTGCTCGCATCCGGCGGTTTGCGTCGATGCCGCAGTACCAGCCGATTTTTCTGAAAGAAGACATCACTCCGGACGAATTGCAGTTTATCGAGGCGCATCGCAACGAACTTCCCGAGCTGGACACCATCATGGCTCACCGCCGCTTGTATCCGCGGAACGGGTTCATGGCGCACCTGATCGGCTACGTTGGCGAAGTTACCGATGACATGCTGAACCAGCCGCAGTTCGAGCTCTATAACCCGGGCGATGTGGTCGGAATCTCCGGTGTCGAGCGGCAGTACAACGCCATGCTGATGGGGACTAACGGATCCCGGCAGGCGCTGGTTGACAGTCACGGAAGGGAAGTCGGCCGTTTGGGAGAGACAGACGCGATTCCGGGAAAGCCGCTCAAGCTGACGGTCGACATCGATCTGCAGATCGCGGCGGAAGAAGCGCTGGAGGGAAAGAACGGCGCGGTGGTTGCAATGGACCCTCATACAGGCGAGGTCCTTGCCATGGCGAGCGGACCGACCTTCGATCCCAATGATTTTGCGGTAAGAGTTTCGCGCGATGAATGGAACAAGCTGGTCACCGATCCTGACAAGCCGCTTCTGAACAAAGCGATCCAGGCGCAGTTGGCACCCGGATCAACTTTCAAGATTCTGATGTCGGTGGCGGGATGGCAGGAAGGTATTGCCCAGAACCTGCACGTGAACTGCTCCGGTTCGGCCGAGTTCTACGGTCGCCGTTTCGGTTGTTGGGTCAAAGGCGGCCACGGCCCCGTTGATCTGGAAAAAGCGATCTATCAGTCCTGCGACGTCTTCTTTTACAACCTTGCGGAGAGACTGGGAATTGACCGCATCGCGAAGTACGCAACAGACTTCGGACTAGGACAAAAGACCGGAATCGATTTGCCCAACGAAGTCAGCGGCATCATGCCGTCGGAAGAGTGGAAGATCCGGAATTTCAAGCAGAAGTGGTTTGCGGGAGAAACGATTTCCGTCGGTATCGGGCAGGGTGCGGTGGCGATCACACCAGTGCAATTGCTGCGCGCGATCAGCGCGATCTCGATGGGCGGAAGGATGGTTGTTCCCCACGTGATCAATCCCACCGAACTGCCGCCCGGGTTGGTGGAAGCCGCTCACTATACGGAAGTAAAAAACGTGCCGATCGATGCCAACGGTTGGAACTACATTACCGATTCGATGTCGCGGGTGTTGTTGCCGGAAGGCACGGCTCCTTCAGCCCATATTCCCGGGATTGATATTGCCGGAAAGACGGGATCGGCGCAGATCGTCTCTCTCGCCACGCGCGCGAAATTCAAGAACAGCGAAGCGCTGGCACAGAACGGATGGTTCGTAGGATTCACGCCGCGACGCAATCCCGACATCGTTGTGTGCGTGCTCTTCCAAGGTGGCGAGCACGGAAGGTTGGCGGCACGGCTGGCCACGCAGGTGATCAAGGCTTACGTGGAGAAGCAGCACCGAAATCCACAGAAGATGGTGGAGAAACCGAACGGCAACGGGAACGTTGATATCGGCGGGTTGTGGACCGAGCCCGATGCGGGTGAGGACAAGAAGGATCTGGAAGGTGGACGGTTTGTGCTCAATCTTTCCGGGAAGCCGTTGGCGGTGGCAGCGGCTGCGCCCGGAATGAGATAGGGCGGATCGGGAGGGAAACCCTCGGTCCGGCATGCGCCCGGGGATGGATTTTACGACACCTGGGATAGAGGCGCGGGTTGCAACAGAGCACGGTGGCTGCGGATTTGGCGATCTTGTTTACCGCATCGATGGTTACTACTCTTCGTAGGGTCCTTCGCGCCGGCTTTGCCGCCGCTCAGGATGACAGGTTCAAGTGATTACAGTCTCGAGTGATGACAGTCTCAAGTAAGGATCAGATCTTAAGGAACTGATCGTTAGGAACTGACCAATTTGGCGCGTTACGTTTCATATCGTGATTTTGACTGGGTCCTTCTGGGATTCGTGTTGCTGATTTGTGGCATGGGTGTGATGGAGATCCACAGTGCCACCTTGCACACGAAGTTCGCAGGCGCGCACGTCAAGCAAATTTACTGGGTGCTTGCGGGCGTCGGCGCGATGTTTCTGGTCAGCCTGGTGAACTATCAAGCGCTGCTGGAGCAAATCCATTGGTTCTACATTGCTTCCATCGCGTCGTTGATGGGGGTCATGATTTTCGGACAGAAATACCTGGGCGCCAAGCGATGGATCAAAATGCCCGGAGGCAATCACTTCCAGCCATCCGAGTGGGTCAAGCTGATCTTGATCCTGGCAGTCGCGAAGTATTTTGCCGACCTGCGGCAGAGGGATCTTTCCTGGTCTGATGTCCTGAAGGCCGGGGCGATTGTCGGGATTCCGATGCTGATGGTTCTGAAACAGCCGGATCTGGGAACCGCCCTCACCTATCTTCCGATCGCCATCATGGGAGTTTTCCTGGGCGGAATGCAGTGGAAGCAAGGACTCGCAGTTGGTCTGTTAGCGGTCGTGGGCATCGCCGCTGTATTTCTTGTGCCCAAGGTCCATGTACTCAAGACCTATCAGAAGCAACGTTTGACGAGCTTTATCGATCCCGAGCTGGACCCTCAGGGCTCGGGGTACCAAGTTGAGCAATCGAAGATTGCGGTAGGTTCCGGCGGCCTTTGGGGCGGCAAAGGGTCGCAAACACACGGTGCTTTTCTCCCAGTGCCGCAAACGGACTTTATCTTTGCGGCCTTTTCCGAAGAGCATGGTTTCGTAGGCGCTCTTGGGGTTCTGCTGCTATACTTCATTGTGCTGATGCGTTTGACTCAGAACGCGCAAACAGCGCCCGACCGCGCTGGCACGTTCGTAGTAATGGGTGTGGTGGCTGTGCTTAGCTTCCATATTCTGGTCAATGTCGGCATGGTGGTCGGTTTTATGCCGGTCACTGGAATACCCTTGCCGCTTATGAGTTACGGTGGGTCTTCCGTGTTGTTCATGTTCCTGGCGCTGGGGATGGTTATGAATGTTCGAATGCGCCGCTTCGTGAACTAGCTGGTTTGCAAGCCAGATGTAGGGGTTCAGGAACGAAGGAAGACGGCAGGGAGCAGTAGGCTGCGCTTGGAGGCGCAGCCCCGAAAAATATCGATCGCCCTCGCGTGAAGGGGGCATTTTCACCGGTCAGTCGAGCAGTCGAGGACCGGGCAGGATTGAAGCAAAGCAATACGCCGGGCAGGGAACGGCCCCCCGACCAGATGGTCTGAGAGTGCGGTCACAACCCCGGCAACAAAGCGATAAGTGCATAAGATTCCAAAACTTGCGCAACGGATCAGGCTTGGAGAAGGTCTCCCAGGCCACGCCCGTCCCTTATCCAGGGCATCATCGCGACATTCAATCCTCCCGCATCTTCCCTGACTCACCCCGGTGAATCCCGCTTCGCTTCTAGGAAAGTCGGCGGGACCGGAGTGATGAATGAACAAAGAACTATTTGTCTCTTCCACACCTCACGAAACAAAAGTGGGACTGGTGGAAGACGACCTGCTCGCGGAGATCTATCTTGAGCGCGAGAACGAATACACCCTAGCTGGATCCATCTACAAGGGCAAAGTGACGCGCGTGCTGCCAGGCATGCAATCCGCCTTTGTCGATATTGGACTTGAGCGCGATGCCTTCCTGTATGTCTCCGATTTCATGGAGTTAGAGGAGCACGACGACGATCTGACCGACGTCGTTCCGGCGAACCGCGGCGTGCAGGATTTGCGTCCGCAACAGCCGCGGGGCGAAGTGGGATCGGAACCGGCCGAAATGGCCGAGGCTGACGAAGGGCAAGCAGAATTCGAGCCTCAATCCGATGACGGCCCTTCCGATGGAAACGGCCACGGCGACCTGGAAGTCCAAGGGCAAGCGAATTCAAGTGCGGAGCCTTCGAATGGCGATGCCCAAGGGCGCGAACGCGGCAACTGGCGTGGACGCCGGCGCCGGCGCGGTGGACGCCGCGATGGGCGGGAGAGAACGAACGAGCGCGGCGCAGAACGCGAGCGCACCCCCGAACCACGCGCCTCCCGGCCAGTCGAGAGCAGCGGAGCGCCCCGGACTCCTTCGGGTCCGCCTGCGGGATACCAGCCAATTCTGTTACCGGGCGAATCGATCTCAAAGTATTCGCGCTATTCCCAACCGCAGCCGGTTCAGAGTTTTCAGGCGGAAGAAGCGGCAGTTGACGTCCCTTCGAGCGTCGAGCAGTCGACTATGCCGATCGCGGCGACGTTTCCCGATGACGAACCGATATTTGCGGCGACAGAAGTTGAAGCCGAACCTCTCCACGAACAGCATGAAGATTTCAAACAGACTCATGAGGAGCCGGTAGAGTCGGCTTCGACATCGGTCTCCTGGGAGCGTGATTTCAGGCGTTCGGAAGAGCCCACCGACTCTCCGGCGGTTATTGCCGAACCCGTCCATGATCGCTTTGAGCAGGAAGTAGTCGAGGAATCCGATGAGCGGGATGAACAGCCCGCGATGGCATCGGAATTCAGTTCGGAGTCGTCACGATCACACAAGGAAGAGTCTCCTGTATTCGCGACTCCGGGAACTATGGAAGAAGAGACGATCGAGGAAGATGAGGCCGACACGCTTCATTACCACTCCTCTTCGGATGAGGGCGATGAAGAGTTTGAAGAAGAGACGCGGAACGCCAATCCATCGGACGAGTTGAACGGGGATGCCCGGGAGGCGGTCTCAGAAATTCACATAGCGTCCATGGTTGAGTCCGGCGAGGTGCATCCCGCGGAAGTGGCTGCGGCCGAAGACGACAGCGAAGAACTCGAACTCGAAGAGGCGCAGGCCGAGGCAGAAGCCATGCTCGACGCCGAAGCGCGAGGTAATGGCACTGTTGAAGCCCGGGCGGAAGTTCGCGCTCCTTCACCGACGGCGGGATATACGCAACGCTCGCAGAGACAACGCTCGGGATACGATCGTCCGGGATATGAGCGGCGTGGCGGGGATCGCGGACGTCGAGGAGGCAGTGGCGGCGGACGGCGATTCCGAAGGCGTGAATCGGCTCCAGTTCCTTTGATCAGCGACCTGCTGAAAGAAGGGCAGGAGATTCTGGTGCAGATCGCGAAGGAGCCTATCGGTAAGAAGGGCGCCCGCATCACCAGCCACATCGCGTTACCGGGACGCTTTCTGGTCTACATGCCCACGGTGAACCACACGGGCGTCTCACGAAAGATTTCATCGGAAGAAGAACGCCAGCGGCTCAAGCGAATCATCCTGAGTGAGCGCGGCGAGAACGGCCACGGAGGTTTCATCGTTCGTACCGCTGCGCAGAGCGCCACCGAAGATGAGCTTCGGGCGGATATCCGGTTTCTGAAGGGCTTGTGGCAGGACATCAAGAATCGCGCCGAGAGCTCCAAGCCACCGGCTTTGATTTATCACGACCTCAACGTCGTAGAGCGCGTGCTGCGAGACCAGGTCACGTCGGATTTCAATGTCATCTGGGTCGATACCGAACCGGAGTACGAACGCATTCTGCGGTTCTTCAACCGATTCCAGCCGGCGATGGTGAAGCGCGTCAAGCTTTATACGAAGGAGACGCCTCTCTTCGAACAGTTTGGCTTGGCGGAGGAGATGAATAAAGCTCTGAAGTCGAAGGTCTGGCTCAAGAGCGGCGGCTACATTGTCATCAATCAGACCGAGGCGCTGGTCGCGATCGATATCAACACCGGCAAGTATGTCGGCAAGACGGCGCGGCTGGAAGACACGATCGTCAAGACGAACGTGGACGCGATTAAAGAGATTGTGCGCCAGATCCGGTTGCGCGATCTGGGCGGCATCATCATTATCGACTTCATCGATATGGATGAGCGCCGTAACCGGCAGCGCGTCATGCAGGCGCTGGAAGAAGAGCTTCGCCATGACCGGGCTCCGTCAAAGACACTGCAGTTCAACGATTTCGGACTGGTTGCGATTACCCGCAAGCGCGTGAAGCAGTCGCTCGAACGCACCATCGGAGCGCCCTGTCCGTATTGCGAATCAACCGGATACGTGAAGTCCGTCACCACAGTCTGCAACGAGATCTACGTGGAGATGCGGAAGATCACCAAGCACCTGGAGCACGAGGACGTCATGCTGCGGGTTCATCCCGACGTGGCCAAGGAATTGAAGACGAACAACGGCCGGCTGTTAAACGAGATGGAAGAAATGACGAAGAGGACCATCATCGTGAAGAGCGACCCGGCGGTTCACCAGCAGCAGTTCGACATCAACTAAGCCGATCCTAGCAGGACCGAAAGACGGGCGCATGTCGCCCGTCTTTTTCTTTCCCCTAGCATTTTGAGAACATGGAACGACCGCAGGAGAGAAACGTTAAGGGAGCCGGGGAGGATGAGTGTAATAG
>CAWGBW010000002.1:0-2279504 GCA_963820895.1 uncultured Acidobacteriota bacterium
CGCCGCTGGAGCAAGGCTGGAATTACATCAGTGATCTGGTAGGCTGCACAGTCTTCGATCACGACCATGAAGTCGGAGTCGTTGAGGACGTTCAGTTCGGAGCCGGCGAAGCTCCACTGCTGATTGTGGCGTCGGGCAGCAAGAAATTCGATGTGCCGTTCGCCGAGGCGTACCTGAAAGCTGTCGATTTGCCGCAGCGGCAAGTGCGGATGAATTTTCCGGAAGGCATGCTGGAAATCAATGCCCCGATGACGACGGAAGAGAAGCACGAACAGGCGGAAATGTCAGGAACAAAGAAAAGAAAATGAAGTCTCTTGTGTTCCGCAGCGCTCTCTGTGTTTAAGACTTGGTTTTCGAGTTCCGCAAATGAAGGCCGACATCGTCACGATTTTTCCGGACTTCTTTCGCGGGCCTCTGGATCACGGAATTACCCGCCGGGCTTGCGAGATGGGGCTGGCGACAATCGAAGTTCACGACCTGCGGAAGTTTACGCGCGATAAACACCGCAGCGTGGATGACCGCCCTTTCGGCGGCGGCGAAGGCATGGTCCTGAAGCCGGAACCGCTCTTTGAATGTTTGGATTCGTTGCAGTTGGCCTCACGCGAGGACCGGATCGCGGGCAGGGCGAAGCAGTCGGTGATTTTGCTTTCTGCCCAAGGCGAGCGCCTCACGCAGAGAATCGCCGGCGAACTCGCCGAACTGGAACGCGTGGTTCTGATTTGCGGCCGTTATGAAGGGGTGGACGAGCGCGTGTCCGATCACTTGGCGGACCGCGAGCTTTCGATCGGCGACTACGTCCTGAGCGGTGGTGAGTTGGGAGCGGCAGTGATCATTGAAACGATCACCCGGCTTCTGCCCGGCGCGGTGGGAAATGAAGCGTCGACGCGGCAGGAATCGTTCACGTCGCATGAACCGATGGAAGCATCGGGCAATGCGGATTCAACCTGCGGCTCTGGAGGTTTGCTGGATTATCCGCATTACACTCGTCCAGCCGAGTTTCGCGGGATGGCTGTTCCCGAGGTGTTAATTAACGGGAACCACCAGGAAATACGACGCTGGCGCCGCGAACAGGCGTTGAAGAAGACGATTCGCAACCGTCCTGACTTGCTGGAAGGCGTGGAACTGAGCAAGGAAGACGACAAGATTCTGAGCAAATTGAAGGACCGAACTGACGGCGCGGCATCCCGCCGCTAGGGTAGCAAGCACATCGGTTCACCGGTGAGTTCGAAAACGAGATAGAACGATCTGCAGCAAAGACAACTTGGAGTTTAGAAGGGTAAGAAAATGTCCAACTTAATTATCGAGAAACTGCTGGCAAAGACACTGCGCACCGATCTTCCGGCTTTCCGCCCGGGCGACACCGTGCGTGTTCACGTAAAGATCAAGGAAGGCGATAAAGAGCGAGTGCAGGCGTTCGAAGGCGTCGTTATCAAGCGCGACAACGGCCCGCAGGCCAGTTTCACTGTGCGCAAGATCAGCTTTGGTCAGGGCGTGGAGCGTATTTTCCCTGTCCACTCCAAGGTGATCGACAAAGTCGACCTGGTGCGTTCCTCGAAAGTTCGGCGCGCCCGTCTCTTCTACCTGCGCGGACTGCGCGGCAAAGCCGCCCGCTTGCGCGATGTCGAGAAGACCCACGCTAAATAAGAATTGGCTGAGCGCGGCATACGCTTCGCTCAGCCAATTTGATTTTAGTTGTTTTATTCGCAAACAGACGTCCTGGTCGCCGAAGCTCAGACGCCGGCAGTCATGTACTGAACTTCCGGTTCAGCTGCGCCTGAGTGATTCTTCTTACTCTCTTCAGCCTCATACTCTTTGCGGGTTCCGACGAAGAACTCGATCTTCCCCCCGACGGAGATTCCGTCTCCCGTGGTAAAGGCCGACTCGGAAAACCCCCACACACTTCCATCTGTAGCATTCCTGAATGTCACTTGGGGCTTTTGCAGGGCAGTCGAGGTCACGACCTTTCCGGTGGTCGGCACTGCGACAACGTAAGCGTCACCTTCTCTTGCGAGTGGATCCGCGCCCCGGGTACCCATCTCAAGCACAAAATTTCCGTTGAAGCCTTTGGGTATGTCGACGATCAGCGCGGAAGCCGAACTGTGTTTCGAACAACCTACAGCGGCAAGTAAAAGCAGGCAGAACAGTATCAGAGTGAAATAGCGTACCATCGTTGTCTCAGCCTCACGTCTTGGAGTCTCGTCCCCTCTCAGTCTTAGCTTTTCACTTCTTGCGGTGCTGGGATTTCGGCGCTGTCCGTTCTCAGCCGTATCGGGACCCCAGCGACTAACTCGCTGCCCCCCGAGTTCGAATTGATTTCCAGCCGTCCCCCGATTTCGCGAATCCGCTCCGTCATTCCTGCCAGGCCGACGCCGCCTCCGGTTCCATCCTCCCGAAGATTCTGCAGCACAGAAGCCGGCAATCCGTGACCGTAATCCTTAACCTTCAAGATCAGACTGTTGCCCAAAGTCTTGAGACTCACGTCCGCCCTTTTCGCTCCGGAATGCCGATGGACGTTGGTCAAACTCTCCTGCAACACCCGGAATAATACCAGTTCAGTTGAGTCTGAAAACCGGGTCGTACCATTCTCGATATTCAAATTCACATCGATTCCACTTCGTTTGGCGAACCCCTCGACGAACCAGCGGGCCGCGGAGTTCAAGCCGGCCTCATCCAGTAGCGGGGGGTGCAGCAAGTGGGAAATCGTACGGGTTTCGGCGATCGAGTCATCGAGAAGCTTGAGGCAATCCCTGAGCAGGTGGTCGCCGGGCAACTTTACCTCCAGCATCGAGATGGCCATTTTCATGGCGGCAAGATGCTGGCCAACGGAATCGTGCAGTTCACGCGCAAACTTCCGCCGCTCCTCATCTTGGAGGGTCAGGAGCCTGGCGCTCAGAGCTCGTTGAGCGACCTCCGCCCGGACACGTTCCCGCACCTGAACCGCCAGTAGCTGGTGATGGATCAGAAACAGGACCAGGGCCAGGAACAGACTGGTAGCCAGAACTCCGGCAATCACATTGAAGGAACTATTTTCTCGCTGCTCCCGCTCCTCCAGAAGTCGCTGCTCCTCTTCGTACATGCTTTGCAGGAGCTGGTCTGTGGACTCCGAAGTCACGGTCAGTTCTCTGACGATCGAAGCCTGATTTTCAAGCGTCGATCTTCCTGCCCGCTTCAGTTCGATGGCCTGGTTCATCAGCGCTATCCGTGAATCTGTCAGAATTGTCAGCTTTTTCCAGTTGTCGACTTGGGAAACGTTGTCGGATACAAGGCGCTGAAGCCCGGCCAGGGCGTTGCGAAGGTCGGCCACTGCGGCTTGCTGCCTCTGCAAGAAAGACGAATCGCCCGAGTCGACATATTGCGCGCGCAGCCTTCCCGCACGAGTTGCCATCGTCGAAAATTGATGGAGCGCGAGTTGGACGTTCCTCGTGTGCTGCACCCATTCCTGGCTGGTTCGGAGGCGCGCGAAGGCGAAATAAGCCGCACAAGTGCTCATCAATAGGAAGATAATTGCCGAAGCGAGTGCAGCATTGGCTTTGCCGGTAGAGGACATGCCCGAAGCGGTGAATTAGACCTCATTGTAATGCATGGCAGACAATACACGATCCGCAGGATTGCCGACGGGGCCTGCCCCTCTTTAAAGTTTTGTCTTATATGAAACAGAAATCAAAATTTGGCAGGATTATTTTCCTGGCATTCTGCGCCACGACGCTGGTCGGTTCTTTGCCGGGTCAAGTCCAGCGCCAGGCAGCGGCGAAGCCGGGACCCGGGGGTGCGGCTGCAGATGTAAATCGCGGGAAATATATCGTCGAGAGTGTTGCGATGTGCGGACAGTGCCACACCCCAAGGAATAGTGATGGCACTCTTGATCAGATGCGACCGCTCGATGGGGCACCAGTCACTTGGGGACCAGCCGCCGCCAACGTGAACTGGCCGCTGACTGCTCCAAGAATCGGAGGAACGCCTCCGGCCAGCGATGCTGACATGGTCAAGCTACTGACAACCGGGATTTGGACGAACGGGCAGCCGCTACGTTTCCCGATGATGCCGTTTCGCATGAGTCAGTCCGACGCCAAGTCGGTGGTGGCATATCTGAGATCGGTCCGGTCTCATCCATAGATGGCATCGCTCTTCGCGCCGTTTCATCCGAGAGATTGCAGGATTTGTGTCGCTGCCCTGCCACCGCTGGCCATCGCTCCGTGTACGGTGCCGTTGTGCCCGGAAATGTCAGTAGCCTCTCCTGCGAAGAAGAGTGTGTTCTCAATCGGCCGGATGAGCGTCTCCTGCGCTTCGTTGGCACCAACCTTCCCATAGCTGTAAGCGCCGCGAGAAAATGGATCGGTCTGCCAGTCATGGAAGTAACCCTCCTCAAGCAGTCCCTCCATTTCCGCAAAACTTACGCCCACAAGTCCGCCTAGAGTTTGCAAGCTTCGTTCGATCACAAACGAGTGACTCTTGCCGGAAAGCTTTTCTGCACAATGGAATGGCGCCCATCCCATAATCACGGGCTCCTTACGTGGCATCGTCGTCCACCAGGTCGGGAACCAATCGTCTTGCGAAAACAGAAATCCCATCTCTGAGAGACCCGCAGACTTGGCACCACGAGGCTTAATCCCATCCCAGAATCGCTCGCGAAAACGCAGAACGACGCGAATCACTTTCCCCATCTCAAGTTTGGCGAGCGCGTCCAACATTTCTGGGGGCAACGGCGGATTAAATCTGATAACTCCACGTTGGCCGGGAGACGCTTGCAGCAGAGACACGGGCACAGTCACCAGCACGTGTGGCGCCTCCAGCGTTGACGAACCATTTCGGTCGCGGACTGTGACTGCAGCGCCACCGTTTTTCCATGCCACGTCTTCCACTACAGTTCCGGACTGAGCTGGAATTTCGAGTTGCTTCAGTTGAGAGATGAAATTGGTGAGCAGGTCGGAATATCCGTTCTGCGAACGAAAGGCGCGATGACCTCCGATCTCTTCTTCGGCGCGCATTCCCTTCGCCAGCCACTGAACGCCGACGAGGCCCGGATCGGCTGCGTTGAAACCGCTAACGTAGCTGGTAGCCCTCTGCCTTTCCCGGCGTTGCTTGTCAGTTTTCGGATCACCAGAACGTTTCAGAAAGTCCAGAAACGACTCATCAGCCTGCGAATCATTCATCTTTTCCAGGATCGAGTCGGCATCGGAAAAAAGATCGCACTTCGAGAGCTTGCCACCACTCGCGCACCAGCTATCGCCTTCAACCTCGGAAATCTCTACCTTCGCGTTTTCCAAGACGTCCCAAATTTGGGGTGGTTTGCCGTGGATGAACTCGGCCCCGAGTTCAAGAGGAGACTTGCAGGCGGAATCGTGCAGGGTAAGAACGCGGCCGCCGATGCGGTCGCGCGCTTCGAGGATAGTGACAGGCACCCCCGCGCGCCCAAGTTGGCAGGCGGCGGCGAGCCCGGACATCCCTCCGCCAATCACGATGACTGCTGGATCACGTGCCATAAGGTTCGGGGGAGATAACCAAACAGTATGTACCCAGCCGCGCCGAAGCGCGGGGCTAGCTCGCTTCAGTCAGGTCCTAAGCTAGGACGATTTCTTCTTGGGAACTTTCGCACCTTTTTTGCGCGCTTCCGACAGCCCGATGGCGATCGCTTGCTTCCGACTCTTCACCTTGCCGCCCTTACCTCCGCGACCCGAACTGAGCGTACCTTTCTTCTTACGGCGCATTGCGCTTGCCACGGTCTTCCCGGCGGCCTTTCCGTATTTGCGGCGGGACGCTTTCTTTTTCGCTGCCATAGACTTTTTTCTCCTGCTGCTTAGAGGAACTTTGTTTACACGAGGTTGCGTGCTTTCAGCTGACTGTCACGGCTTCGGCGCTTGAGTGTCGACGCGCTGTCTATTTCGCGCTCCTGAAACGAGTAAATTGAAATTAGAAATTAGGCGGTTTTTTTCAGGAGCAATGCGGCTATTTTCTTGAGGTCTCGTACGAGTTCCTGGCGCTGCTGTTCACGCTGCTCACTATCGGGCGCGCGAAGTATGGATGACGGATGCGCGGTTGCCATCACCTGTGGCGCCAGTTCGGATTTCATGAGCGTGCCGCGGTCGCGAGTTATGCGAAACTGCTTGCCCAACAGTGCTTGTGCAGCAGTCGCTCCTAGACACACGATGACTTGAGGCCGCACGATCTCCATTTCTGCATCCAGCCATGGACGGCAGGCCTCGATCTCCGATTGCCGGGGCTTCTTGTGAATGCGGCGCTTGCCGCGTTGGGCGGCCTCCCACTTGAAATGCTTCACGACGTTGGTGACATAGACTTCGTTCCGATCGATCCCCGCCTCAACGAGAGCTTCATCGAGCAGCTGGCCTGCGGGCCCTACAAACGGATGTCCCAATTTGTCTTCCTGATCGCCGGGCTGCTCTCCGACAAACACCACGCGAGCCTTCGATGGTCCATCGCCGAAGACAGTTTGCGTAGCGTTCTTCCACAAGTCGCAAGCTTTGCATGTCACCGCCGAACGCTGAAGTTGACGCAGTACAAGCGGTACCGGCACAGGATCATCCGGAGCGGTCCGGCTTGGCGCACCCGCAGCCGGCTTCGGACCGGGCATCAATTCCAATTGCTTGGCTTGCGACCGCATCGTTATACCGGTCGTTCCGGAGGCTGCTGCGTCTCGGTTTCCACATTGCGGCTCTCGCGTGGACTATCTTCACCGCAGCCGCTGCCTTGCCATTCCACCGGTTCCGAACTGGTTTCGCCGTCGCTGCGCCTTGGCTGATCTTTAGGACCGCTGCTCACAGTTATCTCCTTGCGGTGCGTACCTCTGAAACTTGGTTGCTGGTACGCAGGTTCGCGGTTGCGCGTAATCATCAGACATGGTCTGCGCAGGCTTATCGACTGTTTTTTCGGTTGCAAGATTGCTTGCAGTCGGCTAGAGAACAGGCGATCAGAAAACGCGCACCGTTCGTACTCCGAAAACTCCTCGGATCTCATTTCCATCTGTTGCCTGAAAACGAACGGTCACCTTGGTCTTCCCGGCAATCAATTCTGCTGGGATCGCGTAATCGACATTCACGAATGGAGTCTCCTGCTCGGGACTGAGTGACGGTTCGGCATGTTCACCGATCTTCTTGCCGTCGATCAGGATGTCGAGCGTGCTCTTTCGCCGCGCGTTGCCCCCATAAGTTACCCGCAGATCAACATGACGAGCATTTTCAACCGGCATGTCGAGCGAAAACCAACCTTTGCCTGAGCGTCCATGTCGTCCGCGCCAAAGAAGGGGAGTCGAGTCCTCTCCATGCTCGTTGAAGTCCCGTTCCGACTGCATCTCGCCTGGCTGGGCAAATGCAATCGTTGCTGCCTGTAGCTTCTGCTCTTTTTCCTGCTCCGCTTTGTACCCGGTGGAACGCCGGCTCCATTCTTCGGGAGTGAAGACGTCCCAATAGATTGCATACTTTCGCCGAGGAAGTTGGTAGAACGGCGCAAATTCAATGTCGTGAGCGAGCCCAACTCCTGTGGACTTGAACCATCCCGGTTTGCCGGATTCAGGCTTGAGCCATCGCTGCAGGGGTTCATCGGCCACGACAATTGGAGGGGCAGGAGGTGTTGGTGGATTTTCTTCGTTCTCATCGCTCGCTTGCGTTTCCGGTCCCAGGTCGCCCGCCAGTACCAGCGGGCCCCACATGAAAGCCATGCGGCTGGGATTGTCGGGCAGTGGTTCTTTGCGCAACTGCTTTGGAAGATTGAGGTCAACCGTGTCGCCCTCTTTCCATGTGCGGTTGATCTTGACGTACGAATCTGCAGCCGGAACGTCTTGCAACCGCTGGCCGTTTACCTTGACGCTGAAACCATCGCCCGCCCAGTACGGCCTACGTAACGCAAGGGTGAACTTCTTCGGCACCTTAGTTCGAATTTTCATCGACGCGGAGGCGCCAATCGGAAAGTCGGTGACCATCTCGATTTGAACTCCAGCCGAATCCCACTTAGCAATCGAAGGAGCGTACAGGCCGATCCAGAATTCCTCGGATCCTTTGTAGTAATACATCCCCGCGCCGTGCAGGGCGTGGCTTTCCATGCCAGTTCCAACACAGCAGGTAAAGTCATCGAACATCCGCTGATATTCGTGTTGCACTCCGCGGCCCACAGGAAGCATGTAAGCCACGGTTCCGTCCCTTGGATCCTGCGAGGCGAGGATATGGTTGAAGAGCGCGCGCTCGTGAAAATCTGCATAGCGAATATCGGGTTCGACGGAGAACAACGTCCGAGTCATCTTTAGCATGTTGTAGACATTGCATGTTTCCGCCGTCCTGCCATCCACCATGTCGTTCAGTTTGTCCGGTTCGCCGAAGTACTCGTTCTTGCCATGCCCGCCGGTTGCGAATGTGTAATGGTTTACCACCCGATCCCAGAAGAATTTTGCGCTGTCCTCGTCAGCCTGATTCCCGGTGTACACATAGCGGATCAATTCGCCGTAGAGTTTCGGGACCTGCGTGTTTCCGTGGGTGTGTGCGATGACATCCTTGTTTTCCGAGAGCGGATCAATGATTGCCTTCTGATGAAACTTGTCAGCGAGGACGAGCCAGCGCTTGGTCCGCAGTGTCGGCATATAGCTCGGTGAGGACTTCGTTCATTCCGCCGAACTCCGTGCCCAGCATGCGCTGCAGTTGTTCGTCATTCAACCTGGAGAGTATCTTTTCGACCCACTCGGCAAACTTGGTCTCGACCTGCAGAGCATTGGCGTTATCGGTGTACCTGTATGCGTCTCTGAGGCCGGCGAAGAGTTTGTGTTGGACATACCACGGAGACCAAAGACCGTTAAGATCAAAGCCACCCGACAGGATGATCCCATTGCTGAGATCAACAAAGCGTTGTTTTCCGTCTGCACCTTGGCCGTCTTCGAGGGCGCCGATGTATCCGTCGCCCTGAGCCTCCTGAATTTCTTTCAACTGATCGACGATGTAGTCCGCCCGTTCCTTGAACCGACTGTCTCCGGTTGCCGCCCACATCAGGCTGATCGCAGATAGGTAATGCCCTGCGATGTGTCCGGTCAGGTTGCGGCCGGGCCCGTCCCACCCGCCGTAGCCTGCGGCTTTGGGCTTGAGCCCTGCGCGATGTCGAAGAAACGCGAGCATCCGGTCTGGCTCAAGTTCGAGCAGGTACTTCGCGTCAGCGTCCTGCGCCGCTTTGAGCGGCCCTCCAGTAAGCCTCACGTGATTCAACGGCAGAGGATTCAGTTTGATCGTCTTTTTACTTTCCAACAGAGCGGGATTCTCATTCTGACCGTAGGCGTGAACCTGCAAGAATCCGCAGACCATGAATGCAACAAGAAGAAAATTCATTTTCACCCGGCTACCGATGAAGCACACCTGCGTGGAACTTAGCATTGCGAACCTCGCGAGTTGACTTGTGACTTTAACGCATCGTCCAGTTCACCTTCTCTGAATATCGCCTCGCTGCGCTTGGACCGTGGCGGCAAACCGTTCAATCTCATTCAGAAATCTCGTGGCTTGATGACACAGGATACAGTTACTCACTAAACGGCAGCCCTTGCACTATGCTGCATTTCCGTAGAACGATCGCGGCGTCCACACGTCAACGACTGTTCACCTGCGACAGATCGCGTCGCGAAAGCTCGGAAAGAATTGTCGAATCTCCGCGGTAGTGAACCGACGATCGAAGCGCAAATGCCGACTCCTGGCCGTCGCGCTCTCGCGCGAATCTCCCTTCCGAAACGACAGCCGCAGCGAGACACGTTGCGAAGTTTGCCTTGGGATGAGAGCATACGTGAAATAGTTCGTTCGACTGTTCAGGTCCCGCTCCATGAAGATCACCTTCCGGTTTGCATCCGCGTTCGTGATTCTGCCGCTGCTCGGGATCGTGCCTTCTGCAGCAGCGTTTCTCCCTTCTCAGAGCTCTCTGCAGGGTCCGCAAAAGGACGGGGAGGCGACTTCCTCGGTGCCGCAGATTCAAGCCGCGCTACAGCGGGAACCCGGCAATGCAAAGCTTTATATAAAGCTTGGACAAGCGTGTTGGAGTAACGGTGATTACCAATCGGCCTTCGACGCGTTTCGGCAAGCTGTAAAACTCACTCCTGATTCAGCTGAAGCCCATAACTGGCTGGGCGCATTCCTGATGGGACGCGGCAATCTGCCCGACGCAATCTCAGAGTTGCGTAAGACAGTTGCCTTAGATCCCAAATATGCGCGAGGGTACACGAACCTGGGGTCTGCTCTGGCAAAGAGCGGTGACCTCGCGGGCGCTGTAACTGCGTTTCAAAAGGCAGTTACCCTGGAGCCAAATAGTTGGGCGGCGCATCTCAATCTCGGCCTTGCCCAGCGTGAGAACGGAGATGCTGCCAGCGCACTCGTCCACCTTCGCCGAGTAGAGCAAGCACAACCAAAAAATCCAACTGTTCAATGCGAACTCGGTCAGACACTTCGACAGAATGGTGACTTGTCAGCAGCCGCGGCCGCGTTTGAACGCGCGCTGGAGCTCGATCCGGAAATGCGTGAAGCCTATTACGGACTCGGCTTCACACTGAAGCAGCAAGCAGCGGCAGGACACAAGGCTCCAGCTCAGTCTCTTGCAGTGAATCAACATCAAAAGGAAGCGCAGGACGACTTGGCGAAAGGTGATTTGTCTTCCGCCAAGGAACAACTCTTGCAGGTGCTTGCGGCTGATGAAAATGACGGCGACGCCCACAACCTGCTCGGATACGTTTTGGGTCAGCAAGGAGACACTGCTGTAGCTCTGCCTCACCTTGCGCGCGCTGTCGTTCTTCGGCCGGAATCTGCAGACGTTCACTACAACTACGGGGCAGCCTTGTGGTATAGCGGTGAGAGACAAAAGGCGATTTCCGAACTTAAGACGAGCGTTCGTCTGGACCCTTCCGCTGCCGGAAGCTACGCGCTGCTGGGAATGGCACAACGCGAAGAAGGCGATTTTGCTGACTCAAAACTGAATCTTGAGCGGGCCCTCTCGCTTTCACCAGCCACGGCTGCAAGTTTCATCGATCTTGGAATCGTATTCCTCAAGCAAGGCCAGCCACAGAGGGCTCTGGCGCAATTTGAAGCAGGGCTCAACGCTAGTTCAGCGGTTCCCACGCCTGACTGGGATGGCGCGATTTCCGCGCTTCGCGATGTCAAGTTCCAAGCCTCGAATCTTCCGGAAGCACACAACATGCTAGGACTTTTCCTGGGTCGCAAAGGCGCCGACAGCAACGACGTCTTGGCCGAATTTCGTCAAGCTCTAAGTTTGCGGCCAGACTATGGCGAAGCCCACAACAATATGGGCCTGGTATTGGCTCAAAACGGTGATGACCAGAAAGCCACGGCTGAATTCCGCGAGGCTGTCCGTATACGTCCCGACTACGCCGACGCTCATGCAAACCTGGGGTCTGTGCTGATGCTGATTGACGTAGATGAGGCCATCGCCGAACTGGAAAAGGCAACATCGTTGGACCCAGCACTGATCAAAGCCCAGTTCAACCTTGCCGAGGCATACGGCAACAGTCCGAGTCACGGAACAGCAAAGCAAATTGAGCAATTGCGAAAGATCATTTCGATCGCACCCAACTTTGCCCGCGCACATCTCGCGTTAGGCAAAGCCATGCTGCACGACGCCAAAGTCAACGATGCGGTCGCTGAACTTCGGGATGCAACGCGACTGGACCCGACAAGCGGCGAAGCTCACTACCAGATGGGCCTCGCCTTGGCGAGAAGCGGCCAGCAAGAGGAAGCAGCGGCGGAGGTCAAGAAGGGCCGCGAACTATCGGCTGCCGACGAACGCAATCAAAATGCCGAGCTCGATATTTCCGAAGGACGATCCGCCTTGCAAAAGGGCGAGTTGCAGGAAGCGGAGGCGAAGTTCGGGCATGCCCTCAAACTGCAGCCGACCTCTTCCGTTGCTCAACATTTCCTCGCGATGACATTCGAGAGCGAAGGCAAGACGGACGATGCTGTCGGGGCCTACCAGAAAGCGGTGGACCTGAATCCCGGAGACTTGAGCGCGAGACAGAGTGTGAAGAGGCTGAAGCCATCGGACGTACCAGATTCTCCTTCAGCTTCCCCGAACCTTGCTGCCGGCTCGAACGCAACTGAAACTCAAGGGGATGATGCCGCAACGATTTCCGACGTTCGAGATTTATTTCCGCGACAATCGATACAACGAAGTGGAGCCGTTGATCACGTCGTATGTGAATGAGCATCCAGATTCCGCGTGGGGCTGGTACGCTCTCGGCTACAGCCAGTTCGCTCAGAAAAAAATCGGGGATTCGATCAATTCGCTAGCCAAATCGCTAAGCTTGAACGTAAAGAACGCTGAAGCACACAAGATTCTAGGGCGCGATCTTATGGTCATCGGGCGCTTTGATGGAGCAGAGACAGAATTTCAGCAAGCCATTCGCTACGCTCCGAATTCAAGCGAGGGACATTACGACTTGGGCAAGCTGTATTCTCTCCAGGACAATTGGCTGGCGGCGCGCAAGCAATTCGAGGAGGCGATCCGGCTCAACCCGGGAAATATCGAAACCATCGACTCTCTGGGTTTTGCGCAGGAGGCGTTGAATGATGACGCGGCCGCGGTTCAGAGCTACGAAAAGGCAATCGCGCTGAATCAGGAACGGCACGGCAAATTTGTTTCTGCTCATGTGAATTTGAGCGGCTACTACAACCGGACTGGGAATCCCGCAAAGGGCCTCGAGTATGCCCAGCAAGCGATCGCGATTGATCCCAAGTCCGATTCCGCCTGGTTTCAGAAAGCACGCTCCGAAGAACGTCAGGGACAACTGCAGGCAGCCGCCGAGTCGCTCAATCACGCCGTTAGTTTGAACCAGCGCTCGTCGTCGTATTACTACGTCTTGTCCGGAATCTATCGAAGGCTGGGGAACCTCGAGGAGAGCAGGAAGGCGCTGGAGTCTTTCACCAGGCTGGATCAGGAAAACAGCGAACTGGAGAAGATGCGCCGAGACGTTACGAAGAGCAGAGGAGCGCCGCATCCGGGAGGAGAGCGTGAGTAGTTGGCCGCTCCGCGCAAGGTTCGCTGAACACATTAGGATCCTGGGCTGGGCGGGCGGGCTGATAGCAACTTCATTAATGGGCGTAGCCCAAACAAGCCCCGAACTGCAGTTCGCCGACATCACAAATCAGACCCACATCGACTTCAAGCAACAGGGCTCAGCCACTTCGAACAAGTACCTGATCGAAACCATGGGTGGTGGCGTGGCCCTGTTCGATTACGACAATGACAACCGCCTCGACATCTTCTTCACCAACGGCGCGCTCCTGTCTGATCCCATGCCCGATGGCAAAATACCCGACAAATCGGACAAGAAGTTTTGGAACCGGCTTTATCACCAGAATGCGGATGGCACTTTTACCGACGTTACGGAACATGCTGGTCTTACCGGAATGCCCCAGGGGTACTACAGTATGGGCGTTGCGGTCGGCGACTATCGACAACGATGGATTTGAAGATCTATACGTTACCGGATACGGCGGCAACATTTTGTATCACAACAATGGCGACGGAACTTTCACTGATGTCACCGACGAAAGCCGGAGTTAAAGGTGGAGGCTGGAGCGCAAGCGCAGGTTTTTTCGATTACGACAATGACGGCAAGCTCGATCTGCTCGTCACGCGCTACGTCGACTGGACATTCAAGACGAATCGATATTGCGGAGAAAAGCCACCGAACGGCGTGCGTGCGTATTGCCACCCGGATAATTACGATGGTCTGACCAACATCCTCTATCACAACAACGGGGATGGCACGTTTACCGACGTTTCCCAAAAAGCTGGAATCGCAAATCCACATGGCAAAGGATTGGGCGTTTCATTTGCCGACTACGACGGCGACGGCTTCGAAGACATTTTTGTGGCGAATGACTCCGTGCAGTGCTTTCTGTACCGCAACAACGGCAACGGCACCTTCAGCGAAATGGGCCTGCTGGCGGGCGTCGGCTACAACGAGGATGGCAAGACGTTCGCGGGTATGGGAATCGATTTCAGCGACTATGACAACGATGGTCACCCTGACATAGTCGTCACCGATCTTTCCAACGAGCGCTACATGCTGTTTCGCAATGAAGGTACCGGCACCTTTCGGGATGTGACGAATAGTTCCGGGATCGGTAGCGCCACGCGGGCCTTCTCCGGTTGGAGCACTCACCTTTTCGACTATGACAACGACGGCTGGAAGGATCTGTTCGTCGCGCAGTCTCATGTCATGGACACGATCGAGAAGACTTCGCCCAACCTTCGTTACCTGCAGCCGCCCTTTTGCTCCACAATGCGTCCGGGCTTCTTTACTCGCGTGATCGCTGGTGAGGTTTTCACAAAAGATTGGGCGGGACGCGGTGCCGCGTTTGGTGACATCGACAATGATGGCGATACGGATATCGTCGTCAGCAATCTCGGACAGAAAGCTTACGTACTTAGGAATGACGGCGGAAATCGCAACAACTGGATCGGCATTCAACTCGTCGGGACGAAATCGAATCGAGATGGCATCGGGGCCCGCATCAAGGTCGTCTCAGTTTCCGGCCTGACGCAGTTCTTTACGGTGAATACGGCGGTCGGATATCTTTCCGCCAGTGACAAACGCGTGATTTCCGGCCTTGGTAGAGATTCCAGCGCCAAACTGATTGAAATTCGATGGCCTTCCGGAATCGTTCAGAAATTCGAGGACGTCAAGGCGCGCCAATATCTTAAGGCCGTCGAACCTGCGCAATGACTCGCGCACTCATCTTCTGAAATTGACATCGTTCCAGCAAACGATTTCTTCAATTTCCCTGAGCCAGTCACTAATGGGTCGAACCGAGCCATCCTTTCCGCCCGTCATAAACCGAGTGATTGAACAAAATGCTACAGAAGAAAATCTTCTTGCCAGTAGTCGTGCTATTCAAGCCAGCCATGACTAACGAAGGAAAATCGATTTAGATTAGCCACTTGTCTTCACAAGCTTATACGGGATAGCGAAATCTTCAGACGAAGTATCGAAGGGTTGTCCAGACCCAACTTGGACGTCCTGCATCGGACCAAAACACAGTAGTACAAAAGAATTAGCTTGACACTGGCTTGAGTTAGCAGTAAAAAATGCAGCCAATCCGAGAAAAGGTTTTCTCGACGTCGCTTGGGGTTCTTCCCACATCTAAGGGAGGCGTGAGATGAAACGCCGACTTGTCTGTTGCACTTCTCTCTGTTGTTAGTCCTCGTCTGCTTCAACAACCAGGATTCGCATGCTCAGTTTGCTGATCGTGCTGTGATCACCGGTGTAGTTACCGATTCCAGTGGAGCGGCGATCCCGGATGCGCGCGTCACGATTACGGACGAGCAGACCGGCGTGAAGACGATCGTCGGTACTAACGGCGCCGGCAACTTCAGTACGCCTCCCTTGATCCTCGGCACGTATCGTGTAGATATCGAGAAGACAGGCTTCAAAATTTTCAGCCGCACCGGAAACTCGCTCACCGGCGGTCAGACCGTGCGTGTCGACGCGACGCTCAATATCGGCGCGACGACGGAGAGCGTCAAAGTGGAAGCCGCGACGACCGAGCTTGTGAACACCGAGAATGCAACGGTCCAACACACGGTCGGCGAAGAGTATTACCACGATCTCCCAGCGGTTATGGGCGCGGACATCCGTTTGGCTGAGTCATTGCTCCAACTTCAGCCCGGATATGTTCCGATGCAGCCGAACGGCGATGCCGTTTTCCGCGGAAGCCAGTTCACATCCCGCATGAACGGCGGCCAGACGCTGGCGACCGAAAACTGGTTCGATGGCGCAGCGTTCGGATACGCCGAAGGGCATCAGCAGACTCAGGAGAGCTCGATCCCTTATCCTTCGGTCCGCGAGATGACCGTTGTACAGAATACTTTCTCCGCACAGTACGGTCACACCAGCGGCGGATTCATCACCTACACCACGAAATCCGGCACTAGCAAGTTTCACGGTAATCTTTACGATTTCTATACCAACAACAAACTCGATGCCTCGAATTACTTCCTCGGTCCGGTATTAAGCGCTGGCGGTTTGGGAAAGACCCTGCCTCTTGGCCAGAACAATTGGGGGTTTGCGGTTGGCGGTCCGGTTCCGAAGCTGAAGCAGACTTTCTGGTTCTTCAACCTTGATGGCCTCGACTATCACAGCACGGTCAATACCGGGTACGTAAACACTCTTCCGACCACATTGCAGCGCCAAGGCGACTTCAGCGAATTCTTCCCCGGTCAACAACTGCTGGACTCGAACAGCAATCCAGTTGTCGACGCTCTGGGTCGGCCGGTTTACGTGGGCGAGATCTTCAACCCCTCGACCACCAGACTCGTTGGTGGCGTACCGGTTCGAGATGGGTATGGCTTCGACCCAATTTCCGGTGCGCCGATCGCTGGTCAGGCGAATATTATTCCGTCGAATGATCCGCTCTGGAGTCCGCTGGCAACGGCTGTCATTCCCAATATTCCTGCCCTTGATCGCAACCAAACGCGCGTCAATGGTTTCGGCGGAAGCTCTGATGACAACAACAAGATCAACGTACGGACTTGGCTGTTCCGCTTTGATCACAACTTCAACGACAAGTTTTCAATTTCGAACACGTATTACGAGAACGTCCGTCCCCGTATCGCGCATTGCGGAGGACCACAAGGTTGCAACACGGTCAACAATGGTCAAACCAGTTCAGCGCAAGAATGACACTTACATTGGCCAAGGGTTCTTTCAACGTATTACCAACCACTTTGAACACCTGCAGATGAACTGGATCATCAGGCCAAACCTGTTTAACCATACGACCTTGTCTTATGACCGCTGGTTGATGAAGGGGAATCAATTGTCCGGCGGAGTGGGATGGAATCAGAAGCTGGGCCTCGGCTTGCCCGATGAGCCTATCTTCAACAACGCTGGATTCCCTTCCCTTAACTTTAGTGGCTCGGTTGGATATACCGCGTATGGCACACCGTGGGCGAGTGGCGGAGCAGACATCAACAACCGCTACCAGTTCCTGGACGATGTCGCCTGGACGACGGGTAAGCACACGATCAAAGCTGGTGTTGAGTATCGCTACATGACCTTCCCGCAGACAGGGTGGGCTGTGAACACCGGCGGCAACTTCAACTTCGCGGATAACGAGACCGCTGGTTATGACTCCGCTGGAGCCGTTCTGAATGCTGGACAAACCGGCAATGAGTTTGCGTCTTTCATCTTGGGCCAGGTCAACAGCGCCAATTTCTCGGTGCCGTTCAAGTACATGCCGAAGATGAAATACGGCTCATTCTGGGGCAATGACGACGTCAAGGTTACAAAGAACTTGAACTTGACCCTGGGTCTACGCTTTGACTGGCAGGGAGGCCTGTCCGAAGAATTTGGTCGCTTCTCTACGTTCGATCCTTCCGCTCCCAATCCTGTTGGCGTCCCGGGAGCAACCATCTATCACAACTCAAAGGCGAACGGAAAATCCAGCTGGAACGTAGGTCCACGATTCGGATTCGCGTATTCGTTCAATCCGAAAACCGTCATCCGTGGCGGATACGGCATGTACTATGCCGGCGTCCAGGCAGATTCCTGGGATCCGTACCCGGTGGACGGTTACCAAACCAATCCTTCCGCACCAAATACTACGAATGGGCTCGCCCCGGCGTTTTACTTCAACGGTACGGGTGCCTGTCCCTCGACTCTAACCCAGCTACCAACCTCAACCGTGACGGTCGGTTGCGGCTGGCCCGCAGGCACTATTCTCTTACCCCCGCAGCTACGCCCTGACGTGGCCAATGGCGCGAACCCGGTTGGTGTTGATCCGCGAACCTACACCATGCCGCGGTACCAGAACTGGTCGGTATCATTCCAGCGGCAGCTGAGCCGGAACATGGGCAGTCGACATCGCCTATGTAGGCAATCATGGAACGCGGCTCGTCGACGGTCGTAGTTCCGCAGGCGTGTATGACAACATGAACCCGGCGAGCGTTCTTAGCTTGGGTGCGCCCGTGTTGGGCACCCTTTTCTCCGATGGAGCTTGTACTGGCAACTGCGGTGGCGTACCCAGCTCCTTATCCACATTTCAATGGAACGGTCGCCCAGGCGCTCCGAAGCTGGCCACAATATCAGCAGATCAATTGGCGGTTCTTCCCCTTCGGAAATAGTCACTACAATGCATTGCAGGCCGCCTTTGAAAGGCGATTGAGCGCAGGCCTGCAGTTGAAGGTGTCCTACACTTACTCCCGGCTGATGAACAACGGGGCCGAAACTGGCTTGGGTTCCGGCGGACCTCCCGTGCAGAACCCCAGTGATATGAGGAATCTGTACTCCGTCAGCTCCGACGATGTACCTCACATCTTCTCGGTCGGCTGGGTTTACCACCTACCCTTTGGCAGAGGGAAGCCGATTGCCTCGAACGCGTCGGGCTTCCTCAACCGCTTATCGGAGACTGGCAAATCTCCGGTATTCAGAGTTACTCATCTGGAAGGCCGCTCTCGATCACCACGCCCAATGACATGGGCAACTACCTGTTCAACATTGCGAAATTTCCGAACAAGACCGGAAAAGGACTGTCTGGGAATTTCAAAACCCCGAACGACGCTTACCTGAGTCAGGGCGGATGGTCCGATCCGGGTGCATTGCAGTTCGGGGACGCACCAAGGGAAGATGCTGCTGTGCGTGGATTCAAGTACTTCAATGAGGATATTTCAATCTACAAAGACACCTACTTCACCGAGGCCAAGTACGTAAGGTTCGAAGCCGATGCGGGTAACGCTCTCAACCGTGTCTTCTTCTGCCCAGTGGATCAGAACTGGATTCCCAACAACGGGAACGGCAACTTCGGGAAGACCGGCAGCCAGTGCAACATCCCGAGGCGCATCCAGTTCGGGTTGCAGTTGTTCTTCTAGTGCCCCTCCTGAAACGAGAAGGGATGGTCCGCTATGGATCATCCCTTTTCTGTTCTCGAATTAATGTCCGAACTTTTCTTTTCGCAGAATTCCGTGACCTTCCTGCAGCACCAGCAACTGATTGGCATCCACGTTCTTGAAGGACTCGACCAAACCTAGAGGCCAACGAACTTCAACCAGATCGGCCTGTTTCGCCTGACCCAGGCCAAAATGTAGTCGCAAATCGTTCTGAGAAATGTAGCTCGATCCGCTCATCACTTCGTTGATCTGAGAATGCCGTCCAGCCACCACGCGCACACGGGCGCCAATCGCGCTGCGGTTCGATTTAGTTCCAATGCATTTCACTTTGAGCCAGCTGTTCTTCGCCGAGCAGTCATTTCTTAGCAGCGATGGCGGCTCGTTCATATTGATGATCACGATGTCGACGTCTCCGTCGTTGTCGAAATCCCCAAAAGCTACTCCGCGGCTCGGACGTGGCTCCGTGAGCATCATTCCGCTATCAGCGGTCACGTCAGTGAAGCGCCCGTTCCCAAGGTTTCGGTAGAGGATCTTGCGCTGCTTGAAGGTGAGGTGCAGTTTCTTGGTGTCAACTTCAGGAAACACATGGCCGTTTGACATGAATATGTCAGGCCAGCCATCGTTGTCGAAGTCGAACAGTCCCACACCCCATCCCAAGAATTTGGTGTTGCCGCCCAGTCCGCCCTGCAAAACGGCATCGTAGAAAGTTCCGTCTCCGTTGTTGTGATACAAGTTCGCCGTCTGATCCGAATAGTTGGTTTTAACGATATCCAGCCAGCCATCGCAGTCATAGTCTCCGACGGCGATTCCCATGCCTCCCTGCATTCCGCCGTTTTCGTTTACCGCGCAACCGATTTCCCGCCCAACCTCCTCGAAGGTTCCGTTCCCCTTGTTGTGATAGAAGCGGCTCGGAACCGAGTCGCAGGCCACGTAAATGTCCGGCCAACCGTCGTTATCGAAATCCGCAGCCGAAACTCCCAGACCGTACGAACCAGTCGGAATCCATTGGTCGCTCACAAAGAATGGCTCTGAAGGACCGCGAGGAACCGCAATCCCGGACTTCAGGGATACATCCTCGAACGTGCCGTCCCCGCGATTTCGATAGAGGATATTCGTTCCGCCGCCCATGCCCTGCGGTCCGCAACCAACCGGGAGCCCAAAATATCGGCAGTACGGATTGTTTCCGGCGACTGGCGTCGTCTTCAGATCGAAATTTACATAGTTCGCGACAAAGAGATCGAGGTGACCGTCGCGGTCGTAGTCCACAAAGCAGCAACCCGTGTTCCAGCGTGGATGCGCATCTTTCTGTGTGAGACCTGCTTTCTCGGTGACATCGGTGAAGGTCCCATCCCCGTTGTTGTGATACAGGACAATGCCGCCCCAATAGGTCACGACCAGATCGTCGAAGCCGTCGTTGTCGTAATCTCCGATGCAGCATCCCTGCCCCCAACCGGATCTGGCGAGGCCGGCTTTCTCAGTAACATCGGTAAACGTGCCGTTGCGGTTGTTGTGAAATAGGAAATTGGTCGGCGGATGGGATTCCGAGATTCCCTCAAGCCTCGTACCGTTGACCATGAAAATGTCCAGCCATCCGTCCTGGTCGTAGTCGAAAAGGGCGACGCCACAGCCCGTTTCTTCGAGGATGTACTCTTTGCGCGCAACTCCGCCAAAAACGTTAACGGCTGTCGTCAGTCCAGACTCTTTAGTGATTTCTTTAAACGAGAAGCCTGCAGCTGGAAGTGGGTTAGTTGCGGCATGCCTCTTCGTCGTGGACGTCGTCGGCTTCTGGAGCGCCTGCATTAGCGGTAGCTTGGGCAATAGAGAGGAAACGGGCAAGATGGAACCCATTCGGCCCACGGTGCCCAGGAAGTCTCGACGGGAAAGCCGAGTTGCCGCCGGTGGGTTGCGAGTCTCGTTGAGGTCGACAATACGCCGGCTCATTGTAGGTTCAGTCAGGCAGCAACAGCCGTAAACGCAGATCTTTCTGCGCACTTTGTGCGGCTTCTAGCTTTTGCGATTTTGCAAACTCAATCTCTGCCTCGGCCGGTTTGCCCAACCGGCGCAGCAAGAGTCCCAGCTGGTAGTGCGCTGCGACCGAGTTCGGATCGAGAGAAACGGCATGCTCGAGATTTTGCCGTGCGTCATCATATTGATGAGTTCGCACCAGTATCCCGCCCAGTTTCACATACGACGGTGAATGATCGGGATTGCTCTTCAGCAACTCTCGGAAAACCGGGATTGCACGATCATCATCGCCGATTGCGTCGTACGTCAGACCCAAATAGTAAGAAGCTGCTACTTGGTTCGGTTGAATGGTCAAGCTCCGCTTAAGAGAAGATTCAGCCTCGCTGAAGTTCCCTTGCAGATAATATACGGCTCCGGTTGCATAGGTCAGAACGGCGTCATCGGGGTGTTTCTTGAGCAGTCGCTGGAAAAGCGCGAGAGCCTCGGGCAACTGGCCCTTGGCGACATTGGCGGAGCCCAGGACATAGACGTACGAGTCATTACCAGGATCCCGCTCCATCGCTTTGCTCAGCGCGGGCAGCGCATCATCGACAAGGTTTCTCTCCAGACAAACTTTGCCAAACTCGAACAACACCTCCGGATCTTCAGGAGAAATCTTCCTGGCGGCGACGAGATACGCCAGAGCCTTCTCACTGTTGTCCTGCCGATCCGCGACTTGCGCGAGAGTTCGATAGCACGCGACGCATTCGGGATCGAGCGACACCGCGAGTTCCAAATTCTTTTCCGCCTCGTCAAGAAGGCCCAGACTCAGAAACGCATTTCCCAATCTGAGGGCGAGGGGACGTGGCGGATGAGTTCCCAGCCTCGCCTCTTCGTCCCGGAACACTTTCGTGGCCTCCACCTTCTTTCCGTGTACAAGCAGCGTGGTCCCGAAATCCAGGGCGGCTTCGTGCGAGGGGTCGGCCAACTTTTGCCAGTGGGAAACGAGACCGTCCAACTCCTCTTTCTTACCCAGAGAACCGTAATCCGAAGCAAGCACCACAATCGCCTCGTCCGATTCAAGCAATTGAGGGAGGATAGGCGTGGCAAGATCGAGAGACTTCTGGAAATTGCCCCGAGACGCCTCCAGTTTGAAAAGATCGAAGCGGGCGTCAAAATTGCCTGGATCCGAACGCAGGACCTCTCGAAAGCACTTAGCCGCTAACTCTGGCTTCCCGGCAAACGCATAGGCATTCCCCAAAGTTGTGCGGGCCCCTACTAGCTTTGGATTCAGGGCCAGCGCCTGAATCAAGAATTTTGTACTCTCGTCCGTTTTTCCTTGCTGCAAGCGAATCGTCCCGAGCATGGCCAGCGCCAGGGCGCGAGTCGAAGGACTCTGCATGGCTTTCCGAGCCTCGGATTCGGCTTGCGCGGCGTCTCCGCTGCCCAACAGCTCGGCGGCCGCTTTGATGTGGCTGACTTGAGCGCGCGTAACAGGCGCAAGAATGCATAGCACAAGGAACAAGCGCCAGCAATCTCTTGCCCGCATAGAGTGGGTGCCCGGACGGAGAAAAGGTATGGTCAGAACTTCGTCTTTTATAGCATCGCGGCTGCACCCACGCAATGCGCAAACCCGCGAAAACACAGGAGAAGCTGGAAGGGATCGCTGCCAGTCTACCGAAGAACGACAAGCGGCTACGTTCGATGATGACGACTGCCGAAGCGCACTGGCGGGCTGCGTTTAGCTGCTGTGACAGGCGAGCATTACGAGGGCGGTCATGGCTGGGCGGCTTTGGCGTCACTGGTTCCAAAGCGAGGGATTTTAGGCTCAAGTTGCCACTTGAGGTTGACCTCTCAGCGCCTTCTCTTAGATGATTGTGGTCCATGGACGTTGAACGCATCATTGACGACATTGAGCAGCTGCAGGAAATGTTCGAAGCGCCGGATATCCGGCCACTCAGCACAAGCGACATTTCGGCTGCCAATCAAAGACATGACCAAATGCTAGCTCATAGCCCGTGGTTTCGCCTGTGGCAGAGCTACGGCGTCTGCTGCCGGTCAGAGGATCCGGTATTCCAACCACCCAGTCGATAACTAGTCACGAGGCAGCCGGAGACGCGTCGGCAGCACGCGGATACACAAAGACGGTCCCCAAATCGTTCGGTTGAATAATGGCCGAAGCAAAGACCGCCGACGCCCACAACCACCCCTGACTTGGATTTTCATCGCGCGAACAGAACGGGTAACGCTCCTTTACCGTCATTCGAAGAACTGCGGCGCAAGGGACTGGCGCTGCGGCGTTGATGCAGCCATCGGCGACGGTGCAATCAATATCCAGCCACCCAAAAATTCTGGATGCTCTTGAATTCTTTCGACTTCTTGAACAGAGAGCGCTAACTCTCGTTCAAAACATCACCGAAACCGGAAACGCGGTTCCCTAATCTCGGCTTACTCAGGCAAACGTTTTTCGATTTCCGTGCTCGTGATTGGACCGTGAGGCTATCGATTGCGGTAAGACTGGCAGAGCGCGCGGCCATTCGGCTTATTGAGGACAGCTTTGAATCGCGCCGATGGAATGATTTGAACCTCTACGCCATCGAGCTTACCCGGTAGAGAAATTGCGGGCGATTTGCCTCGTTCGACGAAGACGTCAATGACAGCTGTGCCCGGATTTTTCTGGCTGCGTCCTACTGCGACGGCTACGACGGCGGGATCGGACGCGAGGGATTGAGCGTGGCGGTGGTGGACTTCGAGTGCTTTGGAGAATTCGGCAGGAGGAAGATCACGCGGAGTTACAGCGTGCCTGAGCGCGGAAGCCGGCCCCTGGGGCGAACAAGAAACGGAATGCTGTATTCCACCGACAAAACTTAACTGCAGTCCGGTGGCAAAGTCGAGCGCATTGATCACCGCGCGAATGGGATTGGCAGCAGTATAGACGCCGTCGCTGGTCAAACTCGCCACAAGACCGAGTGGGCGAGCGGTTGCGGCGTCAACCATTAAAGACCCGGAATCGCCATAGTTGGCAAAGTTGGCTGCGATGATTTGATCTGAGAACCGGACGCTGATCTCCGTGGGATTGCCGCATCCCGCCCTCATATCGACGTTCACCAGGGCAGAAACGTCCGACACGGTACTGCAGGAGAGACCTGTCGTGCGGCCGCTCTTCGCCAGCGACATACCGACTACCGGGTCGGCGATGGTGTTTGCGGTATAACCGGGTAGATAGGAACCATCTGCAGCAACTCCACCGAGTCCTATCACGGCACCTTGAGGGTCGACAGCGCCGGGTACGACCTCGGCAATGGCAGCATCTACGCCGGCCTCAATGGGGGTAGCGGCCGTGAATTTCGCCACCGCTTTAGTCTTCGTGGCATCGCAGAAAGCATCAACGAGGCCGGGTTGGAGAATATCTTCGCCGAGGACAGCGTGGCTGACCCGACCCAAAACGTGATTGTTACTTAAAATGTATTGTTTTCCGTTTTGGTCTGTCAGAAGCGAACCCAGAGTGCCAGTGCAGCAATCGTTCGAGTTCGCATTGATCCCTGATGTGCCGAGCCTGATCGGGAGATCCTGTGCCTGCTGGTTTTCTAGAGGAACGACCGTCACGGATGCGCTGGCAGATTTGGTCTGATCCGCAGTCGATACGGCAGTAACCAGGAACGTCTCGGATTGGTACACAGGATTCGGTGCGGTGTACCGGCCACTCAAGATCGAGCCCGGGTACGAGAAGTCTCCGGGCATATCCGAGACAGCCCACGATACCGCCGTATTCGTGGTTCCGGTCACTGTCGCCAAATATAAATAACTGAAACCCGCCTTCACGGTTGTGGATTGCGGAGTAAGACTGATGACGACGGGTTGCGTTGTAATAGTGACGGTGGCACTGGCAGAGACGCTCGGGTTGCTCACGCTGGTGGCAGTCACAGTGGCAGTACCGCCCGAAGGTTGAGAGGCCGGAGCGGTGTAGAGGCCGGATTCGTCGACGATCCCGGCTGAGGCAGTCCAAGTGACGGCCGGATTGTTGGTGGACATTGCGTACGCAAAAAACGATTGTGTGGTGCTTACGGGTATGGTGGCCGTGGTGGGACTTATCTTTACGGCAGGTGTCGGTGGCGGAGGGGCAGGCGTGGGGTTTCGGCCTCCGCCGCAAGCGGTAAGACCGGACAAGAGTACCGCTAGCAGGACTAGCGAAAGAGCACGAGTAGACGGTGTGCGACGCATTTCCGACCACAGAAACGACGGTGGCCCCACGATCGGGAAGTATATCCCCGACAATTCCTACCGCAAACTGGAAATTAGAGTCGCAGTCTTTCATACATCAGTCAGATCTGCGGGATCGATTCGCAAGCGACCGCGCTATACCCTTCCGATTGGGGCATTACCTGGGGTTAGCCAGCTCGAATGGAGGCACAAGGGCTGGCGCTGGCGGTATTCTTGCAGCCACCGTCCGGCGGAACAGTGAACTGATTCGTGGGTAGATCCTGGGTTGAGGCAGATTTTGGGGAACTTCGTGATTGCGGCTCACGCAAAGGGAAGAAATGGTAGGCACGAGGAGACTCGAACTCCTGACCTCTACCGTGTCAAGGTAGCGCTCTAACCAACTGAGCTACGCGCCTACAGTGAGTGGGTTGATCTTTCACCCGCTAGTGACGGTATTTTATCACGCGGGTTGGCGGCGCGAGGCGGTTACAACTGTCTACTTTGTCACTGCGCCGGCCACCGACACCGACCTCGCGGTTGCGCGGCGGAGGAGTTCTGGCGCTTTTATCCGCTTGCATAGACTTTCAAAATTGCTGGCCGGTTCCCTCCATTGAAGTTCGTCCACTCTGTTGAATACTGGGACATCCAATCGCAGGGTTGCCAGTATGCGAAACAGCATGGCTTCGTCCCATGCGCCAAAGAGCGCCTCTGCAAGCGGCCGAGATCTTCGGATTGATTGAGGCCATTGGTGCCAATCTTTGGGAATATCTTCGAGATGATGATATTGAGAGAGCACGCTCGCGGCGGCCTTAGCGCCCCATCCCGAAATACCGGGGTACCCGTCGGCGCTGTCTCCGACAACGGCCAAGTAGTCGGGTATCGACTCTGGTTTCACGCCGAACTTGGCTTCCACTCCCGCCTCGTCGCGGATTAGATCTCGACGCCGATCCAGTTGCACCACTCGCACTCCTCGGACGCATTGTCCTAAATCTTTATCCGGAGTACAGATGAAAATCTGCTCAACGCGATTATCCTGCGCTGATTTCGCGGCGGCTGCGGCCAGCGCATCGTCCGCCTCAAATTCAACCATTGGCCAGACTACGACTCCCATAGCCTGCAGCGCTTCTTCGAGGATCGGGAATTGGGAGAGCAATTCGGGAGGTACGCCCTCGCTCGTCTTGTACCCGGGATAGAGATTATTGCGGAAAGATTCGACAACATGGTCGGTAGCTACACCGACGTGGGTGGCGCCGGCTTCCATCATGGCCATCACCGATCCAAGAACGCCGCGGACCGCGCCGATTTCCTGGCCAGAGGAATCGTGACTTGACGGAACTGCGAAGAAATAGCGGAAGAGTTCGTAAGTGCCGTCTACGAGATGAACGTTCATACGAATCTAAGAATTGCAGCCATCGAATGCCCGACTTTACGAACTGCTCTTGTCCATCGCCATGAACAGATTGTTGAGCGACTCTGCCAGCGTCGGATGGGCGTAGGTCGCATCGCGAAGTGCCGTGTACGGCAACTTTCCCATGATCGCCGTCTCCAGCACCGACATGATCTCGCCACCTTCGATTCCGAGGACTGCCGCACCCAGAATCTGATTGGTGTCCGCATCCACGAGTGCTTTCATGAAGCCGCGAGTTTCATCCACCTCAAGCGCGCGGGCTACGGAAGTCATCGGAAGTTTGCCGACACGTATGTTCCGTTTTTGTGCGCGAGCTTCTGTTTCAGTGAGCCCGATGCGTCCCAATTGTGGATCGATGAAAACGCAGTATGGAACCTGCCGTCCTTCGGTCGAAGCTGGCCTCCCATCGATCAGGTTCGCCCGGATGATTCGAAAATCGTCGTAAGAAATATGTGTGAACGCCGGCCCGCCCTTGATGTCGCCTAACGCAAAGATGCCGTCGGCTGACGTTTCGAGTCGTTCGTTTACCTTGATGAATCCGTGTCGATCGGTTTGAACTCCGGCTGCGTTGAGATTGAGCGTATCGCTATTGGGCACGCGGCCGGTTGCGACGAGCAGGTGAGAGCCTTCGACCGCCCTCGATTTTCCGTCGGAAGTAATCTGCAACCGAATCTCACCTTTTGCTTGATCCACCTGCGTGGCCTTGGCATTCAGCACAATCTCAAGACCGTCTTCGCGCAGAATCTTGGTGACCTCTTCGGCCACATCACGATCTTCGCGGTTGAGGAGTTGGTCTCCGGACTGAATGATCGTCACCTTGCTGCCGAAACGATGGAAGAGTTGACCGAATTCCAACCCGATGTAACCACCACCCAGAACGATGAGATGGCTCGGCACAGCGTCCAGTTCCATGATCGACACATTGTCGAGGAAAGGTACGCTTTCGAGTCCAGGCAGCCCGGGTCGGGAGGCGCGGGTGCCAGCATTGATGAAGAACTGATCGGCAGACAGAGTGCGTTGGTTTCCGCTTTTTAGTTTAACGCTCACCGTCTTCGGACCGGCAAAGCCCGCTTCTCCATAGATCAACTCGAGATTGTTCGTCTTCTCGATTCCCTTCTCGTTCGCGCTTCTAAAGCTTTCGACAATAGCGCGCTTGCGCTGTCGAACTTTCTTCAGGTCCACACTGACTGTGCCAGTTTCCACGCCGTAGTCGGCTGCGCGGCGCGCCAGGTAAGCCACGCGGCCGCTTGCCACCATCGTCTTCGTAGGAGTGCATCCCTCATTGATGCAAGTCCCACCAACATGGATACGCTCGACCAAGGCGGTTCGCTTTCCCGCCCCGGCAAGCGCCATCGCAAGCGGGTTGCCGCCTTGTCCAGAGCCAATCACGATAGCGTCATATGTCTGCGTGTCCGTCAATCTCACTCCTTATTCAAGCCACGCTGGATTCTCTCGTCGCCGCAGATTTCGATCTGCAACTCCTAAAAGCGAGAGACTAGGAACAATGCAAGACCGATCGCAAGCAAGTCCTCGGGGACGGCGATTGCGAAATCGGGCCCCTTCAGCGCGCGCACTAGTCCAACCCGAGCATGGTAACCGCCGAAAGCACCGGCAACTGCCCCAACCGCTCCCAACAACGCTCCCAACCATAATGTTGCACCTGCAGCAACCGCAAGGCACGCTCCACTCAGCGCGCCAGTGAAAATCCGCGCGGAAAGCCCGATCGCAGCCGTTCGAGCCGGGGTGCCGGGAAGTTGGTCCGCCACGAACTCGACGAACGCCAGCACGCTGAAGATTACAACCGTCCACATGGAACCCATGAACGCCAGTGGAGAGTCCTGCAAATGAAGCCAGCCAAAGTGTGCCGCCCACGCGACCACAGCCGGGGCGGTAAGTGAACGGAGCCCGGCAACAACCCCAATCCCCAGAGCGAGCAGGAGAGCAATTCCGGGACTCATAGGTTTCCTTTCTTTGACTGATGCTGAAGAGTACAACCGAATCGAACGAGATCCGCAAGAGAGATGAGATTCTAGTTTGGAGTCTCCGAGATCGGCAACCAGACCTGGAAACACGTGTCTCCCGGTTTAGAGCGGACCTGGATGCTTCCACGATGTTTTCTCACAATTCTTTGAACTGTATCGAGCCCAAGCCCCGTACCTTCGCCAACTGCTTTTGTGGTGAAGAAGGGTTCGAAGATGTGGGGCAAAACTGCCTCCGAAATTCCAGGACCGCTGTCACCGATTTCCACGACGACACGGTCCTCATCGCGGTAAGCGTTCACTTGAAGATCGCCCTGTCCACCCATGGCATCGATTGCATTGTCGATCAGGTTGGTCCACACCTGATTTAATTCGCTGCCGAAGGAACTCACCCGGAGCGCCACACGCGCATAGTTGCGGTGCACGGTAACCCCTTTTTTGAGTTTGTGGTTCAGGATCGTGAGCGTTGTTTCCAGCGTCTTAACGACATCCACATTCTGGAGCGGCGCCTGATCCATGAACGTGTATTCCTTGATCGCGCGCACGAGATCGGAAATTCTCGACGTACTGCTTTCGATCTCATTCACCAACCCGGCAATCTCGATGGAAGTGGAAATCCTGACGAGGGCTGCGCGAGCAGTGCCCGCATCCAGCGTTGTAAATAGGCTCTCTAGCGCTGCAGGCGTGAAGTTACGTTTCGCTAATTCCGCCGCCAGTTGCCAGAGATCATTTTGTCCGTGATTGCGAAGCAGGGTGTCGATCTGGTCTTCGAGTTCGCTTGCCGTCAAAGGATCTGGAGGGGGCTCGGTCGCTTGCGTGAACGACGTCTCGAGCTTTTCAATCTCCGACCGCTGAGCCGCAGTCAGGTCGCGGCTTCCCAGTTCGTGACTAGCGTTGCGGATACGAATTAACAGATCGCGAAGCTGACTGGCCGCGCGCTTCGCGGCCGATGCGGGATTATTTAGTTCGTGTGCCAGACCTGCCGACAACTTACCCAAAGCCGCCAGACGATCTCTTTGTTGCTCAAATCGAGTCGCCTCGCGAATTCGATCTGACATGATCCCAACCAGGCGTGTCGCCAATTCCGGCATTTTCTGCACGAGTTCAGGGAATAAAGAGGATGGGAACCGGAGAATTCTTCCCGCCGACATCGATCGACCGTTCAGAAGAAAATTCTTCATCCGGGAAAACGGCAGCATTCCCGTAACTTCACCTGCCAGCAAATCCCGAACCACGGTTTCGCCGGAGAAATCGCCTCGCCATTGAAAGTCACCCTCGAGCAGCACGAACATGCTGTCCGCGGGATCGCCCTGGCGTGCATAGGTTTCGCCCGCTTTGAGGTGGCGCTCTTCTGTCTTGCTGTAAAACCACTGGACTTGATCTTCGGGAATACCCTGAAAGACAGGAACTGTCTTCAGGAGCTCGAGGGCATCGCTCATTAGACTTTGCTCAAGTACTGATGAATGAATTGCACTGCGACTGATCCTTCTCCGACTCCAGAAGCCACGCGCTTCACGGACCCATGCCGGACATCGCCGACGGCAAAAACACCCGGAACATTCGTTTCCAGCAGAAACGGATCGCGATCCTGGGCCCAGCCCTTCGGCCGTTGTCCGCCTTGCATGATATCGGGGCCGGTGAGGATGAATCCGCGATCGTCTCGCTCGATCGCATCGCCAAGCCAATCGGTCCGCGGCAGCGCACCGATGAAGATGAACATCGAGGTCGCCGGAACCCGCTCGATTTTACTTGTGTCCGAGCACAGCACAGAGATTTCTTCGAGGTGTGACTCGCCGTGCACCTCCGACAGACTCGCGTGGCTCCACAGCTGAATATTCGGCGTCTCCTTGATCTGGTCGATCAAGTATTGCGACATGGTGCTGGAAAGGCCGTCGCCCCTGACGAGGATGACGACACGCTCAGCGTACTTGGAGAAATTCATCGCGGCCTGCCCGGCAGAATTCGCGCCGCCGATCACATAAACAATTTCGCCCTTGCAGGACAGCGCTTCTGTTGTGCCGCCACCGTAGTAAACACCCGCTCCTTGCAAGCGATCGACTCCCGGAGCTTCGAGTCGTCTCCATTGCACGCCGGTGGCGATCATCAACGCATGACAGGAAATTTCGTTGCCATCCGCCAGCTTAACGATGCGGTATGAACCTTCTGTCCGCATACTTACGACAGATTGGGGCGCCAAGATTTCAACGCCGAATCGTCGAGCCTGAACCACCGCACGGCGGGCCAGATCTCCACCGCTTAGCCCGCTGGGAAATCCAAGGTAGTTTTCGATGCGCGAACTCATGCCAGCCTGTCCGCCGGGGGCTTCACGTTCGACAATCACGGTCTTCAATCCTTCAGAGGCGCCGTAGACTGCTGCGGCCAAGCCCGCCGGTCCCCCGCCTACGATTGCAAGATCGTAAAAGCTTGTTTCGGATCGGGTCCTGAGTCCGACCTTTTGGGCAATATCCGCGGGGACGCTATTCAGCATCTTCCCGCCATCTGGAAAAAGTACAATCGGAAGTTCGCCGGCATCGGGGCCCAGCGCCTCTACAAGGCGCTTGGTCTCAGGATCGTTCGCAGAAGTCTCGACATCAATCCATTGATACGGGACGTGACTGCGGGCGAGAAAATCGCGGAGTTCGTATGAACGCGGGGACCAGCGTGTTCCTAAAACCCGGATGCCTTGGAATGCCGGACGGTATCCGGCCGCCCAATCATCCAGAAGATCGGTGAGTTGCGGATATAAATGTTCTGTCGGAGGATCCCACGGCTTCATGAAGAAGTAATCGATACTCGCCTGGTTGATTGCGTTAATGGCGGCGTTCGTATCGGCGTAAGCGGTGAGCAGCGCACGCTTGGAATTGGGATAAATTTGCCTTGCGGCCTGCAAAAATCCGACGCCATCCATGTGGGGCATGCGCTGATCAGCAAGCAGCAGGGCAACGCCGTCGTTACGCACTTTAAGCTGCTTCAAGAGATCCAGTGCGGTGAGCGGCGAGTCGCTGCTGATCACGCGGTATTCCGCACCATACTGCGACCGCAAGTCGCGCTCAATCGCCCGCAATACGTCAGGGTCATCGTCGACAGTCAAAAGAATGGGTTTTGCCATGATCGCTTTCCGACGGAGCAGACAGGGGCTAAAGAACTCGGATTAAGTTCTTAGATACTCAACCACCCAAGGAGGTCGCGTCAAATTGTCCGCGAAACGCGATTGGCAGCCAGAAAAATAATCTATAGTTCGCCGGCCTCGACCTCATCGACATAACACCAAACCCATGATTCTCCTGGCTCGATCGAGCGCATCAGCGGGTGATGATCCTTGTGAAAGTGTTTGGTGGCGTGTTTATTCTTCGAAGAGTCGCAGCATCCGACCTTGCCGCACGTCAGGCACATCCGTAGATGAACCCACGAGTCGCCCGTCTTAACGCATTCCTCACAAACATGTTTGGTGGTCTGCTTGACCTTGATCTGGTCAAGATGTGTGCATTCATTCGGCATCGACTCCTCCAATGGCTTGAAACGGTTGATTTCCATGACCTAAGTCACGTGACGAAAGGCCACAATCACATCACACGGCGACCTGTTTCCATCACAATGATGCTCGGAGGTTATTTTAGCCGTGCTTCGTCTTGATTATCTTTCTTGTATTTTGACGGTTGCGTCCACCATCTTAGTAGGACGCCGTTGTTGGGAAGGTTGGGCTCTGGCCGGAGTGAATAGCGTCATCATGTGCGTGATCGGGCTGCGCACCGAACAACTCGGGTTCATTCCCGCCAACGTTTTTTGCATGGTGGTCAGCGCGATCAACCTGCGCGCGTGGCGCAAGTCTTAGTCTGATCCGGAAACGCCGGCACGACATGTGGCAAACATCCGCGCGCGGCTATTCGGCAATAAGCAAGTTTTCCGCGAAAGGCCACTGCTCGTCGATCCACTGCACCTCGCAGCGGAAACCGGCGATACGAGCGGTCTCAAAGATTTCGTCCTTCGAATATTTGTGGCTGCTCTCCGTCCAGATTGTCTCCCCCTGCTGGAATTCAACCACTACTTCTGACGCGGGAATGTGAACAACCTGCCGCCGCTGCGATTCAAGATGCATCTCGACGCTTCGCGCTTCTTGGTTGATCTTGGCCACATGACGAAATTGCTTCAGATCAAAATCGGCATCGAGCTCGCGATTTAGCCGGCCGAGCAGATTCAAGTTGAAAGCGGCCGTCACGCCGAGTTCGTCGTCGTAGGCAGGGATAAGTTGCCAACTCGGCTTCTCCAAATCAGTCCCCAGAAGAAGAGAGTCGCCAGGCTGAAGAATGTGGCGCACTTCAGAAAGGAATTTTACGGCCGCCGCGCGGTCGAAATTGCCAATCGTACTTCCGAGAAATAACACGCAAAGATACTGTCCCGGCTTGCGGTATGCTGCAACCTCGAGCAATCCATCCAGGTATTCACGCTCGAATCCGACGATGCTGATGGCATCGATATCACTCAGTTCGCGCTCGCACATGACCAGGGCCGAGCGCGAAATCTCGACCGGGTAGTACGAAGTGCGTTGTCTGCGGCAGAATGCCTCCAGTAAATAGCGGGTTTTTCGCCCGCTGCCGCTTCCGAGTTCTGCCACCGCGACGGGTCTGGCTACGCGATCGACAATCTCCGATGCGTAGCGGCGCAGCAGTCGCTCATCCGCACGAGTCAGCCCATACTCTGGCAGGTGACTGATGACCTCGAACAGGGCCGATCCCACATCGTCGTACAAATACTTCGAAGGCAGTTCTTTCTGTCCCGGCCGCGTGAGTCCGTCCCGCACATCTGAGGCGAAATCGTAAGTAACGTTAGAAGGAATGGCGTGTACAAGCATCAGTCGCTCCTCGATCAGGAATTCACACAGCGGAAGCCCGCGTAAACGTACTGGTAGTGCCCTTGAAACCAGTTGCGAAATGTTGGTCGCAGCATGCACGCAGCGGTGCGTGGCGAACCACCCTTCATGACGAAGTGCTTACCATCAAAAAAATCAGCGGAGTATCCACGGTAAAACGGAAAGGGTTCGAATCCCGGGAATGGTCCAAACACAGTGGAGGTCCACTCCCATCCATTGCCCAACATTCCATCGACTCCGAAGGAACTTCGGCCTTTGAGATGAGCATTCACGGGCGTGGGATCCCAGTGTTGAAGATCGAAATTTCCGTATGCAGGCGTTGGATCTTCGGAGCCCCACGGAAACTTCTGCTCGCCAGCTTCTTCAGTGCCGTAGGCAGCGCGATGCCACTGTTGTTCCGTCGGAAGCACCTTTCCAGCCCATCGCGCATACGCCGCTGCTTCGGCGTGGCTCACGTAGGCCGGCCAATCCATTGGGAGCGGGATATCTTCGAACATTCCCCGATAGATCCATCCGTCGCCCTTGCGATGCCAGAAGACTGGATGACTAATACGTTGCTCATTTTTCCAATCCCAGTCGGAGTCATTCCAAAATGCGCGATTTTCGTATCCGCCCGCGTCCATGAATTCCAGGAACTGGCGATTCGTGACCATGTAGCGATCGATTTCAAACGCGGGAACGTCCACCGAGTTCGATTGAAATTCGTTGTCCCAGCCAAACATACCCGACTCCCGGCTAAGCCCAAGAGTGGCCATTCCGGCGGGGACTTTGATCATTTCGTGGGAAACAGGAACGGCGCTGAATAATGTTGCCTCGGGTTGGGGTGCCTTTCGATCGAGCGGCAACTGGTGAAGCATATAAGCCAGCGTCTCGACGTGCATCAAGCGATGCTCGATGGCAACATTCAGGAGAGTGTCGAGCGTAAATCCGTCGCGCATCAGGTCGCCGGAGTCGATCGCCTCTGATAGTTTCTCGTCAAGAGCGGCCCTGATCTCGCGCACATAGTCACGCACCTTTTCTCGCTCGGGCCAATCGGACGGCTGATCCGTCGGCAAGCCGCCGCCTACCGGATCGATGCCAAAGGCAAACAATCTGTCGAATTCCGGATGGAAGCTCTTAAGGCCGAACAAAGTCTCATGCAAAAGATTCCAGTCGAATGCTTCCAGATGTCCGACATAGAAGATGATGCGATGGCGCTCAGGGATCGGGCGGTCATATATGGCTTCAGGCCGGACGATGTCGAAAAGGGCATCGCTTTGATGGCGCGCATCGGCGATTCGCCCTAAAAGGGAGTGTTGAACAGCCGTGTTTCCCTGAGCAGCAAGCATCTCAGACCTCCTGTTCCGTCATTCGGCCCTTACAAGGAAACGACATTGAGTGGGCGTGCAACATGCGGGAGAGTCCCGGCGGGATTCGGTCCAAATGGGGCGCTGGACGCGGCTTTTGCCCATCCCTGGGGACGGGGAGTCAAAGACTACCATCATCCCACTGGGGTCGGCAACGAGATTGAAGGAGCTTGAAATCAATGTCTCCTGACCAATTAGAATCAAGAAGATGCAAGTCCCCTTGTTCCATATCGATGCTTTTGCAGACGAACCATTTCGAGGAAACCCAGCAGCAGTTTGCCTCTTAAACTCGTGGTTAGATGACGCTTCGCTTCTCAAAGTCGCTGCCGAAAATAATCTTTCTGCCACCGCATTTCTCGTGCGGCGGACCGGGGCCAAGGAACTCCGTTGGTTTACCCCTACTTGTGAAATCAAACTCTGCGGCCACGCGACCTTGGCGTCCGCCCATGTCGTGTTCGAATTTCTAAGCCCTGAACTTCAAACGGTTGTATTCGAAACTCGCTTCCGAGGCCCTTTAACCGTGAACAAGAAAAAGGATGGGCTCTCGATGAACTTCCCGCTGTTGGTTCCCGAATCCTGCGGAAATATTCCGCCCGGCTTGGCGAAAGCTTTGGGCGAGCGGACGTCTCCATCCGAGGTGCTGGCCGTGAACGATACCCTCATCGCGGTTTGCGAGAACCCCAGCATCGTTCAAAGCTGTGAGCCGAATTTTGATCTGCTGCAAAAGCTGCATCCAAACGCAGTCTGCATCACGGCCCCGGGCAAAGATTCGGATTTCGTTTCCCGATATTTTGCTCCAGGCTATGGAATTCCCGAAGACTCCGTTACAGGATCCGTCCACTGCGCTCTCGCCCCCTACTGGGCAAATCGCCTGAACAAAACCCGGGTGCACGCTCGCCAACTATCGAAGCGCGGAGGTGATCTGTGGTGTGAGGTTTCGGGCGATCGAGTGAATATCGAAGGTCGAGCCGCTCTCGTTATGCGGGGAACTCTCACAATTTAGGTCCGCCGTGAAAATGGGCTCACGGAACGAGGTGCTTCAGTTTCAGGAATTCCTGCACGACCTCCTTTGTATCGCGATGTTTCCCATCGACCGCAAAATTCATTTGCTGCATTTCTTCGTCGGAAATCTTGTCGGCGAGGTCGCCCAGCGAGCGAGCCACCTCGGGATGGTCATTCGCCGTTTGTTGTCGGATCACGGGCACCGCTTCATAAGGCGGGAAATAGTGACGGTCATCTTCGAGCGCCACTAGATCCAGCGCTGGAATAAGCCCGTCCGTTGCATTCCCGGCAGCTAGATCGATCTGATGATCCTTCAGCGCTCGAGCCAGCAGCCCCAGATCCATGGTTCGCGGCTGCTCCGCGAAACGCAGGCCGTACGCCTTGGCCAGCCCCGGATATCCGTCGGGACGCTCCATAAACTCGTAGCCAAAGCCTGCACGCCATTGCGGCGCGTATCTCGCAGCTTCCGACAGCGTGCGGATGTTCAAACGCCGCGCATCCTCGCCTCGAATTTCCATTGCGAAAGTGTCGTTGAAACCCAGAGATGGTCCTAGCGTCAGTCCGAACCGGCTCTCGTACTCGCTCTTCACCCGCTGGTAGACCTGCGCCTTGTCGCTGGTGGCTTGCTGTTTCAGAATCGCGGTCAGCGCAGTGCCCGTGTATTCGGGATATACATCCACTCTGCCCGCCAATATCGCCTGCTGGCAGATGTAGGTTCCTGCCAGATAGAAACGGCGCTCAACTTTGAGACTCGTATGAGCTTCGATCTGCTGAGCGATCAACTCGCCCAATACAAATGACTCGGTGAAATTCTTCGACCCCACGACAATTCGATCGCGGCGCGAAGATTCGCACGAGACTCCGAGGATGACGATCGTCGCCAGAACTGCGGCAACGATAGATAATCGGAGCCTGCTCATCGTGGGCGCAGCCGTCTTTCCAGCCAGCCGACTCCTACGTCTGCGGCCAGTGCCAGCGCCGCGGCTGGGATCGCTCCAGCGAGGATGACTCGATCGTCGACCATGGCGAGCCCGCGAAATATAAACTCTCCCAGCCCTCCGGCGCCGATCGCCGCCGCAATTGTGGCAAGGCCAACCGATATCACGATGGCTACGCGCACCCCGGAGAGAATGACGCTGACGGCTAGCGGCAACTCCACTTGAAAAAGAAGTTGAGAGTCGGTCAGTCCCATTCCACGCCCGGCTTCAACAATCGCAGGATCGACGCCACAAATTCCCGTGTAAGTGTTTCTGATGATGGGCAGCAGCGCGTAGAGGGTCAGAGCCAGGATCGCCAACCGCTCAGCGCGATCACCCAGCCACGGAACGGGCAGTAGAAAACCGAAGAGAGCCAGGCTGGGAATCGTCTGAATCACGTTCGCGCCAGCAAGGATTGGCTTATTCAGGCGAGGCCGGTGCGAAATCATGATGCCCAGCGGGATCCCGATCAACATTGCCAGTACTGTCGATATCCCGACCAGCGACAGATGCTCCAGACTCAGTTCCAACACCTGGGTGTGGTTTTGCCACATGAAACGGATGACGTTCATCGCGTTCCTCGATTCTCGAGCAATTCCAATCCTGCGCCGAAGGCACGCACATACGCGGACGCCCATCGATCGGTCGATTTCACGAATTCCTGCGGTGCGAGAACGGTGACCAGTTTTCCCGCCTCCATGAGCGCGATGCGCGAACCGAGCCTCAATGCTTCTCGCAGATCATGCGTAACAAACACAACCGTCTTATGCATTCTCTGCTGGAGGGAAAGAAACTCTCGCTGGAGTTCATCTCGTGTAAGCGGATCGAGGGCCCCGAATGGCTCATCCATTAATAGGATCGCCGGATCGGCCGCCAACGCTCTGCGCAAATCCGACGCGCTGCCTTTGCCCGCCCGACAACTGATGCGGATAGCGGGAGGCGATCTCCGGCGTCAGTCCGACGAGTTCCAGCAATTCCTTTACTCGCCCACGAATCTTCTCTGGCGGCCAGCCCTCGATCTTCGGAACCAGTCCGATGTTGCGCTCAATGGTGAAGTGAGGAAACAATCCAACATCCTGGATTACGTAACCGATACCGCGTCTCAAGCGAATGATGTCAACCTGCGAGTTCGACGCGCCATTTACACGGATCTCGCCTGAAGTGGGTGTTACCAGTCGATTGATTAACTTCAACGAGGTGGTCTTGCCCGACCCGCTTCTTCCGAGCAACACCAGAGTTTCGCCCTTCCTGACTTCGAGGCTGAGGCCGGAAAGCACCTGCGTTCCGCTCACCGTGTAGGAGACGTTGCGAAACTCGATCGCCAGCGATGCGCTGTCAGTTTGCATGCCCGGACAGGATACCGGACTCCCATGCGGCTCGAATGAAAGATTCGGACGCTTTCATCAGATGACTTTCATGCAGCTTTCGTTGGAGTTGCAATGCATGCCTTCCCCGGCGACAATCTTTCCATGGAAAGCAAACAGGGGTTTCGAGCACCCAAGGATCGCGATGGCCAACGTCAGCCATTCTCGCCGGGCGCCCTGGTGATTGCGACTCTGTGCAATCCCCGCGAGAAATTCTGGGGCATGATCCTGGCGTTGGCGCCCGAAGGCCTTAGCTTGAGCGGCGCTGAATTGGCATCGTTCGAGGATCTGGCGGTGATGGTGAGGGACGGCGAGCCGTTTACGCCCGCAGTAGTGTTTTTTCCTATGCACCGCATCGAACGTGTCGAATTGGATCTTCCCGATGGAAGCTTGCCGTCCTTGTCGCAAAGATTTCTCAGCAAGACCGGATTGAATCCGCCGCAGGTGCTCACCCCGAAATTGCGGGAAGACGACGGCGCAGTCGATCATCCTACTGACGACGCCATCAAGGACCCTGCGTGAAGTTCTCCCAGATCTTCACTGCTCCCAATCAACTTACGCTTCTGCGGATGGTGTTCGTCCCGTTCATCGTGATTCACCTCGTGGACGGCCACTACAAGTGGGCGCTGATCGTTTTTGTAATTGCGGGATTCAGTGACGGTCTCGACGGCCTGCTGGCCCGGACGCTTCATCAGCAGACTTTGTTAGGTCAATATCTGGACCCAATCGCCGACAAACTTCTGCTCAGCACGATTTTCCTGGTGCTTTCGATCCTGCATAAAATTCCGTGGAAGTATACGGTTATGGTTTTTAGTCGGGACATTTCCATTCTGGCCGCCAGCGCCGTACTTTTCGCGATCGCCGGTCTCCGGGATTTTCGCCCCAGCATCTTCGGGAAGGCGAACACGTTTTCACAAATCAGCGCGGTATTCTTTGTACTCCTCTTGCAGGTCTATCCAGTACGCGGGATCTGGATTGCCCGCACGGTCTTTCTTCGCGCAACCTTCTTCTTTACGATCGTCTCTGCTTTGCACTACGTCATTTTGGTTCAGCAGAGGATGCGCGAACATACTCACGCGCTGCCACCGGCGCGAACCTCGGCGTCATGACCCGATTTGACCCGTTTTTCACCTAACCCTAGAATCTTAAGTTCGTTTCAAGGTCCCGCGATCTGACCATGGCCCTTCGTTTGTTCAACACGATGTCGTCCCAAGTCGAGGAGTTTCGTCCACTTGTTGACTCCGAAGTCCGCATGTATGCCTGCGGTCCGACAGTCTACGATTACGGGCACATCGGCAATTTCCGCACCTTCATAGCGGTCGACCTGCTCCGTAGATTCTTACGCCAGAGTGGATACAAGGTCCATCACGTCATGAACATTACGGACGTGGACGACAAGATCATCCGCAATTCCGCGCGCGACGGCCTCACCGTCCAGCAATACACGTCGAAGTATGAGACAGCATTCCTCGAAGACTCGGCGATGATTGGGATTGAGCAGCCGGAGATCGTGCGAGCTACCGAACATATTCCAGAGATGGCCGACTTTGTAGCCAAACTGGTCGACAAAGGACTCGCGTACCGGACGGACGATGGCTCTTACTATTTCCGGATCGCAAAATTTCCGCAGTACGGAAAGCTTTCGAAGCGCGACTTCAGCGGAATGCTCGATGGGGCCCGGGTCGACGTTGATGAGTACGACAAGGACAGCGCGCGCGACTTCGCTTTGTGGAAGGCCCCCAAACCCGGCGAAGCTTCGTGGGATACGAAGATTGGCAAGGGCCGGCCGGGCTGGCATTTGGAATGTTCCGTCATGTCGATGGAAGAACTGGGCGAAACCTTCGACCTGCACGCCGGTGGAGAAGATCTCGTCTTTCCACATCATGAAAATGAGATTGCTCAATCGGAGTCGCTGACCGGCAAGACATTTGCCCGCTTCTGGTTTCACGCACGCTTTCTGCTGGTGGAAGGCGAGAAGATGTCGAAGAGCCTGGGAAATTTCTTCACCCTGCGCGATCTGGTTCTGAAAGGCCACAAGCCTTCTTCGCTGCGATATCTTCTCGCGTCAGTTCCCTATCGCAACCAGCTGAATTTCACTTTTGACGGGCTCACTCAGGCCGCAGTCTCTGTCGAGCGGCTGAGGAATTTTCGATTGCGACTGAGCGCCGGAAATTTTGCCGACGGCGCGACGCCCGAATTGCAATCTCTCGCTACAGCGTCCGCCGAACGAATGCAGGCAGCGCTTGACGACGATCTCAATACTGCCCAAGCTCAGGCTGCCATCTTCGACATGGTGCGACAGGCCAATACCTCGTTTGACAGCGGTGGCATCAAGAAGGGTGATGTGCCGCCCCTTATGGCGGCGCTGACGAAGTTCGATGAAATCTTCGCCGTGCTCGAGGACGATGACGTTCCCAAAATGCAGCGAGTGATCGAATGGGCCAAGGCGGAGGGACGCGAAAAAGACATTAGCGCGGCAGTCCAGGAATCGGTGCGATCCGGAGCTTTCTCGGATGCTGATATCGAAGCTAAAATTGCAGATATGAAAGCTGCCCGGACCGCTCGCGATTTCAAAAAGTCAGACACTATCCGCGGAGAACTCGCCGCGGCCGGCATTCTAGTAGAGATAACAAAGGATGGCGTGCGCTGGCGCAGAAAATGATGCGAGTCGCTCCGTCTCCCAAATCTGAGCTGTTAAGCTTAAATCAGCGCTGTCACTCATCCATCTGCCGTGAAATCTTTTGACGAATATCTTATCGACGCAGAAAAAGCTCACGGGCACCTGTGCGCCGGGCAGATTCTCGGCGTGCGTCTCGCCATGCTGGGATTGCAGAAGTTGAATATTGACGATCCCCACGGCAAGGACCGCAAACGCCTCGTCACATTTGTCGAGATTGATCGCTGCGCGACTGATGCAGTCGGGGTAGTCACTGGCTGCCGGCTGGGTAAGCGCGCTTTGAAGTTTCGGGACTGGGGCAAGATGGCCGCTACATTTGTCGACGTCGCCGCAGGAAAAGCCATCCGCATCGCCGCGAAAGAATCCTCCAAACAACTCGCCCGCGAGATGCATCCCGAGATCAATAACAAGAACCAGCAGCAGATGCTCGCCTACCGCGAAATGGCCGACGACGATCTCTTCACGATGCAATGGGTGAAGGTCGATCTGCCAGCCGAAGAATTCCCGGGATACAAGGGCGAGAGAATCGTGTGTGCAGTTTGCGGTGAGGGAATCAATTTTTGCAGGGAGATCCGGCGCGATGGGAAAATCCTGTGCCGTTCGTGCGCCGGAGATACCTACTATCAACCGCTAGACCAGTAAGGCTCTCACGCAGCGGTCTCGTAAGCGTGCGCCACGCGCAAAATCGTAGCCTCATCGAAGTGCTTCCCTAAAATTTGCAGTCCGACAGGAAGCTTCTCTTTCGTCTGACCGCAAGGCACGGAAATCCCTGGGATGCCCGCGAGATCTGCCGTGACCGTGTAGATATCCGCGAGATACATCGACAGCGGGTCGTTCGACTTCTCTCCCAGGCGAAACGCTGCGGTTGGGCTTGTCGGTGTAACAATCACGTCGACCTTCGTGAACGCCTCATCGAAATCGCGAGTCAGCAATGTACGGACCTTCTGCGCTTTCAGGTAATACGCGTCGTAGTACCCGGCACTGAGTGCGTACGTGCCCAGCATGATCCGCCGCTTCACTTCCGCTCCGAAGCCCTCATCGCGCGTGCGACGGTACATTTCGGACAAAGTCTTCACTCCTTGCGCCCGCGTGGTGTATCGAACTCCGTCGTACCGCGCGAGATTCGATGAAGCCTCTGCGGTGGCGATCAGGTAGTACGTTGGAATTGCATAGGGTGTATGCGGCAAAGACACCGGCACCACTTCGCAGCCCAGCTTTTTCAAACGATCGATCGCGGTCTCAACCGCTTGCCTCACTTCTGGGTCCAATCCCTCGCCGAAATATTCCTTCGCAACTCCCAGCTTTAAGCCGCGGACTGGCTTCTCGATCTCGGCAACATAGTCGGGCACGGGAACTTCGGCCGAGGTCGAATCCATTGGATCGCGCCCGGCGATGGTCCGCAGAACAATCGCTGCATCTTTCACGGTCTTCGTCAGCGGGCCAATGTGATCGAGCGAAGATGCAAAGGCAATCAATCCATATCGCGACACGCGGCCGTAGGTCGGCATTAGGCCAACCACGCCGCAGAAGGCTGCCGGCTGGCGAATCGATCCCCCGGTGTCCGACCCCAGCGCGGCCACCGCCATGTCCGATGCCACTGCGGCGGCGGACCCGCCCGAGGATCCCCCGGGAACGCGGCTCAAATCTCTCGGATTGCGTACGGGACCGTAAGCGGAATTCTCATTCGATGAGCCCATTGCAAACTCATCGCAATTCGTCTTGCCGAGCATCACTGCGCCAGCTTCTTCCATCCGGGCAACGGCAGTGCAGTCGTACGGCGGAATATATTTCTCGAGAACTTTTGACCCCGCCGTGGTTCGCAGCCCGCGGGTGCTCATCACATCTTTGATGCCTACCGGAACCCCCGCGAGCGGAGGCAGAGGCTTTCCATCGGCAGCCATGCGATCCACTCGATCCGCCTGTTCAAGTGCTCGTTCTTTTGAAAGCGTCAAGAAGGCGCCGATTTGCCCGTCCTCTTTCTGGATACGGGCATAGTGTGCTTCGGCCAAAGCAAGAGCCGTTGTCTGGCGTTGCACAATCGCGGTGCGCGCCGCATCGATGGTCAGGGACGATAGATCCATTTTTGATTGTTGGGTGAGGCTAGCGTTCGATCACTTTGGGAACCCGGAAAAACTGCTCATCCGGATCCGGTGCATTCGCCATTGCCTCATCGTGTGGCAGCGATTTGCGCAATCCTTCCAAAATGTCTTCCCGGCTGGCGTAGGCAAACCGCTCGCTCCCCTGCTTGCTTTTATCGACTCCGTACTGACCTGAGACCTGCGCCATCGGCGGGACCTTCTCAATGTCCAACTCGTTGAGACGCTCAATGTAGTCGAGAATCGAATTGAGATCTCGCAGCATGCCGCTGCGCTCCTCATTGGTGAGGTCGAGGTTTGCGAGTTCTGCTACGTAAGCGACGTCTTTGTCTGTAACCTTCATTTGATAGTCAGGGAACTTCAGCCAAAGTGCTTCAATTCCTGCTCCGATCGAGTTACGATGAACTCAATTCTTCGGACCATCTCGAGTGTATAGCGATTGATCGCGGCCACATATCGAGGGGCCAAGCCCTGCAGTTCCGATCGCCAACCGACGTCCGGAACCCCGACGCTCAAGATGCCATCTTCAAAGTTCAAGGCCCGAGTCCGCTCCGCCACGGCCGAACCACACACCACCGGCCACGCCATGAGTGGAGCCTCTCCGGGCGGCGCCTGTCTCAGGGACCTTGCCACGATCTTTTCCAGCTCCGACCCAACCCGTTCCAATGGAATTTCCCTCTTCGCGCTGCGATATGCCTTGGAAATGACGATTCTAGCATCGCTGTTGGCGACTCTTTTCGAGAGTTTCACACAGGAAATTCACGCTCTATGAACTCCATCGCAGCATCACGAGAAAGCAGGCGTCCCTCGAGTTGCGCATCCTCCACAGCGTTCAAGATCTTGCTAAAACTCGGTCCTGGAGTATATCCAGCCGAAATCAAATCGTGGCCCGTAACTAGGGGCGCAGGCCTCATTTTCTCAGCCGGAATTTCTGCCCGCTTCTGCTTCACAAACTCGTACGTCGAGAGTATCCCGTGGCTGGCTAGGCAGTCCGCGCGGTGCAGGGCCATGTGTTCATCGAAACGCGGCAGGCGAAAAAATCTCTTTAACGTCGATTCCTTCATTCGCGTTGCATCCCCGAATCTCATGTGATTCTCGATAAGCAGCAGAATCTGCTCGGTCTCATCATTCGAAAAGCGCATTCGTCGACAAATATCCTCCGCGATCTTGATCCCGACTTCCACATGGCCGTCGAACCGGATGCGATCGGGAGCCACCCAGAAAGTCGCGGGCTTGCCCACGTCATGAAGCAGCGCGCCCCACGCGAGAGTCAAAGGACACGGAGACGGCAATTGATCGAGTAACAGCAGCGTATGAACAAAGACGTCCCCTTCGGGATGAAACTCAGGCGGTTGCGCCACACCCTTCATCGCAGAGATTTCCGGCAACACCTCGCGCAGCAGTCCGCTTTCGTCGAGCAGCAGGAACGCCCGGCTGGCATGTCCTTCCGTCAACATGCGGGTTAGCTCGTCGCGAACTCGTTCGCGAGAGACCGCACGAATTTCGGGAGCCAGCCTCTTGATCGCCGCGAACGTCGGCTCGTCGATACGGTATTCAAACCGCGCTGCAAATCGAACCGCTCGGAGCATGCGCAGCTTGTCTTCCGCAAATCGTTTCTCCGGATCGCCGATGGTACGAATGACTCGGGCCGCGAGGTCGTTGCGTCCATTGACGAAATCCAATACCTCTCCGGTCAACGGATCGAGCAGCATGCCGTTGATCGTGAAGTCCCGGCGCTGGACATCTTCTTTCGGATCCCGGCTAAACCGCACTTCATCGGGATGCCGCCCGTCCGAATAGCCGATGTCGCTTCGGAAGGTGGCGACCTCGACGGCAGAGCTCTTCGATGGATTTTCCTGCGATAACTCCTCCGAGATCGAGTCCTTCACAGGAACAAGAACAACGCCGAACTGGACTCCAACCGCGTAAGTTTCGGGAAAAATCTCCATCACCTGCGCCGGTGTAGCGTCGGTGGCGACGTCGTAGTCTTTCGGTTCTCTTTCCAGCAGCAGGTCGCGAACGCATCCGCCGACCAGATACGCCTGAAACCCTTTTTGCCGCAGTGTTTGCACGATGGACGCGGCCGCGGTCTTCAGATTCGCCGATGTCTGAGCTGGACCCATTCTTCTTTCATGATACTGCCGCGGGTGCCGTGATCAGGTCGTCAACGCCGCGACATGCCCGGCAATTCGCGCGCGACTTGCAACCCCAGGCTAGAAACCGGAAACTAGACATGCTCATGGCTGACGCCTACATCCTCGGCATTGAAAGCTCGTGCGACGAAACGGCGGCTGCCGTGGTGCGTTCGGGTGAGCAGTTGATCTCGAACGTTGTGGCTTCGCAGATCGCAACCCATCAGCCCTATGGAGGAGTCGTTCCTGAGCTCGCTTCTCGCGAGCACTTGCGCGCCGTCGTGCCCGTCGTTCGCCAGGCGTTGGCCGAGGCCCAGCGTGATTACAACGCGCTGGATGCAATCGCTGTTACCCAAGGCCCCGGGCTCGCGGGAGCTCTGCTGGTCGGCATCAGCTATGCCAAAGCCCTTGCTTTCGCGCTGGAGAAACCGCTGATCGCGATCAATCATCTTGAAGGACACATCCACGCTGTTCTTCTGGAAGAGCGGCAAAAGGGAAATCACGAACTCCGGTTTCCTGTGCTGGCGCTGGTCGTCTCCGGGGGACACACCCATCTCTACCTGGCGGAGCAGACGCAGAACTCCTGGAAATACGAAAATATTGGCCACACTCGCGACGACGCCGCCGGCGAAGCTTTTGATAAAGTCGCCAAACTCCTCGGGCTGGGATACCCGGGCGGACCCGTGATCGACAAGCTCGCACCGCACGGGGATCCAAAGGCGGTAAGGTTTCCCCCGGCTCAAATCAAGCATCCCGACCGGCGGGGCCGACATGACGGCAAAGCTGTCCCTGCCAGCGATGGTCGGCCTCGTTTCGATTTCTCCTACAGTGGGATCAAAACAGCTGTGCTGCGGTACGTTGAGACCAATGACATGCGCGCTTCGATCGAGTCTCGCCGAGCCGCGCTGTCGACGATTTCCAGGCCATCTCTGGACGACCTTCTCGCGAACACTGATCGCAAAACAGTCGACCTTGTCGCGTCATTCCAGCGGGCAATCGTCGACGATCTGGTCGGTAAGACCTTGGCAGCGGCCGAACACCATAACGTTGCCACGCTTCTCGTCACCGGAGGTGTCGCCGCAAATCAGGAACTGCGCCAGGCGTTCGAACGCGAGGGCAAGCGCATCGGGATATCCGTCTATTTTCCCTCTCGCCCGCTTTCTACCGACAACGCTGCCATGATTGCAGCGGCCGCCTATCCCAAATTCCTCGCGCGAGACTTCGCCGCGATGGATTTCTCGGCTGAAGCCAATTTTCCTCTGCGGTAAGAACTCAGGCGGGGCAAGTACAGCGACAGCGAAGGCTCAGATCTCGCTTTCCTGCGTCCCATCTTCGATGGTCATGTCCTTGAACTCGCTGGACTCGAAGATCTCGCCGCACTCCTTACATTCGACGAATTCGGATTCTTCATCGCGGCTCACGATCTGCACGCGCGGATGTTTGCAGGGAGCTTTCATTTCTGCGTTTTGAGGAGAGGAGGGCGACTTTGGAGTCATAAGCGCGAAGAGCCCTAAATCCGATAGCGAAGGGCCTGCTCCGCCGGAATTTCCCGGTATTTTAGAACGGCTTGGCGTCTTGTCAAGCCTCAAGCTGTTACCGAACCGTGAATTTGTTCCTACTCGTCCTCGGACGTCGCCCTCCGGACGTGGTGGAGTTCCGGGCGAACGCCCTTAGGCTTTTTCGGCTCTCCCCATAAACCATTCAACCCCCTATATTTACCTCCGAACCGGGCTGTCGGATGATTCACTGTGGGGACTTGCCTTAGGCCGATACCTTGTCCTACAATGAATTACGACGAAAAAGGTCGGAATTATTGGCGACCTTTCTCATCGTATTTACCTCGGTAACCTTGTGCTAAAGCTGACGAAAAAAGCCGACTACGGACTGATGGCGATGAAGCATCTCGCCGAGCTTTCCACCGTGAGGTCCTGCAGCGCCAAGGATGTTGCCGACGCGTACGGTATTCCGCCCGAGGCTCTAGCGAAGATTCTGCAGCGCCTGGCGAAAGCCGGGCTCCTGCAGTCGCAGCACGGCACCAATGGCGGCTATACGCTGGCGCGGCCCGCTCACACGATATCGGCGTTTGAGGTGATCCAGGCGATCGATGGTCCACTTTTCATTACCTCGTGTGTCACGGTTCGCGGCGAGTGCGACCAGAGCGACCGCTGCAATATTCGCGAGCCGTTGCGCAAGGTAAACGACAGCATCGAGGCGGTGCTGAAGCGGATCAAGATTTCGCACATGCGGGAAGAGCCGGAAGACGCCCACGAACAGGTTCCAAAGACGGCAGAACTGGTGACAATCGGCTGAACCGTCCGAAAAAGAAAATCATCCAACGTTAGAAGCGAAGCAGGAGAGCAAATCAATGAGCACGGAAGTAAAGATCCCCCAGGCTTTGACCCAGGAACACAGCCAGAATGGCAAGGGCGTGAAGCTCCCCATTTACATGGACAACCATGCCACCACCCAGATGGATCCCCGGGTGCTGGAAGAGATGCTGCCGTTCTTCATCGAGAAATTCGGCAATTCCGCCAGCCGCAACCACTCCTTCGGATGGGCCGCGGAAGAAGGCGTTGAGACCGCACGCGAGCGCATTGCAAAACTGATCGGCGCCACGACCAAGGAAATCATCTTCACCTCAGGTGCCACCGAGAGCGACAACCTCGCCATCAAGGGCGTCGCGGAAATGTACCGCGAGAAGGGCAATCACATCATCACCGCGGTGACCGAGCACAAGGCCGTGCTCGACACCTGCAAGCGCCTCGAGAAGAACGGCTATCGCGTCACTTATATGCCCGTCCAGAAAGACGGCCTGATCGATCTCGACGACCTGAAGCGCGCCATCGACGACAAGACCATCCTGGTCACCATCATGGCTGCCAACAACGAGATTGGCGTAATTCAGCCGGTCGCGGAAATCGGCAAGCTCTGTCGCGAGCGCGGAGTCATCTTCCACACCGACGCGGTGCAGGCCATCGGCAAGATTCCCGTTGATGTGAACAAGCAGAATATTGACGTTATGTCGATCACCGGCCACAAGCTTTACGGCCCCAAAGGTGTCGGCGCCCTGTATGTTCGACGCAAGAATCCACGCGTGCAAATCTCGGCCATCATTGATGGCGGCGGACATGAGCGTGGCATGCGGTCAGGAACGCTGAATGTCCCGGGTATCGTGGGCCTCGGCAAAGCGTGCGCTCTCGCTCAAGAAGAGATGCCGCAAGAGTCTTGCCGGCTGGCGGGTCTTCGCAATCGACTGCGCGACCGCATCATGAATCGCCTGGATGAAACTTACATCAACGGATCGACCGAGCACCGTCTGCCCGGCAACCTGAACATCAGCTTCGCGTATGTAGAAGGCGAGTCGCTCCTGATGGGCATCAACGACATCGCAGTTTCCAGCGGATCAGCATGCACCTCTGCGACGCTTGAGCCATCTTATGTATTGAAGGCTTTAGGCACGGGAGATGACCTGGCGCACAGTTCGATTCGGTTCGGCATCGGCCGCTTCAACACTGAGGCCGAAGTGGACTACGTCGCTGACCGCGTCATCGATACGGTGGAGCGCCTCCGCGAACTTTCGCCACTCTACGAAATGGCGAAAGAGGGCATCAACTTGAAAGATGTGAAGTGGGCGGGTGAAGCGCACTAGCCAGCCGCGTAGCGGCGAAAGATTACAGCCCACGGCGCAAGCCGTGGGGAGTTAGAGAAGAAATGCACGAGCCCCCAAGGGGGTGACAGATTCCAGCGTCAGGAGAACTAAATGTCATACAGCGATAAGGTCATCGATCACTACAACAACCCGCGCAACGTCGGCTCGATGGACAAGAGCAGCACAGACGTAGGCACTGGCCTGGTCGGCGCTCCCGAGTGCGGCGACGTCATGAAGTTACAGATCAAGGTCAATCCGCAGACCAACGTGATTGAAGACGCAAAGTTCAAGACCTTCGGATGCGGCTCGGCGATTGCTTCATCGTCGCTGGCCACAGAATGGGTCAAGGGCAGAACCGTCGACGAGGCTCTCGCGATCAAGAATATGGACATCGTGAAAGAGCTTTCGCTTCCTCCGGTCAAGATTCACTGCTCCGTGTTGGCCGAAGACGCCATTCGCGCCGCCATTGGAGACTGGAAGAAGAAGCAGGAAACGGTGAGCCCGGTTTCCGCAGAAGCGAAGTAATCACGAGCAGCAATTTGTGAATTGAATGACAACTGCCACCGAATCCGCACCCCAGGCCGTCGCGAAAGGCATTCAGGTCACCGACAAGGCGATCTCGAAGATCCGCACTGCGATGGTGAAGGAAGGCATCTCGCCCGAGCAGGGCGGGCTGCGTCTCGGAGTGCAGGGCGGCGGCTGTTCGGGTCTGAGCTACAACATCCGCTTCGACTCGCAGCCGCGTGAGCGCGATCGCGTATTCCAGTTCAGCGACGTTCGAGTATTTGTCGATCCGAAATCGTTCATCTACCTGCACGGTATGATTCTGGACTACCAGGAAACGCTGATGCAGCAGGGATTCGTATTCGTAAATCCGCAGGCCTCGAAATCGTGCGGCTGCGGAACTTCGTTCTCGGCCTGAGCGAGTGTGGCGCGGGCGCCCTCGCCCGCGACTGCGGGCGCCACCCGACAAGTTGGTTGAGAATAACGAGCGCCGGCCTTGAGCCGGCCGTCCGAGGAATTGGAACGTGACGACCAAGCCTTCCCTTACCGCGATTGGTGCCAAGCCCCTGCCTCAGGATACGCACACCTGCTGGTCATGCGGCTCGATGCGGGCCGCGCATTTTTGTGGGTCTTGCGGTAAGGTGCAGCCGCCTGTTCCGGTCGACTACTTTGCTTTCTTTGGGCTCCCGTTGCAATTGAATCTGGATGTAAAGTCGCTCGAGAAGGGCTTCTACGAGTTGAGCCGCAGGCTCCATCCTGACCTTAACGCTCGCGCCGGAAGCCAGGAGCAGCAATGGAGTCTCGAACAAAGTTCGTTGCTAAACGACGCGTATCGAACGCTTCGGGATCCGATCAAGCGCACCCAGTACCTGCTTGAACTTGAGGGCGTTGAACTGGAAGAGCAGTCCAAGAGCGCCACGGAAAAAGCGCGCGCCACTGGAGAGGTAAAGAAGCAGATTGTGCCGCCGGAAATGTTGGAGGAAGTTTTCGAGCTCAACATGCAGCTCGAAGAACTTCGGATGAACAAGAAGATGGGCGAAGACGACGCTTCGCTCACCGCCGACATCGCAAAGCACAAGGCCGCTTTGGAAGAAAAATACGAGAATCTGCTTCAGGAACTTCAGTCTTACTGGACCCAGTGGGATGCTGCAATCGAAGAAAGTCCCGAAAACCCTGAGGCCCGCAAACCAATCGTCGGGAAAATGGTCGACGTACTGAACCGCCGCAACTACATCCGCAACCTGGTGAGGGATGTAAACGCGGTGCTTGAATCCTGATCCAGGAGCGATGGCGAGATGCAATTAAACGAATATAAAACGCTTGGACGATCCGGACTGCGCGTAAGCCCGCTCTGCCTCGGAACGATGACGTTCGGCACCGAGTGGGGATGGGGTTCGGAAGAGAACGTGTCGCGCTCGATCTTCGATCGTTACGTCGAAGCCGGTGGCAACTTCATCGATACCGCCGATGGATATACAGGCGGCAAGAGCGAAGAGCAAGTTGGCAAGTTCATCGCCGATCAGAGCCTGCGCGATCGCGTGGTCCTGGCCACAAAATTTACGTTCAACGCTGAAGCAGGAAATCCGAACGCAGGTGGCAACGGACGCAAGAACATTTATCGCGCGCTCCATGGTTCGCTGCGTCGCCTGCAAACCGATTACATCGACCTGTACTGGCTGCATGCCTGGGACAAAGTCACGCCGATCGAAGAGGTGGTCTCCACTCTGAACGACCTCGTTCGCGAGGGCAAGATCCGTCATTATGGGTTCTCTGATACTCCGGCGTGGTACGTTGCCCGCGCGCAAACGCTCGCCGAGAAGGAAGGCAAAGAGCGCCTGATCGCGCTGCAGCTTGAATATTCTCTCGTCGAACGGAACATCGAGCGGGAACATGTTCCGGCGGCCCAGGAATTGGGCATGGGCATTTGCCCATGGAGCCCGTTGGCCAGCGGATTTCTCAGCGGGAAGTACAACAAAGGAAACAGCCATCCCGGAGATAGTCGTCTTGAGAAAGTAAAGGATTCCGCCAACCCTACGTTCGCGAGGTTCAACGAAACAAATTGGAAGATCCTCGACGTCCTGCTGAGTGTGGCGAAGGATCTCGGTCGTCCGCCTGCCCAGGTTGCGTTGAACTGGGTTGCGACGCAGCCCGGCATTAGTTCCACAATCCTGGGAGCGAGCAAACTGAAGCAACTCGAGGACAACCTGAGCGCCATCGAGTTTTCCATCCCCGCGGAATCGCGAAAGCGGCTCGATGAGGTCAGCTCGATCCCCACAATCCATCCTTACATTTTCTTTGAGCCCTTCCTGCAGGGAATGATTCATGGGGCGAAGGTTCAGCGGTGGGAGCCGGCTCAAGAGCCGACAATAAGTGGGTTGCTCCAGAAGCTGAATTGACGGGAGCAAAACGCTAAATGGCTGTAGAGCACATTGTCGGAATCGATTTAGGAACGACGAATTCGCTCGTCGCCTTCATGCAGGGGGATACACCCGTTGTCATTCCCGGAGATGACGGGGTGAATCTCGTACCTTCGGTCGTTGCAATCGACGAAAACAATCAGCCAGTGATAGGAAATTCAGCGCGCCGCAATCTGATCGAAACACCGGAGCGCGCCGTCTATTCGATCAAAAGACTCATGGGCCGCGGCGTCGAAGATATCCGGGAAGAACTCAAACTGTTTCCTTTCCGCATTGCGGAAGACCTGCAGCCGGGCGAGGTTCTTCGCATCAAGCTGGGAGATAAAACGTCCACGCCCCCTGAGATTTCGGCGCTCATCCTGCGCCAGCTCAAGCGGAACGCGGAGCGCTATTTCGGCGCTCCCGTAACCAAAGCTGTCATCACCGTTCCCGCCTACTTCAACGACGCGCAGCGCCAGGCGACAAAAGATGCGGGCCGCATCGCGGGACTTGAGGTCTTGCGTCTTGTGAACGAGCCGACCGCGGCCTCACTCGCATATGGTCTCGACCGGAAGCAGAACGGAATCGTCGCAGTTTACGATCTGGGCGGCGGAACGTTCGACATCTCGATTCTTAAATTGCACGACGGCATCTTCGAAGTTATCGCCACCAATGGAGATACTCATCTCGGTGGCGATGATATCGACAACCTGATGATCACCATCGCCCTCGACGATATTCGCGGAGACCTTGGAATCGACCTTCGCCGCAGTGCGGAAGCCGTGCAGGCCATCCGCAAGGCTGTGATCGACGCAAAAATCGCGCTGTCCTCTCAGCCGTCGGTCAAACTCGACATCGAACTTCCCCACGACAAACGCTACCAGCGGGAAATTACACGGGAACAGTTCGAGCAGCTGATCCAGCCCATCATTGACCGCACTGTCGGACCTTGCAAGCAGGCTCTCAAGGACGCGAACCTGAAGCCCGAACAGATCGATGAAGTCGTTCTGGTTGGCGGATCGACTCGCATTCCCAAGGTGCGCTCGCTCGTGAAAGAACTTTTTCGTCGCGAACCGCACGTTGGGCTGAATCCCGACGAGGTTGTCGCTCTCGGAGCGGCGGTCCAGGCGAATATTTTGGGAGGCGGCTCCGAAGCGACGCAAGACATGTTGCTTCTCGACGTCACTCCGCTTTCGCTCGGAATTGAAGTTGCCGGTGGAGTGACCGACAAGATCATTCTTCGCAATTCGACGATCCCGGCGTCGGCCACACAGTTTTATACGACTCAGATTGATGGTCAGGCGAATGTCGCGATTCACGTATTACAGGGAGAGCGTGAACTCGCAACAGATTGCCGCTCCCTCGCTCGCTTTGATCTAAAGGGAATTCCACCGATGGCAGCCGGCATTCCGCGTGTCGAGGTCAAGTTCCTGATCGACGCCAACGGAATTCTGCATGTCTCGGCTCGGGAGCAGCGAAGCGGCAAGGAAGCGGAGATTCAGGTCCAGCCCAGCTATGGCCTCACGGACGAGCAGGTCGAAGGCATGATCCTCGACTCGTTCGACAATGCAGAAGAAGATTTCCGCCGCCGCCAGTTGATCGAAGCCCGCAACGAGACGGCTACGATTCTTGCAGCTCTCGAAAAGGGTAAGAAGAGCGCGGGGTGGGGCAAGCTCACGACCGGCGAAAAGAAGCAGATTGCGAAGATGGAGAAATCCCTCACCGCTGTGAACGCAGAAGATGACTATCAGGCCATTCGAAAGGCGATTGATGCCCTGAATCAGGGCACGATGCGCCTCGCGGAATTGATGATGGATACGGCCGTGTCGTCAGCATTGAAGGGCAAGAACATGGATGAGACGGACTTGGGTGAAGGACCCACCGCTCCTCATCCGATGGCGAAAGCAGAGTTCGAATAGCTGCGCGCGTTGATGGTAGCGCTGGCGGTGGCGAGGGCTCGTTGCCCTCGCTAGTGATCACAAAAGAATTTGAAGGAGCATATGGCAGACGAAAAAACTCAAGGTGGCGGAGCGGCCACAGTCGAGGCGCCCGGGGAAAACACAGTGCAGGTAACTTTCCTTCCGGAAGGAAAGTCCTGTCAGTTTGAACACGGCAAGCTGGCCTATGAGAATCATGGCAAGGAGCAATCTTTGCTTGATGTCGCCCTAAATTTCGGGGTGACGCTCGATCACGCCTGCGGCGGCAATTGCGCGTGCACGACGTGCCACATCTGGGTCAAAGAGGGCGCCGAGAACTTGTCTGAGATGGACGATGATGAAGCCGACCGGTTAGACATGGCTGCCGATCTCCAGCTAAACTCTCGTCTCGGTTGCCAGGCGCAGATCACAAAGCCCGGCAAAGTTGTCGTAGAAATTCCTTCGTGGAACCGCAACTACGTCTCTGAGGAGCACTGAGATGCCCAAGAAACTTACCTGGGATGACGCCGAAGATCTCGGCATTCTGCTTTCTGAAAAGCATCCCGATGTAGATCCGCTGGCTGTCCGATTCACCGACCTGCATCGCTACGTCACCGAGCTGCCGGATTTCGAAGGCGATGCCAAAGCTTCCAACGAAGGCAAACTGGAAGCGATCCAGATGGCATGGCACGAAGAATTTCAGGACCGCACACAGGCGTAAGGTTTTCCTTAGTGTAACTTCGTGTCCTTCGTGGTTACAGAATTTGCGCGGTTCAAGAATTTGCGCAGTGTTACTTCGAACGACTCGGCCTTCTTCCTGTAGAAATTCTGCAGCACATAGAACGCGAGCTTGCGTTCCCCTCGGTTAGAGATCAATCCCTTACGGTTGTGGTAGTCCTGCACGCCGGGAAGCATGCGCGACGGAGACCGGAAGTCCATCAGCACCCACGGCGTCATCCCTGCAAGGTTCGGCATGCGCTGCACCATGCCCAACTGGTGCACGAAAAGGTTTTCCTGAAATTCCTCGGTCCAGCGCTCGTCTTTCTCGCCGTGACGGCCGTAGAGCGCGCCACCGCCAAATTCGCTTACGATCAACGGCTTGTTTGGATTGATTTTCCATTGAAGCTTGTCCGCATCTTCCGGCTTTCCCCAATACCAGCCTAAATATTCGTTCAATCCCAGAACGTCCAGCACATCACCCAGCGGATCGGATAATGTCCGGGAATCTGGACCGCTCTCGTCGACGTGATTCATGGCGGACGTCACCAGTCTAGTGGGATCGAGTTCCTTGGCAGAGCGCACAAGCTGAGTCAGAAACTTCAGGCGTTCGGGCTTCACGGGAGTTTCGTTCGACACCGACCACAGGATGACCGACGCCCGGTTGTGATCGCGCGCGATCATGTCGCGCAACTGCGTCTCGGCACTTTCCAAGGCGGCGGCACTCAACCAGTCAATGTCCCAGTAAACTGGAATCTCCGACCAGACCAGCAAGCCCATGCGGTCAGCAAGACGAATCTCATTTTCGTTGTGCGGATAGTGAGCGAAGCGTACGAAGTTACATCCCAGATCCTTCACCCATCCGAGTAAGGTCTGCGCGTCCGCCGGACTGAATGCTCGGCCTTCGCGAAACGGAGCCTCTTCGTGCATGGAGACACCGCGCAAAAAAATCGGCTTGCCATTCAACAGAATCGTCGCGCCCTGCACTTCGATAGTCCGGAATCCGATCTCGTCGATAACGTTGTCACCTTCCCCCGACACGATCACGCGATACAGCTTCGGATTCTCCGGCGACCATAGCGTCAGTGGCCTCTCGCAATTCCTGGCCGGCTTCTTCCCGCAAGCGACAACGCTGACGTCGAACTCAAATCGCGCGACGCCATCGGGACTCGTCAGTGTCTTGAACTCGATGCCTGCTTCGGGAATCTGAATTGCAACGTCATTCCGAGCCCTTGGCCCATTGAACTTCACCCAGCCAGCAATCTCATGGGAGGATCCTCGCTTCAGTTGTACGGAATAGTCCTCAATGAACGTGGACGGCAATTCGACCAGCATCACGTCGCGCGTGATGCCGCCATAGTTCCACCAATCAAACTTCAATGCAGGAACGGCATCGGCGCGCCGGACGTTACTTACCTCTACGATAAGATCGTTCGGACCATCCTTCAAAAGAGCAGTGGTCTCGAAATTGAAAGCGGTAAATCCGCCTTCGTGATCTCCTAATTTTTCTCCGTTTAGATAGACGGAAGCCTGGTAGTTCACCGCGCCGAAGTAGACAAAGACACGCTTGCCGTCACGCTTGTGATATTCGAACTGTCTCCGATACCAGACCGGGCCTTCGTAGAAGAGCAACTGTTCCCGCTGGGTATTCCAGTCGCCGGGAACATTCATCGCCGGAGACGCATCGAAGCTGTACTCGACGCGGTCGCTTTTATCTTTGGGCTTGTCGTCGCGAAAGAATTTGGCAGACTTGCCGTTGTCGAACGGATCGACGATCACCTGCCAGTAGCCGTTGAGGCTCGTGGTCTGGCGCGCGCTCACGTTCGCGATCAGCGTGGAGGGAGCGGGTACGGCGAAAGCGCATCCGACGAACAGCAACATCAAGAGGCAGCGTTTCATTCGAATCCTCGAAGCTGCCCATCGTAGTGATGCAAGTCCTATGGCGTCAATAAGTGGGGGAATCTCTGAAATGGCTGCCGCGCCCGAGAGGGTTTTACAACCCTGTGACAACTAACTACTGCCGGGGCCTTAAGCTCTCTTCAATCGAGCCTGACTTATAGGCTCCTCTCTCCGGCACAACTGAAAGGGCACGGACCCAAAGCCGTGCCCTTATTCTCTTTACTCCAAACTTCTACTATCTGGCGGTCACAGCGGCGGGTCTCTTCTACGTTGGCCTCGCGCAGGAATTTCGCAGCCTCTTCCGGTGGAGTCGGGTTGATATAGAAACCCGTCCCCCACTCGAAACCTGCGGTCTTAGTGAGCTTTGGCATGAACTCAATGTGCCAGTGATAGTGATCGTTAGTCGGATCCTGCACCGGGGAAGAATGAATCACCAGGTTGTATGGCGGGTTGTCGAGTACCCGATCCGCTCTGCCAAGTAGTTCCTTGAGCGCGCGCGCTAGATTCTCGAACATGTGCGACGAAGAATTCTCAAACGCCGACTCGTGCGTCTTGGGAAGGATCCACGTTTCAAATGGAAAGCGCGGAGCATAAGGAGCCAGCGTCAGAAAATTCTCATTCTCTGCGACCACGCGGATTCCACTGTCCATTTCCTGCCGGATGATGTCGCAGAAAACGCATCGCTCTTTATACAGAAAATACTGTTTCGCGCCCTCAAGTTCCTGCGTGACGTTGATCGGAAGAATCGGCAACGCAATCAGTTGGGAATGCGAGTGTTCCAGGGAAGCGCCGGCCGCCTCTCCGTGGTTCTTGAAAATCAGAATGTACTTGAAGCGCCGGTCCTTCTTCAGATCGAGAATGCGATCGCGGAAGGTCCAGAGCACGTCTTCAATTCGCTTGGGAGGAAGGCTCGCCAGGTTCGAATTGTGGTCAGGCGTTTCGATAATGACTTCATGGGCCCCGATGCCGTTCATCCGATCGAACATGCCGTCGGCCTGACGGTTAAGATTCCCCTCAATTCCGAGTGCAGGGAATTTATTAGGTACGACCCGCACGGTCCAGCCCGGCATATCCCTCTGCGGCGGCGGTCCGCCGTTCGTATTGGGCCGGTACGCTTGAATTTCGGGTGGGGTCTTGCTTTCGTTCCCGTAGCAGAAGGGGCAGAATCCCCCCTTGATCTTCATGTTCTCGCGTGCAAAATCGGTCGGGCGCTTGGCGCGATCCGTGGAAATGATCACCCAGCGTCCAACAATAGGATCTTTTCTTAGCTCCGGCACGTCACTGAATCCTTTCCAGGGGTTTTCGCAAACTCATCCATTAAGCCGCCAGGGAGGCATTTCGAAATACTTCGATGTGCGGGCGGGACTCTCGACCCTCGTAGTATACGCTTACTATGTCGAACCTCCACTGGCACGTTGGTGGAAGCTGCCGCAAGTAATCGCGTGCAACCTGCGCTACCTCGCGTCTCTTGTGATCGATCCACAGCGGCCTCGGCAGTCTTCACCCCGTGTGACGTCCGAGTTTTAACTTCAACAAAACACAACACATCCTGATCCCACCCGATCAGGTCGATCTCTCCGCGGCAACGCGCCGTACGATAGTTGCGCGCGACCATGACGTATCCGAGACCACGCAAATAGAAGTAAGCATCCTCCTCTCCCCGCACTCCGACGCGCTGGTGGGCAGGCTTCTCATCCGGCGGAAGCACGCGCGCGCCCAGCCAGTCGAGACTTAGGACGATGCTTCGGGTGAACCAGGCAGGAAGCATGAGGGACAAGATTTAGGCTATCGGGGAGAGCCGCACTGAGGATGTGACAGAACTCACAGGGGGAGATGCTCGGAAGGAATGAGTTCCTGAATCAGGAAAAATGGCGCTCAGGCAAGAGAAACCACGCCCGGCCATGCGGCTTTGTATAGATTTCAGCACTGTTCATCCTGAGCGTAGCGAAGGACCTGTGCAACTCGCAGGCAGATGCACAGGTCCCAGCTAAGGACGACGACTAAGCTCCGACGGCCTTGATGCACTCTTCCAGCACATCAATCGCAACGTCAGCTTCTTCTTTGGTGACGATAAGCGGCGGGCACAAGCGAACCGTGCTCGGCCCACATCCCAGAAACAGAATGCCGCGTTCGAACGCCATCTCGACGATGCGATCGCGCTCCGCAGCCCCGTATTCCTTCGTGACCTTATCCTTCACGATCTCGACGCCAATCATGAGTCCGCGACCGCGCACATCCCCGACCAGTTTCAGCTTGGAAGGCCAATCCGCCATCCTCTTCATGATGTGGTTGCCCACCTTTTCGGAGTTCTCGATCAGATGCTCTCGTTCGATCACGTCGAGTGTGGCCAACGCTGCGGCGACTGCCACAGGATTTCCGCCAAACGTAGAAGCATGCGAACCCGGAACCCAGTCCATGATTTCTGCGCGGGTCATCGTGATGCCCAGAGGCATTCCGGACGCGATGCCCTTCGCCATGCAGACCATATCGGGCTGAACACCGGTGTGCTCAACCGCCCACCACTTCCCGGTACGTCCAATGCCGCTCTGCACTTCGTCGACGACCAGCATGATGCCGTGTCGGTCGCAGATACGCCGCAATTCCTGCATGAAGACCCTTGGCGCGACCACATATCCGCCCTCGCCCTGCACCGGCTCGACAAAGATAGCCGCGACTTCCTCGGGAGCGAGAATCGTCTTGAACAACTTTTCCTCGATAAAACGCGCGCAGCCCAGCGCAAATTGATCCGCTTCCTGCGCTCCGCCAACACAGCCGCGATACACGTCGGGATAGCGGATGTGCGTCACTCCCGGAACCATCGGAGCAAAACGCCGCTTCTGCTGCGGCTTCGACGCGGTCAGCGACAGCGCGCCCATGGTCCGGCCATGGAATGCGCCGAAGAATGCAATCGCATGCTGCCGTTTGGTGTGATAACGGGCCAGCTTCAGTGCGCACTCGATCGCCTCCGCGCCTGAGTTCCCATAGTAGAAGCGGTGCGGTCCGGGCATGGGAGCGATCTTTGACAGCCGCTCGGCCAACTCGACCATACTCTCGTAGTAGAAATCGGTTCCTGACATGTGGATCAATTCGCCCGCCTGCTTCTGGATGGCGGCGACCACGTCAGGATGGCAATGGCCCGTTGAAGTCACGGCGATGCCGGCGGAAAAATCGAAAAACTCGTTGCCGTCCACATCGGTTACGACGATGCCGCGCCCACTCTTTGCGACCATCGGGTACGAACGCGTATAAGACGGCGAAATGTATTTCTCATCGCCCTCGAGCACGCGCTTGGCATTGGGCCCGGGCAGGGCGGTCTTGATCTTGGGACCGATCGTTGCGGTCATAGTGTTGGTTGCCATGGTAGCTCCTCCATAGAGCGGTGGCGAGATCGTTTCTGTAATCTGGCCAGTCCATCAGTCAATCTTTTGTCGAACGGCACGACTCTAGTCGTTATTTGTGCAAGGGCACGACTTCGGTCGTGTGTGTTCGTGGAAGGGCACGACTTTAGCCGTGCCGCCAAAGCGCCAGAAAGATGTGGGCTTCAGCCCCCTGAGGAATTCTGCCGCGTATGTAGACAGAGCGCCTTGGGCGAATCAGGTGAGAGGATTGGAACTAATCGCTACCGAAGAGAGACGGACGCAGACGCGAAGGCAGGTTCGCCCGATAACGCCGCGGACACACCAGGCAGTGTAGCCAACACTCGGCAGGGCTCGAACCAATAAGATACGAATTGGAGTTCTTCTGCAGCATCGCGGACGGGCAACATCACCTTCCATTATATCTGGAAGAACCAAACGGCGTAACCCCCATTCTGGCGACTAGGTATGTCCGGCGTTCCAAAGGTGAACGAGCGTCCCCGCCCGCACGCTCGATCGATAGTTCAAACCTATTATTGAGCCTTCCCCGACTCCTCCGGCATACTGCGCCACCGGTTTTTCAGGGTGTGCTTGGAACCCGACCAATTCACCTGGGGACAATCTTATGTCGACTGCCGCTGCCAGTCCGTCGATCTCCGACTCCGTTTCGGCCGATTCACCGCGTACGCGCTGGGTACTTCAAACCTATCTCGCCGGCGCACTGGGGCTCGCTATTGCCCTCTATTTCTGGATCGATTCCCGCTATCCCGCCCTGTTGAAGAAGCTCCACAGCGGTAAAGGAATTCAGGTAAAAGGGGCGTTGAGTTTCGACGCTCTTCTGCCGGTCACTCCCGCCATGTCGATGATGACGCGGATCGGTCATACGACCGTCAATTGGATGTGGACGAACCGGATCGGCATGACCTTCGGCATCTGCTTTGGCGCTGCTATGCTGACGCTGATCGCCACTCTGCCTCGTATCCGCTTCAAAAACGCGTGGGCAAACACGGTGCTCGGCGCAGTAGGCGGCGCTCCACTCGGTGTTTGTGCGAACTGTGTGGCACCCATCGGACGTGGACTCTATGTCGCCGGCGCGAGTTCGAACACGGTCCTTGCAACTATGATCAGTTCGCCGACATTGAACGTGGTCGTGTTAGCCATGGCCTTCGCGCTGTTTCCATTACCAGTAGCCTTGGCTCGCCTCGCCGTCCCCTTGATTCTGCTTGCCTTGATTCCCTTGATAGTCAAAGAAGCCCCGGCGCGGACAGCCACCTGCGCCTTGGTGGATGCAAACGGCTGGCTTCAGCCTGTGGGATCCACCGTCAGAAACTATCTGAAGAACCTGGGCCGACTCGCACTGATGACAATTCCTCTCATGATTGTCGCTGCGTTTCTTGGGGCCGTTGTGGCCGAAGTCCTTCCGGTGGGAAATATCCCGGCCACCGTAAGTATCACGGGCATCATTGCAATCGCCCTGATCGGGACCTTCTTGCCTGTTCCGATGTCGTTCGACGTTGCCATCGCGTTTCTGCTCATGGCGAAGGGCGTTCCTTTGGCCTACGTCGTCACGCTCTTGTGCACCCTCGGCGCTCTCAGCATCTACTCTGTCCTGATTCTCGGACGTACCATTTCGTGGCGTACCGCAGCCACAATCTTCGGGGCCGTCGCTTTGCTCGGCAGCGTCGCGGGAATGGTCACGGCGGTCGTTCAGCACAGCCTTTGAATTGGCTGGTCTCTCCTACGTATCAGCTTTGACTTCTCTCTTTTTACGCCTTAGGATGGCTCACCCGGCGACCCGGGTCCTTCTTGCTCGACCAAACCATCTCACATTACCGGATTGTTGAAAAACTGGGTGGTGGCGGCATGGGCGTGGTTTACAAAGCCGAGGACACTCGCCTCGGACGCTTTGTCGCCCTCAAGTTTCTTCCTGAGGACCTGGCCCAGGATCGCCAGGCGCTGGAGCGCTTCCGCCGCGAGGCTAAAGCAGCCTCTGCCCTGAATCATCCCAACATCTGCACCATCTACGACATCGATGAAGACGGGGGACGCACCTTCCTCGTCATGGAGTTCCTCGACGGTGCGACGCTCAAGCACTTGATCGCCAGCCGCCCGATGGAGCTCGACACGCTCCTGTCGCTCGGCATCGAGATTGCCGACGCGCTCGACGCTGCGCACGCCGGCGGCATCGTTCATCGGGACATCAAGCCGGCGAATATTTTCGTGACTCGGCGAGAGCACGCAAAGGTTCTCGACTTCGGTTTAGCGAAAGTGAAATCGAGCCCCCGCGAATCTTCTGTGCCTGACGTAACCGCTCCCACCGCAGTGGCGGTCGAGGAGCATCTCACCAGCCCCGGTTCAACCTTAGGCACTGTGGCGTACATGTCCCCGGAGCAGGCCAAAGGCAAAGAACTCGATGCACGCAGCGATCTGTTTTCCTTCGGCGTAGTGCTTTACGAGATGGCGACCGGAGCGCTGCCGTTCCGCGGCGAAACCTCGGCGCTCATCTTCCAGGCAATTCTCGACCGCGCTCCCGTTTCCCCCATTCGACTCAATCCTGACCTTCCCGCCAAGCTCGAAGATGTCATCAACAAGGCTCTGGAGAAGGATCGCAATCTTCGCTACCAGAGTGCGGCCGATATCCGCGCCGACCTGCAGCGTCTAAAGCGCGACACCGAAAGCGGACGCTCCGCCGCCCACAGTTCCGGCTCCGTGGCTGTAGCTTCTGACCCGAATCCACCTGCAGCGGCGAATGTGTCGTCCGTCTCTGCAGCGCGGCCCGCGCAAGCTTCGACTCCGTCGCAGGCGGCCGCTGCCTCTGCATCACCGATATCCGCAATCGCAATCCCAAAATATTCGAAGAAGATGCGGATCCTCGTGGCTGTGGTCATCATCGCTGCGATGGCTGGCGCCGCTCTGTACCTCCGCTCCAGGCAGTCTGCGAAGCTCACGGAGAAAGACAGCGTACTGCTCGCCGATTTCGTCAACACCACGGGCGATGCAGTTTTCGACGGCACGCTGAAGCAAGCGCTCGCCGTCCAGCTGGCGCAGTCGCCATATCTGAATATTCTTCCCGACTCTCGCGTGCAACACGCGCTCCGTTTCATGGGACGCTCCCCCGACGAACGCCTCACCAAAGACGTCGCTCACGAAGTCTGCATGAGAGAAGGCGTCAAAGCGATGTTGGAAGGCTCCATCTCGGGCCTTGGCAGCCACTACGTCATCACCCTTGATGCCGTGAACGCGCAAACCGGCGACTCGCTCGACCGCGAGCAGGTTGAGGCTGAGAGCAAAGAACAGGTTCTGAAATCCCTCGACCGCGCCGCCTCTGGACTGCGCGAAAAGTTAGGCGAGTCCATCGGTTCCGTTCAAAAATTTGCCGCCCCTTTGGAAGCGGCAACGACCTCTTCCCTCGACGCGCTGAAAGAATTCAGTATCGGAGAATCCGCTCATTCCCGGTTTGACGATGCAACAGCAACACCTCATTTGCAGCGCGCGGTCGAACTCGATCCGAACTTCGCGATGGCTTGGGCCACCCTTGGGGTCGCCGCAAACAATCAAACCGACCGCAAGCGTGCCGTCGAATGCCTGCGGAAAGCATTCGACCTCAAAGATCGAACGAGCGAACGCGAAAAATATTACATTTCGGCTCACTACTACGACAGCGCTCTCCATCAAACCGATCAGGCTATCTCTATTTACGAGCAGTGGAAGGACACTTATCCCCGGGACAGCGTTCCCCGAGACAATCTCTCCCTGTTGCAACAGGCAATCGGCCAGCAGGAAAAGGCTTTAGCCAACGCCCTCGAGGCGATGAAGGCCGACCCCAAGGATCCCTACTCCTATCAAAACACCGCGGCCAGTTACCTGGCTCTCGGGCGCTATGACGAAGCGAAGGCAGTGGTGGAACAGTCGATCGCGCAGAAGACCGATCCCTGGTCGGTTCACATGACCCTCTACTACGTTGCCTTCATTCGGGGCGACGAAAACACAATGCAGCAGGAACTCCAGAAATCCGCAGGAAATCCGGTCGAACCGATCCTTCGCTGGATGCAAGCGGACGGCGATTGCGCTCAGGGAAAAGTAAAACAAGCACACGAGGACTATTCTCGCGCCTTGGCTTCGTCCAAAGCGCTGGGCTACAAGGATTTCGGCAGCACAATTCTCGCTGCAGAGGCCACCTGCGATTTCCACACCGGCTTCATCCAGGACGCCCATCAGAAAACGCTCGCTCTTCTCGCGGGAACCCAGGACTCCGACTGGCAGGCGGCTGCAGCCCTCTTACTGGCCGGTATGGGAGAACAAGCCAAAGCTCAGCAAATCGCGGACCAGCTCGGCAAAGCGTTTCCTTTGGACACCCTGCTCAACCGTGTCTACATTCCGCTGGTTCGGGCAACACTCGACCTCCAGCGCAATCAGCCCGCGCAGGCGATCTCACAACTTGAGTCGACCCTTCCCTACGAGCTGGGCGCGGGACCACGAGCGTCCACCTACATTCCCAACTACATTCGCGGACAGGCATACCTGAGCTCACACGACGGAACGAAGGCCGCCGCCGAGTATCAGAACATTCTCGATCATCGCGGGCCGGATCCCACGAACCCGCAATATTCCCTCGCTCATCTCGGATCGGGTCGCGCTCACGCGCTTGAAGGCGACAACGCCAAGGCCAAGGCCGCCTATCAGGATTTCTTCGCCGTCTGGAAGAATGCCGATCCCGACATTCCGGTCCTAAAAACCGCAAAAGCCGAATACGAAAAGCTGAAGTAACGTGACGCGCTGGCAACCGGCCCGTCTCAATGGTCAGTGTCTTCGCGCTCATTTATTGCGGCAATTCTTTGCCAGACTGCTCCCGCACCATGTATTCGGCGTACCAATCCGGCCAGTTTTTGTCGGCATGCCCGGTTCGTGCCTCATGTTGCCCGTGCGCAGCCGCAGCACGCCGAAACGCGCTCGCCAAGTCGTTCGCAGAGGCGAAGGTAGTCGCTGCGGGATCAAGACGACCCGGAACTCGCGTTGTGACTTCCTGCAATACCCACCCATTGCCGTCCGGATCATGGAACGAGGCGAACGAGCGGTAGCTGCTATGCCCGGGATCCGGACCGCTGACCCGGTGCCGTCCGAATATGAACGGCTCGTCCGCGCCAGCAAACACGCCGGCGTCGCCGTGGAATACCTCACTTATCTCGACTCCACGGCCCATCAAATCTTTGCGCGCGGCCTCGATGCCAGACACGATTAGGTACAGGCCTTGGGCGGAACCGGGTGCCGCCGCGGTGACGTTCTTGCCGAAAATGATCGAGCATCCTGAGCCCGGCGGCGTGAACTGGATTATGCGAAAGTCTTTGCCGCTGTCGAATTCGGCGTCCAGCCGCCACCCAAGCTTCTGGTAGAACTCCTTAGCGCGGTCGACATCCGAAATGGGGATGACAGCAATCTCAAACTTCATGTCTATTTTCGCGGCACTGATTTGGGTGTCACGGGGGATTTCAGTCTGCGTAGTTGCCATGTTCTTCGCTCCTTTTGCCGGGACTAAATCGGAATTCAGACCTGCTGAATAACTGCTCGGCCTATTGGGGCCATGATTGTACGACCAGCCCAATGACTTTGTCAGTTGTTAACCCACATTTAGGAGGACCTGCCGCTCTTCGTTGATGCAGCTCCGTCGCCCACACACTGAAAAGCAAAAATTGTCATTCGGCGCATAACAAATGCAACTTTAGAATCCCCGCTCCCGCCGCGATCGTCTGATATCTTTTAACGTCCTTCGCCTCTCACGACAATGCACTCTGTTTCACGCCCAAGCCGGTGGATGGTAATCCTTGCCTTCGGGCTCGTCTATCTCTTCTGGGGATCGACCTACCTCGCCATCGACATTGCAGTGCAGACTATCCCTCCCGCATTGATGTGCGGCCTACGTTTCTCGATTGCCGGCGTCGTTATGCTCGCCGTCTGCGCTCTGACCGGACGCACAATCTTCTACTCTCCTCAGCAGATCGCACGCGCCGCGGTGGTTGGATTGCTCCTGCTCATGGGCGGTAATCTCACCCTGTCGTATGCCGAACTTGCAGTTTCTTCTGGGCTGGCTGCCCTCATTGTCGCCATCACGCCGCTGTGGTTCCTCGTCCTGGACTCGCTCCTGCTGGGGGATCATCACATCTCCCGACGCGGCAAAATTGGATTGCTGCTCGGTGTCGTCGGTTTGTTCGTCCTGGTCTGGCCTCAACTCCGCGCCGGCACTCTCGGACATCGCGAACTCATCGCATCCATCAGTCTGATCGGCGGATCGTTTTCCTGGGCGCTCGGTTCAGTTCTTTCCAAGCGTTGGCAATCTGGCATGGATGTGTTCAGCGCTACAGGATGGCAGGTCGTAGCTGCGGGAGTCGGCAATTTTCTATTTGCCCTGGCAGTCGGCGACCTTAAGCACGTCAACTGGACGCCTCGCGGACTGGGCGCCGTCTTCTACCTCGTTATTTGTGGCTCTTGGATTGGCTACACGGCGTACATCTGGCTGCTCGACCACGTCCCCACGTCGAAGGTATCGACTTACGCGTATGTGAATCCGGTGGTCGCAGTATTCCTTGGATGGCTCGTGCTTCACGAGCGCGTGGATCGCTTCATCCTCGCAGGCAGCGCCATCGTGGTGCTATCAGTCATTCTCGTCACCAGCGCAAAGGTGAAACATCGGCTAATGCCCCAGGATTTGCCCGCCGTCGAGGCGACCGGAGACTGAAGATTTCGGATCGCTGAATCTAGATTTCAGATCGCTGAACGCAATCTCAACAGTTGACTCTGGTCTTCATTCTGAATTCTAAAATCAGCATTCTGAAATCTATTGCGTTCCTTCGCTGTCCTCTTCCTCAGTCGCCAGATCGACAACTTGCCCGTGCACCGCAGTTGACTTTGGTCTTCATTCTGAATTCTGAAATCAGCATTCTGAAATCTATTGCGTTCCTTCGCCGTCCTCTTCCTCAGTCGCGAGATCCACGACTTGCCCGTGGACCGCAAATGTCTGTTTCTCTCCGCTCGCTGGCTCAAAACTGACGCGCGTCGGATTTCGCTGCCAAACCGGTAGCGGACAGGCCGCATCCGCTGCGCTATCTTCCGAGGGCGCGGTTGCGATTGCTTTCTTCAGCAACGGCTTTCTTCGGCTCAACTGTGCAACCATGGCATACGTCTTCTTTCCGCTGTCCGCTATCCCACAATAGGCCACGTAGTCGCGGTACCAACTCGCCGCCGAATATAGAGAATCGAACTCCGGCAAGACCACCGGCGAGATCCTTCCCGTCACGCGGTCCACCGCCAGCCACCCTCCCCTTTGCCACTGCCATTTCACATCAGAGTCCTGCGGCAGGCTGTCATTCATGCGAAACATGCGGCGCACCACGAACAACCGGTCGGTCACCTCGTGGGACGAGCCGACTACATATTCCTTAATCTTTCCGTCCACGATGAGTGGACGGATCTTGAGCGGCACGGTGGCATGTTCGGAATCTGGAGCCCATTGAACCGTCTGCCACTTCCCATAAACGATCACGTGAATCTTTGCGGCCGCAAACATCTGCACCCTTCCCGACACAACAAAGAGCGCCACGCTAACCCACAAGAAAAGTGCTTTTCCTCGCATAAATTGAGCGTAGGCTTGATCCAAGGACCACCACAAGATGCACGGTCACTCTGACGATCTTGGCGTTCCGAACCGGGAATGGAAAAGAACAGAGACAAATGTTACTGTTTCAGGACGAATCAAGCTGGCATCGTCTAAACAGGAGAGTTAGGGTAAAATCGGGATCGAAGAATAACGATTTTGCCAATGGCTTCGGACCTATTCTCAATCTCCACCAACATCCGTGGGGACAACTTTGAAAGAGGAAGCGGCTTCTTACCTAGATATGGGAGATCTTCTACCAAGACGTAGAGGCGCGCGGATACTGGTCGTGGACGACCAGCCCAGCATCGCCGGATTGATGAGCCAATTGCTCACCATCCGCGGATACGATGTCGTCACTGCCGCCAGCGCTGAGCAAGCAGAAGCGGAAGTCCGCCGGCAGTTGCCCGACCTGATCCTTTCTGACGTGATGATGCCGGGAAAATCGGGCTACGATTTTTGCCGAACCCTGAAGGAAGATCCGACTACGCGCCTGATTCCATTCGTCCTTATCACGGGCCTCAGCGACAGCACCGACAAAGTGCGCGGCATCGAGGCTGGCGCAGACGACTTTCTCAACAAGCCCGTTCTTGCTGAAGAGCTCATCGCCCGGGTGAAGTCACTGCTCCGCCTCAAGCAGTTCACCGATGAGCTTGAGACTGCCGATTCCGTGCTCTGCACCCTTGGGCTGATCGTTGAAGGGCGCGATCCCTATACCGAAGGACATTGCGAAAGGCTTTCCACCCGCGCCGCCGATCTCGGCCGCCATCTTGGCATGGACGAAGACTCCATCATCGCCCTCAGGCGCGGAGGTTACTTGCACGACCTGGGCAAGATCGCGGTCCCCGACGACATATTGAAGAAAGGCACCGACCTTACTCCTGCCGAATGGGAAGTCATGAAGTTACACCCCATCACCGGAGAGAACATCTGCAAGCCGCTTCACTCCCTGCGCCTTGTACTCCCGATCATTCGTCATCATCACGAGCATTCGGACGGCTCAGGCTATCCCGATGGATTGATCGCCTCCGAGATACCTGTTCTTCCGCGAGTGCTTCAGGTTGTCGATGTTTACGATGCTTTGCGGACGGCTCGTCCCTACAAGGCGGCCCTGACCCACGAGCTCGCAGCGCAAACCATGCGCGAAGAAGGCAATCGCGGCCTATGGGATTCCGAGTTGGTGGATGAGTACTTCTCCATGCTTGAACAGATGCGCCAGGTTGCCTGAGCAACCTGTAATTTCCTGATCGCAACGCACCAGAAATACAAAGTAGAATGGCTTCGAGCTTTCCGGCAGCCAAACTCCGGCCCCGAGCATCAGTTATATAGCTGAGCTGAACGGAGAATTATCTTGGACCCGACCTACAGCATCGTGATCCCGGCGTACAACGAAAGTGCACGCCTTGGCACAACCCTTCAAAAAGTGCTGTCGTATGTGCATGCCCAGGAAATGCTGGCGGAAATTGTTGTCGTCAACGATGGATCCCGCGACAATACCGCAGACATCGTTCGGGAATTTGCTGCAAAAGACGCGATTGTCCGTTTGGTGGAAAACCCCGGCAACCATGGCAAGGGCTTTAGCGTCCGCAACGGCATGCTCAACGCCCGAGGCCGCATCGTCCTATTCAGCGACGCCGATCTTTCCTCGCCTATCGAAGAGGCTCCCAAGCTGTTTCAAGCTCTCGAGCAGGGTGCGGACATCGCCATCGGTTCACGCTGGCTTCGCTCCGAGACGCAGACTCAGCGCCAGCCGGTTCACCGCCAGGTCTTCGGCCGTATCTTCAATCTTCTGCTGCGGATCACGCTGGGGCTTCACTTTAAAGACACGCAATGCGGATTCAAGGCGTTCAAGCGTGCTGCCGTCAACACAATTTTCCCGCTACAGAGAATCGAGCGTTGGGGATTCGATCCCGAAATTCTCTTCCTCGCGCGCAAGTTCGGTTTCAGAGTGAAGGAAGTCCCGGTCGCTTGGGGCCACAGTGGCGGAACACGCATCCATCCGCTGATTGATGGCTCGCGCATGTTTCAGGAGATGCTGCGCATTCGGTGGAACGATTTCACCGGAAAATACCGTCCCGACACCCCGCCGGCCATCCAAATCGCCGAGGCACTCCCTCCCGTTCGCCCCGGAGAATTCAAGCGAACCGGTTCGAGAAGCTCCTAAAATTTCATGCTGGAAACGAGTAAGCCAGGAAATTCGAAATCGCGAACCGCGATTGAGCCTGCCCTGCACAGGACCCTGCGAACGCCGTTGCGATCCGCAAAAACGAAACGGTGTAGCTAAAGGCTAAAGCCAAGAGCCAGGTAACCCTACGCCAGCTTTCGTCCTCGCTCACCGGAGTTTTTCAATTCTTCTACAATTCTGCGGCCCATCTCGGTCGTGGAGAGGCTTGCCTCGCCCTTTCGCGCCAAGTCTGAGGTCCGCGCCCCGTTCGATAGCACGGTAGAGACTGCGCTCTCGACATGAGCCGCCTCTTGTTCCAGGTGGAACGAATGCCGCAGCAACATTGCCACCGATAAGATTGCGCCCAGCGGATTCGCGATTCCCTTCCCCGCGATATCCGGCGCCGAACCATGCACCGGCTCATACAGACCCACCGATCCGCCAATACTGGCGGATGCCAGCAATCCAAGCGATCCCACCACGCCACCCGCCTGGTCTGAGAGGATGTCGCCGAACATATTCTCCGTAAGAAGCACGTCAAAATCCGTGGGTCGCTGCACCAGCAACATCGCGGCAGAATCCACGTACTGATGCCCCAACTTGACCTCGGGATAGTCTTTCCCGATGCGAGTCACCACATCACGCCACAGGCGCGAACACTCCAGCACATTCGCCTTGTCCACGGAAAGAACCTTGCGCTTGCGCTTCATTGCCAGATCGAAGGCCACGCGGGCAATGCGCTCGATCTCATCTTCTCCGTAGCGCATCGTGTTCACGGCGATGCGAGAACCCGCTTCGCCTTCGATCGATCGAGGCTGCCCGAAGTAAGCGCCGCCCAGCAGTTCACGAACGATCATGATGTCGGTCCCGCGCACAAATTCCGCCCGCAAGGGCGAAGAGTCTTCCAGCGCCGGGAAAAACACTGCCGGCCTCAGGTTGGCATAGGCGCCCAGTTCGCGGCGTATCCGCAACAGGCCCGCCTCCGGCCGCAAATGGCCAGGGTTTTTATCGAAGGCAGGATTCCCCACCGCTCCCAGCAATACCGCCGAGGACGACAAGCATGCTTCGATCGTATCGGCCGGCAACGGATCGTTCGCGGCCGCCAACGCCACGCCGCCGATCGCCTTGCTCTGTAGCTTAAGCTGATGTCCAAACCGGTCGGCGACTGCTTGCAGCGCGAGAACCGCCTGCTCAGTAACCTCAGGACCAATCCCGTCGCCGGGCAAAATCGTAAGTTTTAGAAGCATCAGGAGATTGTAGTTCGGAAAAGTATTGAATTCGACAGTGCGAGATTTCAACCGTCCAAGGCGGCCGAGAGAGTGTCAGAGCTAAGAGCCGGGATCAGGCAATCAGAAATTACTCAATTACCAAATCTCTCAATTACTCAATGCCTAAACTCCCCAAAGATAATCTTCTTGCTGCGTCTGCTCGTGATGAGTGTCAGGAGGCACGGCTGCGGGAACGCTGAATCCATCTGCCTGGGTCGTGGCGAACGAGCGCTCGGAATCGGCGATCGGCGCATTCACCACCGCGGCATTCGCTGGTACGATCGGCTCGATCAGCGGTGTCGCTGAGCCCTTTGGCTTGTGCGTATCGCGAATCAATTCGAGCAGGTGATGATCGTCCACATGCTTGATCTTGTCGGCGAGCCGCACGAATCTTCGGTAGACATCGTCCAAAGCTCTGCGGTCAAACTGATATCCCAGTTGCTCGCATCGAATGCTCAAGGCATGTCGGCCCGAATGCTTTCCCAGTACCAGTTTTGAATCGGGCACACCTACCGATTTCGGCGTCATGATCTCGTAGGTCAGCGGATTCTTGAGCACCCCATCCTGGTGAATCCCGGCCTCGTGCGCGAACGCGTTTCTTCCGGTAATTGCCTTGTTCGGTTGCACCGGGACGCCGGTAATCTCGCTCAGCATCTGGCTCGCCTGAAAAATCTGTTCGCCGATCACGGCCGTTTCATACGGGTACCAGTCCCGCCGCACCCGCATCGCCATGACCAGTTCTTCCAACGAAGCATTGCCGGCGCGCTCGCCAATTCCATTGATGGTGCATTCGACCTGCCTTGCTCCCGCCGACACCGCGGCCAACGCATTCGCCACCGCCATCCCGAGATCATTGTGGCAATGCGCGGAAATGGTCACCTGCTCGATTCCCTTCACCCGTTGCCGGATCGTCGTGATCAGCTCACCAAATTCCGAGGGCACGGTGTATCCCACCGTGTCGGGAATGTTCAAAGTCGTCGCGCCAACTTCCACCACGGCGTTCAGTATCTGGCACAAGAAATCAGGGTCGGTCCGGGTCGCATCTTCAGGAGAAAATTCCACATCGTCGCAGAGCGATTTTGCGAACTGAATCGCCTCGCGCGCCTGCGACAGGCACTGCTCTCGCGTGATGCGTAGTTTGTACTGCAGGTGAATGTCGGACGTTGCCAGAAATACATGGATGCGCGGATGTGCCGCCCCTTTGAGTGCTTCCCACGCCCGTTCGATGTCCGGCCTGCAGGCACGCGCCAGGCCCGCGATAACGGGACGCCGTACTACGGTTGCAATCGCCTTCACCGACTCAAAGTCACCGTCCGACGCGATCGGAAACCCCGCCTCGATCACGTCAACACCCAGGCGATCCAGTTGGTGCGCCAGCCGCAGCTTCTCCTGCTGATTCATACTGCAACCCGGAGACTGCTCCCCATCTCGCAGCGTGGTATCAAAAATCGTGATCCGCTCTCTCATGAACCTCACCTTCAACCTGGTAAAAACCGGCGGATAGTTGGTGCCGCCGGCTCCAGCGAGGCCATCTGGTCTCGCAAGCAATGAGCAGCGTCACAGCCTGCTCTCGTATGGTCTCTGTTCTCCTCATGGTAAGGACAATTCGCCTAGAAGGAAAACTTATAATTCTTCAACAATGATTAGCCCTTCTACTATAATAAGTTAAGCTAATGATAAGGACACATACGATTAAACGGGTAAACAATGGAACTCTCTCAGCTCGAAGTCTTTTTAGCCGTTGCCCGCGAGCGGCGCTTCTCGCGCGCCGCTGACAAGCTGTTTCGGACGCAATCGGCGGTCAGCCAAACCATCCGCAAACTTGAGGACGAACTGGGCGAGGCCCTCTTTGATCGGTCCTCGCGCGAAGGTATTTTAACGGACGCCGGCAAGGTTCTCTACGAATACGCGGAAAAGCTGATCAATCTGCGGACCGAGGCCTCCGAGTCCCTCTCAGAATTGCGCGAGTTGCAAAAAGGCAAATTGGTCATCGCGGCAAACGAATTTACCGTTCTTTACCTTCTGCCAGTCCTCGCCGAATTTCGCCGAGTCCATCCCATGATCAAAATTACGGTGGAACGCGCTCTCGGCAGCCATATTCCTGACGACGTTTTGAGCTACAACGTCGAGTTCGGTGTCCTGTCTTACGAACCGCAAGAAGCCAGCCTGAACTCCATCGTCATTTTTCTTGACGAATTAGTTTTCATCGTTCCGCCAAAACACCCATTAGCTTCGGCCGCACAGGTCAGCATCCGCCAACTCGGCGCGGAATCGTTCGTCGCCCACATTGTTTCATCGCCCTATCGCGAAAAGGTCCTGCAGCTGTTCAAAACCCACAAAACTCCAATTCACATGGATCTCGAACTTCCGACTCTGCAGGCCATCAAGCAATTCGTGTCGATGGGAAGTGGCGTCGCGTTTGTTCCTGAGATAGCCGTCGAGACCGAGATCGCGCGCGGCGAGCTCATCCGCATTCCAGTTCGCGAATTGCAGCTGAAGCGCAAGCTGCGCCTCATCTACCGTAAGGACGCCAACCTCTCCCACGCCGCCCAGGCTTTCCTGAAGGTCGCCGAAGCGGTGGCGTTGGAGCGCAAAGGCCGCTACCGCTTCCAGCGTGAGAACTGATGTGAAGGAATAGAGCGGGACCAGCGTGATCCAATCGCTAGGTAGCGCCGGCATCCTGCCGGCTGTCGTAAAAAACGTCGCGCCCTCGAAGCGGAAGGAATGGTAACAGCCGCAAAGCGGCGAAAGAACCCAGCCCACGGCGCAAGCCGTGGGTCACCTCAAGCCTTATTCAACCCAGCCCCAGAGGGGCGAAAGAAAAATCCATGCCCTCAAAAACGCCAACACCACTCCGAACGCAACAAATCCACCAAAAAACGAAAGGAGCGAGACAAGCTCGCTCCTTTCTTTTTCCGTGCGGCTGTTAGTTCAACAATCTGCGCACACCCGCATATCGGGGAACGACTCTAAAGCCGCCTCCAATGTCGGATGCACCTCGAGCACAGAATCCAGGTTCGTCAGATCGAGCAATGTGCGGACCAATTCATTCGCTCCCGCACACTTCAAATCTGCGTTCCTTTCCTGCGCCCAGGTTTGCAGCAGGGCCAGCTCGCCTATGCCTGCGCTGTCTAATGCGCGCACACCGCTCATTTCCAACACCACCTTGCTCCCCTCTTGCAACAGCTCCCCCACAAGACGGGAAAGGGCGGCAGCCTCATCGCGATAAACGATGCGGCCATGGCAGTGCACCACAATGACCTCGCCACGATTCCGCGTTTCCAGACTCAGCTTCAACGTCGACTCCTTGTGGACTCCAAAGGCAGCGGGCACACCCGCCTGCTCCCAAGTTTGCCAGTTCGTATTCATAGTTTGCATGCTAGTACATAGACGAGAGTCGCATGGTTTTGGCACCATGAATATCTGTTAAATTTTCATCGCAACGACACTCGGCCGTACATGTCCGGGCGCGGACATTTTTTGTCCCGCGATACATCTTGGCCATCCGGTACACTGCATCTAACGGATTTCGTTGACTAATTTGCACTTTTTGGCCGGCACGACCGCCGGGGAGGAATATTTCTTGTCGAAAACTGCTGCCGGAGTGCTGGCGTTTCTGGGCATGCTCTTGTTCTCCATCCCGATGTCGGCACAATTCAACGGGCTCCTGCCCAATGGAAACGTTTACGCTGGTGTTTCCTATGCTCAGCTCACCAACGTAGTCGAGCGGCAGAGCTATCGCGGATGGAATGGCTCTTTTGAAGCCATTCCCTTCCCACGCCTTCCCCATATAGGCCTGGTCATTGACGCCAGCGGCTTTTACCGCGGCTCCGGCGTTACTCAATACAACTTCGTCGGCGGCCCACGGGTCTCCACCAACATCGGCAAACTCCGTCCCTTCATCGATGCCATGGTCGGCGTGCGGCACCTGAATTCCAGCGGATTTGTCTACAATCCTCTCCTCATCGATGTTGGCGGCGGACTCGACTACAAACTTCCGTTCAAGAATTTTTCCTGGCGATTCCAGGGAGATTACATGCACACGCGCTACGCCAGCGCGACTCAGAACGACTACCGCGCATCGACAGGAATTGTTTGGCGCTTCTGATCTCACCCTTGAAACGCTTCCGAAATCGTTGACTCCCATTTGTCCTCCAGCGCATCCAACAACTTGTAGCGAAGCTGCGTGTTTGCAACGCTGAAGGAGAAGTTTGTGCGCAATCTATTTTTGATTACTCTCACTGCAGGCCTTTTTTGCAGCATGGTCGCCGCGCAGGTGCCAACTTCGGGCAACGTATATTTCGGATACTCCTACTACCACACGAACCTTTCCTCGATCGATACCGCCGGCACCAACGGGTGGGTGGGATCGCTTGAGGGCAAGGTGTTCCCATTCGTGGGCATCGTCGCCGACATTTCTGCACACTATGGATCGCAGAATTTCCCCACTGCCATCCCTCCATGCCCTGTGCCCGCGCCCAATTGTTCGGGCACGATTAATGTCGACGTCTCGGAACATAACTACCTTTTTGGACCGCGGGTCTCATTCTCCGCGGGAAGATTTCGTCCCTTCGCCGAAGCGATGTTCGGAGTCGGACATGTGAACGCCAATGACGCCGGATCTGATACATCGTTCGCCACTGCTCTCGGCGGAGGCATTGACTACCGCATCTTCCGTCCCATCGCATGGCGCTTCGAAGGAGACTACGTGCAGACCCGCTTCTTCGGCGCGCATCAGAACAACACTCAGCTCTCCACCGGCATAGTCTTCAAGTTCTGACGCCAACCCTACGTGGAAGAGCGGGCCTTCAGGCCGCGTAAAGCGTAATCAGAAGTTGGGCTTTAGCCCCGCTTCCACCCAAAACAAAAGCAGGATTCAGCTGGTTGGCTGAATCCTGTTTTCTGTGGCCACGAAAACTTTACGTAGCGCCGGTGTCCCGCCGGCTGTCGCGAGGCATCCTGCCTTCGCCCGAAGTTCTAGTCGCAAGGTCAAGACCAACAAAGAGCAGCGGAGAGCCACGCCGGGGCCAAAGAATCCATGCGACATCGGTGCGACCGTGGAAGAGCTGCGCTTCAGCGCCGCGTAAGGCGCTCACGCGATGAATGGCTTTAGCCCCCGCTCACGCCCGCGGCAATCCGTCCGGCTCCGCCCAATACTTGTGATCCCTCAGAAAATACTTCTCATTCCAATAATTCAAAGCCGTCTTCAGGAACAGCCATCCCACGCGCCGGTGCCCCATCCGCTTAAACCGCCGATTCGTCGTATAGACGCCGCCGCGCACAATCGCAAACCGCTTTTGCTCTACCTGTTGGCTCAGTCGGTAGTCTTCCGCAAACAAAATCTGCTCATGAAACCCGCCCAGCTCCCAAAATCTCTTCCGATCAAACAACATGAACATCCCCGTCGCAAACGGACGATGCAAATACGACAGGTACTGAAACAGATCGTTCGCACCGTAGAACACCCTGTCGATCCAACTGCCTTCGCTGCAAATAATGTTCGTTGTAAGGCAGTGCAGGCCCTTGTTCTGCGCCCGCTCCATGCAGCGTCGCAATAACGTTCGATCGGCCAGTTCTACGTCCGCGTCGAGAAACAAAACGTAGTCGGTATCGGAAATCGCCGCTCCATGATTCCGCCCAACCGAAGGCATGCCTCCGCGGATCACGCTCACATTGAGCCGCCCACGAAAGCCCATCACAATCTCTGGAGTTCCGTCCGTCGAGTTCGCATCAGCCACTAACACTCTCGTACTCGACATCTTCGAGTAGTCCTGATTCGTCAGCGAAGTCAGTAAACGCGGAATCAGCTTCGCCTCGTTCTTCGCCGGAATCACGATCGTCAATTCGTTCTTCGCTTGCGTGCTCGTCGTATTCATGGATTTGTACTCCTGATTCGTCAATCGTCAGGTAGGTGAGTTTCGAATCGACCCACCCGCCGGAGTTGTAGTACTCCACGCCGTCCCGCTCAACATGCAGGGCGGCATGCGTATGGCCGCAAAAAATCCTCTCCGCTTCGCGGTGCCGCGCGTACGCCAGCGCTCCCGCCGCCACCTTTTCCGACATGCGAAGCCACCGTGTATTCAGCCGGTCGATCAGCCGCGCGACCGGCTTGCTCTTGAAGTCCACCTTCTGTAGTTGCAGATAGAACGACGTTGCCCATCGGCTCAGCCGCACCCGGTTCACCTGGAATCCATCGAACTGATGCCCGTGAATCGCGACGTGCCGCAGCCCGCGATAACTCCACGCATAGTCCTGATACACACGCACGCCGACCAGGTGCGACATGATGTCGGTCAGCCCGTAGTCGTGGTTTCCCTCGACCCAGACGATCTCAATTTTCCGTTTCGGATTCGACAGCTTGCGGATGTAGCCGAGAAACTTCCAGTGCTCTTTCGTGAGCCGCGCAAAATTCAGGTCGGCGAAGATATCGCCCAGCAGGATCAACCGCTGAAAGCGATTCTCCCTGAGCACCTGCGTCGCCTCGCGCGCCCGGCTCGTCTCGGCCCCGAGGTGCAGGTCAGAAAGGATCAGCGTGTTGTAGACATGCAGATCCACATATCGGTTGTAACAGCCGATTGTTACGCCAAGATGAACATTGCATCAATATTGGTGCATAGGTAACCACCGGAATACAGCCGGTAAGACACATCAACTGAAAGATGAGAGGTGTCCAAGCACCGTACGAAGAAAAATGTAGGGGCGGACGCATTCGTCTGCCCCGATGCGTGAAAGCGCCGAGTAGAAAAGTTTCCAGCAAACAAAACCGTGTAATTTAAAAACGAGCAGCGGAGCCAAGTCCGAAATCCTAAAGCCCAGAGCCGGCAGCCCGCAGCCCGCAGTTGCTTCACTCCGCCGGCGGCACATACTCCTTCGGTTTCGCGGATCCCTCGCCAAAGAAAAACATATCCATCTGCTTAACGATAACTTCCTGATCTTCGCGCCGCGCAGGATTCAACCTGTACTCGTTGAGCAACATCTTGCAGTGCTCGACCCACATCTTCCAAGCCTCCTGCGACACGTTGTCGTACACCTTCTTGCCCAATTCATTGTCAAACGGAGGCTCATCCAGACCCGGCATCTCTCGCTGCAACTTCACGCAAAAAACAGTGTGCTCCATGACTCCCTCAAACAAATTCTGACGTTATTAATCTCACAACTATCTTACACGTAGACCGCGCGCTGATTGACCATCCCCGCTGAACGCGTCCTTTGAGAACGCGGCCTCATCCTGCCCGCCGGACCCGCATCCACAGCACCGCCGCAGATCCCCATATCGCAAGCAACGGGATCAAACTCGACAGTCCACTCAGCCCAACCAGCTCTCCGAGATTGAATGCCCCGTACTTTCCGTTCGCTTCGACGACGGTCAGCATCGACTCACGATTCACCGCCATCTGTCCCGCCCAGAAATCCGGCCACACCGAATGCACAATCGGACAACTGTCCCGCATCGACAACTGTGAACTCGTAGAAACTGTCATCAGCGCCACTGCGACGCTAAACACGGCCAGCACGAGCAGCACGCGTCGCCAGACCAAGCTCGCGCGCTCCCAGCTGAAGGCCAGTCCCAGGCACAACAGCGGGATCGCCGCCCCCGCATACCGCGGACCGAACGTAAGCCCCGCCTTCCACCAGTAGAAGGACGCATTGAACAGAAAGTAGTACGCCACAATCGCAGATGCCGCGAGCACCGCAGCCCTCCACGACCCCTTGCGCACCCACCACAATCCGGCAACCGCGGCCACCAACACAGGCGACGCGAAAAATAATCCCCGCGAGCATCCGAACAACAGTTTCAACAACCGGTCCGGATGTGGATACGTCAGCCCCAAGTATCCTTGCTTCTGCATGAACGAAAACGAATTCGGATCGTAATAGGAGTAGCTCAGGCGCAGCGATCCAAACGCCACGTACAAATAACTCACCAGCACAATCAGGCAAAGTCCAGCGCCCAAACCAACCCCGCCGATCACTCTCCACCGTGCAGCCTTTCCTCTTCGCCACACGCGCGTGATCACCAGTATCGCCAAGACCGCCGACGCAGGCGCTGCCGGATACTCCGTCACCGTCGCCCATCCCGCAGCCACTCCTACCGCGAATGCCCACAAGAAGTCGCTCCACCCTTCCGCGCTTTCGCCAACTTTCAGCGCTGCCGCAAACGCGAATATCAAACATGCCCCGACCAGAGCATGCGCCCAGAACAAACTCGCGTACGCCCATATCGGAGTTCCCAGCGCCATCACGATCGCGCCGAACGCAGCCCCGGTGGCGCCCGCTCCGAAACGCAGTCCCAAAAAAAACAGGACCACCGCCGCCAGCGCAGTGGGCAACGCCACCACAAATGCACTCACCAGATAAGACAGAGCCACTTCGCCCCGTGCCGACTCAAGATCGACTCCCACCATTCGCAGCACGGGCCTCGCCACCACCGCCACAGGCACGGCCAGAAACACCAATCCCGGTGCTTTGTCCGAATAGTAATGGCCGTTGTAGTGGGCTTTATCCTGCGTGTTCTCGTGGTACGCATCGATCTGCAGGGTGTGTCTCTCGACGATGGCGCGCAGCAGATCGAAGCGGGAGTTCTGGTTCCATCCCCCGCCTTCATAGAAATAAATGAATGAGAAAAAAATGACCGCTCCCACTAGAAACGCCGCCTTCGAATGTCGGCCAGAGTTTTCGTGGGATGGGTTCAACTGGTTGTCCCTGTAGTAGTGCGCCCTTAGCCTAATACACTCGCCGCCTCGTACTCGGGTGAACACGCGGACACATCAACGGAAGCAATTTTAAGTAAGGGCACCTACCTATTGGGCTGAGAGTGGGCCAGAAAGGGCTTCACGCGCGGCCGGCAAATTCCCGCGTCTCTGTGGACACCTTGATCTTCTCGCCCTCTTTGATAAAGAGAGGAACGCGCACCTCAAGGCCTGTCTCCACCTTCGCCGGCTTGGTCACGCTGCCGCCGCCGGAGTCGCCACGAACGCCGGGCTCCGTCTGCGTGACGACCAACTCCACGTGAGGAGGTAACTGCAGCCCAATCGGATTTCCGTTGTACTTGTGCAGTTGGATGATGAGCCCTTCCGCAAGAAAGTCGCTGGCATCGCCGACCATGTCATCCGACAAAGTAAGCGTCTCGAAGCTTGCCTGATCCATGAAGTAAGAGCCGTCTCCGTCGCTATAAAGAAACGACGCCGGGACCATCTCCAAATCCGGCTCCTTGAATTTGTCGCTGGCCTTGAATGTCTTATCGAAGACCGCCTGCGTCAGCAGGTTTCGCATCTTCAGCCGAATCAGTGTCTGTGCACCACGGGCTGTCGGAGTCGACACTTCCGCGTCCAGGCAATGAAATGGAGTGTTCTCGAACTCGAAAAACATCTTGCGCTTGACGTTGATGGCTTCGATCAGTGCGGCCATGAGCTCCTCAGGTTGCCCGCTCTATAAATCCAGCGGGCGCCTCTGCGATTTTACGACAGCTCGCCAGAAGCACTTGTTTTCACGTTTTTCGACATGCGACCAGTAACCTTTAGAACCCTCTTTCGTCTATGGTTTAGCCACGTTCTGGCAGCGGGTGAAGACCATCAAGAACATTCTCCTTTGTGGATGAGAAACATCCGATGACTTCGACGCATTCTGGATTTGATCGGATCGTCTTCAACAGTGGATTGGTGCGCATCGGCGCCTTTCGCTGCGACCCGGCCCATCCGTCGTTTCAGGATACAGGCCCCGCGGAAAATTATTGTTTTGTCTTTCCCCGGACAGCAGTTGAGATTCAGCACGAACACGAAGACGCCTTCGTTGCCAACCCAAATGTCATAACCTTTTACAACGCCGGCCAGAGCTACGGAAGAAACGCGATTAGTCCGGTGGGGGACCACTGCGATTGGTTCGGTGTCGAACCGCAATATATCCGGGATGCGATGAGGGTTTTCGATCACCGGGTAGACGACCGTCCCGAACGACCATTTCTTCTGAGTCGCGGGCGGGCAAACGCGTCCACCTACCTGCTGCAACGAAACCTATTCACCCAAGTCACGACCTGCGGGATTGTGGATGTTCTGATGGTAGAAGAGCTCGTGCTGGATCTACTCGATCAAGTGATCCGAGCCGCCTACGCCTCTCGCAGCCCCCTGATTCCTGCCGAGGCCAGTTCGCGGCAGCGCGCAATCGTTCACGACATCGAGACGATTCTCAGCGTGTGTCCCACAGAAGCGCTAGGTTTGAAGGACATTGCGGACCGAGTAGGCTTGTCCGCTTACCACGTCTGCCACATGTTTAGTCAGGTGACGGGCACAAAACTGCATCGTTATCGTTTGAGTCTGCGGTTGCGAGCCGCATTGGCAGAAATATTGGAGTCCACCCAGCCTTTGACCGACATTGCACTCGACCTTGGCTTCTCAAGCCATAGCCATTTCACTTGTGCCTTTCGCCGCGAATTTGGAGTGACCCCTTCGTGGCTCCGTACCGTTCGGCCAAGCCATTCCGTGATTAGCAATTTTCTGATAGCGCCTTCGTCACGAGTTGGGTTACTGGTAGCAGCATCATGAGATCCAGGCAAACTGGAAAAATCCAGCCTTTCGTCCTCGCACTATTGATTTTCTGTATAGCGTGCGGTCCTAAATCGAAGCCGATCACGCCGGACGCGACGTTACAGGACGCGATTAACCGGCTCCAGGCCAACGACTCCGCAGGGGCGGTAAAGATTCTCACAGAAATCGTCAAACGAGACCCGCGCAACGGTCGTGCCTGGCGGAACCTGGGGCTTGCCTGTCAAAGATCGAAGGACTTGGACGGCGCGAGCCGCGCTTACAAAGAAGCGCTCGAAGTTGAACCGACGGTCCCCACTCCACTGTTCCAATTGGCAACGATCGCGGCTTCGAAACACGATAACGAAGAAGCTTTCGCTTGGCTGTCGAAAGCGAAGGCGAGTCGCAAGCTGGATATGACTCAAATGGATGCGAGTCCAGAATTGGCTGCGTTGAAGAACGACCCTCGATACGTCACCATGCTGCCGTCTCGAAAGGACTTCGACGATCCTTTCGTTGAGCCGGTCACCATCATTCGGGAGTGGGATGGCGAGGCGCCAAACGACCAGTTCGGCTGGATCGCCCGGAGTATCGGGGATGTAGATCGAGACGGTGTACCCGACTTCGTGACTTCGGCGCCGACATCGAAGGCCGGCGGAGAAAATTCCGGACGCATCTACGTGTACTCGACGAAATCCGGGAAGCTGCTATGGAAAGCGGATGGCCACCTTAACGACCAACTTGGGACTGGACTCGAAGCTGCGGGCGATACCAACGGTGATGGCATTCCGGATGTTGTGGCAAGTGCTCCCGGTGGCGGCTACACGAACATCTATTCGGGGCGTGACGGTCGCATATTGCGGACGTTCAAAGCGGAAAATATTAACGATGATTTCGGACGCCATGTCGCCGGCGTTGGCGACGTAAATCACGATGGCTTCGCCGATGTCATTGTCGGAGCGCCAAACAATGGTGCGTCAGGCGACAAGGCTGGACGCGCCTACATTTATTCAGGCAAAGACGGAAGCACGCTGCTGACTCTGAACGGAGAACGACCAAATGACAACTTTGGCAGTGCGGTCGCTGGCGCTTCCGACTCGCAGCATATTCTTCTGATGGTTGGTGCACCCAGCGCCGGGCCAAAGCACACTGGCCGAACCTTCGTGTATGACGGCCTGTCATCGGTCCCGAAGTTCAGAATCGAGGCCGATGATACAGGCGCTGCGTTGGGATATATGTTTCTTTCCGTTCTCGGCGATGTTGACGGCGACGGAGTGCCCGACGTTTATGCGTCCGACTGGTCGAACAGTGCCAAAGGGCCGTCCACAGGGCGAGTGTATATCCATTCAGGAAAGGACGGTCACCGGCTGTTCACGTTGACCGGCGACACGGCGGGCGAGGGATTCGGCACCAGTTCGTCGGTTGCCGGCGACGTTGACGGAGATGGCCATGCCGATGTCGTTGTCGGTGCTTGGCAATATTCAGGCGCGGCGGTCGGAGGAGGACGTGCCTATCTCTACTCCGGGATGGACGGACATCTGATTCGCACTTACACCTGTAAAACTCCAGGCGATACGTTTGGGTTCGATTCGGTCACTATGGGCGATGTCAAGGGTGATGGCATGAGTGCGTTCTTAATCACCTCCGGATGGAGTGGTGTACACGGTTACCACTCCGGCCGAGTTTTTCTGATATCGAGTGGTGTCAAACACGGGACCCGTTGAGAATCCGCGAATCGAAGTGAGATTTGCCAAGGCAGCATGGATTTCAATATTCAGGAGGCGCGAAGTCATGAAATGCATCGCCCAGTTGATGGTTCTCCTACTTAGCGTCTGCGCCCTTGCGGCCGAACCGAAAGCGGTGGACTCTGCTTTTAAGAAGATGATGTCGCTCCAAGGTGAGTGGGATGGCACCGATGCGGACGGTCAGAAAGTGCATAGCTCGTTCAAGTCGGTAATCTCAGGCACGACTCTGATGGAAACTCTTTCGCCCGCCGGAATGGAAGAAATGTTGTCCCTCTATACCGTCGATGGCGACGGCATCCAGCTGAATCACTATTGCCCAACGAACAACCAACCGAGGATGCGAGCCGTTCCGGCTGGGGCAAATCCGAAGGAGTTGGATTTCCAGTTCATCGGCGCGGGCAATCTACCGGATATTTCAGTTGGGCACCAGCATCGCGTCGTCATTCACTTCGAAGATGCTGACCATATCATCGAAACCTGGACATGGAGACACGGCGATCACGACATGCCTATGGTCTTTCACTTGACTCGAAAACACTGAGTGGAAAATCAAGCCAGCCGACATCGCAGTGATTCCTCGATCAGGTCAACGGACTTTCCGCAAACAAATTCGTCGCCAAGTCTCGCGTTTTAGAAATGGAGGCATTGTGAAATACGCATTCGTGGCCCTCTTGATCCTGCTGTCTTGTTCACTTAGTTTCAGCCAGGAAACATCGGAGCTGTCGACGCCTCCAAACGGGGACGCCGAACGAGCGGAAGTTTCTCAGTGGATCGGGCCTGTGAAGATTTCTATCGCGTATCACAGTCCCCACGTTCACAACCCAGCGGCGAATGACCGGACCGGGCACATTTGGGGCGAGCTCGCTCACTACGGTTTCTTCGATGAGGGCTTCGGTCCAACCAAGGGCGCGCCCTGGCGTGCGGGGGCCAACGAAAGCACTTCCATCACGTTTTCCCACGACGTGAAGATTGATGGCAAAGACCTCAAAGCCGGGACATACGCCCTATTTCTTGAGCTCGAAGAGACTGGACCCTGGTACTGGATTTTCTCCAATCACTTGGGCTGGGGCAGCTTCCAATATGACGCCAAGGATGACGTGATGCGAGTGCCGGCCACGCCCCAGGATGCAACCTTCACAGAGTTCTTGACCTACGGATTCGACAATCGTCAGCCGAACTCGGCTGTGGCGTTTCTACAATGGGAAAAGAAGCGCGTTCCACTGAAAATCGAAGTGTCCAACGTCAACCAGATATACGTCGACCGGATGCGGCAAGAGCTTCAATCCTGGGCCGGGTTTCGCTATGAGGATTGGCAGACCGCCGCGCAATTCTGCGCCGATAACAAGATCAATCTGGATGAGGCGCTCATCTGGGCAGAGAAGGCTATCAATGCGCCATTTCGAGGAGCCACCGTCGGGCACGAAGACTTTTCCACGCTTCAGACGAAATCATCCGTGCTGGATGCAATGGGACGCGAGACTGAGGCGGATTCTGTAATGCAGAAGGCATTGCGCTTGCCCGGAACCGACGTGGTATCGATTTTTCAATACGGCATGCGCTTGCTTCGAAGTGGCAAGAACGCGAAGGCAATGGAGGTCTTCTCCTTCAACCAGCAGAAACACCCGGAGGAACAATTCTGGACTCACGTGGGATTGGCTCGCGGCTACACTGCCACTGGAGATAAGAACAAAGCTATTTCCAACTGGGAGATTGTTATGCGGAATATTCCTCCCAACATGATAAGCCGCACTTCCACTTTCGAAGCCGCGCTCAAGAAACTCAAAGAAAGCAATTGAACCACAGCGTCGACCCAATGCCTTCAGGGTCAATCGAGGCTATCGCAGTTCGTGGGCGTTCCTGTTCGTGATCGGCCTTGGCTCTTAGTTCGTTTCTACGAATCTCGTCGCGCCGGGAAAATTTTCCCGACTTATATCCCTTCCGAAGACAAACTGACGCTTCTTCAACGTCACTTTTTCTTGCTTTCCGAATCCCACCTGCAGCCCTGCCGGACGTGCTGAGCAAAAAACTAGCCTCACGCACCATTGCAACCCCGTCAGGATTTCCCACGGAATGGACGAGATGCTTGAGATTGTTGCCAAGACGTTTGTACTGACCCTCGAGGCCTACGCCGGCGTTGGATTGTTATTTGCATTGCTCTTCGTCTCGGTCGGGGTGCAGCGTCTGGACTCAGAAGCGAAGGAATCTGGTATCGGGTTCCGTTTTCTAATCTTGCCCGGGGTCGCAGCTTTCTGGCCGATGTTTCTTCAGCGTTGGATACGGGGCGTCCTGGAGCCTCCCGTCGAAACAAATCCACACCGGCTTCTGGCCGGGAAAACACTGGGTGAAGAATGATTCAGCCGCTCAGAACCCTGCATCACCGTGCGGTGATCGCCCTGGCTTTCGCTCTGCCTGCGATCGTGGTTGCGGGCCTCGGCGCGCGGCGTCCGGTTGCGCCTCCGCCGTCGCATGCAATGCAGCTGCCCAGTTCCGCAGTCGTGATCAGGAAGTCGGATACGCTGTGGCACAAGCATGTCGTTGAGACTGTGTTCTTCGCCGACTCACGTCAACCAGGGGAAGTCGAAATCTCTTTACACCCCATGCAGGATCTGAACGAGCCGGATTTGCTGCTGTACTGGTGCGCCGACCAGCCGCAAGGAGATTCCCTGCCAACATCTGCGCAATTGATTGGGCCTTTCATCGCCGATCAGCCTTTTGTTTTGCCGTTAAGACGCGTAAGGGCCGGATATCTTGTGCTGTTCAGCCTGCCGCACCACAGCTTGATTGACTCGGCGAGAGTGGAGGCGCTGCCATGAGCATTCAGTATGGCGCGATCAATTGGAACCGGCAGAAGAAGGTCTACGATCTCACGTTCCTTTCTGTGCTGATCGTGTACCTCGCAGTGTTCGTCGGCGTCGGGGTGTGGCGAAATCCGAATGCGACTGCCGAAACGATTCTGATTCGTGGCCTCGGAACAGCCGCCTTTATCCTGCTGAACATAGTGCTGTGCATTGGACCGCTGGCACGATTGGACCGTCGCTTTCTGCCATTGCTCTATAACCGGCGGCACTTGGGCGTTACAACATTCCTGCTCGGCCTCGGGCATGGGGTCTTCGGCCTGATTCAGTTCCATTCTCTGGGAAACGTGAATCCACTGGTAAGTCTATTTATCAGCAATCCCCGGTACGGCAGCATTACGGAATTTCCCTTTCAGTCTCTCGGATTTTTCGCTCTGATCATTCTCTTTTTGATGGCCGCGACGAGTCATGACTTCTGGCTGCGCAATCTGTCAGCACCCGTCTGGAAACGCCTGCACATGCTGGTGTACGTCGCCTACGCGCTTCTCGTCGCGCATATCACCTTGGGGGCGCTGCAGTCAGAGGCCGGCCCCATATTGGCAGGAGCATTGATCGCAGCCATAGCTTTGATCGTTTCACTTCACCTGGTGGCAGCGGTCCGAGAAGCGCGAGTCGATCGGGCCAAGGCACAGACCGTTGACGATGGTTTTGTCGAAATTTGCAAGGTCGATCGAATTCCAGAAAAATGCGCGACGATTGTTTCGCTCTCGCGAGAGCGGGTGACCGTCGCCCCTACAGATTCAACCGTCCTCATCATGGGCGAGACAGGTAGCGGCAAGGAACTGATCGCCCGGGCCATCCACAGCCGCAGTGCCCGCAAGAACCGCCCTCTGGTCAAACTGAATTGTGGCGCGATTCCAACTGGATTGGTAGAGAGCGAACTTTTCGGGCACATGAAAGGGGCCTTCACCGGAGCCCTTGAACGCCGTACAGGTCGCTTCGAATTGGCCGACGGCGGCACGCTGTTTCTGGACGAAATCAGCGAACTTCCGCTCGACACCCAAGTCAAATTGTTACGTGTGCTGCAAGAGCACGAGTTTGAGCCCTTGGGCAGCAGCCGGACGATGCGAGTCAATGTTCGCATCATTGCGGCCAGCAACCGCGATCTCGACAAAGCGATCCAGGAAGGGCGTTTCCGCGCCGATCTCTATTACCGGCTCAACGTCCTGCCGATGGTGTTGCCTCCCCTGCGGCAGCGGCGATCCGATATCCCGTTGCTCACCGCTTTTTTCGTGGAAAGATTTTCCCGTCAACTTGGCAGACAGATCACTGGCGTCGCCCACGATACGATGGAGATTCTCAGCCGCTACGATTGGCCCGGAAATATCCGCGAGTTGCAGAACGTCATCGAACGTGCCGTCGTGCTTTCGCGAGGATCAGTCCTGAAACTGGGCTCCGACCTGCTCCCCGCCTCCACAGAACACTCTCCTGATGAACAACTCTCAGCCGTTGCTGGGGCAAATGGAAAGAAGCCGGGTGGTATCGCTGTCGACGACCGGTTCACACTCGAGCAAGTTGAGAAGCGGCACATCCTGCAAGTGCTGGATCAGACAGACTGGGTTATCGAAGGCCAAAATGGAGCCGCGAAGATTCTGGACCTCCATCCCAACACCCTTCGGAGCCGCATGAAGAAACTCGGCCTCGATCGATCCACGATGAAAAGCACTCCTGCCCACGGAATGTCGTAGCCACGAGGCCGTCCCCTTGCGCCAGCCACGATCCCTCGTGGCTCTGACAATCGGCCAGCAATCCAGACGCACGTAAGTCCTTACAAATCAGCCATATATATTTATGCGCGGTTCGCTCCGAAGTTGGCACGCCCGGTGCAATAGAAGAGCCGTCTTCGGAGGAACAACAGCGGTGCTCAAGATCTCGGTAACGAACCAGCCCGACGAAACTATCCAGTTCCAACTCGAAGGCAAGCTTGTGGGGCCATGGGTAGACGAACTACGGCGATTGAGTGGAGAGGCGTTGGCACGGCATGTGGCCGTGAGCCTGGACCTGCAAAAGGTGTGGTTCATCGACGCCCAAGGCATCGCCCTGCTCCGTGATCTGGCCGGCAAGCAGGTCGCTCAATTCAATTGTTCCCAGTTCATAAGTGAGCAACTCAAGGAGACGGCATTATGACGAACGCGTCCGCTGACAGCATGCTGTTGTCTGAGAGCAGTACGACCAGTTTCAAGCGATCCTCGGCGTTTGCAACATCGTTTGACGCCAACTTATCCGAGCAGGGATTGATCAAGCGCGTGCAGGACGGGGAAGCCGCCGCCTTCTACGATCTGGTTCGTCCTTATGAGCGCGCCGTCTTCCTGTCCGCATTTTCTATCGTCAGGAACGAGGCCGATGCCGAAGAAGTCGCGCAGGAAGCCGTGCTGAAGGCATTCAAGGCGATCCCGCGCTTTCGGCAAGAAGCTAAGTTCAGCACCTGGCTGATCCAGATCGCTATCAACGAAGCAAAGATGAGGTTGCGTAAGGACCGGCGTCACCTCTATGAATCTCTGGAAGAAGGACGCCAGAACGATGATGGCGATTACGTGCCGCGAGACTTCGCCGATTGGCGGGAGATTCCGTCAGAAGCCCTTGAACAGAAGCAGCTGCGAGATGCTCTTGCGAAAGCCCTGAATTCGCTACCGGAAAAGTATCGCACCGTCCTGATCTTGCGTGACGTGCAGCACCTCAGCATCATTGAAACGGCTCAGGCCTTGGGCATCTCGGAAGCCAACGTTAAGACACGCCTTTGCCGCGCTCGCCTCCAGATGCGCGACGCTTTAGCCCCCGGCCTCGACGGAGCGTGGAGCAAGAAAAAGGACAACGTCGCATTGCGAGCCTCTTGAGCCCGACAATCGAAGCAGAAGCACAATCTGAATCGAGCCCGGAGTTCATTTATCGATATTCCGCATGGATTTACAACGGCGGGATTGTTGATTGGTGGGCCCACCAGGATTTGAACCTGGAACCAACAGTTCTCTAAACCACAACTGACAGCTAATGGTTTCAACGATTTCCCATCACTTTTTTGAACCATAGTCGGCAGATTTAGGCATCGTTGTTACAAAGGTTGTGACGAATCCATGCATCGACTGATCGTGAGATTCGCATGGCTCTGTTTCTCGGAAGGTTAAGGAAACGATATAACAAGGCCAAATCTTGGCGTGAGAACTATACGGGATGGAATAGGCTGTGTGTCTTCTTCTGTGCGTTTGGTTCAAGACCTGCGCGGCTCGAATGATTATGCTTTCACGATGCGAATCTCGTCGAGCATTTGCGTTCTAGCCTTTGCCAGCAGGCGGTGACTAGAAGGTGCCTCCACTAGCCCCAGGTACGCTGCCAGCGCAACAGACAGCGTCACAACAACGATTAGCGCAGGGATACTCAAGAAACCATTAAGATAAAGCATCAGAAGTCCAATATCGGCAACTAACAACCCCAGACTCGTCCCAAGCTCGACTTTCAGCCGAGTAACCAGAGTTCGGATGTAGCGGCGGCCAATTGCTTCACAAACGAATGCGGTCTTCAAATATGCGTACCAATCCTTCGTATGCTGCCCGTTAGTAGTCTTGTCGGCGCACCCGTCCATGAAAGCCTCAATCCGGGAACCGATGTCTTCTATCACCAATCCGACAAATACTACGAGAAGAAAGAGCACGAAGGCCGTTTCAATGTGATTTTTGCTGACGAGTTCATTGAGGCTTACGAACCTCAGAACTAACGCGACGCTCCAACTGCTGAGAGCGATTGAGCCTGGGATAATGAGGGTTGCAAGAGCGCGGAAAAAATCCGCGTTGAATGCCGCAAATAATTCCTTCACGAATCTCATTTTGTCCGGAGATTTCGTTTATACCAATTGCCTAGTCTGATGCCTCAACCTTCCCATCTCACAATACGGCGTTTCTACGAACATGCGCACATAGACTGCCGCATGATTACCATAGTTGCCTTCGCCGAGGCTGATGTAGACGTGGATACAGTTCGGAAGGAACCTTGGAAGTGGCGCTAGAATGGTGCCCATGGGATGGACGCGAATCGCATCGGTTAGGTCGCGTGTTCCGAATCATTCACTTTGCAGGACCAAGCCCTAACCTCCGTTACTGGCTAAGTCGATCAGTAAATCGAGTAAGTCGTCTCTTTCTCAGTGCGATCATTTCTTCACCGACGTGCCGACTACGGCAGTCCTTGACTTGGTTTGTATTGGGCGACCCAGGTCTTACCGCGTGGCTACCGATGCCTTGGCCATCTCGACCTAAGGCTAGCCAGTGGCCACATGTTCGCTTCAAAGACTGTCGTCTTTATTCTTCTTAGGTTGCACTTCGACTTCATCTAGGTTCATCCTGAGCCGTCGCAATTACATCGGTAACTTGCGGGTAGATGGTCGCGGTAGTCCGCTATTATTTGGAGGTCCTCATGAAGAAGTACGGACTGCTACTGGCGTTCTCTGCATCTCTCGCCATCTCTCAGACGGCAAGACCCACAATCTACCTCGAACCGCAGCAGGGCTTTGAAACCTATATTGCGGCTGCCATCGCGAAGAAGGGTGTCCCGGTTGATGTGGTCACCGACAAGTACAGAGCGACGTACATCCTGAGATCAGCTCCCGTTGAAGTTAAGTCCGAGTCTACAGGCGGCAAGATCGCCCGCTGCTTGTTCGCCTATTGTGCCGGAATTGAGGACAAGGGAAATGTTTCCGTTCAGTTGATCGAAGTTGGCTCAACAAAAATGGTTTGGGCATACTCCGTCAATAAACAAAGAGGTGGAAGCAAGAATCAACAATCAATGGCTGAGGCCATTGCTAAACACTTCAAAGAATTCCTTCCTGGAGCTCCCCCTGTTAGCGCTGCCATTGTTCCTGCTGCTGCTGTTTCTACTCCACCGACGCCTGTGGCCGTGGCAGAGCCGCCTACTGCCCCGTTGACCCCCACCGCATTCCAACGCCCAGTCGATACTGCAACGCAGTCCACTGCTCAGATTATCTCCCAATCAGACAGCTTGGGAGACGCCGCCCGCAAAGCGAAGCAACACAAGGCGTGTCTGGATCTGGCCAAGGACAACTCCAGCATCAGCTGCAACTGATGGCGTCTGCTTCGGGAGGAGGAATTACATTGAGGGCACTGACAATCGTTCTGTTGCTGCTGACACCCCTTGCTAGAGCAAAGGATCACTACACTCTTACCATAACAGTTCTAAGTACGAAAAATGTCGAGTCTCAGTACGAAAATGGTTCTTCCGGCGGGCGTGCTGTCGGCAATTTCAGTGGGGCTCACTCCTCTTACGGTCACAGCGTTACGAGACACGTAATGGCCGTCGGCTCAGACGGCAATTTGTATGACTTGAGTCCTCGGGATCCGAGAGATTTCTTAGTACCGGGAGAATATCAGGCATATCTGACTACCCGGGGGATGGTGGTCGGAGGACCGGAAGTGTGCATTTGGATGGGCAGTGAGAGGCCGTGTTCGAAGCCTAATCCAAACAAACACCGCAACATACTATTCACAATTGTCGGCGTAGAACAAAACTGAGGCTCATCAAGGCAATGGAACGACGCCCAGCAAAGTAGAAAAGACTCACGCTACAACTAGAGCGGACATCACATCGTCGAGCGAGTACGCCAGGAAGTATCTGCCTCCCCCTTTTCGATCTGCTGCTGAAATTCTTTCTGATATTCCGATTGCTTTCCCTTCGGTGCCTTCACTCCGGTTCCCACGTACCGGCCGTTCATCACACATGCGATGTCCGGAGAACCGGCTACTCCAAGGCGGAACATTCGGTTTTTTCCCTTGTACTGGCTGACGATAGCGCCGGAATTATCATTTCTATAGTTCTATAGTGAAAATCCTCTTCAATGCCAGTGTTGCAAAATTGATTTCTGAAGTTCGGATTCCTTCATTCCTCCGGGTGATTTTCTTCAATATTGCACGGGCGAATACAAAGCGAAATAAGGTAAAAATAATGTTCCATGGCCCGGCGTTCGGATCTCGGGAAGAAAGAAGATATGTGGAGCTCGGCGGACCTGAAGGAGATAAGCCCGAACCTGGCCGTGCTCAGTGAACACGCCGTTCGTGAGGCGTATCAGCGGGCCTACCGTGAATGCGCCATTATCATGGTTCTACCTTCCCGCCGGCGCGGGCAGTTCAGGAATTGGTCAGGGCGTGGAAACAGCTCAGGAAGTGGAGGCGATAACTTACACAGCGTGTGCACAAAGGCGATGCAGAAGTGGAAAACTTCTTAGTGTGTTGTAACTTTTGCAAAATGAAAGAGATAGCCATCAGCTTCCACAGATCGTCCACAACCCCAAGCCAAATGATATAGCTGTCCACCACCATTTGTGGTGCATAGTATGGGGGATGAAAGACTTTTTGGCGATCTGCGACGGGATCGAGTTCGTACTCTTCCGACTGTGTGAGCTGTTTAGCTTTGTACTTACGCTTGCGTGGATTGCCCGGCGGGATTGGAAGCATCGAGGCCCGAGAAAAAGTCGGCGGCGGATCTACCCGAAGCAAGATGGTCAATGAAGCAATGCCACTGATATTCCCAAAAAGAAATCTTAGATGCTCCGTTAGTATCGGTCGCGCTGATTTTGAGAGCATGATAAGTGCGACTTGTCGTGTAGGTAATGACAACTTCCTCGGTGACATCTTTCCGGTCCTCGTCGTTCAAATCACTCGCAAACGATTTACCGATTCGCACCGACACCTTCTTGTCGGACGTTAAAGCTCACCACCTCGCAGGCCTACACGCCCCCAGCAACTCCGCGACAGAAATCTGAAATCCTTTCGCTAGAACGTCGAGCCTCGGAGGCAGACATTTTTCTTGCCCGTCCTCGATCTCCGATAGGTGGCCGCAATCAATACCGAACCGATGCGCCATCTCGACCTCAGACCATCCCGGCGGTGCTATCGCACTTTTCGGGTGCCGCGCCATGTTTTACCTTTGGTTCAAAGGTGAATGTCCGCTGCGCCTTCTCGCAGTAATCGTAACCGCGATCTTCCGGACTCGAATGGAGGCTGGGCCTACACGATATCCTGTAGGTTAATTTTCTCTGGCCGCCCTTCCCTATTACAACATCCATCTTCGGTGGCATCTGAGATTGCGATGAATGACACGGAACTGGAGAAGCTTCGAAAGCAGCTTGCAGCGGCACATCTGGAGCGACCTAGCTCCGCTGCCCACAAGCTTCTTCAGACTCTAATCACAAAGCTGGGTCGCCGTAAAGTTTCCTCCACTTCCTCGCGGAAGAAACCACGCAAAGATTCTGCCGCTTAATCTACACCCGACCGGTGCATAGTCATGAACGATTACGCCCAGCAGGAATACCCCAAATGGAAATATCACCGGAAATTCGGAAGTAAGATCGTCCACAACGCCGAGGAGGAAAAAGTTCTTGGTGACAGCTGGTACGACAATCCCAGCGAATCCGCTGATACTTCGCAATTCGTTATTTTCCTGCAAACAAGAGTAAAGCCGCATTGGGATCGCTGGGCTTGGATCGTTACGGTGGTCAGCGCAATTCTCGCGCTGATAGGCGGGATTATTAGCTCCGGCGATGATTTCTCCGCGCACCGGCTTGTCTCTTCCATTTTAGTAACGTTGTTTCAATTTGCGCCGCTGGTAGCTTCTGCGACTGAGGAGCTATGGGAGTTAGGAACAACTCTTTTTTGCACCTCACAAGGGTGGAATAGCGCGATAAGGGCAGGTTGTTGCGGCCCGAGCACTTTTACTCATCCGCGCGCGGCAGAATCATCGCTGTGTTGCCAGGAGTGCAATGATCTCGCTTCTTACGGCAGGCCAGGTAGTGGCAAGCGGGCTGGCAATCTCAAAGTGGCCCACATCCGGAATACTGACCAGTCGCACCGGATCACCGGCTTGTTTCGCCGCGAGCGTATATTTCTCGCCCAGCGAAATGGGAGCGATGTCATCGTCCCTACCCCAGATAAGAACCTGCGGTATCCCAAGTGGCAGCATTCTTATTGCCGACACCTGAGCATAGCGTTCAGGAACATCGACCGGCTTCCCTCCAAGCATTTCTTCGACCACCGCGCCATTGCACCCATGCTGTTCAAATTGGATAAACGCGTCCATATCTCCCGTTCCTGCGAGATCGATGACGCCGCGCATGGCTAATGGATCTTTGACATAGAGAGCGCTTCCGCTTGAAAGACGTGAACGAGCTGTCACCCACGTGGCCAAGTGCCCACCTGCTGAGTGCCCGATGACAATCACCCGAGTAAGATCTAGTTTCTTGTGAGCAGCAATTGAGCGCAGGTACTCAACGCCCTTACTTACGTCCAGGTAAGTTCCGGGCCACCCGCTCCCGCTTTGAGAAAGGCGCCGATATTCGATATTCCATGTCGCGATACCCTCAGCCTTCAAAGCATCGGCCATCGGTGCCAAGTCTCTGAGCGTGGCAAAGTCTGCTTTCCAACAACCTCCATGTATCAGGATCGCCACAGGATGGGGTCCGGCACCAGACGGAAGCCGCAAATCACCAAACTGATTCTCGTCCTTCCCGTAAGAGATCCGATAGTCTGCAGGTTTGCTAGGCAAGGCCTTAAATGTCTCGAGGCTCAGTTGATCACTAGTGCTGTTAGGTGGTATTTCACGCGTCTTCTTGCCTTCGGTCGGTTTCTGAGCAAGGACGCTAGTGGCCGCCAAAAGGGCTATGAGAATGAAGGTTGCAGTTTTCATGTTGGTGTCCTCGGCACGTTTTATCTAGCTCGTCCAGCGTGTAGTTGATCTTACAGAAGCACTATGAAGCGACCCGTAACTGTCAGTCGCCCGTTAGATACGTTGCGTTCCGTCCATCGCCAGCGATTTGTCAGGGACCCCTATTCTCGAGGAGAGATCTCGACGAAGCTGACTGCACTATTACAGAGCAGTGGGTCCACTACGTTTTCGATTTCTCGATCAATCCCATCCGAACAGCCCATTTTCGAAGTCGAAAGACACCTTTCGAAATCCCATTGTTGCGAGCCCAAAGAGGCCATCGAAATCATCTTGAGGATCGGAGTTAACATCAGCGATTGCAACGTTGCGTGCCCCCAGGCTACCCTTTTCGAGCGACACCTCAGTGGAAAGCCACCTGAGATGAGTCCCTCCGCCAGCTGGGGTGGATATGGAAGCATTCGGATCGATATGGAGTTGCTCCACCGCGCTTCGCAACCGGTTGCGATAGACAAGCAATCCTCCGGTCCCCGAGTCGACCAGCAAGCGGACCTGCTGTCCTGCGATCTTCGCCTTTACCGACAGGTACGGGATTTGGGTTTCAAAGTGAACTGCTTTCTCACTCGCAGCGATAGGTCCAAAGATGATCTTGTGTCTGCGGTAATCAATCACGAAGCTGCTGACGCGCAGGATGTCCAGGCCAGCGATTCCACCCAAGGAAATTCCGAGGCTCCGCTCCAGGAAGCTGAGGTCCTCAACCACGCCCGTGATGGAGTCCGCGTGCAGCGGGCCAATCTGGATGCGCGGCAACGTGACACTTTGCACCTGAATTGTCCCAGTTAGCGTCTGCAGTAATGCAGCCTGTCCCCGCATGTTAAGGCGGTCGGCCATTTTCTGGTTGAGCGCACTCGGGCTGGTGCCCGTGTCAAGTATTAAGTTCACATTCTTAAAAGGGCCGACGGTTGCTTTGACGACGATCAGATTACCGTTGTACAGACCGAACGGCATCTCGGTCTTTTGCCCTTTGGCGCTTCCTATACTTTGTGCTGCGGACGATCCCGAGCAAGCCATAGCGGCGGCTACTACTAGAAGAGCCGTCGTGCTCAAGCCACTCCGACGGATGAGCCCAGAACAGCGAGAAGACTTGCCCCAGTGGGTTTCACCGAACGCCCAATGCTGTCCGCCGATGCTGATTGTCATGTCGTCCTCCTCCGCGGGTTGCGCGGTGAAGGCGACCTTGGACTTCGCGGCTGGCTACCTCAATTCATGGGCTCTCCATTGAGGGTCAAAAAGAGGTCGAAAGAAAGATTTCGCGGGCAACTTGATCAACTGAAGCGACTTAGAAGATCAGGTGTAATGCGGAAGGAGGCCACGTACGACGTTTCGCAGGATCAAATCAGTGCTAGACTTGCTCCGATTTGAGGTAAACGTTGTGGAAGAAACTGTCCGTGCCCCTCGGTTGGTCCGGTTTGGAGCCTTCGAAGTTGACCTTCGGACAGGAGAGTTGCGCAAGGACGGAGCAAGACTCAAACTCACCGGCCAACCGTTTCAGGTCTTAACGATTCTGCTGGAACAACCCGGCGAGGTGGTGACTCGGGAGGAATTGCAGAAGCGACTCTGGCCCGACACTTTCGTCGACGTTGACCACAATCTGAACACTGCTATTAATAAGATTCGCGAAGTGCTCGGCGACTCGGCGGAAAACCCGCGCTTTGTCGAAACTTTGCCTCGGCGCGGTTATCGATTCATCGCGCTTGCTGGACGGTGACGGCAATGGCTCCAAGCCGGCTCCGACTAGGAGCACCGAAACCGCTGCACCACGCCGATGGCGGATTCTACGCGCGTCACTTCTGTTCGGCGCATTGACGCTGCTGGCCAGTACAGGATTTCTTGTCTACAAGGGACGGCATGCTCCCGCGTCGCCGAGGCAGCGAACTCTGACACGCGTCACGTTTGACGACGGCCTGCAGATCGGAGCGACGTGGTCGCCGGATGGCCGCTTCATCGCTTACAGCTCCGATCGCGGCGGAAAATTCGACATCTGGGTGCAGCAGGTCAGCGGGGGCGATCCGGTTCAAGTCACCAAGGGGCCGGGACACAATTGGCAGCCGGACTGGTCACCCGATGGAAAATACATTGCCTATCGTTCCGAGGAGGGCGATGGAGGGCTATATGTCGTGCCTGCGTTGGGCGGAGCAGGACTGGAACGAAAGATTTCATCGTTTGGATATTTTCCACGCTGGTCGCCAGACAGTTCCCAAATATTGTTTCAGACTCATTTTGCACCGATTGATATCGTAAATAAGTTCTACGTGGCTCATCTTGATGGAGGCCCACCGAGCGAGGTTTTAGCCGAGTTCCTAGCACAGCACAAACTGTGGCCAGCCGCAGCCGTTTGGCATCCAGACGGAAAGAGAGTGTCGGTCTGGGTCACGTCGATGACCGCGCCCAGTCACTCAGCTTCGGACGGTGCCCACCCCGGATCTGGACGGTGCCGATTTCAGGGGAGCCGGCAATCAAGATGGAGATCGCCCCTGCAATCCACAACGAACTGCGGAGGTGGCGAATGGAAACGTAGGGTGGGGAACACCAAGGAGAGTTTTCCTTTGCCTGGTCACCTTCGGGCAAGGCTCTGTATTTCGAGTGCGGCTACAGAGGCGCGATCAATATCTGGAAGATGACCATCGAACCAGAGACATTACGGGCAATCGCGGTAGAGCGGCTGACCACCGGACCGGGGCCTGATGGAAGTTTGGCGGTTTCAAGCGACGGGCGACGACTGGCATTCACCGCGAAATCACAGCAGATCCGCAATTGGCTGTTCCCGTTCGATGCCAGGAACGGCCGTATCACGGATAAAGGTCAGGCCATAACGGCGGCCGGGAGGACCGCCTTCGTGCCAAACCTGTCGCGCGACGGCAAGCACGTGGCGTTTTCCGTGAGCCGGCTGGGCCTGGGAACTGTGGGAGAAATCACTCGTGGATGGACGCGAGGCTCCGATTATCGCCGACGAACATAGTCGCGTGATGGGATTGTGGTCTCCCGACGGCAGGCAGCTCGTGTACATGCGCCACAAATCCAGTGTATCAACGCCGCATCAGCTGATGATTTGGTCCAGCCAAACCCATAGTGAAGAGCCGCTTACCACTGCTCGACGAAACCCAAAGGTCCCCGTACGACTGGTCGCCGGACGGCGCGTCGCTGCTGGTGTCCCAGAACAGGGACTACCAGCAGGACGGAGGTCTGGCTGCTGCCTGTGGCAGCGGCACCGCATGCGGAAAGCGCGGCGCGAAAGATTATTTCGGATCCAAAGTACGATCTTTGGCAACCACACTTCTCGCCTAACGGACGATGGATTGTCTTTGAGGCCGTGCGCAAACTCGCCGACGATCGCGGAATCAGCGCTGTACGTGGTACCCGCTGCGGGTGGAGCGTGGACACGGATTACCGACGGCAAGCATTGGGACGATAAACCTCGCTGGTCACCGGATGGGAAAACGATATATTTTGTTTCGGGACGTGGCGGTTTTTTCAATGTGTGGGGCATTCACTTCGACCCGGCCGAAGGAAAGCCAGTTGGAGAACCGTTCCGCGTTTCCACCTTTGGAGGATACGGCTTGACGATTCCACGATGGATACCGCCAGTCGAACTCTCTCTCACCGAGGAACAAGCTGGTGCTGACGATGGCGGAAGTGTCGGGTGGTATTTGGGTGCTGGATAATGTTGAGCAGTAGGAAGCCGGACAGCTAATAGAATTGATTCGTCGACGAACGAGACCATCCCACCATCAACTAACATTTCCTTGGAAGGCGGACTAGCGGCATCGAGGATGCCCTGGCGTTTAGTTCAAACTTGAGAGCAAAGAAGCAAACGGCTCTCGCCCGAACTCGGACAGAGTTCTAGTTCGTGCTGGCGTCGCCTCGGGCAGTGCAATCAACTGCCGAGAACATGCCTCCACTCTCCTGTATCCTGCCAGATCCCCCGGCATCTGAGCGAACAACGTGGGCGTGCTCAACAAACGCCACAGCAACAGTCGAGCTTAGGCACAACCCAGGTTCCAAGCAATACCCCACCACAACCGTGGTAGTGCATTTCGTGTCCCCAATATCGAAAATCAGTCTTCCTCCCCGCGCGGGAACTGCCTCCTCCACGATTCGTATCATTAATCTATGAAAAAGCAACTTCTGCTCGGCGTCGCTGCGATCCTCTTTGCTGTTGGCGCATTCTTTCTCGGTTTGAGGATGAATTTCCATGCGGAGAACCAGAAGCCGGGCAAATTTCCGGAGCAGTTGGTCTATGTCCGCTCTGCAGGATGACGTTGTCGGCGGCGGTGTGCTGTTTACTTCCCCCGAAGCTCGCCATCGAAGCCTCTGGCGATCATCTGGGTGCACGGTTGGGGAGCGAATTTCTATACCCCGAGCTACGTCGGAATCGGGCGGGACTGGCGGAGCGCGGCTTTCCAACGTATCTCGGTCAATACGCGCATGCACGACATCGGAAACGTGGAGAAATACACGCTCCTCGGCAAACGAGTGCGGGGTGGCGGGTATTGGGGTGTTACCAGCGAGGACGCGCGAGATATCGCCGCATGGATTGGGTTTGCCGAGCAACTGGAAACAGCCGGGTCGGCTTGGTGGGACACAGCGCGGGTTGGGCAGTGTCGGTCAGTTATCAGGCCGATTCGCAGGACCGCGAGTCGCGGGGTTGGTCTTCGCCTCCCCAGCGCGTCGGATACTCAGCCCCAGGCGAGACGATCCGCAACTGCTTGCACAGGCGAAGAAGCTAGTGGACGAAGGTGCCGGCGAGGATTTGATCCGGCTGCCGCAACCGTTCTTCCCTTCCTTCGTCAGTGCTGCGACACACCTGGACATCGTCACCACACCGCGCGAGTACAGAGACTTCTTCGGAACGCAGACTCCGAATCCGGCGATCACCCGAGTCACGTGTCCGATCCTGGCTTTCTTCGGATCGAAGGGCGACATCGGTGGCGAGAAGGCGCTCAATCTGCTGACGTCTTCTGTTCAGCGCCTTTCCCATGGTCCGCGCAGGGTGGATACAACCATGATCGCAAATGGTGACCATGAGTACGTCGGAGAAGAGGCGCAGGTTGCCCAGGTAATCACGCGGTGGATTCAAACAGAAGTGGAGGGCCACTGAGCTCCTGCCCACGCCAAAAGAGATTTCGCTACACCAGTGGAATGCCGATCACGTTCGAACCGTCGAAGGCGCGGATGCGCAGGAAGGACGGAAAAGCTCAAACGACCTAATGAAGTGTCGGAGTGCATCAATGCGTACTTTGACCCACGGCATCGAATCGTTGCGTGTCTTTTCCAGCACCAGGGTTTAGGAACACACCCGTGTTTTCAGTATCTTACCGATTGGCAAGACTGGTGCATACGTCTACCACGTCCGACTGCATAATCCCTCGGCATTTGGAGTTAGGCTTGGAGAGTCAATCGCGAGTCAACGCAATCTTTAAATTGGCCGTCGTCGGCGAGCAGGCTGGTTTCAGTCTCGAACAGATGATCGAGTTGCTTAATTCGGGCCTGAGCGTCGTGGCCCTCTTAGAGTTAATCACGATGCGCATTGACGCAGCGAAAAGTTTCTCACGTCAGCGGGTCTCCCAACCTTGTTGAAGTCACATGCTTCGGCGCTCTTGTGAGGTGCACAATGATTACGGCGGACAGATACCTTCACTTCGACAACATCGACATGCAGATCCCTTACATCGCGTCTCGATGTAGCCAGTGCCGACAAACATTCACCGCAGAACCAAAACCAGATGAGAGAGTGGATGACGTAATTTTGCGGATTCGCGCCGAGTTCAATATGCACCGGTGTTGCGAACACGGCCAGAACGCGCTGCGTCAAATGCCTTGCCGCTCGGTTCGACGAGCTTGATGGAGTCAGCGACCTGGTAAGGGCATCTTCCTCAAGTGTCTATCGGTTGTCCGCCTCTGCTTTCCAGTTTCCCATCGGAAAACGCCACAGGAAGAACGGGACAGATCCAACACTCACTTACATAGACGGCAGAAGGCCAAGCCACCCCACTTTGCCATCGACGTTGTGGTCTTCCACTGCTCAGGGAAACCCTGCAGCGTCTTCGGGCTGTCGGATGCATTGTCTTGCCAGGTACATAGAGGCTTGAGAGGGTGGTCGAGGGGGTTGACACACCCCGGTCCTCCTCGGAAAAACTTAAAGTAGTACTGCTCACCCGACAGCAAGAGCAGCAGACACAGCGCGACGGCCGCTTCTGTCTTGCTCCAGATCCCGAAACACACTCGTTTCACGTGATTACCCCAAAATCCACGATCTGTGGGCACTCTTTCGGACTATCGGAAGAAGTCTGAGAAGCATCGAATCAAGGCGGAGGACGGCGATGTTCGATCCATCAGGCGGAACGTACATTTGTCCGGCGCCAGGATGCTGGACGGCGAGTGGTTATTGTGCGTCCGGCGGTTGAAGAATTTATCAGCCCGACCATAGGAGAGAAACCAAAATTTTTCATTGTGCATTGCACGGAACACGGCGACCGGCTCATCACAGTGAAAGGTAAGGCGATCACGGACCGTAATAGGCAGGAATCACATCGAAAACAGTTTTGAGTTGGGCGGAAAACTCGTGGTCACGTAGTCCGTTCAACTTCTCACAATTCATTCACTGTTTCCGCGCCGATTACCTTTTGCGCACTACGAGAATGAGCCAGGCGTGTTGATCTCCAAGCCGTACAGAACGCACCAGCGAAGGGGCGGCGCTATCGCACAATTCGTGTACCGCGCCACATTTACCTTCGCGTCAAACGCAAACTGGAAAATCGGTAAACGATAGAAATTGCGGCGGTGTTGTGGCTGTAGCCTCAAGACCTCATCTTTACGCTTGCAAGCGCTTCTGGTCTGTTTCACATTCTGTGTCACGCCACAAACAGGGGCCGTGAGAAACAGCAAAGAATAGCTACCTAGCTATTCTCCCTACAGTTTCCAGTGTATTTTCCTTGGATGGCAGCGCGAACTACGATTTTCGTTAACGTTCTCGGATAAGGATAGAAGGGCGCATTGGAAACGCGAATCAGACTCCTCTGCGCACTTTTGTTGGCGGCCGAAGATTCTGATTCGGTGCAGGCCATCGGGGTGGAACTGCAAGCAGCACTTCACGACCATATCGAAAAAATCCGCAACAAGCTTATCGTTCTTCCCATCAATTATTCCACACCAAGTGAACCCGCAGCATAAACGCCTATTGGGTCGCGGCACCGTTCCGCTCCGCATTGTCCGAATCAAGGCGCTGCTCTTTCTTGTCGAATAACGCGTCTAGCTCCTGCACCAGCTTACTGAATGTCTTGTGGTCTTTTTCTTCTTGAATCTGCTTGCAAAGCCAGTTCATGCGTTCACGTTCTTCGGGTGTCATACGACAATCACCCCCATGGACAAGGTCGGCCACGGTGCGCCGTCGCCCATCCCAAACTTAGTGATGCAATTGGCGCACCACAGGGCAAACGTCATACAACTGTTCCAGCGTCAAGCGCTTGCGGGGTGCTGGGTGCCAGCTACCCAGAGTTTCAAGGGGTAAAGTTTGCCCTTATAGGCTAGAACCTCAGTGCCATGCCCATCAGGGATTCCCAGTATGTTTGTCGCATACCCTACAGTGTTTCAATCAGTCCGCCGCTTATGTCAGAAAACAAATTTGCAGACGTTTCTCGCCAACTCGAAGAAAAGCTCTCCGACATGAAGCGACTCAATGACCCACAGCTAAGGCGCACAATGTTAACGGATATGCGGCGGTTGTTGGCGGAAGCTGATCGACTGGCCGGAGAAACCGGTAGGAGCAAGTTGAAGGAAAACCCCAACGACCAAAAACAGTAGCAGATAGCTGATAGCTGGAGAAAAACGATACAGCCAACTCGTCCTTTTGACTTCTAGCATTAGTTGGGCGCATTGGCCTTGTGGGTTCTTGTCAACGCGCCCTTACATCCCCCTAAAACCGTCGGGAGAAACGCTATCGCATCCTGGTCCAAACAACCATACATTCGATTCTGTACGTACAATGCGCGATAGCAGCCCAGCGATGCCCGGAAGCAACGGTCTACTCTTGACTGTTCTGCGACTCGGGATGGGGATCCTTCCTGGCGCAGAATGTTCAAGCTTGTGAGCGCCTTGCTGAGCGCTAGGCGTTCTTCCGTAGTGCCTCCGCCGTCCTGCTGCAATTCCTGAAGTCGCTGGTCGAATCGCAACCTCCGCAGCGCTTATTCCGCTTCGCATCCTGCCATCGTCGGTTTCAAGAACGGCAGCTTTGTGGACTTCTTTCCAAACACACTCGGTATTCATGGCCTGTTCCGGTGCATGGAACGCCGCGAAGCGCTATGGTTCGGCGGTGGGGCGCTATTGAGCGCTATCCGAGCGACGTAGCATTCTTCGTGAACACACAATCCCCGTTCGTCTGTCTTGCACTCTTCTAGCGACACCTGTCTTCCGCAAATCCAACAGAAACATCGGGTGGGCTGAATGAAGGTCGTAGACATCTGGGACACCTCCAATCGCACAAATCTTGCCGATAAGTTACACGTTTCGGGCGGGGCTGTCGGTACGATATCGGACACAACGGTATCCTGCTTCGCACCAACCGGGAATCGGAAAATGGCTACACAAACAACCCACTGCGGCCCGGGTGGAAAGCATCAACCCCGCCGTCCAATAACCAATCACCTCACAAGCGAATACAACGCAGGCCAGCCCACCGTCCGCTTCGACAGTGTCCGGACGTATTTCATGGATGCACGAATCCCTGCCGACTTTGTGGTGAGCGGTGAAAGCCACGTTGGCCCAATGGTTCATTTCTATACAGTTGGCCCGGGCGCAATGGTGCCACACTGTTGTCCATGCCCAAGCAAACACGTCATCTCCGGGTGGTCAAATGGCTCGGCACGACTCCCGCCATGGCGGTCTGCACTTCCTGCGACCGGCAATTCAAAATCCCTTTGACAAGCATAGCCAGAGCGCTAGATGCGCAGGAAAACCTGAAAATGCAGTTCGACATTCACAAGTGCAGGGGCGAATCCCCACCATAGCGGGCAGAGAAATCGGGCTCCTCCGATAGCAGCCCTCTAAGGGGAACCATGCAGCATCTTCGGGCCATTGGATGTCACCATCGTGGAATTCAAAACTGGCGCGGCAAGACGTAGGGTCATGCTTGAGAAGTCGTTCTGAAAGCTTAACGGCTTTTGAAGCGGGACCTCTCCTATGGGGGAAGAGATCCAGCTTGAAGCGGGCACCTCCCTTGGGGAAGGAAGGGGTACCCGCTTCTTTCATGTAACGACTCGCCGCGAAACAGCGCGGGCTGATCGTTGAAAGACAGTGCCGTTGCAATTCTTGCCCCCGCTTACCTTCTGAATTGTCCATTTGCCAGGTACATGCAGGCCTCAGAGGGTGGTTGAGGGGGTTGACCCGCCCGGGCCCTCCTCGAAAAAACGTAAAGTAGTACTCCTCGACTACCAGCGAAACCTCCAGCTCGCTGAACGATCTTCTCGTTCCCCTTGCTTGCTGCAGATACCGGCGCAACTCCGGTTTCGTGTCTCGCAAAGCATCGCGTTCTCTGCCTGGGTCGTGTGGTTTGTAACCGCTGAATGCCGCGCTGGTAGCGGCTTTCCGGCGCCGGCGTCCTCTTAATGCGACCAATTTTTTGCTCGCTTGCCCGTTTACGTGTCAAGCGTTTTTTCTGGCTTAGCGTTCATGCGCTTAGCGCTGCTTGGTATCGGAACGTTTGCAAGTGCCGTGCTACGGTCGCCGTGCAATTCAAACATGCACAGCGCCGCTGGGCATACACGGGGGACACAATGGACAAGCCAAGCAAGGCCGCAGACCTGACAGCCAGAATCCGTAGGACTGTCGAACAGTTAGCCAACGACACAGACGCCGCGACACAGTCAGAACTATTTCGCCAATACCTGAGAGTCTCAGCCGCCTTCTGGGATTACAGTTGGGGAAACCAGATGCTGATTTGGAAGCAACGTCCAGATGCGACGTTCGTTGGTGGGTTTCATACCTGGCTTAAATGCGGGCGATACGTTCGCAAGGGCGAACGCGGCATTGCCATCCTCGCCCCGATGTTCTTCAAGGCCAAGAACGCTGACGGCGATGAGACTAAGCGTATTGGCTTTAAGGTCTGCCACGTTTTCGATCTGGCGCAAACGGATGGGACACCATTGCCGGAGCTGCCCAGTGCATCCAGTGGAGATCGTGGCGAAGATATGCTCGCGAGGCTGCTGCGGTTCGCAGAGTCACGGGGGATCACAGTGCGCTTCGTGGAGCGATGCTGCCTTAACGGAGCTGCTGGCACGTCACGGGGCAACGAGATTGAAATCCGGACCACTGACACCGACGTTGCTACCCAGGGCGCGACGTTGGCGCATGAGATAGCCCACAGCCTGTTGCACTGGACGGAGGACGGCAAGAAGATCACTACCCGCGATGGTCGCGAGATCGGCAAGCGCCAGAGAGAGCTTGAGGCGGAGGCTGTGGCTTACGTCATCTGCTCGTACTTCGGGATCACGTCGCCTTCTAACTTTTACCTGGCGACCTACCAGGTAACGCCAGCCATGCTCCTGGAAGCGGTGGAGACGATAGGCAAAACGGCGAAGACGATACTGGCCGGATGTCAGCGCGAGGCTTTGGAGGAGATGCCAGCGCAGGAGCTGCAATTAGCTGCGTAGGCCGAAACGCCTGCCCTACAGGCGTCTGCTCGTAATGCGAGCACTGACGAGGATGCTTAGCTGTGGTAAGGTAATCAGACTATGGATAAATTCTGCGACAAACACACAACGGTGAAGTTGGTAGTGGTGGAGTTCTGCCCGGCCTGTCGTGGTGCGAAAGGCGGCACCGAGACTGGTAGGGGGATGACGAAGGCACAAAAGAAAGCGCGGGCGAAGAAGGCCGCGCGGGCTCGGTGGAAGAAGAAGCCGTGATGGGCGTTCACAGATCCCATTCGCGGCGTGCCTGCGAAGTGCTTTGCTTGCCACGTCGCCAGATGCCGATTTCAGTGGTCACGATTCAAATGAAGTGTGAACGGGGGAGCTATGAGGGCAGGGCTCTACGCTAGGGTAAGCACGCTGGACAAGGGACAGGACACGGAGGTTCAACTGCGCGAGCTGCGAGAGTACGCGGATCGCCGGGGTTGGACTGCCGTCGAGTATGTGGACAACGGCATGAGCGGAATGAAGGGCAACCGACCACAGCTTAACGCGCTGATGCAGGATGCTAGGCGCAGGAAAATTGATTGCGTGCTGGTGGCTCGGTTTGATCGATTCGCACGTTCCGTCTCTCACCTGCTCCGAGCACTCGAAGAGTTCCGGTCACTCGGCATCGAGTTCGTTTCCCTCAACGAAGCGTGCGATACGACTACGCCGCAGGGCAAAATGTTATTTACCATCCTCGGTGCTTTTGCTGAATTCGAGCGTGCGCTGATCTGCGAGAGAGTACGGGCGGGATTGGCTAATGCACGCGCCAAGGGTCGCCTACCTGGGCCGAAGCCGGTCACGCTGGATCTTGCGTCTGTAGCCGCTCGACGGCTGGCAGGTGAATCGTTGCGGAGTATTGCTGCGAGTCTGGGAGTGAGCCCAGCGCTGCTAGTAAAACGTGCGAAGATCGCGTAAAGCCATCGAGACAAGTGCGGCTCGGAATTCACGAGCCACCCAACCGTTACGACCTACCCCATATCAGAAGGCGTAGCCGCCACGACAGCCATCCTACGAACACTAATTCAACGAGGGCGCGCAGGGTTTCAACCAGAGGATTGAACGATTGGATCATGTATGGGCTGACGACAGACACAGACATGTCAGCTTGTGTTAGTCACCGCGACAGTCGTGCGTGCCAGCCGCCAGCACATGTTACGTTACGCTAGCCAGCGTTGGGACTGAATGGCCCGAATGTAATCCTGGTCGGCACGGCGGTGCCATTACTGCCGGTGCCAGCTAGGGCGTGAGCCACAGCCTGCTCCTAAAGGGATTGCGCTGGAAAACAAATGTGCCCGCTGCTTTCCTTCCCCCCAAGAAGTTGTCAGCGGGCATTGGAGCAGAGATCAGGTTGACGCGCGAGTTTACCACTTATGTACGTTACCGTACAGGGATGTAATTTCTCGGCGACAAAGCAAAGTAATGGCCACGGGAGCCTGTGTCTCTTTTGGCCTTTTGACCTTCGCCGAGGTCGCGTAGGGGTCTTACGTTCGACGGAGAAACTTTGCGATGCGCTGCAGCGATGGCTTCTTTGCGAGCGCGTCGATACTGGCTTCCTTGACACGCGGGAAGTTCTGCTTCACGATCCTGGCAACTTCTTCACTTCGTGAGTTCCTTGATGGCTGCGTGTAGATCGCGCCGTTCTTCCTCGCAGTGTGTCATCCTCCCTACTTCGGGTAAACAAACTTTGCTTCAAACGTCTCGGTGCCCTGCCATGCAACCCTTCTTCGCTGCTCTTGAATCCAGACCGGGCAGTCGATCTGCCGCGAAAGTGGCCAGGGGGCCTGTGGCTAAGTTGTTTCCAGGTCTCGCGTTGAGCTGTTGTACGGTACTGCGTTAGTTGGAAAGCGGACGCCGCATTTCCACCGGCCCCAGACTTCCGGGGTGGGGTTCATAGAGATAAACGGGAGTAGCCACGTCAGTGGCCAGCAGAAGCCGCAACTTCGTGAGCAACTTACGTCACCGGGTGGTATTCAGATTCAGGAGAAGTTGAGAGAGAACCGGATTCTGGAATTCCCGACCCTTTACGCTGTCACGGCCGAATTAGCGAGTTGATTACACATTTCGTGAATGATCTCTTGCCGGATCTCATACTCTAAAATCTCGGTGTCAGTTGCTGCGCCAAAGGTTCGTGATTCCAAAACTTCGTTTTGCTTCCGTAGGAGTTGGTCGAGTTCCTTGCGAAGGGCTTCCGCGTGATTACGGTCCATGATGCCTCCATTTCGCGGCGAAGCAGCACCTCGGACCTTCAAAGTCATTCTTGCGATCATGGGTGCTCGGTTCAATACCCCACATCCCGTAGATTCATAGTTTTGGGCTTCGCGCCGAGGTTGAGACTTTCGCTGATCGAGCTACCTGGGAGAAACTCCGTCAATGCGCAATCGAGATCTTATGACAGGCTGGCGCGGCCCCGCCCGTTGCACGGGCGAGATAGGAATTGCCGCAGGGCGGTCGCACTAACGGAGGGGGTTGGGAAATCGAGCCAAGACTTCGGCCTCCGCCTCTACCCAATCCTGTAGAGCAAAGCCTTGTCCCCTTCCGCGTTGTTCGTATAGTTCGTACGCGCGGACTTGCACTTTCTTTTCCAGCAACGGTTCCAGTGGCTTGTCCTTGCAGAGGTCGGTAAGAGAAATCCGATTCATGATTGCGCACTCGAAGTTCGGCCGTCCGTGCATGTTTTAAAACCTCCTGGCTTGTTCTATGCCTCGTGCCTTTCGGTGGCGGGCATAGCGGCTAAGTTGAACTCCTCGGAATGCTTCAGCTTAACGTGCGTGCGAAAGGTTTCGTAAAGCGTTTCATTGGTCTCTTGTCCAGTGCTCGGCCCATCCGTCACGGCCTTTTCGACGCAGATGGTTTCATAGCACTCAGAGCACTTGCCGAAGCGATGACTGGCGCGATCCATCTCGTCCCTTGGCCCAAGCCAACCTACGTCGGTCAATTCTGGCCTTTTCATGCCGTCAGCTTCCCACAGGCCGGGCAGCTTGACCATCCCCTGAATGCCTGACAGGCATCAAAGATTCAAACCCACATGGCAGATCCGGGGGGTTTGAAACAGTGATTTGTTGCGACCTTACCACCTGGGCGATGCAGTCGCTCAACCTGTACGTCATTGAGGTCAACGAGTTGAAAGGCGATTTTTCGATGTTACGGAGTCTGCACTTCCTGCCCGTTGAGTTTCTGAAGCAAAGCTCTTATCCTTTTCATAACCTTCACGAACGGGAATGCTGTGATGGGTCCACCTTCCAAGGAGTAGCGATGAAGGACGTTTATGAAGTCCTGCAGCAGAAGGAAGCAGACGTTGCCAGTGTCCGTCACGAAATCCAAAGCCTAAAACTCGTCTCCGCTCTACTATCCAAAGACTCTCCTGTGACAGATGCTCGTGAACTTTTACGGCAGAAGGAAGCAGACGTTGCTCGTGTCCGCCACGAAATTGAAAACCTCAGAATCGTCGCTCCTCTACTTTCGGAAGCTTTCGCTCTTGATGAACTGCCTCAAACGCGTGCGGATTCGGCCGCAGAGGAAGATCGGGACATCGACGACCGTTCTGAGGCAACCGGAACGGACGGTCTGTTTTCGTCAGTGATCGCTGATCCGCGTCCAACGCTTTGGAAACTTCTAAAGCGGAAAACGTAAGCAATCGAAAGATGAGCATAATCGCGATGTTTCAACAATAATCACTTCACGGCACAGCTACTCGGGCGGCCTTCAAAGATCACACCCGTTTCATCAGTGAATAGGCCAACACCGCAATTCTTTACTTTCTCTTGAATCGACAATTGGTAGGAATCACCGTTCGGGGACTTCAGCAAACGGAGACTAAACCCGGGGAGAGGGTCGCTGATTGATTGCAAATTCCCCGGCAACACGGTGAACTCGCGCCCACCGGTCTCCTTTAGTTGACCAGACTGCAGCAGCGTCGGATAGTCGGCGTAAACTCCAGTAGCGAACTTGTACTGTGCCTCGGCAGTGTTGACGAATACCGCCATCATTCCGGGTTCCCACCACTTCCCGCTTGGGCTCGCCACCTGCTTCTCGTTCTCGGACTCTAACTCACGGTTCAAGTAAATCACAGGGTTGAAGCCGCCGGCTCCGGGATTGTCGGCCATGACTTTCCGAATCTGTTCGGCGGAAACCAATATGACGAGCCGCGCTTTCTTCGTTCCTTGCAAGATAAACTTGACTCGGTCACCACGTAGCCGAGCCTCGCTATTCCAGACGAAACCAAGATCGCCATCTGAGATGCTCAAATCTTCAATCGGAGAATCTCCGGGCATTCCTTGCGTTCCGACTATGGCTCCGGTGGCTGTGACTGCGATTTTGAACTGGTTTATGGTTCCGCTCAGCTTGCCGTCCTTTTCGCGAAGCTTGAGAACCAGAAAAGGGATGTTCACCCCTGATGTCCTCGCCATCCAAGTTCCAACAAACGCGTGGAGGGAATCTTCTGTGGAGAATCGGTTTGTCTGCGCAAGAACAGGAGTATTAGGGGCGGCCAGTCCAACGATTAGAATGCCCACCGACCATGTCAGCACTACGATCCCTGACCGTTGGAGATTCATACCTTCCTCCAAAACTGTCGTCGCAATTCTATAAGGTTTCGGGGATGACTGACGTTACCAGGCGTTAACACTCAAATTTCGACTGCTTTCGATTCAGTGCAAATCCGAGGCTTATGAAAGCACTCGAAAGATGAGCGTAATGGAGATTTCTCAGCAACCTTCCACGCCGTCAGCGTCGGCGTCTTACAGTCGCCAGCGTCTTTCTGCTAAGAATCCACATCCAGATCAACGTGAGGCTAAGGAAGATACGCTGGTCCAACCCTGCCAGACGCCTCTCGCCCAACGGATCGAGCGCGAAAAAGGAAATGACAACCGGCAACGACAGAAACATTGCGGGAGCCCAAACTGAATGCAAGTTCCTGTCCCAGCGCAGGGGCAGTGATAACAGTGGAAGCGCCAGGGTAGCGCAAGGAAACGCTATCATTCCCATCTGATTGTGGATGTGGCCATTCCAAGTCGCCGGAGACTCCTGGAGGTCACTCGGATAGACTCCCGCGAAAAAGACAGCACCTGCCCAAGCTAACCACAACAGCATCCCCGGGGCGAAACGGATTTTCGACGAGACGGAGCGCCACAGCCCCAGCAGGAGGGCCAAAGATGCCAGGCTCAGGGCAAAGAATGTTGATGCCATGAGTGCCCCATATGGCCCGTTCACATATTCGCTCAGATACCGATACTTAGGATCGAAGTCCGTCCGAAGGATGTGTAGCAGGATGATCATGCTAGCGTAGTAGGTTACGCTCGCCAATGTGACATATCCGGCGATGGTGGTCAGGCGGTCACTTCCGCCCGATTTCTCCCAGTACAAATCCTGCCTCTTCCCCCGCGCACAGGAATAGACGATTGTAGTGCGCTTTGGGGATCCAGTGTCAGGGACTGCAGCCGGGACGCAGGAACTCCGGACAGAGTGAGCCGCAGATGCACATCAGCAAGGAAGGCGACCCGTATCTGCGCACGCTGCTGCTGCAGGGAGCACAACACATCCTGGGACCGTTCGGTATGAACTGTGATCTGCGGCGCTGGGGCCTGAAGCTGGCCGAGCGCGGAGGAAAGAGCGGCAAAAAGCGAGCCATCATTGCCACGGCCAGAAAGCTGGCAGTGTTACTGCATCGCTTGTGGTGAGCGGAGAAGCGTACGAACCGTTGCATAACAACAATCGAATGCCGTTGCCGATGGCAGCTTGAAAAGATTCTGCGAAGAAGGAAAAGAGATGAAGCCCAAAGCGAGTTCCGGTGACTGCGTTAATCGCCTGGCCCAAGGTTCCACTCACAGCGAGCCGAACCACAGGGGGCCAAACAGATGGCAGCACCGGCTGCAACGAGAACGCCCAACTTGCACCGAGCGAAACATTCGCTCAATAAGAGTGCGGATGGAGCATGGCGTCAGTGGCCACCCGGCTGGGGATAGAAGTGATGACTAACACAAACCACAAAACCACCTTGACTCCGACCGGCCTTCTCATGGAAGGCGATTACACGTTTTGACCGTTCGTCATTGAGCGATCTCGCGATTTGCAAACAGTTAGTGAAATTTAGCCCAGCTTGAACAATTGTGGCTTCGGGATTGACAGCCACTGCTTTGTGTGAGAACGTGTTGCCTGTTCGGTCGTCTCCCCTCGCTGGTTGTCACCTCTTCTAACCCGACTGAATGCCTCTCGGGCCGAACCCAATCGACATCTTCCAGAACTGAGACCTGGGCGCTCGCTCAGAAAAGGAGACCTGTATGTCAGCGCATGACTGGATCACATTCGCCGCAAGGCAATCGTCGAATTTCCGATCCCCGGTGAAAGATTCATCGCACCGGTGCGGCCTAGCCCTCATGATCGCATTGGTAGTGGTTTCCACATCGGCACAAGGTCAACGATTCACTACGTTCGCAACGCTGTATAGCTTTAGGGGCTCGGACGGGAATCAACCTCTGGCGGGTGTAGTCCGCGATGCCGTCGGGAATCTGTACGGCACAACCTACTATGGCGGACTTGGCTCTGGGGTAGTCTTCAAACTTGAGCCCAGTGGCAAGGAAACAACGCTACACGAGTTCACGTGTGGAAGCGACGGCTGCTCTTCGTCCGCGCCCCTGATCCTTGACTCTGCCGGCAACCTGTACGGCACTACGACCACAGGAGGCGATCCGGCGTGCCTATGTGGCGTCGTCTTCAAGATGGATAAGAACGGAAACGAAACTGTTCTTCATACTTTCACTGGGGGCCAGGACGGAGCCAATCCCTACGCGGGATTGGTCCGGGATGCTGCGGGCAATCTCTATGGTACGACGACCCAGGGTGGTCACGGCAACAACGGAATCGTATTCAAGGTGGATGTGAAGGGCAAGGAAACGGTGTTGTACCGCTTTCGTGGAGGAACAGACGGCTCGGGGCCTTCTGGTGGAGTAATTCGCGACAGTGCCGGCAGCCTTTATGGTACGACCTCAGGCGGCGGCCATCAGAACGGAACCGTGTTCAAGCTAAATGCGAACAATAAAGAAAGCACGCTGTATCGATTCCGTGGAGGAGCAGACGGTTCCGGGCCGCTTGGTGGTGTCGTTCGAGACTCGGCTGGCAATCTCTACGGCATGACGTTTACAGGCGGCGATCTCACCTGTGTCCCGGACGGACATGGATGCGGCACGATTTTTAAGCTTGACAACACGGGAACGAAAACCATACTCCACAGCTTTACTGGAGACTCTCTGGCACCAGTGGATGGATCCTATCCGACAGGGGGAGTGATTCGCGACAGTGCGGGCAATCTGTATGGCACCACCTGGGAGTTTGGAACAATATTTGAGGTCACTGCGGCCGGTGAAGAAAGTGTAACCTTCGTGGACGGATTTCCTCAGGCGGGTTTGTTTCGCGACTCTGTCGGCAACTTTTACGGCACCACCGCGGCTGGAGGCTCCGCCGAATGTGGCACCGTGTTTGAGTTCATACCGTGATCAACTCGACTCATTGGACTAACCGTAGAGGCGAAGCTACGGGAAGATGATTGCTATTGCCGTCTTTCGTTAACCAGCGGCTTGACAGCGCTATGCCGAGCAAATGAAAATGCCCAGGCTCGCCAGACCCTGGGCATCTCAGTTCGAGTTCTATTGGGTCAGGCCGATCTCTTCCCGGCCTTTAACTTCGCCCACCGGGCGCGTTGTGCCGCTGCAATTCGCTTGCGACCAGCGGCCGACATCGTGCTTTTCTTTGGCATTGTGAAGACGTCGGATTTCACGCTATTCATCCTGACCTTCGCCCATCGTGCTCTCTGAGCTGCTGCGACTCGGGCTCGTCCTGCCGCAGACATCTTCCCACGTTTTCCCGCTTGCTTTCCGTAAGCAGCTCCAAAAGCTGAAAGAGCTTGACCGACTGCATTCATCTCACGCGTTAAGCGATCGTGCTCGTTCCTCAACATCTGTACTACGCCTGCCATGCTTTCCATTAGTTCTCCTTGCGATTAAGATGCGTTGCATGGATATCTTAGCCTATTGACGCGTGGGTTTTCGTTCTTGCGCTGCACTCCAGTTCCTCTAGCAGAGCCCAGACTCGCATCGCAGCCCATCCCTCTGGAGACTTCTCACCATACTCGCCGAGGACTTGGCACACGTACACGCGTTGAGGGCACCAGCAATTGCATCGCGGAGGCTGGTGCCGCCCACAGTTGTATACGTTCTGAGATCCCGCACGCAGCAGTTCCTCTGCGAATGAGCGCTCAACGAAACCGAACGGTGTCTCCACCAGGCTGAGAACTTGCGCAATGAATCGATCATTGGGACTGTCTCGTCTGTCTCTGGTCTGACGTGCCTGTGCGAGCTGGATTGTTAGATCCACGCTGAGCTGATCCCTCTCGTTAAGCGTGAGTCCGTATTCCTTGGAGTTGATAATGATGGTTTGCAGTTCTTCACTCGTTGCTGCTTGCTTGCGCTGGATGATATCTCGGACTTCGTCGCGATCCAGGGTTCTGATCGATGGCGAACATGTGGAAGTTGGAATCGGCTGCGGCACTTCGGGTCGCGCTATGTCGCGGTAGATCTGTTCAACTGCCGGAATGAAGTGAGGCATCATACCATCCACCCGAGCCCATCCGCAAGATTCTCTGTAGCGCGTCTACCTTCGGATCGATCTGGCATTCGGTTAACTTCCCATCTGAGTTCGCACAATCTCTGCGTCTCGATAGGTATTCTCTGCTTGACCGGAACAGATGGAGGCAGCAATAGCGATTCATGGCCACGCACCAAGTTCTCGAACGCGTTCGAGTCCCTCTCCTCTAATTGCAGCGCGAGAGTTTGGAATAGCTGCAGATAGTGATTCGCCTCCATCGCACAGTCCTGTGACAGGCTAACCGCGAACATTGCCTGTAGACGCCAGATGCGTTCGCGGATTGCTGCTAGGCGAGAGGCCAAGCACTCGACCGTCTCAGTGCCCGAGACTGCCTTCGACTGTTCCGAAGTACGTGCGTCCTCCGCAATCGCGTCGGCAATCTCTCTTCGTTTTTTCTGTGTCTCAGATGCCGAGCGCATTGGTTTCAGCCTTTGCTCCTTTCGTCCCGGTACGGATCTTTCGTACCTGCACTTCCTGCGCGTATTTCAGCGTCGCGAGTGCTAGGAGCTTCGAGGGTACTGACTTCGTCCGCTTCGACGTGGCGACTAGCAAACGACGCAACATGCAAAGAGCGGGATGCTTTAGTTGCTCTAACGCTTTCACCCTCGCGCCAATCGGAGCGTTGTCATCTTCAACAAGCCGACTGAGGGCCGTTTCGGGCAACATAAACTTAGGCATAGGCTCTTAGATAAGAAGACCGGCCTGGCGCTTAGCTTGTCGCACATGTTCGCGAAGGGCCCGGTGGTAGAGGTCATCGATGTCCGCATCTTCCAGGCGATCGAACGATATCGGCGTGCTATCGTTCGTTTCGATCAAGTCGGCTTGATTGAGAAGTGAGGATCGCATTGCGTGCTGCTCAGCGTGTTTGCAATCATCCCATGCTGCATCGAGCAATGAGACCGTGACGAAGCGACCGCCACAGTAATCGTGCATGAAGCGTCGTCGTTCGGGCGATGGTGAGTAATCCTTGCGGTAAGCTTCCCAACAGAACCAGCATGCTTCTTCCAAGATGGGGCGCATCTGCGGATCAGTCGTGAAGGCGAGGGGATCGGCGAGCGTAAATGCCACTTCGTCTGCAGCTTCTTCACCGATTCGTCCTTTGACGTATTCCACGATGCCGCCAAGTACCTCACCATTCGCAGCCAGTTGCTCGGCGCGAAGTCGCTGCGTGGCGTTTAGTGGGCGCGACCGGTTGGCCGGATACTCAAGAGCGCCCACTCGATCCAGAGCTTTGTACGCAGCTTCCAGATTCGAAAGAGTCCAATGTCCCTGGCTGACAAGCAGATCTTGGGCTTCGTCGCCATCCAGGTTGTCTTCGCCGAGCAGGTTGTGAGTCATCGATTCAACGATGGAGCGCCAGTTGGCATCGCACTTCAGATAGTCAGGATTGCGCTGGCGAAATTCCTTCGCTACCTCCGAGGCGCGTTCGTCGGCTAGTTGAGCTGCGAGTTCTGGGTTCCCTGTCTCGCGTGCCAGCTCTTCGACAACTTCGCGGGGAGGATTGGCGAGTAACTCTTTCAGTTGATTGATACCGGCCAGGCCGGATTCGTCTACGCGGTTGAATCCGTGACGATCCTGAAGTTCGAAGATTTCAGTTTGAGGGTGATTTAGATCTGGCGAGCCACTCAAATCGAGTTGGCCGAAGGCATCGTCCATGAATCGGGCGGTCTCTTCGGCGGTGATTCGTTGTTTTGTGTGGGGGTCGAGCATGGGTGTTGAGTCCTTTCTTTCATTGAGGGATAGAGCGGGTAAGATGGAAATCAGCATGAGAAACACCACCTGTCATTTCACTTAATAATTGAAGTGCCCAGGGAGGAAAACTGGCAAAGTATGGTCTAGCAGACCGGCAAGGTCAAGTCAGAACCCCCGAAGGGCGATCGAGATGGTGCCGACGATTACGCATGTAAGCGATTTCCTAGCGTGCTATTTCGTCGGGTTGCTATCGCAAGAGTGTCGGATTTAAACCGCGCGGAACGGAACCACAACTGGCTACGATAGCAAGATGAATCGCGCTTGTTTGAATGCCCCACCCCTCCCTCAGACGCAGTGCGCGTTATGCGTGGCTGAGAAAGTGTGCAGCCTATTTGATAGCGGGCTGGTAAAATTGCTGTGTGAAGCTCAAGTTGAAGAGTGCCGATGAATTCCGGTGCTTGTTGACGGCGCTACTGGATGAACTAGTGGATGGTCGTTTCCACTTCACTCTACATCAGAACCTTGTCGCATCAACGAAGGAATACGCGGAAGAGTTTGGTCAATCGTTAACGTTCTGGAATCTTTGCCCTAGGTGCACTTAACCAGCTCTAATGTGTTCCAATACACTGGGCGTGAAAACGATGGCAATGGATCGTATTCATACCGGGCCAGATACTACAACCCGGCATTCGGACGATTTATTAGTGGGGATCCGATCGGATTTGCGGGAGGCATTAACGTCTATGCCTATACTCACGACAGCCCAACGAACGTGATCGACCCGAATGGATTGGCCGAGATGGCTCATGCACGACCTGCATCAAGAGTATGATAACCAAGTTCCTTACAACGTTCCAACCCCACCATTCGGCGCAACTCGGAGCAACGGGGTCAATGAATCGTTTTCTAATACTGTTCTGGTCGGCAGGCTTTTCAATTGGGGCGCTCTTTTACTGTTTTTGGTATCTCCACAACAGTGGGAAAATCCCCCTCGATCCCGGCACACTGTTGTTTCTTAACACAGCTACGACGATTCTCTGGCCCTCGTCGCTCATGCTCATGTCGCTATCAGGGGAGCATACGTTATCGACGATCGCGATCGTAGGCTTCTCGCTCGTGGCGAACGGCTTTGTCTATATGGGTGCTGGATATGTTCTCGGCAAGGTGTTCAGGGTCGGTACACCATCTACCAAGTCGTGAATCCTTCTAACTGGGGGCCGTTAGCCTTACGCGCGAAACGGCCCCACGCGGGCAGAGATGAGCGGCTGCTCGCTTTTTCGAGCCATCGTTAGCTCGAATTTGTGGGCAGGGCGGCGCGTAGGACGACACTCTCGATATCACTCCACTGTCAGCACGTCAATGAGCGATATGGCGATTTTTGCCAACTAAAGTCATTTTCAAGGTCGCCAACGCGGAGACTGAATGTGTTCAGCTAACCGTGAGCGTGAGCGTCGTCAAGTGGGACAGATTGCCCGAGGTCCCCTTGACAGTCACGGAGTAAGTGCCAGCAGGCGTCCCGGGATTTGAATTCCCTCCATTGCCGCTGCTGCCTCCGCCGCTGCATGCCGCAAGTGCGAGCGGGATGACAAAGACTGCGACCAAAGTCACCTTGCGGGTTCGAACTCCTGTCGGGATCCGTCCGCCAAAAGCATGGCGGTGTAGAACCGCCTGGAGCGTGGCGAGCGCGAAGAGCGCAACAAAGCCAACAACTAAGAGTAGCGGGGATCTTTGGTGAAAGCTTATTCCGGGCGACGCGAGCGATCGTGCAGTTGTCGTGACGGTGACGGTCACCGAAGCCGGAGCGCCAGAGGTCGGATTCGCGCTCACTGGCGAGACAACGCAAGTCGCCTCCGATGCCGCCAGCGAACAGGTGAGCGTGACTGTTTGCGCGAAGCCGCTCAGCGAATCGAGGCTCAACGAGTATGTTGCCGTTCCGCCTGGCGACACTGTCGCGCTCGACTGGGAGCCCGACGCGACACCGATCGTGAAGTCCGGTGTCGTTGTTCCACTGCCCAAAAGGGCCACGGTTTGAACGCTGCCCGCCAGTCCACTATTGTTGTCCGTGACGGTCAATTTTCCGGCGATGTTTCCCGACTGTGTGGGCGCGAATCTGACGCTGACACTGCAGTGAGCCTCACTAGCGAGGGCTCCGACGCAATCGTCGGTTTCGGTAAAGTTGGCTCCTGCGGAAAGGCCTGAGATATCGAGGCGAGTTCCGCCCACATTCGTAATAGTTAGCGGGAGCGGAGTACTCACGGTCCCCACACCCTGGGAACCGAAGTCGAGGCGAGGGTAGGAAATCGCCAATGTCGGCTCATTCAACAGAACGGTTACGATGCCCTCCTGTCCAGCCACCGCTATGTCCAAGCTACCGTCGCCGTTAAGATCCCCCGTGGTAATCGAGTTCGGAATGGAGCTGCTTTCTGTCCAGAAGACCCGTGGGCTCGAAAAAGTACCATCGCCATGACCAGTCAGGACGGAAAACGTAGCGCTGAACTCGTTGGCCGTCGCTATGTCCGGGATGCCGTCGCCGTTAAGGTCGCCCACGACAATCGCCGTACCGCCCGCAGTGGGAATATCCGCGTGTGGCTGGAACGTTCCATCGCCGTTGCCCAACAATACAGAAATCCCGTCATTGGCTACCACCAAATCGAGCTTTCCGTCGCCATTCATGTCGGCGGCAGCAAGTCCGGTTGGACTTCCGCCCACCTGATAGGTGGCGGCGATCCGAAAGGTCCCATCGCCATTTCCCAGCACCAAGGAAACGGTGCCGTCGTACTGGTTAGCGACGGCAACGTCCAGCTTCCCGTCTCTATTGAAGTCGCCAACAGCCACCGATGTTGGCTCAGCGCCCACGGCGTAGTCCACGTGCCCTTGAAACGTCCCGTCTCCATTGCCGAGGAGGATTGAAACGTTGGCGCTGCCGTAGTTCACTACAGCCAAGTCTGTCTTGCCATCGCCGTTGAAATCCTCGGTAGCCACGGCAATTGGCCCAGTTGGAGTCGCGTAGTCGCTGCCAGGCTGAAAGGTTCCGTCTCCGTTTCCGAGAAAAACGGCGACGCTGGTTCCCAAAAAGTTCTCGTTCTGCGGCCCCGGAATAACCAGGTCCGGCGTCCCGTCACCATTGAGGTCAGCAATAGCCATGTTTCCTCCGCCTCCTGGAAAAGAGGCGGGGGCTAGAAACGTTCCATCACCATTGCCCCGCAGAACCGTGATCTGTCCGATGTAGCCAGTGCTCTGGCTGAATACGCCCGGATTGCTCGTTACCAGGTCTAACTTCCCGCTTCCGGTAAGGTTCGCGGTGGTGATGCCTCTGGCAAGGAAAGGAGCAAAGGTGGTCGAATAGGAGGTAGTTCTTGCCAAGGTTCCATCAGGATTCCCGAGCAAAACAGTAACGAGGCCCGAGGGGTAGCCCCCATTTGTTACGGCCACGTCCATCAGGCCGTCGCGATTGAAGTCGCCCACAGCCACAAAGTTTGCGCCAGCCGTGCCGTAGTCAACGTGACTCTGAAATGTTCCATTGCCCTTGTTTTGCAGAACCGAGACTGTACCGTCATCTGAATTGGCCACGACTAGATCCGGAAAGCCGTCCCGATTTAAATCGGCCACTGCACCCGCGAGAGGATTGAATCCAACCGGATAGCTCACGGATCCCTGAAATGTCCCGTCACCCTTCCCGAGTAGGATCGAAAGGGTCGAATTAAACCTGTCAACGACTGCTAAGTCCGCATTGTGATCTCCATCAAAATCAGCGGCCAAAACACATTCGATACTGGTGGTAGTCCCAGGGAGGAATGGATAAGTCACACTTGGCGCAAACGTCCCATCTCCTTTTCCCATGAGGATTGAAATCGTGCCGTTGTTCTCATTGGCCGTTGCAAGATCCAGGGTTCCGTCGTTATTCAAATCCGCCGCCGTTATCCACATTGGCTCGCTGCTGGATCCAACTGAATAGTCAACCTCAGGGGCGAACGTACCGTCGCCGTTGCCCAACAGCAGAGCAACGTCGCCAGAGAAGAGCGCCACGGCCAAGTCCACTTTGCCGTCTCCATTCCAATCGTCCGCTACGAGCGCCCGAGGATCGCCCGAAACAGAAATGGTCACGCCCGGCGTAAAAGTTCCGTCGCCGTTGCCAAGGAAGAAGGAAATGGTGAGGCTGTTCAAGTTTGCGACGGCGAGGTCCATCTTGCCATCATGATTGAAATCGGCAGCGACCAGGGCGACCGGGCTTTGCCCTGTTGGATAGGTATCCTGTTGGACGAAGGTGCCGTCGGGTTTCGCGAGCACAATCGAGACTGTGTTGCTGGTGCGATTGGCGACGGCAAGATCCAAGTTCTCGTCACCATCGAAATCTGCAGCGACTCCGGCAACCGGATTTCCACCCACCGCAAAAGTTGCCTGGTTGTAAAGGAAGGTCTGTGCATCCAGCATCGTGCTGGCTGCCGCGACCATCAGCACCGTGAACAAAGCAATCTGTGCCCTGCGAGCAAAAGTGCCCATTCGGACCTCCCTGCCTGAGTCTCCGTCCGAGTCTGGCTAGATTAACAGCACTCTGGTTACTAACACGCGAAATCCCAGTGAAAATATACGCCGCTTAGGCACCGATCTCAGTATCTGGAGGCACGTCGGAACGAAGTCGCTAAGTATGGTACGTTCACGTGTGATTATCTGAGACGCTTTCGTGCGATGGGTTCATGCTAACAGATGGGATGAGAAGGTCGGTCTCCGGTCGGGATGCGGAGTACGCTCCCAAGTTATCGTCCGTATAAGGTTGACATGGTCACTTCCTCACTTCGATCAAGAGCAACGTCAGGCTGTGTTCACCAACGTTTCGTAACAGATACGGCTCATTCTTCGGCACTAACATTACGAGCCCATCGAAGACATCAATGCGTTTCTGGGATGGTTTCTTCTCATTTCGCAGTTCTCCAGCTCTCATACCAACAATAAGAACTTCGTCACACTCAATCGGCGGATTCAATGGAGCACCGGGCGCGAGTATGTATTTGGTGACGAACAGCGTATTCCGATCATTCTCAATCGAATGGGTGTTCGGGTTGCTCAGTCTCCGCACTCCCGACATCCAATCGCAAGACTCCAGTCCCGAAGCGGTTACTGTGCACGAACCGTTGGATGACGGTAGAAGTTGTGCTACGGCTATCGGGGAACTAAACACAGCCAACTAGCAAACCGTTGAGATAAATCGCATGGCGGTGCCTCGCTGGAACAATCTCTCGTTCCGAGAGTGTACACGCGCTCGGGCCATAAGGTTGCGACTGCGACATTACCGAGGTTCGCTCTTGAAATCAGGCATCAGCCCTAGAACTCATGCTTTTGCAGACCACCGGTTCTAAACGGGGCATTAAACGTTATGAGCCATTCCAACCATGGTTGAGTCCACCTGGGCGATTGGAACCGCACTTTCGTCGATCGAAGACCCATTTAGAACCGTGCCCGATCCGCAAAATCGAGTCCGCTCGTTGGCGGACATGAGCTTCGCCGTGTGCTCAGGTGATAGCCGTCGCCTTCGACGAGCGCCGATCACTTTAATGGCCAGGATCGATTGTTGTCCGTTAGCCGGACTAAACGACAACGCCCCTTCGTCATCCCCATTCTGGCGCAAGGTCATTCCCGCAGCGATGCACTTCTTGCGAACGCGAGCCCAACGCCCTGTGCCCGCTGCTCCTCCGCAGACGATTAACGCCAGTTCGGATTCGCTGTAATCGTAAATCTCGCCGTGCTTGCCGAGAACGTTGTCCGTACCGTCGTCACGCGACCGTTTTATCTTCAACGAGTGTTGCCGAGCAAAGTCTTTCAGATCCATCCATGTTCCTTCCTGTATTAGAGACACTACGGCCATTCCCTGGTGAAATAGCCTCAGCTTCACCATTCGAGCCATATCGCGGTGGCTCATCCCTAACCTGTGCAGTGCCTGGTGTACTTCTCTTTCACTGCACGCCTACTGACCGTGGTTTTTGTGATTTCACGTAGGACCGGGGCGTATGCCGTTTTGCAGGATCAGACCACCTGCCCGTTGCCCGGAAAACCTCTCGGAGAGAGGAAACACGTTTCGGTTGGTTAGAGGTTTTTCTACAGGCCCGTTGTTTGCGCTCGCCGGTTACTCTGTGCCTGGAAGGTCCGGTCGTACTTCATTGAGCTGGTGCGAAATAAATTTTGTTGTTGGGCTACTTCAATCGCCCGTGGGAACTTGGAACTGGGTAGCGGTGGCAGACGAACAAACGTTACCTGCTGTCCGACCCAGGGAATTGCGGGGAAGCTTACGAAGTTGCGGCCGTATGCGAAATGCTCGACCTTGTTCTCATCCTTAATAATGGCCCAAAAGATTCCAGAGCGAGACTTGCCGACGTAGCAGATGTAGCCTGCCACTCGGTTCTGCTTTGTCCGCTTCTTGGACTGATTTGCATGTTGTCTCACTCGAATCCTAAAAAAGCCAAGGGCGACATCCTGGTTAGGACGCCGCCCCCTGTTGTGACACGATCTGACGCTGATTGCGTCAGAAACTCGAAACGATCGTGTCACACCAAGTTGGCTTAGCCCGAGGGCAGTTATGCCCGTGTTAGAGGGTGTCCCGTAAAAAGACCCTCTATATGTTATAAATTTCCTCGTAAGTCGTTGAACAATGGTTAAGGACATTCAAGCGCTGAGTGTTTTGCCTTATCGAGGGGCGATAAATACACCCTCTATAGTTCTTAAATTTCCTCGTAAGTTATTGAAAACCCGTTCGTCAGCTTTCCATCCTCGAAGCTTTTGCTAAAAGGCGGAGCGCAGGCAGTGGAGGAAACCTGCGCTCCGTTTGGCATCAACCCGCATCCTCCATCTGCCGCAATTTTTGTACTTCCGCCTTCACTTCAGCCCAAGAGCCTGCACTACCATGTGGCGGAATGCCCAGAATCGCCCTAGCTATGTCACGGGGCGCGGTATCAGTGTCCCGGACGTTCCCCTGCCTATCTAGTAACTGGGCATTACCTTCAGGGCTTAGAAGTTCGGCTCGGAGACGGAGTATTTCGTCGGTACTTGCTCTCTTACTCTCCGCAAGCGCCCTCGCTGCTTCCGGGACCTCGTCCGCGGTCAGGGCAACCCCGGAACAGATGAATTTGTAGTCGTTAGCCTCGGGGAACTCGCCGAGATAGACGTGCAGGTGATTAGGATTCTTTCGACTGCCCAGTTCTCCGCTATTGAAGTCAAAAGCTGCCCCTTCTAATCCACGCCCGCTATTTACTCCTCGCACTTCTTTGCTGCTATGTAAAACAGCGTTCATATTTGTCTCCTCACCCTCAACGGGTAATTTTGAATTCCAACTGTTTGTGGTGATGAAGTAACTCGACATGAAACACGAGCCTTGAAGTCCTGCTCCGAGTGTCATGCGCGCACTTGGTTGTCGGTTATGCGATTCCTCCGATCTCTTACCTTCTGCTGATAATTGTGCTCCCTGCTGTCAACTACTTTTGGCAAATTCCTATGGAACTCGTGTAAGTAGGTTTGTAACTCGATAGCTACAGCAGACACTTAAGGTAGTTAATCAATCACTCTGCAAGTCAATTTTGTAACTGATATCTTGCAAACGTTATTATAGTTATGATATAATGGAGGTATCGGGTTGCAATTACTGTACTTAGTAGTTGTAACTATCTGTCTTCTAACCAGAGTTAGCGCGACGCTCGGATGCGGTATCCGACGAATACAAGGCGTGCTGATTTCTCTTTTTTTTGCCCCATCTATTTTCGGGCCGACACCGCGTTAGAACCTTTCCCATCGAAGAGCTGGTCGACGGCGAGGAGAATCCTTGAAAATGCTTGGCCTTTGGCCGAGGGTCGGGGTTCTCTGTGCCCAGCAATCCCCCAAATTTTCTTACCGTTAGTGAATATGCAAATCTGCTCGGCGTCTCTGACTGCTGGGTATATCGCCACCAGGATGAGTTGGCACGTGTGCCGCTTCCAGGGCGAGTATTGCGGTTTAGCCCGGAGTCGGGCACACTGTCAGCCGGGAAATCGTTGAAACCGGGAAGGAGAATCATGCCATCTCGGTACCAACGAGGTAGTGTTCGGCTGATTGGAAAAAGCAAAGTATGGTACGGAACGTATCGCGAGGACGTGAAAACAGCAGAAAGTATCGAGCGGCGCCAACGCCAAGTTCGGCTCGGTACTCGCGCGGAGCTCCCGACGAAAAACGCTGCTCGGGAAAAACTGGCGACGATTATGGGCGAGTCACAGCAATCAACGGAAATTAGCTTCGAGGAGCTGGTCAACCGGTGGGATGCTGCGGAAGGCCCAACGCTCAAGCCATCCACGGTTAGGACGTACAGGAGGGTCTTGCGAGCTCGCGTGTCGCCCACGTTCTCGACGTGGAACATTACGGATATCAACCGCGAGGCCGTCCAGCGGTTTCTCGCAGAAAAGGCGGTGATCTACAGCAAAAGCACGTTAAAAAGTATGCGCTGTGTGCTGAGTCTGACGCTCAATTGGGCGCGGAATTGTGGTTGGATTCAATCGAATCCGTGCGAGGGGATCAGACTGCCGAGGGTGACCGGTGGCAAGACAGTCGCGCGAACGGTTCTGACTCCGCAGCAGATCCAATCCCTGAGTGGAAAACTGCAAGAGCCGTACTCGACACTTGTATTATTTCTTGCAGCGTCAGGCCTTCGCGTGAGCGAGGCGGTTGGCGTCAAACGGTCAGATTTTACGGGAAACGTTGTTCACATCAGACGACGGGTATGGGAGGGCGAAGTGGACGATGTGAAAACCAAACGTGCCGTCCGAGACCTTCCGATGGATGCTGGACTGATCTTGCGGATGCTCGGCTTGAACTCGCGAGAATGGGTGTTCGAGTCGCGTAACGGAAGTCCCGTAAATCCAGGCAACGCGCTCAGGCGTTACATCCGGCCTGCAGCCGAGGAACTTGGTATAACGCTCGGCGGCTGGCACGATACCAGACACACCCTGAATACGACAATGAGGCGCAACGGCGTTGACCCGCGCGTTCGCTCAAGCATTCTGGGGCACTCTGGTGTAGCGCTCGCGATGGACGTTTACGACCATCCAGACGTTAGCGACTACGAACGACCACTGGCTGATATCGCGGGCCAGTTGTTACAAAGTGTTACAAAAGTGGGATCGCAGGGTGAGAAATCTTCGGAGGATTTGTTGATTCTACGGTGCTTGGTGGGCCCACCAGGATTTGAACCTGGAACCAACAGATTATGAGTCTGCTGCTCTAACCGTTGAGCTATAGGCCCACGTCCAATCCAGTATAGATGCCGACATCAGTTTTGGGTGCGTCACGACCTGCGCTCACGGCACCGCAACACAGCAGAGCGTCTTGCCCTCCGAGCGGCAAAAGGAAAAATGGTAAGGCGCTCTGTCCAGAGGTTCGCGAGGCCGATGCCGCAAGAACATCTTCGCCCACGCGTTCCCTAAAAGCTGAACGTGGGCCCGACCTCCGTGCGAATATCCTGCCACTGTCTTGACGGAACTCCGCGATAGATCGGGAACGGATTCACGCCAGTCGGATCTCCCGCCGCCCTCGTGCGGTAGTAAGACTGCTCCCAGGTGAATGTCACCAGGCTGTTCATCTTCCAGTTCAGCGTCGCCGCAGCCAGGTCATTTTTCTGCCGCGTGTTGCCGATCTTGCGAACGTCGCTTGCGAAGGCGTCGTCAAATCCATAATGCAGGTAGAGCGTCCATCCGGCGTTGCGACCCGCGGGATCGGCTCGCAGGATTCGGCCCAGCGGGAATCCCAGATTCAGAAATCCTCCCTGCGATCGCACCGGCCGCTGGGGCGCGATGGTCGGCTTCCCGTCACGCGCTCCGAATATCACCGATGACGATTGATCATTCGATAGCCCCTCGATCACCGCACTCCCCGGATCGAACACCCACCTGTCGTTGTAGTTCGACAGCAGACCGCCCACGAAATACCACCGCAGGTCCGCGCCTCTCCAGTATTTTGTGGTGAGCGTCACCCAGCGCGTAGGAAGTTGCAATTCCGTTGTGTACCCCCAGCGCTGGCTGCTCGCTCGCGCTCCGGTCGGAAACGCTTCCTGAAAGATTTTCGCGTTGGTCGGACATCCGGCTGTAGTCGCGGGACACAAGGGAACGTCCCCCGCTCTCACCAGGGCTGTGCGTTCCCCGTTGACCCCGCTCAATATCAGTTGCGCCGGCGCCACGCCCGCCGCTCGATCGAGTTGCCACTGGGCCACGATGCGGCTCTGAATCTCAGGCCGCGCCGAGTCCGCTCCCTGCCGCTCCCCGTATCCCAGTTGATTGTCCATCGCCTTCGGATCGTTTCCATACGCGGGCATCACTACCGCAAATTCCGGTTCCAGCAGGACTTTCCGTGCGCCGCCAATCTTCTGTCCAACCCCGAACCGGAATTGCGGAGCGCGTTCGTACAGCGTTCCAAATCCCAACCCCATTCCCGTGGTTTCATACAACGCGGGCAGCGTAGATGAGCCAAACGGCGTCCAGTCCTGTCCGAATAACGCGAACACGTTCGTGGCCTCGCTCAACCGATGGTCCACTCGTCCATAGGCCAGCCTGATCGACGCCTGGCTCGAGCGGATGGTTGAGACATTCCGGTTCAACGTCCGGGTGAAGTTTCCCTCGAAATCAAATTCGAACTTGCCCGTGATCGAGGTTTTCTCGCTGGCGTCCGGCCACTCAAAATTTGTTCCAAGTCGAAAAAATCTTGCCTTCGCATGAAACTCCGGCGCTCCGTCGGGGCCGGGATCGAAACTCGTCGTCCCCATCGCCGTCCCGATGTTGATGAACGCCGGCATCGGCATGTCAGTACCGTATGGAGACGAGCTGTCATAGATCACGCTCGCTTTCACCAATCCGTACAACTTCACCTTCGCTCCGCTGCCCAGCTTGATGTCGGGAACCATTCCGCTCACGGGCGACGGCTCGAGTTGAAGAACTCGCACCGGAGTTACCGCCGGAATGAATTTCGGAACTTCCGATTTGGCCGGCGCCACCGAGGGGCTAGTCTCCACCTTCGCCGGTTCTGCCCCCGCTGCAGGCAAGTCCGACGAATTGATCACTCCCTTTCGCGCCAGCGTATCCAGCAGCGTGCGCATCTCGGATCCCTGATCCCTCATTTGAATTGCATTTGCCTCGTCCGCCGTCAGCACTCCCTTCATCACGAGTATTCCCAACAACGAAACGATGCTCGCGGCGGCGGCACTGAAATTCGCGGCCGCGGCAGACCCATCCTTTTCGGGTGTCCCATTTTCGTCCGAAGTCGTTGGAAGCGGAGATTCTCTTCGCGCAAAAACCGGCACTCCCAGCATCACGATAAGAAGCACAATCCCAACCAATCTCTTCCCCGTCATGACGAACGTCTCCTTCGGCAATGCGACCGAGTCTCTAGGAGTCATCGTCAGAAAATGATGCCACTTGATTTTGGGGAATGACTGGGCCGCCACGTGCGGACCTTCAGCAATCCGGTTTGGAACGGCTTCGTGGCGGAACGTCGGGCAGAAAAACGAAGCGCCCATTTCTGGGCGCCTGAAACTGAAACGTAATGAAACTTTAAGTATCGACCTCCGGCCTACGCCTTCGCTGACTTTGCCAGCCTCGCCGCAGTCGCCGCCAAATCCGATAACGACGGCACAGACTCCGGATGCGTGATCTTGCTTTCCGGCAGAGTTGCGCCGCTCTTGAAGGACTCAACTAACATCTCGATCGCAAGATCGGTGTTTGGACGGATAAATATTGTCGCCGCCAGAGTCCCGTTGCGCACCCAGGTTTGACCCGTCTTCGGCATCCCATCGCAGCCGGTCACCGGGATCTTCATCCAGCGGGCGCGATCAGACTCCGCGATTTCGCTGAACGCCTTGCGCGCTCCCACTGCCATGCTGTCGTCCTGTGCGCCAACCAGATCAATCTTGCTCTCTTGCGAGGTCCGCAACCGCAACCACGAACTGACCGTCTTATATGCGCTTTCTTCGGTCCAGTTCGCGCGCATCGACTTGATCTGAATATTTGCCGGCTTCGTCCTCATCATTCCAGCCGTGCGATCCTTCGCCGCCGAGCTATTTGCAGGGCCTTCGATGTACAACACCGTTCCGCCGTTCGGAAGCACCGCCGCAAACTGCTGGCCCTGAATCTTTCCCACCTCTTGATGATCGGAGCTGATCGCGAAAATTGGGATCTTGTACTGCCGCCGCAATTCCTGGATGTAATCGACTTCGTGATTCAGGACAACCCAGCCGATTCCCGCGGCAGCCGCGGCTCTCGCCACTTGCGGAAACGCGGTCCCACCCGCGGGCTCGAACAAGATCGCATCCGGACGCGCCGCCGCCGAGTCCTGCACGTAATGCAACAACTGCTGGCTCTGCGACACCGCGTCATTGTTCGCGTCGATGATCTTTACATCGACTCCCAGCCGCCGCGCCGTCTTCTCCGCTGCCGCAGCCTGTTCTTGCTGGTAGTCGTTGTCTTTATTCGTGAGTGATACTAAAAAGCTGAGTCGTTTCATGGAACATTCCTATTCCGGCATGATAGGCCCACAATTCGGCATCCCAAAGGTAACCATGGTAACCGCGGAATATTAGGATCGCCGACGTCCTGCTGGCTGGAGAGAGCACGCTCCGCTCGCGCAGCGGGGGAGAATTTGTCACAGAGGTGAGTTCTGAGAGGAATACCGTTGCAGACATTGAGCCACAGAAGACCTAAGCCCCTGCAGCCGCCTTCTTCACCGCGTCGCCCTTCGCTTCTTCGCCCAAAAAAGACTTTAGGCTGGCGTCCAAGGTGGTCCGATCAGCATCTGCAAGGTCCACGAAGCGGAAAGGCTGCATCCAGCCCTGCGTCGCCCACATGGGAAAAAGCATCTGCGCATTGCAGTGGATCGTCGTCTCGTGAATGTGAAACGTCAATTCGACTTTGAGCTTTTCATCCAGCGGTTTCTCGAAGTGAATGACACCGCCGGTGGTAGACAGCTGATGAATCGCCGCCCGCACCGTGCGCTTGTTCGGCAATTTCACGAGCACCAGGACCGATCCGCGTAACTTGATGCGGAACGGTCGTTCGGCAGCTTTGCTGTCTTTGGGTGTTGGCAGAAGTCGCGCCGATGATTCGAAATCTTCCGGCATAGGCTTACTCAAAGTATGTCAGCCGGGCCTACTCCCGCGAAGTTACCAAAGCACGAGATCAGTCCCGCTACCCGGACAGTGTGCGAAGGACCTAATGCTTGTCATCCTGAGTGAAGCAAAGGACAGAAATCTTGGTCATCCCGAGCGAAGCGAAGGACAGAACCCTTCTCATCGTGAGCGAAGCGAAGGACAGAAAGCTTGTCATCCTGAGCGAAAGCGAAGGACCTTACGAAGCTCTGAACCCTGATCAACCGCGTCAGGGAAAATCTCTACTTCCGCCCCGGACTCGTCTCCACACCTTCGGCAAAGAGGTTATAAGGCCAAACTTTCTTCTGCACTTTCAGCTTCGGCGACGAAGTCTCGCTTTCCTGCGTAACAGCCACAGGAGCATTCTTCGCGGCAACTCCCCAGTCTTCCGGCGGATCGGCAATCCCCCACACGTTCCCGTGTGTGTACAGCGAGGCGCCAATCAGGAAAAACTTGCCATCGCTTCCCAGCGGCAGGCAGTTTGCCACCCGTGCAGTCACGCTTCCGCCGCCGGGCAGGCCGCTCAGCATCAGCGGAGTTTCAACCTGCAACTCCTCCGAACTGCGGAATCCGCATCCCTGCGCACTTACAACCAGCAGCATGCACTTCTCGCCGAACGGACGCCTCCGGTCAAGACTGATTACGCTGACTGGAATCTCCACGCGAATTCGCGTGCTACGTCGCATTGCTTTTGTGGTCATTACTTCCATGGTAGGTATTCGTTGGCCGCGCCAAGCAGCGGCGCCAGCTTCTTTATTCTTGCAGATCGTCGCTCGATCTCGATGGTGACAAAGGTAACCTGCCACCAAATCGACGGGGGCTTGCTTCTGCGCAGCCCGGCTAGCGGCTGGCCAACCCGCCGGCGATCTCTCCGCCATCGATTGTGAACACCTGTCCGGTCACGTACGCCGCGTCGTCCGACGCGAGATACGCGAACAATCCCCCAATCTCCTCCGGCGACGCATGCCGCCCCAGCGGAACTTTCCGGTTCACTTCCTCGAGCATTGCGTCGGAATATTCGGCGCGCTGCATCGGGGTCAGCACGTATCCGGGGGCCACGGCGCACACGCGAACTTTCGGCGCCAGTTCCAGTGCCATCGACTTGGTCAGCTCGATCACCCCGGCTTTGGTCGCGTTGTAGTCCGCATAGAACGGCTGACCCACAATTCCATTGGTCGACGCGGTTTGCAGGATGACTCCACTGCCGCGCTCCCACATGTGCCGCGCCGCGGTCTGCGCCACATAAAACACGCCCGTCAGATTCACGGCCAAAATCCGGTCCCACTCCTCGGGAGTGATCTCCAGGAACTTGTGCCGGATGCTGATGCCGGCGTTGTTGATCAGCACATCCACCCCGTCCATCAACCGGATCGCCTCCGCAAACGCCGCTTCGACCTGCATCAAATCCGTGACGTCGGCGATGATCGCCGAAGTGATACCGGCGCCGCGGCTCGCGAGTTCATGCTTGATCCGCCCGCAAGCCTCGGCATCGCGATCGAGAACGCACACCCGTGAGCCCTCTTCGAGAAAGCGAGCGGCAGTCGCCGCCCCAATCCCGCTAGCCCCGCCAGTAATCAAAACCCGCCTGTCTTTCAGCCCACGCATACCATCTCCTTAATATAGGGTGGACGCCCCCGTCCGCCCGCGAGCGAAGCGAGTGATCAGCACCCCGCGCCCCGCACAGCAATCGTCTCTTTCACACCACGCAGTTCCCTCATCAACCCGTCATCGCACGGACGGTTAATGTCATAGATCGCATATCCAAGGTTTCCACGCGTATTCAGCGCCTGGCGCTCGACGTTGATCCCACGGTCTCCCAGGATGTCGTTGATCGCCCGCAAAATTCCCGGCACATTGTGATGGATATGCATCAGCCGGTGCGATCCCGTTTCGTACTCGAGATGCGCCTGCGGAAAGTTCACACTCAGAGTCGAATCGCCGGTCTTCACATAATCCAACAACTTCGCCGACACAAACGATCCGATATTCTGCTGCGCCTCTTCGGTCGAGCCTCCCACGTGCGGCGTCAGGATGACGTTCGGCAGATCGCGCAGCGCGCTGACGAACTCGGCGCCCGACTCCGGTTCCTGCGGGAACACGTCGATCGCCGCTCCGGCAATCTTGCCCGACTTCAGGCATGCAGCCAGCGCCTCGTGATCGACGACGAATCCGCGGCTCATATTCAGAAAGCACGCGCCGTCCTTCATCGCCGAGAACTCTTCCCTGCCAAACAGATCCTGATTCTCTTTCTTGCCGTCAACGTGCAGCGTGACCACGTCCGCGGTCTCAAGCAACTCGCGAAAGCTGACGCCACGGGCATTGCCGCGCGCCAGCACGTGCGCACTGTCGTAGAAGATGACGCGCATCCCCATCGCCTCGGCCAGATCCGAGATCTGTGATCCGATCTTGCCGTATCCCACGATGCCCAGCGTCAGCCCGCGCACTTCATGCGCGCCGGCCGCAGACTTGTTCCACAAGCCGCGATGCATCTCCGTCGACGCCGCAAACGTCCGCCGCAGCAGCAGGATGATCTCCCCCACCGCCAACTCGGCCACGGACCGCGAGTTCGAATGCGGATCGTTGAACACCGCGATCCCGCGCTCGCTCGCCGCCTTGCAGTCGATCTTGTCCACGCCAATGCAGAACGCGCCCACCGCGACCAGGCCCTTGGCGGCCTCAATCACAGCCGGGGTAACTTTTGTCTTCGACCGCACGCCAAGAATCGACACCGGGGCCGCTCGCATCTTCTCCAGTAACTCCCGCTCCTCAAGCGCGGGCTTCAGCGATTCCACCTCGTATCCTGCATCCCGAAAAACTTGCACCGCGACGCCGCTGATATTTTCCAGCAACAGAGCCTTCAAGCACCCTCCAGAATCGTGCGCACCAGACAACGATTATCTCAAAGCTGCAGCCGTCCCATCCTGAGCGCAGTCGCAGGCCCCCTGCCCTTCCGCGTGTTGCCGCACACGCCAGTCCTAGCCACTCCCCTTTCTTGACAGCCCTTCCCGACCCGTGAGAAAGTTTTTCCTGTCGGTCGTTCCTCTCCCCTTCTCCACCTACCCTGTTAGCGACTGAATGTCTGACGGCCAAGCCACATCCAGCATTCCGACACCAATCCATTGGAGGTTCGCCTTGACGCGTATTCGCCTTTCCATCTTGATGGTCTGTACCTGCTTCGCAATCCTGGCATTCGGCCAGGAGCCCGCCGCTACTCCTGTCGCCACGTGGAACGAGTTTCATCGGCCCAACATGCAGCGCTGGAATCAATCGGAAACCGTCCTCGGGATTCACAACGTCAAAAACCTGCAGCTCAAATGGACGTTCCAGACCAACGCCCAAGCCGGCTCGTGTCCCAGCATCGTGAACGGAGTCGCTTACGTCGACTCCGACGACGGAGTCCTCTACGCCGTGAACGCGAACACAGGCACTCTGATGTGGAGCTATGCCACGGGCGGCGGCGAGTCCACTCCCGCCGTCGTTGGAGGAACCGTCTACGTCGGATCATGGTCCGGCAAGGTCTACGCGCTGAAGGCCGCCACCGGAGCGCTCGTCTGGAGCTTCACTGCCGGTGCCATGATCGAGTCCTCGCCCGCCGTCGTCAACGGCGTCGTCTACATCGGATCGGCCGACGGTAACCTCTACGCTCTAAACGCCGGCACCGGGGTCAAGATCTGGAACTTCGCCACCGGCGCCAACGTGTTCACCTCGCCCTCTGTGCTGAATGGCGTGGTCTACTTCGGTTCGGACGACCACAACGTGTACGCCCTCAACGCCACCACCGGGGCCAAGGTCTGGAGCTTCACCACCGGCGCTCAGGTGGAGTCCTCGCCAGCCGTGGCGGGCAACACGGTTTACGTCGGATCGTTTGACGGCAACCTGTACGCGCTCAACACCACCAATGGAACGAAGCGCTGGAGTTTCACCACCGGCAACTCGATTCAGTCGACGCCGGCCATCGCCAACGGCAGGGTTTACGTCGGTTCCTGGGACCACAACGTTTACGCCCTGAACGCCAGCACCGGCGCGAAGGTGTGGAGCGTGACCACGGGCGCCCTGATCGTCTCCTCGCCCGCAGTGGCAAACGGCGTGGTGTATATCGGATCGTGGTTCCCCTCGGGCACCAACATCTACGCGATGAACGCCAACTCCGGCGCCGTGCTCTGGACCTACAACACCGGATACTACGTGTGGTCCTCGCCCAGCGTGGTGAACGGGACGTTATACATCGGCTCCGACACCAGCCTGTTCTACGCCTTCGGCCTGTAACGAGCTGTCATCCCGACCTCCACTTCTGCCGGGGTTGGTAGAGGTGGAGATTTTTTTGTGACGATGGATTTTCTTTCGCCCCTTCGGGGCTGATTCGCCTTCATTTCTTGCTACCCACGGCTTGCGCCGTGGGCTGCATTCTTCCGCTCCTTCGGAGCTGTGTTCAGGCTTACGGACGGCTTTCTCTTTGTGGGATCGGCTGGCCGGGCTTGCGTTGGGGCTGCGTCTTTCTTGAAGTTGTGGGGCGGGACTGAGCCGGATTGCGGGGGGAGTGCGCTGCGGACCGGTACGGCTGGTCCGCCTGTACGGACGAATGCGTCCGTACCTACATTTTTCGTGGCGGTGCTTGAACAGCCGGGGGCGGCTGTTCCCACATTCGGTGCGGCGGCCGCTTCGCTACCTGTTGCGCCTGTGATTGATTCCGCTGCGCGGGTTAGCCTGGCGCGGATGTCGGCTTGCCGGTCTTGCTCTTGCTGGAGCTTTGTCAAGTTTCTTTTCTCGGTGGCGGATAGCACTCTCGGTTGTGGGATCGACGCGCTCGGCGGAAATTCATCTTCTAGCTGCTGGTCTGCTTCTGGTGGCAGTCCTACTTCTGATGGCGTCTCCACAGCGGCTTTGCCGCTGGGGCGGACGAATGCGTCCGCCCCTACATGGGCGGCGGCGTAATTCGGGGATTTCTCTTACTGTGTCTCCGGCGTGGATGTCGAACTTTACGCGGCGGGCGTTTTTTACCGCGATGTGCAGGGCGCGGAGGATCAGTTCGGCGCGCTTGAGGTCGATGGTGTTGCGCATGAGCGCGTTGATGACTTCCATCAGCGAGGACTGGATGGACTCTTCGTCCTCGAGGATGGCGATGGGGTGAAGGCGCGATTGCGGCGGTTTGCGAACACCGCGGTGAGCATGCTGGTGGAAGTAGCAGAATTGCTCGCCGCGAAGAGGGGCAGAGCCGCAGCGAACTCCGGTGACTTTGATATGAGTGCAGGTGGTGAATGTGGGCATAGAAATCCTGTTCAGTATTTTTTGATAGTGAGCACGTAAAATATTGGCTTCGTTGGAGTTAGGCGCGGAGGAGATGACCATGTCCGCGTAAAATTTTGGAAACAAAGGGTTTGTAAGCAAAATATTGCGAACAAAAGAGTTAACGGAGTCTTTGGGGAGCGGGGTCAGCTTCGATTCGGGAATCCAGGGTTCGGGTGTAGCGGGCTTTCGGTTCTCGCCTTTCGGCTTCCGGTTAGCTGCGTCCGACTCTTGGGTGGGGTCTTGCGGGTGCATGATCCCAATGTGGACTTTTTGAAAGCTTCGAGTAAAGGTTGTGCGTCACAAGAATGGTATTTATTTCTGTGGAAAACTTTTGGAGGAACTGTCCCCCCAAGCCAAAAGCGGCTTGAATGGGTCACCTATTCCATGTGGGACAACTGTAATTGTGGGTTTAGGCGGAAAGCAGCGCTTGAGAGACCAATGGCGCGATACTGGACTGAGACGACGAAACCCCACGTCCGCTTTCAAAATGCATTTCAACGCGCACACCTTCTCCAGATGCGCGCATTTCTAATCGTCGGCACAGCAGATCAGCAAGAGCGGGGTCTTCAATCGCACATACTATCTGGCGGCCAGCCCTTCGGATGGATGACAAGACTTCGACTAGATGCATTGCCCTGAAATCGTCAATATGCTGTACCGGATCGTCTAGAACGAGCGTTTCTAGACGGCACCACTTTCGGGAAAGATGCACGGCGAGAAGGAAAGACAGTCCCAGCGCTCGTCGTTGCCCGCTGCTGAATACGAACCTTGGGTTGATGTCCGGACCCACACTGAAGCTCAGAAACCGGCGAATGTCTCCCCTCATCAAGTATTGAATCTCTGACCATTCGCTATGCGGCCTCAACCGAAGATAGAGCTCGGACAAAAGTGGGCTAAGGTCAGCCAGTCTCTCGTCCACGATTTCTGCAGCAACGCGCTTAAGAGCGGCGTCGATTTCTCGAGACAAGGCTTCTGCCGCCGAGGCTTTCGAGAGTTCAATGTCTGCGGAGCTCACCCTCTTCTTGGCAATGTCCACCTGGCGCTCTAAGTCTGCTACTCTGTCCAGAGCCATCGAAGATTGCAGGATCGAAAGCCTACTTTCAATGGATTGTATCCTCTCTCGCCTTTGCTGTGTTGCGGCAGGAAAACCTTCCGTTTGCTTGGCACCCAGCTGAGTTGCGCGTTCCTGAAGGCGTTCGAATTCTTTGTCCATCGACAGAACTCTGGATACCATTTCTTTGTATGCCCTCTCGGCGTCGGCGCGCTCTCCTCGAAGCCTGTCGTTTAGCGCCTTACCCTCGGCGTATTCCTTAGCGAACATTTCTAGGTCGCTGTTGAATTGGGCCAGTCTGTGGGCGACCTCAGCTATGTGAGAATCGAACTGCTGAGCAGTGACCTCAGAGCCGCACAAAGGACATTTGCCGTCTTGGAGACCTGCGCGAGAACCGCTTTCTCGCAACTGGGCCAGCCAAGCGCCTTGCGGAGTCTTTTGACGTTCGCGCTCTAGGGCTTTACTCGCCCTCTCAAGCTGTTCATCGGAGTTCTTCAGCTTTGTGTTTAGTACATTGAGTTGCGCTTTTAGCAATTCGAGTTGATGGCTTAGATTAATTCGGCTCGGGCTGGTTGGGTCTAGCTCTCGAAGTGCGGACGCCGCCCTCTCGATGTCGTCTATTTCGGAGCGCAACCGGGCCAAGACCTCTCTGCCAGATCTATTGATGGACGTGATTTCTAGGCTATTTTGACCAAGTTCCGCTGCGAGCGATTGCAAAGTTTTTTGCAGGTCTACGTCCACAGAATCAGAAACCGTCACTCGAGCCTGGCTCAGCTCCGAGCTAATCCTGCCGCTCTCTTCTCGGCACCGCTCATACTCTGCCCTTCGATCAGCCGACACGTCCCTAAGCTTTCTGTTGAGTGAGGTTAATCGTTCTTCCAAGGTGCGGAACCGGGAAAGTCCGATCGCTCGATTTACGAATTCGAATCGATCGGTTTCACTCATATCTGTACTGAACCTTGTGATTGTTTCGTCACGCAGTATCGAAGTTTGGCATAGACGCGACAACGCGAACTCCGGAGCGTTGCTTACGTCGTAGAGTAGCTCCGCGGCAGAAAAACTATCTTGGCTGTCCGGCCCTCTAGAGAGCGTGTGCTCATTGCCAGAATCGTCTACGAACGTAAGGCTTACTATTCTCTCGTTCGGCGAACCTAGACCTCGCCACCACAGGTAATCCTCGATCCGTTCGCCTTTTTCGGTCTCTGTTTGAAATCTTTCAAGCGTTCCAGTTAAGACATACTCCAAGGCGTCGCATATTGTGCTCTTTCCGGTGCCATTTCTTCCAGAAACAATCGTGAATGCTTCTCCAAACTTGACTTGTATGGGCTTTAGTGCCCCACGAAATCCTTCTATATGTATTCGTCTGAGTTTCATTTCAGGTTTAGGAAAATACTCGCTAGTTCGTCTGTGGATTTGATTCTCTCCAGCGCCGTCATCACTTTGTCGCCAACTCGGTCTCGAAGTCGGGCAAGCGGATCATCTTGCCGCAATTCTACAAGGTTCTGAATTGGTACGAGAGGCAAGAGTGCGCGGGTCACATCGGCCGGACTAATCAAGTCCGACTGAGCTATCTTTCGTGTACTCTGAAAGTCTTCTTCAATAGCGAGCAGCTCGCGTCGCGTCTCAGGCGATGAGATTGAACTGGAAAGAAATACTGAATATATGTTCCAGGATTTGAGACCCGATGCTCTGAGAGCCGCAGAGTTCGTCTGCAAAAAGGTGGTCTGGAATGCTCGCCACCGAGTTGTGATTTGATCCCCCGACTGACACAGAGCCACAAATCCGATCAGGGTATCGTCCTCGAACTGAAGTGTCGATGTTGAAATTTGTGGAACGACGATATCACCTGGGGTCACTGACCGCGCGTGATGCCGCAGCCAGCGACATGCTCGACAGCTTCGATTTCAGCCGGATGCCGCAAGCGCCAATGATCCTTTCGCCGAGGGCATGCCCTGAGGCGCCCGCCGGGCTGGCGCATCCGGCCATGTATTCCGCGTTCGACAACGACTGACGCGAGTTCAAATTCCCCACCCTGTCGCAAAAACCGCGACAAGGATGGGGCAAACCTTTCGTTACACGTTTTCAATTACCCGATTACCAGATTTCCCAATTACTCAATCCACCTGGCTGCTCAGGCGGCGCGCTGGCGCTTGGGGTAGTGGCCGGTGAGTTTGACGAGGAATCCATGGAGGCCGTGGAATCCGTTGTGGGGCAGGAACATGAACGGGCATTCGCCGGGGACAACTTCGATGCCGTGCTTGCGGCAGAAGTCGACCGCCGACGCGGTGACCGCGCCTCCATGGCCCGCGGCGCTGTACATCCAGATGCGGGGGATGCCGGCGCGGGCGCAGTCGGCGACGACGGAGTCGGTGACGTCCGCCGGAGTCATGATGAGTGCGGCCTCGACGGACGGCTGGATGTCTTGCACGCGGGGAAAGCATAGCCGTCCGAACATGGTGGTGGCTTTGGGATTGACGGGGACGACGTCGTATCCGCGGCGCGTGAGCTCGTTGAAGAGCATGACGCTGAAGTGTCCGGGGGCGCGGGAGAGACCGACCATTGCGATGCGTTTGACGGCCAGGAACGATTCGATGGTTTCGAGAGCGACACGTGGGGTGGACATGGGCGTCTCCTGAACTTGCGACGACGCTACACCCAGGGATGGGGACTTGCAGTGATGCGGGTCACGGGTGCGGCCCCGCCCGGTGTGTCCAGCAAAATCGTGGCAGGAATTCCCTTTTGAGCCGGGGAAGCGGATGGACGTACGGGGGTCCTTCGCTACGCTCAGGATGACAGGCCAGATTTCCCAATTACCCGATTACTCAATTACTCAATTCCTAGAGCGGGTGGCCTTTGAAGAAGTAGATCAGCTCGATGATGAGGATGACGACGACCATCAGCTCGAGGACGAAGGCTCGGGACTGGTTGAATTGTTCGATCATGAAGCGGTAGAGGTCTTCGGCGGTGTGGAGCTTTTCCTGGACGAGGTCTTTGTAGTCGGGCACACCGACCTTGGCGGCGCAAAGTTTGTACAGACGCGCGGAGAACATGTCGCTGAGGAACTTGATGGCATTGTCGGCGCGCTCGGTGAGTTCGTTCACATCGAGGAGCACGGTGTGCAGTTTCGAAGCGGCGCTGGCAGTGCGCCAGCGTCCCCAGAGGCCGGGGCCTCCGGCGTCGAGGAAGTCGTAGACCTTTTCCAGTTCCTTGGTGAGCAGTTCGTCGTAGTGGCGAAACTCGAGCAATTGCGAGTTCGCGTATTGCAGAAGCTGGATCGCGGTCTCCGCCCCGGCTTGCGTGTCGTAGATGAAAGCGGCGTTCCATCCGATGACGGCGAGATCGTTCGGATAGTAGGAGATTCGGGATTGGAGAATTTCCTGGCGCTCGCCGTCGGAAAGGGTTGCCATCTCTCCGCGAACCACCTGGGAAATGTGGTCGCGCTGCGCGGCGAGGAGCTCGTCGGCCGAGGGAGATCCGTCGATCTCGCGCACGTGGAAGATGAAGTAATCCTCTTGCAGCCAGTCGGTACCGTAGGGCTTGATCAGGGCGGGGGCGGCGCGCTCAAGCTTCTGGCGCACGATGCGGGAGGCGAGTTTCTCGAAATTTGTGTCGGAGGTCCAGTGGCAGGAGAGCTCGACGAGCGTGTCCCATCCGCCGGAAAACGGCAGCTCGAATTCGAGGCTGACGACGCCGTAGTCGTAGTACTTGACCTCCCCGGCAAGACGTTCGCCGGAATCGAGAATCAGCGGCTCAAGAGTCTCCTCAACCGGAGGCCGCTGGTAGCGGACATAAGCAGGAGCCTTTTTGAAGCTGGCTTCGGCGGTGCGGGTGGGGAAAATCTTGCGGAGCTCGTCGAGGCGGATCTCTTCACAGACGTCGTATTGAATAAGGACAAGGACGGAGCCGCGCAGAGGACCTTGCGCCTTGTGCAGGGCGCCCTCGTGGACCTGTGCGGAGAGGTCGCGGGCGACTTCGGTGCTGACCATGGTTGTAACGTCGCGGTCCATGCGGGTTGTCCTTGCGAGGCCTGACTGGTGGGCGGCTTAGGAACCTTTATTATCTCAGGAGATGGGGCGGCGGGACAGGGCGCCATCAACGTCTTTATTTTGTTAACTTAGGGGACATCAACCCAGTTTTGGAAGATCCGCTGCGGTTGGCCTTCCTCGCGGAACGGCCAACGTATCCCTCGAAGGGCGATTTAGTGTTTGACGATTACTCGCCCTTGCAGCGTAAAAATCGTAGTTTGCCTTGTTTAAGAGAGCTCCAATGGCTTCGTGATTGTTCGTGACTTCACAGAAGATGGTGGGGCCCGCCGCCAATACCTTTTCAGCGCCAGCCAGAACCGAAAGTTCCATTCCCTCAACATCGATCTTGAGTACCTGGGGAGCGGCAAAGTGGTCGAGAAGTGAGTCAAGTGTCATCGTGACCACACTTTGTCCAACGCCATTAGGATCAAGTGAATTTGAGGATCTCCCGGCATCGGACATGCTCAGATGGCAAATCCCTTGTCGATCGGAGATGGCCGCGGGGAGAACCGTGACCGGCAGACCGTTCGTGAGCGTAGAGCGATGGATCAGACTTGCCAGCCAAGCGTCGGGTTCAACAGCCACGATCTTTGCACCAAGTGCAGCCGCTGCGAATGAGAAAAGTCCGACATTTGCCCCAATATCCCACACGATCATGTTCGGTCTCACCAATTCCCTGGCCATGGACAGCAGAAATGGGTCAACCTTGCCGATGTCCCGTCGCCAGAAAGAGAGGGCGGACTCTGGTGTAACGAAGAGTGGCACGCTCCCGAACTCTTTCGGCAGCCGCCGCTTCAAGATCCTTCCACGGCTCACCGACTGCAGCATTCGTCGAAACATGGAAGCAGCATACGGCAAACGAGCGTGCATTTGCGCTGGGCGCCGAGCTTTACGAGTGTCGCGCCTTCGCCTCAGCGTTCAAAAATGCGAGAACGGGGGAGGATCGTGAGAACTATCTCCGTTTGCGGGCGGCGGCCCAGAGTAGGAGGCTGGCGCCGGCTAGGGCTCCGAGGCCTATGCCTGCTCGTTTCATTGAGGCCTTCACTTCTTGATCGCGTTCGCGGACTAGTTGGGATTCGGGGTAGGGATCGTCGCGATCGAGGGCGGATGGCTGAAGCGCCATCTGCAGGACTTCGGCGAGATGGAGCGCGTGGCGTCCGGTGCCTTGGGCAATCTGCTCGCGGCAACTGAATCCGTCGGCGATGATGAGCCAGTCGTCGGGAGCGCTGCGGACCGCGGGAAGAAGTTCGAGCTCTCCGATGGCGGCCGAAACTTCGTACTTGTCGTGCTCGAAGCCGAAAGATCCGGCCATGCCGCAGCATCCGGGAGCGGGCGCCGTAAAGTTGACGCCGATGCGAGTGAGCAACGATTCCTCAGCGGTCATCTTCATGAGCGACTTGTGATGGCAATGTCCGTGAAGCAAAGCGCGGCGATTGAGTTGCGGGAGCGGCGCTTTGCCCGAGTTTTGCTCGAGAAATTCACTGAGCAGGAAGGTTTGCTTGCTCAGGGCCTGGGCGCGTTCGTCGTGGGGGAACAGGTTCACGAGTTCGTCGCGGAAAACGGCGACGCAACTGGGCTCCAGTCCCACTACCGGGATGCCCGCTTCGATCTCGGGCTCGAGTTGATCGAGGATTTCGAGCAGCAGTGATTGGGCACGATCGAGCATGCCGAAGTCGTAGAGCGGGCGTCCGCAGCAGAGGTTGGCTTGCGGGACGAGGACTTGGTAGCCGGCGGTTTCGAGAACTTCGACCGCAGCTTTGGCGGTCGAGGGGAGGAAGTAGTTGTTGAAGGTGTCGGCCCAGAGGAGAACTTCGGGGGCTGAAGCCCGCTCTTCTGACGCGTCACGCGGCGCTGAAGCGCCGCTCTTCCACGGATTTGAATCGGCATCCGCTAACGCGCCCCTCTGCCACGCATTTGAACCCGCGTCACCTGAAGCAGCGTTCTTCCACGGGTCTGGACCGGCATTGACGGAGTCACCAGGCCCCCACCACGGACGAATGCGTCCGCCCCTACACGTGCTGGTGCGGCGAAACCATTGCTTGAAAGTTTCGGGGGCGAAGGCGGGGATGCTGCGCTGGTGCGGGATGCCCGCGACTTTTTTTGCGATGTCGCGGAGAAATGGCAATTGCGTCGTCAGGTTCACCAGGCCCGGCGCATTCGACGCGAGATGCGCCCAGAGGTCGATGTTGCCGAAGGCGTAGGCGTTAAGCGGGCGGATGCGGCCTTCGTAGTAGTGGGAGAGGAATTCGGCTTTGTAGGTGGCGACGTCGACGCCGACGGGACAATCGCTTTTGCATCCCTTGCAGGCGAGGCAGAGATCGAGTGACTGCTTCACTTCCTCGCTGCGCCATCCGTCACGAACGACTTCACCCTGCGTCATCTCCCAGAGCAGGTGAGCGCGGCCGCGTGTGGAGTGTTCTTCTTCGTGCGTGGCGCGCCAGCTCGGACACATTACGCCGCCTTCTTCTCGGCGGCACTTGCCGACTCCCACGCAGCGCAGCGTAGCTTCCGCGAGACTTCCGTGATCCTGCAGGAAGTGGAAGTGCGTCTTCGGCTCCCAGGGAGCGTAGTCGGGCCCGATGCGCAGATTCTCGTCGAGCCTGTTGGGCTCGATAACTTTTCCTGGATTCATCTTCCAATCGGGATCCCAAGCGACCTTGAATTTGCGAAAGGCTTCCATCAACTCGGGACCGAACATTTTGGGAAGAAGCTCGGCGCGGGATTGTCCGTCGCCGTGCTCGCCAGAGAGACTTCCGCCGTAGCTGACGACGAGATCCGCGGCTTCTTCGACGAATTTACGGAACTTGGCGACACCATCCTTCGAGGTAAAGTCAAAGTTGAGGCGCGTGTGCACGCAGGCGTGCCCGAAGTGTCCGTAGAGCGAACCCTTGTAGCCGAAGTCACCCATCATCTTGCGGAGGTCGCGAAGATATCCGCCAAGTTTTTCAGGGGAGACAGCGGCATCTTCCCAGCCTTCCCAGTTCAAAGGTTCACCGGGAACGTGAGAGGTTGCGCCCAGGCTGGATTCGCGAATCTCCCAGATGCGGCGGGCTTGCGCTCCCGAAAACAGACTGATATTTGGCGGAGTTGCACCGCGACGCAGCGCGTCAATGAGGCGCTGGGCCTGAAGTTCGGCTCCAGGCAGCGACTCGCTGCCGAATTCGACCATCAGCCATCCGCCGCCTTCGGGAAGCAGCGCGAGACCTTCCGGATTGATGCCCTTGGCCCGGACGTAATATGCGAGCAGGTCGTCGAAGCCTTCGAGCCCGATTGGTTTGTGCTCGAGGATTTCCGGAATGTGGTCGGCGCATTGATAAATGTCGGGATAGGCGACGACGACCAGAACACGTTGCGGTGGGCTCTCGATCAAACGGCAGGTGGCTTCGAGAGTTGTCGCGCAAGTGCCTTCCGTGCCGACAAGCGCGCGGGCGATGTGAAAGCCGTTTTCGGGGAGCAGGTAGTTGAGGTTGTAGCCGGACACGCGGCGTGGGATGTTTGGGAATTTCTTACGGATCAGGTCTCCGTATTGGTCGGCGATTTGCTTCAGGGCGGAACGGAGTTGAATGATGCGTCCCGACTCGCTGCGGCCCGGTACTTCTGGGCCGCCGGACCGCCGAGGGCGGCTGTCCCCACTTGATTCATTTTGAGTGCCGGGCCCGCTGTTTCCACTTGATTCATCTTGGGTGGCTGGGCGGACGAATGCGTCCGCCCCTACACAAACGATTGTGTTTGCGCCTACTTGCATTCTTGTGCCGTCGTACGTTACGACGTCGAGCGACTCGATGTTGTCGTCTGTCTTGCCGCCCATGATGGAATGGACGCCGCAGGAGTTATTGCCGATCATGCCGCCGATGGTGCAGCGGTCGTGGCTGGCGGGGTCGGGGGCGAACGTCAGATGATGTTTTTCGGCAGCGTTACGGAGATGGTCGAGGACGACTCCGGGTTGCACGCGCGCAATTCGACGTTCGGGATCGATATCGAGAATCTTTCCCATGTACTTCGTGAAATCGAGGACGACGGCGACGTTGCAGCATTGTCCGGCAAGCGAAGTTCCTCCGCCGCGGCAAAGAAGCGGTGCGCCGAAATCGCGGCAGACGGAGATGGCGGCAAGGACATCGTCGGGATCGCGCGGAAGAACGACACCGATGGGAACCTGGCGGTAATTGGATCCGTCGGTCGCGTAGAGAGCGCGGCTTCCGTTGTCGAAGCGAACATCACCTCTGACGCGGAGACTCAGGGCTTCGGCCAGCCCCGCGGCGTCGGTCAATGAATTCTTCGGGACTGGATCCGCGACTTTATTCTGCATGGCCCAATTCTATTCGGAGGCTTTAGTGGTCACCTTGCTGATTTGAAACTTGCGTTCCGTCGCCGTTGGTTTCGATCTGGATGGTGACGGTTGCTTTGTTCACGTTGGCGGACGATGTTGCATTGGTTCTCGTCGGACCTAGTAGACATCGCTCCGGGAAATTTTGCCTTGTAGAAAGCGCAGACCTTGTCCATGGAATCGCTGCTTTCGAATGATGCAGCGACGGTGCGGAGGCTGCCGAAGGATGCGGACGATGCGGTGTCCTTCTGCAGTTCAGCACCGGGATAGATATCGATGCCGAGGTCCTTCGCGACCTTTTCGGGATCCTTGGTACTTTTCACGGATCCGAAGGGCGTTTCGACGTTTACGTTATCGCCGTCCTGGCGAACGTGGGTGCTCTTGGCGATGCGGTAGCCGATGAAAGTGACGGCGCCGACTCCGAGAATGCCGATGACGACGATGACCGCGACGACAATGAGGATGATCTTGAGAGCGCCGCTGCCGCCCGAGGTGGGCGTGGTGGCGACGGGGGCGGCGGTTACGGGAGTTGACCTGATCGGCGCCGCGGGAGCGGCTACGACGGCACCGCATTTATTGCAGAATTTCGTCCCATCGTTCAACGTTGCACCGCAGGAATTGCAGAATGCCATAGGTCACCTCGTTGGTATCCTCGACGGGCGAGTATACCGCAGAGGCTGGGAAAAATTGAAGACGAGGTTGGGCTCCGCGGATTGTTTACGGACTTTGGGGCACAGCGCCTAAAGGCGGCTTTGATTTTGCGGCGGTTACGGCATCGCTGAAGCGATGCCCTGATACGAAGCGGAACTTTGTCAGCGCGAAGCTGGGTCTTTGCTGCGCACCCAGCTGGAACTTTGGCCGCACAAAGTTGGACCTTTGCTCGCGGTTTGCGGAGCTCGAACGCATTTTTCTTCAGACCGGGCCGACGCTACTGGCTCAGCTCCAGTGGCGGGTGCCGTAGTCGGCCATGGACAGGGCCAGGAGGAGGAACAGGAAAAATATGGTTGAGATTACTACCAGCTTGAGGAGTTTTTCTCCGGCGCCTTTCAGGTGCATGAAGAAGAGCGCGACCAGAAGGGCTTTCGTGGTGGCGATGATCAGGGCGACCGCGGCGTTGAACGCTCCGAGTTCGATGAAGGCGGCTTTGTAGGTAAGGAAGGTTCCTACCAGCAATGCGGCCCAGACTGCAAAGTACGTTTTCAGCGGCGACGAATTGGAATGGTCAGACATGGAAATCCTCGGTACGGACGCACCTCACGGATGCCGGTCGATCAGGTACAGCAATGGGAACAGATAGATCCAAACAATGTCGACGAAGTGCCAGTACAGGCCGCCGATTTCGAGCGGCGTGTGGTACTCGGGCGTGAACCGTCCTTTCCATGCCATCCAGAAGAGCCAGGTGAAAATTCCGAGTCCGATGATCATGTGTAGAGCGTGAAGGCCCGTCATGACGAAATAGAGAGCGAAGAAAATCTGGGCATGTCGCGGGTTGGCGTATTGATCGGGATGCCCCGGAATCGGCACATGCTCGAAGCTGAAACTTGCGCCGGGCACGTGGTGCTCTTCGAATTTGTCTTTGTACTCGATGCCCTTGATGCCAAGGAATGCAAGACCGAAAAGCATCGTGAGGGCGAGAGTGATGAGCAGGAGTCCACGGCGCGAAGTCTGCGCGGCCCAGATTGCGAGAACAACAGTCAAGCTGCTGCAGATCAGGACAGCGGTATTGGTGCCGCCGAGAAATGCGTCGATGGATTTGCTGGCCGCGCCGAAATCCCCGAAGTACCATCTGCGATAAATCAGATATGCGCAGAAGAGTCCGCCGAAGAACATGACTTCGGTGGCGAGAAAGATCCACATGCCGAAGTTGGACGAGTCTTTCTGTTGCTCTTCGGTCGCGAAGTGATGAAGCAGCGCCGGATTGTGCGCGTGTCCGTGAGCGGCCATGGTTGGGCTATCCGACAACGTGAGCCTCCTGCTTATGACCGGAGTCGATCTCGTCGTAGTTATAGGCTTCCCAGGTAACGACAGGCTCTTTCTCGAAGTTGAATGTCGTGGGAGGAGAGGGCGTCTTCCACTCCAGCCCGGCGGCCCTCCACGGATTGTCGGGAGCGGGCTTGCCGTAGCGCATCGACCACAGGAAATAAATCATGGGCAAGAGATAGCCGACACCGAGAACGGTGGCTCCGGCGGTCGAGAGCACGTTGAGAACCTGGAATTCCGCGGGATATTGGAAGTAGCGGCGGGGCATTCCGAGGTAGCCCAGGATGAACTGAGGGAAGAAGGTCAGATTGAATCCGATGAAGACGATCAAAGCGGCGAGCCGCGCCCAACCTTCGGGATAGAGACGCCCCGAAATCTTCGGCCACCAGAAATGCATTCCCCCCAGATATCCCATGAGCGCACCGCCGACCATGATGTAGTGGAAATGTGCGACCACGAAATAGGTATCAGTGACGTGTACGTCGACGCCCAGGGCAGCGAGGAATAGTCCCGTGAGTCCGCCAATGGTGAACAGGCCCAGAAAGCCGAAGGCGTAGAGCATGGGCGCTTCGTAGTGGATGGAACCTTTATAAAGAGTCGCGGTCCAGTTGAAGACCTTGACTGCGGAAGGCACAGCGACCGAGTAACTGAGCAGGGAAAAAATGAGCGCTGCGTACACCGACATCCCGGCCACGAACATGTGGTGCGCCCACACGAGGAAACCGAAGACGGCGATTGCAATCGACGACAGCGCGACGAAGCTGTAGCCGAAGATGCGCTTGCGCGAGAAGCAGGCAATGATCTCGCTGACCACGCCCATCGACGGCAGAATCATGATGTAGACCGCGGGATGAGAATAGAACCAGAACAAGTGCTGGAACAGGAGAGGATCGCCGCCCAGTTTCGGGTCGAAGATTCCGAGGTGTAGAGCGCGCTCGGCCGCTACCAGAACGATGGTGATGGCGATGACAGGCGTTCCGAGAATCTGGATGACGCTGGTGGCGTAGTGCGCCCAAATGAAGAGCGGGAGTCGCGACCAGGTCATGCCCGGCGCGCGCATGCGGTGAATGGTTACGACGAAATTCAATCCGGTAAGGATGGAGGAGAATCCGGCAACGAAGATGGCGAGTCCGGCCTCGACGATTTTCGTGTTGGTGAAGGCGGTGCTGAATGGAGTGTAGAAGGTCCATCCGGTATCGACGCCGCCGGTGAGCATGCAGTGCAGCATCATCGCGCCGCCGATGATGTAGAGATACCAGCTCAGAAGATTGATCTTGGGAAAAGCGAGGTCTTTCGCTCCGATCATCATCGGAACGAGGAAGTTGCCCAGAGTCGCCGGGATCGAAGGGATGAGGAAGAAGAAGACCATCACCATCCCGTGCTGCGTGAACAGCTTGTTGTAGGTATCGGCCTGAACGAGATCACCGGCCGGGGTTAGAAGTTCCAGGCGAATCAGCAGCGCAAAGAATCCGCCAATGAAAAAAAAGATCGTAATCGAGATCAGGTAGAGGAGCGCAATGCGCTTATGGTCGGTGGTGAAAAGCCACGAACCGGCACCGTAGTGCTTGTTCAGGTAATTTTCACGCTCGACGGGTTGGACCGTTGCTGTCGCTGTTGCCATACCTATTGCACCTGACTTCCTGCGCCCTTGGGAGCGGCCATCGCGGCGTCATTCCTGGTTCCGTTCGCGCCGGGCTGCGCCATCGCCTTGACATAGGCTACGAGCGCATTCAATTGCTCTTCGCTGACTAATCCCTGGAACGTCGGCATGACGGGCTTGAATCCGTTGACGACCTTTGCCCCGGGATCGAGGATCGACTCACGAAGATAGTTTTCGTCCGCGGTCACTGTGCGGCCGTCCTGCAACAAAACTGGCTTGCCGAAGACTCCTTGCAGTGAGGGGCCGCGACCTTGCGTGTCGGCGCGATGACAGGTGACGCAGCCGAGTTCGGCGAAAACTTTTTCTCCAGTAGCGGAGAGAGGACCGGTGGTGCCTCCACCCATCCAGGCTTCGTACTGCGCCGGTTCGAGGACCACGATGGAACCGATCATGCCGGAGTGCTGCGTACCGCAATATTCCGCGCAGAACAGATGATAGGTGCCGGGCTTGGTCGCATGGAACCAGGCGACGGTGTAGCGGCCGGGCACGACGTCCTGCTTCATCCGGAAGGCGGGCACGAAGAAACTGTGGATGACATCCTGCGAAGTCATGATCAGCTTGACGTCGCGGCCAACAGGAACGTGCAGCTCGTTGATCTCACGCTGACCTTCGGCGTGCTCAAGCTTCCACATCCATTGCTTGGCGACTACGTAGACTTCGGTGGCGTCGCGGGGAGGCGTGCGGCTTTTGAAATAGACAACCGCTCCCCAGAGGAAGATCACCATGAAGACGCCCATGGGGATGATCGACCAAGTGAGTTCCAGCGGGGTGGATCCTTCGATCTGCTCGGCGAGCACGCCTTTGCGATGACGGTAGCGCGCGGCGAAATAAACTACAGCGATAAAAATCAGCAGTGTCATCAACCCTGAAACAATCAGGAGGAAGATGAACAGGGCATCAACATTGCCCGCCGCCGTAGAGGCCCGCGAAGGCCATAATGGAAAGTTATCGAACATATTTCGTATTGATCATTCCCGCTGGGCCCAATTTCTGATCGTTCCAAGTTTTGCGCGGCGCGATCTTCTCCAGGCGAAGCAGGAGCAGGATGCCTCCGCCAAGAAGCAGGATGGTGAAGGCGGCGCCGAGTTTCAGCATGTTAGAGACGATCGCGCCGTACTTTCCGGTCGCAGGATCGTAGTGATAGCAGTACAGAAGAACCTGGTCCGTCAGGTTTCCAATCTTGTTTTGCGACGCTTCGACCAGGCCCATGCGCAGATCCTTGGGAGGAAAATCGACTCCGTAGAAGTAGCGCGAGATACGGCCCTGCGGCGTTAACACCATGATGGCAGTGGCATGCGCGTACTGGTTGCGGGCAGCGTCGTACTGATACTGAAATCCGACGGCCTTGGTCAGCGCATTGATCGAGTCGGCCGGGCCCGTCAGGAAATGCCAGCCGGAGGCGGCGCCGGGACGTCCGTAGCGCTTGAGGTAGTCGGCTTTTTTTGCGGCGGCGACATCGGGCGTCTCTTTCGGATTGAAGCTGACGGTGACGACGTCGAATTCATTGCCGACGTCGAACTTGATCATCTTCATCGCTCCGGTGAGGCCGGTGAGCGCTTCGCCGCAAAGCATGGTGCAGTTGTAATAGACGAGATTGAGAATCAGCGGCTTTTTGCCGAAGTAGTCGCCGAGTTTGACGGGGCGTCCGGCGTCGTCGACGAAGGAGAGGTCCGCGGGAATTTGCGCATCGAGGTGCTGTTCGATGCCGACATTTTCGAGATAGGGAGGGCGGACGCTCGCCGGCGGCGACATCATGCCCTTGGACATAGATTGAGCCAGGGCGCGAGGCGACGAGGAAATGAGTAGCGCCGCAACCAGCGACAGAAGGAGAAAAAGGGTTCTGTTGTGGATCAATCCATTTGCACGGAGCGGCAGTGCTGTCGAGCTGTGCTCGACTGGACAGCCGGGGGCGGCTGTCCCCACATGAACTGGGGCTGACATCGAATTGTGACTCTGACCGTTCACTTCTTTATTCTTTCCTCTGTCCTTCTACTTCTTGTCCTTTATCCTTTGCGGCTCGGCCTTGGCCGGCGGTTGCGCAGAAGATCCTACGGATGTTTGGGAGCGCACGGGCATGCCGCGCTGCGCTAATAATTCCATCGCGCGATCGATCGGGATGCGGACGGTCCCGGCTTTCTGATCGACCCAATCGTACGTGCTCAATGTGTTCTCTTCGCGCATGCGCTCGTCGTTGAGTTCGGTGCGCTCGTTGACTTCAAGTTGCGGCGCCGGAAAGCCTTCTTTTAAAAACTTTTCGTAGTCTCCGCCGTATTGCGGGGGGATGCGTCGGGTGTCGGTTGGCGCATGCGCGACCAACGGGCTGATTGGCTTCTGTTCAGTCTCAAAGCGGTGATCGAGATATGAGAAAAGTCCGCGGACGATGACGTAGGCGAGCAGGCATGCGACCGCGAGACCGATCAGGAAATACACCACGCTTTTGGTGGCGATGTCGCTTCGTTCATAGTCGCCGTGTGCGTGCAACTTCGGATTGTGCGTCTGGTGGCTCATGCGTTTTCAGGAACGGCCGGATGATGCGGCGGTTCGGAGTCCAACACTTCTCCCGCGGTCGGATCGTAAGCCGGAAGCAGAGGAAGCGCGGCGAGGTTTCGGAAGAAGATGGTCAACCAGACGCCGCCAATCGCGACCGGAACCACGATGTCGGCGATGGTGACATTGAACGTCTTCGAAAAATTCGGCTCGATCGTCCAGAAAAGATCGACGTAGCGCATCAGGATCAGCCAGACCGCGAGCCACGCCAGCTTGCGAATATCGCGTTTGAAGGGACGCGACAGCAGAGTTCCGAAAGGAAACACGAAGTGGAACAGCACGAGGATGAGACCGATCTTGCCCCATCCGCCATTCAGACGAGTCAGGTAAAAGGTGATTTCGGTGGGCAGGTTTCCGGCCCAGATAATGAGCCACTGCGAGAAGTTGAAATACGCCCACATCATGATGAACACGAGCATCCACTTGCCGTGATCGTGGACGTAATCGGGCTTCAGCATGTCGGACATGGGCTTGTAGTTGAAGAGGATTCGCTCGATGACCACGGCAAAACACATGGCGGAGAGCACCTCCCCGATCAGAATGGCCAGACCGAAGATGGTAGAGATCCAACTGGGATCGAGCGACATGATCCAGTCGATGACGGCGAAGGTGATAGTGAAGCCGTAGAGAATAAGGCCGGGTCCGGCGACGACTTTGAATTTCGTAGTGTTGTCCGGAGCGTTGGGGCGATCGCCTTGCTTCGACCACAGCGATAGCAGGTACGAGAGCACGTTCCAAATGGCGAAGTACGCGATTGCGCGGATCACGAACCCGCTCGGGTTCAGATACGACGCCTTGATAAAGCTGTGCTTCGCGAGGTGCTCGCGGATGTGCGGGTCTTGGATCGCGTCGCTCGCCATCGCCCAGGGATAGAGGCGTCCCTGCCAGACAGCAATCGCGATCGGGATAAAGAGCACCGCGAGTGCGGGCAGAGTCCGCATGGCCGCGCCCTGGATGCGGCGGATGACCACGCCCCAACCACCGCCGGTGAGGTGGCGGATCATGATGATCGCCATCGATCCGAGAGCGACACCCAGCCAGCACATGTAGCCGAGGAGGTAGGCGCGGAAAAACTCGTCGGTCCGAATGAAGGCAAGAGCGACCGCAGCGATGCCGAAGACAGCGCCCACGACGAGCGAGCGCCGGCCGATGGTTTTCACGATCGGCGGAGCCGTCAAATCGAGTTGTCGTGGCGCCGCGCTCATTTGGATTGTTCCTTCATCTCAGTTTTCGGTTCCGGCGCAAGCGCGGGCAGAGTAGCGCCCGATCCGGGCTCGCGGAATTTCGGCGGCTCCGAAGGAATTTTCTGGCCGGCGGGAACGTCGCTTTGTGTCGCGTTCTGGCTCAGTTGCAGTGCGCGGACGTAGGCAATGATGTTCCAGCGATCCTGCGCCGGGATTTGCGAGGCGTAGTCCGGCATGATGCCGAAGCCGTTGGTGATGACGTCAAAGATGTATCCGATGGGCGCTTTCTGCAGGCGCACGATATGGAACGAAGGCGGTTTGCGGGAGAATCCGCGAGAGGGCACAAAACCATTTCCGTCGCCGACACGCGAATGACAGGGGGCGCAATAGATGTTGAAACGTTCCTGACCGCGTTCAAGAACTTCCCGAGTAACGGGGAACGGCATGACATCGCCGGGATTGCTGCCGATTTTTCCGGTGTAGAAGTAGTCGTCTTCGTGCAACTGTCCACGGGCGATCGTGCCTTCGACGATCGGACGGGCAGAGCGCTGGTCCGTAAAGAAATCGCTGCGCGAAAGAGGATTCTGACGCGGCTGCACGTGCATGTCGATGCGGCAGGCGGAGGTCAGGGAGATCAACAGGGCCAGCGCCGCTATCGAATTGAAGCAGGTCAAATTCTTTAACCACGGAGATTCACTGAGAAAACCGTGGGAGGCGGGCGTTCGTGGAATCCACCCAGCTATCGAATTGAAACTCGTCAAAATCTTTAACCACGAAGGACACGAAGGTTCACTAAGGAATGCATGGCTTTCGAGCGTCGCTCGATTGGACAGCCGGGGGCGGCTGTCCCCACTTGAATTTTGGTTGAGGAGGCGCATTTAGCTGGGCACCTCCGAGATTGAACGTGGGGCCAGCTCTTCCAGAAATTGGCGCGTGGCCGCCGGATCGTATTTCTTGTCGGAGGAGAACACGATCAGGAAAAAACGATCTTTCGATGCCAGGGCAAAGCGCGGAACGTTGAACACTGGATGGTAGGGCATAGGCAGGCCATTCAGGGCGAGCATGCCGAGCACCGCGGCAAGCCCGGCGAAAAGAATCGTCATCTCAAAGGTGATCACGATGAACGCAGGCCAGGAATGCGGCGGCTTGCCTCCGATGTTCAGCGGGTAGTCGACTGCAGCCATCCAATACTGCATCAGGTAGCCCGTGGTGCCGCCGATGATGCCACCGATCAGGACTACCAAGGGAACTTCGTCGTGATGGAATCCGATTTCTTCGGCAAGTCCTTCGATCGGAAAGGGACTGTACGCGTCGATCTTCTTATATCCGGCTTGGTGCGTCTTGCGAGCGGCGTCGACGAGGGCCTGCGCCGAATCGAACTCGGCCATCATGCCGTAGATGGGATCGCGCTTCATGACTACTCTTTCACCTCCGCCTCAGGCAGGAGGGTGCGCATTTCGAAGATCGAAATTGCGGGCAATACACGCAGGAACAGGAACATCAGCATGAGGAACATGCCGATGGTGCCGATGAAGGTCATGTAGTCCCAACGCGTCGGGTAGTACATACCCCAGGACGAATTCAGGAAATCGCGATGCAGGCTCATCACGACGATGACGAAACGCTCGAGCCACATGCCGACCAGAATTACGCCCGAGATAAAGAAAAGAGCGATCGGACTGGTGCGAAGTTTCCGGATCCAGAGGACTTGCGGAATAAAGATGTTGCAGGTCAAAAGCATCCAGTAAGGAATCGCGTAAGGTCCATGCAGGCGGTTCCAGAGAGTGAACATGTCGTAGCGGTCACCGCCGTACCATCCCATGAAGGCTTCGACGCCGTAGCCATAAGCCACAATCAGACCGGTGGCCAACATGACTTTCGCGGAGTTCTGCAGATGGCGCTCGGTGATGAAATCTTCAAGGCCGTAAATCTTTCGGATCGGAATGGCCAGCATCAGCACCATGGCGAATCCGGAGTAGATGGCGCCCGCAACGAAGTACGGCGGGAAAATCGTGGTGTGCCATCCGGGAACGATGCCGACCGCGAAATCGAAGCTGACCACGGTGTGGACGGAAAGCACCAGCGGCGTGGCTAAACCGGCGAGCAGCAGATACATCGTCTCGTAGCGATGCCAGTGACGGGCCGAGCCGCGCCATCCCATGGAAAGCATGCCGTAAACCATCTTCAATGCGCGATTGTCTGTCCGGTCGCGCAGGGTGGCGAAGTCGGGAATCAGGCCGGTGAACCAGAACAGCGCGGAGATGGTTGCGTAGGTCGAAACGGCAAAGACGTCCCACATCAGCGGGCTGCGGAATTGCGGCCAGACGCGCATGGTGTTGGGAATTGGAAAGAGCCAGTAAGCGAGCCATGGGCGGCCAACGTGAATCGCCGGGAAAATTCCGGCAGCAGCCACCGCGAATAAAGTCATTGCCTCGGCAAAACGGTTGATCGAGTTGCGCCATGATTGGCGCAGTAATAAGAGGATGGCGGAGATCAGGGTGCCGGCGTGGCCGATTCCGATCCACCAGACGAAGTTGACAATGGCGAAACCCCATCCGACGGGAATGGTCACGCCCCAGATGCCCGTGCCTTTCAGGAAGAGGTACCCGATGGCGTAGAGCATCATCATGGTGAGCATGAAGCAGATGCCGAAGCCGATGAACCAGCCGTTCGAGGCCGGACGGGTGAGGACGATCGCGCTGATTTTTTCCGTGACCGTGCCGAAGGTGTGTCCGGGCTCGATGACGGGAGCTTTGAGATCGATCGCCGATTTGTATTGCTCTGGCATTCTGTCTGAATTGCAGGGGCTAAAGCCCCGGTCTATTCGCTTCGCTTAATGGCACGGCTAAAGCCGTGCCCTGATACGAACCTTTTGCTTCGGCCTGGTATGGCCCCTCTATTCCTGTTCGCGCAGGTAAAACCTTTTCTGTACGGCCTGGTGCGAGCCTCTTCGGCTGGTGCGAATTTCTTTTGTTCGTCTTCGGGGCGGCTTCGCCGTGTATCTACTACGCTTCTAGCTCCGGGTTCGGGTTTCTTACTTCTGCAAGGTACGTTGTGCGCGGGCGGGTGTTTAGCTCGCCCAGCAGGCTGTAGTTGCGGGCCTGCGCTTTCAGTTTCGAAACTCTGCTGTTGGGATCGTTGATATTTCCAAACACAATCGCGTCGGCGGGACAGGACTGCTGACACGCGGTCTGCAATTCGTCGCCGATGAGAATTTCTTTGCCATCGCGGACCGATGCTGTTTCGGTATCGATGCGGCGCTCGTTGATGCGCTGCACGCAGTAGGTGCACTTTTCCATGACGCCGCGGCTGCGCACGCTGACGTCGGGATTACGCATCATCTTGTATTGCGGCGTCTCCCAATCCTGGAACAGCAGGAAATTGAAGCGGCGCACCTTATAAGGACAGTTGTTCGAGCAGTAGCGCGTGCCCACGCAGCGGTTGTAGACCATGTCGTTCAGGCCTTCGGTGGTGTGATTCGTGGCACCGACGGGGCAAACAACTTCGCACGGAGCGTTTTCGCACTGCATGCAAGGCACGGGCTGGAAGAACGCCTTGGGATTATCGCGGTCGCCCTGATAGTAGGCGTCGACGCGAATCCAGTGCATGTGGCGGCCGATGACGGTCTGCTCTTTGCCGACCACCGCGATGTTGTTTTCCGACTGGCACGCCAGCATGCAATTGTTGCAGCCGACGCACTTGTTCAAGTCGATCGACATGCCCCACGCGTAGGTTTCCTTGTCGTACTGGTAGGGCGAGTAGAGCGTGAGGCCCGGCGCAACTTCCTCTTCTTTCGCGAAGTTCGGCTCTTTGCGATATTCCTCGAGACTGGTTTCACGAACCAGGGGACGATGGCCGCCGTCGGGCGTGTCCATGCTTTGCATGCCCTGCGTGGAGGCGAGCTTGTAGGTGTCGCCGGTCTTGCGGATCTCAACGCCCGAGGCGATCCACGGCGCGCTGGTGGTGCGCAGCGTGTAAGCGTCGAAGCCTTGCGCAGTGCCGACGCGCCCGGCGCGCTTGCGGCCGTAGCCGAGGGTGACGGTGATGGATTTGTCGGGATGCCCGGCCTGAATCCAGACAGGTCCGGTAACTTTCTTGCCGTTCAGCTCCGAGTTCGACGACGTCTTCGGTGGCGAGGCCGAGATCCTTCGCCATCTTGGGGCCGATGAGGATGGCGTTGTCCCAAGTGAGCTTCGACATCGGCTTGGGAAGTTCCTGCAGCCAGCCGTTGTTGGCGAACTGTCCGTCGTAAATGGTGGAGTCGCGGCGAATGTTGAGCTCGATGGCGGCTGAGTCCGACTTGGGCCCGCTGTCGACGGGCGCAGGGGCTTTTGCTGTCACAGATTTCGGGCCGTAGGTAGTCCCTTCGATCCATCCGTCATGCAGGGACTTGCGCCAGAATTGATCGAAGTCCGCACCAGTGTGCTGCTTTTGCCAGTAGGCGCGGACGAGATCGTATCCGGTGGCATCGGGCTGGCCGGACAGCAATGCAACGAATTCAATCGCGCTCTTTCCGTTGTAGAGAGGCGCAATCAGCGGCTGAATGATGCTGGCCGTTCCATCGTAGGCGCGGGCGTCTCCCCAGGCTTCGAGTTCATGCGTGGCATGGATGTGCCACTGACAGAGTTCGGCGGTTTCGTCCTGATAGAGGCCGTAATGAACGCGCAGAGGAACCTTGTTGTTCTTGAGCGAGTCCGCAAAGTTCAGATCTGCGGGGGCGTCGTAGACGGGGTTGCCGCCGAGGATCACGAGCAGATCCACCTTGCCGGCGTTGATGTCGGTGACGAGTTCTTTCAGGGAGTCGAACTGGTTGACCGGATTCGCGTCGACCGGATCGGAGTAGAAGACGGTCTTGCCGACGTTGCCGAGACGCGCATTCATCGCGTGAGCAAAGGCGTGGACGGCAGGGGGCAGGTGATCGCCGGCGATGACGATGCTTGAACCCTCATGGGAGTGCACGTCAGACTTGAGAGCTTCGAAGAACTTGCCTGGCAACAGGCCGCTGTTTTCATCAAAGATTCTGGAGATTTCTGAAGCCTTCACTCCCACGCGATGATCCGCCTTCGCGCCCGTCGATGTTGGCATGGACTCGATCACGTACAGGCGATTCATTTTGCCGCTGTCGGGATCGCGGCGCTTGGCGAAGTCGCGGATGTAGCGGGTGTTGCCGGGGAATCCGGCGTAAAGGAAGTCGGCGTCGAGCGAGACAATGACGTCGGCCTTCGAGAAATCGTAGCGCGTCTCGACGGGCTGTCCGAAGGCCATCTTCGCGCCTTCGAGGACGTTGTCGCGATTCAACGGCTCGTAGACATGCCACTTTGCCTGGGGATAGATCTTGAGGAAATTGCGCAGTTGATCGGCAAGCGTCGGGGATGTGATCGTCGTTGTGAGAATACGGATGCCCGCGCCCTGCAAGGATTTCTGCGCGCTCAGCGGTCCGCGAATCGCGCCCAGAAATGACGGGAACGAACGCTGATCGCCCATCGAGACAACACTCTGCGAGCGATCAGGGTCGTACATGGTCAGAAGCGACGCCTGGGCAAAGATGTCGGTGCCACCCATCGAAGCAGGGTGCTGATCATTGCCTTCGATTTTCGTCGGGCGCCCAAGATGACTCTCGACCAGGATGGGATTGGCGTATCCGCCGAGCGTCATCGCGCTGGCGTAAAACATCGGACGACCCGGGATTATGTTCTCGGGCTGGCGAACGTAGGGAACGATGGGCTCAAGCGGCAGCCTGGTGCAGGCGGTCATGCCGGCGAGGCCAAGCGATGCACCCATGACTTTCAGGAATCCGCGGCGGGAAACGGTATCGAGCCATTCCGAAGCGCCTTTCGGAAATTCGCGATGCAGGGCCTCCTGGAATTCGGCGCTACCTGCGAGCTCCTCGAGTGAGCGCCAGTATTCAGGCCCAGTTTTTTCGCGGGCGTCATGAGCTTCGGCGGCGTCGATTCGTTCGCGGACGACCTTGAGGTCGAGTTTCTTGGAAGGACAGACGTCCTCGCGCGCCGCGCTATTCGTTTTGTTTTCGATCGTCATTCGAAATTCTTTTGTACCGCTCGCGTCTTTCGCCCCTTCGGGGCTCGGATTGTTGACCAGCACTGGTGTAGCTACAGCGCCTAAAGGCGGCATGTTTCTGCGCCCGTTACGGCATCGCTAAAGCGATGCCCTGATACGAAGCGAGTTCTTGTCCGCAGTCTGCGCGCATCGTTCTATGTTGCCGCTCATTGCGGAACGCTCCGGGGGATTACTCCCCTTTTTGCCGTCTGTCCCAGAACTCGCGCCTCAGCGATGGCAGGTGCTGCAACTGGTTATATCGCTGATGCTAACTTGCCCGTCGGTTGTCGTTATCCTGCCGGTACGAACTTTGTATTTCGAGATCAGATAAGCGCCGAGCGAATCCTGATCGCTGAAACTCTTGCCGTCGAGAGAAACGGTATTCCCACCGCTCGGCGGCTGATACCGCATGTTGAAAACCTGGTCGCGAGGACGCAAATTCTTGCCGGGATCGCGATGGCAGTCCAGACACCACTCCATCTGCAATGAATTCTGTTGGTACATGAGGGGCATGGTGTCGACCGGACCGTGGCAGGTATTGCAGCCGACGCCCTTGGTCACGTGGATACTGTGGTTGAAGTAAACGAAGTCAGGAAGCTGGTTGACGCGCGTCCACTGCAGCGATTCTCCGGAGCGGTAACTGGCGCGGACAGGCTCAAGAAGCTGGGCATTCGTCCAGATCTGCGAGTGGCAGTTCATGCAGGTCTTGGTCGGGGGAATGCCTGCGAAACTCGAGGTTTCGACGGATGTGTGGCAGTAGCGACAGTCGATGCCCAATCCCGTGACGTGGTGCTGATGGCTAAAGGGAACGGGCTGCGGCTTGCGAACGCCGGCATACGTAACGAACGGGGAACCTTGGACTTCATAGAGGATCCAGCCGAGAGCAGCAACGACGAAGACGGCGCCAAAGATAGTGGCGCGGGCCAGACTATTCGTGCTGCGATGAAAAATCTGTGACATTCCCTTATGAGATCTGGATAAGAAGACCCGGCGGATCGTCCGCTGTTAGTGCGACACTTGAATGCGAAAAGAAAACCCACCCACAAGGTTTTCTGCGTTGTTAATGAAACTGGAAATTATAAATATTTCGTCAGACTTTGTCCTGCGTTTTTGAAAATTCACAAAAGAAAAACTCGAAAGAATAACGGCGTGAAAAAAATGTTAATTTTTTCAACGGGTGGATAAGTCGCGTCTCAGATTGCGATTGAGCGAAGCGTACTAGCGAAGATTCATCACAAGCAGTTTCGGTTCGGTCATTTCTTCGATCGCGTAACGCAAACCTTCCCGTCCGGTGCCTGAATCTTTGACGCCGCCATAGGGCATATGGTCGATGCGAAAAGATGGAACGTCTCCGGCAATGACGCCTCCTACTTCCAGTTCTTCATAGGCCTGGAAGAGCAACTTCGCGTCGCGCGTGAAAACCCCTGCCTGGATGCCAAAGGACGAGTTGTTCACGTGGCGCAGAGCCTGATCGAAAGTTGAATACGGCTCAACCGTGACGACCGGTCCGAATACCTCCTGGCAATTGACTTTCATGTCAGGCCGAGTGCCCGTAAGCACAGTGGGTTCGATCGTCTGCTTCTTGCGATGACCGCCGCAGAGCAAGCGGGCGCCGGCGTGAACGGCTTCATCAATCCAACTGATGGTGCGGATCGCGTCCGATTCACGGATCAGCGGACCGACATCGGTACGGTCATCGAGCGGATCGCCGATTTTCAGTGTCTTGACGCCTTCGACGAGAAGATCGGTAAATTTTCCGTAGACAGTTTGTTCGACGAAGATGCGCTGCACTGAAATGCAGGTCTGTCCGGCGTAGCCGAAGCCGCCCGTGACGCAGCGATCCGCCGCGTAGGAAAGGTCGGCGTCGCTGTGGACAATTACGGCCGCGTTGCCGCCGAGTTCAAGAACAACTTTCTTCTTACCGGCTCGACGCTTGATGTCCCATCCAACCGGAACACTCCCAGTGAAGCTGATGAGCTTGATGCGGTCATCGGTGACGAGAAGGCTGGCGTCTTCGTTCGAGAGCGGGAGAACGTTCAGTCCGCCGTCAGGCCATCCTGCCTGTTGTACGCACTCAGCCAAGAGCAAAGAGCAGAGGGGGGTCTGGGGCGCAGGCTTCAGGACCATGGGGCATCCGGCTGCGATGGCCGGAGCGACTTTATGGGCGACGAGATTAATCGGAAAATTAAACGGAGTGATGCCGGCGACCGGACCAAGCGGGAAACGTCGAACGATGCCCCAGCGTCCGGCGGTGAATTCCTGCCAATCGAGGGGAAGGAACTCGCCGTAGATGCGGGTGCTCTCTTCGGCGGCGACGTTGAAGGTGAAGATGGCGCGTTCGACTTCGATGCGCGCAGCTTTGATCGGCTTGCCAGCCTCCTGAGAAAGGGTGCGCGAGAATTCGTCCTTGCGCTCGACCATGAACGCGGCTATCTGACGCAGAACTCTCTGGCGCTCGAATGCGGGGAGACGGCGGGTGGTACCGAAAGCCTTGACGGCGGCGGCGATGGCGGCTTCCGCGTGTTGCTTGCGGCCCTGCGTGACGCGGGCGATCAGGCTGCCATCGTAAGGAGATCGAATCTCGACCAGGTCACCGTCTTCTTGCCAACGACCGTCGACAAAGAAACCGTGAGTCGCGACAGGCGCTACAGGCGCAATCGTCATTTCGCCCATGACACTTGGGCCCCCATCCCCACTGCGGTCATTATAGGACGTTTCGAACTGAGAGGACGTTACTTCGCCGGTGTATGAGAGGACACTGGGACGGAAAAGGTTGACGGCAGATATGCGATGCCGCGAAGGATAGCGGGACGTCCTCTACAATAGCTCGGACCGCTGCATGGAAATTCCAACCACGATCTCGGAGATCTATCCGCGCCTGCGCGATCGCGAGATTTCTCCGGTTGAAATTACCCAGAACTGCCTAAGCCGGATTGAAAAACTGAATCCGGAGCTGAATGCGTTCATCACGGTGACCGCCGAGAGCGCGCTCGCCGAGGCGCGGGCAGCAGAGACGGCGATCGGGCGCGGAGAGTGGCGAGGCCCATTGCACGGAATTCCGATTGCGCTCAAGGACATCATTGACACTGCGGGAATCCGGACGACGGCGGCGAGCGCGCACTTTGAAAATCGCGTTCCCGAGCAAGACGCGGATGTGGTCCGGCGACTGCGAGACGTCGGAGCCGTAATCGTCGGAAAGAACAATCTGCACGAGTTTGCCTACGGTGGAAGTTCACTGGTGAGCTCATTTCGGCGATGCCCACAACCCCTGGGACGAGGGCAGAATTGCAGGCGGGTCGTCGGGCGGCTCAGCGGCGGCGGTAGTCGCCGGGCTGGCGTGCGCTGCAATCGGTACGGATACGGCAGGCTCGATTCGCGAACCGGCTGCGTTGTGCGGATGCGTCGGCATCAAGCCGACATACGGGCGGGTATCGAGCCGCGGAGTCGTTCCTCTTTCAACGTCGCTCGATCATGTTGGACCTCTGGCGGCCAGCGTTCGGGATGCAGCCATCGTGCTTCAGGCGATTGCGGGATACGACGCAGGCGACATCACTTCGGCAGACGTTCCTGTTGCGGACTATGTCGGCTCGCTCAAAGAGGGAACAAAGGGTCTAAGAGTCGGCGTGCTGCGCGAATACTTTTTTGACGATCTGGACGCGGAAGTAGCATCGGCCATGGAACATGCGATCCGTGGAATCGCGACGATGGTGGCCGAAGTAAAAGAGGTGCGGCTCGATGTGCCTGCGGATCGATCCTTGCAGGCAGCCGAGTCCTATGCCTTCCATGCGCAACGCGTAGCAAAGAATCCTGAACTCTTTCAGGCGGAGACACTGCGGCGGATTCGCACGGGTGAAAAAGTTTCAGCGGCTGAGTACATCGCGCGCCGGAAGGAGTTGGACGAGGCGCGGAGAAATATCCGGAAGGTGTTCGCAGATGTCGATGTGCTGGTCGGGCCGACCATGCCGATGCCGGCCCCAGCGATAGCGGACTTGAAGAGCAATCCTGACGCATTGCGCCCGGCCGAATTGAGATTACTGCGCAACACGCGTCCGTTTAACGTCTGGGGATTACCCGCCATCTCAGTTCCCTGCGGGTTCACGCACGGGGGATTGCCCATCGGATTGCAGATTGCGGGACCACATTGGCGCGAAGACCTGGTCCTGCGGTTGGCGCACGCATACGAAGAGGCGACCGCCTGGCACAAGAGGCGTCGCTAGGACGCCTATGAACAGGACTCGCTGGCGAATCGTTGTCGCGACCATCATCGGAGTCGCTTCCGGATCGTTCTGCTTTTTTCTGATGCGCCGGTTGCGGATGCAGGCGGGAGATTTCGGATGGGCCATCCATCTGGCGGAGCGGTGGCTCGCAGGACAAAATCCGTACGACACGCCGTATGAGCAATATCCTTTTACAGCCGTCTTCTTTGGTTTGCCATTCGTTCATCTGTCGAAGGAACTGAGTGCAGGAATATTTTTTGGCTTGGGTTCCGCTGCGCTCGCGTTTGGACTGACTCGCGACGACTGGGGAAGACTGCTCATTTTCCTGGCGTATCCTTACTGGATCGCGCTTCTGTACGTGCAGTGGTCGCCATTGATCGCCGCCGGGGCATTTTTCCCACTGCTCTTACCCGTGGTTCTCGCCAAGCCCCAGGTTGGACTTCCTATCTTTATTACACGCCTGAGCGTGAGGGGGGCCATCGGATGCATGCTATTGCTGATTGCGAGCCTTATCGCGTTGCCGCGATGGCCTATGCTCTGGCTCCATCAAACCGGCAACTACCAGCATTTCTTTGCCATCCTGACCTTGCCCGGACCGATCGTCTTACTGGCGCTGCTGCGATATCGCGATCGAGACGCGTGGTTGCTGTTGCTGACGTCACTCATGCCGCAACGCTGGTTCTTCGATAGCTTCATCCTATGGCTGATTCCAAAGTCGCGCCGGGAAATCATGGTTACCGTGTTCTTCAGTTGGTGTGCGGGGCTCTGGCGGTGGTATCACCCGCCTCATAGTCTTGTAGAGGTGGCCAGACTCGTGGTGATCTTCACTTATCTTCCGATGCTGGCGATCGTCCTTTTGAGGGATCGACCGTCGGCTGCGCAACAGGGAGCGGCAATCGCCACAAAGTAGAAGATTGCGGGCGGACGGTCATTGATAAAACTCGAAGTGGCGTGGTTGAGATCTGGCGAGCCGCGGCATTTTCATCTGCTCCAGGGCGTAACTTGGGAGGATGGTTCGAGTCAATGAGTGTATTGGGATATTTCGCCAACTAGCTCAGCGAACTACGGAATGATGTGATGATCCAGAAAGACACGAAGCCGATGAGGAGTGCCAGCAGGAACGAAACAACCAAGGCCAGCGTTAGACGTGCGATAAGCCGTGGCAACCACTCTGCGTCTTCGTAAACCGAGGTCGCTAACGCACCTGCGAGACTCGAGCCCCCCAGACAACACGCGGCTGTCGTCAACCAAATCGTAGCCCACCGCTGCGAGAAGGCTACATCCCTCTCACGCCCTCCGATCCATTGGTTCGGCTGCGGTGACTGGGCGCATTGACAAGATTTCGATGAACCTAGTTTTAATTTGTTCGGGGAAGCACGGGTTCCGGCTTCGTTTCGACCTGCCGGAAAGCAAATGTGTACAAGGTTGTACAAGGAGAACTGCCGTCATGAAGATGAGGCTTGCGGTTGTACTCTCGAGAAGGGCAGATGTCAAGCACCCATTTGGTTGCGCGTACACTTCGGCATAACAGGCGACTCGCTGTCGGCGAGTCTGGAGCGGCAATAGGCTAATTGTTATGTCCCAATGTGAGGCTGGCGGTATCTACCAAAAGCTGTAGGTGCTCTTTCATAATCTATGGTGTTTTGAAGGTAGCGCTTCCTATTTACGCCCGCGCATTTTGCTGACGATGCTGAACTAAGTGGCAAAACCCACTGATTTGTGTGGGTGATTTTGTCTACTTGATCAAGACACTACCGTGACGGACAGTTTGGATGCACATCTGCTGTAGCAAGGTGTTTGGCTGTCCTCATCGTCCCAGAAAAATTCAGGAGAAGTACAAAAATGAAACACATGTTTAATGTGAGTGTTGGTGTTTTTGCGTTACTGCTGGCTTGCATGGGATTGTCGCCGCAACTGCACGCTCAAACTGGCTCGATCTCGGGTACTGCGATGGATAGTACCGGTGCTGTGTCGCAGGGCGTGGAAATCACCGTCCGCAATCTGGGTACGAGCGAGACTCACGCGACCACGAGTGGGGCAAACGGTGCGTACACTATGACCAACTTGCCGGTGGGGAACTATGAGATCAATGCCAGGCAAGCTGGTTTCAAGGTCTTCCACGTACCCAGTGTCACGCTCACCGTCGCTCAGTCGCTGACTGTAAACATACAGTTGGAGGCTGGTGGAGCTAGCGAGGAAGTACAGGTAATGGGCGATGCACTGCCAGGCGTCGAACTCGAGGACGCACAGGTCAGCAACGTTGTCGACACGCGCACGATGAAGGATCTGCCGCTGATCACCAGGAATCCCTACGACTTGCTGTTGCTTTCTCCTGGAACCTCGACCACCAACGCGTTGGGTGGGTACACCGTGAACGGCTCCCGCGAGCGCAACAATAACTTCTTGCTCGACGGCGTGGACAATAACGACACCTCGGTTCCCGGAGCCGCAGGTAGCATTGTGTTAAGTGCGAGCCCGGAGTCAACTCAGGAATTCCGCGTCATCACGAACAATTTTAACGCGGAATATGGACGCAATACCGGTGCCATCGTCGATGTAGTCACCAAGAGCGGGACTAACCAGTTCCATGGCGACGCCTACGAGTTCGGCCGGTACAACGGTTTCGGGGGAGCCCGCGACTGGTTCAATCCGTCCGTTGGCCCCACCGCGGGCCCCATGAATCCTTATGTGCGCAACCAGTTTGGTTTCTCGGTGGGCGGCCCTATCTTTAAGAATAAGACATTCTTTTTCTTCAATGACGAGCTGCAACGCTTCCGCACTACGCTGACAAATTCTGCCACGGTCCCAACTACGGACTTCGTAAATACGGGAATCTTCACCACGCCTGATGTGGATGGGAACCCTGTGGCGGTTGATCTTTCGGATCCGAATCAACAGTCGTTCCCGGCATTCTTTGGTGTGGCGCCATTGCCCCAAGATGCTACGGCGCACAATTTGCTGAGCAAATATCCGGCTCCGCAGGTACTAAACGCTGATGGCTACTCCGGCAAGGTTTTCTTCCCCAGTTCCGATGCCCAGAATAGCTATCAGACGGTTCTGAAGATTGACCATCACATCAATGACCGTGAAGTAGTGAACTTGCGGTTTGGTTACGATCATTTCGCCGATCCCAACGCGGGGCACGCTGACATTTTGCCGGGGAATGTGGGAGCCGTGGATGAAAAGGCCATCAGTTATGGACTACGCGCGAATCTGGTCTCGACGCTCTCATCCCGCCTGGTCAACAACTTCAACTTCGGCATAAACCACATCTATGCCAATTTCAAGTGCGGCGGGCTGAGTACTCTCAACAGTGCTACTCCTCAAGTGGATCAGTACGGAAGGGGCTGGGACTATGGTGTTAACCCGTTTACCAACTTTGGCTGTTCCGCTTTGGCGGCCGACGGGCAGTTTCGCAAGACAGGAACCGTCAGCTACGGGGACGATATCAGCTGGGTGAAGGGTTCCCACACCTTCAAATTCGGCGGCGACTTCCGAAACATCGCGGAAAAGGGCCCAAGCAACTTCTTTTCGCGACGGCAAGTGACTATGACAGCCGGCACTGCCGGACTTCCAGTGCTCTTGACGGATCTCGGCGATTTTGGCCTGAACCTGGTCCTTAATGATGCTGCCAGCGCCTGGTACGGTTTTGTCGTGAGTGACTTCAACGCTGAGTTCTTCGACAAGACCGCAACCCGTCAGCCTTTGGACGACAAACACTTCCGGCAGCACGAATACGGTTTCTTCGGCCAAGACTCCTGGAAGATCCGGCGAAACCTTACCCTCAATCTGGGAGTTCGCTACCAGTTGGATGGCGTGCCGTATGAGGAAAATGCCAATTTTTCCAACCTCCTGACCAATCCCTCGAGTTTTCCAGTGACCATGTCATTAGTGGGACCTGGCACGGGAAATCAACTCTATAAGACGGATTACTCCAACATTGAACCGCGGTTTGGTTTCGCATGGGATCCATGGAGCGATGGCAGAACCTCAGTTCGGGGAGGTTTCGGCATTTTCCACGATCGTGTGTTCGGCAATCTGTTCGGCAACGCGCGCGGCAATCCGCCCTTCGAGCAGGACTACGTCAATCAGCCATTCGATACTTTGGCCGGCACGGGAGTCATCAGTGACCCTTCAATTGGCGGGGGATTCTTTGCCCTGCCGAATGTGCCCGCCACAACTCCGAATGCCGTGATCCCGGACGGATCGCAATTGACTCCAGTCTTATTCGACACGCACTTTCGGAATGCTTCCAGTAACAACTGGAATCTTGGAATCCAGCACCAAATCACTCAGAATACAGTTGTGGACGTAGCCTACGTTGGGTCTAAGGGCACCCACATTTATGGCGTCATGGATGGCAACCCGCCGGACCCGGCTTTAGTTGCTAGCCTCTTGGCTTTCTGTGTGCCATCCAATCCTGCCAATAACGGATTTATCGAGGGGCAGTGCTCGGCGACAGACGTCACCAAGGCCAACCTCTTCAATGGCTTCGAGAATGGGTTCCTTCCCTTCAACGCAGTCGCCCACAACGCGCTCTTTCAACCGAACTACAATCGATCAGTGGGCAACTCCAACTACAACTCCTTGCAGGCGAAAATCACCCGTCGTTTCTCCCGCAGTTTGCAGGTACAGGGATCGTATACCTGGGCACACGGAATCGATGATTCCAGCGATGGATTGGTTCCAGCATTCGGCAACCGCAGTTTTCCCCGCAATACGCGAAATCTCGCCGAGGAACGTGGAAACTCGGATAACGATATACGGCACATTGCAGTGGTCAGCTACATCTGGGAAGTGCCCATCGGCACCGGCCGTAGGGTCCTGAGCAAAGGGATGATAGGTAAGATTTTCGAAGGCTTCCAGTTCTCTGGCATCACGAGTGCCCAGACCGGCCATCCCTTTGACATTTTCGGCAACACCGACAGCGAGCGAACCGGACTCAGCAACCGGGCTGACCTCGTTGGAAATCCATTCGCCGGCGGCGGCGGTCTCCCGAGTGATGCCGCAAACGGTAAGGTCTTCTTCACCGCTTGTGCTGACACAACTTGCTCGGCTGCCTTTGCCCAGCCGCCTTACGGACGGGCTGGAAATAATGGGCGAAATCACTTCTACGGACCGAATTTTGTGAACTTTGACATGTCGGTGGCGAAGAAGATGAAATTCGGAGAGCGCCTGGGACTTGAAATTCGTGTTGAAGGATACAACATTTTCAATCATCCCGAGTTTAACAACCCATCGGGAACGCAGCTGAATTTCGCTAACTTTGGGATCATTACCAGTGCGCTGGTACATTCCGACGGTACGACGTCGGCACGCCAGTTGCAAGCTGCGGCGAAACTGACCTTCTAGAACACTTACTTTTGTAACTACGACTTACTCCCCATCTTCCGCATTTTCTAGGGAGGGTGGGGTTTTTTATTGGTGCGCGCATTCCGAACCGCAGGGCTAAGAATTTGAAAAATCGTTCACCGTTTGCCTGAGGCCATATTCGGAATTGTCTGACCTAGCAAGCGGAGAGGACCAGTTCCATTCGCGAGGTATTACTCGAATTGCAGAACATTTGTTCGGAGAGCAAGTGCCGCAAGCAGGCGATCATGCTCATTGACCGGACGGGACTGCCAGAACCCCTCAATGAGTGCTGCGGCGATGTTTCAACAGTTGGGGAACCGAACTGACTGGACGAAGCTACATGGTCGGTAATCTCATGGCCTTGCCGTCCATAAACACCACAACTTCGATTTGCGCACCAATGAGGCCGCTCTCTGGTATCCATTGAAAAAACCAGCAAGGCTCTTTTTCGCTGTCGGGCTTGGTCTTGCCGCCGTAGAGAGTGAACCGCGCTTCATAGAGCCACCCACCTGACACGTCAATGCGCTCGTCAGCGACAAAATCCTCCGCAATTTTCAAAGCAGCTTGCAACGAAATCTTGGGTTCAAATCCACGATGAGACGCGGGGGAGGCGAACTTTGCGACGCTTTGGGCACGAGCGGCAGCTCGAACTGACTGGTCTTGAGCTTCTGCGCGCGGGATGAGGAAAGCGATCACGGCGAATAACACTACTGCTCTCACAGTGCCTCCCTATTCGGTATCGTCCAACTGGAAGTTTACAGAAACACGGTGATCTCTGGGGATGGCTGGCGTAACTAGGCGATAGCACTCATTGAGGACTGGCGGACCGGGTCAATGAGTGCTATGGCGATTTTTCGCCAACGAGCCGAAGTCGCAATTTCTTAGAAGAGCGTGTCGATCTGCTTAAACCGCTACAACACTCCTAGGTTATCGGGGTACTTTGCCTGCAGCGTGCTTACCAGCAACTCAAACTCCGACATGCCGCGCAGATTCTGCAAACACGGGTCCTTCATGAAAAACGGCCAGCACGCGAAGCCCGTCGCCACACTGCGCTCCAGCCACTCGAACGCCGGCTGCCACCGACCGCTCAGCGCGAGAGTGCACGCGATCTGATAATACGTATGATGCGCATGCCCGAATGTCTTTGGATTGGAACAGGCTCGCGTCACGCAATCGAGCGCCTCGGCAATTTGCCCCGTCAGGGCATGCAGCACGCCCTTTAGGCTCACAATCATCGGCTCGTCCGGCAGCAGTTCATCAGCTTCGTCGATCAGCCGCCACGCCTCGCCCCAATCTCCCGTCATCATCGCCGGCTGTGGCGCAAAGTAAATTGGATACTTATTGGCCGGACTCTCGGCCCGCCACGCCTCAATCTGCTCGCGCGCCAACTCGTACTCCCGGTTCCATACATACACCTGCACAATGCTCCGACTCACCCCCTTGTTTTGATGAAACGACCGCCCTCGCTCGTACATCTCCCGCGCGCGGTCCAGGAGCCCGATGTGCGCTAGGATCGTCCCCAGTCGGTTGTACGCGTGCGGCAGATTGTTCTGCAGTTGAATCGCGCGCTTTAAATCCGCAATGGCCTCCAGATGCTGAAAATTCTTCGACGGCCCCCAGAGCAGAAACGCTCGTGCCACGTAGCCCTCTGGCAGTTCCGGCTCGATCTCCAGCGCACGTCGACAATGGAACTCCGCTTTTTCCAGCCACACGTTTGCCGTATCCGACTCGAAATGGCGGGTCGTGCACGCGAACGACAGAGTGGCATGCGCAAGCGCGAAATTCGGATCGCGCATGACCGCATTCGTCAGATGCTGGGCCGCCTGCTCCATCTGCGCCGGATCCCCAGACGAACTCAGCCGCAACCCACGCATAAACTCGGCATATGCCAGAGGATCCCGGCTGTGCCGTTGGCGTACGGCAGGCGTCTGCGCTGCACCCAGCGGCCTCTTCAACGCTGCTGCGATCTGCTGCGCAATCTCACTTTCCAGGTTTGCCATCCGCGCCACATCGAGATCGCACTTCCTGCTGAAGCACGATCTTCTTGAATACGTATCCAACAACTCGATCGACAGCCGCAACTGAGCCCTCGACATCTGAATCGCGCCATGTAGTACGAAGCGGACCCCGAGCCGTGCCCCGACCCCAGAAGCATCAACGTCACTTGGCAGGTTCAAGACTGCCGAGATCGGCAGCACATCGACACCGCGCAGATTGCCCAGTCGCGATGCCAGCGCCTCCGCAAATCCCAGGCCAAGCCCCTCATCGTCGCTGCCCTTCCCGACCAACACGGGCGGAAGCACAGCCAGAGACGTGCGCTCCCAGCGCGCACTCCCGACCTCCTGCCGGACGCCATCCGTCTCATCTAGGCCTGCTCGTGGGTATTGCGCTCCTATGACCCCCACTGGCCCAATGAACCGGTAGCCCTTCCCGATCACCGTCTCTATGAAACGCGGCCTATCGGCGTCGTCACCTAGCGCCGTCCGAATCTTCCGCACGATATTGTTCAGATTTCGTTCCGAATCGATGAACAGATCCGACCGCCAGAGCTTCTTCACGATCTCTTCACGTGTGACCAACTGCTCTCGCCGGCTCACCAGAAAGATCAGCAACTCCATGGGTTTTCGCTCGAGCTTCACCCGCCGCCCAAACCGCCGCAGTTCGTAGCGCCCTAGGTCGAGTTCCACACTCCCGACAGTCTTTCGATGGCCGGTCATCCGCCTCACACAAGGCATTGTCTGCCAGCAGGTCAATAATTTGCGCCGATATACAAAAAACATTGAAACGAGATTCGCCGCTGATTGCAGGGTTGTGCCTGCCAGGAGATTATCCCACTACCAATCCACAAGGAGGCATTCGATTGAAACGTTTTCTCTATCTCACTCTGGCGATCATCGCCCTGCTCGCAGGCACGGGGAAGCTTCTCACAAGAACCGCCCACGCTAGCGCGGATGACCAACGCCATGCGTTCACCCCCGACACCATTCCCTGGGGTCCGGCACCCCCGTTCCTCGCACCCGGCGCACAATTTGCTGTGCTGGAAGGCGATCCCAACGCAACGACGGGGGACTTCACAGTGCGTCTGAAAATGCCCGACGGGTATCGCATCGCGCCTCATTTTCATCCCTTTCGGGAAAACGTCACCGTGCTTGAAGGCTCTTTCAAGGTGGGGATGGGCGATCACTTCGACATACACAAGATGGCGGCGTTTACTACCGGTAGTTTTGCTTTTCTCGACCCCGACATGCATCACTACGCGATGGCCTGCGGCCAGGTGATCGTGCAGGTACATGGCAAGGCGCCATTTCAATTCAACTTCATCAATCCCGACGACGCCAGCCAAAGTAAATAGCGTCTCGTCCTCTCGGATGGGACGAGTTTGGCGTCAAGGCAGACACACCACCCGCGTAACATGCTGACAACTGCGCGGGTGGCTTATCCTTGCTCCTAGGTCGATGACTTTCTCCAACGGGTTGCCAAAGGCTGCGGCGGTCAGCGATCCACTGATGGCCATGCAGCGAATTCCTGTTTCCATCACGTGCCTCAGCGGCATGGAGGTACCGGACTAGAACGTAAGGATCAATTGGCGAAATTAGGCGATAGCGCTCATTGAGGACCGGCGGACCGGGGTCAATGAGTGAGATGGCGATTTAACATCCATCAACGAGAGTACGACTTACTAGGGTGCAATCTCATTGTGGAATTGTCTTACTGACGAACCAAAGTTTCTTCGCGCCGCCACAGCGGCAGGCTGTCCGCACCTAGAGCGAGCATGCCGAGGGAAGGTTGGACGGGTTTCGCGCTCTGCTGCGTCACGGCCTCGCTCGCTGGCGTTGATGTATTGCCCGCTATGATGGTCTTGTTCGCTACGGTTTCATAGGCGTAGCCAGTGATCGTGGCTGAGGGCGGACCACCCCCGAGCTTAGCGGGAAAGTTGAAGGATAAGCGAATCCAACCAAAGTGAGTAGTGCCGTGGATGCGAAATTTCACACCCATGTAACGATTGGGAGGCGGATTGCCACCCCAATAGCCGCCCACGCTGTGGCGGCTTGACCCTGAACAGTATTCGACATTCGAATTTTCGATCCGTGTATAGCCGACGCTTCCGGTGAAGCGAGCAGAGGGACCGATCTTTGCCCCTCGCGTCAGAGCAGAGGCGAAGTTGCCTGAGCCGCCAACCACCGCGTTACCTAATGCCTGTTTGGTCAGAAGAGATCCGTAACCTCCACATGCTGACAAGTCAGACCTCAAACTGAACTGAAAGTCAGAGATCCCGTCATGATTCAAGTCGATTGAGATTGGGTGATTTGCGGGAATCTGAATGGTCTTGTGGGTAACTACCACTTTGCCTTCAGCGGGCGCAACTACCGCCAGCAGGCCTACACCGGCGGCGATTGCGCTGATTGAATAAAGGTTGAGGTGGGGATCGAGGAAGTTGGAGAGGATAGTGGATGACGGGCGACCAGACATTCTCCGCGACATGGGTTGAATCCTTGTACTCTGCCGAGAGTGAGACAGGCTTAAAACGGTGTCAAGATGAAAGAACTTGCATAATCAGCGTAGCCCCTACGCGGCCACTGGTATCTGGCACTACTACGGGGTCGTTAAATGCATTCGGAATCTCTATACCACCGATTGACTCTGGACTAGGCGCCCGGTTCATTACTTTTGCAAGCCAGGGTCAATGAGCGAAATAGAGGTAACGTCGACAGTGACTAAGGCGATGTTCAGGGCCTGCTACTCAGCTTCGCTATAGCCGACCGAGCCGCCTCACTGACCGTTCCCAGACCGTCAAAGTGGATTTTCTCGTTGTCCTGAACCAGCAGACGAAGCCGGGGCAAGGCTTCGTTGGCTTGCAGTTGCTCAAGGGCATAGATCGAAAGAACCCGCATGTCTGCACTTGGGTTACTCAGTGTCTGAATGAGGGCAGGGATCGCGGCCCGGTCGCCAATCTCGCCGAGGGCCCAAGGGACGATGTCCTTGACCTCGTTGTCCTTCAAGAGTGGGATGAGAAGGGGGACTGCTCGCTTATCCCTCAAGTCTCCAAAGAGATGGGCAGCATAATACCGGTCAGCCTTAGTTTGTGCCTGAGCAGACCAATTGCCACCCGGTATGCCTTGGGCCCTGCGTCGGTTAGAAGCACGGTCTTCGAGGATGGAGCGAATCACCTCGAAGCCACGATCATCGCCAAGACCAGCAAACACGAACGCCGCATTGCCTCGCACATGCCTGTCTTCATCACGGAGAACGGGTTCCATCAGCCTCAAAACTGACTTGTCGTGAAGTCTTACGATTTTTTCGGCCACGACAAACTGCTCAAAAAAGAATTGACTGCTTTTGAATTGTTCAAAAAGTTCGGCGGCAGATAGGCTATGCTGCCCATTTGCCAAGATGCTAGCGGCCAAAACAAACATTGGCAGAACAAACAAGCCGCTGAATCTGCGAGCGTTCAAACGCGAAGGTCTCATGTGAACTAAAGATACTTGCTGCAACCAGGCGATTTCACTCAAACTCGGAATCGTCTACGTTGGCTCGCTCGATGGCAGCATATACGCACTAAAAGCGAGTACGGGCGCATTCCAATGGAAGCATCACACCTCCGCACAGATTTGGAGTTCGCCCGCTGTGGCTAACGGCGTGGTTTACTTCAGCTCCAAGGATGGCAAAGCCTACGCACTGAACTCCAGCACCGGCGCCGTGCTGTGGACCTATCCCACCGGGCAGGCAAACGGCCCCGCTTCCTCGGCGGTAGCAAACGGGATGGTCTACTTCACCACAGGCATCAACACCATCTACGCCTTCGGCCTGAACTGAACGAGGCTGTTGCCCGCCGAGTGCCTCACCCATTGGCACGCTTTCGCGACAGGGTGCGGCTTTTGACTTATTGGCAGTCTTGAGCGGGCCTGGTAATTTGCACATCTTTCATATTGACGAAACAAAGGAAGCACGACCTGTTTCGCATTGAGCGGCCCTTTTTTTCGGCAATCGATCACATCAATCGGAACTGCCAGACTTTCTTTCTCGCTTCAGTGTAGCCTCTAGTTTTTTCAACGTGGCCAGGGAGTATGCAGCGGAGTCTCGTTCCTCGATGTGAGTTGGAAACTCGAGCAATTCACCGAGACGTTCCATGACAGCATTCTTAGCTTCATTGATACGCTTTGGAAACTCATCAGCGGGGATGTCTACTAGACCAGCTTTCGAAAGCAGGCTCCATACCCGTTGTCTCTCGGATTCATAAGCTTGGCCCATGGCGGGTGCACTCCGATTCTGTTTATGAGCTTGCTCGAGATCAAAGGGACGTTGATGGTGACTCAGGATCGGACGATTTATGCCGACCTTGCTTGAACCTGAGGTAGGTATACGCCAAATATTGATTCAGTTCGGCGCGGAAGGACTGTTCCTCATCACGGGGATCCAATCCTGCTTCGGCCATTGAAACGAGCCGTCGCTCCCAAGCCTCTCTTTCGTCCTGGGATATTTCCTCTGGCTTACGCCAAACTGGCCGGTCAGTGTGCTCAAGAATCTTGTGCTCGGGTATAACGCGCCCGTCCTCAAGAATAAAATCTCGCCACACCAGTCCCCATCTCACCTCTTTCACGACACCGGTTGTCGAGCCGCTGAGTGACGTAAAGGTGACGATTTGGACTTCTTCCGAAGGCCAGTTTGAACGAGTATCGCGTTTATCGGTGGGTCTCATCAACACATGGCCGAATTGCTTTTAGTTGTTTTCGTCTCGGTCGGGTTTGCGGCCTGTAATTTGCGATCCCTGTACGGCCGGTCTAGGCCACGTGCTGCGAGACAAGACATGATCGACCATTTGCTCGACCATCGAAATAAAGCCAATATCGCCGACCTCGGGTGATCGGATCAATACCGCATTCAACGCACTGAGTTCCTGAGCCTCCTCAATCTCCAGATGCCGATTCGGTTTGACGCCGCAGATACACGATCCAGAGAAGAGTCACGGCGTTGTAGGCTGAACTTTTCAATAGGCTGATAGTCGCGGCCGCGCCATCCCCGAAGTGCATCACGACGCTGACCAGCACGAGTTCGATGGAGGCAAAGATTCCGAATCCCAACGCGATTCCGAATACGTGTTGCCGCCAGCAATTTTTGAGAAGCCGGCACAGAACCAGCAAGAGGATGCAGAGGCCGCACTGCATGAGGCGCTCGCTACGGTCGAACGACAGCACGGCTGATACCACCCTGTCGGCATTAGTTTGCTCGGTCGAAAAGGCATTGACGATCGAGAGCAAGAGCAGCAGCCCACAGGCCCATCGGAATATCACGGATGCCGACTTCTGAATGCCTCCGTATTGTTTCAAGAGATGTTGCAGTATTTCGTCCATCACTACGATTCCCAGCAGCACGCTGATCGCGTTGCCAGCCCAGTACGCGTCGAAGTAGTTGTCCGGGTAAAGGCGATACACGCCGAACAAAATCGCAGATTTAACGATCTGATAAATAATGTAGGTAAAAAATCGTGGAAAAACTCCGTGCAGCTTGCGGCGGACCATGAAGAAAAGAAGGGTGATCTGTAAGACCGGACCCGCAAGCCAGGTTGCATACATTCCCATGCCATTCATCGCGCCTACCCCTCCGGAGGTCAGAAGCATACTTCTCCCCAGGCGGCCCTGCAAGTTCTTTGTGGTGGCCGGCGCGGTTCGCTGATTGTCAGTTCGCAGGTATTACTTGCAGGCTCTTCTGCGGCACAGCGGCATTGGGTCGCTACCATCCGCGACTAACACCACGTGTTCTGCCCGTATGACGGCAGTACCGGCTGGAGAAGGGCTCTTTGAAACGGCGCAATAAATTCCGGCCAATGCAAAAGCAGCGAGCAGGATTTCGCCTGTCGTTTTCATGGGGGAGTTCTCCTAGGCGCAAATTTCGCGCCGGGGCGAAGTATATGCCGATGGACCATTTGGGAACCAGTGGAAAAACAAAAAGTCGAACTCGGTTCCGGCTGGCATGGATGATGGGAGCTTGAAACAGAGACAAAGGACCCGTGTGACTCCGCCGGCCTTCTCATGGAAGGCGTTTCCGCCAGGACCCACCACCGACGTCGCATTCTCGCCCGAGGCGATTTATGAACTTAGACTTGATACTAACGGCGATAACGTAGCCGATATAGCGTACCGGGTGCGCTTCACGTCCTCGCAGGACGGGGCGCAGACCGCGACGCTTCGCCGCGCTGAGGGCGCGCAGGTTGCAGAGATGGGCGATGAAGGGCAAGTCATCGTCGAGGGAGCGCCGTCTCGACCGGAACGGAGACACGGGTGGCGGAGGCCGGTGACTACCGCTTCTTCGCCGGCTGGCGAGGAGATCCTTTTTCTTCGACGTCCAGGGAGCCCTGAACAACCTGCAATTCACCGGTGACGATTACTTCGCCGACAAGGACGTGTGCAGTATCGTGCTGGAAGTGCCCAACTCTGCCCTCGGAAGTGGGAAGGTGGGCCTGTGGGCTCGCACACTCGACAGCACGAGCGGAAAATGGGTTCAGGCGGATCGCGGTGCGCGGTCCAATCAAACGCCCTTCCTCGCCGGCGAACAGAATGCCGCTTATCTCGCAGCGGAACCGGCCGACGACGCCCGGTTCGTCCCCGGTTTCGCGCACGCGCTGGAGCACACGGGTGGATATACGGCGGCGGAAGCAACGCGGGTTGCAGGGACCATGCTGCCGGACGTTCTCCCCTATAACCCCACACGGCCGGCAGTCTACCCGACCAATGGCCGGACGCTCACCGACGACGTCGTGGATTTCTTCCTGCCACTCCTTTCAAATGGAAAGGTGACGCAAGATAAGGTCGGGCCCCACAAAGACCTGCTCACGCAATTCCCCTACGTGGCCGCGCCGCACCAGGCCCGGGCTACGGAACGAATTGCCGCATAACCATTGGGCCGGGTGGCCCAGGTTTCGGCCATTGCAATCAGAGCGCGCGGGAGGCTTTTCTTTTGCCTTCCGCGAAGGGCTGCAGTAGTGACGCAAAAGCGGGGAAGGCTCGGGTCAATCAGCACTATGGCGACTTAACGATTAGTTCGATTCACGCACTATGCCCAACGGTTACGCGGCAAGGTCCACGATTATGTCGACCCCCGCGCCATCCAAATAAACGTTTCCGTCGTTTGCAAGCACGAAGACCAGCGCCTTTGGCTGTTCCGAGAGTGTTCTCGCTTCAACCCAAACGGCGATGTAATAGTCCGCCTCCGGACCGATTCCTTCTTCCCGATTGGATAAAACTTGGGTTACGACCGCTTTCTGCCTAAACCCTTTATCTGCATGCATCGCGAACTCGAATTGCTGGCCGATTTTGATCTCTGATTCCATGCCTATCATCCTTTCCGCTTTGCCTGTCTCACTCGTTTGTAGGTGATTCAGCACGACCGCAATTCGCTGATACCGAGACGAGGAGACGAGGCATTTTACCCCGGGGTAAACCCCAAATGATGAAATCAAGCGATAGGGCTCATTGAGGACTGGCGAACCGGGGTCAATGAGTGTATTCGAGATATTACGACAAACATCGTCAGAAAAACGGCCCGCGCCTGATGGAATCTCTCCACTTAATCACACGTTCAAGTCAGATCGGAACATTCGAGGCGATGCGAAGGACTTTGAGCAAAATACAGCCATCATTCCGATCCACGCGCTCATAACACGGGTCCAGAGATTGGGAAACATTCTGTACTCGTCGTGGCTGATGACCCTGATAACTTGGTCCTTGTACTTCGAAACGGATTGACCATCGACGATGCCAACGCTCGAAGCTCCGCCAGTAGTTTTGTAGAAATAAACGAAGGTCAAAATGGCGTAGATGAGAAGCGCCCACCCCACAAGCGCAGCCTTGTCGGTTCGATGCGCGAAGGGAAGCCGGGGTTCTACAGCCCTGGAACAAAGCACAGCGCCCCCAACGAGCAGGAACGGCGGAACAATCCATACCGGCGAAATAATCGTTAGGAACGTTGCCAAGTGCAAGACAAGGCAGATTGTGGCGGCGCCGACGCATAGAGCAAGTCCAAGCCCATTCAGAACACGTCGCATTTCCATCTTCAGAACCCTTCTTTTGGTGTCGGCCAGCGTATTGTACACAGCCAACGATTCAACTGGGAGAACAGCGATTTGGGCTGTTGGAGGGTTTTGAGTGTAATCGAGATGTTTCAATAGCTACGAAGGGGTTTCACTGTTCGCCCCCCGAATAGAACCTCTTCTAAGGAAGACGGCCGCTACTATCAGAGCCACCCCAATGAGTGTCATGGCTCCAGAGAACAGCATTGCGAGTACACCGTCGAGTGCCGCGCCCAGATTGCGCGAAGGATGTATCGGCTGTGTAAAAAACGGAACCCATGGTAGAAACGCAAGAGCGATAAGGACGACGCCCGAGACTATCAAGCCGCGAAACTCTCTGCGGGTAAGCATTGTGTGCTGTGCCTCACTCGCACCGATTCATACTCAAAGCTCTGCTATCGACAGATGAGTGTAATAGCGACGTTACTCCAACGATTCAAAAGTGAGGAGTACGATGATATTCAGATTCGCTTGCCGAGGAGGAATGCGATGGCGTCTTTTCGTGCAATCTTGGCCACCGCCCTTGGCTTAGTGACATCTTGCGTTGCCCAGCAGATCGTAAACAAATTCGACGATAGCGCTCGATCGATACGCGATGTGCTGCAGAACGCGCACGTTTCCGGCTCCCTCGAATATTCCGCCAGCTGCGATTCCCATACGGGGCGTTTTCCGATAGTCCCGTACGTCCATGCACCGTCTCGCTCGGGCTCCCCTGTTGACGACTTGCGCAGTATGTTCGGTGGTGACTCAAAGATGCGGGTGACGCAGGAGCCAAGTGGAATGGTTCGTATGGTGGAGACTGATGTTCCGACCGACATTCTAGAAGTTAAGATTCAACACATCTCGTTTCACTCTGTTCCTTCCTCGGGTCCAGTTGGTGGTCCGCGCTTGGCGATGATGCGAGTCTTTGGCACTTCCGAAGTGAAGAGGTTCCTGAAGGAACACGACATCGCCAACGATGCCTTCCGGCTGGAGGGCATATATCCCCGGCTGCCGGAAGTTGCCGGCGAATTGAATGATGTCACCGTGTTACAGGCGTTGGATTACATTCTGAAGGTTCTTCCCGGGATACTGGATATATGAGACCTGCACAACGCCCGACGGGAGGCGATCAGTGAATTTTGACTTCTATTCCGAGTGATTGCCGATGAATGGCGAGATCAGGCGATACCACTCAATGACCGGATGATGAGTGCAACGGGATGGTACGACGGCAGGCTGACAGACGTGCTTGAGCAAGGAGACGGCTGATCGGGTTGCCTGTCTACGGGACGGTGACGACGACTTTCGCCCGGGCATGTCCTGCTTCTACGTAAGCGATGGCATCACCGGTTTCAGCCAGGTGATAGCGCCGATCGATGGCCGGAGCTAATTTTCCGGCTTTGATCAGTTCGCAAAGAGTCGTCAGGTCGTCCCGATTGATCTTCGCAATGAAGAATGTAAACTTCTGCCGAAGCAACAGTGACCGTACAAATGTCTCGAGCAGCCGCGTAAATACCGCCGAAATTTTCTTGGGCGCTCCGGTCATGACACACCTGCCATTTGGACCGAGAACACGCTTCATCGCTGCCAGCCTGCGATTTCCCACGTTATCGAGAAGCAGGTCGTAACGTTCGTTGTCCTGAGTGAAATCCTCGTGGGTGTAGTCAATGACTCGGTCGGCTCCAAGCGAGCGTATAAGGTCAACATTCTGCGTACTGCAAACGCCAGTGACATTTGCACCAAGTGACTTCGCGATCTGCACCGCAAAGGTGCCGACTCCTCCCGCCGCACCATTGATCAAGACCTTCTGCCCCGGCTGAAGATGTCCTTTATCGCGAAGAGCCGGCAAGGCAGTAAGCCCTGCGATTGGAATAGCAGCCGCCTGGTCGAAGCTCACGTCCTCCGGCTTCGCGACCAATGCGGTCTCCGGAGCACAAGCGTATTCGGCGAAGGCTCCTTTGCAAGCGCCGAATACGGCCTCGCCTGGCTTAAACTGCATCGCCGGTTTCCCGGCCGTTACGACCTCGCCAGCGACGTCCACGCCGGGGCGTTGGCTCTTCATACGCCAGTCCAACGGATTGACCGAAGCGGCGCGAACATGGATGACGACTTCGCTGTTCTTCGGAACCGGTTGTTCGAGGTCCGTCATCTCGAGGACCTTTCCCAATTTGCTTTTGATATAGACAGCGGATTTCATTGTGGGCTGAGATGGTAATCGCGATCTGCTCGATTCGATGTGACGAGTATCACAGAATCGCTCAGTGAGCGTAGTGGGGGGTGCGCCAACTGTTTCTGTCGCTCAGGATAAACTGATCAGACATAGGGGTCGATTCGTTCAGGAATGAAATGAGATCGCCGGGATCTGAGAAGGCATTTGCATATGACAGGGAGACAAGCGTTGTTGCTCGGGACATCGTTGGTGACGGCGTTGTTGTTTTGGCAGCGAGGTACCGCTGCGGTAGCGGTCGGAAGCCCAATCGTGCGGATAGCAGAATTGGAGATTGATCCAGCGCAACTTGACGCCTACAAACTCGCCCTTACAGAAGAAATCGAGACTTCGATTCGTGTTGAACCGGGCGTCTTGACACTGTACGCCGTTTCGCTCAAAGAGCATCCTGAACAAATCAGATTGTTTGAAACCTATCGGGATGCAGCCGCATACGAATCGCATATTGAAAGTCCGCATTTCAAAACATATAAAAATCGGACGCGGCACATGGTGAAACTTCTTAGGCTGGTCGAAGCCGAGCCTATTCTACTCGGCTCGAAAGCGAGATGAAGCTCGGAGAAATTGCTTTGAGTCGGGGTAACCTGGCGTTACCAGATGGGATAACGCTCATTGAGCCGATGATGAGTGTAATGGCGATTTCTCAACACTTGACTCGCTGTGAGACACTGACGCCTACGCTGAAACATCACTTCCACGGCAGCGCACACGCTCGTCTTCATATGTTCCGTTCGAGTCGCAGTGGTTGATCTTATGCCCCATTCAACCAACCGCCGGCAAAGCCTGCTCGCTTCAAACCACGCACCAGATTGGGCACTTTGCGGGTGGCGTTCCAGATGACCTCCGTTTTGTAATTCGCGATCATGCCTAGAATCGGCCCCTGATTGTCGCTGAGATAATCATTGTCAACCCAACCTAAGCGCCCATCAACGCTACCTGACCTAAGGCTGACATGGGTTGCACGGAAGCTAGGGTTGAACGAATCGAAAAAACCGTACGTGCCGTAAAGCCGCCCACCCTGGAAATTGCGTAAGGACCAGGCCGCGGGGATGCAAATCTCGGGTGCAAAGGGAATCGAGGCTACCGCGGCGGTGGGGGCAAGGGTGCCATGGTCATCCTCGTCGGGCATGCCCTTCGGCCCATAGGCCGCATAGCCATAAAACTGCGTCGGCTTGCCTTTGAAATTTATGACTAGATCACCTGGTCCATCGCAGGCGCTGAGGCCCCAGATGTCCTTGGAATAACCATCCCAACCCATAGGGTTGGCAATGGCATAGTTGCGCTGCGCATAGGTGGCGCGGCGGGAATTCTCGAAATAGTCAAACCTGGCCGCGCGCGTGGTCGCATCATAGATGCCGCGATAGTCAACCCACACGGCCCCATATTGATGCGCAAAGTGCGGCGCAAAAGAGAGGTAGCGGTTCGCACCTTCTCCGCGCCAATATTTTGGGAAGGGGGCAGTCCATGCCTCGAAGGCGCCCTCCTTAGCCGGGTGAGACCGTGAGCCGAGCGCGAGGAAATAGAGCGCCATGCCCTCGTTATAGCCATCCCAATTTCGCTCAATAAAGCCGCTCTCCGGGTGCCAGCCCATCGAGATGGCTTTGCCGCCCGTGCTATTGGCCTGCATCCAATCCCATTCGGTGCGATCCAGTAGACGCTGCGCGAGTGCACGGATCTCCTTTTCCTTCTCATCCTCCTGGTCGAACCAGCCTTGCGCAAATGCCATGCCCATTTGCAGCCAGCAGGTGTCAATTGTTGAAAGCTCCCAATCTGGCAACCGTAGTCCGGTCTCCATATCGATAAGGTGGTAATAGAAGCCACGATAGCCCGCGGTGCCAGACCGTTGTTGGCCCTGCGGTAATTGCTCCAAAGAACCGCAGCGTCCGCAGCGTGATGTCTCGTGCCTGATTGCGTGTGATCCAACCGCGCTCAACTCCAATTGGCCAGGCAGTTAGAGCGAAGCCTGTCCCCGTGATGCTGCAAGCGGCCGGCGTCGACCAACGATCTGCCATCAGGCCGTTGCTATGGTTCACACGCTCCCAGTAAAAGGAAAAAGTGCGATGCTCAATATCGCTGAGCAACTGGGAATCCGAAACGCGCGTCGTAATGGCCTTCGCCCATATCGGACTAGAAACAATTCCCGCGGCAGCAGCGCTCAGGAAACTGCGGCGGGTCAGTGTCGGAGGCTCGCTGGGCATGGTCCAGTCAGTATAACGGGGAGGAAACCAGAGCCGGGGGTTATGGTTGGCGCTATCAGCGCGATTACATTCATTGACCCGATGATGAGTAAAATCGCGATGTTGCAACGATCGAATATTTCTTGTTGTTCTGTTGCTGCTCAGCTTGCGTGTTCAGCATAGCTTCGGAGCAGGCCTTGAGCGGCTGCTCTATAGCCTCGAGTGCCTCTTGCGGTTCTCTGACCGGTCCCAAAATGAGCGCTGCATCGGCAGAATTCCCAGCGCGGGAACACGGCATACTTTGCATTGTTGTAATTCCCAAAAATAGTCGGCATCGCTGTCTTGCAGCGCTCAATCTGCGCATTCGGGGCTGTCTGATGAGCAGCTTCTTTTTCTTGTCCGATCGCTGTTACTCCGATGACGCAAATGATGGCAAAAACCCCGCTGTGGCCCACCTAAACTTCATCGCGTTGGACTCCCCGTGTTTTGTTTTCCCGGCATCAGGGCTAAGGGTAGGACCGGATTCTGCCAACTGCTATTAACAGGCGAGCTCATTGACCTTGGCATGAGAGCTGAAATTGATTCCATGACAATGTCGGCTCCCGCACCCGGGTTAGAGTTGGAGGTGGCAAAACCAACCAACCGGCTCGGGAGAAAGGAGCCGAACGATGATCATTATAGGAGTAGATTTCCATCCCGAGTTTCAACAAATCGCCGTGCTCAACACCGTGACCGGAGAGGTCGAGGAGAAACGGCTCGCACATCCCGGTGAGGCGGAGAAGTTCTACCGTGCTCTCGCGAGTGCGAATGAAACGGTGCGCATCGGCATGGAGGCCGGTGGGCACGCACGCTGGTTCGAACGACTGGTTGCTGAGTTACGGTTTGAGTTGTGGATCGGCGACGCGGCCGAAATTCGGACGCGGCGGGTACGCAAGCAGAAGACGGATCGCCAGGACGCGCAACTCATCCTGCGCTTGCTGCTCGAAGATCGGTTTCCGAAGATCTGGGTGCCCAGTTGGGAGAACCGCGATCTGCGGCAGTTGTTGTGGCATCGTCATCGCATGGTGCAGGCACGCACGCGTGTCATGAATCAACTGCAAGCGGTGGCGTTGAACGAAGGCCTGCGTTGCAAGAAAAAGTTGTGGCGCGAACGCGGACGGCAGCAATTGGAATCGTTCACGCTGGCTCCGTGGGCGAGCCGGCGACGGCGCGATTTGCTGGAGTTGCTGGATCGTTTGAATCCGTCGATTGCGGAGCTGACGCAGGCGATCGAGCGCGAAGTCGAGAACTGTCCGGCGGCGCAGCGATTGCGAACGCACCCTGGAGTAGGCGTGTTAACGGCGCTGGCATTTGTGCTCATCCTCGGCGACGCGGAGCGCTTTCACTGCGGCAAGCAGGTGGCGAGTTATCTGGGCCTGGTGCCGCTGGAAGACTCCAGCGGAAATCGCCGGCGCTTGGGACATATCACCAAGCAAGGCAGTTCGATCTTGCGCTTCCTGCTGGTGGAAGCGGCACAGGTGACGGTGCGCAGCCTGCCGGAGTGGCGCAGCAAATATTTTCATCTGGTGCTGCGGCGCGGACGCAAGATTGCGAAAGTCGCCATGGCCCGTCGGCTGGCCGTGCAGTTGTTCTGGATGATGCGCAAGCAATGGGATTACGAGCAGTTGAACAAGTTCGGTTCGCACGCGGGACAGCCCGGACATCGCCATGGTGTGTAGTCGAACATCGAGAAATTGATTGGGCGTCCCGCTCCTCTTGATGAGAAGAGGAGTTCGAAGTAGTAATCATGATCGCAGTACGTGACCGAAGAGATGCATGGGTCGGACCGAGAGTCCGAACCTGAAAAACGATTACGAGCGAGCCTGTGGTTGGTAAGGCCATTTCAACAAGAGCGAAATGGCGCTCTTCTCCGAGTGCACGGATAGGTACGCTCAAAAGTTGCTTGACACCGCCGGCATTGTCAGAGAGGCGATGTTGCAACAACCATCGTCTTGTAGAAGTTCTCTAATGGGACAGGGCGTAGTCAACTTGCAGGACAGTCTCGACTTGAATAGGTACGCCTTCGCATGCTGCGGGCTCATAGTGCCATCCCGCAATTGCCGTCTGACTCGACCGTTCCAGGGATCGACTTGGACTAGCCACGACCTTGCGGATGATTGGGATACCATCGACACCAATCGATACGTCCAATGCAACTGTTCCCTCAACGTGCAGCTGTAGGGCGTCAGGGGGATATTGAGGAGCTACACTCTTGATGCGTCGATATGGCTTGGGATTCATGCAACCAGGCTCTGCCGAAACTCCAGTAGGTGGAACGAATGCATCTGGGAGAAATTGATCAGAGGTAATCAATTCGTTCACCTTCACCGTGACCACCGTCTTGCCCTTCTCCACGAAACTGAGAAATCGAGGAAATACTTTCTCGCGGACAACTTGAAAATCGCCATCCTCGTATGACGAGCCGCGAAAAAGTGTGCCCGTTCTGTCATTCACGCAAATTTCAGAAGAGGATTTCAGTTCGTTTTCAGTCTCGACGCAGGTTATTTTCTCACCGCGTTCCTTTCGGGAGTGCACTTTCTTAATTGTGTCGTTTGGAGTGAGACCTAGTTGGACAAATGACCCATAGTGTCCTGAATCTACTGCCGCCATGAGGCCAAAGCCGAGGGCCATATGTAATTGATAGATTCGGAGCGGAATGAAATCCGTGCTGCGCTGGACCCAGACTATCCCCTTGCCCCCAACCTGGAGCTCTGAGTATCCGGGGAAAGTGATTTCTTCCCTCCAGTGCGTGGGACCATTCCAGAGCAAGCGATAGCTTCCGTCCAACGGCTTGCCTGCATTGTTGATTTGCAAGGCAGCCTTCATCTGAAAGGCGGGCAATTCAAAAATGTTAGTCCGCGAAACGGCCCGTTCCAGTTTCGTTCTTGCGTCTCGTTGCTCGGCAGGATCCGAGGCCTGGGAGAGCGCGGAGAGCGATATGCCGACTACAGTCAGCAACATGAACCTGTTCATTGCCACATGGTAAGGCAGTCAAAGGGCAATGCCAAGATTCGTCGCTGCGAAGGTTGATGTGAGCAGGCGATTGCCATCAACGAGATTGAGACTGCACTAGCCTCAATCGCGTTGTGGAATTGTTTCACTGACGAACCGAGCTTTCTTCGCGTCGCCACATCGGTATGCCTTCCGCACCGAGAGCAAGCGTGCCGAGCGATGGTTCACTCTGCTTCTGAATGTTATCCGGAACTGGAATCTCTGCTGTCGCGGTCGCCGCCGTTCCCGTCACGATTGGTTTATTGGGAACGGTTTCGTAGGCGTAGCCGGTGAGTCTTGCCGACATGACAGGCGTGTGCGGTTGCGGACTTGTCGTCACGGTCAGCCGTATCCAACCATAGTGGATTTGGCCCTTGATCAGAAATTGGACACCGAGATAGCGGTTTTGCGGATTTCCGCCCCATTCTCCCCGGAAAGATCTGACAGTAGAGGTATCACTTCCCTCGACGAGGGGAAAGGAAGAGCAACCGGCGGAAGGAGGGACCTTAGGACCAATCGTAGCGCCACGCGGCAAGGCCAGCGCCTTTCCGTAAAAAGAGCCCGTCACGAGCACTTTGTTGCCTGGGTTCGCAGCCCCCACCGTTAGGAATCGTGAAGAGGGGTGGTTCGACGCGTTGTCCTGGAGTTCGAAGTTGAAATCATTGACGCCGTTATTGGCCAGAGATACGCCCACTGGCTCGGGTACGCTGCGAGGCGCTAGCGGAATCGGAATCGTTTTCTTGGTAACCACCACTTCTCCCGCGGCGGGCTGCACTAATGCCAGCATGCTTACGCCAGCCACAGCGGCGGCGAGCGAATATTGAGCTACGTGGCGATTTAGATTCTTCGAAGATATCTTACTAACAGGCTTGGTGGGGTCAGGCGACATGGTAGTCCTTCGTCAAAATTGGAATTGATCTTCGGGGCCGCAGGGGAGGCGAGCTGCCTCTGTGTGAGCACCAGCGCGGCTCTATCCAGTCACGACTTTCAGCGACAGCTGCCAAGGTGCGACTAACTTACCGAATTGTCAAGATGCAGAAATCTGCACAGACGCACCGCAGTAACTGACGAAAGCAGGCGATTGCTCGTTTTGACTTCTGGTCCATGAGGGAAAGGGGGATGTTTCGGCAATTGACGTCAGTCAACGGGGGTGAACATAACTAGGCGCTCGCTTCTGCCTTCAGCTTTCGTACGAGTGGGAAGGCCGCGGGTTGGAGCCGGGTGCCGCGCCCGGGCCGTCCAGCGGGGCAAAGAACCGGCCTCCTGCTGTTACCGCGTCATCCGAAAGCATGATTTCCGGTTCATTCCTGCAAAATCATCCGAAAGGGTGACGACATGCGACCCCGTTGCACCGTATCGTGACTCCATCCTCGATCGCACCAGGAGCCTCACATGAAGAAAACCGTCCTCACCTTCGGCTTGATCTCAGGCGTCATCATCTCCGTGCTTATGGGAGGCTCGCTTCTCCTCGCCGACAGGATCGGGTCCGGCCACAGCATGGCTCTCGGCTACACCATCATGGTGGCGTCGTTCATGCTGATCTACTTCGGCATTCGCAGCTACCGCGACAACACGCTCGGCGGGCAAATCTCCTTCGGGCGGGCCTTCGCCTGCGGCATCCTGATCACTCTGATCACCACCGTCTGCTATGTCGCCATGTGGGAGTTCCTCTACTTCAACTTCATGCCGCACTTTATGGACGGCTACTTCGCAGCGCAGATTCACAAGGTACAGTCCTCCGGACTTGACCCCGCCACTACGGCCGCGCAGATTGCTGCGATACAGCACTCGCAGCAGCTCTACCAGAACCCCTTCGTCAATATGGCCTACACCTTCATGGAGCCCCTGCCCGTCGGCCTTATCATTACTCTTATCTCGGCTGCCATCCTCCGCCGCAAAGCCCCTGTCGAACCTACCGGTGCTCCGGCAGTGATGACCACATAATTCAAAAGGCCGGGGAGTACGCCCCGACCTTTCGTCTTCTGAACTGTCCGCCAACTTTCTATGCTCTGGAGCCTGCGGCTTCCAGTACGGCCGTGTCTTGTACGCCGGGCTACGTGCATGGAGTTGATGTTATAGAGATATCTCCACAACCCTTCGAATACTCCAGGGAATTGCAGCGCCACTTCGCCGCTGTTGTTGCGCGTCCCGGCGAAATGAGACTGGACGATTACTCTTTATCTCTAGCGATCTTGCCCGATGCAGTCTCGTGGGGATAGTTGAAGAAGAGTTGATTACCGTCGGGATCATCGACGACCAGGAGCCGGTAACCCCACGACCCCTCCTTGACCGGAACACTCTTGGCCTCGAATTCCACAGGGAGCGCGTCCAAAGCGGCGACCTGCGCCTCGGGCTCGACGTTCAGCGAAATGAACATCAGCCCCTTGCCAATCTTCTCCGGCCAGGTGTCGGACAGGATAAGCGCGCAGCCCTCCCGGTCGACCTGTGCGACATACACTCTGCCATCCTCTTCGTAGCGCCAAGGACTCGTGAAACCGAGTCGATTGACGTAGAAGCGGAGCGAGGCCTCAACGTCGGTGACGTGCAGGACCGGGCGTGCGAACCAGTCGGTCATAAGCTAGAGGAAGTACGAGTCTCGCAAGTATCGCGCACAGGGTTGTTAACTGTCGAGAACAGTGGATTTCAATCATCTACCTTGAATCGGACCTCTTCATTGCCGAAAAAATCGGTGCTAAACCGCACGGAGCGCTACCCATTGAAATCTGTTGGGTGTGGACAAGTATTTTTCAGCAATATTCCAACTGACTAGGGGAAATGCCTGATGGCACGTTCGTGCCATGGCAGCGGGGCCGGCAATGTACATACAATTTTGAAGTAGATTCGCGCGGGCGTGTCTATTGCCCGTAACTGGCCTATTTCCTCGCTGCAAGGAAGCGAGGAGACCTCCCTAAAGGACAGAGAACGAAGGGCCCCGTGTTTGAAAAGTTAAAACACTTGCTGAAAGACGAAAGTGGCCAGGACATCGCAGAGTACGCGGTGATGGCGGCTGTCATTCTGGTAATCGTAGTAGGCACGATCCGATTGATTGGCTCCAATGCCAATACTGTCTTTTCGCAAGTCGGCAGTTCGATCCAGTAGGTCCGCTGGCGAAAGCAGTTAAAAACGCCAACGTGAGCAGGGCTGTGTCCCGAGACAGCCGCAGCGTCATCCACTCCGCAAAACTTCAGCCGTGATTTAGTCGACGGTTCTTACGTCGTCGGGCAAAGTCATTGCAAACTTGCAACTACCCGTCGTGACAGAACAGGAGAGCGTTCCCCTGCGAAGGACCTTTACCGGAGTACCGTCCGGAAAGGTGAGGTGGTAGTCGGCAGCGCGAAGAGCGTCCGTAAAGGATTTGAGTTTCTCGTCCCCGCTCACGAACTTTACGGCATCCACCTTGGCGATGGAACCGGATCCGCCGCTCAGCAAGACAAAAAAGTCCGCATTGCCAGTCTGCGAGGCTTTGCCGAGATCGACGGTGCTGAGATGGTCGAGTTCGTCTTTGTATTTGGCGACAACCGCGTCAGCTTTGGCGTCTCCGCCCGCGAGCGTCGCGAGGCGACTCCGAGTTTCGGGAGTCGGGCGAAGGCCGTTCATGGATAGAGCGTAGGTGCGGACTGCCCGATCTTTGTCGCCGCGTTTTTCGTAGATCTGACCGAGATGGTCACCGACTTCACCGTGGTGGCCAAGGGCCCAGGCGGCCGCTATGTATTTTTCTGCTTTATCCAGATTGCCCTCATCGAATTCGATCCAGCCGAGCGTGTCCCAATAGGCAATGAGCGAGGGGACGAGAGGGAGATCCTGCGGAGTCAATCGATCGAGCGAGATGTTTCTCAGCGCGGCTGCGGTCGCTGAGACCGCGGACTCGGCGTACTGCTGCGCGCGATCCAGATGAGATTTCTTGAGCGATAACTGGTACGCGATATTGTTCCAGACTATCGGCGTGGCCTGCAGTTCGACGGCATGATCGAACGCGGCCAGCGCTTTGTCTTCCTGCCCCAGGTTGAGGTAGGCATCGCCCAAACTCACCTGCAAGTCGGCTCGCTCCGGGCTGAGAGAAGAAGCTTTCTCGAGCTCCGGCACGGCAATGTCGTACTTGTGCCACTCCTCATACATCTGACCGAGATTGGCGTAAGAGAACTTGTCGAGTGGATTGTTTTCGAGTTGTTTGTTGAAGGACTTCACCGCATCGTCGTACTTGCGTTCCTGCCAGTAAACGCGGCCGAGATTGTTGTAGGCAAACTCGTCGTAAGGGCTGACCTCGATCTGCTTCTGGAAGGCCGCTATCGCCTGGTCGTCCTGACGGACTTGAAGGTAGATCAATCCCAGGTTGTTCCAGGCAAATTTGTTTTTGGGGTCGACTTCGGTGGCTCGCTTCAGGAGCGCTTCCGCAACGGGGAAATTGCCGCTGTCAGCAGCTGCGCGAGCGCTTTCGACGAGGTCGTCGGCTTTCATGTCAGCGGGAGGAACGAGCGCTCCAGCGACGGTACTCTCGACTGCCAATTGTTGCGCAAGATCGGAGCCGACGGCGCGACGGAACGACTGATAATCAGCGGCCCGCGCTACGGGAAGATCGTCCTGATGCAGAGTGAGCTTGCGTCCGGCGGTAAAAGTTCCGCCTTCGAGGTGATAGTTGGCTTCGTATTCGGCGTAGTCCCGCTTCAGGGAGAATGCGAGAGGCGCGTGCGCCGTGTACTTGGTGGGCAGTTCGAGCTTGACGTTGTACGAATACTCTCCCTTGGGTCCGAGCTTTAACGGCTCAGCATCGGGATCGCTCTGGTCGTCATCGACATCAGGCAGGCTGAACTGAACGAGCGGCAAAATGATCTGCGTCTTCTTTTTCGACCAGTCCAGGAAATTCGGCTTGGACACGTCGTAGGCCATGGTGAAAGGCTCTTTGGTCGCAGCGGGATCGCTGACCACAAGGTGAGAGACTTCTCCACCCAATCCGGAATTGATGTTCTCGGCGACCCGCGACCAGTTCGATTCGGGAACGCGCCGGAATACAGACCTCAGCAGTAGTTCTTCATCTCCGCGAAACTCGTAGTGAACGTGCGCTTCAAGTTTACCGATGTCATTGACCTTGCCTTCGATCTCGGAGCGCTCGTAATCGGCCATAGGAGCGTCGGCCGGAGTCGATTCGAGGTGAGGCGCAGCCGCCGACGAAACGTTCGCGGGAGGAATGACAAGGGCTTGCTTGTTACGCAACGTGTACGCCAGGAGGCGAAAGGGAGCGACTTCGCTGGTGGTGTCCATCCACACTTCCTGGTTGGCCATCGGCAACATGGTGATGACGTGATCAAACTGTGAGGGCGAAGGGACATCCGGGTCGAGCTTGCGACTCGAGTTGATCAGAACAGAATTGGCGTGGAGGCCTTCGGCTTCGAGCAATGACGCCAGCAGAGTGTGCTTATCTTTACAGTCGCCGTACTGATCATGAAGCACATCGGCGGCGGCGTGCGGCTGGTAGCGGCCGACCCCCAGAGAAAGACTCACATAGCGGAAGTTCTTGGCGACGAAGTCGTATAGGCCTTCCGTTTTTGCGAGATCCCCATTCAATCCCTTGGTCAGGTCCCGAGCCTTGGCACGGACTTCAGGGGTCGGAGCGCGCCGATCCTTTTCAAGACTGGCGTACCAGCGGCCGACCTGCTCCCAGCTTTCGAATGTTGTCAACTGCACGTCCGGGCGATCGTCGTCGGGACGGTGTTTCTTTTTCTTTTTGTCTTTTTGCTTGTCGTCATCTTCCCGTTCGAGATGCGAACTCGACCAGTGATACACGCGTCGTCCGTTAGCTTCACTGATCTTGGGATCTTTGCCGGGCTTGCATTTCAATTTCAACGTACGGCCGGCGGGGACGTCGACGTCGAGCGTTTCGTCGAGATCGATATTGGTCTTGTCGAACTCATAGTCGGCCCAGAATTGCCCGGCGGCCAGCGGCGTGTGGATCACCGTGACCATGTCGTATTCGAGAACTTCACCGGGACGCAGTCCGGGGACGGTGATGTGTTTCTGGCGATAGTCGGTGTATACGGGCGCTTCCCGCTCGACCGGGGCACTGAGATCCTGAACAGCATCTTCGCTGGCTTTTACTACTGTCCCATCCGCCTTCAGCACGCGAACGTAGGGGATTTCCACCTTTTCGTTGGCGGAGTTGTAACCTTCCTGCAACTGGCCCCACTGCTGCACTCCGGCTTCACTTTGAACCCGAATTCTGGCCGTCGTTTCTTTGCGTCCTGTGCCATCCGCTTCGAAGCGATATATGGAGTGCATCTGCTCGATGACAAATGATTCCTGGATGTAGTCGTTTTTCTTTGCCGGTTTGGCCGGGTCGATGGCTTCTGCCGACGCCTTCGCGGGTGCCGAGGCGTTCGGAGGAACCGGGGCAGGCTGCTGTTGCGCAATTGCGCTGGCAGCCAATAAATAAGAGCTGAGAATGTAAAGGAAGCGACGGCGCATAGTTGATGACGGTCTGGTCATTATCCCACGCGCGTGGGATGCGCAGAACGTGACTGTAGTCGCGGAACCCCCAAAGAGGATGACGAGGGGTGTTTCGGGGCTCTGTGGGCCCTGGGCCGCTCGCCGCGGCGCTCATATGACTAAAAATAGTTTGATCAATATGAAATTGTGATTGTCATCACATTTTGACTTCTTCATGCATGTGATCGGGCGTAGAATTTCCGCCAGATAGTCCTGCAAAATCGCTGCGACGCGATGCAGGCGTGACGCATAATGTACTTGCGCCACGATCTTTCCGTTCGGAGGTTTTGCATGGAAGATCGGGCCCCTGTCGTTCCATCCACAGAGCAGTCCACTCCTACCGCTACGAAGCATGAAGGCCGTGGAGCCTGGGTATTAACCGCTTATGGCATCTCAGGTCTCGCGCTGTTCGGAGTTTTCGCCTACTTCTTCTCGGACTTCGTAGCTCATTAGTCCAAGGCGCCGGTAGCGAACGGGCGTTCGCGTCCGCGGAAAAGGTCGTAGTGTGCGCGCACGAATTACGAGTTTGGGTTGTCGCCCGCGCCTCCCAAAGAGTCGCCGTTCAATCGTGCTACAATGAGCGGCCTTGGATTGCTGCTCCAGCACCCGGCAACAAACCCCACAGTAAGGAATAAGCGACTCACGGAAGAAGTTGTGCCCAAGACTCCCGCTCAAAGCCCGACTCCGATCACCTACGCCGACGCTGGAGTAGACATCAACCGCGCGAACCGCACCAAGCAGCGCATCAAGTATCTCGCTCACAAGACATTTACGCGTGGCGTGCTCAGCGAGATTGGCGGGTTCGGCGGACTTTTTGTCGTCGACAAAACCAAATATACGGATCCCGTACTGGTGTCGAGTGTCGACGGCGTCGGGACAAAGCTGAAGGTCGCATTCGAGATGGACCTGCATTCCACAGTCGGCGCCGACCTCGTGAATCACTGCGTGAATGACATTGCAGTACAGGGCGCCGCCCCGCTGTTCTTCATGGACTATCTCGCCGCGGGGAAACTCGATCCGTCGATCGCGGAGAAAGTGGTGGAGGGTATCGCCGACGCCTGCAAGCACAACGGCTGCGCACTGATTGGCGGCGAGACGGCCGAGATGCCTGGTTTTTATGCCGATGGGGAATACGATCTGGCGGGATTCATCGTGGGCGTGGTCGACCGCGATAAGATCGTCACCGGAAAAGACGTACAGATCGGAGACATCATTCTGGGATTGCCGTCCAACGGACTGCATACGAACGGATATTCCCTTGCGCGCAAACTATTGTTCGAAGTGGCGCACTATTCGCCTGAGACGTACGTCAATGAAGTGAAGAATAAAGTCGGGAACGAGTTAATGCGCACGCACAAGAGCTACTGGCCGCCTCTGCGGAAGTTGATCGATGCACAATGTGTCTCGGCACTGGCTCATATCACCGGTGGCGGCATTACAGAGAATCTGCCGCGCGTACTTCCACGCGGGACAGCAGCGGCGATCGAACTCGGCTCCTGGCCGGTGCTTCCGATCTTCGAACACCTGCAGCAACTGGGTAACGTGCCGCAAGAGGAGATGCTGCGCACGTTTAACATGGGCATGGGCATGCTGCTGGTGGTGCCATCGGCGAAATTCAAGAAGGCACAATCGGTGCTGGAGCGCGTCGGCGAGAAGTTCTACACGATCGGCCGCGTCACGAAAGGCGAGCGCAAGGTCACTTACAGCTAGGGCGTCTCTTCGGGTTTGCGCTCCGCGGTTCTCTTCCCTGTTCCTCACATCCAGCAATTCACGGCTCTTCTGCAGCGATTCGACGTAATCGCCTCGTCGTGAATTATTATGATCCGCAAAAGACCTTATGCACTCTCTCGGCATTCTTCTCTCGGGTCGCGGATCAAACTTCGTTGCGATCGCCGACAGCATCGACGCAGGCCACATTCCCGATGCACGGATCGCTGTCGTCATCTCGAACAAAGCGGATGCCGGAGGAATTGCGACTGCACGACAGCGCGGGCTCAATGCGCTGGTCATTCCATCCAAGGGAAAGCCGCGGGAGGAGCACGATCGCGAGGTGGTTGCCGCGTTACAGCAGAATGGCGTCGAACTGGTTTGTCTCGCGGGATACATGCGACTGCTGTCGCCCTGGTTCGTGCAGCAGTTTCCCCACCGCATTCTGAACATTCATCCGTCCCTGTTACCGGCGTTTCCGGGACTGGAGGCGCAGGAGCAGGCATTCGCCTACGGCGTGAAAGTAACCGGTTGCACCGTACACTTCGTCGACGAGGAACTGGATCACGGGGCAATCGTCGTTCAGAAAACAGTGCAGGTGCTCGAAACGGACGACGAACACGCGCTGGCAAAACGCATCCTCGAGCAGGAACACATTGCTTACACCGAGGCGATCAAAATCGTTTTAGAGGGAAAGTACTCAGTCCTTGGTAGACGCCTTGTGATAAACACATCGGGCGCCAAGGCAACATAAGTACAATTCAATTGCAGAATTAAGATTGCAGAATTCAGATTTTTGCGATGCCCGCAGCCTGTAGCCCCGAAAACCTCAAGGACCGCACAAAGAATCTAGCTTTACAGACGATCCGATTTTGTCCGGAGCCTGCCCCGCAGTCAGGAAGGTGCAATCATTGTCCGCCAACTTCTTCGTTCATCGACATCGGTTGGCGCAAACTATCGCGCCGTTTGTCGCGCTCGTTCGAACGCAGACTTTGTTTCAAAGCTTGGCATCGTGCTCGAAGAGGCAGACGAAACTCTCTTCTGGCTGGAACTGCTCGTAGACAGGGGAATCGCCCATCCGGAAAAGACTGCGCCCTTACTGAGAGAGGCCAACGAACTTGTCTCTATTTTCGTAGCATCGCTGCGAACAGTGAAGGGTTTAAAATCTGCAATCTAAATCGGAAATCTGCGATCTGCGCTTCAAAATCCCCACTTAACGCTTTAACTTCCGATTTCCTTGGCCATTCTCAGAATTGGAAGCGTTTCACCGTTCCCGAGCGGGACGGACTGGTTCTCGATCTCCACGTAGCCCCTTGCACGGTAGAACGCGACGCCGCTTAATGTCGATCCCATCTCCAGGCGACTGAAGCCTGCAGCGACCGCTGCACTCTCGCACGTATCGAGGATCAGGGTGCCGATTCCGCGACGTGCCCAGTCCGGATGGACGAAGAACGCCCGAATTTTGGCGGCGTCGCGTGCGGGATCGAGCAGCGAGTCTTCCCTGCCCGCGAACTGATCGCCTCCGTAGAGCGTCTTGCGCTTGCTCCATCCACCGCAAGCGACTATTTCGCGCTGCTGACTGGTTGCGGCGAGCGCTTCCACCGCATAGTAAGTTCCATCCGTGATGAGTTGAGTGTCGACTCCGTAGACGCTCTTGAGCGCGCCTTCGATCTGCGCCGGAGAGTAGTCGCGGGCCTGGAGGCCGCGGACCGAGGCTTCGATCACCTCGCGCATGCGCGGGATGTCGGCGGGACTCGCCTTTCGCAAACAGACGTTCATCTGGCCCATTCTAGCGGGCTCGTCCGGTTTCGCAGACCGAGAACCCCTTCGAGCTGCGCTCGAGAGCCGGACAGCCGAGGGCGGCTGTCCCCACATGAACCTCTCCGGCGCATTCTGCCTTTCGCACTGCGTTCCTTATAATGTCCTTTCTCATGCCAACCTTCGCTCCTGTCGACGAACAGCTGACTTATATCAAGAAGGGCTCCGCGGAGATCATTCGCGAAGCCGATTTGCGCGCCAAACTCGAGAAATCACTCAAGACCGGGAAACCGCTGCGAGTGAAACTGGGCATGGACCCGACGGCTCCGGATCTCCACCTGGGTCATACCGTCGTCCTGCGCAAACTGAAGCACTTTCAGGATCTTGGGCACACGGCGATTTTTCTGATTGGCGATTTCACCGGGATGATCGGCGATCCGACGGGGCGTTCGGCAACGCGGCCCCCGCTGTCGCTCGAGCAGATTGAACGTAATGCCGAGACCTACAAGACGCAGGTCTTCAAGATTCTCGATCCGCAGAAGACTGTGATTGATTTCAACCGCCGGTGGATGGGCCCGCTGACTTCCGATGAATTCGTGCGGCTAACGGCGAAGTACACCGTTTCACAACTGCTCGAGCGCGAGGATTTTCACAAACGTTTTCAGGAAGAGAAACCAATCTCCGTTCACGAACTGCTGTATCCGCTGGTGCAGGGCTACGACTCGGTCGCTCTCGAAGCAGACGTGGAGCTCGGGGGCACGGACCAGAAATTCAATCTGCTAGTAGGCCGGGAACTTCAGAGGTCGTACGGCCAGGAATCGCAGGTGGTCCTTACTACACCAATTCTCGAAGGCCTCGACGGCGTGCAGAAAATGTCGAAGTCGCTGGGAAATGCTATTGGGATCCACGAGCCACCGCTGGAGATGTACGGCAAGATAATGAGCATCTCGGACGAAATGATGTGGCGGTACTACGAACTTCTGACCGATGTGCAGGTCGCCGAAATCGAGAAGATGAAAAGCGGGACGCATCCGATGCAGGCAAAAAAGGAACTAGCGCGGAGAATCGTGACGGACTTCCATTCGGCGGAGGCTGGCGTGAAGGCGGGAGAGGACTGGGCGAAGCAGTTCCAGAAGAACGAATTACCGGAGGCCGTAGAAGAGGTAGCGTTGGCGCTCAGCGAAGTCGGAGCCGTTGATGAACAGGGAGCGGCGGTAGTGAGGGTTGACCGTCTCCTGGTCAAATGCGGTTTTGCGGATTCAACGACGGATGCCGGCAGAAAACTGAAGCAAGGTTCTGTCAGAGTCGAGAATGAAGTTGTTAAAGAGCCGCGGATGTCACTCACCGGACCGCCGCCCTCTCGTTTGGCGCTACGGGTCGGCAAGCAACTGAAAATTGCAGTCATCAGCTGGTAAGTAAGGAGCTCATGTGGAGACAGCCGCCCCCGGCTGTCCGGACGATTGGAACTCGCCTGAATTCTTGCTGCCGCCATTTCCAAGCTGGAACTTCTGCTGGGTTCTGCAAATGGACTCCCATAAGTGAAACTCTGTGCGCCTTACCAAGCAAGAGGCTGCGGAGCTTTGCTCCGCTTGGACAGCCGAGGGCGGCTGTCCCCACATTCGCACTTCGCATCGACCTTGGCCATGTGGTGAGCTCTGTCGAGGCTGGCGGTCTACCATTCCCGAAGTGGAGCTTGTGCTTTCTCCTCGTAGTGAAAAATCGTCTCGAGCTCCATCACTTTTGCCTTAACATTCGAAAGGCTGCGGAGCTTTGCTCCGCCGGACAGCCGGGGGCGGCTGTCCCCACAGTTTGCCTTCACTATGCCGCAGGCATTTTATCGTCGGCAACTGCCTCACCTTCAGTGTGACGACAGGCCTCATTTCTTGACCTTTTGCACCAACCATCGATGGCCTCTTCCGCGGATTGCTCGATCAATCGTTCTCGAATGCTGCCTCTACGACAACAGAAATAAGTACGATCTCAAAGTGGCAGTCGTCATGCCGGACCATGTGCATATGATCTTTACGCCACTTATCGACTACGACGGCATGGAGATCTTTTCCTTGGCCCGGATCATGGATGCCATCAAAGGATCTTCCGCGCACAAGATCAACAAAGCGCTCGGCGGCAAAGGAAGAGTATGGCAGCCTGAGTCTTTTGATCATGTGCTTCGATCATCGGAGAATCTGGATGCCAAGATTCAATACTTGCTGGATAATCCCGTTCGCGGAGGGCTGGCTTGCAGGTGGGATGAATATCCATGGCTGTGGAGGAAGAAAGCTGCAAATCCCTTTGCTCTTTAGGCCTGAGTAGCTTCTGCGGAGCTTTGCCCCGCTTGGACAGCCGGGGGCGGCTGTCCCCACATTCGCGATTCTGCTAGGCTCATCCGCGCCATGCGGGCTGCGGCTATTCTCGGGTTGGGATGTTCTTCAAAAAGCCTCAAGCCATTTCAGTCGGATACATCCGTCGATTGGCGCATCGGCGTGCCGGCTTCACGGGACGAAGCGGACGCTATCCTGCTGTTCGGTGGGGATGGAACCATTCACCGGCATTTGGGGCTACTGGTTACGCTCGCACTGCCTGTTCTGATCGTGCCGACGGGCAGTGGAAATGACTTCGCCCGCGGTCTCGGGCTGAAGACCTTTCGCGATTCACTGGCTGCGTGGCGACAATTCTGCGAGGCCGGTGGGAATATGCGGGCAATCGATCTCGGAGTAGTTGTGCCGCTCGAGAATGCGGATGGCGCATCACAATCCGGTGGCACACGATACTTCTGCAGCGTTGCCGGGGTTGGGTTCGACGGAGAGGTGGCGCGCCGGGCCAATCGGTTGCCGCGGTGGCTTCGCGGACATGGCGGCTATGTTCTCAGTCTGGCTCCGACCATCTTCACGTTCGCGCCACTTCCAATGAAGATCACGACGCCCTCAGACGTTCGGGCAGCGAGCGCGCCAGGATGGGACGTTCGCAGCAATCAGCCGACGCTGTTGGCAGCTTTTGCAAATACTCCTCTCTATGGTGGCGGGATGAAAATCGCCCCGAGGGCGAGACCGGACGATGGCTTGCTCGATGTTTGCGTGCTGGGGGGAATCGATCCATTCAAGCTGTTCTGCATGTTCCCCACGGTTTATGCGGGACGCCATCTGGAGATTCGCGAGGTGCAATATTTCCAGTCGGCGCGGGCCCGGATCGAAACCGAACAGCCCCTGGATGTCTATGCCGACGGGGAGTACGTCTGCCGAACTCCGGTTGAGATTTCTGTTGAGGGGTCGGCGCTTCGAGTGATCACCCCTAAGTGATCACCACTGGTAATTAATTGCAGAAAACCGCTCGGCTTCGCCATCGCGCGACGGACGAATGCGTCCGTCGCTACACGGACGGTGCTAAGTGCTAAACTTTCCTCATGTCTGAAGGACGTTCGCGCACACTACTCTGGATCCTGATCGGGGGAGGAGCGTTTTTCCTCTTCGTGCTGGCGGTCTTCACGCTCGTGTACCTGACACTGCATGCGGGCGGCACGGAGGGGGGATTGGGCGGCTTTGGCGACCGCATCGGCGTCGTCGATCTCGAGGGCGTGATCCTTTCACCGCAGCCCGTGGTGGACGAACTCAAGAAATTCGGCGAAGACTCGTCGATCAAGGCCATCATTCTGCATGTGAACTCGCCGGGCGGCGGAGTTGCCGCATCCGAGGAGATCTATCGTGAGGTGAAGCGCCTGCGAAGCGAGAAGAAGAAGAAAATCGTTGTTTCCATCGAGACCGTGGGGGCGAGCGGAGCATTTTACGTGGCGGCCGCCTCGGACAAAATTTTTGCCGACGAAGGAAGCATCGTGGGATCAATCGGCGTCATTGCGCAGTGGGTGAACTACGGAGATCTCTTGAAGTGGGCCAAGTTGAAAGACGTGGTCATCAAGACCGGAGAATTCAAAGACACGGGCAATCCGACGCGCGATCTGACTCCCGCGGAGCAGGCATACATGCAGTCGCTCATCGACAATATGTTCGGGCAATTTATCAAGGCAGTTGCCGACGGCCGCGGGCTCAAGTATGACGACGTGAAATCGATTGCGAACGGGAAAGTCTGGACAGGACAGCAGGCGCTGTCGATGAAGCTGATCGATAACGTGGGTGATTTTCAGACCGCGGTCGCAGAAACCGCCAAGATGGTGAATATTAAGGGTGAACCGACGTTGGTGCGTCCGGAAAAGGACCGCCGCACCCTGATGGACCTGCTGATGGGGGACGTGTCGCAGTACATCCCGAGCCGCGAAAAGCTCATGGAACAGCAGGTTGGCTTCTATTACCTCTGGAAGTAAGACTGGGCCTGTTAACGGCTGTCCCAAAACCATAACTTGCATCCAACCCCTGAAATTTGAGAAGGTTAAGGGTGCTAGTGCGGGAGATCAGGTTCCAGGGGCTGAAAAACCGGGGCCGGACAAAGGCGCAGCAGACTTTCGGTTCGATTGTTGAACTTGGGTGGAGAGGGGCGTTATGACTAAAGCCGACCTGATAGATGAAGTCTCGCGTTTGGCTGAGCTTACGCGGAAAGACAGTGAAGTCATTGTCGAAACGATCTTTGACAGCGTGGTGAGGTCTTTGCGCGCTGGGGACAAGATCGAAATTCGCGGCTTTGGCAGTTTCCGCACGCGCCAGCGCAAACCCAGGGTTGGGCGCAACCCGAAGACCGGAGAACGCGTTGAGGTCCCGGCGAAAAAGATCCCCTTCTTCAAGCCCAGCAAAGAGTTGAAAGATCTGGTGAATGACGCTATGGCTACGGCGCCAGCTCCTCCGGCCGCGCCCGCGACACCGGCACCGACTGCCTGAGCTAAAGGCAACTTCTTTTATTTCTGAGACGCTGCTTGCAGCGTCTCTTTCTTTTTGGAGCCACACTCTGTCGGGAGAGATGCCGCACTTTGTGCGGCGGACAGCCGGGGGCGGCTGTCCCCACATAGTCGCAATATGTTCGGTTATGGCTTCGTCGTCAGGTAGAGGTCGACCACTTTCAGCGCCATCGCCTCAGGGTCCGCATCGCCACGATTGGAAAGAATGATGATAGTCAGGCCATCGTCTGGAAAGCGCTGGATGGTTGTGCGAAATCCGACCGTCTCCCCGTCATGCCACATGCGCGGGTGGCTCTTGTGCGGACTGAGGAACCATCCGAAGCCGTAACTTATATTCGTTGCCTCTAGCGATGAGATGGCCGTAGGCTTCACGGCGGTGAGGGCAGGCTCCATTTCCGCCGCGCTCAGCAACGTATGGAGGCGTAGGGATTGGTCCCACTTCTCCAGATCGCCGACCGAAGAGTAGATGCCTCCGTCGCCAAGAACCGCGGAAGTCGGACTCTGATCGGTTTCGTGCCAGGTGCCTTTCTCGTTGGAATGCCCGAACGCCCGATGCGGCACATCGTTCTTACCCTTCTCGTAAGCGAGCGTGTTGTCCATCTTCAGCGGGGCGAAGATCCGGTCGTGGAGAAATTGGCCGAACGGCTTGCCCGAAACCTTTTCCACGATCATCGCCAAGGTCGCGTAGCCTGAATTGCTGTACTCCCACTTGCTACCCGGCGGAAACTTGCCCGCGGTCTGCTGCTCGAGAAGTTTCAAGACGCCAGCGTCGAGAATCTGGGGAATCTTGTCTTCAGGCGTGCCGGGATACTGCTTCATCAGGATGTCTTCGTAGTCAGGCAATCCGGACGTGTGGTTGAGGAGATTGCGAATCGTGATGGGATTCCCGTACGCGGGGAACTCAGGGAAGACATCGGTGAGATGGTCGTCGTATTTAAGTTTTCCATCGTGCACGAGAAACATGATGCACGCAGCTGTGAATTGCTTGGTGAATGAAGCGAGGCGGAAATTTGTATTCGAATCGATGGGGTGCAGGGTTCGGAGATCGGTGACACCGTATCCGCGACTGAACAGCGGGCTGCCTTTGTACACGACCAGCACGGCAACACCCGGGACGTTGGCGGATTTCAGAGGCGCGAAGATGGCTTCGATCTGGGTGGGTGTAACCTGCGCGGCAGACGAACACGCTAACAGTGTCAAAGCCGACAGAAGAGAGATTACGAGTTTGATTTTCAACGAAGCCCTCACTCAATCGTCGACGCTCTGTGCATGCGCCCTTCCGATTCGAAACAAAACAACCACCACAAATCCCCTTCTCTTTCAAAAGATCGTGGAGTAATCTTCCCGCCTACAAACGTTGCGATAGCACGTTCCCAGAAATGGCGAGCCGCAGAGTTCTTATCCAGCACTCGTACTTCCCATGACCCCGGAAACTTTTCCCACACTCTGCGGGCGATTTCCGTTCCGAGGCCACGCCTGCGCAGCCCACGAACGATGAAGAACTCGACCATATCCCAAACGTCTTCATTGCCTGAAACTTCCGATCCTCGCTTGAGCAAGACAAATCCTGCCAACCGCCCGTCCGCCATGATCAAGAAGGGACGCCGATGGGGCTCAAGCCAGTACAGAGGAAGGTCGTTGTAGATGAACCTGCCGTCCGGTCCAAGCTCTACATCGTGGAACTCGCTGAAGTCGTGGGCATACAACTGAAGCAGATTCGCGAGAACCGGCTGTTGTTCCAAAGAAGCGGGGACGATTTCAAGCTGCGCCGTATTCTTCAGGCCCGTCATCTCTCTGCTTTGAAGGCGGTAACGCGACTGCACTTATCTGCGAGCAGTATCGCGAATGCCGACGACTCCCATGAGCCTGCCCGTCTTACCTTTTTCGGCGCGGTAAGAGAAGAGACGCTGCGGATTGCAGTTTGTGCAGAGCGGAGAGGCGTCGATATTTTTTTTGGACACGCCTGCGGCCAACAACTGCCGGCGGTTGGCTTCAACGAGGTCCAGGTAGATCGTTTTCGGGAGATCGCTATGCCCAGGAGCGCGGGCTGTCAGAAATAGCAGAGGATACTTTTCGCGCACAGGATCGGAATCCTTCACTTCGTGAAACAAGCTGGACCCATAAGCGAATTGCGATTCGAATTTGGTGCGAACCTCTTCGCCCACGGCGTAGCAACACTTGTGAACGCCCGGTCCAATGATGGCCTTCAGGTCGCGCGGGCGACTGCCAAAACAGCGATGCATTTCTCCTACGCCCTTCTCGACAATGCGCTGCACGGTGCCACGCCATCCGGCGTGGAATACACCAACAGCCCGGCGTTTTGCGTCAACAACGATCACCGGAAGGCAGTCTGCGGTCTGGATAGCGAGCAAAATTCCAGGAGTCGCCGTGATCAGTCCGTCGCCTGTGAGCGGATCCGCCGGGACTGCATCGACGCAGCGGATGATGTCGGAATGGATTTGACGTAGCGTGATCAAAGGCCAAAACGAATGGATAGTGCGTGAGACCCGGCGTTTCCGGGTAGCCGCTCCGAGTTCTTTCAGGAATGCGGCGCGGTTACGTTCGACCGCAGCACGGGAATCATCCTTGGTGAACCCAAGGTTAAGGTCACCTTTGCCGTAGGCGCGGGAATGTCCGCCGGCGCGCGTGGAGAAACCATGAATCAGCCACGGCAGCGCACTCAAATGCTGCGCGCGGAGGATTTGGAGTTTGGCTTTGGCCGGGACCTTGGTTGGCACGTGTCTATGTTACTTGAAGTGGCAGAGGACGCGGGCGCCAGGGTACGCTCAAGGCACAGCGTTTGCCGAGGCGCTGGACGCTCCGCTATAGTTTTAGACATGTTTCAGGACTTCACTGCTACCGATCGATGGACCAAGAAGCAAGTGCACTGCGTGTACCAGGCGATGATTGTTGCCATCGCCACGCGCCACGCCGACGCCGTTGACTTGAAATTTCTCGTGGACGGGCGCAAGGTCTGGGTCGCGCTGCCGCACCCCGCATGGGTGGAATACAAGAACAGAACGGGCACGCACATCACCGATTCTCTCGCCGTCGAGATTGCCGGACATTATTTGAAGTCAGCGTTGGAGGCCGGCGAAGGCGTTGGACGGGAAATGTATTCGCTGACGGTGGAAGAAACCCTGAAGCATCTCGACGCCGCAGTCGCCGACATGCAGGCCCAACCAGCGTAGCTTTGTAAATCCCGGTCCGTCCTGCCTAGATCACCACAGCTTCTTTGTATTCCCCAAACACGCGCCGCATGGCGTCTGATATCTCTCCCACCGTTGCGGATGCCTCGACGGCCGCCAATATGGGCGGCATAAGGTTGGTCCCGGATCTTGCGGCGGCCTCAACGTCGGATATCGCCTTGTTACAGGTGTCCGCGTCACGCTTTGCGCGCAACGCCCGCACCCGCTCCACCTGCTTCGGTTCGAGTGACGGATCGATTCTCTGGATCGGGATCGGCTTTTCTTCCTCGACTTCGAATCGGTTCACCCCGACCACGATGGCTTCCTGATTATCTACCTGCTGCTGATACTCGTAAGCCGCATTCTGAATTTCCTGCTGTACAAATCCGCGCTCAACCGCCTTCAACATTCCTCCAAGCACTTCGATCTTTCCGAGATACTCAGCGGCGCGGCTTTCGATTTCGTTGGTCAACGCTTCGACGTAGTAAGAACCTGCAAATGGATCTATCGTCTGAGGCGCGCCAGACTCATACGCGATGATTTGCTGGGTGCGTAGAGCGATACGGGCCGCCTGCTCGGTTGGCAAGGCTAAAGCTTCATCATAGGAATTCGTGTGCAGCGATTGCGTCCCGCCCATGACCGCCGCCATGGCCTGAATCGCGGTGCGAACGATGTTGTTCTCGGGTTGCTGAGCCGTCAGCGTTGACCCGGCAGTCTGGGTGTGAAAGCGCAACATCCAGGAGCGCGGATTCTTTGCCTTGAAGTGTTCGCGCATAATCCGGGCCCACATGCGGCGCGCCGCGCGGAACTTGGCAACTTCTTCCAGAAAATTGCTGTGCGCATTGAAAAAGAACGAGAGCCGCGGAGCAAATTTGTCGACGTCCAATCCGGCTTTGATTGCGGCCTCGACGTAGGCCATGCCGTTGCCCAGCGTGAACGCGACTTCCTGAACGGCAGTCGATCCGGCTTCGCGCATGTGATAGCCCGAGATCGAAATCGTGTTCCATTCAGGTACGTTCTCGTTGGCCCACGCAAACATGTCAGTGACGACGCGCATCGCATGGTGCGGCGGGTAGATGTAGGTTCCACGGGCGATGTATTCCTTCAGAACGTCGTTCTGCACAGTTCCGGAGAGCTTGCGGATGTCGGCGCCCTGACGCTTTGCGACCGCGACATACAATGCCAGCAAAATCGACGCCGTGGCGTTGATGGTCATCGACGTTGAGATCTTGATCAACTCGATGCCTTCGAACAGCCGCTGCATATCTTCGATTGAATCGATGGCGACGCCAACCTTCCCCACTTCGCCGGCAGCGAGTGAATGATCGGAGTCCATGCCGATTTGTGTGGGCAGATCGAAGGCTACGGACAGCCCGGTGGTTCCATTCGCGAGGAGATACTTGTAACGTTTGTTCGATTCCTCGGCGTCTCCCATGCCGGCGTATTGACGCATGGTCCACATGCGCCCGCGATACATCGTGGCCTGCACGCCGCGCGTATACGGATATTCGCCGGGATATCCGATTTCAGATTCATAGTCAGTGCCCTTCAGATCGGCCGGAGTGTAAAGGGGTTTGACCGGAATATGAGAAGAGGTTTCGATCTCGGGACGATTTGAAGTGGAGCCTGGCTTTTGTGCCATGGAAGAATCGCTATCGCACGGTCAAGAAGTGACTCTACCGCTTCTATTTTGTCGCTATTGTTGTTGACTTTTTCTGCGCACTCGCCAGAACGAACTCAATCCAAACCAGGCGAATGTGACAGTGAAGAATGTGGTGGCCGCAAGGCGACCCGCTCCCACGTGGGCAGTTTGATATTTTGTGTATTCCTTGACGGCAGCGCTTCCGAAACTGAGCGCCAGCATCAGGAAAACCACTCCCGTCACTTCCAGCCACAACTGATGGATAACGCGACCAAAGGAGCGCGCCGTGGCTCGCGTCGCAGCCCAAACGGCATTTACCGTGCGACTCTTGCCGGCCTGCTTGCCGGCGACCCGGGCCACCACTCCCACCTTTCGCCAAGTCGAAACCTTCACGACACCGATTTTAACAGTCTGCGGCGATACAATGCCGCCGCCCTGGTTGACAAACGAACCGTTCGGCGGGTTCGGGCATCTAAGATGAGAAGCGTTTATGCATACTTCCGTCCCCGATTTCGTCGAATTGAAATCCCGCATGAAGGCCACGTGGATGGCGGGCGATTTCGGCCAGATCGCGAATTTCACCGCGGATGAAGCTGAAAACTTTGTGAACCGGCTGGGGATTCGGCCCGGCGTCCGTCTATTGGATGTTGCCTGTGGAACCGGCAACACGGCGATCCCTGCGGCGAAGGCTGGCGCCGATGTGACTGGTGTGGACATCGCTACGAATTCCCTGGAACAGGCTAAGAAGCACGCGGCGATGGAAGGTCTCAAGATTCGCTTCGAAGAAGGGGACGCCGAAGACCTTCCCTTTCCAGACGCGAGCTTCGACGTCGTGCTCAGCATGTTTGGCGCGATGTTTGGTCCTCGTCCAGAAAAGGTCGCGGCCGAACTTCTCCGCGTGTGCAAACCGGGCGGTTTGATAGCCATGGCGAACTGGACTCCGCGCGGCTTCGGGGGCAAGTCGTTTCAAGTATCGGCAAATATGATTCCGCCTCCTCCGGTTCCGCCGCCGGTGTTGTGGGGAGACGAATCTGTAGTGAAGCAGCGGTTGGGCAGCGGCACGAAGCAAATCAAATGCTCGTATCAGAACGTGAAATTCGCGTATCCGTTTCCGCCGAGAGAGATTGTCGATTTCTACCGACGGTATTTTGGACCAACGAAGGTAGCATTCTCCAGGCTGGATGAAGCGGGCCAGAAGACATTCGCCGAGCAACTCGAAGCTCTTTGGGCGGAGCACAATACGGCAACGGATGGAACGACCGCGGTAGAAGGGGAATACCTCGAAGTGCAAGCCATTCGCGCATAGAAGAGGAAAGTGGTAATTTGATTTCTAGCAGGGGGGCCAGGTGGATCCACAACTTAAACAGCTGATGAAAGAGCTCGGCGACGCCATCAACGAATCGCTATCCGATTCCGAGCAGATTTCTGAAGTCGTCTCGCGCATCAAAGACGGCGGGTACGATATCTTCCTGGTTCTTGAAGCTACCATCGGGGTGAGCAAGCAGGGCGAAAAGAGCTCCGACAAGACCTCGCTGGTTTCTACGCTGTCGACCAATCCCGAATTAAAGATCAACGATCAGGATCTCAAGTTCTTGAAGTCACTTCGAATCAAAATCGAGGACGAGTAAGGAAAAACAAAGAAAAGTAGCGACAGATTTCCGGCGCTCCTCGCGCTCAATGCATCTGCATCTTCTGTTCGCTTCTGCGCGGAACTACCTCGGGCGATCGACAATATTCACTCGCGAACTCTTTTGAGAGCGTTTGGCAGCTTTCCCCTCATTTTTCCGACTTCTTCACGATCATCTCAAGGCTTTAGTCAACACAATATTTGCCGTCCTCGGCGTGTGACGGCAACCCTAAAGACCTGTGCTACCATCTACTGTTTTCTTTCGTGAAGCAGGCAATATGAGATTGCGTCGCGTCAGACGCACGGAATCTGAGAGTCAGCAATGAAAGACACTCTAGGGGTTTTGTTAGCTGGTGGCGCGGGCGAGCGACTCTATCCTCTTACGCGTGATCGCGCGAAGCCTGCAGTCACCTTCGGCGGGATCTACCGCATCATCGACGTCACCCTTTCCAATTGCCTGAATTCCGATCTGCGCAAGGTTTACATCCTCACGCAATACAAAGCGCTCTCGCTCAACCGGCATATCCGCGAAGGATGGAACATCCTGGGCCGCGAAGTTGGCGAGTTCGTCGAAGTGCTTCCACCTATGAAGCGCGTCAGTGACCAGTGGTACCAGGGCACGGCCGACGCGGTTTACCAGAATATTTATTCAATTGGATCAGAGCAGCCGAAGCGCGTGCTGATTCTTTCCGGCGATCACATTTACAAGATGGACTACGGAAAGATGCTGAAGCAGCATGAAGACTCGGGCGCCGATATCACGCTGGCCACGATCCAGATCGACCTGAAGGAGACGTATCAGTTCGGCGTGGTGGATGTGGACAAAGATGGCCGCATCCACGGCTTTCAGGAGAAACCCAAGACGACCACGCTGCGATCTCCATTGAACCCGGAGAAGGTTGCCGGTTCCATGGGAGTGTATCTGTTCAACGCAGACGTGCTGATTCCCGTGTTGCTGAAGGACGCGGAGGATCCGCAATCGAGCCACGACTTCGGGAAAGACATCCTGCCGAAGATGGTCGACGATTATCGCGTGCTCGCGTACGACTTCGTCGACGAGAACAAGAAAGAAGCTCTGTACTGGCGCGATGTGGGGACGCTCGAGGCGTACTACGAAGCCAACATGGACATTGTTTCAGTCTCGCCCATCTTCAATCTGTATGACGAGGCGTGGCCGATCCGGACGCACCAGCGCCAGTATCCACCGGCGAAATTTGTGTTCGCGGAATCAGGACGAACCGGGACGGCTCTCGACTCGATCGTTTCGAACGGTTGCATCGTCTCTGGCGGGAGCGTAAAGAACTCGGTGCTTTCTCCGGATGTGCGCATCAATTCTTATTCCGAAGTGGACGATTGCATCCTGTTTTCTCACGTCAGCGTTGGACGGCGATGCCGCATACGGAAAGCGATTCTCGACCGCGACGTGCACATCCCTGAAGGCACTACGATCGGCTATGACGCCGAGGCGGACCGGCAACGATATTTCGTGACCGAGAGCGGCATCACGGTCGTGACCCGGGACTACTCGCTGTTCGAGAATCCGGTCACGGTGGACTACTTCACCAGCGAATAGTCAGAAACGCGGGATGACTCATGCCGCCTGCTGCGGTCCTTCGAGTCGTCGCGCCCAGCCGTCCTTAGCCAGCCAGGAGCAGGTTTCGGGGATGGGAAATATGCGTCGCTGTACGAATGACTATGGTCGTAGCCCAAAAGTAACGTTGTCTTTCCGGTTTGTTACGAAGCCCGGAAACTATTGGCAATAGGAGCTTTAGGGTTGCTGCTACCGGCTGACAGACCCACGGAAATCAGTTTAAGAGTCGCAATGGCCCGTTTTTCCTATTGACTACGCGGTTATCACGATCATAATCGCGTGGGGGATTCGCGCACTTCGGCCGCGAGAAAAACCGCTGCTAAACAGACGGCTCGCGAAGTTACTCCCAGTTCTATTGCCGAAACGTGAACCCACTAAAAATCTTCATCGTTCCAAGGAGCGATTCCATGAGAAGTACTTGCAAGAGGAAATTTACCCTTGCACTTTCGGGGCTGCTGCCCGGAGTGCTGTTAGCTTGGGCACTCCCGCTAAGTGCGCAGCCGGTCAGGGCGTCCCGTCCAGCGCCCGACAAGATGGTGGCCTTTGATGCGGCGCATGAAATCACAGTCAACGGTACCGTGAGCCAGGTCGTCACGAAGCGCACGGTAGGAGCACCGGGGGGCATGCGTCTCCTTGTCAACGGAGCCAATGGGACTGTCGAAGCTCACGTTGGCCCATTCCTGAGCAAAGACATTCAGCAAGCGTTACATATGGGACTTCCGCTCCAGATCACCGGTGTAATGCAGACATTACGCGGGAAACAATACTTGCTTGCACGTCAGATTTCATATGGTGGACAGACCGTCACGATCCGGACGAACAACGGATTTCTATTGAAACCCGCTCAATCTTCTAATTCGAGAAGACCCGCAAAACAGGTCCGGGTCGGAGGTGCTCAGTGAGATACCTGCAAGCAATCGCAGCAAGCCTCGCTTTAATGATGGTGGCAGCACTGGTTGGCTGTTCGTCAGGCAGCAGTTCTACCCCACCGCCTCCACCGGCTATTTCGGTTTCAGTGAGCGGGGCCCCGGCAACTTTGGCGACACTCGCCACAGCGAGCATCACCGCCACGGTGAGCAATGATTCAGCCAATGGTGGCGTTACATGGAGTTGTGCTCCCGCCAATTCTTGCGGTAGCTTCAATCCCACTTCAACGGCTAGCGGAACGCCGACTACTTACAGTGCTCCGGGCTCAATTCCTTCCAGTGCCGTAACCATCACTGCAACTTCCGTGACCGACCCAACGAAGACGGGGACCGCATCAATAACAATCACAGCGCCACCAATCGCCTTGGCCGATGGCAACTACGTGTTCTCACTTGGCGGGGAGAACTTCCCGGCTGCCGGACCATCGGGTACAATCTCGACTTATTTCGTTACTGGCGTCTTCACCGTGGCCGGAGGTGTAATCACGGGTGGACAACAAGACTTCGTCGATAACACCGTCGCAACGCAGCATGACACCATCAACCCCACCGGAAGTGGATTCACCACAACCAGTGACGGCAATCTGCAAATCACACTGGTTACGTGTCTCGCTCTAGATTGCACACAGACGAATCCAGCTGTCGGCGTCTCGGGTGTAGAAACATTCAACGGCTCGTTAGTGACTGCGACCCGGGCGCGCATCATGGAGTTTGACTTATTTGCAACATCGAGCGGAACGCTGGAACTTCAGGACAGCACCGCTGCCGTCACAACACCGACTGGTGGATACGCCTTCGCCCTTCAAGGAACAGCCGGATCGCAAGCAGCGATTGGCGGCATCCTCAGCATTTCGGGAACGTCCATCTCGACGACCGGTACCGTGTTCGATCTGAATGCAGGCGGCGTTGTATCGTCGAACCAGGCGATCAGTGCCGGTTCCATCACTGCCCCAGATGCGCTCGGACGTCTGCAAATCTCGCTGACTCCTGCCAACACATCCATCGGCGCCCTGAACCTAGTCGGTTATATCGTCGATGGCGGTCACATCCAACTGGTAGAGGGTGCTGACCAGCTCGGCGGAACGACGGGAGGTACAGCTCTCGCCCAGACCGGGACCTTGACGGTTACCGGCAGCAGCTACGTGGTAGGAATGACGGGAGTACATACCTTCGTTCCTTTCCAGGCAGCAGCGATACTTACCGCCGACGCAAGTGGGAACGTACTCGGAACCATCAGCTACAACGATCTGGTCAATGCTCAATCGCCAGCAGTCACACTGACAGGCGGAACCTATGTAGCAGATGCTACAAACCTCGGCCGTGTCACGATGTCAGGCGTTACAGACGGGAATTTCACCTTTAACATTCAGCTGTACATCGACGGCAACGGGAATGCGCTGGCGATTACGCTGGATTCTGCTCAGGATGTTTTGGAAGGTCCCGGCTACTTGCAAACTCCTGGGGGAACATTCAGCGCAGGTACTTATGTGCTGGCTGCAACTGGAGCCGACTTCACAAATAGTTTGGAACTCGACTCCGTTGGTCCGGTGGCATCGGATGGCACCAGTAGCTTCTCCGGTATCGCCGATCTCAACTGGCTGGGATTCACCGATGTATCTCCTAACTTGGCAGTATCCGGCACCTTCGATGCACCGGTTGCCGATGTATCGACTGGCGCTGGAGACACACTGACGGGTCTTGATGTTGTGACTCCCGCCAATGCGGATCTGTTTGACTATTACATGGTCGACTCCACACGAATCATTGGAATTGAGGTCGACAGCAATCAGAACACGTTGGGATACTTCGAATTGGTGCAATAGCACCGGAGAAGTATTTCGTTCTTTACGTGGCGCACTTCAGTGCGCCACTTTTTTTGTGCGCGCTTGCGCTCGCATGCACAGGGTTTTCGTAGGAGGTGAGATGGAGCTTGTGACATCGCGGGGCTCTGCGGTTTTCTGGCTCTTTTGAGAGGTTGGTCGTCGATCCGCAGGGCCTGAAGGCCTGCCGATTGCCGGGACTCATCGCGGCCCTGAAGGGCCGCTCTTCCACCTGTTTCCAGCACATGTTTCCCCACACATGTTTCCAGCGCATGTTCCGCAGCACCGGTTCCGTCGCAAGTTTCCATCACATGATCCGCGTCACATGATCGGCATCACATGTATCCAGCACAGTGTTTCCATCACATGTATCCATCAGTCGTCGGCGTCCCAGTCGTCTCTATCACTCTTCTTCGTCACTTCGTCTGGATCAATGGGTGGCATCGCACGTCTCCATAACGCGCCGCATCACATCTCTGCATCGCACGTCTTCATGCGGCGACGCACCCCGTACGCGTCTCTATGGATCTGGCACCTAACTGCCACGTGATTGAAGAGCGCTGTTTTTTTCCTCCAACAAATTCGTTTTGCTCCGTTGCTTCTCTTATCGGTTCGTTTCTCGCGGCATAACAAAAGGCGCCCGATTGCTCGGGCGCCCTTTAACCAACAGACCGCTTTCCCGACCTCACTGCGGGCGGTCGTTCTTCTTGTTCTGCTCGTCCTGACGCTTCTTTTCTTCGGGCGTTTGCGGACGCTGTTGCTGTTGCTGCGGCGGACGGTTATCCGGACGCGCTTGCGGGCGATCGTTCGGCGGAGCGGCCTGTGGACGTTCGTTCCGCTGCGGCTGCTGTTGTGGTTGTTGCTGCTGCGGCGGACGGACATTCGGCTGCGACTCGGACGGACGGTCGTTTCGTCCCGAGGGTTCGGGGCGATTCGGCTGCGGACGGTTCGTGTCCGGCTGAGGCGCTGGCCGATTGTTCGGCTGCGTCTCCCTTGGCGTGGGCTGGTTTGCCCGCGGCTGATTGGGATCCGGCCGAGTGTCCGGACGTGCGTCGCGCGGCTCCGGTTGATTGGGCTGCGGACGATTGTTGGGTTGATTCGAGTCGGGCCGAGCCGGCTGATTCGTCTCAGGCCGGTTGTTCGGTTGCGGCTCGGGACGATTGTTAGGCTGAGCCGAAGACGGACGATCATTCCGCGCCGGAGGTTGGGCCGGGCTATTCGGTTGCGGCCGATTCGCTTCAGGCTGATTCGGCTCAGGCCGGTTTGGCTGAGGCCGATTCGGCTGCGGTTGGTTCGGCTGTGGGCGATTCGGCTCGGGCTGATTTGGCTGTGGCCGATTTGGCTCCGGTTGGTTCGGCTGCGGACGTCCCGGCTGATTCGGTTGCGGCTGATTGTTCGGTTGCGCCGTTGCCGGGCGATCATTTCGCGCCGGCGGTTCAGACGGTCGATTGGGTTCCGGACGAGTGTTGCCGCCCGGCTGGCTGGGTGATCCCGGTTGCGCAGCCGGCGGCGGAGTCGCACCCGGACGCGCGTTCCCTGCCGGATTTCCCGGCTGGTTGGCCGGAGCATTCGCCGGTTGATTGCCGGGTTGATTACCGGGACGGTTCGTCGCTGTGGCTGGTTTTCCCGGAGGCGCCTGTCGAACCTGTGACGCAGGCGCGCTGGCGGGACGCAGCTGTTGCAACTGTTGCCGGTTCACTGGCTGCCCGGGATTTTGAGTGAGCACCTGCTGGCGCGCCGCGAACGAAGCGCGTTGCGGCGGAGGCGTGGCCTTCGCGATTACCTGGCGGGAGGCGATCGCTTGTGAGGGCGCAGCAGCCCGGTTTGCAGTTCCAGCATTCGGACCAAGCACGGCTTCACGCACCGGGGGCACGGCTGCCCTTGAAAGCACTGGCCCACGCGAGAACTGCTGCTGATTCACTGCAACCGCGTTACGGGATACCGGCTGTGCACTGGCGAATGCTCGCTGCGGCATCGCCGTCACGCCGCCTGTCACATTGCGGTTCACATACGTGACGTTGTTTATCGTCGTGTTGTTCTTGACGATGGTCGTGTTGTAAACGTTGGTGACCTGCGTGACGTTCACGGTCGTGTTGGTGACGTTGACGCGATTCACGTAAGCGGGACTTACGCGATAGGACGGTACGTACACCTCACGCGGTCCGAGCGGGAACCAGCCCACGGTGGCGCCGATGGCAACGCCGCCGCCGACGAATGCTACGAGCGCCGGCGCGTACACAGGCCGTTCTTCGCGGGGGCCAGGGATCCATCCCCAGCGTCCGCCCGTGTTGAACCAGCGACCGTAGTGGAAGGGAGCGTATCCCCAGCGCGCTTCGTCGACCCAGGTCCATCCCCACGGATCGATCCATGCCCAATGTCCATCGTGGTAAGGAGCCCATCCTCCGCCTACGCGAGGAAACCAGGCGTAACCGTATTGAGGAGTGGGACGCCAGTCGCCGTTGTCGTCGAGATCTTCGAAGCCGACGACGGAGCGCGAGCAATAGCGAGCGGAAGGAGAATCGTCGTAACGGCGCTCGCGGCCATTGCTCCAGTTATCGAACTGATCGGGTCCCCCGAGTTGCTCGACTTCCGCATTCAGCGATTGGGTGCCGGTGAACACTGTGCGCTGGCCAGCGTGCAGAGTGTAGCTCTGTCCGTTGCCGGTGGATTCACCTTGCCCCTCACGAATGGTGATGGTAGTGGAGTTCCCGTCTTCGGATGCGTCGAGACGGTAGCGGCCCGGCTGGTAGACCGTGAAGGCCTGGTTGGCGGTGTCGATTTCGAAAACGTTGTCGCGGTCGAGATTCCAAACGCGAACATTGACCGTGCCCGAGCTGAGCTCGAGCTGAACGGTGCGATCGTCGAGGTTCAGAAAAGAGACGCCGGTATTGGGCGCGAGATCGATCATGGACGATCCCAACTGAATCTCGGCGCGCGAATCGCGGTCGGCCCACAGCTTGTCGCCGGTCGTCATGGGGCGGTTAGAGACTGCTTGCACCCACTCCGATTCTCCAGCGGGTTGAAATGAAACGGAGCCTTCCATGTAGCCCAGGCGCGCAACGCGTCCGGGAGGATCATCCTGGTTGTCATTGTCCTGCGCGCTGGCGGACTGCGGTAGCGCTGTGGCAAACATTAGTGCAAGAAGCACCGCGAATAACGGCACATTCCGTATGCAACTCAAAACGCCCCAAGGCAAATTTCTCTTCATGAACTCCAAACCCTTTCTGAACGCAAGAAGCGTCCAATCCCGCCGCAACACAAACGGAACCATTCAGAGTGCTCACACCAGACCCGAGCTTCCTTGAATGTAGATGCTACTTCATCGTGACCTTTTCATACTGTGATTCGGGTAGATCGAAATCCCTCCCCACGGCTCAATGTCACCTGCGAAGCACACTGTCTTTCAGTTAAGAGAGAAAACACTGCGGCAAGCATAAAGACTCTGAGGATGCGCTGGGGCCCGTGATCGAAACTGAGCCCCGTTTCGATCAAGCAGCGTATGGTGCTGTCTTTTGTGCGAAGTACGATGGATTCGCGACTGCTACAATTCCCTGTTTTACTCATGCTCAGAGAGGGCCGCGAACTTAAAGGCCGAGAACCGCGTATTGTCTAGCAGGCCTTGAAGCGGTCTCGTTTCACTCAGGCCAAGTCTCAGTTCAGGAAGTCGTAATTCTCCGGGGAGCGCAAGTGGAAGACGTCCAGGTTGTTGCGATGCTGGTCCGGCGTTGTATTGCTGGCGATGCTGCCGCCTGGGAGGAAATTGTGCAGACCTACAACCGGAGAATCTACAACATCTGCTATCGCTTCGCAGGCTCGGGCGACGACGCGCAAGACCTCGCGCAAGAGGTCTTCATCAAGATGTACCGCACGCTGCCGAGCTATGACGCCAGTAAGGGCGCGTTTGTGACGTGGGTGACGACCATCACGAGAAACCTGCTGGTGGATCATTTCCGCAAGACCAAACAGGACCGGATGACCGACTCCATGGACACGACGTCGTCGGACCACGAGGACGCCCAGCCTCTCAGTGAGCAAATTCCTGACCAATCTGCGCCTCCGGACGCCCGCGTCCGCAGCCGGGAGGTGTCAGACGCGGTACATGCGGCCTTAGGCAAACTTTCCCCGGAGCTCCGGGAAGCAGTGATTCTAAGGGACTTACAAGACATGGATTACAAAGAAATTGCAGCAGTTCTAAAGGTTCCGGAGGGTACCGTGAAATCCCGAATAAATAGGGGCCGAGCGGAACTTGCAAGGCTCCTCCAACGTACTTACAGGCAGGTGATGTGATGCCAGACCGAACCAGTAACGGAATGCAGTGTCAAGAGTTCGACAACCTGCTGACGGACGCGCTAGACGGCGTCCTGAGCGGGAGCGCACTCGACCGCTTCCAGACTCACGCCGGCAGTTGCCGGGCCTGTGGGCCGCTGCTCGCTGAAGCTGAAGCGGGCCGCAACTGGCTGAAGGGTCTCACGGAGGTGGAGCCTCCAGCCAGCCTGGTCAACAATATCCTGGCATCCACGACGGGCGTTGACACCCAACGCCTGCGGACTACCGCACCCGTCCGCCAGCCGCGAGTCTCGTGGCTGGCGCGAGTGCAGGCATCGTTCCTGGAGCCGATGTGGACCATGGTTCGGCAGCCGCGTTTTGCCATGTCGTTCGGCATGGCATTCTTCGCGCTGTCGGTGGGCCTGACGGTTGCCGGCGTAAAACCCGCCGACATTCGTACAATCGACTTGCGGCCGTCCGCGATCCGGCACACGTACTACAACACGCAGGCTCGTGTGGTGCGCTATTACGACAACGTAAAAGTCGTCTACGAACTGCAATCGATGTTGCACGAACTGCGCCGGAGTGCGCCGGCCGAACCTGGCCCGGCGAAGCCTCAGCAACGCAAGAACGACACAACACAACAGCCCGAGCAGAAGCAGGATCGCAACTACAGCCAGGTGGAGAATCAAGTCATCCTGGCCGGCGGTCCTCTGGGTCCATCTCTTCGCGATCTGCCTGTAGTGTCGGTGACCACTGACAGGAGGTTCGTATGAACTGCGCCAATCACAGCGACATTGCTGCGGTGGCGTTCTGCCGCACGTGCGGCAAGCCACTTTGTCAAACCTGCACCCGCGACGTCCGCGGCGTGATTTACTGCGAATCCTGTCTGGCTGCGCGCCTGGATGGCACAGCACCAGCCGCGGGGTTTGTGCAACCGCCACAAGCTGTTTATCCCCCGGTGGGAACGTACCCTGGGGGTCCGGCGCCTTCGGGAACTTCTGGCCCGAATCCGGCAGTTGCGGGAATTCTCGCCGGATTCTTCCCGATCGGTGTGGGCGCTGTCTATGCCGGCCAGTATGCGAAGGGCCTAGCGCATCTGGTGATCATGGTGCTGCTGATCCTCGGGCTTGGCTCGGATCTGCCGTGGTACGTGATCACGATGCTCGGGATCACCACTGGGTTTTTTTACGTGTACCAGATCATCGATGCGGTTCGAACCGCGAAAGCGGTTCAGATGGGAGAGCCCGCTCCCGACCCGTTCGGCCTGGCTGCGACGTTCGGCGCGGGTGAGAAATTTGAAGGAACCAAGATTCCTTCCGGTGCGGCGATCCTGATCGGGCTCGGCGTGCTGTTCTTGCTGCATACCGCAGGTTTGTTTGAATTCGGACTCGACCGTTTCTGGCCGCTGATACTGATCTTCCTCGGCGTATGGCTGTTCGCCAAGCAGTGGGGACTGATCAGCACCAGCAGAGCATTTTGCCAGTGCCAACATTGCCGCACTCGTCGTGTCATGGGCCCGGCGATGCTGGTAACTCTAGGCGTCCTGTTCCTGCTGGACAGCGTTTCGCACGTTGGATTCGGCAGAACGTGGCCAGCCATTCTGCTTGTGATCGGGGTGGTGAAGCTCATGCAGAGCAATGCTTCGTTCAACGGGCACGTAGGACCGTTGCCTCCTGGTTCCTCTGCGTTCCCGCCGTCGGGTGCGCCACCCGCAGCCCCAGCATCGCCGCAAGATGGCGCTACGGAACAATCTTCGTCTGGCGAGGTGAAAAATGTCTAGCCCAGTCATGACTCCGCCTCCCATCGCTCCCTTGCCGCCACGGCGCCACCGGTCTTTCGCCGGACCGTTCGTCCTGATCGTCGTGGGCATCATCTTTCTGCTGGGCACGATGCGGATTCTCTCTGTCGGCAGGCTGGCGCATATGTTCGCCAACTACTGGCCGATACTGCTGATCATCTGGGGGGTTATCAAGCTGGTTGAGCATCAGCAGGCGCAACGCGAGGGCACGCGCTCCTCCGGCATTGGCGCGGGAGGTGTGCTGCTGGTGGTGATGATCGTAGTCTTCGGCCTTGTTGCGACACAGATGGAGCGAGTGAACTGGTCAGGGCTACGCGACAATTTCAACTTTGACGATGGTGATTTTCATAACATCTTTGGCGGCGAGACTTTCAACTTCAACGAAAATCTGGAGCAGGACTTCGCTGCCGGCGCCAGCCTGAAGGTAATCGATACGCGCGGCGCGGTCAGCATTCACGCCTCCGACAACAACAAGATTGCCGTCGTGGTTCGCAAGCGTGTCGGCGCCGACAATCAGGCTGACGCCGACAAGTACAACGGCCAGACGAAACCGACGATAACGGCGATCGGTGGACTGGTTACGATCGATGCCAGAGCAGAGGGCAGCGGCGATCATGCTGTTGAAGTCGATCTCGACATCTCATTGCCGCGCAAAGCCCCGGTGACCATCAACTCCCGCCGGGGAGACGTCAACGTCAGTGGACGCGATGGAGACATCGACATCTCGACACAGCACTCCGACACCTCCGTAGAAGACATCGTGGGTAACGTCAAAATTAATCAGGAAAAAGGTTCGGCCAGGGTCGCGCAGATAACGGGCGATGTGCATCTGCAAGGACGGCTCAACGAAGTTTCCATCGCCGACGTCAAGGGGTCGCTGCAGCTCGATGGCGAATTCCAGGAGAGCATCAAGCTCGAACGGATCGCGAAGACGGTGACATTCAAGTCGTCGCGCACTGATATGGAACTGTCGCGACTCTCGGGCTCGCTGGATCTTGACTCGGACGATCTTCGTGCCGAGGACATTGCGGGACCTGTACATTTGACAACACGCTCAAAAAACATCCGTCTCGATGGAGTGTCTGGAGACGTTCGGCTGCAGGATGACAATGGCGCCGTTGAGTTGATCATGCGGGCGGTAGGGAATGTCCAGATTGACAATCGAAACGGGTCCGTCCAAGTCAGCGTTCCCGATAAAGCGGGATTCCGCGTCGATGCGCGCACGCGAGATGGCGAGATTCAATCTGACTTCGCGGAGTTGAAGGTTAATAATGACGAGCACGAGTCGCGCGCAACCGGAACCGTGGGCAACGGCTCATCGCATATCGTGATCAACAACGAGCACGATGGAATTGAAATTCGCAGGGCTAGCTCCTTGCCACCCAAACCGCCGGAGCCGCCGAATGTGCCGAAGACCGGGAAATCGCTGCCGGCTCCAAAGAGCGACGTAGAACCGACGGAGAACTGAGGGAAGAAAGTTTCGGAATTCAGAGCTTCAGGGTTTTCAAGGTTTCAAAGTATCGTGGCCATCGGGCTCTCGAGACTTTGAAACCTTTTGTTTTGTGAACTCTTAGGGCTTCAGTTTTTCGTTGATCAAATCTTCGACCTGGGCCAGCACTTGATCTTCGCTCATCGCGGTCGAATTGATCACGACCGCGTTGTCTGCGGCTACCAGGGGGGAAGCCGCGCGCGTACGATCCCGACGGTCGCGTTCGCGCAGTTCCGCGGCAACATTCGCTGCCACCTCGCCCTTGATCTTCTGCTGCGCCATGCGCCGCTGCTCGCGCACGACGGGGTCGGCATCTAGAAATATTTTCAGATCAGCATCGGGAAAGACCTTGGTTCCGATATCGCGACCTTCCATGACCACGCCGCCACCGGAACCCATCTGCCGTTGATGCTCCACCATCCATGCCCTGACCTTGGGATGCACTGAAACCCGCGAGGCTGCTTCGGTTACATCGCGTTCCCGGATTCGCGAGGAAACATCCTTGCCATCAAGCAAGGTGCGGTTGCCTCCAAGGGTTGGTTCCAGCTGTATTCGCGAACTTTCGGCGAGCTTCAACAGGGCGTCCTCATCGTCGAACGATGCATCCTTATCGATCGCCTTAAGAGCCAGGGCACGGTACATAGCCCCGCTTTCAAGGTTCACGTAGCCAAGTTTCCGAGCAAGGCGGGAGGAGATCGTGCTCTTCCCGGCGCCTGCCGGGCCGTCTATGGCGATAATCAGTTTGCGTTGCGGTGTCGTAGTCATCGCGAAACTAGAGATTGTACACACCTGTCGAACTTTATTCCGATCGCAGGAAACGGAATCGGGGACAGTGCCCAATTTCCCGTCGAAGGGCGCGCCGATATCTGATGCAGCGATGTACGAATTCGCGCAAAGGGATTTAAGCCTTGTGAGTAGAGGCCGTCCTTTCGATATCTGTGACAAAGTCACCGTTCAGTCAAGAATGTTCCCCCAATAGGACGGATGCTCCATGAATCCGCCGCGAGGCCGGCCAAAAGCCTCTGCGCCACCAGTCCCAAGGAGAAAAATGTCCCAGCAATCGAAAAACCCTCCCCGCCCTCTCACAGCCCGCAGATCATCCAACCGCACACGTTTCACGATCTTTGCTGTCACCGGCTTGTTCTGCCTGGTTTCGACTGTCAAAGTGGCCACGCAATCCGCGGCACGCGATCCCGGAGTGCGCGGCGGGCCGCCCGGCGGCGGTGGATTCATCGCAGGCCTTACGCCAAACCAGCAAGCATTTTTCACAGCGGGGTTAGAAGACTTCAACGAGATTGATTCCGTGAAAGGGACTGTGGCCGGAACAGGCTTTGGCCTTGGACCGGGATTCAATGCCGAAAGCTGCGCTCAGTGTCATGCTGCGCCGGCCGTCGGTGGTAGCAGTCCCGCCATCAATCCTCAGGTGACGATTGCAATCGACCAGGGAGCGACCAACCAGATACCGCCGTTCATCACGACCAATGGCCCCGTGCGCGAGGTGCGCTTTCCGTTAACTTCGGACCTGCGCCATCCTGACGGTGGCGTGCACGACGTGTTCACCATCGCGGGCCGCGGAGATGCTGTCGGCTGCAACGCCAAACAGCCTAATTTCCAGCAGGCGATCGCTCAGAACAACATCATCTTCCGCATTCCGACGCCGGTATACGGAGGCGGATTGATCGAATCCATTCCCGACTCCGCGATCCTGGAGCAGGTCAGTTCGCAGGGCGACCAGAAGCACAGGATGGGAATCTACGGACGGCCCAATACCTCGCACGGCGGGGGAATTTCGGGCGTTCCAAACACAAGCGGCAACGACGGCACGATCACACGATTTGGCTGGAAAGGACAGAACAAATCGCTGCAGATCTTCGCCGGAGAGGCCTACAACGTTGAAATGGGTGTCACCAACGAACTGTTTCCCAACGAACGCGATCAGACGCCGGGTTGCTCGTTCAATGGATTTCCCGAGGACAGCACCCACTTTGATCTGACAGGCAACGAGATGTCGAGCGATGTGGTTGCTTTCGCCATGTTCATGCGGTTCCTGGATCAACCTACTCCTGGCCCGTCGAGTCCATCGACGCAGCACGGGGCGAAAGTCTTCCAGCAAATCGGATGCGCATTGTGCCACACACCATCTTTCACAACCGGGACATCTTCGGTCTCTGCACTCAGCAACGTTCAGGCAAATCTCTTCTCTGACCTCTTGCTGCATCACATGGGACCGAACCTCGCCGATGACATCGTTCAAGGCCAGGCGCAAGGAGATGAATTCCGCACTGCTCCGTTGTGGGGACTGGGGCAACGTCTCTTCTTCCTGCACGATGGCCGGACGAAGAACCTCGTCAAGACGATTCTTCAGCATGAAAGCTCTCGCGACAATCGCTATCCCGACTCGGAAGCGAATGGCGTGATCAACAACTACAAACGGTTGTCGGAGTCTGATCAGCAGGATCTGCTGAGCTTCCTGCGCTCGCTGTAATCGAAAACCTGAGGCGAAGCTCGCACTTGTGCTTCGCCTCACTTCTTCTTTTCGGCTGGATGAAGCGACGTCGCGCGAACCTTCTCTGGAATCCATCCCTGTTGGCGCAATGTTCGGATGCTCAGCGAGTCGTGGCGTTTCGCGAGGCGCATTCCGTTTTCATCGCGGAGTAGATCGCAATGATAGTAGTCGGGAATCGCGGCTCCGAGCGCACGGAGGAGCAGAATCTGACGAGCCGTTGACTTCAGCAAGTCTGATCCGCGCACGACCTCGGTAACCTGCATCTCCATATCGTCCAAGACGACGGCCAATTGGTAGGCGGGGACGTCATCTCGTCGCCAGACGATGAAGTCTCCGAAGTCGCGCCCGGCCACCACGGACTGCGGGCCGAGATGCAAATCGTTGAAGCGAATGACTTCGGCATCCGTAACGCGAAATCTCCAGTTGACTCCGCCGGGGGACGACTGTTCACTGACGGACCTTTGCGGCGGACGGCAGCGGCCAGAGTAAATTGGCTCGTCGTCTGCATCATTGGGCGCGCTTGCGGACTGGGCCACATCCTTCCGCGAGCAGGTACACGGATAGATCAGTCCGCTCTCGCGAAGTTGATTCCACGCTTTGAGATATCGATCGCGACGTTCGCTCTGGGTATACGGGCCAAATGGACCGCCGCAATCCGGGCCTTCGCTCCAATGAATTCCCAACCATCGCAAGTCCTCGAACATCGCCTGCACGAAATCGGGACGACATCGCTCCGGATCGAGGTCGTCATTGCGCAGTATCAGCGTGCCGTTGGACTTTGCTGCACGCTGCGCTGCAATCCAGAAGGTGTGGGCATGACCCAGGTGCAGAAATCCAGTGGGAGAAGGCGCGATGCGCCCACGATAAGCTGATGAGGGTTTCGACACACGAAATACCGATGTAAGAAACTATCTCGCGACGCTGCGTGGGGCGGGGACTGGAATCACTTTCGCTGGAGTGATTTGCACCATCGATTTCCCGCCGATGTGTACGAAACTCAGCTCCCGGGCCGCCAGCAGTGCATTGACGGCATCTTTGACCTTGGAGCGCGCGATGAAGTTTCCGAAGAATACTTCCAGTTCCACCGGTTCCACGGCAATGACGCAATCCAGATATTTCGATACAAGCGCCGACAGGGCCTCGGGCACGGACAAACCCACGCCCTCTTTAACCGCATCCGGTTCCCAACGATACAAGAGGTCCCAAACCGAACCTTCGGCGGCCTTGTAGTCGACGCGCGTAATGCGCAGTTTCGACCATAGTTCTGACAACGCCTTGTCGAGCGCGGGAATGGAGGATCCTCCGCCAAGTCTCTCGAGCAGTCTTTGCTTGGAAAGAGCTCCATCTCTCTGAATCACTCCATAGACGTCGCAGGCCAGCTGGGAATAAAGCGACCGCGCTCCAGGCTTGGGCGGCTGTTTAGGATTCCGCTCTCCAACCATCGCATAGAAGTAAGGAAAGACCGACGCCGCAATCAGGAATCCGTTCTCCTCTTCGAAGAGGTTAGCCTCGAAGGCGGTGCGTTCGCGAAGCAGGCGGACCATGAGATCGGTGGCTTCGGCAGCCCGCGGATCCTTAAATGCATGCCGCCATTCCGGCAACCGGTCTTCGCCGCCCACAAAAGCTCCAATAAACGTCGGGACCAACAAAGCGGGACGCTGCGGATACATCAGGCAGAATCCAACGTCTTCGAGGAAAGCGCGCGCATCTTCGATGGTTTGGATGGGCTTGCCATCCAGCCGCCACCGTTCGCGTCGTTGCTGTTGAAGTTCGAGATCGGTCATAAGACGGCTGTCAGCTCTCGGCTACGAGCTTTCAGTAAGGCTCAAACCACATCAGCAACCGGAGCCTACAACCCAGTGTTGCTGAAAGCTGATTGGTGTCAGCGGAACCTGTCACATCAAATCCGCTTGAACGCCTTCTGAATGTCCTTCACAGAATACCGCAGCACGACCGGCCTGCCATGCGGACAGGACATCGGATGGTCGGTCTTCGCAAGTTCCGCGAGCAACCATTCCATTTTGTTCTGCTCGAGCGGCATGTTCACCTTAATGGCCGCGTGACAAGCGATCGAAGCGGCAATACGAGTTCGTATCTTCTCCAGGTTCAAGGATTGTTCCTCGCGTGAGAACTGGTCCAGAAGCTCATGCAACATGCGCTCAACGGCGGACGCTTCTATTCCTGCCGGCGCGATCTTGACCGCAACACTTCTTGCCCCAAATGGTTCGACTTCGAATCCATTGTGCTGCAGTTCCTCGGAGATTTCGGTGAAGACGGCCTGTTGCGCGGGAGATAGCTCCAGCGCGATCGGCATCAGCATCCGCTGGCTTTCAACTCTTAGGGTTGCGCGCTGCTTGAGCACTTTTTCGAATAAGATTCGCTCGTGCGCAACGTGCTGATCGATGATCCAAAGGCCATCTTCATTCACGGCCAGGATGAACGAGTTACGGATTTGACCCAGAGGCCGCAGGGTTCCCAGCGAAGAAAGACTTGGCTCGCCTTCTCCTACATCCAAGGCGGGAGCACAGCCGTCGTCCGGAATGATCTCCGTCAGAATTGGAACACGCTCTGTGTAATTTGGGACCAACGCAGCAGATTCCAGGCCGCGAGCCACCGGGATGGCGGCGTTCGCCTGCACTGCAATTCCACCATCAAACTCCAGCCGCGCAGAAATCGGCGGTAGGCTCGGAGCGCGCAGCGCAAAGTCAATTCCGGCAACAGGCTGATGAACTGCCGTAGCAGACGAAGGCTCCCAAGGCTGCGCTCCGGGACTCAGCGCCTGGCTCGCGGTCGCATGGGCCCGCATCTCCGCAACGAATTGAGGCACGGGCCGCGCCTTCATCAGCGCCGCCCGAACCGTATCCCGTACGAAATCATGCATCGCCGTCTGCTGCCGGAATCGCACTTCCGTCTTCGATGGATGCACGTTCACATCCACCTCAGCGGCTGGCAGTTCGAGGAACAAGAGCACGATGGGGAAGACCGTCGGCGGGATGATATTTCGATATGCCTCGGTAATCGCGTGCTGCACCAGCCGGTCACGAATCAGGCGGCCATTCACGAAGATGAATATGGAGTTCCGGTTCAGCTTCTGGATTTCTGGTTTTGAAACGAAGCCGTGGATGCGCATCTCGCCCGGATCTTTCGAGATTTCATCTTCCTCATCGGTCACTTCTTTGCGCCTCCACGGAGGCGGTTGCGGCAGCCCGATGCGCTCCAGCGCCTGGCGCGAGGCGACGGGAATCAACTGGTCAAGCGTCTCTTTTCCAAAGACCTGATAGACGCGTTCAGAATATCCGGCAACGGGCGGCGCAACCAGCATCGCGTTGGTTGAGGAGTGCAGTTCGAAGTGCTTCTCAGGATGCGCCAGCGCGTAGTGGGTGACCAGCGACGCAATGTGCGACAACTCGGTCGACTCTGATCTTAAGAATTTCTTGCGCGCAGGAACATTGAAGAAAAGATCGCGAACCGTGATGGAAGTTCCCTCCGGCAAGCCGGCTTCCTCCACACGTGCAATTTTCCCGCCATTGATTTCGACGACGGTGCCCGATTCGTCTTCCTGCGCGCGTGTTTCCAGGCGCAGGCGGGATACGGAGGCTATGGAAGGAAGAGCTTCACCGCGAAATCCCAACGTCGCCACACTCAGCAGATCTTCGGCCTTCTTAATCTTTGAAGTCGCATGCCGCTCGAATGCCAACATGGCATCGTCGCGAACCATGCCGCACCCGTTGTCAGTGATCTGAATAAGCTTTTTCCCGCCTGCTTCGACAACGATCTTGATGCGCGTCGCGGCTGCATCCAGGGAATTCTCCAGCATTTCCTTGACGACGGACGACGGACGCTCCACCACCTCGCCAGCGGCGATTTGGTTGGCGACGATTTCGGAAAGTACGTGGATGCGGCCCATGGAAGGTACAGAACGCTTCGAGGTCAGTCGTCAGTTTCGCAGATGGGATGGAAAAAACAAAGCCGGGAAGACGCGATGCACGCCACAAAATACTAGAGGCGCTCCGATGAAGAGCGCCTCTAGTTGAGCTGATGATTCCAGACTACAAGGTTTAATTCACAACCAACTGGAAGGTCGTGGAAGCAGTGGCTCCGTTGGAAGCCCCGCTCACGTTGATGGTGTAGGTGCCCGGCGGCGTTCCGGGATTGCTGGGCCCGGCTGAACTGCCGCCACCGCAGGAGGACATCCAGACGGTGGAAAGGCCGATAACAATAATGAATCCGAGCAGCTTCAATCCGCGCAACGAACGCTTACGCGAGCCAGCGATGAACACAATTCCCAGCAGGCCCGGCAACAAAGCGGCATAGAAGATCCGCATCGCGCGATCCGCGGGACGCTCCAGTTTTGCAGTTGGAGCCGCGGTCGTGATGTGGAACGAGACGTCACCCGAGGCGTTCGTTGAAGGAGGCGCTGTGCAGACTGACAACGCAGCCGGATCGGTGCATGAGAAGGCCACCGTTCCGCTGAAGCTTGGATCCAGTGTCAGGGTGACCACTGCATCCACGCTCGAACCTTGAGCGACTTGGTAGCTTGCAGCCTTGGGTGCCAGCGAGAAGCCTTGCGTGACGGTTACGGTTACGGCCGTAGAGGTTGAGGTGTTTAGGGATCCGCTTCCGTTATAGGTAGCGGTGACGGTGTCGGTACCGACCGGCAACGCGGAGGTATCAAGCGTCGCGATTCCGCTCGCCAACGTCGAGGTTCCCAGCGCCGTCGTGCCGTTATTAAAGGTGACGGAACCGGTCGCGGTTGTAGGGGTAACGGTCGCAGTCAGGGTGACCGATGCTCCTACAGGAGAACTGGAAGTCGAGGAAACTAATGCAGTCGTTGTCGAGGTTCGAGTGGCCGCCCATGCAGTTGCAAAGTTGTTAACGTCCAGCGAGCCCAAGCCGGCGACAAGGTTGTATCCGGTTGCGGCATCGACGTTCGATGCACTGAAACCGATCACACCCGACGCCGGGCATTGCAACGCCGGATTCTGACCGACGGGCGTGCCCACCTGGCAGGAAACGTTGTTATCGCCTGTTATGACCTGATGGAACGCGGTCGGACTTGAAACGGCGAGTTGATAGAGCATCGGGTTAACGTTGCCCAGGCCTTGCGCGGATGAGCCTCCGAGATATTGGTTGATCAACGCAACCACGCCCGCGAAGACAGGCGCAGACGCGGAGGTTCCACCGATGATCGACTGATTCGTGTCCACCGCATCGGAAATTCCGAGGGCGCAACTGCTCGTAGTGTCCGTTGTATTTGACAGTTCAGACAATGGCGCGCAAAAAACGTAGCCGGGAAAGTTCGGGGTGCCCAAGAAGGAGATGTCGGGCGATAGCCGTACGGCTCCAGCACCGGAAACGGTAACTGTCTGCCACGAAGGCTGGGGAAAACCCGCGGCGCAAACGGATCCCGTGAGGGTCGTGCAATTGCTGGGTCCGCCGCCGCTGGATGACAATCCGATATCGGTTTGCGCAGTGGCTTCGTTGGTAATCGGAACCCACCCGGGCACCGCGATCGTGCCGCCTTGCGTGCAGAATTTGTTGGTTGGGTCTAGAGCGCAGAACTGGGCGATTTCCAGATCATCGTTCCAAACCTGCTCAGGGACATATGAAAGAGCAGTTCCGCCGTCCGTCGGATTCGTAGTTGGTTGCCCCCAGAAGGTGGGATTGTCCCAGTCCGCCAAAAGAATTCCGGTTCCACCCACGCCAGTGACTTCCGGGCTGCTCGCGGGATAGCTGACTGCGAGGCCGCGTGTCGCCAGATTGTCGCTGGTGACCGTGGCGAAGAAGTCGCACTCGGCGGCACCGCTATCACCGCTGGAGTTTACGAACGTGATTCCCATCGAGTTAGCCATCTGCAATTCGATTTCATCGGCAGCAAGGTGGTGATCGGCGAATTCGCAGAAGCCGTAGCTCAAGCTGATGACCGGCGAGATATTCTGATCGATCGCGAAGTAGTAGGAAGTGAAGGTGTCGGTGGAGTTCACATAAATAATCTTCGCTCCACGCGCGACTGCGCCGGACCACTGTAGATCAAGATCAGCTTCGCCGATGTCACCGTTGGTCGAGAGACCGGGATCGGTTCCGTCGAGAACGTACTTGAAGTGTGGATCATCGCAGGCCGTGATGATGTCATTCGCATCCTTAGTACACGTATACGGAGCGAGGCCGAAGCCGTTTCGAAAATTGTTCAGGTCGGCCAGATAAACGTCGGTCTGACCCATTACGGCGATCGTCTGTCCCGTACCGTCGATTCCGGCGGTATACAGGGCATTGATGTCATAGATCGTGGCAACATCGCCGGGCGCTACGAAGCTGTTGTTGAGGGCTGCACTGAACCAATGCGGATGAGGACGACGCGCACGGGGCCTGGGGCGGAAATCATCTAGTCCACGTATACCGGCTACGACGCCAAAGAGGTTGGCAGGGACCATCGGGGCGGTCGCATTGGCGAAATGCTGCTCGCCTTTGACGTTGTAGCGGTGAATCTGAGTCGCGAATGCACTCTGAACCTGGGCGGCCGATCCCGTGAACGAAACCCAGTTACGTCCGCGCGCGGGGTGCACCATCGTGAACCCATGGGCCGTCAACCACGAGGTAATCTGCTTGACATCGTTCTGGCTGAGTCCGAAGCGGTCGGCGAATTGTTCGGGCGTGAGCCACTTGTGATAGTTCGACGACTTGCGATCCTGCTGTTCGGCGAGCAATTTCTGGAGCGCCTGCTTTTGAGCGGGCGTCGGTGTTGTCAACAACGTCATCGTGCCCATACGCATGGCCGGGTCCACAGTTCCCTGATCGAACTCCGGCAATGCCAAGTGGTGGACGTTCCTGGTTAGCTGCGCGGTGGGGGCGCCGTTGATCGCACCATTGATGCGGTTTTGATTGGCGCCGAAGCTCAAGCTGGCCAGAGCAACGATGGTTGAAAACACACACACGAGGGCCCTACTTTTCAACATAAACGCTCCCATGCTCTCCTGCGGAAAATAAGCAAATTTGATTTTGTCTACGGGGGAATAGTCAATTTTATCTTACCTTCGATCAAACGTCTCGTGTTTCAGGTTGTATCTACTACATAAAGTTAACAACTTCTTTGCACTGATAAGTCAGAAGTTCATCGCCGAACGATTCGGAAAAAAGGTATTTCGGGGACGAAATCCGGCTTTCGAGGGGTGAAAGCCAGCGATAACCCCCCGTTTTCAGGTGTTGCCGTATACTTCCCGTCTCAACCCCACTTAATGCCTGCGCTCACCAATCCGAAACGCCGGTTGGGATACATCGACTGGATGCGGGGTCTTGCCTGCCTGCTCATGTTCCAAACGCACTGCTACGACTCCTGGCTCGGCAGCAGCGCCCGCACTGGACGCTTTTACATGTACTCACAACTGGGCGGGACGTTCCCGGCTCCTCTTTTCTTGTTTCTCGCTGGAATGTCGTTCGCGTTGGTCACGGAGAAGTTGATCGAGAAGAAACTTTCCGCCGGTCAAATCGCTCGCACCACGATCTGGAGAGGGGCGGAGATCTTCGGCTTTGGACTTCTGTTTCGGATGCAGGAGTACATCGTCGCATGGGGCTGGGCTCCCAAAAGCGATTTGCTGCGTGTCGACGTTCTGAACACAATCGGTGCGTCGATGATGCTGATGGGCGTGATGTGCTGGTTCGTGAACCGGACCACATCGGCGGGAGCGATTGAAGACATCGATCCGAGTGCGCTTGGCGAACACCACAAGGGGCGCCTTGCAAATCGCACCGCCCTGGTCCTCGTTGCTGCGGGAGTGGCGCTCGCGATCTCTTGCCTGACTCCCCTGCTTTGGACGGTGTGGCGGCCGGTCTGGCTGCCATGGCCACTGGAGACGTACGTGGACGGTTTCCACAATCTCGGAACATCTCAAGCGGGACTCTTCCCTCTCTTTCCATGGAGTGGCTTCGCCTTTGCCGGCCTTGCAACCGGGCTGATTTTGCAAAGCAGTTGGGCTCGGGCGCGGGAAGTAAAAATATTCATTGGCGCAGGGGTGGTCGGTCTCGCACTTATCGAACTCTCCCGCTGGCTCGATGCACAATCCTGGCAAATTTATCCGGTCCACGATTACTGGCACACTAGTCCGGAATTTTTCATCATCCGAGTGGGCATGCTGTTAGTGATTTTGACCGCGAGCTATGCCTGGTGCCGCTGGGGAGCCGGCGGATGGGGATTCAGTCCGCTAATTCTGCTGGGGCAAGCGTCGCTTCTCGTCTACTGGGTCCATATCGAATTCGTATACGGCAGGGTATCGATTCTGCCAAAGCGAGCCGAAGGCATCGGGGGGGCATCGGCGGGCTTGTTAATTATCTTCCTTGCAATGCTTGGGCTCGCGTATATACGCACGCACTGGAACGGATGGATGAAGGATCGTTTGCCGCGACCTTCGCCAGTGGAGGCGGCGAGCCTGCAGCCACGAGGCGGCGGGCTGTGAAGGATTAGTCTAAAGGATTAGTCCGGCCACTTTTCTGGGAGAGTGAAGCGTAGAGAAACGGCGAAGTTCTTGGGCTATCCGAATCTCTGCACAAAATCGACCACCTCGCGCTCGGCCCATCTGCCGTCGTATCCGTTGCCGTCGGGCTGTCCCACGAAGGCACAGTGGCCGCCGTCCTCGGTCTCGATGTAGTTAATGTGCGGATTCGCCAGAATCGCTTCGCGGGTCTGAGGCGTCACGCGGATAAACGGATCGTTTGCGGCGTGGAGAATCAGCGCGGGCACGGCAATGCGATCGACAACGTTCGAAGCAGAGGCTCGAGCGTAGTAGTCGTCTGCTCCGGAAAATCCGCAATAGAACGCGGTGATGCGGTCGTCAAACTTCCGCAAGCTCGAAATGCCACGAAGGCGGCCGAGATCGAAATTCTGGGGAAAGAATTTGGCCTTGATGCGCAGGCGCCGGAACAACTGCATGAGGAAGTAGTACTCGTAGAGGCGATTGGATGGCTCGTGAAGAGCATCCGCCGAAGGCGCAAGATCCATCGCGGGGCAGACCGCCGCGACTGCTCGAAACTCTGCCGGCCCCGTACTTCCCCACTCGCCCGCCAGCTTTAGCACGAGATTTCCGCCCATCGAAAAACCGATGAGGGCGAACCGCGAAACCCCATCGCGCTTCACACAATCAAGAGCGACCGCGGCCACGTCTCCGGACAAACTTGAGTTGTAGAGCGTTGGCGCACAGTGATCCATCCCACCGCAGTTGCGCTGGTTCATCAGGATCACACTCATCCCGGCAGCAAGCCCGTTGCGCGCGATTCCCAGCATGTACTGCGAAGCCGTCGATCCCTCGAGACCATGAACCGCGATGAGGGTCAGCGCGCTCTGCCGTCCACTTGGCTGCCAATAGCACAGGCATCGGACCTGAATTCCCGGAGCGACCTCGATCAGCCGGTCTTCGTGCTGCGGCAGGAGAATTTTGCGCCCCGCCAGGAAGCTGGCGATGGTCTGCACGTGGCCGCCTCGCAGCCATCTACGCGCCTGAAAGAGGTCGCGCGGCTGCCAGAGCCGCGACTCGACCTTGGGACTGCTCTCGTCAGAATCTGTTTGGGAAATCCCCACGCAGCGATTTTAGCGGATACCGGACTGTCTCGAATTCATAGAGGCAGGATTCAAGCCCCGCTTTGGGCAGCAGATATAATCGGGCCAGGAGTCTTTCTATGCCGATCTACGAGTACATCTGCAAGCAGTGTCACCACGAGTTCGAGGCTCTGGTTTACGGAAAAGAGAAAGCGGAATGCCCGAAGTGCCACGCCTCGAAGCTTGAGCCACAACTCTCGGTCTTCGCTGTTTCAGCGAAAGGTTCGTCGAGTTCCGCTCCGTCCACGGGGTCTTGTGGATCGTGCGGAGATCCACGCGGCCCCGGCGCATGCTCGATGCGCGATATGAACTAGGCGACCAGGGATTCCCCGTGTCGACCGCCTGTGGGTGAGCTCAACGTTGCAAGCTCAGTTGAATGGGTTTTCGTCCGCGCTCGGCCCGTATGTAACGGGCACAGGAACGTCCAGCATCCGCAGGTAAACCGAGAGCTGTCCCCGATGGTGATACCAGTGATTCAGCATGATGGAACGCAGAATCTCGATGCGAGGGCGGCTCACCAACTTTTTATCGTTGTTCATTAGCTGCCAGGTTTCTCGAGCGCGCTGGTCGGTCAGACCTTCCAGACACTGCTCCGCTTCTTTCACGCTCTCGTCATAGGCGGCTAGAATCTCGTCCAGGCTTTTCGGCTGCGGAGGCTGGAAGGCGGCCTGCGCTACATCGAAAGAATCTGGCTGTGTGATCTTTGCCAGATTTCCCGGCACCACCGCAACATGCCATGCGAGTTGTCCCAGCGACATCGATTTCGGATGCGGCTTCCAGGTGAGCTTGTCTTTTGGAATTCTTTCGAGTGCTCGCTTGGTCGTGACCACCTCTTCGCGAAACTCGCTCAACATCGGATCACTCATCGTTCCCATGAATTCGTCTCCTTGCGTTTGCGGCGTCGACATTTATTCAGCGAGGCGGGACAGCATGGTCCCCGCCCATCTTGAGCACCATTTACTCCGAGCAACAGTTTTTCACGGGATGTGCCAAGACCTTGATCGCATCCATTGTCTCGGGGTTGCTGTAGCGATCATGGTGGCGAACCCACGCCATCGGCCAGGGCAAACCTTCTTCGTCACGGCCTTTGGGCGTCAGATCGAGCCAGTTGTAGGTTGGGAGCAGGATGTCGAGCCCGCGCGCATAGGCGGAATACGAGTGGAAGACCTGTTCGTCGCAGCGGCAAAAGATGCTCGCTCCCGGGCCCTCTTCGGATGGAAATCCACCGTTGGTGTAGTTGTAATACGCTTTTCCGCTCTCCATCTCTTCCTTGGAGAAGGAAACGTGGAAGTAGTCGTTAAAGTCTGTCCCCGCTGACGACACCCATTTGAATTGCCACCCCATGCGCTTCTTGAAGGCCTCGATCTCCGGCAAAGTCGCCCGCGACACAACCACCAGAGTCGCGTCCCGTTGCGCGAGATGCACTCGGACGGCGTCAAAAGAATCCGCGAGAAACGAGCAGCTTGGACAACCCTCCTGCCAGCCTGGGCCGAACATGAAGTGATACACGATCAACTGGCTGCGGCCCTGAAACAGATCGCTCAAGGTTTCATTTCCATTCACAGTCTGGAAAACATAGTTCTTTTCGATTTTTTCCATCGGCATTGCCCGCCGCTCTCGGCTCAGTTCATCGCGCAGGCGGGTGAATTCTTTTTCCTTGGCCAGCAGTCGCTTTCGCGCAACCAGCCACTCGGACGGTGACACTACTTTGGCAGCAGACTTCTCCATCGTTGCTGTAGACATGCGATTACTCCTTATCCTTCGAATCGTTTTTCTCGCTCTTCTTTTTGCGGAAGACCTTTACCACCAGGGCAGTGACGCCACCACTGGAAACGACACCCCCAATGACCATTCCTGCGCTCGCTAAACATGCTGGACACATACTTCCTCCTTACTTCGAGCCTCTCTCGGCTCGGGCTTTGATCTTGGCGTGAATATTGCTCCACCCTTCACCCACGCCTTGCCGGTTTTGCTCCTGGATCACGCCGAATGCTTTGTGATGAAACTTGATCAACGTTCCGCCCTTTGATTCCGTCAACCGGTATTGAACGTTAGAAATCACCGCGTCCGACATGAATAGCGGTCCGGTAATTTCAAGCAGCGACGGCCGCTTGATCGCCTGTACGTGTCCCCAAAGGTGGCCATTACCATCGCCGATATCGCGATACCATCGGCCTCCGGGCCAAGCCTCCAACTTCATCGGCATCTTGTTCTGCGGCGTCTCGTTTTCGGGACCAATCTGCTCGAGCAGTGCCTCGAAGGTCGCCTCAAGCGGCGCATTCACCTGGATTTCCTGATTCACCGTCAACGTCAAACTTTCAATTCCTGGGATGGTGGGACTGATGCTCATCGCTTCCTCCTGGATTTTGGTGCCTTCTGTGCTGAAACGGCGCACTAACTGTTGTCAGTGAGCTTGGCTTTCTCTTCCGCCCGCTCTTTGATTCGCAACAACTGATGGGCCCACAGCCGCTCGAACGTCTTCGTCCATTCATGCATCGGCCGAATCGCCTCTGCGTTAGTTCGATAAAACATATGCCTCCCGTGCCGCCGCACTCTTACCAAACCGACGTTTCGCAGCACCCGCAGATGTTTTGAGACCGAAGGCTGTTCAAGTCCGAGTTTGATCACGAGATCTCCCACCGGCCTCTCCCCGGAGGCCAGGTAGTCGAGAATCTCGCGCCGGCGCGGTTCGGCAACGGCGTTGAACGCGTCGGACGTTGTTGCTGCTCGGGCCATGGCAAAAATATATATTCCTATATGGGAATATGTCAAGCCTGGTACGCAAGTTTTTGTGGATGGTCCGGCTAGGTCAATTCGAGAGTGAATTCCGGGCTTTAATGAGAGAGGGGTGCTTTCGCCGTGCCCGAGGCATCCACAAAGGGGAGCGTCACCCTTTCGTAACCCTTTGCACTGCACATTTTTTGTTGCACTTTCACACCAGTGAAATATCTTGCCTATAAGCTGTTTCTCAGGAGGCTCCAGATGGGCTCAGCTCGGACTGCGAAGTCATTGCCGTTGAAAGTGGCGGCAGTGTGCTACAGGCGCCGGGGAAATGGGCTGGAGTTCCTTCTGGTCAACACCCGCGGGGGCAACAAATGGACTTTCCCCAAAGGCTCGACGGATCCGAAGCTTTCGCACTGTCAGGCCGCTGAACGTGAGGCCGCCGAAGAAGCCGGAGCACTAGGAAAGATCGATGCCCGGCATTTTCACCTCTACCTGTATTCGAAGGGCGTCTTCTGGCAGCCCGAAGGCGTGCAGGAGTTTGTGGTGAAGGCGTTCCTGATGGAGGTTCATCAGATGCGCCGTCCTGACGAAACCAATCGTAAGCCTACGTGGCTAAGTCCCGAGGAAGCGAAACGCCGCCTGGCTAAAGGACGCGAAGTGAAATATTTCCGGGAGCTCGAGGCCGTGATTGACCGGGCCCTGGAAAGAATCAATTTCCATCACGAGCTGTGGGGAGCGTATCCGGGCCCGCGCAATGGGCGTTCTGCGAAAGACCCTATCGCCACCGCAGTTTGGCCGTAGACGCTGCAAGTTTCGTCCCGCAATCATTTTCCTGCCACGACCGCGGGACCACTTCCTTACCAATCCCGATTTCGACGACGTTCAGTGCACCGCTAGTTTTGTGAGACGATAAAGCAGTCTCATGATCCAGCTTTCCGGCGCCGGAAAACGCTTCGGCCACAAAGTTCTCTTCGAAAACGTCGACTGGCTCATCACCAGCCACGACCACATCGGCCTGGTCGGCGGCAATGGAACCGGGAAGTCGACGTTGATGAAAGTCCTGGGCGGGATGGACACGTTCGATTACGGGTCCCTCATCGTCGCCAAGGGAACTTCCGCCGGATATCTTCCGCAGGATGGCCTGACCCTATCGGGTCGCACGGTTTTCGCAGAGTGCATGTCGGTGTTTGACGATCTGCGCGCTATGGAGGTGGAACTCGAATCGCTAATGCACAGCATGGCGGAGATCGATCACACCAGCGCCGAGTACGCCAACGTCGCCGACCGGTACCAGCGTGTGGAGCACGAATTCCGCACGCGGGACGGCTATTCGATCGAAGCCGAGGTGGGCCGCGTATTGATGGGTCTTGGTTTCGGGAAAGAAGATTGGCCAAGGTTGACCGACGAGTTCTCGGGCGGCTGGCAGATGCGGCTCGCCTTGGCGAAACTACTGCTGCAAAAGCCCAACCTGCTGCTGCTGGACGAACCGACAAACCATCTGGATCTCGAGGCCCGCAACTGGCTGGAGGAATATCTCAGCGAGTATCCCTATACGTTCGTTCTGATTTCGCACGACCGGTATTTCCTCGACGTCACGGTCGACAAGATCGCGGAAATCTGGAATAAGCGGTTCTGGTTCTACACCGGCAACTACGACAAGTTTCTCGCCCAGAAAACGCAGCGCAACGAACAGCTGCAAGCGGCATACCGCAACCAGCGCGACCGCATCGAGCAACTGGAAGTCTTCATCAATCGTTTCCGGTATCAGGCAACCAAGGCCAAGCAGGTACAGAGCCGCATCAAGGAACTTGACAAGATAGAGCGCATCGAGATTCCACCTGAAGAAAAGTCGATCCACTTTTCCTTTCCGCAGCCTAAGGCCAGCGGGCGCATCGTGGCCGAATTCGATGGCGTCGCGAAGGCGTATCAGAAGAACGGAACGGCCAAGGAAGTCTTCCGTAATGTCAGTTTCATGATCGAGCGCGGCGACCGCATCGCGCTGGTGGGTATCAACGGAGCCGGAAAATCCACGCTCATCAAGCTTCTTGCCGGAACCGAGTCCCTATCCGATGGAGAGTTTCGCCTGGGTCACAACGTGCTTCCGGACTACTTCGCCCAGGACCAGTACAAAGAACTGATTCCTGAGGCGCGCATATTGGATGACCTGAGTGAATTGTCTCCGCGCTCGACTGAGACGGAGTTGCGCAGCCTGCTGGGATGCTTTCTCTTCTCGGAAGATGATGTATTCAAGAAAATCGGCGTGTTGTCGGGCGGAGAACGCGGCCGATACGCCCTGCTTCGTTTGCTGCTGCATCCAGCGAATTTCCTTCTGCTCGATGAGCCCACCAACCATCTCGATATGCGCGCCAAGGACGTCCTGCTCAGCGCGCTCATGAAGTACACCGGCACTGTCGTCTTCGTCTCGCATGACCGGTACTTCATCGACAATCTGGCGACCCGCGTCTTCGAAGTAGGCGGCGGCCAGGTAGAAATCTTTCCCGGCAACTATGAGGATTACCTGTGGCGCAAACAGGGTGGACAGCATGTTGCGCCGACGCTGGCCGACGTTCCCGGACACATCGAGAAAATTGAATCTCCAGTTCCAGTACCGACCCCTCCATCGAACGGGAATCACGGAGGCTCGGAGGCCATCACGTCCGATCCCGCCAAGAAGCGCCTTAACCCCATCAAGCGAAAGCAGTTGGAAGATAGCGTCCGGGAACTGGAAGAAAAAATCAGTACGACCGAGAGCGCGATCTCCCACCTCGAAACGGCGATGCAGAGTTTCGTCAGTGCCGATGAAAGCCAGCGGCAGTCGCAGGAACTGAATCAACGGAAGGCGAGCCACGCCGCGCTGATTGAAGAGTGGGAAGAACTTTCGGCGACCTTGCAAAGCGCAGATTGATCGCTCGCATGTGGACAGCATCTTCCGTAATCTCTCGCATGCCTTACCCATGTGCGATAGTCGAGTTGGCCGAGTAGCCAGCACCCCCCGAAGGCCAAAATTTAAACGAGCAACCGCATGCAGCGGCGCCCCAGGGCACGCCGCGCGGGAACCCAAGGAAGGTCGCATGCTTCAGTCGGAGAACTCATTCAATCCTAAGTCCGGATCCCCGGCTTCCAACTCCAACGCTTACAACCCCACAAAAAACGTCACCGCTCCCGTAGATCAGGCGACCATTGGCCGTACCTTGGTCATCAAGGGAGAAGTCAGCGGCTCCGAGTCGCTCTACATCGATGGCCGCATTGAAGGCAAAGTCACGATGCCCGAAAGCCGCGTCACGATTGGCCGGAACGGCCGCGTCGATGCCAGCATCCAGGCTCGCGAAGTTGTCGTCATGGGCAAGGTTACCGGCAACATCGAGTGCTCCGACCGCGTCGACATCCGTGCTGAAGGTTCGGTCCATGGAGACATCGCGACCGCCCGCATCAGCGTGGAAGATGGCGCCGCTCTGAAGGGTGGTATTCAGGTCCGCAGCGAAGGCAAGCAGAATCAGAACCAGAATCAGAATCAGAACCAGAATCAAAAGCAAGAGCAGCAGAAGGCGATGGCCGCCTCGGGCAACGCGTAAATTCCTCGTAGTGTTTCAGGACGCGAAAAGGGCACGCTCACGCGTGCCCTTTAGTTTTTGGGTTGGAAATCCAGGCCTTGCTCTTCGGCTTGGCCCAAATGGCAATTACTTCTTCTCAGCCGCCTTAAAGTCCAAGGCAGCCGAATTCATGCAATACCGAAGCCCGGTCGGCGCCGGCCCATCTTCAAACACATGCCCGAGATGTGCGTCGCACTTGGCACAGCGAACCTCCGTCCGGACCATGCCGTACTTAGTGTCCCTGTGTTCGATCACACCGGAATCTTCACTGGGCTTGTAAAAGCTGGGCCAGCCCGTCCCTGAATTGAACTTCGTCTGTGCATCGAACAGGGGAGCACCGCAACACACACAGTGATATTCGCCTGGCTCCTTGCTGTCCCAATACTTGCCCGTGAATGCACACTCCGTGCCCGACTCGCGGGTCACGTGGTACTGCTCGTCCGTCAACTGTTTCTTCCATTCTGCTTCCGACTTCGTAACTTTTTCAGCTGTTTTTTCGGTCATTCCTGAACTCCATTCCGTTTTCATCTCGCCAAAGATTAGATGTATTTCGGTGTCAAAAGTGACAGCCGCATTCTGGGGCTTCGACACTGGCTATTTCAGAATCTCTCCGCCCACTTTCCGGTATCTTCCTCTGAAAAACAACAGAGGATCCCCTTCCCTGACAACGACATCCTCCACCTCAGCGATGAAGATCGTATGATCTCCAGCCGATTGCGCCGTATGCAGGCGGCATTCGAAATATGCCAAGGCTCCATGCAGGACCGGCGTTCCATGGGGAGTGCGATCGAATCGGGCTCCGGCTTCGGCCTCGGCATTTTCGTGGGACCGCTCGGGCCGAGCGTAATACTCGGAGATGGCCCGCTGATTCTCGCATAGTACATTCATCCCAAATCGCTTCTTGGCATGAAGGTGGGCATGCGTCCGCGTAGTGTGGTCCACGCATACCAGGACCAGCATGGGGTCGAGTGACACCGAGGCGAAGGCGTTGGCGGTCATCCCGTGAACTTCGCCTTCAAGGTCGACGGTGATGATGGTGACCCCAGTGGCAAAACCGCCCATAGCCTTGCGAAACTCGATGGGATTCAAGCTCATTTGCTTAGAGACATGACTGGCAAGCCGTCTGTCATTCGCTGACGGCAGGATGCGAACCTCTTGTCTTCCGGGCACTCAACGCCTACATTACCACGGCGCGCCGATGTATTATTCGAGGCAACGTGACCGCCACTCCCACTGCGCTTTCGGGGCCTGAACGAAGCAACTTGTGCGCGTCGGACCTGACTGACATTCAGCCTGGAGTTTCGATTTCCCGCGAAGCGGCGCGGCGGCTGATCACGTGTGCCCCTGAGCTTTTGCCTCGCCTCATGGCGTCTGCAAGAGCCGCCAAAGAAAAATTCAAGCCAGGAACCATCACGTACTCACGGAAAGTATTCCTTCCGCTGACGAACCTGTGCCGGGACTATTGCGGATATTGCACGTTCCGCCGCGATCCGGGCGACCCGGGCGCACACACGATGACACCAGAAGAAGTTCTAGCCGTCGCTGGTGAGGGTGAAAAGCTGGGCTGCACCGAAGCCCTCTTCAGTCTTGGCGACAAGCCGGAGTTGCTATTCCCCGAAATGCGTGAAACCCTGCGGCATTTGGGATACAAATCAACGCTGCACTACCTGGAAGCGATGTGCGAGCTGGTGCTGCGGGAGACGACCTTGCTGCCCCACCCGAATCCTGGGTTGCTGAGCTCGGAATGGATCGCTCGACTGTCCGGGGTATCACCGAGCATGGGCCTCATGCTGGAGACAGTGAACGCGGGTCTGATGGCAACGGGCGCAGCGCACGATAATGCGCCTGACAAGCTTCCCATCAAGCGTCTACGTACGATCGAAGATGCCGGGAAGCGGGGCGTCCCGTTCACGACCGGGCTTCTCATCGGCATCGGCGAATCGGCGGCTGACCGCGTTGAGACGCTCCTTGCAATTGGTGAACTGCACGAGCGCTACGGACACATCCAGGAGGTGATTGTCCAGAATTTCAGGGTGAAGCCGTCGATCCCGATGGCGCATTGGCCGGAGCCGTCGCGGGACGAGATGCTTAGAACGGTTGCGGTGGCTCGTTTGCTACTACCCAACATGAACATTCAAGCACCTCCCAATCTATCTGCGCCTTATTATGATGACTTGCTGGACGCCGGCATCAATGACTGGGGAGGGATTTCGCCGCTGACTCCCGACTTCATCAATCCCGAAAAACCTTGGCCGCACGTAGAACAACTCCGTTTGAGAACTGCGGCGAAGGGTTTCGAGTTGCACCAGCGGTTGCCGGTGTATCCGGAATTCATTGACCGCATCATGAAGCGACCGGGTCTTCTTTCGGACAAGCTTCGCACCGCGGCAGGAGCCGACGGTATGGCTCGGAGGGCTGCATGATCTGCGTCCTCAGCGGAGGCACGGGCGGCGCGAAGTTCGTGGATGGACTGCGCCAGATCATGCCCGCCGAAGACATCACTCTGGTCGTGAACACGGGTGACGACCTGATGTGGTGGGGTCTTTACGTTTCGCCGGACATCGATTCGATCACTTACGTGCTGTCGGGCATGCTCAGTCGCGAGCGTGGGTGGGGCGTAAAGGGCGACACGTTTCTGTGCCTGCAGGCGATGGGACAACTTGGCGAACCAACGTGGTTCCATACCGGCGATCGCGATCTTGCGATGCACTTACTACGTTCGAGACTTTTGGCGGAAGGTAAAACGCTATCCGAAGCGACCGGGATCATCTCCGGAAAGCTCGGGGTCAAGGCGCGGATCTTACCGATGAGCGACTCACGCGTCGAGACCCGTGTTGATACTCCGGCCGGCGAACTGAGTTTCGAAGAATACTTTGTGCAGCGCTGGTATCAGGACCCCGTCAACTCCGTTCGCTTCGCGGGAGCCTCTGACGCGGAAGCAGCACCGGGGGTGATCGATGCCATCGTGTCGGCTGACGTAGTCCTGATTGCGCCCAGCAATCCGATAACAAGCATCGGTCCTATCCTGGCCACTCCCGGTATTCGCGATGCTTTGTTGCAGGCCCGGGGAAAAATCGCAGCCATCAGCCCGATCATCGGAAACGCCCCCGTAGCTGGCCCAGCGGGCATTTTGATGCAGGCCCAGGGACTGCCGTGTTCGATCGCTGGAGTAGCACAAGCCTATGAAGATTTTCTCGATGTCCTGATCTGCGATACTCGCGACACCCGCGCGGCCGAAGAGTTGCGCAAGACTGGACTTCGAGTGCACTGCGCGCAAACCATTATGCGAAGCGCCGACGACAAAGCCGGACTGGCACGGGAAGTATTGTCGTCAATCGCGGCAGAAACAGCGCAGAAGGAAACGGTGGCAGGCACACCATTTCGGCGGTTGGACCGCGAACCGTGATTCTGGTTCCTATCAAGAACACGGCGTTTGCGAAACAGCGCCTTGCGACGATTTTGGATCAGCCCTCTCGAACGAAGCTTGCGCAAGCGATGCTCTATGACGTCTTGACCGCGATTCACAACTGGAAGAATCGACCAAGTGTCGGAATCGTGACCGGCGACCGGTATGCGGCGGCTCTTGCCGAACGATACAAATTCGAAATCATTCCTGACGCACTTGATCCTGGCGAAACCGGCGCAATCGAAATGGCCACTCGCGTGTGCCTTGAGCGCGGCGAAGACAGCACGCTGGTGATTCCGGCGGACATCCCACTGATCGAGCCATGGGAGCTTGACGAAATTCTGAAGCGGGCTCCTGCCGAGGGAAGCGTATTGGTTCCTGCTGGAGACGGACGCGGCACGAATGCGGCGTTCCGCCGGCCTGCCGACTTGTTCCCGCTCCGCTTCGGGAACGATAGCTTTAAGCCTCACCACGCGGCCGCAGTGGCAACTGGAAGACCGTGCGTTGTTTTTGATCTTCCCGGAATTGCGGTCGACGTCGACAATCCTGCTGACCTACAGCAACTCGTTTCTCTTCCCGGCGAAACACGCGCGCAGGCGTTGGCTCGCGATTGGAACTTGCCAGGCCGGCTGCCCGCCACTGGCTCGGACGCGTCATGATCCGCCGGAAATCACGTTCCGCCAAGAAGGTCGAGCACTCGGGCTTTCGCGAGATCCGGCTGATACCACTTAAAGTGGATGGCGACGTGAAACCGGGAGACTCGATCGACAGCAAGATTTTGGAATCTCTCAACCGCCGCCGGCTGCGCTTTGAGCGCGGCGACATTCTCGTCGTAAAACACAAGATCATTTCCAAGGCCGAAGGACGCGTGGTCGATCTCGCAACGATTAAGCCGTCAGCAGAATCGATCGCCTGGGCACGGCGATACGATCTCGACGCGCGTGTGATTGAGCTGGCTTTGCGCGAGAGCCGGTCCATCCTTCGCCGGAAGAATGGCGTGTTGATTACGGAGACGCAGCATGGTTTTCTTTGCGCCAACAGCGGGATCGATGTTTCGAATGTCGATGGTGGCAATTGTGCTCTTCTGCTTCCTGCGGATCCTGATCGCTCCGCTGAAAATCTTCGACGCGCTCTGAAGAAGAAAACAGGCTTGTCCATCCCGGTCATCATCACAGATAGCTTCGGACGGCCTTGGCGCGAGGGCCTGACCGAATTCGCGATCGGCATCTCGGGAATGAAGCCTCTGCGCGACGATCGCGGGCGCAGCGACCCCTACGGCTACAAACTGAAAGCTAGCGTCGAAGCCATCGCCGATGAACTGGCATGCGCTGCCGGATTGGTGTGTGGGAAGCTCAATCGGGCTCCGGCCTGCGTTGTTCGTGGATTTTCCTACCAAGCCGGAAAAGGCAAAGTGGGGGATTTACTTCGACCCGCCGCGAGCGATCTCTTCCGCTGAAACTTCCGTTACACTGTAGGGGCGCATAGGGATAGATTCTCTCCCTATGTCCCGGTGGAAGATCCACAACGCGTCTTGATGGAGCGAAATATGCACCGCGAAATCTCCCCTTCGGAATTGCACGACTTCCACGCTCTCGACTGGTCCGACATTTCGCCACGGCTCAGCGCCGACATCCGCCACTCGATCGAGAAGGTCCTTGAAGCGCAAGATGGCGGAGTGCTCTCTCTCGATGAGAGTTATGCGCTCGCTGATTGCGATGGCGACGATTTGATCGGACTGCTCGTCGCCGCCAATGTTTTGCGGGCAGAGTTGGTCGGAAATATCGTTACCTACATCGTGAATCGCAACATCAACTTCACGAACGTCTGCTTTGTAGGCTGCAAGTTCTGCGCTTTCAGCCGGGGCCCGCGCGAGGACGACACCTATTTTCTTACGCTCGAGCAGATGGCTGAAAAAGCGATCGAAGCCTGGCAACTTGGCGCGACCGAGGTTTGCATCCAGGGTGGACTTCCCCGGGATCTCCCCAAGTTTCATTACCGCGATATCCTCCGCGCCATCAAGCAAGCCCAACCGAAGATGCACATCCACGCTTTTTCTCCGATGGAGATCGTGTACGGCGTGGAACTGACGGGGATGCCGCTCGCCGACTATCTGTGCATGTTGCGTGACAACGGCCTGGGAACCTTGCCCGGTACCGCCGCCGAGATCCTCGATGACGAGATTCGACACATACTGTCGGCCAACAAGCTCACGACGGCACAGTGGGTGGATGTAATTCGCACAGCGCACCGTTGTGGAATCCGATCGACATCGACCATGATGTACGGCCACGCCGAAACGCCTGCGCACTGGGTTCGCCAGATGCGACTGCTTCGCGAGATTCAATCTGAAACCGGCGGCTTTACAGAATTTGTCCCTCTCGGGTTTATTCATCAAAATACTTTGCTTTTCCATCAGGGACTCGCTCGCACTGGTCCCGCGCTCGCTGAGCATTTGAAGGTTCACGCGCTCGCCAGATTGCTGCTCGCAGGATCGATCAACAATATCCAGGTCTCCTGGGTGAAACTTAATCGCAAACTTTCGCAACTGTGTCTGCATGCGGGCGCGAACGATTACGGCGGCACGCTGATGGAAGAAAACATTTCACGCGAAGCGGGCGCGACTGCTGGACAATACACGAGCCCTGAGGATTTTCAGTCACTTATTCTGGATGCAGGCCGCATCCCCGCTGAACGCAATACGACGTACTCCCGCATCAGCATCAAACTTCCGTTGGACGAGTCCACTGCGGAGCAAGCTTACGAGGCCGAGTTCGCATGAGCTCAGGGTCCTCCGCGCCCGTCCGGCCGGTTGCAATCGTTGGAGGGACTGGCCCCGCCGGCATGGGCCTCGCTCTGCGATGGGCGCGCGCCGGGGAAACCGTAATCATCGGCTCACGCGATGAGCAGCGTGCGCAGCAAGCCGCCGAAAAGATCAAACAGAAGGTTGGACCGCAAGCAGCGGTTTCGGGATTGGAAAATAGCGCGGCATGCAAAGCCGCGGATATCTTGATGTTGACCGTTCCCTTCGACGGTCAGGCCACCATACTCAAGCAACTCAATAAATCAATTCGCGCAGGCAGCATCCTGATCGACGCCACCGTGCCGTTGGCCGCGGCAGTTGGGGGAAAGCCTTCGCGTCCGCTGGGCGTTTGGCAGGGGTCGGCTGCGCAGCAGGCTGCGGAGCTCGCGCCAAAGGGCGTAAGCGTCGTTGCCGCATTCCACAATGTTTCGGCTGAGCTTCTGAACGGAGATGATCCGCTAGATTGTGACGTCATCGTGTGCAGCGATGATGCCGACGCCGCTCAGTTCACTCGAGGGCTTGCGGCAAAGATTCCTGGCGTTCGCGCCGTCGACGGCGGAAAGCTCGAGAATGCTCGCATTGTCGAGCAGATCACCGCTTTGCTCATCGGTATGAATATCCGCCACAAAGGTCATTCCGGAATTCGCATCACCGGCCTGCCGCCAGGCGCCTATCGCTGACCACACGAGTCATGGACTTCCGCTTTGAGTGAGAACCACAATCTCGACGCTGCCTGGCAGTACCACACAGGGACCAAGCACTCGTACCTCAGCATCCGCACCAATCCCCACGATCTCGATTGGGACAACAAGCCTCTTCTGTTCAAGATTTATCCCACTCTCGAAGTGCTGCGTCTACCGCGCGACTTTCGCGAAGTGGGTGACGCAGCGCTCTCTGCCATTGCAGATTCGAATCCGCGTGACCAGGGCGAAGCGATTCCGGACCTTGAAACTCTGGCGCAATTGCTCTTCTTCTCTGCCGGCGTCACAAAGAGCGTAAAACATCCGCAGGGTGAGACCTTTTTTCGGGCCGCCGCGTGTACGGGCGCTCTTTATGAAATCGAGCTTTACGTCATCTGTAGAGATCTTCGGAGTAAAGAATTTCAAACCGGTGAAACACCCGCGTTGGCTGCTGGCGTTTATCACTTCGGAGCCGCGGAATTCGGCCTGCGGCAACTGCGGTCAGGCGATTTTCGAAAGGTCATCGTCGATGCCACCGCCAATGATCCCGCCGTAGCGCAAGCTCCGGTGATCATTATCTGCACCGGCACATATTGGCGGAATGCGTGGAAGTACCGCTCGCGAACCTATCGCCACTTCGGCTGGGATAACGGAACGATTCTGGCGAACCTGCTGGCCAACTCTTTCGCTTCAAAACTTCCCGCCCGAGTCGTTACTGGGTTCGTTGACTTGCAACTGAACGATCTTCTCGGGCTCGATACGAAACGCGAGGTCGCATTCTCAGTGATTCCCGTGGGAAGCACTTCGTCAACGCCACCGGATCCGCCGTCAGTCACGAAGTTGGAATTGCCGATTGTCGCATACTCGGAGCGGGAGATCGACTTTCCCGCGATGCGCAAGATTCACGAAGCTTCGTCGCTGGATACGGCAAACGAAGTAGAAGCCTGGCGCGGCAAGACCCCTGCGATTGCACTGCGAAATCTAAAAGGGGAAGTGACTGCGCTAAAGCCCAACGAATCGAAGGCGCCTCAGGACACGATCGAGCAAGTGATTTCGCGGCGAGGCTCCACCAGACAATTTTCCCGCGATCCGCTGACGTTCCCGCAGCTCTCGATGATTCTGGATCGATCAACTCGAGGCATCGCTGCTGATTTTCTCGAGCCCCATGGATCACATCTCAATGAACTGTACCTGATTGTTAACAATGTCGTCGGACTCCAAGCGGGGGCATATTTTTACCGATGGCAAGAGAAGCGATTGGAACTCTTGAAGGCCGGGGATTTCCGCGACAAAGCAGGATATCTTGGGCTCGAACAACAAATTCCGGCCGACGCCGCGGTCGACGTATTCTTTCTGGCAGATCTGAAGAAGATTCTCGAGCGCTACGGAAATCGCGGATATCGGGCGACCCAGCTCGAAGCTGGCATTCTCGGGGGGAAACTCTATCTCGCTGCCTACGCCCAGCACCTCGGGGCCAGCGGCCTCACCTTCTACGATGACGATGTGGTCAGCTTCTTCTCTCCGCACGCGAAAGGCAAGAGCGCCATTTTCCTGGTTTCGCTCGGACGCAGCGCAGCGCGCAAATAGTCATGTCGGGACGCACTGACTCTCACAAAAGAATTTTTAGTCTTCGACTACAGGCGTCGCCATCTCCTCGGCAGGCTCTCCGCCAGCCATCGATTGAGCGATGATCAGCCTTCGGGCCTCCACGCGGATTTTGGGCAGTTGCACGCTGAACCACCACGCGCCGAGCACCGAAACGATTCCGCCGATCGCCACTGTCCAAGGGGCTCCGAGGCGGTCCGAGAGCGCTCCGCCAAGCAGTGCGCCGACCGGCGCCATTCCCATAAACATCATGGAATACACCGCCATGGTGCGGCCGCGCAGAGCATCCGGCACCATCACCTGAATCAACGTGTTCGAGGCCGCCATTTGCAGCATGATGAAATATCCCGCCGGCAGCAAGAGCAGTACCGACAGCCAAAATGATTTAGAGAGTGAGAATAAAACGAGCGTCACGCCGAAACCGGCGCAGCACACCGAAATCCACCTGCCCAATCCCTTCACACCCGAACGCGCCGCCAAAGTAAGTGCGCCCAGAAGGGCTCCAACACCTGCCGCGCCCATCAAGATGCCCAGCCGAACTGCGCCCAGATCGTGAGATCCGATCATGGACGCGAACATCTGCCCTCCGTTGTGAAGAATTCTGTCCGCGAAAATCGGCATCAGCACGACATACGGCATGCCCGTAACGCTCACCAGTCCAAGCAGCATAAGAAGCGCGCGAATCGGAGCGGTCCGGTTCACAAATCGAAATCCTTCGATGATGTGCTCGAGTGGAGAAGTATGCAGAGAGGCCCGTGGAGGCGCATGCACTTTCATCATCGTCAAGCCGATGATGACTGCAATGTAGCTGACGCCATTCGCAAAAAAGCACCACCCCTCGCCGAGCCTGGCCACCAGTACTCCTGCTACGGCGGGCCCTATGACCCGTGCTCCATTGAACATGGAGGAGTTCAGGGCGATTGCATTCATAAGATCGCCTTTGCCGACCATGTCCACGAGAAACGCCTGCCTGCCGGGAATGTCGAACGCATTGACAACTCCGAGCAGAGCGGCCAGAACGAAGATGTGCCAGACCTGGATTTTGTTGGCCAACGTGAGAGCGGCCAGGATGAATGCCAGGATCATCGACGCGGTTTGAGTTCCGATCACGACCCGTTGCCGATTCGACCGGTCAGCAGTAATGCCCCCGATGGGAGCCACGAGAAAGACCGGAATCTGGCTGGCAAAACCTACCGCGCCTAGCAGCAATCCGGAACCGGTCATGCGGTACACGAGCCACGATTGAGCAACCGTCTGCATCCATGTGCCGGTGAGCGAGATCAGCTGGCCGCTGAAAAAGAGCTGGAAATTCCGATGGCGCAGTGCGCGTCCGGCGGCCTGCCAGTTCAGTTTTCGGCTGGTGGCGTCAACCCTGCGCTCTTCCGCGTCGTCCTGGATGGGATTCTTTGATTGAGCCACGATCGTTATCTAAATGATATATGGCGGCTCGATCACCAAGGAATGCCTCGCCGTGCATGCCGGAAGACGCGCAGTTGAAAAGGAGCACCCGTCCCGCCACCCGGGAGCGCGTCATCGCCGGGAATTGCCCAATCAAGGCACGGATTTGTATTTACTAACTTGTAACTTCTTTTTCGGTTGGCGGTGAGCTACAGTAGCGACCTGCTTTTCCAGCGACTCTCAAAGGAAGTCGCCCTTATGTCCACTCATCCAGTGCGGGTTGAACGCCGCGTCGGACAGCGATTTCCTTATCTGTTAGCGGTTTCCTTACGCGATCCGGTCACCTCCGTAGAAGGCGTGGGTTGCACCCAGGATGTGAGTTCCCGGGGCGTTTTCTTCTTCACCGATGTTCCGCTCAATGAAGGCTCGGAAATCGAACTGACCCTGCGGATGCCTTCAGAGATCACGTTGGGAGAGAGCATGCCCGTGCGCTGCCGGGCGCGCATACTCAGGATTGAGGGCCGCCATAGCGCCAGCAATGCCACAACAGGCTGCACAGAAGCAAATAACAAGCTTGGCGTCGCAGTCCGGCTGGAAAGTTACGAATATCTCGCTACATCCAACGAATCCTCGCCCGGATTCAACCGCATTTCCGGTCTTCATGCCGGACGGCCCGACGACCGAGCCTCGGATCGCTCGTCAGTACGACCTCCGATCGTCGGTTCGGGACAATAGATTTAGCTCATTTGCCTCGGATTTCGCCCCAGAATGTCGCCGCGCACCGCGGCGTCTTTTCAACCATCCGATACTGGCTTACAATGGTCCACATCGATGCTGGAAGGCCTCTCGAAGGCGATTCCAGAGCGATCTCTTCCACCAGTCGTCGATTTGGTCCTTTGTATCGTCTTCCCGGCCGATCGCCTGTTCTGGAACGAGTCTTTATCCGTTACCTAGGTCACTTGGCGGAGAGTACGTTCTCTTTCTAACATGCAGACACCGATAGAAATCAGTGAGAATCGCGCTATGCATGGGATCGCCGTCGCCCTCCTGACCGAGGACCGGGAACACTTATCGACTCTGCAAAATCGACTGGAAGCGACGCGGCTTGGAACCGCCGTTTTCAGCCATGTCGGGTTTCCGACTGGCCCGACCGATTCCATTCTTCGCCAGTTGCAAGATTCGCGCGCTGAAGTTGTCATCGTCGACATCGCTCCACACGAAGGACAACGTGCTATTCGTACGATCGAATTGATCCGGGCGACTACGCTTCAGATCGCGATCTTCGCCAACGGCGAGATGTCGCAACCCGCCAATATCGTCGCCAGCATGCGGGCTGGCGCCGGGGAATATCTGGATCATGCCGCCGGCTCAGAAGCGTTGCTCGAAGCCCTTACCCGTTTCAGTTCGCTTCGCACGCGTTCTCTAGGTGGAGCTGGCAAGGCCCGTGTCTTCACATTCCTCAGCGCAAAAGGCGGATCAGGTTGTACCACAGCCGCTGTAAATACCGCGATCGCCTTGCAGCAATCTCACGGCGACGTAGTGCTCCTTGATTTTGCGCCTATCGGTCACGCTGCTTTGCATCTCAATTTGCGGCCTCAGTTCGGCGTACTCGATGCTCTGCAAAATCTCCATCGCATGGACGTTTCCCTGCTGGATGGTTTGATGACGCCAACCAAGGAAGGCTTGCATCTGCTCGCGGGCCCTGCTCAGCCTTATCCATCTGAGCCGACGCCCGGAGAACTCGCGCGTCTGTTCGATCTCCTTGTGAACCACTATCGGTTTGTGATCGTCGATGCATCCAGCCGTCTGGATCCGACCACTCGTCTCCTGTCCGATCTCTCCAACGCCGTGCTCGTTGTGGCACAGACAGACGTTGTTTCACTCTGGAGCGCCGGACGCATTCACACCTTCCTCGAGGAAGGAACTGGACGCGACCGTCTGCGAATGGTTTTGAGCCGCTACAAGAAGATTCCCGGGTTCACTGACAGCGACGTCCAGCAGGTCACCAACTGCAAGGTGCTCTGGAAAATCCCGAACGCCTACCAGTCCATCTCGCCCTCGATCGATCATGGAACGCCGGTTGTTCTGCAGGATGGTTCGGAAATCAGCCGCTCTTTCCGCGATCTGGCCGGAACTTTGGCTGAAGCGTCTTCCAACTCGGAAGGCAGTCCCGATCTTGTTTACACTCACGAGGGCTCACGCAAGAAAGCTCCAGGCCGGCTGAGCCTGTCTCCTCTTCGCGCAGGACAGTAATACAATTCCGCCAGAATCTTTATCGTTTGCGCACTCTACTTCCGCCCGTCGGGCGACGGAGTGGCTTCCTGTGGAAACATCTTGAATACAACGTTGCGCGCTTTGGACGTCACCTTCTTATTCTCGTCGGCTAGGTTCTCGGTCAATGCACCCTTAAGGACGAAATAGGCATCGTCTCCGGGATTTCTGCCCTCTCCGCGCTCCACGGTTCCTTTGAAATCGAAGCTTGATCCATGGACCAGTTGCGTCGAAAAATTCAGCTTCTGTCCTTCGAGCTTTCCGCTCTTGAAGAATTGATCGAGAAATACACCCTTGTCACTTTCGCCATTTCCAAATCGCGAAATGAAGCCCGTCACTCGACCCTCATCTTCGACCGTCAGCTGAACAAACTCGCCTTCCTCGAGAAATGTGTACATACCCGAATACGCATTCTTCTGCGCTTCACTGCGGACAGCAGGCTCGGCCGGTTTCGGCGACGCATTCTGCGAAGGTTGAGAGGCCTGCGCCGTCATGACGGGGGACACGCCGAACAGCGCGCAGTACATCGAAACAATCAGCAGCATCTTCATTGTTGGCACCCGTTTCATCGCCTGCCAGTCCCGATCAGTGGCGCCTGGATCTCTCTACCAGTCTCCCCAGTGCGAAGCCGTCATCTGTAAGAATTTCATCTTCCATTCGCTTCCCTGCTTAACCCAGACAGTGCTGAAGTGCTGATATCGCGGTGGCGGACCCTGATCTTCAGCCGCCGGAACGCGAAGGACCACGTTGTAGGTAACGATCGCGACTCCGTCGCCCGCGCCCACCACTTTCATGTCGTACGGAAGGAGGTCGGTGCCCCCTTCGGAGAACTGGTCCAGCATGTCCTGCCGTTCATACAACTGGCCATCGAATGAGACGAACGTGAAATCGTCGGTGAGGGTTCGTTTGAAAAAGGACACGTCGCCTTTTTTTGCGGCGTTGATGAACTTTTTCTCTGCGCCCATCAGCGATTCCTCGAGAGGGCTAGCCGCCTTCGCGGGAGCATTGGCTTGTCGAGCCTGCGAAACGTTGCATGCTCCAATGACAAAGATCAAGAAGACTGCGAATCGTGATTTCATTGCTGTTGTCTCCGACCTGCGTTTGAAGCGTTGGTATTGACTCATTCTGCCAGACCCGGCAAGCCATCGATACTGCGCCGGTTCTTCTCTTCCCGGTAGGCCTTCAGTCCCTCGGGACCTTTTCTCTGCGCCCATGAGAGCAATTGTGACCGCTCGCCCTCGAACTTCAAACGGGGCACGGCATAACCGCAGGAACTTGAAACCCGTGAGATCTCCACCGAAATAATCGCCCGGCAAGCGTCGTAGGTGGGAAACTGCGACGCCAATTCCTCGAACCCAAGTTCGTGCGGCTCGATCGCCTGGCCATGTCCGTGAATTCGCACGATGTTGGGCGGTCCCTGGAACGCGCAAAACATCATGACGATGCGCCCATTGTCTTTCAAATGAGCGATCGTTTCCACTCCGCTCCCGACAAGATCGACGTACGCCACTCTTTTGGGCCCGAGGATGCGCAGCGAATCGAGGCCCTTGGGTGAAAGATTGACATGACCATTTGGATCCAGCGGCGCCGTCGCTACAAAGAAGACTGATTGGTCCTCGATGAATTTTATGACTGTGTCGTCGATCTCTGTGCTGATCTTTCCCAAATCCTTCGTCCTACTAACCGAATTCTCAGCAGTTGCGAGCTTGACTCTCAAGCGGACGCATCCTTGCTCGCGACCTCTACTGGCTATTCTGTCGAATGCTTGCCGCCAGTTCACTCCGTGCCACGGAAATCTGGTCCCCCGTCGACAAATTCTTGAGCGCAAAGGAATCAGCCTTCACTTCGTTCTCACCCACGATGAGAATGTATTTTGCGCTCGCTTTAGTGGCAGCTTCGAACGATTTCTTCAGGCGGAAATTCTCGTCCCCTAACTCAACGACGAGATCGCTGCGGCGCAGCTCGCGCGCGAGTCTGGCCGCGTCGCCGTTCATCATTGCCATGGGAGCGATGTAGACATCTGGTTTGCGCAAAACGCTTTCGGCGGAGGCCTTCTCCTGTAGCGACATCACCAGGCGGTCTTCGCCGATGGCAAATCCAATTCCAGGCGCCTGCGGTCCTCCGAGGGCTTCTGACAAGCCATCGTACCGCCCGCCGCCCAGAATCGCATTTTGCGCCCCCAGTGCGCCGTGCGTGAATTCAAAAGCAGTTCGGGTGTAGTAGTCGAGCCCGCGCACCAGGCGCTCGTTCAGCGTGAACGGAACTCCGACCGTAGTCAGGATCGCCTGCACTGAATCGAAATGCTTGCGAGAATCCTCGCCAAGAAACTGGGTGATGCGCGGCAATGTTTCAATGATTGCCTGATCCTCCGGCACTTTGCAATCAAAGACCCGCAGCGGATTCGTCACCGCTCGGCGTTGGCAATCGCTGCACATATTTCCGACGACCGGTTCCAACGCCTTGCGAAGCGCGTCGTTAAACTGGACGCGATCAGCCGGAGTGCCAACCGAGTTCAATTCGAGATTCCAATCGCTGATGCCGATGCGATCGAGCAAAGTCGACAACATCTCGAGCACCTCAGCATCGCGCGCCGAGGATTCGCTGCCCGCCGATGCGGGGCCTACCACTTCGGCTCCGATCTGATAAAACTGCCGGTAACGTCCCTTCTGCGGACGTTCTCGCCGAAATTGCGGACCGATGTAGTACAGCTTATTCAGCCCTCGATCCCAAAGCTTGTGCTCAATGTAAGCCCGCACCACTCCGGCAGTGTTCTCAGGCCGAAGTGTCAGCGACTGCCCCTTCTCACTGGCCGCACGCGAGCGATCCTCCCATGTGTACATTTCCTTCGCGACAATGTCGGTATCTTCGCCAACCCCGCGGGCGAAAAGCGCAGTGTCTTCGAAGATGGGAGTGCGAATTTCCTGAAAATTGTAAGCGCGAAACACGTCCCGCACTGCCGTCTCGACAAAATTCCACAGCGCCGTATCCGGCGGCAGCAAGTCTCGCGTTCCTCGAACAGCCTTGATCATTTGATTCTCAGTTTTCGTTGCTTAGTCTCATCGGTAGTTGCGGAATCGAATGCGTAGTTCCCGGAGAAACCTTCCCGGACGATTCCCCGATCGGCCGATGCCTGACGCCCAGTGCCTACCTTTCGTTTAAATACTCGTCCTTATATCCAAGATAATTCCGCGCATACCGCATGATCGTCTCCTGATCCGCATCGTCGAGCTGGCGCCGGAATTTTCCCGGAGAGCCCATCCACAGCGATCCGGGCTCAACCACCGTCTTCTCAGGGATTAGAGTGCCCGCCGCAATAATCGATCCAGCGCCGATCCGCGCTCCATTCAGGATAATCGACCCCATCCCGATGAGGCAGCGATCTTCGATCGCGCATCCGTGCAGCGTGACCGAATGCCCCACCGTCACGTACTCCCCCAGATAGACGCCCCATTGCTGCTTCATCCCGTGCAAAACGCTGTTGTCCTGGACGTTCGAGTGGGCGCCGATCCGGATCTCATGCACATCGCCCCGAATTACCGTGTTCATCCACACCGAAGCGTGCTCCCCCAGAATGACATCGCCGATGATCTGCGCCGAAGAATCCACGTAGCAGGTGTCGGGAATCCTGGGTGTCACGCCCTTGAACGATCGAATCATTGTTTCTCCGAAAGGAAATTGAAAATACCACGAGAGCGCGGTCAGGCGTAAGAGCAGCGGCCGTCTCACACACCGTGCCTTCTCGTTCCGGTACGGGAAGATCCGAACAAACTCTGTTCAAGATCACAGAACTTTCACTTGGGCCAGTGCTATACCTCTCTGTTTCTCCGATGTTCGCGGAGAAGTTTCCCGGCCGCGCCAGATTTTTTGGCGCCCTCCGGTCCTTCTCCGCGCTACATTTCCCGACGCCGCGTCCGGTAAACGCACTGATGGGTCCCCTCCGAGTCTGATCTCACGGCAAGAGGCAACCTATGCTTTCGACGCGGACGCATGCAGTTATCTCCATCTTCTTTCTGGCTGTCCTGACCCAGGGTCTCGCCAGTGCCCAGGATTCAGCGACCGGATCGATCCGCGGCTCGGTGCTTGATTCAACCGGGGAGCGAATTGCTCAGGCCTCGATCGTTGTCGTCAACCTCGCCACCGGCGTGCGCTACGCGATGAACAGCGATACTGAAGGCGGATTTGCGATCGATCAATTGCTACCAGGAGATTATTCGGCTCGTGCCGAGGCTCAAGGCATGTCGCCGCAGGTGACCCCGCCGCTGCATGTGGACGTCGGCGGCATCTCGCACCTCGAATTTCGATTGAGTGTCGCCAGTGCACAAGAGACCCTCACGGTGTCGGCTGCTCCGACGGCGGTCGAAACCCAGCCAAGCGCCATATCGGCGCTCTTGGACGAACGGGCGGTCAACGATTTTCCACTGAACGGGCGCCGATTCTCGGACCTTGCGATGTTTTCGCCGGGAGTGACGCAAGACCCCCGTAGCCTGACCTCGGCCACGAATGGGGATCTATCTTTTGGTGGAATCCGCGGCTTTCAAAATACTTTTCTCGTCGACGGCAGCGATTACAACAATGCGTTCTTCTCGCAGGCCCGAGGCCGTTATCGTGCTCCTTATCAATTCTCGACCGAGGTCGTGCAGGAATTCCGCGTATCTTCTAACGCCTACGGCGCGGAACAGGGCCGGGCAGGGGGAGCCGTCGTAAACGTAGTCACCAAATCTGGATCCAATCATCTTCACGGGACCGGGTTTTACTATTTGCGCGATAGTTCTTTCGGGGCGAGCCTTCCCTTCCTCGCCTTCAAGCCTCACAGCCGCCAGCAGCAAGTCGGAGGTACATTCGGCGGTCCGATCAAGCGAAACAAGATCTTCTTCTTTGCCGGATTCGATCAGCACATTTTTCACGTGCCCAACGTGGTCGAATTCCTGGATGGCAGTTCACGCGTCACTCCACAGCTGAGTCCTGGCTCCCCTATCCCGGGAGATTATGAAGCCACCGATCAGGCCCTCGTATTCGCCGCAGCATCTCGGCTTTCTTCTCTCGCGGGGGAGTATCCCTCAGCCCAGATTGGAAATTCCTCGTACGCCAAACTTGATATCAACGTCACCCCTCATCATCAACTCGGATTGCGCCTGAACACGACTCGCTATTGGGGATCGAACAACGTTTTTCTCGACCCCGCCAGCCCCGTCACCTACGACGCAATCAACGACAACGGTCAGGAACTGGTTGCCACTGAGACCGCCAATCTCTCGCTCACCAGTGCCCTCTCATCCAGATGGATCAGTCATTTTCGTGCGCAGTTCTCACGCGATCAGCAAGAATCGTCCAGCAATAGCAGCGACGTTCTGGTGAAGATTCCGACGATTCTGGACGGGATTGGCCGCTCCAATATTCTTCCGCGACAGACGCGGGAACACCGCCTTCACCTGGCGGAGACAATCAGTGTCGAGGGCAAGCGTCATTCCCTCAAGTTCGGCGGAGATGCCCTGCTGACCACGATCTATGACTTCTTTCCCAGCCAGCAGAGCGGCGAATATCTCTTCTACTCGATTAAAGTGGACCCGTTCACGTTTCAGCCGGTAGAAGCGGGAATGCAACTTACTCCGCTGCGGGCATACGCACACGAAGTTCCCCGGTACTATCTGCAAAACTTCGGAAGCGCCACGTCCCACCCCAACACCAACGAGTACGCGGCGTTCGCGCAGGACACAGTTCGGCTCACCAACCATCTGGCGGTCAATCTCGGCGTCCGATGGGATTTGCAGACATTCAGGACCACCGGACTGATTTCCAATCCATTGTTTCCACCGGCGGGAAAAGCTCCGTTCCAGCCTTACAATTTCGCGCCCAGGGCCGGCTTTGCCTACTCGTTGGGCAACAAGCGTCCACTTGTGATCCGCGGCGGATACGGAATCTTCTTCGTCCGTATCCCGCAGATTTACAACTCAATCATCGAGACTGAGAACGGGGTGACCGACGCCCACGTATTCCTGAGCAACTCGAATTACTACGATCATCAGGTCTTTCCTTCGTATCCCAATCCGCTCGCAAACTGCCCGCTGTACGCGGCAAACTGTGCGTTGCCGTTGGGATTCACTCAAGGCGTGACTCGCGATATCTCGGCCTTTGCGCCACATTTCGTGACGCCGCGTGTACAACAGTCCAGCCTTACATTGGAAAAAGAAGTTGCCGACCACACTACTGTGGCGGTCTCGCTGTTGAACGTGCGCGGGGAGCACCTCATTCGCGCCCTCGACGTAAACCTGCCCGAACCCACGCCGCTCTCCTACCCCATCTTCGATCCAACCGGTTCGGCATTTCAGAATAGTTACTACACGATCGACTCATTCTCGACCTGGCAGTTCACGAAATCACTGACCTGCCCGTGGCCCCCTTGCGTCAATCCTCTGGCCCGTCCCTATGCCGAACTCGGTTCCATCAACGAGTTCCAGAGCGCGGCGTCCAGCTACTACAACGGGGCTACTGTTTCTGTAAATCGCCGGGTTGCGAGAGGCACTTACGCCCGCTTTTCGTACACCATGGCGCGTGCCATCGACGACGGACAAGACGCGCTCGTAGCAGGACAACCGGCAACCGTTCAGAACTCGTTCAATCCCACGGCGGAGCGGGGTGCCAGCGTCACGGATCAGAGACACCGACTGGTGGCAGCGTTCTCGATTGAGCCGCGGCCATTCCATCGCGGTCATGAGTTGCTGGGACGGTTCTTCAATGACTGGAAAGGGTCAAGCGTGATCAACTACGGCTCTGGGCGGCCATTCAACGCAACTGTCTCCGGCGACCCAAATCAAGACAGCAACGGTCTGAACGACCGGCTTCCGGGTTACCGGCGCAATGCCTTCACCGGGCCCGACTATGCGACCGCCGATCTACGCATCACACGGATGATTCGTTTCCATGAACGCTACAAGCTCAGTCTGGTCGCTGAATCGTTCAATCTATTCAACCGTGACAACCGCAGGGTGGCGATCACTTCAAACGGGATGGTGGCTTCGGCCAGCACGTTCGTGCAAAACTCGGTGAAGCTCAGCCTCGCGCAATATCCTGGCTACTATCAACTGCCGAATAACTTCATGAAGCCGAATGCGTCGTATGCTCCGCGCCAAATTCAACTTGCTGTCAAATTTTCTTTCTGAGTATAGGGATTCAGAACCCTCATCTAACGCAACTACCCCCGAACAAAACGCTTGACCGAAAACTTCATCGATCACTTGCCCCAATAGAGTCAGTCACCCCCTTACATGGAACGAGGAGCGCCGAGGGGGATCTCGATTCCCGGGACCGCGACGTATAATCGGCGAATCTCTCCCGCATGCGCGCGATACAACGCTCAGACCGGCCCCTGCTCAGCGCTACCTCGGCAGTTCTGTTCTTTGTTTTTTCTTGCGTACTATCGACGGCTCGCATCCTGTATCGCGCTCCTATGCCTTCCCGACTTGGGGCCGACCATGTGGCGCAACGTTCCGACCAGCGTTTTGAAGCGATTAAACTTGCACTCCCTGATCGCGGCGTCGTTGGATACATCGGTGCAGGCGATCCAGACGGAACCGCCGATTACTACCTCGCTCAGTATGCGTTGGCACCGAGGGTTATCGACCGATCGTCGGGTCACCCGCTTGTAATCGGAAACTTTCCCCACGGCTCGCCGAAAATTCTTCCGCCAGGATTGACTGTAGTTAAGGACTTTGGCAATGGCGTCCTGTTGTTTTCGAATAAGGACGGAAAATAAATGGGGCTGGTCCTGGCCGTTATCGTTTCACTCGGGTCTGGCTATTTTCTCTCGATGATCTTCTGGCCGCGCCGGCCATCTTCGGCGCGCGAGTTTTTATTCTGCATTTTTCTCTCGCCGGGTCTTGCCGTGGGACTAAGTTCAATAGTCCTGCTATTTGAGCGCGCTTCCGGCCTCGGTCATCTTTTCGCACTCGACATCTCGGTCTTCGCGCTGCTGGCGCTGGCTTACCTCATCATCAGACCCCACAGGTCGATACACCCCCTCCCTCCCGCAGATACCGAGCAGACGTCGCGAAGCTGGATTGATCCGATCCTTGTTACCTCTTTCGCAGTCGTCACCACTGTGGCGGCTTACACAGCCGTGCTGCGCTGCGTCGTGCATCCCCACGGTGTCGGGTGGGATGCGTTCTCCATCTGGAACCTTCACGCTCGATTCCTGTTTCGTGGAGGAGCGGCTTGGTGCGACGGCTTCAACTCGATCATTCCCTGGTCTCATCCCGACTATCCGTTGCTTCTACCTGGTGCGATTGCGCACTACTGGATTTACCTCGGTCACGAGAACCAGGCGGTGCCTGCCATCATTGGTCTCGTTTTTACTTTCGGCACTGCGGGGCTGCTTTTTTCGTCGCTAGCCATCGTTCGAGGACGTCGGTCCGCTCTCTTTGGCACCATGGCATTGTTGTCGACACCGTTCTTCATTGAGCAAGGAACATCCCAATACGCGGACGTCCCACTTTCATTTTTCTATCTCGCCGCGATCTCGCTGCTTTCCCTTCACGATCGTTTTTCTGTTGATTCGCCGCCGGTTCCCTTTAGAAATTTGATCGCGCTTGCGGGCATTGCAGCCGGTTTTGCGGCATGGACGAAGAACGAAGGACTATTGTTTCTACTTGCACTCGCGTTGGCGCATGTGTCGACTGTAGTCCGCTCGAAACGCGCGAACTACGAGCTGCGCGAAAGTAAATGGAGCGCAGCCGTTCCGATGATGGTTGGAATGCTGCCGGTGCTGCTGCTGATCATCTGGTTCAAACACTTCATCGCTCCACCGGGGGACTTGTTTCCCGATCGCGCGGCAGCGATTCAGAAGCTAGCCGATGCGAGTCGCTATGGGCTCATCTTCAAATGGTATTGGAAAGAGTTTTTTCGCTTCGGAGACTGGCTGTTGTTTCCTGCAACAGTTGTTATCCCGCTTCTGTATCTTTCCGGTGGAAATCCTGATAAGTCCGCGGCAAGGCAAGGACTTCGGACTGCGACCGTAGCTCTTGCACTAACGCTGGCTGGATATTTCGTCATCTACATCATTACTCCTCACGATCTTTACTGGCACCTGCGCAACTCGTTGGGAAGACTGTTTTTACAAGTCTGGCCAAGTGCAATTTTCATTTTCTTTTGCGTCTTGCGACTAAGCACGGAGAGATCTGTCCGACCGCATCCAGTCTCAAAATGACGCAGAATCCGTGCAATTTGGGCAAAATATGGCAATATGTGTAAAGATTTTCGCCACCTTCCCCTTGACTTAGAGTCAAAACCTTGTAATAACTATTCGGTCCATCCGGACGAGTCTGGGGGTGTGTAAGTTTGGCAGAAGTTAGGCTTCAAGAGGGCGAATCCCTCGAGAATGCTCTACGCCGCTTCAAGCGCAAGGTGCAGCAGGAAGACATTATCAAGGAGGTCAAGCGTCACTCCTTTTACCTGAAGCCCGGCGAGAAGAAGCGCGTTAAAGCCGCTCTGGCTCGTAAGCGAGCCCGTAAGAAAACGCGAAAAGAACAGGACTAACTAGCAGGAAAGGGCCGCTCCTTCCCGGGGCGGCTCTGCTCAATCTGGCCCCCACCGAGGTTGAGTTGCAGCAGGGATCTTTCATAAGCACCAGCTTTCCCGGCATAAAACGAAAAAAGACTTACCCACGTGATGTTCCAGTCGCGTGGCGGGCCGAGTCCATGGGGCAGTCAGAGGGGGAGCAGTACACAACCTGTATTTCTGGTGTACCACCGCAGTTCTTTCCTCGCGAGTGGGCGCGCGGAGACGGGCTGAAGGGAGCCATCCTCAATGGAATTTCAGGACAAGGTGCTTAAGTGTATCGATTGTGGGAGCGATTTTATTTTCACAGCTGGGGAACAGCTTTTCTTCCACGACAAACAATTCAAGAACGAACCTAAACGCTGCAAAACGTGTAAGACAAAGCGGATCGCTGTTCTGGGCGCTCCCCCCGCTCCCGGTCAGGCTTATCGCTATACCAAGGTCGAAACACAGGCCACCTGTTCCGGATGTGGAAAGCAAACAACGGTCCCGTTCCGGCCGACTCAGGGACGTCCGGTGTTTTGCCGGGAATGCTTCCAGGCACGTCGAACTCCAGCGTCAGCCTGATCGGCGCTCATCGCGAAGAAGACACGGGCGTTGCGGTACGATAGAGTGTGCCCGCATTCTTTGTAGAAAACTTCGGCTGTCGCGCTACCCAGGCGGATGGCGCCTCTCTCGAACGCCAGTTTGAAGAGCAGGGGTTGTCTCGCGCCGCAAACGCCGCACAAGCAGCGCTGGTCGTGCTCAACACGTGTACCGTCACGGCGAGCGCCGACCAAGATGCACGGGCGGCGATTCGCCGCGTGCGCCGTCAGAATCCTGATGCCAAGATTGTTGTCACCGGATGCTACGCGCAGCGTGCGCCGGAAGAGCTCGCCTCCTTGCCGGGTGTGGACCTTGTAATCGGCAATTCCCACAAACATCAGCTCGCACAAATCGCTCTCGGCGATCGATCGCAGCCTCGTCAGTCAGAGTCGAACTTCATCGCTCTTCGGCATTTGACTGAGCCGCGAGAATCGATTCCCGGGAGTTCGATCTTTGTTTCCGACATTTTTGCGCATACCCAACTCCTGGCCGCTCCCGTCTTCGATGCCGCCAACGAGCGCACTCGGCCGAACCTCAAAGTTCAGGACGGTTGCGATAACCGTTGCTCGTTCTGCGTAATTCCTTTCGTTCGAGGACAGAGCCGTTCCCTGGAGATGGACCGTATTCTCCGGGAAGTGAATACGCTCGTCGACGCCGGATACCGCGAAGTCGTGGTCAGCGGAATTAATCTCGGACGCTGGGGACGAGATCTGGGTCCTGGGCATCAGGCCGCAGTCGACAGCCTGGAACCGGACGCACGTCGCACTGCGCCGAGTTTTCAGAATCTGATCCGCACCATCCTGGCCGAAACCGCTCTCGAGAAACTTCGCATCTCTTCCGTCGAACCGATGGATTGGAGCGATGATCTCATCTCGCTGGTCGCATCATCGCCTCGCATTGCGAAGCATGCGCACGTGCCCATGCAGTCAGGCTCCGATTCCGTGTTGCGCCGAATGCACCGCAAATACCGCCCGTGGCACTACCGCGAAAAAATTCAGAAGATTCGCCGAGCCATGCCCGCCGCCGCGATTGGGGCAGACGTCATGGTCGGGTTCCCAGGAGAGACCGATCGGGAATTCGACGAGACTCGACAGATGGTTGAAGAACTGCCGTTCACATACCTGCATGTCTTCACCTACTCGGCGCGGCCCGGGACACCTGCCGCCAACATGCCAGATCAGGTTCCAGTACACGTCGCACGGGCTCGAAACCGCGTCTTGCGCGAGCTAGCCTCCGAAAAAAAGTTGGCGTTCATGCGCAGCTTCGTTGGAAAGACGCTGGAAGGAATCACTCTGAATGTCGTCGGTAACGATGCCGCAGGTGAATTCACTGAAGCACTGACCGACAACTATCTCAAGTTGCGGTTGCGGGGCGTGCACAAGGCAAACACTTGGAGTCGAGTGGCCGTTGAGGATGTTTACGACGGAAGCCTATCTGGCGAGCTACTCCACAAATCGGCACACGCTCTCGTGCCAGCATTGTCATCCTGAGCGAAGCGAAGGACCGATGCACGTTCGTTGCGGTCACGATGCTGCCGACAGCTATTTTTTCACCGAGATTCCCAGCTCTTTCAATTGTCGTTCGCTGACAGGCGTTGGCGCATCCACCATCAGGTCGACTGCGCGGGCTGTCTTCGGAAACGGAATCACCTCGCGCAAACTTTCCGCACCAGCCAGGATCATCACAATCCGATCCAGTCCCAAGGCAATTCCGCCATGGGGTGGCGTCCCATACTCAAGAGCTTCAAGAAAGAAACCGAAGCGCGACTTCGCTTCTTCTTCCGTCATGCCCAGCGCATGAAAAATCTTGCGTTGAATATCCTGCCGGTGAATACGAATCGATCCCGATCCCAGTTCGGTTCCGTTTAATACGACGTCGTAGGCCAGCGCGCGCACTGCGCTCAGCGTCGATTGCGGATCCTTCACCGAGTCCACTCCCTGTTCGAGCAGGCTCATGTCTTGCTCGTGCGGTGACGTGAACGGATGGTGGGCCGCCATCCATTGCTTCTCACCCTCATCCCATTCGAACATGGGGAAGTTTGTCACCCAGAGAAAGCGGTAGTCCTTTGCAGGATCGCCTGTCTTTTTGAAAATTCCGTGGCGGTCAGAATATTTCTGCGCCAGGGCAAGGCGCAGCAACCCCGCCGAGGCATAAATCGCCAGTTCCGCCGGAGTTACTTTGCGGTGCGCAGGCATCGCCGTCTGCGGGCCCGCCTGTGCCGACCCTGCAACCAGCACGATCAGGTCGCCCTCTTCCATTCCGATCTTCTTGGAGATTGCAGCCGCGGCCTCAGGATATTTATTCCCGATGCGTTTGAAATCTTCGTAAACACGCGCCCCACCTTTGGAGTGGAACATCGGCTTGATGTCGTCGCGCTCTTTTCGAGACAACTCGCCCACCTTCGGCGTACGAACCGCGATCACCGGGAGATTTCCATTGATTGCAAGCTCCTGCAAATTTTCCGGCGTAAAGCACTCTCGCACGTCCGTAAATTGAGGCAGTCGCAAATCAGGCTTGTCGATCCCGTAAAGCCGGATCGCTTCGTCATAGTCCATGCGCGGGAACGATGTTTGAATCTCTTCTCCCGTGGCACGAAACGCAGCTTTCAGAAATCCTTCGACGACTTCCCATACACGCTCGGCCTGCGGGTAAGTCATCTCCAGATCGATCTGCGTGAATTCCGGCTGACGGTCCGCGCGCAAGTCTTCGTCGCGGAAGCAACGCACGATCTGGAAATACTTGTCGAATCCCGAAATCATCAGGATCTGCTTGAACATCTGCGGCGACTGCGGCAACGCGTAAAAGGTCCCCGGCTGCACGCGGCTCGGCACCAGGTAGTCTCGCGCTCCCTCGGGGGTCGAGCGCGTCATGAAAGGCGTCTCAATTTCGAAGAATCCCTCAGCGGAAAGATAGTCGCGAATTGCTTTGGCAACCTTGTGCCGCGTTTCGATATTGAATTGCATCGCATCGCGCCGCAGATCGATGTAGCGATACTTCAAACGGGTTTCTTCGTTCGTCAATGCGGTGTCGGACGGTAGAAATGGCGGCAGCTTCGACTCGTTCAGAATCCGCAGTTCATCGGCCACCAATTCCACTTCGCCAGTGGGCATGTTCGGATTGATGGTATTGGCGTCACGAAGTTTGACCGTGCCCGTGACAGCGATGACGTACTCGTTGCGCAATCCGCCCGCCTTCTCGTGGGTCTTGATGTCGCGGTCCGCATTAAAAACCACCTGCGTAAGGCCAGTACGATCCCGTAGATCGACAAAAAGCAAACTTCCGTGATCGCGGCGTTTGTTTACCCATCCCATCAACACGGCATTCTTGCCGGCGTCGGACGCACGTAGTGCCCCGCACATATGAGTCCGTCGTAGATCTCCAAGGAAATCGAGCAAAGTGTGTCCTTACAGTAGGATTTCAAATCAAACCTGAATTCTCGATTATAGACGCAGCCCTTCGGAAAAAGCGTTATCCGCGAAAGACGATTGGCGTCAAGGACGAATCGGTTCCATTTCAAATCATCACTGATTTCTCGTGTCCTCCCGGGTTATTGTTAACTTGTTTTCCGCATCTACTATAGAAAGATGTCCGCAGTCCGGCCCGTCCTCGAGAATTTGCACCTTGCTCCGGCTCCCCGGCTGCTGGTCGAATTGCCACCATGGCACCGTGTTTTCGTAAGTAATCTCAGAGACCTTATATCCCCTCGGGCCCTACCACCGCTGCAGATTCGATCAGCTCCGGCCGCTTTCTGGCCTGACGTATTTGTAAAGCGCGCGTTACCGTGGGACGGCGTAGTCCATTCGTGCGCTTACCATCTGATCGCTCTGGGCCTATTGATGGGACTTTCACGGCTTGTGGCCATGCAACCTAGAGTCGCGAGCGTTCCAACATTCGAACGGCCGCAAGTGATTTACTACCAGCCTACGGAATATCTTCCGCCGATCGACACGCGGAAGGAAACGGCATCCGCCGCGACGAAAGCTGATCCGGAACTCTCTCCGCAGCCGATTATTTCTGTCCCTCCTGAGGCGGACAATCGCGAGCAAACGATCGTCACGCCACCCAACATCAAGTTGAGCCGCAAAGTCTCGCTACCAAATATCGTCGCCTGGTCCGACGTGAAGAAGCCTCGGCTCGCAATTCCTCCGGCGCCATTGACTCCCGCCTCTGAGATCACCCGACTGACTCCGCGGCTTAGCGATTCTGTCGTGACGCCGCCTCCCGATGCGGCGCGACTTCAGCAAAGCCGGGATAAACCTCTTCTGCCGCGCTCCGTTGTCGCTCCGCCTCCGGAACTGCACGCCGCGAATCTCCCGCCGAGTCAAATTCTGCAATCCGATCTGATTGCGCCGCCGCCGACGTTGACCGATACCACTACACGCCCTCTAGGCAAAATGAATATCGCGCCAACGGACGTGATCGCTCCGGCGCCGCAACTGCCTGTGGCCGAGCAGCGAACGATGCCGGTGGACCGACTGAACTCCTCCGCCACCAGCTCGGCGCAGGTCGTTCCACCTCCACCATCACTTTCTGGATCTGGAACTTCGACGTCGTTTGGAACCACGGGCCACGTTATCGCGTTGAATTTGCATCCCGTGGTCGGAGCTCCGCCGGAAGCATCCGGAAATCGCCGTGGGACGTTCGCTGCAACTCCCGACGGACATGCGGGAGCCTCGGGTACTCCAGGCTCGACTTCCGCCAACGCACGCACCGGAACTTCCGGGAGAGGGAAATGGCGCAGGCGAGTCAACTGGGAAAGGAGCCGATCTGCCTGCGGGCCTTTATGTGGGAAGCACGGCGGAAAAATCTTCGCCCGTTTCCGGGGATCCCGGAAGCAAGACACCGACAAATTCGGTGAACCCTAACCTGATTGCCAGCGTGAAACCGCCGCGCCTGAATGCATCGCCCCATCCCATGCAGCCCGAGAGCACGACGAGGCTGTCCGAGGCTGAGCGCGCTGTCTTCGGGAATCGCAAATTCTATTCGGTCACTCTAAACATGCCGAATCTGAATTCCGCGGGAGGCAGTTGGGTGATCCGGTTCGCCGAGCTCCATCATGAGGAATCGGGACCCAATGCAAATGCGCCTGCGCCGGACTTAACCCAGCCGATGGCCACACGCAAGGTGGACCCCGCGTACCCCATTCAACTCATGCGGGAAAATATTGGAGGTACGGTGATCCTTTACGCAGTCATCCATGCGGATGGAAGCGTCGGCAACGTTCGCGTGTTGCGTAGCGTCGAGGATCGCATCGATCGCTTCGCCAGCGAGGCCGTCGTCAAGTGGAAGTTCGATCCAGCTACGAAAAATGGCTCTCCCGTCGACGTTGAGGCGACATTTCAAATTCCCTTCAAGCCGGCCCGCATGGGAAGCAACTTCTGAGGCTGGAAATACGCTGCTTGCGGAAACTTCCAGGCAGACTTGCTGTTTGAATCTGCGGATCGCTACTTGCTCGCGCCCTTGCGCTTTTCCAGCGCTGCATAGATGACGGGATCGGTGCAGACTTCGTAATATGACCGCTCCGTCCAACCCCGCACGGAGAAATCGGCGGAATTGATTCTTGGAATGCGGCTCTCGCGCACGACGATCTTGCGGAAAATGTCGCGATCCACGGGCACGGTGGCGCTGAACAACCGATACTCCCCTTTATCCGACGACGCCAGCGAGGGCGGGAGCTTCACCTTCAGAGGCTCAAGGGTGATTTCCTGCTGCAGTTTGCGGAATGCGCCTTCGTTCATGCGAATTCCGCCGAGATTGAAACTCAGTATGACATCTTCCGGATTTCCATCTTCGTCCAGTTCCGCAGCCTGGAATGCATATACGTGGAAAGGGCCTGCCTGCGGCTCCATAACCTTGCGGGCCCGTTTGTTGCAGGACGAGAGGCGATCGCTCTCGTTCAGTGCCTCAGAGATCATGATCTGGTGTTCGCCATCCATCAGGTAGAGCGGCGCAGACTCCTGCAGCGTGATGCCTACGCCTAGTTCGAGCCCAGGCATGCCGGAACGCTGCATCAATTCGTTATAGCCACGAACAATATCGATGATTTCCCGCGCCAGCCCGCACATACGACTGACCGCTAACCCGGCCTCGCCTTCGCGCTCGAGGATGGCAAGAATGATGGCGTCTCCCTCAAGGAACACTTTCTGCGCGCCGTACTTTTCTAGCAACTTGTTTACCGGATCGTAGAAATTGAGACTGAAATACGACGCCGGATTCAGGCCCTTTTCCATCATCGTTCGTGTCAATCGCGTCGAGTCCCGAACGTCGGCCTTAAGAACCACATGCCGCAGTACGCGATCTGAATCCGTTTCCTGTTGCTCATCGGGAAGCAGAAACTCATACAACGTCCCATTCACTCGCGATAATTCTTTCAGCCGCTCGTTTGGGATCAGGTTCACCGAATCCAACGCGGCATTCAAGACTTCGAGCCGGCGCAAGTCGCGGTGATAGTGAAAGAGATCGCCCAGGAACCGCGCCGCAACTTTTGCTCGCTCGGCACCCCGGCAGGTGGCCACCTTGGCGACGGCAGCATATAAGCTATTCGGAGAAAGCTTGCCGTGCTCCTGAATCAGGCGCTCCACGCGATCGCATTCCGTGCGATCGATCAGAGCGTTCTTCAACTGTTGAGGATTGATTCGGGGCGCATACTCACCGAGCAGAGGCACAACGTGATAGGACGCGATCACGTTCTCCATTACGCGCTCGTCCTCCAGCAAGCGGACCCACGCGGCCAAGCGTTCCTGTTGCGCGGCGCCTTCTGCGGACCCTTCGGGAGTCCCCGATCCGACTAGTTCACGCGCATTCTCGGGCGCGTTCATCCAGGAGTCCAGCGTCTCTGCGCTCACCTCTTCCCCATAGACCGAACGCAGAAATCCGGAAGCGATCTCGCGCATGCGGCCATAGCGATCCGAGTCGCGATCCCAATTGCCCAGCATGACGTAGTATTCGGCGCAGAGATAGTCATCCCGCCCGTCCTCTGAGAACAACAACCGGTTCAGGAATAACGGATACGTAAAGAAGCTGCCGCCACTTGTTTCCTCGCCAAACAACGAACGGCGGGTGCGCGCCAGGTTACTCTTTTCGACTTCACGCAGTGTCTCGAAAATCTCCTGGCCGGTCTTACGCAGGATAATTCTCTTCCGAACCTGGAATGCCGCGACACGTTCGCGATACTCGTGCGCCTTTTGCTGGCGCATGTTGTCGTAACTCTTCAGGAGTACGCGGCAGCGCTCGATGACCTGCGCAAATTGCACGTTCATCTCGGCGCGCAAGAATTTTGTCACCGCCAGGCGGGCCAGCAGATCAACCGACAACTTGCATTCTTTCTTAGCCCGATTCAGTGAGGCGACGTGCAATTCGGCCAGACACGACTTCCACTCGGCGGGATCGTGCTTCGGGCGCGCGGGCTTTCCCATCTGATTTCGCATCCACGAGGGAGCCTGCGTCTGCTGGGGGGCTTCGGCACCAAGCAAACCGTCGATCTCACCATGTCTGGCGATCAGTCGAGCGATTTGCGCGCGGGCAAGTTCTACAAAGCGTGGGCTCAATACCACGTCGTGACGGAGATTATCTACGCCTACCGATAGTCCTTCGAGCGCAACGAACGGCGTCGACGCCGTCAGCGTCGGTGGAGGTGCCTTCTCTGGCTCTCCGCCCAGTCGGAAGATTGGGATTCTTGGCATTGCACTATTCGGAAGTTACTGATTCCAAATGCACATAACGAGGCTAGCATGCGTTTCGGGGTGGCTAAAGTTACCTCGGTTACGCTCTTTCAAGCCTTTGATTTTGATCGGAATACGGAAGGGGCATCGCTCGAGGAAAAGCGGTGAGGAATGAGGATTATTGGTTCGCTGAGTCCGGACGGTTCAACGCGAGGCTTCCCGCGGTTACTGCTGGCTCTTGGTCCGAGCAGCTTCAAACTCGTCGCCCTTCTGCCATTCGACTAGCTTGGGCGCGCTTGCCGCTGCCCAGCCGAGCGCGAATCCGAATCGAGCCATGGCAGAGTCTCCCACAAAATCCATTTCGGGATGGTATTCATCGCTGGGCTGGTGGTAGTGCTTTTCGGTGTAATCGTTCAGTTGTTCGAGGCCCCAGGAATCTGAATGCCCCTTGAATTTTGTGCCCTCGTTGATCGAAAACGATGGAATGCCGACACGCGCCAGACTGAAATGATCGGAGCGGTAGTAGTGACCGGCCTCTGGGCGCGAGTCCGGGCGAATCGCAAGCCGGAATTCCTTGGCTGTTGCTTCCACCGACGGGTAGAAGTTGGTGCGTTCCGCCCCCGCAACCTCCACCTCTTCAGGCGCTCCTAAAGGCTTCACGTCGTCGTAGTTCAGGTCGAGAGCGATTTTTCCCGACGGAACGGGCGGATGCTTTCCCAGATACTCGGATCCAAGCAGGCCCTGCTCCTCAGCGGTTACCGCCGCAAACAATATCGAACGGCGAGGCTTAATCGCGGCAGCACTGTACGCTCTCGCAATCTCCAGAAGAATGCCGCAACCGGTGGCGTTGTCGTCGGCTCCGTTGAAGATGTTGTCTCCCTGAATATCGGCGCGAATGCCGAGGTGGTCGTAGTGAGCGGTGTACAAAACGGCCTCATCCGATAGCTTACGGTCGGAGCCCGGCAGCATGGCAACGACATTCTGCGACTCGAAGTTCCGCACGCGGCTCACCATGTGAGCCTTGAGGCGTGCGCCCATATCGACGGGATGAAAGTCTTTTGATTGCGCATCCTGCATCATCTTCTCAAGCTTCATTCCGGACGATGAAGCCAGCTTGCTCGCCACGTCGAATTGAATCCACGATGCCACATTCAACGCAGGGCCTTCGACTTTTAGTGAGGACTTTTCTCCAGAGTTCGAATTCCGCACTACATCCCATGGATAGCTCGCCATCTGTGTCTGATGCACGAGGATCACGCCTACCGCACCCTTGCGGGCTGCTTCCTCATACTTGTATGTCCATCGACCGTAGTAGGTCAGCGCTTTGCCTTTGAAGAACTTGGGATCATCCGATGGCGGTTCATTCACTAGCATGAGCAGCACTTTGCCGTGCACGTCCGTTCCCTTGTAGTCGTCCCATCCATACTCGGGCGCCTCAATGCCGTAACCTACGAAGACGATATCGGCGTCGACACTCGACTGGTTCTGTTGCGTCTGATCGAATGCGACAAACTCGTCCAGCGCTTTCAGATTCATCGCCTCGCCCTGCTTCGGCGCCAGCGAGAAGGTCGTCTCGGGCAACGTCGTCATTCCGACGAGAGGGACTTTTTGCATGAAGGTGCCGTGATCCCCTGCCGGTTTCAAGCCATATTCGGCAAACTGGGTCGCGATATACTCTGCGGCGATATCGCCACCTCGTTGGCCCGTACCTCGCCCCTCGAGCAGATCATGAGACAGATATTTCACATGCCAACGGATATGGTCGGGAGTGATCGTCTCCAATGCGGTAAATGCAGGCCCCGGCAATCGTACGGACGGACTGCCGCCCTTCGCCGCCGGCGCGCCTCCGGCCCATACGGGCAGATTCAGGCACGCGATCAGACACACCGATACAACCTTCGACATTTGTCGCAATTCGGCCTCCCCCCACAAAGCGGCGCTCGCCAGAAGGGCTTCTATGAATTTCTCGATGAATTGTAACGGACTTGCGCGACTTCCAGATGTACGAGAAGGATTACGGTGATGCACGAGAGTGTACCCGTTACCGGGTCGCAGCACGGCCGAAGGCTCGTCCTTTTGCCAAAATTCCCATGTTCACCAGGACTCGTCACATTGCGTTTGAATTGTTTGGGGAGGCGCCGGACCGGCACCTAGTTTTTAGACCCTCAACCAGCGCGGTAGGCCCGCACGTCCTCACCCGGCTGGAATATCGTTGACGGCGCGGCCTTCCCCGCCTCGGCCATTTTGCGATTGAGTTGCTCAAAATCGGCCTTCACCCAGCCGACGCTGGAAATCTCAATCTCCCCATCCTGGGCGATCCAAAAGACGGTGGGGACGTTGGTCAGACCGTACGCGTTCGAAACGGCGTAGTTGCTCGGATCGTCGAGCACGATCGGAAAGGTAACTCCGAATTCCCTCGCGAACGAATTTGTGTCTTTCGCACCGTTCTGCGACACGCCTACCAGCGTGACTCCGTTTCTTCCATAGGCCTGGTGCAAGCGCTCGAGAAAAGGAAACGCATACTGGCACGTCGGACACGACACCTTAAAAAACGCCAGAACAACCGGCCCTCGGGATAACGATTCCGCAAGCGAAAACGCTCCTCCCTCTGTTGTTTTCAACTGAAAATCAGGGGCCTTCGCTCCTGTTGCTAAAGCTGTCATTCTTTGCTCTCCCTGAACTATCTGGTTACGGGACCGAATGAACCTCAAGCGAAACTTAAGAATTAGATGTTATCCAAGACATTCTGAACTACGAAAAGAATTGGCGCCGCTACATCACGGCGGCCTTGCGCAAGATCTTGCGTGCCAGCCCAGTCAGCGGTATGCGCTCCAACCGGTTTCGACTGATCCAACTTCCGAGAATCGCTGCCTGATCCTCGCCTTGCCAGACACGAACCTGGAAATCAGTCACCGTGATCGAATGCTTCACGGAGAACAGAAGTCTACGAGAAGCGTCGGGTTGCAGCCTGGTTTCGCGAGCGCAGCTTTTGCCGCGAGGTTTTGCACGAATCGCCTTATCGTCCGGATTGTTGGTACGAGATCTCCGGCAGTTCCCACATCCCCGCCATCAGCGCTGTATCTCGCGGACGCTGCACCAGCAACACCGAGCCGTCCCGGCAGTGCAGCGCGTAGTGGATCTCGCGCTTCTTCTGCGCTGACGTTTTTCTTGAGCCGCGCAGCTCGCCACGGGTCGCACACAAATCGATCACAGGGCACATTAAACATACCGGCGCACGAGGCGTGCATACGGTGGCCCCTAGCTCCATCATCGCCTGATTGAAATCGCCCGGCCGTGCCCGATCCAGTAATTCCTCGGCGGACCGCCAAATTTGGGATTGTGAGAGTGTTCTGCCCGTCGTCCTTTGAAGAACTCTCTCGATGTTTCCGTCCACCGCGGCGACGGCCTCACCGAATGCGATGCTGGCCACGGCTGCCGCCGTATATCGCCCGATGCCGGGCAATTCCTGCCATCCATTCGCGGTGGCTGGAAATCTGCCCTGACGCTCGCGCACGATCAACTTCGCCGCGGCGTGCAGCATTCGCGCGCGCCGGTAGTATCCAAGTCCACTCCACGATGCCAGGACCGACGATTCTCTCGCTGACGCAAGTTTCTCGACTGTTGGAAAGCGCTGAAGAAACTTTCGATAATGCTCGATCACGGCTGCTACCCGTGTCTGCTGCAGCATGATCTCCGACACCCACACCCGGTAGGGATCATGATCTTCGCGCCATGGTAGCTTTCGCGCCTGCCCGTCGTACCAGCCCAACACAAGCCTCTGGAATTCGGCGCTACGATCGTGAAGAGCAGAATCAGGGGTCGGGAATGGCATCAAGAATCCGCATTCTATCGCAGGTTCCGAGTGATCACCGCAGCCATTGACCAGGCCTTCGCGGCACGAAATAATATTTGAGCTTGCCCCAACGTAATCTCGGCGCGAGCCTGTCAGGCGGGTAACCTAGAGGAGTACCATGAACGATTTCAACCGCAAAGTCGATTGTGCGTCGGCGCGCGTCAGCCAAACCATCAACGACGCCACTGACCGCTTGGAGAAAGAAATTCCGGAGTTCATCAAGTATCTCAATGACGAAGTGGTCCCCGCGGTTCGTACCCATTCCACGAAGGCCCTGCGGGTAGCGTCGCAGAAGCTTTCAGAATTCGCGGATTACATGGATCGCCAGGAGCATCCCGCAAAGTAGTGGTGAACTCATTTCAACCTGGTTGCGCACCGCGGCCCCGTGTTCTTGCGGCCGTGGCTTCGATCGCGCTTTCCGTGCTGTTTCTGGGCGGCTGTGGCCATCACAAGACGGCCCACGTCGGCGTTCCGCCGCCTCCGCCTCCGCCGGTTCCAGCGACGCAGCCCGAGCCCTCGCAGCCGTCCGCAAAGATTCCAAGCGCCAAAGAAAAGCCCGCCAAACCCGAAGCTGACGCTGCTCTCGCGGAGCCTACGATTGCTCCAGATGCCCAAGTTTTGGCGACCGAGACCGGTCTCGCCAGCTGGTATGGGCCGCCTTACCACAATCGGCGGGCTGCCAACGGCGAAATCTACAACATGAACGCGATGACCGCCGCACACCGTACATATCCGCTGGGTTCGATCGTCCGCGTGACGAACCCAAAAACGGGATCCACGGCGTTGGTCCGCATTACAGATCGCGGACCGTTCATTCATGGCCGGGTCATCGATCTCTCCCTGGCTGCGGCCAAGAAGGTCGACGTCTGGCGCGCAGGGATCGCCGAAGTGAAGGTAGAACTGATGCAGTCCGCCACGCTGAAATCGGCCGGGAAATGGGCAGTCCAGATCGGCGGGTTCACTGAAGAAGATTCGGCCGCCAAACTTGCCGATCACCTCACCCGCCGCTATCACACCGCGAAAGTTCTCCAATTTTCAAGCCCCGCCGGAGACTGGTGGATTCGCGTCCGAGTGTTGAACGATGATCATGAGCGCGCTGAGAAGTTGGCCGCCGACACTACTACTTCTGAAGGCTCGGTTTTTCTTGTAAGGCTCGACTAACTTTCGAAATCTTCCTTCTGACTTGGCTGACAAGCACTCAACACAATGCTATGGTTTTTCGAGGTGAGGTGCGATGAGCGATTCCAACTGTATTTTTTGCCGGATCATCCGAGGCGAAATTCCAGCCAAGAAAGTACATGAAGACGAGCACACGTTCGCCTTCGAAGATATCGATCCCAAAGCTCCTACGCATGTCTTAATTGTTCCGAAAAAACATTTTGCGGGACTAAAGGAGGCCGAGGATGCGGACGCCGAGATCATCGGTCGCTGCCATCTGGCCGCGGCGCAGATCGCACGCCAGCGAAAGATCGAGCAGGGCTATCGAACGGTGCTCAATGTGGGTCCAGGTGCGGGACAGTCGGTGTTTCACCTGCACGTCCATCTTCTCGGCGGACGTCCGCTGACTTGGCCACCGGGATAGCAATTGGCAGTGACTCTACCGAGGCCCGCTTAAACCGGATAAGGACAGGTTCGGATATGGCGGACAAGGATTGTCCGCCCCCATGAACAAGTTGGTTAGTGCACCGTGGGCTCGACGTCGTCAGGAGCGCCATGTCGCCGCAGCAATTGCGGCAAATTCTGGGAGAAGGCCGAGCGCGGCAATACCATGTCGCATCCTACTTCGTGCGCCTTCTGCTTGAGATCCCCTTGAACGTGCGACAAGAATCCGATGATCGAAGTTCCCTTTTTCAATTTGCTCTTGAGTTTCGGGATCAGGGTCAACGGCTTCACGCTGTTGTTGTTCAGATCGAAAATGATCAATGACGGCTTCTCTTCCCCGCTCTGCTGCAACTTCTCCGTCATGTCCTTGTCGGTCTTCACAAACTCAACTTTCACGTTGAGCTTGCGAGCCGTTTCCTGAATCTTCGCCATGAAGAACAGGTCCTCAATGAAGGCGAAAATGCGGGAGTTTGATTCTTCGTTTGCGGGCAGAGGTTCCGGCTCGGGTTGCGGATACTGCGCCTGGAAACCGGGACGCTGGCGGCCGCCTTTGTGGCCGTTATTGTTTCCACCCATCACGGCTCGATAACTATGATCCATAGGAGCGGTATAGATGCCGTCCTTGTTTTCGCGGCTTAGGCCCGGTCCGGGACGCTGTCCGCGCTGGTTGTGTGGGCGGCGGCCTCTCCGCCGTCGTCTCCCTCCCCCACCGGAGGGTTTTCCTGGTCCTGCGTTCATAGTCCTCTCAAATTGATGATGCGATTGGCAACGGTTCTACAGAATTTTCGGGGCGACCAGCAAGGCTGAGAAGTTGTCTTGGCAAGCTCGGGCTTGCACACGCCTTCATCGACGCGCAGTTGCGGGTTGCGACTGGGACACACTATGGAACGAACCCCAAGTATGAAACGAACTGCTATTCGCGAAAGAAAAAACTAATTTTACTTATTCTCGATTTTCCGTTATCGGATCCGTAAGGCGCCGCCTCGGATCGGCTGGCGCGGAAGGCCTGCGCGGGAACGAGGCCTAATTGAGATCACCTATATGTTACCCGGCATCGCACAAGTCCGCAAGGCCCTCGGCAAGCTGGTTTTGCACAGGAGGGCATGCCCTGTCAGCGAACGACCGCGGGAGCGGCTTCTCAATGCCCCTGGGACAACTCCCTCGCCCACTGTTGGGCCTGCCAGTAGAACGCGGCGACGTCTTCGGAGTCCAGGCCAAGGCTGTCGCTTAACGCTGCCGCCGCCTGCCACTCCCCGCTTTCATGGGCCAGCATGAGCTGAAAAATCGGACGCAGCGCGCTGGGCTGACCTAGCAATACCGCCTTAGTCGCATGATCCAGGGAAATCTTGGCAAGGACCTCGGACATCGGGGTTTCCAGCATCACGTCGATCAACGATAACAACCCAAGTAGAAACAGGTCCGATTCGCCATGTTGAACTTGTGGAGCCAGCAATTCCCCAAATCTTCCCCGCACGAGAGCCGACAAGACCAGATCGCTGGTCTTTTCCTGCCCTGCGCCAACGGCGGCCACCAGCCGCACCCATCGCCTCACTTCCCGTTCTCCGAGGATCGAGAGCGCGTGCCGCACAGAGTGAATCTCGCTCTTGAAGCTGAAAACTGCGGAATTGAGATAGCGCAGCAACCGGTAGCAGATCGAAGCCTCCGCTTTGATCAGTTTCTCCAGCGCTACCACATTCAGTTCTGGACGCGACACCTCCTGCAGCATGCGCAAATAGTTCAGGCGGTTCGCCGGCACGTCGTGTGTAGCCAGCATCTCCGGACGCCGAAAAAAGTATCCTTGAAAATAGACGAAGCCGAGATCCTTCGCGCGGGCGAATTCCTCATAAGTCTCGATCTTCTCTGCCAACATCCGGCAACGCCTCGAACCAAATTTCTTGATCAGCGCCTGGCGCTGCTCGTCGCTGGTAAGCTGCATCTCAACCTTGACGATATCGGCGATCTCAATCAATGCTTCCCGCGGATCATCGGCGACATAGTCGTCCAATGCAATCGAGTAGCCCGCTTCTTTCAAGCTCAAACACGCAGCCGTAACATCCGGGTCGGCCGGGACCGTCTCCAGAACCTCTACCACCGTCGTCGTGGAAGGCAGCAAGCGCACCAGGCCTTTGATGAGAGTGTCTCGGGTACAGTTCACAAAGGCGCGGCGCCCATCGCACAACACGTCGAGTCCGATGAGCAGTGAGCTGTCCAGGGTGGCTCGGGACGCTTCGTCAGTGTCGCCTTCGAAGGCATTCTCCAGCCCATCACGGAACAGCAACTCGTAACCGAATACTTGTTCTTCTCGGTCAAAAATGGGCTGTCGCGCCACAAATCGCAAAGGCTTTGTCTGCCGCAGGCGTGCCCGGGCCGCAGCTAGTCCAACGGAGATGTTTTCCACTTCATTTACATCGGCGGGAACGTAAATAAAGTGAGGCTCGTGGCGTTCTCACGGATTGCGCTTGCGAACTGGAGAAAATAAGGACATTTTTAGGAAAGCGGCCACAAGTGCTGAAATTGCTAGGCACATCTCTCGCCTGCTCTACGAGAAGCGGCCTTGGAATTGAGTTTAAGGACCGCAGTCGGCAATTTTTTAAGAGAGAGCTTGAGCTCGCTGTACTCCACCCAAACTCGTCAGCGCCGTGATGATCTTTCCCGACCATTGAGCCAACTCGTCGTCGCGCAGAGTGCGCTCCTTTGATTCGAATATCACACGCACCAAAACCGAATATTTTCCCGATCCGATGGATTCACCCCTGAAAATCTCGACCGGATAATAGTCTTGCAATTCGGCAATGCCGGCGGCATTGATTGCTTTGCGCATCTGTTCAAACGTAACGCTGTCGGCGAACACGAACGAGAAATCGCGTGCGACCGCTGGATATTTTCCAATCGGTGTGAACCGCACTTCTCTCAGTCCAATCTTGTAGAGCTGTTCTAAGTCGAACTCGGCAAGGAACACGTCTTGCCGTAACTTCCGTTCAGCAGCCACCGATGGATTAATCTGACCGAACTGAGCGACCTCTAAACCAGCCAAACGCACGCGAGCCGATCGCCCCGGATGAAAGTATTCCGCCGTTTCCCGGTCGTAGCTGATTTCGCCGGAAAATTTCGCTAACAGGGTTTCGACGTCACCCTTGAAACCCCGGAAGATTTCGGCGGATGCGGCCTTGTCGCCCTTACTGACGTCCAAGGTTCCCGCTCTTGGCAGCACTGCGCGCACGGCGGCGGCAGTTGCGCCCAGACATGCCTTTTGCGGCTCGACGCGCTGCCCACTAACCGTCTGATAGGCCCTGCCCATTTCAAATAGTCGCGCATCAGCAACGTCACGATTCAAATTCCACGCAAGCATGTCGAGCATCCCCGGAGCGAGAGATGTCCGCATCACCGAAGCTTCTTCGCTCAGTGGATTTTCCAACTCCAGCACCTGCGCTCCAGAGGACACCGAGAACTTCTCGGCATCGGCGTGCGAGATAAATGTCAACGACAGCGTTTCGTTGTAGCCCAGTGCCAGCGCTCGTTTGCGGAATTCGGCGTCAATCGCCGCATGCGGCAATTCGGCAACAGCGCCGCTGTACGCGGGCAACGTACTCTCGAACTTGTCGTAGCCATGCAGCCTGGCGATCTCTTCGATCACATCGATTTCGCGCTCAACATCCAACCGCCAGCTTGGTATCTGCACGCGGAATGCGGCGTCGGCCTGACCCTCGGGAATCAGTTCGAATCCCAGACGCTTCAACAAGCGGAAGATCTGACCGGCCTCAAGATTTTCACCCAAAATCCGCTGCACCTCTGAGACATGCAATACCACAGGCGCCAGATCCATACTCCGGGAGACAACATCCACCACATCTCCGCTGAGCTTCACCACCACCAGAAGCGATGATCATTTGGGCAACGAGATCGCAAGACAAAACCGTGGACTCGAAATCAGCACCACGCTCGAAGCGGTGCGATGCGTCCGTATGCAATCCGTGTCGTCGCGACATTTTGCGCACGATTGCCGGATCCCACCACGCCGACTCGATGACGATATTGCGCGTTTTGTCCGTAATCATCGTGTCGTAACCGCCCATCACACCGGCAAGCCCAACTGGCTTCTTCGCGTCGCAGACCACGAGATCTTCGGAAGTGAGCTTACGTTCGACACCGTCGAGCGTCTTCAGAGACTCGCCTTTTTTTGCGTACCGCACTACGATTTGCCCACCCTCAAGCAAATCGGCGTCGAAAACATGCGTGGGTTTGCCGATCTCCCACAGGACGTAGTTCGTCGCATCGACAGCGTTCGAGATCGGCCGCTGATCGAGCAACTGCAGACGTTGAGAGATCTTCTCGGGTGATGGTTTGATACGAGTCCCACGAATCACGCGCGCCGAGAACCGAGGACAGAGAGCGGGCTCTTCGACGGTAATGGGCAAATCGCCGTCTTCGGATTTGACGGCAGCCTGAAGCCGAGAGCCGGAGGCCGGTTTCAGATGCAGGTCATAAATCGCCGCCGCCTCCCGCGCCACTCCATAGTGATTCATGGCGTCAGGACGGTTGGTGCCTATCTCCATCTCGAAGATAGTATCGGCGCCGCTTCCGCTGATGCCCTCGACCGCAATACCAACGTTGGTCAGGTCTTCGGCAAGGCGAGCGTCGTCGACGGAAAGATCGACAAAGTCACGAATCCAATGTGGAGAAAGTTTCATGAACTTGCTTTTGGCTTTTGGCTTTTGGCTCTTAGCTAAAAGCCAAGAGCCAATGGCTAAAAGCTCCCTAGTCACCCAAATTGCTGCAGGAACCTGACATCGCCCTGAAAGAACAACTGAATATCGTCCACGCCGTACTTCAACAACGCGAGCCGATCCACTCCCATGCCGAATGCAAATCCGGAAACTCTTTTCGGATCGTATCCGTTGTCTTTCACGAACTCGAACACGTTGGGATCGACCATCCCGCATCCCAGGACCTCGATCCATCCCGTCGCCTTGCATGGACGGCACGGGGCTGAACCGCGCTTCCCGCTGCCGCCACAGATGAAGCAGGTGACATACAGTTCGGCGCTCGGTTCGGTGAATGGAAAAAATGAGGGGCGGAAATGCGTCTTCACGCTCGACCCGAACAGGGCCTTCATGGCGTGATCGAGCGTCCCTTTCAAATCGCCAAATGTGATGTTGGTATCGACGGCCAGGCCTTCAATCTGATGAAACATCGGCGAGTGGCTCGCGTCCGGAGGATCGTTGCGGTGCACCGTCCCAGGAATCACGATACGAATCGGTGGACGCATCTTCTCCATCGTCCGGATCTGTACCGGAGACGTATGCGTGCGCAGCAAGCAAACGCTCCCGCTGCGGCTTCGATTGCTGCCCGGCGATGAACAACGTGTCTTGCGTATCCCTTGCTGGATGATTTGGGGGAAAGTTCAGCGCCTCGAAGTTGTAGTAATCCGTTTCGACAACCGGACCGTCGGCTACGGAATATCCCAATCTCTGAAAGACCGAGACGATCTCGTTCCGGGTCTTGATGACCGGATGTTCAGCACCAATCGGACGACGAACGCCGGGAAGAAAAATGTCAACCACGTCCTCTGCCAACGAGTCGACGGCGTCTCCGATGCGTGTGCCCTCGACGATCTCGGTAACGCGTGCCTTCAGTTCATTGACACGTTTGCCGGCATCGCGCTTCGCGTCCTTGGGAGCTCCTTTGAGCCACAGATCATTGATCTGCGTCAGCACTCCGTTCTTGCGGGCCATCCACCGGTCACGAAAGTTTTTGAGATCGGCCTCAGTCCGGACTCCACCCGCCTCCTCCATGCACGCAGTGATGCATTCGCTTGCAGCCTTCTCCAGCGCCGCCGCCGAATAGTCCGTAAGTTTGGGAACTGTATATTCCAAGAGAATTCTTCAGCCCAAGGAATGCGTGGTGTGGGGAGAGCCGCCCTCGGCTGTCCGTCCGCTCGAAGAGCCGACAGGTGTTGACCTGCAGCATCCGCGTACCCGATTCATTCTGTGTCGATTCTTTACGGCCTTAGCCTGGCTATGCCTGGCAGGACAGCCGAGGGCGGCTGTCCCCACACGAGCTGAATGCTGACGGCAAGTACGTCGCGCTAGGCTGCTTTGCTGATGGCGCTTTTCGCCTGCGAGGCCAAGCCTGCAAATCCCGCCGGATCGTTCACTGCCAGATCCGACAAAATCTTGCGGTCCAGTTCGATTCCAGCGACTTTCAGGCCGTGGATGAACTGGTTGTAGCTCATCCCGTTCAGCTTGGCGGCGGCGCCAATGCGCACGATCCACAACGAGCGAAACTGGCGCTTACGCTGTTTGCGGCCCGAGTAGGCGAACTTCAGTCCGCGCTCAACCGATTCTTTGGCCGAACGGTACAGCTTCGATTTAGTGAGGAAATAACCGCTTGCGCGGTCAAGGATCTTTTTGCGCTTTGCGCGGCGTTTGGTTCCGCGTTTTACACGAGGCATGGTGTCTCCTTTTTATCTTTCGTTTATGGCGGCTGGAGGTAAGGACGATTCGCGCTAGCGATCGATGGCCTCTTCACACGCCATAAGCAATTGCAGATTTCAGATTTTCGACTGCAGATTGACAATCCTGATGAGAGCGACTTTCAATCTAAATCCGCAATCTACAATGCTTTCTCACTGGTACGGAATCATCCGCAGCACCTTGGGGAGATCTCCATCACTCACCAAAGCGGACTTTCCGAGCTTTCGTTTGTGCTTCGTTTCCTTTGACGTCAGGATGTGTCGCAGTTTCGCGTGACCCCGCTTCACTTTTCCCGTCGCCGTCTTCTTGAAGCGCTTGGCAGCGCCCTTGTGCGTTTTCAATTTCGGCATACAGTCCTCAGATAACAGCCCTCCGCCAAATGCAGCGGTGGCTGCCAGTTTTACTTCTTCAAGCCTTCCGATATCAGATATTGCCCGGATCAGGGTTGCCCCCAATCCAGAGCCTTGAGAAGGAAGGAATCTGCTTAAAGCTTAGCCTACGACGCGGGCTTGGCGATCTGCTCCGGAAGAGGCTGGCTGGGCGCGCTTTGTGCCGCAGCCTTCTGCTTCTCCCGCTCGCGCTCCTTGTCCGTCTTTTTCGGCGCCAGGATCGCGTGCAGGGTATTGCCTTCTTGCCGCGGACGGAATTCCACGATGCTGTGTGGTTCCACGTCTTTGATCAACCGCTCCAGAATCTGGCGGCCAAGTCCCGTGCGGGTCATCTCGCGACCGCGGAAGAAAATCGTTGCCTTAACCTTGTCGCCCTCGTCCAGAAAGCGCAGAACATGATTCTTCTTCGTCTCGTAATCGTGGTCATCCACATTGATGCGGAACTTGACCTCTTTTACGGTGATCGTCTTCTGGTGCTTCTTGGCTTCGCGCTCTTTCTTTTCCTGCTGGTAAAGATACTTCCCGTAATCCATGATCCGGCAGACAGGAGGTTGCGCGGTAGGCGAAATCTCAACCAGATCCAGATTCTTTTCGCGGGCTTTCTTCACCGCTTCGTAGGGCGGCATGATTCCAAGCTGCTGCCCTTCGTCATCAATCACGCGAATTTCGCGGGCTCGAATACGATCGTTCGTGCGGATAAAACGCTTATCGATACAATCCTCCGTACTCTAACCGACTGAGAATAAAGAATTATAGCATGACGAAACGGGGCATCGATCCAGCGTGGCCCCCATCGTCGTCTTCCGCTGACCGCCGCCCATTCACAGAAGCCAACGGCTAAGCGACAATATAAGAATCAGGCCCACAAGGCTAGTAGAGGCAATTTTACAATGTGCAGAAACATCAAGACTCTGTTCAACTTCGATCCGCCCGTCACCAATGACGAAGTCCACGCGGCATCGCTTCAATTTGTCCGGAAGATTACTGGCTTCAACAAGCCGTCCAAGGCAAACGAAGCTGCCTTTCTCGCGGCCGTCGAGGACGTCGCCTCGATCTCGTCTCGTCTCCTCCGTTCCATGGAAACGACGTCTCCGCCAAAGAACCGAGAGGAAGAGGCGGCCAAGGCCAAGGCTCGGGCAGTTGAGAGATTTGGCGCTCAAAGTGGAGCTTAGACTCCCTTCACAGACTGGCGCCGGGTCTCAAACGGTTGCGGATCTAAGCATTCCTACAGAATGTAGGGTATCCAACAATCGATCGCGAGTCTGGCACTCTATGCGGACATTCGATGCCCTCCGCCAGGTGCTAGATCATGCTCAAACGCCGTCTCGACGATCGGATCCGGGATCTCTGTGTCCAGGTCTGCTCTGTCACAACGGACGGCGACGCTCGCACCCCGGAGGTCGAGGCCCTCTTGCAGGAGTTACTCGGCGCAATTCACGAAAAGGTGCTGCGGCTCCGCGCTCTGGCTGCTCAGAAACTACTCACTGGCGGCGCCCAGAACGAACACCGGCAGGAACGACGAGCTGATCACGCTTAGGCGCTCGACGGAATGCTGTCTCTCCTGAGCTGAAAATCCGTTACAATCCCGGCGTTTCCCGCAGGTTCATGTGCAAGCCACGACGCGAATCGTCGCCATCGTCTACGTCCTGTTGGCGGCTTTCGCTGTGGTTGCGATCGAGCTCAGGATCGTGCTGATCCCCGCGGCATGCGCGTCACTTCTTCTTGCGGCCGGAGGGATGATCGTATTCCGTCCGCTCCGCGGCGCCTTCTTTCTTCCCTGGCCCGCGGTGAAAGATACGACGCAGGATTTGCCTCCGGTTGTGATCGCTGGAACGCCCTTGTCCTTTCAGGGGTATGAACAGGAATTGGTGGTCACGGTGGGCGTTCGACACTTCCTGGAGCTGGTCGCGTGCACCCTTCTCGCAGCGGTCGCGCTCTACGTAATGACAGTCTCGTCCGTCGCGAGGGCGGATCAAGATAGTTTGCGTATCGGAGGCCTCCAGGCAGAATTTATCTGCGCGGCCGGACTCGCGGTCGTGCTGTTAAGTTTGCGCTGGTTTATGGAGCGCCGTGCTCTTCGCTATAGCCACTACACCATCGGAACTATTCTCGGGAGGGACCCCGGTTTTTTCCGCCGCGGTATCACCTACCAATTTCGAGACAGCAAGGGAGAGCGGCGTGGAGGCCGCGGACCTCTGCACGTGGCGGACAATGCAGTCCTGGTTCTCTACAATTCAAATGATCCCGACACGATTTTGGTCTCAGGAAGCCTTCTCTTCCACCGGTTCACGGTAGCCTTGATTCCGGCCCGGCACCGGCAAACAGCCTCCAGCTAACCTTCATTCGGTACAATCGCAGGCGAGTTTCACGAGCGCCACCCCGACCCATGAATATTCTTTCAAAAGCAGCCTCTAGGGTTGCTACCGCTGCGGCGGCGAGTTGCCTTCTACTCGCGAGCCTGTCGGTGGCAATGTCGCAGCAGTCACCTGACACTTCTGTCGTCGAGCAGGGCAAGTTCACCCTGCACAAGTTTGAACAGGCCATTGGCGAGGAAACCTACGAAATCCGTCGAGACGGCCAGTCACTCAGCACGAAGGTCGATTTCAAGTTCACCGATCGCGGATCTCCCGTTCCGCTCAGCGTCGCGTTTCGGAGTGGGCCGGATCTCACTCCCCAGTCTTTCGAAATAAAAGGACGGACGGCGCGCCCCATGACGATCGACGAAGCCGTGAGCGTCGAGAATGGCAAGGCCCGTTTGCGCACGCGCGACAAGCAATCCGATCTCGCAATGCCGTCCGGCCCTTTCTTCACCATCGCCGGATATGCGCCCACCACAATGCAGATGCTCATGGTGCGCTATTGGGCGACGCACGGCTCACCTGCATCGCTTGCAACCTTGCCTGCCGGTTCCGTGAAAATCGAGCCTCGCGGGCAGGACACCATTCGCATCGATGCCAAAGACGTGAAGCTGGATCGCTTCACCATTGAAGGCCTGATTTGGGGACGGGAGACACTCTGGTTTGACACAGACCACAACCTCGTCGCCGCTGTCAGCACAGACGCGGAGTTCGATCACTTCGAAGCCATCCGCACAGGATATGAAAGCGCGCTAGGCGATTTCGTCGCACGCGCCGGCGCCGACAATATGGCCGCCCTCGCGGACCTATCGAAAGGCCTTCCCGGAAGCCACGCTCCGGCCCTGGCGATCGAAGGCGCCACTCTTATCGATGGCACCGGTGCAGCACCGGTTCCGGATGCAACCGTCGTCATTGAAAACGGTCGCATCACGGCTATCGGTCCGCGTTCCAAAGTTAAGGTTCCGCCCAACGCTCATGTGGTCGACGCAAAGGGGAAGACCCTTCTGCCCGGTCTCTGGGATATGCATGCGCACTTCGAGCAGGTGGAGTGGGGACCGATCTATCTCGCGGCTGGAGTCACCACCGTTCGCGACTGCGGCAACGAACTCGAATTCATCACTTCGGTCCGGGATGCCATCGCACAGGGACGCGGCCTTGGGCCTCGCCTCTTGATGGCGGGATTCGTGGACGGCACCGGCACCCTAGCCATTGGGACGGCTCGAGCCGATACGCCAGAACAAGCCCGCACATGGGTTCATCGTTACCACGATGCCGGCTTTCAGCAGATGAAGATTTACAGTTCGGTCAAGCTGGAAGAGATTAAGGTCGTTGCCGATGAGGCCCATCGTTTGGGCATGACTGTAACCGGCCACGTTCCCGAAGGCCTGAACGCCTACCAGGTCATTGAAGCCGGTCAAGACCAGATCAATCACATCGGATACGTCGCCGACATCATGCATGCGCCCTATCCGGCAGATATGAGCCGGCCCGACCGTCGAAAAGCCACGGCCAATCTAGACCTCAACACTCCCGAGGCGCAGAAGGCGATTGCTTTTTTGAAGGACCATCACACCGTAGTCGATCCGACTATCGCCCTATCAGAATTCTTCACCGCCACAACCGCCAAGCCACCCGAAAGCTTTGAACCGGGAGTGAACAAGATCGCTCCCGAGCTCGCCGAACAGCTCACCGACGTCGAGCCACCTTCAGAGCGCTCCGAAGTGATCGGGAAATTGTTCGAGAAAGAGGTCGCGATTGTCGGAATGTTGCATCGTGCAGGAATTCCTATCGTCGCCGGTACGGATCAGACAGTACCCGGCCACAGCCTCCATCGCGAAATCGAACTGTATGTCCAGGCAGGATTTACGCCCATGGAAGCCATCCAAGCCGCGACGATTGTTCCGGCGCGCGCCATGGGACTCGACAAAGAGTCAGGAACCCTGGAAAAAGGAAAGCGCGGAGATCTCGTCATCCTTAACGGCGACCCGTTGGCGGACATTCACAATACCCGCAACGTGGAGTACGTCATCACCAACGGCACCATGTATCACACAGCCGAACTCTGGCAGAGCGTGGGTTTCAAGCCTTAGCGCTTGTGTAGGGGCGGACGCATTCGTCCGCCCCGCGGAGTGAAGCGACGCGTGGGGTGAGCATGGAGCGCCGAGCCTGAGGATGGGATTCACTGGCCGCGACGTTCACTTCATTGCGCGCTTTGCGCGCAACCCGGGACGAATGCGTTCGGGGCTACACTCACTGTGCTAGTCTGCCTCCTATGGCGACCCGGCCTCGACCAAAACGCAAAGTTGCTGCGCGCAAAGCAGCACGGAAGCCCCTGCCAGGTCCGGTGACGGGCAAGCACTTCCTCTCCGACAAGGTCGAACACTTCACTGAGTCTGTTATTCGTGAGATGACGCGGCAAGCCATGCTGCATAACGCAGTGAATCTTGCCCAAGGATTTCCCGACTTCCCCGCTCCCGCTGAAATTAAGCAAGCGGCCCAGCGAGCCGTCGCCGCCGACGTCAATCAATACGCGATCACCTGGGGAGCAAAAAATCTCAGGAACGCAATTGCCCGCCAGATGGGCATCTGGCATGGGATGACGATCGATCCGGAAAAAGAAGTTACGGTCTGCTGCGGGTCGACGGAGACGATGATCTCCACTCTGCTCGCCGTATGTAATACCGGCGACGAAGTCGTAATCTTCGAACCCTTCTATGAAAATTATGGTCCGGACGCAGTCCTGAGCGGCGCCAAACCAAAATTCGTTAAGCTGCGTCCGCCCAAAGACGAGGACGGCGAGTGGACCTTCGACGAGAAAGAACTCCGGCGCGCCTTCGATAAGCACACCAAGGCGATCATTCTTAATACGCCAAACAATCCCACGGGCAAGGTGTTCACCCGTTCCGAACTAGAACTGATTCGGGACCTCTGCATCGAGTTCGACGTACTCGCGATCACCGACGAAATTTACGAGCACATCCTGTACGACGGGACGAAGCACATAGCAATGGCCTCTCTCGATGGGATGCGAGACCGAACCGTCACCATCAATGGGATGTCAAAGACTTATAGCGTGACCGGATGGCGCGTCGGATGGGCGGTTGCGCCCGAAAAGATCACGAACGCGATCCGCAAGGTGCACGATTTCCTGACTGTGGGAGCGCCAGCGCCGCTGCAGGAGGCAGGCGCAGTGGCGTTGAGCCTGCCCGCCGAGTACTACAAGAATCTTGCCCAGGGATACGGGGTGCGCCGCGACCGTCTTATCCCGGCACTTAGCGTGGCTGGCTTCAAATGCTTCCGCCCTCGCGGAGCGTACTACGTGATGACCGACATCTCGGCGTTCGGCCACAAAGATGACGTCTCGTTCGCCCGATACCTGGTTCAGGAGATCGGCGTGGCCACCGTCCCGGGGTCCAGTTTCTACCGCGACCCGCGTGACGGAGCCAAACAGGTCCGGTTCGCGTTCTGCAAGCGGCCGGAAACCCTCGACGCGGCGGTTCAGCGACTGGGCAAACTCGCGCGCTGATCGCGGTCAAAACACCCGAACTCGGTAACAACGTTCACGGGGGCAGGCGATACTAAAATCTGCTGTAACTGCGGCACCATCCATATGTTTTCTCCACAAAATTCTGGAGTATACTGCGACAAAGTTCCAAATCTTCGTCGGGGAAGTGTACTTATGGCGTCCAACGCACTCGAGCAGGTGGCACATCAGGTTCCGGCAGACGATTTTCAGGCGCTGGAAGAGAAAGTTTATCGCACCATAGAGATGTACAAAGCGGCGCGCCAGGCGCAGGCTACCGCGGAACGCGATGTGCAGCGTCTGCGGCAGCAGAGCGAAGACCGCGAAGAAGAACTCGTTCGGCTGCGCCGCGAGGCTGTCCAGTTGAAGAAAGAGCGTGAGGATATTCGCGGCCGGGTCGAAAAGATGCTGGCTCAGATCGAAACGTTAGCGGAAGCCAGCTAACCTTCGCATTTTCGCGGGCTGGTCGTGCCGGTCACAGGGAGACTATCAAATGGCGACAGCGACGAAGGACCAACTCGTACGGGATGCGCAGAACTCAGCCGTCAGGGTCGAGATCTTCGATCAGGCCTATAACCTGCGGGGCTCCGATCCCGACTACATACTCAAACTCGCCGAGTACGTCGACGCCAAGATGCGCGCTGTCGCTGAAGCCACCAACACAATCGACACCGTCCGTCTCGCAGTCCTTGCGGCGCTCAACATCGCCGACGAATATCACCTTCTCAAGAAAAGACAGGATAACGGTGCAACCGATTATCAGAAGCGCGCGCATCTACTAGTGAATGCGCTCGACGAATTACTTGTGGAAGAAGAGACCCGTAAGGCCAGCTGAGCGGCTTCGAACGGCCCTCCGCGCCGCGCTTTGCCTCATCGCGTCGATGCTGCTTCCCGGCATCGCCGTGCCTCAGGAAACAACTTTCCGAGCGCAATCAAATGTGGTGCTCATTCCGGCCCTGGTGAAAGACGCCCAAGGAGGAATCGTGTATGGCCTCGAGGCGAAGGATTTCGTTGTTTCCGACGACGGCGTGGAGCAATCCGCCCGGCTCGACGAAGCTCCCGAGGGTCAGCCACTTTCGCTGGTGATCGTCATCCAAAAGGGCCGCCGGGCGTCCTACGAGTTCGAGCGCATCCACGGCCTCAAAACGATGCTCGATCCGCTCTTCGCTCTGGGCACGGCGCGCGCCGCCATCGTCGAGTTCGACAGCCAAGTCGAGTTGACCAGGGATTTCACCAAGGATGAAAGCTTGATCGATGCTGATCTCTCGAACCTTCAAGCGGGAGACAATGGCGCGACCATTCTTGACGCGATCCAGTATTCGGTCGGCCTCCTCCGCAAAGAGCCTCAGGACCGTCTGCGCGTCCTGTTGCTGATCAGCGAGACGCGCGATCACGGAAGCAAAGTAAAGATCGAAGACGCCGTCTCCGCCGTCGGTCAAAGCAATTCCATCATTTACTCGCTGGCATTCTCTCCCGCGCTGTCCAACATTCTCGACACCGGCCGCGGCACCAACAAAGACGAGATGCACCAAGGCGTGAACTTTCTCGATCTCATGTACCGCACTGCCCAGGCGATGAAAAAAAATGTGCCCAGCACAATCGCTTCCATGACCGGGGGCGAATATGAACTCTTTACCAATCGCAAGAATTTTGAAGGCAGGATGAACAGTTTCACCAATCATCTTCACAGCAGATATCTACTGAGCTTCTATCCGAAAGAGCCGCACTCGGGATTGCACCAGATCAGCGTTCGCCTGAAAGATCCCAAAAATTACGCCGTGCTTTCGCGGACAAGTTATTTTGCCGAGGCGGCGAAGTAAGGATCCCAAAATTCCGCGCACGAAAGTACTCGGGCGCTTCTCCGATTGTTTTCAGTTTCTTGGAGGCGCATTCCGCCCTCTGTTTGCAAGCCTCCTGCCAACTTTTTACCGGCTCCCACTTGCCAACTTCACAGATTTTCCCTAGCATCCAGATCAAAGCCGACCTGCCGAGTTGGTGATGGCGGGTAACCGATATTTGAACCAATGCTGAATGAACGGGAGCTCGACTCGAACTAGGATCCGGTGAGCGACGCTGCGCCATGCGCAGATGCCTAAAGGGTCTCGGCGGGCGCCCAACGTCTACCGACGGGTTCATTCTCGGCCCCGTCACACGGCCCCGCGGGTCGGCTTGCTTTTTCATCGCTCCGTACTACTCAGCCCTCCTTCACTCTGCGTCAGAGCCCATTCCTGCTAGACTGATCAAGTAGCGAATATGTTCCTTCGCGCATCCAAATTAGCAGTGTTTCCGCAACTCTTCCATTTCGGAAAGTTCTTTCTGCCTACGTATGGATTCCTGGTGGCGCTCGGAGTCCTGATCGGCCTTTGGATCAGCGTTCGCAATGCGACTCGCCTCGGATACGACGGCGAAAAGGCCTGGAATCTGGGGATTTTGGTCGTCTTAGCGGGGATCATCGGTTCTAAGATCCTGTACATAATCAACGAGTGGGGCTACTTCTCGTCGCGGCCAAGCGAGATCTTCAGCATCAACACGCTACAGGCGGGCGGAGTATTTTCCGGTGGCTTGTTGGCCGCCTTCGTCGCAGCCGCATGGTACGTCTGGAAGCATCACATGCCCGCTCTTGGTACTTGTGATGCCTTTGCCCCGGGACTGGCGCTTGGACACGCGATCGGGCGCATAGGTTGTTTCGCTGCGGGATGCTGCTACGGCAAAGAAACTCACCACTGGTGGGGGGTCGTGTTCCGCAATCCGCTTGCGAATTCGATTACCGGAACGCCGCTCAATATTCCTCTCGAGCCCACCCAGTTGTTTGAGTCAGCTGTCGAGTTTGCGAACTTCGTGTTACTTATGTGGATGTTGAAACGGCGGAAATTCGACGGGCAGATCTTCGGTGCTTTTCTGTTCATCTACGGTATCGCCAGATTCTTTCTCGAGTATCTGCGCGACGACCCGGGCCGCGGCTCCGTTTTCGGTGGCGTGCTGACGGGAACTCAATTGATCGCCGTAGGGTTCGTCATCGGCGGCGGCCTAATCTGGTGGCTGCGCCCCACTTCGAAACACATGCCGGCCCGCTCCGTCGCCGCCACGCGTTGATGCCTTCCCAAATTCCTACTAATGGCTTCGCGGCTGCAGTACGGCGTAATTCGTGACTAGGTATCCGAGACCACCGCCCAAAAAGACATCTGAGGGGAAGTGCGATAGCGTACTCACCCGCGACAGGCTTACCGTGGTGGCGAACCCGTAGGCCAACCAGGGTACCCACTTGTGGTTGCGATACCGCTTCGCAACGACGGTTGCGACAGAAAAGGCTCCCATGGCATGTCCAGACGGGAAGGAACTGCCTTTAAAGGGCGATTTGCCCCCCGCAAAGAACGTGTTGTGAAACGATCCGGTGGGCGCAACATCGATCGGCCGTTGACGACGCGTGATTGCCTTGATGACCAAATCCACGATTGCGGAGTCGGCGTAAGCTTCGCCCGCCAACAACGCCGTGCTCACCTGATATTGATCATGGCGGACATAGCCTGCAGCCATCAACGATGCCGGAACACCTATGACTGCCGCAGTTGTTACCGACGTGGCGAAGACGTCGTTGATGTCATCCAAATTGCCTTTGTGCGAGCGGAAATACGGCATGGCGTGTGGGTCAGCAACAATGAGTCCAGCCGTTAACCCCGTGATCACAATCGTGGGTACCAAGTGTTTCCCTTTGGCCAACTGGGCGGGAAACAACCAAATCTGCTTCTGGTCGTGAAGAAAATCCTTGGGCACGGAATGCCAATCAACCTGCCGTTCGGTAGCCGGAGTTCCGCCGTGATGTTCGGAAGCCGCGAGTTGGACGGAATTTTCCTGGAGGTTCGTCTGGCCCAAAAGCCAGGCCTGGTCATGGAGTTCGGCCGGATTTGAGCGCTCTGAAAACGCAACCTGACTAGGAGCATCCGGGAGACTCAAGTTAAGCGATTGCGCCGTTAGCCCAGCTGGGGCACATATGGCCACGTAGCAAACGAAGAGAATCCTCCAGGTCTTCCTTGTCATGGGTATCGGCGACGTTGGATGCAGACCCCCCGCGAAAGGAAGCCAGCAACTTCATAATCCAAAGTGCTCGGCAACTCAGCCCTGTAATATTGTTCCGCAGAAAATGTCCGAAACGGCTCCCATCTCCCTTGCGGTCCATGCCGAAGATGCCGGGCAGCGCCTGGATCAATTCATGGTCCTCAAGCTGGGCGTCAGCCGGGCTCGCGTCCAGCACCTCATTTCCGAACAGAAAGTTCTGGTCAACGACCATCCTGCAAAGGCCTCTCTGAAACTTCGCGGAGACGAGCAGATTGTCGTACTGAGCCCTGCGGAACGTCCTCCCCTGCGCGCCCTGCCAGAAGACATTCCTCTCGACATCGTTTACGAAGACGACGACCTCGCGATCATCAACAAGCCGGCAGGCATGATGGTGCACGCTGGAGCCGGGGCCACCGACGATCAGCGCAATCGCGGAACCCTCGTCAACGCCCTCTTGCACCACTTTGCCAGCCTGTCTGCCGTCGGGGGCGAAATCCGGCCCGGCATCGTTCATCGCCTCGACAAGGAGACCAGCGGGCTGATCGTGGTTGCCAAGACGGACAATGCACATCGCAAGCTGGCCGACCAGTTCGCCCGTCGCGAGGTGAAAAAGAAGTATCTCGCCCTTGTTCACGGCTGGCTCAAGAAAGACTCCGGCACCATCTCGGCCAGCATCAGCCGCGACCGTGTTCGCCGCATCCGCATGACGACTCGCCACACTGGAGGTCGCGAAGCCGTCTCGCACTACAAGGCGCTGCGCCAGTTAGACACGCCATTCGGGAAATTTAGCTTGGTCGAGATCAAAATCGATACCGGACGTACGCACCAGATCAGGGTGCATATGGCCTCGCTCGGACATGCCGTCGTGGGAGACACGCTGTATGGCGCTCCCGCCAAGCTCAACCCCAACGCCAAGAAGCGGCCGGAGGTAGGCTCGATCTCGCTCCCGCGAAATTTCTTGCATGCGGCAGAGCTGGAGTTGCAACACCCGCGTACAGGAAAAAATATTTCGCTCACCAGCGCGCTGCCTGCAGAGTTACAAGCGTTCCTGGTCACCCTTGCGGGAGACTCGGGAGTGCCACCCTCGCCATAGACGTTTGCGGACCAGAGCGGGAGGGCCCACGACAGAGACGCTATAATGGAGGCCCAGATGGAGACCTTGCGGCTTACATCGATTTTGAGCGCCGGACTTCTCCTGCTTTCTTTGTCGGCAAGCAGTGTGATGGCACAGTCGGGATCGAATCCTCCCGCTGGCAGCGCTCCTCAAACGCAGCAACCATCCCAACCACCCGCGCCGCCTGCGAATGCTCCCCCCGATGCACAGTCCGGGGACACTGTCGACCAATCATTCCCCACAATTCGTACCGGGACGAACGAAGTGAACGTCGTATTCACGGTCACAGACAAGCATGGCCGCCGCATCACCGATCTCAAGCAAAACGACTTTCAGGTCCTCGACGACAACAAACCACCGCAGGAGGTTCGCAGCTTCCACGCCGAAACGAATCTTCCTTTGGAAGTCGGCCTTCTCATCGATGCCAGCAACTCTGTTCGCGATCGATTCAAGTTCGAACAGGAATCCGCAATCGAGTTCCTGAATCAGACTATCCATCCGCGATACGATCAGGCCTTCGTGGTGGGTTTTGATGTCACCCCCGAAGTCACTCAGGATTTCACCGACAATACAGAGAAGTTGGCCCACGGGGTTCACGACCTTCGCCCCGGAGGCGGCACGGCCCTCTATGACGCCGTGTACTTCGCATGCCGCGATAAGTTGCTCAAGACCGGGAAAGGCACGCCTGTTCGCCGCGCCATCATTTTGCTCAGCGACGGGGACGACAACCAGAGCCACGTGACTCGCGAAGAAGCCATCGAGATGGCGCAGCGCGCCGAAGCCATCGTCTATACGATTTCAACCAACGTCAGCGGAACCAAGGGCGCCGGCGACAAGGTTCTAGAGCGCATTGCGGACGCTACCGGCGGACGCGCATTCTTTCCCTTTCAGATCCGCGATGTGGCCAACGCCTTCGCAGAGATTCAGGACGAACTCCGCAGCCAGTACGCGATCTCCTACCGCCCGGCCGATCTCAAACACGACGGCCACTACCGCACGATTGAAATCGTTGCCAATGACAGAAAGAATCTGAGAGTCAGATCAAGGCGAGGCTGGTACGCACCAGCAAATTGACCCTGGCTTCCTTCGTGTAACTTAGTGTCCTTTGTGGTGAGAGATTTTTGAGCCTGCCAAAACAATGCCAGGATATTCCGGCACGCCGCTACCGAAGAAACTCGGCATCAAAGATGGATTCCGCGTGTGTTTTCTCGACGCGCCCACGGAAGTTCAAGCCGAATTGAAGGCATCGCTGGCACGTTGCACGAGCACTCAGAAAGTCGATACTCCACTCGACTTCGCGATGGTGTTCACGAAATCGAAATCGGTCCTCCTGAAGGAGTTCAATCGCCTCTCCAGGCAACTCGCTCCGGCCGGCATGCTGTGGGTCAGTTGGCCCAAGAAAAGCTCTGGCGTGGCGACCGATGTCGATGAAAACGCGATTCGCGAAATTGGTTTGGCTGCGGGCTTAGTGGATGTGAAAGTCTGCGCCGTCACCGACGTCTGGTCGGGACTGAAATTCGTCCGCCGTGTCAAAGATCGCTGACCACACCCTGTAAGATAAGCACCCACGACCTTTCATAAAGGAATCACCATGGTACGAGTTGGACTCATCGGATTTGGGCTGGCAGGCCAGGCGTTTCATGCGCCGGTAATTCGCGGCGTCGAGGGTATGGAACTGGCATGCGTGCTGGAACGCCATACTTCGAACGCCCAGCAAAGGTATCCCAACGTTCGGATCGCACGCACACTCGACGAGATGCTCTCCGACAAGTCCATCAATCTTTGTGTCGTCGCGACTCCCAACGATTCTCATTTCTCCTATACCAAGGCTTGCCTCGAAGCAGATCGAGACGTCGTGGTCGATAAGCCGCTCACGCCAACGATGGCGGAGGCGGACGAACTGGTTGCTCTCGCTGCGAAGCGCGGACGCTTGATCTCCGTCTATCAGGACCGCCGCTATGACGGAGCGTTTCTTACGGTGAAGAAGCTGGTCAACTCCGGCGAGCTAGGAGAAGTTGCGGAGTACGACGTCCGCTTCGACCGTTTCCGTCTCGACGCGAAGGCGGGCGCGTGGCGTGAGAAGGCCGATTTTCCAGCCGCAGGCGTTTTGTGGGATCTTGGCCCGCATTTGATCGATGGCGCTCTCGTTTTATTCGGCGAGCCGGAATCGATCTATGCCGCGGCCCTCCGCCAGCGCAAATCGTCCACGGTCGACGATGCATTCGATGTGATCCTCCAGTACCCTCGCACTCGCGTCGGCCTTCGCGCACGCATCATCGTCTACGCGCCCGGACCGCACCTGCTGGTACACGGCACCAAGGGATCGTTTATAAAGTTCGGCATGGACCCGCAGGAAGAAATCCTTCGCAGCGAGCACTGCCCGGATGGACTCGATTGGGGAAAAAATTGGGGACTTGAAGCGAAGGACCACTGGGGAACTTTAACTCGGGTCGGCGAGCAGCCAAGAAAAGTCGAGACCGAGCGCGGTGATTATCGCGGCTTCTACATCAACATGAGAGACGCAATCCAGAAAAAGGCGCCGCTCGACGTCCCCCCCGACCAATTCCTCCGTACCCAACGCGCTCTCCTGCTGGCGCACAAAAGCAGCCAGGAAAAGCGCGTTGTAGCGTGGACCGAACCAGTACAGTAGCGCCTTGGGATAGCGCGGCGTCGGTAGCGCCGTCCTCGGCTTCGCACTTGTAGCGAATCAGAAATGTAGAGCTTTCAAAGTTGCCTTGGTAGACGAGTGGTCAGACCAGTGTGTCACCAAACCTCGCACCGCTTTCCCTCAGGCCGCACCATAGGCGCGTCCGCTTTGCAACTCCAGGCCTTCTGAAATTCCGTCAAGTTCGACAGAGGTCCAATGACGCGATACTTCGCAATGGGATGCGGATCCGTCTGCACCATCAACCGTTGTGCTTCCGGACGAATCTCGTCCCCGCGAAACTGTCCCCACGCGATGAAGAATTGCTGATCAGGAGTGAATCCATCAACATCCGCCGGGCGGGGCTTCCCTTCCAACGATTTTTGATAAGCCAGGTAAGCGATCTTCGCGCCGCCCAGGTCGCCAATGCTTTCGCCAAGCACCAGCTTCCCGTTGTGATGGATATCCTTCTCGATGAAGTAATGGTCAAACTGATCGGCAACGCAAGCTCCGCGAGACTGGAAATCCTTCAGATCGGATTCTGTCCACCAGTTCCGCAAGCGACCCAGAAAATCGAACTGAGCGCCTTCGTCGTCGAAGCCATGTGAAATCTCATGGCCAATCACGACCCCGATCGCTCCATAGTTCACCGCATCCACGGCGTTCAGATCAAACGCCGGCGGCTGCAGAATTCCCGCCGGAAATTCGATCGAATTCATCAACGGGTTGTATTCCGCATCCGATGTGGGCGGAGTCATCCCCCACCGCAAGCGATCGACAGCCTTGCCGATCGTGTTGCGATCATCTTCCTCCACAAACTTGCGGCCCGCGATCATGTCCTCGAAAAACGCATCGCGTTTGATTTCCACGTGGCTGTAGTCTTTCCATTTGTCCGGATACCCGATCTTCTGCTGGAAGGTCGCTACCTTGGCCATCGCCTTTTCTTTCGTATCGTCGCTCATCCATGGACGGCTCAGGATGTCGTCACGCATTGCCGCCAGAAGATTCCGCACCATGTCCTCCATCCGGGCTTTAGCTTGCGGCGGAAAGTATTTTTCAACGTACTTCTTGCCGAGTGCCTCGCCCAACAAACGGTCTTCCGATTCCGCGCAACGCTTCCAGCGCGGCTTTATCTCCTTAGCCCCAGCGAGATATTTTCCGTTGAACGCGAAATTTTCTTCTACGAACGGCGCGGAGAGCGAGTCGGCAACCGAATTCAGCAGCTGCCACTTCAAATACACTTTCCAGTCTGCCAGCGAAGTCTGCTGCATTTGCCTGTCGACTTCCTGCATGAACTTTGGCTGATCGACGTTCATATCCACATCGGTGGGAATCTGTGTGCGTTTGAAATAGCCTGCCCAGTCCATGTGGGGAGCCATCGACTGCAGCTGTGCAAAGGTCGTGTTGTGATCGGTTGCCGCAGGATCCCGCAATGCCACGTTTTCGAGGGTCGCCTCGGCAAGTTTCGTTTCGATTCCCATGATCGTGTGCGCCGCCGCTTCGGATGATTTCAGATCCCATCCCGCAAGCTTCAACATCGCTGTCACATGCGCCATGAACTTTTCACGCGCTTCCTTGAATCGATCTTCCGGCTTCATGTAGTAATCGCGATCGGGAAGCGACAAGCCGCTGGCACCGAAATCGGCCAATACCCACGACGGCTTATGGGGGTCCTGCTGTCCGCCAAGTGAAAACGGAACATTCACCAGGATGTTGTGCATTTCCGCCATCACTCCCTGCAGCGCTGCGATATCGTGCGCCGCATCGATCTTTGCGAACCAGGGCTTCAGGGGCTCGATCCCTCGAGCGTTTACACGAAACTCGTCCATGCAAGCGCCGTAGTAGTCACCGATGATCTGCTCCGTGCTTCCTCTTGGAGCATTCTTCTCGGCCAACGTCGCCTCTAGAATTTCATGCAGCTTATCCTTCGACGCTTCTCCCGCCTGCCAACGGCGGCTCCATCGTGTCATCGACGCGGGGATCGGATTGTTCGCTCTCCACGTCCCGTTCGCAAACTCATAAAAATCGTCACAGGGCGCAGCTTTGCGGTCCAGATCAACGACCTCGATGCTATGAAGCCCCGACTGAGCCAGCATCACCTGCGGCAAAATGAGCATTGCGATCACACAAGGAAGAAAAAGAAGACGACACACACGCATGTTCTCTCCGGAATCGATCGAGAAGCTGAAAGGATGTTCTTGCGGCTGCCATTCTAGACCAGCGACGAGTTCTCACACACCCGTGCGGCCGAACAAAACATCAAGAAGAATGAAGTGAGAAACGATAGGACTGAGAAACGGAAGGAAGAAGTCTGAGATCTGCTGTTTTAGGGGATGCCGGAAGCCTGACGCCCACCGCCCGACGCCGAAACTCCTACCCGCCGGCCTTCAACTCAGTCAGCACCTGCTTGGCAATCTCCTTGAGCGTTTCAAAAACTCCGACGCCCTGGAACGCCACGGCTTCGACGAGCGGCTCATTCTTCTTGCGCAGTTCGGTTGACAGCAGATCCACTGGAAGGATGTTTGGCAGGTCCCGCTTGTTCAATTGCAGCACGTAAGGAATCTTATTGAAGTCGTACCCATGCTCCTTCAAGTTCGACATCAGGTTCTCCAGGGCCTCGACGTTGGCGTCCATACGCTGCTCTTGCGAGTCCGCGACGAAGACAATGCCGTCCACGCCCCGCAGGATCAGCTTACGGCTGGCGTCATAAAAGACCTGTCCCGGCACGGTATATAGGTGGATTCGGGTCTTGAAGCCGCGCACCGAACCAAGATCCAGAGGCAGAAAATCAAAGAACAACGTACGTTCCGTCTCGGTCGCCAGCGAGATCATCTTGCCCTTCTGCTGGTCCGCTGTCTTCTGGTAAATCACCTGCAAATTCGTGGTCTTGCCGCCGAGGCCGGCGCCGTAATACACGATCTTGCAATTGATCTCTCGGGCTGCGAAGTTGATGAAACTCAAGACTTTCCTCGGAAGCAGGCATTCCCCTCGGGGGATGCCGAACGCCAGCGTGTCCTTTTTGGAGGCTCGCGGTCTTTATATCATATGGGGGGTACCCCCCGCAGGTTACTCAGGTGACCCCGGGGGCACCGGAAATGATCCAATTGCAGTTTTACCGAGCAGCAGGAATCGAGTAGTACCCCGCCTTCGTATAGATATCCAGCCCCTTCTTGTCTATGACCACCTCAAGTGTGCGGTAGGGGGAGCCGCTGGCCACAGCCTTCGGCGTGTAACCCAAGGTGTACTGGTTTCTGGCCTCGGAGGTGATGTCCGCGTACGCCTCTTCAATCGAATTTCGCGTTAGTTCCGCGAAAATCTTGCCGCCTCCGGTGGCATTGGTATATTTCGGCAGAATGTCAGCGTATCCCTGATTAAAGATGTGATGGAGCTTCTCCACCTGCTTGTATCCCGGGAGCGCGCCCGCATCCAGCACCACGGCCTTGATCTGGATCCCGTGCGTCTCCAGCAGCCGGAGCACATCTTTATAGCTCGCCTGGCTTCCACGCTCGCGGCCATCGCTGATCACCAGGATCACCTTACGCCGCGTCCGGTCCCGCTTGCTCAAATCCAGCGCAGCTCGCAGAATCGCGTCATTCAGAACATGTGCTTCCTTCGGCGGCGTATACACCGGCGGAGGCCCCGACGTCCCCACAGGAATTCCGTTGACCATCGGTGGCTGCGGACCGAGCGGACCTCCCAGAACCGGCGGGCCGTTCTCATGTCCCCGCACCAGCTTCATCGCATCCAGCGAAGCCGTCAGCCTGTTCGCATTGCCTGTGAAATCGGTGACCTGACTTACGGTGCTGCTGTAGGTGTACAGCGAATATTCGTCGTAAGGACTGAACGCCCCCACCAGGGACGAATAGGTCTGATGAACTTTCTGAACTGCGACATCCGCCATCCCAAGGTCAATGAGGATCGCCACCGACAACTGAAATGGATCGCTCGTGAAATACGATAGCTTCTGTGGCTTCCCGTTTTCGAGGACCGTGAAGTCTTTTGGCAGCAGGCCGTCCACGCGATGCCCCTGCCCGTCCTTCACCATCACCGGAATCTGCACAAAATTCGTAATCACGGAGATTTTGTAAAGATCATCGGCGGGATTCAGTTGGTTCCTCGGGCCCTTGCCCTGCGTTGCCGCTTCCGGTAGGCTCCCGGCCGGAACCGTATCCACTGGAGGCATTGGTGGAGGGGAAGGTTTGCCGGTATCTGGTTGCGTGCGGTCGTTGGCGCTTGGGAGCGGTTCCGTCGATCCCGAGGAGCTCGGTGGAGGAATTGCTGGCTTTGGAGGCGGTGGTTGCACCGTCGATGGTGCGTCCGGGATGTCCTGGGACTGCGTACTGGCGGGCTGTCCAGCTTGTGCATTTAACGCAGGAACCGCCAGAATCAGAGCGGCTGCCGGGATTACCAGCCCGGCGATCAGGAGCTTCAAGCCTTTTTTACCTTCGACTGCTGGCCTCATGGGTCCCTCGCTCCAGAAAAAAAAGCACTTCCGCATGCCTTGGGATGCCAATCCACCCCAATTTGGTGCATCTAAACCTGCAGGATTAGACTAACAAACATTGTCCCGAGATTCCTGGATGCCCAAACGCCTGATTTTGCACGGTCGAGTTCTGCCAGCAGTAGTTCTGTCCGTCATTCTGTCTCCGTTTTCCTTTGCCCAACAAACCGCCCCTGAACAGCCAGCTCCCGCTCAGCAACCGGCTAATCCCGACCAGAAACCGGACCAGAAATCCGACGACTCCCAACAGCCGACCGAAACACTCAAAATCAACGTCAACGTGGTCCAGTTGTTTTTCAATGTCAAAGACAAGCGCGGCGCCCTCATTCCAAATCTCAACAAGACAGATTTCGATATCACCGAAGACGGCAAGCCGCAGACCGTCAAATACTTCGCCGCCGAATCCAACCTGCCTTTGACCATTGGCATGATGATCGACTCCAGCGGAAGCCAGCGCAACGTGCTCGAAATGGAAAAGGAGGTGGGAGGCGCGTTCCTGCGTCAGATTCTGACTGACAAAGACGAAGCGTTCGTCATCAGCTTCGACATCACCGTCGACCTTCTCCAGGACTTCACCCGCGATCCAAAACGGCTTCAGGCGGCGCTGAACAAGGCCAAGGTCAATACGGATTTCAGCAGCGGCGGCATCCCGGGCATGGGCGGTGGACCAGTCCCGCAACGCGGCAATTCGCCGGGAACGCTTCTCTACGACGCGGTCTACCTCTCTTCTCATGACATGTTGTCGAAAGAAGTCGGACGCAAGGCGATGATCCTGCTTACCGATGGACAGGACGAGGGCAGCCGCCTCAAGATTCAGGACGCGATTGAGGCCTCGCAGAAAGCGGACGCGATCGTCTACGTCCTGCTATGCGCCGACCGCGGATTCTATGGCGGCTTTGGCTACTCAGGGGAATCCGAGATGCGCAAGATGACCGAGCAAACTGGCGGCCGTGTCATCAACGTCGGTAACAAGTTCGACAAATTGAAGGAAGCCTTCGACCAGATCGCCGCCGAACTTCGCAGCCAGTACAACATCGGCTACACTCCCACCAATAGCAATCGAGACGGCACCTACCGCAAGATTCAAATCAAAACCAAGGACAACAGCCACAAAATCCAGGCTCGCGCGGGCTACTACGCACCCAAGTCAGAGTAATCGTTCCACTCACGTTGCCATCCTGACAGAGAGTCACAGAAAGCCCTCCGATGTGAGTTGTCATCCTGAACGGCGGCGAAGCCGGCGTGAGGGACCTTACGTGGGCGGCGCTTTCGATGCGGTGGCCTAGACTTCAGATAGAGCATGCAGCGTGTCAATTTTTTGGCTGCATCGGGCATAGTGCCAAGCGTCCGTCGAAAAGCGTAGCGCCTCGGAGTCAAAAAGGCTTGTCGTCCTGAGCGAAGCGAAGGTCCCCTCAAACTTTTTCGCCGCCACGGAACTCGCAGGATGTGCCGGTCGAATACTGCCGTTGATCTCCTTAACCCTGATAAACTCCCCTGCCAGGAGACTCCGCATGCCACGCTTCTCCCGACGTTCATTCCTTCATCTCTCAGCCGCAGCCTCGGCTGCCACCGCCTTCCGCATCATGTCCGAGCCCATGCTGGCAGCAGCCGCTCGCCGCCAACCGCCGCCGCCCGGAGCTGTCATGATCGACTCCAACGAGAACCCGCTCGGCCCAAGCATCGGAGCACGAAACGCCATGGCCGCACTGCTTCCACGAGGCGGTCGCTACCTCGATCAACTCACCGAAGATCTCGTGAAGACTTTCGCGCAGATGGAGGGCTTGAACCCCGACTACATTCACGCTACCGTGGGCTCTACGCCGCCGCTTAGCCACAGCGTGCTCGCCTTCACCTCGCCGCAGAAGAGCTACGTGACCGGCGATCCCGGATTCGAACTCGGCATGATGACCGCCGAGCACAGCGGCGCTCGCGTTGTTAAAGTTCCCCTGACCAGCAAGTATGCGCATGACGTCAGAGCCATGATCTCGTCGGGCGGTGACGCCGGTCTTTTTTACATCTGCAATCCCAACAATCCCACCGGCACGATGACCCCACACTCCGACATCGAATATCTTGTCGCCAATAAACCCAAAGATTCGGTCGTCTTGGTCGATGAGGCCTACATCCACTTCACGGACGCACCCTCTTCTTTGGATTTTGTGAAGGCCGGCAAAGATGTGATCGTGCTCCGGACCTTTTCGAAGGCATTCGGTATGGCCGGCATACGCTGCGGTTTGGTCGTTGCACGGCCCGACCTGCTGGAGAAAATAATGGCTCGCGGCGGATGGAATTTTATGCCGATCACCGCCGTCATCGCGGCGACTACGAGCCTGAAAGATGCAACTCTGGTTCCGGAACGTCGTCGCATCAACTCGACCGTCCGCCAGCAGACTTTCGAGTGGCTCGATCGCAATCACTATTCGTACATTCCATCCGAATCCAACTGCTTCATGCTCGACACCAAGCGCCCTGCCCAGCCAATTCGCGACGCTATGGCGAAAGAAAGCGTCATGATCGGCCGAGTCTGGCCCATCATGCCCACCTGGGTCCGCATTACAGTAGGAACTCCAGAAGAGATGGGCGCATTCCAGCAAGCCTGGCAAAAAGTGATGAAGACATAAATTGAAGAAGTAGGGCCGGAGTCCTGTCCTGAGCGAACCGAAGGATCCCGCCGGCTCTAGTGCCTTCTTTTGGTCGCATTACGGCATATTCGATAACTGCCCGAACATTCGAAACAATCTCTCGACAGGGGCAAAAAAACGGCCACGCCTGTCACAGCGTGGCCAAGGAGTCCACCCCTTGTCGAACGTTCATTACCGCGCCCTTTACTGAGGCGTCAGCAGAAAAGCCCTTTCCTTTCCGTTGTGCGTGCCCATTCCCACAATCTGTCCAGCAGCGTTGATTCCATCCGCCTCCGTCAGCACCCACCCGGATTTCGCCGGAATCATCTTGTTCAAATCCTTGATCTTCCCGCCGCTATAAACGAATGCGTGATACGTATTGCTGAACGTGGATCGACCTACGACAACGCCTGAATCATTGATCCCGAATCCCCAGACCGTACTCGTGCTCCCGGCAAACGTCCCCAGATCCTTCAGGGCGCAGGTCGCACAACTCGTGATGAAGGCGTGCGCCATTCCGTTCTTCGTATACCCGACGCCGGTCACTTGGCCTTTGCTGTTAATGGCGTATCCCTGGCTCCAGGCTCCGCCCAAGGTCCCCATCTTCGTCATCTTCCCGTTCGTCCAGGTGAATCCGAAGAAGTTGCCGTGAGAGTCGTAAGAAGTCCCGGTCACAACGCCTGCGCTGTTAACTGCCTGGGAGACATTCCACCAAGACGTTCCCTTCGGAGATCCCAGCGTCCCAAGATCGATCATCGTCCCATTGCTGTAAAGGAACGGATGATTGCTTCCGTCGGGTGTCACCGCTGATCCGACCACCTGTCCGACATCATTGATGCCGTACGCCACGGCCGTCCCGCCGCCGAGATCTCCGATGTCGACCATCTTGCTGCCGCTGGTAACGAACGCTCGATAATTTCCCTTTGAGTTTTGGGAATACCCTGCCACCTGCCCAATTCCATTGATCGCGTTGCCGATGCCCGAAGTGCCGCCCAGCGTGCCCAGATTCGTCATCTTTCCTTTGCTGTAAAGAAAAACTTCGCTGGTAGCACTGTTCGTCGTTCCGGCCAAACCTGTGGCTTCTCCTCCCACATTGACTGCCACCGCCATGCTGTACCCGTTGGTGTTGAGAGTTCCCAGATCTGTGACGCTGTACGAAGATTGAGCAGCGCACAGCGTGGATGCGGCTGTCATGCACATGCCACATACAAAAGCAGGCAGCCCGGCCAAGCGTTTCATAGCAGCCTCCTGTTTGTCCGATTCAGACTCGTGCCAACTCAGAAACTGCGCGATTCGATGCCGATTTTTCCACGCGCGTACTCTACATTTGTCAATACTTTGTTAAAAGCCGCACCGGAAGGAGCGCGGAACTGACCTAGAACTCGATATGCAGGCCACGAAGTGTGGAAGCGCTCATGTATCCGGAGGCGCACCATGCTTCTAACCTGCACTTAGTCACTTGGAGAAGATCGCCTCACTGCCTCTAGTACAATCAACCCGTGAGCGACGCCGTCCGCATCGCAATTCTGGGCGACTTCAATACCGAATTCCGCTCCCATCACGCCACCACCGAAGCGCTCCAACACGCCGCTCGCAAGCTCGGTATGAACGTGGAAAGCGAATGGATTCCCACTCCGTCGCTGGCGGCTCCTGACGGAGAAAAGAAGCTGGAAGCATTCGATGGTATCTGGGCCTCGCCCGGCAGTCCCTACAAGAGCTTCGACGGCATGCTGAAAGGGATTGAGTTCGCTCGCCGCCGCGACTGGCCTTTTCTTGGCACTTGCGGTGGCTTCCAGTATGCCTTCATCGAGTTTGCCCGTAATGTCCTCAACGTGAAAGATGCGGATAGCTCCGAGAATAATTCTGGCTCGAAAAACATCATCATTTATCCTGTCGCCTGCGCCATCCCAGATCGTAAAGGCCAGGCGCCCAAGCTTTCCGGTGTAGTGCCCGAAATCCGGCTTCGGCCCGGCTCCTACCTGCAATCGTTCTACGGCAAGGACAAAGAGACCGTTACGGAAGAATTCTTCTGCAACTTCGAGGTCAATCCGGACTTCGAATGGACCACCATGGAGGCCGGATTCCCCGTCGTCGCCCGCGGACTACAGGGCGAAATTCGCGCCATCGAATCTCCCACGCATCGTTTTTTCATAGCCACGCTCTTCCAGCCCCAACTTTCGTCGACAGAAAAAAATCCGCACCCGCTAGTTCTGGCCTTCGTCCAGGCGGCCGCCGACTGGGGCAAAAAGAAGCTAGACGACTCCGTTCTGGAGTAAAAGCACGAGCCGCTTCGTAGCGCCGGCATCCTGCCTGCAGGTCGCTACCGACAACGCCCGGGCAAGTTTCTTACCTCGCGCAGTTTGCGATGAGAGTGGGAAATGTGCCCTCCAAATCAACCCGAATCCGGGCTGATTTTGATTACGAAAGTCGCGCATTACTTCCCTATTACCGTCCCCGCACCATCCGCATCTGGAGCGTCCCGCAGCTCGTCGCTACACTCCTTTCCACGGTCGCCCTCCCCAAGTCGCGCCCGCGAGGAGCCATTCGTCTCGATGCACACACCGCAACTGATGAATTCGTTCCGCATTCCGTTCACCACACTGGTCAGCTACATCCCAGTGATCGCAACCGTGGTCACGACGTTTTTCAGCGTGATTCTCGCACGCGCCACCCTGCGTTACGTCGAAGCAACCGATAAGAGCCTCGCACTCGCCCGCGAGGAATTCGAACGTGAATGGACGCCCGACCTCCACGTCAAATTGGAGCGTGTCTCCCCCACCGAGGCTCGCATCATCGTGACGAACCTCGCAAAGACGTCCGTGCTCCTCCAACTTCTGCAATTGCGCAAGCTCACCCACGCCGTTCCCTTCGAGCGCTTTCGCGTCAACGATCCATTGGTCGGCGGCATGACCTGGTCGCAGGAGATGGGTAAGAGCATCCTGTCTTGCACCGGATACGAATTCGAAGGGCCGATCGCCGCGGCAATGACGTTCTACGCCGCCGGGCGCATGTACCGCACGGATTGGTTCCGCGCGCACGTCGTAGTCCGCGAAGGCCGCCTGGTAAGTCTCGAACCCAGCAATATGCCGACGCGCCGCGTGCGCCAGGTTGAGCGCAAGGGCCAGCCCGAACGCCGTCGAGAATTTGTTCAGGACGTCACCGCCAGCGCTAACCCCGAAAAAAATCAGGAGAAGCCCGAAGAAAAATCCTTCGCCGCCCATTCCGGGTAACTGTTACGAAAGATCGCGAGACCTGGTTAAAGCCTTTGCCGAATCCTGTCGATGAACGCAACAGGAGGCAGCATATGATCCCTCCAGTCAGCAGAGTGAACCATCTGCAGGACCACGAGGTCTCGCACCAACCTGCGCGCCGTCAACAACCACAACAGCAGACTCCGAAAAGCGGAGCGCTTTCACGAGATCAGGTCACGCTTAGGAGCGCGGGCGAACTCGACCACGACACTGATCAACAGTAGTTCGACGAGTTGATGCAAAGCCCGGAGTTCACCCCGGGTGCCCCACTTCCGGCCGTTCTTACCGGAGGTGGGGACCTCATCCTGCGACTGGCCTCTCCTCACTACTGCCATTTCGTTCTGTCCCAATCTCCCAAGCAACTTTCACATCCAGCGCCCGATAACTTTTTCAAAGCAATCAACTCGATTGCGAACGATCTGAATCGCGGCGCCTGTAAAACTCTTTTCAGCGTTCGCAGCAGAAGGTTTGTACCCACATGAGAGTCGATACCACGGGATCGTTAGGAACCGGATGGGCGAATCAAAACACCGACGCCTCGTCTACCACGGTATCCAACAGCGAGACCACGATGGCACAGGTGGCCGCAAGACTCGGAGTCAGCCCCGAGGCTTTGCAAAACGCGAATCCACAAATCAATCCCAATGCATTGACCGCTGGTTTAGAACTTCGGCTACCCCAAGCGGGCTCTGAGAGTTCTCAAAGCAACACCGCAACTCAAGAATTGCCAGCGGACGCCTCCATGTCGTCAGCTTCCAAACGAATGGAGAGCGATCTGAACACGATGCAGATGCGTGCCATGCTCGATACGGCAGGCGCTGCGCCCGCCTCCACTGGCAATACATCCGCGAAGCGGAGGAATTAGTCAGGAGTTTCCAGTCACGCGCTTTTCCGGTGAGGGATATACCGCGGACGAGAAAAAAGATCTCACCGACAAGCTGAACACCCTCTATCAGACGCCGCAATTCCAGGCTCTTAGCCAGCATGAGCGCCAATCGGTGCTTGTCGGTCTCGCGGGTAATCCGCCGCTTACCCAGGAAAAGATCTCGAACACACGCGACTTGCTGGGTTCGATGAAGGATCTTTCACCCGCCTCACGCGAGGCGGCGATTAACGGACTTCGAAACGCCCACTGCGATCCCGCGTATGCCAGAAGTCTCAAGAAACTGATGGACGATCCTCAGTTCAAGAGTCTCCCAGAGCCAGTGAAGACCGCCGTTTTGAGCCAGGCTGGCAACTATCCCGACCCGCGCACCGTCGGAAACCTCGAACGCCTGGTTAAGAAAGACTGGTTCCAGCAACAGAATCTTCCGGACATGCAGCGCTCGCTGAAAACGATTGCGCGCTTCTCGCACAATCCCAATGGCGATCGTGCAGTCATCGACAACACGCTCGACCGTTTTCTAGCGCCGGGCTCTGACTTCAAGCTCGAATGGAAGGACCTGAAAGGTCCGGGTACCCTCTACGGCGAGGCAGACGACAAAACGCTGACTCTAAACAAGAACCTCATCAGCGCGGGCAATGACAAGATGCCCGAGTCCTATCGCACCAATCATCTCTCACTCAACACCGTCGCCCATGAGGTCAACCACCTCGCGAACCACGACGAGGTCGCGGATACATTTAAATACTTCAACGCGGAATATCGCGCCTGGGTCGTCGGGTTCAAGGCTGAACACGGACGCATGCCTACTAACGAAGAAGCAATCGGGCGCGTTCGCGATCAGTTCAATCCCAAGCTCGCCTATGGGCCCAGCACCGCTGGAGCCTTGGCTGATCCCGCGGAAGCGCAACAGCTGTTTGATTTCGTAAAAAGCATCACGGGCATGGACGTGAACGCGCATAACGTTCGCGATGTAGTCAACAATTCCGATCCCAACCGGGACTGGAAGACACTCAGCGTTTCGGATGCGCCGACAGGAGTCGGAAACAATGACAATCGCTAGCTACTCAGCATCGTTACTTCTGTTGTTCGCGGTCGTTGGAATCACCAAGAGCACGAGAGCCGCGGAGGAATTCAAAGTGGATGACAAAGTTCGGCGAAAAATTGCGGAAGCCGCCGCAGAAGAAAATTCATGGAAGGTCGACGAGGTTCGGATCGACGAGGACGAAGAGTTGCGCCGCCCGTCGTGCTCGTTCTACGTCGCGCGCCACAAGGTACGACCTCTTTCCTACGTTCGGACGTTCGCCCTGTTACCCGACGATACCGTGGTCGGTATCGGAGATGGCAAGGTCGTCGCGAAAGTTCTCGGGGCTTGCTCGGCAAATGCTTCCGCCGGATGGTGGGCCGAAATCGTTACCCGTTTCCACCAGGACCTCGGAGGCGGAATCGTCCTGGATGACGAGAAGACCATGACCGACGTCACGCGCCAGCTCGCCCGAGCGGGAAAAACTCTTGTCCCGCCCACGTTGGACAAGGCGAACCAATCCGTGAGCTACCTGCTGTTCGATCCTGAGACGCGCGTCGTCAATCGCATCGACGCGACTCGCAACGCGTCGGGCGCCATCGAAGTCAGTCAGACAGTGGTGCTGGAAACAAAATAAAGAAAGATCGACTTCGCCCGGGAGGGGGACCCGGGTGGGCCCCACTTTTGGCCTGAAAGGCCGGAAGTGGGGATTTTCATTTGGCGTGCCTGCGCCGTCCCGCATCTTGCACCGTTAGCATGAGAATCGTATTCCAGATCGTGCAGAGTGGACAACAAAGGAACTGTGGACGAGCGACGCTTCAGCGCCGCGTCCGATTCCTAAAACATCGATCTTTAGCCCGACTAGTATTTCCATATGATTGCGCGAACAAATCAAACCACCAATAATCCCACCCTCTTAGCACTGAAGCATTCTTCTGCTTGAAAGCAGTGGGAGGGGTTCCCACTGCGAGTCAATGTCGACAACTAAAAAGGTGGGGACCTGTGAAGAGCCTGAGAACACTTTTGTGTCTGCTAGTTACCATGACCGCGTTTCTGAACGTGGCGGCACAACAAATCACTGGCAGCATCCGCGGAACTGTCAACGATCCCAGCGGTGCGTTTGTCGAGTCTGCTGGCGTCACCGCGAGGCAAACTGAAACTGGACTGACCCGCAGCGCAACCACGGATCGCAGCGGCGCCTATGTCTTGTTGGAGCTTCCGGTCGGCCACTACGAATTAATGATCGAAGCGAAGGGCTTTCAGAAATATATCCAGCAGGGGATCACCCTCAACGTCAACGAGACCGCCAACGTCGCGGTTCATCTGGCAATCGGATCCGAAACTCAGCAAGTCGAGGTAATGTCCGACGCTCAACTCATCCAGGGAACGGTGAGCAGTCTCGGCAAAGTTGTTCTTGAACGCGAGATTTTGGACCTTCCCCTCGACGGCCGAAACTTCAGCCAGCTGGGCACCTTGCAGCCGGGCGTCGTCCCACTCACTCCGGGATTAAAGCAAGCCGGATCGTCACTCCGAGAAGGTCAATCGTATGCAGTGAACGGACAACGTCCCGAGTCAAACAATTTCCTGATCGATGGCGCGAACAACTTCAACGGAGTCGATGGTGGATTCGTCCTCAAGCCACCAGTCGATGCGATCACGGAATTTAGGATTCTGACTCACAATTCCACCGCCGAATTCGGTAACAGCCTCGGCTCCACCACCAACATCATCACGAAATCCGGCACCAACGGATTTCACGGGGCAGTGTGGGAGTTCCTGCGCAATGATGCCTTCGACGCCACAAATTATTTCGCCAGCACAACCGAGCCGTTGAAACAGAATCAGTTTGGCGCCACCATAGGTGGGCCGATTCGCAAGGACAAGACTTTCTTCTTTGCATTCTATGAAGGCTTCCGCAACCGTCAGGGCGAAACGGCCGGATCCACCGTGCCTTCCGTGAAACAACGGAACGGCGATTTTTCGGAGCTTTGCCCCGAGGGATTCACTGCCGGCCTGTGCAACAATCCCGGACATCAGCTTTACCTCGAGGTCACGAATCCGCTCACGCCATTTCCCGACAATCAACTGCCGCCCCCGTTGATCAGCTCGTTTGCCCAGGGTTTGTTACCGCTCTTTCCCCTGCCCAACAGCGGACTCAACACCTTCACTTCGACACAAACCAAGCAGGACGACTCGAATGAGGCCGGAATCCGCATCGATCACTACCTTTCGGCTCGCGACACTTTGAACTTTCGCTACATGATCAGCGATGGCACTCGCTTCGATCCCCTTTCGCCGGCCGGAGCGAGTGTTCCGGGATTTCCCATCGGAGAAAACCATCGGGCTCAGGATTTCGTGGCGCAGGAAACCCACACGTTCTCGCCGTCGTTGATCGGCACCCTGCGCTTTTCATTCTTGCGAAACAAGTTTCTCTTCGGCGAACGCACGAACCACACCTCGCCTGCTGATCTAGGCTTCGCCTATCAGCCAAGCCTCGACGTTGCCATCGGTCCTCCCTTCATTCAAGTCAACGGGTATACAACCGTCGGCGATCCCATCACTGGACCCCGCAACAGTTATGAGAATGCCTATGACTACACCGGATCGTTGAGCTGGCTACACGGCCGCCACGATGTGAAATTCGGAGGCGGCTTCGAGCACCTGCATGTCAATGCCTTGCAGGGCATTGCCACAAACGGATTCTTTGTTGTCGTGCCCTTCCCCTTGACGGACGCGTTCGCCAGCTTCCTCATCGGGCAGCCGGTTTTCTTTCTTCAGGGCCGCGGTGATTTTTCGCGCGGTATCAATGGCAAAGCCTTGAATGGCTACGTGCAGGACACCTACAAAGTCACGTCGCGCCTCACCCTCAACGTTGGTCTACGCTACGATCTGCCATTTCCTTACACCGAAATCCACAACCGCCAGACTCTCTGGATTCCAGGGCGCCAATCCACCGTCATGCCCAATGCGCCTCCGGGACTGCTCTATCCCGGCGATCGCGGTGTGTCCGCCGGATTGATCCCCACAGAAAAAAAGGCGTTTGCTCCACGTGTAGGACTTGCTTGGGATCCGACTGGAAGCGCGAAGTGGTTAGTGACCTCCGCCTACGGAATTTTCTACGAGCCCTACTACACTGGACAGGGCGGGCCGCTGCAATCGCCGATCAGTGCTCCACCCTATCTCCAGACTGAGCAGATCAGCCTTGGCCCCACGCAGCCTCTCAATTTCGCTGACCCCTACAACGGCAATCCGCCCGCACCCGGCACGTTCGCTACTCCTCTGACCAACCTGACGTTGGCGGCAAATCTGCGTTTGCCCTACACGCAGGATTGGGATCTGAACATCCAACGATCCTTTGGTCAGAATTTGCTATTCGAGGTCGGTTACGTAGGAACCAAGGGAACGAGGCTGCCACGTTTCATCGAAGGGAATCCCGCGGTCTACATTCCAGGCGTCGACGGCAGCGGCAACCCCATCTCGACCACCGACAATGCGGACCAGCGACGCCTGTATTCCGGATGCACCCTGGCCGATCCGCCCAGCACTTGCCAATTCTCTTCCACCGGCTTGATCTCGGGCGTCGCAAGTTCTTCCTACAACGCGCTGGAAGCCAGCCTGCGAAAGCGCTTCAGCCGTGGACTCTCCTTCCTCGCGTCCTATACATACTCGAAGGCCATCGACGACGTCTCCTCGTTCAACATCTCCGGCTCCGGCTCCATCCAGGTGGCTGGCGAGAACGATCTGGCGCAGAATCCATTCAACCTTGCCGCCGAGCGCGGACCGTCGCTTTTCGATGCGCGCCACCGCCTGGTGTTCAGCTACCAGTGGAGCCTCCCTTTCTGGCAACGGCAGCAAGGCTGGTATCAGCACGTGTTGGGCGGATGGCAACTCAACGGAATCCTCACCGCGATGAGCGGAACTCCGTTCACCGTCTTCGATTCGAACGACGTGTCGCAGCAAGGCGGAGCTCCAGAAATTACGGGATTCTCGGCCAACCGTCCCAACCTTGTTGCCGGAGAGAATCCGAACTCCGGACCACGCAACGTCGGAGCGTGGCTTAACGCAAATGCTTTCGCGCGAATTACGCCCGACCCGAATTCGCCGGTGCAGCAATTTGGCTCTGAAGGACGCAACGTAGCCTTAGGGCCACGCTACACAAACTGGGACTTCGCCGCGTCTAAGAATATCCGCCTGACGGAATCCAAGGATCTGCAATTCCGCGCGGAACTGTTCAACCTTCTGAACCACACAAACTTCCATCTTCCGAACAGCGACATCAGTTCACCCACCTTCAACCAAATCCTGGCCGCCGAGCCCCCGAGGCTAGTCCAATTCGCGCTGAAATTTCTGTTTTGAAGCGTGAGAAACCGGGCTTCAACCTCAACCTCGTCGAAATGAGCCGCTGCCGCAGGACACAGTCAGCCCGAAGAGGCCGGCAACCATGACGGCGACAGTAAATAACTTCACAGGATCCTCATCCTTGATGTCGCGTATTTTGCGACGTCAGGATGGGGATCCTGCCCAACACCCCTCACGCAACTTCAACTTCCGGCTTTCGCAGCGCGAAGCCGATCTTCGCCGTACGAATCTGAATGTTGCGGTTGCAGTAGTCCGTGCAATATAGAACGTCCAGGGTTACCGGACGCACCATGCCTCCGTACGTGCAGGAGACCGCACGCTGTCCCTTCGCGCCGTACTGCACGTGCGCGTAGGAGCACTCCACACAAAGCGGCTTCGGCTTCACAGTAGGGGCTTTGTATACAATCGCGCGAATCGCTTCCACGACCAATCTGACGAAAAGAAAAAACAAAACAGGCATTGCGACCTCCTTTCTTTAAAGACCAGTCCCTGGAGAGTCGCCCGCGAGTTCGTTCACTGCGCCTGCTCCAGCTCGCTGATGTAGTCGACAACCGACTCGCTCCAGCCATCGATGTGCGTCCAATTACCGTAGCGGACGCCGGTCTTGCGGTGGGCCACGTTGATCATGTATCCCTTTCCTCGCGGCGAAGGAATTCGATCGGACGCCTGCTCGTCGGTGATGACAATCAGACGGTCGTAGCCATGATTGCGGTTGAGCTCGTCCACCGCACGGCCGAGCTGCGTTGCATTGTGACGCTGCGAGATATCGATCGCGTCACGCAAAGCGAACCCGCGACGTGAAGGTACCTCCACCAGCGAGTCGGAGAAGCTGAACACCGCTATCTTCTCCCCGATCTCACGCAACAATACCGCGAGTCCGCAGGCCGCGTCCTTGCGCTGCATCTCGGAACGCAGCGACAGCGGAGCGGTCATCGAGCCGGAAACGTCGACCAGCACGATGGTCTCTCCACTCAGCTTTGGGTGTTCGGCAATGCACTCCAGCATTGCTTGCTCGAGCGCATCTTCCCACTGCGGTGCGTAACGTGCCGCGGCCAGGAAGCGGAACGGAAGAGCACGCGCCGTGTTCATCGAGCTGAGCGAGGCAAGCACCAGCGACTCGTCGACACCAGCCTCTCGCATGCTGCGCAGGTTGCGGAGCAGAGCGAGCGCTCCGAGCTTCTGTTCTCGGAGCAGACGCTCCCAGGCCGTTCGCTTGTCGGCGCCAAACGAAAGTGCGACTTCCCAGGTGTCGGGAGCGGCAAGCTCGCCGGAAACGAGGCGCTTCCACATTTCCGCCTGAATCTCGTTACGCGGCTTGGCGTGAGCGAGCAACAAAACGTCGCGTAACCTGATCGCTCCGCCACGATCGTATTTCCCAAGCGCGTACTCATCGAACTTGGGGAAGGCAGCGGCCAGTCCCTTTTTTACCTGCGCCGAGAGAGGCACGCGGCCGTCTTTCCAATAAATGCCGACGAACTCCGCAAGGTCGTCGGCACGATGGATGACCCGTGCAAGCGTCTCAGCCACTAGCGCGCGATGCGTCGCGTGACGCGCCATCTCGCGAACGAGAAGAAGCGGAGCATGACGCAGCTTCATCTTCTCGCGCGCTTCGATGGCGAGCGATGCGACCTTCTCTGCGGCAACCTCCGGAACGAGTTCGGCGATGCGTTCTGCGATCTCGACCCCGTCCTCGTAGAACTGCGACTCCCATAGCAGGCACGCCAGCATCGAGCGACGGAGTTGCATCTCCACCTGGCCGTTGCGTGCTGGCGCCCCTTCGTGCGTGCGCTCTAACTCGAGTAGTTTCAAACGAGCCATCGGTAGTCTCCTTCTTACTTCATTTCACCAGCACAAATTTTCGATCTCGATGCTGCGGCTGGGAAGGAATTCGAAATTTCCTTTTCGAAACAGAGCCGCTTTAATACCTTGGTTCCCTTGTTTTCGCAGTGCTTGCAGCTTGCTATCATGCATTCACATCTGATTGTTTGAGGTTGCAAATTGCAACCTCAAGTTAGGCCCAATGAAAACAACTGCCATCGTTCTTGCCAAGAAAGTCGGTTCGAAGATCCTGGTTGTGCGTGGCCACAAAGTCATGCTCGATTCTGATTTGGCCGAGCTCTACGGAGTAACGGTCAAGCGCTTGAACCAGCAGATCACGCGTAACCCGAAACGTTTTCCCGCAGATTTTCTGTTTACGCTCACGCGCGCGGAGTACAAGAACTTGAGGTCACATAATGCAACCTCAAGTCCCTCCCACGGCGGACGGCGCTATTTGCCGAATGTCTTCACCGAACACGGCGCGATCATGGCCGCGAGCGTGTTGAACTCAAAACGCGCAATCGAAATGAGCATCTTCGTGGTGCGCGCCTTCGTGCAGATGCGCGAAGCAGTGCTCGCAAATCAACGCGTCGCAGCCAAGCTGGCGGAACTCGAGAGCCGTATCGAGCATCACGACGGCGAGATTCAGGAGCTTGTCGACGCGATTCGCGAGCTCATCACACCGCTGCCGGCGAACAACCGCCGCATCGGATTCGAAGCGCCTTCCACGTCGGCGAAGACTCGAAGCAAAGCCCTGAAATTGCGCCGGGCGTAGTGGCATTCGACAGAACTCGCCGGGGTATCAGTCGACGATGGTTTCCAATCCAAGCGAGATCATCCACCGCCGGCGGCGCGGACACGAATGTCCGCGCCACACGGGTTGCATGGCAGCCAGGGAACTGGAATCACGGTTGAGGGCTCGAACCCCGGCCTTGATTAGAGGCACGCCGCGAAGTTGCCGTGAACTTCACCACTGACTGAATCTCGAATTGAAGCGAAACCCAGGCCGGCAATGACTGCAAGAGAACACACTCCCGCAAATCAAAACCTTACCTTTTGTTTTTGTTAGCTTTGCGTTTAAGAGCGCCGAGGACTAGTTAGCGCAATCGGATGACGCCCTAAAACTGACCTGGCTTGTGAGAGGCCACGTCAGCCCGCTAAGCGATTTGTGCATGTTTATTGACAAATTTGGGCGTCCTTTCGTTTGGGGATGTTTGAAGATGCCATAACTCCCAGAATAGTGCAAGAGGCAAACTGCGAATTCGTGTAGCAAATTTGTAATGGTCGAAATTAGTTTGTAAGTAGTTCGAATGCCGGATAGCTCGATGCAACTTCCGTAAATGCCTGCGATGGCGACCCTGCCGGGACGGGGAAATAGCGCTGGACTTCGCGTTTGAAACTATCGAGATAAGCTTTCAGCACAGGAAGTTTTTCACCGTTCGACAATTGGCGAAGACGAAGAATTTGACGGACACTTCCCTTCTTCAACGTGATTTGTCCCGCCGCTTCGGCATTGCGCACCCACTGCGTTCGACCGCGCGGAGCAACCAGATAGCGCTTGCCATCAAGCTCCAGCAAATCGACAGGCGTTCGATAAAGCCTGCCGGATTTTCGTCCGCGAACTTCCAGGAGATAAATGTGTGGTGGGCCGATGCCAATGCCGATGAGAAATCCGAACGCTCGGTTAAAAACTCTCTCGAATGCAGTCGGCTCTCGAAAAACTGGCAGGGTGGCGGTCATCTGGATAGTTGGATGGGGGTTAGGAAGCCGCGATGCAGAAAATTTGGGAGTAGTTCCGGAGTTCCTATGGAGCACTGATTCCATCTCTGCGTTCGGACCCAACGCTGAAAACGCCGGGGCCATTGTATCTGGCATATGCCCGGTTCTCGAAGCTGCATCGATTGCGCAGGTCCTTCGCTGCGCGAAGGGTCGCAAGGCAGAGCGTTATGCCGACTTCACGAAGCGAAGCGAGGCCGAATTCATGCAGTAGCGGAGGTATGTGGGTTGCGGCCCGTCGTCGAATACATGACCCAGATGAGCATCGCATTCGGTGCAGGAAACGGAAGTACGTTCCATTCCTATGCTGGTATCGCGAATCTCAGTGACGTTTTCTTTTGCGATTGGTTGCCAGAAGCTCGGCCACCCCGTGCCCGACTCGAACTTTGTTTCGGAACTAAACAACGCGCTGTCGCAGCAGATGCAACGGTAAAGGCCATGGTCGTGGAGATTCCAGTACCTTCCCGAGAACGCGAGTTCGGTGTCGGCGTTGCGCGTGATGTCGTACGCGTTACCCGACAGTTGAGCACGCCATTGTTCGCGAGTCTTGACTACCTTGGCAATCGAGGCTTTCTTCAGAAGCTCGCCGTTGTCGGAGAAGAGTACAACGGTGACTTCGATCGGCATCCCTGGTGCAACGATCGCGGCTTCCAATCGCGTAGGACGTTTCCATTGCCACAGAGCCAGACCAGCTAGCGTAGCGAGCGAGGTCGTGATGAACACGCGCCTCTGAATGTTCGGTGTTGCTGAACTTTGTGCACCTTCGATTTTGCTTTCGTGATCAGCGTTGGACATTTTGTATGTCGAATGTTGCAGTTTCTTTGTCGACTATTTTCCTGTGTAGAGGTCGGGGAATTCTTGCTTGAGATGCTCCACTTTTGGAGCGTCGTTAAACAGGATATAGGGCTGGTTCGGGTGCAATGCCGCGTAGTTTTGGTGATAGGCCTCTGCATGATAGAACGCCTGCAGGGGCGCGACCTCGGTCACAATACGGTGCGGAAATACTTTTGCCTGATCCAGTTGAGCGATGTAAGCTTCGGCGATTCGCTTCTGTTCGTCACCTTTGTAAAAGATCGCCGACCGATACTGGGTGCCCTGATCCGGTCCTTGACGATTCAACTGGGTCGGGTCGTGCGCCACCGAAAAAAAGACGCGCAACAGTTCACCGTATGTGATCTGCGACGGATCGTAGACGACCTCTACTGATTCGGCGTGGCCAGTATCGCCATTGCTGACAGTCTCGTATTCTGCGGTCTTGGACGAGCCACCAGCGTAGCCAGAGGTGGCGCTGACCACGCCCTTCACGTGTTGAAACACGGCTTGGACTCCCCAAAAGCATCCGCCGGAGATGACGGCGGTCTCACGACCTGGGGATGAAGAACGCGCTGCATCAACAGATGGAGCGGGCAACGCGGTATTCGCATTCACTCTCGCATTGCAGGCGGTTGCGCCCAGAAGAGAAGCAACAACGATTACTGCATAGCGTATTGAGGATGACATTTTTCCTCCCTCCGAATCAGTACGTAATCAGGTCGGCTTGTAGATTGGAGTGCCTGAGTGGGAAAAAGTTTCAGGGCACTCACAACCGGACTTCTCGACTTGGCAGATCTTAGCCCGCCAGACAGCCCGCACGAGCTAGCCCCCTAAGTTCATACTTTCGCACTTGCTTTTTCGCCTTATGTTCGCCAATAATGGCGCATGGCCATCACACGCAGGCAGCGCGAAGTGTATGACTTCATTTCGAGATTCGTCACTGAGCACGGATATTCTCCGTCGTTCGAAGAAATCGGGCAGGGGCTCGAACTGAACTCCTTGGCGACGGTCCACAAACATATTTCGAACCTTGAAAAGAAGGGATTGTTGACGCGTGATTACAACCGCAGCCGCTCGATCGACCTGCTGCCGCCGAAGGGCAAGCTGAAGCAGTCGATGAATGTGAACACCGGGGTTGTGCTCCCATTGATGGGGCGAATCGCGGCAGGTCAGCCGATTGAGGCCGTGGAAACTCCAGAGACGATTTCGCTGGCGGATTTCGTGCGTTCGAAAGAGGTCTTTGTGCTCGAAGTGCGCGGCGACTCCATGCAGGACGAAGCGATCCTCAATGGGGATTATGTTCTGGTCGAGAAGGCGCGAACCGCCCACAACGGAGACATCGTGGTGGCTCTGGTCGATTCCAACGATGCGACTTTGAAACGCTTTTACCGCGAAGGCGACAACATTCGCCTGCAACCCTCGAACGCGGCAATGAAGCCTATCATCTTGCCGGCGGCGGCGGTTGATGTGCAGGGGCGGGTGATTGGAGTGCTCAGGAAGTACTAGTCGGCTTTCGGCTTTCGGCTTTCGTGCTTCCCGCCCTTTCCAATGCACTCTGTCCGTCCCTTCGTTGCTTAAAAAAATCGCATGCCCCGGAGCGAATGACTCACTTTCATCGGCACTCCTCGTAGATTTCTGATTCACCATCTTCTCTCTGTGGCGAAAACCGCCAATGGCATGGCTGCGTTGCTTTCGTTTGCCTCAGCCACCCTTCAGAACTATCGGGGCTTGCTTTCATCTCCGTCGACCTTTTACAACTATGGTGCACTTTTTGTCGTGAACCGAGCATGCCTCCTTCAGACAAGCCCACGCGCAGAGAGTTCCTGGTTACGACTTCGTCGGCCGCTCTGGGCGTCACCGTTCCGCTGTCGAAGATCAGGCCTGCTCCAGCCCCAGGCACGGCCGACGAATTGGTCTGTGCGGACGCTGTGTTCTCGAAAGAGAGTCTGCTGCGCAGTGGTCCGCAACGCTCATTCAGCGGCGATCGCCTGACGCAGATCGCTATGCCGCTGGGCGGCATCGGAGCGGGCTGCATCTGCCTAAATGGCTATGGTGGATTGCAGGACTTCTCCATTGGAAATCGTCCCGCCACTACCGCGTTGCCGGAAGGATTTGCGGCATCAAAAGCTGCCTTTGCAGTTCTTCATGTCAAAGGGAAGTCTCCGGTAACAAAACTAGTCGAAGGGCCCTTCCCTGTTTTGAAAATTTACGATCAGGGTCTGCAAGGCGAAGGCTACCGGCGCGGAGGCTTCGAAGGATTTCCCCGATTCGGCAAATGCAGTTTCAAAGGGGAGTATCCGTTTGGCTATGTAACGCTCACTGACGCAACCGTTCCACTGGATGTCGCACTCACCGCTTGGAGCCCGTTTATTCCGCTCGACGACAAGGACTCCAGTTTGCCCGCGGTCGTTCTTGAATACACGCTCCACAACACAACGAGCCATGCGGTCGACTACGAGTTCTCGTACCATCTCTCGCACCTCGCGCCTGGCTGCGGAACTGACGACTCGAATGGGCGCAATGCCGCGATTTCTGACCGAGGCGTTCTTTTTTACAACACGGAAAAACCGAACACGGAAGGGTTTGGCAGCGCATGCCTGATGGCGCTGGATGGAAACCCGCGCATCAAAGCGATGTGGCTGCGCAGTCCGGGATGGGAGTTCGACTCACTTTCAGCATTGTGGCGCGAGCTCTCGACGGGAACATTTACTACAAATGAGGGTTCGAACCAGATCGATACGAAGGGAAGGAACGGTGGATCGATCCTGTTCGAGGGTCGCCTGGATCCGGGCGCATCGCGAACTCATCCGATTCTGCTTACCTGGTATTTTCCGAATTGCTATCTGCAGGTCGGCGGCACTGAGTCCGAGATTCCTGGGACAGCGGGTTGCCGAGTTCTCCCCGGAGGCACTCCGCCGCCGTGGAGGCCATACTACGTCTCGGAATGGAGCGACGCGCGCGAAGTCGCGGCCTACGTAGAAGGGCAATACTCCTCGCTGCGCAAGCGCACACTCGCGTTCAAGGATGCGTTGTTCGCATCCACCTTCCCGCCGTACGTTCTCGATGCGGTCTCAGCAAATTTGGGGATCATGAAGTCTCCCACCGTCTTGCGCTTGGAGAACGGTGACATCTGGGGATGGGAAGGATGTTTCACCGACGCCGGGTGTTGTCACGGATCCTGCACGCACGTCTGGAACTACGCACAGGCTTTCCCACATCTCTATCCGAAGCTAGAAAGAACCTTGCGGGAACTCGAACTGGTCCGGTCGATGGATGACCGGGGACACGTCACGTTTCGCTCGGCGCTGCCGGAAGGCCCGGTAAAACACGATTTTCATGCCGCCTCGGATGGGCAGTTGGGCGGGATCATGAAAGTATTTCGCGATTGGCAGATATCAGGCGACTCGTCGTGGCTGAAGAGGATGTACCCGCTGGCCAAGCGCAGCCTGGACTACTGCATTCGAACATGGGATCCAGAACATCGAGGAGGTCTGTTCGAACCGCATCACAATACGTACGACATCGAGTTCTGGGGGCCCGATGGAATGTGCACCAGCATTTATCTGGGGGCGCTTTCTGCCTTTAGCGAAATGGCGGAAGCTCTCGGCGAGAGGGAGGACGCGCGATCATACCGCGAGTTGGCGCAACGCTCTGCGGAGTTCATGGACCAGAAACTCTTCAACGGAGAGTACTACCAACAGACAGTTCAGTACATCGGGTTGCGAGACGATTCGTTCGCGAAGATGGTGGCCAAAGTCGATGATCAAAGCAGCGAGATGCAGAATCTGTTGAAGCGTGAAGGCCCAAAATATCAGTACGGTAGCGGATGCCTTTCCGATGGCGTGATCGGTGTCTGGATGGCTGGAGCGTACGGAATCGATGTCCCGATTTCACGCCGACAGGTGCGGAAGGCGCTGCAATCGATCTTCGAAAACAATTTCAAGTCTGACCTCGCCGAGCATGCAAACGCGCAGCGTCCCGGATACGCGATGGGACATGAGCCCGGCCTGCTGCTGTGTACATGGCCCCAGGGCGGAAGGCCAACCTTGCCCTTTGTTTATTCCGACGAAGTGTGGACGGGCATCGAGTACCAGGTTGCCGCGCATCTGATTTCCGAAGGCCTCGTCGAACAGGGGCTCACGATCGTGAAGGCGATGCGGAACCGGTACGACGGGCGCGTGCGCAATCCCTGGAACGAATACGAATGCGGGAACTACTACGCTCGCGGGATGGCGAGCTACGCGCTGATAGGCGCTCTCTCGGGCTTTCGGTATTCAGCAGTAAGCAAGACGCTATGGATTGGGCCGCAGATCGAGGTTCGGCCGTTCAGGACGTTTTTCTGTACGGCGTCTGGGTTTGGCACGATCGAACTGGATCGCACCGCTCTGCGCGTACATGTGATCGAGGGTGAACTGCCGCTGGAGAGAGTTGTATTGGGTAAGGATGGCACAGCCAGAACACTGGAATGGAAGACGACGGTTCGACCCAGCGCCGCAGGCTCGCGGGCAATCAATTAGGCAATACTTGGGAAAACAAAACGCCCGGACTCAATCCGGGCGTTTCGCGAAACGTGAGCAACTTAGCCGATGTGCTTATTCAGGGCCTGGGCGATGGTGTCTTTCGGCTTGTAGCCGACCAACTGTTCGACAACCTGTCCGCCTTTGAAAACCAGCAGAGTGGGGATGCCGGTGACTTTGTAGCGCATGGGGGTCGCGCTGTTGGAGTCGACGTCCATCTTGCCAATCTTGATTTTCCCCTGATACTCAGTCGCCAGTTCTTCGACGATAGGGGCGATAGCGCGGCAGGGGCCGCACCAAGTTGCCCAAAAGTCCACCAGAACGGGCTTATCCGATTTCAGAACATCTTGGTCGAAGTTTGCATCTGTTACTTCGACGATTCCGTTGCCTGCCATTTGCGTTCTCCTCGTTGTAAACGTCGCGCTTTCGGCCGCTGCTCCATCGAATCTGGCGCTGCCGGGGCGGCGATCTTTATGAGTGCTTCCCGTTAGGGAATCGAACCGATTATCTTAGCACTCTCATTCGATGCAAGCGGGGGCATGAAAGTCGCATTGCGATTTTCGCAGGAAAGAGCCTGAAAGCACGAATCTTGGCGCAGTCGGCTCCAATCAAAGGGGTGGCCCGACCCGTAGACCGATGAACAACTAGCCGAGCTAGTTGCAACTTAGTCGCAACTGATGTATACTTTCTAACTCGCCGGACGGACCGCTTTGCAGCAAACGCCGGCAGAAGAACTCGTCGGACGGCAAGTTCGGCCAGACGCGACAAACGAGGCTTCCGCTATGCCACTTCCTCAAACTGAAATGCCTGGCCGGTTGCAGGCGCACTTCGCCGAGCGCGGAATTCGCATGACCCAGCAGCGACGCGCCATCCTCAGTGTGATGGAGACCGCGAGCAAGCACCTGGACGCCGCACAAATCTTGCGCAAAGCTCAGAAAATTGATTCCAGTGTCGATCGCAGCACGGTATACCGCACTCTACGTCTCCTCAAGCGGCAAGGACTAATCGACGAACTGGACCTCATGCACATCAATGGCGAGGGCCATTATTACGAGCGAAAACTCGAGCGCGATCACATCCACATGGCCTGCCTGCGCTGCGGAAAGATTGCTGAATTCGTCAGCGACAGCTTCGAACAACTGAAGCAGCAAGTGGAAAAGGATTGTCGCTTTCGGATTCTGGTCTCTCGACTCGAAATCGGCGGATATTGCGCCAGTTGCCGCGGTTCGCAATAGACAGCGCTCCGATGGAAATCCGCTTTCTCATTTCCGATGATGCAAATGAATGGTGGCGACTGCGGCTGGAAGCATTGCAGGGTGATCCTGAGGCATTCAGTTCATCTGCGGAAGAGCATCAGTCTCTGAGTCTCGAAGATGTTCGTTCTCGCTTGGGCTCGCCTTCGGGAGATTCTTTCGTCGCCGGCGCGTTTGATGACGGCCGCCTCGTTGGGATGGTCGGCTTTTACCGGGAGAAAGGATTGAAGACGAGGCACAAAGGCCGAATCTGGGGAGTGTACGTCGCCCCAAGTCACAGAGCGACGGGTGTGGCGCGGATGGTCATGCAAAAGGTTCTCGAACGTGCGAAAACTATCGACGGGGTCGAACAGATTCTGCTGTCTTACACGACAACGCAGGCAGCCGCCAAGCGGCTTTACATTTCATTTGGATTCACGTCGTTCGGTTGCGAGCCCCGGGCATTGAAAGTCTTTGGCAGGTTCATCGATGAGGAATACATGGTGTTGCCCACGCACCGCTCGTAAAATGCCGCGAATATACCGCCGTCACGGCTTCCGAATTTTCCCGCTATTGCTGTTTGCTCCAGCTCTGCCCGTCATCGAGCGTGACCCAGACTTGAGATGTGGAAGTGGAGACTTTTCCATGCTGACTGTCGGTGAACTCGATCGCGATGACGTCTCCAGTTAGCGAAGAACCGAGCGCTGCAGGGATGACACGAGTCCAGTTGGCCCCGCCGTCGATGGAGTGATACAGCAATCCTCCAGAAGCGCCTGCCCAAACTTCATTGCCACTAGCGGCAACCGCGCGAAAACCGGCGGGGATAGTTTTCTTATTAGCATCAGACTCGGTGTCCGCCGAAGAGTCCTTCGATTTGGCGACAGGGTTGAAACCCGGCTCATTGCCCGCCACGATCCTTCCCCCCGATGCGGGAGCATCGTGCACATGTACCTCTTGCCAAGTGGTCCCCTGATCGTAGGAGCGCTCCAGCGATCCCGCGGAGCTGATCGACCAGCGCGGCACGGGTAAGATTTTCGCCCCCCGGACTTCAGCCCCATTTGTCTGCGAACGAGCCGGCACCTTGGGAGCAAGGCCGCTCAGAGCATCCTGTTCGGCGGGCTTCGCGCGTTTCAGTTCAGCTGTGCCGTACGAAGAAGTCTGCTGAGAGAGTTCCTCGTTATGAACAACCAACTGCTGGAGATTCTTCGGCGCATCATTCTTCGCAGATTCCGTTTTGACGGCATCCGCTTGAATCTGCACCGCAGCGGGCGAGGCGGGAGCTTGCGCAGACCGCAGATCGTCATCCAGTTGCTGCTTCGACAACGGCGCGGGAGCTAGTGGCATGGCTTGCGCCTGGAATGTGTTTGCATTCTGCTGCAGCTGGTTCGCGGTCATCTTTGGACCATGTGCCAACTGACCAAGCGCACGACCCCTAACTGCGAGGTTCTCCTTGGTCGGCTCATCCGCCCGTGCAGTTATTCTCGTCGGAGCTTGGACCTCACTCGATTTCGAAGAACTGGCCAACATCGCAGTCGATGAAGACAGGTCCGGCCGCCGGTAAGCCTCTGGGGAGGCAGATGGCGCCGCCGATTTTTCCCCCTGCGCTGCATCAGCCACAGTTTTCGTTGCCGCGTGCCTGGTTGCGATCGCATCGCTGGAACGCCGCTGATATTGCACTACACCGAATGAAAGGACAATAGCGATGCCAGCTGCTGCGAATCCCCAGCGCATCGCCGGCCAGGTGAGCCAGCCACGCGACGGATGAATGATCGTTGACGGCGATTCTTGCTCGGGTAGAGCGAGGGCGATAATCTCGCGGCAGTCAGCGCACTGCGCCAAGTGTTCCAACACGATGTCCCGGTCGAGGGCGGACAGAGACCGTTCCGCAAATGCAGTGAGCATGTCCGCGTCAACGTGATGGGCGGGCTGCGATGAACCCTTGAGGCGCTCACGAACGATATTGGGAACGTTTTGCATTTTTTAGACGACTACTTCAGATACTGGCTGGCCCGCAGGTGCCGAGTCGCCCATTACCCATCGCCTTGCCGAACTCTGGCTTCCACTCTCTTCTCTGAGAACGTTGAAGGCGCAGATTCTTGCGTCAAACTTCGGCGAATATCTACTTGTAAATCACGGACATCCACATCAAAGGCTTCTTCCGCCTGGCGACGAGACATACCCCGGCGGCTGAGCCCGGCCACAATCTGCTTTCGCAAAGACTTGGCGAGCTTGTCGAGCTTGCGGCTGATCGTGGACTCATGGACGCCGAGTACTCGAGCGATTTCCGCCAACGTGCGGCCATCGAGAAAATAGGCGCTGAGAATCGTGCGGTCTTCGCCGGACAGGAACGCCAAGGCCTCATCGGTAGCGTCCGCAAGCCGATTGTCAGCGGGCGTCACAGGGTCAGGATCGGGCGCGCGGAATTGGACTCCTTCTTCGGATTCTTCCTCTAAGCTGACCAGACGCTTGGTGCGGCGATAGCGATTTACGTATTCCTGCGCCAGGACGGTGCGCAGCCAGCCTTCGAGAGATCCTCGCCCGGTATAGGAAGAGAGCTTCGAGACGCGCCGCCCTTCCCGCGTTGTGGTGCCGTAAAGATCGGCGTATAGAGTGTCTGCCATCTCACGCGCAGCAGAGTCCTCGCGGGCGATGCGGAGCGCGGCCAGATAGAGTTTTTCGCGATAACGAGTGAGAAAGGTTTCCCAAGCTTGATTGTGTCCGGCTGCGCAAGCGCGCGCCAATGCCAATTCATCGATGCGGAGGTTGAGAAAGAAGGTGCGGAGCTCCGTTTCAGGAGCGCCAGATAGCGCCTGCTTTTCGCCGATCTCAGCAAGGATAGCGGCAAATGCGTCGCGCGACAGCCCGAGTTTCTCGCAGCCGCCTCTGGAATGAAGTTCCGCCAGCAACTCGATCACGATCGACTGCACAGCGGAGCTAGGCGTTGGCAAAGTCATCGCGTGGACAGTGCAATTATGCAGCTTTCGCACCGGCGTTCAAGTATTCAGATGCCGACCGGGTCGGAGAAGTGCCCGATCCGAGGCCGGTTTTCAAGGCAAAAGCGCGGAGGGTCAAGTTCCGGACCGGGCAACAACACACTCCTCGCAAGGGCATACCTCACGAAGGAAGGACCACGAATAGATCCCAAGATCGTGATTGTCATTCCAGGAGAATTTAATGGCGTACTTACCCACTCCCTCGGCGGAGAGGGGTTTGGCATTCGGCTTGAAAATGAGCAGGGCTCCGGGAGCAGCCCTTGCAGGTTCACCGGGACGGCGTCCCGTCTTGCCGCGCTCGTCTTCACACATGGCGCAAGGGCAAGCGTCGCGCAGGTAGACGAAGCCGTAATGCGATTTATGCCCGTCTTTCCACTCGATGTCGACGCCCGAACCGGTAGAGATGTTCACCTTGACGGACGTGGGATCTGTGGCCGTCGAAGGCGCTTGGAGCGGGGACTGCATGGAATCAGTATCGCATAGCGTGTCGCGGCTCCCGATGGAATTGCCGAACCTGACGAAGTTCCTGTAAAATCTAGGTTTGCCTCACAAGATCTGAACCGTTCGGGAGTAATCAATGGCACAACAATGTGATATCTGCGGCAAGAAGCCGCAAGCGGGAAACCGCATCAGCCACGCCCACAACGTAACCAAGCGGCGCTGGAACATCAACTTACGTCCGGTGCATGCCAAGGTTGCGGGCCAGGGCAAGCGGATCCGCGTCTGCACGTCCTGCCTGCGCAGCGGCAAAGTCGTTAAGGCCTAACCCCTTCATACAGAAGACATAGGGTTCCGTCGGCCACAAGGCCCATCTGGAATTCGTGTCTTCCATCTCGGCTCTACTTCTTAGCCGGCAAGATGCCCAGCAGCTGTATGTCGAAGATCAAGGTCGCGTTCGGCGGGATGACTCCTGAGTAGCCCTGCTCGCCATAAGCGAGTTGCGGTGGAATCCGGAGCTGGCGCTTACCGCCAACCTTCATTCCGCTGACGCCTTCTTCCCATCCCTTGATGACGTCCCCCTTCCCAATTGTGAAGTCGAAGGGTTGATGGGCGTCGACGGAACTGTCAAACTTCTTCCCCGTCGTGAGCCATCCGGTGTAGTGCACTTTGACGTGGTCGCCGTCTTTGGCAAGTGGTCCTAATCCAACCCGGATATCCCAGTACTGCAGGCCGGAGGCGGTCTTGGTGCCTTCCCCCGTAACTTTCGTGGGAGCTTTTGTATTGGGCACGACTTGCGATTTGTGAGTAGCGGTCTGGGCGGCCAAAGACCCGAGTAGCGCAACTGCGGATAGTGCGAGGATCAGGTTCTTTCTCATCAATCTTCTCCTTGCGGTTGGTGCTGACCGCAGGCCTCTCTCGTGCGCATTGGTTGCGAGAGCGTGCGCTCGCTAGGCCAGGGCGATTACGTCGATTTCTATCTGGACGTCTTTCGGAAGGCGCGCGACCTCTACGGTCGTACGGGCCGGGGGCGCCGAACTGAAGTGCTTTCGATAAGCTTCATTCATCACTGCAAAGTCATTCATGTTCTTCAGGAAAACTCCTGAGCGGACGACTTTCGCCAGACTGCTGCCGCCGGCTTCGAGAATCGAAGACACATTGCGCAAAATTTGGTCCGTCTGGGCGGTGATGTCTCCGGAGATGACTTCCTGTGTCGCAGGATCGATGGCAACCTGTCCGGAAACGAAGATGAATCCGTTAGCTTTGATGGCCTGTGAGTATGGTCCGACGGCTTGCGGTGCGTTCTTTGTGGATATTACTTCGCGCATATGAGCAGTTCTCGGTTCCTCGCTGAAAACTTGACTACAGAGGGCACAGGTTACCACAGAGGCACGTCTGCATGCCCGACGCTGCAAGTGGACAGGTCCTTTGCCTCGCTCAGGACGAGACTAGTTTCTAGCGCTTTATGTTTCTAAATCTTTTGCAGGCGCTGCACTTCGTGGACGCCGGCTATCTTGCGAAGTCCGGCAATGATGGTTTCGAGATGCTTCAGGTCGGAGATGTCCAACACGACTTCCACGCTGGCCTGGCTGTTCGCCGTTTGAGCGGTGATGTTGCGGATATTGCTCTTGGCGTCGCCAATCACTCCGGTGATGCTCTTCAACATTCCGAAGCGGTCGTCGCAAAACACGGTCAACTTCACTGGGTAGGCGGTGGGCGTGCTTTCATCGCGGGCCCACTCGACATCAATCTTTCTTTCGGGCTCGTACAGAAGATTCGTAACGTTTGGACAGTGGACCGAATGAACCGCTACGCCTTTTCCGCGAGTGATGTATCCAACTATGCTTTCGCCGCGGATGGGATTACAACAGCGGGCACGATAAACCAGCATGTCTCCCTGGCCGCGCACGGTAATTGCATCGTGATCCCCGAAGACACGGCGGACAACGCTGGCGATGGCTCCGGGCTGTGAAGTGAGTCCTTCGGATTCGATGTCACCGGCAATCGAGTGGGTCGCGCCTGCTGGAAGCAACCTGGCCAGAACCTGCCGCGCAGAATATTTTCCATAACCGATGCCGGACATCAAATCGTCGGGCTTACCGAGTCCGTAACCTGAGGCAACCCGCTGCATTTCGTCGTCTTTGAGCTCTTTCAGCGCGATGCGATACTTGCGCGCTTCTTTCTCGATCAGCTTTCTTCCGATTTCGATGGCCCGCTCGCGCTGATGAACGTTGAGCCAGTGCTTGATCTTGTTGCGCGAGCGCGACGATTTGACCAGGCCAAGCCAGTCGCGGCTCGGCTTGTGTCCAGGCTGAGTAAGAATCTCGACAATATCTCCGGAATGCAGCTTGTGGCGGAGCGGCACCATGCGTCCGTTGACTTTTGCCCCGATGCAGGTGTGGCCGACCTCGGTGTGGATGGTGTAGGCGAAGTCGATGGGAGTTGCGTCACGCGGAAGCACCACAACTTTGCCTTTGGGTGTGAAGGTGTAGACCTCTTCGGGATAGAGATCGACCTTCAGCGTAGAGAGAAATTCGTTGGGATCGCTAACGTCGCGTTGCCACTCGACGACCTGGCGAAGCCAGGCGAGACGCTGTTCGTCTTGTGCTGAGACGGGTCCGTCCTTGTATTTCCAGTGGGCGGCAATGCCCTCCTCCGCCATCTTGTGCATCTCTTCGGTGCGAATCTGGATTTCGAACGGCGTTCCGTCTTCGGTGATCACCGAAGTGTGCAGCGACTGGTAAAAGTTGGGCCGGGGCATCGCGATGAAATCCTTGATGCGTCCCGGGACCGGCCGCCAAAGATTGTGAATGATGCCAAGGACAGCGTAGCAATCCTGCAAGGAGCGCGTGACGACGCGCATAGCGCAAAGATCGTAGACCTGGTCGACTGAGATGCGCTGCCGCTGCAGTTTTTTGTGAATGCTATAGACGCGCTTGATGCGGCTCTCGACCCGGGCCTGAATTCCTGCTTCTTTCAGCTTGTCGATGATGATCTGCTGCATCTTGGCAAGGAAGATCTCTCCCTGCTTGCGGCGCGCATTAACGGAAGTTTCGACTTGCTCGTAGCCGACCGGGTCAAGAAAACGAAATCCTAGATCTTCCAGTTCGCCGCGGATCTTGCCCATGCCGAGGCGGTGAGCAATCGGTGCATAAATTTCCAGAGTTTCTTCCGCGATCTTGCGCTGGCGATCGGGCTGAAGATGCTCGAGGGTGCGCATGTTATGCAACCGATCGGCGAGCTTGATGAGAACGACGCGGATGTCGTCTACCATTGCCAGCATCATTTTGCGCAGGTTTTCCGCCTGCTGTTCTTCGCGGGTGGCGAAGTCGATTTTGCTGATCTTGGTGACGCCTTCAACAATGTGGGCGACCTGTTCGCCGAACTCCTTCCGGATGTCGACGATGGTGACCGACGTATCTTCGACCGAGTCATGGAGCAGGCCGGCAGCGACCGCCACGGGATCCATTTTCATCTCGGCGAGGACGAGGGCGACTTCGAGAGGGTGGACCAGGTAAGGCTCGCCCGACGCACGGGACTGGCCCTCATGATGTTTCAGGGAGTAGTCGTAGGCTTTCTTGACGATCGCGAGATCGTCCTGCGGACGGTTCTCTTGCATCCGCTTCATCAGGTCGCGGAACTTCGTCAGCGTAAGAGCCGTGGTCGCGATCTGTTGGCGCAAGCTCGCCATGACGGATTATACCTTTTGCAGGCTGGATAGGCCCGTGTACAGGGCTTCAGCCGCGATTGGGAGATGTCGGGCTATGTCTATTTGATGCATCCGATTTTTCAAAAAACTTGCCTTGGATTTTCACGACGATCAATTCGCGTTTTCAGTTATTTCGTGAATCGAGACCTTGCTCTTTCGCGTCTGCTAAAGTGGGGCGAAAATGGACGATTTACGTAATGCGAGAGTTTTGGTCAGCGGCGCATCGGGGCCCATCGGGAATGCGTTGCTTGCGAGGTTCAAGGAAGCCGGGGCTCAGATCACACGACTGACGAGAGCGAGCTCAAAGCCCGTACCTCCAGGTCAAGAAAGCATCGTTTGGGATCCAGCGCAGAGCATCTCACCGAATCTGGTCACCGGATTTGACGCCGTGGTTCATCTTGCCGGCGAAGAGATCGTCGGGAAATGGACTCCCGAGAAAAAAGCCAGGATAAGAGACAGCCGCGTTCAAGGAACACAGAACCTGGCGCAGGCGTTGTCACAAACGAAAATCAGGCCGCGCGTTTTCGTCTCCAGTTCGGCGATCGGATATTACGGAGACCGCGGCGAAGAGGTGCTCACCGAATCCAGTGCGCCCGGGCAGGGATTCTTGCCCGACGTCTGCCGTGAATGGGAGGGTGCCACGGCGGCTGCCACCCAGGCAGGCATCCGCACAGTCCAGATTCGCACCGGAATCGTTCTGAGCCCCGAGGGCGGAGCGCTCGGCAAAATGCTTACACCCTTCAAACTCGGAGTGGGGGGCAAGGTCGCTACGGGCAAGCAATGGATGAGTTGGATCGATGTGCGGGATATGGCTGGCGCGATTGATCACGTAATCCGCACTTCATCGTTGCAAGGTCCGGTGAACTTTGTATCTCCGCAACCGGTCCGGAATGCCGAGTTCACCAAAACATTGGCGAGCGTGCTGAGACGACCGGCGATCTTCCCCGTGCCCGCGTTCGTGGTGAAAGCGGTGTTCGGTGAGATGGGCGAAACCGTTTTGCTGGGCAGCCAGCACGTCGAGCCCACGCAATTACTGGCCAGCCGATATTCATTTCAGTTTCGCAGGTTGCGCGACTCACTCGAAAAACTGCTTCGCTAGAAAATCCCGTCACTCACCAGTGTGATCTAAATCACAGAGCGCCCCCGCTTCGCATGTCAGGCTGAAACAGTCCGGCACGCGAATGACAAAGAAAATCATTACCGCTCTGATGCTGGTTTCGCTGTCTCTCACTGCGCCTACCTTGTGGGCAATTGCGGGAGTGGCGCGAGCGGCGGAACGTGGTTCTGGCACCCAGAAACATTCCTGCTGTCCGCACGCGGCTACATCACCTTTCGTGTTCCATGCGGCTCAACCCATCCCCTGCGGAAACGAGCATCCGTGTTGTTCGAAGCGAGCGCCTGGCAATTCTCCAGCATTGACGACGGTGACTGAGACGCCCCGTCCTGACTCTGAACGGACCATTCAAGTCCCGGCTTACCTCGTTGAAGTTTCCAGCGTCTCGGGTAGGCACGCCTCCGTTCAACTTTTGAGCGGCTCGGACCGCAGCACAGTTCTTCGTATCTGATTTCTCCTCTGGCGCCTGAGCGCGCAATCATGCCATTTCACGGGCCGAAGATTCGGTCCACCTGTTTCAAGCGGGCACAAGCCCGATAACGGAGTTCATGTCTTTCCAGGAGATTCGATCATGAAGCATAAGATGCTGGCTCTCATTCTTGCCCTGACCGTAGCGTCATGGGCGCAAACCGCAACGCAGACCACCCCTTCTACTCCGCCACAGAACACAGAATCCGGCGAGAAGGCCAAATGCCCTTGCTGCGACAAGATGAAGTCGAGCGACATGAAGGCGCACGACGATACCAAGGCAGAGCATTCGTGCTGCGCGCATCATGCGAAAAAGAGCAATGAAGCTAAGCAAGGTGAGTCATGCTGCAGCGGTAAAGATGCCAAGGCCTGCATGCGGGCGGACAAATCCGCCGGCTCCTGCTGCAAGGATGGCTGCGGAAAAGACGAGAAGAGCGCGTCGTCGAGTTGCTGCAAAGAATGCGGGAAGGAATGCTGCGGCGCGAAGAAGGATACGACGGCGAAGACCAGTTGCTGCCGGCACGGAATGCACGGTTAGTTAATTCTAGAGGATGTTTGTCGATTGCGAGAGTCCCAGCGAGATGCTCGGGGCCCTCGCAGTCCCCAGCTATTGCTGGTTGGGCTTGTTCATCTCATCGTGCAATTTTTGCAGAAGATGCGCCCGTTGTTCCGAAGTCAGTTCACGCTGGAGTTCTTCGAGGGCCAACGCGACGATGTGGTAGTGGTGCGCTCCAGCAAATTTCGGATCGGTGGTTATGTCGAGCCATAATTTGTGCATGAGTTCGACATCCTGGGCACGCATGCGTGGAGTGTGAGGACCAAGCGCATATTCACGAATGGACCCGTCAGGCGCACAAACTTCCAGCGTCAGACGCGGACGAGGTTCCGACAAACGCTCCCACGCGTCTCCCGTAAGTTTCGCCTGTTCATCCGCGGTGAGTTTGTTGGAAAGTCCGCAGATCACCCGGGAGGCATCAAGCCGCTGAGCCGTCACCATGATGGCCTCAAACACATCGGTCGCAGGCACAACCAGAAGCGAAATCGGTTTTCCTTCTTTTTCCGCGACCGCAACCGCCGCAGTGAAAAGCTCCTGTTCGTAATGATCGAAGACCTGGCTCGCTTCGAAAACGGTGCTGCCGCTGAAACTATGTTCGCGATGATAGAGGCGGGCACTCATGACGACGACATCCTGTTTGATGGTATTGGTGTGGCTGAGGATATGGCGTAAGTAGTAGAGATTCCGCGGGTCGCGCACCGCGACCAGCACATTGCCGGCCCGGACGCCCATGGCGCCGCTACCGAGTTCCTGGTTGCCGTACACCCTGAACTGGTCCAGACTTTCAGGCTTCCCCTGACGTTCACGCGCGACGCGTTTTTCCGAGTACGTGAAGATGACAAAAAAGAGCAAACTGAAGGCGATTCCGCCGATGGTGGCTTGTTTCTTCGTCAGCAGGTTCACGAGGGCGGTTGTAAACAACACTGCCGATACCAGCATCACGCCAAGTGGAATCTCTCGATCCCGAATTGTGATGTTGCCGGGTACTTTCCACAGGCGCCCGCCGGGTTCTTTGTGGCGCAGCACCAGCACCGCCAGAGACATCATGGCGAAGCTCCATATCACGCCGAATGCGTACAGCCCTGCAAGGGTGAAAACATTCCCCTTGGTGGCGATGATCGTCACCAACTGCAGGGCAACAATCAGGTTGATGATGCGATAGCTGGTTCCGAACCGAGGGTGGGGCTTTTGGAAAGCGGCGGTCAACACCCCATCTTCGGCGACCCGGTTCAACACACCGTTAGCGCCAACAATGGACGTGTTTTGTGCGCCAGACAGGATCAGCACTCCAACCAACACGACAAAACCGTGGAAAATGAGCTTCAGCCACTCCGGGCCGACGAGGTAGACGGCGATTCCACCGATAAGATTTCCGAAATAGTCAGGACGGACCTTGTCCGGAATGATCATCACTGCGAAGAAAGACACCAGCGACGTGAAGAGCAGGCTGTAAACGAAAATCACCAGGCCCGTTTTTTCCAGATTCTTCAGCTTGGGATGCGCGATCTCGCGGTTGACCTGCGCCAGAGTTTCCTCGCCGCTCATGGCCAGCACGGAATGCCCGAAACCGACAAAAACGATGATGAAGGTCAGCAGTGCCGATCCCGATTTGAGGTAGGGGACCGACGTGTTGCTCAGCCAACCGAGAGACTCACTGTTCAGCGGAACGATTCCTGGAATGAACGGACTTGGGGGCAACTGCACCGGCACGCGCAACACGGTGATGGTGCACCATATGATGAGCAGGACGACCATCACGGTCGTAATGATCATGATCTGCACGGCTTTTTGGCTGGATTCGTGAATTCCCTGCGTGTTTTTCCACCAGAAATAGACGGCAACCAGCGCGCCAAAGCCGGCCGCGAAGGCATTCTGCGGGAAATGAGCCAGTGGGTGGCCCATATACCGTGCCAGATCCTCGATAAATCCGGCGAGATATTGCCCCGCGACGACAGCGCTGATCGGTCCGGTCAGAACGTAGTCAAACAGAAGAGCGGAAACCGAGAATTTGGCGAGGGTTCCGCCCATCGCCTCTTTGACGACGCGATAGACTCCGCCCCGGGTGAACATGCTGCTGGACTCGATGTACAGAGCGCGGACGGCGTAGCTGAACAGCATGACCGCCAGGATGAACCACGGTGCGCTCTTTCCGATGACCTTCTCGGCATCGCCGCCGGCGTAGTACGCGGACGAGGCCAGGTCGGAAAGCACGATGGCGGCTGCCCGCCAGAAAGAAATGAAGGTCAACATCACCGTGGTGGCGACGAAGACCTTTACTGCCGGTTTTGTTCCTTCAGCCGATGTGGCCATGCCTGAAATACTGCAAACAATCGTAAACCATTGAAGATAGCATAGGGATGCGCAGTGGTGCGCCGACGGGCCTGAGCAGAATCGCGACTCCGCCCGTGTTTATATTGTGGTGTGAGCCTCGCGTTCTCGAGCATTAGGCGCGAGATAGGTGTGGGTAATCCGGTCGTGCCAGCACAGAGCATCCTCGTCCAGAAAAAGCCACGCGTATCCCATTCCGAGAGAAACGGCCGAGAGACAGGACGCCAGCACGCGCCATCGACGCAGGGACCGGCTCGTCGCCGAGCCATCAAAACGGGTGAGTTCGAGGTGGGCGAAGCGAAGTCCCGGCGTGTTGGCGGAGTAAACGATCAGCAGATATTGATAGGCGATCCAGAATACACAGAGAGTTACGGCCACAAATGTGAACATCTGCACTTGGGCGAGACTCGCAGCAGTAAGCTTCCAGAAAATAAACCCGAATAGCACAGATGCAGACGCAATGATCGATCCATCGACTAGTGCAGCCACCAGGCGCAATCCGAGCGGAGCACTTTGCAACGGGATGTCTATCCCGAGCCGTTTTTCGACCTCCGCGACTTCCGCCGGTTCGATTGTGATTCCTCCGAGCGCCGGAAGCGCAAGCTCGGCTTCGGGAACATCTAAAATTCGTGGCCGGTCGAAGACGGGCTCCGCGAGTTGATCTGGAGGGGGGGGAGGCGGTGCCCAGGCAAATCTGGGAAACTCAATGATTTTGGCAGATTGATGAGCGGCAGATCGCGGCACGAGAGTGGCACTGGGCGCGACAGCCTGGGGAATCTGTGGCTCGGCAATTTCGGGCTCTTGCCGAACACCATCAAGGGCCAGGGCGGTCGTGGAAATTGGTTCAAACGCCGGCCCCGGAGTATTCTCCACTGGAGCAGCGGGCCTGCCAACATCAAATGGCAAACGCAGAGACGGATAACGCGGGGGAGGCGCTTTATGGCGGCTGCGATAGCGATTCAGGCGGGCGGAGAGTTCGTCACGCCACGCGGTGCCGTCGTCGGTCCCTTCCTGCGCTGCTGCGCCAGCCGCGTCATCAGCGACAGCGTCCGGCGTCGACAAAAGGGTGGGAGGGGGCTCCACAAGGCAATCGCAAACCTCACCGCACTTCTCACAATTCATGCAAACGGTCCCGGGATCTCGAACTTGCAAACTGAGCGATACAACCGGCAGAGAACCAACGGCAATCCTAGCCTTGGTCGACACTTTTCCTCGCGGGCGACAGCGTGCTAAGTTCACGTTGCCGCAACAAGAAGCGGGACAGGTACGCCTGAGATGGACGGCCGTCTTGCGTTGATCTTCTTCCGATGACTCTGTGCACTAGATTCCTTATCACGGCGGTGTTCCTTTGTCATCAGGTTCTCGCTGCGACACTAGTAACCAGCCAGTTGCTATCCAATTCCGCCCAGACAAACGCGTTTTCGCAAGAGTCGAACGAGCAGGCTCCCACCGACAAGAGCGCGGCTTGTCCCAGCCAGGCAGCACAATCGGATCGGGATTCGACCACCATCTGCGCCCAGCAACAGGAGAAGATCGGTGACGTCTACAAGCTCCGCGGCAATGTCGAGATTCACTATCGGACCTACATTCTGCGGGCAGACGAAATCACCTACGACTCGGACTCGGGCGAGGCTACCGCCACCGGGCATTTCACCGTTGACGGCGGTCCCAGCGACGACCACATCAAGGCAAGCCACGGCACTTACAACGTTACGGCTGAAACCGGCAAGTTCTACGATGTGACGGCAACGACCGGGATGACTTTTCGGGGAAACCGCGCCATCCTGACCTCGACGGCGCCCTTCGCTTTCACTGGGAAGATCGTCGAGAAGCCCAGCTCGGACCATTACCTGGTGTATGACGGCAGCATTACGACCTGCGAGCTGCCAAATCCAAACTGGAAGTTCCAGGCGCGCAAAGTTGTCGTCGACGTCGGCGGAAATGCGACGATCTACCACAGCAATTTCTGGCTCCACGGTTTTCCGATCTTTTATTTCCCGTATGCCACTCACCCGGTTGCCCGCGAGGCGAGACATTCGGGATTTCTCATACCTACGGCAGGGCGGTCGTCAACGAATGGCACTGAAGTCGGCGACGCTTTCTATTGGGCCATCAACCGCAGCGTGGACGCGACGCTGGGCGCAGAGTATTTGTCTCGACGCGGTTGGTCGCAGCGGGGAGAGTACCGGGCACGTCCCAGCGATACTTCCTACATTGATCTAAGTTATTTTGGTGTAATCGATCGTGGCATCAAGACCAACACCAGCCTCGGGCCTCAGCTTTTGCGCGAGGGTGGCCAGGAGGCCCGGCTCAACGCTGAAGGAAATTTCCTTGGATTCCGCGCGATCTCGAACGTCGATTACCTGAGTTCGTTTCTCTTTCGTCTGGCATTCAACGACGTCTTCACGCAAGCTGTGAACTCAGAGGTCAAGTCGCAACTGTTTCTGTCCAAGTCGTACCACGGATTTAACTTCGGCGGAATGGTCGAACGTTATCAAAACTTTTTTCAGACGACGGACCCGACCGGGGCGAATCTTCCGGCATTCGATTCGATCCGGGTGTTGCACACCCCGAGCGTGGACTTCTCGAGCGTCGACCGGCCGCTACAACATACTCCGTTTAACTGGTCATTCGATGCATCCATGGCGGGTCTTTCACGCAGTGAACCGGGTTTCCACACCAGCAGTTTGCTGGGACGCTTCGATTTGAGTCCCGAGATTTCCCTTCCGGTCCAGTTTCACGGGTGGTCCGCGCGTCCAGCCCTGAATCTTCATGCCACGTATTACACCGAACGGTTCGTGAACGGACTAGCCCTGGACAATCCGACCAATCGCCAGGCTGTGGACACATCGGTGGAGATTCGCCCACCTGCGCTGGAACGGATATTCGACCGGGAGTTCTTGGGAAAAAAGTGGAAGCACGTGATCGAACCGCGAGTTGTTTACCGTTACGTGACCGGCGTAAACAACTTTGAGAATGTGCTGCACTTCGACGAGCGCGATATTTTGAGCAACACGCACGAGGTCCAGTACGGCTTTGTCACACGGCTGTATGCGAAGAGGCATCCTTCAGGAATTCAGGAGTGCGAGACGCCGATGACTAGTCTGGCAGTGGGCGCTGCCGCCCCCGAGCAGACTCTGCCGTGGCAACGGATCAGCACGCTCGACAGCCAGCCCTGCAATCCGGGTCCGGAAGTTCGGGAGGTCGCCACCTGGGAGGTCTCCCAGAAATACTTCCTGGATCCAACGTTTGGTGGAGCGCTGATCCCAGGACAGAGAAACGTGCTTGCATCCACCGAGGATCTGACCGGAATTGCTTTCATCACGCAGCCTCGGCATCTTTCACCGCTGGTTTCGCGGATGCGGTTCGCGACCGGAAGCCGCACCGACACCGAACTCGATGTCGACTATGACTTCCAGTTGCACCGCATCAATGCGAGCACTCTTCTGCTGAATTACAACGCCGGCCCTTTCACATTAGGAGCCGGGGACGCGTTTCTTCAGATCCCCCAGACAGCGACCAGTCCTGGTCTCAACATTGGGACTTGCGAGCCCGCAGAGACCGGCAAGCAAATTACGTGCAAGTTTCAGCAGTTCCGAGTCGCCCTGGGATATGGCAGCCTGACACGGCGGGGACTGAGTGCGGCCAGCAGTTTCGGCTTCGATACGGAGACCCACAAACTGCAGTTTGCCACCGCCCAAACCACATATAACTGGGACTGTTGCGGCATAACCCTGGAATATCGGCGGTTCGCGATTGCCAACGTGCGCAACGAGAATCTGTTCCGCTTCACGTTCAGCCTGGCCAATATCGGGTCGTTCGGCAACCTCAAAAAGCAGGAACGACTCTACTGAAATCGGGCCTTCGGTACTGATACCATAGTGCCCATGCAGCCTTCCGATACAGGCATCGCCGAGAAGCTACTCCAACTACAAGCGGAGTTGTGCAGCCTCGGACGATTGCTCGTCGCCTATTCCGGAGGTGTCGATTCCGCGTACCTGGCTTGGCAGGCTCATCAAACTCTAGGATCGAATGCTCTCGCTGTGATTGCCGACTCTGCCAGCCTGGCCCGGACGCAACTCGCCGACGCGCTAGCCTTCGCGAACGAACAAGGAATCCCTGTCGAAGTGATCTCCACGTCCGAACTCGAGAGACCGGAGTACGCGCGAAACGACGGGCAGCGCTGCTTCCAGTGCAAAGACGAATTGTTCCATGTGATGGAACAGCTTCGAGCATCGCGCGGCTTTGACACGATTGCGTATGGCGTCAACAAAGACGACCAGGGCGACTTCCGGCCAGGGCAGCAGGCTGCGAAATTGCATCACGTTGCTGCCCCGCTATTGAATGCTGGGCTCATGAAGGACGAGATCCGGCAGCTGGCTCGTGACGCCGGCCTACGCATCTGGGACAAGCCGGCATCAGCCTGCCTTTCCTCGCGGATCGAATACGGCCGGCCTGTCACTCGCGAAGCCCTCGACGTGGTGGAACGTGGCGAAGACGCGATCCGCGCTCTGGGATTTCGCCAATTCCGGGTAAGGCATCACGGGGACATCGTTCGCATCGAGATTGCCCGGGAGGAAATGGATGCGGCTTTGAATCCGGGGATGGCAGCCGAGTTCACGGCCATCTTTAAGCGTCTGGGATTCAAATTCGTGACTCTCGACCTCGAAGGTTTTCGCTCAGGATCCATGAATGCATTGCTTTCCGCAGACCAACTCCGGCGCGCAGGATAGGTCCTAACGGGCGGCCTATCAACCTCTTCCGATCTCACGCTGTGAGATAATCAAAAGCGTACAGAACTGATGCTTAGGCGGTTTTTGGTGACCTTAATTCGACGATCCCTGTTCATTTTGCTGTTGATTTGTCTGGGCTGCGTGGCCCAGTCCACCCCTCCAGACCTGGCTCGAAAGATCGAGCATCAGGTGCGCGCCTTCTACACAATTCCCGCGGCAGTGAAGGTGACCATAGGCGATATATCTCCTTCGAGCGATATACCCGGTTATGACACTGTGACCGTCAATATGGATGGCGGCGACGGTAAGACGAAGGACTACAAATTTCTGCTTTCGAAGGACCGCGCAACCATGCTGCGCGTGACCAAGCTTGATCTGACAAGGGATCCCTACGCGGAACTGATGAGCAAGATCGACGTGGCGGGCCGACCGACGCGGGGAGCGAAATCCGCCAAAGTTGTGGTCGTGAACTTTGACGATTTCGAATGCCCATACTGCGCAGGCATGCACCGCACCCTGTTTCCCGAGATCCTCAAAGACTACGGCGATCGTGTTACGTTCATTTACAAGGACTATCCCCTGGTGGAAATCCATCCATGGGCCGTCCACGCCGCCGTCGATGCGAATTGCCTGGCGGGCCAGAACAGCGACGCGTACTGGGACTTCGCAGACTACATTCACGCGAACAAGAAAGACGTCGATTCGGAGAAAACACCGCAAGGACGCTTCGATGCCCTCGACAAGATGGCGATGCTGCAAGGACAGAAGCACAACGTAGATGTAACGAAGCTTCAATCCTGCCTGAAAGCGCAGAATGAAGATCCGATCCGAGCATCCATGAAAGAAGCCGATGGACTGGGAGTGAATGCCACTCCGACACTGTTCATCAATGGCCAGAAGATTGATGGCGCAGTTCCGATCGCCGACGTCAGGGCGGCTCTCGACACCGCTCTCAGAGACGCTGGCCAACCTGTACCGGAACACGCCGCAGCAGCCCCAACGCCTGCATCAAAGTAAAAGAATTCCCGGCGTTCGTGAGTGTCCGTTCGCCTGATTTTTCATCAGTAGCAGTGCGAGTACGGGAGAACATCCGTGAAAAACTTATTTCGCGCCCAGCTAAGCGCCGGGCTGTTGGCTGCCTTTTTTCTTCCGATATTGGGCTGCAATTCGCAACCCGGTGGCGATGTGATGGCCACGGTGGACGGCCGCAAGATCTTCCGCACTGACGTCGACAAGTATTACGACAACAATGTGTCCTCGGCGCAACAGGCCCCTAGCGGCGAGCAGTCCACTGCACTGCGCCTGAACATTCTTCACCAGATGATCGATGATGAGATCCTCATGAGGCGCGCCGAGAAGCTGGGATTGCTGGCGACCGAGGATGAGGTCGACCGAAAATACAACGAACTGAAGGCGCCCTTCACCCAGGAAGAATTCGACAAGCGCCTGCAGGACAAGAAGATTACCCAAGCCGACTTCAAGCGCGACATCCGGCGTTCGATCACTGTCGACAAGGTGATCAACAAAGAAGTGTCGTCCAAGATCAACGTCACCGATCAGGACATCACCGACTACTACAACGCGCACAAGACCGAATTCAACCTGATCGAGCCGCAATATCACCTGGCGCAGATCATGGTGACGCCCGCCCCCAATCCGCAGGCTCACAACCAGAACGACAAAGCGCAGAATGAAGGCGATGCGCGGAAGAAAATCCAGATGATCGCGAATCGCCTCGACAGCGGCGACGACTTCGCTACGCTGGCGATGAAATATTCGGAAGACCCCGAGACTTCCGGCAATGGTGGCGACCTTGGAACGGTGCCGGAATCAGGATTGAAAGGAACAGACCCCGCCACCCGTGAAGCTGTCGTAAGACTGAAGCCCGGTCAGTACAGTCCGATTGTTTCCGTGACGAATCCTTCGACCAAGCAATATCTCGGATTTCGCATTGTGAAACTGGTTTCGAAAGAACCGGCCGGACAACGCGAATTGGCTGATCCACGAGTACAGCAGGCAATCCGGTCCCAGCTTCGAGACCGGCGCGAACAATTGCTCAAGTCCGCGTATTACGAAGTGCTGCGGGATAGCGCAAAGGTGGAGAACTTCTACGCGAAGAAGGTGCTCGAAAGCAACGGGATCGAGAAAAAGTAGCTACTCGACGATCGCCAGCACATCTCCCGCATTGACGGCGGCGCCTTCGGTCACCAGAATTTTCTGAACCGTTCCCTTCTTTGGCGACTTCACTTCGTTCTGCATCTTCATCGCCTCGACCACAAGAACTCCTGCGCCAGCTTCGATTTCCGCTCCCTGCGCCACGAGGATCCGAACTACCTTGCCGGGCATGGGGGCGGTTAATTTCTTCGGCCCATGCTCATCCCCTTCGCGAACGCGTCCGCGAAGAGACCGAGGATCACGAACCTCGGTGGCAAACCGAATGCTCCCCACCCAAAGATGCAGCTCGGCTCCCACGCGCTCGCATTTGACCTCATACGCCTTGTTCGCAATGCGAAGCGACAGCACATCGGGGCGTGCGAGAACGGCGTCCACATCGATCGGCGTGCCATCGAGACGACAACTCCAGCGGCCGTCTTCCCGCTCGAGTTCGAGCCGATAGTGTTTGCCGTCGATGGCGATGTCGTACGTCATAGTGGAATCCGGGCACTCGCCCACGCTCGATTGGCACCAGTGCACATCAAGACAACGCTGGAAGATTTCGGATCAGTCACGCAGGCTCTCCCGGCGTGATGCGCTCTTCCAGTTCGAAGACGTTCCGCTCTTACTGGCGGAATCCTGGAGAACAGCGCGCTCTCCAGCACCAGCCGCGGATTGGCCAAGAGCAGCAAACAAACCGGCTGCAATCACGGCAACCTCCGATGCCTCCGCATGAGTCTGGCTGTCCGTACGGTGTTCCTTTTGCTTCAGCAGTCGGTCCAGGAAGCCGGTGTCGATTTTGGCAGCACGAAACTCCGGATTTCGCAGAATGCGACGAAACAATGAGATGTTCGTCTTGATCCCGCCAACAAAGTATTCGTTCAGCGCGCGCGTTAGGCGCCCAATGGCCTGATCGCGATCCGTGCCGTAGCCGATTAGTTTGGCCAGCAACGGATCGTAGTCCATCGGAACCGTCCAGCCCTCGTACATTCCGCTATCACGGCGAATACCAGGCCCCGAAGGCAGCAGCAGCAACGTGATTTTCCCGGGGCTGGGGAAATAGTTGTTGTCCGGATCTTCCGCATAAATTCGGCACTCAATCGCGTGACCACGAATCGTCACTTGATCCTGCGTGAATGGTAGAGGCTCGCCGTTCGCGATATGAATCTGCAGGTGGACAAGGTCCAACCCCGTGACCAGTTCGGTGACGGGATGTTCCACTTGCAGGCGTGTGTTCATTTCGAGGAAATAGAAGTTCCGCTCCTGATCGACCAGGAATTCAACCGTACCGGCATTCGTATACCCGGCAGCCTGCGCGACACGCACCGCCACCTCACCCATTTTTCGGCGCATCTCGGCATCCACTACGGGAGACGGCGCTTCTTCGATCACCTTTTGATGGCGTCTTTGTATGGAGCACTCGCGCTCGCCGAGATACACCGTGTTGCCGTGCTCATCGGCGAGGATCTGCATTTCAATGTGCCGAGGATTAATGATCGCTTTTTCTACGTAAACTTCACCGTCTCCGAACGCCCGTTCTGCCTCGCTGCGGGCGCTCTCAAGAGCAGACCTGAGATCCGCAGGATCGAGCACGAGACGCATTCCCTTGCCGCCACCTCCGGCTGCAGCCTTGAGCATTACCGGATAGCCGATAAGCGCGGCAACCTGCTCCGCTTGCTCGAATGACTCCAGCCCCTTCGAAGTACCCGGGACGAAGGGGACCCCGGCGCGCTCCATGGCTTGTCGTGCCCGAGTCTTGGATCCCATCGCATCCATCGCCGCCGCCGTAGGCCCGATGAACTTGATGCCCGCGTCCGCACAGGCTCTGGCAAACTTGGGATTCTCAGAGAGAAATCCATAACCGGGATGGATGGCGTCAGCGCCCGATTTCGCAGCAACGTCGAGAATTTTGGCGATATTGAGATACGACTCCGAAGCAGCGGGAGGGCCGATCGAATATGCCTCGTCCGCTTTTCGCACGTGAAGAGATGCTCGATCTACATCGGAATAGACCGCGACGGCAGCGACATCCATCTCGTGGCAAGCGCGAATGACGCGGACTGCAATCTCTCCACGATTTGCGATCAGAATCTTCTTAAACATTCCGTTAGATCCGGCTCTCAGAGCACGTTGGTCAAACCCGATATTGTAACTGGATGGGGCGTCATGCGCCTGATTCGGCGGGCGAATGCGTCGTTCAGGCTAAAACCTCGCGAATCCCTCATTTCGATCATGTATCTTCGAGGGGTGAATGCAAGCGAAACCTCTCAGGCCACGAAGCTTGAGCCGGCAAAGGGTACTCACTGGCTCGCCCTGTTGCTGGTCCTTTTCGCGAACATCGCCGTCAGGTTGCACTGCCTCTCCTGTAAGCCGTTCTGGTTCGATGAATCTTTTAGCGTAGAGGCGGCACGGATCGATTGGCGCAATTTCCTGCACTTGATGTGGTGGCGGGAAGCCAACATGTCGCTGTACTACGTCTTGCTGAGAATCTGGCTGCGCTTCGGACAGAGTCCCACATGGATACGGGGCTTGTCAGTTCTGATGGCGGCGGGCGCCTTGTTGGCGGTCTATTGGGTTGCGCTTCTTCTCTTTGACCACCAGGTCGCTCTCATGTCGGCAGCGCTTCTTGCCTTCAACGCTTTCGACCTCCGATATTCGCAGGAAGCGAGAAGCTACGAACTTTTTCTTCTTCTCACAGCGCTTTCAAGCGGATTCTTGATATCGTGGCTCCGCTTTCCCACTCGACGCAAGCGTCTTGGGTACATCACCGTGAGTGTTCTGGCGGCGTACGCGCATTTCTATGCGTTGCTACTGCTGGCAGTCCATTGGATAATCCTGCGGTGCTGGAGATCACCAGATCTGAATCCGCCAGGGCCTGAACGGAAAAATCAAATCCGCCAGGCGTGGATTGCCATCGGCATCGGTGTTTCACCTCTGGTCGTATTCATCGCGAAGACGGGGGCTGGACCGATTAAGTGGATTCCGCGGCCGGGGATCCATGACTTGTGGAACTTTTTCTCAAGTCTGACGAGCGGGATGCCGGCACTGTATGCCGCCGCATGCTGTGCCGCGTTCATTCCAGTCGGCAGAAAGTTTTTCAACCGACAAGAATCATGGCAGCAGTGGCGCTACCAGTTTTTGTTACTGTGGCTGCTCTTCCCCATCGGGCTGACGTTCGTCCTGTCCTTTGCGCGCCCTGTTTTTCTGCCGCGATACATGATCTTTTGTCTACCACCGCTGGTGATCCTTGCTGCTGCCGGTGTCGCCAGCCTGCGCCAGCGATGGGCAATGGCAGTGTCTTTCCTCGCAATATTAATTCTGTCTGCGCAGATGATTCCGTTCGTCTATGGAAATGACTTCGACAAAGAGCGCGACGCGTCGGGCCAGGCGAGCAATTTCATTCTCGACAATGGCGCTCCAGGAGATGCAATCATCTTCCACATCGCTGAGACGCGAGTGCCATATGAATTTTTCCGCTCGATTCGAGCCGGTGAAAATACGGCGAGCCCAAAATTCGCAGCAAAGATCGGCCCTGAGATTTTGTTTCCTCGTCACGCACAAGGCTTGGACTACCGGGATTTTACGGGCAAGCCCACCGCGGAATTCGTGACGCGCCTCCCGGCGGAATATCCCAGAGTCTGGGTCATGCTGATGAACAATCGGCCGGCCGATAAGCCGGATCCCACGACCCTGATGCTCTCCCAGATTTTGCCACAATCATTTCCTGTGATGAATTCGTGGCAATTCAACAAGGTCGAAGTTCGCTTGTATCGGAAGAAATAAGCCATGAACTTAAAAGCCTCCCGGGAATCGGGAGGCTTCTAAATTTTGGCGTGCCAGTTGAGTTATTTCGGCGTGTCTACCGTGATGCCGCCTTGGTTCTGCGCCGCCTTTTCTGCTTTAGCCTTTTTCACTCGCAGGGTCTCGTCGACCCAATGGTCAGCGGTCTTGAGATCCTCCGTGCGCGCGGCCTGATCGTCGCACTCAACATCGGCTCGCTCGCGATACATCAGATTCATGTAAGCCATGGCGTCGTCATAGTCGGGACGAAGCTGAATGGCTTTGTTCAGGCTGTCGATGCCCTCCTGGATCGCCGGGGCGTTCTTTACCTTGAGCTCGTCACAGGCCTTCTTCTGTTCTTTGTCCTTGATATTCAGGTGCTCTTCCGGCTTCATCCCCAGTTTGGCGCGCGCTTCCATTCGAGGCTGATAGCACGCCGTCCAATCGATGACGCCCACGGAGTAATACGGCTCAGGATCGTTCGGGTCGAGGTCAGACGCCATGCGGTAATACTTCTTGGCATCGTCCCACTTCTTCTCATTAAGGTAGAGGTACGCGATACCTTTCGCGCTGTTCACTTTTTGATCGCGAGAAGGATTGGCATCGATTACCCGCGTGTATTCGTCGATCGCTTGCTGGGCAGTGCGAAGGTTGTCTGGCGAATCAACGCCGGGGATGTATTGGGAGACGAAAGCGGTAGCCAGATACATGCGAGCATTGATCAAGCTGGGATCCAGCCGAACTGCTTCCTGAAAATGGCCGATAGCTTCTTCGTAGTGATTGTCTTTGTAGGACTTCACGCCTTTATTCAACTGGTCGCGAGCCCTGAGCTTGTCACACCCAACGGAAGAAAAGAGCGCCAGCATCACGGCCGCCAGCGTCAGCAGCTTTATAGGATTATTCATTGCGGTATTAGTCTCCCTCGCCACAGCATCCTAGGCCTAGAGACAGCGGTTTGACAAGCGGAGCCCGTCATGGCACGGAAGCGATCCGCTTCCGTGCCGCGGGCCGAGTAAGAAGAGCGACTCTTGGCCTTACTTGTCGAGCAGTTTAGCTGCCCGCTTCAATTTTCGCGGTGATGAGACCCACCTTGTCCACACCAGCAGCGTGGGCAAGATCAATCACGTTAGCAACATTAGCGAAGGGAATGGCGTCATCGCCCTTCACAAACATCACTTTTTCCGCGCGTTGTTTGTAGATGTCGGTCAGACGTCCCTGGAGATTGTCCCAGGTTGCGTCTTCGTTGTTAATTTTTACGCCCGGATCCTGCCCAGGGCCGCGGTCGATCAACTGAACGACGACCGTGCGGTCAGGCGAATCATTCTTTGGCGCGTTCGGCGGAGGCGGCTGGGGAACCAGCGCATCCAAACCCTTCGGCGTCACAGGCGAGATCACCATGAAGATGATCAGCAACACCAACAGCACGTCAATGAGCGGCGTTACGTTGATATTCGCGCTCTGGCCCCCGCTGGGGCCGACTGCCATACCCATGGTAATTCTCCTTTATTGCCCGGGCGTCGCTGTCGACGGCGGGGCATTTGGAGCTGTTTTCTTTTGATCAGTGAGCAATCCAAGATCGTCCACTCCGGCGGCTCGCACGCTATCGACCACCTTTACAACTCCGCCGAACCGAGTCCGCATATCCGCCTTCACGTAAACGCGGCGGTCGCCAGGCTTACTGGCGAAACGATCTTTAACTTTCGTAGTCAGATTGTCTACGTCCTGAATCTGCTCGCTGCCGAAGTAGACCTTGCCGTCGCGCGTGATTGAGACCAGCAGAGCGTCTTCCTTGTCCGCGTCCGGCATCTGCTCCGGGTTATTCACTTTGGCCATGTCCACGCTGATGCCTTTCTGCAACATGGGCGTGACCACCATGAAAATGATCAGCAGAACCAGCATCACGTCCACCATCGGAGTGACGTTGATTTCCGAACTGATCTTCGCGCCTTCGTTTCGTTTGGCTAATGCCATCTTGATATCTCCAGTGCTTCCGACTGGGGCGTTGGGTCCGGTGGTTGGGAAGGCCCGGCGCTGGATTATCCAGCGCCGGACAAGCAACTCACTGCGGAACCAAACTCGCCGGCTTTACCGACGAACGTCGCCGCGCTTCTTCAGGAAGTAATCAATAAGCTCGCTCGACGAGTTGTCCATCTCAACGTCGAACGCTTCCACGCGACCGGTCAGATAGTTGAACATCATGACGGCCGGAATCGCGACCAACAGTCCGATAGCGGTCGTGACCAACGCCTCGGCGATACCGCCGGCCACAGCGGCCAGACCGGTAGCCTTCGAGTTGTTGATGCCGATGAAGGCGTTCAGAATGCCCATAACCGTTCCGAACAGTCCCACGAAGGGAGCCGTCGAACCGATCGTGGCGAGACCACCCAATCCACGCTTCAGTTCGGCGTGAACGATCGCTTCCGTGCGCTCAAGAGCGCGCTTGGACGCTTCGATGGTTTCGCCAGGGATTGCACCCGGAGAATCCTGGTGAGCCTTGAATTCCATCAGGCCGGCAGTGACAACCTTGGCGAGATGGCTCTTCTTGTTGCGTTCCGCAACTTTAATAGCTTCGTCGATGCGGCCGTCGCGCAGGGCGCCGGCGACTGCCGGAGCAAAAGCGCGCGATTGCTTGCGGGCTGCACTGTATGCCATCCAACGGTCGATCATCACGCCGATGGACCATCCGGACATAATGAACAGAATGATGACGACGGTGCGCGCGACCCAGCCCATGGCTTTCCACAAGCCCAAGGGATCGGTTGCCATTGCGCCCCCGCCTTCCTGGACAACCCAGGCGGCAGCGACATGTACGTGACTGAGAACAGCTCCTGCGTGAAGTGCAAACATGAGTTGCTTTCCCTCCTCGGAACTCTTTGCTCTTTTACTTGGACACTTTGATGCGCTTAGAGGTGCCAACCGCTGGCCAAGAAACTTTTATTGCCAGTAGGAATCTGGCTCTGGCCGCGCATGCAGAATGCCGGTCACCGGTGAAACGATGGCGGCAACGTCTGGCTCTCTGAAAAGCCCTTCCCACCTATCTTTCTTGAGACAGGAAGGGGAGGGCCAGACACACTCAAAGCACTTAACTCTGACCACGCACCGCTGCGGAGGTCTAGCCTCCGGCGAGCGTGAAGTTCACCTGAACCTGCGTTTCAACTTCGACCGGTTCCCCGTTCAGCAAGTACGGCTTGTACTTCCATTGCTTCACGGCTTCGATCGCGGACGGCGCCAACATCGGGTGCCCGCTGATCAGTTGCAGGTTCTCAATGTTTCCATCCTTGCTGATCTGGGCCTGAAGGATCACCGTACCCTGAATACGCGCCTGACGTGCCAGCGGCGGGTAGTTCGGTGGAACCTTGCGGACCAGGAGACCCGACTGCACGCCAGAGGATACACGGACGCGCTGCGGGGTGGCAATTTTGGGCACCGCAACCGGACCAGAACTCAACACGCTGCCGATTACGCCACCCATCGAACCACCAGGTATGCCGCCGGGCACACCACCCACGACGCCTGTCGATGCCATGACCGGCGGAGGAGCTTCTTCCTCCTTGATCATCTGCACCTTCTTGGGAATTTTGGTCGGGGTACGCAGTTCGCCGTTCACGATGTCGGTCTGAATCTGCTTGACGATCTTGACGGGAGCTGCTGCTGGTGGGGGTGGCGGAGGCGGGGGTGGCGGAGGCGCCACCAGGAATGTCATCAATTGCTGCTTGGGCAAAGCTTCCGTGAAGATCAGTGGAATCAGGACCATGACGCCGATGATCATCATCTGAATCGCAAACGAGACGATGGAAGTCCACCCTCTTTTAGTCTTCAGCTTGCCGCCGGACTCTATAAGGCTGTCTTCAAACATTGAGATTCTCCCCAAACTGCTTCAGACCCCTACGGACATTTAGACACCGACCACTTCTCCTTTGCTCCCAGTTTCTTTGGCCTGCCAGAGGGTAAATTGGACCCGGCAAGCGTGGCGAGCAAGTCCTTCGAAATCTACATTAGAAGGGCTAATGGAATGATCTGCACGACGCCATCGGGTAACTTACCTATTCTTCCCCGGCATGGCGACGGTACGCTTCCCTTTTTCGATCCGCCAATCCTGGTATGCCACGAGGATCGGTGCCGCGATCGCGATCGACGAATATGTCCCGATTAGGATGCCGATTACGAGTGCGAGGCTGAATCCGCGTAACACCTCGCCCCCGAACAAAAAGAGAGCAAGAACAGTAAGGAAGGTAAGGCCTGCTGTCAAGATCGTTCTGCTGAGGGTTTGGTTAATACTGCGATTGACGATCTCAGACAGCTTTTCGCGCCGCATAAGCTTAATGTTTTCGCGAATTCGGTCAAATACCACGATCGTGTCGTTATTAGAGTAACCAATCAGCGTTAAGAGCGCCGCGATCACCGTTAGGGAAACATCGGTATTTGTCAGCGAAAATGCCCCTAGAGTGATCAGGGTATCGTGAAACACCGTAACCACGGCGGCAACGCCATAAATCCACTCAAATCGAAATCCAAGGTAAACCAGCATCCCGATCAGCGAATAAAGGGTCGCCAATCCGGCTTGAGTTCTGAGTTGGCCTCCGACCTGTGGGCCGACGATCGCAACGTCGCGAACTCCGAAATCGGAGAGGTAAAAACCATCGGGCAGCACTGCGGCAACCGCCGGATCGACTCCGGTCGCACCCTTCAACTGGTCCAGAGAATTCAGCACTCCACCAGCGACCTTGTCGCGAAAATTGGCGATGGCTTGCGCCTGTGCCGTGTATTTTTGGTCGGCATCGCTCCCCAGATGCATGGGGTCTTTGTCCATGAGGTAGTTCTTGACTGTCAGGGAACTGGCGTTGTTGAGATCGACCTTGCCGGCTGGAGCACTTTTTTCGAGGGCGTTGATGATCTTCAGCTTGCCTTGATCCAGAGCGCTCTCGCTGGTTTCGCGAACGTCGAGATCGATGAGGACCTCGTTGTTCTCAGGACGATCGTAAGGCTGGATCTTCGGATCTTTCAGTCCCGCCCGATCCATTGCGGTACGCAAAGCGCCCAGGTCTGGCGTATGCGAGAACCTGACATACACAAGGGTGCCGCCCCGAAAATCAACTCCCCAGGGAATGTGGTGCCAGAACAAAATAGAAATCAGGCCCGCGACGCTGAAAATCAGCGAGAACGCGAGGAAGTACCATTTCTTACCGAGAAAATCGATGTTGACGTCATGAAAGAACTCCACCGGTTGTCGTGCCCCTTATCTTTGACTTACTCGAAGTGCCGGCGCCTGGCCGGCTGTCTCGAGGGCGTCCCGCCCTCGCAGGCGGACTAAATACTTAGCGCATCGCCGCGCTGTTTTCGGCTCAGCACCCACTCGAAAATTGCGCGCGACACGAACACGGCGGTAAACAGGTTTGCCAGCAAACCGAAGGTCAGCGTAGTGGCAAAACCCTTCACCGGGCCCGTGCCGAAGATGAACAAGATCGCCGCCGAAACGATCGTCGTAACGTGAGTATCAACGATGGTGATCCACGCATGACTGAATCCCTGATCTACCGCGGATGGAGGCGTCTTCCCGTTGCGCAACTCTTCACGAATGCGCTCGAAGATCAGAACGTTCGAATCCACGCCCATGCCGACCGTCAGAATGACTCCTGCGATTCCGGGCAAAGTAAGCGCAACGTTAACTCCCGCGATCGTCGACCATCCAAGAAAGCCGAGCAGGATGACCAGGTTCATGATCAGAGCGATGTCAGCATTTACGCCTGCGCCGCGATAGTAGACCAGCATGAAGATCAGCACAGCCACCATGCCGATCACAGCGGCGCGAATCCCGGCGCGAATCGAGTCAGCCCCAAGAGACGGGCCGACGGTGCGCTCTTCCAGATAGCTGATGCTGGCTGGTAATGCACCCGATCGAAGCACCATGGAAAGATCCTTGGATGCCTGCTCCGTCATCCGCCCACCACTGATCTCGCCCGTATCGCGGATGGGCTCCTTGATATTCGCGACTTCCTGAACCTTGTTGTCGAGCACCACGGCGAGACTGTCGCCCACATGGTTTGAAGTGAAGTTGTAGAAGCGCTGGCCGCCTTCACCCGTCAGGTTGAAGTGCACTGCCGGCTGGCCGTTCTGATCCGTGCTCGGATCGGCGCTTCGAAGGTCTTTTCCGCTCACCGCCGACACTCTCGAAACAAAGCACCAGGTCTGCTCATTGCCATTGGCGCATTGCCCTGGCAGCAGGATCGAATCAGCAGGCATCACCCCGCCTTTTTCCTGAAGAGCCGCCTGTTCGCTCTGGTAAGGACCGCCCATGAACTGCTTGATCTCAAGCATGGCGGTGGACTGCATGATGTCTTTCACTCGGCCCGGATCATCAATTCCGGGCAACTGCACCAGGATCTGGTACTGACCTAGTCCATGCTCTTGAATGGTCGGCTCGCTGACACCCAGTGCATCAATACGGTTGCGAATTGTCTCGATGGCCTGGCTGACCGCCTTGTTTTTCAGGTCAGTCAACATTGACGCCTTCATCGACATGTTCCAGGAATTCTCGGCACCGCCAGTGATGTCGTATTCCGGCAGCCGGTCACGAACGATGCTCAGCAGATCGGAACGCGAAGCGGGCTGTATGCCTTTCAGCACGATGTGGTCGGGATTATTCGCCTGGTCAGTCTGCGAAATGTCGGTGTACTCGATCTTGCGGGTGCGGAACTGCTCCTTCAGCGTCTCGATAGCGCCCTGCGCATCCGCGTTGACTGCATCGTTCACATGCACCTGCAAAATCAGGTGCGTTCCGCCCTTCAGATCGAGTCCCAGATGAATGTGGTCCGTCAGAGCCGTAACCAAACCTTCACCCGAAAGACTCTTCGGAATGCCAAAAATTCCGAAAAGGAAGAAGAGCATCGTGCCGACAATGAACAGCATTTTCCAGAGAAGATTCTTGGTCATAAATACAGTTTCGAATTTCCAGTTCTGAGGACTCCGGATGCCATCAGGGAGTCATGCTCAAAACTTCATTTCGCTTTGACGTCTTCCTCGGTCGTCGAGACTTGGGTCACGGCGGCCTTCGTCACTTCCACAACCAGATTGTTCGGTGGAACCCGCAGGTGGACGCAGTCATCCTTGATGGCCATAATAGTGCCGCGCAATCCGCCGCTGGTGGTTACCTTGTCACCGGTTTTAAGCTGGTCCAGCATGCCCTGCCACTTCTTCTGACGTCGCTGCTGCGGCAGGATCAGAAGAAAGTAGAAAATCGCGAAGATAAAGACGAGCGGAGCGATGCTGAGCCATCCCATACCGCCGCCGCCACCGAACTGCACAGCCAAGAAAAATTGCATGGTCGTTTGAGGTTCTGAGCGGATGAATCCGCGAAAAAATGCCCGCGTCATAAACCGCGGGAGGTGTTATTTCACCACGGGGCTTGGATCGACTTCGGCCGGGTGCATTGGCCTCAGGCTTGAATCCGGGGACGTTTCCCGTCGAGTCTAGGGTCTTGGTTGGGACCAGACATCAGAAAGCAAACGGGGCACTTCCCCAAGTGAGATAGAATGCCGCACGCGCTGCATAGTGTCAAGGTAGAAACTAAGATTGTGGACCGTGTTCAAGACCTGCGCCAACATCTCGTTAGATGCATAAAGATGGCGCAAATAGGCCCGGGAATAACGTTTACAAACGCGACAATTGCACTTTTCATCGAGCGGCGCTGAATCCTGCGCGTACCGTGCCTGCTTGATCGACACCTTTCCCGCCGAAGTGAACAGAAGTCCGTGTCGCGCGGCACGCGTCGGCAGCACGCAATCCATCATGTCGACCCCCATGCCGGCGTAATCAACAATCTCTTCAGGGGTACCTACGCCCATGAGATAACGCGGCTTATCGTCGGGAAGGTGTTCAAGGGTCGATTCCACGATTTCTCGCGTAAGCTCCCGCGGCTCGCCAACGCTTAGCCCGCCAATTGCATATCCAGGGAAACCGACTTCGATGGTTCGCTCGGCAGATTCCTTCCGCAACTCGCGATCCATCCCGCCCTGCACAATGCCGAACAAAGATTGCGTTTGTTCTGAGTATGTGGGGACAGCCGCCTCCGGCTGTCCGGCGGAGCGAAGCTCCGCAACCTCTTCGACGAGCTCTCGCTCGCCCGCACAGCCGATGGCGGCTGTGCCCACATGATCCTTGCCAGAAGCCGCCTTCCAGGGAACTTCATGCTTATGTTCCTCAAAATAGTTCTTGCTTCGCGCCGCCCAGCGGGCTGTGAGTTCCATCGACGCGCGGGCGCGGGCCGCATCCGCTGGATACTCCGTACATTCATCGAAAGCCATGATGATGTCGGCGCCAATGCCAATCTGCGCCTCCATCGCGCTTTCAGGGCTGAAGAAATGCGGCGAGCCGTCGAGGTGCGATCGAAAAGTCACACCCTCTTCGTTGATCTTCCTCAATTCATTCAGACTGAAAACCTGAAATCCGCCCGAATCGGTGAGAATGGCGCGCCGCCACGACATAAAATCGTGCAAGCCGCCCATTTTCCGTACTGTGTCTACGCCGGGCCTCAAGTAGAGGTGATAGGTATTTCCGAGAATGATCTGAGCGCCGAGATCCTCCAGAACATCCTGCGGAACCGCCTTCACCGATGCGACGGTTCCGACCGGCATGAAGACGGGTGTCTGGATTTCACCATGAGGCGTGCTTATGCATCCTAGCCGTGCCTGGCCCACGACATTTTCGGTCTTGAATTGCAATGACATTCATTCGGATTGTAGCAACGGAAGCGCACGTCGCCGGGAGCATGGGACCGGAAAGGGCGCGGAAGGTCAATCGAGAATTCGGACGATCTCCGCACGAACCTGCTGGTTTTCAATGACGATTCGCCCCACCGTCACCGGTAGTTTGAACCGCCGCGGGCCGGCGCTGCCGGGATTGAAAAAGAGAACACCGTTTTTCGTTTCCTGCTTAGGAACATGGCTGTGCCCGTAAATTACCAGCTTGAATCCTGCAGCTTCAGGCTTCAAGTCGAGATTAGAGATGTCGTGCAGGATGTAAATCGAAATGCCGCCGACTTCCACGACGTCGGTTTCCGTTAGCGTGCGAGCCCAAGCTTCTTTGTCGATGTTTCCTCGGATGGCAGTCACTGGAGCGATCTCGGCCAACCGCTTGAGGATCTCGCGATCGCCGACATCTCCTGCGTGAATGATGCGGTCCGCGCCTTGTAAAGCCGCGACCGCCTCGGTCCTCAACAAGCCATGCGTGTCGGAGATGACGCCGACGACGAAGGAGTTTCTTTCGGTCGCTGGTTTTGTTGCGTCCATGCAGACCGGATCCTTGCACGAAAAAATGAGCCAACGATCCCTTGGAATCATTGGCTCAATTTCGAAAGGTTGGCTCGATTTAAGTTAAGCGGCTGCTGGTGCTGCCCGACGGGCATCAATCCCGTCCAGCGCTTTCCACAGCATATGCGCGGCATTCTCGGCCGCATCGAGAGCGGCTTCCGCAGCCTCAGGTTTTGCCGCGATCCGCTTTTCTAGTTGAGTGCGCCAGACGCGCGAATGGTAAACGTCCGCGGTCGTATGCAATGAGAAGTAACCGCAGGTCTTGTCATCCGCTCGGTATTTCGCGCGCAATCCCTGTTCTTTTTCCTCTGCGATACGAGGCACTTGCGATTCATACGCGTAGAAAGCCGCCAGCGCCTCCTCTACCGTTCCTTCATTCGCTACCTTGTAAAAATGCCGGATGAGTTCCCTGACTGCCGGAATCGGGCTATGCCATTCCAGATTTCGGCTGGAACCCATGCCCTCGGCAAAGTCCAACCACAGATCGCAATGCGGCACGGCCTCTCTTCCAGACGCTGCTTCAGTTCCTTTTTCGTCACACATGTTCGCCAGGACTGCGCGGCGCAGTTCGCCATCCTCCACCCTCAGGCCTAACGCGGCCAGGTACGACGGGAAAGCTTCGACATGATGGAAATAGTCTTGCGCGTACTCGCGCAGGTCGTCGCGGGTCAGCGTGCCGGCGGACCACGCCTGGTAAAAGGGGTGGCAAAGCAGGTCGTACTTCGCGATGCGCGCTTCAAGTTGGGGGAGAAACTCGGCTGTAGTCATCGGGATCCTCTCTGCAAAGGGGTGTGACTGCCAAATATACGGACGTATCCTGATGCGGGCAAGTGATCGGCATCACTGGCGGCCTTAAGTTGTTAGAATAAAAGCATAACCATCCTGATTTTTCCTGAGAAATTTGGAATGCACTTTACCGAACAGTTCGATGTCGTGGTCGTCGGCGCGGGCCATGCCGGATGTGAGGCCGCAATGGCCGCTGCCCGCATGGGTCTGAAGACGGCGCTGTATACCCTGAATGTCGACCTGATCGCCCAGATGTCGTGCAATCCGGCGGTCGGAGGCATCGCAAAGGGACACCTCGTCCGCGAAGTCGACGCTCTCGGCGGAATCATGGGCGAGATCACCGACGCCGTCGGCATCCAGTTTCGCCTTCTGAACACCTCCCGCGGACCGGCCGTCTGGTCCCCTCGTGCCCAGTGCGACAAGCAGGCTTATCGCCTGAAGATGCGCGAGGTTCTCGAGTCGCAACCGAATCTGAAGATCAAGCAGGCCGAAGTCGCAGATCTGATTCTGGAGGAAGCTTCGGGCTCTGGGCGTTCGGATCCCGGAGAGACGATCGGGGCAGATGTTTCCGGAAGCCGAGAGCCGAAAACCCAGAGCCGGGTACTCGGCATCAAGCTTCGCGACGGCCGCACCGTCGGCGCGAAAGCGGTCATCATCACGACGGGAACATTCCTGAACGGACTCATCCACTGCGGTGAGCAACAATATCCCGCCGGACGATCGGGAGAGCCCAATGCCGTCCTGTTAGGCGAGGCTCTGAAGAATCTCGGGCTTCGCGGATGCCGATTGAAGACCGGCACTCCGCCGCGTCTCGACGGTCGCAGTATCGACTGGTCGAAATTTCCAGTGCAGCCGGGCGACGTCGATCCAACTCCGTTCAGCTTTCGCACCAAGCGCGTCGCGCATCACGACTCGCAGGTTCCTTGCTACATAGCATGGACGACGCCTGAGACGCACCGCATCATTCGGGAAAACGTTCACCGCTCGCCGATGTACAGCGGACAGATTCAATCGATTGGCCCGCGCTATTGCCCCTCCATTGAAGACAAGATCGTGAAGTTTCCCGACAAGGAGATGCACCAGCTCTTCCTCGAACCCGAGGGGCTGAACACACACGAAATTTATGTGAACGGTATGAGCACTTCGCTGCCGGTTGAAGTGCAGATGGAAATTTTGAAGTCGATTCCCGGACTGGAGAACGCTGAAATGCTTCGGCCCGGATACGCGATTGAATACGACTCAATCGATCCCACGGAGCTGGAGCGAACGCTTCAGACTCGCAAGATCGCCGGCCTTTTTCTCGGCGGCCAGATCAACGGCACCTCAGGATACGAAGAGGCTGCGTGCCAGGGCCTGATGGCAGGCATTAACGCCGCGCTCCAGGTCAAGCAGCAACCACCTCTCATTCTCGATCGAACCGAGGCGTACACCGCCATCCTCATCGACGACTTGATTTCGAAGGGGACAAACGAACCGTACCGCATGTTCACGTCGCGCGCAGAATTTCGCCTGCACCTGCGCATCGATAACGCCGACCGCCGGCTGACTCCGCATGGACGACGCGTAGGTTTGATCTCCGACGAGGCGTGGACTGGCTATCAGGAAAAGCAGCAGCGCCTGGCAGAGATGAGGAAGCTGTTGGAAACGACTCGCTTGACGACAGAAATGGTGACCGAGTGTCAGCGACAGGGCAGCGAAGCGTCGGCTCCTTCCAATGGAAAGGGCACCAATCCTGATGGATGGCCTTCCGCGATTGGTCAAACCCTGGCACAGCTCCTGAAACGCCCCGAGGCCACGGTGGAGAATCTGGCCCCGATCCTGCAGCAGCAAGCGCCTCAGTTTTTCGCAAGAGATTCTGCGCCGCCGGACTTCTCTGGGTTGAAGCTTTCTTCGGAAGTGCGCAACGAATTGAAGGCGGTGGAGACCGAGATCAAGTACGAAGGCTATTTGCTCCAACAGCAGAAAGCGATGGATCGCCTTAAGAAGTCTGAACAGCACTCGATCCCGGAATGGTTTGACTATCGATCGGTCAGCGGCCTCTCGCGGGAAATGCAAGAGAAGCTCACGAACGTGCGGCCTCAAACGATCGGCCAGGCGTCACGAATTCCCGGAGTGACTCCGGCAGCCGTTTCGCTGGTAAATGTGTTTATCGAGATTCAGGCCCGGCGACGAGATCAGGCGACCGCCATCTAAGCTGCCCTGACGCATTCCCTACTGAAGATCGTCTTTCGCGTGCAGCTCTTGCGATCGCTTCACTTCAGCATCTGCTGCCTCTTTGTTCCCCATATCGCGATACGCCTGCCCGAGCAGGTAATGGGTCGTCGGATTGTTGGGCTCCATCGTGACCGCGTGCTTCAGAGCCAGAACTGCCAAATCGTAGTCGCCTTTTTTCTCGAGGACCTTACCCATCAGGATGAACGGCACGCTCGACGTCGCATCGAGCCGAATCGAGCGCTGCAGAAGCCGTTGCGCGTCGTCGAATTTCTGCACCCGCGTGTAGGCATCGGCCAGTTTGTAGTAAGTCGCTGCATGCGCCGGATTGATGGCCAGCTCTTTCTGAAATTCCGCAATCGCCTCTGGAAGGCGCGATTTGTAGAGAAAGAGCTCTCCTAGCAGATAGTGCACAAGCGGCAGTCTCGGATCGAGGCTCGCGGCTTTCCGCGCATATTCTTCGGCGACCGGGTCATACTCCTGCCGCAGCAGCATGCGGGCCGTGAAGAGATAATCCGCTGCCGAATCCGCCGGCACATCGAACATCTTCGCGAACGCTGCACGGGCCTGATCGTAATTTCTGGTTTGGATGTAACAGGTTCCCAGAATGTAGTAACCATCCACGTTGGCCCGCGAGATCCAGCCTTGCACCTTCTCCAGCAGTGGAATCGCGTCCGCCGGATGGCCTCCCGCGTAGTACGACATGCCCAGCAACTGAGTTGATTCCTGATTGTTAGGATCTTCCGCGTTGGCCTTCTTCAAGTATTCGATCGCTTTGGGGAAATCGCTCTTCTTGTAATAGGCAGTGCCCAGCTCCAGCGCGAGCCCCTGTGTGGCGGGATCTTTCCCTTCGATCGTTTGCAGTTCGCCGATGGCGTCCTCGACTTTGCCTTGTTGCATCAGCTTTCGAGCTGGAGCAAATTTCACGCCATCTGCTTGATGAGCGGTGGAAGGAGCTTCCGGAGGCGCCGTTTGTTGTGCACTCACAGGTGTGAAAAAACCAACGAGCGCAAGACATCCCGCTGCTGCCACCATTCGTCTGTTCGCTCTGGCTATTCGCATGTGTAGGGTACTCATAGAAACGCGGATGCGCCGGGACAGAGTCAGCGTCCGTTTAACTCTTTTTGCAGCGCCTCAAGATTCTCTTTAGCAATCGGCTGGCTCGGATCAATCTGAAGCGCCCGCTCAAAATGCGATTTCGCTTCCAGCAATTGTCCCATCTCCGCGAGTGCGGCCCCAAGGTTTGCCTCCACATTTGCGTCCTGAGGCTGCAACTTTAACGCGGCCGTAAACTGCTTCGATGCTCCCGCAAAATCGTCCTGCTGCGCCAGCGAGACTCCTAAATTGTAATGAGCGTCGAAGTAATCCGGACGGGCCTGCAGGGCCGCCATTAAATATCCCGCGGCTTTGTCAGGAGAGCCTGCGGCAAGCAAGGCCGCGCCCAGCGCATTATTTCCAGCGGCATCTTGCGGGCGCAACTTCACCGCCTCGGAATACTCGCGGATCGCACCGTCAAGATCCCGCCTAGACTGAAGCATCGAGCCTAGATTGTAGTGCGCCTCAAAATCTCCAGGATTCTTCTCGATATTGTGACGGGCGAGTCCTTCCTGCAGAATCATTCGCGGATCGCCATTCGCGGTATCGAAATTCACCGGCAGCACCTGCAGCCACAAGTGGCACATCTCGTCCGTGGAGCGGTTCCCGCCCACGACCCTCACAGCGGGATGATTCGGATTCAGAGGATTTTCATCTGAATTGTCATAGCTGTAGCGAAGGCTGATGACCGTCCCCTTCGGCAATCGCACCTGGTTTGCGTACCGGTAGACAGCCTGCCAGTTCAAGTTCCAATGAGGAATGTGAATCAGGGTTTTGCTCGTTCCGTCGCGGAATGTCGCGATCGCCTGGATATCCTTTCCCAAATAGTGCGCATGGGGATAGATCGCCATCAGGTCGACATCCACCGGCAGAGTGAACTTGTCGGTGACAACAAAACCTTTTTGTCCTGCGGGAATATCGAGCTTGGCGTCATTTTCAAGCTGCAATAGCATGGGAAATTTTGTCGCGGGCTGCGAGGTGAAATACAACCCGATGCTCGGTTGAATCACTTCAGGCTTGCCCGAGGGCTGCAGATGTGTGTTGAGGATCAGGTCCGTGCCCTTTTCAAGGCGCAGCGACATCCCCTCTGGCTCGACAGAAGGAATGGTTCCAGGCTTCCAGAACAGTAAATGGCTGTCAGGATCGAAGATCTGTGATTCGATGCGAATCTCCATGCCGCCAAATCCCGCGCCCGCCTCGCTTTCCCGCTTGCGCGACGATTCTTCGCGATCCACCAGAATGTTCGCGTGGTGTACATAGCGCTTGTCGCCCGGACGAATCTCAACGGCCTTGACCCATCGTGTCTGATCAATCGGGACAGGAAAAATGAAGTTCCAGTAAGTATCGGTTCCCTGCGGCGGGAGCGTGAGCGGCTTGGTCGCGGAAAGCACGATATCCGGTTGGCCTAGTCGCCATCCTTCCACAAACTTCGGCTGCGGGGGCAAGTCGGCAGGATTCCCTTCGCTCTCGCCCTGTTCGACCCATTTCCCGATCAGAGCGATTTCGGAATCCGAGAGACGTAGCTCATCGGCGAACTTGAGGTCTTGCGGCTCAGGCAGCCATGGCGGCATCGATCGTGAGCGAGTTACTTCAACGATCTGTCGTGCATGTTTCTTGACATCCGCGTAGGTGAGAAGCGAAAACGGCGCAGCTTCACCCGGACGATGACAGCTCGAGCAGGAATGAAAAATGACAGGAGCGATGTTCCGGTTAAACGTGACATCCGACGGCATGTCCGAACCCGCGCTGGCGGAGAACACTGGATGGGCGAGGATCGCCGTCATGCAGCAGATCGCGGCGAGCAAGAGACCGGACACCCAAAATGCTCGCGCTCGGGAGGTCACGGCAAGTCCGCGATGTAGCATCCAACTCCCCTGACTTCATTCTTAGCAATGGATCGGCCCTCTACTGCCGCGCGAATCGCATCTTCGAGCTCATGAGTCGTCGGCGCGCGGCGGGACCGTATCGGATCGATATACCAGTCGTCGATACGGCCGTCATAAACCAGGCGGCGGTCGCGATCAAACACCGCCACCTCCGGCGTGATCTGCACATGCGCCCTCTGAACCAATTGTCGGCTGGGATCCTGCAGGGCAGGCAGACGGTATCCGTACTCGGTCACGGATTTGCTGATCGCGGCAGGCGTTTCACTTCTGTCGGGATACACGAGCCAGAAGTTGGTGGTGCCGGCATAGCGCTCACTGATCGCCTGAACAGAAGGAGCGTAACGCCCAGAGATGGGACAGTCACGACGAACGAAGACCAGTACAACAATTTTGTCTGAAGACGAAAATGGATCGACCGCGTGACCTTCCAGATCGACGGCCGGCTGTTGAGCACAAGCCAGGCTCGCAAAGGCGAGCGTGAGGGCCAACAAGGCCAATCGGATGCGCAATTTTCCCCATCCCATAGAATCGCGATGCGCCCGAAAACTATCCTGATTCTACTGCACGCTGAGAAAATTGACGGCATCACTTAGCCGCCAACCGTAGAGCCGCTACAATTGCTCTCGATGATCGCTCATTTACGCGGAACACTGCTAGCCAAGCACCCCAACCAGGCCATCGTAGAGACGGCCGGCGTCGGATACGACGTCACCATCAGCGTTCCCACATTTTCGGACTTGCCGTCGCTCGGTTCCGAGGTAGCTCTTTACATCCACACGCATGTGCGCGAGGACCTGATTGCGCTCTACGGTTTCCTACGCGACTCGGAAAAGCTGCTGTTTGAAAAACTGATCACGGTCAGCGGGATCGGCCCTAAGCTGGCGATCACGATTCTGAGTGGGATGGCTGCCGATGAGATGGTCGGTGCGATTCGCGGAAATGATGTGGCGCGCCTGACGCGTATACCAGGAATTGGAAAGAAGACGGCGGAGAGAATGGTGTTGGAACTGCGCGATAAATTGCCCCTTCCGGGAGCAAGCGCCACGCCTGCGGTGTCCGCTCTTGGTCCGATCGAGGAAGACGTGTTGTCGGCCCTCGTCAACCTCGGATATCAACGCCCCATTGCGGAAAAAGGTTTGAGCGCTGCGACGAAAAATGGGAAGACCGGAACGTTCGATGTGCTCTTCCGCGAGGCGTTGGCAGCGCTTTCGAAATAGTCACTTGCCGATACAAAACGTGCTGAAGATCAAATTCAGGATGTCATCAGTGGTAGTCGCGCCAGTAATGGCATCGAGCGGTCGCAGCGCGTTGTAGAGATCCATCAGCAACATTTCGTGCGGGACCTTTCCTTGAATTGCGATTTCCGCGGCGTCCAGCGCTGAAAGTGAGTTTTCGATCTGCTGTTTGTGGCGGATATTCGTAAGAAAGCCGGATTCTCCTAACGATCCTCCCGCACCAGTGATGTGATTCAAGATCGCTGCTCGCAACTCTGGAATAGCCTCGCCCGTCAGGGCCGATGTCCGCACGCGCTGGTACCCCGTAGCTACCGGAGAGCGGTTGCCGCAGCCAAGATCGCACTTGTTTTCGATCACGATCACGGATTGGTTTCCCGCCTGCGACAGAAGTTCCTGATCTTCAACGTTGCCCGGTTGCGAAGCATCCAGAACGATCAGTACGAGATCGGCATCTGCCAGCGCCTCCATCGACTTGCGAATTCCGATCGATTCAGCTTCGTCGAGAGCGTGACGGATTCCCGCGGTGTCGACCAGTTTGATGGGGATCCCGCCGATCGAGACGGTTTCACTGACCAGATCTCGCGTCGTTCCAGGCGTCGCCGTGACAATCGCGCGCTCGCGTTCCACCAGCCGATTGAAGAGACTCGATTTGCCGACATTGGGCCTCCCGACGATAGCCAACGTCAGCCCTTCATGCACGATCTTTCCATACGCGAAGGTGGCGGCAAGTTGTTCCAACGGAGCGCGCACGTTCGCCATGCGCTCGAGAATGACGGCATCCTGCGGCACCGAAACATCGTCTTCGGCGAAGTCAATGCCGGCCTCGAGCAGGGCGATCAATTCGACAAGAGTTTTTTTGATGGGCTGCAGCCGCCTCGACAGTGCGCCGTCCAGCTGTTGGGCCGCCACCTTCGCCTGGTACAGCGTCTGCGATTCGATCAGATCCCGCACGGCCTCCGCCTGCGTCAGATCGATCCGGCCATTGAGGAAGGCGCGCATCGTGAACTCGCCGGGCTCAGCCATGCGGGCGCCGGACGCTATGCACAGTTCGACGATGCGTCCCAACACAACCGGGGACCCGTGCCCGGATATCTCAATCACATCATCCGTCGTGTAGGAATTGGGCTTGGCAAAGTATGTGACGACCACTTCATCGATGCGCCCGCCGACGGAAGCGTCTTCATATTTGTCCATTTCTCGCGCCGTTTCTGCCGATGAAGCTGGGATTCTGCTTTGCTCCGGAGTCGAAGGTTCGACCAACTCTCCAAACACCGCCCGCCCCGCCTCGAGATCATGCTTCAAACGAAGCATGGGCGCGGCGATCTCGCGACTTCTCGGTCCGGCCACGCGGACCACGCCAATTCCGCCCCGCCCGGGGGCGGTTGCGATAGCGACGATGGTATCGTCGAGGTTCACGGGGCGATTGTAACGGGTAAACTAAGGCACGGAACACTGGGTGCCCGAGACGATTGCCATTACCTGAAGGGCAATTCCCGGACAGCAATTGGGAGCCAAATTTTTCTGGAGGATTGTCATTGTCTGTCGCAGACGAACTGCTCGAAGCGAATCAGGAGTTTGCGCGCAACTTCAAACTGGGCGAACTATCTGTACGCCCACGGCGCCATGTCGCAGTCTTGGCATGTATGGATTCACGCATCTTGTTTGAGCATTGCTTGGGACTGAAGCCTGGGGATGCGCACATGATTCGCAACGCCGGAGGCATCGCGACCGAAGATGCCATCCGCTCGCTTATCGTTTCGCATCACCTGCTCGATACCCAGGAATTCATCATCATCAACCACACGGACTGCGGACTGTTGAAAGTTCAGGAGTACGAACTGCGGGCGCATCTGGCCCAGAAGATGGGCACGGTCGCCAGCGAGCCAGCACATTTTTATGCGTTTGACGACCTGGAGGCGAATGTCCGGCAGCAGGTGCAACGCGTGAAATCGCACCCCTGGATACCGAAAGAAATTCCGGTTCGCGGATTTATCTACGACGTGAAGACCGGCAAATTGAAGGAAGTCACAGAAGGCCGGTAAAAGTAACGTTGTGGGGACAGCCGCCCTCGGCTGTCCGGTCGAGCAAAGCTCGACAGGTTTTCCGATGACGGCCTACCGGGCGACGACTTTCTCAATCTCCGCCCGCAACTCCGCATACGGGAGCGCCCCCGGATGGTACATCGCGACCTTCCCCATGCGATCGAGCAATACCAGCGTCGGCGTGGTGGAAGCCCCGTACACCTCGAAGTTGTACTTGCTGATCGGCACTGGCATGTCCATCAGTCCACTATAAAAACGATGCCGGACCGCATCGATATACTGCAATTCATCACTCGGACGCGCATGTTCAATCTGCGCCGTATAACCGTAGAGCCGGGTGGGGCCGATCACTTTCAATCCCTTGCCTGCGAACTCGGATCGCAGTTGCGTGATGATCGGCGCCTCAGCCTTGCAGTCTCCACACCAGTGCGCCCAAAAGAAAAGCAAAACAGGCGACCCCTTAAGCGAGGTCGGTGCCGGAAGGTTTGATCCGAGCGACCGATCTGCCTTCAGCGCGGGCGCGATCTTTCCCTGAAACGACAGCAGGTTCAAGTTCTTTTGAATGCGATCGTGGATCGAAGTCGCACTGTAGGTGCGCAAAGCCGATTGAAGCAACGCGACCGCCTGCGTTGTCTGTCCTTTCGCCGCCAAAGCTTTGGACTGGACCTCTAACGCCGCTCCCAGCGCGATCGGCAAGTGGGGTTCGGCATCGAGCCCGCGTTTCCTTAATTGCTCGAGCGCGAGCGTCTTCGTCTCCTTGGCGTATGCGGCCGCCTGATCGTATTGGCCGGCGTCGAAGGAACTTCTCGCCAGCCACGAATACGCCTCGACGTACTCGGCGTCGACGCCGCGCTGGCTGCGGTACGCACTCAACTGTGCCTGGGCCGCCGAAAAATCGTTCTGGGAAAGCGCCATCCGAACGCTGTCGACGATCCCCGCCCAGGCGGAGGTTGCTGCCACAAGAATGACGCAGAGAAAAAGCTTCAATCGCATTTCTCCTATGATGATTGGTTTGAGGATAAGGTGGCAAATGGAATCCGGTCGCCCGTTTTACGAGGCCCACATAACATCCTCAATTTCAGGTGTTTAAGGCGCCAATACGGCGAATTCTGTAGCTATTTTTGTGCATTTTCGCTTACAATAGAGCTGCGTTTGACTTTAGAGTTCCTTCGCAGTACAAGCATCTCCGCTTAACCTAGCGCGTGACCTGCCTGCAGAAGAATCCCGAAAGTATCAGCGCTACATCAAAGAAAAAGGATCGTGCAACAACATGGAAACAGGAACAGTGAAGTGGTTTAACGACGCCAAGGGCTACGGATTCATTAGCCGCCAGAATGGCGAGGATGTCTTCGTGCATTTCTCCGCCATCCAGGCTAGCGGATTCCGCAGTCTGCAGGAAGGTCAGCAAGTTCAGTTTGACGTGGTCAAAGGCCCCAAGGGCTGGCAGGCAGAGAACGTCAAGGGCGTCTAACACCGCTTCGCAAGCAACAATCCGCATAAGGGCGGCCAGCGATGGCCGCCCTTAGTGTTTTTGAACCAATCTCACGCCCAGCGACTTCACCGGCCCTTCCTCGATAGATTTCCGACCCTCCGGTTCATCCGGCGCTGACGGCCCACCCTGAAGAAAGTCGAGAACCCTGCGCGACGGAGGATGGTCGCAGCGATCCGAAGTTTTCGGTCGCTACTTCACCATATCGCGAATGAGCACCACGTCAGTATCATTGTGTCCGCGAACTACGGCTAAATGCTTTCCGTCTGGGGACCAATGAAAGTCCCAGATATGTTCCGACGTGAAACTGGTAAGCTGGCGTCCCTTGGAACTATCGAGCGGCTGGAGCCATAGATTGTCCGCTCCGCCGTCCCTTGCAGGATAGGTAACGCTCTTCCCTGATGCGTCGAAGTGAATCATCCCGAAACGCAGCCGATCCAGATCTCGCACGGCGACGTGTCCGGAAGCAGTTTCCAATATCGCCAATCTTTCCTTGTGCTCGCCGGAATGCTCCAGCGTGGGATAGGCCACAAGTTTCCCGTCGGGAGAAATATCAAAAGTGTTTGCAGTTCCCGAGATCGGCACATCGGTAAAAATTTTGGCCTCGCCCCCACCAATCGGAACTCTCCCCAATCTATTTTCTTCCTGCTGGCTGACGAAATAGACCGACTGGCTGTCCGGCGAACAGATCGGATACGTATCGTTCTTCCCCTTTGTTAGCTGCGTCAGATTGCCGCCCGAGGAATCGACGCGCCAGATATTCTGATCGGTGGAATTTTCATGAAATCCGAGCACGAATACTATGTAACGTCCATCAGGACAAGCCGAAGGATCGCCGGCGGGATGCCCATCCTCGGTTGCAATCGGAGTCTTCATCGCCGTCTGGGGATTGATGAGATTCAGGCGATTGTCCTGGTCGCTGATGATTTGCCCGTCCCGCGTCCAGGTAATGTCGGTGTAGGCTCCGGTGAATGAGAGCGGCCGCGGAGACGCATCCGTCGGATTCTGCATCAGGTACAGGCTCCAGCGAGGCGTATTCAAGATCGTCGCCATTAGATGGGCGCTCGAAGCCAGGCTGAGGTCGATGTAATCGTTCGTGTCGCGAGTGACCGGCGTCAAAGTGCCATTGGAGGGTGAGACGAGCACGATCTGCGATCGGGTGAAATTTGTTCCCTGGTCCCACGATGATGCGAGCAAGGCGCTTCCGTCAGGGAGCCACGTGGGCCGGCCAACAAATCTCTTCGCGCTGCTGAAGATCGCCGTCCGCTTGCCTGTCGCGACATCGATCGTAACAATTCCCTGCGGCGTGTTGGTGTTCTGGACCGAGGAACACGCGATAGTCTTGCCGTCGGGTGACCAATCGGGCTGATACAAACCGTCGGTAAGAGAACCGCTCGTCAGAACCCGCTCATCCCCACCGTTCACGGAGCGAATGATCAATCTGAATTTTCCGGGGTCGGGATTGTCCTCTCGAATGAAAGCAAATTGCTTCCCATCGGGCGAGAACGTAATGTTCGAGTCGACGTCGCTGATCAACTTCTGGGCCACGCCTCCAAGTAAAGGCGCACGATAAAGAAATTTCAGCTCAGGATTCCCTGGATCGCTCCGGACAAAATAAAAGTAGTTGCCGTCGCGGGAAAATCGCAGCCCGCCGTAGTACACATCCGCGGGTGGTTGCACCTGCGTATTGCTGTTGGTTGGGACGTTGCGCAGCCACAAACTTGCCAGTCCCGCATTGCGCGTCAAACTCAAAATGTACTGGCCGTCAGGGGATATCGCCGCCATCACAACATCGCCGGTATCGGTGAGCTTGCTGGCTGAGAAATTCTGGAATGGCAGCATCCGGTTACGCGTAACCAGCGAGTAGATACCATACCCGGCTGCCGCTATGAAGGCTGCGTAAATTGCGATGATTGCGAAAATGCCAAGCTTGTTTTTCTTGATCGCAGCGGCGACGGATGGCGCGCACGATGCCTGCTCAGAACTGGCGCTGTCCTGCACCGGCAAGATCGGAACAGCAGCAATCGCTCCAGAAGAAGTCCGCGTCTTTCGCCCCGACTCGGTGTCACGCTTCAGCCGTTTGAGATCCCCGCGGAGGTCGGCTGCTGACTGATAACGCAGATCCCGGTCCTTCTCCAGCAGTTTTTCGATAATCTCCTGCAACTTCGGCGGAAGGATCGCGTTCAGCTGCGAAGGCGGTACCGGATCGAGTTCGAGAATGGCGTGAAATACCACTGCTGAAGTCGCACCATTGAATGGAAGCTTCCCGGTCGCCATCTGGTAGACAACAGTGCCCAGGGAAAACAAATCTGTGCGAGCATCCAGTTCTTCGCCGCGAGCCTGCTCTGGTGACATGTAGGAAATAGTTCCGACCGTCGCGCCCGGGCTCGTAAGATTGGCCGGACGAGGAGAATCCAGAGTTGCCCCAATCGTGTCCATCTCCATTTCAGGACGCGTCAGTTTGGCCAGACCGAAGTCGAGAATTTTCACTTGCCCGCGCGGCGTCAGAAAGATATTCGCCGGCTTGATGTCGCGGTGAATAATGCCGCGCCCGTGCGCCGCATCCAGTGCATCCGCCAGTTGAATCGCGATGTCGAGCAGCGAACCGGTCGCCATCTGCCCCGAACTCAGCTTCTGGTCGAGGTTTTGCCCTTCCAGAAGTTCCATCGCAATGAATGACTGGGTCCCCTCATCTCCCGTGGCGTTCTCCACGGCGTAAATGGTGCAGATATTCGGATGGTTCAACGCCGAGGCCGTCCGCGCCTCGAGCAGGAAGCGGTCCAGCGCATTCTGATCGCGCGACAGCTGCGCAGGCAGGAATTTCAGTGCAACTTTCCGTCCGAGGGTGAGGTCCTCGGCCTCGTAAACCACGCCCATGCCACCGCTACCTAATTGGCCCGTGATGCGGTAGTGAGAGATCGTCTGGTTGATCATGAGGAGGATGCGGAGTGTTTCATCTTAGGTGGGATGGAAAATACCGTCAATGCAGCGACGGAAGGCAATGTTTTAAGTGCCCGCCCGATCAGTTCGCTGTCGGCAACGGCTTGCTCTGTTCGTTTTCCAGGCGGTCGACCATCTCCTTCGGCAGAGCGTGTAAGAGTTCGAGGAAAGCGGCATTGGTCCAACCGAATCCAATCACGTTCATGTGATAACCGAGCTCCGCATGAGCCTCGGAAGAGCGACTGACCACGTTGTACTTCTCGCGGATATTGCCATCACGTCGAAAGTTTTCCGCCACCATCGAAAGGAACTCGTACGACACGCGATCAGCATCGGCGTTGAATCCGTAGCGGCGCAATCCACTGATGGCTACCATCTCGATATTGCCCCAGCCGTAAGGCAGGTCCCACTGCGCGCCGGTATCCACGGTGCTCATCGGGAGGCCGCCCGCCTTTTCAAACTTCTTCAGATTACCAACCACCGTCCTCGCCTGTTGCGGTGTCGCGAGCCCCGCCCACAACGGATAGAACGTTGACGCATATTCGTATTCCGACATGCGCCTCGTCATGAAATTGAAATCGAAGAACTGTCCTTTCTGTTCATTCCAGAGGTAGCGTGTAATGAGTTTCTTTCTCTCCTCCGCCCGCTTGTTCCATTTCTTAGCATTGTCACCATGACCGAGCCAGAGGCTAAGCTGCTCCAGATCTTTTTCGGTCTTGTACAACAGGCTGTTCAGGCATACCGGAGCGTAGTGGTGGGTGGCTGAGCCGAACGGACCAAAGCGAGAACTGACGTCGAAGCCGGACTCGCGCATCGAGCGGTCTCCCTTGTAATAGTCCACGCTGAGCTTGAACTGCGCCGCCTTGTTGCATTCAGCGCGAGCCATGGTGAGAGAAACATCGCATACCTGCAGTGAGTACGGCGGACCGGCGACCGGCTCTTTTGCGTCTGTACTGGTGGGAACCAGGTATCCGTCCGCGTCAGACGGATGGAAGAAAAAATACTCCGCCACCTTCCGATTGGATCCCGCTTCATCCTGCAAAGCCTCCTGCGGAGGGCCGTCGCCGAAATCGAAGTACCGCGACAGACCTGTGTCGCCAGCGAGATGAGGCTCGCGCGTCCACATGCCGTAGTCTTTGTCGAGATCCGAGTACGCGCGTTCCAGCCATTCCCGGTCGGCGCTCGAGTCTTTGCGCGACGCCTGCTTCTGCATCGCCTGATAGACATCGACCACCATCGCGCTCATGAACGGAGGTTGGGAACGGGTAAGGTAGTACGTCCGGTTCGCATTGAGCATGGCCCCGTAGTGCTCGACTTCGAAGAAGAAGTTTTCGACCATGCCCTTCGCAAGATCGACGCGTCCAGACTCAAGCAGCCCCCGAATGATGAAGTAGCTGTCCCATCCGTACATCTCGTTGAAACGTCCGCCCGGTACAACGTACTTTTCAGGAAGATAGAGCAGCCCCGGCGGATTGAAATTGCTGGCATTCATTTCGCCCAGCCGATGAATTTCCATCGGCAAGTGCTCAATGCGAACGTTGCACTTTCCGCTCATCGATTGCACTGCCGGGGGCTCGGCGAAGCCAGCCGGCAAATACATCACAGCTGCAGCCGCAATCTTTGGATCCACTACACTCTGGCAATCCGTCATCGAACGAGTCAGCGTGTCCCATCCCGAGGAGATGTAGTCCAGAATCGGCTTCAGGCCAGCACCTTCAGGTGCAGCAGCCCCAGACTGTGAGCGGCCTTGCGCGGAAGAAGCAAGCAGCGCGAAAAGAAAAACTGCGCTAAAGACACTACGGCAGAAAAAAGATGATCTTCGCGAGCTCGGAATCATGATTAGAGTGTGGAAGCCCCGCCATCATAAACGTGCCGCCAAAGGGTGACGAAGATTATTTGCGAGGCACCCGGCGGAGTTGCGGCGGCTTTGCTGGCAGAAATTTTGGTTTATGCTAGCTAGTTTGTTCTGGGTAGTCCGAGGGGGCTGGCGTGTACCGATCGAGATCAATTCTTCTTCTTGCTTTCCTGTCTATCTCCTGCTTGTCAGCGGGGGCGCAGGTTCCAGAGAATTCGTATCAGGAGTTGCACTGGCGGATGATCGGTCCGCTTCGTGGGGGACGAACCCGCGCCGCCGCAGGAGTGCCCAGCCAGCCCAACGTGTTCTATGTTGGCCAAGTCAACGGCGGAGTCTGGAAATCGGAGGATTACGGCAGAACGTGGAGCCCAATCTTTGACAACGAGTCTACGCAGTCAATCGGCGCGATCGCCGTGTCTCCGTCCGATCCAAACGTAATCTATGTCGCGAGCGGCGAAGGTCTTCATCGACCCGATCTTTCCGTCGGCAATGGAATCTACAAATCCACCGACGCAGGCAAAACGTGGACTCATCTTGGCCTTCGCGATGGTCAGCAGATTCCTGCACTTGCGATTGACCCTCGTGATCCCAACAAGGTCTTTGCCGCTGTGCTCGGACATCCCTATGGTCCCAGCGAAGAGCGCGGCATCTATCGCTCCACCGATGGCGGTCAGAATTGGACCAGGGTGATTTGGAAGGACCAGAACACCGGCGGCTCTGACGTAGAAATCGATCCAACCAATCCTCTCGTCGTCTACGCATCGATGTGGGAAGTGCGCGAAGGCCCTTGGGAAGATGGCAACGAATTCAATGGATCAGGCGGCGGACTCTACAAATCCACCGATGGCGGTACCACATGGCACCAGCTCAAGAACGGCCTGCCGAACGATCTTTCGCAGATCTACGTTGCCATCGCTCCCAGTGATTCGGACCGCGTCTATGCCACGCTCGGAACCGCTTCTGGAAAGGTGGCCGTCTATCGCTCGAACGATGCGGGCTGGACTTGGGCCCAGATCACGGATGATCCGCGGCCTTCCGGTCGCATCGGCGGAGGCGATCTGCCGATTCCACGCGTCGATCCGAAAAATGCCGACATCGTCTACGTCGCGAGCACAGTCACTATGCGTTCCACCGATGGTGGCAAAACATGGTCGAGCTTTCGCGGTGCTCCGGGCGGCGATGATTACCAGAATCTTTGGATCAACCCTAACAATGGAAACACCATTCTTCTGGTCAGCGATCAGGGCGCAATCGTCACGGTAAACGGCGGCGCTTCCTGGAGTTCCTGGTACAACCAGCCGACCGCCCAGCTCTATCACGTAATCACCGACAATTCATTTCCCTATCGCGTCTGCGGAGGGCAGCAGGAGAGTGGCTCTGTCTGCACATCCAGTCGAGGAAACGACGGTGCTGTCACCTTCCGCGACTGGCATCCCGTCGGCGTCATCGAGTATGGATATGTCGCTCCTGATCCTCTGAATCCTGACCTTGTATACGGAGGCGGCCGGACCGAGGTCACCCGTTTTCACTGGTCCACTGGCGAAGTGCAGAACATCACGCCCATCCCGCTGCGAAGTGCGAAGTACCGCGCGAATCGCACCGAGCCCCTGATGTTCTCCCCCGTCGATCCGCACGTTCTCTACTACGCGGCGAATGTGCTGTTCAAAACCACGGACGGGGGAAATACCTGGCAGACGATCAGCAAAGATCTCACGCGCGAAACTCCAGGCTTGCCCGAGAGCGTGGGATCTCTGGCGAACAAGGGCGTAGAGAAACAGCGGGGCGTCATCTACTCGCTGGCGCCGTCATTCAAGACGCTCGCTACTTTATGGGCAGGCACCGACGACGGACTCGTGTGGATCACCCGCGACGGCGGGAAAACTTGGTCCGATATCACACCCAAAGAATTAACGCCATGGAGCAAGGTCACGCAGATCTCGGCTTCTTATTTTGACGAGCAGACGGCGTACGCATCGGTCAGCAGATTTCGCATCAACGATCAACGTCCTTACCTCTTCCGCACGCACGATGGCGGCAGCACCTGGAACTCGATCACCGCTGGACTTCCCGACTTCGGGCCCGTCGACACGGTGCGCGAGGATCCCGTCCGGAAGGGCCTGCTATATATCGGAACCGAGAACGGCGTCTGGGTGTCCTTTGATGACGGCGATCATTGGCAGTCCTTGCAACTCAATCTTCCCCACACCTCAATGCGGGACCTGTGGATTCATGACAACGACTTGATCGTCGCCACTCACGGTCGCTCTTTCTGGATTCTCGATGACATCGCCGCGCTTCGCGAAGTGTCAGCCTCAATTACAAATTCAGCGCACCTTTTCGCGCCCGCACCTGTATATCGCGTTAAGCGCAATACCAACACTGACACGCCCCTACCGCCCGATGAGCCTGTCGCGGCAAATCCTCCGGACGGCGCGTCCATCGATTACTACTTGTCCTCTCCAGCCCAGAAAGTTTCACTCGAGATTCTGGATGCCCAGGGGCATACCATCCGCAAATTTTCGAACACCGACAAGCCGGATATCAGCGACGAAGACCTTGAAAAACAATTAATCCCCGTGTACTGGGTTCGTCCGCACCGAACTCTGCCAACCGAAATCGGCATGCATCGCTGGATCTGGGATCTGCACTTCACTGCCCCAGTGTCGACTCGCCATGAATATCCCATCGCAGCGATTGCCCATAACACTCCTCGCTACCCGCTCGGGCCAACTGCGCTTCCTGGTACGTACACAGTCCGCCTGAGCGTCGACGGCAAAACGTCGACTGCATCGTTAACGGTAAAGATGGACCCCCGTGTGAAGGCGCCGGCCGCGGATTTGCAAAAGAAATTCGAAGACGAGAAGAAACTGGCTTCGATCATGTCGGACATCGCCCAGGCATCCTTGCAGGCAGGATCGCTTCGCGCCCAGATCGAGAAGATCAATCCGGAAACCGCCTCTCAGCCCAAGGATGCGATTCTTGCCTTCCAGAAGAAACTGGATGCCGTTCTCGGCGGCGGTGGCGGATTCTTTGCGCCACCATCAGAAGAAGTAACGCTGTCCCGCGTCAGCGGTGCCGCGGGAACGCTCTACCAGCAGGTGTGGCAGGCGAATGCGGCGCCCACCTCCGCACAGGCCCAGGCGATTGAATCCACGAACCGCGACAGCGTCGCCATTTTGAAGCGTTGGAGCGAATTCAAGACTTCCGACTTGCCATCGCTGAATCAACTGCTACGGCAAGCCCGGGTACCCGAAATTGCAATTCAGCCCGACTTCAGCCAAGAAGACGCCGACATCAACGAAGAATGAGGTCGTAAGTCAGGCTTGAACTTGTTCCGGAGCAGCATCAAAGTTCTTCGACAGCTCTTTGCAGCGCTGCGGCGATCTTTTCAGGCGCTTCATCCTGCAAGAACGTCATCGGCTTGCCAATGCGAACTTGAATCTTCCACGGTGGGGCAAATCTCTTTCCTGCCTTTTTGAATTCGAACAGGCCGTCGATACGCATCGGCAAGACAGGAATGTTAAGGTTCTGCGCGAGCAGTCCGACGCCGGAGCGAAAGACTCTCATTCGTCCGTCGGTCGTGTGTTGCCCTTCCGGAAACACCAGCACGTTGTATCCACGATCTACAGCCTGTCCCGCGTATGCAAAGCTGCGCCGAAAGCCAGCCTCGCGCGGCAGTGGAAACAGGTTCAGTAGCGCCACGCCAAGGGTCCATTTCACACGGTCATATATCCGGCCACCGAACCCTCGCGCAGCCGGAGGCGTGCGCAAAGCTTCCAGCGCCTCTCCACCAGTAGCAGTTGCCAGTCTATGGCGGAAGCGTGCGGGTAACGCTGTGAGAATAAATCCCGGATCCACGTCACCAATATGATTCGCCACGACTAGCACCGGCCCGTTTACACCTCGCAGATGTTCGCGGCCCACGATGCGCGGCCAGCCCAACAGCAGGATCGCCGGGCGCATCAGCAGATAGTGCGCAGCCAATCGCACCCACGTCACCGGCCATCGCAAGGCCCACGCGGGATAGTGATAGCGAGCCGCAGGTTTCGCATCCCCGCGCAGCGCTCGTTCCAGATCGCCCACCGTGCGCACCGAACTGAATCGCACCTCACCGAGATCAACCTGGTAGCGATCCTCGAGCGCGCCCAGCAATTCCACGCGATCCAATGATCCCAGGCCCAGATCAGCATCGAGAGTTGCGTCACCGCGCAAACGTCCTACCGGACGCTTGGTGACCCGCGCGATCAGTTCACCGAGCGGACCCTGCGCATAATCATCAACGGCCTCATCCTGCCGCTGCATTTTGGCTCTGACTGCATCCGCGATCACATTTCGCCTGGGCTTGGATGTAGACGTTCGGGGAAAGTCTTCCTCCGGCCACTTTACCCACATCCGCATGCGCTGGTATTCCGCCAACGACTCGTTCGCCCGGCGCACTGCCTCCTCGATTTGACCGTTACGCAGGATTACTACAGCGCAAGGCTCGGCGTTTCCCTCGCGCTCCACTCCTACGACCGCACAATCTTTCACTTCCGGCTGTTTCCGCAACGCCGCCTCAAGATCTTCGGGATACACGTTCATCCCGGCGGGAGTGACGATCAATTCCTTCTTGCGGCCCTTGAAATAGAGATTACCCTCGGCATCGAGCGCTCCGAGATCACCCGTGCGATACCAACCACCATCGCCGGAGACTTCACTGGTTGCACTCTCTCCCCAGTATCCCGAGGTGACGCCTCCGCCGCGCACCAGAATTTCTCCGTCGGAGGCCAATTTGACTTCGCGCCCAGGAAGAACTTTGCCGATCGATCCTTTGCCCAATCGAAAAGGATGGTTCACGCTGATCAGCGAAGTGGTTTCGGTCAGCCCATATCCCTGGATGACCGCGTATCCAAGCCGGCCCCAGAATTCTTCCGTATCTCCATCCAGGCTGGCGCCGCCGGATATGAATGCCCAAAACTTCCAGCCGAACTGTCGGCGCGCTTCACGAAAAATCCACCATCTTCGAAGGAAATGTTTTTCCCGGGCATCAGCAAATGTCCTGCGAAACAAAATTGTGTTTCCAGCGGCCTCGATGTCGCTCTCGACTTTCTGCCTCAACGACTGCAGGACACGCGGAACACAGACAAGAACGGAGACGTGTTCGTCATGGATCGTGTTGACGATCTCCGATGGCCTCAATTCTTCCTGAAAGATGACCGTTCCACCCAGCAGTGGAGGTAGAAACATCCCAAGAAACTGGCCGAAGACATGGCTCAGCGGCAACAGGTTCAGAAATCGAACGGGATGCACCAAGCGCTCATATTTCAAATATCCGCGCATCTCCTTTTCCAAGGGAGCAATGTTGGCCAGCACATTCGCATGGGTAATCACGACTCCTTTGGGCTCGGCCGTCGTGCCGGAAGTAAAAACGATCTGCAGAATGTCTCCGGCCCGTGCGGCAATTGCAGGAATCGCCTCTCCTGCGTGAGGCAATCTCTCCGCAAGCTCTTGCAGACAAAAGATCGGAACATTTGCGCCATCAACTTCCCCAACATGCACTCGCGAGACGACGAGCAGCTTTGCTTCGACTTTGCGCGCTACCCGCAGGGCAAAATCTGCGGCCGCCGCGTGATCCATCGGAACGACGACGACGCCGCGAAGTGCGCATCCGAAGAACGCCGCCACCCATTCGGCACAATTCTCTCCCCAGACCATCACCCGATCGCCCTTGGCTACACTCCGCGCGTCGAGATCGAGTGCAAAGCGTGACGCAAGCGCCAGAATTTCCCGGTATGTAAATGATTCGGTTCGGTAGCCGCGCTTTTGGCGGAACGCGCACTCATCCGCATGAGTTTGAAAATGTTCGAGGAAAAAATGCGCCAGCGATTCGGCCATGACAGGGCAGTTCAATGAAAGACGGGCTGTTCAGACTTCAATGCAATTCTAGTAAACTCCGGGTCGTAACCGGCAATAGCGCCCGGTTTAGCCGTCAATTCTCGCGACAACCAATGCTTTTCGTTGCCTGATTGTGTACTCTGGCTCCACCGATGAGAAGTGCCATCAGCCAGCGACCGTTCACGGGGATCTTGTTCGCCCTCCTCTTCATCATGGGCGCATGCGATCATCCCGCGGCGACTGGAAGCGCTTCTAGCGCACCGCCCTTTGCCGAACGCCGCCACGATCTTTCCCAAGACGAAGCCGCAGGAGGACATACTCTCCGCAAGCACGTCGGGCGTACCGATGCCGATCTTCGCGAACGTCTCGCACGCGAACGCGACATCTCTGCAGCCTCCACCTGGAACGATCGTGCCAGCGCTGAAAGCGCCATCGGAGCCGCCATCTCCGATCAGGGCGCAAAGATCTCGCGCTGGCTTGAACGTGACCGGCATCCGAACCTTGTTCTCGACTACGGCGGAGATTCCTCCCATCCTTTCGGACGCACACTTCGTCGCGGCGAGGACCGCGTCGAGCCCTGCGCTCACGCTGTCATCGTGCTCAGGTGGGACGGCGCGAATAGCTACCACGTGCTGACCGCTTATCCGGAGTGCCGCGCGTGAACCATCCGAAACATCCCGAGAAATCTCTGCACCAAGCGAGGGACGCGTCATCTTTCTCGGCGGCTGACTTTCCGGCGCTCCGCAGCTTTCTTCGTGGATATTTTCATCAGGACATGAAAGACGAATACGGCTCGGCGGAAGAAGCCGTCCGCGAATTCTGTCGAGATGCGGACGAGGAAGAACGCGCAGCAGTCACGAGGGAGTGGTCAAAGTTTTTGGACCAAACGAAGTCGCATCCCCTGGAACAGGTCAATCGCATCCTCACCGCCCAACTCGGCAGCTCCTATTCTTTGACTGCGGCCCACCTCACACAGATCACAACTATTCTGCACGAAGCGCAAAAGCCGACTAGCGGCACACATTGAATACTCTATGAAGCCGTCCAAGAGACAAGCGAATTGCCTCAAACAGCGTTAACTGGCAACCAGTGGTTGTTCTGGGTCGTCTAACGTTCTCCCGATGGTCAGGCCAACATACATTCGAGGCGAGATCCTTCCACCGCTGAAGCCGGGATCGACTGAGGTCACCGAAACGGCTTCGGACGAGCAGCTAAACCTAGTTGCCACATGGCTCGATGATCGTTTCGAAATTCCCGGAACACGAATTCGCTTCGGGCTCGACGCCCTGATCGGCCTGATTCCCGGCATTGGTGACGCCCTCGCCGCCTTGGCTTCCCTGTTCATCGTGGTGTCGGCCTGGAGGCGCGGAGCCGCACGTATCACCGTGCTTCGCATGATGGTGAATCTCGCGATTGAAGACACGCTTGGAGCGATCCCCATCATCGGCGACGTTGCCCACATCGCATGGAAGGCCAATCGCCGCAACTACAACCTTCTGATTCGCGACCAGCAGTCCCTCAAGCAGCACACTTGGCAAGACTGGTTGTTCGTTGTCGGCGTATCGCTGATAATGTGCCTGCTATTTCTCGCACCCTTCGTGCTGCTGGTTTATCTGTTTAAGAGTCAACGTCCGCTTCACTGAGAGTCGTTCTCACAGGAGGAATTCATGCGCTGGACACCCGGTGGACGCAGCGACGATGTCGAAGACGACCGCGGCCAAAGCGGTGGTGGGGGCTTTGGAGGAATTCACGTAGGAATCGGCGGCTTCCTTCTCCTGTTGGTCCTGAGCCTGGTCTTCCATCGGAATTTCCTGGCGTTGGCAGGATTCGGCGGCGGTGCCAGCGCTCCTACCCAAACCACCCAACGTGATCCAGCACTCGATCAGAAGGAAGAGCCGCTGGTGCAATTTGTCTCCTTCGTTCTCGACGATGCGCAGAAGACCTGGACCCAGATTCTGTCGCAGGAAGGCGTTCGCTATCGACACGCCAAACTGGCCTTGTTCCGCAACCGTATCAACTCGGCTTGCGGAATGGCGCAGTCCGCCAGTGGCCCGTTTTATTGTCCGGAGGATGAAAAGGTCTACATTGACCTCGCGTTCTACGACGAGCTGAAGCAGCGCTTCGGTGCTCCCGGAGAATTCGCACAGGCTTATGTGCTCGCCCATGAGCTTGGACATCACGTGCAGAAAGTAATTGGCGTCGAAGAAAAAGTTCAGGAAGCGCGGCGGCGAAATCCGCAGGCTGCGAACCAGCTTTCCGAAAGACTCGAACTGCAGGCAGACTGCTTCGCTGGCGTCTGGGGACACTCGACCGATCAACGAAAACTCCTTGACCCTGGAGAGGTGCAGCAAGGACTAAACGCGGCTGCGGCCGTGGGCGATGATCGCCTGCAACGCATGGCGGGTCGGGCCGTGAATCCTGAAACTTTCACTCACGGCAGTTCCCAGCAACGAATGGACTGGTTTCAGAAGGGGTTCGGTTCCGGCGATATGAAAGAATGCAACACTTTCGGCCAATGAGGGCGTCGCATCGGGACTGAAACTTAGAGCAGCGTGAAGCCACCGGCGGGAAACTCTATTCCCGGCCCACTCCCAGAGCATCGGCAACACGATTGATGTAGTTGAACCACGACGCGATCAAAGTAATCTGCAGGATTCCCTGATCGTCGAAGCCAGATTTTCTCAGCCCCTCGATGTCATCCTTCCATACCTTGGTTGCATCCTTTGTCAGTTTGACGACGTAGTCGAGCATCACGCGCTCCTGCGGCGTGATCGGAGCTGTGGTGTAGTCCTTCTCCAGCGCCTCGACGAGGCCTTTATCGAGAGTCACCCTACGCAGAAACTCTGCGTGCGATTCGATTCAATACACGCACCGGTTGGTCACTGAGACCATGGTGGCGATCATCTCGTGCTGTCGCCTCTCGAGCGGCAAGTCTGGCGACATCAACGCACCGAAAGTACTGAAGGCGTGGTAGAGCGCATCGGGAATCAGCGTGTGCGATCCCACAATCGAAGATGCGCCCGATGGGTCAGGATGCACCGGCACGGCATACTCTTTCGGGTAAAACGTCTTCTCACCCTCGATCGCGCGACGCAATTTCTCGTCAGCTTCCGACAGTGAAACGGTTCGAATCCACGTCATTAGATATTCTCCCCACTGGTGCGACAGTCTTGATCCTTGGAAAAATACACGTCCGCCCGACGCCGCCCCATAGCATATTGATATTAGAGGCGAAAATCCCAGGCAGCCGCGCCCAACAGACGTCACTCTGCCGTTGACCAATGACGCTTTATACTTTCGCACGGAACTGGAAATGCCAGAAAAAGCCTTCGGACTCACCGTAAACGAAGTCGCGGCCTACGCGGCCGTAGCGAACGCGGCGCTGGTGGTCGTTCTCGCGGCGGTCAACATCTACTACGCGTGGCATTCCAAGCGCCAGGCCGACGCCAGCCGCGCGCAGGTGGATACCTCAAATCGTCAGGCGGAAATCGCCGCTGAAACGCTGTCGCTCTTGCGCAAGCAATTGGAACAGGAGCGAACGTCCGACGTGCGATCCGTCGCTTTGCAACTGCGCGTCGCTCTCCATACGATCGACGACTGGCTTGAAAGAATCGGTTCCGACACCTTTCCGCATCTCCCGGACGAAATAAGGATCTTTTCTGCCGACTTCAGCATAGCGACGCAACGCGCCAATGGCATCGACCACATCGTCGCTGAGAACATGGGGGCCGCTCTGCTTTATGCAGGAGAGGCGGAAACCAACCTCAACGTCCTGCGTGCCCGCAATCCTTCGCAGCCGGGATGGCAGGATATTCAAGGAAAGGCCGCCAAAAACCTCAATAACGCCAGGTATAAGCTGAATGTGGCCCGCACCCGGTGGGATTCCATGTCCAGTTCTCAGGCTGCCGGATAGGGTCTTTTGACCCTAAAATCGCCCCGTTGGCGCTGCGACAAATCCTTGACCCGCAAGGGACTGGAGGCGATAATTGCGGTCGGCGTAAGCCCTTGTTTCCTGAAGCGCTGTCCCCAATTCCTGTTCTCCCCCAGCACCAGAACGTAAGCGGGCGAGATCCTCAACACTCAGGTCAGGCGAGCTCCCGAAATCATTCGGCAATTCGATAAGGATTCTCCATGAGCGAAGAAGTCGGTAAGCGGATGGGCGATTACGAAATTCTCAGCGAACTCGGCAGCGGAGGTATGGGCCGGGTTTTTAAGGTTCGGAACGTCCTTTCCGACCGCGTCGAAGCCATGAAGGTGTTGCTGCCCGACGTTGCCACCCGGCAGGAACTGGCGGCCCGATTTCAGCGCGAGATCAAGCTTCTCGCCAGCCTGAATCACCCGAATATCGCCTCCCTTCGAACTGCTCTTACCATCGATAATCAGCTCGTCATGATCATGGAGTACGTCGAGGGAACGACGCTGGCTGAACGTCTGGGCTCGGGTCCAATTGCGGTCTCGGACACGCTGAACTACACCGACCAGGTCTTGAATGCCTTGAGCTACGCGCACGCGCAGCACGTGATTCATCGCGACATCAAGCCCGCCAACATCATCCTGACGCCTCAGGGCGTGATCAAGGTCATGGACTTTGGCATCGCGCGTTCCGGCGAAGACCGCTCCCTGACCATGACGGGCACCACGCTGGGCTCGTTGAGCTACATGTCGCCCGAGCAAGTGAAGGGCGAAGTTACGGACGCTCGCTCTGACCTTTATTCGGTAGGCATTTCGGTTTACGAACTGGTCACCGGGCAGCGCCCCTTCCAGGCACATAGCGACTACTCCATCATGGCAGCGCATGTGAAGGAAATTCCGAAGCCGCCGATCGAGTTGCATCAAGGATTGCCGCCAGCTCTGAACGAAATCATCTTGATGGCGATTTCCAAGGATCCGGCCCAGCGCTTCCAGACTGCGGAAGCCTTCCGTAACGCTCTGCGCAACGTTCACGTCGACCCCGAGACTGAAGCCACGCTTTCGATGCCGCGGATGGTGGCCGTCTCTCCCGATGCCGCGACCGCGACATTGAATGTGCCCACTCCGCTTCCGGTCGCTCAGCCAACACCAACGCCTCAAATACCGTCCGCGACACGAGTCGCTCCGTTGCCACCCGTAACACCGCCCGTGCCGATGCCTCCTCCGCAGGCCAGCAGCCATCGCGGGTTGTACATGACACTGGGAGCGCTGATCGTTTTGGCAGGACTGGTTGTGGCCGGAATTTATGTGCCGCGCATGAGCAAGACGCAGGCCACGACTTCACCGGCGAAGCAAGAACCGTCTGAGCCGCAGCCCTTACCTGCAACGCCACCAGATACAGCGGCACAGACTCCTTCCACGGTCACCCCACCGGATTCAACAAACTCCGCTGCCCTGCCGCAGCCCACGGCGCCCACTCCACAAGGCTCGGCGGAGGAGAATGCAAGTGCTCCGCCCGCTGCGCCAAAACCAAACCAACCGCATGCCGTTCCAGCGAAAAAGAATCCCGTCCCGGGTGTTGATCCCGGAGCCATGGTGAACGCAGCCATGCGGGAAGCCGATAGCGCGCTGAAATCCGGTATAGCCTCAGGCGCGGCCGCCGCATCCATGGCCGGCAAAAACGCTGGCGCTCCCGGCGCTTCCGCTGGAACCAACGCGGCCGAACTCGAAGAACTCGAAGATCAGGAGCAGCAGATTTCTTCTCGAGCCGGAGCCGTGAACAGCAGCCTCGATCAGTTGCAGCAGCAGCAGAGCAGCGCCGGCTATGGACTTCGCGGCGACATCGTGGCCAAGCAATCGGACATGAAAGCGAATCTATCGAAGGCGGAAAACGCGCTCCAGCAGAAGGACGCCGCAAAAGCCAAGAAGTATATGGGCCTCGCGCAAGGCGATCTTGAAGCTCTCGAGCATTTCCTCGGACACTAGTAACGCTAGGGGAGGATGCGTTCTAACCGGCTCATCCTCCCTCGTTTCAATCGCTTCGCAATCTGCCCCGCGTATCTCTGCCCGATTCCATTAGTAACCCGGTCGTACACTCCCTTTCGGTAACCCTTGGTAACCATGCGGTTCGTGAGGTCCAGACGTACAATTGGCCTTGTCCGGCAGGTCCATTCGCCAATTGGTGAGATGACCTCCGAGGCATGTACCCGGCGGGAAATTGGAAGCGCTCGGGTTCTAAATCAAGACCAGGCTCTGGAGTTCGCGCTCTTATGGCATTGTTCGGCTTCAATAAGCAAAAGGTTCTCGCCAATGCGGAGAAGTATGTCCAGCAGGGCAAGCTGCAGAATGCCATCTCCGAATACGAGAAGGTCCTTAAGAATGACGCCAAGGATCTGACCGTCACCAACACCGTCGGCGATCTTTACTCGCGTCTCGGCGAATCCGAGAAGGCCACCGTCTGCTTCAAGAATGTAGGCGATGCCTATGCCAGCCAGGGTTTCACGGTCAAGGCCATCGCGATGTACAAGAAGATCTGCAAGCTTGCGCCGTCTCTTGAAAGCTTGCTGAAGCTGGCTGAGCTCTACACCCAGCAGGGTCTTTTCAACGATGCCCGCGCCCAGTACCTCCAGGTCGCGGAAGAATTTCTGAAGGCCGGCGAACTCGAGAACGCCATCCGCATCTTCCAGAAGATTCTCGAGATGGATCCCGAAAACAGTCCCATGCGCGTCCGCCTCGCGGAAGTTTATGTGCGCCTGGGAAAGAAGAATGAAGCGTGGCAGATATTCTCGGCCGCCGCAGAAAGCCTGCGCGCCAAGGGATCGTTAGGTGCCGCCGAAGAAGTTCTGCAGCGCATGTTGACTCTCGATCCGGGCAACACCTATGCGCTGCTGATGCAGGGAAAGAATATGGTCGAGTCCGGCGATGCCGCTGGAGCTGTGACCGTCCTGCAAAAAGTCGCCGACATCGATTCCAAACCGGATGGATTGCGCGATCTTTTCAAAGCGTATCTGCTGACCGGACAGCTTTCCGAAGCCGGAACCATCGCAAACAAGTTGCTGACTGTCCACAATGATCTGCCGGCGATCGCCAGCTTTTCGGACGCTCTCATGCATGCCGGCCAGTACGAAAACGCCCTTCAGGTTTTCGATCAGCACGCCGAACGGTTGCTGGCGGAGAACTCCAGCAAGGTTCTTGACAGCCTGCACACCATCATCGGACACGTCCGCGACAATCCTGACTCGCTGCAGAAACTGCTCGACCTGTTCCACAAGGCCGGAGAGACGACGCACGTCAGCGAAGTCATGGAATTGCTGGCTCACGCCAGCGTGCAATCCGGAGACCTCGCACGGTCCCGCGATCTTTATCAGAAGCTGGCCCAACTCGAGCCTCAGAACACGCTGCACATGCAGAACTACCAGCAGGTCGTCAGCCAGCTTGGCGGCACCTCTGGAAGCAAGCTCATCACGCCGGAAGAGGCAGTGGTGCTCCTCGACGATCTCGAGGCCTCCGCTCCTTCGGTTCACCAGCACTATTCCGATGAAGTTGCGCTCTCGATTCGTTCCGCGCTGACCGACGCTGAGCTGTTCATTTCTTACAACATGCCGGCCAAGGCTCTCGGCCCGCTTACCGGGGCTTTACCGCTGGCTCCCAACGATCTCCGCATCAACCAGCGTCTAGCCGCGTTGCATACACGCGCCGCGCGATTCGCTGAGGCAGCTGTTTGCTGCCGTACCTTGCAACGCGTTTATTCCGAGGCTGAATATCCGGAAGAAGCGACGCGTTACAGTGAGTTGGCGGAACGCTACGAAGATCGGTCTTCCACCTCCGCGGTCGTCGCCCCTTCCGACGACGCGCCCATCGTTATCGAAGCATCCGCTCCAGTCTTTGCAGAAGCGGAACTCTCGGAAGCAGAAGCGTCGGTTCCGGAATTTTTCATCGATGCCTCTCCTGAAGAAATTCCTGCAATCGAAGCTGAATCGCACGCGGATGCAGCGGCGCAGTCCGCGTGGCCTTCCGCTCAGCAGCCTGCTGCTGAACCCGAATTCGCGGTAGTGGATGATTCGCCTGCCGCTGAGGCTGCTCCCGTAGAGGTTGCCGCTGGTGCCGAAGAAATCGATCTTTCGTCGGAGTGGGATGGAGACATCACCGTCGAAGCCGACCCAGCCGCGGAGGAAACTCCGGAGATCGCAACGGCCACAGCACCTGAGCCAGAACCGGTTGAGCTGAGTAAGTCCGAAGAGACGATCGAAGAAATTCGATTCTATCTGGATCACGCCATGGCCGCGCAGGCAATGGCTGCACTGGCCAAGCTTCAGACGCAGGCCCCGCGCCACGCGAAGCTCGCGGAACTCCGCACTGAGGTCGAGGCCGCCACACTGGCCGCCGCCGAGGAAGAAGCCGCTGCCGCCGAGCCCGTCGTCGAGGAACTGTCAGCCGATGACATTCCGTCGGTTGAGGTGGCCGAAGAAGAACCAGTCCCGGTGGAAGAAGCCGTGGCAGTGGACGAAACCGTAACCGTTGAACCCGAGGCTCCAGGCGCCCAGGAAATCCCGGTCGTCGCCGAAGTCTCCGTCGAACCGGAGCCCGCTCCGCCGGTTCCGGAACCGGTTGCACAAGTCGAACCCGCAAAGGTTGAGCCTGCCAAGGTTGCAGAGCCAGCGCCAGTTCCTGTTGCCGCAGCCGAGCCCGAGCCGAATTCGGGCCCACTCAAAGATTTTGTCACCGATCTCGAGTCCTCACTGGGTGACGGTTTCCTGCCCGGAGCCGTCGCCCATCCCGCCCCGCCGGAGCCTGCGCATGTGGTTGCGCCGCAGCCCGAGCCGGCAGTTGCGGAAACGAAGCCTGCGGTTCTTGGCGAATTTGTTGCCGATATCGAGGCCTCGCTCGGAGAAGATTTCCTCAAAGCCGCACCTGTGCCACAGCCGGAGCTTCCTGCTCCAGCCGCAAAGGCCGCTCCGAAGCCGCCAAGTCCGGTCGAAGCGCCAAAAGTTGCGCCACCTCTGGCTGCGAGCGCTGCCGCATCCGCCTCAACGCATCACGTTGCGCCGGCAACTCCGCAGTTCGCGCCCGCGCCGCCGGTTGCAGCAGCCGTCGCACTGCCAGTTCCATCAGCTTCTGTGGCCTGGGCCGCCCCGGTTGTCAACGTGCCTCAGCCGCCGCCTCCAGTTGCGACGATTCCGGCTCATCCGGCTTCCGCCGCAAAGAGCTCTCCGTTCGGCGAAGACACTGGAGTCGATCTCGCCGTGATGTTCGGCGAACTGAAGCAGGATCTTGAAGCCGACGTTGCGTCCGCCGATGAAGATCCTGAAACCCACTACAATCTCGGAATCGCGTTCCGCGAAATGGGATTGCTCGACGAAGCCATCGGCGAATTGCAGAAAGCTTGCCAGTCCTTCGACCGCGGTCATCCGTTCCCGCAGATCATGCAGACCTACACCTGGCTCGCGCAGTGCTTCCTCGAGAAAGGTGTTCCCGAAGCCGCCGTTCGCTGGTACGAGCGAGCTCTCGGCGTCAATGGCATCGACGGCGAAACTCGCGTCGCTCTCAACTATGAACTCGCTGCCGCCTACGAAACCTCGGGCGACAAGCGCGCCGCCCTCAAGCACTTCATGGACGTCTACGGCAGCAACATCGACTACCGGGACGTCGCCGAGCGCATAAAGGCCCTTAGGTCGTAGAATAGCCGGATGGCTTGTCTGCCAAATTGCGCTCCAGCGTCATGGGCAGCGCTCCGCCGATCTTTATCTCGGATCCATCATGGGGACCGGGACGCTCGGGGTCATATCGAATGATTGATCCCAATCCGCTCTTTGGCGCTTCACCCAAGCCGCCGGAAGAGGCATCCCACGCCGACAAGAATACTTCCCTGCTTGATTCTCCCAATGCCGTGGAAGTCTGGATGCATCGTATCTCGGTATTCTTATTCGTTCTGATTAGCGCGGTCGCCGGTGTTTTGCTGATCATCCTGCCGTGGACTCCGGAGTGGACAGACAATTACCTTTTGCTCTCTTTTCCCTCCCTTCGCACCATCGTGTCCAATGGCTTCTTCCGTGGCATCTGCAGCGGCCTGGGACTGCTCGATATCTGGATTGGTTTTTGGGAGGCTCTGCACTATCACGAACAGCACTAGCGCGCGGAATTGCTGAGTTCAATGCAATTGATTGCAGCGTTCACACTTGTTTCCTGTGATTTCGCATCGATGCAGAAGAAATCGCGTGGTTTCGAAGCAATTCCCCTTTTAGATTGGGACAAAACTCTCATCAAGAAACGCAGCAAACACGGACCAGCAAGTCGATACTAAGAACGTGAGTCGAAAATGACCGAACATCTCAAATCTGCCCCGGTAGCCTACCAAAACGAAGCGTTTCTCGATAGTCCTGACGGCCGCATTCTTCGCATGCTTGCGGAGTATCAGGAACCATTGGCCCGTTTCCGGCGAGAGCAGATCCAGGACACCGTAGTCTTCTTCGGTTCGGCGCGCTTTCAGGGAAGCACCGACGCGGCAAAGTATCTCGCGACAGTCGAACAGAACAATGTAGCTTCGCCTCCAGAACAGTTGGAGAAGGATCTAAAACGGGCCCGTGCAGGGGTCGATATGGCGCGTTATTACGAAGACGCGCGGCAGTTGGCTCACATGTTGACGAAATGGTCTATCCAGATTCCGGCACGGCGTCATCGTTTCGTCGTCACTACCGGTGGAGGCCCCGGCATCATGGAAGCTGCGAACCTCGGCGCGCACGAAGCGGGCGGGAAAAGCATCGGCCTCAATATCCAGCTTCCCTTTGAGCAGTATCCCAACCAGTTCATCACGCCATCGCTGAACTTCCAGTTTCACTATTTCTTCATGCGCAAGTTCTGGTTCGCCTACCTCGCCAAGGGACTCGTTATCTTTCCCGGAGGCTTCGGCACGATGGACGAGCTATTCGAAATTCTGACCCTCGCGCAGACCGACAAACTGGCGAAGAAAATTATGGTCGTCATTTACGGCAGCGAGTATTGGCATCGCGTCCTGAATTTCCAGGCGTTCGTGGACGCCGGAACGGTCTCGCCCGAGGACGTCAGTCTCTTCAAGTTCGCGGACCGTCCGGAGGAAGCCTTCGAATTTCTGCGTGAAGGCTTGACCAAACATCATCTGGGCGGCGTTCCCAAGAATCAGGGAGAAGTCTTACCTGAAATCGCCAGAACGCGACCGTAGCGCGACAGGAATGCAGAAGGCGCCACGAACCGTTCCGGATGCGCGTTGATAGCTGAGAGCGAAAAGCTGAAAGCCCAATGGCGGAACGCTGCCTTCTCTACTACATCACCGATCGCACCGCATTTCCCGGAAATGAAATCGATCGCCGCGAACACTTGCTGCAAAAAATTCGCGAAGCAGTTCTTGCCAGGATCGACTATATCCAACTCCGCGAAAAAGATCTTTCGAGTCGAGAACTCGAACTGCTGGCGCACGCAGTGATGTCCCTCATAACCAAAATCAGAAATGAAAACCGCGAGTCAGTCACGAAGCTTCTGATCAATTCGCGTGCGGACGTTGCCTTCGCGGTCCAGGCCGATGGCGTTCATCTCCGCTCCGACGATATTCTTGCTGAAGAAGTAAGAGAAGTGTGGCGGAAATGCGGGGCGGACACTCCTCTCCGCCGTCCAGAATCTCCGTTGATCGGAGTGTCCTGCCACTCACCAGAAGAAGTAGCCGCCGCCAAAGCCGCCGGAGCCACCTTCGCAGTTTTCGCTCCCGTTTTCGAAAAAAAGGATTCTCCCACTACGCCGCCCAGAGGCCTCGCTTCTCTGCGGAAGGCAAGCGCAACCGGAATTCCAGTATTAGCTCTTGGAGGAATTACTGTAGCGAACGCCCATTCTTGTCTCGAGGAGGGAGCTGCCGGTATCGCCGCTATACGGCTGTTCCAGGAAAATGATATTGCTGACGTCGTTCGCCACATCCGCCGTGACGTTCGCGTGATCTAGCCGGACCACTCTTCACTTTCTATCGCCATCCTCGCCCTATTGACGCTGATAAAATCTACTCTTGAAGGCGATCCGGATATCCTCATGACGCTGACTCGAGCACAGCCGAAAACGACGACGCTCCTGCTTGAACCCGCACTGGTAGCCATTCCTGGAGGCTGGTTTCTAATGGGATCCGACGCAGGCCAGGACTGCGAGCTCCCCGTCCACCGCGTCTGGGTCGACTCTTTCTGCCTCGCCGCTACTCAAGTCACCAACGCTGAATACAGTCGTTTCCTGTTCGCCACCGGCAATCAGCCGCCACCATTTTGGCAAGATCCAAACTTCAACGACCCCCAGCAACCGGTGACGGGCGTCTCATGGCACGATGCCAGCCGCTATTGTGATTGGCTCAGTTCACAGACCGGCCGCAAATATCGTCTACCGACCGAAGCGGAATGGGAGTTCGCCGCTCGCGGAGGCCTCGAGCAAAAACAATTTCCCTGGGGAGACGCCCCGCCTCAATCGTTGCCCGATTACGCGCGCCGCTGGCAAACCGGGCCGGAGCCCGTCGCTCGCTACGCTCCAAGCACATTCGGATTGTGCGACATCGGCGACAACGTTCACGAATGGTGCAGCGACTGGTACGACCCGAACTACTATGCAATCTCGCCGGAGCGGAATCCGCAAGGCCCTGCGCAAAGCCCGATGAAACCCGCGCGCAAATCTTCCCGAGGGGGCTCATGGCGTCATCACATCAAGGTATCCCGATGTTCCGCCCGCTCCAGCATCCCCCCAGATTTCCAATACGCTGACTACGGCTTCCGCATGGCATGCGAGAGCAACGGAGCGAAATCTGACCGCGGAATTGAGTAATTGTGTAATTTAGTAACAGAGCAATTGAAGCCAAGCTGTGGCTAGCCTGGTTTTCAATCACCCGATCACCAAATTTCACAATTCCCCAATCTCCCATGTTCCGCACAGATCTTCTGAAAGACAAGCGCATCCTCATCACCGGAGGAGGCACCGGCCTCGGCAAAGGCATGGCTCAGCGTTTCCTCGAACTCGGAGCTATTGTCCACATCTGCGGACGCCGCGAAGAGGTTCTCGAAAACACCGCCGCTGAACTTTCTCCCAAGGGAACGGTACATGCTATCCCGTGCGACGTGCGTAATCTCGACGCCGTCGAAGCCATGGTCGACTCCATATGGAGCGAAGGTCCGCTGGATATTCTCGTCAACAACGCTGCGGGAAACTTCATTGCGCGCACCGAAGAGCTTTCGCCGCGCGCCTGGGAATCGGTCATCAACATCGTTCTGATGGGCACTCTCCACTGCACGATGGCTTGCGGACGCCGCTGGCTCGCCTCCTCACATCCCGGCATCGTGCTGAGCATCTCCGCCACCTACGCGCCTGTGGGTTCGGCGTATGTCGCTCCCTCCGCCGTTTCAAAAGCTGGGGTGGAAGCACTTACTCGCAGCCTGGCGGTGGAATGGGGCAATCGCGGCATCCGGATGAACGCTATCGCTCCAGGCCCCATTCCCACGCAGGGTGCGTTCTCGCGGGTCTTGCCGCGCCAGGAACTCGAAGCTCTCGCGCTCGATCGCAATCCGCTTCACCGTTTCGGCACCGTCGAAGAACTCGCCAACCTCGCAGCGTTTCTGGTCAGCGATCAATCCGGCTACATCAACGGCGAAGTCATTCGCATGGATGGCGGAGAATTCCTGCAAGGCGCCGGCGAATTCAGCAATCTAGGAAGGGCGCTAACCAACGAGGACTGGGAATCCCTAAAACCCCGGAAACGCGAGAAGACTTAATTATCGAAAAAAGGATGGACGCACTCCGCTACCGAAAAAGTGAACCTAAGGTTGGAGTCGAACCCTAGAAACGTGAAGCCCAGCGCCCGAAGCCAAGCGCCGAGAACCCAAGAACTACCGCCCGTCCTTCCCCGGCATCACAATCGCCTTCAACAAAACATTCACCAGGCTCAACACAATCGCTCCCAGAAATGCGGCTAGAAATCCATGCACCTCAAAACCGGGAACGATTGCCGACGCCAGTTCCAGCATCAGTGCATTAATCACCAGCCAGAACAATCCCAACGTCAGCAGCGTTAGTGGAAGCGTAATCATCTTCAGAACGAATCCGATGGTCGCATTGATGAAGCCAATCGCCAGCGCGGCGATCAGGGCCGCCATCGCTCCGTTCACGTGGACGCCCGGCACCACCTGCGCCACCAGCCAGACGGCCACCGCGCTCAACACCCAATTCAAAAGCAGTCGCATGTTAAGCCCTCAACCATCGAATATAGGCGCGCCGCATTGATCTTGTCATTTCGACATTCGTCCGGAACACGCGAGACAAAAGGGTCGCGAACACTTGTCCCCGGGTCACGCTGCAAAAAATTTGACGCCTTGTTCGCCCTCGCATGGCGGCGCATACGATAAACTACGCAATTCGATTGCAAGGAGGATTTCTATCATGCCCGATCCCGCACTCAGCGGATCTGAATTCAAGAAGCAACTGCGCGCCGGCCAGCCCAAGATGGGCCTCTTTCTCAACGCGCACAGCCCCACCGTCGCCGAGCAGCTCGCGCACAGCGGGTACGATTGGCTGCTCGTCGATACTCAGCATGGCCCCATGGGCTACGAAAAGCTCTCTGCGATGCTCAGCGGAATCTCCAATGGCGGTGCGAAATCTCTGGTCCGCGTCGGCGGCTACGACGACCGCCCCGGCATCCAGCAGGCGCTCGACATGGGCGCAGACGGCGTTCTCGTTCCTTACATCAATACTGCCGCTGAGGCGCGCGAGGCGGTTAGCTGCATGAAGTATCCGACTGTCGGCACGCGCTCCGTTTATTTTCCGCAGCGCAGCATGAACAAGGCTGGACTGCTCGGGTACGCCGGCAACTGGAATAACGAAGGCATCGTGGCTCTGCAGGTCGAGACCGCTTCCTGTATCGAAAACATCGCCGAGATCGCCGCCGTTCCCGGCGTGGACATTCTCTTCCTCGGCCAGAACGACCTCTGCATGTCGATGGGCCTGTACAACAAGTACGAGTTTCCGCACATGTACACTTCGCCCGAGCTCGACGCCGCCACCAAGAGCCTGGTCGAGCATGCCCGCAAGAACAACGTCATCCTCGGCCTGTTTCTGTTCGGCACCTCGCGCGTCGGAGAGTTCCTCGACAAGGGATTCACCTTCATCAGCATCGGCAACGATCTCCACCACGTGCTCACGCAAGCCGGAGCCTATGTCGCCGACATGGAAAACATCGCCAAAGACAAAGGCAAAGCCTGGAAGCGCCGCAGCACAGCACTGTTCTAAAAGACTGAGGGATATTCCCCACCCTGATCGAGTAGCAAAGGGTGGGGAATTCCAAGTTTCTTTAGTGAACCTTCGTGTCCTTTGTGGTGAACGCCTTTCCGGCGTAGATCCAGAAACTCTCTTGCATTAAAATTACAAAATTGAACCCCCAAGTGATTCTCACCGAAATCGAAACTCGGGTCCTCGGCTCGCTCATCGAAAAGGACATCACCACTCCGGACTACTACCCGCTCTCGCTCAACGCGCTGGTCAACGCCAGCAATCAAAAGAACAATCGCGAGCCAGTGATGACTCTCGACGAAAGTTCCGTCCGGGAAGCGCTCGCTGCCTTGCAGGAGAAGCGCCTTGCGGGTCCTGCCGGCGGCGCCGACAGCCGTGTCACCAAGTTCGAACACCGCCTGCAGGAGGTCTTCAACTTCGATCGCCGCGAGATCGCCGTGCTGTGCGTGCTCCTTCTCCGCGGTCCGCAAACGCCCGGAGAACTGCGTGGCCGCACCGATCGCATGTATCATTTCGAGGCGCTGGAAGACGTCGTTTCGACTCTTGATCGGTTGGCCCAACGCGAACCGCCGCTGGTCAGCATTCTTCCGCGTCAGCCCGGCACAAAAGAATCCCGCTACACGCACCTGCTTTCGGGAGAGCCTGTCGAGCAACCGGTTGCACCCCGCGCGGTGGCCGCGCTTGCGCTCGGCGCCTCAGGCGGCGAGATAGCCGATCGTGTCACTGCACTCGAGAGCGACGTATCAAATCTCCGGGCCGAACTCGCCGAGATCCAGCAACAACTCGCCAGTTTTCGCAAACAATTCGAATGACGGGCCCTATCATCATCGAGGATTACAACCCACTTTGGCCGCAGCAGTTTGAGAAGATTCGCGCGCGGCTCGCTTCTGTCCTGGGCGAGATCGCCGCGGCCATCGAACACATCGGCAGCACTGCCGTGCCTGGCCTCGCCGCCAAGCCAATCCTCGATGTCGATGTTCTCTTGAAGAGCTCTGCGGACCTTACCCTCGCAATTTCGAAGCTGGCAGCGATGGGATATCAGCATCAAGGCGACCTTGGCGTTCCCGGACGCGACGCTTTCAAGGCTCCCTACCATGACGTCCCCCAACATTTGTATGTGTGCTCCGCGGGCTCGCAAGAATTCTCTCGGCACATCAAATTTCGCGATCATCTCCGCACCCATCCGGAAGATTCGGCAGCTTACGCCACGTTGAAGCGGAAACTGGCCCGCGAATTTCACCTTGACCGGGATGCCTACACCAAGGCCAAGACCGATTTCATCGCCGACGTCCTCCGACGGACCGGCTGAAATTCAGGGAACATCCCGCGTCTCCCGGACGTATCATTGCTAGAAGGAGGTCTCCGCCATGTTTACGTTCTTGCTTTGGTGCCTTCTGTTTGTGCTCTGCTGGCCGCTTGCCTTAATCGCTCTGATCGCTTATCCCTTTATCTGGCTGTTGCTTCTGCCGTTTCGCCTCGTAGGTGTCGCGGTTCACGGAGTGCTCGAGGTCATCTACCTCGGCATCACGCTCCCGTTCCGTCTAATGGCCGCCCCATTTCGAGTCTGAAAGATATTTCGAAGGGGATACAAGAGCGATGCGACAGTGCCCCATTCTCGGCCCAAGTTCCGGAAGTGGAGGGTTCGACGGCGCGTTGTCAGTCATAGAAGGCGAAAGTCGCCAAAATCAATCTGTCTCCTGAGCGGCGTTTTTCCGCGAAGGACCCATGCCACCAGCGGCCGACGTAAAGCTCCGTCTTCCCCGCGTCCCGCAACTTGGTGTAGCCTTTTAGACAGCAAGTCTTCAGGAGGACGCAATGCATCGCCGCGAATTCCTCGTCCGCACAGCTACCGCCGCCGGAATAGCGTGGCTCTCGTCCAATTCCATCCTCAACGCCATCTCTGAGCAAACTCTCCCCAAGAAGTTTGCGGCGTCTGACGTTGTCACTCTGGGCAAGAGCGGAATTCAAACCAGCCGCCTTGCGATGGGAACTGGAACCGTCGGCTCCGGCCATCATTCGCACCAGACGGCTCTAGGTGTTCAGGGACTTTCCGATCTTCTGCGCAATGGTTACGATCACGGCCTGCGCTTCTTCGACGCCGCCGATTCCTATGGCAGCCATCCTCATGTCGCCGAGGCTCTCAAGCATGTCCCTCGCGACAAAGTCACCGTATTGACCAAGACGTTCTCCCGCGATGCCGCTAGCGCGCGTGCGGATCTCGAACGCTTCCGCCGGGAGCTCGGCACTGATTACCTCGACATCTGCCTGATCCATTGCGTTACGGAGGGCGACTGGACCGATCGCTATCGCGGCGTGATGGACGTTCTCTCCGAGGCCAAACAGAAAGGGATCATCCGCACACACGGCTGCTCATGCCACACAATCGACGCCCTGCGTGCCGCGGCAAAATCGCCGTGGGTGGAGATTGATTTGGCTCGAATCAACCCGATCGGCGCGGAAATGGACGCCGATCCCGCGACGGTGGTCAGTGTCCTGAAGCAGATGAAAGCATCCGGAAAAGCCGTCGTCGGGATGAAAATTCTAGGCCAAGGCGCTCTGCGCACTCGTCAGGACGAAGCAATCAAGTTCGCGTTATCGCTCGGAGTCCTGGACGCATTCACCATCGGCGCCGAAAGCAAGCAAGAACAAGAAGACCTGATCCGCCGCATCTCAGCAGCCTAGAAAAGCGGTTGCCCATCCTTCTCGCGCAGTTTGCAAGGGTGTGGGGTCTCGACGTCCGAATCTGACCTCAACATTTCCGACTTCGGTATCTCATGATCCGGATGCCGCACCCGTCGCCTTGTTCGACGGATGGGAACCACGAAACCGTCCATCCACCCGCCGAACGTCCAGCCCCGAGATACAGCACTCGATCCCGTCCTCTACCCACCACGGCCCACTCTAGACAATACGTCTGTAACAAGCTGGTTCGCGGAGCGTCCATCAACACATATGAACGTTCGCGTTGGAATAATGATTTTAGCCCTCCTTGCATCCAGCCTCGCTGCTCAAAGTCAGTCTCCTATGTCCGTCACTTTGACCGATGCAGACGAAATCCGCATTGGAGGTCTTCTCGCTGCGAAATTTGCTAAGGCAGAGGGGCTCGAGCCCACTCCGCAAACCAGGAAGATTGACGAATACCTGCAGAAGGTAGCTGACACTCTCGCGGCGCACGCAAAGCGCAAGCTCCCGTATCACATTCACTTCGATTCCGATCCCGGCTTCAAGAGCGCCTTCGCGCTTCCGGGAGGGGAGATCTTCATCGGCGCTGGCGTCATCGCAATGATGGACACGGAAGATCAACTGGCCATCGTCCTCGGCCATGAGATGGAACACGCCGATCTGAATCAGTGCCGCGACCGGCTCATCGAGGAATTATCGAAGCAGCAGCTGACGCTCGCATCTGCGGACCAGATGAGGTTCGAGCCATTTCTGCCCGGCTACGGCCATGACCGCGAATTCGCGGCCGACCGTTTCGGCGTGAAGCTGGCTGCGGAGGCAGGCTATTCGCCCCAGGGAGCTGTCCGGCTACTCAACATGTATGTGCTGCTGGGACAGCAGATGATCCACACGGCGAGCGAAGCAGAGAAAAACCTGAAGGACCGTATCGCCCAGGTTCAGCAGTTGATCGCGGAAGAGAAGCTCCCCAAGCCGAAAGAACGAGATCTGGCCCTGCCCTAGATCAATGTTGATCGATGTGGGGACAGCCGCCCCCGGCTGTCCAGCCGCGCAGCGGCGTAGCTCTAACTCGCCATCACTTTCAACCCCGAGCTAACAATCAACTGCGCCTCGGTAGCCCTCTGCACATCCTCCGCAGTGAGACCCGGCGCAATCTCCTCGAGCACCAGCCCATCCTTCGTCACCCGGATATACGCCATCTCGGTCGCAATCGTATCGACCACACGCACGCCAGTGAGCGGCAGCGTGCACTTCTTCAAAATCTTCGGAGCCCCGTCCCGCGTCGTGTGCTCCATGGCCACCACGACGCGCCGCGCTCCCGCCACCAGATCCATCGCGCCGCCCATACCCTTCACCATCTTGCCCGGAATCATCCAGTTCGCGATGCTTCCGGTCTCATCTACTTCCATCGCCCCCAGCACGCTCAAATCAATGTGCCCGCCACGAATCATCGCAAACGAATCGGCGCTCGAAAAATATGAAGTCCCGGGCATCTCGCTCACAGTTTCTTTCCCGGCGTTGATCAGGTCCGGATCCTCTGTCCCTTCGACCGGATAAGGCCCGATTCCCAACATCCCATTCTCCGACTGCAGCGTGACCTCCATCCCGGCAGGCACATGATTCGCAATGAGCGTCGGCATGCCTATGCCGAGGTTCACGTAGAACCCGTCCCGCAACTCCTGCGCAATCCGCTTCACGATCCGCTCCCGCTTGTCGACGTCTTTTCCGACTCTGTTCATCGCCTGACTCTCCAAAACTTAAAAGCACTCGAACCAACATGACCGGGTACTGTGTACTGAGTACCGAGTAGTGATTTCAAGCTCTAGCTCGCCTTTCGCACCGTCCGCCGCTCAATCCTCTTCTCATAGAGTTCGCCCTGAAAAATGCGCTTCACATAGATCGACGGCGTGTGAATCGCATCCCCATCCATCTCTCCCACATCTACGAGGTGTTCAACCTCCGCGATCGTGACCTTCGCCGCCGTCGCCATCATGGGATTGAAATTCCTGGCGGTCTTCCGATAAATCAGGTTTCCTTCGCGGTCGCCCTTCCAAGCCTTCACGAAGGCGAAATCCGCTTTGAGTCCGCGCTCCATCACATAGACTCGGCCATCAAAATCTCGGGTTTCTTTTCCGTCAGCAACAATCGTTCCCACGCCCGTCGGTGTAAAGAACGCCGGAATACCCGCGCCCCCGGCACGAATGCGCTCCGAAAACGTCCCCTGCGGAACCAACTCCAGCTTGATCTTGCCGTTCAGCACCATCTCTTCCAGCAACTTGTTCTCGCCGACATAGGTCCCGATGTGGTGCACAATCTGCCCCGCCGCCAGCAAGAGCCCGTTGCCGACGCCGTCAATCCCGACATTGTTGCTGATGGTATGCAGGTTTCGCGTGCCCTTTTGCGCCAGAGCACGAATCAGATTTTCCGGCATACCGCACAGTCCGAAGCCACCAATCATGATGGTCGCACCGTCAAACACGTCGCGGATGGCCTCATCCGCATTGGCCACAACTTTATTCATAGCGAGGAAATTCTAAATGAATTGATGATGTTTGATCGCCGACAGAAAGATGAGCCACGCGGCTCATCCTAACCGCGCCCCTTGCGGCCAAGCTGGGGATTCTCCGAACCTTTCTTCGGAACACTCTTCCGCAGTGCGTGCGCCTGCTCAAACTCTTCCGCCAACTGCCGCGTCGCCAGATTCTCCCGGATGTGCGCCAACCGCTGCTCCACCTTCCACAATGCGTCCGCTAGATTCTTCTGGTTGCTGATCGCGACGTCCCGCCACATCGAATACGGACTCGCCGAGATCCGCGTCATCTCCTGGAGCGCGCGGCCACCGGTCGCCAGCAGCGGAGCCTCCGCCCCGAACTCCTCGACCAGCGCCGCCGCCAGCGCCGTCGACATCATCTGCGGAACGTGGCTGATCCACGCACACAGCCGGTCATGCTCCTCCGCAGGCAGCATCGCCACGCGAGCTCCGACCAGATCAACAAGCCCGGTGAATTCCGCGAACAGACCTTCACTAAAATTCTGCTCCGGCAGAGGGGTGAAGAACCACACCGCCTTTTCAAACAAGTCGGGATCGGCGAAATCAACGCCGCTCCACTCCTTCCCGGCCATGGGATGACCCGCCAGAAATCGCTTGCCTGCGCTCTTTCCAAATACTTTCTGGGCCTGCTGCGCCACGGCCGACTTCGTGCTCCCAACGTCCGTCAACAACGCTTTCGCCGGAAGAACTGCGCCGACGCGTTCGATCAGATCGATGATACCGAGCACTGGAGTCGCCAGCACCACGATCTGGCTTCCGCGCACAGCATCCCCGGGGTTGGATGTTCCTTCGTCAATCGCGCCGCGATCCCGCGCCTTCTCAAGCGTTGCTTCGCGGTCGCAGCCCACGATCCGCCCAGCGAACTTTCGTTTGCGCAACGCGAGCGCGAACGATCCGCCAATCAGCCCGGTCCCAATGATCGTGATTTGCCGAATCGGCATAGACAAAATTGAGCAGTTGCGAAAGTTTGTAAATTGAGTGGATGAACGAGAAACGCCCTGGTTATTCAAATTCTACACAATTACTAATTCTCAATTACCCAATGCTTCTCCCCACGGCCGGCGCAATCATCCTCAACTCATCCATGAGCTTGCTGAACTGCTCCGGAAACAAGGATTGCGCCCCATCCGACATCGCTTTATCCGGATCGCAATGCACCTCGATCAACAGCGCATCCGTGCCCGCGGCCACCGAAGCTCGCGCCATCGGCGCAACCTTATCTCGCCGCCCCGTTCCGTGTGACGGATCAGCGGTCATCGGCAAATGAGACAGCTTATGAATGATCGGGATCGCCGAGATATCCATCGTGTTGCGCGTGTACGTTTCGAACGTCCGAATCCCGCGCTCGCACAAAATCACATCGTAGTTTCCGCCGGCCATGATGTATTCCGCCGACAGCAACAACTCCTCGAGCGTCGCCGCGATTCCACGTTTCAACAACACCGCCTTGCGCACCTTTCCTAACTCGCGCAACAAATTGAAGTTCTGCATATTGCGGGCGCCCACCTGCAGGATGTCGACGTACGGAATCATGAGGGAAATCTGCGAAATCTCCATTACTTCGCTGATCACCAGCAGGCCAAATTTATCTCCGGCTTCGCGCAGCAATTTCAAGGCCTCTTCCCCGTGCCCCTGAAACGAGTATGGAGAACTTCTCGGCTTGAACGCTCCGCCTCGCAGCACCTTGGCCCCGGCTTTCGCCACCGATTCCGCAGTGGAAAAAATCTGGTCCCGCGATTCCACCGAGCAGGGGCCGGCCATCACGATGATTTCGTTTCCACCGACAGCGATTCCATTCGCCAGCTTTACCACCGTTCCTTCGGGGCGAAAACTGCGCCCCGCAAGCTTGTACGGGGAACTGATTCGGTGGACTTCCTGTACGCCTGGCAGCAATTCGAGGTTGCGGATGTCAAAATCAATTCCGGCCCCAACCGCCCCCAGCACGGTCATCCGCGCCCCAGTCGAGCGGTGTACCTCGAATCCCATCTTCACGAGGTTTTCGATGACCTGCTGAATCAACGCCTCATCCGCGCCTTCCTGCATCGCCACAATCATGAGAACCGGCTCCTGGCTTCTAGTTTCTAGCTCCTTTGAAGACCGACGAATCCTCAAAAGTCGTGCCCGTGCTTGCTCCATCTTCAGCTAGTTCGGCTAAAAACCAGGAGCTAGCAGCTAGAAGCTTGTCAATCGTTCACTTCCGAATCCAACTCCGTCTCGACCTCCGACGGTTCCGCCTTCGTAACAATCTCTTCCTTCTGGATATTCCTCATCACATCGATAATCCGCTCGTAAATCCGGACCAAGTCCCGTCCGGGCAGTGGCCCCGGATTTGCTTCCTGCACATTGGTAAACACAATCCGCTCCCGATCCGGCTCATAGATTGGCATCGATGTATTTCGCTTCAGCTTCCCGATCTCCACGGCGGCCCGCGCCCGCTCGCTCAAGAGCGCGACCATCTTGCGATCAAGCTCGTCAATTTTCTTTCGCCAATCTCCAATATCCATAAGAACTCGCTGCCTGTGATTCCCAGCCACTTCGGGCAGGGTGCTCCACCCTACGCGGTTTTCGCAGGGTGGGAAATTTAATCGGGTTCCGAAAAAACGCTCACCGCGCCAGAGTCGCCGGCTGAGAACCGAAACTTGTCAACCCCTTCATGAACTCCCCAACCGCCTTCGCCTCGCGTCCTCGATTCCCCTCAACCGTCTGGACAATCGCACTCCCCACCACGACCGCATCCGCAAACTCTCCAACGGCGGCAAATTGCTCCGCAGTCGATATCCCAAATCCCAGCGCGATCGGAAGCTTCGTCACACTCCGTAAGCGCTTCACAAGCTTGCGCGCATCGTCCGCCAACTCCTGACGCTGTCCGGTAACTCCCGTTCGAGACACGGCGTAAACAAATCCGCGCGACGCTTCCGCAATCTTCTTCAGTCGCGCATCCGGGCTCGTCGGAGCCGCTAGAAACACCGGAGAAAGGTCGTTCTCCCGCATCGCCCGCAGGTAGTCTCCCGCCTCTTCCACCGGAAGGTCTGTGACCAGCACGCCATCCACACCCGCAGCGCGCGCCACCTTACAGAACTTCTCTATGCCCATCCGCAAAATAGGATTCAGATAGGAAAAGATAATCAATCCCGTCGATTGCGCCTGCACTCGCACTTCCGCTGCCAGCGTCAAGACCTGCGCCAATGAAGTACCATGCTTCAACGCCCGCTCGCTCGCCCGCTGGATCACCGGACCATCCGCCACTGGATCGCTGAACGGCACTCCCAACTCAATCACATCCGCCCCAGCCTCGACCGCAGCCAGCACAATCTCCCGCGTCGTTGCGAGATCCGGATCCCCGCAAGTCACGTATGCCACCAGCGCCGGCTTCCTGTAAAAAGTAAGAGGCATCGATAGATCTTGCTTTCGCCCAGCCCTGGAAAACAGCAGGTCTGAGCTGTTACTTCGTGAACCTTCGTGTCCTTAGTGGCAAACGCCTTTTGGTTGTTCTCAAACGAAACTGGAACTAATCGATCCTGAGGTTCTCTCGCAGAATCCCAATATCCTTATCCCCGCGTCCCGACACATTCACAATCACCACATCGGATTTCTTCATCCGAGGCGCTCGCTTGATTACCTCGGCCACGGCATGTGCCGACTCCAGTGCCGGGATAATTCCCTCCGTCCGTGCCAGGACAGTGGTCGCCTCCAGCGCCTCGGCATCCGATGCCGGCAAATACTCCGCCCGGCCCGCATCGCGCAACGCCGCGTGTTCCGGACCGATCGACGGATAGTCCAGGCCCGCCGAGACCGAATGCGTCAGCGCGATCTGACCGCCCAGATCCTGCAGCACATAGGAATAGGTTCCCTGCAACACTCCCGGGGATCCTCCCCGAAAACGCGCCGCATGATCGCCCAGCGCTTCTCCGCGACCGCCGGCCTCGACGCCGATCAGCTGCACCTTCTTGTCCTTGATGAATTCGTAGAAAACGCCAATCGCATTCGATCCGCCACCAACGCACGCAATCACGGCTGTCGGCAACTTACCCTCGGCCTTCAAAATCTGGGCCCGCGCCTCGCGGCTGATCACGCGATGAAAATCTCGCACCATCGTCGGATACGGGTGCGCTCCAAGCACGCTGCCCAGCAAATAATGCGTGGTCCGGACATTCGTCACCCAATCGCGCATCGCTTCATTGATCGCGTCTTTCAACGTGCGCGATCCCGACGATACACCGCGCACTTCCGCACCCAACAATCGCATCCGGAACACATTCAGTTCCTGCCGGCGCATGTCTTCCGTGCCCATGTACACCACGCACTCGAAGCCCATCAGAGCGCACACCGTCGCTGTCGCCACGCCATGCTGCCCCGCACCCGTCTCGGCGATCACGCGATGCTTCTTCATCCGCTCAACCAACAATGCCTGCCCCAGGCAGTTGTTAATCTTATGCGCGCCCGTGTGCAATAAGTCTTCGCGCTTCAGATAGATCTTTGCGCCGCCCAACTTCTCCGTAAGCCGCCGCGCATAAAACAACGGCGTTGGACGTCCGGCATACGTCTTCAACAGCCCATCTAACCGAGCCCGAAATTGCGGGTCCTTTTTCGCCTTCTCGTACTCGCGCTCGAGCTCATCGAGCGCCGCCATCAAGGTCTCAGGAACGTATCGCCCACCGTAAACGCCAAACCGTCCGGGCTCCTGCTTCGAACCCGACGCAGACGCGGGCCTGCCTGAACCTTGTCGCGATTTCTGCGACAGGGAGGGCATCTTGACTTTTGTTCTAAGACTTGTAGCCATCCCTAACCAGCCTTCCGATCGATTTCGCGCACGGCCCGAACAAACGCCCGAACTTTTTCCGGATCCTTGTTCCCCGGTGCAGCTTCCACACCCGAAACCACATCAACTCCCCAGGGCCGAAGGATGCTAATCGCCTCTCCGACATTCTCAGCATTCAGTCCGCCCGCAACAATAAGTTTCATTCCATGCCGACGCATGCTTTCTGATATCGCTCCACCCTTTTCCCAGTCGAAAGTCTTTCCAGTTCCGCCCGGTTGCTTCAGGCTTCCCGAATCGAGCAAGAACGTGTCAAAAATTCCTTCGGGCGGTTGTGGCCCAGGGGATTCCTCCTTTGACCTTGCCAGTTGCGCGACCATGGATTCGATTTGGCTCGCTGGATCGTCGAACATAGCCATAGGGAACGCCATGATGAACTTCGCGTTTGTCGGTAGCAGGCTGCCGCCGATCGCCTTCGGACCCGTCGTGGCTGCACTCCCGGCCAATCCTTCCTCCGGAGTGAAGTATGACTGGGTGCCGGTCAATCTCGCTCCAAGTAGAACCTCGATCGGATTTACATACTGATCCACAAATACGCCAATCTTCTCCACATTCTCCGGTAGCTTCTCCACAATCTCGCGCGCCTTCCCGACCGTCACGCATCGCGGGCTCTTGTCATAAAACACGAACCCGACCGCATCCGCTCCCGCATCCACCGCCACGAGCGCATCTTCCAAATTCGTCGTCCCGCAAATCTTTACCCAAGTCATAAAAAGCAGTTACCGGTTACCCCACCCTGTCATCCTGAACGAGATTTTTCTTCGCAATCAGCGGAGCAAAACCGCAGTCGAAGGACTTCATGCTCACTACCCAAGACCGGCTGCCTCACCCTACGCGGTTTTCATAGGGGTGGGCATTCTCAGGACTGCCCACTCAGAACGCCGCTCGTCGCAAACAGCGCCCGCAGCGCTTCTCCAGGCCGTTCCGCCCGCATCAGCGATTCACCCACAAGAAACGCGTCATAGCCCGCCGCCCGCAATCGCGCAACATCGTCCGCCGAATGAATCCCACTTTCGGCTACGCGCACAACTCCATCAGGAAACTTCGATGCCAGCGCAAAGGCAGTTTCGAGATCGACGTTGAACGTCCGCAGATCCCGCGTGTTCACGCCAATCAGATCGCATCCCGCATCCAGCGCCCGCTGCAACTCGTCGCCTTCATGCACTTCGCACAAAACATCGAGCCCCTGCGAACGTGCGCCCTTCGACAAGGAAATCAATTCCGTCTGCGACAGTGCTGCGACAATCAGCAAAACCGCATCCGCAGAATTCGCCTTCGCTTCCATCACCTGAAACGAGTCAATGATGAAATCTTTCCGCAGACAAGGAATCGAAACTGCCGCCGAGGCCTCCCGCAAATTTCGCAGCGATCCTTGAAAAAACTCCTCATCAGTCAGCACGGACAACGCCGCAGCCCCAGCCTGCTCCAACTCAAGCGCCAGTTCCGGGGGATGAAAATTCGCTCGAATCAATCCCTTGGAAGGCGAAGCCTTCTTCAATTCTGCGATCACAGCCGGCCCAGTCAAGCTCTTCGATGCGAGCGCTCGCCGGAACCCACGTGGCACGTGGGACGCAGCCTGCTTCTCAAGCGAACGCAAATCCGCGTCGCGCTTGGACTGCGCCACTCGCGCCCGCGTAGCCGCAATAATCTTGTCAAGCACAGCAGCCATAGAGAATCTTTTGATTATAAGGGACCAGCAGGATTACAAAGTCTCCAGGAGGCACAGCAGCACTGAAGGGGGCATCGCCTTAGGTGCCCCAATTCTGGCTACTTCTGCTGAAAAGGTGCGGGATTTTGATTTGAAGCAGGCAAAGCTCCATCAAATCAAACCGAGCTCACTTGCAGATCTCCTCCACCTCTTTGTAAGGCTTCTCCATGACGGTTGGGAACTTGATCTTCTTCGCCTCCATCCACTGCTCAAGCAGTGTCCCGCCGTACTTCGATCCCGCATCGGGATCGGTCTCATACGCCGGATCACTCTGCGCCTCTTCCAGCGTCACCATCTTGAATCCCTTATTTTCGAGAAGCCTCAACGCGTCGGGCAGGATCGTGCTGCTGAAAGCCCCCAGGTGGAGCAGCAGCACATGATTGATATCGTGACCGTAAACCATCTTCGCGAGATCGCGGCCCAAATCCAGATACGACGACTCGATGCCAAGATAACTGGACTTCAACCATTCAATCGACTTTGCATCATTTTTCGCCGTGCAACGCGCATAGGCGCTGTTCCACATGTAGTCTTCCCAATCCAGCGTCACTTGCGCTACCCGGTAGCCGTGCGCCCGCAAATACGCCCGCACCGCTCGCCGCTTCTCCACCGTGTCGCCCTCGCGCAGAAATGGATAACGCAACCAATGCCAATTTGAGTCCTTGGTCGCCAGCAACTCCAGCGCAGGTTCGTTCTCTTCGATCTCGCGCTCGAAATCCTCCGCCGAATTCGCATTCAAATCCAGATGACCATACGTATGGCTGCCAAACGGTTCCCAAGAAACCCACAATTCCAAAGCAGCCGCCGCATCCGGATTCCCCTCCAGCTTTTTCGCGTTGACGAATCCATACGCCGGCGGAACATGCCACTCCTTGAGGACAGCAATCGTATCCTGCGTGATTTGCACACGAGTGGCTCCGGGCGGCAGATCGCCATTCAATGGCAGATCATCAAACGTGATCGCAACCTTCTGCGCGAAAGAATTTGTAGAGATTGCGAGAAGAGTAACCAGCAAAGCTAGGGATGAACGCGGCAGAAGCATCTTCATGTCGGAAAGTCTACAAGATCAAAGAGAGTGTCCACCCTATTCGGGTTTCGTAGAGTGAATTTCGATTTTTAGAAAAATTCTTGATCGGCATCAGCTCACGGCATCCCCAACGAAACCTTTACGGACTTCCCGTACTCCCGCGCTTTATCCAAAACCTTCGGCTCGTCGACGGTCAGCAATTTCCTGTCCCTCATCACCACGCGCCCGCCAATGACCACGGTCTCAACATCGCTTCCCTTCAACGCGTATGCGATCTGCGCATAAACGTCGTACATGGGCACCGCGTTCGGTTCATCGAGGCTTATCAGCACGACATCCGCTTTCTTCCCAGCCTCAAGGGATCCGATCTCCTTTTCCATATGCAGCGCCCGCGCTCCATCGATGGTTGCCATTTCCACGACAGCCTTCGCATTCAGCGCCAAGGGATTCATCTTCGTAATCTTCGCCAGCTTCGCCGCCACATCGATCTCCTCCATCAAATCCATATCGTTATTGCTGCCAGCCGGGCCATCCGTCCCCAGTCCCACCGCCACTCCGGCCTCACGCATCTCCGCCACGGGAGACACGCCGCTCGCGATCATCATGTTGCTCGACGGATTGTGCACGCAACCGACTCCCCGCTGTGACAAGGTCTTCCAGTCTGCTTCATCCACAAAAATACAATGCGCTCCAACCACATCCGGGCCGAGAACTCCCAAGCTCTCCAGGTACTGCACCGGGGACATTCCGTTCTGCTTCTTGCTGTCTTCCCACTCCTTCTTCATTTCCGACAAATGAATCAGAATTGGCGCATGATATTTTCTGGCCAGCGCCGCTGCGTCCTGCAGGGTCTTCTTCGAACAGGTATAGATGGAGTGCGGAGCAGGAGCCGCATGGATTAGGGGATCTCCCTGCCACCGCTTCAGAAATTTCTCGGTATATGCAAGCATCTCCGCTTCGCTCTTATTATCCGGGGCCGGAAAATCAATGAACGTCTCGCCCAGCACTCCGCGCATTCCAGCGGCTTTCGTCTCTTCCGCGACAGCGTCCTCGAAGTAGTACATATCGGCGAACGTCGTCACACCCGATCGTATCTGCTCCGCCGCAGCCAGCCGCGTTCCCCAGCGCACGAATTCTTCATTCACGTTCTTCGCTTCGGCTGGAAAGATGTACTTGTACAGCCAGTCATTCAACGTCACGTCATCGTGCAACCCGCGAAACAACGTCATCGGCACGTGAGTGTGCCCGTTGACGAATCCCGGTAACACCAGCCCACCATGCGCATCGATCGATTGTGCGGACTTGTATCGCCCCTCGATCTCCGCAGTCGGCCCCACCGCCACAATCGAGTCTCCGCGCGCCGCTACGCTGCCATCCTGATAGATCTTCCGCTCCCGATCCATCGTGACCACAACACCGTGGCGCACGATCAGATCGACATCCTGTCGAGCCTGCCCCAGCATCGTCGAACAAAACCCAATCGCAATCAAAATACGTAGCAGTATGGAGATATTCATCGAGTCCTCAACGATCTAGTTGCCCCACCCACGCGGTTTTCGCAGGAGCGAAATGGCGTTCCTAAATTTCCTTCTTCTCGGCCACGGCAATCACCGAGTCCGGAACCGGTTTGCTCCGGTAAATATTGAAATCTTTCACATCGCGCAGCGAAAAGGTCGGCGAACCCTCTGCAACCGCTGCCTTGATCCTTCCAAACTCCGCGCCCTCCACATCTTCGAGGAAGAACGCCGGTCGTGCATCCGGAGTCGCGGTCTGGATCTTGATCGCGTGAACCTCCAGTCCCCGCACGTGCCGGATAAAAAATCCATGCACCGGCGTCGTGCCAAACATAGTCGGCTCCGGATAGTCTTTCTCCTTCTCCGGCAACTGAAGCTGCGCATCGCTCTGTGTCCCGCCTCCCTGGTTCACGATCATGATGTCGCTGATCTTCACGTCCTCGATCGGATGTCCGGGAATCCCCGCCAGGATCGCTCCTATCTTCGGCGACACTGCATTGATGCACGTGATATTTCCCAGGATTACTCGCCGGATCACTCCCACCGCCACTCCCGCCGGTCCTCGCATGCGCGCTCCCAGTCGCATGAAAAAGGGAGCGCCGACGATATCCCGCATTGTGATGTTTGTGCAGGTCACATCCTCGATCACGGCGCCGTCAACGCTCTCGATCGCCAATCCGTTGCAGCCGTCGAACACGCAATTCGAAATGGTGATGTTCTTGAACCCTCCATTCGACTCCGTTCCGAACTTGATTCGGCCGGTTCGCGGGACCTTTGTATCAGCCGGAAAACGCTTGTACGTCGCCTTGAGGAGTTCCCCTTCTTCGAAACTGCCCGACACCAGGCAATTCGTGATCGTCACCATTTCGGTCGCACGCGCGTATCCCAGCGCAAACGAACTCTTCAGGCAGATTCCGTCGTCCCATGGCGAATTCACACTGCAATTTGAAACGCGCACGTTGCGGCAACAGTCAATGTCCATGCCGTCGCGATTGGTATCGATCTTGAGGTTGTCGATCGTCAGGTTATCGACTCCCGTCGCAAGGATCCCGAAGTGCCCGCCATGCAAGATCGAAAAGTCTCGCAGGATCACGTTCCTGCAGTTCTTGAACGCAATTGCTTTGTTCGCGACACCCGGATGTTCGGCGATCGGCCCGGCGCCCCATCCGCGGCTCAATCCTTTTCCCCAGATCAGCCCGGGCCCAAGGATCGAAACATCGTTGAGCCCTTCGCCCCAAATCAAGCTGTTGTGCCAATGATTGTGTCCGTAATCCTGATATTCCTCCCACGCCTGCTTCGGCTCCGCCAGATCGTATCCGTGCGCAGCAACCGTTGCCGGATCTGCGGCCACAATCGTCGCGCCCTGGTCGAGGTAGAGCGCAACTTTGCTCTTCAGATGAATCGAATAACAAAGGTAGTTTCCCGCGCGAAGATAGACCGTCCCGCCACCGCTCGCCGCCGCGTCATCGATAGCCCGATTAATCGCGGGACTATCGATCGTCTTTCCATCGCCCGTCGCCCCAGCGGACATCACATCGTAAAAAATGTTTCGTGGATGCCCCGCCCGGGTCTCATCCTGACCGAACGCCGGAACGTTTCCCAGCAGCATCCCAGCAGGCACGGCCGCAATACCACCGGCAGCCGTAAGAAATTTCCGCCGTGAATTCTTACCCGTTCGCATAAGTGCTCCTCAACAGTAGCCCTGGCTGTAGCAAGGCTGTCCCAGCCGCGCACCGGACAGCGCAAGAAATATGAGACGCTTTGAACGCCGTCACCGTTCCCCCACTCTCTTCAGATAAAACAGGAAGAACTTCTCCGGATCCGAGTTCAGACAAACCTGCGCATTCGCCGGGCCCGGCTCCTCCCGCGTCACTCCCTTCTCGTCCACTCGGATGTGCAACGGCGTCACCGGACACAGCTCAGGCTTCAATACAAATGCCATCGCCATCGGATCAAACAAAGTTGGCGTCTCCTGCGCCCACATGTGATACAGGATCGTCAGCTGATCCGTCACCGGGGTTCCTCGCGTGAACAGAAACGCCCGCTTTACTTCGTCCAGTTTCAATTGCGTCGAATCCAGCGGCATCACATACAACGCTACTCCCGACGCAAACAACTTCTGCGCCGCCTTCACATCGTTCAGAATGTTCCACTCGGGCGACGGTGGCACGGTCTCGTTGTACCCATATTCGCCATAACCCCGCCGCACCGATCCGCCCATGATCACCACTCGTTTCACCTTGCGGAACGTCGCGGCGTCCCGATCGATCACCTCGCCCACGTTCATCAGCGGACCGATCGCCACCAGCGTGATCTCTCCCGGATATTTCCTGATCTGCTCGAGGATGAAATCCGCCGCGTCTGCATGAGAACTCTTCGCGAACTTGCTGCCCTCTCCATAGCGTCGCTGTGACATCGGTGTCTTCCCACCCGCCTTGCCCGCGAACACTGGGATGTCCGATCGCCCCACCTCACCCAGAAAGCGGTCGACAATCTTCGCCCGTGCCTCGGTCTCGGCAAACGCCGTCGTCACCCCAAGAATTTGTACCTCGGGACTCTTCACCGCCAAGGCCAGCGCAAACGCGTCGTCCACGTCGTCGCCAATATCACTATCGATAATGACTTTCTCCGGCGGACGCGCCGACTGCCCCAGCGCGAATCCCGGCCCGGCACAAATCGACACCAACAGAGCACACAGCAACATCATCGAGTGACGAAGTGTGCCGCTTGCACATCCCATTCGCAACCTCCTGCGGAACATTGATCTCTTCGGAGCCGACCACGATATCCGAAAACAGCCTGTTCGTCGAAGCCGGGTCATGACAATGCACTCACTGTGTAATTTCTTGCAGGTTCAAGCCGCGTTTTGGCCTCTATCCACGCGCTTCTGCAAGGCTTTGTGGAAATCCCTGCTTGACAGCCCTTACAGCCTGGGTTCAGACTCGCGTTACTGGACAAATTGCACGAAAACGCGTGATTTCGTCCGATGTTTCACTCGCTTTCAGCACTTGTTCTTCGCCGGGAAATCAAGACGGGGATTTTCGGCAAGCTATTCCGCTCCTCCCCAACTGGAGTGACCTTCAATCGAAACTTCCTGCGACCTCATGGGAGATTTGTCACCTCGTGCGGCGCCAGCGGAACTCGATCGGGTGTTTTGCGGGACCCTAAATTTCAAGCCAGCTTCTGTGAGAGGAGTTATTCTTCGATGCGAAAAGTTCTGTATACGGCCATTGCGGCCCTTCTATTGACCGGCGCCCTTTGCGCCCAGGATGAGGATCTGGATGCGCTGGATGGCCAGGCCGTCCACCCCACGCGCGCCCTCGGCACCGTGACCTCGAAGTCGATCACCTGCAAAGGAGGCGGAGTGACCGGCGGCACTTGCCAACAATTGACCGTCACCTGTCCTGGAGTCGCCAACGTCTTCGCATACATCAAGACGAACACTCCCGTGAATCCCCTCGGCACCGTGCTGTGGGGCACCGGCACCGACGGCAACGGCCTTTACGACGCGATCTTCACCTTCGGAAAAACAGCCGTCCAGAACGTTTTTAACGCCGGATTTCGCACCGTTCAGATTTCCTTCGGGACTCCATTTAATACCGCGCAGCCCGGTGGCTGGGTGCAAGGTCCTGGAGGCGTTCTGGCTGGGGCCTGCCGATGGGCCACCGTCGCCAACTACGTCTACACCAAGATTCAGAACAATAGCACCAAGCCGATGTGCGCAACCGCCAACAGTGGCGGCGCGGGTGCTCTCGCTTATGCGCTCTCGCAATACAAGTCCAACAACATCATCTCGATGGCCGAAATCACCAGCGGACCTCCCACCGCCCGTCTCGACTGGGGATGCATGTGCAATCAAGGCAAGATGAACACGTTCTGCGGGAAAGGCATGGTCGGCACATGTTTCGGCACGGTCGACGCCGGAGTCTGGGATCCCGGCTATAGTCCGAACGCGTATTGCTCCAACGCCGTCAAAGGAACTCCGCCTCCCGGAGGCTCTACCTTCTTCCTGAACGACAGCGTCGAGGCTCCGGGTGCCGTTTACAACTTCCCAAAGACCTACGTGAACGTGGTCTTCGGCGGCACCGACACCAGTTCCGCAATTCCGATCGGTCTCAATTGGTACAACAAAATAACCAGCAGAAAAGAACAGACCTGCGTCGCCGACGCCCCGCACTCGATCGCAAACGTGCTGGACGGCGCCACCCAGATCTCCAACGACCTGATCGGCCTCTGCAAAAAGCAATGACGATAGTTGCAGGTAAGTACTGAAGGATTCCCCACCCTGCGCGACGTTCGTAGGGTGGGAATATCGTTACCGCAGTGTCTCCCGAACCACGGGCGTGTCCAACCGAACACGTAAACCTGTTCTCCCACCTGACGTAACTCCCGACAGATCAACACATTCCCCAACGGAGCCCCCTGTGCACTACCCATGTCGCCGCGACCCGGCAGGAGGCAACCACAATGACCCGCATCAACGCTATTCGCAACATCGCAAGCTCAGTATCCTGGGGAAAGAACATCGCAGGCGACATCAATGCCTACGTCTTCGCCGCTGTCCTGATCATCTGTGCCGTAACCGTCGGATGCTCCAGCGATAAACCAAAACCTGTCACTTCCAGCACTCAGATTCCCGCAGTTCAGCCGCAGGCGCCAACACCAGTATCGACGCCTGTCGCAACCACACAGGGCGATACTAAACCGGCGGCGAAGAAGCCAGTCGTGCGCAAGCGTCCTGCAACTGTGAACTATGCGGACAAAACTTCCGGTGTGACCTTCGAATATCCTCGTCGCTACGCCATCGAGACCGGTGATGCTGCCTCGCTGCTCGTCGCGTCCAACCCCATCCCGATGAACTTCGTTCAGCCGGGTGGAGTCGCGCTCGCCGCCGTCGAACTCCCGGAGACCAACTACGTCAACACGGACTTCTCGTCCGCATACTTCAACGTGAGCATCAACAAGACGTTGAGCGCCGATCAATGCAATGAATTCTCGGTCCCCCAGATGAAGTCGACTGCAAAGTCGGAAACACCGTCAACGGAAGTCGCACTGACTTGTCATCCTGAGGACGGCGCAGTTTGCGGTACGAAGGATCCCATGCCTGCCGCAGCCAGCACCGGACCGGAAGGTAATTCTTCCCCGGATGCGAAAGCGAAGTCCAGCGACCTCGCGACTAAGCTGATGATTGGAGACATGGAATTGCGCGCCACCGAAGCCGTCTCCGGTGAAGGAACCCGTCAGAGCGATTCCAAGTACTTCCACATCTACCAGAACGGCGGGTGCTACGAGTTCGCGCTCAACGTCACCACCAACGCTTCCGAAGAAGGACTCGTGAAGCACGTCGATCGCGATAGAGTCTTCACTCGCCTGGAGCAGATCCTATCGACGGTGAAGATCAACCCGGTAGCTACCCCCGAAGTGGCCACCGAGGGCCCGACACCGGTCACGCAAGAATCGCCCGCGCAGTAATCCTGCAGTAACACTGAGGAGGTTGCCCCACCCTTGTCGCGCACTTTGCGACAGGGTGGGGTTTTTGACGTTGGGTCAACTCAGGCGGCTTTCAGGCCCTGGCTAGCCTGACGGTTCACCGACGACTCGGCGATCTTTGTCAGCTTCGCGTCAGCAGCCTTCTCTTCATTCAGAGTTTGTTCCAGCAACTGCGCCGCGTCGCTGAATCCCAACTGCCGCGCAAATGCGACCAGTGATCCGTACGCAGCCATCTCGTAGTGCTCGACTTGATTTCCGGCGATGATCAACACGGCATCCCGCAACGGCGATCCATCCTCGGTCGCGTCGATCATGTTCTCAGCCACGTCGGTCATCTCGTCGATGATGTCGTTGTCCTCGGCCTTGGGTTCTGCGCCGATGATTCCAAACACCCGCTCCACCCGCGTAACGTGCGTACGCGTTTCCTCGAGGTGCTGCTCCAGTGCGGTCCTTAACTCCGCCGAAGCTGTAGCTTCGATCATGCTGGGAATGCCCTTTTCCGCTAACTTCTGCTCGCAGTCATACGCATAACGCAGGCCTGTTTCGAAAAGGCCTTGAAGATTCTTGATTTTCATTTCGAACTCCTTTTGTGGCTGATGATTGAGATCGTGTTGTAAGTGGATTCCGAGAGATAAACGGCGCGGAGAGTATGCATTTCAGATGATCTTGCGGCAGAACACGTTGCCGCCATTCGAAACGAAACGGATTTTCATCCGAATTTGCCGAAAACCTTCTCGGGGGCTTGGAATCGGCATCACCTACGCCGGAGGCAACACTTCCTGGCGCTTCCCGATCGCATAGCGAACACAGTCTCTTACCCTGTCATCGACTTTTCCAGGCGGCGGAGTGGCATCATAAGACGAGTCGTCTCACCCTGAACTGAGGAGATCCCATGTCAGCCGTCACACTCATCAACTGTTTCGAAGTGCCCGCAGGCCGCGAGGACGAATTCTTCGCCATCTTTCAGCAAGTCAACGCTCACATGCGCGCGAAGAAAGGATACATTTCACACAAGATGCATCGCTCCCTTGCTCCCGACGCGCGCTACCGCTTCGTCAACGTCGTGCAATGGGCGTCATTCGAAGACTTCACAGCCGCGCATGACAGCAACTTCCTGGCGATGGTGAGCCGTCCTGAATGGGCGGACTTCCGCTCGACTCCTGTGGTCTGCGAAGTCGTTCACGAAGCATCGGCGGACCTAACAAATATCCCGTATTCCGAGCAATCTTTTTCCTCCTCCTCCGATAACTAGGGCGACGCTCTCCGTGCATTCGAATACGTGTCCCATTTTCCGGGGAGCATCGCGGCTCGGCGCGAGGAGAAGAAATCATGCGAGTAAACAGCGGCGTCAATCCGGCCAACAGCTTCCCAACCGACGATGCGGCAACGACAGGCCAGAGCCCCGCGGGACCGCAAGAGGTCCCGAAGACAATGGACGCGCCAGCGACTCCTTCATTCGAACAGGGCAAGCGCCTCGAAGGCCAGCTCGACGCCTTCATGTTCCGCAGCCACCTTGGAACGGCCCGGGATGAAGCCGCCAGCGGAACTCAAGGCGCAAGCAACACGCAAGCCAATTCGGGAGCGTCGCAGTTTTTGGGCATGCGCCTCGGCGTCAACAATTACGGCGAAGAGGTGCGGGTGAGCAAAGAAGTCGGCTCTCCGCAGGGATACGACGATCGCCTGCAGGCGATCGCGGTCGCGCGCATGTCCGGAGCAGATCCCGCAGCGGTCCTCCAGAGCCACGATGGAAAGTGGCACGCGGTAAAGACGACCGCGAACTTTGCCGGAGGCTTGCAGGCTGCGGCTGATACTCCCACGCTCGCGGTCGAAGGGATGCCTTCCTCGGCCAAGATCAACGAGGTTCTCGATCGGTTCAAGGATCTGCGCGCCGAGCTGAAAGATGTGAACCGTCAGGTCGGCGAGCTAAGCGTGCAGGGAAAATCCATTCCTCCGGATCTGAGAGCGAAGATGGACCGTCTCGGCGAGGAACTTCCGCAGGTCGAGAAGCAGCTTGGCTCGCTGGTTTTCGGCGTCCCCGAATCCGAGATCCGCCTCAATCGCTCCAACGATCAGGACAAGCCCGATGTCATCAACATCGATCTGCCCGAACACATGCCTGGAGCGGGATCCGAACGCTTCGACATCGGAAATCTGAGCGGACGTCCAACCTTTGCCATCAGCCTCGACAGACTCGAGACGCCGAGCAAAGCCTCCGGAACGCTCTTTCACGAGAGCACGCATATTGCGGATTCAAAGCTGGCTCAACAGTGGCTCGGAAAATTCCGCCAGGAAAAGACCGGCTTCGGCACTTCACCCAACGACCTGAAAAGCTTTCAGGACTGGATCAAGACTCCGAAGGGCGGACAAGAGCTCCAGCAATGGCTCGCCAAGCAACCGGGACTTTCGAAAACGGACGCCGAGGTCGTGGCGGACGCGGCCGCGGGCGCAAACGTCTCCACCGAAGCTCGGTCGTACGTGCATGCCGCGATCACGGCGATGCGCGCGGGAAATTTCGACGCATTGACTGACCAGTTCAAGAGCTATGCGCTCGCGATCAAGAAAGGGCAAACGAACAATCCGCTGGATCAGTCCCCGAACTTGAAAGCCCTCACGCAAGAGCTGCGATCCGCGTTCAAGCAGATGCCGAAAGATGTCCAGGACAAGTTCCGCGCCGCAGTCGCCGAAGCGAAGGCCGTGAACCCGAACGCATGGATTTCAAAGCTGGATTTTTCGAAATGAGAGACTAAAAAATCGTTCGCAATGGGGAGTTCCCGTTCTGGGAAACTGTGTCGATCGGGGGTATCCCCCTCCCCCTCCCATCTCTGGAATGAGAGACTTAGCGGAAATTCGCTGAAAAATCTATGGGCCACAATAACTTGCGGGCAAAATCTTGAGCCGCAAGCACTTAACGCACACATGTCTCTGGTCCGACGCTACACGTCAAGTATGAAAGGTTCCGAGGTCACGGGTCAAGGTTGGATGAACATCGAGTCCCTGTGGAAAATGATTTGACCGGCGCGTCTTCACCAAGAAACGAACAACGCCTTTTCCGAGCTTTGTCATCCTGAGTCGCGCGACGTTTGCGCGGCGAGGGATCCATATAACTTTTGGGAGGCATAGATCCTGCGCTGCAAAGAACGCACTCGGGATGACATTGGCTGTTCGTTTCTATGACCGTGATGGCGCAGCCGACTTCACCCTCCCTCAACGTTCAGTGACACTCATCACTGATGATTGGCCCGCGTCGTTATATGCTTTCCAGATGAACTCCTCCTTCTCCCGCCGAACTTTTCTTGAAACGTCAGTGCTTGCATCCGCGGCTCTTGCGGCGCCGATTCATCTGGGCGCGCGAGGGGCTGCATCGGCTACGCCGCCCAAGCCCGCATTCCCGGTTGCGGACTATCACGTCCACTTGAGCCCCACGCTCACCATTGACCAAGCGGTCTCGCTGGGCAAAGAACGTGGCGTCCAAATCGGCGTTGTCGAGCATCCCGGACCGAACGAAAAACTCAAGACCGACGCCGACCTGCGCGAATACATCGACATGCTACGCAAGTATCCCGTTCGTGTCGGCATTCAACCGATCTATCCCGGATGGTCGAAGAGCTTTTCGAAAACCCTGCTGGACGAACTTGACTACGCCTTGATGGATGCGATCACCCTGCCGAACAGCGACGGCAGTTCCCTGGCCACCTGGCAAATCGACACGCACGTCGACGACGAAGAAGAATTCATGACGCGCTACATGCGGTTCATCGAGCAGGTTCTAACCACCGAACCCATCGACATCTTCGCCTGGCCGACCTTCCTCCCAGTCCCCATCGCGCGGGAATACAAACGACTCTGGACGCGCCCGCGTGTCGACCACATCATCGACCTGGCCAAGCAGAAAAAGATCGCGATCGAGATCAACGAAGTCGCGCACGTCCCAGATGAAGATTTCATCCTGTCAGCCAAACGGGCGGGACTGAAGTTCACCTTCGGTTCCGACTCTCGGAACCAGAACGCGGCGCACTTTTATTACTGCTATCAGATGGCGCAGAAGTGCGGATTAACTGAAGGGGATATGTGGGCGCCGAAGAAGAAGTAAGGCAAGATAGACGAAACAACCTATGAAAGTCTGACATCCTGAGCGTAAGCGAAGGACCCGTGCAGCTTCTCGAGATTACATGTTCGTTCTTAGGAGATCGGACACAGCATGGCGGCGCGGGTAATACTGTTCGAAAGCTTCGAGAAGAATATTTGTGCGGCGCTAGATCCTCACTTCCAGAAGAGTGGGTTCGAAACTCAACTGGAAACTGACGTTGACGTTTGCTTGGAATCAGTCCGCAAGGCGCCGCCTGGGGTCGTTGTGATGGTCACCAACAACGTAAGAGATCAGGGAGCGTTCAGGCTGGCGGAGGCGATTCGGCTTGTGCATCCAACCTGCGGCTTTGTCTTCCTGTCTGGAAATGATGGTGATGGTAGAGAGTCATATCTTGCGGCGGGATACGAATTCCGGGTACGCGACATACCATGTCCGCTTGCGGAGTTGATGACGGGTACCTCGGAAGCGGCAGACTCGCCGTTGAACACCTTCGTTGTTCCGGCGAAAACGGATTTAGAAACGCTTTAACCGCCTTAAGCCAGGAATTTCTTCAGAGGCTCCCAGTAATGGGAGTACCAACCGGTGTCGAGATGATCGAAGTGTCCTTCGGGGAAACCGGTATGGTCCAGAACGATTCTCGTCTGTGAGTCTCTTGATTGCAGTTCCATCTTGACGAGCGAGTAGACGCCGTCAGGAAATTCTTTCGACAGGCGCCATGCCTGCACGATTCGCTGGTTCGGGACCAGTTCGACGTTACGTCCGACAACGAGTCCTCCGAACAGCGAGAATGCCCCGCCGACTTTGGGATCGATTTCGGCCGGGTATCCAGAGAACGCGGTGAAATCCTTGGAGCTCAGGAGTATTTCGTAGATGCGCTGCGGGGATCCCTTGTAATCGATCTCCTGATGAAGCGAGGTGCGGCTTTTGTTGGCGTCCGAGGCGGGAAGAGTGGACATGGTTTTGTCCTGACTCTGACCCCATGCGGCGCTGGTCAGAACTTGCGTGGCGCAGGCTACAAGCACGCCACTTACTAACTGTCGGCGGGGGAAGCGAGTGAATGCGGCAGGCCTGGAACTGGGATTCATCATGCCTCCGATGGAACAAGAGCGTAGAGAGTCGGCGTTTTAAGGTTTGAAGCCTCTTACGCTAAGACATTGGAGTCTTAGAACATCAAAACGTTAGCGCAAAGGTTACGGAGCATCCGAACTATCTTTCTCCCCTCTTCAGGAAAAAGAAACCGACGTAGGTTCCCAACGCCTCGCTGATAAGCAGGAGATACGATGTCAGCACAAACATGCTGCCCCACCCGCCGGAAGGCTGCGCATGGACGTGGTCGGGGCCAGCAATAGCGAAGTGATGATAGAGACCGAACAGCAGTGCCCCGAACATCGAGAGGGTCAGCAGGATAAGTCCGAGTCGCTTCCGCACGGTCCAGAGAAGCGCCATTGCGATCAACGGGAGCACCATAATAACCACAATTACGAATGCCGAGCCAAGCGGAGTGAGGCCGATGCCTAGTTCACCGTGGGCAAGACCATGCGCGATGTTGATCAGCAAATGCGCCAAAATAATGGCGGTCCCGTAGGTGGCTGGTCGGCTCATATGTTTTTTTCGCGTTACCAGTTCAGATTTTCTCAAGGTAAGGCGCAAAAGAAAAGGCGGTCAGTTCCTCAGGGGCTAAAGCCCGCGATCCGTGGCGACCTTTGCGGCACGGCTGAAGCCCTGCCCTGTTACGAACCTCTCTTTGCGAGAGATTTCTTCTGGAAACTTCAGGCGAACTGCATCACGTCCCGACATGAAAAAATTACTTCGGACGAGTGCGCCAGGACTTTGATCTCGCTGACATCAGCAACACAGTGGGTGCCCCGTCCTTCGCGCAGTTTGCGAAGGGCGGGAATACCGAACGCTCGCAATCAAATGGGAACAGCCTCGCAGCTGCGACCTCCGCTGCTTGCGAAATACCGCAAGGACGGCACAGCCGTGGTGGTGGTTACACCAAACAGAATATCCAAGGATTGGCCATTCGCCGGATACCTTCGTGCCCGGGCGGAAGTGAATCCTGCCAACGATCCATTCTGGTACCTTCGTAATCCCTCCTCTCGCGAATTCGCTAGGGTACCCGCATGGGCCAGCCAATACTTCTAGTATGAGGAACCTTGCCATTTTCGTTGCGCTGCTGTTCTGCGCCCTCGCCGGGAATTCGTATGCACAGAGCGCCGGCTTCTACTGGAGTCCTGCGAACAGCGAAACGATTCCGTTGGAGCCCGCAAGCCTGCACGCCGGGCGCGTTTATCGTCCCGCGGTGGGCGGCGGGGACATGCATGTGCAGATTGACTCCAGATACCCGGTCACCGTGGCCATGACGTGGGCCGACGAATGGAACGCCTCCATGCAACCCGGAGCCCCGGCACACTTCAGTTTTCTCTGCGTGAAGGAGCATGTCACCAGCACGATTTACGAGTGTCATCTTCCCTCTGAACGCCCGATGACTATCACCTTCCGCGATGAGCGCAGGCCGGAGAAGCCGGTGATCACCACGATTGGCGCCATCCTTGGGCCGGGAGCGCGTCAATTCATGTCTCCCAACGATCTCCATATCCAGTACTACAGCTACGTTCAGCCCGAGTTCCAGTGGCGGCGCATCCTCGACGAAAAATACCAGATCACGACGGCGCCCAAGGTCTACAGCCTGATGACGCCTGATCATGACGGACAGGAACTGAGCGTGAAGATCAAGTCGCCGATCCCGCTGACGGTGGCTCTGTTGCCATCGCATCTCGCGGACCAGGTCTACGACAAGTCCGTAACTCTCAACGAGGCGCTCAACCAGACCGGATGTAAGGAACGCGGCGTCCAGTCGATGAGCTTCAACTGCAGTTTTAACGTGGCCAACGGAACCCAGACGCTGCTGATCCTGCCCGACATCGATTTTTCCGGGAAGAAGAAAGCCACGGTCGAAGCGGATACGGTTAGGTGCGTTGACCATTGCGAGCTGCTGAGCGCGCCGGCGAATCCGTAAGAATCTTGGCGCAAAGAAAAAGGCCGGCGATGACCTGCCCAGCAGGGCTTATGTGGCGCGGGTGCCCCCACCCGCGAAAAACTGTCTACGAGCAACGCTGCCGGAGCTTCACAGACTTCATTTCCTCCGCAGTATGTTCATTCGTCACAGACAACCGGGCTCCGACTTCCGTATGGTGCACGCAGAGGCGGGCGAGGCGCCTGCCCCCCCAGGAAAGATGTATGTCGAAGGCGGTCTTGGCCAAGTATCGCTACCGGCGGCGGTTGCCGCATCTGCAAAAAGCGGACGCCGATTTCTTCATTACATTCCGGACGGCTCGCGTCGTGTTGAGTCCGGCGGCGCGCGATCTCGTGCTACAGCATTGTCTGCGTGAGGGCGGCATCGCGGCTATGGACAGTTTCGCGGGCGGGGGCGCCCGCGCCACATTTGTGCCTCGAATTCGGTTGTATGCCGTGGTCGTTATGCCGGACCACGTTCACATTCTGTTCTCGGCTCTACGGGATCGTGATGGATGGCCGTTTCCCTCGGTCGATATCGTGCAATGCTTCTAAAGTGCCACGGCTCATTGGATTAACAGACTGCTGCATTCTTCTGGACCAGTCTGGCAGCGAAGAGTCTTTTGATCATGTGTTGCGGTCGGATGAGAGCTTGAAGGAGAAGTGCGAGTATATTCGGCAGAATCCGGTGAGGAAGGGTCTGATTGCGAGGCCGGAGAATTATCAGTGGTTGTGGCTAGATGCAGCTTTGTGTGGCGCGGCCGCCCCCGGCCGCGAGAAGTTGGATAGCTAAGGCAAGATCGGGGTTTGAGCTTAAACGGTTGCTTGCCGATGATCCCTGTCAGAAGCGGGCGGGGGCGCCCGCTCTACAAATTCAAAATTCACCAGCATCATAAAAAGGAAAAGGCCAATCTGATTTCTCAGACTGGCCTTTATTTATGCCGGCAACGACCTACTCTCCCACACACTTTCGCGTGCAGTACAATCGGCCCAGCGGGGCTTAACTTGAGGCGCTTTGCGCGCGTGAGCGAAGCGGGAGCCCGCAGCCGACATCCTGAGCGTTTTTTTGCGAAGGATCTCAATCTTCCCATCGCCGATCGAGGAATATGAGGGTGCCCATCAGGCACAGCCCTGTGAGCATGAGCCTTGACCAGACATCTTGATGGGTAATTCTCCACTCAATCCCGCAAAATGAAGCAGGAGCCGCAGTGATTGCGCAGAGCAGAGAGGCGAGGCTTCTGTTCTTTCTGGGATGAAGGATGTTGTCGCCCGCAACGATAGCCCAAGCCGTGAAAGTGATTGGCATTTGCACAGCTGGTTTGACGGTGAAAACGGCGTAAATGAAGATGCCCGCGACGACCTCTCCAAGCAGCAAGAGGAGGAAACGTGCATAGGCGGGACGAGCGTCGTTCACGCCCTCGGAGGCCATGACAGCACTATCCTATGGTCCGCGCCGCGGAGTTTCCAAGTATCTAAGGTCACCGGTCCCGCAGGCACAAGGAAAAGGCCGTCGAGATTTCTCTCAACGGCCTTTATAGTGCCGGCAACGACCTACTCTCCCACACACTTTCGCGTGCAGTACAATCGGCCCAGCGGGGCTTAACTTCCGTGTTCGGGATGGGAACGGGTGGATCCCCCGCGGTATGATTACCGACGTCTTTAGCAGCTTTCAGCTATTAGCTCCTGGCTATTAGCTTTGCCGTGCCGAAGCACGCATCCGTGCTCATCCCTCAGCCTTGCGGCGCTGCAAACTTGTATTCTCTCGACCCTACCCAAAAGCCTGAACCCAGCGGAACTGAGCCAAGAGCTAGTAGCTAAAGCCAAGAGCAGAATTCTCAAAGAACGTGAGGACGAAACCTCACAACTGAATAGATTGGACGGCTTACTTTCATCTTGCTTATTTCCGATTTCAGCCTGTCTTACATGGCTTGCTTTCTTGCGAAAGACGTCGGCGCACAGCTATCAGTCTTGCTTCTCAGTCGAACAGGTTCGAACAACTTCCAAACAAACATCACCGTCTCCAGTTCAGATTCGAACTGAAACCGGCAACTGAGAACTAATAACTGTTTTCTGCACCGAGTAAATTTTATGGTCAAGCCGAACGGGCGATTAGTACTGGTAAGCTACACGCATTACTGCGCTTCCACCTCCAGCCTATCAACCAGGTAGTCTACCTGGGCCCTTCTTATCCCTTAAGGGTTGGGAGATCTCATCTTGAGGAGTGCTTCCCGCTTATATGCATTCAGCGGTTATCACAACCGAACTTCGCTACCGAGCGGTGCCACTGGCGTGACAGCTCGAACACAAGAGGTTCGTCCATCCCGGTCCTCTCGTACTAAGGACAGGTCCTCGCAAATCTCCTACGCCCACAACAGATAGGGACCGAACTGTCTCGCGACGTTCTGAACCCAGCTCACGTACCGCTTTAATAGGCGAACAGCCTAACCCTTGGAACCTTCTACAGCTCCAGGATGCGATGAGCCGACATCGAGGTGCCAAACCGGAGCGTCGATATGAACTCTTGGCTCCGATCAGCCTGTTATCCCCGGCGTACCTTTTATCCGTTGAGCGATGGCCCTTCCATACAGAACCACCGGATCACTAAAGCCTACTTTCGTATCTGCTCGACTTGTAGGTCTCGCAGTTAACCACGCTTATGCTTTTGCACTCGTCGGCTGATTTCCAAACAGCCTGAGCGTAGCTTCGCGCGCCTCCGTTACAATTTAGGAGGCGACCGCCCCAGTCAAACTACCCGCCTTACCATGTCCCTCTCCCGGATTACGGGAGTAAGTTAGAACCACAGATCTCGCAGGGTGGTATCTCACCGTTGGCTCCTCCAAGCCCGAGAGCCTGGAATCAAAGCCTCCCACCTATCCTGCGCAGCAAGGGCCATAGTTCATGGTAAAGGTATAGTAAAGGTGCACGGGGTCTTTCCGTCTAGTTGCGGGCAACCGGCATCTTCACCGGCACTACAAGTTCGCCGTGTCAGTCGGCAAGACAGTCGCACTTTCGTTACGCCATTCGTGCAGGTCGGAACTTACCCGACAAGGAATTTCGCTACCTTAGGACCGTTATAGTTACGGCCGCCGTTCACTGGGGCTTCAGTTCGAAGCTTCACCTTGCGGTTGACCTCTCCCTTTAACCTTCCAGCACCGGGCAGGCGTCAGCCCCTATACGTCGTTTTCGACTTTGCAGAGACCTGTGTTTTTGTTAAACAGTCGCAGTGCGCATTTCGCTGCGGCCCCCTCGAGCTTGCACTCTACCGGGGCACCCCTTCTCCCGAAGTTACGGGGTTATATTGCCGAGTTCCTTACCAACTGTTCTCACGAGCGCCTTTGGATATTCTCCTCGTCTACCTGTGTCGGTTTGAGGTACGGTTCCCTTACTTTCTCCTTAGAGGTTTTTCTTGGCAGTGTGGAATCGGCAGCTTTCCTCCATACGGAGTACTGCTTTGCGTCTCAGTGATAACTTCCTGACGGATTTTCCTATCAGAAACACCTTACACGCATCGACCGTTATAGCCATAGAACGGCCTGCTTATCCTACTGCGTCACCCCATCGTGATAACGAAAACAAGGGAGGTCCGGAATATTAACCGGATGTCCATCGGCTACGCCTTTCGGCCTCGCCTTAGGGACCGCCTGACCCTGAGCGGATTAACCTTTCTCAGGAAACCTTAGACTTTCGGCGCGGAGGGTTCCCACCTCCGTTATCGCTACTTATGCCGGCAGGGTCTCTTCTCAACCGTCCAGTAGTCCTCTCGGTCTACCTTCAAACTGTTGAGAATGCTCTCCTACCACGCATGGCTGTTACACCATGCATTCGCTGCTTCGGTAACAAGCTTTAGCCCCGTTAAATTGTCGGCACCGGACCGCTTGACCAGTGAGCTATTACGCTTTCTTTAAAGGATGGCTGCTTCTAAGCCAACCTCCTGGCTGTCTGGGCGTTCCGACTTCCTTTCCCACTTAGCTTGTATTTTGGGACCTTAGCAGGCGATCTGGACTGTTTTCCTCTCGACGACGAAGCTTAGCCCCCGCCGTCTGACTCCCGGATTGGTTGTTCAATGGCATTCTGAGTTTCGTTGGATTCAGTAAGCTGGAAAGCCCCCTAGTCCATCGAGTACTTTACCACCATGACAAATCATCCGAGGCTAGCCCTAAAGCTATTTCGGAGAGAACGAGCTATCACGGAATTTGATTAGCCTTTCACCCCTACCCTCAGCTCATCGGAGCTTTTTTCAACAAACACCCGTTCGGCCCTCCAGTGGGTGTTACCCCACTTTCAGCCTGGCCAAGGGTAGATCATCCCGCTTCGCGTCTATTCCTGCCAACTCAAGCGCCCTATTCGGACTCGCTTTCGCTGCGGCTCGCTTTCGCTTAACCTTGCTGACAAGAATAACTAGCCGGCTCATTATGCAATAGGCACGCGGTCAGACTTTCGGCTTGCGCCGCATAGTCCTCCCACCGTTTGTAGGCACACGGTTTCAGGTACTATTTCACTCCCCTCGCAGGGGTTCTTTTCGCCTTTCCCTCACGGTACTGGTTCACTATCGGTCAGAAGCTAGTATTTAGCCTTACGGAATGGTCTCCGTAGCTTCCCGCAAAGTTTCTCGTGCTCCGCGGTACTCAGGTATCGGCTTCGAGTTCAGTTCGTTTTCACCTACGTGGCTATCACACTCTATGGCCCCTCTTTCCAGAGGGCTTCGGTTAACGACTGAATTGGTAACTCTACTGTTGCCGACCCTACAACCCCTGCTTCACCCGAAGGTGTAACAGGTTTAGGCTGTTCCGATTTCGCTCGCCACTACTCTCGGAATCGAGGTTTCTTTCTTTTCCTCCTGGTACTGAGATGGTTCACTTCCCAGGGTTCGCTCGTGCGTAACTATGGATTCATTACGCCGTACGGGGGTTTTACCCCCGTGGGTTTCCCCATTCGGAAATCCCCGGATCAAAGCCTGCTTGCGGCTCCCCGAGGCTTATCGCAGCTTGCCACGTCCTTCATCGCCTGCTTCTGCCAAGGCATCCACCATGCGCCCTTAGTAGCTTGACCACAAAATTTACTCAGCACACTCAAACCCGCCCTTAGCTATCGGCTTTTGGCCTTCGGCTAAAGACAAAATCTGAACACGCCGCTTAAATTTTATGGGCCTCTAAACCTGCTCCTCGCACGCTTGCTTTAACTTCAACGCTTCGCAGTCTTGCCTGTCCCAGGGACAGCCCCGAGATCTTGAAACTGGAAACACTGAAATCTCATGCTACGTACACCAGCAGGTAAATCAGGCACTCATAAAAATTTACGTTCGCCTTGTAATATTGCCCAATCTATTCAGTTGTCAAATATCGTCCTCGCCGGCCTGTTCGCCAGCTACCCGCGTATGCAGGTATGGGTCTTACTAACTCCCGAGTCGTGCAAACTCCGGAGTTCCTCCAACCCAATGTTCGGCGCCAGGCAACTTTCTATTAACCGTGAAACGGAATCGGTTGTTGCGTGACGCCCAACATCGGGCTGACCCAATCTCGAAATATTATCTCTGTTGCTGCTGTGGCCACGGCGCATCAGGATTGATGCCACGTTCGATCTTCGCCAGGCGCTCCTGGTGATCATGCATCATCTTCGTTACGGCAATGACGCCGCCGACGATGATGGCCACGATCGGCACAAGCAAACCGCCCAATCCGAAGATTCGATCCAGAATGTGATCCACGCCAATCCTCCGCAGCTTTAGTTGCAAACTACGAATTGGTGGAGCTGACCGGGATCGAACCGGTGGCCTCCTGGTTGCAAACCAGGCGCTCTCCCAGCTGAGCTACAGCCCCTACTTCAGCCACTGGTTTTTAGCGGTTAACTCCTAGCCAAACCAGATTGGTTTAGCTCATCGCCAAAAGCCAAGCGCGTCACTTGGTGGGCCTGGATAGACTTGAACTATCGACCTCACCCTTATCAGGGGTGCGCTCTAGCCACCTGAGCTACAGGCCCGGTTCCTGCTGCCGAAACTCCCGGAGCTCAAGCTTACTCTCAGCCTTTAGCTATTGGCCTTAGCCAAACCGTTCCGGGTTTAGCTAAGAGCCAAGAGCTGATAGCTAAAAGCTCGATCTTATTTCGAGGACAAGGTTGAACGCGCACCCCAGCTAAGCCGGAGTTGACCATCATGCGAACGAAAGACGTTGCAAGCAACATCTCTACGGATCCCGAATCGATGATTCGAAATCCATAAACTCAAGAAAGAGAGGTCTGAACCGAAGCTCCCATCCCCTCCGCAGGTTATGTGGAGGAAGACGGGGTACATGGCAACATCCCACGCGCTCTCGATCGCTTGCGCGAAAGAGTGCTCCATAGGAGCGGGCGTGAGTGCCATGACGTTCTCTCTTAGAAAGGAGGTGATCCAGCCGCAGGTTCTCCTACGGCTACCTTGTTACGACTTCACCCCAATCATGAGCTGTACCTTGGAAGGCTGCCTCTCTTGCGAGTTAGCACACCTGCTTCTAGTACGGCCCACTTTCGTGATGTGACGGGCGGTGTGTACAAGGCCCGGGAACGTATTCACCGCGGCGTTCTGATCCGCGATTACTAGCGATTCCAGCTTCATGGAGTCGAGTTGCAGACTCCAATCCGAACTGAGGCCGGCTTTTTCCGATTAGCTCCCCCTCACGGGTTTGCGACGGTTTGTACCGACCATTGTAGCACGTGTGTAGCCCTGGACATAAAGGCCATGAGGACTTGACGTCATCCCCACCTTCCTCCTCGTTATCCGAGGCAGTTTCACTAGAGTGCCCAGCTTGACCTGATGGCAACTAGGGATAAGGGTTGCGCTCGTTGCGGGACTTAACCCAACATCTCACGACACGAGCTGACGACAGCCATGCAGCACCTCCGCAGCAGCCTTTTAAGGGGAAGGGATATTTCTACCCCGGTCCACTGCGCTTCGAGCCCAGGTAAGGTTCTTCGCGTTGCGTCGAATTGAACCACATGCTCCACCGCTTGTGCGGGCCCCCGTCAATTCCTTTGAGTTTCAGCCTTGCGACCGTACTCCCCAGGCGGATTGCTTATCGCGTTAGCTACGGCACAGCAGGATTGGGTACCTGCTACACCAAGCAATCATCGTTTAGGGCTAGGACTACCAGGGTATCTAATCCTGTTTGCTCCCCTAGCTTTCGCGCCTCAGCGTCAGTTATGGTCCAGTGCGCCGCTTTCGCCACAGGTGTTCCTCCCGATATCTACGCATTTCACCGCTACACCGGGAATTCCACGCACCTCTCCCATACTCCAGCACAGCAGTTTCGCCTGCAGGCTCCGGGTTAAGCCCGGAGATTTCACAAGTGACTTGCTGCGCCGCCTACGCGCCCTTTACGCCCAATAATTCCGAACAACGCTCGCACCCTCTGTATTACCGCGGCTGCTGGCACAGAGTTAGCCGGTGCTTCTTCCACCAGTACCGTCATTATCGTCTTGGTCGAAAGGAGTTTACGCCCCAAGGGGCTTCATCCTCCACGCGGCGTTGCTGCGTCAGGGTTTCCCCCATTGCGCAAAATTCCCCACTGCTGCCTCCCGTAGGAGTCTGGACCGTGTTTCAGTTCCAGTGTGTCCGTGCGCCCTCTCAGGCCGGATACCGATCTTCGCCTTGGTGGGCCATTACCCCGCCAACTAGCTAATCAGCCGCGACCCCCTCTCCAAGCGCATTGCTGCTTTGATCTCGCGATGTTATGCGGTATTAGCCCCGGTTTCCCGGAGTTATTCCCCACTCGGAGGTAGGTTAGTCACGTGTTACTCACCCGGTCGCCACTTTACTCATGGATTGCTCCACTTTCTCGTTCGACTTGCATGTGTTAGGCACGCCGCCAGCGTTGATTCTGAGCCAGGATCAAACTCTCGTTTGAAACCTAGTTCGCCTACCGACGGGTAGAAGGTAGGCTGCCAACCCCATCCGCTCGAAAGGGATGTGTTGGCGACCACTCGCGCCTCCGCTAAGAAGCACAGTGGCCTATCTTGTGAGATCGTTTCAGACTTATGCCTGAATCCGTTCTCTCACGACTGGCACGTTCAACCGAGTTGTCAAAGACCGAATCACGTTCCGCCTGAGCGGCGCGAATTCAGTCCAGGCGAACCCGCTGCTAGAGCGAATCCGACTGTCCTCGAAACTTTACAACCATACGTTGTGTGCTTAACCCTGTCAACGCGAGCGTCCCACAGAATTTCCACCTGTTTTCCACACAGAGGGGACCGGGGAGGGCCGACGGACCGGGCGAGCAAAATGGCTCAGCGACGGCACGCAACGATATGGTCTTCCGCTTCGCAGTGCGAAACGCGCTCAATTCGAGCGCAGGAGTTTACAGGCACGCGAGAACGGAAGACAGAAAGTTAATAAAAGATCTTAATTGGAGGTCCTTGCTTTGAAGGTACCCTTCAGAAACCTACCAGTGTTTCCGAATCAAGTCCCGTGGCCGGGACGGCTTGAGAACTCTACATTCTCTGAAAAATTTGATGCCGGACGGACGCGAGAGATTCAAACAAATACGACCGGCTGCCACACATCTGCTCTCGGTGGATTGTTTATAGCAGATGAATGCGGAAAAGCGCAAGGGGGAAAGTGAAAGAAGGAGAGGTACCGGTCTGGTGCCGGTTTGGGACTTCCTCATCGCCCCTGTGACATCGGTCACCGATTTTGTGGCTGCCTCTTACGGACAATCGGGATACCTGCGTTCGCCTTGAGGACAGAGGGGATACGCTCACATACGGCAGATTGTCCGCCTGCACCAACGCAGCCGCTAAGCGGCGGAAGACTGCAGCCCACGGCGCAAGCCGTGGGTGAAAGCGATGCAGCGACCGAGCCCCGGTGGGGCGAAAGAAATAATGTCTCATACTTCTGGGAACATCGTGCTGCACATGATCTTCTCAACTCAGGGCCGGCTGCCCTTGATCAAAACGGACTTCGGCGCCGATCTGTTTGCCTACATGGGCGGCATTATTCGCGAACTGAACGGAACCGCATTGATCATCAACGGCGCGGGCGATCATGTTCAGATGCTCGTGCGTATCCGCCCGGTACATTCGGCAGCGGAAATTGCTCGGATTGTGAAAACAAATTCGTCGCGCTGGGTGCGAGAGAGCGCTCGCCAGGGTTCGCTTGGCAAACGGGATATGGCGTATTCAGCGTGAGCGAGTCGAGCGTCAGGGCAGTCACGAAATATATTGCGGAGCAAGAGGCCCATCACAAGAAGCGCTCGTTTCAGGAGGAGTTTGTCGCGTTCTTGAAGAGGAATTGCATTGAATACGATCCGAAATACATTTGGGATTAAGTCATCCAGAAAATCGCGATGCAACGATCGTGTTCGTCTTTCATCACCGTGTTCGATCCGACAAGTCCAAATTCGATTGGAGGGTTTTCTTTCGCCCCTTCTGGGGCTGGTCTTTTTCCTTCATTTTCCCACGGCTTGCGCCGTGGGCTGAGTTCTATCGGCGCTTCGCGGCTTTGCTTCGGGCAAACGACCATGATGAGCTAAGCAACTTCCCTTCTACCCGGATGGTTCAGGCAAACACAAGTGTCCTGCGCTCAAGATGACAGGTCTGGGAGGGCTCTCGCACGGTCGAGCTTTGCTCGACGGACAGCCGGGGCGGCTGTCCCCACATGGGTTTTGCGGGATGAACGGTTGAGCAGTTGCCGAACTTCTTTGTACTTATCGCACTCGGCGTGATCCGTGTGCGGGTTAGAACAATGGCGGAGTGGTGGTTGGAGGCTTTGATGGAAGGATGCACCAGGTGCTCCGGTGGATCATCCTTCCACTTCGCTCAAGACAGGCTTCGGCGGTAACCAAGTCGATAGATCCGGAGCGGCCTACGCCTTCCGAAACTCAAGATTTTCACAGGGCAATTGTGACATCTGCCCTTGCCGTCCACAGGCTTACTCCTGAACAATTGCGCTGTGCCCTGTGTGCAACTAACGAACGACTCGCGCCAAATCATTGATTCGCGCGTAGCTCCTCATTCCAGAATATTTTGCGCGCAAGTCATTGCGAATCAATATTTTGCGAGGATTGCAGCATATCGAAATCCAGTAACTACTTTATTTTGAATATTTTGCGATGAGAGATACGAAAATAGAGATACGAAAATGATGATACAAGCGCTCCGCTGCCGGGGATCGACCCTTCGCGGACGGGAGCGCCCGCTCGGCATGCTTAAACATTGCTCCAAAGTTAGTGGCGCTTGCGAGACTTCTGCTTTTGTTTTGGTTTGCGCGGGGGCGGCAGTTCTTCCAGGACTGCGAAGTTTATTTTCTTTTCTACTGGGTCGATGCGGTCGACGATCACTTTCAGTTGCTGGCCGATGCGGTAAATCTTGCGTGAGTGCTGTCCGATGATTTCGCGGGTGTTTTCGTGGTAGGTATAGCGGTCATCGATCAGGGTGTTGAGCGGGACCAGCCCTTCTACGAAAAGATCGGTCAACTCAACGAAGAATCCGAACTTCGTGACGCTGGTGATCAGTCCGTCGTGGACTTCTCCAAGACGGTCCTGCATGAATTTCACTTTCTTCCATTCCATGAGCTCGCGTTCGGCGTCGTCGGCGCGACGTTCGGATTGGCTGGATTCATCGGCGATGTAATGGAGTTCTTCGAGCGGAATCGGGCCTGCGAGCGCGGCGTGTGATTCGCGATGGGCGGCGTGGTCACGGCGTTTGGACCACGGGGATGGGGATTCGGCGTCATGCGCCAGGCTTCTGGCTTCCTGCGTTTCGCTTGCGCTTTCCGGCGTCAGGCTTCGGACGTTGGGAGTCGTGCCGGACCGGAGCACGTCCTTCAATATCCTATGAACAATGAGGTCGGGGTAGCGGCGGATCGGGCTGGTGAAGTGTGTGTAGGTGGGGGCCGCCAGCGCAAAGTGGCCCAGGTTCTCTTCTGAATAACGCGCTTGCTTCAGCGAACGCAGCATCAGGTAGCTGAGAATTCGTTCTTCCGGCTTGCCGGCAATTTTCTCGGTGAGCTTCTGGTACATGCGCGGCGTGATGTGGACTTCTTTGGGGATCTCGATATCGCGAGTGCGCTTGCCGGTACCGTAATTTGAGCGGCGGTCGGATTTCATCTGGACGCGATGTATCGGCAGCGCGCCGACGCCGAGCGAGTATCCAAAGGTAGCGGCGATGTTTTCGAAATCGTAGACGCGCTTGGCATCCGGCTTCTCGTGGACTCGATAGAGGCTGGCGATGCGGTGCGATTCGAGATGGTGCGCGACCGTCTCGTTGGCCGAAAGCATGAACTCTTCGATGAGGCGGTTGGCGATATTACGCTCGGAGCGCGTGATGGATTTCATCAGTCCGAATTCGTCGAACTCGATGACGGGCTCGGGAAGATCAAAGTCGATTGAACCGCGGCGCTCGCGTTTGCGCCGAAGAATCAGCGCCAAGTCGCGCATGCGTTCGAAATTCTCGACCAGCGGCGCGTAACGTTTGCGCAAAGCTTCATCGCCTTCGAGAAGGGCGTTCACGGCGGTGTAGGTCATGCGTTCGGCCGATCGGATCACACCTTCGCTGAGGTCGTATCCGACAATTTCGCCGCGGTGATCGATTTCCATGATGCACGAGAGAACGAGGCGATCGACCTGCGGGCGCAAGCTGCAGATGTCGGTCGAGAGTTCGAGTGGGAGCATGGGAACGGCGCGGTCAGGGAAATAAACGCTAGTGCCGCGGAGACGGGCTTCCTGATCGAGCGCGCTATCGGGCGTGACGTATTGCGCGACGTCGGCGATGTGAACCTGGAGCTCGTAGTTATTGTTGGGAAGCGCGCGGACCAGGACAGCGTCGTCGAAATCGCGAGCGGTTTCTCCGTCGATGGTGACGATGGGGAGATCGCGGAAGTCGCGGCGGCGGTCGAGTTCACGCGAGGGAATGGCCGCCGGAATTTGCTGCGCTTCTTCTACCGTGGCTGCGGGAAAATGGTGGGGAAGGTGGAATTTTCGGATCGTGATTTCGACGTCGACACCGAAGTCGTCCTCGCGACCAAGAATCTCGATGACCCTGCCCCGGGGGCTCTGGGTGGCGGATGGCCAGTCGGTAATTTCTACGTCGACAACTACGCCTTCGAGATTCGTCCAGTCAGCGTGTCGGGCGGCTTCTTCGCCCAGGACACGGTCGACGGATTTCTTTTTCGGTGAGTTCTCTGGAACTTCCTGGCCTTCGGGGATCACGATTTCCTGGGTGATTTTTGTATCGATAGGGGTGACGTAATTGCGGCGGCTGCCGTAGTGGAAGATTCCTACGACTGTTGCGTTGGCGCGGTAAACGGGGCGGACGATGCGGCCTTCAGCGCGGCCGTCGGTGCGAAAATTTGTGATGTCGACCAGCACCAGGTCTCCGTGCATCGCATTGCCGATCTGGTGCGGAGGGATGAAAATGTCGCCCGCGAGCTTGGACTTCAGTTGCGGCGTGAGCGATTTCTGATCGGGAATTACGAAACCGAATCCGTCGCGGTGCATGGTGAGGCGTCCCGCGATCAGGTTTTTGTCGGCCGCAGCCTGGGGAAGAGCGTAACGCGAGGAATCGAGCGCGATGAGTTGTCCGCTCTTCACTAACTTTCGAAGATAGCCGTCGAGCGCGTGACGTTCTGCTCCGTGCAGGCCCATCTCGCGGACTAGCTGCTTGTATCCCGCCTGGTTCCTGGGTTGGCGGGTGATGTGTTTGAGGATAGCGGCGTCGGAGAGCATTTGATGATCGTCAGTTTAAGTATAGGGCTTTCGGCTTTTCGGCTTTCGGCGCGTTGACTTGAACTCTTTACGGTCCTAAGATGCTGCCGCATCCTCTACCTGTTCGTAAAGGAAATCCATGAACTTCACGCGACGTGAGATGTTGCAGGGCATTTCTGCCGGTGCGATTGGCATCGCGGCACAGTCCAGCCTGATCGGAGCCAGGGCGATGGCGGCAACGAGTGGGCCCAACGTGCCGTGGCCGAAACCGATGGGGAGCCCTGTGATTGAAAGTCTGCGCCCGGTGATCGAACACTCGCGCGATGTGCGCACGCATTACGACAAGATCGTCGAAGTCGCCGGATGGCTGGCTTTTGAGGATTTGCCGTTGCCGAATCTCGCAGTGCCCTTCGGCATGGAAAAGACCCCGGATGTGGCAATCGATTTCATCATGGTGGGGACGACGATCGATACGGCGTTCACCGACTTCCAGACGCATGTGAAGTTTCAAATGGATTATGCGGGCGAACATCATTCGGATTCCGATGCGCTGTTCGCGTGCATGAAGCGGGCGATGGACAATGGCGTCCCACTTCTCGATGGGAAGTACCTGGCGAAGATGACTCGCGCCGACATGGAGAAGGTATTCGCCGGGAACATTGAGATGCCCATGCTCGACGAAAAACTGGCGCTGCTGCACGAAGCGGGCGCGATCCTGGCGGCGAAGTATGACGGGCGTTTTTATAACTTCATCCAGTCATGCTCACCAAAGCTCTACGACAACGGGAAGGGGCTGGTGGAAAAACTGGCGGCGGAGTTTCCACGCTTCAACGACGTCAGCCAGTATGACGGCCACGAAATCAAGATCTACAAGCTGACACAGCTGGGGTACTGGCAGATTTACTCCGGCCTGCACAGCACCGGGGCGTTCAAATTGGAAGACCCGCAGAAGATGACGGCCTTCGCCGACTACATTGTGCCGGTCGGCCTGCGGCTCATGGGGATGGTGAGCTATTCTCCGGAACTGGAAAAGGCGATCAACACCTATCAGATGATTCCGCGGGACAGCCGGCAGGAGATCGAGATCCGGGCGCACTGCCTGTATGCTACCGCGCTGTTGGCCGATGAAGTGAACAAGATTCGTCCAAAGGATCAGCAGATCATCATTCCGCAGATCGATGCGCGGATGTGGACACATTTCCATACGACGTTGTGGCCGCACCATTTGACTAAGACGATTATGTACTAGCTGCTGGCTTCTAGCGCCGTCGGCTTTTGGCTTTTGGTCGGCGTGGGCTCCTTTGCCGCGGAGAAGTTCGGTTTGGGCCTGGTGGACATTTCTTTCCAAGATCTTGAACCAACAAACACCTTAACCACGAAGGACACTAAGTTACACGGAGGACGGCAAATCAAAATCCCTGGACGGCGTCGGGGGATTTTTTTCTCGATGCGCCACTTCCAAGAAAGTCTTATGTCGCTCCGGACGCATTCGTCCGGGGCGGCCACCGATAGGCTAGACGCCGAACTGGCGCAGGTGGTGATCCGGGTGGAGGTAGCCCAGGCGCATGTAGTCGCGGTCCGACATGCGGCCGAAGATCGGATGATCGGGCCAACGAAAGTCGTGTGGAAGCTTGACGAACTGATCCACCAGGATTGTGAGCTCGTTCAGGTCGCTGGTGAATTCGATGGGACGAGTGCCGCCCCTCTCTTGGTCCACTTCTGCCACGGTCTTCACGCCCTTCGGCCACGGCACGGGTGCCCAGAGAGCGATGAACTTCACGAATTTGCTGGGATAGGGCGATCCCGTAGGTTCGGCGGGGATCTGACCGGTGTAAACCTTGTATCCGTCGCTCAGATGACAAATCATCTGGTGGACCGACATCTTTCCCCAAAGGCGTTCGCTGGCGGGTCGAAGCTTTTCCAGCCGCGCGAGAATCTCGTTCTTATCCCGTGCGTTGCGCAGGCTCTTCACCGCGCTAACCTTTGCTGTTTGAGAAGTATCTCTGTTCCAGGATTCTCAGGTGATGCAATTCGTGTCCAGCGGTCGTGTAGGCGATGGCGCGGACACTGACTTCATTCTTATTGGCGATGCCTCGGCGCATCCAGGCCGGTTCGTCGAGGTTGCGGAACAGCGTCAGGGTGGCGCGACGCACGGCCATGTAATCGTCGATCAGTTCGCATAGCGGACGCTTGGCGAACGGACCGTTGCGAACGTAGTCATCCTGCTCGAAGCCTTCGATGGGGGTGCGGTCTCCGCGCGCGATGCGCAGGGCGCGATAGGCAAAGATGCGTTCGGTATCGCTGATGTGGCCGAGCAATTCCTTGACAGTCCATTTGTCGGGAGCGTAGCGGAAGTCGCCATCCGGATCATTGCGGCCCGAGAGCAACAACAGCATCTGTCGCCGCTGGGATTCGAGTGTGCCGAGAACGTCTGTGCCCTCGATGAGGGAAATATAGCGGTCGTAATAGGGTGCATACTCGCCCGGTTCGGGCCGGGCGACGGTTGGAGTGATGACGGCTGATTCAGACATGAATTCTCCAGTTCCGTGAAGAGATTGCGTGGTAATTCTCTGGGTCGGCGACCAACAAAGCTTTCGATAAATCTTCGTCCCGAAAAGGATAACGCGTGAAGGCTGTGAAAGGGTACGGTGTCGAAAAAAATTACGGAATCGTTACACGCACGCCGGCAGAAAAGTCCACTGTACGTCGGTCGTCTGAGAGGAATTGAACAGGCAGGGCAAGTCAACGAATGGCGAGTTGTGCAGGTTACCTTCGTTGCAAATAAAGGGATTTCCACAGCACCCAATTTGGGAGGCGGGAGTACAATTCGCTTTGGTCACGAAAGTGCGGCCAGTGATCTTCAATTCCAACAAGGAAAGGAATAAGTTATCCCATGTGGAAGCCCACGAATCAGCCTCAGACCCCTGGCCGTCCGGCGGAGCCGGAGAGGCCGACCCAATCTACACCGAGCGCGCCCGTGATGGCGTCGAATGAACCCGCCGCTACTCCCCGGCCAGTGACGACTACGACCGCGGATCAGGCAACGATCGGTAAGTCGCTCGTGATCAAGGGCGAGGTGACCGGATCCGAATCACTTTATATCGACGGACGGGTCGAGGGTTCCATCAATCTGTCGGGAAATCGCGTTACCGTCGGCCGCAACGGAGTAGTGGCGGCGAACATCAATGCGCGCGAAATCGTCGTGCTGGGAAAAGTGCGCGGGAATCTGACGGCCAGCGATCGCGTCGACATCCGCAGCGATGGTTCGCTAACTGGCGACGTCATTGCGGCGCGCATCTCGATTGAGGATGGCGCGTTCTTCAAGGGCGGAATCGACATCCGCAAGGGCGGACAGCCGCAACAGCAGCAGAAGGCGAACGGCGAAGAGAAGGCCGTGCCTGCCGGTGAGTCGGCAGCAGTCGGAGCCCGGGCGTAAAAGTCCAGGCTGAACAAGTATCGGTAGTTTCATAGCGGGCACCTTCGGGTGCCCGTTTCGTTTTGGCGTATCACGGTCGAGGTTTTGCTCGAAGCGTAAGACTCAGTTCATCGTGATTTTGCTCAGGATGTAGGGAACGAAGAAATAGGCCATCTTCGAGGGACCGCTATTTCCGTATCTCAGCGCTTGGAACTGCCGTTCTTCGCGGGCGTTCAACTGGCGAAGCTTTCTACCCTCGACCGCAATCACATAGGAGCCCGCAGGGGTACCGCACGCTACCGCCGAGGCAATCGTGGTATGCATGTGGTCACACCGGAGGAGCACCTCAGAGTCCGTCCAAGCCGCCATGTAGAAGGTGGACATTGGTCCCTTCGTCTCAGAATGAGAATCCGTTAAGAACACCGTCTCAAAAGTGATACGACAGGTGATGAGAAGCGCACAACGTCACGTTAGTAACCTTGAAATTGGTGCCCGGCTGGTCTCGATGTGAGAAACAGGGCACAACACGGACGAGAAGCGCACGAGAAACCTGATGAAAGTGGGCGGAAAGTAAGGTGGAAAGGCTCCCACGCGCGTGCCACGATGAGTGGCCTAGCGTCCGGGCTAGGAAGATTTCGTGACAGCGGACAAAGGTTCTTGGTCGTCATGCTTTGCAAGACTGGATTCCGCCGAATCGAAAACCTGATTGAGTTCTGTGACGAGTTGAGTAAAGCGATCGCGATCGGATTCGTTCGCGATCAAATTACACAGATGCTTGATCCGTTGCTTTGACGCCTCATTGAGCACTCTCCTACTCTCCTTCCTGTGGAGAGCGTTTCTTCGCGGACGACGCCTTAAAGTCCGCAACCTGCTTGCGAAGGGACCCAATATGTTCTCTCAGTGCCTTCTGCAATTCCGCGCACAAACGATTCAACTCTCCGTCATCTTCAGTTGCCGCGATGAGGGCGCATAGTTGCTGAATCCGTTCATCTAGTTCCCGTGGCACTGGTCAAGTTTCGCACTGGTGAAGAACTGTAGGCCATACGGGCAACCCTTCAGGAATGGGACGGGCGTTCGCCTTAGAAGTGCCGCAGGTATTACAACCGGGTCGGCGAGTCATGCGATTGGTCAGTGCGTTATCCGCGAATCAGTCAACGAACATGCAATCGCCGTAGGAATAAAAACGGTAACCGGATTTAACCGCATGTTTGTAGGCGCGCATAACATTTTCTTTGCCGCCCAACGCGGAGACCAGCATGAGAAGGGTTGATTGAGGCAGATGAAAATTGGTCAGGAGCGCCTGCACGATCTGGAATTTGAAGCCGGGATAGATGAACAGATTGGCTTCTCCTTTTTCCTCGCGAACTTCTCCGGCGTTGCGCAGGGCTGAAAACTCGAGCGTGCGGACCGTGGTAGTACCGACGGCGACGATGCGGCGGGAATCATGACGCGCCTGATTGATGGTACCCGCGGCAGATTCGGAGATCGAATAGTTTTCCGAGTGCAGATGATGATCCTCGACCCGTTCGGCACGCACGGGTTGAAAGGTTCCGAGGCCAACGTGAAGCGTGACCTCAACGATTCCAATGCCGCGCTGACGAATGCGGTCGAGGATTTCAGGAGTGAAGTGCAATCCGGCGGTCGGCGCCGCGACCGAACCGCGTTCCTGCGCGTAGACCGTTTGATAGCGGTCGCGATCGGCGGAGGAATCATTGCGATCGATGTAAGGCGGAAGCGGAACATGCCCGAATTTGCCGACTACTGCGAAAAAATCATTCACTGGCGCGAAGCGGATACGGCGCTCACCGAATTCACCCCGCGAAATAACCTCGGCCACCAGCTCTTCGTGGTCACCGAAAAAGAGGCGTTCGCCTACAGCAATCTTTCGTCCGGGGCGAACGAGGCATTCCCATTCATTGGGATCCTGTTTCTGCTGACGAGTGAGGAGGACTTCGATTCGTCCGCGAAGGAATTCACGCGATGCGGGATTGTTGGGGCTAATACTCTGCGAGGTAAGGCCGCCGCGGCGTCCATACAAGCGAGCGGGAAACACCTTTGTGTTGTTGAAGACCAGGAGATCGGTGGGACGCAAAAGCTCGGGGAATTCACGAAATTGCCGGTCTTCAACGGCTCCCGTGGAAGTAGAAAGATGGAGAAGGCGGGATGCAGCACGATCCGGAAGAGGGTGTTGCGCAATCAACTCCGAGGGAAGGTCGTATTGAAAATCGGAGACGAGCACGACACCCAGATTACAAGGAAAAGGGTGGGATTCGCGCGGTTCGCAAAAGCGAAATAACGAAGGATTTTTCTCGAAAATAGCGTTGTATCGTCCACTGAGAGGCTGATAATATGCGGGTGCGATTGGGGTCTGCGGTTATTATCCTGCCTTAAGGGTACTCATGCCTACGGAACGCAAACATAGGGAAGAAATCGTCCGGTACGGGCGCATGCTGCACGAGCGAAGCTTCGTTGCGGCGATGGACGGCAATCTTTCCGTGCGGCTGAAAGACGATCGAATCCTGGTAACGCCCACTTGCTTAAGCAAGGGAGCCATGAAGACTGCCGACATGGTGATCGTCGATCTGGAAGGAAAGCGAATCTCGGGCAAACGCAATGTGACCAGCGAGATCGGGATGCACTTGCTGGTTTACCGGATGCGTCCTGACGTGCAAGCGATTGTGCATGCGCATCCTCCCACGGCAACAGGGTTTGCCGCCGCGGGAATTCCTTTGACCGAACCTCTGGTCTGTGAGGTCGTGATGGGACTGGGCTGCATCCCGCTGGCGCGATACGGAACGCCCGGAACCTCAGAATTGGCGCGGACTTTGGAGCCATTCGTTCCCGAGTATGACGCGATTTTGATGTCGAATCATGGCGTGGTGACGTACGGGGATACGCTCGAACATGCCTATATGAAGATGGAGACGGTGGAGCATTTCGCTCAGATCGCCCTCGTCACGCATTTGCTGGGCCGGCAGCAACCGTTGAAGGAAGTCGATATTGAGAAGTTGTTGATGGCGCGGACGAAGTATTTCGGAGCGAAGATCGCGTCTGCGATGCCCTTGGCACGGGCCCCGCATAAGAATTAGTTCTTCGGGCTGAAGCCCCTCCTTCTGTTTTGCTCCTTTACGCGGCCCTTGAAGGGCCGCTCTTCCACGGTACTTTTCTGGTCTCTCCTGCTTTCTTGGAAAAGGTCTTGGTGCCGTTCCCTGGTTCCAACTTTAATCCCTCGTTTTTCAAAGGCTTTACTGCTATCTAAGGTAGTAGTCACATCGCATTACAGCGTGGGGCGAGTTGAGATTTCCCTTGTGACCCGGCTACGGCTATTCGCCGCCTATCCGGAAGCGGAGTCCGGCACGGAAGTTGACTGGGAGGGCCGGATAGCCGACTACTTCGTTGTAGCGCCGGTCCAGGGCGTTTTCTATGTTGGCGTAGGCGGTGACGCGATGGTGGACCTCGAACCATCCGCCGAGATCGGCGCGGACATAGCCGGCGGCGTGATCGATGCCGAAGCCGAGGAAGTCGGAGTCGGGGCGCCTCCCGACGAAGCTGCCGCCGAGGTTCGCTCCCCAACGAGTTCCCAGGTAGGAAACCAGCAACGTAGCGGAATGCTTCGGACGTCGGAGCAAAGGCGATCCGGCGGCATTGATGGGATCGCAAAAATTCGCCGGCGTGCAAAGCGGAGCCTCGAGAATCTGGGTCGAGGTGTAGTTGTAAGACGTGTCCAGTTCGAGGTGAGTCTGAAGTCGGCCGCGAAGTTCGATCTCCGCTCCGTGCGCCATGCTACGGTTCAGGTTGAAGAACTGCCCGACAAAGGTGGGCGGTATGGATTCGAACTCGATCTGATTGCGAAACTGGTTGTTGAAATAGACCGCGGACAGAGAGTATCGATTGTTCCAGAATCCCTGCTCAATACCAGCTTCGAAGGCGTGATTCTGCTCCGCCTTCAAATCCGGATTGGGGTTGGTGAGGAACGTTCCGGTAATTCCGAAGGATTCTTCGAACGTGGGCTCCTTGATGCCTTCGGCGTAGGAGAAGCGCAGGCGCGTGCCAGAGAGCCACGCGTTTCCTCGCGCAGCCAGGAAGGTGGCGGCGATGCGAGGGACAACACGGTTTCCGAAGCTGGGATTGTGCACAAAGCGCAGGCCACCGACGACGGAGTAACGCCCGCGAGTAATACGCTGCTGAATGAATAGGTCGTGATTCAGACGCAGGCCGTGGGTCAGATCGTCGCCGATGATGGGGTTTCCGAAGAAGTCTGTAGTCAGAAACTGCGTGTCGAAGATTCCGTTCTCGTCTTCGAACTCGTATCCCACACTGGTTTCAGCCCAGCTTCGCGGCGTGTAATCAGCCTGGTAGAAGAAGCCGGCACGGTTCGCGCGTTCGGCGTCGAGGAAGAAACAATCCGCGAAGTTGAAAACTGCCGGATCGCAGCCGCGATCAGCCACATCATCTTCGTTCAGCGTGCGGTGGTTGTATTCAAAGCCTTCGAGGCGGTGCTGCCAGTGGGACGGGCCGGTGATGCTGAGTTCGGCGCTGGCGAGCAGATTATTTTGTCGCGCGCGCGCGTCAATGTCTGGCGCCTGTAACGGGACGCCATTGAAGTTCCACTCTCCGGGAATGCCAGTGCGATTGTTCGAATGGCGGACGCGAAGGCGGAAGGAGGCGTAGTCCGTCAAGCGGACACCCGCGTTGCCGCCTTGCAGAGAATTCGAATAATCGTCATTAACACCTAGACCGTTGGTGTTGAACTGGTCGGCGAAGAGGTTGTAATCCCAGATACCGTGCGCCCCGGAAAGCGAGGCGAATCCGTGGGCGGTATTGAAGTTGCCGCCCTCGGCGCCGAAGCGGAGTTCCGGCGTGGTCGAGGTTCCGGTGCGGGTGAAAAGCTGAACGACGCTGGTCATCGCGTCGCTTCCGTAGAGAGTGCTCTGCGCGCCGCGCAGGAATTCGAGACGATCGGCTTCGGCGAGAGGCACAGTGCCGAAATCGAAAATCCCGCCGGGCTCGGTGACGGGCACTCCGTCGACGATCACTTTGTTGTAGACGGAGTCGCCGCCGCGAACGAAGAGCGAAGTCAGTCCACCGCGCTGTCCGGAATTACTGACAACGGCGCCTGGAAGAAAACGGAGCGCGTCGGAAGTGGCGACGGGCTGCATGGTCTCGAGATTCTGCTGTTCAAGAGTCGAGATGCTGGAGCCAGTCGTGTCGGCCGGCACGGGTGTGCGCGTTGCGCTGACGACCACGGTCTCCAAGGCAGCGGCAAGCGAAAGATGAACGGTGACAGGGCCGCTATTGCCGTCTGGCACGGACACGTTTGCGGGAGCGAAGCCGGGGGCAAGGACCTGAATCTGCCAAGCGCCGGCGGGCAGGTTACTGAAAGTGACTTCACCTTCGGCGGATGAGGTCGAACCGCGAACGGTAATCTGCGCAGCGTTTGAGAGAAGTATCTGGGCGCCGGACACCGAGGCAGACTGAGGATCGACGACTTTGACGGTCAGGTCGGCAGCTGATGCAGCCACCGAGAGAAGCAGAAGACAAATCAAACTGATGGATTTGGGCATTCCATCCTCCTTGTCACGCGAAAGAGGTTAAGGTTGACGGATTGCGCCGGTCTCCTGGCTTCGCGAGTAAGGATGGGTTCGCCATCCACGGCGGCTTAAGACCTTCCCAAAGTGGCTTCAGTGGTCTTAAGCGATTTCCTCGCTTACAGTTGCGCGGCAGCGCGGGATTCACACCCGCTTCCCTGTCTTCGCCAAGCGGCGAAGACGCGCGTTCCGAATGAGATTCCAAAGAACATTTACAGCGTTCGAAGAATTTAATTGGTGGAGAACAGGTCCGTCAACTGGACGCCCGATTGCAGAGACGGAAGAGGCAGCGCTAACGCCTCCATTTACCGAGAAGATACAACACGATGGAGAGAACGGCGCTCAGCAGTATGGAAGTTGCGAGGGGGAAGTAGAAGGTCGTGTTTTTGCCACGATATACGATGTCGCCGGGCAAGCGTCCGAGTGGGAGATGGGTGCGTCCGAGAAGAAGAAGTATGACGCCCGCAACGACGAGAACGAGTCCGAGGACGACGAGAAGTTTTCCGAAGTCCGACATTTTGTCCGAAATAAATCAGGATTAGTGATGAGTCTTAAAACGATTGCGCCATGTTGAGGCGATCGGCGAGTCAAAAGAACTGCCCGAATGGGCCGCCAGCACTGTATTCTTTGACAACCTCAACCGCCCTCGTCTCAACCAATTCCCCGGGAGGTCGTCCTTCATGTTCTCGCCCAAATCAGTGGCAGTCCTGTTACCTTTCTGGAGTTTATCAGCGATGTTGTTGCTGGTGCTCTGGTGCGCGCCTGCGGCTCAATCGCAGGATGTGCTGACCTATCACAACAATAACGCCCGCAACGGACTGGATAACAAAGAAACGACACTCACGCCGACGAATGTGAACTCGGCGTCGTTCGGCAAGCTGTTCACGCTTCCGGCCGATGGATTGGTTGACGCCGAACCGCTGTACATTTCCGCGGTAAAGATTGGCAGCGTGACGCACAACTTGCTCATCGTCGCAACCGAGCACGGAACGGTGTATGCGTATGACGCGGACACAGGGGCGAGCTTGTGGCACATCTCCACTCTTAAGCCGGGAGAGACGACATCTGACAATCGTGGGTGCTCGCAGGTGACACCGGAGATCGGGATCACGTCGACGCCGGTTGTGGTGCGTCCGAAAACCGGGAATCCGGTGGCGTACGTGGTCGCGATGTCGAAAGACAGTTCAGGAAATTATCACCAGCGTCTGCACGCGCTCGACGTGACGAACGGCGCAGAGCTGAAGAAGGGTCCGGTTGATATTTCGGCGAAATATCCGGGCACAGGAGACAACAGTTCGGGAGGCTCGGTGATTTTCGATCCCGCGCAGTATAAGGAGCGCGCAGGATTGCTGGCGATTGGAACGACCGTGTACCTGGCGTGGGCCTCGCACTGCGATTTTCGTCCTTACACGGGATGGATCATGGGCTACAACATCAACACGCTGGCGCAGACTACGGTGCTGAACATCACTCCAAATGGAAATGAAGGTGCGATCTGGAATTCGGGTGCGGGCATGGCTGCGGACGGCACTGGGAACATCTTTCTGCTGGATGGGAATGGCGTGTTCGATACGGCGCTGAACTCATCCGGGTTCCCTGGGGAGGGTGACTACGGCAATGCGTTCCTGAAGCTCTCTACCAAATCCGGCCTCGCGGTGGCGGACTACTTCGAGATGGACAACCAGTCGCAGGAAAACGCCAGCGACACGGACTTGGGTTCGGGCGGCACGTTGCTGATCACGCAAAAAGATTCCACTGGAAAAAGCTGGCCTCTTGCGGTTGGTGCGGGCAAAGACTCGAATCTGTACGTGGTCAATCAAACGAACATGGGGAAGTTCAGTTCGACGAGCAACAACGTGTATCAGGAACTGGCCGGAGCACTGCCGGGTGGCGTGTGGGCGATGCCTGCGGCTTTCAACGGAAATATTTATTACGGCCCGGTAGGTTCGCCGCTTCTGCGATTTCAATTCAAGAATGCCAAGCTGCTAACCGCGGCGGTAGCCAAGAGCACGAATTCGTTTGGCTATCCGGGAACGACCCCGAGCATTTCGGGAAACGCTGGCAAGAACGTAATCGTATGGGCCGCCGAGAACGTCAATCCGGCCGTGTTGCACGCCTATAACGCTACGACCCTAATCGAGATTTACAACACGAACCAGGCCGCCAATGGGCGCGATCACTTTGGCAGCGGGAATAAGTTCATCACGCCCATGATCGCGAATGGAAAGGTCTATGTGGGGACGACCAATGGCGTGGGAGTTTTTGGGCTGCTGGCGAGATAGGAGTTTCTGGCTTCCGGCTAAAGAACTACGTGAAGCTTCTGCATTTGCGAATCTCGCGCGATTGACTTTGCAACGAAAAGTACTTGCCAATAGTCCAGGTCTCCAGTAGGCTTGTTCTATGTTTGAGCCGAAACCGCATCGAGTCCGGCGTTTCCGCCGACCTGCGAGACCATTGTCGTGGGATAGCGAGGGGGCGATGGCTCCCGATGTCGCCGATGACTTGCGGTTTATCCGTGACACCATGGAGCGGTCGGCGGCATTCACCGCAGTTTCCGGGTGGGGGCAAGTGTTGTTGGGGTTCACCGCGATCGCAGCCGCTGTTCTGGCGGCGCGTCAGGCGACTTCATTCGCGTGGCTGCGAGTGTGGCTGGGCGAAGGACTTCTGGGCGCTGCAATCGGACTCCTGGCGTGCACATGGAAAGCGAACCGGCGCGGGCTGCCATTGTTCTCCGGCCCGGCGCGCAAAGTAGCACTTGGACTCGCGCCGCCTCTGGTCGCGGGCGCCTTCCTTACCTTTCTTCTCTTCCGAGCCGGCTTTCAATCTGCGATACCGGCAATGTGGCTCCTGCTCTACGGGGCGGGGATCATGACCGGAGGATCCTTCTCGGTTCCGATCGTGCCGGTCATGGGATTGTGCTTCATGTTGCTTGGCGGATTGGCGGTCCTTGGTCCGGTTGCATGGGGAAGCTGGTTTCTGGCAGCGGGGTTCGGGGGACTGCACATCATTTTTGGATTGCTGATCGCAAGGAGGCACGGTGGGTAGATCAGCTTCAGCACGCAAGGAAAAGCCTGAAACGCGGGCCCATTCGCACGCGCATACCACGGTTCGAGAGCATGCGGCGAAGCATGCTCCGGAGCTGCCCGAGCTTGACCGTCTGATTCACGAGCGAATCCGCCTTGGCATCGTGAGCGCATTGGCGACCAATGATTCGCTGAGTTTTAACGATCTCAAACGCGTGTTGAAGACCACTGACGGAAACTTGAGCGTGCACGCCAGAAAACTGGAAGAGGCGCAGTACATTTCGTGCGTGAAATTTTTTGAGGGGCGCGTGCCACGGACAGAGTATCGATTGACCGCCACCGGACGAAAGGCCCTATCCGAATATCTGGATCAGATGGAAGCCTGGATTCGAGTGACGCGAGAGCAATAGTCAAATTTTTTTGGCTTTCTTACTTTGCAATACAAAGTGAACTGGGGGAGTCGACAACCTATGTGGAGCACTCATATCGCGAGCAACATGAATTTTCCTGCCCCTCTAGCCGTCGTGGGATTTCTGGCGGCAGCCGGCGGAGTCTTCGTGGCGCTCGGGGCGGCACTGATCTTCTGGTTCGCACGGAAGCCGAACTTTGCTCGCATCGCACTGGTGACGCTGGGAGGCGGAAGCGCAATTTATTTCTCGTTGCTGTTGGCCTTTTCGGCCAGCAGCCGCGAAGTGGCGCTGGCCCGCGGCCAGGAAAAATACTTTTGCGAGATTGATTGCCACCTGGCGTATTCAATCGCCGACGTGAAGACATTGGCTGGGGGCGGGACGAAGAATTACACGATCACGCTCCGGACACGCTTTGATGAAACGACGACATCGCCCAGCCGGCCAAAGGATGCGCCGCTCACTCCGTCTCCGCGAGCGGTTGTGCTGCTGGACGATTCGGGACGGATTTACACGCCGGTTTCGAGTTCGGGACATTCGCTGATGACTGCGCTTCGTCCGGGGGAGGCGTATGCGACGCAGGTCGAATTTCGTGTGCCGGGCGATGCCGGCGGATTGCGGTTGTTGGTAAATACGAGCCCGGCTTGGCCCGATCACGTGGTGATTGGGGACGAGAATAGCTGGCTGCACAAGAAAACTTATTTTTCGCTGTGAGTGGGTCGGGCAACAGGGGCTGAAGCCCTATTCTTCTTGACGCTGATTGCGGGGCTAAAGCGCCGCTCTTCCACGAAAATCTAGAAGGCGCTTCGAAAGCGTTACACTCCCAGGGCTTTTTGGATTTCGGAGGCTATGGCGGCGGTGAGGGACTGCATTTTGGACTCGGATTCGGCTTCTACCATCACTCTTGCGAGGGCTTCGGTGCCGGAGTAACGAACTACGACGCGACCGCTGCCGTCCAGTTCACGCTCTGCCGCATCGATAGCAGACTTGATTGCGGGCACATGGTTGAACGGAACTTTTTCGCGGACGCGGATGTTTTGGATCTTCTGCGGGAAGACTTTCAAATCGCCAACCAGATCGGCCAGGGGCTTGCCGGAACGCACGATGATGTCCATCAAGCGGAGGCCGGTGAGCAGCCCGTCGCCGGTGGTGGAGTCTCCGTCACGAAAGATGATGTGGCCGGATTGTTCGCCGCCGAGAGTTGCTCCCGTCTTTAGCATTTCTTCGAGTACGTATTTATCGCCAACATTGGCGCGCAGCATACGAATGCCGGATTTCTTCAGCGCGATTTCAAGCCCCATGTTGGACATGGTGGTAGCCACGACAGTGTCCGCCTTCAATTTGTCCTGAGCCTGAAGGTCCCGGGCTGCTGCGAGCAGCACGCCGTCCCCGTTGATCACGCGTCCTGTGGCATCGCAGAACAGAGCGCGGTCCGCATCTCCGTCAAAGGTAATCCCCAGGTCAAATTTGCCACCGGATGCGGCAACCGTTTGCCCAAGAGTGTCAGGATGCAAAGCTCCGCAGTGTCCGTTGATATTTTTGCCATTGGGCGAGATGTGGATAAAGGTCGCCGGAATGTTGAGGACCCGGAACAATTCCGGCGCTTCGGCGGCAGCGGCACCGTTAGCGCAGTCGACCAGCACGCGCAGCCGGCTGAGGTCGGATGAAACACTGGCGGTCAGCGATTGAATGTAGGCATGGCGCAGGTCGGCCTCTCCGGGAAGTGAAGGCCGCGGAATTTTCAACGCGGTGTCGTCCGCGGCGCCCGGATTCTCGAGCAGCGCGAAGATCTCTTTTTCGATGGCGAACTCGCGAGCGTCACTCAGCTTGAATCCATCGCCGGAAAAAACCTTGATGCCGTTGTCGGTCCACGGATTGTGAGAAGCGGAGACGACAACACCCGCTGCCATCTTCCGAGAACGCGCGAGATACGCAACTCCGGGCGTTGTGATGACGCCAGCGCTATGTACATCGACGCCGACGGCAGCCAGACCTTCGGCGATGCGATCGGCGATCCATCGGCTGGACTCGCGGGTGTCCTGGCCGATGACGGCTTGGGGTTTTGACACGCTGTGCATCAGATCGTGGCCGAGTGCGCGGCCGATCAGGTAAGTACTCTGCGTCGTGAGCGGGAACTGTCCTGCGACGCCGCGGATTCCATCGGTGCCAAAGAGTTGACGTTGCTGGCTCATCTAGGTTTCAAAACACTGGCAAAAGAACAGCAATTATAAGGAAAGAGAACTGGTCTGTGACTAACTGTCGAAACTTTGGGTCATTGGGGAGTCGCAGTCCCCACCTTCTGAACGATGACAGTGACGTGAATCGTAGCTGACTGCTCCACCTGCACCAGCGGATCGGGGACGTAAGCGTTGGTCGTGAAGTTGGCAGTCCCGCGAGTACCGGTGGCGTCAATGGTGTCGGTATTGACGGTGTCAATTTTCTCGACATGCCGGCGCGGACCAAAGATGGTGATCCGAGGCGGGTCGGCATCGACCCTGACGATCTGCTCTCCTTCGCCGAAAGTCCCGACGACCCTGGGATGTATCTCGACCTCACGACTCAATCGGGTATCGAAGGTGAGACGCAGTTGGCTGGGCACGATCTGCATGACCGTGACATCTCTCGGATGCCGAACCTGACGAGCGGTGAGTTCGAAGGTCCGCTCCTGGGGAGTCGTTCCTCCGAGATCGAGCTCGGCCTGAACTTCGTTAGCCCTAAGCTGGCGGATGACGCGCTCGGGACCACGCACGCGAATCTGTGTTTCAGGAATCAGTTCAGAGCTGAGTTCGAGATCGGCCGGCACATTCTGAAAAACAATAGGTGCGCGAACGGCCACTTCGGCGGGCTGCTCATCGCGCGAGATCGTGAACCAAAGTCCGGCGGCAAGCAACAGAGAGACGATCTTGAGGCCGAAGTTATGCACGACGTAACGATTGAACATTGAGATCACGCGTGGGGCTCCGCAGGAGAGCCGGGTTCCGTCTTTCGCTGCGCGGGCTCGATCAATGGGGAATCGAGCGCGGCATCCGATTCGTCATCCATGGTTCGCGCGATGGAGGTCGGTAGTGGGATTGGGGCGATGCGACGGCGCAGCTCGCTCCCGAGCCGGTCTCTCAGTTGTTCCACGGTCAGGTCGCGCTCGATATTTCCACCCACGGCAAAGCTAATCGCACCGGTTTCTTCCGAGCAGATGACGGCGATGGCGTCGGTCTCTTCGGTGATACCGATGCCGGCGCGGTGACGGGTTCCAAGCTGTGTCGACAGAAGCGGATTCATCGACAAGGGCAGGAAACATGCGGCTGCGGCAATGCGATCCTTTTGCACGATAACAGCGCCGTCATGCAGCGGCGCGCTGGGCCGGAAAACGGTCGCCAGCAGGTCGTAGGAAAGGCGCGCATCGAGGGGAACACCGCTTTCGATGTGGGTACGCAGGCCGATCTCGCGCTCGATGACGATCAGAGCTCCGGTCTGGTGCTGGGAAAAAAGATTGGCGGCGAGAACGATATCGTCGTAGGCGTCATTGTCAGACGAACTGGTTCGCAGGAAGGTGAATCGGCGCCCGACATCGGCGAGCACGTGACGTATTTCCGACTGGAACACTACGATCAGCGCGAAAACCACATAGGGCAAGAAATGGCTGACGACCCAGTTCAGCGTAGTGAGTTCGCCGACCCGCGCGAAATAGAAGGTAACGGCGACTACAACGAGGCCCACGAGCATGGGCACCGCACGGGTGCCGCGAATCATCACCAGGACCTGGTAGATCAGGAGGGCGACAAGGAAGATGTCGAGTGCGATCCAAGCACCTTGTTGCCAGGATGTGATGACCGGTAGCAAACGAGATCTCGCTCCTCAAGGTCAAAGGATCAGGAATTCCATTGTAATGCAGGGATTCCGGACCGGCCTTACTCGCGCTTCTTTGTAACCTCGGCTTCGATCTGGCCATGAGCGAGGCGGGCCGAGATAGGGCTGCCCACGCTTACGGTCCGAGCATCTTTCAGCAGCTTTCCATCGGAGTCGAAGATCAAAGCATATCCGCGATCGAGAATCGCCAAAGGAGATAGGGATTCAAGGGCGGTTTGCAAGCGTTGGCTGCGCACTTTGTGTTGAAGAAGCACGTTGCGCATCACAGCGGCAAGCGAAGTGGCACGGCTATCGAGCTCTTTTCGCATGCCCGACAGGACCAGCCGGATGTCGTAATGGCGCACCACGGCGGAGATAGATTCCCAGCGCCGGTGGAGCTGTTCGATGACCTGGCGCTCGGCGAGTTCCATGCGATGCGAGAGATCGTCGAGCTTCTGCTGGCGTTGGCGGATCAATTCCATCATGCGGGCGAACGCGCCGTGCTGTGCCAGTTCGGTGAGCGCCTGGCGATGCATGAGCAGTCGGTACCGCATGGCGCGGCTCAGGCGCTCGTGGAGTGCGGAGGCCTGGTCTTCGATGTCCTGACGGGACCGGATTACGAGCTCGGCTGCCGCCGACGGTGTGGGAGCGCGAAGATCGGCAACAAAGTCGATGATGGTGAAATCCGTCTCGTGGCCTACTGCTGAGATAACGGGGATTTGCGAGGTCGAGACAACGCGGGCGAGGCCTTCATTATTGAAAGAGGCAAGGTCTTCGGCAGAGCCTCCGCCGCGAGCCACGATGATTACGTCGACGGACGCGTGCTGATTGAAGTAGCGCACTCCGGCTGAAACTTCCTGCGCGGCAAAGTCTCCCTGAACCTGAGCGGGAAAAATCGTGACATTCACGGAGTGGTGACGACGCTGGAGAATGTTGAGAATGTCGCGCAATGCCGCCGCTTGGGCCGATGTGACGATACCGATGCGCGCTGGCAACGATGGAATTGGCTTCTTGCGCTCAGCGCCGAAGAGGCCTTCGGCCTCGAGCTTGGCCTTCAATTGTTCGAAGGCCAGTTGCAGCGATCCAGCGCCCTTAGGCTCGATGTATTCGGCCGCAATCTGGAGTTCGCCGCGATCTTCATAGATGGTGACCCTACCGCGAATCACAACCTGCAGGCCGTCGGCGGGACGGAAGCGTAAGAGACGGGCTGACGAGCGGAACATGACGACCTTGATCTGGGCGTTGCCGTCCTTCAGCGTGAAGTAGAGATGCCCTGAATCAGGTGCTCGAAAGTTGGAGATCTCACCTTCCACCCAGGCATCGGCGTATTCCTTTTCAACGTGAGTGCGGACGGCAGCGACGAGGTCTTGGACCTTCCATACCCGGCGTTCGGGCCCGCGGAAGTTGAAACCCATTTGGTCGGTGAGAGAGGACACTGAGGGCAGTGTACCGCAGGCGGTCTCGAAGACGTGGACGCTCAAAACTCAGCCCCATCGATGCCTCGAATTGCGTGGCACCGATGGGGCAGGTTCAACTGACTGGGTTAGTTGAGGTCGAAGTGGAAGACATCGGCGATTTGGAAGTTGGCGCGGTTATAGAGCACCAGATTCCCGCCGATCACAACATGGACATAATTTGGGGGCGGAGGTGGCAGCATCACTTCCAACTCGCGAGGACACGGCTGCGCGTGCACGCGGACTTCAAGTGGCAGAGGTTGACTTATAACCAGACGCCGCTCAAGACCGGGAGGCAGGCGGTCGCGCTTTGCCAATCCGGGTGGCAAATGCCGGTAGTGAGTGCGGTACCAATCGTGGATGTCGCGCTCGTGATCCCGATATTTTTCATGTCCGTAAGCGTGTCCGTGGCCCTCATGATGTTGCTCGTGCCAGCGCTCGTGGGCGTCATCGCGATCGTGTTTGTCGTGACCGCGGCCGTGATCGTCCGCTACGGCGATGGTCGTCGTCAGCGCTAAGGACAAAGCTGCAGCGGCCCCGGCGCGGAACCAACGTTTCAGGGACATTACTCCTCCTTGGTGTGGCTCAAAAGTCAGGGTAGCGGATGAAGGCGGGGCTCGACAGATTACGTAAGGGTCGGCGGGTGGGACGCCCTTCGGACAGCCGCTGGGACGGGGGTGCTACGTTTGTGGCTATAATCCTTTCGCCATGGATTTCGAACAGAAGGTCGCGGAACTTAAAAGGCGGAATCAGCTCGCCGAAGACGGCGGTGGGAAGCAGCGGCGTGAGCGCCAACATAAAGAAGGAAAGATGTCAGCGCGGGAGCGCATTGAATTCCTGCTCGACGAGGGAACCTTCGAAGAGACCGACAAGCTGGTTACGCATCGGTGCAATGACTTCGGGATGGCTGAGCAGAAGATTTATGGCGATGGATTCGTCACCGGCTACGGGCGGATTGAGGGCCGTCTGGTTTATGTATTCGCGCAGGATTTCACTGTGTTCGGCGGATCGCTTTCCGAAACGAACGCGGGAAAGATCGTCAAGATCATGGATCTGGCAGCGAAGATGGGCGCTCCTGTGATTGGACTGAATGATTCCGGAGGAGCGCGGATTCAGGAAGGCGTGATGTCGCTTGCCGGATATGCCGACATCTTTCTGCGCAACACGCTGTACAGCGGAGTAGTGCCGCAGATTTCGGCAATCATGGGGCCGTGCGCCGGCGGAGCTGTTTATTCTCCGGCGATCACCGACTTCGTGATGATGGTGAACAACACCTCGTACATGTTTATTACGGGGCCCGACGTGATCAAGACCGTTACCCACGAAGAGGTCACGAAAGAACAGCTCGGCGGTGCGATGACACACAACGAAACCTCCGGCGTTGCGCATTTTCTGGCTCACGATGACGCGGAGTGCCTGTCGATGGTGCGCGAACTGCTGAGTTTCATACCATCGAACAATCTGGATGAAGCGCCACGCAAGGTGTGCACCGATCCTGCGGACCGCGCTGATGCCGCGCTGGACAAGGTGGTTCCGGCGCAATCGAACCAGCCGTATGACATCAAGGATGTGATCCACCCGATTGTTGACGACGGATATTTTTTCGAGGTGCAGGAACACTACGCGAAGAACATTGTTGTGGGATTCGCGCGCCTCGACGGACGATCGGTGGGGATCGTGGCGAACCAGCCGGCGATGCTGGCGGGGACGCTGGACATTAATGCCTCGGTGAAAGCGGCGCGATTCGTCCGTTTTTGTGACTGCTTCAACATCCCCCTGGTAACGTTCGAGGACGTGCCGGGATTTTTGCCGGGAACAGCGCAAGAGTACGGGGGAATCATCAAGCACGGAGCGAAACTTTTGTTCGCTTACGCCGAGGCCACTGTGCCGAAGGTTACGGTGATCACGCGAAAAGCGTATGGCGGGGCATATTGCGTGATGGCTTCGAAGCACATCCGCACGGATGTGAATTACGCCTGGCCGACCGCCGAGATTGCAGTGATGGGCCCCGAAGGCGCGGTCGATATCGTGTACAAGCGCGAACTGGATGCGGCGGGGACGAAACGGGATCAGGTACGGCGGGACAAGATCGACGAATTCCGCGACCGGTTCGCGAATCCTTACATTGCCGCGGACCGCGGATTCGTCGACGCGGTGATTCAACCGCGGGACACACGAAAGAAGCTGATCCAGGCGCTGGCGATGCTCGAGACCAAGCGCGAGAAGAGCCCGCCGAAGAAGCACGGGAACATACCATTGTGAACAATCCTGAGATGAGAAGTCCATTGAAATCCTGATCGTGAGGTTTGCCAGATGCGCAAGTTCGCCCTCCTCGTATTTTGTTTGCTCGCTGCTCCCCTGATCTCACAAGACAATTCGAGCTGGCTTGCGACGCTTCCGCAGGCGAAGGATTATGTGCAGAAGCGGGCATCCAGTTACGACCGGAGCGGGGGGAATGCGGACTCGCGTCCGCTTGCGCCGGGGGAAACTCTCACACTGCTTGACGCCGACGGGCCAGGGCTCGTAAGCCACGTGTGGTTCACGATCGCGAGCGACGATCCAAATCATTTGAAGGCGATCGTGCTGCGCATGTATTGGGATGGCGAGAGCACGCCGAGTGTTGAGACTCCGGTGGGAGACTTTTTCGGGTTGGGGCTGGGAGATTATTACCTGTATCAATCGACGCCTTTGTCAGTTGGTGCGAACAAGGCGCTTAATAGCTTCTTCCCGATGCCCTTCCAGAAGCATGCGCGCATGACGGTGACCAACGAAGGCGCGATCAGGACCGACGCTTTCTATTTCAATATCGACTACCGAGCTTACAGCAAGCCGCTGCCCGCGGACTCGCTTTACTTTCACGCGCAGTACCGGCAGGCCGCTCCGAATCACGGATGGTCGAGCGAGTGGAAGTCGAACGGCGACATGGACGCGAAGAAAAATCTAGAAGGCGAAGGCAACTATGTGTGGATGGAAGCGACCGGTCACGGGCATTTCGTCGGTGTGACGATGTCGGTATTACAGAATCAGGACAAGTGGTGGGGCGAGGGCGATGACATGTTCTTTGTCGATGGCGAAAAGAGTCCGTCGATCAATGGAACCGGTTCCGAGGACTATTTCTCAGGGGCGTGGGATTTCGGGGGACATCCGTTTGGATACGGACTGTTTGGCGCCCCGGTCGTTGGGCAGGAAGTGGCGGGTGGACGTTCTTCTGTTTATCGATTTCATCTCGATTCGCCGATCACGTTCACGAAATCCCTGCGCGCAACGATCGAGCATGGCCATGGCAATCATCGCTCGGATAATTTCTTCTCCGTAGCGTATTGGTATCAGAGCGAGCCGCATGCGGTGTTCCCGACGATGCCCGCGCTGGAACAGCGGATCCCTCGGATTTATCCGGTTGGCGGACCGGGAAACGCGGGGAAATAAAGCTCAATCGCAAGTCCGCATCCGCAAAGGAGGCCAACGTGGAGAAAAGCGCAAAACCGGGTCAGGACTCCAGGCACTACGACGCCAACTACGGTAATTTTCAGACGCAGATCTACGCTGAGATTCGCCGCGAGGCATTCGGGGAAGACATCGGGCAGAGCAGTTGGATTACCGCAGATGAGCAGGATCGATTCCTGGGCCAACTGGCGTTGGGAAGCGGCAAGACACTTCTGGACGTTGCCTGCGGAGCGGGTGGCCCGGCGTTAAGAATTGCGGAGAAAACCGGTTGCTCGCTCGTCGGAGTGGATATCCATGAAGATGCGATATCGGCGGCGAAGGCTCTGGCGGCGGAACGAGGCCTGGCGCAACGATCCGAGTTTCGAACGGCGAACGCGGCGGAGCGCCTACCGTTTGGCGACGCTGAATTCGATGCCGTCATCTGTATCGACGCCATCAATCACCTGCCGGACCGGACACGTGTTTTGTCGGAATGGGCGCGAGTACTGAAGCCCGGTGGACGGCTCTTATTCACCGATCCCATCACCATCACCGGGCCTCTGACGAAGGACGAAATTGCGGTGCGAGGCTCGATTGGATTTTTTCTCTTCGTCCCTGCGGGATATGACGAGAAAGTCATCGCGGATTGCGGGTTGAAGTTGACGGTGCGGGAAGACGTCACGCAAAACATGGCGGATCTGGCAGAGCGACGTCGTACGGCCCGAGAATCAAGAGCCAAGTTCTTGCGCGACATCGAGGGTGATGACAGCTACGATCACCAGCAACAGTTCTTCGAAGTGGCCGCACGCATCGCAAAAGAACGCCGCCTGTCGCGATTTCTTTTTGTGGCAGAAAAGACGCGCTAAAGAAAATGCAGCATGTGACCTGTGTGACGGACCTCATTTTCTTTTAGGACAGGCGGAGCGCAGGATGCGCTCCGGACAGCCGGCGGGACGCCGGCGCTACTTGCTTCCCAAAAATAAGAGAGTTCCGAGGTGGTGTGGGGTCCATTCGTCTCGGCCAGTAGCTCGCTTAATGACCCTCGCTCGACCTGCTCTCGCTGCTTCCCTTGCGGGGACCAGCGCGCGATCTTCGCTTGGGCTCCGGGCTCACCGCCAACCGGATAAACCTACCCTACGCCTCGGAACTCTATCCTGCCTTCAACATTTCTTCTTCGTTCGCCTCGACCAGCGCTTTGCTATAGACCCTTGCTGGCCCTCCTTCTCCATCTCGCGATTTCGAAGGTGACTTCGCTTGAGCCCCGGACGCCGCACCAACCGGAAAAACTTAAGAAGCTGTCAAAGAACGATCCTGTTGTACTCCTTCTGTTTCTTACGTCAACGAAAAACACGCCTCCCTAACTACACTTGTTTTCAATCGAGTGCACGCCGTTCACAGGCCGGTGACCGGAAATTGTGCAGAGACGGATTCCATCTTTCGCGAAGGCGCGCCTAATACGGAATTTTGCTGCAAGAATTGACAGCAATCGATGGGACGCAGACAGCGAAATGCTATCTCCAGACTTGTGAAAATCGTGGACTTCCCCCGTCCAGCAAGGCATCACACAGCGGACAGCCGAAGGCGGCTGTCGCCACATAAGCAACTTATCAATCGACTTTGATTGGTTCGTCTACTAGCTGCTTGTCGGATTCGTCGGTCCCGGATAGTTCGAAGGAGTTGGTGATTGCGGCTTTGCCCTTCTCTACGGCGGTGATGACGTAGGAGCAGCCGATCCAGTGAGCCTCTTCGTAGTCGGTCTTTGACCACTGGGCCGGATGGTCGGGGTGGGAGTGATAGAAGCCGACGATGTCTTCCCCGCGGTCGCGACTTTCGCGCTGGATACGGACGAGTTCCTTGGGATCGATGTTGTAGCGATTGTGTGCGGAATCGGTGCGCGTGTTTCCGCAGCGCGCAGTGCTGGTGACGACGCGGGTACCGTCGTCATTGAATGTGCCGAGAAGAACTCCGCAGCATTCGTGCGGATAAGTTTCCTCGCCGTGGTGACGGATGGTGTCGTAATCGGTGCGGGAGAGTTTTAGCATTTTCGGAAGATTGCAGATTTCAGATTGATGATTTCAGATTAAAAAATCTCGGAATCGAAAGGATTTTAATCTGCAATCTGAAATCAACAATCTGAAATTTTTACGCTTCATTCCAGAAGCGTTCGCTCAGATACTTGTCGCCGGAGTCGCAGAGGATCGTGACGATCACGGCTTCCTGACTTCTTTTGAGTTTCAGCTCCCGCGCAACTTTCAGCGATCCGACTACCGCGGCTGCAGCAGAGATGCCGACAAGCAATCCGGCGCCGCGGGAGAGCTGGCGCGCCATCGCATAGGAATCTTCCGTCGAGATTTCGAGATTCTGGTCGGCGAGACTGGAATCATAAATCTTCGGCACGATGGCGCTTGCCATGTGCTTGGCGCCTTCGATGCCATGAAACGAAGAATCCGGCTGAAGCGATATGCACTTCACCGACGGATTCAGTTCCTTCAAGCGACGCGTGGTGCCGACGAATGTCCCGCTTGTCCCAAGCATGGAAACAAAATGAGTGACGCGGCCTTGCGTCTGTTGCCAGATCTCGTTTGCCGTCGCCTGGTAATGCGCTTTCCAGTTGGCATCGTTCGAATATTGGTCGGCGTAGAAATATTTGTCCGGATGCTGTGCAGCAAGCTGGCGCGCCATGCGGATCGCGCCATCGGAGCCATCCCCTGGATCGGTATAAATAATGTTGGCGCCGTAGCCTTGCAGAATTTGCTTGCGCTCGCGCGAGACATTTTCGGGCATGCAAAGGGTAACGGGAAATCCTTCGGCGGCACCGAGCATGGCGTAGGCGATGCCGGTATTGCCGCTGGTGGCATCGAGCAGAATCTTGTCCGAATTTAATAATCCAGAACGACGGGCTTCGGAAACGATGTTCGCGGCGGCACGATCTTTCACCGATCCACCGGGGTTGTACCACTCCGCTTTACCCAGAAGTGCTACGCCAGGAAGGTCGCGAGTAACCGCGTCGAGACGAATCAGAGGGGTATTTCCGATGCGTTCGATGAGGCTGTGGCCCAGTGTTTCTCCTAGGCCAGAAGCAACTTCCCGAGGGCCCGGGACCCTTGCTGAGGGGACTGCTGCTGTTTTGGTTGATCCGAATGTCATGCCTGAACCGGAATGCCGTGACGAACGTAATGTGTTATGTAGCCGAAAACACGGTATGTAGTATCTTGCTTAGATGAAATAGATTCGCCCGGCGATGCAGTCCCTGTAAAGTTACGCCCGGTCTTCATAATGCACGCATCTAATCAACAAGCACAGCCGGAGCGGATACGGAAAGGTTAAGTACAGCAAATGGCCAAGACAATTGAAGCACGAACCTACGAGGAAGCGCTAGCCTGGCTACGCGACAACGGGTTCGACGTGACCGACGCTCCCGGCACCAATAGCCGTGTGTTCCTGAGGAAATACAACGTATCGGCAGCGATTCAGAAGGACGCGGAGGATGGGGTCAAGATCTTCGCGTATCCGGGATGCCTGATTGGCAGCGAGATTTCGAAGCTGGTGAACAAGGGCTATCAGCAGTTTTTGAAGACCTCGAAGAATGAAGTGCCCGCGACGGCTGACCAGTTGAAGGCGTTGCAGTCGTTCTCCGAGGAGTTGAAACAGGCTCTGGGACTGCCCAGCCTGTACAACGAGTCGCTCGGAACCGTGAGCGAAGCGTATCAGTATGATCGAGTTGAGAACCGCGATAAGCCGGAAGTGGATCGGCCGAAGCGTCCCTGGGAAGTGGCAGGAAAGCGGGCGGTCGCGGCGAAGAAGGGGCGAGCGTAGGTAGTTCGCTCGCCGTTCTCTACCGAAAACATTCGCCCGCTTTGCGGGCTGGACAGCCGAGGGCGGCTGTCCCCACATTTCTTCATTTCCGCCTTCCATCCTCTTTCTTACCGCTGATCGACAGTTCCGGTAGACACTGCTGATACACACTTCGGACACCCTCGCTTTCGCTCGCGGGGCGGACGAATGCGTCCGCCCCTACACGGGCTTAGCGGGCTCCTAACAGGATATCGATGGTTAGTTGATCCAGCTTTTCGTAGGGGAGGCGCTTCTCCAGGATGGCGTCCTTATCGAAGACATGGCTCAACAGTGCGGCTGAGCCTTTCTGCGAGTAGCTGCCGGTCGACGGAACTTTGGGGGAACCACCTGAAATCTCTTTCAAGATTCCCTGAATTTCTTTGTCGGCGTTCCAGACTGCGGCCTTCTCTTTCAGGATGAGATAGGTGCGCATGCAGCCGCGGGCGAAGTCCTTCACGCCGTCGTAGTCTTCGGTACGGTACGCGTGGGCATCGAAATGGTGGGGACCGTTATATCCGACGTCTTCGAGGAACTTCACCAGCCAGAACGCGGTCTTGGGATTCGCCGATCCGAAGCGGAGATCCTGGTCATATCGTCCTGAAACCTGATCGTTGAGATCGATATGGAATAGCTTCCCAGCCTCCCAGGCCTGCGCGACTCCGTGCATGAAATTGAGTCCTGCCATCTGCTCGTGCGCGACTTCGGGGTTGACTCCCACTATTTCTGGACGGTCGAGGGTGGGGATGAATCCGAGGTAGTGTCCGGTGGTCGCCATATAAATATCGCCGCGAGGCTCGTTGGGTTTGGCTTCAAGCGCGAATTTGTATCCGTACTTCTGGGCGACGCTGTACTCGCACAGATAGTTGACCGCCTCGCGGAGACGTTTGACGGCTTCGTCGGCGCGACGGCAAGCGTCGGTCTCGACTCCTTCGCGACCTCCCCAGAGGACGAAAATCTTGGCGCCGAGTTCGGCTCCGAGATCCATGGCGCGCATGGTTTTCTGGATGGCGTAAGCGCGAACTTCGGGATCGTTGGAAGTGAAGGCTCCGTCCCGGAAAACGGGATGGAAGAAGAGTGACACTGTAGCCATGGGGACGACGACCCCACTCTCCTTGCAAGCCTTTTTGAATTCGCGGACGATCCGGTCGCGCTCGGAAGGCGTGGCGTCGATGGGAACGAGATCGTTGTCGTGCAGGTTGACGCCCCACGCTCCGATCTCACCGAGGACGGAGACGATGTCATTGGGTGGGAAGGTGTCACGAACCGCGTCGCCAAAAGGATCGCGGCCACGATTTCCCAACGTCCATAGACCGAAAGAAAATTTGTGCTCGGGCTTCGGGGTATAACTTCCGTTCTTCTTGCTCATGAGTTTTTCCCTCTTTATATTTGCAGTTTGAATTATTGAGATTCGTCCGGTTTGATCGGCGGGGGGGACGCTGACATCTTCCCTACAAGGCTGTCTGCCTTTTCGTGCAACTCGCGTACTCTATGAAGCTCTTTTTCTGCCTCGGCGCTTTTGCCCTGAGCCTGGTAGAGACGGCCCATTTGATAGTGCGCATCGGGCTGGTTCGGCTCGAGGGATATGGCCTTGGAGAGATACGTTTCCGCCTCTTTGTAGCGCTTTTGCTGGAGAGAGATGGCGCCAAGGTCGACATAGGCTATCCGCAGGGTGGTGTTGGCCTTGATCGCCTTTTGAAGCAGGGGGAGGGCGGCGGCGGCGTCATTGTTCTTCCAATGAATGTCACCGAGATATGCGAGTGCCTGAGCGTGATTCGGGTCGAAAGCCAGTTCTGCCTCGAATTCCTTGCGAGCTTCGTCGTACTGCTGCGTCTTCCAGAAAAGGTAACCGAGTCCGAAATGGAGATTGGGTTCCTTCGGAGAAATCCTGGCAGCGGCTTGAAACTCAGCAATCGCTTCTTGAGTCCGGCCGAGGCCATCCAGCGCTTCGCCCATGAGAACGTGCGTGGGAGCGGAGTCGGGACTCTGTTGCAACAACTGTTTGAACTCGTTCTGCGCGCAGTCGAGTTTCTTCGTCCAGAGGCAACTCTGGGCAAGCATTTGATGGAGTTCAGCATTGCCCGGATCGGCTTTGCTGGCGCGTTCCAGGTATTGCGAAGCGAGGTCGAATTTCTTAGCGCCGTAGTAGCTCATGCCGAGTAGTGTCTGAGCTTGCGCATTGGAGGCGTCTGCAGCGAGTGCTGATCGAAAGGCAGTGGCGGCACTGCTAAAGTGGCCCTGCTTGAATTCCGCCAGGCCCAGGTTCAATTGCAGGCCGGGCATTTTGGGATTCAACTTGAGGGCCTTGCGATAGGCGGCCGCTGCTTCATCGAGTTTTTGCTGCCTGGCCAGATCGACTCCGAGGCTAGCGAAGGCTGCTGCATCGGACGGATTGCGCACTGTGACGGCTTTCCAGGCTTGGGCAGCATCTGCCCATTTTTGCTGTTGCTCTAACGCCATAGCGTCCGAAGGAGTTTGTGCCGGCGCGGGATGAGCCGAGCAACCGAGCAAGGCAAGGACAACGAGTTCCGAAAGACGAAACCTCATGCTCTGAATCAGCTTATCGAACTCCATCCAGCCCGTAAACGTTTACGACTCGCTTCAAAAAAAAGATTAGTTACAAGGAAAACCCCGCTCGCGTATTCGAACCGCGAGCGGGGTGGAGAGTGTCACCAACATCGACTAGAAGTACAGCTTCAACCCAAGCTGAATTTCGCGTGGGTCATGAGCCGACGTAACCGCACCGAAATCACCGTTGGTGAAGGTGTTGCTGACGTTGTTGAATTCGGTGTGATTAAACGCGTTGAAGAATTCCGCGCGGAATTCCAGTTTGCTGCCGCGAGTCTCGCTGAATACAAACTGCTTGAATAGAGCGAGGTTCCAGTTTTGACGGCCGGGACCACGGACGCTGTTGAAAGGCAGGTTGCCCCAGGTTCCAGCCACGGTTGGGGAGAATGCGGAAGAACTGAACCAGCTCTTCACCGTCTTCGGATAGTGAACGCCCCCAGCTTACGTTGGGCCGATTATCCGCATTGGGAATGATGCTGCTGATGTTACCGGTGCCGGCAAGCGAACCCGCGCACTTTACGGGATCGTTGTTGACCCCTTGGGCGCAGTTCTGAATACCGCCTTCCGAGATATGGATAGGCGTGCCCGTTTGCATGGCGACGATTCCCGACACTTGCCATCCACCGACCGTCGACTTCAACAGCTTGTTGGAGCTGTTTCTCAGGAGGGGGATGTCGTAGATGAAGTTCACGAAGGCGATTTGCGTACGATCCAGGCCGGATGGGCCACTGTCGTAGTGCACATCGTAGGGGTTATCAAAATTGTTCAAGTCGCCCACGCCATTGTTGCCCGTGGCTGGATCGATCGCCCGAGACAAAGTGTAGGCTGCCTGAAGAGTTAGTTCATGCCGAATTTGGCTGTGAATCTGAGCCTGGAAGCCATTGTAGTGCGAGCTCTGTATGTTCTCCGTCTGTCTGACGGAGTGGAACCCCAGATACGGAACGCGCAGGTTGTAGTCAGCGTTGTTATTCGCGAACAGCGTGGTGATGTTGGCAGAACTCGGAAGGTTGGTTTCCTGGTACGCGTTCTGGTTCCGGTTCTGATTGCCAACGTACTGGAGCTCCAGCACAGTGCGGGCAGAGATAGCGTGCTGCACGCCAATACTGTACTGATAGCTGAGCGGCAAGTTGTTATTCACCTTGTCGAGGCCGGTAATGCTAGCGACCGTGATAGGTGCAACGAGGGGTTGATTGTTGCTAAGTTGCGTGCCGGGATTTTCCACTTGAATGTTGCTGAAATTAATGTTCGTGCTGAAGGGCACGTTCGGGCCAGCGTTGTACATATCGTTGCCCTGGATGCGTTCATACATCATGCCGAAACCGCCGCGAAGAACAGTCTTGCCTGATCCGGTCAGATCATAAGCAAAGCCAAGGCGAGGACCGAATGCGGCCCAGTGATCGTTGACCAGCCCCTTCGGGACCCCAGGAGTCTTTCCGGGGATACCGATACCATTCAGATAGAACTGGGTACCCGCCAGAATCGGGTTCGGGCTAGTGCCCAAGCCGGGGCTGTTGGGTGCAATATTGTTGCCGGCCGTGTCAGCGAAGATCGGAGCGGCGGCTGGATCATACAGGTTCGGATAGAAGTTGCCCATCCGGTTGTTCGCCTCATAGGTATGCGGTGCGCCGTCCCAACGCAGGCCCAAGTTCAAGGTCAGGCGATTGTTTACGCGCCAGTTGTCCTGCGCATATGCAGCCCAGGAAACATTGTTCCACTTACCACTGTCTTGTACGGCCAGCTCGTTGTAGCCCGAAGCCGTGCCTAGCAAGAAATCCGCGAAGTCATTTCCGGTGAAGTTGTTATTGAAGGTGAAAGAACCCTGCGTGTTGCCGAAGAGGTCCTGAACCTTCTTGTAAATCGCCCAGCTACCGCCCATTTTGATTTGGTGCGCACCCTTGGTCCAAGAAATGTCATCGCGGATCTGATAGTCATCCGCCTTGTTATTCCACGGCCAACTGGCGTTCGTATAGTCCACGTTGTTGTAACCGGCAAGGTGGATTTCCGGGATGCGGTCGAGATTGTTGGGTCCGCTGAAGATACGGTTCGAGGTAAATCCGCTCGGACGCGCGATCAGGTTACTCGGCAGGATGGCAATTTTGTTGCCGTTGGCATTGAACGCAACTTCGTTCAACAGCGTCGGGCTGATCATATAGGTCGTGTGGATCACATAACTGTAGGACGGGTTGCCGAAGGTGTTGCTGGCAGTTGGGACGTTGTCGCCGCTCCACATCGACGTTCCGAAGTTCTGCGCAATCTGCTCGGAAAGGTAGTGGCCAAAGACCGAGAACTTGCTGCTGAACTGATGGTCAATGCGAACAATCTCTTCCTTCACGCTGGTGGGCACATTGTTCCCGCCCTGGAAGACCGGGTTGCCGCTGCCGTTCACTGCGTTGTTCGCTGGAAAGATGCCAGCGTTAAGCAGAGCCGTTGCGTTGGGATCGATCATGCAGGATGGGATTGTAGCGTTGGGGAAGGCACTGCCCTGAACGATACCCGCGGGTGCGGCCCCGCCGGGGCAATTTCTAAACAAGTATGCAGGGTCAACGTTAGCAGCCGATGGAACGTTGGGCGCGGGACCACCTGACACGTCGCCGTTGTACCAAGCGGTATCGGGCACAGTCTGGTTTAGCGTCTGACCCTGAATCAGGCGGCGCCATTCCATGTTGTAAAAGAAGAACGTCTTGTGCTCTTTTGCCCAGAAATCAACTGGACCGCCGACGTTAAAGCCGAAAGTGTGGAAGCGAAGTTCGGCAACCTTTTGCGGAGCCGGGTTGAAATAGTTGCGAGCGTCAAGCGCGTCGTTGCGCAGGAACTCCCAGGCGCTGGCATGATATTGCCTGGTTCCCGACTTAATGACAGCGCTCATCGTCGCCGCGGAGGATAGGCCATATTCCGCGCTGTAGTTGGAGGTCATCTGGCGGAACTCGGCGATAGCATCGAGGGAAGGCATTACGTCGGAACCACCGGCGCCGCCTCGATCGCTGCTCTCGCTGCCGTCTAGGAGGTACAGGTTATGACTTTCGCGCATGCCATTGAAACTGACGTTGGCATCGCCGCCGACTGGCGTGGGAATCTGAAAGTCGCCCTGGCCGCTGGACGCTCCGGGCGTCAGAGAAATCAGCGAGTACATGCTGCGCCCGTTAGCGGCGAGCTGCGTCATCTGCTGTCCGGTGATGACATCGCTGACTTCGCCGGTATCTGATTGAACAGCGATGGCGGCGGCTTCGACGGTGACCTGCTCCTGCGCGCTGCCGACCGTCAACTTGATGTCGATACGGGACCGATCGTTAATCTGGAGCGTGATGTCTTTTTGCTCCGCAACTTTGAAACCTGCAGCGGTAGCTTTTACCGTGTAGTGACCGATACGAAGGTCGGGAACGACGTACTGACCATCGCTGCTGGTGGTCAGAGCTCGGGTAAGACCGGTGTCGATGTTTGTGACGGTGATTGAAACGTTAGGTACCGCGGCACCACTGGGGTCGGTCACTGTTCCGACGATAGTGGCTTCCTGTGCCAGGCCTTGCGCGGCGAATAACAGAACCAACGCCGCAAGCAGAAGAACCAGGCGAAGGTCGCAGCGCTTGAAACGGCCGAGACTCCCGGCATTCGTGGGCGAGATGGATTTCATTGTGCCAGCCTCCAAAAAGCGATAGGTAACGGGTAGTCCTCTGGGATCGGACAAACCCGAGCTCCGTGAACGTTTACGGAGATACATGTATATGTAAACCTTTGTCAAGAACAAAATCGATATCGTAGGGGCGTTAGACGCGACTTTGTAGGCCGTCAACAGTGCGTTTTCGAGGGATCAACCCAAGGTCATGATCTGCGCCGAAAATCAGGAGATGAGAACTGGCTTGTTTCTCATACTTTGAAGAATTCGGAAGAATCCCAGGGATGGCGAGGTCGTCATCCCTGCAGGTTTCTGCAGGGTTTATGTTCTGGATTCCGAGAACGCGTTTTTTTTGCAACGCCGGGGGGCGGAACGTATCGCGAGTCCGAACCGTGAAGGATGGTTTTGCGGTCCCAGTCCCGACCGAAGTTACGGAATTCGTTCCGTAATTTGGACACGCGGAAGAACAGAATCGAGCAAGGGAACTCCCCGCTCCTTGACCTCCCCCTGGGGCTGTGCTACAAGCGACGGTCGACCGTAATCGTTAACGTAGCGCAGAAAATCGAATTTTTCGGGGTCCTGTTGCGGGTCGATCGTTCGAGTTGCAGAGGAGGCGTTCCCATGGAAAAGCGCATTCAAATCGCGATGTTGTTCATTCTTCTTTCTTTGATTTTGACCATTCCTTCGGGTGCACAAACAAACGACAAAGCACTCTATCTGGATCCGTCTCAGCCGGTCGAGACGAGAGTGGATGATCTGATCCATCGAATGACCTTGGAGCAGAAGGCTTCTCAGCTGGTGAACCAAGCGAGGGCGATCCCCGACTTGCAGGTTCCCGCCTACGACTGGTGGAGCGAGGCTCTGCATGGAGTAGCCAACGCCGGGACAGCCACGGTTTTTCCGGAGCCGATTGGATTGGCGGCCACATTCGACGACTCATTGATTCATGAAATGGCCGTGGTGATCGGAACGGAGGCGCGTGCCAAACATAATCAGGCGGTGCGCGCGGGACGCCGGGACATCATGGAGGGACTGGATTTCTGGTCTCCGAACATCAATATTTTTCGCGATCCGCGTTGGGGACGTGGGCAGGAGACGTATGGAGAAGATCCGTTCCTGACCGGACGCATGGGCGTTGCGTTCGTGAAAGGTTTGCAGGGGGACGATCCCAAATATTTTCGTGTGATCTCGACTCCGAAACACTACGCGGTACACAGCGGCCCCGAGCCCTCGCGGCATAGCATTGACGTGAAAGTGTCGAAGCACGACATGGAAGACACATACCTGCCGGCATTCCGCGCCGCCGTTACGGAGGGAAAAGCGGAGTCTGTCATGTGCGCATACAACCGCGTGAACGGGGAGCCGGCATGCGCAAACACGTTCCTGTTGAAGGACACATTGCGGGGCGCGTGGAAGTTTAACGGATACGTAGTCTCCGACTGCGACGCCGTGGTGGACATTTTCCAGGGCCACCATTTCACCAAGAGCCAAGCGGAGGCCGCCGCGATTTCCAACAAGGTCGGAATGGACAACGAATGCGCGGACTTCTTTACCGTCGCCAAGGACGATCACGACTACAAGCCGTTCGTCGACGCGGTGAAGCAGGGGCTGCTGTCAGAAGCCGATATCGACGTGACGCTGAAGCGGCTGTTCACGGCGCGCATGCGGCTGGGCATGTTCGATGCGCCGGACATGGTGCCGTATGCGAAGACGCCTGATTCCGAAATCGACAGCGCGCCTCACCGCCAACTGGCGCTCAAGACGGCACAGGAATCCATGGTGTTGTTGAAGAACGACGGTGTGCTGCCTTTTGGCCCGAGCGTCAAGAAAATCCTGGTAGTGGGACCGCTGGCGGAATCGACAGAAGTGCTGCATGGAAACTATGCGGGAACCGCTTCGCACGCGGTCAGCGCGCTGGAAGGAATTCGCAAGCAGTTCGGCGCATCGCAGGTATCGTACGTTCCCGGGACAAATTTCCTCAGGCCGGAGGTGGTCATTCCGACGGCCTCATTGTCGACAGACGATGGCAAGGCCGGGATCAAAGGCGAATATTTCGCGGGCGAGATGACTGGAACTCCGCAGGTTTCACGAACCGATCCGGCGGTCGACTTACAACTTTTTCACCCCAATTCTCATGCGATCGCTCCTCCGGAAGGTATGAAGGATTTCTCGGTCCGGTGGACCGGCTTTGTCGTTCCAGCGGAAAGCGGTCAGTACAGAATTGGGCTGGTCGGATCGATGAACCGCATGTGGCTCGATGACAAGATGATTGTGGATGATCCCGTCTTGCATGATCCCAATCCGCAGATGGTGACGATGGATCTGATGAAAGGACACCGTTACGCGGTTCGGATCGAAAGCATGCGCGGGGGCTTCGGCTCGAGGCTTGTGTGGTTGCCGGTGAGCGCGAATCCGAGTTTCGAAGCAACCGAAGCCGCAAGGAAGGCGGACGCAGTAGTCGCAGTGGTCGGCATTACGTCGCACCTCGAAGGCGAGGAGATGAAGGTTGACCTCCCGGGTTTCAAGGGCGGCGATCGCACGAATTTGGCGTTGCCTGCTGAAGAAGAAGCCATGCTGGGCGCGCTGAAAGGAAGCGGCAAGCCACTCGTCGTCGTCTTGATGAATGGCAGCGCGCTGGCAGTGAATTGGGCGAACGATCACGCGAACGCGATCATCGATGCGTGGTACTCCGGCGAAGAAGGCGGGACAGCAATCGCCCAAACTCTTTCGGGAGCAAATAATCCCGCCGGTCGTCTGCCGGTGACCTTTTACAAGGGGATCGAACAGCTTCCGGAATTCGAAGACTATGCCATGAAGAATCGCACGTATCGTTACTTCACGGGAGAGCCGCTCTACGGCTTCGGGCACGGGCTGAGCTTTTCGACCTTTCAATACAGCGGAATGGCGTTATCGAAGCCCTCGCTGACGGCAGGCGATCCGCTGGATGTCGAGGTTGATGTGAAAAACACGGGCAAGCGGGATGGCGATGAGGTCGTGGAGTTGTACATCAGCTTCCCAAAAATGGCGGGAGCGCCGCAGCGCGCACTACGCGGATTCACTCGAGTGAATCTGAAGGCGGGCGAGCAGAAGCATGTAAAGCTGACGCTTGGTCCGCGTGATTTGAGCTATGTGAATGAAGCGGGCGACCGGCTGGTTGCAGCAGGAGACTACCTGATCACGGCGGGCGGAGGACAACCGGGAACCGGAGCGCCGCACGCAGATACTCATCTGATAATCCAAGGAGAACAAAAGTTGCCGGAGTAAGATAGAGACGGCACATTCACTCGGTCCAACATGAAAAGTTGTTCTGTTCGCTGCTTTGTAGCTGCACTTTTTCTTCTTACCATCGCGAGCGCGCTCAATCCGGCGCGCTCGCAAACCCAAACGAATCAGGCTCCAGCTCCCATCGCCGCCTCGGCCTCGAACACCAGTCCGATCCAGTTCGCATTCCAGCCGATTAACTTCAAACTTGATAGCGATGAAACGCCGGAGCGTCACGCGCCGGAGACCATGGCTGGGGGCGTTGCCGTCTTCGACTACAACAACGACGGCAAGCTCGACATTTTCTTCACCAACGGGGCCGACCTCAAAACGCTGAAGAAGGACTCTCCGAAGTATTCCAACCGGCTGTTTGAAGGGGATGGAAAAGGTCACTTCACAGATGTCACCGAGAAGACGGGGCTCTCTGGCGCGGGATATGACACCGGCGTCGCGATCGGGGACTACGACAATGACGGCAACGAAGACATATTCGTCGCAGGCGTTTATCGAAACACGCTTTATCACAACAGCGGTGACGGAACTTTTGTTGATGTCACCGCGAAGGCTGGGTTGAATCAGCGCGATTCAGAATACGGACCGTTGTGGTCAGTAGCCGCGACATGGGTTGACGTCAACAACGACGGGTTGCTCGACTTGGTCGTCATCAATTATCTGAAGTGGAGTTTCGATCAAGAGCCCGTATGCGAGGGCTACGGGCATCGGGACTACTGCCATCCCAAGATGTACAAGCCGACTCCGAACCAGCTTTTCATCAACAAGGGAGATGGAACATTTCGGGATGCATCGGTTGAAGCAGGATTTAGAGCGCATCCGGGCAAGGGCATGGGAGTAGCGGCGGCCGATTCACAATCGAGCGGCCGGATGGATCTGATCGTGCCGAACGACAAGTTGATGAATTCGTTCTTCGTAAACAAAGGCAGCGGAAAGTTCGAGGAGGCCGCCTTCGAGCAAAATCTTGCGCTCCGCGAAGACGGAGTTTACATCTCCGGGATGGGCGTCGATTTCCGCGACATCGATAACGACGGGTATCCGGACATTTTTCTGGTGGCGCTCGATGGCGAGACTTTTCCGCTCTACCGCAATACCGGAAAAGGCAGCTTCGTTGAGGTGACTCGCGAGAGTGGATTGACGAAGCTGACGCTGCCGATGGCGGGCTACTCTCCGAATATCGCCGACTTTGATAACGACGGGTGGAAGGACATCTTTGTTTCGAGAGGACACGTGCAATCGTTACTGTCGGCGCCGAACCTGACGATCGAGCAGCCTAATACAGTTTTCAGAAACCTGGGCGGGATGAAGTTTTCCGCTCTGACCGCGGAGGCCGGCTTCGCGGCACAGGCTCCGTCGAGGCATCGTGGCTCCGCGTACGGGGATTTGAATGGAGACGGCAAACTGGACCTAGTGGTGACTGCGATCAATGCCCCAGGCGAAGTGTGGATCAATCAAAGTCCGGGACACAATCACTGGATCGAATTCAAGCTGCAGGGGACCAAGAGCAATCGCGACGGCATTGGCGCGAGAATCAAAGTTGTCACGAAATCCGGGGCACAGTACAACCACATGTCGACCAGCGCGGGATATGCGTCGTCCAGTGCCGGACCGGTGCATTTTGGTCTGGGATCGAATGCTGTCGTGGATTCTGTCGAGATCCGCTGGCCCTCGGGGATCGTGCAACAGATGAAAGACTTGGCGGTAGATCGTGTGCTCACCGTGAAGGAAGCGGAGAAGTAAAGCTCGGGCAAAATCTGATAACTCCCTTCAGGACGCGTTTCGATTTCAAGGCCGGACGAGACGCTCTACGAAATTCCATGCAGCGCAGGGTAGATTTTTCTGTAGGTTTTGTAGGCGGATTGCATCGTCGCCGAATCCTGCGGACTCGGCGCGATTCTCTTGGCCACGCGGACCACTGCTTCGCAGGCTTGTTCGACTGACTTCCATCCTCCCGCGCCGGTCCCAGCCAGAATCGCCGCTCCGTACGCCGCGCCTTCTTCTGCTGCGACAATCTCCACTTCCCGGCCATACACATCCGCCTGAATTTGGCGCCACAGAGGCGAGCGGGCACCACCGCCGCCCAGGCGAATCGAGGTCACGGGAATTTTCATTTCATCGAAGATGGTGAACGTATCTTTTAGGCTGAAGGCTACGCCTTCCATAATCGCGCGAATGACATGGGCTCGCGTGTGAGAGGCCGTGAGTCCGATCAACGCTGCGCGTGCATTCGGATCGAGGTGCGGGGTGCGCTCTCCCATCAAATAAGGCGCCCAGAATGCGCCTTCCGATCCCGCCGGCGCTTTGCTGGCTTCTTCCGCGAAAACGTCGTAGGGGTCGCGGCCATCCTTCGCTTGCACGCCTGGCGATGCAGCGCCGAATTGATCGCGATACCAACGGAGGGAGAGTCCCGCGGCTTGCGTCACGCCCATGACGTGCCAGCGGCCGGGGATCGCATGACAGAAAGTATGAAGCCGGCCTTGCGGGTCCATCGCCGGACGATCAGTAGACGCGAAGACGACTCCCGACGTACCAATGGTCGCGCTGACCGCACCCGCGCGTGCGATGCCCATTCCGACGGCTCCAGCAGCCTGATCGCCAGCTCCGGCCACCACGGGGGTTCCGGCGCGAAGGCCTGTGGCCTCGGCTCCTGCGCTCGAAACTTTGCCGCAGACCTCCGGAGATTCGAACAGAGCCGGAAGAAGCTTGGCGTCAATTCCCGTCTTCTGCAGGATCTCGGCCGACCAGCGGCGATTCGCGACATCGAGCAACAGAGTGCCGGAAGCATCCGCCATATCGATGGCCCGTTCGCCAGTCAGACGGAAGCGAACATAATCCTTCGGCAACATCACGTGCGCGACACGATCCCAGTTTTCGGGCTCGGTCTCACGCACCCACAGAAACTTGGTCAGTGTGAAATTCGTCAGTGGAGGATTGCACGTCAAGCGAATCAGGTGATCGCGACCGAACATCTGCTCCAGTTCCCGACTCTGTGCCTCACTACGCTGGTCGCACCAGATGATCGAGTTACGCACGACTTCGTCCGACTGATCGAGCAGCACCGCCCCATGCATCTGGCCCGAGAAGCCGACGCAGGCAATATCGCCAGCCGCAATGTTCGCTGACTGAAGCGCCTTCCTGACAGCCAACCCGCAGGCCTGCCACCAATCGCGCGGATCCTGCTCGGCCCAGCCCGGCTTGGGGCTGGCGAAGTGCTGATGCTCTGCCGAGGCCGAGGCGACGACATTGCCCTGCGAGTCGATGACAAGCGCTCGCGTGCCTCCAGTACCTACATCAATGCCCAAATAATTCATGATTTTTTATCCGCGTGGTTGCAGTGTCATGCGAAGTCTTCAGCGAAGTCTTCAGCGAATTCCTGATCGACGTCGCGTCGCGGTCGAGAAGTCTCATCCTGCGCTTCCTGCGACTGCCTCCGCAAAAAGAAGTCGAGGTTTCCGCGCATAACCAGGTGAGGGGCCAGTGCGACCTGATGAGACTTCTGGCTTCCTTCAGCCAGGAACTCATGCAACATGCGCAGGGCCATTTGTCCTTGAGCTCGTGGACGCTGATAAATCGTCGCAACGACCGTACCAGAACGTATCTCCGGAACAAGACCGGGAAAAAGATCGGTGGTGATGATGGTGAGACGATCGATCAGATTTGCATCCCGCGCCGCCTTCAGAACGGGGATGGAGGCTTCTGTGGTTACGTAGATCCCCGCTAAATCGGAATGCTCTTCAAAAAGCTTCCGGCACTTTCGGTAAGCCTCTTTCTCAACATCGTGATCTTCGATCGGTTTGAGCAACTGCAAGTTGGGATAGAAAGATTTCAAGGTCGATTCGAAGGCACCGTATTTCTCCGCATGCTCGGTGATCGCCATATCAAACACAGTGATCGCGATCGAACCCTGCCGACCGGCGAGAAACCGACCCATCAGGTCGGCTGCGATAGAACCGCTGGCAAGAGTATCGACGGCAACAATCCCCAACCGTCCGCTGCTGGGAGCGTCGGTAGCCACGCAAACGACAGGGATGTGGGCGCGAGCTGCGCGACGGATAAACGGGCGCAGTGTCTGAGGGCTGCTGGGAAAGATGATGATGCCGTCGACCTTTTCCGAGATGGCGGCTTCCAGCGCTTCCTTTTCACCCTCGCCCAGCCGGGGGCCGGTACGAAATTCGAAGTCCACATTCTCAAGAAGGATCGACGACGCTTCCTCTCGAATGCCGGTCCGGACTTCATCCCAGAACGATGTTGTGCCTTGCGGGGTGTTGACGGAAATCCGCAGCGTTTTCCTCGACGACAGGTATCGGGCCGCTAAGTTCGGACGGTAGCCGAGGGTTCGCGCCATCTCCTGAACCTTGGCTTTTGTCTCCGGACTCACTCCGGGATTGTCGTGCAGAGCGCGATGTACGGTACCGATCGACGTGCCAAGTGATTTGGCAATGTCGCGAAGCGTAGTGGGAGGTTGACCCATGGTGTTGGCCTGCATCGTGGCCGGCCGTACTCCAGCGCGCAAATTCCCGGAACAACAGCTTTCCGGAACCGTAAACGTTAACGGAAGTTGGAAGATTGCGCAAGGTGATGGACTGTGCGCGCGACGTTAGGTTATCGAATTCAATTCAACTAAGAATGCGGATCGCCAACGCGCTTTTTCTGATCCGGAATACCGGAGAGCCGAAAAATCCAATTGCAGATGGTGTCGCGCCAGATGGCCGCCTGCTCGGCCTGATACTCGAAGCGGGCCAAAATACTTCGATATTGTTCGTCATCAACGTGTCCTTGTAGAGCCTTCCATTGGTCGATGAAACCATGGGCGCGTTCGGCGCCTTCGAAGTGCGTATCGTAGACATGCTGGACGATTGTCTTGCCCGATTTCAAAACGTGCGTGTAGGGCACGTGATGAAAGAAGAGAAGAAGTTCGTCGGGACAATTCGAGAGTGATTCGTAGAGCGCCTGCACTTCAGGCGGGTACTGGCCGATGTAGCCTGTGCCTGTGGCGATGGTGCGATCCATCCCAATTCCCTTTTGATCCGCACGGTGCCACTGTCCCCAACCATTTCTTTCGGAAGAGTCGGGGCCGGGATCGTAATGGTTGCCTTCGATCTTGGTGAGCGTTCCTGCGCCCAGCGGTCCGGTGTAGTCCTCGTACACGGGCCACGAAGCCAGTTGCAATTCACTCACAGTTTTAACTACGAGCGGATCGTTGCCGAAGGTAAGACGCGTCCACTCGTCCACGATCGTTTCTGCGCTGAGATTCGGATCCCACGCGAGGCGACCAAACCCATACAGGTTCGCCATCGCGAGAGGGCTGCCTAACCAGTCGGAATCCAATCCGACGTTGGCGACTCCGACGAATCCGCCGACCGGACGATGGAAGATGCGTCCTGAGACGATGTCCTTGACTGAGGCCGGACTGCCATCGACTCGCATGTCGAAGTCGAGAACTTGTTTCCACATGGGAACGAGAAAGCAAAGATGCTTTTGCTGGCCCGTGTACTCCTGCGTAATTTGCAGTTCGATGGATTCATTGGTGCTGCGCAATCCGGCGAACAGCGGCGACGCTGGTTCGCGGACCTGGAAATCAATCGGCCCATTTTTGATTTGAACGATCGCGTTGTCTTCGAAGGCGCCGTCGAGGGGATGGAAATTATCGGAGGCGGCCCGCGCCCGATCGTTTTTCAGGTCTCGCCAATCAAGATGGTGGTTGTAGACGAAGGCGCGATAGAAAACGATGCCGCCGTGAGGCTTCAGGGCTCGTGCAATGACGTTCGCAGCATCGGCGTGTGTGCGGCCGTACGCGGAGGGACCGGAGCGGCCTTCGGAGTCCGCCTTCACAACGAAGCCGCTGAAATCGGGAATCTCGCGATAGATCTGATCAACTTTTTTTCGCCACCATTCAGCGACGCGCGGATCAAGGGGATCAAAGGTGTCGAGGCCGCCGATCACTTTCGGAGTGCTGAGGTCGACAGACAGAGAAAGTTGCACGCCCCAGGGGCGGAACACGTCGGCAATCCGGCGAACCTGTGCCACGAACTTGTCTTCAAGAACACCAGGAGCGGCATTTACGTTATTGATGGTGCATCCGTTGATGCGGACGGAGGCGAGCAGGCGGGCGTATTGTGCGGCGCGAGTGAGGTCGCTGCGAACCTTGCCGTCTTCGAAAAAGATGGAGCGGCCTCCGTAACCGCGTTCGATGCGCCCGTCAAGGTTGTCCCACTGGTTCACCCAGCGCACGGGAGCATAGGGCTGCTGGAACTCGTTGACCGATGCGACCTTCGCACCGCGAGCAACCTGGCTCAGGAGTGAAAACACTCCGTATAGAATTCCACGGTCGTTTGCCGCAGTGATTACGAGGCATTCCGATTCTCGAACCTTCGCTCGGGTGATCCAGAAACCGTCCGTCTTCATCGTGTCAGGAGGAGAGAGAGCGGGAAAGATCTTATGCAACTCCTCCAACGTGCCCAGGACGATCGAGCTCGAGGTGGGCTGGTTGCTCGACGTGAGAGTGATGCCGAGCATGTGTCCGATAGCCCTGACTAGTTCTGCCTGAGCGGTTTTCAGGACGATCGAGTCACCGACGATGACGATTTTGTCCGGAAGCGATTCCTTTCGTACCGCATTCGACTTCAGAGGCGCATAGCGCAGCCACGCTTCGGTGGACGATTCAGACTTGGACGACTGGACAAACGCACCACAGATAAGCGCGGCGAGAAAAAGCGTCGCGGAGGCTTTCTTGTGAAATGCAGATTTCATTTTTGTGTCAACGCAAAGGCGATGATTGTATTACCGCAGAGTTCGGTTCGATCCTCGACGTTCTTCAGTAAGCGTGATTCCATATCATCGGGGTCCGGGATCATCTCGCAGGAGCTAATCTGTCCTTCAGTGGCTCCATCAAAACAAAGTTCGCACACGCCCAGCCCTTCTTCGGTGCGTACTGGAGGACCGAACACACGGCAGGTCATTGGGCGAGACTCATAGAGTTCGCAAAGTCCGGTCTTCGGGTCGAGTACAGGGCAAGGCTCGTCATTCGCGAAGTCATCGAATCGGCGGCTACCTTCTTCGCTTTCGTCCAAGACACCGGAGATCGGATCGCCGGGAAAGTCTTTACCAGCGCGCGCCAAGTAATCTGACGCCCGTTCTCGAATTGCTGCGGCTCTTGCGGGCGCGGTCGCTTCCAAGGCGGCCAATCCGCGGCGCAGCCTCATTGCATCCAGTTGATTGATGGCGAATGCGCCGATGCAACACTGGGTGCAACCCGGACGACACGCGAGCCACTTCCCGCTGCGGCGGGTTGTGTCCGCCAAGGCAGCGTCGACGATTTGTATCAATTGTCGATCGGCAGCAACTGGGAAACGGAACGACACGATCTGAGGATAGCGCACGAGGGCTTTCGCAAGAATACGCCTTCCGAATGGCTGATTTTGCGCGCATTCCGCCGCGGTGAGCAAGTCTAGAGAACTCAACGGCGACTGTGATCGTTACAATGTGATTTTTGAGTTGGACTATCCGCCCCGGTTGCTCCACAGTGTTTGTGCCTGTTCTGCAAGGTTGCAGACGACAATCAAACTTTCAGTTTGATTCCCCACGATGGGTCACCGTCAGTTCATCTGACCGAGTCGCTAACAAATTAAAAATGCACTCGCCGAGAAGATACGGTCGAGGCACAGCTATCTATTGAGTGAGGTTGATACGTGGCGATCAAGAAAACGACTGTGAACCTTCGAACTGTTGCCGATCGAGCAGGTCTTGCACCGTGCTCTGTATCGGCCATTCTAAACAATACACCCGCATCGAAGGCCATACCCCAAACCACCAAGGATCGTGTGTTTCGAGCGGCGGCTGACTTGCACTACAAGCCGAATCTGTGGGCGCGATCCTTGCGGACGAAGCGGACGCGAATAGTGGCCGCAGTGGCACACGATTTCGGACGCGGACCGGTGGCGCGAGTGGTCGCCGGCGTTCAAAGCCGCTTACATCAGAGGGGATATTTGTTGGCCCTGGGAACCCCTGACTTCGACGATGCGAATCACATCTCAGCGCAGTTCCAGCAAAGAGGCATTGAAGGCGTGATCGCCATCGAGGCCGTGGTGCCGACGCATATGGAACTGCCGGTCGCTTCCGTGGAGTTGGATTACGCAAGCTCTGCGGAGACACTTTCGGAGGACGCGCATCTGAGGCTGGCCGCTCTGGGCGAGTCAGCTGCGGAGACAATCATCCGGCAGATCGAGAACGAGAGCGCTTCCCGCCGGATGAACGTTGGTCCGAAGCTGCCGGCCGCCATTTTCAATTTGCCGGTCCCCGCGCTCAGCATTGCAGTGGACGCCCGCGAAAGGGCTTGATGGCTTTCGCGTCGGATGGCAATATGCACAAGGCCGCGCTTAAACTCTGCCTCTTGTCTCTTCGTCTCTTCCGCGTTGCTGACCTAACGATCCGATCCAGCTGCGCGCCTTGAGCTGCGCTCCGCGATGAACAAACCACCGAAGTTCGAAGGCGATGAATCGGCATTGTCGAGGCGAACGTCGCACAGCTCTCCGATCAGCGTTCCCGCCCAGCGATACACATTATTTTCCCGCACAGACTTGCGCATCCGTTGCATGCGGAGTTGCTTTTCCTCCGACTGCATCTCGAGGGCTGCCCGAATCGCTTCCGCAGTCTGATCGATGTCGTAGGGATTTACCTGAAGAGCATCGAACAATTCCCTGGCGGCTCCCGTAAAGCAACTCAGGATAAGCACGCCCCGTTCGTCTCGCCGCGCTGCGACGAATTCTTTTGCCACGAGGTTCATGCCATCATGCAGAGAGGTCACGAGACAGAGATCCGCCGCTCGATAGTAGGCGGCGACCTCCCTGTGACTGTGCTGGCGCTTCAGAAGAACGATAGGTTTCCACTGATCAGCCTGGAATCGCCAGTTGATGCGGTCCGCCTCCGCCTCTACCTCGGCCTGCAAGTCGTGATAGCGCTTGATGTGAGTGCGGCTGGGAGCGCCAACCTGGACGAAGGTAAACACTCCCTGATAACGCGGGTATTTTTCGAAGAATCGTTCGATCGCAAGAAAACGCTCGAGAATTCCCTTCGTGTAATCAAGACGGTCCACACCAACACCCATGAGAGCCGCTTCTACGCCGAGTGACTTGAGCAATTGCGCACGCTCTTCGTATGCAGACTGGAGCGAAATCTCGGCCGGAGAGTCCATGGGCTCGACACTGATCGGAAACGGCCGCAACAGAGTGCGGTGATCCAGTCGCTGCACCGAGGAATGATCCCAATCGATACGCGACTCCACCACCCTGTCGACCGTCTGCAGGAAGTTGGTGCAGTGTGCCTGGATGTGAAACCCGATCAGATCAGCGCCTAACAGTCCATCTACAAGTTCGCGCTGCCACGGACAAATGCCAAATGCCTCCGGATTCGGCCACGGGATGTGCCAGAAGATTGCGAGGCGAGCATCCGGCCGCTTCGCCTTGATCATCCGGGGAAGCAATGCGAAGTGATAGTCCTGCACCAGCACCACGGGGTGCTTCACATCTTCCATTTCTTCGAGAAGAGCATCGGCAAACTTTCGGTTCACTTCCTGATAGTGTTGCCAATCCGCCGCTCGGAACAACGGGCGCGTGTGCGCGATGTGACAGAGAGGCCACAATCCTTCGTTCGAAAAGCCGTAGTAATACCCCTGCTCTTCTTCTTTCGAGAGCCAGACTCTGCGTAACGTGTATTGCGGATCGTCGGGCGGAACGAGCAAGCGATCGTGATCGTCCACGGCCTCCATGTCGGCATCACCCGAACCATGAGCGACCCAGGTTCCACCGCACGCGCGAAGTACAGGTTCGATTGCGGTGACCAGACCGCTAGCCGGCTCGCTCACTTGGACCGTCTTGCCGCGACGCATGTGAATGTAAGGCTCGCGGTTGGCAACAACAAAAAGCTTTCCGTCTTCGAGCCGCGCGCGCACGTGAACGGCGAGACGGTCGGCGGTCCAGATCGACTCCCCGGTAACCCGAAGACGGGCTTCGAGCTCGGCGGCCGAACGTGCGGTATTCAGGCTTTCGGCGAGGGTAGCGGCCTCGCGCACCAGTGGGCGGAAGAGATCAAGATCGGGGGCCTTCATTCGCGTCGACATCGCGCGGCCGGTGCGAAGAGCTCGCATCCAACGGGCCGTCCTCGCGATTGGACCGGCAATGCTCCAACGAACAATCAGCAACGTGATTAAGACAATCAGGACGACGTAGACGAGGGCGCTAAGGAAATTTTCGCGCCAGATGCGAAGGCTTTCAGACCGTATGTATCCCGAGTCGTGAACGATCGCCAGGCTGCCGATCAGCTGGTCGCCGTTATGAAGGGGAAGAGCATAAATGTGGATTGACGCGGTCCCCATGCGAACGAATGCATGGCTGTCGTGATTCCCCTTGAGCGAGTCGAGGACGATCGGAGGCGCGCTCTCCATGAGCGGCTGCAGGTTCGTCGTTACCGCTACTGGGTGGCCCTGAGGATCATAGACAGCAAGCCCGGCGAGATGTTCGCGGTTCGCAAATTGCTGAACGGTTCTTTGCAGCGTTCGTGTGGCGTCTCGGCCGAGGTCGCGTTCCACATTGCTGGCAAGGCTTTCCCCTAAAACCTGAGCGCGACGGTCAAGGTCTTTGCGGAGCCCTCGAGCCAATACAAAACTTTGATAGTACGAGGAGCATAGGGAGACAATTGTTACGCCGATGATGAGCGAGATGATTAGCCTGGCGCTGAGCAATCGCATCTACACGTCCTGAAAATCCAAAGTCTGTTGGAAACTCAATACGCCGGGGACAATGCGGCATCAGTTGGCGAATTTACCTGACGGGTGGAGCAAGGATCCGATGCTCAACGCACGATCCACAATTCGTGCATCTGAAACGAAACTGCTAGACGAGAAGGCGTCTCCCTCATTTGCACCTGTAAGGATCTTAACCAAAATCCCGACAGCAGCTTCAGAACCAATTCAGAGGACGGGAACGCTTAAAAGGTTGCACACGGAGTTCCGAACGTCAAGCCATTGTTTTCAATGAGTCAGAGCCGTTTTGTGGATTTGTGCGGTGTAAGTATTCCACGAATTCAGCCTCGCTTGACGGACAATCGAGTTAGCTCCAAAGCAGGGTAGCGATTGAATTCTGGGCCATCGAAAGTTCGGCCGTCTTGCCCGCCTGGCTCACCGTAACGCTCTTCCCTTCTCCGGGGTTCGTGACGATCAGCACCTTTTGTCCGTCGGGGTTCTCAAAGGCTACGTGCTCGATGCCAGTCAATTTGCTCTCAGATTGGAGCCGACGGGCCCCTCTTCGCACGTTTCGCGAAAAGTGCGCGAAGGCCCAGTACTGACCACTGCGCGTGATTTCCTTCGTCTGAGAGTGAATCGTAACCATCCCGCCGCAGGGGAATGGACCAATATTGGGACGCCCCTTTTCATCCAGCGCTAGATTCCAACCCGTGATCGCTTGACACCAGTTGCAAATGGCCTGGCTATAGGTCTTTCCCCAGTTAGCCCAGTCCGTCGCATAGTCGGCGGCGGTGATATCCGGGCCACCTTCGGTCCAATACATGTGGGCATCGGGATGAGCTTCGTGTGCCTTGGTCATCATGTCGGGCGTGCCGACATATCCGTGAAATGCAATGGCGTTACAGTATTTGCGCAGATCGGGATCGTCGAGTTCCGCGACAGCGCGTCCCCACAGGTTGTAGTTGTGATCAAGTATCCAAATTTTTGTGGAGAGACCATTCTGTTGGAGAACGGGACCGAGATGATTTTTTACGAAGCCGATTTCGTATTCCTGTGGCCATGAGCAAGCGGGCATCCTGCCGTCCTGATCGGTGTCGACCTCGTTCTGCACGGTGACAGCCTGAATCTGGACGCCTTCGGCGGCGTATGCCTGCAGGAACTTCGAAAAATACAGAGCATACGGAGCGAAGAAGCGCTGCCGCATCGAACCGCCCAGCATCGAACCACCTGCCTTCATCCATCCCGGAGGACTCCAGGGAGAGGAAAACAGAAACAGGTCTGGATTCTGTTTGCGCGCCTGCCGGAGCATGGGAAGGACATAAGCCTGATCGTGTGCTATCGAAAAGCGCTTCATCTCCGGATCAGGATCGCCTTCGTCGTAGCTGAATACTTCCGTGGAATAATCGCTCGCACCCATGCAGGTGCGGCAGACATTCAACCCCATTTGCGATGGATCGAATAACTCATGGAACAATTCATCGCGGGCGGGTGCGGTCAACCGGTTGAAGGTGTAGCAGGCTGCATCGGTAAAAGCGGCGCCGAATCCGAGCATCTCCTGATATTTTTTCTGGGGATCGAGAACGATGGCATTCTCCGATGTCTTGTTCGAACTGCGCCATGCCAATGGAGCCCCGGTGGAGTAACGCAGTGTGCCGCCGGTCATGCGAACCGTGATATCGGATGACGACGGCGGCGTAGTCGATGTCGCGGAGGCGAACTCGCTGGTGGCCGCGGCAGCCATTCCCACGGCTGATAATTTCAGGAAGGTTCGTCTGTTCTGTTCGCTTGACACGCGGTTCTCCTGGCAGGAAAGTTATCGTTGTGAGTATATTGCGAACGATCAGGAATTTCAGGGAGCATCGATGAGAAGAAGTTGGCGCGGCCCAGAATGGTACGGATTCATAGCGATCTTGGCGATTTCGACGTGCGCGTTTGCACAAACCAGCCAGTCGCGGCCGGCACCTGCCGGGTGGAATCTTGTCTGGAGCGATGAGTTCAACGGACCAAATGGTTCTGCGGTCGATTCCCAAAAATGGGTGTCGGAAGTCGGCGGCAACGGCTGGGGAAACGACGAACTGGAGTACTACACGTCGCGCACCAAGAATGCGTTCCTGGAAGACGGCAATCTGGTGATCAAGATATTCGCAGAAAAGCAGACCGGATCCGATGGGGTGAGCCGAAATTACACTTCGGCGCGATTGAAGACTCAGGGCAAATTCTCGCAAGCGTACGGACGGTTCGAAGCGCGGATCAAAATTCCCAAAGGGCAGGGCATCTGGCCGGCGTTCTGGATGTTAGGCGCCAACATCGATAAAGTCCCATGGCCCGACTCCGGCGAGATCGACATCATGGAAAACATTGGCAAGGAACCGTATCTTGTCCACGGCACCATCCATGGTCCAGGGTACAGCGGCGCGAATGGCATTGGTACATCGCACGCGCTGTCCGGAGAGAGAAAGTACTTCAACGACTTTTACATTTATGCGGTGGAGTGGGAGCCGGAGGTGATCCGCTTCTATGTGGACGATCAGCTCTACCAGACGCGAACGCCAGCCGATTTACCGAAGGGCGCGAAGTGGGTGTACGACCACCCATTCTTCCTGCTGCTCAACGTGGCGGTTGGAGGAGGATGGCCGGGAAACCCAGACGCCTCGTCGGAGTTTCCACAGACCATGCTTGTAGATTACGTTCGGGTGTATTCGAGGAAGGCAGCTTTGTCCGGGCCAAAGAACTAACTCGTCTGTCGCAAGGAGAAAGCAGATGTTCAAAAAGATTGTTCTCGTCCTGGTGATTGCCGTTGCCCTGCTGCTAAGTTACGCTGCGACCAGGCCCGACACGTTCCATATCGAAAGAACGACGGCGATCAAAGCGCCGCCCGAGAAAATTTTCCCGATGATCAACAACTTTCATTCCTGGGCTGCGTGGTCGCCCTATGAAAGTCTCGATCCTGCGATGAAGAAAAGCTTCTCCGGGGCCGACAGCGGCCCGGGTGCGGTCTACGAGTGGGAAGGAAACAGCAGAGCGGGCAAAGGGCGTACCGAGATCGTCGAATCGTCGCCGACATCGAAGATCAAGATCAAGCTGGATATGATCACGCCGATCGAAGGCCACAATGACGTCGAATTCAAGCTGCAGCCGAACGGCGACACGACTAGCGTCACATGGGGAATGAGCGGGCACAGTTCGCTCCTTGTAAAAACGGTCGGCATCTTCATGAATATGGACAAAGCCGTTGGAGACGAGTTCGAGAAGGGCCTGTCCAATCTCAAAACAATTGCCGAGAAATAGGAGAAGGGCATGAGTAAAGTTCGTGTGTTAGTCGGTACCCGCAAAGGTGCGTTCATATTGACATCCGATGGCAAGCGGGATAACTGGGAAGTCAGCGGTCCGCACTTTTCGGGGTGGGAGTTGTACCACCTCAAGGGATCGCCCGCGGATCCCAACCGAATTTATGCTTCGCAGACCAGCGGATGGTTCGGGCAAGTCATTCAACGATCGGACGATGGCGGCAAGACGTGGTACCAGCCGGGAACTCCTCCTGGAGAGAGGGCGACGCCGGACGGCATGCCAAAGGGAGAGAGCAACAAGTTCGTCTACGACGTCACGTCGGAGACCGGCAAGCCGCTCACGACGCATCAGTTTTACGATGGAACGCAACATCCCTGGGAGTTCAAGCGCGTGTGGCATCTGGAGCCATCCTTAACAGATCCTGACACGGTCTATGCCGGCGTCGAAGACGCAGCGCTCTTCCGGTCCACCGATGGAGGACAGAACTGGAAGGAACTGTCGGGACTTCGCGGTCATGGCACTGGGCCGAAGTGGCAGCCCGGAGCCGGCGGCATGTGTCTGCATACCGTTATTCTTGATCCGGTGAGCCCGGATCGAATTTATATCGCGATCTCCGCTGCGGGCGCTTTCCGCACAGATGACGGAGGCAAGAGCTGGAAGCCCATCAACAAGGGACTTTATTCGAAATACATTCCCGATCCAAACGCTGAAATCGGACACTGCGTGCATCATGTTGCGATGAACCCGGAGCGGCCGGGCGTCCTGTTCATGCAGAAGCATTGGGACGTGATGCGGTCCGACGACGCGGGCGATCAGTGGACAAAGATCAGCGGCAACTTGCCGACGGATTTTGGCTTCGTCATCGACATACACGCGCACGAACCGGATACGGTTTACGTGGTGCCGATTAAGAGCGACAGTGAGCACTTCGTGCATGAAGGAAAGCTGCGGGTCTTCCGGAGCAAGACTGGCGGCAATGAATGGGAAGCTTTAACCAACGGCCTGCCGCAGGCGAATTGCTATGTGAATGTTCTGCGGGATGCGATGGGGGTCGACACCCTGGACAAATGCGGAATCTATTTCGGGACGACTGGTGGCCAGGTGTATGTCTCACCTGACGCAGGCGACTCATGGTCGCCAATCGTGAGGGATTTGCCGGCCGTGCTGTCGGTCGAAGTGCAGACACTGCGATAGCAATGTGGCCCGGGCAACCGCACTGCGGGACGAATAGCGGTCCATGAAGTCCGCATGCAGAAGTTCAATTCTCACCAGTACGGGTGCTAGCGTCAGCTTGCACTTCATCCAGGAGAAGAGATGAATCTTACATGGGTTGCTGTAGCAGTGTTGTTAATGTCATTCGCAGGCACCGCGACGGCGCAGACCAAGATGTCGGCGGCTAAGCATGAGGCTGGCGCAGCGGCGATCGAAACAAACGTTCGGAAGCTCTGGGAGGCTTTCAAGAAAAAGGACAAGGCCACGCTTTCGAGCTTGCTGGATGAGGGATTCCGCCAGTTCGAGGAGGGACTCACCACGTTCGGTGACAAGAAGAGCGAAGTCAATGCCGTCGATGAGTACGATCTTCTCAGCTACACGCTCAGTGACTTCACCGTGAAGTCTACCGGGCCCAATTCGGCGGTCGTGACCTACATCGCTCAGTACGAGGGTAAATCCGGCGGGGAGAACCTAAAGGCCAAGAGCGTCTTCGGTGAGGTCTGGATTCGCGCCGGCAGTGATTGGAAAGCTCTCTACATGCAGGAAACATACGTGAAGTAGGAGTTTCGTAGATGCCAGCTAAGATTCGAGTTGAACTTCCCCAGCATCTTCGTACACTGGCGCACGCCGGGCACGAAGTGACCGTCGAAGTCGAGAATACGGTTACGCAGCGATCGGTGCTGGACGCTCTCGAGGCCGCATACCCGATGCTGCGCGGGGCGATTCGGGATCACGGAACTCTGCAACGGCGGGCCTTCCTTCGGTTCTTCGCCTGCCAGGAGGACCTGACGCATGAGTCGCCCGATGCGTTACTGCCGGATGCGGTCGTGTCCGGTAAAGAACCTTTGCTGATTATTGGCGCGATTGCAGGGGGATAGTCGGCCCTGGAGTTGGAAGATAATCGCGACGTCTTGAAAGTCGCGCACGGTGGGGCAGCCTTTTCGGGATATCAGTTCTGATGCCAGTGCATCTGCCATCCGAGGTAGCGAGACGCGGCCTCATGAACCGCCGCGGCAGTCGTCGAAAAATTCGCCGCGACATGATGCTCGAATCCGTTTTCGCAGATGTAGTGCAATAGCTTCTGCAAGGCCGGGATCTGGACTACTCCTACGCCACCGAATGTATTGAGCGCATCTTCGGTAAATTTCCCTTCGCCCACGTAGCCGCGAATGACTCCAGCGGTATCGTCAGTCGAGAATCGTGCGAAGCTCATAGCGCCAGCTTTAACGCGGCCGACGACGGTGCCGAATGTGTTGTCCTTGCCGACGGTTCCCGCGATGATTTCCTGAAAATCCATGCGGACATCTTTGAAGAAATGCTTGGGAAGATTGCTGCAGTGGAAACAGACGGCTTTATCCGGATCGTCACCGTAATTGTTGTTCCAGTCGAGCAGAGCGCTTGGGGTTTGCGACGCAAGAGCGAGCGCATGCATGCTGAGCGTGCCGCAGACATCGACTTCGCAAGCGGCTGGAAACAGGTTGTTGCTCATCATGCTCATGATGGTGCAGGGCACGACGCCAAAGTATTCTTCCATCGAGGTCCAGCACTGCACGGCGCTGATTCTGACATCAGTCTGCTTCATCCAGGTGTCGATGACGTAACCAAGCTTCGCCATCTTCACCAAAGCTGCATCGGGAACTCCCCCAGTCGTCACGTACTTTTTGATCTCTGAAAGTTTGCCCTGAACGCCGGAATCCTCATCTTTCAATTTCGCAATCCGGCCGAAGACTTCCGACAGGTCAAGCGTCTCGGTGGATATCCCGGAGGCTTCGAGCAACTTCTCGCTGTAGCGAACGGTGTTAAAAGCAGTCGGGCGCGCTCCGATGCTGCCCACGCGTAGGTTGCGCATCCCGTTGACGACGCGACAGACCGCGGCAAACCACGCCAAGTCGTTTTGAAAATCGTCCGAATCGGGGCTTACGGTGTGCAGGCGCGTGAGCGAGTACGGAATTCGATATTGGCGAAGGTTGTTGCAGGCTGACATCTTTCCGCAGAAACTGTCGCGGCGATGCAGGATGGTCATCTTTGAAGCGTCGTCGGGAGTGGCCTGAATCAGCACTGGAACATCAAGCCGGGCGAGGCGCATTGTGTCGGCGATGGCGCGCTCATCCCCGAAGTTGGGAAGCGAAACGATGACCCCGTCGATTTTGTCACGATTTTTCTGGAACAACGCCGCGCAACGCTTTGCCTCTTCGTGAGTCTCTACAGCGCCATGCTTGCTGTCTTCTGGCCTCAGCACAACGGAATCCATGCCGGCTTTGGCCAGCGCCTGAATCATTTCCTCGCGGCCCGTTTTCGCCAGCTGATCGGGAAAAAATCCACGATTGCCAATGATGACGCCCATCGTCATCTTCTTGTCAGACATATCGGTCAACCTCTTTACCGTGCCAGGTTTCAAAACCCAAGGTCAGACGACATCAAAAGCTACAGCTAGGAATTGCCAGCCATCCGCGCCCGTTCCTTCGCGGGAGAGAAGCGAAGGCAGAAGAACAACCCGAGCACGAACAGAATCCCGCCCCACCAGACATTGGCATGGAGGTTATAGAGCACGACTTGGGTTGCGGGCGGAGAGATCAGCTCGTATAGACCCGTGGCGAAGATGACCGCTCCGTTGACCGCCAGAGATATGCCGATGAAGAACCAAATCGATAATGATCCACCGGATTTCATCGTTTCCCCCTACCAGAAAATGATTTGCAGGATGACAAACACGACCGCCACGACCGCTCCCCAGAACACAGGAGTGTGGAAGACCGAGACTTTCTCTTCGTGCGGAATCGGCGTCAGCCCATAGACGAGATCCGCTAATTCCGAATCAGGCTTGGGCTGGGTTAAGAGGCTCACGACGACGGTGACGATCACACAGATCAGCCAGCACCAGAGTGCCCGAAACATATTCTGCGCCTGGTCCTGCGCCTGCAATGAAAGCGCGACATAACGCACTGCCGTGGGATCGACTTTGACCCAGGCGTACATGCCAACGGAGGACAAAGTTCCCGCCAATAGTCCGGTCCATCCGCCCGCAGGAGTTGCACGCTTCCACAACATCCCGAGAATGACCGTGCCGAACAGTGGAGCGATGAAGAAGCTGAAGAGCGACTGCACGTAGTCCATGATGCTTTGCGCATGCATCACGAGGTAAGCGGTGCCGATACTGACCGCGACGCCGATGATCGTCACCCACCGGCCCATCTTCACTTTCGATTCGTCCGACGCCTTCTTGTTGATGAAGGCGCCGTAAATGTCATACGTCCAAACCGTGGTGAATGCGCTCACGTTCCCAGCCATCCCGGACATGAACCCGGCGATCAACGCAGTGATGCCGAGGCCGAGAAGGCCCGGTCCGCAATAGCGTGCCAGCATCAACGGCAGGACTTCGTCATACCCGTGAAGGCCCTGCGCCTGCCCCGCCGGTGACCAGGCAACGTCTGCGGGCACAAGCCTTAGAAGACTGCCGGTATGGGGATCGCGCAGCAGCGCCAAACCGAGCAAGCCGGGAAGAATGACGATGAACGGAACCATCATCTTGAAAGCCGCGCCGATGATCGGAGCGAGTTTTGCTGATCGAAGATCTTTGGCCGCGAGGACGCGCTGCACAACGAGGAAGTCCGTCGTCCAGTAGCCCATCGAGATGACGGCACCGAGACCAAAAACAATCCCGACCCAATTGATGCCCATAGGATTGTCAGAGAAGTTGCCGAGCGTGGACCACGCGTGGGTGTAGGCTCCGGGATTCGCCACGTGCTGCTCGGTGAGGTTTTGCATAATCTTGGCCTTCATGCCGTCCCAACCGCCAGCTTCAATCAGCCCGAGGATGGGTATCAGCAATGCACCCGCCCAGATCAAAAAGAACTGGAGAACTTCGTTGAAAATGGCGGAGCGCAGTCCGCCAAGCGCGACGTAGGCGGCAACTGTGACGGATGAGATCAAAATGCTGGTATTGAGGTCCCATCCCAGCACTACGCGCATCACGACAGCCATGGCGTACATGTTGATCCCGCTCATCAGCACGGTCATGAATGCAAACGAGATGGAGGAGATGGCCTGGCTGCCGGGTCCGAAACGAAGCTTCAGGTATCCGGGGACAGAGTGCGTCTTGCAGATGTGGTAGAAGGGCATCATCACCAGCGCGAGAAACAGCATCGCGGGGATGGCGCCAATCCAATACCAGTGCGCGGCCAGAATTCCATATTTATAGGAGTTGCCGGCCCAACCCATGAGTTCGAGCGATCCCAGGTTCGCTGACAGAAATGCAAGGCCCGCCACCCAGGCTGTCATTTCGCGTCCGGCCATGAAAAAGTCTTCGCCGGTATTGGCCTGCTCTTTCAGGTACAACCCGATCGCCAGCACCAAAGCGAAGTAGAAGACGATGATGATCAAGTCGACTGCTGAAAGATGAACCAGTGTGGGAGTAGTGAGCAGCAAGAGCGCAGGATTCATTGTGTCTTGACCTGTCCGTAGTAGGCGTTGCGACCGTGCTTGCGCAAAAAGTGCTTGTCGTGCAGTTCGCGAGGCAGCGAGTCAGATTCCGCATTGATCGCGAGCGTGTGAAGAGCCATCTTCGCTACATACTCAAGAATTACGGCGTTGTGAGCAGCCGCCGCGGGCGTCGGGCCCCATGCGAAGGGTGCATGCCCGTTGACCAGGACAGCGGGAATAGCATTGGGATCGTGCTTCGCGAAAGTCCTGCAAATTGCTTTTCCAGTTTCGAGCTCGTAATCCCCACGAATTTCGGCGGATGTGAGTTGATCGGTCACCGGAACCGAACCGTGGAAATAGTCCGCGTGGGTGGTGCCAAAACATGGAATCGGTTTGGCGGCCTGGGCCCAGGCAGTCGCAAATTCCGAATGCGTGTGAGCCACCCCGCCGATGTTCAAGAACTGCCGGTATAACTCGAGGTGTGTAGGCAGGTCCGAGGATGGGCGCAGATCGCTATCGATGAGTTTGCCGGTCAGATCGGAAATAACCATGTGAGCTGGAGTCAGCTCTTCGTATGGAACTCCGCTGGGCTTAATCGCGACCAGACCTTCGCTTCGGTCGATCCCGCTGGCATTGCCAAAGGTGTAGACGACAAGTCCACGTCGAACGAGTTCCAGGTTTGCCTCGAGCACCTCTTCGCGAAGTTTTTTCAGCAGCATTGGGGAAAGACGGGTCCTGAAAAACAGATTTCGGTCCGGGTGCTGTTCTACACGTAAACGTTTACGCAACGGAACATTAAACGGACGCGCCTTCGATTGTCAAAGTGGTTGTGCTTTGGGTTCGATGACGGGGCCCGACGGGAAGCCAGTGCCAGCCGCAGCCACGTCAAATCTGGTAGTCGAGGTCGTCCATAATCCTCTGCAAGGACTCGGAAATAGGCTCATGCCGGGCCTCGGAGCCCTCGAGTTGCTGCACTCGCTGCCGAAGTTTGTTGACCTCGGTAGCCACCGACGCAAGCGCTTCGGACAGGGGGTCGTTGATCTGCTTCGGATCGGTGATCACGACTCTCTTACCCTCGCGAAAGACGATGTGCCCGGGGACGCCGACAACCGTGGAGTTATCCGGCACGTTGCGCAGCACAACCGAACCGGCGCCGATGCGGCAATTCCTGCCGATGATGATGTTGCCGAGAATCTTCGCGCCTCCACCGACGACGACATTGTCTTCGAGGGTAGGGTGGCGCTTTCCGTGCTCCTTGCCGGTGCCTCCGAGAGTTACTCCCTGATACAAGGTGACGTCGTCTCCGATCATGGACGTCTCGCCAATGACGACGCCCATCCCGTGATCGATGAACAGGCGGCGGCCAATCTTTGCCGCCGGATGGATTTCAATCCCGGTGAGCAAACGCGCCACTTGAGAAAACCAGCGCGCGGGCAGGAACATCCGGTGATTCCAGAACCAGTGATTGATCCGGTAGAACCAGACCGCGTGCAGCCCCGCGTAGCACAAAAATACTTCCATTCGCGACTTCGCCGCGGGATCGTGCTCGACCACGTTGGTCACGTCTTCGCGGATTAGCGAAAAGAAATGCGGCATGTCGCTGGATCAAGCCGGAAGTTCAACCGTGGGAAGTTGTAACGCTTTCTCGCGAAGTTCCTGGAACAGGATACTGCTGAGGTAGCGCTCCCCAAACGACGGCAGAATGACGACGATCAGTTTGCCGGCATTTTCCTGACGATGAGCGACCTTCAGCGCCGCTACGACGGCCGCGCCCGACGAGATTCCAACGAACAATCCTTCTTCCAGTGGAAGCCGGCGAGCCATGGCGATCGCCTCGTCGTTGGTCACCGTGATGACTTCATCGATGTAGTCGCGCCGGAGGATGCTCGGAACAAATCCGGCACCGATGCCCTGAATCTTGTGTGGAGAAGGCTTTCCGCCGGAAAGTATGGGACTGTCGGCTGGTTCGACCGCTACCGCCCGGAACGCCGCTTTCTTCGGCTTGATGAACTGGCAGATCCCGGTGATTGTTCCCCCGGTTCCGACGCCGGAAACAAGGATGTCGACCTTACCGTCAGTATCGTTCCAGATTTCAGGGCCGGTGGTTTCGAAGTGAATCTTGGGATTCGCGGCATTGTCGAACTGCTGCAGCATGTAGCCGTCTGGATTGCTGGCGAGAATTTCCTTGGCCTTCAAAATGGCGCCGGTCATTCCGCGCGGGCCGGGCGTCAGAACGATTTCGGCGCCGAACGCCAGCAACAAGACCCGGCGTTCGAGACTCATGGTATCTGGCATCGTCAGGATTAATTTGTATCCTCGAACGGCTGCGACAAAGGCGAGGCCGATTCCGGTGTTGCCGCTCGTCGGCTCGACCAGGACAGTCTTTCCGGGATGGATTTTCCCAGCGCGTTCCGCCTCGAGAATCATGCTTACGCCAATGCGATCTTTCACGCTGGCCAACGGATTCTGGCTCTCCAGTTTCGCAGCAACTTCTGCAACGCATCCTTCCGTGACCTTGTTCAGGCGCACCAGTGGCGTATGACCGATAAGTTCCGTAATGTTGTTAGCGATTTTCATGGCGGATGACTTTCCTCTCCTAATCGATCAAGTGCTGCCGATCGTCGTTTACGATTATCTCCCCAAAACAGGATTGTGAAAGGAACGGTGCCCGATGATGGTTCTCGGGCAAGTGTCGTTTCGTTCTTAATTCCCGGCTGCCTCGAGACAAACCGCTCCAATGCTATTGTGAATAGTAGATCGTAAAGATTGACACCATTACATTTCTTTGCAAAACTCCTGCGAGCCCCTAGATGAAACTGGACCGGTGCCGATCTCCTCGAACCGTTAGGCAAAACGCGCTATTTTTCCTGGTTAACGCGGGCAAACTCGAGGCCGGGCTCTTGCTAGTTTGCTAGACCATATTCTCCCCCCAAGAACATCCCAGAAAGTACTAACAAGCAGAAGGAGATCTCGATGAAAGCGATCCGCTACTTCGCCGTCTTGATGATTGCAATATTCGCAACCGCTCTGGCCGTTGGACAGACCTCAGAAGGCCGCATCCTTGGCACGGTTTCGGATCCGACGGGAGCAGTGATCCCTGGCGCCAAAATCTCGGTCACAAATATCAAGACCGAGATGACCCGCCAACTGGTCACGACGAGCGATGGAACGTATGTTGCCCCGAATCTGGAACCCGGGATCTACACCGTCACGGCGGAGGCACCGGGATTCAAGAAAGCGGTCAGCACGCAGTTTGTGCTGGAGGTTTCCCGAGACGCCCGGATTGACATGAAGCTTCAGACGGGCGCGATCACCGAGATCCTGCAAGTCAGCGCAGAGGGCTCCCTTGCCGACACTACGAATACGACTCTCAACGGTGTGCTTTCGAACAAGGCCATCGAGGAACTCCCTGTTCAGGGGCGTGACTTCCAAAATCTGCTCGAGTTGCATCCCGGCGTGCAGCGGACGCCTGGCGGCGGCTTTCACTCGGTGACTTCAAACGGAAATCGGCCGGACGACAACAACTTCTTTATCGATGGTGCTGACGACAACGACGTCTACTACGGCGAGACCGTAATGAACGAGGCAGGAATTTCCGGAACGCCCGCGAGCTTTCTGCCATTGGACGCCATACAGGAGTTCAACACGCAGGAGAGTCCGAGTGCTGACTATGGCGTGAAGCCGGGGCTCGTAATGAACATCGGGATCAAATCGGGAACGAACGACCTGCATGGGTCGGCTTACTACTTCCACCGCAACGCGGCGTTCGATGCCCGCAACTATTTCAATCCTGCGCCGCAACCGACGTCCTCATTGCTGATGCACGAATTCGGAGCGTCGCTGGGTGGCCCGATCATCAAGGACAAGTGGTTCTACTTCGTGAACTATGAAGGGATCCGCGATAAGGTCGGCAATCCGGGCGTGACCGACAGCCCGGTGACGGAGTCTCTCGCCAGCCAAATGGGCGGAATCGCGAATTCCGACGGAAGCCCGAATTCGGCGCTATACAGCGTCCCTGATGCGCTGGCTTACTTCAACGATCCGGTCAATGTCGCGTACTGTCAGGACAACTTCGATTCCTCAGCAGCCTGCGCAGTGAACCCGCTTAGCGATCAATTGCGCCAGTTATTCCTGCCGAATCCGGGCTTCACCATGTCGCAAAGCGATCCAGCGGCAATCAACTTCGATTTCAACAACCAGAACCGGGGAGACAACCTGGTCGCGAAGACAGATTTCACGCTGAGCGCTCACCATCTCCTGAGCGCACGCTTCATCTACGGAAACACCAATCAGATCGAAGAGGATGCACTTCCGCTGCGTCCGGAATGGCTCTCCACGACGAGTCCGGTCACGAAAGTGTTTGGCGTGGCTTTGGCTTCAAACCTGTCCTCCGCATGGTCGAACGAAGTGCGCTTCAGCTTCAACAGCTTCAACGAATCGATCGCGCCGGTTGATCACAAGATCAATCCCACTCAGTACGGATTGAATACTGGAGTTACCGATCCACGCCTGTTCGGCTTCCCACGCGTCTCTCCTGGCTCGGAGTTCGACTACCTGGGAGGAAACTCGAGCTGGCCGCTGAACACGACTCCCACCAAAACTTTCAGTTTCTCTGATACCGCTTCGTACACCCGGGGCAGGCAGACGATCAAGTTTGGCGGCAACTTTCGGTTTGGCGACGTCGACTATTTCCGCGCTGGCAACGGACGCGGCCGCGTTGACTTCCGCGAGTTGTACCAATTCCTGAGCGGCGACGTGCGGCGCTGGCGGTTCCTGTATGGCGATCCCACGCGAAAAGTCAGCCAGAAATCGATGGGGTTCTTTGTTGAAGACGACGTGAAAGCAACCAGGAACATCACGCTCAACCTTGGATTGCGGTACGACATCACTACGCCGATCAAGGACTCGCATAACCTGCTTGCGAACTATGCGCCGAACTCGGTCAGCGGGTTGCTCCAGGTTGGCCAGGGCATCGGTTCTCCCTACCCAACGAATTACAACAACCTATCGCCGCGCGTCGGCGTCGCGTGGGATGTGTTCGGCACCGGCAAGACTGTGGTGCGCTCCGGATTCGGAATCATTTTCGAGCAGCCGTCGATTCGAACGTTTATGTTCAACGGCGGTGGCCTGAATTTGAATCCCAGCGGCATCGCTTATGAAGACGTTAATGGCGTGCATGCTCCAACCGGAACAATTTCTTCGTTCCTGCAAATTTCGAGCGACGGTTCGCAGATTAACTGGCTCGCGCCCAATCAGGCTCCCACAATATTCCCAAATGCCGGCGCGCGGGAAGCGTGTGCAGCGTTGATAGCCAATGCGACGTGTTTGGCGTCGATCCGCACCTCAAGACACCGTACGTCATGAACTGGAACGTGAACGTGCAGCAGGAACTGTCGAAATCAACTTTGCTGCAGATTGCATACGTTGCCAATCATGGAGTCAAGCTGTATAGCGTGACCGACATCAACCAGGTGAACCCAGCTTTCGACGATGAATGGCGCGAGACGATCGGGCGACCGCTGGCCGCGAACTGCCCCGTGAATTCATCTGCAACATATGGCGCGGGACTCGGCGGCCCGTGCTTCCCGTGGATCGGATTTCTGCAGTTCCTGGGGAATCGCTCAAACTCGAACTACAACTCGTTGCAGGTCACGCTGACCAAGCGATACTCCCACGGGTTGTACCTGTTGGCCGGTTATACCTACGGGCATGCAATCGACACTTCCACTAGCAATCTGGCGGGCGTGCCACCAGACAGCAATAACTACAACGCCGAGCGCGGAAACGGTGACTACGATATCCGCCACCGATTCACGTTGTCGGCGACTTACGATTTGCCATCGATCAAGACGAAGGGGCAACTGCTTGAAGGATGGCAACTGACAAGCATCGCCAACCTGCAGAGTGGAGAGCCCTACACGCTGGGAGATTTCAGCAACGACATCAGCTTTACCGGCGAGTTCAATGACCGCTGGAACTTCAGCGGGAATCCTGGAGACATTCACTGGTCCGCGAAAACGCCGATCAACTTCTTCGACTTCTCCGACGATGCGCACAGCAGTCCTGCTTGCCTGGCACAGGCGACAGCCAACGGAACGATCGACAATCTCTTGTATTACGGTTGCTACCAGCAGGGCAGCGCAGTGATCACGCCACCCGCTGATAAGACTCAGGGCGATATGGGCCGCAATCTTTTCCGCGGACCGAAATTCGTGAACTGGGATATGTCGCTGTCAAAGGTGTGGAAGTTCAAGGAGCGTGTCCAACTGCAACTTCGCGGTGAGGTTTTCAACATCCTCAATCACGCGAACTTCGACGTCTTTACCATGAACACCGACCTCGGCGTTCCGGACAACGTGGGCACTGTGGTCTACACACCCGATGTTGCCGCAGCAAACCCGGTAATCGGATCGGGCGGTTCACGGCACATTCAGTTGGGCGCGAAGATTATCTGGTAGTCAGCGCACAGTAGTGGCGATCTGCCGGTTAGCGGTGGGACAACCCGTAGCCCACCGCGCCGGCGGATGCGCCGATGTTGACCAAAGAGATCGCGCGCTCGAGTTTGTGGTGTCCCGTCTTGTGGAAGAAGTAGCTGACGCTCATCACGCCGGCAGTCTCTCCGATGAAGTTCATTGCAAGACCTGCCGTCGAATTGCCGAACATCCGGACGACCGGGTTGAGTTCCTGACCGCCGCTCCGCAGGTTCGCGCGAGTGACAGCGAAGTCTGCACTGGTCACAGCCGCGCTTGCGGCGAACAGTATCCGGTTCTGCTTGTCCCAGAAGTGATGCTGAGCGTCGCCGCGCGAGGGCGCCATCACCAACGCTGCCGACGGCGATGATGATGTCGGTATCGGAGAGTCCGGAAGAGGGCCCTCGGCGACCGAGATGTGGCTTAGAAGGATGCTCGTGAACAACGCGAGTGCGAGGACCCGAAAAATCTTCAAAACCGGTTGGAAGGTCATAAGTGCCCGCCGTGAGGCGCACACCTGAGAAAGGGCAATCCGGAAGCCACCGGCCGGCAAGTCCGCCCACCGTAAACCGCTTTAAATCTTATAGTTACGATTGTGCTCTCATTAGAGCTCCATCCGCTGTGCACAACTTTGCAGGTGCCGGACCGGCGTTTTGCTTCCTACCGCCGACCTTATTTCTTGTAAATCGCGCCGCCTTTCATTACGAAGCTAACGCTCTTGAGCGCGGATATATCTTCTATCGGATCACCAGACACGGCGATCACATCTCCAAGGTAACCAGCCTCTAGGGAACCGATCTGACCTTCCCATCCCAGTAGCTTCGCGCCGTTCAGAAGATCTGCCTGAAGCACGGCGGCCGGGGACATGCCGTACTTCACCATCAGTTCCAGTTCGCGAGCTTGCGTGCCGTGAGGAAACGGTCCAACATCCGATCCGACGGCCAAAGGAATTCCGGCAGCAAGCTGCTTCTTGAATTCCTGAATTTTAAGATCGAGCGTTTGACGTTCATGCGCGGCACGCTCGGGCGTGGCCGCATGTGCAGCAAAATATTCGAAGATCGCGAAGGTTGGGACGGCGAAAATCTTTTTCTCTTTCATCAAGCGAATCGTTTCGTCGCTGAGTTGATCCGCGTGATCGATCGAGATCACTCCCGCTTGCGCAGCGTACAAAGTCCCCGGCTCCCCGGTCGCGTGCACTGCGACGTGCTTGCCAAGGCGCGCCGCTTCGTGAACCGCTGCTTCCAGTTGCGCTTCTGAATACTGGTACGGCGTTGTGAGGCGGCCGTTCTGCACGGAGTCGGCGCCAGTCTCGTAAATCTTGATGAAGTCAGCGCCCTCCTTGAACTGCTGGCGCATCACGGCCACGAGTTCGTCAGCCGTGTTGGCGTAATTCGCGTTCGGCATCACGTGCTGCTCAGGGTTGTATCCGATCGCATCCTCATGTCCTCCGAGGATGTTGACTGCATTTCCGCTGACCCGTAACCGCGGACCGGGAATGCTGCCGGAATCGATCGCATCACGCACCGCAGAGTCGGCGGACCCGGCGCCCTCGGTTCCCATATCGCGTTCGGCGGTGAATCCCGCCATCAGGTCGGCGCGCGCCGCGAGCGTAGCCATGATCGTGCGCTCCGGAACCGACTCCTGCACGGTCTGAAGATCTTCTGCTCCGGGATGCAGGAAGAGGTGGATGTGAGCATCAATCAAGCCGGGAAGGAGCGTTCGATCGCCCAGATCGATCACTTCGGCATCTGCAGGATGCTTAACCGAGGTTCCGACTTCTACGATGCGCTCACCTTGAAGGAGTACTTCGCCGGGCTTGATGATCTTTCCACCCTTCACATCTAGGAGACGGGATGCATGCAGGACGATCGGATGCGCTGCCGGTGTGGAGGACTGTCCAATCAGGTTCACGGCAAGCAGAAGTGGACAAAGAGCGATCAAAGTCCGAATGCGCTGGGTCATATGGGACGCGATGGTAACACTCTGAATTGAGTGATTCCAGAAGGCTTGTCGCGGATCGGTGATCTGGATCACGCGTCACGGTGTGATGAGTCACGACTAGATCGCCCGGGGCTCTGCAAAACTGAACATTCTGATGAACGAATACGGAATTCTTCACAACCGCAAACGCGTTCTCGTCGCACTGATTCATTCCGTCATTTTTCTGGGAATCGCGACGCATGGCTTCGTGGCGCCAAAGGCGGGCATTGGCGGCGGGAGGGGTGGCGCTGCGGACTTCGCGTTGCTTGCCCTCTATCTTGTCGTCGCGGCGATACTTTCCTGGGCAGTCAGCGTCTCACGGTGCGTCATGGAGCGCGCATACTTCGCTCTTTGCGGGAGCGGCGTCTCCTTCGCCGCAATACGAACCATCTTCGGAGACTCCGCCGTTCCGTTTGCGCAAGATCTGCGTTTCCTCTCGTTGTGTTCCGCGGTCGCGATCGGACTTATGCTGCTTCGATCTTTCTCCACGCGCGCACCAGAACTATCCAAATGAAATGCCGCCCCTTGCAGGGCGGCATTGTCGTTCGCTCAACGATATTGGTGGTCTGGCGGTGTTTAGTTCAGGACAGGAAGAATTCCCTGGTGATGACCGCCCAGTCTTCGTCCGGCATGTGCGCGGTGAGGTCGTCGACGGCAACGCCGCCATCCTGGGCCAGCGCGCCCGCCAGTGCCGGCATTCGGTTGCGAAGCTGCAGGGCCGCGGACTCGGTCCAGAGACGGGCGAGCGTCCCACCGAGCAGGTTGCGGAAGTTGATCTTCGCGTCTGGGGCCTGCACCGTGACCAGCCATCCGTCGCCGTAAGGATCTTTGCGGGCCAGTTCGGGATCTCGAGCCACTGCATCGTTTATATCCGTGACCGTTCCTTCGATCGGCGACACCATGTCGACCGACTTGCCGTCGCGAAGTATGGTCCAAATCTTCTGGCCTTGACGCACCCATCGTCCGCGCTGCGGCAAAGAGATGCTTTCGATCTTCCCCACAAGCTTCGAGGCGAAGTCGTCCATGCCGATGCGGACCATCTCGCTGCTCTCGCCGAGCGCCCACGTATGCCCGGCATGATAGCGAAGGTTTTCTGGGACCTCGAATCCGGCAACCAGCGCAGGGATGCGCGGCGCGACAGTTCGAGCGGCAATTCGCGGGGCGGGTTGCTTCGATACGTGTTTATGCCCCCTGATGTAATCGATCATTAAGAAAATCGCGAACGTCAACAAAACCATGATGACTGTCATAACCCACCTCGCACCGTTGGCTCATTCTTGATAGCTAGCACAATTTGCTAAAGGCAATCGCCTCGCCAAATCGAGATGGAGCGACTCGCTCCTTTTCAGGGCGCCGGATCATCTTCTTTCTCAATGAGATAGCGCCGGGAGCGGGTGCAAGTAAAAAACAGGTGTTGCGAAAACCAACATACATACTCGCTGAAGAACACAACACAGACTCGGACCGAGAAATCACAAAAAATCAGGCTTCGGCGGAGAAGCCCAATGTTCGTAGCTGTTTGGAGAAGTTTAGATCACTGCTGCGTTTCGCATCACGCAGATGATGCAAAGAGCAACGGGTTTGAACAGCAAGGGCTGTAGCGTCCTTCTATTGATCGATGTCACGCTGAAAGGTGATGAAGATCACGGCTCATTCATTCCGCTTTGTTGAGAATCTTAGCTGCTGAAGCTGCTGATTTGTGCGACAGCGTTTCCTGATGCAATAAGCAGCTTGTGTGGCGATCCGGATCTGGTCTGCGGTTACGACCGTAATCGCACACTCGCCCTCGGTGCAAAGAGTTCCGGCGGACTCCGTTTGCACCGAGAGTCGACGCCGGGGGACAAGCCATGAGCAAAGCACTCTTGTATGACTCCACCGCTTGTATCGGGTGCAGGCAGTGCGAGCAAGCCTGCGCGACACAAAACGGTCTGGCTTACGACGATGCCGTAGCCGGTGAGGAGTACCAGTCAGCGCACAAGCTGACCACGATCGTGACGCGAGGCGACAAGTTCATGCGGCGCTTGTGCATGAATTGTGCGGATCCCTCGTGCGCTTCCGTCTGTCCCGTCGGAGCACTCCAAAAGACCGTGCTCGGACCGGTCACATATGACGCTTCCAAGTGCATGGGCTGCAGATATTGCATGGTGGCCTGCCCGTTCAGCGTTCCGAAATACGAGTGGGCGAAGCTGTTTCCCAAAGTTCAGAAATGCACGATGTGCCCGGACCGGGTAGCCAAGGGAAATCAGACAGCATGTGCTGAGATTTGTCCGACAGGCGCTACGAAGTTTGGGGAGCGCGACCAGTTGATCGCAGAGGCCCGGCAGAGAATTCGCGACAATCCAGGAAAATACGTCGACCACATCTACGGAATCGACGAGGTTGGCGGGACTTCTGTTCTGCTGCTCTCCGCGGTTCCATTTGAGACTTTCGGATATCGGACAGATCTTTCCAAGGATCCCCTGCCGATGCTCACCTACCGGGTCCTTTCGCACATCCCCGACTTCGTTCCGTTGGGAGGCATGATGCTGGGCGGAGTGTGGTGGATTACTCATCGCCGCGAAGAAGTGGCTGCCGCCGAGGCGCGGGAGCAGGAGTCGAAGAAGAACAAAAAGAATGGATGGAGCCGATGATGGGGCGCTCGACCATATTCCGCCTGACCTTCTGGAAGATCATTTTTGTGGCGCTGATGATCGCCGGAGGCTACGCCACATTCGTGCGTTTCACGCAGGGACTCGGCGCATCGACACACCTGAACGATCAATTTCCGTGGGGAATCTGGATCAGCTTTGACGTGCTCTGCGGAGTGATGCTCGCCGCCGGCGGATTCACGCTGACGGCCGCCGTACACATTTTGAATATCAAGCGGCTGCATTCCATCATCCGGCCAACCATCTTGACGGCATTTCTCGGATACGTACTGGTTTCCACGGCTCTGATGTTCGATCTCGGCAAGCCCTACAACATCTGGCACCCGCTGATCATGCGCAATCCGCACTCGGTGATGTTTGAAGTCGCGTACTGCGTGATGCTCTACACGGCAGTCCTCGCGCTCGAGTTTTCTCCGATCGTGCTGGAGCGCTTTCACATGGAAAAGGCACTCAAGGTGGCGCGGCGAATGCTGATTCCTCTGGTGATATTCGGCGTGATCCTTTCCACCCTGCACCAATCGTCGCTTGGCACGCTGTATCTGATCGTCCCCGAGAAACTTCATTCCTTCTGGTACACCCCGTTGTTGCCGGCATTCTTCTTCCTCTCGGCGATTGCTGTCGGACTGGCGATGACAATCTTCGAGTCTTCGATGAGTTCCAAGCACTTCGGATTGCAGCTCGAACTGCCCGTATTGCAGGAGTTGGGCCGGGTTCTGGTCGTGGTGCTCGGCGTGTACGGCATTCTCCGCTTCGAAGACCTGGCGAATCGAGGAGCCCTCAAACTCGCATTCCACCCTGGATATGAAACCTACCTGTTCTGGCTTGAGATCTCCCTCGCCATCGTTCTGCCGCTGATCCTGCTCTCGCAGCGGCGTGTTCGCTCGAGTGCGGGAGGCCTGTACTTTTCATCTGTGCTTGTCCTGCTCGGGTTTATCACGAACCGGATGAATGTCAGCATTACCGGCTTCGAAGGATCGACCGGGGTGCGCTACTTCCCCAAGTGGTCGGAGTTGGCAGTGACCGGAATGATCATTGCGATCGGTTTCGCGTTGTTTGGACTGGCAGTGAAGTACTTGCCCATCTTTCCCACAGTCGAGGTTCCCGCAACTTCATTCGCAGACGCGGAAAGCAGCGTCGCCGATGCGTCCGTGGTACTCGAACATGCCGGAGATTGAATCAAGCCGGTCGAGTTGGTTACAGCTCACGCACAGCCTCAGCGCCAAGCTGAATCTACTGCTGCTGGGCGCGATGTTGTTGATCTTCGCCTCACTCGGCTATCTGAACGTCCGGCTTCACCGCCAGCACCTGGAGCAGTACACACTCCTCAGCGCAGAGCGCATCAGCGATGTGATTAAACACGGAACCACTGACTACATGCTGCGAAATGACCGGCAAGGACTCTACCAGTCCATCCAGACCATGGCAGCGGAGCCCGGGATGGAAAGGATCCGGATCTTCGATCAGGATGGACGGATCACGTACACAACGGATCCGGCCGAACAAAGCCGGGTCGTCGATAAAACCGCCGAAGCTTGCTACGCGTGCCATGCCCAGTCGCAGCCACTGGCGCGAGTGAACCGTCCTGATCGGTTCAGGATTTACAAAAGTGCCGCCGGCACTCGCGTGCTGGGAATCATCACGCCGATCGAGAATCAGCCATCATGCTCGAACGCGGCCTGCCACGCGCATCCCGCAGAACAAAAGATTCTGGGAGTGCTCGATACCAACCTCTCTCTCGCAAAGGCGGACGTACAACTCGCCGAAGGCACACGCAGCATGGTTGTATACACCGGCTGCGCCCTGCTGCTGATCGCGGCGCTCAGTTCTCTTGTGGTGTGGAGAGTAGTAGGCAAGCCCGTGCGAGACCTGCACCGCGGGACGGAACACCTCGCCGCCGGCGACCTCGGCTTCCAGATCAGGGTGCACTCTGACGATGAAATCGGTGAACTGGCTCGGTCGTTTAACGATATGAGCCGCGAGCTGGAATCGGACCACACAGAAAAAGCGGCATGGACTCAAACGCTCGAACAGAAGGTTGAACAGAAAACCAACGAGCTGAAACGAGCGCATGAGCACGCCTTGCACACGGAAAAGATGGCATCAATCGGGAAGATGGCGGCTGTACTGGCGCACGAAATCAACAATCCGCTATCAGGAATCCTTACATACGCCAAGCTATTGCGCAGGTGGCTGGACCACGGCGACTCTAACGGGCATCAGCAGGAAATTTGCGAGTCTCTCGACCTCATCGCCTCGGAAAGCCGCCGGTGCGGGGACCTGGTGAGGAATCTGCTCACCTTTTCCCGCACGACTCCGATGAATCTGCAGGAAACAAGCCTGAACCAGGTCATCGATCGGTCGCTACGGCTGGTCCAGCATCAATGCGATCTCGCTTCCATTCAAGTGCAGACCCAGATCGATCCCGCTCTGCCCGCAGTTCAATGCGACGGCGCACAGATCGAGCAAGTCCTGCTCGCCCTGATGATGAATGCTGTAGACGCCATGCCCCAGGGCGGCAATCTGTGGATCACCGCGTCCGGCCTGGGAAGAGCTGTCCGCCTCGTCATTCGCGATGATGGGAGCGGAATTCCGCCCGAAATCCTGCCACGCATATTCGAACCATTCCTGACGACCAAAGAGACGGGACGCGGTGTCGGACTCGGACTTGCGATCTGCCAGAGCATCGTGGAGCGTCACCACGGAAACATCGAAGTGCAATCTGCGGTTGGCCAGGGCACGACGTTCACCTTGACCGTTCCATGCGGCATTGATTTGGAGTCGGTAGTGCCGGATTCCGCCGAACATGTCTCGGCGGTCGCCGGCGGGAGGTGATCGCACATGGAAACACAACCTAAGCTGCTGATCGTTGATGACGAACTCAGTGTCCGCGATTCACTGGGAAAGTGGTTTCGGGAAGAAGGCTACGAAATCTCTACCGCGGAAAGTGCGAGCGAAGCCCTCACCCGCATGGCTGAAGGCAAGTGGGACGCAGCGCTTCTCGACATCAAAATGCGTGGCACGGATGGCATTGAACTGCAACGCCGCCTTCACGAACTGGATCCTGACCTGATCGTGATCATGATGACGGGATATGCCTCGGTTGAGACCGCGGTCGCGGCGCTGAAGAATGGGGCCTACGACTACGTGAGCAAACCGCTTGACCCGGACGAAATGGCCCACCTTGTAAAAAAGGCGCTCGCTCACCGGAAAGCCGATAGAGAAAACGTGCGTCTGCGCGAGACCGTGGCGGAGGCGACGCGCCCCGGCGATCTTGTGGGCCGAAGCCCTGCCATGCGGAAGGTGAACGAGGCGATTGAGACGGTCGGTCCCACGGATGCCAACGTTCTGATCACGGGCGAAAGCGGGACGGGTAAAGAACTCGTGGTTCGCGCTATCCATGCCGCCAGCCTGCGGCGCTTCCACCCTCTTGTAGCGATTCACTGCGGCGCTCTGACTGAAACGCTACTCGAGAGCGAACTTTTTGGCCACGAAAAGGGAGCGTTCACCGGCGCCCAGTATCGCAAGAAGGGAAAGTTTGAAATCGCCGAAGGTGGGACGGTATTTCTCGACGAGATCGGCGATATCAGCCTGAAGACGCAGACGGACCTTCTGCGCGTACTTCAGGAGCGCGAAATCACGCGTGTGGGAGGAAATCAGGTCATCAAGGTTGATTTCCGATGCGTAGCCGCGACCAACAAGAATCTGGAAGAGATGATCGAAGTGGGCTCATTCAGGCCGGATCTTTTCTACAGGCTGAATGTATTTCACATCGAACTGCCGTCGCTTCGCGAGCGTCGTGAAGATATACCGCTGCTGGTGGAACATTTCATCCACAAATTCTCGCTGGCCATGAACAAGCAAATTGCGCGCATCTCGCCCGGCGCTCTCGAGCAATTACAGCAGCAGCCGTGGATGGGAAACGTCCGGGAACTGGAGAACGCGGTAGAAAGGGCCATGGTCGTCGCGCAGGATTCAGAACTTCGCGAGCAGGACTTTATCTACAAGCAGGCGACGACGCCAGCGACAGCAGGCAGGAGCCTGGATGAAATCGAACGCCTGCACATTCTGCGCATCCTCGAAGACTGCGGAGGCAATCAGAGCCGCGCGGCCGACGTTCTCGACATCGATCGGGTTACGCTGCACCATAAGCTGAAACGCTATGGCTGGAGCCGAACTCCGGCCGGAAGCAAGAACTGACATTCAGGGAAGTGATCTTTCATGGGATTTGTTCACCTCCTCCGGATTGGGGCCACTGAAATATCTCTTCTGGAATCGTTGCGCGAGTCGATTCCGCAGATATTGCCCGTGAGCTGCGAGATACTTCCATTCGATCTCGACCCCGCTCTCGCATATCACCCCGAACGGCAACAGTTCCATTCATCCGAACTCCTGCAACGCATGGAGCAACTTGTCATGCCGAAGGACTGGCGCCTCATCGGCATCGCCGCAGTCGATCTTTATATCCCGATCCTGAAATACGTTTTTGGCGAAGCTCAGATTGGGGGGCCCTGCGCCGTCGTGTCCACCTTTCGTCTGGGGCAGGAGTTTTACGGGCTGCAGCGAGATGATCATGTTCTGAAGCAGCGCCTCTTGAAGGAGTGCGTCCACGAACTCGGGCACACGCTGGAACTGCGCCACTGCCAGGAATACGACTGCGTGATGGCCTCTTCACACGCAGTCGAATGGATCGACCTGCGCCGGAGCGAATTCTGCCAGGGCTGCAACGCTCAAGTCGAGGCCGCTGTCGGCCGAGATCACAAACGCACCGTCCCGTAGTACACTTTTCGCCATGATGCCACGACGCACAATATCCGCTTACATCATCGTTTTAGTCTTTGCGCTCAGCACTTCCCTTCTCTCTCAGACAAATTCAATGAAGCACAGTTCCGGAGTGCAGCAGAAATCTGTTGGCACCCGGGATGGGAGGCCCGTCACTTTGTACACGCTTACCAACTCTCACGGCGTTGAAGTGCATGCCATGAACTACGGGGGCATCATTCTTTCGATCAAGGTTCCTGATCGCAAGGGACAACTTGCGGACGTCGTCCTGGGTCACGAAAACATGGAAGGGTACGTTCCCAATCCACCGTACTTTGGCGCGATCGTCGGGCGCTATGCGAACCGCATTGCCAACGGAACTTTCACTCTGGACGGGAAGGCTTATACGCTTCCGAAAAATGATGGCCCCAACACCCTCCATGGAGGCACCACCAGAACGTTTGACAAGGTGGTTTGGGATGCGGAACCGCTCAAAGGCAAAACCGGGGTGGCGTTCAGCTATCTGAGCAAGGACGGCGAGGAAGGTTTTCCGGGCAATTTGAAGGTTAAGGTCACCTACACGCTCACGAATAGTAATGAACTAATCCTCGATTACGAAGCGACGACAGACAAGGCAACGCCGATCAACGTGAGTCAGCACAGCTATTTCAATCTCGCGGGAGAAGGCACCGGCGACATCCTGAGCCACGAAATCATGATTAACGCGGACCGCTTTACGCCGGTCGACAAGAACCTGATTCCTACCGGGGAACTTCGTCCAGTCAAAGGAACGCCGTTCGACTTTACGACTTCAACCAAGGTTGGATCGAGAATTGATGACAACTACGAGCAGCTCACGCTAGGGCATGGATACGACCACAACTTCGTACTCAATCGCAAAGGAACGGGACTTGTTCTCGCCGCGCGGGTGACCGAGCCCACAAGTGGCCGCATCCTGGAAGTTTCAACGACGCAGCCGGGAGTGCAGTTCTACACAGGCAACTTCCTTGATGGAACAATCACTGGCAAAGAAGGGCACGTCTATAAGCACCGCTATGGACTTTGCCTCGAGACACAACACTTCCCGGATTCGCCAAACCATCCAGACTTTCCCAACACTATCCTGAAACCGGGAGTGACGTTCAAAGAGAAAACGGTATTCAAATTCTCGGCAAAATAGCGGCGGCTCAATCTACGCTCTATCAAAAAGGGGAATGGTTCATTCCCCTTTTAATTGTTCCAAGAGAGCCTTCTTGACCTGCACCTGGTGGCCCGGCGTGAGTTTTTTCCCCGACGAGGTCAGATAAAACGTGTCGATTGCCATCTGCCCTTCGGTGTCGATCAGCGCGATTTCGATATTGCACTGCTGATCAGAGAGGCACGACGCAATGCGGTGCAGCAGACGCGGGCGATCCTGGGCGATCACCTGTACCAGCGTACTAGTTGCTGAGCAGTCGTCGTCGAATTCGATCTTCGTCTCAACTTTAACTTTCGCGATGGTGCCCTTCTCCGAGCGCTGACGATCGCGCAGCATTTTGTCGAGATCGGCCTCGCCGATGAGCACGCTCGCTACGCTTCTCCGGAATCGATCCCACTCGGAGAGATTCAATTCCAGCGTTCGAAAGCGATCGGTGAAGAAGAGAGTATCGACGACCGTTCCGGCCTGGTTGGAAAATGCGTTGGCCTTGACGATGTTCATGCCCCAGGCCGCCAGCACGCCGGCCAGTTTGGCGAAGAGAAATGGCCGGTCCCCGGCGACCAGCGTCAGTTCATACCAATGCCGGCCACGGCGCAGCTCCACTTGTACTGGATCGCGGCCGAGTTCCTCCGCCATCTGAAGATGGCGCATGACCTCTTCCGCGGTGTGCACGAGCAAATAGCGTTGCGGAAAGCCTTCCAGAAACGCCTTGAACTTGCTTCCGGTCACGGGAGCGAGTGACCTCAGACGCGCCAACTTTTCGTCATTGATGTCCGTGTGCACGCGCTGGTCGGCACTGCGGCTGAGATAGTTTTCCGCTGAAATGTAGAGTTGCCAGACGTTTTCGGCCTTCCACGGCGTCAAAGCTTCTGGGTTGACGGCTTTAATGTCAGCGTAGGTCAGAAGGCAGAGCATCTTGAGACGCTCGGGAGTTCCGATCTTTTCCGCAAACGCAGCGACCGTGGCTGGATCAAAAATATCTCGTCGAAGAGCAGCCGACAGCTCAAGGTGGTTCGCAATCAAAAACGTTACGTCGGCCCGTTCCTTGGGATCGACATCCAACCGATCCATCGCGCGATTGGCTACTTCAAGACTCGCCTCTACGTGATTGCCCTCCGCGATGCCTTTGCCAGTGTCATGCAGCAAGAGGGAGAGGTACAACAACTCGGGATTCTCCAGCTCACCGAGCAGTTCGGCGTAGCGCTTGTCCCATTCTGATTTTGATTGCTTGAGCCGATGAAGGCTCTCAATTGCGAGAAATGAATGTTCGTCGACGGTGAAGCGGTGGTAGAAGTCGCGCACGACCAGCGAGTCGATGAGCTTCAATTCCGGCAAAAGCAGGGTCAATAGCCGGAGAGAGTGCATGGCGCGAAGTGCGTCGGCGGCATGCGGCTGCAGGAGAGTCTCCTGCAAATACAGCCAGAGTTCAGCACCTCGTGGCGGGGTTGCGGCAAGGGCCGGCAGCGCTTGCTCGATGCGATACTCCGTTGTTGCGCTGAGCTTCAGCCCGTGGTGCGCCATGAAATGAAACAGGCGCAGAAGAACTTCGGGATCCTGCAATGCGGACGGTTGCTGCAGGAAAATCAATCCGTCTACGACGGAGAAATCTGGCGTTGTCAGACGGGATCGCCAGCTTTGCACCTGGCGGTAAAGAGCCGACCACGCTTCGGGAATTTCTTCCAGAAGTTGGGCCACCGTGCGCTGCACGGCGCGGGCATGACCGAAGTAGATGCGCATCCAATCCGCAGCCGAAAGCTCTTCGGAGTCTGGTGCGCCAATCTTACGGGCCGCAGCTTCGTCCTGAGCCTCCCAGCTGAGCGTGTTGTCGTCGCGTCCGTGGCGGTAGTGCAGGAAGCAGCGAGCGGACATCAGAAAATCGATGGCAGATTCGAGTTGCCGTCGGACAGGGGCGCGCAGGGAGCTGGCGTCGGGCCAATCCTGCAACTTATCCATGGCGGAGATGAGCGCGAGCCAGCTTGCGACGTTGCAGTCGCGCAACCCACCGGGAGCCTCTTTAAGATTCGGCTCGAGATGGTACAGCGTAGAGCCGTGTTTTCCGTGGCGTTCGCGCGTCACCTCCGCAAGGCCTTGCAGCAATGCCTTGGACTCGCGCATGACAACTTTGGGAATCACCTTGTCATGCAAACGCCGGAACAGGTCGCGATCGCCGGCAAGATAACGGCAATCCAATAAAGAGATGGTGAACTCCGTGTTATTGGCGTCATAGCGATCGCACTCTGCGAGAGTACGCGACACCGGGCTCAGTTTGAGGCGAAGATCCCAGAGTTCCTGCGAGAAACGGCGCACCGGGTCTTTGAACGCCTGCTCCGTTTCCCGGTCACCGTAGAGGAAGAGGATGTCGACGTCGGAATATGGAAACATCCAGCCGCGCCCGAATCCTCCGGTGGCCACTAATGTGAAATTTGCGGGCTTGGATTCGTCCGGCGAGATCAGGTCTCGCCACAATCGGGAGAGGATATCTTCGATCAGCTGAGTACGTTGAGCGACGGCCACCCGGCCGTTTCCGGTCGCCTCGAATTCGCTCTGTACGCGGCCTGATTCGTCGATAATCGAACCCCTTAGCTCACCGATTAATGAGGACGCTGCCATCGTCAACGCAAGGCTCCCTGCGGCGTCAGCCGAAAGGGAGGCTAATCACCACTACAAATCTGGCGCTTCTCCGGTCGCGTCCCGGTCTACCCAGTGCACCGCGCGTTGGAGGTTCAGCATACGACGCTGCAACTCTACAGAGCGCCTTCGCCGCGTTCATCATTGCGGATACGAATTGCCTCATCGACACGTGAACGAAAGATCTTGCCATCACCAATTTTGCCCGTGCGCGCCGCAGTCAAAATCGCCTGCTCTGCCTTTTCCACCAAGGCGTCGGGCAACACCATTTCGATCTTCGTCTTGGGGATGAGATCGACGCTGTACTCACGGCCGCGATAGACCTCCGTATGCCCCTTCTGTCGTCCATGACCGCGAACTTCCAATACAGTCATGCCTTCCACGCCGATTTCCTGGAGTGCAGTTTTCACTGCGTCTAACTTGGAGTTTTGTATGACCGCTTCAATCTTCGTCATGATATTTGCAAGTCCTGTTGTGCTTTTTTCAAGCCGCGGCCGGGCAAGGCCAGAGTTCGTCGCATGCCCTTACGCCGATGCTTCCCAATAGTAACCCTCTTCTCCGTGCTGGGAGAGGTCCAGGCCCTGCAGTTCTTCCTCTTCTGGGACTCGCAAGCCGATGGTCACGTCAACAAGCGTCAGGATCGCCAGAGTGCCCACGATGGCGAGCGCCCACGAGATCAGCACGCCAACCAATTGATTGACGACTTGATGCGCGTTTCCTTCAATCAATCCGGACGGCAGCACATTTCCTTGCGAGTCCTTGAATATCGGATTGACGACGCTTGTCGCGAAGATTCCGGTAAGAAGCGCTCCCAGGGTTCCGCCGGCTCCGTGCACACCGAAGGCATCGAGCGAGTCGTCGTAGCCAAATTTAGATTTCACAATGGCTACCATCCAGTAGCAGAAGACTCCGGCGATGAGCCCGATTAGCAGCGCGGGCATAGGTTTCACAAAGCCCGAAGCCGGAGTGATGGCAACAAGTCCGGCCACAGCTCCGGAAATTCCTCCCAGGACACTGGGCTTCCCGTTGCGAATCCACTCAGCTCCAGCCCAGCCGATTGCAGCCGCCGCCGAAGCAAAATGCGTGGCAACGAATGCGCTCGTGGCGAGGCTGCCCGCGCCCAGGGCGCTGCCCGCATTGAAACCAAACCAACCCACCCAGAGCAGGCAAGCCCCAATGAAGCTCAGCACGACGCTGTGGGGTGGCATGGGCTCCTTCGGGTATCCGACTCGCTTGCCAAGATATAGGGCGCAGACCAGAGCCGACACTCCGGATGTGATGTGAACAACGGTTCCGCCAGCGAAATCGAGAGTCGGAAAACGCCCTCCCAGTGAGGCGTTCAGCAACCCGCCCTTTCCCCAAACCATGTGAGCCATGGGATCGTAGACGACGATCGACCAGAGGATCATGAACATGAGCATAGCGCTGAATTTCATGCGCTCGGCGAAAGCTCCAGCAATCAGGCCCGGGGTGATAATCGCGAACATGAGCTGATAGACCATGAAGGTCTGCGCGGGTATGGTGGCCGCGTAGTCGGCGTCAGGAGCGGCTCCGACCCCCCGGAGAAAGAGATTCTGGAGACCTCCGATGAAACTGTAGCCTTGTCCAAAGGAAAGGCTGTAACTGAAAAGCGCCCAAAGGACTGTGACCACCGCCATGAGGGCGAAGCTCTGCATCATCGTGCCGAGGACATTCTTCTTGCGCACCAGCCCGCCGTAGAACAGCGCAAGGCCGGGACCGGTCATTAACAGAACCAACGCCGAGCTCGTCAGCATCCAGGAATTGTCGGCAGAACTTTTCGCGTCGGCGATTTGTTGCTCGAGTTTGGTCAGGCGTGCGGTGACATCGGTCGACGGACTTGGCGCGATCGCACCGGCTTGTGCAAGTACGGGCGCCGCAGAACCCAACAGCAATAGGACCGCCCCCAGGAGAGTAATCAATCGTTTTCTGTTAGGCACAGAGCTTCACTCCAAGGCGTGGACGCCCAGCATCGCGAGCGAACAATTTAACGACGCCTCACTGTACCGTTCGGTAGGCCCCTCCGGAAATCGAAACTATTTATCGTGGCTATCAGGTTTTGTTATCTGAAAGCTGTCAGTAGCCACCGGACTTGAACAGTCGCGGTCCCGCAGAGTGCGGCGGCGAGACGTACGGCTACAGACTTTTACCTATAGCGTGTACATGGAAACCCTGAGACACTTGTGCAACGCGCCTTTTGGGGTGCAATCCGTACTTCAGTGAGCTTGGGGCATTTTGGGAGGTTCTGTGTCGGCAGAAAAGGTCAAGGCAACGACTACGCTTCCGGGTAAGGTGGAGAAGGTAATCAGCCCGCATCCCAGCTCGGGCGAGCCCGAGAAAGCGCAGATCGGCATTGAGGGAGCAGATCACCTATATCGAGAGATCCGCGTGCCGAATCGGCTGACCGATGCGGAAGGGCATAAAGTCACACTGAAGGAAGGCGCGGAGGTCGAGGTTACGATCGAAGCCGACGCCGTCGTCACTAACCCGCCCACCGCCCGTGACGACAAAGGCTTTCGCAAACGTTCCTAACCTAATTTGCATAACCAGAGTCACGCCTGCAGCTTACGCCCGAAGACCGTAATTCATTTGGTTGGGCTTTTCGGCGGCTCCTGCGGGGCCACGGGCTTGACGAATTTGGCATCGTCGACGGGGACGTTCTGCTGAAGTTCGCTGAGCTGGATCGTGAAACGTCCGCTCGGACGAGCCAACGTCCAACGGTAGGGTACTTTCACGCCGTTCGAATCCCGATAATCCGCGTAGTCGATCTGGGTTGGCAACCAGCCCAGCGCTGTTTCTCCGTAACGCACCAGGCGAACCAGCAATCCTTGCTCATCGAAGTACAGGATGATCGGCGGTTTTCCCTCACGCTGTCCCGACACGACATTCACCTGCTGATCGCCGATCTTTTCCGGCTGTTCGACACGAAGCTGACTGAACATTTGCTTCAGATGCGAAGGCAGATGCAAATCCGCATCGATAGCGGCTCCATCCAAATCGCTTCCGTTCATTTCCCGCACCGGCCGTCCTGGAGCGCCTAACCAACCTTCCTGGCCATTGAACGCGGTGACGCTATCGCCTTCTGGCATATGAGCGAATGAAATTCGCTTGGCAGGGTCCTTCGCGTAGATATCGATTGCGACCGACTTCCCTCCGAAATCCATGGTGCCTTTCATCACGCGAGAGGTGACCTTGTCGATTGCGGCGGCTCCCCCAGAAGCTTGGACATATTTCTGCAGCAACTGATCGCCGGTTGGTCCGGCACTTTGCGTCGAATCCTTTCCTCCCGGAGCCGGGATGGGCGGACCGGGGGGCATCCGGCTGGCCTCTTCAGCCATCACCACCGGTATGGCGGCTGGCTTTGCATTGCCGCGATGACACGAATAGCAAGTCACTGCGCGATGGCCCTCAAAGTTGTCCTTGTTGATGGCGAACATCATTTCCATCATTTTTCGTGCGAACTGCTTGGGCTTCTTGTCGTCCTTCTCGAATGCTCCCTGCACGTGGCAGAAGTCGCACTCAACCCCGAGCGACGCGGAAATGAACTGCATGGTCGGAAACAACTGGTCGGCGGGAACGCCCTTAAGCACCTGAATGTTCTTGAATTGCTCCTCGGCCTTCTTGATCGCCAGAGGGCTGGTGGATGCCTGAGACCTCGAAGGCTGGGACGTCCGCGTGGGTTGCGCTTTCACTGCGCCAATAAAAGAGACACTCGCTGCAATCACGAAAATACTGGCCACAACCGGGACTGGTCTGATCATCCATCCACCTTTCGCGCGAAGTCGAAAGTTTAACAGAGCGAAAAGTCAGGGCTGATTGCTGTAAATGAATTTGCCCGAAATCTCGGCAATAGTCTTCCGGTTGGGCAACAGGCTATCGACTGGGGCTTTCAGGTGCGGAGGCACGAACAGAAAGACGCGCTCGGGCGATGCCCACGCTTTCACGAGGTCCGCATCGGTGAGGTAGATATTTGGGGCGTCCGGAAAGGTCGATCCAAACCACATGGACGTTGTGCGACCTTCGACGAGTTCGACCGGCCGCTGCAAATAGAAGAGCAGCGACGAGCCGAAGGCCTGATCACCGTAAATCATGACGCGATTCTGCGGGCGCGACTGGGCCACAATCCTGGTTGCCAGGTCTTTCGACGACAAGTACGGACCGAACCTGCCGAGCGCAATGTGCGCAGCCACCAGAAATACCGCCATGCCAAGCACCAGTACACAAGTCGCCGCATAGTGGCGGCGTCTGATACGAAGAAAGAAGGAAGATGGCAGTGCGATCAACAGAGTTACCGCCGCCAGAATCGCCGGCAGGCGCAGCGCCGCAAACGATGCGTAGCTGAGATCAAGCATGTGGGACGTCGACAATGTATCGGTGTTCATATCGTGCGACGCCAAAACGTTCCCAATATCCGGTTCGAATGGAAGCTTCCTCGACTGCCAGAGAAGCGCCAGTAAGGTGACGCCGGCGGCTACTCCAATGACGGCAATTAACGACGCCGAAACGCGTAGCCATCCGCCGCCGCGGCCACCGTCCCTCTCCTCGCATCGAGCAACGCTTTCCGCCAGTAACATCAGCAGGGGCAAGTATGCCGGGAACGTGTAGTACTCCTGGTTGGTCGAGATCGCGAAGAAGATCAGGACGACTCCCGCGAGAATCCAACACAGCAGGCGAGTACGGCTGGCGAAATCTTCCTGCTCATGCTTCCGAGTCTCGACGGCTGTACGAATCATTGAGGGAAGATAGAAACTCCATGGGAACAACCAGACCAAGTGAAGCGACCAGTACAGCGCCCACGGAAGCTTGTTGTAGTCACGCGGATATCGCTTGCCTAAAAAGCGGAGGAAATGTTCGTTGACGAAATAGAACCAGAAAAAACCATGACCGCCCTGGCCACCGGTATTGCGCAGCCCCGCGAGAATATGCCATGGCGCAGCAATCAGCAGAAAAAGTGCCAGACCTGAAACGACCCGGAATTCTCTCCATCGACGCCAGTCTCCCTTCAATGCCAGATAAATCAGACCAGCCGCTGCGGGAAATGCGATCGCGATCAGACCCTTTACCAATACTCCCAAGGCCATGCACGCGTATCCCGCATACCATCGCCAGGTGCTTGCTGGACGATCCAGTGCAGTCAGCCAAAAATACAGGTTCGCCGCAATCAGCACGCTGAGGAGCACATCCGGGATCAGGATTCGGGTGAATAGGAACACTCCGGCCGCCGTGTAGACGAACGCGGCCGCATAGATCGCAGTGCGCGCACCGAACGCCTTGCTCGACCATACTGCAGCCAGAATCCCTAGCAGCATCACTGACAAGGCCATCGGCAAGCGCGTAGCAAACTCGTTCACACCAAACAAATGATAAGAGGCGGCAACGAGCCAGTAAGGTAGTGGCGCTTTCTCCAGATAGCGCACGCCATTCACGTGGAGCGTGACGTAGTCGCCAGTCACAAACATCTCGCGAGCCGCCTCCGCGTGTGTGCTGTCGGCGTCGTCGAGCAATCCGGGAGTGAACAGGGACCCGCAGAAGATAGCAAGAAAGATGAGGGCCAGCGCGCACCAGGCGGCGGCTCCTATTTTCTGCGGTGAGCCAGATTCTTTCTCAGGATTTGATTGCGTGGGAGTGGGATTGGCGCTCAATTTGGGGGAACCCGTACAAGTTTTACAGATGGTACAGTTAGCCGCAAGGGCGACGGCTACGAGGAACGCTGGTTTTTAATTCGCCGGCTGCCTGGGAATCGAGGTGCCTTCCCGCTCAAAGAACTTCCATTTATCCATGGCGGCCGGAACCGCAACGTCGAAAAACCCGACCATCATCTCGTCGGATGTTTGGTCGCCCCACGTTACCGTCCGATGCGGATCGGGATTGTGCGGATTATTCGCCGAGTTGTCGTACCACGCAATCGCTCGAAGCTTCGTCCCGGCCTTGAGCAATCGCGGTTCAGACAGCCGGTAACTTAGCTGCCAATGAAAGTGATAGTTCACGCGCAGCAACACTTCCACGCTCCGGTCGTCATGAACGATGTCGTATTCGAATCTCTTTCCCCGAAGGTGCATGTGCGGAAACAAGCTCAGCAGCGTCGCGTCGTGGGGCAACGTCCCCTGCACCTCGACCCGGAAGTCGTCGGCGCCGGGCGGAATGATGAGCGCGTCATTGTTCAGTTGCAGCGTGATGACTCGCTGCTTCGGAGGGTTTTTGGCGAACACCAAACCCAAACTGGTTTGATCGGCATCAGCGGTTCCGTTTGTCGTATAGTGCATCTGGAACACGAGATCGGAACCTGCAGGCAAGAATTTTGCCATGCCATCCGGCCATTCGTCGGCAGAACTCCCCGGCGCGTATACCAGAAGCAGGTCGCTGGTCGTCTCGTGAGCCTCGCGACTGGTTTGCGGATCTTGCAACGTAGACGCTGTAAACGGTTGCCCCACCGGAGCCTTGCGCAGCCAGGACGAATCCGGTGGACGGATGTACACCACCGCGTGATGCACATGTGCCGGACTGCCAGCGCGAAACTCGGACATTTGTAACCAGCGATCCTCAGCAAAGTGAGTGGGCACAATTTCGTACGTGTACTCAACCTCGCCGGTAGCAGGAATCTTCACCGCTTGAGGCATCTTCACGACCAGGTCCGGATTCGGGATGTTCCAACCTTGCGCCCAACGGCGCGGGGCTGGAGAATCCTTGGCTTCGCCTGCTGGCGTACCTGACTGAACCCAAGCTAAGATCGTCGCGATTTGTTGTTCAGTGAGCGAAGAGTCGTTGGCAAAGTGTCCGTACCGCGGATCGGCAAACCACGGCGGCATCATCCTCATCCCAACCGTATGGGAAATCGCACCTGCCCAAGGACGGGTTTGTTCGTACGTCACCAGCGGCATGGGAGCAACTTCTCCCGGACGATGGCAAGTCTGGCAGTGTGCCTGCAGGATCGGCAGCATATCTTTGTAGAACGTAGGTGGGACGGCACCCTTCGAAGCTGGAGCGGGGTCTGAACTCTGCATCGCGCAGAGCAGCACGACCATCGACAGCGCTGCGACCACGATGGCGACTCGCACCACGGCGACTTTTGAGCTCCTACGATGAAACGAAATATTCAGAATGGGACTTTGTTTCCTTCTATCTTTTGGCACGCTATCGATATCGCGCATCAGTCGAGTCGGCTAGCATGATGTGTGCGCCAGATAACAGCATATTCTCGGCAAAGGTGCTAAATTCAACAATTCATGTCTGCCCCAAATTCCAGCTTCATTCGCGCCTGCAAGTCGCAACCCACGGAGCACACTCCGGTCTGGTTCATGCGACAGGCCGGGCGCTACATGCCCGAGTATCGAGCAGTCAGAAAACAGCATTCGTTGCTGGAAATCTGCAAAAAGCCGGCCTTGGCCGCCGAGGTCACGATTACTGCCGCCGAGATCCTGGGAGTCGACGCCGCAATCATCTTCGCTGACCTGCTCTTGCCGCTCGAGGTTATGGGACTTCCCTTTCACTTCTCACCTAACGAAGGTCCCGTTATTGAAAAGCCCGTTCGCTCGAAAGAAGACATTGCCAATCTTCGAACCGATCGCGCCGCTGATCTCGGATACGTCTCCGAAGCAGTGTCTGTCGTCGCGAAGCATTTTGCCGATCGTGTCCCGGTCATCGGATTCTGCGGCGCACCATTCACCCTCGCCAGCTACATGATCGAAGGCGGCGGCTCGCGGAACTACGTTCATGCGAAGAAGATGATGTACAACGCGCCCAAAGACTGGGACGTGCTGATGAGCAAACTGGTTGCCGTGACCAGCGCATATTCGGCGGAGCAAGTTCGCGCAGGAGCCGACGCCCTCCAGATTTTTGATAGCTGGGTGGGATGCCTCAGCGTTGAGGACTACCGACAGTATGTCCTGCCGCATGTGACAGGGATGGTGAAAACTCTTCAGAAGACGGGCGTGCCGGTAATTTATTTTGGCACCGACAGTGCGACTCTTCTACCGGCGATGAAAGAAACTGGAGCTGACGTAGTCGGCCTCGACTGGCGGATTCCGTTGGACGAGGGCTGGAGTCGTCTCAATCATGAATGTGCCGTCCAGGGAAATCTCGACCCTGTGCTGTTGTTCTCTGATTGGAAGGAATTGAAGTCGCGGGCAGAACAAATACTGCGTCGAGCCGCTGGCCGAGATGGGCACATCTTCAATCTCGGACATGGAATCCTGCCTGAGACCCCGGTCGACAACGTAAAGAACCTGGCGCGATTTGTTCAGGAAAATGGCGTATCCTCCGGCGGACCGCAAAGCGGAAATCGTCCGCAATGAAGCGCGTCGCAATTATTGGCGGAGGAATATCCGGCCTGGCCGCTGCCTTTGAGCTTGAAGAGAAGCGCCGCAGCGGACAAAACGTTGACTACGTCCTCTACGAATCCTCCCCGCGCCTTGGTGGCGTACTGCGAACCGAAGTCATCGACGGGTGCGTGGTCGAGGCTGGTCCTGATTCATTTGTCAGCGAAAAGCCTTGGGCGGCTGACCTGTGCCGCGCCCTTGGCCTCGGCGATCAGCTCATCGGGTCGAATGATGCCGACCGAAAAACCTACATCCTGACCCGTAGACGGCTGGTTGAAATGCCGGACGGACTGATGTTCATGGTCCCCACGAAGATCCTGCCGACCGGGCTGTCCCCGCTCTTTTCCTGGAAAACAAAATTGCTGATGGCGCGTGAGCTGTTTCACCCGTCCCATGCGGTCGAGCATGACGAATCCGTGGCAGCCTTCGTCCGGCGACACTATGGCCCGGAAATGGTGGACCGCCTGGCCGATCCACTGCTGTCTGGAGTCTACGGAGGCGAAGCCGAATCTCTCAGTGTTCGGGCCGTGCTGCCTCGGTTCGCCGAGATGGAACAAAATCACGGAAGCCTGGGCCGTGCGATGCTGGCCGCACGAAGAAAGGCGGCGTCCAGCGCACGCAAGCCGGCTGTGCCGCTCTTCACTTCGCTGAAGAATGGAATGGAGCACTTAGCGGACAGCGTCGTCTCACGCCTTACGCATGCGTCGTTGCGAACCAATTGCCGAGTCGAGGACATTCGTCGCACCGGCGAAGGTTGGTTTTTATCTTCCGGCGCGAACTCGGGGCAGTTCGACGCGGTAATCGTAGCGACTCCCGGCCCTGCCACGGCCAGCCTGCTGCGCACGGCGAGCCCTGAGCTCTCCAACGAACTCGAGGCCATACGGTATAGCTCATCGATCACCGTCGGACTCGGCTACGATCAGCACGTCCGTAAGTCCCTCCCGCCTGGATTTGGATTTCTCGTGCCCCGCAGCGAAGGCAAGCGTCTTCTGGCCGCGACCTTTGTCCACAACAAGTTTCCGCATCGTGCCCCTGGCGACAGAGCCCTGCTGCGTTGCTTTTTTGCAGGAGGCAACGCCGAGAAGGTTTGGGAGTTGGGCAACGAGCAAATCATCGCAATCGTGCGGAACGAGTTACAACAGATTCTCGGCCTGCGAGACGAGCCTCTTTTTGCGCGGGTCTATCGATGGAAGTCCGCGATGGCGCAGTACGGGGTGGGTCATCTGGAGCGTCTGCGGCGCATCGAGCAGTTGGCTACTCCGCTGACAGGGTTAGCGCTGGCGGGAAATGCTTATCGTGGAATCGGAGTGCCGGATTGTGTCCGCTCCGGACGCGAAGCGGCGGCGAAACTTACCTTGGAGTTGCAGCCCTCTGCTTCTTAAGCCACGGCCGGTCCGGCCATCGACACATCGTCGACTTGATGCATTCCCGCTACCGGCAATCTCACCGAGACGAGCGTCCCGTGAGAATTGGACGAAATCTCCAGCGTCCCGCCCAGTTGGCGCAGTCTCTCGCGCATCCCGCGGATTCCGACTCCCGGTGTCCCCGACAGAGCCATCTCCTCTTGCTTCTCGAGAGGTATCCCTTTTCCCCTATCCTGGATCTCGACAAGCACATGGTCTTGGCGCTGGCGTACCTGGATCTTCGCGACAGAACTTTCAGAGTGTCGGTGAATGTTGGTAAGACACTCCTGCACGATGCGGAAGATGGCGGTCTCCATTTCGCTGGGCAGCCGCGTCATATCTTCTGGAAGGTCCAAATCAACCTTGATCTTGCTGCGCTGCGCGAATCCGTCGGTGTACCAACGGATCGCCGATACAAGGCCTGCTTCATCGAGCAGCGGCGGATGTAAGAGATGCGAAATCGTGCGCACTTCCGTACTCATCGACCGAACAAGACCTTCACTGTCCGTGAGAGTGGCTGCAATTAGACTGAGCCGTTCAACGTCGCCGCGAACCAGCGATAGATTCATGGCCAGGGCGGCCAGTGTCTGACCTACGCTGTCGTGCAGTTCTCGAGCGATGCGTCTGCGTTCGTCGTCCTGTAGCTGCATCAGGCGGGCCGACAGCTCCCGCAAGTTGCGGTTCACCGCGTCAAGGTCTGCCGTTCTCTCTTCGACCTTGGATTCAAGCTCCGTCTGCGCCTTCAACAATCCATCATTCTGGCGGCGGCGCGCTTCGGCGAGGGCCATCACGATCACTGACGAGATCAGGAACGCAAGGATCCCGATCCAATCACTTCTCGTCAGTGGCGCAAAAATGTGGGGAGCGAATCCGAATACCGCCATTACGAGCGAAATCGCAGTAACGACGCACGCCGGCCCCATCCCGCAATACCAGGCTGAAAAACACACAGCGAGCAAAAGTATCGGATAGGTGCCAACCGTCCCGCCGATCCGGCTAAGAACGGCACATACCACCCATGCGAGCAACGTGAAGCCAAGCGCCGCCACGTAACACAGCACCTGGCTGCGTGAGAGCCGAGCCGAAAACGAATTGTTCTTATCGGTACCCACAGTCCCTTGTGTCCAGCCTGGGCAATATCCAAAAACAAGGTGCCACGGTGAAGGCAATCGGCCGCCTGGCCGAGCTTCGAAGAGGCTAGCGTTGTAATAATGATATCAGGATTGGAAGCGCCAGAAACCCAAAAAGACAGTAGCTAGGACACCGCAGCCCGACCCGGTGCAACGTCAAGAGCGCCCTTGCGATGCGAGTTTTCCGTACGCCGCAAATGAGCTAGCACCAAGCGGATTTCGTCGTAGGTGCACTCTGGCGGCAGGACATCCTTGAGACTGCGAAGGCGCTCGATTTTGTCGAGTCCCATGCGACTACAGGCTGCCTCGATGACAGCCTGTTTGTTCCGATCGATCCAGGCTGGCTGAAACTCCACATCGCCGTTTTCTACCAACGCCACAACGGAACTGACTACGGTTCCCAGCTGACGCCCCCGGGTTTTTGCGATCTCTTCGAGAGTTTGGCCCTGCGACAACAATTGCAGAGTCTCCAATGCGGGAGCCGATTTCTTTGCAGCCGGAGCAGACGCTCTTGCGCCCTCGCGGTAATTTTCTAGAGCCGACAGAATACTGCGGCCGAATATTTCCGCCTTCTTCTCGCCGATTCCCGTAATTCCCAGCAACGCTTTGATGGAAGTCGGTTGGACGCGGCACACTTCGTTGAGGGAAGTGTCGTGCAGAACGACGAAGGCGGGGACGCCTTTTTCTTTCGCCGTCGTTCGCCGCCACTCGCGCATGTATTCTCGAAGTTCTGGATCGCCGTCAAAGTTGCCGGTGGCGGTCGGGAATCCGGCAACCCGCGCCACCAAGGTCTTGGCCGCCCTCGATGGGATCGGCGCTTCTTTTAACCAGTCTGGGGAAATTGCGCAGACGTCGCACGCGTCGCATGAGGACCACTTCGGATTCTCCCCGAAGTGCGTGCAAATCTGACGATGGCGGCACTCGTTTGCCTCCGCAAACGATCGGATCGTGCGATATCGCTGCCATGCGCGGTCGCGTTCGGCCGCATCAATAATCTGGTTCGCAAAATATCCCAGTAGTCCGGCATCCTGCTTGCGCCACAGCAAAATGCAGTCGGCAGGATTGCCATCGCGCCCCGCCCGACCCGCCTCCTGGTAGTACTGCTCGACGGATTTGGGTAAGGCGAGATGAATGACCGCTCGGACGCTGGCTTTGTTGATCCCTAGACCGAAGGCAATCGTCCCGACAAGGACCCTGACCTCGTCTGACATCCACCGCTCCTGATTGCGGCGCCTTTCATCGCTTTGCATTTTGGCGTGATACGGGATGGCCGCGATGCCTTGGTTCTCGAGAAAGTCGACCGTCTCTTCCACCTTCGCGATCGTCGGAGAGTAGACGATGATATTGCCATCGGCGCAGTTGCGAAGAGTCGAGACCAGCAGCGCGGACTGCTCGGCGGAACTGCATTCGCGAACCAGATATCTGAGGTTTGGCCGATGAAAGCTTGCGATGTACTTGTCGGGGTTTTGCAGTTGAAGCTGGCCTAGGATGTCGTGCCGCACGTGACGAGTTGCGCTCGCAGTGAAGGCCGCGATCGGACAACCGGGAAAATGACCGCGTAGCCGGTTCAATTGACGATACTCGGGCCGAAACTCGTGCCCCCACTCCGAGATGCAATGCGCTTCATCGATGGCGAAGAACGAGATGGGTAGTTGCTGCAACCATCCCAACGTGTCGCCGCGTTGCAGTCGTTCGGGCGACAAATACAGCAGCCGAAACGCACCGTCCTTGGCTTGACGCAGGACGTGCGATTGTTCTTCCCCTGTCAGCGAACTGTTGAGAAGAGCCGCAGGAATGCCCATTTGAGCCAGCTGGGCAACCTGATCCTGCATGAGGGCAATGAGCGGAGAGATTACGATCGCCGTCTTTTTCGAGATGACCGCAGGCAGTTGATAGCAGAGAGACTTGCCTCCGCCCGTGGGCATCACGACGCAGGTGTCGTGGCCGGAGAGCAGACTCTGCACGATTCGCTCTTGCAACGGACGGAACGAACTGTATCCCCAGTAGCGACGCAACGGAGTTAGCAGGTCTACTTCCGGGGGCATGGAGTCAGTATAGGGGTGATTAAGAACAGTGCTGTGGAAAAGGCGTTTCGAGATGGCACACTAACTCCCGAATTGGACGCACGTCATGAAAGAATCTCCGGGGCAAGTGTTGCAACTTTGGTTTCGCGATCACTCCGCCAGAACTTCTTGCTCGGGAACGAACAGAGCCTTCGGATAGACCGTGTGGAATGCGAACCAGACGATAGCGATCACGATAAAACACAGGGCGCTACCTTCGGGGCCGACGGAGCCTCCCGTCAACCAAGTTGGACCTTGGAGTGAGGAACTCAGTAAATGACCGGGCGAGACCGTTCCGCTATCCGGTACGGAATAAAAAAACGTTTCGCCCCAGTCCCACGCGGCGTGAAATCCAATGGCGAACCAAAGACTGCCGGTACGGCGAAGTGTCAGGCAAAAAAATAGTCCGATAAAAGCTGCCGCCAGCAGTCCGGGCCACTGCTCCCCTCCGTTTCGTAGATGAATCAGCCCGAAGGTGCACGACAATGCGATCGCCGCAGGCCAGAAACCGATTCCCCGGGCCAAGGTGAATAGCGAGTATCCACGCAACAGAAATTCTTCGAAAAGCCCGACGAACAGAAACATTGCCGCCCAGTAGCATGCAAATCTCACCAGGCGCGGCCCGTGGAGCACGACATGCCCGAATGAGAAGCCGTGCAAAGCATAAATCGGAATTATCAGAAGGCTGATTCCGCCCAACCCCCACAACGCGCCAACCCAAGGATCGCGGCAAAAAATCTTATTGATGGGCAATCCGTACACTCGCCAAGGGCGACCTTCGACTCGCGCCAGCACCGTCGCGGGAATGAGCGCGGCCAGAAAATTGCCGAGTTCCTCCAACAGCATCGACCACAGTCCGCTGTAGCCCAGATCCCGATACCAGGCGAGGTGTGAGGCGAGCCATTGCAAGGTGAGAAACGAAACAACGTAGAAGGCAAATCCCCATCCAGGACGAAGGCCGTCAGCTCCTAAAAAAAGTGAGTGCGCATAAGAGGGTGAAGACGCCGCGCTGAAGTCAGGCCCGGGAAATCGCGGGGAAGATGATTCCGCCGGTTCGTCCTGTTGCTTCGTTTCGAAGTCATTCATCGAAGAACTTTTCGCGCAATCGCCTCCGACATGGTAAAACACTCGGCTCGACCTTATGCGTCCATATTTCACGCGAGAACGTTTCGGCCGCCCGCAATTTCTGTCTGGATTGCTTCTGCTGGCTTTTCTCGCGCAAGGCTTGTGGCTGATTCATCGCGAACTCGGCGGCTCGGAAGGAGTGGAGAGTCGCGAGGCCGTGAGGATCAGCGAAGGATGGAAACAGTGGAAGGGAAAGGGCATCGCAGGGGCTCCGTTCCTTGAGTCCGCAGGTGATCATATCGTTAGAGATCCGTTCCAGGACGCTGCGAGCGGGTTCGACAACGAGCATTCACCCCTGCTCTACTTGGTTTCCGCCGGGCCGCTCTTGATCTGGCCGCGTAACTTCGACTTTGAGTCGGCAAGCTACTGGCGATGGCTTCCCCGCCTGCCCTTTCTCGCCTGCGGCCTATTTTTGGGCGCGTCGCTCTGGTACGTGGCGCGGCGGTTATGCGGCAATACGGGAGGATTCGTCGCGCTGATCCTGTATTGCTTTTCGCCGTCTCTGATCCAGGCAAGCAGTGTGTGGCATGCCGAGCCCGAAATTCTTGCCGCATGGGGAGCCTTCGGCACGATCTTTACGGGGATTGCCGTCGCGCATACTCTCTATGCGCCCAGAGAAGTCGTGTTGTGGAACTGGCGAAGAATAGTTTTGCTCGGAGTGTCACTCTCCATTGCGATCGGATCCCAGTTCTCTTTCATTGTGGTCGTCCCGATGGCGTTGGGCTTCCTGCTTTATGTGGCTCCCGTTCGTCGAGGTGCCGGCACCATCATTTGGATTGCGGCATGTGTCGTCGCCTCGCTACTACTCTTCGCACTTTATTTCGGCGACAGACACGTCTTTGCGCAAAGCATGCGGGAAGCTGTTTTCTGGGGAGCTACTTGGCGGGGATTCACCGTGCTCGGAGTCTACAAGCAGGTAGCACTCGAAATCGGGCGCGCCTGTCCCGCGTTGGCGATAGCGTTTCCGGTGTGCATCGTCACCTACTTCGCGTGGCGAAGAACGCGATATTTCGGTAACACTGCACCACTCATGGTCGCCGTACTATTCATCGTGCTGGGAATGGCTCACCCGCACGTCGCAGGAGAGGGATTTCTTCTTTCCGCAATCCCGTTTCTGTTCATCTTCGTGTCCGGAGTGCTGGCGGACCTGCTCGAGACCGCCTACCGCCCGCTCGTCATGGCCTGCATTGCCGCCTTGCTGATCACCTATGTGGGGCGGACGGTATACGCGCTCGTCCAAGTGCCGCGGGGGTAAGCGTGCAACGATGGTTGCAATCAGGCTGGTGTCAGGCCGCGGCTCTGCGACATCCGCTCAATCAGGAAATCGAAATATTCGCTCATTCCGTCTCCGGTCTTCGCTGACAAGCGGAAAATCTGCATACCGGGACGGACCGACTCGATGCTCTTCCGGGCCGTCTCCCAATCAAACTCCACCGCCGCAGCCAATTCGTTTTTCGTGATGACGGCAACGTCCGCGCTGTTGAAGATGGTGGGATATTTCAGCGGCTTGTCTTCGCCTTCCGTCACCGACATCAGCACGAGGCGCAAGTTCTCGCCGAGATCGTACGAGGACGGGCAAACCAGGTTTCCCACGTTTTCAATGAACAAGAAATCCAGCGAGCCCGGATCCCAGTCCTGCAGCGCTTTCTGGACCATGGTCGCTTCCAGGTGGCAAAGCGTTCCGGTCGTAATCTGTTTTACCGGAGCGCCACTGCGCGCCAGACGATTGGCGTCATTTTCTGTTGCGAGATCACCAACAAGAGCTGCCACTCGATATTTCGACCGGAGTTCCGACAGGGTCTTCTCGAGAAAAGCCGTCTTCCCGGAACCGGGACTGGAGACAAGGCTCACCACGAAAACTCCGGCAGCCTGAAACTGCTCTCGCAGGGCGCGAGCGATCACATCGTTCTGCTTGAGAATATTTCGTCGAACTTCGACCAGGCGCGGTTCGTTCATTCGGCGATCTCCAATGCGAACACTTCCAACTCTTTGCCCCGTCTCACATCGATCGTTGGGGTGCTGCAATCAGGGCAGACAAAAGCCTGGACCGATGGGAGAACCTTCATCGCGTCGCAATGTGAGCAAAAAATGGTGACTGGAATATCCTCGATCACCAATCGGGAACCGGCTAGGGGCGTGTCAAGGCTGGCGGCTTCGTAGGAAAACAGCAATGCGTCTTTCACGACCCCGGACAACGCGCCCAACCGAAGATGAACGGCGCCGACCCGCACGCCTCGCTCCTGTGCCTCTTCCGTGGCAGCTTCCACGATCCCCATCGCAATCGATAGTTCGTGCATGATTTTGCTCGCCACGTTGTCGAAACCGACTGCCAGAGGCGGACCCAACTATGATTTAACGCCTCCTGCATTCGGCTTGTCGAGGGAGGGATCTCTTCACGCAAGCCGCAGCACGCGGTTCCTAATGCTCAAAATGCAAAGTTACTTTCTGCGACACGTAAGAATCGCTGCCTGCCTGAGGTATCTCAATTTGCAGCCTGCCGCCGCTCAGAGCCGCACCATCGACGGACGAAACCTGGCCCGCACTCCACACGCTCATCTCATATTTGTGGCCGCCTAACCCGGAAACATCCATGACGAGCTGATTTTTCGAGGCGCTCCACGATTCAGAGATCACCCGAAGCCCCCGGCTGGCGCTGCCCAACGGCGGCAGTTCATTCGCCATCGCCAACCCGAAATCTTTCCTGGTGCGAATGACGAGGCTGTTCCGCGCATCACGAAGTTGAAATCGCATCCGAACATGCTGGTCGTTACGATTCGGCTCGGCTTTGAACGGAAGAGGATGTCCGTTCAATTCGACGCTCACGACTTCAGTCCGCAAACTGAGAGCGGGGGCAAATTCAACCCAGCATTCCCCATTCCCGGAGCGATCGGCATCGAGCGCAAGCGTTTCAGCAGTTTTTCGATATTTGAAATCTACATGAACGCCGTCCACTTGAAGATTGTGAATGGCAAACGAGGTCCAGTCCGCAGGCACATGGGGCGTGAAACTGATCTGATGTTTCTCCGCTTCGGTCTGAAGTCCGAACATCCCGCGCAGGATCGGACTAACGACCATTGCGGCGGACCATACCTGGTGCGGCGAACTGGTCGAGAACGACTGGTTGTAATCGCCGGATAGCACTTCGCTGAAGTGGCCCAAAGCGCCGTCCAGCGCCAGTAAGGCGTTCGAACGCAAATTGGTATACGCGGGAAAGGCTCGGTGATAGCGATACTCGCCCACCGAGGCCCAACCCGTAAACAGAGGCCATACCGATCCGTAGTGATAGCCCGATCCGTCGTAAACTTTCGACCGGCGGGAGATGATCCGCATTCCCCAATCTGCCTGATGATCCTCCGCCGCAAGCGTATTGATGGTCTGGTCCGCGTGATCTGCGTCCGATAGACCGAACCACATCGGCACCGTGGTTAAGACGCTGGCTTCACTTCCTCGCTGGTTATCTGGCTTAAGAGCGTAGGCATAACTCTTCAACTCGGGCGACCAGTAGGCTTGATCCAAAAGTGGTTTGCCGCGATCGTATTCCGCGAGAAGCTGCTTGCTGACATCCTCCTTGCCCACAAGGTGCGCCAGATTGGATAGCGCGCGCAGGGCTTCGATGGCCAATCCTGCCTGGTAGTACTCGTTCTTGACGGGAAGAAGCGGGCCACCTTCGATCCAGCCATGCCCGATGCCCAGGTTCTGCGCGAAGCCTTGCGAGTCATAGGTGGAACGCATGAATTGATACGCGCGCCACAGATTGTCCCACTTGGCATCTGCGAAGGCTACATCTCCGCTCTGCATGGCGTAGTCGTTCATCGCAATTATGAAAAGAGGTGTGGCGTCGGCAGACACGTAGGGGTATGGATAGTCTTTGAACCAGGGAACGAGGCTTGCACTCTGAGAAATCTCATGCGGGACCTTGCCGTCCTGCCGCTGATACTTGCTGACGAAATCGATGGCGGTGCGCGTGGTCGCGAAATCACCTTCAGCATTGAGCGCGAATGAGGTCCACAGTGAATCTCGTCCAAAAAACCATGCGAATCCCGGACGCTGGCTTACGCCCGAAGTGCGATATCCGGCTACCAGCCCGGTTCCGAGGTAAGGATTGCTTACAACACCTTGAACGGTACTGACTCTCGCCCAGTCGTAGGCCTGCTGCAGCGTCGCATCGGGAAGTTCAAGACTGACTGTCTTCTCTAAATATGAGCGGTAGTATTCGGCCGACTGATGGAGCCGGTCCGTCACCGAATTCAGCAGTTCGTGATAGTGCTTCGCAGCGTCGTCCAGGCCGTTAACGGAGGCGGCAATCACCAACTGCTTTGTGTCTTTCCCTTTCGCGGTCGCACCGAGCCGGATCGAATTTTCCTCCGAGGAGGAATAGTTCGTCTGGTACGCCAAGTGTGCGTCGTTCGCACTCGGCGAGCCAACGAACGCAGCGAACTTTCTAGCTTCCTCTCCAAACACGAAGGCGTGCTCTTTTTCATCCCAGTTGATGTAGGTGCCGCCAAGGGCAGCCGGCCATTCGAGCTGAAAGTCGCCAACAAAACCAACTTCGATATCGAGCGGCTGCTCCGTCTCTGTCTCGAGCAGGATGACCGCGCCCGGCTCGTTCACCGGAACGCATAGTGTTTCGCGCACACGGAAAGAATCTCCCGCATACAAGATCGACACAGACTCTGGCCGCACCGTCAAAGTGCGCGCGAGGCTCTCAGCCGGCAGTGCTCGATCGCCGATGTGAAACGTGAGGTGAAATTCACGAAACAGCTTTAAGGGGTAGACCCATGCTTCGAACCGTCCGGTTTCATTGCCGAACAATCCAGCTCGCGTTCCGACAACGGGGAGAAACTCCCAACTTCGGATCGGTCGCGCCAGCTCGAGCGGCAGCCGGGACTGCTGTGCGAGAGACGGAGTGCTACAAGACATGCAGAAGACAAAAAAGAGAAATAGAGCCGAAACGCGCGATCGAAGACGTGAAAGGCGAGCAGCAAACGAGTCAGGATTCATCGTGGTTTTCTCTTGGATCGGGGACCTTGCCCATGCCGAAACTTGCAAAGTCGTGGTTCGCTGAATATAAGAGGTAAGAGGCGAATTTTAGCACGAGCCGATCGGGCCAGGCCGCAAACTCTTGTCTTCTTCACGCCGCAATTTTCTTCAATCATTGTGCCGGAGTGCGCTCGTACTTCCGTTCGAGAGTGTCCTTGCATTGGCTCGCCCGGCCCGCCTTCAATCGACTGCACCGCAGAAAATTGAGCCTGCGAAAGAGGCTGCTTCGACGACTACCGATCTGGGAATTTCGTTCATCGACATTGGCCGCGAGTCAGGACTGAACGCGAAGACGATCTTCGGCGGCGAACACAAGAACAAATACCTGCTCGAGACTACCGGCTGTGGAGTCGCGTTCTATGACTACGACAATGACGGCTGGCTCGACATTTTTCTTGTGAACGGAACGCGGCTCGAAGGCTTTCCGTCCGGCAGCGAACCTACTTCCCATCTGTTTCACAACAACCGTGACGGTACATTTACGGATGTGACATTGAAAGCGGGCGTGGCACATTCCGGATGGGGCCAGGGATGTTGCATCGGTGACTACGACAACGACGGATGGGAAGATCTTTTCGTCACGTATTTCGGCAAGAACGTTCTGTATCACAACAACGGTGACGGCACGTTCAGCGACGTCAGCCAGAAAGCGGGCGTCGCCGGAAACGGAAAACGCTGGAACACGGGCTGCGCATTTGTCGACTACGATCGCGACGGTCGCCTCGATCTCTTCGTCGCGAACTACATCGACATGGATCTGGCGACAGCTCCGGTGCCTGAGTCGGGTCCCTGTCTCTACAAGAGCGTGATGGTTGCCTGTGGTCCGCCTGGACTGCAAGGCGGTAAAAATATTCTGTACCACAACAATGGCGACGGCACATTCGCCGATGTCTCAGAAGCCTCAGGAATTCTGGCCGCAAACGGAACCTTCGGACTCGGCGTCCTCACCGCTGACTTTGACAACGACGGTTGGCCCGATATCTATGTTGCCGACGATTCAACCGCGAGCGCGCTGTACCAGAACAAGAAGAACGGAAAATTTCAGGACATCGCAATCGAGGCTGGCTGCGCTCTGAGTCCGGATGGAAAGCCACAGGCCGGGATGGGTGTTTCCGCAGCCGATTACGATATGGACGGCAATCTCGATATCGTCAAAACAAATTTCGCGGGCGACACTCCATCCCTCTACCGAAATCAGGGCGGCGCAAATTTCGAGGACACGACTTTTACTGCGGGCCTGGGCGCCCATACGCAATTCCTGGGATGGGGTTGCGGATTCTTTGACATGGACAATGACGGATGGCCGGACATCCTCATCTGCAACGGTCACGTCTATCCCGAGGTCGAACAACTAAAGACGGAAGCTGGGTACGCCCAACGAAAACTCCTTTATCAAAATCTTCGAAACGGCCACTTCGCCGACATCTCGTTCCAGGCAGGCCCTGGAATATCCGATCCGCGGGCGTGCAGGGGAGCCGCCTTCGGCGATTTCGATAACGATGGCGACATCGATATCGTGGTGAATACCGTCAACGACTATCCGCAACTTCTTCGCTGCGACTCGAAGCTCGACAACAACTGGATCAAGGTGCGCACCATCGGTACGAAATCGAATCGGAGCGGCATCGGCGCTCGCATCGTCTGTGTGACGCGCAATCCTGGAGAATCCAAGCCGCATCAGCAGATCGACGAGGTACGAAGCGGCGGTGGCTACTTCTCACAGAATGATTTGCGTGTGCATTTTGGCTTGGGAAAAGCCGAGAAAGTCGATGTCCTCGAAGTTCGGTGGCCCAGCGGTCAGGTAGACACCATGAAGGATGTCAAAGTGAACCAGCTGATCTACGTGAAGGAAGGCGAGGGCATCTCTCGCACGATGCCGTTTCCGAAGAAGAACTCCAAGTAGGCCGTCGCTACTTTTTCAGGCTCGCTTCAACCGCCGTCCCGGTGCCCTCGGTCAACGTGACAACTTGATCGACGCGCGCGGCTGAGAAGCGCTCGGTAGTTCCCGTTGGCCATCGAACTTCGATCGATTCGATCTTGTCTTCCTTGCCCAATCCGAAGTGAACTCGCATGTCGCTATTCGAGATATAGCTGGACCCGCTGCGAACCTCGTCGACAAAAACTCGCGCACCGGTCTTGACTCGAATTCTCGCTCCGATGCCATCTCGATTCGATTTCGTGCCGACTGTATGAATCGCGATCCAATGATTCCCGCTGCGAACTTGATTCGCCAGCAGGCTGGGAACAGCATTCATGTTGCTGATCACCGCCGAGATCCTGCCGTCGTTCCAGAAATCACCAACTGCCAGTCCGCGCGATGAGGCCGGAGTTGTGATCGAAGCGCCCGCTGCGGCCGAAATGTCGCTGAACGTCCCGTTGCCGTTATTGTGAAAAAGAATTCTTGGCTCTTTGTAGTTGCTGCCTAAGTGCTGACTGTCGACCTCGGGATAGACATGGCCGTTTACGAGCAACAAATCGGGCCATCCATCGTTGTCGATGTCCAGGAACATCGTGCCCCATCCAAGATATTGCGTGTAGAGGCCGAGGCCCGCCGCAGTCGTGACATCGGTGAATGAACCGTCCGCATTGTTTTTGTAAAGAGTGGATGTATCGTCGGAGAAATTTGTCTTGAAGATATCCAGATGGCCGTCGCCGTTGAAATCGGCAATGGTTGAGCCCATGCCCGCCTGTTCGCGGCCGTCTTCGTTGAAGGCCGCTCCCGACGTCACCGCCACATCGGTGAATGTCCCATCGTGGTTGTTTCGGTAGAGAATGCTCGGTGTGCTATCACACGCGATGTAGATGTCCGTCCAGCCGTCTTCATCAAAGTCGAGCGTAGATACGCTGAACGCATAGTGGCCGTCGGTGTGGTCGATGTGCGCTTTCGTCGTGACGTCCTCGAAAGTTCCGTCTCCCCGACCGTGGAACAAAATGTTCTTCGATCCCGCGAGGCCTCGAGGTCCGCACATCACGGGGACGCCTTTCCACATGCACGTGGGCCGTTCGCCCGGCGAAGGCGCAGTCGAAAGATCGAAGTCCACGTAATTCGCCACGACAAGATCAAGGTGGCCGTCACGGTCGTAGTCTATGAACGCACAACCGGTGCCCCAGGACTTACCCGATCCGGCAACCCCAGCCTTCTCCGCAACCTCCGTGAACACGCCGTGATTGTTGTGGTAGAGGCGGTTCTTTCCGTAATAGGTGACGTAAAGATCTTCCCAGCCATCGTTGTCGTAGTCCCCGACGCACACTCCCTGGCCCCAACCAGTTCCGGAAAGGCCGGCTTTAACGGTCACCTCAGTGAACGTTCCATCGTGATTGTTGCGGTAGAGACGGTTCGTCGGACCTTTCCCGGCAGGAAATCCATCGAGTCGGGTTCCGTTCACCAGAAAAATGTCCAGCCAGCCGTCGTTGTCGTAGTCGAAGAGAGCAACGCCGTTGCCGGTGGTCTCAATAATGTATTTCTTGGTGTCGACGCCACCAAAAATATTTTCCGTTCTCAGCCCGGCTTTCTCAGCAAAATCGACGAAGCTTGCGATCGGCGGCGCGGCCGGTTTCGATTGCTGCCCAAATAGCAAAGGATGGCCGCCCAGAAGCTGGCTTGAGAGAAGTCCCCACAACAAGAAGAAAAGACGAATTCGCATGTGCCCCACCTGATGGTAGGAGCGAGAGTGAAACGGGTCAAGCCGAGGGAGTTTCAGTGAGTAGCGGGTGATTCGGCCACACCGACGTGAGTATCAGCGCCGCCGTAGTAGAAAAGAAATCGGTCGCCCCGTCGCACCATGCCTTCGACAAAAACAACGTTAGGCACCTGACCCATCTTTTCCCAATCTTTCTCCGGAAAAAAAACTGGCGCTTCGCTCCTCCAGATCAATTTCCGCGGGTCCTTCCGATCGAAAACCGCCACGCCTGTGCGATAAACGAGCTTGTCATCTGCGCCGTTGTAAACGAGCACGATTCCCTGATTGGTGACGATAGGAGAAGGTCCGGGCTCCGCAACACGCGAATCAAATTTTCCGGGCCTGACGGGAACCACCGGAGTCTGTGTGGCCTCAGTCCAGTGAAGAAGATCGGACGAGTACGCCAGCCCCGCTTGATCTTTGTTGTCCGGGGTTGTGCCCGAGAAAATACATCCAGTATTTTCCGTCAATCTTTTCAGGAACGATCGCGCCCGACTTGGTCCACTTCACGTTCCAGTTGCCCCTGTTCGCTGGAACGATCACGCCTTTGCGGTCCCAATGAATCAGGTCTTTCGAAGTCGCGAGGCACAACTGCGCGTCTTTCTTGTTGTAGCCCGTATAGGTCAAATAGTACGTGCCATCAAATTCGGCGAGCCTTGGGTCTTCGACACCGCCATCTTTTTCGTAGTCTGCCTCGGGACTCAGCACGGGCTCTGTGCGCTTCGTGAAATGAACTCCGTCCTGGCTCACGGCATAGCCGAGACGGGATGTGCCTTGTTTGTCCTGGGCACGATAAAGCATAACGATCTCGTTGCCATGCATGACTACGGCGGGATTGAAGGTACCGGCAGCCTCCCACGTCGCGCCTTGGGGTGAAATGATCGGGGACTCGGAAAGCCTTCGCCAACTTCCGAATGGAAGCCGGTGCGATTCCTGCGCGCCAATGTTCAGCGCGACAATCGCAACCAACACCGCAACAAGGTGAGCTAAACGAAAAGTACGCATGTTGATTCGAAATAAAGAGCAATTGTCCCAACAAAAAACGGCAGGGCCGACCCCCTGCCGTTCAGAAATCTCAACGCCGAACTATTTCTTGTTCACTGCCTTTTTCAGTTCGGCTCCAGGGGTAAATTTCGCGACCTTGCGGGCGGCGATTTTGATCGTGGCGCCAGTCTGTGGATTGCGGCCGTTTCGCGCCTTCCGCGCCGAAACAGAGAATGTGCCGAAGCCTATCAGGGCTACTCGATCTCCTTTGCGGAGGGCGGAGGTAATGCTGTCGACTGCGGTATCAATAGCGGTCGTGGCCTGCGCTTTACTCATTTCACATGCGCCTGCGATCTTGTCAACCAGATCGGCCTTGTTCATAGTCTCTCCTAGCAGGTCTCTTTCGTTCCCAGCCTAAAACCGGGAGGAATATTGGCTGTAGCTGAGTTGGGAAACCTGACCGCTCGTATTGTGCTCCCTCCTTCCAGAATGTCAACTGTGAAAATCCGCGCCGGAAGCCTGTTCCGCAACCCCCACCGCCGTAATTGGGCGGCTGGAGCCCGTTTCGGCGACCTCGTGATTGGTTTTCCTCCGTCTTCCACAAAACAACCCGATCGTTCACAGAATGTACACAGGTAGTCGGGGATTGCGACTTGCAATAAACCGGCTTCGGGGTGCAAAGTCGAAACAGGACTTTCGAGCAACAAGGAATCGTTCAGGTGATTAAGGCTCCAATAGAAATTTGCCCTCTGTGCAATGGGTCCGGCTGGAAGACGGCCGGTAGCGCCTCAAACGGCAGCCCGAGCGCCAACGACCGCCGCGTCACGCGTTGTGACTGCCAGCTGCGCGCGCGATCCCAGACTTTGCTCGAAACCGCCCGTGTTCCCCGGCGTTACGAACACTGTGAACTCACGAACTACGACACAGATTTTCCGGGAGCACATCCTTCCCTGGCGGATGGTCATTTTGTTGCATCGAATTTCGCGAAGCGGTGCGATCCTCGCGGAGACAAGGGCCTGCTGATCATCGGCAAGATCGGGACGGGCAAGACTCATCTCGCCGTCGGAATCATAAAAGAGTTGATTCTGAATCGCGGGATCGCATGCCTCTTTTATGATTATCGAGAGCTGCTGAAACAGATCCAGAACTCGTACAACTCAACTGTGCAGACGACAGAACTGGATGTCCTTCGACCCGTGTTCGAGACCGATGTTCTCGTCCTTGACGAGTTGGGCGCTGTAAAGCCGACCGAATGGGTGTGGGACACGGTCAGCCTGATCTTGAATACGCGCTACAACGACAACCGCACTACCATCATCACCACAAACTTCGAGGATCAACCGGCTGCCGGAGTTTCCGGATCCGTTTCACAGATGAGATCGGCGACACGCAACGAAACTCTCGGAGATCGCATTGGCGAGCGCATGCGTTCCCGGCTTCACGAGATGTGCCGCGTCATCACCCTTGATGGCACCGACTTCAGGCAAAAGTTCCGAAGCGCCAACTTCCGCTGAGACGGCCACCGGCGGCCGCGACTGCATTTCCGCATTTGAAAAATCTGGGCACCGCGTTCTGTAGATCGTTCTAATAGAATGAGCCTGTGCTGTCGGAGCATCTGAAATTCGACCCCGGGCGCGACGCGGAAATCTTCGCCGCTGCTCCGGCCAATCCCGCCGTCTTCCTTCTCCGCAGTGACGACGCGCAGGCCGAACCCTACGTCAGCAAGACCGCCAATCTCCGCCGCCGTCTCCAGCGACTTCTCGGGCCAGTCACAGAGCGCACAAAGAAACTGAACCTGCGCGATCGCGTACGGTCGATTGAATTCAGCCCCACCGGCTCTGATTTCGAATCCGGGTTTCTTCTCTACCGAGTTCTTCGAGACTCTTTCCCGGAGACCTATCAGAACCGCTTGCGTTTCCGCTTCGCACCCTTCGTCAAGATGCATCTTGAAAACGAGTACCCGCGCGCTTCTGTCACCACACGGCTCGGCAGGCTGAACGGACGCGTTCTCTACTACGGCCCATTCGTTTCCCGAGTCGCAGCGGAAAAGTTCATGAACGACTCGCTCGATTTTTTCAAGATGCGGCGCTGCATCGATGACTTGCATCCCGATCCGGCGTTTCCCGGATGTATTTACTCCGAGATGAAAATGTGCCTGGCTCCGTGCTTCAAGGGATGCACGGACGGCGAATATTCGCGACGAGGTGAATCGCGTACAGTCGTACTTCGACTCCAGCGGGGAGTCACTCCTGCGGGAACTGTCGCACCAGCGTGAAGCGGCGTCAGACTCGCTGGCCTTCGAAGATGCAGCGCAAATTCACACGCGCGTAGAGAAGCTCAAGCCGGTTCTCTCACAACTTCCGGAAATCGTACACCGGCTGGATCAACTCTCGATGCTGATCCTTCAGCCCAGTCACGTCGAAGGCTCGATCACATTTTTTCAGCTCGTTTGCGGACAGATCTCAGGGCCCATTCAGTTCAATATCCAGGGCTCGGAACACGCGAAGTCTCAGTCGATGGAAGCCCGGATTCAGCAGGCTCTTTCGGCGTTCCCGCAAGCAGAAAAGATTTCGGCGTTGCAAGCCATGGAGCATATCGCGCTGGTGAAGCGCTGGTACTATCGCGGAAGTCGCGTCGGAGAGGCCTTTTTCGCTGACGCAAAAGGCGAACTACCAATGCGGCGAATCGTGCGCGGCGTGTCACGCGTCTTTCGCGGTGAGAAGCCTGAGCGGGAAACGCCCAACCCGCTTCCCGATTCCAGCGCGCCTCAGGAGCCGAAAACAGCGCCATAACCGCCAATCTCCCCCTACAAACGCTCAACACTCTTGCATTGACGGCGTATGCAGATTCACCCTAAGATGGCTCGGCGTTCGCGTTTCGGCGAACCACTCTACTCCTTCTAATCAATGATCGGTCAAACCGTCTCCCACTACCGGATTACCGAATTGCTCGGCGGAGGTGGAATGGGTGTCGTCTACAAGGCCGAAGACACATTCCTGGGACGCTTCGTCGCTCTTAAATTCCTTCCCGACGACGCATCCGGCGATCCGCAAGCTCTTGAACGCTTTCGGCGGGAAGCGCGATCGGCCTCGGCTCTCAACCATCCCGGCATCTGCACGGTCCACGAAATCGGCGAACACGATGGTCACGCATTCATCGTGATGGAGTGCCTCACCGGGCAGACGCTGAAGCACCTGATCGATGGCAAGCCAATGGAGCTGGATCGGCTGCTCGCCGTGTCCATTGAAGTGGCCGACGCGCTGGAAGCGGCGCATGCCAAGGGAATCGTTCACCGCGATATCAAGCCGGCGAATATCTTCATCACGGACCGGGGGCACGCCAAGGTTCTCGATTTCGGGCTGGCGAAGGTAGCCCGCGCCGCCCGCCCCACCAGCGGAGACTCGCAGACCATCGCCGACTCCGCCAATCTCGACCTCACCAATCCCGGAACAGCCGTCGGCACGGTGGCCTACATGTCCCCCGAGCAGCTTCGCGGGCAAGAACTCGACGGGCGCACGGACTTATTCTCTTTCGGCGTCGTGCTCTATGAGATGGCAACCGGCGTACTGCCGTTTCGCGGAGAGACGTCCGCAGTAATCACCGATTCGATTCTCAATCGCATGCCAACGGGTGCGGCAAAGTTGAATACGCGTCTGCCCGTCAAGCTAGAGGAAACGATCAACAAGGCACTCGAGAAGGACCCCGATTTGCGCTGCCAGAGCGCCGCCGAGATGCGTGCGGACCTCAAGCGCCTGAAACGCTCGATCGACTCCGAGCGAATCTCGGTCGTGCCGCAGGAGGCGTCTGCCACGTCATCCGGAAGACAGGTCGTTGCAGCGGAGACAGAGCCACGTCCGCGGCGCAAGTTCGGCGCACTGATTTTCGGCTTCGGAATTCTTCTTGCTGCCGCCGCTGGTCTCTTCGCTGGAAAAGAATATTTTTCCGCGGCGCCTCTCGAGCCGCCGCTTTACCGGCAACTCACCTTTCGACGCGGCAGCATACGCTCGGCCCGCTTCGCTCCGGATGGCCAGACCATTCTCTACAGCGCGGCGTGGCAGGGTAATCCTGTCGACGTGTTCACGGCGCGGCCAGAGGCTCCGGAATCGCGGTCGATGGGATTGAGCCGCACACAACTCATGTCGGTCTCTTCCACCGGCGAGATGGCCGTGCTGCTCGATAGCCGAGCGATTGGAACGTGGGTAACCATGGGCACGCTGGCTCGAGCGCCGCTGGCAGGAGGCGCTCCGCGCGAAGTTTTGGAGAATGTGCAGTGGGCCGACTGGTCTCCCGACGGATCGAAGTTTCTCGTCGTTCGCGATTTCGGTGGAATGAATCGGCTGGAATATCCAATCGGCACTCCCCTCTATCAGAGCGGCGGCTGGATCGGTCATCCGCGTATCTCGCCGAAGGGTGACCTGATTGCTTTCGCTGATCATCCACTGCAAGGCGATGACAGCGGCGCATTGGCAACCGTGGACATGAGCGGCCACGTGAAAATTCTCGCCAAGGAAATGTTCACCATCCAGGGAGTGGCCTGGTCTCCCGATGCAAAGGAGATCTGGTTCACGGCAAGCAAGTCCGGTACGGACCGCACTCTTTACGCGATTACGCTGGGCGGCAAGTTGCGCACGATCGCCCGCCTGCCCGGCGCGCTGATGCTTCTGGATGTTGCAAAAGATGGAAAGGTGTTGCTGGTGCGAGCCAGCTGGAGGCGCGAGCTGATGGGGTTTGGGACGGACGGGAAACAGCGCGAGCTTTCCTGGCTGGACTACACCTATCCCGGGGAATTATCCCCGGACGGAAAAACATTGTTATTCGATGAAGAGGGCGGCGGAGGATCGCTCGCTTACTCGAAATCGGGCGGGTATACGTACGGCGTCTATATTCGGAAGACCGATGGATCTCCGGCCGTGCTTCTCGGAGAAGGAAATGCACTCGCTCTGTCGCCCGACGGCAAATGGGCGATAACCGAAACTCAAGTGTCGCCCGCTCAGTTGAGATTGTTGCCGACCGGCGCGGGACAGTCCAGGGACCTCACTCACGACGCCATCAATCACAACTGGGCTCACTGGTTTCCCGACGGTAAGAGCATTCTGTTTTCGGGCAATGAACCCGACAAGGGAGAAAAGCTCTACGTCACCGAAGTGGATTCGGGCAAGAGCCGAGCGGTAACACCTGAGGGAGTAAACGGAAACACGTTTGCGATCGCTCCTGACTCGAAGTCGGTGGCGGCAATCGGCCCCGATCAACGCGGATACCTGTATCCGATTGACGGAGGCGATCCTCGCGCGATTCCCGGATTGAATGCGGGCGAGCAGCCGATCACGTGGGCATCGGACGGAAAGTCAATCTACGTTTATCAGCCGGGCGAACTTCCGGCCCGCGTCTTCCGCATCGATGTTCAAACGGGGCAGCGAGCGTTCTGGAAAGAACTCATGCCGACCGATCCCGCCGGAGTCGAAAACATTGGACCGATCCTGATGACCGCTGATGCGAAAACTTGTGTCTTCGGATATCACAGAATGCTCGCGGACCTTTATCTCGTGGAAGGTTTGAAATAGCGCTTCTCATTTGCCCCCGGCGATCGAGACGTCGGTACAAAACGCTCGCATGAGGCCGCAGGCGAGCGTGGATGTTTTCGATCTCCCCGATCGATTCGCCTTTCCACAAATCACGTACCGATGACACCGCGCCTGAAATCCCGATTTCAGACCAGGCAAGATGTACATCTTCTTCCGTCTCGCCCAAGTTGAAGACGGCGACATAGCGCTCCGTTGGCCGCGGACCTTCGGCCTCCCACACGCGGACGTGACCTTTCTCCAGCGCTTGATGTCCGCCACGGCTGTTCTGGTCCACATCGAGGACCTCTTTGTTCGTGATCAGCGCTGTCGTCGCCGCGATCATTACTCGGCAGATCGCCGCCGAAGATCAGAGGGGAGCGGAAGATGCTCCAGAGCGTCATTACGGTCTGCTGCTCATCTGGTGTGAACTTTGTGGGTGAGCCTCCACCCTCTTTGTTCGTAACTCGGAGTTTGCCAAGAGGCAGCATGTCAGCATCGGGCCAGGTATTGTTTTTTCCAACCAACGGAGCCCAATCGCGAGCGAAATCAAATTGCTGCCTGAGCAACTTCCAGTCGTCCCAGAAGTCATCCGAAATTCGCCACATCTGCGAATACTTCTCGAAGAACTCCGCCTCAGACAGCGGCGGCGGGCCGGGCGAGATACTCAACACCGTCGGCCGATTCGTCTTGCGAATTGCCTGGCTTAACGCCTTCATCTCCGCTGGCTGATACAGGTGGCTCCCCATATCGTCGGCCTTGATGAAGTCTACGCCCCATGACGCATACAGTTCGGCGATCGAATCGTAATAGGCCTGCGCGCCTGGCTTGGTCGTGTCAACGCCCCACATGTCAGGGTTCCAGCGGCACGCGTTATCTTTGTCGGCTACGTCGCCAGCGTGATACGACGTCCCTTTGATCGGAAGATTCTCTCTCGACCGCCTGCCGGGGGATGCCGCGCATGATGTGAATACCAAACTTCAATCCCTTGCCGTGGATATAGTCGGCCAACGGCCTGAAGCCTGCTCCGCCCGCTGAACTGGGAAAACGATTCACGGCAGGCAGCAAACGCCCGAACTCATCCATTGTCAGCGGAGCGCCAGGTTTGTAGTCGTGGCCCTGTGCATTGGGCTCGTACCATTGGATGTCAATGACAATGTATTTCCACCCGTACTGCGCGAGATGTGCGGCCATCCAGTCCGCATTCGCCTTGACCTGCTCTTCGCGGACCGTAGTGCCGTATGAATCCCAGCTGTTCCAGCCCATGGGAGGAGTTGCCGCCGGGGTTGTTTGGGCGCTTACGGGCAGAACGGAGAGAATGAGTGCACACAGCAAAAGTTGGCAGCGCTTCATTTGCGCATTGTAAGTGGAGCAGCCGCAACCTTGGCCTGGAAAAACTAAGGGCGGCCACGAGGCCGCCCTTTGAATTGTCGGTCGCTGAAGCCGGAAGCTAAATGTCCAGGTTCTTCACATCCAGCGCGTTCTCTTCGATGAACTTGCGCCGCGCTTCTACGTCTTCACCCATCAGCGTGGTAAAGATCGTTTCGCACTCGGCAATATCTTCCAACTTGACCGAAAGCAATGTGCGGCGTTCCGGATCCATCGTCGTTTCCCACAATTGCGGCGCCGTCATCTCTCCCAGCCCTTTGTAGCGCTGGATGGTGAATTCTTTCCGGCCCTCATTGATAACGTAGTCGCGTAAGTCGCGGACGTTCGTCTTCTCGACAACCTCCACTTCCTTCGCGCGTTTCACCGGCTTGGCTGCTTTCTTGTCTGCCTTTTCGGTCTCGGCCGAGTCGGCTTCACCTTCCGCCCCATCCCCATTCGCTCCCGCCGGTGTGGATTTGACCAGGGTCTCCACCACAAAGGGCGGATCCATGTAAGGTTCGATTTGCTTGAACTTCGCGATCAGTTGGCGGCACTCCGGACTGGAAGCCAACTCCCAGTTGATGACGTGCTCTGCGCCATGCTTGTTCACGAAGCCGACTTCCCAAAGATTATGTTCTTCGTCGAACTTCGACTCGACGCTCTTGAAGCCTTCGTCTTTTTGAAGCCTCTTGAGTTCCTTTTCAAGCCGTTCGATCTTCTTCGGTGGCGCCTTCTTCTCTCCCTCGAAGTCATCGCGTTTGGCCAAATCGAATTTCGGTACGAGCTCTGTGACGCGCTCGTTGCGGACGCGCTTGTCGAGTTTTTCAAAGAAGCCCAGGTACTCGTCGAGCACGGTCATAAAGCGCGCGAGATCCTTGCCTTCAATCTTGGCCGCGCCGTCTCCATATCTCACCGACAATCCATCGGCCGCGCGCTTGACCATCACTTTCACAAACTCACGCTCGTCCTTGATGTACTGCTGCGATTTCCCTTTCTTCAACGAGAACAGCGGCGGCTGCGCAATGAATACGTTGCCGCGCTTGATCAGGTCCTGCATGTGGCGGAAGAAGAACGTCAGCAGAAGCGTTCTGATGTGACTCCCGTCGACGTCAGCATCGGTCATCAGGATGATCTTTCCATACCGCACCTTGGTTGGATCGAAGTCTTCTTTCGAGATGCCGGTTCCGAGCGCCGTGATCATCGCGCGAATTTCCTCGTGCGCCAGCATCTTGTCGTAGCGTGCCTTCTCTACGTTCAGAATCTTTCCCTTCAGCGGCAGAATCGCCTGGAAGCGACGGTCCCGCCCCTGTTTCGCGGTGCCACCTGCGGACTCTCCCTCGACCAGGAACAACTCGCAGCGGTTCGGATCGCGCTCCGAACAATCTGCCAGCTTGCCCGGCAGTCCGCCCGAATCGAGAGCGCCTTTACGGCGCGTAAGGTCACGGGCTTTGCGGGCTGCTTCGCGGGCGCGAGCCGCATCCACGGCCTTGTTGATGATCTTTCGGGCTACGGTCGAATTCTGCTCGAAGAACGCGCCGAGACGCTCGTTCACAAATTGCGTTACGGTGCCTGCGATGTCGGAATTCAGTTTGCCTTTGGTCTGACCTTCAAACTGCGGCTGCGACAACTTCACGCTGACCACGGCCACCAGGCCTTCGCGAACGTCGTCACCCGTCAGATTTTCTTTTACGTCCTTGAACAGTCCCATTTGCTGCCCGGCGTAGTTGATTGTTCGGGTCAAGGCCGTGCGGAAACCGGAGAGGTGCGTGCCGCCATCAACCGTATTGATGTTGTTGGCGAAGCTGAAAATCGACTCTGAGTACGCGTCGTTGTACTGCAGGCCAATTTCCATGTGGACGCCGTTGCGGTCGTCCTCCATGTAGATCGGTTTATCGTGAAGAACCTGCTTGCCACGATTCAGATGCTTGATGAACTCTGCGATTCCGCCGTTGTACTTGAATTCCGCATGCTTCGGCTCGCCCGTCTTCGCGTCGGTCGTCCGATCATCCGTCAGGGTGATCAGCAATCCCTTGTTCAGGAACGCCAGTTCGCGAAGGCGCTGCGCTAGAGTGTCGTAGTTGTACTCAGTCGCCGTGAAAATGCTGCGATCCGGCAAGAAGTGAACCTTCGTCCCCGTCTTCACCTTCGCGACGCCGGTCTTCTTCAGCTTGCTGGTGGGCTCGCCCTTTGAATACGTTTGTTGCCACGTCGTTCCATCGCGCCAGATCTCGAGCTCGAGATCCTCGCTCAGAGCGTTCACGCAAGATACGCCCACGCCATGCAACCCGCCGGACACTTTGTATGTCGAAGAGTCGAACTTTCCTCCGGCGTGCAGCGTGGTCATCACCACCTGCGCAGCGGCGACCTTCTCGCCGTCAATTTCCATGTCATCCACGGGAATGCCGCGGCCGTCATCGATCACGGTGATGGAGTTGTCGTCGTGAATCCTGACGTCGATCTTGCTCGCAAAGCCCGCCAGCGCTTCGTCGACGGAATTGTCCACGACTTCGTATACGAGATGGTGTAAGCCCAAGTCGCCCGTCGATCCGATGTACATCGCGGGACGCTTGCGGACAGCTTCCATCCCGCCGAGGACTTTAATCGAATCGGCGTTGTAGTCGCTGCTGCCGTTGGTTCCGTTGATCGGCGTTACTTTTCCGTTTTTGGCTTTAGTGTCAACGATGGGAGTATTGATCTCTTTGGTGGCCATTCCGCTCCGCGAAAATGTCCTGACTTATTCTGACTTCATCCCGCAATTTAACCTGGAACTTGGCTGGAAATCGCAGGGCTTGATCCTAGCCGCTTGAAGCACTGCCAAATCTACTTCAAGTTATTGAAATTGCAAATACTTAGGATCAACTGCAACTGTAAAGATTATACCATAAACTCGGGCGTTTAAATGCCGTCGGAACTTGTCGAATCGAGTGAGTAACACCGTTAACTGGGGGGTTCCGCAAAGGCATTATCGCAAACAAAAAAGGCGGCCAAATGGCCGCCTTCAATGCGTTAAAAGTCAGGATTTACGCCGTAGCTGGTCTTTCGCCACCTTTGGCTCGTCCGGGCTGCAAATCGGGCTTGATTACGTGCTGTACGCCGTCATCAGGCTTGGTCGGCGGCGGCTGGACCGGCGGAAGGTCCTTGTTGTCGACCAGCAGCTTGATTTCGTTCGCATCCAGCACTTCTCGCTCGATCAATGCACGGGCAATCCGTTCCAGCATGTCGCGATTGTCGGAGATGATCTGCCGGGCGGTGGTGTAACCACTGCCGACTAGCTTGCGCACTTCCTGGTCGATCTTGATCGCCGTGTCTTCGCTGTAATCGCGATGCTGGGCAATCTCGCGGCCCAAGAAGATCTGCTCTTCCTTCTTGCCGAATGTGAGTGGGCCCAGTTCGCTCATTCCCCATTCGCAGACCATCTTGCGAGCCAAATCAGTCGCCCGCTCGATATCGTTGCCGGCGCCGGTGCTCATCACGTTCAGGAACATCTCTTCTGCAATGCGCCCGCCCATCAGGATGGCGATCTGAGTTTCGAGATAGTTCTTGTAGTAATTGTGACGGTCATCGGTCGGGAGCTGCATCGTGACTCCCAAAGCCATGCCGCGTGGAATGATCGTGACCTTGTGCAAAGGATCGGAATACGGCATCTTCGCCGCCACCGAGCGCGTGGCCAGCCTCGTGGTACGCCGTATTCTTCTTCTCATCATCGGTGAGGAGCAGCGACTTACGCTCTACACCCATGAGAACTTTGTCCTTCGCCAGTTCGAAATCGTAGTGAAGCACGGCCTTGCGATTCTGACGTGCCGCAGCCAAGGCTGCTTCATTCACCATGTTCGCCAGATCCGCGCCCGAAAATCCAGGAGTTCCGCGAGCCAGCACGGAGAGGTCAACGTCCTCAGCGAGAGGAATCTTGCGAGTGTGAACGCGGAGTATTTCTTCACGTCCGCGCACGTCCGGACGGCTTACCACCACGCGGCGGTCAAAGCGTCCCGGCCTCAAAAGCGCCGGATCGAGCACGTCAGGCCGGTTTGTCGCGGCCATCAGGATCACGCCCTCGTTGGACTCGAAGCCATCCATCTCCACCAGCAACTGGTTCAGAGTCTGTTCGCGTTCGTCATGTCCGCCACCCAGACCGGCGCCGCGGTGACGCCCAACGGCATCAATCTCATCGATGAAGATGATGCATGGAGCGTTTTTCTTTCCCTGCTCAAACAGGTCGCGCACGCGGCTTGCGCCCACGCCCACAAACATTTCAACGAAATCGGAACCCGAGATCGAGAAGAACGGAACATTGGCCTCGCCCGCAACTGCCCGGGCCAATAAGGTCTTTCCGGTTCCCGGAGGGCCCACCAGCAGCACGCCCTTCGGAATGCGGCCACCCAACTTCTGAAACTTCTGGGCCTCGCGCAGGAATTCGATAATCTCGCGAAGCTCTTCCTTGGCCTCTTCGACTCCCGCCACATCCTTGAACGTGACCTTCTTCTGCTGCATCGAGAGCAGGCGTGCGCGGCTCTTGCCGAAAGACAACGCCTTGTTCCCGCCGGTCTGCATCTGCCGGATCATGAAGAACCACAGTGCGCCCAGCAGGATGAGCGGAGCCCATGTGCCCAACAGTTGCAATGGAAGACTGCCGCTGTTGGCGTCGTGGAAGGTAACGTTGACACTCTTGCTGCGAAGATCTTTGAGAACTTCAGGCGTGAAGTACGTTCCCGTCAGCGTCGTATGGAACGCGCTGCCGTCGCGGTATTTGCCGCGAACCTCCATACCGTTGGCCGTCAGTTCGCGGACGTTGTTTTGCTCGACGTCACTCATGAACTGAGTGGCATTTACTTCTTTGTCTTTTTGACCGTCACGCGCGCTCTTGACTACTTGCCATAACAGCAGGGCCGAAACCCCAATGAGTAACCAGAACAAAACGGTCTTTACAGTTGAGTTCACCTAGAGGACTCCTAAAAATCGAACCCGTGTACACTGATTCCCCGGGCGTCTACCGGAATTAGATGCCCCAGTGAGAATTTTGATTGCAAAATCCTGTCCTTATTCTAACCCGTATCAGGCGAAAACGCTCTCTCGTAGATTTATGACTTAAGTCACGGGGGTTCTTTAGTTTGAAGCCGCCAGAAAAGGCAGATTTCGGTTAGTCTGTTCCGTGGCTCCCAGCCCGTATCCCACCAGGAATGTCTCGTCCACCAGGAATCCAAAATAGTCAGGCTGCAGTGGGACGCGACGCGCCGACTGCCGGTCGAGCAGCGTCACCAGCTTCACAGACGCCGCGCCCCGCGCGCGGAGATCGCTCATCAGAAACTCGCTCGTGATCCCGGAATGAACAAGTCCTTCAACCAGCAAGATATGCTGGCCCTTGATCTCAGGCTCGTGGCTGAAAAAAATCTCCATGACGTCCCCGGCGGACGCCTGCGGCTTGCTGTATCTCGGCTTGATGAACTGGCAGACTACCGGCACATCCACACTTCGCACCAAGTCCGCGAGGAACATGAACGCATTCTCCAGGACCGCTAGCATCTGGATGGTCTGGCCCTTATAGTCGTCGGATATCTGACGCCCTAATTCCTTCACTCTCTTTTGAATCTGCTCGGTGGCAATGATCTGACGAAGGGGTTGGACTCTCGAACCGTTCATTCGATGGTGTGCCTCCGGGCACGCTGTACGGCCGGGCGTTCCTATTTCATTGGAAAGGCTGAACTTCGATCAAGATCGCTGGCCGGCCCGGCTTGCGCCCAAATCGCTTGGCTGGCGCAAAATCACGCATCCAGATGATTTCCTGCCGACTCTCAATCACCGGCCACAGGACACGATGAGGCAGCGGCACGTGGCGTTCCTGCAATAGTTCCTTGATCTTCTTGGGGGATTTCGTATGGTCCGGCCAGAAACGGTCTCCCGGTCGCCAGTTCCGCACCCGTAACGGTCCGGGTAAGGAATCCGCATCCAGAAGGTGCTGAGGATTATACCCCGCCGTTGCGTCGGCTGAAACACAACGGACCTCGATCGTTACGCCTAGTTCTCCTAAGCTCACCCTGCCGGGGACTGAAAGCTCGTACTCATAGTCTCGAGCCGGTGCAGGCTCCCTCAGGTCAGGGGTTAAAAAGATGAGTTGACCGGGCTGTCGGACTACTTTCCATCCGTGCGGCAAAGAGACTTCCTTGCCGTCGGGCCCATCGGCTTCGGCAAAGCGAACCGTTTCGTCGACGTGTTTGAACTCAAGTGGAATACCCGCACGCTCTCCGATTGCTTTGACGACTCTGCGCTGTACCGCAACAGGCTGGCTCAAGAACCAGAAGCGATCAAGAATGGCGTCGGCGACGAGCCACGGCGCATTGTCGATTTTCGACTCGAGACCTGAATCCTCACCGCTCTGGCTCTGGCTTTTCGAGGAGGCCCTCGATGCGCCTGAGGCAAGCTCAATCTGGACCAGTGTGCCGCCTTCCGACGGACCTTGCGCCCATTCCGGCTCCGACCATTGCACGGCAGTTCCCATCCATCCCGCGACTTCGTTGTCCCAGTAGTCTTCTTCTCCGCGCGCGATTTCGGCCAGTTCGGCCAGATTCTGTGCGACCGAAGGATTGAATTCCTTTTCAATGACCGGCACCAGCAGTTTGCGAACCCGGTTGCGGGTGAACTTGGTATCGAGATTGGTGGCATCGTCGCGCCAGGGCTGTTTAATGTCGGTGAGATACGACTCAAGTTCGCGCCGGCGCACTCCGAGCATCGGGCGGACGATCTCGCCCAACATTTCCCCGGCATCATCTTCGACAGCAATTCTTGGATAAATTCCGCCCAACCCCTTCAATCCCGCCCCGCGAATCAACCGCATCAGAACAGTCTCAGCCTGATCATCAAGTGTATGCCCGGTAGCGATCTTGCTTAAACGGGAGAAGGCGTGGCCCGCAGCAAGTTGATGATCGTCGTCTTCCGAAATCGGCCCCAGCGAAGCCGAGCCAGACGAGGAAGATTTATGAAAGGCCGCTCCCTCAGCCGAGACAAGCGAGGAAGATTCGTGAAAGGCCGCCCCCTCAGCCGAGCGCAGCAAGGAAGATTCGTGAAAGGGCACCTCCTCAGCCGAGCGCAGCGAGGAAGATTCGTAAAAGGGCACGGCTTCAGCCGTGCCATCAGTCTTTGCCGAGAAATGGGGCTTTAGCCCCTGAGGTTTATACCCATCGCCAAGGAGGCTCCGAAAGAATCGGTACCTCAACTCCCGCGCCGCCGCCTCCAGGCTGAGGCGCTCGTCGGCCGCATGCCGACGCACATCACCCGCATCCGCATGAAATTCCAGACCGTATTCGCGAGCCAGACCCGCGACAAATTTCTCGTCACCTTCCGACTCGCCGCCGCGCAACTTGTGGTTGAAATGAACAACGCAGAGGACAATCCCCAACTCCCCGCGAATCTCAGCCAACAACCGCAGGAGAGCGACCGAATCGATGCCGCCGGACACGGCCACACCAACGCGGTCTCCAGCCCTCAGCAGTTCCTGCCGCCGAATGTGGTCAAGCGCGCGTTGTGCGAGCGGATGCACGGAAACATGGTACAACCCAAACTTTGGAAAACATAAAAGGGATGGGTCGCCAGGACCCATCCCTAAGATCTCTCGCGCCTGTTAGCGCCCTACAGCCCGGGACTCTTCTCCGCGATCAGTTTGCCGATCTTTTCGACAAACTCAGTTGCCAGCATGTCCTCGGTCTTTTCTTTCCCTCGCGTCCGGACGTTCACCTTTCCAACCTCAGCCTCTTTATCTCCGACCACCAGCTGGAACGGGACCTTCTGCATGGCATGCTCGCGAATCTTTGCGTTCATCTTCTCGTTGCGCGCGTCGACCTCTACTCGCACCCCGATTGCCTTCAGTTGCGACGCCACTTTATTGGCGTACTCCGCATGCCGCTCGCTGATGGGAATCATGGCCACCTGTACCGGAGAGAGCCACACCGGAAAGGCCCCGGCATAATGCTCAATCAGAACGCCGAAGAATCGCTCCACGGACCCATATAACGCGCGATGCACCATGACCGGCTGTTTGCGCGATCCGTCCTCCGCGACGTACTCGAGTTCGAAGCGTTGCGGCAGGTTGAAGTCGAACTGTACGGTCGACAGCTGCCAAAGGCGCCCGATCGCATCCACCAGCTTGATGTCGATCTTCGGCCCATAGAACGCCGCTTCTCCCGGTATGGTCTTGTACTCAATGCCCAGCTTCTGCAAAACCTTCTCCAACGACTGGGTGGCGTGATTCCACTGTTCTTCGCTGCCGACAAAACTCTTTCGGTCGTTCGGATCCCAGGTGGAGAGCTCAGTCTGGAATTTGTCAAACCCGAAATCGCGAAGCACATCGCGCGCGAATTCCACGCAGTCGGCAATCTCACCTTCGATCTGTTCGGGAGTGCAGAAAATATGCGCATCATCCTGCGTAAATCCGCGAACCCGGAGGAGGCCGTGCATGACGCCCGACCGTTCATACCGGTAGACAGTGCCCAGTTCTCCAAGGCGAACGGGCAGGTCGCGATACGAGCGCAACGAATCTTTATAAATGAGGATGTGTCCCGGGCAATTCATCGGCTTGACGCGGTACTCCGCGTCGTCCAATTCCATGAAGTCAAAGAAATTCTGCGCGTAGTACCCTTCGTGACCGGAGGTGAAGAAGAGTTGGCGCCTCATGACGTGCGGCGTGTACACCAGGGAATATCCGCGCTTCACATACTGATCGCGCATCCAGTCTTCCATCTCTTTACGGATGGTCCCGCCCTTGGGATGCCAGAAGATCAGCCCTGGCCCGGCGAGTTCCTGGATCGAAAACAGATCGAGCTGTTTCCCCAGCACGCGATGATCCCTCTTCTTCGCTTCTTCCAGGCTGTTCAGGTACGCATCGAGATCTTTTTTCGAGAAGAAGGCCGTCCCGTAGATGCGCTGCAGTTGCGGATTCTTCTCATCGCCGAGCCAGTAAGCGCCGGCAATGTTGAACAGCTTGAACGCCTTGATCTTCCCCGTCGACGGAATGTGCGGGCCGCGGCAGAAGTCAGTGAATTTTCCGGTGCGATAAATTGAAATCTTTTCGTCGGGCTTGGTGAACTGTTCAATGAAATGGCACTTCATGAAATCGCCATCCTTCTTGAACTCGGCAAGCCCCTGGTCGCGTGGCATGAATTCCCTTGCGTAGGGAATGTTCTGCTGCACCAACTCCTGCATCTTCTTCTCGATCTTTTCGAGATCCTCCGGGGTGAATGGCGTCGGACGATAAAAGTCGTAGAAGAATCCCGTCTCGGTTGCCGGACCGTGGCCCAACTTGGTCTCGGGGAAAAGTTCGAGCACCGCCGCCGCTAGCAAATGAGCCGACGAATGCCGGTAAATCTCGAGCGCTTCCGGATCTTTGTCGGTAATGAGCCGGAGATCAGTGTCCTTGTCCAATGGACGCGTCAGATCGATAAGATTGCCGTTAGTTTTAGCTGCCAGCGCCGCATCGGCCAGCCGCGGACTGATCGATTTCGCAATGTCCAAGGCAGTCGTGCCTTGTGGGACGTCTTTTACGCTCCCGTCCGGAAGCTTCACATGAATGCTGTCAGCCATAGTTGAACCTGAAGGATGATTGAAACTTTCAGTCTAAAGAAGCAAGTCAGGAGGGTCAAACAGGGCTTGGGGGTTTATATACGGACGGCAAAATGCTTTCTCCACCGGAAGGCCACTGCCGGACGAAAGTCTTCTTATGCAGATCGCGACTTCCCAAACAGGCGTCGCGAACGAAAAGTTTAGGATGTGATCCTCTTTAGAAGTTCCACAAACAAGCTCTCAGTCTTCAGCCAAGTGCATTCGATACATGCTGTCAAAGACGAGGGGATGGTTGTCGGGTGGATCGCTTTAAAACCGTTGTGCTGGCGTATGAACCAACTCACAAACCGAGAAAAGTCGTGGCCGTGGATTTGATACCGCGGATCACTTTTCAACCGCTGCTGATGCTCGTGAACAAACGCCTTGATCTTGTCCTGTAATTTGTCCTTTGGCCGCAACCGTAGCATGGTTGTGATGAAGTCCTTTTCTCTAAACCTGATTTCCTCGTTCTTGATGTCGTACTCACAGAAATCATGGACTTCTGGAACGGCACAGCCCAGACTCAGCTCTTGATTAGCCATTCTGATTAGGAATGCTGCTTCGAGCGGCTGTCGGATTTGTCTCATAACGACATCAGCCCTTTTGGGAAAACCGCTCGCAACCAATCTAAGCACCTTGCCCATCGCGCGTTCATTGAATGCGTACAGTTCCAGCGAAGTGTAGTCAGACAAAAGCAGCAATGAACAACTGTATGTAGCTTCTTTGATGTGGTCAAAGTCAGCATCTGCTATACAGACAACCTCATTCACTTCAACTTCGTCGTCTAACAGGCACGCGAGCGTAACAACGCGACCCTTATTGCCATCTTCAAGTCCTCGCTTCAAGACCTCCGATGTCGGAACATCAACCGTAGCAACCTCGTAAACACCAACATCAGGGAATCCTGATTCAATTAGAAAGTGTTCGAAGAAGTATTTGTCCTGTAGCCCCTCAACGAAGACCTCCTGCATTTCACTACCGACTAGTTCATGCAAGGCCACGATGTCATCGATTGTTCTAAGAGGTTCCATCAAATCTCCGAAACTAGCTTTGCAACGAACTCGCGATTTCGCGATAACAGCTCGATAGAGTGAGTGGCGAAAACAAATTGGATATCCGAATCTTCGGTCAGCTTCAGGAGGGACCCGAGGAGTTGCCGCTGCCATTTCACATTGAGTGAAATTTCCGGTTCATCAACAATGAAAATGCTCGATTGGTCCTTTGCAACCAAGATATTCGTTAGCAAATACAGAAGCTGACTTTCGCCAGAAGAGAGCTTGGGAATCCTGAGTGTTTCCCCCGCTCGCGTTCTAATCGATAGGCCTCTGGACACCTCCAAGCGAATTGTTTTGTTCCGATAGAACGAGTTCATTAAATCGACAAACGTTGCAAACCGTTCTCGAACGGGTTCTAGTGCATCGAGGCGGGCTTTCAGGCTTGCAACATACGGGCTCAGAACCTGGATAACAGATCGGTGGGTTCGCGGCGGGAGGTCTTTCAAAGCACTAAGCAAGGGTTCCAGTCTGAGCGGGGTTACCAGTCCGTACGCCGAGAAGGAGAAATATCGATCTCGTTGAAGGACCAAATCTGAGATCAGGGACTCTAGCCCTTGATGTGATGATGCACCATCAGGGTCTTTATCGGCATGAGCTAGCTGTGAAATGATTTTTGAAAAGAGTTCATTGACGTCCTCTTCGCCGCGAGTCGCTCCTCGGAAAGCCTGTTCGGTCGTCCATCGATTCACCATGAAGACGATGCTCTGCAAGTTCAACCCTTGGATTGCCTCGTCATCATGATTGTCCGGGACTGGTCGATGCTCATGTCTCATAAATACTGATGCTTCTTTCGCACTCCGCGTAATATTAGTAAGTATTTTGCGAGTGTGTCGGAGAAATATGATTCGCAATCGCAACGATTCGAGCGCAGTCAATACTTGGGTATGTTCTTGATCATGCTGGGCTTCCTTGATGAGTTTTTCTCTCACGGACAAATCGTCATAGGTCTGGCCATATAGCGTTGACGCCACCAATTTTCCGTTTTTGAATACTGAGAGCTCGTACGAACCTTCTGCCGCTTTGGGTCGGGTCGCTGACACCGATGTACCGTCAGCACATTCAACAACGACTGACTTGAAGAAATACCTCTTCACACGTGATTTGTGTCCTTCTTTGTCGAGATGGGAAAGAAGATAGAAGACAATGTTAAGTATGGTGGTCTTCCCGGATCCGTTCTCGCCATACAAGAGGAAGATTCGCGGAGCACTTCCTTCGAGGTTGAGAGGTGTTTCTAGAACGTACTTGTACTCACCGAAAAGGCCCTCAACCATAATTCGCCGAACACCTTTTCCTCTCAGGAATGCATCAACTGGTAAATTCACGCTAGTACCCATTAGATTGGCTCTTTTGAGAATGTGCTCCCGACGGAAGTATCGATCCCATGAAAGGACTCTGGGCCTTGGTTGCGATGAGCAATGGGAGCTACCCGTCGCAGGAAAGAGCGACATAACTGAGAGAAGCAGAAGATAGCGGCGTAGGGTCTCATGACTAGCTCCTAGAACGAAATTGACTCGCGCCCCCTAAAGCAAGGCTCGAAGACTCTTACAAATTGTCGCCGTGATGATATAGCAGCTTAGACTCCAGGCAATGGCCTAACCGTGCTATCCAAATGATTTAACACCAACGAGGCGGGCCAACTTTTCCCAGTGCCTCGGATGTGGTCGGCGTCTGCCCCTGCGAATGCCCGAACCATGCGGAATGGAGACACTGATTGCGGAAGCAAACGCGCAACCGACTCCGCGATGGGGCAACGTGCCGATACCAGACGGGAACGGTGTCCGCAAGGCGCGATGCGAATTCAGATACTAGGCCATTGGCCAGCGCTTGCTCGCGTTGGCTCCAACGAGCCCTTCCCTTCGCGCGGGCGGGCGGGTTCCGGCCTAACGTCACACACAGTTTGAGGTTGGGAGGCCTCGGGAGGAAGCTTTTTGCCGTCTGTATATACCACCCCGTCAAACAGGGCTTGGGTGGAAGGAGGGACCGGCAAAACTGCCACACCCCTAATGTGAGTTTGGAGCTAGACTATTGCCACGAAGTGAGACTCATAGATGTCCCTCGATCTTCGCTACGCGCTGCGGAAGCTTCGCGAGAGCCCTGGCTTCGCAGCTACGTCAATCCTCACTCTCGCGCTGGGTATAGGCGCGTCGACTGCGATATTTGCGGTTCTTGATGCCGTCCTGTTGGAGCCGTTGCCATTTGCGCAGCCGGATCGGCTGGTTGCCGTCGCCTCCTACCCCGACCGTGTTGTCTCCATTCCAACGATGCGGGACTATCAGTCTCGCTCGACCACGTTCAGCAGTCTAGCCGCTTATCGCGAATGGTCCCCGGCACAGAACCCACGAGGTGGTCCACCCGCAAATCTCATTCTTGCAGTAACGCAGGGTTTCCTCTCGACTCTAGGGACCCGATTTGCGCTTGGGGCGCCATGGCCGATTACGGGTAATGAGCAAGATTGCATGTCGGACGTGGTTATCAGCGCCGGTTATTGGGAGCAACTGGGTGGCGGTCTGACCCTTGGCAACAGAATGCTGAACTTGGACGGAAGAGACTTTGAGATCTCAGGTGTCATCGCCGCAGACCAGACGATTGAAGGCTCTTATCCGCTGAATCGTCCGGACGTTTTTGTTCAGGTTGGCTGTGATAGCCAGGAGCGCCCAAATTCTCGGGGCGATTCTAGTTTTGCTGTGATTGGAAGGTTGCGGAATGGCATGTCTTTGGCCCAAGCTAACGCTGATCTGGCGCGCGTGGATCAGACGCTCCGAAAGGATTACCCACACGACTACAGCGACTACAGATCTGCCTTCTCCAAGCCACCCGTAGTCTTTCCTTATATAGACCTGCTGGTTGGCGCAGAAACGAAACCCGCGCTGATCATGACTTTTGGGGCGTGCAGCTTGTTGCTCGTGATCGCCTGCAGCAATCTCGCCAGCCTGTTGCTGGCGCGCAATACTCACCGTCGAACTGAGTTCGCCACCCGCGCGACGCTTGGAGCCAGCTTCGCCCACCTACTTCGGCAGCTCGCTGTAGAAGGCGCCTTGCTTGTCGGCATTGGTGCAGCAGTCGGTGTTGGACTGACACTCATAGTTCTGCGTGCGGTTAAGAGTTCTGATGCCCTGCAACTACCCCGGCTGGCACACGCCTCGCTTCGGCCGGTGGTGATGGTTTTCGTCATTGGGTTGTGCGGCGCTATCACTTTTTTCCTCACCGTTTTGCCAGCCTGGAGAACGCTACGCCCTGGGCTGATTCACGATTTACGGGGTGTTGGGCGAACTTCTGCCGGGCGTAACTTGCGACTAGTCAGGCGCCTTCTTGTGATTGCGCAACTCACTCTGACCGTCGTGCTGGTCGCGTGTGCGGGATGGCTCATCGGCGGTGTGTATCTGCTATTGCATCAGCCTCTGGGCTTCGCGCCGGATCATCTATTGATGCTGCGTGCAGAGGTCGGTTCCGACACTCGGACGAAGGCAGAGGCTCAGAAAGCAGAACAGCAGCTGAGTGAGATCGCGGCCAGTTTACGACAGCTGCCAGGCGTTGTGTCGGTTGCTCGAACTGATCATCCGCCACTAGGCCACTCGATCAACCGTTACGACTTTTGTTCGGATGCACACCCGGAGCAATGCAAACAACAGGTCACCATCAATCCGAATTCCTACGCCATCAGTCCCGGCTACTTTTCCACCATCGGGCAGACGCTATTTGAAGGCAGAGATTTCAATGATGGTGACGATGGCCGCGATCCTGTCGTAATCGTGAATCAGGCTTTAGCGGCGCGAGAGTGGCCAGGAAAAACGGCTCTGGGACATCGCGTTCACACGGGCGAAATCCACGCTCCAGACGGCCAGAGCTGGGCAACTGTAGTGGGCGTGGCGGCAAATGTTCACAACTACAATCTTGTTTCAGATCCCGGGCCGGACCTCTACATTCCCAGCGCACAGAATCCCACCAAATCTGCAAGGCTCGTCATCATGGTAAGTGGCGACCCTGCGCTGCTTAAGAACGCAGCCAAAAGTAAACTTAAAGTTCAGTTTCCGGAAGCCGATATTTCGGATTTCGAGACGATGTCAGAGGAAATGTCGTATGAGGTCTCCGAGCGTGTGTTCTTGATGAAAGTGCTGATTTCATTTGGCGCGTCGGCATTGTTCCTTTCAATCCTTGGAACCTACGGCTTGCTCGCTTACGAGGTCTCCCTCCGGGTGAAAGAAATCGGAATACGCCTGGCACTCGGTTCTTCAAGAGAAAACATCGTCAAACTACTCGTGCTTGAGCACGGTCAATGGTTGCTGGGAGGTACTTTGCTTGGACTGGCTTGCGCCGTTGCCACAGGCTACGCTTTTCATTCGAAATTCTACGGAGCGCATTCTACCTCCATACCCGTGTTAGTCGGTTCAGCCTTGCTGATTGCGCTACCGGCTCTGTTAGCAATCGCTCTACCAGCGCGCCTCGCCGCGCTCCAGGATCCTGCCGACAGTCTCCGCCGAGAATGAATCGCAAAAACTTGAGGACACCGCCCGCAGCGGTAAACAAAGAGGGACGGGTTGGGCCCGTCCCTGTCGACACCGCAAGTTCGAATTCCGCTAGCTCACGTCTCTCACATGCGTCGCAATGTACCACTTATTTCCGAAAGCATCCTTCACTCCAGCGTTCCGATCGCCGTAGGGCTGGTCGGTAGGCTCCTGGAATGAAGTCGCCCCCGCCGCTATCGCCCGCCGGTACACCGCGTCCATATCGGGCACAAAAACGTAGAACATCGCCTGCATCGGCTCGTACTTGCCGTGCGCTTCACCCATTTCAACGATCGAATCACCGATACGCACCACCGCGTGATGGACCACGCCGTCCGGTGACGCGTATCTGGCGACCTCCTCGGCCCCAAACCCACGCTTCAGGAAGCTGATCAGGGGTTCGGCCCGCAACGGGTGCAAGTACGGATTCACATTGTGAAGGCCTTCGGGAACCAGACCTTTTCCCTGGTACGTCGCGATATACCAGAAGTTCCCCGCGGAATCTTTCACTGTCGCCGAGCGCTCGCCATATTCCTGATCTCGAGGCTCGTCGACCGATACCGCGCCCGCTGCAAGCGCCTTCGCGTAGGTCGCATCTGCATCCTCGACGTACACATGCAGCGCGTTAGGTTGCAGCGTGCCGGGGAACTTACGACCCTTGATGCCACCGCCCAGCATCAATGTCGAACCTCCAAGCCTGACTTCGCCATGCACTCCAGTCGGCATCACGGCTCGCATGGTTTCTTCGGCACCGAAGGCCTGCTTCACGAAATCGATCAACGCCTCGCCATCTTCGGCGACCAGGTAGGGAGTCACCATTCGCAATCCGCGAGGTTGGACAGGCGCCTGCTTGCCCGGCATAGCTCCGCCTTCCGGACCATGAGTCAGTCCCTCCATTCGCCGGTGCATTTCCTCGACTGACATCTCTTCTTTCACGGTGAACACATTCCATGTGTAGCCGAAAGGATCGCTCAGCAGGACGTCTCGCTTCCCATAAAACTGATCCTGAATCGGACGTTTCACCTTCAATCCGGCGCTGACCGCTTTGGCGGCAAACGAATCGACGTCCTCGACCCCCACGACCATCTGTACCGAAGAAGCTCCCAAGGTCTCGGCGCTGAAACGTCCGCCTTGCGGCCACTCATCGGAAAGTATGATCACGGAATCGCCGATGGCGATCTCAGCATGCGGAACGCTTCCGCCCGCCTCGAATCGGAATAGTTCTTTTGCGCCTAAGGCAGTCTTATAGAACTCAATGGCCTTGGCCGCATCCTTGAATGACAAGTTGGGCGAAGCAGTTGTGCGAACGGCGGCTACGGGCTCAGCAACGGTCGACATAGTTTTCTTTCCCTCCAATTTCGATCTCAATCGTGCCTTGAAATTCGCATTCGGCAGATTGCGCAATTCCGCCGCTATGCTCAACAAAGGCTCGATCTCAATGTCCGCTTTGCGACCCTTCGCCCGGCCAACGGGTTGATGGTTCTGCGTCGACATCATCTTGTCGATCGACTTGTTCAGGAGTTCGACATTCTTCGGTACGTCATTTCCAGGATTCAGAGAGCGCTTAGGCATCGGCACCCTCCATGCGCGCGCGTAAACTGCTCACCGCGCGAAACTGTAACTGCTTCACAGCCCCTTCAGTCTTGCCTATCTTTCGAGCCACCTCTTTGATGCTTTTCTCTTCTACGAACCGCAACACGAGCACCTGCTTTTGATCCGGCGGTAAATTGTCGACCAGGCGAAAGATCGTTGCGCGTCTCTCCACTTCTTCGATTTCCTTAGGGCTGACCTGCGCCAACTCAATCTGAGCTTCATCCGAAACTTCGCGTCCGGAACGGTGCCAACGGTCCGATATCAGGTTCGCCGCAATTCGATACAGCCATGCAGAAAATGGGATGCCTCGCCATTCGTATCGCTTCAGGTTCGCCAGGGCATGATGAAATACCTCCGCTGTCAGGTCTTCGGCTTCGGCACGGTTTTGCACGCGGCGCGTTATGTAGGCATAGACACGCTCGAAGTTGATTTCGTAGAGGTCGGCAAAGCGCGCAGGATCTCCCTGCGCAGCTTCCACGAGAAGCCGCTCGTCCGCCTCTTTTCTCAAAGCCTTCAACGATTTCTCCGCGGTCCAGCTTACATAGGGTAAACTGCCGTCCCGATAAAAAGTTACGCCAGTTAGATCGGGGAAAAACCTCACTTTACGCATGGCTGTCGAGGCTGGTTTTTGCATCAAAAACTGTTCTCGAGCGCTGTTTGAGGGAACCGAGACCTTGGCGTAAGAAATCTTCAAGCGAGGTGGAACAGTGGAAGCAATTACCGGAGTATTCAAAACCAGAGAAGCGGCGGAGCAAGCTGTGAGCGCTGCGCATACAGCTGGCATACCAGGAGACCGGATTACGTTGCTGACTCCTGGATCCGTCGACCAAGTTGATAAAGAGATGAAGTCGGTGGCTACCGACGCAACCGAACAGCCCGGCATGGGCGGAGCGATCGGAGCACTACTCGGCGGCGGAATTGGGCTCACGGGCGGATCACTGTTGATGGCGCTTGTCCCCGGCGTTGGACCAATCACTGCCTTTGGATTACTGGGAACGGCGATCCTGGGAGCCGCCGGCGCAACGATTGGCGCGACCACCGGCAACAAGGTCGAAAGGGATTCATATCAAGGCCTGCCGGAAGACGAGATCTTTGTCTACGAAGATGCCCTGCGCAAAGGTCGCAGCGTAGTCGTGGCGCTCGCGGACGACGGCGATTCTGCTTCGAAGGTTCGCGAGGTTCTCGACAACGAGGGGGCGGAATCGGTGGACGCTGCTCGTGAGCAATGGTGGATCGGGTTGCGCAATGCCGAAGAAAGCCGCTACTCGAAGACGACCCGGAGTTTCTCCGAGGATGAAAAGTTCTTTCGTCTCGGCTTTCAGGCGGCTATGCATGCCAAAACTCGGTGCCTGGAGTTTGATCAGATATCGGCCGAGATGAACGCTGCGCTGGAAGACGTTCAGAAACAATACCCAGACGCAAAGGTCGAAGAGCCTTTCACGCGCGGATACCGCCGGGGTCGCGAGCACTACCAGCAATTGTGCGACGAGACGAAACGCGCGGCCTAGACCTCGGATACGGGAGGCCGTCTGGCGACGAGCCTTCCGTCCCAGCTGTTTTTGTTCTTAAGGCCGGTAGTACAAATCCTCGACGGCCTTCTGTACTTTGGCCGAGAGCGCTTCCAGATCTCTCATGGTGAGGCCCGCAGTTGAGATCGGCTCGCCGACTCTCATTTCAAGCGGGCGACACTTGATGTGAAAAGTGTCCATCGGTAGCAATTCGTAAGTTCCCACCAAGGCCACCGGAACGATGTCCACTTGAGCTTTCAGGGCGAGAAAGAATGCGCCCGGCAGGAAAGGCTTGATCTCTCCGTCGGGCGAACGTCCACCCTCGGGAAAAATCACCAGGGGAATTCCGGCTTTCAGTCCTTTGAGCGCCGCGCGGATGCTGCTGATTGAATGCGACGGGTTCTGCTGATCGATGCAGATCTGTCCCGACCGCTTCAATTGCCAGCCCACCACTGGGTACGCCAGCAATTCTTTCTTGAACGCAATGCGAAATTGAAATGGCAGATTTACGTACAGCACCGGGATATCGAGAGCGGAGGAGTGATTCGCTGCATAAACCAGGGGCTTCGACGTGTCGATCCGGTCCAGCCCGGTAACTTTCACGGGAGACAGGATCGTTTTCATGATCAGCCATGACCAGGTTCGCGAGAACCAATGGAGACGCCGGCCACTGCGATCGAACATTCCGCCCGGCAAAGCCAGTATCCCCAAAATAAAGGTATAGGCCCAGATCAGGGGGTCGAAGATGAAGTAGGAACGCAAGCGGCTCGCCCAACCGTGCTTCATGCCGGGAATTGCATGGGGACTTCGACGTTCGGGGCGAAGCAAGTGCGTTTGCGCCCCACCGATGTCCGGTTGCTCGTTCTCTACCTGCTCAACGGATGAATTCAAATCCCGCACAACTCCATTCTAGGGGAAAATGCTCCCAACTCACGCGTGCAATTTGAGGTACGTCATGGCTTCTCCGACCAGAAAGATAGAGCCTGTGATCACGATCGCCGCTTTCCGGCCGGCCAACACCTGGGCGCGCTCGATCGCAGGCCCCACCTCCGGCGCCATTTCGATCTCGATGCTGGTGCGGGAGGCGGCCTGACTGATCTCTTCGGGCGAGGCGGATCTCGGGTTCTCCGCACGAGTGGCAATCACTCCCGACGCCAGGGGAAAGAGGATTTCCGTCATCTCGGCAATGGCTTTGTCGCGCATCGCTCCAAACACAAAGACTAAAGGACCATCTTCGTAGCGCTCCGACAAAGCAGCGCGAAGCGCCCATGCACCTGCTGGATTGTGGGCCACATCCAGGATGATCTCGGGGCGATTGTCGCGGGAAGGCTCGATTTGGAAGCGGCCCGGCCAACTCGTTGTGCAGATTCCTTTTTCAATCGAGTCCGGAGTAATGCCCGCAAATCCCTTCTTCGCGAGTTGTTGGGCAGTTGCAATTGCCAGCGCCACATTTCTTAACTGGTGGCGGCCGATCAGCGAGGTTTCGACCCAAATCTGCTTGCCCATCACCTGCAAAGGATAGCGATACACACTCCGCGACTCTATCTTCTCTTTGCCGTTTTCGTTGTGCTCAGGCGAGATGAGGTAGTGCGGGCTGGCCGGTGAGACTGGCGGCACATACGGAACCGCGCTGACTCCAATCGCATTGACGTCGAGAATCGTGTTTCCGATAACGTCGTTAGCCTCAGGCTGCTGGGGAAGTGTTACAACAACGCCGCCCGGACGGATGATCCCGGCTTTCTCTTTCGCGATCTCTTTAACCGTGTTTCCCAGGAATTTCTGATGATCGAGCGAAACGTCGGTGATGACGCTGACCAGGGGCTCGACGACGTTGGTGGCATCGAGGCGGCCTCCCATCCCCACCTCGAGCACCGCGACGTCCACTTTCTCGCGAGCGAAATAAGTGAAGGCAATCGCCGTCATCATTTCGAAGAAGCTCGGATGCCAAGGCAGACTTTGCCCTTCGACCAGGCGCACCGCCACGCGATCCAGGTCCGCATGCAGAACTGCAAAGTCGGCGTCGCTGATCTCTTCGCCGTCGATACGTATTCTCTCGTTGATACGAACTAGATGGGGTGACGTGTAAAGGCCGGTCTTGAGACCTGAGGCCTTCAGAATCGAAGCTAGAGTCGCGGCGGTGGAACCTTTGCCGTTCGTCCCCGCAATCAGGACACTTGGAAAATTACGTTCCGGATGGCTTACCTCCGCAAGCAATACCCGCATGTGATCCAGATCGAACTTGTTCGAAGAGGTATTCGCCAGTTCGTGTCCGAGTGCGAACATGTTGGCAACTGCGGCGTCGTACGACATGGCTGTCAAATCATCCAATCAGATTTCAGCGGTGGTGTATGAATCTCGTCAGGGTGGCGCATCCCTGCATCGTTCCGACGCGGCCTTGAGCGGCCGTTCAGGCCGCCATGAAATCAAGCGCCCTGGAGATATACGGCTTCAGCTGCTTGCGCGGGACCACGGCATCGAGCATCCCGTGCTCCAGCAGGAATTCGCTGCGCTGGAAGCCCGGCGGCAGTTTCTGCCGAATCGTCTGTTCAATCACCCTCGGACCGGCAAAACCGATGAGCGCGCCAGGTTCAGCGATGTTCAAGTCACCCAGCATCGCGAACGAGGCCGTCACGCCTCCCGTGGTCGGGTCTGTCAGCAGCGAAATGTATGGGACTTTCGTTTTGTCCAGTTTCGCCAACGCCGCCGAAATCTTTGCCAACTGCATCAGGCTGATGACGCCTTCCATCATTCGTGCGCCACCGGATGCGGAAACAATAATCAGCGGAGTCTTGGTGTCGGCGGCGCGCTCCACGGCACGCGTGATGCTCTCTCCGACCGCAGCGCCCATGCTGCCTCCGATGAAGGCGTACTCCATGACGCTTGCGATCACCGGACGTCCCATCAGCTTTCCGAGGGCATTGATGATTGCATCCTGAAGACCGGTATCCTGCTGCGCTTGCCTGAGCCTGGAGGAATACGGCTTCAGATCAACGAACTTAAGAGGATCGGTGGACGAAATATCAGAGTCGAACACTTCGTACTGATTGTCGTCCAGGAGCTGGGCCAACCGCGTGCGCGCATCGATTCGAAAGTGCTTGTCGCACTTTGGACAGACGTTCAGGTTTTCTTCCAGGTCTTTCTTCCAGATGATCTGGCGGCAACTCTCGCACTTCACCCAGAGTCCTTCAGTACGGACTTTCTTCTCCCCTGAAGTGTCGAGCTCTGCGGATTCGCGCTTAAACCAGGCCATAGATAATTTGGAAGTTCTGGGATGTGTGAACCAATCCCTCTGTCACAATCAAAACGTCAGTCAGTACTCTATCCCTCTTTGCGCCATCACGCCTTTCTCATAAGCGTGCTTGACTTGGCGCATTTCCGTGACGGTGTCGGCGACCTCGACAATTGTGGGGTGCGCGTTCCTGCCCGTCAAGATGACATGAACCATCTCCGGCTTCTTTTTCAGGCACTCCACAACTTTTGCCGGATCGAGCATGCCATAGCTGATCGCATAGTTGATCTCATCGAGTACCACCAGATCCCACTCTCCGGACTGAATTGCCTTCTCGCAGTCGGCCCAAGCCTCTTCCACCATGCGAACATCGTCAGGATCGGGCTTTTCGGCGCCAACCTTAACAAATCCGCGGCCCATCTGCTTCATCACGAACTTGTCGCCGAAGGCTTGAACCGCATCGAGCTCGCCATAGTGCCACGAGCCTTTAAGGAATTGCAGCATGAGCACGCGCATTCCTTGCCCTACTGCACGGAGTGCGGTTCCCATTGCGGCCGTCGTCTTACCCTTACCAGGCCCAGTGTTTACGATAATGAGACCGCGACGTATGTCACTCATGCTTTGCCGGAGGTTTGATTCTACTAGAATGGGCGGCTCAATCGTTTGTACGCTTCCTGACCTTCGGCGCCAGATCCGTGTCCGGTAGTGGACAACTTCGTCCCATCGTGGACAAGCACAGGCATCCTGCTGGTGCCTCTGGACTTCGCATTTTCAATAAGTTGCAGTGCGCCAGACGGTGGAAGGGCAGTTGCACTTCGTACCCTCAGTCATTGTCTGTCGAATGCAGTTCGAGACTCGGGTCGGGGCGAAGCGGTGCATCGAATATTTCTTCACTTTATTTGTTAATGAAACGCCCTCGAGTTCAGTCTTCCATTCAGCGAAGGTTTTCGATCCATCGGGGTCTCATCGGTTACCGGCATGAAAAGAAATCTTTACGATTTGCGAATTTTTCCACGGAACTCAAGCATCCAATTTTGCGTAGTGTCGGTCAGGCGGATCTCTGTCCCCTCGCGAAATGCGGAGGTCTCATGCTAGGCAACAAATGTGCAGTGTTACTGTCATGCGTGCTTGCTGCTGTTCCCTCCTTTGCAGCGCAGCGCGTATCGGTGCGGCCGAGGGCGGCGTCGATCGATGCCGGAGACCAGGACACGATTCGTGAAATCATTGAGATGGAACGTCAGGCGAAGGAAGCTAGTCTGCGCCGCGATGCGGAATTTCCACAGCGGACCTTGGCCGATGATTACGTCGCGATCACTCCGCTGGGACAGGTGACAACGAAGAAGGAAGCGATGTCGGCGCGCCGGAGCGGCCAGCTTCGTTACGAGACGATCGATGTGAGCGACATGGTCGTTCGGCTCTATGGAGACACGGCGGTCGTGACCGCTCGCGCCGATGTGAAGGGACACCAACTGGGCGAGGACTTCAGCGGTCCTTATCGCTACACCCGCGTTTGGGTGCGCCGCTCGGGTCACTGGCAAGCGGTCAGCTATCAGGCGACTGTGACTCAGTAAGCGCTCATCTCGGTTCGCCATCTTCACTTCATCCACTTGCTACAATGAAGCCCCTTATCGGGGGTGACGATGTCATTGTCCAGAAGATTCTGCCGAATTCCTGTCTCTTTCCTATTGGCAGCGTATGTCTGCGCTGTTTCACTTTGCTCTGCACATGCTCAGGGCAACGAACTGTCAGTCGAGAAGCGAACGCAAATCGAAGCTGCGGTCGCGAAGTTCATGTCCACGACTCACGTGCCTGGACTCTCTGTTTCGGTCGTAGCGGACGGGAAGATGGTTTGGGCGAGCGGATTTGGCTTCGCCGATCTCGAAAACAATACCCCAGCTACAGAACACACTCTGTTCCGGCTGGCTTCGATTTCCAAACCCCTGAGTGCAACGGGCGCGATGGAACTGGTCGAGCGCGGCCAACTCGATCTTGATGCGCCAATTCAGAAGTATTGTCCCGCGTTTCCCCAGAAGCCGACCCCGATCACCACGCGCGAAGTCATGGGACATCTCGCGGGGATTCGGCATTACAAGGCAGGTTCGCAGGACGATCCCGAGGTTGGGAACACGAAGCACTTTGAGAATCCGATTCAGGCGGGCCTGGACTTTTTCAAGAACGACGCCTTGCTCTCGGAACCTGGAAGGCAATTCCACTATTCGACACAGGGTTATACGGTCGTGGGATGCGTCATCGAAGGGGCCTCCAAGAGCAAATACACCGACTTCATGCGCCAGAACGTTTTTGTGCCAGCGGGAATGGACCATACAGTCGCAGATGACCGCTTCGCCATCATTCCGTATCGCACACGTTTTTATCAAAAGACAAAAACCGGGACCGTAGAGAACGCGGACTTTCTGGACTCGAGTTACAAGATTCCCGGCGGAGGATGGCTGTCATCTGCTGAAGACATGGCGCGATTCGAGATTGCCATCCTGGACGAGAAGCTGATCAAGCCTTCGACCCGCGAACTGATGTGGACACCGCTCAAACCGCTCGATGGCTCGAAGAACGGCTATGGACTTGGCTGGGGCAATGGAGAAGAAAGCGGCATTGCTACGGTCGGTCACACGGGCGGACAACAGGGCACCAGCACCGCTTTCATCATTGCGCCGAAGCAACGTGCGGGAGTCGTGGTGCTCGCGAATATGGAAGAGGCCGGTCCGCGCGACCTTGCGGTTGAGATTCTGAAGATCGTGGTTCCGGGCAAGTAATTGTGGTGCAAGAGATTCAGTGTCCGGTGTGGTAAGGATGTCCCTTCATGATCGTGAACGCCCTGTAAATCTGTTCGAGCAGGACGATTCGGGCAAACTCGTGAGGGAGAGTCATCTTTCCCAGTGAGATCACGTGCTCGGCGTTGGCCTTGACACTCGCTTCAAATCCGTCCGCTCCGCCGATGGCGAATACAAGTGGAAGCGGATTGCGATCCAGGTAGTTCTGCAAGAACCCGGCAAACGCCTCCGAAGAGAATTCTTTGCCTCGGGAATCCATCAAGACCAGCGTGGACCTTCCGCCCTTTGCGGACGCGCCGAACTTGGGAAGTATTTCGTCTTGCGAACGAAGAATGAGTTTTTCGACCGGAACGTAGTGTGAGATGCGATCGAGAAAGTCGTCCGTCAGCGCGTCGATCGCTTTACTCTTCGTCTTACCGATCCAGGCAATCTTGAGTTTCATGGCGTGGTGTTGTCGTCAGGATCCGTAGTCCGGCGATGGCATATTTCTTTTCTTAAGTTTACTGAGATCACTCAATCTTTCCCCTTTTCGGGGCGATGTTTACTCTTTGGTACTCCCCACCCCCCTCCCCCTCTATATTGGAATCATAGACTTAGCGGGAAATCGATGAGTAATCTCTGGGACTCAATAACTTACGGGCAAAATCCTGAGCCTCAACGGGTTACGCTTTCGCGCCTCAGGACTGGCCGGGCCACGCGGCGGAGCTATCATCGGACGTTTGGGTTGTGGATGACAAGGTCAGATGTCACAGGTTGGTTGTGGATATTGAGACCTACCCTGCGAAAATCGCGTTGGGTGGGGCAGTCTTCGGGTCGGGCTGTTGTTCACCGAACCTCTTCGTGGTCCTTGCCGGTTTGCGACGCGGGCACTCGTCGCTTCGCTCCTCGGGGCGGACGAATGCGTCCGCCCCTGCATTTTGCTGCGGACGCCGCTACTGGAGTCTTCGGCCGCTCGCGAATCTGGTTCGCGTAGATAGCTATGCTGGCTGGGGTGCTGGGGGAATCGTTGGCGGCTCTGGAGGCGGCCAGTTATTTGACGCCTGTAGAGCCGTATCTGCGGGCGGCGGGTAGAGGGCCAGGCTCAGGGGGCGATAGCGGGGAGCGAAGAAGTAGATGGAGTAGGCGGGGAAAAACACGATCGCGGGGACCGAGATCAGCGAGACGATATAGAAGAAGATGGCGAACAACACACATCCCGCCACTACGGCAGCGGTGATCGTGAAGACATTCCACTCCAGTCCGGCGCTCTTGCCAGTCATCACCGTGACCACCGCCACCACGATTGCCGGTACTGCAAGGATCAGACCCAACAGGATTGTGGCGATTCCGATTACGATCCCCGCCCCGATTGCGAGAACGATCTTCATCCCAATGTAAATGGCGTAGGCGCTCTTCTCGGCTTTCATCATCGCCCACAATCTTCTCCAACCATCGAGTGCGCCGATGCCTTCGAGCGCCATTTGCGGCACGACGAAATCCTTGGTCAACACCTGCACCAGGGCGGCGGCGATGACGAACAGGAAAAAGATTGCGAATGTAAGAATTCCGAGAAGAATGAGCGGGGCCAGATGCTGACGCGGCTGGTTGAACCATCCCATGCCAAATGCGAGAGCTGCAGGTATCCCGATAAGGATCACGGAGGCCGCAATCATGATCAGGAGGTATCCGATATGCCAGAGGAAATATTTCCAGCCTGGGCCTTGCCGGGCGGTCCAACTTTTGCGGATCCTGCATTCCTTCGCGAGCACGCTGTCGAAGAGAATGAAACGCATGACGCTGCTTACGTAGAGCATCGCGACCACGAAAATGAAGCCGGTCACGGCGGCAACGCCGATCAGCGCGGCGAGTATTGCGGGATCGAGGTGGGGCAATCCCTGGGCCATGAAGTGGCGGGAAGAGCCGCCGCCTTGCTGCGGGATATGAAATCCAGAGGGGAAGTTTACTCCACCGCCAGAACCCATCTCGCCGGCCAGAAGGCCAACGATTGCGAGACGGGTCCATTGCCAGAAACGGAAGGGCTCGATGAGCTGACGCTTGGTGTGACGAAACGCAAGAGTGATCGTGTCGACCGCGGAAATTGGCAAGGGTCCCTCTAGGCTTCCAACAGCAAGGTACTGCGAACTGGGATGGGGGGCAAATTAATTTGTGGCGGAGAGGACGCGAACGGCATTCAGAATGGGGTCTTGCTGCGGGCACAGGGGCTAAAGCCTTATCGAGTTTTAGACGCTTTTCGCGGCCCTGAAGGGCCGCTCTTCCACTTATCCCTAGGGCAGCGCCTGAAGGCGGCATCGAGTGGGCTGCGGGTACGGCATCGCTGAAGCGATGCCCTGATACGAAGCTGAACCTGTTTGCGGTCTGTGCGGAACTTTATTTGCAGTCTGCGCGGGAGTCGAAGGACCGCTCTTCCACGTTTTCTTGATTGATGGCTATTCGTAACGGAGGGCTTCTACCGGGTCTAGCTTTGAGGCGCGGAGCGCGGGGACCAGGCCGCTGATTACTCCGACGATCAGCAGAACCGCGGAGGAAAGCAGCACCGTCACCATCGAGATGCGAAGGTGAATATCGGCCTGACCGGAGTCGTCTTCGAACAGCGGACCCATCAGGGGAAGGGTTCCGACCGCCCATGCGATGAAGAACGAAAGCGCCACGCCGACTGCGCCTCCGAGAATCATGATGAGCAACGTCTCGGCGAGAAACTGAAGCTTGATATGCCGCTTGCGCGCGCCGAGGGCCCGCCGCAGGCCGATCTCGCGAATTCGTTCGTCCACCGAGACGAGCATGATGTTCATCACACCCACTCCACCGATGCCGAGGGTGAGCGTGCCGATGAAGGTCAGAAGGACTTGCAATCCAATGGTGAGGGCATCGATGACCGGACGGAATTCATCGCGCCCGAACATTTGGAATGCTTTCGGATCCGTCGGGGAAAAGTTCTGGCGGGTTGCTACCGCGGCCAGAACCTGCGCCATCGCTTTCTTTTCGTACTGCGGAGCGATCGGCTCGAAAACCATCACCGCCGCATAGCGCGTGTTCCACAAATCCCCAGCAGCTGAATACGGGACCCAAGAGGACTGGTCATCGCTGGAAAAGTAGTTGCTCAACTGGATCTTGCGGGCCATCACTCCGATGACGCTGAAGCGCACGCCGGAGACGAGAACAGTCTCGCCGACTGCGGGCCGGCCGCTGAAGAGCTGTTCCTTCAGGCGTCCCCCGAGGAAGATGACGCGGCGGCGTTCCATCTCATCTTCCGCGTTGATCCAGCGGCCTTCGAGCGGTATTTCATTGCGCATCTCGCCATATTCGGGACAGACTCCGCGCACCGGCGCCGTGCCGACGAGGCGATCACCGTAGGCAATTCCGGGGCGGCGAACGGTCTCAAGGCAGGCGTGCTTCACAAGCGTCGCGGTTGCCTTGACCATGTCGAGGTCGGACTGCTCGAGGACGACTTTCTTGCCGGCTCGTTGTCCTCCCGGCTGCTCGCTGGTCTGTTGAGGCCAGCAGATGACGACGCTTTTCCCGAATGCATCGAAGCCGTGAACGAGAACACCGCGGAAGCTGCTGCCGTAGGCGATGAGAAGAGTTACGGTGGCGATACCCCAGACGATCCCCAGCATCGTGAGGAAGCTGCGGGTCAGGTTCCGCTTGAGAGCCACCCATGCTTCGAGAATGATTTCGAATAACATCGTCAAAATCTTTTCACTACTAAGGACACGAAGTCACACGAAGGAAATTTGCCGCTTGCTTCTCAAAACCTATTTGATTTTCATCCTCCGGCTTCGTAGCGCAGGGCTTCGATGGGATCGATCGACGCGGCGCGCCGGGCGGGATAGAGTGCTGCACCGACTGCGATTGCTCCGAGTAATCCCGCTGCAATCAGGCCTGAGCTCCAGCTCGGAATGAGTCCGGCAAAAAAGTCAGGCATGGGCAGCATGTTGACCAGCGCGCAAAATCCGAAGGCTACGCCGAGGCCGATCGCACCGCTCAGCAGCGCGATGATCAATGCCTCGAAGAAGAACTGGCGAAGGATAGTTCCCGCGGGAGCACCGATGGCCTTGCGCACTCCGATTTCGCGGGTGCGCTCCCGGACGGCGACCAGCATGACGTTCATCACTCCGATGCCGCCCAGAACCAGAGTTACGATTCCCACGGCGCCTAGAAAGAATTTCATTCCGTCGGTCATGGTTTTGAAGGCCTGAGCCTCCTGCACGGTATCCCAGATCGGACACGCCTCTTTGTCATTCGGATCGTAGCGATGCATGCGGGCTAGAGCGGTACGCAGCTCATGTTTGCAGGCTTCATGCTGTCCGACAGAGCGTGGCGTCACCAGCAATTGATCGAAGGTCGAACTGGTTCCCGGCGGCTTGTCAGGAAAATCGCGACGCATCGCGGCGAAGGGAAGAAAGACTTTGTTGACGTCCCAGCCGTCGTAGCTGGAATCCTGCTTCTTCTTCGCCATCACACCGACGACCATGTAGGGAAAATCGTTGAGATAAATGGTGTCGCCGACAGGATTGCGTCCTGGAAATAACTGCTTGGCCGCATCGGAGCCGAGGAAGGCAACGCGTCGCGCTTCGCGCATGTCATCCCAATCGTAGAAACGGCCAGCGCCGACATCGAGACTTCGGATGTAGGCGAATGGGGGATAGGATCCGGTCACAGTGAGGGCGGCATTGTTGAAGTTCGAGTGAGTGCGGACGGTATCTTGTTCGAGCTCAGGAATGGCGTACTCGCAATCCGGCGATTCCGCCTGGACCACGGGAACATCCTGGGCGTCCCAGTGGATGACGCGACCGGCGTGCGTGCCACCGGCCTGAAGGCTGGTGCGTCCGTGAAAGACGATCATGACGTCCTTGCCCAAGTTGCGGGCCTGCTCTTCCTGCCCTTTGCGAAGCCCCTCTCCGGCGGCCACCATCAAGACGATGGAGACGATGCCCCAGGCGATCCCGAACATGGTCAAAAAGGCTCGCAGCTTGTGCGCCCAAAGCGTGCGAAGTACGTCGAAAATCAAGTCTTTCAACGTCATGACAGATGGTTGGACGGGGCCGCGCGGAGAAGGTAATCCCCCTGTCCTGATGGTAGGTACGCAATGGGAACGGGATTTGTTGCAGCAAACTTCGTGCAAAAATCGCGCGCTAACATGTATAAGACTTGCGGCGAAGGGGACCTTCGGACGGCGTCAGGAGATACACGCGTCGCTTTGCTCCGCGGGGCGGACGAATGCGTCCGCCCCTACACACCCAAGATCCCCTACACACCCAAGACAAAGAATGCTGAGATCTATTGAGCGACAGGGCGGGGCGAGAAGGCATCCTGCAGCCATTGATCAAACTTGTTCAAGGCTAGCTCGCACTGAAGGCGGCGACGCTCTTTGCGGTCGCGGATCTTGTGGTCCAAGGGAGGGAGCAGATCGAAGGTGATGTTTGCCGGCTGAAAATTCTTCGCCTCGGAACGGGTCACATAGTGCGTGAGCGAACCGAATGCGGACGGGCGAGGAACCGGGGCCAGCGGAACTTGTTGCGCCAGGGAGGCAGCGAACATGCCGGCGAGGAGGCCGGTGGCGATCGATTCGACATATCCTTCGACGCCGCAAATTTGGCCGGCGAAGAATACTTTTGGATGCTGCTTCATCTGCAATGTTTCAGTCAGGAGCGCAGGGGCGTTGATGTAAGTGTTGCGATGGATCTGGCCGTAGCGCAGGAAGCGGGCATTCTCAAGGCCCGGAATGAGCCGCAGCACGCGAGCCTGCTCGCCGAATCTCAAGTGATTCTGAAACCCTACGATGTTGAAGGAGTCCGCCCGCTGATTTTCCTGACGTAACTGGACGACTGCATATGGCATTTTCCCGGAGCGCGGATCTCTGAGTCCTACGGGCTTCATCGGGCCGAAGCGGAGTGTGTCGCGTCCGCGGCGGGCGATCTCTTCGATGGGAAGGCAGCTTTCGAAGTAGTTCAGCTTCTCCCAATCTTTCTCTTCGACGGATTGCGCAGCCACGAGTGCATCGTAAAACTGGGCGTACTCGGGCTCGGTCATGGGACAGTTGATGTAGTCCGCAGAACCCTTGTCGTAGCGGGCAGCCATGTAGACGCGGGACATGTCGATGGAATCGGCTTCCACGATCGGACTGATGGAATCGTAGAAATAAAGATGGGGATTGGGCGGAGCGGGATTATTTTCTGTTTGGCCGACGGGGTCGCTGAGACGCGCAATTTCCGCTGCCAGAGCATCGGAAGTGAGCGGACCCGTAGCGATGATGGTGATGTCGTCCGCTTCATCGATCGTGCTGACTTCTTCGCGATGAACGGTGATCTTAGATTCGCGCGAGATCGCTTCGGTGACGCGAGCGGCGAACGTGACGCGGTCGACGGCGAGCGCGTGGCCCGCCGGAACTGAGCACTCGCGCGCAATCTGCAGCAGCAAGGATCCTGCCCGGCGCATTTCTTCTTTCAGCAGCCAGGGAGCAGTATTCTCACTGTCAGACTTGAGCGAGTTCGAACAGACCAGTTCAGCAAAGTCGGAGGTTTGATGAGCCGGGGTTGAGCGCACAGGACGCATCTCGTAGAGGTCAACGTCGAGGCCTCGACGCGCACACTGCCATGCTGCTTCCGCACCGGCAAGGCCGGCTCCGACTACCTTGACGGCATTTGTCATTGCTTCGATGTCCACGGTTGCGATGTCCACGGCATATCGTTATTTAGTCTATCGAATTGCGAGGTGGCAGACGCTTGGCGGTGCATCAATTTGCCGGCTGGATTTTCGGGATTGCCCACCGCTTGCTAAACTCGGCTATGCCTTCGAATTCCTTCGACCGCTTCCCGGCTCACAGCAGCGCGAAATATTCGTCCGAATCAAGAGAGAATCCGCCTGCGCATTATCTGATCGCGCATAGCGACGGAGGGGCGCGGGGGAATCCGGGTCCGGCTGGTTACGGCGTTGTGATCAAGGATGAAACTGGGCGCAAAGTCGCGGCATTGAGTGAATATCTTGGGCATCAGACCAACAATTTTGCCGAGTACCAGGGGCTCATTGCGGCTTTGGAATATGCGATCCAGCATGGACCGAAGGCGCTGAAACTCATCAGCGATTCAGAATTGCTCGTGCGTCAGATCAAGGGGATCTACAAGGTCAAGAATGCGACGCTCCAGGATTTGCACGGGCGCGCAAAACAACTAATCGCTCAACTGGAGTGGTTTTCAATCGGGCACGCGCTGCGCGAGCACAATCAGGAAGCCGATCGACTGGCGAATGACGCGATGGATAATGGCACGGGGCGAAGGGCACCACCCACAACTACGCTGCCGAAGCCTGCACAGTCATCCGCGGAGGAATATGAGGGAGTTGTGAGGGATGGAAAGATTGAGTTAGACGGCAGCCTTCCCGATGGGACACGGGTACAGGTGCGGGTAAAAAAGTAAAGTGAAATAGCAGCGGCAAACTGTAAGGCGTTATGCTGCAGGGCGAGGCGTGATCGGCAGAGTTGCGTGGACTGTCGTTCCTGTAGGCACCGATGAAATATCGAGCGTCCCCCCGAATCTGCGCACGCGTTCTTTCATCCCGAGGATACCGACCCCCCGGCGGGCGTTGTGATCGATCAGGCGAGAGGACGCCAGACCCTTCCCGCAATCGAGGATCTCGAGTAGAACTTCATCCGCATTTCGGTGCACGCGAATCAAAGCCGTCTTGCTACCGGAGTGACGGTGGATGTTGGTGAGAGACTCCTGGATCAGCCGAAAGAGCGTGATTTCCAGCTCCTGGGGCAATCGCCCAAGGTCGGGAGGTAGTTCGAGCGTGACGTCCACCGAGCTGCGATTCGAAAAACCTTCGATGTACCACTTGACCGCCGAGGCCAATCCCGCCTCATCGAGCAGTGGGGGATGTAGGAGATAGGACATGGTTCTGATTTGCCGGCTCATTTCGTCCACGACCGCGGAAGTGTCGTCGATGACCGCGTCGGCCGCCGGGTCAAGGGCATGTTCTGATTTGAGCCGAGCCAGATTCATCGTCAAAGCCACGAGCAACTGTCCCGTACTGTCGTGGAGTTCGCGGGAAATCCTGCGACGTTCCTCGTCCTGCGCCTGGAGCAGTTGGCTGGATAGATCCTGCACTTCAAGGCGCTGGCGCTCGAGTTCGGCGGTACGTTGATGAACTCGCGTCTCGAGAGTCTGGTTGATGCGCTTCAATTCCTCTCGCGCACTTTCCGCTTCAACAGCCTGCTGTCTCGCGTCTCGTTGCGCCTGACGCATGCGTAACAAAGCCTTGACCGTCGCCAGCAATTCAAAGCGGTCGACCGGTTCGGAAAGATAGGCGTCGGCGCCGCCCTCAAGACCTCGCACGCGATCCCCGGATTCCACACAGGAAGCTGAGATATGGAGGATTGGAATATCCCGCGTTGCGGGATCGTCTTTAAGCCGACGGCAAATTTCATAACCGTTCATGTCCGGCAAATTGATGTCGAGGGTGATCAGGGCGGGATTGCTGCGAGCCAATTGCAGGGCTTCGCTTCCGGTGCGAGCTTCGATGACCTCGTAGCCTCCATCACGCAAGTATCGAGTGAACGAGTACCGGATAGCATCGTTGTCGTCGACAGACAGAATCTTCAGTGCGGCTTCTTCAGGCATTCGGTCCTATTCCGAGATAACCGGTTGGTTGGCGGCACGAGCTGTGTACTTCAACCCTGCTTTTTGAAATGCTTGGGAAAATCTCCAGACCGCTAGATCACGGGTCCCCATGACGCTTTTTGGTATGACATCGATAGCGCTGCGCAACCGAGCATAATCTTCGTCTTCGAGCGATTTTGACGTGTGAATGATGACAGGCAGATGATTTGTTGCCTCTTCTTCCCGAAGCGTTGCCAGCACATCGAAACCGGCCACGTCTTCCATTGTCAAATCGAGCACAACCAGTGCAGGGTTGCATTCCCTGATCATTCGCAATCCGTCGACGCCGCCGCTCGCTTCGAGCAGTTCGCAGTCGGTGTCGGCCAGCAGATTTTTAACCAGATAGCGTGAGGTAACGTCATCATCAATAATCAGAATGCGCGGTCTCACATTCGGAGCGAGCAGTAATTCGAGCTGGCTCAGCAACCAGATTCTGTCCACGGGCTTCGAATGAAAGCCGTTGGCTCCGAGGCAGAGAGCCTTGTCGCGGTTATCGACCACGGTAATCACATACACGGGGATGTCTCGAGTTTCGGGACCTTTTTTGATCTCGTGCAAGAAGTCCCATGAGTGCTCGCCTTGCAGCAGAACATCGAGAACGATGGCGCGGGGCCGGAAGGAATGCAGGGCTGCGCGTGCTTCGGAGATATTGCTTGCCGGGACTACCTGGAATTGGCTGCCTTTCAAATATTTTTCATAGATGAAAAGCGCTTCGCGGTTGTCCTCGACGACGAGAACCGGGATTTTGTCCGCATCGAGATCACGCGTAACCTCCGGCACGAAAGCAACCTCGGTCTGTCCGCGGAAGGTTACCGGAATAACCGCAGTGAAGGTGGACCCCACTCCGGCTTCACTGGTTACGAAGACATTTCCGCCGAGCAACTGGGCAAGTTTGCGAGAAAGCGGAAGACCAAGCCCTGAGCCCTTGGCGACCTTCTGGAGTTTGCCGTCGATTTGCGTCCATTCCTGGAAGATGCGTTCCTGGTTTTCTTTGGCAATTCCGATGCCTGTATCCGAGACGGCAAACACAACGGTATTGTCGGGACCGCGCGAGACGCTCACTCGAACCTCACCGCGTTCGGTAAATTTCAGGGCGTTCGAGATGAAGTTACGAAGGATCTGCGAGACTTTCCCCTCGTCGCTGAACACTTGAATCGCCTCACTGGGCTCGTCGAATAAAAGTTTCACCGACGAATTTTGAGTGAGCAATGGCCGCAGCATTCCGCGCAGAGCGGCAAAGATCGTGTTCACGTCAAAATTGGTGGGCCGGATCGTAACTTTTCCGGCCTCCACTTTCGCGAGATCCAGAAGATCATTCACCAAGTCCGTGAGATCTTGCGCGGAACGTTTGATGAACCGGACCTGCTTTTCCTGTTCCTCGGTGAGATCGCCATCCAGGCGGTCGAGCAGGATCTGGCCCAACGCTGAGATCGAATTCAGCGGAGTCCGGAACTCATGGCTCATGTTGGAGAGAAAGTGACTCTTGAGCTCAGAGGCTCGCTGCAAGAAATCAGCCCGGTCGTCCAATTCAGCGTAAAGCGCAACTACGCCGCGATTGGTCTCATCCAACTCCCGATTCAGTTGCGCCAGTTCCTGCTGCCGGGCGCGCAGTTCATCCAAAGTTCTCAGCAATTCCTGATTTTGCTGCTGGAGTTCTTCGTAAGCATTCTGCGGGGCCTGGAGCTCAATCTTAGACAGCAGTTCATCCAACTCTTTTTTGGACAATCCAGTGAAACGAGCGGGGATGTTCTTGCCGATGGTGACTCTTGCTCCCTTGGAAGTCGTGTCGACCGCGAAGGAATCCATCAAACGACGGGCACCAATCAGGCCTAAGCCCATGCCGGTTGAAGAAACATACTTACCGTCGAGAATCTCTTTGATCTTCCCGATTCCCTGTCCATTGTCGGTGATGATGATCGAGAGGGCGGGCACCGGGCTGGTTTCGACGCGAAATTCGACGACTCCGCCGCCCGCGTATTCAAACGCATTGCGCGCAATCTCCGACAGAGCTGTCGCAATTCGAGTCTGGTCCTGGGAGTCGAACTTCAATGCCGCTGCGATCTGCCGCGCACGCTGGCGAACGAGCACGACATCATGCTCTCGCCGGATTTCCATTCGCAAAAGATTCAGAGCCACATTGACACCTATTCGAAATTCTTTGCAGCCAGCACGGTCACATCATCGCGTTCGCGCTCAAAATCCCGGTAGAGAACCGCTGCAATCACGCTGGGATGTTTTTTGGTCAAACCCGGATATTGGCTCAAGTCCCACTTGGTCCCCAAGCCGTCAGAGTGCATGATCAGAATGCTGTCAGGATTCCAGGGAACCGTGAACTCCTGAAGCTTGTGAATCTGGTGCCCGAGCGTCCCGTTGTGGCTCGCCATACCGCGACGACTCCGCTCATCGAGGACGGAGCAAGAAATGTTGCCAACTCCGGCGAAGACCAGCACACCTTTCTCTTTCGAAATGGCTGCAACAGCCCCTGCCGCGCCTCGTGTCTTCTTCAATGCATCATGAAAGTCGCGCAGGATTGTGGCCGCTGAGGAAGCATTCGAATCATTGAGTACTCGTTCTGCTTCGCGCGCTGCCTCAGCCGCAAAAATGCCGTGGCCGAGGCCGTCGACAACCATAAAGAACGAGTTATCCACGGTGGGTTTCATCGCCCAGCCATCGCCACATTCCGTTTCTCCACGCACTGCCTGGGAAACCACTCCCAGCAAAAAGGAGTTGGCAGTGGGAAGCTTGGCATGCGGCCAGAATTCTGCAAAAACACAGGTACCGCGATCCGGGATGGAGTACAGGTCAAATCTCGTGGCAAGGCGACGGACCGCGCCAAGTCCATTGCCCGGTGTGCCCGATGTTGAGTAACCATCGCGCAGGGCAGACGAAATGTCTGGAATTCCGGGACCCCGATCCAACGAAATGATCCGCAAACCGCACTTGCCATGGTGTTCGACCGTTTCCCATAGCATCCTGCCCGAGTTGGCGTGTTTCACCAGGTTCGTAGCCATTTCAGTGACGGCGATGGCTACTTTGCCGCAATCGGTTTCGTCCATTCCGATCGCCTGAGCGGACGAGACAACAGCGCGCCGTACTTCACCGGCATGCGACGGATCGGAAATGTCCTTCCTGAATTGGGCCAATGTGTCCTGCCTATCACTTCCAGCGAATGACTGTGACCCGGGTGCCTTCTCCGGGACGCGACATGCACTCGAATTCGCTGACTAATCGTTTAGCTCCTCCCAGACCGAGTCCAAGACCCGCGCCGGTTGTGAAGCCATCGCGCAGGGCAAGATCGATATCTGAAATTCCGGGTCCCTTGTCCTGGAAGACGAGGCGAATTCCGGCCCGGGGACCGTTGAGGAGAGTCAATTCCATTTCTCCGCCCTTGCCGTGAATCAGAGTGTTGCGGGCCAGTTCGCTGGCAGCGGTAACGAATTTGGTCTGATCGACCAGGCTAAAGCCGAGCTTGGTGGCGGTTTCGCGCACACGCCGGCGTACGGTTACCACATCTGCTTCCGACACTACCGGAATGCTCTCAGTAGAAACGACTGCCATATTGAGCTTCCTTGTAGTTGTCCAAGGAGTTGCGGAGCAACTCCATTCCCGCGTCAACGTTCAGAGCGGTACGAACGCCGTCGAGTGACATGCCAAGTTCGACCAACGTGATGGCGACGGCCGGCTGCATTCCCACGACCACAGTTTGCGCATCGAGCACGCGAGACATCGATGCGATATTTCCAAGCATTCGTCCAATGAACGAGTCGACAATCTCCAGGCTCGAAATATCGATCAAGACTCCTTTTGCGCCAGTCTGACTGATCCGATTTGTAAGATCATCCTGCAGGGTCATCGCGAGGCGATCATGCATATCCACCTGAATGGTTACGAGCAAAAATTCACCCATCCGCAGTATTGGAATCTTCTCCATGCGACTCCTACCTTTCTCTTTCTTCTTCGTGTGCGTCCTTCTTTTGCGGCCGGAAGAACTTGAAACCGGACCGCTGAAGGGCAATTGCGAAGGCGTCGGACAGAGTCGCTTTCGTGGTGACATCCAGAAGGTTGATTCCCAGATGAACGATGGTCTGCGCAATTTGGGGACGAACGCCGCTGATGATGCAATCCGCTCCCATCAAGCGAGCGGCCGTAACCGTCTTCAAGAGATGCTGAGCCACGACGGTGTCGACCGTGGGCACTCCGGTGATGTCAATGATCGCGACCTTCGAATTTGTCTGGACGATAGCCTCAAGCAGCGATTCCATAACGATTTGGGTGCGAGCGCTATCGAGCGTCCCGATCAGCGGCAGGGCAAGGATGCCTTCCCAAAGTTTCACGACCGGCGTCGAAAGCTCCAACATCTCTTCCTGCTGCCGGCGGATGGTTTCTTCGCGGCTCTTTAAGTAGGCTTCCGTTGTGTAGATGCCCAGACTGTCGATCATTTCGGTGGTGTTCCACATCTCATCGGCCACGGCGGCGGCATCCTTGCCCAAGGATTCGCGAACTGCCGTGAAGAGTGGCTGCTTGATCGAAAGCACGAATGTCGCGGTCTCACGGGCGGTGAATCCCTGGATCGCACGAGTCCTGGAAACTTCCGTCAGCATTTCTCGAAGAGGATCGTAAGCTGCGGATTGGACATTCCCGCTTTGAGAGGTCGCCTGCGCCAAAAGCGCGAGAAATTGGTTGCACTGAGTCTGCAACTCCGATTCCTTCATGAGGTCGGTTCGGCGGGTCGTGCCGAGCATATCGCGGAGCCAGTTGCTGAGAATGCTATCCCGATGTTGGGCAATGATCGAGGCCAAGCTGCTTGTAGTCTGGTTTAAAGACGTTGCCATTTCAGCACTCTCCGTTAGTCTTTAGAATGAGGGAACAGAAGTAAGTCGCCGAGGTTCCAGCCGGGGTCTACCGAGTCGTGAAGAAGGCTGGGATTTTCCGGATTATAGCCGAGGAAGCCGCCCAGTTTAACCGTGCCTGATCGAATTTTTCGCAGGCAAAATCAGGAACCGTTTCTGTTATCTTTTTCAACAATACTCCCGTTCCTTCAGCAGCTTAGGGTCTCCTGAGACCCCTACTCCAAATGTCGGACTCACCCGCTCCTTCATTTTCTTGTTCACTCATTCTGAACTACTTTCGAAAGTCTTCGCGAGAGGTAAAGGCTCGCACCAACGAGGATGCAAATGAAGAGGAAGATGTCCTGATAATCGGATGCGATGTAAGGAAAAACCTTACAAAGCCCTCGCCAGCGCATCGTTGGCAGTGCATAATTCTGAAGCTTGGAGCCTATTCCATTGCCGGATGCAGCCGAGAAGTTTGAAGGCACAATCTTGTGCGCCGATGACACGGAGGCGCAAAGGTATGCGGTGTCGCGCGTTCTGCGGCGTGCGGGGTTTCGCGTGATCGAAGCCCAGACCGGCAGAGAGGCGCTGGAATTGAGCAGCACGGGACCGGACCTGGTTGTGCTCGATGTCAACTTGCCGGACCTCAACGGCATTGAGGTGTGCAGGCGCATCAAGTCAAACGAGTCAACGTCGCGGATTCCGGTGCTTCAGGTCTCGGCCACGCTGGTGAGCACAGAAGCACGCGTGGCCGGCCTGGAAGGCGGCGCCGATGCGTATCTGGTGCAGCCCATCGATCCCGATGAACTGACCGCAACCATCCGCGCGTTGCTGCGAATTCGCCGCGCGGATGAGGCGTTGTGGAAGTCGCAGATGCAGTACCGGTCCTTTTTCGAAGCCAACCCACTCCCTTGTTTCGTCTTCGACTCACATAACCTGGCAATTCTTGCGGTGAACACTGCCGCCGTGCAGTTCTACGGCTACACCAGAGACGAATTTGCATCGCTTTCCCTGGGCGACGTCTTTGCGCCGCGGGACCGAGACGCGGTCCCTTCGTTCGTTGCCGAGCAATTTCAATCTTCAGCAGTTTCACGCAATTGCCAGCATCGAAAGAAAGATAGGGAGTCCGCAGACGTCGAAATGATTTGCGCCCGATTGGAACTGAATGGGAAAGACGCCCGACTCGCGATTGTGCAAGACATTACCGAGCGGCTTGCCTTGCAGGAGGCGGAGAAGAACGAGGAGATCCGGGCACTACTGCTCGAGCGCGTGCTGCAGGCACAGGAAGATGAACGCCGACGGATTGCTCGCGAACTGCATGACGAGGCGGGCCAGTTGATGACGTCGCTGCTGGTGGGATTGCGAACGCTGAGCGATGTGCGGCGCCTGGCCGACGCCAAGACCCAAGCAAAAAACCTGCGTGAGATTGCGTCGGATGCGATCGACGAATTGGGCAGGCTGTCACGCGGCCTGCACTCGAGTGTTCTTGACGATCTGGGATTTGAAACCGCGCTCCGCCGCTACTGCGACGATTTTTCACGAACGCAGAAGATCGCCCTCGACATAAAGTTTGGCGATGACGATTTTTCGGGCTACAGCCGGGATGAGCAAATCAATTTGTACCGGATTGTGCAAGAGGCTCTCACCAATGTGGCGCGACACTCACGAGCCAAGAATGTCGCGATCCACTTTCACCGGAAGGCCGATCAAGTGGAATTAACGATACAGGACGATGGCCGCGGGCTGCCTGTTGGCAACCAGTCCTTGACCTCGATCCGCCATCTGGGGATCGAAGGGATGCGGCAGCGTGCGGCGATTCTCGGCGGGAGCCTGCAACTCGCATCGACGCAGGATGCCGGAGTTCTTCTCAGCCTGCGCATTCCAGCGAAGGTGGGGAGGCGTACGAAAGAACTGGTCCTCTAGCGCATGTCGAAGAAATCGAAAATCCGGATATTGATTGCCGATGATCATGCGATCTTGCGAGCGGGATTGCGAATGCTGATCGATTCGCAGGTCGACATGATGGTCGTGGCCGAGGCGCAGAACGGGGATGAGGCCGTCCAATTCGCACGAGAGGCATCCCCGGACGTTGTTCTGCTGGATGTGACCATGCCGCAGAGAGGCGGGTTGCACGCCATCAGTGACATCGTGAAGGGGAATTCCGCCATCCGCATCCTTCTTTTGACGATGCACGAGGAACCGGCCTATCTGCGGACGGCATTAGCGGCCGGGGCTAGTGGGTACGTGTTGAAAAAAAGCGTCGACGCCGACCTGCTCTCCGCGATACGCGCCGTGAGCAAGGGCCGGACCTACATCGATTCCGAGCTGGCTTCGAATCTTCTGGAGTTTGCATTGCCCGAGCGAGCGCGCAAGAAGACGCAGGATGTTTTGAGTGATCGGGAGCTGCAAGTTCTGAAGCTGGTCGCCGAGGGATTCAGCAGCCGCGAAATCTCTGGGCAGCTCTACATCGGCGTGAAGACAGTCGAAACCTATCGCGGACGCTTCGCGGAAAAGCTCGGGCTGAAATCGCGGACTGATATTGTTCGATACGCGCTCGAAATTGGCCTGCTCAGTTCGGAAAAATTCAGCGCTCCGAAAAAAGGGTGAGAGCCGGCGACATCCCCAAATGCTGACCAATTCCTCAAAATAAAACTGTCCGAACGTGGACACTTAAATCTCGTACCGGACAGAAGCGCACCATGATCGCTGTTATGTTCGGCTTTTATCCCTAGCCAATTCAATTGATTAGAGAGCTGGCCGATTGGCGGCGTAGTTGCCAATCCATCTGCGAATGGACATCGCTCGCCCAGAATTCAGAGAACGTAAACGCCGCCGCCAGATCCTCATCGGGGCGGTCATCGCAGTCGTGGTCGCCGCCCTCACCTTCGTCGTGTATCGACTCAGACCAGCCGCCCCAACCGTGGAGCGTGGGACCGTGTGGACGGACTCCGTCAAGCGTGGCTCCATGCTTCGGCAAGTGCGCGGCATCGGGTCGCTAGTTCCCTCGCAGGAATCGGTACTTCAGATCCCGGCGGAGACCGAAGCCACGATTGTGCGCATCCGCATGCTGCCCGGTTCGCTGGTAAAGCCGGACACGGTGTTGCTCGACATGAGCAATTCCCAAGTGGAGCAGGCGGCGGTTGACGCCCGACTTCAATGGAAGGCGGCGGAAGCGGAATACCAGAGCCAGCGCACGAAACTTGAAAGTGACCTCATGCACCAGAAGGCCAGCGCGGCTACGGTCAAGGCGGACTATACGCAGTCGCAACTGCAGTCGCAGACCGACAAGGCGCTCTTCGATCTCGGCGTCATCTCGGGGTTGGCATACAGAAATTCGAAGGGAAAGGCCGACGAGCTCACGATCCGGAACGGCCTTGAAGATCAGAGCCTGGCGAGCACGCAAAAGTCCATCGACGCTCAATTGGCAGAACAGCAGGCCAAGGTCGAGCAGATGCGGGTGTTGGCGGAATTGAAGCAGAAGCAGATGGACGCGCTCAAAGTTAAGGCCAAGATCGACGGCGTGCTGGTGGAACTGCCGCTGCACGTTGGAGAACACGTCGCCCCGGGAGCGATGCTCGCCAAGATCATCCAGCCGAATCACCTGATGGCGGAATTGAAGATCGCCGAGACACAGGCGAGGGACGTCCAGATCGGGGAGCCGGCGACAGTAGACACGCACAATGGCGTTATTTCGGGCACCGTGATGCGAGTTGATCCAGCGGTGCAAAACGGAACGGTCACTGTAGACGTCAAACTGTTAGGCGAGTTGCCCCGCGGGGCGAGGCCAGACTTGAGCGTCGATGGAACGGTCGATCTCGAGCGGCTGGACGATGTGCTCTATGTTGGGCGGCCCGCCTTCGGGCAAGAGAACAGCACCATCAGTCTTTTCAAGCTCGAGCGACCGGATGGGCCAGGAGAGGCTCTCCGCGTACCGGTAAAAGTAGGACGAGCATCAGTGAACTCGATTCAGATTGTGGAGGGATTGCACCAGGGGGACACGGTAATCCTTTCCGATATGTCGCGCTGGGACAATACCGACCGTATCCGGCTCCAAGAGTAAGAACGAAATTTCCTAAGACGAGGAACACATGACAGAAGCAGCTCTGCCACTGATCCAGATTTCCGATATGACGAAGGTGTTCTACACAGATGAAATCGAGACGCACGCGCTTTCGGGAGTTCATCTGTCGGTCAACAAGGGCGAGTACGTGGCGATGTCAGGGCCATCCGGATGTGGAAAGTCGACGCTGTTGTCGATCATCGGATTACTCGACACTCCAACCGGCGGCCGCTATTTCCTGAACAACAAGCCGGTTGAAAACCTGGACTTCGCTGAGCGGGCACGAATTCGAAACCAGGAGATCGGATTCATCTTCCAGAGTTTCAATCTGATCGGCGATCTGACCGTGTACGAAAACGTCGAGTTGCCGCTCACTTACCGGCAAAGAATGCCTTCGCCCGAACGCAAGACGCGAGTGATGGAAGCGCTCGAGCGGGTTGGCATGGCGCACCGCGTGCGGCACTATCCTTCGCAGCTTTCTGGCGGTCAGCAGCAGCGCGTAGCTGTGGCTCGAGCGTTGGGCGGAAAGCCGTCGATCCTCCTGGCTGACGAACCTACAGGAAACCTGGATTCGCGAAACGGCGAGGCCGTCATGGAGCTTCTGGCCGATCTGCATCGCGATGGAGCCACGATCTGCATGGTGACGCACGATCCGCGCTTCGCCAAGCACGCTCAACGCGAAGTGCATCTGTTCGACGGTAAGGTTGTGGCCGAAGAAGAGCTGAAGAAACTGATGGCGGACGTTCAGGCATGAACGGCGTCGTACAGGACCTGAGATTTGCCCTGCGCCAGATCTGGCGCAGGCCGGGATTCACGTCAATCGCCATCGTTTCCCTTGCTCTCGGCATTGGGGCGAACACGGCGATCTTCACGCTGATCGACAAGCTGATCCTGAAATCTCTTCCTGTACGACAGCCCGAGCAACTCTCGTCCTTCGGAGATGGCGCAGATGCCGGCGAGCTCGACGGCATTGGTCCGGGCCCGCTGGATATATTTCCATACGATTTCTACCAGCAGATCGAACAGCAGCATGATCCCTTTAAGAATGTCTGTGCGACAGGAAGTTTTCCGATCCGGGTCAGCGTGCGAAGCGGCGCGGGAGGAGTGGCGGGACAAGCACTTGCGGAAACGGTCTCCGGCACTTTCTTTGAAACGCTCGGGGTCGAACCTGCGATTGGCAGACCGATCCTTCCCTCCGATGCCGATGCGCCGGGACGGAACCCAGTCGCCGTACTGAGTTATCGCTATTGGGCACAGCATCTAGCCGGCGATCGATCTGTGGTGGGGAACCCGCTCACCATCAATGGAACTCGGTTCACGGTCGTCGGCGTTGCTCCGCCGGCTTTTTTCGGGCTGGAACTCAGCGCCGAGGCTCCCGACATGTGGCTGCCGATCACGATGCAGCAGGAAGTGATGCTGCAACCGTCGTTGCTGACACCACACAATTTGTTCTGGCTGCATGTGATTGGGCGCCGCAAGGACGGCGTGAGTGCCGCTCAGGCGAAGCTTTGGGCGTCGAGGCAGGTGCAGGAATTCATGACCGCCCGCGAGGGCGCGTCGATCTCCGACAAGCGCCGCTCCGAAATCAGCAAGATCTATGTGGACATGGTTCCCGGGGGCCGGGGAATCTCGCACCTGCGGCAGCAATTCTCGGAACCGTTGTACATCCTGATGGCGGTGGTGGGATTGGTGCTGGCAATCGCATGCGCCAACCTGGCGAACTTTCTGCTGGCGAACTCGGTGGCGCGCGAACGGGAAGTTTCAACGCGACTTGCCATCGGGGCAAGCCGGCTTCGCGTGATGCGGCAAATCCTGACGGAAGCAATGCTGCTTTCAACTCTTGGTGGAATCGCAGGCTTGTTCCTGGCAATACTGGGCACGCGGATGCTGGTCAACTTCGTGTCTCACGGATTGAACAGTGTCGCGCTTGATCCGTCGCCTGATTTGCGCGTCCTTGGATTCACGTTTGCAGTGTCGCTCGCAACCGGCGCTCTGTTCGGCATTGCTCCCGCGTGGAGAGCGTGCAAGACCGGAGTGGCTGGATCGTTGCATGCGTCAGGACGAAGCACATCCGGCACAGGTGTTCGATCTCACCGCTTGTTGCCCAAGATTCTTATTGCCGCGCAAGTAGCGATATCGATCACTCTGCTGGTTGGCGCGGGCCTGTTCGTGCGGACCTTGCAGAATTTGAGAAATCTCGATTTTGGGTTCGATCGCCACAACCTGCTGTTGATTAATTACGACGCGAAACTGGCAGGATACAAAGAGCCGCAAGTTGCAGGGCTTCACCAGCGGCTCATTCAGCGACTGGAGGCGATCCCGGGCGTTCGGTCCGCGTCGCTGTCAGGCACGCCGCCGATGTCGAGAGGCAGTTGGCGATCGCCAATCTTCGTGCAAGGGTACACGCCCGCCGCAAACGAGGATATTTCCACGAGCATCAATCGTGTTTCGACGCATTACTTCAACACGGTGGGTATCCCTGTTCTGCAAGGGCGATCATTCGGCGAGCAGGATTCGCCGACATCCACAAAATCTGTCGTGGTCAACCAGACTCTGGCGGATCATTTCTTTCCGCACGGAGATGCGATCGGGCACCAGTTCAAGATTGCCGATCCAAGCGTTCCGGGGTTCTGGCAAATTGTTGGTGTCGTGCGCGATACAAAGTACAACGATCCCAGGGAACAGGCGAAGCGGATGATTTATCTACCGCTCGAACAACTGACTGGCGACGATCACTTCGCCTACTCGATGCAGATCGGGACTCAGGCTGATCCAGCAACGATTGCGGGAGAAGTTCGGGCGGCCGTTGCGGAAGTCGATTCGGCACTTCCTCTGCTGGAAACGCACACGATCACCGAAGAGATCGATTCCTTCATGGAAAACGAGCGCCTGATCTCGCAGCTGTCCGGCTTCTTCTCAATGCTGGCGCTGGCTTTGGCGTGTGTAGGTCTTTACGGCGTCATGACGTACAACGTGAACCGGCGGACCAATGAGATCGGCGTGCGCATGGCAATGGGCGCACAGTCAGGGTCCATTCTCTGGATGGTCCTTCGAGAGTCTCTTCTGCTGCTGGCTCTTGGCATCAGCGTGGGTGTGCCGGCAACTCTCGTCTGTACGCGGTTGATCCAGTCGCAACTCTTCGGGCTCAGTCCATTTGATCGAACCACGATTGCGATCGCCCTTGCTGCGATAACGAGTGTGATCTTGCTGGCTGCCTATTTCCCGGCGCGGCGTGCGGCGAAGATCGATCCGATGGTGGCGTTGCGCTACGAGTGAAAACCATGGAAACGGCATTCCAGAATATCCGTCAGGCCATTCGCCAATTGCGGCGATATCCCGCATTCGCGTTTGTGGCCGTCATCACGCTGGCCGTCGGTATCGGTGCCAATGCTGCCATATTTTCGCTGGTGGAGCAGATCTTGCTCCGGCAACTGCCAGTCACAGATCCTGACAAGCTCGTGATGCTGCAGTACGCGGGCTCGGATACGGGTCACTCCAGTTCTTACGGAGGAGACGATCACCAGTATTTTTCATATCCGATGTATCGCGAACTGCGCGACCACAACAGCGTGTTTACGGGAATGCTGGCGATGTTTCCCGCGGAGGTCGGCGTTCAGTGGAAAAATGCTTCCACGCTGGCAAACAGTGAACTGGTCACGGGAAACTACTTCACCGTTCTAGGCGTAAAGCCCGCGCTTGGGCGATTGTTTCTCGACGAGGACAGCAAGGCGCGAGGATCGTCGCCCGTCGTAGTTCTAAGCTACAACTACTGGAAAAACCGGTTTGCGTCCGATCCACTGGTGATTAATCAGAGCATCCTGGTCAACGGATCGCCGCTCACGATCATTGGAGTGGTACAGCCCGGATTCGACAGCGCAATTTCTGGCACCCGTCCGGATTTCTTCGTGCCGATGACGATGAAGGCGCAGATGACGCCGCTGTGGGACGAACTTGAGGACCCCAGATCAAAGTGGCTGAACATTGTTGCGCGGTTGAAGCCCGGGCTAAGCGTCAAGAACGCGGAAGCCGGGATCAATCCGTTGTGGAAGGCTTTGCGAGCCCGAGAGCTCGAAGATATTCCAACGAAAAGCCAGCAATTTCGCGACCGGTTTGTAGCCAAGAGCTATCTGACGCTGCTGAATGGGTCTAAAGGATTTTCGCCACTTCGCGAATCCTTGCGCATTCCTCTGCTGATTCTGACCGGAATGGTCTTCCTGCTGACGTTGATGGCGATCGCGAATGTTGGAAGCCTGCTGCTGGTTCGCGCTGCGGGCCGCGTCCGGGAAATGTCGGTTCGTTATTCATTGGGGGCGACGCGCGTTCGAGTCCTGGGGCAGTTGCTCGTCGAAGGCCTCGTTCTGGGCTTGACAGGTGGCTTGTGCGGCCTGGCCGTCTCGCCGCTGTTGACGAAGGCGCTGATTTATCTGATTGACCCGGCGTCAAATGGGTCGGGGACGACCTCTCTTACAACGGCTCCTAACCCGCGGCTGCTGGCATTCTGTTTCGCACTGTCCGTGGTTGCCAGCCTGCTGTTCAGCCTGGCGCCAATCATTCAGTTTTACCGGCCGCATATCACTCCTGCACTGAGGCAGCAAATGGGGACCGGAGAATTGTCCGATTCGCGATTTCGCCGCTTCGCCGTGAGTGCGCAAATCGCACTCAGCCTGCTGTTGCTATTTGGCGCGGGACTCTTCAGCCGGACCTTGCGGAATCTCAAAACTGTGGATGTCGGTTTTGTGCCCGAGCATCTGGTCACGTTTCAACTCGATCCTCATCTTGCCGGATATCAAGCCAACACTATTGGTTCGCTGTACAAGCGACTGATTGAAAGTCTTTCGGCTCAGCCGGAGGCGCAATCGGTTGGCATGACCGACGATCCCGTACTGGCGAATTCGGACAGCACGTTCTCCATCGAAGTCCCTGGATATCAGGCGCAAGAGGGCGAGCGAATGAGCATCGAGTGGGAACACGTGACGCCGGAGTATTTTTCCACATTGCGCATTCCGCTTGTCGCGGGGCGCGCTTTGAAAGACTCGGACGTCCCCACCTCGCTGAAGGTCGCGGTGGTCAACGAGAACTTCGTGCATAAGTTCTTTGCCAGCGATCTGGATGCGATTGGCAGAACCTTCTCAGTTGGCAAAAAGAATCAGCCTCTCCAGATCGTCGGGGTGGTCGGAAACGCGAAACACAGAAGTTTGCATGAGAACAATGCACCCATTTTCTATTCGCCGATTTTTCAGGATCTAGAGCCGGGATCCGTTGCTGTTTACGTTCGAAGCCGGACTGCGGACGATAGCGCGGCGCGCGCAATCCGCTCTGCGGTCAGCGGGGTTGATTCCAAGTTGGTCGTCGATTCGCTGCAGTCGATGAATGCTGAGATCGATACCACTCTTTCCTCAGAACGGATTCTCGCCTTTCTTGCGGCAAGCTTTGGCGTCGTTGCCGTTTTCATCAGCGGGATCGGCATCTACGGCGTGCTGGCATACACGATCGCGCAGCGCACTCGGGAAATTGGAGTTCGCATGGCGCTTGGCGCTTCCAGAAGAGCCGTGGTCGGAATGGTATTACGTGAAGTGATGACGATGACCGGCTGGAGCATCGCGGTCGCCGTACCACTTTCACTGGCGCTCGGAAGTTTTGTGAAGAGCCAGCTTTTCGGCGTTTCCTATCGCGATCCCGTAACGTTGGCACTCGCTATCGTGGCGATCGCCTTCGTCGCATTGCTTTCCGCCTGCATTCCCGCGGGCCGGGCGGTGCGCGTACAACCAGTAACCGCACTTCGCTACGAGTGAAGGGACTGACAATGACAGGTCTAATGCAGGATCTTCGATATGCAATCCGCCAACTGCGCAAAAGTCCGGCATTTGCCGCCACCGCGATCCTGATTCTCTCACTCGGAATCTGCGCCAGCGCAGCGATCTTCGCCTTCGTCGATGCGGCATTGATCAAGCCCCTGCCGTATGCAGACCCGTCGCGGCTCGTTTTTGTGACCGAGAGCATCGCCATGCTCCCGCACGCCAATATCTCGTATCCGGATTATCTCGACTGGAAGAAATTGAACCAAGTTTTCCGCACGATGGATGTGTATAACGGCACCGGATATTTGCTCAGCAAAGAAGGCGGGGCCGAGCCGGTGCCTGCCGTCAAGGTTAGCGACGGTTTTTTTCGCACGCTGGGAATCACGCCCATCCTAGGACGAGATTTCCACGACGGTGAAGACTTGCCGGCTGCTCCCTTCACCGTGATCCTTGGCTACTCGACGTGGCAGAAGCGGTATGGCGGCCGTCCCGACGTGGTTGGTCAGAGTGTAACGCTCAGCGGCGTGCCCCACACGATCATTGGCGTGCTGCCGCAGAGCTTTCAATTTGCTCCGCGAGGAAACGCAGAATTCTGGACGACGCTTCATGCGACGGATTCGTGCAGCGTGCGGCGCAGTTGCCATTCTCTGGACGGCATCGGCCGGCTCAAGGATGGCGTCACCGTCGAAATGGCTCGAGCCAACATGAAATCGATCGCGAGCCAGCTGGAGTTGCAATACCCCACGGACAACCGAGGACAAGGCGCATTCGTCGCACCCTTGTCGGAGATGATCGTTGCGGACATCCGTCCCGTGCTATTAGCCCTGCTTGGTGGGGCTGGACTGCTGCTCGTGATCGCTTGTGTGAACGTGACGAGCCTATTGCTGGTTCGTTCAGAGAGCCGAAAGCGCGAAATCGCTGTTCGCGGCGCTCTTGGGGCGTCACGCTTGAGACTGGCCCGACAATTTACTGCTGACGGACTTGTTCTGGTTACAGCTGGATTCCTGATCGGATTGATAGGGGCCCAAGCTGCGATCCGGATTCTCTTGAGCATGCTCTCTAAGGACGTTCTAGCGTACATGCCGTATCTGGATCGACTCGGCTTGAACAGCCACACACTCGGCTTCGCTGCACTGCTTGCGATTGGAGCGCTGATCGTTTTCTCGATCACGCCGGTCCTACGGTTGCCGCTGCGACAGATTCGCGCTGGCCTCGTTGAAGGTGGACGAGGATACGCGGGAACGATGTGGCGCCGCTTCGGGTCAAATCTAGTTGTGGTGGAACTTGCGGTTGCGGTTGTGCTGCTGGTTTCCGCGGGGCTATTGGGGAAGAGCCTTTATTACCTGTTGCACGTTGAAGTCGGATTTCAGACGGATCATCTCGCCACCCTCCGCGTCGCACTTTCGGACACAACTTATGCGAAGGACGCGCAGCAGATCGATGCCGAGCACAAGATTCTGAGGCGCATTGCCAGTTTGCCGGGCGTTGAGTCCGTCGGCGTGTCGAGCGTGTTGCCCGTAAGTTTTAACGGGAATACCACATGGATTCGCCTGGTCGGAAAGCCGTACAGCGGCGAACATAATGAGGTCAATCAGCGGGATGTCAGCTCGGCGTTCTTTGCGACTTTGAAAGCGAAGCTTCTGCAGGGGCGATATTTCAACGAAAACGAAGATGCGTCGAAGCCCCGAGTTGTCATCATCAACCAGATGCTGGCGCGGCAGTATTTTCCTGGAGAAGACCCGATCGGAAAGAAGATCGGTGATACCGAACTTTCTCCGAAGTCGATCAGCGAAATTGTCGGAGTTGTCGAAGACATCAAAGACGGTTCGCTCGACTCGCAAATCTGGCCAGCGGTTTATTACCCGTTTGAGCAGAGTACGGATACTTATTTCTCGCTCGTGATTCGAACCTCGCAGGCGGAGCAGTCCATTTTGCCGACAGCCGTCGCCGCAGTTCATGAGATCGATCCCGGAATCGGCACGATGGATATCGCGACGATGAGCGACAGGATCAACGACTCGCCTTCAGCGTATCTGCATCGATCGTCGGCCTGGCTCGTGGGAGGATTCGCGGCATTGGCCCTGCTACTCGGGGTCATCGGGCTGTATGGCGTTATCTCCTACTCCGTCAGTTGCAGGACGCGCGAGATTGGAGTGCGCATGGCACTCGGAGCGCAAAGAGGATCGGTCTATCAACTCATCCTGCGGGAAGCCGCGTGGCTGGCGGGATTTGGCATCGCGATCGGATTGCTGGCTGCCGTGGGCGTTGCCGCACTGATACGCGACCTCTTGTTCGGCGTTCGATCATGGGACATATCAACCCTTTGCGCTGTCACCGGAGTGCTTGCAGTCGCAGCCCTGACGGCCAGTTACCTTCCTGCAAGAAGAGCAGCGAGCGTGGAGCCAACGGAGGCTTTGCGTTACGAGTAAGGGCCATGAGGTGGACGAATTATGACGGACATTCTAGGCGACATCGTTTATGGATTGCGGCAACTGCGTAATCACCGAGGCTTCACCGCCGTAGCGGTGGTCACGCTGGCGTTAGGGATCGGCTCGAATACTGCGATCTTCAGCAATGTGAACGCCTTGATACTTCGGCCGTTCGGCTTCCCCGACCTGGATCGTGTTGTTGCCGTCTGGGAGACCGCGCCGAAGCAAGACGCCACCAGTGTGAAAGCGGCCCCTGCAAACTTCCGCGACTGGAGCGAGCAAGCGCATTCATTTCAGCAACTCGCCGCCGTTCGCGGATGGGACGCAAATCTGACATCCGAAGGCCTGGCCGAGAGGGTCGAAGGATACCGGGTAAGTTCGGATTTTTTCAGTTTGATTGGCGTGGACCCACAACTCGGACGGAATCTCGGCACGGCCGACTTCGAACAGGGGGCATCTCCGGTCGTCATCGTCAGCTACGGATTCTGGAAAAAGCATCTTGCAAATGACGTCTCGGTCCTGGGTAAACCGCTTCTTCTGAACGGCCAGAAGTTCACCGTTGTCGGCGTGGCCGGTCAGGAAGCCACGTTTCCGGCGGGAACGGAGGTTTGGACGCCGCTCAATCTCTCGCCTGAAATTGCGAACCGCGCAGATCATTATTTGACGGTACTGGGAAGGCTTCGGAAGGATGCGTCGATCAAGAGTTCGGGCGCCGAACTTAACGCAATCGCAAATCGACTCGGACACGAATTCCCAGCGACCAATGAAGGGCACGGTGTTCGCGTCGTCAGTCTCGCCGAGGATGTCACGACCGGAACGCGGCAATTCGTACTCGTCCTTATGGGTGCCGCAGTTTTTGTGCTGATTCTGGCATGTGTGAATGTTGCGAATCTGCAGTTGGCCCGAGCCTCAGGACGACAGAAGGAGATCGCGGTTCGAGTCGGTCTTGGGGCGAGCCGATGGCAACTGATGCGGCAGCTGCTAGTCGAGAGCACTCTTCTGTCGCTCATTGGCGCGGCCGCCGGAATCATACTTTCGAGTTGGGGGATGGGACTGCTTCGCCGCGATATTCCGGCCATCATTCTCGAACATGTGCCCGGACTGAAGCACGTGCAGCTTGATCTTCGGGTGCTGGCATTCACGATTGGGCTGGCAATCATCACCGGCATTCTTTCGGGATTAGTTCCGGCGCTGCGGTTCTCCCGATGCCAGGCGGGCGATGTGCTGAAGGAAAATTCGCGCGGCTCGACTCCTGCCGGCGCAACCGGAAGCATCCGTTTCCTGCTGGTTACATCCGAGATCGCGTTGGCATTAGTTCTGCTGAACGGTGCAGGCCTGATGATCAAAGGATTCCGCCATCTTCTGAACGTCGAGATGGGATTCGACCGCTCGCATGTAATGACATTCCGGCTGTCCCTGCCCGAAGCGAAATATCAGACGAACGACCAGATTCTTGGTTATTACGACCGCGTGTTGCGGGAAATTGGAGCCATTCCCGGGGTTCGCTCCGCGGCCTGCATCACGAGCCTGCCCTCGGGCTGGTCATGGAACTGGACGGAATATAGCGCTGAAGGCGCGCCTCCCGTTCCGACTGGAGACACTCCCACCACAATTTCGCAGGTTGCATCGACCGACCTGTTTGCGACGCTGAGAATTCCGGTGTTGAAGGGACGGGGAATTTCGCTTGAGGACACGCGCAGTTCTGCGCCGGTGGCAGTCGTGAGCGAGAGCATGGCCGAGCACAACTGGCCGGGGCAAGATCCGATCGGCAAACACATCAAGCTGGGCAATCAGAACGGGCACGAGCCTTTGAGGCAAATCGTCGGCGTTGTCGGCGATGTCCGGCCAAGCGCGTTCGATGCGCATCCCGATCCGACGACATATGTGCCCTTCACCCAGGTGCCATCGACGTCGACTGCGATCGTCGTCCGCACGGCTAATGATCCCCGCGATTATGCCGCCCCGATTGCTGAGCAACTCCGACAGATCGATCGCGACACTCCCGGATACGACGTGCGAACGCTCGAACAAGTGGTGTCAGATAACGCGAGCGGCGTGGAATCGTCTGCACGGATGATGTTCATATTCGGCGTCATCGCTCTCACGCTGGCGTCAGCCGGGATATTCGCGCTGATGGCATACTCGGTGGCCCAGCGAACACACGAAATTGGAGTGCGCATCGCGCTCGGCGCACAACGCTCCGATGTACTGCGACTGGTTGCCTCTTCGGCCGCCAAGATGGCCATGATCGGTCTTGCGATCGGAGTGGGATTGTCTACCCTCTTGGCCCGGCTGCTGTCGAGCGCGCTGTACGGCATCGTGCAGGTGGATATTTCGATTTTTGTGATTCTGACGATGGTGCTGGCATTCGTGGCAGCGCTGGCCGCGTATCTTCCCGCCCGCTGGGCTACGAGAATCGATCCCATGACGGCGCTGCGCTATGAATAGGAGGCCGTGACATGTTGACCAACATCATGCAAGACCTGCGCTACGCTCTGCGGCAACTGCGCAAGAATCCGGGATTCACCGCGATTGCAGTCATAACGCTCGCGCTTGGGATTGGCGCGAACACAGCAGTCTTCAGCGTGGTGGACGCGGTCATGCTGCGGCCACTCCCATATCAACAGCCGCAGCAGTTAGTTGAGGCGCAATCGATCAATTCGCACAATCCACAGCCGACGGCGATCTGCTATCCGGATTTCTTCGACTGGCGCGCCCAGAATCACACGCTCGATCATCTTGTTTCGTATCACGATAACCTGTTCACGCTGACCGGCCTTGATCGTCCGATACAGGTCGATGCGGAGATCGTCTCCTGGGATCTGTTGCCCGCGCTGGGCGTGCGTCCTGAGCTCGGACGCGGTTTCACTAAGGAGGAGGAGAAGGCAGGCACTCGGGTCATCCTGATCAGCCATGCGCTGTGGACCTCGCAATTTGCAAAAAGTGAAGCCATCCTGGGCCAAGCAGTGCGTCTCAGCGGCGAGCTCTACACCATCATTGGGGTGATGCCGCAGAATTTTCGCTTTCCAGTTACCCGTCCGTCGAACGCGGTATGGACGACGCTCGCTATAGACGATGATCCCAGTGATCCGAAGCCGAACGTCAAGAACCGCGGATCTCACTTTCTGAATGTATTTGGACGATTGAAGCCGGGAGTCACCGTCAGCGAAGCGAACCAGGATTTGAACGGAATCGCGGTCAATCTCGCCCAGCAATTCCCGAACACGAATACGAGGCACAATGCCGCGCGAGCGATCAACGAAGTCGACGCTCTGCTTGGCAGTACGCGGACAGCGCTACTCGTCGTATTGGGGTCGGTTGGGCTCGTCCTTTTCATCGCTTGCGGAAATATCGCAAATCTGCTGCTGGCTCGGATGCGGGAACGGCAGCGTGAAATTGCGTTGCGCTCGGCCCTGGGCGCGGGTAAGAGGAGACTCGTTCGTCAATTGCTTGCCGAGAGTTTGGTTCTCGGCGCATGCGGCGGACTGGTGGGCTGTGGCCTGGCCTTTCTTTCCACACCCGCGATGCTTTCATTGATTGGCGACAGCGTGCCGCGTGCGGCGGATGCGGGAGTCGATCTGCGCATGCTCGGGTTCTCAGTCGGGCTATCGATGGCGTGCGGAATCATTTTTGGAATCGTTCCTGCCCTGGCCGGATCCCGCACCAACCTTGTCGAAACTCTTAAAGAGGGCGGAAGAAGCGAGGTGTTCGGACGCGATTGGCTGCGATCGTCACTCATCGTAGGCCAGGTTGCACTGGGCCTGGTGTTGGCCGTTGCTGCCGGACTTCTGATCACCAGCTTCAAGAGGTTGCTGCATGCGGATGACGGCTTCAATCCCGCGAACCTGACGACACTCTATTTCGAAACGCCGGATAGCCAGTACAAAAACACACGCTCGCAATTTTATCGGGAGTACTTCAACCAGCTGAAAGCACTGCCGGGTGTTCAGTCCGCATCAGGCGTCATGATTTTGCCGATGTCGGACAACGGCGCAGTGGTCACATTTGAGGACCCGGAGCATCCGACTTCGGAAGGGTCCCAGCCAAGCGCGGACGTCGCGCCGATCACTCCAGGATATTTCGACACCATGCGCATCCCCGTTTTGCAAGGGCGCGATTTCTCAGAGCTTGATCAGTCCAAGGCGGCGCAGGTGATGATCGTGAATCGGGCGTTCGCGGACAAATTTTTTCCTGGGGAGTCTGTTCTGGGAAAGAAGTTAAAGCCGGGAGCGAGCAGCGGTCCCGGTGGACCTCCCTGGCGCGAAATCGTGGGAGTGGTCGGCAACATCCGGCTGTCAGCTACACAGCGGGAACTCAGACCAGCTATGTATGTGCCGTCCGATCAACTCGAGGGTTGGTGCTGCGTCTACTCGGTCGTGCGCACGTCGCTTGATTCACACAGCCTGGCGGCAAGCGTGCAGCGAATCGTGGCATCCATGGACAAGGACATCCCGGTCACCCAAGTTCGGACAATGAAGGAGCTGATGTTCGTTCAGCTATCGGAGTCGCGATTTGCCATGATCCTGCTCAGCACCTTTGCCGGGATGGCCATCACGCTCACCATCGTCGGGCTGTACGGAGTAATGACGTACTCGGTGACGCGTCGCAAGCGCGAGATCGGAGTACGCATGGCGCTGGGCGCGCAGCGCGGATCGGTGCTGAAGATGGTGCTGCAGGAAGCTTCCATCCTGCTGGGCGCCGGAATGGCGATTGGCGTGGTGTCGGCGCTGGGCTCCGCATCGATCTTGCGAAGTATGCTTTATGAAACGAAATACCGTGATCCGTACGTGATGTTCAATGTGTGCATTGCGTTGGCTATTGTCGGCATGGCAGCCGCATATATTCCGGCGCTACGCGCGGCGCGCGTCGATCCGATGGTGGCGTTGCGCGACGAATAGGATTCGAGAATTGGAGATTTGCAGATGATCGAAATGAAGAATTTGGAACGCAGTTATAAAACACCCGCCGGGCAGACCTGGGTGCTACGCCGGATCAATCTGGACATCCGCGAAGGTGAATTCATCACCATCATGGGCCCATCCGGTGCCGGGAAATCTTCTCTGCTGAATGTTCTCGCTTTGCTGGACGACAGTTGGGAAGGCGAGTACTGGTTTCGGGAGGAAGGCGTTCACCAGATGAAGCGCAAGCAGCGCGCTGAACTTGCCAAGCGAAATATCGGCATGGTTTTTCAGAGCTATCACTTGCTCGACGACCTGACGGTGCAGGAAAACATCGACTTACCTCTCTCGTACAAGGACATCCCGCGGCGCGAGCGGCAGAGCCTCGTCGCCGACACGCTCGATCGCTTTCAGATCGTGGCGAAAAAGGATCTGTATCCCAGCCAGCTTTCGGGCGGGCAGCAGCAACTTGTCGGAATCGCACGGGCTGTCATTCACAAGCCGTCCTTATTACTTGCCGACGAACCTACCGGCAACCTTCACTCCACTCATGCCAAGGAGATTATGGAACTGTTCCGCGATCTGAATCAGCAAGGGACGACAATCGTCCAAGTCACGCACTCGGAGGTCAACGCGGGCTACGGAAACCGCACGATTCAACTGAGAGACGGGTGGCTGGTCGGAGACACATCGAATCCGGCCCTCACACAGCCAGCGGAGGTCAGCGCATCGTGAGCTTGATGGTTGGAAGGTCCCTCAAGATTGGCGCGATCTGGGCAGGAATGTGGATTGCGTCGGCAGGCAGTCTTTTTTCACAAACGCCCGCTGCCGCTCCTTTGCCGCAGGCTCCGGCACAGGCACCGGCTCCATTGAATTTCGAAATGCCGAAGTCCCACAACCCGTTGAACGCGTACATGCCGGATACGGTGCCGCAGCCGATGCTCACGAATTCGGCTGGAATCGATCGACAGATTCGAGACGGCAAGCTCTACCTCTCGCTGAAGGATGCAATCGAACTTGCGCTTGAAGATAACCTCGATCTCGCCATCGCGCGCTACAACCTTCCGATCGCCAAGACCGACATCCTGCGAACCCAAGCCGGCGGATTCTTCCGAGGCGTTAACACCGGCGTTGTCCAAGGCACTCCGGGTGGTGGAGTGGGCGGCTTCGGAACAGGCGCACCGGGAGCCGGTGCCGGTGGAACGACGAGTGGAGCTGGAGGAGCTGGAGCGGGCGCATCTGGACTGGTTCAATCGACGCTTGGCGCCGGCACTGCAGTTTCATCGTACGATCCGTTCCTCGGCCTCACCGGAGGCAATGAGCATCAGACCTCTCCTCTCGCGAACCAGCAGATTTATGGCGTTCCGTCACTGCAACTAAACACGACGCAGGTGAACGCAGTCTTTACTCAGGCGTTTCCCACGGGAACCAGTATCAATGTCACCTTTTCAAATGCGCGACAATCCACGAACAGTCCATTCTTTAACCTGTCGCCGTCGCTGAACTCGACGTTCCGGTTTCAGATCCAACAAGAGTTGCTTGCGGGATTCGGCTTTGGCCCAAACCTGCGTTATCTGAATATCGCCAAGAACAATAAAAAAATCTCCGACATCGCGTTCAAAGACCAAGTGATTGCGACGATCACGCAGATCGAAAACATTTACTGGGACCTGGTTAGCGCTTATGAACAGACCCAGGTGAATGAGCAGTCATTCTCGTTTGCGCAGCAGACGTTTGAAAACGCGAAGAAGCAATTGCAGCTCGAGAGCGTTCCAGCGATGGACGTGATGCGAGCGGAAGCCGAGGTATCGAAGCGAGACCAGGATCTAACCGTCGCGCGCACCAGCCTTCAACTACAAGAAACGTTGATGAAGAACGCGATCACCAAAAGCCTGGACGATCCGGTGCTGGAAGCGATGCCCGTTGTTCCGACGGACAAGATGGATCCGGCGACGATTCGGCCTACGCACGCGATACAGGATCTCATTTTGGAGGCGCAGCACAATCGTCCCGACCTTGCCGAGTCCGATATTGACCTCGTAAACCGCCAGATCAGCCGACGGGCGGCACGTAACGCGCTTCTTCCGACGCTATCTCTGGTTGGGTTCTACGGAGGTTCTGGCCTGGCCGGGCCGTTGAATCCGATCTACAACCTGGGACAGAATATTTCGAACGTTCCCGGAGATTTCAGCGGAGCTCTTCAGAATACGTTCAACAACTCTTCTCCGGACTACTACGTCGGGCTGAACTTGGCCATACCGATTCGCAACCGGGTTGCGAAGGCCGATCAGTTTCGGTCGGAACTGGAATATCGCCAGGCCGAGTTGCGCATGGAGCAATTGAAGAAGCAGGTGCGAATCGAAGTGCGCAACGCACAGTATGCGCTCGACCAGACCGGAGCGCGGGTTGAGGCGGCTCGAAAGGCGCGTGACCTCGCGCAGAGAACTTTTGACATCACGAAGAAGGAACAAGAGCTCGGGTCGGGTTCGAGCTATCAAACGCTGTCTGCTCAACGCGATCTGGCCCTCGCGGAACTGGACCTGGTCAGCGCGCAGACAATCTATCAGAAGGCCAAGGTCGAATTAGATCGCGCGACTGGGACGACGCTGGAACATAATGGCATACTGATTCAGGATGCGATCCGGGGCGCGGTCTCTCACTGATTCGTAACATATGCCGACAACAGTCAAATCCGGGGATACAGAGGTACAGCCATTTCGCAGCGAAGTTAAGGCACAGGTGCGCATCCTGGCTGCCGACGATCAGTCTCATATTCTGGAGGCTCTCGACTTCTTGTTGCGCCCACAGGGGTACCGGGTGGACAAGGTTTCAAGTCCAGCGGCCGTCCGCGACGCCCTTGCGACGAACTCCTACGACGCCGTTCTGATTGACCTGAATTACACTCGCGACACGACGTCGGGCCAGGAAGGTCTCGATCTGCTGTCGCAGATTGTTTCCGTGGATGCGACCGTCCCGGTCATCGTGATGACTGCGTGGGCAAACGTGGAGCTCGCGGTTGAGGCGATGCGGCGAGGTGCGCGGGACTTCGTTCAGAAGCCATGGGAGAACGAACGCCTGGTTTCGATCTTGCGGACGCAGGTCGAACTGCATCGCGCTTTGCAGCATGCAGCGCGGCTGGAAGCTGAAAACCGCCTGCTGCGCGCCGAAGGACGGCCCGAGTTTCTGGCTACGGCTCCGGCGATGCAGTCCGTGCTGGACACGATTGCCCGCGTTGGGCCTTCGGACGCCAACGTCCTGATTACGGGCGAGCACGGAACAGGTAAGGAAGTCGTCGCTCAGACGCTTCATGCGCTGAGCGGACGAGCGTCGCGGACGTTGGTAGCGGTGAACACCGGAGCGATCCCGGATGGAGTTTTTGAAAGCGAGTTATTCGGCCACGTTAAAGGTGCGTTTACCGATGCGCGTACCGATCGTATCGGACGGTTCGAATTGGCCGACGGGGGAACGATTTTCCTCGATGAGATCGGCAACGTTCCTCTCCGCCAGCAAGCCAAGCTGCTGCGCGTGCTGGAGTCCGGCGAGATCGAGCGCGTTGGATCATCCCGTTCACGTCGCGTAAATGTGCGCGTTCTATCGGCAACCAACAGCGACCTTCCGGCGGCGTGCGCAGCCGGACAGTTCCGCGAAGATCTTCTATTTCGCCTCAATACGGTGGAGATTCATGTTCCGGCGCTGCGAGAGCGCCGTGAAGATATCCCGGTCCTGGCGGCCCACTTCCTGACGCGCTATGCTTCACGCTATCGACGACCGGTGCAGAGATTTGATCCCGCGGCCGATCCAGGCGTTAAAGCAATTCTCGTGGCCGGGAATGTGCGCGAACTGGAACACACGATCGAGCGCGCTGTGTTAATGTGCCGAACGTCGGAAATTCAGCCAGCCGATTTATCTCTCAGCTCGCAACGGAGCCAGAGCCAGAATCTTGAGGAACTGAGCCTGGAAGCGGTCGAGGCAGTGCTGGTTCGAAAAGCTCTTCAACGTTTTCAGGGAAACGTGAGTCAGGCTGCGGAAGCGCTGGGGCTAAGCCGCGGCGCGTTGTATCGGCGTATGGAGAAATATGGGGTCTAGCCTAACCGGCCCAAAAAGTTCCCGACCGCAAAAAGCGAGCCCGGCTTCTCTACGAAAATCGAATCAGTCTCTACTCATTTCTGGTTGCGCTGCCCGGACTCGTCGTCAGCGGCGTGCTGGTCTGGATGCAGCCCTGGGCAATTGAATCCCGACTAGCCATGCTGGCAGCCGAATTGTTCGTATGGTGGCTGTTTGCACTGGCATTACAGGAACAGACGACTCGCCCGTTACAGACTCTTGCCAATGTGATCGGATCCTTGCGCGAAGAGGATTACTCTTTTCGCGCACGAAACGCGGTCAGCGAAGACGCCCTTGGAGAGTTGTCGCTCGAAGTGAATGCACTGGCGGACATGCTTTCCGGCCAGAAGGTGCGTGCCATCGAAGCGACCGCCCTGTTGCAGCGCGTGGTCGACGAGATCGACGCGCCTCTGTTCGCCTTCGATCCTAATTCTGTGCTGCGTCTGGTCAATCCGGCGGGCGAGCATCTGATGCGCCAAATGAGATTCCGAATGCTTGGCCGCACCGCTGCCGAACTCAATCTGGAGTCGTTCATGACTTCGGACAATGAAAGCGTCGTCGAACTCAATCTAAGCGATTCGCAGGCTCGCTGGCTTCTGCGGCGAAGTTCCTTTCGACAAAACGGCGTACCACACACGCTGGTTGTCTTGTCGGACGTCAGCCGGGCACTGCGCGAAGAGGAGAGACGGGCCTGGCAGAGGTTGATCCGCGTACTCGGTCACGAACTCAGCAATTCCCTGGCACCCATCAAGTCGATTGCAGGAAGCTTAGGGTCGCGAGTCTCGTCCATACCGATGGAAGCTGAGGTCAAGAGTGACTTGCAACGCGGCCTCGAAATTATTGAAGCCCGCTCGGCTTCGCTTCACCGTTTTCTAGAGGCGTACCGCAGACTGGCCCAGATGCCTGCCCCCGTGTTGAAAGAGGTCCGGCTAGCCCCGCTCATTGATCGGGCCGCGGGTCTTGAAACGCGGATCAAAGTATGCGTGCAGCCCGGGACCCGACATCGTGTTTCAGGCGGACCCTGATCAGTTGGAACAGATGCTGATCAATCTGCTGCGAAACGCGACAGATGCAGTCCTTGAATCATCAACCTCGTCCGATGATGCAACGTCTGAAACTCCGCTACCGGGGCGAAAAGAAGTGGAAGTACAGTGGAACGCCGATCCCGAAGAAGTGGTCCTGACGATCAATGACAACGGGCCAGGTCTTCTCAATCCGTCGAATGTCTTCACACCGTTTTACACGACAAAGCCAAATGGGAGCGGCGTCGGTCTCGTGCTGTCCCGGCAAATCGCGGAGGCCCATGGCGGGCGAATCGAGATTGGGAATCGAATTGGCGTTCGCGGCTGTGCCGTGCGTGTGGTTCTGCCGAGATCGCGGAGCACAACAGCGCCCATTCCGCGCAATCTGTAGCTCTGGTCGCCTCTGCCGCTAACCGCGCTTTGACTAGCCGTTGGCTCGCATGTCACTGGACGTGCCGCCTGCCGCTGGGACGTAGCATTTCTGCGTATAGTCCATCACCATGCGGTCCGCATTGAAACGCCATCCCAGGGTGCGAATCGTGCGCTTCATGCGCTTGATCCAACCTCGAGGCAGACCGTCGCGGTCGCGCTGGTAATAAAGGGAGATGACCTCGTCGCGCAAAGTGCGGAGCAGATCCTCTCCGTCGCGCGCATCATGCACGTTCATGTTGGAATGGGTCCGGCCGGTGCCGATTGCAAATCCGTTCACTCCGTCGAAGGCTTCAGCCCACCAGCCATCCAGGACGGAGAGGTTCAATCCGCCATTCAGGACGACTTTCTGACCGCTTGTGCCCGACGCCTCAAGAGGCCTGCGGGGATTGTTCAGCCAGACGTCCACACCTTGTACAAAGTGGCGACCGACATTGATGTCGTAGTCTTCAACAAAAACGAACTTGTCCCGGAATTTCGGATCGCGCATCAATTCGGCAATCTGCTGCAGGACCCGCTTGCCCGGCTCATCGAGCGGGTGTGCCTTTCCGGCAAACACAAATTGCACCGGTCGATTGGGATCGTTCACCATCGAAGCGAGTCGTTCCATGTCGGAAAGAATGAGGTTGGCGCGTTTGTAAGTCGCAAAGCGGCGCGCGAAGCCGATGGTGAGAGCGTCGGGGCTAAGCACCCGCTCCAGACGCTGCAGGACGTCGGCCGGTTCTCCGCGACGCTCAGCCTGCTCCACCGCTCTCCTGCGAACGAATTCGATGAGTTGGGATTTCAGGTTAAGGTGCGTTTCCCACAGCTCGCCGTCCTCAACATTCTCGATTCCGAGCCAGGTCTTGGCTTCGGAGCCGCGCTGCTGCCAGTCCGTGCCGAGGTGACGATCGTAAAGGCGAAACATCTGAGGCGCGAGCCAGCTTGGAACGTGAACTCCGTTGGTGATGTGGCCGATCGGAACTTCATCCTCAGGCTTTCCGCGGAAGAGGCCGGTCCACATGGCGCGGGAAACCTCGCCGTGGAGCGCAGAAACCGCGTTTGCTCGCCGTGAAAGGCGAAGCGCGAGCACAGTCATGCAGAAAGACTCGTCGGAGTTGTTGGTGTTTTCGCGACCGAGCCCCATCAGGCTCTCATGCGATAGGCCTAAAGACTCGCGAAGCGGACCGAGATGTTCTTCCACTAGTTTTGCATCGAACCGGTCGTGTCCTGCCGGAACCGGCGTGTGCGTCGTGAACACCACCTCGCGGGATACACGGGGAACGGCGGCGTCGAAGCCGATGCCCTCGTCTTCCATGCGGAGACGGATTGCCTCGAGCACGGCAAAGGCGCTGTGACCTTCGTTGAGATGGAGAACGCCCGGCGAAATACCCAGAGCCTTTAACGCTCGCAGGCCACCGACACCCAGCAGGAGTTCCTGCCGGATGCGGATGCGCAAATCGCCGCCGTACAAACGGGAAGTCAGCTCACGATCCTCGGGAGCATTTCCCGGAACATCAGAATCCAGGAGGAACAGAAGGCGACGTCCGACCTTGACCCGCCACACCTTCGCCTGAAGCAATCCGCTGCGGGTCTCAATTTCGACCACGACCGGCCTGCCGTCCGTTCCGATCGCAGCTTCCATGGGAAGCTGGTTCACGTCGGTTTTGAGGTACTCCTCACGTTGCCAGTTGTTGATATCGAGACGTTGGCGAAAATATCCTTGGCCATAAAACAGGCCGATGCCGACCAGGGGAATGTCCAGATCGGAGGCACTCTTGATGTGATCCCCGGCAAGGACTCCCAGTCCGCCGGAATAAACGGGCAGCGACTCGTGCAATCCGAATTCGGCGGAGAAATACGCTACAGGATGCGGCCGCAGAACTCCAGCGTGCCTCGCGCCCCAGGTGCGATCGGCTTCCAGATACTCGAGCATCCGCCGGTAGGCGTAATTCACCCGGCTATGCAGCATGAGTTCGGCTGCACGCGTCTCCAATTTGGACAAGGGAATTTCCGACAGGAGCGCCACGGGATTGTGGTTCAGTTCGCTCCAGCGCTGGGGGTCCAGATCGAGAAACAGGCTTGCCGAGTTGTGATCCCAACTCCACCACAAATTTCGAGCGAGGGCCCAAAGGCGTTCTTGCAGGGGCGCAATAAAACGATCAAGGGTACGAGCCTCGCTCACGACCGGCGCAACCTGCGACGCCGCTTCGGTCAACATCTGGATTTCGTCATTGCTGAAAACGCGCGCCTCGATCGTCTGGACGACAAGCACCCCCTGCAGGATGCCGCGATCGATGATGGGAACACCCAGGAAGGACTGGTAAGCGTCTTCACCGGCATCCCGAAAATACTTGAAGCGGGGGTGATTCTTCACCTGGCTGACCGCGACGGGATGCACCAGTTCTGCGACAAGTCCGGTGAGCCCTTCGTTAACCGCCATTCGCAGCCTGCCGACACACTCACGTCGCAGACCAACGGTTGCGGCGAGGACAAGGTTGGCGCGATCGGGCTCCAGAAGATAAGCCGAGCAGACATCGGTACGGAATCGCTTGGCAATGAGCGCGACGAGGTTCATCAGCGTTTCGGCTGATTGACTGCCATCCGGGGCAAGATTCGCGATCTCTTCCAGTGACAGAACGCTTTTGAATTCATTCGCCTGCACGGGTGGATCCACACCTGCTATCTCGTATCCGTCCAATTGCTTAGCCAAGCCTCCGTATCAGGTCGTTATGGTTCTGCTCTTGATAGTGTTGCAATCAGGAGGGGTGCCTCCATTGTACGGGGAAGACGTAGAAATGCGAACGGGGCATTGATCGAAAATTGAAATCGATGGTCACTTGATCTTTTGTTAGTGATTTGGCGTTGCCACGGCGTTTTACTGGAGTGCAAACTGCCGAGTTTTTCTAATGTTTGCTAGCGTTGGCTGGCAGGAGTAAAGTACAAAAATCCGCTGTTCGGGTTTCAGGAGAGCAATTCCGGGGTCGCAGCATCTGCGCCGTGGAAATCCGCGACTATGGCTTCGTTTCAGTTGATCCGACCATCTTGATGAGACAAAGGGCATCGATCTTCAACGAAGTTCACTCCATCAAGTGCGAGATGGCGGCCGAGGTGCTTCGGAGGTCTGGCCTGCTTCGGCTGCGAGTTACGGGCTGGAGCATGCTTCCCACGGTTTGCCCCGGAGATATCCTCGTTATTGAGCGAGTCGATCGAGCGGCGCTGGCGCAGGGGGATATCGTGCTGGTGAGCCGGGACCGTCGACTGTTTGCGCACCGGTTATTGTCGAAAGATGAAGAAAACGCCGAATTCCTGACGCGTGGAGATGCCATGACTGCGCCGGACCCGCCGGTGGGTGACAATCAAGTCCTGGGACGAATATCCTTTATCTTACGAAATGGCAGATGTATCGAACCGAGCAGGACGTTGAGCCTGTCGGATCGCATGGTCGCGAATCTGGCCCAGCGATCGGGGATTGCAGCACGTATCATTGTGGGTATTCACAATCTGCGCCAAACTGCGGCGAGCCAAAGTACATAGAAACCGAATCTCCCTTGGGATCACTGAGTTCACAGCTCGAGTTGTTAAGTGTCGTGATCGAAATCGGCGAAATGCCGGTTCGAATCAACACTACGGATGCAAATTTTCTCGCATTGCTCAAGGATCGATATACAGGCTACGTGCGGGAAACAGGAACTGCCGAAATCGAGTTCGATGTCGAACTGATGCCCCAGCCATTTCAAGAGCGCGATGCCGATGTCAGGGTGCGGCAGCAAAATGGTCGTTGGACACTAGAGCGCGGCGATTTCTTTGCGGAGTGGTATCCGAAGCAGGGCCGCGGGTTGATTCGCCAGACGGCAAATCCTTATTCGATCGATTCCGTTCTGCGAATCGCTCACACACTGCTTCTGGCCCAGCAAGGTGGTTTCTTGTTGCACTCAGCGAGCGCGATTCGAAACGGCAAGGCGTTCCTGTTCGCAGGAGTGTCGGAAGCGGGCAAGACGACCATCTCAAGGCTCGCACCTCCCGACGTCACGCTGCTGACAGACGAGATTTCGTACGTTCGCCGTAACGATAGCGGCTACACAGCGTTTGGAACTCCGTTCACTGGTGAACTCGCGAGGCTCGGAGAGAATGTATCCGCCCCTGTTTCCGCACTCTATTTGCTGGCGAAGGGTTCGCAGAATCAGATCGAGCCGATCGCGCCCGGTGAAGCGGCGCGAGGACTTCTGGCCAACCTTCTTTTCTTTGCGGAGGATGAGGAACTGGTGCAAGCTACGTTCAACTCCGCATTTGAGTTTGTCAGCCGCGTCCCGGTGTTCCGGCTAACATTTGTCCCGGACGCGCGAGTATGGGAGCTAATCGGATGAGTAATTTGTATCTAGCACGCAATCCCCGGGTCGCAGCACGCAGTCTCGAGGGCGAAATGATGATCATGTCCGGCAAGGACAGCACACTATTTACGCTCAACGAAACGGCAACGATTCTTTGGCAGTCCGCGGATGGCAGGACCCCGCTTGACAAGATTGTCGAAGAACGAATCTGCACGAAGTTTGAAGTCGAGGCTACGACAGCCTTACGTGACGCTGAAGATCTCGCCCGCGAGCTGGCTAACCATCAAATTTTGCAGATTTCCGAACAACCGATTCGCGGTTCAGTGGCAGTTGCCGGAGAGTCTCGATGAGCGGTCTTCTGGAGGAGATGACATCGAAGGCCTTGCGCCTCAACATCCCTCTCAACGTTCAACTCGATCTCACTTACCGGTGCAACGAGCGCTGTGTGCACTGCTATCTCGACCATCACGATCATGGCGAGATGACGACCGACGAGATCAAGCATTTGCTAGACGAGATGGCGGATGCCGGCGTTTTTATCCTCACGCTCAGCGGCGGCGAGATTTTTCTGCGCAAGGACTTTTTCACGATCCTGGAATATGCGCGCCAGTTGATGTTCTGCGTAAAGCTTAAGACCAACGCGATCCTGATCCGGGAGCATGAGGCATCGCGGTTGCTGGATCTGGGAGTTGAGTCGATCCAGATCAGCATTTATTCGCACCGTCCTGAAGTTCACGATGCGATCACTCTTATCCCTGGCTCTCTCAAACGATCGGTGGACGCAATCCGGTTTCTCAAGGCTCAAGGATTGAAGGTCGTCATCGCGAATGTGCTGATGACCCAGAACATGCAGGATTATCCTCATGTGCGGGCCTTGGCTGCAGAGCTCGACGTTGAATGCACCCTGGATCCGACGGTCACCCCGATGATGGACGGCGACCGCGCAACCGTTGGCCTGGGCGTTGGTCATAACGAATTGCGACAAGTGTTTCGCGATACATCGCTGGTCGGCGATGTGGAAGAGTTTTGTGCGATTCCAGCCGGGCCGGATGGAGATGCGCTCGACGCTCTGCCTTGCAGCGCAGGACATACCGCCTGCTATGTTTCCCCCTACGGCGATGTTTTTCCGTGCGTGCAATTTCCATTACCGACAGGGAATGTTCGACAGGAACGGTTTGTAGATATCTGGCGGCATTCGGGAAAAATGCAGGAAGTACGCTCGATACGCTTGCGGGATTTGACAACGTGTTCTTCTTGTACACACGGTTCAACGTGTACTCGGTGTCCCGGGCTGGCGTACATGGAAGGAAACATGCGCGGACCGTCGTCGCAAGATTGCGAGAAATCATTTGCCAGGACTGGCGTTCCCTCCGCGAATATGCTCGCCAAGAAGCAGTCTGCCGGCAAGTTGATCCAGATTCGAGCGACGGCACCGGGTACGGCAACCAGCGCGATTGCGTAGGTCGTTCACCTTTATTTCAGTCTTGGCAAAATGGATCCCTTCAGTTCCAAGCTTGAGGCGGAGTGGACTCTGCTGCGGGCATCGTGTGCCAAAAACCCAACTGGGCAGGACATAGATCGGGTACGGGCCGCACTGCGATCTTCCATCCAGTGGCCCGTCTTGCTCGAACTGGCCGACCGGCATGGTCTGCAGCCGCTTCTTTTCAGGCTTCTATCAAATCTGGAGGACGCCGTGCCGGCTGTCGAGCTGGACCTTCTGCGGCAGTATTGCCGTTCCAACGTCCATAAGGCGCTCTTTCTTTCCCGCGAACTGATTCGCGTCGTGGAGGCTCTGCGCTTAGCCGGCGTCGAGGTGCTGCCGTACAAGGGTCTGGCACTAGCGGAAACGATGTATGGCGACATGGCTTTGCGCCAGGCAGGAGACATCGACGTCTTAATCCAAGTGAATGATCTGTCGCAAGCGAGAACCACACTCAAAGAACTGGGCTACGAATCGAAGACTTCCTTAACCGTGCCGGAAGAAGCAGCATACTTGCGATCGGGCTACGAATATTCTTTCGATAGCGCACTCGGCAGAAACCTTCTCGAAATTCAATGGGCGATACAGCCGCGATTCTATGCAGTCGACTATGAAATGGAGCAGGTGTTCCAGCGCGCGGGGACGGTCGAAGTCGCCGGCCATTCGATGAAGACGCCTTCGCCGGAAGATCAATTCCTCATTCTTTCCTTGCACGCGGCCAAGCATGTTTGGGGGCGACTCATCTGGCTGTGTGACATCAGCCGGGTCGTTGCGAATTCATCCCTGGACTGGAAGTGGATTGGATCGCAGGCAACTTCGCTGGGGATCGTTCGGATCTTGCGGGTAACTCTCCGAATGGCAGAAAAGCTCTTTAACGTCCCGACTCCGGGAGAGGCAGAAGCCGCCTTGCCAAAGGATGAAGAATCGCTGCCACTGGCAGATGAAATTCTCGGGCAAATCGCCACCAGCAAAATCTACGATGTCGAGTCGCTCGACTATTTTCGGCTCATGCTGCAATTGCGTGAGCGACCGATGGATCGCATGCGATTCGTCTCACGCCTCGCGCTCACGCCCGGGCCTAACGAGTGGGCCGCAATCCGCATCCCCGAAGCATTTTTTCCGCTCTACCGTCTGGTTCGCCTTTCGCGATTAGCCGCAAAGCTGGTCCGGGCATAACACCGCCCACGCACGAGCGACTCTCTTACTCAACTGATGACTGGGACGTGAGTGCTGGCTGTTCCCGTTTCTTCGTCACCCAGTTCTGAAAATAGAAGCCCAACATCACCGCACATCCAAAGAACGGCAGTAATAGCCCTGTTTTGAGGGATCCGGACCGGTTCGACCAGACTCCAACCATCCATGGCAGGAGCCCTCCGCCGATGTTCGACAGCACGAACATGACAGAACCCAGGCCCGATGATGCCGAGCCAAATTCCCTCGACAAGAGAGCAATTGTGATCGGATAGACGGAGGACAATCCAAATCCTGCGGCGCACGCGCTTGCGAGCACAGTGTTTGTGCTGTGCGAGGCCAGAAGGCCAGCCACTCCCAGACAGGCCAGTAGCAGGCCGCCTCGTACCAGCGTGACTTCATCGAGACTCTTCAGAAGGAACGGCGCAACAAGTCGCCCGATCATGAGGGCAGCATAGAAGAATGATGGCGTGATCAGCGCCTCCGCTGGCGTCAGGTCGCTCAACGTTTTTGCATATGACGCCGCCCATCCACCGAACGCGTTTTCAGTCCCGACATAAAGAAAGAAGAGCATCGCCAGGCCAAACAAGGCGGAGAGTTTCGCGCGCAGACTTGGCACATCGAGCCATTGCTTGCCGCTGGTGTGCGCGGCGCTTCGCGAATAGGTGGACATGAAGGTCATACCGATCGCTATCACTACTGACAAAACCGCGGACGACCTTAGAAAGAAAGGAACCGCTTGCGCCCGCACAGCGGCTGCCACCAGGAAAGGGCACGCAACAGCCCCGGCGCTCCAGGAAAAATTGAGCCAATTCAGAGCAGCGCTACGATGTTCCGCGTTCACTTCAGCAACGAGCAGGTTCGCCGCGGGCACGGCGATTCCTAGCCCTGTTCCATAGATCGCGATGCAAGCGATCCCCAGCATCCTCGGACCGGTGAGGAGCAGGGTCAGGCCGAGTGCGATCAAGACCAGTCCGCACTTGATCGCAAATTGAAACCCTCGCCAGGACACGATCACCCCCGAGAGGGCAACAGCGCAGGTGGAAGCGATGTACTGGGCGGTAAAGAGAGCACCGGCCTGCGAATAGTTCAGTGACCAGCGAGCAGACAGCCAAGGCAGCATGGGACCGAGCAGCACGGTTGCGATCCCGATCGGGATGAAGGCAACGCAGGAAATGATGGTGAGTGCTCTGGCCGAAACGGTCGATCCGTCTGTCTGGGACATCGTTGAAACCTGAGCGATTTTAGGCGACGGCTCGCCGGAATGCTAGGAGAGGCAGGGGGACTGCGAAGTTGACTCGCGCACAACCAGCTCGGGCTCAATCGCAATCTCGGAGGGATACTCTTTCTTTCCTTCAATGCGCTCGAGCAAGGTCTGGGCGGCTACCTCGCCCATCCGGCTGAGAGGTTGCCGTACGGTGGTCAGGCTCGGACTGTGGAAGGCCGCGCCGGGGATATCGTCGAATCCCATCACTGACACGTCTTGAGGTACCCGCAAACCCTCTTCCTGCAACGCCCGAATGGCGCCGATGGCTGAAATATCGTTGTAAGCAAACAGCGCCGTAAACTTTCTTTTCGTGGCCAAGAGTTGCTTGGTAAATGGATAACCCAGCATGGGGGTGGGATCGTCCGTGCTGATCTGCATGGTCAACTCGGGATCGATTTCCAAACCGATTTGAGAGGCCACTCGGCAGATCGCATCCCAACGATCTTTGGAATCTGAACTGACCGGATTTCCTCTCATGAACGCCACACGCTCGTGGCGCAGACTTTTCAGGTGGTTGAGTGCAAGGGTTGCTGCCTTCTCGTGGTCGAGGACGATGTTGGTGACGCCCTTCAGTTTCTTATGACCAGCGATGGCTACGGTCGGGAGAAGTGGGGCTTCCTGCACTGTCGTATCCACGGTAATGATTCCTTCGACGCCACGCTCGGATAGCAACTGGGAATATCGCGTCAGCAGCACAGGGTCGTGGCGGTGGACAACGGTGAGAAAGAAATAGTCCCGGCTCCGCAGGTATTGTTCGATACCGCTGATGATGGGGGAGCTGTAGGAGTCACCGATTTCCTCGGCGATCACTCCAATCGTGTAGGTCCTCTTGTTTCGAAGAGTCCGAGCGAAGAAGTTCGGCCGGTAGTTAAGTTCCTTGGCAGCCGCATGGATTCGATTCTTGGTTTCCTGCGGGATGGAACGTGCAGATGGCGAGTCGTTGAGAACCGCGGACACAGTTCCCGGAGTCAGCCCCAGATAATGCGCGACTGCCTTAAGCGTGACCACTTCAGGCTTTTGGCCAAGCTTCTTTACTTGTGCCATGGTTTTTTAAATCGTTTTAGTTGAGGACCGCCCCTACTTACTTACCGAGATTCTATCAAAGGACAGGAGTGCCAGCTGCCTACCCATCGTTACACCCCGCCCGAGAAAAGCAGCCAATTCATCAAGCAGCCGCCCGGCGCTCGCTATTCGGCTTGGAACCACTGAGCGCAAAGAACAGGATGTACAAATAGCAGATCACAGGCAGAAAGAAAGCATGGTGAATACCGATCTGATCCGCGATCCAACCCTGAGCCACCGGAATAATCGCTCCCCCCACAATAGCCATGATCATGATGCCGGAGCCGTCACCGGTAAGCGGACCAAGCTCGGCTACTCCCAGTGTGAAGATACTGGGGAACATGATCGAATTGAAGAAGCCGACAAGGATGATGCTGTACATCGCGACGTGACCAGTCGTCAGCATCGAGATGGCAACGAGGGCCGCTGCACAAACCGCGCAAAGGCCGAGCAGGTTTCCAGTTTTTACTTTCTGAAGCAGGGCCGATCCGATGAACCGTCCAACCATCGCGCCGCCCCAGTAAAAGGCCACGAAACTGGCAGCGACTTTTTCAGTGAGCCCACCGATTTCCGGCTGTCCAAAATAGTTTACGAGGAAGCTGCCAATTGAGACCTCGGCGCCGACGTAGACGAATATTCCGATAGCCCCGAAGATCAGATTCCGGTGACTCCAAATCGAGTCGGTGACTTTTTCGCCGACTTTGTGTTGAGCGTGCTCGATTTTGGGCAGCTTAAAGCTTCCGATCGCGATTGCCAGTAAAACGAGCGCGATTCCAAGCCCGACATAGGGCATTTTCACTGTGGCCGCTTCATGCAACCGATATTGCTGCAAGGCATCCGGCGCGAGTGCTCGAATCTCATCGATATTTCGAGCGACGGTCAGGATGAACAATCCACCGAAGAATGGGGCAAGAAAGGTGCCCAAGGAATTGAATGCCTGGGTGAGATTGAGCCGGCTCGAAGCCGTTTCAGGCTTGCCCAGAACGGTGACATAGGGATTTGCCGCAACCTGCAAACAAGTAATCCCGGCGGCGAGCACAATCAGCGCGCCAAGAAACAGCGGATACGACGGAACGCTGGCAGCCGGAACAAACAGGAAAGCACCCAGCCCCATCGTCAGTAAGCCCAGTACCATCGAACGCTTATAGCCGATGGCGTCGATAATCTTGGCCGACGGTATCGAAAAGATGAAATATGCTCCGAAGAAGGCAAACTGTATCAGCATCACCCTCGTGTAGTTGAGGTCGAAAATCGACTTCAGATGTGGGACGAGGATGTCATTCAGGCAGGTCAGAAAGCCCCACATGAAAAACAGCGTCGTTACAGTGGCCAGAGGAGCGCCGTAGCTTTGTCCTGTGTTCGAGGTCGTGACAGCGGTAGAAGTGCTGGGGGCAATGGCCATGTGCGCGGTTCACCCTTAAGGCAACATGAATGCAGTAACGCGCAATCATACATCGGCGCTACAGGCTTTGCTTAGTTTTCTTGCAGGATCGAATTGGGTTCAGGGCCTACAAAATCGATTATCTAAAGGGATGAAATGGAGTGAGGAATCGGGTTCGGGCTGGAAATATCCCCAAGGGGGCACTGAAACTGTTGTGTGTTTTAGACAGAGTGTTGGCTGTTTGGGTTTGCACGCGTCGCGTCGCTCAGCGGGCCGACGAATGCGTCCGCCTTCCACAGCCGTACGTATCGTGCATGCATGAATCACCTGATTGACTCGGCCGATTGCGCGTAATATTTGTATGTCTTGGGTGTGCCAGCCAAAGCTCAACCTGAAAACATCCGCTCATCTGCTGTCACTTCGCCCGGCCGCCGTCGCGCCCGGAAGTGGCGATGGATTGCCGGAATCGCCGTTGCTTTCCTCGTACTTCTTGCTGTCGCCATCCGGATTGTGATTGCCCGTGCGGAGCCGATCCTTCGGACGCGTGTTATCGAAACACTCTCGGCGCGATTCCAAAGCCGCGTGGAGCTATCCGAAATTCACGTCTGGGTCGCTGATGGACTTCATGTCGACGGCAAGGGACTACAGATATACGGCCTGACGGACCCGAATCCATGGGAAGCCGGGGTGCAGCCTCTTTTCGAAATCGGCGAGTTCCGCTTTCAGGCCACAGTGCGCAGCTTGTTTCGGGAGCCAATGCACGTCGACACTGTGTATCTGAGCGGATTGATAATGAATATCCCCCCGAAGAACGATCGGAAGCAGATGGGAAACTTCCGGAAATCGGGGGGAAAGACCAGCATTATCGTCGACCGTTTTTCCTGCTCCGATGCCAAGCTGATGATCAATACGGACAAGCCGGGCAAGGCGCCCCTGGAATTCGATATCGGCGACCTTCGCATGCGGGACGTCGGACCTGGGCAGCCCATGCGATTCGAGGCCAAACTGGTGAATCCGAAACCAGTCGGCGACATCCAGTCGTTCGGGACGTTCGGGCCACTGGATACGACCAATCCGCGCGATTCGGCGGTGCAAGGGGACTATTCTTTCACCCATGCCGACCTGAACACGATAAAGGGAATTGGTGGAATCCTTTCATCCACTGGCCATTACTCAGGGACGCTGGGACACATCGAGGCCTCCGGAACAACAGATACACCGGACTTTCAGCTCGATGTGAGCGGCCACAAAGTACCGCTGCACACCGAATTCCACGCAATCGTCGACGGCACGGACGGCGACACGTACCTTGAGCCGGTAAACGCCCGGGTCTTGAACTCAACGTTCTCGGCGAGAGGCAAAGTCGTGCGGACGAGCAATCCCCACGGACACGACATAGAACTGGATGTCGTTCTGGGGAAAGCGCGCATTGAGGATTTGCTGACTCTCGGAGTGAAAACCGATCCTCCGGTAATGTCTGGCGTAATAAGGATGAAAACCAAGTTGTCCATTCCACCCGGGCCGGATGACATCAGCGACCGGATTGGCCTGGTCGGGAATTTCGGTATTCCTGCCGCTCATTTCTCCAACGACAAAATACAGACCCGGATCAATGGGATCAGCCTGCGAAGCCGGGGGCAGCCCAAGCTGGCGAAGGACGCGGCCGACTTCAATGTCACGTCAGACGTTCACGGCAAGTTCGTCTTGAAGCAGGGAGTCCTGACCTTCTCGTTGTTGCACTTCTCCGTTCCTGGCACCCACGCCGACTTGGACGGCCAATACACCCTTGACGGCAAGACGTTTGACTTCCACGGCACGCTGAAACTCGATGCGAAGCTTTCGCAAATGACGACCGGCTGGAAGTCTATTTTGCTGAAGCCAGTGGACCCCTTCTTCGCCAAAGACGGCGCGGGGACCAAAGTTCCCTTCAAGATCACCGGCACGCAATCCGAGCCTCACTTCGGTCTGGATTTTAACCGCAAGGGTCCGGAACCTTCCTCAGACTCAGGCCACAGTACCGCCCGCTAGCTGAGAAAGTCAGAGGTGGGGTTAAATCCATTACAGCATCGCGGGTATTGTTTGAGCCTCTGCGGAAAAATACTTTTCAATTGAACTCCAGTGAATGCCGCTCACGTCGCTGGTTACCCAGCAGAGGAGGAACATTAATGCGAAAAGATTCATTACGACAGCTCTATATCGATGAACTCAAAGATCTTTACAGCGCCGAGACCCAACTGGTGAAGGCCCTTCCGAAAATGGCTAAGGGATCATCCAGTGCGGAACTGAGACAGGGGTTTGAGGAGCACCTGCGCCAGACGTCCGAGCACGTGTCGCGACTGGAGCAGATTTTCGAGAAGTTAGGCGAGAAGCCCACGGGAAAGAAGTGCCTAGGAATGGATGGACTGGTAAAGGAAGGCGCCGAGACCCTATCCGAGAAATACGCCGATGCGGTGATGGATGCCGCGATCATCGGCGCTGCCCAGCGCGTGGAGCACTATGAAATCGCTGGATACGGAACGGTGCGAGCCTTGGCAGAGGTTCTCGGTGAAGACGAACACGTCCAGCTGATTGAACAAACGTTGCAGGAAGAAAAGGAAACCGACGAAAAGCTGACTCAGTTGGCCGAGCAGATCAATGCGGAAGCCGGCGAGGGTGCAAGCGAGGCAACCGACGACGAAGGGGATAGCGAAGTGCACGAATCCCGACCGCGTGCTGGAAAGAGCCCGAAGCGCGCCGCATAGAAGTTCCTATCGAACCGGAAGGAGGGCAGCGAATGCCCTCCTTTTTTCTTGCCAGGTGCCACGCAAATACCTTAATCACCTGATACCAGCATGGATTTTCGCCGGGTAGCCTCCACAATGACCTGCGTCGGAATCCATTTATTAGAGATTCTCAGTCCCGCATGCGAAAGGCACCTGAAATTATGGACCAGATTGCCCAGTCCACTTCGCTGAACCGCGACCACGCGACTCGTGATCGCGCCACATGGCACGCTCTCTACCATGCAGCGCTGTTTGAGACCGATCGCAGCCAGGTGTCGCAAAGAATTGCCGAGGCGGAGAAGGCGATTTTGAGCCGAATCAAGGAACTGTTCCTGGTCGATACGGACCACATAGAGGAAGATCTGATTCTGGACGACGCATTGTATGCACTTCGCGCCCTGCGAAATTGCACGTTTCCGGAGTCCGATGCAGCCTGATTTTTGTCGGTGTCTCCGTGGAGTGCCGGTAGGAATTCTCCTGATACTCCTTAACTGCGACGGATCCCACATAAGAGTTGCTCCATTCCATGTTGCAGACAGGCCTGTATTGTCGCGGGTGCACGCTCGCTCTAGAGTGCTTCTATCAACTTCAACGAAGTAGAGGTTAATCACTTTCGTATGAACAGCAAGAGTTCGCAACGTTCGCTCCCGCCCAGTGGAAATTTAAAACGTTCTTTTGAAAATGCAGTACGGGATATTTACGAAGTTGGTTTGACTGGCAAAGCGTCACGCTATCGACGCCCAATCGTGCAACGTGCCGGATTCGGGGCCCCAGAATCTTCCGCAAGCGCAGAGAAGCGAGCCCTGTCCGACGCGGCAACGGCTCTGGCCCGTCTATGGAAGGTCCGCGCCTAACTTTGTAGGCAAGCAGCATCCAATCACTAGATTGTTCGGGGTGCGGTTGCCCCGCGCTGATTTGATTTGCGAAAGTGGGCGAGATATTCGGTAAAGAAAAATGCTCCGGGATCCCTTTTCATCTATAACAGGGATCCCGGAGCAATTTTTACGCTTCTTTCGTTATTTAGACCGCTTTTCTCAGGGTACCGGCACTCTCCGACCCTCGCTTTACGGCCGATTCGCCCGAGCACGTGTCACACGCGGCCACTACTTCTTTGCGTCTTTCACGCAGTCGGCTCTGGAACGTATCCCAGCGGCCGCCAATCCCGACTGCACTGTTACTGATTACGACCGAGTCCGTACCTGCGGGAACCGCTCGTTCCGTGATCGCAGACGCCGCTCTCGAATCTGCCGCAGCCGCGCCTCTGTTCCCAGAAATGGATGTGGGACCCGATCGCGCTGAACTTGGGACGCCGTGGGCATCCGCAGCCGCGCGCTCAGACGCTACGTTTCCTGCTGTCTGCTGAGCGGTCGGAGTGATGTTGCGGTCAGTTTCGGCTCGATGCATCACTGGATCCGCGACCCACTTCGAGCGAAAACGCCCTTCGTAGTTCGACCACTGGTTGTCAGACTCCAGATCCGATTCGTTGTACGGTGGAAAGCTTTCGATCTGGTCCTTGGTCAACGAAGCCTCGAAATCGTCGTTGTGCTTCGCCGACGCACGCAGGCCATTCGCCGGCACGATGAATTTTTTCGTGCTGAGCCAGCCCCCGGTATCGACCACAACGTAACTGATGTCCCCAGTGGAGTGGTTGAAGATCACATCATCAATTTTTCCCAGCTTCTCGTCATTATTCACGCCGTAAAGGTGAGAACCGCGAATATCTTCACTGGTCTGAGTGACTGCAACGTCTCTCAAGATGCCGTAGTGTGACATTTTTCCTCCATTGATCGTGTTTTGAACAGCGATTGCTGTTCCAGTTGGCGTTCTCGACTATCTGACTTCAGTATCGATTCCCAACGCGAGAGGAACAATCAGCGGTTCACTGTAGTCTGGAATTACGCCTCGTTCAGATTTGCCCTGGATCTTCTGGATCGGGCTCGCGGACGGGAACGTCCGGATTTTCCGGCGGATCGATAGGATCCTGGATCGGAGGCGGTGAAGGGTCTGACGGCAGGCGGAGCGAATACTCGAGTGCGGCGGCGGTTTGCATCACGTTCAGATGCCAAAGCTTGACGAACGGAGGTGCAGCGTCAGCAAGTTTGTTTCGAAATCAAAAGTGAAAAAACGGGGGGCCGTTATTAACTCTGTGCCGTGGCTGAAGAAACCTTGATCGTATTTCCATTGAGCTCCCCCACAATGCGTACGCGCTGCCCGGCCAATTTCTTAAGAGCTACGAGATCTCCATCAAGAACGTAGGCCGAATCGCCGCTAAGAAGCGCAAAGCTGGCGCCGCCGTGCACGCAGACGCGAACGCAGACCTCAGCATTCTGGTCAACCTTTGTGGAGTGTTTCGCTCCGCACTTCGAACACGTGATCATTCCCTCGAAGGACTTTTCTGACGAATTGTGGCTTACAGCCGCCTGCGCAGAGTCACCTTCCACAGCGCCAGCAACTGCTGTGAATGTCGCCACGAGCAATGCAAACCCAAATGCGATCGCAGTTCCTAGCAACAAGACCTCAAGCCAGAGCCTGTGAACTTTAATCAAAGTGACACTCCATCCCTGTTCTCAGGGAAATATCTCAAAGATGATCTGATGCAACTACCGCTTGCAAGTGCCTTACCACTCCCATAGCCGCATCAACTGCCTCCACGCTGATGAAGCCAAAGGCATACATGGAAAAGACGGGCAAATGGATCGATCACGGCCGTTGGTAGAGGGTAGGAAGTACCCGGTAACATGGGATGTGTCTGCGAGGTTACTCAGGCCACCGCCGCGGATGCCTTCATGAGATTCAGACCGGCAGCCTCGCTCGCGCCGGTACTGCGCAGCAACTCGATGGCCCCATCTGCCTTTGCATTTTCTCCGCAGGAGACGTAAATCAGCGCCCCGACATCGGTGAGCCGATGCCCCAGCCTTTTCGCGTCGTCTTGAGAAAAGCCCAAGCCGATCAGAGTTCGCGATCCTCGGGATAGCGAAGGAACATTTTGATCGCTCACCACAGCCTGGAGAAAAACCTGCGAGCGGACAAAGAAGCAAATGGTTGGAATAATGACGGCGCCCAATGCCGAAAACCATTCAATCACGCGAGTGCTGATGGCAGTCTCTTCCTGCCCTTCGAGAATGCTACCGCCTGCCACCGCGGCAGCGTGAGGATGGGCCGGCGACAAGACCATGCAGATGTTCGCATTCCCATACCCCGCGTTGTTCAACGCGCGAACGACGTCGGGAAGTGCCACATGTCGTGGATACACACCGTACGCGGCCGCAATAGTAGGGATCATGATGAACTCCGATGGAAGCAGCAACTGCTACAGGGGTCTGAACAATTTTAAGGATAGGACTCTAGGTGTTTCATCGCACTCGGGTGAAATCGGTATCCACATCGCACCAAAGTACAACGCCCTTCCACGTCAAGAAAGGAGTTCAATTTTTGCGACGTGAATCGTGCTGCCACCTCGTTCAAGGGTGCCCACGACCTTCACATTCTTATCTTCGTACTGACTTGCATTTTCCGCGCCCTCCAGCTGGTAGGCCGTGCTGCCGGAAACTTTCAAAACATACGTAGCGCCATCTTTCACAATTTTGCCGACGAACGATTGGGCAGCGGGTTCGGGGGTTTGGCTTGGCGCCTGTTGCCCCTGCGGATCTGCTGGAGCCTTCGAATCCTGGTCAGGCTGAGGAACGCCTTTGTCCGGAGGAGGCAGCGGCTGAGGCGCCGGCTGGGGTTTCTGCACTCGAGACCACGCGATCAGCTCACGAGGAGCAATTGCATCCTCGGGAGTAGGCGAAGCAAGCGGCCCCTCTTGACCAACAGCGCAGAGCGCGCCTGCAAAAACGACAAACGCAATCAAACTTGATGTCCGTGTCATAGAAACCTCCAGTTTCAATTGCGACGCAGGAACCGGCAGCTCGTCACTGAGGATAGGTTTATCGGCGCTCTGATTCCATAGAGCGCTTGCTGTATCGAAACCGTGACCGAAGGGATGATGCGATGCCCACCGGCGTTCAGAAATGGAGTTGGCGGCGCACCCTTGCGGGGCGTCCGTCTTTCTGAAATCGGGTCATCGTGAGATCGATCGCAGTCAAGCCAAAGGCGACGGCTCCAAATATCATTGCCAGTTGCGCCAAGTGGACGATGATGCTGAGAAACAGGAACACTAGAAGAAATACGCTAAGCGCACGCAGCATGTATGCCACCTCCTAGCGAACGAGATGAGGAGAGAGATCCCACAACTGAGCTAGTGCACGCGCGGCATCTTTCACGGCGCGTTTCTGCCGCGACTGTTCATCGATCCGCGACATGATTGGAATGTTCCGTCGTTGCGATCGATTGGGTTTTGCAATGCCAGCCGTCTGGATGGTTTCGACGGCCTCCTCGAAATTCACTTTCTGATCGGCGAGTGACGCGTCTTGCAGTTTCGGTACGGTTGACATTTCTCTGCCCCGGATATCGATATTAAGGACTAAGGATGTCTGGGAAAATACAATGAAATACTCGTGCAGGATGAAATCATTGCTGACGGATGGATCCTTCCTGTAGGGAACTAGGGGAAAACCTGAGGTTCCGGAACCTCAGCAAAAACAAAAAAGCAAGGTCTTCGAGCTGGGGTGCTCGAGGACCCTGCTCAGGATCAAGAGGGTCTAGCCTCGGGATCGGCGCGCAGTCTCGGAGTCGGTTTCTTCGCTGTCGGTCTCAGGCTCAGCCCGTTTAGGCGGCTTCGAAGCAGCGTTATCAACGGCATCCTTGGCTTGTCCCCATGCATTTTGCACTTTGCCTTCGGCCTGCTTGGCAGCGCCTTCTGCCTGCTTCTTGGGATCGTTGGTCCACTCGCCTGCCTGGCGTTCAACACGTCCTGCTATGTCTTTCACTTTGCCTTCGACGCGATCTTTATTCATGTTCGATTCTCCTTATGAGATTCGCCATAGTTCTAGCTGGCTGTTGCTGTTGTCCGCAGCGCCGCAGACGTTAGCGAAACCACGGGCCGGATCGTTTTACGCACGCTGAGATGACTTTCAAGGGCTCGCGAGTTTGTAGTTTTCTTTGTCGGTGACGGCCCCGACCCGTTTTTCAAATTGCCTTGTCGAATACTCCGCGCGGACAGTGTGATGAAAAATCGCGGCCTTTTGCATCCGTTTCTCTAGACTGGATTGCGACCTTGAATGATCCGCACCAGAACGGCAATGATCGCCAACACCAACAAAATGTGGATAAATCCGCCGAGCGTATACGAACTCACCAAACCAAGCAGCCATAAAACCAACAATACGACCGCAATTGTCCAGAGCATGCGTTTTTTCCCTTCCTCTTATTCGAGCTAGTTGCCAGCGACAAACCTAAGCAGCAGGGGAAAGAACGTCTATACGGGGAAGTCCCTACACATAAACCTCAATCTATTTAGACATTTGCAAGCGCAGCATGTTCCGTGTCTTGAGAGCGGAAGTGTAATGATGGCTAGAACACCTGCACGATACCGTTTCGGACTGCGTAACGGGTGAGGTCGGCGACGGAATGCAGTCCCAACTTTCGCATGAGATTTGTACGATGCGTTTCGGCGGTTTTGACGCTGAGATTGAGAGTGACCGCGACTTCCTTGCTGGTCTTTCCCTCAGCCAGCAACTGAATAACTTCGCGTTCTCGAGCGGTAAGTATTTCGCCCGAATCATCATCCGTTGGTTTTTCGTTACCCTTGTTGCCGCGTTCAAGGAAGCCATCGAGAACCATCTGGCTCACCCTGTTAGTGAAGAAAGTTCTTTGCACCTGCAATGCTTCGACCGCGGCGACAAGATCCCTGCCGGCATCGGATTTGAGTAGGAAGCCTCTCGCGCCAGCGCGGAGCACTTCCCGCACAACGTTATCGGAATCGTGCATCGTGAGAATCAGTATCGGGACATCCGGGAAAACAGTAAGAATCTGACGTGCGGCTTCCAACCCGTTTAAATTCGGCATTCCAATGTCGAGCAGGATTAAATCCGGTCTTTCGCTGGCGGCGAGTTCCACCGCTTCGCGACCATCTTTCGCTTCAGCACAGACTTCCCAATTCTCGTGACTTTCCAACAAGGCGCGGATTCCACGCCTGGCCACTTCATGATCGTCAGCAATGAGAATTCGAAACAACGTCAACCTCCTCGGAAACTCCTGACTGCAGGTATGTAGCTGTTCTTTGGCACACATTTCTCGCCCATTCACATTGAGAGACGATGCTCAAGTCTTTGCACAAATGCTGCCAAACCCGAAAATCATTACTGTTCAACCGCTTCATGCCGGAGTCTCTAAACCCGCGTGTAACTTTTTCCTCATCCCCTAGTCTTGATAATCGCGAGTTCTACAGGATTCGATGTAGGTCCACGCCTCACTGGAATCGTCGCCGACTTTATTCGGATCTGCATCTAAGTTGCGCGGGAGGTTTGGGCAATGCTTCGCAATCGATCACTGGCCTATCTCGGATCGCGAATCGTCGTATTCGCAGTAGTTGTGTCAGGAGTGCCACAGATTGGCATGGCGCAGGCTTCACCGGCGCTCCAACAGAACTCCGAACCGACGCCTCTATACAATGACGATCCGATGTCACTGCCGCCGCGAACGGCACCTCCGCCGGCGGTGGAAGAATCCGCGCGACCCGATTCGATACAGCCGATTTCAAAAGATGGAAACTCACAGGACGATCAGGGAAGATTCGTTTTCAAGAAGCAGGTGCAAGAAGTAGTTCTGCACGCCACGGTCGTCGATGAATCCGGCCAGCTCGTAACCTCACTCGATCGCAACGCTTTCACGGTCTATCAGAACGGACAGCCGCAGACTATTACGTCGTTCCGTCGCGAAGATGTGCCGGTTGCGATTGGCATTGTCGTAGACAACTCGGGCTCAATGCGGGACAAGCGCGCGAAGGTCAGCCAGGCAGTCGTGAACCTCTTGCAGGCAAGCAACCCACACGACGAGATCTTCGTCGTGAACTTCAGTCAGACACCGTATCTGGATCAGGATTTCACATCGAATGCGAATCTCCTGCAAGCGGCATTGCACCAGGTGTCTACCCGCGGAAGCACCGCTCTGTACGACGCCGTGGTCGCGTCAGAGGTTCATCTGCGCAATAATCCGCGCCTCAACAAGAAAGTTCTCCTGGTAATTACCGACGGCCAAGACAACATGAGCCGGGAAACGCTGGACAGTGCGCTGCGTAAGCTGGAATCGAACAAGGGGCCGACCGTGTACGCGATCGGACTAACCGATTCCGGATTGACTCACACCGGCCGAGATGCGCTTCAGAGACTCGCATCCGAGACTGGAGGTGTTGCATTCTTCCCGAACACTCTCGAAGATGTGGACAGTATTACCAAGGCAGTTGCGCGCGACGTACGAAGCCAATACACCCTCACATACAGTCCCGGAAGCACGGCGGGGCAAGGCTATCAGCGAATCAAAGTGGAAGCGAAGAACGGATCGCGCAAGCGACTCGATGTCCGAACGCGGGACGGGTATTACCCCGGCGAGACGCTTCGCTAGAAGCGTCTCGAGGATTTTGTACTGATAGCTTGTCAGGCTGCCGTCGGACCGGCTGGAGTCTTCGGCGGAGGCGGCAATTCAATCTGGATGAGGTTGTTCTTGATCGCGTACACAACAAGGTCGCGAATCGAATGGAAGCTTAACTTTCGCATGATGTTGCTGCGATGAGTTTCCACCGTCTTGGTGCTGAGGTTCAGCAGCGAAGCGACTTCTTTTGAGCTGTTGCCTTCTGCGAGCAACTGCGTGATTTCTCGCTCTCTCGCGGTCAGGGTTGGGAGTTTCGGGGCTTCATTCCGCGAAACGGTCTGTCCTTTTTCCAGAAATCCTGCCAGAACCAGATCGTTCACACGCGGAGTGAAGAACATCCGCTTGTTCTGCAAGGCCTCGACCGCGGACACCAAATCGCGGGCAGCATCGGACTTCAACACGAAGCCTCTCGCACCGGCGTCCAACGCCTCGCGAATAACCTGATCCGAGTCCGTGATCGTCAAAACGATCACCTTGAAGTGCGGATCGTGTTGCAGCAATTGCCGCGTCGTATCAAGCCCATTCAGATTGGGCATGCCGATGTCGACGATCACGACGTCCGGATTCAACTGGAGCGCTTTTTCGACGGCCTCGCGGCCATCGCCGGCTTCTCCACAGACTTCCCATCCCTCATGTTTTTCGAGGAGTGCACGCAAACCGCGGCGCACGATTTCGTGATCATCAGCTAATAGAATTCTGAGTTTCATATTTCCGACCTCTCGAGAGCAAAGATAGACTGCAGGGTTCAGCCGAATCTCAACTCAATTCAGGAACATTTCGCCCATTCAGAGCTGTGAACACTCGATGCTGACTAACAGCTTCCACCGCCGACAATAAGTCTCGAGCGGCATTGGATTTCACCACGTATCCGCGCGCACCGGCCTCAAGTGCTTCCCGCATCATCTGCGGCGAGTCATGCTGCGTGACAAACAAAATTTCCAGAGCCGGCGATTGCCGCCGCAAGAGGCGACAGGCTTCCAAACCGTTCATCCTGGGCATGGTTACGTCGAGCACCATGACATCGGGATTAAGATCCTTCGCTTTCTCAACCGCCTCCGCACCATCGGAGGCTTCTCCAATGACCTGCCAGCCAGAATGGCCTTCTAAAAGAGTCTTCAGGCCTTGTCTGACAATCGGGTGGTCATCGACCAACAGTATGCGAATTGTCATTCCGTTTCAGTTCCTTTGAAGGGAGACCGACCAGACGATTCGCCACACATATCACTTACGAACAGATGTGACAGCCTGACCAATTTTCCGCGAGAATCCACAGATTTCGATGAGCGCGGGGACTGGGAACCGCTCAAATCCACGTTTTGAGGCTATATTTGGCGACTTTTAGGTCCAATACAGGGAATCCTGTATTTAGCCAACATTCGGCCACCAACGCGATTTTACGCTGTCTGGCTGGCCGAAATCACCGGGAAATAAGTCTGATCGTGCAGGAGCACATCGACTGCCTGGACGACAGATCCTATGTCCTGCTTGGCGCAAGCTCCGCGTACTCCGGCCTCGCGGGCGGCGTCGGCCAGCTGCCTCGAAAGGTGCAACGTGACCATCAGGATTGGGATTTTGGGGAACATCTCCGAGATTTGCCGGGCCACATCGACCCCATTCAGGTCGGGCAATTGGTAGTCCAGGACGACCAGATCTGGGGGCGATTCAAGGACCAGATGCAGCGCTTCTGCGCCGGTCCGCGCTTCACCGCATACCGTCCACGACTCTTGCTGTTCGAGAATCGCCCGTAGATAGCGACGCACCGCCGGATTGTCGTCGACGAGAAGTATTCGAGTCACGTGAAAGCCTCAGCTCAACAGATGTAGCTGCTCCACCTTCCATTTGGCAGAAACAAATGGCTTACACGCACCCTCAACGACTTTGTTCGGGCACGGAGAGTTGGCCTCGGTCCAGTGCAACTCTCTGTTTTGCCAACACTTTCCCGTCCGCGCACCTGACTGTAAGTGAGGGTAGGGAGCCCGGCAAATCTCGACAATCCAGTGAAACCAGTAGAGGCGGAATGTATACGGGCGTCCGGGCACGGCAGATCACCAGATACCCTTATCGTTTCCCGTGAACTTATGCTCCAAGGCTGCGGCAGTTGCCAATCCAGGAAGCAGGCTCAGGCGCAGTCCATTCTGGATCTCCCCGTTTTGCAGCAACTTGCGCAGCTCCTTCGCATAGAGCGCGATGGAATGGGGGACGATCGGAACTCGAAGAAAGCTCTTCCCGTAACGAACCTTGTCGACTCCGAACTTCGCAGTCTTGGCCACGCGGTCCGGCAGGTCTGCGCCGACTCCGCGATATCCGGAGACGTATTGGGAGACTATCTTCAGGTAGGTGGCGACACCATCCCACAAACCCGCTGCGGATGCCAGAGACTCGAGGTAATCAAAGTCGACCAGATGGAGGTCCATGAGCCGTGCGTTATCAGCAACGTCACAGAGACGAATATAGAAGTGCCGGTACATCCGTTGAAGGGTGCTGATTACGATTCGATCCTCAGGGGCGGGAACGCGGAATTCATGATCCAACAGATTGATGCGCTGCGAGCGGGTCCACAGCGACCGAGTAACTTCCGTCTGTTCGCCGGTCTGGCCAAGTCGCCCGACGTGGACTTCAACTAGCTCCGGCAAACCGGGAACAATGAAATTCCATTTGTTCGCGAGCCTATCTCCCCAGCTTCTATCGGCGACGGTAGCATTGAACCGCTCTTTCAGCGCTTGCATCAGTTGAGTCGGGGATGAGTTCGTGTACAAGTCTAGGTCGCTGCCGAGATCTGGCCAATGATCCAGCGACTTAATCACCACCACCGGACAGCCGCAATCTTCGAGTTCAGCCGAGATTTGGCTCAGAAAGCCCAGAGCATGGCGAATGCGGTTTTCCTCTTCGTCGAGGGCGGCGGACACCCACCGCGACTCGTCATTCATTCCACATTCGTCGAAGATCTGGCGCAGCGGGGCGAAGCATCGGACAAGCGTATGGTTCGATGCTGCAAGATTCTGAAGGTCGGCCAGACCGGCTTCGCCGAAGGCCGACGCGAGTTCCATTGTGTGCTGAGGAAACTGGGTATGCGCCTTGCCGGCCCCGGGCTGTCGAGGCACATCCAAGGATGTTGGGAACAAGAGTTCGGACAACAGTCGAAGAGGCTGCGACGAGTCGCGAACCGGCGGCACCGGCGCACTGCTTTCGTTGGCTAGATATTGCACACTCATACTGTCAGGGCGCTCCGGCGACAGGGCTTCCATTCTGACCGCACTTGGCGTAGGTCAATCGTTCGATCGCCGTCCCTTCTTCATAGTCGTTCCAGGTTTCGATCAGCAGAAAAGGCAGCGGGTGCGCTGAGTCGAAATACCGGGTGTAGAGGTGAAGGGTGTCTTCAAACGTTTGCCCGCACCGGGTCTGCATATGGCGATTCAGTCCCCACTTTGCGGAAGAGTCGTCAAACCCGGGCCACGCGCCTCCTATGGTGATCTTGTCGGCGTGCTTGGTCCGCATCTTTCGATAGAAGTCGTCCAGGTATTGTTCTCCCCAATTGCTGCCATCTGGACTCCATCCCTTTTGTCCGGGCTGCACCCACGGATAAATTCCGGCAAAGCTGTTCACGTATTGCGCTGGAGGCTCATCCTTATAGAAGAGCAGTGGTGGGGAATCCCAACGGTTGCAGTGTTCCACCACACGATTCCAATCGACGTGCCCTTGCTTCGGGAAAATGAAAATCATGGGCCGGCCGTTGTAGGTTAGATATGCCCCGCGGTGGGGCGCTTCCGGACCGATGTACACCCGGTAGGCTTCATCCAGCGAGGCAATCGCATCGTCGGTGGCTTGCGAGTCCTCGTCCTCGGGCTCGTTGTAAAGAAGAGCGACTTGAAAGTGGCTCTCATCGGCCGCTTCCTCGAGAATCGCGAAATTGCGATTGGAAAATGGATTCGTCTTTCCGTACCAGTCCACGACGAAGGCGGACACGCCCATATGGCGGGCCTGCACGATCTGCCGGCGCAGAACTCCAGGATCATAGCTGGAGTATCCAACGTCCAGGTGAACATGATCACCAAACCAGGGCATGTAAACCGCCAGCAGCTTCGGACCCGTTCCAGGGGCTTGCAGATTTTGCTGAGGCACCTTGTGCATTCCTGGCGTAGTACAGCCACTACCCACCATGAAACATGCAATCGCCAGGGCTAACAGCCTTTTCGACAAAACCAGGCTCCATTACGTCACCGTTTGATGAAAGTTAGATGCGAGGCGGTTTTGCGCGGTTGGCGGCTGAGAAACCCTTTAAAACTGCGGCACGCCTTGCAATTGACGGATCACCCATCGGTCGGCGGCTGGCGTCATCAGCACGACGTAGTGCACCACGGCATGCTCGTTGTGAATCGCCTTGTCACCGTCAAATATCTGGATGTCGTATTCAGCGGTGTCATGGAGCTCCATCAGATCGCCTTCCGGGGAGTAGAAGACGGCTTCCAGCTTGTGAGTTTGATTCGAATATCGCGAACTGAGGCCTTGGCGTCGTTGATCGGTGACAGCACTATGCAGCCAATCACTCGCGTTTCCTTCGAAGAGCCCGTTCAGCATTGCAGTCGAGTTCGACTCGAGCGCTTGCGAGAGACTGGCCCATGCAAATTTGTAGTCGCGAACGACACTCCGCTCGGTCAGGCTTTCAACCGCTCGTGGAGCAGCCTTCGTTGCGTTCAGAGGTGACTTGCGGAGCATCGGCGGCGACGCAATGGAGAGACAGGAACAGAGTGACGGCAAACAGCCACGTTGCTGCGTGACTTGTAGAACCGAAATCCGGAGCTGTGGGTGTGTTCATCGAGCGTCTCCCATGCGTAGTTCATTTCCCAACACGACTCCGGAAGCCGCGGAGACAACGACCGGGCCCGTCGTTGCGAATTGTGCTCGAGCGACGTCCTGCTTGATCGGGGCATCGACGGTGCTGATCTGCGATCCATTGCGCGCCGTGAAGGTGACGACTGTTCCATCGGGGACAGGGTTTCCTGCGCAGTCGCGAATTGGATCGGTCTCTATTGAAACGCCTTTGGCCGTACGCTGGCCTTTGATCCGCAGATTACAAGGCTCGGAAGCAACCAACTGCACCACTCTCCGAACTGAAACGTCACTCAACGAAGCTGTGAGTTGGAGCGATCCGGCATTCTTTGCAGAATTCGTCCGGAACCATGCAATTGCGTTCTTCGTTTGGAGCGTGTGATTTTCAGGCGCGGCGCCTTTCGCAGCAAGCTGGACGTTTACCGAAGTCGGGGTCATCGCCAGATTCTGAAAGGTATCGAAAGCTATGGCCACGCCACTGATGGCATCACTCTGTCCGACGGGAACTCGTGATGGGTGTGCGAGGAACGTAAGGCTCTCGGCCTTTGCAGGAGCTACAAAGAACGTTGCGCTGCTGCAGGCCGTCGCACAAACGACGGCGACATAACGTCCTGAAGTTTGCACTGCGCTTCCTGGTAGAGGAATGTCACTTCCAAGCTGCAGTTGGCGTTTCAAAGAGGATGCGGGTCCGGACAGATAAAATGTCGCCGCACCGGTTCCAGTCGACCCCAATGACGTTGCCTGGCCCGCAATCGCCTGAGTGGGCACTCGCAGAGCCGCATCCTGAGCAGAGGCCGGGCCCATCAGAAATGACACGATGAGCAGGATTCCCAGGCACGCCGCAGCTTTACGACTGCTGCAAAGTGTAGTGATTGACCACAACATGAAAGTTCTGCACCTTCCCGGCGAGAGATTTAGGAAGCTCAACTGCAAATGGTTCCGTGGCCTGCGGAAGTAAGGCCTGCTCAACGTAGCCATCCGAGACCCAAACCACCTTTCCGCTGTTGTCATAGAAACTTGCGATCACGTGCGGAATGTTGACCGTCTGTCCGCTCTCGTTCAGCAATTCTCCCCGCAGAACTGCATGCCCCTGCGCGTCCGCATCGATCTTCTGATTCATGACTCCGATGACGGGGTCGGATGAGGCCGGAACCAGCGTGGCCTTCACATCCATCCGGACATTCTTGACCTTGCCAAGATTGACCTGAGGAAAATCGATGCGATAGGGCGACACCTGCTTGGGCAATAGAACATGAACGATCTTATCGAAACTGTTCTCGTCATCGATGGCGTTACCCGAGGCATCGACCAATGTGGCGTTCACGTTCACAAATGCCGGGATCGTATCTTCATTGACCACTTCGCCCATCACAACGGCGCCTTCGGCAGAATCGACGGCGTTCATCGAAACGATCCGGACGTGAGGTCCGTCGACATTGCGGGCGCCCCAATCGCTGCCTCCGGCATTTCCGGACACCAAGTCCCATCGCAAATAATTAACCGGAATCAATTGAGCCGGCACATTCGTCGCCGGAGCCTGATCCCAAACTACTTTCCAGCTTTCGCCGCGATGGACGAGGTGAAAATCGCGGACGTCGTCGACCGGTCCAACGGGTGTGGACCACTGGAGGCGCACGCGCATTTGCGCGTCTGAGTCGGTAGCATGCAGAGGACGAGCTTCGTATTTCTCGAGGCCCGAAAAAGCGCGCAGGCCGCCGTTTGCGCCGACCCACTCACGCGTGAATTCCTCTTCGGTCAGGCTGCTGTTGGTCCGTTCAGTGCTGGAGAAAGCGCGGCCCCAATTTCTTCTTTGGACATCCGACAGAAAATTGGCGAGACCCTGCTCCGGCGTATTCGCATTCTCGCTGAATCCGGGCAGGGCGGAGCCTGCTGCCACACCTATGGTGCCGGTGTAGCGCCCTTTGCCGTGCAGCCCAAGTACGACCAACAACGCGGTCACGACGAGAACTATGACTACGATGGGAAGAGTTCGCTTCATTTCAGTTCCTCAGGCGACATAGTGCGTCTCTCCCAGCTCCTCTTTCATGGAGAGAGGAGATTCCGCGACCCTGCGCGAACGCTGTCGGGACGGCAGAAGCAACACGAGGAAGATAGCGAGAATACTCGCGCCGATAGGAAGGGTGCCCCACATCAGCCCCATCCATGCGGGCGGAATCGCGTCCGACCCGATGCGGTGAGCCGGGGGCATATCGTCCTTCGACCATGCGCTGATTTCGCCATTGTTAAAGCTCTCAGTTTTCCGCCACCCGGCGAACGTCAAAAGAGGTTCGTAATATCGGTCGTGAACGAAGATGAATCTCAGTCCATAGCGGTTGGCGTGTTCGAGCATCGCTCGCAACGAGGCCATGCCGGCGGAACCGTAAAACTTGGCATTGGTAAGTTGAGCAGACCCGTAGTGAGTCATCTCGGGCAACAGGCGCGCCGAGTTGTAGTCGCCGTCCACACTGCTGGCGTCGGTGTAGGTAGACACCTTGGCAAGCTCGCTGCCGAAACCCAGCGTCAGATATCGAAACGTGTCGTGACCGTCGCGATTCAGAAATGTGATGACGGGCTCGACGTTCACCGCGGCGCTGGGCCGATAAGGGTTCGCCGTGAGCCACGCCAATGCCACGCCGATAGTAGCAACCGCCGCGATGGCAAGTCCGACTGCGGCTTTCGCCTGGAAACGATCGAGCAACTCAAGCGCGAGAACGCCCACGATCGGCATGACCATGAGAGTGGCCCAGAAGGTAAAGCGCTCGAATGTCAGAATGTCGAAAGCGCGCCCGAGAAGCCACCGAGGCAGCGGAGTCGTGCCGCCCAAGCCGAATATGAATGTCAGCCAGAAACCAATCAGCAGCGGACGCAAGCGCCTGTCCGAAGCACCGCGAAACAAGATGAACGGGAGCGCGAGGATCAATGCGCCGTAAGGAATTACGAAATAGTTGATGCCGGTGATCGAATTCAGCAGGAAGTTCGATCGGCTGTCGTGCGGGATTGGAATCTGGTGAATCGGATGCTGGAGCAGGGTGAGCCAGTAGGGGAGCAGGACGACTGCAACCCCGACTGCCACTACTGCCGCGAAGGCCGCGGCGCGCGTCAGCACTTTGCCAAGCGATCCTCTCGTTCGACCGTCGCGAGCATCTTGCAGCGCGATCCATAGCACGGGTCCAGCAAACAACACGGTTCCGAAGATCAGCGTAACGTGGTGAGCCGCTGCGGCAGCCAGGCTTACGACCACCCCTTTCAAGAACGAGCGAACCGAACCTTCCGTCGACCAGTCAAAGAAATAGGGCAACGCATTCAAGTACAGAGCCGCTGAGGTAATCGTCGCAAGCTGTCCCGCCTGATAGGTTAAGAAGGCTAGAGCGCCAAGAAACACGCTGCCCAGTGCAGCGTACGATGCAGCGCGGTCCTCAGCCCAGATCCTCGCAAACCGATATACGCCAACCGGCAACAACATGATCGCAATGAGTTGCACGATCATGTACCCCATTTTCAGGCCGGCAACCATGGAGACTAGAGCGATCCACTGGTGCGTCAGCGGGGGATAGGTCGTCTGTGAAAAGCCAGCAAACCACTTCTCATTCCACGGATTAAACCAGTGGTGCGCATAGTGCGAAGCCAGAAAAATGTGGAAATTCGTGTCGAACGATCCAGCCGGAAGTTGCATGAGCAGCAATGGACCGTGAACGGCCAAAGCCACTAACACGATTGCCATCAGCGGAATTGGACGAGAAAAGCTTTCGGGTCGGGTCATGCGGTGCGCTCTGGTGCTTAGCAGCTTCATGAGATTCAAAAGAGGGCTCCGGGGTTTATCCACAATCTCTCGCATCCGCCTCACCCCGTATGCGTTATCCCGTGCGTTTTAAGCAAACTTGAGAGCCTCCGCAGCATCTGAATGACACCGCTAAGGTCCTCGGCTGCGGTGACCCGTTCATTCGATTGACTTTAATTTTCGAGGCGTAGTGACGACGTGAAAAGCCAGAATCCGCTCGCTAGCTTTTGCCTTGCCATGGCCCTTGCGCTCCCCGCAATCGGAGCGGCGCAGACCTATGACTTGGGGGGAGCAACGCCGGATCCGGGCCAGAAATCCAAGCCGCAAACGAGCGATAACTCCCAGCAGCAGCAGAAATCGGACCTCAGTTGGGGAGCAGGTATCGATGTTGCGCGCCAGGCACGGGCAGCGCAAGACGCGCTCAAGCGAAACGACTACGCTGCTGCGGTCTCATACGCTCAACAGGCAGCGAATTCCGCGCCGCAAAATCCTGAACTTTGGTTTCTGTTGGGATACGCTGCGCGCCTCAACGAAAAATATTCGTTATCCGTTGATTCTTACAACCGCGGACTAAAACAGCAGCCGAATTCGATTCGTGGACTGGCGGGGCTGGCGCAAACGTACGCCAGGATGGGCCGCAACCAGGAAGCGGAGCAACTGTTACGAAAAGTAATCGACGCCAATCCTAAAGATGCCAGCAGCCTGCAGCTCGCCGGAGAACTCTTACTCAGCAGCGACCCCAAGGCCTCGTTAACTTTTCTCGAGAGGGCGTCGGCCCTTCAACCTTCACCGCACTCTGACTTACTGATTGCGCACGCTTACGACCGGATGGGGCAGCCCGAAGAATCGTCGCGCTATTTGAATCGTGCCAAGAGCAAAGCGCCGCATGACCCGGAAGTGCTTCGCGCAGTCGCCGGGCAATTCCGGGATGAGGGCAAGTACGACGAGGCGATATCGACTCTGCAGTCGATTCCTACGAAGACCTCCGACACTCAGGCGGAACTCGCATATACCTATGGGCTGGCGGGCAAGCAACAGGAATCAGCCGCTCTCTATTCCCGGCTCGCAAAAACGGCAAAGGGCAATATCGGTTTCAATTTGAGCGCGGCACAAGCTTGGGTCAATGCCGGACGGCCCGAAGAAGCTCAGCAGTTTCTGGATGCCGCCAAGCAGATCGATGCGAACCACTACCGTCTCCATGCCCTGCTCGCCGGCATCGCAGATTCCGAAAATCGCACATCGGATGCGGAGCAGGAATACAAGACAGCTCTGGACAATCTCCCGCCAAACATAGCGGAGGGGCCGCTTTATCCCATCGAGCTTCGATTGAATCTCTACGAGCTCTACACGCGCGAAGGCGATGAAACGAGCGCGAAAGATCAGATCGGAGCGGCGTTTCTGGCGATTCAGCACGCGAACGTGCCCGATGGGGCGCGCGCTGAGATGCTGAGACTGCGGGCCGCGATCGAGTCAGCGTCAGGCGATCTTGAATCTGCCAATCGTGATTTGAAAGAGGCGCTGGCCTTGTCGCCGAACAATGTCAACTCGCTGACAAACTTCGGCAACCTTCAATGGAAGATGGGACAGAAGGATGCCGCGCGCGAGACATTCACGAAGGTCCTGGAGGTCGATCATAGCAACCGGCAAGCGCTGTCGGCCCTCGGCTATCTGGCTCGTGATGCTGGGGACAGCAAGCTTGCCGAATCATACTTCTCGCGAGCGATGGTGGCGCATCCCAAGGATTTCGCGCCTTACCTCGCGCTAGGCGATCTGCACACCGCGGAAGGCAAATTCAAGCAGGCCGGGACTGACTACGAAAATGCCTACCAGCGATTGACGTCGAATCCATTGATTGTGGCCGGCGGCGCGAATGCCGCCATGGAATCGCACGACCTGAATCTGGCGCAGCGCTGGCTTCAACGCGCCACACCGAAGATGAACGCCAGCCCGCAGGTACAGCGTGAGAAGGAGCGGTTTCTCACCTTCAAAGGTCAATATGAGGAATCTGCGAAGCTCGGATACAGCGTTCTGGAAAAGCTTCCGCATGATCGCGAAGGCGTCGTTTATCTTGCCTATGATTTGTACTATCTGGGGCGGCTGGATGAGGCGCTTGCGCTCGTAAACAAATACGAGCCGGTAATCCCCAACGATAAAGATCTTCCGCTGATCGCAGGAAATGTGTACGCGCACAATGGCGACCGGAAGGCGGCTCTCGATAATTTCACGCTGGCACTGGAACGCGATCCGAAGATGGCTACCGGCTACGTGAACCGCGGTTTCGTGTTGAACGACTTGCGACAGGCGGAAAAGGCTGCCCAGGATTTTCAGACTGCCCTCAAGTTGCAACCAGACTACGGGCAGGCACACCTCGGGCTCGCCTATGCCGATCTCCAATTGCGCCGTCCAAAGCCCGCGCTCACCCACCTGGACGCCGCGCAAAAGATCCTTGGCAATTCACGGCCTCTGCACCTGGCTCGCGCCGAAGCGTTCCGCCAGGAGCAGGATTTCCCACACGCTGCGGGTGAATATCGGATCGCACTGTCCGAAGATTCGAACGATCTGCCGACCGAACTGGCGTATGCCGATTCGCTGTACCGCATGCGGCACTACGACGAAGCCACCGAGGCACTGAATACAGCGACCAAGCTGTCCCCATCTGATTCCTCGATCTACGCATTGCGTGCGCAAATTTACGCCAAGCAGGGAAAGCGGGACGAGGCACTTCGCGACATCGAATCAGCGGAACGGCTTGGTGGAAACAAGGTCGAGACCTTCACCGCCACCGGCGATGCATTTCTGACCTTGGGCGACACGAACGCCGCGATGCAGCGATTCGCTCGCGCCCTGGATGTCCCGGGAGGAGATCGCATCGGCGTTCGCCTGTCGATAGCCCAGATTTTCCTGCATCAGGGACACCACGAAGAAGCCGAACGTCAGATCGCTTTAGGATTCGCGGAAGCCCGGCTGTCGCCCTCTTCTCCTGTGACCGGCGAGGATTTTGCGGAGGCGGGAAATCTGTTTCTCGCGATGCATAATTTCGATCTCGCCGAAACCTACTTCAATAAGGCTCAACTCGCGGGTGCGAATCGCCGAACCGTTGCACTGGGACTTACCAACACATATCTTGCCGAAGGCAACACAGCCAAAGCGGGCGCTACCCTCGCACATCTCGGTCCAGCCGACGACAACCGCGACGACTATGACTACATGATGGCGTCCGCGAACCTGTACCGGCAGAGGCAAGACCCGCTGCACTCGCTGGCGAGTTTTGCGCAGGCCAGCACGGTCGCGGGACAAGAAGATCAAGGCATTGCGGAGACTGCGCAATATGCTGCCGCGGACCAGGAAGGCAGACCGATCACGAATAACTTGAGCGTGGTCCCGGAGGCGAGCTTCGGGCCAGTCCTTGAAGACATCAACGTATACACGCTGGACGCGAAAATACTAAACGTCACGAATCCAGCACTTCTTCCCACGCCTCGGCACTCTTTTCAGAGCCTGGCCGAATCCCACTATCGCGTGCATGTTGGAAGCCTCCCCGCAATCACCGGCTATGTCGGGGAGGCGATGACCTCGGGGCGCCTGCTTTACCCAAGCGTCGGCATTGTGCAGCAGCGTCACACGTACGACACAATTCTGAATGGCGGAATCAGCCCGGTTCTTCGCTTCGGCCAAAATTCGATCACGTTCAATGGCGGTCTGCAATTTACCGTGCGGCGCGACACGAATTCGCCGGTGTTCATGAACCAGAATCTATTCCGTCAGTTTCTGTACCTGAACACGAACTCTTTCTTCAATTGGGTCTCGATTACCGGAAGCGCTCAGCATGAAAGCGGCCCGTTCATCGATCAGAACCTTCACTCTCGAGACCTGTTCGCTAACATTGAATTTACCGTCGGCCGTCCATGGGGAAGCACATCGCTGATAACGGGATACTCCGTTCGAGACTTGCTATTTCGTCCAACGGTTCAGGAGTACTTCAACACGACGTCGTATGTCGGACTTCAACACAAGTTTGGACGAAGGCTGACGGCTGCCATCCTCGCCGAAGATTTACGCTCGTGGCGCGTGCAAAACACACAATTTGCCATAGCCCAGGCGCTGCTTCCCGGCGGGCGTTTCGACTTCCGAGCAACGCCGCGATGGAGCGTTCAAGGTTCGTTCGTGATGTCGCGGGGGATGGGATACCACGCGTACGACAACGTGCAGAGCGAATTTCTCGTGTCCTACACGCGCGCGATTCACGGCAACATTTCTGATGGCGGAGGAGAAGTACCCGTGGCGTACCCGATGCGTTTTTCGTTCGGAGTTCGGCAACAAGCGTTCTACGACTTCCCCGGATCCGGCGCCGGCAAGAACACCGTGCTGCCGATTGTTCATTTCACGCTGTTTTGAGGTAGCCCGCGGCACGGGTCATGACACTCACGGGGAAAATCCGAATCAAAGATTCGTCGCACAGCCATCCTCCGGGCGCGTCGAGATCGCAAGCGAAAGCTCTGCGCCAGAAACTTCTCGGCGGCAGCCTGACGCTGCTCGCGGGATCCGGCCTGGTTGGTGTCACCAATCTCATCTACAACGTAGCGACGGCACGACTGTTGGGACCTACGGGTTTCGCGCACGCGACGGCTGTTTACACCCTGCTGATGCTGGCGTCGGCAATCACCCTTTCCTTTCAGGTGGTCTGCGCAAAATACGTAGCCAGCTGCGCAACCGTCGAGGAGAAGCACGCCGTATTTGCGAACCTGCACCTGCGATCGTGGATCGCCGGCACGGGTCTCGGCCTGCTTTTGTTCTTGTTCAACGGCGCGCTGGCGAAATATCTCAACTTGCCGGATCCCGGCCTGATCTCGTTGCTTGCGATCGGGGCAGCGTTCTACATCCCGCTCGGCGTGCGGCGGGGGTACATCCAAGGAATCCATGCCTTCACTGCTCTGGCGATCAACTTCATGCTCGAAGGACTGGTGCGGCTTGGGGGCGCTTACCTGCTGATCGAGATGGGCCTGGGCGTCAAAGGTGCCGTTCTGGCGAGTGTCCTGGCCGTAGTCGCTTCCTATTTGTTGGCGAAACCAAGCCCTGGATTCCGGTCATTCCACACTTCTGCGATATCGATCTCATCCGGCGAAGGTTTGCAGGCGATCGTGTTCTTCGCCGGGCAAGTCGTGATCAACAACTTCGACATTATTCTGGTGAAGCATTTTTTTACGCCCGATCTGGCAGGTATCTACGCTGCGGTATCGCTGGTGGGGCGTCTCGTCAATATGTGCGCATGGTCGGTGGTGAACACCATGTTTCCGGTGTCGGCCGCAACACGATCGAGCGATCGCGAAGCACGGCCTGTCCTATTCATGTCGCTGTCTCTCGTCTTTCTGATTTTGGCGGTACTCATCGTGGGCCTGTGGGCGGTACCCAGTTTCTTGTGGAGAACGCTGTTCGGCTCTCATTTTGAGCTCGGACATATCGGCGGGCTGGCCGCTCTATTAATCTTGTACGCCATCACTACGGGAATTTACTCCTTGAGCTCGGTGATGATCACGTACGAGATGTCACGCAAGATTGCGAATACCAGTTGGGTGCAGTTGGCCTTCAGCGGCGCCCTCGTCGGTGGCATCTGTTTGTTCCACGGCAATCTCCGCGACGTGATCTTCGTGCAACTGGCATTGATGGTCATCTTGTTTGTGGCGGTAGCCTTGCCTTTGTTGCGCCGAGAAATTGCGCCGGAGGAAGAGCTGTCCTATGGCAGCCTGCGCATGGTGCGATCGATGAGCGAGCCTGAGGTCATTGCGGAATTTCTGCGGAGCGAGTTTCACCATCCGGAGTTCGAGGAGTACCGCCAGGAATTCGAACATGTCGTCGAAAATCCGAGTCTCGAAAATGAGCGGGAGAACGCCTTGCGCCGGGCCCTTCTATTTCTGCGTCGCGGCGCAATGTGGCGCGAGCTTCCGCGCGATACGCAGTGGTACAAAGTTGAGCTTAGCCCGCTGGATCTGGAAAGGATACGTTTCTTTCCTCGTGCCCAGTGGCGCCGCGTAGCGGATGGAAGTTTCTACTTCACCGACATGGTCGATTCCTTGCAGCTCAAGTGGCGCGAATCTCCAGACGACGAATTTTTCCAAAAGCTTCGCAGACTCAGCGGACCGGTCCGCGACGGCACCGCTAGTCCCACTGTCCTGTTAATCGGGGTTGATTCCAGAAGTCCGCTGACGATACTCGATGGAAATCATCGGATGGCCGCTGCGATGCTGGCCCAACCGCCGGCAGCGTTGGACAGTTTTCAGTTCATCTGCGGACTCTCGCGCTCGATGACGCATTGCTGCTGGTATCGCACGAACGTGAACACGCTGTCGCGTTATCTCACGAACCTTGTGCGACACCTGTTCTACGATCCCGAATCAGATATCGGGCGCCTCGCCGAAATCGATTCATAAGGTCCGCTTATTGGGATGGCGGAGCACTATCGGGATCGGCCAGCTGAATAGACTCGTTGACCACAGTATTGTCGCGATGCCGTAGGACGGCGGGCTCGTTCCGTCGCTGCAAGATATCACGCTCTTTCGCCACTTTGGTGTCGACGCGGCCTGTGTTGTCTGATGCGATCGCATCCAGTTTCTTTCCCTCCGCCGTGCTTCGAGTGGCTACGCCCGCGACGACCGATGCTCCCATGCTTTGACGCGCGCGCGCGTAGAAGAATTCCGCGGTCTCACGGTCTCCTTCCATCTCGGCGACGTATCCAATGTTGTTCTGGGCAAATGCGTTGTTCGGATCGAGCGCATAGGCCTTTCGAAAGGCGTCTTCCGCTGAGCGCAGATCATTGCGATTCACTGCCGACACGCCGCGAAGGTTCAATTGCGCCACCTGCTCAGCGGCATCGTTCTGATGTGAAATGTGGTCGCGCAACTTCTTCGCATTCTCCGCAGCCATCTGGCTCACCGGACGTCCTCGCCAGGAAGGGTTGGTCGTGACCACCGCTGTCGCAGTCGGGCTGCTCTTTGCGGCTCTATCGAAATAGGCCAGCGCCTCGTCGGTTTCACCTTCCATTTCCTTTGCGGCACCCATGTTGTTCAGGGCAAAAATATCGTTGGGATCTTCCTTCAGGGCGCGCTGAAGGAGAATGTCTGCCTCGGCCGCTCTGCCTTGTCCGAGCAATCGCACGACTTCAACATTGACGTGGTTCGCCTCAAGGGGCTCGGCGGCAACGGACAACGCTTCTTTCATGGGCCGGCCTTCCAGCTGACGCGAACTTGCCATGTCGACCACTGCGTCGCTCGGTTGAGATGCAGCCAGTGCGTAGAACTTTTGAGCCTGTTCCAGTTCTCCCTGCAATTCGGAGACGTATCCCAGGTTGTTCAGAGTGAAGGCGTTGTCGGAATCAAACAGGTACGCCTTGTAAAACAATTCTTCGGCTTTCTTGAAATTGTGCTTCCTAACGGCCTCCACCCCCTCGCGATTCAAGCGCTGAACCGGGGAGAGAATGCCTCGCCGCGGAATCGTTATTTTCAAGTCGCCGGCGTGCGCGCGGATTGGCGCCATCGCCGGGAAGGCCGCTAGTAGTAGGGATGCAACGAATGTCTTCGAGTTCATGTCCATAGCTAAATAAGGAACGCTGAAACGGCTCAACTTGGATGCGAGACAACCGCTATTGTTTGCCGAAAGATACGATGCAGAAAGGCGAAGAAAAATAAAGGGTTTGCGCGAGACGTTGGATTCGCATCAAAAATGGCGATGCAATCTCAAGCCAAGAATCGCGTTGTGTTTCGTCTGGCAAGGCTAGGTGCGGTTGGTATTTCTCTCACCACGTTTGCGCTCTGTCAGTCGCCTTCGATAGTCACATCGCCGATGATGTCGGCCACATCGGAAAATTCTGGAGCGAATAACATCACTTCTGCGCCTGATGTGGCGGATTCGCCCTCGGAGAGCATCAACGTCGATCCCGTCAGCCTACTTCCCGATCTGCCTCCAATTTCGAAAGGAAATGCGACCCTGATTGGCGGAACGATCGCGCACCTTGATCGGATTCGTGACCGACTGAATGTGGCCATTTTCGGAGGAGGCAAGGTCACCGCGCTCTTCGATCCCCGCACCAAGGTTTATCTCGGGTCGAATGAAGCGACGATCGCCGATTTGAAGCAGGGTGATCGCGTCTATCTCGAGACTGTACTGGACGGCAGTTCGGTGTTCGCGCGTGCAATCCGTGTGAAGGGCACTGCGTCTGTCGCTGAAAGCCAGGGAACCGTTTTGAGCGCCAGCAGCGATCACAACGAATTTATCTTGCGAACCAAGATTTCACCTGAGCCGATTCGCATTCAGTGGGACGCCTCTACCAAATTTGTGGAGAACGGCCGAACCGTTAGCGGCAGCAAAGTTGTGCCCGGCTCCCTGATATCCGTCTCTTTCAGCCCGCAGAACGATCGCCACATGGCTCGTGAAGTTTCGATCCTTGCCGTTCCCGGAAGCAAGTTTACATTTGTGGGCGAAGTCACGCACGTGGATTTGCGGTCGGGACTTGTTGTGCTGAATTCGTCTACCGACAACAAGATGTATGAAATTTATCTCGATCCGTCCGTCGTTCCCGATGAGAACTTACGGACCGGAGCCATGGTCACCGTGCTAACGAATTTCGAGGGCTCTAAGTATGTGGCTCGCAACGTGACGATCGATCACGAGAGCAAGTAATACTTTCGGCTCGATTGTTTCGCTGAGCGCGCGGCAGTCTGTTCCTACTCCCAATTTACGATCCGCATAAAGTAAGGACCTGATGCCATGAGCGGCGTCAGGTCTTATCGCTCTAGACGGCGCTATTTCCGGTCACTGCAACGTTGCGGCGTTACAGACGCCGCTGGTCGGCTGCGCAGGAATGTCGGTTGGAGGCGTTGCCCAGGGAGCATTCGTGAAGTCGAAGAACTCAGTCATGTCCATCTGCGCCGCATCTCGTGCAGTCAGTGGATCGAGGCCAAACCTAGTCTCAATGAATTTCAGGATCGCCGTGAAGTCCGCAGGCGTATGGGAAACGTAGTTTTTCCTGGTAAACGGTGAAACCACGATCAGAGGCAAACGATAGCCCGTGTAGTTGAAGTTGCAGTTCGGTGCGTTCGGAAGATTAGTGGCAGTGCAAATATCGTTGGGTTGGAGATCGATCGGAGCGATTCCGTCCGGGTTCGCAGCTGCGACCGGCGGCACGTGGTCGTACATTCCACCGGGTTCGTCGTAAGTAAGGATGAAGACCGAGTCTTTCCAGGACGGACTGCTCATCAACGGATTGATCAGCGTGGACACGTATTCCGCTCCTGTCTGAACATCCGTGCCGGAGCTCGGATGTTCGTCGCGCCCTGACTCATACCCTGCTTCAATGAATGCGACGGAAGGCAGCGTCCCGGCCTGCACGTCATTCAGGTACTGCGAGACCGGAACAACGTTGGAGGGCAGAGCATTTGGCGGGGCGAATTCTGCGAACTGCGTTAGATACGTGCACGGTCCTGAGCCTGAGGTTGCATCGTGAGCGATCGCTCCGCGAGGATGTTGCGCATCGCCTGGAGTGGTGGGGCAAATATCGTCGCTGTAATAAACTTTCCAGCTCACTCCAGCCTTTGTCAGCGAGTCGAAGATTGTGGGCGCCGTGAGCGGAGCGTCATCCGCGGCAGTCGTTCCCGGCGGATATGCATAGCCCTGAGAAGTGGCGGCAAACAAATACATGCGGTTGACCTGTGTCCGGTCCAACACCGGCGCAAACCATTGGTCTGACGTCGCAAAATTCGACGCCATGGAGTAGTAGTAAGGAAGATCGTCGCCGTTGTAGTACCCGATCGCCCTGCGACCGTCGATATCGGTGTATTGCGGATTTGCGCCTCCCGCGTTTTCGTTCCTCGCGAAATTGGCGGCATTCCACACGAAGCCATCCATTGTTGCCGTGGTCGAACCAGGATCATAAAGGTTCCAGTCGAGGTGGCTTTCCTGCCAGGAAGGACTCAGGTCCTCGATGCATTGCGTCGCCACGTGAAAGGCAGGAATCTGTTCAGTACCGTCGAAGTTGGGATTCGACGCTGTCGGAGACATGACCTCCAGAGACTGCGCCGGGAAACCCTTCGCGGCCCAATACGCCGGCAACTGGGAGAAATAGTTATCGAACGAGCGATTCTCCTGAGCCATAAAGATGATGTGGTTGACTGACTGAATTCCTGCCGGTGGGGGCGTGACAGATGATGAGCCCTGTTGAACACCCTGGCAACCAGACCACACGAATGAAAGCGAAACGATTCCCGAAAACAGAGATGTCCGGACTCTTGCGCTGAGGGCCATCGAACCACCTATCCTTGGGGGCGAACAGAATTAACGGCCCAGATTTGATGATTTCTCGGGCCCGTATGTTGGCTCCCGCGACACCCTACGTCGCTCTCTTCTTACGCAAAGGGCCCCATGGACAGGGGTGGTTTAGGTGAAAACTCCTGCACTGAAGTCCTCACTTTGCTTGAGGGGATGCCACGAGAGTGGTTGGCACAGAGGTTCGCGAACTAACGTTACCTTTTACAAAATGGCGTTCCCGAAATAAGATCCTCCGGTCCCAGAAAGTCCCAGAGTTCCGGCTGTGAGGAATCTACAGGCTTGCGTGCCTCCCTCCAGTCGACTCAGAAAGCCTCGGCAAGCTCCGCTCCTGAGGGTAGATGTGTCGAAAAAATCTGTGCGCTGTATTAGCGCTCCTGTTTGCAACAGGAGTATGCGTGGCGGGAACATCCGTCGTCCCTACAACCACTCTGAAAGCACTCACCACAAATAACAGCAGCGCGGCCAACAGTTTCCTGGCTCAAACCAACGGCAACACGGGTTCCGGAAACGTCAGCAGGACCGACGTGCATTCCTTGCTCTATGCAGGCGCAAATACTAAGGTGTATGCCCACCTGATGCTGTGGTTCGGCGGCACCAACCACATGAACGTGGGATACAGCTCAAACGACGCCGCCCAGGTGCATCGGCAGATCAACGATATGATCGGCCGCGGCATCAACGGCGTGGTGGTCGACTGGTACGGAACCAACAACAACATCGATCAGGCCACCAAACTCGTGATGGCGGAAGCTGAAACGCATACGGGCTTCACTTTTGCGATCATGGTCGACCAAGGTGCGATCCAGTGGTACTCCTGCAAGGGATGTTCGCCGCAGCAGGCGCTGGTGGCCGACCTTCAGTACATCGAGCAAAACTACTTTACGTCCCCGGCATACATGACATGGCAGGGGCGTCCGGTAGTCACCAACTTCAATATCGACCTTTCGTACAAGGTCGACTGGAACGCGGCGAAAGCGTCTCTCTCGATGCAACCTGAGTTCGTCTTCCAGAACAACGATGGATTTGGACACGTGCTGAGCGACGGAAGCTATTCCTGGGTGATGCCTACGCAAGCCAATTACGGCCTCAACTATTTGGATAGCTTCTACACCATGGGCTTCTCTTTCGGTGATGAGCAAACGGTTGGAGCCACGTATAAGGGTTTCAACGATACCTTGGCGCCCTGGGGCTCTCATCGCGTGATGGGCCAACAGTGCGGGCAAACCTGGCTGCAAACATTTTCGGAACTCAACGGCCGGTACGATTCGGGTAAGCAGCTTCCGGCTCTTCAACTGGTGACGTGGAATGATTACGAAGAAGGAACCGAGATCGAGTCGGGCATCGACAATTGCTTCAGCCTGACGGCATCGATCTCAAGTTCGTCTCTGAAGTGGACCGCGAAGGGCGATCAGAGCACGATCGACCATTACGTTCCCTACATCAGCACCGACGGACAGAATTTGATGTCCTTGGGAAACGTCAATCCCGGAAGCAATTCGATCAACCTGTGCAGCTTCGGCTTCGCTAACGGTTCTTACAGCACGTACGTGCAAGCTGTAGGAAAATCGTCCTTCAAAAATCACCTGTCGGCCAAGGTCCAGGTGACCTTGAACTGCAAAGGAGGATCCGCTGCCGCTGGCGGACTAACGATGGCAATGACTCCGTCGTCCCTTGATATCGCATCGGGTGGGACGGGCAAGGTGACGGTTCTGATATCGCCCGGCGCCAGCTCATTCGATTCGGCCGTTGATTTGTCGTGCGGAGGATTGCCTTCTAACTGGAGCTGTTCCTTCGCGCCATCATCCGTCACTCCCGGTTCTGGGGGCGCGAGTTCCGAGCTGACCGTGGTCGCGAACTCCATCACTTCCACCGGCAACAAACAACGTCACGTCTTTCTCGCCACGAGCCTCCTGGGCATCGGCTTTTTTGGCCTGACGCTGGTTGGCAGAGGGAATGGCAAGCGGATCGCGTCTATCTTGATGGTCTCCATCGCGGCGCTCCTGATCGTTGGGAGCACGTCGTGCGGCGGCAGTTTGATCAATACTGTCAATGCTCCCACTGCGCGGCCCAACAACTACGTCCTCAGCGTGAATGGCGACGCTGCCGATACCCGGGTTTCCACGCCCATCACGATTACGGTTAAGTAAATTCAGGTCCGCGATGCGGTTGGAAAAATCGTTGAGCACAGACGAGCGTCGCGTCCACGCCAGAGAATTTCTGGTCATGAGGCGCAGGATTAGCGATTTCGAAGGAACCCATCGCGGCAACCTGCGAACTCGTGAGACGTGGCGCAACGTCTGCACTCGTTGTTGAAGCTCGAAGTGCCGTAAATATTTCTGAACGACATTCGGCATCGTCATTCTTAGCGCCGAGGAAAAGTTGTGCGTGGCCATGTTCCGCTGCTTGTCTTCGTCCCCCAACAGGCCGAATAGACAGTCGGCAAGGCCTTCGGCATTTCCTGGAGGATGAAACTCGATGGCCAATTCTTCGTCCTGGGCCATCTGCCGGAAATCTGGAAGATCCGAACAGACAATCGGCACTCCGTAAGCGCAAGCAAGGTGAGCAACGCCGCTACATCCTGTCGAAGAGGAATAAGGCATAACCGCGACGCTGCAACTCTGAAACAGGTCCCGCAGATTTTCTTCCGGGACGTAGCCGAGGAATTCGATTCTGGGGTCGCCGGCGCATTGCTCTTTGATCGACTGTGTGTAGCCTTGCGCCTGCGGATGATCTCCGCCGGCAACGACGAGTTTCGTCCCGAGCGACTTCTCGGCGAGGAGGCGGAACGCTTCGATCATTAACTCGAGGCGCTTGTACGTTCCCCATTTTCCGAAAGCGAGAACTCGATGTGGATTCCCGCGCATTGAGAAATCGGGCAGTTCCGGACGGCGCGTAAGAATGCCGTGAGCCCGCAGATGCACATTATCCCTGCCGTACTTGTCGTTAAGAATCTGGCGGTATCCGGGCATCAAGACCGACACCGAATTCGACAAGAGCAACATCTTTGTCGCCACGGTCCCGGCTGTGCGATACAGCCTCTCGCGGCGAATCCCCGCATCTTTCAACTCCACCGTATCCATCAAATGATGGAGGGTTACGTGGGTGTACCGTCCGCTCAAGCGAGCAAGCAAGGGAGTCAGAAGGCCGCTGAATGCAACGAAGGGATTACGGCCAAAGGTGCTGAAGAGCAAGTTGAACCAGACCACATCTGGCCGCACAGATCGAAGCGTCTTCATCAGACGGATCACACTGCCTGGATCGTCAAATGACCAGCAACGCAAAACTGTAAATCCATCCAGCTCCGGTACGCTCGGCGAAAGTTGATCGGCCAGAACGGTGAGGTTCAGGAATGGATTTCGTTGCAATTCCCGGGCAATATGAAACCCGTATTCGCTCAACCCTCCGGTACTCGGAGGGAAAGTAGTGACCAAACAAATCTTCATTCATCTCCCGTATTTCTGAGCGGTGGAAGATTCGATGAAGGTTATGTTTAAGATGTTGCAGACCGGAACCAGTTAACGAAGCTGGATTTACCCCACGGAGACATTTGCTGGCCCGGCTTTCACGCCTTGAAAATTGATGGCCTGGCCCATCATGTTGTTTCCGGGCAATTTGCGACGGACGGCCACATTCACTGCTTCTGCGGTACTTTCGACACCTGCGGGCGGAAAGACTGTCATTTCAGCCATAGTGCTGATGCTCAAGTAAGCATTTCGATTTCGGCGGACGAAGTCCAACGGGTATTCGGGCTTCCGAGTACTAGCATCTTCAGGATTCGCATCAAGCAGGAACGCGAAATCAGGGTGCGGGACAAATTTCAGCAACACTTGGGCAAATCTTTTTCCGAGCCATGATTGAAGAGGAAGGTTCGCCAGTTCATCGTAAATATATCGATCGAAAATTACGATGCCGGAGTTCCTTCCTATTTTGTGCAGCTTGAATCGAAGTTTGACGGCGTCCAGAGTGTAGAGAAAGAATCGCAGCAAGACGACATACCAAACGGCGACATTCTTATCGCGCCGTTGAATAGGATTTCCGGTGCTACCAACACCGCGATCGCCTTTGAATACTTTGTGACTCGCGCCTTCGCGCCAAGAACGAAGTGCGACCACATGATCCCAGAAGGTAAGGACCTCACAAGTGTGCCCTTCCTTTTTCAGAAAATCACGGAGAGCATCGATTTGAGTGCTCTTTCCGGCTCCATCGATTCCAGAAAAACTGACTGTGATCATGCGAGACATCCGGCGATGAGTGGGAAAACGCGGCTTTAGCGCGCGCCGGGAGGCTTGCTCGAGGTGCCGGCGCTCAGCGCGATTACGGTGCCTATCGCCGCTCCCGCACCCACGATTGCTCCCACTTTGATGACGATGGTCCGTACGCGACGCTGTTTACCAGGCGCGATCGCGACACCGGCTGGCTCCGCTGCTGTGATTCCTTTCACCGCCGGCCCTTCGGCAGCTGCAGTCCCGACGGGCTGCTCAGTCTTCTGCGGTTGTGCGTTCGACTGCTGCTGTGAGGCTGAGCTTGAATTGGGAGAATTGTCGGCCTGCCCGGATTGGGATTGAGATTTCAACCACGCACTTCCTGGACTATCCGGCAGCTCCGCCGTCGCGGTCATATTCGGGGCAGACATTGCACCGCGAGGATCCAATGCGATAGAAGCTGGTTTGTCCGAAGCCACAGGACTATCCTGCGCAAACCCAAAGGCGCTTAAAGCGAGCGCGCAACCTATCATGCGAAGGATCCGTTTTCCGAGAAGTGGCATTCGATCTCCCGCTGATATTTAGCTCGCTTGTTTGAGAGTGTCCAGTTCTCCGAACACGGTCGTGTACCAGGGAGCGTCTTGCGGTGTGGGGTCCACGGGAAGTGCGTTGAAGCTGCGGACCGCAAGATCGCACGTCTCGAACGTTTCAAAGACGCGCGCTACGCGCATCAGTTCTAAAATCACCTCGGACTGAGGGGAAAGCGAGGCAAGCTTCAAGTCACCGTCCCGCTTCAGGGCCTCTTCGAGACATTGCAAGAGAGTTTCCACGCCCGCACTGTCGATTGTGCGAATTTGCGAGCAGTCAAGAACCATCCGCGGGCGATTGGTTTCGAGCAGAGGTTTCACATCCAGCATGAATTTGTTCACCGCTCCGACGTTCAACTCCTCTGGCACTTGCATCACCACAACGGGCCCGCTGGTAAGCATTTTTTCTACCCCTTTTAAATTTGACGCTCATCCACCCAGTGCAACAATAAAAAATAAGCCCATCCCTCGATGGTCAGTTGGCTGATGCCCTTTCGTCGAGCCCAAAACCAGTCCACAAGTGGCGAATCGTCCCGCTCAGTGACTTGTTGGGCCGCATCACTGCGGCATCCGCAATTTGTACCAGCACGCCATGATGCAAGTTCAACAGATTGTCTCCATCTACGATCGAGTGAGATAACTCGAGCCCGATTCCAACGTAGGTGTTCACGAGTACCGAGCTGTCCTCAACGACAGTGCCGTAGTCGACGTGAGAGTTTCGCTCAACGTTGCTGCAGCGCGTGATGAGCGCCTGTTGCGCGATCGTGACGGCTCGCCCGATGAAAACGGGAGCGACCAGGCGCGCGTCCTTCTCAATTTGCGCACCCTCTCCCATCCAGACGCCGGGCCGTACCTCGAATCCGTGAGGCCGCAGCCGGCAATCCGCATTGAAACTGTCGACCACAAGTCGACGCAAATCCGCGGGACCCTCGAGTCGATTTATATAACCCTGGACCGGATAATTTGTTGCTCTGATTTGCTGCAATACCGATATCAGATCCGAGCCGTCGGGAACCTGAGCTGGGTCCACGATCCAAAAATTCAGTGGCCCCTGCTCGTCGAAACCTCGAACTGCACTCGAGCCCTTTTCTCGGTGAAACTGAAATGCGTCATTCGGATCGAACTCGACATACGCCCCCAGGCCCAAGATCAGGACGGCATCGGTCCCGCCCTCCCTGTGCTCTGCAAGCGTTTTCATCGCACCCTCCCATAAATCACGCGGGGAGAAGAGCACCACCTGGGGTAGCTCGGTAAAACCATCCGCATCCGCCAGGCTGCCGGAGAATACGGTGATCGATTCGAGCCCGCACCGCACTAGTGTGTCGATCGTTCGACGTACTACCGACTGCCCTAAGATCTCGACACTAGGCAACGCGCTGTGCCTGATCGCATTTTGTGACAGAGGCGCAGATAAGTCGGCGGGCTGCACGACCGACTTTTCTTCTTCTACTATGACAATCGCCTTCGGCACTCGGTCTGCATCTCCCAGGTAACATTTTCTTCAACTGCTAGCGTCAGGAAGCTATCTATCTCGCGGTCGCGCGAACAAGATTCGCCGACAAGGCCTTGGCCGAACGCCGGCGGATTCTGGTCTTCGGGAAGAGCAAAGAACGCATCTTCAGCTTCGCCTTGTGCAGCTGCGATTTCGAGTTGCCAATCGAGCAATCCAGCAGTTGAGCAATCTCGTGATGCTGATAGCCTTCCACTTCGTGGAGAGCAAAAATCGTGCGGCAGCCCTCAGGAAGCTCTTCCAGAGCGCGGCGCAACGCGATTCTGTCAACGACTCCGCTCAAGTCGGGGTCGTTCTTGCCAAAATCCCGATGAAGAGATGGGGACTCTGGGTTAACTGGCTCGTCGAGGGAAACTGTGGGGGGAGACTTCCGCCGACGGAGTTTCATTAATACGGTGTTCACAGCGACCCGATAAAGCCAGGTCGAAAAAGCAGCGTCACCTCGGAATGAGCTGACGGTGCGGAAAACCTGCAGGAAAGCTTCCTGGGTCAGATCCTCGGCTTCGGCGACGTCCTTCGTCATCAGAAGACAGACTGAGTACACACGGTTCTTGTGCTGCTGAAAAAGGGTCGCAAAGGCCTGCTCGTCGCCTGCTTGCGCGCGTTTCACCAGGTTAATCTGGGAATCGTCACGGCCTTTCACAGTCGATGAGGGGATAACATTCGCTTCTGTCGCGGGTATCGCACAGGTCGCCACGGTTAACTCTCCTTCAGTTTTCTAAAAGTTTGTTCGCAGCTTGGTATCGGCGAACAACGTAGTCAGAGTAGAAAAAAGCAGCCAACCCTTCTATCGGGTCACATCTGTAATGACCCTCAGGAGACGCTGTAAAACCTCCAAGTTCGGTTCCTAAGGAAAGTGACGTCCATTAAAGCGTTAGCGGGAATCCGGATGGCTTAATGAAAAAACGGCACGAGAGACTCGCGCCGTAAGGGATCACCCGGATTGACAAAACCTCTCAGTAAAGGTGGAAGTCCACTTCCACGCTGATTTGCACATCGACGGGCTTGCCGTCCTTCAGCGCTGGCTGGAAGCGCCATTGTTTGACGGCTTCAACGGCCCTCGCGTCGAGTCCAAAGCCAAGGCCGCGTGCGACACGAATGTCGCGAGGATGTCCAGTCGAGTCAACGATGAGCCAGAGCACGCACGTTCCCTGCTTCTTAGCCCTGCGAGCGTCCTCTGTGTAGTCCGGATCGGGAGAAGAAACTGCTGTAGGCGCTGAAATTCCTCCACCCACTTTGTAAACTCCGCCACCGATTCCGCCGCCGCTGCCGGCACCAATTCCAGGTCCATGGCCCACGCCTGCTCCGCCGCCCGAGCCGGATCCAATACCGCCACCGGATCCGGGTCCGTTCGATGGAGGTGCCGCAGGCATGGCAACTGCTGAAGACGTGCCAATGTTCGGCATGTGATTATTGGCCACGTTGATGGTAGGCGGAGCGACAACCGTCGGCTCTACCGCCAGCTTTGGCCTCGGATTTCGCATAACGATGGCAGGCGGAGTGATCTGTTGCAGAGCGGCTTTAGGCGGATGTCCTTTTGGAACTGGAATTGGATCGCGATCGCCACCGCCGCCTCCGCCGCTGACTACAGTCTTGGCGACCGGCATGGTGTAGGTATCGGGCGAGGGGGCGATGAGCGTAACTGTTTGTCGCGTTTCGCGCTGAGTAATCTGGTGGCTCACAAAAATGCCGCTTGCCAGCAAAGCAAGTAGTGCAATGTGAACGATCGCGGAAACAGCCACTCCGTTGGCCCGGTAATTGTTGTACTGTCCCCAGATCTGAACTGGGCCACCGATGCTGTTCGAACGAGCGCTAGGTACCAAACGCATTTCGTTCGGTCTGGGTCCGCCCACCTTTCGGCCCGTCAAGCGTGAAAAATTTTCACCATTGTAGGCAGCGTTTTGGTGACTCGACATTCGTACTCCTCAAGTCGTGCTCTTTGGGTTGATCAGAAAAATAGATGCGAGAAAGCAATCGCGGGTTTCTAGCTGTACGCATTGCAGCGGGCCGAATCGCAGCTTTCGCAAATCGAAAAAACGAATGGTGGGATCGTTAGATCCCACCATCTTTAATCCGCTCATTTGGTTAACGAATCGGTCACAACCGGCCAGCAAGAAGCAAAACCAGGACCACGACGAGCACGAGTCCCAAACCGCCGCTGGGATAATATCCCCACGATCGGCTGTACGGCCATGTCGGCAAGGCACCGAGAAGCAGTAGGACCAGCACCACCATAAGAATCGTATACATGTGATCTCTCTCCTGTTGAATTCGTTTTAAGAGGCTAACAATTAAGGTACGTTCGCAATAACGCGACGAACGAGAACTGCCACTTATTTCCCGGCAGTCGCACTTCCTGGTTCAGCGTTCGAACTCGATTCCTTGCTCTGCGTCGAGTACTTGCGAACTGTAGCCAAGAAAGGCTGGCTCGTAGCATTCGGGCGGACTTTTCCACTCAGGATGTCTGTGAACGGCTCGAACTTGCCATAGAGCAAGCGCGTCTCGTCCTTGTCCTGCGTCAGGGCTGCGCCGCTAAGGTCAACGCCAGCAAACAGGCCGCGAGCTCGCGAATAAGTCAGAACTTCTGAGCGCATCTTGATATCGGTATCCGCTGCAGCATCGCGTCCAACCGGGCCCGCAGCTGCTGAAGCATCAGCACCGAGTTTGAATTTGCTCGAAAGGAGGTGATCCATTCCGCTCTGGTTCATGACCACCATGACCAGGTCAATTGCCTGTCCACCAAGTTGCAGACCCCAGCTTCCACCGGTGATGGTGATTGGTGCTGGAGCGCTCCATCCTCTTTCAGTTCGGCATGTAGCCACTCCCTTGCCATGGTTTCCGCCGAAGCCAACCGCGATCTTTACCATCGAAGGAATGACCGCAATGCACTTCGCCCCACTCATAACTTTGTCGGGAATCGCCTTGTCTGGTGTTCCCATGACTTCTTCCAAAACCTTCGACGAGGCGTCCAGCCTCTTTGCGATGTCGGATTGGTCTTTGTCGTCAGCCGCCCAACCCGCTCCTACCAACAACGAACAAATGCTCAGCACCAGGAGACTTCTCTGATAAATCTTTCTCATCGTTTGTCCTCTTCTCTGTGCTCCACGTGAGCACCTGCCACTAGATTGCGAGGCTAAAAGTACCGTTTTTCGTAACCGTGTCCCATCAGGATTTGGCAGTAAACAGGCGGATATCTCTCCCGAGACTTTCCGGATTCCAAGATTTCGCGAACCGAGCTTCTAGGCTTGCCTACAGGCTTTACGGTATTGTGGTCATTTTTGTCGGAGTCTACTCTGCAATCTCTACTCGACACAACGCCCCCCAAGCGGGTGCCGGTCCTCTGGGACGGACTGGCACCCGCTCCTTACTTACACCGACAATTCATACAGTGAAATCGGTGTCCGCATACCCTTTCGCTCCGATATGGATTGGTTTTAGTTAGGACTATTGTGGCGATGATTTCAATTCAGAGTGGAGGGGAACTCATGCTTTATTGGGCATTGGTCTTCCTGGTAGTGGCGTTAATTGCGGGCGTGCTGGGTTTCACAGGCATTGCCGTCGCCTCAGCTGGCATCGCCAAGATATTGTTCATCGTCTTTCTGGTGCTGTTCCTGGTCTCTATAGTTGGGCACCTGATGAGAGGCTCTGCGGTTCGGTAACAGGGTTCGAGATTCAGTTCAAAAGGCTCCCGAAAGGGAGCCTTTCTTGTTTCCACTGAATGATTGAACGCAGAAAGCTCGCTGGCACGTATTGGCAAGCGAGCTCTCGTGTTGCCCCGCCTTCTATTTGGTTGACGTCGCCTTCTGATGCTTAACGTCGACCTCGTTCACGACCTGTTTCACGTTAGGCACTTGCTGGGCTATCTTCTCGACGGTTGAACGCTCAGTTTGAGAGGGGACATTTCCTTTCAACGTCACCACTCCGTTCTTCACGTCATAGCTGACGTCACTCTTCATGTGGTGCTCGGTCAGCATAGCGCTCAGATTCTTGTCTATAGCGGAATCCAAATCTGAATCAACCTTCTTCGCCGTGCTGTCATTTCCATTGGGCCGGACACCGATTTCGTTCGAAATGACCTCGCCCCCCGCAATGGATTTCGCAATCGATTCAGCACGCGCCTTATCGTCAGGGCTCGCCACTTGTCCGGTCAGCGTGACAACTCCCTTATCGCGATCCTGGCTGACACTTACATCGTTTAACGAAGCCTGATTGAGGGCGTTTCGGACGTCGCCCGAAATATCAGGCGCTTTTTGCTTTTCGGAGCACCCAAGTCCCACTGCAACGGCGAACAGTATCAACAACAAAGAAACCAGCTTGGTTGATCTCATAATTCTCCTTTTGAATTCGTCCATCGGCGCCAACCCGAGAGTGGGCCGTTTGACATGACAAGACGAATGTCATGTAACAAGTTTGCGGAGTAAGAGTCACCGCGGCAATCAACGGGAATCCCTATGCTGGATAGGATTTGAAGGTAAGCCGAGGGAAAAAACGCCTGCGGGTGAGTAGGGACGGCTTCCAAGCCGATCAAACTGCAAAGGCTCGACGAGGGCCGCCGTGTGCAGTCACTCCCGGAGAAGGGACAATACACACCCACAAGCTGTTGGTCTGACAATAGCAACGTCGACAAGCCATTTGAAATCGACTAAAGCACTGACCGCTTCTTCAATCACCCTAGGGAAAGATCTGTACCTTAATCCGAATTCCACGTGCCTGATGACGCCTGCCGCACACGCAAATATTCGTCCCTCAACCAAGGCGAGGCATCCAACACTCACCATGATGCCATTGAGCCTGCAAGCCGCGTGGCTTTTGATTTTGGGAATTCCCGTCGCTTCTGTCGCTTGGACGGTGACGCACGAAGAGGTCTTTCGGGAGCCTCGACAATACTGCCAAAAAGAGTGCACCAGCGCACGGAATATTTTGCGCAGAAAATTCTTTTACCTGTTCACTTGTGAGTACTGCTTCAGCCACTACGTGGCGGTAGGCTTTCTTTTCATCACTCGATTTAAGCTTCTCTATCCAGACTGGCGGGGCTATCTGGTCGCAGGCTTCGCGCTCGTGTGGGTAGCGAACCAGTACATGAGCATCTACAACCGTCTGCGTCTCGATATCAAGCATGAACAGGTGGAGATCAAGGCGGACGAAACGAAGGTCGATCGACTGAAGGCCGCGTAGCGACTATCGCTCAAGCCGTGACTGGAACCTGCCGCGGGTCGAGGCGCTTGGCGGGGATCACAACTTCTACGATCGTCCCAGGATTGGCATTCGCGAGGCGTAGACTCCCGCCCAATTCAGAGACTCTTTGGCGCATGCCTCCGATTCCGATTCCCAAACGGTCCGGGCGAAGTTGTACCACTTGATCTTCGAGCCCTTTGCCGTCGTCACGAACGGTAACGACAATGCTTCCGTCTTTTTCGATGACGGTGACCATCCCGTTTCGCGCACCGGAGTGACGGAACATATTGGTCAGCGCTTCCTGAACGATACGGAAGATCGCCGTTTCCAATTCGGATTTCAGGCGGCCCAAGTCTGACGGCTGAACCTCGAGGCGAACCTCGATTCCGCTGCGCTCCGAGAGTCCCTCCAGGAACCATCGCAACGCAGAGACGAGTCCCACTTCGTCGAGAAGCGGTGGATGAAGCAGATGTGAAATGGATCGAACCTGCTGGATCGCGCGGTCTACCAACTGGCTGGCATCCATTGACGCTTGCTGCATGGGCGGAGAGGCGCTCTTCGACAGTATTCCGTCCAGAATCATCTTGGCTGCGGCAAGTTCCTGGCCCAACCCGTCATGAATCTCGCGCGCAATTCGCCGGCGCTCCTCGTCCTGCAAGGTCATCAATCGGCCAGAAAGCCTTCTCAACTCCGATGTGCGGCTATCTACCAACCTCTCCAGTTCAATCGCATTGTTGCGAATCGATTGCTCCAGCATTTTGCTATCGTGAATATCGGAACAGGTCCCGTACCACTTGAGGATTCCGCCCTGTGCGTCTCTCAGGGGAACGGCGCGTGCGCGGAACCAGCGATAGTGCGAATCCACGCCCCGCAGCCTATATTCGGATTCATACATCTCGCCAGACTGCACGCAACGCAGCCAGTGTTGCAGACTCTGCTCTTTGTCTTCGGGATGCAGATATTCGAGCCAGCCTAGTCCGATGGCGGAGCCCGGTGGCGCTCCGGTATATTCGTAAAAACGGCTGCTGATGTAATCTCTCGTGCCACTGGCTTGCCGGCTGAAGATGATGTCCGGAGCGGTTTGTACGATGGCATCCAGTTCCTGATTCTTCTGAGCCAGATCGTTGTTCAGCTTTTGCAGGTCTACGGCCCGGCGCTCGAGTTCTCGGGTTCGTTCAGCTACTCGTTCTTCGAGAGCAGTGTTGAGCCGCTGGAGCTGAAGTTTCTTCCGGTGCAATTCTGCGAAGACACGCACCTTAGCCCGCAGAACATCGGGAACAATCGGCACCGAGAGGTAGTCGACAGCTCCGTGCTGGTATCCCTTGAGACGATCGAGGTCGGTAAGATGGACCGCAGAAACGAAGATGATCGCTGTTTTTTGAAATCGCGGATGTTGACGAATCATCTCAGCCAGTTCGAATCCATCGATTTCCGGCATGCTGACGTCCATCAGCACAGCTGCGACGTCAATCTTCAACAGCTTTTCCAGCGCTTCCTTGGCGGACGTGGCCTTGATGAGGTTCTCATCCAAGTCGGCAAGGATCGCCTCATAGCTGAGCAGTTTGCCCGGCTGATCATCGACCATCAGGATATTTACTTTTTCGTCAACACTCATCAGTCGGTCTGCTACTCACTCGGTAACGTCAACAGATAACACCTCTTACATCTGAAATTCTCGTATTCAAACTCAGCGATGCAGCCACATGCGCAATGCCGACAGCAACTGCTCAGTATTTACAGGTTTGGCGAGGTACTCGGAAGCACCTGCCTCCAGGCATTTCTCGCGATCGCCCTTCATCGCCTTGGCGGTCAGCGCGATAATCGGCAACCGGCGGAATGATTCGTTCTGCCGGATCACCTGCATGGTGGCGTAGCCATCCATCTCAGGCATCATGATGTCCATCAGCACGATTGCCACGTCTGGCGTCGATTCCAACATCGAGATTGCTTCGCGCCCGGTGCCGGCGGTTAATACTTCCATGCCGCGACGTTCAAGTACGCTGCTGAGCGCGAAGATATTCCGCATGTCGTCGTCGACAACCAGCACCTTCTTTCCGAGAAGAGCCTCGTCGGAACGGTGTAACCGGTCCAGCATTCGCTGCTTCTCCGCCGGCAGATCGGCGACAATACGGTGAAGGAACAGGGCAGTTTCATCCAGCAGCCTCTCCGGCGACTCAACGCCCTTAACGACAACGCTGCGCGCCAGCGTGTGTAGCCGGGCGTCTTCTTCGGGCGACAATTCCTTGCCGGTGAAGACCACGACCGGCAAGTCGCTGACGTTAGGAATATCTCTGAGGCGCTCGAGGATATCGAAACCAGTCATGTCAGGCAGCCGCAGATCAAGGACAACACAATCGAACGGTTCGCGCTCCACGAGTTGAAGAGCGTCAGCTCCCGTGGCGGCGACAATTACATCAATGTCGTCGTAACCGAGAAGCTCGCGAATGCTGAGTTGCTCCGCAGGATTATCTTCCACGATCAGCAGCCGCTTGCGCCGGGGAGCGGCGTACTGCTTGATACGTGAAAGAGCCGACTGCAGTCCCTCGGGGCTCGTCGGTTTGGTTACAAAAGCAAACGCACCGCGAGCCAGACCGTGATGGCGATCCTCGTCGAGAGTCAGCATTTGCACCGGGATGTGACGTGTCGCGGGATCCTGCTTCAGGTGATTCAATACTGTCCAGCCCAGCATGTCAGGCAGGAACACATCCAACGAAACAGCCGTAGGATGGAATTCCCTGGCTAGTGCAAGAGCATCGGAGCCGCGCAGCGCAACCAGCACTTTGAAACCTTTGTCACGCGACAGGTCACAAAGCACGCGCGCGTAATGAGGATCGTCTTCGACGATCAACAGCACGGCATCGTCGGGCTGCAGGTTATCGCGATCATCCACAATCTGTTCGGCAGGCCGCTCCGACACTACGATCTTCGAGAGCTGAAGCGGCGCCGTATCCCGCAACTCCGCTGGCGTCAATCTTGAGGCTGACGGCCCTACGTAAGTCAGAGGAAGATACAGCGTGAATACGCTACCTTGCCCCGGAGTGCTTCTCAGCTGAATCTCACCGCCGAGCAAGCTTGCAAGTTCGCGACTGATCGCCAATCCCAGACCGGTTCCACCGTATTTCCGGCTGGTGCTGGCATCTGCCTGCTGGAAAGCCTCGAAAATGATGCGTTGCTTGTCAGGAGCAATGCCGATTCCGGAGTCAGCGACCTGGAATGCAACGACCGAAGCCGCGCCGCTCAGAATCGGATGATCCTCGCTCCATCCGTTCTGTGCGACGCTTACCGACATCCGGACTGTGCCGTGCTCAGTAAACTTGAAAGCGTTCGACAGAAGGTTCTTGAGAACCTGCTGCAGACGCTTGGAGTCAGTCACCAGACTGCGCGTGAGATGCGGATCCGACAGCACCTCGAACACAAGCCTGCGATTTTCTGCTTCATGGCGGAACGGCCTTGCGACCATCTCAAGCAGATTTGTGAAGAACACTTCCTCGGCTTCGACCGACACCGTGCCCGATTCGATCTTCGAAAGATCGAGAATGTCGCTGATCAGGTTCAGCAAATCTGTTCCCGCACCATGAATCGTGCGAGCAAACTCGACCTGCTTCGGAGTCAGGTTGTGATCGGGATTCTCGCTGAGCTGCTGGCCAAGGACGAGAATCGAGTTCAACGGAGTTCGCAGCTCGTGCGACATGTTTGCCAGGAACTCCGATTTGTACTTGGAAGTGAGCGCGAGTTCTTTCGCTTTCTCCTCCAGAGCACGGCGCGCCTGTTCGATCTCCTGATTCTTCCGTTCGACTTCAACGTTTTGTTCAGCGAGCTGTTGCGCTTTTTGCGCCAGCTGCTCGTTGGTTTGCTGCAATTCTTTTTGCTGGGTCTGGAGTTCGGCCGCCAACTGCTGCGACTGTTTCAACAGGCCTTCGGTCTGCATCGTCGCTTCGATACTGTTCAGCACGATACCGATGCCCGCCGTGAGTTGTTCCAGGAAAGCCAGATGAGAGGCGGTAAAGTTGTTTAATGACGCCAGTTCAATTACTGCCTTCACGCGATCTTCGAAAAGAACAGGGAGCACGATCACGTTCTGAGGCACGGACTGGAACAATCCAGACCGGATCGGAACCGCCTTGTCGGGAAGATCCGAAATCAGCATCCGGCGCTTCTCTGCAGCCACCTGGCCAACAAGTCCTTCACCGATTTTCAAGCGGCGAAGATGGCCCCCCTCGCCGTCATCGGCAAATGCTGACAGCAGCACCATGCCACCGGAATTTTCCGTTTCCATCTGGTAAATGACGCCCTGTTGCGCGTTCACCAGCGGAGCCAGTTCGGATAGCAGCATCCGGCCTACAGTTGCCAGATCGCGCTGGCCTTGCAACATGCCTGTGAATCGCGCGAGATTCGTCTTGAGCCAATCCTGCTCCGTATTGCGGTCGGTCGTAAGACGGAGGTTGTCGATCATCGTGTTGATGTTGTCTTTCAGTTCCGCAACCTCACCACTGGCTTCGACCTGAATCGATCGCGTCAAGTCGCCCTTCGTAACAGCGGTCGCGACTTCCGCGATGGCGCGCACCTGGTTCGTAAGGTTATCGGCCAACAGGTTGACGTTGCCGGTGAGATCCTTCCACGTGCCGGCGGCGCCCGGCACGTTGGCCTGGCCGCCCAACCGGCCTTCGACGCCCACTTCGCGCGCTACGGTCGTAACCTGATCCGCAAACGTCGCGAGAGTGCCTGTCATGTTGTTGATCGTTTCCGCGAGCGCTGCGACTTCGCCCTTCGCGTTCACGGTGAGCTTCTGTGTGAGATCGCCGTTCGCGACTGCGGTAACGACCTTCACGATTCCGCGCACCTGTTCAGTCAGGTTCACGGCCATGACGTTGACGTTGTCGGTGAGATCTTTCCACGTTCCGGCAACTCCCGGAACTTGCGCTTGCCCACCGAGTTTGCCGTCGGTGCCGACCTCGCGGGCCACGCGAGTAACTTCGGCCGCGAATGCGTTGAGCTGGTCGACCATCGTATTGATGGTGTTCTTCAGCTCGAGAATTTCGCCCTTCACGTCAACCGTAATCTTGCGCGACAAGTCGCCGCGCGCCACGGCCGTCGTCACTTCGGCGATGTTTCGTACCTGGGCAGTCAGGTTGCCCGCCATAGCGTTGACGGAATCCGTAAGATCCTTCCACGTGCCGGCGACGCCTGGGACGTTAGCCTGTCCGCCCAGTCGGCCTTCGGAACCGACTTCGCGCGCCACGCGCGTGACTTCAGCTGCGAACGATCGCAGCTGTTCCACCATCGTGTTCAGCGTCTCTTTGAGTTGCAGAATTTCGCCGCGCACATCGACCGTGATCTTCTTCGACAGGTCGCCGGTTGCGATGGCCGTGGCGACTTCCGCAATGTTTCGCACCTGGCCCGTAAGATTGCTGGCCATGAAATTCACGTTGTCGGTGAGATCCTTCCACGTTCCAGCCACGCCAGGGACTTGCGCCTGGCCACCGAGTTTGCCGTCGGTTCCGACTTCGCGGGCCACGCGCGTCACTTCGCCGGCGAACGCGTTCAGCTGATCGACCATCGTATTGATGGTGTTCTTGAGCTCGAGAATTTCGCCTTTCACATCAACCGTGATCTTGCGTGACAAGTCACCGCGAGCCACGGCCGTGGTGACTTCAGCAATGTTTCGAACCTGGCCTGTCAGGTTGCTGGCCATGAAGTTCACGTTGTCGGTGAGATCCTTCCACGTGCCGGCCACTCCGGGCACCTGAGCTTGTCCACCGAGTTTCCCGTCAGAGCCAACTTCGCGGGCCACGCGAGTCACCTCGGCAGCAAATGCATTCAGCTGGTCGACCATCGTGTTGATGGTTTCTTTCAAGAGCAGAATTTCTCCGCTCACATTGACCGTGATTTTTTTCGATAAGTCACCGCTGGCGATCGCCGTCGAAACTTCCGCGATATTGCGGACCTGTCCCGTCAGGTTGCTCGCCATGGAGTTCACGGAATCGGTGAGATCTTTCCAGGTTCCACCAACGCCGGGAACGAGAGCTTGTCCACCGAGTTTGCCGTCGGTACCGACTTCGCGGGCTACGCGGGTCACTTCAGATGCGAACGATCGCAACTGATCGACCATCGTGTTCATCGTGTCTTTCAGCTCAAGAATTTCGCCCTTCACGTCGACCGTGATTTTGCGGGAGAGGTCGCCACGAGCCACGGCCGTTGCGACTTCGGCGATGTTGCGGACCTGGCCCGTCAGGTTGTTCGCCATGAAGTTGACGTTGTCGGTGAGATCCTTCCATGTTCCGGCGACGCCCGGCACCTGCGCCTGTCCACCCAGCTTTCCTTCCGTGCCGACTTCGCGGGCGACGCGAGTTACTTCGCCGGCGAACGCATTCAATTGATCGACCATCGTGTTAATGGTGTTTTTGAGTTCGAGAATTTCGCCCTTCACATCGACGGTGATTTTGCGGGACAAATCGCCGCGGGCGACTGCCGTCGTAACTTCAGCGATGTTTCTGACCTGGCCCGTAAGGTTACCGGCCATGGAATTGACTGAGTCGGTGAGATCCTTCCACGTTCCGGCGACGCCCGGCACGTTTGCCTGTCCGCCCAACCGACCTTCGGTACCGACTTCGCGGGCCACGCGCGTTACTTCGCCGGCGAACCGGTTCAACTGGTCGACCATCGTGTTCAGGGTTTCTTTGAGCTGCAAGATCTCGCCGCGCACATCCACCGTAATCTTGCGCGACAAGTCACCGGTCGCAATGGCGGTGGCGACTTCCGCGATGTTTCGAACCTGTCCCGTGAGGTTGCTGGCCATGAAGTTGACGTTGTCGGTAAGGTCCTTCCATGTTCCGCCAACACCAAATACCTGGGCCTGACCTCCGAGTTTTCCTTCGGTTCCCACTTCGCGGGCCACGCGGGTTACTTCGCCGGCGAACGCGTTCAACTGGTCGACCATCGTGTTGATGGTGTCTTTCAGTTCGAGAATTTCGCCTTTCACGTCGACCGTGATTTTGCGGGACAAGTCACCTCGAGCGACGGCCGTGGTCACCTCAGCGATGTTTCGCACCTGAGCTGTGAGGTTCCCGGCCATTGCGTTTACGGAATCCGTCAGATCCTTCCAGGTTCCGGCGACGCCAGGCACAACCGCCTGTCCGCCGAGCTTTCCGTCAGTGCCGACTTCTCGCGCCACGCGCGTCACTTCTGATGCGAATGAACGTAGCTGATCAACCATCGTGTTGATGGCTTCTTTTAACTGGAGAATCTCGCCTCGGACATCGACCGTGATCTTGCGGGAGAGGTCGCCACTCGCGACTGCGGTCGCAACTTCGGCGATGTTTCGAACCTGGCCGGTGAGGTTGCTGGCCATCAGGTTGACGTTGTCCGTAAGGTCCTTCCACGTACCGGCCACGTCAGGCACCTGGGCCTGTCCACCAAGCTTGCCTTCGGTACCTACTTCGCGCGCCACGCGCGTTACCTCGGCTGTGAACACTCCCAACTGCTGAATCATCGTGTTCACAAGATTGGCCGATCTCAGGAATTCGCCTTCGAGCGGTCGACCATCCACGTCGAGTCGGACTGTTTGGGTAAGGTCGCCCTGCGCGACGGCGGCGATCGCGCGAGTCACCTCAGCCGTCGGCCGCAGAAGATCTTCGACGAGGGTGTTGACCGAAACTTCCATCTCACCCCACGCGCCCCTGAACTCCGGGAATCGAGCGCGCTCACGGGTCCTTCCCTGTTTGCCTACAGCCTGACCGACGCGCTTCAATTCTTGCGACATGTGCTGGTTCGCGGCAACGATGTCGTTAAAAGTGTCAGCCACCTTCCCTGCAAGCCCGATCCACGTACCCGGGAGGCGCACGGTGAAATCGCCGTCCCTCATGCTTTGCAGGCTGGCGAGAATTACCGAGAGGTCAGCCGACTCAGCGACGGCCTTTGACTTTCCGTTGCGCCTGGAAGCAGGCGGCACTACCGAGTCAGGAGCGCTCTCTGCAATGTCATTCAGTGTTGATGATCGTTTCATTTCAGATCTCTCCCACGGAGACGAGGTCGCGTCTCAATGGCGATGGAATTTACGCAGGATTGAATGGACTTCGCGCCTACATGCGACGGCAAAAATACGCTCATTACGCGCTCAGGTAACTTAGGAAATTGGAATCCCGACACTGCGAGGAGCAAGGCAGGGCTCCCCTTCCCCCAGTCGGTACCAGCCGTATTGGAGCATGTTCCCCTTAAGCGAAACCCTAAGGTATTTCCTGTAGGTATCGGGCTTCAACAAGGTGAACCAATGATTCACAGCAGTCTCGCTAACCTCGGTTTACTTCGACCCTTTTACTCGACCAGTTCGGAGAACTCAGGACTCAAGACCAGGGACCAAAGCGTCACCCCTCGTTGTCAACCGATGATCCGGGCATTTGGCCAACGGCTAGCCGGTCTTATGCAAGTCATGCCCACCGTTATGTACAGACATTTCCGCGCTTTACATAGATACGAGACCTGATAGTCAGGCCGCCGCCGTAAACGTATTTTTGATCATCGGTCAGAGTCCTAATTTCACTTTCGGGTGGCTTGGGTCGGTTCGGACGAACGCCAACTCGTGAAATTGACGCCACGTTCTTCGATTGCTGCTAGGGCTGACTGAAGCATGACGATTCCAAAGGGAGGATTCACCGTGGCAGGTAACAATATCGCTGTGTTTGGCATATACCCATCGCTGACGAGTGTCGAAATCGGAGTGGACGAACTCAAGGCCGGAGGTTTCAGGAGCACTGACATATCCGTCCTTTTTCCCGAAAGCGCAGGAACCAGAGATTTCGCGCACGAAAAAAACACCAAGGCGCCAGAAGGCGCGACGGCCGGCGCTGGAACTGGCGTCGTCATTGGCGGAGCACTAGGTTGGCTGGCGGGAATCGGCGCATTGGCAATTCCAACGCTCGGACCCTTCATCGCTGCGGGACCAATCATGGCGGCTCTTGCGGGAGCGGGAGTTGGCGGGACGGTTGGCGGCATCGCAGGCGCACTCATCGGATTGGGAATTCCGGAATACGAGGCCAAGCGGTACGAAGGCCAGGTCGCGGATGGCGGCATCCTGCTATCGGTTCATTCCGACAACTCGGATTGGACAAAGCGGGCAAAGGACATTCTCAAGCGAACTGGGGCCCAGGACATCGCATCTACCGGAGAGGCGGATGTGGATGAGCCGGTAACCAATGTACGTCTCAGGCGCGCGGGATAGGTTGTCTGCACTTCGTATTCGGGGTATCCGGTCGCAATGAACTCCGGTGCCCCGAATTTTTGTGTCGGTGAAACGAGATCCGAAAAGGAGGCCGGCGTTGCCTCGAACACCGCTCTCGACTTCGACTTCTTCCTTTAACGCTCATGCGATCATCGCGGTGGCGGCAACGGTCGCCATTCTGTATTTCGGCCGCACCGTCCTTATACCGATCGCCCTTGCGCTGGTATTGAGCTTCCTGCTCATCCCGCTTGTCAGCTGGCTGCAAAAACTTCGCCTGGGACGAACTCCGTCCGTGATCATCGTTTTGACGCTCTGCTTCGCGCTAGCGGCGACGATTGGCTGGGGCGTCGCGGGACAACTTCTGGAAATCACGGGAGACGTCCGGGACTACAAGGCGAATCTGCACGACAAAATTCACGCCCTCCATTCCCATAAGAACACACCGATCGTGCAAGCGACCGCTACTGTGAAGGAGTTGAACAAAGAATTAGCGGTGGCACCTGCAGCTGCCGCTGACACGACCAGAAAAGACGGCGGCCGTAATGAGCGGCCAATTCCTGTGCAGGTCACCGCTCCACCATCGAATCTCGTACAGGATTTGCGGGAATTCTTGGGCCCTCTGGCAGGTCCGATCGAGACAGCGTTCCTCGTTGTCCTTTTCATGGCCTTCATGCTGATCAACCGCGAAGATTTGCGGAACCGCCTGATCCGGCTGGGTGGCGTAGGCCAGCTCTCGGTCATGACGCAAGCGCTCGAAGACGCCAGCGACCGCCTGAGCCGATACCTTCTCCTGCAATTCGTGGTCAATGGCTGCTATGGCTTGCTTTTCGGGCTCGGCTTGTTTTGGATCGGAGTTCCCCATGCGCTGCTCTGGGGAGCGATGGGCGCCATGCTTCGCTTCGTTCCCTATGTGGGCACATGGATCGCGGCTGCATTTCCTATGGCGATCGCGGCCGCGGTTTTTCCCGGATGGACTCAGTGCTTGCTGGCATTCGGACTCTTCTGCATCCTCGAACTGTTCGTGGCCAACGTCATAGAGCCATGGCTCTACGGCTCACATATCGGCGTTTCGCCTTTCGCAATACTCGTGGCAGCAGCGTTTTGGGCGACACTCTGGGGACCAGTCGGCCTGATCTTGTCGACGCCTCTCACGCTCTGCCTGATTTTGGTCGGCCGATACGTCCCTCAGATGAAGTTTCTGGAAGTATTGCTTGGGGACGACCCCGTCCTGACTCCTCAGGAGGTGTATTACCAGCGCCTGCTGGCAATGGATTCCGATGAAGCCAGAAATGTGGCCAAGAAATATCTTGAAGAAAAGCCCTTGGAGGACTTTTACGGATCGGTGTTAATCCCGGCATTGCGGTTAGCCGAAGAAGACCGCCATAGCGACGCCTTGGGCGAGAAGTCGAGCGAGTTCATCTCACAATCTACAAGGGAACTGATCGATGATCTGGATGAGCCCGCTACTTCGCCGTCCGCAGATGGGCCCAGAGATGATTTTCCGGAGCCACGCTTTTCTGCCACCAAGATCGTTTGCGTTCCCGCGCGGGACGATGCGGACGAGCTCGTCGGAATGATGCTCTGTCAACTGGTTCGGCGTGCGGGAAACGAACACTGCCGCTATCTGGCGATCGGCGCCGTGGAAGATATGCTGGAGCAGGTGGAACGTGGCGGCTATGAAGTCGTTTGCGTTTCTGCCTTGCCGCCATTCGCCGTGGGGCAAGCCCGTTCGCTGTGCAAGCGTCTGCGCGCTCGTTTTCCGGAGATAGGAATTGTGGTTGGCCTGTGGGGATTTACCGGCGGTGTGCCGAAAGCTCAAGACCGGGTCGGACCGTCCTGCACCGATGCCGTCTGTACCAACCTTCCGGAGGCGCTGCTTCAGATCCGGCGATTGTCCGAACTGCATGCCCAAGAGAAAGTCTCAAGGAACACGCAGAACGAAGAAACGGCCGTCGCATCTCGATAGCGTGAAAAACGGGCACCAGCTTTTGAGCTGGTGCCCGATCGAAATGCGTCTTCTTGCCTATCTTTCCTTCGGCGGCGGTTTGGGTTCGGCCCTCTGCGGAGGCGGCGCCTGCCGTTGCTGCATCCGCTGTTGCTCCTGTGTCTGCCGCTGCTGCAGTTGCTGAGTCTGCTGCTGGTGCCGTTGCTCAGTCTGCTGCTTCCGGGCGTCGTCGGCATTGCGCTTCATCAACTGCTGGTGATCTTTCTCCTGCTGCTGCTGAAGTTTTTGGCGAGCCTGATCCTGCTTCTGTTGAAGTTTCTGATCTTGCTGCTGATATCTCTTGTCCATCTTCGCATTGCCTGTATTCGGCGCACCGGGACGTTCCATCGGCGGCAATTCGTTGGCGTGATTGAACGTGGCCGGACGATTTCCGGCCGCCGGTGGATTTCCACCTCCGGTTCGAGGTTGATTCCCGTTTTCCGTTCGCGGAGCATTTCCACCACGATTGGCCGGAGGATTGTACGGCGCCCCGGCTTCACGAGCCGGAACTGCATCGCGACCTGAGAACTGGCCTGGGCGAGCAGTGGCAGCCACCGGAGGTTTGCCATGATTTTCGGATGCGCGGAATTGCGCATTTCCACGCGCGGTCTGTAGGTGCTGCAACTGCGTAGACGCCGGAGGGATGTGGCGCTCGCGGGACGCGGTCTCCTCCTGGGGGGTCGGACGCCGGTTGATTCCGCCGTTGCCGCCGTTGTAGCTGATCCGGTTTGTGCGTGTGCTCGTATTAATGACCGTGGTGTTGTAGACGTTGTGGATCTCGGCGACGTTGATGTTGGTCACGGAACGGTTATAAAAGAAGCGTCCGCGGTCCCAACGGCCGCCGACAAATCCGTCGCCGAAATAGCCGAAACCGTAATCGATGCCGCCGTAGAAGCCGACCTGAGGACCCCAATAACCGTCATAGAAAACGAAAGCTCCATCGACCCAAGCCCAGTAGGGGGGCGTCCAGAGGACTTCGGGTTGAGGAGGCTGGATCCAGGTTCCTGGAACCCAGTAATAGTCGTTGTAATCAGCATCCCAGGCCCAGAATCCCGGCGTCCAGATATAGCCTTCCCCGGGGCAAAGAGGTTGTTCATAGACGGGAAGTGCAGGTGGGCCAAACGTGACAGAAATTCGAAGCTGAGCGAACGAAGCGGACGACAAAGCCAACATTACAAACGCAAACAACACCGCATGAACGGCACGCTTTTGCATTAGTTTTCTCCTGACCGGCTCTTACGCACGAAACCCCTGGGATAACTGATAACAACGCATGCTCTTAAACATGATGGATAAGCACGCCGACGAAGGACGGAACACGTTTTCGGCCTAGAAATTGGCCCGTTTATACGGGATACACGGCGAGATTAGAGGACAGATTTACCGCTCCCGGTTGCGAGCAAAAACAATGCGGCCGACAAAATACAAGGCGATACCGGTTTCCCGGCATCGCCGCAGGCTGCTTCTAAATTATGTACGCTCAATCGTCAGGCAGCGCTTCTTCCCATCACAAAGTGCAAGATGAGTGAGATCACTGCGAATACCAGAAGCAGGTGGATCAGCCCTCCTGCAACGTGAAATACGGTAAAGCCGCCGATCCACGCGATCAGCAGAACGACGAACAAGATTGTCCAGATGCTCATGTTTTTTTCTCCTAAAATCGTGATCGGCGTCCAGGCAGGACTTGAACCCACCGCGCCTAGGATTAAGAACTTAACCGTGCGCTGTTACGATGTCAGTAACGCGAATCTCGTATCCGATCCCGTAAATGTCTGTACGCCAAACACATATTCGCTGCATGCTGTCTTTCGCTGGCTGCCGTGCACCCCGCGATTTGAACTGACGATTTCTTAGTAGCTGGTCATGCATGGCAACTCTGGGCTAGTCTAGGCAACTAACAACGGGCTACAAGTTTCACGTCGTCTCGCTACGAACGTGTTCTTCATGAAGCGAACCCTTTCTCAAGCTCGAGTTGGCTGGCTTCCAATACTCGGCTTTTTCCTCCTCCTGGGCTCCCTCTGTAGTTCCAGCGCCTATTCCGTGCTGTCGCACGAACAAATCGTGGACCTGGTGTGGAAGGACGACCTCTTACCTCTGATCAAGGCCCGGTATCCGGCGGCGACCGCCGATGACCTTAAGCGGGCGCATGCCTTCGCTTATGGTGGCTCATTGATCCAGGACATGGGTTACTACCCATTTGGAAACAAGTACTTCAGCGATCTGACGCACTATGTCCGCAGCGGCGATTTCATCGTAAACCTGGTGAATGAAGCCAACACTCTGGAAGAATTTGCTTTTTCTTTAGGCGCCTTGGCGCATTATTCCGCCGACAATATGGGACATCCGACGGTGAATCGGGCTGTGGCGCTGGAATTCCCGGATCTGCGAAAGAAATTCGGAAACGAAGTGACATATGAAGAAAATCCGAAGGCGCACATCCGCACGGAATTCGGCTTTGATGTCACGCAAGTAGCCAAGAACCGCTACACCTCGGACCGCTATCACGATTTCATCGGGTTCGAGATATCAAAACCGGTGATGGAACGGGCATTTCTGGACACCTACAACATTCCGCTGTCCGAGGTCATATCGAACGAAGACATGGCGATCGGAACCTTCCGACGCGCCATCAGCCGCGTTCTGCCCGAGATGACCAGGGTCGCGCTGCTGGCTCGAAAAAAGGAACTGGTAAAGGAAACGCCGAATTTCAATGCGCGGAAATTCCGCTATTACCTTTCGCGGGCAAAATATCAAAAAGAATGGGGCAAAGGATATCGCCAGCCCGGCTTCGGTACAAGAATTCTGGCATTCTTCCTGCGGTTCGTTCCGAAGGTCGGTCCGTTCAAAGCGCTGGATTTCAAGATTCCGACACAACAGACCGAGGATTTGTACATCGCGAGCGTGAATCGCACTGTCGAAAACTACAAAATGCTGATCGGAGAAGTCGAAAAGAGAAACCTTCATCTTGCCAATATGGATTTCGACACCGGACGCAGCACCAAGGCCGGTGAGTATGGACTCACGGACAATGCGTATGCGCGGTTGCTTAACGAACTGGCAGAGAAGAATTTCGACTCGGTGAGTCCAGAGCTGCGCGACAACATCCTCTCGTTTTACCAAGACCCGAATGCCTCGGTCGCTACTAAGCGCAATCCCTCCGCCTGGTCCAAGACGCAGGAAGCGTTGGAGAAACTAAAGTCTTCACCTCGCAAAGATTCTGTGGCCCCGCAGATTTCCGAGCTTAACTGAATTACTGCCTCGCCGTATTTGTCCCAACCCCCGGTACGGTAAGAGCAACCAACTTGAGCAGTTCCTTAAACCAATCAGGCGCGCCGAGATGCGTGCTGAAAAGGGAGGACTATTCATGGCAGACGATATGGGAAAGAACCGTCAACAGGGTGGACAGCAGACCGGGAACAACGAGCAGGTCGAGCAGTCCAATCAGCCGGGTCGAGACAAGACCGGTCAGCAGAGCGGTCAAACGGGACAAGGGCAGCAGAAAAAAGGCGGCAATGCCCAGAACGAAGACAACGAGAACCTCGACCGCCAGCGCAAGGCTTCGTAGGAATTTGTTAATTGAGTAGCTTGGAAGTCCCGGCCAAGGTCGGGACTTCTTTTTTGCTCGGACACGCACCTCCGCAAGAACACGGATGGATTTTCCCGTCAGCTTCAGATTCGTCGACACATCCGATGCCGCGATTAGCTTGTAGAATTGAAAGAGCAACCCGGAGCGGCGTCGGCATTGTCTTTCCTCGAAAACCTAAATCCGCAACAGCGCGAAGCTGTCGAAACCATTGATGGACCCGTTCTGATCCTCGCGGGTGCCGGCAGTGGGAAGACGCGCGTCATTACCTATCGGATTGCGTATCTCATTGAGCAAAAAGGGGTGATGCCAGAGTCGATCCTGGCCATGACATTCACGAACAAGGCCGCGGCAGAAATGGCGGATCGTGTCGACAAACTTGTCGGCGGACTCAGTATTGCCAAGCCCGTGATCTCAACTTTTCACTCCTTTTGCGTGCGTATGCTGCGGCGCGACATCGAGGCCATGCGGATTCCTTCCACCACCCCTGGGCAGAAGCCGATCGGACACACGAAGAATTTTGTTATCTACGACGAAAGCGATCAGCAGTCGGTCATCAAGTCGCTAATGAAGCGCTTTGGGCTGGACGACAAGCAACTCACTCCACGAACGGTGCTCTCCCGAATTTCGTGGGCGAAGAACCACATGCTCGATCCGCAGGAGTTGTATTTGCAGTCAGCCGATCCCAAGACCGAGAGGATCGCACATCTCTACGAGGAGTACCGGAAGGAACTGCGGAAGGCGAATGCGCTCGATTTCGACGATTTGCTGCTTGATGCGGTTCGACTGCTGAAATCCGCGCCGCAGGTGCGGGACTACTACAACCGCAAGTTCGAGTATCTCCTGATTGACGAATATCAGGACACGAATCGTCCGCAGTACGAGTTGATGCGAATGCTGGCCGGTGAAAGACACAACGTCTGCGCAGTGGGCGATGAGGATCAATCGATCTATTCATGGCGTGGCGCGGACATTCGGAACATCCTCGAGTTCGAGAAGGACTTCCCCGAAGCCAAGATTATTCGGCTGGAACAAAATTACCGTTCTACTCAGAACATTTTGCAAGCTGCGTCGGCCGTGGTGGCGAACAACGTCCGGCGCAAAGGTAAAAATCTTTGGACGTCACGTCAAGGCGGCACCAAGATCGGTTACTACGAAGCTCCCGACGGTGAGAATGAGGCCCTTTTTGCTGCGGATTGGATTGCCCGCTACGTCAGGGAAGCAACCGAAAGAGGCGAGTCTCCCCGGGCAGCGGTGCTTTACCGGACCAATTCGCAGTCGCGGCTGTTTGAAGAAGGCATGCGCCGGTACGGATTGAAATACCACGTCGTAGGCGGGTTTTCGTTTTACGAGCGCGCCGAGATCAAGGACCTGATTTCGTATCTGAAGGTAATTCGGAATCCGGACGACACGATCTCTCTGCTTCGCGTCATCAACACTCCGGTCCGGGGTATCGGGAAAGGGACCATCGATACCCTCGAACGACTCGCCTTGGAAACCGGCCTCTCATTGTGGGGCGCCATCAGCGAAGCAATCAAACGTCAATTGCTGCCTCCGCGAGCGCTCGCTTCTCTGAAAATTTTCCAGGAGCTCATTCGCGATGCCCAGGCGATGCTGGCCGGAAGCTTCGTGGAACAACTCGATGAAAGCGCAAGCACGTCGGAAACCCGTCTGCCGGAAGAAGAACCGGGCGATGAGGCGGCTCAGGAGTCTTTTGAAACCGTCAGCCAGGACGCGACAGAGTTCGATCCCGCCGAATTCGGGAATTTCTCCTTCGACTTTGCGGCCCACGATCAAGTTGATGGCAATGGGAACGGCGAGCCACATCCGGTCGCAGAAGTTGCGACCGACCCGGCGCAACCTGCGCCAGAGAGTTCGAGCGCTTTCCCGGCTCCTACCGTCAGCACTGCGGACGTCCTGAAATTCCTGATCGACCGCACTGGCTACATCAAGGCGCTGGAAGAGGAAGCCACTCCGGAGGCCTTTTCCCGGATCGAAAATCTGCGTGAATTGGTCAACGCGGCCATGGATTCGCGAGATCGCGCCGAAACCCTCGACGAATTCCTCGATCATGCGGCGTTGATTGCGGATGCAGATGACTACGACGAACGGGCGCAGATTACCCTGATGAGCCTGCATGCTGCCAAGGGGCTGGAATTTCCCCTCGTGTTTCTCAGCGGACTCGAAGAGGGACTCTTCCCTCACTCTCGGACGATGCTCGTCCCTGAGGACATCGAAGAAGAGCGCCGCCTTTGTTACGTGGGAATGACCCGCGCGATGGATCAACTGGTCCTCACGCGAGCTGTCTACCGCCGGCGCTATGGGACAGAACTTCCCGAGGCGAGCGTGCCCTCAAGATTTCTGGAAGAAGTTCCTGGACCCCTTATTGAAGAGCTGGGAAACAGCCGCGCGCGTGCAACACGCACAGCGCTGAGCCCTGCCGCGCGCACTCACGACGAATACTCGTCTCATTATTCATATGAGGATGAGGATCAAAGCACATCGTGGCATGCTGGCGAGGCAGCCCGAAGATCCACTGCTTCCCCGAAACCCACGGCTACCGCCCGACCCTACAATTCCATCGAGAACATCGCCGAGTTCTTCGCCAGCCGCGGGAAAAAGTTTTCGGTTCCCAAGGTGGCAGTTGAAGAACCGACGGGGAAACGCGGGTTTCGTCCGGGACAAAAGGTCCGGCACCCGAAATACGGAGAAGGTACGGTCTATCAGCGCGAAGGTGAAGGCGAAGAAGCGAAGATTACGGTACAATTTCCACGCTTCGGCTTAAAGAAACTGGTGGAGAAGTACGCCCAGTTGGAGCGTGCGTAGTCTGGCAGTTCGGCGACCGAGTGTCGCGCGGAACAAACAAGACGACGATATTGAGTGTTGGGGATCGACTGACCGCTTCCCGCCGTTCTGAGCATCAGCGTAACGGCAGGCTTTGACAGACAGTCAGCAGCAACAGATAAGAGAAAGAGGATAAATACATTCGTTCATGGCAAATACAAGCAAACTCAGCAAAGAAGATCGCAAGAAAACTAAACGCACCGCACGCAAAAAGCGCAAAGCGGAAAAGCCTTTGAAACCGCGTGACTATCCGCGTGGTTCGAAAAAACCGAAGGTGAAGAAGTTGGCGCGCGGTCAGGCGAAGCGGTAAGGAAATAACGGGCTGGCGGTTGACATTCGTCCTGCTGAAGTCGGACAGGCTCGAGGTCAACCGCTTCCCATCGTTAGCCACGCTAGCTAGGAGAACCGGACCCTTTGCCAGAACCCACAACCCCAGAGCCTCCTTCCAATAAAGTCATCCGTACCTCAGACAGCCAGCTCTTTTGCTGCAAATCGATCGACAAACTCATCTCCGACGCGGAAGATCCGGAACGAAAACTTAAGAAGACTCTGGGTCCGATTTCGCTGACAGCCCTTGGTATCGGAGCTGTCATCGGTTCGGGCATCTTCACGGTCGTCGGCACTGCCATTGCGGGACAGAAATTCGATACTTCGTCCATCCTGAACGCTCCGCTGCTGGACTACATGGTTCGGCATCATGCGACGCTCGGGCGGCCGGGCGCTGGTCCGGCCTTGGCCTTGTCGCTCGTTCTGGTAGCCGTCGTCTGCGGATTCACGGCGCTCTGCTACGCCGAACTGGCCTCAATGATCCCGATCGCGGGGAGCGCGTACACCTACACTTACGCGACGATGGGAGAACTGATCGCGTGGATCATCGGCTGGGATCTCATCCTGGAATACGCCGTCAGCAACATGGCGGTGAGCGTAGGCTTCTCGGCTCATTTGGTCGATATGCTGGAGTGGTTCGGCGTTCGCCCGGCACTGCGCTGGATATCTCCCGCATATCTGCCGGCGGGAATGTCGGACTTGAAGGGCAACGTGCTCTACGCTTCAGGTCTGCATTTCGGCTTCAACATTCCGGCATTTGTCGTAGTGATGCTGCTCACCGTAATTCTCGTGCGGGGAATTCGCGAATCGGCCAAGGCAAATAATACGATGGTGATCCTGAAGATCGCCGCGATTCTTGCCTTCATCATCGCTGCGTCGCACTATATCAATCCCGGGAACTGGCATCCGTTCGCTCCCATGGGATGGTCAGGAGTTCTGACCGGTGGTTCCATCATTTTCTTCACCTACATCGGGTTCGACTCCGTGTCGACAGCAGCAGAAGAAGCAAAGAATCCGCAACGTGATTTACCTATCGGCATTATCGCCACATTGATCGTATGCACCTTGCTTTATATCGGGGTCGCAATTGTCTTAACCGGTGTCGTCCACTGGCAGTCGCTGCTCGACGACGCTGCCCCGGTCGCAAACAGCCTGAAGAAGCTGGTTGCCAGCAGCGGCTCGAACACATTGCGATGGGTGGAGCTTGGCGTTCTGTTCGGCGCCATGATGGGTATGATTTCTTCGCTCCTAGTTTTTCAGCTCGGGCAGGCGCGGGTCTGGTTTTCGATGTCGCGTGACGGACTGCTGCCCAAGCTCTTCGGCAGAGTTCATCCGCGCTTTCGTACTCCGGCCACGGCCACCTGGATTGCGGGTTTCGTCGTCGGAATTCCCGCCGGCATTCTCGACATCGGAACACTCTCCGACTTGTCGAACATCGGCACGCTGTTCGCCTTCGTGCTGGTTTCCATCGGCGTGATTATTCTTCGCTACCGCGATCCCGGACGCCACCGAGGCTTCCGCGCGCCGGGCGGAATTGCAGCGCCCGTGCTGAGCGTAATGTTCTGCGTCCTGCTGATGTCGGGATTGCCTATTCTGACCTGGCTGCGATTCTTTGCATGGCTTGCGCTGGGACTGCTGATCTACTTCATGTACAGCCGCCATCGAAGCGAGTTCGCACCGAAATAGTCGGCCCGGAACGCATATAAGTTCTGGCGTTGCCTTTACTCTTTCCAGTTGGCGACCAGGAACAGATAGCGATTGCGCGACTCATCTTTATGCGCGGCCGGCTTTGTGTCCAGGAACATAACCTGATAGCCATCGGATGAAGAGTACTTCGGCCAGGTGGGCAATCCCGGACCGTTGGGGTCGCCCCCGCGGGCAAAATTGATCCAGTACTTCTGCATCAGTTCGCTGAGTTGACGATCCTCCGTGCGCCACGAAATCCCTGGTTTCGTATCCAGTTGGCCAAAAACATATTCGATTTCAGCGGAATGGTAGGCCCCGAGCTTCGGAGCATTCGGATCGGATGCCGGCGGAGCCAGGTCAAATCGATAGCGATAAATGACATGCTTGCCGTTCTTGCTTTGCGACTCAATCCAGGCCCAGGTCGAAAGCGAGATGAACTGATCGCTGGCGAAGTCCAGCGCCGAACGCTGCATGTGTTCTTCAGTGTCGACGGGGTACAAGCGCAGAAACTCGTCCGCTTTGTCGCCAAAATCCTTTTGAGCATTCGCTTTCATGCTCTCGGCCGTGGGTTTCTGCGGAGAGAAAGCGACTTCGAAACTGCCTTCGTCATGATTCCATCCGGCAAGCAAAGGCACGTCGTTCTGCTTCCCTGCAGCGAAAATGGAAGAGACGGATTCAGGTAGAAAATATCCATCGATGTCGGGACCGAAGGCGAATGCGTCGGGTCCCGGCTTGCCGAAGACGTCCAACAGTTTCTCTGCGGGAATCGCGCGCAGCTCGGCGAGTTTGGATACGCCCAACTTCTCGCTGACGGTTTTCGTGTCCTTTTGCTCGCGTACCGACAGCGGATCGAAGGAAAGGCCGCTCTTCGAAAAAGCCGCTCCACTCTCTCCAATCGCCTTCTGGAATAGGCCCTTGGCCAGCGGCGAGGCCATCTGGGCGCTTACAGAAAAGCTGCCGGCGCTTTCTCCGAAGATCGTGACATTGCCCGGATCTCCGCCAAACGCTGCGATGTTCTCGTGAACCCAGCGCAAAGCCGCCAGTTGATCGAGAAGGCCGTAGTTTCCTGATGCATTTCGACCCGATTCCTTCGCCAGTTCGGGATGAACAAGAAACCCGAAGACACCGAGGCGGTAATTCATCGAGACGACGATCACTCCCTGCTCCGCGAGGTGGGTGCCGTCTTGCCTGCCTTCGGAGGTAGCGCCTGCAACGAACCCGCCGCCATAGATCCACACCATGACGGGAAGTTTTTTCTTTGACGAGTCGGCCGGCACCCAGATGTTCAGGAAAAGGCAATCCTCGCTGCCCGTGGCACCACGAAAATTCATGTCGCCGTAAATATTGCCCTGAAGACAATACGATCCGAAATCAGTGGCTTTGCGGATTCCGCTCCATTTTGCGGCGGGCATTGGAGCCTTCCAGCGCAGTTCGCCAACTGGTGGGGCGGCATACGGGATTCCCAGGAACGCGTGAACCGTGCCGATCTCTTTCCCTTCCACTGTGCCCGACGCAGTTTTCACCTGTCGCGACGATGCGGCAAAGGCGCTGGTGGATAGCAACAGTGCTGCACAACTCACTGACTTTCGGACTATGCCTCGACGCATTTTGAGATCCTCCGTGTGGAAACTTCGGATTGTAGCGGAAACAATTGTCAACACGAAGTTTCCGGGCTCTCGCAAATCTCGACGCTGCCAACTACAATCGGAAATCATGTCTGTCGCAGTAGAACGAACGCCAAATGCCTTTATCCGTCAGCTTCCGAAGGCAGAGTTGCATTTGCACCTGGAGGGAGCCGTCGACGCAACGACTTTGCTCGAACTGCGCCGCCGTCATGGAGATAAGGCCACCCTCGCAGACACCGAAGCCCTCTACAAATACACGGACTTTCCCAGCTTCTTGATGGCATTCAAAGAGGTGAGCGCTCACCTGCGCGGACCGGAAGACTTTGAACTGGCCACCTACCGGCTCATGCAGCAGCTTAAGGAAGAAAACGTTCTGCACGCGGAAGCCTATGTCGCGGTGGGCGTATGTCTCTACCGGAAGCAGGACTTCGACGCCATATTCGAGGGGATGGAGCGTGGCCGCACTCGCGGGGCGCGCGATTTTGGAGTTTCACTTCTCTGGATTTTTGACGCCACGCGCCATTTTGGGGTCGAAGAGGCGCAGCGGGTCTTCGAACTGGCGGTACGCTACCAGAGCAGACATGTGGTGGGTGTGGGTATCGGCGGGGACGAGCAAAAGGCTCCGCCGGAACTGTTCCGCGGCGTCTATGCCTACGCCGAGGAACATGGACTGCGCCTGACCGCTCATGGCGGCGAGACCGGACCGGCCGAATCTGTATGGGGCGCCCTCAATTTGCATGCCGAACGGATCGGACATGGGTTCAGCGCCGCACAGGACGCCGACCTGGTAGAGGAACTCGCCTACCGGCAGATTCCGCTCGAGATTTGCCTGACGAGCAATCTTCGCACCGGTGTGTGCAAGTCGATTGAAGAGCATCCCGTAAAGAACTACTTCGAGCAGGGTGTGATGGTGACGCTCAATACGGACGATCCTGCGCTTTTCGGTACGACGCTGGCACGGGAATACCAGCTCGCGCAGGACACCTTCGGATTCACCGACGAACATTTGCGAGAGCTGGCGCGGAATTCGTTCGAAGCCTCTTTCCTGCCTGCAGAAAAGAAGCTCGAACTGCTAAGCCTTTTCGACGCGGCGGTCGCAAGGTAGCGAGGATGTCACTGAGATTCGCAGCTCTGGTCTCTTAAGGAATCTGAGATTACAGATTGATCGCAACATGCCCGTCCAGACCATTCTTCAACTCGGCAACCCGATTTTGCGCGAGAAGGCTGTTCGCGTGGCCGATCCAGCCAGCCGCGAGACACACGATTTGGTGCGTGATCTGGGCGACACTCTTGCCCACTGGCGAATTTCGACCGGCTACGGACGCGCGATCGCGGCTCCACAAATCGGCGTTTTGCAGCGCGTTATCTTCCTGAAGCTGCCTGACGCTGATCCATGGCCCTTGATCAACCCGGAAATTATCAACAGGAGCGACGAGAAGATAGTGGTCTGGGATGCGTGCCTCAGTTTCCTTTCCATTTTCATGCAGGTCGAACGCTATCGACAGGTCACGGTGCGTTATCAGAATCTGAATGGCGAGACATCTCAAGTCGAAGCAGGCGAAGACCGGAATCTCTCTGAGTTGCTGCAACACGAGATCGATCATCTGGATGGGATTCTTGCGATTGACCGTGTAGTGGACCTAAAAACAATCTGTACCCGCGAAGAATTCGAGAAGCGTTACCGGGATACAAGTCCCTATGCCACTGCTCCCGCTGCAATCAGCGGCTGAACACGATCGCGCTTCAGGAACCCTTCGGTCACAAACTGACTGGCATGTTACACATCGGCATCGTCGCGTGCAGCACAGAAGGGGCCGCCCTCTGCTATCGCACCATCTCGATCGAAGGCGGACAAATCATTGGGAATCACAGTCACCCGGAAGTCTCGCTGCATTCGTTCCCTCTTGCGCAATATATGAAGTGCATCGATGCGGGGGATTGGCCGGGGGTCGCGGAGCTGATGCTCCGATCCGCCGAAAAGCTTGCGCGAGCGGGCGCCGACTTTCTGATTTGCCCCGACAATACCATTCACCAGGTGTTTGATCTTGTCGAACATCGCTCTCCCCGGCCATGGCTGCACATAGGGCGCGAGGTGGCGAAAGAGGCGCAACGGAGACAATTCGTCCGCCTGGCAGTGTTGGGAACGCGCTACCTGATGGAAGGCCCCGTGTACCGGGACGTCTTGAAATCGGCTCACATTGAGAGCCGCACTCCCCCGGCCGAACAACGTGAGCGCATCAACCGGGTTATCTTCGACGAACTGGTGAATGGACAAATTCTCTCTCGATCGCAAGCGTACTTCGTGGAGGTGATCCGGACGCTGAAGGACGAGGGTTGCGACGCGGTCGTGCTTGGCTGTACAGAAATCCCATTGCTGATCAATCCGGAGATATCGCCGCTGCCTACGCTGGACTCTACGAGGTTGCTGGCGCGAGCAGCGGTGCTCAAGGCTGTTGAGTCATAGAGCAACTCGCGAACCGTTAAAGATGGAACCGCACCAGTTAAAATTCCGCGTGCTGGACGGCTCGTACGCTGTTACGCGGCATGCAGCGGCCGCGCCTGTTCCTGACTGGGCGACCAAGGGCGAGTTCACCTCGATCACCCGCACTGCAGAAGAGCTGTCCATCGTGTGCCCGCTTGAAAATTGCCCGGCCGGCGCCAGTCAGATAAAGCGTTGGACTTGTCTGAAACTGGAAGGCCCGTTCGAGTTCTCCCTGACGGGCGTATTGCTGTCGTTCATTCGTCCGTTGTCGGAGAATCGGGTTCCGATCTTTGCGCTATCAACCTACGATACGGACTATGTCTTGATTCCGGAGGAATTCAAGAGCAACGCTATCGCCCTCCTTCGGAAGGCTGGACATACATGTCGGCAGTGAGCTTGCCGCAAAACTCGCGGTGATTTCTACAACCGCGAATTCAAGCCATTTAGCTGCGCAATCTCGCCGAACGCTGTTACCTTTCGCACAACTACAGGTGGCATATTTATAATAGAGGTTACTGATTCATGCCGACTCTTCTCACAAAATTACGCCGGCGGGCTAAAGCCGTGCACCGTAATATCCGTGGAGCGCAGATGGCAGCCAGCGCGCTGGCCTCGACCGACCATCCGCTGCTCGCTCACATCATTCCGATGCGGCGGTGCAACCTGGCTTGCACCTACTGCAACGAGTTCGACGATTTCTCGAAGCCGGTGCCGCTAGAAGAGATGTACCGACGCATCGACAAGCTGGGCGCTCTAGGCACATCGGTCGTGACCATCTCGGGTGGCGAGCCCCTCATGCACCCCGAGCTCGACGACGTAATCCGCCGCATCCGCGCCAATGGCATGATCGCCGGCCTCATCACCAATGGATACCTGCTCGTGCCCGAGCGGATCAAGCGCCTGAATCGGGCGGGACTGGAATGGCTGCAGATTTCTATCGACAACGTCAATCCTGACGACGTGTCGAAAAAGAGCCTGAAAGTTCTGGACAAAAAACTGCAGCTGCTCGCCGAGTACGCCGACTTTCACGTGAACATCAACTCCGTTGTCGGCGGAGGTATTTCTCATCCCCAGGATGCGCTGGTCATCGGTAAGCGAGCGGTGGAACTCGGTTTCACCTCGACGATCGGCATCATCCACGACGGCAGCGGACAATTGCAGGCGCTCGGCGACGAAGAACGCCGGATCTACCACGAGATGCAGGCTCTCGAAAAGAGCAGTTTCACGCGCATTAATGCATTTCAGGACAACATCGCCAAGGGACTACCCAACGACTGGCGATGCCGCGCCGGAGCACGCTATCTCTACATCTGCGAGAACGGACTGGTTCACTACTGTTCGCAGCAGCGGGGCTATCCCGGAGTTCCGCTCGAGACCTATACGCGCGAAGACATACGGCGGGAATACCTCAACGAGAAATCCTGTGCGCCAAACTGCACCGTGTCATGCGTCCATCAGGTATCAATCTTCGACTCGTGGCGCGCCCCACAGCGCCCGGACTCGACTGCTCCGGGCATGCCGTCGGGCGATCTCGTTCAGATCAAATAGCGTCTTCGCCTGGCAATCGCTTACTTCTTCGGCTGCGCTGACGGCGGAGTAATTCCCTTGAGTCGCAGGTACATCGCGGCTGCTGCATAGTGATCGGCCCATCCGCTGGCCAGACCTAAAGCTGCCATCGCGCGCGGAAACTGGCGGCCTCCAAAAAGTTCAACCTGATCGCCCAGTTTGGAGTCGTCCATCTTGCCCAATGCTTCGCTGCAGAAGGCGAACGACGCTTTGACTGCGGAGAGAAGCTGATCCTTGGAGTCTGTGTCTTTCGGCTCATCCACATTGGGAGCCGGGACATCAGCGGCTTTAGAGCACAGGAAGTTATTAGAACTCGCGATGTGGGCGGCGAGATGCGCGAACGAGATCTGGTCGGGTGTGGGCTTGAAAGAGAAGTTTTCCGCCGGCATGGCTTCGAGACCGGAAACCGTATTTCCCTGCGAACGCTGCACCAGCATGCGCAACGACGTGGCTACCGGATCCTTGGTTGCGGCCGGTGCTGCCGCACTCTTAGCCGTGCTCGCAGTCTGGGCCACTGACACGGCGCCACAAACGAGAAGAAAACTGATAGCGAAAGTAAGGTTCACGAAATCCTCCTGAGGCCATCAAGGATATACCGCCTTCTAAAATTCAACCACCGGCGGTGTGTAGAATCGCATCTGCGTGAGTGCTGTCATTCCGCACGCCACCTTAGCGCTGATGCCACCTCTATCCATTCCTGCATTCTTGTACGGCACCGCCTGGAAAGAAGACAGAACGTCCTCCTTAACTGAGCGGGCTCTTCGAGCGGGCTTCAGAGGAATCGACACGGCGAACCAGCGGAAGCATTATTTCGAGGCCGCCGCAGGAGAGGGATTGTCCGCGGCCTATAACGCGGGGATCGTGACGAGGGCAGAAGTCTTCCTTCAGACGAAGTTCACGTACCAACGCGGGCAGGATCACCGGTTGCCTTACGATCCTCAAGCGCCCATCGGAGCACAGGTCGCACAGTCACTGGCAAGTTCTTTGGATCATCTCGGCACTGACTATGTGGACAGCTACGTTCTGCACGGCCCGTCTTCTCCGTACGAATGGGCTGAGGCCGACAGCGAAGTTTGGAATGCGATGCGCAAAGAACGAGATGCTGGGCGCATCCACCTGATCGGAGTGAGCAACGTGTCCTTGGGACATCTCGAACAAATGAAGGCAATCGGCCTGGAACTCCCCGCCTTCGTGCAGAATCGATGCTTCGCGCGCCTGGGATGGGATCGCGATATTCGATCATTCTGCGGCGCACATGAGATTACGTATCAGGGATTCTCGCTACTTACCGCGAACCAGGAAGTGGTGAACTATGCCCCGCTCGTCGATGTGGCGAGGCGACTCAGTGTCACACTCCCGCAATTGATATTTGCGTTTGCACGCGCCCTTGGAATCGTGCCGTTGACCGGGACGTCCAGCGAGAACCACATGAAAGAGGATCTGGCCAGCGCGGGGCTGGCCCTTCCCGCGGAACTGGTGAAGGCAATCGAATCGATCGCCGGTTAACCCAGCGCTTCCGCAATCACCCCATGGTCGCGAGCCCGGAGGTGATCAACTTGTAGGCGAGATACCAGCCAATCACAATCATGAGGGCTGTCGAGCGTTTGACCTTGCTGGTGCACGCGTACCCGATAGCCGTCAGCATAAGAGTCCAAATCGTGAGAACGTCAAGTGACGAGGCCATTCCTCGGATGAACTTGCCTGTCGTGTCCGGATCGAGGTAGTACGCGAGGTTGGTCCCAACCGGATTGTTTATATCGAAACCTTCCGGGTTGACTCCCGCAAACAGGGCTATGCTCCCGAGAATCGCGCCTATGACTCCGGGCAGGCCAGCATAAATTGTGATTGCATATGCTTGCCCGAATGTCGTTTCCGCCCCGGCTGCAACCTTGAACGTCGCCCAAAGCACGACCGTCGAGATCAGCGAGAAGAAAAGAATCAGCAACGGGCTTCCATATCCAAATCCTTGGATAATCTTGCTTGAAATCTGCAACTGCTTTTCCTGCTGGTCAGCCGGCAGCTTGTCGAACTGGTCCGCACGCTTGGAGTGTGAGATCTGGTTTTTGCTGATCTGCTCGAAGGTGACTTGTCGCGCCATGGCGTAAATGAACACTAGCGAGCACAGAGAAATCAAGAGCCACGGCGCCCACCAACTCGCACTGCGGCGAAGATCGGTGAAGGTTTTCGACGGCGCAATGTAGGTGTCGATAATGCGCTCGCCTTGAGACAACGCGGCGGGTTGTGCTGGATCTGGGCTTGCGGGGATGACCGGCGCAGCAGCCATGAATTCCCTCCTTGCAAAGTTTCGATGGCATTCTAGACGCGTACGAGGTCCTGTACAAGTTTCCGCCGTCGAGCCTTCTCGCCTCTCGCCCTTCGGATTTGGCGGCTTTCGCTTCGTCGAATCCACCCCTCCACACGGCCATGTATCTCTTCGTGGCTCCCGGTCTTCGAAGGCGCGAAGGCTGAGGCAGCCTTTTCGGGCTTCGGGCGCGTCTCCTTCTATCTTGAAGTTCTGGGATACGAGTGCTCTGGAGGATCGATGCTGTGGGTAGGAGTTTATCTTCTGTCTGCTGTCTACTTCCGGCCGACTTGTTCTGTTTGCAGGTTTGCTTCTTCTGCTGCCACACAGCAGCTCCGCCGCTGGGGCGGACGAATGCGTCCGCCCCTACATTTTGGTATTCCGACACCACCCGGCTGAGATGGCTCGGAATCTAAGCCCGGAGTTGCGGCGTCGCCTGAAGCAAACTCCGAGTGTAGGCGTGTGCAGGATTTGTTGCGACACGCTCCGTGTCGCCAACCTCGACTATCTTTCCGTGATACATGACCGCGATTCGAGTGGAGATATAGCGCACAACCGGCATGGAGTGAGAGATGAACAAGTACGTCAGCCCAAAGTCGCGCTGCAGTTGTGCGAGAAGGTTTACGATTTGCGCCCCGACACTCACATCGAGAGCAGACACAGGTTCGTCGCACACGACGAATTTGGGCCGCAGTGCAAGTGCGCGGGCGATTCCAATTCTCTGCCGCTGTCCGCCCGAAAATTCGTGGGGATAGCGGCTGCGAACCGATTCATCGAGGCCGACGGCACGCAGCAGCTCCGCGACCCGCGAACCAATACCTTTGGGCAGAGCGCTGTCCGGTTCACTGCCGCCACGCCGCGCCGCGCCGTGGATGACGAGTGGCTCCGCAATGATGTCTTCGACGCGAAACCTCGGATCAAGGGAGGCGAATGGGTCCTGAAAGATGATCTGCAAATCGCGCCGTAGTCCCCGCATCTCGCGACCATTAGCGGCCAGCAGATCGCGGCCTTCGAATTGGATCGAGCCCGAGGTCGGTTCGATGAGCCTGAGGATCAGTCGACCCAAGGTGCTTTTACCCGATCCCGACTCTCCAACGAGTCCCAGCGTTTCTCCCGCATGGATGTCGAGTGAAACGTCATCCACGGCACGAACTTCTCGCCGCGATTTCCCACCAAAAGGAGAATCGGGAGGAGAAAAGACCTTCGTCAGATTCCGTATTTCAATCAGGGGCAAGAAGCGATCCTATCTCAGCGCACGCCCGAGATTGTATGGATTCTGTTGCCTGAGCAGTTTCCTTGGCCCTGGCATCCTACGAAACGCTAGCCTGCAGAGATAAGCGGAACCGCTGCCAGAGCCGCCAGAAGGCCGACAAATTTCCAGCGGCTGAAGTGTTCTTTCAATATCAGCCGAGCTAACAACACCGTCACCGCGGGATATAACGACGTGATGACCACCGCCTCGTCGAGGCGGCCGCGCTGGCTGGCATAGATAAAGAGCGTGCTTCCGATGATGTCGAAAAAACCAGCGAGCGTTCCAAGAGCAAGCGCCGGGCGGTCGAGTTTGATCGGAGCGCGAGTCACTGCGACCGCCACGGCAGTGGCAGCAAAAGATCCGATGCGGGTGATCGCAGCGATCCAACTGGCAGATCCGCTTGCCTGGTGGACGCAGAGGTAGAAGCCGGCGAATCCGATTCCGGCCAACGCGGCTGCAGCGACCCCCTTTGGGTGACCAGCTTCGTCGTTTTGTCCCTGAGGCTCGGGACGAGTGATCAGCCAGATCGCCAGGACCGCGAGCGCGAAGCCGCCGATGGACCATCGGCTGGGAGCGCCTTCGAGGGCGATGTCCACCATGGTGGGGATTGCGGCGCCGAGCAGGGCTGCGATCGGAGCAGTAAGGCCCATCTGCCCAGCCGCCAAGGCACGATAAAAGATTGCCAGGGAGAAGCCACCGGATACCCCAGCCGCCAAAGCCCAAGCGATGCTTGTCCGGTCCGGAAAAGCGCCCTGCTGAGCGAGCGCGATCACGAGCATCAAGGCAAAAGCACAGATATGGGAAAACGCCGTGAAGACGAAGGCGTTGGCCCGTTTGGATGCGTATCCGCCAGCAAAGTCAGAAGTGCCCCAGATGAACACCGCAGCAACCGAATAGACGGCAGGCGCGAGTTGAGTGAATGACGACACGCCGGACGAGGGTACCATGCGGAAGAATCCGATTAATTTTGAGCTTGTCCACTCCGGCGATGGCTCATCTTGCTGCCGCCTTCCCCGGTCGGGGCGCTCACGTCACATGGGCTTGTCTGTTAGAATTTTCACAAGCGTACGTGTGAAAACTCAGTTCTGAGGCATTGCTTTTGATCGAACTGGCACCGTCCATCCTTTCGGCTGATTTTGCCCGGCTTGGCGAGCATGTGCATGCCGCCTGCGAAGGTGGTGCGAGTGTGATTCATGTCGACATCATGGATGGGCATTTCGTTCCGAACCTCACCATCGGACCGCCGGTCGTCAAGTCTCTCCGTAAAGTGACAAAGCTGCCGCTCGACTCTCACCTGATGATTGAGAATCCCGACGAGTTTATCCCTGTGTTCGCAGACGCGGGCGTTGATTGGATGTCGGTGCATCAAGAAGCGTGCCGGCACCTGGATCGAACGCTTCACCTAATAAAAAACCATGACTGCCTGGCTGGCGTTGTGATCAATCCGGCGACACCTGTGAATACGTTGTCCGAGGTGCTCGACATTGTGGACTACGTGCTGGTCATGTCGGTGAATCCGGGCTTCGGGGCGCAGAAGTTTATTCCCTCGACGTTACACAAAATGCGCCGTTTAGCGGAGATCCGACGCGAGCGCGGACTGAATTTTCGAATCGAAGTCGACGGCGGGGTCGCCCTGGATACGGTTGCCGAGGTGGTGCGGGCGGGCGCAGAAATTTTGGTGGCAGGCAACGCCGTGTTCGGCAGCGGCGATCCAAAGAAGAATGCCGAAGAGCTAATGAGGGCGGCTACCGAGGCAGCACTCCAGAAAGTCTAGAACGTCCAATTTGAGGGCTTGGCCCTCGACTTGTGCCGGAGCAACGATCCGGAACAACAAATAATTTCCGAGGTTTTATGTCACGTCGAATTTCGATGATCGCTGCGCTGGCAACTTTGTTGGCGCTCACGGCCGCCTGCACGAACAAGAAGTCCGTCAATCCTTTGGCCAATGTCGGCTCAAAACAGCCGGACAAGGTTCTCTTCGACAAGGCCATGGAAGCGATGCGTCACAACCGCTTCGACGTGGCACGCCTCACGCTGCAAACGCTGATCAACACCTACCCGGACTCCGAGTTCATTGCTCGCGCCAAGCTGGCAGTGGGCGACTCCTGGTATGCGGAAGGCGGAACTGCGGCGTTGGCTCAGGCGGAGCAGGAATACAGCGACTTCGAAATCTTTTTTCCCAATATGCCGGAAGCGGCTGAAGCGCAGTTGAAGATCGCAAACATCCACTACCAGCAGATGGAGAAGGCGGATCGCGACTATACGCATGCCAAGCGCGCTGAGGATGAATACCGCAAGGTAATCCTGCAATATCCAGACAGCAAGCTCGTTCCCGAAGCCAAGCAGCGGCTGCTCGAAGTGCAGGAAGTGTTGGGCGAACGTGAATTCGGAATCGGCAGGTTCTACTATTTGCGCGAATCTTACCCCGCGTCCATCGCGCGCCTGCAATCTTTAGTGGAAAAATATCCTCTATACAGCCGTGCCGACGAGGCCTTGTTCCTGTTGGGACAGAATTACGAAGGCCAGATCACGCGCATTCGAAATGCCCCCTCGTGCGACGCCCACAATATGCCGCGTGGATGCGCAACAGAAGAGTCAAAATCCAAGTACATCGGAGAACTCACCAAGAAGGCGTCAGAGTCGTATGACAAGATTCTGACCCGCTATCCGATGATGGATCGCTCCGAAGATGCCAAGAAGCGGTTGACCGCTCTGCACCAGGCGGTTCCACGTCCTACAAAGGGAGCGGTCGCTCAAAACAAGGCGGAAATTGCCAGCCGCAACGAAACGACCATGGCTCAGAGATTCATGGGCCTGATCAAAAAGGGCCCCGATATGGCGCGAGCCTCGACCGTGGGCGAACCCACCCTGGTCGATACTGAACCCGTTGCAGCAACAACGGTTGTGCGCGGAGAAGCCTTCGCAGCCGCCGGGCTCAACGAGAAAACCGGCGCGACGGTTGAAATCGTGAAGCCCGACCAGCCTCCGGCACCCGATGCTGCTCCGGCCGGCAACGCCACCAATCCGGCGACCGGATCGCCGTTCGCTGCGCCGGCAGCCGGAAACACTGCGCCGACTGCTGCTGATCCGAATGAGTTGAAGCCGACTCCTCCGGCCGACCCGAACGAATTGAAGCCGATCGACAATGGCGCCGACCCATCTCTGCCCCCGCCAGCCCAGGTGAACGAGATTCAGCAAGGGCAATCGTCCTCGGCGACCTCGGCTTCCGACGACTCGGCGCCGGCCTCCGATCAGGAGCTTTCGAGCAGCAAGAAGAAGAGAAAGAAAGGCCTGAAGAAAGTGGTCCCGTTCTAGTTTTCAATCGTTAGGCACAAGCGCCGGTTACTTTCGATTCAACAACTGGCGCCTTGCAAGTGGCTCGCGCACAAGATGCTGGCCAGTGGTAACGTGTTACTTCCCTTTTAGATCATTGACTTGGGTTGAGGCTCAGGTTACCTTCGCGATATCTCCCCTCATCAGAGGAAACCTTTGGCCAGGAAGATACTGCTCGCCGACGACAGCGTTACCGCCCAGAATATGGGACGGAAGATCCTTGCAGATGCGGGATACGAAGTCATTACGGTAAACAATGGTTCGGCTGCGCTCAAGAAGATTGGCGAGCAAAAACCTGACCTCATCGTTCTGGACGTCTACATGCCCGGATACAGCGGGCTTGAGGTCTGTCAGCGGCTGAAGGACGCCGGAGAAACCGCGCGGATTCCGGTTCTATTGTCCGTTGGGAAGCTGGAACCCTTCAAGACCGACGAAGCCAAGCGAGTTCGCGCTGACGGTTACATCATCAAGCCGTTTGAAGCCAGCGAGTTACTGAGCGCTCTCAGCAAACTGGAAGACAAGATTGTTCCGCGAGCTGAGGCTTCCAAGCCAGGACGTCTCGCGCGCGCTAGCGCCGCGATTGACGAAGGACGAAGCGAAAAAGCTCCTGCAGAAGACTCCGGCTGGAAGAGCCGAATCTCGTTCCCCGCCAAGAAAAAGAATAATGAAGTGGCTGTGGAAGCGGACGGCGACGATCCGGCGATCTATAACGCGGTGAATAAGGATTTGCGAACCGTTGTCGATCATTCGCGTTCCGCGAAATCCAGGGCAGTTGAAGAGGAAAGCGTCGATCTGGGGGCACTGGCGCCCGAGGGATTACCGAAAGACGTCACCCCGGAAGAGATCGCGGCGCTGGCTGCTGCTGCCGCTCAGGTCCAAGGCAGAGTTCTCGAAAACAAAGCTGAAGAATCCACGCAAGCCGTTGCCACGGCCGTCGAAACTGCGGATTCGACTGAAAAGGTCGAGGCTGCCCAGAGCTCAACCGCCGCCGAGCCTGCAACTGTAAACGCGATTGCTGCTATCGGATCAGAAGCGTCTGCGGAAGAAATTCCTGAGGGCTGTATCGCCTCCGAAGCTTCGAACTCAGCAGAAGCCTCGATATCACCTTCGGCAGATGGTCCACAATCAGGGGAACCGGCGACCATGGCTGCACTCGTCGCCTCAGACTTTCAAGGCCCCAGACCTCACTGGACAGTTGTCGCCGTAGATCTCGCTCCGGAGGACGCCGGCATTTCCCTTGAGCAGGAAATGCAACAGGCATATGCCGCCTACGCTGCGACGCAATCAAACGAATCCAGCTTTTCGGCAACCGACGCGGTTGCGACGGCGGAAACATCCACTATTTCCGAGGTCACTTCTACCGAGCCCGAGGCGAAGATTGAGCCTGTCGAGAATGTCCCGGTTGAAGCTGCGGTTGCCGCGCCGGAATCATGGGCGGCGGAACCTTCAGACGTGACGGATGAATCCCAGGCGCCAGCTGCCCCCGATTTGGAAGCGGCATCTTCCTCGAACAACGTCGCGCCTACCCTCGAAACAATTACCGAACCTGCCCTGGCCGAAATTACTTCGTCAGTCCAGCCCGAAATAGAGACGGCGACGACCTCGCAGCGGGAAGAATTCGCCGAAGCACGGTCGGAAGACAATAACTCCGCGGAAACGACGGTCGCCACCGCAGAGCCGTTGCAGAACCATGAAGCGATCGAAAGCATTGAGGTTCCTGCCGCCGCCTCTGAAACGACCGCGGCCAACGGTATCTCTCACTCCGGGGGAAGAGAGTCGGACATGGCAGCATCGACGGCCGCAGCGTGGGCGAATTGGCGCCGCAGTCGAGAGTCCAGGGACACCGAACCTGAGCATCTTTCCGAAGCACCTTCGAAAAATGCCATGGCGGTAGCCGCCGGCGCGGAAAGCACCCCCGAAGAAGCAGCCGTTGATTTCGAATCAGACCCAGCCATTGCCAGCATCGTTGATAGCGTACTGGCCGACCTTCGTCCCAAGATCGTCGAAGAGATCTCACGCAAGCTTGGAAAGAAAAGGTAGTCTCCACGTCTCGGAAGTCCGCGCGTACCGACACGAATAAAGCTGCGCAGATTTGGAAGTGAGTTGATCGCCAGCCGCGACTAGGCGACGCGGCGCCACTCATTTCGTTCCTCTGCCGGAGTGTCGGGGGTTATCGAATCGACTCTTTTAGTTGCTCCAAGGCGTGGTCCGCTGCTGTAAGCCGGATCAATCCCGACCTCGGCTGATCGAGATCGAGAACCGCGTAAACGGTAAGAGCTACCACGGCGGCGTAGAGAACCATGTGCATGCCGCTTCGACTCTTTCGCCGTGCCATCGCATCCCCAGCCAACAATCCGCTCATCAGTGCAACACTCAGCAGCAATAACAGGATTAACGGCGGGAGGTGGGTGTGAAGGGCGACGGCTCGCGCCGTCGTAACGTCGATCATTTCATTTAACGCCGGCACCAAAAGGCGGACCGCCTCTCTACTCGTTTCATGGCTGGCAGCGATGAGTCCTGTCTGCCATATTTGCATTTGTATCTGCGCACCAAGGGTCAACTCGCGGTCGATGGCGTCCTGGTCGCCAATTTTGTCGTAGACGCGCAACCGGGATTCCAGATACTCGCGAAATAGCCTCCGCAACACTGGCTGCTCGGCCGCGGGAAGCAGATCGAGGCGAAGATAAGCCGTACCGATCGCATTCGCTTCCTCAACGATCAATTGGCGCCGAGTGTCGAGACGCGACGTGGCTCCGGCAAAACTAAAACCCAGGAGCAGTCCCAAGAGAGCAAATACCGCGGCTTCAATTGCGCCGATTCCTTCGTGAGCATCTTCCGAATCTCTCGACACGCGTCGCCGACCCCACCGAAATCCCACGTCCAGGCACAGCAGGATGCCGAGGAACAAAGCGACCGCCGATAGCAATGCCCATCCCGCGGTCATGGCAAGACAGTCTATACGAAAAGCAAATGAGGTCGAGATGACGCCCTCATGCCGCACTTGTCCGGAGATGCTGCGGGTTCACCTGTCCGATTCGCCGCCGACGTTTGACCCTTCTTTTCTCTCGCCTGTAAGATCAGGAGAGCACTCAGCATTCAGCATTCAGCGGTCAGTCGAACGGAGTTCGTGTTCTATTCGACTGGGTGATTGCTGGCGGCTGAGTGCTGACTGCTTCTATGCCCCGCGAATTGCCCAAATCGTACGAGCCTGGCGCCATTGAGACGCGCTGGGCCGACTACTGGATCAACGAAAAGCTGTTCGCCGTCGTTACGCCGCCTCCCGGGGAGACACGTCCCGTCTTCACGCTTCTCCTTCCGCCGCCCAACGTAACCGGCCGCCTTCACATGGGCCACATGCTCAACCAGACGCAAATGGACATTATCGTGCGCTGGCACCGCATGCGCGGGTTCATCACCTTGTGGCTTCCGGGCACCGATCATGCCGGCATCGCCACACAGATGATGGTGGAGCGGCAACTGACGCAGGAAGGCAAGAAGCGCCGCGACATGGGGCGCGAAAAATTCGTCGAACGCGTCTGGGAGTGGAAGAAATTGTATGGCGGCGCGATTCTCGACCAGATGAAGAGGCTTGGGGCCTCGGTCGACTGGAGTCGCGAGTACTTCACGATGGACGAGAACCTCTCGCACGCTGTGCGCGAGGTGTTCGTCCGGCTTTACGAAGAAGGACTGATCTATCGTGGGTACTACATCGTGAACTGGTGCCCGTGGCACGAAACCGCGATCTCAGACCTCGAGGTAAAGCACGAAGAAGTTGCCGGGAAGTTGTGGGAGATTCGCTACCCGGTGATGGGCACCAAGGAATTCATTACCGTCGCCACAACACGTCCCGAGACCATGCTGGGTGACACCGCCATCGCCGTCAATGCGAAGGATGAGCGTTACACGTTGCTGCAGGGAAGGAAAGTGCTTGTGCCGCTCATGGGGCGGGAAATTCCGATCATCACCGACGAACTCGCGCAACCTGAATTCGGAACGGGCGCAGTGAAAGTCACACCGGCGCACGATCCCAACGATTTTCAGGCTGGTCTGCGCCACAACCTGCCGCAAATCAACGTGATGGACGAACACGCGCACATGAACCAGAACGCCGGTGTTTACGCGGGCCTGGATCGGTTCGAAGCGCGCAAACGCGTGTTGCACGATTTGCAGGAGCAGGGATTTCTTGTCGCCGAAAAAGACTACACGCTCTCGATTGGCAAATGCGAGCGTTGCGGGACCATCGTCGAGCCGAGGCTGTCAGAGCAGTGGTTCATCAAGATCAAGCCGTTGGCTGAGCGCGCCAAGGAAGCCGTTGAAAGCGGCGAGATCACGATCGTTCCCGAGAATCATCGCCAGGTCTATCTGAACTGGATGAACAACATCCATGACTGGTGCATCTCTCGCCAGTTGTGGTGGGGACATCGCATCCCTGCATGGACCTGCGGTGACTGCAAGGAAGTGATCGTAGCTCGCGAAACGCCGACAAAGTGCACGAAATGTGGGAGTGTGAAATTGGAGCAGGTCCCCGACGTCCTCGATACGTGGTTCTCGTCTGGACTGCTTCCTTTTACGACGTTAGGCTGGCCGGAGAAAACACGCGATCAGGCGGTGTTCTATCCGACCACGCTTTTGATCACGGCCTACGAAATTCTCTTCTTCTGGGTCGCCCGGATGATCATGTTCGGCTGCCATTTCATGCAGGATCACCAGCAGGATCCTGCCATCAAGGCGGCCAGTGGCTGGGCGCAGAAGAAGAATGACAGCGTGCCGTTCCGCCAAGTCTACATTCATGCTCTCGTGCGCGATGCCGATCGGCAGAAGATGTCGAAGACCAAGGGGAACGTAATCGATCCCCTGGAAATTATCGAACGGTTTGGCACGGATGCAACGCGCTTCACTTTAGCCGCGATGGCGGCTCCGGGAACCGATATCGCATTCAATGAGGCGCGCACCGACGGCTACCGCGCTTTTGCCAACAAGATATGGAATGCTGCCCGCTTCATGTTCATGAACATGGATAGGATCGGCTACCAGCCTCATGTCGTTCCGTTGGGCGAAGATTTTAAAGCCGTAGGCATTCCGGAGTTTCAGGCGGCCACACTCGAGGACCGGTGGATACTCTCTCGCTTTAATCGCGTCGTCTCGGACGTGAATGACGCGCTCACCACCTATCGCTTCCACGAAGCAGCCAATCGCATCTATGATTTTTTCTGGGGCGAATTCTGCGACTGGTATCTCGAACTGATCAAACCACGGCTCAATGTCGAAGAGGGCGCCGACAAAGCGGCAGCCCAGCAAGTTTGCGCGAATCTCGTCGCCTTGTTCGATGCATCGCTGCGATTGCTGCATCCTGTGATGCCGTTCATTACAGAAGAAATATGGCAAGCGATGAACGACGGCCGATCGGCCACAAAGTCGATCGCGCTTACGGCATATCCGCGTGCGGATTCGAAGCAATACGATCTGGCCGCGGAAACCCAGATGGCAATCATGCAAGATCTGATCGTAAACGTCCGCAATGTTCGCGCGGAGTTGAAGGTCGAGCCCAAGGTCAAGGTTCCGATCAGCATCTTTGCAAGTGAACCCGAAATTCGAACGATGATTGAACAAAATCACGGTGCCGTTGAACGGCTTGCAAACGTTGAAACCATCAAGTTCACAGAAGAATCCCTGAGCAAGCTGACGGGGACTCGCAGCACTGCCCGCTTTGACGTGCACGTGATTTACGAGCGCAAGGTTGATGTAGCTGCGGAGTGTGAAAGACTGAAGAAGGAACTCGATAAGTTCGAAAAAGCAATTGGCAGCGGCCAGAAACAGTTGGGTAACGAGCAATTTCTGGCAAAAGCTCCGGCTAACGTCGTGGACAATCTGCGCAAGCAGCAGCAGGAATTATCCCTGCTTAAGGAAAAGACAGTGAGCAAACTGAAAGAGTTGGGCTGCCAGTAAGAAATCTACTGGCCCGAAAGGCTGATTTCCGGCAGAAAGTTCTATGGACTGGAATTCAAGACGGCTTACCGCAGTTCTCGAGAATGCACTGCTGGAGGACCACGCGACGCGCGATGCGACCAGCTACGCCTGCATCGATCCGAACCAGCGTGCGTCGGCGACAATCCTGGCAAAACAGGATTGTATTTTGTCGGGAATCGGATGCGTCGCTCGCATTTTCGATGTCTATGCCGCACTCGACGGAGCGGTGACGGCGCACTACGAGGTAACGACTCATCCTGAAATCTTCGACGGAGTTCGGCTACACAAAGGGCAGTCTGTCGCGGTCGTAAGACATAATGCCCGCGTGGTCTTGTCGTGCGAACGGGTCATCCTCAATTTCCTGCAGCGGATGAGCGGCATAGCAACGCTGACCCGCAAATTTGTCGAGGCGGTAGCAGGAACGCGAGCGCGCATTCTCGACACGCGCAAGACTGCTCCCGGCCTGCGTACGGTGGACAAATACGCTGTGCGGTGCGGTGGTGGACAAAATCATCGGCTTGATCTTTCCGACGGTGTCCTGATTAAGAGCAATCACATCGTTCTGGCCGGCGGCATCCCACAGGCCCTGGAACGCGCGCATCGCAATCGTCGGGGATCTCAGCCCATCGAAGTCGAAGTCCGTTCGATGGACGAACTGGAACAGGCTCTCGCGGCCGGCGCGGAAGGCATTCTTCTGGACAATATGGCCCCGGAAGATGTCCGGCGCGCGGTTGAGCGCTGCGCTCGTCCGGATGCGGAGAATCCCGCGCGTCGCGTTCCGGTGGAATGCTCTGGCGGAATTCGCCTGGAAAACATTCGCGCCTACGCTGAGACCGGGGTCGACTTTATCTCAGTTGGCCTGCTCACTCACTCGCCCCAGGCTGCCGACCTGAATATGCGCGTTGTCGTCGCGTAATTGTCGTTTCGCCGCAATTCGCAGATAATTCCCGCATCGCCAAGAGCAGCCCAATTCGGCCACGCAAGTCATCGCGAAGGGTGGCAGCGGATTCGTACCAACTTCAGCCCACCGATCTCCGCCTCGGCCTCATCGTGAGGTCCTTGATGAAGCACGCCACGGTGGTGATGAGCGGAACCAAGATCGCCGAAGATATTTCTTCCAACCGCTCGGAGGTCTGGCGTTTGATCCAACAGCTACGGGGCTTGGGAGTCGATATCGCTGGACATCCCGCCACCGGATATCAACTCCGTTCCGTTCCCGATCTGCTTCTTCCGGAGATTCTCCGGCCGATGGTGCGCAGAACCATCTTCGACGCAAATCTCAATCACTTCTACAAGATCGGTTCGACAAACACGGCAGCAATGGCGGCCGCGGCAGAGGGCGCTCCGAATGGAAGTGTGTTCCTGGCGGAAGAACAGACTGCCGGGCGCGGCCGCGGATCAAACTCGTGGCAGTCTCCTCGATCGACGGGGCTTTATTGTTCCGTAATCTTGCGGCCGTCGTTGCCGCCTTCGGATGTGCTGGCACTGTCGCTCGCGGCCGGACTTGCGGTAAAGACGGCGATTCAGAGCGTGGATCCCACGGTGACTCCCGATCTCAAGTGGCCCAATGATGTTCTGATCGGTGATAAGAAAGTCTGCGGCATTCTGACCGAAATGAATGCGGAAGCCGTCCGCGTGCGCTATATCGTTGTCGGCATCGGCATCAATGTGAACCAGGAGAGCTTTCCCAAAGGCTTGAATGCAACATCGCTTCAACTTGTTACGGGGAAGGCCTGGTCGAGGGTGGAATTAGTCGCCGCTTTGCTAAAATCGCTCGAAGCCGAGTATCACGCACTAACAGAAAACTCCCAGGCTCACGAAGATATCTTGCGGCGATTTACGGAGAATTCTTCGTGGGTAAGAGGAAAGAATGTCCGCATCGAAGAAAACGGTCGCGCCATGGAAGGTGTGACTGACGGACTGGATCCGCGCGGATTTCTGCAGCTTCGGACTTCGAATGGAATTCAGACAGTTTTGAGCGGCACGGTACGAGAAAGATGAAGAACGAGAAAACGCTGCCATGTTGCTTGTGATCGATGTGGGCAATACCAATACGGTGCTTGGCGTTTTTGCGCGCGCCCCCCAAATATCAGGCGCAGAGCAGGACGACTCCCTTGGCTACGAGCGCCTGGTGGCCAATTGGCGTGTCGCCACTTCTCGCACCAGCACGGTCGACGAGTACGGAGTGCTGTTCCGCAACTTGTTCTCGATGGCTGGTCTGGAGTCGAAGGGCATTCATGGGATCGTCGTTTCCTCTGTTGTACCTCCTCTTGATCCGGTGCTTCGCCAGGTCTGCGAGCGATATTTCAGTCTGCGGCCATTATTTATCGAGCCTGGCGTAAAGACGGGCATGCCGGTGCAATACGACAATCCTTCCGAAGTGGGTGCGGATCGTATCGTGAATGCCGTAGCGGCGTTCGACAAGTATGGCGGCCCCTGCGTGATCGTTGACTTCGGTACCGCCACGACATTCGATTGCGTTTCTTCGAAGGGTGAATATCTGGGGGGGGTGATTTGTCCGGGCATCGGCATATCCGCGGATGCTCTCTTCGAGCGGACTGCACGATTGCCTCGCGTAGAGATTCGCAAACCCGCTCGCGTGATCGGCTCGAACACGGTTGGCAGCCTGCAATCGGGTCTCTACTATGGCTACCTCGGACTGGTCGACGGGATTCTCGAGCTGCTGATGGTGGAACTGGGAGCGCAGACTCAGGTGATTGCGACCGGCGGCCTCGGTCCAATGATCGGGACGGGATCCAAGTTCATTAAGAAGGTGGATGAGTTCCTTACTCTGGACGGCTTGCGCATCATCTGGGAACGCAACGCGCCGACGAGAAAGGATACGACGCCAACGAAGTCCGACTCTAAACCTTCATCGAAAGCGGGCAAGAAAATTCAGGGCGGTCACGACTCCGGTGCAAGTCCTTCTCCGCGATCCAATCGTTAGCCTGTCGTGGAAAACTACTTCAACTACTTTACGGAAACTGAAGACCGCTATCTGCAGCGGCGCGGCGGCGGATTACTTCTGTCGACGTTGGACTGGGCTCTCATCGAGACGTGGAAAGATGCCGGCATCCCTCTTGAGGCGGTGCTGCGCGGCATTGATGCTGCATTTGATCGATATGATCAGCGCCCTACCAAGTCAAAAAAGGTGAACAGCCTGGCATATTGCTCCCAGGAAGTGCTGGGTGCGGCCGAGCAAATGAAAGAGGCTGCGGTGGGTGCGGCCGACGGTCCACCGTCCGACAAAGGTAAAGCCCAAGGCTTCGACCCAGAAACAGTCTCGGCCTTTCTGCTTCGGAATGCCGGTTTGCTAGCAGCGAAGTTTCCGGAGAAAGGCGCAGTGCCGGCGACGCCGCTCCTTCTTGAAACCGCGAAAACGCTTCGACAGCTCGCCGCCGATACGAAAAGTAAAACACTGACGAGCCTCGAGGATCTCGAGCGGCGCTTGACCGTCATGGAGGAGAAGCTTTTCGCAATCCTGCTCACTTCGACTGCGGATGAAGAACTTGTCGTGATTCGCGCCGAAGCAGACCGTGATCTCGCTCCCTACCGCCGCAAGATGTCGGGATTTCAAATCGATCAGCTTCAGAAACAATATCTCCACAAGAAGCTGCTTGAGAAATACCGGCTTCCTCGGCTTAGCTTGTTCTACATGTGATTGTCTGTGGCTCAAAACTTCGATGTGCTGATTCTTGGAGGCGGGGCGGCCGGCCTGATGTGCGCGATCGAGGCCGGCAAGCGAGGACGGCGTGTCGCGGTCCTCGAACGCTCTGACCGTCTCGGAAAGAAGATTCTGATCTCGGGAGGTGGCCGGTGTAACTTCACGAACCTGCATTGCCAGCCGGAAAACTTCATCTCGACGAATCCGCACTTCGCGAAATCTGCGCTCGCCCGTTACGCACCCTCGGACTTCATTGCCTTGGTCGAAAAGCATGGAATTCCTTATCACGAAAAAGCTCTTGGCCAGTTGTTTTGCGACCGCTCCGCTCGCGACATTCTCGCGATGCTTGAGGCGGAGTGCCAAGCCGTGGGTGTTTCCGTTTTCCTCGGCACGAATATTCGGGATGTAGCCAGGGGCACGGACTTTGTGGTCGCTACCTCAACGTCTGATTTCCAGGCTGCGGCACTCGTAGTCGCCACGGGAGGCTTGTCCATTCCAAAGGTTGGCGCGACTTCGTTTGGCTATGACCTAGCCAGGCAGTTCGGAATGAAGATTCGGGAGCCCAACCCTGGACTCGTACCGCTGTTGTTCAATCCGGAAGATCTGACGCGGTATCGCGATCTCTCGGGGATCTCCACCGAAGTTCTAGCTTCCGTTCCGGGACAGGTATTTCGCGAAAAGATGCTGATCACACACCGGGGCCTGAGCGGTCCGGCCATTCTTCAGATCTCCTCCTACTGGAATGATTCGCGTGATATCAGTCTCGACCTTGCGCCGGATCTCGAGATCGCCGCGCCATTTCGTGATACGAAGACGCCGCGAGATCTTCGCACGCTGAGCGCGGAGATGAGAAAAGCATTGCCCCATCGGCTCGCCGATCGCTGGCTGGAACTGAATGCTCCCACGTCGTGGACGAACGTGGCCCTTTCGGCTTTTGAAAAGCGCATACATGCATGGACACTCCATCCTGAAGGAAATGAAGGATTTGATAAAGCAGAGGTGACCGTCGGCGGAGTCGACACCGACGAACTGTCCGCCAAGACAATGGAGACCCGGAAGGTTCCGGGACTCTTCTTCATCGGTGAAGTCGTGGATGTGACCGGTCATCTTGGTGGCTTCAACTTCCAATGGGCTTGGGCATCCGGCGCTGCTGCCGGCAGATCTCTGTAATTCCACTTAGAATGCCTTCTTGCAGATATCAATCGAAAAACTGATTTATGGCGGTGACGGACTGGCCCATCTCCCGGCGGACTCATCGGGCCGGCAGAAGGCTGCCTTCATCCCGTTCGTGCTCACAGGTGAAACGGTCGAGGCATCGATCCGCGAACAGAAGGCTGGCTTTGTTCGCGCCCAACTTGAAAGGGTCGTAGAGCCTTCGCCGGCAAGAATTGACCCGGATTGCCCTTACTTCGCGCGATGCGGCGGATGTCACTACCAGCACACGGGTTACGATCATCAACTCGAGATCAAGGGAGAAATTCTTCGCGAAACATTGCAGCGCACGGCGAAGATCGAGATTCCCGTCGATATCCAGTTACATCCTTCACCGCCATGGAACTATCGGAATCGGTCTCGCCTTCAGGTTCGTACTGGTCCGGATTTTTCCTGTGGCTACTACAGGCTGGGTTCGCACGAACTTCTGGGCGTTGAGCAGTGTCCAATCAGTTCGACGCTCATCAATCGCGGCATAGCCCTGCTCTGGGAGAGCGGCCGCGCCGGAAAAGTTCCGCAAGGCGTGCGGGAAGTCGAATTTTTCGCCGATGCAAACGACGCGGAATTGCTGATTGAGCTCTCGTGTACGAATGAAGTTCGACGAGCCGCAGCTCGCTCATGGTCAGAAGATCTACGGACCTCGATGCCTCAGATCACAGGAGTGGTGGCCTTCCGCGAGACTTCCCCGGCCACGCGCCACACCCCGGAAAAATTTCTCACATCTGGTGCGGACCACCTCACCTACACGACGCAGCGAAATTCCTATCGAGTCACGGCCGCATCGTTCTTCCAGACCAACCGCTATCTCATTGATAAATTAGTGGGTATCGTTGGCAACGGCCAGTCTGGAGAGGTCGCACTTGACCTGTACGCAGGCGTTGGATTGTTTTCCACAGCCTTAGCTGGTGACTTTCATCACATAGTTTCTGTTGAATCGTCACAGACATCCTCAGCCGATCTTTCCTACAATCAGACCTCGAATGGAGAGGCGGTCCAGGCCACCACGGAGCAGTACCTGGCCCGTTTGGAAGATTCGGGGCGAGTTGGGAAGGGCACAGTCCTCCCTAATAATTTTCATAGGCCCGACCTGGCGGTGGTGGACCCGCCCCGAAGTGGCTTGGGAGAACGCGTGGCGCGAATGTTGGTGACCTTGGGCGCGCCACGCGTTGTTTATGTTTCGTGCGATCCTTCCACCTTGGCTCGTGATCTGGCGGTCCTGCTCAAAGCGGGTTACCGCCTGGAGCAGGTTCATCTCGTCGATCTGTTTCCGCAAACCTTCCATCTTGAAACCGTTGTGCACCTCGTTCGCTGACACGTTCCGGACGCTAATTTCTTGCATGCGGCACAACGGCCGGGTTAGAGCCGTATGACGCCGTATTCTCCTTCTGCCCCTCGCTTTAAACCGCCACGCCAGCCGATGTTCTGGGCAGCCGTAGCCTATTCATCCGGAATTGTCTTTGGTGTCAGCCAATGGCGTCCCGCTCTCTGGTGGATCGCAGGCATGATGGCTTTCATTGGAGCAGCATCCTTTTTCACAATTCGACGACCTCGACTTGGATGGGCCGTCGTTCTGGCAGCGCTGTTCCTGACGGGAGCACTGCATATACAGGTCTCGAAGAGCTCGCAGGTCCATGACAGTCACATTCAGAAGTTCGCCAATCGTGAAAAGGTACAGATCGTCGCGCACGTCGTTAGAGACGGACGACTTCAGGCGGGCGCTTTCGCCGAGGACAGACAGACACTGGATATCGAGACCGAGCAAATTGGATTCGCATCGGATGCTGAAGCGCTGCAGGCCGGCGTCCGCCTCAGCATCTATGCTCAGCGTCCGAACATTTGCCAGCCCGAGCGTTCGTCCGATCAAGCAACGCATCTTTGCCCCGCGATGCGGGTATTTCACTACGGCGAACGCATTCGACTTGGAGTGAAGTTGAAACTGCCGCGCAATTTTCGCAATCCGGGAGCCTTCGACTACCAGGGATATCTTTCAGATCGAGGCATCTTCGCGTTGGGATCGGCCAAGTTCGAGGAAGTCCAATTGCTCGATGGCTTCGCTGGAAATCAAATTTCCTCTTGGGGCAGCCGGATGCACCGGGCAGTCATCTCCAAAGTCCACGAAATCTGGCCCCAAAATGAAGCGGCTCTGATTGCCGCAATGGTGATCGGCGAAGAAGCATTCATCGATCGAGACACGCGGCTCGATTTCCAGCGATCGGGAACCTACCACGTGCTCGTGGTTTCGGGAATGAATGTCAGCATTCTTGCGATGCTGGTCTTTTGGGCACTGCGCAGATGCAGGATGCCTGAACTGCCGGCGGTCCTGCTGACCGTTGGATCGTGTATCGCATATGCATTCATCACCGAGGTAGGGGCGCCCGACTGGCGAGCTGCTTTGATGTGCGCCGCGTACCTTGGTGCGCGCCTCGTATTTCGTCAGCGCGCCATGATCAATGCCCTGGGTGCAGCAGCACTTGCTCTTCTAGCCTTCGATCCGCGGCAACTCTTCACCGCCAGCTTCCAGATGACGTTCCTTTGCGTGCTGATAGTGGCGGGAATCTGCCTGCCGATGCTGCAACGCACGACACAGCGGTACAAACAGGCCTTGGCGAATTGGAATTCAAAAGATTACGGACTCAAGTTGATCCCGGGGGTCGCGCAATTTCGTGTTGATTTGCAACTCATCGCTGGCCGGGTCGCACGATTCATTGGAGCGAAATGGTCCCGACGGTTCATTCTTGGTTTCACGCGATTCACTCTGAGTGGGCTGGAACTGATCTTCATCTCGGCCATCATGCAGGTGGGATTGGCATTGCCCATGGCTTACTATTTTCACCGCACCACGACGGCCGGGCTGCCAGCTAACCTCATCGTCGTCCCATTGACGCAGTTAATGATGCCGGCGGCCGCCTCTGCACTTGGCATTGGATTCGTTTCTGTGCCTCTCGCGAAAATTCCTGCTGGACTCGCGACCTTCGCCATCGACGGCATCGCCGGCTCAGTTCACAGTCTGGGAGCACTACGCATGTCGGACTGGCGCGTCGCCATGCCATCAGCGTTGGTGATCGTTTTTGCCGTCGCCGCGCTGGCGATTGCACTTTGGTGTTCGCGCCTTCACGGTTGGCTGGTGGCGGCGGGGATCGGTCCAGTCGTAGTGGTTTCGGTGGCGTTGGCGTTCATTTCTCCCCAGCCACAAACTCGCGCGGGCGTTTTGGAAGTAACGTCGATCGATGTCGGTGAAGGTGATTCGATCTTACTGATCACGCCGCAGGGAAAGACGTTGCTGGTAGATGCCGGCGGCCCTATCGGCCCGGGCGGATCGCAACTTGATTTTGGAGAAGATGTCGTCTCCCCGTACCTGTGGTTCCGAGGCATCTCGCGTCTTGATGCGGTCGCGATCACACATGGCCACTCGGATCACATTGGTGGAATGGAGTCAGTAATTCGAAATTTCAGGCCGAAAGAGTTGTGGGTCGGCGTGATTCCGCCGAGTGCCGGTCTCGACAGAGTGATGGCGACAGCTAAGAATAACGGCGTCAAGATCGTGCGCCATTGGGAAGGCGACGAATTTGATTGGGGCGGGGCCAACGTCCGCGTTCTCTTTCCCCCAAGCGACTGGCAAACGCGGGACAAGCCGCAAAACAACGATTCCATGGTATTGCGCGTGAGCTTCGCTGATACCTCGGTCTTACTGGAAGGAGACGCGGAGAAAGCGGTCGAACGGCGCGTAGCGGCGATGGAACATCCGAGGGCGAATCTGCTGAAAGTGGGGCATCACGGGAGCGCCAACGCAACGACACCGGAACTCGTCGAAGCTACGCGTCCTGAGTTCGCAATTATCTCGGTAGGTCTCGGAAATCCATTCGGCCTGCCGCGCCTCGAAACGCTCAACCGGCTGGCTGCCCGTGGCACAAGCGTTTATCGAACCGATGTCGATGGAGCCGTCAGCTTCTATTTGGACGGACGCACGGTTACACCTTCTGTGGCGGCTCTTCAATAGTCGCGATTTCCGCGGTCTCATCGTCGTCGGCATCATCGGGCACTGACATTTTATTGTCTGAAATCAACTTTCGAGCCATATCAGCGTCTTCTTGCCGAACCAATATGATCATTCCACCGAGCCCCGGAAAAGCGTCCTGTACGAGCGACGAGGAGGTGAGGTCGCTGTCGATCCCGGCTGACTCCAGCAGGCCTTTCACAACGAGGGCTTCCGATTCTTGCTCTGAACCGAACACTTTGACCAGCTTCTCGTTCGGATCAGGACGTTGTTGTGAATCGGTGGAGGTGCGCTCATCGGACATGAAATCTCCCATTCCGGGTCCGGCATCAGCCGAAACCCATTAACCCCAAAAATTTTACTCTCATCCAGCCATGATTCGGCGCCGGTTGGTGGATGCCGCTTCTGAGCCATAGGTTTGCTCATAACCCATTGCAAGGCCGAACTCATCGAAGGGCAACTTCCGAGCTATTGCTTTCCCGTCAAAGTCAGGCAGAATGAGCGGAACCGATCGCGCAACGTCGTGGGTCAGCGAGTCATCCAATTTCTGTGGGAGAAAAAGGGGACAACATGAACATCCAGTCAGCGGGAAGCCGGGAACAATTCCCTTTGCCAGAGAAGGATTCCCTTCGAGAGCGTGAGGATGAGGCGCGCAAGATTCGCCGCCTTCAGCTGATGATCAGCATGGTGATGTCGGTGATTGGCCAAGATCCGAACCTGACGGTGGAGGAAGCGGCAGAGCTGGCTGCTGGCGCCAAGCGCGCCGCTCTCGCGATGTTTCCTGACAAGGAGCTTGCTTACGATCTCTTATACCGGCCGCGCCTGCAACGATTGATTCGGGAACGATTCCGTCTTCAGTAGCTATTCGTCTGCCACCGGGTTCTTGAGTACACCCACTCCGTCGACTTTGATTTCCATACTGTCCCCCGCTACCACGGGGCCCACCCCCGAGGGCGTGCCGGTCGGAATAAGGTCCCCGGGAAACAGCGTCATGGCCTGCGCGATGTAGCGGATGATCGTGTCCAACGCGAATATGAAGTCTGTGGTGTTGCCCTGCTGCTTCACCTCGCCGTTAACCCGCGTTTCCACAGCAACGCCTTTCCACGGATCGATTTCATCGGTCACAATCGGCCCGACCGGACAAAATGTGTCGAAACCTTTGGCGCGGCTCCATTGACCGTCCTTATTTTGAAGGTCACGGGCTGTCACGTCATTTACACAGGTGTATCCCAAAATAAATTGCCGGATATCCGCGTCGGCTGCGGGTTGAAAACAGGTCTTCCCGATAACAACTCCAAGCTCACCTTCGAAATCCACACGGCTGGAAATTTTGGGCCGCCGCACGATGCCGCTGGGCGGCAAAAGCGCTGACGTAGCCTTCAGGAAAATCAGCGGCTCCTTCGGGACCTCGTGCCCCAACTCGGCCGCGTGCTCGCGGTAGTTTCGCCCAACGCAAACAATCTTGGATGGCCGCACGGGTGCGAGCAGTGTGGCATTTTCTAGTGGGATAGCCTCAATCTTGCGTGTTCGAAGGCTTTCCAGGTCACCATCCGCTTGTTCGGGCGGCGTAAGCAGCAGTCGCACGATCGCGTCTCGCCCGGCCACCGGCTCGACCAGGCCGTATTGTGCTTCCCCATTCTGTTGAAACCGGCAATATTTCATCTGCAATATCTAAACACATCCTCAGATATCGTTGCCCATATTTGAAAAACTATTTCGTAGGTTGGGGTGTATGGGTTCGAACATCGTACGTTGCAACTCACGGGACTGTCTCCGTCGCTTCCTCGGAATGCGCGCTTTCATTGCCGCGCGAATCCGCCGCGGTCACGGAATACGCATAGTGTTTCGCGTGATCGACAGCGTTATCGCGATAAGCCGGCACTCGAATTGGTTCTGTGTTCACTTTGACCGTTGACCCGCCATCGGTGCGCCGGTAGACGTTGTAGCCAGCCAGATCAACATCCGACACGGGCGCCCAGATCAGATCGACGAAGAGTTGCTTCCCTGGTCCGGAAGAGACGGCCTGCAATCCGGAAGGTACGCTCGGAGGAAAAACGTCATCCGCAAAAACTTTCACGGCCGGAGTGTCGTCACCCTCGACCTCGACCACTTTCTTGCCTGGTTCGGAAGACAGGGTGACCGTATCGGCATGATATTCGTACGTCTTTTGCCATTCGATCTCCGAATCGGTGAAGGTGAATCGAGGATCGTTGGTATCCGCAGGAATTTCTGCGATCATCGCTGAGGTTTGGCCTGGTTCCCCCCGATAGACGCGGTACACGTGACGCAATGCGGACGCTGCCGATGCGGCTTGACCGTTCCAACTGACAACCACACCCTCCGCCATCACCCGGGCCTGAAGGTTCGGTGGCGGCGGCAGTGTGTGCAGGAGTGGTACGTGCACCTGATTTGAGATTCCGGCCCCGCGGTTATCACGGTTGAGCACTTCGACTGCGTACGTCGCCAAGGCGGACGGAGAATCACTTTCCAACTCCGTTGGAAGTGAGTCCGTGTACGAACCTGCTGCTTTTTGTTTGGCCGTCGCAATGGAGGTCGGAGCCTGCACCGTGATCTTTCCAACGGCAGCACCGCACTGCAAGAGCTTCGCAGCTGTTCCCCGGCAAACCTGGGTTGGCCCCAACTCATGTATGGACTGCCGGTCCGTCGTCATAGTGGGGATGGTCCAGTTCAGAAATACTCGATCACCTTTGCGGCGGGCGTGCAGGTCCGATGGAGACTTGGGCAGATCGAGCGAAGGAGGTTGCGGTGGCGCAACCGTTGCGCACGCCGCACACAGTATCAGCGCAGCGGGAATCCACAAGACCTTCAACTGGATTCGTCTCATGCGGAAGGAACAGCCTAACAGAACATTCCTGTGAATCGACGCGCCCGAACGGGTCATCGCCATGCAAACCTAGGCCGCGAGTTCCTTTACTGCTTCGCGAAATACTCTGGTGTGCTTGTCGACGTCTTCCACCTCGGTCTGCGGACACATCAGCGCCATGTTGTGAAATGGCGTCAGCAAGATGCCTCGATTCATGGCATAGAGATGCATGAAGCGTTCAAGTTCAAAATCCATCTCGTCGTGAGCCTGGCCGCCATTTTTAGGCTCCGGTCCAAACATATACTCGGCACGGCATCCAAGCTGGGTAACATGCCAGGGCAGATCCGCATCCGTGATGGCCTTTTTCACGCCTGAGGCCCATCGTTCGGCCATTGGAATTGTTCGATCAAATGCTTCTTTTGTCAGGACTCTTGTCAGCGTCGCACGCATTGCCGCCAGAGAGAGCGCGTTTCCGGCGAGAGTCCCGCCAATTCCGCCGACATCGCAATTCTCAAGCTCCTGCTTGAACACGATGCGGTCGGCGACCTCTTTCGAAAATCCGTAGGCCGCGCCCGGAACGCCTCCTCCAATCGCCTTGCCAAACACAACGACGTCCGGATCGAGATTGTGCGCCCGAGTGTAGCCGCCGGGCCCCGCACAAATCGTGTGCGTCTCATCGATGATGAGTAGCGTACCCCTGTCTCGCGTGAGTTGTCGCAGCGCCTCGTGATAGCCGGGCTGCGGATGCACGATTCCAACGTTGGTCATTGCCGGCTCGGCGAGCACGCATGCCACATCTCCCGCAGCGAGAGCTTGCTCCAAGCTGTCCAGATCGTTGAATTCGACGACTTTGGTTGTAACCGTCGGATCTACGGGCGGCCCGATGTTACCGGGCCTCGCACCTGCTGCACCCCCAGCACCGATGCTGATAAAGGTTTCGTCAACGGTGCCGTGATAGCACCAATTGAAAACCAGGATCTTTGGGCGTCCTGTAATCTGCCGAGCCAGCCGGATCGAGAATCGATTTGCGTCGGTCGCAGTCAACGCAAACTGCCAGTAAGGAAGATTGAATCGCTTCTGTAATTCTTCGGCGACAATAATCGCATCTTCTCCCGGGAGCATGAGCGTGATGCCTCGCCGCATCTGTTCTTCTGCCGCCTTTACCGTCGCAGAGGGCGAATGCCCGGTCATGGCCCCGGTATCGCCCAGACAGAAATCGATATACCGATGCCCGTCGACATCGAAAAAATGTGCGCCTTGCGCCTCGCGCACGAACGGCGGGAAAGCCCCAGCCCATTTCGCCATCCAGTTCATGGGCACGCCGCTCAGCAGCGATTTGCTGGCGCGATCAAAGAGAGCCTTCGACTTGGGATGCTCGTCCACGAACTTCTTCTGTTCGCGTTGCATCAGAGTCTGCAGACGTGTGCGATCGATCGTTTTCATGGCCGCTGAATTATGGGGAACGCAGGCTAGGATAGCAGGGCACAAAGCGAGGCGGGGATGGTACTCGTTCTAGTCCCGCGGGCCCCAGCGAGCGCGACGCGTTGCGGGCGTATTCGCGTCCCTGCAGCGATCGCAAACTGCGGACTAGCTAGGTGGCCGGCTTCTCAATACCCGAACTAGGAATGGTCGCAGCCGGCCCCGGAACAGGCACGGAAATCGCCGCCACGGGTGCCGGCACCGGTGTCGCCTGGCGTGAGTAGGCCGCCCGCTCATCCCACTTGCCGAAGATCATTTTCCCTGCAGTCGTCTGCAGAACCGAGGTCACCGATACGTCGATGGTCTTGCCGATCATCTTCCGGGCGTTGTCGACCACGACCATCGTGCCGTCATCGAGGTAAGCCACGCCTTGGTTGTATTCCTTTCCCTCTTTCAGGATGAATACTCGCATGGTCTCGCCGGGCAGCACGATCGGCTTGAGAGAGTTGGCCAGTTCGTTGATGTTCAGCACCTCGACCCCTTGCAACTGGGCAACTTTGTTCAGGTTGAAGTCGTTGGTGATGATCTTGCCTTCGTACACCTTGGCCAATTCAATGAGCTTGAGATCGACTTCGCGAACGGCCGGAAAATCGTCTTCGACGATCTGAATCTGCAGAGTAGCGACCTTTTGCAGGCGCTGCAGAATGTCGAGGCCGCGGCGGCCGCGGTTACGCTTCAGGGAATCGGCCGAGTCGGCGACCAACTGCAACTCCCGCAGGACGAATTGCGGAGTAACGATCACGCCATCGAGGAAGCCCGTCTCGGCAATGTCGGCGATGCGCCCGTCGATGATGACGCTGGTGTCCAGAATCTTGTAGCTTTTCTTGCCCTTGCTTCTCTCCCCCAAAGACTCCGCCCAGCGCCGCCAGATTGAGAAGGTCGCCCTTACTCGCACCTACGACCAGCCCAACGTAAGCCATTAAAAGCATGACCAGTATTTGCAGAAAGCTCTGGTTGCTTCCGGCAGGCACACTGCTGCGAATGACCAGGGCAAAAAGATAGGCACCACAGATTCCGAGGAGACTACCGATGGCAGCGCCGATCAGCCGCTTAAGACTGACGGCTCGCAGCTTCCATTCGAAGACAACAATGGCAGCGCCAATCAAAGCTCCCACGCCAGCGTCCCAAAGGCGAGGCAGGTTGAAAGGATCGATAACGTAGCAAGTGATGGCTACAACAAGTACAAAAAGAAGGCGAACAAAAATGATATCCACGGTAAACCTCCCCGCGGATGCAAATCTCCCCCGCTAATGAAGGTGATGCACCCGTGCCCTTCCACGCCGCCCCCGGCGGGAATTGGCCTTTCGCATACGGAGCGCAAGAATGTAGGGGAATGAAAGCGCGCCCCGTCCGGCCACAAGGGGCTTGGCCGGATAGTCACAATTACGCAATGAGTATATACCCGCCTAAAGGCACTGGCGAGAGGCCCATATTTTGGACCGGCGATATCAAAAACGTGCGCTGGGTCGGCCTATTGGCAAATTCGTGAGGATCTAGTTGGGCCTTACTCCTACAGCCAATTCACGCATGGACTTACAGCAATCACCTTGCCCGTCACACCCGCCATATCGGCATCCATACTTGTGGACGCGATTTGCTGAGAGCAGGTCGCTCGGCCCGTAGTAGTCCGTCAAGAACGACCTTGGAGGATATGATGCGAGCTTTGCGATTTTTCAATTTGGCGTTTTTCACGATTTTAGTCTCCGCTTCCGGATCCCTTTACGCACAGGACGGAAAACCTCAAGAACCCAAACAACCACGTCAGGAAGAACCTCGGCCCGAGTCTCGGCAAGATCAAATGAATTCGCCTCAAGACAACGACATGAAGCCTCCCCGGCAAGACGAGGCCAAGCCGTCAAAGCAGGAGAAGGACGAGGGCAAGCCATCCAAACGGGACAAGAAACAGGAAGAGAAGCAATCACACGAACAGATGAAGCAAAACCAGCAGCAAATAAAGCAGAACGATCAGATGAAGGACAATCGTCAAATGTCCGCTCAGCAGAATTCCACGGCGCATGCGCGCCCCGCTGGAAAGAGCGGCCACATCCCTGACGACAAGTTCCGTTCGAACTTCGGACGAAGCCACACCGTCAAAGTGCAACGCACTACAGTGGTCGAGGGGCAACAAGGCTTCGTCTACGGCGGCTATAGTTTTGTATTCGTCGACGCATGGCCGGCTGAATGGGCATACACCGACGATTGCTATATCGACTACATCGACGGCGAGTATTTCCTGTTTAATCTGCTGCACCCTGGCGTGCGCGTGGCTTTGTTCGTTATCCTATAGCGGCGTTTGACAGGCAGGGTTCATGGCCCGCCGGCAGGGATCAAATTCTGATCCTAACCGGCGGGCCATTCGTTTTTTGCCGCCGCGATTACTTACTCCTATCCTTCGGCGCTGCTAGACTCTTCCCATGAAAGCCCTGGTCCTCCTCAATCTCTCGGGTCCCGAAGCTCTTTCCATCCAGGACATGCAGGAACCGGCTCCGAAAGACGGCCAGACCATGGTCCACGTGAACGCAGGAGGCCTCAACTTCGCAGATTTCATGACGACCAAAGGCGGATATCCGGGAACGCCCCCTCCACCGCTGATCGTCGGCAGGGAATTTTCAGGAATCGAAGAGAACGCCAATCGCCGGGTGATGGGATATTCCCAGTGGGGAGCATTTGCGGAAAAGATGGCTGCCTCGCCCAACTTGCTTTGGCCTGTACCCGAGCATTGGAGCGACGAACAAGCTGCCGCTTTTCCGGTGAACTACTTCACAGCTTACCTCGGGTACTGGCAGGCTGGACTGACTGGCAACCCTAGTCAGCAGAACGCTTCTTCCAGGCGCGTTCCTCGCGTTTTGATTCATGCTGTTGCCGGGGGAGTAGGGACCGCGGCCGTCCAGATCGGGCGCCTGCTGGGCATCGAGATGTACGGAACTTCGTCTTCCGACGAGAAGCTTGCCAAGGTGAAGGAACTCGGGTTGCAGCATGGGATCAACTACAAGCAACACGACTATGAAGAGATTGTGAAGAACCTGACGCGCGGAGAAGGCGTGGACGCCGTCTTCGAAATGCTTGGCGGCGATCACACCGCAAAGAGCCTGCGCTGTCTGCGTGATTTTGGGCGCGTTATCCAGTACGGAACAGCGACTGGAAAGGCTCCCAAACTCGACGTGCGAGCCATGTACGCCAAATCCGGTATGGTGCAAGGGCTTTGGCTCACCTACTTGACTCAACGAAAAGAAATTATGGACCCAGCGTGGCAGCAATTATCGAATTGGATCAACGAGCGAAAGCTCACTCCCCAAATTGGCCACATATTTCCGCTCGAGCGAGCGTTGGAAGCGTACAGACTACTCGAGGAAGGAAAGAACTACGGGAAAGTCGTCGTCAAGATCAAAGATTGAAATAGATCCCAACAAGAGCGAACCGTTATTTTTCGAACACCCAGGTTTCGCTGACTACGAAGTTCGCAATCGAACATAAGGCAATCGCGATGGCGTTTGCAGCCAAGTAGTTCATCTCACCCAGTCCTACCATCACCTTCATCAGGGCCAGATTTCCAAGAATTGAAACCGCTCCAGTGGTGAGATTGAACCGTGCCAGTCTGCCCACAGAAGCCCGCCACGAGCCATCGGCACGGTCTGACCAGGTGAACTGTTCGTGCCAGACAAAATTGTGGACGACCGCGGCCTCTACCGCGATCGCGGTCGCGGCCATGTAGTGGAAATCCAACACAGTTCGAAGCAAGAACAGCGCTCCAAACTGCACGATGATTCCCATCCCGCCAACGGAGTTGAACTTGAACCATCGCAACAGCAGAGAGGGTGAAGCCTGAATGTCCACCGAGGGGGAATTCATAGTTAGACTCTTTCCTCGCGGTACAGCCGGATCGTGTTTTGCAGCGTGAACACGACTACCATCAATCCCATGCCTACCAGCCCAACGAGTCCTCCGACATCGAACAGGCGATATCCTGCGCCGAAGATGTGCACAATCGGCTTCCAGAAAAGCGCCAGGTTGCCGACGGCCAACAGGATCCTGAGTTCGGTTGGGCCGAATCGCCAAAAGGAGAGCCGGAACTCCCCCAGCGCATGCGTTGCTAGGTAAGCCTGGATTGAGAGCATGAGAAACGCGATGAGCAGACCGATCGCGATTCTGGGATGCATGTATCCCGATAATGCAAGGCCGCCCATCAGCGCGATAGACCCGAAACTATCGACCATATGATCTACGTAGAAGCCGTATCGCGGACGCTGACACTGGCGAACCCGTGCCACGGTTCCGTCAAGAGAGTCTCCGAGCCAATTTAGGGCGAGGCAGACAATGACTCCGAGCAAGGCAAAGCGATTCCAAGCGGCGAGTGCGTAGCACACACCGGCCCCGACCTGAGCCGTCAGGCCTAACAGGGTGAGATGATCGGGGCCGATTTGTTCCGGCGTGTGCGCGGCCAGCCAGAGAAGAGCACGTTTCTCTGCGGCCGAAACCCAGCTCTCTTGTACCCGAAGCATTTGAGGAAAGGGGATCAGACGGTGTCGTTTCGTTACGGGCTGAAGAGTGGCGTAATCGCAAATTTCGTTCATTGTCTTGACCAAGCGAAAGATCCGTAGCCTGTGCTACTGGACCCCGGATCCCTCGCTTCCCGGAACAAATCTCGCCGAAGATCGTTCAATCGGCAATGCACCAGGCATCAAACTCCAGTCATCATTTAAACGATTGAAAACAGGCAAGTAACACAGAACTATCCAGCGCGGAGAGGGAAGTTATGACGCCGCCGCGGTGATTGAATCCAGCAATTGCTCAACCGACCACCCGATCTGTTCAGGCGTCAGGATGGCAGGAGGCGCCAGCAGCAGGTGATCGCCGTGAACGCCGTCCACGCTGCCCTGCATCGGGTAGACGAGCAGACCGCGTTCCATCGCCTTGGCCGCTACCAGTCCGGCGAAGTTCCTTTCGACCGGATAGGGATGTTTCGTGTTCTTGTCGGCGACGAATTCGACGGCCCAAAGCAGTCCGATGCCGCGCACATCGCCGACTGACTTCGCTTGGAACAAACCTTGGAGGGCCTTCTTGAAGTTAGCTCCTGCGCTCCCGGATCGGCTATCGTCCGCCGCTTCGACCAGATGTTTGTTCTGCAGATACCGGAGCACAGCCCGTCCGGCCGCGAGGGAAATCGGATGCGCGTTGTAGGTGAAACCGTGAAGGAACGCGCCGGTTCCCTCGGCGATTGCGTCCACGATTTTCTTGCTCGCGATCACGGCCCCGAGAGGCGCGTAACCACTCGAGAGGCCCTTAGCGGTGATGAGCATATCGGGAGAAACCCCCGAATGCCCGACGGCAAAGTTACGCCCGGTGCGGCCCATACCTGTCATGACCTCGTCCGCGAGCAGCAGAACACCATGACGCTGGCAAATCTCGCTGATAGTCGCCAGATATCCCGGCGGCGGCACGACTGCTCCGAGAGTCGCTCCACTGACAGGCTCAAGGATGAATGCTGCCGCCTCTCCACGGGAAATCTCAATCGCACGTTCAAGCTCGGCAGCATATTCCTGCCCGCAGTTGCGGCAACCATCAGTGCAGTCGAACGAACAGCGATAGCAATAGGGCACGCCAATGTGAGCGAACTCCTTCACCATCGGCATATAAATTTCGCGCCGCCGTCTATTCCCGGAGACAGATAACGCGCCCAAAGTCGAGCCGTGATAACTCTGCTGCCTGCTCAGAACCTGGTAACGCCGCTCCTGTCCGATTTCGATTTGATACTGTCGCGCAAGTTTCAGAGCCGTCTCGATCGACTCCGACCCACCTGATGTGAAATAAACAGCGCCTCCGCGGAAGTGTTCGCCCGCGAAAGCCAGCAGTTCCTTCGCGTATTCTTCGGCGACTTCGGTGGTGAACTGGCTGGTGTGAACAAACTCGAGTTTTTCTGCCTGTTCTTTTATTGCGGCCGAAATCTCGGGCACGCCATGGCCGATGAAATTGACGGCGGCAGATCCCGCCAGATCTAGATATTGGTTGCCGGCGCTGTCCCAGATGTACGCTCCCTCTCCGCGCAGGGCGGCGGGAAAGTCCCTGCGGAACGAACGGCGAAATACCGATGATCGGGTTCCGGATGGTGTGGGAACGGGCACAGTCGATTATCGCACTCCACGATTCCTGTTTCGGCATGCGCCTTGACGGGATGCAAGTCGATCAACACTGGCCCTTTGAGATTCCGATAAGATTGAAACCTGATTAGGTCTCGATGACAAGACTGCTTCGCTTCTTCCGACCGTCCCACCAGCACACGGCATTTTCCGCGACCCTACTCCTGATCACCGCGGTCATGCTGTCGCGCGTGATCGGTTACGCGCGCGACGCGTACATTGCCTGGGCGTATGGGGCGGCTGGTTCTACAGACGCTTATGTCACAGCGTTTACTCTGCCGGACTTTCTGAACTACATCGTGGCCGGCGGTTCGGCATCGATCACGTTCATTGCGATTTACACCAGATTTTTGGCTGAGAAACGAGACGCGGACGCACAAAAGACCTTCTCGATCATCATCACTGTAATGACCGCGGTCATGATCGCGGGCACGATCCTGGCGGAGATTTTCACTCCGCAATTTCTGCGCTGGTACGTAAAGGATTTCACGCCGGACAAAATCGAGCTCTGCATCCACCTCACCCGCATTCTTTTACCCGCGCAAATCTTCTTTTATGTGGGAGGGGTGGTTTCAGCAGTTCTTCTGTCGCATCGGCTCTTCCTGTTTCCAGCGTTCGGCCCTCTGATTTACAACCTCTTCATCATTCTTGGAGGAGTCCTAGGCGGGCATCATTTCGGTATCGCATCCCTAGCTTACGGAGCGCTGATTGGAAGTTTCGCGGGCCCTTTTCTTGCGAGCGCCATCGGCGCCGCTCGGATCGGCACGGGATATCGGTTTTCTTTCGACATCTCGAATCCCGCTTTTAAAGAATGGGTCAAGCTCTCTGTCCCATTGATGCTTGGGGTGTCGCTGGTAACAGCGGATGACTGGATCTTGCGCCACTATGCTGCAAAGGGAGTCGGGGACATCACGCGACTCAACTATGCCAAGCGGCTCTTTGCCGTGCCCATTGCCGTTCTTGGCCAGGCGACGGGACAAGCGTCTCTTCCATTCTTTGCTCGACTTTTCAACGAGAAGCGGCTTAAGGAATTTGCAGGCACCGTGAATGATTCCGTATACCGCGTGTCTGCGGCATCGCTCCTGGCCACGAGCTGGATGATGGCTGCTGCTCTTCCCCTGATCGACCTAGTTTACCGGCGTGGAAAATTTCTCCCTGCCGATACTCAGCCGACGGCAATCTATTTCTTTTGGTTTTCACTTTCGTTGGTGCTTTGGTCTGTTCAAGGACTATATGCGAGAGCGTTTTATGCGGCTGGGAATACTGTTACTCCCATGGTAGCGGTCACCCTCGTGACAGCAGCGTCGTTACCGATATATTCGTTCCTGTTTCATACGTTCGGGGTGGTTGGCCTGGCGTGGGCGTCAGATGTAGGAATTGGCGCGAATCTAGTGGCGTTGGCTGTGCTGCTGCACTATCGAAAGTTGGTTCCTTTTGGCGAACTGCGATGGCGGGAGTTGGGAAAGGCGGCGCTCACTGCGGTGATCGCGGGCGCCGTAAGCTTCGAAGTAGCAAAGGCTGTCCCGTCAACATGGGGACGCAGCAGCCGGATTTCAGATCTAGCGCAACTCGCGCTTGTGTCATTGACTTGGGCAGCGGCCGTCGCTGCCGGATTGTGGCTTCTGAAGTCAGAGTTACCACGCGACCTGCGCCGCCGGAAGGGCGCCGTGTATCCCGCCGTCGCGCAAGGCGAGAGCAAAGAAATCTTTGGTGCAGGCAGATAAGGCTTCTACCCCGCTGGCGGTCGAAACCCGAGTTGTTAGGTACTCGAACATCGCATCGGCGGAGCTATACTTTGATCCGGAGCGGATCATGATCACAACGGCGAAGACAGTTCCCATTCAGCGCCTGGTAGACGAATTGCGACAGATGCCATCGTCGATGTTCGATGATGTCGAACCTCTCCGGCGCTTTCTGCAGAACACTCCCGTTGACGCCGATTCACTCTCTCCGTATCTGAATTGGGACCGGCAGCACTACACCCGCAACTTGATCGATCGCACTCCCCTCTATGAGTTGATGGCCATCTGTTGGGAGGTTGGGCAGTTCAGCTCAGTCCACAATCACCGCGATCAGAACTGCTGGATGGCGGTTCCCATTGGACGTCTTCAGGTAGAAAACTTTCATCTCGTGCATCAGGACATCGAGGGCGGCCGTTGCAAGCTCGAACCGCTGAACACTGTCGAGATGAATGTCTCGCAGCCGTGCGCCGTGAATCCGGGCGATCCAGTTCATCGCGTTCTGAATCCGAAAGAGTTCAACCAACGCGCAGTAAGCCTTCACGTCTACTCGCGCCCTTTTGACACCTGCGTCGTGTATTCCCCGGAACAAGGCACCTGCGGCGAGATCCAGCTTCATTTCAACACTATGTTCGGAAAATAACGGAGCGTCATTGCCGATCCTCAATCGCCCGAATCCCGTTGTGATGATGATCGCAATCGCTGTATTGGCTGCAGCTTCGGCCTGCTCCAAGAAGCAGCCACCGCCCCCTCCGCCGCAGCCCGTTGAATCGACGCAAGAGCGCGTTGCACCGACGCCCGCCGGTACGTCGCAGACTGTTCTTGAGAAATCTTTCAGTGTGAAAACCTCATCCACGTTTCCCTTCGAGGTTCCCGCTCACATCTCTCGCCCGCACCTGCACGGCATCTTTCAAGCATTTGCGGGAAAGCTGCACGGCGCCTCGGATGACACGGCAAATATCGACTTCGTCATACTCAATGAAGAACAGCAAAATAACGCTGCCAACGGACGGCCGAGCGAGGCCCTGTTTTCGGTTGAGGGCTCCCACAACCAGGCCATCAACTTCGACTTCCCGCCTTCGATGAATCAGCCCGTGACGTATTACCTTGTGTTCCGCAACCCGGACGGCAATAAGGGCAGCAAATTTGTCGAGGCAAACTTCCGCGTGGACTTCTAATCGCAAAACCTGCTGCTAAACTAGGCTCTTGGCCCCTCGCAAGAAATCATCGGCGCTAGCAGCCGGCATTGACACCGTGGATACACCGGCTCGCAAGGCGAAGCAGCCAGTTCCCGTGCCCACGGCATCGCACGGCCGCATCTTCCTGATCGACACGATGTCGTTCATTTTTCGCGCCTATCACGCCATGGCCCGACAGCGGCCCATGTCGACGAAGACGGGTCTGCCTACCGCCGCCATCTACGTCTTCGTCAACATGTTGCGAAAACTGCGGGATGATTTTTCACCGGAATATCTCGCCGCCGTCTTCGACCTTGCCGGCCCAACATTTCGCGACGAGCAAGCCGAGGCCGTGACCTCGGTCCGCAAATTCGACATCAAGACGCAGACTTTCACCGAGGTCGAGTACAAGGGCTACAAAGCAAATCGCAAGTCAATGCCCGAGGATCTCGCGCAACAGGTGCCCTACATCCGGCGGGCTCTCGAGGGCTATCGCATCCCCATGCTCGGAGTTACGCGCTTCGAGGCGGACGACGTGATTGGAACGCTGGCCCGCAAGGCCGCTGAGTCCTCTTATTCTGTCTACATCGTGTCGAGCGACAAAGACATGATGCAGCTCGTGAATGACCAGATCCATATCCTCAATCCGCCAAAAGACAACCTGATCTGCGATGCTGCAAAGGTAGAAGAAATTCTAGGAGTTCCTCCCGAACGCGTTATCGACGTCATGGCGCTCCGCGGTGATTCGATCGACAACATTCCCGGCGCTCCCGGAATCGGCGACAAAGGATCCGTTGAAATCATCAAGCGGTTTGGAACGGTGGAACAGGCACTTGATCGTGCGTCCGAAGTCGAACGAAAGACCTACCGCGAATCTCTTCTGAACAATCGCGACACTATCCTGTTCAGCAAGAAGATGGCGACCATTGAAATGGACGTGCCCGTCGAACTGGACGTGAACTCCATGCGCGTCGGACAGCCGGACGTCGACGCCCTTCGCTCCCTGTTCACCGAACTCGAGTTTACTTCTTTGTTGAAGGAACTTCTACCAGTGGTCGAGGTGAGCGAGACTCACTACACCGAGGCGAAGTCCGCGGATGAAGTGGATTCGATTCTACAAGCAGCGAGCGGCGGATTCCTTAGCGTCGCGATCGAGAAGCACCCGGATGTTGGCGACGAAACCGACGCCGAGACTGAAGAAGCCGACGCCCCGGATGCTCAGCTCTCGCTCATGGGGGGCGCCATGAGCATGGCGGCTCCCGAAATTGCGCCGAGACGGATCGCCATTTCCGCGTCGACCGGCACTGCGGCCACTGTGAAACTTGATTCCGGGGAAGCAGCCGCGAAAGTAGTTTCAGCGCTAAAAGACCCTGAAGTTCCCAAGTCGATTCACGACTATAAAAGGGCGCTCCACGCACTCGCAGCGACGAAGCTCGAAATCGAAGGCGTCCGCCACGATCCGATGCTCTATTCGTACCTTCTCGATCCGACTTATTCGTCACACAATCTCTCCGATGTAGCCTTACGCCGCTTCAATCTGAATCTCGCGGGCGAACTGGCCGAATCCGCCGACATCACCGGCCGGCTTACATCCGCATTGCAGGCGGAAGTCGAGCAGGCTGGATTGACCCGCCTCTACCAGGAGATCGACCTTCCTCTCGTTCATGTTCTGGCTCGCATGGAGCAAGCTGGCGTCAAGATCGACACCGCTGCCCTTGCGAAGATGTCGACCGAACTCGAGCGGGAAATCTCTGCCCAGGCAAAACAGATTTACGAAGCAGCCGGTATGGAATTCAATGTCGGCTCTCCGAAGCAACTCGGCGATGTACTGTTCAACCGCATGAACCTGCCGAAACCGGTCAAATATGGCAAGGGGCGGATGATCTCGACAGCCGTCGATGTTCTCGAGGAACTTGCGGAAAATCATCCGATTGCGCGCATGGTCCTCGACTATCGCCAGTTGACGAAGCTGAAATCAACCTACGTAGACGCTCTTCCCGTCCTCATCAATCCCGCGACCGGCCGCTTGCACACCACGTTCGGTCAAACAGGAACGGCGACCGGCAGACTTTCGTCGGCGAATCCGAACCTGCAGAACATTCCAATCCGGACTGAACTCGGCCGCGGCATCCGTGCTGCATTTATTACCGAGCCCGGACACGTGTTGCTGGCCGCCGACTACTCCCAGATCGAACTGCGCCTGTTGGCACACTTCTCGCACGACTCTCTACTGGTCGAGGCCTATCGTCGTGGAGACGATGTGCATACGCTGACCGCATCGCAAGTCTTCGGAGTTCCGCCGTTGATGGTCACGGCCGATCACCGGCGTCAGGCCAAGGTAGTGAATTTCGGAATTGTGTACGGCCTCTCTGCTTTCGGACTCTCGCAGAATCTCGGCATTGAGCCCGGCGAAGCAAAGCAATTCATCAGTGCCTACTTTGAAAAATACAGCGGTGTCCGCGCATTCATCGATAAGACTCTCGAAGAAGCGCGCCGCGATATGAAGGTCACAACCCTTTTCGGACGTGTTCGCCCCATCCCGGACATCAACAGCAAGAACTCGAACCAGCGAGGATTCGCCGAGCGCACCGCCGTGAATACGCCGCTGCAGGGAACCGCTGCGGACCTCATCAAGGTCGCCATGATCCGTATCGACAAGGCGCTTCGTGATCAAGGGTTGAAATCGCGGATGACCCTGCAAGTTCACGACGAACTGGTATTCGAAGTCCCCGAAAACGAACTGGATACCATGCGGCCACTGGTCCGTGAGCACATGGAAAAAGCCCACGACCTGGCAGTACCTCTGCTGGTCGAAATGGGCGTCGGCCCGAACTGGCGAGACCTGGAGTAGTCCCACGACTCAGCGTCATCACGGGCGTGGCGCGATGGATGCGAGTTTGATGTTCTGGAAGACGGCAGGCGAAAGACGCTTTTCGTCGACACCCTGGTGTAGAATTGCAGTTGAAACCCCTCCGTTGAACGATGAGCGGTGCCGCACGGCACCCGCAAAATCAGCGGATTCCTTCTAGTCGGGACGTGGCTCAGCCTGGTAGAGCACTCGCTTGGGGTGCGAGGGGTCGGCAGTTCAAATCTGCCCGTCCCGACCAATACATTCCAAATGCCTTACGCGGATTCGCTCCGGGCGCGAAATTCTAGGGGCGAGTATCCAAAGCAACAAGTAATTTTCCCGGTCTTTTCAGCGTCGTAGTTCACGCTTCGGCGCTCAAGATGTAACTATTCTTTGGTGCCGCGGCTTCCCGGAAGGCCGCTATCTTTTTCAAGAGCGCGGAATACGGTTCGGGATCTTCGCCGCGGTTATGCGCGTGAAACATTAACGATTGCTGCCCGATAATCAACCGACAAAGCTCGTCTTCGGTAAGGGTAAGCTTGTCCATGCGCGGCCTAGCCTTTCTTGGCCTTCTTGGGCGCAAGTTTTTATCCGGTTCGAAATTCTCCAGCGACTGCTAAATGGTGAGGAGTTCTTCTCTGATCCGCTCGATCTGATCTATCTGCTCGGACAACCTTTTTCGAGTTTCCGTTCGTCCACCCATCGCGATTAAATCAGGCTAGAACAAGTGCAACGACCTGTCGGTACGCGATCGTACGGTTGTTGAGCCGTGATACCTTCCGCAACATATTTTCGCTTGTCGGTACGGCTTCGGACCGACAAACCAGCCTCTCGGTACTTAGCATGGTTCCAATATTACGAAGGCGGAGTTTTTCGATGTCTATTGGTACAAGAACTCCCAAAGTTTGCTGGATATGTGGAAGGATCGTCTACTTGGAAGAATGCGCGGTGGACGCAAGCGGTCTGCCGGTTCATGAGGACTGCTACGTCCTGAAATTGAAACTGTCGAATCAAGAACCGATTCGAAAGAGACCGCGCCCATAAATTCTCGTCCCAGTCGTCCCAGTTTCTGGCGATAGAGGCGTTTCATTTAAGTCTCCAGCCCCGACCATTCAACAACTTGTTGCTTTCCTGTAAATCTCGACCCGTCTATCTCTGTCCCCACCAGATCTTCATTTCAGGCCGAAGGCATACACGTTGCCGTAACCTGATCCGATGTAAACCACCCCGTCAGCCACGGCGGGAGAGCCATCCTCCGAGTGATTGTCGATATATTCGTCCCACAGTACGGCCCCTGTCTGGGCGTTTAGTGCGTAGAATTCGTACGGGGCGCCAATGTAGACAACTCCGTTAGCAACCGCCGGCGACGAGAACACACCCCACTCTCCGTGCTCGCCGCCCACGTAGCAGCGCCATCGAAGGGCGCCCGTTCGAGCATCGAGAGCGTACACATTGCCGTATCCGGAACCGATGTACACGACGCCATTCGCTACGGCTGGCGAGGACGCACCGCCGTTATCATATTTCCACAACAGGGCGCCGGTGCTGGCGTTCAGTGCGTAGACGTTGTAGTCTCCCGAGCTGATGTACACCACGCCATTTGCCACAGAAGGCAGAGAGTTGACCCCACCGCCCGTGGTGTAGGTCCACAACAGAGTGCCGGTGCTGGCGTTTAAGGCATAAACGTTGTTGTTGGAGCCGACATACACGGCACCGTTCGCCACGGCGGGTGAAGAGCCCACCGGCCCGCCGGTTGTATAACTCCACAGTAGGCTGCCGGTTCCGGCGTCCAGCGCGTACACGTTGCCGTCGTCGCAGCCGACGTAAACCACTCCGTTCGCCACGGCAGGCGAAGAGAAATACCAGCCAGTTGTATAGATCCACAGAAGGCCGCCGCTGCTGGCGTCCAGGGCATACAGGTTGTTGCCATACGCGCCCGTAGTGTCTTCGGCGCCGATGTACACCACACCATTCGCTACGGCAGGCGAGGAAAACACATAACTGCCGATGGCTTTGCTCCATAATTTGGCGCCATTACTGGCGTTTAGAGCGTAGACGTTGCCGTCGTAGGAACCGATATACACGATGCCATTCACGACAGCCGGCGAGGACCATTCAGTGGTGCCGCCGGTGGCATAGCTCCACTTCTCCTGGAGGCCCCCCACATTGTTGACACCAAGCACATTTTCATAGGGATTCCAGCGCTTCATGTTGTCGAAGTGAAGCTGGCTCCAGTTGGTGCGGACCAGGAATTTCGCCGACGCGCTGCTGCCTCCCTTCCTCGCGACCGCCTTCACCCGATATGTCCCCGGAAGCTCCCAAGCGGGCGCCACAACGGCGATCTGGGAGAACGATCCCGAGCCGCTGGCCGTTGCAACTGCCTCGCGTTGGCTGCTGAAATAGATATCGATCGTAGCCTTGGCTGCAAAACCGCTGCCCGAGACGAATAGTCTAGTCGTGGGTGGACCACTCGTAAGTGAAAGAGAAATAGCTGTTTGGCTGAAGCAGAATCCCGCCAGCGATAGAACTGCGATGCCTACAAGACAAACTCCACCGAGCCGGGTGACCGGCTGAGCATGCGTTGTCATAAATAGTCTCCTCTTTAGCTTCTGCGAATCCTCTCGGTCCGGTGCCCATGGGATAGGAACGGTTCTGCAAGGGCGCGGCGGGCTCACGGAGGAGCCAGCAGATTTTTACGATTTCCGAGGATCCGTCTGGCGGTGTCTGATACGGCGCTCAAAGATTTGCGGCAGGGACACGCCAGCTGGGAAGGGTTGCGGAGCCTTCATGTCCAAACTATGCCAGCGGGATACGCCTCACAGTGACAGCAATCACAGTCGACGCGTGTGCTGGGCTGTTCGTGAACGCGGGGTGTTCATGCACGAGATTCAAGAACTAACTGTCAAGTTTCGATCAGTCGCTGATAGCTCAGGCCGTTCGTCCAGGTTCACACCATTCAATTCGCAGGTTGCTCCCTTGGCCGTGGTGGGAACATAAGTCCTTGAGAAGTTGGCGCACTGGTCCGAGATCCAGATCTATCAAGGCACCTGGGCGCCTTCCGTCCCGACATAGAGCGAGTATAGGGACTGGCTGGCTGCCATAAACAAGCGGTTCTTTTTGGCGCCTCCGAAACAAAGATTGGCGCAGGTTTCCGGAAGATGAATCTTCCCGATCAGTGTGCCGTCGGGCGCGAAGATGTGGACGCCGTTGAAGCCCTCCCCCGCCCATCCCGCGGCGGACCAGACGTTGCCATCCACGTCGCACCGGATGCCATCGGATGAGCCCGGCGACATATTCACAAAAATTCGACCGTTCTTCAGACGGCCGGCGTCCGCAACGTCGTAAACACGAATCGGGACAGGATCGCCTGCGTGCTTCGGGGTTCCCGTGTCCACGATGTAGAGTTTTTTCTCGTCGGGAGAGAAGCACAGGCCGTTGGGCTTATCTAAGTCGGTGGCAACGACGGTCGCCTCACGCGTCTTCGGGTCAAGCCGGTAGACGTTGGCAGGTAACTCGAAAGCCGCTTTGTGGCCTTCGTAGTTCGACATAATGCCGTAGCCCGGATCGCTGAACCAGATAGCCCCGTCAGAATGCACCACCACATCGTTGGGAGCGTTGAGCTTCCTGCCTTGAAAACTGTCTATCAGCACGGTGATGGTGCCATCATGTTCGGTTCGCGTTACGCGGCGCGTATCGTGCTCGCAGGTGAGCAGCCTGCCCTCGCGGTCCCGGCAATTGCCATTGCTGTAATTCGACGGACTGCGAAAAACACTGACCTCTCCGGTTTCCTCAAGCCAGCGCAAGATACGGTTGTTGGGGATGTCGCTGAAAAGAAGATACCGCCCATCCGCAACCCACACGGGGCCCTCCGCCCAGCGAGTGCCCGTGAATAAGCGTTCGACTGCCGCATTGATCACTCGGTACTTGGCGAAGCGCGGGTCAATCACTTCAACCGCTGAGTCGGGATACGTGACGAGATGTCTGGATTCTTGGCCGTCGGCAAGAGCATCGGGTTTGAAAGCCGCTGTCATCGCAACACCACCCGCCATATTCAGGAAAGTCCGCCTCTGCATTGGTTTCTCTCTCTTGGAAAAAATCCGCCGCCGGGCACATTATCACGGCCTTTACGCAGTGCAAAGGTGTTCCGCAGAATCCGGGATACTATCACCCGCAGCGACGCTGACCCGCTTCCTATGCCTCGTGAAAGAAACTCACGCAGCAATTGCCTGCACGGCAGAGAAGAACTCTTTTTGCACGCCGCTGAAGTAGTGGGCAAGAACGCATCGGTGCTCCGCGTGAAGCAGGGCTGCGAACTCTCCGCCCTGCGTAACCTGCCCCGGCGAGAGGGTTCCGAGGGATAGGTCGGGCAACCGACCGAGAGACAGCCACAATGCGATCTGCTCAATGATCCAGTCATTCGCAGAAGGATACGGAAGAGCCTTAGCCCGACCCGCATCCGTGATCACATCCATGACCGCTGGGCGAATTCGCGGGTCGGCCAGCTCAAAGTCATGCCCTCCGAGTTCTCGGCCACACAATAGACGCCAAGCCAGATCCAGATACGCATCACCCAGTCCGCCCAGCTTTTGCCAGATATCGTGATTCAGCAGGCAGACCCCGGAGTTGAAGGGTGGGACGTATCTCACGTGCTCGTTGCGTGCGATGTATTGGAGCAACAGTTCGTCGACATGCTTCGGGTTATGACCGAGAAGGCTCCGGAGGGAACTGGGTTCTTCGCGTGCGTACCAGTCGTGCGTCGTGTGGCCATCGAAAATAAGGTTCACATCGTCGAAAAAGAACGTGTCGCAATCCAGGTATAGAAGTTGTGTCACAGAATGTAGCGGAAGCTTCTCCAAAGCCAGGAATTTGTGAAACGTTGGATAGAGAGCGAGAACGGATCCCCGCGCATGCAGTCGCTGCAAGAATTCCTCATAGTCTCCCAGGAATTGCACGTGAACGTTCCATCGTTCGGCCTCGCGCAACAGTTCCGCGCTGGCCTCATTGAAAAGCAGCAACCACACCCGAATCGACTGGTTGTAAGTTCGCAGACTACGGATGCTTTGAAACCACTGATGCTCGCGACTGCCGTCGGGGAAGCTGGCGAGCGAATAGTAAACTAATCTCACGCTACTCCTGGGGCACCTTGGACCGGTTGTGCAATCGGGCAGGGCGTCTTCAGACTTCGAACGCGTACTCTATCAAGGCCGAAGAGCCAAAGAAAGTTTGAAATCGTTCTTGATAGCCCAAACTTTACAGTCCTCGACCAAGTCTCTCCACGTGCCGCGCTGATGAGATAATCCCATCGCGAGTTTTCAGGGGACTATGAAACGGCACGTTTTGCTATATGGTCTGGTGGGCGGCATTTTGATTGCCGCGCTGCAGTGGACACAGTATCGATTTCTGATCATTGAGCACTCGTTCGAAATCTACGGTGGTCTGATCGCCGCGACCTTTGCCGCCCTGGGCGTCTGGCTCGGCCTCAGACTGACCAAACCTCAGCAGAAAGTCGTTGTTCACGAGATCCAAGTCCAGATTCCAGCCGGCCGTCCCTTCATCGCGGACGAGAAAAAACGGGAGGGTCTCGGCATCACACGGCGCGAATTCGAGATCCTCGAACTGATCGCCCAAGGCATGAGTAACCGCGAGATCGCCGAAAAGCTTTACGTCAGCGAGAACACAGTCAAGACCCATTCAAGCCGGGTTTTCGACAAGTTGGGCGCCAAGCGGCGCACTCAGGCTGTGCAATTGGGCAAAGAGCTCGGCCTACTTCCCTGAATTGCTCATTCGAACGAATGTTCGTAGGGTCCCAAAGCCAAAATCGCAATTGATGCGTCACCAGTTACGGCATCTCTGAAGCGATGCCCCGATACGAAGGGGGACGGGTTCGCGGTCTGGCCGACGGTTCGTCCTTACGATATGCGTCAGTGCCTACCACACGCGGCATCGATTCTGATTCACCATGGGCGAGCCCGCTTTACAGTGAAATGCCTCCTGGAACTGAGGCATGTTCGAAACGACTCCATTGGTTCGGTATTTCTCCGGAGAGTGCGGATCAACCGTAGCTCGCAATCTCTTGTTCTCGTCCTTGGTGTGTCCACACCAGCTTTGGCCGTATCCAACGAAGAAGCGCTGCTCAGGAGTAAGCCCGTCAATTGGCGACAGCTTTTGGCTCTTGGTGTCCGCTTGCCATGCCACGTACGCGAGCATCAGCCCACCCAGGTCGGCAACATCTTCGCCTAAGGTCAACTTTCCGTTGATCTTGATGTCGTCGATGATCGTGTATCCCGAATACTGATCCGAGATACAACTGGCCCGCTGCACAAATTCCTTCCCATCCTCCTCGGTCCACCAATCCCGGAGATTGCCCTTGGCGTCGAACTGGCGGCCTTCGTCGTCGAATCCATGCGTCAGTTCGTGGCCAATCGTGCCGCCAGTATCTCCGTAGTTAGGCGCCGCATCGGAATCCGGATCGAATGCCGGAGGTTGCAGAACACCAGCCGGAAAATTGATGTCGTTCATCTGCGGATTGTAGTAGGCGTTCACCGTGGGAGGAGTCATGTCCCACTCGCCGCGATCTACCGGCTTCCCGATCTTTGCCAGCTGGCGATTGAATTCAAACACTCGCGCACGTTCCACGTTGCCCAACTCATCTCCGCGAACAATTTCCAGCTTGCTATAGTCGCGCCACTTGTCGGGATAGCCGATCTTGTTGGCCATCCCATGAAGCTTCACGATCGCCTGCTGCTTTGTCGCCGGGGACATCCACGGCAGGCCGTTAATGTCCTGCTGCATTGCAGCCTCGATTTCGTTAACCATCTTCAAAGCCTGCTGCTTGGATTGCGGACCGAAATACTTGTCGACGTACGCTTGGCCTAACGCCTCGCCCAGGTCATCGTCCACACCCTCTGTGCATCGCTTCCAGCGAGCCTGCAATTCCTCCTGCCCTCGAAGCGTCTTGCCGTAGAAGGCGAAATTTTCGTTGAGGAATGCGGACGATAGAAAAGGTGCATTCGCATGTACCAGGTGCCAGCGCAGGTAGGTCTTCCAATCGTCCAGATTTTCTTTCGCGATCGCTTCATTCATCGTCTTGAAAAAGTTTGGAACAGCGACGTTCAGACTGGCGAGTGACGGCGCGCCTGATTTCGCGAAATAACTCTGCCATGCAAAGTCCGGAGAGAGTTTCTCCAGGTCCGCACTGGTCAGTTTGTGATCGAGAGCCTTCGGATCGCGGCGTTCGACCCGCGTCATGGATCCTTTTGCCAAAGCCGTCTCGATCCGCATTACCGTCTGCGCTTCGGCTGCGGCCGTATCGGACTTATCTCCCAGGAGTTCGAACATCTTTTGCACGTGGGCCACATAGGCCTTGCGCAGTTCCTCAGACTTGGCGTCGTCTTTGAGGTAGTAATCGCGATCCGGCAGGCCAAGTCCACCCTGGTCCACGTCTGCAATCACCTGGTTGGCGTCGCGAAAATCCTGGATAGAATCGAAGTGAAACAGCACGTTATTGTGAACCATCGATGCCGCGACATCGGCGAGATCCGACTTCGAACTGAGCTTCGCGATCCGATCCAACCCGGGCTTGAGCGGCTCCGCACCCTTGGCGTCGATCGCCTTCTCATCCATGCAGGAAGCGTAGTAGTCACCGATCTTCTGGTTGATCGCGGTCCTGCTCGAGTTCGGCGCCGATGCTTCCTCCAGAATGTTTCGGAGACGCCCCAGATTCTCGTCCTGCATCTTCGAGTAGGTGTCCCACGAGGCCTGGTCGGCAGGGATGGGATTGTTCTTGACCCAGCCGCCGCATGAGTACGTAAAGAAATCGACGCACGGATCGACACTGCGGTCCATCGATGTCACATCGAGTGCCGGAACATGTTTTGGGGAACTCGATTGCTGGGCATTCAACGAAAGTGGGAGGCATATGATCGCGAGCGCGAACAGGCAACGTCGAAGGAATACCATCTTGACCTCTTGAAGAAAGTCGAAACTGCGGGACACAAGACTATAAGGCCGTGAGGCACACGAGTGCCAGCGCAAGGGTTCTTTTCGAAGCTACCCGCGTTTAATTCGTGAGCGGCTGAAGCTCAGCCTTTCCGGAGATGAATCGAGCCGTCGCCGGTACGAATCATGAGCGGGTTTCCTCCGCCGTTGATCTTTCCGTGGACCTCGTTCTGCCGAAGATTGCCCGAAGTCGTCACGGGCATTTCGAGGTCAATATGTCCATCGCTGGTGTGCAAGTCCACGTCAGCTGCGAGATCTCCTGGGACTTCCAAGGAAACGCTGCCATCGCCGGTTTCCAGTCTCCAACCCGCCGCCAGCGAGGAACCCGCTCCTGCGCGAACATCCACGCGGCCATCGCCGGTTTTCACTTCGAGTTCGTCAAAACGTCCGCTCGCCTCGATATGCCCGTCGCCAGTCGTCGCATGGAGTTTGCCATCGATTCTTTCCATCCGCTCTGAGCCGTCGCCCGTATGCAAATCCATCGAGCCCTTGAGCCCTTCCAGTTCGATCTTGCCGTCGCCAGTACGCAGGTTAACGTTTCCCTCGCGCGGCATCTGGATCAGAACGTCCACCCGATGCGAATGCCATTCCACATTGAAATTGTGGTGCGGATATCGCACGTCAATCTCTACAGAATCTCCGTTCTGCCGCTCTTCCACGCGAATGCCATCCTCGCCAATCTTGTATCGGGTCGTAATGACCTTCGCCTCGATCGTGTTCTGATCCCAGGTGGTAACGCGAATGTTGGCATCGGACGTTTCGATGTGAAGGTCAGGCTTTCCGCTGACCGTGTATGTTTTTGCCCATTCGTCGGCGCGGGCGGGTAACGCAACCGCAGTCGCAAACACCAACACGACCAGTCCCATGTAATTCATTCCAGCTCGTTTCATAGATCCTCCGGCGGGCAGGCACACCTTCACTTCCGCCTGTTAGACGTGATTACGGCGAAAGCGTGAGATTGGTTCCATGGAATTAGTTTTCCCCTGATTCGACATACGCCATCCGGATCAACGTTCGCTCCGAAAACGGTAAGTACAACAGCGCGGCACTGACCGCGAAGGCCGCTCCGAGCCCGATTTTCTGCATCAGCAAAAACGGAGCGATTGCCCACAATTGGTCCAGAGCCAAGACAAAGGGAAAGAGCTGGCGGAATTTTTCTCCCAGCCGTTGATAGTCAAAACCAATCCCTGAAATAAGATACAGCCGCAATGGGATGCCCACGCCGGCTGTAACTAACACCGCCGCCTCCAGTGCGACCGACGCCCACGGAGGCAAGAACGAATCAGCAATCCCTTCGACCGAGCGCAGCCGAATCAGCGCCGCCAGGTAAAAACAGAGATACATGACTTGCGTCAGGGCGAACAGCGTTCGCGTCAGAGTGCGGCTGGGAATCGGGACTTCAAGTTCCGGGTGCAGCCTCTTCCCGGGCGCAGGAGACTTTTCGACGATTGGACTCTTGGGCGGCTCAAAAGCAGCCGTAACGACAGGCTCATTTCGGATCGGCGCTATGAAGCGGTAGCCGCGTCGCGCCAGCGTCTCCACGTATCTCGGATTCGCGGCCGAATCTCCCAGGGCCTCCCGCACCTTGTTGATGGCCGTGTTCAGGCTGTGATCGAAATCAACGAAGGTATCCGAAGGCCAAAGCCGTTGCTGTAGCTCTTCGCGCATCACGACCTCGCCTGCGCGCTCCAATAAGAATGTCAAAACCTGGAAAGGCTGTCCCTGCAGCCGTAGCTTCACACCGCTCTTGCGCAGCTCTCCCGCGACGAGATCGACCTCGAATACGCCGAACTTCGCGATTTTGGATTGATCTGGAGGAACAGCCATGGACGACGCGTAGTTTAGCATCGCCGGTAGCACAATCTCGGTGCTTCGGTCCTGCATGTGGCAGAGCTACAATACTGTCGTGCCTTCCCCAAAGCCAGCCAAGGATTCTGGGAATCTTCATCATCGGCACGCTGTCTATGCCTCGGAGACGACAGGCCTTCTGGTGATTGCAGCGCTCTTGCTGATCCTGACGCTGATTCGCTACTGGCACTACATCAACTGGAGCATCCGCTGAGCGTGAACTCGCACATTGATGTAACGGCTTTTCCCCAGCTTCTCCTGCTTGTCATTCTCGGCCCCACAGCCAGCGGCAAGACTGCATTGTCGCTCGCAGCCGCGAAACGATTCGACGGAGAAATCGTCAACTGTGACTCGGTGGCGATGTACCGGGACTTCAACATCGGGACCGCCAAGCCGACTGCCTCCGAACGGGCCCAAGCGCCCCATCATCTTCTGGATTTCGTTGACCCCAGGGAATCCGTCACCGCGGGCGAATACGCACGGCAGGCGCGCACGGTCTTGACTGAGATCAGCGATCGCCATCATCTTCCCATCGTTGTCGGCGGAACAGGGCTTTATTTGCGCGCTCTGCTCGACGGCTTGTTTCCGGGCCCGCAGCGATCCGACGAATTGCGCGAGCGGCTCCATGAGATTGCGGCCCGGCGGGGCTCAGATCACTTGCACGGTATTCTGCGGCGTTTGGATAAAATAACCGCTCAGAATGTCCATCCTAACGACCTGCCGAAACTGATCCGCGCCGTCGAAGTATGCCTGAGTTCGCGCACGAAAATGTCGGACCTATGGCAGAAAGGACGGGATCCGCTTCAGGGGTTCCACGTCCTCCGCTTCGGACTTGATCCGGACCGAACCGCACTCTATGAGCGCATCAACCGCCGTGCGCAGCAGATGTTCGACAGCGGCCTCGTCGAAGAGACTCGGAGTTTGATCGAAAAATACGGCACGGGTGCGCGGCCGCTGGCGTCGCTCGGATACAAACAATCAGCCCAGTTCTTGCGCGGAGAAATTAGTCAGAACCAAGCATTGCAATCATCTCAGCAAGGACATCGCAACTACGCAAAGCGACAGATGACGTGGTTCCGGCGCGAGCCAGACGTCACCTGGCTCAAAGGTTTCGGCGACGACGAAGCGATCCAGTTTGAAGCGGTCAAGACGATTTCAGCCGCTCGCTCTGCGGCTCCAGCTAAGTCTCACTAAGCACCTTTCCTTCTGCTATCGTTCCTGCATGCGGAAAAGCCTTACTCTTCTATTGCTTTTGTCCACTCTCGCCTTGCCCATTTTCGCCAAGGACAAGTACCAGCCGCTGCCGGTCCACAAAGACCGCAAGGCCGACAAGTGGGCGGAAAAAACTCTAAGCAAGATGACGGTAGAGGAGAAGGTAGGACAGCTTTTCATGGTGTGGTGCCGGGCCAGTTTTCTCAACGTCGAGAGCCCTGAGTATCTGCAACTTCTCGACGCCATGAAGAAGTACAACGTGGGTTCGTTCGCGATGACGGTCCATGTAGACGGCCCGCTCCTTCTGCGCAGCGAGCCTTACGAAGCGGCGGAACTGCTGAACCGCTTACAGAAAAAATCGAAGCTTCCGCTGATCTTCGCCGCCGATTTCGAGCGCGGCGTCTCCATTCGCCTGATGGGAGCGACAAATTTTCCGCATGCGATGGCGTTCGGAGCCGACGGCAACGCGAAAGACGCGGAGGCTTTCGGCCGCATCACTGCCGCGGAGTCCCGCGCTATCGGCGTGCACTGGAATTTCTTTCCGGATGCGGACGTGAATTCGAATCCTGCCAACCCGATCATCAACACGCGTTCCTTCGGCGAAGATCCAAAGCAGGTCGGCGATCTCGTATCCGCCTACATCAAGGGCGCCCATGAGGGCGGCATGCTTACCACTGTGAAGCATTTTCCTGGCCACGGTGACACCGCGACCGATTCACATCTAGGCGTTGCCAGCGTCAACGTCGATCGCGCTCACCTCGAATCGATTGAACTCCCACCGTTCCGCCAGGCGATCGCCGCCGGGGTGGATTCCGTGATGGTGGCGCACGTGACGGTTCCGGCCCTCGACGCCGACCCCAACCACGTCGCGACTATCTCTCCCAATGTCGTTTCCGATCTTTTGGAAAAGCAGCTTGGCTTCAACGGAATCATCGTCACCGACGCACTGGATATGGCCGGGCTCACTCACCTTTTCGCCAACGATATTGGCCGCGCCGCCGTCGAAGCTTTCAAGGCAGGAAACGACTTGCTCATCATTCCGGCCGACCTGCCAGCCTCCTACCATTCGATGTTAAAAGCTGTTTCATCCGGCGAGATCTCGGCTGCGCGTCTGGATCGCTCAGTCCTTAAGGTGCTCAAAATAAAGGCCTCTCTCGGATTGAACGATGTTCGGACGGTTGACCTTGAGACTCTCTCCAGTTCGGTTGGCAAGCCTGAAAACATGGCGATCGGACAGCATGTCGCCGATTCCGCGGTCACCCTGGTTCGCGATAACGGTAAGATTTTTCCTCTGAAATCCAAGGGAACCCCCAAGGCCGGGCTTCCGTATATGACCAAGGAGGAAACGCACAACCAGACATTGGTTGTCCTTTTCTCCGACGACGTGCGATCAGAATCCGGTCGTGTCTTCGGGCGCGAAATTCGCGCGCGCATACCGGACGCACGTGTGATGTACGTGGATCCGCGAATCGCGGGCAGCATGACCGACGAAGTGCTGAAGGCTGTGGACGAAGCACAGACCGTGGTAGCGGCGGTCTACGTGATCCCGACGGCCGGAAAAATGGGGAACTCTGTAGCGATGTCCGATGCCACGGGCACGCTTTTGCAGCAGCTCTTGGACCACGCGGCTCAAAAGACGGTAGTCGTTGCGATGGGAAATCCGTACCTGGCTGGCGATTTCCCCAAGGTTGAAAACTATATGTGCACGTTTTCCAATGCGGCAATTTCCGAGCTAGCCGCAGTCAAGGCGCTGTTCGGAGAGATTCCAATTCAAGGACATCTTCCAGTCACAATTCCAAATATCGCGGAGCGTGGAGCCGGGCTGCAGCGCCCTGCGCAACTCGCCAAAGGAGGGATCTCCCATGCGCAAAAATAAATCGACAACGGCGGTCTTCGGGCTGACGCTTGCCGCGGCGGTACTGTTCCTCCTGTCTGCGTGCAGCTTGAATGTCAAGAAGGGAGACAATGGCGAGGAAAAACAAGTCGACATTAAAACTCCCATGGGCGGCATCCATGTAAGCAAAGCGCCGGATCCGCAGGAAGTCGGCCTCCCGATCTATCCCGGAGCCAAGCCGAAAGACAAGGACTCGAACGGCGATGACAAGAGCGCCAACGTAAATATCTCGGGTTTCGGATATGGGCTGAAAGTGGTCGCGCTTCAATACGAATCCACGGATGCGCCGGACAAAGTCGTCGCCTACTACAAAGATCAATTGAAGAAGTACGGAAACGTGCTGGTCTGCCACACCACTCACCTCGACGTCGACTCCGACATCAAGGACCACGGCTCTTCGCACGAGCTGACATGCGTGGGCTCGACTGGAGTCAACATCGAGTTGAAGGTAGGAACAAAGGAAAATCAACACATCGTTGCCGTTGAGCCGGAAGGAGAAGGCTCCAGCTTTTCAGTGGTCTATGTCCGCACTCACGGCAAAGACGCGGATATCTAACGCCCCGTCGATTGGAGGATCTCTATGTTTCGCCGCCTGGCACTCTCGCTTATCTTCACGACTGCATTGACCATTCCTCTCTTTTCCCAGAGTTCTGATGCGCACGACAAGAAAATCGACATTCAGAGCCCGGTCGGCGATATGCACATCGGCGATGATGCCGACGCCAAGAAGATCGGAGTGCCCCTTTATCCCGGCGCGCGTCCAAAAGCGGGCGACGACGACAACAAGAACCAGGCCAATCTCAGCATCCTGACCGAAGCCTTCGGCATGAAGCTGCTCGTCGCGAGCTACGTCTCAAATGATTCCCCATCCAAAATTCTCGACTTCTATCGCGACAAGCTGAAGAGATACGGCAAGGTCCTCGAGTGTCACTCGGATAAGCATGGCGGGGATGTCGACGTACACGATGACGACAAGGATTCGGATGGCAGCAAAGAACTGAAGTGTGAACAAAAGTCAGGCCCAGTGACTGAGCTGAAGGTGGGAACCGAAGACAACCAGCGTGTGGTCGCGGTTGAACCCTCCGACTCCAACAAAGAAACGTCATTCGCACTCGTGTACGTTCACACACGAGGCAAGAAGGGCGAAATCTAACAGCCTTCAATTATCCCGCGCAAGGCGTGCTAAACAGCGCGCCTTGCTTCCTACCCTCGCTCTGCGTTAATTTCAGGCGTGCCTTCTCAGTCTCGTTCCCGGTAGCGATGGAGCAACCCTGTTATAAGTGCGGTCAGGCAGTGGAAGAGGGCAGGCCCTTTTGCCCTCACTGTGCAGCGCCCCAAATTCGCGTGCTGCTCCCGGACCCCGAACCCGCGGCCGGTTCCTTCGCCGAAGCGATTTCGACTTCGAACCAGCATATAGACCTTCCAGCATCGCAAACCGTACCTGTGCTGGCTTTGCCTATGCAATGGTCGCAGGCGTTGAAGCCGTGCGCATTGGCAGCGGTGGTGGCATCGGTGTTGATGTCCTTAGGACTCAATCCCTTCGTAGCGATGTTCAGCGTCGGATTTCTAGCAGTCGTTTTCTACCGGCAGGGACGCCGCGAAGTGAATATCAAGGCCAGAACGGGCGCCGCACTAGGATCCCTCGGGGGACTGCTGTGGTTCGCCATGTCCGCCATCCTCGAGACCTCGCTGATTCTCCTCACGAACAAGGGTGGAGAACTGCGCGCCGAATTGCTGTCAAGAGTTCAGCAGGCCGCATCCCAAACCACCGATCCGCAAGTGCTGGCAGTTTTTGATCGTTTCAAGACCCCCGAGGGCCTTCAGATGCTGATGTTAATCGGCATCATCTTCGCCCTCTTCGCTTCGATCGTCCTCGGAGGCCTGGGCGGCACCGTGGCTGGCACGCTTTTCAAGCGCCGCCGGCCTTAACATCTCACGGCGGTGTGCGCGAAACCCTTGCGGCGCTTTCCGCCCTCCGCGTATGATGCACCGTTTGCACTTTTTCCGATGAATCAGCCCACTCGCGGTTCTCTGCTCGGGATTGAACATCTCGATACGAAGGAAATTCTCGGACTGCTGAAACTGGCCCGCCGCATGAACCCCCAAAAGGCGCGCCCGCTCTTGCGCGGAAAGCGGATCGTTCTTCTGTTCTACGAGGCGTCTACCCGCACCCGCACATCGTTCGAAGTAGCCGCGAAATCACTCGGAGCCATGACGGTCCTCGTACAGTCTGCGGGATCAAGCATCGAAAAAGGAGAGTCCGTTCTCGATACTGGCTACACTCTTCGCGCCGTAGGAGCAGACTGCATCGTCATGCGTCATCCCTCGGCAGGGGCACCGCACCTGATGGCTCGCCATCTCGACATCCCGGTCATCAATGCCGGCGACGGCATGCACGAGCATCCCTCGCAGGCTCTGCTGGATGCGGTCACAATTCTGAAGCACAAGAAATCGTTTAGTGGACTTCAGGCGACGATCATCGGCGACATCTTTCACAGTCGAGTCGCTCGAAGTGCATGCCATCTTTTAACCCGCTTGGGCGTGAAACTGACATTGTGCGGTCCGTCGGAATTCGTTCCGGAAGTAGCCGCAACCTTGGTGCCCGGTCTGCGGGTGACTCGTCACATCGAAGACGCGCTGAGAGGGACCGATGTGATCATGCTCCTGCGTGTACAGTCCGAGCGGTTGGCCGGGCAGAAGATTCGGCTCCAGGACTACATTGCCCGATATCAAATGACCACGGCGCGACTTAAGCTGGCAAAGCGTGATGCGATCGTGATGCATCCCGGCCCGATCATACGTGGCCTGGAATTGACGGCGGAAGTTGCCGACGGCCCGCAATCCGTCATTGTCGAGGAAGTTCACAACGGAGTTCCCACTAGAATGGCGATCCTGGCCCGAGCCTTCGGAAAAGCGAAATGAACTTTATATCTTGTCGTCGTGCGCCAATCGAAGAGCCTCTGCATGCTGTCGGGTGGAGCAATGAGTAGAGCCGAGCAAAAGAGCACTCTGATCAAGGGCGGACATCTCATTGATCCCGCCTCAAAGATCAATGCTCCGATGGACATTTTGCTGCGCGATGGACACGTCGCCGAGATCGCGCTGCCCGATAAAATTCGCGGATCTGCAGACGAAAAATTCGACGCCCGCGGTCTGGTCGTCGCGCCCGGATTTATCGATCTCCACGTTCATCTTCGCGAGCCCGGACAAAGCCACAAAGAGACCATCGCAACCGGCACTGCGTCCGCCGCAGCCGGAGGATTCACCTCGGTCTGCACCATGCCCAACACCGCGCCCGTCGTCGACACCGCCGATTGGGTCGCATGGATTCGCCACCCCGAGAGAGCAGCCGTCGTGAATGTTTTTCCCATCGCCGCCGCGACGCGCGGCAGCCTCGGAGCCGCGCTCACCGATTTCGCCGCTCTGCAACACGCCGGAGCCGTGGCCGTCACTGACGATGGCAAGCCGATCCTCGACGACGAAGTCATGCGCATGGCTCTTCGTCTAGGCGCCGAATTGAATTTCCCTGTCGTGCAGCACGCGGAGGACACTCGCGTCACCGAGAATTGCTCGATGAACGCCGGACCAACTAGCTTTCGGCTGGGCCTGCGCGCGATGCCCGCATCCGCCGAGGCGACCGTCGTAGACCGTGACGTCAATCTAGCCCAGCAGATCCCGGAATCGCGCCTCCATGTTGCGCATCTTTCGACCTCCGACGCTCTCAAGGCCGTGCGTCGCGGCAAACGTGCCAAGGCTCGCGTGACCTGCGAAGTCACTCCGCATCATTTCGTGCTCATTGACGAGAATGTCGGAGAGTACGACACCAACTTCAAGATGAATCCGCCGTTGCGTTCGGCGGCCGATCGCGAAGCGATCCTCGTTGCACTCTCCGACGGCACGGTGGATGCGATCGCTACCGATCACGCTCCTCATGCTGCCCATGAAAAGCAGGTTGAATTCGAACGTGCCGCCTTCGGCATCACCGGCCTCGAAACTGCGCTGGCGCTGGCGGTTACACACCTCCACCGCGAGCACAAGATTCCCCTGACGCGCATCGTGGATCTTTTCACTGCGGGTCCAGCCAGAGTGTTCGATCTTCCACACCGGGGCTCCTTGGCACGCGGGGACTTCGCTGACGTAACCATCTTCGATCCGAAAAAGCGCTGGACGTTCGAGGCAGCCAAATCGCACTCGATGTCACACAACACTCCCTTCGATGGGTGCCAGTTTACTGGGAAGGTCATTGCAACAATCGTAGGCGGAAAATTCGTATATCGCGAAAGCTGAACACGGGAGGAACCATGCGGCCTGTCGTTCGTTGGATGTGCGCACTTTTCGTTCTTTGGAGTTTCCTGTCCACCTGCGCCGTAGCGCGACAACTCTTCGGCCTCTCCAGCGCCCCAGGCTGCGCCAGCGTTCGATGTGAACGCCGCTGTGAACACGTATCTCGCAAAGATGCCTCCCGCTCAACGGGAGCGTTCGAATGCATACTTCGAAGGAGGCTACTGGCTTCAGCTTTGGGACTTCGTCACAACGATCTTTATCATGTGGCTCTTGCTGCGCTTCCGGCTGTCCGCAGGAATGCGCAATCTCGCCCAACGGATCACGCGATTCCGTCCACTGCAAACCGCCATCTACTGGATTCAGTTCATCATCGTCATTTCCGTTATCAACTTCCCGCTGACCGCGTACGAAGGCTACTTCCGCGAACACAAATACGCGCTCTCCAACATGAGCTTCGGAGACTGGTTCCGCGATCAACTGGTGGGACTTGCAGTCCTGCTGGTGCTTGGATCGATTTTGATGATCCCGCTGTTTGGTGTCGTCAGAAGACTCCAGAGGAATTGGTGGATCTGGGGCGCTGCGGTGATGCTCGTCTTCCTTGCCTTCGTCGTGCTGATCGCACCCGTCTACATTTCTCCGTTATTCAACAAGTACACGACGGTGCAAGATCCGCATATCAAGGATCCGATCCTGAGCATGGCCCGTGCCAATGGGATTCCCGCGACCGACGTCTACGAGTTCGATGCCTCGCGCCAGTCGAATCGAGTGAGCGCAAACGTCAGCGGATTTGCGGGCACCGAGCGTATCTCTCTCAACGACAACCTGTTGAAACGATGTACGCTCCCAGAGATCGAAACCACCATGGGTCACGAGATGGGACACTACGTGCTCAACCACGCCTACAAGGGATTCGTCATGGAAGGCGTCGTTCTCGTGATCGGATTCGCGTTCCTGAACTGGGGGCTGAAATTTCTTCTCGAGCGCTATGGGGATAATTGGGACGTGCGTGGCATATCCGACGTGGCGGTTCTGCCCGTCGCCGTCATCATCTTGTCCGTGTTCTTCTTGGTCACCACGCCGGTCGGCAACACCATCACTCGCACCATGGAATTCGAGGCCGACATGTATGGGCTCAACGCAGCGCGTCAGCCGGATGGCGAAGCCAATGTCGATTTATTGCTTGGAGAATATCGCAAGATGGAGCCCGGGCCGATCGAAGAATTCCTGTTCTTCGATCATCCGAGCGGTAGAACGCGTATCACCGCGGCGATGCGGTGGAAGGCAGAGAATCCGGAGACAGCGTCGCCAGAGGAAATGGCGAGACCGATGTTTGACTCGAAGTGATGCGAAGTCGATCTAGTTCGCCAGGATTTTCATCTGGCGTCCGACTTTTTTCAGCACCTCAAGAGCCTGCTCCAGCTCTTGCTGCGTGTGCGTCGCTGTCATGATGGTGCGAATGCGGGCTTTGCCTTCCGGCACGGTCGGAAATGCAATGCCGGTGCCCAGCACTCCCTCTTTGAACAGCTCTCGCGAGAAATCCATCGTGAGCTTTCCGTCACCGATGATTATCGGAGTGATGGGTGTTTCACTGGCCGGTGTGGCTTTCCCGCCTATGTCGAAGCCGAGAAGTCCAAGCTCTTTCTTCCAGAAGCGGGTGTTCTCCCAAAGTTTTTCTATGCGTTCCGGTTCATTTTCCAAGACGTCGAACGCTGCGATGCAAGTCGCTGCAACCGACGGCGGATGCGAAGTAGAGAACAAGAACGGCCTCGCCCTGTGATAGAGGAAGTCGATCAGGTCACGCGTGCCGCACACGTAACCGCCAAGCGCGCCAATCGCCTTCGACAATGTTCCGACCTGGATGTCGACCCTGCCATGCATCGCGAAATGATCGATGGTGCCCCGGCCATTCTTTCCGAGAACACCGGAAGCATGCGCGTCATCGACCATCATGATCGCGCCATACTTTTCGGCAAGGTCGCAAAGTCCGGGGAGCGGGCCGATGTCTCCATCCATCGAAAACACACCGTCGGTGATCAGCAATTTTTTCCCCGGCTGGTCTTTCACGCTGGCCAATTGCTCTTCCGCATGCGCGACATCCTTGTGGCGGTAGACCAAAATCTTCGCCTTCGACAAGCGCGCTCCATCGATGATCGACGCATGATTGAGCGCGTCGGAAATAATGAAGTCGTCCTTCCCCAACACAGCCGATACTGTGCCCGCGTTGGCGGCAAAGCCTGACTGGAAGACCACGCAGGCTTCCACGTTCTTGAACTTCGCGATCTTCTGCTCCAGTTCCATGTGGATCTTCATCGTGCCTGCAATGGTTCGCACCGCGCCTGATCCGACGCCGTATTTCTTTGTCGCCTCAAGAGCCGCCTCTCGCAGCTTCGGATGCGTAGTCAGGCCTAGATAATTGTTCGAAGCCAGGTTGATGACCTTCTTCCCGTCAAACGTGCAAATCGGCGCCTGCTCGTCGTCCAGCACGCGCAAATTGAAATGGGTACCCTTTGCCTTGAGTTCGTCCAACTGGCTGGTGAGATAGGAAAGCGGATTGGTACGGGTCGCGGTAGTCATGGATTTTAAGCCTCAGAAAATAATGGGATTTTTGCTGGCGACGCTGGCCTCGCAAAGGCGCTTCATGCTCTCGAAAAATTCCTTCTCGCCCGGAGTCAGGATGTCGCTCGATCCCAGCACAAGGGTCACTTCGCGTAGCAGGGCTGGCGACTGCTTGATTGGGATCCAGTCGCCCGTATGGGTGCCGTCGTAAACCACCCTCTTCAACAGAACAGGAAATTTGGGCCCGGGGTCGCCTTGCAACCCGCGAAGGAACTCACGCACGTGCTGCACCCGCGTGATGTTGCCGAGAAACTCCGAAACCAGCAGTCCTTCATGCTCGCACGCTTCCTGCACCCAAGCGTCGTGCGCCTCCCACTCCTGCTCGCTTGGATCGCCGCTGAGCGACGGAGCATTCGATTCATCCCAGATGAGCCGGTCGGGGAAAGGGTGGGGCACCTTCGCCTTGCCATCGCGAATGCACGTGCAACGTACGTAAGCGTCGAGACTCATGCACTCTCTGCTTTTGTTGGATGCGAGTGCGCCGGTCCACGCACGTCACCGTGCTCCGTTCGGATAGACCAGGATCTTGCTCGCCTCGCCGGTCTTCAGTCGCTCCATCGCGAGGCCGAAATCCTTCATCGAAATACGGTCAGTGATCACCGGATGCAAATTGAGCTTGCCGCTCTTCAGCAACGCAGTCATCTGGTACCAGGTCTGGTACATGCGCCGCCCGTTGATGCCTTGAATCGTCAGCCCTTTGAAGATGATGTCTTCCGAAAAATTGAGCGAGATCGGCTTCGACGTCAGCCCAAGCAGAGAAATTCGCCCGCCGCGCCGGACAATGTCGAAAGCTGTTCGAATCGAATCGGGGTGGCCCGCCATTTCCAGAACTACATCGACACCCAGGCCGCCGGTCTTCTCCATCACGATGCGATTGACGTCTTCCTGTGCGGGATTCAGTACGTAGTCCGCTTCCATCTCACGCGCCACGCGCGACCGATGCTCGTTAACTTCGATGGCAAACACAGAGGTCGCACCCACCGCTTTCGCGACCGCGATCGAGAACAGCCCGATTGGCCCGCATCCGGTGATAGCCACAGTTTTGGCGGCAATTTCTCCGGCGAGAACCGTGTGCACCGCATTTCCCAGCGGGTCGAGGATCGAAGCGTAGTCAGATGGAATCGCTGGATCGAGCTTCCAGATATTCGATTCCGGAATCACCACGTACTCGGCGAACGCTCCGTTCGCATCCACGCCGATGATCTTCACGTTCTGGCAAATGTGAGCTTCTCCGGTCCGGCATTGCAGGCATTTCCCGCACGCCACGTGCATCTCGGCCGAAACGAAGTCCCCTTCCTTAACGCTGGTCACTTCGTCTCCGAAGGCAGCCACCTCGCCGCAGAACTCGTGACCCGGTATGAGCGGAGGGTGAATCCGGTTCTGCGCCCATCGATCCCAGTTGTAGATATGCAAATCGGTGCCGCAAATGGACGCCACCTTCACTTTGACCAGCACATCTGTGCGTCCGAAGGCGGGAATCTTCACCTCTCGGACGTCGGCGCCCGGCGCCGCCTCCGATTTGACCACCGCCAGCATAGTTCCAGCCATGATTGCCACCTATCGAATACGATGCCCAAACTACTCAAGCACAAAACGTATGATTCTAGCACCGCGAACGACCCGAGTTCGTTGCGTGAGTCTCAACCTCAGAAACCGCTGGTCGCTTTGCAGACGTTGTCAAAAGTTTGCAAAAAACGCGCATCGCCTAAACTTGCCTTGCAACAACGAAAACCACTGCCTGCGCGATAGCATCGAACCTTTGCCCGAAGAATGAGGTGAAAGCTTTGAATGCTCGACTACGCGCGGTCGTCGTGATGTTCGGTTGTCTTTCTCTGGCGGGAGTTCTGCGTGCGCAGACCGTTGCAGTCCACTACAAAGAAGGCCTGATTCACGGATTTCTGTCGCTCAGCACCTTGGACGGGGATCCGATCGCTGCGGGCGATGTATCACAAGTGGCCCACGGCAATCAGGTCACGAGCCGTTTGACCTTTCATTTCAAAGATGGCTCTCTTCAGGACGAGACCACAATTTTTTCGCAGCGCGATAGCTTCAGCCTGATCTCGTACCGCCTGCTCCAGAAGGGCCCCGCATTCAAGAACGCCAGCGAGATCGCTGTATCGACCGCAACCGGGCAGGTCACCGTGCGTTACACCAATGACAAGGGCGAGGAAAAGGTCGAGACCGAGCACATGAAGCTGCCTCCCGATCTGGCGAATGGACTGATTCTCACGCTGCTGAAGAACGTTCGGCCCGGAGGTCCATTGCCGAAGCTCACTATGGTGGTGGCGACGCCGAAGCCTCGGGTTGTGAAACTCAATATCAGTTCCGCGGGAACCGATCCTTTTTCACTCGAGGGCTCCAGGCGCGAGGCGGTTCACTACGTCATCAGGGTGGAAATCGGCGGCGTCGCCGGAGTAGTCGCTCCTCTCGTAGGCAAGCAGCCACCCGACGCACATGTGTGGGTCCTTGGCGGCGAGGCCCCTGCGTTTGTTAAATCCGAAACCTTGTCGTACATGGGCGGCCCGCTGTGGAGGACAGAGCTTCTCTCTCCTTCGTGGCCAAAGTCAGCTCAGGACAAAACCTCCGCCGCTGCTACGCCCTGACTCCACCATCCCTCATGGGAACGGATGGCCGCGACCTGGCCTCAGTTCCTGGCTTTCTCCAGGGCGATTCGGTTGAACTCTTCTGACTTTCCCCGCGGAACGCTCAGTGTCTTCCACTCGTTCGATCGAAAATGCTTTGCCAGCAAGACGATCTGCCCGATGTGCTGCGCGTAGTGCGCGATCTGCCGGTTGATGGCCTGAAGCACGGTGTGCGGCTCGCCGCGAATCGCAACTACCCGCATCACGTCCTCCGGCTTGAGCGGATCGATCGCCGAGAAAACGCGGTTCCATCCCTCTTCCCACCATTGCAGGACGTCGGCACGCGTGGTGGAACTCGTGATTTCAAATTCCCGATCCCGTTGCCTGTCCGACTTCTCGCCGTCGCTGGTCAAAAAGTCGGTAAAGCGCGATCTCATGTTACCCGCCAGGTGCTTCACCAATATCGCAACCGAATTCGCTTCCGGATCGAGAGTGACGAAAAAATCCTTGTCCTTGAGCTGCGACATCGCGCTCTCTCCCATCCGTTTATATCCGTGAAGTTGGCGGCGAGCTTCTTCCAGATAGTGTTGGCTGACTTCAAAAGGCATGCATGTTCCTCGCAAATGATTTTGAGTACTGATTCTAACTATTCCTTGGTGGCCTTTCCCCATCCGCCGCCACCGGGCGTTTCGATTCTGATTTGTTCGAATTTTCGCAGCCGTGCGCTGAACTTTCCACCCATTTTCTCTACCGAACCGTCACGGCGCTTGATGAACGCTGCGCCGGGCGCTCCCGCCGACCCACCCTCGAGTCCCCATGGCCCCGTCGACCGGCGATCAGCCAATAGCGTCACGTCGCAATCGGTGAGAACTTCAATCTCCCGCACAATTCCATGTCCTCCGCGAAAGCGTCCTTGACCGCCGCTGTCGTCGCGCACCGAGTAAGAGCGCACGCGTAGTGGATAGGCGTGCTCCAACGCCTCCGCCGGCGTGTTCAGCGAATTCGTCATGTGGGTGTGGACGCCTGAAACTCCTGGCTTTCCCGGCCTCGCCCCCATGCCTCCGGCGATCGTTTCGTAATAGGTGAACGCCTCGCCAGTCCGGGGATCGATTCCGCCGATCGTCAGATTGTTCATCGTTCCCGACGCTGCCGCCGGAACTCGCTCCGGGATTGCTTGCGAAAGCGCCCGCAGCAACACGTCCACGATGCGTTGGGAGGTCTCCACGTTCCCCCCTGCAACCGCCGCCGGCGGCCTCGCGTTCACAATGCTGCCTTCGGGCGCAATCACACGAATCGGACGCATCAGCCCGGCCGTGGCCGGGACATCTTCAGCCAGCAGGCATCGAAACACGTAGAAGCATACCGAATATGTGATCGCGAAAACCGCGTTGATGCTTCCCTCAACCTGCGGATCGCTCCCTGCGAAGTCCACCGTTACTCTATAGCCTAGCCGCCCATCGCCCGCAATGTTGTCACGATGATGCTTCTTCCTTGGGCGATGAAATCGAATCGCAACTGCGACCTTTGCCGGACTCTCGGTGATCCCGTCGCCATCGAGGAAATCTTCCGCGCGATACTCACCTTCCGGGACACTCTCCAAGAACGCCCCCATCAGATGTTCCGAGTAATCCAGCAAGTCGGACGCCATACGCTGGGCGTGTTCCACCCCATACCGTGCGCAAACCTCGCGCAATCGATCGGCACCCGTGTGACAGGCCGCAAGTTGAGCGCCGAGGTCACCCTCGCGTTCTTCAGGCGTGCGCACGTTGTTCAGCAACAGCGCCAGCACGTCGCGGTTCATCTCGCCGCCCTGCATGAGCTTCACCGGAGGTATCCGTAAGCCCTCCTGGTAGATCTCGCGGCAAAGCCCCATAGATCCCGGATAAGTTCCACCAACATCGGCGTGATGGGCTCGCGACGCGACATAGAAGTCCGGCTTATCTGTCTTTCGACGTCGCGCAGAACGCACAAATACCGGTGCAACTAGCGTGATATCCGGAAGGTGCGTTCCCCCGCGAAACGGATCGTTCAGCATCACGACATCGCCAGGATTCATTCGCCCGGCATGAATCGCCGCGCGCACGGAGAGCGGCATCGACCCGAGATGCACCGGCATGTGATCGCCCATCGCGATCACCTCGCCATCTCCGTCGAACACCGCGCACGAGTAGTCGCGCCGCTCCTTGATATTGGCGGAGAATGCTGTCCTGCGAAGCGCGGCTCCCATCTCTTCCGCGATGGAGTGGTACAGATTTTTGAAAATCTCCAACTCAACCGGATCGCGCCGCATCTCGCGATCTTAGCAGCCGCAGATTCATTCTCAGCGCGCTCACAAGCTCCAGCAGCGTTCTCTGAGGCCCGGACTACTTTGCCTGAAATGATCCGATCGCGCGTTTTTCCTCGGAATTCGCTGTTGAATTGACAAAATTCTATTGACACTATTGCAATACTGCCGCAATATCTTGAGTCAAAGGATCTTCACCTACTACAAATAGGGTTGGTCTTTCAAGTTAAGGGCCCAAAGTCGTCCACCCTTGCAAGGGAAAATCGTTCAACGGAGGCACCTTCATGGCAACGAAGAAGAAGGCAAAAAAGAAGAAACACTAACCACCCGCGAGACGAAATCTCGCGCAGACGTCGATTTTCAACGAGCCTCTTAGGGGAAGCACCTCTTAAGAGGCTTTTCAATTTCTAGCTGATCGGGTCGCAGCGGAGTACGAGATAGGATGCCGAGATGACCGCTCACAGCCGGATTCTCGGCATATCACGGTCGCCCTTCCCAAAGCAGTTATCTCTTTTAGACCGCTTGCGGAATTTTGTTGTGCCTCGCCAGACCTGTGTCAAAATAAGCGAACACATCAGCCACAACTGATCGGCACTACATGAAGGCGAAGAAGAAAAGCACCGGCAGACACAACGGGCATGAGATCCTCATTCCCGACAAGCTTTACTTCCGCATCGGCGAAGTCGCCTCGCTCTGCCATCTTCCCGCCTATGTGCTTCGTTTCTGGGAGTCGGAGTTCCCGCAACTGAAGCCGGTCAAGAGCAGCACGGGCCAGCGCATGTATCGCAAGCGCGACGTCGAGAGCGTGCTGCGTATCAAGCAACTTCTCTACGAACAGGGTTTTACCATCTCAGGTGCGCGCCAACATTTGCGTTCCGAGACCAAGACGGACAAGACGCAATCCGCCATTCCCTTTCCGACGCAAGGCACGCAGGAAATTCTGCATATCCGTCAGGGCCTTCGCGAGATTCTCGACCTTCTGTCCGCTCGTCGTACGGGCTGAACGCCCCCGCCGCGGCTGCGCGCAGTCTCTTAGTAAGTTTCTCCGTCTGTTCCTGATTCGTACTTATGCCGCGCTCCAGTTGCTTCTTTCCACAATCGTCGGCGGCTCATACGTCTTTCCCCGTGCCAGCCGTCTTTCTTCCTGCCTGGTTGTCCATAGAAAGATGGGACCAAGGATCGCCGGGATCATCCGCGATACAAATCCCGATTCGCGGGCAAACTCCTGCCGCAGCTTTCGGATCTTTCCGCTTACTTCTCCATTCACCTTCCTGAATTGCCACTCCATGGCCCAGAGCGCCGACCCATAAACTCCACTCAGTCGGCCCATCTCTCGCGAGAACCGTTCCCGCACTCGCTCGTCAGGCCAATCCTTATAGCGTCGCCAACCCGCAAGCAGTGTCCGCGACATTCGATAAAGTGATGGGCCATTCAGCTCAAAATCTCGCCAGAATGCCCAATCGAGAATTCGTTTTGAATCATCCCGCGAGATCGCAGCGTGTTCAAAATTGAACTTGAATTGTCCGTGAACGTCGGCATAATCCACACCGGACAGCAAACGCTTTTGCTCCGACATGGTCTGATAGAGCGGCGTGCCAGGCACCGGGGTGTAGAGCATGAACTGGTGAAAGTCGGTGTCATGCGAGATCGCGTGCTCGATCTCCGCCTGGATGTTCTCAGTCGTGTGATGCTCGAGCCCGATGATCGTAGAGCCTTGCACCCGGATACCGTGCTCTCGGAGTTCCCGCGTCAGTTGTCGGGTATCGGTTCCCTGCAGCTTGCTGTAGCTCGAGCGTGGAGACTCCAGTCCCATCCATAGCCAGGAAACGCCCAGTTCCACCAGTTCCTGCATCGAATACTTCCGGATCGCGTTTGCCGAGGCAAAGACCGACATCGTCCAGCTCTTGCTCGCTTCTTTCATCCGCTCCAGCAACCTCATGGCCCGGTCGCGGTGAAGAAGAAAATTCTCGTCCATCACGAAAAAGGAGTGGACCTTGAGCTCCGTTTCCATGCGGCTCATTACTTCGAAAAGCTCGTCGCCGGTCTCGAAAAAGTTAACGAACTTTCCTTTCCCGCCGAAGAAGGCCGAGGTCGTGCAGAAGTTGCATCCCATGGGGCATCCTACAGACGGGATGATGGTCGCCGCTGTCGCGCCCTTGCGTTCCGGCAGACGGATACCCATAATGCGTGTTTTCATTCCCGACACGATGGCAGGATGCCGGATCGGCGCAGTCTCGTCTTCGCCAAGGTATTTCCGCATCCACGAGACACCCTCACCGCGTACGATATGATCGGCGTCCACCAACCGTTCAATTCCCGGGATGGCCGCAACGTGACCACCTATAACAATCGTCGAGCCGGGTGAAAGCTGCCGTGCCATCCGGCACATTTCACGGACCTTCCCTACATTCACGATGATCGACGAGATCCCGATGACGTCGTAATGATGAGTTGTGATTTCCTGGGCGAACGCTTCCTGGTTTGGAAAGTCGAGCACTGTGCAGGGCGCTGAAATGTTCGACTGGATGAGCATGATGCCCCACGAACGGTGGAACATTCGCAGCGAGAAGCTTCCCTGGGCGCGCGTAACTTGATTGTGATAGAGCTCCATCGGGTTGATGGAGCGGCTGCCGAACTCATCGTCTTGCGCGTAAGGTCCGAAAACCGAACTCAGCAGAACGCGGGCCTGATTTCCCTTAGGATGTTTTGCAGGAATATTACTTTGAGTGGTGAGGCTGCCGGGATCGACGTCCAATTTCTTTCATCATCCGTTTCCCCCCACATGCCGTTGACATCATCCTAGCCGCCGGCGCGCCTGCATATAACTTCACAACTCAGAAAAAACAAAAAGATTACAAACGACGGGAAGTCAAATGCCGGTCCTGAACATTTCGATTCGCCAGCTTGAATCGTGATTGCCATCTGGCCTAGAATCGCTCCCCATGTCTTCTGAGCCGTTAGAAATCGACCATCTCGATCGTGGGGTGCTGAGCTTGCGTGGTCCTCTGACCATGGAGAACGTCAGTTCATTTCTCAATGCCGTCCGACGCGAGAGCGCTCCTACGATGATTCTCGATTTATCGGGCGTACCCTATCTCGATTCGTCAGGTTTGGGGTCGCTGGTAAGCGCCTGCACTTCATGCACGAAGTCAGGACGTCGCATGGCACTCACAGGTGTCAACAAGCGGGTACTCAAAGTATTGGAGATCACCAAGGTAGAACAGGTCTTCCTAATGTTTCCTACGCTGGGGGATGCCATTGAAGCATTCACCAATGCAGGCACTGCCTAGGGCCGAATCAGGCCAACCGGATTCATTCTGAACAGTTGGGAGTTGGTTTTTTGCGCGGACGACGTCGTTCCGGCCGCCAGGAGGCAGCCTGCGATTTCGGAATGTCAGAGTCGACAGGACGATCGATAGCTCAGGCGACGCGTCCGTTACCGGACTTCTTCCCGCTTCCGGCGTTAACAGCATCCAGCCGAATGCGCGTGATTCGCGACGTTTCCTGCACCAGATCTGTGGTGAACTTTGCCCCATCCCCCGACATCACTGAACCTGCGGCCAGAGCAAATCGCAGCGCGTCTGCTTGGTCTTCAAAGTACAAAACGACCTGTCCTGCCATTTTTACTTCTCCCTGGGCTGGAAGCCCCCGACTCACGTGCGCAGTTTGCATACGGAATTGGTCGTGAAAGATCGATTTCCGACAAAACAATGGTGCTTTGCCGGAGGGAACAGCCGAAGCTTTGTAGAGATTTTCCAAGGGTATCGCCTTAAGTCAAAGTGATTCTTTTGGTTCCATGAACTGCCAGCCTGTTCAAAACTTTCCAAAACCGACTCGAAAATCGAGTATATCCCGATGAACGGGTGGAGAAATCCGCTTTTTCGGCTATGATTTTGCTCGAACAAATGGGCGCACGACTCATGACTTGCGTTGTGGTCGGACTGCTGGCCGCGAGTGCCCAGGCCGCATCAGACTCCGGCTTCGTAGGGTCATGGGAAGGAGAATCGAAGTGCATGGTGGCGGATTCTCCGTGTCGCGACGAGCATGCACTTTACCGTATCTTCGCCGACAAGCAAACTCACTCTCAACTGAAGATTGACGCCTTCAAAATCGTAGGGGATGCGCCCGACTTCATGGGCACGCTGATCTGCCATCACGCAGACGGAGAATCCAACTTGAAGTGCACGGCCAATACACCCAGGCACGATGAATGGAAATTTCACGTCGAGGGCAACACGCTCAGCGGGACGCTTACTCTCGACAATGGCGCGACATTGTATCGGAGGATATTGCTCCACCGATCGACCTCGAACGCAGGTCCGAAAAGGTAAAGATGCCCGTCCTCATCTCCATGCTGCGCGGCGTCAACCTTGGTCCTCACAACCGGATCAAAATGGACGCCCTTCGCGCCCTCTACCAGACGCTCAAGTTTGAAGATTGTTGCAGTTATGTACAGAGCGGCAACATTATCTTCCGCACGAAAGCGAAGAGCACACCGCAACTGGCTTCGAAAATCAAGGATGCCATCGAGAAGAAATTCGACTGCCGCACCGAGGTCATCCTCCGCACAACCGACGAGTTGAGGCAAGCGATTGCCGCCAGTCCTTTCCTGAAACGTCGCGACCTGGAACACGGCAAGATCCTGGTTACGTTCTTGGCGGGTTTGCCAGCTCCGGGAGCGGAGGCAAGCTTGAGTGCTTTCGATTCGTATCCCGAAGAAGTGCATCTGAAGGGACGCGAGCTCTATATCTATTTTCCCGAGGGAGCCGGCAAGTCCAAACTACCCTGGTCAAAGGTCGAGAAATTTCTGAAAGTCACAGGTACCGCTCGAAACTGGAATAGCGTGACCAACATGTTGGCGATCGCAGAGGAACTGGAAGGAAAAGGCTGACCGAAGATATCTAAAAGCTGCCCTGCCGCGCAACCTGCCCGCTAAACGTCCAGCCCGATTGATCGCATCAGCTCCAGTCCGTTGCTCTTGGTCACCACACCGTCGCGCAATACGTAGTCGAATGTAATCTTGCCATTCGAAAGCTCGTCCTGAAAATGAACGTTGCGCAGATGACCGCCCAACACGCCACCGATATTGGTAAGAGCAAGATCATGCGTGCTCACCATCCCGACCGCGCCTCGATCGACCAAGGCTTTCACGATGCCCTCGCTCCCGATTCTGCGGTCGTTCGAATTCGTACCCTGCAACAATTCGTCGAGCAGGAAGAGCAGGTGCGGTTTGTTCCCCGCGAAATCCAAGATCTCGCGCAACCGCTTGATCTCGGCATAGAACCGCGAGCTGCCCTCTTGCAGAGAATCATTCACTCGAATGCTGGCTCCAACTTGAAGAGGCGTCATACGAAGACGTTTCGCGCGCACCGGCCCGCCGGCCATCGCCAGCACGACATTGATCCCCACGGAACGAAGCAACGTACTTTTCCCGGACATGTTCGAACCGCTGATCAGCAGGATTCGCGTCTCTCCGTTGATGTTCACGTCGTTGCGGACGCAAACCGCCGCCGGCAGCAGTGGATGCCCGATTTCTTCGGCCTCGAATGACGCGGCTCCATCCAGAAACTCAGGAAAGGAATCCTCCGGATGCTCGAAGCTGTAACTCGCGAGCGACAGCAGGGCTTCCATCTCTCCAACCACCGCCACCCATCTTCGGACAGCGTTGCCATGTCTCGTTCGCCAGCGTTCGGCTGCAAACGCAACCTGCACCGAATACATCAGCGGCGCGTCGATGATGCGAACGAATACGTTGTGCCGCGAATTGATGAAGTCGACCAGGCTTCTGAGCTTCGAGATGGCTCGAGATGCCGTGAATCCGCTCGACAGAAGTTCTCGTTGCAGCGCCTGCAACTGCGGCCCGCGAAAGCTGTGTTTCTCAAAGCGTTCCAGCAATCCTCCCAGAAGTTCCAGGTCTCGAAACGCGTGTTCGGTTCCGTGCAGGGTATCGTCCAACTTCTTGCGGACCCAGTAGGTGAGGATCGCCTCGATTACTACCACGATCACGAATGGCGTAACGGTTCCCTTAACTGCCCAGATGATCACGGCGATGATCGCCATTACTCCCAGGCAAGGAGCGAGCCACGCCATCCACTTGTGATTCATCCCATCGGACGATTCCGCCCACCCTGCCAGCTCATTCGGATGAACTCCGACCTTAGCGTCCTCTCCAAGCACGGCCAGATCCTCACGCAGATCAATTTCGCCCCGAAGTTCGCCGACCTTCAATTGGCGGTCTCGGATCTCTTCCACGCTTGCCGGGGCGCGCAGCCATCCAACCAGCGTCTCCTCTCCCATTCGGGTACGGGCCACCGACATCAATTGAAACAAGCTGGCATCGCCAAACAGATCCAGATCTCCGGAGTAAACGTGGTGCGGGTCCGCAAATCGTTCACCAGTCTCCCCGGTCCCCGCCCAACGATCCTGAACGCGGGCCAACCCGCGTTCATAAAAGGAAACCGCGCGCTGCGCCAGATCTCTCGCTCGAAGCACCCTTGAGTGCCCAACGGCGATGCCGCCAAACACCACGATGGGCGCGGCGATCCACCATCCAGATAGCAGATGAGATCCAAACACCAGCCATGCCAGGACGACCACGGCCGCAGCCAGCAAGAGCCTGACGTTCCCCAGACGTATGTGGATCTTTTCGAATTGGGCAACCCGCGTCATGCGCACGACACGGCGCTGGTCGTATTCTGCGGAAGGAATCACTGAATCAAAATGTAGCAGGAAGGGCAAAGCATGAGATAGGCGCTCTCTACTTCACCCCGGCATCCGAACTGCCGAACAACACCGCCCGCATCGAGACGCTTCCGAAATCAAAGCCCTCATACGGATACGTCACATCATCCTTCTCATCCGTCGATCCCGCGCAATAAAGCAGCGGAACATAGTGTTCAATGCTGGGATGCGCAGCGGCCCACAATGCTTCGCCCCACTTCTGGGGCGAAGCCAACATCTCTGCATCATGCGCATCGACCGCATTCTTCAGGTTCGCATCGAACTCCTTCGCCCAGTCATACGCACCGTGTGCATCACTCCAATCCATACGTCCCAAGTTGTGCACGATGTTCCCGCTTCCCAGAATGAGGACGCCGCGCTCACGCAAGTCCCGGATCTCTTTTCCCAGCTCCAAATGCTCTTTCAAAGACTTGCGGTCATCAAGGCTCAACTGAAATGCCGGCACATCGGCCTTGGGATACATATGTCGCAACACGCTCCACGATCCGTGATCCAGTCCCCATTGCTCGTCGGCCTTGATGTTCGCATCGGCGGCCACCTTTCGCGCCTCTTCGGGTGCCCCCGGCGCCGGATATTCCACCTCATAGAGCGGCTGGGGAAATCCGTAAAAATCGTGGATGGTTCGCGGATGCTCCGACGCCATCACCTGCGACCCTGACGTCACCCAGTGCGCCGACACCACGCAAACAGCCTTCGGCCGCGGCAAACGCTGGCTCAAGCCTTCTAGCGCCTGAGTGAAAGCATTATCTTCTATCGCATTCATCGGAGACCCGTGCCCGAGGAACAGTACCGGCATCTTCAATGCACAACCCCTCTCGCCGCACAAGACGGCGCGCCACGAACGGCCAATCTAAGTAGTTTGATTAAAGAGACAAGAGAAAGATTCCGCGGCTTTACGGAGGAAGGTAGGCTACTGCAGGTCAGCCTTGTCCGGATTGTAATAAAACCGGAAACGCAATGCGAGATACGGCCCGGTGAACTCGCTTGGCAGCGGCGGAAATGGGTTCGAGCCGGTAATTCCCGCCCAGGCAGCGCGGTCGAGCGGATCGTCCCCCGACGTAGCGATCAATTTCATTCCAGCCACTTGCCCGTTGCGGGTGATCGCAAACTCGATGGCAAGTTTGCCCTTCTTGCCCATTAACGCGGATTCTGGAATTGCCCGGTACCAGTTTTCTTTGACATCTTGCAGAATGCGTTGCAGATAAGGGCCAAAATCAACGCCCTGCGTATCGCTCAGAATGTCCAGCGCTCCGTATTGGCGTCCCCGTGCGCCGGTCCCCAATCCGAAATCGCCTTCCTGCCCACCGCCTCCGCCGCCGCGGTTCGCTGCGGCTTGCTGCGTCGCTTGGGCGATGGCCGATCCCGCTGTCATGGATCCGGAGTATTTGCTGAACGAGTTGTTGTTGGTTTGCGGCGGCATCTGCAACTGCGCGTTCTGATTCGTCTGGAACTGCGGGCGCGGGGATGACTGCTGCGCCTGCTGCTGTTGTTGCGGAGCAGGCTGGCTCTGCGGTGTGGGCTGCGGTGGCGCGGTTGCCGCTTGCGGCGTTCGCGGACCTCTCATCCCAGGCGCGCCCGGAGGCGGCGTGGCCAGCATCTTCCGCAATTCCTTGGGATCCAGTTCAGGATGCTTCGAAGTCGCAATCCTGTCTTTATCCGATCTCACGTTTGTGTTCGGCTTCTGCGTCGGTTTCTGCAGGTCAGGAGGCAGCGCGAGGAAGGTAACGTCTTTGTCGCGGCTGGTATTCACGGGCACAACCACCGCCGTATGCCATCCCACGACTTTTTCAATGAGCGGCAGGTTCCACAAGATGATAAACACTATCAGGTGGGCGATGATCGAAATCCATGCCGCCTCCCTTCGCCGCGAGCGCGAGAGATCGTCCTGAAGCTGGATCAGAAGGTGCGGAACACGTGCATCCAGTTCGCGATACGCAATTTCCCAATCAGCAGTGTCATACAGCCCAAGCTGTTCCGCCTGTGCTTTCTCCGGCGGAGCGACCGGATCCTGAAATGGAATTTGCGTGATAGGCATGCGCTGCTTTAGCTGTGTCCGCCTGTCGTTAGAAACGAAATACACTCTCGACGTTGCATCCAGCTCTCAGGAAGAAAATGCAATCGCGCGGTGTGCACAGCCGGGTAGTCCCTATTTTCGCATCTTTCTGGCGATTCCGCTCTCTCACAATTGGCCAACGACTTCGGTGTGTAAACATATGTAAAAGAAGCTCGAATGAGCCTCATGAAGAAAAAGAATCCCTCATTGAGTTGATAGGTAGTATCCCGCGCTGAAGATGAGGGTGGTGGCGGTGTAGAGCCCCAATCGGCCTTTAGATCGCTAGGTCGGCCGGGGGGCCTTTCGCCATGCCGGCCAGCCCGACTTTCTTTCCGTGTTCCCGGATCGCCGCCACGATCTCCAGAGCCAGCGCCAGCGATTTTTGCCCATCTTCGAGAGGGACTACCGGCGTCGAGCGCTCTCGCACCGCGTGCAGAAACGATTTCAGTTCCGCATGAAGCGGCTCTTCCGACGCCACTGACGGCTTACTCACTCCGATTTGAGGATTGACCGACGGATTTCCGATCTGATTCCCTGCGGACGCTCCGTCAGCTCCCACTGTGAAGACCAGGACCTCCTGCCGCCCGTAATCCAGCGAAACGTACTGCCGCGGCTGGAAGAAGCGCAATTTCCTTACACGCTCGGTCGAAACCCGGCTGGCGGTAAAGTTCGCAATGCAGCCCGACTCCATTTCAAGGCGCACGTTCGCGATGTCCACCTTCCCGGACAAGATCGGAAGGCCAACCGCTCGCACTTCTTTCACAGGCGACTTCGAAAAGGCGAGCACAATGTCCAGATCGTGAATCATCAGATCGAGAACCACGTCCACGTCCAGCGAGCGCGGCGTGAACACGCTTAACCGGTGCACCTCGAAGAACATCGGCTGCGTCAGGATCGGCAACGTTGCTCGAACCGCAGGATTGAATCGCTCCAGATGCCCCACCTGTGCGACCCGTTTGTGATGCGCGGCAAGGTCAACCAACTCCTGCGCCTCGGCCAGCGTGGCCGCCAGAGGTTTCTCGATCAGCACATCGACTCCGGCCTTCATCAAGTCACGCGCCACGGGGAGGTGTTGCAGCGTTGGACAGGCCACGGACGCCGCTTGTAGTTCGCTGTGCGTGGTGAGAATCTGCTGCACCGATCCGAACGCCTTGCAGCCAAATTCCCGCGCAACAGCGTCAGCGCGGCCCAGGTCCGGATCGACTACCCCCAGCAACCGCACAGGTTCGCCCTGCAGCTCAAGTTCCTTGTAAATACGCGCGTGGTTGCGCCCGAACACCCCTACGCCAACTACCGCGACGGAAATCGGATTGTGAGATGGCAGGAAAGATTCTCGCTGGCCGGTTGCCGCTGGAAATTGTAAACGCAATCGGAGCAAAGAGCATCTGGACGGTTGCAACTACGAAGTAAAACAACCAGATAGTTTCGTTGTAGCCTTAGTCGATCTCAGAAAGGAACTCGCTGCCCATGCGGACGATCGCCCTGCTCACCGTTTCGAACATCTTCATGACATTCGCCTGGTACGGACACCTGAAGTTCCGTAACGTCCCATTATTCAAAGTCATCTTGGTGAGCTGGCTGATCGCGTTCTTCGAATATTGCTTCCAGGTTCCCGCGAACCGCATCGGCTCCTACGAATTCACGGCGGCCCAGCTCAAGACCATCCAGGAAGTCATCACCCTGACCGTATTCGCAGTCTTCTCGGTGCTCTACCTGAAGCAACCCCTTCGCTGGAACTACTTCGCCGGCTTCGCCCTGATAGTCGCCGCAGTCGCAGTAATCTTCAAGAAGTGAGGACACTACCGCCGGCGTCCTGCCGGGCGTAACGGCGAAGTCTCGGGCCGAAGCCGGGGGGAATAGGGCGTTACGTTGATGCACTGGTGGAAGCGAGCGAAGGTACAGTAAGACCGCGATACGCGGCGGGAAAGATGGGTGACCGAAGAGGGCGTTGGAATAGATGAGGGTGAAGGAGCGGCCCCTCAGCGCCTGCCCTGAGCGAAGCCGAAAGGGCTACGACAAGTGTCAAGTTAAAGAGGGCTCTTGCGCCTCCCGTACCCGTCCTATTTCCCCACGGCCTTCTTCAAAATCGCAATCTGCCCAGCGTGATACAGCTCATGCTGCGCGATCCCGTGCAGCATATGAAAGAAATCGTATCGCTTCCCCGGCACACGATCGCGCAACCGCGAATCCGGAAGTCCAGCCACAGTTCGTACCAGCTTGTCATGAACACGTTTCGCCTCGGCGACCGCTTTCCCCCAGGCCGCTTCGGTCGGCTTTGACGCCAAAGGAAAGTTATCCGTTCCTGTCGGCTGCGATTTGGTTCCCGCCAGCCGTACTAATGCCACCTGATCCCATACCGCCACATGCATCAACAATTCCCAGATGCTGTGCACATTCGGGATCGGATGGCCAGCAGCCGTCGCCGCATCGATATCTTCCAGCAGTTCAAGCATCGACGGCCCATGCCAGGCCGTTCCATAGAACGCTCGCTGCAATTGATCCGCGATCCCGCTGGCCTCGGAAGCCGGCCCTACCTTCGATTTCATCGAGCAACTCCCTCCGACATAATGGCAATCGCAGCGGCATCCGCAGCGTCCACCACCTTCTGTCCATCGAGCAACAGGCACTTTCCGGCGTCCACCGAAAGACACGACGCTCCTGCTTTCTGCATCGTCTCAATCGTCTTCACTCCAATGACCGGAACATCGAATCGCATGTCCTGATTCGGTTTTGCGATCTTGACCACGGTCAACTCTCGGCTCAATGTTGAAGCCTCTTCGTGCAGTGAACGCATGATCTCCCCAGCGCGCTCGATCGTGGCATCCGTTCCTTCCATTGCCTCCACCGCGACGCACGCTGTCTCGGCGATCACCACCGTCTGTCCAATATCGTGCTTGGCCAACTCCCGCGCAACCGCACGGCCGTAAACGATGTTCTTGCGCTCCTGCTCCGTTGGTTCGCGCCTCGTGAGGACTCCCGGTTTCACCAGTAGCGGTTCGAGCAGCGTTGTGGAATTTTCGAGGACAATGCCTTCATCGGCCAGCACCTTCGCCACTGCGCCCAGCAGCGAATCGGTGTTGCGCGTCGTAAGCGAAAGCAACAACTTCGCCAGACGCCAATCCGGACGGATGCTCGAAAAAATCTGCTTGTGCTTCACCTGACCCGCCATCACGGCGCGTTTCACACCCTCGCGGCGAAACGTTTCAATCAGCTTCGACAGTTCTCCCAGTGAGAGCCAGTGCACCGAAGTCGCACCGTGCGACTCGATCTCCGGAAATGCCTCTTCCTTAATTGCAGCAACAACTACCTCGTATCCCTGGGCTCGCGCCGCGTCCAGCACGAGAAAGGGAAATTTGCCGTTGCCCGCGATTAGGCCGATGCGCTCCATGCTGGTGGCTCAAGCAAAGCGGTCGCCAGTCAGTTCAACCTTCGCTGACCACCGGCCGCAGCTCTATTTAATGATCCCCCGCTCCGACGCTTCGATAAACCGAATCAGCATATCGACGTCTTCTCCCCGTTCGCTCTCGGACTTCAACTTCTCGAGGGCTTGCGAGGTATTGAGCTTCGACGCCAGAAGAATCTTGTAGGCGTGGTGAATTTTGGCGATGCGTTCTTTCGTGAACCCGCGCCGCTGCAATCCGACTTTGTTCATCAGGTAAGCATGGGTTTCGCGCGCGGCCGACGTCATCGAAAACGGCAGCACATCCTGTGTGATGGTCGTTCCCCCGCCGACATACGAATGCGCGCCGATCCGTACGAATTGATGCACGGGGCAAAGCGCACCCACCACGGCGTATTCCTCAACCGTCACATGTCCGCCCAAGGTCGCGCCGTTTATCAACATGGCGTTATCGCCGATCACGCTGTCGTGGCCAATGTGGGCGTAAGCCATGATCAATATATGGCTGCCAATCTTCGTCAGCCCTCCGCCCTTTGCCGTCCCGCGATTGATCGTGACACACTCGCGAATTTCGTTGTGATCGCCAATCTCGAGCCGAGTCGGTTCCCCTCTGTACGTTATGTCCTGGGGAGCCATCCCGATGGCGCAAAAAGGGAAGAAGCCGTTGTCCGCTCCGATCTTCGTCGGACCCTCGATCGCCACATGCGACACCAGGTGGCATCCCTCACCCAGTTCCACGCTCGCGCCGATCACGCAGTACGGACCGACTTTGCATGAGGCGGGAACTTTCGCTTTGGGATCAATGATGGCTGTCGGGTGTACGTTCATGGGAGGAGTCGTTGCCGGTTAAACTGTGGAATCCTGCAAAGCAAAGCGTGCCCCGTGTCTCCACACCTTCTCTGGCAAGGACACTTCGAATTTATCGAGCGAACTATATTTCCGAGTCAGCTCCATTTTTGGACGCGCGTCCACGAGAACTATCGATGAGTTGGCACGAGACCATCGCCTCAGCAACCTTCTTGCCGCCGACATAGGCATATCCCTGCATCTTGGCGGCTGTCATGCCCGGGACCTCGCGCCACGCTTTTAATTCCACCTCGAGCCGCAATTGGTCGCCAGGACCAACCGGTTTGCGGAACTTCGCGCGTTCAATTCCGGTGAACACCATGACCTTGTCACTGCGATCTTCGACTTCCGTCAACAACAGCGCTCCGCCCGCTTGTGCGATCGCTTCGACAATCAATACTCCTGGCATGATCGGCAGCCCGGGAAAGTGACCGAGAAAGAACGGCTCATTGATGGTGACATTCTTGATCGCGACAATGCGCTCTTTGCGCTTCAACTCGAGCACCCGATCGATCAGCAACAGAGGGTAGCGATGCGGCAAAATCTTTAAAATATCGTGGATATCGAGACCGGTGTTCGCTTCCTTCGGCGCGCTTTCCGGCACAGGGCTGCGGTCATTCATAGTTCGTCTCAAACGGCGTGAAGATTATACTGTACGGCGAGTGCCCCATTTCTCGCCCGCTTGGTGCGCGAGAAGTGGGGATTTTGTTGACTGCCGGAGATTTCATGGCTCGAAAGAAAAGTTCTCGCAGCATCGCCAAAACTACAGACCGGGTTTGGTTCGATCGCCTCAAGTATTTCGAGTCCCGGCAACCCGCTTTGGTCCAAACCATTCGCGAGTTCGTCGAGATCGAATCGCCCAGCGACAACAAGCCCGCCGGCGATCGCATGGGATCTATCCTTGCTGAAGAATTCGAGTCTCTCGGCGGGCGTGTCCGCATTCATCCCGCCAACGACTTCGCCGACAACGTGCAGATTGATTTTCCCGGCCGCGGGCACAAGCCCGTTCTTCTCCTCGGACATTTCGACACCGTCTATTCGCTCGGAACCTTGGCCGAAATGCCCTGCCGTATCAAGGGCGATCGCCTTCACGGTCCCGGCGTGCTCGACATGAAGTCCGGAATCGCGCTGATGCTCTATGCCATCGAGGCGCTTAAGGCTTGGCACGGAACATTGCCGCGACCCGTCACTGTCTTTCTCGTGTCCGACGAAGAAGTGGGGAGCCATTCCTCTCGCGCTATCACAGAGACGTTAGCAAGAAAGTCCTCTGGCGTGTTAGTGCTCGAACCCGCCGCCGGGCGAGGCGCCGTGAAGACCGCGCGCAAGGGCGTCGGAGAATATTTCCTGAACGTGAAGGGTATTGCCTCTCACGCCGGACTCGATCCCGGCAAAGGTCACAGCGCCATCGTTGAACTCTCGCGCCAGATCACCGCCATGTCGAAGTTGAACGATTTGAAATCGGGCATCTCTGTGAACCCGGGGATCATTCGCGGCGGGACTCGCACCAACGTGGTCGCCGCTGAGGCCGAAGTAGAGATCGACGTTCGCATCAAACAAAGAAAGCAAGCCACCGTTCTCGATCGCAAGCTTCGTTCCCTCAAGCCGTTCGACAAGCATTGCAAGCTTGTCATGGAAGGCGGCATCAACCGCATGCCGATGGAGAGAACTGCCGGGGTCGCCGCGCTTTACGAAAAGGCGACGGACGATCGCAAAACAGATTAACTGGGATCTTGAGGAGGCCGCCGTTGGCGGAGGTTCTGACGGAAACTTCACCGCCGGCATCGGCATTCCTACGCTCGACGGCATGGGGGGTTCGGGAACCGGAGCGCACGCTGTGCACGAGCACATCCTGATCTCGGAATTGCCTCAACGCGCTCTGCTACTGGCCGGAATGATCGAAAGCGCCTAGCATGCTGCGACAAAACGCCACGCGCAACAATGCATTGAAAGAGCACGGATAAGGGCAACGCTAAAGCTGCGACATTGATTTGAAAGGGCGCGGCATCAGACCTCGCCGCGTGATGCTGTGGTCGCCGTGGAAGGGATCACTCTCCTAACTTAAACACCAGGAAGTAATCCATGTTGTCGCCCTTCACGATGTCGTTCTGCTCGACGAGTTTGTACCCGGCTTCTTCCGCCTCGCGAATCACAACGTCACGCCCAATTCCGTGATCCGATCCGTTGCCATTGCGATCGATCACGCCGACCTTCGCTCCGGGACGAAGCGCGGCCCGCAGATTTTTCAGCAACTCCACCGGGTGCGAGACTTCGTGATACGTCTTCAGCAAGAGCACAGCGTCCACCGATCCAGCGGGCAGCATCGGATCATCTGGTTTGCTGAGAACCGCCTTGATGTTCGGCAGCTTCTCTTTCCGCGCCCGCTGCTCGATATACTGCGTTGCCTCCGGATTGATGTCGACCGCGTAGACCAGGCCCAGCCCGCCAACCCGCTTCGCAGCCCGCACCGTGAACCAACCCGACCCCGCTCCGATGTCTGCCACGGACTTCGCATTCGTAATGCCCAGCATATCCATCACCCGGTTGATCTGCAGGCGCTCGTCCCGGCCCGGAGTTTCAAATATCGACAGATCTCCCTTGTATGGATCGCTCGTCTTTCGTTGCTCATGCGCCGTGGCCGGAGCCTGTGCCCAAGCTCGTGAAACACCACTTCCAAATCCCGCGACAAGACAGAATGCCAAGACGATATTTCGAAAATTCATCATCATCCCTACCTCACAAAGCAGCCCAGAAATAGACTTCTGATCCTTGTGTTCGTAACCCGCATTTCATGGCATTAAGATGCGTGCTCTTTGACTCCCCGCCCGGGGAAGCCTAGAATTTTTACAGGCAAAGGTCGCCGTTCCAGGCGAGGTCTGCTATCGCAGGCTTGAAGACCTTAGGAGGATGGATCCGTGGGCGGCAAAATTGGCATTACCGAAATCGTTATCATCGTCGGGATCGCGCTCCTTTTGTTCGGTCCCAGCAAGTTCGCAAACCTCGGCAAGAGTCTTGGAGAAGGTCTCCGAAACTTCAAGTCAGCGGTAAAAGAAGACGACGAAAAGAAGGATGAAGACAAACATTCCTGACCGCGAGCTCAATCTCGCCATCCAACCTGCTGTTTATTGAGTGCAGTCTCCAAAGTTTTTCCTCCGTGAACCTCAGTGCCTCTTGTGTTGGACGTTTTGAAGTTGTGCCGACGAAGGACGAGACTCGTTATTGAATCCAAAAAATTCTTGTCCCTTGGTGAAATTTCGTGCCCTTGGTGGTTCAAGCTCTATTCATCGCTTTCGAAAATCATTGATTCCTGTTCCGTTCGCGTAGCATTCGATAGACCATCGCCACCGGCAATCCCACGACATTGCTGTAGTCGCCTTCGATCCTCGGAATCCATCGCGACGCCATCCCCTGGATCGCATAACCTCCCGCTTTGTCCATCGGTTCCTCGGTTGCGACGTAGTCGCGTATCTCTTCCTCCGACAGCTCACTCACCGTCACTCGCGTAGTCTGAGACGCAATGGCTACATTTTCGTCCGTGCGCGATCGATCACCCACCACTGAGTGCCCTTTCCCCGTCGGCCCCGCGAGGCACACCCCGGTGATCACGTCATGCTCTCGCCCTGAGATCATTCGCAACATGCGCGCAGCGTCCTCTGCATCAGTGGGCTTGCCCAGAATCTCTTTCCCCACCACGACAATCGTGTCAGCACCCAGTACCACGTCCTGCGGACGGCCCTTCCAAACTGTCAGGGCCTTTTCGCGAGCCAGGCGCTCGGCACACTCCCGCGCACCTTCACCGGCCAGCGGAGTTTCATCCACATCCGCCGGTTGCACCGCGAACGAAATGCCCGCATTGCGGAGAAGTTCCTGGCGTCGTGGCGAAGCGGAGGCGAGAATCAACATGCGACGGATTCTATCGGAGACGCCGCGTCATCGCTCGCTGACCAGCTCGATACGATTCCCAAACGGATCCGCGATGTGGCTTCGCCGGACTCCGGGGATGTTCTCATCTTCGGTCACGCTCACTCCGGCCGCCCGCAACCGCTCGGTGAGCCCGTCATAGTCCACGCAACGCAGCGCCGGATGCGCCTTCTTCGCCGCGCGGAAATCTACTTCAACGCCCAGGTGTACCTGCACTCCGCCACTCCCGAACCAGCACCCGCCACGTCGAGCCAACTCCGGGGGCTTGGAAAGCTCGACCATCCCTATCAAATCACGATAAAAGCGTCGCGCGGATTCTTCACCACCAACCGGCATCGCTAGCTGCACATGGTCGATATCCGAAAAAGGACGCTCAGCCATAAAACAGAGTCCACGAGCGAGACATCACACGCAAGAAAAGCGCCGCACGAAGAATACTGGACATTGAGTATTACTTACTCTATCGATTCCCCACCGACCCACGAACCGACTCAATCAGCTTCGCAGAATCGTAGCCGACGCCGTCCTTGAACACCGTCTCGACATTTTCGATGTCGTCAATGCTCTTCGACGGATCGCCCTGAACTACCACCAGGTCCGCCTGCTTTCCCGCTGCAATCGTACCGATGCGATCAAGTTCACCCAGGTACTGCGCCCCGTTGTACGTCGCAATGTGGATCGCCTCCACTGGCGTGAATCCTGCTTCCACCAGCAACTCTACTTCCCGCTGATCGCCGAAACCGGCAAGCACTCCGCCCATGCCGGTCGGATCCAATCCCGCAAGCAACAGACCACCCGCTTTCGAGAACGCATACTCGAACTCCATTTCCTTCTTGAATGCGTCCGGCCACGGCGACACGTCGCTACCGTAGCGTTTCCGGATCGCGGCGCCGTCGCTCGACCGCAATCTTCTCTCCAGCAACAACGCACGCGCATCTGCCGAAAGCGAATCCAGTACTCGCGGCTGCAGCGTCGGACGTCCCGCAAAGCTTCCCATCTCAAACACCGGCAGGGTTGACGTCATCGCCACATGGCGCCCAATCAGGTCGAGAATCATTTCGTGGACCGGCCCCGACTTCACATCGAGCTTCGCCATCAGCACCGGATCTTCTTCATCCTTGCACTCGCCCTGCTTGCGTCCCGGGACGAACTCGGAATCAACCATGAGCCCGTGTTCCAGATCGTCGATCCCCAGTGCCGCCGCCTCCCGAAATCCGATCGTGCACAAATGTCCGGTCACCTTGGCTCCGCGCTTGTGCGCCGCGGTAATCGCCGCCCCCAGTTCGTCATGGGTGATGAACATGTACGCCTTGAAATTGTCTACACCCTCGTCAAGCCAATAGTTCACCGTTCGCGTCGCGTCCTCAGGTCCTGACAACTGATGCAACTGAACCGCCCATGATCCGGACCCTTCCAGATACGGCCCAGTGACGTGCATTTTCGGTCCCGGCATCGAGCCGGCATCGATCCCCTTCTTGATCTCGAGATCGGTATACGGTTCGAGCGAGCCTGTCGTCCGGATCGTGGTGACTCCGCCCGCGAGATATAACCGTGGAAAGCTGTAAGCCATCTCGCCGAATGATCCCGGCCCAACGGGATAAAACATGTGGTCGTGCATGCCGACCAACCCCGGAATCACGGTCCGGCCGTGGAGATCCAACACCTGAGCATCTTTCGGCACATTCGCCGCGGAGGCTTCTCCCACAGACTCAATCTTCCCGTGATTCACAATCACGGTCTGATCTTCCTTGGCGGCCGCTCCGGTTCCGTCGATCACACGCACATGCGTCAGAGCGATTACGGGACTATCCACTTTGACGAACGCCCGCACCTCCTGCGAAATTGTCTGTGCCGTCGCGATCGAACAACAACCAAGCAAGATGCTCGCAAGAAATGTCTGCATAACTCCTCCGTTGTAGGACAGCGAGAGTAAATCAGAGAAGTCCATGGGACAAGCGCATCGGACTAGTAGAAGACGAGTGTCGGGGAGTTTCCTTAGTGCTCCTTCGTGTCCTGAGTGGTGAACGCACTCCCATGGTGAACCACGAAGCCACCCAATCTACCTCCCCCAAAATCGCCTGTTAGAATCAAGGGTAAGCCACACTCATGGACGCCGCTTTAATCCGTAATTTCGCGATCATCGCTCACATCGACCACGGCAAATCGACCTTGGCCGATCGTCTGCTCGAGCTGACTGGATCGCTCACGGCGCGCGAGATGCAGGCTCAAGTCCTTGATTCCATGGACCTCGAGCGCGAGCGCGGCATCACCATCAAGGCTCATGCAGTCCGCATGATGTACAACGCGGAAGACGGCAAGACTTACCAGTTGAACCTGATCGACACTCCGGGCCACGTGGATTTCTCCTACGAGGTTTCACGCTCGCTCGCTTCTTGTGAAGGCGCGCTCTTGGTCGTGGATGCCTCGCAAGGTGTTGAGGCGCAGACGCTCGCCAACTCCTATCTCGCGATCAACCACGGCCTCGAAATCATTCCCGTCATCAACAAGATCGATCTCCAGAGCGCCGACATCCCTCGCACCAAGGAAATGATCGAGGGTGCGGTCGGCCTCGACGCCACCGATGCCGTGCTCATCAGCGCCAAAACCGGCCAAGGTGTTCCCGATGTCCTCGAAGCCATCGTGAAGCGGGTTCCGCCGCCCAAGGGACAGCCCGACAACCGGCTTCAGGCGTTGGTTTTCGACTCGTGGTTCGACGCGTACCGCGGAGTGATCGTGCTGGCTCGCGTCTTTCAAGGAACTCTGCGCACGAACCAAAGAATCCGCCTCATGTGGAACGGCACGACGTTCGACGCGGAAACTCTCGGCGTCCTCACCCCCAAGCCCGTTGAGATCGATCAACTTCAGGCGGGTGAAGTCGGATTCATCGTTGCCAATATAAAGAACGTCGCCGACACAAAAATCGGCGATACCATCACCGACGACACCAATCCAGCCATCGAGCCGCTTCCCGGCTTCGAAGAAATCAAGCCGATGGTTTTCGCGGGACTTTACACGGTCGATGCGCACGAGCACACACAACTCCGCGAAGCGCTTGAGAAGCTCCGTCTGAACGATTCGTCTTTCTTCTTCGAGCCTGAGAGTTCCGTCGCTCTTGGTTTCGGCTTCCGCTGTGGATTTCTTGGCCTGCTTCACATGGAAATCATCCAGGAGCGCCTGGAGCGCGAGTTCAATCTCGACCTCATCACCACGGCCCCCGGCGTGCGTTACAAGATCACTAAGACTGACGGGGAGTTAGTCGAAATCGATAATCCATCGCGCTGGCTCGATCCGAGCGAGGTCGCAAAGATCGAAGAGCCCGTCATCCTGGCAACGATTCTGACGAATGAAGAATACGTTGGCGGGATCCTTGCGCTCGTCGAAGAAAAACGCGGTAAACAGAAGACCTTTGAATACGTCAGCTCATCGCGCGTGATGCTGCACTACGAGCTGCCCTTGAACGAAATCGTTTTGGATTTTTACGATCGACTCAAGTCGGTATCTCGCGGTTACGCCTCCCTGGACTACCACCTCGCGGGCTATTGGGATTCGCCCATGGTCAAGCTCGACATTCTCGTCGCTGGAGAACCCGTCGATGCCCTTTCCATCATCGTGCATCGCGACTTCGCCTACGACCGCGGCAAGGCGCTAGTTTCGAAGATGAGAGAGCTGATTCCGCGCCAGATGTTCGAAGTCCCCATCCAGGCCTCCATCGGAGCGAAGATCATCGCTCGCGAAACTGTTCACGCCATGCGCAAGAACGTCTTGGCGAAGTGCTACGGCGGTGACATTAGCCGTAAGCGCAAGCTCCTCGAAAAGCAAAAAGAAGGCAAGAAGCGCATGAAGCGGATCGGCCGTGTTGACATCCCTCAGGAAGCGTTCCTGGCAGTCCTGAAAGTAGGCGAAAGCAGCAGCAACTAGTAACGCAGGACCGCCGATGTCTCGCCGGCGGTAGCGGCGTCCTCGCCCCCGTATTCGTTGAAAAAGTGCGAACTGTAAGAGTCTCGCCCTTCAACCATCCCAAAAAACTGGTGTATCCTCATCTTCATCATGCGCACGAAACTTACAAGGATCTTTCCTCTGCTGCTCCTGCTCGCGGCCACAGCGCTCTACTCTCAACAATCGAACGAGCAGACCGCAAAGCCAGAGGATACTGAGTTCTACGAGCCCGTCCCCAAGATCGTAACGCCGGGCGCAACCAGCTCCGCCGCACCGTCCGACGCGGTCGTGCTGTTCGATGGCATGAATCTCGATCAATGGGTCTCGGTCCAGGACAAGTCTCCCGCCAAATGGACCGTGTCCGGCGGCATCATCACGGTGAACAAGACTGCGGGAAACATCGAGACCAAGCGCAGCTTCCACAACTATCAATTGCACATCGAGTGGAAGATTCCCGAGAACATTACCGGCAGCGGACAGACTCGCGGCAATAGCGGCGTGTTCCTGGCCTCAACAGGCACCGGAGACGGCGGCTATGAGTTACAGGTTCTCGATTCCTACAACAACAAGACTTACGTGAATGGCCAAGCTGGCAGTATCTACAAGCAGGGCATTCCGCTGGCGAACGCCAACCGCAAGCCCGGCGAATGGCAAACCTACGACGTTGTCTGGACGGCTCCCACCTTCAACGACGACGGGTCGGTGAAAACGCACGCATTTGTCACCGTGCTTTTCAATGGAGTATTAGTGCAGAATCATTTCGAGCTCCAGGGCGAGACCCGCTACATCGGCAAGCCGTTCTACAAGAAGTTCGACGGGGCGCCCATCAAGTTGCAGGCTCACGGCGATCCGAGTGAGCCGATCAGCTACCGCAATATCTGGGTTCGGGAACTGCCCTAAATCTCCCGAGCCACCACGCGTCGGCAATCATAGCGCTGGCGTCCGGCCGGCTGCCGCGAGCATGCAAATCGTGTCTTATCCCGGGAAGCCGCAGAAGAAAAACGAGGGCAAACACTTCTCCGAGCTAAGGAGAGGGTCCGCCGCAGATCACCATTTGCTCTAGAGAACGGCTAGCAAAATAGTCGCTGCGTGATCACCAAAAACGATACGAAAAATCGGCCTCTCCGATGCGTGTCGCGCTTTCGAAGGCACGTTTCCTCAGCGAAACTCGCATGGGGGTTAAGGTTCTGATACCTACAAATGTGCAAATCTCAAATCCGGAATAAAGGCAACCGCGAATATCGCCTGACAATGTTAATGCGGGATGAATTGCATAACTGGTTACTAGTCATAGGCTTATGCATGAATGGAGCCGCCGTCTTTTACCGACCGATCGGTCACGGCTCACGGAAGTTTCAAAGGCGGTTTTCAATTCCACAAGCTTTTCCACAGATTGAGGGGCCATCGGCAGCAGGTCTCGCAAACCTAAGGTCCTACAGCACTTACCCTAGCGCCTACAGTTAATCCTGTAATTACTCTTCTGGCGTGATACCACCCTCAGCCAAGGACTCAAAGCGAGTGCAATGCTTTAGAAAAGCCATCCGAACTCGTCCAATCGGACCATTGCGTTGTTTGGAAATGATGATCTCTGCGCGTCCCTGCAACTCTGGATCATCCTGCTTGTAGACCTCTTCGCGAAAGATAAACATCACCAAGTCCGCGTCCTGCTCGATCGATCCTGATTCGCGCAGGTCGGCAAGCTGCGGACGATGATCTCCGCCGCGACTTTCCGGAGCGCGGCTCAACTGCGAAAGCGCGATCACAGGAACGCTCAGTTCCTTCGCCAACGCTTTCAGGCCTCGCGAAATTGCGGAAACTTCCTGGGTGCGGTTTTCAAAACGCTTTCCGCCGCCCGACATCAGCTGCAGGTAGTCCACGATAATGAGGTCTAGTCGGCCTTGTGCTTGCTTGAGGCGTCTCGCCTTGGCGCGCATTTCGCTCAAAGAAATTCCCGGCGTATCATCGATAAATATCGGGGCGTGCGCCAATTGCTCCATCGCGCGCACAACTTTTTTCGTGTCGTCCTGCCATAACGATCCGGTGCGCATCTTGTGCGCGTCGACCCTTGCCTGCGAACATAGCAAGCGCATCAACAATGCCTCGCGCGACATTTCGAGCGAGAACACTCCAACAACCTGCTGATCTTCGATTGCGGCGTTCTCTGCGATGTTCATCACGAATGCCGTCTTGCCCATCGACGGCCGGGCCGCGATGATCACCAGGTCGGATCTCTGCAGTCCACTCGTCATCTCATCCAGGTCTGTATAGTGCGTCGCCAGCCCCGTAATACGCTGGCCGCGCTGCAACAACGCGTCGACGGAACCGAACGTCTCTCGCACGATCTCCTGCACGCCCATGAAGCCCCGGCCAATGCGCTTTTCCGAAAGCTGGAAGATCGCCGCTTCGGTGTCGCTAAGAACATCTTCCGCCGCATCGGACTGGTCGCTCGCTCGCGCAATCGCAGTATTCGCAGCCGAGATCACGCCACGCAGCAGAGCCTTGTCGCGGACGATCTTGACGTAGTGCTCGATGCTCGGGCGATCGGGAACGCCCTCGACCAGGCTCGACACATAAGCGACATCCCCGATCGGCTGCAGGTCCTTGTGCCGATCCAGTTCCTCGATCAGCGTGATCATATCGATCGGCCGCGAAGACTCCGCCAGATCGACCATCCGCGAATAAATGCGGCGGTGCGAGTCGAGCGAAAAATCTTCGATGCGGAGATGCTCAGCCGCCTGGTTGTAGGCAAAGTTGTCGAGCAGAATTGCGCCCAGGATGGACCGCTCCGCCTCTACGTTCGCGGGAAGTGTGCTGATCGTATATTCAGAAGTCGCCAAAGATTTTTCCCGTCAGAAGTTTTTTCAAATGAGAACCGAACTCTAACCGCAAACGCCTTGTGCATGAATCGCGCATTCGTGGAAAAACCAGAATGAATAAAAAAAAGTTTGGCACGAAAAAAACAATGTGCGGTTGGGATAAATGTTAGGCGAACAAAAGACGAATAACAAGTGGGGGGGGTTGGAAGGAGGGCGAGAAAACTCCCTAGAAATGGCCCGACTAAAAAAACATTGTCATCCTGAGCGAAGGGAAGAGCCTGCCCCGAGCGCAGTCGAAGGGACTATGCAACACTCTCGAAAGCTACAACACGCTCAATGTGAAATGAAGAAGCGAAAGTAGAATGCGGCCCGAGGGCCAGCCACCCTCGGACCGCATTATGCGTGGTTTCCTGAGCTGCCTCCGTCACCGCGGAGGCGGTGCAACGAATCGTATCGGCCCGACAGCGCTCGTAAACGAACGCCACTTTTGCCGACGCGGTGCAGGATTCGTCATCTCGCGATCACGAGTCCAGCTGACGTTGCTGTGGTCACGGCCTGTTCTGCTCCGAAAAGCAGAATGGAGATAAACCGCTACGCCGGGCTGCCAGCCGCACTTTCGCGCGTATCTGGAAGCTCTTCCCCAAGGCAACTCTCTTTCGAGTATCGCCGGCTGCCACTGGCTCTGCCGCAATCATCGGGCGAGCCCAGGAACTCTCACGTTTCGCTGAACTCACTCTCAATCAGAATGGCGCGGCTCGCAACGATAAAAAGACAATACATTGTGAAGAAACTGTGGACGACGACACTTCTTTGTGGAAGGCAGAGGAAAACTAAGCCTCAAATTCCAGCCGCATCTCGTAATCCGCAAGCCTCTCAATAACTTACACGCCGTACAAGGAAATCTCCACCCAGAACAGCGGCAATCGTATCCACTCCAGCGGGTCGCGAATGGACTGGTTTACGTCGGTCAGAACAACGGCATGGTGGTGGTCTTCGGCGCGAACGGTTGCGGATCGTCTATCTGTTTGCCGTTGACACAACCGCAAGGGCCGATCGGCAGGCTGTATGTATACAAAGTTTCGAGGTGAACGGTCGCTCACGATCGCTCACGGTCACTCATTTCATTTGTCATCCAGCGAAGCGAAGGGCCTATGCAATTTGCGATAGTTGTCAAATTGCACATATTTTTCGCTCTCGCAGAGAATGGCAATTCGCGGCTAGCTACAATGCCAGCGGAGAATGCAATGTCCAGATTTGCCGTGTTATTGCTTTTCGCACTGCTGGCGTCAACTTGTTTCGCCGCCGCGCCTTCACACGATCGCCAGTTCTGGCGTGCAATCGCGAAGGACCGATACGCAGTCCCTCAGAACGAATCTGCCGATGGACTCGCGCCCGAGTTGAGCGCGATGCTCGCTTCGCCCGATCCTGAATTGCGCGACGACTTGGCATACTCGATCCTGGCTCGCTGGATCTATCGTGGCCATTTTTCGGTTTCGACAATGATCACGCTCACCGATGAATGGCGCATGAATCTGAAGAGTGGAATCGGGGAAACCGGAACGGATTCGGTCATGAAGCGGTCATTCTCCGCGCTCTGTCTCGCAGAGTTGGCGAAGCGCGAATCGAAGTCTCCGTTCATGGGAGAAAAGCGCTTTCACGATCTGACCGCGGAAGGACTCGCGTACCTCAACGCCGAGCGCGACCTTCGCGGATACGACGCTAAGCTCCATTGGATTCACGCTACCGCGCACACGGCTGACCTTCTGGCCGCGCTTGCAAATAGTCCGTTGCTTTCAACGAACGAAGCTGACAGCATTCTCCAGGCAATTGACCAACGCCTCGCGACAGCGAGCGAGGTTTACACGCAAGGAGAGCAGGATCGCCTGGCCGCTGCGGTCGTGTCGGTCATCCGGCGCAAAGACTTCGACGCGTCGAAGTTTGAACCGTGGCTTGCGCATCTTCAGGAAGAGGACCGTGATGTCTGGAATGCAACCACCGTCGAAGGGCTGGCGCGATTTCAAAATCACAATTACATGTTGCAGGCGCTAACTGTCCGATTGTCGTTACCCGACACGCCAGCAGTTTTGGAGAAACACAAAGAGGAAGTTGTGAAGTTGTTGTCGTCGCGCCTCGACTAGGGATAGGGGCGGCCGCAGGTCGGCTCGCACGATTCTTTGGCTGAGAGCTCGCTCGATTCCTCAAACCATCTCCACCCAGGACACAACTCGGCGGGTAACTCAGCTCACTTTGGGCTGAGACTGTTGTTCGTCGTTGTAGTTGTGGGACCGAAACGCGCCGAGAATCCGCTTCAGTTGTAAAGATCCCTCTAGCACTGATCGACGCTATCTGTCTCCTTGAGCGTTTACCGCTTGCAGACAGCGATTACGGCAGCAGGCCGTAAACCAGCACGCTGTTGCTGGCCGGAACATACACTCGCCCGTTCGCAACCGTAGGATTGACTCGTGCGATCGATCGGGTTGCGACCTTATCACGCGTCGCGTTCTGGGTTGTGTCGTAGTACTCCTCGGTCAGATCGTTGGGGTTGAACGCCCAAAGCACCGGGACGGTCGTATCGTACTGCAACATCCAGACAATGCCATCGCTAGTCCCATTCGCCGATATCATCGCAGCCGGACTCCGCATCGCGAGGCTACCGGTCGACGTTGCGGTGGTGGGGAGCAATCCATTGTTCAGCGTGAACATCTTTGGAAAGTCATACTGTCCAACGATGTAGACGTTTCCATTAAAGTAACTGGGAGTATTCCAGATGCCGTTGGGAGTTTGTCCTGCAACGGATGGCTTGATGGCGCCCACAATGTACTGGACGATATTGTCGCCACTTGACTGGTACCCCCCCAGATCGTCGCGGTTCATTACATAGATCGTTCCTTCTTTGCCACCGCCGATCATGAGGTGTGAAACATTGCCCGGCTGGTCTGGCAACAGCAGTACCCCGCCCGAAGAAACGTCCCAGTCATTCTTGTTGAGAGTTACATAATTGCTTGGGGTGTAGTAATCGGCGAGCGTCAGACTGCCGGCGTTTGGTCTCAACTTCAGCGCTGACTGCGCAAAATCGGTAACATTGTCGAAAGTCCCATTGCCGGTCTGAACAAAGATATTGCCGTCGGTATCCGCCGCCAGCCCTCCGCCCATCTGCCACACGCCGCCCAATCCACCATTCGGTGTGGAATTGTAGACGTACTTCTGCGCCAGCGTTTGCGAGTCATAACCAAGAATCCAGCCGTGGTAGGGCTGCGTGTCCTGATTGGATGCCGTTGCCATGTACACCACACTGTTCGGATCCTGCGCAGACTGGGAAAGAAGCAACCCGGGTCTGGAATTCTCCTTCTGTGGATCGAACTCCAACACGCCATTCACACTTCCTTCGCCAGTGCCCGGAACTGACGCCTCAACGATCACCGGTCCACCCAATTTCTCCATGCCAGTAGCGATGTCGAGGGCATGCATTCGGTGGACATAGGTTCCCGTGCAAGTGTCTGTGGGATTCTCCAGGGTTCGCGCTTCCACATACATGGTGTTCGTGTTGGGGTCGATGACCGGGGTGGGAGTAACTCCAATGATCTGCACATTGGCATCGACACATGATCCCGGGACAGGCACGACGGTAGGAGGGTCAACGAAACTGGTTTTCCAGAGCGGCCCCGTCTGCACGAGTCCGTCAGCGTCGTAGGCATACACAGTGTCATTGGATGTAGCGAAATACACGACGTTGTGGTTCCCGGTGGTTCCGTTTAGAGGAAGAGGAACGTACACGTTGCCCACATAAAGCGGTTGCGTTTGTACGGTTCCGTCCACCGGATAAGAGAACAGCTTGCCGAAGGTATTTACATTGACGTTTTGCGGAGTCAACACCGTTTCCTGCAAATTCTGCCCGGTGCGTGCATTGTCATTCTTATTCGTGTAGACGCCAAAGGCAGTGTTAATGGTGTTGCAGGTGACGGTGACGGTGACGTTTGCATTGGCGGTCCCGCTGTTGTTGCCGCCTAAAGAGCAGGTCTGGCCGGAAGGCTGAGTAAGAACGGTAACGTTGTACGCGCCCCCTGGTGCGATCAGGGTTGCGAACGGCTGGGTTCCGTTTGCGGTGATCGTCAGGTTGTCGCTCGCATTGTCCTGTAGTACCAGAGTCCCCGTGAGGCCTGACACCGCGGCGCTGATGGTGAAGCTGCCGGTCGTGGAAGTACAGGTTACCGCCACGGTGACGTTTGCATTGGCGGTCCCGCTACTGTTGCTGCCTAACGAGCAGGTTTGGCCCGAAGGCTGAGTAAGAACAGTGACGTTGTACGCGCTGCCTGGAGAGATCTGCGTTGCGAACGGGTAGCTTCCGCTTGTGGTGATCGTCAGGTCGTCGCTGGCATTGTCTTGTAGTACCAGCGTGCCGACGAGACCTGAAACCGTGGCGCTGATGGTGAAGTTGGCGGATGTTGAAGTGCAAGTCACCGCAACCACGACATTCGATGTGGCTGTTCCGCTGCTGTTGCTGGCTAACGAACAACTCCCGCCGCTGGGCTGCGTGAGAACAGTGATCTTGTAAGCGGCGCCGCTGCTCATCTGATTGGTGAACATGAACGTTCCGTTAGCGCTGATCGTTAGATCATTGCCGCCGTTGTTCTGCAACACCAGCGTTCCTCCTGAAAATCCCGACACCGCGGCACTGATGGTGAAGGTGGGGGGCGGGGTCGTTTTGTTTGAGCCCGCGCCGCCACCGCAGGTTGAAGTAGAAAGGGCCGCTAACAAAAGGAATACCAAGACGAATAACTTCAAATGGCGCATCAGAAATTTGGTCCTTCTCGCCCGCAAACGGGCGCTGGGCCCCGAGTTCGCCCGACTTTACGATAAGGATTGAGACCCGTCAAGACGCAATAACTTGCAACGTCTTCCCTTCCGACAGCAGGCGACGACCGAATCTGCGTCTACACTCGAACTTACATCGAGTTATCGCGAGCTTAATTCAGAAAACTAGCCTAGTTGACGATCAAGGCACCCGCGTGACTCAGCGTCAGCGAACCTGCCAAGTACGCCGATATCTTCCTGAGTTCTCAGAGGCTTCTCCCGACTGCTTTTTAGGTTGTTATGTTGGGACCGCCTCAATCACCCGGCAATTCAATTACTGCGCTCCAGGACGTCGCCCGGAGAACGTCCACCGGATCGGCGAGGGGCGTCGCAAAGTTGGGATCATCAAGCCTAGCAATGTCTTGCTCCGCCTCCTCCGCCGCTATGTATCCGCTGGGGATCAGCGCACACGAAGCTGTTCGAAGTTCGCGCGCGTTAAAGCTGCACCCGCAACTCTCCCTGCCACATTGAGAGACGTGCTTCCGCCCGGACGTCCACCAGGGCCAACGCCCGCATTTGCCCGAAGCCGCCCCAGCGCCTTTCAACGCACCGATCCTCAAGTAGCGGAAGGGCGAAGGCGGCGAGGAATAGCATGATAGGCATGAGGACGCGGATAGCAGAAATTCGTAGCCCCAAACTCGGACGTGCAAGCGGCGGAATATAGCTCCAATCCAGGATTGGCCGCTCGTTCATTCGTGTCACCCGCGGGTATGAGGTAGAAAATTGGTACGTACGATCAGGCGGGGTGCGTCACCTTTATTTATGATTTCTTCCAGCTGAGGAACCGAACGGATGAATAAGGCGCATGGCCAGGACAAGGCAAAGCGACTCCTTGAAATCGTCGCGAACTCCCTGGACACTCCGGCCAAAACTCAAGATCTGGCGCGCCAAGCGTATCAAAGCCGCACGCAGTTCCACAGGTTGTTCCGAAGCGTGGTTGAGGAAACTCCGGCAGCTCTGCGACGACGGCTACTGCTGGAAAGAGCAGCCTATCAACTGGGGCATACCGGAATTTCGGTCACCGACGTCGCCCTGGATGCCAACTACGGTTCATTGGAGGCGTTCACTCGCGCTTTCCGAAAGGCTTTTCGGACTTCTCCCAGCATCTACCGGCGCATGCGTGATCCTCACTTTCATTTGCCTGCGTCCAACAGAATTCATTTTTTTGCCCCTGGTTCTTTAACAAAAGGAGAAAGTGACATGGATTTATTCGATCGCTTTGCAGGTAACGACTCGTGGCACACGCGGCGTTTGTTGGAATACGCAAGTACTTTGACCGAGGAACAATTGGATCGTGCGCTGCCCACGGTTATAGAGCTGCTGCCTTGGCGGGAGGCGAACAAGACTCTAAGGCAGCTGCTGGAAAATATCGTTTTCACTAAAGAAGTCTGGACCGCCGCGCTGTCCGGAACCGATATGGATGTAAACGGACCTCCCAAATCGCAGTGCTCGCCGCAAGCGCTGTTGCAACGGCTCGAAAAGACGGATGCCGAACTCCATCGTATTCTCGGCGAGATCCGAAACCGCGCCGCCTGGGACGACACGTTCGTCGATGCTCTGTGCGAACCGGCTGAGACCTTCACATTCGGCGGCGTCTTCGCCCACATCATGACATTCAACGCACATCGCCGATTGATGGCCTTGGATGCTCTACGCCAACTCGGCGTTCAAACCGAAGGTTTCGGCGATCCGATGGAGTATGAGGAAAGGGTGGCGCCGTGGAACCAGCGGGTAGCTCTCAAAACGCCGTGAGACTGGTTCGACCGCGCCTACGATGGTCCCCGGACAGATCATGCTCGCGGATTAATGTTCGTGTGCCGCGGGGATTTCGGCGAAACTGAACGCTCCATCCAGCGGACGGCCAAACGACATTTTGGGATGATCCTAAGCAGCTGCAGCGTAACGAACTCTGGCTCTCGTTTGTCCTGGAGAGTGTTCGGCCCCGAAACCCTTTCGGAGCGCGTAGCATCTCGGCCTCACCTCCGCTAAAACCCCATCAGACGCTCGATCCCCGCAACACTGACTGCCGCCATTGTTCGTCTCTTTTAATATACCTTGACACGTATATACTTATACGGGTATATTAAAAGCATGGAATCCGTGTTCGAAATCATCGCGGAGCCGAACCGGCGGGCAATCTTGAGCCTGTTGGTCTCGTCACAACAGTCGGTGGGAGAGATCGAGCGTCAACTTTGTATGCCGCAGCCCACCGTCTCTAAGCACCTGCGGGTGCTCCGCGATGCCGGTTTCGTGGAATCCACGGTGGACGCACAGCGTCGTCTCTACCGACTCAAACCTGAACCATTCCAAGAGGTGGATATGTGGCTGGCACCTTTCCGCCGCTTCTGGTCGGCGCACTTGGACGCCCTCGAACGCCACCTCGACCGTATGGCGCAGTCAATACCAACGAAAAGCAAGACTAGGAAAACACGGCCCGGCCCAAAACGCGACCGTGATAAAGGAGAAAAGAAATGAAGATCAAGCTGACCAACCTGTACGTTGACGGCCAGGAAAAAGCCCTGCACTTTTATACCGAAGTACTGGGTTTCGTGAAGAAGGCCGATTTCAGCCAAGGACCGTTTCGCTGGCTGACAGTAGCCTCAAAGGAGGATCCGGACGGCACGGAGCTGCAGCTGGCGCTCAACAACAACCCGGCGGCCAAAGCCTTTCAGCAGGCCATATTCCAGCAAGGTCAGCCCGCGGCGATGTTCTTCACCGACGACGTGCAAGCCGATTACGAGCGAATGAAAACACGCGGGGCCGAGTTCACCATGCCACCAAAGGACGTGACGGCATCCAAGATTGCGATGCTGAATGACACCTGCGGCAATCTCATTCAGGTCACGCAGTTGATGCGCTGGTAGGTCGGTCGTAAGGAGAAGATCGATGAGCTTTGGCGAGCAGTACACACCGGGTCCAGCCAGAGGGGCGCAGGTACGAAAGGAAGGAGAGAAGTGGACTCTCATCCTCGTTCGAGAACTGCGCCACTCGCCGGACAAAGTCTGGCAGGCACTTACGGACCCGGCGGAATTGCGTGAGTGGGCGCCTTTCGTCACCGATGGCAGCCTGGGTGCGATTGGAACGGTAAGTCTCACCTGGGTAGGCGCGCCCACTCCACTCGAAACAAGAGTGACGCGAGTCGACGCTCCCCACCTGCTGGAGTACGGCGATATCCGGTGGGAACTCGAGGCCAGTGGCGGCGGGACACGCCTGACGCTGTGGCACAAGATCGATCGCCGCTTCGTTTCGTGGGGCGCCGCAGGCTGGCATATCTGCTTCGACGTCCTCGAGCGGCTACTCGCGGGTGATCCGATTGGACGCATCGTCGGCGCCGACGCCATGAAGTTCATCGGCTGGCAGCGATTGACCGCCGAGTACGCCCAGCAGTTCGGCGCTGAAACGCCCAGCTTGCCGACGAAGGCAGCTCCAGAAACGTAAGAGGAGTGGGCTTATGGCCGAAGGAATCAAACGTACGATTTTTCGCTGGATTCATGTCGTCGAGAGCATTCCGATCTAACGCAACATCTACGCGACCGTGCACTCTGTGAAGGTATTTCGGCAGACCGTAGAAGTGAATAGGCTGGACAGCGCGACTGCCGGGGAAGCCCGCTCATTCATTTAACGCGGTGGAAAGAAAGAGCCCATCGAATCCGAGCGGCTGTCTCCGCCGGCGACGGCGGTGGGCATTTTCAATTCTGCAGCAGCGACTCTGGCTTGTTCAATTTGTGCCGTGGTCATCACCGACGAGAGGCTCCTCAGCGCGTTGACAGCCCGGTGTTCTCCTCGATCGACGGCTGCTTCGTACCACATGTACGCGGCAATATGGTCCATGGGTACTCCTTTACCTTGTTCGTAGAGATAACCCAGGTCAAGCTGTGCGCGGGCGTACCCTAGCTCAGCGGCGCGACGGACCCATTTGGCGGCTTCGGAGAAATCGAGCTTCACCCCCGTGCCTGTGTAGTACATCCAGGCTAGATTTTCCTGGGCGGCGGGATATCCGCGCATGGCAGCGATGCGGAACCAATTTGCGGCCTGAGTGTAGTCTCGGGGCACTCCTTTGCCGTGAAAGTATAAAGACGCGAGATTGCAGGCGGCGATAAATTCGTCATGCCCGGCCGCTTTGCGATACCACTCCGCGGCCTTCCCGAAGTCTTTACGAACGCCCTCGCCCCGTTCATACATGGAGCCGATGTTGTTTTCGGCGATGATGTGCCCCTGTTCGGCTGCGGCGGTGTAGTAAAAGAAGGCCTTCTGATAGCTTTTCTTCACTCCCTTTCCTTGCTCGTACAAATAGCCGAGCCCGAACTCGCCGTCGCGGGAATTCTGGTCTGCCGATTTTCGCAACCAGGTCGCGGCTTGCTGATAATTCAGGGGAACATTTGTACCCATCATGTAGGACCACCCCAATTGATATTCGGCCTCGGGGTCTCCCTGCTGGGCGCGTTCGGCGGTCGACATACTTCCCGGCGCTGGGACGTTCAGGGTGGGAGAGGGCCTCGTATCGTGCTGGCTTCTGGTGGTGGCGGACGCGTCGAACCACAGGAACGGTATCAACGTAACTGCAAACAGCGTTCTCTTGTTTACTTGCATTTCTCCAAGCCTCGTTTCCGCCTTCGCGTTGGGCAATCTTCGGGAGGGGCGGCGGATTCGGCAATGGAATGCGAGACACGACGAGCACACGGCTGGGTAACGAGGCGAAGTCTGTGAACAGGCTGAAGTTGGAGGGCGAACCCGAGGCAGCGAGCAAGCGTTTTCTAGCGAGCTCACTAACGCCGGTGAGCCGCCAACGTCCAAAGCAAAGGTGAAGAAATGTCAGTCATTCAGTCACTCGCGGAAAAGGTTAGGTTCGACATCTTTGAAGTCGACCTTCGTGCAGGCGAATTGCTCAAAGACGGCCAGAGAATCAAGCTACAAGAACAACCTTTCCGTGTTTTGTTCTTGCTTCTGCAGCAACCGGGCGAGGTGGTCACGCGTGATCAGCTAAGGCAGGAACTGTGGCCGGCGGATACGTTCGTCGATTTCGATCATGGGCTGAATAGCGCCGTCGGGCGACTGCGTGAGGCCTTGCGGGATTCCGCGGAGAAGCCGCGTTTCATTGAAACAGTCGCCAAGCGAGGGTATCGGTTCATCGCACCGATACAGCCGAATGATGAACAACTGCCTGAGCCGTCCCGTGTCGTTACATCCAGCTCGCGGCCACTCTCAACATGGCTGTGGATAGGAGCTACGATTTGCCTTTCGTTGGTTTGTTCGGCCTCCATTTGGGCTCTGTACCGCCCGCGGCCGGATACGCAGCTAGCGAAGATAGAGGTAGTTCCACTGATCGGGCTGCGGGGGTACCAGGCGACGCCTGCGTTTTCACCGGATGGAACTCTCGTCGCATTTCGGCAGAGCGATGGCGGAAACAATACTGGAATCTATGCTGCGGTCGTGGGCGGGCAGAAATCGATCCAGCTCACAAACAAACCCGGCGATTGCTGCCCGACATGGTCGCCTGACGGGCGACAGATTGCTTTTGCGCGATACTCGAAGAATTCTTTTTCTATTTTTACCATTCCTGCATTGGGAGGCACGGAGCGCCGCCTATACCGTGGTCCGGATCATCTCGGAGGAGGACTGTCATGGTCCCCGGACGGAAGCTTGATTGCCTTTTCCGAGAGCCACGACAACGACCCGACGAGGGCGTGGATCTCGCTGTTGTCGGTTGGCGATTCGACCATACGTGAAATTTCGTCGCCAACGCCGGGGTGGATCGACCGTTCGCCAAGCTACTCTCCCGACGGCAGCCGGATCGCTTTTATCCGCTCCGCAGTTGCCGGTGTGAGTAACGACATCTATGTCATGGCAGCGAATGGCGGGCGGGCGAAGCGACTGACGTTTGATCATCGGCCGATGACGGGATCGCTGGCATGGACGAGCGACAGTCGTGAAATCGTTTTTGCGTCTGCGCGCGGGGCGGAGATGGGATTGTGGGTGGTCGCGGCTGAGGGATGCATTCCTCGACCGGTAGCCGGTCCAGTGGGTCAGGCCGGATGGCCCACGATTCCGTCCAGGACCGACAAGACTCTCGTCTATGAACAGGGAGTAGGGAAGGCGGATGTGTGGCGGTTTGATCTGAAAGATTCGAAGCATCCTCAGAAGGCACCCTATTCCCTGATTTCGGAGAAGGGCGACAAAATGCGCCCGGAATTGTCTCCAGACGGGAAGAAGGTAGCCTTCGAGTCTGATCGTTTGGGGTTTTGGGATATTTGGACGTGTGATGTGGATGGAATCTCCTGCGATCAAATCACCTCATTGCACGGGACAGCGGGGCGCGCGCGCTGGTCACCCAATGGGCGCTATATCGCGTTCGAATTTCATCCCCATGAGCGCAGTGAGGTTTACCTCGTCGAAGTGCCTGGAGGTGTGCCCCGGCTGCTTCCGACGATTGCGGGTTCCGACAATCTTTCACCGAGTTGGTCACAGGACGGGAAGTGGATCTATTTCGCCTCGAAGCGAGACGCAGAACCTTTCCAGATCTGGAAAATACCGGTACAAGGCGGAACACCTACACAAGTGACGAAGCGCGGTGGAATCTCGCCGGTGGAATCGTTTGACGGACGTTATCTTTATTATTCGAAATATGAGCAGGCCGGCGTGTGGCGCATACCGCTGCAAGGCGGCGGCGAAGAGAGCCAAGTGCTCAGCGACATGGATCCGGGGGGCTGGCCCAACTGGGCGCTGAGTCCGGAAGGCATCTACTTTCTTAAATTCGAGGAATTCCCGAACGCTCAGCTCGCGTTTTTCGATTTTGCCGGAGGTAAAACCCACGTTCTCTGGTCGCTGGCAAACAAGCCTGGGTGGGGTTTAAGTTTGTCGGCCGACCGTAAATCAATCGTGTATCTTCAGGATCAATTTGCTGAGTCGAATCTGATGCTGGTGAGGAATTTTCATTAGGAGCGCGTAGCCGCCGACTGTGCCAGCTCTGAGTCCGACTTTCGCCGCAAAGTGGAATGTCACGATGTTCAGAGTCAGATTGCCTCTGGTGCGAAAGGACAGAAGTCAGAGCCTAAAGTCTTGAACTGTGATTGATTTCAGCACTGCACTTGTTGGCGCCGGACTCGCGGCGGGAACGAAACCCGTCTACTTGCAATCGACCTTGTTGTCCTGCGCAGCAATGATCTGCCACTTGGCATCTCGCTTCAACCAGATATCGGTCCAGACCTGGCACTGCTTCGCATCCGGATGCGTTTTATCCTTGCCGATGGCGTGTTCGCTGCCGGAGATGATGGCCAAACTCTCTCCGAAGAAGCGCACCTTAGCATCGTCGAGTGCGCAGCCGTGCGCCGAACGTGGCCCCTTTTCATCGCGCAGTTCATCGGCCTTGGTGTAACGCTCGCCGCTGGTGCTCGTTCCTTGAAAATCTTCGGCCAAAAGCTCGGAGATAACTCCATTGTTCGTACACACACCTTCGGCCCACTTGCGCTCCATATCGATCATGAATTTCGCGGATTTGTCGTCGGGTGTTGCCCAATGGCTTTGCTGCGCAAGAGCGGTGCTCCCCAATAAGATCGCGACGCACATCAGGTGCAGGATTCGATGACGCATTGTTCTCTCCCGATCGAACAGGTAGGACAATGTAACCCCTTTCTTGCAAACGCTCAAACGCCGCTGATTTCGCTAGCCGTCTGAAAAAAGATTCGTCGGCCCTGGCGGCCTGAATCTGTACTGCCTCGTCGGCACGTTCCCTCTCTGGATTGTTCATTCGCAATCGATTTGGGCGGACGAAAAGCGACCGTCCCGCGCCTGCAGAGAATGGATAACAAGAACCCTCTCCCGGTAGTCCGGGAGAGGGTGGCTAATTTCTAGCGTCTCTTAGTCGTCGTCATCGTCCCCCTTGGTTGGAGCAGGGTTGTGAAAGTCGCTCGGAGGACGAACTTTACTCTCGCCAGGATAGGGCCGTTTGAACCCTGTCGATAGATACCAGTTCAGATGGTTTACGGTGTCTGGGTCCTCGGAGTCGGGCTTGGTCAGTTTGCCGGCGAAGATCTCCGCCTTCTTCTGGAGCCAAGCCTTTTTCAATGACTTGACGGCGGGGCTCATCGTTGGATCGGCTGCACTCGCTGTAACTCCCTCGTCCAGCGCAACCTGGTTCGCAACGTGCGCCCACGGTTGGAAGTTGTCCTCAGGCACATCACCTTGGACGAACGCCGTCCTCATCGGCGAGGCCACGAGGTCGAACTGGTTCATGGGCGGCAGACCGAGGATCTGCTCCATTGTTCGAGTCATATTAACCTGCGTGTAATAGGTGTGGTCGGTGGATCCGCCCTGTATGGCGTACGGGCTGACGATATAGCCAGGGCTGCGATGTCCGTCAACGTGGTCAACGCCGTTTTGTGCGTCGTCTTCCTCGACAAAGATCGCCGAGGACGACCACACATTGCTGTGGCTGATGTAGTCGATGATGCGCCCAACGGCCAAGTCGTTGTCGGCCTGTTCGGCGTCCGGGTCCGGCGGACCGCCCGTGTGGTCGTCAATGATCCACAAAATGCTCAACGCGGGCACCGTTCCAGATGCGACGTCCTTATTGAAGTCCTGCACCCACAGATCGACGCGGAACTGGTCGGGTATGTTCAGATCGAACGGCGGGAAGTTCGTGATGAGGTGTTTAGATACGGCCGGGACAGAAGCCGACGAGTGGATCGTGTTTTGAAATTGCAGCGTCGTCTCGAGACCAGCCTCGAAGTTTTTCGAGTCGGTGTAGAAGTCGCTCCAGCTAGGCTCGCTGGTCGAGCCATTTGGTTGTGTGAACGTTTCGTTCTCGACGTATTCGCCGTAGATCTTCACGGGCAGACCGGCGGCCGCCGCTTCCGAGAACAGGAAGCCCTTCTTCTGGTAGGCCAATGAATCGCCTGCATTTCCGCCTGGATAGCTACGAATCCAATCAGGCGATTGGATATCGTCGGCGTAGGGTGCCATGGCTTCGATGATCCACTGGTGACCGTCAGCCGACTGGCGGCTCGGGTCGTAGAAATTGTCGAAGAGCGGGAACCGCTTCACTAGTTCATGCGCGTTGGGCGTGTCCTTGCCGCCGAACACTGCCAAAGAGGCGTCGCCATCGCCGGCGGCCACATCTCCCAGGACTTGGTCGTAAGTGCGGTTTTCGCGGATGATCAGGAATACGTGCTTGATCAGAGATGGATCGCCGATCTTCTGCGGGATAGCGACCGGCTTGGCATTCGGAGATCCACCGGAAGCAGACTTGATATTCTGCACAAGATCCCAGTGGTTGTTCTCGAAGACCTGCTTTGTCATGGTCTCGAGGTTCGCGCTATTGGGCACAGGGACGATGCTGACGGTGCCATTGTCCTGGTGCGTGTTGTAGCCAGTGACGCCGTAGTCGGTCTCGAACGAATAACGCGCTCCGATACCCTTGTCATTCGCAACGAGGAGCGTGTTAGCGGCCTCGTCAAGCACGACGGAACTCGGTGCATAGGCCACTGGGATCATGCCCATGACGGCATTTTTTGCGGCGCTTTTGAGGTTGACCACCCCAATCGCGTTGGCGTTGTAAAGCGCGACGAAGGCAATTCCCTTCTTGGCATCGACGGCGATCGAGTTCGGTGCTGCGCCGTAGGCGGGTCTGCCTTCGCCAGGCACTCCGATCGGCAGCCCAAGGTCGATCGTCCGCACGACCGCGTTGGTAGCCGTGTCGATCACTGAGATGGTGTCGCTGTAGGTATTCGCAACCAACAAGTGCTGCCCGTAAAACGCCATCCCCGTCGGGTGCAGACCCGTTGAGATCGTAGCGGTCACGTTTCCTGTTGCTAGATCAACCGCAGAAACGGTACCGTTCGTCGCGCCACCCACCACCGGATCAGCGACGATTTCAGTACCCGCGGAGTAGATCTGGAAGTCTTTCTGGTTAGCAGCCCGGCCACCTTCGTTGCTGATGTAGGCGGTCGTGCCGATGTTGTTGATCACGATGCTGTGCGGTGCATTGCCGACGCGGATCTGATCAAGCTGCTTGGGCGGCTTCGCGGTCAGGTCGATTTTAGTGAGCGTGTCGTTCTGATTCAGCAGGGCGTACGCGGTTTTGCCATCCTTTGAGAGGGCGACGCCACCGGGATAAGAAGTGCTCGTGCTGTAAAACGTGCCGCAGGGCCTGCTGTAGGCGCCGAGTGGGCTATTTGGAAAACACTTGATAAACGAGCTGTTCGGCGGCACGTTGACTTGAGCGTTGTCTTCCAGCAATCCCTCTGCATTGACGTTGGCAATGGTGACGTTGCTACTGTCCTGGCTGAAGACCAGGCTCTTGCCGTCCGCCGAATAAGCTATGCCGCTATAGCTGCCGCTCGGATCCACTCCGAAGGGAATGTAGTTCTGCAGGACAACGCCGGTATTGGTATCAAACACCTCGACCGCCTGCGTCGCGCCCATCGTCAGCACGGCAGCGGTGTGAGTGTGCAGATTCGGGTTCAGAGCGATGGCCTTCGCGCGGATCCGTATGCCAAGGTCGACTTGGGTGCCAGTTGGGGTGAGGACTTGGCCGTTTCCGACGACCCACGAGCCATTTGGTTGCGGGCCAGTGACATAGGTGGGGTACGGCTTGGACTGAGCAACGGCGAGACCCGGAAGGGCCAACCCCGCTGCGAGAAGTCCGGCAAGCGGACGCAGACGATTCATCCGAGATTTATTTCGAGACCTGCTTCGAGACTTATCGCGAGACGCTTTTCGTGACATGTACCGTTTCTCCTGCTCCTTGGTCTTGATGAACCAGGGCCGCCAGTCTAACGGCGCAAGAGTGACGCCAGCATGACGAGAAGATTACAGTTTTGTCATCTTGAGGAGTCTACTCCCGAATCCGTCTTCACCAGAGCTCGCAGCGGGCCCAGCAAGGATTCGTAACGTCGCCAGCGGGCAACAGAGGTGCGATAGATCGGCTGCCGAGTCTGCCACTTGCTGGGAGTTTTCACGGCCCGCGGATTAGATTCTGGGCGCAGACAATCGTCATGCCACGCCAGGCCGCACGCCGCGATGATGCGCCGGATAACCGGTTCGGGAGCGCTGGTCATATCTTCGTAATCGACCTCAATGAAGCGATCAGCCGGCAGCACCCTCCGCCAATGGTCTGTGAGACGCTGATAATCGCGGAAATACGAAACCAGTTCCACACCTCCGGTGGGAAATGCCAGGCCAGGATGGAAATGAGTTTGATGGATCGACAGCGCGGTGTCGACTGCAGCGCGCCGGCAGTGGATGATGGTTGAGCGTGGGAATGTCATGTGAATCAGCCCGGCCCAAAGGAAGTTGAACGGCATCTTGTCGGTCACTCGCGCCTTGGTCGGCGCGATCGTGCGCAATACACCCAAGTAGTCCTTTGCGGCTTTGGCCACGAATGAATTCTCGTTTCCACCCGTGCCATGCCATGCAGCCCCGCGCTCGTTCCAGAAATTCAACTCATCGCCTGCTCCCACCTCCGGATGCATGGAGATGATCTGCTCGACAAGCGTTGTCCCGGACCGGGGCATGCCGATGATCAGCACTGGCGTTGCATCGCGGTTGCCGAGTTTGGGTGCCCGAGCGATCCAATCGGGCGAGCAGCGGGCAATCAGGCGGTCGATCTCACTGGAGAAGGCGGACGAGTCGAACGGAACGGATCCGCGGCGCACCACGTCTGCGGCGTCAAAGTGTTGCATGGCCAACGCGTAGTCGCCAAGATCATCCGCCGCCTTTCCAATTGCGAGGTGAAGCCGCAGGAGTTGCGCCGCTTCGAGCCCTGGCGTATCCCGGGCGGCCTCCATCTTTTGAATCAGCCCATCGTCGCTGGTGACGGGTCGACACCTCACCAGATCGTAGTAGCTGCCTGCCAGCTGCGGCGCAATCGCGATCGCGCGTTCGAAGCATTCGCGGGCTTCGTCGAAACGGCCGAACTCAGAGAGCAGATTACCCAGCAGATCGTGCGCCATGGCGTTGTTGCTGTCGAGTGCCAGCGTCTGCCGCAGAACGTGTTCGGCTTCGGGTTCGCGCCCTTCAGTCAGTAGAGCCCTCGCCTTTCCGAGGCGGCCGAAGCTGGTCTTACTTCCGGTCACGGCCGCGCGACGGAAGCAGCCGATCGCCTCGTTGCGATGGCCGAGTTCGTAAACCAGTGCGCCGGCACGGAACCAGGCTTCTGTCAGGGATGGCGTTAGCTGAGTGGCACGGTCGTATGCGGCAATCGCCCCGCCGAAACTACCCAGCTTCTCCAACCCAATTCCCAGACGGAAATATGCATCGGCATAGCGCGGATTGATTGCGACGGCCCGTTGCAACGCCTCGATTGCATCCGGTACGCCGCCGACCTCGAGGCAAGCGAGACCGAGATCGTGTTGGATGATGGCATTGAACGGCTCCATCAGAGCGGCTTCGCGCAAGGGCGCGATCGCATCGGCCGGTTTGCCGACTCGCAGCGACTGTGTCGCCATTGCGAGCAGAGGCGCCACCTGTCGCGGAGCGGCTGTATTCGGAAGCTGAGACATGGCGCGACCCTACGAAAATCCTAGAAAGCTATCCGCAACGCAAATTGAACCTGGCGCGGTGTTCCTGATCCCACCGGACTTACCGGAGTCGTCGTATTCACCGTCTGGCTGATCACTCCGAAACCCGAAGCTGTGAAATTCGCCTGCGGCAATCCGTACTGCGGATGATTGAAGATGTTGAAGAACTCGGCCCGGAGTTGGAGATTCGTGCGCTCGGTCAAATTGACCCGCTTGCCGATTCCCAAGTCCATCTGCCAAGTCCCCGGTCCGCGCACCGCGTCCCGAGGCAAATCGCCCCAAGTCCTCGATGCAGGCACGGCAAAGGCGGCGGAATTGAGCCACTGTGAGATGGTCGATCCACCCGGAGGAGTGAAGGACACTCCCAGCACCCGGTCCGGTCGTTGACTACTCGTGTTGCCATCAGGCGTGTCCGATGACGCCCGGTCAACGGTGACGTTGATCGGGAACCCGGTCCGCGCTGAAAGCGTCGACGTGAGTTCCCACCCGCCAAAGATGCCACGCGCAATCCCCGGCTCATTGAGGAACGGCTTGCCTACGCCGAAAGGAATTTCGTATACGGCATTCGCGTTGAACACGTGGCGCGCATCCCAGATACCGTCAGCGCGCTCGCAGGGCTGGCAGGCAACGTTCTGGGCCACCAACGAATCGCCATCACCGCTTCCGTTCGATCCATCATCAATTTCATGGGACCACATGTAGTTCGCCGAGAACAAAAACCCTCGCGAGAACGATCTCTTTACTGCGACCGACAGCCCGTTGTAGCTGCTGTTGTCTTTGTTCCCGCGCCAACTCACGATGCCGAAGTCCGGATACGGCTGCAACCCCGTGACGGGATCGAAGACGTTCACTTGGGACAAGGTTAGCAGGTAAGTGCCTTTACTTCCGACGTAGGACGCCGTGCCGACGAAATCGGCGGGGAGTTGCTGCTGTATCGAAAGTCCCCATTGCGTCACATAGGTGTCCTTGCGCCGGCGGTCGTCATCACGTGGGGAAACGATTCCCGTCGTGTTTTGGAGAAACGGATCGACCGGATAACTCAAAGTTGGAATGTTCTTGTTCAGCAGAGTAAAAGCGAATACCTCATTGCTGATGGGCAGGTTCTGGTCATCGAGCTGTCCGTCCTCATGATAGATGCCAAAACCCGAGCGGATCACGGTGTGTCCGCTCTTGGTCGGCGCCCATGCAATCGCGATACGCGGGTCGATGTCGCCGTAGTTGGGCTGGCCGAAACTGGCGCCGACTCCACAGAAGCCTTGCGGGCCGCAGGTCGCGAAATCGAACGGATTCGCACGCCCCTGGACTTCGTGAAAAATATTGAAGAAGCTATAACGCGCTCCAAGGTTCAGCGTGAGATTCGGCGACACCTTGATTTCGTCCTGGACGTAGCCGAAATACTGCGTCTTGCGCAATCCGTTGATCGGCAGCGCTCCGTTCAATGTGGCTTTGCTGATTTCGTTTTGATCGAAGGCTTGTTCGGCGCTGACAGATCCAATTGCGGCATAAGAAATCGTGCCTGCTTCGGTGTTCCCCTGATTCAGTTGAACGCGCCGGATCTCCACTCCTGTCTTCAGCGTGTGCCTTCCCCTAATCCACGTCAGATTGTCGATCACGGAAAATGAATTGCCGATGCCTTTGCTGATCCGGTTGTTGTTCAGGGTAGTGAGGCCTGAGACGGAAACAGTGTAGGGGATGCCAGTGTGATTGATGTCAGTCGTGACCGCGGTGCCGCGATTGAATCCGAACTTGGCTTCATTGATGAGATTGGAAGAAAAAAGGTGTAACAACTCGATGCCACCATTAACCGGTGCTGACGTCAACTGCTGCTTGTCTACAAGATACTGTCCGGCACTCGCCAGGGGCTGGGTATTGACCGCGCGATCGATGTTGAAGCGGACGAAGGCCGTCGTTTTTTGCGAGAAACGCTGGTCCAGCCGAATCATCCCCGAGTTCTCATTCACTACCTGGGTGCCTTCACTGGCAAACACTGCAATGTTCGGATCACTCGCATTGACGAGACCGCTGTGTGGATACGCATTGAGAATCGGGATCAATGCTGGCGAATCAGCCGCAACCTGCGCACGAAAGGCTTCACTCGGAACAAAGCCCTGCAAGGGAAATCCCCAGTGCTGCCTATAGCCTTCAAAGGCGATAAAGAAAAATGTTTTGTCATGCACGATCGGACCGCCAAGAGAGCCTCCGAACTGGTTCAGGTGCAGAGGCTGTTGCGGGTTGGGAGGAAATGGCACCGGCTGCATTGCATCGAAGGCATTGTTGCGGAAGAATTCGAAGACGTCGCCGTGCAGTTGATTCGTGCCTGAAGGGGAGGTCACAGCTAACTGCGGACCGCCGGTACCACCCGCCTCGGCTGTCGCCAACATCGAGTCGACGCGGAACTCCCCGATGGTATCAAGGGGGATGGAGAGCCGGACGTAGGGCTGTTGCGGCTGGTTCACGATATTCGTGGCGTCGATGCCGTCGTAGGTAAAATTGTCGTCATCGCGGCCGCGGCCTGCAAAGCGCACCGATCTCTGGTTGCTGCCGCCTGTGTCGACTGCTCCGGGCACCAGTGCCGTAAGCGTTGCCCAGTTGCGACCGTTCAACGGCAACTCCCGCGCCTGCTCACGCTCGATACGACCGCCGAGTGCGTCTGAGTTCTTGTCGAGTTCCTCGGAGGTCGCCGAAATCTCGATCCTTTGCTCGCCTCCGGAGACCTGCAGCGCTGCGTTCAGCGTCCGAGTGCGGCCCACCACCTCCTCGACATCAACGAACGTGAGCGTCTTGAATCCTTGATGCTCGAAGCTGATCGTGTAGATCCCAACCGGCAACTCGGCGATGTCATAGGTTCCTGTGAGAGATGACGTGGTCCTACGTTGCAGGCCTGTGGCAACTTCCACCGCAGTCACCTCCGCCTGCGGCACAACTCGGCCTGAGGGGTCACTGACAGTGCCGCTCAAACCTGCGCGATCGACCTGGGCAAGGGAGAAGGGAGCCAGGTGTAGAAGAATTCCCAATGCAAGAAGTGAGTGGCGAATTGTTTCGCTGAAGTTCCTGCCAATGAATTGCAATGTCTGATTTGCTGGGCGTTGCATTCAAAATCCCCTAACTGAAATTGCTTCCGCGATTACAAATTCGTAACGTTAGGGCAAGGGTGTTACGTCTCCGTGAAAGTCAAGTAAAGATTCGGTGAATCTGCTTTTGCGAACAGGTTGGCCAATTGTCGGATCACGACTCATCAGCAGCGTTCGTTTGCCAGCCTCAATTTTTCATCGAGGGTTCAAATGTGTGTAACCTCCGGTTCACAAAGGCTCACTATCTTCCAGAGAACGCAAAAAGAAACTTGCCCCAGGGCCTTCTGAATCTTGCGATCACTGGCGGGATTTTTACGTCGGCCAATGGTGCCCTTAGTTCACAGCTTTCGTCAGCGGTCGCGACGCGCCGGAGTAGTCTGCCCATGAGGGTTCTGGTTGTTGAAGACGAAATCAAGACTGCTAAGTTTCTGAAAAAGGGACTGACTGAGGCAGGCTTCGTAGTGGACGTCGCCGTTGATGGTGTAGAGGGCTTGCACCTGGCGCAAGAGGTCGACTTCGATCTCATTATTCTGGATGTAATGCTTCCCGGTTTGGACGGGTGGGAAGTTTTGGTTCGCTTGCGTCAGGCGGGACGGAGCGCGCTTGTTCTGTTCCTGACAGCGCGTGACGCGATCCACGAGAGGGTGCGCGGCTTCGAGTTGGGAGCCGACGACTATCTGATCAAGCCTTTTGCCTTTTCCGAGCTGTTGGCGCGAGTCCGCTCGCTGCTCCGACGCGGGCCGGTCCGCGCGCAAGGAAACATTCATCTGGCGGATCTGGAGATCGACCTGTTACGTCAGCGCGTCACACGTGGCGGGCAACGGCTCGATCTGACCTCGAAGGAATTCATGCTTCTTTCGCTATTGGCCCGGCGAGCAGGAGAAGTCCTTTCCCGCACCCTCATCGCGGAGGCCGTGTGGGACATGAATTTCGACAGCGACACCAACGTCGTAGATGTCAATGTACGGCGACTGCGCAGCAAGATAGATGATCCTTTCCCTCTTAAATTGATCCACACGGTGCGGGGCACTGGGTATGTCCTGGAATCTGCGGGATAGAGTTGCGCCGGCTTTACGATTCGGGGGCACTCTCGCCTTCCGGTTGACTGCATGGTACGTGCTGGCAGGCTTGGGCCTGGTGGTCTTAGCGAGCGCCGGCCTCTATTTCGTCTTAGTCACCGAACTGGAAAAAAGCACCGACTTATTCCTGGCCGACAAGCTGAACGTCATCCGAACGATGCTGCGTGAGCGTCCGGATGACCGGGACGCTCTGCGCGAGGAAATTGAACTCGAGACGGCTGCCCGTCGATACCAACAATTCTTTATTCGCCTGCTTGACGAACGGCGTACTGCTCTGCTGACGACCCCTGGCATGGCCGAGCAATTGGACCTGCCGCAACTGACCGCTCAAACACAAATTCACCCTGAGGGCGCGTTTCGGATGAAGGGCCGTACGGGACAGCTTTTTTCCGTGACGAGCGCGATGGCGTCGGTCGGCGCCAAAGGCGTACAGAATGATATGGTCCAAATTGCGATCGACGTCTCGCAGGAAGAAGAATTGCTCGCGCTGTATCGTCGCCGGTTTCTGTTAATCCTGCTCGGCATGACTGCTCTTTTTCCACTGGTCGGCTATCAAATCGCACGGCGTGGGATCCGGCCAGTAGAAGAAATGGCAACGACAGCACGTCATATAAGTTCGACGAACCTGCGCGAGCGGATCCTTGCAGAGGGATACCCGGTCGAACTGGCGTCGCTGGCTGCTACGTTCAATGAAATGCTCGATCGGCTCGAAGATTCCTTCGAACGAATCTCGACATTTTCCGCTGACATTGCCCACGACTTGCGAACGCCTGTGAACAATATCCGGGGTGAGGCCGAAGTTGCCCTCGCCCGCGCCCGAACCATCGACGAGTACCGGGATGTACTCGAGTCCTGCCTGGAGGAGGCCGTGCGGCTCTCGAAGTTGATCGGCGACCTCCTTTTCCTCGCGCGAGCGGAAAGTCCCCTGAAGCACCTGCGTCGCGAGCGCGTGAGCGTGACCGAATTGTTGGGCGGTGTGCAGGAATACTACGAAGCCTCGGCGGCGGATGCGGGGGTGGCTCTCACCACTATCTCCGCGGTAAAACCGATTACCGCAGATCTGGATCGCGCGTTGATGCAGAGAGCGGTGAGCAATCTGGTATCAAATGCTGTGGCACACACACCGCCCGGGGGAACGGTGGTATTGGAGGCCATTTGCGATCCCACATCCATACGTATCGATGTCTCCGACAACGGCGTCGGCATTCCGGCGGAAGCGCTGCCGCGAGTCTTTGATCGCTTCTTCCGAGTGGACACTTCACGCGCACAAACTTCGGGCGGTACCGGCCTCGGTCTAGCCATTGTGCAGAGCATCATGCTGTTGCATGGCGGTGAGGTGCAGATCGCGAGCCAGTTGGGACATGGCACGCGCGTCACGCTAAGTATGCCGCTCTGGGTTTCAGAATGACCAAACTGCGCCGGAGAGTAGCATCGCGGACATTGTTAGTCGATTGAGCGCATCAAACTTCGGCACTTGTGTCAGCACAACGATTCGCGATTTCTTAACCCGGCGAAATCCAGAGTCAGCGCCATTTGAAGTTTGGACTCCAGCGAAGCTTTTCAAGATTTCCGGTTCCTGCGGAAGCCGGCGTTCGGCCATAATGGAGCGCATGTTCAACCGGCGCACTTTCCTGAAAAGCAGCGCAGCTTCCATTCCATTCGCCGCGGCCATCCAGACGCTCAATTCAGCAACGATGTCAGGGGAAACGATCGTCGATGCCGCTATCAGCGGCCCGGCTCCGAAACTCATTACTCTGCCATCCAGACTAGCTCCGATCGATCCGTCGACCTTGCCTTGGCAGCAGAACATTCGCCGCGTAGGTCAGAGCAATATGACCGAGCACGATCCCGCGGTGATGAACCTCGAAGAATGGGCGGACTATTGGCACTCGGCCGGTGCCGATATCGTTTTCATCAGCGTAACCGGCATCCTTGCGTTCTATCCCTCAAAGGTCCGGTTCCACCGTCACGGAAAGTTTCTCAATGGCCGAGACTTCTTCGGTGAATGTGTCGCAGCCGCCCGCCAGCGGGGCATGCGCGTCGTCGCCCGCATGAGTCCGGACCTAAATTGGGGCGACGCCCTTGAGGCCCACCCCGAGTGGGCTATGCGTGACGCCAGCGGATCGGTTCTGTTCAGTGGCGAAGACGCGGCCCTGTTCCGCACCTGCATGTTCACCAGCTATATGGAAGATTACGTCCCGGCAATCATGCGCGAAATCAATTCGCTGTACGACGTGGATTGCTTCTACACGAACGGATGGCCTCCCATCGGCAGTCTGCCGGAATGCCACTGTGCCATCTGCACAAAACTTCCTCCGTCAAACACTGCGGCCTACTGGCGCGCTTTCAATGATCGCGTGCTCGAGTTGTGGCACAAGTACGACGCCATCGCAAAAGAGAAGAAGTCAGACAGCTTTTTCTTCGCAAACCTTGGTGGCAATGTCCGCTGTGGACCCAACCTCGATCGCCTCGGTCAAACCGCGGCATGGTTCCAGGCAGATAATCAGGGCCGCAGCTCCGACGATCCCGCAGTCTGGGGATGCAGCCTGCAAGGCCGCGTCTGTAGCGCCATGATGGACGGGAAATTTTCCGCCAACGTCTCCGCCGCTTACTCTACCGGCACAGTCCGCTGGCGCAATGCCTCGAAAAATCCCGCTGAAGCAAAAATGTGGTTGAACGAAACGGTGGCCAGCGGCATGGCGCTCTACTACCACTTCATCGGTTCAGAGGCGGGGTTCGGAGAAGATCGCCGCTGGCAAGAAGTTGGCTCGGATTACTTTCAGTGGGCGAAGAAACACGATGCCCATCTGAAGCCCCGCCGATCTCTCTCAAACATCGGCGTTGTGATGGGACAGAGCACCCAACTTCTATATCGCGCTCCCGCCCCCGCTCACGGTCACGACTACATGCGCGAAACTACACACGGAATTTATGAAACGCTTCTGAACAGTCGATTCGCCTTCGACTTCGTACACGAAGACCGCCTCGAACTCGACCGGATCAGCAAGTACCGCGCACTGCTTCTGCCGAACATTGCCATGCTGAGCGACCGTCAGTGCCAGCAGATCCGCGACTATGTCCACTCTGGAGGGTCAGTTATGGCAAGCTTCGAAACGAGCCTGTACGACGAGAACCTGCAACGTCGCGAGGAATTTGGCCTCGCCGATCTTCTCGGCATTAACAAGGCTGGAGATGCTATCGGAACGAACGGCAACGCCTACTATGGACGGATTGAACGCAGTCATCCGATTCTTGACGGTTTCTCAAACACCAACTGGTTGCCTGGAGCGCAAAACCGTGTGCCCGTGAAAGCTGTGCAGGATCCGGTTCTCACGGTTGTCCCCGGCTTCGTGCAGTATCCTCCGGAGTTGGCATACCCAGAGGCTTCGCACACCGATGAGCCAGCAGTGGTGCTGCGTGAAATCGGCTCCGGACGCACAGCCTACTTTCCCGGAGACATCGAACGAACCTTCTGGCTTACCGGCCACGGCGATCTTCTTCGCCTATTGCACAACACCATCCGCTGGATCACTCACGACGAAGCCGTCGTCCACGTTGAGGGCGACGGATTTCTTGAGGTCTTCGGCTGGGAAACGACGCCGGGTTACGCGATCCACCTGCTCAACTACACGAACCCGAACGCCCACCACGGCTGGTTGAGCAGCGTATATCCGCTAGGACCACAAACCGTGAGTATCAAGCTGCCTGGCGGAGTGAAGGTCAACGCCGTAGACCTGCTTCGCTCCGAAAAGACAATCCCCTTCCGCCTCGAAGCCTCGTTGTTGCGCTTTACTATACCTCGTGTGGACGACTACGAGATAGCAGCGGTGACCGTCGGATAGAAGTCCGCGGTTAGCTGAGCAACTCCTGCGCCGACGTCTTCCCAACTAAGGGCGCGGACGCCAGTTTGGGTTTGTTTGCAATTGTCACTAAGGTGACGTTTCTTTCCGGCGCCACAGTGGCAGTCGGTCCGCGCTGTAGTCGTGGGTGGATGAAGATGAAGTGGAAGACGTCACATTCCGTTAGTGGTCGCGCTGGAACGCTTTTAATGTTAGGCCCTGAAGCGACCGGTGGTTGAGCCCCACTCACTCGGGGTCCAACCACTGGCCACTTTCTCCACGCTAAGCCTGTCGATTTAGTCGCCGTCAACAACCTGCATCGTGTGGGTCGATACGTAATTGGCCACGGCCTGCCCGAGAGTATTTCCGCGGATGCATGAAGTCCTGAAGTGGATGCCGCCGAAGACGCGCGCGTCCGCGATCTCGCTAACTGCAGCCGAGAAACTCGGAAATGCCCGCGTGCCCGGGCCGCACATCCGATGTCACAGTGAAAGGCGTCGCGTCACCAAACGCGGCGGTGAGGATAGAAGCCGCTGAACCGCTCACCGTCGAATGGCCGGATGGGTACTCGGGGTGGGCCGGAGTGCCTGACGGAAAGAAATCAAGCCATGGAATCCACGCCGGGTCAGGATCTGTGCTTGCATTGCCATCGGCGTCGCCTTCGCGGATTGCTGTGATGGGGCGCCAGTAGACGTAGCGGTACTTACTGTCCCAGCAAGTGATCGCTGCGTCGGCCATCGCGACATTCAAAAGTCCGAATAGGTGAGCGTTCTCCGATATTGTCAGTGAGTGACTCGTTGCAATCTGCGAGGCGATCCGATTCCAATAAAGCGGTGTGTTCCCAGCCCAGAAAAGAACCAGTTCCGATTGGTCGGCTGTTCTCGTAGATCCGGTGAAAATGCCCATCACCTTAATTTCGTTGTAGTCTGCGGCGTACTCGACGCTGGTCAGATCCAGGGGAGCTGGCAGGCGGAATTGGGATGGACGCCGTAGGACCCACGGCATCATCGTGGCGAACTGAGGGCCGGCACCGGACAAATTCGCCAACGGGGTAGGCCGCCAGAAACCGACGGCTCCCGGCGTTCCAACAATACCGAGGACGCCAAGGAACGGTGGGGGCGGTGGTGCGAGCCCGTCGTTTAGCCGCCAAGCCCAAATGGCATCTGTAACGTGTTGTCCCCATGCGATTCCCGCTTGGATCGATCTAGCGTTCTCCGTCGAGGCAAGTGCTGCGATTGAGGAGTCGCGTTGTGCTGTCAGTGATCCGCTCTGTGCCGGATAAAGGTTGACCAGCATGGCATATGCCGCTTGAATAGCGGCCGCCCGTTGCGAGGCAAACCGAGGTCCGTTTGGCCTGACATGGAGTGGAGTGTACCGCGGCTTTATCCCGTTTACGGCATCGAAGACAGAGGCCGAAACCAACGCGACCACGCGTGATGTCACCAGTGGGCTCGTACCGTCGGCTATAACGGTTTCGTTCATGATTGCGTTCCATGCCAGAACAGGATCCGGCTGTGAAATCGCTTTCACCGACAGAGGGAATGCGGCAAGAACCGCACCAATTAGAAAGAGGAGCACATGCGGCTGCTTGTGCTGGATATTGACGAAAGTCGGAGGCAACATAGGAACTCCTTGAGCACGCGTGCGTGCAATGCTGGGCCGGCGATCCTGTGAGAGGCCTCGGGTCACGGGGATTCGTCGGACGTGAATGTCGCGGATTACAAATTGGCAGGGAGTCTTCAATAGTGGCGGCTACTGCGCAATTCACCGGCAGTCTTCTCGGGGTATACAATTCATCGCTTCGTAAGGCGTCGCATTCAGGGGTGTTCCACCCCGTGATCTTCTGGCGCCAATTGGTAAAAGGGGATAAACTCGGGCCAACTGCAGGGTTTTATGGATAAGGTCGCCCGCGAAAACGCATTGGTCCGTTTCGGGGTCTACGAGATCGATCTTCGCTCGGGAGAACTGCGCAAGACAGGCGTGAGAATCAAAGTGCAGGAGCTCCCGTTGAAGGTTCTAACCGCACTGCTCGAACATCCTGGTGAGGTTATAACTCGTGGAGAGTTACGCAGTCGTATTTGGCCGGACGAGACCTCCGGCGATTTCGACCACGCAGTAAACGTAGCCATCGGCAAACTCAGGGTGGCCCTGGGAGACTCTTCTGACAGTCCACATTTCATAGAAACCATCCCCCGCCGGGGTTATCGGTTCATCGCCTCGACAAATACTCCCACGGACGAAGTCGGCGCCGGAAGAGTCGCCGACAACATATCGTTACCGCAAAGTAGCTCGAGTTCGGTCTTTCGGCGATACTGGCTGTTCGTTGGGCTTGCTTTGTTGCTGGCAATTGCCTTCGCGTCGATCGCGGTTTGGCAAAGGTACAACTCCAGGAGCAACGTTCATTCGGTGGCCGTGCTTCCCCTTTGGAACCTGTCGGGCGATCCCAATCAAGACTTTTTTGCTGATTGCATGACGGATGAACTCATCACACATCTCGCCAAGATAAGATCACTACGCGTGATCTCGCATACATCGACGATGCAATTTAGAAATACTAATGTCTCAATTCCGGAAATAGCTCAAAGGCTACAAGTTGAAATGGTGTTGGAAGGCTCCGTGGTTCGATCCGGAGACAGGGTAAGAATCACCGCACAGTTGATCGATGCTCGCACGAATCAACACCTGTGGGCTGAAGAATATGATCGCGACGTGCGGGATGTTTTGGCATTGCAAGGGGAGGTCGCTAGAGAGGTCGCGCGTAACATCAGCGCCACGGTGACGCCGAAGGAACGCAAGCAGTTGACAAATCCTCGGCAGGTCAACGTTGCGGCGTATGAGGCTTATTTAAAGGGGCGGTTCTACTGGAACAAGCGAACTGCCGACGGGATGAAAAAGGGGTCTGAATACTTCCAGCAAGCAATCGCGAAGGATCCCAACTATGGACTTGCCTATTCAGGGCTGGCGGACTGCAACAGCGGACTGGCTTGGCATGGCTTTCTATCTCCAGCCGAAGCGCTACCCAAGGCTAAAGCTGCAGCGCTCAAGGCAATTGAACTTGAGCCGGAATCCGGCGAAGGCCATGCCTCACTGGGTCTTGCGCTTTATCATCAGGGCGAGTGGGCCGGCGCCGAGAGTGAGTTCAAACGCGCTCTCGAACTGAGCCCCGCTTATGCAAATGCGCACCATTGGTACGGAGACTATTTGTCCTCCATCGGTCGACACGAAGAAGCGATCAATGAAGCAAAGCGCGCATTTGAACTCGATCCGCTGTCGTCCATAATCAATACCTGGTTGGGTTTACGGTACTCGGTACTACTTTGCCCGGCGATACGACGATGCCATCGACCAAGGGCAGAAGGTCGTGGAGTTCGACCCTAACTTTGCTCCTGCTCATCTCTTATTAGGTCAGGCGTATCTACAGAAGGGCATGGACCAGCGAGCAATCCCCGAATTTCAGAAGGCCGCCCAGCTTTCTGGAGAAAGTCCGCTGTACCTTTCCCAAGTCGGAGTCGCGTTTGCCGCGGCAGGAAAGACAACCGATGCCTTGGGCGTTGTTGATAGCCTGCGCCGGATGGGGGAGGGGAAATACGTCTCGTCATACGGCGTGGCTGAGATCTACGCTGCTCTGGGCGACAAACGGGAGGCTCTCAAATGGTTGAAGGGCGCATATGATGAGCGGGCGGTTTGGATGTGCTATATGAATGTGGATCCAATTCTGGACCCTCTTCGATTCAGAGGCCGATTTCCAGATCCTAGCGCAACAACTTTGGCCCGAGCCGAGTCGGGGCAGTCAGCGAGAAACTGACTAGTTTGACAGTCTACCTATAATGTCGGCTTTTCCTGCTCGTTATGCTTGAGTGGCGAGAACCAACCAAGGCCTAGGAAAGAGTCGAAATTGGTTCTTAAACCCACGCCCTTAGTCGGGTCTCGTAGCCTGGATCTATTTCGCAACAGCGCCGAACCCAACTCCAATCTTCTTGAGAAAGTCGTAAGGAGGCGTTCCTCCGGCAAAGATCCAAACGAAATCGTTGGGAAGGATCTGCAATTTCCCGCCGGAATTCAGCGCGGCGCTATCTTGGGTAAATTCCACCGGCATTGAATTGAAGACTACGTTGATCATGCCAGAGCGCATGCATTCCTGGATGCGCTTCGCGTTTCGTTCTTTGATACGCGTGAATTCACTCCGTCGATAAGACATCGTGACCCTGTTACCCGGCTGATGCGCAAGGCCCACGGCCGCCTCGACCGCACTGTCGCCACCACCAACAACGAGGATTCGATGGTCGTGATAGTGATCGGCTTCAATCAGACGATACATCACCTTGGAGAGATGTTCTCCTTGAATGCCGAGCTTCTTTGGATTGCCGGCCCGACCGATGGCCAGCACAACGGTGAGTGAGCGATATCGTTGAGTTGCAGTCCTGACGGTGAAGGTTCCATCTGCAGACTTTTCGATGTCCTCTACCATCGAGTCGGCACACACATTGAACTCGACTCGGTTCAGCACCATGTCCCAAAAGGCTAGGAGATGTTCTTTCGAGATTTCGGTCTTACTAAGCTTTCCGTAGGTGGGAAACTCCAGTGGCGTCGTCGTCACGACCTTGTGACGTGGAAATTTCGCGACCGTCCCACCAACTTCATCTCGCTCGATCGTAATGTAATTGAGCTTGTTTTCGATCGCGCGCAGCGAAGCACTGATGCCCGCGGGGCCAGCCCCGACAATGACAACGTCGTAGATGTCCGTTGAGGATCTCGACGTCGGCATGGTTTGAAGCCTTTGGGCGATGACGTCGATGCATGCTCGCCCTTCGTTAACCGCATTTTTGATCAGTGCCAAGCCGCCCAGTTCCCCAACGATAAATAGATTCTTGAGACTAGTTTCATATTCAGGCGTGAGATGCGGGATACCGCTGCCTGCGCTTGGTGCGGCCATTACCATTGTGATCGCACCGACAGGGCACGCTTCCGCACAACGTCCATGCCCAATACATTTATGTCCACGGGCAATGACTGCCTTGCCGCCGAGCATCGCGAGCACGTCACCTTCAGGGCAGACCGTCGTGCAAGTCGCACAGCCGAAACAGAGAGCGGCGTCGATGCGTGGGTGCAGTCCCTTGGGACCCTCGGAAGTCAAGGTTGACTTCTCAACAAGGCGTATCGCTCGCTCTTCATCCTTCCGCATGTTCTTCAGATAGCGGCGAACGAAGAAGGTGGCAATCGCAATTGCAATAGTGACCGTAGCAAAAAAGTTCATAACATCGACTCGGGCTCACAGAAATCCCAGCAACATCGCGATCACGATGTGAGTGATCGCCAAAACCGCGAAAGCGTAGCTAAAAGGCTTGTGCACAACGTGCCACAGTTTGAACACTTTTTCGGCATGAGAGAGAAACAACATGCGCCGGGAAAGCACCGCCTGCTTGCGGGCCAGGAGTACTACTTCTTCCAGCAAAAAGTTTCTTGGTGAAAGTATTCCGGTCATTGAACGTATACCGCGATTGATTCCCAGGACTCGCAGGCGAAGGTGTGCGACGCGGATTGGGCGAGTCAAGTCAGAGACGACCATGTAGCCCAACGCTCTGAACGCGGACCAGTGAGTCACGCGGTCGGGGGCGGGCAACCGCGGGAGCAATCGGCGAAGGTCTTTTTCAGGGACGACCTTTTGATGCTGCAGGTCTTCTTGAAACATGCGCAGCGAGGACTCAGCGGCTGTCATCTGTCGAGGAATTTGAGCGTAGAGATAGCGCCCGACCAGGCCACTCAGCGAGACGGCCACCATCACCCAGAATGCGATGCCCGCTAGTCCGCGGAATTTGAACGACGCGTGAAAGGCGATGCAGATGGGAGCGGCCAGTCCTAGAACAACATGATGATCGAGCCAGTGTTTCGAACTTCCCTGTTTTTGAAGCCATCCCCACCGTTTTCGAAATGGATATAAGAAAATGGCACACAGAATCAAAACGCCGACCAATCCCAGATTGACCCCCAGTGTCCCGCCCGGCTTCAACAGGTGATGTTTGGGGGAGAACGGGCGTTCGCCTTGGCCGAGCCGGTAATAGTCGTGGCCGTAAATTGCCAGTGACACGATCGCAGCGACCGCGACGATCAATATCGTCATCAACAGGCGCCGATGGCACCTATTCTTGTTAGGGCTAACTGTAGACGCGAGAACGAAGGTTGAATGTGCGGTCATTTGTTTGTTCCTTTCGCGTCAACTCGATATCCCAAGCTGAGGCGCCACTGCGTGTAGTTCAGTTGGGCGCCACGTTCGACGGTGTAACCACTTTGTAGAAACGTATGGCTTCCGAAATTGGTGTCAAGTGAAGAGTCGAGAAAAAGGCCGTGCTGGTTAGTGGTGAGAGCTGAATTCAGATTCTGGCTCCCAACCTGTGTGTCCCAGATCGTGCGGTTGCCCAGGCGCCGCGAGAGGGAGAGAACACGATATTCGCCCCTAGCAAAGGAACTGTCGAACTTCGAATAGTGGACGTCGGCACGAATGCCGCTGCGCCAGATCTCATTCCAAGTAACGCCATACATCTGATTGAGGCTGCGAGTCATATCACCGGTCTTGTCGCTCCGGCCCAAGCCCGCATAAACAGCAAGCTTGCGCACCGGTTCAACGCGGACGCCTGCGTTCACGCCTTGATAGAGAAGCTTGTCGACGAGTCCAGTACCGATGAGCGCAGTCGCCGCTGTGGGAGCATCGCGAAAATAGTTATGAGAGAGATCGAACGAAATCCATTGTTTTGGCTTCACCCGCAAGCTGAGATAGCTGCGTCCAACTCCTGCGCCGAGCGCGATGCCGTTCGTGCTGACGCCTTGTGGAGAATCGACGATCAGAGAGTGATAAACGGAAACGAGTCGAGCGTAAGACAACTCATTTTCCAGAAAGAAATAAGGGCGATCTAGCTGCCACTTCAACATGTCGGCCGCCAAGCCGGCGGTGCTCGTGGAGTGAAAGGCGTCGTAGTTCCCGTGTTCGAAATTTACGAACGAGCCGGCAATCTGCTGGTCCGGGCGGTAGTGCCACGATGATGGATCCGGAGTCGAACCAAGAAAAACTCCCATCGTTATACCGGTGGCGACCTTCCGCCCTACGTAGCCGCCATCGATGGTGTCAAGGCTCACCGCCCAAGGCAGATAGAGACGGCCAAAGCCGGCGACCCATTTCGAATTCGGATTGTCGTAGAACAACTGGATGGTGTAAGTGCGGTCCAGGTAGTCTTGCAGCGTTCCTTCATCCGGCTGCGTGTTCGAAGTCAGCCGTCCTCGCCAGTTGCCTTGAAGGTTCCATGAAGTCCCGGCAATCCGTGTCACATCGGCGCTAAAAGACATTCCCATCGAACTGCTTCGCCCCACCGTCGAACCGCTGCTGCTGATTCCGCTATAGTCGAGACCGATCCGGGCGCGAATCCGGCTTACGTCTGGTGCCGCTGCTTCAACCTTCTTCGGTTTGAAGGTCTCGAGGGGCGCCGGCGCCGGATTGCTGACTGGGTTGTTGGCTACGGACTGTTCTCCGAGCCTCCGATAATCCGCTTCCGAAAGTTCAGCCCAATCGCCAGGCGCAACGTCTCGCTTGGGACTGTGAATCTCCGTCACCGCTGATGTTCCCGCAACTGAAATGACCTGAAGTTCGGCAACGACTGGGCCTCGCGGCATTGAAGAATCTGCAGACGGTACTCCGTCGCGCACCACAAGCTTCATGCCCTTCGTCAAACCAGAGTTTCTTCCCCCGGTCAGATAGGCGACTCCCTCTGCGACGTACTTCACTTTGAAGAGCACATGTAGATTCGGATCCGGAGGTTGAGCTTTCCCAGCCAACGTCCCAAGCTTTGCTGTCGTTGATTCGTGCGGGATGTGCTTCCGAGCCCGCAACTTTGCCAACAGGGAATTGCTTGCGGCCGGAATGGGCGCGCGTCCAGATTGGCCGGATTCGGCTGTTTCGATCGGAGGCAGTACGGTGAGGACGATGCTGCTGCCAGAAGTCGCAAGTTCATACGCGCGGGCTGCGTCGAGATCAATAACCGCACGGGTAACCATTGGATCGCTGCTGTTCAGACCGACGCGAATTCGCTTTACGCCGTTCCGGTTGACTGCGATACGCCGCTGACGCGAGCTAGCCTTGGTTCCAAGCAGGTCGAGGACGAGACGGTCCGGTTCGGTCGCGATCGTGAGTTTCGGCTCGATGCGCCTGCTGAGCACGAACTCGAGCCTTATGCTTTCGCCAGCTCGAGTGATCCTCACTTTTCGAATTTCTGCAGCACCGGCAGTTGCGCTTTGTGAGACGCATACCGTCGCTAGTATCATTAAGAGGCAAAACTCTACGATTACCCTCACCTGCTGTCACTCCTTTGATCTACGAGTGTGGCGCTTTGGTCTACATTGGTTTCGTCCGTGATATTTCTGCTTGACTTCTTTACTTTCTCGTTCTTGATCGAGGTGTGGTAGCGGTCATCCAACTATCCATGCTGATGTGGCACTGGAGGCATGCCGTCGAATATCCCAACGCCCGGTGGTTGGGTGCGGTAGCTTTCTGAAAAGCCTTCATGTGGCAGCTCACGCACTCGGTTGAAAGTCCCTGGCGATTGAATTGACCGATTGCCCCTGCCTTGTGACATGAGTAGCAATCCGTCACAGAATGCGCGCCGATTAGCGGGAAACGATCCTGATGCGCGTTGATGTTCTGCAGGGACACTTGCCATCCACTCACGCGATGGCACGCGTCGCACTGAGCTCCGTTCTTCCTGCGATGCAGATCGGCATGGCAGTCCTGGCAATTGCGGCCGACGTCAGAGAACACGGGATTAAGATGGCACTCCTGGCAAGGAACACTCGCGTGCAACCCTCGCAATGGATACCTAGTCTTGCTGTGATCAAACTCGGGCCTGCTACGTATCGGCTTCCAGGCAGTGGATGTGTGACATTTCTCACATGCAACCTGCATCGGTCCATGTAGACCTGTGTCGGGTGGGGCGGGCATCGCCTGCTGCCCAGACTGGGAACCAGAGACCATCTGGAACAACAGCAGCGCAGGGATGAATAGGTTGCCGATCAAAGTTTCTCTCCTCTACCCTTCAACTTCGGGTCTACGAGTCTTGCCTGATCAAAATCAGTTCATCGCACCACTCCGTTTCAGTTCGTCAGTCGCATGGCACGCGACACACTGCTTTGGCGTGGGCTTGTAAAAAAGTACGGATCTCCCCGCGACGATTCGGATGGATTTGTGGCAGCCTTCACAGGGCACGTTGCGATGGGCACCCTTCAAGGCAAACGACGTCTGCGTTTCATGGTCGAACGAAGATGGTTTCCATTTCGCGTTGTCATGACAGGTGGCGCATTGTGTGACGCCGATCTTGGCGAATTGCGACGAATGAGGATCCAAGTGGCACGCTTCGCACCTTGGAGATTTCGCTTTGAAATCTGCGACGCTAAGGCCAGCTCTAGGATTTAGTGCTTTATGGCACTGTCGCGCACGTCGTCTTGTGGGCACCGAGCAGGGGAAATGCAGTCTGAGAATGGTCGAAGCGAGAAAGATCTTTCCATGTCTCGGCGGAGTGGCAACCTTCACACCCCTGTGGCCTTCGCTTCGGTCCTGTCGCCCGCAAGAGCATGTTGAATCGCCCTTGATGGGGATCTGTATGGCACGTCGTGCAGCCAACTCCTGTCCAGTGATACTGCATGGTCGGTTTCGGTTTGAAATTTGCTGACGCTTTATGACAATCGCCGCACGGGACCGCCAAATGACTACCGCTTAAATCGAAGGCAGATTCGCTGTGTCTGAACAAACTAAAACTCGATGGCCGAAACCTCTGCACGCTGTGGCAATCTTCACAACGGTTTAAGTGCGGCGCTTTGGAAAACTGCCCCGCATGTTCATCGGCATGGCAGTCCGTGCAGAATTGAAACCGGATCCTGTAGACCGTGAGGTCTCCTTTCGGAACGTGGCACTGCGCGCAGTGAACCGTTGAATGTCCGCCCTGGAGTGGATAGCGGGTTGTCGCGTGCTCCTTCAGTCCAAATGTCGACGGTTTGAACCCCTGCAAGGAGTGGCATGCAGAGCATTCGCCCCCTTGGGTTCGGCCAGCGAACTGGCCCCCATGGGGGTCTGGCCGGTGACAGTCGGAGCACTTCTGGAAGGCCAGCGGTTTTGTGAAATCTCCGCGCGCATGACACTTCGCACAATCGACCTCTACGTGCTTGCCAAGCAAAGGAAACTTTGTTTTGGAATGCTCGAATACGCGATTCAACCCGGGCGTCAAGATCTTGTTCCAGCCAGCTGTGGAGTGACACGACTGGCACGTCTGCGGAAATCCTCCGCGGTGGGGATCGGCATGGCAATCGCTGCAGCCTCGAAACGCGATTCCCGCGTAACGCGGCTGTTTGTCTTTTCCGGCTGTGTGGCACTGTTGACAGCTAACTTTTGTGTGCAAACCAGTTAGTGGATAGCGCGTCAGCGAATGATCGAATCTAGTGATGTTGATCGATTTCCACTCGGCATAGTCGTGACACTGCAGGCAATTGGCCCCCAATCGCCCCTCATGCTGATCTCGATGACAGTTGGTACATCCCGGAGAAACACCCAAAAATGTCCTGCTGAGATCCTTGATCTTGATCGTTGCTCGTTGGCTTCCGGGAATACGCTCTGGCGCGTGGCATCGATTGCAGTTGAGGCCTGCGTGAGCACCCTCGAGTTTGTATCCCGTCTTTCCATGATCGAAGACCTTGAGATCCCATTTCGCCAGGATGAAATCCTCGCCGTTGTGTTCGGAGTGGCAGTTCAAACACTCTCGACTCGAACCCGGCTTGATGTCGTATGTGGCGTGCAGTCCTCTTCTCGCTCCGATGCGCGAAGCGATCTCATTGTGACAAGCCAAGCACTTGAATATTGGTTTACCGGCGGAGACTTCGTGGCAACTAACACAGTCGGTCACACCATTGATCGACTGGTGTGCGCGTGAGAGTGGCCCCGGAGAAATCTGTGCTGCGGCCGGATTTGAAATCCACAAGAAAGTCGACACAATACACCCGAGAATTGCTGATGTCGAAAGAGCGCGACCGGCTTGCGCAAGGCGAGTGACCGAAACCGTAGTTGGCGGTTCGGCACGATCACTCACAGCTGACACTCGCCACCTCTCCATCGTTGATTGAGGAACTTCGGAATCGCATGCTCAGGGAGCGGCTCTGCTCCCCGAGCATGCAGACACAAGGTACGGCGCGGACACCCTAGTTTGTGGGGGCCTCGTTTTCGTCGGCGTCGTCAGAGGCATTGTCCTGAGCCTCGTAAGGCGCCAGTTTGTGGCGACATTTCTCATACTGTTTCGTGTTGATCGTGGCGCTGATTGCGACACCATCGGCGTCCAGTGTGAAGGACACCGGGTCAGGAAGATTCGTCAGCTTGGCACACCCCAGGATGTCGTAGCTGGATGAGAAACGTTGCGCCATGAAGGTGAACATGGAGTTTGCGTCGTCCGCGACTGGCGATGGACTGGAGATAAGGCGATCTTGATCCAGTAAGAGCCGGGCAGGGGCGATTCTGAGCATGTGCCGGCAGTAGCGCGCAGTATCAGCTTGCCAACGGTACTGTACTTCGGCTTGGTCCACGCCCCGCCGGTAAGCATTTAGCTTAGCGAAGTCAACGGACCCGTCGGCATCCAACACCATGGGATCTCCAGCGGGAATGCGGGCAACAGGAAATCTTTGATGGGCGCGCGCTTGCAACTCGTTCAGTGCAAGAGCTGGAACCTGCTGGCCCGGGTCAGCCAGATCAGCCACCTTCCACGGGGTGCAGCCGAGGTCAGGATCGAGAAACCTGTCGACCAGGCCGTTATCACTGGGATTCCCCAGTTTGGTTGCACCGGGCAAGACGCGCACATTTGCCGCCGTGTTCTGCGCGAGCAATCCATCCTGGCTGATTAGATAGGTGACGGGTAGGTTGTCGCTTTGATCCTGGTCGACCACAAAGAAGTCACGGACCGACGGACAACGGCGACCGTCGGTGGCACTTCCCAAACGTGGAACATATAGTTGACCCCTGCGGATTGCTTTGTGAGCAGCTCTGAAAAAGGCCGGCGCGTTACAGTACGAAAATTGTCCGAAGACATTGTTTGGCAGGCCATTCACACAGCTGCTGGACTCCAAAACGCCTGCGGATGCTCCCTGTTGCACCAGGTTGTCGCCGTTAAATCCGAACCAAAGAGCAACCACGGCGTTGTCTGGAAGAGAGGGTGGAATCGGTGCGGCACCGGGTGCCGGTGCAGAGCCCTTGTCAACCACCAACGGGTTGTAAATCGAAATCTGACCCGTGGCGGGATCGAGAATAGCAGCCTGAACAAAAGCCGATGACGCAGTATTTGTTTCATGACACTCGCCTTCGGCAGGTGTCGTTGCAGTCAGCTGATAAGACGTCGCAAGCCCAACGGCCGTCAGCGGGGCATTGGGCACGATGATTGTGCAGTTAGGATTTTGGGCGAAGATCACCCCAGACGCGACCAAGAGAAAGCTGATAGACAGCGCTTGCAGCAGAGTACGGGACTTCATGACACACTCCTCTTCACAGATGTGGACACACTTTTTGCGTAGAGACGGATTCGCCTTAAAGGGAGGGTCGGCCCAATATTCGAGTCAGCCTAAGCTTTGGCTGTTCCAAAGTGGCGAGAAGGAAACAACCTGGTGGCACTTACGAGGACCTGGGGTCCCACTGACTAATTGACCAAGAATCTAGGAGGTGAATTCAAGATAGTATCGCTCGACTTTACGAGCAAGATGTCGGAAAGACATCCCGGAAAGTACAGGATGAAGAATGGAAAACGTTCAGTGCATTGTGCGCATTAGGACATCGCAAGACATCGAATATGGAAGTTACCGTCCACCGTTGGCGACTTGCACGATATAGCGAACACCTCCTGCCGCGGACCACAGCGTACGGATCGACACCAAAGACTAGGGTTCTCTTTCACTCAGTAACGACGGCAACAACAAGTTTGCTCTCGATGTTGACCAGCGCATTCTTGAATTGAAAAAAGTCTTGCCGGCGGGAATGTCGTTTCCCCTATTACTTCGGCTTCGTTCCGTCAACGAAAGCGGACGACGGAGACCCCGTCGACGTGTTGGTTCCGATGGACGAACCTGCTTTTCCGGGATGCATTCTATCCTGCCGACCCATTGGGGTAATTCAAGGTGAGCAAAGGGACAAGAAGAAAAAGGTCCGCAACGACAGAATCGTCGCAATCGAGCGGGATGCACATAGGTGGTCGGACGTAAAAACGATTGACGATCTGGGGAAAGAGTTCTGCCGGTGAGCTCGAACAATTTTTCGTGAACTATGACAGGCTTTCCGACGACCAATACAAGGTGCGGGGGATAAAGGGACCTAGCCAGGCCCGCAAGCTTGTAGAATCTGGACTGCGATGATCATTCGTTCCATTTTATCGACCGCTTCTGTGCAACCTCCAGGACCAAATGGGGGCTGAAATAGAACCTGGGAATTCACCCAGGCATCAAGGGCTCTTCGGTGGACAAGCATTATGATGAGCATCGTTTCGGGTGAAGCTTGCGTCTTACGTCCGTAGATACGCACTCTTCCAAGAAAGTGATCTATGTCGCAATTGCCCCGAATTTAGCAATCGCTATCTGCAAGGATGTTGCCGCGGCGTTCACTGGAAGTTCCGCAATGCTGGCCGGAGCCCTTCATTCGACCGCCGATATGAGCAATGAGCTTCTGTTGCTGCATCTGCCAGCTTTCAAGAGGAACAAGGCCGCGCCCGCGCTCAATCACGCGAACATCTGCATCATTCCCTGAGATTGACAGGCAGGAAGGCAAAGCGTTGATCGTCATGGAGTATCTCGACAATTAACGCTCAAGCATGGCATTGGCAACCGCCCGATGGACATGGAGTGTCTCGGAGCAGATCCGCTGCGGCCTAGACCTGCTGGCGCAGGTTGGGACGCAATGTGAGCGAGCCGTCATCGTTCAACTTCTGGTGACAAGCCCAGCGAACCGGATAACGCATTCCCTTAACCTCGATCTCGGCCCTCAATCTCAATCCTTTCCAATCCGTCCCTTGCGGTAGCACGAACTGTGCCTGGCGAATCTTGCCCGGCAGCGGATAGCCAGCATCCAGACACCCGCTCTTAAGAACCTGTCCGTCCTGGTTTTCGACAGTCACCCTCAATACGCCCGGCACGCCAGCAATGCCATCATTGGCGAAGCCGATTATGAGCCCTAAGTAGCCGTTATCCTTATAGCTCCAGATGAAAGATGGCCGCACTCGATAGCCGATGCGACGATTGATGCGGTCGAACGCTGCCGGATAAGCCTGGTAATAGCTGGTCAAATTCTTTGCGCTGATCTGGTGAAAGTTCCAAAGCGACCAGTAATTCGCCCCTATATCAATCACATGATCGATCATGTTCTCTGCCGAAGATATCCCTTCATATGCGGAGTTCGGATCAGGAGGCTTCCCGGGAAGCCCTTGCTCAAGCAATGCGGCGATCCATGCAGGGCGGTTGCTGAGCGCTTCAATCTGTTCGTTCTCAATAAAGATGGTGTCGCTGCGAACCCAGTTATTGCTGCGGACGGTGCGGTCCAACATCTCTGCATTGCCCACCCTGCTGAAGTCCGGCTGCGTGTTGGTCAGCAGAGGAGTCTTCTTAAAATTATCGAGTTGCACTTCGAGCATATTGATCCAGGTCCGCTCGGCCGTGAGGTAGTCAGGGAAGGGATTGTTGGGAAATGGCCACGTATGCCCTTCTCCCCAGAATCCGTACATAAAAGTGTCGATGAATTCGATGAGCGGATTGCCATCGAACTCCGCAGCCAACTGGCCAACCAACTCTTTGAATGCTTGCTGAAAAAAAGGATGGTCATACTTGGGCTGATACCGGGAATGCGGGTTGTCTAGAAATCTTTTCCCCGCAGCGACACTCTCCGGATCGCCGGGCGCCACGAGATCAATTTTAGGCACTTTTTCTAGGACAAAATCTGGCAAGGCGGCTTCGTGCTTATAGTCTGGAGCACACATCTGAATTCTCAATCCGATCCGCTTGCTGTTCTTCTTCGCCAAGTCAAGAACCAGCTTCACGTAGTCAGGCAACTCCAGGCGTCCGGGCCGTGGCTGCACCTCTCTCCACGTCGGGCGGATATAGAGCTGCTGGCTTAGTGGAAACCGAACCAGGTCCTCGATCGCCTGCGGAATATTGTCTGACTTAATTTCTTCGGTGCCGCTGTCAGCCGTGACATAGGTGACGAGTCCCTTGCCGTAGTTCGGCACGGCATCCTCCGAAGGAGTAGTGGTCATCACCACATCATCGGTAGGGATGACCGCATCCGGTGGATATTGAGGGAACGGACCCTGATTCAGCCTATCGGTTACCTGTGGACCGGGGCCGAAGTCGAATTTACCCCAATTGTGAGCGGGGATCTTGGCTTGTGCCCTCCCCATTCCAAGCTCTGCAGCTACGGCTACGGCAACGGTGCTTTTTAGAAAATCTCTACGCTGCATTCGGGGTATCTCCTCGTTCGTGGTTCGGGACATTTTAGAATGACCTCGAATTCCAACTGCACACGACTTCACGTCACTTTATCGCTTCTATCGGAACCTTACTATTTATATCGTTTTATTTCGCTTGTCCAACGAAAGTGGTCAGAACACGGAAAAACATCTCTGAGATGACGCCCCGGCAGGGATGGCGACAAAACGCGCCACTTTCAAAGCCTACAGCTGATATTTACCCGTTCTGGACGTTCCAGAATGATTGACTTTGAGAATCTTTCCTTGTATTACGATTGTTTACGTTTTATTTGACAACGGTTTGTTTATCCTGCGGCGCTTTGGCCCCGGACCATTCTGTGTTTTCAACGAAAGAAGCCATCATGCAATCTGACAAGAGCCAGTTCCGAATACCAGTCACGAAGGCAGCTATCTTTTGGATCACTGTGTTTGCGGCTTCTTCATTCGCAATCGCTGCGGACATGCGCACTGGGAATCCTCAGATTCAAGGCGGCAATGTTCGCGTCGAGTTTGATAACTACCTGCGCAGCCGGGTGGTTGCTCGTTTCGACAAGAAGGAGACGGTGATGGGACCGTTCACTGCCTCTGAAACCGTGACCACAGTCGACAAGCCCTGGACCGAATTCCTTGTCACCTCGCAAAAACACGAGCGCACAAAAGACGTTTTCGGAGAGGGTGAGCGGCTCACCGTCGGAGGAAATGCGGGAACGCTCGTAAAGACGGTCTCCGTCACCATATATGACGACTTTCCCGCGATGGCCTTCTTCGATGTCCAGTACACGAACGCCGGAACAACCAAGCTTGCGATCAAAAGTTGGACCAACAACGGGTACACGGTGAACGCGCAACCCAGCGTAGGCCCGCCTGCTTTCTGGTCTTACCAGAGCGGCTCCTACGAGAAACGCCCCAACTGGGTCTTACCGCTGCACGTCAATTTTCAGCAGGAAAATTATCAAGGCATGAATGCCGACGACTATGGCGGCGGCACTCCCATTATCGACGTCTGGCGGCGTGACGTTGGTATGGCGGTGGGACATGTTGAGCCGCGACCAAAGCTTGTTTCCCTCCCTGTATCCATGCCCGATCCAGCACATGCCAGTATTGCGGTACGCTTCCTCAAAGATATCTCCTTAAGCCCCGGTGAAAGTTTTCACACGTTTCGTACCTTCGTGGCGGTTCACCAGGGAGATTACTTCCGCGCGCTTGGGGACTACCGGCGCGTCATGGTGAAACAAGGTTTCCAGATGGCCACGGCCCCCGATGACGCTTTCGGCGCAATCTGGTGCGCATGGGGATATGGACGAAAAGTTCAACCGCAGCAGGTGTATGACTCGCTTCCGACCGCGAAGCGACTGGGATTCAAGTGGGTGACGCTCGATGATGGCTGGCAGAACAATGTGGGCGATTGGGCGCTTGATCCCAAGAAATTCCCGCACGGCGACGCTGACATGAAGGCCCTAGTGGACCGCATTCACCAGGAAGGATTCAAGGCCCAGCTCTGGTGGTCGCCCCTCAGCGCAGTGCCCGACTCGCAACTGCTCCGCGATTATCCCGACTACGAACTTCTGAATCAAGATGGCTCGACGAGAAAAGTCTCCTGGTGGAATTCCTTCTATTTGTGCCCGGCGGACCGTCGGGTTGTGGAGTACCACAAGGCTTTAGTGCGGAAAATCTTGGTAGATTGGGGATTTGACGGCCTAAAGCTCGATGGCCAGCACATGAATGGAGTTCCCGCCTGCTACAACCCGGCTCACCACCACGCGCAGCCAGAGGCATCGGTCGAAGCCCTACCGGATTTCTTCAAAGCAATTTACGAAACCGCGCAGTCGGCAAAGCCGGGAACGCTGGTGGAGTTCTGCCCCTGTGGCACGGCATTCTCTTTTTTCACCATGCCGCACTTCAATATGTCCGTGGCTTCCGATCCAAGAGGCTCTTTTCAAGTTCGTTCCAAGGCGAAAACGTTGAAGGCCCTAATGGGAGACAACGTTCCATTCTTCGGGGATCACGTCGAACTGAGTGATGGCGCCAATGACTTCGCATCCACTTTGGGAGTGGGAGGGGTCGTGGGAACGCAGTTTGTTCTTCCCTCCTTAGTCACAAAGCATGGCAAATCCGATCTGACTCCGACGCGGGAGAAGGAATTCGAGAAGTGGCTTCGCATCTATCGGGAAAAGATGCTGTCAAAGGGACAGTACCTCGGGCAGCTTTATGACATCGGCTTCGATGTGCCCGAGACGCACGTCATCCGCAAGGATCAGGCCATGTATTACGCCTTTTTTGCCAAGCGGTGGAAGGGACCAGTCGAACTGCGTGGCCTCGAAGATCGCAACTACAGTGTCGCGGACTACGTCACCGGGCAAAATCTAGGAATCGTCTCCGGGCACAATGCGCATCTGCCAGTTGAGTTCGATCAACATCTGCTGCTGGAAGCAGTGCCGCGATGAGGAACGATAAAGTGAATCTGAAACTTGCAAGTCTGCTTGCGCTGTGTGCGTGCACCTGCGGAGCATTTGGGCAGTCCAACGCCTCTTTCTACGTGTCGACGGCCGGGAATGATTCGAATCCCGGCACTCAAACGGCACCGTGGCGCACCGTTCAACATGCCGCAGAAACCGCGCGTGCCGGCAACACCGTCAACGTGCGGGGAGGAGTGTACGAAGAACTGGTGAGCATCAACGTGTCCGGCAACGCGACAGACGGATACATTACATTCCGAAGCATTCCCGGCGAAACTGCAATCTTGGACGCGGAGCATTTCACTCCGGCTGGCAGACAGGGTGTACTTACAATTCACAATCAAAGCTACGTGCGAATCGAGCGTTTTGAAATTCGCAACTTCCACACCGCGGAGCATCGACTCACTCCGTTGGGCATCAGCGTGATGGGGTCCGGCTCCCGCATTGAGCTTCTGAAGAACAATGTCCATCATATTCAGCAAACCTTTGAAGGTCGTGATGGTCCGGGACATGGCGCCAACGGTTTTGGCATTGCCGTGTATGGCACCGACGCCAAGACTCCGATCAATGAACTCGTGATTGACGGGAATGAGATCCATCATCTCAAAACCGGTTCAAGCGAATCGCTAGTCGTGAACGGGAATGTTACGAACTTTCGCATCACCCACAACGTCGTCCATGACAACAACAACATCGGAATCGACGTCATCGGTTTTGAGCGCACAGCGCCCGACCCTGCCGTGGACCAGGCTCGCGACGGAGTGGTCAGCGGTAATCTGGTTTACAACATTACTTCCCGGGGCAATCCCGCATACCGCAACGAAGAAAATTCCGACGGTATTTACGTGGACGGCGGCTCCCGGGTCTTGATCGAACAGAATGTCATGCACGATGTGGATTTCGGAATCGAACTGGCCAGCGAACATAAGGACCGCGCCACTAGCTACATCACGGCACGAAACAACCTTATCTATCACGCCCACACCGCGGGTGTTTCCATCGGAGGCTATGCGCCTGAGCGCGGACACACCGATCACTGCATCGTGATCAACAACACGCTCTACAACAACGACACCTCGGGAACGGGGTCCGGTGAGTTCCAGATGCAGTGGAACATGGCGGATGATATTTTCGCGAACAACATCGTCTACGCGGGGTCGCGCTGTCTTGTCGCAACAAGTAAATCCGCGGTCGACAAGAACCAACCGCCAGTCGCTATCGATCACAACCTTTATTACTGTGCCTCCGGATCGAAAGCGAGCACATGGGGAACGTCTACTGCTACCGTGACAGGATTCGACAACTACGTTCGGTCAACCGGAAATGATCGTCATTCCCGCTTTTCAGGATCCGCACTTTGTCGACGCTGAAGCCAACAACTTCCATCTACGATCAGATTCTCCAGCCGATGCTGCTGGCACGACTGATGGAATTCCGATGGGAGAACTGGATCTTGAAGGCGCACCGCGAGTCAATTCCCGAAAGATAGACATTGGCTGCTATCAGAGAAAATGAGCGTACTTCCGCGTGCCACCGGTGTGACTCGAACTCAGTCGCACCTGCCCAACAAGAAATCGCTAAGAGGCTAGGTGCTTCGGGCAGGGTGGCGTTACGGATGGTAACCCCCTGCAACGAACATGCACTTAATAATGTAGACGCCTCTGAGGCTCCCGCGCTATGCGAAACACGCCATTGTGAATGCAAAGAGCCAAGATTCGCACTTCGCTCGCAATAGGACGACGTCCGCTAGGCCGAGTAGCGCAGTAACTCGCGCCCGCCATTATCGAAAGACGCCAAGCCAGCCCAAGTTCGATATCTATGTCTGATGGCTTTGAAACTTAGCGCTTCTGCCGATTCCAATCCGCAATTCAAGCTTCAGTATCAGGATTTCCTATCGGCTTTACTATTCCCCTTAACCACTGTCGGTAAGGTGTGTTTCGCTCTTTCTACATCCCGGGAAAGGGCACAATTCCTTGGGTCCCATATCTTTCTTTTCCTAGTCTAAGTCTAGGCGGAACGCTCGCGGGCGGTTGTGTGAGCGCGTTCCTCAACAGCATCCTTATGACGAGATCCAACTCATCCGTGAAGACAGGGGAATGGACCGTGAGCGGCAAGACCTTCGAGGGCAGCGCTGGAGACATCTTGGTCATCAAGGCCGGCGAGATCCACAGCGTTAAGGCAGTTGGTGATTCGCCACTGGTACGACTCGACTTTCAGGTCAGTCTGCGCTTCATCCAAGAGAATTTGTAGAGCAGTACTAACCAGCCGGCCCACATACGCTCGCCGTTTATCAGCGGTAACTCGCCACTATTGCCGAATCAGTTCTACCCTCCGGTTGCGTGCCCGTCCTTCCAGCGTCTCATTGGTATCCACGGGGCTCGACGCTCCGGATCCGCCCGTGGTAAGCCGCTCTGGCGCGATGCCGTACCGGTCCACCAGCGCTTTCTTCACCGATTCCGCCCGCCTCTTGGACAGGTCCAGGTTATACGCATCTCCCCCGATATTATCGGTGTGTCCATTCACTGTCAGAACCCAGTCCGGATTGTTCTTCATAGCCCCGGCAATTTCTTTGAGAACCGGCTCTGATTCTTTCTTGATGGTTGCCTGATTGAAATCGAAATAGATTCCGTAGATCACGGCCTTCTTCTGCTTGGCAAGCTGATCTTCAATCTGCGGTTTGGGTTGGTCCTCCGGATACGTGATGCTCACGACGCGCACCTGAAACACCTTCCCCATCACCCACAGCAGCGTCATCGGGTTGGCTGGGTCGTCCAGGACAAAAACCTCGCCATCTTCATCCAGGAACGACGGGTCCTTATACAGATTCTTGACCTTTTCGGGGCCGCTGAACTGAAAATGGCCGCGAGCATGAATGACCGGAAGATTTGTGGGCTGACCGTTCAGGATGACCGGATAGTTCACGTCAGCCGGCTCAACCCGTTCCATTTCGGCTGTTTGCGGGACCGGTACCTGGCGCCCACTGGCACGCACAAACTGCTCATAGGTGATCGTGAATTTCCCAGTGTCCTTGAGTTGTCGCAAAGAGTTCCGCGACATCGAAAACGTTGTGGTTCCCGGAAAGATCTCCGGATACGAAGCTCGATTCTCTGTGATGTAATGGCTGGCGCTCTCGAGGTCCGTCCGGCATACCAACCGACGGGTTGCTAGCTCGTTGCCTTTAACAGCGTGATCATCGGAAAATCCTAGCCCTGAATTCGACACATCGATGTGATTGGGAGCAACTGCACCAACTTTGTAGATCATCTCGACGTCGCCGTTGAAACGGCGCCAGGCGTTCACCCACGTCAGCCCTTCGCGCAAGGGGATCTTTGCCGCGGCGTTCGCGTCCTCCGGCGTTGCCGCCGCTCCCACGGCTGGACAAGCCTCCGCTGGCCGCCCACCCTGGGGAAAGCTCCCGGGCACATCGCTCATGTCCACAGCCGTCGACATCGAAGGCTGCGACAACGAATCCTGGGCGTGCTGTATCTCCTCCTTTGCGAACTGTTCCACCTTGTTCTTAACTTTGTGAGCCACGTAGACCATACCACCGACTACGGCAACGACGATCAGCACGATCACCACCAGCGTCACGATGAGAGCAGTGATACAGCCTTTCCCTTGCTTCCCTGTGGTTTGAATCGCTGGCGGCGGGACATTCGGCGATACGTTCGCCGGAACGGGTACGCTCGGCACCGGCGCAAACGGCGGAGGAGTGCTCACTGGGGGAACGATCGGAGGCCCAGTAGGCGCGGCCTCGGCAGGCGTCGGCGTTACGCTCGGCGAGCTCACGGGAAGGTTCGCAGGTTCAACCGGAGCCGCTGCTGGTGGCGCAGCTTGCGGCTGGGCAGCCCGTGGACTCACGGGCGCACCGCATTTATTGCAGAATGCGACACCGGCGGAAATCGGGTTGCCGCAGCTCACACAGCATTTCGCCGCAGGAATTGCCGGCGGGCTTTGTGGCGCGCCGCAGGAATTGCAGAATCGCTGTCCCTCGGCAATCGCCGATCCACAACGACTGCAGGCTGTGCTCATATTTTCTTATCCCCAATCCTGAGCTTGCGCCACTTGGCCGTCATCACCCGGTACAGATCTTTGCGTTCGGAACTGGCAGGTCTACATCCTTCTCAAAAACCTTATAGGGCTTCTCGAACGGGACATCGGGCAGCTTAGGCACACTGATACCAAGAACCTTCGCGTCCGCCTTAATCTGACCTTCCACATGCATGGTGAATCTTTGGCACGGTACCAGGCTGAGATTTCCGGAGTGCGAAGCGGTCGTGGAGATGATCACCTGGAAGTTGGCCGCTGCCCCGGTCTCCAGCACGTTCTTCACTGCCTTCTTGACGAAGTGCCCGATGGTCGTCTTCTCCAGCAGTTGAGCGGCGTAGTTGGCGACAGAATCGGGAACGAGTTCTACAAATTCCTCGGCACCGGTCTTTAGCTCAAATCGCGGCAGAGCAACGGCCACCACGAGGCCGAATGCTGCCAGCGGCGAATTGGCCGTCGAGGTCTGAATCGAGGAATCCGCGGTGGCCTGGCTCGTGTTCTGGCCTTCGGCAGACCCGTTGCCCGAGGTGACACTCAGTCCGGTCACGCCGTTGTAGTCAACGTGAAACGCGCCCTTTGCGATCTGAAGCTTCGTAGTGAACGCAGGATGAAATAAGAGCGCCTCGCCGATCTCCAGTGTGAATGGGATTCCTCCAACAATGAGAGGAGTCGTCATTAGAGAGGGCAGTTTGATTCGTTCCTCTCCCATTTCCTTCGGCTTATCGGGAACTCCGACCGTCCAGTCGAAATCCACGGTCCCATTGACGTTCTTGTTGGAAAAATCAAAACGGCTCATGTTCCCGCCGTTCACTGCCATGGAGAGCGAGGTTTCGAAGTTCTGGATGTAGCCCTTGCCGGTCAGGTCGGCGTCAATGTCGGCAACGCCAAAGAGTCCGCCCTTTCTCTTGATATCCACCTGAAAGTCCAGCCGATCCGGACTGAACTTGGGAAGGAACTTTGTGTCCCATCCATCTTCTTCCTTCTCGGTCGGCGCCTCGGCTCCCCCTTCATCCGCATAGACCCGCGGCTCGACGAGTTCCCACCCGCGTTGTGCCAGTTCCATTACGCGCGGTCTGGGAGGGTGCACCAGCGCGGCCTTGGCCCGCATCTTTTGCACATGAAGCTCCTGAAAGTTGATCGGCGCGTGCCACTCGATGTCCGCATCCTTAAGAAGCTCGGTGAGGGAGGCCGCACCCGTTCCCACAATCAGCCGCGATCCATCGATGGCTACGGCTTGAATGCGCTTGAACGTCAACCCTTCGAACAGAACCACCTTGCCGGGAACCAGCTTGTCGCGCAGTTCCGCCACGTTGTCGAAGAAGTAGATGTCGTGGTCTTTGTTGACACCGCGCGCAGTGCGCTTCACCGTTTCGGCATCGATGCGTACAACATTATCCTGGAACGTCGCCCGAAAACGTGTGCCTGGCAGTTTGGTAAGGTCGACTCCCCATGAGACATTCATGGGCTTCCCCACCGACTCCTTCTGCTGCGAAGCGGCAGGTTTGGGTGAAGAGCTACACGACAAGACCAACAGCGTGAGAGGGAACAGCAGAAGAGTCCTGGCCGGCATCGATGCTTTCATCGCAATTCCTTTGCTCATTCGGACTTCGGGGGCCCGCTCGTGTGACAAGTCGCCCAAGACAGTACATGTTGCACTGAGTGTTTACAAGTTTCTTGGGTTCGCCTGGATTCCGCTATGCCGGCATCGGCTGGCCCGAACAAGTGGTGCCTGGCCTGAGCAACCTAAGTCTTCCCATTCCGAACGTCCGGCAATACTGCTGAGATCTAACTGCGTCCCGCACCGGACGATCCCAAGGTCACTGTCGTGGCCCCCACTCGGTGCTCATTTTGCACTCCTTGCGTGGGAGTCAAAAAAACCGCACCTGACTGGCAAATGATTGGCCAACTACCCCGATTTCAAAACAGTGACGGCGATTCCTGTCTCGGCAAAACTCGTGACGCGCTCTGGGTGTCGGGGGCACTCCGTCTACATCGGCAGGACGTAGCAAGACCCTTTCGGCGCCCTCGCTCCGAGCTGCGATTCATTCCTTGATTACATGATTTGCCAGATGTCGAAAGGCTGCCCGAGCGTAGATAAATATAGAAGAAAACAGGAGCTTGAGATGTGAGGAGAGTTCATTCTCCGTAGTCCAACTCGTCATCGGAAATCGGAGAAAATGGGCATAATTCGCGAATTGTGGGGAGAACTGAGGCGGAAATTCTCTGCAGTCCAGACTGTCTGGCGGAGAGGAGAGATTCTCTTGCCGCCGTTCTTGCTATCTAGTTGTGATGCCTACACTTCCGCGATAATACGCCGTATTTAAGCGACTTACAAGTGAATCACATCTTCCGCCACAGTTTCTATAGTTTCTCTTATTCGCTGGAATTCCGCGCGGAAAACGGTATCAGTGGTATCACAACGTGGCGAGATTAGAAGTTTTCCATCATCCATACGTTGCTATTCAAATTCCAGTCCTGGATGGCAATGTGCTGTCCGTCAGGTGACGGTATGGCGGATGTGTCAAAGCTTCCGCGATTTTGTGACAACACGTGGACGTCACCAAGAAGATTCAGGTGAAGAAGAGTGTCTCCCTGTTGCGTGGGGCTGGAACCATAAAGTCCCTTGCTGCCATTCGCCCATGTGACATAGTCCATACTCTTCCAATGTCGAGGGATCACCTGGCGAACTTTCCGATCTCCAAAGTTCATGAGTCGAATTGGTCCCTCCACGCCGAACAACACAAGTTGGCGACCGTCTGGAGCAAGATCCCAGTTCGAATCATCCTTAACGTCCATTCGGAGAAGTTCGAGCCCTCGTCCTTTTATGGGATGTAATTCTGAAAAGACTACCTGTTTGTGATCGGGGCTCCACTCTTTCAATACGCAGCGATCGGAATGAGATTTTGCGCAGTGCTCCCCAAAGCTGCCCCGAGAGAACTTCCTCTGCTGGGCCGCCGGCAAGCGGCACTCGAAAGAGTCCCACAAGCCCGTTTTGTTCGGGTTCCTCCATGCCACTTATGTATAGCAACCATTTGCTGTCGGGCGTAACCGAGCCCGGGGGCCAACCATCCTTCAGACCACGAAGAATGGGGGGTTGCAATGTCGGAATCCAGGGCTTGTTTATAGAAGCCCCAATTTCCATCGCGGTTAGATGCGAAGAGGACTGCGTTACCGTCACTAGTCCATCCCGACAACTGATTCGAGGCCTCGATCAGTGCGAGGCGCTTCGAGTTGGAGATACTCGAACCGTCACTGTTGAGGCCTGCAACATTAATTACGCCATGCTCGACTGGTTCGGTGAACACTAACCGTTTTCCATCCGCTGTAGCGGTAGGCGCATCGAGGCAGAAACCTCCCCAATGTGTGATCTTTTGCGGTTGACCTTCGCTTCGTCCAGTGTGGGTGTCAACCCGCAACTTCCAATAGTTGCACCCGTTTCCTTTCGACTCTCCTAACCCATAAACGATGTTGCCGTCCGATAGCCAAACGAAGTCCCGGAGAGCATTTGCGTTGATGTTTGTAAGAATTGGAATGGGGGGGCCGCCTGTTAGAGAACGAGTTTCGAATGTGGAGTTTTGTCCTTGCGCTTCGCGTATGTGAATGTAAGCGAGTCGTTGACCGTCGGGTGACCAATTCACATATCGGAACCAGCTGTTCTGGTCAGTTGCGAAGACTTTCCTGGAGTGCCCTCCCGCTTCATCCATTACCCAAATTTCCCGGCCTCCCGGCTTTCCAAGAGCAGCGGTATAGGCAATCAACGAGCCATCGGGCGAGACCGACTCAGTTGCGCTCTGTTCGTGAATTTTTCGCGGTGCGTCCCCGAGTGCAGAAACCACCCAAGTGGAATACGGATCGCAGTCGATGCATCCTTCCCCAAAAGCAGCGATTTGAGCGACGAATCGGGTGCCGTCCGGGAACCATCCAATTACTGCCCAATCCACTCGGCTGCTGCCCCGGAGAGAATCCGGTTGGGGCACTGTCCGAGTTTCGTTCGTCGACAGAATCTTGACATGAATGCCGTTCAGATCGGTGTATGCCAGGTATTTTCCGTCCGGTGAAATAGCGGCGGTCCTTACCGGCAGTTCACCTGAATTCCAGGTCAATTGAGTAAGCTTTAAGTCGGCGACTGACCGTACCGTATCGCCGAGGAATATCCGAAAGAGAGGAAAGAACAATAAGGCAGTCAATCCAATCAGCCCCAAGGGTCACTCATCGAGAGCTCGGCTGTTTGTCTCCTGCATGGGCCAAATCAAGGCGAGGCCGATGGCTCCATGCAATATGACGTAGTAGGCCGGCGCGAGGGGCTGTCCAAGTGCTTCGATAAGCCAAGCGGATACCAGGGGAGCGGTTCCCCCCGCAAGTGCGAGCGTGACGCTGTAGGCGAGGCTCATCGACGTCACCCGACTGCGGAGCGGGAAAATCTCGACTACCATCGCTCCCTGGAGTCCAAGTGCCATCCCAATCGGCACGGCCAGAAGAATTTGTCCCAATACAAAGTGCTGCGGTGTCCCGGAGAGCATCAACAGAAACACTGGATAGATGAGACAAATGATGGCGACCGTCAGGACGAGCATCAGCCTACGCCTTCCAACTCGATCCGAGAGCCAGCCACCGAGCGGTTTAGCGATCAGCACCACAACGAGACTCAACGTATTGGCGAGGAGAAAGGCGCTGCCCCCACCGGCGAGGTTTTTCCGGCGTTCGACCATGTAGGTGAACGTCAAGTAGTAGGCGGCGTTCGTGGTGGCGACAATACCGAACGTTCGCACCATCGGCAGCCAATCGGCGATGAGAGAGGAAATCAAGGGAGGTCGAAGCGCGACCGCCTTCTGCCCTTCTGCCGTCTCGTGCAGTCCGCGGCGAAGGAACCATCCGACGATACAGAAAAGAACACTGCCCACAAACGGCAACCGCCAGCCCCAATCTGCGACTTGGGTGGTGCTCAGAGACGAGGTGATCAACCACGCCGATCCTGAACCGAGGATGAATCCGATCGTCGTTCCCGCAGCCGTGGAGCTGCTGATGAGCCCACGTGTCAGCGGTGATGACGACTCGGTTGTAAATACCATTGAACCCGTGAACTCCCCACCGACAGAGAACCCTTGAATCAAGCGCATCGCAACCAGCATGAGCGGTGCGGCCACGCCGATCTGCTGATAGGTCGGAAGCAAGCCCATGATGAGCGTCGCTCCACCCATTAGCGCGATGGACAGCGTTAGGAGTGCTCGACGGCCGATCCGGTCACCGATCCTGCCGAGAACCAGGCCGCCGACCGGCCGCGCGAAAAACCCAAGTGCGAAAACGGCGAACGCCAGTAGCTGTTGAGCGGCACGGCTTGATTGAGGAAAGAACTGATGTCCAATATCGCTGGCAAAGTATCCGTACACCGCGAAATCGAACCACTCGAGAACATTGCCAATCAGCCCGGCAAGCGCCGTGCGAAGCGGTGATGGCTGAGGAGTCAAAGGTTGGTCGGTCAAATTTGCAATACTAATGTCCTGGGGCTCGCTACCCTCAAATCCCTGCATCGATCAAGCCTCCTTCTCCTGAACTGTCGGCTGGCTCATGATGTTCACCTGCGGGTACTCTTTGTTACAGCGATGTCCCATGCGGCCTTGTACATTTTTCGGCAGAAACGGACGTCGGATTCGAAGCATAGAGATCATGCCCGATATAACTCAGCGTTCAGGAAACGGTGCCGAGAGGTAACGCCTGCGAACGAAGTTGTTTACCCTAGTCTCAGGGTACCAACAACCCGGGAACCGGGAAGTGAGAGAAAGTAAAAAAACGGTCAAAATATTATTCGAACAAGTTGCGATGGGCCGACGGTCGGGCGCGTCGAACCGATCAGCAGAACTTCCTTCCACTACTTGACGGTTCTGCGTTCGACCTTAAGACATGGCGGGCATAGGCAGGTCGGCTATATGATCGGCACCACGGAAAACCCATCGCTCTTCGATCCTCCATCCGCCCCAGGTCCGTTGTAGTTCTTAGGACTACGAGAGTGCCCTTTCTCAAGGGTCAATGGTTGAGCTGGCCTGCTGGAAGCGCGGTCGGCGACCCGGCCGTACGGCTGGCGTCGGTCACGCGATAGTCCTTGTACTCGATTGTCAGGGTTGCTCTCCCTCCAAGCCGAATGTAGCTAATCGACTCGTTCCGGACGGGAAGCCAAAAGTTCTGGATCTTTTCGTATTCGTGGTGAATTTCGTTCTTCTTTGTCCAGAATGATGGGTTCTGGGCCGGCTCCGCTTCAATGTGGGTGACGGCGAAGTCGGTTCCGTCCACCCAAACTTTGCCGTGATATACGTACTTGCTTCGTACCTTAGGGATGACCTGCAACACATACAACCCCCCAGTTTGTGATGGCTCGTAGCCCAACAGTTCAAAGTTATAGTTATCGCGATTCAATTGTGTCCGTGCGCTCATTGCCGGTTGAGCCGCCTCTTTCTCGCTGTCCAGCAACTTCTTGAAGACGCGATCCAGAATCACCTTCGACCCGCTCTGGGACACAACGCGGAATGCTTTGGAAGAAGGCTTATCGTAGGTGGCTTCTACGGTCATTTCGGCTTGCCGGTCTCCGGGGAATCCGCTGTAGACGAGGTGGTACACGCGCGTCGCCTCGGAGTGCAACAAGGCCTCGGCTCGCTCTTGATTCTTGCGCACGAGGTTGTCCACCACCTGATCGGCGGAGAGGGATCCGCTGTCTGGCGATGATGACGGCGTTTCGGATTCTGCGGCGAGCAGTCTAGGACCAGGAACCGATACAACCAAAACCAGGAGCGCAATCATCAAGCCAACCGCGAACCGACAAGTATTTCCGCCGAATTGGGCGTTCGTGGCTGTTCTCTGTATTTCTCTGTTCACCGACTGCAAAGGACTCGATATGGGCATCACGTGATGATTCAGTTCGGGAACGGGCAATCGTTGGGCGCAATCAAGAACTTGCCTGAGCACTTCACCATTTTTCGTGGTCTGAAGTGTTCCGTCCGAGCCGACCCTCTGATTTCTGGCCATGGGTGAGGACTTTGGCGTCATATGGACAAGCTTGTCCTCTTCTTGTTTAGCTTCTCAAGCTTGAGAATGTTGCCGCTTCCAGCTTTGTTTCGCAAACTCATGCGTACCGCAGCAGGGAGGGATTTTGTGGGAACTTGTTCTACCATTCGACCGACTCGCACGGGAAAGCATATCTGAAAGTCGATCAAGACCACGGAAAAGCATTACGCCGTGGGTGCAATCGAGGCAAAACGAATTCACGAGAGGCCTGACGCTCCCTGAGAAGCGAAACCTAGGGTGAGAAGGATAATAGCACTATTGTACGATACCGTACCATTCAGTGCTTTTTGATCGGGCATTCACACAACCTACGGCTTTTCTTCGTGGGCTGCCCGGCCAAGTTTCGGGTTGGGGAGCATGAGCCACTTTCTGCTCGGCAAAACAGCGAAAAATATCTTGTTAGAACGGTACCGACCGTTCCCTTGTGAGCAGGTAAGACATCCAGACTTGTGGCAACGATAGAGACTATGGCGAAGCGACTCCGTCTTCAGTGCGGCGTCGAATTGGTAAGGCATTCCGTTCTAGGGAAGAGAACTGGAGGGACGCAAAAATAGCGGGATCGAACACCCCAGTTTTGAAAGTTGATCTGGCTCAGTCTCGCAGCCTGTGATCCAGCGTGGCGACGAATGCGGATTTCTGTTTGAAGAGTTCTACGCCATTGTCGTGCCATTCGGTCGGGGGAAAATGCCGTGGAGAATCAGGTTCGGTTGCTTGGCTTTGCTTATATCCGCACGCCACGCATATTGCCCCTATTTCCTGCCTGTCGGTTTCTTTCGATATTACGTTCTCGCGAACAGCCACTGACGCGGCAACAACCGGCCCTTGGCACTGGTCACAACGAAAGACTGCGAGGTGGAGATACCGTTTCATGCGACTCCTTCGCCGGCGAAGATTGTTCTTGTTTGTAGCTTCGGTTTTTCCCGCCGTTATGTCTGGTCACAATTGCTCTTTCTGCCATGATTTCAGCCAGGTATTCCCTTCGACGAAGATTTGTTTCACCCTAACGGTCAACACCTAATGCCCGAAGTCTGCAGGTGCAGGCGAGGCCTACAATTAAGGAGTGCACAACTACACGACGAAGTCACTACGGGGCGGCATTGTCTTCACATGTATTTTCTGCGACCACCACGTAGCCACGCAAGAATTTGACACCGTTCACGGTAACCGGCGCACTCAAGCCGCAGCGGCAATGAATCAACATGCGACGCAGGAGCACTTATCTCCGAAATCTCATTCGGCGACTGCGATGTCTCGAAGAGGAGTGCTTTGAATCCTTTGTCGCTACGACACAGGTTGTCCGTCCGTTGTCCGGCGTGCGCCGCGAAACCTGGAGAGAGATGCACCTTAAGCACCGGGCATCCGTCACCAAAGACACACCATGACCGCAGCCTGGCTGCGACGAAAGCAGGGCCCCCAGACGGCCTCGTCCACACCTTCTTCCGCAAAATGTGGGCGGCTGGCGGCCTGGGCCTCCGCATGCTTTTCACCCGGACATAAACCACGAGATGAGAGTGAGCTATTCAGACCATCTATTCTCCTTAGGCTGGCGCATCATGGTTGATGAGACGAGCACTCCTTCTCTCTCTTTCAGGTTCTCTGAGCTAAGTCAGCATATCTGAAGTTTCTTCCTCTTAGTTCCGTGGCTTCTGAAAGGAACAATCCATGAAAAAGACTGGGGCAGTTCTGTCTCTAGGCGTCCTAAGTATGTTTGCGACATTGTCGTGGGCGGGCTCCGCGCGCCAAGACTCCGTAAAACGGCTGGACTCGTCGGTCGAAGTATTGCACGCGGTGATGGCGACTCCGGATAAAGGAATTCCCGAAGAGGTTCTGAGCAATGCCAAGTGCATCCTGGTAGTGCCGAACTTGATCAAAGGCGGCTTCATTGTTGGTGGCAAACACGGCCGTGGAATTGCCTCTTGCCGCACGGCAGCGGGCTGGAGCGCTCCGGCGTTCGTATCCGTCGGCGGTGGAAGCTGGGGATTGCAGATTGGTGTTGAAGGTGTGGATCTGGTCATGCTGGTCATGAACGACCAGGGCTTCCAACACCTGCTTTCGAGCAAATTTGAACTTACTGGCGAAGGATCCGTGGCAGCGGGGCCGGTTGGCCGTCATGCCTCTGCAGGAACGGACTGGAAGATGAATACGGAAGTTTTGACGTATTCGCGTTCCAGAGGTGTTTTCGCAGGCTTAACACTGGAAGGCGCAGTCGTCGAGCAGGATAACGACTCGACGCGCGCAATCTATGGCCGGCACATGGAGTTTCGCAACGTGCTCTCGGGCAAAGCAACGACCCCGAGAAGCGCCGATGCGTTCATCAAGGCAGTTTCAGACGCAGGCCAACAAGCGAAAATTGCTCAAGTTGACGAAGACAAGAAGTAATGCAGTGCAACTATCTGGCCGAGACCGGTTCTCGGGATCGGTCAGATGTTAGAACGTGATCGGGGTGTTCGCAGTAACGTTGAAGGAACCTAAAGACGCAAATCATGAACATTACTCCAACGATAAAAAGATTGGTCTTGCTCCAACTCGCTAGTCTTAGTCTGTGCTGCGCATTCTCGCTCGGCCAGTCGTCAAGACCGACTCCGCCTATTGGCGTGGGAACGAGCGCAATCGCGAGCACTGCCGAGCGTCAGAAGAACGTGTCAAATTGCAGAGATGGTTTGCTGACCTGCGATCATTTAAAGCTGAGTCCTGAGGAAACCATTGCGCTCGCGGTGGCGGATCATAAGAGAAATGTGGCATCTTGTATAGATGGATTTGTTTCTTGCGATCACTCGCGGTTGACCCCACTGGAAGCTCGCGGGGTCGCCCATGCGGAGCACGAACGCAAGGTTTCCGACTGCAAGGATGGCATGGCTTCCTGTGACGGCCTGAATCTGACAGCAGCCGAGACGAAAGAAGTGGCTGCTGCAAAACATCGGCGCAACTACTCTGCTTGCGAGACCCGGCAGACCCCATGTGATCCTTCGATGTTGACTGTTGCGGAAGTGCGCTCCGTGAGCGCAGCAGAGGTTCAAAACAATTTGCGCAACTGCAATAACGGATGGGGTGATTGTGACCGCTCAAAGCTTACTTCAGAGCAAGCGCGCGGCGTAGACGGGGCTGCGCACCGTCGCAATCTGTCTTTGTGCACAGATGGCCTTGAATCTTGCAACTACTCCGCACTAACATCTTCGGAGGCGGAGACATTGGCAAAAGCAGAGCGGCAGCGCAATTACACGGCATGTTTGAAGGGCTTGGGCTATTGTGATCGTTCTCGCCTTACGCCGGCAGAAGCTGGTGCGATTCCAATCTCACACGAAGGCATTCCCCAGTAAAGCAGAGAAATGCGTAAGACGCTCTCTGAAGAGTCAGCGATCCGAGATATTGCCATCTGATCGCCGCTCTCGGCGGACTCCTTCAGGCGGATCCTCTTCCCCAGGAAAGACGGACTCGAGTCGTCACAACGAGAGCTCCAGTATCCCGCCAGGAAATGGGAACGGGATGCCAGTCATCGATGTTTCAGACGCGCGGAACTACCTGTCCGTTTCTCTCTTTCGCTCAGTGCAACATCCATTGTCATCGAGCCAGCTCAATAGTGAGCGAATGCTGCTGCGCGCCAACGCGATCGAGCAGTCCGCAGCGCCATAGTAGATATTCAACGTATCGTCGTCGGAATCTAACGTGTAGCCACACGGAAATACGACATCATCGACATCGCCGTGGCGCTCATAGTCTGCTTCAGGCCCAAAAATCCAGGAGTCTCCGCGAAGCAGACACTTTTCCGGATCATGCAAATCGAATAGTGCAAGACCTAGTCGGTACAAACAGCCGGAGGGCGTGTGCCGCACTCCGTGGTAGAGCATTAGCCAACCCCTGGACGTTTCGATCGGCGGGGGCGACAGGCCAATCTTGTTTGCATCCCACCACGCGCCCCGGCGTGCTTCGAGGATGAGCCGGTGTCTGCCCCAATGCCGGAGGTCAGGCGAGTACGAAATCCACATGTGCGCGCCGAGCGGCGTCATCGGCCGATGGATGAGCGCCCAGTATCCGTTGATTCTTCGTGGCAGTAGAGCCGAGTCTTTGTCGTCCGGCGTCATAATCACGCCGTAGCGTTCAAATGTCCTGAAATCCTTGGTCAGTGCCAGCGACACACCCGGTCCACCGCGAGAATACGAGGTGTAAGTAACCGCGTACTGCTGCAGTTCTGGCACAAAAGTCAGACGAGGATCCTCGATGCCCCAGAGTTCCTCGGGAAATTCCTTCGGACTAGGCATCAACGTCGGTTCTTTGTCAATTTGCCAGCCATCCACGCCGTTATGTGAGCGGGCCGAACAGAGATGGGACAACCCCCGTCGGTCTTCCACGCGGCATAGTAACAAGGTGGTTCCATCCTGCAGTCTGGTCGCCCCCGCGTTAAAGACACTATTGATGGGGTAGGGCCAATCTTTGCCCGACAAAATCGGGTTGGCGGGATGACGGTGGAGTAATGGCTCTTGGCGAGTGCTCAGGAGACTCATAGGTTTCTGCGCAGTGATAGTCATGATGGGATGCCATTTGTTTCGAGCTGTTGCAAATGTTTCATTTCCATTAGGGCACTGAGAAACGACAGCGTCGATTCTGCGCCCTGGTTTTCGTTCGCACGGTCTGGATGTAGGCCATCGCGGCATCCGCCGGTGGCGGAATCGTAAAGGGGAAGTCGCAGATCATTGTCGCCAAGAAACCAGTTAAACGCGGACCAAGCTTGTTTTCGCCAGTGGTCATCGGCGGTTACCCGATAGGCCTGCAAGCAGGCAGAAACCGCACCCGAAGCCTCAATCGGTTGCTGGTCAAAGCGAGCCTTTTCGCCACCCTGGCGATAAAATCCTTGTGATCCTATCGGGACAAAGTGACCATTGGTTTCGCAGCGCTGCGTTTGCATGAGCCACTCTAGTGATTCGAGACCCGCAGCGATGATTCGATCATCGCCGCACGCAGAACCGACAAGCAGCAGGGACTCAGGCAGTCTCGCGTTGCCGTAAGCCAGCACGTTTTCGAACCACTTCCAATCGGGACGACGGATCGACTCGTACATTTCTAGCAACCGCCGCGTCAACGCGGTGCGCACCTTTTGCGCGTCTCGGTCTCCAGAATATGAGGTGAGATATTCCTGAATTCCAAGCACGGTATAGGCCCAGGCCCGCGGGCTGGTGAACTCCATCGCCGCGGGAAGAGAGAATTCGAACAACCGTCCCGCCGCGCCTTTCAGACCGTGGTCGTTAGATCTTCCCAAGACGGTTCCCAGACTCCAAAGCGCGCGGCCGTGCGAGTCTTCAGATCCAGCCGCCTCCAGCCAGCGGTGGTCATAGCCGAGGAAATTCCGGAAGCGATTTCGCTTTGCATTGAACGCATGCTCAAGAAACGCGAGATATCGGAACGAAGATGCTGGCGTTAAATTCCCGGTATCCAATGCTCCTACCTCGCGCTCCAGCAGAACACCGAGAATGAGCGCGCGAGCATTGTCGTCAGTGGTATATCCTTCGCCGTAGTTCGGCATCGTGAAAATGGCATGCTGGAAAATCCCGGTATCGTCGCTCAATTGTTGGAATTGATGCAGATTCACTGCAGGCAACACGTTCAGGGCTTTTTCCGTCGCTCGGGACAGGAACTGTACTCGCGGGCGTTCCATGCGTTCGCTGCGAACCTGGGCAAAACTTCCCATGTATCCTTGCGCGACTCGTTTCCACACCATTTCTCGCGCATACATGTAGGCGCGCTTGCGCATGGCGTGGCGTATCGCCGGAGTGTCTAATAGGTCGATAGCCTTTTGCGCGATGGCGCCGGGATTTTGAAATGGAACGAGTGCCCCGCGGCCTTCGTCCAGTAGTTCAATCGCATGCCAGTACGGGGTCGAGATGATCGCCTTGCCCGCTCCGAGCGCATACGCGAGGGTGCCAGAAACCACCTGCGCTTCATAGCGGTACGGCGTGATGTAGATATCTGCCGCTCCGATGAATTCGACCATCTCTTCTGGACTGACAAAACGGTTGTGAAAGATGACGTTTGATTCCACGCCCACCTCTTTTGCCAGCTTCTCCAAGAAATGACGATAGTGGTCGCCTTCGCGGCGCAAGATGTGAGGGTGCGTCGCGCCCGCAACGATATAGACAACGTTCGCGTGCTTCGACAAAATGTCGGGCAGCGCCCGAATCACGTTCTCAACGCCCTTGTTTGGTGATAGCAGCCCGAACGTGAGGAGCACCGCCTTTCCTTCCACACCAAAGCGGTCTTTGTAGAAATTGGGGTCCAGAAATGGCAGGTCCGGGACGCCATGTGGAACCATGTCGATCTTGCTGCCAGGTACTTTGAAGATCTCCTGCAAAAATTGCGAAGACAGTTGGCTCATCACGATGAGCCGGTCCGAGAGTTCCGCAACCTGCTCCATGACCATCAGTTGATTCGGATCAGGGTCGCGAAGAACCGTGTGCAGGGTCGTCACCACGGGCATCTTCAACCCACGTAACAGATGCAGAATATGGCTGCCAGCGGTCCCGCCAAAGATGCCATATTCGTGCTGCAAGCAGACCATGTCGATGTTGTTGAAATTCAGAAATTCAGCGGCAGCTTGATATGAGTTCAGATCGTCCTGAGCCAGAGACCATCGAACTCGCGTCGGGTAGTCATATCCCAATTCCGTGTCATTCACGGGCAGCGCAAGCAATCGGGCACTGCCGTATTCCGCGGAGATTGCGCCGCACAGGTCAGTCGTGAACGTTGCAATTCCACACTGGCGAGGCAGATAGTTGCCGACGACCGCGATGCGGCTTGGCAATCCAGTCCGAGATTTCGGCTGAGCGGTACCGCCATTCAGTTGGTTGGAAAGCCTAGGGTTTTTCCTAACTAATTCGAGAGTCACGGTGGAGGGCGTCGTTTCTATTGCTGGCATTCATATCCTGGATTCCTAGACGCTCGCGTGGAAGAGATTGTTCCAGACGAACAATGGCTCGTAAGGGCTGATTAGAAAGGATCGCTCATCAGAAGCGATCTGCAGGACGCTAGGTCGCCGGCTAGCGCATTCCTACATTTAGTATGCGTCTGCCTCTCGAGAAAGACTGATCAAAATTGACCAAAACAGTCATCTGAAATCGGAGAGAGATTTTTCCTTTACAAACTGTTCAGTCACTGAAAAACGAATAGTGCATTTCCTGTCGGATCATCATGTGTCACCCCTGACAAATTGAAAGCACTCACGAAATGCATCAACAAACACGGGACCCCGAAAGTGAGAGAAATTAGAAAAACGGTCAAAACATTATTACAGCGCCAGTTGCAACGGGCCGGTGCTACAGTTGCGAGCGATTCTCGGCAGGACATCGTTCGTCATGATCCGTCGCTTGACGGGCATTGCAAAGGACATCCACTAGGGGACACTGGGTGTTTTCTGTTAAGGTTTGCAGGACTGAGCGCGTATGCGGAAACCCATCTTTTGTGGCGCTTTGTACCCGCTTCGATTCAGGAGTCGACATGCCTCGTCATTCCCCTCTCTTTCAGTTTAGGCATGGCGATCACAGCTGTATCTTCTATCACTCCGAAAACGCACTCATGGCAGTCCTGACTCCTTACATCGCCGAAGGACTCCGTCGTGGAGAACGTTGTTTCTGCGTGCAGAAACCCCAGATCGGTACGCGCCTTCTGCCCGATCTCCACTGTCTCGGGTTTGATACCGCCGATCTTGGGCTGCGCGGCGTTCTCGAAGTCCACAGCGAAAACGAAGTTTACGTTCAAAACGGCAGGTTCGATCCTGGCGCCATGATGGACATGCTCATGCGCTCTTTGAATGAAGCCCTGCGACGCGGATTCACTGCCTTCCGCACAGCGGGGAACCTCTCCTGGGATTTAGAGGGGCGCAATGTAAGTGATCGATTGCTCGAATACGAAGGCCTGGTGAACGGATATTATCCCGGCAGGCCCGCCATCGGCCTCTGTCAATACGACACGAACGCTTTTTCGCCACCGGTGCTCGAATCTGTCATAAAGGCCCATGACCTCCATGTATCGGACCTTCTGCCCTCTAGCCCGAGCTATTCGGGAATTTCCATCCGCAGCGGAAACTATTGGTTCGACATCGTGGCTGATAAGGTGAAACTCTCTCCCGAGTATCACTACGTCGTTCAGCGTCGCAGACCATCCGACTTCGTTGGTTGGGGTGTCGCGCCTAGCTATGATCGCGCCCGTGCCGAAGCTGAACGAATCGTCCGACACTGCGACAACTAGGGGATCGATTCCCGCGGATTGAACGCAGCATTTCTGAAATGCGGATACCCCGTTTAGCTGAATATGACGGAAGCATGGGCATCAGACTCTTCAGAGAGCGTGCGGCCTATGCCGGTCATTACGGCATTGATAAAGCCATCACAAACAAGTCTGGGTGCGACACCTGAGCCATTTCAATTGCGTCTCGCCCGTTTCCTGCTTCGCCGCATACTTCCAACAGCCTGCCTGAGACGTGAATGCGTGGGCGGAGAGCAATCGCTGGTCTGAATTGCTCTGTTCCTAAACGGCGGAGATCCACTCTAGCCGATTCCTAACTGAAATAGGCGCAATGTGAGCGATCCTGCACAGAAACATGGAGCCTTCCTCTGTCATCGTTGAATTGTCGTGGACCAGCTCAATCAGCGGAGAAGCGACGCAAAGGTGACACCGTATGGAACCGTATCGCCCAACTCTCCGCCGACGACTGGCCTTCGCACGAGAATCCCTTGGCATGTTGCTGGAAAGACTCAAGCCCCGGGCGGCTGAGGTTCGATCACAGAGGATGTGCCCGTTCTGCGGGCTGATCACCCCCCGCGCCAAGCGATCTTGTCTGGAGTGCGGAAAGTCGCTCAGCGCTGTTCCCGTCGAGAGAACAGAAGCATGACAATGGATCAATAGAAGAGATTGATGCTTTTGGGGCAATTGCCCGGTGCCGTTGATTCTCCGCTCTTGGCCTTCAGCGGGTCTCGATTCCCCTAGCTGATGGCGTTGGTGATGACAATCGTCAATTTAGTGGGCACGAGAGTCTAGAGCGGCCCGGCATTCGTCAGAGGTGTAGCGCCGCACGATTCGAATCGCTCCAGGAGGGGGGCCTTGGAAACAGCCAAACCTCTGTCCAGGTGCGGTTTGTCCGAAGGGTGTCGCGTCGACATCAAGCATTTCTCTCCTGGTTTAGCTCTGCATACGGACACGGCACCGACAATATTCGTTTTTGTGTCATCGGGGCAGTTGCCACAATATGAGCATGGAACAGGGTGAACCGCGGAGATGGTCAGTTTTGCTCGGTTTGAGAGCCACCGAAAGCCCGTGTCTCCACAGACTGACAGTTCTCCCGCGCGATGAACCGAGCAATACAGACCAGAATCCCGACCGGGGAAGCCTAAGACTCGGTATAAATCTTTTCTTTCTGGAGTCCTATGAGAAGGCAGTATCTTCATCTCTAGGCCTATCCCTGTGAGCGGTGTGCAGGACCAGCTGTTCCGGGTTCGACCGCGGTCGCGAAAATTAAATTTCGAAGGAAACAAACATTCAGCAAGTTGGAGTGATGTGCTTGTCGTTCGGCCATCCGCAAGACAAAGCGACCGACTCGACACCCGCATCTCACCTGCCGCCTATCGTGTGGGCACAGTAAGCCCGATCTGCGACGCCCTGCCGACAGCCTCTATTCAATCGTGCAGAACCACGTTAAGAAGCGAGCTGTGTACCTGAAGGGCGCCTTCCGAGCCACCCGAGTAGTGAATGAAACCCAGCTTTCTGAAGCGATTCATGAAGAAGCTCACCCGCGACCGAGTCGTTCCCACCATTTCAGCGAGGGTTTCCTGGCTCATCTTGGGAACTACGGTCTCCGGGATGCCTTCTTTTCCAAAGTGAGCGAGCAACAACAGAATGCGAGCGAGACGCTTCTCGCTGGAGTTAAACAGCTGGTCGACAAGATCCTCTTCATAACGGATATTCCGCGCCAGCAAATAGGCTACGAACATTTCAGAAAGCGCGGGTTCGCGATGGAGCGCAGCCATCATGGTCTTCTTCTCTATCCGTAAGATCTCGCAATCCGTCATCGCTGCCGCCGATCCCATGCGCAATAACTGACCTGCCAGCGCACCCTCGCCGAAGAAGTTTCCCTCACCGACAATGGCAATCGTTGCTTCCTTGCCGATTTTCGATACGACTGTGAGCCTCACCCTTCCTTTTTGAACATAAAAGATGGCGTCGGCTTCATCGCCCTGTACGAATATCGCTTGCTTTTTGAGAACCGTGAGAATCTTCCTGCCCTCGCCGATGGTCGCGAGGAAAGTGTCAGGGTTGAATCCGCCGTTCTTCTTGGCTGCTATCGAGGAAGGCATCCTCCTAGTGTAGTCCGCGGATGGAATTCGGTCGGGTAAATCGCTGTCAGGCTTGCTTTTCGGGGAAAGCCGGCGGTCCGGACTCGGCTGAGGTGGTCACTTGTGAGCAGTTTATGTTCACGCCATGGTTCAGAATTGGTAAAGCAAAAGGAAACGAAATCGATGGCTGCAAATGTTCACGTGGGTTCGGTTCTGATGAAAGCATGGCCCGGGATGCCGCAGATTGTTGATTTTGAAACAGATTCTCGCTTTGGCGATTGGAGCCTTGTTAAGGTGGCAAATGGATCTTCTCTCGAGCGCAAGATTCGGGCTGCGGGTTGGAACTTCTTTTTCATGGCTTCTGAAGTGAAAGTGATGTTCTTCGGATTTATCGGAGGAGTAGGGGTGCAAAGCGCATTGATACGGATTTTGGCCAGGGTCAAGCAGCAACACTTCAACAGTATCGAGGTCACCGGAATCGTTGCCCGGAGTTTCCTCGGCGTACCCTACGTGACCGTATCCGCCCATTCACGCCACATGCAACAGAGCTGCAATTTAAACAGCCCGGAATCGCGGCAGACGTCTGAGGACAATGCGACGTGGGCCAGGGGCTAAGAGGCGAAGGAAAATCATGGACTCTAAAGAGAAACAAGGTTTTGATCAAACGCTCGAGTCTGCGATCGTGGTGTCCTGGGCAGACTTGATGCGCGGCTCACCGGCTGGCCTGATTCATATTGAATATGGATTTAACACGACGGGTACCGTCGACTACTTGAAAGTTTTATCGTCGGTCTCCTCCGGCCACTGGCTGGTTGCGTGCGAGTATTGGATGCTGGGATCCGCGTCTCACCCTGCCGGTATTAGTTTCGAGAATGGATATGAATCGGAAACGCTGGCTCGCATTCTGCAAAGTGTGATGCCATATCAGGAGTTCTTTATGCTTCCGCCCAACCTCGGCCGGGAAAGATTATTGCAGATTCCGACGCCGACTCCAGAAGAAGTCATCGCTGCTGGCAGTTGGATTCACAATACACTCGAAGTTTTCGGCTCAGCTGTTGCGGAGCCTATTTTAGCCTGATCGCCTTTTACTTCTCCAAGACCAATCGCCGATCTCGATGTGGCTCTGTGCGTGGGAGACCCGTACTTAGCTCGCATTTTTCCCCAGGTTTGGCGCCACAAGTGGGGCAGCGAACCGACAGAGCCTGCTTCTTCTTGACCGTCATGCCTACACAATGCGCCGTGAGCAGCGTACAAGATGGTCAATAGTGACCAGCTATCGGCGGTCTCGGCGCGCATCATCATCTGTCGCCGGTCAGAGCACACGACTTCGAGATTACTGAGGAACAGCTTGTACTCGTCTCGCAACATTGTCATTCAGAGTAATTATGTTCAAAAGATCAGCTAAACCAACCAAGGAGGTTTCGCCAATAGCGCTTTCGCAGCTCAAAGGCGTTCCCAACTCGGAGAGCACCGAACTGACGCCCAAGACCGAATCTCCCTATCGCCCTTATGCCGAGATACCGGCGCCTCCCACTCCTGAATACAAACCTTACTCCGACAAAGACGCGCCTGAACCTCCTTATGAGCCATACAGGGGCATATAGCTTCGAGTTGCGCGGCTAGAAGCGACATGCGACTTAATCAGAGTGGCTGCTTTTTGGCCGTGGATTTTCCTGCCAGGACTCCGCCCCTCACACCGACCTGAAAATTGGTGCACGCATAAGGTTTCGCTGAGGCTTACAAAACAAATGTACGACCAGGATTTCAGTAGCATGTTACCGGCCAATGTTGATCAGCCGCTAAGTTCCGCGGTTCTGAATACTGTCAAGAGAAGACCCACCGGTAGGCGCCACGTTGGATCAGTAACCGCACAGAGTCGCAATCCGTAATCCAGAGCCGGAGCGCTCTTACATGATTTGTGACGGGCATATTGCCCCGTCGCAATTTCCCGCCTGCTGAATATGGAATCTTGGGCGGACCTGTCATTCGCTGACGCTGCGCATGTGAGCTATCTTGCTCAGACGCAGAACCCCGAAGATGTCATTCTTGTTCAACTGACTGGGGATAAGAGCCGCGACCCCGAATCAAAGCTCTCACTCTTAAGCTGCGGTCGCGGCCCAATCAGATCGTCTAGCTAATCGCGTCGAGCAGCATCCTTCACCGTGATTTCGCCGGTAAACTGTGCAGCCGAGACAAGGCGATCTTCGTGTGTCGAAGTCGAGAAACGCGGGCCCTCCAACCCGATGAGGAGCGGTTCGCAATGTGGATTGCAAAACAGAAAGGGACTAAAGACTATGCCGTTAATTCAACTTCTGGAAGTTCTTGTAGGGGTGGGAGTGCTGCTGTGGTTGGTAAATCGATTCATTCCGATGCAGTCCTCCATCAAATCGATCTTGAATGGTGTTGTCGTGATTGCGGTGGTTTTGTGGCTACTCAATCTGTTTGGTCTCTTTCACTCGCTGTCCCGGGTTCACGTTGGGACGATACTGATCCGCTAGCTGCAAACGGCCGGTTGTGCGAGGCACCCAGACTTCGAAGTTCCAAGAACGTGGCAGCCAACTGCCTCAAGGGAGTCATCTTGAAAACGAAACTGTTGTTAGCCGTGGGAATTACCCTCAGTTTGAGCGCGTTCGCTCAATCCAATCCGCAACCAACGTCAGCTGTCGAACCAATGACCACTACCCCGACTTTCCGGGTAACCGTGATTAGCCGCAGTGCGAAGGCCATTAATTACCAGCATCGCGGCGGAGCTTCCAAGGTTGATTTCGCTGGCACGGACCTCATGCCGGCCGCGAACGGCCAAGCCAAAGTGGAGAGCAAAAAGGGCTACATCGAAATCGAGGCGGAATTCGGTGACCTACAGAAGCCCACCACGTTCGGCAACGAATATCTGACGTATGTACTGTGGGCAATCTCGCCCGAAGGGCGAGCCGGGAACCTGGGAGAAGTCCTGGTCGGCAACGATCATCGCAGCAAATTGAATGTCACTACTGACCTTCAAGCATTTGCTCTGATCGTTACTGCAGAGCCGTACTATGCGGTCCGCCAACCCAGCAACGTGGTGGTGCTTGAAAACGTGATTCGCGCCGAAACCAAGGGAACCACTGAAGCCGTCAACGCAAAATACGAACTGATGGAGCGCGGAGGCTATATTCCCACCGGCTACAAGTTCGATCCCGTAGTCCTCAATCTAAAACTGCCGTTGGAATTCTTCGAAGCGAGAAACGCCCTGCGCATCGCACAGTCCGAGGGGGCCGAACAGTATGCGCCCGAAAGCTATCGTCATGCGGTGAAGCTGATGGATACTGCGGACGGCTATGCCACCAGAAAGCACATCGACAAGAAACCGTTGATCGCGATTTCCCGCGAAGCCGTGCAGACCGCCGAAGATGCCCGGGCGATCGCAGTCAAGAAAATGGACGAAGTACGCCTAGCTAACGAACGTCAGACTTCAGCCGACACTCAGGCGAGACTGCAAGGGCAAGCCGATGAAGCTCTGCTCCGGAAACAGCAGGCCGAAGCTGATACTGACAAAGCGGAAGCAGCCCGGAGCAAAGCAGAATCTGATGTGTCGAATGCGCAAGCGGATAAGGCTCGGGCCGAGTCAAATGCCGCGAATGCACGCAAAGACGCTGCCGATGCCCAATCGGCTACAGCAAGAGCCCAGTCCGACATGGCTGCCAGTCAAGCTTCCTCAGCGACGGCTCTTTCTGCAGCACAGGCGGATGCAGACCAATCCCGTCTTGCAGCACAGCAGGCAAACTTGAGCGTACAGCAAGCCGAGTCCGACAAAACGGCCATGCGTGCAAAATTGTCCGAGCAGCTGAATTCGATTCTTCAGACTCGTGATAGCGCCCGTGGGCTGATCGTGAGCATGTCCGACGTGCTGTTCGATACAGGGAAGTATTCGTTGAAGCCGGGAGCGCGCGAGAAACTGGCGAAGGTCGCTGGCATTCTACTTGCCTACCCGGGACTTAACATCCAAGTCGGCGGGTACACGGACAACGTAGGCGGCGACACCATGAATCAAACGCTCTCCGAAAATCGCGCCGGATCCGTGCGTGACTATCTCGTGCAGCAAGGAGTGGCTACGAATTCGGTTTCAGCGAGAGGATTCGGCAATACATTGCCTGTAACGTCTAACGATAACGCAGCCGGCCGACAGCAGAACCGGAGGGTCGAGCTACTCGTTTCCGGTGACGCCATCGGCAGCCCCGTCAACGCAACGACCGGAAGTTTGCGCTGAGCTAACGGAATTTCACCTCGGCTCGGCGGAACCTGATCATTCTCCAAGTTTCACGACCAGGTTTCGCCGGCCCTTTTTACTAGGACGCACCGTTCACTCATTTCGTAGATAACCTCAGATGAATGGATCGACATAATCGGACACTGAGGAGCTACAGGCAAGAATATCGTCGCGATAACCAATATTGGTCAGTTTCTCGTGCTGAAATGTGGGACCATGCTAGCGACCTGCAGGAGGTAGACTATGACATTTACCATAGTGGTCGCGATCTTCGGAATCTTCGCAGCTGGATTGATCGTCCTTCTGATTTACAAGAGCACACTCACGATGCAGAGGGATGACCAGTTGTTTTTGGATGACGCGAGTTCGCATATGCACAAGGAACAGACGGAACTACTGGCCAAGGTCAAGCGGCTCACAATTCCGACGCGGGTGTTCAGCGTCGGATCTGGGGTATTTCTGATACTGCTTGCAACGATGTGGTTCTACCAGACGCTGAACGCAACACGGTAGGGTCTAATGTAGATTTGTGCGTTCCGGTTCCCGGGCTAAGCGGAATGTCGCCAGAACCGTTTTGGCAAGACATTGCGTGAAACTCTACCAAACTATAGCTGGGGTAGTTTATGGATTGCCAACAATTAGACCAACTAGAATGGGAATTTACCCAAGCCAGGGCGGAAAGTACTGATATAGACTCGTTGGGATGGACCGATCGTGAGTTCTCGTGCCTCGTGGCGATACTGGACCACAAAAGAGAGGGACATCAAGGCACCGGCTGCCCTCGAGATTAATTGCGGTTGTCGCTGCCAAGACAACAGCCATCCAATTGCGTGGTCCGATTTGCTGTTCGTCCTGTGATAAGTGAAATCTGGCGGCTAGGTTCCTACGGAGTGCAGTCCAGAGTCACCTCGAATACGTCAACGAATATTCATCCTCTACCCTGAAAGTCCACTCATAAGGGTCACTCCGAGTAGCTGCATCATTCTCTACGTATCAAGAGCACAGACGGAAAGAACTTTGGAGTTTGCTTGGCGATCTTCCGTGGCAGTACCGTGCGTCACCCCCGAAGTTGATAAAAACTGAGAAACACGACGGCTACACCCTCGAACGATTAGTTCTCGACTTGAACGGTATCGAGCCTGTTCCTGCTTTGCTGTTGATACCCGACAAACGCGAGTCACCTGCTCCGGGACTGCTTTACATCCATTGGCATGGCGGGATGTATGGGCTCGGCAAGGAGCAACTTCTGTTGGGCGTCGATGTTCAATCTGCCTACGCGCCTGTTTGTGTTGAAAAAGGCTTGGTCACGCTGGCGATAGATAGCTGGTGTTTCGGAGAACGCAAAAAGGAAAATGTCGGAAAAACAGGCGAGGAAGATGCGTTTAAGCTCATGCTCTGGAAGGGGCAAGTGCTCTTTGGAATGATGATGTTTGACGAACTCCGCGCTCTTGATTATCTGGCTAGCCGCCCAGAAGTCAATCCCCACCGTCTGGGTGCTTTCGGCATGTCAATGGGCGCAACCAAAGCTTGGTGGCTTGCGGCGCTCGATCCGCGAGTTCGTTTGTGTCTGGACGTTTGCTGTCTCACGGATTACGAGGAACTGATCAAGGCTCGGGCTCTCAACGAACACGGGATTTACTACTACGTGCCGTCTCTTCTAAAACACTTTCAGTCCGCAGACATCAACGAACTCATCGTACCGAGACCCCACCTGAGCGTGAATGGGCGGCACGATCCTCTGACTCCATCGCTCGGTGTCGAGAAGATTCGTGATCACCTGCTCCCGCTCTATCGAAAGCATGGCAGGGAGATGGATTGTCATGTTGAATTGTTCGATGCAGCGCATGCGGAGTTACCAGAGATGAGAAGACTCATTCTCGAATGGATGGATCGCTATCTCATCGGCAAGACTCCGGTTTGAACGATGGCCGAACTGGAGATCAAGCGGAGGGCGACTCATGCTGTTGGAGGTGTTTTCCCTTCCGGTATATAATCGATCTCGGCTAAGTTTGATTCACCCAGTTGAAATTCGGTACCGCCAACCAGCGTCACCCCTTCTCACCCGAGCGATTCTTCTCAGCACAATTCAAGAAAAGAAATAGGAAAAAATCAAATGGCAGAACAAGGAACAGTGAAGTGGTTCAATGACGCAAAGGGCTATGGTTTTCTGAGCCGCGAAAATGGCGAGGATGTCTTTGTCCACTTCTCCGCGATACAGGCAAGCGGCTTCAAAAGCCTTCAAGAAGGACAAAGGGTGCAGTTCGACGTGACCAAAGGCCCGAAGGGCTGGCAAGCTGAGAACGTTCAGCCGGTCTAACGCAGTAGCCAAGAGCGCCCGCTATCCGAAAGGATTGCGGGCATTTCTATTTCGCCTATCTCTGTCCACCATTCGAAACGAATTCCGCGAACGCTCTCCTGTTTGCTGACTAGTGGATGATCCTGCACAGATGCACGGATTCGAGTCCCGGTGTGAATCGGGCGAACTACGAAGCCTTGTTCTCTTCGGCGAGAGACAGGCGCGACCGGTACCTCTGCACTTCGTTCGTTGGTATGGCTTTCCGCCAGCAGGACAAGATCCTGCTGATTGATCGCAATAGCTCATTCCTGTGACAGTATTCGCCCTGCGACTCGATTCGGTTCCACCTGACACCGCGAGACTATCGTTTAACTCTTGAATTTGCGATTTCCTGTCGGAGACACCCAATCTTTTCGCGAAGAGCACTGGCGCAGAGTTGCCAAGAACAGCCAAATCACACGCTAACGCCCGGTGATTATCACACTTGGTGGGATGGTTAGAGCAACGAGAGACGACAAGATGGTGCAGAATTGGGTGCAATCAGGGGGCTTCTCCAGTAGGTCCGCAGCCCCCAGACGCTTTACGAGGTTTCTCATTTCGTTGCCGGCGTTGCCTGTGACCACCAATACGGGAATGTGCTTGGTCTTGGTGGAGAGTTTCAATTTTTTGAGAATATCAATGCCCGACCCTCCAGGCATGCTGATATCCAAAATAACGGCGTCGGGCTGGCATCGGGTCACCATCACCAACGTCTGAATAGCATCAGATGCCACGATCACCTCGAAACCGCGATCCTGTAACCAGCCGGATATGAGATGTACGTAGAGGCGGGAGTCATCGGCGATGAGAACCTTGGGCATCACGGCTGTTTTACGAAGACAACGTGACTCACCGCCTTATACCGCCTGTGTACGCGCTGCGCGGGGAAGGTCGGCGAAGATTTTCTCTAATGAAGCCAACAGTGGCTCCGATCCCTGATCTGTAGAAATCTCTGTTTTCGCTAGAAAAGCGAAAGCTCCGTCGCGCCGCAATCGGTCGGCATTTGAAGACGAGAGCCCGGTCAGTGCGACGACCGGAATCGTCGCAGTTGTAGGTTCTTTCTTGAGTGCCTTCAGAACCTCCAGTCCGCTCATCTTCGGCAGCATCATGTCCAATAGGATGAGGTCGGGAAACTTCTCACCAGCCATCAGCAACGCCTCGTCGCCGTCGCCTGCGAAGCTCATTTCGTAGCCCGCACGCGTCAACGCCCGTCCCGTCGATATTCTCAACAGCTTGCTGTCTTCCACAAGCAGGATTTTCATCAGGTGGACCTCAGCGAGTGCCGGCTAGTACATCCTTGCGGGCGCTCGGCTCCAACGGCAAGACTTGCACCTTGACGACCAGTCTCAGGTTCCATCTAAGCTGTTGAGATGATGCGATCTGCCGCGTTTGACCGAAATCGCGGATGAGCCACACTTTCCAATCGCTGGAAAATTTCCAGTTTATGGACGGGGCTCGTGAACACCAAAGTGGTTCCGATCGGGACACCAAAGGAACAAAGGTTCGTAACGGGGTCCGCTGAAAACAGGTGATCTCTCTCAGTGGAATCCAGTTCAAGTTAAAGGGGCAACGGCGATCTTGAAATAATTCCGGCGACTACGGTAACAACCTTAGCCCTTCGGAGCCATTCCTAATTAGCGGATGGAAGGGGTAGCTTAACTAAGCAGCTTTCGGGGGAGGGCTGCTTTAGACGATGCACCCCGAGTTTCGAATGAGTTCGAGGTGCATTCGTTTTGTTCAGACCGACTCAGGAATGAGGATGTCAAGATCACCGCTTCTGAACATTCTTTTCCCGAATTCCAGAGCGTCTCGAAAGTGAGTTTTTCATACACTTCCGTTGGTGATGGCTTTCATGCTAAACATCCGCCAAGCGAACCTGAAAGATATTCCAACGCTTCTTTCTCTGATCCAAGAAATGGCAGAGTATGAGCGCTTGCCGTGTCTGGTGACCGAGCAAATCCTCGCGAACGACGGTTTCGGAGCCCAACCCAAGTTCCGTGTCCTTATGGCAGAGTTCGATGACGAACCTGCTGGCTACGCCTTCTTCTTCGATTCGTATTCGACATTTAAAGGTCGTGGCCTGTTCTTGGAAGACCTGTTCGTGCGTCCTCGGTTTCGTAAGAATAAGGTTGGTCGTGCTTTGCTGTCGAGTGTCGCAGCTATTGCCGAGGAGGAATCTTGTTTTGGAATTACCTTCCACGTCCTCGATTGGAATGAAACTGCAATCGAATTTTACAAGAAGATGAATGCCACTTTCTTAGACGATTGGAAAACGGTCTGCTTGAAGGGCAATGCCATGCGCCTCGCCGCGAAGTCGAAACCCGACCCAAGCAACCGCTGTTACCGGCAAATGTGATAGCGAATTGGTACCGGCCATGCAGAATCCAGTTAAGGAACGTATCGCCAAATTGCGAGAGGAAATCGCACAGATCAGCGAGGCGAACCGCCTATACATAAACGAGGGCAAGAAAATGTACGGCGCAGCAGGCGATCACGAACGTAGGCTTCAGAGATTGCAGGAAATTTTAGACGAGTTGGTGGCGCTCACCGATTGGAAAAAATTGTGAATGAGGCGTCGTAAAACTGCGGTTGTGCAATTCCGTTCCCGCGACTACAGCAACCCGCCAGTCTGAATCGCAAGGTCGTTCAGTGCCATCTCAAGTTTCGTAATCGCCGCCCCGATTTCGGGATGCTCCCCGATCTTCTTTTGTAAGGATTGTAAAATCTGGTGAGCACTTCTGATATGTGCTTCTGCATCGGCTGGCTTGGAATCAGAGTTCGCTTGGTGAGGGGTTTCCACGGGCCACTCGCTTCCTTGTGTCAATTTCCAATAAGCATTTTACTATTCTACGGATTCGCTGGGACCGGGAACAGTGAGAACGCTCATTAATTTATTCCCGCAGTTGGAATACCGAGGACTCGGTTCGGCAGCCAATGCAGTCCGCTGAATTGTTGTTTCTAAAACTAACGGTCGTTGATCAAAGAAAGGGCCCAGGCACCATCACTGAAGAACACTTCGAAATGGCATTTCTCTTTTCTGCTATCGGATCAGTCTGTGCAGGCCCAACGCCAAGGCGGCGGCAACGAGGGCCACAGCAATGAGCACAAGCCGTATTTTGAAGAGTCTTCGTTGGACTTGGTTCATCTATCAATCATACAGACGGGCGACCCATCGTGTTGGTGGATCAGCCTTAGCTTCCGCGCTCTTGCTTCACCAGCGGTATCTTTTTGATGTCAACCGTTCTGCCCCTTAACTTGTCACCGCTTTTCGTCACGAAAGGTTAGGCAACGGGCACGGAAACCAACTCCGGAATGCACCGCGATTTCTGGAGGGATTTAATAGCATCTTCAGCGGTGAACCTTCCCATCAGCAATGCATGCTTGGGGTTGGTTGTCATATGAATTGGTGCGGGATCGATCCGCTGCACGTAAGCCGAGGCTCGAGCGCCGCCTCGGTTTACCTTCACAATAAATTTGATGTTTTTCATTAGTACTCCTGTATGGATGGAAACAGAACAAGTATTTACTGTCTTGAAATTGTGTGCACCACTGCTGGAATTGGCTTGCCACACTCCAAACAACGTGCCCCTGATCGGGACGTGATCAATCCGCAAGAGGGACACATCCTTTGCGATTGTGACCCGGCAAATTGCGGTTTCAGTCCTCGCATCCAGTGAAGCAGCAGGGTCGTGAGCAGCAAGATGAGCAGTCCGAGGGAAATACTTGTCACGTTCATAAAACTACCCTCCTTGGCGAGTGCTGCACCAAAGTGGATGGGCAGGCGATCACTCGCTGAAACGCCTAAGTATGGGAGTACTTCAGATGGACTGGCTTAGGTCAGAGGACCTGAAAGAGGAGAAGAACGTAACCGCCCCTAAGTCTTATTATAGCAGTCCATCCACCCTTTCGTTGCCAAATGTGGGGTGCCATTGGGACACGTATCGAATAAATTCCCAATACTTGGCAGCAGACCTATGTGATGATCTCTCGTCACCATCCGACATTCTTTTGAGAGAAGAGCCGGAAGACGAAGAGGAAGACGAGGAAAAGCGTGTTAAACCTCGCAAAGCTCGACATCACTCCGAGTGGGGCTTGCTCACGTGGGCCGGTCTTTACATGCCTTTGCGGCGTCCCCTTTCGCACCTGGACTTCGTCTCCGCAAGATTTTCAAATCCCCGAAGAAATTAGATGGTTAGGTATGAAGCTGGACGAAACTTGCCCCGAGCATCCCGATGTGCTCAACGTCCGTGGAGATTTAGGCGCTTAGGACGTCACCTTGGTTCTATTCAAGGCTTCTCAACTCTCTTTTATTGTTCCGGGACCTTCCGATCTTGCTACGATTACGCGATGTGGATTCTTGCCAAGCCCGACATCACCCCGACCGGAGGACACGCTCGCGGGCAGATCATCACATGTCCGAACTGTGACACGATCTCCCGCATCTGGACGCCATCCTCTCGGGACGCGCAGACTGCGGGAAGACATTCTACGGCCTGAATCCGGGGAACCGAATTGCCGACGCCTGCGATACGAGCGCAGACACCGGACATGCCTGACGGTCCCTTCCTCCCCTACGTTACCTCGTCCTCACAAAGCAGAGCAGTTCTGCCAGTTTCAACATTTCTACAAAAACGATACAGCCTTGGTCGTTAACTCAAAAATGGAGGTCGTTATGGGCCGCTTTTCAGGTCCTTGCATCAACAAAGCGGTGGACAACCACAATCCGCGCGAGCGGCATAGAGTGCATCGGTAGTTCTGGCAGTAACTGGAAAATCAGTAAAGCGGTGCCATTCGAAGAATCAAAGAAGGAGAAAGCGAGCGATGTCACGATATCTTTACAGTGAGCGCGGCTCGACCATTGGATACATGGACAGCGGGGACAAATATCTTTACGGACAAGGCGAGGATGCCATCGCATATTGGGATTTGCGGCACAAATACATGTATACACAAGGCGGCGGTGTGTACGGATATCTTGCATCGAACGGGCATTATCTGTACACGGAATCCGGAGCGGTCATAGGGTATTTTCAACCGCAATACGAACCTGAAGGATGATAGAAACCCCGGTGTGCGGGACCGGGGTCTTCACGATGGGGAAGAATTGATTCGTCGAAGTTTGACAGAGCAGCCGTAACATCCTGTGTACTCCCGGAAGACTGACTTGGGTGTCGAACAGCAGCCTGCTTGGGGAAAAAACCCGAATCATGCCATTGATCCGTTGAGCTACACTTTGGCGACTATCCACCTTCCCGCATTTCACCCAGACTCGAAAAAATCCGGCAATATAGGAGACAAGTGCCTTCTTGAGAGATTTGACTCGCTAGGAGTCGGCGGTGTGGAAAACGGGAATTGACTAGACGAAGTCAAGTCCGCATTCGCCAATCAATCGATTTGTGGTCGCATAAGCTACGCCTTAGCAAGTTGACGAAGTCGGACTACTCATCGCCGAATCGGAGAAACAAGGTGAATTAGTACTTCTGAACGCGCCGCGGTCCGTTCTCCGCAGTCCGGTTTGTTGAGCAGGAATCGCGAAAAATGAGCATAAAAAGCGAACTGTGCGGAAAAATGAGGCGGAAATTCTCTGCAGTCCAGACTTGCTGGCGGAGAGGGAGGGATTCTATTTCACCGCTTTTGCTATCTGCTTGTGAACCTACACTTCTGCAATATTACCCCGTGTTTAATGGGGTTAAAAGCGAATCCGATGTTCGGCTACAGTTTCCATAGTTTCTCCTATTAGCTGCAGTTCCACGGAAAGCAGTATCAGTGGTATCACTGCAATTATAGGTCAATGCGTCGCCCCGGGCTGGACAAAGCGAAAACGGCGAACTGCTCTCCGGTAAATTTCAGAGCGACTATTCGCAGCTACAGACACTCGTTGGAAGGAGAGCTGGCTCCGGTCTTCGGCGGAACGGTCGCTAGGTGCGTCCACGCAACTGGGTAATTCAGCTTGAACGATCTGACACGGGATCGCGAGAAACCCGTGAACTTCACCGAGGTCCAAGCGCACACCTACCCCGACAATCTCACCTGCTGTATTGATTGTGTCCGCTTCGAACAAGAACCAGGGTGCTTTATGGGGAATGAGATTGTTCAGGTCAAGCATCATTCCGCGGTGCCAGATGAAGGCCCGACAAAAATCGTCTTCGGCGTTGCACGATTGCCCTACAACCTGACTCTTGTCGTTTATGCCAATCGCAACGCTAGCAAAACTAGCCTCCCCGCTAATTGTTCCCAAGTCTTCCATAATGCCCGCTCGCCATAAAAAAGCGTGAGCGGTCATGTCACCAGGCAGATTGGAAACACCGGCTAGTTCACCGAGATTGTTTATTGCGCTCGCGTTGCTGAAGGGTGATCCGCCCAAATTACCAAGGTCTCTGACATGTCCCCCTTCCCAAAGCAGCGCGTGGGCATCTGTGCAACTGAACGAGAACCCCCCAACCTGACCCTTCTCATTAATCGCTAAGGCAACGCCATCGAGATCTCCGGCAAAGGTACTCAGCTCTTGAATGCTCGCCTGATCGTATAGCACTGGCTTGAACTGAAGAACGTTGCCGGGGGCGAAGCAAGCCGGTCCAAGTTTCTCGTTTTCAGCCACTCCGGCAACTTGTCCATGGCTGTTGATCTGATTAGCGACCCCATTGTTGCCACCCAGAGTTGGCAACACCTCGATGCGATCATGATGCCAAACTACTGGCAAGCAAATAAGTTGGGTTCCGTGAAGACAAAAATCGGCGCCCGTGGGGTCAGCTTCTGGAACCTCGGCATCACCTGCAATCACCCCGTCATTCTCGAATGGTGTAAATCCGACATCGCTGTTTGGGCCTCCCAATGTCCCCAGGTCGATCAGTCTTCCATTCCGTCTCTCAAATGCGCGTACACTCGCATCTCCCGGAAGCGTGCCGATACCAGCTGCCCAGCCCCGATCATTCAGTCCGTGCGCTGCGCTAAAGGTACCGCCAAGCGTTCCCACATCGACAATGATGTAACGCTCCGAGTGAGCACCCTTTTGTCCCGAAGCAATGCACGCTGTAATGAGCGGAAGTACGGCGAACAAGAAAACCAGCTTACGTTTCATAGACGCTCCTTTGAAACCCTTTCCTGTTCCGGCTGCAGCGATTTGTGCTTTAGGTGAGAATCCCGCCATCGGCAACTCTTGAATCAACTCACGAAAAAAATCCTTCATAGCGCCGGAGGTATCAATTCGACAATGAAGGGACGCTCGGTTTCGCCCGCTGCGCACTCCTGCCCGGGATCTAGTTACGAGATGGCAGTCCGAAGATGCGCTTTCGGCCGAAGTGAGATTGGAGTTTAGCGGCAAGTTGTCTACCTCTTGAAGTCTCCACTGGGGTCGACATGGTTCTCCTGCTCGGCAAGCCCATAGGGTTGCCCACTTTATCGCCGCTACCAATGTGGTGCTCGCCCTCGGAGTCAGTGCTTGGGGAATGAAGTGGAACCAGCACCATCGCGTGGCCGCAGTCTTCATCGTCATCGCAATCCGGCGCTGTTCCGATCCCGCCGATCTCCCCGCGATCATTGATAACGAATGCCTGCGTAAACCGAAAACCGGGCGGCGCCAGAGCTAAATCGTTCAGATCGAACATCCTCCCTTCATCCCAGAGGAATGGTCGTCGGGAGTTGAGCTCACATGGGTAGGACTGTCCTGCGATCTGTCCTTTCGAGCCGATGACAAATGCCTCGCTGTAGCAGTCTCCCTCTAGGAACCCTAGATCGGTAGCCACACCCTTCCTCCATAAATATGCGTCATAGGGATGATCGGGAAATGTGCCACCTCCGACAGCCTGACCCCGGTCATTGAGCGCATACACCGTAATAGGATTACCCCCGACAGAACTGGTGTAGAGATCGACAAACTCTCCATCTTCCCAGAAGAACGGATCGGAAAATTCGTCACCCGGCAGGTTGCAGGACCCGACTACTTGAGCGCGGTTGTTGATAGCCGAACCGCCAGCTAGCGTGCCCCCGCAATTACCCAGATCGATCATCCGGCCTTTCCGCCAGAGGAAAGGATGGTACGTCGACAATCCGGTAGTGGGATTCGCAACTGAATCGATGCTGGCGGCGCCGGTGACTTCACCGCGATCATTGATCCGGTTAGGTACAGCATCTGGCCCCCCTAACGTCCCCAGATCTCGCTTATGCCCGTCCTCCCATAAGAAAGCTCGAGTCTGCGTTGAATTCGTTGATCCGTAGAAGACTCCTAGGAACGAAACAGGATCCGGGATTGTATTCAGCGCGAGACCAATGACTTGACCACGATTGTTGATCTCGCTGACGAAGCTGTGATTCCCGCCGAATGTGCCCAGATTTCGTATGTGACTGCTCTGCCACACAACCGCGCGGATTTCACGCAAGCCCGTTAGCGGATCGATCTTTCCATTTTCCGAATGTCCAATAACGGTTCCTTCCGAGTTGATCGAAGTAGCAACGCTGTTGGTCAGTTTCCCCGGAAGCGCACCCAAATCCTTCAGAGCCCCAGCGGACCACTTGAATGCATGAAACACGTTGAACACTTGTCCATCGAGCCCCTTACAGAATGGGCAGCCTAAAGAGGTTGGAACCGACGTGGCCGCCGAGCCTACCGTCGCTCCACGCGGGTTCATCTGGCGCGGACCGCCAAGTTCCCAGGCCGGATTGACGTAGCTCGCCCGACCGCCAAACGTGCCTAGGTCCACCAGTTTGTATCGCGGAACCGTATGTCGTTGTTCGACCTCCTGACCGAACGTTGGAAGCAAGGTGCCCACCAGGGTTAGCAACACCAACGAAATCCACCATGACAGTCGTGCGATTTTCATTGCACACCTCTCCCCGAGTCTGCGGCTCGTGCGCCGCTGCAAGTGCGGTCAAGCGGTTGCCAGTTTCGCAGCTCCTGCGCGGACTGTGACCGAAGAGTCGATTCGGTTCAATAACAGACGCCTTACTTCTGCATTACATTTCTCTTCCATCTCGTAAGTTGCTTCTTTTGTTGATCGTATCGCCCCCATCTTTGGAGCCTGTGGCCATTCATTCCAGTGGTAAACTCAATGCCACTACGTTTGGTGCGTAGCGATGTCCCTTCCCGCTGAATCCCAACCCTTGATTCGCTTCGGTGATTTCCTACTGGACTGCGAAACCGCGGAACTCCGTCGAAACGGAAACAAGTCATCCCTTCAGGGTCAGCCTCTGCAGATTCTCGTTGTGCTCCTGGAGAATCCTGGACGGCTAGTGACGAGAGAGGAACTGAAGAAGAAGCTATGGCCATCGGACACATTTGTGGATTTCGACCAGAGCCTCAACCGAGCGGTAAACCGATTGCGAGAGGCCTTGGGGGATTCTGCTGAGAATCCGCGATATGTGGAGACACTTCCCCGGCGGGGATACCGCTTTATTGCGCCGGTCGCAAAAGATCAATCGAGAGAGGGTGCTCAGTCCCCAAAAGTCTATCAATGGCCAAGCGCCCACGAGTCGCCCGCCTGTGATCTGGAGGTCGTAGTCCCTCTTAAGGTTCTACCGGCTACCAAGTCCTGGCCATTTCGGAAACTGTTCGTTGTAATCGTACTTGTCGTGTTAGCTGTCGGCGGTTTCTTCCTTCGCCAGCGCTTACCACAGAAGCACTCCATCAGTGTCGAGAACCTCGAAATCACGAAAGTGACCGACAACCGCAAAGTCAGCAGCGTCGCAATCTCTCCGGATGGTCACTACGTTGCATACGTGACGTTCCTTGGAGACAAACAGGAGCTCCGTTTGCGGCAGGTAGCGAGTAGCAGTGATGTGCAGGTTTTGCCGCCAGACCTAGGCAACTTTGTTGGACTGACGTTCTCCCCGGATGGCAACTATATCTATTTTGTTCGCTCAGATCGGAACGATCTGTCATTCCGTTATCTGTATTCAGTACCGGCACTTGGTGGCACGCCCCGAAAACTTATTGCCGATGTTGACTCCGGCATCGCCTTCTCACCAGATGGCCGTCAGATCACATACGAGCATTGGGTTCCGCCGCGCAACGAGGCGGAACTGAAAATCGCCAACAGCGATGGTACCGGCGAGCGTGTACTTGCTGTGGTGCACAATTCTAGTTTCGCGTCCCTTGGCGGTCCCGGTCCGAGCTGGTCGCCGAATGGGAGGACAATTGTTTTTTCCAAACTTCTGGTCGGCAACCAACGGCGATGGGTCATTTACGCAGTGTCCGCGGAAGACGGAACGACGCGCGAGCTATACGGCAGCGACCAAGGCATCGGGAGGCCCGTTTGGTTACCGAGCGGAGACACGTTACTATTTCCTCGTTACGAATCGGGCTTGCGGCGAAGTCAGCTGTGGACGCTGGCTTTTCCGCAGGGTGTTGCGCGGCGCCTCACTCACGACATTTCTGACTATTCCGAGGATCTTTCTCTTACGAACGACGGGTCGATTGCAGCTTCTACAGTGTCGACGGTTGAATCTCAAATTTGGGCGTTCCCGACTCTCGACCCAGCCAAGGGCCGGCAGATTACCTCAGGTGAACCGCCCATGTTTTGGCTGAAAGAGACTGTGGACGGAAAAATATTGTCTTCGGCCGGTGATGGAAGGCTATGGACAATGAACGGCGACGGCACCAATCGCGCCGTCTTTGGCAGTGCCATGGAAGTCGGTTGGGTTAGCACTTGCGGTCGGTTCGTGCTCCTCACCTCTGACGAATCTGGCTCGACTGCGCTGAAGCGACTCAACCTGGATGGCACGCACCCAATCGTTCTGGCACGCGGAAATCTGTGGTCGCCGACCTGTTCTAAGGACGACGGATTCGTGTATTACGCAAACACTGAGCAACCGCAGAAAATTTGGCGAGTACCCATCGAGGGCGGCTCTCCCATTGAGCTGACATCGATCATGGGGGACTGCATTATGAGCGGTATCACCGTTTCTCCAGATGGAAACCTATTGGCCTACACGTATTCAACGTATTCGGGAGTTTCGGTGCCAAGCGTGCACATGGCCGTCATCCAAGCGAGTGATGGGAAGACATTAAAGTTATTCGACGTGCCCGGAAATACTTGGTTCCCGGGTTCCTACTGGACCCCGGACAGTAAAGCCGTGCAGTATGTGCTTGTACACGATCAGGTGAGCAACATCTGGGAACAGTCGCTTGATGGGCATAGACCGAGACAGTTGACCAGTTTTTCCTCCGGTCAGATTTTCGACTTTACATGGTCCACAGACAGAAAGCGACTATTTCTTACACGAGGTAACGTCAGCAGCGATGCGGTCCTCCTGAGTGGTCTCCATTAATCGTCCTATGGATATGATTGACGATCGGCGCTTTCCACCGTCATGTGATGGTCAGGTCTCCGACGTCGTGCATCACGCCAGCCCACCCGGAGACGACGTCCGTGCCCCTCGTCAAAGGGGCCCCTGGGCCTCGCAGAAAAAACTGGCTGGATGGATCCCGCATAATTGACCCTCACCCGAACTTGGTCACTCTCAATAAACGTGGTATCCCAATGATGGCAGTGGCTGGCTGAGCAGTAATGCGCGATTCGTGCAACAACTCTTCAGACAGATGCGCATGAGAGTACCGTCAGCGGTGTTGCGCGGAGAAAGATCGAGGCGTCGCAAAGGGGCGCAGTGGCCGACGGATGCGAATGACTTCTGAAAAGAAAAGCGAGAAGTTATGGCGTAATTTCGTATACCACGCCATAGCCTCCATTGCCCCCGCCTAGGTACGTTGTTCCATACAAATTTCCCAAAACCGTCCTGGATTACGCCTCCAAATGATTGTCCACCGTCTCTTCCGGCAGTGAATTTTTGAAGAACTGAATCACTCCAACTGCATTCGTTTTTGGAGTCAGCATGAACAAAACGCCAAAGCCGCATGGCAGCTGCAGAACTTACGCCAACTCCCGCAACCCGACGATTCGATCGCACCCAGACACGGTGTCGTGACTCTCTTCGGGTACGGAATTCGGGGTTCCGTTCACCGTGGACATCTGTTCGTTGAGGACGGGATAGGTGAAGATCGTCGCTCGTGGCGCTTTCCGCGAGTTGGGCATGGGGCTCAGGCGGCTAATAGTAGTTGGAGCAGATGAACTCGTTTCGCTCGGGGCATTGCGCCGGCTCGCGGACCAAGACGCAAGCTTCGTAATGCTGGAACGTGACGGTTCAGTTCTAGCCACAACCGGACCTGTTCGTTCGTCTGACGCAAAACTAAGAAGGGCACAAGCTCTGGCCCATCACCGGGAGCCTCGCTGCGAATCTCGCGCGAACTAGTCCTGCGAAAATTGACTGCTCAGGAACGAGTCGCACGCGAGAAGCTTATCGATTGCACTAATGCCGACACGATTGTTCGGTTCAAATCTGAATTGCCGACCGCCGATAGCATTTCATCAATCCGGTTGATCGAAGTTCAAGCCGCTCGCGCGCCGTAAAGTTTCTCTCTCTGCACCTGTCGCACTGAAGAAACCACGCAAAGACCCCGCTGCGTAGCGGACCTGGTTTTTCCAGGCGGGCGTCCTCAAGCCGCTTGCTTGGCAAAAATTTCGTGTATGAGTTTGATCAGCAGCAGGACTTGTGTCTTTGAAACAACTGCCCGGCAACCGCTTAGCAACGCGTCACGGGCGATTTCGGGGGTGTCGGTAAACATCACGACGGGGAGATCAGGTTTGGTGCGCGATAACTCGCGAGCGGCATCCAATCCGTTCATTACAGGCATAGAAAGATCGAGAAGGACCAAATCCGGATTGACGAGCGCGACCTGATCAATCCCCTCGCGTCCGTTGCCCGCCTCCCCAACCACCGTCCAATCGGGAACACTTTCGAGCATGAATTTGACTGAGCTCAGAACGGAAGCGCTGTCGTCAACCACCAAAATGCGCTTCGGCATGGTTAGAGACTCAGCCATCGCGTATCGCGGGTCTATCGGGGATATCGAGTAGAAAAATCGTTAGGAATTCAGGCTGGAGTGCTTCGCTGACTATAAAGGGACGGTTGCTCGACCGTATAGACGCTGGTTAAGGCATCTGCATTTGACCGGCCAACGGGGCGGAATTGAAAAAAGGCCCCAGCGCTCGGCCGGGGCTCCATATTGACTCCTATTCTTAAGATGCCCGACGCTGCTGATCGGGATTTTCCTTGTCCTGGTTAGCGTCGGTATTTCCCTTCTTCTGCGGATCCGTCTGTCTGCTCTGTTGGCCGCCCTGACCCGTCTGGCCCTTTTGCTGCTGACCTGACTGATTACCTTGTTGGCCGGATTGTCCGGACTGTTGATTACCTTGCTGGCGGTTTTTTTCCATATCGTCTGCCATGAATAGTCCTCCCTTTGACGCGCATCTCGGCGCGGCTTTCGGCTTAAGGAACGGAAATTAGTTGCTAATCCTCAGCCTACGGTTGGGAGCATTCAAGACAGTTCGAACACTTATCCCATCAATAATCGGAGGAACTTAAGCGGCAATCTTCACCAGACCAGCTTCACCCCGTGGCTGACGCGGAGTGCGTTTTCGTTGTGTTCTTGCCGTCTAGTTCACGACACGCTTCTTACCTACATCACGGCAACAACAAGTCAGAGCAGCTTGACTGGGTTATAACGCATTCGCCTGAATTACGCGCGCGCCCGCCCGCCTCTCAGGGTGTGATAGACAACCAAGACCAGCACAGCCCCAATTACAGCAACTACCAGGCTATACAGATTTACGCCCGTGACGCCGTGGGCTCCGAACATGCTGAACAGCCAGCCCCCAACGACCGCACCCACGATTCCAAGCACGATGTCCAGGAAGATCCCTTCGCCAGTCTTGTTTACCAGCTTGCTGCCCAAGAACCCGGCGATCAAACCCAACACAATCCAAGCCAAAATCGACATGATTCGTCTCCTCAGTTACTGGTTAATGATGCTCGCCGTTATACGAAGGCGATTCGAAAATTCGGCGCGGACGCGAGGCCACCCCAAGCTTCGGAGGCAACGTTCGGTCCGACCCGACTCTCAAGCAGCCTTGCCATATGCATCTGAGCCGTGCTGTTTTACCATTTTGTTGTACACCCCCATTAACAGAAACGCCGCCGGCCACTGCCCCACAAACAGCGCCCAATCATCCTTGCCCACGATCTTCAGAATGGCTGAAGCCGTGATGGCACCGAATGCTGCCGCCAAGTAGCCGGAACTCGGAATCTTGGACGTTTGCGACTCAATGGCACCCGTGAAACGATCCTCTGAAACCCCACTGCGAACTTTGTCTTGCATGATTCAACTCCTCTTTTCATTTGCTGTTGCTGATCTTTGAACCAATGTTTTGGAAATGCAGGGCAGCGAACCCAGGATCCCGCTCATCGCAAGATTCAAGTTCGCTGCACCTCGTGTGTCAGGCAACTTCGCGAACACGAGCTTTCTCGTCTTTGTCGGCCGTGGCTTCTCCGGTGGAAGACACATCCTGGGCACCGGTGCGCTCCAAGATTTCCTTTGCTTTCTTAGTCCACACAGAATCGTCGGAATGAACGGAGAGAAGAATCCCGCCATCCTTCACGCGTCCCTCGTAGCGCTTGGCTACGTACTCGGGGATGCCCATGCCGATGAGCGCGCCCGTGAGACCGCCCACCGCTCCCCCCACACCCGCTCCTGCGAGTGCCGCCATGATCGGACCTGCAGCGATGAACGGCCCGAGGCCAGGAATTGCTAGTGCCCCGATGCCAACCAGCCACCCCAGTCCGCCCCCCAGTAACGCTCCTGTTCCGGCACCGGTTGTGGCGCCCTCTGGTGCCTTAGTGTCCTTCTCGTGCGCAAAATCCTTCGTGCCTGTTGTCTCGGGAAATAGGACGGAAATATCCGAATTCCGAAAGTCCGCGGCCTTAAGGGCGTCGACCGCGGTGTCCACGCTGGTACGATTCGAATAAATGCCAAATACCGCTGTGTTCTTACCTGCCATGTTGTGTCTCCTTTTATTTTCTTAAGTTATTCCTGCGGTTTGATGTTTATCTCGCTGGTGACCTTGCTCTCACCGGCGACTTCAGTAGCCTTGGCCTCGATCGTTCGCTTTTCCTCTTCTGATCGCACAGGCCCTTTAAGCGTCACCTGACCGTGCTGCGTAACGATCTTGACGTTGTGCGCGTATGTGGAGAGCGACTTGTCTTTCATGACGGACTGTCGAATCTGCTGGGTGATGTCGCGGTCAGAGCGGTTATCCTTCTGCTGATCCGCGGTGGGCTCATTCTTGCTCTGATCCCGCTCATTAACCTTGGTATTGTCGGGCGCCGCGGATGCCGGCGGATTGGCTGGTTCTTGCGCGTGTGCTATCACTCCTGTACCGACTAGCAGACCGGTACACAAGAGAGTGCGAACAATGTTTCTGCAATCAACTTTCATCGTTATTTCCTCCTCAAGAGAGATACCGAGAGATCCGCCGCGTTCGTGCTACCAGTTCCCTCGAACGCTCCGGATCGCTCAATTGTTAGGGAGTTTGAATGGTTAAATGATCTTGAACTTCTCGATCACCGGCGTAAACTCTGGCGATCCGAACTGCTTCGTCACGGTCATCAGTGCTGACCACAGTTCCGGACAATTTCACCACGTCTGTCGTCAAAGTCACTAGGATGTCCTTACTCTGTAGACCGGGCTCGTTTTGAAGCTTCTGCTCAATTGCGCCCTTGGCTTCGCGGGAACTCAAGGCCTGACTAGTGGAGTCAGTCTTTGGTGCCGGAGTTCGGACGGTTGATGCCACCGCGGTGTTTGATGCAGTTCCGTATTTTTTCACTGCCGCAATGAACTGCCGCGAGCCCTGGGGAGCTTTCACCTGCCCCTTCAGGATTTGGGCTGAAGGAATCATCCGCCCATACAAAATGCGTGTTCCATCCTTGTCCTGAGTGATGGAAGCGCCGTTCACCGTAACGCCGGCAAAAGCGCCGCGAGCGCGGGAATAAGTAAGCACTTCGGCGCGCATGTTCCAATCGGTCTCGCCTTCCACATGCCGTCCCACGGGACCTGCGGCAGCCGAAGCATCGGCACCGATCTTGAACTTGCTGGACAGGATCTTTTCCATGCCGTTGTCGTTCATGACCAGCATGACCACGTCGATCGCTTCTCCGCCGATTTGCAGTCCCCAGCTTCCTCCAGTCACCGAAAAAGGTGCTGGAGCGCTCCAGCCGGAACTCGTGCGGCAAGTTGCCATTCCTCTACCGTGCCGCCCTCCGAAGACAAAACCGATTTTGATCATCGAGGGTATGACGGCCACGCACTTCGCGGAGTCAAGCAGTTCCTCAGGAATCCCCTTATCTGGCGTTCCCATGACTTCATCCAAAACGGTTGCAGCGGCGTCCATTCTTTTAACTTGCTCCGACGGTTCTTCCGCAGAGATCGCCATCGTGCTTGCCAAAATGCTCCCTGCAAGCACCGCTAGAGTTCCTACTTTGAATTTCATCAGACACACCTCTGCGCGAATCCGCGCGGTTTCTGAAGTCACCAGTGGGCTACTCACGTGCCCAGATCATTTTTTTTTAGATTGGAAAGTTGCAGATCGCCAACCGACGTCAGTGTCGATTCCCGCCCGAAGCAAGAATGATAAGGAGGTCCGTAATCAACAATATTGGAAAGGTCCGGCAAACAGTATCGACAACAAGGTGTATACACCGCATGGTTTCCCTGTAGAGAATGCTGAATCTCTGTGAGGATCAACTGGCACAGGTGGGTCTATGAGCAACGAAGGAAAGAAAGAACAACGTCCGGAGGTTCTTCTTCGGTCTGCAGTCCGAGATAACCATCCCACGTCGCGCCTTTGCGAGGCGATGCGAATTTTCCAGCGTCAGCAAGAACGTCATCCCGATCAGCGTGCCCTCTCCCGCAGTGCAGAGAAGTGGTCGAAACAGCTCGGTTTCAAGGACGCCATCTAGGTATCCTAAGCTTTATGGGCAGCCTACCAGAATTCGTCGCTGTTAATCCGACAACCCTAGAGTGTCCCCGTTGCAAAGCGGAGGCGGGACATGCATGCGAAACGACTGATAGCGACTCTGAGCCCGTTCATCTCGAACGAATTGCAGCTGCGCTAGCGATGGACCAAGCCGCCAAGAAAGACCGCGCCCGCGTTTCGTCGAAGCCTTCGAGCACAGATGGACAGATATTTTAGCTGAAAAAATAAAGCCCGACGGCTTGCTTGGCACCAGAGGCATGCCAGGGTTTTGACACGAATCGCAGATAACAGCCTACATACTGAACCTGATACAAAGGCCGTCAGACTCAGGCTGAAATATACGTAAGCCATTTGCCGCGCGGAGGTTCCGCGAGAATTGAAAGGGGAACACACATGGTCCAACTGAATCGCAAGTTCGCTATCTATGCGAGTGCAGTCGTCTTCGTAATGAGTTGCCTCGCAGCAGCATCGGACGTCAAGCTTACCGCTGATCCCAGCGTACCCGCAGCGGGAGGTAAGGCACACCTGAGCAAAGACAAGAATGGCAATCTAAAACTCCGGATTGAGGTTTACCACCTCGCTAAACCAGGCGCGCTTACCCCCGCCAAGCAGAATTACGTGGTGTGGACACAAGGCCGTGGAAAGGATCCCCAGAATCAGGGCGTGCTCAAGGTGAACGACGGCCTCGAAGGCAAATTGGAAAATACAGTCACCAACGAAGATTTCGATGTATTCGTCACCGCCGAAGACAATCCCACAGCAGTGACCCCTTCAGAACCCAAACTGCTGAAAGGAACGATTCAACCTTAAATGCCACGCGGCCACGCTTCGCAAGCAGCGGCAGTTTAGAAGTTTGGGCGAAATCGCCGAGTTTACATGACGATCCTTCGGACTACGCCCTCGCATGATCGCTTCTGGCAACGTATTATTAGCGCAGCAAAGTGGGTCACGCTCAAACGGTCGCTGATAACCATCTACAACGACGTTTACGAAGAGCATCTCTTCGTATTTGCGGCAGGGCTGTCGTATTATTTTGTGCTTTCGCTTTTTCCCCTGTTGGTTTCGATGGCGTCTATGCTGGGGTATGTCCCCATTCCTCATTTGTTTGAGGGTCTTCTAGGTCTCATGGCCAGGCTTGTTCCGGGAGATGGAATGAGTTTGGTGCGAAATATTGTGTCCGACGTCAGTCACAGACACAGGCCTTTCCTTACGCTCGGGTTGGTGTTCACAATTTGGACAGCTTCAAGTGGGTTCGCTGCCATAATTGATGGCCTCGACCTCGTTTATCGAGTGCGCGAGACGCGTCCGGTCTGGAAGACGCGACCGATAGCACTGGGACTGACGTTATTAGCGGGATCTCTGTTAGTCGTGGCGGTTGGACTGGCGGTTGAAGGAACGTCGCTTGGCACTTGGTTTACGGCGAGATTTGACCTCAATCCTGCCGTACTGGGCACCTGGCGTTATGTCCGGGGTGGCATAGCCACAGCTTTTGCCATCCTTGCGGTTGAACTGCTCTACCATTTCGGTCCGGATGTGAAGCAACGCTTCCGCGACAGCCTTCCGGGGGCAATTGTTGCGGTAGCAGCCTGGATCGCATTGTCATACGTGCTGGGGATCTACTTCCGTCACTTCGAATCTCTTGACAAGACATACGGACCGCTTGGTGCCGCCATCGGATTGTACGTGTGGTTTTACCTTTCCGGGTTCGCGATACTGATAGGGGGAGAGATCAACTTCCTGTTTGGCCAACTGCGAAACCACAACCTCCTCGAATCGTCCTCATTGGCGCGCAGGCGGAACACCGACCTGAATGCCGCAGCGTAACGCGTGCATAAGGCTGAAAGCCCGCATTGAGCAATTCGTGATTGTCAGTCTCCAGGCCATCACGAGTTCATGAAAAGCATCCGAGCACTGCCGGAGGAGTTGTGCTGAATCGTGGGGGGAACTTCCGATTGTCCGACACCAGCGTGCAGGCGTGAGGCCAGGTTTATCCGTGAGGCGGTGGAAGCGCACATTAATACGGTAGACGGCTTGCAGCCCCGCTTTTACCTGGTGGAATGCCCTGAACACGGCCACAAACTTCTCAAGATGAGCGGCGCACGCATTACTCACCTCAATAGAGGACCTCGAAAAGCGTCCTAGCAGCCGGAAAATTGCTGCCCTGATGCCGTGCCGCAGTGTCAATTTGTGTCTTTCGGTTCACTCCTTGCCAGGTCTACGCTTGCTATTGGATCGCAATCGTGACCGCCGAGGAGGAAATGCTTTCGTAACCTTGTTGCCGCTGGTTCTAGCAGTACTTGGAATTTTCCGCCTGCGCGCCGAGGACGTGCGGCGGGCAGCCGCCGCCGGGGAATCGCCCCTGCCGCCCGCAGTGGCCACCATGGCATGCTCCGCATCCGATGGGATCCCGTTTTTCCTGAGCTCCTTCTTGCGATCGAGCAATCTCTGGCCGAGTGCCTCGAAATCCATTTCGACACTTTTGGCCTTCGGCAGCATCTCCCCCTCTTCCTCCTTTATATGGTGCCTCACGCTTTCGGATAACACAGTGAACTTGGCATCGCGGTGATCATTTCCCCGGCCATCAAGCTCCAATTCAGCGATCAGGACCCGCGCGATGTGATGCTCTTCATCGGCCTCGTTCATGAGATCCTTTCCCAACTGCTTGCGGACGGCCGGATAGAAAATCTCTTCTTCGATAGCCGCATGAATCTTGAGCTCCGTGAGTGCTTCGGCGATGATCTTCTCCTTCTCGGACACCGCTTCTGCCTTTTCAAAGCGGTCGAAAAGTTCCTTAACTACGTCGTGATCTTTCATCAAGATCGCGATGGCGTGTTTCTCGGGCAAGAGGAGCCGCTCAAGCATAAATTCTCCTTTTTCTCTTTGCCCCTTCTCTAGGTTGAGACGGGCGCTGTTCGGCAGCCTCTTAGTTTCCAATACCGGCCAAAGGGATGCACAGTGTCCAGAAAGCTTTGTTGATCGCGAGTAGATGCGTTTGAGGGGAGCGCAGCCAGTGCCGGATGAGCTGCTGAAAGTTTATTCCAGAAAAGTGACTTTAAGAGCGTGGATTTTCTAGGCTAGCAATCAGAGATCACGAAGGTGCTCGACGATGCCCCCAGCCGGATGAGAGGGACGCACTAATCTCGCACGCCATCCTGACTTGGAGAGCCGGGCGCAGCTTGTAGTATCCACTTTGAGCCTCCAGCGAAATGAGTCGCCACTCGTGACACGAAGTGTCGATTGATGAAGGATCAAGGTTGAGTTCGAGCTTGACCAACGGGCGAGGTCTTTTCACACCTGCCTGAGCACGGCCTGCTCTTGCAGCTCAAGCGCGCTCAAAAGCTTGGACGCGGAGCAGGGTCTATCGAGAAAACCGACCGTCCGTTCCGGTCACTTTGTCTGAACTGCGATCTATCATTTCCTCTGCTGATCTCGCGCGCTTCTTGGTCAGTTTCTCGGAAGGTAATTCGTCCGAAAGTAGGGGGCAACGATCCATAGGCTTTCGATTTCGTGGCGGACGCGGGCAAGATCTGCTTCCTTTTGCTGCAAAACTTCGTAAGCATTCTTCATCGGCTCTCCTTGCGAGGGTGTACGATCACGGTAGTTTCCGTCCGTGAAGCCTCGTCAATCCGAGGTTCCAAAAAAGAATAGGAGCTCTGTTCCAAAAACTCAACGGGCAGGAAGTGCATAAACGACCGTTCCCTACGCACCTTTGGGACGCGGCTTATGTTCTGCGTGCGGCCCTTACTACGGTTTGCTCTTTCTGTACGGTTCGACACGGGAGGGCCCAAACTTGTAGGAATAAAATGACCGTAGAGTAGTTGAGAGTCCAAGCGAGCGAGAGTTACAACCTTTACGTTGCGCGGCCTTTCGCTTTTTCCAACGATGCCGTTGGGCCTTGGCAATTCCTAACGAGCTCCTAGCGAGAGAAACCGAAGAGATGTTGATGACCGCATTCTAGCTGCCCAGTCAACCCGGCAAGCGGCAATTGCCCGGTCCGGCTCTCTCGTTCGCGCTTGCGAACCTAATTTGATGGACATTCGTTCCGTAAGGCGAGAGCATTGTCCGGCAGTCAAGTGGGCGGTTATGTCTACCATCGACGATGTACGCAGGGCCGAAGAGAGAGTGCAAAGGATCCTGGATGCGCTCAGGAAAACGACGGCACTCGATCCATCACGGTTGAGCGATGAACTCAAGAAAGCGACTGAGGACTACGCGAGAGCAGTTCGTGAATTGAAATCCCCGTAGCTAGGGAAGCACCGCCCTTCGCAAAACATAAGGCGATCAGGCATTCGATTGGTAGAAGTTGGGCTCAGTCTAGAACCGCACGAAGAAGCCGAAACAATTTCATGAAGTCGGTTGGAACTAGCGCCGTGGAGGCTGATCTGCATGACGTTGGCCGCCGAGCCCGACGTCGAATCGCCTTCCGTCTTCTTCCTTTTGTGTTTCTCATCTACATCGTTAACTACATCGACCGGGTCAACGTTTCCTTTGCCAACCTAAGGATGAGCGCCGACCTCGGCTTCAGTGACAGCGTCTATGGTTTCGGAGTGGGCATATTCTACGTAACCTACGTCTTGTTCGAGATCCCCGGAGCCGTCATCGTCGAACGCTGGAGCGCAAGGAAGTGGATTGCACGCATCATGATTTCGTGGGGTGTGGTTACGATTCTGACTGGGTTCGTGCACACCGCCGGCCAGTTTTATGCCGCCCGATTGTTTCTAGGGATCGCGGAATCCAGCTTCTTCCCGGGAATGATCGTTTATTTGACACACTGGTTCCGCTTGCGGGAGCGCAGCCGGGCCATAGCCTGCTTGTACGCAGCTGTTCCGGCCGCCTCTTTGATCGGCTCTCCCTTGGCGGGATGGCTGCTCGGCATTCATTGGCAAATGTTGGCGGGATGGCGCTGGCTCTTCATTCTGGAGGGCTTTCCTGCCATCGTTCTTGGGATCGTCACTATCCTCTATCTGACGGACCGGCCTGCGCAGGCGCGCTGGCTTCCTCCCGACGAAAGGGACTGGATCGTCAACGAATTGCAAGCTGAATTACAAGCACAAAAGAACATTCGAAATTACACAATCCTCGAAGCGTTCTGCGACCTCCGAACCCTAAGACTGATCCTCGCTTATTTCCTGGCTCTCACCGGAGCCCTTGGGACTATCTACTGGATACCAACCTTCGTGAAGCGCCTTTCCGAATCTTCTGACCGCAGCGTGACTTCGCTACTGCTGGTTCCTGCCGGCATCGGTGTGGTCGGAATGCTTCTCAACGGTTGGCACTCTGATAAAACTGGCGAACGACATTGGCACACCGCAATTCCGCTCGTCAGTGCGGGACTGATGTTTGTTTTACTGATCCTCGCCCGCAAGGAAGCGCCTCTGGCCATTTCGTTCTTACTGATGGGAAGCGGGTTCTTGTATGCATACTTCCCAACTTTCTGGGCCATTCCGACACAAATGCTGACTGAATCGGCGGCGGCAGCCACCTTTGGATTAATCAATTCGATTGGGCAACTCGGCGGATTCGTCGGGAATTTTGCGATCGGCTTTCTCAATGTCCGCACGCACTCGCTTGCCGCCAGCTTCGGATTCATTGCTTTCGTCTACTTCGCGTCCGGGAGTCTGATTCTTAGTCTGAGAAGCGGCAAGGCCGGAATTTTGTCGACCGTGGCTCCACTTGAAGAAACGACGAGCAGAAGTTCTTGATGACGTATCGAGTCTAGAAAACAGGGCGCTCGGTCGATTGTTGGAATGAGGGATCTTAGCTCGTGCGAGAAAGCCTTGTTTGCAGGCGAAGGTTCAGCATAAGTGAAATGAAAGGTTACGGCGCTTCCCAATCGAGGGCGTATCTATCCTGGGCGCCGGAGTCGCGAACCATCAGCGGCGAATCGTCTGGGATCGGACCTGCCCGGGTCCAGCCAAGGATCGGAAACGAAAATGTTTCAGGCCGATATTTGGGACCTTGATTTTGACCTGCGAGTCCTACAATTACGAGAGGTGGTGCCGCGGTACAGGCTATTCGAATACTGCGGCACCATCTGCGACGATTACTTTTCGTCATGTTCCGAAACATTGTCGTTGAAGCTATACGTCCCGTCCCAGTGGTAAAGCAAGTCTGGTGGGATGCCCGGTGTGCCGTTGATGCGGGCATGAAACCCGGCCAATTCCCCGGTCCCGTCGAAGAATAGACACAACGCGAGGCCACTCACCAAATCGAGTGTGCATCGACCAACTGCACGGTTGCCATTTCCGGCATCGAGGACGATGTTACTGTCCAAGAGGCCCTCCGGATTATTAGCTGCCTGATCGTAAAAGACCTTCGAACCCGCCGGAATCGCCGGGATGTTCGAGCGAGTGATTGTGCAAGAGGAACCGGCGAGTCCAGTGTAGGCCGTACAGTCCTTCCTCACATGAAGATGTCTGGTTCTTTCCGATGCCGATGCCGAAGTTGCCCCTAGTGAGAGAGTCAGGGCGATAAAGGCCGCGACCAGCACCAAGCCAGGGATCTGAATGCGAATGGTTTTCATAAATCTCCTTCATTGATTGAGGTTTGTTACAACCTGGGGGAAATATTTCTGGGATTGGAGTCTGGAACCCAGTGGATCCTTCCGCTGGTTTCGCGGTGGGGAAGACAGTGGGGTTTGGCACTCACTACCTCAATACATTTGACATCTATTTAGGTCTACGACAGGTGGAAAGAAAGGCGCTCGCAATCTAACTGTGTCCAAAGGACTTTTAGAACCACATCCAACAGACCGAGACGGAATGGAGCGGGCCAGCTGCACTTTCCATTTGGTGCTAGACTGGGCGGCATTGTGAGGTTTCGTGGGACCAACCGTCTCAAACGCTTTTTCTCTGTTTCGCTTCGGAAGTTTCGAAGTGGATCTGCGGGCGGGAGAGCTTCGCAAAGCAGGCGTCAAGGTACGACTACCGTGCCAGCCGTTTGAGGTTCTCATTATTCTGCTGGAGCACCCGGGTGAGGTCGTGACCCGGGAGGAATTGCAGAAACGACTCTGGCCTGACACTTTTGTCGACGTTGAGCACAACCTCAATACCGCCATCAACAAGATCCGCGAGGCTTTGGGAGACTCCGCGGAAAGTCCACTTTTTATTCAAACTCTGCCTCGGCGAGGCTATCGGTTCATCGGATCATTGGAAGAAGGGGCACAGCCTCCTACGTCCGTTGAACCTCTTGAGTATGGAAAATCGGGCGTTGGACAGGGCGCGCTCGTGCGGGCCTTGGGGTCTCTGCATTATTACTCTCTACTAATCCCATTCGTCGTTTTAGTGGCTGTAGGTAGTGCCTTGTGGCTGCGGGGAAGAACCGAACCTGCCTTTAAGACAGTTAACTTTGTGCGCTTGACCGATTTCGCTGGTCTGGAGGAGAGTCCGGCCTTATCGCCCGATGGCAAATCGGTGGCGTTTGTTAGCGATTCGACGGGATCGCGGGAAGTGTGGGTGCGCCTACTAGCTGGAGGGCCTCCTTTAGAGATCACCCGTGATTCCGGCGAACACCTCGACCCACGGTGGTCCCAGGATTCTTCAGCGGTTATCTACTACACTCCCCCAACGAGAGGCGACGAGCAAGGCGCTTTGTGGGAGGTTTCAGCACTGGGTGGCACGCCCCACCGGCTGGTCTCCAGTATAGGCGGGGCGGACGTGAGTCACGACGGCAAGAGACTGACATTTTTTCGTCTCAACGGAAGAAAGATGGAGCTTGTGGTTTCGGATCGTTACGGTGCTAGCGGCCGGGTTTCCGTATTAACCGAGGCGGTCGCCACTTTTAGTTATCGACAGCCGCGGTGGTCGCCCGACGACGCTTCCATCGCATATCTGCACAGCAGTGATACCTGGGCGGACGATCTTTATGTCATAACGTTGACCGGCGGCGCTCCGAGGCGGGTGACGAAGGAAGGCACGCTCATGAGCGGACTCTCATGGCTACCGGACGGTGCGCATCTGGTGTACAGTTCGGCGCGTGGAAGTACCCTGCTTTACTTGCCCACGATGCATCTGTGGCTGGTCCCTTCCTCCGGAGGCGAGCCTCAGCAGCTGACCTTTAGCGACATCGGCGACGAAAGTCCGGACGTAGACCGCTGGGGTCGAACAGTAGTCAGCCACAAACATCTTCAATTCGATATTTGGAAGATCCCTGTGGGCGGTTCTCCATCCCAAAATGTAAACAGGGCCGTGCGCATTACACGTCAGACCGGACAAGTTCAAACACCGACGCTTGATCCGGATGACCAGCAACTGGCTTATCTTTCCGATACCGGGGGGCACGGAAATGTTTGGGTGCGTCGGCTAGCTACGGGCGAGACTCGGCAGATAACCTTCGAAAGAGATGCCGGAGTCATCGTCGGAGTTCCCATCTGGTCACCGGATGGGCAATTCATAACCTTTGTCACAAATAGCCCATCTGAACAGGGACGGGCGATTAAGTACTGGATCATTCGGCCAGACGGAAGTGCCCCTCACCTTGCGATCTCACAAGGCGCATGGGCCGCGTGGTCTGGAGATAGCAAATGGCTCTACTACTCCGAGTGGTCGCCAGTGCGGGGAACAGGCGGCTTACTTACGAAAGTTCCGGTGGAAGGCGGCCCGGCGGTGGTGGTGCGCACCGACAACGCCCGAGGGCCAGCGCTGGCACCGGATGGCTCGGCATTGTTTTATGTGGTGCCGTTGCAAAACCTGAATGGCTCCCAGGACTATGAATTGCGCGCAGCGAGGCCTGAGAGTGGCCCTTCCATTTTGCTGGCGCATATTTCCGGCGACCAAGTGCCAATTTGGCAAGGTCTGCATCCGGTGATTTCGAGAGACGGGAAATGGTTGGTGATGCCCCTGGACGACAGCCAAGGGACCAATCTTTGGATAGCATCGACCGCGGACGGAAAAATGCGGCGGATAACGGATTTCGGCGAAAAACGCACTCTGATTGCGCGGCGAATGTCGTGGTCATCCGATGGGAAATGGATATTTGCGGCGGTTGGCGAAGGCGACTCAGATATCGTGCAGTTGAATGGGCTTCTTAAATAAGAATCGTCGCCTGCACCGTAGTTGTGAAACTGGGCAAAGATTTTACGTGTCAATCCGGAGAATGTTGCTGGAAAATGTCGGTACACTCGTTGCACCACCCAAGTAAGCTTTGGTCGGCGCAATTCCACCGTAGGCTATGCTCGAGCAGCCTTATCCTGACTGCCCCGTTCTGTGCGCAAGGTTAGAGCGCCGGAAGTTCGGCCATCGCGTATGCGACTGGGAAATACGGAGCGAAGCCGCCAAATGCAGTCGAGTTCATTCCTGCCCGGTGATGACGGACGTTGACTTACACCGAGAGCACGGATTGCTACGGTGGAAAAGAGCTTGACACCTCGGCCATTGGTTTAGAGATTACGACGTTTCAACAGGTATCGGATCTAGTGTAGTGCGTCACAAATAACAACCTTTATCTACCGACGAGCATCTTATGATAGAGGAGACGCTTGCAGATGCGAATCGCTCCAGCCATTGTGTTGAGTCCAGAGCAACGGACCGTGTTGGAATCTCAAGCCCGGAGTCGCTCTCTCTCGGTGCGGGTAGCGGAGCGCGCTCGCATCGTCTTGTTCGCGGCTTCCGGTCAGCAGGATCTGGAAATCGCCGCCCATATGGCGATTACGCCGAAGAAAGTTTCTCGATGGCGCCAGCGTTTCCTCGCGCTGGGCGTGGCGGGATTGCAAAAAGACGCGCCCCGGCCTGGACGCAAACCCAAGATCGGTGCCCGCCTGACGAAACGGGTGGTGACCATGACCACGCGCCAGCAACCGACCAACGCCACTCACTGGAGCACGCGCACCATGGCCGCGGCGGTCGGCATCAGCGAAGCCAGTGTGCGCCGTATCTGGCGTGCCCACGGGTTGAAACCGCATCGCCTGGAAACCTTCAAGGTTAGCAACGATCCTGCGTTCGCCGAGAAACTGGAAGACATCGTCGGTCTGTATCTCCATCCGCCCGAACATGCGCTGGTGTTGTGCGCCGATGAAAAAAGCCAGATTCAAGCTCTGGATCGTACTCAGCCCGGCTTGCCGCTGAAGCGCGGACGCGGCGCCAGCATGACACACGATTACAAACGCAACGGCACCGCCACTCTGTTTGCCGCGCTGAACGCGGCCAATGGCGAGGTCTTTGGCCTCTGCCAGGAGCGGCATCGGCATCAGGAGTGGCTCAAGTTTCTCCGCCTGATCGACCACACCATCCCACCCGACCGGCAACTGCACTTGATCTGCGATAACTACGCCACCCATAAGCACCCCAAAGTGCAGCGTTGGCTGAAGCGACACCCGCGCTTTCATCTGCACTTCACGCCTACCAGCGCGTCCTGGCTCAATATGGTCGAACGCTTCTTTCGCGACCTGACCCAGAACCGGCTCCGGCGCGGTGTCTTCCGCGATTTGGAAGAACTCATCATGGCCATCGGCACCTACATCGACCGGCACAACGAAAGTCCGAAACCATTCATCTGGACTGCGCGAGCCGCCGATATTCTAGAAAAAGTGAAACGCGCACGCCGCACCCTAAATAAACGTCAATCTGCATGACGCACTACACTAGCGCAAGCGGGGTGGACATTGCCCCGCTCGACTCGAGTTGAATGTATTGTTGAACCTAATCTTTACGTTTTAGAGAGTTGACCCGCTCTCCTTCGGCTGTAGTCGCGACGCCCGGATCAGTTACCACTTGGTGGATCGTGTTCCCCGATTGTGCAACGTTTGATGACGCTAACGTGAGCAAACCGGTGCGCCGCCCAGGGAATTGCCCGCGGAATGGCGGAGGAGCAAACAAAGGTTTGTTCGTGGCATATCAGTCGCCGCCGTGCTTTCCGATAACTGAACCTTAACATTCTGTTAGAAAGCGTCAAGGCTCCAATGGAATCCGCATAAACTTATCGTCCTTAAGGAACTTGTCTATAGGCAAAAAATAAACCCTCCTCGACGGAAGGAGTGAAGCCTTTCATGCAAACTCACTTCTTCTGCATTTCTGCTACTGCGTCATAGGTTGCTTGCGGAACTGCTTTCGTTGGCGTGCATGTCGTTGCCCAGCCGTACCATTCGTTTTTCCGTTTGATAAACACGTCCATACAGTTACTTGAAAGATCTTTCGTATTCATTACCTCATTTTTCCTGCCGGATACCGAAGCGACCGTCTTGTACGTAACGACAGCAGTATTGCCGGAAACGTTCACCTTGTGGTCGGACTGCTTGTACGTTGTCGTTACGCCAGACTCAGGTTTCCGCAGGTCGTCCATCAGCTCTTTCGGCGTTTGCCGGAGCACGTTACCGTTTCCGCACGAGCCGAAGAACCAAAATCACTACGATAACAACGGAAAAGGAAAAAGATTTTGACGAGGCCAATTCTTCCGCCCATCGTTCACCTCGTGCGCATAGTAGTCCTTTGTAAAATCTTCAGATAGCTTCATTTGAATTCGTCTTTGTTTGGAGAGATTGTTGTTCTGTCAGGTCTTCTCGGCCTGTCTAAGATCCTAAGGGCCACTGCAATCGACTTCCCCTAGTCGGTTCTTAAATCCCAATGGGCAGCAACTGCCCAGAAAAGAGCATCTCCATGGCTACGAAGGAAATCACCACCCAGGTAAACCAGTCTGAAATTCCATTGGTCCATCAAATCGAGCGAGTAAAAGCAAGGACTGCCGATACGAGCAAGACGCTAGAACTGTTCAAAGCCGCTTCAAAAGAAGACAAGGGAAGTTTAAACGTGGGATCGCCACTGCAATTAGTTCATGGCCAACGGGTGATGGGACCGAATCCTTTACCTGTCGGCAGCCCAACATACGATCCCCACAATCCGATTCACGGCCTGGCTGCCGGAGACCCATCGCTCCGGGTTCTGAACCCCTGGGCCTCAACGTGGCGTCTTGTCATTCCCCCATACGAGCCGATAAACAACCCCGGTCCCGGGGCGACCACGTATGCCTACGAGACAGCGGGAATCCTCGATATTGACAGTAACGGACCGAACCTCGGTGCACAGGTAGGCTTTGCTTTCCGCATAAAATCACCTTCCACCACCGTTGCAAACATCAGCCCGTCTTTTCAGTACACTTTCGACGCCGGGCCTGAGCCGCATTTGAAATCGCTTAGAGGTCATTTGACATTCGGCCTGTTTGTGGAGGCAAGCGATGGTACAGTTCCCTTCACGCGCGCAGCCAGGCCCATTCCGGATCCAATCGCCATCGCAAAAAGTGGCCTTGGCGCCCACACCGCAGGCGACGAAACGGATGTAAAACCCATTCAAGGTAGGTTGCCGCTGCTAATTCCATTGACTCCGATCGTTTTCACCATGCAAGCGTCGGTCGATTACAAGGTCTCGTTGCTGATGTCACAAGACCTCTCCTACGATGATGGAGGGCCGTTCCTCGAAACGAGATTCCGCTGCACAGTTCCTTGGTTTTTCATGAGTACAACCCCATAAGATTTTGGCGATTCTCGCTCAGGGGGCTATACACAGCCCCCTTCTTTCATTCTTCTGCACAATCCGTACTGTTAAAGCAGTCCCTTCACAACACAAATCCCAAAACAATCTAAAGGATCTATGCCTGAAGACAGGAAAAAAACGCCTGTCAAAGACATCTAGGTGATCGAAGAGAGCACCGGCGAGAAAAAGTTCTGGCGTCCGGGTTGGCGTGGCATTCGTGAAAAACGACGGCAGTATCAACCTCAAGCTGTACATGTTCCCCAACCTCTCGCTCCAAATCCGCGATCGGCAAGAGAAGCAAAGTTAGTCCGCGCACAACTAAATGAAAGCTCCTGCTTTGCGCGGGGGATTTTTCTTTTATGGTGGCAACCCGAGAAATGTATGCGGCATGACGGGTGTGGTTGGGCTCACCTCCGGCATGCTTGTACCTATGTCGGATTTGTTTGAAGGTGCTATATGCGTGAACTACAAATCTTCACCAAACCGGGAGCTGCCCAATTTGGAAAACACTTGGGCGTTTGTCGTTACTAACACTCCCGAACCTTGTCCAGACCAGCCTCACACCCGAAATATCGGCTCACAAAGCCGCCATTTCTGCTCACGATGCTGGTCGTGCTTGTCGGCCCCAATTCCGGGGGCAGACAGTGTTGGCCCAACCGCAAGCGATACAGCCGTCGGTACCTCCACCTTCGGTTGCCCTTGTAAGTGCGATTGCTTGGCCTCTCGCGGCTACCCAACTATTCCATCGCCGCTCTTCCGACGAATCTGTCGTCGCAAGAACCTAGTGCCGCTCGGATTCAGTGCCTGACGCAAGCCATCCGTGGCCGCGCAGTCATGCTAACCAGTCCGCTTTGCGTATGAGTTAGAAGGGCGAATCTGTGGCGATAATGCCGCTGAGAGAACTCACTTTCTGAGCCTGCGAGCCGATCTGTCCACACTGGACATTGAGGCTAGAGATCTCGATCTGGCCGCATCCAGCAAAGCCAAAAAAAAGATCAGCATCAAGCTCCCTAGTCGTGGGCTGCTTCTAGAGTCAGTCCAAAATACTCGCAGTGTTTCTTCGGAGCGACCTGATTGTCAACCTCTCTTCCATCTTAAAAATAGAAGTGGGCCAGGCGATTAACGCAGTCACCGGAACTCGGCTCTGGCCATCCCTGTACCGTCCAGTACCGTAAAAACGTGCGATGGCGAAACCATCGTTATTAAACTTATTCAGCAGATCAAGGGCTCCCCAACTCGGCGTAGCGAAGGAACAATTCGTAGGAGAACTGGTGTAAGAACTTGAGATACCGATAGAAGAGACTTACAGCGACAAAAGCAGCGAGCAGGAACCAGCGCAAACGAACTGGGTGCGTCCCATAGAAGTGCGTCGCGATGATCGCAATCGCAGACACCAGAAATGCGAATGACATGTTGCGCGCGAACCCGTATTGATTACGGAAATCGTCTAGCCGAGCTTGCGCCCGCTCATTGCAGGTCACAACCGAATAGGCATGGAGGAACAAACCTTCCCCTACAAAGGAGCAGTTTCGCGAAACAGCTTGTTCCTTAATTCTCCGCTGAGTATTCTCTGGAAATGGCCTATGAAAGTTCGGGAAGATCCATACGAATACGATCCAGCGCGGCTTCTCACCCAGGAGCAGGGCCAACGGGCGTTTCAAAATTCGAGCGACGATTGTGTACTCAAACAGAAACGAAGAAAACTGAGCCACGATATGGCCCGTCACATACGCAAGTATGACCAAAGCAATGCCGAGCACCAGGCCGACTTCTTTCCGCTCCAAAATACCAAGTCCCCAAACATGCTCCACGGTCATCAGTACGACCGCGCCTGAGTCTCCGGAGAATTTGTGAACTGGTTGATTCCGCGGAACTTACGCAAACGTCGGCTCTTGCAGGCGGAGCGCAGAGTGGCAAAGACGACCAAAGCTAATGCTAGGGCCAAGCCCAAGCAGACGCAGAGAAATCGTTTCTTCATAATCTGATCCTCCAATTCGGAATGAACGAGTCCCGACTGCAAAAACTTGCAAAGAGAGAGAAAGAGCGGTCCGGCTCGGAGGCCGCGACTTGCTACCGAGCGCGGAAATTATCCTGCCGCGTCAGAAGGCCGTCAATGTCAAATAGCTGTTGAATCATCGCGATAACGCTCATCGACCCATGTCCGAATCCCCAGACGGGGTCTTGAGTGTAACGCCTTCCATGAGAAGGCGGTCGGAGTCAAGTCGATTGTTCATTTTTCTGAGACAAGCTGCTTCTCCACGGCCGAGTTTGCCACTGTCGGCATGCTTCCATTCGCACTCTCGAGAACCGATTCGTTCGCTCGGTGCAGGCTGGGCGTTCTCGGTTCAGCCGGTGATGCCCCGTTGCGGGGCCGATTCCTCCGACGCGCGTGGTGAACGAAAGTCAAGTCGAGCTTCGCTATGCATTCGGCTTGTGATCGCCAAAGCTTCGCTTTAGGTCCAGATGAGAGTCGCACTGGTCAGCGGGGCTCCAGAGAAAAACGCAATAGTGATGCGCTTCAGTGGGAGGAGAGTCCGTTCTCCGCAGTGCAACTTATAGGCTGGCAATCGCTAAAGATGGGCACAATTCGCGAATTGTGGGGAAAACTGATGCGAAGATTCTCGGCGGTCCAGACTGTCTGGCGGAGAGGGAGGGATTCGAACCCTCGGTACAGGTGTTAGCCCGTACAACGGTTTAGCAAACCGCCGCATTCGGCCACTCTGCCACCTCTCCGACCTTTTGAGTCGAGCAACTTTCGGATGAAGGTCGCTCACCGGCTGTACGGTGCCATGAACAGCGGCGGCTTTCTTAGGCAAGCCGTTCTCAATGCGATATTACACCACGGATGTGCACCGCGGCCACCTGAAACGCCCCGTCTCGGGTTCCACCATTGCGGCAGCACGGCCGCTCACTCTAGCCATGGTCTCGCCAGACTTCAGATTGGCGGGTCGGCAATGCAATGCTTTGTGTTGTCCGCAGTTCGTGACGCTCCCGCCCAACCCCGAGTGCAGTTTCGCCCAGATCAACTCGCGGCTGCATCAGATAGCTCTTTCGAAATGTCAGCTGTCGCGGCCCTCCGCACTCCCGGCGCTTCCGCCTTCAATTCTTCCAACCGTCTTACAGCCATAGGCATCGCAATGCAGACACAAAGGACTCCCATGGCTGACTCTGTCCTTCGCACTGACGAACAATTGGCTTCGATTTGGAGCCTTGGTGGCCTATCGTGGCGAGAACTGGGACGGCGCGTTTGGGGTGGGATCAACCAGAACGATCTGCTGAATCGCGGATACGAACTTGCCTATAATTTTTTGTTCGCGGTATTTCCCTTACTCTTCTTCCTTTTCGCCCTCTTGGGAATATTCGCTTCCGAGGGTGGAAAGCTGCGAAATGATTTTTTCTCCTACCTTCAACTGGCTCTACCTCCGGCTGCGTACCAAATTTTGTCTCGGACGATCGGAGAGATTACGGCAAATAGTATCGCCGGGAAGCTGACATTCGGATTGCTGTTGGCGCTCTATTCAGCTTCCTCGGGAATGACGCAATTGATGTCCACTTTGAACGCGGCCTACGAGGTTCCCGAAGGACGCTCATGGCTGAAGGTACACGGCATTTCTCTGCTGCTGACGCTGGCGATGTCGGTTCTGGCAATTGGCTCGTTGTTTCTGGTGCTTGCAGGCGGACAGTTGATCAATTCTGTCGGGCAAATCGTGGGCCTTCACACGGCGGCCGTGGTCGCAGCCAAGGTCTTGCAATGGGCTCTGGCGATTGGGTTCGTGGTTTTGGCGTTTGCGATTGTCTACTATTTCGCTCCCGATGTCGAGGAGCAATTCTGGTATTGGATCACTCCCGGTTCCGTGATCGGAGTTGCTCTGTGGGCTGCGGCATCCGCTGGTCTCCGTGCGTACCTGCATTTCTTTAACAACTACACCAAGAGCTACGGATCGCTTGGAGCCGTGATGATCCTCATGCTCTGGTTTTATGTCGCCGGATTGTCGGTCTTGATTGGAGGGCAGGTGAACGCCACAATCGAGCACGCCGCGGCGGAACATGGTCACGTTGAAGCGAAAGAACCAGGGCAGAAGGCGGCGTAGTTAACGCTTGATGTCAATGCGACCTGCACCGCTTGAATCCGCGATCGAAGTGTGTGAACTGGTATCTGGTTCAAGCGGCAGTTCCCAGTTTCTGGCGGACACATGACCTGCTCGAATCCACGCAAATCGCGTGAGCAGAGATCCCGCAATCGAACTCCAAGCCGCCCAGCGGCGCAACGATCCTGCGCGTTTCGATGATCCCAATGAGCTTGCTGCGCGAAGCGCAAGCGGGACTGGTCCTGAGAGCGCGCCGCCAGCACGCGTGAGCCAACCGCTGGTGCCATGCTTCAACGGGTCAAGATGCGGATGAGATCGGCTTTCAATTCGCAGTCCCTCCCAGCATTCAAAAATTGCAGCGCCTAAGCCCAGCGCCTGAAGCGCTCGGCTCTTTTGGTGCCCCATCAATTCCAGAATGCCAACCGCGGTTCCGAGGCCAGACGCGGCAAAGTGCAGCGGCAGGTCTCCGGCATTTCGATTCCATACAGGAATGGCGGTTGCCCCGATCAAGACTCCCGTGTAGTTGGAAAATGGAAGACCCAGCGCGAGTGACGCCGCTTGGCCGGCGTTTTCGATCACACGAACCGGCAGCGAGGGACCGTATCGATCTCTCAGAAAATCAGCGAACGCGGTTGCGATTGCGCCACCAGAAAATCCCAAGAGCGTCCAGACACCTACCGACATCGGGCTTTGCGGCTTGAAAACGCGCAGCATGGAGAGAAAGCGTTCAGGTCGCCCCAGATCTGCGATCAGAAGCGGCGGCGAAATAACAGAACCCGCCGCGGCAATCCAACGAGCGTGCTGCACCAATTTACGATCGGCGCCGGTGTAGTTGGCCACGGCTCCCACGACAGCGGCCGCTCCTGCTGCGCCACCGACAAAAAAATAGAGAGGAATTTCCCAGGTCCATGGCGGCTCCTTCAACAGCGGAATGCCGTAGTAGCCGGTCTCGGGGCTCGCCTGCGGAAAGTTCGCACCTGCCGGATGATGACCAGCGATTCTCTGCTGGCTTTGCCTCTCGGCCTCTCGGCGTATTTCTTCGAGCCGGGTCTCGCGGCCTAGCGCGGATCTGCCCATGTCGGCCGGATGCGCGGAATCACTCATCTCGAAGAGTCTTCTTTCATCAGAAATGCAAGCACAGTTCCGCCCAGAAGCAAGCCTGCGGCTAGCGCCGACGATCTCCAGCTTTTCTTCAAATACTGTGTCGGCACAACCGGGTTGGAGGGCAAATTATAAGTGCGTGGATCGCCTCGAACGATGAACATCGCGTGCGTGCCGCGAACGCTGGTCTCCGCGGAATCGTAGAGCACTGCATCATTCATTCCCCGCTCGTGCAGATCGTTGAGCCTCTGTTGTGCTTTTTGCCGAAGGTCATCGATCTCGCCAAACTTGATGGATTCGGTGGGGCAAGCCTTGGCACATGCCGGTTCTAATCCGACCTTCTGACGGTCATAGCAAAAAGTACATTTGAATGCGCGACCGTCTTTCTGGTTCCGCTCCACCACCCCGAACGGACAGGAAGTAACGCAATATCCGCAGCCATTGCAAACATCCGGCTGGATGAAAACACCGCCGAATTCAGTTCGAACAATTGAGCCTGTCGGGCAAGCTTCGAGGCAACCTGCCTCCTCGCAATGTTTGCAGACATCCGAAGAGAACGTCCATGAGGGTTGCTCGGGGGCATTTCCGCCCATTCCCGCAACCGGCGCCTGTTCCACAAACTTCACGTGGCGCCAGGTCGATGCTCCCACGGCGCCAGTGTTGTCGTAAGAAAAGCCGCTCCAGTTGAGGCCATCCTCGGCGAGGCCATTCCATTCTTTGCATGCAACCTCGCACGCTTTACACCCGATGCAGAGAGTGGAGTCTGTCAAGAAAGCGGTGACGGTCATGCGCCCTTTCCTGTGGCAGCATCAAGTTGCTTCAAAGCGTCTGTCCCGCGCGGACGGCGGCCTGGAATGACATTGCAGACCAACGCCTTTGATTCCATGATGCGCACGTTGGGCTCTTCGCTGATCGCCAGCAGATCGTTAACGACATCGCCCTTAACATTTCCCTGGTATCCCCAATGATAAGGAAGTCCGACTTGATGGATTCTCCGGCCGTCGACAAAAAGAGGCTTCATTCTGTGGGTGACCAGCACTCGCGCTTCGATGAGGGCTCGAGGGGTCGTGATCATGGCCCATCCTTGATGTTCGAGTCCCAATTCACCCGCAAGCTCGGGAGAAACTTCAGTGAAGAGTTCCGGCTGAAGTTCGCTCAAGTGGGATAGGTGACGCGACATCCCGCCCGCGGTGTGATGCTCAGTGAGCCTGTACGTTGTGAGAATGTACGGGAAGCGCGAATCTTCCGCCGCTGCATAAGCATTATCGGGCCGCTTCTTGCGGTCCGACGCTGGATTCGTCTGCTGCGAATAAAGTGGATTCACCACGATAGATTCGAGTGGTTCGTAGTGCGTGGGCAGCGGTCCATCCTTCAGCCCGCTCGGCACATACAACCAACCGACGCCGTCGGGATGCAAAGTGAACGGTCTTGCTCCGCCGAGAGCTTCTGGCCCGCGGCCGCTTTTGAGATTGCTTGGGGCATCGGGCGGAGTTTCTTTGTCGTAGTCGGGAATATCAAGGCCGGTCCACTGTCGTTTCGCTTCATCCCACCAGACCAGTTTCTTTCGCTCGCTCCAAGGCTTGCCATCCGGACGGGCCGACGCGCGGTTATAAATAATTCGGCAATCGTTCGGCCATGCGAATCCCCAGCCGTGGCCCAGCAAATCTTTTGAGTCTCGTTCGAGAGCCCGATTGCGGCCCGCCTCTGGGAATACGCCGCAATAGATCCATGCTCCGCAGGCCGTGGACCCGTCTCTTTTTATATCCTTTATATGAGTAAGCTGTTTCCGATCCGCAACGGTGAATCCGTTGATCTCTCTTAGAACATCCTCCGCGCTGGGCTCCTCATGTTCACCTTCCACCGAGTATCCCCACGTAAGGGCTGTCAATCCATCGTTTCGGCGGCGCGGATCTTTTTGAGCCTTGGCTTTGAGACGCCGTCCCAAGTGATAAATAAACCAAAGGTCGCTGCGAGCGTCGCCCGGAGGATCAACGGCTTTCTCCCTGAATTGCAAAAGGCGCTGCGTATTGGTGAATGTGCCTTCCTTCTCTGCCGTCCCAGCCGCAGGAAACAGGAAGACTTCGGTGCCGATCTCCTCAGTGACGAGTTCGCCGCGCTCCACCTCCGGAGATGCGTACCAGAAAGACGCGGTCTCCGTCTCGACCATATCGCGAACGACGAGCCATTTCAGCTTTGCCAGAGCTTTGCGCTCCAATCGCCCGTTGGAGGCTCCCACCGCGGGATTTTGGCCCATGACGAACAGTCCTTCCATCTTGCCGTCCGCCATGTCGAGCCAATATCCAAAATGCGAATGGTCGCCCGTAACCTTCGGCAACCAGTCGAAACCCCAGTCGTTTTCCTTCCGAGATCCTTCGCCGTAATACGCCTTCATCAGGCTGATGAAATATTTGTCGAAGCCGGCCCAAAGCCCAGTCCGCGAACGGTGCCGCTTCATGTAATCTGCGAGTTTGCGGGAGTCTTCCTCGAATATCGGCATCGGCATGTAACCCGGCAGGATGTCGTACAACGTGGGGATATCAGTCGAACCTTGGATGGATGCGTGTCCGCGAAGCGCCAGAATCCCGCCACCGGGCCGGCCGATATTTCCGAGCAGCAATTGCAGTATGGCGGCCGTTCGAATCAGTTGCACGCCCTTTGAATGTTGCGTCCACCCGACGGCATAACAAATGGCGCCGGTCTTTTCCGGGCCCGAGGCCGATATAAACGCCTCGGTCGTCTTCAGGAAAACATCTCTGCGAAATGCCGCAGTATCGCTCGACCATCTCCGGCGTGTAGCGAGCAAAGTGACGCTTCAGCACTTGAAATACGCATCGCGGGTCCTGCAGTGATGGATCAGATTCAAACTTTGCAGCGTCTTGAGCCTCGCCGCCGCGGTCCTTCCCGTGGCCACCTGCGGCTGTTGAATGCCCTGGCTTCTGCTCAGCACCTTGGCTTGGAGATCCGCGATAGAACCAGGTTTCCGGGTCGTACTTCTGTTTTTCGGCATTCCATCCGGAGAAGAATCCATCAAGATCTTCGGTGTCGCGGAAGTCATCGCGTAAAAGCGTGGCAGCGTTTGTGTAGTGGGTTACATACTCACGAAAATCTCTGTTGTTCTCGAGTATGTAGTTCACCATCGCACCGAGGAAAATGATGTCGCTGCCCGCGCGTAACGGCACCCAGATATCGGCCATGGCAGAAGTCCGAGTGTAACCGGGGATCCACATGAATGATCTTGGCGCCCTTCTCTCTCGCTTCCATCACCCACTGAAACCCCACTGGATGATTCTCAGCCATGGACGACCCCATAATAAGGATGGCGTCCGCATGGCTGAGGTCCTGTAGGGCCGTAGTCGCGCCGCCGCGACCGAGGGATGTGCCCAGACCGGGCACGGTGGAGCTATGTCATATCCGGGCTTGGTTGCTGACGCACACCATCCCCAATCCTGCGCTGAAGAGCTTCTTGATGAGGTAGTTCTCTTCATTGTCGAGGGTTGCTCCTCCCAAGTGCGCCATCGCGGCGGTCTGCATTAAGCTAGCGCCGTCTCGAGTTTCCTGAAACGTTCGGTCGCGAGTCTCCCATGCTCGCTCGGCGACCATGTCCATCGCCTTCTCCAAAGGAATGGTTTCCCATTTCCGCGAGAATGGAGCTCGATACAGGACGTCCTTCAGTCGCCCTTTATGCGTGTGGAGCTCATATGTATCAGCGCCTTTGGGGCAAAGATGGCCACGCGAAATCGGAGACTCCGGATCACCCTCAATCGAAACCAGTTTTCCATTTTTGTGATATACAAGCTGCCCACATCCCACCGCACAGTAGGGACAGATCGAGCGAGCCACGAGAGCGCCTGAAGTTTTCGGACCGAGGGAGCGAGTTCGATCAGTCATCGATTCGGCACCGGTGCCGTCCGCACCCGTTCGAATCTGTTGAAGCAGCGGCCACTTGGAAAGCAGTTTCTTGAACACAATGTCTCCGAGCGTCTTCCGTGACGTCTGCAACCTGATTCTAGTGAGAATTTCTCCGCAGCGAGGACCGGTCCGTCACGTTACGCTTTTTCGCCTTTGTTACTTTTCTATTTCGATGATCGGATTGTAAGCCATTGCCGTCCATACCCTTTTTCGAGTAACCGCACAACCCCAATTTCGCCAATGACGGAGCGCTGTCGAGCGTCCCTGGGCACTTCAGCTCTTACAGGTCTTTCGGCGCCCCCATACCGTAGTCGACCGATGGCAACAGAAACGTCCGATGAGGTACGTATGAAGTGTTGAAGTGAGATCAGCCGGCGCAGCTCAGCGCACACGAGGTACGGGCAATGGCTAAACGCGAAAAGGTAAAGAATTGGCTTCGGTTCGCATTGAAATGTGGCCTTCTGGCCACCGATGCGAGTGTCTGGGCGGCGATGCATCATCTTCTCGACGAAGGGTCTGAGAGTATGCAGAGCGCGTTCGACCGCGCTGACAGGCTCGGAGAGGAACGCGGCTCCCGGCGGACTTGGTCTCACGGTTCAACCCTGCTCGTGGGAATTGGGGTAGGCGTCGGCGTGGGACTTTTATTTGCCCCGGTGTCCGGTGAAGAGGCGCGCGACGCCATTCGCGACACTGCTTCGAATGTCAGGACGAGAGTGGGCGACGTCGCGGCATGGGCGGGACGAAAGAATTCTCATACCGGCCGCGACTACGCAATGTATGCGAACTAAATTTCGAATTGAAGGGGATATTGATGAAGGCACCTTTTCTCATTGGCCGCATAATCTTCGGTGGATACTTTCTCTATAACGGCATTAACCATCTCAAAGAGCGAAAGAGTATGGCGTCCTATACCGCCTCGAAGGGCGTGCCCTCACCTGAGTTGGCTGTGACAGTTTCAGCGCTGCCGTTGATCGTCGGTGGCAGCAGCCTGCTTTTAGGCGTCAAACCAAAGTGGGGAACAATGGCGATTCTGGGCTTCCTCGCAGGCGTATCCCCCATCATGCACGATTTTTGGCGGAATCAGGATCCTGCTGAACGCACCAACAATATGATCGCGTTCATGAAGAATGTGGCCCTTGCGGGCGGCGCGCTTGCGCTGATGGGCGTCGACGAACCGTGGGAAGCCAGTTTCCCCGTTGCTAGGCCCACACTGTCAAAGAGGGTACGAACCATTACCCGGAAGATTGCTTAATCGCTCGATGTCGAGGGAATATGGATGACAATCGAGATCCTTGGGCCGTTGCTCCCTGCGGGCCAACGGAGCCCGCTGTTCGGTTTTCGTAACGCAAATCTCACTTCGTATCGACCTCCTCGAAAGTCGTAGACAATGCCTTCAATACTGAGGGGGAGAGGGCGTTGGATCCGGATGGCTGCCCGACGTGCGGGGGTTCTGGATACATTGCGAAGCCGGTTGACCTGAACGGTAAGGTCGAGGGCATCGCGTTTATCCGATTGAAATGTCCCGCGTGCGGTGGCACAGGCCGGAAACGCTCAATCTCACCGACGACCACGAGCTGACCGCACGGCTTGTGGTGTTGCGAAACGTGCTGAGCCGGACCGTCATACTTCCCGTCCTAAGGACGACGGTCCGGTTCCACGATCTGCTCTCTCACGCGATTCCTGCTGTTCGAGTTCCAACCCGTCGCCTCGCCGGAGCACTTTCCACACGATTCCGCCCATTATCTTTGGCGCGGTAAAGTGCCTTGTCGGCCGCTTCCAGAACGACTTCGGAATCCGAGTTCTCAGTCTGTGATGTCGCAACTCCAATACTCACCGTTACGGAGAGACCTGGCGCAGACTTTTCCTGCGAAAGTTGCCGGATTGCTTCAGCCTTTCGCCTGCTCGCGGATACCGGTCGCTGAGTTCTCCTGTCCGGTCCCCTTGCAGCCTGTCGGCGGTCGTCGCCGCGGAGGTGAAATCTGGACGACTCGATCGATGCGCGGAGCTCTTCCAGGTGGTCGAATACCTGTGGCGTCGTCTTTCCGGAGAACAGAATAATGAATTCCTCGCCCCCAAACCGGTAGGCCTGCCCGCCGCCCGTGACTCGCGACAATCTGCCAGCAACCAGTTTCAGCACCTGGTCTCCGGTGTCGTGTCCATACTTGTCGTTGAATTGCTTGAAATGATCGATGTCCACAACGGCCATCGAATATGGCTGGACCAGATGTTGCAGCGCTTCATTGAACGCCCGGCGCGAAGGTAATGCTGTCAGCTCATCGTGATAGGCAAGCAGGTAGGAATTTTCAATGATCGCAATATCGAGAATGCAAGCTGCCGTCGCAAAGAACAGTGTCGAAGCATAGGCGGACCTGACTTCGTAAAGAGAAAGGCTGAGAGCTGAAAAGGACCAGAAGAGTGCGCTATCCGTGGCGCGCCGGGTTACTAACAAACGAACAATCAGAAATATGCCGGCGACGGCGAATGCATAAAACGAATAGGAGGGAAACAGGTTCGCGGCTGCGTGATGAACGTGTGCCGGCGAAGCTTGCGTCCCCTGCGCGCTGCGCGCGAGTACAAATACTCCGGAAGATTCCACGAATGCAAAAAGCGCAGCTGGCCTCGTTGACATTAACGAGAGACCGGTTTCTCGCATGCACGAAATCAAAACAATGTTGGCCGGCAACAGGACGGTGATGGCTCGAATTGTGAGGAGAGCAGCCGGCTCGAGCAAGTGCCCACGACCAAAGATTTCTACCGCCTGTTCGGATATGAGAAGGACACAAAGAACGAAGAAAATGCGTCGGGAGTGAAATCTCCAGGCTAGTATCATTCCGCCGAGTACCGCACAGTAGGAGAGAAAGCTGAGCGCTGGGGGCGTCAGATTTGGCCAGCCAAATGACCGAATTATTATGCTGGCAAGAAGCAAAGCTCCGCCCGGAATGAAAAACGAGCCAATCGTCTTTCTGCTCCAGATAGGCACACTTCCCCCAAAGTCCTGTTTGAAATTATCTCTGCAGGACCGCGTTGGCGGAATTGTCGGCTGAGGTTCAAACCGCCACCCTGAAAAGCCTAATGCCACTCGCAATTTCCGCTTCCCGTTTTAAAAAGTTGTCCCGAATGTGAAACCACATACCTTGGTTTCCCCTCATTTCCGCTGAGTCTGAACTGTTTCTAACTAGACTGAGGCTGTTTGGTTAAGGACGGTTCACATTTATGCGAATTCTTATAGCGGAAGATGACGAAGCTTTAGCCCGGTTTGTTCGACAAGGTTTGGAAGGAGAGCGTTACAGTGTCGATGTCTATCCCGATGGTGAGCAGGCCCGCGCCGCCGGTCTCGAAACGGATTACGACGTCGCAATTCTCGATTTGAATCTCCCGAAAATCGACGGCGTGGCGATCCTGCGCGAGTTGAGAATCAGGAAACCTTCTTTGCCCGTTCTCGTTCTGACGCAGCGCACGAAGGTTGAGGACCGTGTCGAGTGCCTTGATATGGGCGCGGACGACTATCTCGGCAAACCATTCTCCTTCAGCGAACTGTCGGCCCGCATACGCGCGTTGCTGCGGCGCAGTCATCTGCCATCCGAGTCTATACTCAACGTGGCTGACCTGAGACTCGATCGGGTACAGCGCCTCGTCGAGCGTTCGGGCCGCAGGATCGAACTTACCGGCAAAGAGTTCGCACTGCTCGAATATCTGATCTGCAACACAGGCCGGCAGGTGACCCGCTCGATGATCATCGAGCACGTGTGGAACCTCACCTTCGATACGACTACGAATGTGGTCGACGTGTACATCAACTATTTGCGCCGCAAGGTAGACGACGGCCATCCCGTGAAACTAATCCACACCATCCGGGGCGTCGGGTATGCACTGAGCGATCCAGCGAGGTGGCGGCGTCCGAGGTACGGTTATGAGTGCCGTCAAACCGGCACGTCCGGGCCTTACCGGAGCACCGATTCGCGATCAGAGCAGCGAATTGTTTGGTGAACTTCTGCACGCTCTGAATCAGCCGCTCACGGGATTGCAATGCTCTCTGGAACTTTCGATGTCCCGGGTGGGAAGTGAAGCGACTACATCGACACGATCCGGGAGGGCCTGAAACTAACCGGGCGCATGCGAGTTTTGGTTACCGCCCTTCGTGAACTCTCGGAATTCGAGCAATCTGCGACGCAGCCCGAAACACTGATGCTGAACGACTGCCTGCGCGAGACGGCGCACGACCTGTTTCCAGTCGCGGAGATGCGTGGCGTGGATTTACAAGTCGAGGCGGCTGAACCGCTTGCCATCTGCGCAGATAACCGGCAGTTGTCCGCGCTGATGTTTCGCTTCCTGGAATCGGCCTTGAGCCTGACCGAGCGCGGACAGGCCGTGCGGGTTTCGGTCGTGCGTGACGGCAATGTGGCCAATCTCTCCCTTTCGTGGGTACAGAATGGCGTGCCTGACGATTCGCCTTTCTCGATCCCGGAAATTGGACTTCTCCTCTCCTCGCATGGATGGAAGCGCCTCGGTGGGAAGTGCACCAATACCCGGGCAGAGAGAGTACACACGCGCACCGTCCGCATATCGTTGCTCACAAGCCGAAATGGATCACGAAACGGAGAATCCAAATGAGCGTCTTCGCAACTATGCCGTCTTTCTCACACACCGGCAGCGCATTGATTGCCAGCCCGGATGCCGTTCTGCGCCAACAGGTTTTGCAACACATTACTGGACAATGCCGTCCTGTTCAGCAGGTGGTTGGTGGGGCCGACGCTCTCGCAAGACTTGAATCCGAAACCTGGAGAACTTTGTTTCTAGACCGCCGTCTTCCTGATCTCGATGCGCAGGAAGTCATGAGAATCATCGAGAAGCGGTTCCCCGGTACCGAGGTCGTGCTTCTGGATTCAAGTGAATCGCCGTCTCGCGATGTACCGAGAAAGCTGACCGAACAGAACACTAATTGGCAGAATGCACCCGCTTGCAGGCGGATAGAAAAAGAAGGTGGGATCGTTGGCGTTTCGCCGTTGCCCGGAATGATTGGCGCGAGCCCTGCGATGCAGCGTATCTATCGCATGACTCGACTAGTTGCGCGCCGCATGACCACGGTCCTGGTGACCGGGCCGACAGGTACGGGCAAAGAATTGGTGGCTCGCGGGTTGCACGACCTGAGCCCTCGTTCAGGCAAACCATTCGTAGTCGTGAATTGTGCGGCGATTCCAGAAACACTGTTCGAATCGGAATTGTTTGGATACACGCGCGGCGCATTCACGGGCGCGATCCAATCCCAAGTAGGACGAGTCGCTTCCGCACAAGGTGGGACACTGTTCCTCGATGAAATCAGCGAGCTTCCTTTGGGCATGCAGGCGAAATTGTTGCGTTTTCTCGAGCAGAAGGAGGTACAGCGGCTCGGTGCGCTCGGGTGTTACGCACGTCGATGTTCGTGTGGTTGCTGCCAGCAATGTCGACCTGTCGGAGCGAGCGTCACGTAACCAGTTTCGCCAGGACCTGTTTTATCGGTTATCGGTGTTTCCGATTCGAACTACCTTCGCTTGCCGAGCGCCTTACCGACATCGTGCCGCTCGCAGAGCACTTTTTGAAGTGCATGTCAGCCGCATTGCAGGCGAGAGTTCCACAGCTCAGTGCACGAGCCATCAGCATCCTGGAAGCGCATCATTGGAATGGTAACGTTCGCGAACTCCAGCATGTCATGGAACGGGCTTCCATCCTGATAGAGGATGGAGACACGATCGGACCGGAGCACCTGTACTTTTCCTTTCGTCCAGGCACGTTGCGCGAAGTGGTCGCAGTTGAATCCTGAGACGAATGTAAGTTAAGCGACGGCAGATTGGAAACTGCCGTGCAAATCTTGCCCTCGTACATGAACTTCTTGCCCATCCCGATCATGGATCAGTCGTCCACCATGGTGCCCACCCCGCGAGGAACTCGAACGGATAGCGGGACGCGTCGAACAGAAGGACGAGCAGGTGCTGCTGGGAGCATTTCGATCTTTTGTCAATGTCGCTAGTTCGCTGGAGCATTCGTATGCCAGCCTGACCGGAGAAGTCGAAAAGCTTCGGCACGATCTTGAGCAGCGTAATCGTGAGTTGACCTTGAGCCTCGGAAGAAAATCACAACATCCGCATGCATCTGGATCGGATCCTGCAGAACTTGCCGTGCGGAGTGCTGGTGGTTTCAAGTGACGGGAAAACTTTCGAGCATAAGCATCGAAGGAACCCGGCTACTTTTAGGACGTGATTCCAATGCGCAGATTCCGACATCCATCCAGGACCTGCCGGGAGCAATCCAAACTCTGTTCAAGAGGGCGCAGGACCGAACGGACGAACAGGAGTTCTGTGACGACTCCAGCTCGGGGTGGAGGCGTTGGCTATCCGCCCGCCATGCTTCGCTTGGGAATGGTAATTCTGTGTTCATCATTCAAGACACCACTGAAAGCAGGCTTTTTGAGGAGGCGCAAGCGACATTACAGCGCGATCAGGCACTGGCGGAGTTGTCCACGGAGCTGGCTCATGAAGTGCGCAATCCTCTTGCCAGCCTGGAACTTTTTGCCGGGTTGCTGGCTGAACGGTCGGCGGCGAGCCAGGCGCTGGGTTGACCATGTGCAGGCCGGTATGCGCACGCTCTCGGCCACGGTCAACAATGTCCTGCACTTTCACAGCCTCCCCAAGCGAAGCGCGCCCCATCGATATGGGGCAGGTGTTGAAGTGGGCGTCGATTTCTGACGCCGCTCGTCCGCCAATCCGGGGTAGAGCTGAATTTGAAAAACCGCTGGCCGGGCCGTTTCCCGCCGACCGCCACTGCTTGGAGCAGGTACTGCTGAATTTCGTCATCAACGCCGTGACCGCCGTGCCGGCGGAGGCGGCAGAGACGTAAACGGCGGCGGGCGTGGACTCGATCACAGATCACGGTCTCGGACACCGGACCAGGAATTGCGCCAGCAGACCTGTTGCGAATTTTTGAACCGGGATTCAGCACGCACCGGGCCCCGGTCTGGGGTTAGCGTCTGCCGCAAGATCGTCGAGCGACATGGAGGATCAATCACGGCCAGGAGCCGCCCCGGATCGGGACATTCACGCTCACGTTTTCGCTATTATCGGACGCAATAAAAGGAGAGGTGATGAATCGGGTACTGGTCGTCGACGACGACCTCGCCATGCGCACCGCGCTCGAAGCGCGTTTTTTGCGGCGCGGATGGGACGTGGAAACGGCGGCGAGTGCGGCCGACGCACTGGAGAAGTTCCGGCGGGGCTGCATCCACTGATCGTGACCGACGTCCGCCTGCCGGGAGGGGACGGCATGCGTGTCTGCGCGCGGCACGCCTTTTGTTCCGCAAACCGCAGTCATTCTTTTGACCGCGCATGCCAGCGTCCCTGGCGCCGTCGCCGCCATGCAAGATGGGGCCTGCGACTATCTGGTCAAGCCGGTATCGTTCGAACAACTGGAACAGGCGGCGGAAAGAATCCTACTTGCGCGCGCACGATCAGATGTGCGGGACGCGAGATTATGCGGGCAGGCTCCGTGTGGTTGGCGCGGTCGACCGGGCGCGACAGGCATCAGCCAGCAACGCCGACATTCTGATCGAAGCCGAAAGCGGCACGGGAAAAGAGTTGGTGGCGCGCCTGATTCACGGCCTGAGCCCGCGCCAGGCGGGGCGTTTGTGGCGGTGAACTGCGCTGCCTTTCCCGAATCCCTTCTGGAGAGTGAGCTGTTCGGCCACGCAAAGGGGCGTTCACGGGTGCCCTCACCGCCAAAGCCGGGAAAATTCGAACTGGCAGACCAGGGGACTCTGCTGCTTGACGAAGTCGGAGAGATGCCGCTGGCCTTGCAGCCCAAGTTGCTGCGCGCACTGCAGGAGCGCGAATTCGATCGCCTGGGTGAGACGCGCAGCATGCGGGTGAACCTGCGCGTCATCGCGACCACGAACCGTACCCTGGCGCAGATGGTGCGCGAAGACAAGTTTCGCGCCGATCTTTATTACCGCCTGAATGTCATTCCGCTGAGGCTGCCTCCGCTGCGCGAGCGCGTTGGGGACATCCGCGAGCCCTGGCGGAATTTTTTGTTCGCTTATATTCGCGCCGCATGGGCCGCATCTCTCCCTAGCTTCGTGGAGAGCCTCGAATCCCACACCTGGCCGGGCAATGTGCGCGAATTGTCCAACTGCGTGCGCCGCGCGGTGGCTTTGTCTGCGAGCGAGCGAGATCGATCTCTCGACGATCGACGACTTCGACTGGACGGATGGCAGATCGCCGATTGAAATTGCGGCCAAATCGGCTTCGCCCGGGTCTGTCGCTCGCAGCAATGGAGCGCAAGCTCGTCTAGATGACGCTGGAAGCCACCGGCGGCAATCGTTCGCGGGCCGCCGAACTGTTGGGGGTGAGCTTGCGCACGGTACGCAACAAGGTTCGCTGCTATAGCTTGCCCAGCTGGAGCACCTATGCCCAGGACTGAGCGAAGCATGATCACATCTCCATGACCGAAGCCCTGGGCCGCTTTCTCGACGTAGATGTGGCCCGTTACAAGATGTTTCCAGTCAACCTGGCGAATATTGATACGCCCGGCTATCGCACCCGCGATCTCGATTTCCGGGCGGAGCTCAGTCGGGCAGCGAGGAAGATCTCCGGCGGAAGCGGGTCTTCAGTCTCGCAGCCTTTAGCCCGGTGACTCATCAAGTGCGCGGGTTAATCGAACGTCCCGACGGGAACAACGTCAGCGTGGAGCGCGAAAGCCTCTTGCTGGCAGAGTCCCAGATGAAGTTCAATCTTGGCGTACAGCTGTTGAAAGACCAGTTTCACCTGGTCGGGACGGCGATTAATTCCGGAGGACCGACGTCATGAATCTTTTCGGCATGCTCGAAGTGAGCGGATCGGCTCTGGCGGCGGAGCGGTGGCGCGCCGAGGTAGTGTCTGCAAATATGGCGAATGCCGAGACAACGCGCACCGCTGGAAGGCGGTGCTTACCGCAGGCAACTGGTCGTGTTTCGGGCTCACCCTGCGCGTTTCCCACTTTTGCTGGCCGGATTACACGCGGCCCCGAGGGGGAGTGCGCGTCGATCACGTGGCTGCGGACACGTCGCCTATGCCGCGACGCTATGAGCCAGGGCATCCCGACGCCGACAGCACGGGGTATGTGAGCTACCCGAATGTGAATCCCGTGCTGGAGATGACGGATCTTTTAAGTGCGGTGCGCGCCTACCAATTGAATGCCGCGGCAGTGCAGGCGGCGAAGAGCATGATCCAGCAATCGTTACAGATTCTGAGCTATCGTCGCCCTGAGGAGACACACTTGTGAGCAGTGGCATCATTTCTTCGCTACGCATTCTTCCCGCCGACTCGGGCCCGGCCGGACTCGGGTCAGCGTCCAAAAGCGGGTCTGGGTTCCTCGACGTGCTGCACAGCGCGATGGACGACATGCAACACCTGCAAGGCCAGGCTGAGAGCAAAGTCGCAGGCGTGTTCGAAGGCAGCGGCGCCGATGTACATAGCGCCATGATTGCCGTGGAAAAAGCCGACCTCAGCTTCCAGCTCATGATGCAGGTACGGAACAAGATCGTGTCCGCCTATGAGGAGATCTCGCGCATGCAGTTCTGACGGCGGCAGTGACCGGCTTTTCGTACACAGTATCCCAACATGGCCGCCGAAGCCCGCAATCTGTCAGCGACATGCTGCACCGCCTGCACGAGTTCGTGCGAGGGCTGAGCCTTGGCCAGCGTACCCTGCTGGCCGGGGGTGGTCGTACTGGTGGCGGCGACACTGTGGGTGTTCGTGGTGCTTCTGGGACAACCGAAGTATGTGACTTTATATTCCGGCTTGCGTACGGAGGAAGCCCAGGGTCTGGCCAGCCGACTGGCGGCGAAAAGTATTCCGCACCAGATGTCATCCGATGGCGGCACGCTGCTGGTACCCGACGACAAACTGGACGCAGCCCGTTTGGAAACTGCCGCCGCCGGACTGCCACGGAGCGCACGGCTTGGCTTCGAGTTGTTCGACACCCCAAATTGGGCCGGCTCGGACTTCACGGAAAAAGTGAATTATCAGCGCGCTCTGGAAGGCGAGCTGGAGCGCACGCTGGCCACCTTAAGCGAGGTAGAAGCAGTGCGCGTGCATCTGGTCATGCCGCAGGAATCCTTGTTTACCGAACAGCAGCACGACGCCAAAGCAGCAGTCATCCTCAAAACCCGCAGCAGACGCCTGTCGGAGCAGGCGCAGTTGGCGATTCCGCAGCTGGTGGCTAGTGCAGTAGACCGCCTGCGCCCGGAGAATGTCACCGTTGTGGACGCGGATAGCAACACGCCTTTGTTGCACGGCCCCGATGGCCTGGGGCGGTGCCTTCGGTCTTGATGAAGAATCTGGCCAAGACCGTGGTGCACACACTGGAACCTGTGGTCGGCGGATCATGTCCGGGCCAGCGTCCATGTGGAGTATGAGCTTGGCACCAGCGATGACACGCAGGAAACCTACGATCCCAAGAACACGGCCACGCTTTCGCAGGAACATTCCGAGGAGAGCTCCACGGGGGCAGATCGGCCGGAGTTCCCGGAACTGCCAGCAACGTGCCCTCCAGCACTCCGCCCGCAGTGCCAGCGCCAGCAAGCGATCAGTCCAGTTCGCGCTCGGATTCAACCACGTATGGGGTAAGCAAAGTTCTCCATCATAGTGTCGAACCACCCGGACGTCTGCGCCGCATTGCGGCTGCCGTTCTGGTGGACGATGCCATAGATGTCACCGAGCAGGCAGGCAAACGCACCTCCACGCGGCGCAAGCGCACCGTTGACGAGATGAAGCAGATCGAACTGCTGGCACGGGCTGCACTCGGCATTGATGCGCAGCGTGGCGATGTCTTGGCGGTGGAGAACCTGTCATTCCAGGAACTCCCCGGCGAAACCCTTCCACCGCCGACCAGGACCGAACATTACCGGAAGCTGCTCGAACCCTGGTCGTGGCTGTTGCGCTATTTGGGCGTCGCCGCTCTGTTCCTGGTGATCTACGGGCTGATCCTCCGTCCGGTGAAACGGCAGGCAGTGGCTGCGTTTCGTGAGCTTCCGGCCAAACTGTCGGCACGAGCCGCAGCTGCGGGCGATTCGGGCGCCGTAGGTGCGCCTGCGACAAGCGCACTCCCAGCGGGAGGGCAGCGTACTGCGCAGTTAAAACAGCACCTCACGGGCAAGATTTCCGCCGAGCCCGTTTCCGCCAGCCGGCTGGTGCAAACCTGGCTGAGGGAGGAAAATCCTCGATGAGCGCCCCTCCTGTAGTGCTTGCACTGCCCGGTCTGCGCAAGGCCGCCATCCTGATGGTGGTCTTGGCGAAGAGGCAGCCAGCCAGATCTACCGCGAGTTGCCGCAGTCAGAAGTTGAGAAGCTCACCCAGGAAGTCGCCGGTTTGGACTCGTCGAGCCGCAGACCACGCTCGCCGTGCTGGAGGAATTCGATCGCATGGTCTTGACCGGTGACTATCTGGCGCAAGGCGGAACCGATTATGCCCGGAAGTTGCTGGTCAAAGCCTTTGGCGAAGAGGGTGCCCAGGAACTTCTACTTCAGGTCTCACGGACGGAAGAGCGCAGCGCCGGCAAGCTGGACTCGCTGCGCAAAGCCGACCCGCAACAACTGGCGAAATTCATCGAAGGGGAGCACCCCCAGACCATCGCGCTGATTCTGGCCCACCTCGACTCCAAGCAAGCGTCCGCATTGTTGATGCGTCTTCCAGAGGAATTGCGTGCGGAAGCGATCAAGCGTCTGGCGCAACTCCGCCAGTTCTCGCCGGAGATGGCACAACGGGTTTCTCTGGTGCTGCACAAGCGCCTGGAAGCGCTGGGAGAACAGAGCCGCCGGGCATACGCGGGATTGCGTGGCGTGGCCGACCTGATGAACCGGCTGGATCTCATGACCGGAAAGTCCATTCTCGAAGCCATAGAAAAGGAAGACCCTAAACTGGCCCTTTCCATTCGCAACCTGATGTTTACCTTTGAAGATCTCTTGACCGTCCCCGAAACGGGCATTCGCGAGTTACTGGGCCAGATGGACAAGAAAACACTGGCCACGGCTTTGCGTGGGGCCTCCGAAGAGCTGCGCAACTACATTTTCAAGTCCATGTCCTCACGGGCCGTCGAAATGCTGAAAGAAGATATGGAAGTGCTGGGCCCGGTGAAATCACGTGACATCAACAAGGCACAGCTGGAGGCCGTGGCCGTGGCTCGCAAGCTAGAAGCGGAGGGCAAAATTACCCTGACGCCGGAGGGAGACGATGAGTACGTCGCCTAAGCGAGCCTTGGTGTCCGCAACCCATGGCAATGACACCGCGGACGTACGCCCCTTTCCCTATGAGCCGATTTTCCAGGGCAGCGGCGCATTCCAAAACAGCCCGTTCCACCGAATGCCGGGGCCATTGCCCGGGGACGCGCAGCAGACCATGGCGGAAACCGGGGCCTACAAACTGGGGCGCCAGACCGGCCTCGACGAGATGCGCAAAGAGTTTGAAGAACAGGTGGGTCGCGAGAGGTCGAGTCTGGCGACGGCGCTGGAGCAATTCACCTGCGATCGCCGAGGCTACTTCGAAAAGGTCGAAGCCGAAATTGTTCAATTGGCGTTGAGTATTGCGTCCAGGATTCTGCATCGCGAAGCCCAGGTTGACCCACTGGTGCTCGCCGGGATCGTGCGCGTGGCTCTCGAAAAGATCGATGGAGCTACGGGAGTGCTCCTGCGGCTGAATCCGCAGGATGCGCACGACTGGCGGCGATATCTTGCGACTCACCTCAAACCTTCGGACGTCCCGGAGATCGTGGAGGATGCGTCGCTGCCAACAGGCCAGTGCACGCTGCAAACGTCGATGGGGACGACTCAGATTGGTTTGGAAATCCAGCTCAAGGAAATTGAGCGTGGCCTGATGGATTTGCTCTCCGCCCGGCCCGAGACGGTCTGAATGGAAACGAATACATTGCTGACGCCTTACTTGCAGCGCCTGACCATCTGCGCAGCCTTGCGTTGGCGCGGCCGCGTGAAGCAGGTCATTGGAGGCATCGTCGAATCTGAGGGACCGTTCTGTTCGATTGGCGAGATATGCAGGATTCACGGAGAAAGTGGGCGAATGTTGTCGGGAGAGGTCGTAGGCTTCCGAGGTTCGACCGTGTTGTCGATGCCATTGAACTCGCCCCGGGGAATCCGGCAGGGCGATTGGATCGAGACTTGGGGGGAGCACGCGACTCTTCGCGTGAGCGACGGCATGATGGGTCGGGTTATTGATGGGCTCGGGCGTCCCTCGGACGCTTTCGGCCCCTATCATGCGCGCGAATATCGGCCGCTGGATGGCGAAGCGCCTCTTCCGCTCGAGCGGGTTCCGATTCGCGAACCGATTGGCTGCGGCATCCGTGCGGTGGACGCGTTTCTTACGTGTGGTCGCGGACAGAGGGTGGGAATTTTCGGCGGAAGCGGCGTGGGAAAGAGCACGCTGATTGGAATGATGGCTCGCAATACCGAAGCGGACCTGACCGTGCTGGCTCTGGTTGGCGAACGGGGTCGTGAGGTGCGCGAATTTCTCGACAATTCCCTCGGCGCGGCCGGGTTGCGCCGCTCGGTGGTAGTCGTCTCTACGTCCGATCAGTCTTCCGTGCTGCGCATCCGCGCCGCGCTGGCTGCAACAACGATTGCGGAATACTTCTGTAGGCGCGGAAAGAATGTCCTATTAGTGGTCGATTCGCTCACGCGAATGGCGATGGCGCAACGCGAAATGGGTTTGGCCGCCGGCGAACCGCCCACGGCTAAGGGATACACGCCATCGTGTTTCAGCATGATGGCGCGGCTCATCGAAAGAGCCGGAAAATTCGGCGGTGGAAGCATTACCGCGTTCTACACGGTATTGATGGAAGGAGATGACGAGCAGGATCCTTTGGTCGACGGAGCACGTGCCCTGCTCGACGGCTCATCATGCTCGACCGCAAGCTAGCAGTACGAAGCCACTATCCACCTATCTCTGTCCTAAACAGCGTCAGCCGCTTGATGTCGTCTGTTTGCTCATCTCAGCACCTGCAAAAGGCCTTGGAACTCCGCAGGCTTCTCGCTGCTTATACCAGCTCCGAGGACCTGATCCGAATTGGGGCCTATCAAAAAGGCGGCGACCCGACGCTGGACAAAGCGCTCGCGATGATCCCCGACCTGCATCGATTCCTGATGCAGGTGCAAGCCAACGGATACAGTCAGCTTTTCCGATAGTGTCTCGAAATTGATGTCTCTCCCGAGCTAGCGATGCCTTTTCGCTTTTCTCTTCCAAGCGATTTACCATCTTCGTCAAAGCCTGGAGCACCAGCAGGAACTCAAGTTACGCGCCGCCAATCAGCAAGTCGCCAAGGTCCGCCACATTATTGAGCAGATCGATCGTCAGCTCGCACTGGAGAGGACAAATTTCTCGGCGCGACTTATCCGCGGGCACCACTTCCGCTGAACTGCTCTTCCTGCTGACAACTGGGGAATCGCTTCGCGCGCAGCGCAAGGAGTTGGAAAAGGAAGTTTTGCGCCTGCAGGCGCTGCGAGATCATCAGAGGCGCCTGTTTGAGCAGATGCGGCGGGCGCGAGACCTTCGAAATTCTCCGTGACCATCAGAAGCGTGAATATGAGACCAGGCTCGCCAGAAAAGAGCAGCGGACGCTGGATGATCTCTTTCTGCTGCGTCGCGCGAACCCGCACCATGGCTAAAATGTTCCGCGCCTAGGCAGCACCTGCCGAGTCCGAGGCTTCGTTAGGGCCGCCCAGGATTCCATCGGCCGCACGGCGAATTCCTTTATTTTCCACTCTTTTCTCTTTGCCGAATCGCGGCTCCCCACGATTCATCTTTGGAGTTCCACCTGCATCGATGAAGGCGAACGTTGCAAGTAGCGTGCTGATAGTGACCTCAATTGCCAGTCCGTAGTTTCGAAAGGCGATTCATCCTCGGGATTTCTATCCCTCGGTTCGCCATATCTTTCGCAGAGTGCTGGTAGTTTTGCGGAAATTTGCGCGAGCCAGTTATCGAAACCAAAGCAGCAAGACAGCGAGATATCAAGCGCGGCAAACGATGCCCAGCCTTCGGCTATGCCACCTGTTGGATCAGATTCGCCGAAAACAAAATTTCGACATGGTCGCGAGCGCGAAGATTCGAATGAAGAGACATTTCCGATCGCCTCTACGCTGCCAATTTCTATTCAGCCACCGAATATCCCGGATTTGATTCTCCCATCAGTACTCGAGAACTCGTCTGCTCTAACGCCTCAAGTGGTTCACGCAGCAACCTTGACGGTACTCGATCTTGGTCGCGATGATCAATCGATAGCTCGGCTTCCAGATTCGATCGCTGCCTCTTCGATCACCACGCGCACTGTCACAACGCTCGAACCGAACCGTTCGTCGAGCGATCAACCTGCCCCAACGGTATCTTCGCGACCGACGGAAAGTCTTGCCGAGTTCACGGCCTCGAGCTCAACACCAGCTGATGAAGCCACGAGTTCGGCGGTTGAAGCCACTGCCGACATTCTCCCTACGTCTCTGAGTGCAGGTCCGTCACGTATCGAACCCGCCAGTGCGGGGCCGATTTAGAACCGTGGGCCTCAACTGACGGTCCGACCCCGGGCAACCCTCGATTGGATCGATCCAATATCGAGAAACAGTCTCCCTCTGATCCAACCGCTGATTCAGCGGCTGATCCAGACGCAAAAGTTTCGCAAACGGAGAAGGCCTTCGCCGCGTTCTCGCTACGCCAAGAGGACGCCAGCGTCCACAAGCCGGTTGTTACGGCCGACGATGATCAGAAGTTGGTATCCCAACAGGATGTTTCGCCGAGCGATACTCCCGAGCAAAGCGCAGAAACTGAAGGTGTGCCATCTGCCAACGTAGACACTGAAAAGCCAAGGCAGCCTGTCCATGGCACCCGATCGCGGGTCACAGCGGCGATCGATGCAATCCAAACTGCAACGAGATTGCCCTTCCACATTCCGTGTTCGCTACTGATCGGAAAGTGAATGAGCTGCGCTCTTCGCCTTCATTCGGCAAAGAGTCAGTCAAGAACCTGGAAATCCCCGCCGCGAATCTGACATCGAGCACGCCCTCGAAAGGCTCTCTTCAGCCAGATTGGACTCCGCCATCGAATCGGGCAAAGCCTGCAGTCCATTCAACATCCGTACCAACTGCAACCGTCAATCGCGCTTCCGGCGTTACGGCCGTCAGTCTCGAGAGCGAAAACCAGGCAGGTCATGATGGCGAGCGCCACACTCAACATTCTTCTCAGCAACCAGAATCAGCGGAGACGGCGGCGGTACCGGTCGCGCCGGCCCAGGGCCATTCGGAGATCGCAGCCTCGATTCTGGTGAACAACTCCAGCGAGCCACTGCGGGAAAACTCAGGTTCGCCTCAGGATTCGAACGGAAATACTTCTCTTCTTCCCCGCAACACCGCTCCGTACATGGAAAGAATTGAGAATGGCCAGGCATCCAAAGGCCTCAATTCTGTACAGGTCGCGACAATCGTTGGCAAAGCTGCGGAATCCGAGATGCGAGTTGGGCTGAGCACGTCAGCATTCGGCAACGTGGAGGTTCGCACAATCGTCCATGCAAATGATGTGGGAGTCGTCATCGGAAGTGAAAAAGGAGATTTGAAATCGCTTCTGACGAATGAGCTTCCGGGAATAACGAACAGTTTGCAGCAGCAGAACGTTCGATTGAGTGAGGTTAATTTCCTTCAGCAAGGTCTCGCATTTTCAAGCGACTCGTCCGCTGGGGGTAACTCTCATCATCCTGCGGACCAACGGCACTCGGGTTCCACTTCGAACTTACCATCGGACTCGTTGCCTGTTGAGTACGTTCCAACTTCCGAATTGCGCCGAGCAGGCAGCACGGGGCTCAGCATTATTGCTTGAAGGAGCATTTCTATGAATATTTCAGCCAACGCCCATCCACAAGCAACCTCAAGTACCGGGGGTGCAAGTGGTCAAGCTCTTCCGAGTTCACAAGGATTGAACGATATGTTCCTGCAGCTCCTTGTGGCACAGCTAAGAAATCAAAGCCCTCTGAACCCGATGGATCCTACACAGTTCGTTGGACAACTCGCGCAATTCAGCGAGCTGAGCGAAGTCACGCAGATCAATGAACGTCTTCAACAGCTGAATCCGCAGAAATAAGTTTCAGTGCAAACTGCGGAATTCCGCACCGGCAATTGGGTTGAGGTGGCGAGATCGCCCTGCGGCAGTTTTCGATGACCGGAACGGCTCCTCTCCACCAGCAGGAGCACAGCAGTCGAATTCAAGTTCTCGAATTCTTTTTCGATTCTTATGCGCCAAATTGAAGGAGTGCTCTAAATGCCGAATTTCTCTATACCACTTTCAGGATTGACCGCCGAATCCACCGCCCTGTCCACCATCGCGAACAATCTCGCCAATCAGAACACTACTGGATACAAGACCAAGGTTGTCCTGTTCAGCGACTTGTTCTATCAGAATCTGGGAACGACGGGCTCGGGAGATCCGATTCAGCAGGGTGCTGGCACCCAGGTTGGTTCCACGCCGTCGATGTTCACCCAAGGCAGTGTGAGCTCTACCGGTGTGGCAACGGACGTCGCTATTCAAGGCTCGGGTTCTTCGTCGTGCAAGACGGCAGCGGCGTAGTCAGCTACACGCGTGCAGGTGATTTCACGGAGTTGAATAACTACCTGGTGACGTTCGGCGGGCAACAGGTGCTAGGTTATCCCGCGGTGAACGGAGTGATTGACACAGGGGCCGGACTGGTGCCGCTGCAGCTTGGAGCGGGAATCATTAGCCCTCCCAACGCGACGACCAATGTTCAACTGAGCACCAACCTGAATGCCGAAGCCAGTCCCACGGATCCTCCATTTTCGACGCCCATCATGGTCTACGACTCGCTGGGCGCAAGCCACCAGTTGACGTTCACCTATACCAATACGGGAGCAGGCGCCTGGAACTACTCGATCACGATTCCCGCGGCGGACGTAGGAGCAACCGGCAATCCGGTTGTCGTCAAGAGCGGAACCCTGACGTTTGATAGCGATGGCAATCTCACCTCGCCAGCCGCTGATGTCACCGGAATCAACATCGGTGCGGCGACCACCGGGGCCTTAGCCGACGGAGCCTCTGATCTGTCCTTCAATTGGCAACTGTTCGACAACGGAACACCGCTGCTGACGCAAGTCGCATCTCCCAGCGGAACCGCATCGGCCAATGCCAACGGAGCAGGCAGCGGATCGCTGGTGAAATTCAACATCGGCGCCGATGGAACCATTACCGGATCGTTCAGCAACGGAAAGACTCAGGCCCTCGGTCAATTGGCACTGGCGACCTTTGCCAATAGCGATGGCCTGCAACTTGAAGGCAATACGGATTTCAGTCCCACACTGGCCTCTGGCCAGGCCGTCGTGGGAATTCCGGGATCTGGGGGACGAGGTTCGATTTCCGGCGGTGCTCTGGAGTTGTCCAATGTCGACATCGCCACCGAGTTCGCCAATCTCATCGTTGCTCAGCGAGGCTTTGAGGCCAACGCGAAAGCCGTGACGACGTTTGACCAGATCACCCAAGACACCATCGCTCTGAAACAGTAAGGGCTAGAACCAAACGCGGCTCCGAATGGTCAGGGCTTCGGAGCCGTTTCTTTCAATCTTCTAATGAGTCCATTCAAAGAGTAGGCAGGCCACCTGGCGTGACGGCTCTCGGTTTTCGTTCCTCACCCCGGAGACGTTCAGGAAATCGTTGTTTCAAAACTACTTTTAGGTCTACTCCCTCAGCCACGACTGATCCCATTCGTGCGACGACGCCGGAATACAAATTGCTGTGACTTCATGTTCCCGGGAGCGAGAATCCGCACGTTGCCTCTTCGTTGCGGAAGAAATCGCGGAAGGATTGGGCCTGAGATATGTCAGCAAGCGCAACCATGATGGCTCCTCAAAAGGAGGCCCTCAAAAAAAACGAATCCGAGAAACGATATGCGGATGCACGATGGCAGCCCATGATGGCCTTGCCCTGCAGCTTGGCAGTGGAATTATCCCTTCCCGGATTCAAAGTCTCTGATTTCATCGCACTGAAAGCTGGTGCGGTAGTTTCCACCGGTTGGAACATCACCAAGGATGTTCCATTGCGTGCAAATGGAGCACTGATCGGATGGGGAGAACTCGAGGGCTCGGCCAATCACCTGGCGATACGGCTCACTGAGTTGGCATGAAGATGCGAATCCAGAATTCTTCCTCGAACTCCCAGCCTAACGCGGTGTCGGCGATCCTTCCATCGGGCGGCAAACTCTGCAGTCGTTTGATCACCCTAGCCGAACGTGTTCTTCGATTCCGTCGTCATGAGCCGAAGCGTCTGCGCCTGGCTGAGACTCTTTCACTGGGCGAGCGCCGTTTCATCGCGCTGATCGAAGTAGATCGATCACGCATTCTTGTGGGGGGCACATCGACATCCCTGGCTTTGCTCGCCAAGCTTGACGATCGAAACGACGGGTTCTCCGAAGCTGTGGGGAGCGCCGGCAAGCTTGCCGCAGTGGCAGGTGCGCGTTGAGCCCTCGCATGGCAAGAAAGATAATGAAGCCGCTCTCCTCGATCGTCTTCACGCTGTTGCTTTGCCCCTCCACAGCCATGTCTGAAATCGTACGTCCCAAGCATGCATCCGGGTTGAATTGGGACGGTCCCGGGGGAGCGGGGGGCATGGTTCCCTGGAATATCGTCGTTCTGCTTACCCTGCTCAGCCTGTTGCCTGCAATGGTTGTCGCGCTGACCCCTTTCGCACGTCTGCTGGTTGTCTTTCACTTCCTGCGTCAAGCGTTGGGTACACAGACCGCTCCGAGCAATCAGACACTGATCGGCTTATCCCTGGTGCTGACGTATTTCCTCATGCAGCCCGTTGGCGCTTCCATCTACAGCTCAGCCATTGTGCCGTTTCAAGCCGGCCATGTTGATGTGTGGTCTGCAGTCGAGTTGGGAACGCCGCCACTGCGGCACTTCATGCTGAAGTTTGCTCGAGAGAAAGATCTGGCATTGTTTCTCGAACTGGCGCAGGCGCCGCGTCCGGCAAAGCCTGAGGATCTGCCGATGCGTGTGGTTGTGCCCGCATACATACTTTCCGAGCTGAAGACAGGATTCCAGATCGGTGCGGCCTTGTTTCTCCCGTTTCTCGTAATTGATCTCGTCGTCGCCGCGGTCACAACGTCGGTTGGAATGCTGCAGTTGCCGCCTGTCGTGATTTCGACTCCTTTAAAAATCATGCTCTTCGTCATGGTTGACGGATGGAACCTGCTGGTCGGTTCGCTGATGCGAAGCTTCGCCTGAGGACAATGCGATGGGCTCGGACTACGTGGTCGAGATGATGAGAAACACGATCAAAACCGCTCTATGGATGGGAGCGCCGCTCTTGATTGTCGCCACCGTGATCAGCCTGTTGATCAACATCGTGCAAGTGCTGACTTCGCTGCAGGACTCGACGGTATCGACGGTGCCACGGCTGTTCGCCGTGGCTGGCGCAACTTTTCTGCTGCTGCCGTGGATGACACACCGCCTAGCTGTTTTCATTTTGCAGATGCTTTCCGATTTCCGGCCATGGCTGCACTGAGCGTTGCTTGCATGACGAACACTTGCGATCGAAGACAGCATGAATGACGGGATCCAACTCGAGCAACTGATTGCGGCCGCGGTCTTCGTCGGAGCGCGCGTCGCGGGATTGATGATCTTCTGCCCGTTTCTCGGCAGCGCCGTCATCCCCGTCAGGCTGAAAGCCGTCATCACCCTGCTGCTGACTCTGCTGATGTTTCCGTTGCATGGACCGATCCAACTCAATGTGGACCTGTGGCATTGGGCCGGCCTTGCACTTTTCGAGGCGGTCATTGGCATAGTCCTTGGGCTGGCAGCGAATTTCATGCTGGAAGCGGCGATTCTGGCGGGACAGATTCTCGGCGTCCAGATGGGATACTCCCTGGCAACGCTGTTCGATCCGCAGACCAAGGCTGACACTCCAGTTCTCGCCGAGTTTCATCGCCTGGCGGCTTTGTTGATCTTCCTTCGGCTGGATGTGCATCACTGGCTCTTGCGCGCATTGGCGCGAAGCTTCTCTTATCTTCCAGCTAGTTCCGGTCCACTGAATCTCGCGGTGACCGAAGGACTTCTGCGAGCGGCCGGAGGAATCCTGCTGGCCGGAGTTCAGATCGCCGCTCCTGGATTGATCGCGACACTGGTCACGGATGTCGCGCTGGGTTTCCTGGGAAAAGCATCCCCGCAGCTGCCAGTTCTCTTCGTCGGACAATCCCTCCCTGTCTGGCGCAATGAGCTCGGGATTTTTCGAGGACTTGGCTTGGCTGCCAGCGTGAGCTGGCTCGTCGCGGCCTTGGGAGGGATAGCGCAAGGTGGACTTGTCTTTGCTCCGTCTGCGCTTGCGCCCGACCTGAACCGGTTCAATCCCGCCTCGCGGATGGAGCAGTTGTTTTCGCCGCAAGCCGTCAGTCGTCTGCTGAAATCGCTGCTGCCTACCGCAGCCCTCGTCTACCTTACCGCCCAACTTCTGGTACGTGACTGGGCGCGCTTGCCGAGCCTTCTGCACGGAAGCGGATACGTCATCGTTACGTTTGTCGCCAAGGAAATCTTCGAACTGGTCTGGAAGTCGTCGCTGGTCCTTCTCGTATGGGCCGCCGCCGACTACCTGTTCGAGCATTGGCGGCACGAGAGCCAGTTGAGGATGAGCCGCCAGGATCTACGAGACGAATTCAAGGAAACAGAAGGCAATCCAGCGGTCAAGATGCGTATCCGCCGGTTGCAGCGCCAGGCCCGGCGAAAGCGAATGCTCAAGGATGTCGAACGCGCCGCTGTCGTGATTACCAACCCGACTTCGTTTGCGATCGCGCTCGTGTTCAACATGCAGATGGACGCTCCGATCGTGGTTGCCAAAGGAAGAGACCTGCTGGCCCAGCAGATTCGGGAGGTCGCACTGTGGCATGGTGTGCCGCTGGTTGAAAACCCTCCGCTGGCTCACGCTCTCTATCGAGCGGTGGAAGTCGGGCAGGCCATCCCGCCAAAACTCTATGCGGTAATCGCGGAGATTCTCGCGGCAATCTGGCGGGCCCAGGAACGAGCAACGCAAGGTTCGAGAGCTTAGTGAACGAATCATGGAGAAAAACACCGCAAACTCATCGGATTGGATAAGCAAAGGCACGGTCTCAGAGTGGATTGTGCCGGTGGCCGCGGTCGCGCTTGTCTTCGTCATGCTGGTGCCTCTTGCCGGCTTGTTGTTGGACGTATTGCTGGCCGTCAGTATCACGGCGGCCGTGCTGGTGCTTCTCTCCGCCGTGCAGATTTTGCGCCCCGTGCAGTTCTCGGTCTTTCCCAGCCTTGTTGCTGCTGTTGACGCTTGTTTCGCCTCTCGCTGAATCTGGCGTCGAGCCGTCGCATCCTCCTGCACGGGAATGAGGGCGCAGGCGGCAGCGGGCAAGGTGATTGAAGCGTTTGGGCAGTTCGTCGTGGGCGGCAATTATGTGGTGGGCTTCGTCTCTTTCTCGCGCTGATCGCGATTCAGTACATGGTGGTCAGCTCATGGTGCGGTTCGCACGGCGGAGGTGACGGCGCGGTTCACGCTGGACGCCATGCCGGGCAAGCAGATGGCGATCGATGCCGACCTGAACGCGGGATTGATCGACGAAGGAAGCACGCGCCCGGCGGGAGCAGGTCGGCACGGGACGCCGAATTTTACGGGGCCATGGACGGCGCGGCGCGATTCAACCAGCGCGATTCGCTGGCAACGATTCTGATCACGGCAATCAATATCGTTGCCGGCTTCCTGATCGGAGTTTTCCAGCTGGAATTCCCATTCCGCGAGGCGTTGAAAACCTACACTATCCTCACCGTTGGCGACGGGCTGGTGACGCTGATTCCGTCGTTACTGGTCTCGTCGCCGGTGGAATGGTCGTTACCCGCGCCTCCTCCGACGGGACGCTTTCGGTTCGGAGGTGGCCAACAGCTGTTGTCCCGTCAGCCGGCCTCTGCGCATCGCCACCGGCGTGATGCGTCGCTGGCGTCGATACCGGGGCTGCCCAAGTTCTCGTTCCTGCCATTGGCGGCGGGCCGGGCTTGCCGGCCTGCGCGAATTCAAGGACTGCGCCGAGGTGCAGGGCACGACGTCCGATGTCCGCACCGGGAGCCGCCAAGGATTCGTGGAAGGATCTTCTCAAACTCGATGAACTCAGCCTCGAGGTCGGATACGGACTGGTCCCCTGGTCGATGTTAATCAAGGCGGCCAATTGCTGCGCGGGTGAAGGCTCTGCGCCGGACCTGGCGCCCAACTGGGTTCATCGTTCCCCCGGTTCACATTACCGACAACTCGGCTCCGGCCCCGGGAGTATGTCGTGTCTTCGCGGGGTGGAGATCGCTCGCTGGGAGATTGCGGGACGGATCGTCTGCTGGCGATCAGCTCGGAGGCGATCGCCGGAAGTGCAGGGCTTCGGCACTCCCATGAAGACCGGCGTTTGGAGTCTCGCGGTTGGATCGTTCCGGGCACTACACGATCAGGCGCTCGCATCGGGTTATGCCGTCGTCGACCAGACCTCGGTCATCGCCACCCATCTCGCGGAGGTTGTCAAGCAACATGCTACGAATTGTTGAGCCGGCAGGAATGAAGCGCCTGCTGGATCGACTGGGCGAGAGTCATCCGAAGCTGTGCGAAGAACTGGTCCCAAGGTGCTGAGTCTTGGCGAAGTGCCAAAAAGTACTGCAGCAACTGCTGCGCGAGCAGGTTTCGATTCGTGATCTTCCGGCGATTCTCGAAACGATGCTCGATGTCGCGCCGGCGACGAAGAGTCCGGTGCTCCTGGTCGAGTCGGTCCGGCAGGCGTTGGGACGCGCGTTGGTGCGGCCCTTGTTGTCTGAAAACGGGGGACTGAAAGTGGTGACGCTGGAACACGCGCTGGAAGAAGAGTTGGGTCGAGCCTTCGGTGCGCAAACACCTCCGAATGGGAGCATAGGACTGCAGCCTCCGTTTGCGGGAGGATTCTCGACGGCATGCGCAACCTAGCAGGCGAGCAGGTCTCGGTGGCAAGCCCGGTTGTGCTCTGCTCCACACCGGCCCGCTATCACTTGAAGCGGCTGTTGGAGCCATTCCTTCCGAAGGTCGTCGTTCTTTCCCCACTGGAAGTGCCGCCAGTGGTTGAAGTTCAGTCAATCGGAGTTTTGCGGTGAAGCGCAATGGACAAAGCCATACAGGTCACTGACGAAACGCACGGTCCAAGCGATTCGATTCTGAGTTTTTTCGGAGTTAAGCGATGAGCCAATCTACGTTGCAAGCGTACCAAGGCTGGCAGGACAACGAAGAACGGGACCGTATCTTGCTCGAGCAGTTACCTCAAGTGCGTTATCTTGCGCGCCGTATTCACGAGCGGCTTCCACGCCATGTTCCCCTCGAGGACCTGGTACACGCCGGCGTGCTCGGGCTGATCGATGCTTTGAACAAGTTCGACAGCTCCAAGCATGTGCAATTCGGATCGTATGCGAAGTTTCGGATTCGAGGAGCGATTCTCGACAGCCTTCGTGAGATGGATTGGGGGCCGCGTGAGCTGCGAAGGAAAGCGCGGAAGATAGAAGAAGCTCATCGCAAGCTGAGCCTCGAGTTGAGCCGTGCGCCTACCGAGAACGAAGTTGCGGCGGAACTGGGTATGGCACTCAAGGAGTTCCAAAGATTGCTTGGGGAAATCGACAGTCTCGAAGTCGGCAGCTTGCGGATCGAGTCGCCCTGGGATGGCAAAGAGGAAGACCTCTGCGACTACATTCCCAGCGCACCCGAGGACACGCCGTTCTTTCGCTGTCTCAAGTCCGAGATGAAAGATCTTCTCGCGCGCGTGATCGCCGAACTTCCCGGGAAAGAACAGCAGGTATTGTCGCTCTACTACTTCGAGGAACTCACGATGAAGGAGGTCGGTGCAGTGCTCGGGATCGGGGAATCCCGAGTCTCTCAAATCCATTCTCTCGCGGTCGTACGGTTGCGATCCCGGCTGGAGGAGCTCATGACGGCGCGACAGGCTCGAGTTCAAGCGGCCGCTGCGGGCAGCGCAGGGTAAGGGGGGAAGGCGATGCAGAAAGTTCTCAATCAGGAAGAAATCGATGCATTGGTGCAGGCTGCACGAACTGGCGGTTCGGAGCAAACGTCTTCTACCCAGGCGCATATCGAGGCGTGGGATGTGCGCAGGGCCGGGCAGATTGGCCGGGAGCAATTGCAGGCGATTACCCAGCTTCATGAAGGCTTCGCACGAAATCTCACTCACTCGCTTGGTGCCTACCTGCGGATAGTATTCACGGCGACATTGGTTTCGGCGGAACATCTCACGTATCGCGAATTCCTGCAGCGTATCCCTGAAACGACGTACCTGGCATCTTCCCGGCTCGATCCGATGGGCCTGAGCGCTGCGCTCCAGCTGGACTTGAAGGTGGCCTTTCCCATCATCGACCTTCTGCTGGGTGGTGAAGGAAAGGGCCTCGCAGCCACTCGCGAAATCACTGAGATTGAAGAGCAGATCCTGGACAGCGTTGCGCGGATTATCTGCCGCGAACTCGGAGTGGCCTGGCAGGCTCTGGCTCTCGACGTCAACTTCACCGAACGTCTCGAGGCGGGAACGGCACAACGGCTCATGCCACCGGATGAAAAGACTCTGTCGCTGAGCTTTGAAGTCACGATGCCAGAAACGCGAGGAGGCCTGAACCTTGCGGTGCCTGCTACAGTCTCGAATGCATTGCTGCGAAAGATCGCGGTGGACTGGAGCCATCGCCGCTCGGCTCCCAGCCACGCTTCCCGTCAGAAATTGATGCGCCGCCTGCTCGATGCCACCTTCGAGGTCGAACTCGGAGCTCAGGAAATGGAGATATCACTTGGCCTGCTTGCCCAGCTTGCTCCGGGACAGGTCATTCCATTCGCACGTCGCACTGAGGAACCTGCGTCTCTGCTGATCGGCGGAGTCGATGTCTTTCATGCTAGGCCGGCCAGCATTGGACTAACTCGTGCCGCCAAGCTGGTTGAGACCATAGAGGGCGATCAGCCGAAATCTGCATAAGAGAGGAAGTGAGATGAGTACCGATTCTTCCGCCAGCCAGTCGCCAGGCAACGAATTGATCCTGGCATTTGCCAAGTGCATGACACAGGTTTTGGGCGAAATTGCCGGCACACCAATCCCCTGCGAACCTCTGCAGGAAGGTCAAGGCGGGCTTCTCCCCGCTGGCGATGAAGATCTTTGGCTCCTCGGTGTATTTTCAGGATCTGTTCGTGGAGAAATCAGTCTTCACGTTCCCGTATCTTCGGCCGTGATCCTGGCGCAGAGGTTTATGAGCGAAGCCCTGAACTCCGCCACGAAGGCCACACCGGAGCATCGGGAAGCCACGCTCGAATTGCTTCGTCAAATTGGCGGTTTGGTAGCAACGTCAGTTGCAAGCTCCTGGGGGGAAGTCCAACTGCATCTCGAGGCCGCACCGGCTCGCCCGTCGTGGAGCGCCTCTTCCACCAGTTGGCTTCGCTCGGGCCAGAATGATGCGGATCTCGCCTGGGTCGAAATTCAATTGAGTGCGGCGTTGATCGCTGCATTGAGGACAGAAAAAACGCAGCCCGCTCCCGCTCCCGCTGAAGTGGCGGCTACAGTGATTCCGCCTGCGCCCGACGCAGCCGAAAAACTTGGCGTGCTGATGGATGTCGACTTGGCCGTCACACTCCGGTTCGGCGCCCGACGGCTTTTGCTCCGCGAAATTCTGGAGCTTGATCCGGGAGCTGTCATCGAGCTCGATCGCCAGGTTAACGAACCAGTGGACATGCTCCTCGACGGGCGCGTCATAGCGCGTGGAGAAATTGTCGTCTTGGACGGAAATTACGGACTCCGAGTCACCGAAATTGCTCCGTGAGGTTATTCACGATGGCCAGCACGAACGTACCAGCGTGGAATCCAACCTGGCGCGGACTGTTATCCCGATACAGGCAGGACCCCGGGCCCGATGGATGCATCCACAGCCGCCGATCTTGGCGGAAGTGGCGTCGAGGATCCAGTTCGATCTGGCTCGCGGGATCTCGCTACTGTGTAGACGACTGCCTGGAAGATGCCATTCGCAGGCTGCTGCGTCGATTGCCGGCACCGGCCCTTCATCCGAAAAACCACCGAATCCCGCTGGGGCTGGTCCTGTTATCAAGAAATCAAGTCACTCCTGAGCAATTGCGCGCCGCGCTGGACGCGCAACACAGTGCAGGTCGAGGCAGGGTCGGGGAATGGCTGCAGGAATTTGGATTCGTCAACGAACGGCAAGTGACCGCCGCCTTGGCGCGCCAGTGGTCATGTCCAATCTTGTCGGAGAGCGCTCGTCTCTCGGGATCGCAGGATCACCTGCAAATTCCTCTCGTGCTGATGGAGCACTTCGAAATGATCCAGGTGGAGTACATCGCGGCCAATTCAACTCTTCACGTGGCCTTCGCCGAAGGGATCGACTATACCGCGCTTTATGCGATCGAACAGATGACCGGATGTCGAACCGAACCTTGTATGGCTCTTCCCAGCGTCATACGCGCGGGGACTCAGGCGCTCGCTGTTCAACGCGACGAAAATGAAATCACCTTTGATCATGTGACGGATGATGCTGAATTGTCCCGCATCATACTTAGCTATTGCGTTCGATTGGGATCATCCGAAATCCGACTTGCCGCCTGTGGTCCCTATGTCTGGGTTCGCCTGTCCCGACCTTCACGTCATGCAACGGATCTATTGATTCGCTCGCCACGCTCTGGCTGCTGACTGGCACTGTTTCCTCAGGCCCGAATGGGAAGAAGGTGCCAATTCTCGCGCGAATTTGGCGCAAGAGAGTGCGAATTCCCACGCGCACGAAGCACTAGAGCCCGATCCGACGCAGCATCTCCTCGAACCGGACGTCTGATCGCAGAACATCCCATTTCGGATCGGCCCTTCTGCGGAAAGGCCGCGCCTCAGAAGGAAGAGGGCGAAAGGTCTTAGCAGAATTGGCCCAACAGCCGGCTTCGAATCATGGAATCCAGCAGCTACTTAGAATTCTTCGGCTTACACTCCCACTGGCTGCGGCTTACTCGCGAGCAACTGCCTGAGCACATACTGAAGGATTCCGCCATTTGCGTAATACAACGCTTCCTGCGGAGTATCGATTCTCACCAGAGCGGTGAATTCTGTCGTATTGCCGTTTGTCGTGGCTCGGACTTTCACCAGACTTCCCGCAGCAAAACGGTCAACGATGTTTCGAATTCCTGCGATTTCGAAGATTTCTTCTCCGGTCAGTTTGAGCGATTCCGCATTTTGTCCAGCCAGAAATTGCAGGGGAAGGATACCCATGCCGACCAAATTCGATCGGTGTATGCGCTCGTAGCTTTCGGCGATCACGGCACGCACGCCGAGCAGGGCCGGCCCCTTGGCGGCCCAGTCGCGCGACGATCCAGAGCCGTATTCTTTGCCCGCAAGAATGACAAGCGGAGTGCCGGCAGCACGATATTTTTCCGAGGCGTCAAAGATCGACATTTCGGTATTGGTGGGCAGGTGGCGTGTGAATCCACCTTCGGTCGAGACTAGTTTGTTGCGCAGCCGCACATTCGCGAAGGTGCCGCGAACCATCACTTCATGATTGCCACGACGCGATCCGTAAGAGTTGAAGTCCGAGGGTTTAACGCCGTGTTCCTGAAGATATTTCCCGGCGGGACCATCTTTCTTGATCGATCCTGCTGGCGAGATGTGGTCGGTAGTGACGCTATCGCCGAGAACGGCAAGGACCCGAGCACCGCTGATCTCCCCGACGGGCGTGGGTTTCACGGCCATGTCATCGAAGTACGGAGCGCGGCGGATATAGGTGGAGTCGCCCTCCCACGCGTAGGTTTCGCCCTTGGGAACTGCAAGGCTGCGCCAGCGTTCGTCCCCCTGAAAAACCTCGCCATAGGATTTCGTAAACATTTCCGAGGAGATCGACTGCTCCATGGTTTCTTCAATTTCGCGCGAACTCGGCCAAATGTCAGCGAGATAAACAGGCTGGCCATCTTTGCCCTTGCCGAGCGGATCCTTGCGCAGGTCAACGTCGATGCGGCCGGCGAGCGCGAAGGCGACCACCAGAGGCGGCGACATCAGGTAGTTCGCGCGGACTTCGGAGTTGATGCGGCCTTCAAAGTTGCGGTTCCCCGATAGTACCGAGGCGACGACAAGCTCCTTGTCGTCAATCGCCTTCGAGACTTCGTCGGGAAGCGGGCCGGAGTTGCCGATACACGTCGTGCATCCGTAGCCGACCGTGTGGAACTTCAGCTTCTCAAGATACGGCGTCAATCCGGCCTTGGCGAGATAGTCGGTCACCGTTTTCGAGCCTGGAGCGAGAGACGTCTTGACCCAGGCTGGAACAGTCAGCCCTTTCTCGACCGCTTTCTTTGCGAGAAGGCCCGCTCCAATGAGCACAGAAGGATTCGAAGTATTCGTACAGGACGTGATCGCGGCTATGACTACGCTGCCGTGAGTCAATGAATATTGCACCGATTGCGGAACATGTTTGTGGACGTTCGGATCTTCTACGCCAACGGCGGTCATTCCGCCTTCCTGCTCCAGTCGCGCGCTGGTGGCGGCCGGGATTCCCGGAATCGGCCCGGTCTTTGCGGCCGACTTCGGTTTCATGAGGAAAGGAAGCGCCTTGCTGAAGGACTCACCCGCCTGCGACAAAACAACTCGATCCTGCGGGCGCTTTGGGCCAGCAAGGCTTGGCTCGACCGTCGCGAGATCAAGCGAGAGCAATTCGGAGTACTCGGCTTCGGGCGTCTTGTCGTCGTGAAACAGTCCCTGTTCGCGGGCGTATGCTTCGACGAGCGCGATCTGCTCCGCGCTTCGCCCGGTCAGCTTCAGATACTTCAAGGTCTCTTTGTCGATCGGGAAAATTCCGCACGTCGCTCCGTACTCGGGAGACATGTTCGCAATCGTCGCGCGATCGGCAAGGGACAAGTCACGCAGGCCAGGTCCAAAATATTCGACGAACTTTCCGACCACTCCGTGCTTGCGCAACATCTCGGTGACGGTGAGAACAAGGTCGGTCGCCGTCGCGCCCTCGCGCAAACGGCCCGTTAACTTCACACCCACCACCAGAGGAATCAGCATGGAGACCGGCTGCCCAAGCATTGCCGCCTCTGCCTCAATGCCTCCGACGCCCCAACCAAGGACGCCCAATCCGTTGACCATGGTGGAGTGGCTGTCGGTGCCCACCAGGGTGTCGGGGTAAGCCGTGCGCTTGCCGGGTGCTTCGTGGACGAAGACTACTCGCGCCAAATATTCCAGGTTTACCTGATGGACGATGCCGGTGTCGGGCGGCACGATCGCGAGATTGCGGAATCCGGTTTGTCCCCAGCGGAGAAAAGAGTAGCGCTCTTTGTTGCGCTGGAATTCGAGAAGTGCGTTCATATCGAGCGCGTTTGCAGTGCCGAACTCGTCGACCTGCACCGAGTGGTCGATCACCAACTCAACAGGCTGCAGAGGATTGATGAGGGTGGCGTCTCCGCCGAGCTGTTTCATCGCGTCTCGCATGGCGGCCAGATCGACGACGCAGGGAACGCCGGTAAAATCCTGTAGCAGGACGCGGCTCGGAGTGAAGGCGATTTCCTTGTCGGGCTTCGACTTGCTGTTCCAGTTCGCTAGCGCGCGGACTTCTTCCTTGGTAACGTTGCGTCCGTCCTCGGTGCGGAGCAGGTTTTCGAGCAGAATGCGCAGGGAAAAAGGCAGGTGCTTGGTGGAGATGCCCTGCTTATCGAGCGCGTCGAGGCGGTAGATTTCGTATTCTTTGTTACCGACTTTGAGGGTGGAGCGGCTATTAAAACTGTTTACTGACATGATGTGCCTTCCTTGGAAGGGATGATTGCGCGCACAGACGTGGCGCTATGTGGATCGCAACTTATTAGTGTAATTCGTTCGGTGGGAATTGCGTAGGGAGGGTGGATTCGCGAGCGGGCCCCTTTCAGCTTTTCATTTTGAACGAAGCGAAGCACCTGTGCAAAATCGCCAGAACTAACATAGTCCTTCGCTCGCTCAGAATGACAAGATCTTGATTTTGTCTTCTGTGAACGGCCCTAGCTTGTGACGACCGCGGCTTGGTGATCCCCCGCGTTTTAGCCTGCAAGAGGTGACTTTTGACCCGATCTTTCGGGAGGGAGATGCTATAGAATCGAGGCATTCAGGTTGAAACTTATGAAGCGATTTTTTGCGGTTTTTCTTCTCGCGGCGTGTGGTCTTGCTTTTGTGGCTCCTAGTCGGGCGCAGGTTTATGGGAAGCCCAAGTCTCAGTCGCAGGCGCAGGCGTCTACGAAAGAGGAGCGGAAGCAGCAGAAGGCGCAGAAGAAGTACGCCAAGGCTCAGAAGAAGGCAGAGCGCAAAATGCTGAAGACCGAGAAGAAGAACAGCATGCGGTATCCGTCGAAGCCTTACTAGATCCCCACTACGGTACGCTCCCATTTTATTTTCCGAAGCAATCGAGTTTTAGCCTCTGATGCGAAGGCAGGATGCCTTCGCGACAGCCGGGCTACTTTCACGCGCGGCTCACTTCGCGCGGAGTAGAAGGACTGGGACTTTAATGCGGTGCTGGACGCGGGTGGCCGTTTCGCCGAGGAAGATGTCGGCGAGGAATCGGTGTCCATGGGTGCTCATTGCCACCAGGTCGCAGCCTTTGCTTTCAACCCATTTGACGATTTGCTCGGAAGGCGAGCCGTACGCGAGTTCGGCGTCGGCGGGGATGCCTTCGTTTTGAAACTCCGCCTGGATACGGTGAAGGTACTCGGTGTCTTCGGATATTTCCGGGCTGACGGCGTCGGAGCCGTAGGTTCGCGCGGCCCATCCGTCGGCAACATGCAGGAGCACGAGTCGGCTGTTCGCAAGGCGCGCGAGTTGTTTGATGTGTTCGATAATGGCGCGATCGGTCGAAGTCCCGTCCAGCGTCACCAGAATCTTTCCGTACATGAAGCGTCCTAGTCCTTCCGCAGACTAGCCTCCCGCAATCAAATGCCACACGGTGCGCACCGAGTCGGGCAGACCATAAATGTCCATCAAGGTGATGAGGATAGCACTGGCCCATCCCGCGGCCAGCAGAAACGAGCCGTTTCGCCAAGCGCCCATCCGCTTGCGAGAACTTGTGAAGTGAAGAAGCGGGAACATCGCGAATGGCAATTGCAACGCAAGCACGACCTGGCTCAACGTAAGCAGGTCGGTGACACTGTTGTCTCCGCGAACGCCGATGACGAGTACCGCGGGGAGTATGGCTAGAGATCGTGTGATGAGCCGGCGCAGCCAGGGCTGGATTCGCCAGTGCATGAAGCCTTCCATGACCACCTGGCCGGCAAGCGTCCCGGTGATGGTGCTGCTTTGTCCAGCGGCGAGCAGTGCAACGGCGAATAAAGTGCTGGCGGCCGCCGTGCCCAACAGCGGAGCGAGCGTCAGGTAGGCGACGCGAATCCAGTCACTGGAAGCGTTGAAGGTGACGACGTGTCCGCCGGGAACCGTCACGCTCTCCTTGCCATAGAACACGATTGCAGCGAGCACCAGGATGGCGGCGTTGACGAAGAAGGCGACCGTCAGAGCCACGGTTGAGTCGATGGTGTTGAACTGCAGGGCGCGGCGAATGGAAGAGTCGTCTTTCTGCAAGCGGCGGCTTTGCACGAGCGCGGAGTGCAGGTAGAGATTGTGCGGCATGACCGTGGCGCCGATGATGCCGATGGCTACGTAGAGCATGCCTGCTTCGCGAAAACCCGGGGTCACCAAGGCATGGCCAAGTTCCAGAAAACGGGGCTGCGTTTGAGGAAGGACGAAGATCTCGACGAAGTAACAGACTGCGATCGTGGCAACGAGCAGGAGCACAACCGCTTCAATGGTTCGCATGCCAAAACGCTGCAGGCCGAGGAGCAGCAGAACATCGAGGCCGGTGATGATGACGGCCCACAGCAAGGGGATGTGGAACAGAAGATTGAGGGCAACGGCACTGCCGAGGACTTCGGCAAGGTCGCAGGCGCCGATGGCGACTTCGCTGAGCAGCCAGTTCGGCCAGCGCGTCCAGCGCGGATACCAATCGCGGCAGCACTGCGCGAGATCCTTTCCGGTGACGACCCCAGTCGGGCGGAGATGACTTGCATGAAGATGGCCATCACGCTGGCGAGGCCGACGACCCAGAGAAGCCCGTACTTGAATTGCGCGCCGCCCTGCAGGTCGGTGCCCCAGTTGCCGGGGTCCATGTATCCGACGCTGACGAGAATTGCCGGGCCGACAAAGGCCCTCCATTGTTGCCAGAAGTTGGCTTCGTGATGCGGAACCTCTACGGAGCCATGCACGTTCGCGAGGGATAAATTGTCGCTGTGACGGGACCCGAGTTTACCCGGAACCGGGAGAGCGGGATGTGCGGGTTCATTTGAGTCGTTCACATGGTCCCCAGACGATGCTGCCCGAGTATGCGGATGTTAATAAGTGTACACCAGAAAATGTTAACTATAGTTAACTATTTTGCCGCGGATCGCGCTCTCGCGGGGGCTGGCATCGCCACGAGCCAAATAGGCCGGGAATGGCGCACCCTACACCTTTCCGCGTTTCGAGTCTCTGCTCTTTCAGTGCTTGGGTCCACCCTGCGCTCGGCTTCGCCTTCGCCGGACGGACGAATGCGTCCGTCTCTACATGAGGGGGAATATAATTCGGGACGCATGGGGCTGCCTGCTGGTACGAAACTTGGACCTTATGAGATCCAGTCGCCGCTTGGGGCGGGTGGGATGGGTGAGGTGTATCGCGCCCTGGATACGCGACTGGAACGAACGGTCGCCGTCAAGATTCTTCCTTCCCATCTGTCCAAAGATCCGGAAGCGCAACAGCGGTTCGAGCGCGAGGCCCGGGTAATTTCTTCCCTCAATCATCCGAACATCTGCACGCTTTACGACGTTGGCCATCACGAATCCATTCACTACCTGGTCATGGAGTACCTGGAAGGGGAGACGCTAGCGGACCGGTTATGCAGAAGTCCGTTGCCGATGGCGCAGGTTCTGAAAAACGGCGTCGAGATCTGTGAGGGACTCGAGAAGGCACATCGATGCGGCGTGGTGCATCGCGACCTGAAGCCCGGAAACGTCATGCTGACGAAAACAGGGGCGAAGCTGATGGATTTCGGGTTAGCGAAGACGGCCGTGGTGCGGACCAATTCCTCGTCTAGCCTGACGGTCACGATGTCGACTCCCGTCGGAAGCCATCCGCTGACGGCGGAGGGCACAGTGGTGGGAACATTCCAGTACATGTCGCCGGAGCAGGTGGAGGGCAAAGAGGCTGACGCGCGATCGGATATTTTTGCGCTGGGCGCATTGCTGCACGAAATGGCGACGGGCAAATGCGCATTCGAGGGAAAGACCGCGGCGAGCGCAATGGCGGCGGTGCTGGAGAGGGATCCTGTCTCAATCTCCTCCGTGTTGCCGATGGCACCATCGGGGCTCGATCATGTCGTTCACGGATGTCTGGCGAAAGATCCAGACGAGCGATGGCAGTGCGCCGCAGATGTTGGACGCGAGTTGCGATGGATTGCTTCCGGCGGGTCGGGCACTGGCGCAACCGCATTGCAACCGGCGGGCCCAGCGAGGCGATGGCGCTTGCATGCGGCCTGGGCGACTCTGGCTGCACTGTTGTTGGGGTTGCTGGTGTGGTCGGTTTCACGGGTCCATGAGCCAGCGAAAACGATGCGATCGTTCTTGCCGCCTCCGGAGCAGACAAATTTTGATTTCACCGGAGATTTTTCTGGACCGCCCGTAATCAACTCGGAAGGAACGGCGCTCGCATTTTGCGCGCGTTCAGCCAAAGAACGCGGATCGATCTGGGTACAGAATCTGGGCGAGGTTGCAGCGATAAAGCTTGAGGGCACCGAAGGGGCGTCGTTTCCGTTCTGGTCGGGAGACGGCCGGTGGCTCGGCTTTTTCAGCGACGCTCGTTTAAAGAAGGTGCAGGCGACGGGAGGCCCGATCACGATTCTCGCGGATGCGCCTAATCCACGAGGCGGGTCTTGGAATCAGGACAACGAGATCATCTTTGAACCGGACTACCGGGACACGTTGTGGCGGATCAGCGCCGCCGGCGGCACTCCGACGCGGCTGACACAGTTCGACAATGGAAAGCACACCACCCATCGGTGGCCCCAGTTCCTGCCCGATGGAAAGCATTTTTTGTTTTTTGCGACTAGCCACTCCGGCGACACCGAACGGGGAATCTATTTCGGTTCGATCGCAGATGGTTCGTATAAGCATGTAGTGGATTCGGATTCGGGGGCGCAATACGCGTCGGGATATCTGCTGTACCACGTGCAGTCACAACTGCTGGCGCAAAAATTCAACGCCTCGACCGGTGCGGTGTCGGGCGACCCGGTGCTGGTGGCGAATGCGGTGGAGTACGACATGGGGACGTGGCACACGACTATTTCCGCGAGCCAGAACGGACTCCTGATTTACGAGCCCGGCGTCAAGACTCTGGGAATCGATCTTTATTGGATGGATCGAAAAGGAAACACGCTGGGAAAGGTGGCGGAACGCGGTTTCTACAAAGGCGCGGGACGACTCTCACCGGATGGCAAGCGTCTGGCGGTAGCGATGGGAGACCCGCAAGCGGACATCTGGGTCATCGATTTAGTGAAGGGAGCGCGAACCCGGCTGACATTCGGGGGAGCGACGCATCTGCAGCCTTCATGGTCTGCCGATGGGCAGCGCGTGGTCTACGTCAGGCAGAACGGGAGCACGGTGATCACCGGAAGCACGATCCGCATTCGCAATGCGAGTGGAGGCGGGCAAGAAGAAATACTGACGACTCCGGACGAACCAGCGACACTGCTCTCGCCGCAGTTTTCACCCGACGGGCGTTACCTCGTTTATACGTCGCAGAAGGGACCGACCGGAATCGCGGTGTGGGCGATGACGTTGACCGGCGAAAAGAAGTCATTCGCGGTCGTGCCGGCGCCTCAGTCTCCAGCGCGACTGGTGCAGTCCCGGCTGTCTCCGAATGGAAAGTGGCTGGCATATAGTTCCACGGAGTCGGGACGTGAAGAGGTATACGTGACGCATTTCCCTAGCGGGCAGGGGCGCTGGCAGGTGTCGCAAACAGGAGGAACATTCCCGTCGTGGAGCGGAGACGGCAAAGAAATCTGGTTCACAGCGACTGATCTGACGATGTATTCCGCCACGGTTAATTTGAAGAGCGAGGAGTTCGAGATATCTCCGCTACATTCGCTGTTTCCGCTTACATACACTTCTCCGCTGGGAGCGCCTTACGACGTGAGTCCCGATGGGCAGCGGATTATTTTGAACACAATTCCGGACACGGTTCCAACACCGCTGGTGCTAGTCGCAAATTGGGCGGCGGAACTCAAGCAGTAAAGACGAAGAGCCGGCACTTCCGAACGATTCTCCAAGATGTTGGGGACAATCAATTTCTGCGCAGGTGAAATATTGTAGCGGGCTAAAACCGTATTGATTTTGTCGCATTATGCGGTGCGGCTCGAAGTCGATCTCTTTCACTTTCGAGCAGCGTCGCCTGTTTTATGCACGCTTGCTAGATGTGAATCCAGTTCATCAGGATCAGACGCCAACGTCGAGGTTCCGACGATGATCCAAAGCGTCAGGCCCTGAAGAAGAGGGCGCACGCCAACCTTTCTTAAGGTCTGCTTGTTGAGGCCGGTGCCGATCAGGAAAAGCGTGACGGTGAGTCCGATGCGGCCGAGATGGTTCAGCGCGCCGAACGCGGGTGCGAATACAGGGAGCAGCGTGTTGAGCAGAGCCGCGAGACAGAAAAAGAGAATGAACCAGGGCCACTGGATGCGAGCTTTGCTTTTGAGAGTGAGAGCGGTCGCGATGGAGAGGGGAACAATCCAGAGAGCGCGCGCGAGTTTGACGGTAGTGCCCACGGCGAGCGCAGATGCACCGTATCTAGCGGTGGCGCCGACGACGGAACTGGTGTCGTGGATGGCGAGAGCGGACCAGAGTCCGAACTGCGATTGCGACATGTGGAGGGCGAACCCGATGGCGGGAAACAAAAAGAGCGCGATTGAATTGAGGATGAAGACCGCGCCGAGCGAGACGGCCATTTCTTCGTCGTTGGCCTCGGCGATGGGACCAACGGCAGCGATCGCGCTGCCGCCGCAAATCGCGGTTCCCGCAGCGATGAGGAACGAGGATTTCTTGCTGACGTGAATCAGGTAGCCGAGCGCCAGTCCTACGAGCATCACGCCGGTGATGCTCATGGCAGTGTAGAAAAATCCTGAACGTCCGACACGTACCACCTCGTGCAAGTTCATGCCGAAGCCAAGTCCGACGACTGAGGCCTGCAGCAAGAACTTAGAAAGCTGCTTGCTCTCGGCGAGAAACGGGTGCGTAACTGACAGGCCAAAGATGAGGCCAGCGAGCAGAGCAAAAGGCGGGGAGATAAAGCCGCTGGCGGCGAGTATCAATCCGAGGAAGAAGAGGCGCTTGTCCACAGGACAAGTGTGGGGCAGGAGCGTAGGGCGCGTCCAAGCAGCAATTTCAATTGGCGATTAGTTGCGCTTATGGCTGTGCGAGGGCCGATTTACGGGCCTTACGCGGGGGGCCGGAGAGAAGGCGCCCCCGGGCGATGGCGAAGGCGCGGAATGCGGCGGAGGCTCCCTGCAGTTCAGGGCCTGTGCGGGTGACGATCGAAAAATGACGCGAGATCTGGAGGCCGCGGACCGGCCCGGTCTTCAGGGCGCCGAGTTCCAACTCTTTTGAGATGGCCCAGCGCGAGACGATTCCGATGCCCAGTCCGGCTTCGACGGCAGACTTGATGGCTTCGGTGGAGTCGAGGTCCATGACGGTCTTGAAAGATTTCAGTTTCAGTCCGGCTTTCTCGAGAGCAGTCTCGACCACGTGGCGCGAGCCGGAGCCTTGCTCACGCATTAGAAGATTGGAGGAGAGGAGCTGCGCCGGCGAGAGATGCTCGACATCGGAGTCGGGCGGCATGATGAGAACCAACTCGTCGCGCATGAAGGGCTCGGTATGAACGCCGCGTTCGCGAGCCGGGCCTTCGATCAATCCGATCGAGACTTTGTCAGCGAGCAAGAGCTGGACGACTTCCTCGGTATTGCCGCTGTGCAAGAGGAGTTGAACGCGGGGATGTTCACTGAGAAACCCGCCGATCAGGCGGGGGAAAACGTATTGGGCGATCGTGGTGGAGATGCCGAGGGAGAGGTCGCCGGAGAATTGTCCGTCGTGAGACGCGAGTTTTTGCTCGGCCTCGCAGCAGAGTTGCACGATCTTGTTGGCGTAGCGAAGAAGGATTGATCCCTGAGGCGTGAGCGCGATGCGGTTGGCCGAGCGATCGAAGAGTCGGACACCCAGATCGCTTTCGAGCGCCTTGATCTGGAGAGTGATCGCCGGCTGGGTGAGGAAGAGATGCTCGGCCGCTTTGCGGAAGTTCAAGTGTTCGGCTACGGCGCGGAAAACTTTGAGGCGGAAATTTTCCAGTTGGGCCACGGAAATGATTATCCATCGTTTCGGATGTTTTCGGGGATGGACGTTGTGAATGGAAACATCCCCCCTTCGACCGATCAGGGGAGTGCTCCGGAAATGCCGGCCGAAAGTGCGACATCCGGGTTTTGACTCTTAGTTCAGTGCTTGGCTCGGGATTGGGAGAGCCAGACTCGTTCCGAGGCTGCGGGGCCTAGCGAGACTTTGCCTGCCGGGGTCGAGAGGGTGAGGGTCTGATCGTAGTTTCGCTCGAGCAGGCGGAGCTTGGATCCAGGGCGAACGCCGCGATGCTCAAGAAATTCGAGGAGCCCGCGATCGCGCTCGTAGATTCCGCTGACGGTGTAATTGGTTTCGAGTTCAGCGTCGGCGAGAAGAACCAGGCCGCGACGGCGACGGCTTGAGGAACTTTCCATCTCGCTCAGGTTGCCGTGGGGACAGGCTTCGCCGGATCCGAGCTTCGCCAGAAGTTTCGCTTCGAAGTCGGGGGAGACGGCGTGTTCGAGGCGCTCGGCCTCGTCGTGAACTTTCCACCACTCCATGCCGAACATCTCCGACAGCATCCGTTCGATAAGGTGATGACGGAGCGTGAGCCGGCGGGCGATTTTGCGGCCTTCAGCCGTGAGGCGAACTTCTCCACTGCTTTCGACGCGAACGAGGCCATCTTTCTTGAGGCGGCGGAGGGCCATGGTCACTGCGGGCGGAGAAACTTTCAGCAACTGCGCGAGACGCGCAGAGATGACCGCTTCGCCTTCGGTCTCGGCTTCTAGGATGGACTTGAGGTAGTCCTCCTTGGAGACGGTGATCATTGTGCGGTGATTATACTGCGGGGAGTTAATCGTGGTTAATGCCGCGGCTTACAAGGGATTGAGCCAAGCGCGGGCAGCTCGCTAAGGCCCCTCGGCGGTCTAAGCCGCTGCCTCAGGATGACAAATAAAAACAAAAAGGACAGTCCGGAGCCCCCGAGACTGTCCTCCAAACCCTCCCGGTTAGAAGGGTAACTTGATGAGTTGAAGGTACTGATGGGATGTTGCGTTGGGGTTGCAGAATGATGAATATCTGGTGAATTCCTTTTTGCGAGCGCTGCTATAGTATTCGGTTGCGATTGCAGGACATCTTCTTTCTCCGCGGAGAGAGGACTTGATGCCGACCACTTCAACACGAAAAACCGAAAAGTCGAAGCGCCTGCAAGAGCGCGCGGAGAGCATGATTCCGGGCGGAGTGAACTCTCCGGTGCGAGCGTTTCGCTCGGTGGGCACCGATCCGCCGTTTATTGTGCGAGGCAAAGGCTCGCACATTTGGGACGCGGACGAAAACGAATACATCGACTACATCGGATCGTGGGGCCCGCTGATCCTCGGACATGCGGAGCCGGCCGTGCTCGATGCGATTGTTGGAGCGGCTTGCAACGGCACGAGCTTCGGCGCGTCGACCGCGTCGGAGGCGGACTTGGCGGAGTTAGTTCTGGCCGCGTTTCCGAGCATGCAAAAAGTCCGTTTCGTGAGTTCCGGGACCGAAGCAACGATGTCAGCCATCCGGTTGGCTCGAGCCTACACAAAACGAAAATACATTGTGAAATTTGAAGGCTGTTACCACGGGCATGCGGACGCGCTGCTGGTGAAGGCTGGGTCGGGGGTGGCGACGTTGGGGATTGCGGGGTCGGCGGGGGTTCCGGATGAGTTCATACAGTTCTCGCTGGCGTTACCATTCAACAATCTTTCGGCGCTCGAGCACGCATTTCAAAAGTACAAACACCAGATTGCTTGCGTCATCGTTGAGCCGGTGGTGGGAAATATGGGATGCGTTCCGGCGGCGGACGATTATCTGGTCGGGTTGCGCTTGATCACGGAGCGCGAACGGTCGGTGCTGATCTTTGACGAGGTGATGACCGGATTTCGAGTGGCATTTGGCGGGGCGCAGGAGCTTGTACAACATCAAGCCTGACCTGACGACGCTGGGGAAGATCATCGGTGGAGGTCTGCCGGTGGGGGCGTACGGAGGTCCGAAAGAGATCATGGACCTGGTCGCGCCGCTCGGTCCGATGTATCAGGCAGGGACGCTGTCAGGAAATCCGCTGGCGATGGCTGCGGGATGCGCGATGGTGAAACAGTTGCGCGATCGTAAAGGAGAGATTTATCCGCGGCTGGAGAAATTGAGTCGCGAGTTGGTGGATGGCGTTGCTGCGGCCGCGAAGGACGGCGGTGTTCCCCTATGCCACAACCGAGTGGGATCGATGTTCACGTGGTTCTTCCAGGATGGACCGGTGACGGATTGGGATTCGGCATCGAAGTCGAACACGGAGATATTCGCGAAATTCTTCCGCAGCATGCTTGAGAGTGGAGTCTATCTGGCTCCGTCGCAGTACGAAGCTGCGTTTCTAGGCGCGGCGCATACAGAGGAAGACGTGCAGCGGACGGTTGCGGCGTCGAAGAAAGCTTTTGCTGCCTGCAAGAGCTAGGTGCAGTTTAGCCACATCTGAAACTTTTTTGGCCACAAACGGCGACGTTTCCCGAAGGAGTTTCGGCGAATGTTGGTCGCTTGCCCGATCCTTTTTACAGGCGTCTTACAGCGAACGCTGTTCCATCATCTGCGGGATCGTGGGGAATTCGTAGACCGCTTGTTTGTAGTGTGAGATCAGGTGGTCGGTGGCGATGACTGTTTGGGAGCGGTCGGCGCCCATGCCGCGGTGACCGCCGTCGTGGAGAAGGATGACATCGCCTCCACGAATTTGTTTTGCGCACTTTGCTTCGATCTGCGCCGCAGGCGGCGCATTCCAGTCGTATCCCGTGACGTTCCACATCACTGTCTCGAGATTGAGTTCTCGAACGATGCGGAGAACCGCTGGTCGGCGGCCTCCAAACGGTGGACGGAAGAGATTCGAATGTTGGCCGATCGCGTCTTCGAGCGCGGAGCGGCAGTCGGCGATCTCTTTGCGGATCTCGGCTTCGCTTTTGAAGATCAGCGAAGGATGCGTGAAGGTGTGGTTGCCCACGATATGCCCGGCGTTGACGATTTCGCGGGCAATGTCGGGACGCTGCTGGACGAAGCGTCCGATGAGAAAAAATGTTGCTTTCACTTCGTGGCGGGCGAGAACTTCTAGAAGGTGGAATGTGTGCGGATCGTTCGGTCCGTCGTCGTAGGTGAAAGCGATCTGTTTGGTACCGCGCGCGAGGCCGATGAATGTGCGGCCGTACCACTGTCCAGTGGGCGCCATCGACTGGTAGCCGGCTGTGCCCGCGATTGCGCCTACAGCAGCGGATCCGGCCAGTAGCGTTGCGAGCATGCGAGGATTGTAAATCGATTGTGGGTTCGGGGCTGGCGGACTTGTGCCTGTGATGGGACCTCCCTTCGGGGCAAGGTCGTGCGAGCGAATAGGGGTCCCTCACTTCGCTCAGGAATGACACTGGTTTCTTAGAATGTTTTCCTTCGCTATTAACTTTTCGCGCAATTGCCACTAACACGTATCCGAGATATCCTGCCAATTCAGAAATATCTCACCGACCTCATGGCAAATCTCTTCGAGCTCCCCCGGTACATCGCAGTGGAGGGTCCCATCCGAGTTGGCAAGAGCACGCTGGCGCGCATTTTGGCGGAGCGACTGAACGCGCAGAGAGTGACGGAGCCGGAGGAGAATCCATTTCTGACGTCTTTTTACGAGGGGGAACGGGGAGCGGCGTTTCAGGCGCAGTTCACATACCTGGTCCAGCGATTCGAGCAGCTGCATGCGCTCGATCTAGGTCCGCGATCCCAGAGAACCGTGGTGGCGGATTTTATCTTTGAGAAAGACAAGCTTTTTGCGTGCCTGAATCTGAACGATCAGGAACTCGACACCTACAACCGCTACTACAACCATTTCCGCGAGCAATTGCCGACACCTGATCTTGTGATTTATCTGCAGGCCACGCCCGAGGTTCTGAAAAAACGTCTGAAGAAAAAGAACGCAGCGGGAGAGAAGGCGGTCAGTGACGAGTACCTGGAAGAAGTGGTGAAGGCGTACGAACACTTTTTCTTTCACTACACGTCTTCGGACTTGCTGATTGTGAATACTTCGGATATTGACTTCGTCGACCGAAATGAAGATCTGCAAGAGCTGTTGCGCAAGGTGACCGAGCCAATTAAGGGCACGCAGTACTTTTTACCCTTGGGTGGGCAGGACGCTGCCAGTGCCTGAGTGGTCGTTTCAGATCTCCGTTGCTTAAATCGGTCCGATTGGAACTCTTCTTGGATCCCTGCAGCAGGTTGACGACAAAGTCCGCAGCGCCTAAAGGCGGTATGCATTCCTGCACTCTTGCGGCATCGCTGAAGCGATGCCCTGGTACGAAGCGACTTTGTCAGCAATCTGAGCCCTTTGGGGCTTGTTCTTTTCCCTGTGCTTTACCCGCAGCACACGCCAGTCCGGCCTTAGCAATTTGCAAGCTATTGAAAATACAAACAATCAACTGCGGCCTGCTTTTCACGGTTTTCGTGGATTGTGAGGTCGTTTGCTATTAGAATGCTTTTAGCATCGTTGAGCCTGACCAGGTTCGAGGTGCTTACGGGCTCTATCCGCCGGAGGTGGAAGGGCACTGGAGGACAAGATGAGTTTGACCCCAATCGGGTTCCGTCGTCCTGACGGGACTGGACCAAAAATCACTACCGCGTCTCTGCGGGAACAGAAGTTCCGACACGAACCCATTACCTGCATTACTGCCTATGACTACTCCGCTGCGCGCCTGGTGGATGAGGCTGGCGTCGAAATGGTGCTGGTCGGCGACTCGTTGGCGCAGACGATGCTCGGCTACGAGAACACTCTCTCGGTCACGGTGGACGAGATGTTGCATCACGTGAAGGCGGTTCGCCGTGGCGTGAAGCAGGCCTTGCTGGTGGCCGATATGCCGTACGGCTCGTACCAGGTCGATCACCGCGACGCCGTGCTCAATGCCACCCGCTTTGTGAAGGAAGGTGGCGCTGAGGTGGTCAAGATCGAGGGCGGGGAGAAGCGCGCTGACCTGATCCGGCACATCATCGATGCCGAGATCCCGGTGGCCGGACACATCGGGCTCACTCCGCAGTCCGTCAACGTCATGGGCGGCTATAAAGTGCAGGGCAAGAATCTCAGCGGGATCGAGCAACTGATGCGGGATGCGGTCGCTCTTGATCGAGCGGGAGTCGCCTGCTTATACCTTGAAGGGATTCCGCGGGAAGTTGCGTCGATGATCACGGCTGAGGTTAGTACACCTACGATCGGAATCGGTGCCGGCCCGGAGTGTGATGGGCAAGTGCTGGTTTTTCATGACATTCTGCACCTGACGTTCGGACCCCCGGCAAAGTTCGTGCGGCGATATGGCGATGCGGCAGCGCTGATCTCGCAGGCGGTGCAGGCGTTTCGCGCCGATGTCCGGTCCCGCCAGTATCCGTCGGACGAGGAGTCGTATCACCTGCCGAAGGAGACGAAGGCCGGCCTGGACACGGTACTGGCTCGCAAGCGGGCTATGGGCCGGTAACTTTACGGAACCAGGGCGTTTTGTTTTGCGTATCCTGAGACATGGGTCGCCTTGGGCGCCGGCTTGGTGGCGTCCTGAAGGTGCTGGGCTAAGACAATGCTCGGTTAGCCAAGGAGGCAGCCACAATGCTTGCAACGTTCTTCCCATTTTTCGGTCTTGGTTTCGGCGTTCCGCTGGCTCTGTATTTTCTGCCATCGATTATTGCGCTTGCACGCAACAAGCGCGACACTCTTGCCATCTTTTCTGCTGAACCTGTTTCTCGGTTGGAGCGTTATCGGATGGTTTGTGGCGCTGATATGGGCCGCCAAACATGACGTTCCGGTGATGGTGAGGTAAACTGCGGCTGGTGAATTCTCTCGGGGCGCGTCTGGCAGCAGTTCTCCTGGCAAGCGTGTCGCTCGCAGCTTGTTCGCATGAGAGCGAAGCTACGACGCCTGACCCTCAGACTGTCCTGCAGACGATTCCTCCGGCGGATGCTGCAAAGTACGACCATCTCAAGGATCTGAAGAATTGGAAAAATCCCTACTTGATCGTCCGCACGGACGGGGTGGCGTTGCTTGACGCTGCGGATAACGCGGAAATCCATTTGAAGACGGATGAATTGCTTCCGACTCTGGCAAAGCTGCCGTCGTCGAATTGGCCGTATGGGCGCGTGGTGGCTGCAACGGAAAATGGCGTGGCCGGTTCGGAACAAGATCGGGTTGCGATTCGGCGGAACAAAGGGATCGTTGGTGGTTTGCTGGGAAGTGCCCATATCGCGGTAAAGTGGGTGCCTTCGGCGTGATGAGCGACACGAATAGTCTCGATGGTCAACCGACGTCGCGCATCCCCGAAAACGTTCGACTCCTTTCATAAAGATCTTCCTTGAGAATCTGCCCCACAATCGACGAAATGCGCAATGCTTCGCGGGCTGGGCGCGGCGCCGGTAAGCGTCTGGGATTCGTGCCTACGATGGGAGCGCTGCACGAGGGACACCTCTCGCTGGTGCGCGCGGCGCGGGCGGCCAACGACCTTATAGCAGCTTCGATATTCGTCAATCCGACTCAATTTGGTCCGAATGAAGATCTGGCGAAGTATCCACGCTCTTTCGAGCGCGATTGCGAGCTGCTGGAGAGAGACGGCGTGGACTTGCTGTTTGCTCCTTCCGTCGAAGAGATGTATCCGGTGGACGCGGTCACATGGGTGACCGTGGAAAAATTGAGCGAGAAGCTGGATGGGGGTTCACGGCCCGGACATTTTCGAGGCGTAACGACGGTGGTTGCGAAAGCTGTTTCACGTGGTTGAACCCCACGCGGCTTTCTTCGGGCAAAAAGACGCGGCCCAGGTCGCGATCATCCGGAGGATGGTCAAGGACCTGAATATGCCGGTCGCGATCGTGGTTTGCCCAATCGTGCGGGAGCCCGATGGACTGGCTATGAGTTCGCGGAATGCCTATCTGAGTTCCGAGCATAGAAAGCAGGCGCTGGTACTTCATCGCTCTCTGATGCGCGTGCAGGGGCTGGCAGCTGCGGGGGAAAAATCTTCTGCCGCGCTCAGCAAGGCTGGTCGACAGGAAGTCGCTGCGGAGAAGGGCGTGCGGCTGGATTATTTTGCGGTCGTTGATCCGGAGAGCCTGGATCCGGTCGATGACATATCTCGCGGAGCGCTCGTCGCGGTGGCTGCTTATGTGGGAAGCACCCGGCTCATTGACAACGTTCTGATCTAAACCTTGGCTGACGCTCTACCTCGAGCGCTCCACTCCCTCGTTCAAAATCTCTAACTATTAAGGACCTGAGATTGCACGAAGGAATTCGTGCGATTTAGGGCTGTGGACCTGAGGCTATGGACTCGGGCTCAAGCTGGAACTGCTGGCGGACCAAGGTATCGACTTGCTGCCAGAGATGGGGATCGCATTCACTCTGCATGTGATCGGGAGTGAAGGTGCGATCGAACCAGGAGGTCATTTCACATTTCACGGGAGACTTGCGGTAGTCGAAGCGAAAATTTCCGATGATCTGGGTCTTGGCATCGTTCGCAGCCCGGATGATCGGGCGTCCGTGAATCAAACCGTGCCGCTGAAAGAAATTCACAGCAGCGGCTACGTTCTCGGGGATAACCTCGTCGTGCTGCCACGGTTTGCGTACGCTATCGACCTGGACCGTGAGTAGCACGGGCACGCCGACGCGATCCAGTTCGCGAGCCAGCAATACGACGGCAGAGCCTCCCCAGCTGTGGCCGAACAAAATGATGTGGGCTTGCGACTTTTCGTGATCGCTGAGAACCCCATTGCGATCGCCATCGAGCAGTTTCACGATCGTGTTGTAGGCGGTTTTGCGATGACGATTTTCGAAGACGTGAACGTAAGAATTGCGTGGAAAAGTGGCTTGGGTACGCCTGGCAAACTGCACGGGGCCTTGGTTCGGATTGTCGTGACGCACGAAGCCGCCGACAAATCCTACGAGGATGTAGGACGGAGGAGTAGGGGAAGTCGTCGCGACGCCGCCATCGGCTGCCCAGACAGAGGAAGCAGTGAGCGCCGCAAGGGCCAACAACAGAATTCGTGAGCGCCTGAGGCCAGGCACGCGGAGGCTCCTTACTAAACTGACATCCTTACAAGTTGAGATGTTCGGAATCCTGCCCAGGATGCGGAAATTTTGCCCGGCAGACTTCCCCACACCGGAGAGGATCAGGACTGAAAGCCGCTTCCAGCAAGGCTTCTGGCCTCTCCGAACCCGGGGGACAGTCTACACCCGCTTGTCAAGCTGGGCGAACGTTTTCGGGCCAGAAACGAAGGGATTGGCAGGAAGGAAGTAGCGCAGCGGATATTCAGCCGCCTTGGTGATTCCAATTCGGGGGCTGGTCACGACTCCGCGGGCTTGGTAACCGTCGTCACCAATCCAGAGCGTGCTTTCGGGGGACGTCAGGTCGCATCCATTGTCGCGGGAACGGGTGATGCAGAAAGCTGCACACAGGCGTCCGGGACCGGTGGTGAGCCGGCGCAAATCCTTGGGAGAGTGGATCTCGACATTACGGGCGGCGGCCATCTCCCCGATCCCGGTGAGAGGTTCTAGCGCGCGAAAAAGGACGGATCCGGCTCGCCCTTCGCGTTCGCAGGAAACATTCAGGCAATAGTGATTGCCGTAGATGAAGTAGACGTAGGCGTAGCCGGGTGGTCCGAAGAGTACCGAAGTTCGTGGTGTGTTGCCGGCTGCGGAATGAGCGGCGGCGTCATTCGTTCCGAGGTAGGCTTCGACCTCTACGATGCGGGCAGAACGATCTTCCGTAGCAGAGCGGCGGATCAGGACCTTACCCAGCAGTTCCCGGGCGACGCGCCGAGGGTTGCGCGCGAAAAATTCATGACCCACCGGGAGTATCGTGAAACGGGAATTGGAGGCCGATCGGGGCATCGAAGGATATGGTAAACCGCCCCGACGCCGCACTCGCGCTGCTGAAGGACGCACGAATGCGCCCGTCCCTGCGTGGATCAGATGGGCTTGGGTTCGGTGTTGCGGGCCGTGGTGACGTTGGAGGGCTTGTCAGTAAACGACTTACCGGGCTCGAAGGCGACCTTTTCGTGTTTCGATCCGACCTTACGAATGGCATCGTGCCAACCATCGCTCCAAGCGATGTGAGCCTCGCCATCGACGAGAGTCCATGTGCCATGTTCGGGGCCGATGGTTTTCTTTGCGTCGCCGTTCTCTTCGAGAGTGATGAAAAACGTGCCGCCTCCATTACCCTGCCCAACCTCCCACTTCCCGATGAAATGATTTCGCCCGGGCACTGCAGCGCTTATGCCTGATTCGGAGAACTCGATGCGTTCGACAGCGGAGGTGATCTTCTCATTGTGGCCATCGTTGTAAACGATGGTGGACGCCTTTAGATCAATGCGGGTGATTTCGCCCGCAGCCAGGCTGGTATGGCGACCGTCTTTGAAAGTGATGACGATGGTGCCGTGGTCGGCGGGGTCAGGGTAGGCGAGCGCGCCTGCTGCGTAAAGCAGCAGACAACCTGAAACTGCGATCAAGTGAAGCGGAGCGCGCATGACTTTCCTCCTGAGTGGACTGGGCGAAACGCAACTGGAGAATGATACGAGGCCGACTGCGGGATAGTTCCCTGACGTCGCCTGTGGTACCGCATTCCCTTTCAGCTAGGCAGCACCCTTCGCGGACTCTTTTAGATAAGCCAGAACTTCTTCGGCGTGGCCTTCGGGCTTCACTTTCTCGAATATGTGGTGAATATTGCCGTCGGGACCGATGATGAAGGTAGTGCGGGCGACTCCCCACACCTTTTTGCCGTACATGTTCTTTTCTTTCATTACTCCGAAGGCTTCAGCGACTCTCTTATCGGCATCGGCCAGGAGGGTGAAGGGCAAGCTGAACTTGTCCTGGAATTTCTTTTGGGCTTTCGGCGTATCCGGGGATATGCCGAGCAGCACGGCGCCCGTCTTCTGCATCTTTTTGTAAGAGTCGCGAAATTCGGAGGCCTCGATGGTGCAACCGGGAGTGTCGGCCCGAGGATAAAAATAGAGGACCACAGTTTTGCCGCGCAGAGCCTTTAGCGCGATCTCTTTTCCATTCTCGTCCTGCAAAGTGAAGTCGGGAGCCTTATCATTGACCTTCATGGGAATTTCTCCGGGAAAAACGAAATCGAGCGCGGGAAATGCCGCTGTTGTGGCGTCCGGTGCGTTCTCAGGAATTTTACACTGGCGGATTTGTTGCGGAGCGATGGCGGTTGTCGCGCTGCTGGGATGCACCGTATTACCGGTTGCGGCGCAGGAAGAACGTCCACAGATTCCGGTCGGTGAACGAAAGGGCCCGCGGAAGAAAGATGCCGGGCCACGGGCGTTCGGCGTGCTCCAATTGTCGGCGGATGGGAAGGCTACGCTGGTCCCCATCGCGATTTTGATCGACGGCAAATTTTGGGACGCCACCGCATATAAGGCTGACCCGATTCCGATGTCGCTCGACTCGGGAATTGTGTATGAGGGTGAACGGACCGGGAATTCGCTGGGCCTTTTCACGATCTCAGGCGCTCTGCACATCAACGCCCCAAATGGAAAACCGCCGTGGATAGGAACAGGGACGTGGCGACCGGTTGGCACAGAGCCTCCATCGAAGCCGGCAAAGGCGGATGGCGCGCCGGTAGGAATCGATCCCGGGAACGAACCCCCGCCACGGCTTACTCGCGATCCGAACGCGGCGAAAGCCCCCGCTGCGAGCAGCTCGCCTGCTTCGGGAAAAACACCGGCTTCGACAAGTCCGGCTCCCGAGGCTTCGAAGGGTGGGGAGCCCAGCAACGGAGATGGGCCGCCGCGTCTGACGAAGAGCGAAGCGCCTCCCTCGGCTCCTGCTCCACCCAGCGCTCCGGCATCGGGTCAAGGCCAAGCGTCTGGCGCTCCGTCGACGCCACCTGCTTCCGGGAAGAAAGATGCTGATGCGAAGCCGGATATACGTCCGAGTGTTCCTGCCTCCGACAGCGGGGCACGCGAGGGAAATCGCCCGGTGCTGAGGCGAGGAAAGCCTGCGGAATCGTTTGCCGATGAGGAGGTACCCGGCTACAGCAAACCCGGAGCCCCGGCGGCGTCCGGCAAAGACGGGAAGGTTGTCGAGACATCGGGCGCTAAGAGCGACGTCCAACTGATCCCTGCGATTTCAGATGCGTCGGTTTCGGTCCCGCGATCTTTCACGTTCGAGTGGCTTAAAGGCGAAGAAGGAGACCGGCGAAAGCAGATGATGGATCTGGCGAAACAGCAGGTGCAGAGCTACGTCACTGCACGGGCTAAAGCACAGATCAGCGCAAAGCCGGCTCGCTCTACGGCGGCGCAAAGGACTGTAAAGCAGCCTGAGCCGATTTTCGAAAACGTGCAGATGATCGCCTACGATTTGTGGAACTCAAATCAACCGGTAATCTTGCTGAGCGCCGAAGCTCACCTGCCTCCACTGGCACCGGGGTCCCCTCACTCCGATGTGGATGCGGAGATGAAATACTCTGTACTGCTGATAGCGTATCCGGACATCTACAACAACCTTCACAAGCTTTACTACGGCGTGACCGACAAATTTCATCTTGATGTAATACCGCGCCTGGAGTTGATCGACGCCGTGGATGCGGATGGAGACGGACGTGGCGAACTTCTGTTTCGGAAAACAACGGACACTGGGACCGGGTGGGTGCTGTATCGCGCTACGGCAGATAAGCTGTGGAAAGCGTTTGATAGCTTGAACCCGCAATAGGTTTTCCCTCGTTTTGTGAATCACTGTGAAGCCCTCCCTGCTTGCCGGGAGCCATTGGCGGCTATTGCGTTGTCGGGCCTCGCGTTCGGATTGATCAACAGCTCCGCCTACCGTGTATCATTCCATTTCTTTTTCGAAACTCTGTTCCTTGGGGGCTTATCGTGAACCTTCGCCGGGTAGCGCTTTCGAGTGGAATTGTGTTGATGTGCTGCCTCTTCGGTGCTGCGCAGGATGAGGACTTCAGCAAAGTTCAGATCAAAGTGACAAAAGTGGCCGGAAGCGTGTACATGCTGGAAGGCTCTGGCGGGAATATCGGCGCGTCGGTGGGCGACGATGGCATCGTGATCGTCGATGACCAGTACGCTCCGCTCGCCGAGAAGATTCAGGCAGCGCTGAAAGGAATCACGGATAAGCCTGTCCGCTTCGTCATCAACACGCACTATCACGGCGACCATACCGGGGGAAATGAATACTTTCAGAAGCAGGCGCCGATCATCGCGCACGACAATGTGCGCAAACGGCTGGAGGCAGGTGGCCCGGCGGGAAATGGCGGCACGATGCAGATGGAAAACAAGCCCGCGGAGAAAGGAGCATTGCCCATCATCACCTTCGATCACGACGTCACCGTGCATCTGAACGGCGAGGACATTCGTGCACTCTATTTTCCTGCCGGGCACACGGACGGCGATTCGGTAATCTTCTTTTCGAAATCGAATGTCGTGCACATGGGCGACGACTTCGTGACCTACGGCTTTCCTTTCATCGACGTGGACAGCGGAGGGAGCATCAATGGAATGATTGATGGCGTCGAGAAAGTACTGACACAGGTTCCCGCCGACGTGAAGGTCATCCCCGGACATGGACCGATATCCAGCGTGGACGATGTGCGCGCCTATGTGAAGATGTTGAAAGAGACGCGCGATGCCGTGGCGAAAGCGCTCAAACAGCACCAGCGCCTCGATCAGATGAAACAGGCGAAGATACTCGCTCCCTGGAAGAAGTACTCGGGCGACTTCGTTAACGAAGACACTTTCATTGAGACCCTTTACAATTCTCTGACCGGCCAGAAGAACAACAAGTTCGTAAAACACAACTAAGCAGTCAGCCGGGAAATCGTAAGGGAGCGCTATTCACTTGCGTCCGACCCGACGTCAATTCTGCCACAATCTTTTCGGCGCTGGCGCGGCAGTGGCACTGCCCGGGTTCTTCGCAGCGTGCAGTTCTTCGAAGGCCGGTACTTCTTCGTCGGCATCGTCCGAAATGTTTCCCATTTCCCCGGAAGCTGCGTTCCCCAAGGGATTCTTCTGGGGGACGGCCACGGCCTCCTATCAGATTGAGGGCGCGTGGAACGAGGACGGCAAGGGTGAATCGATCTGGGATCGCTTCGCACACAGTCCCGGGAAGATCAAGAATGGTGACACGGGCGATGTAGCTTGCGACTCGTACCATCGGTGGCGCGAAGACATCGCGATGATGCGGGCGATGAACCTGAATAGCTACCGTTTTTCTATCTCGTGGCCGCGCATTCAGCCCTCTGGATCGGGAGCGCCCATTTCCGCCGGTGTCGATTACTACAGCCGCCTGGTTGACGCGCTGCTCGAAGCACATATCCGGCCGTTGGTTACGCTGTACCACTGGGACCTTCCGCAGGCGTTGGAGGACGCGGGGGGATGGCCGAATCGCGACTTGGTCGGGCGCTTCACCGATTACGTTCAGCTGATGGCGCATGCCCTGGGAGACCGTGTATCCGACTGGATCTTGTTCAACGAACCGGACGCGTTTGTCGACCTCGGATATCTGGAGGGCACGCACGCTCCAGGACGCGAGAGCATTCTTGATTTCCTGCGGGCGACGCACGTCGTCAATGTCGCCCAAGGTGAAGGATTCCGGGCGCTCAAGTCGGTGCGTCCATCGGCGCGGGTGGGAAGCGCGTTGAGCATGTCTCCGTGCGAACCGGCGACAAATTCGCCGGAAGACCGGCTGGCGGCGGACCGGGCACACGCCATTTCGAATACCTGGTTTCTGGATCCGGCGCTGCGGGGCCGCTATTCCGATGCGTTGACGTTCTTGCCCGAAACGGCGATGCGCATAAAAGCAGGCGATATGGACAAGACGCGTGCACCGCTTGATTTCATCGGCATCAATCTTTATTACCGGACTATCGCATCGGCGCCCGGAACCATGGAGCGTTTCTCGCACGCCCAGGAGTGGCTGTTTCCCGTGAAGATGGATGGCGGCCAGAAAGGTCCGAAGACAGACTTCGGTTGGGAGGTCTGGCCGAAAGCGCTTTACGAGATGGTCATGCGGATTACGCAGGACTACAACCGTCCGGTTATCGAGATCACCGAAAGTGGCTGTGCTTACAACGATGTTCCCGATGCCAGTGGCGCGGTTCGTGATGGAAAACGCACCGAATATCATCGGCAATATCTTTCAGCGTTGTCGCGTGCGATCGGCGAAGGAGCGGACGTGCGCGGATATCACGCGTGGAGCCTGCTGGATAATTTTGAATGGGCCGAGGGATTCAGCCAACGCTTTGGCCTGGGGTATGTGGACTTCAAGACTCAAGAGCGGACGGTCAAGGATTCGGGGCGGTGGTTTGCGAAGGTGGCCGCGGAGAATCGGATAGCGGCGGGATAAAAAAAGATCTTAGATTTCTGATTTTAGATTTCTGATTGAAATTCGGGAGAGGCCAAAATTCTGCAATCTTAATTCTGCAATCTGAAATGTTTCGCCGATCCGCGATTTTCTACCTTCCTTGCATCACCAATTCGCCATTCTCAATTTTTAAGTCTCCTACACCGTCGGGCAGTTTCAGGCGATCACGCTGCTCGGAGAGTTTTTTCTGGAGAGCGGGATTGACGAGCGAAACGGGAACACTGAGGTCTCCAACTTTGAATTCCGTGGGATCGAACGTCGCATAGCCATCCTTATCACCGAGGTGACCAGAGACGGTGATCCAGACATCCTTCCCGGCGATTTCAGTGAGAAACTGGCCATGCACGACATCACCATCGAAGCTCACTTGCTGATCTTTGATCGTCGGCGCACTGCTGCCGATGTTGGCGTCGGGGGTAAGTCCAGCCACTCCGACATTTCCAAGAGACTGCGAGAGGACTGCACTGATCTCGTCGGAATTCAAGTGCACTTCGGGCTTGGCGGCGGACGAGAACGGCGACGAGTGACCCGCGTCGGGCTTGGTGATGATGGAAGCGCTGCTCGACTGGACCTGTCCGGTGGCCTGCTGGAAGTCAGCCATTTTCTGATCGAACGATTGCGCGTGCTCCGCGACCGCGGAGGGAGGCTGCGGCTTGGCCACGGGTGTCGGCCTCTTTAAGACCAGAACGATGGCGACGAGCGAAGCAAGTAGCGTGGCGATGCTGATGACGCGATCCAGTTTTAGTTTCATGTGATTCGAGGAAGGCCTCGCGAGAGGCCCTGCATCCATGATAACGAGATTGAAGGCCAAGGTTTAGATGACCTTAGTCACTCGAGAAATTCGTGCGGGGGTTGCTCCTGCGAAGCTCAGTCCAGCTTTTTCTGTAGAAGCTCGTTAACGATTTGCGGGCTGGCTTGTCCCTTGGACGCCTTCATGACCTGGCCGACGAAAAATCCGAGCATAGTCTTTTTGCCGGCGCGATATTGCTCCAACTGCTTGGGGTTGGCAGCAAGGATTTCGTCGATCATTTTTTCGAGAGCCGACGTGTCGGTCGACTGCTGCGGACGTCCTTCCTCTTCGTAGACGGCGGGGAAATCCTTGCCGCGTTCGAAGCTGAGATCGTACAAATCCTTCAGCATTTTCCCGGAAATAGTTCCTGCCTCTACAAGGTCGGCGGAGGCTGCAACGCCCGCCATGGAGATCGGGGATTGCTCGATCGAGATCGCTCTCGCTTTCAGCCGGCCCATGAGCTCGCCCTGCACCAGGTTCGCGACTCGCTTTGGATTCTTTGCGGCCTTCGCGGCTTGCTCGAATTGGTCGGCAAGAGATTTCGAGAAGGTAAGCACCTGCGCGTCATATTCCGTGATGCCGTAGTCAGCGACCATGCGAACGCGGCGAGTTTCGGGCAGTTCAGGCAGCGCGCGAGAAATTTCTGACTTCCATTTTTCGTCTACGACGAGCGGCAACAGGTCAGGCTCGGGAAAATACCGGTAGTCGTGCGCTTGCTCTTTGGAGCGCATCCCGTAGGTCTTACCTTCATTTGCATTGTAGAGGCGAGTTTCCTGCGTGATCCTGTCGCCCGATTCGATCACATCCATGTGCCGGCCGATTTCGTATTCCAGCGCCTCCCGGATAAACCGGAAGGAATTCACATTCTTGATCTCGGTCTTCGTGCCGAGCTGCTTTTGGCCGCGCGGACGAACGCTGATGTTGGCGTCGGCTCGAAGCGAACCTTCTTCCATGTTGCAGTCGCTTACGCCGGTGTAGAGGATGATCTCTTTCAGGCGCGTCAGGTATTCGTAAGCTTCGGCGGGAGTGGAGATGTCAGGCTCGCTGACGATCTCGATCAGTGGAACTCCGGTCCGGTTGAGATCGATCGCAGTCTTTTCATCGGAATCGGGAAAGCCTTCGTGCAGGCTCTTGCCGGCATCCTCTTCGAGGTGGACGCGCGTGATCCCGATTTTCTTCTTGCCGGAATTGGCCGGGATCTCAATGAAGCCGAATTCCGCGAGGGGCTTGTCGTATTGCGAAATCTGATAGCCCTTGGGAAGGTCGGGATAAAAGTAGTTCTTTCGGGCAAATATCGAGGTTTCATTGATGCGGCAACTCAGCGCCATCGCGGCGAGTGTTGCAAATTCCACAGCTTTCTTGTTCAGCACGGGCAGGGCTCCCGGCATACCCAGGCAGACCGGACAGACATTGGAGTTCGGCGGGGCTCCGAAGCGGGTCGAGCACGAACAGAATATCTTCGTGTTGGTCAGAAGATGCACGTGAACTTCAAGACCGATCACGGGCTCGAACTTCGGATGAGCAGCGATCGATGTCTCGGAAGTTGCCATAGGAGATCGATTATAGATGCGGCTGCAGTTCAAGCGCTTTAACCACAAAGGGTACTAAGGTCCACTGATGAGAAACTGTCGCTATGGATTTTTTGGGGCGTCCAGGTATTTGTCGGCGATGATTTCGAAGTACATCAACTCGGAGCCTTTGGCGTCGGCGACTCCGGTGATGTCGATGTTGGAACCGCGGAGGGGCGAGTTGATCCCGCCGATATCGAAAAAAAGAAATCCGGACTGCGTTGAATGCGGCTCGACAGCTCTGGCGGCGAATTGCGAGGACTCGATCTCTTCCATCTCTTTCTTGCTTACCCCGGTCTTCACTTTGTGTGGAAGCGGTATCGGGCTGGGCCGCGTGCTCGATTGCGGATTCGTGAGCCGGCGGTAGAGATCGTCGGTGGTCGCGGGGGTGAGCTTCGATCGATTCGCCGTAATCAGCGTGATCCGAATATTGGCGATCGAGACAGGCTGGTCGCCATCATTGGTGACGATGAAGAAGATCGGCAGGTATCCGTGGTCGGCGAAGTTAACGGAAAAAATCTTTGCCTTCTCGACCGAGTCGTAGGGGTCGGCGGCTATCGCAACCTGCTCGTCGCGGTGAAAATCATGCGCAGGATAGTTGATGGCTGCCTTCGCTTCCGGCTTCACGAAATTCTTCGAGGCCAGAACTGCCGGCACTATGCACGCAGCACAAAGCGTCAAGGCCGCGATGCGCAAACTCGATCGCAAGAAAGGCTGCATGCTCCGATTATAGAGCTTGAAGCATGCCGATTGCTGATTGTCGCAGTTTAGAATGGCTTCGCTTGCACTACTTCATCTACAGTTGTGCGCTCGGCTTGGCCCTGCTGTTGACCTCGCCGTATTGGCTGTACCAGGCCATGCGCCACGGCAAGTACCGTCGCGGATTTCCAGAGCGTATCGGACGGGTGCCCGCCAGGCTTGGCACACCTGGTTTCGACGGGCAACGCGCGATATGGATCCACGCTGTTTCGGTTGGGGAAGTACTCGCGATCAGCGGCCTGGTCAGTCAGATGCGCAAGACTTTTCCGGAGCACCGAGTGATGGTCTCGACCACAACGGATACCGGACAGGATTTGGCACGCAAGCGATTCGGAGCGGAGAACGTGTTCTATTTCCCGATGGATTTCGCATTTGCAATCCGCCGATATTTGCGCGCATTGCAGCCGGAAATAGTCGTCCTTGCCGAGACCGAGTTTTGGCCGAACCTTCTTCGTCTCGCGCACACAAACGACGCACGGGTGGTTGTAGTCAATGCACGCATTTCGAACCGATCCTGGCCCCGCTACGAGCGGTTTCGCTGGGCTTTGAAGAAGATGCTGGTGAATGTGGATCTTTTCCTGGCGCAGACTGAAGAAGACGGGGCTCGGTTGCAGTCGATCGGGGCGGACCCAAGCCGGGTGCAGGTGACGGGCAATCTGAAGTTCGACGTGAACCTTCCAGCGCCGCCGGCAATCGTCGAGCGTCTTCGCCAATCATTGGCTGCCGAAGGCGCGGGTCCGGTCCTGGTTTGCGGAAGCACGGTCGACGATGAGGAAGCGCCGCTGCTCAAAGCGTTCGAGAATGTGCTGGTGAGCCATCCTCATGCGGTGATGATCCTGGCTCCGCGACATCCGCAAAGGTTCGACAATGTTGCGATTCTTACTCAGCAGATGAATATCCGGTTGCACCGGAGATCGCTTTGGCAGGGTGAACCTTTAGGTGGCGGAGTGTTCCTGGTCGATACGATCGGAGAGTTGTCGGCGCTGTATAGCCTTGGCAGACGTGGCTTTTGTGGGAGGCAGCCTGGTGCCTCGCGGTGGGCACAATATCATCGAGCCTGCGCAACACGGGGTTGCCATCGTGACAGGCACACACACTGAAAATTTTAGGGACATTGTGGGACTGTTCCAGAGCCGTGACGCAGTGAGAATCGTCAGCCTCTCGGAGTTGCCGCTGACGCTAATGCAGTTGCTTGGGGACGATGGAGAGCGCAGAGCGCTGGGGCGCCGCGCAAAAGAGACAATCTTGTCGCAGATGGGCGCGACGTCTCGAACGTTAGATGCGATTCGTATGTTACTGGCGCGAGACCAAGATGCTCAGAACGCGTCGGCTGCGCGAAGAGAGTGAATCCACTCGGCATCATCTACGGCACCATGGTTGGAGCGCGCAATCGGCTCTACGACCGTGGCATCTTGCCGTCGCGCAGGTTGCAAGGGCCTGTGGTCAGCGTGGGAAATATTTCAGCGGGTGGTTCCGGCAAGACTCCGTTTGTGATGCTGCTTGGAGAATTACTGCGGAAGCACGGCGTGAAGTTCGATGTGCTGTCGCGCGGTTACGGTCGAAAGAGTCGCGGGGTCCGACTGGTTGATCCGTCGGGGCTCGCGGCGGAGTACGGCGACGAGCCGCTGTTAATTGCGCGGAAGCTTCAGGCGCAGGTCGTGGTTGGCGAAGATCGATACGCAGCGGGGTGTTTTGCGGAATCCAGGTTTGGGCCGCAGTTGCACATTCTGGATGACGGCTTCCAGCACCGTGGACTTGCGCGTGACTTTGACATCGTTCTCGTCACGCCGCAGGATGCCACCGATCAACTGCTTCCGGCCGGAAGGTTGAGGGAAAAACTGGGTTCATTGCGGCGCGCAGATGCAGTGGTACTGGCCAGCGGCGCGTCGGCGGAGTCGTTTCCACTCGATGGGACGCTCGTTTGGCGCGTGCGCCGCGGGATTGACCCAAAGGATGTGCCGCCCCGCCCGATCGTCTTCTGCGGGATCGCACGACCACAGGGTTTCGTGTTGCAGTTGCGTTCCGCACACATCGAACCCGTCGCCGAGGCCTTTTACCGCGATCACCACGCCTATGACGAGAAGGACGTGCGCGAGTTGCTGGAGCTGAAGCGGCGCAGCGAAGCTGGGGGATTTGTGACAACCGAGAAGGATGCCGTCAATCTTGGGCCTTATCTTTCGGCTCTGGAGCCGTTGGCTGTGGTGCCGGTCCGGATGGAGCTCACGGATGGGGACGGGGCGGTGGATCGCATTCTGCGGAAGATCGAAGAACGAAGGGTGGGAACCTGAAATCGTCCGTTTCTTAGAGGATCGACCGTTGTTGTGGGCGACAGCCGGACGGACGCCGGCGCTGCGATCTTTCTCCGCTGACACTGTGGATACCGTCTGTCGAGTGAGCGGTAGATTGAACGAGGCCGCGTGAGAGAATCGACTGTCCGATGACTAAGCATTTGAAAGAAGCGGAGCGTCTCCAAAAAATAGTCGAGGCGTTTCCCAACATCACGGTGACCGTTCTCGGCGATCTGGTGGCGGACGAGTTCGTATTCGGGGAAATCTCCCGGGTGTCGCGGGAGGCTCCGGTGTTGATTCTGAAGCATCGCGAGAGGACGATCGTCCCGGGCGGTGGAGCGAACGCGACCAACAACCTCGCTGACCTGGGCGTGAACGTGCTCCCTGTGGGAATTGTCGGAGATGACGAGGCGGGTCGTTTGCTTCTGAAACACTTCCGTCAGAAGAAAATCCCCGTTAGCGGCGTCCTGAAAGACAAGAGTTACACGACGGTCACAAAGACCCGCATCCTGGCGGGTATGACGCATACATCGCGGCAGCAGGTAGTGAGGGTTGACCGCGAACCGAGCGAGGCGCCGAATAGTCATCTGACGCGGGAGCTCTACTTGGCAGCGCGGAACTACGCGCACGCTTCCGATGCACTGCTGGTGTCAGACTACGGGTACGGTGCGGCAACTCCAGCTATCGTAAGTACGCTGCGCGAAAAGGGAAAGCTGGGGACGGTGCCGATCATTCTCGACTCCCGTTATCGCATGCTGCAGTATGCCGGCGTGACGGCAGCGACTCCTAACGAACCAGAAGTCGAAGAGGCTCTTGGGACCCGCATCGGACAGGACTGGGAGAAACTTCTTGATGCCGGCGAGAAGTTAATGAGCCACATGAAATTGCAGTCGCTGGTGATCACGCGAGGGCGCGACGGCATGGTGGCGTTTGACCGGAAGCACAAGCCAATCGACTTGCCGATTTTCGGATCGGACCAGGTAGCCGACGTGACGGGTGCCGGGGATACAGTGATTGCATCGTTCACCGCCGCGCTGGCCGCGGGTGCCACGACAGAAGAAGCGGCTCAACTTGCGAACTACGCGGGCGGGATCGTCGTCATGAAGCGGGGCACAGCGACCGTGTCGCGTGAAGAATTGCTGCATGCCATCGAGCAGACGCCGCCGTCCACACGACCTCATTGAGTGAAGACAGCAAAATTCTGAGCCGGGGCCAGTTGCGCCAGCGCGTGGAACAATGGCGTGGGGCTGGAGAGAGTGTCACGCTGGCGAATGGCAACTTCGATCTATTGCATGTGGGTCATGTGCGCTATTTGCACGGTGCAAAAGCTCTTGGCGGCAAGCTTGTGGTCGCCATCAACTCTGACGAGTCGGTGAGGACGCTGAAGGGCGAAGGTCGTCCGGTTATGCCCGAGGCTGAGCGTGCCGAGATCGTGGCAGCGCTTTCAGACGTCGACGCCGTCGTCATTTTCCCGGAGCTCGACGTGCGGGCGATTATTCGCGAGATTCACCCCGACATTCAGGCAAAGGGAACCGACTACACTGCCGACTCGGTTCCGGAGCGCGATGCCATGTCCGAACATGGGGGCCGGGTCGAAATTGTCGGCGATCCGAAAGAGCACTCCACCACCGAGATCATCCGCTCACGCTTTTCGCCGAGGAGATCTTGATCGGGAACACCAGTTCTTCCAAGGTGGAGCGCCTGCTCATCGTACGGCTGAGTGCGATGGGGGACGTGATCCACACGCTGCCTGCGGCGCAAGCTTTGCGAGAAGCTTTTCCGGACGCAATGATCGGCTGGCTGATCGAAGAAAGATGGGCTGAACTTTTGTGTGCACCGGGCACCCCGCGTCGCGGACCTCGATCCGAACAGCGTCCTCTGGCGGATTGGGTTCACACCGTCAAGCTTGCCGGGTGGAGGAAATCGTATATTTACTCTGCCGACGATCGAGCAGATTGTGCGGACATGGAATGACGTTCGGGCGGCACATTACGACGTAGCGGTCGATTTGCAGGGAGCAATTCGGTCAGCGGTGTTAGCACGATGGTCGGGGGCTCCGGCGATTTATGGATCGGCGCAGCCGCGCGAACTCCCAGCGAGCTTGTGGTACGGCCGACAAACGATCCCTGCTGGCAGTCACGTAATCGAGCAAAACCTTTCTGTCGCTTCGGCCGTGGCCGAGAGAAAACTTGTGGCTCCACGCGTTCAGTTTCCGATCGATGATCAAGCGGATGCGAAGATCCAGAGACGTCTTGCAGAGGCTGGCGTAGAAACATTTCTGATTCTGAATCCGGGCGCGGGGTGGGGTGCTAAACGCTGGCCACCCGAGCGATATGGAAACGTGGCACGGGCGCTTGCTTCATACGGGATGAAATCGGTCGTGAATTATGGCCCTGGGGAGGAGGATCTGGCTCGGCAGGTGGAAGACGCCAGCGAAGGACATGCGAAGTCCATTAGTTGTTCGATCACGGAACTGATTGCATTGACGCGACGAGCGAGTTTGTTCGTTGGAGGCGATACGGGGCCGTTGCATCTGGCCGCCGCCCTGCTGGTGCCCGTGGTGGCCATCTTTGGGCCGACCGATCCTGAGCGCAACGGGCCGTATGGGACGCGAAGTATCGTGCTGCGAAATCCTGCCAGTCCGACTACGCATGCGCGAAATCCGCGGCCTGATGAGGGAATGCTTGAGATCGGAGTCGACGCTGTCGTGGATGCTGCGCACAAGATGATCGATCACAAGTCGAGCGAGGCCGCGCATGGCTGAGTGGTCGAAGATCGCGCGGCGCATTCGAGTGCCGCTGGGATTTCTTTTTGCGATCGTTTATTTTTGGCTCGCTCGACCAACCTGGCGCTTGCTGGGTGTCGGCGGAGCGCTGGTGATTCTGGGCCTTCTGGTTCGCGCACTGGCCTCGGGACACGTTCGAAAGAATGAGGCACTGGCGACTTCGGGGCCTTACGCTCATACGCGGAATCCGCTTTATCTGGGCTCGCTGACGATCGGGATCGGATTCGCTGTTGCAGCACGAAGCTGGTGGGTGGGAATCTTGCTGGTCCTGATGTTCTTCGCGATCTATCTGCCAGTGATTCGTTCGGAAGAAGTATTTCTGAGAGAGAAGTTCACGGACTTCGAGGAGTACGCTCGCGGAGTTCCGAGAATTGTCCCGAGGATTACGGCGTGGAAATCTGTAGAATCCGGTGGATTCTCGATGGATTTGTATCTGAAGCATCGCGAGTACAACGCGTTGCTTGGAGCAATCGCGATGATGGCTGGGCTGATCGTGAAGATGAAAATGTTTTTGGGCTAGTATTTTATTTCGAACATCAGGATCCGAAGTAGGCGAACAGCAATAGCAATCCTCCCAGGCCTACGACGACCAAAGCTTTCTCCATAAAACTGAAGGAGCCGATAAAGCCGAACACCGGACTCAGCAGGCCTTTGGGCTCTTCGGATAGAGCCGGAGGCGGGGCTACGGGCTCTGGAACGGCTGCTGGCGGGGGAGGCGGAGGCACTGGAGCCGCAGCCACTTTTTCAGGCTGATCGGCAAACTTGAGGTTGAGGGCATATCCAGGGATCTCGATCAGGTCGTCCACACTGATGCGAGTCTTCACCGATCTTTTTAGCCGGGTTCCATTGAGCCAGGTTCCGTTACTGCTCAGGTCGGTGAGGAATAGATTTGTGCCCTCGGCAGTGATGACGAGGTGCTCGCGGGAGAGATCGGGTCCATCGAGAAGAACGCCTTGCTCTGCGCCGCGTCCGATAACCAATCCGTCGCCGATTGCGGACCGAACCTCACGAGTGGTGGAGTCAGCCTTGGCTCGGATCGAGAGCAGGATATCCATCTTCTAGGGCAAGGCCTTTCGCAGGTAAGTCTCGATGCGCTGGCGGAAAATTGGATCCTCGGACATGTAATCGCTCAGGTGTTGCTTCTGGGCGCTCGAGAGAGGCGTAGATCCCGTCTGAGAATTGACGATTTCGAGAGCGGAAGAGCGCACCAATTGATCAAGCTTCGCCGGATCCTGGAGATCGGCCTTACTGAACTTCGGCCCTTCTACCGGCGAAGACACGGATTCCGTAGTCGAAGATCCCGGCGGTCCTTGGACAACCGAGAAATTTCGATTCGGCTTCGCGTCGCCGGTTTGATCGGCGGATGGGTAATTTATCTGGCCGAAATTCCCTGTCGGCTTGATGTCAGCCATAAACCAGCTCTAGCTCACGAAAATGTCACACAGTCCGTCATCTCAAGCAGCCTACGCGCCAGCTTTCCGGAACTACCGAGAGGATCAAGAGACATCGCCGCTTTCAAATGAGTGCGCGCTGTGTCTTTGTCCTTCCGAAACAAGAAGACTTCTCCGAGATGGGCATAAGCAAATGCGCTACGCGGATTCAGTTCAAGCGCCCGGCGGTAGTGAGCCTCAGCGGCATCGAAATGACTCTGCTGAAACTCCACCGTCCCGAGAAAAACTTCCGGGAAATCATGATTGGGGTACAGCGCCTTCACCCCTGTAAAAACATCATGAGCCGCCTGAAAGTTGCTCGCGTCGCGATAAATAAGTCCAGACTCAACCAGAAATGCCAGTTCGTCGTTGGAGGGCGCGATCGTCCACTTCGCTGTCATTTCCCGACTCCTATCGGCAGTTAGTTGATGTTACGGATAGCGTCCATGGCCGAATCATGCCTGCTTTTCACGACCGCCGAAACGGCCTGAAAAGCCTCCTGCTCCACGCTCATCTGCTGCTGCAACTGCAGGAACTTCATGCTGTCGCCGAGCAAGCCCGACTGGTTGATGCCACTCGTGCCGCTGATGGCACCGCCAATGAGTCCACCGATCCCGGGCATGAACATGTTGCCAACACCGCCCACGATACCGCCCAGCACCCGCCGGAAACCGCTCGGCTGGGGCTGCGGCTGCGTGGCTTGCACAATCTGATCGAGGCTGTAATTAGGAGTTCCTGCACCACTCAAAATGCTGTTGAAGTTTGCCATGGGAGTTCGCCTCCTAATTAGATTATCGTGACTTAGTCACAGATGTTGCTATTTTTGCTCGACCGATTTGTTCCTCATCTCGGTCAAGGCGCGCAGAAGATCTAAGGATCGTCCGAAAGCCGTCATGGCTGCCTTGGCGCGCTCCTTGTCGGTGCCGGCGCCGGATTTGATGATGCCGTCAAGCTGGCGGCAGGTCTTTTCGACCTTGCCCAGTACGGGTTGCGGCTCTTCGGTGGAGAGAAGCTTCTCGAACTGAGGAAAGTGGCGCCAGCCGATGTCATCCTTCGATCCTGCTGCAGGCTGCGTCTTTTGCACGCTCTTCATGAGTTACCACCTCTCTGTCTCTGGTTGCCTGTGTAGTATCATCCGTTTCTGATGTCGGACGACCTGCGCCCAATCAGCATTCAAACCATCCCCGATGCCATTCGCATCATGAATGGGTCTTCGGATGGAACATCACTCGAGTATCATCTCGACTTCTTCAGCTTTCTGTCGCTCCAGGGATACTGGAATTTCTCTTCCACTTACTCGTTGATCCGATATGTCGACGGCGAGGCCGCGGCAATCATTCTTGCCTGCGCGGATCCCGATTCGCGTGAAGCGTACATCCTGTATTGGGGAACGATTCCCAAGTTCCGCACTCGAAAAATCGCCCAGAGCCTTTTCGAAGCTTGTTGCAACCGACTCTTCGAAGCCGGCTACGTCATGCTTTATGGCGTTTCCGTTCCGGACCGTCCGGTGCGCCGATACCGCTTCATTCAAGCAGCGCCGCAATTCGATCTGTTCGACATGGAAGCCCGGTCGGTTACCCTGCCCGAGGCCGACGATCGCTTCGACGTTCAGCAAGCTGACGTTGCAGCTATTTCGCGCTTCGTGATTCCGAACGGAGAGCGATTTCACTGGTCGCAGCGGCCGAGTTTCCTGAATCATGCCGCCTCTCGCATGCAATTCTTTGGGGCGTTCGATCAAGACACCCATAAGGCTTATGCTGTCGTCCTTCCGGGAGCATCGAACCGCGCCGAACTCGTCGATCTCCGCTCGAGCACCGAGGAACTTGCGCCCGGATATGAGTTGCTTCGTCATATCTTTGCCAGCACTTACTCTCCACCGTTTACGGCCACCCACGTCTTTGACCAAAGCTACAGCCATCGCCTGCTGAGCAATGCGGGCTTCGGAGTGAGCCGGAGATTCTCCATGCTCACCCGAGATCTGCGCGCCACTTGCTCCACGTCACAACAACTCAAGACTGCGCCGCAATCTGAGCCTGCGGCGCAGGAGAAATCATCCCCAAGGGCTGCAAGTTGATTTGCGGTGTGAGCTGATCGTAGCTGAGGACCGTCACGTCAGGAATTCCAAAATCCAGAAGTCGTTTTACGAACCTGCGAATCTCGCTATCGGTCACGATGACCGGCCGCTGCGCTCCCGGAGGGAGATCGCCGATCTGCGCTCGGGCCGCGTCCAACACTTGCCGGCTCATCGCGGGATCCATCGCCAGGTAAGAACCGCTCGCGCTCTGGCGGATTGAGTTTCGGAACATCTCTTCGAACTCAGGATCAAGGCGATAGATGAACAGCAGGGGACGGCCCTGCGATATCTGATAGCAAATCTTTGCTTTGAGCCCGACCCGCACCTGCTCGGTGAGAGCAAGGACTTCATGCTCGATCCTTCCCCACTCGCACAGGATTTGAAGAACCGTTTTGAGGTCCCGGATCGAAACGCCTTCTTCGACCAGCCTTTTCAATATCTCGGTCAAAGTCTGAAGTGAGACTGTTTTCGGAACTGTTTCTTCCACCAGCGTCGGGTATGGCCCCTTAAGAGCGGTGACCATACGTTGGACTTCCTGCAGTCCGATAAATTCCTTGGCGTTCTTCCGGAGGTAGTCCGCGAGATGCAACAGGAGAACGTCCGGCGTGTCCCAGACCTGGTATCCGACACCACGGGCACGATCGGCCTGATCGCGAGACACCCACGCCGCGGGCTTGCCGGTGGCGGGGTTGGCAGTGGTCTCTCCTGTGAACCCGTAAACGGAGAGATTCTCCGCCGAGTCGCTGACCAGAACGGCATCGAGACGAACCTGCCCGTTGACGATCGGCACTTCGTTGGCCCAGATCGTATAGCTGCCGGGCTCTCCGGGCATGTTGCCCTTGATCTGAATTGGAGGAAAGATGACGCCTAGCTCGAAGTACAGGCCATTGCGAATTGCCACCAGACGATCGAAAAACTTCTTGCCCTCTTCGCTGTCCACATTGACGTATGGAGTCAGAGCCTCACTGGCCTGAAGCACGAGCGGGAGCGTCAGAGAAATCTGCGGATCCTCCCCGGATTTTGCAGCCAACTGCTGGACTTGCTCGGCAGCAGCAACCTTGATGCTTTGCGCCTTGTAGAGACCGTAGGCAAGAGATCCGGTGACACCGGCAAGGATAAAGAACGGAATCTTGGGCAGCCCTGGAATGAGCGCCATCATCGTCAACAAGCCCGCAGCGACGGCGATTGCTTTAGGCTGGCCCAGAATCTGCCCGGCGACGTCTTTGCCCAGGTTGGCGTCTTTGTCTTCGGATGCGACGCGGGTCACCACCATGCCTGCGGAAATCGAGATCAGACAGCGCGGGAATCTGCGACACCAGGCCGTTGCCGATCGTCAGGATGGAATAGGTCTGCACCGCATCCATGACGGTTATGTCGTTCATCGCGACGCCGATGATCAATCCGCCGACGATGTTGATCAGGGTGATGACGATGCTGGCGATGGCGTCGCCCTTCACGAACTTCATGGCGCCGTCCATCGCGCCGTAGAACTGACTTTCGCGCGCCAAGCCTTCACGCCGCGTGCGGGCCTGCTGGAAATCGATGATGCCGGCGCGCAGATCGGCGTCGATGCTCATCTGCTTGCCCGGCATCGCGTCCAGGGTGAATCGGGCCGAGACTTCGGCCACGCGCTCGGCGCCCTTGGTGATCACGATGAACTGGACCAGGGTAATGATCAGAAAGATGACGGCGCCGACAACGAAATTGCCGCTGACGACGAACATGCCGAAGGATCGGATGACCTCGCCTGCATCCGCTTTGAGCAGAATGAGGCGGGTGGCGGAGATGTCGAGCGACAGTCGGTAAAGAGTCGTGATCAGCAGCAGGGTTGGAAAGGACGCAATTTGGATGGGGCCGGAGATATAGATCGACACCATCAGGATGGTGACGGCCACTGTGATGTTGACGGTCAGGAAGATGTCGAGCAGGAAGGTCGGGAGGGGAACGATCATCAGGCCGACCATGACTCCGACCATGGCGACCAGGATCAAGTCAGCGAAACGGGTCAGAACCCCCTGGAGGTTCCCACCTGAAATCTCTTTCTTGATTCCGAGGAAATATCCCTGAATATCGACCATCTGATTTTCAAAAACCTGCGTACAAACTAAAATCGGCGCCGGACGCCCATCTTCCCCCCGTTGGGCATCCGGCACAGATTCGACAACCGGTCGGTAATCTAGCTTGCTTTCGCCAACCCGGCTTCCTTACGTCGTTGAGCTTCCTGGATGATCGCGTCGATTCCGCTGACCAGAGCGCGGGCTCGATTGACTCCCGGGTCCTTGTGGTCCGGATCCAGCGAGAAGGCCTTCTCCAGATGCTCTTTGGCTTCGAGCACTTTGCCCTGCCGAAGCAGCGTTTCGCCCAAGTTCGCCTGAATGCTGGCGTCATCCGCCTTCAGTTCTGCGGCCCGGGACAGGTTCGTGTAAGCCCCCTCGAGATCCGCCGGCTTTCGAGCCAAAGCTACTGCACCGGCTCCAGCGAAACCCAAGTAGTTGTTGGCGTCCAGTGCTGCGGCACCACGGAACATCGTGTTGGCATCGTCGAGTTTGCCTTGCTGATACTTGTTGTAACCGAGTGCGACGATGGCCTTCACTTGGTTTTCAGTTACGCCCAGCACCTGGGCGGGCTGCTCGCCGGCTTCGATTCTCTTAACCAAATCAGCCGCGGTCACTTGCTGTGCCATTCTCGTATCCTCCTAAAGGTGGTATCTGGCTGGTTGTCAATGTTTAGTGGACGTTCTGCATCGCGGTTGAGGCAGCTTCGCCCATCTGGCTGATTTCCTTGCTCAATTCCTGGAACAGCATCATCATCTGCTGCATTTGCAGCTGCAGTTGCATCGATTGATTCATCGAATCCTGCATCTGGCCCAAGCCCTGAGTTGGATCGCCACCACCGAAGGAGCCTCCGAACGGGTTGCCAGCGCCTCCAGCGCCTCCAGCCCCACCAGTCGCTCCACCACCAGTTGCACCGCCGCCACCTGCACCGCCGGCGCCACCGAAGATTCCACCCAAGCCACCCTGCCCAAAGATTCCACCCAGACCGCCCTGTCCACCCTGCCCGCCAAGGATCCCGCCCAAACCGCCGAGAGGGTTATTAATGATTCCTCCCAAGGACCCGGGGAACCCGCTGCTGATACCCGGCAGTCCACCGAGAAGCCCGCCAAGGCCGCCCAGAAGCCCTCCCCCACCACCCTGTGAGCCTCCGCCAGCCTGCGTCAAGCCACCGAAGATACCGGCCAAAGAGCCTAGTTCGGGCATGCCGACAAGACTTCCGGCGATTGTGTCAACCGTTGGGTTTGAAAGCAGACTTCCTACCCCTTGGGCCACTCCACCCACAGCCTGCTCAACACCATTCACTACTCCACTGATTACGTCTCCCATGTTGTGCCTCCTTCCCTTTCAGATCTTGGGTCGATTTTGCCTTCCCAATTCACACAAGTTATCGGGTATGCCGGGGGGAAGTTGCTAAGTTCTTTTAACGGCCTGGCGCGCCAGCCGCCCGCATACGCCGGGCAACCCGTTCGACGGAGAGACCCTGGCCATTCCGGCGCAGGATCTCGAGATCCTCCCCTGCCCTGTCCCAACTGCGCATTTCGCAATAAGCCTCGCAGCGCCGGGCGCGGGCGGCATGATTGGCGGGATTGTTGTGGAGCACAAACGTCAGTTCCTCAACGGCTCTGGTAGCGTTCCCGGTAGCCATGCAAAGAACAGCTAAAGCAGTCCGGCAGTATGCATTCGTCGGATCGAGCGCCACCAGGGCCGTGAAAATGATGCCCGCCTCCTGGTAGCAGCCCTGGCGGTAGAACGCGTATCCGCGATCGGCCAAAAGATAGATTTCGTCGGTTGTCCAGCCCATTTCCGGCATATTCACCCCCGCGTTACAGAAGCATTCTGCGAAACGATCGAATCTTCGGTCTGTTGCATGTCCATGAGCATGTCCAGCATGACGCGCACGGACTGCTGCGAATTGGGATCGCGCAACGAGTTCGCTGCGGCTGATTTATCGTGCTTCGACAGCATGCTGCGCCATCGAGTCCTCTCGCTCTCTGCATCCCGAATTTCCAGAGTATTCGGGCGTGGCGGCGGATCGAGATAGGTCGCGTCAGGAGGACGAGCATCGAGATTCAATTCTCGCTGCCAACTCACCGGGACTTCGGAGACTGATCCGCGGAGCTGGTCTTGGAAAGAAACGCCTGTTTCCACGGCACCCGGAAGCTCCGGCAATTTCCCCGGCTCCAGCGACGGCAAAGTGTAGTCAACTCTCATGTTCCCTCCTAGGCATTGGCATTGGCCAACTGGTAGACGAAGTTCAGAACTTCGGCCACGGCTTCATATAGATCTTCGGGAATGTCGTGCCCGATTTCGAGGTCGAACAGGCTGTGCGCCAGCCCGATATTGCGTACGACAGGAACCTGGCTCTTTTTTGCGATGTCGATGATCCGGAGCGCCATCGAATCCTGGCCTTTGGCGGTTATCTGAGGCGCCTGCATAGTCTTCTCGTCATATTGCAACGCGATGGCGAGGTGCGTGGGATTGGCGATGATGACCGTAGCTTTGGGGACATTGTGGGCGACGCTCTCGTGCATCATCTGCTCGAACAGATGCCGGCGCTGGTGCTTCACATGGGGATCGCCTTCCTGCTCCTTGTACTCCTGCTTGATGTCTTCCTTGCTCATCATCAACTTTTTCGTGAAGAGCTTTTTCTGGATAACAAAATCCGCTCCTCCGAGGATGACGAAGACCACGCCGACCTTCAACAGAATGCTCGACATGAGGTGAGCCGCTAGCTTCGCAGTTTGGATCAACGGCACTCCCACAGTGGGAATGATGTCGATCAAGCCGCCCTTGATTGCGCTGTACAAGACCCATAGCACGACCACGAATTTGACGAGATTCTTGAGCATCTCGATGTAGGTCTTGGAGCTGAAGAAGATGTTTTTGAAACCGCTCGCCGGGTTCAGCTTCTCGAACTTCGGCTTTATGACTTCCGGGGCAAACAGCGCTTTCACCTGGACGAAATTCGAAGCCACCGCCGCAATCATGAGCGCGGCCATCAAAGGAGCCGTAAGGAGCATGAACTTCGAGGACGCGTACCCGAAGCGGCTCATCATCTGGCTCAATTGCATGTGTCCGCTCAGAACGGCGGGCTGGAAGGTCTGCGTCATGAGTCCGCCAAGCTCGGAAACGTAGGTGGGTCCGCCCAAAGTCAGGACAGCAGCAGCCGTCATGAACATCAGAGCCTGGGTGAAGTCTTTGCTCTTAAAGACCTCACCCTTCTTCCGCGATTCATTCAGGCGTTTCTGTGTCGGCTGTTCTGTCTTTTCGCCGGGCATTCACTAACCTCTTAGAGCTCCTGCTCACGCAATATGCAAAATAAACTGCTTGATCTGCTCCATCATTCCTGCGAAATAACCGGGCATACGGCTTACGAGATATGACAGCGCAAGAAGAAACACTGCCAGGCCGAACATGGCCTTCACCGGCTGGCTTTCCTGGTGGACGTTCAGGCCGGAAGCAACTTTTCCGATGGCCCCAAAGCTCACGTCGACAAGAAAGAGAGCGAGAAGGACCGGGGCGCTGAGTTGCACCGCAATGAGGAGGCTTTCTCCCGTATAGCGAGCCATCTGCTCCATTGCGGCCATCGTCCCTCCGCTGAACTGCGGAAAATCAAGAAGGGGCATCTTCTGAAAACTGCCGGCCAGGGCGCGCAGGAACAGCAAGTGCCCGTTCAATACGAGGAACAGAACGAGGGAAGCCTGCAGTTGCAACTGCCCGAGCAAAGAGACGTTGTTCTCAAGCTGAGGAGCGAAGAAAGTCGCCTGGCTCATGCCGCGGGAGTAGTCCATCGTCGCGCCCGCCATCTGCACGCTCTGAAAGATGATCTGGGAGATGAAGCCGATCGTGGATCCGATCACCGCTTCCTTTATCAGAAGACACATCACCCGAAGGCTGCTCAGTTCTCCGGCGTTCAGATGAGGCGCGAGGGTCGGGAAGACGAGAATGCTGATCAAAACAGATAGCCCGACCTTGACTTGCGGGGAGACCGCCTTACCCCCCATAAATGGGGTGAGGGTGATCGCGGTAACCAGACGCGTCACGATCAAGCCGAAGAGCACGATGAAAGTGCCGATGTCATCGTGAAATCCGATGCTTGCCAGAATGTGCTGGAGGGCGGCTAGCATGGCGGGAATTCCCTAGCGCACCGACGGTATTGTTTCGAAGAGAACGATGGTGAATTGAACAGATTGCGCCAGTATCCACGGTCCGAGGATGGCCACCGCCAGAAATACTCCGGCGAGTTTGGGGACGAAGCTCAGAGTCTGGTCCTGAATCTGAGTTGTTGCCTGAAGGATGCTCATCACGAGTCCGATGAGCATGCTGGCCAGCATAGGGCCAGCCGAGAGCAGTAACACGAGCATCAATCCTTCCCGCAATATTCGAACGATCGCCTCGACGCTCAAAGTCCTTCTCCTCTAAACGTAGCTCAGTACAAGCCCCCGAACGATCAGGAACCAGCCATCGACCACAACAAAAAGCAACAGCTTGAATGGCAAAGAGATCACGCTGGGCGAGAGCATTTGCATTCCCATGGCCAGCAGGATGTTCGCGACCACCATGTCGACGACGATGAATGGCACGAAGATCAGGAAGCCGACTTCGAAAGCTTCTTTCAGCTGGCTAGTCACGAACGCCGGCATGAGTACCTGAAAGTCTTCTTTGTCAGGCCGCGGGATGTCGGCATTGGGCCGCGCTGCAGGCTTCGTCGTCTGCGGAGCCGAGGGAACTGGCACCGCCGATGCTTGAGCGGGGACGGGTGCTGACGAATTATCGGTTGCTGATACTGGCTTCGCGGCAGAGGCGGACGTTTGCGGCTTCTCAGCGGCGCTGTATTCCAGCCTTACGGCGAGGTCCATGAAGAGCTCGCGGTCTTTGGCCTGCGCGTGTTTCGACAAGAAATGACGGAGGGGCTCCTTCGCCTTCGTACTAGCATCGAAAATACTTTTGACGCTCGCCTCGGAAAAGATGTCTTTGGAATTCGCGACCGACCCGACCGTGTCGTACATCTGCCGCACCACCGGGACCATGATGAAGATGGTGAGAACGAACGCCAGCCCGGTGATGATCTGGTTAGGCGGCACCTGCTGCGTACCAAGCGCGTTTCGCAGGATCGATAGAACGACGGAGATCTTCACGAACGAAGTCAACATGATGACGATGAACGGAGCCAGCGCCAGTGCTCCGAGCACAATCACCATCACAACCGGATTCGCGACCGGGCCACCAGTTTGGGCGCTCGCAAGCGCGGGGCACACGAGCATCCCAACCAGAAAAATGCCCTTCATCGTGCCAAGCCATCTACGCATGTCGGTCGGCCTTTCCAACCCGCTGAAACCGGCTTAACAACTGCCTGAAATCCTTATGAGGCGGTTCCGTTTGGCTCACTGATCGCACGATTTCGGCTGCGTTTTCATCGTTGACGGCAGTGAGATATTCCACCTGATTCTCAGCCGTGCCAATGAGGAAGACCTGCGATCCAGCCTTCACCAGGTACAGACTTTTTCTCGGTTCGAGTGCATAGCGAGCCAAAACTTCAATTGGTCCATTGGCCCGGTTCCGGGTGCCAAAGAACCAGGGCAATCCAACCCGAAGCGTGAGGTAAGCCAGCACCAGGACACCACCGAGCCCGCACAGTACCTCGATGTACTGAACGATCTGCGAATTGATGGACCCCAACTGGTCGGAGACGCTGGAAGCCGGTTCCAAGCAGAGGATAGTCATCACCCATTTCTCCAACTCAGCACGCGGACCGCGAGGTTTCCCTCGACTTCGACCAACTCGCCTTCGCCCAGAAATTTACCATTCACCAAGAGTCGGACTGGCTCCGTTTTGGAGGCATCGAGTTCGATCACTGTTCCCGGGCTGAAGGATTGAATCTCGGCCAAGGTAAATTCCTTTTCCGCGAGAACCACGTGCAGCCGTACCGGCAGAGCTTCTACCGCCGACCTGGTCAGAGATGCTGTCTCGTCAGCGCCGTTTGGCAAGGATAAGCCTCCCTCAAGATATTTATCGATCTTGAACCCTACGAAGTTGCTTCCGTCGGCGGTCATCGACCAACCGTAGCTAAAGTTTTTCGGGAACAGAATGGCGGGAGCGTGCTCGGCGACGATAATGTCCCCCAAGCCGAGCTGGGAAATCTCCTCGAAGGACAAGTCGACGAATCCGGCCGCAACCGGCAGTTGCCACGAGAGGTTGCTGAACCCACCGAGTCCGGCGGCTGTGATGTTGCCTTCGCCGTTGGTGAGAAATCCGAATGGCAGGAAGACTCTGAAATCCCCGATTGAGTCGCTCACCCGAACGGAGAAGCTCAAGGAAACGCCACGGGCATTGTCTGCTCCCTTGCCCCCTGGGTCTCTCGCAAACGAGAAGCGCATAGGAAATTTCAGCTTCCGATTCAGACGCTCGAGGATAGCGAAGAGGACGAAACCCAGAAATGTTTCGTCGGACGGTACGGTAGACGCGACTCCCGGCCCTAGTGGAAAGAACGCGCGCTGGCGAAGGGCCTCTAGAAAAGCAGGACTGACATGGACAAGGGCTCGCTCGCCGCTCGGATTCGCATCGAGCGCATACGCCGAATGACCGCGCGGTGCCTGCTGCGTGTAGTCCGCTCGGCTGGAAAGTTGCAGCGTGCAATCGCTGAGGCTGATATCAGTCTCGGGTGCCCAACGTGTTTCGAGCAGGATTCTAAAACGATAGGGAAAGACGGTGAACTGGTCGCCAGACCGGACAATCTGTTTCTCACGGGCGGGCAGCCGAGTGTCCCACAGATAGGTGCCCAGCTGGCCACCCTGATCTTCAAGGCAGAGTTGGCCATCCTTCACGAAGAGTCGAGCATGCTTGCTGGCGATGGCGGTAGCCGACAGCACCACATCGTTCTCGGCTTGGCGCCCGAGAGATATTTCCTGCTTCGATCCGAACTCCAGCGTCTTTTCGCCGAATTTCGTGTCGACGAGGTGCGTCTGGATGAGCCGGATTTGATAGCCTTCCGGCTTTTCGAGAAGATGTCCGAAAATATCCGCGACCCAGGCACGCCAATCCTGCTGGCTGGGAGCCGCGCGGCAATACCAGTTCCAGAGACGAACTTCGTTACGGGAAAGCGAGGGCAGATTCTCGAAACGATAGCGAACCATAGACCGAGGTTCTGAGCCCAAGCGAACTCCCACTAGCGTCCCCTGCCCTGACGCCCACTCTGATTGCCGAAATTCGAGCGTCCCTCGGAATCCTGGGAGCGAGCGGCTTCCTTGGGTCCCGAAACCTTGATCGTTGAGACTGTCACTCCGCGGTCATTAAGTCCCTGAGTTAGAGCTGGCAGATTTTTCTGCAATAGAGAGGAAACCTGATCGGAAGTGCTCTGGAACTGAATCGAGACGCCTTCCGCCTGCCGTTCGATGCGAATGTTCAGGCCTTTGAGCGTGTTGGAGTGCAGCTCAATTTGTACTTCCTTATTTCCCTGGGCATTCACGGCAACCGAAATTTCCCGCACCAACTGCTGGAGTTCGGGCGGCACCGCGACAATGTGCTTACCCTCGACGGGCGCCGTCTCCAGGGGGCGGTCGAGTCCGGATTGTTGCTGCATGATGTCCAGAGTGGAGGGATCCTGTCCGCCTTGCCCACCTTTCGCGCTACCCTGCGACTGATTGGCATCCTGCCCGGCGTCGCGCTTCTTAGCCAGCATCTTTGAGAAGCTGGAATTCTCGGCGACGTCTTTGTCCCGCGAGTCTGTCTTTACGTTCGCGTCTTTGCTGGACGACTGCGTGTCGCTGATTCTCATATTGAACGCCTCCTCGTCATGTATAAGACGTTCCCGATCTCATCCAGTTCCAAAGCTTCTTTTTCGCGCAACTCACGCACAAAACGCTCTTCCTGTTTGGACCGATGCTTTTGTAGTATCTCCACTTCACGGGTTGCGGCCTGCACTTGCTTTTTCGCCTCCCGCACACGAGCTTCGCACTGATCGACCACGCTGCGTTGCGAGTTGACGTCGCCTTGCGCGTCTTCAATCTGCAACGCTACTGCCTTGGCGTATTCCACGCGCTCCTGGACTTTCATCGCATTCAGAGCGGCGCCATCGGCCGGCTTGCTGAGCAGCTCGCGGCGCATTTGCTGACGTTTCTCCACCAGCTCCTGCAAAGCGTGCTGCAGACTACGCAGCGTGGCCTGCTGGCTCTCGAGTTCCTTCTGCGACTCGCCCAGATCACGCTCGACGTCTTTCTTTATCTCCTCCTTCTGTTCGAGGAGGGGCTCAAGCCGGTATGAAAACTCAGACGCCATCAGTTTTCACCCGGCGGGAAAATGCTTTTCAAGCTCTCGAGGGAACCAGCGAAGTTTGACTTCTCATCCGTCGCCTGTTTCAAGAACGAATCGATGACGGAAATCTTGGAGATGGCATTGTCGACCCGTTTATCCGTACCCGTCTTGTAAGCCCCTAGAATAATTAGATCTTCATTCTTCTTGTAGGTAGCGAGGGCATCGCGGAGCGCGCCCGCGCTCTTGCGATGATCCTTGTCTGTGACTGCTCCCATCACGCGACTGGCGCTCTCGAGGATGTTGATCGCGGGATAGTGATTCCGGGCGGCAAGCTCTCGAGACAAAATGATGTGGCCGTCCAGAATCGAACGAACTTCATCCGCGACGGGTTCGTTCATGTCATCGCCGGCGACCAGGACGGTGTAGATCGCGGTAATCGATCCCTTATCAGAGTTTCCGGAGCGCTCCAGCAGCTTAGGCAGTTCGGCGAAGACCGAAGGTGTATATCCGGCACGGGCTGGTGGCTCGCCGCACGCGAGACCGATCTCGCGCTGAGCACGGGCAAAGCGCGTGACCGAGTCCATCATGAGAATAACTTTCAGTCCTTTGTTCCGGAAATATTCGGCGATGGCAGTGCCGACATAAGCGGCCTTCAGGCGCACCATTGAAGACTCGTTCGAGGTGGCGCATACAATGACCGATCGCTTCACGCCTTCCGGGCCAAGATCGTTCTCGATAAAGTCGCGGACTTCACGGCCGCGTTCGCCGACCAGGGTAATGACGTTGACGTCGGCCTCGGTATTGCGAGCAATCATGCCGAGCAGTGTGCTCTTGCCGCCTCCGGCCGCGGCGAATAGACCGATACGCTGGCCTTCGCCAGCCGTCAACACAGCGTCAATCGCACGGACTCCGAGCGAGATCGGCTTGCTTACTCGTTGACGCTTCAAGGGATCCGGCGGGTAGCCAAGGACAGGAAATTCCTCGTTGCAGTTTAGTGGACCCTTGAACTCGGCATCCATGGGCTCTCCCAAGCCATTGAGCACACGGCCGAGCAAGGCGTCGCCCACTTTCACGGTGAGGCAATTCCCTGTCGGAACGACTTCGCTGTGCGGCCCGACGTTGACCAGTTCGCCCAGCGGCATCAACAGAACATCGCCGTCACGAAAGCCAACGACTTCCGCCTTGACTGGTTCGGGAGAACGCGGACTCCGGATCAGACATAACTCGCCGATCCAGGCTTCAGGCAGAGCGGCCTTCACGACCAGTCCCACAACTTCCTTCACTCTTCCGCGAACCTGAACGGAGGACGTGCGTTCCACTCGATCCAGGTACCGTCGAATATCGGCAACGTTATTGGCCATGTCGTCTGTCCTAGTCCGGGGAACTGTTGCGGATCAACGCATCTTCCAGGCACTTCAACTGCGTTTCGAGGCGGGCATCAATAATTCCCAGCTCGCTTTCGATGACACAGCCGCCGGCGGGAATACTGCTGGAAGGAACAATTTCAATGTCGCTGCCACCACCCAGGAATTGCCTTAAGCGATCGACCTGAGCACGCACGTACTGGGCCTCGGCATCGTTGACTTGAATGGCAAGATTCTTACCGGTGCGAGTTCCCTTGATGACTTCTCGCACGATGGCCAGGATAGTCTCTGGATTCTGCTTCAGCTCTTCGCCGATGATCTTGCGAGCGATGTGCACGGAAAGCTGCAGCATCGTCTCTTCCCAATTCTTGATCAGCTCGTCCGAACGTTTTCTCGAGCGGATCAAGATGTCGTTCCATGCCGCCAGGCCTTCGGCATTGCCTTCCTGGCGACCCTGCTCGCGGATTCTATCCCGCTCGCGCATCGCCTCTTCAACGATTAGTTTCGCTTTGTCCTGGGCTTGGGTGACTACATCGCGAGCTTCGCGAGTCGCCTCATACACCTCGCGCTTCAGAACTTTGGGTGTGGAACCCACGACCTTGTCGAGGACGACGTCGGCTTTGAGAATCTTTTCATCCATTTTGATCGGCCAACCACGAAATGCACCAGGGTTGCAAAGAAGGCGGCAAATCCGCCAGATTAAGCCCGGCTCGGCGATATAGATCTCGCCGCATCGAGACGTACTCGTCTTCTCGAAGCCTCATCCATCTTTGCAGCAATTCGTTCCTAGAAAGAGGCTTGAGTTCCGCCAAAATCTTAAGCGCCTGCTCCCTCGTTGGATCGGGTAACAAGGAAAGAGACGGTTCGAGCTGCTCTGGAAATCGGAGCAGCCCTAGATAGCAGAACACTTCCAGGTTCACCTAATCCTCGCAACTTTCATCGGCTTGAAGAACTCACCAGAGCACCGGAGGCGTTGTGACCAGCGAGCTGCTGCTGAAGTTTTTCGATCTTCGATCTCTGCCAACGGCTCTTCGCAACAAGCGCGAGGCAGCCAACACTCGACAGACCCAACAGACCTAACGCCGCCAACAAAAATTCCTGATTTCCGAGAATCGGTATCAGACTGTGGTCGACCGTCTGCTTCGGCGAAATCTTCTTGTAGATGACGACAACATTTTCCGCTTGCAGGCCCTCAACCGCACGGGCGACCAACTTCTTTACGTCTTCTTCCGAGAGAGGCGACGCGTCTCCGCGATACTTGATGAGCACGGAGGCGGTCGGCGGTACGCGGTCCGTCTTGTCAAGAATCGGGCTGCTGTCCGGCATGACGACAAGGACGTGTGCGTCGACGACGCCGTCCACGGACTTTAGAGTCCGACTGATCTCCCCGGAAGTGCCCAGCAGAAGCCGTGCCCGTTCTTCGGTTGCGGTTGGAATCATCCCCGCATTGGAGAAGACATCTTCCAGGCCGTGGTCCTTCTGTCGGGGCAGACCGTTTTCCTGGAGAACGCGCCATGCACGAGCCAGATTCTGGTCGCCGCCTTTGATGACGACGCTCCATTTCTCTTCGCCCTTTTTCTCGCTCGCCCCCTTCGCCGCGGAAGCGTCGATGCCGTGCTCATTCAGCAGGACGACGATTTCCTGCGCGTCCTGCTCGCTCAGCCCTGTCTGTAATTCGTGAGTAACACAACCGCAGAGTATGAGCGCCAAACCCAACACAAGTATCGACTCAACAATTCCTAGTCGGCTCAATTTGCCCTCAATTAGAGTTTGCAATCCTCAAACCTGCGTTTGCAGGATGTTTTTCATCCCGGATGTTACCTGGTCCACGACTTTGCTCATGAGTTCGACATTCTCACTGAGCTGATACATGCTCATTTGCACCTTAAGAAGCTGCTGAGGACTTTCTCCGCCCTTGATCGAATTCATGAGCTTGCCAGCATCCTGAAATTGCGTGTCGATGCTGGCAAGGCGATCGCGAAAAGGCTGAAACGCCGGAGTCTTCGGCAGTGCATTGATCCGATTGGTCAGCTGATCGACGTTCACCTTCGCAGTCTTCAAATTCCCCCCAAGTATCTGCTGGGGGGACGCACCCTTTTGCAGGCGGGTGGTCAGATCCTTTTCCATGGCCTTTTGCTTCTGCATGGAAACCTGTTTCACTTCAGGTGGGATTTCTACCCGCTGTGCGTCGCGGTCCTGAACGTCGGCGCGCACGCGGTCAAATTTTGATTCGCCGGTCTTGGCGGGGGTGGGTTTATCTTGCCCGCCAACAACGTCTAGAACTTTACCGGCTCCGGCTTTGGCGATTGGGTCGACCATACAACCACATTATCGGACGGGCGAGGGAAACGTTGCGGGGGTGGGGCCAACTCTGGGCGCAGTAAGGCGCGCTAACTGTTGGCGCAACATTTCCAACGACTTCGCGTGCAGGCGGCAAACCCAGGACTTCGAAAGTCCCAGCTTGCGCCCCGTCTCTTCCAATGTCAGACCTTCAAAATAGCAATATTCCAGGACCCGGCGGTTGGTTTCCGGTAACTGGGCCAGGGAGGTACGCAAATTGTCGCTCTCTTGGGCGCTGACGACTTCCTCTTCCGCGGAACGCTTGCTTTGATCCTCTGGCTCCTGAGGCATGGTATCGAGGGAGAGCATGTAGCAGCTGACCAAGTTTGAGGTCATGTCTTTCAAGTCTTGCAGTTGCGCCGAGGCTGAACCGGCACGAGTAGACTCGCCGGAGACGTCCTGCAAGTATTCGTTGGCATGCATCTCGAAGCGCATCTGCTGGTACACGCCCTTGGGATACCAGCCCATCTTCCGCAGTCCATCGTAGATGGCGCCCTTGATGCGGTAATACGCGAAGGTTTTGAACTGGACGCCGCGAGTGCGATCAAAAGAATTCGCGGCTTCTACCAGGCCCAGTTCAGCCCATCCTTGAATGTCTTTTCTTTCCAGATCGGGAGGGAGCTTGCGAATGACCTCAGCAGCAATCGCATGCGAATACGAAATGTGCGCCTCAATGAGCTTGTCGGCTTCAGCCCGCACAGAAGCTTCCTGGCCGTACTCTTTGGCATTCGTCTGCTTCATAGAGTTGGGCGGCGACTTGCTTTCCGCTCCCATTGAACGATGCTCTACCTGAGACCAAAACGAAAAATGGATGTTTCTTGTTACCCCGAACGGCGACAGGTGCGTTGCGCTCCCCGACCGCTTCTGGTTTAAGTCCATGTACAACAGGAGTGGACAATTAAACGCGGAATCAGAAGTTCGGGTGTTGTGAAACTGAGGAGACGCTACTCTTGCAACTTGAGTCCAGGACGAAAGCCTGGCAACGCCACAAGCCGACCCACTTTCGGCGTGGTTCAGTCTACACCAACTCCTTCGAGAGGCAAGCGTAATGTTGGGTGAAAACGTGACAGTTTACAGGTCGAAGACATTTGCAACTTTGACGCAGCTTCGTCCCGCCATCCAATGCGTTTTTTGTCGCCTTGAGCCCGGCCTGATGCTGGTCTGCTCTCGAATTTTCGTGATCTAGGCTGAAGAGTCGCGAGGAGAGGCAATCATTTTCCACGCTGTGAGGGCGCTGGCTGCGGCTAAGCCGGAGCAAATCAGCATGACGCTGCGGAATCCGAAAACGAAAGACTCCGCAACCGCGTGTTTGATGGCAGAGTTCGCAGCCGGATCCAGACCGGCGGGAGCCTCAAGCGCGCCGAGCCTGCTTTGATTCGCAAGGACAACACTTACGGTGCTGCCCGGAAGGTGGAGTTCACTCAGGGTGTGGCTGAGCCGGACTCCGAAAGCCTCGATCATGACGATTCCGAGCACCGCAATGGCCAACACGCCGGCTACTCTTGCCACCGCGTTATTGACTCCCGAGGCCGTGCCGGCTCGATCTCCGTCCACGGAACTCATCACGACGGTGGTCAGTGGGGCAACTGTGACTGCCATGCCAAATCCGAGGATCAGTATTGCAGGAAAGAACGAGGTCCAATAGTTGCCGCCGAAGGAAGGCAGAGCGAAAGATGCAAATCCCAGCCCGGCAATCACAGGTCCGATCATTAGCGGTGGTTTCGCGCCGTATTCTGCAACCAGCCCACCAGACCAACGGGACAGCAGGAACATCAGCAGGATCAGGGGCAGCACGGCCGCGCCGGTCGCCGTAGTCGAATATCCCTGAACCTGAATCAGGTTCAAAGGAAACAGGAAAAAGAAGATTCCGATAGCCGAATAGAGGAAGAGCGTGAGCAGGTTCGCGCCGGCGAAACTCGACGAGCGGAAGAGGCCAAGAGGGAACATGGGCGTTTCGGCCCTGGACTCAAACATAATGAAGACGATTAGCAGTACTAACCCTGCTGTGAGACTTCCGTAAATCAGCGGGTTACGCCAACCCAAGGATCCTGACTCAACGAATCCGGTGATGACCCCACCAAGTCCCAGGGTGGCTAGCAAAGCTCCCGGGTAGTCCACGCGCCGTACTACATGGCTACGGCTTTCCGGAATCTTCCAGAAGGATATGGCGATGACGGCCAACGCCAGCGGGAGATTAATGAAGAAGACTGCCCGCCACGACCAGTGCTCGACCATCCAGCCTCCCATCACCGGACCGACGGCAGTGGTGATCGCCGTGAAGCCGGACCAAGTCCCAATGGCCTGACCGCGACTCTTTTCGTCGAAGGAGGCGCTGATGATAGCGAGACTTCCGGGTACCAGCAATGCCGCACCGATGCCTTGAAGGCTACGCGCGAGGATGAGCTGATGGATGCTCTGGGCGAATCCGCAGGCGACCGAAGCGAGGGCAAATGTCGCCACGCCAATGATGAAAACGAGACGGCGGCCGAAGAGGTCTCCAAGAGACCCGCCGACCAGGATCAGCGCGCCGAGAAACAAACCGTAGGATTCAACCACCCATTGCACATTGGCTACTGTGGTTTGAAAGCTCGACTGGAGCGCAGGCAGGGCCACGTTGACGACCGTGCTGTCGATGAACGCCAAGCTTGAACCGAGAATCGTCGCCGCCAGAAGCCACTTCCGAGCGTCTGGCCCGTGTGAAGATTTCCCGCTCGCCGACTGCGTTGCGCCTTCATGACCTGGTGATCGCACGGGCGTAGGATGCCGATTCGGGCAGATTGGCTTCTGAACTTCCGGAAATCAGGGCCAAGTCAGCTAGGGCTGAAATGTGCATCCCATACAATGGGTTGAGATGAAAAGGCGCACACTTGCTGTGCTTTTCCTTATCTTTTGGAGCGCCGCTGCTGGCCTGCATGCGCAGACCGGCAATGAAGCTGAAGTCGATCGACAGCTCGAGAGGGCCTCCATTCTTTACGAGCAAGGCCACACAGACGAATCCAAGAAAATTTACCAGGCAGTTCTCGCTGCGTTGCGCAATCGTCCCGCGTCGCCTCAAGTCGGATTTGCGCTGAACGGGCTCAGCAAAATCAGCGCTGCTGCGGGCGACTATAAGGGCGCGATTGAGTATGCCAGGCAATCGGCGGAGATATATCACACCGCTGGTGACTCCAGTGGCGAAGCTCATGCGCTGAACAATCTGGGGATCGCCCAAATCCAGACCGGCAGTTACCCGATAGCACAACGCACGCTTGAGACCGCATTGTCACTGAGCCGGCGAGGGCATGATTTCGAGAACCAAGTCCAGATAATGAACAACCTGGGCAGCGCCTATTTCTATCCCGGACGATATTCGGAGGCGTCCCATCGCTACGATGAAGCGATGGCTCTGGTGAACCAAAACGCTGCTGCAAAGTGGAGCGCTTACTGGCGGCAGATCACGAGCTTCAATCAGGCTACTCTTTATCAACGGCTCGGCCGCTATGAACGCGCCATGCAAATCTATCGCGGGGTGGAACAGTCGTCGAAAGATCTTACGGCCAGCGATCGCGCGCACCTATTTGCAAACCTCGGCGCACTCTATCGCAGGCTAGGCGATCCATATAAAGCACTCGACATCTATCGGGCGGCGCAGAAACTCTATTCGGAGCAGCATGACGCCGGCGGAGAGTTGACCGTCCTCAAGAATATCGGGATTGTCTACGCGCTCGATATGGAGGATCTAACCCAGGCAAGACGGTATTTCAGTTCAGCGATTTCTCTGGCTCAAAAGGCGCACAACCGGCGCGAAGAGATGCAGGCTCATCTTTACCTTGGGGAGACGTTATTTCGCTCGAAAGACCTTGTGGGGGCTCGATCTGAATTCGATTCCTCGAAGTCTTTGGCTGCCGAGCTGGGCACTACAGAAGAGCAGTGGAAGTCCCTTTACGGTGACGGTCGTATCGAAGAACAGATGGGGAATTTGTCCGCGGCCGAAACAGACTACCGGCAGGCGATTGCGCTCATCGAGAAGACACGGAGCCAGCTGCAGCTAGCGGCTCTTCGGTCGGAGTTCTTCGCTGACAAGCGAGAGGCCTACGACGCCTTGATTGGCTTGCTGATGCGTCGAAATGATGCTGCGGAGGCATTTTCTTTTCTAGAGCGTAGCCGCGCACGCAACTTCCAGGACAGCTTGCAAACTGAGACCGGCTCACAGAAGGGCTCGGACCGGGCGGTGACTATGGAGCTCGCGCAGGCTCACATCCCGGCCGAGACTGCACTTCTGGAATTCTGGAGTTCCGGAGATCAGATTGGCCTGGTTTGGTGCACGAAGAGCAAGTCCGGAATGCTGACAAAGAAATTCACTGCGGCCGAGTTCGAGAAAATCGGCAAGTATCTCGACGGAATGCCGGACGACCTAAGTGGCAACTGGCAAGAGCAGCTTCCTCTTTTCGACAGCCTCCTTCCAAATGGCCCGAAAGTGTTCGATGGCGTCCGTCATTTGTTAATCGTGCCCGACGGGTGGATCAGCTATGTTCCGTTTGACCTGATCGCAGGCGGCGGCAACTCAAAGTCTCCGTTGATCGAAAATTACGACATCTCGTATTTGCCGACTGCGGCGCTGCTTTTTCGATCCAGACGCGATCGGCGGATCGAGCTTCCATGGAGCCATGAGTTCGTGGCATTTGGAGATCCCCGCGCAGGCGAAAACAAGGACCTGGAGGCCGAGGAAGCAACGGCGAATGAAGGGGCCCAGCCGCTGCCTTTCTCGTCTCAGGAGATTCTGAGCATCGCGAAACTGGTTCGAGGCCGTAAAGAAATATTCTTACGCGAAAATGATTTGAAGAGGCATTTCCTAAGTTCGCCTTCGAACGCCGCAGTCCTGCACGTGAGTACTCACGCTTTTGCCGACGCGGACAATCCGGAAAACTCCAGACTTCTATTCTCTCCGGAAGTTCCAAATTCCGGTTCTGACTATGTGTTCCTGAGGGAGCTTTACGACCTGGATCTCAGCCGTGTACGTCTGGCGGTGATTTCGGCGTGCGATACGGAACGCGGAAAGATGGTTCGCGGCGAGGGTGTGCAGGCATTCGGCCGGGCGCTGCTCTCCGCGGGAGCGGCATCATCGGTGACGGCGCTGTGGCGCGTCGATGACGAGATCACGGCGGAGTTCATGAAGCAGTTCTACTACCTTGCGCTGAATGAACATAAACCCAAGGCGGAGGCTCTGCGCCTTGCGAAGCTACGATTCCTGCACTCCAACTCAAAGGTGGCCGATCCGCGAGTTTGGGCGGCTTTCGTCCTGAATGGAGATGGAGCAACGCCTCTCCCGTCGGTCGTGTCTTGGTGGGAGATCACGTTGCTCCTGGTTGTCATCTCGGCAGGCGTCTTCGCCGGCCTTTGGATTTTTCTACGGCAGCATCGTCGGATCGATCGGCAGGACGATGCTCGTGCTGTCATCCGCTAGCATCCCCAGCATCTGAATCGGCTGGTCGGAAGAAACACTGACGCTCGTTCCGGTCGCAGGCGACGCTCCCGGGAAATGTTCCTTCAGGTCCCGCGTCATGCTGGAGTTGACCCCGAGGGTAATGTTCTTTGTCGCGAGCAGGCTACCAGTCTTCGATTTCAACTGAAGAACGACATTCGCTTTAACAGCATTCAGATTCTGCAACGCGAGGGCGGTGAAAATCGTACCTTGCAGAGTCGGATGGAAGTAGCCTAGTTTCCAGGTGGTCTGTGCGAATAAAGGCATGCTGGAGGCGATCAACGCGTGAGTACTTTTCCCAACCGCAGTTGAGCGCTGGTACGGATAATAGGTCACTTTCTCATTGGTGTTGCTGTTCGTAACGCGGATTCTGCTGCCACGGATCGAAAACGCCTTCGAGAGTGTCACCTTGATCAGAGTCGGGCTGATGTAATCCGTCGTCGCAATCTTGGCCTCGTTGATATCGACCTGACAGAATGGGTCGAAACCGACGCCCTTGATGGATATGACGGCCCCGGGCTGAACCGTGCCGCCTCCCGGTGTCACGTCGGAGATTGACATGGTGCCGCCTACGGTCATCGTTCCGGACTTCAGCTCAACTGCATACAGCTTGGAACTCGGACTGTAGTAGAGCGAGTTGCCGGCATCCAGCGTGAGAGGTACGGTTTGTCCAACCTTCGCTCCCGTTGTCACAGGGACGGCAATCGTCATGACCGGCGTATCCAGCTCCGTGCCAAACGTCGTCAGCGGAGAATTGAAGAAGAGCTGGGTACTACCGTTCTTTCCCACTGCGACGCCATCGGCGTCGCCGGTTGGACTGTACACCGCCGCGTCGCGGATGGATCCCAGGATCGCGGCGGGAGCTAGCACCGCATCCGGACTTAGAGCCGCAGGGACCAGAGCAGCTCTCGCTGAGCCCAGTTTCATGCCTTGACGGCCCTTTAGGATCGGGTTTGGTTCCGTAACGAATATCTGGATTTGCAGAGTACCGCCGGGAGGCACGGTTGGGCTTTGAACGGAAAGGCTGACGCCGTTAAAGGGCGCTTCGACGGGATCCTGCGCCGCACAGAAAATGGCGGCTAAGCCAAGCACTATGAGCGTGGTAAATCGCAACACTCGATTGAGTTTCAGGCACACTTTTCCCATGATACGAACCCTCGATTGGCGGGAAATCCGCTAATTAGAAACAGACGACTTTCTTGAGACGGAGAATCTTTTTATTTGAGAAACGGCGAGCGTCCGTTCCTGCGAGTCCAGCGCGGTGACCTGCCAGAGCACTGGTTTACCTGGAAGCATTTTAGCCTGCGTGGCGTTCGGTATTGTAAGAGATATGTAATTTGTAGATGCGGACCAGAGCAGGGCGTGATCAACTTCCATGACCTCAACCTTGTACTTTGCCGCTCCCGCAAAAGCCTTCCACTCCAATGACTTAGGAGCCTGCGCCAGTTCGCCCGCAGGGCTGACGGCTTCGACTTCCTGAGACCGGTAGATTGTCGGACCCGATCCCAAACTGGCATTTAGATCAGGCTGCTTGGAAGGTCGCAGAACGAAGACGCTGGCAATTGCAATCACGGCCAAGGCCCCCACCGGCGTTAGCCATCGCGCACTACCAGTACCCAATAGGCGAGCAAACCAACTGGTGGAGACCGATGCAGCCCGCTTAACCTTGCCGGGATTCTTGATTTGATCCAGCCGGCGCTCCAGGTTTGAGCTGATCCAAGCCACGGCCGCGCCCTCGCCCGGAAGGGGAGCGTTCTCTTCGAATTCTTTCAACATCGCCAGTTCAGACTGGCAGCGTGAGCATGTGGCGAGGTGCGGATGTTGCTGCGAGGGATTGTCAGCGAGCTGCTCCAATTCCTGCAGCGACAGACAATCCTGCTTCTTGGCCAGAGCAGTCTTCAATGTAGATCGGTCGATCATTGTGGCGTCCTCATAATTCTGCGTGCTTCTCGCGGGCCGCACGTTGTTGCACCAACCGGGCCAGTTTTCGTTTCGCGCTGACAATATAGGCTTTGGCGCCGCTCTGATTCTCCAGTCGCAGTATGCGACTGATTGTGTCCAGCGGCAGTTCTTCGCCGTAATGCAGCGTGAAAACAACCTTTTCGGTTTCGTCCAATCCTTTGTTAAGCAGTTCCGAAATCATGCGCGCGGTGGACTGGCGTTCCGCTTCGTCGTACGGGCTTGCGCCCCGCTCGGGGATCGCTCCCATGAAGTCTTCGTCGACCTCGGCCTTTAGCTCAGTCGCTTGCCTTGTATTGGCTCGCACGGCATTTAGACAATGATTTCGTGCGATGGAGAACAACCAAGTTGAGAATTTGGATTGACCCTGGAATGACTTCAGATTCTGGTAGGCCTTGGTAAAGATTTCTTGCGAAAGGTCAGCCGCCGCCTCGCGATCGTCCACGAATCGAAGGCACCAGCGGGCCACTCTTGAATAGTTCCGTCGAAACAGTTCATTGATGCAAAGCTCGCTTTCCTCAGTATTGGCCGCGTCCCGGTAACGCGAAGCGAGCTCCTCGTCGGAGAAGTTTTCGAGGGGCATCTCCGCGATTATAGCAACCGCCCTGGCGCCTTTTTGCCCGTCCCCGGCCTTTGGAGCGGGCCAGTGATGAAGGTTCAAGCCGGCAAAAAGCGCGTCGCACATCTTCGGTCTCCGAAACAAAAGTGAGGATCTTTCGGCGATTTCGCCGCCCTGCATCGAGTAAGACACCTTATGGATGGACACCGGAACAGAAATCTTTCGAAAAAAATCTGTTCCGGCGGCTTTCGGCGTCGTGTCTCAGCTTTACGAACAGAGACCGAACGAATCGGCTAGGCCTCAGTTCGATAAGCACCTGGCAACTCTGGCGGCCAGGGAACTGAAACACACAGAAAAAGGAGAATCACTTTGAATTTCAAAATGTTCGCTTTGACCGCAGGAATGGCCGTCGCTGCATCGACGATGGCAGGTGCAACCGCAAAGGCGCCCGCTTCCAATTTCAACCAGCTGTCCATGCAAGGCTCGACCGCCTCGAACGTACTGATCGCACGGGAGCGAGAGCCGGGCGATGACCGCGGCAAAGATCGCCGTCACGACGACAAGGGCAAGGACGGAAAGAACCACAAAGCATTCCAGACCATTGCTCGGGAGCGAGAGCCGGGCGATGACCGCGGCAAAGATCGCCGTCACGACGACAAGGGCAAGGATGGAAAGAACCACAAAGCATTCCAGACCATTGCACGGGAGCGAGAGCCGGGCGACGACCGCGGCAAGGATCGCCGTCACGACGACAAGGGCAAGGATGGAAAGAACCACAAAGCATTCCAGACCATTGCTCGGGAGCGAGAGCCGGGCGACGACCGCGGCAAGGATCGCCGTCACGATGACAAGGGCAAGGATGGAAAGAATCACAAAGCATTCCAGACCATTGCTCGGGAGCGAGAGCCGGGCGATGACCGCGGCAAGGATCGCCGTCACGATGACAAGGGCAAGGATGGAAAGGGCCACAAGCTTGTAGAGCGCGTTGCCTAAGTCTGTTGCCATCGAGGGCCTCAGGAAGGCGCACTTCCAGAGGCCCTCGTTCTTTTCGGACCGAATACTGATCCACACGCTGAAGCACAGAAATCAATCGCACCGTCCCAGATGAGATCACGGCTCCAATTCGTTCGACTCATAAGCATCGGAATCCTGCTTTTGAATGCGGCCCTCGTTCACGCGAAGAACGCTGCCACAAGCACGGCGCAGCTTTCGGTGCCACGTGTTCTGAGCGCTCCCACGCTGAGCGACTACCTGGATGGCCGAGAGAGGCCGCAGGAGTTGCGCATATCCGACTTCCGGCAGCGCGATCCATACGATGGAGAGCCTGCGATTTCTCCTACGACGGCTTACGTTTCGCACGACGAAAACAACATCTACGCAATCTTTGTTTGCAAGGAAGTCGCGGGAAGAGCTCGCGCTCACATCGGCAGGCGGGACGACCTGACCGGTGATGAGACGGTGAGCTTCATGCTCGATACTTTCCACGATGGCCGGCACGCATACGAGTTCATTGCGAATCCCCTGGGCGTGCAGATGGATGGAATGATCACGGAGGGCCAGGACGAGGATTTCAGCTTTGACGCGGTGTGGAGATCTGAAGGCCGCCGGACGGCGGACGGCTACGTAGTGTGGATGGCGATTCCCTTCAAGAGCTTGCGATTTCATTCCGGGGATGCGAGCTCTTGGGGAATCGCCCTTGGCCGTATCATTCCGACGAACAACGAGTCGGACACCTGGCCCCACCTGACGAGACGGATCGACGGTTATGTCCCGCAATTTGCCGCCCTGGGGGCGCTCTTGGATGTTAAATCCGGGCGCGGTCTTCAACTCATCCCATACGTTTTCGGAAGCCGTCAGAAGTTTCTGGACACAGCGACCTCCACGACGTTCTTTCACTCCACCAATGAATTTCGCGGCGGTCTGGATGCGAAGTATGTTTTTCGCGATCGGTTCACCTTCGACTTCACGGCGAATCCCGACTTCAGCCAGGTCGAGTCTGACGAGCCGCAGGTCACGATCAACCAGCGCTATGAAGTCTTCTTTCCAGAGAAGCGGCCTTTCTTCACGGAAAGCGCCGGCTACTTTCAAACTCCGGAAACTTTGTTCTTTTCACGTCGTGTGGTCGATCCGCAGTTTGGGGCGCGCATGACCGGAAAGGCTGCGGGATGGACGCTCGGATTGCTGTCGATCGATGACCGCTCTGCAAGCCAGTTATTGTCGGAAGGCGGTGAGATCGGACGCGCTCATATCGGGGTGGCGCGCGTGCAGCGCGACCTTGGCAAAGAATCCACGGTCGGAGTTTTTTTCTCGCAGTACAGCTTCGCTTCAAGTTCGAATCGTGTGATGTCGGTCGATTCCAGAATCAAGCTAAATCCGAACTGGACAATCACAGGGCAGGGTGTGCATTCCTTCGCACGCGACCTGAACGGGTTTGAGTCGGCGGGTCACAGTCTTCTGGCAGAAGTCTCGCATTTTGGTCGTCATCTCACTTCCGACACCACGTTTCGCGACCGAAGTCCGGGATTTCGGGCCGATCTCGGATTTATTCCCCGGGTTGACCTCCGACTCATTAAGAATGCGACGAATTACCGATGGCGCCCCGAGACTGGAGCGGTCGTAAGCTTCGGTCCGAGCCTGCTGACTTCGATGGATTGGGACCATACTGGACACATGCAGGATTGGTCCGTCGATTCTTCGTTCGCCGTAAACCTGAGACGGTCGACCAGCGTTACCGGCGGAAGAACTGAAGTGTTTGAACGCTTCCAGAATCTTCCGTTTCGCCAGAACGCGACTTACGCGTATCTGACCAGCGAAATGTTCGACTGGGCGGCGATGGACGCTTCGTACACCCGCGGCACGAACATCAATTACTTTCCGGCGGGAGGCCTGTTGCCATTCCTGTCGAATTCGACTGCCGCGGATATTGGCCTTACGTTGCGGCCGACTCGGCGCCTCCGAGCCAGCGAGACGTACATCTTCGATGAACTGCACACGATTGCCGGAGTCGAGCCCGCTGGAACTTCGCGCTCGATTTTCAATAACCATCTTCTCCGGACGAAAGTCAGCTATCAGTTCACAACGCGGTTCGCCTTGAGGGCGATTGTCGATTACAACGCCGTGCTTTCAAACCCCGCACTGGTCGATCTCGAACGCTCCAAGCGTATCGGCCTTGATTTTTTGTTCAGTTACACCGTGAATCCGGGCATTGCGATCTATGTCGGGTACTCAAATCAATTCGAAAACCTCAGGCTCTCAGATGGTGCGATACAACGCGTGGGAACACCCGGCCTGATGACCGGCAATCAAGTATTCGTCAAAATCAGCTATCTCTTCCGTCCCTGATTGCATTCCACAAATTCACAAAGTTGTTCTCTGATCTTGCGGCGCGGGGTCTCAGGTTCAGGGGAAAGAAGAAGATGTGCGCCGCGCAGTTCGGAGCGGCGCACCCTTCTGCCAACGAATTCGATCTAACCTCGATAACTACTCAAGTGCCACGACACATACCCACCATCGATAGTAACTACTCATTCGACGCTTCTGTTTAATGCTTTCTTCTCGGCGCTTCCGCTCTCATACGGCGATCATAACGATAGTTGTTGCAATTCCAAGATCCACACTCACAATGATGGCTTCGTTCGTTCCCTACCATAGTGAACTAAGATAATCAGCACGACTTACCGTGGCGGTAACGTGGGGCTGGCGATCCAAACATCGATTTCGTAAATAGGTAACATCGACATACGTACGAATTACGTCATGCCAAGTCTGTTCGAGCGGAACGGTGGGTCTTGGAGTTGAGGTTGAGATGAATCCTGGCGGGGAAGCGATCAAGAAGGACAAAGTTTTCGTAGTCGATGACCACCCCATCGTGCGCTATGGACTAGGACTTCCAATCAATGCAGAGAAGGATTTGATGGTATGCGGCGAAGCTCAGAATGCGCGCGCTGCGCTGGAGGCTGTGCGCGCGTCAGACGCCACGATCATGATCATCGACATTTCGCTGAACGGACCAGATGGTCTGGATCTTCTCAAAGAACTTCGAACCAGCTATCCACATCTTCCTATCCTGATTTTGTCGATGCACGATGAGTTCATGTATGCGGAACGCGCACTTCGCGCCGGCGCTCGGGGTTACGTCATGAAGCAGGACGCCACCGAAACAGTTCTGGTCGCGCTAAGGCGCATCCTGAATGGCGAGATTTATGTCAGCGAGCGGCTTTCCGACCGCATGGTGCAGCGCTACATCGGCAGCCGGGCCGCCACCCAGCCCGCGTCGGTGGCGGATCTGACAGACCGAGAACTGGAAGTATTCCGGTTAATTGGCGAAGGACATTCGACCCGGCAAATTGCCGACGCCCTCCATATCGGCGTAAAGACGGTCGAGTCCTATCAGGCGCATATCAAAGAGAGGCTGTCCCTGCGCAGCGGGCGCGAACTGGTCCAGCACGCGATCCAATGGAGCGTCGGCGGGAAGAGCGCCTAGCGGCTATTCAGAATAGCCGCAACGAACTGCCTTTTCGTCGGCCGGATTCCCACAAGGGGCTGTTTCGCACGATGATGCCTGGCGGACTTCCACCCGGCCTTCGATGGTATCTTTGTCGTGAATCATCGTCGTCATGAATCATCATCGCGAAACGGCCCTACTGATCCGATGGACGTACTAAAAAATCTCTTTGAAAAGCATTTTCGCATGCCCGTAGAGCGGGTTCAGCCCGTACAGGGTGAGCTGGGCGGATCTGGCCGCAAGATCATCCGTCTGAGCAGCGGCGGCATGAACGCGATCGGTATTCTCTATGGGGTTCGCGAAGAGAATGCCGCCTTCCTGGAATTTTCCCGACATTTTCGGAAGCACGGTCTACCGGTTCCCGAAATTTATGGCGAAGACCTGGATGCTGGGGCTTATCTGGAAGAGGACCTCGGCGACACGTCGCTATACGAATTCTTGTCGAAGAATCGGCAAGGAGAGAATATCGCCCCACCGGTCGTAGAAGCGTACCGCCAAGCCATTTCGATCCTGCCGCGTTTCCAAGTCGAGGCAAGCCGGGATCTGAACTACAAGGTGTGCTATCCGCGCGGAAGCTTCGATCGACAATCGATCTCGTGGGATCTGAACTACTTCAAATATTACTTCTTGCGGCTGGCGGGGATTCCCTTCAGCGAACAGGCGCTGGAGCACGATTTCAGCCGTCTCACGAAGTTTCTGCTGAATGCGCCGCGCGACTACTTTCTATATCGCGATTTTCAATCGCGAAACATCATGCTGCACGATGGCCATCCCTATTTTCTGGACTACCAGGGTGGACGCAAAGGCGCGCTGCAGTATGACGTGGCATCCCTTCTCTACGATGCAAAGGCCGACTTGCCACCTGAGCTTCGGCAGCAACTTCTCGATCACTATTTGGAGGCGCTTCAGGGCTTTGTAGACGTCAAGCGTGAAGAGTTCATGCAGCATTACAACGCTTACGTGTATATCCGCATCATGCAGGCGCTGGGGGCCTATGGTTTTCGTGGATTCTATGAACGCAAAGTCCATTTTCTGCAGAGCGTGCCTTACGCGCTGAAAAACCTGCGATGGCTTTTGCACAATGTAACCCTGCCGATCGCGCTGCCGACATTGCTGGAAGCGTTCCACAGCATGTTGGCGTCGGAGAAGTTGCAGAGCCTGGCGACGGATGCCGACAATCTGGTGGTTCGAATCTTCAGTTTCTCTTTCCATCGCGGCCTGCCAAAAGACGACAGCGGAAATGGGGGAGGATATGTTTTCGATGGCCGCAGCTTGCCTAACCCTGGCCGTGAAGAGCGTTACAAATCACTGACGGGGCGCGATGCGCCGGTGATCGCCTACCTGAATCAGCAAGAGAGTGCGCACCAGTATCTCGCCAGCGTGATGTCTCTGGTCGACGCGAGTGTAAGTAGCTACCAACAACGTGGATTCAAGAATCTGATGATTTCGTTCGGCTGCACGGGCGGCCAGCACCGGTCCGTATATCTGGCTGAAAATGTAGCCAAGCGGCTGCGCGGACGCCCCGGTGTTGAAGTCGTCGTTTCTCACCGCGAGCTCGATCGTATGCAGGCGGAAAAAGCGCAGGGGGAGAAGGCCGGGAAATGAAGGCGATGGTCCTCGCGGCCGGACTAGGCACGCGGTTGCGGCCGCTTACCGATGATCGTCCAAAGGCGCTGGTGGAAGTTGCCGGCCAGACGATGCTCGAGATCACTCTGCGACGGCTCGCCTCCTTCGATATTCGAGAAGTCATCATCAATGTTCATCACTTTGCCGATCTCGTCCTCCAATACCTTCGAAAGAATGGCAATTTCGGAATGCAGATCGAAGTTTCGCGCGAGGATGGGCTGCTCGACACTGGTGGAGGATTGAAAAAGGCAGGCTGGTTTTTACAGAACAGTGGCGGCAGTGACGAGCCGTTCGTGCTGCATAACGTTGATGTGCTGAGCACAATCGATCTCCGGAAAATGGTCGCGAACCATAAAGAGGCCAGAGCCCTTTCCACTTTGGCGGTACGGGAGCGAGAGACATCTCGCTACCTGTTGTTCGATAAGGAGAACCAGCTTTGTGGTCGCAGAGCCGGCCGAGGCCAGGAGGATGAGATCGTTCGACAAGCAGAAGATTTGCGCGGCCTGGCATTTTCGGGAATTCACGTCATCTCTCCGCGGTTGCTGGCGATGATGTCGGAAGATGGAGTCTTCTCGATCATCGATACCTATCTCCGCCTTGCTGCGCAAGGGGAAAGCATTTTTGCATTTCGCGCGGACGAATATTATTGGCGGGACTTGGGAAAGCCCGAGAACATCGCACAAGCCGCACTCGACCTCCAGAACAATAGATCGCGATTTGGAAAAGCGCAGCAGACGTCCTGACTTTTGCGCTTGCGGCGCGTGGTTGGCTTCGATACCATCACAACACCTTTTCAAATAGATATGCGCAGACTGTACTCCCAAAGAATCCGTGCCGTGTTGACTCGGGTATCTTTTGTATCCGCCACGGTGTGGAGGGAACCAGAGAGCTGAGAGAAAAGAAACTGCAAGCTCCCTAAATCCCGCCCGCCAGAAATGCTGGCTTGGCGGGTTTTGTCTTTTGGGAACGACTGGAGTGAGGAGCCGTATGGCGGACAAGACGACGGGCAAGACGATGACCGGAGCGGGAATCTTGTGGGAGTGCATTGAGCGAGAAGGCGTGAAACACGTTTTCGGATATCCCGGGGGCGCAATCCTGCCAGCCTACGACGCGCTCAAGCACAGCAGCATTCATCACATCCTGGTGCGTCATGAGCAAGGCGCGACGCATATGGCGGATGGCTACGCGCGCGCCACCGGGAAAGTGGGGGTTGCGGTCGCGACGTCCGGCCCTGGCGCAACCAACATGGTTACCGGAATTGCTACAGCGATGCTCGACTCGTCTCCGATCGTGTGCATCACCGGGCAAGTTGGCAGCAAGCTCATCGGCTCCGACGCTTTTCAGGAAACCGACATCACGGGCGTTACATTGCCGGTTACGAAGCACAACTATCTTGTCACGCACGCCAGCGAAGTGGCGCGCACGATCCGTGAAGCATTTTATGTTGCGCGCTCCGGACGACCAGGGCCTGTGCTCGTCGATATCACGAAAGATGCTCAGCAAACCTCCTGCGAGTTCGACTGGGAAGCAGCGAAGCCTCAACTGCCGGGATATCGCCCTGACCTGTCGCCGGCTCCAAAAGAGTACGAGGAGGCTCTGGCATTGATTCACAATGCCAAGCGGCCGGTGATTCTCGCGGGTCACGGCATCATCATCTCCGGCGCGATGAAGGAGGTACGTGATTTCGCCGAACGAACCGGGGTGCCAGTCGCACTGACATTGCTCGGCATTGGAGCGTTTCCGGCGGCTCATCCACTCAACCTGGGAATGATGGGCATGCACGGCGAGGCCTGGGTAAACCACACCATTCAGGAAGCGGACCTTTTACTCGCATTCGGGATGCGTTTCGATGACCGCGTGACGGGAAATTTGAAGACCTACGCTCCCAATGCGAAGAAGATCCATATCGAGATTGATCCCGCCGAGATCAACAAGAACGTCAAAGTCGACGTTGCGCTGGTAGGTGATCTCCGCGATGTGTTGAACGATCTGCTGCCGCGAGTGGAATCGATCGATCGCAGTGACTGGCTGGATTTCATCGACAAGCTAAAGGGTGATTCGGCGGTTCGCGACATTCAGAATTTGCCCGATAGCGGCCATCTCTATGCGGCGCACGTTATCAACGATCTGTGGCGCGAGACCCGGGATGCAGAGACAGTCGTTGTCACCGATGTCGGACAGCACCAGATGTGGGAAGCGCAGTACTACAAGCATGAGAAAGCACGGAGCTTGATCACCAGCGGCGGCCTGGGAACAATGGGCTTTGCGCTGCCTGCAGCCATCGGAGTAAAAGTCGCCCGGCCGGAAGCCGAGGTCTGGGTAGTCGTTGGCGATGGAGGCTTTCAGATGACTTTGTGCGAACTCGCCACACTCGTGCAAGAAAAACTGAAAGTGAATATCGCGATCATCAATAACGGATTTCTCGGAATGGTGCGGCAATGGCAAGAATTTTTCTACGAGCGAAACTATGCCGCAACTCCCTTACTGAACCCGGACTTTGCGAAGCTCGGAGAGGCCTACGGCATTCGCAGCATGACTGTCACGGAGCGATCGCAGGTAATCCCGTCGGTGCGGGCAGCACGAGAACACGACGGCCCGGTTCTCATTAATTTCAGAGTTGAGCAGGAAGATACGGTTTATCCCATGGTTGCCGCAGGGGCGGCTTTGCATGAGATGATTCGGCGACCCAGCAAGATCGTCGAAACAGCGGCGGATGAGTAAAAACACAATGATGAACACATACGTCGTATATGTAGAGAACAAACCGGGCGTTTTGACGCGCGTGGCATCGCTCTTTCGGCGACGAGCGTTCAACATCGATTCGCTGACGGTGGGGCGCACCGAGAGGCCTGAAGTATCCCGGATGACGATCACAGTTGACGCCGATCAGGACCAGGCGCGCCGGATTGAAGCGAATCTGTACAAACTGGTGAACGTGCTGCTCGTGGAGAACATAACCAAGGAACCATCGATCGTTCGCGATCTCGCGATGATCAAAGTGGCAGCGACGCACGAAGCTCGATCACACGTGCTGGAACTTGCCAGCGTGTTTCGCGCGCGAGTCGTCGACGTCGCTCCGGAATCTCTCACCATCGAGATCACGGGCGCCGAGGACAAGATCGACGGCCTGCTCGAGGTCTTGCGCCCTTATGGAGTTCTTGAGATGGTCCGCACCGGAATCGTAGCCATGCGCCGCGGAAAGGCTTCGGGCACTTCGAACGCCGCCGTCAATGTTGATCCGGATCTGGCTGACGATGGCGTATCTCAGTCGGTTTGATTTTGGCGTGCCTGTTTCGATGGCGCTGACTTCCGTTTTTCAGCGATAGCCATATCGCGTATCTGATTTAGATAGCCGATATAAATTGGAATGGGGATATCGGGCGAGTCGCCGTCGTTCAGAAAATGGGAAAGACGAATCTCTTGTCGAATAGAAGTGATGATCTCTCCAAATCTCGCCATTCTGAGGTATTTCACTTTCCAGATCTCGAGCATCAGAGAGCGGAATTCCTCGCTGATAAATCCGAACTTTCGATTTTCAAGATAAATTCCATCGAAATGTCGCGCAGCTAGCGTCTGTCGAATGGGATCGCTTGGCAATGAGTAGATGTAGACGAGATGAAAGACGTCGGCGAGATCGCCCCACAACACTTTTTCTTCATAAGCGGTGAATCGAAACGGCTGCTGCAAGCGTTGCTGCGCGGCTTGAGCCCGTTCAGCAGAGCTGACCGACTGCTTATCGAGTTCATCCCTGAACCATCGCAAGCGATCTTTCGTAAGGTTGTGACGGAGGAATTCGATCGAATATGCGTCGGACAAATAAATCTTCGGATCGTCGTCCAAACGCTTCAACCACGGTGCCCAATCCTTTTCCTCCATGCCAACCAGCAGGGTTTTTATCTCGTCGATCGTAACCTCGGGATGGTATTTCACGGCCTGCCAAAAATGCTCCGTCGAATCGTACGTCGATCCGTATAGTTGAATACCTTCCTCGATCGGATACCAGTTGGAAAGGACGCGCCCGGGGATTGATGGTGAAGCGCTCCAGCAGTTCAGGGAGTGCTTCCACTTCTCCTGCACTTCAAGAAACGATTCCGCATAGCCTTCGGGCACCGGCTCCCTAATTTGGTGGAGCGCTTCCAAAAGCTCGGCGCGGGTGTGGGTCACCAAGGTCTCCAGAGGGCGCTCATCCAGCATGGAAATGACCCGGCTTTCGACCGCCCGGCGCAAAAGGTCACGCCGAAGTTTGGTGCGCACCGCTTCTGTGAATTCAGGGCTCGAATTCCAGCGTCGAAGCTGCCCGTCGATGTAAGGAAACAGCTCAGCCAGAGACTGGAACTCGATGAAACCATGAAGAGCGAAGGTAACCACGTTACCGTCTTTGCGAATTACCGTGGCGGGCGTCACAAGTGCCTGTAAAGAAATGGGTTCCGCGTGTGCCAGCACAGATAGAGAGAGCAAGATAACCACGGCGGGCCAGATCAGGCTGATCAATCCCGCCTTTTTCCGTCCGAGCATCGAATGAATTCTTTGACCTGCCTTGGCGGGTGAGAATGATCCCATATTTGTCAACCCCGGCTAGTTCGGATACAAGTTACTGAAGTTTCACGAAAAACGTCCAAATCATTGTTTCTAAATGCCTTAGCTGTTATTTATGTGAATGCAGAGCTGCATCTCCCACGGCTCGGCCTAATACTCATGACTGGCGCAACCAGCATATCTCTTGGTCTGCCGGAACATTCTCGCTCGTGGCGAGGACTGTCGATACCGGCAAAGCTGTTCATCAGCCTCATGGTGACATCGGGGCTGGGTACGCTTGTTTACGGCGGCATTCATCAGAGTAGCAAGAACATCGCCGAGTTTATTTGTTACCTCGGCATCGCGATCCTTGCATCGCGCCTGAAAGTTAATCTGCCGGGGATCACCGGCACTCTGTCGGTAAATTTTCTCTTCATCCTGGTTGGAGTGCTCGAGCTCAGCTTCACCGAGACTCTGATCCTGGGCGCTATTTCGATGGTAGCCCAGTGTCTGTATCCAGATCGGCCAAAAGCGATACAGCTTACGTTCAACGTCTGCGCGGGCAGCGTCTCGACTTCGCTCGCATATCTTGCCTATCACCACCCGCTGATGAATCTTTTGATCGGGAGCCGTCCTGTTCTGCTGGGACTGGCAGCGACGGTCTACTTCATCGCGAACGCGGGCTCGATAGCGACGGTCATCTCGCTGACCGAGCGTCGACCTCTCGATCGTATCCTTATCGACTGCTATTTCTGGTCCTTTCCCTACTACCTTGTTGGAGCAGGAATCGCAGGAGTCATCGCCTGGCTGAATCAAAAGTTCAATTGGGAGACTTCTCTTCTCATTCTTCCCGCGGTTTATGTGATCTATCGATCCTACCGTCTATACCTTGGCAAACTCGAGGACGAGAAGCGCCACGTCGAGGAAATGGCGAATCTGCACTTGCGAACCATCGAAGCCCTGGCGCTGGCGATCGAGGCCAAAGATCACACGACTCACGAACATCTGCAGCGGGTGCGAGTGTACGCAATTGAAGTCGCAAAAGAAATTGGCGTCAGCGGCCCTGAACTTGAGGCCCTGCATGCCGCAGCTTTGCTACACGACATCGGAAAGCTGGCAGTCCCGGAACATATCATTTCGAAACCGGGACGGCTGACTCCCGAGGAATTCGAGAAGATGAAGATCCACACCCTGGTTGGAGCCGAGATTCTGGAACGCGTCCGGTTTCCCTATCCTGTCGTGCCAATCGTTCGAGCACACCACGAGAAGTGGGACGGCTCGGGCTATCCGATGGGACTGAAAGGCGCGGAGATTCCAATCGGTGCCCGCATCTTGTCCGCGGTTGATTATCTGGATGCTCTCGCTTCCGACCGGCAGTATCGTCGTGCACTGCCGCTCAAAGACGTTATGCAGAAGCTTGCTTCGGAGGCCGGCAAGTCTTTCGACCCCAAAGTTGTTGAAATTCTGCAGCGCCGTTACCAGCATCTTGAGCATCTCGCCGTCGCCAAATCGGCGGAAGACCCCAACGCTCTGCTTTCCACGGGAATCAAGATCGAACGCGGCCTCGAGCCTGCCGCTGGATTTGAAAACTCTTTGGCCCCAGACTACGCCGGACGAGAAAACACGTTCCTCTCTTCCATCGCTGCAGCCCGTCAGGAAGCACAATCGCTGTTCGAACTCAGCCAGGATTTGGGCGCCTCACTCAGCCTCGGAGAAACGCTCTCCGTATTTTCGGTGAAGCTCAAGCCCATGGTTCCTTACGATGCGATCACAATCTACATCAAGCGAGAGGAAGAACTGGTTCCGGAATACGTGAATGGAGACAATTACCGTCTCTTCTCTTCGCTTCGCATACCTGTTGGGCAGGGACTGTCCGGCTGGGTCGCTCACAATCGCAAACCGATCGTTAATGGCAATCCTTCGGTCGAACCCGGGTATTTGAACGATCCCTCGAAGTTCAGCACGTTGCGGTCGGCCTTGGCGGTGCCGCTTGAGGGCGTCTCAGGGATCATCGGCGTGCTCGCTCTGTACCGCAGTGAGCGCGATGCGTTCACCTCCGATCACTTGCGCATCTTGCTGGCGGTGAGCGGAAAGATGGCGCTGGCGATCGAGAATGCGCTGAAATACCAGCAAGCTGAAAATTCGGCGATCACCGATTACCTCACGGGTCTGCCGAACGCGCGATCACTCTTCCTGCAGTTGGACCGCGAACTGGCTCGCTGCAAACGTGACAACTCCACGCTGACCGTCATGGTGTCTGACATGGACGGTTTTAAACAGATTAATGACCGCTTCGGCCACCTCGAAGGAAACCGCGTTCTGCGCCTGTTCGCCCAGGCGTTGAAGGATAGTTGCCGCGAGTACGACTATGTGGCGCGCATGGGCGGCGATGAGTTTGTTGTCATTGCGCCAGGTCTGGCCGCGGACACGGCGGGCAAGAAAGCTGAGCAGATGCGCATCCTCGCGCGTCAGGCGGGAAGCGAAGTTTGCGGAGAAGAGATCTTGTCGCTGAGCGTAGGCCGGGCCTTGTATCCGGATGACGGTAAGGATGCAGAACAACTGCTGGCCGAGGCCGATCGGCGGATGTATCTCGAAAAACAGAAGCAGCTTTCCTATAAAGACAGGCGGTCGCACCCACGCCTCAAATGCCGGGTAACGATCGAAGTGCATATGGAAGAAGGCGGTGTGCCGCTCTTCGCAAATATCTCGGACATCAGCCTCGGGGGCTGCTATGTCGAGACGAGCACGATCTTGTCGGCGGGAAGCAAGATTAAACTGGGATTCTCGATGGATGATCCGTCCCTATCCGCCGACGGAGTCGTTGCACGGTTGGATCCTGGCACGGGCATCGCGGTACAGTTTCGGGAGATGAATCGGGAAGCCCGCGAACGCATGTTCCGCATTCTCGAGTTCGTCCAGAAAACAACCTCGTTCTACAACCAACGATATTTGGATAGCCTCACAAAGACCCAGGCTTAAGTGAGCATCGGCCTCAGGCCTGCGTTCCCGCTGCCACCTGTAACGTTGTGGCGCGAACTATCTCGGATGCGATGTCTTGCAGCGGCAAAATCTTGTCAGCCAACCCAGATCGCGCAACGAAGCCCGGCATGCCCCACACAACGCTGCTGGCCTCATCCTGCACGTAAACACGTCCTCCCTGCGCTCTGAGCAGTTCACATCCTCGTAGGCCGTCCTGCCCCATGCCGGTGAGGATTATCCCTAGGGTTCGGGCTCCGTAGACGCTGGCCACAGATCGAAAAAGAACGTCAACCGACGGGCGGCAAAAATTCTCTCTCGGACCTTGGTGCGTACTGATTCGTACGCCTCCTGGATCCTGTTGCACGACCATATGAAAATCGCCGGGCGCGATCAGCGCATAGCCGGCAGAGAGGATTTCTCCGGATTTGCACTCTCGAACCTGTAAAGCGGACTTTGAGCTAAGTCGAGCCGCCAGCATTGACGTGAAAATCGGCGGCATATGCTGCGCAATGAGAAGTGGAACGGACAAGTTTGGTGGAAGCTGCGGGATCAATCGCGCCAGGGCATCGGGCCCTCCGGTTGACACTCCGATCACTACAACATGAGCCGGCACGAATAGTCTCGGTTTTGAAGGAAGCGGCGAGGGTACAAATTTCTTCGCCTCGAAAATCGCACCGGTTCGTGATTCAGGTAGATGGCACAACACGCGAATCTTTGGAATTAACTCGCCGCCAATGGCCTGGAGGGTTGCCGCTCCATTGATGTTGCTCGGCTTGGTCACATAGTCAGTGGCGCCCAGGCTAAGAGCTTCCAGGGTGACCGTCGCCCCACGCTCCGTCAGCGTACTGAACATGATGATGGGAACACGAGTGTCGATCTTGCGGAGTTCTCGAACTGTCTCCAGCCCATCCATCTCCGGCATTTCGATGTCGAGCAGGACGATGTCGGGCTTCAACAGTGGAAATTTTGCCAGAGCGATGCGGCCGTTCATCGCGGTTCCGGCAACCTCCAGGTCCGGATCTGCCGAGATGGCAACCGCGAGGGCCTTACGAACCACGACCGCATCGTCGACTAGCAGTACGCGTTTTTTTGTGGCCGGAATCACGTGTCCCTACCCTTGAAATCTGAGAACGACCTATGCCCACGGGTTACTTGTTGAGGAACGCTAGCGGCCGCTCTGAGCAGCGCGCGCCTTTGCGTGACTCTTGGAGGCGACGGTGCTATTGCTAGTCCACATCTCCGAGCTTGAATTGGTCGACTAACGTGCTCAGTTGAGTCGCCATCTCGGTGAGTTGTTGTGCGGCTTTCAGAGTGTCCTGAGCTCCGCGCGTTGTACTCTCGGCCGCCGTCGCAACTCCCTGAATATTCTGCGAAATCTCGCCGGACCCTTTTGCGGCCTCCTGTACGTTGCGCGACATCTCATTGGTAGTCGCACTCTGCTCCTCGACTGCGGTTGCAATGGTCCCGGAGATATCGTTGATCTGGTTGATCACGCCGGTGATGCTGCCAATGGCTTCTACGGCTCGCTTGGTATCGTCCTGGATAGCGGTGATCTTCTGGCTGATATCCTCGGTCGCCTTTGCGGTTTGCTTAGCGAGTTCTTTAACCTCGTTCGCGACCACCGCAAAGCCCTTGCCTGCTTCTCCCGCCCGAGCTGCTTCAATTGTGGCGTTGAGGGCGAGAAGGTTGGTCTGCTGCGCGATTGAGGTGATGACCTTGATTACCTGCCCGATCTCGGCACTCGACTCTCCGAGCTTGGCGACTGTGGCGTTGGCGTCCGTCGCAGTCTTGACTGCATCACCCGCGACCTTGGCCGCTTCACCCGCATTGCTTGCGATGCTCTGCACCGTAGATGTCATCTCTTCGGCACCGGTGGCGACGCTGTTCAGATTCGTGGTCACCTGCTGCGTTGCGGTGGCCACAGTACTAGCCTGGGCCGATGTCTCTTCTGCATTGCTGCTCATCTGCTGGCTGGTGGCGGCGAGCTGTTGAGAAGAACTGGACAGAGCCTGCGCGTTCTTCGCGATCGACTTCATGCTGTCTTGAAGGGTGTCAGCTGTCTTATTGGTAGCGGCGCCGACGGCCTCCAATGCTTCGATGCAGGCATTCAGATTGTTTTTGATGGTGTTGAAATCGCCGTTGTAGGTATCGGTGATCTTTACCCGCTTGCTGGATCCCAGCAGCCGGCGCGTGTAGTCATTCTCGGCCATGCATTGCAGAATCTCGCTGGCCTCAGTGAGCCCAACCGAAATGTCGTCGACGTAGCGAGCGGACACATTTAATGGGCCGATGACCGCATCCAACGTATTGTTCACACCTTCAACGACTCTGCGGTAGTCGCCTTGATGTTTCGCAGCATCGGCACGGGTCGCGAGTTTGCCTTCGACCGCAGCTTTCGCCAGCATCCCTGCGTCGGCGATGAGCGCCTGAATGTTGGACATCATGAGAATGAACGATGGAATGATCTGATCCTGCTCACTCCGGCGGCCGATCTTTTTGTATTCGGAAAGATCCTCAAGGTTGCCGTCAGCAATTTTTGTAATCGTGCCTACAAGGTGCGTCAAACGATCCTGGACGGAGTTGATGCCGGTAGCGAGATCTGAAAATATCCCGACATACTTCCCAGTCATGCGGCGGGTTAGATCGTTGACGGCAATCCTGTTGGCAACTTCTGTGCCTTCCTGAAGTCCACCCAACCCGTCGATACAAGCATTCAAATTATTCTTGATCACATTGAAATCGCCGTTGTAGTTGTCAGTGATCCTGGGAGGGATTGTGCCCTTGGCGATCTTGTCGACGTAGTCCGCGGCTACATTGAGCGGGCTGATGACGGCATCGAGCGTAGCGTTGACGCCCTCCACCACCTTGCGAAAGTCTCCAGTGTGCTTGCTCGCATCGGCACGGGTCGAGAGCTTACCTTCGACGGCAGCCGTGGAGAGTGCGTTGGCGTCCTTCACCAACGCATTGACCGCATCGATGGATTGATTCATCGCGCGCAACAGGTCCCCAAACTCGTCGCTTCCCAAAGCCGCGTCGGATTTCTGGAGATTCCCCGAAGCAATGGCTTTCGCCAAGCGCACCGCGGAATCGGTGCCTGACGAGACGCCTTTCCCGATAGCCAGCCCGAGTATGGCAATAATGACACTCACGAGAATGGAGGCGCCAACGAGAATGGAGAGGCTTAGCGTCACACTTTTCTTGGCGGTGTCCTCGAGCTCAGCCGTTCGAGCGCGCGCCAGTTCCGCCGCTTGTTTTGTAGATTCCAGAGAACGAGTCACTGTAGGCCGAGCGCGGTCTCGAGCCAGTTGCGCGGCCTTTCGATTCCCCTCTTTCAGGGCGGGTATGATCTCATTTTGGACGATGCCAATGTATTCCGTACCGGCTTGGTAGCCCTCATTGGAAACGAGCTCTTTGATCTTGCCCTCGGGTAGTCGCTTCTTCCATTCTTCGTTAGCTTCGACATAGGCCTTCGCTCGTTCCTGGAAGAGGGCTGAATCCTCGGGATAGTCCTTGGGATCGTCCCCCATCATCTTCAGAGTGACGTAGCGCACTCGTTCAACATCGAGTGACGCCGGCACAATTTCAGAGCTCAACTCGGCGTTAAAGGTCAACTCGCTATCTATCTGGCCGCCCATCTTGACTTTCTCGATCGTGAAGTAAGAAACGCCTGATACGATGACCAGTCCCAGAACCGCCCCTGCCACCAGGAATCTGAGTCTTGCTGCAACCTTCAAATTCTGAATGTTCAACATGATTTGTTTTCCTTCTTTTTCTTTCAAAGTTTTCAATTCGCAAGGGTCAGTTCGCCGTGGACTGCATGCAAAACGCCCTCTGAAATCTTCGTTATCCCGTTCACACCTGAACCATCGCCGATTCCTTTGCCGAACCGGATATCGCGGTTACGCTCGAAATGTTCAATTCAAGAAGCAGTTGCCTCGGCAGCTTGTAGACTCCGACCACCATGGCGCGCGTTGGGCCTCGCAGGGTTTCAGGAGGCGGTTCCAGAGTCTCTTTTTCAACTTCGATGACATCTCCGATCTCATCCACGAGAAAACTGACGACGCCATCTTCGGTGCGAACGACTACGTTCATGGGAAGTTCTGTATCGGACCGCTCCTCCATGTCGAAGCGGCGGCGCAAATCGATGGCCATCACGATCTGGCCCCGCAGGTTGATGAGACCGCGCACAACCTCCGGACCCAACGGCACCCGCGTCATTGGCTGGTAGCGGATAACTTCTTGAACCTGTTCCACAGGAACGCCAAAACACTGATCCTGCAGGAAGAACGTACAGAACTGTTGCGTATTCGCCATTCGAATTGCGCTCCTTTTGACTAAGCCTGATCCAGCATTTGAGTAATTTTTGCGGCGGCAACCAGTGCCGGAACGTCGAGAATGTCGGTGGTACGTTTCTGGATCACAGCTGAGCCCATGATGCCTTCGCGGCCGGTCTGCCGCTGCATCACGAACCCTTCCTCCACGATGTCCAGGATTCGATCGACGACAAGCCCGACGCTTCTGCCCTTGTCGGAATAAACCACAACGTGCAAGGAGTCCTGCGCAGTCTCCAACCGCTTTCGAAGGGAGCTCTCGAATTTCTCTGAGACCCGAATCAGCGGCATAATCTGTCCGCGATATTGGACGACCTCATGGTCGCCGGCGACCTCGATGAGGTTGCGTGGAAACTCTTCGAGGCGAGCGACCAGGCCAAGCTCTACAGCCATACGTCCTGTTTCGCCGTACTGAAAAAGCAGGAACGCATTGCGGCCGCCTTGCTGGGCTGCGGCGATTGTCACGAGCGGATCATTTTCAGCGAAGAGCTGATCTCGGATGCCGCTCACGACGTTTGCACGTTGGGCTAGCCCAAGCACGTCGAGAATCAGCGCCACCCGCCCGTCGCCCATGATGGTGGCACCGGCGTAAGCGTTGATGCTTTTTAGCTGCTTACCTAGGGGCTTTACGACGATTTCTTCAGTGTCGTTAATCTCATCCACAACTAGCCCGAATTGGCGGTCGTCGGCCCGCAGAATGACGATGTTGACGGTATTGACGTTGCGATCCGGGTCGCTGGCTTGCTCATCGGATGGTCGATCCTTCCGGACATCAGCCTTCAGCTCCTGCTTCAAATACATGAGGGGCAGCAGACGTCCCCGCAAGCGATAGACGGGAGCGCCGTTCACCTGTTCCAACCCAGCTCGCGCCTGTTCTCCTTCGAGTCGCACTAGTTCGAGAAGATTGACCTGAGGCACCGCGTAACGATCACTCGCGGTGGTCACAATCAGCGCCGGGATAATCGCCAGCGTAAGGGGAATCTTCATGCGGACCGTGGTGCCCTTGCCTTTTATTGAGTGCACGTCGACCGTGCCGCCAATTTTCTCGACGTTGGTTTTGACCACGTCCATGCCGACGCCTCGACCGGAAACCTTCGTTACTTTTTCGGCAGTTGAAAAACCGGGCAGGAAGATCATGTTGAAGACCTCCTGATCCGACATGCGCGCAGCCTGCTGCGGAGAGGCAAGCCCGCGTTCGATGGCTTTCTGGCGAATCTTTTCCTCGTTCAGGCCGACGCCATCGTCGATGATTTCGATGTTGACTTGGCCGCCCTCGTGGAAGGCCCGCAGCTTCAGGACGCCCGCTGCCTCCTTGCCCGCCTGCTTGCGAGTCTCGGGAAGTTCAATACCGTGGTCGATGCAATTTCGAACCAGGTGAGTCAGGGGATCCTTGATCGCCTCAATAATCGTGCGGTCGAGTTCCGTATCTTGGCCCTCCATTTCGAGCCGGACCTCTTTGCTACAAGTAAGGGCGAGGTCACGAACCGTGCGAGGAAACTTGTTCCATACATTCCCGATCGGCTGCATGCGCGTCTTCATCACTTCTTCCTGCAGTTCGGTCGCTATCAGGTTCATGCGCTGGGAAACGGCCTGGAAAGCCGTGTCCTGCGTGCTGTTTGAGAACTGAAGCAGTTGATTGCGCGCCAGCACCAGCTCACCGACAAGGTTCATCAACCGGTCGAGCAGATTCACGCCAACTCGGATCGTCTCGACTGGCGAGTCGGGGTTGCGCTGCTGCACCGCCTGCTGGGCTGCCGCGACGTCTTCAGGGCGAAGAGCCCCTTGCGCGATCAGAATTTCTCCGATCTTGCGGCGGCCGAGTTCCTGAATTTCGAGAGCGCTGGCGAGATCTTCGGGACGGATCTTTCCCTGTTCGATCAGAACGCCGCCGATCTTCGCTGGATCTGGTTTTTCCGCCGAATCGTTGCATTCGGCAGTCGGAGCTGGGACCGGTATGTCGCTTTTTGCACTTGCAGGAGAGGACGTCAAATTTTGATTTGCAGGAGCGTGGCTGCCAGTCTGAAGTTGAGTCAAGTGCCCGATGAGTGCCGCATGATCATCATCGCCGTCCTTTTCCGTGGCCTGGATTTGTCCAAGCATGCGGCGGACGCCGTCGACCATCGACAACAAGGCGCTCGTAATCTCGGCGGTGAGGATCAGTTCGCCGTCGCGCAGTTTCGACAGCAGGCTCTCGCCCGCGTGAGCTAGTTTCTCCAGCCGGGCAAAACCGAGAAAACCACAGCTGCCCTTGATCGTATGGATGGTGCGAAAGATACTCGCAAGGAGTTCCTTCGATGAGGGATCGACTTCAAGCTTCACCAAATCCTGGTCCAGCCTGTCGAGATTTTCAGCACTCTCGATAAGAAAATCTTTAACGATTTCATCCATGCTTGAGAACTCCTGCCGTTTCTCCAGCAATCCGGAAACCCATGGCAGTGCAAAAGACCAGCGAAAGGTCGTAGGCAGGGGGGCTTCATCGGCGGGATGGGTAAATTGATGCTCAGTTGCGAAGACTGGTCTCGTTGATTGGTCCTTCAATCCGACATCCGAGAGGTCTACGAGGCTTGAAGCTCCCATCGCAGGTCCGTACACTTAGAAGATGCACGTCCATGTGCACCGTGCGGGCAGTGCCACCAAGGTGTTGACGGTCTCGCTGGCCGTCACTTTGGCCTACATCGCACTGCTAGTGGTCGCGGGAATCCGGTCGCACTCTTTGGCTTTGCTGTCGGAAGCGGGCCACAATCTATCCGACTTTCTCGCATTGCTCTTGTCCCTAGTCGCTGTTTACTTCCAGTCACGTCCCGCGAGTTCCACCAAGACTTACGGATATCACCGCGCTGGGGTTTTAGCGGCCTTGGTCAACGCCAGTTCACTGGTGGTCGTTTCGTTCTTCATCCTTTATGAAGCATTCCGGCGGCTCCAGCACCCCGAGCACGTGCAAGCAAGCGTCATGATGTGGGTCGCCGGCGCAGGCGTGCTGATGAACGGGGTCATCGCATTGCTTCTGTACCGCTCGGGCGGAGACGTAAACATGCGGAGCGCGTTGTTGCACGAGGTCGGCGACACGCTGTCGACCGCTGCCGTGATCGCGGGTGGATGGGCGATCATCGTAACTGGCAAGTACTGGATCGATTCAGCATTGTCCATCGGGATTGGCGTATTAATTCTCTGGTCGGGTTTTGGTATCGTGCGCGAGACTCTTAATATCCTGCTAGAAGGAACGCCGCGGGGAATGAAGCTGGAAAAGATCGAGTCCGCGATTCGCCGTGTAGAAGGCGTGAACGATGTGCACGACCTTCATGTGTGGAGTATAGGCAGTGAGACCCATGCGTTGTCGTGCCACGTGTCCATCGCAGACATTCCTCCTTCCGTAAGCGAGCGCATTCTGCGCGACGTCAAGGAACGCCTGTTCCACGACTTTCACATTGATCACACCACTATTCAATTCGAGCATGCGGTCTGCGAAGTCGCGCACGGCTGCGTCATTCCGGTGGCCGATACTTCCGAGCACCAACACCACAGCCACTGACGCAACTCAGGCTTTTTCAAGACCCGCCGTCTGGGAGTCGAACACCTTTTTCACGGTCGTGATGTTGTCTGCCTCCTCTGGCGACTTATCTCTGCGCAGGCGAATGATTCTTGGGAAACGAAGAGCATACCCGCTCTCATGGCGATCGGATCGCATCATGTTGTTGAATGCGACTTCCAGCACAATCTTTGGCTCGACCTTGCGCCGGAATCCCTCATCTTCGAGTGTGTGTTCGAGAAACCATTTGGTCATTTCTGCGATCTCTTGATCGGTCAGGCCCGAATAGGCCTTGCCGATGTTGACGAGGCGATCGCCGTCCCAGACTGCGAAGGTGTAGTCGCTCAATACGCCGATGCGCTTGCCGTGTCCATACTCTGCCGCGGTCACGACCACATCGAGCGTGGCGAGTTCGCGCTTCATTTTGAGCCATGACTTGCCGCGCTTTCCGGGTGTGTAAGGCGACGAAATATCCTTGATCATGAGCCCTTCATTGCCTCGTCCTCGAGCGGCAATAAAAAGCTCTTCCAGCTCTTCCGGGGTTTCTGCGCGAAATGCCGGAGCCCTGATGATGCTTGCCATTACCGCCTGTTCGGTGTCGGTGTTATGTTCGAACGAAAGCGAGCCTTGGGCGCCTTGATTCAACGGCGCCACATCGACCGTCTTATCTCGCGGCGCAGCCAGCAGTGAATCAAGAATGTGAGCGCGCTCGTCCAACGAACGCTCAATCAATAAATCTCTTCCCGCATACAAAATGTCGAAAGCAAGAAATGCCACCGCATTTTCACGAATCATCTTCTCACTGACTTTTTTTCTCCCCAAGCGTTGCTGCAGCTCGCTGAAAGGGCGAGCCGAGCCCAAGTTCTTAGCTTTTAGCTCGCTTACGCCAGACGCTTCTTCGTCGACGATAACGGCTGTATCTTCCCGGCGCTCGGGATATTGCCAGGCTACGATCTCGCCGTCGAAAATGGCGTCCTGCGGCAATCCAGCGAAAGCAGGCGGTAGTTCAGGAAACGATTCGGTGATCTCGTCACGCGTTCTTGAAAAAATCTTTACCTCGTTTCCTGAGACATGAGCCTGAGCCCGAATCCCGTCATATTTGTCTTCGACCGTGGCTTCGGTGAAATAGCTCAACCCTTCCTCGGTCGATTCCACCGGGCTCGCAAGCATGAAGCCCAAGGGATGAAACAAGCGCATCTTCGCTTCAGACAAGCGGCCGATCGCAGCCAAGTGAAGCGTCTCGCCGATATCTCCCAGCAGCATGTTCGAACGCTGCACCTCAGCAACGGTTCCGGAGTATGCCTTCGCAACCGCCTCTTCCACCAGGCTCTCTTTCAGTCCGATTCGCAGATTTCCGGTCATGATCTTCACGATATATTTCGCTTCCGGTGAACTTGCACGAGAGAGCAGATGACGCACAACGGCAACTTTTTCGGCGGCAGCACGTGCAGCAGCGACCCGCCGAAATTCGCGCTCGACTTCAAGAATTTCCAAGCCACTATCTGGACGGTCCGGAAGCAATTCTCCGGCGACCGCCCCTAGGTCACCGAGTCTTCGGTATGCAGCAGTGAGGTCGGATTCTGGCCTTCCGGCGAGTTCAGCCACGATGCGCCATAAGGATCGTCCCCCAACTTGAAGCGTGCCTTCCTCCCACACCGGGAAGGGCCGGCCCGAGAGGAATACCGCCGAAATGGCAGACTCGTCCGCGGTTCGCAATTTCATGTAGTCAGCGACCAGAGAGATTTTGACCAGCTTTTTCGTCGTCCCGGCGATCGCTTCACACAATGAACTGAACTTTTTCATGACGACAGCCTGCTTCGAAAACCTGCATTAACAAGTAACGAGCACACAAACGGACAAGCTAAGTCACTCATATGCTTTGAGTTAGCCGCACAAAGAGGGCTGGCCCACGCCCGAACTTGTGATAATCTAGACATGCGTCTCGCCCGCCTCAGGAGCATCTAACTACCAGTGCGTCGTCTTCTTAACTATCTTCGGTTTTTCGTTGCCGTTCAACTTCTGCCTGCTCTGGAGAGTGGAGAGGAGACACTCGTCGGCGGCCAGGCTGTTCTGGAAGGCGTTATGATGCGATCCCCGCACGCGTGGTCGATCGCATGTCGCCGTCCCTCAGGTGAAGTTGTCACCATGACCGAACCGCTCGAACGCCCTTCGGAAAAACACAAATGGATGGCGTGGCCGATCGTTCGCGGCGTAATGACATTGGGATATGCCATGACGCTGGGATATCGCGCTTTGCGCTTCTCGGCCAATGTGGCGATCGAAGAGATCATGCAGGAACCAGACGCGGCGAAAGATAGTAAAGCTGTTGATGCTGCATCAACAGAGATCGGCAAGACGACGTCGAACTCCAGGTCGAGCGAGAAGGCTGCCACCATCAGCAGTTGGTTGGCCGCAGTGAACATCGTAATTTCGCTGGCCTTCTTCATATTCATGTACAAGTACATTCCGCTGCTTGCGGCTACAGAATTGAAGAAAATCGATCCGGCTCTCGGTGGGCGCATTGCTTTCAATTTGGTTGATGGCGGGATTCGCCTGGCATTGTTCCTGCTCTTTATCTGGGGCGTATCGCTCTGGAAAGATATCCGTCGCGTTTATGAGTATCACGGCGCCGAGCACAAGACGGTCTTCGCCTTCGAGGATGGGAAGCCACTCGAAGCTGCGGAAGTTCAGAAGTATTCCACTTTCCATCCGCGATGCGGAACAAGCTTTCTCATGACGGTGATGCTGATCTCGATCGGCTTTTACATGCTGGTGCCATACACCACATTCTGGGCACGCTTCGCGTCGCGCATCGTTCTATTGCCGGTGATCGCAGGCGTTTCGTACGAGATCATCCGCTTCGCCGCGAAACATCGTGGATCACTTTTCGCGCTGATCACCGCTCCTGGCCTGTGGATGCAGCGGATCACGACCAAGCCTCCTTCCGATGAACAGGCTCAGTGCGCCATTGTGGCGCTTGATCACGCCATGTCGCTCGAGAAAGAGCGCGGTGGTGAGCTGGTGATCGCTTAGCGGCCCCGCCGCGAATACTTCTCCTCGCCTCCCGATCTCAATACAATGCCGTGCAGAGATGCGCCTCTCGCGCATCCTGCCGATCCAAGCTACCCGGCCGAACCGACATGCAGCGTAACGCATCGTTACGGAGCGATTCAAATGTTTGAAAGACTTGATCAAATCGAGGCTCGCTACGAAGAGTTGACCAGCGTTCTGGCTTCGCCGGACATCGTTAACGATTCGTCGAAATATCAGAAGACCGCCAAGGCACACGCCGAGATCGCGACCATTGTCGAAAGATATCGCGAATACAAAGACCTGACGAAGGGAATCGCTGACAGCAAAGCGATGCTGGTCGAAGAGAAGGATCCTGAAATGCGCTCCTACGCTCAGGAAGAGTTGAGCAAACTCGAGTCGCGCATCACAGGCGTGGAAGAGGAACTCAAAGTCCTGTTGCTTCCCAAAGACCCTAACGACGAGAAGAACGTCATTCTTGAGATTCGCGCCGGCACCGGGGGAGACGAAGCTACTCTCTTCGCTGCGGAAATTTTCCGTATGTACACGCGTTATGCGGAAATCCAGCGCTGGAAGGTCGAAGTGCTCTCCACCTCAGAATCATCGGTCGGGGGGCTCAAGGAAGTCATAGCAATCATCGAAGGCAATCGCGTCTTCTCGCAAATGAAATACGAAAGCGGCGTTCACCGGGTGCAGAGAGTTCCCGCTACCGAGCAGCAAGGCCGCGTTCACACTTCCGCGGTGACGGTTGCCGTGCTCCCTGAAGCCGAAGATGTCGATATAAAGATTGAAGCCAAGGACCTGCGTATCGATACGTTCTGCTCGTCGGGTCCCGGCGGGCAATCGGTAAATACAACGTACTCCGCGGTTCGTATTACCCACATCCCCACGAACACCGTGGTCAGTTGCCAGGACGAAAAATCGCAGATCAAGAATCGTGAAAAGGGAATGCGCGTTTTGCGTGCCCGGCTCTACGAAATCGAGATGGAGAAGCAGCAGGAGGCCTTGGCAAAAGAGCGCAGATCGATGGTCAAGTCGGGAGATCGGAGCGAGAAAATTCGCACCTACAATTTTCCCCAGAATCGCCTCACGGACCATCGGATTGGCTTCACGATTCATCAACTCGACGCGGTGATGGATGGCAAAATTCAGCCCTTGATCGAGGCGCTCATCACCCACTACCAAGCTGAAAAGCTGAGGCAGGAAACTGCCACCGTCGTTTAATTCCGCAGTGCCGACAACCTTTACCTGTCGACATGTCACCTAAGCGGGGTCATGGAAGGCAGAAAATCCCGCTCTCTTCTGGCTCTCGCCGGGTTCGGGCTGGCTACGGCGGGCGTTGCTTGGTACGGTTCCCGCTATAGCCGAAAGGGTAGCCGCGATTCCTGGTACGACGCACTCGACAAGCCCAGTTTCACGCCGCCTGACAAGGTCTTCCCTGTGGTTTGGACCACACTCTATGCCCTCATTGCCTGGTCCGGATGGCGCATCTGGAGCGCCGCGCCATCCCGCGAACGTAATGCGGCCCTTCGCCTTTGGATTTCCCAGCTAGCCGAGAACGCGCAATGGTCGAAATTATTCTTTGGACAGCATCGGCCCACCTTGGCGCGTGCTGACGTTCTCGCCCTCGAAGGAACAATCTTCTCCTACATCACTGCGGCGAAAAAGGTTGATTCGGCAGCGGCCACCGCTTTCGTGCCGTATGCGGCCTGGGTGGCGTTCGCCACGGTTCTCAATGCCGAGATCATTCGCCGCAATCCTAGAGCTGCATAGAACGCACACGCCGGTGTGTTGAAATAGATCCGTGCAACTCAAGTCTGCCCTGGCTTCTGCGATTGCGACCCTAAGTGAGAACCAGGTTCCATCTCCACGTCTGAACGCCGAACTACTGCTCATGTTTGTGCTGGGTTGCGATCGCGCCTACATCTTCGCCCATCCTGAACGAGAGCTAACAAGCAATGAGGAAATGCGGTTCGATGCCGCGCTCAAAGAGCGTGCCCGCGGTGTTCCTGCTCAATACATCACAGGACATCAGGAATTTTGGGGGATGGACCTGATCGTCACACCAGCGGTTCTGATCCCGCGCCCCGAGACCGAACATTTGATTGAGACAGTGCTTCAGCTAGTGGCCTCGAAATCAATGGGTGATGAAACGATTGATCGTCGCCACACCGGTAAGCAGATGTCCGAGAAACTTGTTCTCCGTATTGCCGATGTCGGAACCGGATCCGGCTGCGTTGCGCTCGCTCTTGCAAAAGAATTCCCGCAGGCGGAGATTCATGCCACTGATATATCTGCGTCGGCACTTGAAATCGCTCGCGTGAATGCCGCCAGACTTCAACTGAGCTCCCGAATTCACTTTCACCAAGCGGATCTGTTGAACGGCATGGAGGCTGGCTTCGACATCGTCGTGTCGAACCCTCCCTATGTTGGAGAGAGCGAAGAGGACCACGTGCAACTCGAAGTGCGTAAGTTCGAGCCACGAGCGGCGGTTTTCGCCGGCCCAACGGGGATCGAAATCATCGCGCGCCTGATTCCGCAATCTTTCGCCATGCTGCAGCCCGGTGGGTGTCTAGTGATCGAGATCAGCGGCACGATCGTCGAGCTTGTCCGGCCTTTGCTCGAGGACTGGATTGACGTCGAAGTCGTGAACGACCTTCAGTCGATCCCGCGAGTCATTCGAGCGCGCAAACCAATGTGAACCCGAAAAAGACGGAAGGCTGTTCATCTCGGGAGCCCCTTTCCCCCGCATGTGCAATATATTGCGCACAACGATCCAACCCCTCTCAACCTGTTTTCGTTTGACTAGGAGGCAGAATCAGGCGCTTAATACTATCCACTCTAGTACGCCCATTGAACGTAGAAGACAAGTAGATCCCAACCGATTTCCAGATCAAGGTCCGCCAGCGATAAGGAGACCACTTTCGATGAAGTCACACAAAGCTCGCAACTTCGCAACCGGTGCATTCGCGACGGCGATATTTGCTTCCTCATTTGCGGTAGCGCAACTCTCGGTAGACCAAGTTGCCGCTACGAACAAAATCCTTCAGCAAGTTAAATCCGGCATCAACAAACTGCCTCCTTCGCATCAGCTGATGCTCGACGGCTATTCAAACATTGGAAGAATCGCGGATGTCTGGCAGGCATATGGAATGCGGCTCGCGGATCCTTCGTTCATCGCGCGTGCGAAAGTTTCAAACACCATGGCGGCGGGTGCATCCTCGCCCAGTGCCGGAGTGACGCGCGTTTCAAATCCGGGGACCGATGTCGCATTCTCCGCATTTGCAGGATTTACGCAGAGTGAGACGTCGACCGCCCGCTGCGGAAACAATGTTGTTGTTGGCTTTAACGATTCTGGCAGCGTTTTCGAAACGCCGTTTTTCTTTTCGGGAACTGGCGGGCAGTCTTTCAGCGGCTCATCCTATTCGACGGATGGAGGTGCCACCTTCACGGACGCCGGCCCAGTCAATCCAGGTGCCACCACGTTCAATTTTCTAGGTGGAGATCCGGGGCTGAATTGCTCGGACGCGAACACCTTCTATTACACGCAGATTTTTGACTTCGATGATGCCAGCGGAAATCCCTTCGCTGCCATCTCCATCAACACTTCCACCGATGGCGGCAAGTCATGGAGTGATCCTGTTCCGGCAGTTGCGAAAGACGGCTTCAGCCACTTGCTCGACAAACCCTGGTCGACCATCGATCCGGTTCATCGCAACAGAATTTTTGTCTCCTACACTGATTTCGATTTTTCCCAGACGAACAGCTGCGGTACGAACTTTCCGATCCGGACTGCAATCGAGTTCGTCTTGTCCGCTAATGGAGGGGAAACGTGGAGCAAGCCCATCGTCGTAACAGAAGCTTGCGGCGCCGCTGCGGTGCAGGGCTCGCAACTTGTCGTCAACTCCAAAGGAACTCTATATATTTCGTGGATAAATCTTGGCCGCAACTTTCCGCTTGGCCCGCGCCGCATTCAGGTCGCAAGCTTTAACCAGGGAAATCTCACAGCGCCGGTCACCGTTGACCGTGCTGTTCAACCCGGCGGAGATTCGTTTTCGCTGCAAGGCGACTTCCGCGATTTCCTGGACATGTCGATGGCGGTCGATCATTCCGGGACTTCGACGGATGGTGCGATCTACATCACCTGGTCCGATGGCCGCGACAAGGAGGTCGCCGATCCTTTAGCTACTCAGGGCTTCTACGCGTTTGACGACATTTTCCTGCGCGCCTCATTCGATGGCGGAAAGACTTGGGGCTCAGCGCCGAAGAAGGTCAATAGCGACAGCCAGCCTTCGTTAGGAAGCGGGCACGATCACTATCAATCTGGAGTGGCTGTTGATAAACGGGGCGTGGTCGGTGTTTGCTGGTATGACCGGCGTGCTGACACGGAGAACTTCGCTATCAGGCGGCATTGCGGTGAATCCGGCAATTCAGGTGCCAGCTTTTCCGACAGCGATATTGGCATGGCGGCGTTCGCTCCCACGCATGGCATCGACTTGTTCATCAATCCGGCGTATATGGGGGACTATGATCAGTTGACGACCGACTTCCTGAATCAGACCTCGGGGTTTGTCGGAGCGTTTCAGAACCAGACGAACCGCGGCAATCCAGACGCGGTCGCCCACTCGCAGAACTGAGTTTTTCCTAACAAGTAAACAGGGCAGCCGGAAGGCTGCCCATTTTTCTGCAGGGCATGCAAATCAGCGGCGCGACGTAGCGGGCTGGATCTCCTCCACATCAACGATGTCGGTCGGATACTTCCCGGTGTAGCATGCGGAACAATAAGAAATCTTTTCGCCTTCGCCGCACGCCTTCTTCAATCCTTCGAGCGAGAGATAGGCCAACGAATCGGCTCCAATGTAGTCGCGTATCTCATTGACGGACTTGTTGGCAGCGATGAGTTGATTTCGCGAGGGCGTATCCACACCGTAGTAGCAAGGCGAAATCGTAGGGGGGCATGAGATTCGCATGTGAACTTCGCTCGCCCCAGCGTTGCGGATCATTCGCACGATCTTGCGGCTTGTAGTGCCTCGCACGATCGAATCGTCAATCAGCACCACGCGCTTGCCTTGGAGTAACGAACGCACGGGATTGAGCTTGAGCTTCACCCCAAAATCACGAACGCTCTGGCTGGGCTCGATAAATGTTCGCCCAACGTAGTGGTTCCGGATCAGCGCAAAGCGAAAGGGTATTCCGCTCTCGGCGGAATAGCCCACCGCCGCGGTTACACCGGAATCTGGAACAGGCACCACGAGATCGGCATCCACACCGGCTTCTCTGGCCAGTTGTCGTCCCAATTCTTCTCGGCTTGTCTGTACGGAGCGCCCAAAGACGAGGCTGTCGGGACGCGAGAAATAAACGTGTTCGAAGATGCAGCTCGACTGTGGCGCCGCAGTCGAATAGAAACGGGAACTCACACCTTCGGGGCCCACAACGATCAACTCGCCCGGCTTCACATCGCGAACGTAGTCTGCTCCGATGAGATCGAAAGCGCAGGTTTCGGACGCAAAAACGACAGTGTCGTGCTTTTGACCTTCCAGCGCCGGAATCCGCCCCATTGCCAGAGGACGAAAGCCCCGCGGATCTCGTACCGCAAAAATGCGGTCGTTGCTCATCATCACAAGCGAAAATGCGCCTTCGACGCGCCGCAGTGCGTCGGCCATGGCTTCGGGCAGGGTGTGCTCTTTGGACAACGCGATCAGATGAACGATGACTTCGGTATCGCTGTTGGTCTGAAAAATCGATCCCTGGCTTTCCAGGCGCGCGCGCAACTGCGTGGCGTTCACCAGATTCCCGTTGTGAGCCACGCCGATTGAGCCCTTGTTCGATTGCACAAGGATCGGCTGCGCATTGAGCAACGCAGAATCTCCGGCCGTCGAATAGCGAGTGTGGCCAATTGCGATTGTGCCCCGCATCTTGGCAAGCGTCTCTTCGGTAAATATCTCGGCGACCGAGCCCATCGCCTTGTGCGCCCGCGACGTCATACCGTCCGAAGTGACGATTCCCGCCGACTCTTGTCCGCGATGCTGCAATGCGTGCAGCCCTAGGTATGCCAGCTTCTCCGCCTCCGGATGAGCGAAGATTGCCACCACGCCGCACTCGTCGTGAAATTTGTCGGGAATCTGCATTTGAAAAATAGCCCTTAGCCCTTTGGTGCGTTATGACGCCTGTTCAGGACAAGTTTGCCGTTTTTCCTAGACGTCGAAGGTCAACCAGCCGTTACCAGTTCTGGATCCGTTTTCAGCGCAGACTCCAGAGCGGACTCGTAGCTTTCACGTAACTCGCTAACCGTACTAGACAACAAGGCGTTTCCATCGATCAAAATTTCAAATGTGTCAGCCACCGTTTCTCCGATCAACTCGGCTGAGATGTGGTGTTTTTCCGCTACTTCTTTGATTCTTTTCAGGTTCGATGGGTCGCAAGAGATCAGAATTCGGCTGGCATCCTCGCCAAACAGCACGTATTCCGTAAACAGTGCGTTGGACGTCAAATTCACCCTGGCCCCAATGCCGCTCGGAAACGTCTTTTCAGCCAAGGCAACCGCAATACCGCCCTCGGCGCAGTCGTGTGTGGACTCCGCCAAGCCGTTCTGAATCAGTTCGACGATAGCCTTCTGGAGCGCTGCTTCCTTCTCCAGATCCAGTTGCGGAGGGTAGCCCCAGAATGTCCCGAGAACTTCCTTCGCATATTCAGTTGAACCGAACTCAGTCTCGGCATCGGTGATATCGCCGTCTTCCGCTGCGCGCAAAAGCACAATGCTGCGACCGGGCGCAGAAAACGGCATTTTCGACGCTTTGTGTACGTCGTCCAGAACCCCAACTACACCTAGCACTGGTGTCGGATAGATTCCTTCTCCCAGGGTCTCGTTGTAAAAGCTGACATTGCCACCGGTGATTGGAATCTCCAGCTCTTCGCAAGCCTTGGTGATTCCATCAATCGTCTGCGAAAACTGCCACATAATGTGCGGCTTCTCCGGATTGCCGAAGTTCAGGCAGTTGGTCGCTCCAACAGGCGTTGCGCCTGAGCATGCCACTTTTCGCGCAGCCTCGGCGACAGCATGCATCGCGCCCAGTTTGGGATCGAGATAGCACCACCGACCATTGCCATCGAGAGCCATCGAAAGTCCGCGCTGTGAACCCTTAATCCGAATGACGCCGGCGTCACCCGCACCCGGCGCCTCCACGGTGTTTGTCTGCACCATGTGGTCATACTGTTGCCAGACCCAGCGCTTGCCACAGATGTTGGGACTCGCCAGCAGATCCTTCAACGCTCGATTGAAATCCGCTGCTTTTTCAAACTTGATATGCCCCGGCTTCTCACGAGATACAGGAGGTTCCCAGCGCGACAAAGGACGCTTGTACACAGGCGCTTCGTCGGTCAGCGCAGCATTCGGAATTTCGGCCACAATCTTGCCATGTTCCAGTACACGAAGCTGGTTGCCGGCCGTCACCGTTCCAACTTCGACTGCATCCAAGCCCCACTTTTCAAACACGCGATAGACTTCATGCTCGCGCCCCTTTTGTGCGACCAGCAACATCCGCTCCTGAGACTCACTCAGCATGATCTCGTACGGAGTCATGCCGGACTCTCGCTGCGGAACCCGGTCCAGCTCAATTTCGACTCCAACCCCTCCGCGTCCACCCATCTCACACGTGGAGCAGGTGAGTCCTGCTGCACCCATGTCCTGAATGCCGATGATGGCGCCGGTCTGCATCGCTTCAAGGCAGGCTTCCAGCAGTAGCTTCTCCAGGAAGGGGTCGCCCACCTGGACGTTAGGCCGCTTCGCTTCTGAGGCCTCGCTGAATTCTTCGCTGGCCATCGTCGCGCCATGAATTCCGTCGCGACCCGTCTTGGCCCCGACGTAGATCACTGGATTACCTTCGCCTGCGGCACGCGCGTAAAAGATTTCGTTCTTCTTTACCAGCCCCAGGGCGAACGCGTTCACCAGCGGATTGCCCGAGTAGCACGGCTCGAACTTGGTCTCACCGCCAAGATTTGGCACCCCGAAACAGTTTCCGTAAGAAGCTACCCCGCCGACCACCCCATCCATCACGGAGTGATTCTTGTGCAGTTCCTTCGGAGTTACAGTGGATTGACCGCCAGCGCTACTGGACGACGGTTGCAACGCTCGAATCGGGCCGAATCGCAATGAATCCATGACCGCAACTGGTCGCGCACCCATGGTGAAGATGTCTCGCAAAATACCGCCGACACCAGTTGTCGCTCCCTGAAAGGGCTCGATGAACGAGGGATGGTTGTGCGACTCAATTTTGAACGCACATGCCCACCCATCGCCGATATCGATGATGCCGGCATTTTCTCCCGGACCTTGAAGGACGAGCTTGCTTCGCGTAGGCAGCCTCTTCAAGTGAACGCGGGACGATTTATAGGAGCAATGCTCGCTCCACATCACGCTGAAGATCCCGAGTTCGGTGAGCGTGGGCTCCCGATTCCCGAGCAACTGCTTGATCTTCTCGTACTCATCCGCAGTCAGGCCATGTTGCCGGAGGGTATCCGGAGAGAAGGCAGAGGTCAAAAAGGTAGCCATGGGAAGGAGTTTCTATTGTCGCATTTTGGAGCGCTGCCGCGATAGAGTTCATTAAATTGCCGAAAATAGGGCATGTGGCCTGAACCGGCGCCTTCGAATGCGTCGACGTCGTAGGTCAGCTGCTAGAATTCCGGTCGCGCGATGCGTCGGGGGGTTTATGAGACATTTCGCACTTCTGCTCCTGTTCTTTGGTTTGGTTACCTGCACGTGGGGCGACGACGAGAAGAGCCATCATCACCACGAAGATCTGACTGAAACCCAACTCGGCACCGTTCACTTCCCGGTGTCTTGTGCTGCGTCGGCACAAAAGCCCTTCGCCCGCGGTGTCGCGCTATTGCACTCGTTCTGGTATGAAGAGGCTGAAAAGGAATTCGCCGACCTCGCGAAGCAGGATCCGAAATGCGCCATGGCCCACTGGGGATCCGCTATGAGCATCTGGCATCAGCTTTGGGACAATCCGTCTCCAAAGGTGATCGCGCACGGAAAACACGAAGTGACTGCGGCCAAAAATCTCGAAGGCAGCGTTACTGCGTGGGAAAAGGGTTACATCAACGCCATCGCAGCCTTCTACAGCGGCACGGAAAATGTCGATCACTCTGTGCGTGCAAAGGCTTACTCAGATGCGATGAGGAAAGTGCATGAGGCCTATCCTGACGATCACGAGGCGTCGGCCTTCTATGCGCTGTCACTGCTCGCCTCCGAGCCGCACAATGACGAGACTTTCGCGAATCGCAAAGACGCCGCCGCAATCCTCGAAAAGCTTTTCGCGGTCGAGCCGGATCATCCTGGCGTCGCGCACTACCTGATCCACAGCTACGACAAGCCGCAACTCGCTCAATTTGGAATACCAGCGGCGCGCCGCTACGCCAAGGTCGCACCCGCTGCGCCTCATGCTTTGCACATGCCGTCGCATATCTTTGCTCGGGTCGGGCTTTGGCAGGATGACATCGCTTCCAATCTCGCTTCGGTGGATGCGACGCGCAAGACCGCAGCCATGGGGATGGGTGGCGAGGGTCATCAGTTTCACGCAATGAATTTTTTGGTGTATGCCTATCTGCAAAGCGGGCGGGAAGCCGACGCTCAAAAGATTATCGATGAAATAAGAACCATGCCCAAGATGCAGTCGATGTATGGTCCTGACTATGATCCGCAGACGGCCGCTCTCTCGGGATTTCCAGCAGTCTACGATCTCGAACTTCACCATTGGTCCGATGCCGCTGCATTAATGGCGGTGCCCGGCGCACTGCCTGGCGATCAAGAAGTCACTTACTGGGCGCGTGCGATTGGAGCCGCGCGATCCGAGAATCTCGCCGAGGCGCACAAGAGTTTGCGGGAGATCGAGAACATTCGCCAGAAGGCAATAGCGGATAAGAAAACTTTTTTCGCCGAAGCAATCCTGAAGGACTATCAGGAGGCCGAGGCTTGGATCTTCCATGCCGAAGGCGAGAACGACAAGGCCGTCGATATGCTCCGAGCCGTCGCCGACAAGAATGACAAAATCGGTGACGAACCGGAAGGCATTCCCGCGCGCGAAATGCTGGCCGATCTTCTGTTGGATGTGAATCGTCCGCAACAAGCCTTGGCTGAATACCAAACCGACCTAAAGCTCAATCCAAACCGCTTCAACGGCCTTTATGGTGCCGCGCGCGCGGCCGACGCCGCGGGGCAGCACGATCAAGCGACCGACTACTACGCTCAGCTTTTGAAGTCGTGCGCGGGAGCAACTTCAACCCGGCCGGAACTCAGCAAAGCGAAGGAGTTGCTGGCGAAGAAGTAGACATACTCAGCGCTTGATTTCGTACGGGCCGGAGCCAAGGTTGGGCCGGCTACTTCAGAAGGTGAGAGAAGTAGATCACGAACAGGACAGCGAACCCTCCGACGATTGCAAGAATCAAGAGCAGAAGCAGGTTGGACTTGGCAGCAGGCTTGCTCTTTATCGGGGACGGCCCCGCCGCTGGTGTTTCAGGGGCTGCCTTTGGAGTCACCATCATCACGGTCCGGTTTGCTCGCTGAGCTACCGAGAGAATGTCGGTGCGCAATGCGGACAAATCGGTTGCGCGTTTGTCAGGGCGCTTCTCCATCATGCTTTCAACTAAGTCCGACAGCGCTGCGGGGCACTCGGGCAGCAACGTCTTCGCGGGTGGCGCCTTGCTTTCCAACTCTGAATGCCATCGCAGCCAATCAAGGTCCGAATGTTGATTTGGAAATGTGGCTGCGAATAGATTCTTCCCCAGCAAAATCTCGTAGAACATGAAACCAAGCGAATACATGTGAGTACCCGCAATAGTCTTATCGTCACCTTTGGCCTGTTCGGTGAACATTTCCGGCGCCGCGTAGCGAGGCACACCTAACATCGTTGCATTCGATTGAGTGCTCGCCTCCTGTACTCGAATACTGACCTTCCCTCGCCGATCAAAACGAATGTTCTGCGGAAATAAAACCGCATTCTTGCGATTGGCTTCGTACATCGCGTTAAGCGCTTCCAGGATTCTGGCGAACGGGGAAAGCACCGTCTGCATCGGCGCAGGAGATTCCTTCAGGAAGTCTGCCAGGCTTGTCGTTTCATCGATGGGGTTGGCGCGCGCACTCGGACCTGCGGATTCTTGGGGGGTGGGTGCTGCTGGGCCAGGAATTGCCTTTGCCACAGCTTTCGATTCGCTTTTTGGCGCTTTGATGTCAGCTTGCGGACCCGACTTTGGCGTGGATGCGAGTTTCGGAGCATCAGTCTTTTGCGCTGGCGGCTGGACTTTTAGAGGCGGAGATGCGATGGGCCGACTGTCGATGATTGGCACACTAGCGCCTTTTGCTGGTGGTGGCGAGGGTTCGCGCGCAGGTTTGGCGGAAGTTCCAGTGAGAGCGGCGGTCCCTTCGCTCGACACGACCGGGGCGATATTGATTCCTAAGCCGGCCCAGAATGCGCTGGCCACGGCATCGGAAAAAGATCGCGCCGTCGCATACCTGTCATATACGGCTTTTGCCAACGCCTTGGCACAAACTGGATCGAATGAGGACGGCACTTGAGTGTTGACCACCGAAACCGGCGTTTCGCTCTGCCGGTGGTCGCAAACACGAGCCACTAGTGTCGCAGGTGGGCCAGCGAATGGAGCCACTCCGGTCAACAATTCGTAAAGGATAATTCCGGCCGAGAAAACATCTGAGCGCCGATCCGCAGGCCTGCCCATGAATTGTTCCGGCGACATGTAGCAGGCATTCGCAGGCTCCAACTTGGCGACGCCAAAATCCGTGATTCGGAGAACGCCCCCGTCAGTCAACAACAGGTTCGAGGGCTGAATTTCGAGATGCACGACGCCATGCTCATGTGCGTAATCAAGGGCCGTAAGGAGCTGTGTGATGAGGCTCGCCGCATCCGAGACAGATATTCTTGCCTGCTCTTTGAGACCCCCACCTTCGATGTACTCGGTGGCGATAAAGGCCAGTCCCTGGTCTTCGCCGTACTCATAGACAGGCACGATGGCGGGATGCTGTAGTTTGACGGCGGCTCGGGCTTCGCTTTCGAAGAGCTTTACCGCGTCCGGCCCGTACTTTTCGAGGCGCTGCGTGGGCACGGTCTTGAGAGAGACCGTTCGGCGGTGAACCGGATCAACCCCTTTATAGACTTCACCAGTGCGTCCCTTCGCAAGAGTTCCGACGATCTCAAAACGTCCGAGCCGCTCTGGATGCGACGTCGCACCGCGCATAGGATAGCTTTCCGGTACTACGACGAGAGACTGTCATCGTCATCCGATCACCGATTCCGGCTGATCGGAGCTCGCAGATTGAGCGGTAAATTGTAGCACCGCGTGAGGGTATCTAGCCCTGGATGGATGGCATCGCTAACGGAACAAGACTGCCATGTGTGAATCCTGAACTCGCCGAAATGTGGGATCAGCAGGACCTTACGCGTGCGAGCCAGATTGGTGGGGGCACTCCCGGATATCTCGAATTCGTGAGGTCACGATCGGGGCATCGTAGTCGGGGTGATGAAACTCCAGGTGCATGCCTCGCCCCACGAAGTCCACTTTGAGCAAAGATCCGCCCCAACTCGAACCGGCAACAGCCACCAGCACCGGCTCAGGACAGTACCGCGGATGACCCGAGATCAGTACCTCTCCCTGGCCCAAAACTTCCGCGGTATAGCAGCGATTCGAGGTCTCGATTTCGAGGACGGTGTGTTGCGGCAGGTTGTGCAGAAACACTCCGCCCTCGATTTCCGATTGAACGATGTTGTGCCGTTCGATATCGCCTATGTTGCGCCTGGCGTTCCAGCTTGTGTGTGTCTCTCTCACAAGTCCCCGATAGCTAGAATGTGTATGACAGACCGATCAGTGGGACAGGCTTTGAGTGCAACCCTGCCTCGTTCACCTGGAAGAGCACGTTTGCAACGACGAGCAGTTTGCCCACCGGGTTCAATTTTCCACCTACGGAGATGTAGGCCTGATTAATTGTCGAAGTAGTAGATGTCAGATCGGCGTGAGGATTGCCGGCAACATCCACAAAGGTAACGTTCGACATTCGCTTCGAATTGATCAGCGACTGACCGATGTAGTCGCCCGTAACGCTCAGGCGATGATTCACACCGACATCCACTCCGGCGCTGTAGGTGAGCGCGTCGGGCAGGTGTGACTTCGTGTCGTTCGTAATGTCACCCGAAAGGACGGAGCTGCCATTGCGCTGGTATCCAAATGTGCCGTGTGGAGAAATTCGGCCGGAATAAGAAACGGTGACAAACGGCCGTACGCCCCAAGTCCCGGACCCCAGGAAGTTCTGTTCATCTCCGGTAGGAAGGTGTATGTCTGCTCCTACCGCCAGTCCAGCCTTTTCGCCCTTTAGGATCTCGTATTTTCCACGAATGACGATGTCGCCAATACCACTGGCAGACTTCCCATCGAAGAAATTGGCGCTATTACTCGCGAAAAAAGTCTCATGGTTCGGAATCTGCGAACTGGAAGGATCAAACTTATGCAGGCAGCAGGGAGGAAAATCGGCGCTGGTTTCGAAGCTGTCAATCGTTCCGCTGGAATTGAAGCTACTGCGAACCTGAAGAATTGGGATGGCGACCGAAAGGTCGAACCGGTCCGTCACTCCGACGGTCGCGACGCCGACGAACTGATGCACTTTCAGATCGAGCCGGTTCTGCATTGAAATAACATCTTTTTGAAATGTCGGCTCACCATTTACGCAAGTGATCGGCGATCCGGGAGTGCAGAGTTCCGGCTCCTCTTCGTGTTGGAAGACGGCGCCGAAATTCTTAAGATTCACCCCATCCGCCTTATCGAAATTGAAGTACTGATAGGCAAATCCGACGAAGATCTTGTGCTTGCCGATCGTTTCAGGGCGCTCGGTGAGCACTGGACCGAAACCCTCGGTCTGCCTTGAGACCACACCCAGGGACGGATTGAATGAGAAAACGAATCCTGACACAGGCGAGGTAATTGGCAATTGGCTGATCTGGGTGCCGATCTCAGCGTTCAATGGGACGAGACTTTGAAGCGCCGAATTTGTGAAGTGAGCTGCATGACTGAAAAGCGCAGTTGAAAGAAGCGGCCCACCGTGATCCACGCCGACCAATCCGCCCGGACCATAGACTTGGGGAACGAGACAAATCAGCTTGCCAGAGCGCGTCGGAATGGTAGTGGATTGGGTTGAGGACTGCGTGGGGCACGGACCTTGCGCCACGCACAAGGTGGCACCAACTATCATGAAAAAGACACTGAACAAACGAGCGACGCGCTGCATAAAGCCTCCTAGAAATTTTCCTAGCGAATCGAGTTAATTCGCCAAACCCCGCTTTGAGTCCTGTTCAACTGCATTGCGATCTTCGCCGAATTTTTTCCTGATTTTCCGCCAGCCGCATATTTCAGCGTCTGCGTGAACCGCACAATGGCATTGTCCCCGTTGATCTCGGTCTGCGAGACCTGGTACTGCAAGCTAAGGTCCGAAGCCTGCCGAAAGAAGTCTCCGACACCCTTGATCTGCACGCCGGTCATGCCGGGCCATATCTTCTGAAGCTCTTGCACATCCTTCGATTCATAGGCGTGTTGATACTGGCTTAAGACTTCCAGAATCGCCTTATTGTCATCCACGGCGGACGGCTGAGCGGATCGAGAGTCAGCCGGTCGAGTGTCCACGGGCCGCGACTCACTCACGCGGGGTGCGGCCACACGGCTCAGATCGTCCGCCTTCTTTTTGGCTTCCGCTGCATGACGCCCCTCGGGATAATTTCCGACGTAGCTTTTCAGACTGGATAAGTTGTCTTGGTCTGTGTGCTGCCAATTCAGGTCATCCAACCTGGCTAGGGCCTTGTCGTGATAGCTGCCCGACGGGTACTTCCGCAAGAAATTCTGTAACCCATTCGCGTCAGTTGAGTTCTCAAGACCGCGCCACTCGGCGTCTGCGATATTGTTGTGCGCCTGCTGAGCATATTTGCCATTCGGAAACTGTTCGAGATACTGGCTGTATCCGGACGCTGTGCCGCTGCCCGTCGCTTTGGCCCAATGCAGGTCTTCCAGTTTGGCCTGTGCCTGGTTGGTGAATGCGCCCCCTGGGTGCCGCTTAACAAAACTGTCGACGGCTTGAATATCCTGCGAATCCTTGATCCGCTGCCATTCACTCTGTTCGACACTAGGGCTGGCCGCGACTGCGGGCGGCTTACTCAGCGCAAAATCGCTGGCGGTTAATGCAACCGTGTTGCCGCTTGAAAATTCCCTCTGCACCGCGCTCTGCTCTCGGTTCCGTGACAAAAGCTGAATCTGATGGTTTCCAGGAACAATGTCCCCCGAGAACGTTCCCTGGTGGTTCGCCCTGCCAACTCGCTTTTGATCTACGACCACCTCGGCACCTGGTGGAATGTTTTTAACTTCCAACCGGGAAGTTTCCGGCTTCGAGGGGGCGGCGCTTGCACCTTCACTCTTGCGCGGCAACGGCACCAGGCTGATCGCGGTCTGGTTTGATCCGTTAGCATCCACTGAGATGGATTTGGTCAACGACTGGTAACCGGCGTGATCGATCTGCAAATCGTGATTTCCGGGCATGAGTTTGAGGGTGCAGCCCGGAGTAACGCAGGATTCGCCGGACTCGACGCTGCGGACCGTCGCCCCTTCCGGCGTCGTCTCAATTTGTATCGCTACGGCTACAGGGGTCGCTGAAGCGGGCGCTGGACTGCGATGCGAAACTTTCCACGCTACTCCCCCGAGCACAGCCGCCAATACGACTCCGCCTGCCGCGTAAAGAATGAGATGTTGCTTCGACGAAGCCGCGGGCTTCGCCGCTGAAATCGCAGTAGGCACAGACTCCGCGATCCGGCGCTTCTTGTCTTCGACCTCACGTCTTTGCTTTTGTTGTCTCTGAGCCTTCCGGTCTTGCTCAACCTGAGTTGCTCGCTGCTTTTCTTCGCGGTGTCTCTGCTTTTCGAGTTCGCGAATGGACTTTTCGAGGGAACGCTTGATTTCGAGAAACTGCGCATCGCGAGGAAACGCCTGCAGGCCCTCATTCACTTTCTGAAACGCAGCCGAAAGATTTCCTTGTGCCTGCAAGTTCTGAATAGCTTCCAGAATTCCAGTTCTACGGCTGCGCTCTTCCTGAGTCTTCCGGTCAGCTTCAATGCTGCGTTCAATGTCCTGCTTGAGCGCGGGGAATCTGGGCTCGTCAGGGAATGACGAACAGGCAGAATTGATTTCGCTGAGCGCGCGCGTTCGATCTCCGCTTTGTACAACCGCCCGAACTTCTTCCAGTCGACGCCTTATGATCTGCTCGCGAGACTGCCGCTCCAACGCCTGCCGGAATCTAGCAACCTCGGACGAATCCGGCTGCATCTTCGCAGCCTGTTCGAGGAGCATCTGCGACTCTTGAAGGTCAACGGGCATCGCCTGCTGGCAGCCTTGCAACGCTGCATCGAGTGCAGCTCCAGATATTGCTGGGTCCCCGTTCGCCGCCTGCACGGAGCGGCCGATCAGTTCAGAGCCTTTCTGCCACCGTTGCGCCTTAAACTCGCCCTGGGCCTTGCCGACCAGGGAAAGCCCCTCTTGCCGCTGCTTGATGAGTGTGTCGCGCGTCAGCGCCAACTCTGTCAGTTGGGTATCGCCCGAAAATTCACGCAGTGCGTCCGCCAGAAGGGAATTGGCACCGTTCAGATCGAATGTGCCGAGCGATTCGCGAATGGAGCGAATCCAGTCAGCTTTCTTCGTTGCCCGCGCCTGGTCTTGCAGTTTGCGCAAGCGAGCGATCGAGTTTTCGACATCAGGATGCGTAATCCCGAGATCCGCGATTGCTGCCCACGATCGAATCGCCGGGTCATAGTTACGTGAAGCTTCATGACTCTGCGCTTCGGCGGCAAGCGACGAAACCTTCCGTGCCACTTCGCGGGCTTTGGCGAGACTCTCTTGCAGGCTTGCGAGGGCCGGATAGGTGCGCAGCGCTTCTTCCAGAATCCGCACGCGCCCTTCTGCACTGGGCTCGCGACGTACACGCCCCTCGACCTCCGCTATGTATTTTTCTTTTTCGTTGCGCTCACGCTCTCGTCGCGCAAGATCCTCTTTTTCGCTAAGCGCCCGGCGAAGCGTGTCGTGCAACTCCAGCAAACGGCGTTCAGTGGGGAATTGCTCCAGCCCGCTCGAAACCACTCCTAGCGCGTTTTCAATGCCTGCTTGCGCCTGTCTCAGCTTTGCCTCGTCGATGAACTCACGAATCGATTCTTCCCGCTTCGCTCTGACAATTTTTTCCTGAATCGCATCGGGGACGACGACATTCGGATTCAGCTGCGATAGCGTTTGCAACAGATATTCTGCATGCCGCCAATCCTGATTCGCCGCGGTTGAGGCCGCGGATTCTACCGATCCCAGAACCTTGTTCCGGATAATTGGATCACGCGTAGCAAGAGGTCCAATACGGAGGCAAACATCCGCTCCCTCGCGCCAGCTTCCTTTGCCAAAGAAGCTCCTCGCGCTGTCGAGCAGTTTTTCAGCATCGGCCCTGCGTTGCACCGCCTGTTCGAGGGCTTTCGAAGCCTGTTGAAGATCGCGGCTCTGCGGAAATTCTGTCAGAGCACGTCGCAGAATCGGAGCGGCCTCGGAGTGCGCTCCTTCGCCCATCAGCCGTTCGATTTCAGACCGGTACTTGCGAGCTTGTGCATTTGCGGCTTCCTGCTGTAACGCCTGGAAGGAATCGCTTAGCTTCCGAGGTACCTTCCCCACAATCGTATTCACCAGCGAGAGGCGTTCGATCGCCTGGTCAGGCCGGCCTTCGCTCATCAGCGCACGGCCCTCAGTAAGAGCCCGTTCGAGAGACTCGGCAACCGCCTGCGCTTGCTTTTGCTCGATCTCGCCGAGGCACTTCGTAATCTCCGGCGTGCCACCGTGGAGGCGCACAAACTCGTCGAGTACCGATCGCGCAGAATCAAATTCCCCTTGGGCGATCTCAACTCGTGCTTTTTCGAGGACTTGCTCGATCTGTTGAAGCCGTTCCCCCTGCTGCTGGGCCTTGCTCCGCAATGCGAGAAAGCGTCGGTCCCGCGAAAATGATCGGGGTTGCGACTCCAGGTAGCGAAGCGCTTCTGCTGGCCGCTGGCCCTGGATCATGCTCTCGCTGTTAGCCAGTACATCTTCCAAAAGCTTGCGGTTGTCGGCGGCGGCCTGATGAGCCTGTACGAGGATGAGCCGCAATTCCTCGTCCGGCGCCTCACGCAGAGCCGCTTCCAACACTTCTACCGCCTTTTCGTAGTCGCCCTCCTGAACAAAAGCCTGTGCTTTTTCGGACGCTTCGTCGGCGATCCTTCTTCGCTTGTCCGCGATCTGCTGTTCAATTGTGAACTGGAGCAGGTCATCAAATTCGGGATTGCTGCCGAGCTCTGATTGCGCGGTCTGAAGCGTCTGGATCGCCGCGGCGTATTGCTGGAGGCGCAGTTCGTCTTTGGCGCGACGCAGAAACTCCAGCTTTCTTGCCTCCACTTTCTGCCGCTCCAGCGTCTCGCGAACAACGCTCATCAGAGAGTCGAGCTGCGTATCGCTTCCAACCTTGTCGCGAGCTGACTTCAGCACTTCGAGTACTTCGCCGGTCCGGCCAGCCTCAAGCAATTTGCGTGCTTGTGAGATTTGCTCTTCGATGAAGTGCTTGCGCTCCGCGAACACGCGCTGCTTGTGAGCCAGATCCTTGAGCTTTTGCAGTCCGCGATCTTCCGGAAAGTCTTGCAGTGCCGACTCTGCTCGGGAGTGCGCTTCATGGAATTCGTCCTGGTCCAGATTCGCTTCGATGTCTTTCTTGATGGCGTCTAAAGCTTTTCGCCGCTTTTCCTGTTCTCTCGCCGCCTGCACGGTCTCAATCAGGGAACGGAGTTGGGGAGTATCCGGATCGAGAGCTTCGGCTTTGCGAAGGACCTCCATCGCCATCGTGAAATTTCGCGACGTGAGTTCCTTGCGAGCCTCCTCAATCAAGTCGAGGGCTTGCCGGCGTTGCGCTCGCTGGTCCCAGTCACGCTGGATCATGCGATGCAGAGACTTGGCGTGAACGTCGTCTGGGGCCACAGACAACGCTTCTTCGACGGCGTGCATGGCGGAGTCCAGATCCCCGTGCTCGAAGGCAGCCTCAGCGCGACTTACCGACTGTTGGAGCCTTTCGGATTTGGTCTTCGCATCTTGAACGCTGGAGCGAAGGCGGTGGAGGTCTGGATCCGTTGTATGAAGAGAGATCGCCTTCTGGATCAGATCCAGTGCCACGACAAACTGCTCTTTCTGGTACGCGTCTTCTGCCTGAGTGCGCAGTTGCCGCACTTGCGCTCCGACTTCCTGCTGCTGAATTCGCTGCTGCGTAGCGCGTGAAAGCTCCACAGCCCGCGTATTGTGGCGATCAATTTTCAGCACTTCAGAGAGCTTGTCTCGAGCCTTTACGAGCTCTTCGCGGGAAAGCAGCAGTTCAGCTTCGTTCAGCCTCTCTTCGACAACTTCGTCCTGCAGGCGAGATCGAATTTGGACAAGGTCGAATGCAAGGTCCTGCGCCGAGGGATAGCGCTCTTCGCGATCTTTCGCCAAAGCGCGCAAAATGATTTCGTCGATCTCCGAAGGGAATGAAGGATCGTATTCCGCCACCGGACGCGGCCGCTCGTGCATGATCTTGAGCAGAGTCGCCGCTGGAGTTTCGCCTTCGAACGGCAGATGCGAGGTGAGCAACTGATGGAACACGACGCCGAGAGAGAAGATGTCGGTCCGCGCATCCACCTGTTTGCCGCTGATTTGCTCGGGCGACATGTACGGCAGGCTTCCCAACAACTGCCCTGTACGCGTTACAGTCCGATTGCCAATATGAGCGATTCCGAAGTCGACGATTTTCACGCCGCTGTCCTTCAGAACCATGATGTTTCCCGGCTTGATATCACGATGGACAACCCCGCGCTGGTGCGCGTAGGTCAGGCCGTCGCAAACTTCGAGGATGAAATTGATCTGGTCAAGCAGCGGCAGAGACCGGTTGGACTGGATCACTGCATCCAGCGTCTCGCCTTCCAGGTACTCCATCACCAGGTAGGGACTACCTTCGTGGTCACCCAGCTCGTAGACAGTAACGATATTTCGATGGTGCAGATTGCCCGTCGATTGGGCTTCGCGGTAGAAACGCTGCAGCAAATCTGGGTTGTCGACGTAATCCAGAGTCGTCATCATCTTGATGGCGACCGATCGTCCTAGAAGGGGGTCGTTGGCCTTGTACACAACCCCCATGCCACCCTTCCCAAGAAGGCCGACGACTTCGTACTTACCGATCTTGATCGGTTTCTTGAGAGGCATGGAGAATATTCATTCCTCAAGACAAACAGGGTGCGGGGGCGCACGGTGCTCCTGAGAATTCCTGATAATTCGTAGGTCTTTTAGAGAGAGGCCCCTGCTGACACGTGTACCCGACCCGTTGCGATAGCAGGCGGGAAATCGGCTCCCCACATCCCCGAGGCGACATTTTCCTACAAATCTTGCTTTCCTAGCAAACAGTAGTCAATCTTTTTACAAAGAGGCGCCCGTCGACACTATCGACGATAGGAGGGGGATCCGGTCGCTGGGACAGAGCTTGCCTTAGGCTTAATAGTGATTGTTTTTGCCGATTCGTTACGCAGCGGGATAAGCTTTTTGTGCTGTACCAAGGTTCGCCATGCCATCACAGCCAGTGCCGCCAGCAGGAGGACGATGGCAACAATGACTAGCCCGTTCTTGTTTCTGTTTCTTTCGGCTACGTCGGTTGCCGGATCTTCACTTGGCTGCTCTTCGCGCGGACCAAGCGGCAAGGGCGTCACTACGGTTCGACTCGCTTGCTGCGCGACCGCTTTCAACCTTGAAAGCACAGTTGCGGGGTCCATTTCCCTCTTTGCCAAATCTTTTTCCATCATTGATTCCAGCAAGTCCGAAAGGGCTGTCGGAGCATCTGCCAGCTGCGACTTCAGCGTCGGAGCGGCTTTGGCGGTGTCAGCGTGCCAACGCAGCCAATCCAAATCGCTCTTGTTCGCGAAGGCCATCGCAAAACGGCTGCGGCCCAGCAGAATCTCGTAGAACATGAATCCGAGCCCGTAAATGTCCGCAGTTTTCGCCGACACGTTCGTCGTAACGGACTTTTCCGCAAGAATCTCGGGAGCTGCATATCGAGGACTGCCCACCGCTCCCACAATCGTTCCTCGGATCGAAGTCGTAGAGGGGACCCGAATCGACGCCTTACCCAAGCGGTCAAAAAGGATGTTCTGGGGTACCAGGCCATCGGTCTTCCCATTCGCCTCATACAGCCGGATCAGCGCCTCGACGGATGCCGAAAAGGCGTAAATCACACGGTCAACGGATGGCGGATTCTCCGACAGATAACCCGCAAGGCTCTCCGGCTGTTTACCAAGCAGGTTCTCCAGTCGCTCGACCACGCTGGTCTCAGAGCCTGCTTTGGGCGGGAGGGAAGGATCTGGGATGTTGGACTGACCGTCCTCAAATGCGCGGGGTTTAACCACGTTCATTTGCGGCGTCTCGCTCGAAGGAGGAACAGTGTTTCGAGGAGGAGACTTCAAAGGTGGCGGCGGTAGCGGCGTGATTGCTCGAGGAGCCTCGACATGCATCGGTCCGGACTTCGCACTTGAAATCGCTGGACGTAGGTCGTCCGAAGTCAGGTCTGGTAAAGTGGCGGTCTCAATTTGATCGCTGTCTTTCATGGACCGTCCGGTCGCCTCGATCTTCTTCCCGCCGGGACTCTTCGCAAGAAATCCGTTTCGATCGTCATCATTTCCAAGGCTCTCTGCGGCGAGTTCGTAAAGCATCTCGAGATCGGTTGCCTTCAACGATGCTTCTTTCACGACGATGCGAGCCAGCGGTCCAAGGAACGGTGCCAACTCTTTCTCCACGCGTCGCACAACCTCCACCGGGAGAGCCGACGATTGTGCAGGTTTCGGGGGTGCCGCCGGCTGCGATTTTAGCGAAGCCTCCTTCGTGCGAGATTTCCTGGTTCCTATCCTCATCGAGGACAAAAATGCAGAGACCGCTGTCTCATTCGAAACTAGATTTCTCGGCGATTCGCCCAGCGCATCCAGGTATGCTGAAGAGATTTCTTCGCAAAATTTTTGCGCGCTCGATGGACGCTCGTTCTTATTCTTAGCCAGCCCTCGTGCGCAAACTTGATCGAAAATGGCTGGAACGCTGGGCTTTGCCTGCGAAGCAGGGATCTGTATGCCTTGCCGGATCTGTTCTGCTAGAGCTTCGGGCGGGCCGGGAAAAGCCTGGGTACTGGTGAGCAATTCATAAAAAAATGTCGCAGCGGAAAATACGTCGGAACGTTGATCGACTTCCTCCCCGCTGACCTGCTCCGGCGACCGGTAGCCAGAATCTGCGTCTCCGCCCGGCGATCCGCCGAAGTTCGACGCCTTAAGCTGTCCTTTGCTTGTCAGGATCAGGTTGGAAGGCTTGATGTTCAGGTGCAGAACGCCCTGATTGTGCGCGTACTCGAGCGCTTTCAGGAGCTGTGTGATCAGGCTGCCTGCATCAAGGATCGGAACGCGCAGTCTCGGCTGGAGGTTGCATCCCTCCACGACTTCACACGCTACGAAAGCCGTGCCTGAGTCCTCGCCGTATCCAAACACCTCGACGATTCCGGGATGCTTCAGCTTGCTCGACACATCTGCCTGACGCTTGAGGCCGGCGATCAGTTTTGCAGTGTCTTTGTCTCTGGAATCCTTGATGACAGCCTGCAAAACTGCCTTGCGTCCCGACGGATCAACGGCCCGATACGACCGCACTTTGCCGGTCGTATGCAGCGCCTCCAGTATTTGGTAATTACCGATTCGATTGGATTGGGACATCACGGAGCGCAACTGCGCCAAAACTCGTTTGGTTTACCCAAGCTTCTAGTCCGACAGGGAGTCGGTTTCATACATCAAAAAAAGAGCCGTATCGGCCGACAGGATCGTTCCGCGAACCTCAAACTTCTTGATGAATCCTCACGGCTGGTGCAAATTGTAGCACTTGTTTCGCACGCACCATGAGGCTGCAAGCCGTCAGGTCAACCTTGCAGCCGATCGATGCGCTCGGCGCCCCTGTTCACATTTATTGTGGTGAGCGTCTTGGCAATCGTCATCGGACGGTTGCCCTCTTCATCATCAGCAAGGCTGCGTACCTAATTAGGATTGGCAATGGCGTTTGCCAAGGCCTCATTCCAAGGACAATCGCTCAATTCAAGTTATACTTGCGGGTCCGCGGCAGCCATGCCCGTGAGTCGGACGCGGCATCAGGAGACACCATGAAAATCGGCTTGTACAGCGTCACCTACAGGGGAGTTTGGTACCGAGGCGAAGCGGTGGATATTTTCAGCCTTGTGCGCCTGGCGAAGCAGCAAGGCTGGGAAGGGCTGGAGTTGGACGCGGAGCGGCCTCACGCTGCTCCCATGGATCTCTCCGACGACGATCGAAAGCGGTTGCGTGATCTCGCGGGCGAATTGGGACTCGAGCTGTGCGCGATCTCGCCGAATTGTGACCTCTCAAGCCCCGTGCCCGTTCAGCGGGAAGCCATGATCGGATACGTGCGGGAGTGCATCAAGCTGGCGCACGATGTGGGCTCTCCCATGTGCAAGATTTTCGCCGCATGGCGCGGTATCACACTCCATGACGGCCTTGCCACCTATGACGATACTTATGGTTACAACCAGTACGGGTTTTGGAAGGGCGACCGTCGTGGATTCGTCGTCGAGTCTATGCGGGAACTTTGCAAGGTGGCCGAAGATTACGGCATCGTGCTCGCGATGCAAAATCATGGCCCGGACGTCGTCAACCGCTATCAAGACGTATTGTCACTGATTAAAGAGGTCGGCTCGCCAATGTTCAAGGCGTGCATGGATATCAACATCGAACCCGAAGCGGATTCTCCCGAGCATGCCCGCGAGATGGCGTCGGCCAGCGGAGCAATGCAAGTCCATTCGCATATGAATGGAGAATTCGCGAGACGCCCGGACGGTCAAGTTGAGTTGGTAGGTGGCGGCTATTTCGACGATCACTTCTGGGGACTGCAGGTGGCATATCCCGCGTACGTTGATTCACTAGTCGCATCTGGCTACGCGGGCTACATGAACTGGGAGTTCTGCCATCCCGGACTTGAGAAGGAAAAACCTGTCGGCATCGAGTACGTCCATAAGCAGACTCGAATGGCATTCGAATATCTCTCGAATCTGCGCGCTGCAGCCGAGCAGAAAGCACAACTAACCACCGCCAGTTGACGATCGGCGGTCGCGCTCCGTCCGCCGCGTTTCGAGCTAGGAACGTTCGTCCGGAAAATATCTCTATATTTTTCAGCCGTGGCATAGAGCGATCTGCCTCGCCTCACTATGCAATTCGTTTCAGACACAGAGATCCTAACAACTAGGAAAGGTAGCTCAGCGTATCCCTGATATGACTGGGCGTGGGTGCTTATGGCGGTCAACAGTGATATGTTTGTCGACGCCTAAATTCTGTTAAAGCTGACAACCCATGATGTGGACGTAAAACTGGCGGGTAATACGGTCCAACAGTAGTGGCATGTGGATATGACATCGAACGGTATACAAACACGTGCAAACCTGAACGCAGATCGCATCGTCCTCCACGCGTTTGCCGTCATGTTCGTGACTGCGGGCCGTTGAAACAATTAAGAGTACTTTGTCACTTCTTCCCGGGCGCTCGCGCAGGAAGAATGGTTTCCACTGATTTGTCTGTTACAGATTGGGAGGTTCAGTAAACGCTCTGTTTACTGTTGTTTGAATCTGGTGGCGGCGGTAGGACTCGAACCTACGACCTACGGATTATGAGATGTGGTTTCCGACGGGCCGCCACCCGGATTCAATCACTTACAGTCGGCAACAGGTCATGTGAATAGGGACCCTATGTTGGCGTTCGGCGCTTAAGTGGCAACGTATTTGGCAACGCTGAGGTACTTCCGTTCATTCTGGACGATGAAGTTCAGGCACCACATTCGGAAGGTCCAACCGCATTGCTATTCGTGTTCACTTTCTCTTATCCGCCTCTCCTTATTAAGCCGCGCGGATGACGGCGTCGCCGGAGAGCCGGCGGCTGGGAATCTGCCAAATGTCCGTCGACCCTTCCCTTTAGCCCTCCGCTTTGGTCGGAGTGACGTGGGCGATTCCGAAAACCGTCAGACATTAGGTTTGTGAGACTGGCTTGCTACGGAAGAGCCCCACGGTCTCGGGCTGGGCACATTTACAAAGTACTGTCGGCAGACCCTGAGCGACCAGTTCAACGTCGTCTATCACTATTTTTCCAATTCGCTTGATTGTGGCCTCCAGCGCGCCGGCCTGATGAGCGCACAAAATCGTGTTTCCCGTTCGGCGGGCACGGTGGTTGGTCGGCAGAGGTTCAACTGGGAATACATCCGTGGCTACGCGAATATGCCCCCTATCCGCGAAGTCGAGCATAGCATCGAAGTCAACTACTGTAGCTCGGCTTACAAGAACCAAACTGGAACCCGGCTGCATTAGAGCGAACTTTTCACTTCCTAGAAATCCCTGATTCTGTGACGTCGCGCCCGCGACAATGAAAACAATTCGCGAAGTTCTGAATATCTCTTCCAAGGACGATGCTTCGCAGCCGAGCGTTCTTAGATAATCCCCCGGAAGCCAGGGATCGTAAGCCCGCATCGAACAGCGAAACGGCGACAGTAATGGGATAATCGCTTTTCCCAGATCGCCCATTCCAACAAAGCCGACATCTTGCCGGAACAAAGAATACGCATCTTCATTCGCTGTCAATCCGTAGGTTTCGGTGCCCTCCCGAAATCGCCGATCGGAGCGGGTTATGCCCCGCGCCAGATCAATTGCCATTCCCAGGGCCGCTTCGGCAACCGGCTCTGCGAACACGGGGCTGATGTTCAGTACTCGAATGCCGTGGCGAAAGCAATATGAATAGTCGATGTTGGGTAGAAAATTTCCTTCGACGTTGAAGACTGCCTTGAGAACATGTGCTTTCTTCAGTCTGGATTCCGGCAGATCGATTTGACCAATGATGACTTCGGTATCTCCGGCAACTCGATTGAATAGTTCGTCATCCACCGGACCCGATTCGTGCACCGTCACTTCGGCGAGGGCCTGTAGACGAGCTAAGTCGCGTTGATCAAAGATATCGGCTACAACGCGAGGTGCGGGTGCCAGGAAAATTCGCCTCGAACGACGGCTACCGGCCATAAGGTTCCTTTAGAACGAAAATTAAATCCATTTGGCAGTCTCTCTTGCTGAAAGCGTCAACACCCGTGTATTCAAAAGCGCAATAGATTTCAGGCTCGCACAAACTTGCTGTCTTCCTTCAAATTATTTTCACGAATTGCCCGAATCGCCCACTTCGGAACGATTTGGACATGCTTGTGGATCGGAAATGCGAATGCCTGGTTCAAGATAGAGAGTCTCACGCGATAGCTCTCAGCGACCACTCCGCGTAGGGATTCACTTCTCTGGCATGACTTGCCTCCCGAGCCGTTCGATACCGCAGCATTGAAGTCTTTCAGGATACTAAACGTAAATGTCTGCGAAACTGGGTTTGATACTCCGAGCCCCAGGGATGGAGAACTGCATTTCCTTTCATAGAGCCAACCGGGCTGCGAATGAATCATCGAATATATGATTAGCAAATTGCTTGACGAGATGCTCGTTTCATTCTGCGCCCGATCGAGTTCCGTGCCATAGACTTCTCGAGAGACGTTCGAAAAGGATGCCGATGAGGACTACGGCAGTGGCTAAGACTGCGAAGCCTGTGCCGCCTACGGCTAGAATGTCGGCAACGTCATGATGGTGGGGAAATAGCAAGCCGACGCGGAACGCCAGCTCGCGGTATCCATCAAAGAGGAAGAAGAGCAAAATATGCAATCCTAGCGATGCACCACCAACTGCGAGCATTCGACGCATGTATAGTCTCTGGCGGATATCCATGAAATTCCCAAAACTTCGATCAGAGGGACGCCCGGTCAGCTTACGGGAGAGCCCGGTGGAGTTCCATGCGCAAGTTTCGCACGAAAGTTGCTATATATCGTTCTGGGAGCTGCGCTGCTTTGTGACAGATACCGGAAATTGATTTGGGATGCACATTAACAGCGATTGCACTAAAGCCTGTGACAACGTCTCGCGACCTGGATTTCGGATTGAGGGGGAACAAATGAGGGGTCAAGAAAGGGCAAATGCTTTAACTAGACGCCGTTTTGGGGTCCTCGTTGCGGTCGGGGCGGCGTCTGTGCCGTTTGTCGCCCAAGATGTTCAGCAGCCCAATGCCAGCTCGACACGTCTGGCTCCGGGATCTTTCCAGCGACCACTTGTGCCGGACACGCCGACGTTCGACGGACCGCTGGAGTTCACTGGTAGAGATATTGCGCCGAGGGTGCATCCTTTCCCGATGAGTCAGGTTCGACTGCTGCCGAACAATGTCTTCTTCGATTCGCAGGAGTGGAACCGCGGCTATATGGCACGAATGTCGGCGGACCGCCTCTTGTATACCTTCCGCGCCAATGCCGGACTGCCGGTAGGATCGGCGAAACCGCTCGGAGGTTGGGAGCAGCCGGAGAACGGTCAGCGATCGAGCGAACTGCGTGGTCATTTCAGCGGGCACTTCCTTAGCGCCAGCGCGCAACTGGCGGCAATGGGGGATAAAGAGGCCAAAGCCAAGGGCGACTATATGGTTGCTGAGATGGCTAAGTGTCAGCAGAAGCTGGGCGGCAAGTATCTCAGCGCCTTTCCAACAACTTGGTGGAACCGGCTCGATAAGGGCGAGCGGGTCTGGGCTCCTTTCTATACGATCCACAAGATCACAGCCGGGATGTTTGACATGTACCGACTGGCCGGGAATAAGCAGGCGCTGCAAGTGCTCGAAGGCATGGCGGCCTGGGCGGACGAGTGGACGGCTTCAAAGACAGAAGCGCACATGCAGCAGATTCTCACGATCGAGTTTGGCGGCATCGCGGAGAGCTTCTATCATCTCGCCGCAGAGACGAACAACGATCGGTGGGCGAAATTGGGCGACCGTTTCCAGAAGAAGAGCTTGATTAATCCGCTGGCAGCGCGCCGTGATGAGTTGCAAGGATTGCACGTCAACACGCATATCCCGCAGGTGATTGCTGCCGCTCGCAGATACGAGATCTCGGGCGACAGCCGCTTTCGCGACTTATCGGAGTACTTCTTTTATGAAGTCACAACCGCTCGTTCCTACGTCACGGCCGGGACCAGCAATGCCGAAGTGTGGCTGGCCCCGCCACGGCGTTTGGCCGCCGAGCTGAAGCAGAGCGTAAATACAGCTGAATGCTGCTGCGCTTACAACATGCTGAAGCTGACGCGACAACTTTATAGCTGGAATCCGTCGCCCTCTCTGTTTGATTACTACGAGCGCTCGCTTCTCAATCATCGCATCGGCACGATTCGACCGAAACTTGGATACACGCAGTATTACCTTTCACTAGCTCCAGGCGCTTGGAAGACCTTCAATACGGAAGATCAAACATTCTGGTGTTGCACCGGTTCGGGAATCGAGGAATATTCCAAGCTGAACAACAGCATTTACTGGTGGGATCAGGAAGGGCTCTACGTAAACCTCTTCGTTCCGTCTGAACTAGATTGGGCGGAAAAAGGGTTCAAGGTCCGTCAAGAAACTCGATACCCGGAGTCGGAGGAAGTGTCACTGACCGTGACAGCCGCGAGGCCGGAGATGATAGTACTGCGTCTGCGCATTCCCGGTTGGCTGCAATCGGCACCGACTGTGAAGTTGAACGGGAGGGTACTGGATGCCTCGGCAGATCCTGGCTCGTACCTGACTCTCCGCCGAAAGTGGAAGATTGGAGATAAGGTGGAGATGCGACTTCCCATGCATTTACATGTGGAAGCCATGCCGGATGACTCTCACACGCAATCTTTTCTGTATGGACCTCTGGTTCTGGCCGGAGACCTTGGCGCGGAGGGCCTGACCGAAGCCCACATCATTGGACCAAACTTGCGAGTCGGCGCGCCAATTCCTGAGCAACATGGCTCGCCGTTAGGTCTGGTGAACCGAACTCCTCCTGTCCCTGATCTTGATGTTCCGAGTTTCAAGGCATCAGGGTCCGACCCGAGTTCGTGGATCAAGGCGGGAGACAAGCCGCTGACATTCCGAACCTCAGGACAGCGGAAAGATGTCACGCTCGTTCCCCTGAACAGCCTCTATGACAAGCGTTACTCGGTATATTGGGAAGTCTCGTGATTATGTTTTCATGATCAAAACGCCGCACCTGGTGCAGAACTATTGACCGCCGAAGCGATCCTTTGTCGGTGAAGCGGATACTTGAGGATGCTTTTACGTGACGGTACAGCGACGGCATAAAAGACCGGATATTTGCATTTCCTCGCCAATCAGATCCTGGAGGCGATGGGTTGTTCGAGTTCTTTGAAGTTTCACGGCTTTGTCTGCTTTTAAAGGTGGGTAGAGTTCGGCGGTCCCCGGCCCCAACTGATGCCGAGGTTATCGGCGTAGAGCGCCCTGTCCTCCCTTCGTACTTCCAGCGAGAGTTGTTTGCGTCTGGTGCATTCGGCGTTTATGTTTCCGATGACCGAAGCAGGGGCCATCCTAGTTGCACGCCCTCATGTTCTGGGTCACGCCTTCCATGCTGATTGCGGAGTTCGCGATCAGCGGAAGGCTCCAGAACTTGCTGTGATGTTTGCGAAGGTAGTAGGCGCTGAAGATCGAAACTGCACTCTTGACTGAGGCCACTGCGTACACCCGTCCAGTCGTCGGGTGAGTTCCATAGAGATAGGCGGATTGCAGTTCCATGTTGCAGACGCCCTTCTTGCCGCCGAGCCAGTTCTGGGTGGCGAACATAGTCGTATAGGAATCGGCGAACGTGCTGCCTGTAGAAACGAGCGCAAGGCTGATGAATGTTTTGTCCATGACGGGCTTCTCGACAAACTCTGGGGCGGTAACGGTTACCGAAGTCTCAACGAATGCTTCCGCTTCGATTTCGGCGCTGGGAGCATCCGGCAGCTCTTTTGCAGCTGAGACACCGGTGACGATTACGACAGCCAACAGGATTTGTAGGAAGGATTTCATAAATGCCCCTTGTGTGACCGGCTTCGCCGTTGTTACTCCCGCGCTCTTTTTGCGGGTTATCGACTTGGTGCGATCCGTCATGAAGAGAGATTACGTTCGGACATGTACTCTCTCAATCGGAGGTAAGTAATGGGAGTAATCCACATCGGTAACCAACTGTTCAGGCCATGGATCCGCAGAAGCGGCAGAGGGGGCTAAGTCATTAGTAATCATCTATTTGCCGTGATGCAGAGTTTAAGAATGAATGGAAGAGAGATTGCGTATCCGGACCCTTGCGACTTTACGACAGCAAGCGCGTCCTCATGCTCCCATCGACGGCATGACGCCCCACATCCACAGTCGCCGCCACGCCCGCCACACGCCGATAAGACTCAAGCCGGTCCGCAGGCTCATACGTATCGGTCACAACAAAGACCTCAGTCGCGCCCGTTTCGCCCACTAACCTCTCCAGCCCCGCCTTCACCGTCGCATCCGATCCCACGATGGCTGCCCGCAGCTTATTGATCACGGCCGCCCGCTCCCAGTCTTCCCACAGCGGTTCCATCGAATCGACCGGAGGCAGCAACTCGACCGGCTGATTTCGGATCAACCGCAGGAAACGCTGCTGCGGAGTGGTGAATAAACGGCGCGCGTCCGCGTCCGTTTCCGCCGCAATGATCTGCACTCCCACCATCAAATACGGTTCGAGCAACGCATCACTTGGCCGGAAATGATCGCGATACAACTGTGCCGCAGCATACAAGTAATCTGGAGCGAAATGCGCAGCGAATGCAAACGGCAATCCTAGAGCACCTGCCAGCTGTGCGCTGAAGGCGCTCGATCCCAGCAACGTAATCGGCACATTGCTGCCCTGCCCGGGAATAGCTTTCACCGCTTGCCCCGGCGACTCTGAACCGAGATAAGTCCGAAGCTCGGCAAGCAGCGCCGGGAAATCGTCGCCGGTCTGGCCAAGATCGCGTCGCAGCGCCCGCATCGTCTGCACGTCGCCGCCGGGAGCGCGTCCCAGCCCCAAATCAATTCGCCCGGGATACAGCGCCTCCAGCGTTCCAAACTGTTCCGCCACCACCAGCGGAGCGTGGTTCGGCAGCATGATCCCGCCACTGCCTACCCGGATGGTCTTCGTCGCACCCGCCACGTGTCCGATCAGCACCGACGTCGCTGAGCAGGCCAGCCCCGCAATCGAGTGATGCTCCGCCAGCCAGTAGCGTTCATATCCCAGCTTCTCGACGTGCTGCGCCAAATCCACAGAACGGGCAATCGCGCTACCCGGAGCCTCCCCGGTCTGCATACCAACCAGATCCAATACCGACACCGCTAGCTTCTTGTGCATGAGGAATTAGATGAGAAGTTTGGAAAAGCGATGCGGGAGCGGCAACAGCGAGGATTCCCGTCCACTCCCTTCGCCTCTATGAGGAGATGCAGCCGGTGGAGACGAATGGTTCCTGGTTTTTGCAGCTACGGTTTGGCCTGCCGGCCAATTACCTCTTATAGAAATATTTTTTCGTCTGGGGTCCACATTAAGTCTCTGGCGGAATAGCTTCCTAGCATCGTCGAATTTTCCCTGCTTCGCGAGCAGAGGGACTGGCGCGCCCAGGAAGGATGCGGCCGACTGCGCGCAACCTCGGTCGCGAAAGAGCCGTGCATGATGAAGAAAGAGGACTGTGATTTACTACTAGACAATGAATCCTTCATTCATCCTGCGAACAATACTATTGCTCGGCTATCTGTTCTCCACTTTCCCGGGCAGAGTCTTTGCGCAAACTCTGGTGGAACGGCTAGGGTACCCGCTCGGCACAAAGCTCCTGATCGTTCATGCGGACGATCTGGGCGAAACCCACTCGGTGAATGATGCTGCCATCAAAGCTCTGCAAGCCGGGACCATCAATTCGGCGAGCCTGATGGTGCCCTGCCCATGGTTTCCAGAGATTGCCGACTATGCCAAATCCCATCCGGACGCAGACTTTGGATTGCACCTCACGTTGACGAGCGAAAGAGTTTATTACCGCTGGGGGCCCGTGGCGCCCGCGGACAAGGTACCGAGCCTGGTGGATCAAAACGGATATTTCCGTCACGATTGGGACGAGGGCGTGCACATCAACGCCAAGGAGGTTGAGATCGAACTGCGCGCCCAGATCAAGCGAGCGCTGGCGATGGGCGTTCGTCCGACTCACCTCGATTCGCACCAGTACCGCCTGATCATGAACGGCAAAGAATTATTCGACGTCACGCTGCGGGTGGCTCATGAGTACAAGCTGCCGATTTTCGTTACCAGCGATTGGTTTGCCGGCCATCCATATTTGCGGGCGAGCCTCGGTCCGAGCGACATAGTACTGGACCATACAATTACGATTGAACCGGAAATTTCGCCAGAACAATGGGCGGAATTTTATCTCGCTGCGTTGAAGAATCTGAAACCCGGCGTGACAGAGTTCGTCATTCATCCCGGTTACGACGACGACGAATTGCGCGCCGCCACTAGGGAACGTTCGACCTGGGGCTCAGCCTGGAGGCAGCGGGACTACGATTTTTTCACCAGTGACCAATTCCGAGCGGTTCTGGCTCAGCAGAAAATTAAGCAGATCACTTGGCGGGAACTGGCCCGCGCTGCCGAACCAAAATGATCTCTTCCAGATTTCTGCCAAAGTACGCCCGGTCGTAGTGAAATCGTCGAGAGCGGCAACCCAGATGCCGACCCGATCGGTCCGTGATCGTCGGGGATTGATTTGATCCAATCTTAGCTGCGTCGCTCATCCACAGCTCGAAGTTCAGCTCTGCTAGCAGACGCTCGAACCATCCAGCCAAAGAGCGTCTTACGCATTTTCTCTGCTTTACTGGGGAATTGCCTCGTGTGGGATTGGAAATCGCACCAGCTTCTGCCGACGTAAGGCGAGAACGATCACAATAGCCCAAGCCCTTCAAACATGCCGTGTAGTTGCCCTGCCGCTCTGCTTTTGCAAATGTCTCCGCCTCCGACGATGTCAGTGCGGAGTAGTTGCAAGATTCAAGGCTATCTGTGCAAAAAGACAGATTGCGGCGGTGCGCAGCCCCATCTACGCCGCGCGTTTGCTCTGAAGTAAGCTTCGAGCGGTCACAATCACCCATCCACTATTACAGTTGCGAAGATTGTTTTGAACCTCTGCTGCACTCACGGAACGCACTTCCGCGACAGTCAACATCGAAGGATCACATGATGTTCGAGAACTGATGGGGAGCACTGTTGGAAAGCCGTTCCCAAATCGTCCCGTGCGACCGATGTCGATCCGTGAGCTATCGGGAGAGCCACCAACACTGTCAAGTCTGAATCATCCCGCTCTGATGCCAGGGCAACGGACCTTACCTATACCCGGAGCGCCTCGCGTTCCTGCAAATCCTCTGCTGTGGGCGTTCCGGCAGCGGCACATGAAGTAGGAACTCACAACACCGATCATCATCAGCGTGTCCTCCGCCGAGACACCTAGTTATGCAGCATCAATCCAAACCGGCAGTGCGACAACAGCGGCCCGAATTGCGAAAGTTCCCGGCTGACCAGGATCAATGAGTGTAATTGATTCCATGACAATGTCGGCTCCCGCACCCGGGTTAGAGTTGGAGGTGGCAAAACCAACCAACCGGCTCGGGAGAAAGGAGCCGAACGATGATCATTATAGGAGTAGATTTCCATCCCGAGTTTCAACAAATCGCTGTGCTCAACACCGTGACCGGAGAGGTCGAGGAGAAACGGCTCGCACATCCCGGTGAGGCGGAGAAGTTCTACCGTGCTCTCGCGAGTGCGAATGAAACGGTGCGCATCGGCATGGAGGCCAGTGGGCACGCACGCTGGTTCGAACGACTGGTTGCTGAGTTACGGTTTGAGTTGTGGATCGGCGACGCGGCCGAAATTCGGACGCGGCGGGTACGCAAGCAGAAGACGGATCGCCAGGACGCGCAACTCATCCTGCGCTTGCTGCTCGAAGATCGGTTTCCGAAGATCTGGGTGCCCAGTTGGGAGAACCGCGATCTGCGGCAGTTGTTGTGGCATCGTCATCGCATGGTGCAGGCACGCACGCGTGTCATGAATCAACTGCAAGCGGTGGCGTTGAACGAAGGCCTGCGTTGCAAGAAAAAGTTGTGGCGCGAACGCGGACGGCAGCAATTGGAATCGTTCACGCTGGCTCCGTGGGCGAGCCGGCGACGCCGCGATTTGCTGGATTTGCTGGATCGTTTGAATCCGGCGATTGCGGAGCTGACGCAGGCGATCGAGCGCGAAGTCGAGAACTGTCCGGCGGCGCAGCGATTGCGAACGCACCCTGGAGTAGGCGTGTTAACGGCGCTGGCATTTGTGCTCATCCTCGGCGACGCGGAGCGCTTTCACTGCGGCAAGCAGGTGGCGAGTTATCTGGGCCTGGTGCCGCTGGAAGACTCCAGCGGAAATCGCCGGCGCTTGGGACATATCACCAAGCAAGGCAGTTCGATCTTGCGCTTCCTGCTGGTGGAAGCGGCACAAGTGACGGTGCGCAGCCTGCCGGAGTGGCGCAGCAAATATTTTCATCTGGTGCTGCGGCGCGGACGCAAGATTGCGAAAGTCGCCATGGCCCGTCGGCTGGCCGTGCAGTTGTTCTGGATGATGCGCAAGCAATGGGATTACGAGCAGTTGAACAAGTTCGGTTCGCACGCGGGACAGCCCGGACATCGCCATGGTGTGTAGTCGAACATCGAGAAATTGATTGGGCGTCCCGCTCCTCTTGATGAGAAGAGGAGTTCGAAGTAGTAATCATGATCGCAGTACGTGACCGAAGAGATGCATGGGTCGGACCGAGAGTCCGAACCTGAAAAACGATTACGAGCGAGCCTGTGGTTGGTAAGGCCATTTCAACAAGAGCGAAATGGCGCTCTTCTCCGAGTGCACGGATAGGTACGCTCAAAAGTTGCTTGACACCGCCGACATTGTCAGAGAGGCGATGTTTCGCCAATCATCGCTTTTTGAATTGCCACGACAATTGGACCGTGAGAGATTTACTGCTTGCCCTCATGATTTGGCTAATAAAAATCTCGCTCGTGATTGTGGTGGGCGCTTGGGCAATTTGGCTCTACTCGACGCCTTCCAACGAGGTCATCCTAACCATCAAGCGAGCGTGGAAGAGAATACGCGAAATAACACGAAATTAGATCAGTCCCTCTAGCTTGCGATTTCAAAGCCCGATGACGATGAGTGTAATGGCGATATTTCGCCATCTATTCTGACGGAGGCGCAAAATCATCACTGAGATAGCTCCGACCTGTATCGAACCTGCGACTAGCCAGACGCAGTCGCCTGAATGGTCCCACCCGTCTTCCTTCACTTTGCCAGCAGTTCGACAACAATCGAATGCCGTTGCCGATGGCAGCTTGAAAAGATTCTGCGAAGAAGGGAATGAGATGAAGCCCAAAGCCGAGTTCCGGTGACTGCGTCTATCGCCTGGCCCGCTTCCGTCGTGAGATGGAAAGAGGTCGATTATCAGATAGCAGCACCGGCTGTAACGAGAACGCCCAACTTGCACCGAGCGGATGCATCGCTCACCAAGAGTGCGGATGGAAGCATGGCGTCAGTGGCCTCTCGGCTGGGGAGACGAAGTGATGACTAACACAAACCACAAAAACCAACTTGACTCCGACCGGCCTTCTCATGGGAGGCGATTTCACGCTTTGAGCGGCAAAGTGGGATTTTGGATGCAATCGGATTTTGCAACAAATACTGAAACGCCCTTCAACAATGACCTAGCCCACTGATGCAGATCATATTGGGCCTGCGTCCGAAATGACTCTTGACCGCCGTACCGGATGAAGATATTCTCCCTCCCCATTCGGAGGAATGCCATGGAGGACAAGCCATCTGACCTAAAGGGGAAACCGAGCTTGGGACCAACCACTGAGCATCGGATGCGGCTGTATGCACTGGCCTCCGCGGCGGCGTCAGTGAGCGCATTGGCTCTGGCGCAATCGGCCGAGGCCACGATCATTATCACTAACAAGAACATTCCGATCCATGCCGAGACGCCGGTCATGCTGGACATGAACGCCGACGGGATTGCGGACTTCCAGTTTTACCTTCGCAGTTACCCTTTCCACAATACCAGCGATAACTACTTGTACGTGCATAGGCTGACGGCGGGAGGCGCTGTAATCGGCCAGGGTGAGTCCGTTTCAGCGATGGTCCGCGGCGCGAAGATTGGACCAGGCGGTCCATTCCTTCGTACCAACGGCCTTTTCTATTGGGTCGAAATCTCGCACATATGCACAACGATGTGCGACGGCACCACGAAAGCGGGCTACACCTTTAGGCAGACACTCGGTGGAAAATGGGCTGGGGGACATCCCAACCGGTTTGTGGGAGTGAAGTTCAAGATTAACGGCAAGACACATTATGGATGGGTGCGGCTGACGGTGACTGTCAAACCTAAAGGCAACGGCAAGGGCCCGACGGGATCGTTTTCCGCCACCATCACCGAGTATGGCTACGAGTCGGTGCCAAACAAGTCCTGCGATGCGGGTTTACCGGGAGCGGCAGCACTCGAAGCCCCTCATAAGAGCGTGGTACCCAAACAGGAAAACTCCCTTAAAACCGGACCGGCGCTAGGCATGCTCGCGTTGGGCGCCGACGCGCTGCCACTGTGGCGACGGGATGACTAGATGGACTCCAACTAGCAGCTTACGGTTGTCCTGGTCTAAGAATCGCATCCTGGCTCTGTTGCTGTAACGCCCCTTACAGCAGGTATATCTACCTTACGAAGTCTCAACCGCTTCCGTAGCATCCGAGATTCATCTGGTAGAAACAAGAGGTTGCCTTCAGAGATTCCGCGCAACTCCGGACTATTCCAATGGGGCGACATGATCCCATTGACGGAATGGGAATTCGAGCCAAACAGCAAGTGCCCTATCTCGTGAGCTAACACGTAACCTAGTACCGGAAAGCCGAGGTGTTGCTCCAACATCTCGATATGGCCAAGAAAGGCATAGGCAAAGTATCCCACGCCATTGTCAGCCAGAAGAGCGTTCCCTAGCACGTCGTCGCGATCACGCACATGAGCAGTGGTTTTGCCCGAGAGGATCTTCAACACAAGATGGGTGGCGTCAACAGTGGAGCAGTCCGCTGGCTCGGATTCCTCCAATTTCGGTGAACAAGATATCCATACCGTCTTTACGCCTGCCAGCCCGAAGATTCGGCGAGCTTCCGCTTCCGCTGCTGCCAACCGCAAGGGGGAGCATCCGCGTAATCATGCACAGAAATCGTTATCTCTAAGCTGGGTGCGAAAGCCTCTTGCGCCTTCTGCGCGATCGTGCGAACCGGAGAATGTCCCAATAAACAGCAATGCTGCGAAAGTGTTGTGTTTTCGGCTCATGGTGTCACCTCGTGGGTGACACCGACTTTGGATTAGCGGAGCAGGTACCTCAATGACGCGCGCATTACGGCGAAGCCATCTGTAGGCGACTTAGCTAATACGTTGTATTATTAGCCGCTTGTGGCGACTCAAAGAGGAAGATACCCAGCCGGGAAAGAAAAGGCAGCAAAGGAGGCGCGTTGATTTGAAGGTCGATCGAGAAGAAAACTCAGCTCGCTTTTGGGTCGATTGGGGTCAATCGAAGTCGTACTTCCGGATCGTCAACCCGCTTCAGAACTGCAGCCTTAAAGAGAACATCATCTGCCGTTGTAAGGCCGTACCCCCAAATGCTGTGTTGAAAATGATCCCGCCCGTCTGGCAGTCGACGCACGTCTGAGGAAGGTCCAGATTCACGATGTTGAACAGATTAAAGATATCAGCACGAAATTGAAGTGAAACGCTCTCTTTCAGGGGATCGTCTTAGCGACTGAGACATCGCTTTGAAAGAAGCCCGGCCCCCTTAGCGAGTTCCGTCCAGCGTCGCCAAATGTGCCCATGGCAGGTCGCTGCCACGGCCCGATGGTGTCTCCGGGCATGCCGTTGGGTTGCAATGGCACGCCGTCGGTGGCTGGTGAAATACCCATTTCGGCTTCCCGTGATGTGAACGGCTCCGACAAGATCGGGCCGGCAGGGACCAGTGTCCCGATCGACGCCGCAGCTGGAATATGACGGAGAAAACGGCAAGCCGCTTTCCCAGGTCACAACTCCACTGAGCGACCATCCCCGACAATGCCGTCAACGATCCCGCTGACGCCTCCCAGAAAAGTCTTGCCCTTTCCGAAGGGAAGCTCAATCAAGTTACTGAGAACAAAAACGTGCCGGCGGTCCGCATTGGCTGCGCCATAGTTGAGTCTTTGGATCGACCGCATAATAGTCGCTGTCGTAGCCCAGCGCTTTCGACCATGTGTAATGAGCGAGAAACTGGTATCCCTTGGTGAAAGCGCTTTTCCGCCACTACTTGCAGCGAATTGTAAGTGTTGGAGGCATCGCTGCCAAAGTAGTTGATTTGCTGCGTCCAGCCAAATTTCTGAAAGAATGGTTTTCGCTCGTTTGTATTGAGGTTTCCGAATCCCACGATGGTTGCCTGGTTGGGATCATAGGAGGGGCTGTCGCCAGCGAAAGCCGTGAGTTCCTCGGTTGGCTACATAGCCCACTGCAAACGACAGCGTCGGAGTAATTTGCTGTTGTACCGTGACGTTCCATGCATCCACTGTGGGTAATCGAAGCTTTCGTGGAAGAGCGGAAGCACGCACCTGATCGGGAAGTATGAATTGTCCCGAAGGTGGCACAGTAATGAAGGTGCGGAGCCGGTCGGCCCCTTCGAGAGATTGAATACGCTCGCGGTGTTCGAGGGTGGACTTACTTGTTCCGATACGAGCACCGGCAGGTTCTGCGTAGCGGTGTGCCCGAAGAGAGTTCCAAACACCCCAATATCGAAGCTGCGGCCGTATCCCATTCGGACCACGGTCTTCGGGGTGACCTCGTACGCGATGCCCAGGCGAGGAGCAAAATTGGTGAAGTTATTTTTGACGTTTCCTTGAAGATTGATGTCGCCAAAGCCAGCAACGTTGACCAACCCGGTGCCAAGGTCCAACCATCCGCCATCACCCTTCCCGGTTACCGACTGCGGGAAAATAAATCTCCCATCGCAGTCCATAGTTGAGGACAAGTTTGCGAGTAACCCGAAAAGTGTCTTGGCCATAGAAATACCATCGCTTTGACGTTCTCCCGCATCGTCAATACTGCTTGCAACGCGGCTGAAGGCGCTCACGTCGCCGAGCAGCAACGTGGCCAAGCCCAAACCACCGCCGCTAGGTCCCTGGGTACCCGAGTTGAAAGAATGCCAAGCTACCCGTCCGCGAGTCAGGGCTGGCCACACGAAGGTTCTGCGCGTAACGAAAGTCTGCGCCCCATTTGAGGACATGATTGCCCGACCGTCTTCGTCGAGTTGCTTACCCATTGAAACTGTTGCTCGTTTTCAAGCAGCGGGCAACCGCAAAGATGGCCGAAGAAGAACTGGTCGCCTTCCTGGCCATCAACAGAGACGAATGGCATGCCGGAGGTGAGGACATCACCCATATTAATACCCGGAATGCCTGCATCCTTTGCAGGCGTTGTGCCCAAGTCGTTCGGCAAAACGTTCACGTGGTAACGGAAGAACCCAAATCGGAAGTCGGTCAGCAGGTGGGGACTAAGCACGTAATTGACGCCAGCGGCTATGCTTTGGTTACGTGCCAGTGACTGACCAGCAAAACCGTCCGGAGACAATCCGGGTCCTCCTACAAGGGGTCCAAAAGCTCCCACGGCATGTTGTCGGAAGTCGGCGAAGCTATAGCGGCCAAAGAGTGTCCAGCTTTTCCGAACCGTTGTAGTCGATGCGAATGTTGAAATCGTCGTCGTTGAACTGCTCGTTTCCGGATGCGATGAAGTTCTGCGTAAGTCCTGCCCCGGCCACGTTCGGGCTCGGCAAAAGGGTCAAAAGCGCGACAGCCTGGGACGATACCCGCTCCGCGGGATTTGGTTATTCGTGAACTGATAGCCGGTTGCTGGCTCAAAGATCGACTGCGGGTATTCACTCAGATCGCATAAGTGGAATGACGGATCGAGACAGGTGGAGCGAGACCAAAGCGGTGGGCACACTGAGGCGCAGCGAAGTTCCATTGGAGCGCCTCGTCCCTTGATAATCACCGAAGAAGAACAGACGGTTCCTGATCAAAGGACCTCCCATGGAGCCGCCGAACTGGTTCCATTTCGTGGCGGGTAAGGGTCTTTCCGGTGGCTGCGTAAAAGGGTTCCGAGCCTGGCCCCATCCGGTGCGCCGAAATTCGAACGCACTCCCATGGAAAACGTTCGTGCCTGACTTGGTCTGAACGGTGACGACTCCCGCTAGAGCTTGCCCAAATTCGGCATCGTAATTCTGCGTAGTGATTTTCGTTTGAGTGACGGACTCCAGAGTGGGATTGATGACGATAATGCCCAAGAGAGGGTCTTGATTGTCAGTGCCATCCAGTTGGAATGAAGTGCCGCTGAAATGCTGCCCGTTGACCATGATCTGAATGCCACCCTGCGGGTTTTCGGCTGAGGTGTGCTGCCAGCCTAACTGCGATGTTCCGGGAGTCAGCAGTTCCAGACTGGTGAAGTTGCGGCTGAATAGCGGAAGCTTCTCGACCTGCTTCCCGGTGAACGTGGTGGCGACATCAGAGCGGTCGGTTTTCATCAGCGGTATGTCTTCGGCGGAGACTGTTAATTCTTCCTGGGTTCGCTCCAACCTGAAGTCTTACGTCGACTCTCGCCGCTTGGTCCGCATACACGGGAATGTTCGTATATTCGATAACTTTGAATCCAACGGCCTCCGAGCGAACGTCATATTGATCTGGTATCAGGTGAGTCACACTGTAGTTCCCAGTTCCATTGGTAGTCGTCTCGGACTTGGTTCCTTTTTGAACGGAAGTGCATCGTCAGTTTTGCACCAAGTACGGCGGCTCCAGATTGATCTGTGATTGTACCGAAGATGCTCCCGTAGACGGCTTGAGCGTGTGCGACTGGAGGCAAAAGGAGGAACCAACAAAGCTCAACACAGCGACTGCCAGTGCGGATCGCTGCAGATAGATTCAGACTTCGATGGACAGATGAGGCTGCGAGACTCGAGCGGCGGAGTGCTCTTCGCAGCGACAACACCTGCCATACGAGTGAGCCCCCACGTGGTCCGCACTTTATCACTGCCGCGAGAATTCTACGACACTCTTTTTGCCGAATAGCTAGGGATAGCTCACGATAATTCGAACTACTCCAGAAAGGTGCTAGACTTCGTCCTCGTGAACGATCCCGCGTCAACCAATCCTCGATCTCGGATCATTCGTTTCAGCACGTTCGAGGTAAATCTACACTCGGGGGAACTACGCAAACAGGGACAGAAGGTGAAACTCCAGGAACAACCCTTTCAAGTCTTGGTCGCTCTGCTTCAACGACCGGGAGAAGTGGTCACACGAGAGGAATTGCGCAGCAAGCTCTGGCCGGCGGACACGTTCGTCGACTTCGATCATAGCCTCAACGCCGCGGTCAAGAGATTGCGCGATGCGCTTGGCGATTCTGCTGACGCTCCGGTATTCGTTGAGACGATCGCTCGACGTGGATATCGCTTCATTGCCTCGATCGATAGCCCAACAGCGCCAAGCGAAATTGTAATTACTCGCTGCCCCGGAGGTACGCAAGACTCTGTCTTTGCGACGATGGATTGCTGCGGCTGTCCTCACTTTTATTGCTGTCGGCGTGTTAGCGTGGCTCGTGTGGAGGTCGTCTTCGCAGCCGACACAGGTAGTTGAACGTAAGCTGACCGCGAACTCGTCAGAAAACAGTGTGGACAGTGCAGCGGTCTCCCCAGAAGGCAAGTACCTCGCTTACACGGACAATACAGGCATCTACCTGAAGCTGATCCGCACGGGTGAAACCCATCCCGTGCCGTTGCCACCCAACTTTTCCGCGCATGTGGACGACTGGTTTCCGGACGGGTCTCACTTACTTGTCACACGCCAGGAACGAAACACGGTCAAGCTACGAGCTTGTGGAGTATTTCGGTTTTCGGAGGCTCGCCTCGTCAACTGGCAGATGACGGCGCGAGGAGGATCAGTGTCGCCGGACGGATCTCACATTGCCTTCCAACGCAGTGACTTTGGCCGAGAGGAGTGGGTTATGCGTTCCGACGGAACGGAGCAGGTCAAGGTTGCGGCCGATAAGTCTTCCTGGGTCGGAAGTCCGAAGTGGTCTCCGGACGGCAATCGAATCGCGTACATCAGAATGGCTCAAACGTACAACGCGCAGCGAGAGTTCTGTAGAGGTGAACGAATGGCGGAAGCCCAGTGCCGAACCATCCTTTCGGACAATCGCTTGGGTCCTTCGCTGTATTGGCTGCCGAATGGCTTCCTTGTTTACACCCTCGGAGATGCAGAAAACCAGCAGGGTGCAAGCCTCTGGATGGCAGCTCCCCAGGAATCTGGAAAATACTCTGGTCTCCTCGAAACGCATCACGCGAGGAATTGGCTGGATCAATCAGGTTACTGGAAGTGCTGACGGGAAACTGTTGACTTTCTCACGAGAGAATACGGTCTCGAGTGTTTACATCGGTGCGCTGGCACCGGACGGCACGCATTTGGTCGCGATCACAGGAGGCTGACACTCGATGAGAACCAAAACCTCCCGTTTGCCTGGACACCAGATAGCAAGGCAGTCCTGTTCAGTTCGAATCGAAACGGTAGTTCAGAGATATTCAAACAGGCCACTGATCAGCCCTTGGCGGAAAGTATGATGACCAGTGCTGAGGCAGCTATTACAACCGAGGGTAACTCCCGACCGCTCCGAGATCTTATATATTTCGACCCCGAAATCCGCCGACCTCAAGACCCCAAGTTCTATTTTCGCCATTCCAATCGCCGGTGGAACTCCTCGCCTGGTTCTTCAAGATGTCGGTATCTGGAACGTGCAGTGTTCGCCCTTGCCATCGGCGGTCTGCATGTACAGCAATCTCAAGGGTGATAGAACGGAGACGTTCCGGTTTGACGTAAGGACCGGCAAACGCTCAGATCCGCCACAAGTCGATCCCTGGTGCAATTGGAGTTTGTCTCCCGATGGTTCGCAACGTGCCATAGTTTGCGATGGCGATAAAGGAACGATCCGGCTTCGCTCCACACTTACTGGCGAAACGCGTGAGCTGACGGTAAAGGAATGGGACGAATTGGGTAGCATCGAATGGTCCGTGGATGGAAAATCTCTCCTCCCTGTTTGGCATCATGAATCCGATACTGCCTTGCTGAATGTTGCGCTCGACGGCAAGGTTTCAGTCCTGCTCCGTTCCAGCAATCCCGAAATATTGGGCGCGATCCCGTCACCGGACGGGCGATCCCTGGTCATAGCGGGAGCCAGCACTACCCGCAATGTATGGCAGATCGAGAATTTCTGATAATGCCGCCGACTTGCGGATGACCTGCAATGAATGCTAGCGCAGCACGATACCTGGATCGGGTCGAGCAGTACAAATCTGCAGAGGCTGCATCCCACCCCGGATTTGTTCGTCGAAGTCGCCAATGCGAAAGGAGATCTGGTCCCTTTGAGCCCCACACTGACGTGGGTTGTATCGCGGATGAATTGGTAGCGGGAGTAAAAAGGACGAGCTGATGGGTGTTAAGGTTCGAAAAAGAGGCGGCAAATGGTACGTGCTTTGTCAACTACAACGGCCGGCGTAAGTCAAAATGTGTCGGAAGCCGAGACGCGGCTGAACAGGTTCGACGATTGGTCGAGGCAAAGCTCATTCTCAGAGACCTCAGCATCCTCGATTGCCCGGCCGACAAAAAGCCGGGCTTTAATGTTTATGCGGACGGTTGGCTCAGGGACTATTGCCGGATTGAGTGCAAGACTTCAACGGCCAATGGTGACGAAGCGTTCTCAATCAGTATTTGCGGCCACGATTTGGCAGGAAACAGTTGAATGACATCAAGCGCGAAGACATCCAAGCGTCAATCAGTGATCTGATCAACAAAGATCTCTCGCGCAACACCATTCGCAACGCACTATGCGTAATCCGCGGCTTGTTCAACTACGCCATCGAGGAAGGTTTGCTTGAGTCGAATCCGGCTGCCAGGCTGGGCCGTTTCACACGTTCGGCAAAGACTCCTGGTACCAAGGGTAGTGCCCTCACGAGCCTGGAAGTTCAGCAATTTTTGAAAGCTGCTCAGGAGATTTGCCCGGACTATCATCCCTGTTGCTGATGGCAGTGCGTGCCGGGTTGCGGCGGGGAGAACTCGTAGCGCTCCAATGGGGGGATGTCCAATTCGGGAGCGAATCCAATAATAATGAGCGTTACCTGGTAGTACAGCACGACTATGTGCGCCGTGAACATACGACAATGAAAAGCAAGAAATCACGACGAGTCGATCTTTCCCGCGAACCCCGAGATGTCCTAGTCAAACTGCGAGACCAACGTCTTTTGGAGGCTCATCTACGAGGCACGAACGACATTTCTGACGAATTGGTGTTTCGGTCACCTCAGGGACAGATTGTCGATCCTGACAACCTCTACCATCGCGTATTTCTCCCTGTGTTGGCAAATGCAGGTATTCGGAGGATTCGTCTGCACGATCTGCGTCATACCTTCGGATCTCTGCTTCTCCAGAGCGGAGCCTCAATCGTCTACGTTAAAGAACAAATGGGACACAGTTCCATTCAGGTCACGGTCGATACATACGGCCACCTAATTCCGGGTGCCAATGTGAGGTTCGTAGACCGGCTTGATGCCGCGACTTTGTCGGAAGAGACGGAAACAAGTCCGCAACTCCCGCGCAACAAGACAAAATGCCGGTTCCGCCGGATCTCCTGCAATTTGTTGAAGCAATTGGTGGCGGCGGTAGGACTCGAACCTACGACCTACGGATTATGAGACCGTCGCTCTAACCACCTGAGCTACGCCGCCACTGGCTGAGGATCTGCGAAAGGGGACTGTGCTGGCTGGAACCGGCGCTTTCGCTGGATGGAAGTAACGAACCTGTCGGAGCGCTACATCCAATCCTCGATTCTAGAAGCGCATTGAAAATTGGTCAAACCCTCGCAACGAGGCCGGATATATACTCTGCGGCATGATCCTCGGCTCCCACTTCTTGCTCTACAGCGGGAATCCCGAAGCCGATCGCGCGTTCTTCCGCGATGTCCTTGGGTTTCCTTTTGTGGATGTTGGTCATGGATGGATGATTTTCGGAGTTTCGCCTGCAGAAGCCGCCATTCACCCTGTCGACGGTAATTTCTCGCGGCAACACGCCGGTGATGATCTTCTCGGCGCCGTACTTTACTTGATGTGCGACGATCTTGAGGAAATGGTGTCCTCGCTGAAGCAGAAGAATGTCAGTTGCTCTGATGTGCAGAAGGCCCCGTGGGGAACACTGACCCACATCTCTCTTCCCAGCGGAGGCAAGATTGGAATGTATCAACCCGCGCATCCCACCGCCCTCAACCTTGTCAGGAAATAACTCTACCCGCGAATGAAAGCAATTGCCGTCATCCCTGCCCGCTTGGCCTCCACGCGGCTGCCGCGAAAAATGCTTCGTGAGATCGGCGGCAAACCGTTGATCGGAGTCGTCTACGAAGCAGTCCGATCGTCGACTCTTCTTCATGACGTAATCATCGCCACCGATTCCGAAGAGATCATGACTGCGTGCAAAGAAAATGGTTGGAAGTCTCAGATGACCTCTTCTTCTCACCGCAGTGGAACCGAGCGCGTGCATGAAATTTCCTGTCGCGAGATGGCAGACGTTTACATCAATGTGCAGGGCGACGAGCCTCTCGTCCGGGCGGAGCAACTCGCTTCGCTTCTGCACGTAATGGACAATTCGACGGCCGTCGTCGGGACGTTGATGACCCCGGCTACAGCGATCGATATCCCGAATCCTAACGCAGTGAAGGTTGTGGTCGATCGAGAGGGTCGCGCGCTGTATTTTTCCCGTGCCGCAATTCCGTTCGATCGTGACACAACGCTGCCGCGGTATTTCAAGCATCTCGGACTTTACGCATATCGCAAAGCGGCTTTGGATAAGTTCGTGACGTTACCGGAATCGTTCCTCGAAAAGAGTGAACGACTCGAACAGCTGAGATTTTTGGAAAATGGAATTTCGATCTACGTCGGTGAAACTCCGCACGATAGTATCGGCGTCGATACCGAGGAAGATTTGCAACGAGTCAAAGAGATTCTGCGGCAGCCTTGATGGGCAACGTGAGATCAGTCCTGTTTCGCGGCATATTTCGAACGTTCTGAATCTAGCCGTTCTTTGAGCCGGCCGCGGCCCTGCTCTGCCAGTTTCCGGCACGCCCCAGAACTCAGCATCGCTTCGGAACCGCCTCCGCTCTCTCGCATTTCAAGCCGTTCCCACAGTCCCGAAACCTCCGGATGCGGCGTGAGCAGAATGTCACATGGCGTACTTTCCAGGAATGCGAAACTCTTTTCGAAATCGCTAAGCGCTTGGGGATGAGCTCGGCTATCGCTAAACCTGAAACCGGGAGCCGAGACAGGCGTGAGACTGTCGGCGTAAATCATCTCGCGACACGCATTGGCATCGCATGATCTCCAGGTCCAACTCGTCCCTCCCGGAGTGTGGCCGGGTGTTAAGTGAGCCGTGATGGTGATGTCTCCGATGTCAATCGTCTTACCATCGCGTAGAGTGTGGACGTTTTTGATCGCAGCAATCGGACTGAGGGAGCCTTTCTGCGGATCGCCTCGACCTATGCCACCCTTACTCATCACCTCAGCGCTCCATTCGCTGGCCAGTACTCGCGCCCCGCTGAGCCGCTGCAATTCCGCGATTCCACCCGCATGATCAAAATGCGCATGGGAGTTCACGATAACCTTCACGTCTTCGATCCGAAAACCCAAGGATTGAACATTGGAAGCAATCTGCTTCGCGGACTCGGGTAGGGCACCGTCAATCAGAATGTGGCCTTCTCGCGATGTGATCAGAATCGAGCCGAGCCCATGTGGTCCCACGTAGTAGGTGTTACCGAATACGCGAAATGGCTTTTGAGGTCTATCCCATTCCACACACTGAGGACAATGTCGCACGATATCTTTCGCCGCCGCGCCGCCCGTCACCAGGAGCAGCAGACACATCAATTCTCTTCGTATGTTCACAATTCAAACCTGAGGGTGCGCATCCTGGGATCGTCCCCAGTCTTCCGCGGCGGCAAGACGACGGGAAATAGAAGGGTGAGAGTGGAAGAACCATTCCACCCACTTTGAAGGGGCTCGCTCCGCGAGGTTTTGTTCGGCCAACTTGTTCATCGATGAGACAAAGGGCACGATGCTGGACGTGGTCTCGAATACATAGCGGTCCGCTTGCCGTTCATTGAATCGAGAGTAGGCGTTCATGGCCGGCATAAGAAGAAGAGACAGCACAACCGACACCAGTGCGAGCAGAGGGAGATTCGCGAAATCGGAAAGCTCCTCGAACATGTGTTGATCCACGGCGTAGTGGAGCGTCCAGTTGGCTGCCCAAAATCCCAGCAAAGTGATGCCGGCTTGCACGAAAATGCTTTTGAGTATGTGGCGGTGGAAGTGATGACCCAACTCATGGGCGAGAACAGCCTCAATCTCATCAGGGGTGTAGTTGTCCAGAAGCGTGTCAGACAGAATGATCCGCCTCGTGCTGCCCAAGCCTGTTAGAGCTGCGTTGGCCTTCTTGCTCTTTTCCGACAGCTTCCATCGGTACACCCCGCGTACTCGTGTGCCCGCCCGTTCGCTGAGGACGACAAGCCGCCTCCGCAACTCTTCATCATCCAGCGGCTCAAACTTGTAGAAGATAGGGAACAACACAACGGGTGCGAGTTGGGCCAACAAAATGAAAAGTCCCATGCACAGCGCCCACGCCAACAACCACCAGCGCTGCGGCCACTGGCGGATCGTGAAGTAAAGCAGCTCCACCACAATGCCGCCCATCACCAATCCAACCAGGAACTCTTTGACCTGATCCCACGCCCACGAAGCCAACCTTTGGTTCGATAGTCTGAAACTGCGTTCGAGCCGGAATCCGTAGTAGTCCAACCCGATGCCGATGGACTTGCTGATCGCGAGCAGCAGAAACAAATAAATGAAGAGCGAAAATGAATAGGTCTGGAATCCCCAGTGGTAGGCGAGATCGCGAAGCCGATCGGACCAACGCGTAGCCAGAAGAAGGACGAGGAAGACGAATCCGAAGGCAAAATCGGCAATTCCTAACCAGCGCCGGACTAGGTTGTAACGGTGAGCCTCAGGGCTATCCGTTTGCGCCGAAACTGATTCGTTGGCCATATCAGATGACACGAGAATGATTGCCGTTCCCAAAGCTCAACGGCCGGTCATGTTTTCTTAACGAATGCATCCCCCGTTGCGAGGATGTCATTCACCAAGTCGGGCGACGAAGCTTCGCTATAAAGACGCAGCAGGGGCTCGGTACCCGATGCACGAAACAGCACCCAGGCTTCGGCGCCATTTCCATTCGTGGGCGCGTCCAGAAAGAACTTCACACCATCCATCGTCTCTTTCTTCAGCACTTTGTAGCGGCCCAGCGTTTGCGTGCCTTCTGCGCGGGCACGTTTGATTGCATCTTGCTTCATGTCTTCAGGGATGTGCAGATCGCGCCTGCCGTAGTGGTGCGGTCCGAACTCGCGCTGTAAATCGGCAACGAGTTGACCCAGCGGCTTCCCTTCTTCCGCCATCACATTAGCCAGCAGCAGGCAATTCAAAACGCCATCGCGCTCGGGGAGGAAGCGCGCATAGCCAATCCCGCCGGATTCCTCTCCACCCATTAATATGTCGCGCTCCATCATAAGGTCAGCGACGTACTTGAACCCGATCGATGTCTCATGCAGCTTGCGCCCGTATTTCGCGCATATCCGGTCCAGCATTCGAGTGGTGTTGAAGGCGCGCACAACATCGCCCGGCCACTTCTTGCGCTCCAGCAACCATCGCAACAACACGCAAAAGATCTTGTGCGAGTCGACGAACGTACCATCTTCAGCTACCGCTCCGATACGGTCGGCATCACCATCCGTCGCCAGGCCGGCGTCGCACTTCTCCCGGACAACTGTCTCCTGCAGTAGAGCCGTGTGAGGCTGAATCGGCTCGGGATTGATGCCGGGGAAAAGGGGGTTCAGTTCCTGACGGATCGCGACGCACTGCACTCCTCGTTCGGCGAAAATTCCCGCCAGAATGCCGCGCCCGGAACCATACATCGCATCAACTGCGAACTTGAACTTCGTTTTTGCAATCAGGTCCATATCCGCGAATGAACAGACCGCAGCGATGTAATCTTTCTTCAGATCGACCTGCTCTACCGCCGCCCTTTTTGCCCACGGGCGCAGCGCCAGATGCCATCTCTTCCTCTATCTTTTTCATGATCGCCGGTGTCGCCGAGCCGCCGAAATTACCTTTGAACTTGACGCCATTCCAATTCCAGGGATTGTGGCTCGACGTAACCATCACTCCGCCTGCCCTGCGCTGGGTTTTCACAGCGTAAGAAACTGCAGGAGTCGGGGTGTAATCGTTGGCCAGCGTAACCGGAATTCCTGCACCGCAGATCACTTCTGCGACGAGTTGTGCGGCGCGGGGCGATGCGAAACGCGCATCGTACCCGACCACTACTCCTTGCTTCGCATCCTCGTATTTCAAAACGTATGAGGCGATCGCAAAGGCGACACGCCGCACGTTGTCGAAGGTGAAATCATCGGCGATGAGGCCGCGCCAGCCGTCTGTCCCGAATTTGATCTCTTGCGTCATGAGTAAGGGAGTACCGCATTTATGCTCTTTTGAAGCGCACACGACCTCAGTTCTTGCGGAGACGACTGCGACTCTGCTATGTGAGATTGTGGAGCTTCTTCTCGTCGAGAAACTTCACGACCTTGCCGACATCCTGCGCATGTTGGCGTGTCGTGATCAGCAGCGCATCCGGCGTTTCCACGACGACAAGATCGCTGACACCGACCGCCGCGACGAATTTCCCGGGAGCATGCACGTAGTTACCCCTCGCATTCAGCAAGAACACGCCGGAACTGGCCACCATATTGCCCTCGGGCGGCGTGCTCCGTGCAGTGTGGTGTTCATGCAGCGCCGTCCACGATCCCAGATCGTTCCATCCGAAGTCGGCGGGAAGACAAAAGATATTTCCGGCCTGCTCACCTTTTGCGGAGCGCGGCTCCAGCACGGCATAGTCGACGCTAATGTTCTCGCACTTGGGGTAAATCTTCTTGAAGGTCGCAGCGAACTTCCGCGTGCCATAGGATGCAGCGATTTCTTCGAGCAGGCTTGCGGTCTTCGGAAGGTGTTCCTTCAAAGCGTCCGCCAAAGTCTGAGCGCTCCAGAGGAACATGCCGCTATTCCAAAAGAAATTTCCTGCGGCAACGAATTCGGCAGCGCGTTCGGCATTTGGTTTTTCCGTAAATCGGCGAACGTGCAACGTATCGCCCTGAAATAACCCGCCGGCCTCGATGTATCCGTAGCCGGTCTCCGGGCGATTCGGCCGGATGCCAAGCACAACGATATTCGGCCCAGCCGCCGCGACTTCGATTCCCCGCTCGAGCGTTTCGCGGTAGCGTTTCTCATCGGCAATGACATGATCCGAAGGAAACATTCCGATTACTGCCTTCGGATTCTCGCGCAGCAGCAAGAATGCCGCTAGCCCAATCGCCGGAGCCGTGTTTCGACCGGCTGGCTCTGCCAGGATTTGCGCCTTGAGCAGTTTGGGGAGTTGCTTTCCTATTGCCGATTTCAAATCCTCGTTCGTCACCACCCAAAAGCCTTTCGCCGAAGCGAGCGGAAGCAACCGCGCCACTGTCTGTTGAATCATCGTCTGCTTGCCATCGAGCGCCAGCAGTTGTTTGGCACGCCGCCGGCGGCTCAGCGGCCAGAACCGCGTACCGCGTCCACCAGCGAGAATTACGGGATAGAAGTTTGAGTCTTTGAACACGAATTTTTCACGATTCAACGATGTGAGACCGAAGCTACATTCTCGTATCGGGCTCCGGTAGTGCTTTTCCGGGCACATATGCCCGCAGGAACTCCAAAGACCACTGCGGCCGGACACCAAAAGTGCCCACGGATGCCGGAACCACGACCGCATCGCCCTTCGCGAGGGTGACCGTTGGCATGCCGTCCGCCTCAACCACGCCAGCGCCTTCTACTGCCACCAGGATCTGCACGGAACTCTTTCCGGAATCAACCCGCGTTTGAAGCTGAAACGGATCCTTCGCCTCGAACATGTCGACTGCGAAATACGGAGCGCCGATCAGCACAGCATGGCGATTGTTGCCCATCTGCTCGGGCGCCGACCTCAGCACCTTCCCAGCTTTTACCTTTTCCTTCACCGCCGCCAGGCCATCTTTAAGATGCAGCTCCCGAGGCCGCCCGTAATCGTACAGACGATACGTGGTGTCGGACTGTTGCTGAGTTTCGACGATGACCGATCCCGGGCCAAGCGTATGTACAGTTCCGCCGGCAACATAAATCATGTCGCCCGTAAACACGTTGACCCAGTTCAAGACTTCCTCGGCCCGATTTTGGTGAATCGCCTCTTCCAGATGAGCTGCAGTCACTCCCGGCTTGAGACCGAGCCCTATCTGCGAACCTGGCTTGGCATGAGCAACGTACCAGCACTCCGTCTTTCCCCACGGCTGACCGACTCGCAACGCCTGCGCGTCGTCCGGATGCACCTGCACTGAAAGCTTTTCGTGAGGAAAGAGAAACTTCAGCAGTAACGGAAATCGCTTTGGGTCGCGGGCCGCGTCGCCGACCAAGGCGCGTTGATGCTGTTCACTGAGTTGGGCCAGCGTCTGTCCGGAAAGAGGTCCGTTTGCGACTTTGCATTCGTCTCCGCTGAGCCAGGCCTCGCCGATCTTTTCGTTGAATTTATGATTCGGATAGATCGGAGAGAGATCTTGCGTGCCCCAAGGCCGTGGATCGAATTCCGGAAGCATTAAGAATGGATAGAGACTCTGCATTCGAAAACTTTAGCCCGACAAAAAAGACCGCTCGCTAACTGAACGGTCTTGCCGAACCAACCTCCGTGGATCCGAAACTCTACACCTCGCCGAGAAACTTACGCATCCGCGCGAGTCCGCGATCCAGTTCCGCTTTCGACGTCGCATACGATACGCGGATATGTTCGGTCGTACCGAAACCTTCGCCCGGCACGGTCGCCACGTGCGCTTCTCGCAACAGCCGCCCAGCCACGTCCGAGGCGGACTTCAACTCACCTCGTCCCAGGAATGCGGAGATGTTGGGATAAGCATAAAACGCACCCTCGGGCATCGTGCAAGTTACGCCCGGTATCGACCGTAGTCCGCCCACAACGTGGTTGCGAAGCTCGATGTATTCGCGGCGCATTTGCTCAACACATTCCTGAGGTCCTTTGAGCGCCGCAACCGCCGCCTTCTGCACGATCGAGGTCGGATTTGAAGTCGACTGGCTTTGCAACTTTGCCATCGCGCTGATCACGGCAGATGGGGCCATCGCATACCCCAGCCGCCATCCGGTCATCGCGTACGTCTTCGACAACGATCCAAGGATCACCATGCGTTCCTTGTATTCGCGCAGCGCACCGACTGAAAAATTCTTTCCCGTGTAGTTCAGGTACACGTAACACTCGTCGGACAGAACCCAGATTCCGCGCTCATGTGCCAGTCGGATCACCTCGGTCATATCCTCCGGGCTCATCACCGCGCCTGACGGATTCGATGGTGAATTGAGAATGATGGCTTTCGTCCGCGATGTAATCAGCCGCGAGACCATCTGTGCAGTAACCCGGAATCCCTGCTTTTCATCCGATTCCAGCAGCACGCAATTGCCGCCCGCATACCGGATGATGTCCTTGAACGAAACCCAGTAAGGGACCGGAAGAATGACTTCGTCGCCATGATCAACCAGCACCTGGATGGCGTTGAACAGCGCATTCTTCCCACCCGTTGACGCGACCACTTCCTCGCGGCGGTAGTCGGAATCAAAGTCGACGTTGTGCCGGTGCGCGATCGCATCGCGCAGCTCTGGCGTTCCCGCCACCGCGGTGTATTTCGTAAAATTCCCTTGAATCGCAGCGATCGCGGCGTCCTTGATGTGTTGCGGCGTCGAAAAATGCGGCTCGCCTGCGCCGAAATCGACAACGTCGATTCCCTGTGAGCGCAGTTTGTCCGCTTCGGCCACCACCGCCATCGTCGCGGAAGGTTCGATTCGGTTGATTCGTTCCGTCAGTCTGAGGGCTTCTGTCGTTGCCGTTGTCATACCTTCTTCTTTCTTCTCCTGGAAACTTCAGCTACTCTTGCTTCATTTAGTTTGTAAGCAGATTCCAATTTCTTACGGAGTTTCTGCTCCACCACCTCCGGCACCAACCCTTTTACCGGACCGCCCGCCTGCGCCACTTCTCTCACCAGCCGCGAACTCACATAGGAGTATTTGTCGGCCGGCATCATGAATACCGTTTCGAGCGTGGGCTCGAGTTTGCGATTCATCAAAGCCATTTGAAGTTCGTACTCGTAGTCGCTGATAGCCCGTATGCCTCGCAGCACGCAGATCGCATCAATTGATTTTGCGTATTCCACCATCAAGCCGTCGAAGGTATCAATCCGTACATTGCCCAAGTCGGCGGTCAGCTCCTTCAACATTTGCAAGCGCTCCGGCAGGCTGAACATCGGAACCTTTTCCGGGTTCCGCAAAATCGATACGACCAGCTCTTCGAAGATCTTGCTTCCTCGTTGAATTAAATCGAGGTGCCCGTTCGTCGGCGGATCGAACGACCCGGGATAGATAGCCGTACCCTTATTCAATGTTCCTCACCGGAACAGCAAGGTTCCGCAGTATGGAGCGATTAAGAGATTTTATGCGGGCAGGTGCATCGAAGGCAATTCTTGCGCGGAAAGAATGGAAGATCAGAGGGAGAGCCGGGCGCGGTTCGCAAGAGCGACGCCACGCCCGGAGGCACAAAACTTAGCGCTTGGCCGCTATCGGGACCTTCACCGGCTCAGGCGGGGCACTCGGCATGGTGGTCACCCGGGCTGCCGCACCGTTGGTTGGTGCAGTCGCGGCGGCGACCGGGGTGGGCGTGGCAATCAGGCCCAGGGCCTTCCTGACTTCTACGTCCAGCCTTGCCATCACGTCTTTATTGTCCTTCAGGAACTGGCGAGCATTCTCGCGGCCCTGCCCAATACGCTCGGTCTTGTAGCTGAACCAGGAGCCGGATTTGTCGATGATGTTGTGAGTCACCGCCAAGTCGAGCAAATCGCCTTCGCGCGAGATGCCCTCCCCGTACAGAATGTCGAATTCCGCATCACGAAATGGAGGGGCGACCTTGTTCTTGACCACCTTCACTTTTGTGCGCGATCCGATGACAACGTCCCCTTCCTTTATAGCCGCAATACGCCGGATGTCGACGCGCACTGACGAGTAAAACTTCAGCGCCTTGCCGCCCGTAGTCGTCTCGGGATTGCCGAACATGACTCCGATCTTTTCGCGGATCTGGTTGATAAATACCAGGCAAGTCCGCGACTTCGAGACCGTTCCGGTCAACTTCCGCAGGGCTTGCGACATCAATCGGGCCTGCAAGCCCATATGGCTGTCGCCCATCTCGCCGTCCAGTTCAGCCTTGGGCACGAGTGCTGCCACAGAATCCACGACCAGCACGTCGATCGAGTTGGACCGTACTAGCGCCTCCGTGATCTCCAACGCCTGCTCCCCATAGTCCGGCTGCGAAACTAGCAGGTTGTCGACATCTACACCCAATTTCTTGGCGTACGCGGGATCGAGCGCATGCTCCGCGTCCACGAATGCGGCCATGCCACCGGTTTTCTGGGCCTCAGCAATTACCTGCAGGGTAACTGTGGTTTTGCCCGAAGACTCGGGCCCGAACACCTCAACCACACGTCCCCGTGGAAATCCGCCCACACCGAGCGCTGCGTCGAACGAGATTGATCCGGTCGAGATCACGGAAATCGGCAATATCGCGTCTTTTGACCCCAGCCGCATGATCGATCCCTTGCCGAACTGCTTTTCGATCTGCGATACCGCCAGTTCGATCGCCTTGACCCGCTCGTCTGCCATGAAATGGCTCCTTTACACTGCTTTGTGAATATGGCCGGATTATACATACAAAACGAAGCGAAGAAAAGGCGAATCCAGAGAATTACCTGTGGAAGGTTCTGAAATGGGAGGCCTGTGTGGCGCGGGCGCCTCGCCCGCGAACCTCTACCAGCCAGCATACATCGCGGATTGAATCGATTCCGAACTATTGTGAAACCATTTTACTGCGCCGCTGTCAGCTGGAAGTAAACTCACAGGCGGGAGCGCCCGCGCCACAAAATCCCACCAACGAGATCACCTCTGCAGCAAATCCACCGGCGCCGTCACATCGTGAACCCGGAAATACTTCGCCAGCGCCGGGTACTTCCTCGCGACCGCCTCATACATCGCGTACGCCACATTGCGATAGGAAATATGACCGGCTGGAGTTGTCCGCAACTCTGAAATGTAGACCGCTTCGGCAAAATCCATCTTGAACAACGCCCGCTTCCGATACGCCAGAGGAATCGCGTACTGTGAGTTCTCTTCCGCTTCCGGCGTACCACGCGAAGCCAGTTTCTCGACTCCCGCCTGAACCTGGCGCATCGTGGACTCGAATCGCCCCCGCACGCCTGCATCTTCCATATCCAGCAGCATCTCGAATCCATGCTGCGTCGTGGAGCCCTGCATGACCTGGATGCACCGACGGTGACGATGCATGTCGCGGAATCCCCCCGCGTCCATCAAGATGTCAAAGCGGAATTGCTGGCCCGCCCTGAAGCCTCGCAGCATTTCGTCGTACTTGCCGCGATGCCGCAGCCCGATGTCGATGATCTCGCGACGCCTCCGTTCGCCCGCCACCTGTACGGCCTGCCGGATCTGCCGGTACGAATAGTGACAATGCTCGTACAACAAGGTCGTCGCAATCTCGAGCTCCAGCGGTTCCTCGTCCAGCAGGTCGACAATCGCCTTGCAAGGAGCCACTGGTTCGCCGTGCCATCAACTCGCGCGCGGCCTGCCGCAGCTCTCGTCGCGTCTCCATCTCGTAAGGGTTCGGATCCGCATACTTCACCAGCGTAGGTGCGACTCGAACCTCGCGCATCAATTCCTGCTCCGCACGCGCTCCTAACTTCGGGTCGAGCGCCCGGATCTGCGAAACCAGATCCTGCAAGGATTCCGCATTCACGTTGTAAGCCGCACCTGTAGCGGCCTTTTTCAGCGATTCGCCCAGTATCCGGACTTCTTTGTGCGTGTGCGACAAGAGGTGAGCAACCTGGTTCTCCAACGTCCGGGCATTCACGATCTCGCCGAGCGAGGTGTTGGTAGCAAGCGGCAAGAGATAGCGCGTGATGTCAAAGGCTCTGGCCTTGAGCGTGCGCTCGTAGGCCTCCTGCTTCATATCCGAGGGCTTCGGCGTGATGTTGATCAGGTACTGCGTCATCTGCGCCGAAAGCGCATCGTATTCGGCGAACAGAAAGTCCAACGTCTCGCGATATAACTTCCGCGACTCTTCGTCAGAGCCGAAATCCGGAGTGTAGTAACCGCTTTTCCTGAAATCCTGATACCGCGTCGAGCGTTCCTGCCCGTCCCACCGCTGCTCGTCAGCAAGTTCGATCGCGGCCAGGATCGACAGACGTTCAATTGCTAGCGCAATGTGGGCCAAATCGGCGATGGAACGGTGCCCGTACTGAAAATAAAAAGTGTTGAGGAACTTCTCCGCCTTCTGCGAACTGATCTCTCGCAACGATTCCTTCATCGACAGCGAAGACCGCGAATACTTCGCCATCGCGTAGGCCTGAATCTCAGGCTCAACCCCGAACACCGCAAACACTTCCGTCGAGGGCTCATCCGCGGACGGCCTTTCGATCGGCGCGATATTTTCCGCAGTCGCGGCCTTGTTCGGAGATCGGTGGCCGGTGCCGCCGGAAGTCGCGTCCGCGGCGGATAAGTTTCGGTTCGAAGGGTCGGGCATCACGATCACTTCATTCTTCGCAGTGTGAGGCATGAGTGCCCGAATGTTAATGGGCAGAGTTGTGGATGCGCAATGAGTGACGCGAAAGATACTGGCACCGACCTCACGCTAGACTGTTCAGTGCATCCGATTCTTCAATCGACAGCGCATCGGCCCTGGCCCGTGCCTGCCGGTCCATGGGTGATGAAGCAGACTTGGCACGACTTGCTCTTCGCACATTGGCCGGTGGCGCCCGACGTCATGCGCCCGTTAGTTCCGGCACAGCTGGCGCTCGACAGTTTCGATGATCGATGCTGGGTGGGCGTGGTCCCGTTTCACATGAGTGCGATTCGCGGACGCGTACTTCCGCCACTGCCGGGTCTTTCGAGATTTCCCGAATTAAATGTAAGGACCTACGTGATTCACGGCAGCAAGCCGGGCGTCTACTTCTTCAGCCTCGATGCCGCGAATTTGCCCGCCGTGTGTGCAGCGCGAGCTTTTTACCATCTGCCGTACTTCTACGCGGAAATGTCCTCTGACGATCGCGATGGATGCATTCAATATTCATCCCGTCGCGTCACAGCACCTGCCGAGTTTCGGGGACTCTACCGCGCCATCACTCCTGTCCAGTTGCGCGGCAAAGGATCATTCGAGCACTGGTTGACGGAGCGCTACTGCCTCTATACCACTCTCGGCCACAAGGTTTATCGGGGCGAGATTCATCATCAACCGTGGCCCCTGCAAAATGCGGAAGCGGACTTCGAGGTCAACACAGTCACCGCCGCAGCCGGCATCGTTCTGCCCGATTCCGCGCCTTCGCTACTGTTTGCTCGAAAACTCGAAGTCCTCATCTGGCCCTTGCGACGCATCGAATAGCGGCATCGGACGGTATAATTCACGGTTCCACAGCAAATTTTGCAGAAGGAAATCGGGAGAACTTTCATGTCCCTATCAGGACGCGTAGCCTTCGTGACCGGCGCTTCGCAAGGCATCGGACGCACCTGCGCACTCAGGCTCGCCAAAGACGGCGCGTCCGTTGTTGTCGCCGCACGGAACAAAGAGAAGCTGGACGAACTGGTGAACGAAATCACCGGCGCGGGCGGACAAGCGCATGCGATCGCTCTCGATGTCGCAGACGAAGAGCAGGTCAGATCCTCCGTCAAAGGCACTATCGGCCAGTTCGGCAAGATCGACATCCTTGTTAATAACGCCGGCATCACGCGCGACCAACTGGTCATGCGCATGAAGCGCGCCGACTGGGATGCCGTACTCCAGACCAATCTCACTTCAGCCTACCTCTGCATCCAGCAAGTCATCCCCTCGATGCTCAAACAGCGCTGGGGCCGGATCGTAAACATCACCAGCGTCTTCGGACAGATGGGCCAGGCTGGACAAGCAAATTACTCTGCCTCCAAGGCCGGATTGATCGGCCTGACCATGGCCATCGCGCGCGAAGTCGGTTCCCGCAGCATAACTTGCAACGCCGTCGCGCCCGGATTCATCGAAACAGCCATGACGGCCGTGCTCAGCGACGAGTTCAAGCAGAGCGCGGTGAAGCAGATTCCGCTCGGCCGCGTGGGAACTTCCGAAGATGTCGCCAGCGCAGTTTCATTTCTTGCCTCGGATGAAGCGTCTTACATTACCGGGCACGTCCTGAACGTGAATGGCGGCATGCTGATGGGATAGAGTCGAGAAGCCACGTCAAATTGCACCGCGAATGCAGAATCTGGAAGGCTGATGGAAATGGAATCGGATTCAATCGCTTCACCAACATTCAGCTCAGTGTCGTCTGCGGTGAAAGGTCTTTCGATCTTCCAAGCGGAATCAAGCAGCCAGATCGCGCAAGCTCGTGAACTCTTCCTCGAGTACGCGGAATCCCTCGGATTCAGCCTCTGCTTCCAAAACTTCGACCAGGAACTCGCAAACCTGCCCGCTGATTACGCTCCTCCCACGGGACGCCTCTTCCTGGCTGAATATGAAGGCCAAGTGGCCGGATGTGTGGCTCTCCATAAGCTCGACGACACCACTTGTGAAATGAAGCGACTGTATCTCAGGCCACAAGTCCGGGGAAAGAGATTGGGCCGCGTTCTGGTGGACTTCATCATCTCTGAAGCCCGGCAGCTCGGCTACAAACGCATGCGCCTCGACACAGTCGAGCCCGTGATGAAAGATGCCGTCGCCATGTACCGCAAGATCGGATTCCGCGAAATCGCTCCTTACTGCGCAAATCCGATGGCCGGCGCACTCTACATGGAACTTTCGTTGTAATCCTCGCCCGTCTTCGATAAGAATGTTCGCGCACCATCCGAAAGGACTTCCTCATGAAGCGGACCTTCCTGCTCGCGTTCGTCCTCGTGCTTCTCGCTGCGACCGCCTTTTCTACTGATAGCAAGGATGTGACCTACAGGAGCGGCGATGAAACCGTGCACGCCGTCGTTTACACACCACCGGGAAAGGGTCCGTTCCCGGCCCTGATTGTCGTCCACGAGTGGTGGGGTCTGAATGATTGGGTGAAGGAGCAGGCTTCGAAGCTGTCGGACCAGGGCTATGTCGCGCTGGCTGTGGATCTTTATCGCGGAAGGGTTGCTACCACGCCGGATCAGGCACACGAGATCATGAGGGGAGTTCCTGAGGACCGCGCCAAGCGCGACCTTCACGCCGCCTTCGAATTTCTCTCCGTGCAACCCAACGTCAAAAAGGACCGCATCGGCGCCATCGGCTGGTGCATGGGCGGAGGCTATGCTCTCGACGTTGCGCTGCAAGAGCCCACACTTGCCGCTGCCGTCATCAACTATGGGCACCTGGCCACCGATCCCGATGCATTGAAGAAAATCAATTCTCCAATCCTCGGACTCTTCGGAGCGCAGGATCGTGGCATTACACCCGACGACGTTCACAAGTTCGGAGAAGCCCTCGACAAGCTGGGCAAGAAAATACCAAAAGATGCCGCGAACGTGAAGATTTACGATGACGCCGGTCACGCCTTCGAAAATCCGAACAACAAAGATGGTTACCGGGCCGCGGATGCAGCCGATGCGTGGCGGCGAACGACCGACTTTCTAGCCGCAAATCTCAAGAAATGAAGCAGGACGCTCTCGTCCGCAAAGCCCGGAACGGAGCGCTATCCGCCTCTTCCGTATTACTTTTACGTTGTATAAATAATCACGTTTAACCGCAAAACTTTGCTCACAGGCATTCAAGCTTCGTATGGCACTATCGGGTGTCGAATGGCACAAATTTCCCACTTGCCAGAAGTTGGCGCTCTGGTTACTATGGCCCATCCTGAAATGCTCCCTACGATGAATATCGGCGAGACGATCCGAAACTACCGGCTTCAAAAAGGTATGTCTCAGGGCGACATCGAGAAGCGAACCGGGCTTCTTCGCTGCTACCTCTCACGGGTCGAAAACGGACACACCATCCCGTCGCTCGATACGCTCTCGAAAATCGCCGGTGCGATGGAACTTCCGCTGTCGCAGTTTTTCTCGGAGCCAGGCCATAGCAACGGGTCCAAGGGTTTGCCCCAGCTTTCAGACGACGAAGTCCGCTTTCTGAGCCAAATTCGGCGCTACTCCACCAGTCTCAACGACAGCGATCGCAAGCTTGTCCTCGCCATGGTAAAGAAAATGGCGTCGAACTCATCCAAGTAGTCCTTCTTCCACAATCTGGTTGACGGGGCTCGATCCCGCTGTACCTGCGCCTTTCGACGGCATTCGCTGTGATCGAGCTTCCTAGACCTTACTTTCGTACACTCCCCTCCGTGTCCGACGGATACCTCGCCTTCCTCGCACATGCTCAATAAACTGTGCTTGGAGAGACCTGTGACCACGGACGAAGAACTGAACCTTCTCGACTCACAACTGCGCCGCCTGAAAATTGAGTACGAGATTTTCTTCAGTAATCCCACCAAGCGCCCCCCGGCGGATGTCGAGTGGAAGGTGCTCAGCCTGTTGCGCAAATTCTCCGATGGCGGACGCATGAATTTCTCTCAACGTTATCGCTACAACGAGATGGCCCAGCGATACGCCCTTTACAGCGACTTGTGGAGAAAGAAATCTCGCATCCGCGAAGAAGGCTATCGCCGCCCTCAGGATGCGCTTCTCTCGGTTCAAGGAGTCCGCTCCGCTGAGGAAGAACATAAGCCGCAGCATCATCCGGTATACGGCGTGAGTCACGCCGCTGCCGCCGCCGCGGGCGCCGCACCGGCAGGATCGCAACCGTTCACCCTTCAGAGCGTGGATCAGGGGGAGCGCGAACAGGTCGAGCGTCTTTACAACACTCTAGTCGCCGCAAAGAAGAAGGCTGGCGAGAATGTTTCGGGCAATATCGATTCCTTTACGACCTTCGTTCAAAAGAAAACCGAACAGATCCGCAAGCAGTACAAATGTGACAGCGTCGAATACTCCGTCGAACTGACCGACGGACAGGTCAAGCTCAAAGCCAAAGCGAAAAGCTAACGCCCGTCCGTCAACCGCCCTTTAGAATCGACCACCCGCCGCACGCCATCGTGTCCTTCGTGGTGAACGAATTTTGCTGGTAGAATTTTTGGTCGCCCAGTCATAATTTGCTCATCTTAAGGGACCTCATGCCAGCCAGAATCCAGCGTGCCATTCTCAGCGTCACCGACAAAACCGGGCTGGTAGAGTTCGCCCGCAAACTCGCACAACAGAAGATCGAGCTCATTTCGACCGGAGGCACGGCAAAACTCTTGCGCGACTCCGGCATTGAGGTGAAAGACATTGCGGATTTAACCGGATTTCCCGAAATGCTCGATGGCCGGGTGAAGACCTTGCATCCCAAGGTGCACGGCGGAATTCTGCATCGCCGCGCAGATCCGAAGCACGTCGCGGCAGTCGAGAAGCACGACATTGCTCCCATCGACATGGTCGTGGTGAATCTCTATGCCTTTGAGAAGACCGCCTCCAAGGCTGGCGTTCCCTTCGAAGAGTTGATCGAGAACATCGATATCGGCGGACCGTCCATGATTCGCTCGGCGGCAAAAAATTTTCAGGACGTAGCGGTAGTTACGTCACCGGCCGACTACGATGCCATCGCGTCCGAGCTCGCCAGTTCCGATGGCTCGCTCTCTCATGCGACGAAATGGCGTCTGGCACAAAAGGCGTTTGCAACGACCGCTGCATACGATTCCGCGATCGCCTCCACACTGGAGCGCATCAGCGCGGATTCTTTTCAGCTGCGGCCAGAAGCGAACGGATTTCCCGACACCTTGCGCTTCTCTTTCCATAAGACTCTCGACTTGCGCTACGGAGAGAATCCGCACCAGAAAGCGGCGATGTACTCGGACGGCTCGGGTACAGGCGTCGCCAATGCTCGACAACTGCAGGGCAAGGAACTGTCGTTCAACAACATCGTCGATTTGCAGGCAGCTTGGGACCTGGCTCAGGAGTTCGACGAACCTGTATGCGCCATCATCAAGCACACCAATCCCTGCGGCACAGCCACTGGAAAGACGTTGGCAGAAGCCTACCAGCGAGCCCTTGAGTGCGATCCAGTCTCTGCGTTTGGCGGAGTGATCGGCGTCAACCGTCCGATTGACGCCGCCGCAGCCGAGGAGATGCACAAGCTCTTTCTCGAGGTGATCGCTGCTCCCGGTTTCGATGAAGCGGCCAGGACGAAATTCGCTTCCAAGAAAAACCTGCGCCTCGTCGAGGTTGCCGCAGCCAACCAGAAATGGGCTCTCAAAAACGTTTCCGGTGGCATGCTCGTGCAGGATGCGGATGTCCACTCTCTGCAGGACTCCGACCTCAAGGTGGTGACCAAGCGGCCTCCCACAGCGGAAGAGACCCGGACTCTGCTTTTCGCCTGGAAGGTTTGCAAGCACGTGAAATCGAATGCCATCGTCTACGCCCGGGACGGCCAGACGGTAGGCGTTGGCGCGGGACAGATGTCACGGGTCGACTCCGCAAAAATCGGCGCGATGAAAGCCCAACTTCCGCTCAAAGGCACTGTGGCAGCTTCGGACGCATTCTTTCCTTTCCCCGACGGGGTCGAAGAAATCGCCAAGGCCGGGGCCACGGCCATCATCCAGCCCGGAGGGTCGCAGCGTGACCCCGAAGTCATTGAAGCGGCGGACCGTCTCGGATTGGCCATGCTCTTCACCGGAGTTCGTCACTTTCGTCACTAGAACCAGCGACTCGATTTACTGTTCTCGCGGCTCTAACACTGCGGGCAATTGGCTTTTGTTGCAATTCTTGACACAACTTGACGCCCCCAACGGTCCCTGTCCTTTCGGATTCTGACCGCATCCAATTTCTTTCGTCATATGGCGGCTCGGGTTAGAATAAAAGCACCTTTTTCCCAACGGGTTTGCATCCAAAGATGTTGACGCTCCCGAAACGCGCTTAAAGCGCAGTCAGGTCCAGGATGAATAGAATTCTTTGCCCTATTTTGATGAGTTTGGCGGCCGTCGCCGCCGTCGGTCAAGCCAGCCAACCGTCCGGCTCCGCCGCTGCGGTTCAACCCGACACTAAGACTGCGCAGACCTCGCCGCACAAAGTCGACAAAGCCGCCTCCTATTACCACTACTCGTTGGCGCATATGTATGAAGAAATGGTCACGGCTTACGGGCGCAGCGACCTGGCGGTAAAGGCGACAGAGGAGTACCGCCTCGCCATCGAAGCCGATCCTTCTTCTGAGTTCCTGACTTCTGCCCTCGCCGAACTCTATGTCAAGACCGGCCGCATCGCAGACGCCGTCAAAGAAGCACAGGACATCATCAAGCGTGATCCCAAAAACCTTGAAGCCCACAAACTTCTAGGACGCATCTACTTGCGTTCGCTCGGCGACATGCCTGGCGGCAATGGCTCCGACAATATTCTGAAGCTCGCGATCGATCAGTACGAGCAGATCGTGAAACTCGAGCCCGACAGCGTCGATGATCATCTTTTGCTCGGCCGCCTTTACCGTCTCAACAATGACTTACAGAAGGCCGAAACTGAGCTCAAGACTGCAATCAAGATCGATCCCAGCTCCGAAGAAGCAGTCACTACGCTGGCCATGCTCTATACGGATGAGGGCGATACCAATCACGCGCTGAAGGTGCTGAGTTCGATTCCTGATTCTGCCCGCTCCGCGAAGCTTTACTCAGCCCTCGGTGCCGCATACGAGCAGCGTAAGGACTACAAGAGCGCGATCGACGCATACAAACATTCAGTCGTGCTTGACCGCGATAATCTCGACTCAATCCGCGGCTTGGCCGAGAACTACTTGAACGACGGGCAACTCGAGGCGTCTCTCGAACAATATAAAGTCATCGCTGACTCGAATCCCGAGGACGCACAGACCTATATCCGGATTGCAGAAATCTATCGCCGCCAGGCCAAGTACGACCTGGCACTCGAAAATCTGAAGCGCGCGGACACCCTCGTCCCTGACACCATGGACGTTCCTTACAGCATGGCAGCCGTATATCAGGCGCAAGGACGTTATGACGATGCCACCAAGCTTCTCCAGGAACTGCTGAAAAAGACCGAGAAGGCAGAAACGCCAGGCGCAAGTCAGGCGGACCGCAACAACCGCGCGATCTTCATCGAGCGCCTCGGGATGATCTATCGCGACCAGGAAAATTACACGGCCGCGGTCGATACCTTCCGCAAGATGTTGGTGCTGGGAGACGATAACGCGCGCAGCGGCTACCAGGAAATGATCGACACATATCGCGAATCCAAGCAATGGCCCCAAGCTACTGCTGTCGCGAAAGAAGCAGTACAGAAGTTGCCGGACGATCGAGACCTCCGCATGGTGCTCGACGCCCAGCTCGCCGACATGGGCGAAGTCGACAAGTCTGCTGCGGACATTCGCTCCATGCTTAAGGGTGGTCCGGAAGATCGTGACGCCTACGTCCGCCTTGGGATCATCTTCACGCGTGCCAAGCGCTGGAACGACGCCCTGGAAGCGTTGGCTAAAGCAGAGCAGCTCTCCACCAAGCCCGACGATAAGGCGTATGTCTACTTCTTGCGCGGCGATCTCTACCAGCGCCAGAAAATGTTCGATCAGGCTGAAGTAGAGTTCAAGAGAGTGTTGTCATCGACTCCGGCGACGGATCCCCAGGCTGCCGCCACGCTCAACTATCTCGGATACATGAATGCCGATCGCGGCGTTAAGCTTGACGAGTCGCTGAACTTCATCAAGCAGGCGTTAACGTTCGAGCCAAATAACGCTGCCTATCTCGATTCTCTGGGGTGGGCATACTTCAAGCTTGGCAAGTACGATATGGCGGAAGAAACCCTGAACAAAGCTGCCGCCCATATGGGATCGGATCCGACTGTGCAGGAACATCTCGGCGATCTGTACCAGAAAACTGGCCGTCTCAAACTGGCTGCTGCTCATTGGGATCGCGCCGTGCAGGAGTGGAACAAGACCGTTCCTGCTGAGCAGGACAGCGACGCTTTCGCCAAGGTCCAACAAAAGCTGGACGCGGCAAAAGTAAGGCTAGCCAAAGAAGACAGCTCCAAGCAGTAAGTTCGCTGCTCAAAAAGAAGCGCCGGCGACTTGCCGGTTGTCCCGTGGGTGTCTCGCCCTCGGGGTGACAGCGGCTAAGAAGTTGCGGTGCTTGAGAAAGCCCCTTCGCGTCCCCAGGCCAGGTCATTGCTAAACTCAACCATGGCCCAGGACGCCACTTCTGTAGCAATTCGTGAAGCCTCAGTCACTGACATCCCCGAAATCCTCCGCCTTCGCCGCAGCATGTACGCGGACATGCACTACGACGACGCTTTAAAGCTCGATCAAATGGCCGCCCTCACCTCGGATTACCTGGCAACAGCAATCCCGATGGGTTCTTTTCGGGCATGGCTAGCCGTATGCGCCCAGAGTGTCATCGCCGGAGGCGCCGTCATCATCAGTCCATGGCCTGCGCATCCCTATGACCTCGAATGCCGCCGCGTCACGATCCTGAATGTCTACACAGAACCCGGCTACCGGCGTCGCGGCATCGCGCGCAGCCTCATGCAAACGATGATTGGCTGGTGCAAAGATGAGGGCTTCGCGCGTGTCACGCTTCATGCAAGCGACGATGGGCGGGCTCTCTACGAATCGCTCGGATTCGAAGTCAGCAACGAAATGCGCCTGAATCTGCGCTAGTAGATTGCGCCGTCTTCACTTAACTCCAAAGATAACAGTAGCCAGGTGTTAACTGCCGGATGGCCGCTGCTAACGATTTGGCTATCAACTCTCTGCTATCCTTCACCCATGCTGGCCGCATACGCGGTTCACACCGAGCAATCCCACGGACGTCGATATCCGGAGGCTCAGCATCCCTACCGCAACGACTTTCAACGCGACCGCGATCGTGTGATTCACGCTCGGGCATTTCGTCGACTCGAAGCAAAAACTCAAGTCTTTACGCGCCGCTACAGCGATCATTTCCGCAATCGTCTGACTCATACGCTCGAGGTCACCCAGATTTCCCGCACGATTGCCGGTGCGCTCCGCCTGAATGTTGATCTTTCCGAAGCCCTGGGCCTGGTTCACGACATCGGTCACACTCCGTTCGGCCATGCCGGGGAGAAGGCTCTCGACGCCTGCATGCGGGCGCATGGGCTCTCGTTCGAGCATAACCTGCATGCGCTGCGCATCGTTGAAGACTTCGAGCAGCGTTACGCGGCATTCCGCGGCCTGAACCTGACATTCGAGGTTCGCGAGGGCATCATCAAGCATTCCCACGACTACAAAGGCGAGGACTATCCGCAACTCGCCGAATATCTTCTCGACCAGCGGCCTCCTCTGGAAGCTCAACTCATCGATCTCACCGACGAGATCGCTTACAACACCGCTGACCTGGATGACGGATACGAAGCCCATCTGCTGTCGCTCGATCAGATCCGCCAAGGCATTCCGGTCTTCGAGCGCTTCTTCCTCGAGGTGGAGCAGATTTATCCGGATGCGCCCGTTAAACTGAAATTCAACGAGACCGTTAAACGCGTGCTCAATCGCTTCGTCGACGACCTCATCCGGAATACGCAGAAACAAATTGATGACGCGGGGATCAAGACTCTGGAAGATGTTCGTCGTCACCCTCGGCGGCTTGCAGCATTCAGCCCAACCGTCGAAGCCGAACGCAAGCGTAGCAAAGATTTCCTCTATGAGAACCTCTACTTCAGTCCGGCCCTCGCCGACGAGAAAGACGGCGCGGAACGCGTGGTCGGCGGACTGTTCTCATTCTGGATCAGTCGTCCCGAAGCACTCCCCCCCAACTACCAGGAAAAGGCGAAAGAAGAGTCGCTGCCTCGGATTGTTTGCGATTACATCGCCGGCATGACCGATCCCTTCATCCTCGATCAATACGACAAGTACTGCGGCAGCTAGATTTCTTCGGCTTAAAGCACTTCGCTCAGCCTTCGGATTCCTTCGCGAATCTGATTTTCTCGAATCCGCGAGTAGCCGAGCATGATCCCGGTTCGCGCCGACTTCATAAAGTATCCGGAGATTCCATATACGCCGACTCCCTTGCTGGCCGCGGCTGAAAGAACAGCTTCTTCCGCTATTCGTCGCTTCGGCCACACCACGACGTGCGCTCCTCCACCGTCCCCTGTGACTTCGACGCGATCTCCCAGATATTTGTTGATCGATTCCATCAGTGCGTCCCGGCACGCCGCATTCCTCCGGCGAACGCGGCGCAGATATCGTTCATACATCCCGCAGGAAATGAATTCAGCGAGAGTCTCCTGCTCCAGAGTCGCGGTGTGCCGGTCGCACAGCCACTTTGCGGCCGTAAATGCCCGCACCAGGGATCGCGGGGCGATGAGATATCCAATGCGCAACGCGGAAAACACCGTCCGCGAAAATGTGCCGATATAGATCACGCGGCCTTCACGATCCAACCCTTGAAGGGATTCGAGTGGCTGGGCTCCGTAACGGAACTCGCCATCGTAGTCGTCCTCCACAATGACAGCATTCGTTCGCTTAGCCCACTTGAGCAGCGCCAACCGACGCGCCAGCGGCAGGATGGCTCCTGTCGGGAATTGGTGAGAAGGTGTGACAAACGCTATTCGAGTCCCCGGAGCCAGCTTTTCCGGGTTCAACCCATCCTTATCCAATCGAACGGGAAGCAACTCGGCCCCGGCCGCAAGCAGGATCTCCCGCGTCCCCTGGTAGCTCGGATCCTCGATCGCGACCCGTTCTCCAGGCTCAATCAGCACGCGTGCGATCAGGTCCAGAGCTTGCTGTGAGCCATTCACGATTGTGATCTGCGCTGGATCACAAACCACTGCGCGCGACCGTCGCAGGTGCGCGCAGACTGCTTCCCGCAAGGCATTGCTTCCGCCGGCTGGGCCATAGTCGAGTTCCGAAACCGGCGCCCTGCGGGCGCAGCGCAACAAGATGCGCCTCCACATCTCAAATGGGAACTTCTCAAGATCGCTTCGGCCGTAAGCGAAGTCGTAGGGAAGAGAGCGTGGCTTCGGTTGCGGAAAGTTCATTCGCGTCCATGCTGCTGCGGCAGATGATCCGAAGCGCGATTGGCGCAGCCTGGCATTTTTTTGCCGGCGGCCGCCATGATCCATCCTGATATCCCCGGAAACATACGTGCCCGAGCCGGAAAGGGCCACCGCAAACCCCTCCGCCAATAACTGGTCATACGCCAGCAGGATCACTGTTCTTGAAACGCCAAGCTGGTCCGCAAGGTCTCGAGTAGATGGAAGTTTTTCTTCGCCCCGAAGCGCGCTCGACAGTATGGCCTCTCGCAACTGCGCGTAGACCTGCCCGAACAGCGGTCCGCCGGTTTTGGAAAGTGGTATCGTTAAAAACATAAAAAGTGGATATTTCACAATACCAGACAACAAGCCATGCTGAAGCTGGCAGCGTCTCGAGACGAGTTTGCGAAATAACAAAACATCTCTGAGCCAGCCCACGGAGAATATCCATGACCAGTTCTCAGCGATTTGCGCCTCATGCACTCATGATCGCCATCTTCTTCGCACTATTTTCAACGCTGGTATGCGCGCAATCGGAGACGGATACTCCTAAAGCTGTCGTGAAGCCCAGGCAGCACCACGATGGACAGCACGATTTCGACTTCGAAGCAGGAACCTGGAAGATTCATCTGAAGCGCCTGCTGCATCCTCTGACAGGTTCTTCCACCTGGACGGAATTCGACGGCACAACTGTCACACGGCAGATCTGGAAGGGGCACGCCGAAATCGAACAGTTCGAGACCAATGGCTCTGCGGGACACGTGGAAGGACTCACTCTCCGTCTTTACAATCCGCAATCGCACCAGTGGAGCCTGTATTGGGCGAATGCAAGCAATGGAATCGTTGGTCCGCCGACAATTGGCGAATTCGAGGGTGGTCAAGGTGAGTTTTACGATCAGGAACCGATCAATGGTCGAGCCATCCTGGTTCGGTTTATCTGGTCACGGATCACTCCCACCACCGCCCACTTCGAGCAATCATTCTCTGATGATGGTGGCAAGACATGGGAGGTCAACTGGATTACCGATCAGACCCGCATCAGCGAAGAAGAATTCAAGGTGCAAGCGGAAACCAGCACGCCCAAGCTCGACCCGGGCGCATCCGCACACGATGCACAGCACGATTTCGATTTTGAATTCGGAAACTGGAAAGCCCACTTGAAACGCCTGCAACATCCGTTAACAGGATCCAACACGTGGGTCGAATATGACGGCACGTCAAGCGTAAGAAAGCTCTGGAATGGCCGTGCCAATATCGGTGAACTCGAAGTGGGAAACAAAGACACTCACATCGAAGGACTGACATTGCGTCTTTACAATACCCAATCGCACCAGTGGCGACTTTACTGGGCAAACAGCAATGATGGGACCCTGACGATCCCGCCAACGATTGGTGAATACTCAAACGGGCGTGGAGAATTCTTCGATCAGGAAGACCTCGGAGAAAAGGGCATCTTCGTTCGCTTCGTTTTCTTCGATATCACTCAAAACGTTTTCAAGACAGAGCAGGCATTCTCAGTCGACAACAAAACCTGGGAGCCAAACTGGCAAGCAACGTTCACCCGCGACCAGCCATAGAGACTGCAGCAGGCCGAATAAAAAAATGTGGAAACAGCCGCCCCGACTGTCGATCGAGCACAGCCCGATTGTTCTCATAGGCCGCAGCAATGCGGTTCGCGCAAAAACCGTGCCTACTCTCCAGCCACTCTGCTCACCACATCAAACAAGATCATCGGCCCCCGTTTCACCTCATTCACCCGGATTCTCTCGTCGTTCCCATGCTCCGTATTTCCTTCTTCATCCGTCGCGGTATACGGATTGAATCCGTAAGCCACCATTCCTAGCGGCCGGTATCGCTGATTCTCCGTGTATCCACTCGTAATGTGAGGAACGACCGGCGTGCCCGGAAAATAACTCCCGGAAACTTCGCGGATCGCGGCAAACAAAGCGTTGTCAGTTCCCGAATAGTTGGCAACACGAAATTCCGAGTTCAGCGGATCGATCGTCACGTTCGGATCGTTGACCGCCTTTCGCACCGCTGCCAGCACCGCCTTCGGATCACCCCCGGGAAGAATTCGGACATCGAGATTCGCCCACGCCTCCGGCGGGATCACATTCGTCTGTTCCGACCCACCCATCATGGTCAGCGAAATCGTGTCGCGCAGCAGAAAATTCAATGACTCGTTCCGTTCGACATAATCCTGAAATTCCTTGTCCTCAACCGCCTTTCGAACGTTGCGGTAGTACGCCGCTTCCTTGAGTCCTTCATAGGGAGCCATGTCGCGCAGGAACTCATCCACGACCGGCAGCACTCGCAGCGGCGTGCGATACGCAAGGATTTTGTCCAGAGCCCGAACGAGACGATTGGGCGCCGAATCCAGATTGGGCCGCGACCCATGGCCGGGCCGGCCATGCGCGACCACATGCATCCAGTACGTGGTCTTCTCCCCGACGTCGACGCCTACGTACTTGACCTTGCCGCTTTCCAACAGGTTCTCGCCGCCCTCGTTGATCAGGAACTCGGCATTCCCCAGCAAGTCTTTCTGATGATCAATGAACCAATCCGTCCCGCTGCCATCGGCCTCTTCGTCCGAAACCGCCAGGAAGATCACGTCCCGGTCCAGCGCAACCTTCTCGCGCTTCAACATCACCATCACGACCAGTTGCGCCAGGCCTTCATCCTTCATGTCCTGCGCGCCGCGTCCCCAGATGTAGCCTTCTTTGATCTCACCGCTGAACGGAGGCACCCGCCAGTGGGCCGCATCGCTGGTCACCACATCCATATGGTTCAGCAAGATGATGGGGCGCTTTGCCGCGGCCGTCGTGTGCGGGAGCCGAGCCCACAGGTCGCCTCGTCCGGGAGCGTAATCGAATGAACGGTTCTCGATCCCTTCCTGGTTGAGGATTCGCTTGTAGAACTCAACCGCCTTCGTTTCATTGCCCGGCGGATTCGTCGTATCAATCCGCAAGTACTCCTGCATCCACTTCACGGACAAGTCCGCGTACTGCTTTGCGCGTTCGGCCGGAATTTTCGAGGATGGCGTCCCGGAGCCGGCGGCCAACGCCACCGCGCAAAGTGACAACGCACACAGCAGAACAGCGCTCAGACCACGGATACTGCGGCGAAATCCCCCTTGGCTATCAGCGAGCAAATTGCCTCCTTATTGCACTTTTTTGCGCTTTCGATCGGGCTCTATCTGGTGAAAACAAACGGCTTCTCTGACCATCAGTAACCGGGTAACCATCGCAGGTTTCCACGCAGTTTTTATATCAGGTTTGCCAAAATTACCCTGCCTTTTCACCCTCTGCCTGTCATCCCGTTCCAAGGCGATTTACAATAGCCATAGTTATCAAGCGCTTAGCTTCAGAGCGTGCAGGCTCGATTTGGCATCCCACATGTAATAGAACAAGTCGGCGCCGATGCGTTGGGCGCCTCGAGTTCAAGGCCTGGCGTAGCGTCAGCGCCGGCCGGCTCAGCAACTCTGCAGCTTTCCTTAATGATTTCTGGACGCAACATTAGATTTTAAGCACACCAACCGGTGTGTCGGTGTGGAGCGTCAATGCTCCCCCAAACTTGGAGGAAGTAATTTATGAATAACCGTCTCATCGTCGCCCTGCCGTTGGCCGCCATTCTCGCTATGCCGGTCCTCGCGCAGACAACTTCGTCTACTACCGATCAGGCCCAGCCCGCCGCTCAGTCGACTTCCACCGACAGCTCCGCAAATGCGACTGGCAAGGCTCCTCTGGCTCCCCCGTCGCGCGAAGGCTTCTGGGGACGTGTGAATCCCTTCGCTCGCAAAAAGTATGTACAACGCCAGACCGAGCCGATCCGCGACCGCGTTAACGAGCTCGATGAGCTGACCTCTGCGAACGGCAAGTCGATTAAGGACACCGATTCGCGCGCCCTGGCTGGCATCAAGCTCGCCTCCGACAAGGCCACTGAAGCCGACCAGCACGCAATTGAGGCCGGCAACAAGGCAACTCAGGCGCAGCAGTCCGCACAACAGGTCACCACCAAAGTTCAAACCGTCGAGACCGTTGTCAGCAACATCGATCAGTACAAGGCCTCGAACCAGACGGAAATCCGCTTCCGCCCCGGTCAGACCGTTCTGAGCAAGAATGCGAAGGACGCTCTTGATCAGATGGCGGGTGGCGTAAAGGGACAGCGCGGCTACATCATCGAGGTTCAGGGCTTCTCGTCCGGCAAGGGACAGACTGCCATCACAACCTCGCAGAAGATGGCCGAGTCGGTCGTCCGCTACCTCGTTCTCAACCACGAGATTCCGGTCTACCGCATCTACCTCGTCGGAATGGGCAACGCCCCGCCCGGCGTCGACGGATGACACCGCTAAGTCGAAGCGCATCAGTGGCGGTCGCGTCGAAGTCAGCCTTCTGAAGAATGACCTCGAGCAGCTCTCCAGCAACAGCGGAGCCCCCATGATGAGCGGCGACCAAGCCCAGCAGCCGAAGTAATGGAATAGCAGCAAGAAGTGCCTTCCCCTAAAGCCTCTCGCGCAAGCGAGAGGCTTTCTTAATTGCCCAACTCGGGCCCTTGGAGTAGCGCTAGCTCGCCGGCTATCCCGAGCCCGTCTCGCGCTCAATCCTGACACCTCCATCGGCAGGGAGAAGTGTCGCCAAAACCTTTCTCCGCTCGCTGCTTCCACTTCCGGTTCTCCCGCGTCCATAATCCTGACCATGACTAACGTGAAGCTCGCCCTCCGCCAGTTCCGCAAGTCTCCCGGATTCGCCGCCACCGTCATCCTGACGATCGCGCTCGGCATTGGCGCGAACACGGCGATCTTTACGCTGGTACACGCGATCCTGCTGAAGTCGCTGCCCGTGACGAATCCTGCAACGCTGTATCGCATTGGCGATCTGGACGATTGCTGCGTCAACGGAGGCTACGAGAACGACGACGGCGACTTCGACCTCTTTTCCTACGATCTGTACCGGCACTTCCAGGACACGACTCCGGAATTCGAACAGCTCGCCGCCTTTCAGTCCGGACGCAACATGATGAACGTTCGCGTCGGGAACACGGCCGCAAAATCGGAGCGCACAGAATACGTCTCAGGCAACTACTTCTCGACGTTCGGCCTTGGCGCATACGCCGGCAGGATGATTCTTCCCTCCGACGACGTCCCGGGAGCGACACCGGTGGCCGTCCTAAGCTTCGCGGCATGGCAGGCATCGCACGCTGGCGATCCGAATCTGGTCGGCTCGACCGTCTACATCCAGAGCCAGCCTGTCACTATCGTCGGGATCGCGCCGCCCGGCTTCTTTGGGGACCGCATTGACGCGAATCCGCCAGCCATCTGGATCCCCCTCAATGTCGAGCCAGTCCTTGAGGGCCGAACCAGCCTTCTTAAACAGCCCGACACGAACTGGCTTTACGCTCTCGGTCGTGTGAAGCCCGGAGTCGCCGCTGCCGCATTGCAGGCAAAGATCTCCAACGACCTGCGGCAGTGGCTCGCTACACAGCCCGCCTACACCTCCAACGGGGGCGACACGCAGATTCATAAGCAACACGTCGTCCTTGTCCCAGGCGGCGCCGGCATTCAGAACCTTCAGCAACAGACGGGTAATGGGCTTCACTTGCTTGTCGCTATTTCGGCTCTCGTGTTGCTGGTCGCATGCGCGAACGTTGCCAACCTCTTGCTCGCCAAGGGCACGGCGCGGCGCGCAGAGACTTCGATTCGCACTGCGTTGGGAGCGGCGCGCTCCACACTCATCCGCCAGGTTTTGATGGAGAGCCTGCTGCTCTCGATCACTGGTGGCATCATCGGAATTGGCGTCGCCTATGCGGGCGCGCGGATGATTCTCAATCTCGCGTTCCCTGAAGCAACGCAGATGCCAATCCACGCCAGCCCTTCGCCGATCGTCCTCGGCTTTGCCTTCCTTCTCTCGCTGGCGACGGGAATTATTTTCGGGATCGTTCCCGCCTGGATCTCCTCTCACGCCGATCCCGCAGAAGCATTACGTGGACTCAATCGCGCCACCGGCGACCGTTCGCTCCTGCCGCAGAAGGTGCTTATCGTTCTGCAAGCAGCACTTTCCCTCGTCCTTCTCGTAGGCGCAGGTCTCATGACGAAGACTCTGCGTAATCTGGAAAAACAGAATTTCGGGCTCACTACTTCGAATCGCTATGTGCTGCACTTCGATCCTATGGGTGCCGGCTACGATCTCGAGCACATTGGCGCATTTAACCAGCAAATCGAGCGCGACTTCAGCGCCCTGCCCGGCGTGAAGAGCGTGGGCATCGCCCTCTATAGCGCGCTCGAAGGCAACAATTGGGGCGAAGGCGTTCGCATTGAGGGGCGTCCCGCGCCGGGTCCGGAAGACAACATCGGTTCCTCATGGGACCGCGTTAGCCCTCATTTTTTCGAAACGGTTGGCCAACCCATTATCCGAGGGCGCGGCTTCACCGAGCAGGACACCGCCACCTCCCTCATGGTCGCCGTCGTCAATCAGAAATTCGTGAAGAAATTCTTTCCCAAGGAAGATCCCATCGGCCACCACTTCGGAACCTTCGATCAAAAATACGCCGGGGACTATGAAATCGTAGGCATTGTTGCCGACGCGAAATATAACAGTCCTCGCGAGGATTTTCGTCCGATGTATTTCCGCCCGCTGAGCCAGCTGAACACCACGATTAAGGAGCGGAGCGCGATCACCGCCGAGAGTCGGTCGTTGTTCCCCAACTCGATCACAATTCAGTTTGCCGGCACGGCCTCGTCGCTCGAATCCATGGCTCGCCGCACTCTCGCGAACATCAATCCCGATCTCACGATCATCGATTTCAAATCGCTCGACTATCAGGTCGCCGACAACTTCAACCAGGAACGCCTGATCACTCGCCTCACCGGACTCTTTGGGTTGCTCGCGTTGGTTTTGGCCTCGGTCGGTCTCTATGGGATCACCGCATACTCTGTGGAGCGGCGCACCAGTGAAATCGGTCTCCGCATGGCCCTGGGCGCAAATCGGGGAACCGTCATCGTTCTGGTTTTGAAGAAGGCGCTTCTACTGGTGGCGCTTGGCCTGGGCATCGGAATCCCTGTCGCATTAGTCGGCGGACGGCTGATGTCGACCCAGCTCTATGGGGTTCGCACCTACGATCCATTGACGCTGGCGGTCGCGGTGCTGGTTCTTTCCGCCTTCGCTGCGCTGGCAGGATTCATCCCGGCGAAGCGCGCGGCCAGCATCGAACCTATGCACGCCCTTCGTATCGAGTAGGACCGCCTGCGATATCTACAACCCGCCCTTCAACGCGTCTCACCTGCTACGATTCTTGTGGCATGAAGTCGATCATCGTCGGCACTGCTGGACACATCGATCACGGGAAAACGGCGCTCGTTAAGGCTTTGACCGGCATCGATGCGGATCGGCTGCAGGAAGAGAAGCGGCGCGGCATCACCATCGATATCGGTTTTGCGCACATGGACTTGCCCGCCGCCAACGGCGCGACCCTCCACCTTGGATTTGTCGACGTTCCGGGACACGAACGCTTCGTGCGGAACATGCTCGCCGGTGTTGCAGGCATCGACCTCGTTTTACTAGTCATCGCTGCTGACGAGTCCATCAAGCCGCAGACGCGCGAACACTTCGACATCCTGAAATTGCTGGGCGTGCAACGTGGGATCACCGTGCTTACCAAGTCCGACGCAGTCGACCCGGATACTCTCGACGTCGTTCGCCTCGAAGTCGAAGATTTTCTTCGTGGCACTTTTCTGGAAAGTCCCGCATCGCCCATCGTGGCCGTGAGCTCTCTGACGGGCTCCGGGCTCGACGACCTCAAGGCTGCGATGGAGTTGGCTTCCGCCAATTTGCGGCCGAGAGACCCCGAGGCCTTCCCTCGATTGCCGATTGATCGCGTTTTCACCATGAAGGGCTTCGGTACCGTAGTCACTGGGACGCTGATGTCAGGCACAATTCGCCGCGAAGAAGAGCTCGAAGTATTTCCCACCGGACAGCACGTGAGGGTAAGAGGCGTGCAGGTTCATGGGCGCGCCGCCGATCAAGCCACAGCAGGTCAGCGCACGGCACTCAATCTCGCCGGCGTGACCACAGAAGAACTATCTCGAGGAATGACGCTGGCGCCTGCTGCAACATTTCAGTCAACGCGCCTTCTGGATGTTCGGCTCTCGCTGTTGCCGTCGGCCCCTCGTGCCTTGAAGAACAGAAGCCGCGTGCACTTCCACGCCAATACGATGGAAACAGTTGCCGAAATTACCGTCCATGGGATGAAGCAACTGAATCCAGGAGCCGAAGCGTTCGCCAGAATGAAGTTGCCGGGCGCAGCATTGCTCTTGCCTGGCGACCGTTTCATCATCCGGCAGTTCTCCCCGGTCGTGACGATCGGCGGTGGAACCGTTCTCGACAGCGTCGCCACCCCGAGGCCTAAGCAACTTGAACCGTTCTTGCAAGTCCTAGCCGGCGGCTCCGTCGAAACAATCCTTGAAACCCGAGTGGCGCGGCGCGGGCAGGCTGGTATTACTCTCGCGCGCCTTATCGCCGAAACAGGATGGACAAAACCCGCCATCGAGAAGGGTCTCGAGTCAGCCGTAAAAGAGAACCTTGTCTCGCGCATTGCGGACACCTTCGTAAGCACTAAGGATCTCGTCGCACTCCGCGAGTTGGTCGTTGCAACCGTCGCCTCCTTCCATGGGAAAAATCCGCTGATACCCGGCGCCGCGAAAGAAGCGTTGCGAGAAGTGGTCAAGGCTCCTCCTGAGATCTTTGCCTCAACTCTGAGTTTTCTCGTATCGAATCGAAAGATCGAGGTCGATGGAGACCTGGTTCGTCTACCCGGTCGCGGCGTGTTGTTGAAGGATGAAGAAGAAGAGTCTAAGAAGCAGATCGAGGAAGCTTTCGCAACGACTGGCCTGAAGGTTCCGGCCCTCAACGAGGTGCTTACCGGGCTGAAAATCGACAAAGTGCGCGCCCAGAAGATCGTGACCCTTCTGCTACGCGAGAAGGTCCTGATCAAGATTTCCGAACAGCTGGTCTTTCACCGTACTGCGCTCGAAAGCCTGCGCCGCATCATCGCCTTGCAGAAAGCCAAGTCGCCAAAGATCGACGTATCAACATTCAAAGAGCTCACCGGCGTGAGCCGCAAATATGCGATCCCGTTGCTTGAGTATCTCGACCGCGAACGCGTAACCCGCAGAGTCGGCGATGCGCGGGAAATACTCTGAAGGCGCGAAGCTGCGCAGACGCCGGTCTGGGGCCTTCAAATCTTCTCCTCGGGAAATTCCACTTCCAGTCCCAACGGATCGGTAAATCGGTTGGTAAGGTTGGCGAGGCCAGCGAGCATGTGAATGTCGACGATCTCCGGTTCCGAGAAATTTTTCTTTAACATATCGAAATCTGCGTCACTGATATCGCGTGGGCTCTTCGTCAGTTTCTCGATGTAACCCAATGCCGCTTGCTCTTTCGGGCCAAAGCTCGAATAGTCCCCTGCCTTGAGAGCCGTCCAATTCTCCGGAGTCAGTCCTGTTCGTTTCGATGAAGCCAGATGATGCTGCGTGCAATACCGGCACTGGTTGATCATCGAAACTCTCAGATAAATCATTTCGTACAATTTCCGGTCCAGCGATCGGCCTACCGTCGAATAAAAGCTGAGAAAGTTCTTGAGCATCTCGGGACGGTGCGCCAGCGCCTTCTGCACGTTTCCCGGCTTGCCGCGGAGGACCTTCTCGTAAATTTCCTTCACATCGTCGGGCGCTGTTTCCGGTGCAACCAGGGCAATACGGGCCATGAAATCCTCCGTGCATAAGATTCAAAGTTCCATCTGGTGGAAGCTTCGACAGTTCAGTTGTCCGTGCAAGTCTGGCAGGTTGGCCGCTCATCGGCCAACGGCAAGCCGGGTGGCTAAACGGGCCGGCAGTCCTGCCTCGAAGATCCGGTCCTGCGCCTCTTTGAGGTTGTAGGGGGTGCGGTGAAAATGGACGACATTGGCCTCGGTATCGAACAGCGCGAAGGCAGCCCTCCAGTCGCCATCCCTCGGCTGGCCCACCGATCCCGGATTAATCAGATATCTTGCACCGTCCTTCAAGTGCAATGATACGGACTCTGCTTGTCCGACGGTCTTGTATTCCGGACGGAATCCGTCTGCCGACGATCCATTCGCAAAAAAACCGCCTTGCAGATGAGTGTGCCCGAAAAAAGTCAGCGAGTTCGTCAGAGTGATCAGCGGCGCGAGCGCATCTCCCAGCGAAACGACATATTCGTCTTCGTCGCTCGGCGAACCGTGCACGATCTGGACGTCAGGGAGTTCCGGCAGCGTCACTGGGCCGCCCGGAAGGTCACGGAGCCATACGAGATTCTCGCGCCTTAGCTCGTTGCGCGTCCACATGGCTGCCGCCGCTGCCATCGGATTGAAATCGTCGAGGCTCATCAATCCCGTGGCCGCTTTGTCGTGGTTTCCGCGTACGAACGTCTTGCACAATTCACGGGAACGGTCAGTCACTTCGTTTGGGCTCGCACCGTAGCCGACGATGTCGCCCTGGTTCACGGCCATGTCGAAGGATGGAGCAGCGGCGAGGCAAGCATCAAGCGCTTCCAGGTTGGCGTGAATGTCGCTCAGCAGCAATATACGCACGGATCACCGGGCAAACTGCCGATTATAGCCGAGTTCCAGATTTGCGTTTCCGGCGGCTGATGACGTTGTAAAATTCGCAGCGTGAGATGGCAATTCAAAGGCTCAACGCCTGCTTGGGCCAAAATTCTCGCGGGCGTACTAGTAGCAAACACACTCCTCCAGCTGGCGGCATCGTTTTCTATTCCACGATGGTCGCCGGTACAGCCTGATGATTTCCACTCGTATCCGATTCGCCTCAGGGGAGGCCCGACGTTCTTCGTTCAGCCTTGGCTTGGCATCTACTCGGATTACGGGCTCTATGCTGGTTTCGCTCTGCTCCTGCTGTTCGCCCTGCTTCTTTTGATTAACCGTGACCGGTTGGAACGCACACCCTAGCGATTTACGACGGGACAGCGCGCCCAGTGTCCTGCAGCAACCTCGACCAGGGACGGCAGAGCGCGAACGCATTCGGGAATGCGGAATTCGCATCGCGGCTCAAACGCACATCCGGTCGGCATCGCGTGCAGTGCCGGAACCGTGCCCTCAATCGTCCGCAGCGGCTGCGATCGATCGGTTTTCAAGTCTGGCACAGCATGCAGCAACCCCCGCGTATACGGATGCGCCGGAGACCGAAAGATATCGCCTCGCGCGCCAAGCTCCACCAAACATCCTGCGTACATAACGGCGACCCGATCGGCGACTTCCGACACCACGGCCAGATCGTGCGATATGAAAAGCATGGCCAGCCCAAACTTCCTGCGCAGCTCGGCGAGCAGTTCCAGAATCTGCGCCTGGATCGTCACGTCCAGCGCGGTTGTAGGTTCATCCGCGATCAGTAGTTGCGGCCGATTTACGATCGCCATCGCGATCATGATTCGCTGTCTCATTCCACCGGAGAGCTGGTGCGGATAGTCGCGCGCGCGCCGCTCCGCATCCGGGATCGCGACATCATTCATCGCCTCGACGGCCCGCTTCCACGCTTGCTCTTTTGAAATAGAGTGATGAGCGGTGACTGCCTCCGCGATCTGATCTCCCACGCGCATCACAGGATTAAGCGCCGTCATCGGTTCCTGAAAGATCATCCCAATGCGCGATCCCCGAAGTTGGCGCATCTGCTCATCGCTGGCGGAAGCAAGATCACGGGCCGTTGCGTCCTGCTCTGTGAATACAATCTCCCCGCTAACCTGTGCCTGAAACGGCAGCAGGCGCATGATCGCGAGCGACGTAATCGATTTTCCGGATCCAGATTCGCCTACCAGCCCGAGGACTTCGCGAGGCGCAATGGAGAAGCTCAAGTCGCGGACAGCAGGAAGTGTCGCGGACGCGCTGCCGCCTCCCGCCCGGTTCGGCGCAGCAAAGGAAATATTCAGATGCCGGATGTCGAGCAGCGAAGGCACACTCAATGTTAGCAGGCGGCAACCGCAGTCGCGGTCACCGTACGGCAGTCAGGACAGCCACACCCGATTACGGATTACCCAATATCAAAGGCAATCCATTCTTGGAATTGCCGACCACAACCACCTTGGTGTTGGGACTCTTCGCCAGCGTCTCGGTCGCCTCAATGCCCTTCCACTCGAGCAGCGACGGTGTAATCCCCTGCGCCACGATTTGTTGGAAATCCCGCACGCCCGCGGCTTCGATGCGTTTCCGCTGCGCTTCCTGCGTTTCCTTCTGCAGGCGGAAGTTCATGGCGAGCGATTCCTGTTCGGCCTGTTGCTTGGCTTCGATCGCAGCCTTGAGCGTCGCAGGCAACTGAATGTCTCTCAGCAGCACGTTCTCAACGGTCAAGCCGCGTTCCTTGAGTTGAGCGCTTACCTGGTCGTAAATCTGCTTGGCGACCATCTCGCGTTCGCCGGTGTAGAGGGCGTTCGCTGTGTGAGAGGCCGTGGATTCGCGGATTGCGGATCGCAGCGTCGGCTCAACCACCACGTTTTCGTAGTCGGATCCGATTTTCTGAAAGACTTCGGCAGCCCGGTCGGGATTGAGGTGATAGATCAGCGAAGTGTCCAGGCTCATCATGAGGCCCTCGCTCGAGGGGACACTGGCCGATTCCTTAAGCGTCTGCGTCTGGATGGAGAGCTCGTTATTCGTTTTGAGCGGGCTGATCAGATGAATGCCTTCGCCCAGAGTTTCGCCCGTTTGGACTTTGCCAAAGAGAGTGAGAACGCCGACGTGGCCGGTTCCAACGCGAGTCACCGAACTCAGAACCAGAATCACCAGCAGGAACGCGATGATTCCCAAGCCAACCAGGCGGAGCACATTTCCCCCGTGGCCTCCGGTGTCAATCACTCGGCGCGTCGGATCAAAGATCGTCATGGTAGTTCCCCCGCCCTGAATTGTAGGAGCGGTGCGTCAATGAGATAAGTAGCTTGCAAGGAGCAGACCACAGAGGACGAGATCATACCCGGCCCGGCGGATTCCGAAAACACCCGTATCCCTGGTGGATAAGCAAATCGTGAGGCATGAGCGTGAGCCGATAGCCGAGAGCCCTCGCTAGAAGGCTGAATCTTGCCCAATGGTCGCCGCATCTCTTACAGTAACCCTATGAGCAAGATTCACATTCCTACGCCTTTGCGGCAGTATGTGGGCAAACAGACCTCCGTCGATGTTCAGGGAACCACGGTCGGCGAAGCCATGACCGCGCTGGTCGAGAAGCATCCCGATCTGCGCAAACATCTCTATACCGATGACGGTAAACTACGCGCTTTCGTTAACCTTTACGTCAACGACGAGGACATCCGCTACCTACAGAAAGAGGCAACCGTCCTGCAGGACAGTGATAACATTTCGATTGTGCCCTCTATTGCTGGCGGCCTGTTTTAGCGGGAATCAGGTTGATCTCGACCATGTTTAGCCCGGATTTAAACAACCCGATCGCATTGCCCGCCAAGACAATGCGCTGTTGTATGTGTTGCCCTTCCTGTTGTTAGTTCGCCTTTCGCCGTTTCGATCCCAGTATGGCGTAAATCAAACGAGGACTTTATGGCTACCACCGCAGAACTTCCAGTGACACTCGACAAAGATGAGATCCTTCGCTATTCACGCCACCTGATCATGCCCGAGGTCGGCATGGAAGGGCAGCAAAAGCTCAAGGCCGCGCGCGTGCTCTGCATCGGCACCGGAGGACTGGGTTCGCCCCTCGCCCTCTACCTCGCCGCCGCCGGCGTAGGCACACTTGGACTTGTCGATTTCGACGTCGTGGATTACACCAATCTTCAGCGCCAGATCATCCACTCGACCGCCGACGTTGGGCGCAAGAAGCTCGACTCCGCCGCCGACAAGCTGAAGGGCATCAATCCCTACCTGAATCTCAAAACGTTCGACACCATGCTGAACAGCTCGAACGCAATGGAACTTTTCCGGGACTTCGACATCATCGCCGACGGCACTGACAATTTCCCGACGCGGTATCTCGTGAACGATGCCTGTGTGCTGACGGGTAAGCCGAACGTCTACGGCTCAATTTTCCGCTTCGAAGGACAAGCCAGCGTCTTCGCGACCGAGGACGGTCCCTGCTACCGCTGCTTGTATCCAGAGCCGCCACCTCCGGGCTTGGTTCCTTCTTGCGCCGAAGGCGGAGTCCTCGGTATCCTTCCCGGCCTCGTTGGAGTGATGCAGGCCACCGAAGTGATCAAGCTGATTCTGGGGATCGGCGATCCTTTGATCGGACGTCTGTTACTGATCGACGCGCTGGGCATGAAGTTTCGCGAACTGAAGCTTCGCAAGAATCCCGATTGCCCGGTTTGCGGAACTCATCCAACCGTGACCAAGCTGATAGACTACAACGAATTTTGCGGTATCCGTGGTGAGGAGAAGACTGTGAGCAATGGAGTTCCTGAAATTCAGGTTGAAGAATTGAAACGCCGGTTGGACGCGAAAGAAGACTTGTTCGTCCTCGACGTTAGAGAGCCGCACGAGTATCAGATCTGCAATCTTGGCGGATACCTGATTCCGCTCAATGATCTGCCCAAGCGCGTCAACGAACTTGACTCGAGCCGCGAGATCGTCGTGCATTGCAAGATGGGCGGACGCAGCGCAAAAGCCGTCCAGTTCCTCCAGCAATCTGGCTTCGCCAAAGTGCACAACCTCGCCGGCGGAATTACCGCCTGGTCCGATCGCGTGGACCCCAAAGTCCCGAAGTACTGAACGGTCGTTGAATCTCCGTGACCAAAAAGGGAGCGCACTTGCGCTCCCTCTTTCTTCCGTAACGCCTTGTTGCAACCAGAACGATATCCGCGTCTAACGAAGTCTAGTTTGACTTCTCCAAGGCTGCGGTCAAATGCGCTTCAGATCCAGATCCCACCGAAAGTTCTCTGGACCACTCCTTGAAGCCAGCCATCTTCACTCGAACAGTATGTTTACCCGGCTTCAATTTCACTGTCGCCGGCGCGTTCCCACAAAACTGGTCATCTGAATAAATTTCGCCTCCGTCAGGCACGGTTGCTATCGCTACTGTCCCGATTCCACTTTCATCGGCCGTTGCTGTCGGTTTTGTTTCGGTTGCCTGGGTTTCACCGGCATCTTTCGTCACGGTCGTTGAAACTCCAACTGGAACAAAGCTTCGATCTTTTTCGCTGACTGAAACCGGTGCGCCGCTGACTCCCTGAAGTGCGACCAGAATGGCGCGATAGTTGTCCTTGTCACCCTGGAGAAGAATTCCGGAGTTCTTTCCGTCAGGTGTGTTGAATTGAATTCCGATGTAGTGCAGACGGGTCTTATGAAAGAGTCCGAACAGGGCAACCGGCGCGACTAGGATTGCCAGCGCCACCATCGTTCCCACTCTTCGATGAGCTTCCTGACCATAACTCAACGAGGTTACTGACTTGGGCGGTATATCTACCTTCACTTTGTCTTTGGTCTCGAGGGTGATCGCATCCGGCGACACCACGAGCTTGTTGTCCCAATCTTTCGGGTCGACATGTGAGGCTACCGAGCCGCCATTGTATCGGACCTTGGTGAAGGTATTTCCTTGGCCATAAGCGAGTAGCGCCGAGGCGAGAAAGAAGACGAGAAGTTTTCTGAAGGCACGCATGCCGACCTCCTAACCGAGCGGGGTGGAACGTCGGAGCAACCTCAGACCATACTCTTGACTCCGAGGCTGCGCAAGGATTTCCGATACACGCTGGCGAGGACGGAGGCACGCACCTGCTTGGGAAAGGAAAAAGGGGAGCAACTACGTGCTCCCCTGCTTTATCCGCGATTCTGAGTACCTTACTTGCTCGATCCCGATTGCATCTGGTCACCAGCTTCACCGATTTCGAGTGCGAACTTCTTGCCTTCGAAGCGTGCTCCGGCCAGCGTGTTGGTGCCGTCGTCCTTCTTCTGCAGAACCGCGGCGTTATTTTGCGAGGGCGCGCTCAGATCAACGACCTTCGCCGATACTTTCGCCACAACATTTTTTCCCTGCATGATGCTGACTTCAACTGCCGGCCCGCTTCCTTCCCACTCTAGCTTGTAGTCGCCGGGCTTCAACTTGGTGCCGTTTACCGTCGTGGGATTTTGCAGTGTCAGGCTGGCCTTCGTGGCTGCAAAGGCGCTCGAGGCAATCAGTAGAGCCATTCCCATCACAAGAGTCTTCGAAACTGTCGCGAACTTCATAGCTGCTCCTTATTTTCTTTCCCGAAAATACGTCGGGAAACGGTTGGGGCGGCCCCGGTTCGCGACGACGCGAGAAAACGCTTGAGTTTCCCCACGAATCGCCTACAATGCTGCCGTCGGGGTGAGCCGCAAGTCACAAGCTTGCGCTGCTGCGATGGGGGTTCTCTCACCTGGGCCGCCAAACCGAGCATGAGAAAATCCCCAGACCCCGCACTCAATCTCTATCCCACAGGCCAGCGTCACCTCTGCGCCGGCGTTTTCTACCTCATCAAGTTACGTCATCGACGCTGCGAAAGTTCCATGCTCGCGTCAATCACGCCGTGATGATTGGACGTTGACCGAATCCTTCCGATAGCAAAATTTGCTAGCTGTTCGTCCCAGTAGTTGGGGAACATCAAGGTTGTGTTTTGTGTTATTGGGGCACACGTGCAACGAGCGCAACCCATCGAATCTTGGATTGCGCTCTGCCTGCTTTGACGACGGAAGAATAACCAACGATTCAGAACTTGTTGCCGAGGACTTAGTCTTTGTCGCCGTGCTGCCGCTCCACCGACCACATATGCGCTTGGTCTTTTTCGAAGGGATATATGTGCACCATCCAGTTGAAGATCACCGGACGAAATGTTCCACCCGCAGCGTCGCAGGCTTCCTGCGTGTGAATCGACCCGTGCAATCCAAACGGAGAATTCGGATCCAGCATTTCCATCTTTCTGCCGGCGGGCGCCGAACATAAGTTCACGTGCTCGTGCCATTGCGCGATACTCAACGGAATGCGCGCATCAAGTTCTTCCTCTGTCGAACGCTTGGGCGCGGTATACATGACACCGATCAGTTTGTAGTCCTCGCCGTGTTTCTCATACAACAGCGACGTGGGATGATCAGGATTGAAGCGGAATTCTGCTTCCCCGGCATTGCCGTAGTTCGTGAAGTGATACATCTTCTGCGGAACGTTGGGCAGAAAAATCTTGAACCCCTCTGCCAGCGCGACGTGATAATCCCTGTACTTCTCCGCAGCCCTGCGGGCTTCTTCGGCGATCTGCTGAGCACGCGACGCGTCCCCAGGCTGAACCGGGCGTACTGATGTCATCTTCATGTGCGGGCCCATGTCCATGTGGCCTTCCATGGAATGCATGGCGCGAGCACCCGCTTCGGCGTCAGCTTTATCGTTCCCCATCGCCATATCTTTGTGCGACATATCCACCCCCGGCATGGATTGTTGGCCGCTCGGTGGCGCGCTCTGCGCTTGGCCCCAGGCAACACTGGAAAGTACAAGACTGGCGAGAGTTATACGGAATGCAAGATGACGAAACATGGCGTCCCCCGTGTCAGTAATTACAAACCCACACTAGATACGGATGTTTCGCTGACAAAATAGGTGCAGTAACTGTTACAGAGGTAATGTCCGTTTATGCACCAGATAAAAGTTCGATGTCATCCTGAATGGCGGCGAGGCCGGCACGAGGGACCCTACGTCGTCATTCACCACCACCGCAGCATCGAGGGACCATACCTTCAGCAAGCAGCAAAAGCGTTAACGAAAGTCACCCCTTGCGCTTGTAGTGGATCGGCCAATTGATCTGCCAGGTCTTGCCATCGTCTTTCGACGACTCCCAGCTCCAGTCGAATTCATTGGGCCCAATATTCTTCCAGACCATGCGCTGCAGAATTTTCTTGCCGTCTCTGCCGGCCCCGTCGTGCTGCAGAATCATCTGGCCGTCTTTGAAATCTCCGACGAAGTCAAGATAGCCGCCCTGGTTGTCGACCCATGTCTGTTTCCAATGATTCGATGGCAAGTCGTAAACTGAGACGCTGGTGCCGCGCAGGCTGGACCCATCGAGACTGGAGAAATTCTCCTCGACAATACATTGGTCCAGGATGCGCTTGATGTTGTTCGTACCGTGACCGGCGGCTCCGCCGTTTTGACCGGGCCACGTCAGCTCCCATTCCCCAACCCAGAAGTCGAACTGTTTCTGCTGCGCCGCTGTGCATGGGTTGGGCGGATTGTTCGCTGACTGCGCGAAAACTACCGAAGTGAGAAACAGAAGAGTGAGCAGGATTCGAGTCATAGGCATCGTTCTTCAGACGGACGGGGTCGCAAAATGTAGTTTGATGGCGGCTCGTCCCTGTTTCTGGTAAATCTAACTGCTTGACCCTGCATTTCATCCTTTTTATTTTTTCCGCCGGCGTCCTGGGCGGAGCCTTGAATTCGGTCGCGGGAGGGGGCAGTTTCATCGCGTTCCCGGCGCTTCTGTTTGTGGGCGTTCCTCCCATCCCTGCGAACGCCACCAATACGATAGCTCTCTGGACCGCAGCCGCGGCCAGCGGAGGAGCCTACCGCAGCCGGCTGGACGTTCCGCGCCGCGTCATGATTCCTCTGCTGGCTGCTAGCCTGATCGGCGGATTGGCCGGCGCACTCCTGTTATTGAAAACTCCGGCGCACACCTTCATGCGCGTGTTGCCCTGGCTTACATTGGGAGCGACTTTGCTGTTCGCGTTCGGCAAGAAGCTGGCCGGCCAACGCGGGTCCAGTACTCGAGCACGAAACCTCGCAGCGAGCGTTAATAGGTGCCACTCTCTTCCAGCTCGCGGTCGCAATCTATGGCGGCTATTTTGGCGGAGGCATGGGCATCGTCATGCTTGCCATGCTGGCCGCTCTCGGCATGACCGACATCCACGCCATGAACGCGCTGAAGAGCGTCATGGGATTTGTCATCAATGGCGTAGCAGTCATCACATTCATCGTGGCGCGTGCCGTCTACTGGAAACAAGGCGCCGTGATGATCGTCGGCGCCATCGTGGGAGGATATCTCGGAGCTCACTACGCGATGAAATTGCCGCAGGTGTGGATCCGGTGGTTCGTCGTGCTGGTGGGCGCAGGAATGACGATCTACTTCTTCTGGAAAGCATACTGAAGCGAGGCAACGTTGCCACGTGTAGCCACGGACGCATTCGTCCGTTGCGGCCGAAGGCCGTGGGACCTACCTTCAGAATGCGTCCGGGAAGTCGACGCTCCGGGGCCGTGCTCTTACGAGAGAGGGGCGGAGACGTGTTCATGCACGATCATCCACTTGCCGTCTTCGTTCTCGAAAACCACGGTCCAGCGGAAATTTCCCATCTCCACTTTGCCGGCCTTCGTCGTCATCTGTTCAGCGATCGTCGCGGTCGCCCACACCAAGTCGCCATGCGGATGAATCGCGGCATCGTCGTTGACGGTGAATTTCGCGCTCTTGTATCCCGCGAGTACTCCCTTCACGCCCTTCTCATACTCGTCCCAGCTGCCATACTTCAACGGCGCGAGATCAAAGAAGGTATGCGGGCCAGAGGCGTAAAACTTGGCAGTGTTGGCGGGATCCAGGGTCGACCACCCGTCCCAGATTTTCTGCAGATAGGCTTTGTCAGGTGCAGCGCCCGCGGACGACTTCTTCATCGCAGGCTTCTGGGTTTGAGCGGATAGGGTGAGGGCCACAAGGCAAACGGAAACGGTAAGAATTCGCTTCAACATGCTTTCCTCCACAAATTCCGGCGGAATTCTCGCATAGACGAAGGCGAAAAACCACTACCTGGCAATTCTGCGCATCTGTTTGACCGGCTTCCGTGTAGCACGCTACAATAATTGGGTTTGCCTGTACTCGCCGACCCGTTCTGGGGAACGCCTGCCTTGGCTGCTGAAGCGCCGTGGCGGAAAACACAGCAAGCAAAGAAAATCAGCAAAGCCCTTCGAAAGCGCCCGTGTGCGCTTTGGGTCCGTTATCAGGTTGTCCGCACGGGCTGAGTTTCAACGACATTGGATGGAGGCAAACGTATGTACGCGGTTATCCGCGCCGGTGGAAAGCAGTACCGGGTGGCGCCCGGCGATGTGATTCGGGTAGAGAAAGTTGCGAACGGCACCGACGGACAGGTTGAGTTCCCGGTGGTGGCGGTTTCCGGCGAAGAAGGACAGATCGGAAATCAGTCGGATGCGCGAGTTGTTGGCGAGGTCGTGGGCGAAGGACGCGGCGCGAAAATCCTGGTCTTCCACTACAAGCGCAAAAAGCAGTACAAGAAGCTGCGCGGACACCGGCAAGCTTTCACCTCGGTGCGGATCGCCGAGATCGCCTTTGGCGGACAGAGTTTCAAGGCGCCTGAACTTCCGAAGAAGGAAGCGAAACCGAAGAAGGTGAAGGCGGAGCCCGAAGAGCACAACGCGCCCAAGGCCAAAAAGAGCGCCGGCAAGAAAGCCGCTCCAAAAAAGGCCGCGAAGAAATCCGGCAAGAAGAAATAATCTCAAGCCGTGAAGGCAAGATGCCCTCACGACAGCTGGCAAACACGCCGGCGCTACTTCTCGAGGAAACGATATGGCTCACAAAAAAGGTCAGGGAACATCACGAAACGGGCGCGATTCGAACGCGCAGCGCCTGGGATTCAAGGCATTTGGCGGACAGGTTGTGCCGGGCGGAACGATCATCGTGCGGCAGCGGGGCACGCGCGTGAAGCCAGGCCTCAACGTTGGCCGCGGAAAAGACGACACACTCTTTGCCAAAATCACGGGCCGCATCAAATTCCTGAACAAGGGATCGATGGGCAAATTCGTGATGGTGGAACCGATCGAAGCGAACTAAACCGTGCGGTGGAACGGGCTCGTCTCGTCCACGCATCATTCGACAGCAGAGACTCATTCGGCCTCGCTTCCCGCGGGGCCTTTCTGTTGCGGGCTGGTAAGTAAACCATGTTTATCGATGAGGCAAAAATCCGCGTAAAGGCCGGCGACGGCGGCAACGGCTGCATGGCCTTCCGGCGCGAGAAGTTCGTTCCGCGCGGCGGACCTTCCGGCGGAGACGGCGGCAAGGGCGGCGACATCGTCATGGAGTCCAGCGAGCGCCACAACACGCTCGTGCACTTCCGCTTCAATCCCGAACACAAGGCCCAGCGCGGACGTCACGGCGAAGGCTCCAACAAAACCGGGCGCGAGGGCGTGGATGTTCTCCTCAAGGTTCCGGTCGGAACCATCGTCTACGACGACGAGACCGGAGAGAAGGCCTTCGAGTTCACTCATCCTGACGAGAAGTTCGTGATTGCTCGAGGAGGCCGCGGCGGACGCGGCAACGCGCGCTTCGCAACGTCTGTGCATCAGGCTCCTCGTGAACATGAAGCCGGACGACCGGGCGAAGAACACACGTATCGGCTGGAACTCAAGCTGCTCGCCGATGTTGGCCTGGTTGGATATCCGAACGTGGGCAAGTCGACATTGATCTCGCGCATTTCTTCGGCACGACCGAAGATCGCGGATTATCCCTTCACGACGCTGGAGCCGAACCTTGGAGTAGTCGCCGTTGGCAATGCGCGAGATGAGATCAGCTTCGTTGTCGCGGATATCCCAGGACTGATTGAGGGCGCACACACTGGATCTGGATTGGGCACGCAATTTCTGCGGCACATCGAGAGAACACGCCTGCTGGTGCATCTGGTCGACGTGTCGGACGCGAGTGGCCGCGAAGAGGTGGAACGGGACGTGGCCGTAATCCTTGACGAACTAGCCAGTTTCGGCGCGCACCTGGACGAGAAGCCGATGGTCATGGTCGCTTCGAAAATTGACGTCGCAAACAAAGACAAAGTCGCCAAGCTGAAGCGCTATTGCAAGAAACACAAGCTGAAGCTCTACGAGATCTCGGCAGTCACGGGCAAGGGAATTGAAGAACTGAAATTCGCGATCGCCGAAGAAGTCCAGAAGCTGAGAGAAGCAGACTTGAAAAAAGCGGTCTAGCAGCGCAGCGGACGCCTTCCTTTAAGAAATATTTCAAGTTTGCGGCGTTTTTTCGGTTTCCCAAAATGGGAACTGTTGTGTCTTCGAGGTATCCCCCCTCCCCCCTGGTCTAACGAACTCATCGAGTTAGCGGGAAATCGCCCAAAAATCTATGGGGCAGAAGAACTTGCGGGCAAGATCCTGATTTCAAAGAGCTTAACGTTGGCGATTCGAGGCCAGCGTTCCAAAACGGGACGAAAGTCGAAGTTCTCACGCTGTCTCGGCCTCGACGATGATCGCGCATTTGCGCATAACGAGACAAGGTCAGATGTCACAACGATGATGTGGAAAAGCTGTGACGCTCCGGCCGTCTGAGAACAGACAAGATCAGCACGTCGCGTCAAGACCATAACCTAGACGTGGCGGAGCGTTTCCATGGGATCAATCTGCGTAGCGTGGCGGGCAGGGACATAGCTGGCTAAGAGCGTTACGGCCATCAGAAGCGATGAAACCAGAAACAGGGTCAGCATGTCGTGAGGTTTCACTCCGTAGAGGAATTCGGCCAGCAAGGGTGCAGCCGCATAAGATGCGGCCACGCCAATCACTACGGCGAGGAGCGAAAGCATCATCGCCTGCCGCAAGACCAGTCGCACTACATCCCTCCGCTGCGCTCCCAGCGCCATGCGCAGGCCAAGCTCATGGCTGCGTTCGCTGACGGAGTACGAAATCACGCCGTAAATTCCGATCGCGGCAAGAAGCAACGCCATCCCCGCAAAAATTCCTAATATTTTAGAGAGAGCGCTCCACTGCCGCGCCGACCTCGAAACCGTTTCTTCGACCATCCTGACTCCGAAGACGGCTGAATCGGGAGCAAGTCCTGAAATCGCCCGGCGCACGTTCTCGACCAGCCCGGCCGACGCATGTTGCGTGCGGATGACCAGCGCTTTGTGGATCCGGCTTTCGGTCCAACCGGGAACGGTGCGCGCGGGCAGTTGCGGATAAGAGACATACGCCTGGGGCCGCGACTCCATGGTTAGATTGAACTGCTTCACGTTTCCCACGATGCCGACGACCTGCCGAGGCCGTTCGTCAGGGGAGGAATCGAATGTGATCGCCTGGCCGATGGGATCTTCGTTTGGCCAGAACTGTCGCGCCATCGCTTCGCTGATCACGGCCACCCACGCAGATGTCTCCGTGTCTTGCTCGGTGATGCCGCGCCCTCGCAGGATCGGGATGCCCATCAAACGAAAATAATCCGGACTGACAGAATCCCGGAGAGCGTCCGGCTTTTCTGCTGACGTAAGCGCGCGGCCGGTGATGGTGAAGCCCGGCCAGGCGTGTTGCGGGTTCTCCGCCAGCGGCAGCCAGTCGACCAGCGCCACACTTTCGACGCCGGGTATGTTTCTGACGCGCTCCAGCGCCTGCCGGCAGAAAACCCCAACTGGCGGATTTATCACGTTGAGCCCGGTTTTATCCTGGTCCATCGCATTCATGTACTTGTCACCGGTCAGCCGCACTTCGGCGGTGAGGAGATGGTCAGGATTGAATCCGGGGTCCGTGTGCAAGACGCGAGCCAGCGTGTTGATCATCAGCGCGGCACAAATCAACGACACTAACGCCACCGCAATCTCGGCGACCACCAGGATGTTTCGCGTGCGATGGCGTGATTTGGTGGCCGTGCTCCGGCCGCCTTCGCGCAAGCAGTCATTGACGTCGCTTTTCGATGCGCGGAAAGCCGGGATTAGCCCGAACACCAGGCCGGTAAGAATACAGATGCCAAATGTAAAAAACACAACCCGGGCGTCGAGGGAGACGCCTTCGATCGGAATCTGCCTTGACGAGAGCAGATTGAGAAGCCGGATACCCCAAAAGGATAAAACTAAACCAGCCACTCCGCCCAGAAGAGAGAGCAGAACACTCTCAGTCAGCAATTGCCGGATTAAGCTTTTCCGACTCGCGCCCAGTGCGACGCGAACCCCAAATTCCCGTCGCCGCCCGTCGCCGCGAACCAACATCAGGTTGGCGACGTTCACGCAAGCAATCAACAGAACAAATCCAACAGCCAGGAAGAGCAGGTAAAGCACCTGTTGCGACCGGCCGAACAGGCCCTTCTGCAAGGGCTCAACCCGCACTCCGACTTCTTTGTAGTTGCCGGGAAAGGCTTGTGACAGGCGCTGCGCCGTCAGGTTCATCGCCGATTGCGCTTGCTCGAGAGAGATGCCCCGCTTGAGTTTGGCGATTGCAAGTAGCCATCTTGGATCATCGAAACCGGACTCTGCAGGATTTGCCATGCCGTGGATGAAATAAGCCTCAGGGACTCCTGTGCCAAAGAGGTTGAATCCTGGATTCAGAACCGCAATCACCGTGGTTGACGCCGTGTCGACGAAGATGGTGCGTCCTAGCACATTCGGGTCACCCCTGAAATGGTGCTGCCAGAATTCATAGCTGATTGCGACACCGTCTGATCCCCGTTTTTCGTCTGTGGGAAGTGCGCCTAAGAAAGCCTTGATACCCAACAGCGAAAATAGGCGCGTACTGACGTGTTGAACACCGACCCGTTCCGCACCGCCTGTGCTCGACATCGCCACCATGTCCGGTCCCGATGCGGACTCGATCTGCTCGAACACCTGGTTGTCGGCTCTCCAGTGAGCCACATCGGTATCGGAGACTGGTCCGTGTGCTTGCGGATATTTCTGATACGTAAGCGAAAGTGCGACCAGGCGCTCATGGTCAGGGTAGGGCAAAGGACGCAGAAGAAGCGCATCGATAGCGCTGAAAATCGTCGCGGTGCCGCCGATTCCCAGAGTCAGCGTCAGGACTGCGACCAGCGTAAAACCCGGTCGCTTACACATTCCGCGACCCGCGTAGCGCAGGTCTTGCCCCAAGGCTTCGATCCAACCCGTGATGAACCCGAGGCGGAGCACGTCAGATGTAACTCCAATCGAGCAGGTATTACTTGTACTACGCTGCCAGTCGTTTTTCCATGCCTGAAGACGCAAAAATGCAAGACGGTCTCTCGGCCGACTCTTCACCTGCTACGACCAACCAATGAATCGCTTACGCCTTGGGCAAACGAATGCGTGCGGGGTACACGCAATAGGCTTCAACTGGCGAGGGCAGGATGCCCTCGCGATAGCGGGAGGACGCCGGCGCTACTAACTGCCACAGAACCTGGGAATTTGTTACGCGCGCGGCAGGGGGCCGTGCTGGAAGTGGTATTGCAGAATACGAGCCGCCAAGGCGGGGCTTAGCGCACTCCCGCGGGATTCGATGGTGCGAACGACTTCACCGCGGCACACCACTTCTGTTCCGGACAATCCGGCAATCTCGGCTGGGAGAACGAGATTGATTTCCAACTGGGAACTGGGCTGCAAGGTTTCGTTGGCCTGGAAGAGCATTCCAGAACGGCTGATGTTTTCGGTCGTCCCTTCGTACCATTGCTTCTCTCCGAGACGGCGATAGCGAAGAGGCAAGTGAAGCTGGAACCGTTGCGCACGTGTCGGAGGAGACTCCTTCACGCGAACCGAGGGTGGTGGTTCTACTGATTGCAAAGACATGGCGACCTCCGGGGGAATAGGCGATGCGTCGATCACTTCGCGCACCTTGCTTTTCAGGTCGCGAAGGTTGAAGGGCTTCTGGAGCAGGCGAACGCCGGCATCCAGCGTGCCGTTGTGTCCGATTACGTTTTCCGTATAGCCGGACATGTAGAGGATTTTCACGTTGGGGCGAATTTCGGAAATGCGTTGCGCCAGCTCGCGGCCATTCATGCCGGGCATGATGACGTCAGTCAGCAGGAGGTGAATCACGCCCTCGTGCGCCACTGCGATTTGCATGGCGACCGCTCCATCGGCAGCTTCGATGACTCTGTATCCCTGCTTCTCGAGATACTGACGCGCCAGGTAACGAAGATTGGCTTCGTCTTCGACCAGCAGAATGGTTTCGTTCCCGGGCTCGACCTTCTGCGCGGTAGCGGGCGTCGCGATCTGCGCGGCCGACTCACCCATCGAAGCAACGCGCGGCAGGTAGATCTTGAATGCTGTACCTCGTCCCACCTCGCTATACACCCAGATGTAGCCGCCACTCTGCTTCACAATCCCATAGACGGTCGAAAGGCCAAGTCCTGTACCCTTCGTACCCTTGGTAGTGAAGAATGGTTCGAAGATGTGGGATTGCGTGTCGGAATCCATTCCGGCGCCTGTATCGGTGATTGACACCATCACGTAGTCGCCGGCCCGCAACGGACCGTGAACCCGGGCGTAGTCTTCGTCAAGCGTCGCGTTGGCCGTCTCGATCGTCAGCTTGCCACCCGATGGCATGGCATCGCGGGCATTGACCGCCAGGTTCATGATGACCTGTTCGATCTGGCCGCCGTCGGCTCGCACGGGCCAGAGACTCTTCGCTGGAACCATGACGAGATCGATGTCCTCCCCGATCATCCGGTTGAGCATCTTCAGATTCTCGGTGACGATGTCGTTCAGGTTGACGATTCGCGGAGCCAGCATCTGCTTGCGGCTGAAGGCGAGAAGCTGGCGAGTAAGGGACGAAGCGCGCTCCGCGGCACTGGCAATTTCCTGGGCCGGTCCGCGGAGGTGAGGCTCGGCCCCGAGACGCTCGAGCAGGAACTCCGAGTATCCGGAGATCACCATGAGCAGATTGTTGAAATCGTGTGCAATTCCTCCCGCCAGGCGGCCGACAGCTTCCATCTTTTGCGACTGGCGCAGTTGATGTTCGAGCGCGCGGCGCTCTGTGATGTCTTCAGCAAACAGCTCGAAGACGACGCCTTCCTTGCGTCCGTTCGAGACGGAGCGGCCGGAGACGCGGACGACCGTGTTCGTTCCGCCCTTTTTTTTCCATTCCGCGTTCAATCCCTTGAAGGGCTCGGGGGAGCGCAGGATGTCCGCGAGATCAAACCATTGGTCGCCGTCGGCGTACAGACTGTAGATATGCTGGCCAACCAGGTCGCTCGAAGCCGTCAGACCCAACAGTTCGAGAAACGCCGGGTTGGCGTCGAGAATCTTTCCTGTCGAATCGCAGCTGCAAATTCCGTAAGGGGCGTTCGTCACCAGAGAACGGAAGTTGAGTTCGGAACGTCGCAGGCTCTCTTGCGCCGCACGCAGCGCGGCATTGAGCCAGCAGATCAGCATCGCGATGAAGAAGAAGAGCGACAGACGAAGGATCGCGGTGCGGAGCTGGTCGGGAGTATGCTGTCCGACGAGCGAAAAGTAGGCGCCGACGGTGAGGGCGAATGAAGTGGCGACGAGGCCGGGCTTCCAGCCGCCATACCAAGCGCTTACCATGACGGCGACGCCGAAGAGCGCAAGGCGGCTTTCCGAAACATCGGCGAGCATTACAGTTGGGATGAGAGCAAGGGCGGTGCTGAGGACAGCTACGCCATATCGCAAGATTGGTGCACGAGCGGCGGGGATGCGAAGTAGGGGGAGGGTTACTCGCATGGCAACCATAGTAGTTCGAAAAATGGCAATAAGCATAGTTACAGGAGTTCAGTAGTAAACGCCAGTGGAGTCTTTTCTCTGTGTCCGTTTGTACGCATCGAGATGTCCGAAATGGACAATGGCGAGCACTTCCAGCTTGCATCTGGTGACGCGAATCTGGACACTATCCCGGACTATAAAATCAGCATGAATATCGGACTCTTCGGCGGGACGTTCGACCCGGTGCATCGCGGACATCTCGCGCTCGCGCGCTCGGCGCTGGAACGGTGCAAGCTGCACCGCATCTGTTTTGTTCCGGCAAACATTCCTCCCCACAAACAGCGGCAGCCGCTGTCTCCATTCGCGCACCGGTTCGCCATGCTGGCTCTGGCAACAGAGTCGGAGAAGGCATTCGTGCCGTCGCTCCTTGAGGCGCCCGACGAATCCGGCGCGAGCAAGAAGGAAAAACCGAACTACACGATCGACACGGTGCGGCGGATGAAGCAATCGTTCAAGCACAGCGACCGTCTGTTCTTGTTGATTGGCATGGACGCGTTCGCCGAAATTTCGAGCTGGCACCAGTGCGAGGCGCTGTTCCGCGAGTGCGAATTCATCGTCGCCTCGAGGCCGGGATTCTCCCTGGCGGACGTGGCGAAGGCACTGCCGGAAAAACTTCGACCGCGCGCCGAAGTGATGAAGCCGTTCCAGAAGCAGGCGCCTTCTGGAGAACTGGTGCTGCCGGGAGTGAGAATTCATTTGCTCGATAACCTGAACCAGCCCGCGTCAGCCACTGTAATCCGCCAGGCGGCATCCGCGGGAAAGCCGATGGGACGGTTCGTGGAGCCGGCCGTCGCGGACTACATAAAAAAGGTGGGACTCTATCGCTAGGAACTGTCCGAACCATGCAGTTCATCTTATTCGTGTAGCCACGGACGCATTCGTCCGTGGCGGCCGAAGGCCGGTGGGGACGCTTCTCTACGGATGGGCGCTCCACAGGTCTCGCTTTCGCTCGACCGGGCGGACGAATGCGTCCGCCCCTACGCTGGCTGCTGGTAATCAGGGAGCACGATTCTGTCGGTTACAATGGAAGTCGCCTGATTGACGGCACAATGCCTTCAGGCTAACGAACAACAGGAGATTTCATGGCTCAGAATCACTATGTGACCAAGACGAAACGAAGGCAGAAAAGCGGGAAGCGGAAAGATCCATCTGCCGCGACCATGGCGAAGCTGCGGGAACTGGCAGCAGCCGACGCGAAGAAATCCGCCAAGTAACAAAAACCTCGCCTCGCGCCTTTCGAATGGGCGAACCATTTTCGAGCTCACGAATACTGAACACTGCGGACTGAATGAAGAAAACAGAAATCAAGAAACAAGTCGCTGCTGCCATACAAGCCTGCCTGGAAAAGAAGGCCGAAGAACTCAGCATCCTGGAAATGGAAAAAGGGTCGGGAGCGTTCACCGACTATTTCGTGTTGTGCAGCGGCACGAATCCGCGCCAGGTGCAGGCGATTGCCGACGAAGTAGAGCTACGGCTGAAGAACGCCGGAATGCGTCCCACGCATGTCGAGGGCTACAAGCAGGCCGAGTGGGTCCTGGTCGACTACGTCGATTTCGTGGTGCACGTGTTTTCCGAAAAGGCCAGGAAGTTCTACGATCTTGAGCGCCTTTGGAAGTCCGCAACGCGTCTTGAGCCGTCCGATTTGAAGGCAGCGCCGCGAGCTCGCAAAGCTGCCACGAAGACAGCGGCCCCGAAGAAGAAACGAAAAGTGAAGGCCTAGACCAAGGCGCAACTCGCGAAAACTCAGTTAAAAAAGAAACGCCGGACCTCGATGTCTGGCGTTTTGCTTTGGTCGAAAATCGTGAAATTTGCGCGTCTAAGCAGCGCGCCCCATCACGGGTTGCGTGCAGTGCGAGCAACGCTTTGCCTGGATTGGAATATCGCTCATGCACTCCGGACATTGCTTCGTGGTCGGATCCGCCGGCTTATCGCCGCGGTGCATTCTGGCGATGAGGGCATTCACGGGAACGACTACGAAGAAGTACACAGCCGCCGCAATCAGAACGAACGAAATGCAGGCGTTGAGGAACTCGCCAACCGGAAAGACCGTTCCGTTGATCGCAAACTTGATGTTGGAATAGTCCGGCTTGCCAACGATCAGCGCGATCAGAGGAGTAAGAAAGGCCTTGGTCAGTTCGGTAACGACTCCAGCGAAAGCTGCACCGATCACAACGCCGACTGCCATATCCACAACATTTCCACGAAGGATAAATTTCTTGAAGCCGTCGAGCATACATAGCCTCCGAAATTGAAGTGGGCCAACTGTAAGGCAGGAAAAGCGGCTGGTCAAGCCCAACAAGCGCTTCGGTGGGGGAATGGCGGGACTTGTTGCAGATAGCAACACTGGCGGGCTACTTTAAGGGGTCAACCGAAAAGAGGTGATTGAAAGTGCTCCATGCAGCGAGGCGGTCTTTTCGACTGCATCGATGGCACATGACGCCGTCAGGTCCTTCTGAGAGGCTGCGCCTCTTCGAAGGATGACAGAGTTTGCGAAGATTTTCTCTTGCTGCTTACAACCGAAAAGACGTCCTCAGATCCGCATCGGCATGACGATATAGCGGTACTTATAGTCGTCACCTTCGGCGGGGCGTAACTGTCCAGCCGATTGGGAATCCTTCAACTCAAGGCGCACTTCGGCGGTACCAGCAGCCTTCAGGAATTCGATCAGGTAGGCAGCGTTGAAGCCAATCGTCAACGGCTCGCCGTTATAGGAGACTTCCAGAGAGTCCTCGGACTCGCCGGCTTCGGTGGATGATGCGGAGATCTTGACTTCGCCCTTTTCCAACCGCAGTCGCACGGCCCGCGACCGCTCATCGGCAAACTGGGCCACGCGAAGGATCGCGGAATTCAGTTCGTCGGCGTTCAAGGGAACGACCTTGCTGTTGTCCTTGGGCAATACCGCTTCGAAGTTGGGGAAATTCCCGGTCAGCTGACGAGACGTGAGGAGCCGCGATCCGATCCGGAAGAACAGGGTCGATTCGTCCTTGGCAAACTCAATCGTGTCGGCATCGGTCGAGTCGAGAAGGGACTTCAATTCATCCATCGCTTTCTTCGGCACAAGCGTCTTCATCTCGCCGGAGACGCCGTCAAACTTGCCGCCACTGCGTTCACAGTGCGCCAGGCGATGTCCGTCGGTCGCGACCATGGTGATGGACTCGGGCTTGAGCAGCATCAGCGCGCCGTTAAGCGTGTAGCGCGATTCTTCGTTGGAAATTGCAAAACCTGTTCGGGCAATCAGTCCACGCAATACCTGCGACGGAATCGTGATAGCGCCGGCGGTCGGGAATGCCGGCAGGCTGGGAAAGTTTGACTTCGCCATGCCGACCATCTTCGTATTGGAGCGGCCGCAGCGAATGCTGACCCAGTGATTGTCGAGCAGCTTAATCGTGATTTCGGCGTCGGGAAGCAGCTTCACGTAGTCGTGCAGCTTGCGCGCCGGGATGGTGCACGAGCCTTCCTTCTTCACCTTCGCGCTGCAGGACGTGCGCAGGCTGAGGTCGAGATCGGTCGCGGTGAGCGACAGGCGGTCTCCAGAGGCCTCGAACAAATAGTTGGAAAGGATTGGAATCGTGGTCTTGCGCTCGACCACACCTTGCGTGGCTGTCAGTTCACGCAGCAATTCGAACTTGCTGACCGTGATCTCCATAGTCCCCGCGGCAACGGCGGCTTCCACCGGCATAACGTCCGTCTCCCGAAAGCGAAACTTGCCGTGCTACTTCTGGTACTACCTTATATCAAATGCAAAACCTATAAAACCAGTAGTAACAGTAGGCGATGCGGAGAAGTGGAAAACTTTATTAAGTTGCCTACTGCCAGCGACTTCTGAGGCCAGCCCTCATGTTAGAAATCGGTCCCAATCACTTCGGATGCCGCACTCTATCCTGGCCCTTATTCTGATTTCGACTGCGCCTTGCACAACTTCCACAAGCCATTCACAGCAATCTGCGTGGAAGACTGTATTGCAAAGTGGAAATTGCAGTCGAGAGCGCGATTCATCCGCCTAATTGCTCGGTCAATTTGTTGATGAGCCTGTTCAAATCTTTATCGTTCTTTCGAACTCCTTCAATCTTCTCGACCGAGTGCAGAACAGTGGTGTGATGCTTGCCACCGAACTGCCGTCCGATTTCCGGCAGCGATGCTTCAGTCAATTGTTTGGCCAGGTACATCGCAATCTGCCGCGGATAGACGATCGCGCGTGAATTGTTCTTGGCCTTGATCTCGACCAGTCGCAATCCAAATTGTTCTGCGACCATTTTCTGGATGGACTCGATGGTGACCTTGCGGGCTTGTGAGTCGATGAAGTTCTTGAGAACCTGTTGCGCGTACGGAAGTGTGATCTCTGCGCCGATGAGCGAAGAGTGCGCGACGAGGCGGATGAGCGCTCCTTCGAGCTCGCGAACATTCGACCGGATGTTCGAAGCCACATAGAGGGCGACATCGGTCGGCAGCGTGACCTTTTCCTGCTCGGCCTTCTTCTGCAGAATCGCGACCTTGGTTTCCAGGTCGGGTGGCTGGATGTCGGCGATGAGTCCCCACTCGAAGCGGCTGCGCAGCCGGTCCTCGATCTCAGCCAATTCCTTGGGAGAGCGGTCGCTGGCGATCACGATCTGCTTCAAAGATTCGTGAAGAGCGTTGAAGGTGTGGAAGAACTCTTCCTGCGTGCGCTCTTTCTGGGCGAGAAACTGGATGTCATCGATGAGGAGCACATCGACTCCGCGGAAACGATCGCGGAAACTCGTCATCTTGTCGTAACGCAGCGAGTTGATCATGTCGTTGGTGAATTTCTCGCTGGATACGTAGCAGATTGCCGCCTGGGGCATGCGCCGTTTGATCTCGTGCCCGATGGCCTGCATCAGGTGGGTCTTGCCCATGCCGACGGGGCCGTAGAGGAACAAGGGGTTATAAGCTTTCGATGGACGCTCGGCGACGGCCTGGCAGGCAGCATGGGCAAACTGGTTGCCGCTGCCGATGACGAAGGCATCGAAGGTGTAGCGCGGATTGAGTTGCGCAGCACCGTCCCAGTCGAAGCGTGACTGCGAAGGATTGACGCTGACGCTTGGAGCCGAGAGCCCACCATCGTGGCGTACGGGCGTCGCTGCAGGATCGTCTTCCGGCGTCACGAACTTCACATCATTGAAGCCCAGACCCAGAACGTCGATCGCTTCCTGAATCAAGTCCGCGTACTTATCTCCGGCGTGACGAAATTCGACGGTGGGAACACGAACGAAGAGGATGCCGTTGCTGGAGTGACTGTAGCGAGTCGGCTTGAGCCACGTGTCGTAAGAGTGCCGATTGATTTTCTTTTCCAGCGCATCGAGGATCCGCGCCCACGGATTCGGGGAGAGAGTTGTGCTAGGAGCTGACATATATGAAATTTTCACCACGCGGCGCCCTGGCGGCTGGTCAATAAGCGCCTGTTAACACTGCCGTTTTATGGAAAGCTGAAACAGTTAATTCTACGCGGAATGCGGATGTTTTTCGATGCCGCTGCAAATGCCGACGAAGCCGAAAAGCAGAACCAGTCCGGCATACTAGCACAAAAAATTTTTGTCACGCAGAAAACTTCTGGATGGAATTTTTTCGTGATGTTCATTCATCTACTGAATCCATCGCGCTGTCAAGTACCCCGTCTATAACTGCCGCAGAGAATGTGCAGAAGTGCGATGCGTTTCTAAAATTTCTAATGAGAGACACTTCGAAACGCCAAAAATTTTCAGACTCGAAAAGTTTAGACTCCAATTGCAATTCCGGATGACGATTGAACAACAATCCGCGACTTGCTCTTCGATTCGTATCAGAGAAAAGTTTGGGCGCATGTGATAACGATCACAAACTAGAAAGAGCGTAGTCATTCCGATCGAGGATTCTGAGTAGTCGGAAAGGTCCGCGTGAGGAAGGGTGAATGGAGTGAGATCTGGCGAGCGGGTGTTGCCTCATAAAGGGATAGCGGCCGGCCAGCTCCGGGCCGTTTGTTTCGAATGCCTGCGCTGATTTATACTTTCAGTTTGTCCCAAGACCGTCGAACTAGTCAGGAGCAGCGAACTTTTCATGCCGAAGCGTACATTCCAACCCAACCGGCGCAAGCGATCCAAGAAGCACGGATTTCGCACGCGCATGAAGACCCAGGGCGGCCAGAAGGTTTTATCCCGCCGCCGCGCCAAGGGGCGCAAGCGGGTCTCAGTGAAGCCTGGTTTCCGCGAATAGTCCCGTGTGCCGCGGATCATCGTCCGCGAAACCGTGAGCATTCAAGAGAGTTTTGAAGGCACTGTGATCGCCAGTGTGCCCGAAGAATCGGATAAGAGTGCCAGGCAGCGAGCGAGGAAATTCCCTCGCAGCGGCCGCCTCTTGCGTCACTCGGACTACGAGCGCGTTTACAAGCAGGGCCGGCGCCACTTTTCAGCGTCGATGATGGTTTTTTACTGGCAGCGGCCCGATGAAGTTCTGACCGGATCGAAGCCTGCGGTTGCTCCGGGTTTGCGCATTGGATTCACGGTGGGCCGAGTGCTCGGAGGCGCCGTTCAGCGAAATCGTATAAAGCGCCGCCTGCGGGAGGCTGTCCGGCTGACGCGGCCGATGAAGACACCGAATGCGGATGTCGTGATTAATCCGAAGAAGTCCGTACTGACGCTGGATTTCGAGGTGTTGCTGAACGAAATCCGTCAAGCCTTCGTAGTCATAGAGAAGAAGCTGTCTCCGAATCGGGGAGCCTAGTTTCCGGTAGTCAACCCGAAGGGAAGTAAACATCAACAGCTGACCGATCGTCCTTGCCATGCGCCATTTATTTCAACGCGTTGTGCTCCAGTTGCTGCGGGCCTACAAGTGGGCAGTTTCGCCATTGTTCCCGCCAGCCTGCCGCTATGTGCCGACGTGTTCGGAGTACGCGATGGAGGCAGTGGAACGATTTGGTCGCGTTTCGCGGCGCATGGATGTCGCTGGTTCGGCTGATGCGTTGTCATCCTTTTGCGAAGGGTGGATATGATCCCGTCGTGTCCGGCCCATCCGCCACCGATCAACGACTGACCACCGAACCACAGCAGCGCGCAATCTGAGGAACTCAAAACACTTTGGCCGAATATAAAAATCCTCAACAAGAGCCCGGCAGCGACAAGCGCCTGCTCCTGATCTTCCTGGTCACGTTCGTTGTGATGCTGTTGGCCCAGCCGTTGTTGAAGAAGTATTTTCCAACGCCGGCGGCTCCCCAGAACCAGCCTGCTCAGGCGCAACCCGCGCCCGCTCCTGCTCCTAACGCTCCGGTAAAAACCCCTCCCCTCGTAACTCCAGCGACCGGGGTAACCAAGCAGGCCGCTGCAGAGACAGAAACGGTCATCGAGAACGATCTCTACCGCATCACGTTCACGAATCGTGGCGCGGAAGTGAAGTCGTGGATCCTGAAGAAATACGACAACGATGCCGAGAACGGTCCGCTGGACTTAGTGAATCAAGCGGCCGCGGCGCAATTCGGGCGTCCACTCTCGTTGTGGGCCTACGACGACGATCTGCGCGGCCGTTTGGCCTCCGCGATGTACGTGAGTTCGGCCGAAGGCCGGCAGAGCGCGCCGACTAGCGTGACATTTGAATATTCGGACGATGTGATCTCGGTCAGAAAGAAACTGAGCTTCGACAACAGCTACATCGTCACCGTCGAGGCGAGCGTGACCTACAAGGGCAAGCCGGCTCCGGCACTGCCAGCCTGGCCTTCAGGATTTGGCGATCAGACCACGCCGGCCTTCTACGCTGCGTCCGCGATCGATTACCAGTTCAACAAGAATATCGAACGGCTGCCCACCAAGAAGATAAGCGGCGGAGCAACGGTGCCTGGTCCATTCCACTGGGCCGGTCCCACCGACCAATATTTCGCTGCCGTGTTCATCCCAGACGATCCGGCGTCGACCTCAATGGTGACGTTGCGCAACCCGCTGGCGATTCTTCGCGATCCCCAAAAAGATCAGAAGGAGAAGACCAACGTCGAGATTCTCGGCGTGGCGGTCGGCAACTTGCACGGGACCACTTCCGGACGCATTTTCGTCGGCCCGAAGGAACTCGAAGTTCTGCAGAAGATCCCTGTGCCCGGAGTTTCTGGCGCTGACAATGATCTGAGCGGGTTGGTGGATTTCGGAATCTGGGGTCTCATCGCCAAGCCTCTCTTCATCTGGCTGAAGTGGACCTACCATCACGTCATCGGCAATTGGGGATGGGCGATCGTCCTGCAAACCCTGATCATCAGCCTGGCGTTGCTGCCGCTGCGCATCACGCAGATGAAGTCGATGCTGAAGATGCAACGGGTTGCGCCGCAGATCAAGTCAATCCAGGAGAAATACAAGAAGTACAGCCTTCGCGATCCGCGGAAGGCGGCGATGAATGAAGAGATCAGCGCCCTCTACAAAAAGGAGGGAGTGAATCCGGCGGGCGGCTGCCTGCCGATGCTAATCCAGTTGCCGTTCTTGTATGCCTACTACAAGATGCTGTCGGTGGCGCTCGACTTGCGCCACGCACATTGGCTCTGGATTCACGATCTCTCGGCGGCTGACCCCCTATACCTGTTGCCGATTTTCATGGTGGTCAGCATGCTCATCACGCAGAAGATGACGCCTCAGGCGGGCATGGACCCTGCGCAGCAGAGGATGATGAACATCATGATGCCGCTGATGATGGGCTTCATCTTCTTCCGGCTTCCTGCTGGACTGAACCTTTACTACGCCGAAAGCAATTTGATTTCGATCGCGCAGCAGGCGGTGATGAACCGTACGTCGCTCGGCCGGGAAATGCGCGAGATGATGGCCAAGCGGGCAAGAAAGAAAGACAAGTGATGCAAGAGCGCTTCTAGCTCTTAGCTCTTGGCTTTGTCTTGCCGGCGACGGTTGCCGGGGAGCGACAACGAAGAGCCAGAAGCTAGAAGCCCAGAGCTAAGAGCCAACAGCTAAAAGCCAATAGCAAAGAAGAGCCGTCCTTATGACCATTACCGATAAAGTCGCCGCCGCAAATAAGATCAATGGATTCCTGCAGGCCGTTGTTACCCACGGGGGTCTGCATCTCAAATACCGGATTGTCGTCGATCCCCCAATTCCTGAGAATCGCGACTGGGAGAAACCGGATATCCTCGTCGATTTCACCGGCCCTGATTCTGCCTTGTTGCTCGATCGTGGCGGAGAACTGCTTCGCGCTCTCGAACTGCTTGCGCTCGAGATGCTGCGGCTGCCTTCGGGTGAGCACGAAAAAATATCCTTCGATTGTCAGAACCACCGCTCGCAGAGAATCCAGGAACTGCGCATGGCCGCCAGCGTTGCGGCGGATAAGGTTCGCAAGACTGGAACCCCGTATCACTTCAATCCCATGTCCTCGCGGGAGAGACGCATCGTCCATCTCGCGCTCCGGGATGAATCCGACCTGCTTACCGAGAGTGAGGGCGAAGGTATGCGCCGCTGCCTCGTGGTCTATCCCAAGGACTACAAGCCTGCCGGAAAGCCAGCGCCCCGCACGTTGCCGTAAGAACTCTTATCCGGACGAGCTATGCCGCCGCAGGTGCTCCGAACCAGGTGGTTAGCGCGTCAGCGAGCCCCAGGTGGGATCGGTCGCCCACCCAGGCGACGTACCCGTCGGGCCGAACTAATACGGCAGTTGGAGCGTCGACCGCTCCGAGCACCGGAAGCTCCCACGCACCAACATATTTGGCGTCGATCAACTGAACCCGATCCCCCCATGGCGCCGTGTCGAAGCTGCCTGGTTCCCCGAGATTGACTAGCACCGGCCGGGCATCGTGTAGCAAGGTAAAGACCCGTAACGGCCCGGCGGCAGTGACCAGTTCGAGATCGGGCATGCGGCGTCCGAGCAGTGGGTGTCCCTCGCCAAGATTGTAATGAATGTCCAGCCCCGACATCCCCGCGGCCAACCGTCGGCGCGGCTCGTCCGTTCTGATCAGCTCGGAAATGATGTCTCCCAGTGCCTTGGTGCGAGCATCCGACCGGCGAAGCGCGACCTCCGCCATCGTGTTGCGGAGGACGCGGGCCGCGACCGGGTGGCGCTCAGAATGATAGCTATCCAGCAGGGTTTCCGGCGACAATCGCTTAACCACCTGCGCCAGCTTCCATCCCAGATTCACCGCATCCTGCACGCCGATATTTAAACCCTGTCCACCCATCGGGGGATGCACGTGCGCAGCGTCGCCAGCCAACAAGACGCGTCTGTCGCGATATGCGACGGCCTGGCGAGTCATGTCGGTGAACCTGGAGATCGAGGTGGGAGAGTGGATCCCGTAATCGGTCCCGTAAACGGCGATGAGCATCTCGCTAAGATCGTGCAGCGTCGGTTCGCCGCCGATCTTGAGCTGCGGCTCGGTCAGCACGACCCGCATCGCGCGGCCATCCTCCAACTTGGCGATCGCATGGATGCCGGTAGCGTCCTCGCGAAGGCCCCACGCCGGCTCCTGGGTTACTTGAACTTCGGCGATCAGCCAACTCGTCGTCGGATCCCACCCAGCGAACTCGATACCTGCAGCCTTACGGACTACGCTGCGGCCTCCGTCGCAGCCAACGAGGTATTCCGCCCGTAGCGAGGTGCCGTCGGACAGCGCAACGTCGACGCCCGATGCCGTCCTGCGCGAAACCAGTGACCTCGCGTCCGCGATAGATCCTCACCCCAAGCTCGTCGACCCAGTCGGCGAGGATGCGCTCGATGTATTGCTGCCACAGTCCGAGGAAGTAATTGTGCCGGCTGGGAAGGTCGCTGATATCCACGGGGGTCATGCGGAAGATCATCCCCACCTGATGCATCTTGGCCTGCGAGATGAAGCGATCGGCGATTCCGCGCTGATCGAAGACCTCGATCGTGCGTGAGTGCAAACCGCCGGCACGCGATCCGACCAGGTCCTGGCTGGCGCGCCGCTCAACGACGGCAACGTCGATTCCCGCCAATGCCAACTCACCCGCCAACATCAACCCCACGGGACCTCCTCCGGCGATCACCACCGCATGGCCGCCCCGCGAATCATTTGTCGACAACGACACAGTCATTTCAAATCTCCCAGCTGCTTAAATTCTGCTTCCAGCGGGCGATTATGAGGCACGTCCCGAGGCTTGCGGCAAGCCCCTCGGTGCGGTATATATTAGAAGTGGGGAGAGGTTGTGGGCCATCGTTTCCCACCCCGTTTTCGAACAAAATTCCCACTCGAACGCACCTTCCTCTGAGTATTGCCTCATACAAGCGCAAATCAGCCGAAACCTCCCACTTGTTACTTTCTTGATGCCCGCGTGCGGAAGCGGCGTCAAAGGCAAATAAATCCCACTTCTTGCATGGATTGAGTATTCCAAAGGCGCTTTTGGCCCAAGACTGTTCCGTAAATTCCACCGGTTAACGATTCTGAGTCCTTGTAGAGTGTGGTCCCGAATCTGAGGAGAGTTGATCTTGTAGCTCCGGACGCATTCGTCCGGAGTTGCGCGAAACGCGCGCAATGAACACAGGTTAGATCGAAGAAGTAGCCGGGGCTCAGGCGATCCGACGCTTAGGCACGCTCCGCGGAGCGGACGAATGCGTCCGCCCCTACACAGGCGGGGGATCGAATTAATGGAAAAAAGGGCGGCCGCAAAGGCCGCCCAAAATGGCAATCTGATCAAGGCAAATCTTATTTTCCTGCTGCTGCCCCGGCCGCGGCTGGAGCAAACGCGGCGTTCTTCATGCTCTCGATCTTGTTGAGCACATTTTCCAGGCTCGCGCCGGTGTCGGTGCATCCGTCGACATAAGGATGCCGCGCTCCGTCGGCGTGCAGGACCAGAATCCTGGTTTCCGTACTGGCCTTCTTCGCCATATACGGCAGGTGATGCCGGTCGTTGCGGCTCAAGGTGGCTCCAAGAACGACCAGGTCGAATTTCGATTTCTTCAGGGCTTCATCCACGCCCTTGCGGCCGATGGCCTGCTGAACCGCGTGCCCGGCCTTTTCCATCGCTGGTGCCTGGCTCGCCAAAATATCCTCATCACCTTCGCCATAAAGAATTGTAAGTTTTGCTTTTGACATTGATACCTCATCCTCACTTGGCACCTATCTGCCGTGCCTGTAAGAACGGTAGCAACGGGTCGAAGGCCATTAAACGTCACCAAAGACCCATGCCGAACGACACTGATTTCGGGGTGGCGGACGCCTGGGGCACTCTAAAGGTCTTTCCCAAAAGTGCCTCGGGCTATACACTTCTGCGCGGAGGGCTTTCCACATCATGCACGCCACCATTGTCTGGAGAGCTGTGCTCATAACGTTATTGTTGACTCCTGCGCTTGTCGCCCAGTCCGGCAGCGCTCCTACTTCCACCACCACCTGCAACCTTGAGGATGGCCGCCAAATTTACGTACGCTATAGCCCGGTCGCCGCCAACAAGGAGAAGTTGAACAACGGGAAACCTTGGTCGCCCGGCGGTATGCCGATGACGCTCTTCACAGAAGCGCAACTGAGCCTGGGAAGTTCGCTGATCCCGATCGGTGCGTATTCCGTGTATCCCATACCGGCACGCGGAAACTGGACGCTAGTCGTTAACAAGAACGTAACTCCCGGGGCCGCCTACGACGAGAAGCAGGATGTTGCTCGCGCCCAGATGGAGTCTGCCCAGGTCGACCAGGCGTCCGAAACGCTCGAGGTCGCCTTCGCTCACGTCGGATCGCGATGCACGCTGCGCGTCTACGTAGGGAAGACTGCATCGTTTTCGGACTTCACGGCGAAGTAGCATTGGCGTGAACGTCTTGTCCGCGAGTCGTTAAAACCGTAGTTCTGGCGTCCGCTTGCCGTCGGCGTGGGCGGCTCGCCCACGCTCCTGACAGTCCACAAGTCTCGCAAGAAGGCGACCACTCCCTATGCGCTGCGTGATCTTCCTCGTCCTCGCTGCCACAACTGCAGCCCAGTCCACCCTGCAGTTACAAAACTCCCACACCACCGAAAGCCTTCGGGGTGTGAGCGCTGTTTCCAGACGAGTGGCATGGGCCAGCGGAACGCATGGTACCTATCTAAGGACGACCGACGGCGGGCGGAACTGGACGGCTACCCAGGTTCCTGACGCCGACAAGTTGGACTTCCGCGCTGTCGTAGCGTTCTCAGCCGATGAGGCATTCCTGATGTCCGCGGGACCCGGCGATCAATCCCGTGTCTACCACACCAGCGACTCCGGGGTTCACTGGGAGCTCGAATACAAGAACACCAATCCCAAGGCGTTCTTCGATTCGATGGTGTTTTGGGATCGCACGCATGGTCTGGTGCTCGGCGATCCAATTCCGGATGAATCCGGCAAGCTCAAGTTCGAGCTGCTCAAGACCGACGACGCCCTCACCTGGACTCCGATTTCCTCGCGGCAGATGCCCGAAGCTGTGGAAGGCGAAGGAGCGTTCGCGGCCTCGAACACTTGCATCGCAATTCTGGGAATGGGCCAACGCTCTTCCGGTCAAGCGGCGGTTTCCATCGATCCCAACATCTGGTTTGCCACGGGGGGAAAGTCCGCGCGTGTTTTCCACTCTCCTGATGGAGGCGCGAGCTGGCAGGTCTTTGATACGCCGATTGTTCACGGCGCGGAGTCGGCTGGAATTTTCTCGATCGCGTTCCGCGATGCCCTCCATGGCGTCATCGCCGGCGGGGATTACAAGCAACCCAAGCTGGATGGACCGAACCTCGCCTTTACGGAGGATGGGGGCAAGACCTGGGCGCTTTCGCCGGTTCATCCGCAGGAATATTTTTCTGCGGTAACCTACCAGCCCAAGTCGGGCCACGCTGAGAGGCTGTTCGTGGTTGCCGCCGAGTCCGTTCTCGATCTGCGTCCGCCTACCAATCTCAAGCGCGTGAGCGCGAAAGTCGGGCCCGGCAGCGCGTGGAATGCCATCAGCGTTGCGTCCGAAGGCGGGGCATGGGTCGCAGGATCAAAGGGCATCCTTGCTCGGGTTGGCAAGTAGCTCTCTTGCATTATTTCCGGCATCGCATCCTCTGATCGTAGTCACGAATCTAACTGAGACTGCAATTTTCAAGAGGACCCATGCCCAAAGACTCGCACGCTAAAGAAACGCCGAAAGATCACATCGATTCACTTCGCGAACATCTTCTCGAACTTCTGAAGGGCGGAAGCGCCCATGCGAAGTTTGAAGACGCAATCAAGGGCCTTCCGCCCAAGCTCCGAGGGGCGACGCCTGAGAACTTTCCTCATTCTCCGTGGATGCTTCTGGAACATCTGCGCATCGCGCAATGGGACATTTTGGAATTCAGCAGCAACACGAAACATGAATCGCCGAAGTGGCCGGAGGGCTATTGGCCGAAGGATCCGCAGCCTCCGAATGAAGGCGCATGGGACGAGAGCGTTTCCAAGTTCCGCGCGGACTTGAAAGCGATGCAGGATCTCGTCGCGAATCCAGCGACGAATTTGTTCGCGCCGATCAAGGGGGGTGACGGCCAGACCGTGTTGCGGGAGGCCCTCCTCGTCGCCGACCACAATGCGTATCACGTCGCACAGTTGGTGGATGTCCGACGATTGCTGGGGGCATGGAAAGACTAGTAGCGGCGATTCTCGAGCGTTCGGCGTGCCGCAGTGTGCGAGTCGCCCACGCGACAACCGCCGGGACGGCGGCGTTACTGAACCTCTTAGTTCGCTACGGGCAACTGAAAATTCTCCCGGACCGCTTGCGTCTTGCTTCGTTTTCGAAACACGACGCGAACTTCTTCTCTCCACCGCTCATCAATGCCTACGAACGCCCACTCGATATCCGGCGAAATGTAGCGCAGCAGGATGTCGGTAGAGGGATGCACGCGCAGAGCCGGTGCGACCATGAAGAGCAGTGGCGATTCCGGGGACGTCTCGCGGCCGCCGAAGTAACCGAACTTCAGGAACTCTCCTCGCCCTTGATGCCATTGCACGCGGGCCCAGTAGTCCAGACCCTGCAAGGGCAGGTGGATATCCTCATCCGCTTTTAACTCCACCACGGCGAGGCGGCCATCGCGGGTCAGGGTCAGGACATCGATCATCGCGCGGTCCGCGGCTGAAAATGCCGGAACCTGTGAGTAGACGGACTCGGGCTCGAGGCGCTCGTCGATCACACTGACGTCGGTCATCACCAGAGACTCCAGCCACCGCTCCGGATGCATGCGAAACAGGCGCTCGCCGCGCGGTCCGTAAGGATGGCGGCAGTTGCGCAGAGTCGTTAGCAGCTGTAGAAAGAAAGTCCAGTTTCGATCGTCGAGGACTCGCTCTTCGGCGCCCACCCCGAACAAGATTTCCTGCTTGGTACGGAACGTCACGGCTTCGGAGGTCAGGCGAGCCCGCGCGAACTCCAGCCCGCGCCATCGGAACGCAAGCTCCGCCGGCGAAAGCACGACAACTTCGCTGGCTGGCAGGATCCCCTTAATCCGCGCGATTGAGTCGGCGAACCGTTCTTGCGCGGCAGCCTCATTGGTGGCGTGGACGAGGCGCGTCGCTACATTGCCACGGTCGGTCGAATCGATCTCCACGACGGCGTCGTGCCGTTCGTCAAATTCAAAAAGACTCCATTTGGCCGCGGCGCGATTCAGGTTCGCCATGCGCTCGCGCACCAACCCCGAGCAACCGGATGGCACAAACAGCAAGAGGCCTTCTACGAGCATTCGTGCAGCCGCCGCCTCGCGGCAAACGTCGAGCCAAAGAATGCCGAAGGTCAACGCGGCGTCAACGGATCCTTGCGACTCCGAGGCGTTCACGCCCAGTAGGGCGAAGGCTGTCTGTCCATGTTTGAGCAGGCCGCGGGCATAGATCGGGCCGAAGGATTTTTCCAGGTTCACGCCGCTGGTTAGCCGGGAGATTGCGAAGCCAGGAAATTGCCGCTCGACGGCACGCCGCAAGCTGTGCTCGTAACTTGCCCGGGCTGCTTTCCTGGCTGCGGGCGACCGGCGGTCGCGGTTGCGGCAAATTTCCAGTTTTGTGGGACGCGCCTGTCCGAGCTTCTGCACCGACAGGCGCAGCGTCGCGCCCTTAATGTCGGCATCGAGCACACGCCGCACCGTGTTTCGCTCTGCGGACCAGAGGTGCAGCAGGCACTTGTTGTATTCGCCCGAGATTGAGTACTTCGCCTGCCCCAGATCGAAGGCAACCGCGCCATCCTCCAGCACAACCGCTCCTGATGCTTCGGCCAGGAACTCTTCGACCGTTCGGCTTAGAGACTCTGGGGTCACGTTCAGATTGTCAACATGGATGGGACCGCCGTCTGTGACGAGTGACCATCGCTATTGAGCAGGCTGTGGAAACAAAATCTACGGGGGACGGCCCCTGAGGGCGTGTGGGATAATGTTTATCATCCACTTTGGTCTCTGGGGACCTCACCGCGGGTTACGATCCCGGCGGCAAAATCCTCGCGAATGCGTTGGAAACCGCATTCAATTCAGCCACCAGCAGCAAAGAGCAGCGCAGGATGCGCTACAGCAAGTTTTGAAGAATTTCAATAAGGAGCGCCTTCGAGTCCGTACCTATTTCGGAGGCATCTAATACACGTGGAAAAGATTAACGATAAAGCCCGCTTTTTCTTCGAGAACTACGGCCTCACCGAACATGACCTGGAGCGCTACCTGGCAGCGGCCCTCTCTGCCGGAGGCGACTACGCTGACCTCTATTTTGAGTACCTGTCGTCGACTTCTCTGATGGTCGACGAGTCGATGGTGAAATCGGCCTCGCAGGGGATCTCCGCCGGGTGCGGAGTACGGGTTGTTTCCGGCGAACGCACTGGATACGCCTATACCGACGATCTTTCCTCGGATCGCATCCTGCACGCCGCCCGCACGGCTGCCTTGATCGCCAGTGCCCCTGCCAAGACGACGGTCGCTGGATTCCAGAAGACTGCCGCCCGCAGCCTCTATCCCGTGACATTGCCTTCCGTGGATGCCGAGATTAGCGCCAAGGTCGAACTGGTGATGCGCGCCGACAAAGCCGCCCGCGCCTTCGATCCTCGGATTCAGGAAGTCCGCGCCAGCTATGCCGATGAACTCCGCAACATTCTGGTCGTAGCGTCCGATGGAACGTTTGCCGAGGATTCTCAACCGCTGGCCCGCATGAACGTCTCGTGTATCGCGAAGACCCCGACCAACTCTGCCCGCGGATCGTCCGGCGGCGGAGGCCGAGTCGCGCTCGACTTCTTCTTCAGCGACAAGAGTCCCGAATACTTCGCCAAAGAATCGGCGCGCCAGGCGCTTCTGCAACTCGACGCGCGTGAGGCCCCTGCCGGAGACATGGAAGTTGTCCTCGGACCGGGATGGCCGGGCGTGCTTCTGCACGAAGCCGTTGGACACGGACTCGAAGCCGATTTCAATCGCAAAAAAACTTCTGCCTTCGCCGGCTTAATCGGCAAGCGGGTTGCCAGTGAAGGTTGCACCGTGGTCGACAACGGCACCATGCCGTGGCGCCGCGGATCGCTCAACGTGGATGACGAAGGCGAGCCTACACAAGAAACTGTTCTGATCGAAAAGGGAATCCTGAAGGGATATCTCAGCGACAAACTTTCTTCGCGCCTGATGGGCATTGCCGACACCGGGAATGGGCGCCGCGAGAGCTACGAGCACATCCCCATGCCCCGCATGACGAATACCTACATGCTGGCTGGGCAGGACAATCCGGAAGACATCATCCGCTCCGTGAAGCACGGCGTGTACGCCGTCAACTTCGGCGGCGGCCAGGTCGACATCACCAACGGAAAGTTCGTCTTTTCGGCGAGTGAAGCGTACATGATCGAGGACGGCAAGATTACGGCTCCGATTAAAGGCGCAACGCTGATCGGCAACGGCCCCGACGTGCTGACCCGAGTCAGCATGGTAGGCAACGATCTGAAGCTGGACGAGGGCGTGGGCACCTGCGGCAAAGACGGCCAGGCTGTGCCGGTAGGCGTGGGCATTCCAACCCTGAAAGTGGATCGGCTGACCGTAGGCGGCACGGCCCGAAAAGATCCCGGCGGTTTCATGCAGTAAGCTTAGTTGCAAGCGGGTCTCACGGAAAAGCTGAACGGAATAACCGAATCCTTGTCATCCTGAGCGAAGGACCTGTGTAATTTCCCGCGTTCGTCAGTGTCCCCTGGGTTGAAAGATTTTTTCTATGCCAACTGAACTGGAAACGAAAAGTCCGAAAGTGCAAACCGACCTCCGCGAAGTGGCCCAGGACATCGTGGCGCGCGCGATGAAGGGTGGCGCTACCGCCGCCGAATGTGTCGTCCGCGAAGGCGATGAGTTTTCCACGCTGGTGCGGCTCGGCCAGGTTGAGACGCTGAAGGAATCCGGCTCGCGCTCGATCGGCGTGCGCGTTTTTTCTGGACAGCGCGCGGCCAGTACATATTCAAGCGACTTCTCCGCCAAGGGCCTCGACCGAATGCTGAGCTCCGCGCTGGAACTTTCGAAGATCACCTCGGAAGATCCATTTGGGGGAATTCCCGCGGCCGATCAGCTCGGACAGCTGTCCGGCGATCTCGATCTCTACCACGAGGACGTCTACTCGCTGGCGGGCGCTGACCGCATCGATTACGCCCGTCGCGCCGAGAAAGCTGCGCTCGATTTCGATCCGCGCATCAAGAATTCCGAAGGCGGATCGTTCGATGCCGCCACGGGGCACAAAGTCCTCGCTAACTCCCATGGATTTGTTGGCGAGTACGGGCGTTCGTACTGTTCTGTAGCCGCGGTGCCGATCGCGCAGACCGATGATGGAGCGATGCAGCGCGACTACTGGTACTCGGTCTCGCGCACGTTGAAGAAAGCTCGACGCTCCCGAAAAGGTTGGCCGGACGGCCGCTGAGCGTACGCTTCGGCGTCTTGGGGCGAGGAAAGTGAAGACTGCCAGAGTTCCTATTGTTTTTGACCCGATGGTGTCCACGTCGATCCTCGAGCACATCTTCGAAGGCATCAATGGAGACTCCGTCTATCGCGGCGCATCATTCCTGGCCGGCAAACTTGGCGAGAAGATTGCCGGAGACAATGTCAACGTCATTGACGATGGAACGATTCCCGGAGGATTCGGCACCAGTCCCTTCGACGGTGAGGGCATTCCGACGCGACGTACGGTGGTCATCGAAAATGGAGTTCTCAAGTCGTACCTGCTGAACACCTACACCGCGAAGAAACTAGGGCTGCAGACGACCGCCAACGCATCCCGAGGACTAGCCGGGACGCCGGGCATCGGGCCAGGAAATTATTTTCTGCAACCGGGTTCGAAAACTCCGAAGGAACTGATCTCTGGAATCAAGGAAGGCTTGTACGTGACGGAATTCCTCGGACAGGGCGCGAACCTGGTGACGGGAGATTATTCTCGCGGCGCCTCCGGCATGTGGATTCAAAACGGTGAGCTGGTATTCCCGGTGGAAGAGATCACGGTCGCGGGAAATCTGAAAGAGCTGTTTTTCAATATTGCCGAAATCGCGAACGATCTGGAGTTCCGCGGCTCGGTCGCCTGTCCCACGATTCGGATCGAGGGACTTACCGTTGGCGGGGAATAGGCTCGTATAGGGACGGACGCATTCGTCCGTTCCGCGATGCGCAGCGAGCGCGGGTTTCGCCACTGCGTTGAATTCCGTTGCGGTTGTGCGCTTGACTCGTTTTTCGCGTTGACATTTCGGCCGCCACGGCAAGACGAATGAAATTCGCCAAGATCATCTTCTACATCGCCTTCGTTTGGGGCATCGTCATTCTTACCCCGCTGTACTTCATGTTTGACATGATTGGCCGGCAGGATCCTCCGCCCATCACCCATCCCGGCTTTTTTTACGGATTCGTCGGCATCGGGTTAGCCTGGCAAATCGCGTTTCTGGTCATCGCGCGAGATCCGGTTCGGCTGCGTCCGATGATGATCCCATCGATCCTCGAAAAATTCAGCTTCGTCACCGCGATGGTTGTGCTCTATGCGCAACATCGCGTCCACCCGTCAGACCTGTTCCTCGTAGGAATCGACGGCTTGCTAGGCGTGCTGTTCCTGTTAGCCTTCCTGCGAACTCCGGCTAGATCGAGCTACCGCTAGGACAACTCTCCGAATGTAATTGCTGTGCTCCCCGGGGTTGAAGGTGTTTGTCGCCGTGGGCACGAACACGGATTATTCCTTGCGCGAAAGGCTCCCGAAGGTTTAGACATTCCTGTTCGCGTGTTACAGGGAGACCTTATGAACCGCCGCTCGTTTCTGAAGTACGCAAACCTCGCCGGAATGGCCGCCGCGCTTCCCACCGCAACCTTTGCTGCAGAAGATAAGAAATCCACGACCTCTGCGCCCAAGGCGACCTCTCCGAACGGCATTCTTCTGAAGGATTACCGGCCGCGTTCGATCTACAAAGTGCCCGTCACCAAGGTCGAGAAAGCCAAGTATCCGATTATCGACATGCACTCGCATCCATACGCCAAGACGGAAGCCGAGATCAACACGTGGCTCAAGAACATGGACGCGGTCAACGTCGAGAAGACGATGATCCTGACCATGGCGACCGGCAAAGAGTTTGACGATGCCTTCGCGAAATATTCAAAATATCCGGACCGCTTTCAAGTCTGGTGCGGCCTCGATCTGACCGGCTACAACAATCCCGACTTCGCGACTCACGCCGTGCAGGAACTCGAGCGCTGCCACGAGAAGGGCGCGCGCGGCATCGGAGAAATCCACGACAAGGGCAAGGGCCTGCAATCAGGCAAGCTCAAAGCGCCGGGGATGCATCCCGACGACGCACGCATGGATGCCGTTTGGGAAAAGGCCGGCGAGCTCCACATGCCGATCAGCCTCCACGTCGCCGATCCGATCTGGATGTACCAGCCGATGGATAAGCACAACGACGGCCTGATGAATGCCTTCAATTGGCGTCTCGACAACCAGCCCAACATCGTGAAGCTTGCCGGCATGGTCGATATTCTCGAGAAGACCGTCGCGCGCCATCGCAACACGACATTTGTCGCCTGCCACTTGGCGAACCTCGACTACGATCTCGCGCATCTTGGCGAAGTGCTCGACCGCCATCCGAATCTACATGCGGATATTTCGGCCAGATACGCGGAAACGGCTCCAATCCCCCGCTTCGCAGCGAAGTTCTACGAGAAATATTCGGACCGTCTTGTCTACGGCACCGACATGGGATTCGACCTCGACATGTACCGCGTGACTTTCCGCATCCTCGAATCGCAGGACGAACACTTTTACGAGACCGAACAGTTCGGATACCACTGGCCCCTGTACGGATTCGGGCTCAGCGACGAAATCCTGAAGCGCGTCTACCGGGATAACGCGGCCAAACTACTGGCCGGTGCCTGACCGACCGAAGGTGGTCCTGAGCGGAAATACGACTCCAGCTCTGGAAATCGACAACTAAATCCCGACGTCCTACAATCGGCTCATGGATACCCTCGGCCAATCTTCGTCTAGCGTGAAAGAACGCGATTCCAGCCGGATGATCATCTTGATCGCCGTCGTGGTTGTCATCGGGATAGGCCTGGCCGCGGCTCTCCTCCTTCGCCAGCCGCCCAAAGCGGTGAAGCCTCCTTCGCCTTACATCGCGAAGCTGAAGCTCTCCGATTTCAAAATGAGCGCGGCCGAAAACTTCATTGGAGCCACGGTGAGTTATATCGATGGATCCGTCTCCAACACCGGTGACAAGACCGTGACCCACATCATGGTGCAGGTGAATTTTGAAGATTCCCTGGGCCAACTCGCGCAGCGAGAGGAACTTCCGCTGCGCGTGGTCCGCACCAACGGAGCCTACCTGGAGCCGGTAGATCTCAACGTAGCTCCCCTGGCGCCCGGGCAGACCATGCCGTTCCGCCTGACCTTCGACAGCATCTCCGCTCAGTGGAATCACCAGTATCCCGACCTGTCGATCACCGATGTAACGGTGAAATAGTGACTGATTTCCTTCGTGGGCCTTCGTGTCGTTAGCGGCGAAGGATCTTGCGGAGTGCGGAAAGTTTGTAGCCGTTGTTCCTCCGCTACAATGAACCCCGTGCCAGAAACGAAACCATTCCGCTTGACGGAGTCTGTTAAAGCCGCGGGTTGAGCGTCCAAGCTGAGTCCGGCGGCGCTGGACACGGTGCTTGGGAAATTAGCCCGGCAACACGACCCTAACGTTCTGGTCGGCTTCGATCACGCCGACGACGCCGGAGTGTATCTGATCGCCCCGATCAGGCTCTCGTGCAAACAGTGGATTTTTTCACTCCGATCGTCGACGACCCTTACACCTTCGGACAGATCGCGGCCACCAACTCGCTGAGCGACGTCTACGCGATGGGAGGTAGACCGCTCACTTCGCTGGCGCTTGTTTGTTTTCCCGACAAGGCGGAGATCGAGATTCTCGAACGCATCCTCGCCGGGGGCCTTTCGAAGATGATGGAAGCCGGATGCACGGTGATCGGCGGCCACAGCATCCGTGACGAAGAAACGAAATTCGGATACTCCGTCACAGGAATGATCCATCCGAAAAAGATTTACGCGAACAACGGAGCAAAGCCCGGCGATGCGCTGATCCTCACCAAGGCGCTGGGCACCGGAGTGATCTCAACCGCGATCAAGAAAGGAAAAGCGGAACAACGCTGGATCGACGCTGCGATCGCATCGATGACCACGCTGAACAAGAAAGCGGCAGAAGTAATTACTGGTGTTGGTCAGGCAGGGACTCACGCGGAGACGCCCGGCACCGGGTTCGAAATCAGCACCATGACCGATATCACGGGCTTCGGCCTGATCGGCCATGCCAGGGAGTTGGCGCTGGCCTCGAGCGTTTCGATCAGAATCGAGGCTGCGAAAGTCCCGATCCTTGAAGGTGCTCTCGATTGCGTCCGCGCGGGACATGTCCCGGGAGGCCTGAAGAACAATCGGGACTTCGCCGAGTGCATGGTCGACTACGAGCCCGGCCTAGCCGAGGACCTTCGCACCCTTCTGTATGATCCGCAGACCGCCGGTGGGCTGCTGATCTCGACTCCAAACGCGGAAATGCTGGTGAAAGCGTTGCATGGATCCGGTGTTCCCGCGGTACGAATCGGCGACGTCACGTCCGCTGAAAAATCCAGAATCCTCGTAACAAGCTAAATGCTGGCCCCGTCACTCCCGTGCTCAAGCATTTCCAGGATAGTGGCCAGATGATGATCATCGTGTTCCGCGGCGAAATACAAATGGTCCACCATCCGCATCGGCGTTTTCAGTCGAGGATGCAGCATAGTTCTGGAAAACAATTTCAAATCCAGCGCATGCAGCCGCATCACCAGCGTTGACCGCGCGCTGCGAAACTGCTGGAGAATTTCTGAAATCGAGCGTGCGTTGTGATTGGCCGCGTGCGTCTTCCTGTTTTTTAGATCGGCCGGGGTGAGCTGCTCTCCGCCGCGAACGAAATCCTCGACACGCGCTAGCCACAGCGACTCAAGGTCGAGCAAGTGTCCGGCATGTTCTTGCGCCGACCACTTTCCTGATGGTTTGCGGGTCAGCACTTCCTGCGGCTGAGCGCGCACGAGGTCCTCGAGCCGTGCGGGCGTTCCCATCAGCCGTACTCTGATGTTTGGATACAACTCCGCCGGAAACGAGAGGTCAAACTTTCTTTCAAACCACGCTGGCACTTCGCTCATCGGACCTCCATTCGCGCAGCCGTCCCGACCACAGTGATGCCTTGGCATTCGCGGCAGACTCAAGAATTTGCCGAGGCTTCCAGGCGCCAACAGCCCAACCTGCACCTTCGCCCGCGTTTCGGCATCTATAATCAAGATTCTTCTGCCAGTGATTTCCAACCTGCAAGGAGTCATCATGCAATCTCGCAATCTCGGTCGCAACGGCCTCAAGGTTTCCGCCCAAGGACTCGGCTGCATGGGCATGTCCGATTTCTATTCAGGACGGGACGACGCTGAATCCGTCGCCACCATCCATCGCGCTCTCGACCTCGGCATCGATTTCCTGGATACTTCCGACGCTTACGGACCGCATACCAATGAAGAGCTTGTCGGTCGCGCCATCAAGGGCAAGCGCGAGAAGGTAGTGCTCGCCACCAAATTCGGAATCGTGCGCGACCCGAAAAATCTTAGCGCGCGCGGGGTCAGCGGAAAGCCGGAATATGTCCGGCAATCGTGCGAAGGCAGTCTGCGTCGTCTCGATGTGGAGACGATCGACCTCTACTACCTGCATCGCGTCGATCCTAAAACGCCGATCGAAGAGACGGTCGGCGCCATGGCGCAGCTCGTGAAAGAGGGCAAGGTGCGACATCTCGGACTATCCGAGGCCGGCCCGGACACTATGCGGCGTGCAGTGAAGGTTCATCCGATCGCGGCGCTACAGACCGAATACTCTCTCTGGACACGCGATCCCGAGGTGGACGTTCTGGCTACCTGCCGTGAACTCGGAATCGGTTTTGTGGCCTACAGTCCGCTGGGCCGCGGATTTCTCACCGGGCAATTCCGCCGATTCGAAGATCTCGCTCCTGACGACTACCGGCGCACCAGCCCGCGTTTTCAGGGCGAGAACTTCCAGAAGAATCTCGACGTGTTGCACAAGGTGGAAGAACTTGCGAAAGAGAAGCACTGCACGCCCTCGCAGTTGGCGCTGGCATGGGTGCTGGCGCAAGGCGACGATATCGTCCCCATCCCTGGCACTAAGCGTCGAAAGTATCTGGAAGAAAATGCAGCAGCGGTGGACCTGAAGCTGACGAAAGAAGATCTTGCCCGCATCGATGGAGTGTTCCCGCCGGATGTGGCCGCCGGCGATCGTTATCCGCAAAGCATGATGGAGCTTGTCAATCGCTCATAAAGCATTGTGGTCCCGGATGAATTCGGCTGGGGCCGTTCTCTAATTGACTCCCCGCGTTGAAAACCCTATCCTGACTTGCGAGCGCGAAGGGCGCCTCCAGTCCGCGGAAAGGGCCGTGCCCACCTTACGTTTGATGTAGCGCCGGCGTTGCCAGCGCTACCGGCTACGAACCTTCTTTCAGCCTGACTTCGTGCGGACTCCAGGCATGCTCTTGAAAGGAGCTTCGTAATGTTTCCCAATCCGCAAGACGCCCTTCCGATACCCGCCCGCCCCCGACTCGAACAATACAAAAAGCTGGCGAAAGATCTTGCAGCAGCAGCCAACGACGCCGATCCAGGGATACTTCATACGTGGCTCGCGAATTGGATTGAGTCGCTCATGAGGCTGGCGAACGTCGCGCTCACTCCTCAACTTCCGGTCGAGGTGGACCGCTGGATCGATCAAGTAGAGGAATTCACCCGGCGTAAGAAAGGGAAGTTGAAAAAACTTCCGCTCACTCAGTCGCAATTCATACTGGCGCGTTCGCAAGGCTTCGACAGCTGGCCAAAGTTCGCCAAACATATCGGAGCGCTCGATCGCGGGAATACGACCACTTCAAATTTCGAACGCGCCGCCGAAGCCATCGTTAGTGGCGATATCGATGCTCTGGAAACGTTACTTCGCGCCGATCCCGGCTTGATCCGTGCTCGTTCTACGAGGGAGCATCACGCCACCTTGCTTCACTACGTCTCCGCCAATGGGATTGAGGGGTACCGTCAAACGACGCCGAAGAACATTGTTACGATTACTAAGTTGCTTCTCGACGCTGGGGCTGAAATCAACGCGACCGCCGACGTCTATGGCGGAGGTGCGAACACGTTGATGCTGACCGCCACCAGTATTCATCCCGAGGAAGCGGGCGTTCAGGAAGCGTTGCTTGATCTGCTATTGCAACGGGGTGCGTCTCTCAGCCAGACAGACGATCGTGGCATGAACATCGTCAACGCCGCTCTCGCCAACGGCCGGGGCCGCGCCGCAGAGTTTCTCGCGCAACGTGGAGCGCCGCTGGACCTCGAAGCTGCTGCTGGGTTGGGACTCATGCCGCAAGTTCAGCTTTCTTTCGATGCAAAGGGAAATCTGATTCCGCCGGCGACGCGCTCGCAGATGGAGCGCGGTTTTCTGGGGGCTTGTGAGTACGGCCGCAATCCCGTCGTGGAGTTCCTGCTCGAGCGTGGCGTGAACGTTCACATGGATGCTGGCACCGGTATGACCGCACTTCATTGCGCTGTCCTCGGAGCCCACCTGGACACGATCAATCTCCTTCTCGCGCACGGCGCACACCTGGAAACCTTGAACTGTTATGGCGGGACAGCCCTGGGCCAGGCGCTCTGGTGCGCCTTTCACAATGATCGACTGGACTTCATTCCAGTCGTCGAACTGCTGCTCAGGGCCGGGGCGAAAGTCGCAGAGGGAACGTTGCCCTGGGTCTCGCAACAAAATGGATCGCCAAAACTGAAGCAGCGTCTCGTTGACTTGCTCGGCTCGCGCGGTTAGATAAGCGCGGGCAGATTCACTCGTATACTGAGCCGGGTTCGCGATCACGCTTTTGTTTGTGGGAAGCCCTCGATGAGCGTCAAATGGAGGAGGAACGGTCATGAATTTCGCCTTGTGCCGTGCCATCGTGGTACCGTGCGCAGTCTTGTTGTTGGCTGGTCTGAGTTCTCCCAAGGAGATCACCGTGAGCACCGAGCAGAAAGTGCAGTCGCCGGATCAGGCAACGCGCGCGGCCATTGACGCCTTCAACGAAGCGTTTAATAACCACGACGCCGATGCGCTGGCGCCGCTCTTAACCGACGATACCGTCTTTGAGGACACGTCTCCTGCGCCGGATGGCCGTCGCGTCGAAGGCAAAGCGGCCGTAGTGGAGTTCTGGCGCGCCTGGTTTGCGCGTAACACTGACGCGCGCTTCGAAGCAGAAGAAACTATTATCAGCGCCAACCACGCGACGGTGCTATGGGTTTATCACAAGATGCGCAACGGACAACCGTGGCACCTTCGCGGCGTTGATGTCTTCACGGTGCGTGACGGGAAAGTTGCATCCAAACTTGCGTATGTAAAGGGATAGGGCGATTCGGCCTTCGCTGCGGGGGCGCAGGATCACCGCGAATACTCGGTCACTTTCTCGTCGACCACGGCTGCCACATACTTTCCTGATTGCAGGTCGCGCACCTGCACCACCCGATGTCCCTCACGTGCCAGTTTTCCCCACCGGCTCGGCTTCTCGGCATTCTGCTCGATCGCCTGGTACTCTTTGCCGTCAAGCACAAACTTCACCGTCCGAAATCGGCGCGTGCCTGTTCGGGTGACGCGCGAGCGCCGGTCCTGGAGGATGACCTCCGGACCGCTCATCATCTGCTCCGCCACGCTTACCAAAATTTGATGATCGAGCATTGTGACCGATCCAACTTCTCGCAGACTGACCTCAAACGCCCGCTGACACCACCTGCCCCGGCGCGCTGGCCGCCATCTCTTCCCGAGCCAGGCGACGACGATAGCGCACGTGTCGCCACCGCGTCATCTCGACGAGCGGCTTCCACACTGGATTCACCAAGTCATGTTTGATAAGCAGATGCCAGAAACGATTCGAGCGCTTGTACAGATATGACATAGCGATATAAAGCGGCACCGCCTGCCACTGTGTCGGGCGTCGCCGCCAGATCGAGGCATGGGAAAACAGTCGTTGGTAGATCCACGCATATCCGTGTTCCAGTTCCTCGGGTGTCATATGCTTTGGCCGAAAGACCGCATGGCCCGTGTCGTAGAGTGTCCAGTCGCGATGCAGGATTCTTCCGTCGGCCTCCATCTGTCGAAACAGCGGCGTGGCCGGATACGGCGTAAGGATGTGGAATGTGGCGCACTCCAGCCGATTCTCTTCGACCCATTCCGCCGTCCGCGCAAAAACATCCTTTCGGTCGTGATCGAAGCCAAGCACAAACGATCCGTTCACCTGGATGCCGAAGTCGTGCAGCATTTGGACGCGGCGGGCATAGTCGGAGGTTTTCGGCGTCTTCTTGTTGGCGTCAGAAAGATTGCTGTCGGAGAGCGACTCGAAGCCGATGAACACTCCGGTACAACCCGCAAGCGCCATATTGCGGATCAGCGATGGATCGTCCGTCACGTCGATGGTGACCGCTGCGCTCCAAATCTTGTTCAGGGGCCGCATGGCAGTACATAGTGCGTGCAGGTAGTCGCGTCGCGAGCCCAGGTTGTTGTCGACGAATACAGCGTAAGGCTGGTCGTCGGCCGCGAACTCATCCACTACCTGCTGCGGGTCGCGCATGCGGTACGGCATGCGCAAGCCTTCGGTCGCGAGATAGCAGAATCCGCAGCGGTTGTGGCATCCCCGCGTGGCAATCAGGCTGGTCGTGGTGAGAAAGCTGCGACGCGGCAGAATTGAACGCCGCGGTGCGGGATCCTCGCGATAGTCATTCTCGTACGTGGCCACGTAACGCGGTTGCAGATTGTTGGCTTCGACGTCGCGCAAAATCCGCGGCCACAGTTGCACGCCATCCCCGAGCGCAAGGGCGTCCGCATGAGGCGCGCATTCATCCGGACACGACAGGACGTGCAAGCCGCCAAGCACCACCTTCGATCCACGTTTGCGATACCAGTCCGCGAGCAGGAACGCGCGCTTGGCGAAAGTCAGATGAACGGTGATCCCGACTAGTTCCGGCATCGGAAGACACGGCGGGCGGCCGTCCAGCAGGTTCTCATCCCAATATTCGATCCGCCAGTGCTTCGGCGTGGTTGCAGCAAAGCTGGTCAACGCCAGCGTCGGGGTGAGGACGTGCTTGCCGAAGCTCGCGTGGGCATCCTTCGGGTAAAAGGGATTGATCAGCAGCGCATAGAGCGGTTGCACCGGCGAACCCGGCTCCAGGGGATCGACAGTGGGCGCGTGGAGCATCTCGGGAGGGATCCAGCGCTTCGAAATGGTTTCTAGAAACGGCTCGCTAGGGGCGATCATGTCGCGTACTTTATAACATAAAGTACTTCGCGTCAAGCATGCCTATGGCCGGATCGAACCCATCCCGCCATCTGGATCAGGTCGGCGGCCGACGTCTCAGGAGTCGTCTGCTACTGTGATGAAATCGAATCCCCCTATGCGTCGGCCCATTGGCATCACGATCATCGCGTTCGTCTTCGCCGCCATTGCAATCTACCTTTGGGTCCTCGGCGCGGCCCTGCTGCTGTCGCCGGGAACGATCTCCATGATGGCGGGAAGGCACTTCATGTATGGGCTCGAGCTTGCCGGGCCGTACATGGCGCTTCTCATCGGAGCTGGTTACGCCCTAGTAGGTTGGAGTCTATTCCGCTTGCATAACTGGGCGCGTTGGGCAGTGATCGTTGTGCTGGCGCTTGGAGTAGCCTCGCTCGTTCCCAGCATCTCGATGGCTGAGCTCGGTGCACCAGTGCTCTGGTACGGCCTGCAGATCGCGATTCGCGTCGCGATCGGATGGTACGTCACGCAGGCTCCCGCCGTCCTCGATGCATTCCACGGGAAACCCTAGCCGAGCTTTCGCCTCGCGGAATGCATCGGATTGCCTGATCGATTTATTACTCGTGCAGTTCGCGAATCCAGACATTGCGGTAGCGAACCGGATCGCCGTGATCCTGCAATTGCAGCGGAAGCTTCTCCGCATGCTTCTTGTAAGGAGGGCGTTCGCCATGAGCCGTCGGCCCAGTCAGTTCGACGTTGTCCTGTACCAGGACTCCGTTGTGCAGAATCGTCATGCGCGCGGGATGCGTGACCTTGCCGTCGGCGCCGAAGCGCGGTTGATGAAAGACGACGTCGTAAATCTGCCACTGCGCGGGAGGCCGCGACGCATTCACCAGCGGAGGATACTGTCCGTAGACCGCCGAAGCCTGGCCATCGGCATAGGTCTTGTTCTGATACGAATCGAGTACCTGAATTTCATAGAGCCCCATCGGGAAAACACCGCTATTGCCGCGCTCCTGGCTCTCTCCGTGACCCGGAGATGGCTCGGAGAATTCGACGTGAAGCTGGCAATCTCCGAAAGAGTCACGCGTTGAAATGTTGCCAGTCTTCGCGACCACTTCCATGTAGCCGTTCTCGACCTTCCACTTCGCGGCGTTGCCGTCTTTGTCGACCCAGGCCGACAGATCTTTGCCGTCGAAAAGAACGACAGCGTCAGATGGAGGACGTCCCGCAGCGTCTTGCGTGCTGGCGGTTCCGGGATCGATGACTGGAGGAGTAGGACGATTGAGGTCGTGAATTTTCCATTTCATGGGAGCCTGGGCGGAACAAAGTTGAACCAGCAGCGTAACGACCGCAAACGACAACAGATGATTGCGCATGAGTGTGGCCTCGTCGGCCATCATAATAAACCCTGGCCATCGATCGCAGGACCAGAACCTTAAACCACAAAGGACACGAAGTTTCACGAAGGAAATTCTTCAAATCGCACCCCTTCGTGATACTTCGTGCCCTTTGTGGTGAACGCTCTTAGCGCTTGGTTTTCGCTGGTTCCTTCTGCCCGACACGCCTGCTGACTTTAAAAGTCATTTTGCCGGATGCTGTATCGGCATCCACCACGACGTGATCGCCGTGCAGCACCTCGCCATCGAGGATCTTCATAGCGAGCGGATCCTGAATCAGCTTCTGGATCGCGCGCTTCAACGGCCGAGCTCCGAAATTCGGATCGTAGCCCTGCGTGAACATCAGGTCTTTTGCCGCGTCCGTCAGCTCGAGCGAAATCTTGCGATCGGCCAGCAGCCGGCGAACGTCTTCGAGACGAAGCTCGATGATCTTGACCAGCTGTTCTTTGCCGAGCGGATGGAACACAATGATGTCGTCCACGCGGTTTAAGAACTCGGGCTTGAAGTGCGAGTGCAAGAGGTTCTGAACCTGTTGCGCCGCCATTTCGAATTCCGCGTCGGTATGGATCCCATCCGCCTGCAGCAACTGCGATCCGATGTTCGACGTCATGATGATGATCGTGTTTTTGAAGTCGACCACGCGGCCTTTGCCGTCGGTGAGCCGGCCGTCATCCATCATCTGCAGCAGAACGTTGAACACGTCCGGATGCGCCTTTTCGATTTCGTCGAACAATACGACCGCGTACGGGCGCCGGCGAACCTGCTCCGTGAGCTGTCCACCCTCTTCGTAGCCAACGTATCCCGGAGGCGCGCCGATCAGGCGTGCCACCGAATGCTTCTCCATGTACTCGGACATGTCGATGCGGAGCAGCGCGTGCTCGTCGTCGAACAGAAATTCGGCGAGAGCGCGGGCAAGTTCGGTTTTGCCGACGCCGGTCGGCCCCAGAAAAATGAACGACCCGATGGGGCGTTTGGGATCGCTCAGCCCCGCGCGTGAACGCCGGATCGCGTTGGCAACCCGCTCCAGCGCTGGGTCTTGGCCGACAACGCGCTGGCGCAGACGCTCTTCCATCGTAACCAGTTTCCTGACTTCGCCCTCAAGCATCTTGGACACGGGAATCCCCGTCCACTTGGAGACGATGCCGGCGACATCTTCTTCGTCGACTTCTTCCTTGAGCATGCGGACGCCGCTCTGCGACTCCATCTGCTTGCTGAGCTTGGCAAGTTCCTGCTCGGCCTGCGGAATCTTCCCATAGCGGATTTCCGCCACGCGCTCGTTATTGCCTTTGCGCAGCTCAGCCTGCTCGTCAACCTTCAGCTTTTCAATCTGCTCTTTCAGGGCCCGCACGCGCGCGATGAGGTCCTTTTCCTTTTTCCAATTGGCTTTCAGCGTATTGGCCTTCTCGCGGATCTCAGCGAGTTCCTTCTCGATGACGCCCAAGCGCTCGCGCGAGTTGGCGTCATCCTCCTTCTTCAGCGCCTGCTTCTCGATTTCGAGCTGCGTGGCCTTCCGCTCCAGTTGATCGATGTCGGTCGGAAGCGAGTCGATCTGGATGCGTAGCGACGCCGCCGCTTCATCGATCAAATCGATGGCTTTGTCGGGCAGGAACCGGTCCGAAATGTAGCGATGCGAGAGCTTAGAGGCCGCGACGATCGCGGAGTCTTTAATGCGGACGCCGTGGTGCACCTCATACTTCTCTTTGAGTCCGCGCAGAATCGAGATCGTATCTTCGACATTGGGCTCGCCTACAAAGACAATCTGGAAGCGGCGTTCGAGAGCTGCGTCTTTCTCGATGTACTTTCGGTACTCATTCAGCGTGGTTGCGCCGATTGCGCGCAGCTCTCCGCGGGCCAGCGCGGGTTTCAACATGTTGGACGCATCGATAGCGCCTTCGGCGGCGCCGGCTCCGACCAGCGTATGCAGCTCATCGATGAACAGGACGACCTGTCCCTGCGAGTCTTCAATTTCTTTGAGAACAGCTTTCAGCCGGTCTTCGAATTCGCCACGGTACTTAGCACCAGCCAGCATCGCTCCGAGGTCGAGTGCGACGACACGCTTGTTCTTCAAAACCTCGGGCACGTCGCCGGAGATGATGCGCTGTGCCAACCCTTCCACAATGGCGGTCTTTCCGACGCCGGGTTCCCCGATCAGCACGGGATTGTTCTTCGTGCGCCGCGACAAAACCTGGACCAAGCGGCGGATTTCTTCATCGCGACCGATGACGGGATCGAGTTTTCCACGGCGAGCCTGTTCCGTCAGGTCGCGGGCATAACGCTCCAGCGCCTGGTACTTGGCTTCGGGATTCTGATCGGTGACTTTCTGCGATCCACGGACAACGGTCAAAGCTTTCAGGATCGCGTCATAAGTCGCTCCGTGACGAGACAGGATCTGCTGCGCGATGTCGCGCTTCAGATGCGTGACCGCCAAGAGCAAGTGCTCGGTCGAAACGTACTCGTCCTTGAAATTGGACGCTTCCTTGAAAGCTTGCTCCAGCAGTCCGGTCGCCTCGTTCGAAAGCGTAGCCTGGGCAGATTGGCCCGAGACCTTCGGCAGCTTTTCGAGCTCGCGGTACACCTCGCTCAAGACCGCCTGCGGTCCGATACCGATCTTTTCGAGGACGGGCGGGACGATGCCCTCTTTATCTTCCAGCAGCGCCGCCAGAAGATGGACCGGCTGCAGTTCGGGATTCCCGTGCTCGGATGCGAGATCGTTCGCTCGCTGCACGGCTTCCTGCGCTTTCACAGTAAATTTGTCCCAACGGATTGGCATGGGTCGGTCCTCTTAGTTCTCTATTGTTATTCTCAACGAAAAGAAGGACGTTTGCGATACGTAGAAATACAGACGTCCTTCGCTTCGCTCAGGATGACAAATAAAACGGGAGGCGGTCACCTCTGCCGCCTCCCGTCCCACAGGTGCTAAAGCCCGCATTTATCTCCCGCTTGATCGCAGCGCTGAAGCGCCGCTCTTCCACGCGGTCGTTGGTCATGCCACTCTTCCACGACTTGCGTTTTCCGACGGACCGCTGGGCTTCGCCTCCGCGGGACGGACGAATGCGTCCGTCCCTACACGAACATTACGCGGCTTTGCTCGGGCCTTTGCCTTCCAGGGTCTTTTCCGTCGCAGTGCTGCCGCCCACGTTGACCTTGATCTGCTTGGGCTTCGCTTCGGCCTTCTTGGGCAAGCTGACCTTCAGGACGCCTTTGTCGTAGTCCGCCGACACTTTCTCGGTGTCCACGGTCGTGGGGAGGGTGAAAGTACGGGTGAAGCTGCCATACTGACGCTCCACGCGGCGGTAGTTCTCTTCCTTCTCTTCCTTTTCGATCTTGCGCTCGCCGTGCACGGTGAGGGTGTTGTTCTCGACGCGGATGTCGATGTCCTTCTCGTCGATTCCCGGCACCTCGATCTTCAATGAGATCTTGTGCTCGTCTTCGTAGACGTCGACCGCCGGGGCAAAGCTTGATGTGGTCAGAGCGTCTTCCTGGCCTGCGCCGCTATAGGAATCGCGGAACACGCGGTTGATGCGGTCCTGCAGGGTGGAAAACTCACGAAATGGCTCAAAACGGGTTAAAACGGTCATGGCTAAATCCTCCAGAATGTTGGTTTGAATCAGAGCTTTTAGGGCCGATCCGGCTCCACGCCATCTTCGGCCGCGAATCATTAGACGCATGGTTAGCGTAAAACAATCATAAAAGTTGAGTGTCTTACTGTCAATACTTAAATGTCGCTATTTTTCATCAACTTACGGAGGCTATGACGCACTTCAGGTAGCCTGTTTCAGGCACATTTAGGAGGATTGGGTGATCTTTTCCTTGGCCTCGAACCTCAACCAGTCGCAGCGTCCGATGGGCGTCGACGCTCGCATTGCCTAGCATTTCCAGGAAATTTGCCTCGCTCACATGGTAGGAGCAGGAACAGGTGACCAGGGTGCCGCCGGGTCGAAGCATCTTGAGCGCCCGAAGATTGAGCTCCTTATATCCCCTCAGGGCCGCATCCAGATCGCGCTTGGTCTTGGCGAACGCGGGTGGGTCGAGCACAACCGTGTCGTACCTGCGATTCGAACCCGAATAGTCCTTCAGCAGGTCGAAGGCGTTGGCCTCGATCCACTCAATCTCTCGACCGTTCAGGGTCGCATTCTGGTCGGCCACCTCCAGCGAGGGGCGGGAGCTGTCGATGCCGGTCACCCAGGCGCATAACTTGGCGAGGTGGAGTGCGAATCCTCCCTGGTAACAGAAGACGTCGAGGGCTTCTCCCTTTGCGTACCCGGCAGCGGCGGCATAGTTCTCCCTCTGGTCGAGGAAGGCTCCGGTCTTCTGGCCTTCGACGGCGTCGAAGTGGAACTGCACCGAGTTCATCGCGAATGTAGTAGAAGTCCTCTCTCCCGAAAGCAGTCGCGACGCGGTCGCCGGAAGGGTCTCGAGATCCCGAACGCGCGGATCGATGCGTTCGAAGATCGAGTCAGGCTTCAACTCCGCCATGAGCTGCGAGACGACAGCTTCGCGGACGGCATCCGTATCCATCGCCTGGGTGAGAATTTGAACCGAGAGGATGTCGTTGTAGCGATCAACAATGAGGCCCGGAAGGAAGTCTGCTTCGCTGAAGACTAGTCGGTAGGCATTAGTGTCGCGCACCACCGAAGCACGGTAAGCGATCGCTTCGGAGATCCGCTTGCGAATCAGCGCTGGAAGGTCAGTGACCGGATCCGGCGAGATAAGCCGGATGGCGATTTGCGAGGAACTGGAATAGAGTGCGGACCCGAAGGACTTGCCGCGATGGTCAGTCACCGTGACGAGAGCGCCGGCAGGCACGTCATCCGCGGACTCGATGTCAGAGCGGTAGACCCAGACGTGACCGGACTTTATACGCGAAATGCCTCGAGCAGAGACCTTAACTTCTAGAAGGGAACTTGGGGGCATCCAGCCATCTTAAATGCTGGGCACGCACATGCAGCGCGATCGACTACTTCTCTCTCTGCAATTCGCGGTACGCCTCGCTTTTGGAAACGCCTCGCTCCTTCGCAACGCGTTTCAGCGCGGCCTTCTCATCGACACTTTCGTCCGCCATGAGTTGTTTGACCCGCTCGCGCACGCTGACGCGGCTCGTTTGCGGCGATTTCCCTTCAGGATTGCCTTCCGTCTTCGCAATCAACAATGTGATCTCGCCCTTTACGGCTTCTCGCTGTTTCAAGTTGGCGAGAACATCGCGGGCGCTGCCACGAAGAAACTCTTCGTGCAACTTGGTCAACTCGCGGGCGACCACCACGTGCCGGGATTCCCCGAGAGTCTCCGCCACATCGGAGATCGCTTCCACAATTCGATGTGGAGCTTCGTAGAAGGCCTGCGTCTCCTGTACATCTTTGATGTTCTCCAGAGCCGCACGGCGCTCCCCGCGCTTTGCCGGAAGAAATCCGTGAAAACGAAAACTCTCCGATGGCAGGCCACTGGCGACCAGTGCCGATACAAATGCCGAAGCTCCCGGCACGGGAATGACAGGCAGGTGATGGCGGATTGCCAACGTAACCAGCCGGTAGCCTGGATCCGAGATACCTGGCATCCCGGCATCGGTGACCAGAGCGACGCTTGCGCCTTCCTGCATCTCTTTTACGAGTTCCGCCGATCGCGTCATCTCGTTGTGTTCGTGGTAGCTGGTGGTTCGCGTCGAGATCGCGTAGTGATTCAACAGTTTCTGACTCTGGCGCGTATCCTCACAGGCGATGACATCCACTTCCTTCAAAATTCGTAGCGCCCGCAGCGTGATGTCCTCGAGATTGCCGATCGGCGTTGCCACCAGGTACAGCGCCGGCACCCTCAAGACCTCGCTCATGGGCGAAGTTTATCACCCAGCTTTTTCCATTTCTTGCCAGGGGAACAGAGAGGGAAGGATGGCTTCACCAAAACATTCCCGACCAGTTCTGAACAAAAAAAGGCCCCGGATCGAGGGAACCGGGGTCGGAGATTTACCGCTTGCCCTAAGTTTGAAAAGCGAGCCAAGTCTACTCAGGAAAAAGGAACTACCAGACCTAATATTCGATTTCTTTGCAGGTCGCTTGCTCATAACCTGTCGCAAAGAGTACGTCGAAGCGGACAAACCACTTAGAACGCCTGCCCATTCAGCGCCCTAAATTGACGGGCGCAGCGTTCACCCCTAGAATCGATAGGAGTCTTAGAAGTTACCAACCGTCTCAACCCATGCCACTTTACGAATATCTCTGTAAAAAGTGCGGCCATCGCTTCGAAAAAATAGTTAAGTTTTCCGATAAGCCGACCAAGAAGTGCCCTGAGTGCGGCGGGGTTGTCGAGCAGGTAATTTCTGCGCCTGCCGTGCAGTTCAAAGGCTCGGGCTGGTACGTTACTGACTACGCCAAGAAGCCGAACAGTCCTGGCAGCAGTAGTAATACGCGGCGACAGCTCCAGCAAAGAGTCGAAGGACTCCAAGGACTCGAAGAAGGAAGACAAGAAATCAGATTCTTCTTCGTCAGATTCCTCTTCGAAAGAGAGCAGCAGCAAGAAATCAGAGAAGTCCTCGAAATAAGCGCTGCCCGGTGACGGGCGATAGCAGAATCCTCCCGCCTCGCCCATTCGGATCTTCCGTCGCGCTACTTCAGCTCCCGTTCGAAATGCTCTTGGATCATGGTGAACAGGTGTACCCGAGCGTCTTTCCCCGAAATGCTGTGGGTCTTGTTGGGATAGATCATCAGCCGGAATTGCTTTCCGGCATTGATCAGGGCGTTGATCATTTGAATGCTGTTTTGGAAGTGGACGTTGTCGTCGCTCGTGCCATGAACGAGCAGCAGCGCACCGTGCAACTTGTCGGCTGACTTCGTAACATCGGACTGTTCGTAGCCTTCCTTGTCGTCTTTCAGCAGTCCCATGTAGCGCTCGGTGTAGATCGAGTCGTAGTTCACCTGATTTGTCACAGGGGCGACGGCCACTCCCGCGCGGAAGCGCTCGGAATGTGTCATGGCATACAGAGTCATCGATCCGCCATTGGACCATCCCCAAATCGCAATGCGATCTTTGTCGAGTTGCGGATACTGCGCGAGCAACTGATCAAGCGCGGTGAGCTGATCTTTGAGTTCAATGCCGCCAAATTCATGGCGGATGGCCGTCTGGAATTTGCGATCGCGTCCGGGAGTGCCGCGATTGTCGACTGCGAAGATCGCAAATCCCTTGCGCGCCAGGACTTCGTCGAAGGCATTCGGAACGCCCTTCACCACCATCTGTGCCGCCGGGCCACCATAAATGTTGACGATGACTGGAATCTTGCCGCTGCTTGAGTTTTCCGGCGGCAGCAAAAGGCGCCCGTACAGGACCGTTCCATCGTCCGCCTTGAACTCCAGAAATTTGGGGGAGCGCAACCCGTACTCCGCGATCTCCTCTCGCGCCTTCCATACGTCATGGCAGGAGCCGCCAACCGCGCACAGTGTGGTGCGCGGCACGGCTTGCGGACCGAAATACGTTTGCGAGTAGTGCTTCCCGTCGTCGCTGAAATTGGCGAGGTGCTGCCCCTCCTCGGTCGTCAACGCTTTGAGGCCGGATCCATCGAGCTGCACGGAATAGAGATGCGTCTGACGCGGATCGTCCTTGTTCGTGGACAGGAAGACGGCGCCCGAAGTCTCGTCGGCTCCCTCGATGCCAAGCACCTGGTAGTCGCCCTGCTCCAGTTGCCTTTCCAGCTTGGCGTCGGCGCCCATCGGATTCTGTTTGTCAAAGCTGTAGAGATAAACGTGCATGTTGCCGTCGCGCCAGCTCGGCCACAGAAACTGCGGCTTCGATTTCAGAAAGTGCACTTCGAGATGTTCGAAGTCGATCCATGAGCCGGGAGTCGCTTCCGTCAGTACAAGCCGCGACTTGCCCGACTTGGCATCGACAAAGTAAAGATCGAGCTTGTCTTCAGTGCGGTTCAGCACCTCGGCCCAGATCACCCCTTCGCTTACCCACCCAAAGCGTGGAATGTAGGTGTCTTCATCGCTGGTCAGCGAGACCCAGCGCACTTTTCCTTTGTCCGCGTCCACAACACCGAGCTTCACCACAGGATTCGGATCGCCGACCTTCGGATATTTCTCCGGATCGACGGCAGGATGCGTCGGCATCCAGTCGGTGATGGGATACGTCGACACCTTGCTCTCATCCATGTGAAGAAACGCGATCTGCCTGCCGTCGGGAGACCAGAAATAGTTGCTGCGCACGCCCAGTTCCTCGGCATAGACCCAGTCGATGTCTCCGTTCAGGAGATCTTCACCGGTGTCGTGAGTGAGCTGCTTCTCGTCTTTGCCCGTGATCGGACGGACATACAGATTGTGCTTGCGCACGTAGGCAACGTGATTTCCGTCTGGAGAAAATTTCGGATCGCCGCTCGGATCGCTCGCGGATGTGAACTGGACTGCCGTCTCCGATGCCAGGTCATAGAACCAGAGCTGCCCCTGCGAATCGAACATGAGATGTTTCGAGTCAGGAGCCCAGAGGTACGCGGCGACGTTATACCGGGTGAGCCGCTCTTTCTCGCGCTCGTTCTTCACTTTGTTGACATCGGTGTCGAGCGATGCCAGCTTCGCTGCGCTCACCAGTATCTTTTTCTCGCCCGTGGCGGCGTCCACGTACCAGAGTTCGCCTTTCTCGCCCTTATCGTCGCGTTGCACGAACGATAGTTTGGTACCGTCCGGGCTCCATTCCGTGGTCTCGGGTCCACGCCCCGGTAAGCCCGCCCGGCTGAAACATCTCCTCAATGGTCAAGGGCTTGGTTGGAGTGGTCTGCGCTTCAGATTTGTAGAAAACCGAGCTGGATAACACGAACACAACAAGGCATGACAGCGGAGCGAGCTTTCTCACAGATCGACCTCACAGGAGAGGGATGACAGCGGACCCAGAAGCGAACGAAAGAGTGTACACCGCACAGGGCTTCGCCTGCACGACAAGGAATAGGTGTTCCAGCCTCACGGGCTGCGTTCCTGAGAATCGAATATCCGCGTAAAATCGGGCTTCCGCGCGTGTTAGAATCGAAGAAGCCGGATGCTCCCCGAAATAGAAAATCTGCTGAAATTACAGGATACGGACAAGGAAATTCGCCGTCTCCAGGACGAAGTTGCCGAACTTCCGAAACGCGTCACCGCGATCGAGCAAAAGCTGGCGGGCACCAAAGCGCAACTGGAAAAAGCCCAGACAGCGGTCAAAGCCGACGAGGCGAACCGGCGCAAATTCGATACCGCCATCAATGATCTTCGCGGCAAGATTTCCAAGTATCGCGATCAGTCGCTCGATGTAAAAACCAACGATCAGTACAAGGCCTTGCTGCACGAGATCCAGTTCGCGGAAAAAGAAATTGCCGCGAATGAGGACAAGATCCTGGAACTGATGGTGAATGCTGATGCCCGCGACAAGGAAGTGAAGGCTGCCCAGGCCGAACTGAAAGCGGAGGCCGCCGAGATCGACCAGGAAAAAGAGCAGGCCCGCCAGAAAACAGCGGAAGACGAGAAGCTCTTGACCGAGTGGCGCGCGAAGCGCGACCAGCTTCGCGGCGGCGTTCGTGAAGACCTGTTACGGCACTACGAGCGCGTCTCCAAGTTTCGCGGAAGCGGCATTTCCGAAGTTCGAGATCATAAATGCATGGCCTGCCAGGTCATGCTGCGGCCGCAAACTTATAACGACGTCCGGTCCGGTCGAGAGACCGTTGTCTGCGACTCCTGCCAGCGGATCCTGTATTTCAATCCGAAGGAAGAGCTGGTCGACCAGAAGCCGGGATCGAATCGTGCGAAGCGTCATCATCCGAAGATCGACGCATCGCAGGCGTGGTATCACCGTCCGGAGTTCCTGGATTTAGGCGAAGTTTTTCTCTGTCTTACCAACTCCCGCGGACAGGCCAGCCGCCGCGTTTATGACGTGCATACCGGACGTCAGATCGGCGACATCCTGGTTCGCGAAGGTGATTTCCGGCAGGCGTTCCCCGAAGACATTACCGATGCAACGCGCCTCAATGGCAATTGGAGTGAAGACGAGCTCGACGGTTTCGGCGACGAGCTCCCGATGGTAATTCTGGATTCACTGAACTCAGATCTGGCTCTGGCCCGCCACGAAGCCGCTTCCGGATCGCACGCCAAGACGATAGTCCCCGCCCCAACCGAACAAGCAGCCAGCTAACAGCCCGTGTGGGGGCGGACGCATTCGTCCGCCCGGTCGAGCTAAAGCGAGACCTGTGGAGCGCCCATCCGCAGGAAGATTCCACGGCCTGTCGGCCGCCACGGACGAATGCGTCCGTGGCTACACGATCAATTATGTGGCGCAGACGCGCCAAGGCAGGATCCCGAAGCGCTGTCGTCGCTGCTACTTCCCGGCCAATTCCTTCTTCACCAGATCGCTGACGATCTTCCCGTCGACGCGCATACCCGCAGCGTTGAATTTCGCCATCGCATTCTTCATGACCGTGCCCATTTCTTTCATGGTGGGAGCTCCCATCTCGGCGATGGTGGCTTTGACGCCGGCTGCGATGTCGTCGTCGTTCGCCGCTTTCGGCAGATAGGATTCGATCACTACGATCTCGGCCGCTTCCTTGTCGGCCATTTCCTGGCGGCCGCCCTTGGTGAACTGCTCGATCGACTCTTTCCGCTGCTTGATCAGGGTAACCAGCACCGCCTGCGATTCTTTGTCGTCGAGCGGAGACATCTTTTCGACAGCCTTGAGTTGAAGGGCACTCTTCACCATGCGAAGCGTTGAGAGCCGCGCTTCCTCCTTGGCTTTCATCGCCGTGACAATATCTTTCTGAATCTGATCGACTAGGGGCATGAAGGGATTATAGACGGCAGCGCCGCGCCGGGCTGCTATGCGTGCATGGCCTATGTGATCCGAACGTTTTCCCTGACCCAATTTTGCTTTTGGTGCATCTGATGCTCAGGAGGCATTCATCATGGGAAAAGTAGCTATCTGGGCCCAGCTCGAGGCCAAGCCTGGGAAGGAAAAAGAACTCGAAGACTTTCTGAAGTCGGCACAACCCCTGGCAGAACGCGAGCCGGGTACAGTGACGTGGTACGCGATCAAGATGGGTCCGGGAAAGTTCGGAATCTTCGACACATTCAACGACGAGAACGGCCGCAACGCACACCTGAACGGAGAAATCGCGAAAGCATTGTTCGCCAAAGCCGACGAACTGCTCGCTTCAGCTCCGAAGATCGATAAGCCCGAAATTCTCGCATCGAAAACCGCGCGCTGAATCCGTTAACGCTGAAACTGTCTTTGCAGAAATTCCGCACAGCCGGCGGTCGAGGCTGATTCATCCCACCCTGTTGCAACATCTTGCGACATGGGTGGGCGTTTCACTCTTCCAGAATCGTTTATCCCCGCCATCGATGCGCTGATCGCGCGCAATTCCTATAAACTATTGATTCATCTCTGTCCCAAGGATTGCCTTCATGTTGCATAAGAATCGCCTGTTTACTCCTGGACCAACCCCTCTCCTGCCTGCGGCCCAGGCCGCGATGGCGGCATTCACCGCGCATCATCGAACCGCCGATTTCAAGGCGCTGTTTCAGCGCGTCCTTGCCGACATGAAGGAATTTGTCGGCACCGCCAACGACGTCCTGGTGCTGGCCTCTTCCGGTACGGGTGTCATGGAGGCGTCGGTCTCGAATCTCACCTCGCCTGGCGATAAAGTCCTGGTGCTGACCGCGGGAAAGTTTGGCGAGCGCTGGACCGGCCTAACGAAAGCCTTCGGCTGCAACGTAGACGTCCTGAGTGTGCCGTACGGCACGACATTTTCACTGGACGAGGTTCGCAGTCGCATCACGCCGGATTTACGCGCGGTGTACGTGCAAGCGACGGAGAGTTCCACCGGTGCCCGGCATGATGTGCAGGGCATCGCGAAAATCGTGCGCGCGCAGGGTGACAACACGCTCCTCATCGTGGACGCGATCACCGGACTTGGCACAACACATCTCGATGTGGACGGCTGGGGCATCGACTTCATCATCGGCGGATCGCAGAAAGCGCTGATGATGCCTCCCGGGTTGGGATACTGCGCGGTCAGCGAGCGCGCCTGGAAGCGCATGGAGACTACGACCTCGCCGCGGTTCTACTTCGACCTCCGAAAAGAGAGGAAGTCGGCAGCCAAGGGCGAGACGGCCTACACGCCGGCCACGTCGTTGTTTGCGGCGCTTGGAGCCGCTCTCGAATTCATCCGGAGCATGGGGAAAGGCGATCTGGCAAAGGGGCGCGAAGAGCTCGTCAACAACGCCGAACAGTGTGCGGAGATGACGCGTGCCGGAGCCAAGGCTCTCGGCATGAAGTTGTATGCGTCTGCGCCGGCGGCTGCATTGACCGCGATCACCGCACCCGAAGGAGTCGACTCCGGCAAGATCGTCAAAGAGTTCCGCGAGTCGTTCGATGCGGTTGTCGCCAACGGGCAAGGTGAAATGAAGGGCCAGCTGTTCCGCATCGCGCATATCGGTTACTACGACTATCTGGATACGGTCGGCATCCTGGGAGCTTTGGAGCATGTGCTCGCCCGCGTGACCGACCAGAACGTCGAGTACGGAGCGGCGGTTCGGGCGGCCCAGCAAGTGTATGCACGGAGTACCGAAGCGGCCGTGTCAGCCCGGTAGAGTCCTTCCGAGCGCATTGCGGTGGATGACAAACAGAAGTGCGCCGACCTCGCCCTTCCATAACAAGGGGCAAGTTTCGCGGATGGCTCGAACGCCGCCATCCCAACATAGATTTTCGCTTTGAACGTTTCACGAGACGAAACGGTTTAGCTGTGACAATCACAAACTTAGAAGTGACTGAGGAGGAGCTTTGAAACTGCGGTCGGTGGTGGCAATTGCGGCAGTGGGCGTGGTTACGGCAGGCACAAGCCGGGCCGATTTCAAGTACACACAGCAAAGCAAGATAACCGGAGGGGCGCTGGCGGGCGTAACAAAATCGCTGGGAGTTTTCAGCAAGGCCGCGCGGCAGGCGAATGAGCCGCAGAATTCCACCACCATGGTCCGCGGCAATCGCATGCGTACCGAGCAGTCGACCGGTGAAGTCGAGATTATCGATCTCGATGGCCGGCGCATCGTGCATATCGATCCCACGAAGAAAACGTACTCGGTGATGACCTTCGACCAGATCCGGCAGCAGGTAGAGCAGGCCCAGGCGAAGGCAAAGGAGGAGCAGACCAAATCTGTTCCGAAGAAAGACGACAAGCAGAGCGTGACGATGGTTCCGAAATTCGACATGCAAGCGACAGGGCAGACCGGCACCGTCATGAACCTCCCGGTCAAAGAGGTCAAGATGCGCGTCGATATGCTGTTTCAGTCGACCGATCCGAAGACTGAAGCTGATCTCGAGAAATCGAACGCCTCCATGTGGATGACGGGAGACTCGTGGTATGGAACGATCCCGGGCTACGAAGAAGTACGCCAGTTTTACGTGAAGATGGCCAAGGAAGTGAACTGGCTGCCGGGTTCAGTGGGAATGTCCAACGCACAGATGGGGCAGGCGGCGGCGGAGTTCCGCAAGAACGCAGTCAAGGTTGACGGAATGCCGCTCGTGCAATTCACCAGCTTCGGGTTGGCCTCAAACGGTCAGGCCGGACAAAGCGGTGCGGGACAGGATTCCGCTGGTCAGCCCGCACAGAATTCATCGAACGACAGCACGCCTACCAGCCCGAAGGAAGCGCTCGCGAAGGGAATCGGCGGACTCTTCGGCAAAAAGAAAGATAAACAACAGAACGACGCCGCGAAAGATCCTAATGCCATTCCCCCACCAGCTTCGATCCCTGGTTCGATGATGGACATGAAGATTGAAGTGCTGTCGTACTCCAAGGACGGTCTGGACGCGAGCCTGTTTGAAATCCCGGCCGGCTATACCCAGGTGCAGCAGGCTGACACCAACTCCACCAACTCCAAATAGAAGCATTCCGAGAATCGAGGGCCGGCATGACGAATGCCGGCCTTTCGTTTAAGAAGGCCGCCACTAGTGAAGATTATCGTCGCAGAAAAAATCTCGGCGTCGGCCGTGGCCCAATTGCAGGAGCCCGGTTGGAATGTCCTTACCCACGATCAGCTCGATGGAAAATTGCCGGAACATCTCGAGTCAGCCGATGCGCTGATTGTCCGTTCCGCGGTGCAGGCCGATGCCAAGTTGCTCGAACATGCCCACAAGCTTCGCGTAATCGGACGAGCGGGCGTCGGCGTGGACAACATCGACCTCGATGCCGCGACCCACAAAGGCATCGCGGTGATGAATACTCCCGGTGCTAATGCCGTCGCCGTGGCGGAGCAGACCCTTGCCATGATGCTGGCGATGGCGCGGCACCTGTGCCGCGCTGATGCCCTGATGCATGCGGGAAAATGGGAGAAGAAATCACTGCAAGGAACCGAGCTGCGCGGCAAGACGCTGGGAATCATTGGCCTGGGACGGATTGGAATGGAAGTGGCCCGTCGTGCGCGCGCGTTTGGCATGGAGTTGGTTGGCCACGATCCCTTCGTGTCCGTCGCAATCGCAAAAGAGCAGTCAATTCGGCTGGCAAGTCTTGAGGAAGTCTACGCGGCCGCTGACTACATTACACTGCATGTCGGGTTGACGCCGCAAACCACAGGGATGATCAACCAGGCGTCCATCGCGAAGATGAAAAAGGGCGTGCGGCTTGTGAACTGCGCTCGCGGCGAACTGGTGAACGAGTCCGATCTCGCTCACGCGCTGCAAGAGGGACACGTTGCCGGTGCCGCCCTCGACGTCTTTACCGAAGAGCCGCTAAAGAACTCCCCACTCACATCGCTTTCGAACGTAGTTCTTACGCCGCACGTTGGCGGGTCCACGTTCGAGGCGCAGGAGGCCGTCGGCGTCCAGATCGCGAGGCAGGTCAAAGAATTCCTGAAGCATGGCGTGATCCAGAACGCGGTCAATGTGCCATCCGTTTCTGCCGAGGAATACGCGGTCATGCAGCCCTACATCATTCTCGCGGAGCGCATGGGAGCGTTTCTGGCTCAAGTATCGGAAGGATCGCTGGAGGAGATTTCCATTCGTTACAGCGGCCACATCGGCGAGTGGAAGACAGAATTGATTCGCAACGCCGCTATCAAGGGAATCTTGAACCAGGCGCTGGAGGAGAAAGCGAATTTGGTGAACGCCGCTACCATAGCCAACGAGCGCGGATTAAAAATTCTCGAGTCGCACAAGGAAAAGAGTTCCGGCGGTTCCGGCAGTGTCCTCTCGATCTTTCTCAAGAGCTCAGCCGAGGAGCACATGGTGAAGGGCGCAGTGTTGCATGGAGACGCGCCGCGTTTGCTGGGTGTGGACGGCATCGATGTGGAGGCGCCTCTGGAGCGCAACCTGATTTATATGCGAAATCGCGATGTGCCCGGCGTGATCGGCAAAGTGGGAACTATTCTCGGAGAGGAATCGATCAACATTGCGGACTTCTCGCTCGGGCGCCGCAGTGGCGAGACTTCCGGACAAGCGCGGGAAGCGGTCGCTGTCGTGCACGTCGATGTGCGAGTTCCCGACGCGGTGTTAGCCAGATTGAAGGAAATCCCCGCGGTGCAGACAGCGAAGGCGGTCCGCCTGTTCTGACGGCGAACTAGGATTGAAGCTCATTCCGCCGCAGTTTGCGGCTCTCGGCGAGCAGGGCCATCGAGTGCATTAGGTTCTGCAGAGTGACGATGCCGACCAGGCGTTGATCTTCCACGATTGGAATGATGCTGGAGCTTCGCGCCGTAAGTTTGCGAAAGGCTGAGCTGAGAGAGTCCTGGCGGACGGAAACGTCGAAAATCTTGCTCATCACGGCTTGCACGTAACCATTCCCTTCGGCGCGCAGTGCGTCGAGGATGCGGGCCTTCGAGATCACACCCACCATATCGCTGCCCCGCACCACTGGAAAATCATCTTGCAGCGAGTGCACAGCCTTCTCGAGCGCGTCTTCCAGGGTGTCGGCCGGAGAGAGTGTGGCAAAGTCGGTCAGCATGACTTCGTCGAGGCGAACGTTGTCGAGAACCGATTGAAATACCAGCGCGCGCTCTTCCAGTTGTGCCGCTGAGAACACAATTACGCCCACCATCGTCAGCCAGCTATCGCTGAAGGGTCCAGCGAAAACCAGAACTAAGGAAATTGCGGTGCTGATGGAGACGGCGCGCCGTGTAGCAGACGAAATGTCTGTCTTGCGCGAGAACAATGCCCTCGCGATGCGCCCGCCATCGAGCGGGTACGCGGGCATCAGGTTCAAAATCGCAATATATAGATTGGCCCACACGACACTTTTCGCTAGCTGCGACGCCTGCAGGAAAGGCCACTTCCAGAGTTCGATTCCCTTGCCGCTGGCGGAGATCACAGCCAGGGAGAGGCCTGCGAGCGCAAGGTTCATGAGCGGTCCGACCAGAGCCAGCCAGATCTCACGCTTCCAAAACAGGGCGGAAGGTTGTTTTTCCATGCGCGCCTCTTCGTAGAGCGCGACGCCAGTGATCGGCAGAAGAATGATGGCCTTGGGTACTAAGCCCACGCGCCGCGATGCGAGTATGTGTGCGGCTTCATGCGCTCCTACGCACGCCAGAATGATCGCGCACAGGGCGAGATCACGCGGGCCGTTCGCCGAACCCTTCGCGGCATATTCGGTCCAGAAGACGAAGATCGGCAATATCAGGAATGTGAGGTGCAGACGAACATCGACGCCGAATAGTCGTCCAACCGGGATGGACCAGCTTCGCATGCGGATTCGCTGCTTTTATTCTACATGCATAGATATATTGGTTGCGGCATACAAGGTCAGAGGGATATGCGAGTGATATCGGGAAAATATCGGAGTCGACCCTTGCGTTCGTTGCGCGGTGTGGACATACGCCCCACATCCGATCGGTTGCGCGAAACGCTATTCAACGTGCTGACAGCCGGAAATCCGGCCGCACTCGAAGGCAGCGTCTGGCTCGACCTGTTCGCGGGCACGGGAGCGATCGGCATCGAGGCGCTGAGTCGCGGCGCGAAGGTCGTACATTTCGTGGAAAGTTCTTCCTCGGCGGCGGACATGATCCGCACCAACCTTCACAGCCTCGGTATCAAGGATGGATTTAACATCCTGCAGGACGAATTGCCGCGTGCGTTCTGGCGTATGGAGAGACAACGCGTCGCCGCCGACGTTGCATTTATCGATCCGCCGTACAGGATGCAGGACGTCTACGCCAAAACGTTGAGCGCGCTCGCGGAGTCATCTTTAATCTGGGCCATGTCGGTGGTGATCGCGGAGCACGAAAAGAAATTCGATCCGGGGCATGAATTCGGGCCGCTGCGTAGATTTCGGCATCTGGCGCAGGGAAGCGCAGCTCTAAGTTTCTACCGCATGGGGAATGCAGCGGAGCTACGTGTCTGAAATTATTTTCTCCGTCGACTACATAATCAATTCGTCGGTGCGGCGAACGATGGGATGCTGCATCTCCTGCAAATCGTTCTTCACCATGTTCAATCCGTAGACGCACTCTTCAAAATTCTTTGAGAGGCTCGCGAACAGCGGTGCCACCTTGGCGTATTCGAAGTGCTCAAACTTCGAAACGATGTAGTAGCTTTCCTTCCCTGCTTTCACCAGGTCGACAAGATTCTCGATTCGCTGGCGGCGCAGCCGGACGTGGTTAACGCTCTCCGGAAACATCCCTGCGAAGAATAAAGTGAAATCGCCGATATGCTTTCGTACCTGGCGTTCGCGATCGAACGACGGCGCCGGTCCGTAAACCGGATCGGACTCGATCAGCATCTCCCCGACATCATCGAGCGGTCGATGCGAAGAGTTGCGAATCTTGTACAGTTGATCGGCTTCGCAGAATTCCGCGAGTAGATGAGAAACGTAGGCGACAATCTGCGGATCGCGAATGCCAATCTCTTCTGCGTAGTGCCGCCCGACCAGGTCTTGAAACAGCTGTTGCAGCGGATGCGACTCCTCAATCATCTGAAGGCCCCCTGAACTCCGCGCCAACTACGGAGTTTCAGCCACATGGCTGTCTAGATAACCCACTTCTCTCTTCAAACGCAAGTGACTTTTGTTTATCGGAGAGATTCATTTTGCTGATCTGTTAGAAGGTGCCTCACCTTCTTCGAGTTGTGCAGTGAATCTGGTAGAAACGGGTGCCGCAGAAGTAACTGCAGTTCGGTTTTCGGGAAGAATTTGCTGGCAGTCTGCCAGTGCGGCTGCCAATAACGTCGACGTTCCGCCTTTTCGACTCAGCTCCGCAGCCGTCGGGCTCCGACGTTCATCCCAGTCGAGATAGAATTCAGTAAAAGGAGAACATCGAATGCAGCGGCAGAACATTTCGAGCGGCGCCAAATGGGAGCCAATTGTCGGTTACTCTCGTGCGGTGAAAATGGGGTCCTACGTCCACATTTCCGGCACAACAGCTACGGGAGCGGACGGAAACATCGTCGGCATCGGTGACTTTTACGCGCAGGCGATCCAGACCCTCAAAAACATCGAGAGCACTTTGACCAAGGCGGGCGCCAGCATGAAGGATGTCGTTCGCACCCGCATCTATGTCACTGACATCACCCAATGGGAGCAGGTGGGCAAAGCGCACGGCGAGTTCTTCGGAGATATTCGGCCTGCAACATCGATGGTCCAGGTTGCCGCGCTCATCTCGCCAGAGATATTGGTTGAGATCGAGGCCGACGCAGTGGTTTCCTGAATTCAGCGCAGCCGTTTCGTCATCTGCACAAAATGACACGGAATCCGCGTCGCGACTCCTTCAATGAACGGGAGCGTGGCGCTGTCAACGTACCCATGTCGGCGGTAGAAGCCCGGCAGTTCCTCGCGGATGCTCACGATCCGTAGATCGACGAACCGGCAGCCGGCCTTCGCACAGAAATCTTCCGCTGCATTCATCAGCCTCGACCCGATACCCGACCGTTGGCTTTCCGGATCGACAGAGAGCAGCCCGAGATAGGCCCTCTCTCCCAGTGGCTCAACATAGACGCACCCGGTCAATTTGTTGCCGTCTTCGGAGACGAGGAACGTCCCTTTCTTCAGGCTGGCGCGAACGAACTCCGGCGTGACGCGGTCGCCATCGACGAAGAATGACTCCGCTTTGCGAAATGCCGCGTTGATGAGCAACATGAGGGGCTCGGCATCGTCCGCCACAGCAACGCGCACCTTCGCGGATGATTTTGGAATTGAATACTCAGTCACGGTTGGCCTTTGCGACCCTGCGGAATTGTGCGCCAGTGCAGCTCTGAGTATAGAATCCATCCCGCTCAGGATGCGACTTGCAGAGAATGCGTTCGCGATCCCCGGAGGTCACGTGAAACAACTCTTCGCCTCAGCTCTCATCGCCGCAACGGCATCCCTCGCCATGGCGCAATCCCCGGCACAATCCACCTCTGCACAAGTTACGGTCATTCGAGCTGGAACGCTGATCGACGGCAAGTCTGACAAGCCCCGGCACGATCAAGTCATCGTCGTCCGCGGAAACAAAATCGAGAGCGTATCTGACGCAGCGGGCGCGAAGATTCCGTCCGGCGCGCAGGTGATCGATCTTTCGACACAGACCGTTCTTCCCGGCCTCATCGACTCGCACACTCACATCTTTCTTCAGGGAGAAGATCCAGCGCACGGAGGTTACGACGCCAACATCCTGACGGCGCCTCTCGCTCTGAGGGCAGCGAGAGCAACGGTGGCGGCCCGGCGCGCGCTCGAACAAGGATTCACCACTCTGCGCGATGTCGAGACTGAGGGTGCTGGATACGGCGACGTCGGCATCAAGCAGGCGATCGAGGGCGGATACATTCCCGGTCCTCGCCTGCTGGTCGCGACTCGCGCCATCTCGACCACCGGTGGCTACCAGCTCGAGGGCTACGCGCCGGAACTCGAAATGCCCAAGGGCGCGCAGATCGTCGACGGACCAGTGGAAGCTCGCAAGGCGGCGCGAGAGCAACTCGACCACGGCGCGGACTGGATCAAGGTCTACATGACGCATCGTTCGTGGGTCGGCAAGAATGGCGAGTTGATGGCGCAGCCAACGCTCACTGTGGAAGAGTTGCGCGCCGTCGTCGACGAAGCCCACGGATGGGGCAAGAAGATCGCGTGTCACGCCTACACCGGCATCGGCTTGCATCGCGCTTTGGATGGCGGATGCGATTCCATCGAGCATGGCTTGGATCTCGACGATGCAGCCATCGCGCAAATGCTCAAGCAGGGAACCTGGTACGTTCCGACTATCGGTGTCTACTACACCGACTGGGCCGCGTCCGACACGCCGGAAGGCCGTCGCGATCGGCTGCGAGCCTCGACTCACGAAGTCTCATTCAAGAAGGCGCTCAAGTCCGGAGTCAAGATCGTCTTCGGCACCGACATGGGCGGAATCCCCTGGACTGAGCCCATCGCCGAGGAATTCTCGCGCATGGCCGACTTCGGCATGCCGCCGATGGATGCCATTCAAAGCGCGACCTCGCGCGCGGCGGTCATGCTCGAAATGGACGGTAAGATCGGTGCGGTCGCTCCCGGCGCTTTTGCCGACATCGTCGCGGTAAAGGGCGATCCCCTGCAGAACATTAAAGAGCTCGAGAGCGTTTCGTTCGTGATGAAGAACGGAGAAGTCTTTCGCTCCAAATAGGCCGCTCCAACTGAAATTTTGAACCGTTGTAGTTCATGATGACAAAGCGCAGAAGTGCCGCATTTCAAAAAGATGCAGTCGTCAAAAGAGAATTGTCATCCTGAGCAACGCGAAGGATCTGACGTACGCAGCCAGCAGTGAGAAGCAGACAACGTTCTTCCGCTGATTCAGCCGTCCCGAAACTTCCTTCGGCCCGAGATTGCGATGGCCATTCTTTCGTCCCCGTACTCTAATTTCCTTGACAAGCGCTCCGCCGTGAGCATAATGCCTCAAATAGATCAGTCGGGCGAAACCGGTGACAGGCTGTCGCCTTCCCGGCGGAGGTGCTTGATGAGCGTCTTAGAGCTTTGCGACCGGGAGATTGCGGCGGTGGGAATGGAAGCTTCCGTTGCCGACGCCATTCACAAGATGCTTGACTATCATGTCGGCGCAGTCGCCGTCGTGGACGATGAATATCGCGTGGCGGGAATTTTCACCGAGCGCGACGTTCTTCGCAAACTTTCGCTCAGTCGCATGGATCCGCAGGTCACGTCGGTGCGCGAGCTCATGACGACTCCGGTTGAAATGGCGACGCGCGGAACGAACGCGGGCGAGGCTCTCGGCATCATGCTCGAGCGCCATTTCCGCCATCTCCCCGTTGCCGACGACAACGGCAAGTTGCTGGGCATGCTCTCGATTCGAAATCTTCTGGAGTGGCGCGTAGACGATTTGACCCATCAGTTGGATGCACTCGAGCAGTACGTCTCGAACGACGGTCCGGGAGGCTAGAACGTGACGGGCTGATGCCCGCTTTACACGGGCGCCACTTGCGCCGTTGCCAAATCGCCTTCCAGGGCTTACACAACTTTTTTGATGGCTGCTCCTTCTTCCCTCAAAACGATCGCTGTCGTTCGCATCGCGACTTCCCTTTTCTTTCTGTTTTTCGGCGAATACAAAGTGATCGGACCGGCATTCGCCCACGGCGGATTTCAGAACTATCTGCACGACTACATCAACATGACTGCGGTCACCTTTTACCGCCCTGTCCTTTCTGGAATCGTGCTGCCTCACGCTGTGTTCTTCGGTTATGCCGTTGGTGTCATCGAGCTCCTCATAGGAATTTCTCTCTTGCTCGGACTGTGGGTGCGTGTAGCCAGCGTCGTAGGAATTCTGTTCCTGTTGAACCTGGCCCTGGCGGCCTGGTGGGACGCAGGGCACGGCGTCGCAGTGTGGCATTATTTCGGTGCGCGGCTCGACACTTTGCCCCTTCTGCTATTGCTGGTCGTCTTTTTTGCCGTCGATGCTGGGACTGTCTGGGGACTCGACAAAGCGCGACACTGACCTGCTGGCGCGAATCGCTGTGCTTAACTGACAACTTCAAGAAAGGGAAATGAATGACGAAGAAAGTGTGTGGAGCTGTTTTGGCACTGGGGGTGGCACTAGCGGGACTACAGGGGATCGCACAGGCGCAACGGCGCGTAGCGGTTCACGCGGCCCACGTCCTCGATGTGAAGTCGGGCAAGACGCTCAACGATCAGACAGTGATCGTCGAAGACGGAAAGATCGTCAGCGTTGGTCCTTCAGCCCAGGCGAATGCCGGCGATGCCATGAGGATCGAATTGCCCAATGCCACGTTGCTGCCTGGACTCATCGACGCCCACACACACCTGACCATGAATCCGGAGTTTGGCTACGAAACTCTGGCGATCTCCGCGCCGCGCGAGGCCCTCATCGGAGCCAAAAATGCCCGCGTCACGCTCTTAGCCGGATTCACCACCGTCCGCAACGTGGGCGCCGGCAAATTCACCGACGTGGCACTGCGAGACGCGATCAATGCAGGCGACGTGCCGGGTCCGCGCATTCTCGCGAGCGGTCCTGCGCTGGGCATCACCGGCGGGCATTGCGACAACAACATGCTGCCCTTCGAATACCACGCGACCGATGATGGCGTCGCCGACGGCGTTGCCGCCGTCCAGCACAAGGTGCGCGAGAACATTAAGTACGGCGCGGATGTCATCAAGGTGTGCGCCACGGGAGGCGTGCTCTCGCTCGGAGACGATCCGAAGCACTCGCAATACACGCTCGAAGAGATGAAGGCGATCGTTGCCGACGCGCATCGGCTGGGACGCAAGGTCGCCGCGCACGCGCACGGCGCGGAAGGAATTCGCTGGGCTGCTGAAGCGGGCGTCGATTCCATTGAGCACGGTTCTTATATCGACGATGCTGCCATCGCCGTCATGAAGGAGCACGGTACATACCTGGTTCCGACGCTCTACCTGGGCGATTGGATGATCGATAACGCCGGACTCACCCGGCTGCCTCCGCCGCTGCTGGCCAAGGCGCGAGATGTAATCCCGGCCGCGCGAAAAAACATTGCTCATGCATTTTCCAGCGGAGTGAAGGTCGCCTTTGGCACCGACGCCGCTGTCTATCCTCATGGAATGAACGCACACGAATTTGCCGTGATGGTGAAGCTCGGGCTCACCCCGTTGCAGGCAATTCAAGCGGCGACAGTGAATGCCGCCGATCTGTTGGGATGGTCCGGGAAAGTCGGCACGCTCGAGCCGGGAGCCTGGGCTGACATCGTCGCCGTGGAAGCCGATCCGACGAAAGATGTCACGACCCTGGAGCGAGTGAAGTTTGTCATGAAGGGCGGCGAGGTAGTGAAGAATGAATACGCAAAATGAATTTGCGTCGGCGCCCTGCTGGAGAATAAGTGGACCTGTCGAAGGATTGTTGGAACCCCTTAGTGGAACTTAGTGTCCTTTGTGGTTGAGGATTTTTCCTCACAAATTGCAACGGACCTCATAGGCATGCCTACGACAATATGAACCGAGGCGAGAGGGCAGCGTTCTTTCCCTTATTTTCGCGCTTGCTCCGTCACCCAGTCAGTCCAATATGATGTCGCTCCACTCGCAAGCAGCGCCGCCTTGCCTTCCACAGCATCCACAAAGTTTGCAATCGTCGGCAAGTGCACGTTGCTGTGCACGGGAAGACTCTCGCGGCCTCCGGGATAGATCAAGTCGGGCCCATTCAGCGGCGACATTTCCATCTCGCCGTCGGTCCCGCGGATGCGGCACTCATCGCGGTTCACCTTCGAGTGCCAGCGCACGTCGACCACTCCACGCACTCCGTTTTCATATTCGATCATCGCGGTGGCGTTGTCCTCGACCGCGTAGTGATGCACCACGTTGGAAAGCTGGGCCGTAACCCGTTGCGGCTGGCCGAACAGAAAATTCAAAACGTCGATGCGATGTGAAGCGATGTCGAACAGCGGCCCTCCTCCTGACTTGACGGGATCGAACAGCCAGCCGCGGTTCCCGGTCCCATCAAAATCCATGTGGTTGGTCAGCTCGGCGAATACTGGTTTTCCGATCACTCCCGCCGCCAGCAGTTCTTTCGCGCGCTGCACCTTCGGATAGCATCGCCGGTAGTACGCGACTCCAAGAATCTTTCCCGTCTCTTCCGCCGTTCGGACCATGAGGCGCGCTTCGGCCTCGTTCATTGCCATCGGCTTTTCACACAGCACGTGCCTGCCTGCGCGGAGCGACTGGATGGTTTGCGGTGCGTGCAGAAAGACTGGCGTGCCGACGTAGACCGCGTGAACCTCAGGATCGGCGAGCGCAGCATCGAGCGTCGCGAACACCCGGGCGTTGTAAGGCTGGGCCTTCGCGGGGTCGCGCGTCACAAAACCGTAGAGGTGACTGCGGGGCTCGGCTTGAATTGCAGGAATGACGCGGCGAATGGTGATGTCGCCGATTCCGATCACGATCCAGTTGATCATCTCGAGGCGTTCCAGTTTCACCACAAAATCAAAAGGCCGACCGAGGCCGGCCTTCGATTCGAATTCTAAACAAAACTACTTCTTGGGAGCGATTGCGTCTTTCGCGGCTTTGGCGACGCGGAACTTCACGACCGTCTTTGCCTTGATCTGAATCGGTTCGCCCGTCTGGGGATTGCGTCCAACGCGGGCCTTGCGGTGCGCCTTCACCAGGCGGCCGAGGCCGGGCACTACGAAAATGCCGTTCTTCTTTGTCTCTTTGATAGCCGTGTCGGCGAGATGCTCAAGAAATGCCGCCGCTGTTTTGTTGGGCAGCTCAGTCTTCTCCGCGAGTTGCCGGATGAGCTGAGTTTTGGTCAAGCCTGAAGCCATACTTCCTCCTCGAAAAAATCGGTTTAATACCAGCGCGGGTATCTTATATCGATGAGGCTGTGGAAAACACCTTATTTTATGAGGGTTTTATACTTTGAGCTGCACGGAATGCCCCGTCTTTACAGGTGTTTTATGCCACGATGATGCCAAAACAGTCTTTCCATGCGTATCCGCGTGGTAAACCCCAACGTGATCAAAGTCACAGTCGGACGTCAGTAGCAGCCGTAGCGCCGACGTCCTCGATGCCGCAAGCGTAAAGCGGCTAGATCGCAGGTTGGATCGCACGAGTCCGCTCCCCGGCAATGCAATAATTAGAAAACGAGGACTCTCTTGACCTGCGTCATCTGCGAGATTCGAAAAGAGAAGCGTTTCTGCCCTGCGGTACACGGGCGCATCTGCCCGCAATGTTGCGGCGAACAGCGCGAAGTGACCCTCGATTGCCCGAGCGATTGCCCTTATCTGCGCCAGGCTCGCGAGCACGAGAAGCCGCGTTCCGCCGATCAGATCGATCCGGCCGGACTGTTTCTGCAGGTCGAATTTTCGGATCAGTTCATGTACGAGAAAGAGCACCTGCTGATGGGACTGACCTACGCCTTGGCGAAGGCTGCCCGCGCAGATAACACTCTGCACGATCAGGATTTGATCGCGTCCCTTTCGATGCTGGCGACCACGTACGAGCGCCGCCTCAATTCCGGCCTTCACTACGAGCCGCCGATGACCAGCGAGCCGCAAAGACGCGCCGTCGCTGAAATCGAGAACATGATCAAGGAATATCGCGAGGCCGAGCAGAAGCACGTGGGCTACTCGATCGCTGCGCGATTCTGAAGTCCTGAAGGCGCTGGTATTCCTGGTGCGCCTGGGATACGGCCGAACTTCAGGCCGCCCAAAGTCCCGCGCGTTTGTAGAATTTCTCTACGCGCAGTTCCCCGAAAAAGAATCGGCAGTTGTAGCGCCCCAAGAAGCGGGCAGCAGGATCATAATTCCGTAGCCCGTCACCCGCCGATCCGCCGCACAGACTGCCCAGCAGGCAAATCATCCAGAAGCTGTCCCACGCTCTTGTTCAACAGCGGATGCCGAGCATCTGCCGCGATCTCAGCCAAAGGCTCGAGTACAAACCGCCGGCGATCCATCGCAGGGTGAGGAATCGTGAGCACGATGGAATCAATTACCAAGTCGTCGAACAAAAGAATGTCGATATCGATAATGCGCGGCCCTTTCGTCTGTACCCGCCGACGCCCCATGGTCTCTTCAATGCTGAGCAATGCAGCCATCAGCCGGTCGGGCTCCTCTGCGGTTTCAAGGGACGAAGCACAATTCAGAAACCACGCCTGATCCGTAAACTCCACCGGCTCCGTTTCGTAGAACGAAGAGACTGCGCGAATTTCCCCCCAATCAGCGAGCCGAGCAATCGCGTCCCTGAGATGAGACTCGCGATTCTCGATGTTCGATCCCAGCGACAACAATGCAAGATGTTGCATGCGCGTGTTCTAACAGCAAGAAATGCAGGGCGCAACGATCGGCGACCGGCGAAGAGAAATACAGAAGCCAGTCCAACCGAGGGTCCTAGACCTTGGTCACTACCGAATGCGCCTGCCCGCCTCCTACAATCATTGCATGACGTTGGAGTCCCTGCTGTTGAGTCGTGATGCCGAATTAGTCCGCGTATTGCGGCCTACGCTCGAAAAAATGTCCATTGATGTAGAGATCTGCCAGGAAGCGCGGGCAGGTTCGGACATTCTGGTATCCGACAAATTCGACGCCGTGATTGTCGATTGCGACGATCTTACCGGCGGCTTGGCCCTGCTTCAGGGCCTGCGAAACACGCCCAGCAACCGAACATCCGTCGCCTTCGCCATATTGAACGGAAAAAGAACTACTACGCAGGAAGCCTTTGGCATGGGCGCCAACTTCGTACTGCAGAAGCCCATCAGTGGTCTGAACGCATCCCGTTGTTTCCACGCCGCGCTGAACTTCATGTTGAAGGAGCGGCGCCGATATTTCCGCGAGCCGGTGAAGATGTCTGTTCAGGTCGTGCAGGAAGGCAAGACGCTGGTCGCGACCAGCACCAACATTAGCGAAGGCGGCATCGCCTTGATGCTCAAGGAAGCGCTACCGAAGGGTGCGGCTCCCTTGCTGAAATTCTCCTTGCCGGATTCCAACCTGCACCTGGAAGTGGAATCCGAAGTGGCATGGAGCAACATGAAGGGCCTCGCCGGATTCCGCTTTCACAACGTTCCCAAGAATTCGCAGGAACGGCTCGAGCAATGGCTCGATGCACGGATGGAAGAGGAATTTCCAGGAGCGAAGCAACGCCTCGCGGCCGCCGAAGCCGAATCCCAGAACTAATCGTTTCTGGACCCCAGAAGGACGGCAGAATCGTGAGGATCAAACCTTCGTGATACTTCATGTCCATTGTAGTTAATGCTCTTGCTCGCCAGAGCAGAAAGTTCCCAGCCACAAAGGACGCGAGGGTTCACGAAGGACAACAGAATCCGCGGGATCAACCCTTCGTGATACGTCGTGTCCTTTGTGGTCAACGCTCTTGCTCGCCAGGAAGTCAAATTTCCGCTCAACTGCTAGCCATCCGCGATATCTCACCATTCCAGCCGATTCAGCCTCACAAAACAGGAACCTTCTTTTGAACTTTGCGGCCTCTCGGTCTACGTGGCACGCTCGTAGACCTGGAGAATTACTCATGGCTACCCATAACTTCCGCATCGCCAAGATGCAAAGAACCCTGCAATATTTCGAAAATGATGTGCCCCTGCTGAACATGCGCGTAAAGGAATTGTCGAGTGAGCGGCAGGAATCCGCGCGCAAGTTCGCCGCCGCCGTAATCAGTCAGGGACGAGCCGAACTCGATCGTCTGCTACAGGAGCAGCCGGTCAATCTGGACGGGAATGATCCCGGACAGCCGCCCTGCGAACCGGCAGACTGAGCCTCAACAGGATAATTAGAGAGAGTTTCCCGCGGTAGCCTCGCTGCTGCGATGAGAGGTCTCTGCTTCCTCGTCGCTCGGGAACGTGACTTCTTCCCACATGGACTTATCGCGCAGGATGCGCGACACCAGCGCCGTGTGCATCGCATGCCCGGCGCGGTCCGCCACGACTTTGCCCAGCAACTGCTTCCCGAGCAGCGCCAGATCTCCCACCAGGTCCAGCACCTTGTGGCGGACGAATTCATCCTCAAAGCGCAGTGGGCCGTTTTCGATTCCGTCGCGCGTCAGGACAATACAATTCTCCCGCGAAGCCCCGCGAATCAGTCCCATGTTGCGCATCGCTTGCTCATCTTCGCGTGATCCAAACGTGCGCGCTGCTGCCACGTGCCGCAGGTAGCTGCCGTTCGTCAGTTCTACTTGGAATGTTTCTTTGCCGATCAGCGGATGTGGGAAGTTGATCGAGTAGGAAACGGAATATCTGTTCGATGGATAAACCGCGATGAACTTGTTGCCCTCGCGCACTTCGAGTTCGCGGCAGATCTTCAGATATTTGCGCGGCTTGCGCTGCTTGCGGATGCCCGCCTTCTGAATCATCTCCACAAAGGGTTTCGCGCTGCCGTCGAGAATGGGCAGCTCAAGATTGTCGAGCTCAATGATCGCGTTATCGATGCCGACGCCGATAATCGCCGACAGTACGTGCTCGGTGGTCGAGATGAGCACGCCCTTTTTCATCAAGCTGGTCGCATAACTTACACGCGCGACGTTGCGGCTCACCGCCTCGATTTCGAAGCCGTCAAGATCCGTGCGGCGAAACACAATGCCAGTTCCCGACGGAGCAGGAAGCATCCGCATCGATACCGGCGCTCCGCTATGGAGACCGACGCCGCTGCATTCCACCGTCGAGCGAATTGTCTGCTCGTGAGTCAAAAGAGGTCTGGCTGTTTACTCTGAATGAAACAGCCTAACGCTGACTCAGGAAATCCGTCTGTGGCAAAAAAGCCACAGTCCGTGGCGGATTTCTCATCGAAATGACGTTATCGCCCGATCTTTACGGGGGAAGACAAATGTTTACAAATCAGATGCATACAAGCAAATTGATGTCTGCTCAGTGGAGTCACACCGTGAACCGGCGGAAGTCAGCGCTTACCAGACTTGGCGGGCTTGTTAGGGTTGTAGCCGGAGTTGGGATCGAACATCGTGGGGTCGAGACCCTGGTTAATCGTGACCGAATTCAGGAAGCGCTGGTTGGCCATATCCCCGTTGAAATAGCGCGTCAGGTTGAACGGAACCATGACCCCCGAAACGACCTTGTAGTTCTCATAGACTTCTTCTTCCAGATTCTTCTGGCGATCGACCGGATCACGCCACTCGAACGTTTTCTTCACCGGCAGGTGGGATTCGGTATCGAAATAAAGCGTCACGCTTTCGTTCTGTGAGTTGATCAGGGTCACCCGAAATGCGGAGTGCTGCGCCGCGATCGCGTTGCCCTCAAAGAGCATCACCACACCAGCATCGTTGATCCACGTGCGTAATACAGTCTCGAGCGAAAAGCGCCGTCGCCGAAGATACTCGTCGAGATCTTTCTGTTCGATCGCATGCGGACCCTTGAACGTAATCTCCCATGCTTTGTTGCCGACGTACAACTCGGCAATGTCGCGCTCTTTCGTGAGTTCCACGCGCTCTTTGTCGGGAAATTCCGCGAAGCCCCAGAAGACGCCGCCGCTGCCGGTAGGCCGTCCCGAGTGGAATCCGTAACCACGCCCCTGGACCTCTCGATCGCGAATCGTCAGGTACGTCTGTCCGCCCAGGGCCTCGATCCCCTGCTCAATAATTGTCTTCGCCTTCGACGCATTTTGTGTGGCTTCTTTGTCCGCAGAACTTCTTTCGGAAGCGGTCTTGTCCGCTTGCGCAGACGACGCGCCTGGAGTCGACGGCTGAGATTGATTCGGCGGAGAACCTTGAGTTGCTGTGACACTCGGCTGCTCCCAAGCAAAGGAACATGCCGAACACACCAAAACCAGGATCGGGAAGAACACTTTCATCTTTATTCAGGGAGTGAGCGCGCGCAATCAGAATTGTAGCGTTTTTCGTGGGCTTTCTGCCGCAGCGATAGGGCTCCTCATACTGCTTGGATGCACGAAAAGCGCCCCATGAAAACCGAAAAACCTCATTTTTGTTGCCCAAAACACGGCTGTTCAGCCCACTAGTACCGCGCCGCCATTGACGTTAAATACTTCTCCGGTAATGAATCCGGCATGCTCGGTACACAGGAATAGCACTGGTGCGGCAATCTCTTCCGGACGTCCCACGCGTCCCAGCGGGATCGTCGCTCGTATCTGATCGCCCGTGCCCGGAGCGGCCAGGGCTTCCGCGCTCATGTCCGTATCGACCCATCCGGGAGCTACGCAATTTACGTAAATGCCGTCCCTCGCAAGTTCCGATGCCAGGCTCTTCACCATGCTGATGATCGCGCCCTTCGTCGCCGAGTAGTCGCAATGGAAAGCTTCCCCGCGCTGGCCGCTGGTGGAGCTGATCAACACGATGTGTCCCGCGGGGCCATTCGTTCGTGGCTGAGATTTGATCTGGGCCACGGCATGTTTCACCAGGCCGAACACGCCGTCGAGGTTGACCGACAGCGTCGAACGCCACTGCTCATCCGGCATGCGCTCGATCGGAACATCTTCAACTGGCCACACTCCATGATTCGCAACAACGATATCGAGACGCCCAAAATGTTTGGTTGTCGCTTCCACCAGAGAGCGTCCAGCCTGCGGAGAATTGAGGTCGCACGCAATCGGATGGCAGGTTTGCGCACCACACTCATTTGCAAGCGCGTTCGCCTGCGCCTCGGCGCTGCGATAGCTGAATGCAACTTTCGCACCAGCCGCGGCAAACATTCGCACCGTGGCGGCGCCAATGCCGCGTGATCCACCGGAGACCAGCGCGACTTTTCCGGACAACGATAAAGGGATAGCCATAACAGATAAGTTTACCCAATCTGACTCGCAGGGAAAGAGCGCAACTTCAACCGCGCCACCACTGAGCTGTCATCCTGAACGGCGGCGAAGCCGCCGTGAGGGACCTTACGTTCGCAGAGATCTTTGCCGCGGTGTACGGGACTTCAAACGTCGCATGAAGTGTAGCGACATTTTCGACCGCAGCGGCGCTGGAGATGTTGAGGGTCCCGGGCTAAATGCCCGAGCTGGCCGTGCGCTCCGATTTCAATCCGCGTAAAAGCAAACGCACCAGCATGCCGTCGAAGCGAGTTCCACTCATCTTCGACAATTCATCGAGAGCCTGCTCCGGAGTACGCGCGGCAGAGAATGATTGCTCGGTCACCATGTTGGCGTAAGCATCCGCCAGGCCGATAATCCGCGCCCAGAGAGGGATTTCCTCCCCCCGCAATCCGTCGGGGTATCCGGATCCGTCGAACCGTTGATGATGATGTTCGATGGCTTCCCGCATCATCGTTGAGTTCGGAATCGCCCCAACGATCTCCGCGCCGACATGAGCATGCATGCGCAGCTGGAAGAATTCATCGTCGTTGAGCGGTCCCGGCTTGTTGAGAAGCTGCTCCGCCACAAAAATCTTCCCCACATCGTGAATTCGCGCTGCGTACACCAGATCGGTAGTCTCCTCCGACGAGAGCCCAAGAGCGCGAGCCATGACTTCGCTGTATCGCGCCACGAGGTCGCCATGTCCGGATACCTGCATCTCACGCGATTCGGCGGCGCGGCTCAATGACTCGATCGCTTCCTTGAGCAGGGGAACATTGCAGATTTCGTCCCCGCCGCAAAGCTTGTAGAGCGTGCTCGTCAGCTCTTCCAGTTGCTCGGGGCCCATGCGCTCGCGCTGCAGGAAACCTTCGATATAGGCCGAGATCTGCTGCCGCTGGCGGGCAAAGTCCTGGCCTTCCACAAATTCCTGCGCCGTCGAAACGGAATTTCCGCCCGAGCGTTTGGATACGTACATTCCCGCATCGGCCACACGGATGATGTCTTCGATCGAAAATCCGTGCATCGGAAAACTGGCGACGCCGAAGCTTCCGGTAATGCTGTGCTCGCTGAGCATGGGATCGGTCGCGAGCCATTGCCGCAGGCGTTCCGCCAGAACCTGCGCTTGCTCCGCCCCGGTTTCCGGCATCAGCACGATGAATTCGTCTCCACCATAGCGTGCGACCACATTCGACTGGCGCGATTTCTGTTCCAGCAATCGGCCTACGCGCGCGAGCACCAGGTCGCCTTCGAAGTGACCCATCGAATCGTTCACTTCCTTGAACTTGTCGAGATCGATCAGCACAACCGAGAACGGACGCCCCGATCGCGATGCGCGCTTCCACTCGGCCGACAGCGCCTCCCAGAAGAATCGCCGAGTCTTGATGCCCGTGAGCCCGTCCGTGATGGACTGCTGTTGCAGTTTTTGGAACACGAATGCGTTGTGCAACGCGGTTGCGAGCAAGTCGGCCAGCGTGTTGAGAATCAGCACGTCCTGCGGCAAAAACGCATTCTCGCTCCGACTCTCGATGTTGAGAACTCCGAGCAGCGATTCGCCATATGTGATCGGAATGCACAGCACGGCGCGGGAATCGGGAAGGATCCCCGTGAGATTTCCGGGCAGCGCATTTTGCACCAGCGCGCGCTCGCCGGTACGCGCGACTCTCCCGAGAATGCCGATTCCCAGCGGGATTCGCTTTCCGGTCGCATGCGCGGTGGCACCTGCCTCGGCTTTGATCTCGACTTCTTTTGTTCCATAGTCGAGCAGTCCGATGCCGATGTGATCGAAGCTGAAGTTCTTCTGGATCTCTCCCGCGATCTGGCTCAGCATGTGCACGGGGTCGTCGCTCGAAATCGCCGTCCGCGACACGTTGTTCAGGAATGCAAGCTGCCGGGAGCGGCGCTGCTCTTCGGCGAACAACCGCGCATTCTCCACCGCGACCGATACCTGTCCCGCGGCCGTCACTAGTACGTCGAGATCGCGCTGCTCGAAAACGAATTCCCGGTCAGGATTCATCGCGACCATGATTCCCGACGCCTTGTTGCCCATGAAGATTGGCGCAGCAATCAGGCACTTCGCTGGACGCTGCGGCACATGAGCTATCCCGAGCTTGTTGCGGGCATTTTCAAGGTCGGAGCGGATCAGCAATGGCTCGCCCGTGCGAATCACATACTCGGTGAACGCATTACGGATCTCGCGCTTGCGCTTGGGAAGCACCCGGTTGTCGCGCACCTCAAGATCGAAACGAATTTCTTCCGGCTCCTGGAACGCAATGTAGAAGTGGCTGGTATCAAAGATCTGCCCCAGTTCCACCTGGATCGTATGCAGAATCTCGTCCTGATCCAGCCGCGAGCTGATGGCCTTTCCGATCTCGGTGAGCAGTTCGTACTCTTTGGTTCGGCGGTGCGCATCGTGACTGACAACATAATTCTCGAGCGTCAGTGCGAGTTGCAGCGTCAGTCCCACCATCAGGTGCGGTCCCGACGAGCCGAACGCGCGACGCTCAGCATGAGGAAAAAGGATCATGCCAAAGTTGTGTTCACGGGTCTGCAGGTTGACGGCGGTGACGTGTTCTACGTCAGCCGCGGCCATGATCCGCCGGAACTCGGCAAAAGTACCCACCGATGACACCGGCAACGGTTCCGCCAGTTCCGGTAAGTTCTGTGCGATCAGGATTCCGCTTCTGCGGTATGCAAGCTCGGAGACATAATCTCCCGCGCCGGTGCGCTCCAGTTCTCCGACGAAGCTCTCGGTAAAACCCTGCTGCACCGATGGCAACAGGCCGCGCCAGCGTTCGCTGATGATGATGGCGGCGCAATCCATATTGAGAGCGGTTCTCAGGCGTCCCAGTGCCGCTTGCATGCTTGGAACCAGGTCTTCGGCAAAGAGCAGCCGTCGCGGATCGACCCCCAAGGTCGACAACGCCAAGGTGTTTTCCTGCACGGCGTTGCGCTGGTTCTCAAATAACACCATCACCATCGCAATGCCCAATAGCATCTGCGGCACAGGGCCAAACAACCGGCTGGCATTTCCGAAAGTTTCGATGACCGGATTCTGCAGTTGTCCTACTCCCATCAGCACGCCCCACAGTGCAAGGGCAATCGCCAGTACCTGAAAGGCGAGAGAGCGGCGACGGTGTCCGTTGAGCAGGAAGACCAAAGAGCAATAGAGCAGGATTACGGCAAGCCCGAGACCTAACCGGATCGCGGGCTGCGCATTTGTCCGGAACACGCCGTTGACGATATGTCCGCGGAGCGTCAGCAGCGCCAGGACTACGCCGGTCCCGCCAACCGCCGCGTCGTACCACCGCGGCTGCGCCGGACCGCGCATCATGCGCGTCGAGACGAAGATGCACAGCGCCATCGCCACCAGAAATAATTCGCTGATGAAAAAGGCGACGGACGATTCCGGAAAATAGTCGAATATGTAATGCAGTGAATATGCCGCCCAGGCAAACTGCCACGCGCGGAAATACTGCTGACGGCTTTGCTCGTACAGATAGGTAAATACGAGGAACAGCAGAGCCGAAACGAATCCGGGAATTAAGACGGAAGTGATTGTGACACTGTTCATAGGGTCGCTAGAGACACCTCTGACCAAACCTTTGGTAAGGTCAGTTTCGGGGGGAAACAGTGCCCCAATCGTTTCATACCGATCCCCGAAACACAACAGGATTTAGGTTACTTTAGTGCTTCGACTTCTTTTTGAATCATGGGGTTGCATGCAAGATCGTTTTGGCTGCCCAGCTTGACGCTCGAATGCCGCGCCCTTACCATCGGAAGTTCGCCCTAACCTATGTCGACCTCCGCAAGTACGTCTCCGCTGCGAGTGCGATTCGCGCCGTCTCCGACCGGTTTTCTGCACGTCGGAAGCGCTCGCACCTTCATCTTCAACTGGCTTTACGCCCGCCGAAATCGACGGAACCATGATCTTGCGGCTCGATGACACCGACGTCGAACGCAACACCGATGCTTCGGTGAATTCGATCTTCGAGGGACTGAAGCTGGCTGGGGCTGGACTTGGGATGAGGAATACAAGCAGTCCGAGCGGGTCGCGCTACATCGCAAGATGGCCGACGAGATCTTTCCAGAAGGGCCTCGCCTACCGCGATTTCACTCCTGCGCACACTGGCGACAGCGAGAAAGTCCGGTGCGCAAGGAGACGTGGCTGTTCAATCCCGGCATGCGGGAGCTATCTCGCGCAGAGAGCGATCGCCGCGCCGCCGCCGGAGAGCCTTTCGCATTGCGTTTCCGCGTGCCTCGCGGACGGGCGAGACGGTCCGCTTCGCCGACGCGGTCTACGGCGAGCAGGTCAAGGCAGGCGCCGATATCGAAGACTTCGCCTTGCTGCGGTCCGACGGCATGCCTACCTATCACCTCGCCTCGTGCGCCGATGATGCGGATCTGCGGATCAGCCACATCATCCGCGGGCAGGATCATCTTTCGAACACCTACAAGCACGTGCTGATCTTCGAGGCCGCGGGGTATAGCGCCACCGCAGTTCGCGCATCTGCCGTTGCTGGTCGCGCCCGACGGCATCGAAGCTTTCGAAGCGCCGTCACGGGCCAGTCGTCAGCGTGACCACCTACCGCGACGCCGGATTCCTGCCCGAGGCGTTCATCAACTTCCTGTGCCTGCTGGGATGGTCTCCGAAAGACGACCGCGAGCAGATGAGCCGGCAGGAGTTGGTCGACGCGTTCTCGCTCGAGGGAATCAATCGCGCCAACGCCGTCGTGAATTTCAAGGAACCGGCGACGACTCCGGATGAGACGTTCGATCCGAAAGCAGTGTGGCTGAATGCCGAGCACATTCGCGCGCTGCCAATCGACGACTTGAGCGCAGCGCTTGTTGCCGATCGTGCGCGAGGCCGGAGTCTCCAGATCACGCCACGAGAAGATGCTGGCAGATCACGCCGCTGATCCGCGAGCGCATCAAGTTGCTGCGCGATGTGCTGACCGCAGCCGACTTCTTCTTCGTCGACCAGTTGCCGCCTTACGATCCGGCCGAACTCATCCCGCAAAAGGGCGACGCAGCAGATGGCCGCGAAAGTTCTGGTCAGAAAGCACAGAGTTCTGGCGCAGGTCGAGTTCAAGCACGATCCCCTGGATCAGGCCTGCGCGCGGCCGCGCAGGAATTGGGCGTCAAAGGCCGGGCAGATGTTTCAGCCGATCCGCGTCGCCGTGTGCGGCCGCAAGAATGCCCCTCCGCTATTTGAGACCCTCGAAGTGCTGGGAAAAGAAAAGACCTTGCAGCGAATCGAGCAGGCAGTCCGCAAGCTGGCTTGATCTCTGCCGCTCACATTTCTTGCAACCTTCAACCGCCGACCTCGATCTATTGCAGAACAGCAAACCGCGCAACATTCAATCCCCAATTGCGATTCTCTAACGATACGAGGACTCTCCCATGAAAGCAGTGCAAGTCAGCAAGGCAGGCGGAAACTTCGAAGTTGTCGACCGTCCCACACCAGAGCCCGCGAAAGGGCAAGTTCGCATCAAGGTGGAAGCCTGCGGCGTATGCCACAGTGATGAGCTGGTGAAAGAGGGATATTGGCCGGGCCTTCAATATCCGCGCATTCCTGGCCACGAGATTGCCGGCCGCGTCGACAAGATTGGCCCCGATGTCACGCTATGGAAGACGGGACAGCGCGTCGGAGTCGGTTGGCATGGCGGGCATTGTTTCGAGTGCGATCCTTGCCGCCGCGGTGATTTCATTCACTGCAAGTTCGAGAAGATTACCGGCATCCATTTCGATGGAGGCTACGCCGAATACGTGATCGTTCCCGCCGAGGCCGTCGCGCTGATGCCTGAGAATCTGCCGGACGACGAAGCTGCGCCGCTTATGTGCGCTGGCATCACCGTCTTCAATGCGCTCCGCAACTGCGGTGCGCGGGCGGGACAACTCGTCGCTGTACAAGGCATTGGTGGACTCGGGCATCTCGGGATTCAATATGCGCGCCAGATGGGTTTTCGCACGATCGCGATTGGCCGCGGCGGCGACAAGAAAGATCTAGCCACAAAACTCGGCGCCCACGAATACATCGACAACAGCGCCGGATCGCCAGCCGAGGCCCTGCAAAAAATGGGCGGGGCGAACGTTGTCCTCGCCACTGCTCCGGATTCGAAGTCGATGTCAGAACTGGTCGATGGACTGGCCGCGAACGGAACCCTGATGGTGATTGGAGCGGGGATGGAATCTCTGTCGGTCACGCCGCTGCAACTCATCCCGGGAACCAAGTCGATTCACGGTTGGGCTTCAGGAACCGCCCGCGATTCGCAGGACACGCTGGAGTTCAGCGCTCTCAGCGGCGTTCGTCCGATGATCGAACGCTTCCCGCTGGCGAAGGCCGCTGACGCGTTCGAACAGATGCGCAGCGGACGGGCACGATTCCGCGCAGTTCTGACGATGGGCTAAAAATGCATTGGCCTGCCCGAATCGCTTTGCCTTGGTGATTCGATCGTCAAAAGTAATTGGGGCGTGAAAGCATCGGGAAATGCTTCCACGCCCTTCTTACTTGCGCGCTAAAAACCGTTTTGCGGCTGCCGAAAACTTAGGCGAGATCAAACAGCAAAACTTCCGCGTTCTCTCTGCCCTTGATCGTCAGCTTTTCTTCATCGGTGATCGCCGCGCCATCTCCCTGCTGCATCGTCTTACCATTCAGTTCCACTGCGCCGCGCGCGACTTGCAGCCACGCGTGTCGTCCCGCAGTCAGCTCGTGAGTCACTTCCTCTTCGGGCTGGAGCAGCGAGACATACAGTTTCGCGTCCTGGTTGATCTTGACCGAGCCATCGCTGGCATCGCGCGACGCGATCAGCCGCAACTTCGCTCTCTTCTCGGCTTCGGGAAACGACTTCTGTTCATAGCTTGGGACAAGCGCCGCTTTCTCCGGCTGAATCCAAATCTGCAGCAGGTGCACAGAGTCCGTCTTCGAGGGATTGAACTCACTGTGACGAATGCCGGAACCTGCGGTCATGCGCTGTCCATCGCCAGGCAAAATCACTGAGCCAGTTCCCAGGCTGTCCTTGTGCTCAAGCTTGCCCTCGAGAACATAGGTGATGATTTCCATGTCGCGATGAGGATGCGTGGGAAATCCGGTGTTGGGCGCGACCCAGTCTTCGTTGATGACACGCAGCGAACGAAATCCCATCCACTTCGGATCCCAGAAGTCCGCGAAGCTGAAGGTGTGATGAGTTTTGAGCCAGCCGTGATCGCCACCACCGCGCTGGTCGGCAGAACGTATCTGTATCATGATCTTTCTCCCGGTATTAATTAACTTATAACTATTAGATGCTTGAGGGATTCAGCCAGGCTCTTGTGGGGGTCATCGGCGGATTTGTTGACGTAGAGCCGGAATGCGGCGGTTTAAGAATGGGAAGAAGTTGCTTCAAGTGGTATTCCCCTCCCCCTCGTCTGCGCATCAATGAGTTAGCGGGAAATCGACTTTTAGATCTATGGCGCTCAATCACTTGCGGGCAAAATCTTGAGCGCCAAGGGTTTAGTGAGCCAACCTGTTCCTCGACCGGCTAACCCACGGCGTCGCCGTCATGCAGAATGCCAGAGTTTGAAATCCCTGCGCAAGGTCAGATGTCACACGATTCGCGGCTTCGGCTGTGGATATCTGATGACTTTCGCGTTAATGCGCCTTGCTCGACCTTCGACGCTGGCCAAAATTGCATAGGTGCTTCGGGCCGGCAAAAAATTCACGCCTGAGGATGACAGGACCGTTTTTCGACCAGCACCTCACGGCTCGCTCTGACGTCACCACCGTGTGTGTCAGACTAAGTTCATGGAGCAGATCACGCTTGGCGACTTTGAACTTAGCGTTTTTTCCGACGGAACTTATCCACTGGATGGCGGCGCATTCTTCGGCGTGATTCCGAAGGTGATGTGGTCGCGGAAGATGACAGCCGACGACAGCAACCGGATCACCTCAGGACTGAACTCGCTGCTGGTGCGAACTGGAAAAGAGACCGTACTCATCGAGACCGGGATCGGAAACAAGCTTCCCGACCGCATGGTCAAGTTTTATGGACAGCCGGCGAAGTTGCTCGACAATCTCGCGAGCGCCGGCGTCGGACCCGAAGATATCGACATCGTGATCAATTCCCATCTGCACTTCGATCATTGCGGATGGAACACGATTCGCGACAAAAATGGCGCGATCGTGCCGACATTTCCCCGCGCGCGATATTTCGCTCCCGAGGGCGAGTGGAAGTATGCGCAGCGTCCGAGCGAGCGCGACGCGATCAGCTTCATCTCGGATAACTACGATCCGCTGGTCGAGAGCGAGCGAATGCTGCTGCTCGAGGATGGAGAAGAAATCGTGCCGGGAATTTCGGTGAAGACATTTCCCGGGCACACCGCGCACATGCAGGCGGTGATCGTGCAGAGCGGTGGCAAGACTGCGTGCTATATCTCCGATCTGATGCCGACTTCAGGGCATATCGATCTGACGTGGGGCATGGGATTCGATCTCTATCCGCTGGACACGATCGAGAGCAAGAAGAAATATTATGCGCGCGCGATTCCGGAAAAGTGGCTGACGGTATTCACGCACGATCCCGAAGACGCCGTGGGCGTACATCGAAGACGGCGGCCTAGGGAAGATGGTGGCGAAACGGATCGTGTAGCCACGGACGGCACGGACGCATTCGTTTGTGGCGGCCGAAGGCCGTGGGGGGCTTAGCCACAACTGGGCGCTGCATAGGTCTCGCTTCGCTCGACCGGGCGGACGAATGCGTCCGCCCCTACACGAATCTCTGGTGGTTAGAGTTCGCGGACGAGGGCGTCCGCGCCACATTGGGGGACCTTGCGTATAGCCGCGCTTCGAAGAAGGCTTCTACGCGGCTCAGAATTTCCGGGGCGCTTTTTGATTCGTAGATTTCCTTGCGCAGATGCGCACCGCCCGGGACGCCGTGGGTGAACCACGAGGCGAACTGTTTCATCTTGCCGACGGCGTCGGGAAGTTCTTCTTCGATCAGCATCCGGAAGTAGGTGCGGATCATTTCGTAGCGGTCGGCCTCGGAGGGATGGTCGTATGAGCGTGTGGGGACAGCCGCCATCGGCTGTCCGTCGGGCCGAAGGCCCGATTTCTGTGCATCGAGTGCACCGCAGACATCAAAACCAGTCGAGCTTTGCTCGACCGGACAGCCGATGGCGGCTGTCCCCTACACGATCACTCCTCATCGCGGCGCAGTACTGTTCGATCTGGCGGAAGATCCACGGATTTGACGGGGCCATGCGGCCGATCATCACCGCGTCGCATCCGGTCCGGGTGACCATGGCGCATGCGTCTTCGGGGGTGCGGATGTCGCCGTTGCCGATCACCGGAATCTTCACGGCGTCTTTGACTGCGGCAATCCATTCCCAATTGGCCTGACCGCTATAGCCTTGCTCCCGCGTGCGGGCGTGCAGCGCGACGGCCGCCAGGCCGCAGGATTCCGCCATGCGCGCGAGTTCGACGCAGACGATCTCGGCCTCGCTCCATCCGGCGCGGAATTTCACGGTGAAGGGAATCTTCACGGCGGCGCGGACCGCTTCGAATATTTTTCCGATGGCGGGCAGGTCGCGCAGCAGGCCCGAGCCTCCGTTGCACTTCACAACTTTTTTCGCAGGACAGCCGAGATTGAGATCGACCAGATCGAAGCCGAATCCCTCAACCATCCTGGCGGCTTCTGCCATGACGTAGGGATCGCTGCCGAACAGTTGCGCGGAGATGGGGTGCTCGTCTTCGTAGAAATGGAGATAGCGCTTGGCCTTCTGATCTTTCTTGCGCAGGACGCCGTCGGCCGAGGTGAACTCGGTCATGATCAGGCCGCATCCGCCGAGGTTGCGGATGAACCGGCGGAAGACGGTGTCGGTCACGCCGGCCATGGGGGCGAGGACCGTCGCAGGCGAGATCGTCACGGTGCCGATCTGAAGGTGCGTGGGGACGAATCTCGGAATTCCGCGGACAGAAGTGTCCACGTTGGTCAAGGTCGAGTTGTCCCAGAATTTTCGCATGCTCGTGACCCGTTGTTGATGACAACGTTTGGGGAAAGCCCCAGCGCCTAAAGGCGACCTTTAATTTTGCACCATTTACGGCATCGCTAAAGCGATGCCTGATACGAAGAGCGATGCCCTGATACGAAAGAACGGAACGGAGCGGGACTTTGTTGGAGTCGGAACGGCGCAAAAAGCTAGCTCTTCCCCAACAGGTCCAGCGTTTCTCGACGTGGCTCGTTCCCAATGCGGTTACGTCCGGCGGTCAGTCCAATTCCGCTCTTTCACTATTGTACCCATCATGCAAAAGCCCCCGCCGAAGCGAGGGCTTGATTCTGTTGGTCCGCGAAACGTTACTTCTTGGCCGTCTCGGCTTTGGCATACTTGCGGCGGAAGCGCTCCACGCGGCCGGCGGTGTCCATCAGCTTCTGCTTGCCCGTGAAGAACGGATGGCAGGCCGAGCAGATTTCAACGCCGATGTCGCCCTTATGGGTCGAGCGCGTCACGAACGCATTGCCGCAAGCGCAATGCACGCGGATTTCGTTATAAGAAGGATGGATAGCTGCTTTCATCTGGGTTCTACCTCGATTCCGAGTCATTAGATTCTACCGGAAGGCTGGAGGATTCGGCAATCCCGGACTGGGCGCGCCGAGTCCCCTCGTCCGGCCCATATCTGCAAACGAATGAACGCCTTAGTGTCGGCGCAGGGGGTGAGTCGCGTTCAGAGGCGCGGAAAAGCACGAGCGGGTCAATGAGTAACAACGCTTTGTTCACAAGAGTTGGGTGCTGAGCGACCTGTACCAAATCCGGCCTCCGTCCATGGAAACTTTCCGCCAATTTCCCGCTTATCTGGACCGGTTTTTCTCCGATCATCTCGAACCACTTCAACCGGACCTACCATGCGTGGTTGATTTTCCGATTGACTGCTGGCCGGTTTAGCGCTAACCTCGGCGGCCATTCTTGGGCCCCATACTTTCTTGGGAGGAACTATGCGATATCGAGCTTCATTGCATGCGAAGAAGCCTGCGCTCTCCGGGACTGCGGAGCATGGTTTGCGGTTGTACTCCCTGGCTGCGGCGGCCGCTTCGGTGAGCGCGTTGGCTTTGGCGCAACCGGCCGAAGGCGAAGTTATTATTACGAACAAAACGATTCCCATCCACGCGAATTCGGCGGTATTCCTCGACCTCAACGGGGATGGGGTAAAAGACTTCGAGTTTTTTCTTAGCAATTACACCATCAGTCAGTACACCGTAAACAACTTGTCTGTACTTCCGGTTGCCCGGGGAGCAGACGCGGTCATCGGCGGGTGCGATGCAGGTGCGTGTCCGAGTTACAACGCTGCGGCGATGCTCCGCGGCGCAAAGATCGGACCGGGCGGTCCGTTCATCCGCACCTATGGCGGCTACGGCATCCCAATCGAAGGGTCGGTGCTATGCACGCAGAATTGTGGGCAGAAACCGGGCTACAGCTTTGATCAGGGCCTCGGAGGAAACTGGGGAGGCGGCCATCCTAACCGGTTTCTCGGGGTGAAGTTCAAGATCAATGGGAAGATCCATTTCGGATGGGTGCGTCTGACGGTGACGGTGAAGCACAAAGGGAGTGGCCATGGCCCGACGGGATCATTCTCTGCGACTATCACGGAATACGGTTACGAGTCGGTACCAAACAAATCCTGCGGTGCGGGGCTGGCCGGCCCGTCCGTACCCAATGCCGTTGACACCAGCGCTATGCCTGAGCAGGGGAGCGTTCGCAAAACCGGACCATCGCTCGGCATGCTGTCGCTGGGCGCAGACGCGATGCCGATGTGGCGACGCGAAGAAACTTCGGTTCGTCAGTAAAAGGACTCGTGCACGAGATAAAGGCCTGGGAGCCTCAGTCTCGTGGATGGATGTATACCGCGATAGGACTTGTCTTCGGAGCATTCATCAATCCCGAGTCAAAGCAGCCCTTCTAGCGCGCACGCGGATTTCAACGTCAAGACTGCGCTCGGTGACTCGCGACCCTAGTGCAACTCTCGCAGCGACTTGAAAAGTGGCGGGCCCAGCAGTTCCATGCCGTACTTTGCCATGACGGTTCGCATTGTTTTGGTGGCGTTCTCAGCGTCGTGCACATCCGCCATTTGCTTTCCCATTTCCTCAAAGAACTTCTCGAATCCCCCGGGCACGCAGACGAGGATCAGCTTGGCCTCCTGCGAACTGATGTTGGCCCAGGTGTGAGGGATGCCGCGCGGCAGCCAGATGCTTCCGCCGACCGGCAGCGTGTGCTCCTCGCCTCCAGCCTTGAAAATAAATTCGCCCGAGAGAACGTAATACCACTCGTCCTCGCGATGATGTACGTGCAGTTGCGGACCGGTCTGGGGCATGGCGCTCAGTTCGAAGGTGGTGCATGATCCGCCGCTTTCCTCCGAGGTCAATTTGCAGGGCGTGAGCTTTGCCTGCTGCGCGGTCGAGAAGGGGAACCGGCTTTCTCCGGGCTTGGCGACGGTGACTTTGCCGGTCGGCGGAGTTTGTGCGCGCAGCAGCGGCGTAACTGAGGCGATTCCGAAGAAGTAGAGCAGCGTTCGGCGATCAAGGTTCGGCATGGCTCGGAAACTATACAGAGAGGACGAAAGAATTTTCAACAGTTGTTACATGTGTGGGCGTGACGGCGCGACGTCTAAAAGCGGAACAGGTAGCTGACCTTCACGAAGAACTGGCGGCTGTCATTGATGTACCCGCGTGGAGTGTTGGTCACAAATCCGGCGGAGGTAGGGGATCCCGGTACGACGTTCAGGTTCTGCAGGTCGCTGTTATATCCGACGTAAATTGCTGTTCCGGGATGGACCAGGTATGTCAGGAGGAAGTCGGCGTTGAACTGCCTCGAGGTCGGGAGGTAGGTATAGGGAGAACCGACTCCGGGTGTTCCTGCGAGAAGCGCGTTGTACTGCAGGATCAGGCGCAGCGAAAGTTGCGGAGTGAATTGCCAGTTGATCTTGCTGCGAAGGATGTGATCGTTGAAGATGCCTCGTCCCGCGCCGGGAGTCTCTGATTGCGCAAACAGGAACGCGCTGTTGGTGCTGCGCAGGCGCTCGAACAGGTAAGTGTTCTCGATCTTCAGCGGCTTCATGGGACGAACGGTCAAGCTGACTTGAGCGTTGTCTTCACGGGCGACGAAGGGCTGGTTGTACGGTCCGGGTGTTGCGGAGGGCGCGGCCACGAAGTTCACGGCATCGCCCCAGAAGTAGCTGGCGAGGAATGTTGCTTTCTTGAAGTAGCCACTTTGAACGCTGGCGCCGCTCATGCGCTCGTGGAAATCCTGGTTCTGGAGCGTCGAGCAGTAACCATAGAAGCAGAAATCCTGGGGACGCAGGCGCTCGCGCAATTCTTCATAGGGGCGGAGCGTGATGAGGGTCTGACCGCGTCCTTGAATGACGAAGTAAGGAATGTAGTCGGTGTCGAGCCTCAGTCCGGTGTGGTCGAAATCGTAGCGCGCGACGACTGACGGTCCCCAATCCACGATCCATCCCTTGGTCGGACGGAAGCGGTAGTCGGCTTCCTGCACGGTCTCTCGGATGTCGACGCGGTTGATGAATCCAGGGATCGAGACGAAGCCGGGGCTGATGTCGTTGTAGATGCCGTCGTAGGTGAAATGCAATCCATCGCGATGCAGCTCGAGACGTTCGGCTGGTCCGGCGTAGTGATTGTCGTTGCCGCGATTGCCCGAGCTGAACGGGTAATAGTTGGCCTCGCAATTATTTGAGGAATACGACGGTGCGAAGAAGTTGCCGAGAATGTTGCTGGAACTGGTGACGGCCTGTCCGTCGAGCGTCCAGTTGGGATTGAGCTTCAGACGGGTGTCTACGCCGCCGATGCGGTTAGACTCTCCGGTCGTGGGACATTCCCAGTCGGTGTAAAGTGCACCGACACTCGATTGGCGAAAGATGTCGCGGCTGACGCGGGCGATGGTGAAGTACGAGCGAACGTCCGACAAAGGGAAGTAGTCGGGGAGGGCGAGACCGGGGCTGCGGTCGTCCGTAGCCATGAGGCCGACCGAATACGGGCCGTCTTTTCCAGTCAGGCGAACTCCGGCGGATGGATCGCCGATATTGCGAGTGAACATCAAGTTCATCGGGGTGCGGAAGAAATCTTCGTTCTCCAGAAAGAAAGGACGCTTCTCGGGGAAGTAGACGGCGTAGCGCTGGTTGACGGTGATCTGCGGGTCTTCGGACTCGACCTGGCTGAAGTCCGGATTCGCGGTCAGGTCGAGCGTGAAGTGATCGCGGAATACGAACTTGGTGTCCATGCCGGGCTGTCCCTGCGCAGTCGCTTTCTGAAAATAAGGGTTGCTGAAGTCGCGCGTGTCGAGCGCGCGGAACCCGCGGAGCACGCTGTACGGCATCAGTTCGAAGTCGCGTCCTGGAGAAATTCCTTCCAGCCCATGGAGCGTGGCGGCCTGGCCCAGACGTCCCTCGACTTTGTAGGAGACGTGCGGCCAGAACGAATCCTCGGTCTTGCGGGTGATACCGCGGTAGAGGATGATTCCCCAGTCCTGCAGCTTCGTTGCGGGGAAGCGCAGGCTCTTGAACGGAATCGACATGAGAACGACGAATCCGTGGCCCGTGACCTTGCCGTGCGAATCCCAGACGGTATCGAAGGAAGTGTCGAAGTGTCCCTGAGTTTGTTCTTCGCGGGAGGCCTCGGTCCAGATGGCGTCCCATTGCACGCCGAGCGGCGTGGTCTGGAAGGCGTAGGCGCGGCGGCGGTCATGAAATGTGTCGAGCATGATCTCGACCTGATCGTCATCGAAGATGTCTTCGCGGCGCGACATGCGCGCGCGGACCTTGCCGGGATCGTCATAGCAGACGAAAACGACATAAAGATTTTTCTGGTCGTAGCCGAGATAGGCTTCGGTGGGCTCGGATACGGATTCGCCATCGTGGGGATCGCGCTGCGTGAAATCCGTGATCCTGGCCATGCGATGCGCCGTCTCGCCCTCGGGCCTCATGGAGAGGAATTCGTCCAAGGTCGGAGCGTGATCGAGGCGGGGAATGGTGACCGATGGAGGCTCGATCGCGGGCTTCGGCGCCGGCTCGACTTTCGGATTCTTTATCGGCGGCTCGGGCTCCTGCGCCGAGGGCGAAGGTTCCTGATTCGAAGGCGCAACTTCTTGTGGCGGTGCGGGAGGCGGAGCTTCCGGGAGCGGGTTGGGCTTTTGGGACTGCGGGTTCTGAGGAGCGTTAGTTGAATCCTGGAGAACACCCGCCGGAACGGCGAAAGATGGGCAGCACAAGGCGAACAGAACCAAGCCCGGAACCAGCAGCTTTCGTAGAGGAAAAACGAATCGACCCAAGACTCGGCGCAAACGGAAAGCTCCCCACTCCTCCTCGGCCCCCTATTCCGTGGAAGTGAGCAAGATACACCATTTCGATACGAGACAGAAAGAGTGTATTTGTTATGAAAGTGCCAAGAGCCTTAACCACAAAGGACACGAAGTATCACGAAGGTTTTGATCTCTTAGGTTCTGATTTCCTTCGTGAACCCTCGTGTCCTTCGTGGTTGAAGAGTTTGACCTCCGAAGTCCGCAAAGAAGGAGTTGTCGTCAGAAAAGAGTGTTCTGGCGTCGGTTGGGGGTTATCCCGAAGTGTTCGTAGGCTAGTTGTGTGGCGACGCGTCCACGCTGGGTGCGATCCAGAAAGCCGATCTGCATCAGGAAAGGTTCGTAGATCTCTTCGATCGCGTCTGGCTCTTCGGCAAGGACCGCGGCGAGAGTGTTCACTCCTACGGGGCCGCCCTGGTACTTCTCGATGATCGTGAGCAGCAGACGACGATCGACTTCGTCGAAGCCGTACCGATCGACCTCCAGCATTTCGAGGGCGGCCTTCGCGGTCGGTTCGTCGATTTTGCCGGCGCCGCGTACCTGGGCGAAGTCGCGGACGCGCCGCAGCAGCCGGTTGGCAATCCTCGGAGTGCCGCGCGAACGGCTGGCAATCTCGATCGAGCCGGCGTCATCGATCTCAACGCCCAGGATCTCGGCCGAACGCTCGACGATCACCCGTAAGTCTTCCGGTGTATAGAACTCCAGCCGCAGCACGATTCCAAAACGCGCCCGCAGGGGGGCTGAGATCAATCCTGCACGAGTCGTGGCGCCTACAAACGTGAAGGGCTTCACTTCCAGCGTGTGAGTCCGCGCCGACGGTCCCTGCCCGATGATGATGTCGAGCTTGTAATCCTCCAGCGCCGAATACAGCAACTCTTCCAGAACCGGCTGCAGACGGTGGATCTCGTCGACGAAGAGCACCTGCCGTTCGAGCAGGTTGGTGATGATCGCCGTCAGGTCGCCCTTGATCTGCAGCAAGGGAGCGGCAGTGGGCTGGAAGTGCACGCCGAGTTCGTTCGCGATGATGTTGGCGAGCGTGGTCTTGCCGAGTCCGGGCGGTCCATAGAGCAGGACGTGATCCATGGCTTCGCCGCGCGACTTGGCGGCCTCAATGGCGACGGAAAGATTCTCTTTGACCTTCTTCTGGCCGATGAATTCCGCGAGGCGCTGCGGGCGGAGTTTGAGCTCGAACGAGGAATCGTCCCCGACCGGCGCAGCCGATACCAGTCGCTGACCTTTGGAATCAAATTCGGAATTGTCGGCGGCCGTGGGCACTCTTCGGGATAGTAGAACGAAATGCGAAAGCGCGCAATTGAGTTGAGCTGATCCGCTAGGCAACAAACCCGGAGGGCGAGACGCCCTCCCGACCGCCAGCGGGTCGCCGGCGCTATTTTGTTCGCGCTCATTTCGGGTACCACTCCAGCAACCGGACTTCAATGCCGCTTCCTTCCAGCGCCTTTTGAAACACTGACAGGTCGGATCCGCGGTAGTGATATGGGATCACAACCTTGGGGTGGAAGGCCTTCACGGCGTCGGCCGCTTCTTCGGGCGGCATCGTGTAGGGCAGGTTCATGCAGACGAATGCCACGTCGATATTTTTCAGCGCGCGCATTTCCGGCACGCCCTCGGTATCGCCGGAGAAATAGAACCGCTTACCACCGTAGGTGAGGACGTATCCGTTGCCGCGTCCTTTGTCGTGAAACAACTTGCCCGCCGCGGGTCCGCGCTTGAGGTTATAGGCGGGAATCGCTTCTACCGTAAAGCTTCCCCAAGTCTTGGTTTCACCGTTCGCAATCGGTTTCGCGGTCGTCACCGTCTGCACGACTGCGGGAGGCGCGAAAATTTCAGTTCCGTCCTTGCTGACCGCCTTGATCGAATCCGGATCCATGTGATCGCCGTGGATATCGGTAATGAGAATCAGGTCCGCCTTGGGCGTTCCATCCAGCTTCGCGGGCTTGGCGGGATCGAGGTAGAGCGTCTTCCCTCCACCTTCAATCAGAGTGCTCGCATGATTTAGCGGCGTGATCTTGACCGGTCCCGCGGAGGTGGTGAAAATTTGGGTCTGGGCTGAGACGTATACGGAGAGCGCAAGGCCGGCAGCCATAGCGAGCACGATTGATTTCATGTCAACCTCGTTCGATCTCGGAATTACGAAAAGCGCGCGAAAAACACTATAACGCGACTGCGTGTTCGCTTGATTGTGACACATCAATGTGTCACAATGTAGGCATGCCATCCGTAAACATGCGGCAGTTGCGAGATACCCGACGTTTGAAGGCTTGGCTGCGAGCGGGCAAAACCGTGGAACTGCGCGAACGGGACCGCCTGATCGCACGGATTGTTCCGGAAAAGGAAGAGAAGTCTGGCCCGGTGCAATATCCGGATTTCGCTGCGCGCGCCAGAAAGATTTTTGGAGACCGCGTCCTCAATATCGTCGACGACCTTATTGAGGATCGGGGACGCTATTGAAGATTTACGCGGATACGAGCTTTATCGTATCGATTTACACAAGAGAGCAACACTCCGTTGCCGCCCTGGAATTGATGAAGCAGAATCCTCAGGTTTGGTTCACTCCACTTCATTCTGCAGAGTTTTTCCACGCGATCTCACAGCAAGTCTTTCGCGGCAAAATTCCGATCGGCAATGCTGAGGCCGTATACGCTGACCTAGAACGAGATATGACTCAAAGACTCTGGCTGGAGTCTCCGATGCCAGAGAACGCTTTTTCGGTTTGCGCCGATCTCGCGCGTCGGCACGGTCCCAAACTCGGCGTGCGTACCCTCGACAGTCTGCACGTGGCATGTGCCCTGGAACTCAAAGCCGAGCGCTTTTGGACTTTCGACGACAGACAAGCGAAGCTGGCGAAGTCGCAAGGACTTAAGACGACCTAGATAGCGACGCAGCTACTCCTCTTCTTCCTTCACCTCGCCGCGCGCTGCCTTGGCTTTCTCGACGATCTTTTCCTGCAATTGTCCCGGGACGACGTCGTAGTGGTGCATTTCCATGTTGAAGCTCCCGCGGCCCTGCGTCATCGACGTCAGCTCAACACCGTAAGTCAGCATCTCGGCCATGGGGACTTCGGCCTTCACAACCGTGTTGCCGCCCTTGTTGTCCATGCCCTGGATGCGGCCGCGGCGGCTATTCAGGTCTCCCATGATCGATCCGGCAAAGTCGTCGGGAACCGTGATCTCTACGTTCATGACTGGCTCGAGCAGCGTCGGTTTGGCGACCTCCATCGCTTTGCGGAACGCGATGCGTCCGGCCATCTGGAACGACATGTCATTCGAATCCACGTCGTGATAGGAGCCGTCATACAGAACGACGCGGAAGTCGACGACCGGGAATCCAGCGAGATATCCGCGGGCGGCCGCGTCCTTGATCCCCTTTTCGATGGCGGGAATGTAGTTCTTCGGAATCGCGCCGCCGAAAATGTCGTTGACGAACTCGAACTGCCCGCCGCGCGCAAGCGGCTCCATTTTGATCTTGCAGTCGCCGTACTGGCCGTGGCCGCCCGTCTGCTTTTTGTGGCGGCCTTGCACGTCGGCCTTACCACGAATCGTTTCGCGATACGGAACCTTGGGAGCTTTCAGCACTACTTCGGTGTGATATCGCTTCTTCAGTTTCGCGACCACGACTTCAATGTGCTGCTGGCCGGTACCTGCGATCAAAAATTCCTGCGTCTGCGGATCGCGGAAGAATCGCAGCATGGCGTCTTCTTCCATCTGCTTGTGAAGGCCCGGGCCGAGTTTGTCTTCATCGGCGCGGCTCTTGGGCTCGATAGCAAAGGTGATGGCCGGCTCGGGCAGCTTCACTCGCGGATATTGAATCGGAGCCGATTTATCGCCCAGCGTGTCGCCGGTCAAGGTGTCTTTCAACTTCGCGACGGCTCCTATGTCTCCGGCATGCAGTTCGTTGACGGGGATCGCGGTCTTTCCCTGCATGCTCGAGATGTGCGCGAATTTTTCCTGCGACCCGCGGCTGTAGTTAACGAGCGCTGCGTCATTTCTCAGTACGCCTGAAAAAACCTTGAAATACGAGATGCGTCCGGCGAACGCATCCGACACCGTTTTGAATATATAGACCGAGACGGGCTCCTCGTCGGTTTCGTGGCGCTTGGGAGCGTCTCCATTGCCGCCGGCTGCTTCGCCCTGCACCCACTCATGCTCGGAAGGTGCGGGAGTGTAGTCGACGATGAAGTCCATGATGCGGTCGGCGCCGATGTTGCCGAGACCGGAACTGAAGATCACGGGGAAAATCTTGTCTTCGCGAATCGCGTTGTGCAGCGATGGGACCAGGTCCTCTTCACCGAGCGTGCCCGCTTCGAAGAACTTCTCCATCAATTTGTCATCGCCTTCGGCGACCAGTTCGACCAGGCGTTCGTGCGCCTCCTGAGCCCGCTCCTTCAGGTTCGCCGGGATCTCGGTCTCTTTCCCTTTGCCATTTCCACCTAACTCGTAGGTGTAGGCCTTCATGCGGACCAGGTCGATGACGCCGCTCAGATTCTTTTCAGCTCCGATCGGCAATTCGATGGGAATCACGTCGCGCCCGAACGCGTTCCTCAGCGATTCGAGGACGCGCTCGGCGTCGGCGCGGTCGCGGTCCATGCGGTTGACCACGATCAGGCGCGGCGTCTTGTATTCCTCGCAGTAGTTCCAGACTCGTTGCGTAACGACTTCCACGCCGGCCACGCCATCCACGACCACAATGGCTGCGTCGACGACCGGCAGGTCCATCTTGGCTTCGTGAACGAACATGCTGAAGCCCGGCGTATCAAGAATATTGATCTTGGTCGTGCCCCACTCGACCACGGCCGCGCCGGTCGCAATCGACATCTTGCGGGCGATTTCTTCTTCGTCGTAGTCGGTGGTGGAGGAGCCGTCATCGACACGGCCGAGACGCTGCGTGGCGCCCGAGGTGTACAGCATGGCCGAAACCAGTGAGGTCTTGCCCGCATGCCCATGGCCGACCATCGCGACATTCCTGATGTTTGCTCCGGAATAGACTTTCAAGTTGAGCTCCTTCAGGCAGGAGTGGCAAGGAGATGGCCTATGAAGAGGATGAGGGCGTATCAGGCCAGACCGACGTACCTGCCAAAACAAAGGATGCTATCACGTGGCCAGCAAACGCCTCAACCGCACCGGGAACATTGTGGGCCGCTTTCAGCGCTAGAGGGCCTATAATCCACGCCATTCGAAGTCTTGGGGCCCTGTCCCGCCGGGCAAACCGGCGGTGCTGCTTTCTACCCGGTAAATTTGGAGGTTTGGCGTGAAGTCGACCATGATGTCGTCTCCGCTGCTGCTCACCTGCATGCTCGAGCGTGCAGCGAAGCTGTTTCCCGATGTTGAGATCGTCTCTGCGCGGTGCGACGGCACGCGACACCGCTACACCTACCGCGATCTGTATCGCCGCTCGCGCCAGTTGGCTGCGGCCCTCGAAGGTGCGGGCATCGCCAAAGGAGACCGCGTCGCCACGTTGATGTGGAACGAGCATGAGCATCTCGAAACCTACTTCGGTGTGCCCTCCATGGGCGGCGTCCTGCATACGTTGAATCTTCGTCTGCATCCGGAGGAGATCGCTTACATCGTCAACCACGCGCAGGATCGTTTTCTGATCGTCGACGACGTTTTGCTCGATGTGTTTGAGAAATTCCGCCCACATGTTCAGTTCGAGCGTGTGTTTGTAGTGAGTCATGGCGGAGGCGGAGCTCCCGAAGGATGTGCGTCCTATGAAGCGTTTCTAGCGGAGTCGAATGGCAAGCCGAATTATCCGGAGCTTTCGGAAGAAGATCCAGCCGCCATGTGTTACACCTCGGGAACTACCGGAAAGCCGAAGGGCGTTGTCTATTCTCATCGCGCGCTCGCGCTGCATTCGCTGACGATTGCCTTGCCCGATCAACTTCACTTCAGTTGCTACGACACGGTTCTTTCCGCGATGTCGATGTTTCACGCCAACGCCTGGGGATTTCCTTATGCCGCCACCATGACTGGAGCGCGACAGGTGTTTCCGGGACGCAATCTGCAACCTGAGGCTGTTCTGGATTTGCTCGACAGCGAGCGCGTCACGCTCACCGGCGGAGTGCCCACCGTTTGGCTCGCGGTGCTCAATGCCCTGGACTGTCATCCCGGCCGCTGGAAGCTGGCCGAAGGCCTGCGTGTCGTAGTTGCCGGATCCGCCGCGCCCGAGTCCATGTTCCGCCGCTTCGACAAGCTGGGCGTGCGCGTCATCCAACCGTGGGGCATGACCGAAACCGCGCCGCTCGCCACTGTCTGCGTCCTTAAGCCACACATGGATAGTTGGTCCGACGATGAGCGGTATTCTCTCCGCGCCAAACAGGGTGTGCCTTCGCCTTTCATCGACGTGAGAGCCGTTGGCGACTCCGGCGAAATTCCGTGGGACGGCACGACTGTCGGCGAATTGCATGTGCGTGGTCCCTGGGTTGCGAGCAGTTATTTCAAGCTCGACCCGGGCGATCGCTGGACCGACGATGGCTGGTTCCGCACAGGAGATGTCGTCAGCATCGATCCTGAAGGTTATGTAAAGATCACGGATCGCGTGAAGGATCTGATCAAGTCCGGCGGAGAGTGGATCAGCTCGGTTGATCTGGAAAATGCTCTGGTTGCGCACGAGTCGGTGAAGGAGGCCGCCGTGATCGCCGTGGCGCATCCCAAGTGGCAGGAGCGCCCGCTGGCCGTGATCGTTCTGAAAGACGGATGCAAGCTGGACGATTGCGAATTGCGCGGCTTCCTGTCGCAGCGTTTTGCGCGCTGGCAATTGCCCGACGCGTTCGTCTTCGTCGACGAACTGCCGCACACCGCCACGGGCAAGCTGCTCAAGAGCAAGCTGCGCCAGGATTTCGATCAGTGGCAGTGGGAACAGCCGTAAAAAATTCTATTCCGAGCGTAACGTGGCTGCGGGATCGATACGGGCGGCCCGCCACGCAGGGATGCCGCAGGCGATCGACGAAGCCCCGGCCAGCAAAACAATCACTCCCGAGTAGGTTGCCGGGTCCAATCGCGAGACGCCAAACAACAACGTGACGATTGTCTGGCTCGCGGCCCAGGCGCCTACGAGTCCAATGGCGATGCCAGCGGCAGTCAGCAGCATTCCCTGGCGAACGACCAGAGCGACAATCTGATACCGGGTGGCGCCCACAGCCACCCGAACGCCAATTTCGCGCGTTCGTTCGGAAACGCTTCCTGACAGAACGCCGTAAATCCCGATTGCAGCGAGGGCGAGAGCGACGAGGCCAAAAGCTTCGAACAGCATCAACACGAAGCGGCGTTGAGCCTCCGAACGATCCCGCAGACCATCCATCGTGGCGACACGCACGATGGGTTGTTCGCGGTCCACGGCCCATATCGCACTTTTGATCTCCGGAGTAAGCGCCGCGGCATTGCCCCGCGCCCGAACGACCAGCGACTGCGCCCGGTCGACCCACGCAAACTGCGCGATGGGTGTATAGAACGCATCCGTTTCGCTCGGCCCGAGCGAGGCCTGCTTCACGTCGCCAACGACGCCCACCACGGTTCCCCAGGGACGATCGGCTCGTCCAATATCCGGGCCGACGCGAACTCTCTGACCGAGCGGATCCTGGTTGGGAAATTTGCGTTTCGCGAACGATTCGCTGATCAACACAGCCTGCGGTGCGCCGCTGATATCGTGCTCATCGAGCAGGCGTCCGCGGCGCAGCGGAATGTGCATCGCGGTGAAGTATCCAGGGCTTACCTCGTAACGCAGAGCCGCTTCAGCGCCGCTCCCGCCATCGGACTGAAACTCTACACCGTAGGATTCGAAGTCGCCGCTCAACGGTAGCTGGCTGGTGAAGGCGGCGCTCTCAACTCCAGGTACCTGGCGGACGGCTTCGAGCGCCAACCGGAAGAAACGCTCACGGCCAGCATTGTCGTCAAAACGACGGCCGGACTCCTGCACCTGCATGGTCAGGACCCGCGACGTGTCAAAGCCAGGATTGATGGCGAACAGGCGTCCAAGACTGCGCAACAGAAGTCCAGTGCTGATAAGCAGAACCAGGGCAATGGCAACTTCGGCGACCACAAAAACACGGCGCGTGATTTGATGGCCGCTCGCCGTGCGAGAGGATGTCTCCTGCGCCGCCGAGCGCAAGTTGCTGCGAGAAGCGTAGCGCAATGGAACGAGGCCAAGGACCATTCCGACAAGCGCCGAGATTCCGAGTGCGAACGCGAATACCGCGCCGTCGATCCGGATCGCAGCAACGCGGGGCAGTTCCGAAGGACTCAAAGCCACCAGCGCGCGCATGCCAAGCTGCGCCACGGCCATTCCGACAAGTGCGCCCAGCAGTGCAAGCAGCAGGCTTTCCGTCAGCAACTGGCGGATCACTCGCGTGCGAGTTGCTCCTAATGTGGCGCGCACCGCGAATTCTCCACGCCGTTTCACGCCTCGCGCCAGCAGCAGGTTCGCCACGTTTACGCAAGCAATCAGAAGAACCAGGCTCACGGCTCCCACAATGGCGAGCAGCGCGGGTTTCACGCCACCTGCCAAATCGTCCTGCAATGAGGTAGCGATGAAGCCCTGGTCCAGGGATGCCCACGTGGGGCGGGGAAAATCAGGGATACGCGAGTGCGCGATGCGGTCGAGATCGCTGCGAGCCAGGTCTCGGCTCACGCCGGGGCGCAAGCGGACCATCATGCGAAGGTGATGTCCCCACTCGCGGGTCTGCTGCGACACGATGTTGCCGGCGTCGTACTGAAGCGGCGTCCAGAATTCCGCCGAGGCTGCGAGAACATTTTCGAAACCGGCCGGCATCACACCGATGACAGTGAAGTTGTCGCCGTCGAGCTTGACGCTGCGGCCGATGATGGCGCTGTCGCCGCCGAAGCGCCCGCGCCAGGCTGCGTTGCTCATGATCAGGACCTTGGGATCATTCGGCAAATCATCGGCAGCTTGGAAGTCGCGGCCGATCGCAGGCGCGACCCCGAGCGTCCGAAAAAAATCGGCGCTCACGCTCTGGCCATCTATTCGTTCCGGTTGTTCGGCGCCGGTGAATGTTGGCTGCCAGGCGTCTGCAACCGCGACGGATTCGAAAGCGCGGTTGCGTTCCGCGACCTCACGAAACGTATGAAAGGTCTGGGGAATTCGCGACCCATCGCCCGCGGCGTACCAGATCATCATGAGCCGGCTGGCCTGCGGGTAAGGAAGCGGCTCGAACAATATGGGATTCACGGCGCTGAAAATTGCGGTTGTCGCGCCGATGCCAAGGCCGAGAATCACGATGGCCGTGCAGGCAAATCCCGGATTCTTCCGCAACTGTCGGAGAGCGAAATGGAAGTCTTGAACGATGGTTCGCATGGGACCTCTTTGTGCGCACTTTTCCCGCATGTCGTAACGCAAGGCTCTCGCCATTGAATTGGCGTGCAAATCCTTGCGTATCAACGCAGCCCTCGGTCTTCAGCGATGAACAGTGTTCGGATTCAATTGTCTCTGTCCAGTACCGAACAACGCGCAAGTCCCGGTACGAAGGCGTCTCAGCAACAAAGATCCCCGAGGTGTATGATTTTTCCCGCCATGCTTGGCCATCGCACCAGCGAGGAGTGGGTTGCGCAGTATTCGAGCAGCCACCAGCACCCGCTAAATCGTCTCTGCCATACGCTTGGCATTCCCACCATTGTTGTTTCGCTCGGCGTGTTCGTCCTAAGCATCTTCTACCATCGTTTGTGGATTGCCGCGCTCTTGCTTTTTGCAATTGGATGGATCCTCCAGTTTGTGGGGCACGCCTTCGAAGGCAAAGCTCCGGAGTTTTTCCACGACTGGCGATTCCTCTTCGTCGGAGTGCGCTGGTGGTGGGCCAAAATCAACGGCCGCGCCTGAACCACCGCGCCAGTCATCGATGGTTTGCAAGCCACGATCGGCGCGCCATTCGGCCTCTTGAGTCTTTTCCAGCGCGCCTTCTTCGTGGTAGTAATATTTTTGGCCTATTTGGGGAGGCCTGGCATGCCGTCTGTCCGAAAAACTCGGGAATTACACAATCATCACTTCGATTCGACCGTCTGGAATGACTTTCAGTTTCGCGACGACGACGTCGTCGTTGCGTCCTACGCCAAGGCGGGCACCACCTGGACGCAACAGATCGTCGGCCAATTGATCTTTGGCGGCGATCCCAACATCCCTGTGGCAGAAATGTCGCCGTGGATCGACCTGCGGGTTCCGCCCAAACACGTCAAACTGCCTGCAGTCGAAGCGCAAACTCACCGGCGCTTCCTCAAGACGCACCTTCCCGTCGACGCGCTCGTGTTTTCCGAGAAGGCCAAATATATCTACGTTGCCCGCGATGCCCGCGATGTGATGTGGAGCATGTATAACCACCACGCGAACGCCAATGAGAAGTGGTATGAATTGTTGAACGAAACTCCCGGCCGCGTTGGTCCTCCAATCGAGCGCCCGCCCGCGGACATCCGTCAATACTGGCACGATTGGATGGAGAAGGACGGCTATCCGTTCTGGTCGCTGTGGGACAACATGAGATCGTGGTGGGCGATTCGCGAATTACCCAACGTCCTGTTCGTTCACTTCAACAACCTCAAGCAGGACATGCCCGGACAGATTCGCCGCATCGCAGCGTTTCTGAACATCAAGGTCGATGAGTCCCGCTGGCCCGTGATATTTGAGTACTGCTCCTTCGACTGGATGAAGCGCAACGCCGAGAAGTACGCCCCTCTGGGCGGAACCATTTGGGAAGGCGGCGGCGGGACGTTCATCAACAAGGGCGTGAACGGCCGCTGGAAAGATATCCTCACTGCCGAAGAATGCGTTGAGTATGAGGCCCGAACGGTGCGCGAACTCGGACCCGAGTGCGCCCGATGGATGAACACCGGCGAGGGCCTGAGCTAGAAACGGAGTTACGGCCATCGCGATGCATTCTGTCTCGAGAAGAGTTTTACATTCTCGTGACATGGAGCAGTGCCTTCCGGTTGCACGCCTCACAAGTTCTGTTCTATGCTCAAACGGCCTGGGACCCGTGTTTTAGCCAATAAACATGCAACGTTTGACCGCTCGACTTCTGTTGCTTTTCGCGCTTGCCGGAAATCTTATTCCGTTCGCGCTGGCGTCGACGTCTGCCTCTCCTCATGCCTGTTGCGTCAGGAAGTCCGCGCATCCCTGCCATAGCTCCGCGGAAACTCAAGGTCTCTCGATCAGCAGTCGATCGTGCTGCAGCCAGAATTGCTCGCGAGCGGTTACGACGTCGCAGGCCGCACAGCCTCGATCTCCAATCGCAGCACTCGCGCAACTGACAGTCTCTGCGTCGGTCGACGATCAAGATCACATCGTTTCTCCGGCCGGGTTTCTGGCATCGCACTCAGCGCGCGCTCCTCCGCAAGTCTCCATCGCCTGACACTTCTACTTGAATGCCCACACGCATGTCACTCGTGTGGGGGACAGGTCTGTTGATCCGGCCACAGGGCATCTGAGCCCGGCGCCGCCGTCAGCCCTTGAATATCACTGGAGATTTCATGCGTGCCACGCGCTTGCACCTTCTTTTCGTGTTCTTGATCTTGCCGCTCTCGGCCATCGCATCGGTGGTCGGATCAGTGCGTGGCATCATTCATGATCCGCAGCACCGTCCGGTACAGAACGCGATGGTGATGGTGCACGCCAAAGCCTCGGACTGGTCGTCCACTGTCAACTCGGATCCCGGCGGAAATTTCGTGTTCAACGCCGTCCCTCTCGGGGAATATGTCGTCACCGTCGCGGGCGTGGGATTCGAGCAGAGCCGTCAGGATGTGATGGTCATCTCAGGCTCTCAACCTGTGCTGCACTTCGCGCTCAGCGTGGCGGGAACGAAAGAGACAGTCGACGTCACCAGCACTGTTGAAGCCGCGCCCACTGACACCGCGACGCCCACCACGGTTGTCGATCGCCAGGAACTCGCGCGAACTCCCGGGGCAACGCGCACCAACAGCCTGGCCATGATTACTGACTTCGTGCCGGGGTCATACATCACGCATGATCAGCTGCACATTCGTGGAGGACATCAAACGAGCTGGTTGGTCGACGGAGTCCCCGTACCCAACACCAACATCGCATCGAATCTCGGGCCGCAATTCGATCCCAAGGACATCGACTACCTTGAAGTGAGCCGCGGCAGCTACGGCGCGGAATTTGGCGATCGCACGTACGGCGTCTTCAACGTCGTGCCGCGCACCGGGTTCGAACGCAACCGCCAGGCGGAACTCGTGCTCAGCGCCGGGAATTTCTATCAGACAAACGATGCCTTAAGCTTCGGCAGCCACACCGAGCGCTTCGCCTACTACGCCAGCGTGAATGGAAACCGCAGCAATCTCGGCATCGGAACTCCCGTTCCGCAAGTGGTGCACGACGCCGCAAACGGATACGGAGGCTTTGGTTCATTCATCTTCAACGCCGATCCTTCGAACCAGCTTCGCCTCACGACTTCGCTTCGCCGGGACTTCTACCAGATTCCCTACGACCCATTTCCCAACGACATAGAGAACGCCGATATTCCCGAGAATGATTTCTCGGCGCAGTTTCCCAGCATCGGACTTCGTGACAGCGATCATGAATCCGACGCGATCGTGAATTTCTCATGGGTGCACACCTTCAATTCAAAAGCGTTGATGACCATATCGCCCTTCTACCACCACAACGCAGCCAACTACACGAGTCCTCTCACGGATTTTCCGGTAGCCGCGACGCAGGATCGCAGTTCGAACTACGCCGGCGGACAAGCCAGCTTCAGCGCGAACGTGGGCAAGAATAATTTTCAGGCAGGGATCTACAGCTTCTACCAGACAAACAGCGAGAGTTTCGGCGCTGTGTTTAACGATGGCAGCGGCAACCCGCCGTTCATCGATCTCGAGCGGCCGACCGGCAGTCTGACAGCATTCTTTTTCGATGACAAGTTCAAGCCGTTTTCATGGCTGACCCTCACTGCGGGCATGCGTCCTACGCACTTCGCGGGCAATAGCGGGTTCTCGGAGAACGCGATCAGCCCGCGTTTCGGCGCAGCCCTCACTATCCCGAGGCTTAACTGGACGTTCCGCGGCTTCTACGGCCACTACTATCAGGCGCCGCCGCTGGTCACGGCCTCGGGATCGCTGATCGACCTGTGCAATCAGAACGGATGCGGATTCGTCACTCTCCCCGGCGAGCGTGATGAGGAATTTCAGTTCGGCGTCGCCATTCCTTACCATGGATGGACACTCGACGCCGACTCCTTCCGCACGCGCGTCAACAATTTCTTCGATCACGAGGTCATCGGAGAATCGAATCTGTTTTTTCCTTTGACGATCGAGAAAGCGCTGATTCGAGGATGGGAGGTCACGCTCCGTTCACCGCGCCTCGCCCACCGCGCCCAGGTTCACCTCGCATATTCCAACCAGATCATTCAAGGAGGAGGCGCCATCACAGGGGGCCTCACCGATTTCGATACGCTCGAGTTCGGCGTCCTCGATCACGACCAGCGCCACACGTTGAACCTCGGCGGAGACATCACCCTGCCCTGGCGATCGTATGTTTCAACGAATATCTGTTACGGCTCCGGCTTCGTGAATGGATTCCCCGGACAACCGTATCCCGGAGACTATCTGCCGCAGCACACGACGTTCGACTTAACGCTGGGTAAAGACTTCGGCGAGAATTTCTCAGCCTCGTTGAGTGCGCTCAACGTTGCGAACCGCCGGGTCGAACTCGACAACAGCGAAACCTTCGGCGGATTTCACTGGAACAATCCGCGCGAAATATTCGTTGAACTGAAGTACCGGTTCCATTTCTAGGAAAGAAATGGAATCGCTAGGAGTGCAGAGGATTCACTCAGTGATCCTCGGTGCTCCCTGTGTTGAAATGTTCTGACGCGGCACGAGTCATTTCTGCCCGAGAGTCTCGCGCAGCAACTCCTCGACGTCGCCCAACTTCTCGCCCATCAAGTTCAGCTTACGGCTGAGGCCCTGAATTTCCAGCTCGGAACGGCGGTTCACATCGAAATCGAGCTCACCGCGTAGCCGGTCTTTGGTGTCTTGCCGGTTCTGGCTCATCATGATGACGGGGGCCTGAAGCGCGGCCAGCATGGAGAGAAACAGATTCAGCAAAATGAAGGGATACGGGTCCCATCCGTGCCTTCCCAACAAAGAATCGACAGTTACGTAGAAGAAGAGACCGAGTGCGAAGCTGATGATGAATCTCCACGATCCGCCGAAGCCCGCGACGGCGTCAGCGATACGCTCTCCAAAGGTGGCATCCTTTTCGATCACCTCGTTCGGATGTCGAATGGCCCGCAGCCGCACGAGCTGTTGAGAGGCGTGAAATTGCTTTCCGAGAACCTGAAGCATGTCCATACCCGCGAGCGGCTTGCGCTGCAGAAGCGCGGCAATGTCCTCGCGGTCGACCTCGATACAGACCGCCTCATCGACCGCCGTCGCTTCCGTCTGATGCGGCGTGCGCTCGAGCATGGACGCAAAGCCAAAAAATTCGCCGTGGGTCGGCTCATCGATGATGACTTCCTGGTGCTCGTTATCGACGGTTGAAACTCGCACGCGCCCCGACACAACGACGTAGGCGCGACCGCTGGTATCGCCAATTTTGTAAATCCGCTGCCGCGGTTTGAATTCCCTGACTTCGACCTGATCGGCCAGGACCGCGCTCTCTTCTTCGTCCAGCAATGCGAACAACGGAACGTGCTTCAAAACTTCAGGATTGCATGCCATGTGTAGCGTCCCCCGGTGAAATCCAGACCGCGTAGGATGGCACAAGAAGAAGCCAGAATCCAGAGGGAGAAAAAAACTTAATCAAGCCGCAACAGTCAAAAGGAACGTCCAGGTGCCCGCCCGGATGGCCCATTCCCGGGCACCTTTACCGGAAGTAAGTATTTTGAAGCCAATGTGAAATAAACCGCAAGCAGCGGAGTTTGACATTTGAAGACTCAGGAAGAACGTCTGGCCAGCCCCGCGTGGCAATCCCATCTCATGAAGAGTTACAGTGTTCACAACGTGAAAAAATCAACCAGGATCAGTGCGGTAGTCATCGTTCTCTGTTTCGCCATTTCTTTTAGCTCCTGCAACCGCTCCAAGAGTTCGAACGTGAAGCGTTATCACTTCACCGGTAGGATCGTCTCGATCGACGCCCAGACCGAATCGGCCTTCATCGATGGCGACGACGTCCCTGGCTTTATGGATGCGATGGGGATGTCATACAAGATCAAGCCTGCGTCGGATTTGCGTCAGATCGCGCCCGGAGATTCCATCACTGCCGATGCGGTCGTGGTCGAGAAAGTCCCGAAGAATGAGGACGAGCCCGCCGAGTACTGGCTCGAGAATTTGAAAGTCACTGGGCACGCCAAAGCGCCGCCAGCCAAGGGGTCAGGCGCGCTGCACATGCCCGCTGCGGGCGAGGACGTGCCGGATTTCGCATTCACCAACCAGGATGGCAAGCCGACGTCGCTTGCGCATTACCGGGGGAAGACTTTGCTGGTGACGTTCATCTATACGCGATGCCCGTTTCCGGATTTCTGTCCGCGCATGAGCCGCAACTTTGATGAGATATACAAGCAGCTTGGGTCGAATCCATCGCTGGCCAAGGCTCATCTCGTGAGCATCAGCTTCGATCCAGACCATGACACACCGAAGGTGTTGCGTGAGTACGCATTTTCGGTCGCGCACACGCACGATGCCGCGTTGTTCCGTAGCTGGGAGTTCGTCGTACCGCGAGCGGCCGACCTCCAGAAGATCGCGGACTATTTCGCCCTCACCGTGAAACCCGAGGGCGGACTCATCACGCACAATCTCAGTACAGCGGTCATCGGTCCGGACCGCAAGATTGTGGTGTGGTATCACGGCGGCGACTGGCAGGTTTCTGATCTAATAAAGGATGCTGCGGGCGCGAGTCCGCGGAAGTCGTAACAGCGCGGAGTTCACGCGCGCGTCCGCGCCTGAGTTGTTCGGCGCAACAGCAAGGAAGGAACGTGCTTCATGAAATATGTCCTGCTCATCCTGGCCACCCTCGGCATCGTCGTTTCGTCTCTCGCGCTTCGCGAGCATTACCGCGAATACGGTGACTCGCCGTGCAGCATCAACGAGCATTGGGACTGCGGCGTGGTCAATCACAGCCGCTACGCCATGCTCGGGCCGATTCCGGTGGCGACGATGGGAATCGCAGGCTACATCCTGATGGCAATTCTTGTGTTTATGCGCGCGTATCGCCTGTTGCTGGTGCCGACGCTTGCGGGACTCATGTTCTCGCTCTACCTCGCGAACATCGAGGCGCACATCCTCGGAGTGTGGTGCATCTACTGCGTGATTTCGCTGGGCATAGTCTCGACAATGTCGATTCTCACGGTAGGCGCAGTCTTCGCCGGTGCAGCCAGGAAACCAAAAGCAGCCTGAACTCGTGGCTTTCCTTAGTGGACCTTAGTGTCCTTAGTGGTGAAAGCTCTTGGTTTTGGAAGTCAAAAAGCAAGATTTTATTTCTGAGAATTGTTCCGCTTGGCGCCGATCTTCTTGTTGATGTCCGCAGCAAACTCGACGAAGAAATTCAACAGCGCACCGTAGCCCGCCTGTCCTAACACCGCATAGGTCGCGTTCGTCCACGGACCAGGATGGTCCGGCTTCCAGGTGCTCGAGATGAGCCCGCCACCGAACGAACCTCCATAGAGCGCCCACTGCGGACGCAATTTCCCATCGCTGTTGTAGGTCATAAAGTTCCGCATGATGGCGTGGCGCGTGCGCGGCCAGAAGGTGGCACAATCGCAGCGGTCATACCGCGGCTCGTAGTTCAGCGCAGCATTCCCCAGATACGCGAGCGTGTTGGCGGAGATGAATTGTCCCTCGCGCGATGCGAAGCGTTCGCCGTATCCACCCCAACCACCCTGCCACTTCGGGACTCCGCGCGCCTGGTCGATGCCGGCCGCGAACATGCGCTTGAAGTAGTCGCTGGGCCGCGTCAGAGTCTGCTGCAGATAAATCTGGCGCCGCTTTTTCGATGTCAGGGGCGACCTTTTTTGTCCCTTCTCGAGATAGTCGCCAGTGAACCATCCGCTCTCCCAGTCGCGCGCCTTGTCCAGCGCCTGGTGCGTAATGCTGGTGTTCTCCGGCTCCTGGTTGCCCGCTGCATCTTTTTCGTTATTGCTTTGCGGCTTGGAATCCTGAGCCGAATGCTTTTCCGCATCCGGAGAACCGGCGGTTGACGCGTCTTGCCCCGCCATCACGGCTCCGATAGTAAACAGCACGAGACAAAGCGCAAATCGACGCCACCCGATGTGTGCGGAGAGCATTCTTCCCAAGACTTTCACCCTACCGCCCCGGCGGCTTTCAAAGTCAGTTTTTGAACGTGTCGCGACAACCCGATAGACTTCCTTCGATGCAATCTCTGTACAACCGTGTTGCTGGACAAAGTGTGGAGCGACCACATGAGTTCATCCCGCAGTCTGTTCGCCGGATTGGGTAAATGATGTATCGAAGGAAAGGATGCCGCCGAGCTCGCTCCCTGATGTCATCCTGAGGAAGGGCGAAGCCATTCGAAGGACCGTACGACTGCAAGCACCATCAATGCAGTAGAAAGGAAGATCCGATGCCGCGGTGAGCAAGACGGTGTTCCAACTTACCCTCGTTCGAACGCATGCTTCTTTTCCAATTCTTCCACGCCTGCGCGCCGCGCATTCTCGAACCGTTCTCCCTGATTGATCAACCCCGTCGTCGCCTCGGCCCACTCTCCGTCGATGCGGAGCAATCCCTGCCCTCCCACCAGCCGGCAAGCCACTTCCACCAGGTGCGCCGGAGTGGTCTGCACATACTGTGCCTCGGCGGGGTCGCCTATCCAGACCCGCGCGCCTTCCGATCCGGCGAGTTTAGTTTCCCAATAGACTTTTCGTTCGATGAACTCCGCCATCACGTCGTCGGTGGCCTTGCCGAAAACCCACTGCTGGCGTTTGAAGTCGTAATGCCGGCTCGAAAACGGCACAGGCAGCAGCTTTCCCGATTTCAAAAATTCAATCTGCCGTTTGTCCACTTCTTTCCGCAACGCATTGATCACCGGGGTCTCGATATCCTTCGGCTCGAGCGACGGCATGATTTCCTTCACGGTCTGCGACAGATTCACCGCAACGGGCGCATGCAGGCCCTCTGATCCTTCCAGCCGGATATCACCATGCAGCACCCAGAAATCCGCACCGGACGTCGACGGGTGAAATGGCCAGTCCAGCTTCATCGTGAGCGGCAGCCCACTCAGGGTTACCCAAATCCTATTTTCTGTTCCCACAGTCCCGCCGTCCTCCCGCCGTGTTTATGAAAGAATTGTCTGATGGAATTCTACAGGCACCAGGCGATGAATGCTCTCCGGCGGATCTATACGCCGTCCAGAGTGGACCGTACCTTCATCCCCAGTTCGACTTTGTCGAAAGGCTTCTGCAGCAATGTAACGCCGGGCTCAAGCACGCGATGCTGCACCACCATGTCGTCGGTGTAGCCTGTCATGTAAACCACGCGAGTCTGTGGGCGCTTGCTCAGAATCTTTTCGGCCAGCAGCCGCCCGCTCATGCCCGGCATGATGACGTCGGTCAATAGAAGATGGATCGTGTCAGTGAAGGACTCGGCGATTCGAATTGCCTGTTCCGCATTCGACGCTTCGAGCACTTTGTATCCGTAACTTTCCAGAAAAATGCGAGTGAGCTCTCGCAGATCGGGCTCGTCCTCGGCAACGAGAATCGTTTCTTTTCCGCCGGCGGCTTTCTGGCCGGGTCGCTCTGGTGCCGAGGTCCTCAAGGCCTCTTCGGCCGCAGGCAGGTAGATGCGAAAGCTGGCTCCGTGCCTGGTTTCGCTCTCCGCGTGAATGCTTCCGCCGCTCTGCTTCACGATGCCGTACACCATCGCCAATCCAAGGCCCGTTCCCTTACCCATCGGCTTGGTGCTGAAGAACGGCTCGAAGATGTGCGGCAGTGTCGCCGAATCCATTCCGGTGCCGGTATCGGTGACCTTCAACATCACGTACAGGCCCGGTTCTAGATCGAGATCCCGCGCCTGATCCGGGCTGATCTTCACGTTCGACGTCTCCATGGTGAACTTGCCGCCTTGCGGCATTGCGTCCCTGGAGTTGATTGCCAGGTTCATCAGTACCTGTTCGATTTGTCCGGGGTCTGCTTTCACCGGCATCAGCGACGGATGCAGCACCGCGACGAGTTCGATGTCCTCTCCGATGACGCGTGAGAGCATTTTCTGAACGTCCGCGACCGCCCCATTCAAATCAAGAACTTTTGGTTGCAGTACCTGCTTGCGGCTGAAGGCGAGAAGCTGCTGGGTGAGAGATGCAGCCCGCAGCGCAGCCCGACGAATCTGCTCCAGCCCGTTTTTCGCGCGGTCATCGACGCCGGAGGCGAGCAGCAGTTCCCCGTGCCCCATGATGATGCTCAAAATATTGTTGAAGTCATGAGCGACGCCGCCAGCCAGACGGCCGATAGCCTCCATCTGCTGGGCGTTTCTCAATTGCTCTTCGAGATGCATTTGTTCGGTGACGTCACGGGTGATGCCCCAGGTCCGCACCCAGTGTCCGTTGATCACCATGCCGATCATGGTGTTGCGGAAAATTCTTTTTTGTCCTTGAGAGTCCGCTTCGCGTGATTCCTGATCGGTGATGCGATATCCCGCGAGGATGAAGTCCTCCATAAAACTCCGCGTCATCGGATCCTTGAGCACAAGAAATTCCGCGAGCGGTTTGCCGATCAGTTCCTGTGCCGATGCGCGTCCGTACATTTTTGCCATCGCGTCGTTGCACTCCGCCATGTAGCCGTGTTCGTGTCCCCAACGCAGTTGCTCGTCGATCGGCAGGTTGCAGGGAACGGGCGGCATATATTCCATGCGGAAAATTCCTTCCGAACTCTGCTCGACGAATGTGCGGTAACGCAACTCGCTCTCGCGCAGCGCCTCGTCCACCTGCTTGCGTTCGGTGATATCGATCAGCATGCCGCGCGTCAGGCGCTTCCCTGTCTGCGGATCGCGCACCACGACTGCCTCGTCGCGCAGCCAGACTTCATGGCCGTCCTGCCGCCGCATGCGGTACTCCACGCGAAACGGGAGACCTTCCTCCCACGTGTCTTCCTGTTGCGCAACCCCATGATCTTCGGGGTTGAGATGATTCCACCAGAACCAAGGATCGTCCATGCACTCTTCGGGACGGAATCCGAGAATCGTCGTCACCTGCGGGCTGAGATAGAGGAAACGGCCTTGCGCGCCGGCTTCGGCAACATACGAAATCGCCGGAACCTGCTCCACCAGTTGCCGGTATTTTGCCTCGGCATCGCGCAGCGCCGCCGTGGCGCGCCTGCCTTCTTCCTGCGAGCGGATCGCCGTGATGCCCAGCGCAAGACTGTTTGCGACTTCGTTCAGCAACTCAACTTCCGACGGCTCAAACGCGCCCGCATAGTCGGCATAAATTGCGAGTATGCCGAAAGGATTTCCCGAAGCCCGCAGCGGCATGCACAGCACGCCCTTGTAACCTCGGGCTAGCGCGGCCATCCGCCACGGGTCGAATGACGGATCGTTTTCGATATCGCTATAGACGCAATTCCGATTTTCGCGGATCGCCGTTCCCTCTGGACCGCGACCTTCCGGCGTGTCGGACCAGCGCAACTCGATGCTCTCCAGATATCCGCCGTCTTGATCCGCATGCGCGATCGCCCGGATCGTTTTGTCCTCATCGTGTTCCGCGTACGCAATGCTCGACATCCGGTATCCGCCGACGCGCACGATGATGTCGCAGATTTGGTTCAGCAATTCCCGCTCGTTATTTACCTGTGCCAGCACCTGACTGCAAGCGCTCAGCGCGCGCAACGCGCGGTTCAAGCGCCGCAGTTCATTGTTGATTTCGGTTTCGCGATCGGCATGGCCTTCCGGATTTGGCGGGGCGGGCGGGTGCCGCAATCCAGTTAAAGGATCCTCGGGCGGAGGAAAAGACTTGGAAGGCTTTGTTCCCACTGGCGTGTACACAACTATGGACTACGAGACACCGCGCACAATCTTGATGCATCCGCGGGCGGCGACAATAGTGTACAGGTTTCCCCAACCCATCCCGGAAGAAAGTAAACCCATTCCGCAGATCCGAAATTTCGCGAGTCAGGCCAAAGTCAGGCCGTCCGTCGTGGAACTTAGTGTCCTTCGCGGTGAACGGGCTTAAGCCGTCAGTGGCAACAGCCGTTGCGCACGCCAGGACTACCTGCGCTTCTTCCGAACCTTGGTTCCCATCTTCAACAGTTTTCGTACCGTGCCGGTCGGCAAAGCTTTCATCTGGTCATAAAGCTCGGTCACCGCCTCGAAAAATCCGGCCATCGCTTCCAGGCGTTCGCGCGTGTAGTCCGCCCCGGATTCTTTCGGATCAAGATCCGCGAGACACTGCCGCAAGATCTCGCGCGTCGGATCAATCTCTCTTCGTTTCCGCTGCTCGATCACGAGCCGGAACATCTCCCAAACATCCTTCATCGATTCGTAGTGCTCCCGACGGTCGCCGAGCACGTGGACGGCGCGCACAATGCCCCAGGTCTCGAGCTCACGAATCGACGTGCTCACGTTCGATCGTGCCACGCTCAGCGTCTCGGCAATCTCCTCGGCGGGCAGCGCCTTGGGCGAGAGATAAAGCAGCGCGTGAATCTGCGCCACGGTCCGGTTGATCCCCCACCGCGTACCCATCTCTCCCCAGTGAAGGATGTACTGCTTCTGCACTCCAGTAAGTTCGGGCATGTCGTTCCTTTCAGTACCAACAGAATATAAGGAAACGGCAAGTCTCGTGTAGGGGCGGACGCATTCGTCCGCCCCGAGGAGCGCAGCGACGAGTGCCCACAGGTCGCCAGCGCAAGTGGTCCAGACATGTGTTTCTCGCGCTCAGTAGTGTTATTGCGCTTGCGCGCAACCCCGGACGAATGCGTCCGGAGCTACACGATCAGATCGGTTGGCGCGGGAAGAGGTACAAGAGGAGATCGCGAAAGCGATTGTTGAGAGCCGAAAGCCGAAAGCCGAAAGCGGAAGCCGAGAGCCGGAAGCCGGAAAGCCTCCCGAGCCGGAGGGGCCGGCGTCTCGCTCGCCGACCCGACCTGCTGCGATCCATTACTTGCAGCTGACGCTGGGATTATCCTTCGCCAAATCCAAACAAGCCTGATGTTGCTTCGCACGCTTCGACGCTTCGCCCAGGCTCTCGGTGCTCGCAGGCGCTGCCGGAGCCGCGTCCGCCTGAGCTGCCGGAGCAGCAATCCTCACCAGCTGCGCTGGCTGCTGCGGAGCGTCCATCTGGCTTCCCGCCGGCTTCAGCACCGCGGGATTTCCCACTGGCTGCGAGGCCGCTGCCGGCGCGCGTCCATGCGCCTGCCAATCCGAGGTGATCAGTTGGCATGCATCCTTCGAAGCGTTCCCCACCGTGTGAGTCGCGCTCGTTCCCAGGATGTCGCCATCATGATTCGCGACTTGCACCTGGCTGTTGCTGCGCAGGAGTCCGCGATTTTTCTTGGACTCGCGATTCAACATGACGGTGTAGTCGGCGTTGGACTGGTTCAAAGTCACGATGATCCCAGTGCAATCCTTCTGCAGATTCTTGGTGACTTCCATTCCCTCGTCGTGCGCATCCATCGTCGAGCTCGAGCCCCAGGCGCCCCAATGTTTCCCGCCGGTCTCCGATCCCGAGCTGGTCACGTCCTGCGATCCCTTGCCCTGCACGAACACGCGCGGCTTCTCCGGCGCTTGCGCACACAGCACGACTGAAGAAACGGTAAGAAAGGTGAGACAGGCGAGTTGCTTTTTCATCCCCCAAGTTTGGATTCTCGGATGAGAGGAATCAAATGACCAAAGTCCCCACACGTCGGAGCACAGTGAAATCAACCACATAGGGACCGTGCCAGGACGAACGCATTCGTCCGTCCCCTGAGCGAAGCGAGGATAGGCGTAAAACGAATTTCGAGTGGAATTCTGGAAGGTGTTAAAAGATGGGATGAGAGCCTTCGGGCATCACCACCATCATAAAACGGCGGGATGGTGCGAGCGCCCCGAAGAGCAGCTTTGTGCATCACGCAATGGGCCGCGAGGTTTTCCCTCCCCATCATTGTCATCCTGAGGGGCGCGCCCAGCGCTCCGAGGGACCTTACGACCGCGTACACTTTCGATGCAGTCGACAAGGCCCACCCGAAATCGTAGCCGCCCGGGTGTCGGGTGCTCCATTTTCTCGCGTTCTTTGCGAGAAGCGGGGCTTTTCCCCGAGACCCACCGCACTCGCAATCCAGTGAGGCGAGGTTTGGTCAGCGCACCGGCGCAGTGGCGGTGGAGCAGTTATCGTTTCTACCTTCTCGAGGAAAACAGGTGGCCCACTCAAGCCCGCTTTTGGCTTGAGTGGGGACGACCCATCCGATACTCCGCTAGTGAAGACCCGAATCCGATTCCGTCACTGGACGAGTGTCACCGATGCCGGACCCATTCCCGTATCCACCGGCGTGCCCGCCGGGGTTAAGGCTCCAGTGGTGGCATCAACCGCGAAAGTCGTAACGTTGTTTGAGCTGAGGTTCGCAGCGTAGGCAAACCGGCCTGAAGCGTCCAGCGTTAGCGCAACCGGAGTGATGCTGGCCGACACGGTAGACTGCGGCGTCAGTGCGCCGGTATTGGCATCAATCGCGAAGACTGAGACACTGCTCGCAATCGCGTTGGTCACATATGCGAATCGGCCCGGTGAGTCCACGGTGATGGAGGTTGGGCCATCTTCGCTGGTAACCGGTTCTGCAACCTTCGTCAACGCTCCGCTGGTCTGATCAATCGAGAAGGTCGTAATTTGATTGGAAGCCAGGCTCGCCACGTAGGCAAATTTCCCCGACGGGTGCATGCCGATCGAAGACAGGCTCAGATCAACCGGAGTCGCTCCGAGCAGCCCCAACGCTCCGGAGTCGTCGACTCGATAAACCGTCACATCGTTGGCATTGAAGTTGGGGACATAGGCGAAGTGGCCCGACGGATGAAAGCTAAGCTGGACCGGGGCCGCGTCCGTCGGGACCGACCTCGCAAGCGGCGTGAGCGCGCCGGTGTTCGCGTCGATGGAGAATCCAGAAATGTGGTTCGAAGCCTGGTTCACCACATAAAGAATGCTTCCTGTCGGTCCGACGACAATCGAGCGTGGGTCATCGTCGGCAGGAACAGGCGTCCCCACCATCGTAAGGCCGCCGCTAGCCACGTCAATGGCGAATACGGAGATGTCATTGGAATTGGCATTGCCGACGTAAGCAAAGTGTCCGGAGGGTTCCACCGCGATACGCCCGGGAGTGGTGCCGCCAGTCAGCACCGTATTTTTCGGAGTCAGTTGGCCTGTCTGAGGATCGACTGAAAATGTGGATATGTTGTTGGAGAACGAGTTGGCCACTAACGCAAACCGCGCCTTGGCGATCGGAGGCGGTGTGGGGGTGGAGGGTGTGCTCATATTACCGCCACAGCTCACCAAGAGCGTGAGGACGACGGAAAACATCATGCAACGCGCGATCTTTTTGAAAGCCATTCTCTTCCTTTAATTGAAATTTAAGGGTCGGAGCGAAGCTGAAAATGACAAGGCGCCTGCAACAGGAAAAAAACTGGCGGACCAGTTCCTATTCCTGCGAATACCTTCCACCCCAGCACTTATGTGGATGGCGGAACGGGCGAGTTAGTTCCGAAAGAGACGGTAAAACTCTTGTAACTTCAAAGTGATAAAAAAGTGACAACTCGGATCGCTGTGAGCGGTGCCCCAGCCCTAACGATCTCTTCGTGCACTATTCCGACTGAGGGTGCCCCATCCTTGCGTTTTCTGCAAGGGTGGGCGCGATGCTGCTTCCCGGTCATGGCGAAGGCAAAAAACTGGGCCACCGCCAGTCGTGCGCAATTTTTAGAGAAACGTTCGTTGGAATCCAGTGAAGAAGGATTGTGCGAGCGCCCCGAAGACTGGTCGTGGACCAGCTTTCTCCATCACGCAACGGGCGGCGAGGGACGAGTCGAAATCGAGTCCGAATTCGTCTGTCCCAAGTTCTCCCTCCCAATCCTTGTCATCCTGAGGAGCGCGCCAAGCGCTCCGAGGGACCTTACGACCGCGTACACCCTCGATGGAGTCGACAAGGCCCCCCCAAAACCCCAGCCGCCCGGGTGGCGGGTGGGTGGGCGGCGATGCTGCGTGTGCTATTTGAATTTGCTCTGGACAGGTGATGAACGCCACGTGACGCCGGCATTTCCGACTCCCGCCCTTCGCAAAAAAACGCGAAGGACGGGGCACCCCATGTTTTGGTGATGCTAGCGAGATCAAGAGCCCGGGGGTGGCTTGACCGTGGACCAGGAATTTGTCCAACACGCGATCCAGGTTTGAGATCTCTTTGATGAAACCTTCAGAATGAAACAGTCTTCGCCGGTCAAACGAGGGGCAATTCGTTAACTCCGGAATGGACTGTGCCGGGCGCGATCTGATTGAGATGACCGGGAAGCGAAGCATACGAACCAAGCGTTACCTGAAACCTCAATTCGTTAGGGGCACAACTCCAGCCAGTACACATTAAAACAAGGGGCCACAAGCAGACGCAGATTTCCCGCGGAGGTTTCGGATGGAAAGCAAGCGCGACGCCGCATCAGTAGGCTGGCGTTAATTTGCTTGCGAGCTAGACGGATCGCTGAGTGCAATCAGCTTGCCGGGCGGATATTCTTCCGGCTTTAACGGCACCTCGGGATTGTGGTTCATGATGGTCAATACCTTCCCGCTGCGCACGCCTTGAACCGTAAGGCTCTGACCCTCCGCTTCCAAAACGCGGTACTGCTCGTCAAAGATTTCCCGATTCCTGGCTTTCATAATCGATTGGGATGCCGATTCCGTATTGAAGGTGTCCCTTCCAGTTTTCATAGATCGCCAATCAATTGCCGCGACAGGAGCCGAAACCCCTGTTATTTCAATCATGTTGCTCACATCGAGTGCCCCAAGTAGACGATGCATCGTTCCGGGGCAACTGTCAATCGCACTTTCGTCCATGTGCCGTGCGCTCTACTATCACGGCAACCGGATATAACAGTTGTTGCTCCGAATACGAATGCGGCCTATCCCGCATACTCTATTTAGATGCAGAAAGCGACAGTGAATGTTCACTCCGCTCGATCATTTGGATGTCAAAGTTACAACTCTTTGACGTCGTTTTCTTCCCATTCAATTGTCAAGTCAACAGTGATCGCCGGATGGCCCGCGTTTCGCAGCGAAATACGCGGCGAAGAAGCAGCTCAGAAAATTGTCGGATGCCAGATTTTCCAACCGTCTACAATCGACCACCGTGAATCCGGATCGCATTGCGGAGCTACTCCTACCTTACCTAGGACCCGCGCAAGATATTCCATTCGGCGCACAGAAGCTGTTTGCAGATATATCGATATACATCGATCTATTGATTCATTGGAATGCGCGCATGAATCTCACGGCCATCCGCGATCCCGAACAGATCGTGACCCGGCACTTCGGCGAGAGTCTGTTCGCCGCCCGACACCTCTTCCCGGCAGCGAGTGTCGGATACAAATCGATTGAGGATGATGAAGCGCAAGCCACACAACAAGAGGAGAGACAGGAAGCATGCGATGGAGCAGTCGCGACGCGGAGAAAGAGAACTACTCTCGCCGACCTGGGCTCCGGCGCAGGATTTCCCGGCATCCCGATCAAGCTCTGGGCTCCGGGCATATCCGTCACACTCATCGAATCCAACCAGAAGAAATCGGTGTTCCTTCGCGAAGTGAGCCGCGCCCTTACATTGACGGACATCAATATACGAAACGCTCGCGCCGAAAGCGTGCCGGAAGCATCGTTCGATGTGGTCACACTGCGTGCGGTAGAAAAGTTCGGGTCGATCCTTCCCACCGCCGCATCGCTGGTTGCCCCCGGTGGCCGGCTGGCCTTCCTGGTAGGGTCCGCCCAAGTGCCGGAAGCCAAGCGCGTTCTCCCGAAGCTGTCGTTTGACCCAATCAATCCCATCCCTGAGACCCTCTCACGCTGCCTCTTGGTCGGGCGCTTCGTAAACGACAGGGTACCCGAGTAGTATACAGTTACACAAAAGTGGGAAGGAGAAGCCTGATATGGCCGTACGTTTTTGTAAAGTAGTGCTTTATGCTGCTAATAGTGGAGTTTTTGCGCCAATTGTTGGAGCATATCGGGAAAAGTTAACTGGATGGTTAATTCGTTAGAATGCAAATCTACAAGTTTTACAAAGTGTTCCTTTGGGAACACTTTGCAGTAAATGTAAAACGGCGGCTGGGTTTGATCTCATAAACGAGAGAAGTGTTCCCGAAGGAACACTTCGTTCCTGGCCAGAGTTCAACCGTGAGCCCCGGACTCTCCCCCAGGTGTCAAGCACGTCCCGACCAACCCCATGATCGTGCTTGGATCTGAGTCGGTGGTACGAAGGCGCTAACCATAGATGCTGCCGTCGCTCCGCTCCCGAAGGAGAGAAGATTCTTACCAGACTATACGAAGCCTCTCGTGCGGTTTACCGATTAGGACTCGTAGCCTCTGCCTCTCCGGGCAACCTGCCGTCGAAACGATCCCACTGCTCTGTAGCTCCCCGCGACTCGGAGAAGTGTTCCCGCAGGAACACTTCTCCTCTGAGATTTCCGGGAGAGAATTCCTGGCGTCGACCCCTCTGGCGGATCGTCGATGTGTTCCTGCAGGAACACTTTGCGGACGCTGGCCGACCACACCTTCGTCGATTCTCACGGCGCAAAATGTTCCTTTGGGAACATTTCGACTGTTTTTGCACAAGAATCGTGAGAATGCACAGCAAATGTCGTTGCTTTTGAAATGCGATGCGTTATGCTGCGAAATAGCTCTGCTTCTCCTGACAATTCCATGGGACGCGTTATCGCTGTTGCCAATCAGAAGGGCGGCGTCGGAAAAACTACGACTGCCATCAACCTGGCTGCGTCTTTTGCGGCCGCGGAAGTGAACACGCTGCTTGTCGATTGCGATCCGCAGTCGAATGCCACGAGCGGCCTCGGCTTCGCCAAGGATCCTGACCGCGTCAGCTCTTATCATTTGCTGCTTGGCGCAGCCTCTGCCGAAGAGGCGCTGCTCACGACAGAGCTCGAACAGCTCTGGCTGATTCCTGCGCACAAGAACCTGATCGGCGCCAACATTGAGCTGGTGGACGCGGAGTCGCGCGAGTATCGCATGCGCGACGCGCTGGCTCCTTTGCGCGATCGCTTCCAGTTCATCGTGCTGGACTGCCCGCCGGCGCTGGACCTGCTTACGCTGAACGCTCTGGTCGCGGCCGATGCGGTGCTGATCCCGATGCAGGGCGAGTACTTTGCGCTCGAAGGAATCAGTGAGCTGTTGGATACGATCGAGCGCATCCGCGCGGAACTCAATCCGACCTTGGCCATCGAGGGTGTGGTGCTGACCATGCTCGATGAGCGAACGAACCTGGCGCAGCAAGTGATGGCTGAGCTGAAAACTTTCTTTGGCGAGAAACTGTGCCGCACGACTGTGCCGCGGAACATACGGCTGGCCGAGGCGCCCAGCCACGGCAAGGCGGCGCTGGTGTACGATCCGCGCTCGAAAGGTGCGGAGAGCTACATCAGGCTGGCGAAAGAGATCATTGAGAGGCAGCCGTCGGCGATCGTGGCTGAGCCTGCGCAGGAAGCCGCGGCAGAAGCCGCGCCGGACGCGACTGTCGAGGAGATGCCGGTTGCGGAGGAGATGGACAAGACTGCTTAGTGTATCGATAGTCGTCTATGTATTAGATTGATGTCTATCGATGTACTGCTTTTATGATTGGTGAGGATGCGACCGAGGACACTTCTGATGACTACGGCTACGGCGGGAAACGTGAGTGGGCAGGCGGGCGACAAAGATCATAGTAAGGAGAAGTTGGAGAAGAGGCGGGCGCTGGGCCGCGGGTTGGCTTCGTTGCTGCCTGGGCCGCGGGCGGTGGCCCCGGCTGCTCCGGCTTCAGGTGCTCCTGATCCTATTCATACTGCTCCGGCTCATGCTCCTGTTGATCAGCGGATCAAGGGCGATATTCGGGCTGTTGTGGATGAGAGTGTAGAGGGCTCGTCCGCTGGCGCGGCCGGACAGCCGGGGGCGGCTGTCCCCACACTTTCTCCTGCCTCACTTTCTGCTGCCTCCTCATTCCATACCTCTTCGTCTCCTTCTTCTCTTCCCGCTAGTGTCTCTCCTGCCGCTCCATCGAATACTTCATCCGCTGCTCCGGGTGCGGAGAGCGGCGCGCCTATCGAGTTGATGGCGCAGGCGGAGTCGCGGATCCCGGGGAATCTTGTTATCAATCTCTCGATAACTGACATCGACAAGAATCCATTTCAGACCCGTTATGTCGATGACAATGACGCTCTCGAGGAGCTTGCGGATTCGATCAAGGCGAATGGAGTAGTGCAGCCGATCGTGGTGCGTCCGTCGGACGAGGAGGATGGACGGTACATCCTGGTGCTGGGCGAGCGGCGATTGCATGCGTCGAAGAAAGCAGGAAAGACGCACATTCCGACGCTCGTGCGAAAAGTTTCGCTGCAGCAGGCTGCGGAGATGACGATTGTCGAGAACCTGCAGCGTGAGGATCTGAGTCCGCTGGAGCAGGCCGAAGCATTCCGTGTGTTGAGCAACCAGTTCCAGTTGACGCAGCAGCAGATCGCGGAGCGCGTAGGGTTGTCGCGCGTGTCGGTGGCGAACTACATGCGGTTGCTGAAGCTGCCGGTCGAAGTGATGCAGTTGCTGGCGGAAAAGAAAATCAACTTCGCGAAGGCGAAGGAGTTGCTTAAGCTGGGCGACAACGACCGCATTGCAGAGGCTGCGCTTTACGCGGTCAAAAAAGGAATGAATATAGAGCAAATCGAGATGCTGGTGTTGCGCATGGACGGCATGCTCGATCCGCTGCCGGATATGCCAGGGGTGGAAAAGAGGAAGAGCAGCGGAGCGCGGTGGGTCGATCCGAATGTGCGGGCGGCGCAGGTCGATCTGGAGCGGATGCTGGGTGTGCGAGTGAGGATCCGCGACCGAAAGGGCAAGGGAAAGATCGTGATTGAGTACTCGACCGTCGATGACTATGAGAGGGTGGTCGAGATGTTGCGGGCCAAGAAATAGTTCGAATTGGAGCGTGATTTGCGCATTTCGGCGGGTGGAGTGGATCGCCAAGTGTTTCGGCCGATTGTAGCCGTCGTGGCTCAGGATCGGCCGTTTCATTGCTTGCAAGTGGGACAAAACAGTCCACTTCAGCTCATATACTTCGCGTCTCCGCTAGATTCTTCACTCTTCTGGTCTCGCTGGCTCTTTACCCTCGCACCTGATTGGTTAACTGGTGGGACAATTGGCTCGCTTTTCGCTGCCGGGTTGACCTTTCCACCTACGTTCAGAAACGTTGTGGAATTTTTGTGGCGGTTTTGTTCCGTTTCTGTTCGAGCGCCATCAACATAGGGGCCGCGGGGGCACTGAGTTTGACTCTCCGCCTTTTCGCGGCAATTTTCTGGGGTGCTGGGACTCAAGATCGTTAACCTGTGGAACGAAACAATGCTTTCATCCCCCTTGCCTGCTTCTTCTCTTTGCCGTGGATTGCCCACGAAACCGATCCTCAGTGGGAGATCTCTTAGATTTAGGGCACAGGTTACTTTCTTGATTCCTCCTTTTCGCCCCGCTTTTGTGATCTCTACCGAATACGCCGGATGCGTTCCGGCACCGTGCTAACCTTCTTTCCTCATTCTGAGGACTACCCATGAAACATCTGACGCGCTCCGTTATGACGGCTTCGACGTCCGCCGTTTTCTCGCTGTTGATTTGCTGTCCTGTGGTGACGGGTCAAACTGGCGGAGGCGATTCATCGGCGAACAAGGTTCAGGCGGCGAAGATCACCGTGCTCTCCACGATGCTGGTCGGCGAGCCGGCTGGAATTGGAGAGTGGGGATTTGCCGCGCTGGTGGAGGTGGGAGGGCATCGTGTGCTGGTCGATACGGGTGCTCATCCGGAAACCGTGCTGCGGAATGCGCGCGAATTGAAGATTGATTTGTCGGATGTGCGCGAGGTGATTCTCACGCACAATCACGATGATCACGTCAGCGGGTTGATGGCGTTGCGTCGCGAGCTCATGAAGAAAGATGGCGCGGCGATGTCCGTTGTGCACGTGGGCAAGGGAATTTTCTATAGCCGTCCCACTGCGCAAGGCGAGGGCAACGTGATGATCGGCATTCGAAAAGAATTCGAAGCGAGCGGCGGAAAATTTGTGGAGCACTCGGACTGGAGCGAGATTTTTCCGGGATGGTGGCTGACGGGGCCGGTGCCGCGAAAGTATCCGGAGCGCAACTGGAGTGACTTGGGAAAGATGCAGGCGCCGGGCGGGCTGGTGGAAGACAACATCCCAGAGGATCAATCACTGGTGCTGGATACGGCGAAGGGACTGGTCGTGGTGACGGGCTGTGGTCACGCGGGGATCGTAAACATCCTGACGGACGCGAGTACGAAGTTTCACGGGCTTCCAGTATATGGAATTGTGGGTGGGCTGCACCTGTTTCCGGCGAGCGATGAGCAACTGAACTGGACTGGTGACGAGATGAAAGAGTTCAAGGTGGCGAATATTCTAGGAGCGCATTGCACCGGGATTGAGGCCGTGTATCGGTTGCGGGACCGGGTAGGGTTGACGCGGAAGTCCGCGGTTGTGTCGACGGTGGGCTCAACATTTACGCTGTCAGATGGGATTGCTACCGGTGTTTTGGCGAAGTGAGGTCTGTTGATTTGTTCGGCTGCAAGGCGAGGCGAGGATGCCTTGCGACAGCCGGCAAGATGCCGGCGCTTTTTACTTAGATTTGGGAGGCTGCCCTGCGTTTGGCGGCTAGTTTTTGGAGTTTGGGAAGCAGGGATCGAGTGATGTCGCTTTTCGTGATGTAGCCGGCGGCTCCGGCGGCGAGAGACTCTTTCACCACTGCGGATGATTGGTGCTGGCTGACCATCAGGATCTCGATCTCGGGCATCTCCTGCTTGATGATCCGGGTTGCGTCGAAGCCGTTCATCAAGGGCATGGTGATGTCCATCAAGACGAAGTCGGGCCGATGCTGCCGGGCCATGGCGATTGCCTCGGGGCCGTCGGAAGCTGCGCAGATGACTTCAATATCGGCCTGGGTTTTCAGGAACGCGCAAAGACTGCGGCGCACGGTTTCGTTGTCGTCCACTACGAGAATTCGGAGCACGCGTGCGCTCATAAGAAGGAACCCGGTGCTGCGTACGCGATTCGCTGGTCGGAGAGTCTGCCTCGTCTGTATACAACGTTGTGAAAATGATTTGCTTCACTTCACGCAGATAACCTTGCGCCAATCGTAATCTGCGTTGTGGGAAAACATATACAGCGGATTCCGTAAGGTACGGTGGGCTGGATCGGGCGATTTTTGGGAGGGGAACTTTATGAAATGGTCTGGGCAGAAGTTTCTGCTGATTTACTCCGCCGTTGTGAGCACGGTGTTCGCTGCTTTGCTGCTCAGCGGAGCCAGTTCTCATCGGGCGCAGTTGTTTGATGAGATCCAGGTGCATCGGATCAACGTTGTGGAACCGGATGGAACGTTGAGGATGGTGATTTCGAACAAGGCGAGACTGCCGGGCGTAATCGTGCGTGGGAAGGAATCGCCGCAGTCGGACCGTCCTCAGGCAGGAATGCTTTTCTACAACGATGAGGGATCGGAGAACGGTGGGCTGATTTTTGGAGGACGGAAGAACGAGAAGGGCGAAGTCGTCGATTCCGGAGGAAGTCTTTCGTTCGACAAGTATGACGACAACCAGATCGTTCAGCTTGCGGGTGTGGATGACAAAACGGACCGATTCGCTGGCCTCGTAGTCAGCGACAAGAGCCGAAGGATTTGGGTCGGACGCAAGGATGATGGACGGGCGTCGGTGGAATTGATGGATGCTCACGGGAAGAAACGGATTGTGATGGAAGTGTCGAATGAAGGAGTGCCGAGTTTGTCGTTTTTGGATGACGCGGGGAAGGTTGTGCGGCGGATGAGTAGCGATGGGAAAGAGTGAGTGATACTGGTTTCCGCTAGACGCTTCTGCGTTCTTGCCGGGTTCCAGGGCGCGGGCGGGGCGCCCGCGCTACTAACAACGAAGACCTGCTGGCGCGCTCTTTTATTTTTTCGGCGCCAGCAGGTCTTTATTTCTTGCTGCCAACTTTCTCTTTTAGTGCGCGTTGACCACTTGAGAGAGGGTTGGGCTGGTGCTGCCCTGGTTTTTGGTGTCGCCTGAATACGTGGCCACCATGGAGAAGGTGCCAGTTTTCGGGAATGCGATGGAGCAAGACGCTGCGCCGGCAGTGAGCTTTACAGCTCCGCAACTGGGCAGCGTGTTTCCGTTCGCCGTGAACTTCACGGTTCCCGTCGCGGTGCTTGGAGTGACGGTGGCGGTGAATTTCACTGAAACCTTGACGACGGACGGATTCTTGCTGGAGACGAGCTTCGTGGTTGTGGTGCCGGTTCCGCCGTTGACGACTTGTGAGAGCGCGGTGCTGGTGCTACCCGCGTACTTGGAATCGCCGGAGTAGGTGGCAACGATCGAGAAGGTTCCAGACGCCGCGAATTTGGTGGTGCACTTTGCGGTGCCGGCGGCAGCGAGGGTGACAGCGCTGCATCCGGTGATCGCGGTGCCATTCGAGGTGAACGAAACCGTTCCCGTGGGAGCCGGAGAATTTACCGGCGTGACGGTGGCGGTGAAGGTCACGTTCTGATTTACGTTCGACGGATTCGCATTGGAGGCGAGAGCCGTTGTTGTCGGGGTCAATCCAGTTCCACCTGTGATGGTGACTGCGGTGCCTGCGGATGGAATGCCGTTCGCAACTACGAACAACTCGCTCAGCCCAGTCTCTGTGTTCGTGGGTACATCGAAGCTGGTCGATACAACAGTGGGTCCAGTTGCGACTCCCATCGTGCTGTGATCGTGCGTGCGGGCATAAATGACGTGACCAGTCGCGTTGTTGACGATGCGAACGAGAGGATAGTTGGTGGCGTCCTGAAAGTCGTCGCCGTAGGCGTTGGCTTCAGAGAGTCCATTAAATTGGGTTCCCGAGATCGTGACAGTCGATCCCGTGCTGAGAGTGCTGTTGACTGAAGTGACGGTAGGCTGCCACGAAGAGGTGAACGTTCCGGTCGAAGTGAGGAACTCAACGTCCTTCGAGTAGTCGGTGTACATGATCTGTCCGTTTGGCAAAACGAGCAGGTGACCCTGGAAAGAAGGAGTGTTGGCGGCGTTCGGAGGATTTGCGATCGCGGTCAGGGTGGTGCCGTTCCACTCGTAAAACTTCGAGGGAGGACTGAAGGTGCCGCTGAAGGGGCTGGCTTCGACGACGACGTTGCCGTTGATTTCGAGAGCGGCGGGCGAATCGTTCGCCGCATTGCTGCTAGGAAAATCAGGCCCGAGTTTCCACGAGTTGTTGGTGGAGTTGTAGATGGCGGTGTGACCGGCAGAGCAATCGCTCGAACCTGTGGCGAACACGGTGCCATCGGGACGGAGAACTGCGGGACCAACTTCGAAGCTGCCGAAGCCGCTGCCGCAGTCGGAATCCCAGAGTTGCTTGATGGTGCTTCCGGCGGTGGTCCATGTGTTAGTGGACGAATCGTAGAGTTCCGAGTTTGTCCCGGTGAGAATCGTGTTGCTGGTATAGGCGTCGACGGTGAGGACTTTCTTGTTGGGAAGGAGTGTCCAACCTTCTTCGTCGAAGTCGTCGAACTTGCCGTCGGTGGCGTTGGACTTGGTGGTGAAGGTGCGCGCGCTCTCGTTGAAGGTGTAGTAGACCGGAGCGGTGCTATTGCCGAATACGATAGCGCAGCATTGAGCGACCATCCAGGTTCCATCAGGCAGGACGACAGATTCCGCGTCGCCGATATTGCTGTTCGCGGGCGGAGTAGTGGCGGTCCATTTATTGGCGACGGGATCGTAGATCGCGCCGAGAGATTGCCAGATGGCTGAGCAGTTGGAGTTGGGGCAGTTGTACTCTCCGCCCTGAACGGCGACCTTGCCGTCTTTCAGAACAGCCGATGCAAAGAAGAGGGGATTGTATCCGCTTGGGAAAGAGGCGACCTGCTTCCATGTGCCGTTGACGTAGCTGCCGGTATTGTCGGGAGTGAGAGTGTACCAGTCGTTGTAATCGCCGGTGCATCCAGTGCAGTTGGGCTCGGAGTGAACGAGGACGCGGCCATCGGTAAGGAGGAGCATGGCGCCAACGGAAACGGCCGGAGCATTTTTTGCCTTCGTCCAGGTTGCACCTGCGGGGGTAACCTCGGCCTGAGTTAGCGAGTGTTTGACGTGAACGGGTGGGGGCGTGACCCCGGCAGCGTGAGGGACAACGACACGGTGGGTTTGGCCGGCCGCGAGAATGCTCGACGCAAATATGGAGCAACACACCAACGACCTTGCGACAGATGAGCGCAACTTCATGCTTTCTCCTCGGTTGTGGATTTGGCACATGATCCCGGACAGAATCTGAATGTTGCGGAAGGCAGCCTATCCCGGACAGGTAAAAAGCGGGGACCATAATACAACCAATCGGAAGAAGCACAACCGTTTTTTGTAGTACGCGGGGATCGCGGAATGGGCGTCCCCCGCGGCTGACTGGGAATCTGGAGACTTTTCACGGAGCAATGAGGCTCCGGGTGCAGCGATGGCAAGTTCAGAAAATTGTTTTAGCGCGAAGCGAACGGGGATGGGCTGCGAAGCGGGGTCACCACGTTTTGCGGTAGGTGGTTTCGGGCTTGCCGGTGCGGAGGCGGTCGGCGATTTCGACGCCTTGCATGAAGGCGTGATCCTGATTGGAGACTTCGTAGCGCCATCCACCGAAGCGGCCGCGGCTGTAAATATGAAGTTGCTCGAGCTCGCGTTGCACTTCGTTGAGGAGTCGGTCGCGGCCGGCGAAGGGGACGGGATATCCGTGTGTGAGTTCAGTGGAGAAGGTCGAAATCACCTTGCTCTCTGGATTGATGAATCCGATCTGGCGCAGCGCGGCTTCGATGTGGGCGGGGTCGTGTTTCGTGCCGGAGTCGTGGCGGAAGCTGTTTTCGCAGAGGATCGACCAGGTGCCTGAGTCCGGAACATTTTTTGGAGAGAAGTTGGAAGGAAGATTGACGCGCCAGAACGGGATGTGAGGCTCGGGAAGATTCACGGCATGAACGCCGCGCAACATTTCGGGCATGGTCCCTTGAAGGCCGAAGCCGAAGAGTTGAACTTTGGCAGGACTGAATTCGGCTGCGCGAGTTTGCAGATCGGGACGGTCGGAGATCAGTCGCAGAAATACGTCGAGAGGGATCGAGTTGACGAGGTGCTGGTAGAGGATTGCGGAGCCATCGTCGAGCCATAACTTTTGTTCTTTTGTGTCGAGGCGCACGACGCGCGATCCGAGACGGTGGGAGTTGGATGGAAGGCGAGAGAAGATGTGTTTCCAGATGGCGCCGATGCCTCCCTGCTCGGGATAGCGAACTAATGTGGATTGCGTCCAGCCGGGTTCATCGCGATTGAGGATGAGATTTCGCAGAACGCCACGGACGCGGACTTCGGGAATGTTGCGCTCTCTGGATCCGCTGCGGTGATAAGACCAGGAACTGCCGACGTGTTGCGGATCGTGCGCCCACATCTTGCGATTCAGCGGGCCCAGGACGTGGCGGGTCAGCGGCTCGCCGAATTGCTCTTCGAGATGTTGCTGCAAGGTGGGCTCAGATCCGTTGGAGTCGATAGGAGGAGAACGGCGAAGAAGTCCCCATAAACATTCCGCTAATGCGGGCAGCGGAAGGCGATGAATATTGCGCTGGACCGGCGTCGGGATGAGACGGTTGGCGATCCACACGCCGCGAATCGGAGCTGAATAGTGCCACGCGGGAATGGCTTCGTCGAGGAGCGAGATGAATCCCGGATATTCGGCGTGGGGAAAGAGGACGTGTCCACCGTAGTCGAAGGTGAATCCTTCAGGCGTGGTGAAGGAAGCGGCGCGGCCACCGGGAATCAGAGACTCGTCGATGAGCACGAACGGCTGAGAGCCATTGCGGTGATCAGATCCGTTACTGGTTGGGGAACTTCTTGAGAGACGCCACGCGGTTCCGATTCCGGTGGGACCTGCGCCGAGTATAGCGATTTCTACGCCGGGTGTCGTTAGCGGCTGACATGCGCGGGACCGCTAGGCCGCGAGACGATCTTTTTCCAACGGGCTGACATCGGTACGCCTGTTCTCGTGTGTGCTGGTCAATAAGAGATCGCCGCGATTGAGAACGTTTCCATCTTTATAGTCGGAAGCGAGGCCGCGGTTGGCGAGCAACATAAAGTGTTCCGGTGTGGGCAGAAGCACGCGCTGCCCAAATGCAGGAGCGAAGACGGGAGTAATTTCCCGGCGGAAAAGCGCGAGGTATTCGTCGTTCTGCCTGATGTCTGCAACGCGTTGGGTTTCAGTGAGAAGCTGCGGGTTGAGATGGCTCCATCCGTGATTCTGCAAGTCGACGCCTGCCAGAACGGCTCGCGCGAGTTCAGTGGCCGTAACCGTGCGCAAGGCCTGCTCCGCGTTGGTTGATTCCGAACGCAGGCATACAGCAAGCTTGTCGATGAAGTCAGTGATTTCGTCCTGGGACCGCATGCGCATGTAGATCTGCTTGATACGTGCGCGCAACGCACGGCGGCTTGCCTTGATGCCGAGATTCCACACCGCTCCATCGAAGACGCACTCGGTGACGGTCGTTTCATCGAGCATGCAACTGATCTGGAACGGAAAGTATTGGATCTTATTTTCGACGTGGCTGCCGTTCACAAACCAGGAGACGGCATGTCCGTAACGCCGAGCCAGCAGCGCGAGCTCGAATCCGGCATAAGTTGCGTCATCGACAGTGAGCGCGTCGCCTTGACCTACGATTGCTTGCGCCAGAGGAACATATTTTTCGCGCCTGATTTGAAGATGGAGCGCAGCGCGCGAGGTAGGCAGACACAGCGCATGACTGATGCGGTCGCTGTTGTAAGGCGAAATAACTCCGTGCGTGACAAAAATCATGTAAGCAGTAAATCTAAGGATGGTGCAGAGGGGAGGCAGAAATAATCTCACATTCAAATCGGCATTTCAACAGACTTTACAAAAGTAAGCGGTATGGTAAATAAGTGCCATTGCACAAGGCGAGCACGGGTGCAGTATGATGCTCTTCGCTGTCCCGATGACGGTTCGCAACATCCTGCAATTCAACAAGATGCCGTCGCTTGAATAGTTAGATGTAAGCCCATCGCGCCCGCCAGGTTTACCTTGAGTCTCGCCATCAAACGAGGTGTCGACATTCTGGCCGCATCTATCCTTATTGTTGTGTCGTTTCCTGCATTGCTCGCCATTGCCATCGCGATCAAGCTATCTTCTCGCGGCCCGGTCTTATTTATTCAGGATCGTATTGGCCGGAACAAGCAAAGATTCAAGATATATAAGTTCCGCACGATGATTCCGGATGCGGAGAAATATCTGGGCGACTCTTCCCTGCGAAATGACACTGGCGGTGCTGCGTTCAAGATGAAAGATGATCCGCGCGTAACTGCGATCGGAAGATTTTTGCGAAAGACCAGTCTTGATGAACTGCCGCAGTTATTAAATGTGCTGATCGGGAATATGAGCCTGGTTGGTCCAAGGCCACTGACTACTAAGGATCTCGAAAGCTTTCCGGAGAACGAGTATCAGCGGCGTTTCAGCGTGAAGCCGGGGATTACTTGTCTCTATCAGATCAGCGGGCGCAGCCTGCTTTCGTTCGACCAGTGGATGCTGCTGGATCTACGGTACGTGGATCAGTGGTCGCTGTGGCTGGACTTCTCGATTCTGGCGCGAACGATTCCGGTGGTCGTGAGGGGAGTGGGCGCGGTGTGAGAGTGTCTTAGCGGCTCAAGCGGTGGGCAGCCGGTGTAAAGTCTTGAGAGGGATTTAGCGGCGCAACCTTTTGCCGCGTTCACAAGTGGCCCGTTGCGTACGCGTTTGGGTCTTCCCGCCCTTCGCAAACTGCGCGAAGAACGGGGCACCCATATTTGTCGGTGATACAAGCGAAATCTAAAGCCGGGTCACCCGCCTCGATACAGAGTGTCCGATACAGACACAAATTCGTCGCAGCAACAGCGAGTCAACATTCTCGGAGTGGGCATAAGTGTGCTCACGATGGATAGTGCGCTGGAGAAGATCGAGAGGTTGCTCGATCAGGGCGATCGTGGCTATATCTGCGTGAGCGGCGCGCAGGGCATCATCGAGGCGCAGAACGATCCGCAGTACCGCGAGATCCTGAACTCCGCGTTTCTGAACACACCTGACGGATTGCCCACAGTGTGGCTCGGCAAGTACCACGGATTTCGAAATATGGGTCGGGTGTATGGACCGCGTCTCATGTTGGCGTTGTGCGGCCGGTCCGTCGCGAAAGGATATCGTCATTTTTTATATGGGGGACGGCCGGGCGTTGTCGAGAAACTGAAGGACGAGTTGACCAAGAAGTATCCCGGACTGGAAATCGTCGGCACCTACAGTCCGCCGTTTCGTCCACTTACTCAGGAAGAGGAACAGGACCTGGTCAGGCAGATTGAGGCCACGCGTCCCGATGTGTTCTGGTGCGGGCTCGGCGCGCCGAAGCAGGAACGGTTTATGGCCAATTACCAGGGGCTCTTGCCGGTGAAGTTAATGATCGGCGTGGGCGCGGCGTTCGACATCTTGAGTGGGACTACGCGCGAGGCGCCCGAATGGGTGTTGAATACCGGACTGACGTCTATCTTTCGCGTGTGGCAGGAGCCGCGGCGGTTGTGGCGGAGGTACTTGTTTAACAATCCGCGATTTGTTTGGCTAACTTTTCTACAGCTGTCGGGGCTGCGACGGTTCAGGTTGTAAGGTCTTGTGGAGGCGCCGCTCGGCTTCGCCATCGGCACTTTTCAGGTACACGCCCCCACATTCTCTAGAAGCTCCGCTCGGCTTCGCCTTTGCGGGACGGACGAATGCGTCCGTCGCTACACGACCTTAGCGGTTACAGCCAGCGGCGGATTCTTGCTTTGTATTGGATATATTGATTGCCGAAGACTTGGGTGAGCTTCGCTTCCTCGACGGGGATGACGATCCAGTTGACGTAGGCGAGGACCAGGGGCAGCGTGGCGATCGGCCAAGCTTGCCTGAGAAGTCCCGCTTCGCCGAGATAGGCGAGAGTGAGTCCCACGTACATGGGATTGCGCGTGAACCGATAGGGTCCGGCGGTGACGAATTGCGCGGAGGGCCTGCCTGGGACGGTCGTCGTTCCTGCGCTGCGAAACAGAAAGAGGCCCCATCCGGCGACGATCGCGCCCGTGATGAACAATATGTAGCCTGCGGTTAATGCGAGTTTATCGCCCAGTGCAGAAACCGGGGTGTGATGAAAATGTTCGAGCGCAACGCCGAGCAGATAACAGAGCACGAAGACCCATGGAACCGGGACATGCAGAAAGAGTCGCACTGGATTTTTCATTGGGATCTTCTGCACTCACGCGGCGCCACAGGCCCTAGGCCAGGAACATTTCCGGGTTCGCGGTTGGGCCGTCGAGATGGCCTACGAGCCTCTTCTCCAGTCCTTCTCTCGATGTGCCTAGTTGCTGCCGCAGGCGCTCTTTTTCCTGATCATTCAGCGGAGAGAATCCCCGGGCGATCTCGACATTGTGCGCGAGCATTTCCGGGCGAGGCATTCCAACGACGGCCGTGGTGACGGGCAAACTCATGGAGTAGCGCAGCAGTGAGTTCATGTCGGCCTTGCCCGGTCCTTCGCCGACGAGGAATTCCTGGCCGGTGATTTTCATCGCGATGATGCCGAGTTTTTTGGCGTTGGCGGCGGGAAGAGCCAGTTCCTCGAAGTGTCCGTTGCGCGACGCGTTGAGAGCCATCTGCACGCAATCGAGATCGTGACGCTCGATGGCTTTGGCCATGACCGCTCCGTTGGTATGGCTGGTCATTCCGGCGAAGCGGGCCATCTTTTGATCGCGCGCTTCCATCAAGCCTTTCATCGCGCCGTTGGGCGCTTCAATCTTGGCGAGATCGTCTTCCTGGCCCAGACTATGGATATGGACGAGATCCACGTGATCGGTGTTGAGGCGTTTGAGGCTGGCTTCGAGGCGGCGCATGAATTCGTCGCGGGTGCGATCGGGAATTTTGGTTGCGAGCCAGACGTCTTTGCGGCGCGACGCCATTACTTTTCCGACCCGCGTTTCACTGGCGCCGTCTCCGTAGGCGTATGCCGTGTCGAGATACGAGATGCCCATATCAATCGCACGATTGAGGATCTCGGTGGCGGCATCTTCCTCCTTATACATAAGGAAGCGGCTGCCGCATCCGAATGCGAGGATCGAGACCTTGGCGCCGGTTCTACCGAGGGTTCGCGTGGGAATCTGACCAGAGGCGGGCATCGCTCCAGCGACATCTTTCAGCAAGAGCAAACTGCTGCCGGCCGCGGCGCCGAGTCCGACGTTCTCAAGAAACTGCCTGCGTGAGATTTCCTTGCTCATCTTCCCCTCCTGGATCAGTCCCCAGCATCTTATCGCTTCGGTCCCTCCGCGAGCCAGATTCTTGTGCACGAGAGATCAAAATCTTTAACCAGTAAGGACACGAAGGTTCACTAAGGAGAACTATTGGTCGTGAATCTCTTAGCCGCTGGAGAGTTTGCGGAGGAGCGCCCGGGCGATGGTGATGGGATGAGTGACCAGGGTGGAGAGTTGGCCTAGAGCGCTCTGCGGCTCGTAGAAGACCCCTAGCTGGCGCAGGACCGTGGCCCGATCGTAGTAGATCCGCTCGCCGGCGAGGCGATCGTTTTCGTCGAAAGTGTAGACGCCGCAGAGGGGGAACTGGATAGCACGTCCGGTGGGCGGGAGGCCGCGCCATGCGCCGAGATGCGTGCCGCGAATTATGACTTCGACGAGCACCGCGTCGCCAGTAACATAGCGGTGCTGAACGTCGATGGCAAGATCAGGCATCGCGTTCATGAGCTGTTGATAGAAATCGCGAACTCCGTCGCGTCCGTTGTGGTGTTCGCCCCAAGCCTCGTCGTCGTAGCGTGCGGTGTCACCAAAGGTGCGGATTACGCCTTCGAGATCGTGCGCGTTCTCGAGGCGAATGTGTTCTTCGACCAGCGCGACGCGAGTCGAGACTCTATCTTTGGGGATGGGAGCGCTTGCCATTTTGAATGCCCGCTCGGTGTTGCGATTCAGGAGCTTATCAGGGTAAGGGATTGAAAATAAGCAGGAATAGAAAAATTTCGCGGCAGGTGCGGTGCCGGGGAGGGCGGTATATCTGGTGGCAGCGTTAAACTATCGGCATGAATGTGACACGTCGAAACTTCGCCAAGCTGAGCGCGCTTGCCATGGCAGCGCGGTTCGCTCCGAACCTGGGTGCCCAGGAAGCCGCTCCTCGAAAGACTGGTTACTGTGTGATCGGGCTCGGCCGTATCGCCAGTCATTTCATGCCAGCCGTGCGAAACACCACCACGTCCCAAATTACCGGGCTGGTCAGCGGCCATCGAGACAAGGCGGAGCGGATCGCGGCTGAGTATGGCGTTCCGGCAAGTTCCATCTATAGCTACGAAAATTTCGATGAGATCGCACGCAATCCGGCGATTGATGCGGTCTATGTTGCGTTGCCGAACTCGATGCATTCCGAGTACACGATCCGCGCTGCGAAAGCGGGCAAGCATGTGCTTTGCGAGAAGCCAATGTCGACCAACGTGGCCGATGCCGAGGCGATGATCGCAGCCTGCAAGGCGGCTAAGGTCAAACTTATGATCGCGTATCGCTGCCACTACGAACCGACAAACCTGAAAGCAATCCAGTTAATCCGCCAAGGCGCGCTCGGACAGGTACAGGCCATCGAGAGCACGTTCGGCTTCAACATTGGGCGTGGGGAATGGCGGCTCAACAAGAAACTGGCTGGCGGCGGACCGCTCTTCGATGTCGGCATCTACTCGCTCAACGCGTGCCGCTACCTGACCGGCGAGGAGCCTGAGCACATATTGGCCAATGCCTCTGTCATCGATCACGACGGACGCTTCGCTGAGGTTGAGGAGAATGTTTCCTGGACGATGAAGTTTCCTTCGGGGATCGTGGCCAGTTGCGCAACTACTTATGGCGCAAATATGGAAGGATTCTATCGCGTCCATGGATCGAAAGGCTGGCTGGAAGTCGATTCGGCGTTCGTCTACGAAGGCTTGCGGCTGCGCGCCGACTATGATGGCACGAAGCTGGACGAGGTCAATCCGGCCCGGGATCCCTCGCACTTTCAAGCTGAAGCGGAACACTTCTCTCATTGCATTGAAAGTGGGGTCGAGCCGAAGTCACCGGGCGAAGAAGGGCTCCGCGACATGCGCTACATCAGCCAGATTTATCGGTCGGCGGGGATTGCGATGTGAGCGCTTGGCGGGTGATCGAGGTCCTTCGCTTTGCTCAGGATGACAGGGCGGCGTGTCTCGTGTTTGGGAACTGAGATAAGATTTGTTTGTATGCAGCGCTTTCGAACGATCATAAGCTTGACGGCATCCGTTAATTCTCTGGTGCTCTTCCTGGCGCTGCAGTGTGCGGCGCTTGCGGCTCAATTGCCGAAACAGCCGGGGCGACCGCGCATCACCGGCATCGATCACGTGACGATCTACGCGAGCGATCTCCAAAAAGCGCAGCGGTTCTATTCTGAAATTCTCGGACTGACAGCCGGATGTCCGGATTACAGCGGTCCGGAAACCTGTTATCTGGTGGCCCCATCGGAGCAGCGGCTTCTACTGAAGCAGGCGCCGGATGGAACCAGGAACAACCCGCACAAAAACTGGCTTGCGGAGGTTGCGTTCGCCACCGACAACGTTTCTGACATGCGAAATTACTTAGTGGCGCATGGATTAGTGCCGGGTTCGATTCAGAAGAGTTCCGATGGCGCGCAGTTTTTTCACATCCATGACGCGGAAGGAAACCCTCTGGCATTCGTACACCGGTCGCCGTCGAAGATCGGACACGGGCCTGCTTCCAAACAGATAGGTTTGCGCCTCATCCACGCAGGTTTCGTTGTTAAAGACCTCGCCGCCGAGAATCGTTTCTACGAAAAGGTCCTTGGATTCCGACTTTACTGGCGGGGCGGATTCAAGGACGACGGCACCGATTGGTACGAACTCCAGGTACCCGACGGTCCCGACTGGATCGAATACATGCTCAACATTCCGGCAAACGCGGACCACAAGGAACTGGGTGTGCAAAATCATTTTTCATTCGGGGTCAAGGATGTTCACGCTGCCGCGGCGAACCTTCGATCAAGAGGGCTGCAAACATTCGACGGGCCGGAGGTCGGCCGCGACGGCAAGGATAGTCTGGATGCGTACGATCCCGACGGAACACGCGTCGAAATCATGGAGTTCACGCCGGTGCAGAAACCATGCTGCCATCCCTACACCGCGGACCATCCGAAGCCTTGATGGATTCGGTTTGTGCTTAGGGCTTGGGATGTGCGGCGAAGAAATTCCACACGATGTCCCTGGTAATGATTCCTGTATTTGAATCGAAGGCTGGGTTGTAAGGCGTCTGACCTTGAACGTTCATGGGGCTGGTCGTCCAGGAATGTTCCCCTCCGATCAGCTTGTAGAACTGCACCTCGGTGTTCCCGCTGCAGCTCGACGCATTCTTCTCAACCACCGGACTGATGTTTCCCTGTATGTCGCACAAGGCTGACTGTACGTCGACGCTCGTGCAGCTGTTGGCCGATGTTCCAGACCAGTAGTTGAAGGATTCATCTTGCGATGCGTCGAGGTGACTTCCGCAATACATGACGGTTTGGTCTTGATCGCCGTGCAACATCAGAACAGAGACCGGTCCCAGAGCAGGCGGTATGGGTGTTGGAGTCGCGGTCGATGAAATGGCGCCTTCCACCGCGCCAATGCCAGCGATCAGATCGGAAAGCTCCACGCCGAGGCGATGCGACATGAATGCACCAGCGGAATGCCCGGTGACGAAAATTTTCTTGGGATCGGGCCCCACGCTCGCTTGGAGCGTACCGATGAGCTGACGAAAGAAGCCGACATCGTCGGTAAAGTCGTTGAAGAAATATGCCCAGTCGGTTTGGCCGGTGGTGGTGTCGAGCGAGCCGTCGGGATAAACAACCGCAAATCCAACTTGATCCGCCAACGCACTGAATGATGTCGTAGACTCAATCGCCAATCCGGTGCTCGCGGTTCCGTGGAGGACGATGACGAGTGCGCCGGTGTTCTGCTGAAAGTTCGACGGCACGTGCAGAAGGTAGGTGCGAGTCACGCCGTTAATTACCAGGGACTCGCAGGTCGTTCCGGCCTGTGCGCCGCACGGCGGTCCGCCCCCAGTGCCCCCACCACCGCCCCCGGTGCCGATCGTGCTTCCTCCGCCTCCGCAAGAAACTAGGAACAATGAGAGTGATAAGAGCAGGGATGCGTAGCAGGAGGATTTTTTCATCGAATGTTTTGGATGCTTCCGCTTTCGGAAGGGATGGTGCCTTCTCAGGGTCCAATTTTCGGCTAGATCCCGTGCTGCAGGCCCAAAGCGATTCTACACTGGGAAGGCTGGATCGTAGGTCAAGCGATGCCGCGAATAGCGCGCCGGGCTCCAAAACCCTTAACAGCCGCCAGAACTCGCGGACTGTCGGCGGTTTGTGGTACGCTCGCTGCGTTCGTTCGCCTAGGAGCATCCTCATGCTTAGTCGACGCGCGCGACTTCTTGCGCTTTTCCTTCCTTTTTTGTGGTCCGCCATGGCAATCGCTCAAGTGATGAGTGTGCCCTCCTCGGGTTATGGGAATATCGGTGTTTCCAGTCTTGGCGTTTCAAGTTCACCGGTCGGCCTCGGCCTGATTTCTGCCGAGCAGATGACCAACAACATGTACAGCATCAATACCAACCGGCAAAATCGCGTTATTGGCGAGGCGTCGAGCAGTGAAATCTCGAAGCTCGACCTGAAGGCCCCATGGAAAGCGCGCCGGGAATATAACAAGGGTTATCAACTGCTGATGCGCAAGGATTTCTTAAGCGCGATCGAGCACCTTTCGAAATCGACCGAGCTTTATCCGAACTTCGTTGCGGCACACAATGCGTTGGGTTCCGCATATCTGAATTTGGGGAAGAATGATGAGGCGCGATCGGAATTCAGCAATGCCGTCGCACTTGATGATCAATTGCCTAACTCTCATTTGAACCTCGGTGTCGCGCAACTCGCGTTGAAGAATTATCCAGCGGCGGAAGAGTCTTTGAAGAAGGCGTCATCTATCGCTCCGATGGACTCTTCGCTGCTCCGTGCCAAGGCTTATGGCCAATTCATTAATAAGGACTATCCAGGGGTTTTGGCCACTACTGATGAAGTTCACCGGCGCAAGCACGAAGGCAATGCCATCATTCATTACTATGCTGCGGGTGCGTGGCAGGCTCAAAACGATTTCACCCGCGCACAGAATGAACTGGAGACGCTGCTGCGCGAGGACCCCAAGTTCTCTGGGGCGGCTCAGGTAAGGCAGATGATGGAAGAACTCAAGGCCGACCAAGCTGGGCAGGGGAGCGACCATCAGCCGGCCAGGCTGACGGCATCTTTTTCATTTGCGCCCGGCAAACAGCCAACGGCCGAGGAAGCCAGCAGGCACGTTCAAAAAATTATGCAGGACCTCAGAGAAAAAACTGAGATTGCGGAAGCCGAGAGCTCCGAGGGGAAGTCACGATGTGAATCCTGCAGCACGGTAGTGGCAGAGGGACCGAAGACTGCGCCTGAGCGGCGCATGCCCTCCCGCGCTGGGGGTCCCGTGATGCCGGACCTGGTTATGCGCGCAAGCGTTGATGAGGTTGCAGTGTTCTTCGCGGCGACCGATCATGGGAAATCCGTCGCGGGTCTCACTGGGAAAGATATCGTGATTCGTGACGATCAGCAGCCACCGGCGGCGATACTCGGGTTTCGCAGCGAAGAGCAGCTGCCCTTGCGGCTGGGGCTGGTCGTCGACACGAGCGATTCCGTCTCGAGCCGCTTCGCTTTCGAGCAAGCAACTGCCACCAGTTTTCTGAAAAGCGCGGTGACCGGAAAGGACGATCTGGCATTCGTGGTAGGAGTAAACAACATCGTGAGGCTGATGCAGGATTTCACGGCCGACCAGGCTGCGATGTCAGCCTCTATCAACAAACTGGTGCCCGCAGGTGGAACCGCGTTGTGGGATGCGGTGGAATTTGCGGCCGACAAACTTGCGAGCCGTCCGGAAGAAATGCCTGTTTCGCGGATTGTGGTCGTGGTTAGCGACGGTCAAAATAATTCGAGCATTGCTTCGCTCAAGGATGCTATTGAACATGCGCAACACGGCGAGGTAGCCGTATTCACCGTGAGTACGCGCGACTTTCAAAACGATGATCCCTCGGCGGTGGTTGGTGAAGATGCGCTGGAGACCCTGTCAAATCTCACAGGTGGCGCGGCGCTTAAGCCCGGTTCTCTACACCGACTCAAGGGGAGCCTGGCGGATGTGCAGCAGCTAATCCGCGGACGATACATGGTGTCCTACAAGCCCGCGTCGTTCCAGCGAGACGGGCGCTACCGGCCTATCGAAATCAAAGCCGAAAAAGATGGACACAGAATGAAAGTGTTTGTCCGCAAAGGATACTTCGCTTCGATCGAACAGCCTGCCGCTGTAACACGCTGACGGCGGAGTCGTTGACTCGAAAAGGGCTGCGCTCTGAGGCCTTCCTTCTTCACGGCTTCTTTTGTTTCTTTTCTGATGCCGCAATCGCCTTTCGAAATTGCTCTACCGCTGGAACGTTCGGACCCTTCAGTCCATCTTTTCCACTGTAGCGCCAGACGGCGATGGAGTTCAGGGCATAAGGGCCGCGGCCGCGATAGACCTCGAACACATCATTCGCACGGCCAATCTCTTTTCCGATATGCGGCCCAGTATGTACCGGAGCTCCCGGATCGCTGTCGGCGGGTACACGCCCCTGCTGCGCACCGATGCCGATGTTCCCTCTCCCGGGTTGCATGTCGCCGATTCGCGTATCTGACGGTCCTCTTTCGATCGTAGGAGCCACCAGTCTTCCGGTACCGGCGCGAACCGCTATCACCAGATCAGAGTCACCCTCAACTACGACTGAGAATCTCCCCCAGGATTGCAATGCGAGCTGGACGACCTCTCGCGCTCTTGTGTTCGCCATCGGATCTTCCAATGGGTCGCTGGCCTCGGGGCTGAGCACGACCCGGACGGTATGCGCTTGCAAGACGAAATCGGGTAAGGCGCCTTTGTCTTTGGTCTTATCCTTGGCAGACGCCAGCAAGGAAAAGGAAAGGAGCAGAAAGCAGGAAGATCGAAAAGCCATTTGCCCTCCAGACCTGTACATCCTGGGGATTGGAGAAATTATAGTCTTCCCGCACTCGCTGACTTGCGCTGCATAGGACACCACCGAAACTAGGTTGACGGTCTATGCCAAAGCCAAATTCAGGTTTTCGATGGCCTCGTCGATCTCGGCCGAATTCTTGTACCCTACTGTTACGCAATCGACGCCGGCATTGACGAATGCGAACTTCATCGCTTTTTGCCGGTCTTCGCGGTTGAAGGTGCCCTCGCCCGCCAGCTTCATGCTGATCACGCCCATTCCTTCCTTGCGAACTTCCTTCACATGCGCCACCACTTCGGGGACATTTCCCGTCTCCGACATGTCGGGGGATTCCGCATCCATACTCTTACCTTTGTGATTCATGCGAATCATGGCAACTTCGAGCCATTTGTTTCCCGCGACCCGACGCAGCGCGGGCAGTCCGTGAACGGATGCGCCGTGGCTGACAACAATCTTTTTCGACTCGGCTTCAAGAATCGCATCCTGCCAGCGGCTCGAGTCGGTGGGCCAACTCTGCGTGTGCTGCCAGTGCAGCAGCATGATGTCGAAGTAGTCGGTGTTCGCCAGCTTGCGCAACTCATCGAATTTCTGTTGCGCGTTCGTGCCCTGGCGCGTGGTCACCTTCGTCATGATTTGATAGCTGTCGCGCGGGATACCCTTCAGGGCGACACCTAGCATCTTGTGCATTTCGCCATAAGACTCGGCCGTTTCAAAGAACCGGATGCCGTGATCGTAGGCGTAGCGGACCAGCCGCGTGAAGCCATCCTGCCCGAGATCGCGCTGCACCTGGCCGCTGAAACTCCCGGTGCCAAATGCCAAGCGAGTCACCTTGACGCCAGATCTACCCAACGTCACAAGGTCGGTGGCGGTTCGGCGTTGTGCGATCAGCGGGATACTTCCGGCAACCGCAAACGTCCCCGCTGCAAGCCCCGTTTTCAGGAATTCACGTCGCGTGAAATGAGACATCTGGACCTCCACGAATCGCGATTACCGCAATGTTATCAAAATGCGCAAGCCGGTCGTCGAGTGTAGTAGTCTCCACCCCATCTGATCACAATGTGTCGTCTACAATCGCTGACGACTGAACGTAAGTTCGTGCAACCGGGGGAGCCAATGGTTAAGTGGAATCGAAGGTTGATCTTCGTCGTCGCTCTGCTTATTGGTTGCTCACAGGCGGCTGACGTGCCGAACCGCAACTGGAAGGTCATGAAGAGTCCCGGCAAGCACGGCTGGTCTCCCGAGAAATTGAAGGCGGCATTTGACCTCGCGAAAGCGTCCGGCTCATCCGCTCTCATGGTCGTGCAGGACGGAGCGGTGGTTGACGAAATGGGAAGCGTCGACCGGAAGATCAGTTCCTACTCCATTCGCAAGAGCCTGATTAGCGCGCTCTACGGAATTTATTCTTCGGACGGCGTGATCAATATCAACGACACACTAGACGAGGTCGGCATCGATGACAATGCGCCATCGCTCAGCCAGGAAGAAAAGCAAGCAAGGATCGTAGACCTGTTGCGAGCGCGTTCCGGCGTTTACCATCCTGTCGATTTCGAGTCGCAGTACATGATCAACATTCGCCCGGCGCGCGGTAGCCATCCACGGGGAACGTTCTGGTACTACAACAACTGGGACTTCAACACACTCGGCACGATTCTGGAAAAGAAAACCGGACTTTCAATCGGTGAGGCTTTCTACCGGCGCATTGCGATTCCTATTGGCATGCAGGATTTCAAGCCCGAAGACGTGTATTACATGGGCGGTCCGATTTCGAGGCACCGGGCCTACCATTTTGAAATTACAGCTCGCGACTTAGCGCGTTTCGGGTTGCTCTACTTGCGCAAAGGCCGCTGGGGAAACAAGCAGATCGTCCCTGAAGCATGGGTGGAAAAGAATTTACATGCGGATGAAATGATCCAGTGGCACAGTGCGGACGCGGGTGGCTATGAAAACCTGTGGTGGCTCGAATATCACGGTGCGAGTCTCTACGGACCCGGCCTTCCAGCCGGAACCTTCATGGCGAGCGGAGCCGGGGTGCATATCGCGATGGTGATCCCGTCGCTGAAGTTAGTGATAGTGAACCAGGTGGATAACGAACCGTCTAACAAGGAGGCGGCCACAGTCATCGCCGCTGCTGAGCACACAATCATCCCCACCGCCAAGATGGGAGAAATTGTAAAGATGATTTTGGCGGCGCGTACCCCGTGAGACCTCCCCTCTTTGCGCATAAACGGCTGGAAAGTTCGCTCACCAACTGGCAAGCCGGGCAAGGCTGAACAGCATTCTGCGATTCGCGCGCTGCCGAACGCCACCCCGGAGGTCACGCCTTCCGACCGTAGTTGCAACTGTCCCTGAGAGGACATTCGACGCAGCGCGGTTTGGACCGTTTGCATATGGTCTGACCGTGCTGGCGCAGCACCTGGTGTGCTCGGATCAGAGAATCGTAATCCTTGGGGAGTTGCTGACGTATGGCGTCCTGAATCGCGCGATAGGTCACGGAATAGTTTGATTGCTCCTTGGCAAAACCCACTCGGCACAACACTCGCAACCCGTTCGAATCGAGTGCCATCAACGGATAGGAGCGGGTAAACAAGAGTATCTTCTCTGCACCCGGATCTCCGATGCCAGGAAATTTCTTCAATGCTTTCTTCGCCTGGGGCAGAGGCTTCTTGAGAACCGATTGCAGGTCGCTGCCGAACTGCTCGTAGGCAATTCTGGCAATGGTGAGAAGTTTTTCCGAACTCAGATCGGGGAGTATTCCGGCTTTGGCGATTGCAGAGAGCGCGCTGCCCTTGGCAGCGAGAATCTGCTCGGGCCGCGTCCCAATGCTTCGTTTGAGGCTGGCGAACGCCTCGGCACGGCGCTCGTCGTTCGCCAGGTATGCGATATTTTCCCAGATGACAAGCTCGAGTGGATCGGACAAGTGGGGCGGTGCAGGGCTGCCATAGTTCCGTTGAAGTTTGTCGAGAAGCTTCGGAAACGTAATGGTCGGTGTGCCCATCGACTCAGTTTGTCTGTAGATCCAGTCGCAGCCGGACGGGTCATTCGCTCAAGTACGGGCGTAGACCCTTCTTGGCAAACGAGAGTACCGCCTGTCCGGCGAACGAGAACCGCCGGACGCTGCCTTGGTGAAAAAGACCACACATGCGGCGAGTTATTTTCGGTCAGACCTCTCAGCGGCGCGAACTGTCTTTTGCTGACCCTCCGCGAAGAGCTGGGAGTAAATGAGGCCCGCCAATGCGGCGCCAATGATCGGCGCTACCCAGAACAGCCACAACTGGGCGAGAGCCCACCCGCCCACGAAAATTGCGGGCCCTGTGCTCCGCGCTGGGTTGACGGAAGTATTCGTGACAGGAATAGAAATCAGGTGGATCAGGGTGAGGCACAACCCGATGGCGATGGGAGCGAATCCCTTCGGAGCGCGGTCGTCCGTAGAACCGAAAATCACCAGCAGGAAAAACAGGGTTAGCACAACCTCAGCCACGAAGCACGCCAGCAATGAGTATCCACCGGGAGAGTGGATGCCGTATCCATTCGACGCAAATCCTCCAGCCAAGCCGAATCCTTCTTTGCCATTGGCAATGACATATAAGGTGGCAGAACCAACCATTGCGCCCAAAACCTGCGCCACAATATATGGCAGCAGTTCGGAAACCGGGAAGCGCTTTCCAACTACAAGCCCAATTGATACCGCGGGGTTGATATGACATCCCGAAATCGGGCCGATGGTAAAAGCCATCGTGAGCAACGTCAGCCCGAAGGCCAGAGCGACACCGGCGAAGCCGATACCCAGGTTCGGAAATGCCGCCGCTAAGACTGCGCTTCCGCAACCGCCGAAAACCAGCCAGAACGTTCCTAAAAATTCGGCCACACAACGTTTGCTGAGACTCACAGACACCTCCCTCCAGGACTTTCCAGGTCAGAAGCCTGTCTGTGGATTTGTACACCACGCGGACGATTTATGTAACTGTAGAAAGTGGATTGCCCTTGTCGACCCGTTCCGGCGCTGACTCCCGCTTCTCGTCAGTTAGCGCAGTGAAGAACAATGGCGATAGTGTACGTGCTTCCACGTTTGGATTCCGTGCCGCAGATCAGAGCGTCTTGCGGTAGTGCACACAGCGATCGACGACCTCGTATCCCAAAGCTTCGTGAGCGCGTTGGGATACCTCGTTGTCGATCCATGTATCCGACGCCATCTCGAGACATCCCTGGCTGCGTGCCCAGTCTTCGGCCGCCTTCAGAAGTTTCCTGCCTACTCCGCGATTTCGCTGGTCTTCAGCGATGTACCAACCCTCGACGTAGCCCACTGATCGCGCCGGGTTACAGCCGTCAGCGTGTGAGCGCAAGTCGACTTCCAGAAAACCAACCAACTTTTGATCGCTTGCCTGGGCGACCAGGATGATGAGAGGCATCGTCAGAGGAAAGCTCCCTTCCAGAATCGCCGTGATTTCCCGGGCATGTTCTTCAGCGGAAGCTTGGGGCCACAGTGCCGCGTGCATTTGCGCCAGTTGGTCGCAATCCAGCGGCTGCGCGAGCCTGATTTGAACGTCTGCTGCGGTTTCCATATCGGTTGAGGATCGCATAATTCGGCGGTCTTGATTTCATTAGGTATGTCGGTTCGGGAGCGTCCAACAGCATTAACCACAAAGGACACGAAGTATCACTAAGGTTTTGCGCCTGCGGCTCTTCTCCTTCAACTGCGAATATGAGAGTCGCGGCGGACAGAAAAGCTTCAGTGAATTTCGGTAAGCCATATGAGCGGTATTGCAACAACTTCGGACAATCCGAGTAAGATGCTTCTGCCAGAAAGTTTGGAGGGTAGACGTGTCTCGAGTGTGCCCTTGCGTCTTGGCGTTGTGCGCCGCAGTGATGATGGTCATCATGAGCGGATGTTCCAGTTCATCGGCGCCAATTTCGGTGACCGTTTCCCCTTCCGCAGCGCAAGCCATTGATCAGGGCAGCACGGTCGCGCTCACCGCGTCCGTGATGAACGACAAGGCATCGAAAGGAATCTCATGGAGCCTGACTGGACCGGGCTCTCTCAGCAACTTGACCGGACCATCCGTCACTTACAATTCCCCGGCAACCACTCTCACCAGCGCAACTCAGGTCACCGTGACGGCCTCGGCCGCAGCGGACCAGACCAAGAACGCTTCGGTGCAGATCACGGTGAACCCGTACCCGCTGATCCCAGCTCAGAAGCTTCCCAACGGCTTAGTGGGCCAAGCGTACAGCCAAATCATCGCCGTCACCGGGGGCACCGCTCCGTTTCTATGGAGCGTGTATAACGGGCCGATCCTAACCGGATGGAGGGTGGGCGGATCTGTGCCGGACGGACTGACCTTTGATGTCAATACAGGGACAGTCAGCGGGACCCCAACGGGCGGCGGCACGTGGGTCTTTGAGGCGCTCGTAACGGACGCGGCCGGCGTGAGCGTGGACAACGGCTTCATGAGCATTCAAATCGATTCGAGCGCAACGACGGCGAATGCGGTTCCCTGGTTGAACCAGCCCCTTGTGCCGACGGCCATTTTGCCCGGCAGCGCATCTTTCACGCTGCATGTGAGCGGCACAGGATTCGCTTCTGGCGCGACGATCGATTTCAACAATGCGCCGCTGGCGACAACGTTTGTGGACAGTGAACACCTAAGTGCGATCGTCCCTGCAACGAATGTGGCAAGTGCGGGCACAGGCTCGGTGACGGTCACTAATCCGGCACCGGGCGGCGGACGGTCCAATGTTGTGTACTTCCCGGTGCAAGCGTCGCAGGCGACGGTCAATTTCGTGAATGCTCCAAATTCGACGCTGCAGATCTATGGGGCACTGGCAGTGGTGGCCGCTGACGTCAATGAAGACGGAAGGCCGGACCTTGCCATCACGGCGGTAACGAAGCTGCACGTGTTTACGGGAAACGGGGACGGCACATTTGGGCCGGCGACAGGCTCTCCGATGCTGGTGCCGAGCCCGCCCTACGATGACTTCGCGTCACCTTATACCGGACCTATTGCTGCGGGCGATTTCACTCACAGTGGCCATGTGGGCTTGGCGGTCGGGTTGATCAACAATGACGCCGCCGTGATCCTGTTGGGCAATGGGAATGGAACCTTCAGCTTTTCGTCGGCAGAGATTACGAACGCGCTTGGGGTGCCGACGTCCGACATCAAAGCAGCGGATTTTAATGCCGATGGGAACCTTGACCTTGCGATGACCAACGAAATTTCCGGATCGTCGCCTGTTGTTCTCGGATTCGGGCATGGGGCGTTCAATGCGGCGGGCGACCTCTATGTTCAAGGATTTCCTGCGGGTGTGGCTCTGGGGGACTTCAATGCAGATGGAAAGCTGGACACGATTGTGGCGGGAGGTGGAACGACGACGTACCCGGGTTCGGGATTCGCTGTGTCGCTGGGAAATGGGGATGGAACATTCACGCAGCCGAGTGGATCGCCGGTCTCTCTGGGGCAAAACCTTTCCGCGATCGTGACAGGCGACTTCAATGGCGATGGCAAACTTGACCTGGCTCTGACCGATTTCGATGGCAACTCGGTGATGATCATGCTGGGCAACGGCGATGCAACGTTTGCACTTCCAACGACGATGCCGGTAGGAAATAAACCAGACGCGATTGCCACCGGGGATTTCAATAGCGATGGGAAGATGGACTTGGCAGTCGCAAACTTCCTGGACGGCACCATCACGCTTCTGCTGGGGAACGGCGATGGCACGTTCACAGAGGCTTCGGGCTCTCCTTATGCCGCAGGAGGCAGCGCGTACCAGATTGCGGCGGCGGATTTCAATGGTGACGGGAAACTCGATATCGCGGTGACCAACGTGACAGCCGGAACGGTGTCGATCCTGCTACAGCAGTAACGTCAGCGGCGAGCACGGGCGAAGAAAGTAAACCGCCAGAACGCAGAATGACATGCACAGTGCGGCATCCCGCTGCTCAAACGTGGCCTATACTCGAACGTAGTACGTTGCAGAATCGGGAAGCACTTTCGATCAATGCCCAGACAAAAGCTAGATTTCAAGTTTCCACGCACCGCGACCAGTCCGATTCTTGTATCAGGGAAGTCGGAGCATTCCTTACGCAAACTCTTGTATGACTTTTTCACCGTTTCCGCGCGGATGGAAACGATGAAACGCTATCTGGGGGAAAGGTTGGGACTCACCGCGCCCCAATACACCATCATGATGGCCGTGGCCGAACTCCAGGGAGTAATTGGGGTGAGCGTTGGCCGCGTTGGCGAACACCTGCACGTGTCGGGCCCCTTCGTGACCATGGAGTCGGGAAAGCTGTTGAAGAAGGGCCTCATGGAACGACACTCCGACCTCCAGGATCGACGGCTCTCTCTTTTGTGCCTTTCCCCGAAGGGGGCGAAAGCGCTCCAGTCGCTGTTTCCCGAGTTGCAGCAAATTAACGACGTATTTTTTGAACTGGGCTCGCGCGCTGAGTTTGAGCGTCTGTGCAAGACTTTGGGAAAGCTGGTTGGCAACAGTCAACGTGCTCTCGCGCTGATCAAAGCGACCCGCGACGATCTGCGCTTTAAGCTCAACGAGGCGCGGTAGTAGTAGTATCACCGGCGGATTTCCACCGCAGCGAAATACCGCCAGAAGTGCCGCGGCTGTCTTCGCCGCCTTTGCGTTGTAACCTGCCGAAAGTTCACTCAAGCCGATAGCTCACTCAAATAGATAATTGACTTACCTTTCTCTATTGACAGCCGGATTTGCTTGAAGTAGATTGATGCTCCCCCAGTGAGAATTTGCTCCGGACCCTTCTGAAGGTCACTCTCGTGTTTCAAGTGAATTTATCGAGATAGCAATTCTGGGACGCCTCAGGAGGTTTTCATGCCGAGCAAGAAACAGTGCTCGCCACTTCGACGGCGTCCCAGCGGAATTTACGGTAGAGAAAACTACCTTTATCCGAGCAACGGTTCCTGCGGGCTCGGCTACTGGTACGGTTTCGGTTGTCATTCCATCCGGAACTCTCAACAGCAACCCACAATTTTTCGTGACGAAGTAGCAGTCGCGAACGGGCCCGGGGCGGAGACCCCCTCGGCTTCTGGGCCCGTGTTTTACACATTTTCCGTGGTGTCTCGCTGAAGCACTTTTGTTACGAGGTGATTACTACTGACCCAGCCGCTGGGTAGTGCCCCCATCCTTAGAAACACTTCTCGAATGTTTTGATCAGTCGCGGCGGGCCGCGATTTCCGATCTGCTCCTGTCTGATAGTGGACAGTTGAGTCCACGGACGGACGGTTCGGAAACGTCCAACGGGCGTTCGGCATTGCAGGAACGGCACTTTCGCTATGCGGTGAGCGGAACGTGAGGTGCTTTCGATGTGGGGAAGATCGTCAGGGAGACGTGTCGATATGAAGAAAGAGCGGCTACGACAGGCGGTTACTGGTCCTTTGGCAGCGGAAGAAATGAAGGCACGGTTGGAAAAGGGATGGAAGCTGGTGGCCGTCGAGTGGGAACGCGACGTCGAAGCCACGGAGGCGCAGATTCCGGGCGATGTTCCATTCGGGCTAAAGGTTGAGCCGGAGACCGCGCGCCTCGAAGAGAATGCGTGGGAGAAAGAGTTGCTGTTCCAGATGATGGAACTGATGGTCGAGGAAGGCTCTTATGCGCGCATCGCGGAGGAGATCAACCGGCGCGGTTTCCGTACGCGCGACGGCGGGAGGTGGACTCCGATATCGGTGTTCGAGATGCTGCCGCGCCTGATTGAAGTTGGTCCGCACGTGTTTCGGAGTGCGGAGTGGCAAAAACGCACTCGATCGGCGCCCAAGCCGCATTGAGTGAAACTGGTGAGAGAGCTGAGGTTAGATCCAGAAACAGCGTTCTGGCGCCCTGACCGGTTCGCGCTTGGGATGATATCGTCCGGCACACCGTCTTGATCGTGTTGGTTACACCTCTCCGATAGTTTGGCTTTTCTTCGGCGTTCCTTCGTTATTTATATTTCCACCGATTGCTACCTTCCAATTGCGAGGCGGACCTACCGCTTCGGAGCGGGCAGCCAATATCCCAAGGCCATCAATTCCCAGGCAGCCAGCCGAAAAATCGACAGGAGGCTTCTATGACTACATTCGGACGAATTGCGACGAGATATTCGATGATCGCTCTCGTTTTGATGAACGTTTGTTACTCGCGAGCGGTTGCGGCAGACGCGCAGGCGCATGATATGGCAAAACATCAGAGTCCTGAACAGAAACGTAAGGCGGGTGCGCTGATAAGGATTGTCCGGGAATCGACCGAGAGGTTCAAGGATGTGCGGGTAGCCGAAGCGGAAGGTTATGCGCTCTCATTCGGCTGCGTCAGCGGTCCGGACTCGGGAGCCATGGGTTTGCATTTCATCAATGGAGACCTGCTGAACAAGGGCGTGATCGATCCGACGCGGCCAACGATCGTGATCTACGAGCCGACCGAAAATGGGCTGCGGCTGATCGGTGCGGACTTTTTGGTGTTTGCGGATGCGTGGAACAAGAAGAATTCGTCGCCGCCTGAGCTGATGGGACAGCTGTTCCATCTGTTCGAGACGCCCAACCGCTTCGAACTGCCCGCGTTCTACACGCTGCATGTCTGGGCGTGGAAGGACAATCCGAACGGCGCGTTTGTGAACTGGCATCCCAACGTTCAGTGCGAGTCGTTTACCGGCCAGATGTTTTGACGCCATCTGAAGTTGATGGCGAGTCGTGATGCGCGGATGAGTTGTATACGGTGAGGATTCGCGCGATTGCGACAGTGCAGGGTGAGCCGCTATCCATCGGGGGGCGGCTCATTTTGCTTTTGTGGGTGACGAGTAGAGAGAAGGTGGCGTCGCCGGGAGAATTCCGGGAAGCGCTTGTGGTTCGGGCGGCTGTCGTCGGGTCCTTCGCGTTGCTCAGGATGACAGAGGCGAAATATGGATGGCAGGGTGGCGATGGTCCAGGATATAAGGTCGGCCCGTTCGCTCACTTGGATAACAGGGGACTGATCGAATTCGCTCGTTGCTATTTTGCGATTTGCTGTGCGGGCATCCGGCCGGCTAGAAATTGTCCGATCTTTTCATTGAGGAATTTTTCGTCGGCGGGGCTGCCGCCGGCTCCGGCGGTGTGTCCCCAGAGCGAGGGGATCGGGACCAGCGAAACTTGCGGGATGAATGTCGCCTCGTAGCGGGCGTCGCCGACCGGAAAATACAGATCGGTTTCCGACGGCATGTAGAGAAATGGAACCTTGATGGAGCGGAGCGCGCGCTCGGTGTCTCCATTGAAACCGGGAGTTGTTCCGACGTCGTGATGCTCCCAGGTGCGTGCCTGCAGGATGAGGTCGTTCGCGTCGGCGCCCGGAATAAAGTTTGTACGGAATTCATGCAGGACGCTTTCGAACGTCGTGCCCGGCTTTGCGCCTTCCCTCCACAATTCTTTACGCCACCACTCCTGCGAGAACAGCCAGGCCGTCCACACGGTCGAGAAAGCTTCCACACCTTTCGTGGGCTGGGTGGTGTAGTCACCGTCTTTGAAAGCGGCGTCGGCAGTGAGCGCTGCGATCTGACCCTCAAGCCGAACTACGCCATGGCCATACGTTTTCGCCGTGCCGGCTGTGCCGACGATGCGGTCCGCGAACGTCGGATAGCTCACCGCCCACTGAAATGCCTGCTGACATCCCATGGAAAAGCCGATGATCGCGCGAACGTGGGTGATCTTGAGTTCCTCGGTGAGCAGGCGGTGGACAGCTTCGACGTTGTCGCGAATCGTCGTCACCGGGAAGCGCGGTCCGTGAAAGGGTTCGGGCGTGTTGCTGGGCGAGGACGAGTGTCCGTTCCCAAATAGTTCGGTAGCGACCAGAAAGAGTTGAGAGGTATCGAGCGCGTGTCCGGCACCGATGAGCCACTCGTATCCGTGATAGTCGGCCATGTAGTGAGAAGGCAGAAGGACGACGTTGTCGCGGGCGGCGTTGAGATGGCCGTATGTTCCATACTCGACGCGGGCAACCGGCAGGGTCACGCCGCTTTCGGTGCGGAAGTTGGCGATGACGAACTCGTGATGTTCGCCGGACTCAGGCTTCTTGGCAGCATCCTGCGCCCATGCGATCGGGACGATGAGAAGCAGGAAGATCAACTTTTTCACGGGACGATCTCCAGGGCGCGGCCTTGCTACTTCTTGGTGAGAGCGTTGATGCCGGCCTGCGCAATCATTTCATCGATCTCGGACTTCGCGCCGCTCGCGGCGATCCCTCCGAGGATCTGGCCATCGACCAAGATCGGAAGCCCCCCTTGACCCGGAAAGTAGTCGGGATAGGCCATCGCTTCGACATTGCCTTTCTTGACATAGTCGGCCGCATCCTTGGAAGGACTCTTGTAAAACGCGGCGTGGCGGGCCTTCTTCTGCGCCCACTGCAGCGTGTTCAGCGGCGCGGCGTCGGCCTTCTGAAGGAAGAGCAGATTGCCGCTCTCGTCGACGATGACAAGCGTCACTTCCACGTGCTGACGTTGTGCTTCAGCCTCGGCGGCCGCAATCATGATTTTGATGGTGGCCAGGTTGAGATATTTCTTGCTGGGCAGGTCGGCGGCTGACGCGGAGAGCAACATAGAAAGGATTGTAACCGCGAGCGCGCAGGCCCACAGCGTCTGTCGCGCAGATCCCGGTTGTGTCTTGGGCGTCGGTGTTTTGGTCGGTCGTGTTCTGAACATGGCAGAGGATGCTAGCACAGACACGGCATGTGTTCGTCAACACAAGCAGGTGCGGCGCTGAGCAAACACCCACTTCACGAGTGCCGGCTCGGTAAAGGCCCATTCCCATACATTGTGATCGACGCCGGCATACTCGGTGGAGAGAGGATGACCTCCGGCCTTTCGCCTGGCAGCGACGCGATCGCGCGACAGGGAGATGGGAACCGTGCCATCGGCGTCCCCGTGAAAATTCCAGAGAGGCGTCTGGATCGAGGCGGTGCCGTCGTCTTTCGAGATGCTTCCGCAACACGTAACTGCCGCCGCGAAAAACTTTGGACGGCTGGCGATCAGGTTCCACGTGCCTGCGCCACCCATGGACTGTCCCATGGCATAGATGCGGCGCTCATCGATGGGGAACTCGCGGATGAGTGCGTCGATGGTTTTCAAAACCATGCCAACGCCCTGGCCTTCGCCGGGGACCATTTCGAATTCGCCCTTTTCGAGCTTGGCGGGATCGTAGCGGACCCATCCCCGATCGCTTTGCGGGGCGAGGACGTAACAGGGGAACGCTTTCTGATTTTCGGGGAGCAACCACACGCGCGTGCCGAAAATGTTTCCCAGCGCCAGTTGCTTCAGGTTGTCAGTGCCCTGTCCTCCGCTGCCGTGAAGGTAGACCAGCAGCGGCAGTTTTCCTTTTACTTGAGGACGGAAGAGGCGATAGGGCATGGTCCAGTCAGCTTTCTGCGTGCGCGCTTCGAATTTCTTGTCGAGGCCCTCGGATTGTTTCCGGAATGTCTCGATGAGCGCGAGGCGCTCGGGCGACATCGGAGATCCTGGTGCGAGGGGTGGATGATCCTCGCTGGATTCGGCGACGAAGGCGCGTGCGGTGGAGAAGATCAAGGCGGGGTGCGTTGCTGCGGCTGAAGCGGATGCGATCCAGCGAACTGCTTTACGTCTGGTGATCATTCTGGATTTCCCTTCTGCACGATTCTCAAGCGCGGCAAATTCCTTAACCACGAAGGCCACGAGGGTTCACGAAGTAACACAAAACCCCCAGATCAACACGTTCGGGATACTTCGTGTTCTTTGCGCAAGGCTCTTGGTGACAGCGCGCCCTTCCGACTATTTTCCGGCCTCTTCGAGGCGGCAGATGAATCCCCAGCCGCCGCCGAGTTCGGTGACCGCAAGTATGAGTTCATTGCGGCCTTTCTTCAATGGAAGGTAGACCGCGTCATTTTCGGGATTCACAATGCCGAGGAATCCGGGATCGCGAAAGTTCTGGGCACTGCGTCCGCGATAGAGAATCGCACCATTGAGAAAGACGCTGACTTCATCGCTGTAGCCAAGAGCGAGTTTTCGGACTTGATCACGGTCGGAATCGATGATGGTGCGCGCATAGACCAGTTTCGATCCAGGCTGCGGCTCGAGACGTTTAGAGAAATCTCCGGCGAAGGTCACTTTCGGGTGCGGAGCTTCGAGATAACGATAGAGCACGACGAGTCCGGGAGGCTCGGCTTCGACATCCTGCCAATGGATTGCGGTACTGTCCGCAGGTGAGAGCGGGCGCTCGGGATTTCTCTGCAGGGCATCATAGGCGGGCGAGAGGCTCCACTTCGTGAGGGTGCCTGACGGCATCGCCGGAAGATGTCTCTCCCAGGGAAGGTCGGGCGTGGTGCGAACTTCAAAGTTGGAGAAATAGGTCGCGCCCGTCAGGACATAAAGAGCGATTTGTCCTTTCTGTATGCCGCTCTTCAGGTCGTTCATCACGAGCGCGGGCTTGTCTATATCTTTGACGAACAGCTTGGCCTGAGCCCCGGAAACTTCGAGGCGCAGATGGAACCAGACATCTTTCGGAATGTCGACGGCCCCCGTGAAGCCCGGGCCATTGAAGAGTTGCCAGTTCGCGCCGGTATGGAGCACTGGGGTGTACTGAATGGCGTCGGGCAATCCGGACTTGTGCTGGCGGAGATAGACCCACTCGGAGTCGGTGCCGTCATTGATCATACGAAACTGGATTCCGAAGAAGCCGCGGGTTGCGGGCGTAGACACATCTACGTCAATGACGCCGTCGCGCATCTCGAAGTCTTTCAACAGGGCCGCGCCGCCGTTAAGAAGGAGGCATTTGCGGCCTTGATACTCAGTTGGCTTTGCCTCCTCCTGCAGGTCCCAGTGCGGCGAGTCGGGTGGGACGGCGACGGGCTGCGATGCCTGGGATTGGGCGGGTACGGAAAAAAATGACGCAATCGTGAGTGAAAGAAGTAGTGGACCGAGTGACGAGCGGGCAAAGGCCATCGAGTCTCCATGGTTCGCAGAGTCAGAGGGTGGACGCGCACTTTTGGAAATCGATAGCAGCCGGGTGACGAATTCCCTTTGGGGGAAGGGCTTGTTTCAGTTTTTCGACGGCAAGAGGCGGAGGATGTCCGCGGTAGAGCCGGATTCACCGATGCGCGGGAAGATTGTCTCGACGCTGTTGCGATGCGCGTCGGGATCACGGTCGGTCATCGCGTCGACGGCGAGAGTCACGTTGTATCCAAGATCGTAGGCGCAACGAGCGGTGGATTCGACGCCAATGCTGGTCGCGATTCCCGCCAGAACGATCTGGGTCGCGCCGCTGTTGCGGAGGTATTGATCGAGATCCGTGCCCAGAAAGGCTCCGAACCGCTGTTTGCTAAGGAGGTAGTCACCTGGTTGCTGCTGCAGTTCGGGAACGAGTTCGATCCAGGCTGGCGGGAATGACAAGTGGCGACGGGGAGCGTCGGTGCGTCCCGGAGCCGCGCCGTTTACGTTGACGAGAACGACGGGCAGGCTGCGCTCGCGAAAACCTTGCGCGAGTTTGGCTGCATTCGCGATCACTTCGTTCACCGGGTGAACGGTTGGTAGGCTGACTATTCCTCGCTGGAGGTCGATGACTACGAGGGCCGTAATGGGATCGAGCTTGGTAATCGGCATCGCTTCCTTAGACCGGGCGGACTGCTGGGTCTGGTTCGTGCGAAATCAGGTCGATGTCGCGGGCCGGGAGAACGCCCATCTGCCGGTAGATCGGACGCATGACGGCTCTCACTTTCGGCATTTCGAGGGTGAACCAGATTGCTCCCGCAATGCAGAGAGCGCCAGTGAGCATCACTGTGCGCGGAGCACCAAAATGCTCTGCCAGCGTGCCGGCCATCAGGCTGCCGAACGGCGCCGATCCGAAGAACGCCATCGTGTAAAAGCCCATCACCCGGGCTCGCTTATCTTCCGGCACAAGCGACTGAATGATCGTGTTGCTTACCGATGCGTTCTGGATCAAACCAAATCCGACAAACACCATCAGCACGAGCGACAGCCACAAGGTGTGCGAGAGGCCGAACAGGATCAATGTTATACCCAGCATGAACGATGCAATCTGGATCATGCGCGTAAGTCCGCGGACGGACTTGCGAATCGCCAGAGAAAGCGCGGACGTCAGCGCGCCGATGCCGGATGCTCCCGTGAGCCATCCCAGTGTTTGCGCTCCGCCGTGTAAAACCTGGCTGGCGAAGATCGGCAACAGCACCGCGTACGGATAACCCATCAGGCTGATCAGCGCGAATAGAAGAAGGATCGTGCGGATGGGGCGGAAAGAACTGACGTAGTCCCAGCCTTCGCGCATTTGTTCGAGCATCGTCGCAGTGGTGCGGCGCGCGTCTAAAGGACGAATCCGCATCATTAATAAGGAGGCAATGACGGCGAAGTAGCTGAGGCCATCGACCAGGAAGCACATGCCCTCGCCGACTGCCGCGATGAGCAAGCCCGCGATCGCCGGTCCGATGAGGCGCGCTCCGTTGGCTAGCGAAGAGTTGATCGCGATGGCGTTGGGCAAGTCCTCACGGCTGTCGACCATCTGCACAAGGAAGGATTGGCGCGCGGGCATATCGAAGGCGTTGATCAATCCCTGCAGAGCGGTAAGAGCGATGACCTCGGTCAGGTTGATGCGGTGTGTGAGAGTGAGCGCGGCGAGCGCCAAAGATTGGACGGCGGCCGCTGCCTGCGTCCACAGAAGGAGCTTGCGCCGATCAAGACGCTCGACCCAGACGCCAGCCAACGGGCCGATCAGGAAGGCAACGATCTGGCCTGCGAAACTCACGACACCCAACAACAGTGCGGAATGGGTGAGGCGATAGACGAGCCATGTGGTCGCGAGGCGCGTCATCCACGTGCCGATAACCGAGATGCCTTGACCGACGAAGAAAAGCTTGAAGTTGCGGTGACGCAGCGCGCGCCAGGCATGCGAGATCGAGCCCAGGAAAGACGTCGGCGGCGCAGCGGCCGTGGCCGACGGTAGTGGCGCGAGTTGTGTTGCTGTGCCGTTACGGTTCACTTCACTCCTGCGCTGTCGTGTGCCAGCCGCTTCATGATCTCGCCCGCCTTGAGCAGCGTTTCGCGGTCATCGTCGTCGAGTTGGGAGATCTCCTGCACAAGCCACGTTCTCTTCGCGTCTTTGGCGCTATTTCTCACGGACAATCCCTTGGCCGTGAGTTGAATATTCATCTGGCGTCCGTCGGTGGGATGAGGCTTGCGTTCCACCATACCCGCCGCCTCGAGCGCAGCGAGCGTGGTACCCATGGATTGGGGCTTCATATTTTCCGAACGCGCCAAATCGGCCGTAGTCGCGGGGCCGTGACGATCGAGGCGCGCCATCACGGACAACTCAGTTAGCGAAAGGTCGTGAGAGGCGGCCGCCCGGCGAACTCTGCGAACCAGTTGTCCGAGCGCCTGGGTGAAGTCGATGACCGAAGATTCCAGAGGTTTGCGCGCCATAAGTTTTGACGATAGATGCTTAACAGGCAAACTTGCAAGGTAAACTGGCAAGTTGCACTTCTAATAGATGATGGACTGCGCGTCAACGTTGCGGAAATCTTGTGGTTGGGATAAGTCCTTCAGCGTGTTTAGAATGGCTGCTCGTTGCCAGGGAGGTTGCGATGGGAACTGTGTCTCCGCCGAAAGTGGACTGCGATCAGATTCATGCTGGGCTGGCTGTCACCGACATATCGGAGGCCGTCGAGTTCTACTCGAAGCGGCTGGGGTTCACGACCGGATTTCTCTGGGGAGAACCGCCAAGGTTTGCTGGAATGAACCTGGGAAGCGTGCAGATGTTTCTTCGCCAGGGAACGCCGGAGCCGAAGGGATGTTTTGTAACCTTTCTGGTGGGCAACGCGGATCAGCTGTACGAGTTTCATCGGGCGCAGGGCGTGGAGATCGCCGAACCAATCGCCGATCGGGACTATGGCATTCGTGACTACTCGGTGCGCGACCTGCACGGATACTACATTTCGTTCGGCCAGCATATTTACAATGTTGGGGAGCCGATCAAGATCGAACGTGTGGACTTGCCTGTGCGCCTGGAGAAGCGTCTGGCAGGGTTGCTGGAAGATCTCGCGAAGCGTAAGCACATGAGTGTCGGCAGCTGTCTGGAAGAGATGATTCTTCACACCAACGATGGAGTGGGGCCTCATACCAAAGGCGATCTGCGCTACATCGAGGAATTGAAGAGGAAACACGGAATCGACTACGACACGCACGCCAGCTACAGGTTTTCCGAGGAATAGGGTGGGACGGGGCTATCTTTCGCCTTCATGACGCCGGGGATTGATGCGGTTGCGAAGGCGAGACGCTGGCGCCATGGACTTCAATCTACGGCAGCAGGGATTGAGCGTTCCGCATCTAACTTCATTCCCCGCAAGTCGACATGCGGAGAGCGAGGTGATTTCTGTCTTTGCCCATTGAAGACTACGCGATGATTGGCGATTGCCACACCGCGGCCCTGGTATCGAAATACGGCTCAATCGACTGGCTCTGCTTTCCACACTTTGATTCCGGCGCATGTTTCGCGGCACTGGTCGGCACCGCCGATCACGGGCATTGGTCGATCACTCCTGCGGAGCCCATACGAAAGATCCGGCGCCGCTACCGCCCAGGTACGCTGATCCTCGAAACGGAATTTGAAACCGACAGCGGGTCGGTTGTGCTGACCGATTGCATGACCCCGCCAACGAACCAGGTCTCAGAGCTTTTGCGCGTGGTTACGGGCAAGCGTGGGGAAGTCCCGATGAAGCTGGAGTTGATCATCCGATTCGACTACGGTTCGGTCGTTCCCTGGGTGCGGAAAACGAATCGCGGTCTCACCGCCGTTGCGGGTCCGGACACGCTCAGCTTTCGCACAGACGTTCCGCTTCGATCAGAAGAATTCAAGACCTTCGCCGACTTCACGGTGAAGAAAGGGCAGCGGGTTCCATTTGATTTGACGTGGTTCTCGTCGCACAAGAGAGAGCCCGCGCCGAAGGATGTCGAGAAAAAGATTCAGATGACCGACGACTGGTGGTGGGAATGGTCGGATCGTTGTAGCTACCGCGGCAAGTGGCGTGAAGCGGTAGTGCGATCGTTGATCACGCTAAAGGCGCTTACATTCACGCCAACCGGAGGAATTGTTGCGTCTCCGACGACGTCTCTGCCTGAGAAGATCGGCGGCGTCCGCAACTGGGATTACAGGCTCTGCTGGGTGCGCGATGCAAGCCTCACCTTGCAGTCTTTGATCAGCGCCGGCTTTATCGAAGAGGCGCGGGAATGGCGGGAGTGGCTTCTACGGGCCGTCGCCGGGAGCCCGTCGGATTTGAATATTGTGTATGGATTGCGCGGCGAGCGGCGATTGACTGAACTTGAATTGCCGTGGCTGCCCGGATATGAAGGGTCCCGTCCAGTGCGCACTGGGAACGCCGCCTACAAACAGTTCCAGTTGGATATTTTCGGCGAAGTGATCAACACGTTGTACCAGGGGCGGGAGGCAGGGCTCGAGCCGAACCCGCGGCAAAATGGGCAGGGCATCGGCAGGGCGATTCTGGGTTTTCTTGAAACGGCGTGGACGAACGCCGACGAGGGCATCTGGGAAATGCGTGGGCCGCGCCGAAATTTTACGCACTCGAAGGTGATGGCGTGGGTTGCGATGGACCGTGCAGTTCGATCGATCGAACGCGGCTGGTTCTCCGACGGCGACGTCATGCACTGGCGGAAATTGCGCGACGAGATCCACGATCAAGTCTGCCGCCAGGGGTTCGACACGAAGATCAATTCGTTTGTGCAGTACTACGGATCGACCCATCTCGATGCGAGTTTGCTGATGATCCCCCTGGTTGGTTTTCTGCCCGCTGATGATCCGCGAATGATCGGCACGGTTAAGGCCATCGAAAGAGAGCTGATGCAGGATGGCTTCGTGGCACGCTACACCCTCGATCCGGCGGTCGACGGCTTGCCGCACGGAGAAGGACAATTTCTGGCGTGCTCATTCTGGCTCGCCGACAATTACAGTCTGCAGGGACGGCAGAAGGAAGCGGAGAGGCTGTTCGAGCGGCTGCTCGAAATTCGTAACGATGTAGGCTTGCTTTCGGAAGAATACGATCCTGTATCGAAGCGGCTGCTAGGGAATTTTCCGCAGGCGTTCTCGCACGTCGGTCTGGTGAACACCGCCCACAACCTGACCCGGAAGATCCGGCGGATCGCGCCATTGGGCTCGACGAAGTCCAAGAATAAACGCGCCCGGAAGTAACTCCAGACGCGTTTCTGGGACGTCATCACAAATACGAACGATGGCCTAGCGTGAAGTCAGGAAGATTGGCTTGTATCCAATCGAAACTGTCTTGCCGCTGAGCGCCGTCTTCTTGCCGTTGAGATCCGTTTGCCACGAGTAGCTCGACGGATAAGTGTATTTCGAAGTAGTGCAGGAGTTGTTGTGGCAAGATTGCGCGGTGTCCCACACGATCTGCCCGTTGTCGACGTTGCAGGTGTAGACCTTGCCGTTGGCGACGCAAGGACTGATGGTGTGGCCGATGAGCCAATCGGCAACCGTGTTCCATGCAGTACCCGAATCGTTGCCTTGCAGGCCGTAAGGCTGGTTGTTGTCCCAGGTGTAAACGTACTGGCGCTGAATCCCGACGCCAGCGCGAAGCACAATTTCTCGCGCCGTGAAACCCGCCAGCTCGTCGGTGTCGGTGAGTTGACTCTTCTTGATGCCATGCTCGCCATCCCACAGCGGAGTGCCGGTGAGCTTGTTAGCCGAAAGCTGATTCATCACGTCGTTGTAAACGGTGAGAAAGGCTTCAGGAGAGGAATTCGATGACCCCGCGCCGCGCATGTGAACATCGACGATGTCGAAATTCTTGGCGCCGCCGGCCTTGATGTATCCATCGAACCAGGTGGCCATGGTGCCGCCGTGAGCGGACGGGCTAAGAATTTTCGCGGCCTGATCGTGGGAGCGAATGATGGCCGCGGCGTCTTTGCCCATGCGAACCATTTGCGCCTGCGTGCCGGCAAAGTAGCAGTCGCAGTCCGCTTCATTCCACAATTCGTAGTAAGCGATCCGGCCCTTGTAGCGATTGACCAGCGCAGTGACGAACGCGGAGAAATCGGAGTCGCTGCCCGTTCCGTCTTCATGTACGTCTTTCGGAGACGAGCAACTATACGGGCCGGGAGAATTACAGGGGCTCTTCGGCGGAATGCTCCCGGCGAACTTGGGCGTGTCGCCGAATGTGTAGAGCACGTCGATGTGCTGTGCTTGGGCTTTCGCGATCCAGTTATCGAGCTTCGACCAGTTGTAGACGCCCGACGCGGTATTGATCTGTCCCCACTTCACGCCGTCATCCCAGAGACGGAGCGCTCCGAGAGTAGCAACCTGATGTTGTCCGTCGGTCGGAGGCCAGACCTCGGAACCATTGAAGTCGGCGCCGAAGAAAGATTGTTTGATCGTCGTCTTACCTGCCGCGGGGTTCGAAACCGGAGTTTGCGTCGGGTCCGAAGATTTCGGAGTGATGGTCAGGGAGGCAACTTCCGATTTTGTAGGATCGCTGACGCTGGTAGCCGTGACGCTAACCGCCGTGTCACTGCTGACCTCGGGTGCCTGGTACAGTCCCGCGCTCGAGATCGTTCCTCCAGAGGCTGCCCAATTCACCGATACATGAGGAGTGTTCTCAACCAAGGCAGTAAATTGAACTGTTTCCAAAGATGACAAGGTTGCGCTGGCCGGCGCAACGATGACGTCAATCGCGGATGAAGATGATTTTTCGTTGGCGGATACTTGTCCTCCTGAACAGCCCACTCCGATGACAAGCGTCAAAAGAACACACCAGATGACCGAGTACTGCCGCATGCGAACTACCCCCTTGGAATTGAGAAAATGAGAATGGCCAGAAGTTAGTGGATGATCGAATCCCTAGCCGGCCTTGCTAGCCCGAGAATCAGTGGTGAATGACGTTGTGGTTCAGTTTTTTTAGAAGAAAGCGCAAAGTCTTTCAATCGGGCGAACGCCTTAAAAATTTGCTCAGAAGGACAACAGCCAATGATTACGCGGGTGTTCCGAGGGCGGGATGCAGTACGGAGTTGAGTTCGCGAATGGGATTCGGCGAAATAATAATTTGGTCATGAACCAACGAGTTGTTTCGCCTGCCGTTTTGGAACCCACGTTTCGAGTAAGTTAGCCGCCCTTTTGATTTGAATCACAACCGGATGTAATTGCCATTACGAGTTCCATCGATCCCCGTCGATAACGTCGCGATTGAGGCGCGCGATTTTATTCGAGGAGGTTCGACTGTAACTCATGCGATTCCTATCTTTACTTTTCTGTGCTGCTCTATATTCCGTCCAGTGTCTGGCTGGCGTAACCATCTCAACATTAACCTTGCCAAACGGTACGGTGGGGACTTCGTACTCGGCGACGATCGCAGCAAGAAACGGCTGCACCCCTTACGCGTGGACGCTGACCGGCACATTGCCGAATGGAGTCGTGTGGAGCGCTTCGAGCAACACTCAAAACGTGAGTTTGTCGGGCACGCCGACGAAGGCGTCATCGTTTTCGTTCACGGCACAGGTGAAGGGCTGCGGCGGACGCACGTCCAAAGTTACCTACAACCTGGTGATCCAGGCCGCGGCCGTGCATGTCGTGGACTTGAGCTGGAACGCATCGACGTCATCGAACGTTTCGGGATACAACTTGTATCGCGGCGCGGACGGAGTGAACTGGCAAATTGTGAATCCAAGTTTGATTCCGGCGACGCTGTACAGCGATTCGAGCGTGGCGAGTGGCTCGAGCTACTACTACGCCGCGACCGCAGTCGACATCACCGGGCTGGAAAGCGTCAAGTCTGCGCCGATCCAGGTCACGATTCCCTGAAGCCAGTTTGTTGAGAATGGGTTGAGAATCTGGACGTGCTATGGCGGCGTCCGTTCCGTACAATGCGTGACATGCACCGCGGCGCAGCAATATCGAGGTCGCGCCTGTCTGCAACACTACTTCTCGGGATCGCCTGCGTTTCGGTGGAAGTCGACGCTCGGCTCTTCGCGCAAACGGCCGACTCTTCGGCTCGCGTCGGCGTGGTTCATAGTGTCGCCGTCACTTCGTTCAAGGACCGGGTTGCGATCGAGATCTCCGCGAGCCCTCCATTCACTCCTGAAGTGGTTCGGCTTACAGGTCCGGATCGGCTAGTCCTTGATTTTCCGGGATACGACCTTACCGGCGGCAATCGCCGGATTCCAGTGCATGGTGGTTCGGTGTGGCAACTGCGCACGTCTCTGTTTCAAACAAATCCGCCAATCGCGCGGCTTGTTGTGGACTCGCGAAAGCCGGTCGAGTTCGAGATCAAGACAAGAGAAGATAAGGTTGTGATCGAGATTGCGCTGCCGGCTGGTGCGACCGGTGGCACGTCGGCGACGAAAGTGTCATCGCATGCCGCACCGTCAAACAAGGACACATCTGCTGTAGCGATCACGGAGCTTCCGAATCGGCCCAGAGCAAGCCTTGCCACGCGAGCCATGGATTCTCAAGTGACCGCATACGCTCTCCAGTCGAAGGCCCTGAAGCTTCGCTTGCAAGATCTCGACGCTCTCGAGAAGAAAGCTGTTGCGGGCGATCCTGAAGCGCAGACCCTGCTGGCTCTGGCATATCACGATGCGGTGTTGCTGAGGCGGGATGACGAACAGGCGCTGAAGCTGTTGCAGCAGGCGGCCACGCACAAATTCATGGCGGCGCAGGAGTCGCTGGGAAATTTCGCGCAGACGGGAACAGGGACTGGGCAGCCTGTCGCTTCGGAGGCGCTTGATTGGTACAAGAAGGCCGCCGACCAGGGATCGCTTGATGCCGCAACCAGCATCGCGCTGATGTACGCGAACGGAGCCGGCATTCCGCAAGATCTGTCGCAGGCAACATCGTGGTTTCGCAAAGCCGCGGAAGCGGGCGACTCTACCGCGCAGTACAACCTGGCACTGATTTACGGGCGCGGGAACGGAGTTCCGCAAGACTATAACGAGTCGGTCCATTGGCTGACAGCGGCGGCCGATCAGAATGTAACTCCCGCGCTGCTCGATCTCGGCGCCTTTTACATGCATCCATCGGATGGAACCGCCGCGGATGTGGATCGTGCGATCGCGAGCTATCAGAGGGCGGCCGATCTCGGCAGCGCACGAGGGCAAGCGATGCTCGGCAACATTTATTCGACCGGCGTCAAAGGACAGCCGGATTTCGAGAAGGCCGTGAAGTGGTACACAATGTCCGTTCAAAAAGGTGACCGCGACGGCGAGTTCGGACTTGGTGTTCGATACGTGCTGGGAGAAGGAGTCGCCGTTGACCTCGTGCAGGCCCGGCGGCTGTTCAAGGCCGCAGCCGATCAAGGGCAGGCCGATGCCCAATACAACTTCGGCTCCATGTGCGAGGAAGGACGGGGCGGAGAGAAAGACCTCAACGCCGCTCTGCGCTTCTACCAACTTGCCGCCGAGCAAGATGTGCCGGAAGCGCAATTTCATTTCGGAAGCCGGCTCCTGAAACACAGTGAATCGCCGGACGATCATGTTTCCGGGTACATGTGGCTCGTGCTGTCCCGATCGGCTGTGACGGAGAGTGGAGCGGCGATCGATGAGGCCAAGAGATTGCTGAGTGACTCTCAGATCGCAGAGGGGGATCGCCTCGCTGAAAGCTGGAAGAGCGCCCATAGCCGGGCTCATCCGTAGGCTCGTTTTGCTCGCTCCCCGAAGAGAGTGATCCGCGATTGGCCGGAACGGCCGTTTCAAGCAGTGCGCGAATAAAAATGCCTCGCGGTGGTTGATTGCCCGCGAGGCATGTTTCTGAAATAGCTTGTACTGCTTCAGTCCACTGGCGGAAGGATCTTGCCGAACAGGCCTTGGGTATAGCCGGCCGGTCCTGCTGCGAAGAACAGGTTGTTTTTCGGACCAGTGACGGGGTCTCCAGTGCCGAATGCGAGTCCCCACAGACCACCGATGTGAAAATCCTCATTCTGGGCATTCTGGAGGCTTCCCAGGAACGCGCCGGTGTTGGGGTCGAACGCATTGATGTGTCCGTTATCGACGTTGCCGATCAAAAGAGCGTTGCTGAAGGGGCCAAAATTGCTGGGCGACATGGCCATACCCCATGCGCCTTGCAGCGGACCAGAAGGACCGTTCGTCGAGAGCCGCTTGATGAAGTTTCCGGTCAGGCTGAAAACATCGACGGCGCCACCTGCGAATGGAACCGGGCTCGCGTAGGTCACATAGATCTGGTTGTTGATGTTCTGAACTCCGTAGACGGACAAGCCCGCCGGGGGCGCGGGATCGCCGAAAGATTTGATCCACTTGAACTTCGTGTTGTAGACATCGATGCGGTTGTTGACCGCGTCCGCCGCGTAGAGCAGGACATGAGATCCAGTCTGCGCGAAGGCGAGGCCGGTGTAGAGGGCGAAGGACGCGGAGTTATCGACGGCGATGATGGCGTTGGTTCCGTCGACGGTAGGGGCCCATCCGCTGATCGTTCCGTCCAGAGTGGCAAAGACGAAGGCGGCTGTTCCGGAAACTCCGTTTTCAGTGACTTCGAATCCGGCGGTCGGGTTGGCGATGATTCCGGTGGGCGTGCCGACAGGTCCAAAGGGCTGGCTGGGCGCTGGAGGAATCGTGACGACCAGAGGGATGATGTTGCCGAACTGATCGTAGAGCGTGGATTTGCCGGTGACGTTGTCGGAGACCCACAAAGGAGATCCTGGAAAGAAGGCGATTCCCCAGCCGTTGACCAGGTTGGGATCATTGTGCGGGGTGGTGTGCGAAGAAGTTGAGACAAGGTTCACCTGTCTATACTGCGCAAAAGCGCTGATGGAAAAGAGCGCCAGCGTCAGTATCAGACCGGCCTTGACAAGAAATCGTGCAGACATAAAACAGCCTCCTTCAAGCGTGAAACGATTTTGGAGAGGAACTTTCTATCTGACGTCGGGCAGGGAGCGGCTGACCCCGACTAAACCCAAATCTGGCGTGGGAATATCCGGGATCAAAATCTACTGCGCGGCCACTGTGGCAATGTCAATAGTTTGTAAAAGTCGGTGGCGCGACTTTCGAGAGTAAAGGCTAATCCGGTTATGGTTTGGGGGAAACTGCAAACGCAGGACGACAGCTTTTCAGGCGCGAATCGGCGCTAAGGTACGATACGGCTTGCGTCAGGTACGGAGAAAAAACTGTGGGAATCAACGGATGGAGCGGCACAATCAAGGGGATGCCGAAGGTTGGTGCGAGTGCTGAACGGTCGCGCGCGGTGGGAATGCGCGAGATCGAACTTTTCACCGAAATTACCGGAGACCGAAATCCTCTTCACTATGACGAAGAGGCGGCTCGCAAGTCGCTGTTTGGCGGGCTGATTGTGCAGGGCGGCATAACATCGGGAATTCTGAATGCCATCGTGGCCGAGGATCTGCCCGGCCCCGGGACCGTGTTTCTCGGAACCGAACTCAAGTTCGTGAAAGCCGTCTACGTCGGCGACACCATCACCGGCAAGGTTGAGGTTTCGAGCGCGCGCGAAGACAAGCCGATCTGCACGATCGCAGTGTCGGTTCGAAATCAAAAAGGCGAGACCTGCCTCAACGGAACGGCTACGACCTATACGGCGCCTCTCAGATCGAATCCATAGATGAACGAAGCCTCTGAAAACTCGCGAATCGTGCCAGAGTCTCGCTTGAGTCCGGTGGCGACGATTGCGATCGCCCAGCTTCTGGGGACGTCGCTCTGGTTCAGCGCCAACAGTGCCGCCGGAGATTTGAAGCAGGCGTGGGGAGCGACTTTCGCCGACATCGGCATTCTGACCGATGCGGTGCAACTCGGTTTCATTCTTGCGACGTTGATCCTGGCGTTGACCGGACTCGCTGACCGGTTCGCGCCGAGCAAAATCTTTGTGTTCAGCGCGCTGCTGGGCGCAGTATTCAACGGCTGCTTTGCATGGCTAGCCACCGGCGTTGCCAGCGGAGCCATCTTCCGGTTTCTGGTGGGCATGTCCCTGGCGGGAATCTATCCGATCGGCATGAAACTGATCGTCACGTGGGCGCCTGAGAGAACTGGTGCCGCGATGGCTTATCTGGTTGCGATGCTCACCGTAGGAACTGCTCTCCCGCATGCATTGCGACTGTTCGGGGCCGCGTGGAGGTGGCAACACATCATCCTGAGTTCGTCCGTTCTGGCGTTAGCCGGCGCCCTCTTGATCTACACTCTTGGCGACGGTCCTTATCTCACCCTGCGGCGCAAACTGGCGGGTGCAAGCGCGGGCGGCGCACTGAGTGCGTTCGCGTCTCCGGACTTTCGCGCCGCCGCATTCGGCTATTTCGGGCACATGTGGGAGGTCTACGCCTTTTGGACGATCGTGCCGTCGCTGGTTGCACGTACGTCAGTCAGCATGAACGTGCACGAATCGAGCTTGCCGGGTCTCGCCTTCGCCATCATCGCCTCGGGCGCCGTGGGCAGCGTGCTGGGCGGACGACTCAGCCAAGGGATGGGAAGCGCCCGGGTCGCTGCGGTGTCATTGGCTCTCTCCGGACTATGTTGCCTTACCTTCGCACTTGGTTGGCGCGTCCTCTCCTCCAATGCATTGCTGGTACTGTTCCTCGTGTGGGGAGCGAGTGTAGTTGCCGACTCGCCACAATTCTCCGCGCTCTCGGCCCGAACTTGTCCGCCTGACATGGTGGGCGGCGCGCTTGCTATCCAGATTTCAATCGGCTTCGGAATCACGATGATCTCGATCGCAGCCACGACGGCGCTGTTTGATCGTTGGGGTGTGGATGTCGTGTGGGCCTTGCTGCCAGGCCCGATCCTGGGACTCATCGGCTTCTCTTCGCAATGGGCGAAGCGGGCGTAGAAGATCGATTTTGCTGGATATTTTTACAATTTCCTGACACCTCGCAAGAGCCTCATCTCTAGGCTACGTTCCACACTTTGCGCTTGCCGTTCGCAGAGATTCCAGCCATCCAGGGGCAGACATGAAAAAACTAGTCCGTTCGAACGAACCGTTTCAATTTGCATTATTGCTGCTTATTTCATGTTGCGTTGTAGTGCCGGCACCGGCGCAGAGCGTCGATGCGAATCCCGAAGCCGGGGCAGGAAACATCATCGTTCACCCGCAGTTCGGTGGAATTATCTTCGGATTCGATATCGATCCAAACGGCGGCCAGGGAATCCTCAGCGAGGCGAACGAGCATCCGAACGGAACGATCACCGCAGCGGTCGAGACCTTTGATCCGGCAACGGGCAAGATTCTCAAGATTGTGGCAAAGACCCAAACCAAGGACGACTTTGTGACGTTAGGGATCACCGCGAACTCCGTCGGCCTTATCGAGCGCGAACATGTGATCAGCACCTTCAACGTGAAGCGAACCTACAACCTGCTGAATCCGGTGAATGGCGGCAAGTTCACGGGACCGTGGACTCCGCCGATTGACCAGGCACACGTAATCAATGAGGTGAGCCGCGCGGCGGGAAGTCCGAACGTGGCGGTGTACGCGTTGGATACGAGCACGAACCGGCGCCCGCTGGTGTTCAGTTCCAACGTAGCGGCGAATACATTTGGCAAGACGTTCGCCGTGCTCGACACGGATTTCAATTTTGAGCAGTCGCCGGTCATCGCCTACGACAACGTCAAGAACCGGGTCGTGCTGGGACATCAGAAGAATTCCCAATTTATTGTGCCTCCGATGGTGGGAACGATGGATTTGGCGACCGGCAAGTTCAGCAAGTTCACAGGGCTGGGCCTCGGAGTGATCAATGGCATCGTAGTCGATCCTCAGGATGGGATCGCCTGCACGACGACCTCATTCGACGCGTCGGTGCAGTTCTATACCTTGGCGACGAAGAAAGGCGTGAGCGTCCGGCTGCCGAACGCCGACGAAAATTCGCTGTTCGCGGGTCAACACATTGTTTATGACTCGGTCAACAAGCTCTTCCTGGTGGCGCAGCCGTTTTCCAGCAGCGCCAGCAGCGGCAGCAGTATCCAGGTGTATGACACGAAAGGCAATTTCGTGGAGTCCGTGGACGGTCTGAGCTTCTTCGGAACCGGAAATGTGATTCCAGTCCACATTGCGATCAATCCCAACAAGCGGACTGGATTCGTGGATGGGCCCAACACCGACGACACCGAGATCCAGTCATTCTCGTATTAAGTCAGGCGGAATCCAGCCTCACTTTGGTTCAGAAGGCACGACTCCGGTCGTGCCTTATTGTTTCAGGGCGGTCGAACGTCACGAGCGGTGCCCGAAATCGCAAGCTCTTAACTAAAAAGGTTCATGATGGCGTTTCTGTACCACGTTGGGGTGGTGTCCTCACCACGTTCGAACCATTTTCACGGAGTCTCCCGTGTTCTAAATTTGCGGCTGAAGGGGCCGTTAAGTAATTGCGGCTGCGAAGCGGGACCCTACTCGGGGGAGGAAGGTCCCGTTTCTTTTTGTTCTAACTTCCGACTCTGCCTAGCGATAACTTCGAAGATGTTTCCCGACCTTCTCGCAAGTCACTCAGTTCAAGGTTCCAGCAACACGACGCACAATCACTTCTAACTGATGTTGCGCGAAGGTGCGATCTGTACTTCGTGCGGTCATTTCTGAGCGGTTGTTGTCGTTTTCCACAATGCGCAAAAAAATTCAACCTTGACAGAGCCATGTTAGAGGAACAAGCTGCGAGTTAGCAGGGCCTAGTAGTTAAGTTATTGAGTTGTGAGTCGCCGACCTTCGGCGGCTGTACAGAACCCCAGGGCCACCAGGGCACGTTTACCACCTCTTCGCGCTTTCTCCCCTTCGCGAGGAATGGAAATCAATTTACGAAGTTAAAAAAACAGGAGTCGTTATGAAACGCTTTATTGCGCCACTTGCGCTTTGCCTACTGGCCGCTCTCTGCGTGATCGCCATACCCGCGCCTTACGCAAAGAAAGTTGAGGCTGTGTGCCCCACCTGTCCGCCACCACCGCCGCCGCCACCTACGGTTGGACAGTTTGGAGGTCCTTTGGCTGGTCTTTCACCCAGCCTTACGAATTTGTTCAACGGGGGATACGGGAACTTTGTTATCAAGTGGGATCCGATCCGGGGACTTGGACCGGTTTCTACCAAGACCGGATGCTTTACGTGCCACGGTACGGGGACGAACGTACTAACTGGAACAGCCGGAGATACCAGCATCACGACCGGCACACGTTTCGGCAAATGGAATTCAGATAACACCTTCAACTATCTCGATGGAAACGGAACCTTCCCGGAGAATGAAGGTGGACCGGTCCTGCACGGTATTTCCAACGCAACCTTCCAGACGTTGCCGACCTGCAACCAGATGAAGATTGCCACCACCGGCGCGACCGAATCGGGCACTACGGTTACGATCACGACGACCGCCGCTCACGGATTCAAGACCGGCCAGACCGTGCAGATCCTGGCTGTACCGGTTGGCGGGTATAACGGGTCGTTTACGATTGTCAGCGTCCCGACCACCACCACCTTCACCTACACGGCTACAAAGTCGGGATTGGCCGCATCCGGCGGGGGCGCTGCCCAGAACTTGCCGCACGAGATCGTGCCCAAAGATGCCACCGTGGTCAACCTGCTGCGCTCTCCGCAGCTTTTTGGCTTTGGCTTGATCGACAACATTCCGGACGCTTCGATTCTGGCTAATGTCGGAATCAGCAAGCAGTTCGGCATCACCGGCATCGCGAACATGGTTCCCGACGAGAGCGGTGTAATCCGTCCGGGAAGGTTTGGCTCGAAGCTGGACGCGGTTTCGCTGTTCCAATTCAACGCCAATGCCGAGTTCAACGAGCTCGGAATCACGACCAGCAACAGCCTGTTTGGGGATGCGGGTCAATTCAATCCGAACGAGCACCTGCCGCAGGGACTGGCTTTCCCGAACTCTTGTCAGCCGGACAAGCTTTCACCGCAGGATCCAAACCAGCTGAACATGATCAAGATGACTCAGTTCGAGGCCTTGTTGGCGCCGCTTCCACCGGCGGCCCCAACCTCGAAGACCACGGCAGGCCAGACGGTGTTTAACACCATCGGTTGCAACATCTGCCACATCCAGAGCTTCACCACACAGCAAAACGTCACGCTCAGGACGACCAACGGCAGCAAGACCGGGGTCATCTCGTCATTGAGCAACGTGACCTTCAGCCCGTATTCGGACTTCCTGCTCCATGACCTGGGGACCGGCGACTCCGGCGGACTTCCGTTCCAGCCCCATGGGATTGGACAAGGGTCCCTTACCATGTGGCGCAGTGCCCCGCTCTGGGGCTTGTCGAACATCCTGGCCAAAGCAGGCGGCCTGATGCACGACAACGGCTCAAAGACGATCGATGCAGCAATCCGCCGACACGGCGGAGAAGCGGCGACCGTCATAACCAAGTACAAAGGGCTGAACTCGACGGACTCGGCGAACCTGCTGGCGTTCCTCGGTTCACTCTAACGGGCGTAAGTCTTTAAAAAGTAGCGTGCGAGTAGAGCGGTCCGGTCCTGGCGTTGACGCGCCGGTGCCGGACCGCACGTTTTTGGGGCCAAAATGCGCAGAATGGACCCAAATTCGTAGACATCCCACACCCCGTGGCTGGTGTCTAATCAACAGTAAGTCGACAATCCTGCGGAACTTAGCAGCCTTGGCCTGCGTATCTATCCAAGAGCTACAGAATTTTTTTGTCTCGAACTGTAAACATTCAGGTCCGCCGATCGTCGGTGTTTATAGCGGGAATAGCAGATTCTCCGGAACGGTGACCGCCAGCGGGCCTGAACTCCGGAAACGCGAGGTGAATGATGCGGACGGTCCTGGACATATTCGCGCAGATCTTCCGCAACCTGTGGGCGCACAAGCTGCGATCGTTCCTCACCATGTTCGGGATTGCCTGGGGAGTGGGGTCACTGCTGCTCCTGGTTGGAGTCGGCGAAGGCTTCCGGTCGGGCAACCGGCGCGAGCTGTCCGAATTCGGCAAGGACATCATGTTCCTTTTTCCGGGGCGGGCGCCGTCCGTGAAGGGAAACATGAATTCCGCACGGTCCTATCTGCTTACCTACCAGGACTACCTCGATATTCGACAGGCGGCGCACGTGCGGAATGCCTGTCCGATTATTTCTAGAAGCGATCTTCGCGAGGTGAGCGAATTTGCGACCGGCAGTGGCGAGATCCTGGGGGTCGAGCCGCAACTGAACGACATCAGCTTTCTGCCGCTGAAGGAAGGCCGCTGGCTCAACGAGTTGGACGGCACGCAGCGAAGGAATGTCATCGTCCTTGGCAACGAACTCCTGAAGACCTTGTTCCCGGGCCGTCCCTCACTGGGTTCGTTCGTACTATTGAATGGTACCCGGTTTGAAGTGGTCGGCAGCATGCCGCACCTTGGCCGCGGCGACAATATGTGGCTGAACATGCGCGGCTACATTCCCTTTCAGGTGATGTCGACGCTGTATCCGATCAAAGGCGAGAACCATCAAGGCTCCATTTCGTTCGTGGAATACCAGCCGCACATTACGTCGGAGCACCAGATTGCGCGCGATGACGTACACAAGATCATTGGCCGCAACCACCAGTTCGATGCCAGCGATCAGAACGCCTTCGACGAGTGGGACTCCATCCAGGAATCGAAGATGGTCGGCACCATTTTCGACGTCATGAACATGTTCCTTGGCGCCGTGGGGATGGTTACCCTGGCGCTGGGTGCGATCGGCGTCATCAACATCATGCTGGTTGCCGTCAGCGAACGCACGCAGGAGATCGGCCTCCGGAAAGCTCTTGGCGCGACCAATCGCAATATCCTCTTCCATTTCTTTCTCGAAGGCATGCTGCTCACGCTGGGGAGCGGATTGCTTGGCTTGGCCTTCGCGGGCGGCCTCATGGCGTTGATGGGCGGAGTTCAGGGCCCGCAAGGATTCGATCCACCGAAGCTGGTGCCGATGTCGGCGATGCTGGCGATCGGCTGTCTCACCTTGGCGGGAGTAGTGGCCGGACTGTATCCGGCGCGCAAGGCAGCCATGTTGCAGCCGGTCGAAGCGCTGCGGTCGGAGTAACGGGATGATCAAAGATCTGCTCGATGAAGCCTACACAGCGATGCGCCATAACCGGCGGCGCACTGCGCTCACCATGCTGGGCATGGCCTGGGGTATCGCGACGGTTGTCATGCTTCTCGCTTATGGCGACGGCTTCGGACAAGCTTGCGCAGCCATCTTCGCGAACTTCGGCACCAAACTTGTAATCGTGGTTCCAGGAAAAACCTCGACCCAGGCAGGCGGCCAGAAATCCGGCGTTCAGATCCGGTTTACGCAGGAGGATGTGGACGCACTGTCAACTAATCTGCCGCAGATCACCCACATCACCCCCAGCGTTGACAAGCAGTCGAACGTGCAGTACGACAACCGCGTCTTCACCTTCACGGCAACCGGAAACGATCCGAACGTGTATTCGATTCGCTCGCTGAAGCTGGCGCAGGGCCGCTTCTACAACATGGAGGATCAGGTCCAACGGGCGCGAGTCGCGGTGATTGGCGCCGAGGCGAAAGACAAGCTCTTCTCGGGACGCAACGCTTTGGGCGAACGCATCCGCTTGGATGGCCTGAGCTTCGAAGTGGTCGGTGTGCTGACAGCGAAGATGCAGGAAGGCAACGACGATATCAACCGGGTCGTGTACGTCCCCTTCACGACGATGAGCGACCTGAAAGACACGCACTATCTCGACACGATCTGGTTCAACTTCCAGACGCCGGAGTTTGAACGCATTGAGCCGGCGGTTCGCACCATCCTGTCGACGCAGCACAAATTCAATCAGTCGGATCGCCAGGCAGTGCGCGTGTTCAACCTGATGACGCAATTGCACCAGTTCGAAATCATTACACTGGGCCTGAAGGTACTCATGGGATTCATTGGAACCCTCACCCTGGGTATTGGCGGCGTTGGCCTGATGAACATCATGCTGGTGTCGGTGACCCAGCGGACTCGCGAGATCGGGGTGCAGAAGGCGCTCGGGGCCCAGCGGCGCTACATCCTGATGCAGTTCCTGGCCGAAGCTCTGACCATCACATTTATAGGCGGGCTGCTGGGAGTGGTCCTCGCCTATATTGTGGCGTTGTCTGTTGGCCGGCTGACGCTGTACAGCGCCTTCGCGAAGAATGGCGAGGCAGGAGATATCCGCCTGATCATCGCTCCGGGAACCCTGATTGCATCGACATTAATTCTGGGAGCGGTGGGACTGATCAGCGGGATGATCCCCGCCTTCCGCGCCTCGCGGCTCGATCCAATCGAAGCGTTGCGGCACGAGTAGCCGCCGGCCACCATTGAAGTTCGTCCCGCCACGTCCGCCATCGCAGCTACCTTCGTGGCGAATGAAGCAGTTCTGGCGCAATCTCAGGGGCTTCGGTGAGCTGCGGCATGAGCATGGGTCTTACTTTATTTCACGATTTCATGGAAGAAAGCGGTCAGGTCGCCTGCCACTGCCGCGGGTGCCTCAACTGGGGCAAAGTGCCCGCCGCTCGGAAAGACCGTCCAGCGCTGGATGTTGTATACGCGTTCCAGAAACGAGCGCGGCGGCTCGCCTTCGGACACTCTTTCGTGGGCGAAGACGCCGAATGCCGTGGGCGTGTTGATGTAGGTGGGGTCGACGGGGTAACGGCGATTATCCCAATAGTCGCGCATCGATGTTGTGACGGTCTGCGTGACCCAGTAGAGCGTGAGGGTAGCGCATAGGAAATCATCGGGCGGCGTGATCTCGCTCCATGAGTGCCACTTTTCGCCGAGGTAAGCGGCCAGTCCCGCCGGGGAGTCGTTAAGTCCATAGCCAACGGTCTGCGGCTTCGTCGACTGGATCGCGCTGTAGCCGCGCTCCGTTGTACTCCACGCCTGGTTCCGCGCGAGGTACAATCGCTCGACATCGGATAGGTCCGCGTCGGCCACCACAGGGGCGATGTCGGACTCCAGTGTGGTGAGATGGATCCCGATTACCGACTCAGGATGATCCAGCGCGAGGATCGTCGTCACCCCAGAACCGAAGTCATAGCCGCCCGCAGCATAGCGGGAGTAGCCAAGCTCCGACATGAGGCGGTGCCAACGTTCCGAGACGTGTCGGTAGTTGATGCCGACCTTGGATGGACGCGGCGAGAATCCATACCCGGGCAGGGACGGTATAACCACGTCGAAGGGTTCAAGCATCGGCAGCATGTCCACGTAGTCAAGGAAACTGCCGGGCCAGCCGTGCGTGAGGATGAGCGGCACACCTTGACCCGATGCGGAACGCCGATGCACGAAGTGGATGCCATCGCAGGTGAAGTGATCGAGCGCGTTGAGCTTCCGCTCCCAGGCACGCCAGTCGAACTCATCGGCCCAGAAGGAAACGAGGCGCCGCAGCCACTCCAGTTCGGTGCCTTGCTCCCACCCTATGCCGGGTATTTGGTCGGGCCATCTTGTACGGCGCAACCGTGCCCGCAGATCGTCGAGCACCTCATCCGCGACGTGAATCCGAAACGGTTCCACTAAACTATCCTTTTGGCAATGGCCGGCCAACTGAACGGTTCGTTCGCAAACGAATCGACGTGGTCATGCGAAATGGACATAGTTGCGAGGGTATCACCGGTCATAGCCATTAAAGTCATCCTGTCGCTCGGCGGCTGGTTAGTGCTACCGGGCCCCGTGCTCCAGTAGCCATTGCGAGACTTCCTTCTTGCGGCAGTTGATTGCTCTCTGCAGAGGCGTGTCACCTTTTGCGGTCCTTCGCATTCACGGCCGCGCCGGCTCGCACCAACGCACGGACCAAACCAACGCGCGTGTAAAACGCTGCGGACAACTGCTTGCAACCCTCTTCGCCGCCAAGTGCTTCCAGCAATTCACTTCGAGCGCGCATGGAAGCGATTTTATCCTCCGGCGTTACACGGCGGAAGCGGGCTGCGACCACCTAAGTTTCCCAGTGGATCGTCGGCAACTTGGCTAAAGTCGGCCGAAAGCGTTGATGTGGTGGAGAGGAAACCTCTCGGTGCATGCTGCGTGTCGATCTTAATCTTCTGCATCGATGGTGCGCGACGTCGTACGGTCCTTCGGAGGGCTTTTGCCCTCCTCGGGATGACATCGATCTTTGAGTTTTTTTCTGTCGCGCGCAATTGCTCTTGTCGCTTACCGGTGATGTCATCCTGAGCGCAGGCGTAGCGGGCGCGATGGACCCTACGTCGGCCGAAAGCGTTGATGTGGTGGAGAGGAAACCTCTCGGTCATGCTGCGTGTCGATCTTATCTACTGCATCGATGGTGCGCGACGTCGTACGGTCCCGAGGAGGGCTTTGCCCTCCTCGGGATGACATCGATCTTTGAGTTTTTTCTGTCGCGCGCAATTGCTCTTGTCGCTTACCGGTGATGTCATCCTGAGCGCAGGCGTAGCGGGCGCGATGGACCCTACGTCGGCCGAAAGCGTTGATGTGGTGGAGAGGAAACCTCTCGGTCATGCTGCGTGTCGATCTTATCTACTGCATCGATGGTGCGCGACATCGTACGGTCCCTCGGAGGGCTTTCGCCCTCCTCAGGGATGACATCGCTCTTGCGAAGGTGGATCAACATATAGCCCTCACATAGCCCTCATTACGGCTTGATGAATTCGACATCCAGCGTAATGGCCACGTCATCCCCCGACCAGAACGCCACCAGTTTCGAGAGCGCGTGACCCATGCGCCTCTTGACTGCGCCGAGTCTTTGACTGGGTCGAACCTGGTCGCGAGTATCATGGGACCCGTTCGATGGAGGAGTCATGGGATCTGAGTGCCGGCGTTTTAGCAAAGTCCCCGCTTCCGGCAAGGTCGGCCGGAAAGGGGGCACCCTGGCTTTGCTCGTCGCAGGCTTGCTTGCCCTTCTCTCTTCGGCAACGTTCGCTCAGCAGAAGACCGACACTCCTATTCAGTTGCATCCTCAGAATCCGCATTACTTCTTGTTTCACGGCAAGGCCATGGCGCTGATCGGTAGCGGGGAGCACTACGGCGCAGTCTTCAACGCGGATTTCAACTACCACAAATATCTCGAAACGCTCGAGGCCGAAGGGATGAACTACACGCGCCTCTTCGGCGGTTCTTACGTGGAGATGCCGGCGAAGTCATTCGGAATCTTGCGGAACGATCTTGCACCCGCTCCGGGTAAGTTTGTGGCGCCGTGGGCACGCAGCGAGACCGCAGGATATGCCGGCGGCGGCAATAAACTCGATCTGTCGAAATGGAATCCCGAATACTTCACCCGCCTGCACGATTTTCTGGCTGAAGCAGACCGGCGCGGCGTGGTGGTCGAGATCACCTTGTTCTCATCGCAGTATGGCGACGTACAGTGGAATCTCTCTCCGTTCAAGCGCGAGAACAATGCCAATTCGACGGACGAGATCGATTGGAAAAAACTAAACACATTGGAGAACGGCAACATCCTCGCGCATCAGGAGCGTTACACGCGCAAACTGGTTCGTGAGGCGAGTGCGCATCCGAATGTGATCTTTGAAATCGCGAATGAACCGTGGTCGGATCGTCCCGTGCTGGCGAATGTGGTGAATCCATATTTGTTCACGGGTCGCGACAAGTATCCCAACTCGGTCGATTTGCCCGATGAGGCGACGATGGCGTGGCAGGCGCAGGTCGCCGAATGGATCACGAGCGAAGAGGGCGCGCTGCTCAACTCTTCGTCTCAAGCGAGGCATTTGATTGCGCAGAATTGCTGCAATTTCTTTTATCCCGTGCGCAATGTGCTGCCGGGCGTCAGCGTGTTGAATTTCCATTACGCCTTCGCAGACGCGGCGTCGCTGAATTATGGATTGGGGAAGGCGCTGTCTTACGACGAGACAGGATTTCTCGGCCGCGAGGACGAGAAGTATGCGCGGCAAGCCTGGAACTTCATGCTCGCCGGCGGTGGCCTGTTCGACAATCTCGACTATTCATTCAGTGTGGGACATGAAGATGGAAAGGATAGCGAGCCGAACGGTCCAGGCGGCGGAAGCGCCGAACTGCGGCGAAGACTTCGTATCCTGAGCGATTTCCTGAAAGACCTCCCGCTGGTGGAGATGCTTCCAGACACGAAGACGGTGAAACATGCGGACGGCGTCATCACCCACACATTGTCGTCCGCGAAAGGAGTACATGCCGTCTACCTCGACGGTGATGGTCCGACCGAGATTATGCTCGACCTGCCTGCGGGGGACTATGAGGTCGTCTGGGTCGACGTCCTGACGGGAATATTGAAATCAGACCGGCTCCACCATAAAGGAGGAGACTGGCCCGTGAAGACTCCCGCCTTTCAAAATGGGATCGCGCTACGCCTGAAGCACCTTTAGTCCCGATTAACCAATCACTTACGCTTTGCTGGCAGCTCGCGAGAGATTTCAATAAAATCCTCTTGACAGGGCATACTGTGTATCATACAGTGTATGTCGCATACTATATGGCGAACGGTACCAACATGGCCGAGGTCTTCGAAAACCTGAAGCTCGAACTTCGCCGCGGCTGCCTGAGCCTAGCCGTCCTGACTCAACTGCGCACAGAGCGCTACGGATATACCTTGCGAAAGGCGCTCGCCGACGAAGGACTGGAGATCGATGAAGGCACGCTTTATCCCTTGCTGCGCCGTCTGGAGAACCAGGGGCTTTTGGTCAGCCAGTGGCGTGAAGAGGACAAGCGCAACAAACGTTTTTATCGTTTGTCGCCGACGGGCGAGCTGGTATTGGAACAGCTATTGAAAGAGTGGCAAAGCATCAACGCGTCCCTGGGACGAATTCTTCAAGAGGCATAGTCAAGGTCATGGAACTTCTGGACAGCTATCTGAAAGCGGTGAGGCGCTACTTACCCCGTAGCCAGCGCGACGACATCGTAGCTGAGCTCTCGGTGGAGTTGCGCTCGCAAATCGAATCGCACGAAGCCGAACTCGGACGTCGACTCACCGACGCGGAGCAAATGGCCATCTTCAAAGAGCAGGGCGATCCGATGATCGTTGCCCGACGCTACCGCCAGAGCAGCCGCAGCCTGGCCATCGGCTGGGAGTTGATCGGCCCCGAACTCTTCCCGATGTATCTGATCATCCTGTCGTGCAATCTCTCCATCGCGGTTCTATTGACGCTGGGCGTTCTGCTGTACATTCACGAGCCAGTTCGGCTGTCGAGCCTGCTACGCCCGGTCTATATCCAGATCCTGGTCGTGACCCTGATCTTCACGATATTGAACCTGGTCCGGCGAAAATTTCCGCAACCCTGGTACTACCCTCCCGCTGAACTGGCGCCCCTCATTCCGGTCGCACGGTGGTACTCGGCAGTAGGATTGGCGATCTGGGCGACGTTCACCTTGTGGTGGATGCTGGTGCCGGCGCTCCCGAGCCTGTTCTTTGGGTCGGCGTCGTCACAGCTGGCGCTCGCACCATCGTGGCACCGTTTCTACCTGCCGGTATTGCTGTTGCTCGCGATTGGGGCAGGACAGCGCGCCCTCAATCTGGTGTATCCGCAGTGGCCCTGGTTGCTTGCGGTGTCCCGCTTGCTTGTGAACGCTGTGGGTCTGGCGCTGCAATATTCGATGATCAAGGCTTATCCCTATGTAGTCGCAAGCGACGGAGCGAACCAGCACTACACCCGCCTTGCGCTTGCATATAACGGCAGCATCCTCTGGGGAGTGTTGAGTTGGCTATGGGGCTACCTGCTGATCAGCGCCCTCGTTTATGCCTGGTATTGTTTGCCGCACCTCCGTCGCCTGATTCGCCGTCAACCGAACGGTGGCGGACAAACGCACATGCTGAATGGAATTGTCTAGGAGAAACACGATGGAACTGATTGAGCGCTATCTACAAGCCGTGCGGTTCTGGATGCCGAAGGCGCAGCAGGATCTGGTTGCCGAGTTGGCGGATGATCTGCGTTCGCAGGTCGACGAGAAGGAACAGGAAGTTGGCCGTCCGCTGAATGAAGCGGAGGTTTCGGCAATCCTGAAGCGCTGCGGAAGTCCGATTACGGTGGCCGCGCGCCTCGCACCCAAGCAGCATTTGATTGGCCCCGCACTCTTTCCCGTGTACTGGTTCGTCCTGAAAATGGTGCTGCTGTGGATTCTCGTCCCGGTTTTCATCTTCATTGTTGGTCCGGTGAATCTGGCGAATGCGAATGGGGACTGGGGCGCGGCCGTCGCAACGACTTTGGGAAACCTGTGGTCCGGCATGTTCATCGCCGCCGGGATAGTGACATTGGTGTTTGCGATCCTGGAATACACGCACGCGGTCGCCGGAATTCAGAACGAGTGGAATCCAAAAAGTCTGCCGCCCGTTCGTAAGCAGGAGGGCCGGCCGTCGTTCTTGCAGACCGCGTGCGAACTGATGTTCGGAATCATCGGATTTATCTGGCTGTTGTTGATTGTGCAGTCGCCGATCCTGATCCTCGGGCCAGCAGCGGCGTTCCTGAAAGCGGCGCCGATGTGGCACACGTTTTACTATTGGATCCTGGCGCTGTCGTTGATCGCTCCGGTGCGCTCCGCGCTGACTTTGTCGAAGCCGCAGTGGACCGGGTTTCCGATCTGGAGCCAGCTGCTGCAGACGGCGCTGTCATTGATCCTGCTGAACTTCATGATCGCAGCCGCCCTTCAGGCGCCCCTTGGAGTCTGGCAACCGTTTGTCGTGCCCGTGTCTAACGTCGCCGAATCTGCGCATTACGGGCGCGTGGCCACCATCGCGAATGCTTCCATCTTTCTCAGTATGGGCGCAGTATGGATCGGATTGTCCATCGCTGCCGTCATCCAGACGTGGAAGCTGATTCGGCATATCCGAAGAAAAACTCCGCTCGCGATGCAATCCGCGTCGCTCCAGGTGTTTTAGCGAAATTTCTCCAAAGACTCTGAATAAATGAATGTCGAGCCAGCAGCCGCTGGCACGACGCAGGGAATCCTCGTTCGTCTAATTCAATCAACGATTGGAGCAACCAGCCATGTCAGCCGCCTTAGCAATTGAGCCCATACGTACGACTGAAACCAGAAATCCGCTTTCCAGCAGTTACAACTTCTCTATCGGATACTTGCGAGCGTTCATCACCCTGCTCGTACTGGCGCATCACGCGGTGCTGGCGTATCACCCGTTCGCGCCGCCGGCCCCGACTTCGTTAGTGGCGATACCTCGCTGGTGGAGCGCGTTCCCTGTCGTCGATCCGCAGCGCTCCATGGTTTTCGCCTTGTTCGCGGGATTCAACGACATGTTCTTTATGGCGTTGATGTTCTTTCTCTCGGGATTGTTCGTGTGGCCGAGTTTGCAGCGAAAAGGTGTGGGGCATTTTCTCCGCGACCGGGCGTTGCGACTGGGAATACCCTTCATCGTCGCGGCAGCCCTCGTAGCACCGCTCGCGTATTACCCGGCCTATCTGCAATCCGGTGCGAAGGACGGCTTCTGGCATGAGTGGACATCACTTGGCAATTGGCCCGCCGGACCGGCGTGGTTCGTGTGGGTGCTGCTTGCATTCGACGTGATCGCAGCTGTTCTTCTGCTCGCGATGCCGAAATGGGGAGATCGCGTTGCGAGAATCGCATCCGCGGCCGATCGCAGGCCAGGTAGATTCTTCCTGATGCTGTTGACTTTGTCCGCGCTCGCCTATGTGCCGCTCGAATTAATTTTCAATTCATTCCGCTGGAGCGTATTCGGGCCGTTCACCTTCCAGACCAGCCGGATACTCAACTATCTTCTCTACTTCTTGCTCGGCGCCGGCGTCGGCGCGCACGGGCTGAATGGCGGACTACTGGCGCAGTCAGGAAAATTGGCACGACGCTGGCTGCTGTGGTCGATCGGTGCGCTGCTGGCATTCGGCGTCGCGACCGGAATAGGCATCGCCGCAATCACCGCTCACCCCGGAGTCCGCTGGTGGGAGGTTGCCAGCGACCTCACATTTGTCTTGTCCTGCGCGGCCTCGAGCTTCGCCTTTCTGGCTCTCTTTGTGAGATTCGCGAACTCAAGGGGAAAAATCTTTGACAGCCTGGCGCCCAACGCCTACGGAATGTATCTGATCCACTACATGCTCGTGAGCTGGCTTCAGTTGGCGCTGCTGAATTCAAACCTGCCTGCTCTCGCCAAAGGATCGCTGGTAACTCTGGCAACGATACTGCTGAGTTGGGGAGCGACGGCGATGCTGCGCCGCATACCGGCAGTCGCGCGCATCCTCTGAAGACGCGCCTGCACGAGGCACGGACAGCCGGTGAGGCTCTCCGTGCTTCTTTTTCTTTGCGGTAAGATCAGAGTATGACTCCCTCAACCGCAGAGGCCGCGACTGGCGAGAATCACCCGCCCGAGTCCCGTCCTTCGAATTTCATCCGCGAACGTCTGATTGACGACGAGAGGACCGGCAAGTTCGAAGGCCGCGTGCAGACCCGCTTCCCTCCCGAACCCAATGGCTATCTGCACATCGGCCACGCCAAGGCGATCTGCCTGGACTTCGGCCTCGCGGACGAATTCCACGGGCACACCAACCTGCGCTTCGACGACACGAACCCTGAAAAAGAAGATACCGAGTACGTCGACTCGATCATGGAAGACGTGAAATGGCTCGGTTACAAGTGGGACGGACTTTACTACGCGTCCGACTACTTCGATCAACTCTACGAGTGGGCGATCAAGCTGATCAAAGATGGCAAGGCCTATGTTGACGACTTGTCGGCGGAAGAAATTCGTAAGCACCGCGGTACGCTCACCGAGCCCGGAAAAGACAGTCCTTACCGCAACCGCCCGGTCGATGAAAATCTGAACCTGTTCGAGCGGATGCGGGCGGGTGAGTTCCCGGATGGCTCGCGCGTGTTGCGGGCGAAGGTCGATATGTCGTCGCCTAACATCAATATGCGCGATCCCGTGATGTACCGCATCCTGCATGCGGAGCATCACCGCACGGGTAGCAAGTGGCCGATCTATCCGATGTATGACTACGCGCACGGGCAATCGGACTCGCTGGAAAAAGTCACGCACTCGATGTGCTCGCTCGAGTTCGCCGATCACCAGCCGATCTATCGCTGGTTCATCGACCAGCTTGGAATCTTTCCCTCGCAGCAGATTGAGTTCGACCGCCTGAGCCTGACGTACACGCTGATGAGCAAGCGGAAGCTGCGGCAACTCGTCGAGCAGAAAACCGTGCGCGGCTGGGATGATCCGCGAATGCCCACGCTGTCAGGTTTGCGGCGCCGGGGATATACGCCGGAGGCCATCCGGAATTTCGTATCCGCAGCGGGCGTCTCACGCACCAACGGAATTGTAGAACTGGCGATGCTCGAGCATTTCGTCCGTGAGGACCTGAACAAGCGGGCGCCGCGCGTGATGGCGGTGCTGCGTCCGCTGAAAGTCGTGATCGACAACTACCCCGAGAATCAGGTCGAGGAGATGGACGCGCAAAATAATCCGGAAGACGAGAGCGCGGGCGCCCGAAAGGTTCCGTTCTCGCGCGTTCTCTACATCGAGCAGGATGATTTTCGCGAAGTGCCGCCGCCGAAATATTTCCGGCTGACCCCTGGACGCGAAGTGCGTCTGAGGTATGGCTACTTCATCACCTGCCAGAGCGTCGTGAAAGATGCAAGCGGCGAAGTGGTGGAAGTGCATTGCACGTACGATCCCGCGACTCGCGGAGGCAATGCTCCCGACGGGCGGAAGGTGAAATCCACGATTCACTGGGTGTCGGCCGCGCATGCAGTTGATGCCGAGGTGCGGATTTACGAACATCTCTTCACCAAAGAGAATCTGGGTGACATCGAAGATGGCAAGGACGTGCTCGACTATTTGAACGCGAATTCTCTGGAGACGATTTCGCATGCAAAGCTGGAACCGTCGCTTGCCAACGCCGCACCGGGCAGCCGGGTTCAGTTCGAACGGCTAGGATATTTCTGCGCAGACCCCGACTCGAAGCCGGGAGCTCCGGTCTTCAATCGGACTGTCGCATTGAAGGACACTTGGGCCAGGGTTGAGAAGAAACAAGGCGGGAAAGGGTAGCTCCAACTTCTATCGGATCGGCTAAAACTGCATGCTTGCAACCGTAATTCTGCTGGCGATCTCTCGCCTGGTACTCTGGCCCTATGTGGCGGCCGTAGTGGCGTTCGTCGTTGCTGCGGCGACGACTTGGCCAGACTTAACCAAGGCCCAGGGATCGGAAAAAGTCGTTGCCCTCAACCGGCTGTTCGTCGCGGTCCCGCTCGCGATCTTCGGCACCGAACATCTGGGAGCCGCAAACTTTATCGCGTTACAGATTCCCGCCTGGATTCCATGGCACCTGTTCTGGGCGTACTTCGTCGGACTGGCTCTGCTCGCTGCCTCTTTGAGCATTGCGGCGAGAGTGTTGACCCGCTGGTCGGGCACCCTGCTGGGCCTGATGATTTTCATTTTCGTCCTCACCATTCACATTCCCAGGGTGATGGCGAATCCGCACGACAGATTTGCGTGGGCCGTTGCGGTAAGGGATCTCTCCTTCGCGGGAGGCGCATGGGCGCTGTCGCGGACCCGGCTGAGCCCGGGGCGAGAGCCGGGTGGGCATCCGTTGATCACGCTCGGTCGGATTATTATCCCGGCCGTGGCAATCTTTTTCGCCGTGGAACACTTTATGCATCCGCAGCATCTGCCGGGCGTGCCTTTGGAAAAGCTGACGCCCGAATGGATCCCTGCACGCCTCGCGATCGGCTATCTCACAGGCGCGTTTCTGCTGGTCGCCGGAGTTCTCATTCTGATCGGAAGAAAGGCGCGGACCGCTGCGACCTACCTGGGCGCCGAAATCTTTGTGCTGGTTCTCTTTATTTATGTGCCGCTGTTGTTTGCGGTAGCGTCGGATCCCAATCTTGGGGCAAAGATTGAGGGCATGAATTACTTCGGCGACACCCTGCTGTACAGCGGATGCATCCTCGCGCTCGCGAATGCCCTGCCGAAGGACGAGCGTCTCGCCTAGACGCGCGAGATGCTACGGCGCTTTCGCCGCAGTTTCAGCCGACGTCAGCATCTTGTCCAAATCGCTCCGCGAGAGATACCGCCCGTTCACGACAACGCCTGCGACCTTCTGCGTGTTTCGAATGTCGTCGAGAGGATTGGCGTCGAGGAGCACCAGATCCGCCATCTTGCCCTGCTCGATCGTTCCGAGCTTGTCATCCATGCCGAGAAATTTCGCCGGATTGATCGTCGCGGTGTCGAGGGCTTCCATCGGGGTGAAGCCCGCGGCGACAAAGCGCTGAAGCTCTTCGTGCAGGCTGAAGCCGGGGAATACGTAGACGCCGGGAGGTGTGTCGGTTCCCGCGAGAAACGGAATACCAGCGCGATGCATCGCGTTGACGACCTCCAATTCTTTTTCGACGAACCGCTTTCGCGTTGCGAGGTCGTCGACATTGAAGTCATGAACGATCTGCTCGGTGAAGCGCTTCCAGGTTACGTCCTTCCAATGGGCTGGCGCGTACTTCGCGCGCGTGTCGTGGGCAAAGTCAGTTTCGTCGATGAGGTTTCCGCCGCGTTCCCATACTAATGTCGGGCACTGCCAGGTGTGATTCTTTGCCAGAAGCGCGAATAGCGTTCCGGCGCGATTCGGGTCATAAGTCGAAAGAAATTGGCCTTCAGACTTCTTCCCCTTGATGAACTCATCTTCGAGCGGCGAACTGCCTTCGAAAATCCCGATCAGATGCTCGAAGCTTTTCTGCCCGGCGTTCGACGCTTCGGACGCTCGCACCGCATCCGGGACATGGCCGACGAATGGGATGTTCTGCTTGCGTGCCTCTTCGGCAATGGCGAATACCGCATCGCGCGGAATGAGCGACTGCAGCTTGATGAAATCGGCGCCGCGCTTCTTCAAGTCATCGACAGCACGCCGTCCGTCTTCGGGCGTCTTGATGGCGATCGAACTCGGAAAGCGCGGCTGCGCTCCATCGAGCATCGGCCCCGACATCACGATGCGAGGTCCGATCAGGCTGCCCGCGGTGATTTCTTTTCGCCACTGCTGAAGCACTTCGAGTTCTCCACCCATGTCGCGAACGCCGAGAATTCCATTTGCGATGAAGAGCGGTATGGTTACTTCCTTCCCGCGCGGAAACCAGTCTCCGAACACCATGTGGACATGCATGTCCCAAAGGCCGGGTATCAGAAACTTGCCTTTGCCGTCGATGACGAACGCGTCGACGCGCTGCGCCTTCGCGCCCTCTTCCGGGCCGACGACAGCCAGGATGCGATGTCCATGGACAATCACCGACCGGTGCGGCAACGGCGGCCCGCCCTTCATGTCGATGACCGTGACGTCATTGATCAGAAGCGATGGGAAAGACATCTGTGCGTGGCAGCACGCAGTAGTAGTAAGGAGGACGCAAAGCAGCAGTCGCTTCATCGCGCAAATGTTAAAGACGCGGAGGGGATTCGTCAAAGCCGGTGAAAGTGAACTCAGGTGAAGCCTAGTTATGAATGTGCGGACTTTGCGCGGGATTCTTGCGTCGCGTGGGCGGCTCTTTGATCACTTTCACCTCAAAGCTGAGCGGCAGGGCCTTGGGCGGGAAACATTGAGCGTTGTCGCAGGCCTGGTAGCGCAGGATGCCATGCATCACGTACTTTCCGGGCGTTACGGAACGCAGCGGATGGACCATCAAGTCGACGTCGAAGTCTCCGCTATAGACATTCAGCTTTTCGTCCGGCGAAAACGGAAAGGTCAAGTCCTTGCCATCGGGATAATCGATCTTGCCGAGAATGATGTCGGTCGGCAGATCCATCTTCAACGCGGTGGGAATCAGGAACTCGGATTTCGGAGCATTGGAGTTGATGTGAAATCCGGAGGCGACGCGGAAATTGAGCGTCACCTTCGTCTGCGCCGCACGCTGCGCCGTGACCAGGCCAACGGGAGCCATCGAAACCGACGGCGCCTTCCCCGCTTGCGCAAACGCCGATCCCAATAGAATCAGCAGAGCCGATATTCGAACGTGCGAGATCATGTTGGAAAAGCAGCCCACAGATCTTCAACTATAGGCGCGGAATATGGAGCCATCTATTGTCAATTCTGAGCCTGCAAGCCGGCGGGTGCGGCGCCAGCGCTCGCGCTCGTGGTGTTCAGGGCCTTCTTGATCGAATCCTCGATCTCGGCCCTCCCTCTCAGTCCGATGATCTTGTCGACGATCTTGCCGTCACGTCCGATGAAGAAAGTCTCGGGAAGTGCGGGTACTCCGCCGTATTCGTCCCCCACGGCTTCCTTTCCAAGCAGCACGGGATAGTTGACTCCCATATCTTTCGCAAACTTGGCGATCTCGTCCTTACCTGAATCGTCCATCGCGACGCCGACGACCTGCAGTCCCTCGGCGCCGTATTGCGTCTGCATCTCGACGAACCAGGGCGTTTCGATCTTGCATGGTCCGCACCACGTCGCCCAGAAATTCAACGCCACGGCCTTGCCGCGCAGATCCGACAGCTTCAGGCTCTTGCCGTCGAGTGACTCGAGAGTGAAATCAGGAGCAGGAGTGGACTTGCCGAGAATCGCCGGCGCCTCCGGCCCTGACCGTCGCGCCATGTGGAATCCGACATAGAGCATCGCAGCGGCTACCGCGGCGACGACGACCAAAGCCAGCGGATTGCGGCTGCTGCTCGGTGGAGGTGGTGGTGGAACAGATCCGTTTTCGAAGTTGGCATTCCCGCCGAGGTTTGGCTGCTCTGACGGGCCGCCGGGTTGTTCAGGAGTAGACATAAATCCAAGACCTCACAGTGCGAAACGATTGAGGAACGACAGCCAGCTTGAGATGAGTGTGAAACGTCCAAGCACGAGCAATATTCCAAGAGCAATCAGCAGACCGCCCGACGCCACTTCGAGTGCGTGCATGTACGACCGGAAGCGGCTGTAAAACTTCAGGAAGCGTTCCATCAAAAGCGATGTCAGCAGGAACGGCACGGCCAGCCCGAGGGAGTAAACGCCTAGAAGAAGTATGCCCTTCCCCAGCGTGTCCTGCTCACTGGCGACTGCAAGAATGCCGGAGAGAATCGGACCAAGGCACGGAGTCCAGCCGAAGGCAAAGGCAAAACCGACGACGAAAGCGCCGATCAGAGTGCTGCTTCCTTTTACGCTATGCAGCCGGGCATCGGTATAGAGCCACTTGATCTTGTATAACCCGGTTAAGTGCACGCCGAAAATGATGATGACGACGCCCGCCACGATCGAGAGCGTGTGCTTATAGCGTGCGGCGAGTTGACCGACTTCGGTCGAGATCGCTCCCAACGTTATGAAAACCACACTGAATCCCAGGATGAATCCGATCGAATTCACCATCACGCGCCGCATCAGCTGAGCCTGCGGCGATTTCAGCTCCTCGACGCCCACGCCGGAGATCATCGAAACGTATCCCGGAACCAGCGGCAGCACACACGGCGAGAGGAAGGAAATCAGACCCGCAAAAAAAGCGGCGATGAAAGTGGGATTGCTCGACATTCGTCCTTATATTGTACCCGTTGGATTCAGGCCACGAAAATAAGACGCTCGGCGCCCGATTTAGTTGCAATCAGAGCGGCAACTATGGCCCGCGTAGTCGATTACTTCTTCGGCTTTTTGTCTTTGGGTGCTGCGTCTTTGGAGGGGGGAGCTTCTTTGGATGGTGCTTCTTGCAAAGGAGTGGTCGTTAGCGGGGAGAGCTGTTCGGGGGAGTCCACCAGCTTGCGGAAGAATTCCGCCGGCAGGGTCGCAGAGATCGCCGCATGGCTGTCCTCCTGCCGAACTTGCAGGCTGTCGAAGGCCAGTTTGACGTCCGCATCAGTTCCCGGCGATCCGACCGAGGCCTCGGCACTGTGAAACATCGCCAGAAAAACGTTGAGCTTGTCGGCGATCTTGCGCGCATCGTCATCTGATGCCGCCCAAGCCTCAGCTCTCACGTGCAAAGCTCCTGAGCGCAGTGGCAGATGCAGCGGGTTGTAACTCGCAGACATAACAAGATCGGCGGGTTTGGCGAAGACGGTCGACCACCCTTCGAACTGCGGTGCCGTCGGATCTACGCGCGCTACCAGCCAGACCGGGCTGGCCAGTTGCACCCGACGGTAATAGCGCCTGAGCAAAGAAGGTCCGCCGAAAGGTGATGCCAGGCGGCGGGAGCGATCGACCATGCCCTGAATGACGGCCGGGTCGTCATGATTCGAGGCGGCAACCGTATCGATCCCCAGCATTGCGATGCGAACCGTCCGCCCTGATATCGGAATGGTGAAGATGTCGACCGAGTGGTAATTTTCCACGGACCGCGCCGTGCGCTTCAGATACTCGACGCATCGGGTGGCGTCGAAATGCCCAGTGAATACTTCCGAGAAGCGAGGTTCGGGCGCCGCACCGCCGGTTCCGCCGCCCGGCCATTTCTCCGGGTAATGAACCGCGAAAGCCACCGCATCCAGATCACGCTCGTAGTCGAATCCAGTCTCCTGAATGAAGCGTTCGTACTCGGGATCATGCGAGACAGGAAACAGGGGCTTTCCGTTGCTCGCCTTGCGGATCCAGCTGAAGTTGGCGTAGAGAAAGCCGTCAGCTCCGGGCAACAGGCGGGCGGGTTCAGGAGGAGCGTGCTTGCGGAGTTGGACCGCCAGCGTGACCGTCGCCGCAACCATGACGACCGCGAGAGCGATAGGGAGAGAGCGTCTAATTCGCATGAAGTGCGGTCAGGAATGAAATGATAGCATCCAGACCCGCAATTTCACTCATGCCGCAAGAGTGACATCGGATCGATCAGAACTCAGCGACGGGTTACGAAACGCGAGCGATTCCGCATCTGTAGATTGACGTCCGGTCTCGGACAGTTCATTTCGAATTCGGACGCATCCTCGAAACCAGTCTTCTCTTAAGTGCAAGAGGTACCTGCGGTTGGGTCCTCACGAAAATGGCGTGTAGGATGCTGGATAACCCACCATCCGTCCGCAAGGAGCTGTGTCCAATGGCTCTTCAGGATTTCAGAATCGCAACCCGCCATCTGCTAAAGTCGCCCGGATTCACGACCATTGCTGTACTGATGCTGGCCCTGGGCATCGGAGCGACCACAGCGATCTTTTCGATCGTCGAAGCCGTACTGCTTCGCCCTCTGCCCTTTCCACATTCCGAGCGCCTTGTGTCTTTGGGAGACATCCTCCAGGGTGCGAATGTCGGAGGAAACGGAGAGGCCGGAGTTACGGCGCAAGACATTCGCAATTACACCCGCGACGCGAATAGCTTCGAGAGCCTTGGTGGATACAAACCGACTAGCTACGAATTGTCTGGAGTGGGAGAGCCGATGCAAGTGAATGCTGCCCGGCTTTCGGCCGGAGTTTTTCCCACTCTCGAGGTTGCGCCCTCGATGGGACGCGTCTTCACGCGGCAGGAAGACGACGGAAGAGTCCCGGTCACGGTCATTAGCTATTCTCTTTGGAAGAACCGCCTGAATGGAGATCCTCAGGTACTGGGCAAAAAGATTCAGCTCGACCGCGAACCATATGTGGTAATCGGCGTCATGCCCCGCAGCTTTGAATTCCCACTCATCCCGGGACACCTGAACAGCAGCGAGTTGTGGGTTCCGATGAGCTTTTCCCAGGAAGAACTCGGACTGGCTGCGTCTGCAAACTGGAATTTTGCGATAGTCGCCCGTCTCAAGCCAGGGATGTCGCCAGTACAGGCGCAAGGGGATACGCAACGTGTGGCCAACGAAACCATGCGTGGATACCCACCGTTCATGACCAGCCTTCGGATTCAAGCCTCCGTGCGCTCGCTTCACGAGGCAACTATCTCGCAGGCGCGTCAGCTGATCCGAATTTTGTTTTGTGCGATTGTCGTCGTGCTTCTGATCGCGTGCGCCAATCTTGCAGGCTTGCTGCTCGTGCGTGCCATCCGGCGTCGGCGCGAATTCGCCATGCGGATGGCGCTCGGCGCAGGTGGGCTCGTCTTGCTGCGCCAGTCTGTCCTCGAGAGTCTGATTCTCAGCGTAACGGGTGGAGTGCTGGGGTTAGTCTTCGCGTTCGTCGGTTTACGAGTCGGCGTCAGTCGGCTTCCGGAAACTCTGCCGCGTGTCGACGAGATCAGCCTTGATTGGCGAGTTGTCTTGTTCGCCCTGACACTTTCCGCGCTCACTGGCATGGGCTGCGGACTGGCTCCGGCATTCGCCGCTTGGCGCACCAACGTCAACGGGACCCTGAAGGAATGGGGACGGACAGGATCAGCGGGCGGTGGCCATGCCTGGCTGAGATCCTCGCTGGTCGTCGCCGAAATCGCGACGGCGCTCGTCCTGCTGGCGGCTGCGGGCTTGCTCGTACGCAGCTTCGAAAAGATGCGATCTGTCGACCTAGGGTACCGGGCTGATCACGTGCTTTCGGCGTCATATTCCCTTCCGGAAAAACACTACGCAACGCAACCCGCGATCGACGGATTCAATCACGAATTAATTTTGCGCGTTCAGCAACTGCCCGGCGTGAAAGCCGCGGGCTTTACTACTTTTCTTCCCGCCAGTGGGAACAATGCCAACTCGGCATTCGTCGTCGAGGGATATGTGCCGCCAGCCGACGCGGGCTTGAATCTCGCAACCTTCGTGATGATAGAGGGCGACTATCTGCAGGCCATGGGAGTTCCGTTGCATGCAGGACGATTCTTTAGCCCTTCGGACACAGCGGACACGCAGCTCGTCGCAATCATCAACCGGAAGTTTGCCCAACACTACTGGCCGGGCGCCGACCCACTGGGCAAGCGTTTCCGTATCGGTATGCCGGAATCGCCCACGCCCTGGTTGACTGTTGTTGGCGAGATCGCGGACATCAAAGAGAACTCGCCCGACGAACCAACCAAGGAACAGTGCTACCAGCCGGTTGCGCAGTTCAGGAAATCGATAGGGTCCCTCGCGGCGCCCGAAGCGGTGTTCGGAAACGGCGGCTACATCGCTTTGCGAACGGCTGAGTCGCCTGAGCGGATGACGAACGCCCTTCGCGCCAAGGTGCGGTCGATCGATCCACAATTGGCGCTCACCCAAATCCAAAGCATGGAGCAGGCCGTGTCCGACAGCGAAGCACCGCGCCGCTTCAACACCGCGGTGCTCGGCGCGTTCGCCGTCGCGGCCGTTCTCCTCGCCGTACTGGGGATCTACAGCGTCATCGCATTTTCCGCGGCATTACGAGGTCAGGAAATGGCGATCCGCATGGCTCTGGGATCGCCGCGATCCGGAATTCTCAAGCTGGTCTTCTCCTCTGCGGTGAAACTGGGGTTGGCTGGTTGTGCGATAGGTTTGATGGGCGCCGCCGCAGCCTCGCATCTGCTCGATTCGTTGCTCTTTGCGGTAAGCCCCTTCGACCCCTGGGTGCTCATGCTTGCCACGCTAGCCGTGCTCCTGCTGACGTTTGTCGCATCTCTGCTACCTGCGCGCCGCGCCGCTTCCATCGATCCGATGCGGGCGCTGCGGGCCGACTGAATCTGGATCGAACGTTGGGCCGGCGGGGTTGTTGCGCCTCCGATTCGCGTTGTGATAACTTAACTAATTGTCCCGGACATTCGGAAGGGATCCGAGGGATTCGTTCGCGCGAAGGCGCGTTGATTCCCCAGAATTGCTGGCGTAGCTCAGTCGGTAGAGCATCTGATTTGTAATCAGAGGGTCGGGGGTTCGAATCCCTTCGCCAGCTCCAGAGAACGACAGCAAGAACGAATTTTCCGGCGGACGGCGGACTCGGTTAGCGGCGCAACAGGTTTTTCCAACGCACTCCATTCGGTACTTTTCCGGCGTGCAGTGATCTTCGCGGTTTCTTGCGCGAGCCTTGGTTTCCCTGTTTTGCGAAATTGAAGTGACAGGTTGCTGCGTTGGTCTGCGGGTCGCGCGCGCGTCCCGTGGGCTTGGAGATGGTAGTCTGCCGGAGCGCAACGGCTGCATCGCCCGAGAGATTTTGCACAGGTGGGTGAGTGGTTAAAGCCAACAGACTGTAAATCTGTCCCTCCTAGCGAGGTACGAAGGTTCGAATCCTTCCCTGTGCACCAGTGATCAACGTGAATCGCCTTGTAACCGCTCTCGTCGCTTACGTCATTCTTGGGATTCTGGCCTGGACGACGATCAGCGATCCGAAGTTTCGAGCTGGAACCTTGATGGTTCTTGGGCTGTTCGCCTTCAAAAGCTGGATGCGGCGTAATGACGTCATGCATCCGGACGGCGAGAGCGACGCGAAGTGATTGGGCCGAGAGCTTAAAGCTGACGGCCGTTACGAGCCGATGTAGCTCAGTTGGTAGAGCACTCCCTTGGTAAGGGAGAGGTCACCAGTTCAATCCTGGTCATCGGCTCCAGAAGTTGAGGCGCATTGTGCGGGCGTGATTCCTGAGTGAGCACGCAAGGAAAGCCCGCAGCCGAAAGTCCTGAAGCGCATTTTGCGAGGGACGCTGTAAAAGGGCATGGCTTTAGCCATGCCATCGAAAGTGGAGTGACGAACGGCTTTAGCCGCTGAGGTTTTGACTGACGGCTGACGGCTGATTTACAGGGCGGGAGTAACTCAGTGGTAGAGTCACAGCCTTCCAAGCTGTTGGTCGCGGGTTCGATTCCCGTCTCCCGCTCCAGATTTTGAAGCAGGACACGGGCGACAGCGTCCGCGTCCTACACGACAGAACATGGCGTTCGAACAGGCTACGATCAAGGTTGAGAAGGAGCAGGAGTTCGCCAAGCTGCGAGCAGCTGTGGGACAGGCGTTCTTGCCCGAGAAGGTTAAGCAGTTCTTGAAGCAGCTCGACCGCAAAGGAATTCGCGTTCGCGACATCGACGCGATTCTTGCGCAACGAGTGCTCGAAGGCTTCACCGAGCCTGGAATAAACGCGCAGCAGCTGTATCAGGAGCTGCCCGTTTCCGACCAGGCGCAGATACGCGAGTTTTACCTGTCGAAGCTGGAAGGCGTCGACATAGCGCTGCGTCACAAGTTTAAAAAGCTTTATCAGTACTACTGAAATTGCATCGGTCCTCGCGGCAAACAGCGCCGCTCAGGATGACCAGGGTTTGAGTAGAAGCGAATGGCTAAGAGCCAGGAGCGAAGAGCTTAGGAGCTAGAGGCTGAGTTATGGCGAAAGAGAAATTTGAGCGGAATAAGCCGCACTGCAACGTAGGGACGATTGGTCACATCGATCACGGCAAGACGACGTTGACGGCGGCGATCACGAAGGTATTGTCGAAGCACAATCCGAACATTAAGTTCCGGTCGTTTGATTCGATCGATAACGCGCCGGAAGAGAAGGCGCGCGGAATCACGATTGCCACGGCGCACGTGGAGTACGAGACGGCGAACCGGCACTACGCGCACGTGGATTGCCCGGGCCACGCCGACTACATCAAGAACATGATCACGGGCGCGGCGCAGATGGATGGCGCGATCCTGGTGGTGGCGGCGACCGACGGTCCGATGCCGCAGACGCGTGAGCACGTGCTGCTGGCCCGCCAGGTTGGTGTCCCCTACATCGTTGTCGCGCTGAATAAGTGCGACGCGGTGGATGATCCCGAGCTGCTGGATCTGGTCGAACTCGAAGTTCGCGAGTTGCTGAAGACCTACAAGTTCCCGGGCGATGATGTTCCGGTGGTCCGCTTGTCGGCTCTTGGAGCTTTGAACGGCGAAGAGAAGTGGGAAAAGCAGGTTGACGCGTTGATGGAGGCGGTGGACAAGAGTGTGCCGCAACCGGCGCGCGAACTGGACAAGCCGTTCCTGATGCCGATCGAAGATATTTTCTCGATCTCGGGGCGCGGCACGGTGGTGACGGGACGTATCGAGCGTGGCAAGGTGAAGGTGGGCGAGGAAGTAGAAATCGTGGGCTTCCGCGACACACGCAAGACGGTGGTCACCGGCGTCGAAATGTTCAAGAAGCAGCTGGACGAAGGCATGGCGGGCGACAACGCTGGTCTATTGCTGCGTGGTATCGGCAAGGACGACGTGGAGCGCGGCATGGTGCTGGCGAAGGGTGGATCGATCACGCCGCACACGAAGTTTAAGGCCGAGGTCTACATCCTGACGAAGGAAGAGGGCGGTCGGCACACGCCGTTCTTCAAGGGATATCGTCCGCAGTTTTATCTGCGAACGACGGATGTGACCGGAGTTGCCGAACTGCCGGCGGGCACCGAGATGGTGATGCCGGGAGACAATGTGAGCCTGGTGATCGAACTGATCACGCCGGTCGCGATGGAGAAGGGATTACGCTTCGCCATTCGTGAAGGCGGCCACACGGTGGGAGCAGGAACGATCGCGGAGATTGTGCAGTAGCTTGTTTGTGGCGCGGGCGCCTACGCCCGCGTTGCATCCAGGGAAGATGGAATCAGACGCGGGCGAGGCGCCCGCGCCACATGGAGTGAGAAATGCCCCGAGAAATAGTGACATTACAGTGCGGTGACTGCAAAGAGCGGAATTATTCGACGACGAAGAACCGGAAGACGACGACCGAGCGGTTGGAGTTTAAGAAGTTCTGCGCTCGTTGCCGTAAGCATACGCCGCATAAAGAAGTTAAGTAGATTTGGTAATTGGGAGATTTTGTAATTTGGCAATTGAAAGACTCCGCAGGTCGAGCACTTTTCAAATTACCAAATTACTCAATTACAAAATTACCAAATGGCAACAGGGGCGTAAGCTCAACGGTTAAACTGTCGGTCTCCAAAACCGAACTTGGGGGTTCGAATCCCTCCGCCCCTGCCAGAGTTTTTGGAGAGAAGGGCCAAGGCCAGGAATAGCGATGTCAGTCGAGACGAAGAAAATGGCAAATTCAGCCGGTGACAGTTTTGGCGAGCGGGTAAAGTCCTGGCCGGAGAAAGTGCGGAATTTCTATAACGACGTGCGCAGCGAGATGCGCAAGGTCACCGCGCCCTCCTGGAAAGAAGTTCGAGGCACGACCACGGTAGTCGTCATCACGGTAGCGATTTTTGCTATCTACTTCTGGGTGATCGACTTCCTAATTCAGCAGGGCGTGACTGTCCTGTTCCGAGCGTTCAGAACGCACGTCTAGCGGCGTGCGATAGCGACCACACAATGAGTCCAAAAGAAGCAATCACTATGCAGGACGAAGAAAAAACCGAAGCAGCAACCAGCAGCGCAAGCGAGGCTCAGGCCCCCGGCGCAGAGGGCGCTGCCGGCGCCAGCGAAGCACCACGCAATCCGAACATGAAGTGGTACATCATCCACTCCTATTCCGGATTTGAGCGCAAGGTGAAGGAGTCGCTCGAGTCGCGCGTCGCCGCCTTCGGGCTGCAGGACAAGATCGGCAAGGTGCTGATCCCGACCGAATCCGTAACCGAAGTGCGGGGCGGAAAGAAGTACACCTCCGAGCGCATGTTCTATCCCGGTTACGTCCTGGTCGAAATGGACATGGACGATCACGTTTGGCACGTCGTGAAATCGACGCCGCGCGTGACTGGATTCGTCGGTACCGGACAGCAGCCAACGCCGCTCTCCGACGAAGAAGTCCAGCACATCGTCTACAAAGTCGCTGACAGCCGCGAGAAACCGAAGCTCAAGGTCAAGTTCGAGAAGAACGAATCGGTGCGCATCACCGAAGGACCTTTCGCCAGTTTCACCGGCGTAGTCGACGAAGTGAACGAAGACCGCGAAACGCTGAAGGTCATGGTCACGATCTTCGGCCGCTCGACCCCGGTGGAGCTCGAGTTCAACCAGGTCGAAAAAGTCGCGTAGGGAATTTAGTAATTGGGAAATTTTGTAATTTGGTAATTTGATCCGCGTTTTGCGCGATCTCAAATTACAGGCGTAGCTTCAGACCATGCGAGGTTCGTAACTTCAAGCCATGCAAGGTTCGTATCAGGGCACGGCTTTAGCCGTGCCGTAAGAAGACCGAGCGAGACCGGGCTTTAGCCCCTGAGGGTGAATGTCCCGCAGAGTAAAGTTCGCAGAACGTTGAGCCGAAAATCCTAGACTCACTCTGCCGACGGAAGAGAGATCATGGCGAAGAAAGTTACAGGTTATGTGAAGTTGCAGATTGCGGCGGGCAAAGCCACTCCGGCGCCCCCGGTGGGCCCGGCACTCGGCCAGGCGCAGATCAACATCATGGAGTTCTGCAAGCAGTTCAATGCCAGAACCAACCAGAAAGAGATGGAGGGATTGATCATCCCGGTCGTGGTTTCGGTGTACAACGACCGGTCATTCACCTTCATCACCAAGACGCCGCCGGCTTCGATTCTGCTGAAGCGCGCTGCGGGCATTGCCAAGGGATCTGGCACGCCGAACAAAGATAAAGTCGGCAAAGTCACCCTGAAGCAGGTCGAGGAAATCGCCAAGCAGAAGATGCCCGACTTGAACGCAGCCTCGGTCGAGACCGCGATCAAGAGCGTCCGCGGAACGGCAAGATCGATGGGAATTGAAGTCGTTGGGTAGTTGAGATCTTTCAAATTACCCAAGTACTAAATTTCCCAATTATCAAATTGTCAAACGCACCACGGTTGTTCGGAACCATTCGATCAGCGGTGGGAGACAAGGAGCAGTAATGAACAAAAAAGAAGGAAAGAACATTGCCAAGGCGCACTCAGCAGTCGAAAATCGCGCTTATGTTCTGCAGGATGCAGTTCCACTTCTGCAGAAAGTGAAATTCGCCAAGTTTGACGAGACCGTCGAGGTCACGATGCGCCTGGGGGTCGATCCCAAGCACGCCGACCAGATGGTCCGCGGCACAGTCGTTCTGCCGCACGGGCTGGGCAGGTCCAAGAAGGTTCTGGTCATCGCGACCGGAGACAAGATTAAGGAAGCCGAAGCGGCAGGCGCCGATTTTGTCGGCGGCGAAGAGATGGTCGAGAAGATCACCAAGGAAAACTGGACCGACTTCGACGCGCTGATCGCGACTCCTGACGTGATGAAGTCCGTCGGACGTCTGGGAAAAGTTCTCGGACCGAAGGGCTTGATGCCAAATCCGAAGACGGGAACGGTGACCTTTGACGTAGGCAAGGCCGTGCAGGAAGTAAAAGCCGGTAAGGTTGAGTTCCGCACCGACAAGACCGCGCTCGTGCACTGCCCCGTCGGCAAGATTTCGTTCTCGCCCGACAAGCTCATTGAGAACGCCACCGTATTGATCACCAGCGTGATCAAGGCGAAGCCGTCTGTGGCCAAGGGCAAGTACATTAAGGGCTGCTATCTGAGTTCGACGATGGGTCCGGGGATTTCTCTGGACGTCACGCCGATCGAGACGGCAGCGAAGGCATAGCAGCGCTTTTGCGCTGCGGACAGCCGGGATCGGCTGTCTCTACATAGGCTCACAAGATCATTTACGAGGATTGAATCATGGCGGTCACTAAGGCAAAGAAGACTGAACAGGTTGAAAAGCTGAGCAACGACCTGAAAGATGTTTCCAATATCGTGGTGGCGACGTACACCAAGATGACCGTGGCCCAGGACTATGAGTTGCGCAAGACTCTGCGCGGAGCGGGCGCGAAATACAAGGTCGTCAAAAACACGCTGGCTGAGAAGGCTGCCATCGGTACCAAGGTGGAAGGCGCGCTGAAGAATCTGGCGGGCGTTACCTCGATCGCTTACACCACGGGCGACCCAGTCGCAATGGCTAAAGCTCTGACCAAGTATGCCAAGGACGCGCCGGAGTTCACGTTCAAGATCGGCGTGGTCGAAGGCAAGGTCATCAACATTAAAGAGATCGAAGCGCTGGCCAGCATGCCTTCGAAGGAAGAGCTGTATTCGAAGCTGCTGTTCCTGATCAACGCTCCGGCGCAACGGCTGGCGACTGTGATGAATGCCGTTCCGCGGGACCTGGCGGTGGTCATCGATCAGGGCGTGCAGGAGAAAAAGTTCAAAGAAGCCTAGCTCGTGTCGGGACGGATGCGGTCGTTCGTCCCGCGAGCAAGCGAGCGGTTTCCATTGAGCAATTGTGCAATTGAGAAATTGCGTGATTGAAAATCGACCTCAAATGTGAAGGATTTTCAATTACTCAATTACCAAATTACCCAATTTCTCAATGAGTTAAAAGTTTGGTTATCAGCCGGTTGGGGGTTGCGCGGTCCTTTCCAGACGTTGTCTGGCGCGAGGAAAAGGATCTGGTCGCACTGGAACCCCGGCTTGCGGATGACGAAAATAGAAGAGACTAAATTACTGGAGAAACAACATGGCGGATCTCGCACAGTTAGAAGAGTCAATCGTAGGGCTGTCGCTTCTCGAAGCGGCGGAACTGGTAAAGAAACTGGAATCGCGTCTGGGTGTGTCAGCAGCAGCAGCCGCTCCCGTGATGGTTGCGGGTGGCGGCGGTGGTGCGGCAGCAGCGGCTCCGGCGGAAGAGAAGACCGAGTTCACCGTCCTCCTGAAGGAAGTCGGTGCCAATAAGATCAATGTCATCAAGGCCGTACGTGAAGTCACCAGCCTGGGCCTGAAAGAAGCCAAGGAACTGGTGGATGGAGCGCCGAAGAACGTGAAGGAAGGCGTTTCCAAGGAAGAGGCCGAGACGATCAAGAAGAAGTTCACTGACGCTGGCGCTGTTGTCGAAGTGAAATAACGGGTTTATGTGGGGACGGCCGCCATCGGCCGTCCGGTCGAGCGAAGCTCGACAGGCTTGTCCGCTGAGGCAGATGATTAGCCCGAACGGCGATCTCCACATAGCTCAACAGCGCACTAGAATCAGTGCAAAATCGATTATCTTGCACGTTCCTACTTGTGAACCCTGGGAGGCGGTGTTAGCATCTATATAACCGTCGCTTCCCAGGTATCACTCGAGCGCGAGCGAGTCTCGCGAGGGAAGTTTAAGGCACGCTGCTCTGCGGGCAGGCAGGGCGGAAACAGGCCGAAGAACTGGCGCGAAAGAGTTCAAATCAGAAATGGCAAAACGCCTTGGTCGGCGTCAGCGGGAATCACTGTCCCTGCGGGCGCCCCGTCGTCTTTTAGGTTCAAATTCGTTTCGGCTCTGCTTTATGTAAGTCCCGCGGCGCCATAAGCGCCAACACATTCCGCGGTTTGAGCGCGGCCTTCGGCTGCGCGTGAGATTGGGAGTTTCTTAACGATGACAAATGCCTTCCGTAAACGCTTTGATTTCTCCAAAATACCGGCCACTATTCAAATTCCAAACTTGATCGAAGTGCAGAAGCGTTCTTACGACCGCTTCCTGCAGATGGACAAGCTACCGAGCGAGCGCGAAGACGGCGGCTTGCAGGCGGTGTTTCAGTCTGTCTTTCCCATCACCGATTTTCGAAACGTATCACAACTTGAGTTTGTGGATTACGCCATTGGTAACTGGGAGTGCAAGTGTGGTCACCTCAAGGGACTGCATCACCTCCGTACCACTTGTAAAAATTGCGGCAATACCGTGATCACCGATCCTTTTCATCCGGGAGAGGTTCTCTGCGGGAAATGCGGCACCTACAACGCCAACACTCCCGACTTCTGTAACAAGTGCGGCGACCCGGTTGGATTGCAACTGAAATACGACGTGGCGGAATGCGAAGAGCGCGGCATGACCTACTCCGCTCCGTTGAAGGTCACGATGCGCCTGACGATCTTTGACAAGGACGCCGAGACCGGAAACCGTTCGATCCGCGACATCAAGGAACAGGAAGTATTCTTCGGCGACGTTCCGCTGATGACGCAGAACGGCACGTTCATCATCAACGGCACCGAGCGCGTCATTGTCAGCCAGTTGCACCGTTCGCCCGGAGTCTTCTTCGAGACCGCCAACAACCGCACGTACTTCCTGGGAAAGATTATTCCCTACCGCGGTTCGTGGGTTGAGTTCGAGTACGACCAGAAGAACGTGCTGTATGTCCGCATCGACCGTAAGCGCAAGTTCCTGGGCACGATCTTCCTTCGCGCCCTCGGCCTTCGTTCGGGAGAGGACATTCTGAAGTCCTTCTACACGACGGATCGCATCGCGGTCCGCGACAAGAAACTTTTCTGGACCCTAGATCCGACCAGCGAGAAGCCGACGAACCTGTTGGGCATGAAGCTGGCGCGCAGCGTCAAGAACAAGGCTGGCGAGGAGCTCGCTCACTCCGGCCGCAAGATTAACGCCGCAGTGTTGAAAGAGATTCAGAAGGCGAAGATCACCGAAATCGAGGTCGATATCACCGACCTCGAAGGCGCGTGGACTGCCGGCGATGTCGTCGACACCACCACCGGCGAAGTCATGCTCGAAGCCAACTCCGAGGTGACGGCCGACAAGGTTTCGAAGATTCTCGATTCCGGCGTGGTGGAGATGAGCCTGTTCTTTCCCGAGCGCGATGATGTGGGAACGGTCATCAGCCAGACGCTGAAGCGCGATGCGATCAAGACTCCGCAGGAAGCGCTGATCGAAATCTACCGCAAGCTGCGTCCCGGCGATCCGCCGACCTTGGACACGGCGACTGCGCTGTTCCACGGAATGTTCTTCGACCCGCGCAAATACGATTTCTCTCGCGTGGGCCGTCTGAAGTTCAACATCAAGCTGTTCGAGAACCAGGAAGCGACCTCGCTCGACAAGCGCACGCTTGATCCGGATGACTTCTACGCGACCATCGCGTACCTGCTCAAGCTGCGCAAAAATCTGGGCGCGGTCGATGATATCGATCATCTCGGCAACCGCCGCGTTCGCGCGGTCGGCGAGTTGATGGAGAATCAGTTCCGTATCGGTCTGGTCCGCATGGAACGCGCCATCAAGGAAAAGATGAGCGTGTACCAGGAAATGTCGACAGCGATGCCGCACGACCTGGTCAACGCCAAGCCCGTGATGGCTGCGATCCGCGAATTTTTCGGATCCTCACAGCTCTCGCAGTTCATGGATCAGACCAACCCGCTCTCCGAGATCACGCACAAGCGGCGTCTCTCGGCCCTTGGGCCGGGCGGTCTGTCGCGTGAACGCGCCGGATTCGAAGTCCGCGACGTTCACCCCACGCACTACGGCCGTATCTGCCCGATTGAAACGCCGGAAGGCCCGAACATCGGCCTGATCTCGTCGTTGAGTTGTTATGCACGCATCAACGACTACGGCTTCATCGAATCGCCCTACCGCAAGATCAAGAGCGGACGCGTCATCGACTACGTCACCATCGTCAACGTCGGCGACAGTGACTTCAAAGTCGGTGATCACATCGAAAAGCATGAGATCGAGAAGATCAACGCGGACCTGAAGGACAAGAAAAAGAAACCCGCGCTGATCGAGCCGTTCTCGTTCTATCTTTCGGCTTGGGAAGAAGACCGCCATACCATCGCACAGGCCAACGTCGAGCTAGACGACAAGGGACGCATCGCTGCGGACCTGGTCAACGCCCGCAAGGCCGGCAACTTTGTGCTGGTCAGCCGGGAAGAAGTCGACTACGTCGACGTCAGCCCCAAGCAGCTTGTTTCGGTTGCCGCTTCGCTGGTTCCGTTCCTCGAGCACGACGACGCGAACCGCGCTCTTATGGGCGCGAACATGCAACGCCAGTCGGTACCTTTGCTTCGCGCACAGGCTCCGATTGTCGGCACGGGAATGGAAGGCGTCACGGCCCGCGACTCAGGCGCCGTGGTTCTTGCCCGCCGTAACGGCATCATCGATTCGGTCGACTCCGAGCGAATAATCGTACGTGTCGAAGGCGAGCATCACCCGACGCAGTTGTCACGCGAAGTCGGTAGCGACATCTACCAGCTCACGAAGTTCAAACGCTCCAACCAGAACACCTGCATCAACCAGAAGCCGGTGGTCAAGAAGGGGCAGCGTGTAGTGAAGGGCGAGATCATCGCTGACGGTCCTTGCACCGATCACGGCGAGCTGGCACTCGGACGAAACGTCTTGGTGGCCTTCATGCCGTGGCGCGGTTACAACTTCGAAGACGCAATTCTTGTCTCCGAAAAAATGGTGAAGGACGATTACTACACCTCGCTTCACATCGAGGAGTACGAGATCGAAGCGCGCGACACCAAGCTGGGTCCGGAAGAGGTCACACGCGACATTCCAAACGTCAGCGAGACTATGCTCCGAAACCTCGATGAAGCCGGCGTCATTCGCATCGGCGCCAGTATCAAGCAGGGCGACATTCTGGTGGGCAAAGTCACGCCGAAGGGCGAGACGCAGCTTACGCCGGAAGAGAAACTGCTGCGCGCGATCTTCGGCGAAAAAGCCGGCGACGTGCGCGACGCCTCTCTTTACTGCCCGCCGGGTATCGAGGGCGTGATCGTCGACGTCAAGATCTTCTCGCGAAAAGGCCAGGAAAAAGACGAGCGAGCGAAGTTCATTGAAGGCACGCAAATCGCGAAGTTGGAAAAGAACCTTTCGGACGAAATCCGGATTCTGACCGACGAGCGGTTGAAGCGTCTCGACAACATCCTGGGCAGCAAGGAAGTGCAGGCCGACCTGCACGACGAGCGCACCAACAAGCGCTTGCTGACCAAGGGCAACATCCTGACGCGCGACGAAATCGAGCGCATCTCGACCCGCAACCTGAAACGCATCAAGTATGCGGACAAGGATCCGCGAGTCAACGAGCAGATCGACGAGATCGAGGAAATGACCTCGCGCCAGATCGACGTGCTCAAGAAGATCGTTAACGAGAAGAAGGAAAAACTCACCAAGGGTGACGAACTGCCGCCGGGCGTGATCAAGCTGGTCAAGGTCTACATCGCCATGAAGCGCAAGCTGAGTGTCGGTGACAAAATGGCCGGCCGTCACGGAAACAAGGGCGTCATCGCGCGAATTCTGCCGGAAGAGGATATGCCGTACCTCGAAGACGGAACGCCCGTGGAGATCGTCCTCAACCCGCTCGGGGTGCCTTCCCGTATGAACGTGGGACAGATTCTTGAAACCCACCTCGGATGGGCCGGCTTCGTCCTCGGAGAGAAGATCACCAAGTTGCTGAAGGAGAACACGCGCACGGAGGCGATTCGCCGCGAGTTGAAGGCCCTGTTCAAGGACTCACAACTTGCCGACATCATCTCCGACATGTCCGATGAAGAGCTCGAGGCTGTGGCCCCGACGCTCACTAAGGGCGTGTTCATGGGATCGCCGGTATTCGACGGGTCCAAGGAAGGCGAAATCAAGGCGTTGCTCGAACACGCCGGATTGCCGACCTCGGGCAAGACGAACCTGCGCGACGGCATGACTGGAGAGAAGTTCGAACAGCCAGTCACCGTGGGCTACATCTACATGTTGAAACTGTCGCACTTGGTGGACGACAAGATTCACGCTCGATCCATCGGTCCGTACTCGCTGATCACCCAGCAGCCGCTGGGCGGCAAGGCGCAGTTCGGCGGACAGCGCTTCGGAGAAATGGAAGTCTGGGCGCTGGAAGCTTATGGTGCGGCGTTCATCCTGCAAGAGCTGCTGACGGCGAAGTCCGACGACGTCTATGGCCGAACCAAGATCTACGAGGCCATCGTCAAGGGCGAAGCCGCCATGGAGCCGGGAGTGCCGGAATCCTTCAACGTATTGATCCGCGAACTGCAGTCGCTCTGTCTCGACGTCGAACTGATCAAGGCGACCGAGAAAAAGCCGACCGCGAGCGCGGCAGCAGACTAAGACGGCACTCAGTGCCCGATGCTCAGTTCTCAGTTAGATCCGAGGCTGGGCCGGGTGCTGGGGACGCCAAAAAAGATTCTTGAATTACTGCCACGGCGGCATACGAGCTCAATGCCGCATGAAGAGGCGAAAAAGTTCGACCTGGTTCCAAGTGCCAGGTACTGAGAACTTGCTTTAGAGCTCCGTAAGCGGACGCGTTAGATCTGCAGGAAGCGGAGGAACACCTTGTTTCGTTCGAGCCCATTCGAAATGGCAAATGTGATCGCGGACTTTGACGCCATTCGTATCAGTCTGGCTTCTCCGGAGAAAATCCGGAGTTGGTCACATGGCGAAGTCACCAAGCCCGAGACCATCAATTACCGAACCTTCAAACCCGAGCGCGACGGTTTGTTCTGCGCCCGCATCTTTGGCCCGGTTACCGACTGGGAGTGTCTCTGCGGCAAGTACAAGCGCATGAAGCACCGCGGAGTGATCTGCGACAAGTGCGGCGTTGAAGTCACCTTGTCGAAAGTCCGTCGCGAGCGTCTCGGCCATATCGAGCTGGCTTCGCCCTGCTCGCACGTTTGGTTTTTCAAAGGATTGCCCAGCCGCATTGGGCATCTGCTCGACATCTCGCTGCGTGATCTCGAATCCGTTCTTTATTTCGAAGCCTACGTCGTCGTCGAACCTGGCGATGCACCGGTAAAAGATCGCGAGGTCATCAAGGACGAGGCGAAGTTCCGCGAACTCGACCAGCAGTACCGTCCGGCCGGATTCAAGGCCATGATGGGTGCCGAGGCGATCAAGGAACTCCTGAAACGCGTCGATACCGACGGCCTGTCCACCGAATTGCGCGAGAAGATGAAGAACGAGAGCTCGCTGCAGAAGCGGCTCAAGTACGCCAAGCGCTTGAAAGTCGTCGAGGCCTTCCGCAAGAGCGGCAACAAGCCGCATTGGATGATTCTCGACGTCATCCCGGTCATTCCGCCGGAGCTCCGCCCCCTGGTTCCACTGGATGGCGGTCGCTTCGCCACGTCTGACTTGAACGACCTGTATCGCCGCGTCATCAACCGTAACAACCGGTTGAAGAAGCTGATGGACTTGCACGCTCCTGAAGTCATCGTGCGCAACGAGAAGCGCATGTTGCAGGAAGCCGTCGACGCCCTGTTTGACAACGGACGTCGTGGCCGCGTTCTGCGCGGTGCAAATAACCGTCCGCTGAAGTCGCTCTCCGACACGCTGAAAGGCAAGCAGGGACGCTTCCGCCAGAACCTGCTCGGTAAGCGCGTCGACTACTCCGGTCGTTCGGTCATCGTCGTCGGTCCAGAACTCAAGCTGCATCAGTGCGGTCTGCCCAAGAAGATGGCGCTCGAACTGTTCAAGCCGTTCATTTATCACCGGCTCGAGCAGACGGGCAACGTCACGACCATCAAGCAAGCCAAGGAAATGGTCGAACAGCAGGAGCCGATTGTTTGGGACATCCTGGAAGAAGTCATTAAGGATCACCCGGTTCTGCTGAACCGCGCACCTACGCTTCACCGTCTCGGTATTCAGGCGTTCGAGCCGGTACTTGTCGAAGGCAAGGCCATCAAGATTCACCCGCTGGTCTGCACGGCATTCAACGCCGACTTTGACGGCGACCAGATGGCGGTTCACATTCCGCTGTCGCCGGAAGCGCAGGTAGAAGCCAGCGTGTTGATGCTGGCCTCGCATAACATTCTTTCTCCGGCATCCGGTCAGCCGATCACCGTGCCCACGCAGGACATGGTTCTGGGCCTCTATTACCTGACCAAAGCCAAGCCCGGTGCAAAGGGTGAAGGCCGCGCGTTCGCCAACATCGAAGAAGTTCTGATGGCGCTCGACGCCGGTGAAGTCGAAACCCTTAGCCCGATTCGCCTCCGCTATTCGGGTGAGTTGATCGACTTAACCACCGCGTACGACGATCAGGACATCATTCACACCGATCCGGTGCAGGTGGACCGTTCGTTCATCAACACCACGGTCGGCCGTGCGATTCTGAACGACCAGCTGCCCGAAGGCATGCCATACATCAACGGCCTGCTCAAGAAAAAGGGCATCGGCGCTCTCGTTAACTACGGTTACCTTCGCTTCGGCCTCGAGGTCACGGTCAAGATGCTCGACGAAGTCAAGCAGCTCGGGTTCAAGTTTGCGACCCGCGCCGGCTTGTCGATCGGCATCGATGACATGGTCATCCCGGACAGCAAGAAAACCCTGGTGAAAGACGCCGAGAAGCAAGTCGTCGCCGTGCAGCAGCAATACTTGGACGGTGCTATCACCAACGGCGAGCGCTACAACAAAGTCATCGAAATCTGGTCGGGCATCACTGAAAAAGTAGCCGACGAAATGTTCGGTGAAATGCAACGGCGCGATAAAGAAGGCGAGATGAACCCGATTTACGTCATGGCCGACTCTGGAGCTCGAGGATCGAAACAGCAAATCCGCCAGCTCTCCGGCATGCGTGGATTGATGGCCAAGCCTTCCGGCGAAATCATCGAGTCCCCGATCACGGCGAACTTCCGTGAAGGTCTGACGGTGCTCGAATATTTCGTCTCGACGCACGGTGCTCGTAAAGGTTTGGCCGATACCGCTCTCAAGACCGCGGATTCGGGCTACCTTACGCGCCGCCTGGTCGACGTCGCGCAAGACGTCATCATCAGCGAGTACGACTGCGGAACCGTCGACGGCATCTACGTGCAGGGAATTGTCGAAGCCGGCGAGATCATCGAGCCGCTGCGCGACCGTATTGTTGGCCGCGTCTCGCTCGAGAAGATCAAAGATTACGACGGCAACGTCGTGGTCGACATTAACCAGGAAATTTCCGAAGACCTCGCGGGAACGATTCAGGCAGCCGGTATCGAGCGCGTGAAAATCCGCTCGGTGCTGACCTGCGAATCAAAGCGCGGTGTCTGCGTGATGTGCTACGGCCGCAACCTGGCGTCCGGACGTCTCGTCGAACTCGGCGAAGCCACCGGAGTCATCGCGGCGCAGTCCATCGGCGAACCTGGAACGCAGCTCACGATGCGTACCTTCCACATCGGTGGTACGGCTTCGCGAGTGTCCGAGCAGTCGCGCCTCGATGCCAAGAACAATGGTGTCATACGCTTCATCGGATTGCAGACGGTTAAGGCCAAGTCGGGCGACCTGGTCGTCATGAACCGTCAGGGTTCGATCGCAATCGTGGACGAAAAGAACCGCGAACGCGAGCGCTACTCGGTCGTGTACGGCGCCAAATTGAAGGTCAACGACGGCGATCCGGTCACGCTCGGCCAGGTGATGGTCGAATGGGATCCGTACACCTTCGCGATCCTGACCGAAATCGGCGGCACGGTGCAGTTCAAAGACTTGCAGGAAGGCGTCACGCTCCACGAAGAAGTGGACGAGGTCACCGGCCTGTCACGCCACGTAGTCGGCGATTCTCCTGACGAGAAACGGCAACCCGCCATCGTCATCAAGGGTAAGGCGAGCAAGCGCTACCTGATGCCTTCGCGAGCCCACTTGATGATTCAAGACGGCGACACCGTGACTCCGGGCGATGTGCTGGCGAAGATCCCGCGTGAGACCACCAAGACCAAAGACATCACCGGTGGTCTGCCGCGCGTGGTCGAGCTGTTCGAAGCCCGCAAGCCGCATGAGACTGCGGTCATCAGCGAGATCGATGGCACGGTCAAGTTCGGCGAGGTCTCGAAAGGCCAACGCAAACTCTACGTGACTGCCGATAACGGCACCGAAAAAGAGTACTCGGTTCCGCGCGGCGTTCACATCAACGTGCAGGAAGGCGAGCGCGTCAAGGCAGGCGAACCGCTGATGGACGGCCCGCTCAACCCGCACGACATCCTGGCTGTCCTCGGCGAAAAAGAGCTGCAGGCTTACCTGGTCAACGAAATCCAGGAAGTCTACCGGCTCCAGGGCGTGAACATCTCCGACAAGCACATCGAAGTGATTGTGCGGCAGATGATGCGCTGGGTGAAGGTCGAGGATGTGGGCGACACCCGGTTCCTGCTCGAAGAGCAGACCGACAAGTTCGCCTTCCGCGAAGAGAACGAGCGCGTGATTGCGCAGGGCGGCAAGCCGGCCACTGGACGGCCTCTGCTCCTCGGCATCACGAAAGCTTCGCTCTCGACCGACTCGTTCATCTCGGCGGCGTCGTTCCAGGAGACCACGCGTGTGCTTACCGAAGCCAGCATCAACGGCAAGGTCGATCACCTGCGAGGCCTGAAAGAGAACGTCATCGTCGGCCGCCTCATCCCTGCCGGAACCGGCATGGAGTACTACCGCAACGTGCGCCTCTCGCCAGAAATGGAAGAGGCTGCCGCCAAGGTACAGGCCGAAGTTTCGGCTGCGTACGAAGAGGCCGAGCGCGCTCTCGAAATGATGCGTCACGAGGGCGAGACCGAAGAACTCACCGCGGAACTGCCGGCGGCAGAGTAAGTCAATACAGTAAGTATCGGGGGCGATTCGTCGCCCCCGAACCTGTTTACGCTGTCATCTAATAATCCATGCACGCAAGCCCTCAGCGATTGCATCTTGAGGAACCCCGTCAACTTGCCTCTTTGCCGGCGGTGCCTCCGGGCCCTACTCTAGGGCTGCGCATGTTGCGACTCCTACGTTTGTTGAGGGCCTCATTCTGGCGGGCGTTCGTTCATGACGCCTTCGCCACTGCCAAGGCTTCGGCCTATTCCTCAATTTTCACGTTCTTCCCCGTTCTCCTCATCGTCGGGTCCAGCCTGACCAACTGGCGCAAAGGAGCGCCGTACCTTCGGGAAATCTCTTACGCTCTCGATAGCATTCTCCCCGCCGGCGGCAGCACGGTTCTTAACTACCTGCGAGCGGGAGCGAAGCATCCCCGCGGATTCCTGATTACCACCTCGCTCATCACGCTGTGGACCGCCTCCGGCGTCATGATTTCGTGGATGGAAGGCTTCCGTCGCTGCTACGAGTTGCCGAAGACGTGGGGCCTGATCAAGGAGCGTCTCATTGCCTTCCTTCTCGTGGTGTTCGCCCTGGTCCCAATGACCTTCGCCACGCTGCTAGTGGCCGTAGGCAGCAAGTTCGAGACTCGCCTCCTTCCGTACATCGACTCCGATTACAGCCCGTACATCCTGTTGCTCTGGGGCATGATCCGCTGGGCGATTGCCACCCTCACCGCTATCTCGGTGATCGCGCTGATCTATCACAACGCTGTTCCCCGAACGCAGCCCTGGCACAGCGTGATCCCCGGTTCGGTCTTCGCAACATTCCTGTGGTTCTCGGTCACCGTCGGATTCCGTGCCTACCTGCAACACTTCGGCGACTTCGCCACGATCTACGGATCGCTAGGCGCCGGCATGGCGTTGCTGGTCTGGATGTACATGATCTCCCTCGTCGTCCTGGTGGGTGCGGAATTCAACGCCCTGCTGTTTCCACGAGCGATGCTGGGCAAAGAACTGACAGCGATCAGCGCAACGAAGGCGTAGGCCGCCGGTTGTGATGTCCCGCTTCGCATCAGGGCGTCGCTTCAGCGATGCCGCAACGGAGTAGTAACACGCCGGTTCGAGGGAGTGTTGTAACCTACCGATATTCCTTTTCGAGCGCGAGACGACTTGAAACCGACAAAAGCATCCCCTGCCGAAGGTGTACCCGCATCCGCCCTGCGCCGCGCCAAAATCATTTGCACCATCGGCCCTGCCTGCAACAACGAAGCCGCCATGCGCGAATTGCTTCGCCTCGGCATGGACATCGCCCGGCTCAATTTCTCCCACGGAACCCACGAAGACCACGCCCACAACATCCAGCGTCTTCGCCGTGCGGCCGCCCGCGAAGGACGCACCGTCTGCATCCTGCAAGACCTTCAAGGCCCGAAGATTCGCACCGGCCCCTTGGAAAAGCACGAGCCCGTGCTCCTCAAAACCGGCTCCGTTGTCACCATCACTCCGCAGCAAATTCCCGGCAATGCAACGCGCATCTCAACTACGTTCCCCGATCTCGCGAAAGAACTCAATCCCGGCGCGCGCATCCTGCTCAGCGACGGCCTGATCGAACTTCGGGTTCGCAGCGTTCGCGGCAAAGATGTCCTCTGCGACGTGCTGAATGGAGGAACGCTGGGTGAGCACAAGGGGATCAACCTTCCCGGTGTGGCACTATCGATTCCCGCGCTCACTCCCAAAGATCGCAGGGACCTCGAGTTCGGCCTCGATCACGGCGTCGACGCAGTCGCTCTCTCGTTCGTGCGCACGGCCGCCGACGTCACCGAGGTAAAGCGGATCATCGCCTCCCATAAGAGTGACGTCCCGGTAATCGCAAAGCTCGAGAAGCCCCAGGCCATCGATCATCTGGAAGAGATCCTCCAGATCGCCGATGGCGTCATGGTCGCGCGCGGGGATCTCGGCGTCGAAATGGCGCCCGAAAAAGTTCCGGTCATACAAAAGCACGTGATTCGTCAGGCTGCCGCATGGCGCAAGCCCGTGATCACCGCAACTCAGATGCTGGAATCGATGATCGAGAATCCGCGGCCCACGCGCGCCGAAGCCAGTGATGTTGCCAACGCCGTCTTTGATGGCACCGACGCCCTTATGCTTTCCGCCGAAACCGCCAGTGGCCAGTATCCGCGCGAGTCAGTTGCGATCATGGCCCGGATCGTCGTCGAAGCCGAATGCAACATGGGAGACTTCGTACAATTCCGCCGCCGCCGCGAGCATCACAGCCTCTCGGTAGCCGAGACCATCTGCGAGTCGATCGCGCACTCTGCCGAAGATCTGCCCATGGGCGCGATCGCCATCTTCACCGAGACCGGCAACACCGCCCGCATGATTTCGAAATATCGTCCAAAGGCCCCGATCTACGCCTTTACGCATGCGCTTGCGGTCGTGCAACGCATGAATCTTTATTGGGGCGTGCATCCCGTGCGCTGTCCGCAGGCCCGCTCCGCCGAGCAGATGGTCGAGTTGGCCGAGCAGGATCTAGTCCGCCGCGGACTGCTTAAGCCCTGGGATGTACTTGGCGTGGTCGCCGGTACCCGCCAGGCGTCGGGCTCCACGAATCTCATGCGCCTGCACGTCGTGACCGCGCAAGAAGCCGAGCGCATCGTGGGTCCAAAGGAACCGCCCGCAAAGAAGCGCGTCCGCTCTTCGCGGCGCAAGCTATAATCCGTCCCTATGTCGCAGGAAATACTCTCCGTGGCCATCTGGGAGCCATTACCGGACATGGAGATTGTGGCACTCGAAACTTTCCGTGAGTTGACCGCCATTGTCGCGTCTAAGGACTACGGACGCGACATGCTGTACCGTGATCGCGAATCTCACTACGTCTTTCTGCGCTACTGGAAGTCCGAAGAGGCCCGGCGCACCGCGCAGGAAGATCCCGACATGTTGCGCTGCTGGGCGCGTCTGGGGAACGAAATCCAAATCGTGAAGGTCTACGAAACTTTGACGAAAGTTGAAGTGTAGCAAGTAGCGCCGGCTGTCGAGGCGGCGGCTCGCCCGCGACGCACCTGGCATTCCCGCGTAAGCTCAAATCAACTCATGCCGCCCAGTCCTACTCCAGAATCCTTTGCCCGCGAAACCGACCCGCCCATCCGCGGATGGTTGCATCGGCCCTCTGTATCCAACGAAAAGGGCCTGATCCTCGCGCACGGCGCGGGATCCAGCGCGCAGGCTCCGCTCTTGGTTGCGCTGTCAGAAATCTTCTCTGACGCCGGTTACACCGTGCTGCGCATCGATTTGCCATATCGCCAGACGCGATCCTTTGGACCTCCGAGCCCGGCGACCGCCGCGCGTGACCGCGCTGGACTGAAGAACGCGGTGCTTGAGATGAAAACCATTATTTCTGGAAAAGTGTTTCTCGGAGGCCACTCCTACGGCGGACGCCAATCCAGCATGCTGTGCGTCGAACATCCAGACCTCGTCGCAGGCCTGCTCCTTCTGTCGTATCCGCTGCATCCCCCGCGCAAGCCGGAGCAGCAGCGCACTCAACATCTGCCCGACCTTCGTGCTGCGTCGCTATTCATCAGCGGGACCCGCGATCCATTCGGCTCGATCGCCGAGATTGAGAAAGCGATTAAGATGATTCCCGCCAAGGTGAAGCTGGTCGCTGTCGAAGGCGCCGGTCACGACCTGGGCTTGAAAGGGAAGGCAAAGAAGGAAGGGCTGACCCAAGAGATTCTGGCGGAATTCAATAATTTCTTCGCCCAAAGTCCTGGGCAAAGCGAAGAATCGCACCCAAGTCCACCACAAATCGTGTAACGGCGGACGCATTCGCCGCCCAGGGTTGAGAGAACGTCATGGTCTGACGTTGCGAGCCGAACGGCCTGTAATCCATTTTGAGACCGTCATCCCGAGCAACGCGAAGGATTCCATAACCCGCCAGTGAAATCAATGGAAGCGGAAAACATCCTACTAGCCTCTTGTAAGCGAGGATTTTCTAACAGCACCGGCAGGAGCATCAGGAAGTAAGGAATCCTTCGCTAGCTCAAAACGACAGGTCCCGAGAACCGACGGTCGCAGTCGGCATCGACTCCGAACCCTTGAAACCTGCGCCTAATTCACCCACCCCGACTTCCCCCCGCCATTCCCTTTTCCTGAATCGTCATCTGGAGGAATGTAGTTTCCGTGCTCATCGAAGTGGACGTCACGATCATGCTGGCGCATGTAGACTTCGAATTTCCTGGCGGCCCGGCGCCGCTTCCAGCGGTAGTAAGAATTGCGCAACCCAAAGTAGCGTTCGGATAGCCCAACGTTCACCAGCTTGCCCTTGGGGCCGCGCTTCACGTAGAGATATCCAAAAAACAAGCCGCCGAGATGCGCGACGTAAGCGACCTGTCCGCCGCCGCTCATCGCGAATGCAAGCGTGACCACGATCAGGATGCCAACGAAATACTTCGCCTTGATCAGGAAGGGGAACGGAATCATCATGATTTCGTTGTCCCCGAACAACATGCCGAAGGCCATCAGAATGGCGAAAACTCCAGCCGAAGCTCCGACCGTCGGACGAGTTGGGTCACCCAACAGGTGTGAATACGAAAGAGCCACTGTTGTGAGCGCGCCGCCCACTACGCCTAACCAGTACAACTCCAGGAAACGCCGCGTGCCCCATGCGCTTTCGATGGCCGACCCGAACATCCAAAGGCCTAGCATGTTCCCAAGCAGGTGCATGAGCCCGGCATGCAGAACGCTGTATGTTACGAGCTGCCAAAGCCAGCCATGAACGACGTCCACCGGCGTCAGCCCAAAATAACGGCCAATGTAGAGCGCGGCTGTATCCAGGCGGAGTAACGGCAGGAGCTGCACGAGCAAAAAAATGCTTGTGTTGATTCCCAAGAGCCAAACCACCGCCCGGGTGAATGGTGGGAAGCTCAACGTCATCGGTTCGCCGGTTCGCCGCACAGATTAACCTCTGCTTGATTCTACTCGCTCAACCGGCGCAACAGCCTAACGCTCTGGTAATGGCACTACTGGTAAGCTGCGATGTCCTTCGGTGTCTACGGCTCGGACCGCGAAGATTACGTTGTCTTTCGAGAGCTTCAACGTCGCCCGATTCGCATTGCCCACGATCTGGAAATTCTCCCACTCCGGGCTCGTCGTCGCACGCCACACGACTTCGTAGCCCGTTGCCCCTGGGGCAGCATCCCAGGTCAATGTCGAATCATTCTCCAGATCTTTGGTCAGGAGATGTACCTTCTGCGGCCGCGCCGGAGCCGACGCCAGAGACGCGAGCGTACCCGCGTTCAGCCGCGCAACGTTGGCGACATATTCGAAGTCGACAAATTTCGGAACATCCCCAAACTCGACGCTATTTTCGGTGCGGACATTCTGATGTTGGTGATGAAAGTCTTCGCGGAATTCTGTTAACCGCACTGCGGTGAATCCCTCCTCCAGGAACGAGTAGTGGTCTCCGCCCCGCAGGTAGCGGTCCTGCCGGAAAATGAGCATCGGCCGTACTGCCGTTTTGTACGCTCGTCCCACATCTTCGATATATCGAGCCAGTTCCCGTGATCCCGAATCGCTCTCGCCGCCCAACCCTCGAATTCGCCGGAGATCTTGCTCGTTAGCTGCAATCGGGACGCCTTCGGAAAATACGCGGATCACCGAGTGGTCCTGTTGCGCTCCTTTGTCTCCGCCGACGATGTCGTCGTTCAGCACAGCCTCTATATTCCATCCCTGCTCCTTGGCCATCTTTGCTAAGTGCTGGCTTCCGTTCAGCCCCTGTTCTTCCCCGGCCACGGTCAGAAAAATGATGGTTCCCGGAAATTTCAATTTGCTCAGGACGCGTGCGCACTCCAGGCTCACCGAGGTTCCGCTGGCGTCATCGTTCGCTCCCGGAGCATCGCCGTTGGCGTCGAACGTGTCGCTGTTGCGTGAATCGTAGTGGCCGGTCACCAGCACGATCCCCTTGGCCCTCTCTGGATCTGTACCTTTCAACACCGCATAAACATTGGTGATTTCGGTTGGCTTCGGAATTCGGTCAACCGGTTGCTCCGTGAAGGTGTCGGTTTTCACTTCCAGGCATCCTCCACATTCCTTCGCGTACCGTTCGAATTCCGATTTGATCCACTCGCGCGCGGCTCCGATACCGTGTCCCGCGGCGATCGAAGACGGATCCTGTGCCGACAAGGTAAGCCGTGTTCCAAAGCTCACCAGCTTTTCGATATTCGCCCGAATACGTTCGGCGGACACTTGCTGCAATGCGGCCGCAATCTTCGAATCTGGTGTCATCGGCACTTCCGGTTGCGCCGTTTGAGACGAACATAGCTGTGTACGGAAGACGACTGTCGTCAAGATCGGAATGAGGAATAATGCCGCATTGCGCGGGCCAACTCGCATATTTAGGAACCCCCATCAGGGAAATACCGTAGAAGCAATACAGTTCTTTATGCGGAAATTCTCACGGTTCGGGGCGGCTGCCCCTTGACCAACCGCCGTGGAGAATCTAAATATTATCAGGAGGCTCTAATGGGCGTAGGAGGCGTTATGGTGCTGTGTCCCGAATGCGAAACCAAACTGGATGTAGAGGAAGAAGAAGTCGACGAGGGTGAGGTGATTTCCTGCCCCGAATGCGGCACTGACTTCGAAGTCATTACTGCCACTCCGCTTGAGCTGAAAGCGGTGGAAGAAGGCTACGAAGAAGATGACGAAGAGGAAGGGGAAAGCGAAGACGGTGACTACTCTTGATGGACGTCGCTGGCTTCAGGCGAGGCTGGCGCTTACCGCGATTCTGCTCGTTGTGCTCCTGCTGCCAAACCTCAGCTCCGAATTCCGCCTCCATGCCGCGAATAAATCCAAGCAGCGCCCGTACGCACTGATTGCCGGAACCGTGTGGGGTCCCGACGATCATCCCGTCTACGGCGTCGCCGTAAAGATCCGCCGGGCGAAAGATAAAAAGCCGAAGTGGCAGGTCTACTCGGACCACATGGGCGAGTTCGCGCAGCGGGTTCCTGCCGGCGAGTCCGACTACATCCTCACCACCGATCTAAAGAATCTCAAGCCTGCCGACGGTAAGCCCCTGCGCCTGCTCCAGGAGGTAACTGTCCATATTTACAACGACGAACGCGAGGACACGGGCTTGCATCTAACCCACTAAAGGGTTGTCTCGTCATGAGACAATAATCATAGGATGAATCACAACCGCTCAGTGATCACCGCCGTAGTTGCCTGCTGCCTGGTATGGGTCGGCGTGTGCGCCGTTTCGAGCGCCACCCCAGACAAGAAGGAGAAAGTCGTCGGCCGGTTGCTTTTCGGCAAGGTTCTGGATGGCCAGGATAATCCCTTGGCCGACGCTGTTGTCTACGTTACTAATACCCGCAATAGAACCGTCAAAACCTATATTGTCGGCACCGACGGGGGCTACCGCTTTCCCGCCCTTTCCGCTGCAGTCGACTACGAGGTCTATGCCCAGTACAAGGGCAAAAAGAGCGACACCAAGTCGGTCAGCCAGTTCGACGACCGCTCTCAGGTCTACCTCGACCTCAAAATTGACGCTCGTTGACAATTGCGGCAGTACCTTTCGTGCAACTTTTCACCGTTCCTCCGGGTTCAAATAATGGAAGTTGTACGGAGGACACTGTGAAAGCTTCGCGCGCCCCTCGTGAAAATGATCCCATTCCACTTGCCGTCAAAGCCGCTTTCTTGTGTGTGACCTTAGTCTGCGCCGCCTCGGCGATCGCGCAGACGCGCACCATGAGCCCTTACCAGGATGAACAGGACGGCATCAGCGCCGGCGGAAAATGGGTGCAATACCAGTCCGTCGACAAGATGACGGCGGCTAAGAAAGTTCGATTCGAACTTCTTGCCGACAACTATTTCAAGGAAGATCCCGACTACAAGCCTCGCGTTGAACTGTACTGCGAAGACGGAAAGCTCAAACTGGCGGACTTCAATCCGGGTGTCCGGCTGCCACCTCCGAATCGTCCCGGATTCTGGGGACAGCCTCAACTCGAAGTCGAGGTCCGCATCGACAGCAACCACTCCTATCACGGGTGGAACTGGGTTCGAGGCCACTTCCTGTCAATGGACAAGGGCACCACGCGCGGAATGCTCGGCGCTCAAGTCTTCAAGGTAGCGCTGCCGACGGGTAACGGCCGCGAGGTCGCGGAATTCACCCCGGGCGGCCTGAACATGGACCAAGTGCGGCACGCGTGCGATCTAACGCCTAAGCGCTAAAGGCAGGAAAAAGGCGGCCCACATGATCGTCGCGCAGTTTGCGACTGAGTATGGGCCTTTTAATTTTGATTTTGACTTTCAATCTCGGCTCGGTCTATTTCCACGCAGACAAGTCACGATCGAGCACCTCTTCCAGGGCGTCGACCTCAGGACGAAGCTGCTCCCGTAGCTTATCTTTCTGCTGGCGCGAGAGGTTCTCGAACGCTTTCCCCCCGCCTACGAACAGCTTCATCGCGCCCATTCTTTTCGCGGTAGAGACCACGGAATCCAGCCGCTGTTTCTTGGCCCAATCCGCCATCATCGCCGCTCCGCGCGTGAGGTAGTAAAGGCGCGGCTCAGTCATGTCTTCCGACGTCAGCACTCGCCGCACTTGCGACGGAACCAGCTTGATTCTGGGGACGCCGATAAAATCCACGAGCCGGTTCAGATAGTTTTGCGGATCGGTCTGTATATCGTCGTGCAGCGTCGCCAGCACTTGGGAGCCAAAAGTCTTTCGCCAAGCCTTCAGGTGCGTGGCGTACCGGCTCGATTCCATCAATTCCGGATCAAGCGTCAGCGATTCCTCAAGGTTCCAGGGGATCAATCCATACGCGCGCTTTAGTCGGTACAACGAGACCACACGGTCGACCGGATTGCGAAACGTGCAAACGATCTTCGCCCGCGGGATGAGACTCGCAATACGCTCGCGCGCCTCGCTGGACGCGAAATAGGTCGGTGCCACTTCGCCGATCGCGCGTTCCCCCGCAGCTCGCCGATAGTGCGACCTGTACCAGGCAAGCCCGCGATCGAAATGCTTATCGAAGAATCGTGTTTCTTTTGTGGGATGCGACAGCCATGCGCACTGGCTCAAAACGTTGTGCAGCCAGCTCGTGCCCGTGCGAGGCGGGCCGACAATGAAAAATGAGGGGAGCGCCGGAGTGACGCTAGCGGAGCTTACTCCTGCTTCTACAGCGAAACGACTACCGGGCATTACACAGGGTCCTTGTTCCCGGCGCGAAACAACTGGTAAGCCTTAGACGGACCGCCGAGGTCTATTCAATTTCACGAAGGGGCCAAGAGTAGATGCGGCTGCATGTGCAACGGGTTGCATTTCGAAACAAGACTTCAAAAATGTGGGAACGCCTGATTGGGCTACTGGGAGCGATCGTTGATTATGCCAGCAGCCGCGCCGCGTCTTTCGCGTAGTAGGTGAGAATAATGCTCGCGCCTGCGCGCCGAATGCTCAGCAAAGATTCCATCATGACACGATCGTGCTCGATCCAGCCATTGCGTGCTGCCGCTTCGATCATGGCATATTCACCTGAAACTTGATAAGCGGCCAGCGGTAAGTCGAAGCGTTCGCGCGCCGCGGCGATCACGTCCAGATAAGGCATCGCCGGCTTTACCATGATCATGTCCGCGCCTTCCTCGATGTCGGCTTCGATCTCGCGCATGGCCTCTCGAAGATTCGCGCCGTCCATCTGGTACGAGCGGCGATCCCCGAACTGTGGAGCAGAATCGGCCGCCTCGCGAAACGGTCCATAAAAGCCCGAGGCAAATTTCGCCGCGTACGACAGAATCGGAGTGTTGATCAATCCCGCCGCATCCAGCGCGCCTCGGATCGCCGCTACGCGTCCATCCATCATGTCGGACGGCGCGATGATGTCGATTCCCGCCTTCGCCAGCGAGACTGATGTTCGCGCCAGCAACTCCAGCGTAGCGTCGTTCACGATCTCGTATTCCGCGGTCGCCGCCGGAGGAGCCGCCACCGCCGCTCCAAGCGATTGAGGCGCCGCTTTCACAATTCCGCAATGTCCATGCGACATGTACTCGCACAGGCAAACGTCGCCCATCAGCACAAGCCCGGGCACCTCGCGCTTGATAGCGCGTGCCGCCTGCTGCACGATCCCGTTCTCCGCCCACGCTCCGGTTGCAACCTCATCTTTCTTATCCGGCAGCCCAAACAGAATGACCGACGGCACGCCCAGTCCATGAACCTCTCGTGCCTCGCGAACCGCCTCGTCCACCGACAGGTTGAACACGCCCGGCATCGACCGTATTTCCTTGCGAACCCCCTCGCCAGGACAGACGAACATCGGATAGACAAACGCGTCCGGAGTGAGCCGCGTTTCGCTCACCATGTTGCGGAGCTCAGTGGTTCGGCGCAGTCGCCGCAGGCGGGTTACAGGAAATGCCATGGCTGGTCACCAGGACAGGTCGAAACCTGTCATTCCAAATTGTAAAGCATGGCCGGCATGAACCCGCCTGTGGGCCCAGTTCCTCACCAGGTTGGCCGGTCTGACCCCGCTCCGCCACGTAACGTGTGACTAAAGTAACCATAGGTATTCCGTTGTGCTCTCGGATTCCCGAAATAAGTCTCATAGAATGAGGCCGGATGAGTCTGTTTCGACGCCACCGCTGGTTTTGCGCAGCGGCCGGAATCACCCTGGCCTATGCGGTCGTCTCTCTGTTATCGACAAAGGGACCAGCCCTGACTGCCTTTGCCGACGTCGCATGCCTTGTCCTCATGCTGGTGGCGCTGGTGGTCGCGCTAAGAAATGCCTGGTCGCAACCGAAAGAGCAACGCAGCTTCTGGGCTTTGATGGCGCTCGGTTTCTCGCTCTGGATCTCGAATCAGATTGCGTGGACCATCTGGGAAGCCGTTCTGAATCGCGCAATTCCCGACCCATTTTTCTTCGACATCATATTGTTCTTTCACACTGTCCCGATGATCGCGGCGGTCGCGTGGCGTCCTGATCTTCGCAAGAAAGAGGGCAGGGTGTTCCTCAGCCTGATCAGCTTTCTCATGCTGCTCGGATGGTGGATCTTTCTCTACGCCTTCATCGTCTTTCCCCACCAGTACGTTGTGCTGAACGCCCCCGTGTACAACGTGAACTACGACCGGTTGTTCGGCCTTGAGAACGCACTGCTGTTGGGCGTCCTTGGTCTCGCGACTTGGACCAGTTCAGGCGGCTGGAAGCGGCTTTACGGGCATCTTTTCGGCGCCAGCCTCCTGTACGCCATAAACTCGCAGCTCCTCGATCGCGCTGCCGCGGACAAAACCTACTACTCGGGAAGCCTTTACGACGTCCCGCTGGTCGCGACGATCGTCTGGATCGCCGCGGCTGCGTGGTCGTCGCGCGAATGGCAGCTCACCAGCGTCGACTTCAATCTGAACCGCTTGTGGAAGAAGGCAGTTCCTGAACTCGCTATGCTGGCCATACTCTCGCTGCCGGTGATGGGTCTCTGGACCGCGTTCATAGACGACTCCGAGACACAGGCTCGCGTCTTTCGTGTGTTCGCCGTCCTCGCCGCCATGCTCGTGCTCGGCGGATTCGTCTTTCTCCGTCAGTACCATCAGGATCAGGTCCTGATGTCCCTGCTCCAGGATTCGCGCCGCGCGTATGAGAGCCAGAAACTTCTGCAGAACGAGCTCGTCCAAAAGGAAAAGCTTGCCTCGCTCGGAAACATAGTCGCGGGCGCTGCGCACGAAATCGATCACCCGCTCAACGCCATCATGGAATATTCGGAGCAGCTTTGGACGAAGGAGAAGCTGACCGAAGAACAGAACACTCTCGTCCGTAAAATTGTGAACCAGGCCCGTCGTACACGCGACCTGGTCGCCAGCCTGCTAAGCTTTGCCCGGCAAGCCCCCGGAGAGAAGACGCCAGTTGATCTCGGCGTCCTGCTCGCACGGGCGACTCAAATGCTTGAAGCACGCCGCCCGGCCGGAAAGATCCAGGTGAAGGTGGCAATTGAGAAAAACTCGCCTCGAGTCCACGGCAATGCCAACCAGTTGTTCCAAGGCTTTGTGGAAATCATCGAGAACGCCATGGACGCGCTCGAGGAAATCGGCGGCGGCACATTGGAAATCTCTTCGCAGTGCCACGGTTCTGAGATCATTTTGAAGTTTTCCGATAGCGGTCCCGGAATCCGCGATCCTCAGCGCGTCTTCGATCCCTTCTACACCACCAAGCCCGTCGGCAAAGGCACCGGCCTCGGCCTCAGCGCCGTCTACGGCGTTATTCAAGACCACGGTGGACAAATTACCTGCCAAAACCAGCCCCAAGGTGGAGCGCAGTTCCTGGTCCGCTTGCCCGCAATTTCCGAAACGCTGGCGCAAAGCGCCGCAGCCTCCGTGTAAGTAAGACGTAGAGCCCATGTAGGGGCGGACGCACTCGTCCGCCCCGAGCGAAGCGAGTCCGGAAATAGCTGTGGTAGGTAATAAGAAGTAGCCTTCCTTCGTGAACCTTCGTGTCCTTTGTAGTTAAGGTGTTCGGGGGTTCAGAAGACAAAGAAGAACCCCTCGGGCATCCGGAAGGCAGTCCTGTAACATAATCTCGATGTCCCCCGAGCTGAAAAACAGTTCCTCGCGAGTGCTCGAGTTCGAGCCGCTCCGTGAACTTCTGCGCGGATACACGTCGTCGCCACTCGGACAAGCTCGAGTATCCGAACTCGCACCTTCGACAGACGCAACTTGGATTGAGGCTCAGCAGCAACTCTCCACCGAAATTCGCGAGTTCCGCCGTGTCGGTGGACGCTTCGATTTCTTCGGGCTCATTGACATCACCGCGCTGGTCGAAAAATCGCGTATCGCTGGTGTTGCCCTCGAAACCACCGAGATTCGAGACGTCATCCTGGTAGTCGACCGCGCGTCCGAATGGCGTGAAATCGCATCGCATCCTCCCGCTGCGATGCGATCGGAATGGAAGCGCGTTCATTCCCTATCGTCAGGTATTGCGGATTTCGGCGAATTCCTTCGCTCCTTTCGCAACAAGATTCAGCCGGACGGCACGCTCGAAGACAAAGCCTCGCCCGAGCTGACCCGCATCCGCCGCGACATTGAAAAGCAGCGCCGCGCAATCCAGGAATCGCTCCGCGGATATCTGCGCCATCTCTCCGAAGGCGGTACCGTTCAGGACGAGCTCATCACCATCCGCGGCGAGCGCTTCGTCATCCCAGTGAAGATTGAGCAAAAACGCCGCGTGCAAGGAGTAGTGCACGGAGCAAGCTCCAGCGGGCAGACCGTCTTCGTCGAGCCGATGGAAACCATCGAGCAGAACAACGAGCTCGTGCGGCTCTTCGAAGAAGAACTGGCCGAGATTCATCGCATCCTGCTCGAAATGACGCAACACATCGGGACTAGGGCGCAGGACATTCTCCGCGCAGTCGACGTCCTCTCGGAACTCGAACTGCAATTCGCCAAAGCCCGCTTCGCCGAAGACTACAACTGCGTCGAAGTGCGATTGTGTAGGGACGGACGCATTCGTCCGTCCCAAGCGAGCGAAGCGAGCGCAGCCGCATCGGCCCCAAAGCCGGAGGGCTCCCTGCTCCTGCACAACGCCAGGCATCCACTGCTGGAAAGAAATCTCAAAGCCAAGGGGGGCTCGATCGTCCCGGTCTCCGTCGAACTGGAGGGCGAACGCCGTCAGCTCATCATCACTGGGCCCAACACCGGAGGCAAGACTGTCACGCTGAAGACCGTCGGCCTGCTCGCCCTTATGGCTCAGGCGGGCATGCCCGTGCCGGCGGATCGCGCCGAGCTTCCCGTCTTCGATGCCGTGCTCGCGGACATTGGCGACTACCAATCGATCGAACAGAATCTTTCGACGTTTTCCGCGCACGTCACCAATATCGATTTCATCTCCCGCACCGCCACGGCTCAATCGCTGGTCCTGCTCGACGAACTCGGATCCGCAACCGATCCCGAAGAAGGCGCAGCCCTCGCGGTCGCCATTGCCGCGCACTTCGGCGGCACTGGATGCATGACCATCATCTCCACGCACCACACTTCGCTCAAAGTCTACGGCGCGAATACTGCCGGCGTGCTCAATGCTTCGGTTGGTTTCAACGAGATCACGCTGCAGCCGACCTACGAGCTCAAAGTCGGCGTGCCGGGAGCATCGGCTGGCATCAATATCGCACAGCGCCTGGGACTGAATCCCGTCATCATCGAAAGTGCACGCGCCAAACTCGGGACGCAGGCCCGCGACGTCGGCCATTTTCTCGACAAACTCCATGCCGATCTTCGCGAGGCGGAAAACGAACGCTTGCGCCTGAAGACTCGCGAGACAGGAACTCGAACGGAGAAAGTTCATCTCGCCGCCGAAGGCCGCAAAGAGCAGCAGGTGAAAATTCGCGAGATGGAGAAGAAACTCGAAAGCCTGCTGCGCGATTTCGAATATCACGCGCGCGAAGCTGTCAACGCGGTGCAGGACCGCGCCGCGGCGCAAAAGCTGTCCAAGGATGCGGAACGCCGGATTGCCAAAATGCGCCGTGAATTTCGAGAGCAATTCGATTCGACGGTCGTCGCGCATTCAACCGGAGCCGACAAAGGCGATCCGCACGCGGAGCCGCAAGTTGTAAAGCATGTCTCGGAAGGCGACACCGTGAAACTGAAATCCACGGGACGCTCTGCTCGCATCTCGCGCAAGATCGATGACAATCACTTCGAAGTCGAGATGGGTGCGTTGAAGATGAAGATCGCGCGCGACGACATCGCCGAGGTGATCACCACTTCGCAAGCAGGGGACACACCGGTGAATGCGGCGCGTGCGAGGGGAATTTCGGTGTCGCTCGAAAGAGAAGGCGGAAACGTCCCGGGCGAAATCAACGTCATCGGCCAGACCGTCGACGATGCGTCCCGCGAAGTAGAAAAGTTCGTCGACCGCGCTTTTCTGGCTGGACTGCCGCGCGTTCGTGTAGTCCACGGCAGCGGCATGGGCATCCTACGAAAAGCCCTTCGCCAACTGCTGCAAAAGCATCCCCACGTGTCGGCGGTAGCAGAAGCTCCCCAAAACGAAGGTGGCGGAGGCGCAACGCTAGTGGAGCTGAACGTATAAGAACGCGTCAGTCTTCCAACCCGCTGTCGCACGAAGCGTCATCCCCACGATCTTGTCATCCGGCCACCATGTCATCCTTCGCAAAGCGAAGGACCTATCCAATCCCGGCCAATTGCAACTCCGCGTAAAAAACAGACGGAAATGCGGTGGAACGAAGATCAGCCGCAGAGCGGCGAAAGAATGCAGCCCACGGCGCAAGCCGTGGGAAATCGAGAGACAACGGAGCGAGCCCCGAGGGGGCGAAAGATGACTAGATAGAACCAGCCGACAATAGAACCACCACGGGTTATACCCAAGTATCAAATAGGTTTTTGCATCAGCCGGTTCAAACCAATCCCGCAGGGGCGTCCGAAAATAGCCCGGCGCTTCCAGCGCCGGGAATGTCGGCATTAGAGGACATCGTCCCGTGGGGACGACCGAACATTCACCCGCATCGAAACTGCATCCCGTTTCCCTCAGCGCTCAACCGCTATTCCCCAAATTCCACAGCTTCTCCACAACAAATACCCCTCCGGTATATTCAACTAAGGCGCTTTCTGGCTCACAATCCTTGCGGAGAGCTCTGTTCCTAAGTGGCGAACCCCGGCGATTTCGCGTACACGGTCAAGCAGCAGGCGGACATCGTCCGCGTCATCGGCGACTACATCAAGCTGAAAAAGGCCGGGGCGCAAAACTACTCAGGCCTCTGCCCGTTCCACGGTGAGAAGACCCCATCGTTCTCCGTGCACGCGACGCGGCAGTTCTATCATTGCTTCGGCTGCGGCCTTTCCGGCGACGTTTTCAGCTTCGTCCAGAAAATTGAGAACATCACGTTTCCTGAATCCGTTCGCCTAGTCGCGCAGAAGCTCGGCATTCCCCTCCCGAAGGCAAGTTATTCCACACCCGGTGAGGCCAGGGAAGCAAGGATTCGCGGACAGCTGCTCGACATTCACGAGCGTGCAGTCGCATTTTTCCAGGAATGCCTGCGCCGTTCGGAAGGAGCTCGCGCCCGCGAATATCTCACCGGACGCGGTCTGAATGAGGAGATGATCGCGAAATTCCGCATCGGCTATGCGCCCGATTCCGGTTTCCTGCTTCGCGATCGCCTGAAAGCTGAGTTCAGCGAAGAAGCTCTGCGCGAGAGTGGCCTATTTTCGTGGAAGCAAGATGACGGGCGTCCGGCGCCAGGCTCTAGAGCCCCGGAAAAAAATTCAGCGAACTCCGCAAGCCGCAAGCCGGAAGCCGGAGGCCAGGACTCGGATGCCCAGCGCCTGACGCCCGACGCCAGTGTTGCTTCCATGTACTCCAAATTCCGCAATCGCGTGATGTTCCCCATCACCAGCGACGCAGGACGCGTCATTGCCTTTACGGGGCGCACGCTCGCGACCGACGAAAAGGCGGGGCCGAAATATCTCAACTCTCCGGAGACGCCGATCTATTCGAAGAGCCGCGTGCTCTTCAATCTTGATCTCGCCAAAGAGTGGATCAAGAAGTTCGACTACGCGATCCTGGTTGAAGGCCAGATGGATTGCATATCCGTCTACGCCGCTGGATTTCACAATGTGATCGCCAGCTCTGGCACCGCGTTTACCGAGCTGCAAGCCAAGCTGCTCGCGCGTTTCAGCAAGAACGCCGTTGTCAACTTCGATCCTGATACCGCCGGAGCCAAGGCCACCGAACGCACGCTCGGATTGCTCGTGGAAGAAGAATTCCAGATCAAAGTTCTCACCCTCGATCAAGGATTCGATCCCGATCTTTATATCCGGCGCAAGGGCAAAGAGGCCTACGGCGATGCGCTGCGCAACTCGCAAAAATATTTCGATTACCTCATCGAGCGTGCCCGTGCGCAGTTTCCGGTTCGCAGCGCGGAAGGCAAGCACCGGGCGGTCAACTATCTGTTGCCGCACATTCAACGCATTCCCAGCCGCATCATCCGCGATGAACTCGCCCATGAGGTCGCGCAAAAACTCCAGATCGATTCCTCCGTCCTGCGCCAGGAACTTCGCCACACCGCCGCCACACGCTCAGCCGCCACGGTGAAAGCTCCCGCCGAAGCGCAAGTCACCGACGCCGAAAAAGTTTTGATTCGCGCCCTGGCCTCGGCTCGCCAGATTCAGGCAAACTCCGAGCACATCTCCGCCCGCGACGGAGCTGAAGAAGAATTCGATCCCACGCGCCAGGCTCACTTCGTTTTACAAAATGAAAGATTGCATCAAGGTCTCGCTACCGAGTCGCTGGCGGAGTGTCTGCTCAATGCCGGACCCGAAGTGGCCGATGTATTGCAGGTCCCGGCAACGGAAAGTGATCGCCGCATGCTCGCGACAATTCTTCTAAAAGAGGATGAGGAGCTTACCGCAGAGATTGTCGAGGCCGCGGTGCGCGCTCTTCGGCGCATTCATCTGAAGCGCAAGCAGGAACTGGTGCAACGAGAGTTAAAGAAGCCCGGCCTCGCCGGCGAAAGGGAGCGATTGAAGGATCTTTTGCAGGAACTGGAGCGCATCAGCCGCGCGCTCCGCGATCCAGGATTGGCCGAAGAAGGCCTGAAATCTTCGAAAACTGCTTGAAACAAAAAGCCTTGCGAAGCCATCTAAGTATTTAGGATCTCTACAGATAACGGCCGGAAGCGGGAGTCTGAAGCGGGCAACCGATAGACGGGTAAGCACTTGTGTGCTAAACTCAACAGGTTTGTGCTAACCGCACAATCCCGCAGGACCCACATTCCCACCTTTTCGGAACTTTACCACACGCTCCTGTGGAGCGGAATTGACAGTTTAAGGACACCTCTTTGGCTCTTGATGACAAGTACGACGATATAAAAAAGCTGATCGACACAGGAAAAGAAAAGGGCTACCTAACGTATGACCAGGTCAACGACCTCATACCGCATGACGTGCACAGCCCTGAAGACCTTGACGATCTGCTGACCACAATCGGTACGCAGGGTATCGATGTCCTGGAAGGCCCCAAAACGCCCTCCGCTGGACTCGATAAGAAGTTTGATGAATCGGAAGAAGGGGAGGATGTCGAACTAGACCTCACCCCCGGAGCACTCGAAAAAACCAATGATCCCGTCCGCATGTATCTGCGCGAGATGGGAACCGTGCCGCTACTCACGCGCGAAGGCGAAGTCGAAATCGCCAAGCGCATTGAGCGCGGACAGCTGCGCGTCCTGAAAGCTCTTTCGCGATCGCCGATCGTGATTCGCGAATTGCTGACTCTCGGCGAAGACCTCAAGAAGAACGTTCGCTCGATCAAGGAAGTCGTGACCTTCGACGAAGAAGAGATCACGGACGAGATCCTGCAGAACCGCCTGAATGAGTTCACCGGAAAAATCGATGACATGGCCAAGCTTTACAAAAAGGCCCAGGTCCTCGAAGAGAAGTTCAAAGAAGTATCGAAGACGAAGAAGCCGAAGGATCATCGGCGCGCGCGCCGCAAGCTGGCGCGTGGAATTGTTGCCACGTCGATCGCCGTGCGCAAGCTCGGATTCACCAATGCCGAGCGCAAGCGCCTGATCGAGCGTCTCAACAAGACCGTCGATGGCATGCGTTCGCTCGATCGCCAGGCCGCGAACCTTGAACGCAAGGCCGACGCGACGCGCAGCGAAGAGCAAAAAAAAGAATACCGGCGGCAGTCGCGCGCGACTCGCGGCGAAGTCGAAAAGCTCGAACTTGAAACCGGCGTGTTGTTCCAGGAACTCAAGCGCACACAGCGCGAGATCATCCAGGGCGACATGGACGCGGAGCAGGCCAAGCGCGAGCTGATCGAGGCCAACCTCCGACTCGTGGTTTCGATCGCGAAGAAATACACCAACCGCGGTCTGCAGTTCCTCGACCTCATTCAGGAAGGCAATATCGGACTGATGAAGGCCGTCGACAAATTTGAATACCGCCGTGGCTACAAGTTCTCAACGTATGCCACGTGGTGGATTCGGCAGGCCATCACCCGTGCGATTGCCGATCAGGCGCGTACGATTCGCATTCCGGTACACATGATCGAAACGATCAACAAGCTGATCCGCACCTCGCGTCAGCTTGTGCAGGAACTGGGGCGCGAACCTACGTCGGAAGAGATAGCCAAGCGCATGGACATTCCGGTTGCGAAAGTACGCAAGGTGCTCAAGATCGCGCAAGAACCGATCTCCCTCGAAACGCCAATCGGCGAAGAGGAAGATTCGCACTTGGGCGACTTCATCGAGGACCGCGCAGTAGTTTCGCCGGCGGAAGCGGTGATCAACGTGAACCTGAAGGACCAGACAGGACAGGTCCTGCGCACGCTGACTCCTCGCGAAGAGAAGGTTATCAAGATGCGCTTCGGTCTGGAAGACGGCAGCGAGCACACGCTGGAAGAAGTCGGGCAGAGCTTCGCGGTAACTCGCGAACGCATCCGCCAGATCGAAGCCAAAGCGTTGCGTAAACTGCGCCATCCGAGCCGCTCGCGCAAGCTGCGCGCGTTCATGGACGGAGTGAGAGACTAGGAGTCGTTCACCGCCGAGAGCGCGGAGGGCGCAAGAAAACAACTTGCACAAGGCACGGCTTCGGCCGTGCCTTTTTTGTTGTTGAGGATCGGTTGCTATCGTTGAGATTGCCCCACTCAAGCCAAAATCGGGCTTGAATGGGCCACCCCTGCAAAGACCAAAACGGTGCATGTGCTATAAGAGGGCGTCATGCCAGCCGACGCAGTTTCCCCCAAAGACGACATCCCCACTGTGATTGCAATTTCAGCACTAGCCTGCATTCTTCAGGATGTCTTGCATGAAGGGCTCGGTCACGGCGTTACGGCGTGGCTGAGCGGAGCTCGTGATCTGACCATGAGCACGGTCGCCCTGCAAAGCGATATCGATTCGAGATGGATCTCGGCCAATGGCACTCTGGTGAATCTTTTCTTCGCAGGGATCTTCGGGCTACTACTGCTTAAGCCTCAACGATACAAGCCGGCCACGTTCTACTTCCTGGTGCTCGCAATGGCGGGAAATCTTTTTACCGGCACAGGCTACTTTTTATTCTCTGGCGTCGCAAACTTCGGGGACTGGGCGGCGGTCATCCGCGGCCTGCAACCGCACTGGATGTGGCGGGCGGGATTGGTTCTGCTGGGTGTCGCGTCTTACTACGCATCCATGCTGCTGGTGGCCGCCAAGCTAAAACAATTTCACGGCAAAAATGAGGGCTCGACCCGACTACGCCGATTGTGCTGGACGCCGTACTTCAGCGACGGTTTACTGGCGTTGCTCGCAGGCGTGCTCAATCCCGCAGGCTTGTTCTACGTCTTCGCTTCTGCCTTGCCGTCAACGCTCGGTGCAAACGCGGGATTGATGAGCCTGCCTAGCATGATGCGAAATTGGACGGTAAGCCCGGAAGAAAGACGGGAGCCAATTCAGCGCAGCGTAGCGTGGATCGCAGCGGGCGTTATTGCTATCCTTCTCTTCATCCTCGTGCTTGGCCGCGGGATTACGTTTTCGCGGTGACGAACACTGCAGCACGCTCATACTTTTTCATTTGTCGCGGCGGTCGAGAATTGGCATCAAGGGCGGCGGTTCGTAGCCACGGGACCCCGAGTGACTTTCGGGCCTTGGCTTTCAGGTACGTGGTTTCCCACCCTTCGCAACGAACGCGAAGGATGGGGCACCCTCAGTAGGGATAAGGCCGGCGAGTTCAAACATGTACGGCGGCCACCCGCCTGGAATCGTTGTCTATTGACGCGTCGGCATGGGGTGGCGGCGGTCGTAGGGTCCCTCGGCGCCAAAAAAATTGGCGCCTCAGGATGACAAGGGGGAGATGTTTACGGCTCCACTCAAGCCCAAAACCGGGCTTGAATGGGCCCGCCTTTCCAAGCTCAGAAGTTGAAGCGGGCTGCTAACTGGATGATTCGCGGGGCGGAGCTTCGGAACGATCCGGTTGAGGTGACTTGTCCGAACGTCGAGAAGGTGAGGTCGACATTCGTTGAGGGATTGGCGAATTCCGGATGGTTGAAGATGTTGAAGCACTCCACGCGGAACTCGAGACTCATGTTTTCCTTGATCGCCGTGGTCTTGGCGAGGGCAAGGTCAAAGTTGGTCTGGTGCGGGCCGCGCAGCAGGTTCCGGGGAATCCCGTAGGTGCGCTGCGACGGATTGTTGACCGGATCGAAAGTTGGGAAGCACGGATTGCTTCCGTCGGTGTTGTAGTACAGAGCGTTGGTGAAACTGTTGGGGTCGAAATAGAAATTTCCCGTCACCGGAGCGCTGACCGGGTCGCAGATGCTCGAACCGATGCTGCTGAAATAGTCAATCACGTTGATGGTTGTCTTCTTGCGCGGATCGAGATATCGGATCGGGCCAACCTGTTCCGCATTGATCAGCTGCGGATCGCCCGCGCCCGATGGCCCAGGATTGGTGGGATCAAAGCGGCCGGGCGCGCGGGCCCCGATATCGAACGGAAATCCGGTTCTCCACGTCACGATGGGATAGAGGCTCCAGCCTTTGGTCAGCCGATTGGCGCGCCACGCGCGGTCGAAAGGCAAGTCCCAGCCTCCGCTGAAGCTGATGCGGTGCCTTATGTCGCTGTCCCCTGAGCCATAAAAATGTTGCGGCTCGTAGGCCGGGACAACGTAGTTGCGCTGCTCAAATCCGGATGCGTTGTCCAGGTTGTGCGCGTAGGTATACGCGAGAGTGAAATAGTTCGTGCCGAATCTCGAGCTCTTCGGCTGCCGGGTCAGGCTGGCCTCGAGGCTGTTGTAGTGCGTGCGCGAAACGTTGCGCAGCTCAGGCATCGGGCCGAAGCTGTTCTCGTCGTTTCCCGGAGCCAGATTGAGGACGCGGTCCGTCGTTCCGAGAATCGTGGGATTCACATCGACGGCGGAAGTCAGCTTGTGTCCCGAACTGCCAACGTAACTCATCTCCGCCACCATGCTCGAGGGGAGTTCCCGTTGAAGGCTCAAGTTGTACTGGTAAATGTACGGGGTGCGCAGATGCGGATCGGTGACGTACACCGAGTAGGTTCCGTTGATCGGGAGAAACTGCGAGAAGTCGATGTCCGAGGCTGGAGGCTGCGATGGAAACGAGTTGGGCACACCCGCAGCGCCAAAAGGATCCGACATCAGGTTGAGGCCACTGGTGATGGGCTGAGTCGGCGCGTCAAAGAACAGGTTCGCGCTGCCGACGAAGGGCGGCTGCCCGTTATATTGCAGATTGTCTTCTCCCTTGAGAATGTCGTAGAAGACGCCGATGCCGCCGCGGATGCTCATCTTGCCGTCTCCACGAGGATCCCAGGCGAAGCCGAATCGCGGCGCGAAATCATTCTTGTCTGGAAAATTCGTTCCCCAAGGTGCTCCGGTGTCGCCCGGATACACGAGACCCACCGGCGCATTGGTAAATCTCTTCGATTGCTCGCCGGGAATTACGAAGAACAAGCGTCCCTGCGTGTCAGACTTCGGAGTGTTGTATTCGTAGCGAAGGCCGAGTGTTAGCACCAGGTTCTTGCGCACGTGCCATTCATCCTGGCCAAATACATACGTGCTCTTGCTGCGAATATTTGAGGGGGCCGCAGCCTGCTGGAAATATCCGTAGGGCATTCCTAACAGAAAATCTGCGAACTCATTCCCCGACGCAAAACTGGAATCGCCCGCGTAGTCAAATTCGCCGTTGATGTAGAAGTCATATTTGAGGTTCTGCTGGTACGGAGAGAAGCCGGCTCCCAATTTCCAGTTGTGAGAACCTCGCGTCCAGGTCAGCGTGTCGGTCCAGGAGAAGGTATTTTCCACGTACCGGGTGGGACCGTTCTCGCTGAAGCCGGTCAGCAGGCCCGAATCGTTGAAGTAGAGATTCGTGGGGCCCGTCGCCTCGTCGGGTGTGACTGCAATTCCCAGCTCTGATGGAAAGGGAAGCTTTCTGTCGGGAACGTGACTCTTGTAGTTGCTGCGGTGAGTGACAAAGTGGAATTCGTTGAGAACCGCCGGGGTGACGATCCGCGTGTAGCCGAGATTTAAAAAGTAGTACCAGGATTGCACGCGGTCGGAATATCCCTGGATCGATCCCGGATTCAATTGCGGGTTGCGGTTCATGCCCCAGGTCCCCGAGAATCTGTCCTTCGTATTGGGCGTGAAATCGAACTTTGTGGTCAGTTCATCACGGTCATCTGTCGTCCGGTCCTGATAGGAAAGCAGTCCCGTGGGAGCGGTCGGAATCAGGCTAGCGGCAATGTAATTCTTGGCGACGGTGTCGAAGCTGTTGGGATCGATGATGCCTTGCGCGGCGAGCGCCGGGTCCGGTTGGAAGTGTGGATTCGCCAGCAGGAACGCCGCTACGCCAGGATCGGGATCGCCGCCATTCGAGAAATCTCCAGCCAGTTGCTCTGGAGTAAAGACCGTGTTGTTGAAGACTGGCTGGTTGAGAATTTGCCGCTGTCCCTGATACGCGGCGAAAAAGAAGAGCCGATCTTTGAGGATCGGTCCCCCGATGGTGCCTCCAAACTGGTTGCGCTTGAGATCGTCCCTGGGAAGGCCGGACACGATGTTGAAATAATTGTTCGCATTGAAGCTGGTATTTCTGAGGAATTCGAAAGCGCTGCCGTGGAATCGATTCGTGCCTGACTTCGTCACCACGCTGATGATGCCGCCGCCGTTGCGTCCGTACTCCGCGGAGTAATTGCTGGTGAGAAGACGGAACTCGGCAACCGAGTCCGGATTCGGATTCAACAACTGACTGTTGTCTAGTAGATCGTTGTTGATTCCGCCGTCGAGAAGGTAGGTGATGGAATCGGTGCGGCCGCCGGCGATACTGAAATTCCCCGCTCCGGCGTTGTCATCATTGCTTTCCGTAACACCCGGCTGCAGCAAGGCGAGATCCATGACGTCGCGCCCGTTCAGCGGAAGGTTGACGAGGGCGCGGCTGGAAACGGACTGACCCAAGGTCGCGTTGACAGTCTCGACGGGGGCGCCGGTCGCTTCCACATTCAAGGTTTGTGTTGTGGCCCCGACTTGCAACTTCAGATCCACGCGCAGCGACTGGCCGATCAGCAACTTTTGCGCGTCGCTGACAACCGATTGAAAGCCCGGCTGCCGCGCTGTCACCTGGTAGGTGCCAATGGGGAGCTCGAGCACCTGAAAATGTCCATCGTGGTCCGTGGTCGTGGTACGCGACACCGCGGTAGCCGTGTTGGTTACGGTGATCTGCACGCCAGGTATCACGGCGCCCTGCTGATCGTAGATCGTTCCAATGACTCTTCCGTTTGCTTCTTGAGCCGCGGCGAAAATCGGCGTCAGTAGAAGGATGAGCCCGACGAGAACGGACTTTGAGATACGCATTTAAAAAAACCTCCGCGGCTTAGACGACAGAATAGCTGCTAGCTTCGACGAACGCTGGGCCCGAATGTCATCGTTGAGGCGACGATGAGCTGCAAAAGCGGGATGGGATCACAATCCGGACGCGAGCTTGCCCTCATCGATGAGGCAGGAAAGAAGCCCCAACGAATGCAGGGACTGTGCTGCTCTGTTTCGCGGCATAAAGAAAACTCAGTACGCTCGCGGACTCGGAGCCGAAATATTGTCAGAGTTGAGAGGTTACAGTCAACCGAAATTGCGCGCGATCGGCACTCGTCCGCGGTGGTGCGCCGGTGAGCTCATCCCCGTCAATCGCTCATTCAATCATTTCATATCGAATGCCACCATCGGATCTACCCGTGATGCACCTGAGAGTTGCTCAGTTGGGCCGGTGCGATTTGTTTTGTCTTTCGACAAGTCCAAATCGCAATTCCCTGCACTGCAGGCTGTGCTAGCATGACGTTCCCATGAACACGTGGATGCAGGATATTCGATTCGCTGTTCGTTCTTTCGTAAAGAATCCGTGGTTCACTCTGGCAGCGGTGTTGTCTCTGGCGATTGGGATCGGAGCGAACACATCCATCTTTAGTGTTGCAAATGCGCTGCTGTTCCGGCCCTTGCCGTACGACAGTCCAGACCGGTTGGTAATCCTCTGGAACCGTTCGCTTGGTTTGGGCATTGCCCAAGATTGGTTTTCGACGGCGCAATACTTCGACATTAAGAATGGGCATCACGGGTTTGAGCAGATCGCAATCGCAATTGGCGGCAACTACAACTTGACCGGGTCGGGCGAGCCAGAACGAGTGGGCGCTACCCGGGTCTCGTCGAATCTTTTTCCGATGCTCGGCGCTCGTCCCGCGCTCGGTCGTCTGCTGACGCAGGACGATGATTTGCCCGGGCTTCCGGCGACGGCGGTGCTGACTGATGGGATGTGGGCGCGACGTTTCGGCCGGGACCCGCGCATGATCGGGAAGTCCATCATCATCAATGGACAGACTTATGAAATTGTCGGCATCCTCCCGCAGGACTTTTCGCTGTCGCAGGAAGTCGTCCCATTGCTGGACGGAACGGAGCAGGCTGAGGTTTTTCTTCCGCTGCCGCTCGCGCCTGCTGCGGCTTCGTTGGTACGGGACCACGAGGATTACAACATCGTGGGAAAGTTGAAGGCGGGCGTCTCCATGAACCAGGCCCAGGCGGAGATGGATACCATCACGGCCCGACTGCGCAGCCAGTTCCCGGAGAACTATCCGCCCAATGGCGGACTGACGTTCAGCATCGTGCCGCTGCTGGAACAGGTTGTCGGCAACGTGCGGCGATCATTGTGGATGCTGCTTGGGGCGGTCGGTTTTGTACTCCTGATCGCGTGTGCCAATGTCGCAAACCTGATGTTGTCCAGGGCTATCGCGCGACAGCAGGAAATCGCCGTGCGGACGGCGCTGGGCGCAGGCCGATGGGACATCATCCGTCAATTGTTGACGGAGAGTCTGCTGATTTCGCTTTGCGGAGGCACGCTGGGCGTTTTGATCTGCCTTGCGAGTGTGAAGGCGATTCACGTTCTAGGGACAAAGAGCATCCCCCGGTTGCAGGATGTGGGGATTGACGGGCGCGTGCTTCTATTTACGCTGCTGCTTTCTATTTTCTCGGGGATCCTCTTCGGTCTTGTCCCGGCTTTGCGCGTTTCCAGGCTGGATTTGAACGCGACCCTGAAAGATGCGAGCCGTGGTTCGGCAGGAGCGAGTGCGGTCTGGGGCCGGGGCAACAATTTCCGGCGCCTGCTCGTTGTTTCGGAATTGGCGCTCTCCGTTGTCCTATTGATTGGCGCGGGACTTCTCATTCGCAGTTTCGCCCGCCTGCAGAATGTATCTCCGGGCTTCAACCCGCAGGGAGTGCTTACATTTGATTTGACGATGACGGGTCGAAAGTACAACGACAAACAAACCATCCTTAATACGTACCGTCAACTTTGGGAGCGGCTTGAACATTCGCATGGAGCAATTGCCGCGGGAGGCGTTACGTCAGCTCCCTTGAGCGAAGCCTTTGCCTGGACGCCGATCACTGTCGAGGGGCGAACGCCACTTCCCGGCGAGAAGTTTCTCAATGCGGATGAGCGGATTGTCGGCGGACACTACTTTGAGGCCCTGCAAGTGCCGCTACGGCGCGGGCGATTTTTCAACGAACAGGACGACGCGAGCAAGCCTGTTGCGGTCATCGTCGATGAGTTTATGGCCACTCAACTTTGGCCGGGACAGGATCCGATTGGCAAGCGTATTCACATTGTCGAACTCCAATCCAAAGATCCATGGCAAACAGTTGTCGGCGTCGTCGGACGCGTGAAGCAGGATTCTCTCGACTCTGATCCGCGGATCGCCTTTTATCTGCCTCAAACGCAGTTCCCGACGCGGGCGATGACGGTAGCTTTCCGTGGGGGTACAAGTCCAGATGCACTGCTAGCAGCATCCAGGAACGAGCTGCGGAACCTCGATCCGGACCTTCCGATGTACCACGTTCGAACGATGGAGCAACGCGTGGATGAATCGCTGGCTCGCCGGCGTTTTTCAATGCTGCTCCTGGGAGTGTTTGCAAGTATCGCGTTTGCTCTAGCCACGATCGGCATCTACGGCGTGATGGCGTACTTGGTCAATCAAGGAACTCGAGAATTGGGAATCCGAATTGCGCTTGGCGCTTCGCCGCGTAACATCCTGAGTCTGGTTGTCCGCCAGGGCATGGCGCTGGCGCTCGCCGGCGTGACGATTGGTCTGGCCGCGGCTTTCCTACTTGCCCGGCTGATTCGAAGCCTGTTATTCGGTGTGGATGCGACGGACCCGATCACGTTTGCCGGGATATCACTCTTGCTGGCGATAGTCACGCTGCTCGCATGCTACGTTCCAGCGCGCCGCGCCGCCCGAATTGACCCCTTGATCTCGTTACGCTGTGACTAGCCCCGAGGTTGAAGGATTCGATACCGGAAGCACATTGGACGCCGGCAAGTCAGTCGGGCGGGCTGGCGGAGACATAACTCTATTGCTACTCCTCCGAGTCTGTGTGACCTAGCAGGCTGCGGAAAAATGGACAGCACTGCTTCGATTCTCTCTAGGTATCGCCATTTTGTGACCGAACAAGAGTCGAACCGCCCACTGCATGTTGGAGCCTTGGGGATGAAGAAACCCGAAAAGCAGCAGATTTGGCTGGCTGTCAGTTGCCTCGTGTGTGTGATCGTTGCATTGCGCAACACAAACAGTCTTGAAGGAACAGAATTTAGCGGAGGGTGGCTCACGGGACCGCTGCTTTCGATGATCGACATCGGAACCGTTCTGTTTGTGTTGGCTCTTATCGTGACCTTCATGTTCCCACGAATCGCTGGGGCGATTGGGCTCGCATCATCGCTGCTCTGTTTGCCGCTTTATCTCTACTTTATAGCTCCAGTTACCCTTCAACCAGATCTTTGGTTTCGGGCATCAGTTCAAAGGTCAACCGAGCGGAGGCTTCCACTGGGACAGATGGCCGATCGCGGGAGTCCTCACCCTAGCGGTTACCATATATGTCTGTCTTCGCGGCTTCGTAGTCACTACACGGACGCATATCCCGGATCAAGGATAATCGGTCTGTGAAATCGACTTTTCCGCAGCCTGCTAGCACTCCAGGCCGAGAAAATCGATGCCGTCCCGATATCAATGTCGTACTGCCGTCGCGGCCTACTTATCAAGCGATGCGGATGTTAACGTACTGAGGAAAGCACATCCACAATCGGCTCACCCGACTGAGGAATCTCGGCGTGGTAGTTTTCGCCGAGTAGGGCGGCTAGTGTCGCGGCAATCTGGTTTTGCCTTATTACAGGTACCTTATTCCGTTGCCCGAGCGGGGCTGTGTCGGGCCCAAGGAAACCCATCCAGATAAATTTCGATTCTGGAATCGTTTCGCCATGGTCTCTCCATTTCTTTCTGTCATCCCCGCGTCCGTGGTCTGGTGAAAAGATCAACGTTGTGCGGTCGCGGTATTCCGGCATTGATTGCGCCGTCTCCCAGAGGATTTTCAAGAATTCGTCAACGCGGTGAGCTGCATCCAGATACTCACCGTAACGGCCGTCGTGCGCCCAATCATCAGTTTCTCCCAGTGAAACGAAGAGGACGCGGGGCTTGCGCTCCTTCAGATATTCCAATGCTGTGTGAAAAGGAATCCAGTCGAAAGGCTCCTCATCCCATACTTTGGGCGCATCCCGTTTCGCAAGGTTCAGCGCATCGAGCCGTGGATTTCGAGGAATCAAGGTAAACGGAGTGTAACCGGCGTTTATGGGGAACCCCGCCCTATCAGCGTTGAAGATGAAGGGAAAAACATCCCAAGCTCCAAACGCAGCAAGACGGCCCTCGAACCCATTTTTCTTCTGAAGCCATTCCAGAACCGTGGTGTTTGGATTCGCGATCTTCTCGTTGCTTTTCACCCGGGGATCGGCGAAGCCGCACAGCGTCTCGCTATATCCGGGATAAGAAAAATTGAGATGGTTCGTTACCTCGGCGGCCGCGCCTTCGTCACGATTGCCGAAGACCTGGCCTTGTCGGGAGACCAGGGTCCAAAAAAAAGGCATCAACACGGCACGGCGTTCTTCACGAGTGCTTCTCCAATATGTCTTCTTGAGAGCGTCAACGTCGGCAACCTTGCCGTATTTTTTGTTCATAAGCTCGAGGTCGGCGCCGCGAAAAACTTCCTGCCATCTCAGGCCGTCGGTCATAACGAAGATCACGTTCTCGGTCTTGTGACTCGGCACAGATTGAGAAAACAACGAAGTGCCGCAGCAGAAGAAAAGTGAGACCAGCGCGATTCGCAAAGTCAGGTACACAGCGGTTCTTCGCATGGAATATTTTGCCCTCTTCGGTCAATAAACTTCGGCCAATAATTATGGATCTATCGTTCAGCCGAAAGAGTATCAAAAGACGCCGGGCTCGCATGCGCCCGGCTCAGAGACTGACGCGATCGGATGCGATAAGATGCTCGCTTCCCTGGAAGTCGAGATTCGGTCTGCACAAGCGAGCCGGCCGTCCGCGTGTTTGAAACTCTGACGACAGCCCGTCTCCCTGGTGTGCAGCAGTAATCCGGCTTCGACCGGGTCAAGGACACGGGGCCGCAAACGTCCATCTGAAGCGCCTTTCATACGCTATCGTCACGAGAGCATATTCTCGGCGCGAATGCTTGAGTGATGTGAGACTCGCGTCTTTTGCGCACTGGTTCGCTGCGATCTGACAATTCCATGACGCTCTCCCAAACAACTGCACTCTCTGCGATCTTAGCTTCCGTAGTCTGTGTCGTAACCATCGGCACGCAGCCCAGCTCAGACAGCCCCCTGAACGACGTCGATCATTCGGTTAGGCCGGGCGACGACTTCTACCGGTATGCCAACGGCGGTTGGGCGGCGACCGCGCCCGCGGGCCAGTCCACATTTGATACGCGGTCCATATTGACCAAGAGGACAAGCGAGCGCGTAACCAACATTGTTCACGAAGCGGCGGCGGGAAATTCAGCAGAAGGTGGCATTGCTCAAAAAGTTGGTGCGTACTATGCGAGTTTCATGGACGAGCCAGGTATCGAGGCAAAAGGGCTGAGGCCACTCGCCCACGAGATGGCCGCGATTGGGGCGGTCACGAACAGAGCCTCCTTGTCGGCATATCTCGGTACTACTTTGAACAGCGAAGTCGATGGACTCACCAGCAACGCTGACCACATTTTCGGAGTGTGGATCAACCAGGGGTTCGAAGACGCGGAGCACAACTTTCCTCACATCCTGCAAGGTGGGCTGGGAATGCCGGACCGCGATGCGTACATCGATTCATCGCCCAAGATGGTGGAGTTGCGGTCCCAGTACCAGTCACACATTGCGGCGGTCTTGAAGCTGGCAGGCATCGAAGATGCGGACACGCGAGCGGTCCGCGTGATGTCGCTTGAAAGCCGCATCGCGCAAGCGCACGCTCCCGATGCCGACGCCGCTGATGTATCCAAGCAAAATAATCTGTGGAAACGTGATGACTTCAGCCGCAAAGCCCCTGGCATGAATTGGGAGGAATACTTCAAGGCAACAGGACTAGCGCAGCAGCTGGATTTCCTCGTGTGGCAGCCGTCAGCGGTCACTGGCGTCTCGGCGCTGGTCGGCGGTGAAGACATCGAAGTTTGGAAGGACTACCTGAGGCTTCATCTGATCGAACAGTACGCCAGCGTTTTGCCCAAAGAAGTTGCTGCAGAACATTTCAACTTCTTCGGGAAAACCCTGTCAGGTGCGCAGCAGGTGCAGGATCGAGACTCAAGCGCTATCGCCGCTACGAATGGCGCTCTCGGCCAGGCAATCAGCCAGCTTTACACACGACGATATTTCCCGCCCGAAGCGAAGGCGAAGGCGCAAGCCATGGCTGTGGACTTGATCAGCGCATATCGCACACGAATTTCAAACTTGAAGTGGATGTCGGCAAGTACGAAGGCGAAGGCTCTGGCAAAGCTGGCTGCACTCGAGATCGGCATTGGATATCCGGATGCGTGGATCGATTACTCTTCGCTGGAAGTAGTTCGTGGAGACGCATTCGGAAATATGCGCCGTGCAGAAGCCTTCAACCGTTCGCGAAACCTGGCAAAGCTCAAGCAAGGGGTCGATCCTATCGAGTGGCCAATCAATCCGCATGTTCCGGGAGCGGTCATCATGTTTAGCCCCAATGCGGAGTTTTTTTCGGCTGCGATTTTGCAACCGCCTTATTTCGATATCCAAGGCGACCCCGCTTTTAACTACGGCTCCGCCGGCGCGGGTATGGCGCATGAGATCAGTCACAGCTTCGACGAACTGGGGAATATTTACGACGACAAAGGCCGCCTTGCCAATTGGTGGACCGCCGAAGACAAGAGCCGCTTCGACGCGGAGGCGGCGAGGCTAGTGGCGCAATTTAATAGGTATTGTCCGCTGCCCGATCTATGCCTGAATGGCAAACAGGTGCAGACCGAAAATGTCGCGGATCTCGCGGGCCTGGTGGTGGCGCACGATGCGTATCTGCTTTCAGTGAAAGGCAAGGCTGATGTCGTGATCGGTGGCTTAACCGGCGAGCAGCGCTTTTTCCTGGCGTTTGCACAAAGGTGGCGCAGGATCCAGAGTGAAGACTCGTTGCGCCGCCAAGTCAAGACCGACACCCATCCCCCGGGCCAGTACCGAAGCGACACCGTGCGCAACGTCGGAGACTGGTACAGGGCCTACCAGATCACTCCCGCCGACAAGTTATTCCTGAAGGCTGAGGATCGCGTCGAAATGTGGTGACCTGACTCCGTCTATGCCCCCTGCGGTGGCCTGCGCCGAGTGAATATTTGGAAGTTACTGACGCGCGATCCGCGATTTTGCGGGAAATATTCCGCATAGCGGTAACAGCCGCCTGGAGGAGGCTAATTTTTCCAGCGGGAGGATCAGGGAGTATTGAACGGTTAGCGACCTAGTCGGCGGCGGATTCGACCTGATGGCTTCGAGTTCTCAGAATTTCGCCGACCAGGAAAAGATCGGTAAGAAGCGCGCGCAAATGAATCGAGGCATTCAGATTGTCGATGAGCTGCGAGCTGATCGAGGGCTGAGCCAGGACCAGTTCGATCGCGGCCAGGGAGTCTGCCGAGTCGCGGTCGATAACGGCCACAAAGGCTTGATATGGTCCAGCGGGTTCGAGTTGGTGCTCGGTCACAGCCGATGCATAGCTGTTCGCGAGTCCTGCCAGCGACTGAGACGCCCGCTGCAGAAAATTGCGGATCCGGCTTCCAGAGCTACTACCTTCATCGCTGGGCAATCCCTGGCCGGCATAGGCGAGCATGAATTCGTAGCACTCTTCGATGGCGTCACATCGCTCCAGAAACTCAATCGCCATCGGCCATGCCTCGCTGGGCGTTCGGTGCAGTCTCGACAACCCAGCGCTTGGGATCGTGCTCCTTTACGTAAAACTCACGGCTCATTGAACCCACAATCATCGACGCGGTGATCGGCAGCTTCTCAGGACGCACGGCAAAGTAAATGTGCACAATCACGAGCGTGATGAGTCCTACCCCGGCCAAGCCGTGCAGAACGTACATCAGGCCCCAAGTCATGTCAGTGAACAAATACGGGTTGCGGGGAAAGAAAATCGTGCGCACGCGGGCCATCATGAAGAGGCCAGTGGCAATCACCGATAGACCAGTGAGCATGACTGCGCCGTGATACATCTTGTTCTCAAGCGGATATTTCGCAAACTTGCGCGGCAGCGGCGCCGCCTTCCCGAAGAAACGTTGCGTACGATTCCATGCGTCTTCAAGGTCCGCACGATCCGGCCAGATGGACCAGAAATCCAGAAAGAAAGTTGCATGAATGACGTGGAAGAGTATGGAAATGGTAAGGACAGTCCCAGCGATCCAATGGTACGTCACCCAATTGAACTGGAATCCGACCTTCGGCAGAAACGCGGTAAACAGCAGCACCAGCATGGAAGCAGCCATTATCCAATGGAAAGCGCGAGCGGCGGCGGAGTGGCGCGGGATGCGCTTCGGCAATTGCGATGAGGCCAGTTCCGAAGCATCATGGGCGAACTCTTTTCGTTTCGCAAAATAGCGGATGTAAATTGCGTGGACGACGAGAAACGCCATCGCGCCGATGAGAGCCACCCAGATCAGAAACCATGCGATGTGAATCGGAACGCTTTGTCCCAGCGGACTGGTCGCCCACTCTATGATGCCCATGTCGCCTCCTGCACTCCACTAATGGCTCGCTTTACCAGATTCCGCATCAATGGAATCTTGTAAGCGTTGAATTGCAGCGGAACGGCGCCTTGCACCGCCAGCTTGCCGGCAGCTTCGCCGGTCAACGAAGTCCGCGGTTTGCCACGGACGGAATCTTCCACAGACCGCAGCCGCAACGGTCGAGCCGCGACAGCGTTGACCGCGATTCGGATATCCTGAATCGAATCGCCGGAAAGCTTCATCGCGGACGCTACGTTCATGAGGGGAAAATCCCAGACGTTGCGATCGCGAACTTTCTCGAAGTAAAACTGCGCTCCAGCCCACTTAGAGGGAATGCGAATCGCGGTCAGCAGATATCCGGGCTTCAGGATGTTCATGCGCGTGATGTCGAGATCCGGGCCTACAAAGTAATTCTCTGCATCGAGAACTTGCTCGCCCTTGGGAGTCTGGACCACGAACTTTGCGTCGAGGGCGATGAGAGCCGGCGCGGTATCGGAGGGATTGACGGCCACGCAACGCTCAGCATCGAGGATGGCATGTTCGCGGTTTCGGCCGACGGGCGTATCCGCATAGCAGATGTTCCCGCCGGCGCGATAGCAGGGCCATCCCGCGCGGTAATACCAGCAGCGCGCGTCCTGCGAAACGTTGCCGCCGAGCGTACCTTGATTGCGAATCTGTGGGGACGCAACCAACTCTCCCGCCTGCGACAGCAATCCATATTTTTCTTTGATCAGGGGATGTCGAACTACCTCGGTCAGAGTTGTCATCGCGCCGATCTCGACTCCGTCCGAGGCCTGGCGGACGCCGCGTAGTTCTTCAATTCCGCTTAGATCGACCAGGGCTTTCGGTTTCTTGATCCGGTCTTTCAACCAGTCGAAGCTGTCAAGGCCTCCGGCCATAATCCAGGCATCAGTGCCATGTTGCTCCAAAAGCTTTTGCGCGTCGCTGACGGAGCTTGGCTGAAACAGCTGGAAGGCCGGCATCACGTCTCGAATTACCGCCATATTGCTCTCCGTTTCAATTCGCCACTGTAGCGAACGGTGTCAGACTGTTCGTGGAACCAGCTCGCAGCCGCTCAAATGAATGCGGTCAACGGATCTTGCACGGGCCGTCCTGCCTCGAGCGAAGTCAGGATCGTGTCCAGAGTGACTGGCGCCCTGCGATAAATCTCGTCGCCCAGAGCGTCTGACAACGCGTTCAGGATCGCGCCGCAGCCCCCGCCTACAGGAGGCTCGCCAATTCCGCGCGCGCCTACCGGCGTCTCCGGATCAGGAATATCGAGGGCCGCCCACTGCATGTTCACCGGCGTGTCGAGGATGGTCGGAGGCTTTGTGTGATGGAAGCGCCGCGAAATCGTGTGACCGTATTGCGGATCGAATACCCACTTCTGGCCTATTGCGTGCCCGATGCCGAGAATCGACCGGCCCAGCACTTGGCCGCCAAGAGCCTTGGGATGAATCACGGTGCCCACGTCGGCGACGGCGAGAAAATCGGTGATGTAGTACTTGCCGGTTTCAAGGTCAACCTCGACTTCGGCGAAGGTCGCCACGTAGGAAAAGGATTGACCGTTGTGCGGATAAGTATCCTTCGCGGCAGCGATCAGGCCCTGACCGGCAAGCGCCGCGATCGATGCTTTTGTGTATTTGTTGACGTCCTGCGGGGCTTCATGTCCGTCATAGATACCGCCGAGCTGGATGGCGCGTTGCGCGGCCTGCGCCAGCGTCATGCTACCGCCGCCGCCCTTGCGAAACACACGTTCGTTGGCTACTTCGTATTGTTCAGGCTTGCCGCCATGTGTCTTGGCTGCGATTTCCTGCAGCTTCTTCTTGCCATCCATCGCGGCGGCGTGGGCAGCTCTTGTCATTGCGTGCGTGGTCTGGCTACCACCGGAGACGCAGGTCCACGGGAGATTCTTCGAGGTGTTCCCCCAGGTGACGTCACATTTTTCCCAGCGTACACCCAGCACTTCGGCGACAACGCGGTGGACGTCGGTGATCGATTCAGTGCCGAGGTTTCCGATGCCGGACTGAATTGCAATCCGCCCATCGGGTCTGATCACGAAAAGGCCATCGTATCCAGTGGATCCAGCGAAGAATCCGCTGGTTGATACTCCGACGCCGCGCACCTTGGTTCCGCTTCGCTTGTTTTGCGCGATTCGTGTTTTCCACTGGAATTGTTCCGCCCCACGATCAAAGGCTTCTTTCAAGAACGCGCTGGTCGCTTGCGGCCGCTTTCCATCACGCTCCGGGCCCCACGGGGCTTTACCGTCAGGACTATTGATCTTGCGGATGTCGACCTGGTCGACTGACAGCTTGCGCGCGGCCTTTGCCAGGACGGGCTCCATCATGATGATGCCCTGCATCCCGCCCGGCGCGCTTTGCGGTCCACGCGGAGGGGTATTCGTCAGGACCGTTACACCACGCCACCGCATTGCCTGTGGCTGGTAGAGGAGAGAAACGATTGCGCCCGAAGCGCCGACATCACCTACGGCGTCGTAAGGGCCGTTGTTGCAGATGGCGTACATGTCGACGGCAGTGACGCGGCCATCCTTCGCGAATCCCACTTTCATGCGCCCTTGAAATCCGGGCCGCGCGCGCCCTATGAAATGCTCTTCTTCCCGGCTGATCCGCATCATCACCGGGGCATTTGCCTTCCTGGCGAGCAGCGCGGGGATGATGGCGAAGATGTAGCCCGTGGCTTTACTGCCGAAGCCGCCTCCGGTGTATTCGCTGATGAGGACGATTTGCTGGGGATCCATGTTGAGCCAGCGGCCCAGACCCGCGAGCGTCTGTACTGTGCTCTGCGTGCCCATGTGGATGAATACTTTTCCGTTCTGCCAATAGGCGAGAGCGGTGCGAGGTTCAAGCGTCTGATGACTGGTGTCGGGCGTCGAGAAGGTTTCGTCCAGCACGAGCGCGGCGTTCTTGAGGCTCCCTTCCACGTCGCCGTAGCTCCATTCGTCTTGAGGCTTGCCCATGGGCAGGCGGCCCTGTTTAAGCTCCGCAAAGTCGGCGGTCGTCCACTTCAGTTCCCCGACTTTCGGTGGCGGAGGGCTGGGCTTCTCGCCAGGATTGGCGGGAGGAGCTGGCTGTTTGACCCATACATTTCCTTCGACCCGCGGATTTGGTCCGCCCGGCCGCAACGTGTCGAGGGGATCGACAGCGAAGGGAAGATGTTCGAAATCGATTTCAATTTTCTCGATCGCCTCGGCGGCAGTGAGTTCATCGACTGCAGCGACCGCGAGAACAGGTTCGCCCTGGTATAGAGGTTCGTTCGTCAGGGCTTTCTCGCCCTGAAGGTTGGCCTTGATGACAGCGCCAAGATCGGTCACGCTGTCAGCAGGCGCCGGAAGATCGTCCTGAGTGAGGATTGCTTTGACGCCCGGCATGGCAAGCGCTTTGCTCAGATCGACGCGCTTCACTCGACCGTGAGCTACCGGACTCAACAGCAACTTACAAAAGAGCATTCCTTCGGCGCGGTAATCTTCGGCATACTTCGATTTACCTGTCACCTTGGCGTAGAGATCGGGCGTGGGATAGTCCTTGCCGAGAATCTTGTACTGCGAGCCGAATTTCTGCTGGTTGGGCTTCCACTCGCTAGGCATGAGCGTTCCCCTTCCTCAAGTTTTCTGCTCCGCGCATCATGGCGGTGAGAATCTTGTCGTAATCCTGGCAGCGGCATAGATTTCCTGAGATGCCGTGCGCAAGCTCGGCTCGCGTGGGATTGGGATTCGTTTTCAGAAATCCTACCGTCGACATGATGAAGCCTGACATGCAGAATGCGCACTGGAAACCCTGTTCGTCGATCACTCCCTGTTGTACCGGATGCAGGGTACCATCTGCGTTTGCCAAGCCCTCAATCGAGACCACCTTCCTGTTGCGGACAGTGTGGGTGAGGACGGAACAGGAGTAATGCGGAACATCGTCGATCAGAACGGTGCACGCGCCGCATTCGGCGCGATCGCATCCCAGCTTGGTTCCCGTGAGACCAAGCTTGTAACGCAGCGTCCACGCAAGCGTCTCTTGTCTCATCACGTCGACACGCCGTTGCTGGCCGTTCACATTGATCGTGATGAGACGATCGCCGGCGTCGCCGGATTGGCCGAAGATGCTGGAAGCGCGGAAAAGATAGCCGGCCGAGGAGACGGCCGCTCCACCGCAAATGACGCCTTTGATGAAATTGCGCCGGGAAACGCCCTTAGCTGCAGCGTCGAGGACGTCTTCTGATCTCTCTGTCATGTTGCACCTGCTTTTCGAGACAGCCGCTGTGCCTATATTTTGCACCCTGCAGACAGAACATGCCACAGTTCACGGAAGAAAAATTTAGCCATTCCTTAATCGGAATATTACGCGTGATATATTCGCGCCGTTAATTCCAAGTTCACTGCAATTACACCCTATGACTATCCACGTTGGACTGATCGGTGGCGGAAATATCAGCGAGACACATGCGCGCGCTGCGACGGCCATCCCAGGCGTTGAGGTCTCGGCAGTCTATGGAACGAACGCCGAAAAGATCCGTCAATTGTGCGGGACCTACGGTGGATCTGCTTACGACGAGTTCGATGAGTTTTTGAATCACAAACCGATGGATATGGTCGTGATCGGAAGTCCTTCAGGATTGCACGCGGCCCAAGGCGCAGCGGCGGCGAGACGCGAGATTCACGTTCTCACGGAAAAGCCGATTGATATTTCGACGGAACGCGCGGACCAACTCATCTCGGCTGCGAAAGATTCCAGCGTAAAGCTGGGAGTGATATTCCAGGATCGTTTTAAGCCCGACATATGCCAGCTCAAACGTCATATCGAAGACGGGGCTATCGGAAAGCCGCTGATAATCGACGCGAGCCTCCGGTGGTACCGGCCACCGGAATACTACAGTGGTTCGAAGTGGCGAGGCACGCTCGCGCTCGACGGCGGTGGAGCGCTCATCAATCAGGCAGTGCATACGGTCGATCTGTTGCTGTGGCTCTTTGGCGATGTGAATCGAGTGCAGGCAAAACTAGCTACCACCCTGCATGCGATCGAAGGGGAAGATACGGCCGTCGCTCTCCTCGACTTTGCGAATGGAGCGACGGGTACGCTGCTGGCGACGACGGCGGCGTTTCCCGGCTATCCGCGACGAATCGCGGTGAGCGGAACAAACGGAACGATCATCCTGGAGCACGACCGCATTGTTGCCGCGGATTTACGAGACTCGGTGCGCGGATTGTCCGTTAAGCCTTCGCCGAAGGAGGTAGAAAACGCCGGCTCGCCGGTGGTGACAGATTTTTCGGGGCACCAGGCGGTCTTGGAGGATTTTATTCGGGCCATTCAGGAAAATGGCACGCCCCGGGTTGATGGCTGCGAAGGACGCCGCAGTATCGTGCTTGTTGAACAGATTTATCGAGCCGGCAGTCGAAAGGTTATTTGATGTCGACCGGCTCAAGGCGCGGGGCGAGGCCATGTAGAAGCGCCAACGCCAGCAGGTACGCAGTGCCCGCGACTAGAAATGGGATCATGTAGCTGCCGGTCCACTGCAAGACATAGCCGACGATTTTAGCCATCAACATCCCTCCGATCGCGCCGGCCATGCCGCCGATTCCGACGACCGATCCGACTGCTTCTGTCGGGAACAGGTCCGACGCGACGCTGAACAAGTTGGCCGAAAAGCCCTGATGCGCTGAAGCGGCGAGCCCGATCAGAGCAACCGCCCCCCACAAGCTTTCGACGCGATACGCGAAGACGATCGGCACAACGCTCACCGCACAAAGAAGCATGGTCGTCTTGCGTGCGGTGTTGACGCTGCTTCCGCGAAGGATCATCCACGAAGAAAGCCAGCCGCCGGCAACGCTCCCAATGTCGGCGAGCAGATAAATGACCATGATCGGGATACCAATCTGCATCAGGTTGAGGCCGTGATTGCGCTGGAGGAAATCAGGAATCCAGAACAGCAGGAACCACCAGATCGGGTCAGTAGTGAATTTCGCGACGACAAATGCCCACGTCTGGCGATGAGAAAGTAGCTTGACCCACTTGCTCTTCTGAGGCGCGGCGGGGCGATCACTGAGAATGTATTGCAGTTCTCCTTTTGATAACCGTGGATGCTCTTCCGGCTTGCGGTACAGCAACAGCCAGAAGATCAGCCACAAGAAACCGAGCGATCCTGTGGCAACGAAGGCGACACGCCATCCGTAGTGCACCGTGACCCACGGCACGATGAGGGGCGTGAGAATCGCGCCGATATTCGTTCCGGCATTGAAGATCCCGGTGGCGAACGCGCGCTCTTTCTGGGGGAACCATTCTGCGACTGTCTTTATGCTCGCGGGGAAGACGCCCGATTCTCCGAAGCCCAGCGCGGAACGGAATACGGCGAAGCTCAGGAATGAACCACCGGCGGCATGTGCGATCGAGGCGAGACTCCAGAAAACCATCGAGAGCGCATAGCCCAGTCGCGTGCCAAGCCTGTCGATGACTCTTCCCATCACAACCATACCGACGGCATAGGCGGCCTGAAATGCAAAAACCAGGTTGCTGTAGTCAATTTCGTTCCAGCCGAATTCGTGTTGGAGAGTGGTCTTTAAAACTCCGAGGACCTGGCGGTCCATATAGTTTTTGGTCACTCCGAACAGCAGAAGGGTGCAGATGACCCAACGAAAGCGGCCGATTTGTGCAGACAGGGCTGAAGAGGTGGCAGGACGTCCGGCGGCTTGAGAAGAGGGCGGTTCCACTTCGGATTGGGGCAAGCGCTCCATTGGTTTCTCAGCGGTTGGCAGAGAGCCCCAGCCGCAGGGCGCAATCCTTCAGAATTTCTTTTTCAAACGGCGGGCGAGTTGGGCTGGCGGAATGCGCGCGATCGCTCGGTATCCGACCCGTCAAATGGAGGAAAACGGCAGCAGAATGTTTGTACGCCGGCAGAGGATCGCGGAACGCAACATTGCCGAGATATTGCAGAGCGTCGGACAGCGCGTAATAGGCGGGATCTCCCGCCTGCCACAATCGATCGCGCTCGGCGAATTTTTCTGGCGAGAATGTCGCCAGCCCAAGCAGATAGTCCGATCCATATTCGATCATGTCGATGCCAAGATCATTTCCGGTGTAGATGCGAAAGTCCGGCCGGTGCGTATCGCGGACCTTGAGACGCTCGACTTCCGCGAGTCGATCGAGAGAGGAATGCTTTATCCCCTTGATCTCCGGAATATCCAATATCCGCCTGAAAGTTTCGTCGTCGAAGATCTCGCCGTTCGGTGCAAATTTCGGGCTGAGCTCGAAGGCCAACATTTCGGTGTAGCCCTGAGATATTGCTGAGTAAGCTGCTGCCTTCTCAGAGGGCGATTTTCCGTGCAATCGCGACGTCTGAAAAAGAATCGGGATACCGCCGCTTGCGACGATGTTATCGATTTGCCGGCGGTAAAGCGTCACGACGTCGCCGCTCTGCCCTTCAATGAAAGCGCCGGCGACGAAGGGCGTTCCTGCTCTGAGACGTTCACGAGTCCAACGCAATACCTGCTGCTTCTCTGAATCGCTCAACAGGTTCACATAGCCAGTGTCCATATTGACGGCATTCATCAATCCTGCTTGATGGGTCAACAGCAAATGTTGTTGAAAAGCTTCGGCCGCGATTTTTCCTGACGCATCGTAGGGCAGTAAAGCGGCAGCGATGCCCTGCACCTTGCGGCGAGGTTTCTTCGATCCGATCAGATTGTCGATCGTGAGTGGTGTCATCGGGCCGCGGACTCCGATGCTAAGTGTTGGACTCGCCCTCTCATCCTCAGGAGGCCTCTGGCGGCCGCACTCCCTTCAAGATGTTGAGCTGCTCAGCCAGTGGTGAATCTCTGTAGTAGTCGTCCAGCGGATAACATCCTGACGGAAGCCCTTTTCGTGGCGCGGTCGTGCAATCGCTGAAGGTGCGACAAACTCTCTTGCGCTCCAGCGGTTTTCCTTCAGACGCGTGCCACAGAATCTCGGGATAAGAAAGAATCATGCGCCCCAGTCCAACCAGATCTGTCCATCCATTTCGAATCGCTGCCTGCGCCACCAGCGGCAAGAATTCCTGCAGGTAACTGTACCCGCTTCCCACGAAAATCATGTTCGGAAAATGTTGTTTCAACCGGCGGGCTGCATCCATCTGGCGAGCCACTCCAACGAGCGGATCTTCGGGAGGGAGATATCCATCCGATGGGGGGTAGAGCGCCGGCCGCTGAATGTGAGGATTGTAGTAAGGGCTGCCGGCTGTCACATTCACAAGTCGAATGCGCAATTCCTCAAGCAAAGAAAGAAATCGTAAGGGCTCAATGAGGTCCATCTTTTCAGGGCAATTTGGATCTACGCCAAATCCCCATTTGTAAGGAATCAGTTCGGCGTAGTTCTCAGGTACGCCGGTACCTGACTTTCCGTTCGTCGAACCGCCCGGCGCCGGCCGAAACGGCACCGTATCGAACGCCGAGAAGCGAACGCCAATTTCCATTTGCGGCGCAATCACGCGTATACCCTGCACGACTTCGCGAAGGAATCGAGTTCTGTTCTCGAAGCTTCCGCCGTACTTCCCCGGCCGCGTGTGCGCACTGAGGAACTCATGCGCAAGGTATCCATGGCAGTGTTTGATGTCGACGAAGTCAAATCCCAGCCTGTCCGCAGCGGCAGCGGCGCGATGAAAATCCTCAATGATCTTTTCAATCTCGGAGTCGTCGAGAAGGTGAAAATCGGCCGGAAGGTGGAGCCGCTTATCCAAAATCGGGTGATGATAAGCGATCATCGGTTCATTGCGATGCTCGACATTCGGGCGGCAATAGCGTCCGGAATGCGTGAGTTGGAGGCCGATCACAGGATCGCCTTTCGAGCCTGAGATTCTCCGGTGCTCTTGTAAGAGAGTCTCGCGGAGCCGGGACAGTCCCTGCAACGTGTGTTCGGCGATTACGAGTTGATTGGGGTTCGCACGGCCAGTGTGCGAGACAGCTACGGCCTCACCACCCCAGATCAGGCCGGCGCCGCTTTCGCCAAAACGCCGCCATCTTCGAATCGTATGCTCGCTCGGATTCCCGTCTGCCGTTCCGTCCCAGCCTTCCATGGGGTGTACAGCAATCCGGTTTTGAATAGTCACCCTTCCGCATTGAACGGGTTGTCGGAGCGGCGACTCATCACCGGGGACGATCTCACGGTCAAATGGAATCGTTACTCCCAGAGAGGAGAGATGCTCATTCAAGCGATCAACATTCTTCAAGCTGGCGACGCGCACGATCGGATGCCCGGTCATGCGGTTCTCCTGGATTTCGGGAGGGCAACGACGGCGGCGGCACCGAGTAGCGCAAGCGCGACTAAAACGACACACCCACTCTTATAAGTTCCACTTGTGTCGCGCAGGTGCCCGATCAACATTGGCGAAAGCGCCTCGGCCACGCCACCGGCAGTAAGGATCACGCCCATGAGACGCCCCAGAATTTTAATGCCGAAGATTTCTGCGGTCATCAGCGGGATGATCATGAAATCTCCGCCCAGTCCGATGCCAAAGACTGCCGCTGCGAGCGACAGAACGACCGGATTCGTACTCAGGAACAAAAACGGAATGCCCGCTGCCACCAGAAGGTAGATCAGCAGCATGACGTACTTTTTCGAAATGCGATCGGCCATCCACCCCATGAGGATTCTGCCGACGATGCTGAAGGCCAGGACCAACGACACGACCTTCGCAGAAGCATTCTGGGCATACTGTCGATCAAGACTGAGCAGCAGCTTGAGATTGTGTTGCGCTCCGCTGACGGCTGCGATCGAGCACATGCTGCCAAGTATTAAGAGCCATAGCGAAAGCGTCTTGAACGCATTCCTCACATCAGCCGACGACGCGCTGACTTGATCAGCCTCGGATCGGGGCATCTCTTTCACCGCCAGCGCAAACGGGAGCGCGATAACAATCATGATGACTCCCAGAACGCGCAACGATCCCTGCCAGCCAAGACGCGTGTAAAGATACGATGTGATCCATGGAACTGCTGCACCTCCGAATCCAATTCCCAGGTAGGCGAGCCCCATGGCCTTTCCTCGGGATGCCACGAAGCGCTGTGAGATGAGCACCTGCGATGGCAGCGGGCCTCCGCAAACGTAGCCGAGCGCGTTCAGCAGATAGAAAAAGTAAAACCAAGACAAAGTCGAAATGCTTCCCAATCCTATGAGGGCCAAGCCTGCTACCAGAATTCCAAAGATCATCATGCGCCTCGGCCCGAAGCGATCGACGATCCAGCCTGCGAAGAATCCGAAAGCCGGGCCGACGACTAGTTTGCTGAGAGCGTTTCCGGAGGTGACCTGCGCCCGCGACCAGCCGAATTCCCGAACCATGAAGTCGTAGTAGAACGGCAATCCCCATAGGGCGAGCCCCACGACACAAAACATGGAAAAGAATGACGCGGCTAAGGCGAGGTAAGAGGCTCGAGTCTCCGCAAGATTGACGGCGCGCAAGTTTTCTCCAGCGATGGAGTCGCCCGGTCTGACGTCGATTTTATTGTCGTCGGTGTCCACCCGCATGATCGGCGGCGGCGCTCATCGCTGAGCGAAATTCGGGATTACGAGTCGGCTCCTGGACCGATTGCCACAACATAGTAATTGGCTGCGGTCGAACCGACGTTGCGAATTCCGTGCTCCTCATTTGAGCGCACGAATCCCAAGCCACCCGGACCGATTACAGATTTTGTGCCATTGATCGTCAGTTCGACGGTGCCCTCGCGGATCAGCCACATTTCCGAGTGAACGTGATGATGGGGCGGGTGCGGGGCGCCGTTCGGAGGCAGCCTTGATTCATGTACCTCTACGGTCTCCCCAGTTGCCAGTTTTCCCTTCATGATGCTGCGAAACTCAGCCTTGTCGTGAGTTACGACGGGCAGCTTGTCGAATTCAAAAGCTGCTGATGGCAAGGTCTCGGCTTGCTCGCCGAACGCTGGCAATGCGGCGAGCGGCAGCAGCGCGGGCAAGAGCGAACAGACATCTCTTCTGGTCATCGACATGGCAACGCTCCTTATTGCGGATGCAGGCGAGTCACTTTCACAAGAGGACAGTGGCGGGCGTCTGCATTCAAGTGCAGCCTGTTTTCTACGTTTGCGATACGCGAGGTGTCAATCCGAAACAGCGAAGAATTTCACGCAAGGCCGAATGCGTTCGGTGGGCTGATTCCTGTATGGTATAGGCGCTCGCTGTTGATCGATTTTGTGCGGGCGTCCGCGTTTCACAGGATGAAAACAGGTTCGCCGCTGGTTCTGAAATCGAAAAAAGAGTGCCGCTGGGATCTGGTGAGTCTCGGAGAAGTGATGCTCCGCCTCGATCCCGGCGATGGACGCGTCTCGACTACTCGACAGTTCCAAGTTTGGGAGGGTGGCGGGGAATACAACGTTGCTCGCGGGCTAAGGCGTTGCTTCGGCACGCAGACTGCGATTGTCACGGCGTTGGCCGACAATCCTGTCGGAAGACTTGTCGAGGACCTGATGCTGCAAGGGGGAGTAGATCCTTCCCATCTGCTTTGGGTGCCTTATGACGACGTTGGGCGCACGGTGCGCAACGGCCTGAACTTCACGGAGCGCGGATTCGGGGTAAGGGCAGCACTGGGCTGCTCCGATCGCGGACACACCGCCATCGCACAGTTGAAACCAGGGCAAATCGATTGGGAGAAAATCTTCGCATCTGAAGGCGCGCGCTGGTTCCATACGGGAGGAATTTTCGCCGCCCTGTCGGATACCACACCTCAAGTTGCCCGGGAAGCGATGGAAGCGGCGCATCGCAACGGCACGATTGTTTCGTATGACCTGAATTATCGCGCGTCCCTGTGGAAAGCGGTTGGCGGACACGCCAAGGCGATCGAAGTCAACTCTCAACTTGCCCCATTGATCGATGTGATGGTCGGAAACGAAGAGGATTTCACCGCTGCGCTCGGATTCAAGGTTGAAAGCGCAGACGAAAACCTCTCGCAACTCGACACGGGAAGTTTTCGACGCATGATGAAGCAGGTCGGCGAAAAATACCCGAACCTCAAAGTCGTGGCCACGACTTTGCGCACCGCCAAGACCGCCACAAGGAACGATTGGGGAGCCATTTGCTATTGCGGTGGCGATTTTTATGAGGCTCGTCCGATGCCCGACCTCGAGATCTTCGATCGGGTGGGAGGCGGAGATTCATTTGCGTCGGGCCTCATCTACGGTTTGCTGTCTGATCGCGGCCCGCAGTGGGCTGTCGACTGCGGATGTGCTCACGGAGCTCTGGCAATGACCACGCCGGGCGATACGACCATGGTGACGCTTGCGGAAGTGGAACGGGTCATGAAGGGTGGGACGGCGCGGGTGCAACGATAAATGAATAAGAAACAGATCCTTCAGCAGATCAACAAAGTCGGACTCGTGCCGGTCTTGCGTGCGCCTTCAGCCGATGCTGCAATTGCCGCGGCCGCTGCTATCGAGGCGGGCGGAGTGCCCGTGCTCGAAGTGACGATGACCGTTCCTGGCGCGATCGAGGTGATCGCGGCTGTGGTCAAGAGTTCTCAAGGTCGGGTGCTCGTTGGCGCGGGAACGGTTCTAGATGCTGAAACCGCGCGCGCGTGCATTCTCGCGGGAGCGCAGTTCATTGTCAGCCCTGCGTTGAATGTAAGAACGATTGAACTGTGCCAGCGCTACTCGGTGCCGATTATTCCGGGAGCGCTCACCCCGACTGAGATTGTGACCGCATGGGAAGCGGGCGCGGACGTTGTAAAGGTGTTTCCATGCAGCGCTGTTGGAGGCGCGAAGTATCTTTCTGCGCTGCGCGGACCCTTTCCGCAAATCGAGTTGATCCCGACAGGAGGCGTGTCACTCTCGACCGCCGCTGAATTTTTGAGCGCTGGTGCTTTTGCTCTTGGCGTGGGCTCGGATCTCGTCGATATCACGGCATTGAAAAATGGAAAACCGGAAGTGATCACTGAAAACGCGCGGAAGTATCTCGCGATCGTCGAGCGAGCGCGTTCCTAGGGAAAGGCAGGTCGGCATCGTTTCATGGGTAAGTCTCTGTTTGATCTGACAGGAAAAGTTGCGGTCGTGGTTGGCGGGACTTCGGGCATCGGAGCAGCGCTCTCGATCGGACTCGCCGAGGCGGGAGCGGATGTGGTCGCTTCCTCAAAAACGGAAGCAAAGGTAAACGAAGTTGCGCAACAGATCGAAGCCGAGGGAAAGAAGACGCTCCGGATAACCAGCAATGTTGGCGACCGTGGGTCTCTGGAGAAGCTCCGTGATGTCGTTGTGGAGAAATTTGGCAAAGTCGACATTCTTGTAAATTGCGCCGGCATCACCAAGAAAGCGCCCACGCTCGATTTTCCAGAGTCGACGTGGGAAGAAATTATGGAAGTAAACCTTACCGGCACGCTCCGCGGCTGCCAGGTATTCGGGAAGCACATGTTGGAACGCAAATCCGGACGCATCATCAATATCGCGTCGTTGGCGACGAATCTGGCGCTCTTCGAAGTCTCCGCATATGGGGCGAGCAAGGCTGCGGTGGGGGCATTGACCAAGTCACTGGCGGTGGAGTGGTCCCGACATGGCGTCCTGGTAAACGCAATTGCACCCGGAGTATTTCGAACTTCATTGAATGCAAAGTTGCTGGACAGCACCGAGCGCGGGCGGGAATTTCTAATCAGAACGCCGATGGCAAGATTTGGTAAAACCCAGGAACTGGTCGGAGCCGCCGTGTATCTGGCATCCGACGCTTCTTCGTATGTGACGGGCACTCTTCTCGTCGTCGATGGTGGGATGATGGCCAGCGGCGTCAACCAGTAGCGCGGTCTCTAGAACGACTGTCTGCGTCGTCCCATCGAACTCCAGCCCAGGTGGCCGCTGACAGTGAACGGCCGGAGATTGTTTTGGTCACCATGCATCGGGAAGATTTCGTCAGGACTTCCGTAGCCGCGATCGTAGGCCAGCTTTGAAACCTGGTACGCCTTCGTTTCTCGCGACTTCCAGCGAACGACGCCAGCACCGGTACACGAACAGTAAAGCGAATATTCTTCGAACGATCCGATGAGCGTGGAAACGAGATAAGAGCCATTCCCATACCGGCGAAAAGAGAGAAGATATCGCGTCCGGCAGTTAGGGCACTCCACACAGTGACGAATGCGGCGACATTGAAAGAAGTTCCTGACGAAAAGATGGCTCTTTCAAGTTGAACCAGCGTGTTTGAGGGCGCAATACCCACTTGGCGCGCGATTGAAATAACCACATTTTCCGCCTCGGAACTTTTCCGCACCGGTTCTTACATCAATCCAATCCGTTTGCGTGCCCCTTTCGTACTTGGGTTTGTAGACGGAACCGCTCCTGATGCGCGGTGGACAGCAGTTGTGTCCTCGTAATTCCGTCCCGGCACCGTCACAACTCAACTCCCAGAGGTCAATAACATGAAGCAAATGAAGTCCATGGTCGCACTCGCCTTGGCCCTGCTCATGCTGGCACCTTCCAGCCTGTTTGCGTCAAGCCACCGAGAGGCGCCCATTACTGCGCTCGATCGCACTGCGGACGTGACTGATTGGTACGCGTTTGTCAGCTACGATCACCCCGACCGGGTCACGATGATTCTCAACGTCGACCCATTCCTTGAACCAGCCAACGGTCCCAACTACTTCCCGTTCGATCCGAACGTCTTGTACGAGATGAAGATCGACAACAATCAGGACGGAGTCGAGGACATCACCTTCCAATTCCGTTTCAATACCGAGATTCGCCAGCCGGGAGTATTCACTGGTTTTGTCGGCGGTGCCGCGGGATTTCCTCCGATCACATCGCTGTCAGGAACGGGCTCTGAAGGCCTGAGCCTTCGACAGAGCTACACGGTGTCGATGATCCGGCACGGGCACTACACGTGCCTGAGTTGCAACCAGACGCTCTACGCGGTTCCGTCGAACGTCGGACCGCGCACTATGCCGGACTATCAATCGCTGTTTAATCAGGGACTCTACGATCTTGGCAATAGCGTTCGCGTCTTTGCCGGAACGGTCGACGATCCTTTTTACATCGACTTGGGTGCTGCGTTCGATTCTCTGAATTTCAGAATGGGAGTCGGCGGTGTTCTGCCAGCGGCAGAAGATGCAGATGACACTCACAACTACGCTCCCGATGCCGTTGCGGGATACAACGTCAACTCCATCGTGCTCGAAGTGCCGATTGCGCTGCTGACAGTGGATGGCAAGATTCACCCTGCCACTGATAAACAGGCGGTTATCGGATCGTATGGCACAACCTCGCGCCACAAAATCACCGTGCGACGTTCGCCGGATCCTGAAAAGAATCTGGGCGCATTTCAGCAGGTGCAACGCGAAGGCAATCCTCTGATCAACGAACTGATCATCGGAACCGGCTCGAAAGATCGTTTCAGCATGGACGATCCAAAGAACGACGCTCAGTTCGCTGACTTCGTTCTCAATCCGGTGCTGGCAACGGTCTTCGGTTCGATTGGCATTCCGGTGGCGCCTGCGCCGCGTACCGATCTACTGATCCTGGTGCAGTATCAGGCTCCGATCTGCCCGGGCTGCGGTCCGAAGGACGTTGGCCCGATCGCAGATCTTCTGCGGCTTAACACAGGTATTCCTCCGACTGCTGTTGGCAGTCAGAAGCGCCTGGGATTTGTCGCAGGAGATCTCGCCGGTTTCCCGAACGGACGCCGGCCCATCGATGATGTGGTCGACATCGCAGCACGCGCTGTCGCCGGCATTCTGGTGGACGGCACGAAGTTCGGCACCGCGATCGGCGATGGAGTGCAGCTGAATCCGGAAGGCTACGGCGCTACGTTCCCATACGTGTTGCCCGCCAACAGTGGACGCACTTCGGTCCACATCGGTCCCGGCCAGGCAGGTTGCACTGGTCAGCCCGACGGCATTTGCCCCGTCCAGTAATCCACGGAGTGGCCGCTGCATCACGAGTGGCGGCCACACCCTTCAGCCGAAATGAGGAGCGTCATGAAAAAGACATTGGCAATGATCGTTTTAAGTCTCGCCGGACTGGCGATCGCACAAAGCGATGGAGTGAAGCTTTCGCCCGCGGAGCAAAGCATTGCAAACGCGAGGCAAGAGCTTCAGAAGAAGCCGTCCCAATATTCAGGTTATAACCATCTCGCGATCGCGCTGTCCCGGCGCGCCCGTGAAACGTCCGACGTTAACTTTTACGCACAGGCGGAAGATGCGCTGAAAGAAGTCTCTCGAACTTTCGCCGAACAATCTGGAGGCCGAAAAAATTCACGTATGGCTCTTGCTGGGAAGGCACGAGTTTCCGGCGGCGCTGGAGGAGGCCAAGACTCTCAACAAGCGCATTCCCGATGATGTGCTGTTGTACGGCTTTCTTACCGATGCCAACGCGGAGTTGGGCAACTATAGCGACGCCGAAGCGGCCACGCAATGGATGCTAAATCTTCGGCCGGGAAATCTGCCGGGCATGACACGGGCGGCCTACCTCCGCGAACTGTTTGGCGATATCGACGGCGCATACGAATTGATGGACATGGCATTTCAAGCGACTCCGCCTACTGAGACGGAGGACCGGGCCTGGATTCTCAGCCAGATGGGACATCTACGCTTCATCGCGGGCAAGACCGACGACGCTGAAAACATCTTGAAGCAGGCTTTGACTATTTTTCCCGGGTATCACTACGCGCTGGGCAATCTTGCAAAGGTCAGGATAGTGCAGAAGCGTTACGACGAGGCGGTGGTGCTGTTGCAACAACGTTACGACGCGGCGCCTCATGCGGAGAATTTGTACGACCTGGCTGAAGCATTGCATCTCGCGAAACGGGACTCTGACGCCAACCGCGATTTCGCGGAATTCGAAAAAAAGTCGCTGCTTGAGTCGGTCCGGAAGGACAATTCGGATCGCGAGTTGATCTTCTACTACGCCGACTACGCCAAGCAACCAGCGAAGGCATTGGAAATTGCTGAACAGGAACACGCGTGGAGACACGATGTGTATACGCTCGATGCCTATGCCTGGGCGCTGCACGTCAACGGTAAAGACGAAGACGCCCGCAAACAGATTGAGACGGCCCTGGCGGTTGGGGTGCGGGACGCCAAGATCTACGCTCATGCCGGCGAAATCGCCTTGCGGTTAGGAGATCATGCGGCGGCTGAGCGATATCTCAAAGTGTCGGCTTCGCTTCATGCGACCGGATCAGAGCAAGCTAGCTTGGCGCTGGCTGGGCTGAATAGACGCGAGTAGCCTGGACGGCGAGGAAGCGCAGAGGAAGTCCGAACTTTAAGTTTGAGCCACGATGCCGGAGATGTAGTTCTCCGGCTTTGCCCTTGCCGCTGTTCACGCACGCATCGGCCGGGAAAGAGGATCATGTTTCGATTCCGCCGAACGTGGCGGCTGCAGGCTCCGCTCCGTCATTCGACTTTCCGTGCCCGTCGCTACAGGCTCGAAGCCTTGTCCTATCTCACGTCGAAAGCGTACGAACCCGATCCCACTTTCAGCGTGTAAAGTCCGTCCTGTGCCTGAGCATCGATCGCCTTCCCATCTTCCGTCACGTGCTTTCCCTGAATCGCCGGCAGGACAATTTTCGCTGAGGTATTCGGTGGAATCGTGACTCGCAACGAAAACGGTCCGACTGGCGTGCCTTTCCAATCACTGACAATCTTGCCGTAGATCGATTCGTACTCTGCACGCGCGGCCGTCATCCGCGAATCCAGCCGTGGATGAATCACGATCTCCTTGAAGCCGGGCGAATCCGGCATTGTGTCGATTCCCGCTGCGTAGCGATAGACCCACGCCATCACTGACCCGAACGCGTAGTGGTTATACGAGTTCATGGACGGATCGCCTGTATCTCCGTTCCATCTCTCCCACCACGTCGTTGCTCCCTTGGCGAGCATGTATCCCCAAGAGGGATAGGTATCGTTCAACAGAAGGCGATATGCGACGTCCGACCGTCCATGATCCGAGAGAGTGAAAAGAAGAAAAGGAGTTCCGAGGAAGCCAGTCGTGAGGTGGTTGTTGTGCGCTTCAATGTCCTTAACCAGACGATCGACCATGCCGCTTTCGAGCGACTCAGGTGACATCTTCGTGTAAAGGGCTACCACATACGACGTCTGCGTTCCCGTTCCAACCTGTCCATCGCTCTTGACGTACTCCTTCTGAAACGCGGTACGAATGTTCTGAAAAAGGTCATCGTAACGTGTGGCATCAGCATCCTTGCCGATGGCGTGTCCCATCTGCGACATCATGTTCGCCATGAGCGCCCAGTACGCGGTCGCCAGCAGGCTTTTGTCGGTGTTCTCGTCCGGCGCGAGCCAGTCGGCAAAATTGAATCCGAGCGCATTCTTGCGGACGTAGTCGGGATTGTGGCGCTGGATTAATTCCATCCAGCGATCCATTGCGCTCCAACTGTCATCCAGCAATGCGGTATTACCGTACTGCACCCACGTCGTCCATGGAACTATGACGCCTGCGTCGCCCCATCCCGGAGCGCCGATCATTGGCGCGCTTTCGTCCGGGAACTCGCCGTCCTGGACCAGAACGTTAGGCGACACGTTGGAGAATGCACCGGCCTTGCTCTGCGCATCTACGACGTCCTGCATGAACTTCTGCGAGAAAGCGGCGATGTCAAAGTTGTAGCTTCCAGTTCGCCAGAACACTTCCGCATCTCCCATCCATCCCAACCGTTCGTCGCGCTGCGGGCAGTCGGTAGGAATGCTCACAAAATTTCCGCGCTGTCCCCAAATGCCGATCGACCACATGCGGTTCACGAGATCGCTGGATGTTTGCAACCGGCCCACTGGATCTCCACTGATGCTGCTCACGACGTTGCCGGTGATTGAACCAAGGGATGGCTTGCCCGGATACCCCGTGACCTCGACATAGCGGAACCCGTGAAAAGTAAAATGGGGCGCGAACGTCTCTTCTCCGCCTCCGCGAAGAACGTAGGAGTCCGTTGCCTCGGCGTTGCGAAGGTTCTGGGTATAGATCCCTCCGTCAGGATTTAGTATTTCCGCGAATCGCAGGCTCACCCTTGTGCCGGCGGAGCCCTTGACCTTCAACGTCGCCCAGCCGACCATGTTCTGCCCCATGTCGAATAGATACGATCCGTTCGGGAGCAGCGTCATGTGTTTTGGCTCGACGGTAGAAACCACTTTCACCGGGACATCGATCTGACTTGAGACTGCGATCTGCGGGGCTTCTGCGATTGTGGCTGGCGACCAGCGCGAGTCATCGAAGCCGGCCTTGTCCCATCCCGACTGTTCCAGCCGCGCATCATATCTTTCCCCGTCATAAATCGTGGATTTGATGATCGGGGATGGCGATACCTTCCAAGAGTTTTCTGTGAGCACGGACTCGTGACTGCCGTCGGCGTAGGTGATTTCGAGCTGCGCGAGAAAACGGTCCGGCAGGCGGAAGTAGTGAATTCCGTACCATGTCAGAGGACTGCCATACCATCCATCGCCCAGAATCGCCCCGATCGCATTCGATCCATTTCCCAGAAGACTCGTTACATCGTAAGTCTGATAGAGAACGCGTTTGCGGTAGTCGGTGAACTCTGGCGTCAAAACGTTCTCGCTTACATTCTTTCCGTTGAGCGAGACGCGATAGCTGCCTAGCGCCGTCACATATAACCTCGCCGAACGAACTGATTTCGACACCTGAAACGTGTGGCGCAGATAGGCCGCGTGATCGGGCAATGGTCCCGGATCGCCAAGCCTCGTATCTGATAATTCTGCGACGACGTTGGCGGGCTGCCAGTCTGATTGAGTTCCTTCGGGTCGCACCTTCCAGGTTGAGTCAGTGGCGAAGCGCTGCACGTTGCCGTCAGAAGATACGACCTTTACCAGGGCCGCCAACGCAGCTTTCGGGGGTTCTGAAGCATCCGGACCGAATTCAGGCGGCTCGGGTGCAGTGAGCGTTATCTCGACGGCATTTTCGCCCGCAACGAGCTGATCAGAAATCTCAAGCCGATCGAACGTGTTCCAGTGATTCTTGCCGCCGACCGGATGTCCATTTACCTTCGCTACGTAATCTCCCCGACCGGCGACGAATAATGCGGCACTCGCGGGTTTCTGCGTCAGCGTTGCGGATAGGCGAAAGTCGGCTTTGGTTTTCGGGGTCACTGACATGGCGTCTTGACCCGAAACCCAAATCCAGCGGATCTTTTCGCGGTCCGCATCTGCTGCGGGATTTTTCCAGGTAATCCACTTCGCCTTCCAATCGTCTGGATGTAACAGGCCCATCTCCCACCATGCGGACTCGGTCGACTCCGAAAGCTTCCCTGCAGCATCCCAGACGCGAACTTTCCAGTAGTAACGGCGGTGTGATTCCAGCGATGGTCCCTGATAAGCGACGTTAACGGACGCGTCCGAATTCTTCCGTCCGCTGTCCCAGATGGTTGCGGCGCCGCTCTTCAGTCCTTCGGGAGCGTTCGCCACCAGGATCTGGTATGCCGCCTGCTTCCAATTCCGTTCGGTACTGTCGCTCTGCCACGACAAACGGGGGACAGTCCGATCGATGCCGAGTGGATTCTGCAAGTACTCGCAGCGCAAGTGCACCGGGGCGGCAAAAGTTGTAGTCACTCCAAACAACAAGGACGATAAGAGCAACGGCAGGGATCTACGCAAAAGGCATCTCCTTATTAATCCCTCCGGGTAGTTACCGCGCCGTCGGGGACAGAACTCTCTCTGTATTCAGCAACGGTGCTTCGCGGCCGCGAGCTGAGACTTTCTCGACAGACTCGATTTGTCCATCGCGCACCAGCAGAGCGCAATCAAAGTTGTTCACCGTCGGGCAGACATGTCGCGGTATCAGAAGTAATGACTCGCCGACCGCAGGAGCGTGATGCCCATCCGCCACCTTCATCGGAAGATGTTCCTCACTGGGTGACTGAGGATCGAGCTCCGGATGCCCCATTACTACGCACGTCGGAACTCCAGCGTCGGCGGATACAGACTTGTGACCTGCGTCGCACGTGACGATTCCGGGGCGGGGATGACTTACAACTCGCGTCAGCACCATCGCTGCCGGCGCGTAGCCGAATGCGCCAGACAGTTGCGCCAGGCTGGTGGCATCGCAGTAGACAATTGTTCCGGGCGACACGCGGTGAAGAAAGTCCCGGTCGCGAAAAGCCGGGTACGAAAGCGACGCGGGAAAAGTAGGTGTCCCCGCGGTAATGACCTCCGGCGTGTTGAATCCGCAGCGCCGGATTTCGTTGATCAACGCGACAAGGCGACCGTACCCTGCATGCGCCGCCGACGTTCGCTCAGACTCTTCTATGCCACCAAACTGACCATCGTAGTAATGCAATCCACCAAACTGCAGACCTTTTGCGTGTACGTCTTGAATGAGCGCCAGAATTTTCTTAGTTTCGGAAATTTCGATGCCCGTCCGGTTCATTCCCGGATTGATGTCCAGAAAAATACGGACTGAACTGCCCCGCCAGTGCCGGACCTGATCTTCATTTTCAGCAAGCACGCCGACGTGAACCTTCGGGAATTCCTCCGCGATCTCGCGGGCCCGGCGTGCATTCGCGCCCATCACGGGATAGGCGAGCAGAACATCGGCGGCACCGCTGCGGCAGGCCTCCAGAAGCTCGAGGGTGGTGGCGCATTTGAAATTGCGGACACCGTGCTCGACAAGCTTCCGCAATGTGTAGTTGAGTTTCGCCGTCTTGACGTGAGCGCGCCAGCGATTCGCCTCGCCATGCATCAACTCAAGAGTGCGCGAGATGTTTGATTCAATGATCTGTGGATAGATCACGAGTGCGGGGGTAAGAAGACTCTCGATCTCTGGAACGCGGTAGCGCTCATTCCATGCGAAGTCACTCAGCATAAGTTTCGGAGTGCCCATAGCGGCTTCGATGATACGCGCAGAAGGCCGACCCCGACCACTGGATGAATGTTCGCACAGCCAGTGCAGCGGCTGCGCATTCGTCCGCCAGGTCGCGCATGGATCGGCCCTCAATCGACATTCGCAGGATCAACGGTTGGCATTTCAGACAATTCCACACGAGCCCACGGCCTTCGGCCGCCGCGGACGAATGCGTCCGCGGCTACACGAGCACATTTTGGGTATCCGCGGTTTGGCGCTGACTCAGTCTTGCCGCGGTTGACCCGGCAACGAGTGACTAGTACGCTCGGGATTCTGTTCCGATGGCAGACGATTCTCATCCGCATTCCGAATACCCCGGCTTGGTCCGCGGCCTCGGCCTTTGGGCCGCGACGGCGATTGTCATCGGTGACACGATCGGCACCGGCGTGTTCCTGGTATCGAGCGATATGGCGCGCATCGCGGGCTCTCCCGCGCTCGTCATTGCCGCGTGGATCCTGGGCGGCATCATCGTCTTGTTCGGAGCATTTTGTTATGCGGAACTCGGCGCTGCTTTCCCGAAGTCTGGCGGACCGTTCGTTTATCTTGGCCGAGCTCTCGGTCCGCTCTGGGGATTTCTCTTCGGGTGGATGAGTTCTTTCCTCGATCGCCCTGTCGCGATGGCCGGCCTAGCTGCGGGATTCATACGATTTCTAAGTTTCCTGTTTCCGGTGGTTGCGACTCCGCTTTTCACCTGCCACATCGGCAGCTACGATTTCAATTTCACGACGGCGCAACCACTTGCGGCGCTTGTCGTGGTGATCGTGACAGGCGTCAACTATTTCAGTGTTCGACTGAGTGGCGCCATCCAAGTCCTCATGACGGCGCTGAAAATTCTTACCGTGCTGCTGATCATAGTTGGAGGGTTACTTTTCGGGGCGAAGCACGCGGCTCAGCCGATTTCCATGGGAGCCTCGCTCGGTCTCGGAACGTTTGGCGCTCTGCTTACCGCACTGGTGCCGGCAATGTGGGCTTACAACGGCTTCAACGATCTCGGAGATCTCGGCGAAGAGATCAAAGAGCCTGGTAAAAATATTCCGCGCTCGATCCTGCTGGGACTGGCTGTGGTTGGCGCTCTCTATCTTTTGGTGAACTTTACGTACTTCCGCGTGCTGCCTTTTTCCGTGGCAGCGACGTCTTCCCACATTGCCTCCGATGCGGTGCAATCCTTTGCCGGCTCGCGCGGTGCCGTGTGGCTGACGCTCGCGATGGCATTGTCCGCTCTTGGAGCCTTACACGTGGTGATCCTAACCGGTGCGCGTGTTCCATTCGCGATGGCGCGGGACGGAGTCTTTTTCAGATTCACGGCACGCCTTCACCCTTCGACGCACGCTCCCACTGGCTCTCTTCTCTTCCTCGGCACGGTCGCAACATTGCTTGCCCTGACGGGCACCTTCGAAGAGCTTTACTCGCTGTTTGTATTCGCAGTTTGGATCTTCTTTGCCCTCATGGCAATCGCCCTGCTGCGTTTACGACGCATGGAACCCGACCTGCTTCGTCCTTATCGTGTTTGGGGCTACCCAATCACGCCGTCAATTTTTTTGCTCGCTGCCGTCGCTCTCACCGTTAATTTATGGATGGTCCGACCGGTACGCTCTTCAATTGGATTGCTCGTGATTCTTGGGGGCATTCCGTTCTACTACCGCTGGCGGAGTCGCGTCAGCAGTCTTTCCGACTAAGCGTCGACAAGTCTGTGAACACGATGTGATGTCTAGGCTCGCAACATCCATCTAAAATCGGATATCAAAAGCGCTGCATCCCTTAACTGCCCACAGACGGACGCGATGAGCACGAACGCTGCATTTGATCGAATCCGCTGGTTATTTTCATCGGCGAAAGGGCCGACGGATCGGTATCTGCCGCGATGGTTATTTCTGCGCGCTCTCGGGCTCATCTATTTCTCGGCCTTCTTGTCACTTGTTTTTCAGATCCGAGGTCTGATTGGCCCGCAGGGAATTCTCCCGGCGAACGAATATCTGGACGCGGTAGCGCATTCGCTCGGCCAGGTGCGCGGATTGTGGTTTGCGCCAACGTTGTTCTGGTTCTCCGCCGGAACCGACATGATGGTCGCGGTCTGCTGGGCCGGCATGATCGCATCCCTGCTACTGGCTGTCAACTTCTGGCCCCGCGCGATGTTGGCGGTTTGTTTCGTCTGCTTTCTTTCCTTCGTCAGCGCCGCGCAGGATTTTTCCAGCTATCAGTCTGACGGAATGCTGCTCGAAGCCGGCTTCATCGCGCTCTTTTTTGCGCCTTCCGGAGTTCGGCCGGGCTGGGGTTTGGTATCCCCGCCCTCCCGAGCAAGCATTTTCCTTCTTCAATGGGAGTGGTTCCGCATCTATTTCGAATCCGGAGTCGCAAAACTGGCGGGCGGAGATCCCGAGTGGCGAAATTTCACTGCGATGGACAACTACTACCAGGACGGCCCTCTTCCCACCTGGATCGGATGGTATGTTCAGCATCTGCCGCACTGGTTTCACGCCGCGACGGTCTATGCGACGCTGGCGCTTGAGTTGGGTATCGTCTGGATGTTTTTTCTGCCGCGCCGTTGGCGTCTCATCTGTTTCTTTATCGTCACTCCTTGGCAGATCGGCGTCATCCTCACCGCCAATTACGCCTTCCTGAATTACCTGGTGCTGATTCTGGGCTTCCTGCTGCTCGACGATCACTTCTTGCGCCGATTTCTACCCGCCAGTTGGAAGGCGCCGTTGCTGCCACTTCCAGCCGGTCGGCGCACTGAATCGCAGGAGATGTCAGCTTCTTCAACCCGGGTCGTATCCGCAGCCAGGCTATCTATTGCCACGTTGCTGTTGAGTTGGGTCTTTTACTCGGCGACGGCGCAAATGCTCGCGATGTTCTCGACGATTCCATTTCCGTCCACGCCGATCGTGGCGCTCGATCCATTCCGGATCGCGAATCGATATGGCCTGTTTGGCATCATGACTCGTGGACGCTACGAGGTCGAATTTCAGGGATCCGACGACGGAAGCAATTGGGTTGCGTATCCGTTTGGCTTCAAGCCCCAGGATCTTTCGCAGGCGCCCAGCATCTACGCTCCCTATCAGCCTCGATTCGACTGGAATCTGTGGTTCGCGTCTCTGGGTACCTGGCGGGAATATTCGATCGTGCCCAAGATTGAGATACGCTTGCTCGATAATGATCGCGATGTCCTGAGTCTGTTTGTTGGCAATCCGTTCGCTCAACGGGCACCGCGACAGGTTCGGGCCGTGATCTGGCAGTACTGGTTTACGACCATCTCCGAAAAGCGGCAGACCAGACGATGGTGGCGTCGGCAATACGTGGGGCTTTACGCTCCAACCATCCAGCGAGGGGATGATGGCACGATCCATGCCATCGAATGGCCGCACTTGGAGATCGAGAGGAGCGATTGATCGGCGATCCAAAACATCGAATGGGTGACGTTGGTCATTCCGAACGTCGCGTCAGGAGATTCGCGTGAGCCGCAGAGCGTGCGTGATTGGCGCTGGGCCTAACGGCCTTTCGGCCGCAATCGTTCTTGCGCAAGCGGGGATGCGGGTCGATGTTTTCGAGGCCGAGCCGCAACCGGGAGGAGGCGCGCGGACACTCGAACTCACATTGCCCGGCTACCATCATGATTTCGGATCGGCCGTCCACCCACTTGCGATAGGATCGCCTTTTTTCTCTTCGCTCTCTTTGGAAAAACGTGGCTTGAAATGGATTCATTCACCCGCCGCTCTCGCTCATCCGCTGGATGACGGTACCGCAGTGGTGCTCGAGCAGGATCTGGCCCGAGCCGAATCGTCACTGGGCGAAGATGCCGGCGCCTGGCGAAGGCTGATGCGCCCGTTCTCCGAGCACTGGAGCGATCTCGCCAGCGCTGCGCTCCGACCCCTGACCGTTCTACCCCAGCATCCATTGCTGATGGCGAAGCTCGGACTGAAATCTTTTCCTTCCGCAAGAACAATGAGCCGGCGTTTCCGCAACGAGCGCACGCGCGCCTTGTTGGCGGGTATGGCGGCGCATTCATTCCTGTCGCTCGAGCAACCCATGAGCTCGGCTGCCGCAGTCCTGCTCGGAGCCGCACTGCATGCGGTCGGTTGGCCGATCCCGGCGGGTGGCGCGCAATCGATCACCAACGCACTCTGCCGCTGTCTTACGGAACTGGGAGTCAACGTGAGCACCTCTGCTCGAATCGAGAGCCTCTCGGTGGTTCCGAACTATGAGTTGACTCTCTGCGATGTTGCGCCTCGGCAGCTTGTTCAACTGGCAGGAAATCGCCTGTCGGAGTCATTCCGGCAGAAGTTGGGACGCTACCGCTACGGCCCGGGCGTGTTCAAGGTCGACTACGCGTTGCGCGATCCGATCCCGTGGACCGCTGCCGAATGTCGTCAGGCAGCTACCGTTCACCTGGGCGGCACCTTTGACGAGATCGCGGCTTCCGAGGCAGAGATGCGCAGCGGACAACATCCACAGCGGCCTTTCGTCCTGCTTTCGCAACCGACGCTGTTCGATTCCAGCCGCGCGCCAGAAAACAGGCAGATCGCATGGGCTTACTGTCATGTGCCCAACGGTTCGACCTTCGACATGCTTGGCCGGCTAGAGGACCAGATCGAACGCTATGCCCCGGGATTTCGCGATTGCATTCTCAAGCGCCGAATCTTCAATTCTGCAGACCTGGAAGCCATGGATGCGAACCTTATCGGCGGCGACGTCAGCGGCGGCAGCCTTGATTTCCGTCAAATGCTTATTCGCCCGACATGGCGCAACTACGCAACCTCTGCAAAAGACATTTTCATCTGCTCCTCTTCAACGCCGCCTGGGGGCGGAGTGCATGGGATGTGCGGCTACCATGCGGCGAAGCTTGCTCTGTCAAAGATCGGCTGAGGACCTTTAGGGACGCGAAGAATAGCCGCGCCTCAGATTCGCTTTCGAACGATCCACAATAGAAGAGCAACAGCCATCCACGTCGCCGTAGCTGACAGGACCACAATGTAGGGATGCCCGCTGGCCACGAAGCGAGAAACCAGCCAGGCAAAGACCAGCAACCCGAGACTACCGATAGCAGCACCTGCGGCGTCAACCGCTACGGCCTTCCTGGCCCTGATGGATCCGTGCATTCCCGCCTGCTGCTTGCGCGCCTTCTCGTGCTTTTCGATCAGCGTGGCTCCGGCTGGAAAGATTGCTGGAAATGCCAGAAACAGGCCGCCGACTCCTGGGCCGAACTTCTTCGCGATGATTCCCGTAGCCGCAGTTGCCAGCCCTCCGAATACAAATCGCAGGGCGAGCTGTTGCCACTTCGTCTCTTTGAAGGCCCGCCGATCCAGTTTCACTCGCATCGTCTACCTCAACAGAATGAACCAGAGCCCGAACGTTACCGCCGCCCACACGGTAAGGGCACCCGACGTCACGGATTTCGCACTGACTGTTCGGCGGCTCATGATCCAGCTCACGCAACAGGCGTAGACAAAAAAAGCTACGGCCGACGCCATCATTGATCTTGCTTCGACCGCAGCATATTGCGGCCCGCTTTTGGAAATGGTGATGGCGAGCGTCGCCAGCGCGACCGAAGGCGCTGCTCCGAATAGTCCGGCGAAGCTTTTGGGCTTGAAAATGTCTCCCATTACAGCGAACAACGAAACCGAAGCTCCCCCAATCAAGAACCGGATCAGAATTTCCTTCATATTTTTCTTGATCTACGACGCTGACTGCCAGCCCGACACACAGGCATGGCCAAATCCGGGACAGAATAGACGCTGGCAGCGAGTGGCGATCCTTTCTTCACCAGTTTTCTTTGAGAAACGCGGCGGGCAAATAGTTGGCATGAATCCTGGGGCACGACGCCAAAACCTCGCTGTACCAGATATACAGCGAAGACCGGATGATCAGTCGTCGGCATAAGCGCTATAAGACTTCAGAGGTTCGAACCCTATGAAAAGACAAGATGAACCGCTCGACGAACGCTCTCCCGAACTAAGAGGCGATTTGGAAGCGCAGCTGGATGACCTTGGAAACGATCGTGGACAAGTAGGCGTTGATAGCGCTGGCCAGTCGGGCGACGCGCAGGGCCTTTCTGATATCGAAGATGCCAGTGACGAATCGGTTGAGGAATTGGCGGAAGAGGATCAAGCCCTCGAAGCGTCTGCAATCGAAGGGGCCGAGGACGCCGCGGATCATCCCGAACGTCCGGTTCACACCCACTTGGACTACGGACGTCCGGACGATGTGCCTCCCCGTAACAGAAAAGACGAAGCGGCCTGATATTCACGAATTCGCTGTGGCTGGTGGCCGCGACTGCATCTTTTGTGCAGGAGCGTCCATCTTTTTGACTAGCTCAAGTTGACTCGCTCAAGGTGCGGAGGGATGACTTCACGCCGCCTCTTTGGAGACGGGATGAGCGTCCACCAATCGCGGCTTCCCATGTGCCGGGCGGTGTATCTCCTGGCGCAGACTCGGTCTGCGATCGACTGAAAATTTTGCTAGCTGAACGGGCCGGCTGGTCTGAATCGACGTGCGGATTGCCTCGACAATCCGCACGTCAGCGAATCCTTCCATTCCTGAAGGCTCAGGTTCTTTATCCTTCAAAACACAGTCCGAAAAGTAAGCGATCTCAGCGGCAAACTGGTCACGCTTCGGGTACACCTTCGTTCTTGTTCGTCCGCCAATGGTGACCTGATGCCTGATCGACTCGGCATACTCGTATGCCGGGTCGGCCGTGAGTGTGCCTTTCGTTCCGAGCAACGTGAAACGGCTTACGTCGGATGCGCCAAAGCTGCATGTGAATGTCGCGATACGCTCCCCCGGAAATCGAAGGGTGGCGGAAACCATTTCCTCCGTCTTTGCAAATCTAGGTTCTTGCTTCGACGCCGCGATCGCGAGCACCTCGATCGGCTCAGCTCGAAACAGGTAACGCGCCGCATTGATGCAGTACACGCCCATGTCGTAAAGCGGTCCGCCGCCTTGGGACGAACTTTCGGTCACGCGAACATTTTGATCGGCGACCTGTTGCGAGAATTCGGAGGTGAAGATTCGAAGATCGCCGAGTTTGCCGCTTTGCGCCAGCGCAATTGCCTCCAGATTGCCGGCTTCGAAGTGCAGGCGGTACGCGATCATCAGCTTGGCGTGATTTTGCCGGGATGCCGTCATCATCGCGCGACACTCCTCTTCCGTGACCGCCATCGGCTTTTCGCACAGAACATGCACCCCCGCGGCACACGCGCGGACCGCATATTCCCGGTGCAAATGGTTCGGCACAGCCAGATAAACCGCATCGACGTTAGAGAGCGCACGGCCGTAATCGTCGTAGGAGTAGAGGTGAGCGATCCCGTACTTTTTCCCTAAGGATTTCAGCTTGTGCTGATCATTGGAAACGAATGCGAATAGTTCTGAATTGTTCGTATTTTCGAATGCCGGCAGTACTGCAACCTGGGCAATGTGTCCCAACCCTACCACCGCGTAACGAATGCGTTTCTTCGATGAGCGTCCGGTCATAAGTCCCCCAGCGAAAAAGTGTGCTTCAGCAACGGCTAATAGATGCAATTGTGGGCGAGGGGTATGGTAGCGAACGGTGGTTCGAACGAGTCGGGGCTGGCGTGCAAGTACGACAAATTTCTCGAAGTTTCGTTGAAAGTCCTCCAATCGTCACTCATTCGTTGTCTGTCTCCAATTGCGACAACTTCTGTCGATTCAGTGGCATCTGAAGTCTGGCTGGGGCGCTGCGAGCCTCAATTTTCTAGTCCTCGCGATTGAAGTAAGCGGTTCCATGCTTACTCGGAAACGGGTCCGGTGCTGTCCTATGCGGTTGTCGCTTCTTGGGTTCTGGCTGATTTGCGCGACGATTACTTTCGCCCAGTTGGCTCCTCGAACTCCCCAGGCTGGATATGAGGGCCAAAACGTCAGCGCCATCTCGCTGTTGGCGAACCCCCATCGAGATCTCCAACCTTTTTTTCCCCTGGTGACACAGACCGCGAATAGTCCTTACTCACAAGAAAAGATTCAGGCGAGCGCCGATGCGCTCAAGAGAGCCGGAGACTTCAAGGAGGTCCGGGTCGAAGTCGTACCCGATGTTACTGGGCTTCGAGTGAGCTTTCTGCTCGAACCCTCCTTCTATCTTGGAATCCTGGAATTTCCCGGAGCGATCAAGCGCTTCACTTACATCCGACTGTTACAGGTCGCGAACCTCTCCGACGAAGACCCTTACGATCCCTCCCGCATCACGGTTGCGGAAAACTCACTCAAGAATTTCCTGAACAAGAGCGGATACTTCCAGGCGACCGTGCATTCGGAAATCGCAATCGATGACGCCCACGAGCTGGTCAACGTTTCCTTCAGGATTGACATGGGAAAGCGCGCCAAGATCGCCTCTGTGCGGATCGACGGTCCGGATCAACCGGAAAATGCGAAGTTAGTTCACTCCATGCAATCCCTGCGCGCCCGTCTCTCGGGCGCTCTCGTGAAGCCAGGCAAGCCTTACGCTCCGTCGCGCATCACCGCGGCCACGGCACAGATGAAGCGCGTTCTCTCTAAGCAGCGCCGCTTTGCCAGCAGCATTCAGGAGAACCCTCCACAATACGACGCCGCCACCAATCGCGTCGCTCTTTCCTTCAAGGTCGTAGTTGGCCCGGTCGTCGATATCCGCACAGTGGGCGCCAAGCTCACCGTGATTCCATTCCTCGCGGGGCGGCAAATGAAGAAGTTGATCCCCATCTATTCCGAAGGAACGGTCGATCGCGACCTCGTTGAGGAAGGCCAGCGCAATCTCGTCGACTACTTTCAGAAGAAGGGCTTCAACAACGTAAAGGTGACCACCGACTTCCAGAGAAAGCCCGACCAGATCCTCATCGTCTACAAGATCGATCGCGGAAAAAAACACAAGGTCGATCGGATCAGCTTCCACGGAAACACCAAAGTTCAGGAACCCGAGCTTATTGGACAGGTTGCCGTAAAGAGATCTCACATATGGACCCACGGCAGCCTCAGCGAAAAGCTATTGAAGCAGAGCGCCGGCAATATCGAATCGTTGTATCGTGACCGCGGCTACGAAAACGTCAAGGTAACGTCCCGGACCACTGAACGCGATAACAAGATCGACGTTGATTTCGATGTCGCAGAAGGCCCGCAGACCGTTGTGCAGGACGTGCAAGTCTCCGGCAACGACCATGTCGAATACGGCCAGCTCACCGCTCCGAAGGGCTTTCAACTCCGTGCGGGCGTGCCGTTTTCCCCGCGCAAACTTGCGGAAGATCGAAACCGCATTTCCGCTACTTATCTCGATCGCGGATACCTCAATGCCGACGTGAAGGCCCAAATTGGGCGCGACCCGGCTGATCCGCAGCATGTCAATATCACTTACGCGATCACCGAACGGCAGACTGTGCGTGTCAGTGAGGTCGTGTACTTAGGTGAGCAGCGTACCCGGAAAGATCTGATCGTGAAGACTGCGCAACTCTCCTCGGAAGCCCCCATGAGGCGCAGAAAGCTGCTCGAATCAGAAAGCAATCTGTACGATCTGGGAATTTTCGATTGGTCCAGCGTCGGCCCCCGAAAGCCCATCACAGATCAGAGCGATGAAATGGCGCTGGTGAAAGTTCACGAGGCCAAGCGCAACGAACTCACCTACGGTTTCGGATTCGAAATCTCTCATCGCGGCGGAAATATTCCCACCGGCACGGTCGCTCTACCCGGTGGTGGGACGATCGGGCTCGGGGGCAATCAGATCGCGCCCAGCCAATCGACATTCGCCAGCCCTCGGGGCCTCATCGAGTTCACTCGACGTAACATGCGTGGCCTCGCCGAAACTGCAAGCGCCTCGATTCTGCTGTCACGGCTCGATCAGAAAGCGCTCACCAGCTACAACCAGCCCCACTTCATCGGATCAAGCTGGCAATCTCTGACTAGCTTTTCTTTGGAACGGAACAGCGAAAATCCACTCTTTACCGCCACGCTTGGCGATCTCTCATTCCAGGTCGAACGCCAGATCAGCAAGAAGAGCAATACGCGCCTGCAGCTTCGTTACGACTTCAACAAAACGTCGCTTTCGCATGTGCTTGTTCCCGACCTGGTTCTGGATCGCGATCGCAGCGTACGCCTGTCGACACTTTCGGCGACGATCATCCGCGACACTAGAGATAAGCCGCTCGACGCGCACCGCGGAATGTTTTCAACCGTAGACTTCAGCCTGACTCCCACGGCCTTCGGTTCGAGCGCAAACTTCGCCAAGTTTTTCGGCCAATACGCGTTTTACAAGCCGGTTCATTCCATGGTCTTCGCCAACAGCATCCGCCTCGGATTGGCCTCGCCCTTCGCAGGCGGCTTCGTCCCCACGAGCCTGCTCTTCTTCTCCGGCGGAGGCACTACGCTTCGCAGTTTCCCGATCAACGAGGCCGGACCCCAACGGCTCGTGCCTTTCTGCGACGTATTGCAGAATCAGTCCGGCTGCGTCAATGTTACGGTGCCAGTCGGAGGCCGGCAGCTGTTCATCCTTAACTCTGAAATGCGTTTTCCCACACACATCAATAAGGCGCTTGGCGGGGTCATCTTCTACGATGGCGGCAATGTGTACAGCGCGATCAATTTCCGAAACTTTATCGATAACTACACCAACACCGTAGGAATCGGCCTGCGCTACGCCACGCCCATCGGGCCGGTCAGGATCGATCTGGGGCGCAATCTCAATCCAATTCCCGGGATCAATCCGACGCAGTATTACATAACTGTTGGGCAAGCCTTTTGAGGTCATCATGAAATGGAAACGCATTATCGGATGGACGTTGGCAGGACTTGGCGCTCTGTTGATCATCGTAGCGGCCGGCGGATACTTGTACCTGAAGACGAATAACTTTCAGCGCTTCGCCATCAACGAAATCGTGGATAAGGCGAACTCGGCAACGGGTGGCCGCACCGAAATCGGCGGATTCGATCTCAGTCTCGGTGACCTGACGGCTCACCTGTACAACATCACTGTTCACGGCACCGAAACAGCGGATCAGCCGTCCTTGCTTCACGCGGACAAACTTACCGTAAGCCTGAGAATCATTTCGGCCCTGCATCAAAAGGTAACGCTTCGCGAACTACTCATTGAGCATCCCGTCGTCCATCTTCAGGTTACGGCCGATGGCAAAAACAATCTGCCAACTGCCCCTCCGAGTCAAAACACCGGTAGCAGCACGAGCGTGTTTGACCTTGGCATCGAGCACGCCCGGTTGATCAACGGAGAGGTGAATTACAACGATCGAAAAACTCTCTTGGCCGCGGACCTTTACGAACTCGGTACCGACATTCATTTCGATTCTATAGCCAAGCGCTATGCAGGTGAGCTGGCTTACAGGAATGGACATATTCAATATGCCGACTACTCGCCGCTTCCGCACAATCTGAATCTCAAATTCAGCACTACTCCTGATGGACTGGAAGTCCAACCCGCAATATTGGAAATTGGCTCATCCGACGTGACGTTGCGCGCGCAGCTTCGTAGCTACGCGAATCCGATTGCGGACGGTGACTACCAGATTCGAATTCATACCCAGGACTTCGCGGGTCTTTCTCCTTCCGTGAAGCCTGCAGGCGATGTTTCTCTTACCGGGAAACTCCATTACCAGCCTTCGGGCAATGAGGCTGCGCTCCGAGCAATTTCCATCGACGGACAGATTGCCAGCAACGCGCTACTCGCGGTGGCATCCGGCCGGCGTCTTGACGTCAAAAATCTGCAGGGGACTTATCGCCTTGCAAACGGCAATCTGGATGTGACGAACGTTAGCCTGGAATCGTTCGGCGGAAAGCTAACCGCGGCTGCGAAAATGCAGCATCTTGATACGACGCCGGAATCCAGCATCCAAGCCACGCTGAATGGAATTTCGCTCAGGGAGTTGCAACGTGTCGCCGGGGGTCAACAAATCCCGGGAGCCACACTTTCGGGGACGCTTCGTGGTAAAGCGGATGCCGCGTGGAAGGGATCCATCGACAATGTGCGAGCGCACTCCGACCTTTTCGTTCAAGCTGTTGCCAGCAGCCGGGCAAATCCTTCGGCGAAAGAAGTTCCGGTCACTGGAGCGATTCACGCGAGCTACGATGGCGGGCGCCAGACCGTAGAACTTCGCGACACTTCAATCCAGATGCCGTCCGCGAAACTGACTGCGCAAGGCACGGTCAGCAACAACTCCAGCCTTCAGCTTCAGGTCGTTGCCAGCGACCTCCATCAACTCGTTTCTCTTGGGTCATCGTTCGGCTCGTCGCAAACTCCGCCACCCTCCGTCTCGGGCTCCGCAACGGTGAACGCCACCGTGCGAGGCTCGATGCAGAAGCCCAACATCGTCGCGCAACTAACCGCGCAGAATCTTGAAGTCGAAGGCAGTGAATGGAAGACGGCCAGCCTCGCCATGCAAGCGAACCCTTCTGGCGTCACTGTTTCTAACGCCTCTCTCGTCAATGCTCGTCAGGGACGCGCGAATCTCACCGCTAACGTCGGGCTGAAGAACTGGGTGTACGAGCCGGCCAGCCCCGTCAAGGCTCACCTTGATGCTCAGCAATTGAGCATCGGTGATCTGCTTACGCTCGCCAAACAGAACTTGCCCATCAGCGGAAACCTGTCAGCCAAAATTGACTTTCAGGGATCGCAGCTTCAACCCTCCGGCTCGGGCTCGGTGCAGATCGCGAACGCGCGGGCCTACGGCGAGCCCATTCAGGATCTGTCCGCCAAGTTTCACACCGAGAACGACACGATCGTTTCCACGTTGCGCGTGGCCGCTCCGGCCGGGGCCATCGATGCCGACGTTTCATTCACGCCCAAAACCAAGGCCTACAAAGCGAAAGTCGAGGCTCCAGCTCTGGTCCTGCAAAAGCTCCAAACATTGCAGGAGAAGAACCTGGGCATCAACGGTACCCTTTCTCTCAGCGCGAATGGCGAAGGCACGGTCGACAATCCCCAGCTCGTCGCATCGTTGCAGCTCCCAGAGCTCGCAGTGCGCGACAAGTCCATTTCGAATCTCAAAGCCGATGTAAAGGTTGCGGACCACGTCGCCAATCTGAACCTCGACTCACAAGTTTCAGAGGCCACGATCCACGCGAGGGGGAAAGTGAATCTTACGGGCGACTACGAGACTGACGCAGCGATCGACACTGGGGTCATTCCTTTCGCTCCGCTGCTGGCCGCCTACGCTCCGAGCGTGCCGCCGGAATTGAACGGGCAGTCTGAGTTGCATGCCACACTGAAAGGCCCGTTGAAAGACAAGACGAAACTGGAGGCGCACGTTACGATCCCGACGTTGAAAGCGACTTATCGTACGCTCGAGATCGGCATCGCGCAACCGATACGGGCAGATTACGCGGATTCTGTCATCAACCTGCAGCCCGCTGAGATCCGCGGGACGGGCACCTCTCTTCGCGCACAAGGACGAATTCCGATCGCTGGATCGTCTGCCCCCACGCTCACGGCACAGGGGTCAGTCGACGTGCGCATCCTGCAGATTTTCGCCCCTACGCTCGCCAGCTCCGGAACGCTTGCCCTCGACGTCCACTCGACGGGTTCCGACATCGACGGTCAACTTCAGTTCCGCAATGTCGCGTTGATCCCGGAAGACGCCCCGGTCGGCATCGAGAAACTGAACGGAACGGTCGACATCGGAAATAATCGTCTCGAAGTTTCGAAGATGACTGCGCAGATCGGTGGCGGACCAATCACGGTTGGCGGATCCGTCACCTATAAGCCGAGCATCCAGTTCAATCTGGCTTTGCAGGGACAGTCGATGCGCCTGCGCTATCCCGACGGACTTCGCTCTCTGCTGGACGCAAACCTCACGTTCGCGGGCAACGCGGAAGACTCGACGCTCGGCGGCCGCGTGCTTCTCGACAATCTGTCATTCACTCCCGACTTTGATCTTTCGAAATTCGCGGACCAGTTCAGCACCGGCAATACTTATTCTCAGCCGGGCTTCGCGGACACGATAAAGCTCGCGATCAATGCGCAGTCACAAAACAATGTGAATGCCGTCAGCTCACAAATCAGCATTGCCGGGCAAGTTGCGCTGCAGGTGGGTGGCACCGCCGCCAATCCGGTAATTACGGGACGCACCACCCTCACCTCGGGCGAATTGTTTTATCGCAACGTGCGCTACCAGTTGCAGCGCGGCATCATCACCTTCGACAACCCGAACGAGACTCATCCGGTGATGAACGTTTCCGTGGCAACCATCATCGAGCAGTACAACCTGACGCTAACCATGCGCGGACCGCTCGACAAGCTGACCACCGCATACGTCTCGGACCCACCGCTTCCGACAGCCGACATCATCAACCTAGTGGCCCGCGGCAAAACTACGGAGGAGCAAGCCGCCAGCAGCCAGAGCACGGATTCGATGATCGCCTCTCAGGTGGCAGGACAAGTCGCAGGCAGCGTGCAAAAACTAGCTGGGCTTTCGGGACTCCAGATTGATCCGACGCTTGGCGGCAGCCAGAATCCCTCGGCTCGCGTCGCGATCCAGCAGCGCGTGACCAAGAATCTGCTGTTCTCATTCTCCACCGATGTGTCGGAGCCCGGCAGCGAAGTAGTGCAAGGGGAGTATCAGATCAACAAGCGCTGGTCCGTCAACGTGCAACGCGATCAATTAGGCGGAGTATCCGTCGACGGTCGATATCACAAGCAGTTCTGAAGCCGGTTCGCCCGTGTGGGAAAGCGGCCGTCATTCAGGAAACGATCGTCACGATTTCCAGGTCTTCCGGCTTGTTCTCGCAGTGAACGAGCACGGAATCGCCGCGCCGCTCGAGCAGCAAATCGGCGGACGCCTTGCCGCAGCGCAAATTTCGAATCGCAAGCTGCGGAATACCCTCGGGAAGAAACGGTCCGTCGAACACGATGCGTCCGCGGTCCGGCTGCACCGTGATTCCCAGGCAAGCTTCGAGAATCAGGAAAGGCGCGGCGGCCGCCCATGCCTGCGGCGAACACGCGACCGGATACAAAGTCGGTCCTTCTGTGGGGCGTCTCTTCAATCCGCAGAATAGTTCCGGCAATCGATGAAGCTCGACTTCATCACTGAGGTCGAGCAGCGCTAAAAGAATCTGTCCGGCCATCTTTCGAAATCCGAACTTTGCCATGCCGCTCGCGATGACGGAGTTGTCGTGCGGCCATACCGATCCGTTGTGATACGACAACGGGTTATACCGCGATTCGGTGGTCGCCACGGTTCGAATGCCCCATCCAGTGAAAAAATCCGACGCCATCAGCGTCTCCGCGACCCGCCGGGCCCGTTCTCGAGAAGCGATGCCCGTGAACAGGCAGTGTCCCGCGTTCGAGGTTCGCACCTTGCAAGGTTCCTTATGTCCATCCAGTGCCAACGCGTACAGCCCGAGATCGTTACTCCAGAATTTTTCCTCGAATGCTGTGCGCAGGTTTTCCGCCTGCAACTCCAACTCACAGCACTGATCTACATTTCCCAGAACGCGGGTTAATTTCGCGGCGGCAAGCTTGGCCGCATAAACGTAACCTTGCACCTCGCATAACGCGATCGGAGGATCCGCAATCTTTCCGTTCGCATGGAACACCGAGTCGTTCGAATCTTTCCAGCCCTGTTGCACCAGACCTTTGCCGGAATGGCGACAGTATTCGACGAAGCCGTCGCCGTCGACATCCCCGTATTCGTCGATCCACCGTAGTGCTCGCTCGACGTGAGGCCACAGTCGTTCAAGGAAAACACGATCGCCAGTTCGGTCGAAGTATGCCCCCGCGAGCATCACAAATAGCGGAGTTGCATCCACGCTGCCGTAATACTTGCCGAAAGGAACTTCGCCGAGCGCGGCCATTTCACTGCGCCGCATCTCGTGCAGGATCTTTCCCGGCTCTGAATCGGCAACCGGATCAGATGAATGCGCCTGCGTCGAAGCCAGGAACTCCAGCACGCCCCTGGAGATTTCAGGGTTGAGCCACAATGTCTGCAGGGCCGTGATAATGCCGTCCCGCCCGAAGACTGTGCTGAACCACGGCACGCCGGCATACGGATACCCGGGCTCGGGATTTCCCGCAATCATCATCTCCAGATCGGAGAGTGATCTTGCGATCCAATCGCTGAATCGCGAATTCGAGCTGGTGATCTGCGGGAAACCTTTTGCCAGTCCTGCCAGTTCGAAACGCGCCGCCGATAGCGCTTCGCTGTAGCCAACGAAGCGATGCCCTCGCTCGCGGTTGCAGCAAAACTCCAGATGTAAGGTCACATTCTCTTTCGGGCGCAGGCTGATTTCGAATTCAAATCCGGCCTCAGACTTGTGGACTGGAGCGATGTCAGTCTCAATCAGTGTTTCGCGTACAACGCGATCAAGCCCCTCATAACAGAGCAAGACTGAATTACTCCCGAGTTCGGTTTCCAGCCGGCGTCCCTTTCGTGCGCGCTCCGTTCCGCGAACTTCGAAAATGTCTGCGAAATCAGCATCGAATCCGAGGCTGAGCGGAATTTCCAGATCATCCAACCCATGATTTACGAAGTGCAGTTTTTCAAAACACGAATCGCCCCACAGGAACCTCGATCGCACCAGGTGCAGCACGCCCCGGTTGATGGCGACCAAACCTTCGCGAAAAACATCGAGGTTCGCGACGTCGGCGGTGAACAGAAAATTGTTTGTGGCGACAGTCGAACTCAGCAGCAAGGGTCGCGCATGCCAGAGGTCCAACGACAGCGCCGAGAGATAGCGCATCCCGTCGTAGAACAGGCCTTCCTCTCCGAGACCGGACGTCTGCACATCCCCGAGCCGGTCAAACACAAAGAACATTTTTCCGTACTTGAGTACCCGGGCGCGATCGTCCGCCCGGGAGGCGGTGGTCGCTATGTAGTACTGGGCGTTTGCGATTCCACTTCCATCCAATTCAACACTCCCTCTTCGACCGATATCGAGGCCGACTTTGGATGAACAAGTTGTTGATAGATCTTAAGATAGTTGGCCGCCATGCAGTCGTCTGTGAAGTTCAGTTCGAAGTGACTGCGGCATTCAGTCCGATCGATCTTGTCGATTCTCTTCACCGCGCGTACTGCCTCTTCAATATTGTGAACCAGAAACCCGCCGACACCATGCGGAATGATTTCCGGTACCGAGCCAAAAGGATACGCGATCACGGGCGTCCCGCACGCAAGCGACTCGATCATAACCAGCCCAAAGGGCTCGGGCCAATTAATCGGGAACAGCAAGGCCGCCGCATTTCCCAGAAACTCCTGTTTTTCGGAACTCCCAATCTCGCCGATGAACTCAACCAGCGGATGATCCATCAGGTGCTTTATCTTGGCATCGTAATATTCCCGATCTGCGCGGTCGATCTTGGCTGCGATTTTCAACTTCATCCCGGAGCGAATTGCGATCTCAATCGCATGATCGATCCCCTTTTCGGGAGACACCCGCCCCAGAAATGCCAAGTACTTTCCCTTGCCGGAGTTAAGCGAGAGCATGTGTGCCGGCATTCCATGCGGGACCGTGCCCATCCAGTTTACCCATCGCAGCGGCTCACGTTGAGTATCCGAAATGGAAACCACCGGCACCTCCCTGTATTCCTTGTAGAGCGGTACCAGGTCGGGAATATCAAGTCGGCCGTGAAGGGTAGTAAGGCAGGGAATTCTCTCTCGCCGGCTCCGTGAAAAATGCAGATAGTCCGTGTGAAAATGAATGAGGTCGAAATCTTCCGCATGGCTGAAGACTTCCTCGACCATCAGTACGTGATGCGCCAAAGGATCGATGCAATCCGGATCCAGCCGAAGTGCCTTTTTGGAGGCCGCAATCAACTGTGCGTTCGTAACCGAATCGCCGCTCGCAAATAGTGTGACTTGATGTCCAAGAGACACCAGCTTTTCGGTAAGCCACGAAACTACTCTTTCCGTGCCTCCGTAGTAGCGTGGTGGGACGCTTTCATAGAGTGGCGCAACCTGAGCGATCCGCATTCAAAAATGGCTCCCTGTCGCTATGAAATCCGTGCCGTGGCGGATGCACGGAATCTCCAGCAATGTCGAAAGTGGCTGCTTCGCACGGAGCTTCTTGCAAGTCCAACTGCCCCTGCAACCTACATACCTTAAGATGTGCTCCGGTCCTTTCTGGTTGGCGAGCGAGGGCGCCCTGCCGTTGCGATTTAGCCGCAACCCTTAACCGGCGGTGAGCACCGAATGTGCCAATCGATCTTATAAACAAGGAAGTTGAGCCTACTCGTATCAGATGCCGCGCCGCATGCGAAGTTCGATCCGCAACGCACAGAACCCCAACCCAGCCGCGGAACGGCTCGATTTTCCTGCCGTTCTCTTCGATCTCGACGGCACCCTCATCGACAGCAACTATCACCACGTAATCGCGTGGGAGCGAGCGCTGCGCGCCGCTCAAATCGTTATCCCGACCTGGAAGATTCACCGCCGCATCGGAATGAGCGGCAAATCGTTTCTGCCTGAACTGCTCCGCGAAACAGGGCGCGGGCGAAAAAGTATCGATGTGGAGCGTCTCGAAAAAGCGCATGACAACCTTTTCAGTGGGAGGATTCGAGAGCTCGCTCCGCTGCCGGGCGCAGATGAATTGTTGCGACACCTCTCGCGGCACAAGATTCCGATCGCAATCGCAACGACTGGAGGCCGCTCCGCTACCACTCGCCTGCTCCGGCGCCTCAATGTTCCCTCAAGCATGGAGATCGTGACCGGCGATGACGTCGAGAAAGCCAAACCATCGCCCGATATTTTTGTTACAGCCGCGCGACGATTGAATGTCCCGATCGGAGATTGCATAGTTGTCGGCGATAGCGCGTGGGATCTTCTCGCCGCCGGTCGCAAGAGCGCCCTTGGCGTGGGCGTCCTCTCAGGAGGGTATGGACAGGAGGAACTCGAACGGGCGGGTGCCTTCCGGGTGTACTCCGATCCCGCCGACATGCTTCTTCACCTTGAGCAGCTCGGGCTTCCTGGCGCTTAGCCTGCATTTGAGGGATTCTCCGAAACTTCTAGGGTGGGCGCGGTATTGCTCGGGGCAGACCAAATTTCCTAAAGTTTACGTCGAGGACCAGGACCCGCTTCCTCCGCCGTTACCCGGCCGTTCCGCTAGCTGCTGGTTATCTTCTCCGCAAACCTGAGGTCTGGAAGGTATGAGTTTGTTCACTCGGAAGGGCAATCGCGCGATGTTGCGTCCTCTTTTTGGGATGTTAATTTCCAGTGCACTTGTGGTGTATTCGACAGGTTGCGGCAGTGGCAACGGCAACATGAATACCGGCACAACTCCCCCACCCGCGCCGCCAAGCAATCCCTCCACACCTCCGGTGGCTATCACCTGGTCCCCGCAAACCAGCCCGCTTCCAGCGCCGCCGGCGCAAGTTCCGCCTCCCGCGGCTTCGAATGATTTCCCGCTCACTATCACCAGCCCCACCGAGGGCATCAGCGCTACTTCGCCGTTACACATCGTGGCATCCGCGACTCCCACAAACCCCATCTTCTTCATGCGCGTTTACGTCGATCAACTTGCGGTGTACTTCACTTTCAAAAGTTCCATCGACACACAGATCTTTGTAGGCTCAGGACCACACACCATCGAAGTTATGGCGGAAGACAACCAGGGATACATCACTGCCACAATTCTCAACGTCAACGTGACCACGCAGGCGTCCACCACGATCAGTTCGATCCAGGCATTACCAGGATGGCAGTCATGCTCGGCGACTTTTCCTGCCGGTTCTGGACGTGACGGACAAATCTGTGCCGCTGGCCTCGGAACCGCTGACTCGACTCTGACGCAAAATCAGGCCAGCCCCGCCATGGACGGTAACTCTGCCAAGTTCTCCATGGGTGGGCCCACTCCCTACTCGAACATGCTCTATTTCAATCCCATCGCCGGCGGAAATAACGTCAGTCATTTCAACTACGATCTCTATTTCTACATCGACAATCCCACCGTCTCGCAAGCCCTCGAGTTCGATATCAATCAGACTTATGGCGGAAAACGTTGGGTCTGGGGGTCGGAGTGTAACTTCAACGGCTCCGGCAAGTGGGACATATGGGACGACATCAACGGCTGGCAGCCTACGGTCATCCCATGTACGCCTTTCCCTGCGAACACTTGGATCCACCTCGTCTGGAACGTCGAGCGGGTCGGCGATCAGGTCCACTACATCAGCCTGACCGTCGGCGACCAGACTTACAACGTCGATACCTACTATCCGAACCAGCCCGACTGGACGCTGGAAGAAATTGACGTCGCATTTCAAATGGATGGCAACTTCGAGCAGGCGCCGTATAACGTCTGGCTTGATCAAGTAACGCTGACTGCGAACTGATCGGCATGGCTTTCGACGAGCGGCTCGGAAGATCTCGCGACTCGAGGAAGTTCATCTACAGCAACTGGCACACTGCCCTACAGAAAGTGTTCTATCCCTCCTGCCCGCCGGAAAATACTAATCTTCCGGAAGGAGGTGGATATGCCGGAAAAAGAAACGTTGCAACGCGCCCACGAGGATGCACGGGAAGGCAAGTCTCCCAGCACGCAGGCCGGAGAATTCGTACGCGAAGAGATCCATCACGTGCGGGAAGGAAAACACGGAGCAGCCTCAGCCAAGCAGGCCATCGCTATCGGTCTATCCAAAGCCCGCCGGGCTGGAGTCAAGCTGCAAGCGCCGAGCAAGAGAAAAATCTTCGCCGAGACAGTCGAGCAAGCCCGTCGCGATTCTCGAAAAGGACAAAGCGGCAGCGATAGCAAGCCGTCGTCGACTAGGTCCCGGGCCACGACTCGCGCGCTCAAAAAGGAAGGTCACTCCTCAGCGTCAACCTCCGCTCTGTCTCGCCAAGCCCGGACCGCCGCGCGTAAGCGAAGCGCCAGCGCGCGTCACGAATCCGCCGTGAAGGCGAGTCGAACTCGGAAGGCCAGCTAGCAACTTATTTCGGAGATGAACTTCGCATGATTCGAAAGTTGAAAAGCGGACAATATCGACTCTACTCACGCAAGAAAAATGCCAAAACTGGCAAGCGGCGCAATCTCGGAACGTTCGGGAGTCGCCAGGCTGCGGAATCCCATGAAAAAGCGGTCCAGTACTTCAAACACCACTAGCCGCAGAAAAAAGGCGGCTGGATCGAGTTCACGGCGCTGGGTGGCCAAAGTCAAAACTGACTCGACCCATCCTCCCGCCGGACTATTTACCAAAGATGCCGCGACAATTGCGCGTACCCTTGCCTCAAAACGCGTCTCGCCGAAAGGTCCCGCGTCCGGCATGCGCATGCTGAACTACTTCATCAATCGCGCCGGACGCGGTCTCAGCGCCAGGCGCCGCGCGCGGCTTCAGAAAGCCAAAGCTCTCCTGTCAGCGCGCATCGCAGGCTCCAAAGACCTCAAAGCATAGAGGTCCAGCTAGCTCGAACCCTTTCAAGCCAGACCCAATCTCGCACGTTCTCTCGCCCGTCACTCTTGACTTGTGCCCGGAGAGATCTCCGAGGCTTAGCACTCCCGTGTCAGCAGGTGAAGCGTTTGTCTTTGACACTCAGGTGAACCCTGTATACATTGAACTCACTCCGCTCAACTTGTCGCTTCTGCCCTTGATCGCTTGGGGCTGGCGGCTTTGCAAGACCCAGAGGTGTTCCGCAGTTTTGGCCGCAGGAATACCTATGTTTCCAGGACCTTAGCAGGGTCTCAAACCAAATTCCGCCTGGAGAAAATTCGACGATGAAGTCTGCCCACATCTGCACGGCCATTTTTGTCCCTATTTTTTTTGCAGTCTCGGCCTTTGCCGGTGTCACTGTAACCAGCCCATCCAATAACAGCACCGTCGGTACCTCGGTGAAATTTGTCGCAACCGCCATAGGATGCTCCAAGGGCGTCGCCTCGATGGGAATCTATCCTCAGGCTTTCCAGCTTGCCTACGTTACAAATGGTGCCAGCCTCAATACCACGCTCAACCTGAATCCGGGCTCCTATGCCGTCGTCGTTCAGGAGTGGGACTACTGTGGCGGGGCATCTACCAAGACGGTGAATATCACCGTCAACTCATCCACCAAGAGCGGCGTCTTCGTGACCGCGCCCGGCAACAACAGCACAGTGGGTTCGCCGGTGAATTTTTCGGCTACCGCAACCACGAGCTGCTCGCTGGGCGTCGCTTCCATGGGCGTGTACACCGGTCCCTCGCAACTGGCCTACGTAGTCAACGGCGCCAGCTTGAACACGAATCTCACCTTGAGTCCAGGAACCTACAACACCACGGTTCAGGAATGGGACAAATGCGGAGGCGCTTCCACAACTCCGATCACCATCACCGTAAGTTCCTCCGGTAAGACCTTCACCAACCTCCAGAGTAGCGGGGGATGGAACGGATACGCGCAACAGCCTCCGACTTATGCCGACTGCCTGGGATGCACGCCCAGCGGCCCCGGCACCACGTGGGCGATGTATCAGAACGTCAAGTCACCCACAATGTCTGGAAACTCGACCCAGTTCGAGATCGGCGGCAATCTGAACTACTCCGACGTTCTCTGGAACAACCACCTCATTGGAGATCTCTCTTCCCAAGGACTTCCTGACACCGGTCACACCCTCGTGCCCACGCTCCGCAATTTCACCTACGATGTCTACTTCTGGGGAAGCAATCTAGGCGCTTCACAGGCCCTTGAGTTCGACATCAACCAGTTCTTCGACGGACTCGGGTTTACCTGGGGGCACGAATGCCGTATCGCCGGCGGCAACGAATGGGATGTCTGGGACAACGTCAAGAAGAAATGGACTGGGACTGGAATCGCCTGCAATCCGCTTGAGAACGCCTGGAACCATCTCGTAATCCAGGTAGAGCGCACTTCCGGTAATCAGCTCAAGTATCAGTCCATCACGCTAAATGGAGTGACGCATACGCTGAACTGGACCTATGCTCCCTACTCTGCTCCCGGCTGGCACGGGGTGACCATCAACTACCAGATGGACGGAAATTACCAGCAGGCGGACTACACTGTTTTCGTAGACAAATTGAATTTCACCTACCAGTGAGGTGAATGGTTGCTCCGCTCACGGCCTCGTTGACATCAGTTTCACGTCAACGAGGCCGTTCCACTTTCCTAAACTGAATGAAAGGGCAGAGAGCGGACCGTGTGCGTCAGCTAGCGTTTATTCGCCGTACAGGAAGACTCCATATCCTGCTCGACTGCCGCCTGGCCATTCACTCCCTGAGGCGTAGAGCCTTGCGCCACGCCTTCACTCCCAAGGCAACCCGAGATGCGGGTCAGTGAGTACGGCGATCCCAAATTGGAATAGAAGATCGCTCCTTGCGCGGCGGAGTTGTTCAGCCCATTGTCGCAAAGCCATCCCGAAATTCCCGTCCTCCGGAAATTTAATGACATTGTGGGTTGCACAATCGATTGCTCCAGCCACGACTGGTTCGCCGATTGCGGAGTTGGGCCCGATGGCTGACAAGCCTGGCCTGTGTAGTGACTGATCGACGAGATGAATTGGTTTACGTACTGTGGCCGGTTTTCATAGGGAGCCCCATTCGTGGGGACAACGGTGACCGGAGGGACATCCGGAGTTTCGCATCCCTTTTCCATGTCGGACATGACCGGACCTGAGACCAGTTCGACATGGTTGAGTTGATCAATGCCGTACTCGGTCATCGAATACGCTAGCGCCGAACTGCCTGCGCTGTGACCTTCTCCGCAGAATGCGCCCTTCACCGTCTGCGACAAGTAGTTGAGAAGCGTCGCGGGGCGGCATGCGCCCGCCAGGATATCCGGGGTCTGGCCCGTTGCTTCCCATCCCGGAGTATCCCACATCGTATCGATTACCGTGAATCCAGCTTTGTAATAATCGCTAGCGAAGGCTCCTCCCATCGGCCGCGTCCCATTCGAACCATTAAACAACACGATGTTTCCTCTTGATCCAGCCGGCACATTCGTGCCGATCGTGACTCCGGCATCCAGTGTGCCTTTACAGCTTTGTATCGTCAGATGTTGGCATGAAGAACCCGCCGCGAATCCTGACGGACACGCCACCTGCTGAACATTGGTGACCCGTCCGAGTGGTCTTTGGCCGAATGAGATTGTTGAGACGAAGAAAAATACGAGCACCATCCATTTCATAGCACGTTCCTTTTGATTGATTTTTGCGGACACTCTTCCTCCGGAAGCCGCCGTCGCCGGTTTGAGCGACAACTCAGCTTGCCTCCGTGTGAGGAAGCGTTATTAGCCGAAGCGAGCGCTAGAGCCGGCCTCAAGCGCCGGCAGAGAATCACCAATCGCGTTCCGGACAGAGCGCCTCAGGCGCATATCCAGCGGACCGGTAACACACTCTTGGAAGATCACTCCAGGTTGGTGGCTATCGATAACAACCAATCCACGCCGGAGTTCTTCCAGACTTCTGTTCGAAGTGACAGGAATTAATACCTCCGGGTCACTCCAAGACCAGCCACTATCGCAACTGGGTCTTTAGTGAAAACAGATGCCGAAACAGGCGTTTGCGTTAGTAATCAAAAGTGCATGTGAAAAGGGCACGCGGCTTTAATTGGTTGCAGGTAATGGAGCAGGTGGCGAGAAGATCGATTCGTCCCCAGGTTTAAAGCCAGGCGCCTGGGAGACGAATCCCTCCGCACGAAGACGGCTAGTGTCGTGCGATGCAGGAGAGTTCCATATCCTGCTCGATAGCATGTTGTCCTTTCATCGCTTGCGGAGTTGTCCCCTGCTGTACTCCTTCGCTCCCCATACATCCCGAGACGCGCGTCAGGGAGTATTGCGACTGTAACGACGAATAAAAGATTGCTCCTTGGGCCGCGGAATTGTTCAGCCCGTTGTCGCACAACCATCCCGAAATTCCAGTATTCGGGAAATTCAGCACCGCGCCGGGTTGCACAATGGACTGCGCCAACCACATCGCGTTTACTGTTTCGGTGGTGGGCGCTGGCGGCTGACAAGACAGGCCGGTGTAGTGGCTCACTGCGGGGATGAACTGGTTCACATATTGAGGCCCATTGGCAAAGATTGCGCCGTTGCTGGGCACAACCGTCACCGGCGGGGCAAGCGGGGTTTCGCAGCCCTGTTGCAAGTCTGACATAACGGGCCCCGATACCAACTCCACATGATCGAGCCGGTCGATGCCATAGTGCGACAGCGAATACGCCAGCGCGGAACTGCCTGCGCTGTGCCCTTGGGCGCAGAATGGACCCTTCGCGTTCTGTGCAAAATAACTGAGCAGAGTCGCGGGACGGCATGCGCCTGCCAGAATGCTCGCGGTTTGTCCGGTCCCTTCCCATCCCGGCGGATCCCACATCGTATCGATCACGGTGAATCCAAACTTGGAATAGTCTTTGACGAACGGGCCGCTCATCGGCCGCGTTCCGTTCGAGCCGTTGAACAGCACGATCGTGCCCTTTGACGCCGCGGCCGTCTTCGTCCCGATGGTTACACCGGTGTCATTGGTATTCGGACAGCTTGCGATGGTGAGGTGCTGGCACGAGGAGCCCACTGCAAATCCCGATGGACACGCGACCGACCGCACGTTGGTGACTTTGCCGAGAGAATCTTGCGCTACCGACAGCGTGGATAAGAATGCAAAAAGAATAATGGCCCACTTCATGATTTGTTTTTCCTTATTTACCGGGTGCCTCCTCTTCAATCGAAGTTTCGGTCGTCCGGAAGAATTTCGTAACTGGCCCTGTGCTTTGCAGGATTCCAACTCCCGCTGGTTCTCTCCGTAAGCCAGAGCACAACTTTGCGTGTCTCGCGGTACCTCAGGCTTGTTCGTCTGAACATCGATGCGCTGTGGAAAAAGAAAAGCCTTTTTCGGAATTCGGTCGATCCCAGCTGCGTTATTCCGTCGAGGCTTTTCCCCTGCCTATCCGGTAAGACACGCTCGATTCGGCCGTGGAACAGATTTGGCCTTGCGACCTTTTCAGCTGTGGCGGTCGAAGCGGGGAAGTGGTCTTATAACGAGGTGGTGAACCGAAGGTGCCGAGTGAGTGCGTAGGCCCACGCGACTGACTAAGTTTTGGTTAAGCTATTGATTATAAAAGGGCTTAACGGTTAATCTTGGCCGGGCAACGCGACCGGCAGTCTGTGCAACTAACAAATTAGTTGACCTTTTTCCCGGTGTAACGTCTTTTAGGAAGCAAGGAGGATTCGTGGCCCGCAGCAAGTCCGCAACCCTGACCGAAGCTGAGTTGCGCATCATGAATGTCCTCTGGGACCGCGGTTCGTCCACGGTGCACGAAGTACTGCAGGCTCTGCCGGCCCAGCCGACATTGGCCTACAACTCAGTGCTCACCATCGTTCGCATCCTGGAGAAGAAGGGCTACGTCCAGCACGCGAAAGACAAGCGAGCTCACGTGTACTCACCCAGCGTCGATCGCAAAGATGCTTCGCGGTTTGAAGTGCGCCATCTGGTGAGCCGATTTTTTGGCAATTCCGACGAGTTGCTGGTACTGAATATTCTGGAAGAGAAGAGCATCGATCCCGACGAATTACAGCGTCTTCGGGACCTTCTGGACAGGACGAAATAACCGCCTCGATGACGTTCGAACTTCAAACCATCGCACAGTATTCGACGCTTCGAATCGTCGATTCATTCGCCGAGGGAACTTTGGTCGCCGCCTTCGCCGCGGTTTTGTACCGCCTTGCCCGTCGCCAGAGTGCGGGTACCCGGTTCGCGATCTGGTTTTCCGCACTGGTTGCGATTGCCGCACTTCCCTTCTTCGGTAGCTTGTCGTCGAATGCCGGAGTTTCGACCGCCATTCGCCGCGCGGCTTTCACTCTGCCAGATTCATGGGCTCTCTACGTTTTTTCTGTCTGGGCCCTGATCTCCGGATATTTCCTGCTCCGCGTCGCGCGCGCCGTTTGGCATCTTCACACTCTCCGTAAGCAATGCGCGCCGCTCCGTACCGCGGATCTGCCTGGGATCATGCAGGAAACGCTTCGTCGCACGAAGCTCTCACGCAAAGTTGAGATCTGCACCGCAAAGCAAGTGCGCGTACCCACCGCGCTTGGACTAGCCCGGCCCGCGATCGTCATTCCTGAATGGGCGATGCGAGAGCTTTCGCCCGCAGATTTGAATCAGATTTTGCTGCATGAGCTTGCGCACCTACGCCGTTGGGACGATTGGACCAACCTCGCTCAGCAGCTCGTCAGAGCGCTGTTCTTCTTTCATCCCGCCGTATGGTGGATCGAGAACCGGGCAGCTCTCGAGCGTGAGATCGCCTGTGATGACGCGGTGCTCGCTGAAACCGCCAGCCCCAGGGCGTATGCCGAATGCCTAGCCCATCTCGCGGAGCGCAGTTTCGTTCAACGCGGTCTTGCGTTGGCTCAAGCCGCAGTCGGGAAACTCCGGCAGACGACGTCTCGCGTCGCCGAGATTCTTGACGTCAATCGGCCGAGGGCAAACACTCGTGGATGGAAGGCCGCAGTCACGCTCGTGATCGGGTTTGCCGTAACCTGCGGGGTCGTTGCCGAGAGGGCTCCCCGGCTGGTCGCATTTGGAAACTCGTCGCAGGAAGCTCGTGACGTGAAGTTGCCGTCCGCTCGTTCGCAAGGTCAGATCCGCCGAGCCGAGTCGCTGCAGCAGCTGCTCCCAGGAGTGCAGGTAACTCCGGCAAAGTTTGTTCCAGCCCAGGTGCTCGCTCCCTCCAAGCTTAAGCGAATGTCACCGGAGCATCGCGTCATCCTCAGGCCCAAAGCTGGAAGGATCGTTCATCTCGCCGCTATCGAAGTGGCCCCCGTTCCAGTGGCTGAGACTCTGGTCGTCTTATTCCAAGGCACAACTCCCAACAGCCTTGGGCAGTCGGCCTATCAGCTCCAAGTGCTCCGCATAACGTTCGTGCGCTACGTACCTCAGCCTGTAAGCGACAAACTTCCAGCTAAGAAAGTTTAGAACGATGGAAATGTGAACGAAAGATCAACCTGCAACTTCAATAACTAAGGAATTAGTTCTAACAATCTCGAAAGGATGCAACACAAAATGAATGCAGCAAAGTGGTGGAACGAAAACACAAAGAAATGGACGCGGCGCCTCGCCTTGCCAGTGCTCGCTGTAGCGATGGCAGCCTCGTTCTCAACCTACGAATTTGCCAAGCCGGCGGCAGCGCGAGCCGCTGAAGCCGCACCGGCAGCGGCCCCACTCGACATCGATAGCGTCAGTGCGCTGATGTCGCTCGACAAAGCAATGGAGACATTGGCTGCCCACGTCACACCCGCGGTGGTCAACGTCACCGTCACCTCGAAAACCAAGCCGCAAGCGGCGGGACGCGGAGGTCCCGACGACATGCAACAGTTCTTCGGCCAGAACAGTCCCTTCGGGCAGTTCTTTGGTCCGAACATGCGGCAGCGCCAGCCTGAAATTGAGCACGGCATGGGAAGCGGCGTAGTCATTTCGCCTGATGGATACATTGTCACCAACAACCACGTTGTCGACGGTGCCGTCGATATTCGTGTGACCACCAGCAACCGCCACATCATGAAGGCAAAACTGATCGGGAGCGATCCGGTTACGGACCTCGCGGTCATCAAAGTCGAGGGCGGAGCCAATTTGGCAAGTGCTCCGTGGGGTGATTCGAAGCAGCTTCGTCAAGGTCAGACCGTGTTGGCCTTCGGCAACCCTTACGGATTTCGCTTCACCGTTACGCGTGGAATCGTAAGCGCGCTCAATCGCGCGAATCCTGATCCCACGGACCGCAGCAAACCCGGACAGTTCATTCAGACCGATGCCGCCATTAACCCCGGCAACTCTGGTGGCCCGCTGGTCGATGCTCGCGGTGAAGTGATCGGCATCAACACGTTCCTGATCTCTCCCTCGGGATCGTTCTCAGGCATGGGATTCGCCATCCCGACACAGATCGTCCGGCCAACGGTAGAAGCACTGATTCGCGATGGCAAGGTGAGCCACGGACGAATTGGAATCGGCATCACTGACGTCACGCCCGAGAACGCAAAGTTCTTCGATGACACCAATGCCAGCGGAGCCGTCGTCACCCAGGTGGATGCAGATTCGCCCGGGGGCAAAGCGGGACTTCAGATCGGCGATGTCATCACCGAAATCAACGGAGAGAAGATCACCGATTCCGGTGAACTTCAGGTAATTGTCGGACAGAACAAGCCTGGCACGAAAATTCAGCTCACGGTTCTTCGCGAAGGCAAATCCATGAAGGTGTCCGTCACGCTCGAGGATCTTGGCAACCGGTCCGCCGAATCCGGATCGCGTTCCGGGGAAGGGCAGCAAGGCAGGGCGCGCTGGGGAGTTGGTCTCGGAAATCTCACTCCGGAACTCCGCGATCAAATCCAGGCTCCGCGTGAAATTAAGGGAGCGGTTATCGAGCAGGTGCAGCCCGGTAGCCCAGCCGACAATGCCGGCCTTCAGCAGGGTGACATCATCCTCGAAGTGAATCGCCACAAGGTCCAATCCGCGAGCGAAGTGCAGCAGGCTCTGTCGGACGTACCGCAGGGTCAGGATGCACTGCTTCTGGTCTGGTCGAACGGCGGCAACACGTTCCGCGTACTCCACTCGACTGACGGCGCATAGTGCGCCACGATGCGATGCGGTAAGTACAAGGGCGATGCCCCATTTCCGGTCGAGTTGGCCGGAAGTGGGGTTTTTCTTTCGAAGAGCAGGTGTTCTGTACGATAAGAACCATGTCATATCTGTTCGACCCGTTTCAGTTGCGCGACGTCACCTTCTCCAACCGGATCTTCGTCTCGCCTATGTGCGAATACTCCAGCGAAGACGGCTTCGCCAATGATTGGCATCTCGTTCACCTCGGCAGTCGTGCTGTGGGCGGTGCTGGACTCGTTCTGACGGAGGCGACGGCCGTTCTGCCGGAAGGCCGCATCAGCCCGCAGGATCTCGGCGTCTGGAAGGACGAACACGTTGATGAACTGGCCCGCATCGCTCGTTTTGTTCACCAGCAAGGCAGCATCGCCGGCATGCAACTCGCTCACTCCGGCCGTAAAGCCAGCACCTACCGCCCATGGGAAGGTAGTGGGATGCTGTCTGACGGAAAGGGAGGCTGGAGCAAAGTCGTAGCACCAAGCGTTGTCCCATTCGCAGAAAACTACCCAATGCCGCAAGCGCTTACTGTCGAAGGCATTCAAGAGGTCATTCATGCGTTCGAGTCTGCAGCGCAGCGAGCATGGCAAGCTGGGTTCCGTGTTATCGAAATCCACGCCGCTCATGGATACCTCATCCACGAATTTCTATCTCCTCTTTCCAATCAACGCTCCGACGCCTATGGCGGCTCATTCGAGAATCGCACGCGACTGCTCTGTGAGATCGTCATCGCGGTCCGCAAGATCTGGCCTGATAAAGCTCCCCTATTCGTGCGCATCTCTTCCACCGACTGGATCGACGGCGGCTGGGATATCCAACAGTCTGTCGAACTAGCTCGCAAGATTAAGCCTCTGGGCGTTGATCTGATCGACTGCTCATCCGGAGGCAATTCAGCCAAGGCGAAGATTCCGGTAGGCCCCGGTTATCAGGTCCACTTCGCAGAACAAATTCGACGCGACGCGAACATCGCGACAGGCGCCGTCGGAATGATCACCTCGCCCGCACAAGCCCAGGAAATTGTTTCGACAGGAAAGGCCGACGCCGTGATCATGGCAAGAGAATTTCTGCGCGATCCGTACTGGCCGATGCATGCCGCGCAGGCTCTCGGCCGACCGATGACCTGGCCGGTCCAATATCTCCGCGCAGCCCCTGAAGGATCACTGCCCCGACGCCCGTAACCGAGCCGGTGAACGGTTTTTGAATCGGATCATGTGGCTATCCAAATAATGCGACTCGGACAACGGAGGAAAACGCCTCTGCGGGTTTGACAGCCTCAACCTTGAACCCCTAACCTGATTTGCTCTGCTATGAAAGTTCTGGTCCTAGGAGGCGGCGGGCGCGAGCACGCGCTGGTGTGGAAGCTGAAGCAGTCCCCGCGCGTCTCCAAGCTGTATTGTGCCCCCGGAAATGGAGGCATCGTTGACGAGGCCGAGTGCCTGCCTGCGGACTTGAAGAGCCTCGACGCTATCACTGAGCTTGCCGTCCGGCTGCAACCGGATCTGACGATCGTCGGCCCCGAATTGCCCCTCACCCTTGGCGTTGTGGACGAGTTCAATCGCCGTGAATGGCCCGTTTTCGGTCCTACCAGAGCGGCAGCCCAACTCGAATCCAGCAAGAGCTTTGCTAAGGAATTTCTTCAGCGCCACCACATCCCCACCGCTCACTTCGCGATTTGCGACTCCATCGAGCAGGTGCGTGATGCCCTCGGACATTTCCATATGCCTGTGGTCGTGAAGGCGGACGGTCTCGCGGCGGGAAAAGGTGTCGTCATTGCCAAAGGTAAGGAAGAAGCTGCGAGCGTCGCGGCCGAGATGCTTAGCGGACGTATGCTGGGCGACGCCGGGGCCCGCGTTGTACTAGAGGAGTGTCTGACCGGCGACGAGCTGTCGTTCCTTCTTTTCAGCGACGGGGAGCGCGTCGCCCCGCTGGTTGCGGCTCAGGATCACAAGCGTGTCGGCGACGGCGACACTGGCCCGAACACTGGGGGCATGGGAGCCTACTCCATCCAGGAACTCGTCGATTTGCCGATGCGGGATTGGCTGGTCAACCACATCGCCACACCAGTCGTTGCGGGTATGAAAGCCGAGGGCAATGAGTTCAAGGGCGTCCTGTATTGCGGATTGATGATGACGGCCCGCGGCCCCATGGTGCTGGAATTCAACTGCAGATTCGGCGACCCCGAGACTCAACCTATTCTCATGCGGCTGGAAAGCGATTTAGTCGATGCGGTTCAGGCATCGATAGAGGGCAGCATCAGCGAAGAGAATTTCAGGTGGTCGCAGGACGCATCAGTTTGCGTAGTGATGTCATCTGGAGGCTACCCCGGAACCTTTGAAGTAGGAAAACGAATTGATGGACTCGACGAAGCTGGCGCTGTCGAACGTGTGAAAGTTTTTCATGCAGGCACGTCGAAGCGTGATGGCATCTACTACACCGCCGGAGGCCGTGTGCTGGGAGTTACGGCTCGGGCCCCTAGCCTGCAGACTGCAGTCGATCGCGCGTATCAGGCCTGCGGGCAGATTTCATTCGAGGGAGCGCACTACCGGAAGGACATCGCCGCCCGCGCGCTAAAGAAATAGTTGGTTCTGTCGTGATCATGAAATACCAAAACTCTGAGAGAAGGTGCAATGAGCAATCCACAAGTTTCAATTGTGATGGGAAGTGATTCTGATCTGGAAATCATGCGCGAGTCCGGGAAGGCGCTCGACGAGTTCGGCATCCCGTACGAGATCGACGTAACCTCGGCCCATCGCTCTCCCGATCGGACGGCTGATTTCGCCCGTAAGGCCGCAGACCGTGGGATTCGCGTCATCATTGCGGGTGCGGGGGGTGCCGCCCATCTGGCTGGAGTGATTGCGGCGCATACCACGTTGCCAGTGATCGGCGTTCCGATCCCATCGACTTCGTTGAACGGGATGGATTCGCTACTGGCAACCGTGCAGATGCCCGCGGGCATACCCGTGGCCACAGTCGCCATCGGAAAGCCGGGTGCCACGAACGCCGGAATTCTCGCCGCACAGATGATCGGCCTATCGGATCAGGCCATTGCAAAGAAACTACATGGGCACAAGGAGAAGCTGGCCCGCGGCGTTGAGGAAAAATCGAAGAAGCTGAAAAGCTCGTAGACAAAATATGGGGACGGCACCCTCGCCGTCCCCACGAAACCCGCCTAGCCAGCGACTAGAGCTTGAGCCCTTTTAGGTACTCCCGAAAAGGTCCGCCCAGGTCATCCCGCTTGAGTGCGAATTCGACCGTCGCTTTCAAAAATCCCAGCTTGTCTCCGGTGTCGTAGCGGTTCCCCTCATAGACGTACGCATACATTTTTTCCTGCTTCAAGAGCATGCGCATTCCATCGGTAAGCTGTAATTCGCCGCCGGCCCCGGTTTTCGTCTTCGCGAGACAATCAAAAATTGCCGGCGTGAGAATATACCTGCCGATGATCGCCAGGTTCGACGGCGCCTCTTCTGGCTTCGGCTTCTCCACCATGTTGCGAATTTCGAACAGGCGCCCGTTGAATCCGTTCACCGGTTGGGCGTCGAACACTCCGTATGATGAAATCATCTTGCCTTCGACCACCTGCGCCGCGATCACGCTGCACTGCTTCTCGTCGAACACGTTCACCATCTGCTTCAGCGCGGGCACCGCACTATCGATAACGTCATCGGCCAGCAGCACCGCGAAAGGCTCATTGCCGACCATTTCTCGCGCCATGAGCACGGCATGGCCCAGCCCGAGCGCTTCCTTCTGCCGGACATATCCCACATAAATCATGTCCGAGATGTTGCGCACGATCTTGAGCAGATCGGTCTTGCCACGCTCTTCCAGCATCTTTTCCAGCTCATAACTGACATCGAAGTGATCTTCGATCGCCTGCTTTCCGCGCCCCGTGATGATGAGGATCTGGTCGCAGCCCGAGGCCATGGCCTCTTCTACTCCGTACTGGATGATCGGCTTATCGACCACCGGCAGCATCTCTTTTGGTTGTGCTTTAGTAGCGGGCAAAAAACGAGTGCCCAATCCTGCGGCAGGAAACACAGCTTTGCGGACCTTCATCGTCATGAGAAGTTGTTCAATTCCTAAAGCAGTCTGACAAACCAGCAATTGTAACTTCTGTTGCCGCACCTTGGCATACTGGAAGTAAGGTAGAGGGTAGCAAGATTCTCAACGGGCTTCGGAATCATTGGTTGCAGCTCGCAGCCCGCATTTTCGAACCGACCGCGATAATTATTTTGCAGCCACCAACACAACAAAAGTATCCGGCACAACCGACGGCCACGGATGCGGATTATTCGGCGTCGGAGCGGGTGGCGGACCAAACTTCGCGGTCACAACAAATACACGGTGAGTCTTCGAATCCAGCGCCATGGTCCGCGCTCCCTGCTGAGTCTTCACATTCTCGACCGCCGTAAACTTATCGGCGGACTCTTCCTTCACCACGGTCAGCACTCCGTCTTCGCCGCAGGAGGCGAACGCCAGTCCGGTCTCATCGTCGAACGCGGTCGCGTCGACACCCGCGCCGATTGCCGGGGTCGCGATCACCTTTCCGCTATCGGCATCGACCACGGCCATCATCTTGTTATCGCAGCCCGAAAACAGCCGCCGATTCTTCCGGTCGATTGCCAGTCCGCTGGGCTCGGTGCACGGCGCCAGCGGCCACTTCGTCTTCACCGACATCTTCTCCGGATCGATCACCTGAATCTCGCTCTTATCCTCGATGTTCACAAACACTTCACCCTTCCCGTCGCTGACCGCGAACTCAGGCTTGCCGTCCAGCGGGATTGTTCCCAGCACCTTTCCACTCGCCGCGTCAATCACGCTCGAGTCGTGGCTCTTCCCATTGAAGGTGAACACTCGCTTTGTGGCGGGCTCGTAGAGAATCGCATCCGGATTCTGCCCGACCTTCACCTTGCTACTGGTCGCCAGGCTCTTGAGATCGAAGATGCTGACCGTGTTTTCGCGACCGTTGCTCGTAAATCCGCGGCCGAGTTCAGGCGCAAGCGCGATCCCGTGCACGCCGGGCGTATCGCCAATGTCGCCGACAGTCTTTCCGGAATCACTGTCGAGCACAATCACGTGCGTTCCGCGCGAGATAAACAGGCGCCGGGCACCGGCATCATTAACCAGATAGTCCCACCCGCCGTCGCCGCCGACCTTAAAAGTTTTCAGAACGTGATATCCCGAATCAGACGTGGCAAACGCCACCGCCGCAAGTAATACGCTGATGGCCGACATCCGCCACTTAATTTTTCCTGACATAGATTCTCCCTCGATTGTGCTGCAAAACAGGCGCTGCAGGGGCTTTCGACCCGCGCCGGTAATGTGTGAAGCAAACTGCTGTCTCTTTGAACTGAAGTAACTTTACCGTATTTTGCCCGCTCTCCTAGACTTCTTTACATGGACGTTTTTCGGCCATCGGGGCGGGGCACAGCATCGCCTTCCGACCCGCGTCTGCGACCGACGCCTGACTACGGAACCCTTGGACCGGGCTCCGATATCGAGGCTTCAAGTAAAGCTCCACCCAACCCGTCCAAAGACGTTCGCAGACGATCCGGACTGCCGCCTGGACAGATTCTCGCCGTCCTCATCGGAACCTTTGCCGCGCTTATGTTTGGGTTAGTCGGGAAATCGAATCTGCGGTGGGACGATTTCGCGAGATCTTTTTCTAAGCGAATTGAGAAACCCACATCCACGAAAGACTCGAAACAAATCGATCGCCTCCCTCCTCAGAATCAGGCAGAAAGTTTGCTCGAACTGGCGGTCAGTCATTCTGCCGGCGCCGCCGACCAGATTTCTTCGCGTGTCAACGGATGGCCAGGCAAAGTGCGCTGGAATCCGCAGATCGCCAATCTCACCGCCGCAGCGCTGAACTCGGACGATATCCGCGTGCGCGAATCCGGCGTCGAAGTCGAACTCGCAGCCTATGGCCTCGCTAAGAACGCGGCCAGTTTCGAATATGTTCTGAAGATGTCGCAATCTCCCGATCACGCCCAAAAGATCTGGGCGCTCTGGGCTCTTGGGTTGATGGCGAATCGTGGTGTCGAAACGGATCGCGCGACGGAAGCATTGATCGGCCACGTCTCGGACCGAGATGTGGATTCGCGTCGGTGGGCCGTCGAGGGACTCGCGCTCGCCGGAACGGATCAATCAGTCGATATCCTGCTGAAGTCCATGCACGACGACGCGTCGCCAGTCGTCCGCGAACGCGCAGCCTGCGGGCTGGCAGAGTCTGGCATGTTTACCCATGAGCAGAGATTCGCTGCTGTCCCCACTCTGCTCACTTACATCGACGAACAGTCACTCGATGCCCAAACCCGGGGATGGTCGTTTCAGGCGCTCGGCGACATCACGCACCAGCGCCTTCCGAACGAATCGTCCGCATGGCGCACCTGGTACGAAAAACAACCCCTCGTCCAGCAATAGCTAGTTCGGCGAGACGATCCATGGCGGTTCGTCAATCCGCCATTTTCGCCACATGCAGTTCAAATCCAGTCTTCGGCAATAACGACGTCAGCGAAAACGCCTTGAACCCGTCCCCATCCACTTCCGTTTGCCGATAAATCCCAGGCTCGCTCTCGATCATCTCCTTCCGTCCGTCCATCTCCTCGAGAAACGCCTGCGCCTTGTCGGCTTTGACATCCTCGCTCTTTGCCCGCGTCACGACAGCCTCCGACGCATACGAGCGCACCAGCTTGGGCCAATACTTCGTCAGCAAATCCGTGCTGGCAAAGACATCGGCCCAGATGATGCGCCCGTTCACCGCAACCACCACCCCCACCGCATTTTGATCGCGCAACTGGCGAATTAATCCCTGATAGTTCTGTTCGATCGGCTTGGCGATCGCGTCTACCCTCCGCTTTACCTCTTCGTTCTCGTTCACTTTCGCGTAGGAAGTCGTCTGTGCAATCTCGGTTTGCACGTTCGGAGTGCTGGCCGCGACTTCCATCGACATCTCATTCTTCTGCTTGTTGACTGCGTCCCACACCTGGTTTTGATCTTTGTCCGCCATTGCTCGCTTTCGCACCGAGGGCTGGGCCATCACCGCCATCGGGGCCGCAGCCTTCGCGCCTCCAACCACCCTTGCTCCATAGATCGCCTCGGACGCACCGAAGTGCTGGCTGGTAGCCACCCAGCGGCCTGGTTCGACGCAAAACACGCTCAAATCTATCGGATCGCTCTCCGCCGGCACGATCCGGTCTTTGCCAATAACGCGATCCTGCTTGCCTCCGCTCACAATTTCCCCTGCCAGCAGCAGGAGAGGGCGCTTGGAATTGTTTACCAGCACAAGTCGGTTGACTTCGGCGCCGTCATGCCGGATACCCGCTGCCGGATGCCTGCGGATCAGTCCTTGCACGCTCCCAGCTTCGGCCACAACCACTTCGCCTGAGTGCAGACCTTCGTCCAGTGTCAAGAATGCCCCAGTCGGATAATTCTTCGAACTGACCACCGGAAAAACAGTCAGATTACCGTGTCGGATAGGATCGAGCACCTTGTAGCTGGGGCTGACTTCCCCAGCCTGTGCGTTCCGATCATTCAGCAAAACCAGTCCGGCAACAATCAGCAGGACCGTCAAAGCCATCACTATCTTCGGACTCATAAACGCCCCCCGGTTCGTATGGGCGACTTGCCCATTCGACTCTGGGTGAAGAACGTGCCATCAAGTCGTGCTTGCACTGAAAATTAGCGCCTAAGATGCATCGCATTGCGGACAAGGGAGGAAGAGCCGGATGTGCAGCCGCTTTTGCCGGAAGCGGAGACTTCGATGTTTGAGTCAGTCACACAGTGAAGGATTTCGTTCTGGCAGCGCCATTTCATTCGCGCTTTGGTCGGCTACGGCTCCAATATTTACATTCCGTTAATACGCTTTCCATAGTCTCCAAAGGAAATTTGTTATGCTCGTTAACCATGTTTAACCACATTAGTTAATGTACATTAACGAACAAATGTTTCTTCTTCGCTATGTCGTGCTTTGCTGCGCGATCGCCGCGTTCTTAACTCCTGCGGCCTTTCCTCAGCAAGACAACCTTCCCCCAACCCCGAATCGTGAAGCCATACCGGCAGATCCAGAATCCCTGTTTCCGCATTCAACCAATACGCGCTTCTGGATATCGGCCCAGTCCAATTTCATCTTTCAGGCTCATCCCGAATTTCCCGCGCTGTACAGCGGTCCGCACAGCCTCGGTACGCATTACGACAAAGCCACCTCTCGCCTGATTACCCTTTACACGGGCGTCCGCATCAACAGGTCTATTGAAGCCCTCGTCGATATTGAAGAAGCCGGCGGAGCGGCGCTAAGCACGGGCTTCGGTCTAGCCGGAGACACGAACCTTGACATCGTCCGCAATCCCTCGCTCAGCAAAGCTCCCTATCTCGGGCGCGTCATGTTCCATGCAGTTTTTGGCCTCAGCGCCGATAAGGTCGAGAACGCGCGCAGTTCCTTCTCCCTGTTCGATGAGCTCCCTCGCCGCCGCCTCGAGTTTCGCATCGGCAAGTTCAGCATGCCCGACTTTTTTGACATCAATTCCGTCGGTTCCGATACTCACTTTCAATTCGTGAACTGGACCACGGACAACAACGGCTCGTGGGACTATGCCGCCGATACTCGCGGCTATACAGTAGGTGCAATACTCGATTTTGAAGATCGCAACTGGGGGTTTCGCTTCGGCGAAGCGCTAATGCCGAAGGTCGCCAACGGCATCGATCTTGTCTACAAACCTTGGCATGTTCACGCGGAGAATTTCGAATTCGAGCTGCGCCGCGGACTTATTCCCCACAAGCCCGGAATCATCCGCATCCTCGCTTATACCAATTCGGCAAATATGGGCATCTATCGCGACCAGGTCATCAAGGCGTCCGAAGAAAACGTAACACCCGACATTACGGACCACCCTTGGCAAATCACGCGCAAGTACGGCTTCGGCCTCAACATCGAGCAGAATCTATCCCGCCATATCACAGCGTTTGCGCGCACCGGATGGAATAACGGTAAGACCGAATCGTTCGCCTATACAGAGGTTGATCAGACTATCAGCGCCGGGCTGGGAGCAAACGGTGCATGGTGGCTCCGCAAACAGGATCGCGCCGGGCTCGCCTTCGTGTCGAATGCCATCAAGAAGGACCACCAGAACTATCTCGCCGCAGGAGGCCTGGGTTTTTTACTGGGCGATGGACGCTTGAACTACGACCGCGAGAATATTCTCGAGTCGTACTACACGGTCCACGTGTGGCGGGGAATCTATTTTGCGCCGGGAGCCCAGCACATCAATCACCCAGGCTATAACCGCGATCGCGGACCAGTAGTGGTCCCGTCCCTTCGCGCCCACGTCGAATTCTAAGCGGTGAGGATCGTAGAAGGCGGACACAATAGGCGGGGCTTGCGAGTTGAAGTAAGTAGGGGACAGGAAGCCCGCGTCCTACTTAGCCATTTCGCCATTGAACTGCTGGATGACGCTGTAGCACTCGCACGCGGAACTTTCAAGTTTTTTTCGGTTCAAGACGCGGACCGCTCCATGCGTGTACTCAATAATTCTCTTCTTCTGGAGTGCTCCCGCTGCAAGGCTCACGCTCGGGCGGTCCGTTCCCAGCATCGTTGCCAGGAAATCATGAGTGATTTTCAAAAGTCCCGAGTCCACTCGGTCCTGCGTAAGCAATAACCAGCGCGCCAGTCGCTGCTCCAAATCGTGAAGACGATTGCACCCAGCTGTCTGGGCCACCTGCAGTCCGTGGATCGCGCCGTACCGATTCAAAATCTCTTTCAGCTTCGGACAAGTCTTCAGTGCCGACTCCAGAGCGGCCACACTGAGCTTGAATCCGTCGCCCCCAACTTGCATGATCGATCGGTGCGGGTTTCGTCGTAATCCCGCTGCAATTGAAACTGGAACGAATCCTTCGTGTCCGATGACGCCGACCTCGACTGTTTCTCCGCTCTTCGTCTCGAATACCAGCGAGACCATTCCCGTATTCAGGAAATATGCGTCTTCCAATTTCTTTCGCGGCTCATTCAGAACGAACCTTTGGGGCAGTTCAATGAAGTGCAGTTTTGCGCGAATCTTTAGGAACTCTTCTTCTGGTATCGCTAGCAGAATCGAATTCGCGATTGGCTTTCCCTCCGCGTTGGTTCTCTCGCCGGCATGGAGACGACCCTCTTTGGCAGAGACACCCGTTTGAATACTCTGTCGCAAATTGCCCTCCGGTTTTGCACTTCGATTGTTTTAGTGAGATGCGCTTCCGCGGCGTGCAGACGTCGGACCCCTCGGTAATCGCCGTCTCGAAATACCCCACCTGGATACGGATTTCCCTGTATATCAAGTCCTGATTTAGTCATGAGTTAATTTGTAGGACATCAAACAGTCGCGAGGAAAGCGCAATCAGCAGGCTGCGACTCTCAAGTCCTGAAGATGCTTGTATGCCACCGCGGATCCTGATTGCCGACGACAACTCGCGTGTTCGAACCACTCTGCGCGACCTGTTGAGGAAGGTGGCGGATCTCGAGATTGTCGAGGCCGACGATGGACATCAGGCGCTCTCCAAAGCCATCGAGTTCCATCCTGACCTTATCATCCTCGATCTCGCGATGCCCGTACTCGATGGACTTAACGCGGCTCGAGAGATCTCGCGTGCTCTGCCATATTCACGGATCGTGTTATGCAGTCTCCATGGGACACGCCACCTCGAAGCCGAGGCGCTAAAGTTCGGCGTCACCAAAGTTATTTCGAAATCTCAAAGCGACGAACTGGTTTCTACGGTCAAAACCATGCTTCAACTCTGAGCATCTGCCTCGCCGCGACTGCCTTGAATCGCTGGAGGACCCTCGCGCTCGCTGCCCGTCCCAAAAAACGGACACCATCAAGTTTCTCGCTTCTCTTACCCGAAATCGTGATATGACGATGCCACTTCTCCTGAGTTTTGTGATTCGTGTGTCTCGATTCTTCATTCTGTCGAGGTAACTTCGTATGACTTCCCGCAGATTCTTTTTCGTAGTCGCTGCATGCGTGGTCGCGCTCAGCCAGATCGTTTGCGCGCAAGACTTTAAGAAGCAAGTGATCTATCAGATCGTCACCGATCGCTTCTTTAACGGCAGCACGTCGAATGACAACCCTTCGCAAAGTTCCGGACTCTTCGATTCCACGCAGACCAATTGGTTCGCCTACTGGGGCGGAGACTTGGCGGGCATCCAGGCCAAGATGTCCTACCTCAAAGGCATGGGTGTCACCGCGATCTGGATCTCGCCCACCGTCGACAACGAAAATCTCAACATGAATAGTGGCACACCCATTTCCGCGCCCTATCACGGGTACGACGCTCGCGACTTCATGAAAATCGACGAGCACTTCGGGGACACCGCCAATTCCTGGACAGCGTTCACCAACCTCACCACCGCGGCTCACGCGAACGGCATAAAGGTCATCGTCGATGTCGCCAACAACCATTCCAACTACAACGGCGGCGGAGAACTCGGCGCTCTCTACAATAACGGCACGTTCATGGCCTCCGCCAGCAACGATCCCAGCGGATATTTCCATCACAACCCCGACATCGCCGACTACAACGACCGCTACCAACTCCAGTACTACACGCTCGTCGGCCTCGAAGATCTCAACCAGGAGAACTCGACGATCGACAGTTATCTGAAAAATGTGATTCACCAATTCCAATCTCACGGAGCCGATGGATTCCGCCTCGACGCCATCAAGCACGTTACGTGGGGTTGGGAGTACTCGCTCGCCAACTCCGTCTTCAATCAGGGTCCAAGCTTCCTCTACGGTGAGTGGTACAACAACGATTTCTTCGACCCGCTCTATCACGACGCTTACAAGTTCGCGAACAAGACCGGGATCAGCGAGCTCGATTTTGGCTTCAATTCTGCGGTCCGCGATGTATTTGCCAGCAATGCCAACTTCTCCGAGATCGATGGAACCATCTCCACCGAAAATTCCAATTTTCTCTGGAACAATGATCTCGTCACCTTCTTCGACAGTCACGACGAATCCCGTCTGCTTACGCTGAATAACAACAACAATCGCCTGCACGAGGCGATGGCATTTCTGCTGACTTCCCGCGGAATTCCAGTGATTCTCTACGGAGACGAGCAATACCTGCACAACGACACTAACAACGGCAACGATCCTTACAACCGCGTATGGATGAGTTCGTTTAGCACCACGACGACGGCATACCAGCTCATCAACAAATTGGCCGCCTTGCGCCAAAGCAACAACGCACTCGCGTACGGCGGATTTCAGCAGCGCTGGATCAACAACGACGTCTACGTCTTCGAGCGCAAGTTCTTCAACGACGTGGTGCTGGTCGCAATCAATAAGAATGACACCACGGGGTACGCGATTTCCGGCCTCAATACCGCTCTGCCCGCCAAAACCTACGCCGACTCTCTCGGCGGAATCCTTGGCGGCTTCGGACTGACCGTCAGCGCGGGCAGCGGCGGCAACAATCCGGCAGGAAATTTCACCTTACCCGCACACACCGTTGCCGTCTGGCAATCGGTTGGAGCAGCAACAACTCCTCAAGTCGGATCCATCGGACCGACCGTCGGGCAGCCGGGAATGAAGGTCACCATCGCCGGTAAAGGTTTTGGAACCACGACCGGTTCGGTGCTGTTCGGAACCACGACGGCCGCTATTCAGTCGTGGTCTGACACCTCTGTGACGTTCGCGGTGCCATCCGTGACGAATGGTGTATACCAGGCGCAGCTGAAAACGACAGGCGGAACCTCCGCCAACACGATTCAATTCACAGTGCTGGCTGCGCAGTTGATTCCCGTGACCTTTACGGTGAACAACGCGACGCCGACCAGTCCGGGAGATTACATCTTTCTGACCGGCAACACGATCGAGTTAGGAAACTGGGGGACGACCTTCGACACGGCGGCGGGCCCATGCTCTCTCCGAATTATCCGAACTGGTTCCTGAATGCGTCGCTACCCGCCGGCATGACGGTGCAATTCAAGTTCATCAAAATTGCCGCGAACGGGACCGTGACATGGGAGAACGGGGCCAACCATCAGTACACGGTACCGGCAACTGGCACGGGATTTGTGACCGTGAGTTGGCAGAACTAATACGAGGGTGTTGAGGGAAAACGGAGTCGAGAGCCAGCACCACGACCAAGCGCCCGGCGTCTGTTCGATGACGAAAGCGAATACAATCATCCCGCCATGACCGTGACGGTGCGATCATTCGCGAAGATCAACTTGGGTTTGAGGATTGGCGACCGCCGGAGCGACGGCTTTCATGAACTGCTTACGGTCTATCAGACAATCGGACTGCACGACGTCATCCGCGTGGCTGTTGGGCGGGGCACCGGAATAGAGATTCGTTGTGCGGATCCCCGGGTGCCGACGGACGAATCCAACACATGTTTTCGCATCGCCGAGCTCGCGCTGCGAAGCTTGGGGACGAGGGGACGCGTCATTGTCGATATCGAGAAGCGGCTTCCGGTCCAAGGAGGACTCGGAGGAGCTTCGGCGAATGCGGTCGCGACTCTGTTGGGGCTGGAGCGCGCTTTTCGCAGGAGATTGTCTTCAGTGCAGCGGTTCAGAATGGCGGCGGAAGCCGGTTCGGACCTGCCGTTGTTTCTGGTGGGCGGAACGGTGTTGGGGGTGGGCCGGGGCGAACAGGTATATCCCCTGCCGGATTTCCCGGAATTGGCGTGTGTGGTGGTGACCCCGAAGATTGGGGTATCGACGCCAAAGGCGTTTGCCGCGTGGGATCGAAGGCAGCAGTTAACGCCCTTACACTCGGGCAATGACGCGGGCACGGAGTGGCGCTCTTCCACCGCGATCACCGGTTCGTCCTCGCCCCGACGTTTCTCTGTGGAAGCAGGCCCAAAATTGACGGTGCCGGTGCGCTCCGATAGAATGAATGGGCTTGGCAGTGAGTTGTCGGCATGGCTGAGCGAGATTCACTCCAGTGCTCCTTTTAGAAGGGGCCAAGCTGGGAATCCACTTCTCGAGCTTGTCCGGGCTGGGATTGAGAACGACTTTGAACAAGTCGTCTTTCCTGAGTATCCCGAACTGTGTGAAGGTAAGCGTGCCCTTGAGAGCGCGGGCGCAAAGTATGCCTCGTTGTCAGGCTCTGGTTCCACGCTGTATGGACTGTTCGCATCGCGGACGGCGGCGGAAGGGGCGGTGAAACGGCTACGAAAAAACGGCTGGGAAGCGCACCGGACTTCCACTCTGACAAGGAAGGCATACTGGCGCCGAGTGGTTGGGAAGTAGTTTTCTACCTCTGGGCCGTTTGGTTCTGCCTTTGCTCAGACGGCTGAAATCGGCGCAGCCACGAAGGTCGTTGGTGGCGAATGGCCGTGGACACGGCGCAGTCGGCGGCGCGAATTTTTGATTGTTGATTTGGAGTTGTTGATTGAAAATGGAGTCCCCTTAGCGGGGGAAATCGACAATTCACGATCCGCAGTTGTTTCATTGGGCCGTCGACTAATGGTAGGTCAAGTGCCTTTGGAGCACTTTGTCTAGGTTCGAATCCTAGCGGCCCAGCCAAGAACTGGTACTCAGTACTTGGTAGAACGGTAAGACTTGAAGGCCAGGAGCCCACGACAACCATGGCTACTTTAGTCACGCCGCCCGACAAAGCCGAGAAGGTTGAAAAGAGAAATGCGCCAGTGACCGACGAAAAGCCCGAGCGGAAGCCGCGTCCGCGCGTGGATGAGAAGTTCAAGATCTTCAGCGCCACGGCGAATGAGCCCTTGGCGGATGAGGTGTGCCATTTTCTCGGGATGCAGCGCGGCCAGGCGCAGGTAATGCGATTCGCCGACGGCGAGTGCTACGTGCAGATTCAGGAAAACGTGCGCGGCGCCGATGTCTTCGTGATGCAGCCAACGTGCCGTCCGGTGGACGAGCATTTGATGGAATTGCTGCTGATGATAGACGCGCTGAAGCGCGCGTCGGCGCGGCGGATCACGGCAGTGATCCCGTACTTCGGGTATGCGCGGCAAGACCGGAAAGACAAGCCGCGAAGCCCGATCTCGTCGAAGCTCGTCGCGGATCTGTTGACGACCGCAGGAGCGAACCGGGCGTTGATTGTGGATTTGCATACGCCGCAGTTGCAGGGTTTTTTCAACATACCGGTGGACCATCTGTTTGCGTCTCCGGTGCTGGTGGACCATTTCCGCAAACTGCAGTTGCCGAATTTGACGGTGGTTTCGCCGGATGCAGGTGGCGTGGAGCGTGCGAGGTTTTTCGCGAAGAAGGTGGATGCGGCGCTGGCCATCGTGGATAAGCGGCGCGTCGAGATGAATGTGGCTGAGATCATGCACGTGATTGGAGACGTACACGGGCGGACTTGCCTGATCATCGATGATTTGATCGACACGGCTGGGACGTTGGTCAAGACAGCGGCGGCGTTGAAAGAAAATGGCGCGACAGAAGTTTACGCGTGCGCTTCGCATGCTGTGCTGTCAGGTCCGGCGGTTGAGAACATCCGGAATTCGGTGATCAAGGAACTTGTGGTAACGAATACGATTCCGCTGAATCCCGCAGCCGACGCGGCGCGGACGGAGAAGGGCGGCAAGATTTCCGTGTTGTCGATTGCGGGACTGATCGGCCGGGCGATTCAGGCCAATCACGAAGAGACTTCGGTGAGTAAGTTGTTTATCTGAGCGCGAAGCCGGCGTCGTAAGGCGAAGTTTTTTAGACATCTGAATAAATAGATAGGAACTGACATTTATGGCGACTGCATTGGAAACGAACGTACTGGAAGCACAGCCGAGGGACCCGGGCACGAAGAATGACGCGAAGCGCGTCCGGCGTGAAGGAAAAATTCCGGCTGTGGTCTACGGCGCGGGAAAAGATTCCGCCCCGATTACTGTCGATCCGCGGGTGGTAACGCGAATCCTGAACTCGGAGACTGGCCACAACACCATTTTTGACCTGACGCTGAAGGGCGAGAAGACGAAGGCCATGATCGTGGACTGGCAATATGAGCCGATCAAGGGCCGGCTGTTGCACATCGACCTCAAGCGCATCGCACTCGACAAGGTATTGCGGGTAAGCGTACCGATTTTCCTGGTAGGCGAATCGGCCGGCGTGAAACAAGAAGGCGGCATCATGGAGCAAATGCTGCGTGAGGTCGAGATCGAGTGCTTGCCGGCGGACATTCCGAGCCACATCGATGCCGATGTCAGCCAGCTTACTTTCGGTAAGGTCCTGCGCGTTGAGGACCTTCCCCACTCCGACAAGATGAAGATCCTGACTGATGCGAATCAGCCCGTGGCCCACGTCACGTCAGTGAAAGAAGAAGTTGTGGCGACGCCGGATGCCACGGCAGCCGAGGCGGCAGCTCCGAGCGAGCCTGAAGTTATCAAGAAGGGCAAGCAGGAGACGGATGAAGAAGGCGAAGCTGCTCCTGAGAAGGGTGAGAAGAAGGAGAAAAAGTAGCTTCGTGACCGGGGAAGTAGCCGAGCGGCGCTCGGCGGGCGGGCGAAGAGCCCGTCCCCACTCAAGAGGTGGAGCAAGGAAGCGAATCTGGCGTGAAACTGATCGTTGGACTAGGCAATCCTGGAATCGAATATCAGTTTTCGCCGCACAATCTGGGATTTCTTGCGATTGATCGGATCGCAGGGAACCTGGGTGTGGAAGTCAGAAACCGGCAGTGCCGGGCGATGACGGCACGGACTGTGATCGCCGATCAGATGGTCCTGCTAGCCAAGCCGGAGACGTTCATGAACTTGAGTGGGCTCGCGGTGCGGGAACTGCTTCGGGAGTACGAAGCGGCGCCAGAGTCGGACTTGATTGTGATTCAGGACGAGTTGGACTTTCCCCTGGGCACGTTGCGAATTCATACGCGGCGCAGTTCGGCGGGACACAACGGGATTGAATCGATCATCGGGGCGCTGGGCACGCAGGATTTTTTGCGGATCCGGATGGGAGTGGCTCCGGAGCGCAAGGTCGGAGATGGCGCTGAGTATTTGCTGGCTCCAATGCGCAAGGCAGATTTGGCGGTTGTGGATGGGGTGCTCGACACCGCAGAGGATGCGGTGAAGATGATCCTGAGAGATGGTCCGGCGGCGGCGATGAACCGGTTTAACCGCAAAGAGCCGGAGGATAAAGAAGCGAGCTAGCTCGCCAGACAGGAAGGTAAGCGCGCCAAACGGGGAATTGGTTTCGCCGCGAAAAGACATGGCGATTCGAGCGGCGCGCCGAGGTCCTCCGCGAAAGACTTCGCGCAGGAGACAATTTTGGATTTGGAGATAACGAATGAATCGTACCTATGAGTTGATGTTCATTGTCCGGCCGGATATGCAGGAAGAGGATCTGGACAAACTGATTTCGACATTGCAGTCGGTCGTACCCCCCTCGGGCGGAAACGTGGTGCGGGTTGACAAGATGGGCAAGCGCCGTCTGGCGTACGCCGTGCGGCGTTTCCACGACGGCATTTACGTCCTGATGGTGATTGAGGGCGGAGGTCCGGTGATGCACGAACTGGAGCGCCGTCTGCGCGTCACAGAACCGGTCATCAAGTTCTTGACCGTCCGTGTCGATGAGGAGCAAAAGCGGCTGGACAAGATCAAGAAACTGCGCGATTCGAAGAAAAAGGTGAGCGCGCAACCGGCTGCGGCCGCGCCGGCGCCAGTGCCGGCGACGCCAGAGCCTGCACCGGCTCCGGCGGCGGAAGCTCCGGCAACGGCGTAGTTTGGTTTTAAGATTTGCGTGAAGTTGAGGCGCAGACGAAGGCATTGCTCGAGTGGCTCGGAAGGTGAGCCGGCGAGTTCATAAAGATTGGCGTCGCGGCAAGCGTGACGCAACCTAGAGGAGAGTTATGGCTGACGAGACGAAAGCACCAGAGCAGCAAACGGCGGCTCCAACGGAGAGGCCGCGGTCAGACGGGCCACGGCCCGGCGGAGATCGTCCGAGGTTTGGCGGAGGCGGTCGTCCCGGTGGACCTCCGCGCGAAGGAGGCGGCGGAAGGAAATTTTTCCGGCGCAAAAAGGTTTGCAAGTTCTGCACCGAGAAGATCGAAGACATCAACTATAAGGACTATCGGCTGCTGGGCCAGTTTGTGGCCGAGAGCGGGAAGATCGTGCCGCGCCGTTTGACTGGCGTGTGCGCTCCGCATCAACACAGGCTGTCGTCTGCGATCAAACAGGCGCGGAACATCGCGCTGCTGCCGTTTGCCGGACGGGCATCGTAAAGAATCAGCTTCTAGCTCTTAGCTTCTGGCCTCTCTAGCAAAATGGGGCGGTGGCTATGCTGCGCTAGAAGCTACAAGCTAGGAGCCATTATGGAAGTCATTCTGAAAGAAGATGTGGCGAAGCTGGGATCGCGCGGCGATGTGGTTAAGGTCGCGGAAGGGTACGGGCGGAACTATCTTCTACCGCGCAAACTGGCGATACAAGCCAACGACAGCAACAAGGCCGTCATCGTCCAGATGAAGGCGGCTGCGGTGCGTCGCTCCGCGAAGGAAAAGGCGCAGGCCGAAGAACTGGCGAAGCAGTTCGACGGAGTTTCGTTGACGTTCACGCGAAAGTCGGGCGAGAACGATCAACTCTTTGGCTCAGTCACGTCAGGGGATCTGGCAGACGCGCTGACAAAGAAGAGCTTCAACGTCGATCGTCGGAAAATCCAACTGCATGAGCCGTTAAAGACCTTGGGCGAGTTCACCGTTCCGGTGAAGCTGCACAAAGACGTGACGGCGCATTTGAAGGTTGTGATCGAGAAGGAAGCCACCGAGGAGTAGGGCTGGACGCATCGTTCCTCGTACGGTTGCGCGGGCAGGATGCCGGTGTCCTGTGGCCGAACCTCCGGTTGCTACAGAAATAGTGCATTTGCTGTGCCAAAACGGCGGCCCAAACTTTGGGTCGCTGTTGTGTTTTGCGCCTAAATCTCTGTCCCAGAAGCACCTAGCTTCGCCAAAATATCCCTGTAGAGCCTATAATTCCTGCTCACGGTTCTGTTGATTCTCCGTCTATTCCTGTGCAAGCCCGGATGACTATAAAGCCGGGCAGGTAGAGGACATAGCGACAATGCCGGCCGGTGTTTGGGCAATACCATTTGCGGTTGGCGGACGGGCCCACTCGAAAGAGAGTGAGTTAGCTGAGAGAGTCAGTAAGACCGACCCCGTGCGGGGCCGAATGGCTGGGCAAGAACGCCGAATCGATGACACGATGTTAATCCGCGAAGCGCAGCGGGGAAACCGCGCAGCCTTCGAGGAACTCGTTCGTCATTACGACCAAGCCGTGTTGCGCCTCGCTCTCCATCTGACCGGGACCGAGCAGGACGCACAGGATGTCTATCAGGACGCCTTCCTCAAAGCCTACAAAAATATTGGCAGCTTCCGTTTCGAGTGCTCTTTCTACACTTGGATTTACCGGATCGTGACGAATCTGTGTCTCGATCACTTGCGTAAGAAGAGTGTGCGCAAAGAGGACGCTCCAGTCGCCAAGGATTCTGACGGCGGCGAGTACGATTTGCTGGATCAGGTGCCGGATGCGCGCGCCGGAGCAAACCCGGAACGCGACTTGATGCGGCGGCAACTGGGCTCGAGGATTGCCGGAGCGCTCGAGAAACTTACACCACGGGAACGAATGGTGTTCGAGTTGAAGCATTACCACGGGTTGAAGCTTCGGACCGTGGGCGAGATTTTGCATACGACGGAAGAGACGGCAAAGAACACCCTCTTCCGTGCCACGCAGAAGTTGCGCGGGGCTTTGTCGGATATGCGGTAGAGATTTTGCTTGAGGCGGCGGGGCTGGGTCCTCGCCAGACAGGCGAATGTGCCTGTTGCTAAACGAGCAGAGGTGATTATGAAGTGTGAATGGGTTCGAGAAAACTTCGTGCTTCACGTTTATGGCGAGCTGGCTGATGATGCCCGTCACGAACTGGAGCAACACGTAGCCCGCTGTGCCGATTGCGCAGCTGAACTGAAAGCTGAGCAGGAGTTTCACGAGCTGCTTATGCTGGACCGGGCCGCCGATCCGACTGCCAATCTGCTGGCGTCCTCGCGCATGCGCCTGCAGGAAGGTTTGGAGACGACACAGCAAGGCAGCTTCTGGAGCCGGCTGGCATTCGATCCGGCGAATTGGCTGCGGCAAATGCGATTCTCCCCGGCGCTGGCCTCGGTCATTCTCATTCTCGGTTTCGCAGGCGGAGTTGGGACAACGTACAAGCTTTACGGGCCACACAATGCAGGCATCGCGCTAATTCCTCAGAGTGGCCCCACTACCAGCGGCGCTTCCATCGAGGGCTCGATCGCAGCGATAGATTCCATCACACCCATCCCCGGTACTGATCAGGTCAGCATCAAGTACAACACGGTATCCACCCAGGAAAAGCAAGGCCCGCTCAATAGCCAAGACATCCAGCATTTGCTGCTTTACGCGGCTCGAAGCAATTACAACTCGGGCGTGCGTGTGGATTCGGTGGGACTACTGGCCCAACGGAGCAGCGACACGCAGGTACGTGAGGCTTTGATTTACGCGTTGCAGAACGACACCAACCCGGGAGTTCGCCTGAAGTCGATCGACGCGTTGGGCAACTATGTAAAGACGGACACGAACGTGCGCGACGCGGTACTGCGGGCACTGGTAAACGATGACAATTCAGGCGTGCGGATTGAAGCGCTGCGGCTGATCGAACCGGTCAAGGCCGATGGAAGCGTGCGCGGCGTGCTGATGGCGTTGGCTGCAAAGGATTCGAGCCAGTACATCAAGTCGCAAGCCCGGACGATGCTGGCGCAGTTGCCAGAGATCGACTAGGGATCGGGAGTAGGTTTGGCGAGAGGTGAGGTGATTCATTTGAAACGAGCGCTACAAATCGTCGGGCTGGCCAGTGCGCTGGCTCTACTTACGTCGCTGGCCGCGGCGCAAGAAACACGCGTATCCCGCGAGGGAGGGGCTTGGGGCCAGGAAATTACAGGCTCGCTCAGCGCGGTAAAGGTCCTCAGGGTCAAAGTCGATATGGGTTCGGTGGTAGTTCGAGGTGGGCAACAGCAAGGCATTAGTTATATCGTTCATACGAGTTTCGGCAATTCTTCGGAGCAGGACGCACGCCGCCAGTTCGACCAGTTCAAAGTCAGCGCCTATGTGAAGGGTGACACCGCGTGGATTGTAGGGGACTGGCAGGGCGGAAAGCGTCCGCGCCATTTCTCGGGCGAGTTCAGCATTAACGTTCCGCGCGAGATGGCCCTGGTAAGACTTGAAACAGATGGCGGAAGCGTGGACACCAGCGGCATCGCTGGTCGTGTGGAAGCGGAGAGCGGTGGGGGCGGGATCCGCGTGGATGATATCGGTGGAGGGGTGAGCGCCGAGACCGGAGGCGGATCGATCGACGTTGGCACGGTAACCGGCGATCTCGGGCTGCACACCGGTGGCGGACCCATCGCCATCCATCACGCTAACGGCAAAGTACTCGCGGAAACTGGCGGTGGTGGGGTTCGAATTGATTCCGCCACGCAGGAAGCCACCGTAGAAACCGGTGGCGGCAGCATTGAAATTCGGCAGTGCGCGGGAAAAGTGCGGGTCACAACCGGCGGCGGCAGCGTCGATCTGAAAGATGTCGGCGGTCCGGCCGAGATCGAAACCGGGGGCGGTGGCATCCACCTGACATCTGCCAAAGGCCACGTGCATGCCGAGACGGGCGGCGGCGGCATCGAGCTTTATGGAGTGCCTTCTGCTCGAGCGGAAACCAGCGCAGGCGGCATCACGGTGAAGCTCGTCAACACCGGTGGAGAGCGTCTGGATTCAGATTTAGAAACCGGAGCGGGTGACATCACGGTTTACATCGCATCTGACGTTGCGGTTAACGTTCGTGCCAGCGTAGACATGGGCAACGGACACCGGATCACCTCGGATTTTTCCGAGATCCATCCGCGAACCGAGGGCGACCAGTGGAACAAAACACTGACTGCTGACGGCGCCCTGAATGGCGGCGGCCCAGCGCTGAAGGTTCATACGTCGAGCGGCGACATCTGCATTAAGCGTGCGAGCCGCTGAAGCCGGTCTGTCCGATAGACCGAAGGTAAGATCGACCAGGAAGTAGTGGTTCGAGATCAGTCTCTTGAGCCTGCGATGGCCGCAAATGCCAGTCGATGCGCCCCCAGGCAGATTGAGGGAACAGCCATGCACAGACAGATGGTAATTGTTGGTGGATTGATGTTGTCGCTCGTCGGCCTTTCCAACGCAGCGCAAAACTGGACGGTAGATCAGCCCGCACATCCCTGGATTGTTTCGAGCGAAGACGGCGGGACAACTTCTTACCTTGGGGTTGATATCGCCGACGTCACCACCGAACGCCTGAACGCCTTGAAATTGAAAGAAGAAAAGGGTGTAGAGGTGACGATGGTCGACCAGGATGCCCCAGCGGGCAAGGCCGGCATCAAGGAGCACGACGTCATCCTGACGATGAATGGAACGCCAATCGAAAGTGGAGCGCAGCTTCGCAGGATGATCCACGAGACGCCTCCGGGACGGCTGGTGTCGCTCGGCGTGAGCCGCGATGGTCAGTCCTTGAACTTGAAAGTTCAGTTGGCGGACAAGCACAAAGAGTTTTCCTTCGTATCTCCCAATCCCGACGTTCACGTCAAAATTCCCGACATCCGAATGCCTGATATCGACATACCGTCCATGAACATGGTGGTGGTAACTTCTTCCGCGCGCAGCGGGTTGATGGTCGAGAACATCACGCCGCAGCTAGGCGATTTTTTCGGTGTCAAGAACGGCAATGGCGTTCTTGTTCGCTCCGTTGAAAAGGGAAGCCGCGCTGAAAAAGCAGGATTTCGAGCTGGCGACGTGATCGTGAAGGTGAATGCGCAGGCGGTGCACGACACCAGCGACTTCTCTCATGCGGTTCGTTCGCGAGATGGCGACTCGGTTAGTGTGGGATTGATTCGCGACAAAAAAGAGCAGAATCTGAATTTGTCCCTTCCCGCCCGCAAAGAATCAAGTGATGTTTTCGAGGAAGAAAGTTTCGGCGTCGAACCCCTGATTGAGGCTGAGTCTGCGCTGCAGTTGAGCAAGCTGCAATCTGAACTGGCCAGCTTGCGGCCACAGCTGCAACTTGCGGCGGGCGAATCGCGTCGATCCGCGCGGGAATTGCGCGACGGATTGTGCAAGGAGCAACGGCAGATCCGGCAGCAAAGCGAGAATCAGAAGCAGCAACTGAAGAAGGATCTAGAGCATTTGCGGCTGGAGATGTCGAAGATACGAGGCGAGTGGTTGTAGAGAAGATCAATTGCCGCTTGAGGCGGCATTGGTCATGCGGGCAAGGAAAACGCGATTGCGTCCTGCCTGTTTAGCAGCATAAAGGCCGCCATCCGCGGCGCGAACCAATTCATCCCTGCTTCTGCCGTGTGTTGGGAAAGAGGCCACACCGGCGCTAATCGTAACCATCCCCGGAACTCCCGGGAATTGCCAATCGGCCACCATTTTGCGCAGCTTCTCAGCGATCGATAGCGCCTGATGCTCGTTCGTCTGCGTCAACAGAATGGCGAATTCCTCTCCTCCGTACCGGCAGACAACGTCGATCTTGCGAACCTGCTGGTGAAAGATGCAGGAAACCTGCCGTAATACCTCATCCCCCAGCAGGTGGCCGAACTCGTCGTTTAACCGCTTGAATTTGTCGATGTCGGCGATGATCACCGCCATTGCCGTTCCATACCGGCGGGCACGCTCGATTTCTTCCATAATTCTAAGGTCGAAGAATCGGCGGTTAAAAATGCCTGTCAAACCGTCCAGATAGGCCAACTGCTTCACTCGCTGAACGTAGTGAGCGTTCTGGATGGAGTTGGCGCAGATATCGGCTACCGACTCAAGAGATTGCAACTCGTTCTTGTGAAACGCGTCTCGCTTGATGCTGTGCAGGGTCAACACGCCATGAGTTTGGCCGAACGAGATGAGAGGGATGCTCATTCGCGAAGCACATTCCTTGAACAGGCGGGGCGAGTCCGGGGTCTTCTGCAGATCGTTCTCGATGACAGTCTCATTGGTCGAGATCACCTCGCACCAGGGTCGCTGACTGGCTGAGAAACGTCCGGAAACAGGGAAACACGGCGTCATCGTTCCGTGATGGGCTCGCATAACCAGATCATTCTCGTCCCGCAGATAGAGCGAAACGTGCGAAACCTGGAATGCCTGTTGAATGACAGAACAAGCGCGAACCAGCAAGTCTTCCAACTCCATAACTGCCGTGCTCTGCTGGGCGATGGCATTGATCGCCTGCAATTGCCTTGCTTTTTCGCGCTCCAGCGAATACAAGCGCGAGTTCTCAAGAGCGAGAGAGGCCTGGTTGGAGAAGAGTTGTAGCAATTCGATGGTCTCGTCATCGAAATGATTGAGTCGGTCGCTCTGACAGTCAAGCACTCCAATAACTTCGTCCCGAACCATGAGCGGGATTGCCAGTTCAGAGCGCGTAGACTCTGCCGCGCAGACGTATCGCGAGTCCTGGCTGACGTCGGGAGCGTAAATTGATTCTCTTTGGAGAGCTGCGGCGCCTGTAATGCCTTGCTTCACCGAGAGGCAGACCTCGTCTTTGCCGAAGTCCCAGCCGACCTGCGATCGAACGCGGAGCTGCTGCGCATCTTTGTCAAACAACAAGATAGCGACATTCGGCAGATGAAAATGGTCGCGGGCGATGGCCAGGATACGGCGCAGTACCTCGTCCAAGTCAAAGGTCGACAGGACTGCCTGGCCCGCCTCATATAAGACCGCGATTTTCGGCATTCCAACGGATTCTATCCCCTCGGCAAGTAACCCCCGATGTTCCGAAAGTAACTGGTCTAAACGATTGTTTTCTTGGAAAGCGGTATCAGCGCCATTTGCGGGCTGTGCGGATCAAGCCATAGGCAACCAGGCAGAACCAGAAGTCGAGGATCATGCCCAGGTCCATGCGAAAAGGGCGATGTCGTGCCGCTAGCGGCAGGGAAGGCATGAGCAGAAAGTACACCAGATTTCCGAGAATGATCGACAACAGGGTTTGGAGGAAATTGACAGACACCAATGGTTTAGACACCGAGTTGCCGCCTCCGGGCTTGTGGCAGGTCTTCCCGAAATCGCGCTGACATGAAGAGATTTCTGAAAGACTTACGATTTGGCTTTAAGCGATGCCTGGGCTGCTCCTGCTATTCTTTCGGTGCTCGATCCGTTCGCTGGGTTGCGAAGACGGTGAGCCAACCGGAACCTCGCGATCATGCTTGAACTCTCCACGCCCGTGCAGTACGTAAAGGGCGTCGGTCCGCGCATCGCCGAGGCTCTGGCAGGCAAGGGAATCCGTACCGTAGGCGAGCTCCTAAACTATCTTCCTTTTCGTTACGAAGACCGGCTCAATCCGCGGGGGATCGCAGAACTACGTCCTGGAGAGATGGCCACCGTGGTTGGCGAAGTGCGCAACTCAGGCCTGTTCCGCACGAGGAAGATGCCGATCTTCCAGCTCACCGTGGGACAAGGACGCGCGAAGCTGCGCTGCCTCTGGTTCAACGCCACATATCTGCAGGGGAAGTTCGCCGCGGGCCAGATGATTGCGCTTTATGGAAAGGTCGAAGAGGATCAGCGCAGCCGCGAGCTGCAGATCGTCCAACCGGAATTTGAAATTCTCGGAGATCCCAACGACGCAGGCGAAAGCGCGGTGGAGGCGAAAGCCGCCCAGTCACTGGAGATAGGGCGAATCGTTCCGATTTATGAGGCGACGGGAAAACTCACGCCGCGATGGTTTCGCCGAATCATCCGCACGGCGCTCGACAATCTGACGCCTGACTTTCCGGATCCGATTCCGGCAGCAGTGCGATCGCACTTGGGATTGATTTCCCCGCGAGAGGCGCTTTGGAACGTGCATTGGCCCGAACCAGGTGAAAGCCTGGCGAATCTGCAATCGTTCCGCACGGCGGCACACATTCGTCTCATATTTGACGAATTGTTTTTCGTGGAACTCGGCCTGGAACTGAAGCGACGCCAGCAGAAGGCGCAGACTGGGATTGCATTTCAACTCGACGATCGGGCGAGAGGCGCGATACGGAAGATTTTGCCGTTTCACCCTACGACCGCTCAGAAGCGCGTGCTCAAAGAGATTGCCGCCGATATGGAGAAGCCGTATCCCATGCGGCGCTTGCTGCAAGGCGACGTAGGATCGGGAAAGACGATCGTCGCGTTTGAAGCTGCGATCATCGCAATTGAGAACGGCTATCAAGTTGCCCTGATGGCGCCCACGGAGATTCTGGCGCAGCAGCACTATTTTTCGGCGCGACGGATTCTGGAAAGTGCGGGCTACCGCATCGTAGTGCTTACAGGATCCTTGGAGGCGGATCGGAAACGAGAGATCCGACGGCATATCGCGCAGGGCAATGCACAACTCATCATCGGAACGCACGCGTTGCTCGAAGAGAAGGTGGAATTTGGCAACCTCGGACTGGTGATCGTAGATGAACAGCACCGCTTTGGAGTGATGCAACGGCTGAAACTTATGAAAAAGTCGGGCGACGAAAGCGCTCGAGCCACGCTGGACATAGCCAAGCCGGCGGAGGCTGCGGCTGAGGTCGCGGCAACGTCTAAGACCGCAGAGCCTGCTGAACCCGATGTTCTGGTGATGACAGCGACGCCGATTCCGCGCACGCTGGCCCTGACGCTGTATGGAGACCTCGACTTGAGCGTACTCGATGAGCTGCCGCCCGGGCGTACGCCGATCGTGACGAAATGCGTGAGCGATGAACAATCTCCGAAGGTGTGGGACTTCATTCGCAAGCAAGTGGCTTCGGGACATCAGGCGTACGTCGTGTATCCGGTAATCGCGGAGAACGAGGAAAGCGAACTGAAGGCAGCCATCAAAATGTACCGGGAAATGAGTGGCCGCATTTTTTCGGATCTTAAGGTGGGACTTCTTCACGGCCGCCTTGATTCGGAGTTGAAAGATCAGGTGATGCGGATGTTCCAGAAGGGTGAACTTCACATCCTGGTCTCTACGACGGTCATCGAGGTTGGAGTCGATGTGCCAAACGCCACGATGATGGTGATCGAGCATGCCGAAAGGTTTGGGTTGGCGCAGTTGCATCAGTTACGCGGGCGCATCGGACGAGGGGCCGCGAAATCCTATTGCGTGCTGATGACCGGCGGCAAAATCACCGAGGATGGCCAACGCAGACTGGATGCAATGGTGCGGACGAATGATGGTTTCAAGATCGCTGAGCTCGACCTGGAACTGCGCGGGCCTGGAGAGTTCTTCGGAACCCGGCAGGCTGGCCTTCCAAATTTTCGGGTGGCCAATATCATTCGTGATGCGCAATTGCTGGAAGCCGCCAAGCTGGAAGCTGCGTCGGTGTTGGCCGGTCCGAACTCGGAGATCTCCGCGGACGAAATCAGCCGCGCGCTGGTGCAGATGCGCTCCCGCTGGCACCACACATACGGGCTGGTGGAAGTCGGCTGAGACAAGCATCTAAGAATGTCTAGCATCGTTTCCTCATTTTTCTCTTCGCAACGGTGCCTTCTTGGCAGGATGGTTCCTCAACCCTATGGCCGGAATCGACCTGTTAAAATCTAGAAGATGGCAGGCGCGTCCCAACTTATACAGATTGAGCTCAGCCCACCCCCTCGTACTCCCAAGCCACAATGGCTGAGGGCGAAGGCGCCCGTTGGGGAGAATTTTCACAACCTCAAGAAATTGGCTCGTGGGCTCGGTCTTCACACGGTGTGTGAGTCGGCCCAATGTCCAAACATCGGAGAATGTTGGAATCACAAGACGGCGACGTTCATGTTGCTGGGTGATATCTGCACGCGTCGTTGCGGATTCTGTGCCGTACCAAAGGGGCGCCCGGAGCCGATTGATTGGGAGGAGCCACAGCGCGTCGCGCAGGCCGTTGCCACCCTCGGATTGAAACATGCTGTTGTAACGAGCGTGAACCGGGACGATGACAACATCGGCAGCGCCCGCGTCTTTGCCGAAACCATTCGTGCTATCCGCGAACTGACGCCGGATTGCCGGGTCGAGGTGCTGATTCCGGATTTCCAGGGCTTGGCAGAGTCGCTACAAATTGTCCTCGATGCGCGACCGCACATCCTTAACCACAATACCGAAACCGTCCCCAGGCTCTACCGCGCGGTTCGCTCAGGAGCCCGATACGAGCGCACCCTGACGCTTCTCGAAAATGCCAAGAAACTCTCTCCTGCAACAGTGACGAAGAGCGGGGTAATGGTCGGGCTGGGCGAATCGAGCGAAGAACTCATCGAAGTCTTCCGAGATTTGGGCATGCGGGGTGTGGATATTCTGACCGTGGGTCAGTACCTGCGGCCGTCGAAGGATCATCTGCCCATCGCGCGTTTTTATGAACCCGCCGAGTTCGAGTATTTGCGCGAACAAGCTCTCCGTTTTGGATTCCGTCACGTTGAGTCGGGTCCGCTCGTCCGATCGAGTTATCATGCGCACGAGCACGCCGACGCCGCTGCGAACCCTCGGGCGGTGTCGTAGCTTGCGCCAGAGAAGTTTCCCTGCCATCGTCGTTTTTCAGAAGGCCGCGCAAGGAAGAGTGACTACCTCCATCGAAGAAATCGCCAATCAGGGGACGGTTTCATGGTGACGATCCTCCTGGTAGTCCTCGGCTTCATCGCTGGACTGCTGGGCGCGTTGACTGGTATTGGAGGCGGAGTCATTCTGACGCCGATCCTGGCATTGCATTTCGGTATCCCGATCCGGCAAGCGATCGGGACGAGCCTCGTCGCCGTGATCACGACGTCTGCAGCGAGTTCCTCGATTCACCTGCAGCGGCACACCACCGACATTCGACTGGGAATGACGCTTGAACTGGCCACGTCGCTGGGCGCGGCCGTCATGGCTTACCTCGTGGGCTATTTCAACCGAAATGCCTTAGAGGGGTTGTTTGCTGCGTTCCTTCTCTACAGCGCGATCACCATTCTCAGCAAGGGCGGCAAGGTGAAGACCGGAGAGGGAGTACCAACCTCGACGAATGGAGAGATGGTAATTCCTCCGTATGAGCCGAAGCGATATCCGCTGGGCCTTTCGGCCTCACTGGTGGCCGGGGCATTGTCGGGACTTCTGGGAATCGGAGGAGGTCCGATCAAGGTTCCCGTCATGTACATCTTCATGGAGGTTCCACTGATGGTGGCCACGGCGACCTCCAACTTCATGATCGGCGTGACGGCGGCTGCGAGTTCGATGGTTTACTACCGGCGCGGCGATATTCTCGTCAAGGCTGCGGCACCGCTTGCGGTCGGCGTCTTTGTGGGATCTCTGCTGGGAGCGCGCCTCGCTCCTCGCATCCACACCAAAATCGTCGTGTATCTGCTTGTGGGGATCATGTTCTATCTTGCCGGTCACCTGGCTATTCACTTGTTGAGAGGTGGAATGTGAGCCAGGTACGCGAACCTGCATTTGATCGCGTCGTGGCGCTCGTCCTGCGGACGGGTGCATTCACCTGCTTCTTCGTGATGCTGGCGGGAATTGCTTACGGGATATTCATGAAGGGGCGTATCTCGGAGGACATCGAGCGCCTGGGCGTGTTACTGATGCTAGCTACGCCGGTAGTACGTGTGATCGTCTCGTGCTTCTTATTTTTTCGTGAAAAAGACTACAAGTTTGGATGGATCTCTTTCGGAGTGCTGATGATCCTGTTGTTAGGCTCGATTTTCGGTATCGGAGAGCACTAAGTCTCAGAAAATGTGGAGCTTGATGCTCAGATACTTCTTTGGATTCTCGCGAACTGCCTTTACCAGCGCTCTGGTTTCGACAAGCATCTCGTTTGCATTGTTGTAGAGAGTCTCATCTTTGAAGAGCTTTCCTGCCGTCCCCTGGCCAGCTTCGAGTTGTGTCGTCAGTTCGGAAAGCTTGGTGACGGTAACGTCGATTTTCCTCGCGAGTTCGTCGTCCTTGGTCAGCTTGCCAAGTGTTCCCTTTCCGGCGTCAATGTTGTCGGTGATCTTCTTGAGGTTCGTGATCGTGTCGTTAGCGCTGTTGTAAAGGGCAGGATCCTTCAGGAATTTTCCGGCAGTTCCTTTTCCCTGCTGAAGATCATCGATCACGCCGTTCATCTTGTCGAGCGTGGCGATGAACTTGTCATACGCGTCTCTGCGGCTGATCAGCGCGCCCAGGCTTCCCTGCCCGTTACCGATGTCTTCGACAATCTTCTGGAAGTCGGCCACCGTGACCGAGAATTTGTTGTAAAGAGATGGATCGTAGATCAGCTTTCCGAGAGACCCTTTGCCGCTTTCGGCGAACGCCAGGATCCGGTCGGCGCGCTTCAGAAGCGCATCCATGTTCTGGAGCGTGCTTTGGCTAGCCCGGACCACCTGGTTGAAATCTGGATGCACTTGCGTCGGAAGCGTGTCGCCGTCCTGCACCGGAGTGCCGACCGCTTGCGAACTGTCGATGTCGAGATATGTTTCGCCGAGCACTCCGGCGGTTTCGAGAGACGTCATCGAATCGCGGCGTAGATTGAACCCATACTTGGTGCTGACCTTGACAGTAACTTCGACGGGAGTGAGTTGCTTGTCCTTGTCGGGCACGACGCGAATAAGGGTTACGTTGCCGATGTCGACTCCGCTCAGGCGCACCGGAGCTCCGACACGCAAGCCTTCGGCGTTGTCGAAGTAAGATTTCAGCATGATCCGCGGAGTGAATAGTCCCGATGTTCCGGACATCAGGAAGAGCAGGAAGCCGAGTGTCAAACTCGCGACGATCACCGTGATCCCAACACGAAGCTGCGACCACTTGAGCTGCTTCTGGCTAGGCAAAGGTTTTCCTCATGGCTCCAGCGAAGATTGTATGGCAGAGGCCTACGCGGCAGCTGAACTCGCAGGCCTTCACTCTCGGCACGCCCATCGCTGAATCATAACAAAATCGGAGCTTTACTCACCGCGGAAGGACGCAACAAAGGCACGGTCAGAAGCGCGATCACGTAGGCGGCGGCTCCACAGGCCAAGGTAACGGTTAAGCCAAACTGAATCGCGATCACCATCGCCATGACCGATCCAAGCACGCTGGCGGCAGCATTCATCGCCCAGGCCCACTCAACGGCGTTGTCTGGGGCCGAGGCCAAGGCGCGAAGTCCCGTTGGAAATGGCATTCCCATGACGAAACCGAGAGGGATGAGAAGAACTCCACTGACGAAGAGGCGGAAGCCAAAGTCCATGCCTACCAGAGCAACAAGGCGGCTCGGAAGGAAAAACATATAGGCCAAGAGGGTGGCGACCACGAGGATGAGCGGTACCCATCCCATTTCAGCCTTAGGTATCCAAATACGAGAGAAGAGGCTGCCGGCCCCGCTCGACAACATTAGCAGGAAGATCACGACGGTCAGAGCATAAGTGGGGTGGCCGAGAAAAAGTACGAAGCGCTGGATGAAGGCGATCTCAACCAGGATGTAGCCCAAGCCGACCGCCACGAAATAAAGAAGAGGGGCGGCGGATTGGCGAGTCTGGCCGCGTCGAAGAGCTAGTGGAAGAACCAGAAACGCAAAAACCGCAAGCACTGAGATGACAAGCACGAGCAACAGGACCATGACGCCGAGGTTCACCTTCCAATCGACGCCATGATGAAGTCCCTTCTGGTTGAGGATCTGACTGGCCTTCAAGGTGAAGAAGAAGAACGGCGAATTGTCATCGACCGGAGCAACGTTGTACGCGTAGCTGCGCGCGAAGGCGTGAGGATCGTTGCTTAAGATGAGATTCGAAAATGGATTCTGCCCGGGTTGAGAGGGAGAGTACAAAGGCTTCAATTCCGAGTAGTCGGCGAAGTGTTTATTGACCGCCGCCTCTTCGTCTGCAGTGAATCCAGTTTTTTTGGCGAGGACGACGACTGGAATTCCGTCTTCGTTAAGCAATCCTTGGGAAGCGACGACGAAATTGCGTGCAGGATTCGATACTCGGAGTTGATGCAGAGCCTCCATGGCCACGGAGACGACGCGCAAAGCTTCGCGAGGCTCGCGAAACTCCCAGCGCGTGATAGCGATCATGCCGTCGGGTTTCAGGTGGTCGAAATATTCGCGGAAGGCATTCACCGTGTACAAATTGTTTTCGCTTAGTGCGAAAGCACCGGCAGCAGTCGAGGCCCAGGTGTCGACGAGCGTCATTTGCACAACGTCGAATCGCTGTTGAGTAGAGCGGATAAACGACCGGCCGTCGGTGAGTTGAATGTGCACATCCGGCCGCTCGTACAGATGCTGGGCGTACTCGGCATAGCGGCCTCGCATGATCGTATTCGCGATGATGGGATTAATCTCGATCCCGGTCACGCTTGCGCTGCCGTTCGCCACAGCCCGAAGTACGTCGACGCCGCCACCCGGGCCGATGATGGCGAAATCTCCGTGAGGTCGCAGGACGTTCGCAAGGGCGGGAGGCGCGGCCATGAGATTGTGCTCCCACTCCGTGCCCTTCCAATGCGACAAGTCCGCATTCATGATGTAGGTAGAGGCATCGGCGTCAATGACGATGACCTTTGCCTGATTCTGGCGGTCAACTTCGACGCGAGACAGGGCGTTCCATCGCGCGAACTCAACCCAGGCTGGATCGCGGAACATCCCCTTCGCATATACGACGTCAATCAGGCGCCCGGAGTGATTGGCTGCAATCAGTGCGCACAGGGCTAACGCGATCAAACCTGCGTTTCTGCGGACAGAACGACTCTCCGCCCACACGATTGCCGAAAGAGCCAAGACGATTCCCGCTCCGATGATCACGTTCGGACCGCCAAGCCAGTTCAAGAGCGGCACTAGCGCAAGGCAAGCGAGAGCGCCGCCACATAGATCCGCGCCATAGAGCCTGGGGATGCGGGTATTTTCACGTGCGAAGACGATCGAAAAGAGCAATCCAATCAGAAAGAAAGGGACGGCAGCCGACAAGTAGAGCAACGAAAGGCGCAGAAAGTTCTTGCCCGTGAGATTTAAGGCGACAGGAACGTGCAGCACGATTTCGAGCACAGCAACCACGATCACCGAATTCGCCAGGCATATCCGCGAAGCGATCGTGCGGGTCGATAGGCTGGCGAGGCGGGATTTCAACAGGTACGCGAATACTCCTCCTGCGCCCAGGCCGAGAAGGGCGATGGAGATGGAGAGAAACGCGAAGTGATAAAACAAAACAACGGAGAAAAGTCTCGTGAGGGCGAGTTCGAGTAACAGAGCGGAGAAGCTTGTCAGCGCGAGCGCAGCAAGCAAAGTTCTCTCAGGAAATTCCGCCCTGCTCGCGGTGGGGATCGGCGTGGGAGCTATCACAGCCATCATTGGATTGAAGGCGACAGTCTAGCAGATGGTCGGCGAGCAAATCGCTCATGGACTCAATCGCGTCGGGGATCAGTTTTCGAGGATGACCTGGGCGATTGCCTGTTCTTCGGTGTGAGAAATGGACAGAGCAACATTTTTTACGCCGAGCTTGGCGGCGAATTCGCCGGCCTTGCCATGAAAAGTCATGGTTGGACGTCCTCCAGGCATGCGAGTGACTTCGCAATCCCGCCACCGCACCCCGAAGTTCCATCCCGTGCCAAGCGCCTTCATCGCAGCCTCCTTTGAAGCGAAGCGAGCTGCGTAGCGTTCGATCCGGTTGGCCTTTGAGTCGCAGTAGCGAATCTCGCCCGCGGTATAAATGCGCCCAAGGAATCGCTGTCCGAAACGCTCGATCGCTTCCCGGATGCGAGGAACTTCCGCGATATCAATTCCCGTGCCAACGATCATAGGATCTCCGCACAGAATCTTACAGCAAGCGATCTCCGCGATAGAGCAAGCGGCCGTCGACCATGCGGGCTTCGTTGGTCAGCTTATGTGACATAGCCGGGCCGGTGCCATCGATATGGAGGACGTCATGTCCGTGAGCGATTAGCCAGTCGGAAACGAGCATACGGTGGCAGCGGAAATAAACGCGCTCGGCACACATGTAGGCGGTTCGAGACTGCCCAGCCAGCGCCAGCAGTCCCGCGATCGCGCGCTCAAACGAAGGAGTGAGCATGTAATCGGCATAGTTGCGAAAACTCTGGTTCCGCAGTCCTATATTCGGCGAGTCTTCGAGAATCGTCTTGCGATAGCCGCCGAGGGCTTTCATCCACACGTAACGGATTTGTGCAGGAGGCAGGGTTTGTTCCAGCGAATCTCGATTGAATTGCGGCAGGCGGCGTGACATTGGAAAAGCGCGAATGTCGACCAACGTTTCAATCTGATGAGCCTGCAGCGATGCGATGAGATCGTCAAGCGCGCGTGTGGAATGGCCGATTGTAAAAAGCGTTGCCAACCCTTGTTCGATGCACAGGAAGGTCTACGCGATGCGACGGAGGGCATCGGTGACTTTGACATCTTGTTCGGGAAAAACCGTCCGCAGATCGAGCAATACCCTTGCATCTTCGACGCGAGCAATGATGGGCGGATCAGAATCGCGTAGGCGCGAGGACAGCTCATTCGCGCTCAAATCAGCGTGGCTCAGCGCAATGAGTCGAGTGGGAAGCACGGAGGATGGCGCAGCGCCTCCGCCGATCACCGATTCGCCATCAACAATTTCCAGCTTGAGTTTCTGCGAGATTTGAGCCAGTCTTGCCGAAAGCCTCTCTGCGCGGGCTGCGATTTCACCCTTCGTAAGCCCCATCATTTTCAGAGTGAGCACGCCATCGCGATCCTGCTTCACGTACGCAAGAAGAGTAGCCTCGAGCGCGGCACAAATGAGTTTGTCGACGCGGAGCGCACGAAATAGCGAGTTAGATCGCATTCGCGCGATCAGATCAGATCGGCCGGTAAGAAGCCCCGCTTGAGGTCCGCCTAACAGCTTGTCGCCGCTGTAGGTGACGACATCGACCCCAGCGCGAAGGCTATCGAGAACGCTGGGCTCGCCATCGATGCCGAAGGTCCGCAAATCGACGAGCGAACCGCTTCCCAAGTCTTCCATCAGTGGTACGGATTTCCGGCGAGCGAGGTCGACCAGTTCACCGACGGAAGGCTGCTCGGTGAAGCCGGTGATCTCGAAATTCGATCGATGCACTCGAAGCAACAGGCGCGTGCGGTCGTTGATCGCATTTTCGTAGTCGGCAACGCGGGTCCGGTTCGTCGTGCCAACTTCGCGCAGTACCGCGCCGGATTTGGCCATAACGTCAGGGATCCGAAAGGATCCGCCGATCTCGACCAGTTCTCCGCGTGAAACGATCACCTCGCCCCCATCGGCCAGAGAATTCAGAACAAGCAGCACAGCCGCGGCGTTGTTGTTGACGACGATTGTCGAGACATCTCTGATTTCAGCAAAGAGCCTGCGGAATAGGCGATCGACGTGTACGTCCCGCTTGCCGCGTTCTCCCGATTCAAGGTCGAACTCAAGATTGGTGTATTGATTGGCACTCTCCACGACGTGCGCGAGAAGTTGACCTGCGATGGGGGCACGTCCGAGATTCGTGTGCAGAATGACTCCCGTGGCGTTGATCACGGGTCGGAGATGGTAGGTCAGGGCTTTCCGGACTTCGGACTCAATTGCTCCGGGAAGTTCCTCCACTGCAATTCTGAGAGATAGGGAATCAAGCAGGCCGGACGCAATCTGTTCGCGAAGACGTCCAAGAACAGTGCGCGCAGCATCGGCGACTGCAACCGAACCGTGAGACTCAACCGAGGAACTGAGCTGAGGCGAACGAGTCAATTCGTCCACCGATGGTAATTCGCGAAAGAGTTCGAGGTTTGCCATGCTTCGCTGAGGCTCAGACTATCGTACGTGGATCTGGGATAGGGTCAGGTGCCTAAATCGTGTGCAGATATGCCAACAAATTCTCGATGTCCTGAGAACTCAGTTTCTGGCTGTAGCCCGGCATCTCTTTCCGTCCAAGGCGGACGATGTCTGAAACGCGTTCGTCGTTCGCCGGTAGCCCGCTCAACGGGAGATATTTGCGCTGGAAGATCCCTTGGAGCCCGGGACCCTTCTTGCCGCGCGTCGAGTAAGGTTCGTGGCATCGGTCGCATTCCGCGTCGTAGATTTTTCTTCCGGCGGACTGTTGTGGATTCAGGCCAAGTTCCGCATCGGATTTGCGGCGTTCCACATCGCATCCGACGGAAAAGGTGAGCGATGTCAGCAAAATGCTGGCCTGAAGAAAAATCGAATATCGTTTCGTTCTTGTTTGCACAACCAAACTTTTCGGCCGCAATTGCGAATAAACCTCCGTGGGGACGACCTTCCCGGACGCCCTGCTAATGATAAAGTAAAGCGTTCTTTAGCTCCGCGATGACTGTCATCATCAAACGTGTATACGAATCGCCAAGCCGCACCGATGGCTTTCGCGTGCTCGTCGACCGCCTTTGGCCGAGGGGCCTGACGAAAGAAGCAGCAGTTGTACATGAATGGCTGCGGGATATTGCTCCGTCGAACGATCTGCGACGCTGGTATCACTCGAACCAAAATCAATGGGCATTGTTCCGGCACAAATATCTGGCAGAGCTTTTTCGGCCGGAATGCGAACAGGCATTAGGGAGATTGTACGAACTGGCACGCGAACGAAAGCGGCTCACGTTGCTTTTTGGCTCCAAAGAGACGGTCCGTAATAACGCTTCGGTCTTGAAAGAACTTCTGGACGGGGTTCGCAAACCGCCCAAAGGCACAGGCCCGGCAACGTCGCGAACTTCAAACTCACGCCGCACGGCAATGAGGCGCAGGTGACGCGCTCACATTCGGCTTTTCGGACCATGAACCTACCTCCCATCTCTTGAGCCCCGAACGCTCGCAGAACTCGTTGCGCTGACGACAACGCAGATACCTCAAGTAGAATCGTTTCGAATGAGGCCAATTTTTCAGTGGAACATCGGCTCGCGCTCACTCGAGTTGGGTAAGCGCACACTGATCATGGGCATCGTAAATATCACGCCCGATTCTTTTTCCGATGGCGGTCAATTTCTCAATCGTGATCAAGCCCTTGCGCATGCCGAACGTTTGCTGGGCGAAGGTGCCGACATCATCGATATCGGCGGAGAATCGACCCGTCCTGGGGCGAACGTCAGCGTTGCGGCCCCCCCTCGCTCTGATGAAAAGAAACCCCCGATCGCAGGAACCAGGCTTGCGTCGGCGGCCCCGGCGGTGAGTTCTGATGAGGAACTCAAGAGGGTGATCCCCGTGATTTCCGAGTTAAAGAAGCGTCATTCATCCGCGGTGATTTCAGTAGACACCTATAAAGCGACGGTGGCTCGCGCGGCTGTGGGTGCTGGCGCCGAGATTGTTAACGATGTCAGTGGGTTTCGGTGGGATCCCCAAATGACCAAGTCAGTCGCGGATCTCAAGTGCGGGGCGGTGCTGATGCACATGCGGGGGCGTCCGGAAGAATGGAAAGACCTGCCACCCGCGGGCGAGGTCGTGCTCCTGGTCAAGCGCGAACTGAAGGAATGGGCGGAGAAGGCGGTGCTTGCGGGAGTTCGACGAGAGCGGATCATGCTTGATCCGGGAGTCGGCTTCGGCAAGAAATTCGATGAGAACTATCCCTTGATTGCCCGTCTTAGCGATTTGCAGTCTGCGGGATTTCCGCTGCTGGTAGGCGTATCACGGAAATCCTTCATCGGGCGAACTTTGGCTCGTGATGGTTTGGATGCTTCGACGGGCGACCGGCTTTCCGGTACCTTGGCGGCCGAAACGGCGCTCATTCTCAAAGGCGCACACGTGATTCGAACCCACGATGTGCGGGCCTCTTTCGAAGCAGCGCGGGTGGCAGATTCGATCTTGGCCGCCCACTAGGCAACGCCGGAATTTTATCGGTACGAAATTGCAACCGCTCGGTTTTCCCTCTCAGTTTATAGGCGCCTTCCAAATCATCATTCCGGCAACGGGGAACCTGAATTTAGCTTCAGAATGATAGCCAACAATTCCGCACGACGATCACACCATTGCCATGGACCCTCTCACAGTAATTTCAAGTGATGCGCGTGTAACAGTGCGAAAGCTGGGCAATCCCGACCCAGATGGCAACTGCATCGTCTACTGGATGCAGCGTGCTCACCGTGGCATCGACAATCCGGCCTTGGACGTTGCGGTTGAGGTTGCCAATGTTCTGAAGAAGCCGGTCGTGGTGTTTCTGGCGCCAATCCCGTTTTATCCGCACGCCAACCTGAGACACTACCGGTTTCTCAACGAGGGCATTGAGGACATTGCTGAAGGGCTCGGGAAAAGAGGTATTGGATTCGTTCTGCGGCGGTATCCCGAGCACAGCTTGGTGAAGTTCTGCGAGGAGGTCAAAGCAGCGCTCGTCGTCGGCGACGAGAATCCAATGCGCGAGCCCGAGAACTGGCGGCGAATCGCGACGAAGAAGCTGAAAATCCCCCTGTGGACCGTGGATGCCGATGTGATCGTGCCGTCGAAGCTGCTGGAGAAAGCGCAGTATGCGGCCCATACCATTCGCCCTCGGTTACAGGCGCAGTTGAAGACCTATCTTTTTTCCCCCCAGAATTTGCATGCGCGCGTCGGTTGGAAGAAACCGCGCGGGCTTAGATCTCTCGATGCCGAAGTCGATATCACGGAAGGTTGGAGGCTTGACCGATCGGTTGAGCCGGTTTCAACCTGGCGAGGAGGAAGTTCCGAAGGGCTGCGACTGCTGAAGGAGTTTGTGCGTGACAAACTGCGCGGCTACGGAACGCAACGCAACAAGCCTGAGACGGATCACACCAGCCGTCTCTCGCCCTATTTACACTTCGGGCATATCAGCCCGGTCACCGTAGCACTCGCTGTGCAGAAGGCCGATGCCCCCATGGCAGACAAAGAAGCGTTTCTGAGTCAGATCATAACGTGGAGGGAACTGGCAGTGAACCTGGTCCGGTTCAATTCGAACTATGACAATTTCGAATGCGGAGAACCGTGGGCTCATCGCACGCTCGCAAAGCATGCGAAAGATGCGCGGCCGGTACTTTATTCCGAGAAGCAACTGGAGAACGCGGAAACGTACGACGAGTTGTGGAATGCCTCGCAGATGCAGATGGTGCGGAAGGGCTGGATGCACAATTACATGCGGATGTATTGGGCGAAAAAGATCCTGGAGTGGAGCCGAACTCCGTCAGAGGCGCACCGGATCGCGGTTTGGCTGAACGACAAATATCTTTTGGATGGCCGCGATCCGAATGGATACGCCGGAGTTGCCTGGGCGATTGTCGGAAAGTTCGACCGGCCATGGTTCGAGCGTGCCATCTTTGGACAGATTCGCTACATGTCAGGGGCGAGCACGGGAAAGAAGTTTAATAGCAAGGAATATATCCGGCAGAACCTTTCGCAGCCGCTGTTCTAGCTTCAGAACGTCTTCGCTGAGTCCATCAGAATCGTTACCGGACCTTCGTTGATGAGTTCGACCCGCATCATCTCTTGAAAACGGCCGGTTTCACATCGGACGCCCGCGCTGCGAATGTGCCCGACGAATAGTTCGTACAGGCGGCGGGCGCTCTCGGGAGGAGCGGCATCATCGAAGGATGGACGCTTACCGCGCCTGACGTCACCGTACAGGGTGAATTGAGAAACCACGAGCACGCTTCCATTGACGTCGCGAACGCTGAGGTTCATCTTGCCAATCTCGTCCTCGAACACGCGAAGGCCAATGAGCTTCAAGGCCAAATAATTTACATCGGTCTCAGAGTCTGTTTGACCGACGCCTAACAATACAAGCAATCCCACGCCGATCTCACCGGCAATTGAGCCGTTGACCGTTACCTTGGCGCTGCTCACTCTCTGTACGACGGCTCTCATCGGAATCTCGAAAATTATTGGCTCAAACGGGCGACAGCGACGCTAGCCGCGGCTCGACAAATTGACCCCGGCGAGTGGCAACCTCTAGGATTTAACGGTGCAATCCCGAATTCTCCGTTGCCTTGCCGGAAGTGGCCTCAGCCCTTCCTTTACACTAATTCACCGGGACCATTACACTACACACTTGCCCTTTTTTCGTACTGTAGTGCGCGAGTCGTACGACGTTTTGGAAGGCCGGGGACAGGCCAACACAGACGAGACCCGCGATTTCGCAACTTTGACACCAGAATTCAAATCTAATCGAGCCAAGCGAGGAGAAACATGGCAGCCGTTGACGAGAAGGTAAAGCAGATTATCGTGGAACAATTGGGAGTGGACGAAGGCGAAGTGACTTCAAGCGCCTCGTTTGTGGACGACCTGGGTGCAGACTCCCTCGACACTGTCGAGTTGGTGATGGCTTTCGAAGAGGCCTTTGATATCGAGATTCCCGACGAAGACGCGGAGAAGATTCGTACCGTGCAAGACGCCGTGGACTATATCGGCAAGCACGCGAAGGCGGGTAAATAGTTGGGACGCAGGGTCGTTGTAACAGGCCTGGGTTTGATCTGTGCAGTGGGGAATTTCACCGAAGATGTCTGGAAGGCCCTGCTCGCCGGCAAGAGTGGTGTTTCTCGAATCACCAGCTTCGACGCCAGCAGTTTTGCCTGCCAGATTGCCGCCAGTGTCAGGGACTTCGACCCGCTGAACTATGTCGAAAAGAAAGAACTGAAGAAGATGGCGCGCTTCATTCACTTGGCGATCGCCGCCTCGGATGAAGCCATGAAGATGTCGGGTCTGAAGATCACCCCAGAAAACGAGGAGCGAGTCGGCGTCCATATTGGGTCTGGGATCGGAGGATTTGACATCATCGAGCGCGAACACAACGCGCTGCTCGCGGGCGGCCCACGGAAGATCTCCCCGTTCTTCATTCCCGCTGCGATCATCAATCTTGCTGCCGGGCAGGTCTCCATGCGCTTCGGCGCCAAGGGCCCGAACGAAGCCACAGCGACAGCATGCACTACAAGTGCGCACTCCATTGGAGATTCCTTTCGCATCATCCAGCACAACGATGCCGATGTAATGATCGCTGGTGGCGCCGAGGCCGCGATAACCCCGATGGGGGTTGGCGGATTTGCTGCCATGCGCGCTCTTTCAACTCGCAATGACGATCCCGAAAGAGCGAGCCGCCCTTGGGATCAAGGCCGAGACGGATTCGTAATCGGAGAAGGTTCGGGCATTCTGATTCTCGAGGAGCTCGAGCATGCGCGAAAGCGCGACGCGAAAATTCTTGCTGAGGTTGCTGGATACGGGATGTCAGGCGATGCCTATCACATGACGCAGCCCGCGCCCGAGCATGAAGGCGGGTTCCGCGTGATGCGGAATGCAGTGCGAGATGCCGGAGTCACGCCAGACGTTGTCACCTACGTTAACGCTCATGGGACGTCGACGCCGATTGGCGATACGCTCGAGGCTCATGCAATCCGTAACTTCTTCGGGGAGCGCAAAGTCGCAGTGAGCTCCACCAAGTCGATGACAGGCCACCTTCTCGGCGGCGCTGGGGGTTTGGAAGCCGGCATTACTGTGCTGGCGCTTCGCGATCAGATTTTGCCTCCGACGATCAACCTGGAAAATCCTGAGCCCGATACCGCTGGGATGGATCTTGTGCCGAACCACGCGCGCAGAGCCGAACTTGAGTACGCAATGTCGAACTCGTTCGGCTTCGGCGGTACAAACGGCGCCCTCCTTTTCCGGCGCTGGAGCGAGTAGTCTCACCGCCGTCTAACCCTTGGTACCAAAGCGCTCTGTTACTCCTGGAACCGCGAGCCATCAATCGGAATCTTGATCCCACAAATGCCTCTGCCCGTGCGGCTTGCAGGGTAATGTACTTTCTCGCGCTCGCCCCGCGCAGTAATGACCCTTCTCTACGCCCGATGTTGTCCTTTGGGTCGTTGCCACGCCCCTGACCCTATTCCACAATTGTTTTCGAAAGTTGAGTCTCTTCCCTCACTATGGATAAAGCTTTCGCCGCCACGCTCGCCCCCATATCGATTACCCGCAAAACCGCAGCCCGCGCCGCATTGGTCGGCTTTAGCGAGCCTCATCTTGCGTTGCTGTCGGAGTGCTTCCGGCAATTCGGGATCGAAACCGTACCTGTGTCCACGCACGCCGTTGAGCGCCTTCACAAGGAGAAATTTGAGGCGTGTGTTCTGCGTCTTGCGAATGGCGCCGAGGACTTAATGGAGGCCGCCCGCAGCTCCCGCTCCAACAGCCGATGCGTCATCTACGGCGTGGGTGGCAGTGCGCAGGAAGCCATGCGATTTTCGAAGTACGGGATCAACGCCATGTTCCACGAACCGCTGGAGCGACCCGCGATGCTGAAACTCGTACGCGCGACCCGGCTACTCGTGCTGCATGAATTTCGCCGCTACGTGCGAATTCCGGTCATGACCGAGGTGTCGATCATCGGAGACGGCCGCCGCATCAGCGCGACCAGCATCGAGATGAGTACCGGTGGAATGTCGATGAAGAGCCCCGAGGACATCACCATCGGGGCGAATGTCGAAATCTCATTCGCGTTGATGACCTTGCCTCGCGTGGTCGTGCGCGGCGTTGTCAGCTGGAATAATCCAAAATCGATGGGCGTGCGCTTCGATGCCAACGACGAGCGTCGCCTACGGGTGAAAACCTGGATCGATTCTTATCTCGAGAACTGATCCTCCCCGTAAAAACCTAAGCCGAGCATTTTCGTCCTGCCGCTACAATGACGGTGTGCCCTCCACAGCAATTCCGGAGACGGGTGCCCGTGAACCGGTGTCCGGCCCGCGGCGCTGGTCTCTTCGCCAGCGCATCGTACTGAGCCTTATTGTTTGGGCAGGATATTGGTTTATCCGCCTGCTGGGCCCAACCTTGCGCGTCAGCGTGTCGTACGAAGAAGGTGCGCAGAAAACGTTGGATGAGCGCCCACTCGTAGCCTCCTTCTGGCATGAGTGCATGATTCCCTCGACCTATCTTTTTCGCCACATGGGAATCCGCGTGATGAGCAGCTTCAGCTACGATGGCGAATACATGGGACGCATCATCCGACGATTTGGGTTCGTCGCCGTGAAGGGATCGAGCAGCCGTAATCCTGTGCGCGCGCTACTCGGCCTGCGCCGAGCTCTCGAAGATGGATGGACCGTCGCGTTCACACTCGATGGTCCCAGGGGGCCGAGGCGTAAGGTCAAGCCGGGTCCGGCCGGACTCGCACGATCGTCAGGGGCGGCGATGACAGCATTCCATGCCGCCGTCGACAAAGCATGGATCTTGCGCAGCTGGGATCGGATGATGATCCCGAAACCTTTCTCCCGCGTGCTGGTGCGGGTGAGCAATCTCATGCCGATTCCCGAAGGTGCCAGCGACGAGGATCTCAACCGCTACGGCGCTCAGTTGCAGGAAAGCCTCGATCGGGTGAGCTCTTTTGCAGAAGCCAATGTCAGTAAAGCAGGCACGCAAGAATTTCCCTATTACAAACGCTCCTGAAAGATCGAGAGAACGTCATGAGAACCAATCGAGCGATGTTCCTGTGTGCGATTGCGCTGGGCTGCATCGCGACATGTAAGGCTCAGGAGAAACGAATCACTGCTCGCGACATCGTGGCCGCGATCCAGGGCCAGGTTGGGGTGGAATGGCAAAAAGAGACGGTAGACACCTTTAAGGCTGGTAATCCTGATACCGCCGTGACCGGCATTGCCGTGACCATGATGGCGACTATGGATGTTCTCGAGCGAGCCTCGTCCCACGGACTCAATTTCGTCATTACGCATGAGCCGACGTTTTATGCGCATTTGGATACGCCGGAAGGCCTGCCGGAAAACGATGTCGTCTGGGCTGAAAAGCGAGCGTTTATCGAGAAGCATGGCATGGTCGTCTGGCGTTTTCACGATCACTGGCACATGCGCAAGCCGGATGGAATCGAAGCCGGAGTCGTCCGCACCCTTGGATGGGAAAAGTTCCAGACGCCCGACGATCAATATTTGTTTGTGATGCCGGAGACGACGCTCAGGCGTCTCGCCCAGGACGTAGCGAAGAGGCTGGACTCCCCAGTCGTGCGAGTGGTCGGTGATCCCAACCTAAAGGTGACCAAGGTCGGCCTCAGTCCAGGAGCGGCGGGCTTCGAACGAGAAACGCATGCCCTCGAACGAGACGACGTGCAAGTATTACTCGTGGGTGAGACTCGGGAATGGGAGACGGTCGAATACGCCGCGGACGCAGTGACGGAAGGTCGCAAGAAGGCACTGATCGTGATCGGTCACATTCCCAGCGAACAGCCGGGCATGGATGAGTGTTCGCGGTGGCTGAAGGGATTTCTTAAGTCGGTTCCTGTGGAATTTGTGCCCGCTAGGCAGCCGTTTTGGCTGGCTACACAGAGCAAGTAGGTGGCGACGATCTCTATTTACTCGAGTGTCGAGCCGAGCAGTTGGTATTTGTATTTCTTCCCGTCCCAGTAGAGAACAGACGAGGTGTTTTCGCCCTCGCCGGCTTCTTCCATGTAAACGCCCAGCATGGTTTTCTTCTTCATGGTCAGGCGCTTCACAGTCAGCGTCTTGAATGGAAGATTGATGAGCAGGAATTTGCCTTTCGGAGCCTCTGCCTGCCACGCGTCCGTGTCGCCTCCGTGAACGATCAACAAGCTGACACCGCGACGATCAGGCGCATCGGAAGCGAAAGTCGACGTAACCTTGACGTCGCTGTAGCCCAAGAACGTATCGTACGGATCCGCGACCACGAAGCTGTATTCATCCTTGTCGGCCATCGGGTTCTTGCATTTGGCGGCGATGACCAAGTCATCAATGCCATCCCCATCCAAGTCCGCGACAAATTGGCGCGGGCCGGCTAGAAGTGTGCAGTTATCGCCGAATTGCTTGTGGATGTATTCGTCGGTGACGGCGGGCGACGGCGACTTTGCGTGCGTCGGTGGCAGCGGAGGCTGCTTCTTCGCATCGGCGGCAACCGCCAGAGCGCAAGTCAGACTGAACGCGCAAAAGAGGAGAGCTGTAGGGAACGACATGAAACTAATGTAGTCCCGTTCCACGCACTTCGGTAGACCAGTGCTGGTAACGGAAGTAACGAGAGCCAGGATGGATCTAGCGTCGAAAATGTTCCCATCCACTCGGACGAAGAGCGCTGAGCGCGCCGTCAGAATCTCTGACCACGATTTTGCCGGAGCGCGTGATCTCGCCGATTTCGACGATCGGGATCCCGTCAATCCGGGAGGGAACCCTTGTGCTGCGAGGGACTGTGAAGAGCAGCTCGTAATCCTCTCCGCCATGCAAAGCCAGATCGAGCGTGACGTCGCGCAGTGGCTTACCTACGCGGGCGCGCGGAATGAGACCTGCTTCGAGTTGGGCTCCCACGCCGCTTTCTTCACAGAGGTGCGCCAGGTCGACCGAAAGTCCGTCGCTGGTGTCGATCAACGCGGAGGCGATCTTCTTTTCGAGGAGAGTTCGTCCGATTTCGATCCGGGCTTGCGGGGAAAAATGCCGGCGATATTGGACGGGACTTAATCTCTTCCGCGGGTGGCGCATCATCTCGGCGATCGCTGCAGCAGATCCGCCCAATTCTCCGCTGACGAAGATCCGGTCCCCAGGCTTTGCGCCAGACCGCATGAGCGCTTTTCCTTTAGGAACAGCGCCAACAACGATGATGTCGGCGATTATCCCTGAGGATGACTCTGCCGTATCGCCACCTGCCAGGGGCGCTTCGTGTTTCTTTGCGAGCTGCAGCAGGCCCTTGAAAAATGCGCGTACCCACGCTTGCGAGACAGTGCGGGGCACCGCCAGCGAAAGAAAAACTGCAACCGGCTGGCCTCCCATGGCCGCTATATCACTGAGACCACGGGTGAGGCAGCGGTGGCCGACAACTTCAGCAGACTGCCAATCCCGGCGGAAGTGAACTCCCTCAATACAGAAATCGGTGGTTACGAGGATGTCGTCGCTTGGCCGAAACCGAAGGACTGAGCAATCGTCTCCGATGCCCGCAACAACGCTTGGAAGGCCGTGTCCGGCCTGCCAACGCGGGGGCCCTCCCAGCGCCGCCATCCGACGGATTTGAGCAATCAAAGATCGTTCGGGCAGGGGCATGTGGCATTACTATACCGCTCGGTAATTTCCTGTAAGGCCGTTGCCTGTTACCCGCCTTCCGTAACCGCCTGTCTCCCCTTCGCGTCGTTGACAGGGGGAACCCAGTTTGTTACCGTTAACCAGTCATTTACAACCTTTGGCCGAGCTAAGTACTGCAATTGGTTGGCATTGCAGAGAAGTAGAAGGTTTTAATCTCGGTCGCAGTTCTGGTTGGCGCGGGCGTGCGAGACGAGTTTCCTTTCCCAAGATTGGAATCGCATTCCCTCAAAAAAATCAATAGTCCGAACGGGCTTTTCGCAACTAAGCAGTCGTGCCCGAAATTCCGGACTTTGTGCTCAACGAACTCGAGGACGAGGATTTGCAGAAGCGCTTCTACATCCTTTTCGTGGCCCGCGGCGACGACGGGCAGCTTCGCAAGATTTCCATCCCCGTGCATTACCTGTACGTTTTCGTTGTGGGCGCCGCCATCGGATTTCTTAGCCTCACCGGGATCGCAAGCTCTTATACGCGGATGCTTCTGAAGGTTTCCCAGTTCAACCAGCTGCGCACGGAAAAAGATCAGCTCAAAGTCAACTACTCGCGGCTCGAAAAGGTCGCGAAAGAGCGCGATGTGCAGGTAGCGTCTCTGGGCTCGATTGCAGGCGAGGTTTCCGCCCTTTACGGCTTGAAATCGGAGCCGACACTCGTAACGGCTACTTCAGAGCAGATCGAAGATGCGGACGTCAGCTCTTCGATCGACCAGCTTCATGCTCTGCGGACTTCAGCTCTGTCTGGCGCGACCATGGTTGGTTTGACCATGGGCCTGACTCGCAATGCCACGACCGCCGATTGGGCCAAGGCGAACTCCGCCCCCAACCTTTGGCCGGTTGAGGGCCAGGTTACCGGCAGTTTCGGAGAGCGCATCGATCCATTCAACGGTGAGGGCGCGTTCCATAGCGGTGTTGATATTGGCAGCAACTATGGAGCGAAGATTATCGCTCCCGCCGATGGCGTCGTGACTTTCACCGACAGCATGGGCGGATACGGCAAGGCGATTATGATCAGCCACGGAAACGGTATCAGCACCCGCTACGGGCACCTTTCTGGATTCGCGGTGACGGCTGGGCAGCATGTCCACCGCGGCGATCTGATCGGATTTGTCGGCGCCAGCGGCCGTTCCACCGGACCGCATCTCCACTACGAAGTTCGGATCAACGACACTCCTGTGAATCCCTACAAATACCTCCGCATTACCGTCGCCAATAGCTACGGCTTGACGACTGGCAGCTAGACCTCGATCAACTCCGTTTACGATTTAGCTCTGATGCCAACCCCAGCCTCTCCTGGGAGAAATACAATGCCCGGGCGTATTTGAAGGCCCATGGAACATCCGCGAGACGGTAACGCTGCTCCGTTACTGCGGTAATCGGATCGAACAAACAAGCGGTCTGAATCCGACAGCGACCCGGATAACATATCAATAACCCCCCTCCCCCATTCATGCGTGGCGATCGAGTGCCCGCGACTCGAGGATCATGGAGAACAGTGACGCAAAGCGGTTCGGCAGATATGAGATCGTCGGCGAACTCGGCCGCGGGGCCATGGGTGTTGTCTACAAGGCCCGCGACCCGCAGATTGATCGTCTGGTCGCGGTGAAAACCGTTTCCCTGTGGGGCCAGCAACCAGAGGAAGAAAAAGAGTTCCGGCTGCGCTTCATGAATGAGGCCCAAGCTGCAGGACGTCTCCACCATTCCGGAATTGTCGGCGTGTTCGACGTCGGCGAAGATCCTGAAAATCTCGATCCTTATATCGTCTTGGAGTATGTCCAAGGCGAATCGCTGCATCGCATGCTGGAGCGCAAGAACAAACTGCCTCTGGAAACGGCGCTCCAGATCGCGGTGGAAATCGCAGACGCCCTCGACTACGCGCATGCGCAAGGCGTGATTCATCGCGACGTCAAGCCTGCCAACGTACTGATCACCCAAGACGGACACGCAAAGATCGCCGATTTCGGCATCGCGAAGCTAAATCTCGCTCATTTCACGATTCCTGGGCGCGTGCTTGGCACGCCCGCGTATATGGCCCCAGAACAACTCAGCGGAGAAGGCGCCGACGGACGTTCGGATCTTTTCTCGCTCGGCGTAATTTTGTACGCGATGGTTACGGGCCATTCTCCGTTTCATGGAAACAGTGCTACGACGGTCTGCTTTAAGGTAGCCAATCGCGAGCCTATCGCCGCCAGCGCCTTGGATATGGCGCTTCCGCCGAAACTGGATGTTGTAATTTCGCGGGCCATGGCGAAAGATCCCGACCAGAGGTACCAACGGGGTTCCGAATTTGCCGACGATCTTCGGCACCTTCAACAGACATCGAAGCAGCGCTCCACAACGACGTCGCTGCAGGCAGCCACCGCTACGGGCACGCGATCTGGATTCGCGCAGGGTGCGGCCACGGGAATAGCGACGGCTTCACCTGAAAAAGCTGTCGAGCAGGCCGAGAGGGTAGTGAACCACATCCTTTTCAAAGCACCGGTGCGCGATCTCGTCCTGGGAGCGGCGACCATCGTCTTGCTGGTAATTGTTGGAACGCAGTCGAAGATGTTGGTGTCCGCGTCTAAAACTGCTGTGAACTCTGCAGATCCCGAAATCAGTGCGCCACGTATGACAGAGTCGGATTTCCCCGGCGTAACCAAGGAACCGGCGCAGGCAACAGCGCCTCAATCGGTTTTGGGTTCTGGCGAGGCTCAAAAGAAAGTTGCTATAAAGCCGACTCGCACGAAGGCTGTAACCGCTACTTCCACCCTTGATCTCGCGGTTCAGCATCAATTCAAGGACGCGACCCTGTTCGTGTGGGTTGACGACAAACTGGTCCTAAAACGGCCATTGCATGGCGGAGCGCAGAAAAAGCTGGTGGTATTCAACGGCATTCGAGGGGTCGATTCAGAGAGTTTAAAGATTCCCGCCGGGAAGCATGTTTTGCGATTCCGGGCGCTATCCACGGATCAAACCGTCGATCTCTCGAAAACGGTATCCGCGGAGTTTGTTGAGGGTGACACGAAGTCCGCGCAGCTGACCTTCGATAAGCACAACAGTTCTATGCGGCTCAGCTGGGAATAGATCATGAGGCAAACGCCCACCGATGACGCCCCGGACTGTTTTGGTATTCGTGGAAATTCCACTCATTGAAGTCGAGCGAAGACTACTGCCTCAGGCCCATCCAGTTTTCTGAAACCACCAATGAGTTGCCGGGGTTTTGCGGATCGTATTTCACCGAGGTGTGAAGTCCGAGGCGGCAGGAGTGCAGATTGATCCACTGCCGCAGATACGTCACATCCTGCGAGCACTCGTAAGACACGCCGGCGACATCATATTTGTAGATGAGCATGGTTGCCGCGTGGTGGTTGTTGGCGGCGGCCAGTTCCTGAACGTCAATGACGGTTCCGTCAGTGATGCGCCCTGATCCTTCCAGCCAGGACCGGCGCTCGCGCTCGAGTTCCTCAGCCGTCTTTGGTTTCCGGCGCAAAAGGTAATAGGCTCCGATCAGGGCGGCTCCGCCGCTGATCACCAGGCCATAAAGTCGAAGTGAATCCATAGGGAGAGACGGAGTTTAAGAGACCAATCAACGCCACACTCAGAATAAGCGGAAACGATGCCGTGCGGAAGTGGTTCTGAGGTTACGGAGGTGTCGGGAGCTGTGAAAAACTCTCCGAACAAAAGAACCAGAGCAATGTTGTTATTTACTTTGGCTGCAAACGCTCTTGCTGATCAGATCTGCGAATCCGCCTTCCGGAGACTTGCCGAACTGGTCATCATGCGTCGCTTTTTTGCTGACTACAAAGCGTCCGCTGCGGTCGCGAGAGTAGAACCACTGGGTCGAGGGAGACACATCGCCGTTTCCGCAATTGAATCTGACGCGGGCTCGCATCTCGACAAACGGTCCACCTTGCGGAAGCTGCGCTGGTTCTTTGTATTCCACACGAACCAGTGCCGTACGTTGGTTGTTCTTCAGAATGCGGATGGAACTGATTGAGACCTTGTCGCCGTTCCCGGTTTGACCGACGGTGCGCCAGTCTCCTGCGGCTAAAACCAGGGTCACGACAAGCACAGGTGTAAGCACGACCGCGACAAGGATGAGGAGGGCCTTTTTCAATTCTTATCGTCCCAAGCAGAGTGCGCCCCCTACTGTGGGGTAAAGGTCCGAATCTGTCAACTAAGTTGGCGAACGGGGAATCGGGAAAGCGACATCATGGTATCGTTACCAAACTGGTCACGGAGCCGCAATGTCTATGGAAACCCTTCATTCCACGAAGTTTAACTCTCCAGTGGGGCCGCTATTCCTGGCGGCGTCTTCCAGCGGACTGGTTGCACTGGAGTTCGATAAGCATGTCATGGGCAATCAAACGATCCGGGTGGACACGGCGAGGGCGAGCAAAGAGACCAGCCGGTTCCGCTTTGAGGAGTCTCCCCTGGAAATTGACTTGTACATTCGCGAACTGAGCGAATATTTTGGCGGCGCGAGGCGGAAGTTCAGCTTCCCACTGGATCTTCGCGGAACCGATTTCCAACTCGAATGCTGGCGGGCGTTGCTGGCAATACCCTTTGGAGAGACGCGAAGCTATGGAGATATCGCACGAGCCGTCAACCGGCCTCAGGGATTTCGCGCCGTGGGCATGGCAAACAACCGCAACCCGGTCGCGATTGTGGTCCCTTGTCACCGTGTGATCGCCTCCGATGGAGCGCTTTGCGGCTACGGCGGTGGCTTGGACATCAAGCAAAAGCTTCTCGAGCTGGAAGGCGCCATCAGCGGCACGCTGGCCGCGTAGCGTTCGTGCAGAGTAGCTCACTCGGGCACTTTCCAACATCCCGGAATGTCGGCGAGGATCAGAGGGTGATCCAGTCGTCTCGACGACGTTGAGTACGAATCCCAAAGCCTCCACGCTGCGGAAGGCGGGACTTTTCTATCTCGTCTTCGTGATGTTCTCGTATACAACGGGTGGCCCGTTCGGCCTCGAAGATATGGTCACGACCTCGGGGCCAGGCGTAACCCTGATCTATCTCCTGGTCCTTCCATTTTTCTGGTGCATTCCGGTCTCGCTGGTTTCCGCGGAACTCACGACAGCGTTGCCGGTTGAAGGCGGTTTTTACCGCTGGACGCGTGCTGCCTTCGGCGATTTCTGGGGATTTCTCGCAGGGTGGTGGAATTGGTCTGCTTCATTTTTGCTGGGGGGTGCCTATGCTGTCCTGTTCGTCGACTACCTTACCTACTATTACCCGCGCATGACGTGGTGGGAGCACTACTTGGTCTCGGTAACGCTGATCGCCCTTCTCACCTGGATCAATGTGCGCGGCATCGAGATGGTCGGCCAGGTCGCCACCGTGCTTGAGATCTTCATCTTTGTTCCCGTGATTGTCATGATTGCGATCGCGCTTACGCGCTGGCATCAGAATCCGTTTCATCCTTGGATTGTTCCGCATCAGCCGACCTTCAAAGTGTTTGGTGTCGGGTTGGCCCTCGGTTTGTGGCTTTACTCAGGATATGAACAGCTTTCGACGGTGGCGGAAGAGGTCGAAAATCCGCAGAAGGCCTATCCGCGAGCTCTCGCCGTGGTCGTGCCGCTCTCAATCGCAGCCTACTTCTTGCCCACATTTGCTGGGCTTGCCTCAGCCGGCAACTGGGAAAAGTGGCATACAGGCTTTTTTTCGGATGCCGGCCGGATGGTCGGCGGTCCATGGCTGGGCACTTGGATGACTCTGGCCGCCATGGTCGGAAATGTGGCGCTACTGAATAGCACGATTCTTACGACGACTCGTATGCCATTTGCGATGGCCGAGGATGGCTACCTTCCAAATCGCTTGACTCGCAAGCACCGAAGCTATGGCACACCATGGCTGGCGATCGTCGTGTCAGCGGTTATCTATGCCCTGCTGGCATGGCAGAGCTTAGGGCAATTGATTTCGGTGTACATTTGGTTGCGCTCGGCCACGACAGCGCTGACGGTACTGTCAGCGTGGAAATTGCGCAACAGCAGGCCGGAGTTAAAGCGATCTTTTAGAGTCCCCGGCGGCCGAATGGGATTGCTCTATGTCGTCGGCGCACCGGTGTTGATGGCGTTGGTAGCACTCCTGGGAGCCGACCGGTTCGCCACGGTTGGCGGTGTCATCGCTTTGTTGATCGGGCCGGCAACTTACGTGGTCGTTCGACTCTTCCGTGGAAAGACCCACCGAGATTGAACCAGCACACGTCGATGTGATCGGTGGGTTTGAACGCTTCTTTGCCGGCCTTCAAGGGTCCTCGCTAGCTCACCCAATCCAAGATTTTGTACCAGGCTCCCGCGAAGGGCAAGAACCAGGGCTTTCCGTTGTAAAGTCCGAGCGGGGCACCCGGAAACGGGATTCCGACGAACGGATTATCCGGAGCGTCTCCCGCCATTAATTCCGCGATCTTCTGGCCTTGATAGGTGGCCATAGCAACGCCATGGCCAGCGTATCCGACGGCGTAGTAAATGCCATCCATCTGCCCGGCGTGCGGCATGATGTCGAAGGTGAAGTCGAGTGTCCCTCCCCAAACGTATTCGATCGTTGCATCGGCCAGTTGTGGATAGACGCCCACCATGCCTTTGCGAAGAATATCCGCACTCTGCCGAACCGTCTGGTCGTTCTCGGGAAAGAATGCAGCGCGGCCGCCGAACAACATGCGCCCGTCCGGAGTCAGTCGGTAGTAATACAGATAGTTCTTCGAGTCGTAGATCATCCGGTTGCGCGGGCTCAGTTCGCGGGCGAGCGCCGGCGGCAAGACTTCCGTCGTGATGATGAAAGAACCGATGGGAATAATCTTCTTTTGCAAGGAAGGGGTCGCAGCCCCCGTGTAGCCACTCGTTCCCACAAAGACGTCATGAGCCCAAAGTGAGCCGCGCCCTGTGGTGAGCTTCCATCCCATCTCTCCCTGGCGCGACTCCCGCTCGATCGTCTCGACCCGAGTGTGCTCGAAGACGACCGCTCCTGCCTTTATCGCAGCGCGCGCGAGTCCGGATACGTAACGTGCCGGATTGCAGCCGGCGCTGGTCTCATCCACCATGCCCCCGAAGTAAATGCTTGAGCCGATCTCGTGAGCTAACTCACCTTTCTGCACTACTCGCAGCTGATGGTTAAACTCCACTTCGATAATTTCCGCCTGTCGTTGGTAGTCGTCGAAGTGTTTTTGCTTGCACGCGACCTCGAGATGCCCGCAGCGGGAGAAGTCACAGTCGATAGCTTCTTCACTCACGATCTTTTCCACACAGTCGAGAGAGTCGAGCGCCGCGGAGTACATCCTTCGCGTGAGTTCGCGACCGTACATCGCAATCAGCTTGTTTACGCCTAACTTCATGCCAGTGAGAACCATGCCGCCATTGCGGCAACTCGCTCCCCACCCGATAGTTTCGCTCTCTAACACGGCGACTCGGGCTCCACGCTTGGCAAGAGTCCGTGAGGCCGAAAGGCCGGTGAAGCCCGCTCCGATGACGGCGACATCCACGGTGTCGGGAAGCGGCTCATCTGCCCTAGCCGCTGGAAATTCCGTAGTGGTGAGCCAGAAGTTGTGTTCCTGCAAGGGCATGTTGGCGACTCAAGAGAAATCTCAGGAGCAGACGGTGTCGCGATGTTCAGAATGACCGAGCATTCTAACGTAGGGTTGCGCGATGGTACATGGACTTCAGTTCGCACGGCCATGGGATTGGGGTCCACCTCGGTAATCTTGCCGCGGTTACTCGCTCCTCCTAGTCTGGAAACATGGGGCTTCGCTGTTTTCTGTTCAGCTCAGATCAGGGAACTATCGATTCGATCGGCCAGATACTGACTGGTCTCGACATCGAAGCGGAGTCTTGCTCTGAAGCAGTTACGGCGGTCGACAAGATCGCAAATTCTGTATTTCAGATCGTCATCGTCGACTGGGATAAGCAGCCCGAGGCTTCTCTGTTGCTGTCCGCAGCTCGAGAACGAAAGGCTTCTGAACGGCCGGTCACTCTGGCCATTGTCAGCGACGACCCGAGTTTCCCGAAGGCTCTGCAAGCCGGGGCGAACTCCGTGTTGCGAAGGCCGATCGTCGCCAGTCAGGCAAGAGATACCCTCAGGACGGCGCGTGATCTGCTTCGTTCCAAGCGTGACGCGTCTGCGCCCGCGGCGAGCAAGTCTTCGGTCGCGGCGGCAAGCGCAGGTTCGAAATCCACAATCCCAGCGAGCATGGACAAGGGCAAGGAACGAACTCTGCGCGCGGGAGAGTTTTTGCACTCCGGTTCCATGACGCCGGGCGGATCCTTCGAAACAGACGCTGACGTCTCAGGTGCGCATCATCAGCCAGCTCCCGAGCCGGTCGATCCGCTGAAAGACCTGGAACCGGTCGCGGCTTCAGTCACGTCGAAGAATTCCGCGATCGCGCCTCTTCAGCCAGGGGATGAACCGCGTGGCCTGGAGTGGTATATGAAGGCCCGGGGTATCGCTCGACCGGGTCCGGCAGCTCACGCCGCTGCGCCGGCGCCTGCTTCGGCTCCGTCAAGCGCGAAGCCGGAACTCCTGGGCTGGGAGCAGGCTGCTTCGGCTCCTGCTGAGAAGCCGAACCTCCGGAAATACCCTTTCGGCACAATTGAAGTCGCAATCTTCAAGTGTCCAGGAACAGAAGAAAGAAGCGGAACTATTCGCCTACATCGACGGCGACGGGCAGGTAGCCGAAGAGCCGAGGCAGCGTCGTGTTCGACTCGGAAAAGGGCCGATCATCGGAGCTCTGGTGCTCGCCGCACTGGCGATAACGGCCGCTCCACAGGCTCCGTGGCATTCGAACATGCGAACCCTCTGGCTCCGCGGCCAGAAAGGCCTGCACGTGTGGCTCAACCCTCAGCCGCAAACCCCGGCCTTGGCCCCGCCTTCTCATGAGAACTTTGCTCGAGCCGGCGACGAATACAAGTTGCCGGTGGCGGAGACCATCCCCGACGCGACGACCGACCCGTCCCAAATTCGAGTCGTACCCGTGATCGATCCGACTGCCAAAAAGCCCACGACCGACGGCGCCAACCCGGGACAGGCTTCCGCGCAGCCTGAGACTAACAACGACCCATTTGATCCACCAAAAGATGCGGGAAATCAGGTCGTCGAGACGCAGGCTCCGCCGACCGCGACCATTTCCAACCCGGTGCCGCCTCAAAGTTCGGTCACTCCGGCCGACGCACCCCCGGCCTCTATCCAGCCACATCCTGCGACGGCGCCGGCGCCCGTGCCAGTGACACCGACCCCGATGCCGAAAGTTCAGCACACCCAGATTTCGGCTCCCGGCAATATTCCATCGAGCCTGAAATCCCAGATGGCGTCGACTACTCCTGAAGCCAGCGGAAACAAGCCGGTGGAAGCAGCCCTGCCTTCCATCGAGCCCGTTGTCGTAGGAGAAGGAGTTGAGCGTGCGCTGCTGCTGGAACAGGCACCGTTAAGCTATCCAGATAGTGCAAAGGGCCAGACTGGGACAGTTATCCTGCAAGTCTTGATTGGGCGCGACGGCTCGGTGCAGGACGCGAAATTCCTGCAAGGCTCGCTGGCCTTCGCTCGAGCGGCGATTGACGGCGTAAAGGTATGGAAGTTCAAGCCGTATCTCATGAACGGCCGTGCAGCTTCTGTGCAGACCCTCCTGACCATCCACTTCAAACCGACCGCATAGAACCTAAGTCGTTTGTTATGTTGCTGTCGATTGTTGTCGATCCGCGCTTTTATTTCGCCCGGCAGGCTGAGCGACTCTTGTTACCGAAGGGACACAAATCGAGCAGCCGAGGGGGCGTACCTCGCATCTAGAGATATAATGGAACGAGTTTGACAGTATCCTTCCACAGAGTTCACAACCGAATGTCCATGAAAACCAAAGCAGCGATTTTAGTCACATCTTTTGCCGTACTCCTGTTCGTAGTTGTGGGATCGATGGGCGGCGTTCATGCCTCATCGAATGACGGTTCCTACCGTCAGCTGCAGGTGTATAGCGAAGTGCTCTCGCGCGTGCGCAGCGAATACGTCGAAGAGCCCAACATTCCCAAGGTGACTGACGGCGCGCTTCACGGCCTTCTCGAATCGCTGGATTCGAATTCGAGTTATTTATCCGCCGAAGCTTACAAGGCCTTCAAGTCTCACAAGGCGGAAGGTAAGGCGGGAATCGGCGCAGTAGTTTCGAAGCGTTTCGGGTACGCCGCCGTTGTTGCTGTCTTGCCTGGATCTCCCGCAGAAAAAGCAGGGATCGAGGCCACGGACATTTTCGAAGCGATCGAAGGGCTGAGCACGCGCGAGATGTCGTTGCCTGAGATCCGGAGTCTTCTCGCAGGCACGCCAGGCTCTACCCTGAGTGTGCAGGTCGTTCGAGCGCGCAAAGCCGAGCCGCAAAAGGTCGTGATTACACGCGATGTCGTCAATCTTCCTCCGGTGACCGAGAAGATGATGGACGATGGCATTGGCTATGTGAAAGTTGAGGCCCTGACGAAAGGCAAAGTGCAGGAAGTCGCGACGAAGGTGAAGTCTCTTGAGAAATCAGGCGCAAAGAAAATTCTGCTTGATCTGCGAAACTGCGCCGAGGGCGATCAGACTGAAGGTATCGCCGCTGCGAATCTCTTCCTGAATCACGGTACGATCACCTATCTGCAAGGTCAAAAATACCCGCGCGAAGCATTCAACGCTGATTCTGCGAAGGCGATTACGGCTCTTGCCACTGGCCGTGCTGGTAAATCGCGGCACTTCCGGAGCTGCGGAGATTGTTGCTGCTGCCGTTCTCGAAAACGCCCGCGGAGATGTCGTAGGGGACAAGACGTTCGGAGATGGCTCGGTCCAGAAGACGCTTGATCTTCCCGACGGTGGCGCGCTGATTCTGTCGGTCGCTAAGTATTACTCGCCGAGCGGCAAGGCCATCCAGGACACTGCCATCACACCAAACGTCGTGATTGCCGATGTTGCGGATGACGCCGTCGTTCCCGAGGAAGAGGAAGCGCCATCGACTCCCCAGGAAGACGCCAAACCGAAAAACACGGTGGATGATCAGCTCAACAAAGCGGTGGAAGTGCTGAAGAGCCGCAAGGGCTAACGTTTTCCTGATTCAAGACAGCAAAGGACGGCATCAATGCCGTCCTTTTGTTTTGCGCCAATCATCTCGAAGTATTCTGGATAGATCGATCCGGAGTAGGCCACGCGTGCGATCTCCTTTTGCAAGGTTCTGATATCGTACCCCTGTAAACATCCCAACATCGGAGCCTTTCGAAAGCGCCTCAACGCATGGAGCCAAATACCCAGTCGTTCAGCTCAGTTTCGTTTCTACTCCTGATCTCAGGTCTAGCGGTCCTAGTTGTATATCGAATTTTTCGCCGGTTGAAGACTTCAGCAGCGGCTCCAGGACGGCTGGAATTTCAGATTGAGCAGCTTGGCGGATTTAACTATGGCCAGTTGATCCTCATCAGCGTTTTGAGCCTATTCATTGAGATGTTGATGATCCGTTGGGTCTCATCTGAAATCCGCATCTTCGCCTACTTCAAGAACTTCGTTCTCGTTGCTTGCTTTTTGGGATTTGGCCTTGGCTGTTATCTTTGCCGGCGACGAATCCAGCTCATGGCGCTGATAACGCCGCTGCTTCTGCTGACCGTTATCCTGAAAGCCCCGATCTCACCGCTGCGCCGCAGTCTCGCGGACTTGCCACACATGTTGGGTGCGAGTGTCGAAGTCCATGTCTGGGGAGTTCCTGCGCTGCCGACTAGCTGGACCGGCATGCTCCTCGCTATGGCGTTCGTTGTCCCTCTGTTTGCATTGATCGCAACGGCATTTATCCCCTTCGGCCAGCTTGTGGGTTGGTATCTGGAGAACGCTCCAAGGGGCGTGGTGGCTTATAGCGTGAATGTCCTGGCCAGTCTCGCGGGAATTGCCGCCTTCACGTTGCTATCGTTTCTCCACCAGCCTCCATGGGTCTGGCTACTGGTCGTTGCCATCCTTTCACTCGTGGTGTTTTGGAAAAACGCTGTCGGGCGAAACATACTCGCCGTCGTCTTCCTGGTTTGTATAGCCCTGCTTGCGATTCCTGATCACCGCAACGCAACCACGTACTGGTCGCCCTATCAGAAGCTGACCATAAGACCGATCCTCAACAACGGACAGCTCGATGCCTACGCTCTAACAACGAACGACTCTCTGTATCAGACGATTGTGAATCTCTCCCCGGAATTTGTTCAGTCGCATCCTGACGTGTTTCGCCGTCATCCCGTGGAGTGGAATTCGTACAATATGCCATACCGCTTTTATCCGGCTCCCCCTTCAGTGCTCGTGCTGGGGTCAGGCATGGGTAACGACGTGGCCGCGGCGCTTCGGAACGGTGCCGGACGAGTTCAGGCCGTCGAAATTGATCCCCTCATCCTCAGGCTAGGCAAAGAGCTGCACTTCGAGCATCCGTACCAGAACCCGCGTGTACATGTAGCGCTGAACGACGCCCGCAGTTACATCGAAAACAGCCACGACCAGTTCGACATCATCGTTTTCTCGCTTCTCGACTCGCATACGACGGCGTCCCATTTCACTAATATTCGTATCGACAACTATGTCTACACGCGAGAGGCGTTTCAGCGCGCAAGGCAGTTGCTGAAGCCCGATGGATTATTCATCGTCAAGTTTCAGGTCGATAATCCCTGGATCGCCTTTCGGCTGCAAAAGCTGATGCAGGAGGCATTCGGTCAAACTCCAGTTCAATTTCAAACAGATATTGGGGGCTATGACAGCTCAGGGCGTTTCTTCGTCGCTGGTTCGGCCGAGCGACTTGCCAAGGCTGCTGCCGATCCGGCTCTCGGACCGTACCTTGCGTCGCACGGCAATATGCCGATGCAAACCGCGAGCCTGACCACGGATGACTGGCCCTATTTCTACCAGCACGAACCGGGATTGCCGATCAGCGTAATTCTCGTTTCCGTTGCCGTTCTGATCATCTTTGGATGGTTTCTTCGCCAAACCAGTGGGGAAGGCGGTCGCATCGATCTGCACTTCATGTTCTTAGGCGCAGGTTTCATGTTGCTCGAAGCCCAGATCGTCAGCAAGATGGCACTTTTGTTCGGAACCACTTGGGTTGTGAATGCCGTGGTCGTTTCGGCGCTGCTGTGCCTGATCGTCGCAGCCAATCTCGTTTACAGCGTTATCCCGCGGATTCCATTGGCGGCGGCGTATGCAGGTTTGTTCCTGTCGCTGGCGGTGATGTTTGGCGTTCCCATGCAGAAATTATTTTTTGAGTCTTGGGCACTGCGTGCAATTGTTTCCACATTAGCCCTTTGCAGTCCGGTATTTTTTGCCGGCATTATCTTCATCTCCAGTTTTGCGCGAGCCGGATTTCGTGGAAGCGCCCTCGGCTCCAATCTGTTCGGGTCTCTGCTGGGCGGGCTGCTTGAATCATCTTCGCTGTGGCTCGGACTCAAGTCGCTGACGATCCTCGCAGCGTTTCTCTATGCTGGATCCGCGATTTTCCTGAACAAGGTGTCGGAGCAGGATTCTGCAAAGAGCTCCGGCAAGATTTCCAGTCTTGCCTCCCAAGGCGGCGATTGAGCGCTGGCGGAGCCAATTTTTTTCAGACCACGTGACCTTAGTGGTAAAGCTTTGGAGTGCGTAACGGCGGCCATCCCAGCGCTCCCGGTGCTATCCTGAGTTTTACTCTCCATGAAATCTCTCTACGAAGATCTTCCATCGGTGGAAATCGGTGGACGCAGGCTTGTCGGCCGCGTTTTGTTTGGCCTGCTGGTTCTGATCTCCGTGCTCGTAGGTGCGACGGCCGGCCTGGTGTTGGTTTACACCACGGATCTTCCCCAAGTGGACGCGCTCGAAGCCTATCGTCCTAGCTCAATCACCCAGCTCTATGACGATCACAATCGCGTCATCGGATCCTTCGCGTTACAGCGCCGGGTTGTAGCCAGCTACGAAGACTATCCGCCGGTTCTGCGAGACGCTCTGGTCTCGATTGAAGATAAAGATTTCTATCGCCACTCGGGGATCAATTTCTTCCGAATTGTAGGAGCCGCGTATCGCGACATCGAGTCGGGAGGCAAGGTTCAAGGCGCGTCTACGCTGACGATGCAGCTTGCCCGCAACCTCTTCCTGTCTCCGGATCGCCGCTGGCAGCGCAAGGTCCAGGAAGCGATGCTGGCCATCCAGATCGAGCGACGCTTCACAAAGCCGCAGATATTCACTCTCTATGCGAACCAGATTTTTCTGGGGCATGGCGTCTACGGGTTTGAATCTGCATCGGAGTTTTATTTCAGCAAACCTGCAAAGAATCTGACGCTTGATGAGGCGGCCTTGCTGGCCGGGCTTCCGAAAGGCCCGACCGTCTACTCGCCGATCAATCATGCTGATCGTGCGCAGAAGCGGCGGAATCTCGTCGTCAACGCGATGCTTGAGGATGGCAAGGTCACCGCGGCCCAAGCGGACGTCGCGCGTTCAGCGCCCCTCGACCTCCATTTGGCGCACGATCCGAACTCACTTGCACCTTACTTCGTCGAAGAAGTTCGCCGCTACCTGGAGGCGAAGTACGGCACTGATCAGGTCCATGAGGGCGGATTGAAGGTGTATACGTCCCTGGATGTGGACCTGCAGAAGGCAGCAAATCAGGCGGTGCTGGACGGTTTGGCTGCTTATGAACGACGCCACGGATGGAAAGGCCGCTTGGAAAACGTAGTTGATGAGGGCGCTGTTCTCGAAAAGTATTTCAATCCCGATTGGGATGATGATCTTCAGGTCAATGGTTACGTGCACGCACTCGTTACTTCGGCCGGGACGGGAATCGCAACGCTCAAATTCGGGCATTACACCGCGGCGATCGGACAAACAGATGTTGCGTGGACACAGCAGAAGCTTGCCAGCATCCTCAAAACTGGCGATGTATGTTACGTCAAGATTCTGTCGCTGGGAGCCAACGGCGCTGCTCGCGTCAGCCTCGAGCAGGATTCCGGTGGACAAGGTGCGCTGATGGCCATCGACAACGCCACGGGCGGAATCCGAGCGCTCATCGGCGGGCGCGATTTCAATGCTTCCAAGTTCGATCGAGCTACGCAGGCTTTCCGTCAGGTAGGCTCATCGTTCAAGCCTTATGTGTACACGGCCGTAATCGATGGCGGGGCAACTCCGGATGACACAATTTTAGATGAACCGGTCAGTTTCGAGACTCCATCCGGAGCCTACACTCCCCATAACTACGATGAAAAGTTTGAAGGGATCATCACCCTGCGGCGCGCGCTGGCGCAGTCGCGTAATATCCCAGCGTTAAAGCTGGCGAACAAAGTCGGAATTCGAAATGTGATCGACTACGCGGAGCGGTTCGGGATTACATCGAAACTGCCGCCCTACCTTCCGGTCGCGCTTGGATCCGCTGAGATCACGTTACTTGAGCAGACCGCTGCGTACAGTGTCTTTCCAAACGATGGGGTCCGCGTGACGCCGCGGTACATCACCCGAGTGACAGACTACGAAGACCGCGTTTTGGAAGAAGATTTTCCCGATGTGAAAGATGTCATCAGCGAGCGAACCGCTCGCATCATGACATCCATGTTGCGCGAGGTGGTTCTGCACGGCACAGGAGTTGCCGCTGCAAAGCTGCCATTCCCAGTGGCTGGAAAGACCGGTACGACCAATGATTTCACGGACGCCTGGTTTGTAGGTTTTTCACCCACGATGACGTGTGGGGTCTGGGTTGGCTACGACGAAAAGAGATCGCTCGGCGCGAAAGAAACTGGAGCGCACGCGGCCCTTCCCATCTGGATCAACTTTATGACACCAGCGATGGCCGGCAAGGATCCCGGCGACTTTCAGCAGTCGCCCCTGGTTCCCCATGTGGTCGCGCAAAAAGTGGATACTCCTGATGCTGCTCCTGCAGCTGAAGAATCGCATTGAAGCGCTGAATCGAGAGGCGCTGCGGTGTTTAGCGCTGAATCGATCCCCTCGAGAATACGAGCGACACCCTCGACCTTGTCGAGTAAACCCGTTACCATCGCGCGTAAGGGTGAAATCATGCGCAACGGCTTTCTGTGTCTTCTGTTTTTCCTCGCATTTTTCGGGCTCCCAAAATTGCAGGCTTCCCCCGACGAGTCGTCCGCGGTTGAAAGCGTTCTGCGAACCCAACAAGAAGCGTGGAACCGTCACGACCTTGACGGGTTCATGGCTGGTTACTGGAATTCACCTGACCTAACATTTTTCTCCAGCGCCAAACAGACCAGCGGATGGCAGGCCACCATCAACCGCTACCGTGCAACCTACGACAGCCCGGGCCACGAGATGGGAAAGCTGGAATTCTCCGGATTGCGCATCGAGATGTTAGGTTCGGACTCAGCGTTTGTGCGCGGTGCCTGGCATCTCACGATGTCTGACGGGAAAACGCCGCATGGTCTCTTCACGCTGATGTTCCGCAAGTTCCCCGACGGCTGGAAAATAATTCACGATCACACGTCAGTCGCGGAATGATGGGTGCGACGGAACGCATATTCACCTTGAAATCATTTAAATGATCGTGTCCGAAATCGGCCAGCCTCGCCGGGAGTGAAGCACCTATTGAGTGTGCGCCAAGAAAATTCCTCGGCTAGGAGTTCAGGCGCTGAGGTGTGCACAGATGTCACAACGACCAAAGCAGGAAGGACAAAAACTGTGCGTCTCGCTTACAAGATTATTGAATCACCGATTGGAAAGCTGAAGCTGGTTGCCGGCGAAAAAGGCTTGGTGGCCATATTGTGGGAGCGTGACAGTCCTCGGCGGGTTCGATTGGGCGATTTGGCCGAGAATGACGAACATCCCGTTCTCGTTGAGACGGAGCGGCAACTCGGTGAGTATTTTGCCGGGAAACGAAAGGAGTTTTCGATCGCGCTCGACATGCGGGGCACGAAGTTTCAAAGGGATGTCTGGCAGGCATTACGCGAGATCCCGTTTGGTGAGACCAGGAGCTACGGGCAACTCGCGAGACAAATGGGCAATCCAAGAGCGACGCGAGCCGTAGGCGCGGCGAACGGGAGAAACCCACTATCCATCATCGCACCGTGCCATCGTGTCATTGGGTCGACCGGGAAACTGACGGGCTTCGCGGGTGGCCTTGACGCGAAATCTTATTTGCTACGACTTGAGGGCAATGCTCACTGCGCCTCCAACTGAAACGGGGAACCGTTTCTCGCCTCGCGAGGGATTACTACCCCAGATCATTACCAGTCGATGTACATCTCGATATGGCAGGGAGTTCAGCAGAACTGCCCGCCCCACCGAAAAGATCGATGTGTTCGCTCCAACTGCCAAAGCCAGGGTCAGAATGGCGACCGCAGCAAAGGCCGGGTCTTTGTGGAGCTGTCGGAGAGCGTATCGAAAATCCTGCAGAATTCCGTGCATGGGCACCTGCCGATGACTAAGGATCGCTGAGTGTCGTCAGCCTCAGCTTTACGCACTAGCCAATCGCAAGTTTGCGCCCCAACGTCAGTAAATTAAGACGCTGAAAATAATGAGCTAGCAGCGCTACATAACAAACGGTCTGGATGAAGATGTCCGAATCAGGAAGGTGCTGTCCAACGATGGACAACGGTTCAATCTCAAGGGATCGACCACATCAGTGATGTAAAGGAACCTCTTGGTCGTGCCAGTGGAAGAGCTTGTGCGTAATCTTCCAGTCTCCGTCCATTTTTAGCAGAGTGAACACATCGGAAGCGCGGGCATTGGCTCCAGCCAGTTTGCCCGACCAGCGTTGAACCTCGAGATGGACCACGGCAATGCTCTCAATGATCTCGATGCGTGCAAATCTGGGATTGATATTGGGCGCTGGACCGTTCTCCGTAACCCATTTGAAGACGTGCTCAATCGATCCACTGTACTCGATGCCCTGGCAGTAACCGGAGATGGTTGCGGAAGGATGAAACGCATCGCGCATGAGTTCGCCGTCGCCGGCACGTGCACCTTCGATGTATCGATGCATGGTGCGGGTGATCGCATCATGTTCAGCGAGATAAGCGTTGCTGGATGCTATTGCCTGAGTAGGTATGAGTTCATCCGCCGAAGTGGACGCTAAGCATGTAGTCCGCGAACGGCTCCATGCCTCGATCTCATGCCTGTAGGCGAAGACAGTATCCTGTTTTTCGTGACCGCGGCGGTGAACCGGAAGTCCTTCGCTTGTCTCCCAACGGCGCACGGTGCGCTCGCTGCGATCCAGGTAGGCAGCGATCTGCTTCCACGACTCCAGCGTTTTCTGTGGGGTGTTTCGCTCGTGCATGGCAACCCCCGCGGAAGACTATATCAAAGGCCCACTACTAGTTTGCGGACTCGGAATGCCAGTGGAACGCCTTCTGAATAATCTGCCACCCACCGGCCACTTTGATGAGGGTAAACAAGTCGGACATGCGGACATCCGATCCAGCCAAGTGACCCGACCAGCCTGCCACTTCCAGACGAACGACGGCAATGGAATTCAGGATGTCCACGCTGACCACACGAGGCTCGATCTTGGGGGCCGGACCGTTCTTGTCGATCCAGTCGAAGAGAAACTGCGTTCCGATGGCAAGTTGTTCTCCGGCGTATCCAAAGAACGAGGCGTTCGGGTGGAAGGCGGGACGCATCAGGTCGCTTTTGCCTTGTTTGCTTCCGTCGATGTACATCTGCACGGTTTTGGCGATGGCGTCATATTCGGTGAGATATTCGCTTTTCATCATTCGGAGACAGTAGGATCGGGCGTAACAAGGCGTCAACGGCCAAACGTGGCCAAAGTTGGTCGCCAAGATTGGTATGCCGCCTGGCTAACAGCGTCGGCCATCCGAGAATCCCCCTCGTTATATACTCGTCATCAGTCAAGAGCGGTGTTGGGGCGATTGGGAGCCGTTCTCCTCCAGGCGACACATGGAACAACCGAAAAAGCCGGGCGAGCCGGTTCGGGGAGACGCCAAAGATCAAGCCGGGATTGGTGTTTCCAGCGGGAGTGGCAGTTCGCCTTTTCCTCCGCTAGATTCCGATAGTCCGACGCTCGTCGACTTTCCTCACGCGATTTCCGACGCGATAAATTCTCCAGATCCCGACGCAACTTTTGTTGATGTCGATGGCACTATAGTCGACGCGATTCCCCGACTGAAACAGCCTCCCTCGGTGCGACGGCAGCCTTCGCGGCTTCAGGTCCCCACGCCACTGCTTGAGTCCGGCGATGTTCTAGGCAATCGCTACGAAATTCTTCAGCTTCTCGGTGAAGGGGGCATGGGAGCAGTTTACAAGGCCCAAGATCGCGAACTTGATCGGCCGGTTGCTCTCAAGCTGATTCGTCCTGAATTGGCGTCAAGCCCTTCGATGCTCGCCAGGTTCAAGCAAGAACTTCTGCTGTCCCGTCAGGTCACCCACAAAAATGTGATTCGGATTTTTGACCTCGGCGATGCCGACGGAGTGAAGTACATCACGATGGAGTTCGTCGAGGGGCGAGATCTTCGATCGCTGATACAGGAGAAAAAGAAGTTTTCACCCGAAGAAGCCATCCGGATCATGCAGCAGATTTGCGAGGCGTTGGATGCATCGCATAGCGTCGGCGTCATCCATCGAGACCTGAAGCCACAGAACGTGATGCAGGAAGAAGGCGGCCGGATCCTGGTGATGGATTTCGGCCTGGCCCGCACCATGGAAGGCGATGGGATGACCCAGACCGGCGCCTTGGTGGGCACGATGGAGTACATGTCGCCGGAGCAGGCTCTGGGCAAGGAACTCGATCAGCGCTCCGACATTTTCACCGCAGGCCTGATTCTGTATGAACTACTGACAGGCCAGATGCCGTTCAAGGCGGAAAGTGTCTTGGCCAGCCTGATCAAGCGCACGCAGGAGCACGCAATTCCGGTTGCCGATCATGACAACACGATTCCGGGCGCTCTGAGCGGCATTGTCAGCAAATGCATGGAGCGCGATCCAATTCTGCGTTATCAGAGCGCCAAGGAATTGCTGCTCGACATGGACTCTTGGCAGGGCAAGCGTGCGGCGGCGACGCTGGGCTTCCATGCGGACGTCAAGCCTTGGGGGCAGACGATTCCGTGGCCTCTACTTGGAGGTGTCCTGTCCGTGCTGGTGCTCGCGATCGTTGGCTACTTCTTTCGCAGTGCGCTATTTTCCCTGTCGCCTACGAAAGGAAGCGGGCCGGCCTTGTCGCTTGCCGTGATGCCTTTTCAGAATGCGTCGGGCGATGATTCGTTGGATTGGCTCGGACCTAGCCTGGCGGACATGCTAAGCACGGATATCGGTCAATCGTCCCATCTGCGAACGGTCTCGCCCGACCGCGTCCAGCAGGTGTTCCACGATTTGAGAATCACTCCGAATGCCAGTGTGGACTCCTCGACTTTGGGGCGCGTCGCAGAATTCACAAACGCCGATACTCTGGTTTGGGGGCGTTACACGCGTCTAGGGGATCAAGTTCGAATCGATGCGACGCTGCAGGATCGAAAACACAATCGCACCGTACAGGTGAAAGCAGAAGCGACCAGCCAGAAGGATATCTCGGGTGCAGTCGACCGGCTGGCTGAGTTGATCCGGCAGAACCTGTCACTTTCGTCCGACATAGTGAAAGAGTTGAAGGCGCAGTCGTTCAAGCCTACATCGAACTCGGTAGAGGCTTTGCGTGACTACAACGAAGGGCTTCAACTTTTGCGCCAAGGCAATAACCTCGAGGCCCAGAAGCGTCTGTTGTCGGCTACCAATGAAGACCAGCAATTTGCTGAAGCATATTCGCGTCTTGCGGAGTCCTATTCGGCGTTGGGATACGACAACGAAGCAGAGCAGGCGGCACGACGCGCAGTCGAGCTGAGCCAGGGACTCCCGTTGGCTCAACGGTATTTCATCGAGGCTAGCCGTGCACGAATCGCGAAAGATAGTGCGAAAGCGATCACCGCTTACCAGAATCTGGAGAAAAGTTTCCCAGACAATCTTGATGTCCTCTCCGCGCTAGGGAGTCTTTACGAAGATGCCGGTGATTTCGACAAGGCCCGTTCGTATTACCGAAAAGTGCTTCAGGCGGACGGCAAGAATATCGACACATTGCTTGCAATGGGCCGGGTCGAGATCAAGGCGGGAAATCCGCAGCAAGGCCTCGATCCTTTGGATCGGGCCCGTCACCTTGCGATCGACGTCGATAACCAGGAGCAGCAGGCGCTCATTCTGCAGGCGACCGGCATTGCGTACCGACTGATGAACAAACCAGCCGAGGCCCTTCGGAATTATCAGGACTCGATGGCCATCAACCAGCGGCTCGGGCAGAAGCGAGGAGTCGCCGCGGGCTTGGCCGAGATCGCGCAGGTCCAACTGATGCTGGGAAAGCCCGATGAGGCGCTAGCGTCCTTTAACAGGGCTTTGAAAATTCGCAAGGATATCGGAGCCAAGAAAGAAGCGGGCGACACGCTGATCGATTTGGGCAACTTTTATCTCGACCGCGGCCAGCCCGATCAGGCTATGCAGGCATTCAAGGAGTCGCTGCAGGTACAACGCGACGCGGGAGACGAGACGTATCAGAGTCTGTGCCTGAACAACATCGCGAATGCCTATGCTTTGAAAGGTGAATTCGAAGACGCGCTCACGTATCTGCAGCAGGCGCTGCAAATACGCGAAAAGCTGAATGTCCCTGCAGACATCGCGCAAACATCACAGAGTCTGGGATCCGCATATGCGGGTTTGGGCCAATACGACGATGCGATGAAGTCGTACATGCGCGGGCTGGACTTGTATCGCAAGTCCAACGACAACCAGGGAGCGGCCGCCATCTCGCGCAGCATGGGATTGATTTTTGAAACACAAGGTCGAATCGGGCCCGCGATTGGGGCATTGCAGGAGTCGGTGAAGACGCTTCGTTCGAGTGGCGATCGCAGCGCCAATATGGCCGAAGCTTTGAACGATCTCGCCGGTGCTCTGGCCATGGGCGGAATGGGATCGCAGTCCGCCCCGCTGATATCAGAAGCGCAGGAATTGGCTCGTGGGTTAAAGAATGAGGCTCTTCTTGCGTCGATCTTGAACAGCCAGGGTGATGCCTATTTTTATCAGGGTGATCTCAAATCCGCGAAGAGTTCTTATGATCAAGCTGTGCGGTTGGCTGCTCGAACCTCTGACAAGGATCTTGCACTTACCTCGAAGCTAAACGCAAATCGTCTTGCAATAGCCGATGGACGGGCTCGTGTCGCGATTTCCGACTTGCAAAAACTGGGGCAGCAGGCCGATTCGCAGGGCCGAAAATACATTTCTGTACTTGCGTCGACTCTGCTGTCCGAAGCGATGATCGCGATTGGCGAACACGCTCCCGCGCGCCAGGAACTTCAGCGAAATCTTGGAAAGAGCGAGAAGCTGGGCACACGCCTCGAAACCGCCCGCATCCACTTTCTGCTCGGCAAGGTTCTTCGCCTCAGCGGAAACACTTCGGACGCACGCAGCCAATATCTCCAGTCCAAAAACTTGCTCGATGACCTCGCAAAGGAGCAAGGCGCCCAGCACCTGCTTGAGCGCTATGATCTCAAGCCGATGTACGATGAGATGAAGCAGTCCTCGACCTAATCCCGCCCGGAAATCCCACGACTTAACGCTTGATCGTGAGCGTTGCGGTTGCGCTATGTACAAGCACGCCCTTGCCGTACGAACCCGTAAACTTCAGGTAGAACGTCCCGTAAGAGCAGTTTTTGTTTGGCGTAACCGTAACCGTGGCGGTCACTGTTCCTCCGAGGGTGACGACCGACGGAGAAATTGAACATTGAGAATTCTTGGGATTTCCCGAACAACTTAGCGTGATCGGTCCGGTGAGTCCGCCAATTGGCGTCACGGTCAGTGTGTATATCGCTTTGTGCCCGCCCGAAACCGTTTGCGACGTCGGACTGACCTTGATTGAGAAGTCTCCGACATTGACCTGCGTCGATGTGACCGTTGAGCTCGCTGCGAAATTTGAATCTCCGGCGTAGGACGCGGTCAACGTGCGCGTTCCGGCAGTAACAAACTTGATCGAACAATTGCCGATGGCCACTGTCGCGTAGCAACTTTCTCCAGTACTGGCCTTCACTGTGACTGTGCCCGTAGGCAGCGCGACCGGAGTAGATCCAACGACAGTGAAAGTGATTTTCGCGGGACTGTTGGGCAGCACAGGATTCGGAGAAACCGATGTAATTGTCGTCGTAGTCGTTGCCTTGTTGACGACCAGACTTACGGTTTTCGTCACGGTGGAATAGGTGGCGGAGTCGGTCGGCGTAAATGTCACCGACAAAATCTGAGTGCCGACAGAGAGAATCGCCCCCACCGCAGGGGAGTAAACAAAAGTCCCCGGCACGTTTGCGGTGGCATTTAGCTGCGTCGAACTGAGCGCGGTGCCATAGGTAATCGGCGCTGGCGTGGCCCACGTAATCGTCGGAATGGTTTTTCCAATTGTGTATGTGACCGAACTCGCGGGGCTGGCGTTGCCGACAAGATCCTGCGAATTCACCGTGAACGTGTGCGTTCCAACTGTGTTGTCTACGGTACTCGTCAATGTTCCGGTATTCGCGGTTGGTGGAATCTGCGCACTTCCCGAAGGGCCGCACAGCACCACTCCAGACCCTCCATCCGCACAACTGTAGGTTGCTGTCACCGTCTGACCGGCCATGGGAGACGCGGGTGAGATGGTTGGTGCGGTGATCACCGGAGCTTTCTTATCAACTTCAAATGGTCCGAACGCCCCCTGTGACGGCTGTGGTGCGGAACTGTTTCCCGCAACATCTTTCACCGTGACGGCCGGGATCGTCGCGCTGTTCGTTTCTGTTCCTGCAAGCACGCTCGTCTGAACGGAGAAGGATGATGGGCCAACCAAGCCCGAACCTCCGGGGTTGTCGCTTGCCGTGCAGGGTACGGCGACGTCTGTAGCCTGCCAGGCCACTGCGGGTGCAGTACAAGCAAGAGTTGGCGCAGTCAGATCGAAGTTGATCGAGAAGGTTGGAGTAGACGTGGTGACGTTGTTTCCGCTGTTGGTAACGAGTGTTTCAACGGTGCTCACGCTATCCGTCGCCGCGTAGGTGATGACAGTCCCGCCCTCTGCGGTTCCTGGAATCGAGATCGTTCCGGTAGCTCCGCTGATCGTGCCGGAAGATGGACTTGGTACATTAGCGCCCGTGACCGAGTAGTTGATCGAAGTAACCGTCGGAAGCGAAGAAGGAGGGTTTTTGTTGTTGCTCGGCACTACATCGATGCCGTTGAAGGTCACACTCACTGGACCGTTGGTCCACCCGTTGTTTAGGGTCGGAGATGTCGTGATACTTGTGCTGGGTTGGACATTGCCCAGGATCGGAATCAGGATCGAATTAAAGTTCTTCGTGCCACCGGTGCTTTTGACAGCGTCGCCGTTGATCCCAGTAAATATGCTGACGAGTCCCTTGCACGTGTTGTCGCCAGACGCTCCGCAGTTCAGTGCGGTGTCTTTGCCCATCACGTAGCCGGGGGCAATGATGGGCTTCTGCGACGGATCGAGGTTGTAAGTATTCGAAACCTCGATCACTGGATTTGTGGTAGTCAGGCAATTCGTGCCCAATGGTACGGAGTTCGTGGGCGTGGTGCACAGATCGGTGGTTGCCACGCAGGAGAAGCTTCCGTTTCCTGTGTCCTGATGTTGGCATGTGCTGCCTTGGAAGGGGGTATTGCTTACAAGATCGGAGAACTGCTGATCCGTAAGCGCCTGAACCGTTCCCTGCATAAACACGCCCTGGAACGCATTCGCTGGCAAGCCACTCTGGGAATAGTCGGCTGCGGCAGTCAATTCCGATGTGTAGTTGAAGTTGGTGACCGTGGGCTGCAGAGGTTCATTGATCGTGATCGGGGAGAGCGGCCATTGGCTGAAAGTCCAGCTCACGATGTCATTGTTTTCGACCGAAGATCCGGTCGCCGCGGTGAATCCCAGATAGGCGCTACTTCCACTGGCCAGATTGAGCTGCTGTGTGATATCGACTGTCGTCTGCAGAATGAGCGTGCTATCAAAGAAGACGCTGAGGTTATTGCAATTGGACGTGCAATTTCCCGGCGGCAGGTAGTTCACGGTGATGGTGTGGGTCAGTGCGTCCGTCAGAGAAAGGCCGGAAGGCAAACTCTGAAGAGCAAGCTTCGCCGGGCTTCCGCTGGGGCAGATGTAGTTGTGGTCTGCGCTGTTGGGCGCAAGTGAGTTGCTGTTGTTCGGCCCGCAGCTCTGCACAGCAATATGATTCCCGCTCGGATCGCCGTAGTCCGAGTTCAGGTGTGTATCGAGTTCGATTGCCAGGCTGTTCAGGATCGCGTTGCCGACTCCACTCGCCGTCGATACATCATTATTGCCATAGGCCAAATTTTGACCGTTCCCGGTGTATCCAAGCGCGCCAGTTCCGGCAGGATCATTCTGAATTACCAAAGCGAGGCCGTCGGCGGGAAATGAGCATTGCGAGCAGGAGCTTATCTTCGAGATCTGAAACTGAAATGCGGTTGTGAATCCGGTGGATAACGGTTGTTGCACCTTAAACCACGCGGATCCATGTTGGTTCTGGTTTGCTGTCGTCAGGCGTAAAACTCCACCACTCGCAACCTGAGGCTGAGATGGAGAACCGTTGGTGAGAACCTGGCAGGCTGGCAGAGGAGTCGCGCTGTTTGCGCAGACATTGCTGGAGGTGAATCCGCCGACGGGGAAGTTGAACGACTGAGCCGATGCCGGCGCTACGACCAATAGCATGAAACACACCAACGCCAACACGCAACAGAACCACAGTTTCCTGTGCATACTGATTCTCCGTTCGCCCACGAACTCGTCGCGGAATCGCCTTGAGGTTGAATTGTTTGCGGGAACTTCTTCGGCCGGTAAAACCGGGTTCCACTTAAGATTGCTGTCTACAGCTGCCTCTGCGTTGGGGGAAAAGTAACGAAAACAGCCGACGGCCATTGTCGACTCAGATATCTAGCGTGTCAAGCAGAAACCCGCTGCCAGACGCGGCATTCGCCTTCACTGATCAGCATGAGGCCTCGTCGATTCACCTTCGATTGGTGCGGACGTGACATTCCGATGCTCGATCGAAAAATCGTCCTGTGGATGTTGGTTTCGCGCCGAAAATTTGCAAACATCACCGATCGAAGTCCACATCACGCTCGCCTATGCAATTTCCTTCATCATGAGAACATGCGAAGGAGCCACGTCGATCCGATCGCTGGTAGTTGCGGCAAAGTCCGAAGACGAGTTTCATCGAGAAGTATTTCTTGACACTCGAAATCTGCAGGCGCAGACTCTTCGTCACGTGCTTGAGCCGACCATCCCCTGGTACCGGCGGGTCACATAACAAAGCATTCCGTTTACTAAGTTCCGGGGCAAACGCCTGAAGACAGGAAAACCGCCATGGCAAGCATTGGTGACGTTTCCGTATCACACATTGCATCCAGCCTCGCGCAGAACATTGTCGCCAGCGATCCAGCCACCGAAGGCATAGTCGGTGCGAAACCCGTCGTATCGATCGCAACCGCCATGAAAGGGGCTTTCGATGGCCTGATGCAATCGCAGCAAGACACTTCCGTAGTGCCTTCGAAAGATTCTCCGATTGCTCCGATAACACCATTCTCGACGCCTTCGGTGTCGGGTGACGGGTTGATGAGCGCTCTGAAGGAAGCGGTTGGCGCCTTCAATGAGCTGTCAGGCATGAAGCAAGATGTGTCGCAGCAGTTTGCCCAATTCTCCGGGGCTCAACACGCTTCGGATGTCGGTGACCAGCAGTTCGCTCAGCTTTCTGACAAGCAGCATGTTTCGAATCTCGGTGGCCAACAGATCGCACAGCTTTCTAACAAGCAGCAGGTTTCGAATCTCGGCGACCAACAGCTGGCCCAGTTTTCTGACAAGCAACATGTCTCGAATTTAGGCAACCAGCAGCTCGCACAGCTGTCCGACAAACAGCACACCTCCAGTGTCGGCGACAAGCAGTTTTCACAGCCAATGCAGGCTGACCGGAGTTCTTCTGGGAACCAAGGGGCCAAGATGCTCGACCAATGCACCAATTTCTTCACCTTGCTGCAGAAGCTTGTCACCGGAGATCAAGACCTCGCGGCGAAAGCCCGCGGCGTGCTCCGCTAGATCACAGGAGTTCTAGATGGCTGATGCGAACGTTCTGAAAATCACGACCGGTGGTGACCTCGCGAAGTATTTCGGGCTCACTTCAGTGCACATGCACGCATTCTCAGCTCTCGGAATGCAGCTATTTCAGCAAGGCCGGATGGATGATGCCGCGACTGTCTTTCAGGGCATCATCGCGCTTGATGAACACTCCTATATCGGACACGCCGGCATGGGGGCTCTTGCTCTGGCTCAAAATCCGCCTGACCTGAAAATGGCGCTCTCTAGTTTGCAGATTGCCGTCCACCTTAATCCGGATGACCCCAACGTGCATGCGAATTTGGGAGAAGCCCTTCTGCGCTCGGCCCGTTTCGAGCAGGCCGCGGCTGCTTTTAAGCGCGCTCTCGTGCTCGACCCAGATCAGGTGCACGCCGGCACAAAGCGCGCTCACGCGATTATCCGCGCCATCGACCTCATTGCTGAGAATATGAGCCACGGTCGATCTTTCGTTGAACCGCACGCCGTACCCACGACCAAAGCGGGGGATTGATAACATCCAACAAGCGCAATGAAACCCTCGGCCGAACAAGCTCGGGCGCTCCAGCATTTACGCGAACGTTTCCTGGATATCGACATGCCCTCGCTCCTTTCTTCCTCGGCGGCGGCGAGTGCACCTTCAGGCCGGACCGACGACCCTGAACTCATCCGAACGCGGCACTCCTTATTGCGGTTTTTGTGTCTCGGGGAGCCGGTCGAGTATTGCGAGGGTCACCGCATCTTTCCGGACGAAGCAATCGGAGTCCTCGAGCAAGTTGGCATTCTTCAGCGTACTGGCGAGTTCTTAACGTTGGGAGAATATCGCCTCGTCTATCATCTCGGCCTGTTTCTCTTCTGCCATCGGATATCCGCTCAAGCCAAGTTCTACTACGGTACAGACTCGCTTGCACTCAGCCGTGTCCTCAATCCGATAACCGGCACGGTGCTCGATCTGTGCGCTGGAGTCGGTGCGCAGGCACTGTTTTGCGCCCGCACGGCATCTTCTGTGACAGCTGTCGAAATCGAACCGTCCGCTGAGCCGGTTTTTTGGCTCAACTCAGCCATGAACGGCCTGAGTGAGAACATTGAATTTCTTCCCGGCGATCTGTTCGCCCCGGTACAGACACGCAGGTTCGATCGCATATGCGCTAACCCTCCGTTTTTGCCAGTTCCCTCGAAGGTTCGTTTTCCGCTGTACGCCGGGGGCGGAAGCGATGGTCTAGGAATCGTGCGGCGTCTGCTTGAGGGACTTCCCGACCACCTGTCAAGGACGGGGGAATGTCAGATCATCGCCTCGGCTCTCGGAAATTCGCAGGGCCCCAACCTATCGTGCTTGCGGGATTTGTCAGTCACTGCCAACCTGAATATCCACGTTTCCTGTTACACGTACGAGGAGCTTTCCGAAAGGACGTTGGGCCTGTTCGCCGCGACCGCATTGGGATGCGACGGTTCGGGGGATGCCAGCGACGAATACCGCAAACATTTCCGCGATTTGGATGCAACACACCTTTACTACTTCGTTTTGCGGGCTAGCCTTGCATAGACAGACCGACGCTCAGAAATCTCTATCCAGGGATCCAATTCCATTAAGGACTATTTCCAGAGAGGCCTAACTTTTTATCCGGGTGAAAGTGAAACTCGACGCCCTGACGCAGCGGTTGATCTATGTTCGCCAGCTCTTTCTAAGACTAATGGGTGCCAAAACGCAAACTAATACGACGGCCGAGTGTCCTTTACCGCACTAATCGGCTCCTGCGTGAGACAGATTCTCCATATACGCGCTACAATCGATGTGCGAGGAGGGGGTCCTCAAATGACGAATATGGGAAGTGTGGTTCAGCTGTTGAAGAAGGAACATGAGAGGTTAACGCAGCAAATTCAAGGCGTGTCCGCTGCTTTAGCAGCCTTCGGTGCGTCTTACACCAACGGGAATCGAACGGGAGCCGGGAAGATATCCGCGGCAGGACGCGCACGGATAGCGGCTGCACAGCGAGCTCGATGGGCAAAGCTCAAGGGGAAAGCCCCGAGACCAGCGTCTGCCACGATGCCCAAGAAACGAACGATGTCTGTTGCGGCTCGAAAAAGGATAGCGGCTGCACAGCGGGCTCGGTGGGCAAGAGTAAAAGCTGGAAAGTGATCCTCTAAGCCAGAGGACATAATTGTTGAGCCTCCCTTGTAAGGCTCTTTCGATGACTATGTTCTTCGGCTTTGGTTTTAGCTGCCGGTCGTTGCATGTTCAATGGCCGGCGAGACGCCTTCGGGGCACTGTCATTTTGACAGTGCCTCAGCAATCTCTGCTGATATCTGACTCGCCTGGCACCGGCAAGCTCCCGCGACCTAAATCATCGTTTGCCCTCTGCTAGAGGGGCTTGCCTTCGTTGATTGGTCACTAGAGCTCAGCCTGTTTATGAAGTCCGCACGCCAGCAATCCTCCATCCGTTTTCCGGTCAGGATCCGAGACTATACGTGCCGTTGCCAGACAATCTTTCTTCATCTGGCCCCGTCTGCAGCAATTAGTTGATGCGAAAATCAGCGTCGATCTGCCAAGGATAGCCTTCGTTTTCGCCACACATCGAATTCCTAGTTGAGCAACTCCCATTTTGAGTCCGAGCGCATTGTGTATCATTTACTGGTTCAAGAGAATGTGGCACTCTGAAAGCAAATGAGCAAAGATTGCGTGCTGGTGACCGGATCCTGCGGGCTGATAGGTTCTGAGGTGTGCATTCATTTCTATCAGGCTGGATATTCGGTGCTCGGCGTCGACAACAATCAGCGGGCAGCGTTTTTCGGCCCCGAAGGGGATACTTCGTGGTCGCTCCAGAGATTGCGCCAACAGATTCCTGGTTACCAGCACTACGCAATCGATATCAGGGATCGCGAAGGCATCCTTCGACTGGTTGAAAGCACGAGGCCCACAGTGATCGTCCATACCGCCGCTCAGCCATCGCATGACCGCGCTGCACAGATCGCCTTCGATGACTTCGATACGAATGCGGGCGGCACTATGAACCTGCTGGAAGCCGCGCGCCGTTGGGCGCCAGAGGCTCCCTTCATTCACATGTCAACGAACAAGGTTTACGGTGACGGGCCTAACAGATTGGCTCTGATTGAAGAAGAAACACGGTGGGACTATGCCGATCCCGAGTATCGCTCAGGAATTCCCGAGCACTTCTCGATCGACCAATCATTGCACTCGCTGTTCGGCGCTTCTAAGGTTGCTTCGGATGTCATGGTGCAGGAATATGGACGCTATTTCGGAATGCCCACCTGTGCTTTGCGTGGCGGTTGTCTTACCGGACCGAATCACTCGGGCGTAGAACTCCATGGATTTCTCAGCTACCTGATCCGGTGCAACCTCACCCACAAGGAATACAAAGTTTTCGGTTATAAGGGAAAACAGGTCCGCGACAACATTCACTCGGAGGATGTCGCCAGATTCATGCTGGCCTTCGCTAAGAAGCCTCGTTCGGGCGAGGTTTACAACCTCGGGGGTGGAGTGGAAAATTCTTGCTCAATCCTGGAAGCATTTGCTTTGACAACCGAGTGTTCCCAGCAAAAACAGGTGTGGACCTACGTCGATACGAATCGCATCGGCGACCATATCTGTTATTACAGCGATTTGAGGAAGATGAAGGCCCACTATCCGGAATGGAGCATTAACAAGAGTCTAAAGCAGACCGTCGCAGAAATTGTGGAATCATGGTCTTCCAGACTCTTGAACGCGGGGTAGTATGAAGGTACTCATCTCAGGCGTTTGCGGCTTCGTGGGCAGTCATCTCGCTCGTTTCCTCATAGAGTCGTTCGAGGGGATCTCGATCATCGGGATCGATAACCTCGTGAGATCAGGAAGCGAGACGAATAGAGTTCCCCTCACGCGCCTCGGTGTGAAACTCCATCACGGCGACATCCGCATGGCGAGTGACCTGGAAGCTCTTCCGGTTGCGAATTGGGTTATCGATGCCGCAGCGCAGCCCAGTGTCCTGGCCGGCCGTGACGGCAAGACCAGTGCACGGCAACTGCTGGAACATAATCTGCTCGGTACCATTAACCTTCTGGAGTATTGTCGCAGCTCGTCGGCCGGCTTCATATTGCTTAGCACTAGCCGCGTGTACTCAATCCCGTCCCTGACGCAATTGCCGTTACGAATTGAAGGTTCAACCTTTGTTCTCGACGACGCGAAGCCACTGCCCCCTGGTACCAGTTGTGAGGGCGTGGATGAAACTTTCAGCAACAAAGCCCCTATCTCTCTCTATGGCGCCACCAAACTCGCGTCAGAACAACTTGCTCAAGAATTCGCGGCGGCATTTCAGCTTCCCGTGTGGATCAACCGTTGCGGGGTCCTTGCGGGCGCAGCACAGTTTGGCACGTCTGAACAAGGCATTTTTTCTTATTGGCTTCATGCACATTCGGCAAGGCGCCCGCTGAAATATTTGGGCTTCGGAGGGCACGGGCATCAGGTCCGTGATGCTTTGCACCCGCGCGATTTAGCATCGATGGTAGAGTTTCAGCTGCGCAGCAGCTGTGTCGGCGATCTTTTTAATGTGTCTGGCGGATTGGCGAATTCCATGTCATTGGCGCAACTTACGGCGTGGTGCAATGCGAGATTTCCTGCCTATGAACCCATCGCGGACGGCTCTGAGCGACACTATGATGTTCCTTGGCTGATTCTGGATTCGCGAAAAGCTTTCACTGCCACTGCCTGGAAGCCCTCTATCGATTTGCAGCAGATTCTCGATGAGATCGCAGATCACGCCATCGCGAATCCAGATTGGTTCGATCGGTGCGGAGTATGAATGGCGTTCCCCGGTCAGACCCGAGCCTCAACCTGTTGTCGATCGTCATACCCGCGAGAGATGAGGAAGGCTGCATCGAGTCCACGGTGGAGCATTTGCACCTGGAACTGCGGCTTAACGGTATCAAACACGAAATCATCGTCGTCGATGATGGAAGCACGGACCGGACCGCCGAGATCGTCACATTACTTGGCCAGCGAATTCCCGAGGCACTCCTCGTCGCAAACGGTCCGCCGCACGGATTTGGGCGCGCGATCGAACGCGGCTTGCAGTGCATGAAAGGCGATGCCGTCGTGATCATGATGGCAGATGAGTCTGACGACTGTCGTGATGTAGTGCGCTACTGGAACACTCTCAACCAGGGGTGGGACGCGGTGTTTGGATCGCGCTTTATGAAGGGCGCCGGCGTGATCGACTATCCGTGGTTGAAGCTGCGGATAAATCGTTTGGCAAATCTATTCATCCGAATCCTGTTCGGCGTTTCACTGAACGACACGACCAATGCATTCAAGGCCTATCGGCGCGAAGTCATCGAAGGTTGCCAACCCCTGTTGTCTGCGCATTTCAACCTCACCGTCGAAATTCCCCTTAAAACAATCATTCGTGGATACTCCTGGACCGTGATGCCCATTACATGGCGCAATCGTCGAGCTGGCGTCGCAAAGCTTAAAATCCAGGAAATGGGCAGCCGCTACTTATTTATCTGTCTGTATCTATGGTTAGAGAAATATTTAAGTCGCGGCGACTATAAACAGCAACAATCCGAGCGCGTGATAAGTTCAGCCAGCGAACAATAACTGTCTGTTGATCCTTGGAGCGCTACTCGCACAAGGTGGCAAAATCAGGAGGATTGTTCGCTATTCTCGCCGAGGTACACAGATCACGGGCGCTGCGGGAGAGCATAAATATGCTCCTCGATCACTCTATTGAGCACAACCCTTTCAAACTCTAACTCGTGTGGTTTGTACTCTGCGACTTTTGGGTCGATGGTAGGTGAGTTCAGCTCCGGATTTCTGCGATAGTGGTCCAAGCCCGACATAATCATCGTTCGTCGCGCCGACAGGTGCGTGTATGCATTCAGGTTTGTCGAGATCAGGAAGCCGACTGTGAGGACAACGCAAGCTAGGTAGAAGCTTCTATACCTCGCAAGACTCAGAGCGCCAGCAAGATAATCATTGAGGAATGAATAGCAGAAAATCAGCAAGAGGATCGAATAGATGCTGTAACGGGACTCGATGGTTCCGCGCAGCCATCCCACCAGAACGGCTGTAGCCAAGATCCAGAGCGAGAAGTAGAACGACGCGGGTTTCGTCTGTTCGAGCTTTGTGTAAGCGGCAAGCCCGATGACGGCGAATGCAGCAATGCCCAGAAAGGCTGCCGGCCAACGATACGGAATCGCGCATCCCATAAAGGCGAAAACATATCCTACCTTTGAGATCAGGGAGGTACTATGCAGTCGCTGAAACGACTCATGATAAGGAACATAGTGGTACAGGTAAGCGCCTGCTGGGAGCAGGAAACTGCCACACCAAATGAGCGAAGCCGCGATCGCGCGTCGTCGTAAAAGCATAAAAAACACTATCGGTGCAAGAAAGAATCCGTTGGCTGACGAGAGCGCGGACAGAACACCGGAAGCGCAGCCAACGAGTAAACGAGTTGGACTCGGCGGTTCTTCTCCGGAGGACAAGATTCGGATAGCAAGAAGACTGAACAGGATGACCGACAGATTCTGCAAGGCCGGGGCAGCCCAATTCAACGTTTCCCAATAGCTGAGCGAGAAAAGCAGCATACTGATCGGTAGGAACTCCATCAGTTGGCAACGCAGTGAGCTGCCGTCTCGTCGATAAGTTAGCCAAGCGAGATATGCAATAGGAAATAGCAACAGATTGCCAAGCGTGACCAAGATCCTGAAGTTAAGATGGCCGGTGACCTCCATCTGCGCAGCGACAATGAAATGTACGAACGCAAGCTTGTAATCATTGTTTTGTGCCGTCGCTGCCTCGATCAGCTTTGCGCTTACAGTCGGTAGCCGTTGATAGTCGCTCGCGAACGACAGGATCACCGCATAGTCGTCTTGGAAGGGAACACAGATTCTCTCTCTGTACAAGAGTCCGAAAGCAACGATGGCCGGAATAAGCACAACAACAAAGGTCAGAAAGGTAAGCAGCGTCCTTTGATCGGCAATGTCGGTTCTTAGCTTCGCCGCGTCATCAGTGACCATAGCGGATCAATGCTCGTGAGCGGCGCGAGTGGTGCGAAAGTTGATGCTCCGAGCCGGCCGAACCGTATGATAAACGGCAACAATCACCATTACAAACAGATGCGAGAGCAATGTTCTGTGCGCAGTGGATTTGCGCACGAAGCTGCGAGATCGGCTCGTTCCTGACCGCCCGTCGGTATCAATCTCTCTCTATGGTCAATAAAGTCAGGCTGCGAGCTACCCCGACAGGCCTGGGGCGAGAATCCAGCTCCGAGGGCCAGACCGTGGCAAGATAGTGGGCATGGGCAAGGGAAATCCAGTGTTGGTGTTGGCCTCAGGAAACGATCCGCAGTTTGCGATGCTGAATGGGCTGCCGCATTCGATATGCGGCGACGTTTCCTCGTGTGGTCAGGCCGTGAAAGACGCGACCGTAATTCTGCAATGGTCGGGTACGCAGGAGTTGCTGCGGGCGTCATTTGTGGAGAGCACCAGAGTGCGATGGATACACTCCCGGGCAGCCGGGGTCGACAACGTGTTGTTTTCAGAGCTCGTCGAGAGCGAAGTTCTGTTGACCAATGGCAGCGGTGTATTTAGCTCGTCGCTGGGGGAGTTTGTGTTGGCTGCCGTTCTGTTTTTCGCGAAGGACCTCCGGCGCATGGTTCGCAACCAGACGGCACATGTGTGGGAGCAGTTCGACGTAGAAGAGATTAGTGGACAAACAGTGGGGATCGTGGGCTATGGCGATATTGGTCGGGCTGTTGCTTTCCGTATGAAAGCCATGGGCATGCGCGTACTCGCGACCAAGCGACATGTCTCCGGATCAATCGATCCCCTCGTGGGACATTTCTACCGGCCGGAAGAGCTGAGGCAGATGTTAGCGCTCTGCGATTACGTTATAGCGACCGCTCCATTGACGGCGGAGACGCGGCACATGATAAGCGATGCAGAGTTCGCGGTGATGAAACCGACGGCTGTGGTGATCAACGTGGGACGGGGTCCAGTTATCGATGAAGGGGCTTTAGTGCGCGCGCTAACGGCCAAGCGGATCAAGGGGGCTGGCCTGGATGTGTTTGAGAACGAACCGCTCCTTAAGAGCAACCCGCTGTACGAACTCGAAAATGTTCTGCTTTCGCCGCACTGCGCAGACCACACGGCCGACTGGCAGGATCAAGCGATGCGCTTCTTCCTGGAGCAGTATGGCCGATTCGGAAGAGGCGAACCGTTGACGAACGTTGTCGATAAGCGGCTCGGATATTGAGCGCGTTCACTCACCTGGAAAAAGAATGTCATCCGTTCGGCGTACCATGTCCATTCCACAGTCTTAGTGGCTTCCGCGCGCAGTCTCGAACCGGTATGTTTGAGTGAAAACTTGCTGGCGGAAAGTATCGATCGATTTCGATCCGCAGGGTTTTTCTGCACTTGTAACATTCTATTAACAATCAAGGGCTAAAACATCGAAACTATGCAACCCGAAGATCCGAACGACAAGTCTGTGTGGGACGGCATTGCAGAGAGCCAGGAATTTCGCGACCTGATGGCGACGAAGAGGGTATTTATTGTTCCGGCATTCATTTTCTTCGTTGTTTATTACTTCGCGTTGCCGGTGCTTGTCGGATACGCGCCTCGGTTCATGGCGACGAAGGTGATTGGGCAGGTCAACCTGGCATATTTGTTCGCGCTGTCACAGTTCATCGTGGCGTGGATCATCGCCGGCCTCTACGTGAAGGCCGCGGGAACGTTTGACCGCCTGGCCAAAGACATCCTGGACAAGGCGCATAGCAAGAAAGGGGAGAAACCATGAACATCTCCCTGACCATGTTCCTGATGTTCATCGCCATTACGCTCGGGATCACATATTGGGCCTCGAAACGGTCGGCGGGTGCGAGTGCGTATTTCGCAGCGGGCCGCCAGATTAAAGGATGGCAGAACGGAATTGCGGTAGCCGGCGACTACATGAGTGCCGCCTCGTTCCTGGGTATTGCGGGGATCATCGCATTTCAGGGGTATGACGGGTTCCTGTTTTCGGTGGGCTGGCTGGTCGCGTACTTGACCGTACTGCTGGTGATCGCAGAACCCCTGCGCAACGCCGGTAAGTACACGATGGCCGACGTACTGGCATACAGGTTGAACCCGCGCCCCGTGCGGGCGATGGCGTCGCTCAGCACGTTGACCGTGAGCACTTTTTACATGATCGCGCAGATGGTGGGTGCCGGGGCACTGGTGAAATTGCTGCTTGGGGGATACATCACCTACAACCAAGCCGTGATTGCAGTCGGGATCCTGATGATTGTGTATGTGGTATTCGGTGGGATGCTGGCGACGACCTGGGTGCAGATTGTAAAAGCTGTGTTGCTGATGGCCGGCACGATACTGCTGAGTATCTTGGTGATCGCGCACTTTCATTTCAGCCTCGGAGAATTCTTCAACGCGATTGCTCACGTGACGTATCACGATCCACAGGGACAAACGGTGGTGAAGGACTTCCTGCAGCCCGGGCTTCGCTACAAGCCACCGTATGGTCCTTTGGATCTCATATCGCTGGGACTGGCTCTGATTTTTGGTACTGCAGGGCTGCCGCACATTCTGGTCCGGTTCTACACCGTGCCCGACGCTAAGACCGCGCGTCACAGCGTGGTGTGGGCGATGGTGCTGATCGGAAGCTTCTACATTATGACCACGTTCCTGGGATTCGGGGCAGCAACGATCGTCGGTCCTGACTACATCAAGGTGCATGGCGGAACAAACATGAGTGCTCCCTTGCTGGCGCAGGTGCTAGCTGGAAGCATCTTCTTTGCGTTCATTTCTGCAATTGCATTTGCCACGATTCTTGCGGTGGTTGCAGGTCTTACGATTAGCTCTACCACCTCGTTCTCGCATGATCTCTGGACAAACGTGATTCATCGGGGACAGCAGCGAAAGCCAGGGGAAGAAGTTCTAGTGGCGCGTATTTCGGCGTTCGTCATTGGCGCGGTAGCGATTGCAGTCGCAATTTATCTGGGGCCGACGGCGAATGTGGCCTTCTTGGTAGCGCTGGCGTTTGCTGTGGCTGCATCCGCTAATTTGCCGGTGATCGTATTGTCCATCTTTTGGCGAAGGTTCAATACGGTGGGAGCAGTTTCGGGGCTTGCTGTCGGGCTGATTTCATCGATTGGGCTCATTCTGGTGAGCCCGAGTTTGATGGCAGTCGATCCCCCCTCGGTCACAGGCGCGGCACGTCATTTGATCCAGGCAAAAGCATGGTTTCCCTTGGAAAACCCTGGGATTCTGAGCATCCCTCTGGGATTCTTAGGAGCGATTTGCGGGACCCTGATTAGTCACGAGCCCACTTCGCAGCACAAGTTCAACGAACTGCTGGTGCGGTCGAACACGGGGTTGGGCGCGGAATAGTCGGACGATTACGTTGAATAAAATACTCGCGAATGAGCCGTAGCGGATAGCTGCATCGTTGGTTGCTGCCGCACACTTTGAGGCGGCTTTGGCGAGATCGCTTTCACTGTTGAGAGTTTCACGAGCAACTTCTCAACCCTTCTCTGCTCATGGGGCTGGGCCGGGATTGTTTGTCTCATGGGCACCATTCTCCCACGGAACCTTGACCTTGAAATATTAAAAGATGTCTACAAAAGATTGCACCGAGGTTGGTGCTACAAAATGCCTGTGACATTTCTGTCCCCCGTCGGATCAGCCCATCACTGTTGCGGATGCTGTGCGTTAAGGGGCTCAGACTGGTTATCGTCGAGAAATTGTGACCATTCCTCATCAGCGGCGAATTCTTCGTCTGGTGGCAGCACTGCCTCCGAGGGCGTTACGCGAACTCGGACTTGAAGTTGCGTCTCCGCTTTGCCTTTCATTACCCCCATGGTCGGGGGAACATCGGCGTAGTCACGGCCGATCGCAGTCCGAATATGGCGTTCTCCGGCCAGGCGATTCGTCGTCGGATCAAAGCCCACCCACCCGGCAGTCGGAAGGAGGGCTTCCACCCAAGCATGTGTGGCACCATCGCCCGCGGCGAGAGCGCTGTCGCCATCGTGATAAAGGTATCCGCTCACATAACGGCAGGGAATTCCCGCACCTCGCACCAGTGCGATCATGACGTGAGCAAAATCTTGGCAAACACCTTTGCGTGACCGAAGAGCGTCTTCAATTGGTGAATTCACGCTCGTGCTCTTCTTTACGTAACTGAGACTTTGGTTCACGCCAGCGGCGATGTCTTTGAGAAATTCCAATGGAGATCGATCTCTTCTCTCGATCACGCCAATCTCTCTTGCCAAGTCTTCTAGTTCCTGAGATGGACGAGCGAAGTGACTTGGCGCGAGCATGTGCCAATGATCCTCTACTTCGATGATTTGCTCCAGGCGACCCCAATCTTCATAGCCGGTGAAGTCAGGAATCGATGGCTGCCCATCGATATTCACCAACATATCCGCGATGATCGTGAGTTGCTCGTGTTTCGCAGGCAGATCGAAATGATGGACGAGGTTGCCATAGGAATCGGTGTAGCCGAAGATACGGACGCGCGGATTGACAGACAATTGAAAAACAAAACAGCGCTGGTTGCCCTCGCTTCTGGGGTGCATGCGAACTTCCATCATGCTCTGCCAGACGGGCCGGCTATACCGATATCGTGTGAAATGTCGTATGGCGTAGAACATCAGTTCTCGAAAGCAACATCGATCGGATATTCAATATAGACTTCGTGCGCGGCCGCGTGTAGATCACGGCATTGATCGATAATTTCCGCCAGATACTTATGCAACTCGCGCATGACCTCCTCCACCTGTATATAGGCGACCATCGAACGAAGGCGGCCCATCAGTCTCTCGATTCGTTCCGTTCGGCGACCATATGAAAGATTGCTGATCGAGGTTAACGCCTGGTGCATCCGGTCAAGCGAATAGCGCAAGGAATACGGAAACTCGGGCTTTAACAGAAGGAAGGCTGCGATTCGTTCTGGCTTCAATTCCGCGGTGCAGGCCTTGCAATAAGCCTCGAACGCGGCGCAGCTTGTCAGCAAGCCGACCCAGTCCAGATCGTCGGCGTGCTTATCTACGGCAAAATAGGAATCCACGAGAACGCACAAATTGTGTGCCCTCTCGATGTGTTTCCCTAACTGGATGAAGTGCCAGCCCTCGTCGTGACTCATCGTCGCGTCGGTGACTCCTTTGAACCGGTACGAACCTTCGCGGACTTGTCGGACCATCCGTATTGCGCCGGCATCATCGCCAGACTGGAGTTCGGCGCCGGTTACTTCGTGGAACAATCGATTGAGATGCTCCCACATCTCTGAACTGATTTCCTCTCGGACCTGCCGCGCATTTTCTCGCGCTCCACCGATGCATTTAACGATGGAGAAAGCACCTTCTGGATCTGCGACCAGAAGAAACAGAGCGCGGTGCGGATCGACATTTTCGGAACCGGCACCTGGAGCAAGCGACGACACTGCCCGAAACCAGCGCTCCTCCTTGGAAAACTTTGCGGGATTGAGAATGAGGCCATACGTGGCTTCGAGGACGCGAGCCGCATTGTCGGCCCTTTCGAAGTAACGGCTCATCCAATAAAGACTGTCGGCTACTCTTGAAAGCATAGTGTGTTGTCGCTCATTGAACCGCTAGTCGTCCAAAACCCACGTATCTTTGGAGCCCCCGCCTTGAGAAGAATTAACCACAAGGGAGCCCTTCTGAAGCGCTACGCGAGTGAGTCCACCGGGAACGATAGAAATTTCCTCGCCGTAAAGAACGTAGGGTCGAAGATCGATGTGACGCGGCTCGATCATGCCGTCCACAAAGCATGGTGCTGTCGAAAGATTGATGGTCGGCTGGGCAATATAATTCCGTGGCTGTGCATGAATCTTCTGTTTGAATTCCTCGCGCTGCTCTTCCGTGCTGTGCGGGCCAATCAACATGCCGTAGCCGCCTGATTCGCCAACTGCCTTTACGACATACTCCTTTAGGTTCGCGCATACATGATCACGTTGCGCTGGATCCGACATGAGAAACGTTTCCACATTTTCTAAAATCGGATCCTCGTCGAGGTAGTAGCGAATAATCTTGGGAACATAGGCATAGATGGCTTTGTCGTCGGCTACTCCTGTCCCGAGGGCATTCGCAAAACCGATGTTGCCGGCGCGATAGGCGTTGAAAAGGCCAACGGCTCCCAGCGAGGAACCATTTTCGAAGACCAGAGGATCGAGGTAGTCGTCGTCAATCCGTCTGTAGATGACGTCTACCCGTTCGAGGCCGAACGTGGTGCGCATGTAAACCATGTTGTCGTGCACGATCAGATCGCGGCCCTCGACCAATTCAATGCCCATTTGCCGTGCGAGATAGGCATGCTCAAAATATGCGGAGTTGTACGCACCGGGCGTGAGTAAAACGACGGTTGGGTCGGGGCGTCCTTCGGGAGCGACTGATCGTAATGTCGAGAGAAGCGCTTGGCTATATTGCTCAATCGGACGTACTCGGCACTTCTGAAACAGTCCGGGAAATATCTGCTTCATCACACGGCGGCTGGTGAGCATATAGGAGACGCCGCTCGGGACTCGCAAGTTGTCCTCAAGGACGACGAACTCCCCACTTGGACCTCGAATCAGGTCCGTCCCGACGATCGTGATGTAGACGTCACGGGGAACCCTGATGTTGCGCATCTCGCGACGGTAATGTTTGCAGGTGTAGACAATTTTCCCAGGGATAACGCCATCGGAAATAATCTTGGCATCATGGTAGACATCCTTCAGAAAGAGATTCAGCGCCGTGATTCGCTGGGTGAGGCCTCTCTCGATTTTGCGCCATTCCGGCGCCGTTATGATTCGCGGCAGGAGGTCATTCGGGAAGATCCGTTCCGTCCCTTTGTCATTTCCGTAGACGGTAAATGTGATCCCTTGATTGAAGAATGATTGATCGGCCTCTTGCTTGCTGCGGCGCAAGTCATCTGGACCAAGGGTCAGGAGAAGATCATGGAGTGGGCGGTAATGATTTCTCGGCTCACCAACAGAGTGGAACATCTCGTCATACGCGCCGTTCAATTCGTAGTGACGAAGGGCTTTTTCGTCTCCGTGGTCCGAAACTTCGGTTTCCGTAATCATGTCGGCGAGGCCGGATTGTCGCAAGAATAGCGCATACGACATCCAGTCGAAGACGGGGAAAATTGATTCGCGGCATGAAAAAACCACGTCCCCGCCGATGACCAGCCTTACCCTCTGGATCGCGCCACTGCTCCGATGCGATCCGTCGGCTTTTCGTTGCCGGTGGGTTGGAATTCGATGTCGGGTAACTGCTCGACGGCACGCCGGAGTGATTGCTCCCAACTGGAGTGAATGAGATTCAAGTCTCGATCACCCGCACAAACCCTGCGGTACCGGGTGATGTCTAAAGAATCTTTCTCATAAAGAAGAAGGTCGAAGGGTGGCCCCACCGTCACATTCGAACGCATGGTCGCGTCGAGCGACAAAAGGGCGTACTTGGCTGCGACTTCCAAAGAGGTTGTGGATTGAATGCCTCGGTCCAGGATGGGCCGTCCATACTTGCATTCCCCGAGTTGCAGGTATAGAGAATCCTCAGTCGCCGATAGCGGATTTCCCTGGGGATAGATCAAATAGAGGTTCGGCTCCTGCCCGCGTACCTGCCCTCCCAGCAGCAAGTGAACATTGAAGCTAAACGAATCGCGCTCGAGCGAAGCCCTGTCGATATCGGAAATCCTCCGCACGCAGTCTCCTACGATGCGAGCCGCATCGTAGAGCGACGTGGCTTGTGCTAACCCCCGCCCAGAATCGAAATCATCGCCCAGCAGAGTAATGACAGATTGACTGATAGAGAGGCTTCCGCTGCTCAGAATTACAAAAACTCTTTCTCCCGGTTGGACAAAACGGTGCATTTTGCGGCATGTGTTGACCTGATCGAACCCGGCGTTAGTCCTGGAATCTGAGGCCAACACAAGCCCTTCCCGCGTCATGATGCCCAAACAATATGTCACTTTTTCTCCTGTTGAGAAGCTACCGGATAATAAGCTTTCTACGCCATCGAATTTATAATCCGTGCCAGAAATAAAATAGTGGAAAATTTGCGCATGGTACGGACCATTTCGCATCTGATTGTGGCTATCATCCCTGAACTTAAGGAATGCCCGAAATCCCGATGATGATTCGATTGGGCTACGACATCCAGTTCGAGACGGTCGGAGAGGTGCCGATCGTGACGCTGCTCAACGTTCATCCCTCACGGACGTTGGACTTGAGAGAGCCCGACGAACTTCGCACCGACCCCCTGGTAAAGATCGAAAAGTATGAGGACACCTTCGGCAATCGGGCGTGCCGCCTGCTTGTGCCTCAGGGAACAGTTCGGCTCCACAACTCGACTCTGATTGAAGATTCCGGCTCCCCAGATGTGCAAGACCCAGAGGCAGAGGAAGTGCCTGTCAACAGGCTTCCTTTGGATGTTCTTCCCTATCTGATGAACAGTCGCTACTGTGAAGTGGACTTGCTGTCGAACATTGCTTCGGAATTATTTTGGAATGCCCCTCGGGGCTGGAAGCGGGTCCAGGCTGTTTGCGATTGGGTACACAGCAAAGTCACCTTCGGCTACGAGTTTTCCAGTCCAATTCGCACGGCGCTGGGTGTCTATACGGAGCGCGTCGGGGTCTGCCGCGATTTCCAACACCTGGCGATCACATTTTGTCGCGCCCTCAATATCCCCGCTCGTTACGCGACGGGATATTTAGGCGATATTGGCGTTCCTGCCGCCCTGTGTCCTATGGATTTCAGCGCCTGGTTTGAGGTATTCCTGGGAGGTCGTTGGTGGACGTTTGACGCCAGGCACAACGTTCGGCGAATCGGCCGCGTACTGATGGCAACCGGACGCGACGCAACGGATTGTGCGATCACGACCTCGTTCGGAAAGGCGAAGTTGGTGCAATTCCACGTCACGAGCGACGAGGTGAAGGGATTGTGATCGAGCCGGCTCGGCTGAGAGGCCTGGTTGCAACGCATTTCCGGACGACAGTCCTTAACGCTGGTTCGCACGCGTGAGACCGACCCCTCTCTACGCCTTGCTTGCCTCGGTTAGAACCTCTCGTAAACGCTGAGCAACAATCATTTCTTCTCCCGGCTGCAACATCCAAACACCAACCACGATTGTGTTGGGCCCGCCTGGCAAACCCGCACTGGCGGGAGCGCCCCCGGTAGAAGGATTCAGCTCGATTCGTTGCTTGCCTTCCCGCATCTTCTGCATGACCGCCGCGCCATTGATCCTGATTCGATTCTCATCGTAGGTGATCAGCAGATGGGGAACATGATTGGCAACTTCAGGAATGAATATTTTCGTCTGCACTGTGGGAATCGCACTCAGATGCTTGGCGATACGACTGGCTCGCAGCCGGCACAGTGCTTCGATGGCGGCGTCATCCTGCTTCAGGAAATGGTCCACGGCGGCGACCAGACCTACGATTTCCTCCTTCGCCACTTTCATGCCGCGTCCAACCGTGTTTGAGTTGGGTGAATTGTTTTTCTTGGCGGCGTCGATAAGATTCTTCTTGCCCAACAGCAAGCCGGTGCATTGCGGTCCCCTAAGTCCTTTTCCTCCCGAGAACGTCACCAGATCGAACCCCATTTGCGTGTACTTCCACAGATTGGAAATTGGCGGGACATCTGCCGCTGCGTCATTGAAACATGGCACGCCATGCTGATGGGCGACTCTTATCCAGTCTTCGCGGCTGACCTTTCCTGCGCCAGCGTTGAAAAAATGGGCCATGACTGTGCGCTCTGTGAACGCTTGTTCGTATTGCTCAAGGGTCTCAATCTCTACAAACAGGATGCCGCAATTGCGGATGGCGTGGTCATATCCATATCGATGCGATTTTTGAACGATGACTTCATTCTTGAGTCCTGACATGTCCGTGGGAATATCCAGGATTGGCTGCTCATTTCCCATGGTGATACATGCTGCCGTTCCCACCGCGAGTGCCGCGGCGGCGCCGGAAGTTATGAGAGCCGCTTCACACTGCAGTCGCTTGGCCAGATACGCTCCAGATGCATCGATCAGTTCATTAAGATTTACAGGCTTTTTCGCCGCCATTTCGACCGCAGCACGTACTTCATCCGGCATGGTGGAAGCCGAAAGAACCGTGTAGGTTCCAGCCGCATTAATGAACGGCTTCACGCCTAGCTTCTCGTAATAGTCGACAGCCTTGGGAGAGGATTTTGTCGTCGTCTCCGCTCCCAGACTTGGGACGCCGGAGAGGACTGCGCCGCTGGCGAGAACCGCTTGTGCTGCATTGCGCAACAGCTTCCGACGACTCATCTGTCGCATAGCTACTCCTCCTTGGCAAGGTCACACTGCAGAGTTCAGTCGCGGGGAAAGTCGTCTGCTTTCGCCGGCAACGACTCACTGCGGTCCGGCGTCGTGAAATATTGCGGACGAGCTTTTTCCCAATTAGTCATGCTGAGTCCATAAGGGTCGTACAGAATGCGCCCGGCTCGGACCGTCATACGCGCCATCAACTGGACGTTTGCGTCCATCTTCGCGACGCCGCAATCGATGTAGCCAAAACGACCTTTCATCACTTCAAGAACTGCGATGTCAGCGTCCCTGCCCACCGATAGCGTTCCTAATTCCGGCTTGTGAATCTCGTTCGCCGGGTTCACGGTTGAGCGTCGAACCACATCGTCGAGCGGTACTCCCATCGCCAAAAACTTTGACATCACATTGTTCATGCTAACGACGGTGTAATTGCCGGTGTGCAAATCGGTAGAGAAAGAGTCGGGAATGAATCCCTGCTTCTCAGCGGGCACCGCATTGCGAAACCAGAAACTGCCGCTTCCGTGCCCTACGTCGAAAATGATGCCGCGCGCCCGGGCCTGCGCCATGATGGGGTTGATTTTTCCGTCGTCAAGAATGATGGGGAACTGCTGGGCGAAGACGTGAGTATGAATATCGCCAGGCCGCATTTTCTTAAGGATCAGCTCATCGTAGGTTCTTTCAGAGCGCGGCCAGAAGTCATACATGACGGGAACATTGGCAAGGGTGGCGCATTCGATCGCCCGGTCGACCGCGGCCCAAGGCACATGCTCTCCATCCCATGGCTCTCTCGTCCAGTAGTGCGCAGTTTTTACTCCAACGATGAGGTCTGGATATCTCTTGATCGTTGCGGCGCAAAGCTTCGGATCCATTTGGTCGACGCTCTGCTCTAATCCGCCGCCCATGCCGTTGGCAACGATATTGAGGAAAGCCAGAACTCGCACCTTGGAGCGGTCGATGACCTCCTCTTTTTCCGTGAGAAAAGTTTCGGCGCCTGCAGTGCCGGCATCCACGATCGTAGTTACCCCCGACTGCAGCGCCAGATCTGCCGGAATTCCCAGCGGCAAAATATGCGCCCGCCCTTCAGGGGCGAACCAATCGAGCGGCGAGCCTCCATGGCCCACGTGATAGTGAATATCAATCAGCCCTGGAGTGACGTAGAGCTTCGACACATCCACAACCTTGCCTGCCTGCTCGACGGGAATATTCTTTTCGACAGCAGCGATTTTTCCTTGCAGAACAGCGATATCTCGCACGTCATCGATGTGATTGGCAGGATCGATGACATGCCCGCCTTTTAACAACAAATCGTAGTGAGGAACTTGCGCAAACATCGGGAAGGGTATGACGAAGCTAATTAGGGCGAAAGCGATGACGGCGAAATGCGTCTTCATCCAATTCTGCATGGGGCCTCTTGTTATTTTGTTGAAGCGAAGTGTACTCAGTGCGCCTGAGATTGTCATTATTTCGGCTCGAGACGATTCACGAAGGTTGTAAGAACATCGACGCTGGCGTAATCTGATCGCGATTTTCTGCTTCCTCTGATTTCGACTGAACCGGAGACTTGGACACCACAATGGATCGTCGAGCTTTCGTTAAAGCCGGCTGCATCGGAAGCGCGTCGCTGCTGGTACAGGGGCTCGATCCGATGGTCCGGGCGGAGTCGGCTCCGGTAGCCGTGCCGCCGATTGAACTCCACGGACTCGCTGACTACAGGCCGTCACCATTGGGGATGCCGGGACTCTATCCAGGGCGAGTTGTGGAGATCAACGAAGCGAGCGCAATCGTGAGCAAACGTGTTTCGCAACCGATGGTCAGCCGCATGCTCGACCGGGCGATGAGAGAGCTGACGGGCGCGGGTTCCGCCCGAGATGCGTGGGCGAAATTTATTCAACCGACCGATGTTGTTGGAATCAAGATCAATCCATCTGGCGCGCCCGCATGCTGTTCGTCGCCGGAGATCGTGCGCGAAATTATCAGCTCACTTCAGTCGCTCGGAGTGCCTGCTCGAAACATCGTTGTGTACGATCGCTACTCGTACGAGATTGACCTCGGGAGCTATCAAACGCTAATGCCTGCGGGCGTTCGAATCGTGGGTATCCAGGAGGCCTTCGGGAGCGGTGGCGGTTACGAATCGAATGTCTATTGTGATGCAAATTTCTTTGGAGAATGGGAAACGCGCTCGTACATGGCGAGCATTGTGGTTCACGAAGTGACCAAGATCATCAATGTGCCGACCATGAAAGACCATTCGGCTTCCGGAGTTACTGGGGCCCTCAAGAATCTCGCTTACGGTTCTTTCAACAACGTGGCGCGCACACACCGGGCACCCTATTCGTTCACAAATCCCTTGATTGGCAAGATGTGCGCGGTCGAGCCCTTGCGTTCGAAGGCTGTGCTGCACATCATGGACGGCATGCGTCAGGTGTGGCATGGCGGTCCGCTCACCCAGGTCCAGGAGTTCATTGATCAAACCGGCATTCTGCTGGTGTCGACGGATCCCGTTGCGATGGACAGCATCGAACTCGAAACAATCGAGAAGAAGCGACGGGAGCGCGGCGCGCCTTCATTGTGGGAGCACGATGCCAAAAGCATCACCGCCGACAACGATGAATTTCATCGTAATGCTTCGAAGAACTTGTTCTACCGGCAACCGGGCCATGTTGCGGCGGCTGCCCAGCTTGGGCTTGGCGTTGCGGACCTGAAGCAAATCGATCGCCGCCCGCTCTCGGTCTAAATCCAAATGTCGAGAGATATAAGTAGTTCCAAAACATCCGAAGATTGGCCCACCCTCCTTAAAGACAACGCGCGAACAGGAGGCCAGGGACTGCGCCCAGCGCGCTCACCAGAGCGGGCGGTATGGCAGTTTCGCGCTGGAGGATCTGTTCGTTCGGCCCCAATACTCGACGGCGATACCCTTCACATTTCGTCCTTAGCGGGAGTGTTGCATGCCGTTGATGTTGTCACCGGCAAGCCCAAGTGGAAATTCAAGGCCGGCGGTCAGATTCATTCCACTCCATCATTGTTCGGAGACAAGATCCTTTTCGGTTCCGATGACGGCAAAGTGTATGCAGTCGATCGCAACAACGGAACGAAGATATGGGAGCTCCCGACCGAAGCCGAGGTGTGGGCATCTCCGGTCGTTCGCAACCAAATTGTCTTTTTCGGGAGTGCGGATGCACGGGTCTATGCCGTCGAAGCATCGAGCGGCGCGCAACGGTGGTCACAAGAGCTTGGCGGAAGAATTTATTCCACTATCTATGCCGCCGAGCAGCAACTCTATTTGGGATGTGGAGACGGCAAAGTTTATTGTCTCGACTCTTCATCCGGGAAGACCTTGTGGAGCACGCCGACCGGGAACGGCATCGATTCCTCTCCTGCCGTAGCTGATGATCTGGCACTGATAGGCTCCCAGGATTTTTTCTTTTATGCGCTGAACGCCGCGACAGGGCAGGTACGCTGGAAATACGAAACAGGCCTGGGAATTGCATCGTCGCCAGCGGTTCGGAATGATTTGACGGTTTTCGGTAGCAAAGATGGTTTTCTCTACGCGCTTGAAACTCAAACCGGCAAGTTGCGATGGAAGACTCTCGTGGGTGAAGTGGTTACTGCGTCTCCGGTGATCGGCGATGGGATCGTGTGCATACAATCGGGCGCTACTTTTGCGTTGGACGCGGCCAATGGCAAGATCGTGTGGAGGGCGGCGCTTGCAGGCGCAATCCAATCGGTTCCCGTGCTCGCGGATGACACGATTTATCTTGCGGGCTTGAGCGGTGAGGTTTATGCGCTGCGGTAAACGATATGCGTTAGTGCTGATTGCCGTCTTGCTGGGCACTTCCTTCGCCCAGAGCTCAAAAAATCACATTCTCGTATACAAAAAGAAATACATCATGGGCACCGTCTTCGAGGTTGCCGCCTATGATCAATCTCCCGAACATACTTCTGATGCCATTGAGAAGGCGTTTCAGGAAATAGTTCGTCTCGACAATCTGCTGAGCAACTACAAACCGGAAAGCGCGCTGAGCAAACTAAACCGCTCCGCACATTTTCATGAAGAGGAAGTCCCGCCCGATTTGTATCGTGTGATCGAGCAAGCTGTGAAATTCTCCGGGTTATCAAACGGAAAATTCGACATAACTGTCGCTCCTCTTGTTAATTTGTGGAAAGCTGCTCTGCGCGGGGAGAGCGAACCGTCTCAAGCGCAGCAAGAAGAGGTTCGAAGCTGCGTTGGGTATCAAAAGATGCAACTGATTTCCCCGAACCGGATTAGTTTTCTCTCGCCGTGCATGCAATTGGATCTAGGCGGCATCGGCAAAGGTTACGCCGTTGACCGGGCTGCGGACCTTCTGCGATCGCTTGGCATCCATAATGCATTAATCAACGCAGGGGGAAGCACGATCCTGGCTATGGGGTCGCCTCCTGATCAGAAGGCCTGGCTTTTACATCTGAGAGATCCCTCGAAAAAAATTGATCCGCAGGTCATGCTCAAGGATGAAAGCGTTTCGACCTCCGAGCAATCGCCACATAGTTTGCTGGAGCACGACGGACCGGGACACATCATTGATCCGGATACGGGTATCCCTCTGAAAACGAATTTCGCGGTCAGCGCCGTTTCAAAAACTGCGACGGAATCGGATGCACTTTCTACTTCTCTGCTATTGATGGGTCCGGTAGATGGTCGGACATTGATCAAGAGCATGGAAAACGTTTCGGCAGTTTGGGTCTCACGTGAAGGACAAGTGGAAACAGTGTCTCGTGGCGCAGAAATTTTGTTTGGCAAACCGCCGGCTAACCTATCAGTTACTCAAAGCCGATGAGCATTCGAAGCAAAATCCTCGTAGCCGGTCTCGTGCTGATGTCCAATTGCGCGTGGGGTGACGTCTTCATCCGTTGGACGAGCCCCTCTTTACCGCCGGCAGCCGCACAACTCGGTGTAGCTGACCTGGTCATTCCTTTCAATAATAGTTTTCAGGTCCAGTTGAAAGGCGCCCGCGCCCGAGGATATCGAGTGTATGTCGAAGTCCCGCTGGACGAAGCCGCCGCCGCTAGTGGGGCGAGCGACTTGACGGGAATCATCCTTTCCGCCCAGGCCTCCGAAAGCGCGGAGGCCAAGAAAACCCTGGCCAGGCTACGCACGGCTCATCCCAGGCTCAAATTTTTGCTCATCGACCCCGAAGGCAAGCGGCCGGAGATGCGCGGCAGCCTGGTAGTTAAAAAAGGCGCCGTGTTGGAAGTATCGAGCCCGACGGCCCAGCCGTGGATTGATACGAATCTCGCGTTGGTCAAGGTTGAACAACGGGCTCATCCAGGGCGGGGCCCGTTTTACAAGTTTTCATGGGGAGAGCAGGCAGACTCCGGGCAGCGACAACCAATACTGTCAGCAGATGACTACTCGATGGCCGTGGCCGAAGCTGGTGCATTTCGTGCCGACCTGATCCTGGAAGTCGATGATCACCTTCAGAAAAGTCTCATTGATCGCGATCCGCAAGCATGGATGCTCTGGCATCAGGTGCGCCTTTACGCCCACTTTTATTCACATTCTGCCGAACTGGAAATGAACGCGGCCGCGAGTGTAGCACTCGTAGTAGACAATCTCGATCCAAGTGACGAAGCTTTAAACCTCCTCGCGCGCCACAATATTCCGTTCAAGGTTTTCCTTCCCGCAGACCTGAAGTCGGAGAATTTCGACAACTTCAGTGTTGTGGTCGTTTTCGCGAAGCCCGATCTATCAGCTACCGAGCAGATCGGAGAACTTGCATCTCAAGGCAAGACCGTCGTTCTTGTGGATGCACATGGCTCCTATGCTTGGCAGAAGGCGCATCCGGAGCGATTGAACGAGCACGTGCTGTCATATGCGGTTGGACAAGGAAAGCTTCTTGAGCTCTCAGAGCCGGTCACCGATCCCGAGACGTTTGCGCAGGACATCCGGCGGTTGCTTGGAACTCGAAATGTTCTCATGAATCTGTGGAACGGACTGACGACAATTGCGGTGCCGTACGCAAAACCTGGCGAGAATGTGAAGTTGATTGAGTTCATCAACTACTCGGGAGATCCGCTTCGACTGCAAGTGCAGGTCAAGGGATCGTACACTTCCATCCGCTACGAGACACCAGAGGTTCGATGTTGCGAGTCTCTTGTTCCTGTACAGCACAACGGATTTACCGAGTTCGTGATTCCGGATTTGCGAATTGCGGGACGCGTCCATCTGGACGGCAACGGTGCGCCCGATGCCTCCCTCAAGAGGAAATAAAGTTGCCTTAGCGGAATCTGCGGATGAACAGTGTGTGACGGTCCGATCGGTAAAGACCCAGAACATACAGCGCGACCTTGCCTTTAGTGGAGTAGATTTCCTGGCGAATTCGAAGTACGGCAGAGCCAGGCGAAATCTCTAACAGCCGCGCACTATTAGGATCGGCAGTTGTCGCATCGACCTCTTCGTCGGCATGTGCTATCCGGAGGCCGTAATCGCGCTCGAGCACAGAAAACAGTGACACGCGGTCAAGCCGCGCTCTCGTCAAATCAGCAAACTCGATAGCAGACAGATAGCAGGTCTCGATCGCGAACGGTTCCTCTCCGCCAAGCCTCAGCCGCTCGATCTTAACCAGCGGACTGGAAGCCGGCAACCCCAGCCGCGCGGTTACTTCCTGCTCGGACTTAATCACGCCCAGCGAAAGCAGCTTCGATGAAACGGGAAGTCCACGGCCAGACATCTGCTCCGTGTAACTCATCAACTTGTTGAAATGAATTTTTGGCGGGGCGACGAATGTACCCGCTCCACGTCGGCGCACGACCATACCCTCGCGCTCGAGTCCGGTGAGCGCGTGGCGCGCGGTCATCAGGCTAACCCCGTGAATCCTCGCCAGTTCACGTTCCGAGTCAACAATGTCGCCAGGTCTCAACTGCCCTGACTCGAGGCGTTTGACGATCGTGACCTGAATTCTCTTATAGGCTGGAGGCCCGTTTTTCCGGAGCTGTGGCATGGACGATGTCCCAAGCAGGTGCACCATACTACAAAGTGCTCTAGAGCTCCAACATAAAACTGTGTTGGCAAGCTGGCGGTGGGCCGACGCGATCGGGAGTCCATCCCCGCCGCTAGTCACTTAACACCGGGCGTAGCCGAGCCACAGGAAGAAGGATCTTGTAGGCTTAAACGCAGTAGTTTCATCATGATTCCAAGCACGTACTACGTCTTTTTGATGAGGTCCTGTATTCACCAAAAAGCTTACATTTGGGTGTGATTGTTTTTCCACTAGTACAAATCGATTAAAAAAATCATGGTTGACGACATTTTTTTCTTGACGAGCATCTGTGTTCCGCTATATAGCATGTCCCCATCTTCTTTCTTCGGGTCGAGGAGGGGTGTAATGAGACGACCGTCAGTCGTGTTTTCCTGCGTAGTCCTTCTTTTGGTGGCCGCAACCGGGACGCTCCAATCCGCGTGGAGCCAAGAAGTCACCGCTGCTATCGTCGGAACTGTGGTGGATGGGAGTGGAGCCCCCATCAAGGGCGCGTCAGTGGTTGCTTCTGACGTCGATCACGGAACCCAGTCCACCGTGCTCACTAACGACGCTGGGGCCTACAACCTTAACCGGCTGGCCGTCGGTACCTACACGCTTAAGGTGACAACGCCGGGATTCCAGACTGCGGTACATCCCCCTCTAACCCTGGTTCTGAACCAGACTGCGCGTATCGATGTCCAAATGAAGGTCGGAATAGTCACTGAAAGTGTGGAAGTCACTGGGGGTGCGCCGATCCTCAAGACCGAATCCGCACAGGTCGACACTATCATCGATGCGAAGACGAACGACGAGCTGCCGCTCGCGACGCGGAATTACGTACAGTTGACGCTGCTCGCGCCCGGCTCGGTGACTCCCAATCCCGGAAGTTTCAATAACGGCGATAACACAGCAAGCGGCGGCCGGCCTTACATCAACGGAAACCGCGAACAGGCGAACAACTTCATCCTCGATGGTGTGGACAACAATCAGGTATCAGACAACCTGGTTGGATTTACTCCAGCTCCGGACGCGATCCAGGAATTCAACCTGATCACGCAGAATGCGTCGGCTGAATTCGGCAACTACCAGGGCGGCATCGTCAGCACGACCATCAAGTCGGGCACGAATGGCTTCCACGGCGACCTCTGGGAATTCTTCCGCAATGACGTGCTGAATTCCAATTCGTGGGAAAACCGGTTTGCCGGGAACCCGAAACCCAAGCTGCGTTGGAACATGTTTGGAGGCACCGTCGGCGGCCCAATCATCAAAAACAAATTGTTCTTCTTCTTCGACTATCAGGCACAGCGTTTTGACCACCCGTCGACGACGCAGAACCTTAGCGTTTTCACGGCCGCGGAGAGAGCGGGTGACTTTGGTGACGTTTGTGTTGGGGACGCTACTCATCCGGGTGGTTTTACCGGCGGACTTTGTAATACGCCCAGCCAGCAACTCTATGATCCTTTGAACGGGAATACACCATTTCTAAATAACGTCATCACAGAGCCGATCAATTCAGTCGCGAGCGCATTGTTCGCGTCGTCCCTCTATCCCACGGCGAACAGCGCATCGACCCAGAACAACGCCAGCTATACCCGAACAGGGCTGGTGAACACCAACCAGTACGACATAAAAATTGACTTCAATGCAACGGCCAATGACCACTTGTTCGGCCGCTACTCGCATGCCAAGCAGCACAATCCGACGATCAACTCGTTTGCGCTGATAGGGACTGGTTTCTCTGACGCCCCGATTGACAACTACGTTCTTGACTGGAGCCACACGTTCAGCTCAACTTTGCTGAACGACGCTCGTATAGGCGTGAACCACGTTAAACTGCACAATGGAACCGACTTCGGCAGCACAGTGGGGAATCTCGGCGAGGACCTTGGCATCGCAAACGCTAACGCAGGCGCACCGGGCCTGCTGGAACTGGGCTTCAGCGGTGGCGATCCCAGCGGACCCGCAACCGGAGTTCTGACGAACGTCGGAAGCACCGGCGTGCAGCAGAAATTTCAGGATGCGGTCATCCAAATCTCCGACGCAGTGGTGTTGACTCATAACCGCCACGTGATTCATACGGGTTTCGAATTCTGGCGCGACCAGATCAACACGTTCTACACCGGGAACAGCGGCGCGCTAGGAGCCATTGTTTTTAATGGCGCGTTCACGTCGTCAGATCCAACGGGTGCCACGACGCCCTCGGGTGGCTACGGCGGAGCCGATTTCTGGCTTGGCTTACCCTCGGCCTACGGGAAGGGCATTTCGGGTGGCGAATGGGGCCAGCGAGCCAGCATTTTCGCCGGCTATATCCAGGATGACTGGCGAGCCACGAACAACCTGACCATCAACCTTGGATTGCGCTACGAGGCTCACACACCATGGGTCGAGATCCAAGACCGCCAGGTCAACTTTGATTTGCTCACGGGCGAAGTGATTGCTCCGAACTGCTCCAAGGTTAATCTCGGAACGGCTCCGGTCACCTGCAGACAGGGCAGCCGTGGTCTCTACGACGGAACGTACGGAGGCAAGGACTTCCAGCCGCGCATTGGTTTTGCCTGGACGCCGGCGATGCTGGGCGGAAGAACAGTTTTCCGCGGCGCCTTCAGCGTTTCGTCGTACCTAGAAGGAACGGGAACGAACCTTCGGCTCCCGATCAATCCGCCATTCACTCCGGCAGAAACGCTGGTGAAATACAACAACGTGGGTCTTCCGGGAACGACCACGGATCAAGGTTTGCAACCGGTCGGCGCGGCCAGCGATCCATTCGCGGGAGCGCTGGTACGCGCTTGGGATCCACATGTTCAACCTGCGATCACGCAGCAGTGGAACGGAACGGTGCAGCATCAGTTCGGCACCAATACGATCCAAGTCGGTTACGTGGGACAACATGGAACGCACTTGATGGTTCCCATGCCATATCTGCAAAAGCAGTTGCTGGCTAACAGTGCTTGCGCGACCCCCCCATGCACAGCGCCCAGCGTTTTCTTCTCCGGGAATCCGGCATTCCAATCGGATATCTCGCAAATCTCGGGCACGGGATCGGTCGGCAGCATGAACTATCACGCGCTGCAGGCGGTCTTTCAGAAGCGCTACTCGAGCGGCCTGCAGTACCAGGTTGCGTATACCTTCTCCCGCTGCAGGACCGACAACAGCGGCTACTACGGAAACTGGGGAGCTCAGGCGTCTCCAGCGAATCCGTACTATCAGAATCTTTACAATCCGAAGGACGATTGGGCCGATTGCTTCTTCGACTCTAAGCATGTGCTCAGTTCGTATGCGGTGTATGACATCCCGTTCGGAAGAAACAGAAGGTTCGGCCACGACACGAATCGGGCAGTCGACGCGATCGCTGGCGGTTGGTCGGTGGCGCCAATCGTTTCGATCCACACCGGCTTCCCTCTGGCTCTGTATGACTTCGGAGCCGATCCGACGGGCACGAATTCGCGTGGTTTGCGTCCGGATTGCGGTGCGGGGGCAGGTAGAACGTTTGGCCGAAAAGCTGATATCGATTCCACGGGCAAGTATCTCGGGTATCAGTGGTTTGATCCCTCTCCGTACTCAGCACCGGCGACCGGAACGTTCGGCAACTGTCCGGCCCAGGGTCCGGTGCGAGGACCTGGGTATGGCGATCTCGACTTGAGCCTGCAGAAGAACTTCGCGTTTACGGAGGCAATGAGACTGCAATTCAGGGCAGACTTCCTGAATGCATTCAACCGCGTCAACTTGAATACGCCAACGACGTCATTGGGCGGCACGATGGGATTGGTGAACACTTCAGCAGACCCACGCGTCATCCAATTCTCGCTGAAGTTCTACTACTAGAGTCGCTGATATCATGGGCAGGTGTTGTTCGACACCTGCCCTTTTTCTATGCTCCGACCACGGTATGCGGTTCTCGCTTTTAGCTTGATCGCTATGGCCGAGGCGTTCGGGCAAGCTACGAAGCCTTCGCCCTCAAGTGATCCTGCAGCAACTGCACAACGAGCCATCAAGCTTGCACAAAATGGCCGCTGTGAAGAGGCTGTACCAGCGCTGAAAAGATCATCTCAGCGAGTCAATGACAAGACTGTAAAGCGAGCCGCGGCCTTCGCCGGGGTGCGCTGCGCAATGTTACTCAATCAAACCGACGCTGCGATCGACTTCCTGCGGCTCTTGAATCGCGAATTTCCCTCCGATCCCGAGATCCTTGCGCTTTCAGTCCACACCTACTCCGATCTGTCGACCAGGGCCGCCCAGCAGCTCGCAATGACTGCCCCCAATTCCGTAGAGGCCCACAAGCTCAACGCGGAGGCACTCGAAGCCCAGGGAAAATGGGACGAAGCAGAGAAGGAGTACAAATCGATCCTCCAGAAGAATCCGCAACTCGCGGGAATTCACTTCCTGCTAGGCCGATTGCTGCTGTCCAAGCCAGATCCAGGTCCCACCGTTGCGGATGAGGCGAAGAAGGAGTTTCAGCAGGAGTTGGAACTGGATCCTGCAAATGCTGGTGCGGAGTACGTGCTGGGGGAATTGGCCCGCGAGCAGAATCAATGGCCGGAAGCCATTCAACATTTCTCTCGCGCTACCGAGCTAGATACAGGATTTGGCGATGCCTTTCTCGGGCTCGGCACTTCGTTGCTGTCAGCCAAGAAATTCGCTGAGGCCATTCCGTCCCTGCAGACCGCAGTTAAGCTGGAACCACGGAATCCGGGAGCGCACTACAACCTTGCGACGGCGCTTACCCGAGTTGGACGTAAAGAAGAAGCGGACAAGGAATTTGCGATCCACCGTCAGATGACGCAAAAGGATGAGGCCGGGCAGGGACAACAAGACGCACAGCCGCAGAATCCGAATTAAGTACCACAATCTCTCTACGTACCCACAAAGCTGTGAAACAATCTTGCACGCAGAAAAACCGTCGCCAGTTCCTCACCTCCCGGCGCGATTTCCTCAGAAATGGAGCTGGAGTGTTGGCGATTGGCGCATTTCCGCGCACCTTTCAGGCAATCGCAGATTCAAACTATCCGTTTGAAGAGGTCCTTCCCGCAAAGAGCGGCATTCGCTGGACGCACACTTCCGGAAAATCGCAGGAGCGATTTCTTCCTGAAACCACCGGGCCAGGTTGTGCCTTCCTGGACTATGACAACGACGGTTGGATGGACATCTACCTGGTCAACAGCGGGAAGTGTGATTTTTACGATCCCAATCCAGCCTTGCGCAACGCCCTCTATCACAACAACCGCGACGGCACGTTTACTGACGTCACCGAGAAAGCTCGAGTTTCCGGAGGAGGGTACGGCCAAGGAGTAGCGGTCGGTGACTACGACGGTGATGGCTTCGCTGATATTTACGTGACGCAATATGGAAGGAGCATTCTCTATCACAACAACGGGGATGGAACCTTCACCGATGTGACAGAGAAAGCCGGCGTGGCTGCTCCTGGATGGTCCTCAAGCGCTGTCTGGTTTGACTATGACAATGACGGCAAGCTCGATTTGTTCGTCTGCCAATTCGTAGAATTCTCCAAAGCTCTGAACAAGTCCTGTGGCCCGGGCGAAGAAGGGAAACACGGTTATTGCATACCCCGTCTCTACAAGCCCATGTCGAATTGGCTCTTTCACAACAACGGAGACGGAACGTTTACCGATGTCAGCAAGGCCTCTGGAATTGCAGCCTCTCTCGGAAAAGCATGGGGTGTCGTTGCCACAGACCTCAATAATGATGGCCTGCTCGACCTGTTTGTCAGCAATGACACCTCGCCAAACTTCATCTTCATGAATCGCGGGAAAGGACGCTTTGAAGAAAACGGCACCTATGCGGGCGTGGCTTACAGCGCCGATGGCCGGGCTCGCTCTGGGATGGGACTGGACTCCGCGGATTATAACCAGGATGGATGGTTGGATCTTTTCGTTGCCAACATCGATCTCGAGCGATTCTCCATTTATCAGAACAATCACGATGAAACCTATGACGATCAGGCGGGCCCCACCGGAATTGGAATGGCGACCCGGCTCATGAGCGGATGGGGACTCAAGTTTTTCGACTACGATAACGATGGGAATCTAGACCTGTTTCTGGCGAACGGCAATCCGGATGACCTGATCGAGAGCCTGCACAGCCAGGTGAAGTATCAGGAACCTTTGATGCTCTTTCGCAACAATGGCAAGGGCTTCCAGAATGTGAGCGCGCAGAGCGGTCCCGTATTCTCCAAGCCGCTATCGGCCCGCGGAATGGCGGTCGGGGATTTTGACAATGACGGCGGGATTGACGTCCTTGTGGCGATCAATGACGGTGCGCCAGTACTCCTTCGCAACAATGTAGGACGTCAGAACCATTGGCTTGGGGTCAACTTGGTCGGGAAGAAATCAAACCCTGATGCCATTGGCGCCCGGATCACGTATCAGTCCGGAGACCTGAAGCAGCAGCGAATGAAGGTCGGCGGAGGAAGTTTTCTGTCGGCTCATGATCCGCGCATTGTACTGGGCGTCGGTAAGCGAACCAAGATCGACTGGTTGGAGATTCAGTGGCCCCAACCAAGTGACAAGATCGAACGGATTGCGGACCTTCCAGTCGACCGCTATATCACGATTGTCGAAGGTACCGGCAAATGGAAATGATGGGGAAACCCAGGCTCACTCGCCGACGTTCTCATACCCGCCACTAATCAGTAGCGCTCGAAACAAGTTGTGCGGTCACCTGCGGGTTTTGCTCCTTGCCAATCCTGTCGGCCAAGACTCTCAGGGTGTCTCCCTCACATATGGGTGCAGAAGAGATTTGACCATTCTTTAGTTCGCAGTCGCCGACGTGTATCAAGCTCTGCGTGAAGAGCGCCCATACCGCCCAGCGTTATCTCTAGACGTTGTCTTCGGAAAGATGAATGAAGAGGCTTTCCCGCGTCTTGACCACGATTGCGTCAGGGCCTTGAAGAGCAGCAGACGCTCCCACCCGGCCATCGAAACTAAAGCGAGGGTTGCGGCAGTTTAAAGCGCCGCAGAACGCTTCCGTGATGCTCTGAGCTTCGCCACAGGATTTCGCACCGACCGGTGTCGTCGTCCGACCCGACTTCGATGCCTCAGGTTAGCGCCCATGTTCGGCGGACCATACGATGGCCGCCTGCGGCTGGAATGCAGCACGTGAACGCCGTCAACCAGATGCGACATGGATACGCCAAAAATTTGTAGGGTTACTCTCAGACCGACCAAAGAGCTGCTTTGTCTGTCAGTAAGCGTTTAAAATATGGCGGAGAGGGAGGGATTCTATGGCCTGAGTCTTTGTTATCTAGCTGCGATTATCTACGCTTCCGCTATAATACGCTGTGCTACATAAGGTTACAAGGAAATTGGATCTTCGGCTACAGTTTCTATAGTTTTCTCCTAATTCGGGAGTTCCGCGGAAAGCGGTATCAGTGGTATCAGTTCTTCGCAGCCGAAAAGCTTCTTGTTTCGGATCGAAGCTCAGCCGCTGCGCGGCATCTGTCTGATTCTCACTTTGTAGTCCGCGGAACTTATATTCTCTACCCCTCGTATCGGTCCGCCTGAACCACTCTTAGGAAAAACACAGTTCGGCTTTCATGTCGGATGGTCCGTAAGAAGCGCGAAATTGGCCGTATCGAATGTTGGATTACAAAACGTGCGACCTTCCTAGAGTATCCGTCCAGGCACGAAGTCCGAAAGTGGATGTCTGCGAACAGCGGGCGTCGTTAACTTCTAGAACCGCGTTTGCTCCCGTCGTCGTTACTTAATTGCTCTTACCAGAGTACCGCTGACAACCGTGTTCGCGTCCGTCTCAAGGGCGAGCATTTCTTCCCCGCTGTCCACAACCACGAAGCTGAACTGCATTTCGGAGTGCCCCTTCGGCGTTAGGATAGCCTTGCCTCTGCAGTCCGTGCCGACCCTGTAAGAACCGGTGACGGGCTGCTCTGCGAACGTTCGAAACGTGCCATCCTCGCTACTCGCTACGTGTCCGCGTATCACTCCGTCTCCAGAAGAGTTGACCGTTAACTTCAACTCACCGATGAAAGCCACTGCCCCTATGGATGGCGCCCCTGCGAGGAAGACGCCGGTTGTTTCAAACCCAAAACTACCCTTGAGACCGGCATTGGTGCAGGTCGGAGAGCCCTGCTTCACGGCGGATCCCTCCGAAAAAAGGTGAATGGCCAAAAACCCTGTTGACGTAACCACAAAGGAGAAGGGGGTGCCTCCCGTGGGTATCCCCGTGCCGGTGCAGTTCGAGGCGACTGCGTATGTTCCGATGAAGGAAAAAGTGGTAATCACGCCGTCATGGGATGCTTTGGTCTCTCCGGTAAACGTGCCCGTGGTTGAATCAAACTTCATCTGGCTCACGGCGGCGGTGGCAGGGGTGCCGTTGCTGTCTGTGCCGCCGTGCAGAAACCCGTAGGTGCCACTCAGAGAGGCGTTGGAACAAGTCGCCGCCCAGGCAGCGGAACTGAGCGCAAAGCTGGCAAGAACAATCATTCGAGCGATTCGAAACGTTTTGGAAATCATGGTGCTCTCCTCATCACCTGTTTCTTGCGCGCGGTTCGTCTATCTAGCCCAAGAGTTTCCTTTTTGGCCCCAATACGCGGCGGACACCTCGGGTATTCATTCATACAACTCGGCGGATGCCAGACCGGCAAAAATACCGCCACCCACAACCAATACGCTCCCATTCGGGATCAGCGTCGCGGTGTGTCCAGAGCGTCCGATCTCCATCCCACCGGTAATACTGAAGGAGCCAGTCGCCGGCTCGTAGACCTCCACAGTGGAATTTTCCTCGCCGCCGCCCGCTACCAGCACTTTCCCACTCGGTAACAGCGTCGCTGTATGAAAGGTTCGGGCTTCTGCCATTGAACCGGTAATAGAAAACGATTCAGTAGATGGGTCGTAAACTTCCACAGATGCGGTCGGGTGCAAGTCACCTGTGCCCATGGAGGTAGTGCCTCCGACGATCAGCACCCTCCCATCGGCGAGAAGCGTTGCCGTATGTTGTTCGCGGGCCGTCGCCATTTCGCTGGTCATACTGAAGACGCCAGTGGCCGGGTCGTAGACTTCCGCCGTGGCAACCGGGTCTGATGTAGATGTCAGGGCACCACCTACAATGAGCACTTTCCCGTTTTGCAGCTGCGTAGCGGTGTGCAGGAAGCGCCCCACGGCCATGCTTCCCGTTTGTGTGAAAGTGCCTATGCTTGGATCATAGAGTTCGGCGCTGGCCAAGCCCGTTTCAGTTGGATCTTGATTCGCCCCTCCTGCAATCAGGACTTTGCCGTTCGCCAATAAAGTTGCTGAATGATCCCCCCGGTTGGTCGTCAAGTTGCCCGTCCCGCTGAATACACCAGTGGCCGAGTCGTAGAGTGTTGCCCCGTTGTATGAGCCACTAATACCTGAGTAATCCCAAATAGAGTTTACAAAGCCCCCGGCTAGCAAAACCTTTCCGTCTGGCAATAGTGTCGCGGTGTGACCGTATGTCCCGTTGCCAGAGTCGCCGACGATTTCAGTAAACGTGCCCGTGCCAGAGTCGTACACTTCGATCGACGAGAGTCCCACGTAACCGGTTGCAATGCTGTATTTACTACTGTTTGAGCCATACGCCACGAGCACGTTGTTATCCGGCAGCAAGGTAGCAGTGTGCCGGCCCCGCGCCTCTTGAAGACTCCCGGTAGGCGCAAATCCACTGGGAGAGGTCGTCACGGTAACCGTTGCACTCGCCGTAACCGACTTCTCCTCCATACTGGTGGCGATGACATGATAAATACCGCCAGCAGTCGGCGCGGTATAGAGTCCGGCGTTGTTTATCAGCCCACCAGCGATCTCCTGAATTGTGAAATTTACAGCCGTTTTGGTCAGCCCTGAGACAGTTGCCGCGAACGTCCGCGTCCCACCAGGACGCAGCGTAACCCCGACTGGATCGATCGTTACGTGGGGCATCGGAACGATCACTGCGGCTACGCCAGCGACGGCCGAATTGGCTTGCGTCATTGCTATGACATGAAAGCTGCCAGTTCCATTTTGGGGAGGCGTGTAGAGGCCAGCATTGTCGATCGTGCCGCCAGAGCTTTCTTCCACGCTCCACGTGATCGCAGTGTTGGTCGTTCCGGTGACCTTGGCCGTAAAGGCTTGTGTCGCATCCCGCAATACCGTGACGGATTTGGGTGTGACTACCACGCTTATGAGCGGAGGTGGAGAAGAAGACGAAGGGGTTGAACTTCCGCCGCATGCCCACTCGCCGAATGCCGCGGCTATAGTCAACGCCATCGCGATCCGATGAAATCCCGGCGTCATGAATGAATTGGATCGCCCAAGGGGCCGCGAATTTTGCATACTACCTCCGTCGTGCTTGGTCGTTGCGCGTCGGCAGATCAGGGCGCGCAGAAACAATCTGGCGGTTGGTTGGCTACCGTCAAGCGGCAATGCGCGGGATTACCGCCATACCGTTGAATACCGCGCTGTGCTTTTGCTAAAAAAGGACGTAGAATCGAGGACCTCGGGTCTATCCCCCGCCCGAATCGGGGAGCACGCTCAATGGGCGATCCATCCAAGGGCTCGCTACAGGCCGTTGAGCCGTCCGAGGGACGGCTGGACTCCTGGAAGGGAATCGCGTCACACCTCCAGCGCGACGTGACTACAGTCCAGCGTTGGGAAAAGCGCGAGGGGATGCCCGTCCACCGGCACCTGCATGACAAGGCTGGCTCGGTGTATGCCTACCGTTCTCAGTTGGACGCGTGGCAGAAGAGCCGGAAACTACAGTTGGAGGAACTGGCGCAGGAGCAGAAAGCGAAGCCGCAGGCCGAACCTCTCGCCTCGCCTGAGCGGATTTCTCGGTCGCGAGTCTGGATGTTCCTGGCGGGAGTCGTCGCTACCCTCGTGCTGGCTGTCTTGATCGCGATGAGCCGTGAGCATGCCAGACCTCCGCACATCAGGTCCCTTGCAGTATTGCCTCTGAAGAACCTATCGGGTGATTCGGCGCAGGACTACCTTGCCGATGGAATCACCGAGGCGCTCATTGCACGCCTCTCCGCGATCCACGACCTGCGGGTCATTTCACGTACCTCGGCAATGCGCTTCAGAGAAACTAAGCTCTCGGCACCCGAGATTGCGAAGACGCTAGGTGTGGATGCTCTGGTGGAAGGATCCGTGATACGAGCTGGCACTCGAATTCGTGTTACCGCGCAATTGATTCGGGGAGCCACCGACGATCATTTCTGGTCGGAGACCTACGACCGTGAATTTGTAGACACCCTTCGCCTCGAGGGGGACGTAGCGCAATCGATCGCCCAGAGAGTCGAGGTCACAGTGAGTGGCGAGGAGAGCGCGCGCGTAACCGCATCGCGCCGCGTCTTACCCGAGGCTTACGAGAGCTATCTCAAGGGATCCGGTCAATTCGGAAGTGACTCCAGTACCGGGCCCGAAGCAAGCATTGCCTACTATGAGGATGCGATCAGCAAAGACCCGACCTTTGCACCGGCATACGTCGGATTGGCGCAGGCCTACGACCAAATGGGATCGGTTCTCATCGGCGCTCCTCCCGGCGAAGTGCGCCCAAAGATAATCAATGCCGTCCGCAAAGCGCTGGAGCTTGATCCGGAGCTGGCTCAAGCACATGTTCTGCTGGGAAGTACGCTGCAGAGAGATTGGCAATGGGCCGACTCTGAGGCTGAATTCCGACGGGCCCTCGAATTGGACCCGAACAATGCTCTTGCCCATCGGGGAATCGCGTTCTGGCTGCTGTGTCACGGGCGTACCGAGGAAGCGCTGGAGTGGTCCCGGCGCTCCCGTGAGCTTGACCCGCTTGGAGTTCCTGTCGCCGGTCACGGGCGGATACTCTTTCACGCGCGGCGCTACGACGAGGCCATTCGGGTGTATCGAAGCATCCTAGCGGTGGAACCGGACCATCCTGCCAACGTGTTCCTTGGGATGGCGCTGATTGCCAACGGCCAGCCCGATAAAGCGATCCCTCCGCTGGAAAAGGTTGTCTCTGATTCCGAACCCATCGTCGACGCCTTCGGTGTGCTCGTCATGGCATACGCAAAGGCTGGGCGACGCGCAGATGCACTTCGGCTCCTCGGCAAAATGAAGAAGCGTCAGCAGACCGGCTACGTTCCCTCTGGCGCCTTTGTGAACGCATATCTGGGGCTCGGCGATAAGGAACAGACATTTGTCTGGCTGGATAGGGCCGCGCAGGAACGAGCGAACCTTCTGGCATACGTTAAGGTTCATCCCTTCTTTGATCCCCTGAGAGACGATCCTCGCTTCAAAGAACTGGTCCGTCAGGTCGGGCTCGACTAGAGTCGGTATCCTCGTCTTCGCGGTTTGTTTCATGAAAAACGCAGTCCTGACGTTCCTCGCGTTGCAACTTGCCATGCAGGGCCTCCTTTACGCGCAGGCTCCCGTTGGAGCTATCTCTGGTTTGGTCACGGACGCCAGGGGGGCACGGATTCGGGGCGCGACGGTAGTCGTCTCCAACAAAAATACCGGACTGAAGCGCACACTTCTGACATCGGACGCGGGCGATTACAGCGCGCCTGCACTGATCCCCGGGGTGTACGAAGTAACTGGGGATGCCAAGGGTTTCAAACAGATCGTGGGGGAAGCCGTCCTCGAAGCAGGCAGCACGACTGAGGTCAATCTGGTCATGCAGGTCGGCGGCGGTACGGAGTCACTCACAATCGAAGGCACAACCCCCCAGATCCAGTACGAGTCCCATGAAGTCAACGGGCGAATTACGCGGCTTCAAATCGATGGCCTCCCAGTCAACGGCCGGAACTATCTGGAGTTCATCAAACTGGAGCCAGGCGCGCAGCCACCCGTGAAAACGACCGCCAACCGAATTTTGATGCCCCTGCTGGGGTCCCCTGTCGGCAATGCCGGACGCGCAACGCGAATCACCGTCGACGGCGGCAGCGTGATGGAGGTTGGAAATGGTGGATCCGCCCTAGGTTTTTCACAGGAAGTTGTGGAGGAGTTTCAGGTTTCCACTGTGAACATGGACATCAGTGGCAGTTCGACTGCCAGCGGCACCGTGAATGTTGCCACTCGTTCGGGCACGAATGAGCTGCACGGATCCGGGTTCTTCTTTTTCCGAGACCACCATCTTTCAGCATATCCTGCACTCCACCGGAATCCCTTCAATCCCGATCCCTTCTTCCAGCGCAAACAATTTGGGCTGTCGCTGGGAGGCCCACTGCACAAGGACCGCGCCTTTTTCTTCGGCAGCTTCGAGCGCCTGGACCAGAGAGGCGTCATCAGCGCAGAGTTTCTGTCTCCCGACTTCGCTGCGCTGAGCGGCATCTATCCCAGCCCGACGTACGTGAACCAGATCAGCGTGCGGACCGACATCATGCTGAGCCAGGCGCAATCCCTGTTCGTACGCTACTCACACGAGGGGAACTTTTCCTACGCGCCATTCGGAACTCTGTACCCGTCGACGTGGCCCAGGCAGACCGATTGGACCGACCAGAGCATTGTCGGACTCACTTCGCAGTTGGGTCCCCGCGTGGTAAACGATCTGCGCTTCTCTTACTTCTTTGTCAGTTTCGCGCAACGTGCACCTCAAATTCAGGACTGCCCGACGTGCCTGGGGATCGGCGCACCTCTGATTACAGTGGAAGACCAGTTATCCATCGGTCTTTCCAGTAACAACGCTGATCTGGGGCGGCGCTATCACTTGAATGACGTTGTCAGCTGGCAGAGAAGCCAGCATCACCTCCGGTTCGGCGGTGACTGGGAGACCACCCGAGGTGGCCACACGGGAATTAGCGATGAACCCGTTACGCTGAATCTGTTCGCGCCCACAAGCGTCCGGGATTTCAACTCTCAGGAGCCACCCGATTCCCAGATTTCCTTGCCCGCAACATTTCTTGCCCTACCGGATATTCTCCAGTTGCCAATGCAGAACTTTACCACTGGCATCGGCGATCCCTTCGTACCCCAGGCCGGATTTGGCAAAGCGCGTATATCGCCGCTGGTCCACCTCTTCTTCCAAGACACCTGGCGCCTGAGCCCTCGATTTGTGCTCGATTACGGCCTCGGTTGGACTTTTGACGCCCCACTTAACTACGACCTTCATAAGCCGGCGTACCTGGCGGCTGTGCTGGGCGGCAATGGCCTGGGCCCGACCCGCAAGAACTGGAAGGAGTTTTCTCCCTCCGTGGGTTTCGCTTGGAAGGTTGCTAAGGATGGAAAGACGGTGATCCGAGGCGGCGCGGGAATCTACTACGATTTCCTGAATCCCGTCTTTATCGCGGATGAGGAGAGGGTCTCGCTGGGCCCGCGTGGAGTCGGCCGCGGGAGTTACTTCAGTGGCGGGATTGGTAATCCACTCACTGATATTCCAGGCGTTTCCGCGGGAACCCTTATGGATTTCAACTTCCCGACCATGTTTACCGGCGCCACTGCCCAACAGATTTTGCCCTCGGTCCGGAATCAATTGGCGCAAGCGCGAGGGGATCATAACAATCGGGACTTCTCCGTCACGAATATTGAAGTTGATAAGCAAGGCTCGGTGGATGCTGCAGATTTCCCGAGCCCCAATGCACTCCATGCGAATTTTGGAGTGCAACGTGAAATCGCACATGACTTCGTGATCAGCGCGGACTTCGTGGTACGACAATTTCGTCACCGCGGTACGCCCCCGGGATTGATCGACACGAATCACTTCTCTAGTGTCCGGGGACCTGTGCTCCACAACTGTTCCGATGCTGAACAAGCTGACCCCTCGGCTCTTTGCTCGCTCGGCCCGATCTCACTTACCTCAGATATCGGCGGCGCGACCTATCGGGGCTTGCTGGTGCGTGCGGACAAACGTTTCTCGCATTCATTTCAGTTTCTGGCCTCCTACGCCTACTCCTCGAATGTTGGGGACAATTTCGACCCCGGATTCAATAACGACAAACCGCTCGACAATAGCGGCCCGCTCGATCGCGATTTTCGGCACATCGTGAGTGTGTCCGGAATTGCCGAACTTCCGAAGAGCTTCCGGGTAGGCCTCTTCGTCAGCTATATCGGCAAGCCTCCATTTTCCGCGTACCTCGGGGATTTGGATTTGAACGGAGACGGCACAACCGGAGACCTGCTACCCGGCACCCGGGTCAACCAATTCAATCGCGCTTTGGGAAAAAACGATTTGCGGCGCCTTGTAAACGAGTTCAATACCACTTACGCCGGCGGGCAGGACGCGGGAGAAAATGACATTCCGTCGATCACGTTGCCCTCCAGCTTCGAGTTTGGCGATTCCTTCCTGACACACGATCTGCGTCTGAGTCGTGACTTCAGCTTGCACGAGCGATGGAGAATGACTTTGATCGGAGAGGTTTTCAACGTTTTCAATATCGGCAATCTCTCAGGTAGAAGTGGAGACCTACTCAATCCCGGGTTCGGACGAGCAACCAGCCGCGTGAGTCAGGTTTTTGGTTCAGGAGGACCTCGGTCATTCCAGCTAGCAGCCCGCCTCAGTTTCTGACACTCTGAAAGGAGTTTTGATTGGGGGCCCGCGTTCTTATTGCTTCCGAGCAAACTACGGTGGGAAGGTATTTCAGGCTGAGCAGCATGCTCGAAATCGTGTGGCGCGGTTTACCATTAAATGCAACCCGCAATGTCACAGCGTTTACCGATGAAGGGACAGACTTCATCCGAGCGCAGCTGCACAGCAAGCGCGGTGGGCAAAACGTCGCGCGAATTCAGGTTCACGCCCTCCGGGACAACCGATCCGAAGAAACACAATTGGGCCGCGCGAAGAAGGATCCCCGCGGCGAATTTTCCCAAGGCCCCGAACTTGGACGCTCTCAATACAACGTAGTGTCCCAATGGTGGCAACGACCGGCCGAGCAGTAACATCGCGCGATTCGTGCGACAACTCTTCAGGTCGATGCGCTTGAGAGTACCGTGAGCGGTATTGCGCGGATGAAGATCGCGACGGCGCAAGGGGCGCGATGGTCGAGAGTTAGGGCTGATGCTGTTGTCGATAACTAGGTTCTTGATGGTGGTCATGAATGTAGGAAATCCTCTTGCCATCAGGCGACCATCGGACGAATCGAAAAAGGCTGGCACGGTCGGCTTGAAGTAATGTTGTTGGTCGGTCTCCATTCGGCTGCGTCGTTAGAATTTGACGACCACCTTCCAAATCCAAGTCTGCCGTATATGCCACCAGAGTTCCATCGGGAGAAATTGCTTCCGCATTGACGTTATCGCGCAGCTTATGGGGTTCGTCGTCTAGAACAGAGAAAGACCACGCGCTGAAATGCTCACAGTCAAGGCAAATCTCTTCTGGCGGAGACACATTGGCAATGAACCGCGTACTATCGGGAAACCAAGCGATGACCTGCCAGTCGACACGCTGTCCACGCAGTCCATTTGGTTGGGAAACGTTACGGACGTCCCCAGTTTCGATTGCTTTGATGTGGACGCCACGTCCGTCAGAGTAAGCGATGTACTTCCCGTCTGGAGAAATCGCGCTGGAACGGACCGGGAGATCCTGCGAGTTCGTGGTCAGTTGACGCAGCCTGACGGGTCCTGCGACGGACGTTTCGTGGCGAGGAAGTCTCCAGGCGAGAAGGATTACGAGGAGGACGGCCGCACCTGCGGCTATGGCGATCCGCCAATTTCCGAGGGCGCTTTCGCGAGCCGGTTTTGGAGCAAGAGGCAGGGACAGGAAGTTGTCTTGCATTCCCCGATTGGGCTCAGGCGAGGTCCACTCAACATCTGTTGGCCATCGGTAACCCCGACTGGCGACAGTCTCTATGTAAACGGGTTGTTCGGCGCGATCGCCCAAGGCCTTTCTCAGTTTGTTGATGGCCACATTTAGGCTGTGGTCGAAGTCCACCGTGGTGTCGTCGGGCCAGAGTTTGCGTTTTAGCTCTTCGCGAAGCACGACTTCATTTGGTCGTTCCAGCAGCGCCAAGAGAATTTGGAAGGGTTGCGAGAAAAGCGTGACGACAACATCCGAGGCTGAGCGTAATTCGCCTGCGCGAAGGTCGAGTTCAAATCCCCTGAAGCGCGCCGAATGCCGCAAGCCTTCCGGTGAATTCATCCTCTCGTTACCTTGCCCCGAATTCTAGCACTACCAGCGAGACGCATCCCCCGGGCCCTGTAGACAGGTCATAAGTGAATGAGATTGAGCCGAAAATGACCGAAATATGACCGCACGTGCATTGAATCTTCAAGGTCATCGGCTGAAAGTCGGCGTACCAACAGGTCACTGATATTTGTTGGGTCCGAGTCCAGCCGAAACTAGCGAATCAATCTGAGGAGAGTTTGAAATATGAGACGGCGCCAGTCTTGTTCTCTCGTTTTGTTGTTTTCGATCATATTTGCGACGACGTTGGCCTCTGGGGCAACGGTGCCTGGAAAAAACGGACGAATAGCCTTCGGACGTTTCGATCCCAGAATTGGAGATTTTGATCTCTACACCGCAAATCCCGACGGCTCGAAGGTCGCACAACTCACCCTGGTACCCAGTTTTATCTCGGACTGGTCCCCCAACGGGGATCGGATTGCCTTTGACTTTTTTGATGAGGATGGAAACGAGCAAGTCGCGGTCATCAACCCTGACGGCTCAGGAATCGAACCGATCACATCTGGAACTGGGATCCATGAAGTGCCGTCTTGGTCTCCGGATGGAACACAAATTGCTTTTGATTACTCGCCTCTGTTACCTGACGAACCGACTTTCCATACTTTGATTTATGTGATGAATTCAGATGGGAGTAACCCGCATGCCGTCACAAGAAATCCGAACGTGTTTGACGTAGAGCCTCACTTTTCTCCGGACGGCCAGCACATTCTGTTTACACGGATTTTGCCGGGTACCGACAGTGTTCTGCAGCAGAATGCACTGTTCGTAATGAACGCCGACGGCAGTGATGAGCGCCAACTGACGCTGTGGAGGCTTTTCGCAGAGCATGGAAACTGGTCACCAGACGGACGATGGATTGTTTTCAATACAGACCAACCGAGAGGATTTGGCGCAATCATTTTCCTGGTTCACCCGGACGGAAGTGACATGCACGTCATTCTGCGAGGCACGGCAGGTTCCCGCATTCGCGAACCCATTGGAGGTCACAAGCCAACTTTTTCGCCAGATGGCACCAAGATCATCTTTACCTGCTCATTTAGTAATCATGAGTTTTTCTGGGATGATATTTGCACGATGGATCCAGACGGCACACATATCCGGCATGTCACTCTGAGTCCCGAAACTCCTGACAATTTCCCCAGTTGGGGTGTCGCAACAGATCGAGTCTTCTGAGGTCGAGGACGTTACCAGACTTTCGCATTGGAGGTTGCGTGCGATTTTGCGCAACCGTGATCGGTGGTTGGTTACGAGCACGGGGCGCTTAATTGCGGTCGCGCAAGACGCGATGTAACAATCTAAAACAAATCGATTTAGGTTGCCGGAGTAATGTTCTGGTTCACGCGGAAAAAGTTCGTCGGGTCGTACTTCTTTTTGATGATTGCAAGGCGTCCGTAATTGTCGCGGAACGATGCCTGAACTCGCTCCTGGCCTTCATCCATCATGAAGTTGACGTACGCTCCTCCCGCTGAATAGGGATGCAACGCGTCGTAATAGTTCTTGCACCAGTCCGTGATTGCTCCGGAATTGGCGGGGTTCGGGTCTACCCCGACGATGACCTCAGCGAACAAAGCTTCTCGGAAGCTGTAGGCTGTGTCGTTCTTGCCCACCCGTTGCGCTGCGCCATTTACGGGATATAGGTGCATAGTTGAGAGCATAGTCGGCAGCTTTGACCCGTGCTCGACGTGCTTGCTGATGGCATCGTCGCTCAGCTTCGTGAAGTTGTCGGCCCGCCAGTACCACTGCATTCCGGGAACGAATAAGCCGTCGAAAGCACTTTGCACCGCAGGAAATGGCGCAGGACCAACAGCATCGAGAAGTGGCTTTCCGACGCTGCGCATGGATCGAGTTGCTTTCTCGGTTGCCTCAGCGGTTCCCGTGCTGCACCAGACAATGCCACAGACCTTTTTCATGTGAAGGTTTTCAGGAAACGTGGGAGCGGGAGGGACAACAAGAAAGGCAAAGAAACCATTGATCTCTTCGGAAGCTGTGAGAATGAATTCCCGATAGGATTTAAGAACGTCCGCCGCCTGCTCAAGCGGCCAAAACGTGGGCCCGAACTGAACGGTGCTTACCGGGTGCATCTGGAACTCGAACGAGGTTACTACGCCGAAGTTTCCGCCGCCACCTCGTACAGCCCAAAATAGGTCGTCGTTCTCTTTGGCGTTTGCGGTGACGAATCGCCCGTCTGCCAGGACCACGTCCACAGAGAGCAGATTGTCAATCGTGAGACCGTAGCGGCGTGTAAGGTAACCAATCCCTCCACCCAGAGTGAGTCCGGCGACTCCAGTGGTCGATATGAAACCCGAGGGCGTAGCCATCCCGAAAGCATGTGTGGCATGGTCCACGTCGCCCCAGACGCATCCAGCCGCGACGCGGACGGTATTCGCAAAGGGATCAACACGCACGCCTTTCATCGGCGAAAGATCAATCACGACTCCGCCATTGCAGGTTCCAAGACCAGCGCCGTTGTGACCTCCGCCACGAATTGCCGTCAGCAATTCATTCTCGCGTGCGTAATGGACCGCAGCCATAACATCACTGACGTCAACCGCGCGCACAATCAGGGCCGGCCGCTTGTCGATCATTCCGTTGTAGACCTTGCGGGCCACGTCGTACGCGGCGTCAGCTGGCTGGATTAGCTGCCCCCGAATGGCGGTTTTCAGTTGTTCGAGAGACTGTGCCATAGGGATTTTTCTCCTTGCAGCAATAACTAACTACAGGAACTGCGAGTGGTCGCAGCGGGTGCTCCAGGATAAATCGTCAAGCCGAAGACGATACCTCTGGAATCCCTTTGGTCGAGGAATATAGCACACCGATCCTCATCCTCATCAAAGTGCGACGGCCGACATGCTTCAGTTGCATCAACATTGTCTACATCATCACGACGCAATTCATGATTCAGTCTGCAAAGGCTGGGGTCCAGAGAGGGGCCAATTTCGCGTGGCACCGTGTTTCTCAAATGATCCAACCATACCGGTCACCATTCTTCGCCTCGTACCGTGGAGTCATTCCATCGTTTCGCGTGGGTTAATCTATCAGTTTCTCGGCGGCTGCCATCGCGCCATTGCGGGCGCGTGGCGATTGACTTCAGTTGCGGAGGCGATCGGTCCCGCGTCGACACAACAGGTGGCAAGGGTGTTCAAAGAAAATGCCCCAGCGGTTAGCCGGGGCCTGTCTTAGTATGTTCAATCTTAGCAGTCCAGTTTTCGTGGCCTGTCGCTCGGAGTTCTGAGCGTCGACTTCACTCCCTCAGCTTTATCGAGCATGACCTCAACCCGAAAGTAATATTTTATTCTGCAACTCCGACCGATGTCCCAGTATACGCACCCAAGGCCGGCCACTAGGGAAGGACGATTACCGTTCCTTTCATGCCGAGAAGATCGTGCAGTGCGCAAATGAAGGGATACACCCCAGGTTTAGAGAATGTCACGCGGAAGCGTGTCACTCCGAGCGGCGCCTGCAGTAGCCCAATCCGGTCTTGGGGTGCGGCCTGAATAAAGCCGGAATGAATGCTCTCGGAGGTGGAGTTGAGCACGCCATGGCGAGCGCCATCAGTGTCGACGGTTACGTTTGCCGACGGGTCGAAGACGTCCAGCGGTTCCTCCCCAAAGGTGATGGTGTGGGGAGTGATGACATCGCCACTCGTCCATTGCACGGTGTCGCCTTTGTGAATCGTCACTTTATCTTGCATGAATCGCATGACCGAAAGGGTGTGTGTGCCGCCCCCGGTAGCTACGACTTCTCCCGTACCAACCGTCACAGCGTTGCCGGACTGGTGCTTTCGATGTGCGTCCTGGTTCATGTCGTCGAGCATGTCCTGCAGCAAGGCCACACTATCACTCTTCGCATGATTGTCGTAGAAATCCTGATCGTGCGGGAGGGCTTGGGACAGATTCAGAACGTGCACGGTTCCCCCCATATTTTCATGGAACAGGCAGGAAAGCTTGAAATTGCCAGTCGAGGGAAAGATCACCGTGAAGGTTTGACCATTTACCAGCGGAGGAGTGGAAACGCATGCCGAGCCATCGAACGAGGAATTGTTCGGGGAAAATCCAGGACAACCGACATCGAAGGGATTACGGATCTGGTTGGCAATCAAGAAAGTGACGGTGTGTGGCTCATCGGTGACGAGCTTCCAGGTAATGCTGTCTCCGGCATGAATCCAGATTTCGTTGGGCAGAAAAGCCAATGCCTGACGTCCCAGATCGTTGCTTTGGGCTCCGACGCTGGCGGTCCATTGAGCGAACAGAAGTTGTGGGAGCAGAATGAGTGCGGCGACCAAGATCCAGCGGGATTTCCTCAAATGACATAGTGATTCTAAAGGGTTCATGTTCCTCCTGATTTGTATCTGTGTAACGACACGGGGTGAGAGGCCTAACACTAGGCTTTGAGGAATCGCGATACTGTGCAGAATTGCTCGGTTTCCAGGATAGCGGCAAGTCCTGAAGGTAAGGATTGCGATTCCGGGCATGGTCGAAATCCGCGTCACTAGTCGGAGTTACGGGTCGTCGAAGGACAAACTTGGCAAGATGGCCGAGGCTCTCCGCATGAAATGGGAGGGGAAAGCCTGCGCGAGATCGCAGCGCCTTTGGCGGTGAGCAGGTCGGCCCATGTCCCGCTGGCTGGAAATGCGGAGTCCGATTAAGCGAGCCGTTTGTCTTAAAGGAAAAACCCAGCGTCATATCCCGCTGGGTTTCTGGAGAATGCATCACGAATCATCTCACTCAGCCTTCGGCCTATGCCCAACTCCGCTGCCTGACACAGAGGGTTGTCAAAGCGTATATTTTCGAGATGGACGTATCGAGGTCCCCGTTGCTACTACGCCTTCGATCCGAAGTCCACCATGGCAGGCTGATGGCTGCACGACTGCGCGAGTTTGCTTCCGGTACTGATGCTGGCAGGCAGGAACTAATAAGGGCGGCGGAGGCAGAGGAACGCTGCGTTGAGGGATGTGAAAAGGCTATAGCGACACTACGCAAAGAGTGGGAGAAGAAACGATGAAACTATCAATCACAAAGGCTTTCGCCTACCGCATAAAAGGAAATCGCGTCCCTCCTGCGGCAGACTCGACGTGCGGCTAACTAGGACCACATGGTTGCTGGTTATGTAGATCGAGCGCGTTTCTCGCTGATGGATCTGGAAAACCCAAGTGATCCCCTAAGGCAGAGGCCTTTCGCGGCGCATCCCCGAAATCGTCAGTACAGTTTGAAATCGTTGAACAAATGCACACCTTTGTCCTGCTGGGTTTATCATTCCGGGTCTTGCGAGCGTCCAGTCCCCTTTGCCGAGCCGTCTGCTTATTTCAAAAGCCGCTGCATTTCGGTCAGCTTAATGCCCTGAGCGAGGTACTTGTGGCGCGCTTCAGTTCCGCCAAGACTTCTTCAAGCTGGCGTGTCACTGCTTTGAATTCGCTTGCTGACATGGTGAAGGGAAACATTTCATACACACCTTCATCGGTCCAGAAAATACTGACAAATAGAAGCCGAAAGTAGCATCCAACCATGACAGTGAGCAGTAGATTCAAGAAGCGCGCACAGGTTTTTTTGAACTGGGTAGCGATCCTCCTGCCTCTCGCTATCATGAGTTGCAACGGACAGGATTTCGGATTCTTGCAGCCGATGCCCGAAGACCTCTGTAAGTGTCTACCCCTGGAGCCGGACGTCGCAGATTATCGGCATGCCGCCAAACACGTCCCAATCTCTAACGTCGTTGCCCAAGACGTTTCGGTCGACGACATTGTTGCCTGGCCTCAAGATCCCATCATCCCTCCCGACTCGCCGCGAAGCGGTCGCGAACTTGAGGTTTTTCATGTTGCGAACGCATTTTTGCAAAATGCCAGTGTGAACGCGGTAGATTGTGATGTCTCTATGGAGATTTCTCAGACTACGGACAAGAGTTCACCACGAATGATCGTGGAAACGCCGGTTGATAACGAATACTGCAGTGCTCGTCAAAACTTGCAAGCGCAACTAAAGCAGCATGGATTTCAACTCGACTCGCAGCACGGTGGTGAGCTTCCCCAGGCGTTGCCCGTGGACATCGTGGGGATGGCATTTGAGGATTTTGAGCACGACCGTGGGTCGGTAGCTACGTTGTGGGAACTTCATCCGGCAATTGTGACTCTACATTAAGAGATTGGAGGTCGCCTTTGGTTGGGGGCAATCTCAGTAAACCTGCAACATTTGGGCCACGGAATGTCACCATTGTGGAACTGTAACTGTCGAATCCCCGCGTGGAGTCACCCTTGAGAATACGCCTTTTGGCGGAAGCTGACCTGCTCGCCAAGCGGTCTTGAGTTAAGGACCACTTCTGAGGTACGGTCACTTTTGCTCAGCAGTAAGGATGAATTGGGCGTTACCGTGGAAGGCATGGATGATTTTGAGGAAGCAAAGCAAATGATTTCCGATGAAGAAGTAACCAGCCGATTCAAAAAGATCTCGGTAGGGACACGACCCCAGCAGAAAGTAACACTGTCCTTGTGGTTTCTGAGGAACCAGCGCACGACGAGGAAAAAGCATAGTGGGCGCGCGGTCTCAGATGGAATTGGTTCACTTTCGCTTAGTAAGCAAAGGCAGTTGGGCCTAATATTCGCGCTATGAATGATCTCAAAGGCGTAGGCGCATGGCCATGATGTCCCATCAAGAAATAACGCACCAGTTTAGCGTGCTCTTTGGTAGAGAGATGAACGCATCAGAGCGCAATATATTCTTCCGCCTGGCCAGCGTTCTGCGCCCGGAGAAGAATAAAAGGCTAACACTGTGTCAATCCCTCACGAATGGATTGGACAAGGAAGTTTCTTTGCCTATGCATAACCCCAAGTAGTAGTGTTAGACTCCAGGTAGTCAACCTACACATCTTTCCGCCGTGCCCCGTCGAGGGCGTCGGTCTCCTGTGCAACTGATGATTTCGTTTCACACCAGAGGCCTAGTAATGCCCGTTACGCTAAACCACATTTTTTGCTGCGGGATTTGTGGAGAACACGTGTCACTAAACAATTGTAAGACTGACGAACAAGGGCAGGCGGTTCATGAGGGCTGCTACGTCGTGAAAATGAAACTGGACATCAAACGGTTGCAGCCAGATGCTGAGGAATTCCTTCAGACCAGAATCTAGGATTGGAAATGTATAAAAGAGAACAGTCGGCTCAGCACGGCTTGAATAATCTATTCCGGTCGCAAACCGGGTAGCTGTTGTCATTCGGAGAGCTGAAAAGACAGACGCCCGTTGGGACTTCGGGGGAAGGCCAGCGGGCAGTTTTGCCTTATAGCGCCGGGCTGTTGTTGTCCGTCCGAGTCGCCGCTATTTGTCCTTGACCAGCGAGCAGTGGGTCGAGGCGGTTTTCCATGTCGCGCCATCATTGACCCAGGTGTCGCTGCAGATAACCGTTCGGGCTCGATGCTTGCCTTGGAGTTCGGCATCGTAAGTGAATGTGTAGTGCGACACGGCTGTGTTGGGGCCGAAGGTCACCACCTTAACGTCGCTGATGTCGCCGCTCTTCCACTTGCTGGTTTTGTTCTGAAGGTCCTTTATGAAGTCCTCCCTGGTTTCCCAGTCGCCCCAGCTATTCCCAGCGACGAATCCTTCCGCCAGATGCTTCTGCGCCCATGAGGCGTCGCTTTTCATCTGGGCGGCTCTGGACTCCTGTTGCAGCTGCTTGATCTGGTCGGCGACGTCGCCCCCAGCTTGGGCATGAAGGTTGAGGGGGAGAGCGAAACAGCTGATCAGGGTGATAGCAAAAACAACGGTTCTTGTTGTCACGATGTATGTCCTCCGTGGGGACTGTTGTTCACAACGATTTCACTCATTGACCTCGGCGACGCATACGACTGTCCGTGGGGTGCGCGACTTCGATTGCAATTTACCTTGCTCAAAGAAAAGGCCGAACCCATGAAGAGCTTGGCCTGAAGCGCACATTCTCGCTGTAGTCAATGGTCGGTCGTGAGGGTCGGAACGACGATGTTTCCGTCACTAACCCATGATCGCCTTCTGCGCAGTTTGAACAGAGAACATAATATCTGCTAGAGAAATCGATGGCTGTTCACTTTTATACGTTTCCGGAACTACGTCCCGTCACTAACTCTGACTCCAAGGAGGTTCCTGTGACTCCGACCAAAACAGGGTGACCACCTGAAAGGTGCACTGCTCTAGCGCTCGCCGCCAACGGTTTCTATGTGATAGTCGAGGGCGGCCGTTGGAGAGCCGGCGAAGGTGCTGAAAAGCTGGCGTTCCGGCGAAATGTAGACCACTTCGGGGTCAGCCGCCAACGCTGCCAGTGCGGAGATCTGTATGGCGTCACAAGTGTTGTCGGAGCGCATGGAGGAACGTTCACTGATTCCGCGGGGCAAGCATTACAGATTGTTTGGACCACCCACTGATACGGCGTTCAACGTCCGGATTCCCATCACTCTCCAAATGGGAGCATTGTTAAATTTAAAAACAGGGCCTGTTTCTTCACGTTAATGTGGCTTGTATTGCAGGACCCAATCGAGTACTGGATCGCTGCCTGCCTTGTAGTCTTGGAACGACTAGGCCAGCGTTATCACGGGCGGCACGAGGAGGAAACGCACAGCTTTGTCATGGCACTCCCAATCAATGGATACCACGGATGCCGCCGACTCTGTCGGATCTGGGCAGTCCGCGTCGTTAGCGCTCCGTCTTGAACTGGAGCGGTCACCACCAAGACCTTTGAGGGAGAACCGCGCGAACCAGTGACAGGGGACCTGCCCGCGCTCGGCTGCGATACGTTGTCAGGCCGACTCTATTTGCACTTCGAGTGCCTTGGCGTCGGCGTCGCAGGCTTCAGCGCGTTAGCGGCTGAGCGCACGTCGTCGTTTGTGAAGACCGCGAAAAGGAACGGCTGCGATTCGAGGAAATGAGCCAGGTCGCGCAAGGTCAGACCGAGATGCGACAGCCGGTCCTCATCGACGAAGATCTGGCCGTTTTCCGGTTCGAAGGACGTAATCAGCTGCTTCGCCTCTGGATCAAACTTCTCGTGCAGCAGGTCTACGATCGACGGCGCGAAGTGCCGGCGGTCCGGCGACGGCGGTTCCGACGGCATGCCGTGGTCGGCGGTCACCGCGAGGAGATAGTCACTTTCCAACCTTTGCCTCCAGCGCACTCAGCATCCGCGCCAGGTGACGGTCCATTTCGCCGAGCGTGACGCGGAGCTCGTTCGAATCCGGACCGTACTTGTGGCCCACGAAATCCGCTCCTTTGTAGTTCATCAGAATAAGATCGGCGACGTCGTCTTCGCCCAGGGGCTCGTCGCTCGATCATGGCGGTCATCGCGTCGGCTTCGAAGGCGGGAAAGAGCGCCGAATAGCGCACCGCGCAGGCGAATCGATTTTGTGATCCATCCACTCCCCGCTCGCCGACCACAGTGTGCTCGCGTTTCGATCCTTCAGATAGTCGGGCAGCCGGAAACAGTCGGGGTTCGTAGTGCCAGGCGCCCGTCTCCTGATCGTAGCTGGCGAGCACGACCGGCGCGCCATTCAGCTGACACGCTCCATGGCCCGCGAGCGGCGTCGCCGCTCGGTCGATGCTGCCCTGCGCCAGGACGATCGCGCGACCTGCCGTCGCGAGCTGCCAGACGTCTGCCAGCGTCAATGCCATCAGATCCTGCGGCGTTCCTCCGGCGAACAGAGTCGTGGCGCCGGCGGTGGATGCGGTCGTAGATGTTGACCCCGGTGATTCCGTGCACGCGGGGATCGGTTCCCGTCGCGATCGTCGAGTGCCCAACGGCGGTGTTCGTCGGCAGAAAGTTGACGTGCGCCTGGCTGAACCAGGCGGCGCGCCGGCGCAGCGCGGAGAGCGTCGGCATCACATCGGCGTACCGATCGAAGTAATCGCGCCGCATGCCATCCAGGACGAGCAGGAAGACGACGCGCGGTCGGGCAAAACCGGGGCGCAAGACCGGCAACACATGGCCGGTCGCGGTCGGGGGCATCGGCACGCCCAGCGCAGCCGCAAGCGTTGGCGCAACGTCCTGCTGCACGGCCGGCAGTCGAGTACGTTCCCGTTCTTCACCGCAGGGCCCACGAACATCAGCGGAATCGAGACGTCATACGCCCACGGCGAACCGTGCATGTACGCCACGTCCGGGTCGGCCGCGTGATGAAGTCGCCTTCACGCGGCACGATCAGGAGTTGGCCGGTTCGTCCCGGGAAAGTATGCCCGAGCGAACATCTCCAGAAAGCGCTGTCGCGCCGCAAGGGCGGCGGCATCGGCCGACGCCGCACGCTGGATTCGAGGTGCGTCGCTCCCAATCGATCGCTTGACCTGCTGGCCCGACATCGGCCAAGCCATCGCGACCAGGGTCAGGGTGATAGCGATCCGCGATCCTACTTTGCGCATGCGAGCACTCTTAGCTGATTGCAGATTGTTTAGTCCGCGCTGATTCTAGTTTCGTCAACAAGAATACTGCAAACGGCCGTGTATACGGTCTTATATCCGACCCAACGGCGGACCACGAACGTCGCCTTTAAAGATTGCAGGAAATCTTCTACGAGTTGGTGGAGCTTACCGACTGACAAAGCTGTGAGGATTTTGAAACTTTCAACCCTGAGCAATACTGAACTGAGAAGAAACAAACCAGCATGTAAATTCACCGGACAATCAAGTGCGAAGGAACTGTCGCGGCTCTTCCCACATCGCCTCTCGAGTTCGCCACCTATGCCGGTCTGCAGCAAGCAGAGGTCATCGCGGGCTCGAAGGCGATGGGATATGCAGTGGTCAATCTTGATCAGCTTCGTATCACCACGAGGACCATAGTAGCTAAAGAACATTTCGGGTCGGTTTTAGTTCGTTCCCGTCCTCGAAGGCCACGATGAATGAAGTCTTAAGGGAGGATACCGGTTCCCACAGAAGTCAGAACGACTCGCGTATTCACTTCCGCGGCGGGCTCCCATGTCTCGATGACAAATGAATAAGAAGGAGTTAGCAACTATGACAGCGAAATTTACCCCCCTCCATGACCGCATCCTGGTGCGCCGCGGAGAAGAAGCGGGAACTACGCAAGGAGGCCTCATCATCCCCGATTCTGCCAAAGATAAGCCACAGGAGGGCAGGGTCATCTCTGTGGGGAATGGCAAGACCAACGATGAAGGCAAGTTGTTCCCACTCGCGGTGAAGGAAGGCGACACCATTCTCTTCGGCAAGTACTCCGGCACCGAAATCAAACTTCATGGAGAGGATTTCCTCATTATGAAAGAGGAAGAAGTTCTTGGCATCGTTACGGGTACCGCCAAGAAAGAGAGTGTCAGCGCTCGCGAGACCGTCGGTGCTCGCAAGTAGGATCGCTGTCCCCTGTTCTTTTGCGGATGGTGCAGTCTCGATGCGCGTGGTCACGAATGCCGATGCCTGCCCTTAAGGCAAACACGAGGCCTCAGGCAGATTTTCACGACATTGTTAAGGAGAAATAGTTATGGCAAAACAAATCGTACACGGGGAAGAGTCGCGGCAGGCGATCTTGCGCGGCGTAAACTTGTTGGCGGACGCCGTGAAGGTAACTCTCGGCCCCAGGGGTCGCAATGTGGTCATCGAGAAGAAGTTCGGGTCTCCCATTATCACCAAGGACGGCGTCACGGTTGCGAAAGAGATCGAACTGCAGGACGGCCTTGAGAACATAGGCGCTCAGATGGTTCGCGAAGTCGCGAGCAAAACGTCCGACGTCGCCGGTGACGGTACGACAACCGCGACCGTTTTGGCTCAGGCGATCTATCGTGAAGGCGTCAAAACTGTCGCAGCCGGCGCCAATCCCATGGCCATGAAGCGTGGGATTGAGAAAGCTGTGGACGCGATTTGTGGCAACATTGATCCTAAGACTGGCGAGCGCAAGAATGGCGAACTCGACAAGTTCTCGAAGCCTGTCACCGGCGACATGATCGGCCAGGTCGGTAGTATCTCCGCCAACAATGACGAGACCATTGGCCACATCATAGCCGACGCCATGAAGAAGGTCGGCAAAGACGGCGTCATCACCGTGGAAGAGTCGAAGACTCTTGAAACCCAGCTCGAAGTTGTCGAAGGCATGCAGTTCGACCGCGGTTATCTCTCGCCCTATTTTGTCACCGATCCTGAGCGTATGGAGGTTGTATTCGAGAACGCCTGCGTCCTCATCCACGAGAAGAAGATCAGCTCGATGAAGGACATCCTCCCTTTGCTTGAGCAGATCTCCAAGAGTGGCAAGCCGCTGGTCATCATCGCCGAAGACATAGAGGGAGAAGCCCTGGCGACTCTAGTCGTCAACAAATTGCGTGGCACATTGCAGGTCGCGGCCGTCAAGGCTCCCGGCTTCGGTGACCGGCGCAGGGCCATGTTGCAGGACATCGCGATCCTCACCGGCGGGAAGGCTATCACCGAGGATCTCGGCACGAAGCTGGAAAACGTGAAGATTGAGGATCTCGGACAGGCGAAAAAGATCACTATCGACAAGGACAACACCACCATCATCGAAGGCAAAGGCAAGAAGGGTGACGTCGAGGGCCGCGTGAAAGAAATTCGCGGCCAGATTGAAAAGACGACGAGTGACTACGACCGCGAGAAGCTGCAGGAGCGATTAGCAAAACTCGTTGGTGGCGTGGCTGTAATAAAAGTGGGGGCGGCAACCGAGACCGAAATGAAAGAAACGAAGGCTCGCGTCGAAGACGCCATGCACGCGACTCGCGCAGCGGTGGAGGAAGGCATTGTTCCCGGCGGCGGAGTCGCTCTGGCGCGGTGTGCGACGGCTCTCAACAAGTTGAAACTGGAGGGCGACGAGCAGATCGGCATCAACATTGTGAAACGCGCCCTGCAGGAACCGCTCCGCCAGATTGCCGAAAACGCCGGAGAAGAAGGCGCAATCGTGCTGGGCAAAGTGCTCGAATCGAAGGACCCGAACTTCGGCTACAACGCCTTGACGGGTGAGTTTGAAGACTTGGTTAAAGCCGGGGTACTCGATCCGACCAAGGTCGTGCGAACAGCTCTCACCAATGCCGGATCCATCGCGGCGCTGATGCTGACCACAGAAGCTCTAGTTGCCGATATTAAGGAAGAAGCAATAGGCGCCCCGGCTGGTGGGCGTGGCAGCATGGGAAATGGGTACTAAGAACATAGACCCGACATCCACAAGGGCGGGCAAAGCGATACTCATTCTCGCCGTTGGACTCTTCAAGTCGGTTCGAAGGAACCGTAACGACTCCGGGGGTATCCCGGGCAGGATTGGGAAGAGAGCTGCATTGAAAATAATTGCGGGCTTCCGGGCTCGTTTCTCCTGATTAACCAGTCCATGATCACCGCCTCCTCGATTCGCGTCCAGCGCACGTCCACGATCCTCCGCCCTGACCAATCCCGCGTTCTTCTCCGTCCGTTCAGACACGAGGATCCCGAGCGATCTCGCAGGATTATCGCCAGGATCATGTCTCTTCCGGAAAATCAAGTCGGTCCGCTTTTGAATGAGTTGGCAGCTGAATTCTCCCAGCGTCACCAGCAAATCCACAAGTCATTCTTGGAGCGGTTCGAACAGGTCCGAGATCTTGTGATGACCGATGAGGTGATTTCTGAACAGAGACAGCTGTTGATCGGTTCTTATTTCGTTTGCGAATACTCCTTAGAATCTGCAGCACTATTCAATCCTTCCATCGTCCCGCACCCCGACCAGTCTGCCACGCCTCCGGACGCTCTGCGCTTTATCCTCAGCTTGCGCGCCACGGGGGAGGGGCATATTTCTTCTATCACCTTCCGAACGGGTATCATTCACGCCGATCATCGGATCGAGGTCCTGCCCCCATCAGGCTTCCTTACCGAGCCGCGTCAGATTCCGAAACCCCGTTACGACAAGGCGCTATTTGAGAGAAAACTTCTTGAGCTGGGATTGACCAACGAATTCACACGCCGAGCGATGGATAAGTTTGGAGAGTCGTTTGCCTTGGAAGAGTTGCACGTCAGTCTCGAAGTCGAAATGAATCAGTCGCGCGTGTCGGACCAGAACGCAATTCGAGGGATGTTGGCTTTGGCCCGATCCAACTATGAGGTTCAGTTTCAGCCTCAGCAGCAACTGTCGGAACGGGTTCTTTTTCCAGCCACGCCGTCACAACGCAACGGCATCGAAGACGCCCGGTTCGTCTGCTTCCAAAAGGATGACGGATCCTACGTCTACTACGCCACCTTCACGGCGTTCGATGGCAAGGTGATTTTGCCCGAACTGGTGGAGACTTCCGACTTCCTCCGCTTTCGGTTTATCACGTTGAATGGTCCGGCAGCCGAAAACAAAGGCATGGCCCTGTTCCCCCGTAAAATCAACGGCCTTTATGCCATGCTTTCCCGCCAGGACAATGAAAACATCTATCTCATGTTTTCTGACAACGTGCACTTCTGGAATGAACGCAAGGTACTGCTTAAACCGATGTTCCCCTGGGAGCTCGTCCAGCTTGGAAACTGCGGGTCCCCCATCGAAACTGAAGCTGGCTGGCTAGTCCTCAGCCATGGTGTCGGCCCCCTGCGAACGTACTGCATCGGCGCCTTTCTCCTTGATCGCGACGAGCCCGGCAAAGTGATCGGCCGCCTGCGTGAACCCTTGCTCAAGCCGAATCAAAGCGAGCGTCAGGGGTACGTTCCGAATGTCGTTTATACCTGCGGTGCTCTCGTGCACAACGGCGAGCTGATCATTCCCTATGCCATGGCCGATCACGCCACCGGTTTCGCTACGGTTCCCCTCGATGAAGTGCTGGCTGCCATGGAGTAGGAAGTGACCGTCGAACAGCATGAGAGACCCCAACAAAAGAGTGGCGATCCTGTCGCCGATAGCATGGCGAACGCCTCCTCGGCAATATGGCGCTTGGGAGACGGTGGCTAGCAATGTCACCGAGGGGCTCGTCTCCCGTGGCTGGAACGTGACATTGTTCGCTAGCGGAGATTCTGTGACCAGCGCTCACTTGCATGCCATCGTCGACCAAGGGTATGAAGAGGACTCCGCCGTCGACTCCAAAGTAGCCGAATACCTGCACATCTCCGAAGCGTTCGAGCACGCTGATGAGTTCGATCTCATCCACAGCCACTACGACTTCATGCCTTTGAGCTACACACGGCTGATCAAAACACCGGTCCTGACCACGATCCACGGATTCTCGTCAGCCAAAATCATGCCCATCTATCAGAAGTATCGTGACGGATACTTCGTTTCCGTCAGCGACTCCGACCGAGCACCAGGGCTGAATTACTTGGCGACCGTCTACAACGGCATTGATCTCTCCTTGTACCCGCTTCAGGAACGCGGCGGCGATGACCTGATTTTCCTTGGTCGGATCCACCCAGATAAAGGTGTTCACCTGGCGATCGAGGTGGCTCGTCTGAGCGGAATGCGTTTGATCATCGCTGGCATTATCCAGGACAAAGCCTATTTCCGGGAACAAGATCCAACCCCATCTCGACGATCAAAACATTCTTTATATCGGACCAGTGGACGTGACGGGCAAGAACGAACTGTTTGCTCGGGCTCGAGTTCTCCTGCACCTGAACACCATCCCGGAACGATTCGGACTTGTGCTGGTCGAAGCCAATGCCGCTGGCGTGCCTGTGATCGCCATGGACCTCGGCTCTTGCCGTGAGGTGATCAAGGACGGGGAGACCGGTTTTCTGGTTTCCAACGTCGCTGAAGCGGTTCGGGCCGTTGGGCGAATTTCTGAACTCGACCGACGTGCTTGCCGCAGCCGAGTCCAACAACACTTTTCAATCGAAACGATGGTGGAGGGATACGAGCGGGTTTACTCGACGATTTTTGATCTGGAGGCGAAAAGACGGCTATGAAGGCGGACATTGTCAGGCGGTACGGCCACAACCCCATCCTCACGAAGGCCGAGATCCCCTACCCAGTGGAAACCGTTCACAACGCAGCGGTCGTGAAGCACGGGAACGAATACATCATGCTTTTCCGTTCTCACCTCCGCACCGGTCGGTCCATCATTGGCTTGGCACGCAGTACCGACGGGTTCCGCTTCACCGCAGATCCACAGCCCTTTCTGACTCCCGACCGGGACGGACCTTTCGCTGCTTATGAAGAGTTCGGCGTGGAAGACCCACGCGTGACCCGGATCGACGGGGAGTACATCATTACCTATAGCGCATACTCGCGAAATGGAGTGCGGATTGCCCTGGCCAAGACGAAGGACTTCAGTCGGGTAGAAAGGATTTCTCTTATCACAGAGGCGGATTATCGGAATGTCGTAATCTTTCCCGAGAAATTTGATGGCCTTTATGCCCGACTTGACCGTCCTCATTCAGAGATCGCTCCCTGGTCAATCTGGATTTCCTATTCTCCGGATCTATGCTATTGGGGCCAATCACAGCTCATCATGAGGCCTGTCCAATATCACTGGGACGAAATGAAGATCGGTCCTGGCGCGCCGCCGATCAAGACGGACCAGGGATGGCTCTCTATCTATCACGGAGTCTTCCGGACTATGGATGGATCGGTCTATCGTTTGGGGGTTGCTCTTCACGATCTCCGAGACCCGGCGAAGATCATCGGAGTCGGCGACTCGTGGATCTTGCAACCCGAGGATCCTTGGGAGATAACTGGATATGTTCACAACGTAGTCTTCACCTGTGGCGCCGTTCCGGAGCCTGATGGAACCGTGAAAATCTACTGGGGAGGCGCAGACACCGTCGTGTGCGTGGGAGAAGCGCATGTCTCCGAACTAATTGCACTGTGCCTCGATCATGGCAGACCGGCAAAGTGAGCAAGGCAACTCAAACATACCAGATCTGCCCGCAAGCGACCTCCGACAGCGATAAGGCCAGGATCCTCGAGGGGGGAATGCGGCTATTCTGTTCAACGTCGCTAGAGTTCGCCAGTTCAATTCGCCGTCGAGCTCAACGAGAACCTAGCCTGCCAAATTTGGGTCCGATTCAGGGCCACTTAACGGAGTCCACCAATTCGCTAGGGGATCGAGAACGGGCTGTCAGTGCCGTTAAGATCCAATAATTTATATGTCGAAGAGTTTCACGCAATGTCTTGCTAAAACGTTCTGCCTACACTCGGGGTTCGCCTCACTGCTTGTGCGACACAGATCGTCTCTTTCTCGCAGCAGCCTGCACTGTGGTCGCCATTCAGCCTGCCGCGAAGATCGAGGAACTTGAAGAACAAGGATGTCTTCTGAGCGCGATCGCATACGAGCCAAAGAAAGCGGATCTTGTTTGATCCGCTTCCTCGTGACTCAAAGGCTCTAAGCATCTTTAAGCAGCTACGTGGACATCGTGGTTTGCGAACGTTGAGGTGACAACGTCAAAGGTGTGAACCTGGGGTGTGCCCTCGATGAACCGTGCCAGCATGTCCAACACTTGGGTATATGCGCCGGTGTTGTACGTGTCGGCATCGTTCTTCTTATCCCAAAGACTGATTACCGTCACATCTGTGCCGCCGGAACTGGCTAGAGTGATTTCGTCCTGAAAGCCAGTCTGACGACGCAGTAAGGGCAGGATATCCTTCTCGAACGTTCGGTTGTAATCGGACAGCATATTGGATTTCAGATGAAACGAGACATTGCGAGCAAACATAGGCAACCTCCTAGGGTTGGGGTTGCTAAGAGAAACTGCTTCAGATGGGCTGACTTAGTTCAGAGAACCTGAAATGAGGAGAAGGTGAGAACCGCCTCAATTTCAACCCTATTCCTCTATGACGGGACTGTCAAACAGTTGAAGGCGCCAGCCTACAGTTCATCTGAGCTATTCCTAGGACTTCTCCGAGTCCTGCCCTGAACCGATTCTGTGAGCATCAATGAACAGTACCGCAATGGTGAGACCGTCTGGACTTTCACCACCACTGCGCAAGTTTAACTCGCAGAAATTGAGTATCCCCACAGGGAACTTTGTGGTGTATACACGCCGTCGTCGATGTTGGCGGACCTCTGAGGAACGAGAACGGTAGATGGACAATTGTTGAAGCCCCAGAACTGGAACAAGGAGTTGAAGCGCAGATCCGAAAGACGAGTGCCAAAAGCCTCAAGTCCGTGGGCGAAGAGGGTGGAAAGACAAGGGTGAAGAAGTCGGCCCAAGAATCAACGCGGGAAAGTGCAAAAGCCGCTTAGAGAAATTGCGGAGCACCCTACCACTGGACAAGTTCGACCCGTCGATTCTTCGCCCGTCCGTTTTCGGCTTCATTGGATGCGACCGGAGAATAGAGACCGCAGCCGAAGGCGTCCAGGCGGTCTGGGCCAATGCCGTACTTCTTGGTGAGTTCCTCAACGATGCTGGTTGCACGCCGATGGCTCAAATCGAGGTTGTAGGCTGCTTTTCCCTGGTTATCGGTGTGCCCGACAACATGCAGGCGAAGAGAAGGCTCGCTCTTCAGAAGCTTTGCGATTTCAGATAAAGCCGGTTGTGATCCGGACGTAATCGAGTCCTTGTCCGAATCAAAATACAAACCGTAGACCGCTACCTCCCCTGATTCACGAATTGTCCGCCTCATGTCGTCGGCGTTCAGGAATGACATTTTCTTCTCCATGGCATCGGGCGAGACGACTACAAGTTGCGCGAGAGACCGTCCCTTAGTCACTCTTCCCTGAAGGCGCTCCGGAATGACGCCATCGTTGTAGGCGGTGACAAAGACGAGATAGAAGGTGGGCTTAGCGTCTCGGCTCTGCCCAACCATCAGACGTTCCTCGGCACCGTCATAGCTTAGGATTTGACCCAGATCACAGTCGTTGTTGATTTTGTCAAAGGTACTCCCGAAATCGCCCGGTTGCCCTGCTCCTTTCTCATACTGAATCTCGATGCCGAGGCGTTCAAACTCCTCCTTGTAGTTGCGAAATAGTTCCGCCGGCGACCGCCCATCCGGGGCAAGGTAGGTGTAGTAGCTTACCTGGCCTTCCGTCGATTTGCTTTTTTCATAGACTGGAGGAGAAAAGTTCGAAGGTGGACCAAGCGGCAAAAGATATTCATCAAATCTGGGAGCACGATAGCCAATCAACTCAGTTCCTTCGTAGCGCTTCATTTGAGGCGGATCTTTGGAATTGGGCACATCCTGACCTGCGCTTGTCAGAATCAGTCCTGAAACTACGACGCAAAGGGCAGCTATGGCGTTGCGAGTCTTATTCATACTTCTCCTCATTTCTATTTTCCAATTGAGATTGTGTAGTGCAAATGTGAAGGGACGAAGCTCGTTAAATGATCCAAGTCAAATCGTATACATTTTAGGAGCACAATCCGTTCAGCGAGTTCGAAGAATATTGCCCGTACATGCGAAGGCGCTGAACAAAAATCGTGTGGATGGTGGCGCCATCTCATGAAGACCGCTCCCGCCACATCCGTTTGCTGTTGTTCCGTCACCCTTATTTCGCGAGTCTTTCAAGATCGACTCGCGTTCGCCGCGAGTTAGGTGCCGCCTAAAGAAGCTGAGTCAAAGCTGTAAGTGGATGGTTGAATGATGTAGCAGTTGATCTTGTGACAGAAGCGACACGGTATTTCGAGGATCTCATCAGGTGTTCTTTCCAGCAAGTTCATCGAAAAGGCACGCAGGCACTCCGTACAGGTCAGAACGACGTATGGCAATCCTTTCGAGTCGTTGCCATTGCGCGGGATCCAGACTGGGGCAGTCTCTCGGAAGTGATCATTGCTTCGAGCTGAAGCGGTAAGAAGCAAACCTCGAACAATTGTTAGCAGTTTCTGGGATGGGCTACCCTTAGGGAAAAACCTGTCGGCAATCACGCCAAAGGGAAGTTCTTCGCCTATATGCCCGCCACTCATAGCGATGGTTAATATCCGCGGAAAACGACGGCGCACCACGGAGAGCAGTTCAAAGCCTGACATGCCTGGCATATCGAGGTCGGAAATTAATAGGTAGGGCATTCTCTGGCCTAGAAGCGAGAGCGCTTGGAACCCGTCTTCAGCGAAGGCGACGTCGTACCCCGCTGCCATCAGCGACATTGCAATGCTCTCTCGGACACCACCGTCGTCGTCGACGACGAGGATCTGGCCTCCTGACAGATTCGGCCCGGCTTGTTCCGAAAGACTCTCGAAGTGCACGTGGTCCCTCTCTTTGGAATATCGAACGAACGGTTGCTAACAGGGAGCGCGGGCCGTCAGACTCAGTCACCGATTTCAGAGCACCTGCGCCGCTCAATGCTTTCGGCCCGCACGACAATCGGGAGATCTGGTCTAACTTTCTTGATCTCATCCGCAATCCTTGGATTCCATGGGTCGAAGTTGTCAGAGCGAATTCCCTTTGCCTGCAGCAAGGTTAGCCGTGCGGGATCTCGGTGTATGCACAACAGTGACTTGGCGTAAGCCATTCTTGCTTAAGCATAGGCGACAGATACGCCGCAGTCTGCTCATAATTGCTCACAGCCCGCCAATCCTTCTCTGCGATTGTGGCCTTCGCTCCTCGCGCATTGTGGCGCGCCAAGCCGAGCAAGAAGGGCGAAAAGCATCCAAGTGGACGCGGCTTCGCGAGAAGGAGACTATTCCTAAAGGGATCCGCCAGTATTCACCATGAAGGACGGCCGTCAAAATGCCTCATCGGCTATGGGAAGGCATCCACTGGGTAAACAAGAGAGGTCGCATTTTTTGCTTTGCCTTGTGAAGCTGAGATTTCGATGGGCCGATGGAGCAGTGCAACAAATGTGCAATTTCCTGGTGCTGGTACCCCTGAATCTCATGAAGGCCAAGGATTCTTCTCCAGCCTGGAGAAAGGCCTAGCATTGCCGGTGTAGAGTAATTCGATCGATGACTGCCGAGAGAACGGATCCCGTCTGCCAAGTTCGTGCCTTGGCGATCCCGATCCTGGAAAGCTCGTCGAGCGAAAGCATTGGTGGGCCCTTGCTGCGTCGAAATTCCATCAACACGGTATTTTGCGCGACGCGATACAGCCAGGTCGAGAAAGCCGAGTCTCCGCGGAAGGTTCCGACATTGCGGAATGCCTGAAGGAAAGCTTCCTGGGTCAAATCCTCTGCTTCAGAAACGTTCTTCGTCATCGATAAGCAAAGGCGGTAAATCCTCCCTTTGAATAATTCAAAGACTTCAGCGAACGCATCGCCGTCTCCTCGCTGTGCCCGATGGACCAAGGTTAGTTTGTTTGCTTCCTGGCTGCTCTTCTCAACCTGAATCGTGGTCGTTCCCGTTGCAGCGATAGTCATGGTCGGCACTGAAGGTCTCCTCGGTATCATTTCTTTGAGGCTGTGGTTCCACAGAATATCGCTCCGAGCGAGGTCCATTCAGTCTGTCAGTTCGATTGGGGAACCATGATCAGGATTGCTCGCTGGGATGTAGCGTCAGGTAATGATCGAAAGCGGTGGCCAACAATCCCACGATCCGCGGAACGAATTTTCTACTGGCTGTTGGAAATCGTTCAATATACTGATTGACTGGGTTATTGCCCTGGGAACTTTATTAACCGACTCTTGCGGCGGGAGAAGTCCTCATCCAGCACAGAATAAGACGTACACCACCTAAGAAATCCACCTGTGAGAGTGGCCAGGCTAGGCGGAGTATTCCGCTTAGAACGGGAAACGGAAGGCACAAATCACTTTCGGCCTTACCATGTTGCGTTCAGCGTCTGGAAGAGCCACATCGCTGCAAGCAGTATCAGAAGTACACCAGATCCGACGCTGAACACCCGTGTCGGGACTGTGAGCCGATTGACCTCGGCCAGTAGTTCCGTCTGTTCCTTGTGCATATGCGAACTCGCGTCATCCAAAAATAACTGGTCATCCCTCTGCATCGTAAGTGTGCTCCTGTAAATCAGAAGGATGATCAAACCCAGCAGCGAAAACTCCGAACATCACCGCCACGACGGCCACCATAGTCTGCCTCCTGGCAGATTCCACGAAATGATCCCATATTCCTGCACCAGAAACTGACCAGTATTGGCCATAGTGTGACTGAGAGTGGTATTGCAACCTCATCAGAACAACCCCACCTGATGTTCACAATTCACGATTGCGAATCTCAGCCTATGCCATCCCGGCGATAGTATCGAAGCGTGACGTTTAAGCCGCAGCCGAGGTTGTCCCCTCCCGAGGAGTTAGTTGCATTCGGGGAGGAAGAGTCGTGGATCTCCACAAAACATAGGTCAAAAGCAGGCGCATGGGCCGCTAGTTACGCTGACCTTGTTCCGAAACACAGGATCAACCCCCAACTTCATACAGTCTTCGCGGAATCAGAACTAGGAGATTGTGGCAGACCATTTGCACAGAACCTCGTTGATCGAAAGCCGGTCCGCTCCCGACACGGCAAATGGAAAACAGTTCATTAAATACTCTTTAGCTGAGCAAGTTCCTTCGTCAGTGCGTCGATCTCAAGACGGCGAGCGGCGAAGACTTTGGCTTCGGCGGGTGTCATTCCCACGTAAGTCGCTCGCCTCATCGCGTCCGCTTGCTCTTGGTTCAGTACTGCGAGCTTGTTTCGCAGGGTCTGAATGTAGTCGGTGGTTTTCTTCTGCGAAGTCACGGACGATATTTTGGTAGCCGCCTAGAACGGCTCGTTGCTCTACCTGTTTGGACCGATGCCAGCTTTGGCTCTCCCCTTTGACTTGACCTTCCGCTTTTCTTGAGCAAGGATCGCATTAGCCGCGAGGCCTTGTCGCACGTAGTCGGACATGGTGTCAGGGTAGCCCTTGAGCCGTTGTTCAAACCGTCTGAGCAGGCTATCGGCCTTTCTTCGCTTCATGCAAAACAGCGTAGGCCTACACGAACGGTTTGTCGGCACGCTTTCGTACAAAAAGTCAAAATGCGCGCCCGGCCTCGGTCGCATCTACGCCAAAACAAAAGGCTGTTCGCCCTTCAAAGCAGCATCGATGGTTCGGAGAAGCGCCTTGCCAGCCTGCGATTTCTCGACGGAAGCAGCGCCAATACCTTTCGCGTGTTCTACAAAGATTGTGTCTGCATGACTCGACAATATGACAATTGCAGCGCCAGGTATACGAGTCTTGATCTCGCGAGCCTCGAGGGCCAAACCATTGTTCCAGTGAGCAAAACCGCTCAGCCCTCAGATTGAGTTAACGATACGGTAGGATAGTCTCTCCCCAGAGGAGGCTTAATGTCTCACCAAGGTTGGCTTCCACGCTGCCTCATCCGCAAAAAGGCCGTCGCATTGGCCGAGAGCAAGACCGATGAATACGGGCAGGCGGTTCACGAAGAGTGTTACGTCTCGATGCTCAAGTCACCAAAAAGAGCCGGTCGCGCATGGTTTTGAACTGGCCATCGGCCTTTTCCTTGCCGCTGCTGCGTCGTTCCCGGCAACCAGGTAGCAGTTCATCGCACTCGTGAGGGCTAACGTGATACCTGAAGGACTGGCAGAAAAAGATGGAGAAGATACTGAAATCGAGCGTCTGCGTCAGTTGGTATACCCTTTACACGAAGTGAATCCATCTCGAATGAAGCGGATCATGAATCGCCTCGCCAGCCTCACCAAAGACGGCTCCAAACAGAAGGACAAAGACGTCGCTTAAAACTCCGTCGATCAGAAAGAAATCCTGAACGGAGGAACCTTGCACGTGCAATGGGAATATCGAACTGTTAGTTGCGAAATTGTGACGCAGGAGTTTCTCAACGCACAAGGTGCTGATGGCTTCGAACTGATCCAATTGGTTGGTAATCAACCAGTGGGTGATGGAAGAGGTTGGTTGTTGATATTTAAGAGGCAAACGGTAGCTAGGTAATTGATGGGGGGTGCGGTCTCACATCATCACTGATCCTTGCTACGCGAAAATCTCACTAACCTTTTCCCGCACTTTTTGACTCCGCGACGGCTTCAAATACCGCATGGTGGATTCCATGTCCGAGTGCCCGAGCCATTGTTGTACGGTCCTCAAATCGACTCCGGCCCACAAGCATCGTGTTGCAAATGTCGCCCTGAACTTGTGCAGCCAGAAGTCGTTCTTGTCGAACTTCGCCCGCTCGGCGCAAGCCTTCAGGCAGTCGAGAAAATCCAGCTTAGGATTGCACCCCGCAGTAGGAAAGACCAGATTGCAATTCTTGTCCGCTTTTGCCTTGCATGTCTTCAGTCGTTTCACTAGCTTCGCTGGAATCGGGATCTCGCGTTCCTTGTAGGCCTTCGGAGTCCAGCTTCGGTCGAGCTTGTGGCTCACGCGAACCGTCGCCGCAGCGAAGTTCAAGTCTGACCAGTACGTGTGCATCACTTCCTGCTCTCGCATCCCGGTCATAAGAAAGAACTCGAACCAGAGTCGCTCTTCGTCATCGCACGATTTGAAAAGTTTTTCGAGTTCTGCCTCCTCGTACATTTCTGGCTCTTCTTCTGTGTAGCGGGGCCAATCGTTTTTGCGGACAAGGCCGCGGATCCCGTTTGCCTTCAGGAAGGTCATCACCGTCTCAAATTTGTTGTAGGTGGACCGAGGAGATTGCGTTTTCTTCTCACGAAGGAAGCTCGAAAACTTCAGAAGATCGTGGCGTTCGATCTCGTGCAGGAAGAGTTTTCGGCAGGACTCAGTGAAGTAGTTCAGTGCCGTCGTGTAAGCGGCCAGGGTCTTAGGCTTCTTGGTGAGTTCTGTTTCCTCCAGAAACTGTGCGACTGCGGCGGCAACCGACGGGTGTCCGTTGCCATTCTCAGGCAGTATTGAAACGCCGCTGTTCAGGGCATGCAGCTCGGCTTCTTTACGCTCACGGCGTGCTGCGGCGTCCTGAGCATCCTTGCCAACGGAGAGGCGGATCCGCCTGCCTCTTTCACGCCATTCAAGGTAATAAGCACCTTCAGGATGACGCTCCGGCTCGCCGTTTATGAGGACGACATCGGGTCGAATGCGGCCATTGGCGGCGAGCACGACGGGGCAGTATCGGGGGCCCTTACTGGTTTGAACGCGTTTGGTGAGGTTGACTTCGCGGGCTTGCGTGTTGGGCACTGGGACGACCTCCGAACGAATTCAGTATCTCGGTAGGTATCACCAGTGTACAACTAATTGATAACAAATACTATGGCGGAGAGGGAGGGATTCGAACCCCCGGTACCCTTTCGGGTACGCCGGTTTTCAAGACCGGAGCCATCAACCACTCGGCCACCTCTCCGGCTAACGGAGCGTCTCGTTAGTTTACATCAGAGGTGAAATCGCCTATTGAGACAGGAGACCGAATGCCTTCGAATGGAACTCCATGACTTCCGCGAAATGCGCAAGAAAATATTGCAGGCTGTGGTCGCCGGGATACGCATGGTATTCGTGTTTCATATGCTCGCGAGAAAGCTCCGTGTGCAGGTCCGCGGCGCCTTTTTCGAATCCGTAATTGTCGTCCTGTCCGCAGTTGAAATAGATAGCGAGCTTTCGCACTCCGACGGCATTTTTCTTCGCCAGCAGCAGCGGATTGTTTTCATTCCAATGCTGAACGTTGATCGGCTTACCAAACACCGGCCCCAGAACACCAAGAATCGGTATACCGGTTGCCGAAGCAGCATTCAGCCTCTCGGGAGTATCCGTCATCAGTGCGGCGCTCTGCGCACTGACAGCCGAAAACAATTCTGGACGCGCGAATGCGAAACGCAATGCGCCATAGCCACCCATCGAAATACCGCTGATCGCCCGCCCAGCCGGGCCCGGCCGCACTCTGTATTTTCCCTCGATGTAGGGCAGGAACTCCTTCAGGAAGAAGTCGCTATAAAGCACGGAGCCGTCCGCCGTGTTTACGTAAAATCCTCGCCGTCCCTCCGGAGCGACGATGAGAAAGTCGCCCGTCTTCTGTTGCTTGCGGAGATCATCGAGCAACGTCCACCCGCCGCTGTTGAAGAGGGTCTGCTCGTTGTCGCCGAGTCCGTGCAGGAAATAGAGGACGGGGTAACGGCTCGCGGGATGTTTTGACGCGCCTTCGTCGTAGCCCGACGGGATGTATACGCAATAACGCGCCGCTCGCTTGAGGATCTTGCTGTTCAAGGCGCTGCAGTCAATGCGGCTCTGTGACATTGCTGATCCAGCTGTCAGTAACAACCAAGCAGCGAGGGCAGAACCGACAAAGATCCGGGGTAAGTTCATGGAATCTATTCGTAGCGAAGAGCCTGGACTGGATCCAGCTTCGCCGCGCGGCCAGCCGGGTACAAGCCTGAGAGCAGGCTCACCACAAAAGAGAATCCGATGGCTACCGCAACCAGCCACCAGGGAACGGCCCAGAAATGTTCTGGAGGAAGTGACTGGTGTTTTAGGTAAACATTGGTGCCGACGTTAATCACTTGTCCGATCGCCCATCCCAGCAGAACTCCTACCACTCCACCCAGAATCCCCATTGCTCCAGCCTCTGCGAAGAACAACCGTTTCACATCGCTGTCGCTCGCTCCGATGGCTTTCATGATTCCGATCTCTCGACGGCGCTCCAGGATCGCCATCACCAGCGTGTTTACGATGCCGATCGAGGCGACCATGAGCGCCAAGCTTCCGAAGATGCCGAGGAACGCATATAACACGCGCAAAAAACTGCCGCAGGCCACGGCTCGCATCCAAGATCGAGAAGGTCGTGAATCCCATCTTTTTGATCGCATCTTCGACGGGCTGAACCTGCGACGGATTCTTCACTCGCACGCTGACCGAGGAGTAAACCGGCTGATCACTCGCCGCGCGGGAGATCTCCCGCAAATCCGTTGGCTGCATTACATGCAATCCCTCAGCGAGTTTCAACGGCAGGAACACTTTCGCCCGAGTCGGTCCCCGCATGCTTTCGGGATCAAGGTCTGCTACGGCCACGATTTTGAGCTTTTGTTCTCGCGAGACCACCGAGTAGGAAGCGCCAGGCACATCGCTGTCCGATCCCTCAGACCGCAGCGGCACTGAAGCAGCTGGGGTGGTCGCGCGCTGCGCGTAACGCAAGATGAGTTCTTTGCCCAACAACGGTTTCGCCAGCTCGGCAACGCTCGGTTCGGCGGCGCCTAACGCCGGAGTTCTACCCAATAGCTCCTCGGCGAACGACTTCTGGAGGATTGCTTCTGCCGCGGAATCCGAGGAAAAGAAATCTCCCTGCATCCCTTCGAACGCGTCATTGGATTTCGACGACTGCGGCATCGCCGCGATCATGGTCAGGTGTGGTTTGTCGTCAAGCCGCAACTCCGTTACGAAACGAATATCCGGATACGCTTCACCTACATTGGGTATTCGCTCGATCTCTTGCCGTGCCGCCTCATCCAGCACCCGGCTCTGGCCCGGAATCGGGCCGCTGCGTTCTTCCTCTCGACCCATCCCTCGCAGATCGCGCCGCGAAGTGACGACAACCGTGTCGAACAATCCCGACTTAATCAGTCGCCTCGACGCCATCTGCTGCAGCCCGATTCCGAGCGATAACATGGCGACCAGCGATGCGACACCCACGGAGATTCCAACCGTTGTGAGAGAGTTTCGCAGCAGCGACTCTCGAAGGTTGCGCAATGCGAGTTCAGCGAGGTCAGGAATTTTCATCGCTGGCCTCCATTCGCAGGCCGTTCAGTCAGCGGAACATTCGGCTGGTCGTCGACCAATTTCCCGTCAGAAAGAAAGATCATGCGTTGCGCGTAGCGCTCCGCCAGTGCCCGTTCGTGCGTCACCATCACGACGGTCATTCCCAGGTCGCGATTGAAGTCGCGAATCAGGTTCATGATGTCCGTTCCGGTGTGGCTGTCGAGGTTTCCAGTGGGCTCATCGGCGAGAAGAAGCTGGGGACGATTGATCAGAGCGCGAGCCAATGCAGCTCGCTGCTGCTCGCCTCCGGAGATCTCACTCGGCCGATGGTCTAGCCGAGCGCGCAGGCCGACGCGATCGAGAGCGGCACGGGCCTTGTCGTCTCGTTCGTTGCGATCGACCTCCGCGAAGCGTAACGGCAATTCCACGTTTTCGGTCAGCGTCATGCTGGCGATCAGGTTGAAGGTCTGGAATACCATGCCAACGACATGCAAACGGTATTTCGCCAAATCTTCACGAGAAAGCTTCGCCAGATCGCGATCCTGAACAACGACGCTGCCCGCTGTCGGACGATCAAGGCCGGCAATCAGATTCAGCATCGACGACTTGCCGGAGCCCGAGGTACCCAGCAGCGCTACGAATTCGCCGGAGCGCACCTCAAGGGACACTCCATCGAGCGCACGCACCAGCGTGTCACCCATTTTGTAGTGTCGATGGAGATTTTCGGCTCGGATTGCAATTGTGTCTCGCGCAGCAGAGACAAGGGGAGCGGTCGTCATGAGTTAACGCATCTCTCCCCGCAGAACCCGAAGCGCGTCCCCGGCCTTGACATCCCCATTCTTTCCGCTTGCACCGTTGCCGTTCGCGACGACCGCATCACCTTCACCCGGAGCCAGAAAAAGATTCTCTTCCACGCCATGCTGCCGCGTGTATAGATCGTAGTAACGGCCTCGGGCGGCATAGAGCTGAGCATGCGTGCCTCGTTCCACGATGCGTCCCTGCTCCATCACCATGATCTGGTCTGCACGGCGGATCGTTGAGAGCCGGTGCGCAATGACGAAAGTGGTTCGTCCTTGCATGAGGTACGAGAGGCCCTGCTGGATCATCTGTTCCGATTCCGAGTCCAAGCTCGACGTTGCCTCGTCCAGAATCAGAATTCGCGGCTCCGCCAGAATGGCTCGGGCGATCGAGATTCGCTGACGCTGCCCACCGGATAACTTCACGCCGCGTTCGCCGACAATCGTGGCATATTGTTCTTCGAACGACTCGGCAAATTCATCAACACGGGCAATATGGCATGCCCGCATGATTTCTTCTTCCGTCGCGTCCGGCCGCGAAAAAGCGACATTGTCGCGAATTGTTCCATCGAACAGGAACGACTCCTGGAGTACAACACCGAGCCGCGTACGGAATGAGTTCAGGCGCACGGTGCTCAAGTCAACGTCATCCACGCGGATCGCTCCCTTCGTGGGTGTGTAGAACGCCGAGATTAAACCAATCGTCGTCGACTTTCCCGATCCCGAAGAACCTACCAGCGCGGTGACCGTGCCCGGATCCGAGCGGAATGAAACGTCGTGCAGAACCTCGTGCGCTCCGTCATAGCTGAAGCTCACATCATCGAACTCAACCAGTCCAACGATGTCGGTTAGATCCTTAGTCCGCCGCGGGTCTTGATCCTCAGGACGCTCGCGCATGATCTCCTGGGTGCGCTCAAGTCCAGCTAGCGCCTCGGTGAGCTGTGTCCCAATCGAAACGATCTGCATGATGGGAGCAACTAGAAATACGAGCAAGAAGTTGAATGAGAAATAGCTGCCGGGGCTGAGTGTCCCGGCTGACATCTGATGCCCGCCGATGTACATCGTTGCGGCACCGACCACCCCTAGCAATACGCTGGCGGACAGGCTCATCAACGATGTCGCCGTGAGCGTACGCATGACGTTGTCAAGCAAACGGCGGACTCCGCCAGCGAAGATTTTCTCTTCGCGCGCCTCCGCGTGATAGCCCTTAATCACACGGACGCCGCCCAGTGATTCGGTGAGCCGTCCGGTGACCTCGGCGTTGATCTTGCCGCGCTCGCGAAAGATCGGGCGAATTGTTGCGAATGCCTTGTTCAGCGCAATCGCGAAAAATCCCAAAGATCCAACTGCGATCAAAGTCAGTGGCGCGCTGATCCGAAGCAATAGCACCAGCGCAATGCCGCCTGCCAAAATGCCTCCAGCAAAGTCGACCAGCCCGGTCCCTAGAAGATTCCGTACACCTTCCACGTCGGTCATGATTCGCGAAACCAATGCCCCTGTCTTGTTCGCGTCGTAGTATGCGACTGGCAGCCGTGAAATATGAGCCTGCACCTGCTCGCGGAGATCGGCGATCAACCGCTGAGCAGCCTTCGAGAGCAATTGTGTCAGCGAAAAGGAAGTTACGCCCTGGATTACGGTTGCGATCAGAACAGAAATTACGAGAGGTCGCAGCAGGCCGGTCTGATGCTTGCCCACCACGTTGTCGATTAGGAATTTCGAGGAATAGGGCAGAACGAAACCGGCCAGCTTGTTGATCACCATCAGCAGAAAACCGGCTGCAAGAAGTCCGCGCCGCGGACGCATCAGCGTCCATACTTCCGGCAAAACAGCCCTCAAACGCTGAATCTTAGGAGGTTTCTCGGCTTCTTTGGCTGGAGAACTCAATGTCTAGTTTGACTCCCTCGCACCCCGATTGGCTTCATTATTACTGCATTGTCACACATCCACGCCCGCGTCGCCGGGGGCTGTAGCCTGTGACATCGGCCATCGCGCCGTTGTATCCTCGGGGCGTGTCCCGCTCGTCTCCGCCGGAGCGTTCGCTGACCCTCGGCCTTCTGCTGGGTCTCATCATTACGCTGTCGGCCGTGGTGGCGTACTCCGCCTACATCACTTGGCAGGTGACGGGCCTCCGCAAGCTCCAGACCGAACTGGTTGATCGCAACCGTAAGGATTCGTTGCAGTTGTTGAGAATCCAGAACGATCTCAACCTGCTTGCCGTGGCCATGCGCGACATGGTCAGCAGTGATGAGCCGTATCCCCTGACCGCCTGGTCCGCGCAGTTTCAGCGCATTCGCACTGACTTGGACGATGCAATGCGCCTTGAGGCTGGTTTCGCCGCCTCAGGACGAACTCCCGAGCAGAGTGAATTCCTCAGTCGCTCGTTCACGCAATTCTGGGATGCCGTCGACCGCATTTTCTCGCTGGCAGACGAGGGCAAGGAAAAAGAGGCACGCGAGCAAATCCAGCTCTCTCTGCAGGAAAGGCAAGCTGCCCTGAGCACCGCAGTCGCGCGTTTGCTGGTGCAGAACAGCGAGAACGAGGAGCAAGCCGGACAGCGCATCGTCCAGATTTACGACCGGGTTCGACGCCAGGTGTACGTTTTCCTTGCTGCGACGCTGCTGGCGATCCTTCTCAACGGCTTGTCGCTCATTCGCTGGAATCGGCGGCTCTTCGGGCGGTTGGCCGAGATTTCCGAACGCCGTAGCGAACTCGCGCAGAAGCTGATTTCTACGCAAGAGTCAACTCTGCGCTACATCTCCCGCGAATTGCACGATGAGTTCGGACAAATCCTCACCGCCATTGGATCAATGCTCCGTCGGGCAGGCACACACGCTCCTGAAGGTTCATCACTTCGGGCTGATCTCCAGGAAGTTCTTCAAATCGTGCAAACAACCCTCGAGAGTGTGCGCAGCTTGTCACAGGCGCTGCATCCCGTCATGCTTGACGAGGCCGGCCTTGAGAGCACGCTCGATTGGTATATTCCGACCATAGAAAGACAGACCGGAATTGCCATATCCTATGAAAAGCGTGGAGCGCCGTTTGCCGTCGACAGTGGCGCGGGCGTTCACATCTACCGTATCTTGCAGGAAGCTCTCAATAATGTGACGCGCCACGCCGGTGCGAAACAGGTGTGGGTCCGGTTGGGATTTTTCCCCGAGACGCTGGAGTTGGAAGTCGAAGATCACGGAACCGGCTTCACGGAACGTCCCAATCGTCGCGGCATCGGACTTGTAGCAATGCGTGAACGCTCTGAATTGATGGGCGGCCATCTGGTTTTTTCGCGTCCGCAAGAAGGCGGAACGCTGGTGCATCTCACAGTGCCAAGAGAGAAAGCGGAATCTTATGGAAAAGAAGATCACAGTCTTGCTCGTGGATGATCACAGCCTGGTGCGCCGAGGCTTTCGCCGCATGCTTGAGGATGAGGCCGACATGCAGGTTGTCGGCGAGGCCGGAAACGGCGAAGAATCGATCAAGCTCGCGAAAGAATTGCATCCGCAAGTTGTAGTGATGGATTGCGCATTGCCCGGTATGAACGGCCTACAGGCCACGCGCAAGATTATTGAAGACTCGCCAGATACCGCCGTCCTCATGCTGAGCATGCACACGGAGAGCACGTGGGTACGGCAAGCCGTCGAAGCGGGCGCAAAAGGTTACGTTCTGAAAGACGCTCTAGACTTGGAGCTTGGAGCCGCCATTCGCAAAGTCGCCGCCGGGGAAACCGTTTTCGATCCGAAGGTGGAACAGCGGACCGTGTTGCGAGGTGAACGAAGTACAGCGCTGACCCCGCGGGAACTCGAAGTACTTCAGATGATCGTCGACGGGAAATCGAATAAAGAGATTGCGACAGTCCTCGACCTTAGCGCCAACACGGTTGCTGTTCATCGGGCAAACATTATGAACACTCTGGGGATTCACAAGACCGCGGAACTGGTCGTATACGCGATTCGCGCCGGGCTGGTGAGCGTTCCGTGAATCGGCGTTCCTTTCTTGGAGGACTCGCGGGTATAGCCGTGTTGCCCCATCTCTCCGGCCTGCAGGCCCTTAACCCGCAGGCAGCAGCGGGGCTTGCTTTTCGCTTCACCGATGTCACCACGCAGGCCGGAATTCAGTTCAAGCACAACAGCGGAGCATTCGGTGGAAAGTTTCTCCCTGAAACCCTTGGATCCGGGTGCGCGTTTCTTGACTACGATCGTGACGGTTGGCAAGATGTCTTGCTAATCAACGGCGCCGATTGGCCCGGTCACAAGAAGAACCGCACAACCCTCCGGCTCTATCACAACAACGGCAACGGGACCTTTGCCGATGTGACAGCGCGCGCCGGCCTCGACGTCGAACTCTACGGCATGGGCGTCGCCGTCGGAGATTACAACAACGATGGCTTCCCCGACATCCTGGTCACATGCGTCGGCCAGAACCGCCTGTTTCGTAATACAGGTAAGGGCACTTTCGTCGACGTAACCGTCGCCGCTGGTCTCGGAAAGCGCGAAGGATTCAGTACATCCGCAATCTGGTTGGACTACGACCGCGACGGATTGCTCGACCTGTTCGTTTGCAATTACGTGAAGTGGTCGCCCGAACGCGACGTCTTCTGCAGTCTCGACGGCAAGCACAAGTCCTACTGCACTCCCGAAGCCTATCGCGGGCAGACATGCTGGTTGTTTCACAACCGCGGGAACGGAACTTTCGAAGACGTCACTGCGGCGAGCGGAATCTTCGATAGCAGTTCGAAGTCTCTGGGAGTCGCCCTCCTCGACGACAACCGCGACGGATGGCCTGACCTGCTCGTCGCCAACGATACGCAACCTAATAAACTTTACCGCAATCAGCACAACGGCACCTTCAAGGACTATGCCGTCGAGGTCGGACTAGCTTTCAGCAGCGAGGGCAAAGCGCGCGCAGGCATGGGCGTCGATGTCGCCGACTTCGATAATTCGGGATCGTCCGGCGTCGCCATCACTAACTTCGATAACGAAATGATCGGGCTGTATCGTTCGAGCGGCAAGGCTTTTGAAGACATCGCCCCACAGTCCGGAGTCGGAATTGCTTCGCGAAATAGCCTGGGATTCGGTTGTGCGTTTCTCGACGTCAATCTCGATGGCTGGCTCGACTTCGCTGTCGCGAACGGACACATCGACGAAACCGTGCGCAATATTCGTGGCAATGTAGGGTACGCGCAGCCGCCCCAATTATTCTTGAACGGTGGCAAAAGCAATTTCCGGGAAGTGGCAGCTGAACTTGGCGGCGGATTCGATCAGCCAAAAGTCGGCCGGGGCCTTGCTTACGGCGATTTTGATCGCGATGGCGATCTCGACCTTCTCATCACGACTAACAACGGACCCGCATATTTATACCGTAACGATCAACTCGCCGGAAACCGTAGCATCCGCTTTCGGCTGATAGGGACAAAATCAAACCGAGATGCGATCGGCGCGATCGTGCGCGTCTTTGCAAGCGGCCTCACTCAATCACGCACGGTGAAGGGTGGGTCCAGCTATCTTTCACAATCCGAACTCCCACTCACTTTCGGATTGGAGAAGCGTGACCGGATTGACCGAGTCGTGATCGATTGGCCGAGCGGGAGAACGGAAGAATTCAAGAATTTGTCGGCGGGCCGTGCATACGAATGCACTGAAGGAAAGGGAATTGCTCAGTCAGACGGTTACTGATTCGAACTCGCAGCCCGTTTTGCGACGGTTCCAGCGCCTGCCACGTCAATCTCGACCGAATCGTTTACTCGTAGAAACAGCGTGCTGGGATTTTTCATGCCCCACTTCTGATAGGGAATCGTGAAGTGAACTGTCGCCGTCCAATGATCGGCACTCGTCTCAACTTGCGCTGGTACAGTGATCTCACGGTCTGCTCCATGAATGTTGAACATGCCGTGAAGCATAACTGAAGATTTTCCCTGCGGCGCCACGGCGCCATCAATCCGGTCGGGCTTGAACGAGATCTCCGGATAGCGCGCGCTCTCCAGTACTTCCTTGTGCATTTTTCGGTCACGAACGCCGTTACCCGTATCCCCGCTGGTCGCGTCAACCACGATCTCACCTGAAACTTTTCCGCCAGTCCCTAGCTGGAGCGTAGCGTGTTTCAACTTGAAATTCCCGTGCACGGTATGCAGCACGTCGCCGAGTGTGAACTTCACTGTCGTTTGTGCGGGATCGAACTGGAATACCTGTTCCTGCGCCGACGCGGGAACCGCTCCGCCGATGAACAACGCGAGAACTGCAGACACGAATGCATATCGGGGAATGCGCTTGAAACCCCCAAGTTCGTTCCTCATCTTATGTGGTCAATAGTCCCCATCCCAGAGTCAGGCCGTCCCAAACCAGATCGCGAGGAGGCACTGCTCCAACGTGTAACGCAACCAATCGTCGAAAAATATCCGGACGTTGTTGAAAGACCTTCAGAGTGCGATGCTGCAATCGTGGCCGCCCATCCAGCGTCAGCATGAGCCGAGACATTGCGCGGGGACGGACCGACAGTCGCCGATGCTCGGTTTGATAGCGCCGCAGATTCCCCGCTTCCAGGCACTCGGCCAGCACCATCGCTTGATTGAACGATAGCCCCAGTCCTTCTCCGGTAATCGCATCGACAGTGCCGGACGCATCCCCAATCAGCGCGACGTTTCCTCGCCAAACTCTCCTGAGCCTTCGATTGCCAGTGAGAGCTCCTCGCTCCGTCGACAACAACTTCGCGCCGCGCAAATGATCATGCAACGCTGGCAGCTTCCGCAGGTTCTCCTCTAACCGTAGCTTCGGATTTCGCGATGCGACTGCAACACACACCTGTCCTGGACCCACGCCCGTTGCGTACCCCTGGCACTCGGTTCCCCAATGGACTTCCATGTAGTCAGCCCAATACTCAGCGCTGAAATGCTGCCGGAAAGCGTAGCGAAGCGGGGCACGCGCCTCCGTCTTGATCCCTGCCCAGCGCCGCACTCGCGAATTGGATCCATCCGCGCCCACGATCCATCGGGCGCCGATAAATCTATCTCCGAGATGCACCCCACCTTCTGAGATGCCTGTGACCGACGTTTTCCAGAGCAGATCGACGCCCGTCTGGGCAGCGCGCTCCGCCATGATCCGATGCAATGTTGTGCGTCGAACCGACAGCCCTCGTCCACCGTTGGGAAAGCTGGCATCCGCGGATAGCGTAGAGCGCAAGAAGCGGATCCCTACAAACGGATACCCTTCGGACATCGACGGGTGAATCCCGAGGCGTTCCAGCGCCGCCAGGCCGTCGGGCATCAGCCCCTCACCGCACGCCTTGTCGATTGGCGGTTCCGCGCCGTCAGCGACCGTGACGTGCATTCCACGTTGGCGCGCGGCGATCGCTGCGGCCAGCCCCGCTGGTCCGCCGCCAATTACGAAAACATCTGTGGAATGCACTTGCCCAACCTCACCACTTCAAAAGTACAAGCTCCGAACAAAATCCTGGACCCATCGCCGCCAGTATCCCCATCGTCCCGGGTGCTGGCCGCCGGTTCCGCATCACATCTTCTAGAACAACGAGCACTGACGCCGACGACAGGTTCCCAACTTTCTTCAAGCAATCCCATGAGGCATCGAGTTGCCCATTGTGCAGATCGAGGGCCTCAGCCGTTGCCTCCAGAACTTTCGGACCACCCGTGTGCAGCACCCAGCTTCCAATGTCGCTCCGCTTATGTCCGTGATCGGCGAGGAAGGTATCCACCCCTTCGCCCAAATGTTCGCGAATCAATACGGGCACTTCCGGCGACAGCGTGATACGAAATCCTCTCTCGCTCACGTTCCATCCCATCATCTCTTCCGTCTTTGGATAGAAAATGGATCGCGTGGCCACGATTTCGGGCCCATCTGCATCGACATCGTCTCCCGCGACGAGCACCGCCGCGGAACCATCCGCAAACAGCCCGGACGAAATCAGGTTGGCGACCGAGAGATCTTCACGCTGTATCGTCAGTGAGCACAGCTCCACCGAAACCAGCGCTGCTGTTTGCGATGGGTACGCCCGAACGTAGTCCGCACAGCGAGCAATTCCCGCCGCACCCGCGACGCAGCCCAACCCGAAAATCGGTACGCGCCGGATGTTCGGCGACAGCCCCATCCGGTTGATGAGCAAAGCATCAATCGATGGACTGGAAATTCCCGTGACCGAGGTGAAATATAGTGCGCTCAATTCACCAGCTTGGCGTCCGGCGTGGTGCAGGGCGAGGCACAGCGCTTGTTCGCCGAGTTCCTGGGCCACCCGAATCCAGACATCGTTGGCTTTTCCCCAGGTGTCCAACTCGTTGTATTGTTCGGGCGGCATCGCGAGATGACGGCCCTCGACCGTCACATTGCGGTGGAGGCGCGCGAGCATTTGAGGGTTTCGGAGACGGTCTCCCCAGTATTCTTGCAGCTTTTCGAGGAGGACTTTCTGCGGATAGTAATACTTCGGGAAGGCGCTGGCAGCGCTGGCTATTTTCATGTTTGTCGAATTTCGCACCCGCGTGGTGTCAGCGCCACCACCCGCCGGATCTTTTTGGACAGCAACTAAGATGACTCGGCGCGATGTGCGGTTGTCCTCCGATGGCTCGCCGCTGAAGCTATTCTCCCGGTTCCCCGGTTTGATTTGTCACGTAGTTGTTAAAAAACTGTACCGGAATCGTCCGCACTTCATGCGAACGCCAGTGGAGCATGGTACCTCAAAAAGACTGATGGCGCTCGAAGAAGAGCGCCACCCTTGCGTCCTGTTTGACGCGACTGCAATATATTCGCGATGTTTCGCTTGCCAGTCTACGGGCTGACCGCAATAGAATTTGTCGCGCCGGAGGAATATGTCGCGACTGAAGTCAGGGTTCCGGTACTGCCGTCGAGGCTGAACGATTGGATCGAAGAGCCACCCTGGCTTCCAACGAAAAGAAATTTTCCGCTCGGATCGCTCGCAATCACATTCGGCCCGCCGCTGGTTCCAAACGGAGAGCCCGTTAGCAGCGTGATTGCTCCATCGCTTCCGATCGAGTATCCGGCAAGGTTGGTCGATGCCTGATTTGCCACGAAGAGATATTTTCCGGAGTTGTCGACCAGCAAACTCACTGGTGATCCGAAAGATTCACCCACGGGCGAGTTCGAGAGCTGCGATAGCGATCCATCCGCATTGATCATGTACTCTGAGATCGATGCAACCGTAGTATCGGTCGTATACAGGAATCCGCCGCCCGGAGCGATTGCCATCCCCACTGGTTGATTTCCCGTCGTGAATGGAGATCCCACAATTGGCGAAGGTCCGATCACGCCCTGATTTACCGGGAATGCTTGAATGAATCCCGGCGTACCCGCATTCGTGACGTACAAAACCGATCCTGATGGCGACAGCTTCATATTCAACGGAGTAAGTCCGATTGCGAATCGAGTCCCGACCTGCGTCAGGATCCCGCTACTCTGGTCGATGGAAAACGCGTAGATGTCGTTCGAGCCGACATTCGCGACGTACAAAAAGTTACCGCCCGGGTCCATCGTCATCAGCGTCGGAGCCGTGCCAGCGTCCGTTTGTGGAGTCACCTCGGTCAGGCCACCGCCACTGGCGATAGTGAACAACGAAATGGTGCCGGAGCCGGAATTCGCCGCATACAGGAATTTCTTTGACGGATGCACCACGATTGCGGTCACCGCCGATCCCGCAGAAATGGGGCTTCCCGCCAGTTGAGTCAATGCGCCGGCATTCGGATCTTCACGAAAAGCGGCAATCTGGTTGCTCGATGGAATCGCCGCGTAGACATAGCGGTTGCTGCTCGACGTGCTACAACCGAACGACACTGCCATGCTTGCGCAAACCAGCAACAGAGCCGCTGCTCTCTTCACCATCCGTAACTCCTCAAGGAATTTATCTGACCGAAAAAATCTGGACTCGATGGACCAGTTAGCCCTGCCGGACGAACAGCTCCCGCTCAAGCAGTTCTACTCGAAACGACTATCATACGGGACAATCGGTTTCCCGCGCATCCGGCCCACTTCCAAACCCGTGCGATGCGAAAAGCCTTTCGTCAGGTTGCACCACCAAAGCTAAGGTGAGGGATTGCGATTCCCTTCGTTTAACCTAGTGCCCTTTGCGGTGAATGGTCTTGATTTACTAAGCGCGATCAATGCGCAGGGCTGGGGCGCGGTGTGCCTGGAGCCGAGGTATCGGGCAGTGCCTTGTCTTCACCACCCCGAAGCGCCAGTCGTAACCGGTCAAGATAAACGTACACCACTGGCGTCGTGAATAGCGTCAGCAACTGGCTCACGGCTAACCCTCCGACAATCGTGATGCCCAGTGGCCGATGCAGTTCCGAACCCACACCGCTTCCCAAAGCCAGGGGCAATCCGCCAAGCAGCGCAGCCATGGTTGTCATCATGATGGGACGGAAACGAAGAATGCAGGCGTCATAGATCGCTTCCACCGGCTTCTTTCCTTGCGTCCGTTCGACGTCAAGAGCAACGTCGATCATCATGATTGCGTTCTTCTTCACCAGCCCGATCAGCAGGATGATGCCGATCGTTCCAATCACGTTCAGTTCGTTGTGCGTCAGGAGCAGGGCAAGCAGCGCGCCCACGCCGGCTGAGGGCAGCGTTGAGAGAATGGTGATTGGGTGGATATAGCTTTCGTACAGCATCCCGAGCACGATATACACGGTGACCAGCGCCGTCAGGATCAGGATCGGCTCACTCGAAAGGCTGTCCTGGAAAGCGGCCGCGGTTCCCTGAAAGTTCGCGGAAACAGTCGGAGGAAATCCAATACTGCGCTGAGCTGCCTCAATCGCCTGCGTCGCTTCACCCAAAGAAACACCGGGAGCAAGATTGAACGAAATCGTTACTGACGGCACCTGCCCCTGATGGCTCACCGACAGCGGCGTATTTGAAGGCTCATAGTGGGTGAAAGCAGCCAGCGGAATAGGGGTTCCAGTGCTCGACTTCAGATAGATGTTCTGCAGTGCCTCCGGCGTCTGCTGAAACTGCGGCGCAACTTCCATCACCACGTGATACTGATTCAGAGGGCGGTACATCGTCGAGACTTGCCGCTGCCCGAACGCATCGTACAGCGCGTTGTCGAGGGTTTGTGGCGTAATCCCCATCCGACTCGCCGTGTCGCGATCGATGACCAGCTTCGCTTGCAGTCCCTTGTCCTGCTGGTCGGAGTTCTGGTCGCGCAATTCGGGAAGCGTTCTCATTTTCGCGAGCAGTCGCGGGGACCACGTGTTCAGGTCGTCCAGGTTCGCGCTTTGCAAAGTGTATTGGTATTGCGCGTTGCCGAATCTTCCGCCGATGGTCAAGTCTTGTGCCGATTGCAGGATCAGTGTTGCTCCAGGCACCACCGAGAGTTTCCCGCGCAGCCGGTTGATCACGTCATCGGCGCTTACGCTTTTGCACGTTTCCCAGAAATGCTGCTTCGTACACTGGCCGCGCTCTTCCAGCGGCTTCAACATCATGAAGAAGCGTCCCTGATTCAACGCAGTGTTTCCGCCGGCAAATCCCACTACAGAATCAACAGCGGGATCCTTCATCACTATGTCGACATAGCGGCGCATCTTGTCGCTCATCGATTGGAACGATGTGTCCTGCGCGGCCATCACCGCGCCCATGATTCGTCCCGTGTCCTGTTGCGGAAAGAAGCCCTTTGGAACCTTGATGTATAAAAACACGCTGAGACAGGCGACAAGGATCGTCACCAGGAGCGTTACGGGCTGATAAGCCAGCACCCACTTCAACATCCGGGCGTACGTCGCCAGCAACCGATCAAAGAACCACTCGCTCGCCTTGTAAAAGAGGTTGTGGCCTCCTTTTGCCGGACGCCTCAAAAACTTTGCGCACATCGTTGGAGTCGTCGTCAGCGATACCAGCAGCGACACACCGATGGCGATGCTCAGGGTCACAGCAAATTCACGAAACAGCCTTCCGACAATCCCGCCCATCATCAGCAGCGGAATAAAGACTGCGACCAGCGACACGCTCATCGATATGACGGTGAATCCAATCTCAGCCGCACCCTTGAATGCGGCCTGCACCGCGTCCATTCCATGCTCGACGTAGCGCATGATGTTTTCGAGAACGACAATCGCATCATCCACCACGAACCCGGTCGAGATGGCCAGCGCCATCAGCGAGAGATTGTCCAGGCTGTAGTCCAGCAGATACATCCCTCCGAACGTACCCACGAGGGAAAGTGGAACCGCGATGCTGGGAATGATCGTCGCACGTACTGTTCGCAGAAATGCGAAGACAACCAGGATCACAAGAATCACTGAGATGATCAGCGTCGTCTCAATGTCCTTCACCGAAGCTCGAACTGTGACCGTGCGATCCATCGCAATGGAGAGGTTGATTGCCGGAGGGATCGAGGACTGCAGAAACGGCATCAACGCTCGCACTCGATCCACCGTCTCAATAATGTTGGCGCCGGGCTGCCTAAACACAATCACCAGAACGCCGGGCTTGCCGTTAGCGAGGCCGATATTGCGGCTATCGGAGACAGAGTCCTGGACTTCAGCCACATCTCCGAGACGTACTGGGGCGCCGTTGTTGTAGGCCACGATCAGCGGGCGGTACTGATCCGCAGTAAAAAGCTGGTCAGTATCCTGGAATGAATACGTCCGGGACTTGTCCGAGACGCTACCCTTCGCGCGATTCGCATTCGCGGCATTCAACGCGTTTCTGACCGTGTCGAGACCCAGGCCGAGCTTGTTAAGCAACGTCGGATTCAGTTCGGCGCGAACCGCAGGCTGCGCCGCGCCGCCCACAAACACCTGGCCGACACCGTTCACCTGAGCCAGTTTCTGGGCAAGAATCGAATCCGCCGCGTCGTACATTCGCGGTACCGTCATTGTGTCCGATGTCAATGCCAGGATCAGGATCGGCGAATCCGCAGGATTCTGCTTGCGGTAGCTCGGGTTGCTGGGCAGGTTGGCTGGAAGTTGGCTGCGTGCCGCATTGATTGAGGCTTGGACATCGCGCGCGGCCGCATCAATGTTCCGGTTGAGATCAAACTGCATTGTGATGCCGGTCGTGCCGAGTTGGCTCGACGACGTCATCTGGTTTACGCCTGAGATGCGTCCGAATTGGCGCTCCAGTGGCGTTGCCACCGCCGACGCCATTGTCTGCGGGTCCGCACCCGGCAAGCCTGCTCCCACGCTGATTACGGGAAAATCCACCTTCGGCAGCGAGGAAACTGGCAGAAAAGTGAACGCCAGAATTCCCGAGAGCAACAAGGCCGCAGCCAGCAGCGATGTGCCGATAGGGCGACGAATAAATGGGGCCGAAATGCTCATCGTCGTTAGTCCGCTGACATAGGTTCGTCGCGCGGAATGGTGTTGCCCACTCGGTAACGCGAGAATCGCTGGGCCAGCCGGTCAAACCACAAATACACCACCGGCGTCGTGTAAAGCGTTAACAACTGGCTGAGCAGCAATCCGCCGACAATCGTGATGCCCAACGGGCGCCGCAGCTCCGCGCCGGTACCCGTGCCTAGCGCCAAAGGCAGTCCGCCCAGCAACGCCGCCATCGTCGTCATCATGATCGGCCGGAATCGCAACAAGCATGCCTGGTAGATCGCTTCTTCGGGTGCCTTATGCTCTTCGCGCTCCGCCTCCAGCGCAAAGTCGATCATCATGATGGCGTTCTTCTTCACGATTCCAATCAGCAGAATGATCCCGATCAGCGCCACCACCGTCAGGTCGTTGCCGGTAATCATCAGCGCGAGAATCGCGCCCACGCCGGCCGACGGAAGAGTCGAAAGAATCGTTACTGGATGGATGTAGCTCTCGTATAGCACTCCCAGCACGATATACACCGTGATTACAGCCGCCAGAATCAAATACGGCTCGGACGCGAGCGAATTTTGAAATGCCGCCGCCGTTCCCTGGAATGACGCATGAATGCTTGCGGGAAGTTGAATTTCCTTCTCGGCTTGCTGAATCGCTTTCGTCGCGTCTCCCAGCGATGCTCCCGGTGCAAGATTGAACGAGAGGGTGACGACAGGGAATTGACCCTGGTGATTTACCGCCAGAGTGGCATTGGTGGAACTCGCGTGCGTGAAAGCCGAGAGCGGAACCGGAGCCCCGCTGGTGGCAACCGCTGCCCCGTTCGCGCTCGGTGCGCCCGAGTTCTGTGTCACCGTGCTTGGCCGGATGTAAATGTCCCGAAGGTTTGCCGGCGTCTGCGCAAAATTCGGCAGCACTTCCAGCACAACATGATACTGGTTCAGTTGCGTGAAGATTGTCGACACTTGCCGCTGGCCGAACGCATCGTAAAGCGTGTTGTCGATTGCCTGCGGGAAGATTCCCAACCGTGACGCCGTATCCCGGTCAATCGTGATGTTGGTCTTCAATCCTTCGTTCAACTGATCCGTCGCCAGATCTCGCAACTCCGGTAAAGTTTGCAGCTTCGCAACCAGCTTCGGAGTCCACTGCGCCAATTCCTGCGAATCCGCGTCTTCAATCGAGTACTGGAATTGGGTCCTGCTCACGCGGTCTTCAACCGTCAAATCCTGCACCGGTTGCATGTACAAGGTGACGCCGTTAACTTTTTCAACCTCAGGCTGCAGCCTGCGAATAATCGCGGACGCGTCGCTCGACCTCTCATCCCTCGGCTTTAAATTGATCTGGATGCGTCCCTGGTTCGGCGTTGTATTTGTTCCATCAACCCCGATGAATGACGAAAGGCTGGCGACGTCTTTGTCGTTCAATATGACTTTCGCCAGCTCCTGCTGCCGCTCTGACATCGCCGCGAACGACACAAAGTCCGGAGCTTCGGATACTCCTAGAATCACTCCAGTGTCCTGCACAGGAAAGAAGCCCTTCGGGACGATCACGTATAAAAACAGGGTGAGCACCAAGGTGCCGAATGTCACCAGTAGCGTCGCGGTCTGGTGTTTCAGGACCCATTTAACCGTGCGCCCGTAGAACGCGACGATCCGGTTGTAATAGCCTTCCGTTACTTCGTAGAAGCGCCCCTTCTCTCCTTCTTTGCGATGCTTGAGCAGTTTCGCGCTCATCATCGGCGTCAAGCTCAGCGACACCGCCGCTGATACCAGGATCGTGACCGCGAGGGTTACCGCAAATTCCCGGAACAACCGTCCTACGATATCGCCCATGAACAGGAGCGGAATCAGCACGGCGATCAGAGATACCGTCAGCGAAATAATTGTGAAGCCGATCTGGCTGGAGCCTTTAAGCGCGGCATCGAGCGGAGAATCGCCTGCCTCTAGGTATCGGTCGATGTTCTCGATCATCACGATCGCATCATCGACTACGAAACCGGTCGAGATCGTCAGCGCCATCAACGTGAGGTTGTTCAGACTGTAGCCAAGGAGGTACATCACGCCGAACGTTCCGATCAGCGACAGGGGAACCGCAACACTCGGAATCACCGTTGCCGAAAAATTCCTGAGGAAGAGGAACACCACCATCACGACCAGCCCGATGGATAGCATCAACTCAAATTCGACGTCCTTGACCGAGGCTCGGATCGTGGTCGTTCGGTCAGTCAGTATCTGCACTTTGATTGCACTCGGCAATCCAGCCTGCAACTGCGGCAGCAACTTCTTGATCCGATCTACAACGCTGATGATGTTGGCGCCCGGTTGCCGCTGGATGTTAACAATGACCGCCGGCGTCAGGTTCATCCACGCAGCAAGCTGGTTGTTCTCGGTGCCATCGATCACGTTGGCGACGTCGCTCAGCCGGATCGGAGCTCCATTGCGGTACGCGATCACCACCGGCTTGTATTGCTCGCTCGAGAACAGCTGGTCGTTTGCGCCGATCGTGTACGACTGCCTCGCCCCGTCGATCACGCCCTTGGCTTGATCGACGTTGGCCTGCGCCAGGGAAGCTCTCAAATCTTCCAGGCTCAAGCCGTACGACGCCAGCGCAGTGGGATTCGCCTGGATTCGCACCGCCGGCTTCTGTCCCCCGCTAATCGAAACCAACCCAACTCCGGGCAACTGGGAAATCTTTTGGGCCAGCGACGTGTCGGCAAGATCCTCCACCTTTGATAGAGGTAACGAATCCGATGACAGCGCCAGCGTCAGGATCGGCGCGTCCGCGGGATTCACCTTGTTGTAGATGGGAGGGTTGGGCAGGTCTGTGGGCAGGTACGTCGAGCCTGAGTTGATGGCTGCCTGCACCTGCTGTTCTTCCACGTCAATGTTCTGATCGAGTCCGAACTGCAGTGTGATGACCGAGCTCCCAAATGAGCTGGTCGATGTCATCTGGCTCAGGCCAGGCACCTGCCCGAACTGACGTTCCAGTGGCGATGTCACCGAGGATGCCATCACATCCGGGTCGGCGCCCGGATAGAACGTCACCACCTGGATTGTCGGGTAGTCGACCTCAGGCAGCGCCGATACCGGCAATTGCAAGAACGCAACGCCGCCTACCAGCAGCACTCCGAACATCAGCAGCGTGGTTGCTACCGGCCGGAGAATGAATAACCGTGAGGGACTCATGAGGCTGATCTACCGGCCGCCACCGCCGGGAGCTCCACTACCCGTCGGCTGCGTTCCTGAACTGCTGGCGGAATTGTGCCCGGCGTTTCCCGGTCCCGCGTTCGTGCTCGGAGAGGTGTTGCGCGGCTCAATGTGACTGCCCGCCTGCAATTTGTCCTGGCCATCGGTCACGACCGTGTCGCCAGCATTCACTCCGCTTGTGATCACCGTGGTGTCGCCCTGTGTCAACGAAATCGTGACGGGCTTATCCTGCACCGTCTTGTCCGGATTAACTGCATAGACGAAGGTTCCCTGCGGCCCTCGCAAAATTGCCGCGGTCGGAAGCACCGTGCTGTTCTTGCGCGTCTCCAGCAGAAGGTCGGCATTCACGAACTGATTGGGCCAAAGCCTGCTGTCTTTGTTGTCGAAGACGGCCTTCAGCTTTGCTGTACCAGTCGTTTGATCGATCTGGTTGTCAATCGTCAGCAATTTTCCCGTTGCCAGCTTGTTCTGGTCATCACGGCTGAACGCATCCACTTCCAGAGTGCCTTGGTGCATGTGCTTCGACACATTCGGCAACACATCCTCGGGAAGCGTGAAGATGACCGCAATCGGCTGCAACTGCGTGAGGATCAGCATCGGGCTGGTGTCCGAGGCGTGCACGATGTTCCCGACGTCGACCTGGCGTAGCCCAACCCGCCCGTTGAATGGCGCCGTGATGTGACAGTAAGTAATATTCAACCTCGCGCTGTTGATCTGAGCCTGGTCGTTGCGGACAGTGCCGTCGAGCTGGTCCACCAGCGCCTTTTGCGTATCGACCTGCTGCTGCGCAATGCTGCCTGACGGAATCAGCGCCGTGTACCGCTCCAGATTTAACTTGGCATCGCGTAACGAAGCCTGATCACGAAACAGTTGCGCTTGCAACTGTTCGACCTGAACCTCATAAGGGCGGGCATCGATTTCGATCAGCGACGCTCCCTGGCGAACGTCCTGCCCTTCACGAAAGTTCACCTTCATGATCTGCCCATCCACGCGGCTCTTGATGTTCGCGGTATTGAAGGCGGTGACGGCCCCCAGTCCGCTGAGGTAAACCGGTACATCCTGATGCTGCACCGGTGCCACAGCCACCGAGATTGCCCGCGGCGCGGCGGCATGCGCATTTTGCTGCTTGGAGTCGCCCCCACTGCAGGCGAGAGAGAACGTGAGAATTGCGATAAGACTGCTAACAATCATCGCTCGCGCAATGGTTCTTGCGTCCGCGTCTGTTTTACATGGATCGTTCATAGTTAGGGTTAGCCCGCCGCCGTTTTCTAACTCGGACGCCGGACGGTCCAAGTATTAGACGTAAGCATTCTAGGCTCGGTTGGTGCTCAACTCTAGCGGCGAAGGCAGGACTTCCTTCTGCGGCACCTGCATCGCGTGACTTTTACCCTGAGAAGGCGCTCAACCGGACATCCTGCCCTCAGGGTGTCCGCCGAATCTCGCCGTAATAGCGCCAAAACGAATGGAGTCGGTTGGCAGAACCGTGCCTGTCTAGGATCAACTGCCCACTACGGATGGGTCAAGGACTGCGACCGTCTTTTACATTTCTTTACTCGGTTTGACCCGGCTTTAACCTTGCGCGTACGCTTCGAGGCAAAACCTTCGATCGCCGATCAAATCAGATCGAAAAAGCCGCAAAAATATGGCTGACGGCATGGTAGTCGAGTAGCAATTCATGGCACAAGCACCTAGCCTCAGAAGAGACCCGGAGCGCGACCGATCATGTAGCCCCGGACGCATTCGTCCTGGGTGGCGCGCAAAAGCGCGCCATCAGGAACGCCAGGAGCGCAAAGAAGATGGGGATTGAGTCGAGGCTAATGACACACTCGCAGTTGGCGAACTCCACAACCACCGATGCACCTACCGGCGCAACCACTAGGACACTAGCCTTTTCAGCCCAATCAATTAAGATTTTTAGACCCTATCCTGCGCGAAAATCACGATTCGTAAAACGTCGCGCTGAATGACTGGGAGCTCCTGCGCACCATCTTTAAACGACATCGAGGCTTGACCTGCGAGGTTAGGGCACTTGGAGAACAGACTCGAGCCGCAAAGCCGAACCGAATCCAAAGCGCGGCTCATTGAGCAGATCAACAGTTGTCTGCAATCGGGCGACTACCCTCGCAGCCTGGACATGTTGCGAGGCGCAGCCGCTGAATTCCCCGACGATGCGGAGCTGTCCGAACTGGAAAAAGTGGCTCAGGATGGCATCAAGCGCACCGCCGAAGCCCACCGCCTTATCACCGAGAGCCAGGAACTGTTCGCCCAGCGGAAATCTGCCGAAGCGATTCAGTTGTTGCGCAAAGCCTACGAACTGGATAAGCGCAATTCTCTCGCCCGCGCCATTCTCGCTAATGCTCTCGTGGAGCACGCGAATTCCATCCTGGAAACCGATTGGCTGGGAGCTGAAACGCTGATCAATCAGGCGCTCGCCCTGAATCCCGCCCATCCCACCGCGAAAACAATCCACAGCTTGATAGTGGAACAGAAAAAGAACAGTTCGGTGGAAGATTGGGTCGCACAGGCCCATAAGCTGCAGTCCTCCGGTGATCTATTCGCAGCGTTAGGTTGGGTCGCAGAAGGTTTGGCGGTTCATCCCGACAACCACAAGCTGCTTCAGATTCAGGATGCAATCCAGCGTGACCAAAGCGCTCGTCGGCGACAGGCGCGGCGCGGCGATCTGGAAGAACTGCGGCGCATGGAACATGAAATCGATGGCGCTGCCGATCCCGCTACAAAACAAGCCTTAGCCGACCGCATACAAAAGGTGGCTGCCAAGCATTGGACGGACGGAGAAATTCTATCCGTCGCCAATGGCCTTCTGAACCGGCTGGGATTGGTCCCCCGGGAAGGCACGGCATCGCCGCGCAGCAAAGGTGCAACTGTCATTTTTCAGGTCCCGCGCGTCGGCATTCCCAACTCTTCCGCAGGCGATGCCAATAAGATTTCACCAACCCCGATCCCAGTCGGAAACGCTCCTCTGGCCGCTGTCCCGCCCAGCGTCGTGCCCTCGGATAAGGTCCCGTCCAACCCGCTGGAGCCGCAACTGCCCCCGCCTCAAGCCGCTGCCAATGTCGCCGTCGAGCGATCCGAACTGGCGGCCAAAGTTAAATCCCCATCGTCCGATACGAAAGAGCATCCGAAGTCGAACTTCACGACGCTGATCCTTATGGCGTCGGCAGCGATAATCGTGGCCGCAGCGACGCTCTTCTTCGTGCGAAAACACCACGCTCCACCAGTAGCGCAGGCGCCAGCTGCCGCTCCCGGCCTGACCCCCCCGGTCGTTTCTGTCCCGACGGCCACTGAGCCGGCCGCCACTCAAGCACCAACAACCGTCGAACAAACAACTCCCGAACCACCTTCGTCTGCCGCCGATGTCCCTTCGAATATCACCGCTGGAAAAGTCAGGGTCGATGATAAAGCGACCGCGGATTCCGGTCACGCCATTGGCACGCTCCTTGTGGTTGTGGGGCAAGACGGCGCACAAGTTTTTCTCAATGGAAAGCTTCAACCCCAACTCACTCAAGCCGGGCAGTTGAGCCTGCCGAACCTCGAACTCAAGGACTACGTTGTGCAAGTCTCCAAGGGCGGCTTTCAGGATCCTCCCCAGCAGAAGATCCGCATTCGTAACGGCGATCAGGCTCGGATCGTGTTCGACCTCCAACCCAAACTCAAACTGCAGCCTCGCATGGCCTCGCTCGCGATCCAGGGCGGCGTTCCCGACACCACCGTTCTGATCGATCAAACTGTCATCGGCACCATTCAGCCCGACGGTTCGCTCTCCGTTATGACCGTCAATCCCGGAGATCACAATGTCGAATTGCGCAAAGACCGGTTCAAGCCGCGACAGTTCAAGGAACACTTCGTTGTGGGCGAAACCATATCTCTCACTGCTGCGGATGCCGCTCTTGAAGCCGCTCCGGGCGAATTGAAAATTACTTTCGCTCCCGCCGATGCCACGGTCGCGATCGTGAAAGGTGAGCTCCTGAAAGTGGTAAGCAGTGGCGTCCCACTCAATCTTCCCGGTGGCACTTACACGCTCACCACGCGAACTGCCGAAAGGGTCACGCGCTCGTCCACCATCGAAATTGCAGCCGGCCAATCCAGGACTTTGGATTTGGCTCTCGCCCCGACCGGCATGTCGAACTGGGATGACCCGGGCGCGTGGAAGCGTGAGAAAGATTCATTCATTCGCAAAGGCGGGGACTTCGTTTTGTACGGAGTCGTTCCTGCATCGGGCACGTTTATTTTTTCCGCCATGCCCGCCAAGAGTCATCCCTTGCAATGGGTGCTCAACTACAGCGACTCCAAGAACTACATCCTTTTTCAGATGGACGACAGCAACTTCTCCCGCAGTGTCATTCGCAACGGGGAGAAAACGGACGAGATCAGAGTTCCCGCCAACGGCGACAAGAAAGGCTTTCGCACGTTCCAGATCCGCGTTAGTCCCGCGGAGATCGTCCACCAGATCAAGAATGGTGACCGTTGGACTGTTCTGGATCACTGGACGCAGCCCGGCACAAATCCCAGCCTCGGCAAGTTTGGCTTCTACCTGCCCGGCAGCGACCAGCTGACGGTATCCAGTTTCGCCCACTACGGGGACCTGAACATCCGCTAGCTGTAGCGCTAGAGTATGCGCGGGATGGATGCGGGTGGGAGAATCGGCTTGACCTCACTGGGGGATTTAAACAGCGCTTTCGCACTGGAGCGGACGAATGCGTCCGCCCCTACACGATCGCTACTGAATCAGCGTGCCATTGCCACCGTTTGGTTCGGCATCCGGGGCTATGACCACGGCCGCCGCGACGCGATCGCCGGGTTCCATATTCAGAAGCCGAACACCTTGGGCGTTCCGCCCCGACTCGCGAATCGTCGTCGAATCCATGCGAATGATCTTGCCGTAGTGGCTAATCAGCATGACTTCGGAGGTTTCGTCCACTTGGGCGATGCCGACGACTTTGCCGACGCGCTCGGTGGTCTTTAAGTTGATGACGCCCTTGCCTCCCCGATTGGTAAGGCGATATTCCTCGGCTGCAGTGCGTTTGCCGAAACCGTTTTCCGTGACCGAGAGAATGAGCGACCCTTTGACGGCGACGTCGATAACTTCAGGTTCACCTTCGACTTTTTCCTTCGGCGGCGCAGGAGCATCCGGCTTAGTGGTAGTGGCCATGCCGACCACGTAATCGTTCTTGTCGAGATCGATGCCCCAGACGCCGTAGGCGGCGCGTCCCATCGGGCGTACATGGCTTTCGTCGAAGCGGACGGCCATGCCTTCATGCGAGGCGAGGAAAACGATCTGGTTGCCGTCGGTGACGCGGCAAGCTACGAGCTCGTCGGCCTCTTCGATTCCGATGGCGTTAATTCCGTTCGAGCGCACGTGCATGAATTCACGCAGCTGAGATTTTTTCACCAGACCATTACGGGTCGCAAAGAAGATGTACTTGTTCTCTTCTTCAAGATTGCGAACTGCCAACATCGTCTTGACCGTCTCGCCCGGCTGCAAGCTGACCAGGTTGCCAATGTGTTTGCCTTTGCCCGCAGCGCTGACATCGGGGATCTCGTACACCTTCAGCCAGTACACGCGGCCCTTGTTGGTGAAGATCATGATGTAGGCGTGCGTGGAAGCGAGGAAGAGATGCTCGACGAAATCCTCGTCTCGCGTCTTCATGCCGGTGCGGCCCGTACCCCCACGCCGCTGCATGCGGTAAGTGGAGATGGGCGTCCGTTTCATATAGCCGGAGTGGCTCACGGTGACGGCAACCTGCTCATCGGCGATGAGATCTTCGAGGACGATTTCGGCAGCTTCGTCTTCGATCCGCGTGCGGCGCTCGTCTCCATATAACTTCTTAACTTCCTCAAGTTCTTTGATGATGACGCCGCGAAGTTTTTTCTCGGACCCGAGGATGGATTCGTACTCGGCAATGTTGTCTCGGACCTCGCCCAATTCCTTCGAGATTTCATCGATGGAGAGCTTCGTCAGGCGATGCAACTGCAATTCGAGAATAGCGTCCGCCTGCTTGGCGGTGAATGGCTTCTCGGAATCAACCCTTGGAGCACGCCCCGTAGTGTTGATGTCGATCTTCTTGCCGCCAAAATACTGGACCAGGTTTTCTCGGGCGTCCGCGCGGTTCGCGCTCCCGCGGATGATGGTGATGACGTTGTCGAGATGATCGAGAGCTTTTAGATATCCCTCGAGGATGTGCTCACGGTCCTTCGCCTTCGCCAGCAAGTACGCCGTGCGGCGGCGGACAACGTCGAGGCGGTGCTCGATAAAATATTTGATGGTCTGGATAATCCCCATCTCACGGGGCTGTCCGTTGACCACCGCCAGCAGGATCATTGAAAAGCTTTCCTGCATCTGCGTGTGCTTGAAGAGCTGGTTCAGAACGATCTGTGGTTCGGCTCCGCGCTTGAGTTCGACGACGATGCGCATGCCGTCACGATCGCTCTCATCGCGTACGTCGGAGATATCTTCGATTTCTTTGTCGTTGACGAGCTGGGCGATCCGTTTGATCAGAACCGCTTTGTTTACCTGGTACGGAATTTCGGTGACGATGATCGCTTCGCGGTCTTTGCTGAAGGTCTCGATGCTGGCTTTGGCCCGCATCATGAAGCGGCCGCGGCCGGTGCGGTAAGCCTCAAAGATTCCAGCGCGGCCATGGATCAGTCCGGCGGTCGGAAAGTCGGGGCCTTGCACGAATTTAAGGATCTCCGCCAGTTGCGCGTTGGGATTGTTCACTAGCGTGATGGTGGCGTCGACGATTTCGGTCAGGTTGTGCGGCGGAATTTTCGTGGCCATACCGACGGCAATGCCGTCAGAGCCGTTGACGAGAAGGTTGGGAATACGCGACGGAAGAACGTCTGGCTCGATTTCGCTACCGTCGTAGTTCGGATGAAAGTCGACTGTTTCTTTGTCGAGGTCTTCAAGAAGTGCCGTCGCGACCTGCGCGAGCTTGGCTTCGGTGTAACGGTCGGCCGCTGGTGGATCTCCGTCGACGGAGCCGAAGTTTCCCTGGCCGAAGATCAGAGGGTAACGCAGCGACCAGTCCTGCGCGAGTCGGACGAGAGCATCGTAAACGGCGAGGTTGCCATGAGGATGGTACTTGCCCATGACTTCGCCGACGATGCGGGCGCATTTACGCGTAGCGCGATTGGGCTGCAGCCCCATCTGCTGCATCGTGTAAAGAATTCGGCGGTGAACAGGTTTCAGCCCATCGCGGACGTCGGGCAGCGCGCGGCCGATGATCACCGACATCGAATAGTCGAGATACGACCGGCGCATCTCGTCTTCAATGTTGACGGGTTGAATGTTCAATGCCCCCGGGCCATCGCCACCGGGAGGAGGAGTCAGAGGAAGTTCAGGATTCTGTTCGTCAGCCATTCGTGGATTCTCTAAAATCAGCCATCAAGAGTCGCAGCGAACAATTCGTTCGCGAAGAAACAAGGCCTAACGGTTGAAGCTTGTAACTGCTTGGATTTACAGGATGTTACATGCCACGGGAACAGGTTCAATTATACCACGCACACTGCCGGAACGGCGCCCGGATGTTGACGTTGTTGAGACGGCACAAGGCGACTCCCAGGACGGGAAATCCTCGAAAAATTTGCGGGCAACGCGGTCATTCATCACAGATTCGTCAACGCAGAACTTGCTAGGCTCCAACCGATATGAATCGAATTCCGTCACTGGACGGGTTGAGAGCCATTTCCATCTCTCTGGTCGTCCTGGGCCATTGGGCGGAACTGAGATATCACTCTGATGTTGCCGGTGCATTCGCAAATCTCGGAGTGCGGATATTTTTCATTATCTCTGGATACCTGATCACCACGCTTCTGCTGAAGGAACATTCTCGAACATCGAAGGTCGATCTAGCGGAATTCTACAAACGGCGCGCATACAGAATTTTTCCCGCATCGATCGTCTTCATGGCAATCGCATTCCTGATCTTCTGGCAGCAAACAACCTGGTTTCACATGCTGGCGGCGGCCCTTTATCTGGCCAACTTTGATTTCACACATCCCTGGTTTCTGGGCCACTTGTGGTCGTTGAGCGTGGAGGAGCAGTTCTATCTCTTGTGGCCCGGAGTGCTGAGTAGATGGTTCAAAAGGCGCGGATTCATTCTGGCGGGCGTCGTAGCGGTCGCGCCCTGCTATCGAGTGTTGTGTCACTTCCTGGGCTTGCACGGACGAGCCGACGAAACATTCCCGGCAGTAGCCGACATACTCGCCTTCGGATGCTTGCTCGCGATATACGCGGACCGCATTCCCAGAATCAGAGCGTGGGCCGCGGCTTTAATGATTATGCCGGTCGCACTGGTTCCGATTTATGTCGGGCTCCTGCGATTCCATCTCACACCCCTACTTCTGTTCGTGCTTTGGCCGGTGATGCATGCGTGCATTTCAGGATTGCTCCTGCACGTGGTGCGGCAGCCTTATCGCTTCCTGAACGTGACACCGGTCGCTTGGCTTGGGCGGATCAGCTACAGCCTGTATCTGTGGCAACAGCTATTTGTATTCGGAACTCGACCGCGTCCCTGGTACTTCGTGCTTCTGGCTATCGGTCTTGCATGCGGATCGTATTATGTCGTCGAGCAGCCCGTGCTCCGCCTGCGAGAGAAGAGGCGGAAGCAGGCGAAAGTGGAAGAGATGTTCGTGTCTGCCGCCTGACTTGAATGAATGAGGCCCGACTCAAGGCCCAACGACAACTTCATTAGGGGCAGTTGGAAAGTGGAATTGGATCCCGCGCGACTGGTTGGAACTGACTGTTCCCGGCTGGTCCAGCGATGACAACTCGATTTTCCTGTTCCACGAGCCGTTCGCATGGCCGTCGTCACCTACATATAAGACGCTGCCAGCGATGGTATAGCCGGATACTTCCTCTTGATGGCCATCCTGGAACACAAGCAGGGCGCTCGTATTCCGGTTACCACGCGAAGACTGAAAACTCTCCATCCCCCGCCTTTGAACTGCCTTCGATGGTTTCTCTTCCTCAATCCGCTGGATACTGGTTTCCTTCTCGCCGCTCAGTTGAACATACCGATTCCCCTGCAACTCGATGAGCAGGGGCTGAACGGGAGTCGGTGCATGTTCAACAGCGGCAGCGGGCGGAGTCGCTGATTCGACGACAATGACAGGAGGCGGGGATACTGCCGGGTAAGAGGAGGCGAAATAACCCGGGTATGCCGAATCAAAGAAACCTGGAAGCAAGTTGGATGGGCCTGTCCGGTGCCCCAAAGAACCCTGTGAGACTGCAGGCAGACCGGTAAAGCCCGGAGGTGCAGGTAATCTTTGCGCCGCAGCCATTGGAACGAGGCTGGCCAGAAGCGCGATAAAGGCGACTTTACTCATGCTTCAATTCGCCTGCTGCACGGCTGGCAATTGGAAGATGACGCCACGATCATCGTTTTGTTTGCGTGTCGCTTCCAGATCGAGATCGGACAGAGGTACTTTCCGGGAATGTCCCAGAGTCAGATCGAACAAAGTCGAACCGACGATCGCATAGTTACCCACTTCGAGCGTGTGGCCATCTCTGAATACCAGGAGCGTCGGGTCTCCGGCGGGCGCGGGATCGGCAGGCGCGGCAGGGGTGCGATCGCGGGTGTACGAAGTATTGTCGTCCTTCACCGGAGGCACGTAGGAGCTTTCGCCAGAACCGCGACGGTCCAATATTGTAGGACCGCCCTGATATTCGGGATCGCTCTCGTCTGAATAATCTTGCGTAGCGCCTTCATCGACGGCGTAGGGCACCGGATACGCATAAAGCAGCGGCGTATTGAACTCCGAAAAATGACGCCGGTGACGAGGCGGAGCGGGGCGGTTTGGCACTTGCGACCTTGATGAGGACGAGAAGGTAACGCCTGAATGTTGCGGTGAGAATCCTCGTGGGCCTAGCGACGTAACGCTCGATGGCGTTCCGTTGATCGTGTGTCCGCCAAATCCCTGAGAAGTCACGGACGCCGGGGCGCCGTTGATCTGGGCATGGCTGGTTTCCATCAGGAAGGCGGGCCCAAAAACTAAACTGAGAGCCAGTACCGAGGCCGATAATGAGTGGCGCACAGAAATATGATACTCCAATGGGTTAGTCATAATGCAGCTCAAAATCACGCGTCTGACTCATTAGATTGCACGAAGGGGCGTTGGGCTGCACGCGCGGCAAGAAGTCTGTATATTGTTGTTATTAAAGGCTTAAAGATCAAATGACATACGGCAGTAATACGCTAATGCACCCGGAAGTCTTATGAAGTCGGCGTTTCGATTCCTGATGCTCGCGCTGGTGCTGGTTGTGATCGCCATTGTGTCGGCGCTCACGGCGATGCGATTCGCGATTCATGGGCAGGAGATAGGAGTTCCCACGCTAGTCGGTCTTCTTCCGGCGGAGGCCGAAAAAGCCGTCGCTGGTGCAGGTCTACAGATGTCCATCGAACGGCAGTACTACAGCCCGCAAGTTCCTGAAGGCAGGATCATGTCGCAACTCCCACTGCCGGGAACAAAAGTGCGCCCGGGATGGCAGATAAGAGTCGCGCAGAGTCTGGGGCCAACGCGCGTAGCCATTCCCGATGTGACAGGGCAAAGTGAGCATGCGGCGGACTTGAACATTCGACGCCGCGGCCTCGAGATCGCCACGACCGCACAAGTTGAAACTGCAGGAATTCCGATCGATCAGGTATTGGCTCAAAGCCCTCCTGCAAACGCGACCCAGGTTCTTGCACCAAAAATAAGTTTGTTGATCACATCCCCTGCAGAACCGCAGGCCTTCGTGATGCCCAGCTTCGTCGGACAGCCACTGGGAACCGTTAGCCGGACATTGCTCGACTCGGGCTTCCGGCTGGGGAATGTGGCAGTCTCAGTCCCCAACACTCCTGTCGCTGAAAACTCGCCGGGCGGGAATGGCTCTGCCCCGCCTCCCCAGCAAGCTCCCTCGCAACCATCCCCAGCCAGCATCATCGTGTCGCAAGCGCCCGCTGCAGGACAGAAAGTCATAACCGGAACATCCGTAAGCTTTGAAGTGAGATAGAGCGAGGTTCAGGGTCTTATCCCCTGCCGTCGGAGTATCAGCCGCGCTTCAAAATTGCCGCAAAAAAACCGTCACAATCCTGAACACCGGGGATTGTGCGCAGGTAAGGACCTCGCACCAAGGAATCGACTTCCGGCCATATCAACTTACCCTCCGCAGCCAGGCGGTCGAGTTCAGACCGGCAATCTACGACTCGAAAGAGATCGTTTCCCGACAGAACTTCTCCAACAACATCTTCGTTCTCCTCCTGCTCGAGCGAACATGTCGAATAGATCAGTCGTCCTCCAGGCGCAACTTGCTTCAATGCTGATGTCAGAATTTCGACCTGCAGTTCATGCAATTTCCTTAGGTCTTCGACGTCGAGCTTCCACTTGATCTCTGGATTGCGCGCAATCGTGCCGGTACCCGAGCAAGGCACATCCGCAAGAACGCGATCGAACACGCTGTTAAGCGGCATATGCCGGGCGTCCGCGGCGACGACCGACAAGCGGGACGGAAGATCCAGACTCGCGCGGGTGATGAGCTGCGCCATCAGTCGTGCGCGGTGCTCATGAACTTCGAGACCTACAACAGAGGCGTGCGGGCTTCGGTCGGCAATGGCTAGAGTCTTTCCGCCCGGCGCGGCGCAACAGTCCAGGATGCGATCTCCGTGTCCTACAAGAGCGGCGACGAGTTGCGATCCCTCATCCTGAATCAGCACAGCGCGCGAACGAAGAGGCCCTGACTTCGCGAGGTCGCCACTATCCACCCGCCGCGCTGACGAGAGAAGACTTCCGGGCTGAACTTTTATTCCGTCCGCTGTAAGTTGAGCCTCAGAGTCTGGATCGCGTAGACGGATGCTTGTTACGGGAATTTTTTGGTTGTATGCACAAATCTGCTGCGCTGCCGGCAACCCGTAAGCCTTTGACCAGCGATCTACCAGCCAAGGTGGATGGGAGAAAGCAAACGCCAGCGCCTCAGGGGAAGAAACGTCATCCGACCCATCTTCTTTCTCCTCTCTTCGTTTCAGGATTTTTCGCAGCACGCCGTTTACGAATGACGTGGCGGAGCGCTTCCGCGCTCGCTTTACGAGTTCAACACTCTCGTACAGTGCAGCACGCGCGGGAACGCGATCAAGCCAGCGAAATTGATATAAGGCGATGCGCAGCGCGAGAAGCACTTCGATGTCCAGCTTGGAGAGAGGCTGAGAAGAGTCTTTCGCAATTTCAGAATCGAGTTTCGCGCGCCAGCGAAGCACGCCCATCACGATTTCGGTGGTCAGGGCATGATCGGGAAGAGAAAGTTGCTCGTAGGCGTGTCCGTGCAGGAGCTCGGAGGCATAAGACGCCTCACACTCGACGCGTTTCAGGATGTCGAACGCGGCAGCACGCGCTTGGGACACAGCCATTCGTTGAAATTGTAGGGTGCCGCCGTAGTTCTAGCCTAGCTTCTCGCCTGCTTTTGGTTGATAGCCCTGAATGAAGGCGGTGGCAGTGCTGCGTTTTTTGCCTTCCACCTGAACCTCCGAAAGTTCGAGCGAAGTGTCATTGCCACATCCGACAAACAGTCGTCCTTCTCGAATACTCAACTCTGCTGGCGGCAACCCGATCTGTGTAATGGCGGGTTTTGCCTTCAAAATCTGGAGCGTCTTCTCGCGAAATCGCGAATAGGCGCCAGGCCACGGTTGGAAACCGCGAATTCGATTAAAGATTTCCGAGGCGCTTCGATGGAAATCCACGAGACCATCTTCTTTTTTCAGTATGCGGGCCAGACTGGCTTGTGAATCGTCCTGAGGATGCCGTTGAACCGTTCCCGCTTCGAGTCCATGAAGCGTCTCTACGACGAGATCAGATCCAAGCTCTGCCAGGGTGGGCGCGATCGTCTCCGCTGTATCGTCGGCTCCGACGGAGAGCGCCCTCTGCAACAAAATATCGCCCGTATCAAGTCCGGCATTGATCCGCATGGTTGTCACGCCTGTCACGGTTTCTCCATTTGCAATCGCCCACTGAATCGGAGCTGCGCCTCGATATTTGGGAAGAAGCGAGGCATGGAGATTGATGTTGCCGAATTTCGGAAGATCGATCATCCACTGAGGAATGATGCGGCCGTAGCCGACCACGATGATGGCCTGAGGATTGATCGCAGAAAGCTGCGAACGGAGTTCCTCATTTGTCTTTATGCGGTCAGGTTGAGTAACCGGAATTCCCAATTCCAAGGCACACTGCTTTACAGGGGAAGCAACGAGGCTGAGGCCGCGGCCCCTTGGACGGTCCGGCTGCGTGACGACCATATGAATGCGAAATCCGCTGCGAGCCAGTTTTTCAATCGTCGGCACAGCGAAGCGTGGAGTGCCGCAGAAGACCAGATCCAAGGACATTATCTTAAGTTTAGATGTTCAGACGAGGCGTATGAACCCTTCGGGCGAATATTGAACTGGCCTGCTTCTACCATTCCCCTGCCTTCATCAACTTGCGAATTTTTCGCTTCATCAGATCGCGCTTCAGCGCGCTCAAATGACTGATGTAGAGCTTTCCATTGAGATGATCCGTTTCGTGCAGGAAGGCGCGGGCTAGCAATTCTTCACCCGTCTTTTCAAAAACCTTCCCCTCGGCATCTTGTGCGCGAACGGTAACCTTGTTGGGCCGCGTCACATTTTCGCGAAAATCCGGAATGCTCAAGCATCCTTCACTTTGAGTGGTGCGGCCTTCGATGTGGATGATTTCTGGATTGACAAGAACCAGTTTTGCCTTGGGATCGTCTTTAAACGTGACGTCGACGACCGCAATTCGGCGGCCTATGCCGATTTGCGGCGCAGCCAATCCCACCCCATGAGCCGCGTACATCGATTCGAACATGTCTTCGATCAGTTTCTGCAACTCTGCATCGAAAATCGTTACCGTTTCCGACGGTTTTTCGAGTACCGGATTTCCAAACTTCACGATGGGATAAATCATTAGTAGTTTTTGAGTTGCTCGCAGTAGCCTTGGAAATTTCTTACGGTTTCGGTCACAGAGTCGCCGCCAAACTTTTCGAGCGCGCAGCGTGCCATCGTAAGTGCCACCATGGCCTCAGCGGCAACACCGGCAGCAGGCACGACACATACATCGGAACGCTCGTAGGCAGCTTTCACGGGTTCGCGAGTAGAGAAATCTACCGATTGCAGAGGGCGACGGAGAGTCGAGATCGGCTTAAGGTAGCCTCGTACCCTGATCTCTTCCCCATTCGAGATTCCACCTTCTATCCCGCCTGCATTGTTATGCTTCCGCGAAAATGCGGTGAACCCTGACTTTGCCGTGTATCCGATTTCGTCGTGAACAGAAGACCCGTTCGCAAAAGCGGCGGCCACACCTGTTCCGATTTCGACCGCTTTCACGGCCTGAAGCGACATCACCGCCCCTGCGAGCAACGCGTCGAGCCGTTCATCCCATTGCGCGTACGTTCCCAGGCCCGGAGGAACACCGTGAGCGACGACTTCAAAAATACCGCCCAACGAATCTCCCGTTTTCAAAACTCGATCGACTTCGCCCTTCATTTGCTGCTCGATATCAGGATCCGCGCAGTTCAGCAAAACCTCCTCGCGATCACATAGAGCATGAACCTTTTCCCACGGCACATGCTCAGAGAGTGTGACGCTTCCCGTCGCCACGACATGACTCAGAACTTCAATTCCAAGTTCGCGCAACAACAATTTGGCCAAGGCGCCGATCGCGACCCGCGCTGCAGATTCTCGTGCCGACGCACGCTCAAGGACGTAACGAGCTTCCGGGAAATTGTATTTCAGGGCTCCAGCGAGATCGGCATGGCCAGGTCGCGGCGAAGCGACGCGCTTGTGCTTGCTCGTATCCCCCGTTGCTACCGGTAGAGATTCCTGCCAGTTTTTCCAATCGCGATTTTCAAGCTCTAGCGAAATCGGCGACCCAATGGTCACTCCGTGACGCACACCCGAGAGGATGTGAGCGGAATCCCGCTCGATCTTCATTCTGCCGCCGCGACCGTAGCCCTGCTGCCGACGCCAGAGTTCCCGATCGACGAAGGCCTGATCTACCTTCAATCCAGCCGGCATCCCGGACAGAAACGCTACCAGCGCCTCTCCGTGAGATTCCCCTGCTGTGAAATATCGAAGCATAAATTTTTGATTGTACCTGATGAAGATTGATATAGGATTTCGGGCGGATTGGTGAGTTTGATCGGTACAACGCCGCAAACTTGATTTTGCCAATACAAGCGCGGCACGAAGAAGGTACAATTACCTCACGTTTGGGGTTTTCAGTTGTGGGTTAAGTCCAACTCGCGCCGCTTTACAATCTCTCTGGCCGCAACGAAGGAGCGCCTGTGTGTCCGCACGCACAGATTCGAGACGATAAGAAGATTCGATGCGCCCTGGTGCACGACCATGTCCTGCTGCGCCAAGGTGTGCGGCGCCTCCTCGAGGACGAACCCGACATTGAGGTAGTAGCGGAGGCCGGCAATGCTGCCGAGGCCTTGCGCAAAGTATTTGAACATCGGCCCCACGTCGTCATCACCGACATGCACATTTTCGAGTGTGAGCCGGATCATTCGGAACACTTGATCCTGCAAGAGTCGCCTACCAGCAAGATCCTCTTCTTGACTGACGACGAAAGCGACGGAATTTCGACCGACGGTTCCGAAAACGCCAGCCAGCACGCTATTCGACGAACCTCCGCTGAGGAACTGGTTGCAATGGTGAAGCGTACTGCTGCGGCTGAGGTGAGTTTGCGTCGCGACATGCGCCGACGGCCCTTGGCGGAATGGCCGACGGAGGAACTCCTCCCAAGGCAGCGGGTGCTAACCGTGCGGGAGCGCCAGGTTTTGAAGTTGCTGGCTGAAGGCAGAACTGTTCGTTCCGCAGCCACTATTCTTGGACTCAGCGTGAAGACAGTCGACGCGCACAAATTCAATCTGATGCGAAAGCTGGGTATTCACAATAAAGCGGAAGCTCGTGATGTGGGCCATCCAGAAGCGGGTGGTAAAGCTTCCTGTAAACCTGTAGCTGAGGGCGCCCACTGCCTCACATCTCAACCGCGTGTCGCAGCCGATGCAAGTTCTTCGAGACTCAAAACCGTAAGATCAGGTCTGCCGGCCGCTGCTCTCACAGCTCCCACCCCGGACGGGCAGAAGGTCGATTCACCCACACAGTCGAAAGCCCCAGACTCTGCGCAGGAATCACGTCGTGGAAGATGCTTTGCCCCACATGGAGAATACGCTCGCTTGGCACGCCTAAGCGAAGGGCGCGACCACCGGTCGAGCCTTTCTCTATTGGGAAAGGTTTCTTGACGGTGAACTCGGCTGCATGCGGTCTAAAGTCCGCCCAATCATTGCCGATAAAAGGCTATGGCGGGCGAATCGGGCGCGACTCTCGGATTCCTCGTCGCTAGAGGATCATTCAAAAATGGACAACATACGTGCTCTCATCGTGGACGACTCTTCGGTGATGCGAAAGATTGTAGAGCGTTCGCTGCGGCAGGCGGGGCTCGGGATATCGGAGGTCATTGAAGCAGCGAACGGAGCGGAAGCGCTCGCAGCGGTGCAGAGTCACAAGCTGGATCTCATCCTTTGCGACATCAACATGCCAGTGATGGATGGACTGGAATTCGTGAAACAGCTCTCCGCGATAGAAAATGCGAAGGGAGTTCCGGTGGTCATGATCACCACCGAAGGGAGTGAAGGCCACGTGGTGCAGGCGCTTTCCGGCGGCGCCCGGGGCTACATTCGCAAGCCGTTCACGCCGGATCAGGTCAAAGAGCATGTGCTGCCGGTATTGGCGGTGAAGTCATGAACTCCTTAAGTCCATCATTAAATCCTTCCACCGGGCGGGATTGTTGGCTTCCGACCTTGCAACTGGCGATCCGGGAAGTGTTTGAACTGATGCTCGCCTATGAGCTCGCAATTCCGGTTGAGCCTCCGGTCGAGGAGGGGTTAGACGTCACGTCGATGGTCGGGCTCGCGGGCCAGTTGTGCGGCATTCTGACGGTTCGGTGCAGCGCGAAGTCAGCCGCCCGCATGGCCTCGCGGATGTTAGGAACTGATGTCGAGAAAGCCGGCCCAGAGATGTGGGACGCCGTGGGCGAGATCTGCAACAGCGCCGCCGGGAATTTCAAGAACAAGATCAGCGGCATGGGAGACGGTTGCATGCTTTCGGTGCCGACTGTAATTACGGGAGGGGATTACAGCGTCCATTCGATGGTGAACGAGAATATTCACGTGACGCTGCTTTTTGAGGGGGAGCCGGTCGTTCTGTTGTTAGAGATCCACAGCTGATGCATTCAGACGGTTCGGATTTCCAGGTGATGGGCTGACGAGATCGCCGGGCAGAAGTTGCCCAATGGGCAAACTTTCACCGGCGAAAAGCTGGGGTGGGATGAGAGACGTATCTGCGTAACGAGCGTTGGATCTGTCGCCTGTCGGATTCCCACGATGTGTATCAATCAATATTTAGTGGAAACATGCTTGCATGAACTCGCTGCAGGAGTTCATCCATGGACAGTGGCTACTATGCAGCGTGCGCGGGATTGGCCGCGCAGACGCAAGCCCTCGATCTAGTCGCCAACAACTTGGCGAATCTCAGCACCACGGGTTATCGGGCATCACGGGCAACGTTCCGTACGCTGCTCGCCGGGAGCGGCTCGGTCGGGTTAGTTCGGTTAATGCGGCGATCAATGCTTACGGAACACTTTCCGGCAGCCGCATCGATCGGTCCTCGGGAAGCCTGACACCGACAGGGAATCCTCTGGATCTGGCGATTGCCGGCGAGGGCTTCTTCGCTGTGCAAGCGCGCGACAAGGTGCTGTACACGCGAAATGGCTCATTCCACCGGACGCCGGAAGGGTTGCTGGCGTCTTCCGAGGGGAATCCCGTGCTGGGTGAGCAAGGGCGCATCAGTTTGCCGAACGGGTCGGTCGCTGTGAGCTCGGATGGCACCGTATCGGTCGGGGGCGCGGTAGTGGCAAAGCTGCGTATTGTCGAGTTTTCTCCGGCAGCGAATCTTCAGGCGGCGGAAACGCCTTGTACGCAGCGCCAGAGAAAGCTGTGTTGCCCGCCGCGTCGTCGTCCGTTCGCCAGGAGATGCTCGAACAATCGAACGTGAGTTCCGTTCAAGGTGTCGTGCAGTTGATTAACGTGCAGCGCAACGCGGAGATGATGCAGCGCGCGCTCACCCTGTTTGACAGTCAATTCAATCAGACCGCCGTGCAAGACCTGGCGAGAGTCTGAGGAGAGACAACATGATTCGTGCTTTGTACACCGCCGCTACGGGGATGATGGCGCAGGAAACAAACCTCGACAATGTAGCGAACAATCTGGCGAACTCAAGCACAACGGGATTTCGCAGGCGCCGAGTGCAGTTCGAAGATCTTATGTATCAAAACCTGATCATGCCGGGAGCGGCCGCCTCGCAGCAGACGACGATGGTGGCGGGGCTGCAGGTGGGGCTGGGTACGCGCACGGCGGCTTCGGAGATCGTGCAACTTCAGGGCGATTTCAGCCAGACGGGAAATCCGCTGGACTTTTCAAGGGCAAGGCTTCTTCCAGGTTCTGCTGCCGGATGGAGAGACGGCCTACACGCGCGCGGGAAGTTTTCATCTCGACGCGCAAGGAAATCTGGTGACGCAGGAGGGCGACCAGGTGCAGCCGGCCGTGACGATTCCTCCGGGCGGCACATCGGTGACCGTGGCGCAGGATGGAACCATCAGCGTAACTCTTCCCGGCCAGACGGCCGCCCAGCAAGTCGGTTCGCTGCAGCTGGCGTTGTTCAACAATCCGGGAGGATTGAATTCTGTGGGCAGGAATTTGTTTCTGGCGACCACGGCCTCCGGCGATCCTGTGATCGGAACGCCGGGAGGGAGCGAGGGTCTCGGAGCGATCGAACAGGGAATGCTGGAACAATCGAATGTCAGCGTCGTCGATGAATTTGTCCAGATGATCGTGGCGCAACGTTCGTACGAAGCGAATTCTCGAGTCGTCAATGCCGCGGACCAGATGCTGCAAAGCATCAACACCCTCGGACGTTAGCCATGGATGAAGTGCTTGCGATTTCGAAGTGCAAGGTTCATCGGTTGTCCTCGCTGCTCGTTCTAGGATTTTGCCTTGCAGGGTGGCCATTACCGGCGCAGGAAGTCTGCAGAGTTTCCGTTAAAGCAGATGTTGAGGTCGATGGCCCCGAGTCTGACGCTGGCCGATCTTTTGCGGTCCGGTACGTGCGACGCGATTTTGAACTCGGCTGCTCGCGAGCGAATCGGTGCCGCCCCTTCTGCCGGCAGCGTCCGCGTGTTGAAGGCAGAGTATGTCCGCTCTGCTGTCGAGCAACTGGCGAAGGCACAAACGTCTGAAGCCGCTCAAATGGTTCTGGAACCGGTGTCGGAGCGCATCGTGGTTCGCCGAGCCGAAGCTTCAGCCCGAGCTGCGAAGAACTGCAGAGACAGGATTCTGGCCGCACTGCAATCTGCCTTTTCAACCCGGGCCTGATGCGGCGCCCCGAATGGACCAGGTGGCGGTCGATCTTAAAAGCAGGATCTTGAAGGCATGGAGTGTGGCGCAGGCCAGGCTATCCCAGCGTGACGCAACGTTGCGAATTTTCCGCAGGACTGGGATCCAGCTGCTGAAGAGTTGGGTGTATCGGGTAGGTTGTGCCCGATCCTCGAGAGTTGCGTGCCCTTCATTGTCAAAGGCGGGCAGAGCGCGAGAGAGTCGAAATCCACCATCGTCGGATGGTCATACCACGGCGCTTATCCGGAAGTCAGTGCCGCAGAACCTTCCGCCATGCGGTTGCGGGAGCGGTCGAGATCTGTTGGTCCACCGGGGACAATCCGTACGACTGGTATGGACTGAAGGCGAGATTCGAGTGACGGTAACGGCTTTATGCCTTGAAGCGGGATCGGAAGGGCAAACGATCAAGGCGCGTATTTTGCCTCGAGGGCGATCGTGCGAGCCACGGTGTCGAGCGATGGGGTTCTGAGAACCATCATCATGAGAGAGAACCAGAGAAAGGTCGAGATCGATGAAGCGAAGCAGGCGAATATGGGCAGTCGCGATTGCACTCTTTACGCAGTGATCTCAGCCACGCAGATGCAGTCGAAACAGAAGCCACCGCGTTCACCGCACAGCAGCCTGGCCGACTATATCGAACGCATGTCGGCCAAGGGGCCGAACCCGGCTCCGAACACGTCCGGCAGCCTGTGGAGCGATTCAGGCCGGCTCGGCCAACATGGTGGCGGACTACAAGGCATCTCGCGTAGGGGACCTGGTCACGATCAGCCGTGTCCCAGAATCTGTCGGCTTCGAGCACCGGCAACGTTTCGACCAATCGCAGTTTTTCCGCAAACTCCGGAGTGACGGCATTTCCCGGGCATCTTAAGACGTCGGGCGTGGCCAGTCTGTTTTCCCCGAACTCCACTCAGGTGCTGTCTGGAAAGGCACAGGCCACGTCGCAGACGTCGCTGAGCACGATGCTGACGGGCAGAGTTGTGGCGGTACTTCCCAAGCGGAACGCTGGTGGTCGAAGCCGAGCGCCAGATCACCATGAACAACCAGCATGAAACGGTGATCCTGCGCGGCGTGGTTCGGCCGGGAGATCTAGACGCGGCGAACACGGTGGTGTCCAACAACGTCGGCGATCTCGAGATCGAAGTGAAGGGAAAAGGAATTGTCAGCGACGGCACCCGACCGCCGAATCCGATTGTCCGGTGGATCCTGCGCGTGGTTGGCTTCTGAGGAGGATCAATGGGGTCGGTATGATGTGTTTTCTGCTGCAGATTGTACTTGCGATCGCGCCCTGTTCGTTCGCGGGCAACGGCGACGTGCACCGGCTGCTCATCCGCGACGTCGCGACCGTCGAAGGCGTGCGCGACAATTCCCTCATCGGCTACGGCCTGGTGGTCGGCCTGAAGGGGACGGGAGACCGGCAGCAGACCTACTTCACGGTGCAGACTCTGGCCAGCATTCTCGCCCGCATGGGAGTGCAGATACCGACGGCGTCGGTTGCGCGTCAACAACGTGGCAGCCGTCTTCGTAACCGCAAGCCTTCCGCCGTTTTCACGTCCCGGGATGCATCTGGACGTGATGGTGTCGTCAAGCGGCGACGCCCGCAGCCTGGAAGGCGGCTTACTTCTGCTCACTCCTCTCTACGCGGCCGATGGCCAAGTCTTTGCGGCAGCCCAAGGTCCTCTGGTTGTGGGCGGATATTCCTCGGGTAGCGCTTCCAACTCGAAGCAGGTGAACCATCCGACGGTAGGCCGGATTCCGGGCGGCGCGTTAGTGGAGCGGGACAGTTCACTGAGCCTGGCGGGGCTCGATCACTTGTCGTTGTTATTGAACGACGCGAGTTTCACCACGGCGGAGGAAGTCGCCTCGGCCGATCAACCGCCAATGGTCCACGGAAATCGCGACGGTGATAGACAGCAGGAGGATCGAGATTCGTATTCCTCCCACGACCGCTTCGATTCCCGGCTTGCTCGCCCGCGTGGAAGCGTATCGAGGTAGAGGTGCACCGCCGCGCCAAGGTCGTCGTTAATGAGAGGACGGGAACCATCGTTCTCGGACAGGACGTCCATCTGGGCGCCGTCTCGATTCTTCATGGGAACCTGTCGATCGAGGTGACCACTACGTTTTCGGCATCGCAGCCTCCAGGCTTTGTCGAACGGTCAGACTGAAGTTCTCAGCCAGACGAAGGTGAATGCAACGGAAAGTCCTGCGAGAATGTCGAACTGAAAGAAGGCGCCAGCGTAGAGCAACTGGTAATGCGCCTGCAGGCGATCGGAGCAACGGCGCGGGACGTGGTGTCGATATTGCAGGCGATCAAAGCCGCGGGCGCTCTTGGAAGCCGAATTGGAGGTGATCTGATGAGGCCGGCGACTTTGCTGCCGATTGCGAGCGGGCATCCCGCAATCGGCGGACATTCCGCGTCGAGGCTTGAAGGCAGCGAAGGAGTTCGAATCCGTGTTGATCGCATCGTTGCTCCAGTCGCTGGAGTCAACTTTTTCCCGGCTGCCGGGGGAATCCAAAGTAGCGGGTTCGGATTCTTATGACTATCTCGGTGCGAAGGGCCTGGCCGACGGAATCTCTGAAAACGGCGGCTTTGGCATCGCGGACTTGCTGACCCGCTATTTCGCATCGCACGAAAGTAAGCCCTCGAATGAGTATCCCAGTTCCGGCAGGAGCCCGAATTGATCTAAAGTCATTAGAAATCAAGCCGATAGGAATGAGGTAGAAGCAACCGAACCATTCGAGCAAAGGGGAACGGGTGAGGATTAAAGGGATTTAATGGACGGCCGATAGATAAAGTGCAAGACAAAGTGCGGGCGGGGAAGCAAAAAGCTCGCCGGGGTGGATGCATGAGAATCGATTTCCAATACGGTCCGCAACAGACACACGACTCGGATAGAAGCAATGCCGCGAACTCAACCGCGCCGGGCGCACAGGAGCGAGCTGTTACCCAGGGCGAGAATTCCCAGGATCACATCCAGGTGCAAACTCTGGCCGTGCAGGCGTCACGTTTGCCGGATATTCGGGAAGCGAAGGTTCAGAGCCTTCGAAGCGCGGTAGAAAGCGGGCGCTATCAGGTGGACGCGAACCAAGTGGCGAACGCGTTGTTTTCAGAGATGGCATCCGGCTTCGTGAGGTAGTCATCGAGGGACACTGTGCTTCTGAGTGTCATCGATTGGTTCCGGCCAGACAAGCCGAACGGAGCAGACGTTGAGAATAGACGGAATCTTGGATCGAGGAAGTGTCAAGGCGGATCGAATGGTTAACGGAGCTTGAGTGCAGCCTGCGCGCCAGCCAGGAGTCCATCTTGTCGCGCGATATCGAACGGCTTGAACAACTCACAAGTAAGCAAGCTCGGCTGCTTTCAGGGCCGGAGGGGCGCGACCCTTCCACCCTGGGCGAGGCGCGTGAAGCGAGGGAGTCAAACCAACTGCGGTCTCTGGAGTCGCGGGTCCTCGATGCCGCACGGGTGCAGCAGATCCTGCTACGCCGCATGGAGCGTGGTCTAAGGGCAGTGCACAACCTCGCACCAGGATCACAGGGGCTCTATAACCCGAGGGCCTGAGAACGCGAGCTTGCGGCCGTAGCGCTCGAAGCATGGAGGAACGTTCCGATGTCGAGCTTGAACGCCAGTCTGGCAATCGCGTTGAGCAGCCTGGGCGCAGAACAGGGTGCGCTCGAGGCTACGTCGAATAACGTGGCCAACGTCAACACGCCCGGATATTCGAGAGAAGTTCCGATTCTCGCCACAAGCGATCCCATTACGATTGCGTCCCTGACGTACGGATCGGGAGTCACGCTGAAGACTATTGAAAGCATTCGCGACTCGATCCTCGAATCCCAAATCCAGCAGGAAACTCAAACCCAGGGACAGCTTGGCGCGCTGGTATCGGCGCTGAAGCAGACCCAATCCAGTTTTACGAGCACCGCGGGAGATATCGGAACGGCGATCTCGAAGTTCTTTGACAGCATTAACCAGCTCTCAACCAGTCCAGCCGACGTGTCGCTGCGCCAGAACGTCCTTACCACGGCCGGCAACGTAGCCAGCGCGTTCAACGTGGCCTCAAACAATCTGATGTCGCAACGTTTGGGCCTCGATCAGAACGTCGATCAGACAGTCGGGCAAATCAACCAACTGACGGACCAAATCGCGCGCTTGAATTCGCAAATCAGCAACCTTGAGAATGTTGGCGAGAATGCGGGAACCTTCGTTGACCAGCGCACCCAGTTGATCGACCAGCTTTCCGGCTTGGTCGATGTATCGGTGATTCCGAGCGGCAAGACGATCATGTTGACCACTGCCAGCGGGACTGCCCTAGTCGCGGGGAACAAGGGCTTCCAGCTTTCGACGCAATTGAATTCTTCCGGCATGAAGCAGATTTATGCCCAAGGGGTGGACATTACCGCGACCATCGTAGCGGGAGCGCTAGGCGGATTGTTGCAGGCCAGGGATCAGGAGATCCCGAGCATTCAAAGCCAGCTGGACAATCTGGCAGCGGGCCTGGCAAACGCCGTTAACGGGGTGCAAACATCGGGGTACGATCTTGACGGCAATGCCAGTACCGGCAACGCTCTGTTCAGTGTTCCGCCCGCGTCAGGAACCGGTGCAGCGGCAACCATGTCTGTTGCCATATCCGATCCGCGATTGCTCGCCGCCAGCTCCGATGGGACTGCGGGCAGCAATGCGAACGCCGAAGCCATGTATGCGCTGAGCAGCCAGTCCGTCATCAACGGCAAGACTCCGACCGAATACTATTCCGGCATCGTCTTCAACGTAGGCAATGCGGTGGCCGATGCCGGGAACAATCGGCTTCGGATTTGCTATTGAAGGAGCTCAACGACCAGCGCTCGTCGGTGTCGGGAGTTTCGCTCGACGAGGAAGCCGCGAATATGTTGCGCTTCCAGCAGGCCTACTCCGCATCGGCAGAGGTCGTCAAGACCATAAGCCGCATGATGGAAGATGTCATCAACATGAAGACGAGCTGAGAATCTTATGCGAGTGAATCCTAATCCGCTGCCCGATCTACTGCTGGCGCTTTCTCGAACGCAACAACAGATCAACACCGATCTTGAGCAGACCGCGAGCGGAAGCAGCGTCAATGTCCCATCGGACAATCCCGCTGCGGCTTCGATGCTGGTCCGGAACGCAGCCCAGAGTTCGGAGGCCGACCAATTCCTGCGCAGCATCGCGAGCGTCAGCGGGGAATTGCAGAACGCGGATTCCGCCTTGAGTTCAGTCGTCTCGGCGCTGCGGCGGGCGATGACCTTGGGGATTCAAGGCGCAAATGGAACCAACAACAGCTCCGACCGGGCAGCGCTTGCGACGGAGGTCCAGGGCATCCAGTCGCAGCTCATGAGCCTGGCCAATCTTTCCTATCAGGGCAAGTTCGTCTTCGCCGGAACCGCCACCCAAGACTCCCCGTACGTCTCAGACTCCACCAGCAGTTCGGGCGTCCGTTACGCAGGAAACGCCAACACGAACACGATTACTGTCGGCGACAACCTTAGCGTCAAAAGCAACATGGCGGGATCGCAGCTATTTTCAGGTTCGGGCACCGACATGTTTCAGGCAGTCCAGGATCTCATCACCAATCTTCAAAGCGGGACCAACATTGATGCGGCGGTCAATGAGGTCAATGACGCATACCAGCACATTAACGGCCAGCGCGTTTTTTATGGGAACGTGGTGAACCAGCTGAGTTCGCAGCAAACCTATCTGAACAATCAGAAGACCCAGCTCGCCGAGCAGCAGAACACTCTCGGCGGCGCCGACCTTTCTAAAGTGCTCAGTGACCTGGTCAATGCCGAGACTTCTCACCAAGCCACGCTCGAAGCAATCGGACAAACACAGACCAGCAATCTATTCGATTACCTCAAGTGATAAGGGACAAGCAGAAAACCAGAGCGTCAGAAGGTCTGGCTAGACCTGTGAATCCACTCGGACGCCAAGTTCATGCGGTTGCGTTCCTGTTCGAGCCGTCCTCGTTCGCGCAGCAGCAGGATGTGGATGGTGGGCAGAAGGTCGCGGAGCCGTTCCACTTGCGTACGGAATTCGGTGAGTTCGTGGTCCAGGCCAAGGTCTATTCCGGCTGACTTTTCTTGCAGTGTTTGTCCAAAACGCCTGAGCTCGGTCAACAGGGTAGCAATCTGCTCGGGCTGGGCGACGGCAGCTTGCGAGTCCTTGATACAGTGAGTCGACAGCGCATCGAGCTCAAGCCGAAAGCGCCGATTACTCTCCCGGAGTTCAACGATTTCTTCAGAAATTGTCATGCGCGCCAGTCTCCAGAGGATGGCTGATCATCTTGCTTGCCTGAACGCGCCGTTGGCGTGGTCGCTCGTTCGACCTCGCACCATGCCTGATGTACCTGCATCAGGCTTGAAATATGTTGTTCGAGCAGCTCACCAGATTGCTTGCACTGAGCCTCCACCAGGCCGCCGCGCAGATGCTCGTAGAACCGCTCCAGAGTTTCCGCAACCTTTCCACCGTGTTCCTTGTCGAGAGTTGCCTGCAGGTGCCCAATGACGATCAGAGCATGATTGAGCGCATGGGTGCGCCCTTCAATGTCGGATTTCGCATTCGATGAGAGGGCCCGGCGCAGGTCTTCCACAATCTGTTCATAGAGCAGGATGACGAGCTGAACCGGACTCGCACCCGCCGCCGCCGCTTCGCGATAAGAAACTCCCGCATTCATACTCACAGCCCCGAGGTCAGTGTCGGATGCGAGGAACCGCTGCTGGAACTCATTCCCATGCTGGCCAGAGTTTCGGTCACCTGCTGCAGTAACAACGGATAGGCCTGCAGCGAGGCATTAACCTTGCTGAACTCATCGGTCAGTTCCTTCTGTTGCGCGGCCAGTTGTCTCTGGAAGTTGGTGATGGTGTCCGCAAGATTTCGCTGCTGGGTCTTGTTTTGAGCAAGGTCAACATTGAGCAGGCCCTGCGTCGGGTCCGTCAGGTTCAGCAGATCGGTATGAAATTTGTTCGCAAAACCGGTAGAGCGTAGAGTCCTGAAAGAGAGTCTGGAACGCTGTCGGGTTGGCGGCGAGGACCTGGCTGGTGGTCTGGCCCGAGGGCGTTGTTCCCACTGTCAAGGTGCCATCGTTATTCATGTTGATACCGAGGGATGCGAGATTCACGAGGCCCGAGTTACCGGTAATGGAGTAGGTGGCATCGTTCATCAGGATCGTTTGCAGGCTCCGGACCGAAGAATCAGAACCCAGCGGCCCTTCGGAATCGGTAGCCGGATCGACGGCGTATTGCGTGTTAATGTCACCGACCACGCTGTTGTAGGCACTGACGAAGTTGTTGATGGCCTGCATCACCTTCTGCGTGTCCGGGCCGACGGTAACTTGAACCGCACTGCTGGGCGATGAGTTGGAGAGGTCTAGCGTGACCCCGGTGATGGCTCCTGAAATCTTGTTGGTGGTACTGGAATAAGGAATACCGTCGATGGTCAACGACGCGTTGGCGCCGCCGATGGGAGCATTGAACTTCATCAGGGTCGTATTGTTGGCGATGGCCAGCGCTCCGGGGGTTCCGCTGGCCTGGCTCGTAATACTGAGTCGAGCACCATTGGCGTCACTTACGACACTCGCGCTGATACCCCACTTTTTGGCGATGCTCTGCTGATTGATCGAAGCAGCCAGGGTATTAAGGGTGTCGTTGACTCCGGCCGTGATTTGAATGTCAGCAGTGGTCCCGTTTGTGCCTCCGACGCGAATCTGCAGGTCACTCGAGGTGGTATCTGAAGGAAGGATCGACGAGTCTGCGCCACCGGCCACAACATCGGTGTAGACCAATCCATTGCTCGCAAGATTATTCACAACCACGCTGTGAATACCTGCAGTGGCTGAAGTGTCGGCCGTCGCGCTCAAGACACTGGTGTTCGAAGAGATGGCAGCCTGGGCGGTCAAGGCGCCCAACGGATCAGACAACGCGGTCATCGCGTCTGCCAAACTCGTCAGGTCGGTGTTCATCGACTTCAGCAGTCCGGCCTGCATCTGCAACGTGGTCTGCTCGCTTGCCCATTCGGTAAGTTGTCCGCTCTTCTGGTTCATCACCTGGGTGACAACCGTGCTGACGTCGATGCCATCTCCGCTTAGTAAGGTCGACGGATTCAGACTAACGCCCATGGGAATATCCTCCTTCGCCTCGCGCTTCCAGAGCGCGGGCGGCTGCATGTTTCTGAGCCTCGTCGTTCAGCGCCTTCTCGATCGCGCGAGTCAAGCCCAACACTTGCGAACTCGGCACCTGGAGAACGACGTTCCCGGATCGGTCGACGTACTTGATCACGATGCTTCCTTCATCATCGCGATGCACTTGAACTTCATCTCCCGTGGAACTGGCGGCTTCCGCACCAATTTGCGTGGAACGGATTTCCTGGTTTGAACCTGTTCCCGGATTGGGGGTAGCGCGATTCTCAGGCACGTGGGCAGGCGAAGGCTTGGGGACATGGGGCACGGGAGTCCTCGGACTGGAGGTCCCGAGCGGTAGAGATCGATTCGACCGGATTCATGCTCATGGCGCGCTCCGGAAGGATGAGGGGGCGAACCTTCGCCCCCTCGGATCACAACTATTGCAACAGCTTGAGAACGAGTTGCTGCTGTTGGTTGGCCTGGGCCAGAGAGGAGATACCCGTCTGTTCCAGGATCGAGAATTTGGTCAGGTTAGCGACCGCCGACGGGATGTCAGCTGCGGTGATGCCGTTCATAGCAGACGTAAGGTTTTGCGTCTGGCTGCTGATGACCGTGCTGGCGCTCTGCAGGCGGTTCGAGCTTGCTCCGATCTGACCGCGTAATGCCGCCACTTGCGAGATGGCATTGTTGATATCGGTCAGCGCGGTCTTGGCATTGGTGGAGGTGCTGAGGTTATCGGTCGCCAGGCTGATTCCGTTCATGTTGCCACTGTTGAACTGGCCCATGGTGACCGAAATCGTGCTGCTGCCGACCGTCGTGGAATCACTCAAATAGACGCCCATCGTGCTGCTGTTGCTGGTGTTGGCGAAACTCTCAGCAGCGGTGGCCCCGCCTACTTCGAAAGTTCCAGTAGCCGCATCCGCTTGGAGCTGGTTCAGGCCCGAGGTACCACGATTCAATGTATCTGTGATCATCAAGTGGCCATTGCTGTCCACCGTGGCCGCCAGGCCGGTTCCCGAGTGGTTGATCTCGTTGATGACATCGCCGACCGTAGCATCGCCAGCGCTCGTCGCGAAGATCGTGGCTCCGCCGGTTGTTTTGATTGCTAGAGTTCCGCTGACTGCAGTCGCATTCGCGGCTGGGGTGTTTCCAGCAGAGATTTGGTTGAAGTTCGTGCTTCCACCGGTGAACACGGCCGCGCCGTTATAAGTGGTATTGCCGCCGATGCGATCGATTTCAGCCTTGATCTGCACGAATTCTGACTGTAGCGCCTGGCGCTGCGAGTCAGACACCGTGCCTGTTGAAGACTCAGTTGCCAAGGTAACGGCACGATTCAGGAGTGTCGTCACCTGGGCCAGTGCGCCGTCCGCCACTTGCAGCATGCCGACACCGTCGTTCGCGTTGCGAGCCGACTGTGTGAGCGCTGTAATGTTGGCTTGCAAGCCATTGGCAATGGCCAGTCCAGCGGCATCATCCGCGCCGGAATTGATACGCGATCCAGATGACAGCTGATAAAGAGTGCTCTGCAGGTTCGCGTTTGTGATTGATAACTGATTTTCCGCTGAAAGAGATGCGATGTTATTCAGGATTCCAATGGGCATTTGAGGCTCCTTCTCCGTCGATTTTTCGGTTTCCCTAAGATTCTTCTTAGAGTGTTCTGCGAACCTTGAATCTCTGGTGCTCGCGGAACCCCGAATTCTTTCCAATTCATCGGCAGGGTCGGATTCCGCTTTAGCAGCGTTCCATTTCCACAGTGCCAGCCGTAATGCCGGAGGTAACAGAGGAGTAAGGCCATTTCTAATTTGAAACTGGATTTTGCCGATCGTGTTCCCTAAGGCACCGTGTCCATTGTCCGGTGATTCCTCAGGGGGAAAAGATGATTCAACTCACACGGCTTAACGGCACGCCCCTGGTCGTCAATTCGGACCTGATCAAGTTCATCGAGCAGTCTCCCGACACCTTGGTGACACTCATTACTGGAGAGAAGATCGTCGTCCGGGAAAAATTCGATGACGTACTTGCGCGAATCATTGCATTCCGGCGTGCTGTGCTTCAGGGACTGGCGATAGCGTGGGACGTATCTTCGGCTTCCGCGCTCATCTCAAGATCTCGCGGATCCGACAGCGATGAGCGGTGAGGTGAAGGTGGACAAGTCCAGCCTTGGTGGCATCGTTCTGGCGATTGGGGGAATCATCGCCGGCTTGTTGCTGGAAGGCGGCAACCTGCGCCAGATTCTCCAGCCTACCGCAGCCATGATTGTTTTTGGCGGCACACTCGGCGCGGTGATGCTGCAGTTTCCTTTGCCGGTTGTGGCGCAATCGATAAGGCGGATGGGATTGGTTTTCCTTAATCCTCGTTCTCATCCGGAATTAACGATCCGAAGGTTAGTGACGTACGCCCAGAAGGCCCGGCGCGAAGGCATCGTGTCGCTGGACTCACAACTGCCGGAGATCGAAGACGCTTTTATGAAGAAGTCTTTGATGTTGGCCATTGATGGCACCGAGCCGGAGGAGCTCCGCAAGATCATGGAGCTGGAACTTTTCAATCAGGGAGAGTTCGAAGAGCGGGTACCTCAGGTTTTTGAAGCGGCTGGCGGCTTTGCACCCACGATCGGAATTATTGGCGCCGTCCTCGGGCTGATTCAAGTCATGCAGCACCTGGACAAGATCGACGAAGTCGGACGAGGAATCGCCGTGGCATTTGTCGCCACAATTTATGGAGTCGGTTCCGCCAACCTCTTCTATTTACCGATTTCCGGAAAGATGCGGCTACGAATCCGGGAAGAACAGATCGAGCGAGAAATGACGCTTGAAGGTGTGGTGTCGATCCTGGAGGGCATGAATCCCCACATGCTTGAAACCAAACTGGTAGGTTTTCTCGCGCACGCGGAGAAGGAGGAACTCGCGGCAGGAGAGAACGAGTGACGAACCGTCGCAGGCGGATGCGTCCACAGTCCAATCATGATCGCTGGCTGGTTTCGTACGCTGACTTCATCACCTTATTGTTTGCCTTCTTCGTTGTTTTGTACGCCTCAGCGCAGGTTGATCATCGCAAGATCGGAAGATTGGCAATCGCGATCCAGGTAGCTTTCCAGGAGCTCGGGGTATTCCCCACCTCAGGACAAATTGGCCTTACGGGCAATGAGCCTGCTCCGCTGAGCTCACTCGTGGCACTCGAGAACGCTCAAGAGGCGGCAACTGGTGTCGGGGAGCCGTCTGGCACGCCAGTCGATGCGAATGCTTATGACGAGGCGACTCTGGCATTGCTGCAGGAAGAATTACAGCAGGCGCTGCAGAACGAAATCGCAGCTCGCACCGTCGCACTTCACCGGGAAACAGAGGGACTGGTCCTGAGCTTGCGGGAGTTTGGGTTTTTCGACAGCGGGTCTTCATCGCTGAAGCCTTCGGCTTTGCCGGCCCTGGATCGCATCGCATCCGTGCTCACCCTGCGCACATGCCGGCTGCGAATCGAGGGACATACCGACAATGTGCCAATCCATACGAGTCATGTGGCAACGAACTGGGAGCTTTCCACCATGCGAGCGTCGGAATTAGTACGACTGCTGATTTTGCGCTACGGTTTCTCGCCGGATCGACTGGCGGCAGCGGGGTATGCGCAGTATCACCCCATCGCGAGCAACGAGACCGTGCAAGGCAGAGCACAGAATCGCAGGGTGGACGTGGTTATTTTGAGGGGATATGCCGCGGGCGGGCCGAAAGTTGGGAGCGCCAGCCCGTCGAAGCCTTCGGCGGCGATTCCGTAGTCCGGAATTCACGAGCCTCAAGCTCCCAGCGTTTAAAGTCCGCTCGAATCACGCCGATAGACTCTGAGGCAGTCAAGACGGGCAAACGTAAACGAACGCGCAGACAGAGCGCAGCAATGCAAAAAAGAGACTTGAGCGAGCGCAGCGATTCACACATCTTCTCGGCATCGTCCGAGATCTCGCAGCTTCGAAGGACGTCGGAATGAGCGCCGCGACAGCGCCGGCGGTTTACCCGGAAACCGGGCCTCCTGATCCCGACCTGGTGCGAATCCGCGACCTGATCTATCAGGTTGCCGGAATTTTTCATCCCGACACGAAGCTGCGGTTGCTCTTCGACCGCTGTGGCAGACGGATAAAAGAGTTGAACGCCAAAAGCCTGCACGAATATTTCGAATACCTCACGATCAAGCCGCAGCGGCAAACTGAGTTGATCGCGTTGCTGAATGAAATCACGATCGGGGAGACCTGCTTCTTCCGCAACCAGCCACAACTGGATGCGTTGAAGCAGATTGTGCTGCCGAAAGTTCTCGAGGCCAAGGCCAAGCTTCCCATACGTCGCTTGCGGATTTGGAGCGCAGGCTGTTCCACGGGAGAAGAACCATACACGCTGAGCATGATGCTGCTGGAAGAGACGCAGCGGCGCCTGAAGGATTGGACAATCGAAATTCTTGCCACCGATCTCAACGAACGGTCGCTCGCCCACGCGAAGAATGCGGTTTATGGCACGTACAGCACGCGCAATCTGAACGCCTATTTCAAGCAAAAATACTTCGCGCCTGCTGCAGAGCAATTGCAAGTACAGCAACTGGCCCGCAACAGCATCACGTTCAGCCGGCTGAATCTTTCCGACGACTCGCGGATGATTTTCATGAAGAGTCTGGACATCGTCTTTTGTTGCAATGTATTGATCTACTTCGATCTAGCCTCCAAACGGAAGGTCATTCAGCACTTCTATAACAACCTACTTCCTCATGGCTATCTTTTCCTAGGTCATTCCGAATCGCTTTATGGCGTGAATGATGATTTTCACTTGGTCCATCTTCCTGGAGCAACGGCGTACGTGAAGGGGGAACGCACCCAGGTGAAAAGGTAAATATATGGCTTCTGCAGGTTCGAAAATAAGCTTGCTTTCCCGTGTGGAGGGATTGAACCAGATCCCCACGATCCCCGCAGTGTTGGCCCCGTTGCTCCGTTACCTGGAGCAACCCCTTGAACAACTCGATGTGCAAAAAGTGACGGACATGATTGCGCAGGATAAATCGCTGGCTGCGCAGTGCCTGCAAATGGCCAACAGCCCACTTTTTGGGAGATGGCAGAAGATTGATTCGTTGCGGGGAGCGGTGGTGGGCCTGGGATTTCAGCGAGTCACCGATATTGCCATGTCATGTGGCGTGCTCAACCTGACGCCAAAAGATGGCGGCGGCATCGATCCGGTCGTCTTTTGGGAACACTCCCTGGGATGCGCCTTGGTAAGCCGTCATTTCGCGAGGAAAATCTCTTTTCCTGATCCCGGAAAGGCTTACCTGGCTGGTCTCCTTCACGATCTGGGAATCATCGTGAATCTCTGGATCCTGCCGAAGGAGTTTCGATCTGCGCTCGATCTGGCCCGCGAGCGCGGGATCCCTTTACATGAAGCAGAGCAAGAAGTACTCGGATTCAACCACTGCGATAGTGGGCGACTGCTGGCAGAGCGTTGGCAGCTATCCGACGACCTGCAGGAGGTGGTCTCTCTGCATCACACGGGCCTTGAGTCCGGGAAGCACGCTGGGCTGATTGCGGTGGTCGAACTCAGTGATCTTTTGTGCCGGATGCGGGGATTGAATCACGGTGTCGTTGAAAACCGGCAAGTCAACCTTCTAGAGCAGAGTGGATTCGCCGTTCTGTCACAACAGTGCCACGAGTTGAAGGATTTCGATTGGGCGCGCCTGACGTTCGAGTTGGACTCTTATATGGATGAAGTCCATTCACTGGTTCGCGCGATATATCGAAAATAGCCGCCATTCTCACGGGGCGGCGTTCCTGAGCGATTTCTCGCCCTACTTAAGCCTCTTGAGAACAGTGTTGTTGGGATCGAGTACGATCTTGTGAGCTCCGGCAGGCGCGGAAATCTTGAAAGACGATTCTTCTCCATCCGCAAAAACTCTGCCGAGAAAGATCGGCTGCCTGCTGCCAGCGATTGCATAGACAGGCACAGACGTTATGAGATCTGAAGGCGAGTCGAGTTGCAGGATTGTTCCTGTGACGATAGAGCCGGTTGCCTTGGGAGCAAACTTTACGTTCTTGAGCTCCAGTCTTGGTAATGCGGTGCCGTTGATCCAGCTATCGAGGAACCAGTCGAGAGAATTCTTGCCCTCGAATCGCAACGCGGGAGGAAGATCTTCGGCGAAGACGTTGACGAGTTCTTGGGTGCTGATCGTCTTTCCTTCGTAGCGCTGGCGGAGGCGTCGCAACGCGCGTATGAAGGGCTCATTGGCGCCGTCAACATTCGCAGGTGGATGGCCCATGTCAGATCTCGATGCGTCATTCAGCATTCCTCGCAACATATGGAACAACCACGTTCCACGCCCGTAGCTGATGGCTTCATATCCTTCCGGAAGACGCGACGAGAGGAGCCTGGTGCCGAGGGTGACCGGGCCCGCATCTTCGGCAGAGATTCCATCTTTGTTTTTCTCGAGGAGATCGCTGCGGTATTTTTCCATGACCTGATTGAAGCCAGCGGGATTTTTTTCCTCCAGCATCATCAAGGCGGAATAACTGGCCAGGCCCTCGGAGAACCACTGATCGCGATAACTACTCCAGCCAATCAAGTCTCCCCACCACTGGTGTGCTGTCTCATGCGCCGGAATCGATCGCTGGATCAAGACGCGGTATGGCTGGAAATGGAGTTCTTCGCGTTCCGGGTCGGTGAGGAATGCATAAGAGGAAAGGAAGATCAGCCCGGGCCATCCCTGACTGTCGCGGCCCGGCATCTGAGTCAGTGCCAAGTGACTGTAAGGGAATGGCCCGAACCGATCAGCAAAAAATTGGATGGCTTGTGCGGCGGACTCCCCAACCTTGACGGCGTTTCCAGCCGGAGACGGAGTGGTGGGAACGACCACTTGTGGCGGTCGCATGGTCGAAGGATCGCCCGGGAGTGGCGCCACAACCTGCAGGTGCGCCGTCGGAAAATCCTTTTCCACCCCCTGGGTTGCGTAGGTTTCTACCGTCACTTTCCCGGCTTGTGCTGTCGCCTCACGATATTTTCCGAGATTGAATCCTGCCAGAGGGATGGGCCGATCCGATATCCAGCGGGAAGCCTGATGTCCCGCAGCGGGCGCGGCCTGCTGGGGCTGGGCCGCTTTTCCGGTTGCCAATAGGGTCCACTCATCGGGATAGTTGAATTCGAGGTCGAAGTCTGCCATTTCCATGCCCCGGTTCGGATACCAGGTTCCGCGGGCTCCGACGTAGAGGAGGCCGTTGCCGGCTTCAGCCAGGACGTCACCTTCATACGTGAACTCCAGATTGATTTTCTTCCCAGCCCGCTCAGGCTCCGGAAGAATCACGGCGACAAGATCGTTTCCTCTACGCGAGAGTTGTGAGCCCTCGAGCGCAGGATTGTGAATGAACTCGATTGCCTGATCTCCGAGCTTGACCGACTCAATCTGCAGGAAACGCGACAATTCGAACAGGAGTGTGCGGGCGCCGCTCTGTCGAACTTCGCACTCGAGTCGAGCGTGAGCGTGGATCTTCGGCGGAAGCACATCCGTGCTGATCGTGTACCGACGGACGGAAATCGGGCTCTCACTTTTCTCGGTTTCGGGTAAGGGGGTGCGATCTACGTTGACCGGGTGCGCCGAGGTTGGGCGGTGCGGTGAAAATGAGGTCCAGACGTCGTAGTAGGTTTCACCGTTTTCAGAGGTTTTCACCTGTCCGGCCTGAACCTGTTCAGCTGCTGTTGAATCGAAGTACACATCAAATACACCCAGCTTGGTTCCTTGAAGGCGCGCGTGAAGAAAGCGATCTGAACTACCGCTGGCCTGATCTGCAGAGGCATGATCTCCGGATATCGCGCTCGTAGCCGGAAGCATTCCGCCGAAGGTCATGAGCATACGCATCGCATCGCCGCCGGCCAGGTTGCGAACCGTGGAGTTCCACCGATCCAGGAATTCCTGCTTGTTGTTTGTAGCTCGAAGATCGGGACGCAATTCGGCGGCGGCGTCATCGTTGAACCGGAAATAGGCAGTCGCGAACCGTTCTTCCAGGATGGCCATTCCGGTGAACAGGCTCATGGATCGACGTTCCACCGCATTCGGGGGCGTAAGAAGGATCTCGCCATCCCCTTCAAAAAACGCTCCAGTGATGCGGCCCATTACGTCCTGGGTGAACCCGATCGTTCCATCCTCGAGCGTGATTTGAACACTTGAACGATTCAGCGAAGCCCCTCGCACTTGATACACGCGATTGGGGTCGAGCGCAGCCTGGCTGAGCTGGAGGTAAAGGGCCTCCGCCGGTTTCTTTGGAGGCTCTTCTCCTTTGCTTGTCGGACTCAGCGAGAGGCACGCAAGCAAAGAGAGCGCACAGCTGAGGATTCGATTTTGGAGTAGTACCTTCGTCACCTGAGATTGGGAGTTTCGATTGTTAGAATGCGCCTGAATGCGTGTTCGTGTCATCTTCTCATTAATATGCTTCGCGCCCGTCGTCCACTCTGCGTGGGCGGACACGATTCATTTGAAGAATGGCCGGTCGATTGTCGTCGATCACGTGCGGGAGAACGGCAATCGGTATGAATACGAGATCGGCGAAGATTCCTACGCCATTCCCAAGACATCCGTCGACCGAGTCGATGCCGGCGGTGTACCCACCCGCAGCTCCGGGGCACCGAGTGCAGCCGACCTTCCCGAGTTCGTACCTGCAACAACCCTGGCAAATGAAGGTGACCTCGTAGGCAAAATCGTTCGAGAGGGGAAGGTTGACGCAGATGCCGTCGCCATACTGGAGAACAAGGGAAATCCTGAACTGAGTGCCACTGCCGACTTTATTGCAGGCAAGTTCGAATTTGACCACGGCAATATTCCTCAGGCGCGTCAATACTTTGAGAGCGCCCTGCGGTTTCAGCCCAATAGCGCCACGATCCTTGTCTACTATTCCGCTCTTCTGGTGCGGACCGGCAATGCGACGCAGGCGCTGACTTACGCGGAACGGGCGACCAAATCTTCGCCGATGTCGCCGGATGCCTTCACGATGCTGGGATATTCGCAGTTCGCGTCGGACCATACGAAGGAAGCGATCGTCTCATGGAAACGTGCACTGGAGTTGCGTCCCGACCAAAGAGTGCAGCAGCTTCTAGCGAAGGCACAGAGGGAACAGAACGTCGAGGCTGAATTTTCGCAGGGAGAGAGCAGTCACTTTGTCCTCCACTACGAAGGTAAGCAAACGACGGACGCATTCCGAGTCCAGATTATCCAGACGCTGGAAGGCGACTACGACGATCTGGTGCGCGATCTTGGCAGCCCGCTCCGCGACAATATTCTGGTGACGCTATATACCGAACAGGCATTTTTTGATGTGACCCATGCTCCGACGTGGTCGGGCGCGATCAACGACGGCAAGTTGCGCATCCCAATCCGCGGGCTTGGATCAATGACTCCGGAACTGGCGCGCGTACTCAAGCACGAACTCGCGCATTCTTTTGTTACACAGCTTTCTGGTGGGCGCTGTCCTATGTGGCTGCACGAGGGCATTGCCCAACTTCTGGAACCTCGTGGCCTCAGCGGCGACGGACGCCAGTTGTCTGTTTTGTTTAAAACCCAACGCAACATTCCCTTAAATGCACTCGAAGGCAGTTTCATGAACTTCTCTGGAGTGCAGGCATATGTCGCGTACGCCGAGTCTCTTGCTGCGGTTTCCTATATCAATGACACGTATGGCTTGAGTGACGTCCAACGAATTTTGCAGCGTATAGGCCAGGGAAACTCAGCAGAATCCGCGTTGCGTGCCACGATCCATTCTGACTATGGCCAACTTGAGCAGGACTTGGCGCGATATCTCTCCGACCGCTACGGCGAGTAATTTTGCAGCTTGACTCCAGGGGAACGAATCTGGTTTGCCGCCGAGCTTTTCTTGTGCTACTTTCGCTTTTCATCACCCCACCATGCATTCTTTATTCAATCCCAGAAATCATGACGCGGCGCCTGCGGTGGAGCCTGTCGCGACAGTGTTTCCGGCGATCGTGGGGGCTGATCTGTCGGCCGCGTTCGTGGGAAACCGAATCGCCGGCGACTTTTACGATTCAATCCGGGTTAGTCCGCAACGGGTTCTGGTGGGATTGCTGGATGTGGCAGGACGTCGACAGGACACACGCCAGATTCTCAGCGTCGCGCAAGGGATTTTTCGCACGTTTGGACCCGAATTGTTTTCGCAGCAAGACGTCAACGAGGCCGATGCAATGACCGAGTTGGCGATTCGCCTCAATCGCGGATTGATTGAAACTGCTGGCGTTTTATCTTGTCCGGCGTTTCTTGCCTGCTATCACGAGACATTCGGAACGCTCTGTTATGCAAATGCAGGCCACACTCCTGCGCTGGTGCGTGACAGTCGTGGGATCGTCGAACTCGGTTCAACTGGTCTTCCCCTTGGTCTCTTCTCTCATGCAACAGCCGAGGCTCGAATGGTAGGTTTGGAGGATCAAGCCATCCTGCTTGCGGTTTCCCGCGGAGTTGTAACTTGCGAAGGACACAACGGTTCGTCGAAGGACGAATACGGCCTCGAAAGGGTGAAATCCGCCTTCCAGAATGCTCCACCGTCCGATGCTAAGACGTTGTGCGCCGCAGTCTTGAGCTCAGCTTCTGACTTCGGGGCCAGAGTGCCCATGTGCGACGATCGAACGGCGATGGCGTTGGTGCGCACGGCCTGATTGTGCCCGGCCAACTTCTATCTCCCGATACGCGTCCAACCCACCATGGGACACATCGGGGCGACGTCCAAAGTAGTAAAATGACGTAGTTGCCCTGCTCCGTCTGTACTCAATTTCAGGATCCAGGTTTTATGAAGTCTATGAGAAAACACGCGCTGATCGCCGCCGCCATTGCATGTCTCCCCGTTCTGTCTTCTCTCTCTTCCGGTCAGGTCGTGGAAGAGATCATTGCTCGCGTCAACAATCAGATCATCACACGATCTGAGTTCGCGCGCAGCAAAGATCAGCTCAAGGATGAAGTCAAGCAGCAGGATGCGGCCAACGCCGACAAGACCTACTCTGACCGTGAGAAGGATGTTCTGCGCGACCTCATCGATCAGCAATTGCTGCTGGAAAAAGGCAAGGATCTGAGCATCACGGGCGACACCGATCTGATCAAGCAACTTGATCAAATGCGCAAGGACATGAAGCTCGATTCCATGGAAGCGCTTGAAAAAGAAGCTGAGAAACAGGGCGTCTCATGGGAGGATTTCAAGCAGACGCAGCGCAACCAGATCATTACCCGCAAAGTCATTGGTGAAGAGGTTGGGCAGCACCTTTCCATCACAAAAGAAGAAGAGCAGAGGTTTTACGACGATCACAAGAACGAGATGGAGCAGCCAGAGTACATCCGGTTAAGCGAAATCCTGGTCGCGCCGAAAACTAGCGATACTGCGCCGAAGGCTGACGCAACGGGAAATACACCCGCACCGCCTGCCGAAGATGCGGCTGCCAAACAAGCAGCCGATGCCGCGGCGCTGACCGCCGCCGAAGCAAAAGCCAATGATCTGTTGAAGCAGATTCACGACGGGGCGAATTTCGAAGATGTCGCAAAGAAAAGTTCCGATGGGCCGTCCGCTGCGGACGGTGGCGTGCTTGGGATGTTCAAGCGAGGCCAGCTCTCCAAGCAATTAGAGGACACGACTTTTTCCATGAAGGCTGGGGAGATCACCAACGTTATCCAGACCAAGCAGGGCTTCGTCATACTGAAGGTTGCGGACCACCAGATGGCAGGCATACCAGCCATGAAAGACGTGCTGCCCAAGATCGATGACGCGTTGTACTACCAGAAGCTGCAACCTTCGCTCCGCGCTTATCTCACGAAGCTTCGCGAAGATGCATACATTTTCACTGCCCCCGGCTTCGTCGATAGCGGAGCGAGCCCGAACCAGACCAAGCCGGTTGAAACGACAGCAGCGAAGGAATCAGACGCCAAGAAACTTGGGAAAAAGCACAAGAAACTAGGCATCCTCTAAGTTTGCCGTCTGCCGCGTTGTTCTATACTCACCTTCGATGAAGGACTTCTACATCTGCGATTGCGTGCGCCACGAAAACAAGATTGTGACCTCAAGCTTCGTCGTGGTGGCCAAGCAGATAAAACCTAAAAAGACCGGAGAACCATACTTGGCTCTCACTTTGGGTGACCGAAGCGGTCAGCTCGAAGCCAAGATGTGGGATAACGTCGAGGAAGTGTTGGATGCTTTCGAACAGGACGACTTCCTCAAAGTTAAAGGCCTGGTCAATAAATACAAGCAACGGTTTCAACTGACCGTTCACAAATTGCGGAAGCTGGGCGATTCAGAGATCGACTATTCTGATTACCTTCCGAAAACCACCAAGGACATCGACGGTCTTTGGAAAACACTGACGGAGTTCGTCGAAGGTTTTGAGAATCCGCATCTGAAATCTCTGGTTCAAGCCTTCATGTCAGATCCGGAAATATCAACTGCTTACCGAAACGCTCCTGCGGCGAAGACTCTGCATCACGCGTTTATCGGGGGATTGCTGGACCACGTCGTTTCCCTGTTTCGTTCATGCAACTTGATGTGCCAGAACTATCCGCAGATCAACCGCGATCTTCTTCTGACCGGCGTCTTCCTGCACGATATCGGGAAGATTCATGAGTTGACCTACAACCGATCGTTCTCTTATACGACGAAGGGACAGTTGCTGGGTCACATGGTCATCGAACTGGAGATGCTTCAGGCCAAGCTGTCCGCTCTGCCGGGCTTCCCGTCGGAGCTCAAGACAATGATCGAGCACCTTATCATCAGCCATCACGGTCATTACGAGTTCGGGTCTCCGAAGCTTCCCATGTTCCCCGAAGCGCTCATGCTGCATTACCTCGATGATCTAGATTCCAAGATGGAAGCCATGCGAGCACACTTTGAGCGCGAGGGAACGCTCGATGGCCCATGGACGAGCTACAACGCTTCGCTGGGACGGCCACTTCTCAACACCGAGAAATTTCTAAATCCGAAGAAGCCGGCGATTCCGGAGCCGGCATCAGGGGAAGGCGATGCGCAGCTTCTGGAGCAGGCACCCAGCCAGCCCGCAGAGATCCGCGAGGAGTCCGGTGAAAAGAAGTTCGATCTTGCGGGGCCTGAACATAGGCGTTAGAGTTTACCCACCACAAGCGACGAGCACGGCGCGCTTCAAAAATCCTTTTCGTCACTACTCACTCTGGAGGTTCCTATGCGTTCACGCCTGGTTCTCTTGACTCTCACCATTTATCTTGCCTTTGCGGCGCTGGCTTGCACCAAGAAAGCTGACTCTCCCGACAATGCGGCGGGAACGGCCGCAACCGACACGGCAGCGAATCCCTCTTCTCCTGACGCTAAAGGAAGCGCTGCGGGCGGCAGCATGGCCGCTTCTTCGTCGGAACGAAAAGAGCGTCAAGAAGCGAAAGAGGTTAAGAAGGAACCGATTGTCGTGCCGACGGGCACCGCAATTACAATCAACCTAGGTTCGTCGCTGGGTTCCAAGCTGAGCCAGGCGGGGCAGTCGTTCTCGGGTACAGTCGCCAAAGACGTGACTGTAGGAGAGGCTGTTGCGATCCGCAAGGGTGCATCCGTGACTGGCACGGTCGCAGATGCGAAGCCGCTAGGCAAGTTTAAGGGGGGCGCCGAACTGCAAATTAGTCTCACTTCCATTAGCGTCAAGGGTACGGATGTTCAAGTGCAGACGGCACCGAAACTATTTTCCGCAAAGGGAAAAGGAAAGCGTACAGCCATCCTCGCCGGAGGAGGAGCCGCACTGGGCGGAATCGTCGGTGCTTTGGCCGGTGGCGGCAAAGGTGCAGCGATCGGATTGGCTGCCGGTGGCGGAGCCGGAGCCGGTGGAGCAGCTTTCACCGGAAACAAAGATATCGTTCTTCCGGCCGAGTCCGCCGTCAGCTTCGAGCTTTCCCAGCCGTTGGAGATCAAGCGTTAAAAAACGCGACCTGCGGGGCGCGATGGCGATCCATTGATGAGAGGACAAGAGGGCCTCTGTGCAACTGTGCAACAGAGGCCTTCTCGTTTCCATGCGCGTGGTTTTACCCCCTTCGACAAGATTATGGCTCGAGCAGCGTCTGGGTATTTATGTGACAAACGCGGAGCGTGACGTGCCTGCCGCGGCGGGATAATGCCGATCTGCCCTCGCATAAATCAAATGACCGCCGCTCTGACCGAAAGCAAAGTCGAGAGTGGATTGTCCGAATATTGGAGTACTAACGATCAGTTTTCGCATAAAAGACATGGGCCATAATTTGCGAACAAGCATGCGTTTTCAGTACTTTGCGTGACCAAAGCCGGGATCCTGTGTCGCAGCGTTTGCTCCCGGACAACCTGACGATTCGTAATTCTCATCACCGAGCGCAGCCACGCTGGCCTCCCCAACTTGGAGATGCGCGCGAGGTGATGTGTAGAATGAAAGCCGGAATGTCTCAGGCAGCCCCGGCAATAACCCGCAGTCCCGCTGAAGTAGTTCGCACGACGCCCGTTTCGCAGGCGCCCAACGGCATCTGCTACGCCTTCTCCGGTGAAGTCGCCGTCAACTCTTTCGACCTCGAACGTATGGTCGCGGCAGTACCGACCCGCATCGCAACCGCGCTCGAGCGCAAGGCCTACTACTTCGTACCCCTGACGGTGAGCCAAGGTGACGAAACTGTGATCGCCGACCGCTACGATGTCGGCCTCAGCGACAACGCCGTGTGCCATCGCAATCTGAATCTTGGCGACTCGCAGTGCGTCTTCATTTCAACGCGCCTGATGGACGACAAATTTTCGGTGGCGTTCGAGTTCTACATCAATGTGGGACATGCGCTGGTGGAACGCGCCGGAGTCTCCGAAGCCTTCAGCGAACTGGCATGGAGCCAGGTCGAAGCCGGGGTTCGCGGCGAGACTTCGCTGGACGCATGGGAAGCCCGGAAACTGGCCACGGCCAACGGTCCTGACGCGGAGCGGTACAAAACGGAGTACCTGAAGGCCACGTTCTCGGACACGATCTCGATTTACCTGCTGTCTCTCTATCTGGACGTCGACTATTACGATCTTCGAGAGCGTGACTATCCCCTGCTGGCTCCCTCGTCGCTGGCGGAGCGGTTGCGCAAAGTCGCGGAATTGTTCCCCGCAAATTCGGGCTTCGAGTTCTCGATCTTCTACAAACGCCGAGCGTAGATCATCATGCCAGCCTCATCCGTATCCCAAACGCCACACTGGTACGGTGTCCCCGTGCGCGCGCTGCTGTTGACATTCATTGGAACGTTGCTGACGTTCTCCGTAAGCTTGTTACTCGCGATCTCCGCGACGCTGCTTGCCGCCGCTGTCCGTGGCGTCCATCCGGATATGCGGATTGCCTACCGCCACTTCGCGTTGCCGGCGGCTCTGATTGCCGGTTGCATCATTCTGATCGCTAGCGTGGTCTCTGAGATTCAGCACTACCGGCAAGCGCGGCGCCTCACCGCCATCGAGAGGCTGAGCTAGCGGATGCCGCCTCGTGTCGCCATCCCGATGCCCCACTCGACGGATCACACCTACTCTGAGCGGGCGATTCCGCAGTACGAACGCGCCGTCGCGCTCGCGGGTGGAGAGCCAGTCCGAGTCTCGCTCGATCTGCCGGCCGATGAGTTGAAACGGGTAATGAAGCGGATTGATGCGGTTCTGCTGCCGGGAAGCAAAGCGGATGTGAATCCATCACGCTTCAAGCAAACACGCTCGACGCACACGGCAGCGGCGGATCCGCGACGCGATGAAGTCGACAACGTGCTGCTAGAAGACGCTTATACCCATCGCAAGCCGATTCTCGGAGTCTGTTACGGTCTGCAGAGTTTGAACGTTTATCGCAACGGATCGCTGATTCAGCACATTCCGGAATTCCTGCCGGAGCAAACACGCGACAAGGTGAACCATGAGGCCGGGAAGGCGGTCGCGGTGGCTCACACCGTGACCATTGCATCGGAATCGGCGTTGGGCGAGATCGTCAAAAAGTCGCTGCGAACTTCCCTTGAGCCGAATAACCAACCTGCGCAGAGATCAACAGCTAAGAGTGAAGGCCTGGTTCTGCCTGTGAACTCTTCGCATCACCAGTCCGCTGACACCATTGGAGAGGGATTGCGCCTGGTGGCGCGGTGTCCCGATGACGGTATTGTGGAAGCCATTGAAGGAACTGCGCCGGATCATTTTGTGGTGGCGGTGCAATGGCATCCGGAACGCTCCGTCGATGACGATGCGCCCTCTCTCGAAATTTTCCGTGCCTTGGTTTCGGCGGTTCGATAATTCCTGCTTAACTCAATTTCTGAACCATCTCACTTGGATGGCAGATATTCGCCCGGCAGTGGATTGTTGGGACGCTCATCGTCCCAGATGTTGGATGCGATCCACCAGCGTTTTCCGTCGTAGAACAGCTCAATGCTGTTGATGCCACGGGCGATGACCGGCCCATCGGCTTTCACACGGCTCTCGTAGGTGCTGAAGACGTGTGCGATGTGGCCGAACTTTTCGGTGACGCGATGAATTTCTGATTCGTAGAAGCCATCTTTCACGATGATCGCATTGGACTCGTCCACAAACTGCTGGTGGCTGACGACCTGAGCCCGCGGCTTGCCGCTCTTGTCCTCCGACATGGCGACGAAGCGGACATCTGGAATGTAGAGAGCGCGATCGCGCGACCACTGACGCGCTTGTCCCGCGGGTCCCGAGATCACTTCGTAGAATGCCTTGATCACGCCATCGATGGTTGCGACGTCTTCGTCCCGCGGAGCGATCGTGGGTACTTCCACGTGAGACGGCGTCTTGGGTGCGGATTGCTGAGCGCCCGCAACAGACGCGGCGATTGCAAAGACCACGGCAGAAGCGACGAGACGCGTTGGCAGAATCATGAGGCCTCCGTTCGCTGCGGATCATACCAGCAAGGGCCAAGTGTGTAGCAGGGCGGGGCTGAGTTGCTCAAGATCGTGGACTGTGCGCAGCTATTTCTTCTTGCGGCGAGGTTTAGCGGCTTTTTCAAGCAGCACGACCACGTGGGCGATCGCGGCATGGTCCAGGTTGAGTCCCTCAGGTGTTTTCGCTTTCAGGCCGACGCAGTCCACAGGAATGCCAATTAGGTCAGCGACACGTGCACGAATCGAAGCGGCGTGAGGGCCTATCTTTGGCGCAGCCAAAATCAAACTGGCGTCGATGTTTGCAACGGAATATCCGCCACCGTGCGCTCGTTTGAGGGCTTCGCGAAGAAAGATCACTGAATCCGCGCCCTTCCACTTGGGATCCGATGGCGGAAAGAGCGCGCCAATATCCGGCGCGGCCATGGCCCCCAGGAGAGCGTCAGTGATGGCGTGCAGCAGCACATCTCCGTCGGAGTGGCCGCCGAGCCCTTTGTCGTGTGGGAGAGAGACCCCGCCTACCTTCAGCGGAATGCCCGACCGGAATTCGTGCGAATCGAAGCCGTAACCGATGCGTGTTTGAGGTCCCTGATTCTTGGTCTTCGGCATTCTTGTGAGTGAAGGTCGGGAAACAGACTACTTCTTCAGGTAGAACTCCGCCAATTCCATGTCTCCCGGATTGGTGATCTTGATATTTCTCGGCGAGCCCATCACGACCGCGACATCGTGACCGGACCGTTCGGCGAGCGAAGCTTCATCCGTGCCCATGAAGCCGTCCACGGCCGCGTCGTCGAACACTTTCTTGATGACGCTATAGCGGAAACCTTGGGGAGTTTGCGCCAACACGATCCCGGCTCGTGGGAGCGTGGTCTTGATGATAGCGCCATCGGATGTACGTTCGACCTGCTTCACGGTGTCGATCGCAGGCAAGCCTGCGATTGCGGCGCCATACTTCTTTGCAGCCTCGATCACACTTCGGATGATCTCCGTTGTGACCAGGGGACGAACGGCGTCGTGCACCAGAACAATATCGTCGGGCTCCGCCGACACCTTGTTGAGCGCTTGTTCGACCGATTGCTGGCGGTGCTCGCCTCCGGCGACCAACTCGATCTTCTTCTTCAAAACATCTTTGGCTTCTTTGTTCAGCCGCTCGCGAAAGCCTTCGATTTCATTTTCGCGCAAGGCAATCCAGATTTCGCTGATCTCATCCACGCCGCGAACTTTCGCAGCGTGTGAATCAGGATAGGAGTTCCAGCCAAATCAGTGAACTGCTTGGAAGCGTGAGTTTTTTTGGACTTCGTGTCCAGCGCGCTGTGCACCGGCGCCATGCGCGTCCCGAGGCCTGCGGCGGGAATGATGACAATCACCTTCATAGCAATGACGATCAGAAGTTCAAAATCGCCGTGCAATCGAGTTCTTCGTGGATTGCGCGGCTCCTGACCAGAGCGCTCCTCACAATATGTATCTCGACAGGTCCTGGTCTTTCACGATATCAGTCAGCATCTTGCGGACGTAGTCGGCATCGATCGTGACGTGTTGGCCCTTCTTCTCCGGTGCTTCGAAGCTGAGTTCATCCAGCACGCGCTCCATGATGGTGTGCAAACGCCTTGCGCCGATATTTTCCGTGCTCTCGTTCACGCGGAAGGCAAAGTGCGCGATTTCGTCCAGCGCTTCCGGAGTGAATTCCAGCTTCACGCCTTCCGTTTCGAGCAACGCCGTGTACTGTTTCACCAGCGAGGACTTCGGTTCCGTCAGAATTCTTACGAAATCCTCCATCGTCAGCGACTGAAGCTCCACTCGAATCGGAAAGCGACCCTGCAACTCCGGAATCAGGTCGCTCGGTTTCGAGACGTGGAAAGCGCCCGCCGCGATGAACAGGATGTGATCGGTGCGGACCATCCCGTAACGAGTATTGACGGTTGTCCCTTCGACGATCGGGAGAATGTCGCGTTGCACTCCCTCGCGGGAGACGTCAGGCCCGTGGCCACCTTCGCGTCCGGCAATCTTGTCGATCTCATCCAGAAAAACAATACCGGAGTTTTCGACGCGATCAATCGCCATCCGCGTAACCTGATCCATATCAATCAGCCGCTGCTCTTCTTCCTGGATCAGGTATTCGAAGGCCTCGTTGACCTTCATCTTCCGCTTCTTGGTGCGTTGTCCAAAGATGTTCGGCAACATGTCCTTGATGTTGACGTCCATCTCTTCGACGCCCTGATTGGTCATAATTTCGAAGGAAGGGAAGTTGCGCTCGCGCACTTCGATTTCGACGGTGCGATCGTCGAGTTTGCCCTCGCGAAGCTGCTGGCGAAGTTTTTCGCGCGTGCGGCTGGAAGACTCGGTCAGCGAAGTATTCCCATCGATCACGACGCCGCCAGCGGTGGCCGCCGCTCCGTCAGTTCGTGGCGGAGGCGAAGGAGGCAGCAGGATATCCAGCAACCGCTCTTCTGCATTCAGTTCGGCCTTGTCGGCGACGTCCTCAAGCTTTTCTTCCCGAACGTTGTCGATTGCGATCTCAACCAGGTCGCGCACCATTGATTCCACATCGCGCCCGACGTACCCGACTTCCGTGAACTTCGAGGCCTCAACTTTCAGGAACGGAGAGTTCGCGAGTTTGGCCAGGCGCCGGGCGATCTCGGTTTTGCCGACGCCGGTGGGGCCAATCATGATGATGTTTTTCGGGATGATTTCTTCCGCCAACTCGGCTGACAGCTTCTGCCGGCGAGTGCGATTGCGCAACGCGATCGCGACCGCGCGTTTCGCGTCTTTCTGTCCGATGACGTGTTTGTCGAGTTCGACAACGATCTCGCGCGGGGTCAGTTCGTCCAGCGCAAGCTGTTCTTCTTCAGCAGATGAGGGGAGGTAAATAGCCATAAGGAAATTCCTGGTCGTCGATTCCGAATTTCAGTGCGTTGCCACAGCGACCCGCAGAACCGGGACTAGAGTTCTTCGATCGTAACTTTATCGTTGGTGTAGATGCACATCTTGCCAGCAATCTTCATTGCTTCTTCGGCGATCTGCCGTGCCTGAAGCTGGGTGTGATCGGCCAGAGCCTGGGCCGCCGCCTGCGCATAAGGACCACCACTGCCAATGGCCGCAATCCCGCCATCCGGTTCTATGACGTCACCCTGTCCGCTCAGCAAAAAGGTTTGCTCCTTATCACTAACTAAAAGCAAAGCCTCCAGATGGCGGAGAAACTTGTCGGTTCGCCAGTCACGGGCGAGTTCGACGGCGGCGCGGCCGAGATTCCCGTGGTATTGCTCAAGCTTGGATTCGAACCGGCTGAAAAGCGTAAACGCGTCAGCCGTAGAACCTGCAAAGCCGGCGACAATCTTGTCGTTGTACAAGCGGCGGATCTTCTTCGCCGTATGTTTGATAACGGACTCGCCAAGGGTTACTTGCCCGTCACCAGCCAGAACCACACTTCCATTGCGTCGCACCGACAAAACCGTGGTGGACCGAATCAGTCGTTTCGTGCTCATAAGCGCAATTTCTCATTATACAGCGATGAAAGCAGAGCCCGCGTGCTGAGCCGCGAAATGAGTCAAGCACTTTGCGCAAATCCCAGAGTGCTTCAGTAACCGGAAATTGGATTACCGCTGTGACATTTACCCGAAGGCGACCGGCTCGTACTTTGTAGCTCATGCAACAATCTGCCGCGGTGTTATGTCAGGACGAAGGATCTCTGCAGACGCTGGGAGCCGTGCTCGACGAGATGAACATCGAGCTCGTGAAGTGCCGTTCGCAGCAGCACGCCCTGGAACTGGTCATGGGCGGCCGCTGCTCTACCTTGATCGTCGATTTTGATCTGCCGGGTGGTCATGAAGCCGTTCGGATGGCGAACCTGTTGCCGCCCGCGCAAAAGCCCGCATTGTTTGCGGTCGCCAGCCGGGCGTGGCCGGGTACCGGACAGGCGTTCCAGTCGGGCGCCAGCCGCATTCTGTACCGGCCGCTCGAGTCTGAGTTGATCCGAGAGGCGCTCAAAGCCGGTCGAAATACGAAGAAATCGAACCGCCGGAAGTCTGCGCGTTTCGAAACGAAGACACTTGTTTATCTGGAACTGGAGACGGGAACGACCGCTGCCGTGAGCATCGACATTGGAGAGCAGGGCCTTGCCCTGCAGGCGACTGAGGCGATCCCGATGAGTACGAACGTCGAGTTCCGGTGCGTGCTGCCGGGAACCGATATCAGTTTGCACGGCCATGCCGACGTGGTCTGGGCGAGCGACCAGGGCCGCGCCGGATTGTTTTTCACCAAGTTGTCGGCGCCTGCGCGCAAGCACCTGAAGCAGTGGCTCCATCGAAAAGGAACACACGGGAAGGGTGCGATGCGGGATCTGCTGCCGTCCGCCGAGGACCATGTTTCGTTTGCAGCCGAAGAGGCGTTGCAGACTGAAGGTCACTAGCCCCGAAATGTCCTTGTGTTTCACACGGCGCTTTCATGCCTCGCTTAGTTCCAGTTCCTTCCCATAGAGGGTTGTCTTAGAATCGTCTTTCTTTCTTACAAGGAAGACGATGACTTCCATCTCACAAACCAAGTTAGCTTTCAACGGGCACTCGATGGTCGGGCGCCTTGATCGCGTGCTGATCTGTTCTCCGCGGGCCGCGGGATGGAACGATCAATCGCGGATTTCTCAATGGCGCGATCTCGGCTTTCACCACTCTCCCGATTTTGCGGTGGCCGATGCCCAACACTCCCGGTTGCAGTCCGAACTGAAACAGGCTGGCGCTGAGGTTGTCGAGTTACCCGCGTCGCAGGATTTATCTCTCGATGCGGTCTACACTCACGACGCATCGCTGACAACTGATTTCGGATTGATCACGATGCGGCCAGGCAAGAACAATCGAATCGTCGAAGGTCCACTGCATGCGGCGTTTGCGGCGGAGTTCGGAATTCTGACCTTCGGCGAGATCACTGCCCCGGGATCGACCGAGGCTGGAGATATCCTGTGGCTGGATTTAAAGACATTGTTGATCGGCCACGGCTACCGCACGAATGCCAACGGGATTGAGCAGATGCGGAAGTTATTGTCTGCGCTTGGAGTTCATGTTCTGTCTGCCCCGCTTCCGTACGGCGCAGGCCCGTCGCAGTGCCTTCATCTGATGTCGCTGATCAGCCTGCTGGATGAGCGAACCGCGCTTGTCGATCTTCCGTGGCTGGCCGTTGAGACGGTCGAACTCCTGAAGTCGCGCGGCTTCAACTTTATCGAGATCGACTATACTGAACGCGAAACATTGGCGTGCAATGTTTTATCCCTGGGCGAGAAGCGTTTGCTCGCGATTGAAGAAAATCACAAAACGAACGAACGGCTTCGCGCCGCCGGATTTGACGTTCGCACATTCCCGGGGAGCGAGATCTGCATCAACGGCAGCGGAGGCCCGACCTGCCTGACGAGACCTCTGCTTCGCGCGTAAGTCTCTCAGTTCTGATTTTCTTCCTGTGGACGTCGCAGAGGAATCAGCGCCCGCAAGCGCGTATCACGCAAGAAGAGTCCGCCCCACGCCATCATCCCAAGAATTACCGGGACCGGAAACGTCGGGTCGCCAATGCGCAGGCTCGTGATGGTTGCTCCGCCTAGCAATCCCGTCATCAATATCGCGCCGAGGACGGACGTTTTCGGAATCAGGTAGACCACAACGCAAGTCAACTCCGTGAGAGCGACCGTTAGGATGAGGCGCTCGGGCATTCCCGAGCGCTGGAAGCCTTCGATCACTGAAGGCGCGCGCATGAACTTCACGACACTGCCGAACAGAATCATCAGTGACGGGATCGCGCTGAGCACACGTCCCGACCACGACGCAGTTTTGGAAACAGGAGATGCCATTGATTCACCTCTTCAAAGCGAACGAGGATGCAGACAGGCTGCATCCTCGAGGTTGGTAGTCAAGACTGTCGCAGGTACGCCGCGAGTTTATCGAAAGTCCCGCCAAAGCCCTGATTCATCGTGCTATGGAAACCCTTGTAGCTCTTGCGTGCGATTTCGGTTGCATTGATCGGATGTCCGTGTAGCGTCACGCTCGTTTTGCCGGCGACATTTTCGAACGTAACAGTATTGCGGATCTCCAAAGGAAAGTTGGGATCGAATGGTCCACGAGCTGTCTCTCCTTCTTCATTTGAGAACGAGTTGACGAACACCAATCGTTCGGGGGACACGATCTCGCGGACTGCAAATTTTCCCCACATCTCACCCTGGGGACGACGCATGACGTAGTGAAAGACGCCACCGGGCCGGAGATCAGTTTTGTGCACAGTGATTTCCCAGTCTTTCGGTCCCCACCACTTCGCCAGGCGCTCGGCTTCGGTCCATGCCTTGAAAACGACTTCACGAGGAGCATCGAAGACGCGTGTGATGACGAAGTCGGCTTCGTCGCTGCCAGAATCCGCAGAACTCGAAGCGAGCTTGGCTTCGAGACGGCCGAGCGTTTGAGACAAGCCTTCAATCGCGCCGTAAGTCTTGACGACATGGTCGCGCGCTTTCGCCGATGGGAAGAGCATCTGCACTGACACCTGCGTCTTGTCGCCCTGCGGCGTGAAGATCACCGTGGTTATGAACGATACCGGCTCCGATCCTTTCTCGGGCAGGTGTTCGTACACTAGTTTCTCAGGCTCGCGGACCTCTTGGTAGACGATGTGGTTGTTGTAGTCGCGGCCATCGGGCCCGCGCATAACCAGACGCCAGGTTCCGCCGGCTCTCACGTCCATCTCGTGAATCGTCGTGGTAAAGCCGTTCGGTCCCCACCACTGCGCGACATGCTCGCGATCTGTCCACATCCTCCAAACCATGTCGCGTGGAGCGTCAAAGGTGCGAGTGGTAACAATCTCGCGGTCAGCGGTGCTCGCGGAAGCGTTTTTTGCCAAGTGCATTCCCTTTTTCTCTTTGTCATGGATCGAGACGAGGTGACTGTCGAGGCGATCAAGGGTCTGGGACCAGCCAGCGTCCATTCCTTTGAGGTACTGATCTGCGACGGCAGTTTTGTTGATTACGCGTACAGTCAGCGTCATCGCCGTTTTTCCACGCCGCTCTTCGAAGGTGACGGTATTGAGGTTGTCGAACATGGAATTCCCGTTTCCATCGAGGGCACTGCTAATAAAGACCAGGCGGTTTGGCTCGTCGACTTCCTTGAAGGTTCCGGTCATCGGATAGACAACGCCGTCGGGAGCGCGCATGTGGATGCGGATCGCTCCCCCGACGCGAACGTCGAGTTCACACACCGGGTTGGTGAAGCCGTTCGGTCCCCACCACTGGGCAACAGATTTCGGATCGGTCCACACTTTGAAGACAAGATCCCGGGGCGCGTCGAACATCCGCGTAATGGCGAGGTCCCAGTTCGGAGTTTCGTCGACGGCGTTAATTCTTGCGTTGCTTGCGGACATGCTTCTTCTCCTTATTTTTCCAATCCTGTTTTTTGAGTTCCTGTAAGTACTCATCCAAGCGATCGAAACTTTCTTCCCAGAAGCGGCGGTAGTGCTCGACCCAACCGGCGACGTCTTGCAGCGGCCCCGCTTGCAAGCGGCATGGACGCCATTGGGCCTCCCGGCCGCGCACAACCAGGCCGGCACGCTCGAGCACCTTGAGATGCTTGGAAATCGCGGGCATGCTCATCGCAAACGGTTCGGCTAACTCGGTTACAGACGCCTCGCCCGAGGCCAGCCGTGCCAGAATCGCGCGCCGGGTCGGGTCGGCGAGGGCTCCGAAGGTTTCACTCAGTCGGTCGTTCATGGTGTATTAAACCTAATGGTTAAATAACTAACTAGTTAAATACGCCGGAACGGGAAGAGTGTCAAGTAAAAACGATTCGGAACTACGCGGGGCGGGCAGCGGGCGTTGGTATCATGTTGCTGCTCTAGCAGAAAAGTTTCGGGAAAGAGTTCACTGATGTCATTTTTGGACCGGCGGTTCCCGCTTCATCTTCTTGCCATCCTGTTCGGATTTTCGGCCATAACACTTGCGCAGACAGCGGGTGTTTCAGAGAGAGTGATCACGCTGGGTGCAATCACCAATGCTGAGGCGGTCCGAGACGGATTGCACATCCAGACGAGTGCAGGGACGATGCAGGTCACGGCGTTGCGCGATGACATCATCCGGGTACGCATCGCTCCTTCGAGCACTCTTCGGGAAGATGCGTCGTGGGCTGTGCTGGCCGAGGCGCGGAGCAAGACGATCGATGTCCAGCCGGCGAAAGATTCGTCGTATGCCGGATTTCGCACGGCCGCGCTCGATGTTCGCGTGGAGCAGAATCCTCTGCGGTTGGTGATTCGCGATCTCGCGGGCAATACAATCTCGGCGGACGCGGTTGGCCGGCCAGTCACGTTTCAATCGAGCGAATTCGTGGTGTCGAAGGAAATGCCCGGCGGAGAACATTATTTTGGGCTCGGAGACAAGACGGGAGCGTTCGACCGCCGCGAGCAGGCTTACACGTTATGGAACACCGACGTCGGCCCGCAGGAATCTGTCGATCCGCTTTATAAGGCTATTCCGTTTTTTCTCGCCATCAACGGGACGCGCAGCTACGGAATATTTCTCGACAACACCTGGCGCACCTGGTTTGACTTCGGAAAGAGTGCGCGTGACGAGTATTCGTTCGGAGCCGAAGGCGGAGCGCTCGATTACTACTTCATCTATGGGCCCACTCCAAAGCAAGTGGTACAGAACTACGCGTATCTAACGGGCAAGCCGCCGCTGCCGCCGCTGTGGGCTCTGGGCTTCCAGCAATCGCGATACAGCTACACTCCAGAATCGCAACTTCGCGACATCGCAAACCGCTTGCGGATGGATAAGATTCCTTCGGACGTCGTGTATCTCGATATCGACTACCAGGATCGCAATCGCCCCTTCACGGTGAATTCAAAGACCTTCCCTAATTTCCCGGGCTTAGTTGCCGATCTGCGCAAGCAGCACTTGCATCTCGTAAACATCACAGACCTCCACATCGCTCACGCGCAAAGTCAGGGATACATGCCGTACGACACGGGGCATGCGGGCGACCATTTCGTGAAGAATGGGGATGGCAGCGAATTCGTTGGAGTCGTGTGGCCGGGGCCGGCGGTGTTTCCTGACTTCACTCGCGCCCAGACGCGAGAGTGGTGGGGCGGTCTCTACGCGGAATTCGTAAAGGACGGGGTGTCCGGCTTTTGGAATGACATGAACGAGCCGTCCGTGTTTGACGGGCCGGGCAAGACGATGCCGTTGAACACGGTGCATCGCATTGAGGAGCCGGGATTCGCCACGCGCACCGCGACGCATGCGGAGATTCATAACGTGTTCGGCCTGGAGAATGCGCGCGCGACGTATGAGGGTCTTCTGAAACTGCGGCCGGACGAGCGTCCGTTTGTGCTGACCCGCGCCACTTACGCGGGAGGACAACGCTACGGCTTCACCTGGACGGGAGATAATTCCGCAACCTGGAATCATCTTCGCCTGGCGACGCAAATGGTGCTGAATCTGGGCATCAGCGGGATTTCCTTTGTGGGCGCCGACGTGGGCGGATTCAACGGATCGCCGTCGCCGGAATTACTGACGCGTTGGGTCGAAGTGGCGGCGTTCTCTCCTTTTTTCCGCGATCACGCTACAAAGGGGAGTCTTCCTCACGAGATCTGGAACAATGGCGTCGAGCAGGAGGCGGTGCGACGGCGTTACATTGAGACCCGCTACCGGCTGCTGCCGTATTTTTATTCGCTCGCCGATGAGGCCTCGCGCACCGGGCTTCCTCTGATGCGTCCGGTATTTATGGAGTTTCCGGAAATCTATGCGCCGAATTCGCCGGGCTTCGACGGTGTCGACACGGAATTCATGCTCGGGCCCAACTTGCTCGTTGCACCACCACCGTTTGGAGAGATGGCGAATGACTATGTGATCTCGTATCCGGAAGGAAGCTGGTACGACTTTTGGACCGGTGAGAAGGTGCCGCCGCAGCCACATGGTCCGCCGATTGATGTCGTGGCAAACGACATCGGCAAGACCGGTGGCACGACCACGTATCCATGGCCGCGTCCGACTCATCCCGTGTTGAATACGCTGCCTGTGTTCGTTCGTGGCGGAAGCATTCTGGCGTTTCAGCCCCTGGTCCAAAGTACCGACGAAACGCCAAGTGGGCCGTTGGAACTCCGTGTGTATCCGGGTCCGCGATGCATCGGATCGCTGTACTGGATGACGGACATACCCTGCAATATCAGCAGGGAAAGTTTTTGCGTCAGGCCATCACCTGCGAGTCGGATGCGCACTCCATGCGCTTGAAGTTCCACGCGCGTGAGGGGTCGTATTTGCCGTGGTGGAAAATTATCGAAGTCGTGGTCTACGACTGGACTTCGCCCAGCGCGCAAGCAAAATTTTCGGGCAGCACCTACCCGCTGAAAACGACCTACGATTTGAAACAGCGTGCACTTCACGTGACGCTGTCGGACGTGACAGGGGAGGCGGAACTCACAATACAAGGCCGGAAAGCGCCCTAGCCACGCTTTTTCGAAATACATGTACAGGCGTTCAGAATCAAATCCTGAACCACAAAGGTCACGAAGATTCACAAAGTAAAAGCGAAACTTCGATGGATTTCCTTCATGTGACTTTGTGTCCTTCGTGGTTATTTCCCGTTTTGGACGTAGATCAAAATCCTGAACCACAAAGGTCAGGAAGATTCCCAAAGTGAAAGCAAAACGTTGATGGATTTCCTTTGTGTGACTTCGTGTCCTTCGTGGTTAATCCTTGCTTTGTACGTTGTCTTTCGACGTGTTCAACATCATCGCCAAGCCGATGGCTACTATGGGGCGGTCAGCCTGCTAGAATTTAAGTGCGATGCTGCTTCCCTTCGTCCGCGAACTCTTCGCGGACGTTGAATCTCTTCCCGGCTTCTTGCGTGTTGCCTCCCACCTGAAAGAGGGCACGGGGCGGATTGGTGTCTCCGGACTTTCCCCCACAGCGAAGGCGTTGCTGATCGTGCTGTGGCGGCGCGCAGCCGAACGGTCGCTGATTGTCGTGGTCAACGACAACCGCGCGATCGAAGAGTTTGTGCCTCTGTTGCGGGGATTCTGCGAGCTGACAGCCGCGTGCGATCCTGAGTCGGTCGTCGCCCTTCCGGCGCGAGACGTGCTTCCATTTCAGAATCTATCGCCACATCCCGAACTCCAGGAGGAACGCGCCACCGCGCTATGGAAGATTGCGACGGGCACAGCGTCGCTTGTGGTTACGCCCGTCGCGGCAACGGCGATCCTGCAGCGGTCCGCGGAGTATTACACCGACCTCGCGCGCACGCTGCGGCGTGGCGAGTCCTTTGATCTCGACAACCTGCTCGCGCACCTCAACACCGTCGGATACAACGCGGCCGATGTGGTCGAGATGCCGGGTCAGTACGCGCTTCGCGGCGGCATCCTCGATGTGTACTCGCCGGAAGATGAGCGGCCGGTGCGTGTCGAGTTCTTTGGCGACGAAGTGGAATCGATCCGCCGATTCGACCCGACCTCGCAGCGTTCGTCGAATCCGATTGACGAAGCGCTGCTGTTGCCGCTGACCGAAACGCCGGTGAGCGATCAATTGCTGGGTGCCATTCATACTCGATTGTCGGGCAAGCGCATTACCGGAAACGAAGAGATCGTCGAGGCCGCAATTCGTTCGGGCGGAGTGACGGTGTTTCCCGGTTGGGAGTTTTACGCGCCTGTGGCCGGAGCGGATCGCACGGTGTTCGACCTCCTTCCACACGCGGCGGTCCTTCTCGACGAGCCGGACTTACTTCGGGCGGAGTTCGACCGATTCTGGACGAGAGTTGAAGAAGCTCACGAGCGCAGTGGAGTGGGCAATCTCGTTCGTCCCACTGATCTGTACCTGCCGCCTGATGGGTGGTGGCAGAAGACGGCGTCGCTTACGGGCGCCAATCTGGAGCATCTCGGCATTGCGCGTGGCGACGAGTCGGAGTCGGTCACTGTGCTGACGCAGCCGACGCCGCGTTTCCACGGCGCGGTTCCCGCCATGCTGGAGGAGGTCCAGAAGCTTACTGCTTCCGGGAAGCAGGTGCTGTTCTCTGTGCCGAACACGGGCGAGGTCGAACGCCTGGCCGACATCTTCACCGAATACAACGTCAGCTTCAAACTCGGCAGCCGCACTCGCGGCGGCGAGAGCTACGCCGACGAGACCAGCTACTTCGCCGGCGAAGTGCATACCACCACGTTGGCCAAGGCTTACGTGCCGGATGGCGTTATCTTTCCCGACGCGAACCTCGCCATCTTCGGCGCGCGCGATCTGTTCGATGAATCCGACACCGTGGCCTCGCGGCCGCAGCGGCAGAAGTCGAAGGTATCCGCGTTTCTCTCCGACTTCCGCGATCTCCAAGTGGGCGACTACGTAGTTCACGTCGAGCACGGCATCGGGCAGTACCAAGGATTGAAGGAGATCAATCAGGGAGACGGGAACGCCGAGTTCATGCTGCTCGAGTATGCCGAGGGCGCGAGGCTCTACGTTCCCCTTACGCGTCTCGACCTGATCCAGAAATACCGTTCGTCCGAGGGCGCGAAGCCTGCCTTGAGTCATCTCGGCACACAGGCCTGGGCGAAGACGAAGGCTCGCGTCCGTAAGGCGATGAAAGACATGGCGGACGAGCTACTCAAGCTCTATGCCGCGCGAAAAGTGGCGACGGGGCATTCGTTCCCGGTAGGTAACGAGTTCGTCCGCGAATTCGAAGATACGTTCGAGTTCAACGAAACAGAAGACCAGGCGCAGGCGATCTCCGACGTGATGCGCGATATGGAGTCGACGCAACCGATGGATCGGCTGCTTTGCGGCGATGTCGGGTATGGCAAGACGGAAGTGGCCATGCGCGCGGCGTTCAAGGCCGTCAGCGACAACAAGCAGGTGGCGGTGCTTGCGCCAACGACGGTTCTGGCGTTCCAGCACTACGAGACCTTCAAGCAGCGCTTCGGACCGTTCCCGGTGACGATCGAGATGATCAGCCGCTTCCGCAATCCCAAACAGCAAAAAGAAATTTTGCAGAAGCTGGAAGCGGGGAAGATCGACATTCTCATCGGGACACACCGCATCCTGTCGAAAGACCTGAAGTTCACCGACCTGGGTCTGCTTATTGTGGATGAAGAGCAACGCTTCGGAGTGCGCCACAAGGAGCGCATCAAGCAGATGCGGAAACAGGTCGACGTGCTGACAATGTCAGCCACGCCAATTCCACGGACGCTCCACATGTCGCTTGTCGGACTACGCGATATGAGCGTGATCGAAACTCCGCCAAAGGATCGCATGGCGATTCAGACGGTGGTCGCGAGTTGGGACGACAAACTGATTCAGTCCGCGATTGAGCAGGAACTGGAGCGAGGCGGCCAGATTTATTTCGTACACAACCGTGTCGATAGTATTTGGGAGATTGCCGCCAAACTGCAGGAACTCATCCCGAAAGCGCGCGTGATTGTGGGACATGGGCAGATGTCGGAAGGCGAACTGGAGAAAGTGATGCTGAAGTTCATGCATCATGAGGCCGACATCCTGGTCGCGACCACAATCATTGAGAACGGACTGGACATTCCGCTCTGCAACACTATCCTGATCAACCGGGCGGATAGGCTGGGGCTCTCCGAGCTGTACCAGCTGCGTGGCCGCGTTGGACGCTCGAACCGACGGGCCTATTCGTACCTCCTGATTCCGAAAGAAATTGAGCTCACGCCAATCGCTCGCCGGCGACTTGCGGCGCTGAAGGAATTCTCCGATCTCGGCGCGGGATTCAAGATTGCCGCTCTGGATCTGGAACTGCGAGGCGCCGGCAATCTGCTCGGCGGAGAGCAAAGCGGACACATCGAGGCCATTGGCTTCGAACTTTATACGCAGATGCTTGATCGGGCGGTACGTGAGATGAAGGGCGAGTCTGCTCCCGATGAAGCTGAGACGCAGCTCAACCTCGGGCTGAATATCCGCATTCCCGCGGACTACATTCCCGAGGAGAATCAGCGGCTGCGGATGTACAAGCGGGTAGCGGGCGTCGAAACCGAATCGCAGCTCACTGACGTCGCCGCGGAACTCGAAGATCGTTACGGGCCTCCGCCGCCCGCCGTGAGGAACTTGCTCGATTACGCATCGCTGAAGCTGGTATGCATCCGTGTGGGCGTCAATGCCATCGAGCGCAAGCGCGATTCGGTCACATTCAAATTCCGCCAGAGTGCGGCGGTGAATCCAGAGCAGTTGGCGCGCTTCGTGTCCAGCCAGAAGGGTGCGCAATTCACCCCGGACGGAATGCTGAAATTCATTCTGAAAGCGACAGCTGCAGAAGAGGTTCTGCGAACGATGCGCAACGTGCTCGAGCAGTTATCGGTGGAACAGGCTTCTCCGGCCCGCTGATCTTTTTGAGTCACCGTCATTCTGCGTTTCGCAGATTATTCTTCCGAAACCCCGCGATTCCGGCTAGCATGTCGCAACCGAAATGCGGCAGCACCGTGTGGCAGCGTCACGGATAACCACGAATCACAGCTACAGTCGGGAACATCCAAATAGGTAGGAGCGGAGGCTTGCAATTGTGAGCGCTGATGAATCGCTAACCGAACGCATCGCGCGGTTGAGGACCAGCCCCACGTATTTGGATGAGCGGTTTTACCGCGTGCAAATCACGCGGCGCGAAGATTTCGCGCCCGACCTCTGGATGTTCCGCGTCCGCAGCGATGTCAGATTCGTCTTTGTTCCAGGACAGTACGCGACGCTGGGGGTCGAGCTGAACGGCAAGCGCGTCGAGCGCCCGTACTCGATCGCCTCCTCACCGGCTGAAGACGAAGTGGAGTTCTTCTTTGAACTGGTACCCGAGGGTGCGCTCACGCCGTTGCTGCACAAGCTGCAGCCAGGCGATCAGTTGCTGATGCGCAAGGCTCCTAAAGGAAAATTCATGCTTGACACGGAGACCGGACGAAAAAATCATCTTCTGATTTCGACCGTTACAGGCGTCGCTCCGTTCGTGAGTTTCGTGCGCACTCTTTCGAAGGAGTGGAAAGAGGGACGCTTCGATGGCTCGCATCAACTTTTCCTGCTGAATGGGGCGAGCCGTCCGTGGGAGTTCGGATACAGAGACGAACTGGCGGAGTTCGATAAGCAACTGCCGTGGTTCAAGTACATTCCGACGGTGAGCCGCCCGTGGGACCATGAAGACTGGTCGGGTGAGATCGGGCGCGCCGACGACATCCTGCGCAAATACGCCGATCATTGGGAATTGGACGCGAGCAATACGGTCGCTTATCTGTGCGGACATCCGGAGATGATTGAGCACAGCAAGGCGATTCTGAGGCGGCGTGGATTCGTCGACAAGGCGTCGGTTAAGGAAGAGATTTATTGGATTCCGTCGGCCAAGCCCTCAGCGAAGCAGTCTGGCTAGACGCCAGCTTCTATGATCGATCGGGATGCTGGCGAATCAGGTCTCTGCTGGCGCGAAGAATACAACGACCGCAAGTTCCTCTTCCACGTCGTAGAACCTGTGCTCAACATCGGCGGCAACAAACAAGACTGTTCCGGCGGAGACGATTTTGTCCTCGTCAGCGGCGCGAAAGCGGGCGCGGCCCCGGACCACGTAATACATCTCGTCTTCGTGGTGCGGGCGCTGGGGATCGGTCGCTCCCGCAGGCAGCACATAAAGTCCTGCGCTCATCGAAGGCACGCGGAGGAACTCGCGGTACAACTTGCCGCTTTCGGCACGCTGCTTATCGATTCGTGCGAGTTCTTCGAACGCCGCTTTCACGCGAAAAGTCCTCCGAAGACGAACTCGGTGAATTGAGGAATCAAGTTGTGCGTTTGCAGGTCGCCTTCCGGTTTATACCACTGGTAGATCCAGTTGATCATGCCGAGCAGCGCGAAGGCTGCGGCGCGTGCGGTGACCGATCCTTTCGCCTGGCGGCCTTGCTGGACTTCGGCCATCAGGCTTTCGACAAAGTGGATGTATTCCTTCTTGCGAGTGTTGATACGGCGTCTCAACGTAGGCGGCAGCGGATGGTTTTCGTGCAACATCACCGTGATCTCGCGATCACGTGGACTGAGTACGACCTCAATGTGCAGCCGGATCAACGCGCGAAGACGTTCTTCGGGATTCGCGATGCCGCGGACCGGATCCACCACGCGTTCCTGCGTGAGGTCCATGGCGTGGTTCATGATCTCAAAGAGAATTTCGTCTTTGCTCTGGAAATGGTGGTATAAGCCGCCCTTGCTCAGCTTCAGCGCCCCGGCTACGTCGTTCATGGAAGTGGCGTCGTAGCCGCGCTGCTGAAACAGGCGCGCCGCCGTCCGCAGGATTTCCTGCCGGGAATCCACCAGTGTCTCTCTGGGCATCGCGTGCCATGTTAAACAGTTATCGCTTGAATGCCAAACAAGTCCGTCTGGGGTGCTTGATACACTAAATTGCACGAGGTAGGGGCGGCCATGGCACCAGACTTCGGTCTTGACAGTTGGATTTCAGACGGGTAGCATCTTCAGATAACCGACCGACCGGTCGGTATGCTGCAAGGCCTCGTTCTTCCCCTGCTACAGGTCCGGATCGAGTCCCATTCCCAGTGCGCAAGGCCAGTTTCGCCTTGTTCGACAAAGCAAGGAGCACACCGGTGGTTAAAATTTTTTATGAACGCGACGCTCGTCCCGAGGCATTGAAAGACAAGACGATCGCAATCCTTGGCTATGGCAGCCAAGGGCACGCCCAGGCCCAGAATCTCCGCGATAGCGGTTATAAGGTAATTGTCGGTCTCGACCCTGATCGACCGAGCGCCCAGCAGGCACGCGCCGATGGCATGGTTGTTGTGGCCCCAGACGAGGCGGCAAAACGCGCCGACTGGATTCACATCCTTACGCCCGACGAGACTCAGGGCGAGCTGTATGAGAAGTCGATCAAACCCTATTTGCATCCCGGAAAAGTTCTCGGCGTTTCGCATGGCTTCAGCATTCACTTCAAAACAATCGTTCCGCCCAACGACGTCGATGTGGTGATGATCGCTCCCAAGAGTCCCGGGCATCTGGTTCGCCGGGTCTACACCGAAGGTCGCGGCGTTCCGGCATTGCTGGCGATCCAGCAGGATGCGAGCGGCCGGGCACACGAACTCGGACTCTCGTATGCGCATGGCATCGGCTCGACCCGCGCTGGCGTCCTGCAGACGACCTTCAAGGAAGAAACCGAGAGCGATCTGTTTGGCGAACAGGCCGTTCTGTGTGGAGGACTGACGTCGCTGATCAAAAAGGGATTCGAAACTCTGGTCGAAGCGGGATACGCGCCAGAGATCGCCTATTTCGAGTGCCTCCACGAAGTGAAGCTGATCGTCGACCTCATTTATGAGGGCGGACTAGCACGCATGCGCTATTCCATTTCGAACACTGCTGAGTACGGAGATCTGACTCGGGGTGAGCAGGTTGTCGGCGACCCGACGCGACAGGCCATGAAGAAGACCCTGGCTGACATTCAGTCGGGCAAGTTCGCGCAAGAGTGGATCGCTGAAAACAAGGCGGGCTGTCCGAACTTCAACGTACTGCGCGAAAAAGAGAAACAACATCCGATCGAGATCGTGGGCGCACAACTGCGCAGCATGATGAGCTGGCTGCCGAAGGAGGGAAAGAAGCCCTCTGCACCTCCGGCGCCCGCAAAACAGGTGGTGAATGCTTAAGGGAGCCGACATCGTCCTGAAGTGCCTGCGGGCCGAAGGGGTAGATCTTGTCTTCGGTTACCCGGGCGGCGCGATTATGCCTTTGTACGACGCGCTTGACGGAAGCGGAGTGCGCCACGTCCTGACTCGGCATGAGCAGGGCGCGGTCTTCGCAGCGGAAGGTTACGCGCGCGTGACGGGCAAAGTTGGCGTTGCGATGGCGACCAGCGGTCCGGGTGCAACCAACCTGGTGACCGGCATTGCCGACGCGAAGATGGATTCCGTCCCGCTGGTGTGCATCACCGGCCAGGTACGGAGCGCGTTGATTGGTACCGACGCTTTTCAGGAGACCGATGTTTTCGGCGTGACGCTCTCGCTCACGAAATGGAGCCGGCTGGTCCGCACGATCGACGAGATTCCCGAGGCCATCGCCGAAGGCTTTCATTGGGCGCGCAGTGGACGTCCGGGGCCGGTTGTCATCGATATCCCTACGGACATGCTGAAGGCAAAGAAGGAATTCAGCGGTCCCGTAAAGTTCACGCCGCACGCCCGGCCGGCGGAAGCCAAGGCTGAGGGCGGGTTCACCGATACGATCGTGGCAATGCTTCAGCAATCGTCGAAACCGGTCGCATTGGTTGGAGCGGGCGCAAAGCTCTCGGAAGCGATTCCCGAGCTGCGAAGCCTGCTCGATCATCTCAATATCCCGACGTTCGCCACGGTTCACGGTCTGGGCGCGGTTGTACCGGAGGCGCCGTATTACCTTGGGATGGTGGGAATGCACGGGACGCGAGCGGCGAATACAGCGTTGCATGAAACCGATCTGCTGCTGGTATTTGGAGCACGACTTGATGACCGGGTCACGGGAGATCCGTCGCGCTTCGCGCCTTACGCCAAGATTGTCCACTTTGAAATTGATCCCGCGCAGCTTGATCGCGTTCGTGCCTGTGAGTTGCCGGTGATCGGCGATCTCGCCGATACGATCCCGGCGTTCCATGCGGAGCTGCGACGTCACAAGCTTCCTGACTTCAGCGCGTGGCGTGCGGTGGCTTGCGGACCGGAACGAGCGGAATTGGATCCGCGCGGGCTGGCTCAGCCAACGATCCGTTTTCTCGACGAACTTTTCAGCCGGCTGCCCGAAGACAGCGTTGTGCTCACGGATGTAGGGCAGCACCAGATGTGGGCCGCACAGCGATATCGTTCTTCGTCACCGCGAGGATTTATTACTTCGGGCGGACTGGGATCGATGGGATTCGCTCTGCCGGCGGCGGTCGGCGTGCAACTGGCGAAGCCGGGAACGTGCGTGCTCTGCGTGTCGGGCGATGGCGGATTTCAGATGAACATCCAGGAACTTGCGACGGTGCATCGTCTCGGGCTTCCGGTGAAGATGGTGATCATCGACAACAAGTATCTCGGGATGGTGCGGCAATGGCAGCAGCTCTTCTACGAGCGCAACTATGCCGAAACGGATCTGAGTGACAATCCCGACTTCGTGGACATTGCGAAGGCATACAAGATTCACAGCTTCAAGTTGAAGGAAGACGCGATGCGGGAGTTTCCGGTGTCACAGGAGACGGGCGATACCATCGATCGCTTCCTGCGATCGGCGGAGCCTGAGTTGCTGGTATTCGATTGCGCTCCGGAGGCTAACGTTTTTCCGATGGTGCCTGCGGGAGCGGCGCTGTCCGAGATGCTGCTGGAAGAAGAACCTACTCAGTAAGGCGCGGCCAGGATGGCTGCGGATACCGGCGCGACGACAAATTGGGTCAAATAGGGGACATCATGCAATTTCAGATTCGATATCGAAATACGCAGGGAACACTGATGCGCATCCTGAATGCGGCTTCGCGACGCGCACTTGATATACCCGCGGTTCACGCTCAGCCTGCTGAGAATGATCACCAGGTCACATTGCTGCTCGACGTGAATCAGAAGCAGGTCGGACAGCTATATCGCGAGTGGTATTCGATTGCCGACGTGATTCACGTGGGCACCGGGCATGCGCAGGCATGGACGGCGGCGCACCCTCCGGCAGGCGTGGCGATCGAGGAAGCGCGAGCTGCCGCACGCGCATAAAGCCAGGATTAGAGCAGTTGGGCAAGCATGACGGCTTCTGGGCAGCGTCATGCGACTGGGGAACCCCCTGCAGACGGGTTCCCCGTTTTTGTTTCTTCGAAAAGCATTTACCACGAAGGGCACGAAGGTCCACGAGGTAAAACGTGGATTCCTTCGTGTCGCTTCGTGTCTGTTGTGGTTTATGCTTCTAGCTTCCATCAGAAATTATCTTTTTCCGGAGCGCAATCTTCAGCCATGGATCTCAAACACATCAGTCGCGGAATCACCGAAGGTCGCGACCGCGCGGGCGCGCGGTCGATGTTCAAAGCAATCGGATTTACGGATGCCGATCTCAACCGGCCGCTGATCGGGGTCGCCAACACCTGGATCGAAACCATGCCGTGCAACTTTCATCTGCGCCGTTTGTCGGCCAAGGTGAAGGAAGGTATTCGCGCTGCAGGCGGCACTCCGATGGAGTTCAACACCATCGCAATCTCAGATGGCGAGACGATGGGCACCGAGGGGATGCGAGCGTCGCTGGTGAGCCGCGAATTGATTGCCGACTCGATCGAACTGGTGTGCCGCGGACAGATGTTCGACGCGGTGGTCTGTGTGGTGGGCTGCGACAAGACGATTCCCGCGGCGGCGATGGCTCTGGCTCGCCTGAATCTTCCGGGCATGGTGTTGTATGGCGGGACGATCGCTCCCGGAAGTTATCGAGGCAAGGACGTCACGATTCAGGATGTGTACGAGGCGATTGGCGCCAATGTCGCGGGCAAAATGAGCGATACGGAATTGAAGGAGCTAGAAGATGTCGCGTGTCCGGGGGCAGGCGCATGCGGTGGACAATATACGGCGAACACGATGTCGACTGTCATGGAGATGATTGGCCTGTCGCCGATGGGATTCAACAGCGTTCCGGCGATGGATCCGCAGAAAGATCATATCTCGTTCGACTGCGGCAAGGTTGTGATGAACGTGCTGCAGAAGGGACTGAGGCCGAGGGACATTCTTACGCGAGAGGCGTTTGAGAATGCGATCGCGTCGGTGGCAGCTACTGGAGGATCGACCAATGCTGTATTGCATCTGCTGGCAATCGCGCGCGAAGCGGGAGTTGCACTGGAAATCGATGACTTCCAGACGATCAGCGAACGAACTCCGCTGCTGACCGACTTGAAGCCTTCCGGCAGATTCGTTGCGGCGGACATGCACCGCGCGGGCGGTATCCGTTTGCTGGCGAAGCGCTTGATGGGCGGCAAATATCTTCACGGTTCCGCAGATACCGTGACCGGACAGACGATCTCGGCGGAGGCTGAGAGCGCGGTCGAAACTCCGGGACAGGAAGTGATTGTTCCGCTGGCAAAGCCTCTGAAAACGACGGGCGGGCTCGTAATTCTCAAAGGAAATCTTGCGCCCGAAGGTTGCGTGGCCAAGATCAGCGGGCATGAGCGGCTGGAGCATCGCGGTCCGGCACGCGTTTTCGAATCCGAAGAAGACGCGATGTCCGCGGTTACGGCGAAGAAAATCAAAGCAGGAGACGTGGTTGTCATTCGCAACGAAGGACCGAAGGGAGGTCCTGGGATGCGCGAGATGCTGGGAGTGACGGCGGCGATCGTCGGCGAAGGGCTGGGCGGTTCCGTGGCTTTGCTGACCGATGGACGATTCAGCGGCGCCACTCGCGGCCTGATGGCGGGACACGTTTCTCCGGAGGCAGCGCTGGGCGGTCCGATCGCCGGCGTTCACGACGGAGACATCATCCGATTCGATGTGAAGAAGCAAGTACTCGAAGTGGAAATCAGCGATGACGTGTTGCGGCAGCGAATGGCGCAATGGAAGGCTTTGGAGCCACGTTATCCGACAGGAGTGTTTGCGAAGTACGCTGCGCTGGTTTCGTCCGCATCGCAGGGCGCGATTACTCGTCCGAAATAAAAGCCAAAGCGATTACCACGCGATTACGCGTCCGAAATAAAACCCAAAGCGATTACCACAAAGGACACTAAGGATCACGAAGAACTTCGTTGCTCTTCGTTCTTGGCCGCGCTTGCGCCAACGCAATCGATGTGTGGAAAACTGCTGAAAATTGTTCCAGGAATTCGGCAGATTATTGAGAATTGTTTTGGTGCCGTTCGGGAATCGTGAGGCTTGGCGGGATACCCTCCCCCCTTACCTCTGGCAAAACCTTGCGCAGCGCGGGTTCACAAAGTGTGTTGGCAAAATCTTTAGCGCCTAGGACTTAGGGGCAAAATCCTTAAAACAAAGCGGTTAGCCCACTGCCGGAGTTCGTGCTCTATGCCGCCACCGCCTTGACAATGATGTCCTTCCTCAATCGGCGGGTCAAGGGCAGATGTCACAACCCTATTGTGGAAAAGAGTCTTCACTTCTCGCTGCGAAACGAGACGTGAAGACTCGAGATATCAGTCCTGAGAGGGTTTCTCGATACTGTCGATTACGAGGAGTTGCATGGGGCGTTGTTGGGGGACCAACTTCAGGCCAAGCTGATCGTGGATGGCGTTGACCAGAGACTCAGGAGCCTTGGCGGCGTCGGTTGCGTTGGCATCGAAGTCTTTCACTTCAAGATTTGGATCCGTCCATTGCAGATTGAATTCGTAGTTTCCCTTGAGACCGGTCTGGTTGGTCACAGCGATGCCGAGGTGATGGGAAAGGAGACTGGCGAATTCATCGGACGTAATTCCTCCCGCCGACAAAGCGACGACCCGATCGTCTCGTAATTTCATCATCATTTGATGACCTTCCATGACTCGACGAGCTTCCATTCCCCCTTCGGCGGGATGAGTGTCGACTTGCTCTTTTGGTTCGTCCTGATCCTTTGACAGTTGCAGTTTCGATCCGCTTTCGTCGACCAGCAAGGTGTAGCCTGGCAACACCTTCGTCTCACTATGAAGCGCGAGCCCGGTGCGATCTGCCAACACAGCCTGCAACAGGCGCTGGCTCTCGGCGATGCGCTGTTTGGGGCTGATCTTTTCCATCTCGCTCTTGTCTACTTTTGCATTGATGTCGTAGGTCGCAGTGTCGAGCCACTCAGGACCGCCGATAATCTGGTTGGGCTGGACGCCGTAGGCTTCCTGGATCAGAGCCTTCAGGGTAATGTTTTCCGCGACGAAGCCGTCGGGCGAATGCATCATCTTGATCCTCAGGACTTTGTGGTTCGACCGGTTAACATCGGCGATCGCACTCGGCTTGATTGAAACCGACTCAAGTGCACTCGCACGCGCAGGCGTGCTAACGGCGCTCGACTCCGCCAATCCGGGAGTTGCTTTTGCCAAACCGACTACAACCGGTGCTGCGATGGCAAGCACCGCAACGGCAGACAGAAGAAGTTTTCTGCTGAAATCCAATTTGCGGACAACATGGTGCGACATGATATGGACCATCCTTTTCTTGAGATCGGCCCCCGTGACTCCGGAAACGCAAGCCAGCGGCGACCCCACACAGAATTCGCAGACCTTCAAAATGCTTTCGGCGTAGACCTGCCGTTCGCTGCCGAGTTCGACGACTTGTTCGTCGCATGCCCGTTCGCGCTCATCCACCAGACGCGCGCCCAACCACCAGACGAGCGGATGAAACCAGAAGGTGGCCTGCACCGCCATGTGGACGACGGCTGCGAGATTGTCGCGACGGCGCACATGCCAGAGTTCGTGGGCGAGTATGGCCTCCATGTGCGCGTTCTCGAGATGCTGGGAAATGCCTTCAGGCCAGACCAACACGGGCCGGGACAGGCCGAAGATGCCGGGTTCGAGCCTTGCGGGAGACAGGAGAAGCGCCACGTTCTTTCGCAATCCCGTGACTTGCTGCGCACGGCGCAGAGCATCGACTTCACGTCCTTCGATCACTGGAATTGCAGCCCGGAGGTCCCTGGAGATCTGGCGCCAGCGAAGGCACCAGAGAAGAATCACAGCCACGAAGCCCGAGAACCAGGCGGCGAGCAGCAGCGTGGGGATCCATTGGGTGAAACTCAGAGTGACGGCTGGCGCCGATAGGAAGGCAGAACCTCCATGCGGCGTGAACGGTTGGCTGAACTGCTCGACTGTTATGTACAGACTGGAAACTGCCGGCGCTGGCGTCCGCAGCCAGGACAAACGGTGCCCAAGTGCAACCAGCCACGAGAACGGGACGAGGAATTTGATCGATGCGGCCAGCCAAAGGGCGTAGCGTGCGCGCGCGTGATTCTTGCGCAACGTCAGGGTTAGCAGGCCCGCAGCGGCAGCAAAGAGTGTCGACTGCCACAGATGGTCCGCCAGTGAGGGAGCGACATTTGTCCAGAGCGCCGACAGGGTATTCGGAGTCATTGCGAGCCGTCCTTTCGCTCTAACTTGCGAAGCGTCTTCCCGGCTTCCTTCACGTCAGCCAGCGTGAGTTTGCCGGACTCGATCAGGTGTGCCATGACAGGTTGCGATCGGCCTCCGAACAAGGCAAGCAGTTCGTCAATCAGCCGGCGCTGGGCCGCGGAGCGCGAGACTGAGGCCTCGAAGATGTGGAAGTTTCCGACTTTCTTCACACGGCGGACCGCCTTTTTGGCCTCTAGCCGGTACACCGTGGTCTGGACCGTCGTATAGGCCGGACGGTCGTTCTCGGGAAAGGCCTCCTGAATCTCGCGAATGGAAGCTTGGCCGTCGGTCCAGAGGATTTCCATGATTTTTAGTTCCAGCTTGGCTAGCTTGGGTTCGGGCACAGGTGCATCTCCTATTGGTGTATGCATTACTACTACACATGTAGTTTTTGTGTCAAGCTCGAAAATAATTCCGCGGGACAGATATTCCGAGAGGATGCGTTCCCAGGGTTCCGTAAGCTTGCTGAGTTCGATTGGCTGTGAAAAACTAACTGCATACGGTTTCATCGGCATCAACCAAAGACTTATGGCTGCACGAACTCTATTCGAGAAAATTTGGGACTCGCATGTGGTGGCACAGTCCGCTGGACGGTCGACCATCATTTACATCGACATGCACCTGGTGCATGAAGTTACGTCCCCGCAAGCGTTTGATGGACTTCGCGCCGCTGGCCGCAAAGTACGCCAACCTTTCCGGACGATCGCCACCGTCGATCACAACATTCCTACGGAGCCCCGAGGCACGCCGATCACGGACCTGATTGCCGCGCGCCAGATCTCGGCCCTGCAACAGAACTGCAAGGACTTTGGTGTCCGCCTGTTTGACATGGATTCGCCCGACCAAGGCATCGTGCATGTGATCGGCCCGGAACTTGGGATCACCCAGCCGGGAATGACGATTGTGTGCGGCGACAGCCACACGAGCACGCATGGCGCTTTTGGTGCGCTGGCATTCGGGATCGGCACCTCGGAGGTCGAGCACGTCCTCTCGACGCAGTGCCTGGCGCAGCAGAAGCCGAAGACGATGAAGATCGACGTTCACGGACGGCTTGCCGATGGCGTGACGGCGAAGGATCTCGCGCTCGGAATCATCGGACAGATCGGTACCGATGGTGCAACGGGATACGTCATTGAGTACGCGGGTCCCGCCGTGAGGGCGCTTTCCATGGAAGGCCGGATGACGCTTTGCAATATGAGCATCGAGGCCGGTGCTCGCGCCGGTATGGTGGCGCCAGACGAGACGACGATTGCTTACGTCGCGGGCCGGCGCTTCGCTCCGGTCGGCGATGAGTGGAATCGTGCCCTGGAACGATGGCGGAGCCTGCCGACTGATGAGAATGCAACTTTCGACAAAGTGGTGGAGATCGATGGAGCGCAGCTTTGTCCATTTGTAACGTGGGGAACGAATCCGGGGATGGTTGCTCCGGTGACGGGCCGCGTTCCCGAGGTACGAGGATTGGAAGAATCGGATCGCCGGGCGGCTGAGTTGGCTATGGAATATATGGCGCTCGAGCCGGGACGGAAGATCGAAGACATCGGCGTCGACCGCGTGTTCATCGGTTCGTGTACGAACTCGAGGATCGAGGATTTGCGGTCCGCTGCGCGCGTGGCCAAGGGACATCATGTGAGTTCGAATGTCCGCGCGATGGTGGTGCCGGGATCGCAAACGGTGAAGCGGGCGGCCGAACAGGAAGGGCTGCACCGCATCTTTCAGGATGCAGGATTCGAGTGGAGAGAGTCGGGATGCTCGATGTGTTTGGGGATGAATCCGGATATCTTGAAGCCGGGGGAGCGATGCGCTTCGACGAGCAATCGGAATTTTGAAGGTCGGCAGGGACGCGGAGGACGAACGCACCTGGTCAGCCCGATGATGGCGGCTGCTGCGGCAATCGAGGGGCATTTTACCGATATTCGGAACTGGAAGTATCAGTAAGTGGCCGGGCCGGGATCAAGGCGCCGGCGCTGCTTCAGGTCGCTTTGAAGCGATACGTCCATCTCAGAATCTCGCTCACTGAGGATTGATAGTTAAGGATTATGAAACCTTTTACTGTGCATCGTGGACTGGTGGTGCCGCTGGATCGGGTTAACGTCGATACAGACCAGATCATTCCGAAGCAGTTTTTGAAGCGGATTGAAAAGACCGGCTTCGGACAATTTGTGTTTTATGACTGGCGCTTCGCGGCTGACGGAAAAAAGAATCCGGACTTCGTGCTTCATGAGCCGCGTTACGAGGGCGCCAGCGTGCTGGTTGCGGGCAAGAATTTCGGATGCGGATCGTCGCGCGAGCACGCGGTATGGGCTCTCGCGGATTTCGGATTTCGCGCTGTGATCTCCTCATCCTTTGCGGATATCTTCGCCAACAACAGCACGAAGAATGGATTCCTTGCCGTCCCGCTTCGGAGCGATGAGGTGGAGACGCTCATGCAGCGCGCCAAGAACATCGACAACTACGCCCTGACGATCGACCTGGAGAAGTGCGAGGTGAGCGACGATCAGGGCTTCCGCGCAAAGTTTCCGATTGATGAATTCGTTCGTCACTGCTTGTTGAACGGGCTCGACGATATCGGCCTCACCTTGCAGCATGATGCTGAGATCGCTGCGTATGAGAGCCGGCATGCGGTTCCGGAGGCGCTGCGGGCTTCCTGACGTTTGGTTGCTGCTTCTCTCGGCGACTACCTGGTTTTAGTGTTCTCGGTGACCCATTCTCCGCGTTCGCTGAAGGTGGTGAATCGCTTCGCTTTCCCACTTTCCTCTGACATCTTGCTTGCGTTTACCGGCTTATTTCTGGTGTCGGCTTGGCACATTCGCTTCGCTCGGGGCAGACGAATGCGTCCATCCCTACATTTGCTGTCTTTTGGTTGAACTTGGCTCTCGTGCCTACGCCCATGACAGCGTTGTCGGGGGATCGCTGCCTCGGCCGTTGCACATACCACGCCAATCGGAGTATCTTTTCTCCCTTGCTACAGAACCGTCTCCGCTCGGCTACAGTTGTTTCTCGTTCCAATCCTAGTTTGCATTCTCGGGGGTGAAGTTATGCATCAGATGCTCTTGCACCGAAAATCTTTCAGCATCCTACTGCTTCTTTCCGTGGTCATCCTGATTGCAGCCGACAACGCCCCCGCTCCTCCGATCGCAAAGAAAGTCCCGCACGTCACCGAGGCTAACGGACACAAAATGGTTGATAACTACGCCTGGCTCCGAGACAAATCCAATCCTGAAGTTCGTGCTTATCTTGAAAAGGAGAACGCCTTCACGGACTCGATCATGAAACCGACCGAGCCGCTGCAGAAGAAGCTCTACGACGAGATGCTAGGGCGCATCAAGGAAACCGACGTCGAGGTTCCCTATAGAGAAGGAGACTTCTTTTATTACACGCGAACCGAAGCAGGAAAGCAGTACGTCGTCCACTGTCGCAAGAAGGCCAGCATGGATGCGCCGGAAGAGATTCTTCTGGATGTGAACGAGCTCGCCAAAGGGCAGACTTTCATGATGGTTGCTGCATTCGCGGTGAGCCCCGACGGTAACTTCCTGGCGTACAGCTACGACAGCACGGGGTTCCGCCAGTTCAATCTCGCGGTGAAAGACCTGCGAACCGGACAGACTCTCGCCGACCGTGCGGAGCGAGTTGGATCCGTAGTGTGGGCGAACGACAATCAGACGATTTTTTATACCCAAGAGGATGCCACATCCAAGCGGCAATATCAGCTCTACCGGCACACTGCGGGCTCGCCGGGGCCTGACGCCCTGGTGTATCAGGAACCGGACGAGCGTTTCACGATCGAAGCCTACAAGACGCGGAGCGATGCTTATGTTTTCCTGGTTTCACGCAGCCACACCACGACGGAAGCTCGATACATTCCCGCGAAACAACCGACGGAGGAATGGAAGATCCTCGAACCTCGGAAGCAGGGCGTGGAATATTATCCCGACCACAACGGAGACTCGTTTTATATTCGAGTCAATGACACGGGTCGAAACTTCCGGCTGGTGAACGTCCCGGTGACTGATCCGGGAAGCAAAAACTGGCACGAAGTGATGGCGCACAATGCCGGTATCATGGTTGACGACGTCGATTTCTTCAAAAATTTCTGCGTGGTGTACGAGCGCGAAAGTGGCCTGCCGCAGATTCGCGTCATCGATCTTCGTAATGGACAGTCGAAGCGAATCTCATTCCCTGAACCAGCTTACGCGTCGTATCCGTACATCAATCGCGTCTACGACACGACAGAGTTTCGCTATGGATACCAGTCTCCGATCACGCCGCCATCAGTGTTCTCTTATGATATGGAGAAGGGAACCTCGACGCTGCTCAAGCAGAAGGAAGTTCCCGGGGGATACGATCCCAAGAAATATGAAGTGGAGCAGATCTATGCGGTGGCCTCCGACGGCGTGAAGGTTCCGATTTCCGTCCTGCGTCTGAAGGGCGCTAAACAGGATGGCACCGGCTCGCTTTATCTCTACGGTTACGGCTCTTACGGAATCTCCATCGACATGTTCTTCAACCCCAGCATTTTCAGCATGGTGGATCGCGGCGTCGTGACGGCTGTCGCACACATCCGCGGCGGCGGCGAGATGGGAAAGGCATGGCATGATGCCGGCCGGATGATGAACAAGAAAACTACGTTCACCGATTTCGTAGCCTGCGCGGAAGATCTATTGAAGCGGGGTTACGGATCTAAAGATCGCCTTGTCATTGAGGGACGAAGCGCCGGCGGGCTGCTCATGGGGGCCGTGTTGAACCTGCGCCCCGACCTTTTCAAAGCCGCCATCGTCGGAGTTCCATTCGTCGATGTTCTGAACACGATGCTCGACGAAAGTCTTCCGCTAACGGTCGGCGAATTTGAAGAGTGGGGAAATCCCAAAGAAAAGGCGGCATACGAATACATGAGCACTTACTCGCCTTATGACAACATCGAGGCGAAGGCGTATCCCAACATGTTGGTGAAGACTTCTTTCAACGACAGTCAGGTTATGTATTGGGAGCCCGCGAAGTATGTCGCCAAGATGCGGGCAACGCGCACCGACCACAACATTCTGATTCTGAAGACGAATCTCAGTCCCGCGGGACACGGCGGAGCGTCGGGCCGCTACGATCGACTGAAAGAATCTGCCTTCGACTATGCGTACGTCCTCACGCAGATGGGGATCCAGAACTAGTCGAGCGGAAGGTCAGATGACGCCGGCTCGAAGGCGGCGCAGGAAGTCCTCTGCCTCGGTTTTTGCCTGGGCGAGGGTGCGGGGCTGGTTGCGGAATTCGAGGCCAGCCTCCTGCAGCATGAGATCGACCGCGTCCTTGGGCTTGAATCCTTGGGCAATCAGTTTCCGGATGCGCACGGTAAAGGTCTCCTCGGTTGCGCTATTCAGCCGGGAATGATGTTCCGAGCACTTATGGGCACGGAAGTTTGACGTGGCCAGGCGATCGTAAGCAGTTTTAGCTTCGGGATCACTTAGCAAGGCTGGAAGAGGGTAGTTCCATTCGCACTGGGAACACGTCCATCCCTGGAATGAAGCAGTAGTCGTCCAGATAGACTCGCGCGCAGTCGTAGCCTCAAGCTTGCCGCGTTCTGTGCTGTGTTGTTCCACGAGACACGACTCCCGCGCAAACAAAATCCGTGGCCCATGAATTTCCCGCCGGACGAATAGACGAATAGTAGTCCATCCGCTCTCGTTTTGAGGCGTGTCAACAACGGTTCGCGGGGCCCTTCGAGCATTGGAAAGGCGAGTTACTTTGCGAAGAAGTAATCGAAGGACTTGACCGCGGTGAATTCGTCCGTGCGAACATCAAACACGGTGTAGAGCTTGGTCACGTGCAGGATGTCGTGGACCTTCTGGCTTAGATTGAGGAGCTTTAGTTCGCCTCCCGCATTCCGGACCGTTGTGTAGCAGCCTACCAGTTCGCCCACTCCCGAACTGTCGATGTAGTCGACATCGGCGAGGTTCAGGATGATTTTTTTCTTTCCCTCGGCGATTAGACCTCGGACGGCGTCCCGCAGTTGGCCTATTTCATCGCCGAGGACGACGCGTCCTCTGACGTCGAGGATGGTCACATGGGCGACTTCTCGGGTTCCAATGGCAAGGGGCATGGCTGGCGGGAATGGTAGTGCCTGGAGAGGATCAAGTCAACGGAAGTTCCGATTGACGGCGCTAGGAGTGAGCGCCTTGAGGCCGGGCGTCAAGTTGGAGCATGGGCAATGAAGCCGTATCCCGAATTTCTTGAATCGGCGAAGTGATAATCGGAGTCGGATACTGAGGATGCCGAAACTCGAGGTGCATCCCACGGCCGACGTATTGCAGTTTAAGCATTGAGCCGCCCCATGTGGATCCGGAAATGGCGACCTGCACCGGTTCCGGGCAAAATTCTGGATGGCCGGAAATGAGCGCTTCACTGCCGCCAAGCAGTACGGCGGTGTAACAGTGGTGCAGGGTTTGAATCTGAAGGACGGTGGCTGGCGGAAGATCATTCAAAAATACGCCGCCCTCAATTTCCGACTGGATGATGCTGCCGTTCACGTCGTCGGCCAAGTTAGGGTGCGGGCTATACATACGGGGGACCGGAAATAAGCGTATCGGGTTTCGCGGGCTGGAACAAGAGTCCTTTCGTCCCTGAACTCACGCGAAGGGGTGCGACCTTTAGAGGCGGGAATTCCAAAAGGGGTTGCAGCATTCCAGCAAGGCAGGCGCCGTGTTATCGATGGGACGGAGTGCCTTTTCGGGGTCTGGGCAGGGTTACCCAGGGCTTCGAAGCCTGTTAAAATAATAGCTACAAGGGGTTCTTAGTATTCATGCCAGTACCTGTCTCACAGATGTGGACCGTGACGAGCTATGTGCTTCGTCAAAAGCTAGCCGGGCGCAAGCAGTACCCGCTCGTCCTTATGTTGGAGCCGCTGTTCCGCTGCAATCTGGCATGCGCAGGATGCGGAAAAATTCAATACCCGGCCCACATCCTGAAGAAGGACCTCAGCCCGGAAGAATGCTTCCGCGCCGTCGATGAATGCGGGGCGCCCATGGTGTCGATCCCCGGCGGCGAGCCGCTGATGCATCCCCAGATCGGCGAAATAGTCGAAGGCTTGGTTGCCCGCAAGAAATACATCTACCTTTGCACGAACGCGCTACTGCTGAGGGAAAAAATCGATCTGTTCAAGCCGAGCAAGTACCTGACCTTCAGCGTGCATCTTGACGGACAGCGCGAGGAGCATGACCTGGCGGTTTGCCGCGAAGGCGGTTACGACATCGCGGTTGACGCTGTTAAGGAAGCGCTGCGCCGCGGTTTCCGCGTCACTACAAATACCACGCTATTTGACGGAGCAAATCCGAAGTCGGTTCGCGCGTTTTTCGACGAGATGATGGACCTGGGCGTCGAAGGCATGATGCTCTCGCCCGGTTATTCGTACGACAAAGCTCCCGACCAGAAGCATTTCCTCGGACGTGCCCGCACCCGCAGAATGTTCCGGGCCATCTTGTCGAATCGTAAAAAGAGCTGGCAGTTCAACTTGTCGCCGCTGTTCCTCGAATTCCTGATGGGGAAACGCACGTATCCATGCACGCCCTGGGGCATGCCGACCTTCAATGTCTTTGGCTGGCAGAAGCCCTGCTACCTGTTACAGGACGGCTACGCCGAAACATTTGCCGAACTTCTGGCGACCACGGAGTGGAGCAACTACGGCACCGAGTCGGGGAATCCAGCTTGCGCAAATTGCATGGTACACAGCGGTTACGAGGCGTCGGCAGTCAACGCGACCTTCAGTTCGCTCGAGGGATTTCTCTCAACCGTGAAGGCGACGCTATTTTCCAGTTACAACGACGAGCAAGCTCTTCGAATGCTGGATGAGCCGCAGGCGGCGGTGAACCCGCTGATCCAGATCGCGCCAACATCAAGTTCATCCGAATTACAGGAAACTCGCGCCTGACGTCAGAAAAGTCCTGACCTTCGTTTCGGCTGGAAAATTCATGACAGGCAAAGAAGCCGGACACATCGATCACGCTTCGCTCGGAAGCACGCCTCCTCACGTTGCGTCGCCGAATCCTGAGGCCTTGGAAGTTGCGCCCGGCACAGAGCACGAAAAGTTAGAAGGCTGGATTCCGGCGCTCGCCAGCGACGAAGACCTCCGGCTGGCGCTCGAAAAGGCGTTCGACTACCGCGGAGATATCACCATTACCCGCAAAGATGGATCAAAGATCGAAGGATATCTTTTCGACCGCCGCTCGGCTCCGAATTTGAAGGAATCTCTGGTTCGCTTGTATCCGAAAAGCTCCAACGAAAAAGTAGCTATTCCTTACTCCGACATCGCAGCCCTTGCCTTCACCGGCCGCGACACCGCCGCCGGCAAGAGTTGGGAGGCCTGGATGAAGAAGTATGCCGAGAAAAAGGCCGCCGGCGATAAAGATCTCAGCCTGCATCCGGAATCTTTGGACTGATCAAGCCCGTTCAGAATCAACCCTGAATCCTTTCCAGAAATCAGCTGCTCTTCCTCAATAGGAGGCAGCGTGATTCATTCCATTACCGTAACCGCCTTGCAAGAGCGGCCTGCAGGGATATTCCAGTTCGTTGACGTCCGATCGTCTTCGGAGTTTGCCTCCGGTCACATTCCCGGCGCGGTCAACATTCCGATGGATCAGATCGAGAGCCGCCTCCCTGATCTGCGCTCCGATTCGGCGATCCTCCTGATCTGCCAGATGGGGAAGAGAGCGCGCATGACGGCCGCCTTGCTTGAGCAATGTCGGCGCGACATCACTGTGCTTGAGGGCGGAACGAATTCCTGGGTGCAGACCGGGTTGCCGCTTATCGCAAACGTGAAAACGCGATGGTCTCTGGAGCGCCAGGTACGCTTCGGCGCAGGCTCATTTGTGCTGGCGGGTGCGATCCTCGCCTTGTTCAAGAACGCGCATTGGCTTTACCTGTGCGGAATGATTGGGCTCGGCCTGATGTTTGCCGGGCTGACGGATATCTGTCCAATGGGGGAACTCTTAGGAAGAATGCCGTGGAATTCGAGACCTCAGTGCAAAGTGCCGATTACCAAAGCGGAGACGTCAAAACACACTTAGTGATCCTGAATACAGTCTTTAGCGTGAGCATGATGACAGAATCGCCTTAGTGCATCTCCGAACACCATCGGCGGAGTGCGACTTTGACGCACTGACTCGCGCGCACAAAGATGCCGTGTACCGGCAAATGCTGCGAGTCTGCGGGAACCGCGAAGATGCCGAGGACGTGCTGGTCGAAGCTCTGACGAAAGCCTATCGACATCTGGATCAACTGCGAGATTCCGCGGCGTTCCGCGGCTGGCTGGCGCAAATTGCGAGGCGAGTCTGCTGGCATATGAAAGAGCAGGAGTCGCTTTTGCCTCTGCTCCAACTGTCGGCGCTTGATGAGGAGGGCAGAGACCTTCCCGCGAACGAGCCGAGTCCGGAAACACTGCTGGCACGCGGCGAGATGAAGGAGCTTCTGGATAACGCAGTGGCCGAGCTGCCGCCTCACTATCGAGCGGTCTACCGGATGCGTGATATCGACGAGCAATCGGGTGACGAGGTTGCGGGGGCGCTCAGAATTTCCCGCGCCGCCATGAAGTCGCGGTTGCTTCGCGCCAGGGAGATGGTTCGAACTCATCTCGACGCCGCTTTCGCTGCTAAGAGCTCAAATCGAAGAGTTTGAGGAGGGCTTTATGGAAATCACTGTCGAACATCTAGGAGCGGTGCAGTTTGAGATCAAAGCGCGCCAGCACAGCATTGCGTGCGATCAACCGCCGGAGGGCGGCGGATTTGACGAAGGCATGACTCCGCCGGAATTGTTACTGGCCTCGCTCGGATCTTGCGCCGCGTTCTATGCCGCTCAATATCTCCGCAAGTACAGACTGTCTAGCGAAGGCACGCGCGTTCGAGTCACAGCGGACAAGGTAAAAGATGCGGTTGCCCGCATCGACAACTTTCGAATCGAAATCGAAACACCGGTGGACTTAAGCGAACAGCATCGATCCGGCGTGGAGCGGGCCGTGCATCACTGCCTGATCCACAACACGCTGCTCCACCCGCCGCAGATCCAGATCGCGTTGAAGGAGTTCGCTGAGACTGTGCAATAGAGTTGAAGACGTTGGGGACTACTTCGATGGCGGCGCAGGGCGCGGGGATGGTCCGAACTGAAATCCGTCGATCAATCCTTCTACTTCATCTTCGGTCCCGCCAATTACAGTGATCGATATCGCGTATCCGTGCTCCAGTATTGCGAGTGTGGATTGACGAAGAACTCGCGAGCCAACATCTTTGTGGAAGTCTTCGCGCACCAGGTTTTTTGCTCCCACTGCAATCTCGTACGGCTCTTCGTCAGCAGTGAATCCCTGTGCCTTGGCAATCTCAGTGACCGGCCCAAGGTATTGGATGGGCTCCTTCAGTCCGGGATACGAAGATGCAAGCTCGGCCGCAATCAGAATGGATCCGTTGATGTCTTCGCCCCGGGCCTCGGGCGGTCGCGAGAAAGCTGCCAATAACACCTCAGAGTGTGATCCTGACCTGCTGACAGGACTAGGGCCTGACGACGGCTCGTCAGAAGCGTTCATTTCCTCGGTCCGCAGTACCCAACCTGCTGGGATTTTGCACGAGAGTCGCAGCGTACTATTCCGGTAGACCCCATCCGCAATGGATCCCGGGTCGATTGTCGCTTTGTCGGTCGGAACTGCATGCGTGCTGTGCTTTGCCGAGGACGATCTGCTCGCGTTCTGAGCGAGGCCCAAGGACGAAGCAAGCAGCGTGATGACAACACCGCGCGCTGCCCAGAGGGCCAATTTGAATTGCCGATGTTGCGTTATCGGAAACATGACGGGCGAAGTAACTCCTACGTATTTCGCGCTTTGCTCTTGATCCAGATTGGGGTTCCGACGAAGCCAAAGGCAGCGCGGATCTGGTTTTCCAGGAAGCGCTGAAATGCGAAGTGAAGCTTGACGTTGCGATTGGTGAACAAAACGAATGCTGGCGGGGCGACCGACGCCTGCGTCATGTAGAGAATCTTTACGCGCCTGTTCATGGGAACCGATGCACGCTCAAAGTCCACGTGCTCGAGGAATTTGTTCATTTGCGATGTCGTCACCCGCTTGCGGCGCTCGTTCGCGACCTCTTCGAGTAACGGGAATATCTTTTCTGTGCCCGTGCCAGTCTCCGCAGAAACGAAAACGATGGGCGCATAGCTCAAGAACTTGAGTTCATAGCGCAGGCGTTCTTCATAGGCCGAGCGGTCTCCCGGACGCTTGGTCTCGCGCATGCGGTCAGCCTTGGTCGGCCTGCCGGCCTTCTGTGCGCCACTGATCATCAGATCCCACTTGTTGACGACGACGATGATCGAGCGTCCGCTCTCATGGGCATAGCCAGCAATCGCTGCATCAAGCTGGCTCACACCTTCGGTGGCATCGATGACGAGGAGTGCGATGTCAGCGGCCTCCAGATGCTTGCGAGCCATGACGACCGAAAGTTTCTCGGCCATCAGATGGGTCTTGCCCTTGCGACGGATTCCTGCCGTATCGATGAAGCGAAACTTGCGCCCGTTGTGTTCGATTACTTCATCGACGGCATCGCGCGTAGTGCCGGGAATCGGCGAGACAATCGCCCGATCCGACGAAGTCAGGCAGTTAAGCAACGTTGATTTGCCGACGTTGGGATGACCGATGATTGCAACTTTGACTTCCAGAGGTGGCTTCTCGTCGGACTCATCCGCCGCGTCGTCTGCGGGTGTTTCCCCGGTGCTCGCTATTTCGTCGATGGCTGAAGGTGGAGGCAGAATTTCTATAACCCGGTCGAGCAGATCATCGATCCCTCGGCCGTGCTCGGCAGAAATTGGAAACATCTCCCGAATCCCCAACCGATGAAAGTCATCGAGCAGGGAGGATTGCTTCGCAGAATCAACTTTGTTTACCGCGAGGAAGAGAGGACGATTGACCTTGCGGAGCAGGCGGACGAGCTCGAGGTCCGGACCGGCGAGCTCCGCGCGTCCATCCACGACCATCACGATGGCGGCGGCCTCGTCGAGTGCGACGCGGGCTTGCCGGTAAATTTCCGAGGGGATCAGATCCTTCTCTTCCGGGAGAATTCCACCCGTGTCGACGATGCGCAAGCGGCGGCCGCCCCACTCTGTGTCTCCATAAAGCCGGTCGCGAGTGATGCCGGGCTCGTCGCCGACTATGGCCCGGCGGGATCCAACCATTCGATTGAAAAGTGTGGACTTGCCGACATTGGGGCGTCCGACGATGGCGATGGTCGGAATGCCGGCTGCGGTGGTCTCAAGAGTGCTCGTCGAATTGTAGGTAGGTTGCGTCAAAAGTGATTGCCGATGTGGCGGGAGCCGCCCTCGGTTGTCCGCCAGTACCGGCGGCGCGCGATGCGAAAGTCCCGGAATCGCTATTATAGAGACTCCCGTGACTCCCGGTCCCCATCCCGCCTCGTCTGCCTCCACGACCAGTTCGGTTCCGAACGGCAAAGAGGGATCCTTGTACCAGTTCTTTGCGCCCGGAGGATTGCTCTCGAGAACGCATCCGGCTTACGAATTTCGGCGCGGACAGCTGCAGATGGCTCAGGCGGTCGAGCAAGCACTGGAAGAAAAGCGGCACCTGATCGTCGAGGCCGGTACTGGCACCGGAAAAACCCTTGCTTATTTAGTGCCGGTGATCCGCTCGGGCAAGAGGGTCATCATCTCGACCGGAACGAAAAATCTTCAGGAACAGCTTTTTTACAAAGACATACCTTTCTTGGAGCAGGCGCTATATGGGGAGGCCTCCTCGGGATCGAGGCTTTCCGTCTGCTACATGAAGGGGCGGAACAATTATCTCTGCCGAAAGAAGCTCTACGACCTTACCGACCAGCCAGTGCTCAGCGGACTGGAAGAGATCGAGCAGTACCGTGCTATCGCAGCATGGGAGAAAAACACCGCTACCGGGGACCGTGCCGAACTCGCCGAATTGCCGGAGGCCAGCTTGCTTTGGCACAAGGTCGATGCGCGCTCCGATACCTGTACCGGGCAGAAATGCAGCGAATGGGAGCGGTGCTTTATCACCGAGATGCGACGGCGGGCGAAGGAGAGCGACATCATCATCGTCAACCATCACCTCTTCTTCGCGGACCTTGCCATCAAACTACAAGCCGAGGGCGCGCCCGACGCCGGAATCCTGCCGGAAGCGGCGGCGGTGGTGTTTGATGAAGCGCACGAACTGGAAGACGTAGCCGGAAATTATTTCGGGATTTCGGTCAGCAATTTGCGGGTCGACGAACTCGCGCGAGATGTCGAGAATTCCATGCAGCACCATCGGATGTTATCCGCCTCGCTCTCGGGGGCGGTCGGCAGCTTGCGGGATCGCGCTCAATTGTTTTTCTCGCTTCTGCCCGCCGGTGATGGACGCTTCGCGTTCGAGTCACGGCGCGAATTTCTCGAAGAGAACGGCGACGAATACTCCGTGTTGAATCAATGCCTGACGCGATTGGCTGGAGAACTGGATGCCTTGCCGCAGAAGCCGGAAGAGGTGTTCAACTTCGTTCGCCGCGCGCAGGAGATACAGGTTCAACTGGGCTTCGCCATGGAATCCGACGATACCAACACCGTGTTTTGGATCGAGCGCCGCGGTGGACGTGGCGGAGCTCGAGATAACTCTCGAGGGCAAAACGGTCGACACGGTTCGCCCTCGGACGTTCTTTCCCGCAGCCGGTACACCTTCCTTCAGGCTACCCCGATCGATGTCGGACCGATCCTGCGCGAGTGTCTCTGGTCGAAGCTCGAGTGCGCAGTCTTGACGTCGGCCACTCTCGCCGTCGGGGGCGGCTTTGAATATATCCGCCAGCGATTGGGAGTCGAGCACGCGCGTGAGTCGGTCCTGCCATCGCATTTCGACTACGAGAGCCAAGCCTTGCTATATGTTCCGCCAGATCTTCCGGATCCGCGGACGCCGCAATTCACAGCGAAGGCAGCGGATCGGATTCGCAAGCTGCTGGAGATCACTCGCGGCCGCGCTTTCGTTCTGTTCACCAGTTATGCGCAGATGAACGATGTTTACCAGCGCCTTTTGGGAGAGATCGAGTTCCCTGTACTGCGGCAGGGTGATGCGCCGAAGACTGCTTTGCTCGAAGAGTTTCGCCTCACACCCAACGCCGTGTTATTTGCGACTTCTTCGTTTTGGCAGGGCGTCGATGTGCAAGGAGAACAATTGAGCTGTGTCATCATCGACCGGCTACCCTTCGCGGTCCCGAGCGACCCGGTAGTCGCGGCCAAGGTCAAGGCGATCGATGCGGAAGGCGGAAATGCGTTCTTCCAATACCAGGTGCCCGCTGCGGTGATCACTTTGAAGCAAGGCTTCGGGCGGCTGATTCGATCCTTGCATGATCGGGGATTGTTGGTTCTGCTGGATAACCGCATCCTGAAAAAGCATTATGGCCGCGTCTTCATCGACAGCCTGCCTAACTACAAGAAGACGACGGACTTTCGAGTGGTGGAAGAGTTCTTCGGGATCGGGCAATGAAATGACGCGCAGTCTCTCAGTGTGACGTCTGGCAAAACGCTACACGTAATCGTGCTCCGCCTTGCGGATCGCCTTGTAGCGCTGGAATGATTTCCTGTCGTCTTCGAGCTTCAGGGCTGAGCGGATCGAGGTTCCTCGAAAATTGTGGGCAAGCATCTTGTGTGCATTGGAGAGAACGAACCAAGGGTCGTGGCGGAGAACGGCAGGAATGTGTTTCGTCTTCATCCAGCGCCCCGCCTTCCAGCACAAATATTCCACTTCTTCCGCCGACAGGTGCTTCGTGCGGACGACGGCGGTGGTGCCGTCATACTCTTCGAGTCGTTCGTTCTCGATCAAGCCTTGATCCCTGAAATCCTTCGTCATCGGCGTGCGCGGATACGGCGTGGGATGCTGAATGTACGGCCAGTCGACGTAGCGGCGCGCGAATTCGAGATTGGCTTCGATCGACTCGCGAGTGTCATCCGGATTGCCGACAATCAATCCACCCACCACGAACATCTGATTGCGGTGCAGGTAGTCGATCGCCTTCAGCGTTGCGTTGCCTGCGTTTTTGCCGTTATCGCGGGCAGTGTTTTTCGCCGACGCCTTGAGGAAGTCGAGGTCACCCTCGAGAATGTTTTCGATTCCCAAGAAAACGTAGCGGAAGCCGGCCCGCCGCATCAGTGGCGCCAGTGTTTCTCCGTGATTGGCGATGGATGAGGTCATCGCCTGCACAAAGTAATCGATCTCATGCAATCCGGCCGCGATGATCGCTTCGCACAAAGCCTCGAAGCGGCGCACGTTCAACATGATGTTGTCGTCCACCAGGAAGATGGTGCGAGCGCCGTGGTCTCGGGCATCACGGATGTCGGCAATGACGCGATCGAAGGAGTAAGTGAAAAAATTTCTGCCGCGCATCTCAATGATCGAGCAGAAACTGCAATCGTAGGTACAGCCACGCGACGTCTCAATCACGTCCACTTGCCGGCCCAGCATCGTGTAGCCTTTCAGCACACGCGAATCCCGCTTCGGAAGGCGGATCTCGTTGTCTTCTAGTCGATGCGGGGCACGCGCCGGGTTATGTATCCACGCGTCTCCCTTGCGAAAGGAAAGCCCGCCGATCGCTTCCAGGGGGCCGCCCTTCTCGATCGCACGCATCAGTTCGCGAAAGGTGACTTCTCCCTCGCCGCGAACCAGGAAGTCGATATCGAATGCTTCGTAAGCCTCTGATGCCAGACTCGGATCGTAGCCGCCCACGACGATCTTCGCTTCGGGCTTGAGTTCGCGCACGATCTTGATGATGCGGCCAGCGGTTCGTCGCTGGAACGTCATGATCGAGAGTCCGACGACCTCCGGATCAATCTCTTGCATCAACCGCGTGACGCTCTCGCGTACCTGCCCTTGTACGAGAATGAGGTCTGCCACAGCGACGCGATGATGAGGATCAAGGTTCCCGGCAATCGAGGTCAATCCGCCGTTCGGCATCCTTATCGCCAAGGAAGGCATGTGCTCGAACGAATCGGGCATTGAGAGTAGCAGGACGTTCATAAACGATGTCCCTTCGTGTGAATGGAATTCCCAGGGATCAAAAGCGAAAGCGCAGAGAGGTTGGAAGATTCTAGCTCGGAAGCGGGGTAAAACGCGAATGGGTTCGTCTGCCCCACCGAATCGGCGGGGCAGGCTATCCGATGGACCGGCGAATGAAGCCGGCGAAATCTACTTCTGCGCTTCGCCTGCCTCACCCCGTGGCACTACCTGCACCTGAATTCCCGACGGCTCCTGCTTGCTGTGATAGACGCGTTCCGTGGCCTTCACGAAGTCGGTCGGCTTTGCATCAGGAATGTTCACGAATGTCTGCGGATTGCGATCGGTAAGAGGGAACCACGAGCTCTGGACCTGGACCATGATGCGGTGTCCGCGACGGAAGGTGTGGTTGATGTCCTGCATCGTGAAGTTGATTTCCTCGACTTTGCCGGGCGTGAAGGCTTCGGGCTTTTCAAAGCTGTGGCGGAATTTTCCACGAAATGGCTCCCCACGCACCAGTTGCTGGTATCCACCGATATTAAAAGGCGGGGCCGGCACGTCTTTTCGAGGCTTGTCCCGGTCATCAGGTCGAGGCGCATCCTGTTTACTGTCCGGATAGTCCGCGGGATACACGTCGATCAACTTCACGTCCCAATCAGAATCTGTACCGCTGGTCGAAACGAAGAGCTTCGGAGATATCGGTCCCGCGATGGTGATGTCTTCCTGCAGCACTGATGTCTGAAACATCAGGACGTCAGTCCTGCTGTCAGCAAAGCGCTGATCTGACACCATGTATTCCTGCGGCACGTTCAGGCCGGCATAGCTGACGAACGGCACCGGCTTTGCAGGATCGCTGATGTATTCATCGAACGCTTGTCCCTCGGCTGCCGGCGATTCAAATGAGAGATCTCCGTTCGATTGAAAGTACAAGGTCTTCTTCTCGACGTTTTCCGGGGGCCATGCAGTGTAGCGCCGCCAGACATTGGTCCCGGTTTCGAATACGTATGCTTTCGGCAGCTTCGCATCGCTGTTGCCTTTCAGATATTGCTCAAAGAACGGGAAGAGAATGTTCTTCCGGTAGAACTCTCCGGTGCTGGATCCAAACTCGACCCGGCCAAGGTGCTCCCCGTCATACCTCCCCCAGCCACCGTGCACCCACGGGCCAACCACCAGCGCATTGAAGATTCCAGGATTGTTCTTTCCGATCGAATGAAAAGTCGTAGAATGGACCCTGAAGGTCTTCCGCGTCAAACCAACCGCCTACGGTGAGGACTGCGCAATGAATATTCTTCATGTGCGGAGCCAAATTCCGAGGCTTCCAGTAGTCGTCGTATGTGTCGTGGTTGACCTGGTCATCCCAGAGCGCGCTCTTGCCTTCGAGATATTTCCGCAGATTCGATAGCGGTCCGGCGTTCAGATAAAACTGATAACCATCTTTCGTGCCCCAGTCGAACGGCACGGAGCCCTTCGGAGGCAGTTGCGGATTCTCTTGCGGCTTGAACTGGCTGTAGAAGCCAAAGTTAGCGGCGAGCATGAAGGCGCCGCCGTGATACGCGTCATCTCCCATGAAGAGATCGGTCATGGGAGCCTGCGGCGATGCCGCCTTCAGCGCCGGATGCGAGTCGATGATGCTCGCCGAGGTGAAAAAACCGGGATAGGAAATCCCCCAGATTCCGGCATTGCCGTTATTGTTTGGAACATTCGTAAGGAGCCAGTCGATGGTGTCGTACAGGTCCGTGCTGTCGTCGACATCCTGCTTCGATTTCTTGTTATCGATGTGCGGACGCATTTCGACGAATGTTCCCTCCGACATGTAGCGGCCGCGGACATCCTGAAAAACGAAAATGTAACCTGCTTTATCGAAGTCCGGAGCCGGTCCAAGGAACGGTCGATAAAAATCGACTCCGTAGGGTCCGACGCTGTAGGGGGTGCGGTCGATCAGGAACGGATACGCGTGTGAACTGTCCTTCGGGACATACACAGCCGTGAACAGGCGCACGCCGTCCCGCATCGGGATCCGGTATTCGTACTTGGTGTAATGCTCTTTTAGGTCGAACTCAGGCGTTTCAGGCCGGCCCTGCGCGAAACAGGTATGTGTCAGAGATCCCGTGCACAGAATTAGAAAGAAAAGGCTTCGTCGTATCATTTCCTCTCCGTCGATTAGAAAACCGCTTAGGCAAACTACATTCCGTTGTGGAAGGCCGTCAAGCCACGGTCAAAACCGGTCGCAAGCGGTACAATATTTGTTGGACTTTTAGCGCATTGGCGTTGTGCGCATCGTTTGGGGGAGCATGTTCGAAGTTACGGTCGAAGATACGTTCGCGGCAGGTCACTACCTGCGAAATTACAAGGGCAAGTGCGAAAATCCGCATGGTCACAACTACAAGATTCGCGTGACCCTGGCGGGAACCGAATTGGATAAGGCGGGCCTGCTTCTTGATTTCAAAGACCTGCGCGAAGTGATGAGGCACGTCATTGAGCGTCTCGATCACCAAATGATCAACGAGATCGAACCGTTCACCGCGATCAATCCGTCGGCGGAAAATCTTGCCAAATACTTTTACGACGAGTCGAACACCCGACTGCAGAGCCGAACCCAGGGCCGGGTTCGAATAAAGGACGTAACGGTATTTGAAACCGATACGACCACGGCAAAATATAGCGAATAGATTCTCTCTTGGCACCGCCTGCGTCGTCGTTGATCCAAAATCCAGGCCTTAACGACTGAAGCAGCAGGCCGCTAGTGCGCACATGCAAATCACTGAAATCTACAAATCGTTGCAGGGAGAGTCGACCCATGCTGGGCTGCCATGCATATTCGTGCGGCTGACAGGATGCAACCTCCGCTGCACGTGGTGCGACAGCGAATATACGTTCCAAGGCGGCCGGCGGATGAGTGCCGAAGATGTTTTGAGGGAAGTCCGCCACCTGTCCCACGGCGGGGGCCTGGTTGAAATTACGGGCGGTGAGCCAATGCTCCAGCAGCGGGAGCTCGTGCCTTTCATGCAGAGTCTCATCGGCGAGAACTACACCGTCCTGCTGGAGACAAGCGGCGAACGGCCGTTAGAGGAAGTCCCAGCCGAGGTCATCAAGATCGTCGACGTGAAGTGTCCGGACTCAGGTGAGGGGGGCACGTTCTGCCTGCAGAATCTGGAGGCTCTCACTCCGCGCGATGAGCTGAAGTTTGTTTTGAGTAGCCGGGATGACTACAACTTCGCCGTGGATTTCGTCCACCGCCACAAACTCGCCCGGCGAGTGAACGCCGTTCTCTTTTCACCCGCATTTGACAAGGGCGCCACAGGGGCTCGGGACAGCTCTCATTGCTTGCTCGACCCGCAAAAGCTTGCCGAGTGGATGATTGCCGACAACGTTCCCGCCAGACTCGGCCTCCAATTGCACAAGTTCATCTGGGATCCCGCGGTCAAGGGCGTATAGCAATGTCGGTTTCGACCAAATCGCGGGCTGTCGTCCTGCTCAGTGGTGGGATGGACTCGTGTGTATGCGCCGCCCTCGCGGCTCGCGACCACGAGGCGGCTGCCGTCCACATCAGCTATGGGCAGCGCACCGAAGAGCGGGAACGGCAATCGTATCTCGCCATCTGCCAGCGCCTGAAGATCCACGACCGGTTGATGATTCGAAATGAGGCGCTGCGAGCCATTGGAGGATCCGCGCTTACGGATAGCTCGATCGACGTGCCGCACTCTGAGATGGTGGGCAAGGATGTCCCGGTAACATACGTCCCGTTTCGGAACGCCCACTTTCTGGCCGTCGCCGTGAGCTGGGCGGAGGTGCTGGGCGCCGAGCAGGTGTACATTGGTGCGGTCGAACCAGACAGTTCGGGCTATCCTGACTGCCGGCCTGCCTACTACGAAGCGTTCAATGAGGTTGTGAAAGCGGGCACCAAGGATGGGCGCATCCGGATTGTCACGCCGCTGATCGCAATGCACAAGACGGAGATCATCCGGCTTGGCCTTGAATTGGGGGCACCCTTGGATTTAACGTGGTCATGCTACAGCCGCGAGGATCGCGCTTGCGGAATCTGCGACAGTTGCGCACTTCGCCTGCGAGCGTTCGAGGCTGCAGGTGTGACTGATCCGATACCTTATGCAGCGCAACAGAATTGATGAGAACGGGTTTGTACTGAAGGGAAGTATCGCTGTCAGATGCACGAGCCGTATTTGCTCGAATGTCTTTTGCCTGGAGGCAAAATGAAGAAGCATTTCGCAATCATGGTGTTCATCCTATTGGCGATCGGGCTGTGTGTTCCGCCTGCCTTCGCCCAAGCATCCGGAACGGTGAAGGGAACCTGCAGAGATGCAGAAGGAAAACCAATCGCAGGGGCGGTTGTCATCTTTGAAAATATGGACAACGGCCAGAAGTATTCCCTCAAGACGAATGGCAAGGGCGAATACTTCTCCCTGGGACTAACGCCCGGGAAGTACAAGGTAACGCTCTTCAAGACCCCGGACGATCAAAAGGCGAACAAGGAGCTGTATCACATCAACGGCTATCAGATTCAGCTCGATGAGAACGTTCAGGACATCGACCTGAAGAAAGAGCAGGAGAGCGCCGCCAAGGGCCAAGGACTCTCCCCTGAGCAGTTGAAGCAGATGCAGGAGCAACAGGCCAAGCAGCAAAAGGAATCCACCACCGTAAAATCGCTGAACGAAAAGCTGAACGCCGCAAAGACCGCAGCGGATGCTGGTGACTTCGATACGGCGATCGCCAGCCTCACCGAAGCAAATCAGGTGGATCCTTCGCGTGATCTGGTGTGGTTCAAATTAGGGGATTACTACCGGCTTTCAGCAGCGAAGCAGACCGATTCTGCCGAAAAGCAGAAGCGCTTCGGATCCGCGATCGAGTCTTATCAGAAAGCCATCGAACTCAAGAAGGGCGCAACGAACGACAAGGACCCGAGCGCCGGCAAGAACCTGGCCGCGTACTATAACAACCTTGCCGAGGCCTACGCCAAGTCAAACAAGGTGGATGATTCGGTGAAGACTTACGAACTGGCGGCCCAGGCCGATCCTACCAACGCAGCTCAGTATTACTTCAACACGGGCGCCGTCCTGACGAACGCGGGCAAGGTTGATGATGCCCTGGCCGCCTTCGATAAGGTGATTGCGTCTGATCCGAACCGCGCCGACGCATATTACTGGAAGGGCGTGAACATGATTGGTAAGGCGACGCTTCAGGGAGACAAGATGGTCGCTCCTCAGGGGACAGCCGAAGCTCTCCAGAAGTACCTGGACCTACAGCCCAGCGGAACCTATGCGGATCCGGCCAAGCAGATGCTCACCCAGATCGGCGGCTCGGTTGAAACCAGCTTCGGAAACAAGAAGAAGCCGAAGAAGTAAAATCAACAGATTCAAGTACTTGCAGACGTACTAAAGGGGCGACTTAAAGTCGCCCCTTTTCCATTTAATTTAACCGGTTACGAAGGACCTTGCACTTGCTGACCGTCGCGTTGCGGCCAATGGCGCGCTAGAGTTGGGTATTGATTCTCCCTGCTGTGGTGCGTGCGATTCCGGTTAGCGAGGATGAATGGCTGCACCAACAATTGCTCCGATATCAGTTGAACTGGACATTCCTGCGTCCAGCGGCCAGGTAGCCACTCCTGTGCTTCTAAGCGCGATGTTGCGTGCGGCAGAGAAAATCAGCGACCTCATCTTTTCACCAGGCCGCCCTCCGCAGGTGCAGGTTTACGGGCAAATGATTCCCGTGCAGGTTCCGGGACTGTCATTCCTGTCCGCTGACGACACCAGACGCATCGCGGCTGACCTTATCGGAGACAACAAGCAGGCGATCACGACACTTCGCGAGCACGGTGCCTGCGACATCTCTTATGGGCTGCCAGGCCTGGCTCGATTCCGCGTCAATATCTTCATTCAGCGCGGCAGTTGCGCCGTGGTTATGCGGGTCATTCCCACCAACATTCCGGATTTCGAGGCCCTCCGATTGCCGAGTCAGCTCTCCGACGTCACTAAGCTTCGCGACGGGATTGTGCTCGTCACTGGACCGACCGGGTCGGGGAAGTCCTCGACGCTCGCTGTCCTGCTGGATAGCATCAACCGCGAGAAGTACTATCACATCATCACCATCGAAGATCCCATCGAATTTCTGCACAACCACAAGTGTTCTACGATTCATCAGCGGGAACTGCACAGCGATACTCCGAGCTTTGCGCACGCGCTGCGGTCTGCGATGAGGCAAGCTCCGAAAGTAATACTCGTCGGTGAAATGCGGGATCGCGAGACCATCGAAATCGTCCTTGAGGCCGCGGAGACCGGACATCTGGTCTTTTCCAGCCTGAATACCATGGACGCTTCGAAGACGGTCGAGCGAATCGTGAGTTCCTTTTCCCCCGCTGAACAGCAATCGATTCGGGAGCGCTTTGCCAAGTCATTCCGTTACATCATTTGCCAACGCCTTATGTCGAAGGCAGATCGTAGTGGACGAGTCGCGGCGTTCGAGGTGTTGAAGGCAAATCCTCGTACCCGCACCTGCGTTGAGAAGGGTGAGCATGACGGCAATACCCTTCTGGACGCCATGAAGGCGTCCGAGTCGGAAGGCATGCAGCACTTTGATGGCGAAATCGCGCGGCTGGTACAGGACCGGGTCGTTGATCTTGAAACAGGCCTCACCTTCGCCAGCAATCCAGCGATGCTCGGCCAGGAACTCGCCCGCTAACAGAGACGGTCTCGGAGCAGTTCTTCCTAACCGGAAGCTTGCTCTATCATCTTTGCATGTCAGCTTCTGTGACGCCCCCCGCCAGTCTTAGCTTTGAAGATGCCCGCCGCGTAGTTGAAGAGCACGCAAGACAGATAATCCCTCCAGCAACAGAATCAATCGAACTATTGCACTGCTCCGGGCGTGCTCTGGCCGAAGACATTCTGGCGGATCGCGATATCCCGCCCTTTCCGCGATCCACGCGCGACGGATACGCAGTTCGATCCGCGGACTTAGCGTCTCTTCCGGCGAATCTGCATTTGATTGGTGAGATCAAAGCCGGAGAAAAAATTGAGAACATCCCAGCCTTGTCGGCGAGCGGCCAGGCTGCCGCAATCATGACCGGGGCTCCTGTTCCGGAGGGTGCTGACGCGGTCGTCATGGTCGAGTTCACCACCGTGCACGGACAGCATGTAGAAATCGGTCGCGGGCCGGCGGCGGGAGAAAACATAGTGCCGCGGGGAGCGGAAGCACGAAAGGGAATGAACCTTGTTCCTCGAGGATCAAAGCTCAACGAGGCCTCCATTGCGCTCGCTGCCTCGGTAGGAAGATCAACGTTAGCGGTTTACAAAAAGCCGAGCGTAGCAATTTTGACCACCGGCGACGAGATCGTGAATATCGAAACGGAACCGGGGCCGACTCAAATTCGAAACTCCAATGGATACTCCCTCGCAGCCCAGATCATGCGGGCGGGCGGAATTCCGGTTGTTTTGCCCATTGCGCCGGACGAAACCCGGGTTCTCCGAAACCTGATCGAGCAGGGACTACAGTCAGACCTGCTTTTGCTCACCGGTGGCGTTTCCATGGGGCGGTACGACCTGGTGGAGCAAGTGCTGTCAGACATGCATGCAGAGTTCTTCTTCACCGGCGCCAAGATTCAGCCCGGCCGCCCGATTGTGTTCGGCAGGTACTCCGCCGATGCAAATCCTCATGCGAGAAAGTCGACCTATTTCTTCGGCCTCCCCGGCAACCCCGTCTCGACCATGGTCACCTTCGAACTCTTCGCACGGCCGATTCTGGAAGCTCTGGCAGGAATGACGCCGCGCAAGCTTAGGTTTGCCAAAGCCAAACTGAATTCTGAAATCCGGGTGAAGCCGGGGCTGAAGCGATTTCTGCCCGCCGTGACTTCAGGGGAATTCGACGATTGTTGTGTCGACCTGGTCCCGTGGCAGGGCTCGGGAGACATTGCGGCGACTGCACGAGCCGATTGCTACATCGTCGTGCCTTCCGACATTGAAGGTATTCCAGCAGGCGAGTTTGTGTCGGTGATGATGCGGTAGATCGACTCCGTGCCCGTTGTCGCCGGAACTCAGACATGTAAGATATCTAGAGAATAAGTTTTCCCATGCCCAAGAAACTCTCGCACTACGATCGTGCTGGCCGTGCGCGCATGGTCGATGTCTCCGAAAAGATTTCTACAAGACGCGAAGCGGAGGCCAGCGGATTCGTCGCGGTTGGACCAAAGGTACTTGCGTCACTGCCATCGAACCCCAAGGGCGATCCTCTCGAAGTTGCGCGCATTGCCGGAATCATGGCCGCCAAGCGCACCTCCGAACTGATTCCGATGTGCCACCCCTTGCCGCTCTCGTTCGTTGATGTGGCTGTGCGCGTATGCGAGAATGGCCTCGCCATCACCTCCAAGGTTGCGACGACTTCCGAAACAGGAGTCGAGATGGAGGCCATGATGGCGGTCAGCGTGGCTGCTCTCACGATTTATGACATGCTGAAAGCAGCAGATAAGGGCATCGAGATCCGAGACATCGTCTTGGATCGCAAAAGCGGAGGAAAGAGCGGGGAGTACCGGCGGGACAATAAACAGATTCATGGCTGACAACGTCAAGCTACTGGTGGTCGATGACAATCCGATGGTGCTGGGGATGCTGCAGCAGGCGCTGACGTCCCTCGCGCAGGTCACAACTGCGACCGACGCTGCCGATGCGCTGTTGAAGGCCGTGGACGACACTCCCGACCTACTGGTGTGCGACTACCGGATGCCGGGGATGGACGGGCGTCAGTTGGTGGAAAAACTTAAGAGTCGTCCTGCGACCGCCAATTTCTCGACCATGCTTATGGCCAGCAAGGCCGATATCGTTGAGCGGCTTTCGCCTCAGGACGCGGCCGACGATTATCTGGAAAAGCCCTTTTATCTGAGAGACGCAACGCGCCGCATCAAGCGCACGATTGATCGCATCTCGCTCGAGAAGATGGCGAAGACCGCACCATCCGACGGCGTGGTTCGCGGCAATTTGTCTCAGATGAACGTGATCGACCTCATGCAGTCTCTCGAGATGGGCCGCAAGAGCTGCAAGCTTGCGCTCAGCAATGATGGCGACAGATGCGAGGTCTTCTTCGCCGAAGGACAAGTCAAGCACGCAACCTATGGATCGTTGGTAGGCGACGAGGCAGTCTTCAAGGTACTTCGCTGGACTGGTGGAAATTTTCAACTGGATTTCGAAGGAAAGACCGACAAGCAGACTACGCAACTCAACACGCAGGGCCTGTTGATGGAAGGCTTGCGCCTGCTCGATGAATCTTCGAGGGATGGCGGCGCGGAACCTGAGCCTTCTCCGGTGCCTGTGGCAGAACCACCAGCCACCGTCCCGAAAGCGGCTCCGCCGAGCCCAGTCAGCCGTAGGCGGGAAGAAGAGGAAGACGTCCTTCTCGATGGCTGAAGACGCAGCAGAGATCACCGCAGCCGTTCTCACCGTGAGCGACTCCTGCGCTGGCGGGACGCGGAAGGATCGATCCGGACCCGCGGTTGCGGACGTCCTGGCACAGCTCCATTTCAGAGTTACGGTTCGCGAGATCCTTCCCGACGATCCAATCAAAATTCAGAATGCGTTGATCCGACTCGCTCGCGAAGTTCGCCTCATCGTCACTACCGGGGGCACTGGCATTGCTGCCAGTGACGTTACGCCTGAAGCAACCATGGCAGTTTGCGATCGGATCCTGGATGGCGTGGCAGAACGGATGCGTAGCGAAGGCTCAAAAAAGACCCGGCTCGCCGCTTTAAGCCGGGGCATTTGTGGAACGAGGGGCACCGCGCTGATTCTCAACCTGCCTGGAAGCCCGACTGGGGCAGTCGAATCGCTGGAGGCCGTCGCCGATTTGCTCCCTCACGCCATCGAACTTCTTGCCGGAAAAACCGAGCACAGCTAAGGCTCGCGAGGGCCGTTTACTCATTTGCAAATCTAGTTCGGTTTCCCCGGACCCAAGATCGCACGGCCTGGCAGCACATCTGGAACCATCTTGCCGTCCTCAATGACCAGTTTCCCGCCCACGAACAAATCCCGAACTCCGATGCTGGGCTCCATCGGTTTCTCAAACGTCGAGCGATCGGTGATGGTTTGGGAATCGAAGATGACGATGTCGGCATCCGCGCCTTCCTGCAGCCGTCCTTTGCTGTGAGCGCGTGGAGTTGAGCGCTCGAGCATCTCCGCGGGCATGAGCGTCATTTTGCGGAGCGCATCCATAAGCGAAACTGTCTTCTTTTCGCGCACATATTGCGCGAGGACGCGAGAGTATGTGCCGGCGTTTCGTGGATGTCCTTCGGCCCCATCGCTGGCGATCATGATCAGAGGATTGGGAATAATCGAGTCCACGATCTCTTGTGTATTGGCGAAGATCAAGACCCACTGCTGGGTTGCTGAGTTGTGCAGTTCTTCAAAACGCTGTTTGGTGAGATGTTCCCCGGTCGACGGAAGCACGAGATTGACGTACTCGATTCCCAATTTCTGTTGCCAGCCTTCATTGAACAGCGCTGAATTGACCGCTGTCATGCCGGCAATGTATGGATAGGCTTCGGTGGTCACGTCGAGGCCGCGAGCGCGCGCCCCTTCAATCAACGAGATGCACTCGAGGCGAATCCTTCAAACAGGTGCTGTTGATGTGGACGATGTGGAGCGGAGCGCCGGTTATCGCTGCTGCCCCAATCACTTCTTCGAGCGATTCGATCGCGGACCCAGGCTCGATTCGGCCGGCGCTGCGCATGTGCGTGTAGACCGGCAATTTGCGCGCGGCGGCAACGCGAAACATGTCGATGACTTCGAGCCGCGTCGCGCCCGGAGCATACTGGATTCCCATGCCTACGCCGAGCGCTCCCGCGTCGATCTCCTCCCGTAGTCGTTGCTGCATTTTTTGTATTTGCTCGGGCGATGCGACCGAATCCGTTGCAGAACCACTCTTCGGAAGAATGGCGCCGTCCGGCAGCGGCGTTCCAAACGCGAGAGCGCGGGCTGCAAGGTGGCTTGCCGTAGTTCCGTAGTTGATGAGGGAATGGCCTTCTTTCGATTGCAGGAATTGCGCAACATCTGCGGCGCCGATCTCCATTTCAAGTGCCGTAGTCACGCCATCGAACGCTTTCACTCGCTGGCTGGCGATGTCCTGTCCGTGTTGATGCAGGTCGATGAAGCCGGGTGTCACGACGAGACCCGCGGCATGAACGACGCGCCGGCCTTGCAGTGGAGAACTTGCGATTTTCGATATTTTTCCCGCTGAGATGCCCACGTTCCGAACTGCATCCAGTCCGGTTTCCGGATCCATAACGCGGCCACCCTCAACCACCACGTCATACTGTTGCGCCGTGACGAGCGTGCTGATCAGAAGAATGCAGGAGAATAGGAAGGTTCGCATGGAGTCCTCAAGGATTGCGATGATAGCAGGGCGTATCCTGCACTCTCGCTCAAATGAAGCAACCACCTGACTGACACCTGATTTGGCATCACGTACACTAGCAACTTCGCTTTGAAGACGCTCGGGCACATCTTAGCGCAGTACACGGCTTGGGTCCTCGCCATGATGAAAGCAATGGGGATCTGGGGCGTGTTCGTCATTGCATTTGCTGATAGTGCGCTGGTCGGCATGCCGGTAGATTTCGTCATTGCTACCTACGTCTACCATGATCGCAGACGTATCTTGCTCTACGTTGCCTTGGCGGCGTTTGCTTCAGCGGTGGGAAGTATCCCTCTGTACCTCATCGGCTACGCAGGAGGAGAGAAAGTTCTCCGCAAGCGTATTTCCGAAGAGCGTTTTCAGAAGATCCATCGCTCGTTCGAGCGTCACGAGTTCTGGGCCTTGATGTTCCCGGGAATGCTGCCGCCCCCGTTGCCGTTTAAGATTTTCGTTCTTGCCGCCGCAGTCTTCGAAATGAAGTTCCGCGACTTCCTCATCGCAATTTTTCTGGGCCGATGTGTTCGTTTCTTTACCCTATCCGTGCTGGTGCTCTACTTCGGTCCGCAGATTGTAGGCTTGATCGGAAAGGTCTTCCGGCAGCACTGGATATTAGCTTTGAGCGTGATCGTGGGAATTGCCTGCGTGGTGATTTGTTTCCTCTGGATCAACAGGACGAAATCAGAGAGCAGCGAGATCTAGCGGACTTTCTTCTACACGAAAGAACTGGAGTTACTGAAAAGAATAAAGGCGTGGCCGGAGCCACGCCCTTTTGCGATTGAAGAGAAAGACTGGTTTTTACGCAGCAGCCGTGTGATCGCCCGCTCGATCGAACCACCGCGATAGCATCTGGACCAGAACCGGACTGAAAAACATCGCCAGCGAGAAGAAGATATCGCTTTCCAAGGTTCCGCGGAAGAACGGCAAACCAGCGGTGTAGGACAGCATCAGGCCGCTGAATCCTCGTGGATACATCTCAGGCCAGGCGGCCCAAACCGCGAAATTGCTGATCAGGAAGAACGAAATGGAACTGGCAAGCGCCGCTCCGACCACGCGCCAGAAGCCCGACTTCTCCCGCAAGGTCGTGCCCAACAGCAAAATGGCTGCGTACCAGACCCAGGTGACAAGGTGGTCCCAGGAGAAAACGAACGAATAAATGTACTTCGTCAGCACGACGTCGGTTGCTGCGAGAAGCACGAACGGTATCCACATCTGGCCGCGTGAACCACGAGCCCCGAAAAACAACAGCGACGCGGCAAGCGGAGTGAAATGCCATGCATGCGGCAGGAAATTGAACGATCCCGCAAATGGCAGGAATCGCACGCCGATGGCCAGAATTACGAATAAATATGGAAGCATGATCACCTCTAGGACGAGATCTTATTGTGTGCGCTGGAAGCGGTGGCGTCAAGGGGAGCACCAAAGATGTGACAACTTTTGACGCCAACCATCGGCACTCGGGCGCAGGGCTTCAGAAGCTGGCCTTGAGCCACCTTCCCAGCCACTGTCATCCTGGGCAAAGCGAAGGACCTGTGAGCTACCCGAAGCCTGCAATGCCGCCGTAGTCGCAACAAGCGCAAGGGCTGACTTTTCAACCACAAAGGACACGAAGACTCACGAAGGCAGTTCCCCAAGGTTTCCTTCGTGGAACTTCGTGTCCTTTGTGGTTAAGAATCTGTGGTTAAGAATCTGTCCAGCAACGGTCAGTGCTGGTCAGGCTCCGGCACCACGACTTGCTTGTCTGCATCGCCGAAGACGTCTCCCACCACGTGCAGATTCTTGTCGATTTTGACCGCTGCGCCCAGCACCCGGCGTCCACCTTGCCTTCCAAAGGCGTTTGCGACGGCAACAAACCGCAAATCCTGGAAACGGACGATCCACCCTTCCTCGGGCGCTTGCAGGGGCTCCGCTTCGGCGATGGGATATTTTGCCCAATCAAGATAAACGCGACCGAGGTACGACTTTTTGGCGGCAAGCGTTACGGGTGTTTCCTCGGGCTTGTAGCGAATCTCCAGTTTCCCATCCGGATCGACTTCCGGCGTCAGGGAATCAACCTGGGACAGCACGAAAAACGAAGGAGTTTCGACAACGCCGTCCCACTGGAAAGGATTGACCCAGTGGGGATAGGCCGAAGCCCGAATAAGCTCGGCGTCGTTGTAAGACCGCGCCGCCAATGCATCGACGGCGCGCCGGTGCTCATAGTCCCTCACTCCCCAAATGCAGATGACGCCCAAAAGAGCGAAGGTTGCGGCTACGCGTCCTCGCGGCTTCTTTGAGCCCACACCTATTTCATTGTCGATCAGTCCAAATATCCAAGGACTTACCAGGCCGATAAGCAGGAAAAGAAACATGACGGGCTCGAAGATGAAAACGATGTCCCACGAATACCATTTCTCCGAGAACGGCCAGAACGGCCTGACGCCGTAGTTATTCGTGAAATCGAGCAGGATGTGACTGAGACCCGCGATGCATGCGTACAGAAAAAGCACTCCCCACCTGGGAGGAAGATCAGGATTGTTCGTTCGCTTTCCGCGAAGCCGCCAGACAAGGTAGACAAAGGCGACAACCGCGATCGCGTCGATTGGAGCGCCGAGAAAGGAATGGGTAAATCCGCGGTGATGCGCAAAGTTGAAGGTCGCTCCCCGGAATCGGCCGAGAATGTCGAGGTCCGGCGCCTCTGCCGCGAGCGTCAACGTGAGCGTTGCAAGGCCGCTCCTGCGATTGAGTCCGGCACGCCCCAGGCAGGCTCCGGTTAGGAAATGTGTGACGGGCTCCAAGCGATGAAGTGTATCGCACTCGGTGGCACGATCTTGGTGCGCAGAACAATAGTGAGAAACAGGCCATCTATCGAGCGGGCGCAAGCAAGGTCAAGGCGTCGGGTACGACCGAAATTTCTGCTGGCAGACTTCCGATCAACTCTCCATCGGCCTCGACATAAATATTGGACCTTTTTCCGGAGCCGGAATGCTCGCCATAATTGCACATGACTTTTTCGGTGAATGCCAGCTCGACTCCGCGAAATTTCCACGAAGCCCCGACGAGGCTCCTCGTCACGTACGCAAGATAAGTCAGACGGCTGCTCGTGTGGCAGAGAATCAATCGCAAATCGTTGCGGTCAAGCGAAGCTCCTGGCGCGAGTTCGCGGATAACACCACCAAAGTCTCGAATGCGAACGGCGAGCAACTCAGTGACATTCGCCTTCTTCATACTTCCTGCGCCAGATTCGGAGTATTCGGCCGAAAATCGGGTCATCGGATACGAGAACCACATGTGCCAGGCTTTGGCATAGTAGGCAGCCATTCCGAGTTTCTGCTTCGCGCCTGTCTGTAACTTGTAGAACAAGTGAGCATCGACTCCGATTCCCGCGGTGATGACGAAGTATCGAGCGGACGGCCGTCCCTTCAAATCCGGGCACGACACACGTCCGAGAGCAATCCTGCGAGCCGTTCCATCAAGAGCAGCTTTAGCGGCGCCGGGCAGACTGCGCGGAATTCGCAAATCGTGGGCCAAGGCATTTGCTGTTCCGATTGGAAGAATTCCGAGGGCGATTGGGGTATTTGCCAGCACCTGGGCGATGTTGTTGATTGTGCCATCGCCTCCGCATGCAAAGACGGTGTCGCAGCCCACGGCAATGGCTCGGCGGGCCTCCTCGGCAGCATGTTCGGATGATTCTGTAGGGATGAGTTCGGCTTCGACTCCGGCGCCGGTCAGAATGCCGAGCGCGGATTGCAGATCCTTCTGGCGCTGCTTGCTCCCGCCCGAGTCCGGATTGTAGAGTAAGGCGGCCTTACGCATACCGGGTCGAAACTGGATTGTACCTGAGCAGATGCGCGCCGCAGGTCATTCAGCGGACGCCCCACTCCCACATTCCAAACATAGCTTTCTGCGGCAACGGATGTCCAACTTGCCGCGCCAGCATCGTGATTTGTCCACGATGGTGAGCGTCGTGAGCAATCAAGTAACCTACGAACGCGGCCACGTCAGGGCGGAAATTCTTGATGCGCCCGTCACCCTCCAATGCGTTCTTGATCAAGTCGCTGAGAGCGTTGCGGCTGGTTTCCAGTCCTTTCACCGCCAGTGCCTGAGTAACCGTCGCGCGGTCGAGTTGATCCGGAATCTTCTCCGCTTTGGAGGCCTTCAGCCACATCACTCGCACGTTGTGCATGTGGGCGACGATCGCTGCGATTGTCCGCCCTTTGCCGTCGGGCGGGTTTTCCCTCCAAGCCTCGGCGGGCAGGTTCTCGATCATGTAACGGTTGATGCGATCGTTAACGTCGAAGGCATTCACGATTGCGGCAGGTAGCCGGGTGGCGAAAGGCTCCGCGCTGACGCTTGTTTTCGAGGACTTTGGCATTCTATTTCTCGGTGGCGGTGACTTGGCAGGGGCTTTAATTTGGCATAAGCTTGCGACACTTGCAAGTGCGTCCAGCCTACGGCGCACTTCGTTGTTGGGGCCTCGTACATCACAAAAAATGCGGGAGGATCAGATGAAATATCTGGCTCTGGTTCTGTGCCTTGCTTTCTCAGCTTTTACAGCAGTAGCGCAAGATCACGCGATGCATGCGCAGACGCATGCAGTGACCCTTGTCAACGGGTTGGGAGACCTTCACCATCCTGTTTCCACCCATAACGCAGAGGCGCAAAAGTTCTTTGATCAAGGGCTGCGATTTATTTACGCCTTCAACCATGATGAAGCCGCGCGATCGTTTCAACACGCCGCGCAACTCGATCCGAAAATGGCAATGGCGTATTGGGGCGTAGCCGAAGCCGTCGGTCCGAACTATAACGATCCCGCGGATCCCGATCGATTCAAGCACGCGCACGAAGCCGCTCAGAAGGCCGTCGATCTGTCTGGCGAGGCGTCCAGCAGCGAAAAAGGCTACATCGAAGCGATGGCGAAGCGCTTTCCGGCCGATCCGAATGCCGATCTGAAAAAAGCAGCCGAAGAGTACCGGGACGCGATGAGACACGTCTCGAAGGAATTTCCCGACGACCTCGATGCCGCCACACTGTTCGCTGAGTCCGGAATGAACTTGCATCCCTGGGGATTGTGGCACCAGGACGGCACTGCGCAGGAGGGTACCGAGGAGATCGTCGCAACGCTTGAGTCGGTGATGCGCCGCGACCCGAACCATCTCGGAGCCATTCACTACTACATTCATTCGGTCGAAGCCTCGAATAATCCCGAGCGAGCTCTCGCTGGAGCGAACAAGCTTGCGTCGCTTGCGCCAGGTGCAGGTCACATTGTTCACATGCCCGCTCACGTCTACATCCGTACCGGCGACTACGAGGCTGCCGTGAAGTCAAACGAGCAGGCTGCAGAGATCGATCGCGCCTACATCAAGAGCTCTGGCGCCCAGGGCATTTATCCCATGATGTATTACAGCCACAATCTGCATTTCGTGGCCACTTGTGGCGCCATGAACGGTCGCTATGCCGAGGCCCGGAAGAACGCGGACTTGCTGGTTGCCAATGTCGGACCGCACGTAAAGGACATGCCGCCGCTGGAAGGCTTCATGACCATCCCCGTGGCCGTAGAAGTTCGATTCCATCACTGGAATGAAATTCTGAAGATGCCCGCGCCCGATCCCACAATGAAGACTGCATCCGTCTTCTGGCACTTCGGTCGCGGACTCGCACTAGCCGGGACCGGCAAAATCGCCGAGGCCGAGGCGGAGTACAAAATCGTGTCCGATGCCGAAGAGGCCACGCCTCCAGATGTGATTTTCCAGATGCCGATCAACAACAAGGCCAAGGACATTCTGAAGATTGCGAAAGATGTGGTTGGAGCGAAGATTGCCATGGCAAAGAAAGACCCCAATGGCGCCATAGAGATGCTTAAGGAGGCTGTGGCGATCCAGGACAAGTTGAACTACGGCGAGCCGCCAGACTGGTTCTACCCGGTACGGGAAAACCTTGGGGGAGCACTGCTCGTCAACGGCGACGCGGCGGGGGCCGAGAAAGTCTTTCGCGAGGATCTCGAGAAGAACCCACGAAATCCCCGATCACTCTTCGGTTTGCACCAGGCGCTCTTACAGCAGAAGCGTGACTACGATGCCGGCTTTGTTCAGAAGCAGTTCGATGCGGCGTGGAAGGGCGGGCTCCCCGCTCTCAAAATCGACGACTTGGTTTGACAACTGCGAGAGCCTAAGCTTTATTCGTTGACGCTGTAAACGTACGCAGTTACAGTGATCCCGGCCTGCCTGGCGGGTTTGGGTGCTTCCCGGTTCATCCTCTGTTCCGACCCGGACGTTCGCCTATTTAAGGACAGACGAAAAATCCTGCCCGGGATTCATGGGCAAATATCGCTTGGGGAAATCCGATCATGAAAAGATGGTGCATTGTGGTGGGGTGTGCTCTGCTCTGTATCTCCGCTTCAGCCTGGGCTCAAGTGAAGTTTCAACAGCTCAAGAGCCCGATCCAATCGTGGTCCAGCTACTCTCTCTCAAAGAACGGTAAGGTGATGGCGGCGAATATCGGCGGAGAGATCTTCCGTTGGACGGCCGACGGCGGGTTCGTTGATCTGGGGTTGGGCGACATTTTCAACTCTTCCGTCGGTATCTCCGCGGACGGTAACGCAATCGTGAGCGGCCGCACCGGTCCTGATGGCAACTCAAATCCGGCAATGTGGCAACAGGCGACCGGCTGGGTGGATCTCGGGCATCCCGCCGAAGGATGCACCCTCGACAGCAGTTGGGGTGACGCCTGGAGCGTAAGTGGTGATGGCTCTGTCGTGGTAGGGCTCGCCTGGTACTGCCCGGGAGCCGAAGGCTTTCAGTGGACCAAGCAAGACGGAATCGTCGGTCTTGGACACCCAGTGGGCGCCAGCAGCCGCGCAACCGCAATTTCAGCAGATGGATCGATGATTGTAGGCTTTTACGAAGACCCCGTGCAGGGCTTCCGCCGCGCCGTACGCTGGATCTCGGGCACGACGGATCTGTTCTTAGGGCAGGACGTTCCCGGAGAAGCGATCGCCGTCAGCTCCAGCGGATCGCGGATTGTCGGCCAGGCCGCGGACAGCACAGGGAACGGCCGCGCGTTCTATTACTCAGGGAGAAGCGGCCTGGTGTCGATGGGCGTGCTGAGCGGAAATACGACCGACCAGAGCGTGGCCACCGGCGTCTCAGACAACGGTGTCGTCATTGGCGCCAGCATCGATACCTTCACCTGGGTCAGTCAGCCCTTTATCTGGAGCTTGAAGACGGGATTGCACCCATTGCAGTCTGCCCTCGTGCATAACGGCGCAGTCATTCCTCAAGGCGTGACTCTCACCAATGTGTTGGCGATCTCTGCGGATGGATCGACTATCGTGGGCCTTTGGCTGGATGCAAAATTCAACCAGGGGCCATGGATCGCGCACATTCCCACAAAAGCGTCTCTGAAATAGCGTGCGTGTAGAACAACCTCGACTTGGGGCGGGCGCAAGCCTGCCCCATTATTTCTTTGGATCGCCGCCGCACCGGGGGCTATAGCCGAACAAACGCGAAGCGTCGACCGAATATAATTCTTGTCCGATGCCTGCCGTAAAAGATCCCGAAAAGAAACTCGACGCCCTGCGCGAAAAAATTCGCAAGCACGAATACCTTTACTACGTCCTCGACACTCCCGAAATCAGCGATCTCGACTTCGATAAGTTGATGCAGCAGCTGAAAGATATGGAGGCCGAGCACCCCGAACTCATTACTCCTGATTCTCCGACGCAGCGCGTGGGCGGCAAGCCTCGCGAGGGCTTCATCAAAGTCCGGCATTCCTCGCCGATGCTTTCGCTCGATAACACCTACAACGAAGACGAGCTTCGCGATTGGGAGCGTCGAGTTCACGACCTCAGTGGCCGCAAGGACGTCGACTACGTTTGCGAATTGAAACTGGACGGCATGTCTCTCGCCCTCGTTTATGAGGACGGTAAGCTTGTGCGCGGCGTGACTCGCGGAGATGGCTCCATCGGCGAAGACGTGACCTTGAACGTTCGCACGGTACACTCAGTCCCGCTTGCCATCGACAAGGCAAAATTAAAGAAGGCCGGGATCCCCGCCGACTTCGAGGCCAGAGGCGAATTGCTGATGCCGACCGCCGCCTTCAAGAAGCTGAACCAGGAGCGCGAGAAGAATGGCCTCGCCACCTTCGCAAATCCGCGGAATTTCACCGCCGGGACAGTGCGCCAACTGGATTCCAGCATCACCGCACAACGCCGCCTGGATTTCTTTCCATACATTCTTCTCGCTAACGGGCGAACTTATTTTGACCGCCATTCCGACACGCTGAACGCCCTCGACACGGCAGGTTTCAAGGTCAACTCGCATCGCAAGCTGGTTCATTCGATGGACGAGGTCTGGACATTTATTCAGCAATGGGAAGGGAAACGCGAATCTCTCCCGTATGAAATTGATGGAATCGTCGTCAAAGTCGACCGAACGGGGTTGCAGAACGAACTGGGTTTCACGGGCAAGGCCCCGCGATGGGCGATCGCCTACAAGTACGCGGCGCGAGCCGGCATCACGAAGCTCGAGGACATTCGGGTGCAGGTCGGGCGTACGGGAAAACTCACGCCGGTAGCGATGCTGGCTCCAGTTGCGATTGGCGGAACCACGGTTCGAAACGCCACTCTGCACAACATGGATGAGATCGAGCGCCTGGGCGTGAAGATCGGCGACTGGGTTCAGGTAGAGCGCGGTGGCGACGTCATTCCGAAAGTTGCCAAGGTGGTCGACGACAACGATCACCCGCGCGGCACCAGAGAGTTCGTGATGCCGGAGAAGTGTCCGGTTTGCGGAACCAAGGTAGTTCGGACCGAAGGAGAGGTCGACTACCGTTGCATCAATGCAAATTGTCCCGCGAAACTTCTCGGCTCAATTCTGCATTTTGCGTCTCGCGGCGTGATGAACATCGATGGCATGGGCGAATCCCTGGTCGCTCAATTGATCGAGCGCGGCTTGGTCAAAAATGTTGCCGACATTTACGACCTCGACAAAAGCGCTCTGCTGAGCCTCGAACGTTTTGCCGATAAATCCGCGCAAAACATTCTTGATGAGATCGAAAAGTCCAAACAGCTTCCCTTGGAACGAGTCATTTACGGTCTCGGTATTCGCTTTGTCGGCGAACGCACTGCGCAGTTCCTCGCCGAGCACTTTGGCGCCATGGACGCCATCGCCAACGCTAGCGCTGAAGATCTGCAGAGTGTCGAGGAGGTCGGACCGCGCATCGCCGAAAGCATCGCTGAATTTTTCTCCATTCCGGCTAATCGCAAACTGGTGGACCGCCTCCAAGCGGCAGGGCTGATGCTCAAAGGGAAGAAGAAGGAGCGCGGCACCAAGCTGGCTGGCAAGACGTTCGTTCTCACTGGCACTTTGGCGAAATATACCCGCGATGAAGCGAAGAAGCTCATCGAAGATGCAGGCGGCCGCGTATCAGGCTCCGTGAGCAAGAAGACGGACTATGTTGTTGCCGGATCCGATGCCGGATCAAAGCTCGACAAGGCCAAAGAACTGGGCGTCGCCGTAATTGGCGAGAACGAAATGCAGAAATTGGCCGGATGACTCCGCATCTTGGACTCATCGCGCGCGAGAATGTGCCAGCGCAAACGGATGTTCGAAGCTCAGGTAGAGAATGAGTCCCTTTTCCCCTGCAGAGGGGCCCACGCCAATCGGCGCCGCGATCCCGGGCACAATCTGCAAACCATGATTCAAGTTATGGGCCCAACGAATACCGGGACTCACGTACAGATTTTGAGATCGAACTGTCTTGTCCGGGGCCACAACGCTTTCGCTCGACGTCCACAACGTCTCAACTAGAAAATTCAGCCGGGGACGCGCCAACCACACCATCGACTGCCCGAGGTTCACTCCAACCGATCTAGCCGCATCGCGTTGTTCGTTCAAGGCACGTGGTATCCACGTCGCGCCCGCATTCCAGTGAGACACCAGGCGTTTCGAGTGCTGAATGCTGATCGGCAAGTTGGTTTGCAGACCGAATCCGCCAGAGCCTCGTCCGAATTCGTGGTCCCCCGTAGGGAAGAGCACAGATAGCCTGGGAGCGATTGCCAGCTTGCTTTCACCACTGCCTACCAATTGATAGCGGTAGTTGAACGCAGTATCACCCCAACCTGCTCCTGATTCGGCGAAACTTCCCGCATGTGTCGCCGCTAGAGTGACACTGACCTGGTGTTTGAAGCTTCGTAACGGCCATTCGTCGGTTAGCGTGTACACCCAATCGTGGCTGTTGATTAGTTTTTCAAAGGCACTAATGTGCTGAATGACACCGTCTTCCTGGTTGTAAGCCTCCTCGATGAGGAAACTGTTGTCCTGGATTGCCCCCGGTGGCTTGCTTTCGCTTTTCTCTTGTGCCCGGGCCGCAGGCAAACTCGTAAAAAAGATGAAAACCGCTGCGAATGCAATGAATACGGGGTTTGCGCGGTATTGCATCACCCTCTCCTAAATGAAAATGAAATTCAATTTCATTTACAAGCATAGGTTTTTTGACCGGCGGAGATTGTGACCGCCATCACTTTTCGGTGTGATTCAAGCTTGCAAGCGGAAAATTTTCCAGTCCGCTCTTCAAACACTGCGCTGTCTGGCCGTTACTTCAAGGCGTTCCGCATCTTCTCCCACGTTACATCCAAAGTCTCAGGCAGAATGCGCGTTTCGCCCACGACCGATACGAAGTTTGCGTCCGCAACCCACCTCGGCAAAACGTGCATATGGATGTGTCCCGCGATGCCTGCTCCGGCCGCTTTACCAATGTTCATCCCCAGATTAATGCCGTCCGGGCTGTAAAGCGCGCGCAACGCCGACTCCGTTCGCTGCGACAGCTTGATCATCTCGTTCGCGGCCTCTACCGGCAACTTCCGCAGCTCATCCAGATGCGCATACGGAACGACCATTACGTGACCGGGGGTGTAGGGATACGCGTTAAGAATCACGAAGCAATGCTCGCCGCGATGGACGATCAGAGCTTTGGCATCATCGGCCTGTTGTGCGGCATCGCAAAACACGCATCCGGCGCTTCTCTCGGTCCCCGAAACGTATGCGTAGCGCCACGGTGTCCACAGGTAGTCCATAGCAGGGCAGGTTAGCAGACGGCGGCAGGCTGGGGAAACGGTCTCGCCTGTCGAAATTCTCACAAATCCGCATCCAACCGAAAACCGCTGCATCAAAGCCCCAAGATGGCCGATGTTGAAGTGCCGAGGGACAGCTCCGAATTGAGCCGGTTGGTTGCTTCATTTGGGAAGTTGAAACAATCCCGTAACATGCGCGGGCTTGGTGTTTGACACTGTTCGCGCACGGTTGCTATAGTCGAAGAGTTCCCATTGGACGCGGGTTCTCTGTAATACGTCCGACAGCTGGGATTGTCCAAGCTCACTCGCCAGGGTGAGCCCACCACAACCAAACGACTCATCCAGCAGTCCGCAGCGCAGGCCCCGCATCCGATCACCAGAGAGGCATAACCTTGTTCGAAGAAACCACCGCCCCCCATTCCGACTCCACATCAACCGTTGTGACCGAACCCGAGCCAAACGCGCCTGAGCAGCACGCGTCCGAAGAGGACCATTCCTCGGACTTTGCCGGATCAGACTCCTCTAACGAGGACAAAGGCTCCGCCGGAGAAGATTTCGCCTCCGCGCTTGAAACCTTCACAACCGAAGCCGAAGAAGCGGTCAGCGAAGACCGCGTCATCAAGGGTACGGTGCTTAAACTCACCGGAACTCACGTCGTTGTCGACATCGGCGCCAAGTCGGAAGGGATGCTCGCGCTCTCTGAAGTCCTCGATCACGAGGGCAACCCAAAGTTCAAGCCGGGCGATGAGATCGACGTCATGCGCGACAAGGGCGAAGTTGAAGAGGGCTACGTTCACCTCTCGCACCAGAAGGCGCAGCGCATCCATGCCTGGGAAGAGATCGAGAAAGCTCATAACGAGAAAAGACCTATCAAGGCTATCGTCATCGACCGCATCAAGGGTGGTCTCACCGTCGACATTCACGGCGCCCATGCCTTCCTTCCCGGCTCCCAAGTGGATCTGCGGCCGGTTCGCAACCTCGACGGCATGAAGGGCCAGACGATCGAAGTTGCGGTGATCAAGCTCAACAAGAAGCGCGGCAATATCGTTGTCTCACGTAAGGATCTGTTGGAAGGCGAGCAAGCCGACAAGCGGTCGAAGACCCTCGAGCACCTGGAAGAGGGATCGGTACTGACCGGTGTGGTGAAGAACCTCACCGAGTACGGAGCCTTCGTAGATCTCGGCGGCTTGGATGGTCTTCTTCATATCACCGACATGTCCTGGGGACGCCTCACCCATCCCAAGGATCTGGTGAACGTTGGCGACCAGATTCAAGTCAAAGTATTGAAATACGACAAAGACAAACAGCGCGTATCGCTTGGATTCAAGCAACTCACGCCTGATCCATGGCTTGACGCGGAACATCGCTATCCAGAGGGGGCGCATGTCGGCGGCCGCGTCATCAGCGTGACCGACTACGGTGCGTTTGTTGAACTCGAGCAGGGAATCGAAGGCCTGGTCCATGTCAGTGAAATGACTTGGTCGAAGCGCATGAAGCATCCCTCGAAGTTGGTCAATGTCGGGGATCAGGTCGAGTGTGTGGTGCTCAATGTCAATCCGACCGAGCGCCGCATCTCTCTCGGCATGCGCCAATTGGCCTCGAATCCGTGGGACTCTCTGCACGAGAAGTTCCCAGTCGGGATGACGGTCGAAGGCCGGGTCCGCAATCTCACCGACTTCGGAGCCTTCATCGAAATCGAAGACGGCATCGACGGCCTGGTTCACGTGAGCAATCTGAGCTGGACCAAGCGCGTCAAGCATCCCTCGGAAGTTTTGAAGAAGGGGGACCGCGTAAAAGCAGTCGTCCTCGCGATCGAACCCGACAAGCGCCGCCTGTCCCTGGGCGTGAAGCAGCTTCAGCCTGATGTCTGGGAGTCGTTCTTCGCCGCGCATCACATTGGCGACGTGGTTCATGGCAAGGTTCTTCGCGTCGCTGCATTCGGAGCGTTTGTCGAAATCGCCGAGGGCGTCGAGGGCTTGTGCCACAAGTCTGAAGCCACCGATGAAAATGGACAGCCGCTGCATCTTGAGCCGGGTCTGGAGCATGACTTCAAGATCATCAAGATGAATCCGGAAGAAAAGAAAGTGGGCCTCAGTATCCGCGCCGTCGGCGAAGAAGCCTCGCGCTCGGAAGTCGAAGCCTACAAGCAGCCGGTATCGAGCACCAGTTCGACAATCGGCGAGCTGATCTCCTGGAAGCGAGCCAGCAACGAAAACAACTAAAGCAGAAATCAGAGAACGTCATAGGCCGCCCGCAAAGGCGGCCTAACTTTTTGCTTTCCTTAGTGGACCCTCGTGTCCTTTGTGGTTAAAGGTTTTGGAATGGATGCCGGACCGTGGACGCTCTCATCCGCCTGTTCTAGAATCTTAAGTTTGCCTTTACTCATCTGTTCATATAGGGGACCACGTGCCTGACACAATTTACGACGTAGCCATCATCGGCAGCGGACCTGCCGGATACACCGCGGCCATCCGCGCCGGTCAATACGGACTTAAAACCGCACTCATCGAGAAAGACGGATTCCTCGGCGGCACCTGTCTGCATGTCGGTTGCATTCCGACCAAAGCGTTGCTGTTCAACGCCGAACTGTGGGACCACCTGAAAGAGGCCAAAGAATTCGGCATCGAAGGCGTAGATTCCCGCAAGCTGAACTGGGCCGCCATTCAAGATCGCAAATCAAAGATTGTCGCCAAGCACACCAAGGGCCTCGAATTCCTGATGAAGAAGAACAAGGTCGAAACCGTCAAAGGCTATGGCAAGCTGACGGGTGCGGCGCAGAACGGCATTCACACTGTCGAAATCACGAATGACAACAAATCAACGCAACTCAAGGCCAAGAACGTAATTCTTGCGACGGGCTCCGAAGCGCGCATGCTGCCTGGCCTCGAGGTGAACGACCGCGTGCTAACCAACATCGAAATCCTGAGCTTGAAAGAGATGCCGAAGTCGCTGGTAGTCGTGGGAGCGGGTGCCGTGGGAGTTGAGTTCGCTTCGATCTATCGTTCCTTTGATTGCGAAGTGACGATTGTCGAAATGCTGCCGCGGCTGGTTCCTGTGGAAGATGAGGAAGTCTCGAAGGAACTCGCGCGGGTCTATCGCAAGCGCGGCATCAACTTCCATACCGGTGCGAAAGTCGACAAGGTCGAGAAATCAAAGACCGGCGTTGCCCTCACGATCACGGTCGACGGAAAGCAGCAGAAGATCGACGCAGAAAAGATCCTCATCGCGGTAGGGCGCAAGCCCCGCACTCAAAACATCGGTCTCGAACGCACAAAGATCAAGCCGGATCGTGAATTCATCAAGACCGATTCCTGGATGCAGACGTCTGAGCCCGGGGTGTACGCCGTCGGCGACATCGTGCTGGGAACCCCCCAACTCGCTCACGTCGGCGCGATGGAAGCCCTGGTCGCCGTGGCGAAGATCGCCGGCAAGCCCGGAAAACCGATCAACCCTGAGCACATCCCCGGCGCCACGTATTGCCATCCGGAAATCGGCAGCGTCGGCCTGACCGAAACCAAGGCCCGCGAAGCCGGATATAACGTGAAAGTCGGCAAGTTCCCTTTCAGCGCCAATTCACGCGCAAGCATCGTCGGCCAGCACGAAGGTTTTATCAAGATCGTGTCAGACGCGGATTACGGCGAGATTCTTGGCGTTCACATCATCGGCCCCCAGGCAACGGAGTTAATCGCCGAAGCGGTCGCAGCCATGGAACTCGAAGCAACAGTCGAAGATCTGATGTGGACAATCCACGCGCATCCCACGCTAGCCGAAGCAATGCTCGACGCGTCCAACAGCGTCTACGGAATGGCCATCAACGCATAGGAGAATTGAGTATTCGGTAGTTGAGTATCTTTGACTACCGCACAATTTCAAATTACCCAATCATAAAATTACTCAATCACCCAATTACAAGATGATCTCCGTCGTCCAACTCGGAACCCTCGACTACGCCACGGGCCTTCGCCTGCAGCAGCAATTGGTCGCCCTGCGAAAAGAAGAAAAAATCGGCGACGTGCTTCTCCTGCTAGAGCACGCGCCAGTAATCACCCTGGGACGCAACGCGAAGGCAGCAAACGTGATTGCATCGCCGGAATTTCTGGCCGATCGCGGCGTAGAACTCTTCCAATGCGATCGCGGCGGAGACGTCACATTCCACGGTCCCGGCCAAATCGTCGGCTACCCGATCTTCGATCTCCGCGGTTTTGCTCGTGTAGGGGCGGACGCATTCGTCCGCCCGGGCGAGGCGCAGACTCGCCCTTCACTTCGTAAGACCATGGGCGTGATCGAATTCGTCCGCTGCCTGGAAGAAGTCCTGATTCGCACCTGCGCCGACAACGCCATCCCAACCAAACGAATCCCCGGCCTGACAGGAGTCTGGACAGCTCCCGAAAATGCCCATGTAGGGACGGACGCATTCGTCCGCCCAGTCGAGCAAAGCTCGACAGAGACTGCCGACGTCGAAACACACTCTCAGTCGGAACCAGCGCACCACGAAGCCAAACTGGCCGCGATCGGCGTCCACATCTCGCGCTTCGTCACCTCTCACGGCTTCGCGCTAAACGTAAACACCGACCTCAGTTTCTTCAACCTGATCGTCCCGTGCGGCATCACGTCCAAGCCGGTGACCTCAATGCAAAAAGAGCTGGGCCGCGAACTCGACCTGAACTCCATAGCTGAGTCAATCTCGCGCAATTTTGGAGTGGTGTTTCAGAGCCAGATTCTCTGGGTCGATACCCTCGATGCGCTTCTTGGACGCACCGTCGGAGTTCCTCTGAAGACTCCCTCGGAGTTCCTCCGCATGCATGGCGCCGACGACCCCGCGATTGTCTAGTCGAGTTACGAAGAAGAAAACCCGGCCGCTACTCGCCGCTTTTCCCGCTGCTCTTCGCGGCATCAGGCCGGGAGAAAACTGTGCCGTGGGCGTAAGCGTCTCCCTGAAAACCATGAGGCCATGACTTGCCATCCATGCTCACTCCAGCCTTCTGACTGCCCGGATCGTGGAAGCGCTCGTCGAGTTTCAGCACGCCCGATTTCAAATCAAAATTCAGCATGAATAATCGGTGCTCTCCATATTCGCCCGAGTTCAAGATGATGCGCTGGCCGTCCGCATCCGCGGAAATCCAGTGCGGCGTCTGCTTCTCATCGAAAGGGATTCGCGACACCTCGCGGATGTGTGCGAGATCCGATATGTCGTAGCTCGCGACCGCATGCGCAGAAAACAGCGTTTGCACCCAGTAATGACCGAGGCGCAGAGGGACCGCACACACTTCTCCGTCAAAGGTTTTCAAATGCTTTATCGAAGGCTGCTCCGTAGCGACGCCATCCAGCTCGTACAGCCCGCAAAAAAAAGTATGTATCAGCACCGTCTTTCCATCGGCGAGCAGTTGCGGCTCTCCCGGTGCCTGATGTTCTGTGCCGCGCGGCCCCGCCGGTAGCACCATCGTCCGCAGCAGCTTCAAATCTGAAAGCCTCCACACCTGGACCGTCCGAGTCTCTCCATCGCTCTTGAAGTGCATCGAAGTATTGGTGCTGACCACTCGATCGAGCGACGGAACCACGACTAGGCTGTAAGGACGAATGAGTTCGCCTTTCGCCGTCGCATCCATCGCGCTTCCGCTGCGGATCAGCTTCCCATGGCCATCAAACTCGACCAGCCCTCCGCCGTCTGCCTTGGCATCATGTCCGCCGTGATATTGAAAGGTCGCCAGGGCGTCGCCATTGGCGAGCCGCACGTAAGTGTGCGGATGCATGTATCCGTCGAGATCGCCAAATGAAGCCGCTAGCCCGGGATGCAGCGGATCGCGCAGGTCGAACAGCATTGTGCGTCCGCTCTCAAACGCATTCGCCAGCAGGAATCCACCCGCCGGCATTTCCAACTCGGTGTGGTGTGGCGTCCCGCTGGCTCCCGGTACAGCAACCGAAGCGACGGCTTGGCCGTAGCGTGGAGAGGATGCGTCAGCGTCGAGCACTGCGAGAAAGTCCGAAGCCTTTGCCCCATCGGCTCCCGCCCAGACGAAAAGGTAAGGATGATTCTGGGTAAACCCAAAATTCGAGCACAACAGAACCGCGATCAGCGCCAAAACATTTCGCATAGATGCACATTGTTTCTGCCCTCACGCCCGCTGTCAACGGGCCGCTCGACCGGCCTCCTCTAGCCCTTTCCCCCGCTCTCGCGATACCATCAGTGGTCGCGATGGCAAACAAAAAGTTCAAATCCAAATCAGCTTCAAACGGAAAAGGTCGGCGCAACGGCTCCGCTCATGTGGAGACGGCCACCCCCGGCCGTCAAGCCGAGCGGCGCTCGGCTGCCTCTCCCGGCGAGCACACCCGCACTTATTCCATCCCCGACTACCGTCTCGAACATCCCGACTTCACCGTCCATCAAGCGATAGAAAAAGGCAAAGACGGCTCCGAGCAAGTTCGCTACGAGGTCGAGGGCAATCTCGACGCGCCCGTTCCACGCATTCGTGACTCGAAATATCTCAGCAAGGAGCAGGCGATCGACATCTATCGCTACATGCTTCTGAACCGCAAGATGGAAGTCGCGCTCGAGAACCTCTACAAGCAAGGCAAAGTCGTCGGCGGAGTGTACTTCGGCCTCGGTCAGGAAGCGTGCTCCTGCGCCTCTGCCTATGCGTTGGATAAAGACGACTGGTTCGCTCCGATGATTCGCAATCAGGGATCGCTCCTTGTCCGCGGATTCCGCGCTGCCGACACCATGATGCAGTACATGGCCAAGGCTGACTCGCCTACCAAAGGCCGCGACGGCACGTCGCATTTCGGTGATATTGATGAACGCAACATGGTCTCACCCATCTCGATGCTCGGCGATCTTATCCCCGTGCTATCAGGAGTGGCGCTCGGCGCGCGACTCCAGGGACGCGACGTCGCCGTCATGACCTATATCGGCGACGGAGGCCAATCCACTGGCGTCACCTACGAAGGCATCAACTTCGCCGCCGTGCAAAATCTGGGCCTTGTGCTTTTCGTCGAAAGCAATCTCTGGGCGTACTCAACGCCGTCCGAGATGCAGTATCGCTGCAAGGATCTTGCCGAGCGCGCCATCGGATACGGCATCCCGGGCGTGATCGTCGATGGCACCGATGCCTGCCAGGTCTACGACGCCGCTCATGAGGCCGTCGAGCGCGCCCACCGCGGCGAAGGTCCCACGCTGATCGAAGCGAAAATGATGCGCATGAAAGGCCACGCCATTCACGACGCAGCCGCGTACGTCCCGAAGCCGATGTTCGATTTCTGGAAAAAACGTGACCCCATCACGCGCTTCGAGAATTATCTGGTGAAAGACAAGAAGTGGTTGACGCCGAAAGAAAATGAAAAGCTGATCGCGAAAGTAGAAGAGGTAATTGAAGCGGAACGCGAGATCGCCGTGAACTCTCCGATGCCCACGCCAGAATCAGCCGAAGGCGGCGTCTACTGCGAAAACGGCTGCCACGAGATCAAACCAAAATACGGCATGCCAAAAGTAAAGAAGGGAACCAGTGGCTACAAGGCAACCGAAGCTGCAGTGCACTTGAAATGACGGCGAAGACAAAGGCAACTCTATCGGTCGGGATAATCATGGCTCTGGCGGCGCTCGCAGCCGCGCAGGAAATTGCATTCCTCGATCTCACCGGCACGACGCCTAGAGTGGAACTGCGGCATCCTCCCTCGCCACCACCGAAATGTAACCGAGATGGGGTCTGCGGGTCGGGAGGGTATGTTGGAGCGAGTATCGCTTGTGGAGGTGCCACACCCGGCGAACTCCGAACAAGCCTTTTGTCCTTGGATCGCTCCGATTACAAGGAGGGGGACAATGCAGAAATTGAAGTTGAACTTCAGAACACGGGACATATCCCGATAGCAATTCCTTGGACGCCACATCTTGCGGACCTTCAACCAGCGGATGATGCCGCCAAATTCTCAGTTCAAGAGCTTCAATTGGGACTTTTCTTGAATTGGCGCGAGGGCTATTCGATTTCGTTGGGTTGGCTTGACCTGTACGGCGACCCGCTACAACCGGGAACCATCGTGACTGTTAATCCCGGCGATCGCGTGCGTGTACGCGGACAGATCAAAATCACTACCACTCACTTTGACGGAGCTAAATTGCCTGCCGTGGAGCTTGCATACCGAAGCTCGGCAAAAGCCTTGTTAAGTGAAGTCGAATTTATTCCACACCCAGGTGGATTGTCAGAGCGCATTTCAAATGGAAGCCCTAAGGAAGTAGCTGGTGTCGATCAGCCAATTCATGTGTATTCAGTAATAAACAACGACTAATATGCAACTTACCTATCTCGAAGCTATCCGCCAGGGAATCTGGGAAGAAATGGAACACGATCCGACCGTCTTCTGCCTCGGCGAAGACATCGGCATCTACGGCGGCGCATTTAAAGTCACCGACGGATTCATCGACCGCTTCGGTCCCGAGCGCGTCATCGACACGCCCATTGCCGAATCAGCGATCGTCGGCGCGGCTTTTGGAGCATCCCTCACCGGCATGCGCCCCGTCGCCGAATTTCAGTTCATGGATTTCATCGGATGCGCCTTCAACCAGATCAGCAACATGGTCGCGAAGACGCACTATCTCTGGGGAGCCCCGGCTCCGCTCGTTCTCCGCGGACCCAGCGGCGGATACGTCCACGGCGGCCCCTTCCACTCGCAGAATCCCGAGATGTGGTTCGTCCACAATCCCGGACTAAAAGTTATTTGTCCCGCGACTCCCTACGATGCGAAGGGCCTGATCAAAGCCGCCATTCGCGACAACAATCCATGTATCTTCTTCGAGCACAAGTATCTCTACCGCCGCATCAAAGAAGAGGTCCCCGCGGATGATTACGTTGTGCCGATCGGAAAGGCTCGCGTCGCACGCGAAGGCAAGGATCTCAGCATCATCACTTACGCGGCGATGGTCCACACCGCCCTCGAGGCAGCCGATATTCTGAAGAACGACAGAATCGATGTCGAAATCATCGACCTGCGCACGGTGTCTCCACTCGATCGCGACGCCATCACGCAAACGGTGAAGAAGACCAACAAGATCATCATTCTCCACGAGCACTCCCGCACCGGAGGCCTCGCCGGAGAAATCGCCGCCATCATCAACGAAAAATCCTTCGACGACCTCGACGGCCCCATCGTCCGCATCGCCGGCCTCGATTCAGCAATCCCATTTTCTCCGCCGCAGGAGTTGCACTATCTACCGAAGGTCGAAGACGTCGTCCGCGAATCACGCCGTCTGAAGTCATATTGAAGGTATACTTCGCCAGCCGGTCGAGCATCAAAAACTGTAACGAAGTCTGCAATCCGAACTCTTTAGTTCGTGTAGCTCCGGACGCATTCGTCCGGGGTTGCGCAAAGCGCGCAATGAAGATTTTTCTGTTACATGTTCCTAACTAGCGTCCAGCCCCGCGCTTCTGCAACAATACCCCCGGAGGCCTCATGGGAAAATTTATTCTCGGTGTTGTCATCACACTTGCCGTAATTGTCCTGGCTGGCCTCGGTTTCGCCATGCTCGGCTTCTTTCCCACCGCTGCAAATGTGCCGCCTCCACATCTTGAAGCCCACTTGGCGATGAGCGCAGTCGATGCATCCATGGATCGTCACGCGCCGCGAATTACCAACCCGCTGACCCCGACCGATCAGAACCTCGAAGAGGGTATGAAGCTCTACACCATGAATTGCGCCCTTTGCCACGGCACCCTCGACGGAAAACCTTCTACGCTGGTGAACTCTTTTTATCCGCCTCCGCCGAACCTAGTCTCCGATCCCCCCGAGGATCCCGATTGGCACATCTTCTACACCATGCGTACTGGCATTCGATACACGGGCATGCCCGCCTGGGACAAGACTCTTACTGAGCAGGACATGTGGAAAATTACGATGTTCCTTTCCCACGTGGACAAACTTCCGCCGGCCGTCCAGGAGTACTGGAAAGCCAGCTTCGGTGTTCCCCCATCCTCCGATGACGACAAAAAGGATGTCGACAAGAAGGAAGAAAAAGAAAAGCACGATCACCATTAAATCCAAGGTAAGCACCGGGGCGGTGATTAGCCTCGCGAGCAATTGCAGAACAGCCGTTCTCCGGAATCCCGCGCTCCGAAATCCTGACCGACCGTGGAAGAGCGGCCCTTTAAGGGCCGCGTCAAGCGTCGTAGGAAATGCAGGGCTTTAGCCCCCGCCGACCCGTTATAATATCCGGTTGCGCCCCGCCCTTCTTGGGAGACCGTGGGCCTCATGGAAGGAATTCATGCCGACTGACATCATCATGCCCCAGATGGGCGAATCCATCGTTGAAGGCACTATTACCAAGTGGCTCAAAAAACCGGGCGATAAGGTTCAGCGTGACGAACCTCTTTTCGAGATCTCAACCGACAAAGTTGACGCCGAAATTCCAGCCCCTGCGTCCGGTGTTCTCCAGGAAATTAAGATCGCCGAAGGCACAACGGTGAATGTCAATACCGTAGTTGGTACCATCGCCGTGGATGGCGAAGCTGCCTCAGCAAAGCCTTCCGTTCCCTCGAAAGCTGCAACACCCGCGTCCGCTCCTCCGAAAGAAGAGAAGAAACCGTCGGCCGCGCCACCGGCCGCTCCGGCTCCGGTCGCTCCGGCTCCGGTCGCTCAAGAAGCTCCTGCCGCGCAAGCAGAGCCAGACGAAGAGGCCCGCTCCTCTCCGTTGGTTCGCAAAATCGCCCGGGAACATGGCGTCAGCCTTTCCCAGATTTCCGGCACCGGACTCGGCGGCCGCATCACCAAGCAAGACATCATGCAGTTCATCGAAAACCAGGGATCTGCGCAACCGGTTTCGACTTCCGCACCCACTCCTGCTCAGCCTGCAGCCGCCGCTCCGGCGCCGCGCCCGGCAGCCCCAGCCCCGTACCCGGGCGATCTCGTCCCCATGACGAACATGCGTAAGCTGATCGCCAAGCACATGATCGAGTCGCGCCGCACCAGCGCGCATGTTCATTGCATGTACGAGGTCGACTTCACCCGCATCGTCAACCTGCGCGCTAAACTCAAAAACGGATTTGAGCAGCGCCACGGTGCACGTCTCACCTTCATGCCTTTCTTCGTCCGCGCCGCCGTCATGGGCCTTCAACAGTGGCCCATCATCAACGCGGCGATCGAAGGCGACAACATCCGTTATCACCGCAATATCAACATGGGCATCGCCGTCGCCCTCGACTGGGGACTCATCGTTCCCGTCCTCAAGAATGCCGGCGACCTCAACTTCCTCGGATTGCAGCGCGGCATCTCCGACCTCGGCGAGCGTGCTCGTACCAAGAAGCTGAAGCCCGAGGACGTCGAAGGCTCCACCTTCACCGTCACCAACCCCGGCCAGTTCGGAGCCGTGTTCGGCCTCCCCATCATCAATCAGCCGAACTCTGCCATCATGGGTGTTGGCGGCATCACCAAGCAGCCCATGGTCATCACGGATAAAGATGGCGCCGACTCCATCGCCATTCGCTCCATAGTTCACCTGACGTTGGGTTACGATCACCGTTTGATCGACGGCGCCGTGGCCGATCAGTTCATGGCCCAGGTGAAGAAGAATCTGGAAACGTGGAGCGAAGAAATCGGCTAAGGCTCCGGTACCCGTTGTCATCCTGAGCGGGGCGAGGACTACGGATTCGACTGTGGGGCCGCGACCGCCACATGTCCGGATTCCTTGGCCCATGCGGATGCATTCATACAAATCACCACGCCGTCGATTATTTGAGAAATCCCGTTCTTGAATTGCTCCGGCTGGACAATTTCTCGCGACGCGATCGCGTCCGACATCGCCAGCGCATTCTGCAGGAACATCATCGCCGCATCTTTTTTCTGCGCTCCTGATTTGCTCGCATACATGCTTTCAATTCCGCTGACCAACGAAGGAATGAAGCCAATGGCACGTAATAAAATATTCACAAAGTTCATGACGCCTCCTCAATAAAAATCAGACCATTTCTATTTCTGAACGCTGGCCCTTTTACTCGCCACATCATGTGCCTGGATCAGCGTTTTGATCTCGTTTTGTCCCTCGCGCAACTCTCCCAGTTGCACCTCGGTTCGAATCCTTCCCTCAGTGTTGGTTGCGGCGATCTGCTCCAACCGCATGACCCGAGCCTTCGTCGACTCCAATTCGCTGTCTTGCCTCGCGGAGTTCCTCGCGTCTTGAATCACGTATCCGCTGATCGATAAGGCAATCGCTCCCAGCGCGATCAGCGTGCGGCTGTCGAACTTCAAAATTCGCTGATCCCTGACTGCCTCGAGTTTCTTGGTCCACGATTCCTCCAGACTCAGCGCGAACGCTTGCATCTCTGCAAGCCGGTCCAGCACTTCCAGTTGAAAATCTTTTGCCGTATAGGGCACACCGCTCGCGGGCTTCTCCGGACTCCGGCTCCGCTGCCTTGTCAATATCGTTGTTTCGTTCATTGTGGTGAATCCACATGCAAAGCCGTCGCATAACGCGAATAACGCGCTGGGGACGTCGCGTCATACATCCTCAGGAAATAGGTCTGCGCTCTTGCCAATCGTGGAAGCGAAAATGTTCTGGAACCGAAACGTCCCAGAAGCGTGCGGTCATTGCTTACTCCCCATCCAAAATCGTGGCTCCTGACTTCGATTCCGCATCCGCTTTTCAGCAAAACGCCAATATCAATCTGGACGGTTGTCGACGCAGTCCCGGTGATCTGCGCGTCCGGCAAGTTATCCAAATAGTAGGAGCCGACCTGCGTCGTCGAGAGTCTTACCGGGAGATCCTGAAGCGGGACCGAGGTTCCTGTCTGTTGTTGCTGGATTGCAATAGGTTCTGCGAGATCATTCGCGAATTCCATCGAATACATACTCCGATCATTCGGAAGATCTCTCACATCAATCACGACTTTGCGCACAACCGCATTAAACTCAGCGTTCCGTGACGGAATGTTCACCGCGAGCACATCCCCCGGGAACACGTCCCGAACATTGCTGGGCAAGAAGTCGCTCCACGTTTCGTAGCCACCGGCCCAGGCTGGATTTACTGCATCACCCAGTAGGGCGAGCGCCGCGTTCTCACAATCGATCTGCGTTCGCGTAGTCGCTGTGTCCAAGGCCCTCACGATGCTGCGCACGCCGTCGTCCTTTCCACTCCGCAATTCCGCGATGTTCCTTTCATCAACTACCTGCGCGACCGCCCGGCCCGCGCCTCGATAGGACGCCACGATCTTCGCCATCGAAGGCGGAACGAATTGCGGATAGAAATCCAGTGTGGTCAGGTTTGCGATGAAGCACTGTCCTCCGTCCGACAGCGATTCGACCAGTTGGGTCGAGTTGTCCAAACCCGGAAGCGCGACTCGCACTTCAGCAGTCGAAATGTGCGTTGCATAGGTCGACGTGATGCTGCATTGCATGCTGACCGCATTGACCAGGGCGTACGTGCAAAATCCCGGAGCATTCGCAATCACGTCGTCCCACAAGACAACCGCCGGGTCGACCAGAGTAGAAGGATCGGCGGGATTGAAATCCTGCAGTTCTAGAACGATCCGCACGTCAGCCGGCGTATCCGCTCCCCCACATCCGTTGCCCGCCGCGTGTACCGACGAGTGATACACCCCTCCCCTTCGATAGATTTCTCGCGAGTAGACATACGTCGTCAGCAGGTACCGATGTCCTGCCGTCGTCACAACCACGGGCCCAGCGACAGCCCCGTTGATAATTGCCTGGATTTTCGACGTCGCCCCCGAAGGCGTCATCTGGAAACCGGCCAGGCATTTGGCCGTCGAAATTCCCCCTGTGTACAGCCCGCCGATGATTCCTCTCGCGTCGCCGGTGACGCTCACTTCACCGTGCTGAAACTCCAGCGCTCCGCCGAGTTCAACTTGTTCCACCACGGTCGTACTGGCCGGCGAACCACCCGGAGTTGCTCCGGACATCGGAATCAACAATCCGGAAACCGTCAGCACCACCGCCATCGCCCAATAAAAAAGCCGCCCCATAGGGCGGCTACCCGCGTAACGCATAAATTGTCCTCCAGCCAGTTTGTTTCTGTCAGGCCCGACTACTCAGGGCAGTTCCAGTGTCACTCAGTGACCCTTGTGTTAAATGTTTTCGCAGTCAATGCGTCCCATTCAAAAACTTCTCCACGCTCTCCACGTAAACCTCGGCAAAATCCGCCACCGGACGCCGTCCTTCGATCAACTCCATCGCGTCATTGAGTTCCCATCCCATCGAACCCAGCAGCGCCAGCGCCATCATCGGAGCCCGATGTACTCCCGCCGCGCAATGAACGAATACTCTTGTGTTCGGAAATTCCAGCGCCCGCTCCGCGAACTGGACACCCCGCCGGAATAACTCCGGCGGCTTCAACTCAAAATCATCGTCGGTTGGGTTCCACAGCACCGCGATCCCATGTGGCTTCGCCAGCGCAGTGTCATCGAACTCGATTTGCATGTCGATGATGTGGGTGATCCCTTGCTTCGCGACCGTCTGCATGTTCTCCGCTGTCCAGATTCCGCCGCCTACCCCGATGCGCTCCGTCAGCCACGTGATATCCATTCCTGCTCTTCGACGCCTTTCCTGCCGACCGCCCGTCTCTACCCGCCGGACCCGTTTACTCGAACCCTGGGCTGGCTTGTTCTCGGTTGGAACTTTGGTCCGGGCTCCGATCCAGATTGATATCCCGGGTTCGCCCAAACCTCGGCCGCCCAAGCCCCGCCTCATTCTACAGAAATCAACTCGCCGGCTTCTGTGGGCGCTTCGACCTTCGCGGCGTCAATTTCCTTTTCTGGATCTTCCGCCGCCTGCTTCATTTCTGCGACTTTGGCCGGAATTACCATCGTGTCTTCGTCGTACTGGTCCGCGACCACTGGACTTTCCGGAACATTCAGGCGCCGCAGCAATGTCTGCGCCAGGCTCTCTTCGTGTTCGGTCGCATCGCTTCCGTCGGTTGACGATGGATAAATGTTCGCCACTTCCCACAAAAACTTTACCGTCGCTAGTTGCCCCTTCTCGCCTTCTCCAATCACTGCCGCGGCCATCTTGTTCGCGTGCGTCTTCACCATCTTCGAAATATCTTTCAGCACCTCGGCCGCAGGTTTTTCTTTCCCTCGAGGTGTCGATTTCTTAACCGCCGCTTTCTTCGCTGTTTTCTTGGTCTTTTTACTCTTCTTCTTGGTCATTTGGTCCCGACATCCCGTCTTTCCCGATCTCTGAGCTTCTCTCCAAAAGCAGAAGGCGCGCCGCGTGGCGCGCCCTCTGTAGGTAGATTATTTTTTCTTACTCTCTATTTCCAGAATATCAAATCGACTGGGGCAAAGTGGACATTTTTCAAATTTTATTTTCGCCATCTTCACAATCACTTACGTCGAATTGGCTCTCAATACCCCCTTGACAAGATTTTCTCGACATCGAGTCCACTCTCTGTAGAAGACCCACGTCGAGCAAAATTTCGCTCAACATATCCAGAGCGAGCGGAGTCAGTCGCCGCACCGTCTTTTCACTGCAGTGCAGTAACTTCGCCGTCGCCCATCGGTCATGCTCCTGCAAAACACGCCGTCCGATCAGCTGTCTGGAGAACTCATCCAGCCGATTCAGGCATCTCTCCATGTCATGCACAAAGATCACCCGGTCTTCAAAAGTGGTTACCGTGTAAGTCGTTACCTTCGCTCGAAAAAATTCTTGTCCCAGCACCGAAGGCAGCCTTCCCGTCTCGATCGAGTACTGCATGTACTTCCGCAACATCAAAACCGTTCGCGTCCGATAGATTTTCCTTTCGCGTTCGTGCTCCCAATCTTCCGCGCTCTCTTCTGTTTCGGGGTTTTGGCAACGCTGAAAGCTTTGCCCCTCTTCATTGACGGCTCGGTTCCGTTCGTCGGCTTCGGCGGCGATCCATTCCACTCGACTCATGCCGCACCTCCGGCCGCTTCCAGTTCCGGCTTTTTGTCTTCGGGAAGGTCGACCCCGAAATCATCCGCCATCACACTCTCCCGGCGAACCGGCAGGGCCGCGTTCCCGGATCGTTTCCTCCGCGGGATCGGCATGTCCGCGATTCTGTCCTGGCACTTCTCGCAATACACGCCACCGCCTCCCTCTCGTACCCACAACCCTCCGCAATGCTCGCAATACTTCAGTTCCACTCGTATCGAACCGCTTTTATTATTTGAATGACTGCCGTTCATGTAACCTCCAGAAAAATGTCGAACACATCTCGGACGACTTCGCCTGAAAACAAAAAGCCCCGCGCATGATTCCCGATGATTTGGGAACCTGCGCAGGGCTCGTTTCTCTTACGATGGCCTGCCTGGTCTATTTATTTTTATGAGTGCAATTCCGGACCGCTCACCTCTGCCTCGGCAAAAGTGGCTTCGTCTTTTAACTGATAGACACAACCTCCGCTTCTACAGTGTCGCGCGCCCTCATCAGTCCACGGTCGCCGTTCCACGATGGGTGAAATAGCCCTCTTCGTAGCCTGACTTCAGCACGCGCCCGTTCTGCATCACAACGCTCACTTTCCCTGTGAAGCGAAGCGACAAGAGCAAACGCTCGATTGACGCTGACAAGACTTCGGCCGATTTCACTTTCCTCCTGAATTCCCCGAAGTTTTTTTCTTCATTGAAGCTTTCCGCATGACCCGCCGTGTCGTTTGTCATAGAGCTGTTTTGTCCCTACGATGCCGCGATCTTATCGCGTGCGAATTTTTCCGGTCAAGGTTGGATGGACATCCGATGCCTGTGGAAAACTTCTGCGGCGATTTCGGAATCCCCCGTCCTCTTCCAATTTGTTAAACCACAGCAACTTGAAGGCCGAAACTCAACGACGTCCGCACACCAAATACGCGCCCCAACCGAGCCCGGCTGGCCCCCCACAAACGCGATCTCCACAGCACCAGGCTCGTCTCCCAGCCTCATCCTTCGTGCAACTCTCTGAACGACCGCCATTACAACGCACTCAGGCCTGTTCGCAAAGTCGAATTCAATATGTACGCTGTTCTGAAAAACGATAATGCCGCCCACTTGGGCGGCATTAGAAGAAATCAAAGCACCTAAAGACGAGAAGAAAGCATCGAGACCAACCTCAAATCGACCTTCCTCAACCTACCGTAAGTCCGCAAGATCAGCTTGCAATTGCGTCATGCTGAAACCCTGCGGCGTAGTCTTCTTTCCAGTCAGATAGTCCTTGCTCAGAATCGCATAAGCTTCGTCGCAATACGCCGCCCAGAACGACCATGTCATCACTTGCAGAGCGCCCCAGGTCACAACCGTCACACCCCGCGAGTCATACGCGACCACCGGAATCGCGTGCCCTCCCCAGGACCCGGGCTTGCCATCTCCATGAAGTCCGCCGGGAGGCACGGACCACGCCTGATGGTTCTGCACCTGTGCCTGCGCGCTGATCGGCAACTGCACGCCGATGTAGCAGCCTTCAAAGATGAACACGGAATCCATCACGTGATTGTGATTCGAAGGTTCCAGAGCCACATACGCGCCGATCTTGTGCCCGGCGATCCCGGTCTGGCGCCAGTAGTTCAGCACGTCGATCTCGACCGCGCCATTGTCGTTGGCGCCGGTCGTCGGGTTATAACCCGTGATGCCCGAATACGCGGCGACGATCTGCTTGTCGCTGGGCGTGACCATCTTCTTTCCGGCATTCGCCGTCCACTCCATGATCAGGTGGCCTCCCGCGGCGCACGTGCAGTCGCCAATCTGATCGTTCTCCATCATTCCCCACTTCGTGATCTTTGACGTCAAACTGAACGCCGCCGGAGGTGTCGGAAGCGCGTGCGTCGTGTACGAAGCCAGCAGCAGCGTTCTCGGATCGTGCCGCGCCAGCGCCTTCCCCAGCTTCAATTTTTTCGGATCAACGCGGGTCGGATCATTGCGCATGGCAACGTCCTTGCGCGAATCGGGCAAAGATAAATCAAGCTTTCTCACAGCCATGAGGGTGCTCCTTTGGAAGGGTTCGTCCGAGACAGAGAACCACGATCAAGAATGCTCGGTGAACCTCTTCGCAAGCCCACCGAGCATTCCTTCGTGATGAGAAAGAAAGGGGGAAGGAATTTCGAACACATAGTAAGTCGGGAACAGACTAAGAAAGCAGCCGTGAGATATTTTTACGAAACCCGAACAAGGGTCAAGCTTTCCTTCGTGAAACTTCGTGTCCTTCGTGGTTAACAGAAGTTAGCTTTCGATCACTGCCCCGTAGGCAGTCCCATCTTTCTCACGATCTCCTGATAGCGCGGCTCCGAGTGGATGAAGTCGAATTCCGGCTCATGCTGCACAAAAACCAGCCGCGGCGAACGCTCCGCGTAGGCAGCTTCAAGTAACGCCAGCGTCTCCTCCTTTTGCTGCGCAAGCCCGCTGATCAGTGCCAGCCAATAGGGCGAGAAGTATCCGTGAGTGTGAGCCTTCGTATCGCGTAGCCGCCAGACCGCGGCCTCTTTGAATCCGCCCTGTTCGAAGGCTTTCCTGATGGCCGGGGCAGCATCCTTCCTTCCGTTCGCTATGTAACCCTGCTCCAGTTCGTCGACGGCTTGCTTCTCCAGCCCGCCAAACCGGTAAGCGTTTGACAACCAGAAGTGAAGTCCGGAGTTTTTGGGATCGGCCTGCGACCGAATCCGAAAGTCCGCAATCGCGGCGTCGAACTGGCGCATGTGGTAATAGGTGTAGCCCAGCGCCCACGGACGCGCAAAGGGGTCGAGTTCCATTCCCTGCTTCTGCGCTTGCAGTGCTTCCCTCAGCCGGCCCGCTGCGGTGAGCACATAGCTGTGCAGGTGGTACGCCTCGGCATTGTTTGGATTGAGTGCGATCGCGCGTAGGGATTCGGGTTCGGCCCGCTTCCAATCCCACGCGCCAAACAAATACCACGCTGCCAGAGAATTGTGTCCGTCCGAAAGAGAATCATCGAGGGCAATCGCCTTGCGGGCGTCCCCCTCCCAATTCGGCCGGACATCCTGCGGGGATATCTCGCCGCCGACGGCGCGCAACGCGTAATAGTCGGCTAGGCCGCTCCATGCGGCCGCATACTCCGGTTGCAGTCGAATCGCTTTGTCGAAATATGCGCGGGCATTTTCATCGTTTTCGCTGAACCAGAAGAAGCGTCCATGCAAATAGGCGTCGTGGGCCTCCGGATTGATATCGCGCGTTGGCTCGGGCGAAGCAATGGCCACCCGCACTGCTTTCGCGACGGTCGTCGAGAGATCCGAGGGAATCGTGAATGCCTGATTCAGATCGCGATCATAGCTCTCGGCCCAAATATGAGTATCGTCGGACGGCCGGATCAGCTGAACCGTCATGTGAATGCGGCTTCCCGCCGGCATCACCGATCCTTCGATAATCGCGTCGACACCCAGTTCTTTTGCGATGTCCCGGACAGGCCGCTGGACTTTCTTGTATTGCATCGCCGACGTGCGCGACGTCACTCGCAGGGAGTGATTTTGCGCCAGCGCGGTAATCAACTCGTCCGTCATGCCATCGACGAAGTAATCCTGTGCCGGATCTCCCGAAAGATTTTGCAGTGGCAGGACCGCCAGCGACCGGATCACCGTGAAGGCTGGCGTGTGATTTCTCCGAACAAGCCAGAGGATCACCCCCGCAACGAGAACGGCTGCAACCGCAACGGCCAGCCACCCCCATCGCTTCGTGCGCAGTTTCGTTTGATTTTCCGGAAAGGCCGGATCTTGCTGCGGAATATTCCGCACATCGTGGACGCGAACTGGCTCGCCTTCCGCCGCCTTTGACGCGTGATTCCCCGAGCCGTTCGGGTTCGTCCCGTTCGCCTTAACCCACTCGACCGACCCGACAAACCGATATCCGCGCCTTGGGATCGTTTCGATCCAGTGCGCCTTTTCCGCCGTGTCCGAAAGGCTTTCGCGTAAGCGCTGGACGGCGGAGTTCAGGCTGTGGTCGAAGCCGACGAAAGTATCGCTCGACCAGAGTTTGCTGCGAAGCTCTTCCCGGGTGACAAGGTCTCCCTGGCGTTCCATCAGCAGAACGAGGATGCGAAGAGGCTGCTCACCCAGCTTGATCCGGATGCCGAACTTCCGCAGTTCGCCGGACTGGGTATTTACTTCATACGGACCGAAACGTGCCACGGCCGGGGATGCAATCAGTTGAGTCATGGGAAAACCCCGGGGAAGACAAAAAACGAGATCGAAGAGATTGGCGAAATTCTGCTCCTTTCCCTATTTCCTGTCAAGCCGAAGGGCAGGGAAGACGCGCCATTTCAGTCGTTTGCCCCGTGACCACCAAATGATTCAGTTGTGACGTGCCAGCCCTTGCGCTAGCCAGTCGATGGTGCGATAACTCCGCTCCCGGATCAATTCTGATCCAAGGAGATTCCTATGACATCTCATCCCAGGACGGGGAGACATTTTCTTTTGATGGGCGCTATTGCCTTGGCCCTTTCGCCAGCCTTGCTGGCACAGACGGTGACGGTTCTCGCGACCGGCCTTAACAATCCTCGCGGCCTGAAATTCGGTCCCGACGGAAACCTCTACGTCGCGGAAGGCGGTATGGGTGGAACCATCGCGACGGCCGGGAGCTGTAAGCAGGTTCCATCTCCGGTCGGCCCTTACACCGGCGGCTTCACCTCCAAGATCTCGAAGGTCGCTCCTGACGGGACCGTAACCACCGTTTCGGATCACCTGCCTTCCAGCCAGACTTCTGCCTTAACCGGAGGCCTGACCAGCGGAGTTGCGGACATTGCCTTCATCGGCGATAAACTCTATGCGCTTCTGGCCGGTGCAGGCTGCTCGCATGGCTTGGCCGGAACCGCCAACGGCATCCTGCGCATCAATCCGAATGGCACCACCACCAACGTCGCAAGCCTGGAAGCGTTTCAGCGGGCGCACCCCGCCGCAAATATCGAGCCTGACGATTTCGAGCCGAGCGGCACCTGGTACAGCATGGTCGCCGTCAACGGAGCCTTCTACGCGGTCGAACCAAATCACGGCGAACTCGACGCCGCCTGGCCCAATGGCAACATCAAGCGGATCGTGGATATTTCGAACATCCAGGGTCATATCGTGCCGACCGCTATCGCCTATGACGGCCACGACTTCTTCGTGGGTAACCTCGACACTTTCCCGATCAAGGACGGTTCGTCGAAGATCATGAAGATCACTCCCGACGGAAAGCTCACCACCGTCTACATCGGGTTCAGTGTCATCCTCGGATTGGCATTCGACCACAGTGGCCGCCTTTACGTTCTGGAGAACACGACCGGCAATCCGGGACCGACGCCCAATACGGCGAAGATCCTGCGAGTCGACGGCAAGAACAACTACACCACCGTCGTCGATGGCGCGACGACAGCCCTGTCGCTGCCAACCGCTATGACGTTTGGTCCGGACGGCAACCTGTACGTTTCAAACCTGGGATTCGGCCTCCCTCCGGATGGAGAAGGTCAGATTCTGAAGATCACCCTGCTCAACTAGATCAGCGTAACGAGAGGAAAGCCCCACCCACATCGCATAAGATGCGACCGGGTGGGGTTAGTTGTTTAGAGAGCGAAGCGAGATGCGCCCACGCGCGCAATCCGAAATCAGATCCAGAAGTCGCGATGCGTGGTGCCGGCTCCGGCTGGAGCGGCCATTGTGGCGCGTCCGATGGCCGGTTCGACGCGGTTTCTTCCGGCATTCTTTGCCTGGTACAGCGCGGCGTCAGCGACGTGCAACAATTTTTCGATACTCTCGGCAGCATCGGCCGTCGCGATTCCGAGGCTCAGGCTGACCTGCACGCTTGATCCCCCCGCAATGATGTTGCATCCCGCCACGTGTACACGTACCCGCTCCGCCAGTTCCCAGGTCTCGGCGATTCCGCATCCGGGTGCGACGATCAGGAATTCCTCTCCGCCGTAGCGTCCCACCGAGTCGTAGGGACGAACCACGGCGGCGATCCCACTGGCAATAATACGGAGGACCGTGTCGCCGGCCGCGTGGCCGCGACTGTCATTGACGGCCTTGAAGTGGTCCACATCGATCATGATCAGGCCCACGGGCGAGCGGTCGCGCTCGGCGCGCAATAATTCGCGCTCGAGAATCCCCAGGATCGCTTTGCGGTTCCAGAGACTGGTCAAGCCGTCTCGCGAAGCCTCGCGGCGCAGTGCTTCCTTGGCCTGGATCAGACGATGCTGAGTCACCAGCAGCCGCGCGCTCGAACATACGAATGAAAAGAACACCACCACGGCTGCCAGGCCCAGGCGTTCGCGCGCGATACGCAGCGACATGAACAGGACCAGCAACGGATAAATCAGATAGAACGCTTCGGTGTAGATCCGCTTCTCGCGAGACGGGGCTTCCGGTGAAATTTCCGGAGCTTCCACCTGTTTCCACGAAAGAGCGATCAACGTGGGAATAACCAGCAGCAGGCTCCAAAGAAGATCGAACCACTGTCCGGTTTTCATGACACTGCCCGGCCCGTAGTAATAGAGGGCGTCGACGCATCCGGACAAGGCGAGGAAGATTCCCATGCGTCCGAACAGCACGCGCACATCGCGTGAGCGGTTCACGATCGAGCGCAGGATGAATGCCGTGGCCACTACGCCGTAGCCGCCGAAATAAGGAATCCAGACCGAGTGCGAAAGCTCGGCAGGAGTTTCCGCCTTCGGAATGTAATAGAAGTACAGATAGGCGGCGATGCAAACCAGCACTCCCTGGCCGAAATCGAGGGCCATGAGCGAATCGAGACGCCCGGTCTCGTGCTCGGGATCGAGAAACAACGCCATCGCCAGCGGCGCGAACCAGAACGAGAACAGCAGGTTGGCGAAGGGCAGGATTGTCGGCATCGGAGAGATGTCGTTGGAAACGCCCATGGCCTGCGCAATCATCCAGAGCAGGTATGCAGCAACCGCAAGATTCCAGAAGGCGCGCGCCATTCCCTCGGAGCGGCGGCTTGCGTCAGCGAGCGCCGCGATCAGCACTCCGCCGAGGATCAGCTGAATCGCATCGGACAGCAGGGGTCCGCGGCTCGCTGTGCCCAGAAGCACAGCCACACCGATGTGAGCCAGCCACAATAACGCGGCTGCAGTCACGAGAATGCGTCTTCGCTTCAATGCGATCCTTTCAATCCCTAACTGTACGGATGGCCTTACGGGGAGGATCCGACCGGTTCGCCAAACGGTCCTACTCGACCGAACCCGCACGGTTCGGACCAGTAGACTTAACAGTATGGATTATCGAGACCCCTACTTCGAGTGCCCATAGTACCGTGACTGTCGATTACTGTTAAGCGAGAATTAGCCCCAATTTCTGAGAGTTCTGCTCAGGATTTCCACACCTTTTCCAAGCTCCGCCAGCTCTAAGGTCGAAAGCCGTTCGAGCCGTGACGCGAGATAGTCAATCCGCAACCGGCGGCCTTTCTGGAGCAGCTTGATGCCTTTTTTGGACGGGCGGATGTGCATGCGGCGGGCATCGTCCGGGTTGCGATCGACATGAACCAGCCGGCTGCGCACCATGCCGGCAACGATCCGGCTCATCGTGGGCGGCTTCACCTGTTCGGCGGCAGCGAGTTCACCCAATGTCTTCGGGCCTCCGAAGACCAGCACCGAAAGCGCCGACAAGCGCGCCGGACCTTCCCCGGTGGCGGCATCCTGCTTGCGCAACCGCCGCAGAAGGTGGATGGCGGCCGAGTGCAGCCCGTTGGCAACGGCAAGAACCTCGCCGGCAGCGGCGTGCGAGCCGTCAGGCGTCGAATTTTTGCCGGGCAAATCCTGGTTCATCCGCTTGACTTCGTCAGGCAAATATAGTTAGCTATGCTAACTAATTTATCGATGGAGATCAAGACATGGCTGAAGCGACAAGCAGTCCGGGGATCACGCGGCTGGGACAGATTCAGGTTCGAACCCATGATGTCGAGCGGGCGGCGGAGTTCTACGAAAAAATCCTGGGCCTGAAGCTGCTGTTCAAGGCGCCGCCGGGCCTCGCGTTCTTCGACTGCGGAGGAGTGCGGCTGATTCTCGACCATCCGGAAAAGCCGGAATTCGACCACGCGAGCTCGATCCTGTACTTCGCAGTGCCCGACATCCAGGCAGCCCACGCCCACCTGACAGAGAAGGGAGTCCGCTTCGAAGACGAGCCCCACCTCATCGCTCGCATGCCCGATCACGACCTCTGGATGACCTTCTTCCGCGACAGCGAAGACAACGTCCTGGCACTGATGAGCGAAGTGAAGAAGTGAAAAGGTAGGAGAGGCGGACGGCAGGCGTCGGGCCTGGGGCGTCAGGCGTCAGGCGCCAGGCGCCAGGCGCCGGGCAGTATGCATCGACGCTGTGTCATCCTCCGCGACGCTCAGGATGACTAAGCAAAGAAGAAAGCAAGCCGGAAGCGAGAGCCGAGAGCAAAAGCCGGAAGCCGGAAGCCGAAAGCCGGAAGCCGAAAGCCGGACGCCGGACGCCCGACGCCCGACGCCGAAAGCCGAAAGCCGGAAGCCGAGAACCCTTTTCCATTGCAAAGTACTGCCCCCACCGGGCAGAATCCCTAGCGATGAGTCGCCGAGACAAGCGCCATGTCCCGCATCCGGACGGATCTTCGTTGTCACGCAGCGTCAGCGGTTTGAACGACGCCGCACTCGCCCACGAAATGGGCGGGCACCACGCGTACGACACAACTCATCCCAGCCTGCGGCCGGAACAATATTTCCGTTGGCGTGGTGGAGAGATCACGCGGCTCGAGGCTTTCTGCGATGTCGTCTTCGGATTTGCGTTGACGCTGCTCGTGGTATCGCTCGAGGTGCCGCGGAATTATGAGGAACTGGTCGTGGTCATGCGCGGATTTCTGCCCTTTGCTGCGTGCTTCGCGCAGTTCGTGTTGATCTGGCGCATTCACTACCAGTTTTCACGCCGCTACGGATTGCAGGATCCGTACACGATCTTCCTCAATCTCGTGCTGCTGTTTCTTGTTCTCTTCTATGTGTATCCGTTGAAGTTTGTTTTCAGCCTGGTGTTTTCACAAATTTCTGGAGGCCCCACGGGCGCGGATATCACCACGCATCAAGGATCGATGCTGATGCGCATTTACGCCCTGGGCTTCATGGCCGTGTTTCTGCTATTCGCTCTCATGTACACGCACGCGTACAAGCTGCGAGCCGCGCTCGGTCTGGATGAGATCGAATGTTATACGACCAAAATCTCAATTCAGCAGAACTGCATCATGGCGGCCGTTGGCGCGGTCTCGTTCCTGCTGGCGATGAAGAATCCCGGCTGGGCCGGATGGTGGTATTTCGTTCTGGGTCCGAGCCTTGCCATTCATGGCACGATCACCGGCAAGCGCGCTCGCCTTCTGGCAGAGAGAACGCGTCCCGCGTAGTTGTGCTCGCATCCTCTGCAATTTTGCAACGGTCTAGCTCTGCTATCATCGAGGCGGAGTCATCACACGTCGTCATGTGCACCGCACGCATCAGCCGGTTGGAAGACCTCGAAGACGACGACATCCCCGTATTATCCGGAAGAGGAGAAGGAATCATGGACGAAGTTCCCGCCACAGGTTCGGGCCATTCGCGCCGCAATGAAGACATCGCACTCGATCTCATGAAATTTGTCGCCATGACGACCGGCTATGGACGTACAACATCGACCGGGGTGGGATTTCAAGGCACCGGCTCGGCCGCCAAGCCGGAAGATTATGCGGATAAATTGCTGGAGCTGTACGGCAGATGCCTGGGAGCAGTCGCCGCGAAAAAGTAAGAGTCGTTCTCGTTGATCGTTTCGACGAACGTACGACGTTCGAACTGCAGAGCCCGAACAAATCAAAACCGCGCCTTTACAGGCGCGGCTCTTTTTTGCGGGGGGAGGCGCTCTTGGCCAGAGTAAAGTCTAACGACGTCGCTTTCCTTTTTTCTTCGCGGCTTTTTTGGCAGGTGCTTTCTTCGCTTTTTTCTTGGCCGGCTTCTTGGCTGGTTTCTTTGCCGGCTTTTTCTTGGGCGCCGGTTTCTTTTTGGCCGCGGGTTTCTTCTTAGCCGCCGGCTTCTTTTTCGGCGGAGCTTTTTTCTTGGCAGGCGCCTTCTTGGCGCCACCTCCGCCGCCGGCTGGGGCAGCAGGTTTGGGAGCAGCAGGTTTGGGCGCAGCGGGCTTCGGAGCAGAAGGCTTGGGGGCTGGAGGCGGAGCTGCCGGCTCCTCTTCTTCCTCCTCGGCTTCAGGAGTTCCGATGGATGGCTCTTCTTCCTCTTCTTCTTCCTCTTCGAAATCTTCTTCGAGCGACTCGCTGTAGGCGCCGCTGTCGCCGAACTCTTCTTCTTCGTCACGTCCGTAGAGCGTGGGGTCGTAGAACGTCATTGCTCCTCCTGATATCAGTAGCGGCCGGGGACTGGACTGTACTGTGCGCCCTGGCTGCGGGCACGAGAGAAATTTAAAAGACCACCGGAACTGCATTGCTGGAACGGCGGGCGATTATAGCACGCAAATCAACGTGGTCTGCAAGGACTGCAAACACAGAATGCAAGCCATTCTCGATATCACAGCGATGGTCTCAAGGGAAGCCTGAAAGCGCCCTGAAAAGCCAAGAGTCGTCGCGATTTCGCCCGGTATTGGGCCCTCAGAAAGCCTCCGGAAGCGATGTGAGCCAGCCCGATTTCCGGGATTCTTCCGAATCGAAAAAGTTCGTCGAAATGGGGCGATCGGAAGCGACACTCTTTGGCCTTTTGTCATCTGAAAACGAACTGCCAAGACAAAGTTAGAGCTGTTTTCATGCGAAATCGCCGCCTGACCGACCGGATCAAAGAGCTTTGCGAAAAAGTACAGGATCATACTGAGCCAGAGTGGGATAGGCTGTTGCGCGAGCTCCAGTCGGCCATCCAGGAGCACACTCTCCGGCTCTATAGCCTGAGTGCGGCCACGGCGTTGGCGGGGGCCCCAAACTCGGTCCGGGAAAGACGTCGCGGCACCGAGGATCTGCGGGAGACCGGCGGCATCCGGTATCTGGCATACGGAAGCTTCCGGGGCAAGGGCGATCCCCAGTCGAAACCTTCATCCGCCCAGAATTCCCAATCCCGGGAAACCCGGAACCGAAAACACGACGCCCGGCCAAGCACTGGGCTTAAACCGGGCGATCCACTCTAACTTCACTTACACTATTTCAGCGACTTCACGTGCTCTGCAACCGCCTTGATCTCTTCCGCGGAGAGGCCGGCAATGGGCTTCTTGTGGGGTGGCTTCTTCGCTTCGTTCCCCTTGGTCAGCATCTCAACAATGTCATCTGCGCTCAGGCTGGTGCCCTTCAACGCGGGGCCGACCTTGCCTTGTCCGTCAGCGCCATGGCAAATGCCACACTTTGCCTTGAATAGAGCGGCGCCCTCGGCAGCAAACGCAGGCGATGCCAGCGAGAGTGCCAGCGCGACAAGCAAAGTTGAAACGAACAGCTTGCTGATTCTCATGAAGTCACTCCTTCAGGTTTTTGTTAGTAGGACTCGGCCCTCGGACATAAGGATTGTATCGCCCTGGGTCAAGAGAAGGAAATTTCAGGTCCGGGTGCCCCCTCCCTTGTCGCGATGTGTGCGACAGGGTGGGATTTTGATCTTCCTTTAAGACTGGCGAGCGATTCCAGCATTCTCTCGTTTCCGCGCGGTCCATTGTGATTCATTTCGACGGCTCCCTCGAGTCCAGTCGCATAGTGACGGAAACTGCTCCACTTCCAATCGTCGGGATTCTTACCAATCCACGCTGAACGGGGTTGCGATGGATATAACGTAGCTTCTCGATTCTCTTCGCCTCGCTCCATACATTGAAGTCGAAGTAGCGAGGTTCCCATAATGGAGCGCCTTCGACCGGCCGCAATTCGTGTGCAGTGTTCTGCTTGAGCATTTGCAGGACGGTGGAAAGCTTGCTTCGAGACGGCTCACTGATCAGGAGATGAACGTGTTCGGGCATGACAACGTAGCCGCAGACGAAAAATCCATACTACTGACGAGCACGTTCGAGAGTATTTAGGAAGAAATCGCGGGATTGGGGCGTTCCCAGAAGCGGGTCTCGATGCTGACAGCTGAAAGTGATGAAGTGCAAACACTGAGCTTGTTGGAATCGTTGCAGGCTCCAGGGCATGGAGGAAAGCTATCTTGTCTCGGTTCTGAAATCCGTGATCCACTCCGATTTCTATAGTTGCTTTCCAGTTCCGGGAAACATCTGAAATAACGTCAGAACCCCCACCCTGTCGCATACACCGCGACAAGGGTGGGGCACCCGTTTCGGAGGTCCGTTCCTATTTCTGGGCTAACGTGCGATCGGAACCATCAGAATCATTCCAGGATGGATGACCGCGATGTTGCGGTTGTCGCGCTTGATGGCGGCGACTGTGGTGCGGTAGGCGTTGGCTATCGAGTAGAGCGTCTCGCCGGATTTCACGCGGTGACGGACTACCGATACTTCTTCTTTGTCCTTCATGCGCTCGACCTGAGATGACTTGGTCGCAGGCGGCTTCGCGACGGCGGTCTCGGTTTTCGGGCGTTTCGTTTTGCCCGCCCGCGACGAAACCACTTCGGCGTCGGATGAGGTTGGAGAGATCGGGAGGTGCAGCGCCAGCACTCTGCGCCCGCGGAGGCCGTCACTGTGCAGGCCGTTCCAGCGGCGGAGCATCTGCGCCGAGACGCCGAAATTGTCGGCTACGGATTCGACTGTATCTCCCTTATGAACTTTGTAACGCGTGATGCGGCGCGCGTAGGTCGCGGTGTCGAGCGAGGAATGCTTGCCGGAAGCCACCGGAATCACCAGCTTCGCATCCGCTTCGAGTTCGGGGCTGTCGAGGTGATTGGCTTCTTCAATCTGCTTCGCCGTCGTGTGATACGTGCGGGCGATGGTCATGACCGTGTCCCCGCTATGCACGGTGTGATAGCGCCACGAGAGCCGCATGTCGGGCGGGATCGAAGCGATCGCAGTCTGGTACTGATCTTTGGTTCCGGCGGGTATGTGAAGCTGGAACGATCCCACACGCGGCGTGGTCATACGCAACAGGCTGGGATTGAGATCCTGCAGTTCGCTTGCGGTTGCGTTGACGCAATCCGCAACCAGCCGGAGATCCACCGGATAACTCACGGTGACGGTGTCGTAGTCCGAAGCATGCTCCATGGACACGGACTCGAGCCCGTATTGCGACGGGTTCTTGGCCATGATGGTCACGGCGAGAATGATCGGAACGTAGTTGCGCGTTTCTTTGGGCAGGACGTTTCGGTTGTAGAGTTCCCAGAAGTCGGCGTATCCGGTGCGCTTCACGGCAGCCTGCACGGTGCCGGGGCCGGAGTTGTAGGCGGCCATGGCGAGATACCAGTCGCCAAACTGGTTATAGAGATCTTTCAGGTGACGCGCGGCGGCGCGGGTGGATTTCTCGGGATCCTGGCGGTCGTCGACCCACATGTTGTGCGATAAGCCGTATCCTCGCCCGCGGCTTGCCATGAATTGCCAGATACCGCGAGCACCCACGCGTGAAACCGCGAGCGGGTGGAATCCGGATTCGGCCTGCGCGAGATAGATAAGATCCTGCGGGACGCCTTCCTGCTTCAGCGTCGAGACAATCATGTCGTGGTAACGGCCGGAGCGGGAGTAAGCGCGCTCGAAGATGCCGCGTCCACGATTGGTGGAGAAGTAGGTGATGTAGCCGGCGACCTGATCGGTCATCATCAGCGGCAGGTCGGACCGCGTGTGCTGAATCTCGGCCTCCGCCTTGGCTTTTGTGCCGGCGTCGGCGGATGGAGCGATCCCGTTGGTCTCGTCGATTGGTGCGGGCTCGGCCTTCTGCTGTGCTTCCTGCGCGGGCTCGCTCTCGGCCTGGGTTCCGCCGGGATACAGTCCGTTCACGCCCGCGACAATGCGATTGAATTCCTTTTCGAGGCGCTCGTCGGAGCGCACATCGAAGTTGCTGCCCAACAGGTCGTTCAGAGCGCCGTCGAAACTTTCCTTGGCGTCGTCGGTCTTGCCGGCGTGATAAGCGTCGACTCCGGACTGGTATTCCTTCTCAACACGGGCAATGAGTTCGCCAACCGCATCAGAGGCAGGCGATGCCTTTGCCGTTTCATGCGCAGCGGGCTTCTGGACCGGAGCCTCTTCCTGCGCGGGCGCTACCTGCGATTGCGTGGGCTGAGAAGCTGCGACAGGAGCGGCTTGGTCCTGCGATTTGAGCGCCGGAGGATTCGCCGGCTTGGCCGCGACGGCGGCATGGTTGGACGAGTGGCAACCGGCAACTGCGACAGACAGGGAAGCCAGCAAAACGGTTCGAGCACAGAGGCTGACTGATCGCATGTTCTCTATGAGATGCCGAGCCTTTCCCTGGAGGTTGAACCGCGGAGATTCTACCAAAAATCGTACCTGTCATAAGGGCATCGGTCAATCACGGAAGGGAGTCGATACAGTTACTTTAGAAACGCCTGCGGCTCGGGCGAGGTCAGTAGTGACGGGTGTTCTGAACATGACTTGTCATCCTGAGCGAAGTGGGTCCGCTCAGGATGACATGGATTGCATGTGAGTGTCTTTCTGTACGGGACGTTGTTTAGCGGTGTCTTGGCGGCGTTTTAGCGAGGAGACAATACCGCTGCATGACTCCATCGGCGCTGCATCGAGCGGAAGGCGGCTGCCTGGTAAATCGCGGCCAAGCCAACCAATGCGTATACAACTGCCGACAGCGTTGAGACTTCGCCGAATTTCATTCCAAATAGCGTTGCCACCAGATCGAAATGAGCTACGCCAACCAGGCCCCAGTTCAGGCCACCGACTACCAAGAGAATTGTTGCGAGAATATCCAATGTTTTCATATTTCCTCCGTCAGAGCATTGGATTCTCGTTCCGGGCGGAAGTCCGGGAGAAACAGTTCGTAGCCGCAAGTCGTGTGCAAGCCAGTCAATACGTGCAAAATTATTTGAAGATTGTGAAAACGACGCAAATCGACGCTTCTATTCCTTCGTCACGATCTTGATCTCGAAGAGCTTTGGCCACAGCTTGCCAGTCACAAACAGCCGGTCGTTTGCCGGGTCGTACGCTATCCCGTTGAGCACGGCGCCGTTTCCCTTAAGTTCGCGCTTATCGATGATGCCGTTCAGATCGACATGGCCAAGAACCTTGCCGGAGGCGGGAGAGATGCGGATGATTTCGTCGGTCTGCCAGATGTTGGCGTAGATTTCGCCGCGGACGTATTCCAGTTCGTTAAGATTTTCGACCGCCTTGCCGGATGCGTCGACGACCTTAACCCGGCGCGTCACGCGGAAAGATGCCGGATCGAGGAATCGCAGTGTGGACGTGCCGTCGCTGAGGATCAGTTCTTTGTTGTCGTGCGTCAATCCCCAGCCTTCTCCTTCGTACGTCAGCGTGTTGGTCTGGCGGAAGCTGAAGCGGTCATAGATCAAGGCCTTGTGTGACGTCCAGGTGAGTTGGATCAGAGTGCTGGCCCAGTCGGTGAGGCCTTCGCCGAACAAGTCTGACGGTAGATCGTGATTCTGCAGAACGTTGCCGGTGGGAAGATCGACCAGGCGCAGCGACGAGCGGCCGTTGAGCCCTGTGCTTTCGTAAAGATGACCGTCGACGTAGATCAATCCTTGGGTGAAGGCTTTCGGGTCGTGAGGATAGGTATGGACGATCTGGTAACTGTCAGAAGCGGCGGGCGGCGGAGATGGTGCGGCCGCGACCGCGCCGAATGCGCAGAGAAGCAGCAGGGAAAAAATTGAGGGCCGAAACATGAGCAGCGATCCCGCTATCGTTGCAGCGGCAGCAGGTAGGTCGGATTATTTTTGAACGAGCTGCCGAAAGCCTGGCGATCGGCCTCCCGCATGTCCCAGGCAATGATCGACGATGGCGTGAGTTCAATCGTGACGTCGTCCCATGCGGAGAACACCGGGCCAACCTTGGGGTCCGCGAGAGCGGAGGGGCTCATATATTTGCCGTGAATCCTGGAATTTAATTCCTTTGAGGCGTTTCCGCTCAGCAGTTGGGCTGCGCCGATGACGGTGATACCGCACGACGCGGCCGGATCGCGCGAGTCGATCATGAGCGATACTTTTGGGTTGGATTGCAGGTTCTGTGCCTTGCGGCTGCGCGAAGCGGTGGCCACGAAAACCTTCACGCCATCGAACCAGTACCATACCGCGACCATGTGGATGGAGCCATCCTGATTCTGGGTGGCGAGCGCCGCCACATACGTCTTTTCAAGAAACTGCTTAACCAGTGGATCAGAAAGAGAGGCCACTTGAATTCCTCCTGCACATCGCGTGCGTCAGACTTTATACCCGCCAATAGTCCGGACGCCAGTTCTGGATCGACTTCTTGATTTCCTTGCGCGAGAGCTTCTCATCGAGAGCGCGCTTTGCGAGTCCTGCCACTTCCGCGTCGGATGCGAAACGCAATCCGCAGAGCTGGTCGACGGTGAGTTCGGGGATCCGGGAACGCAGCGGTTCACTGAGAAGTTGTGACAGGCGCAGGCGCTCTTCCAGGCGAATCACGCGATCCTGCACCTTGAGGGAGTAGAGGCGCTCTTTGAAAACCAGGACCAGTAGAGCTACGGCCAGAAGGATCAGCAGGAACGAATGCATGTTGTCACGGAAGTCGCTCTCCCGCAGGTGATAGAAGAAGTGGATGAGAGACAGGACCAGTCCCAGGGCGAAGACCGGGACGAGGAAGAAGTGAAAGGGCGGATCGAAACGCCCATGATTCGAGAAACTCTGCGGCTGCCGTTCGGCCATCGTGCGCCTCCGCGATCAAGAGAGGTGCAAGTGTAGCAGAGGAGTGGACGGGCGCTGGACGAGCAGGGAAGTAAAGCGAACTTACGCCGGAAAATGAAAAGGTACGGAGGCGAAAACCTCCGTACCGATTTCATGCTCGCAATCTGATTACTTCAGGGCGAGCAAAACTTCCTGCGGAGCGGTTACGTTCGCAGCTTGAACTTCCGCTTCTGCTTTGCTTTCGGGGATTTGATAGTTGCTATCGCTCCCCTGGATTTTGATCCCCGCCAGGAAATACCGGTCGCCGTACTTGTGAAAGACCAGTGCATTCGTGGAAGAGACAGCGTTGCCACTCGCCCTCGGGAGCACGAACTGGCTGGTCTTTGCTTCGAAGTTGCGAACCAGCAGTAGGTGACCGATTGTGCCGGTGCGTTCTACAACGCATTGTCCAGCGGGAATGAGTTTTTGCCCCACCCGGAATGCGAACGGCACGTTTGTGACAAGCTTCTGGCTTTGCCCCAACTGAGCCGTCGCCAGGAGGGGAAGCATGGTTACTGCGATGGCGAACATCTTGGTTGCGAATTTCATATATTTATCCTCCAGGTTTTTATTCTTCCATCGGGGAAAGTGAATCGATCTTGCACCGACGCGCGTCAAAGGTCCATGGAGCGAATCTGAAGAAAAATCAATTGATCTGAAGAAGCTTTTCGGTGGCTTGACAGGCCATCCGGGCCAGAGAAGAATTGCAAAAGGGCGTTGCTCGATGGGCGATAAGATCGTTCGGTTTGACGAATTCGAGCTTGATTTTGGCCGCTTCCAGCTCTCACGAGCTGGAAAGCCGCTGCGTCTGGAAGGCTTGCCGCTCCAGTTGTTATGTTTCCTCGTTGAAAACCATCGTCAACTGGTCACGCGTGAGCAAATTGCGGACGCGCTTTGGGGAAAAGACGTCTTCGTCGACGTCGAGCAGGGGATCAACACTGCAATTCGCAAGATACGGATTGCATTGGGAGACGATCCTGTCCATCCGCATTCTGTGCAGACTGCCGTAGGGCGAGGCTATCGTTTTGTTGCCGAGATCCGCGTGAAAGACGGCTCCCGTCCGGAAGATGAGTTCGAGTTCAAGATTTCTCCCGAAGAATTCGGGCAAGCCATCATGGCGGCAGCTGGACTGCAACCGGGCCAGATCCAGACTCCGCCGAAACGGCGCGCCTCCTAACTGACACCGCACCTCCGCTGCCCTGCTGATCGCAAAAGAATCCAACTTCCGGACGATATAATCCATTCCTACACATGGGCTTAGCAGCGGGCACAAAACTTGGTCCGTATGAGATTGCCTCTCCGCTGGGAGCAGGCGGCATGGGAGAGGTGTACCGCGCCCGCGATACGCGCCTCGACCGAGCTGTGGCCATCAAGATTCTGCCCGAGCATCTCGCGGCGAAGCCCGATGCGGCCGAGCGTTTCGAACGCGAGGCACGAGCCATCTCGTCGCTTAACCATCCGAATATTTGCCAGCTTTATGACGTTGGATCGCAGGGCGGAACGCGATATCTCGTGATGGAACTGCTGGAAGGCGAAACCCTCGCTGACCGTTTGCGGCGCGGACCTCTGCCGATCGAACAGGTCTTGCGTTACGGAGCAGAGATCTCGCGGGGGCTGGCTGCCGCACATCATTTCGGGGTGGTGCATCGCGACCTGAAGCCGGGCAACATTATGTTGACCAAGGCGGGCGCGAAGCTGATGGACTTCGGTCTTGCGAAGGGTATGGCTGCGGCGAACCCCGTCTCAGCGGAGTTGACGGCGACGATGACGAGTCCGCATCCTACGCCGCTGACCACGCAGGGGACGATCGTCGGCACGTTTCAATACATGGCGCCCGAGCAGGTCGAGGGCAAAGAGGCGGATGCGCGCAGCGACATTTTCAGCCTGGGCTCAGTGCTCTATGAGATGGCGAGCGGCAGGCGCGCGTTCGACGGCAAGACGCTGGTCTCGGTGGCGGCGGCAATCCTCGAAAAAGAGCCCGAGCCGATCCGAACGGTTCAACCGCTGACGCCTCCGGCACTCGAACGATTGATCCGGAAGAGCATGGCGAAGGATCCCGACGACCGCTGGCAGAATGCGTCGGACCTCGCCAGCGAGTTGCGGTGGATCGCGGAAGGCGGCGAGGTTTCTGGAACTCATGTCGCTCCGATCGTGTCCAAGCGCGGGATGAGCGAGCGCGTTGCCTGGATCGTGGCGTCGCTGGGAGTGAGCGCGGCGCTGGCGCTGGCGGGGCTGCATTTCTCGTCGCGCGAACCGAAGCAAGTCGTGCGTTCGCAGATCGACGCTGCCGGCAAGCTTCAGTTCAATTTCGTCGGCGATAACAGCGGGCCGCCGGAGATTTCTCCGGACGGAACGCGGCTGGTTTTTTCTGCGAAGCTGGATGGGAAGGCGCTGCTTTACCTGCGGTCGATTGGAAAGTTGTCGCTGGATCCGCTGCCTGGAACCGAGGACGCGGTCTTTCCTTTCTGGTCGCCGGATAGCCGGTCCATTGCATTTTTTGCGGGCGGGAAGCTGAAGCGCGTCGACATCGCGGGTGGTCCGGCGGTGATTGTTTGCGATGCGCCGCTTGGCCGCGGAGGGGCGTGGGGCAGCAGCGGCATCATCCTGTTCGCTCCGCATTTCAACTCGCCGCTGTTCCAGGTTCCGGCGTCCGGTGGAACACCTGTGGCCGCGACCAGGCTGGATGCGAAGTTTACGACGCATCGCTGGCCGAACTTCATGCCCGACGGGCAGCACTTCGTCTACCTGGCGGCGAACCATAGCTCACCATCGGGGCCGAACACCGCGTTGTTTCTGGGATCGCTCGACGGGAAGACGAGCCTGCAACTGATGGCGTCGCGGTCGAATGCGATTTACGCATCGGGATATCTGCTTTACGTTCGCGACAGCACGCTGGTGGCTCGAGCCCTCGACTACAAGTCAGGACAGTTCACGGGCCAGGAAACGGTGTTGAACGACGACGTGCAGGTGGACGCCAGTGTCTGGCGCGGTTCGTTCACCGCCTCCGATCAGAGGACACTCGTGTACCAGCCCGGAGCAGCGACGACCGCCATGACCTTGTCTTGGCGCGACCGCAGCGGCAAGGAGACCAGCCAGTTATCGGTACCCGATTCGTATCACCAGATTGAACTTTCTCCGGATGACAAGAAGATCGTGGTCAGCCTGGGCGAACCTTTGGCGGCGTTGTGGACGCTCGACCTGGAACGAAACACGCGAACCCGGCTGACCTTTGGGAATGAGAACGACAGCAATCCGGTGTGGTCGCCGGATGGAAGCCGCATCGCATTCACGCGCGGTGGCGGAGTCGCCAGCGAAGGCGGGCTGGTGCTGCTGTCGAAAGCGTCGAATGGTGCCGGTCCTGAAAAACAAGTTCTTCAGCTAGATCCGGCGAACGGGTTGCAGCAGGCTTTGTGTGACTGGTCGCCCGACGGACGATATTTAATTTTCCGCACCGGGACCACCGCGATCGGAACCGGTTTCGATCTGTGGGTGGTGCCGCTGTTCGGCGATGGCAAGCCGTTCGCGTATGAGACCGCGGCGGGAGATCAAACGCTGGCACAGTTTTCGCCGGACGGTCGATGGGTCTCGTATGTCTCGACGGAAACGGGCCGCAGCGAAATATTTGTGGCTCCCTTTCCCCCGAATGGGGCGAAGTATCAGGTGTCGACCAGCGGAGGAACCATGCCAAGGTGGCGCCGGGACGGCAAGGAATTGTTCTTCGGCGGACTGGGGAGCAGCCGGTTGATGGCCGCGGCGGTAAGCGACAAGGGGCCGAACTTTGAAGTGAATGGAATCCGTCCTTTGTTCGATACCAACAATATGTCTCCGAACATTGCCAGCGCGCAGTATGACGTCACGGCCGACGGCCAACGCTTCCTTGCGATTACGACGGGCGACGCCGGGACGCTGCCGCTGACGCTGGTACAGAACTGGACGGCGGAACTGAAGAAATGATGCCAGAAAGCAGATTTCAGATTTGAGAATTTAGATTTCAGATTGAAGGTCAACAACCAGATCTTTTGTACCGGCCCAATCTGCAATCTAACTTCTGAATTCTGCAATCTGCATTCTGAATTCTGCAATCTGAATTGAATTTCGAATTCCCCAATCTCTTCTGGGCTGGAATCTTTCAGCCCGAGAGTAGAATCCAAGGTCTTCATGAGAGCGATTCAAGTTAAGCAACCAGGTGGGCCCGAGGCGATGGAGTTGGTGGAACTGCCGGTTCCTGAGCCCAAGGCAAATGAGGCGGTGGTGAAGCTGGCCGCTTCGGGGGTGAACTTCATCGATGTGTACCATCGCGAGGGACGATATAAGGTGCCGCTTCCGTTTACGCCGGGCCAGGAGGGCGCGGGTGTGGTGACGGCTGTGGGGAAAGATGTGCAGGAGGTAAAAGTTGGCGATCGCGTCGCATGGGCGGGATTGCTGGGCGGTTACGCCGAGTACGCCGCGATTCTCGCGCACCGCCTGGTGAAAGTGCCTGACGCGGTGAACGATCAGCAGGCTGCGGCCACGATGCTGCAAGGCATGACGGCACATTATCTGTCGCACGACACGTATCCGCTGAAAAAGGGAGAGACCGCGCTGGTACATGCAGCCGCCGGCGGCGTGGGATTGCTGCTGACGCAGATGGCGCACAACATTGGTGCGCGCGTGATCGCCACGGTTTCGACGGATGAAAAGGCGAAGCTTGCGAAGGACGCTGGGGCGGACGACATCATTCTGTACACGAAGTCAGATTTCGAAGAGGAAACCAAGAAACTGACCGGAGGGAAGGGCGTCGATGTCGTGTATGACTCGGTGGGAAAGACGACGTTCGAGAAAGGCCTGAACGTGTTGCGTCCGCGCGGCATGATGGCTTTGTTCGGAGGATCGAGCGGGGCGGTGCCGCCATTCGATCTCATCGCCTTGTCGACGAAGGGATCGTTGTTCCTGACACGCCCGACGCTGCACAACTATATTGCGAGCCGCGAAGAGTTGGTGGCGCGGTCCGCGGCAGTGTTTGGAATGATTGCTGCGAGGAAGCTGAAGTTGCGGATCGAGCATACGTATCCGCTGGCGGAAGCGCGGCGGGCGCATCAGGAGTTGGAAGGGCGCAAGACGACCGGGAAGTTGCTGCTGATTCCGTAAGAGTCGCTCTGCGGTTGTCTCTAGCTCATCTTGCACTCGTTTTGAACAACTTCCCGGCTGCGCGGGCGAGGGCGCCCGCGCCACACCGGCAGGATGCCGGCGGATAAGATCAGATGATGAAAGCTATTCGCGTTTCGCATACCGGCGGCCCTGAGGTCATGGAGCTCGCCGAGGTTCCGGTTCCCGAGGCTAAGTCTGCTGAGGCTGTCGTTAAGGTCAGCTTTGCCGGCGTGAATTCGATTGATGGGCAGTTCCGGGATGGCAGCCTTCGAACGCCGCTTCCGTTTATCCCCGGACAAGAGGGCGCGGGCGTAGTCACGGCGGTCGGTGCGCAATCGAAATCATTGAAGCTCGGCGATCGCGTTGCATGGAGCGGGACGCTGGGAACGTATGCGGAGTATGTCGCGGCTCCGGAGGAGCATCTCGTGCCGGTGCCCGATCAGATTTCGGACGATCAGGCCGCCGCATCCATGATGCAGGGGCTCACGGCGCACTACCTCGTAAACGATGCGCACAAGCTGAAAGCTGGAGAGACAGCATTGATTCATGCGGCGGCCGGCGGTGTGGGCTTGCTGCTCGTGCAGATGGCGAGGGCGATCGGGGCACGCGTGATCGGCACGGTTTCGAGTGAGGACAAGGGCAAACTGGCGCGCGAGGCCGGCGCGGATGAACTCATCGTGTTCACGCGGCAGGATTTTGAAGAGGAAGTGAAGCGGCTGACTTCCAGCAAGGGTGTCGACGTGGTTTACGACGGCGTGGGCAAGGCCACGTTCGAGAAAAATCTGAACGTCATGCGCCTGCGCGGGATGCTCGTGCTTTATGGGATGTCGAGCGGGCCCGTGCCGCCGGTCGATCCCGCGAAGCTGTCGGAAAAAGGATCTCTATATATGGCGCGGACTACTCTCGCGCACTTCACCGCCACGCGGGAAGAACTTCTGGCGCGAACCAGCGCGCTGTTCGGCCTGATCGAGCAGGGAAAATTGAAAGTGCGAATTGCGAAGAAGTATCCGCTGGCCGACGCTGCCCAGGCGCATCGCGATATGGAAGGCAGGAAGGTCGCGGGGAAGTTGCTGCTGGTGCTCTAAGGGGATAGCCCGATTCTTATGCAAGCCGGAGCTGCGGAAAATCCTGCTGATATCGTGACGGATCGAGAGTAAGTAGCCGATCAGCGCGAAGAAGCGCGTGCGCTGCGATGAGGAAGTCGGGCAACATTCTTTTCGGCGACGAGCCGCCCGAGCCCCGCCTGCGGCGGGCATAGTCAGCAAAACCTTCCGCAGCCTTGCGCCACACCGCTTCGTCGAGGGCGAACTCCACAACGATTCCAGTCTCGGCAAGGAACCTGTCGACGAAGCCGGGTGAAACCAGAGGGTGTGCTGCCAGTTCAACGTAAACGGGCGCCGAAACCACCACGCTGCCTTGCGCACGCGAATCAATCAATTCCTGTTCGATACGCGGGGCCGAAGCTTCATTCGACCAGAACGCCGAAAGAATATTCGAATCAATCGCAGTCTTCATGCTCGATCACGGTTCGTCGTTGCGCATTTCGTCGATCCATTTCTTAATTCCATTTTCTCCTCCCGGAAATGGACCCAGGATCCCGCGAAACCTGGCAAAGGGATTGTCGTCCGCACGGGACGGACGAATGACGGTCCGATCCCCATCAACGACGAAATCGATCCGGTCGCCTGGCTGGACGCCCAAACGCTTACGGATTTCCTGAGGAACCGTGACTTGGCCTTTTGAACTGATGGAACTCGTGTATTTCATACTTACCGTCTTTCCCTACTGTAAAGATAGCAAGTATTACCATGTTAATCAAGCACTTAAGATGGCATTAGTTTGCATTCTTTGAACGCGAATAGGCGCGCAAGTACTTCGGGAGTTCGCGGTGCAGTGCCGATTTCGCATCCACTTCGGGCGTGCCCGGCTTCACTTCCAGTGGCACGACTCCTGCCCAAGTAGGGAAGGAATAGTCCTCTTCGTCGTCGATGGGGGGGCCGGTCCGGACTTTGGCCGAGAACTCGGTGATCGGCAGCCGGAGCACCGAGGTGGCCTTCAATTCACGTTCATTCGGTTGACGGACATCGTCCCAGCGGCCGGGGATGATGTGCTCGGAGAGAACGCGCAGCGCCTCCAGCTTTTCTGCCGGATCGTCCACTAGAGTGGCCTTACCGAGGATCAAGACAGAACGGTAGTTCATCGAGTGATTGAAGATGGAGCGAGCCAGGACGAGTCCGTCGAGCAGGGTGACGGTCACGCAGATCTGGATGCCGTCTTTCATCTGCCGCAACATGCGGCTGGCGGCCGAGCCGTGAATGTACAGGTTCGAATCCTTGCGGCCGTAGGAAGTCGGAATGACGAAGGGTTGGCCTTCGACGGCGAAGCCGACGTGACAGAGGAATCCTTCGTCGAGGATGCGATCAACAGTTTCACGGTCGTAGACGCCACGATCGGGTTCGCGGACGACACGAGTCCGCGAGGTAGGCATTTCATGTTCGGACATTTGGGAGCGGGCTCCAGGCAAGCGCCAAGGATGGATGAAGGAAAAGTTTAACACCGGGCGTTGGGCGCTGGGCGTTGGGCTTTCTGGACTGGCCGGACGCGGTCAAAGCATCTCGAGCCGCGATTTTCGAGAGGACGCCTCGCATCTACACAGACGGTGCTAGGCGTCGTAGGGTCCTTCGCTGCCGCTCAGGATGACACGCTGTGTTTTGTGATTGCTTTGAAGGTGCAAATTACTTTGAACGTGTACCCTACTTTGAAGATGTGTGCTTGCTTTGAATGTGTGACTTGCTTTGGATGTGTGGTTCTTTCGAAGGCTGACTTGGTGAGTGTGGTTAGCTTGTCGCTGGATAGTGATTCTCACGGTAGACCGTGGCGAATAGGATGGCGACCACTGCTAGCACCACCGGCGCGAAGACGCTGGCTTCCGGGCCGACGCTGCCTCCGGTAAGCCAGGCGGGGCCGGTGAAGGTGCAGTTGAACAGATTGTGATAGGGCAGGATGCCGCTGTCCGGAACTCCGTAGAAGAAAGTCTGGCCCCAGTCCCATCCGGCGTGGAATCCGACAGCCCACCATAGATTCCCGCGGCGCTTTAGAAAAAAGCAGAATAGCAATCCGAACAGAACGACCGAGAGCAGACCGGCTTTGCTCTCGCCCGGATTGCCGGCGTGCGCCAGTCCGAACAACGCCGATAGCAGAAATGCGGAGGGCCAGAAGCCGATGCCCGTGGTGAGCGTGAATTGCAGGTATCCGCGAAAGGCGAATTCTTCGGCGAGTCCGACAATCGTGAATGCCACTGCCCAGGCCGCGGTTGCGGAGACGATCGTGCTGCCGTGGATGGCGAAGCCGGTGAGACGAAATCCGTGCAGGGCGAAGATTGCGAGGAGCGAGGCGCTGATGGAGAGAAATCCGACGAGGGTGCCGATCCAGAAATCGCCTCGAAACGCTTCGCGTACTGGAAGACCGTAGGCGGAGAACTTGCGGCGCTCGATCTTTGCCATGATCAGGGCCGGAATCGCGGTGCAAAGGAAGATCGCGGCTTCGCTGAGGCCGAGTCCCTGCGGTGAAAGCTGCGAGATTGCGAGTTGGACGCGCCCTTGGGCGATGAGGGCAAAGCCCGCGACCAACAGGAGAACCAGGGTGCAGACGATGGCCAGAAAGATGAGGACGCGCCATCCCGAGCGGATACCGTTTGGGCCGCGGAAGAAGTTGTGCTTCGGTTGCGCAGGAACTTCTGGCAGTGCGGCAGGCGGGATCAGTTCAGAGTCGGGCATGGAGTCTCAGGTCGCGGAATCATTGTACGAAAAGCGGCAGCGCCGGACTTGAGTTGCCGCAGCATTGTTGTTTCCGGCGGACGTTGGGTCCTTCGCTTTCGCTCAGGATGACAAATCTACTTTATGTGGCATCAGCGCGTTCGTTCCCTGCAGAGGTTGGGTCCTTCGCGTTGCTCAAGATGACAAATCTACTTTATCTGCCTGGTGTGCCGTTCGCTGAGCAACGTTTCTGGGTCCCTGATTAATCTTCCTGGTCTTTACAGCTACCAGTTGATCTTCATGGCGAACTGGAACTGGCGCGGATCGTATGATGCCGTGGCTTGTCCGGCGTTGGTGAAGAGCGGGCTTACGGCGGCCACGTTCATTTTGTTCGCGATGTTGAACATGTCGGCGATCAGGTCGAGGCTGAAGCGTTCGGTGAACGCGATCCGGCGCGAGACGCGCATGTCGCCGAAGGCGGTCCAGGGGGTGATTCCCGCGTTGCGTCCCAGGTTTCCGTCGAGCTGAAGAAGCGTGGGAACGGTTCCGCTTGCGATGAAGCCATTGATGCAGGGCTCCTGGAAGGTGCCGCTTGGCGAAAACTTTGAGCTCACTACCGCTCCGCAGGCGGGATCGACTGTCGTGTTCGGGCGGCTGGTCAGCGACGAGAGCTGCAAGTTGTCTCCGCTGCCCGTGAGGATGTTGAAGGGACGTCCGGAGGAAATTTCGAGCAAGGGTGCGAAGGTCCAGTCGCTGAGCATCTTTCTGGCGAATCCGCTGCCGCCGACTTTCCCGGTCTGATAGACGCCGCTGAAGACGAAGCGATGACGCTGATCGAAGAGCGACGTCGAGCGATCGTTTTGCGGGAAGTAGCTGTCCTGCGGCGTTAACGTCGATTGCAGATCGGTGGAGTCGTCGATCGAGTGCGAGTACGTGTAGGACGCAAGGAACTCGTAGTGTCCGCCAAAGCGCTTGCGAAGATTGGCGCTGAAACCGTGATAGATCGAGCTGCCGTTGGAGTAGTTCGCGTCCATGTCGCCGAAGGGGACACATCCGGCGAAGGCCGGTGCGGTGCCGCAGGTGGCGTTGAATCCGGGAAGACTGCTGACCGTGCCAACTGCCTGCGTGATGCAGCCGAGCGGATCACCGACTGAGGCGTAGGCGCCGACGATCGATGGATTCAAGCCGCCGGGGCGGAAAAAGTTCATCAGCGCCGCATCGTTGTAGGGAAAGGGCGAGGTCGGTGACCCGCCGGGGTTGCAGCCACTCACGGTGAACGGGCTGGCGGGCGGGGGCGGGGCGAGCGGGTTGGTAGCCTGAAGCGCGAGTGCGTCGTAGTAAGCAGCTTGGAAATTCGCGACCATCAAGTCGCCCCGGATTGTGTTGGCATTGATTGGGCGATTCAGGTGGCGTCCGCCATTGAAGTTGTAGGCGAGGCTGAGAGCGAATCCTTTGCCGAGATCGCGCTCGATGGTGACGTTCGCCTGCTGCGCGTAGGCGTAGACGAAGTTCTTCGCCTGGGGGTAGCCGAAGGGTTGAAATCCCAGCGGCTGGAACGTTGCTGGGTTGAGATAGTTCTGATTCAGAAAGACCGATTGCGGAAAGTTCAGCGATTGGAATCGCTGCTCGTTCGGCAAATATCCAAGAGCCGCCGCAGTTGCGGGATTCAGCGTGGCCGCGCAAGGATTGGCCAAGCTCGGCTGGTCGATAGGCAGTCCCTGAAAAATTGTGATCGCATTCAGGTTGCCGGGCTGGCCGGGGCCGCTACAAGTTGACGTTCCCGCGAAGGCGAGCTGTCCGCTGGAAGATCCGTCGGAGGCATCCCCGAGGAAGTAGAGCCCGAGCAACGGATGGTCGTAGAACATTCCGTAGGACGCACGCACGACCGTCTTGCCGTTTCCGCTGGGATCCCACGCGAGGCCGATGCGCGGCTGGATATTATTGGCGTCTGTTTGAATTCCTTTTTGCAATCCGAGCAAGTTGTAGGCGGGAAGCGCGAGTCCTTGCGGAGAGCGGAACTTGGGCGGAAGCTCGACATCGTACCGAAGGCCGTAATTCAAAGTGACTTTCGGCGTGACACGCCAGGAGTCCTGCCAGAAGGCGCCGATCGGAACATTGCGGAAAGAGTCGCTGGGAGTTCCGATGCCTTGAATGAAGTCGCCGGGTAAACCGGCTCCGTAGGATTGGACGGCAGAGAGATCTGGAAAATTTGGGAGGGCGGAAGGATTCGGGTTGACGAATCCGAGGCTGGACGCGCCGAAGGTGCCGAAGTCGTAGACTCCGCCGTAGTTCACGGTGAAGGTGGCATCCAGCGGCAGGTAGTTGAAGTCGGCTCCGAACTTCATGTTGTGGCGTCCGACCGTCCACGAAAAGTTGTCGGAAACCTGGTAGCGCTGCTCGGTGCGCTGGATGAAGGAGTAGGGCTCGCGGCCGAAGTAGGCGACGCCCGTGATGTTGATGGCCGGATCGGATCCCGCGGGAATCTCGGTGTTGTAGAAGTAGGAAAGTCCGCGGCGCGCGTATTGAAAGCGGAATTCGTTGACCTTATTCGCGCCGATCGCCCATGTGTCTTGAAAAACTCCGGCAACATCGCGATAGGTCTGCTGCGATGTACGGGAGAAAGCATTCTGTCCGAAGGGCTGATCCTGGCCGCTGACTTCAATGCCTGTCACCGTGCTGGGGCTGACGTTGGCACGAAACGAGAGCCGGTGACTAGTACCAATGTTGTGATCGAGACGAAGGGAATAGAGGCTGGTTCCTTCGAAGACCGGAAAGTTACCTTCTTGCGAAACCAGAGAGTGGAACGACGCCGGGATGGGACACGGCGGCGCGGCGCAGGACGTGGGGAATCCGGTGACGCCGGGGAATCCGCCTGTCAACCCGAGAGGCCACTGGCCGTTGATGGCCATCTCTGATGAGGCACCGACCAGGCCGAGATACTGTCCAACTTCGCCGGCGTAAGCCGGACTTGCAGCAGCGGTCGCCTGCACCACGGGATTGGAGATAAAGCCGATCTGATCCGGCGTGAGTTGGAGATTTACGCTTCCCGCGGGTGCGCCGAAGAACGGGGAAGCATCGACTGGGGTCAATCCGAAGTTGCCCTGTCCGATGCTGGAGAAACCGGTTTCGTGGCGGCGCGTGACTTCGTAAGAGAAGAAATAATAAGTCTTATCTTTTTTGATTGGGCCGCCGAACGCGACGCCGGCCTGAACGCGCGTGTAAGCGGGATCGGGCACCGTGCTGAACGGGTTCACAGCCTGAAAATTGCGGTTGCGCAGGTAGCCGAAGACGTCTCCGTGAAATGCGTTCGATCCCGAGCGAGTGATGATATTTACCACGCCACCGGCGGCGCGTCCGTATTCCGCCGCATAGTTGTTGGTGATGATTTGAAATTCTTGGACGGCCTCCTGCGAAACCGTCGAGCGCACGCCGTTGACCGAGTTGTCGGTGGCGTCGGCGCCGTCGACATTGACGAGATTCGAGCGCCCGCGCTGTCCGCTCATATTGAGGCCCGAGGTCGGAGCCGCGCCCGTATTCGGCGCATTGTCGCGCACAACCTGAGAATCGGTGAGGGTGAAGTTGATGTAGTTGCGTCCGTTGATCGGAAGATTGTCGATGCGCCGCTCGCCGATCGTGTCGGTGGTGGAGGTGCGCGAGGTCTCGACCAGTTCTGCCTGCGAGCTGACTTCAATGACTTCTTTTCCTCCAGCCACGGTCAGTGCGATGGGTAATTCAACAAGCCCACCAACCGTCACGGAGACGCCGCTGCTCTCAACTCTGGTGAATCCCGTCGTGGTGACGGTCACGGTGTAGGTGCCGGGAGGAAGCAAGCGCGCGTTATACCCGCCCTGCCCGTCGCTGGTCGCGGTGCGCTCTAGGCCTTTGGCGACATCCTTCACCGTAACGGTTGCATTGGTCACGCTGTTTCCGCTGGGATCCTTCACGCTAATGTGCAGGTCGCCTGTAGCGGCGCCGCCCTGCGCAAACACAAGCGCCGACAACAACAGGACGCAAAACGACAGCATGAAAATTTTCGCAGTGCGGATCATATGGATCTCCCTTGGACTCGCGAACGCGAGCAGACGGCGGGAACGCTGGCTACGGCACATTGCCGATGCACTCACTCGACAGTTGGACTGCTTTGATGCCCGGTGGTTTTTATAACAGAACCATGCGTGAAAACAAGTCCGCAATCGGTGACGGGTATTGCGAATAGAACCCGATCGCGGCACGGACTTGTGCTCGCATCCGAGGAGTTAGCGCTTTGTTGCGAATGCTCAGCTACGCATTCGCTGCGCTCAGGATGACAAGATGTCCCGCGATGACAGGCTTGGCGCCGCGGCCGTGATGCGAATCACAACACTTTCGACCACAGTCCCCGTCGATCAAATCGTTGACGAGATTCGGACGGGTGCTGCCGGATTTTGCAGCCTGCCCAGTAACATCGCAGAGCTGCTCAATTGCTGGTAGCCATCGAGAATCGCAACTCCTGTGGCGGTTGCATCCGGCCAGGCCAAGGCGACGTAGATGCGCAAGAGTGCGTAGGTGGCGTTCCGCCGCAACAAAAGCGCATTATCGACAAGTTGCCGGGCTGCCTCGACAGTTTGTGGTTCGGCGTTTTGCAAAGCAGCTTTTCCGATGTCGATGAGCAAGGCGGCATTCTGTGACGCCGAGCGCACATAGGCGGCAGTCGCTATGAGACGTTGGCGCTGTACGACGCGGAACTCGGTAGCCGGCAAACGCCGGCGTAGATAATCCCGTTCGGCTGGATCGATGAGATTGCGGAACGCTTCGACATCGAGAGGCTGGACAGTTTGGGCCGTGCTCGAGCCCGGAGAAATTTGCAGGCTTCGAGAAACGGTGACCTTGAAGAGAAAGGTCAGTGCGGCGGCAGCGACGATGACGAGAATGATGGCCAGAGTCATTGATGTATTAAACGCTCCAATTCGCGATTCCACTTGCTGAGCACTTCCGAATGGTCATTCGCTACAGGCAATGGAAAAATCTGGATCGGATGCTTCGACGACGGAATGTCGCCGGTTCTTGAAGGGCTTCGTTGAGCGCGTCTTGCCGGCACGAGCGAGAAGTAACCCCATACCAGGACGCAGGCATGATAGCTCGCCATATTCACAAAATCGAGGGCTTCACGTGCTGAATCGGAAAGACCAGCATTCGCTACTAATGCCTTTGTCGCAAGATGTGCGCAAGCAGAAAGACTCAGTCCGATCGAAATCCCGAAGCTGATGCGATCCCAGCCGAGACGAAAGTATGAAGCGAAACCAAAAATAAAGACCAGAACCCCGCATTCGATGAGGTAAACCGTCTGCTCGAGAGTGTGAACTCCGGAGATGATCTTGAAGATCCCGTCTTTCTGTGTGAACGCGGCCGCTATCGCTGCCGCGAGCGTCAACAGCACCCCTGCGCTCTGGATGAGGACCTTTCCAAGTTTTGCGATGGAAGGATATGGCTCCAGCAAATGCGCGAAAATCTCAGCGATAACAATAAATTTCAGTACGGAATCGATGCCGAAACTGGCCGCGTCCACGACCCAGAATGTATTCGGCGAGAATCTCGAATTCACATCGACCGTGTAGGTGGCAAGCTGTCCCAGGGAGCTTAAGATTGCGAAGGCGGTAAAAGCAGGGAACGAGCATCGATGCTTGAAAAAAAAGAAGGCACCCAAAGCAAATAGATAGACATTCGGTCCAACCCACAGGTAGTGCCAAAGGATTGAATGGGGCTGGAACATAGGGAACCGGAAGGTACTATATCGCGACAATGTCAGCCGGGCAATGAACTATGAGCCGTGTTCGTTTTTCGTAAGATTAGCGAGCCGGGAAGCGGGCTCGCTAATCTTCCGTGCAGAATAGTTGCGGGCGAATTACGGCTTGCAGAGCGTTTTCCCGCAGTTGGTGTTATTGGCGCCGCCATCGGCGCGGACCGCGGTGGGGATAACGAGGGTGTTCAGGATCAATACTGCGGTACCGAGCACGAGTAGCAGGCGTTTCATGTTTGTTCTCTCCTTGTGACTGCGAATTGGAACGTGATGGTTTCATGGCGCTGGCGCAGTCGCAAAAGTGTTTCTGAACCTCGGAGCGTTCGGAATTCGTAACAAAATGACTCTCAGATCAGCCATTCAAGACGTCCGAGAAACCACGCTGGCCGCGGTTTCTGGCCTGTTGGGGCGGTTGGCCTACCTGGGATCGCTACGCCGTGCGGGCCGATATCAGCACTGGGGCATGGAGGTCGTGCATGGACCGGAAGCCTCGGAGCGAGCCTTGAAGGCCGCGCATGTCGAGGTGGTGACCAGCGTTTTGCGCACGCCGATCCAGAATCTGATGGAAGATGTCGAAAAATCGAGGCAGGGCTGCGGGGCGGAGGCGTCCGAATTCGTGGAGAGCCTGCAGGAGCATTTCACCGAACTGCTGCCGGCTGGAAAACAGGATTCGCCGTCAGCGACGCATCTTAGTTCAGTGCTGCTTGCCCTTTTGAAGTTGGAGAAGTATCGAGGGCGCGCCACTCGGTCAATTTCATAGCGACTCCGACGACCTGGCCGAGAACCTCAGCTTCCTGCGGATGGCGCAGTATTCGGACCGGAACGGGAGACAGCGGATGCGGCTGGAGAATAATTTCCTCGCGGCGCATGCTGCACCAACAGCAGGTATGACCCTCGCGAGTTTCCACGAAATAAATGGGACGCTCGTACTCGGAGCGCCAGGAACCTTCCATCACGCGGCTGCGGGTTTCATCCACCTGGATAAAACTTCCCGGGGGCAGAATCGGATACATGGTGAAGTCCTGCGTGCCGACGTATCCGTAAGTGAAATCGCTGTTAGCAAATTGAGCGAGGTAGGCGATCGGAACCAGGCCCCACTGCTCGACCATGCGGCCGAGATTGGCAGTGCGCTTCTCATCGAATCCCGGATCCATGCGGACCGGTACCTGAACCGAAGAAAGTCCGGCGAGTGCATCCGAGACGTGCGATTTCGGAGCTGATACCAAGCCAAGATCGGCTGCAATGTTGTTCATGTCGACGCCGTACCAGGACATCAGTTCGCGAAGATCGCGACGGTAGATTACTGAAAGGGTGTAGAGGCGATAGATGCTGGGCAGAATTCCCTTGGTCTCGATGTCCGAAAGGCGACTGGGAGGGATAGAGAATTCCTCATTGCGATAGCGCTCAGCAATGCGCGCGCTCGAATTTTCCACGTCGCGCATGGTGAGGCCCAGTTTCTCGCGCAAGGTGCGAAGACTTTTCCCGGCGGGTAGCACGCTGGACGCCTCCAAAGAAGCGGAGGAATCATACCAAACGCGGTCCTGTTTAGAACCGGGAATAGGCAAAATTTTAATGGGTCGATGTTTGTTACGAATTCCGAACGCGCTACATGCTGCGTAGGACAGGGCAACTGGGCCGTCTCGGTGGCTCTGGAGTGCTTGTTTTGCTGACGTGTGAATTTCATTGATCCCCCATATCTGTCCTGATTTCGTAACAACAAGGCGGCATGTTGTGCTGCGCCTAGTTTTTTCCAAAGCCATCCGGCACGAAAGCCGAAATCCCGTCGCTGGTCCCACCATTACGTTCTGTTGTCCCTAAAAAAATCGGCTCAAGACTGCATGACAAATGTCACGGCAACTTCGTGATGGTTGGCACTGGCGCGTCCGCACGGCGTGCAGCAAGATACCAACACTGAACGGGGAGCAACAAACCCGGCAGACGGCAAGAAAGACGCGGGGTACACAAAGCATGATCGCGACGATGGAAAGTTCGCTCACGGCAAAGGAAGCAAGGCCAGACCTCACTGTTGCCAGTCTTGAAGGTGTGAACAAGAATTACGGAAGCATCCGTGCGCTGACTGCGGTGGACTTCCAGGTTCACGCGGGAGAGGTGGTGGCCCTGCTGGGTCCGAACGGGGCGGGCAAAACCACGGCGGTGAAACTGCTGCTTGGGCTGATGCAGCCGAACTCAGGAAAGGCTCGCGTTTTCGGGGGAGACCCCACGAATCCTGAAAACCGGATGCGGACGGGAGCGATGTTACAAGTTGGACGAGTTCCCGAGACATTGCGGGTTCGCGAGCACATCGATCTTTTTTCTTCTTATTACGAGAAGCCGATGCGGGTGGACGAGGTGCTGGCCGCTGCCGGACTGGAGAAGCTAAGCGATCGCAAGTTTGGCGATTTATCGGGCGGCCAGAAACAGCGTGTGCTGTTTGCGCTGGCGATTTGCGGCAATCCTGACCTGCTGTTTCTCGATGAACCTACGGTCGGCCTGGATGTCGAAGCGCGAAGAATGTTATGGGACGAGATCCGAAAGCTGGTGGGACGCGGCAAGACGGTCCTGTTGACGACTCACTATCTACAGGAGGCCGATGCTCTTGCTGATCGCATCGCCGTCATTAACAAGGGCGAGATTATTGCGCAGGGAACTCCGGCGACGATCAAAGCGCAGACTTCAGGAAAGCGCATTCGTTGCATCACCAGCCTGGATATCAGACGGTTGCGAAAAATTCCCGGGGTCACGGAAGTAAAAGAAGATCGCGAGGCCGTGGAGCTGCACACGGGCATTGCGGAACCCGTCGTCCGCGAACTGCTGCAACTCGATGCAACTTTGTCGGGCCTCGAAGTCACGAGCGCGGGACTCGAAGAAGCGTTCCTGGCACTGACGCAGGATGCTCCTGCCAACGGAACACATTCCAACTGAAGTGGCGCAAGCGCCAAGGAGACGACGCACATGAGCACGGCAACTGTGACATTGAGCGCTACGCAGGTCCAGCGATCCGCGGGGCACACGGCGACGATTTACCTGAAGGAAGCGAAGTATGAATTCCTGAAGAATCTTCGGCTGCGCATGTACACCGCATCAGTGCTGAGCTTCCCGATCATGTTCTACGTGTTGTTCGGTCTCGTATTGAACTCCAACGAGGCTATCGGAGGGATGCGCGTTCCGACCTACCTCATCGCAACGTACGGCACGTTCGGCGTGATGGGCGCGTCGCTGTTCGGCACCGCCGCGGGACTTGCGTCCGATCGAGGGTTGGGATGGTTGCAGGTAAAGCGCGCCAGTCCCATGCCGCCGTTTGCCTACTTCGTGGCAAAGGTACTGGTCAGCATGGCGTTCAGCGCGTTCATTGTTCTCGCGCTGTTTACCCTGGGGGTTGCTTTCGGCGGAGTGCGCATGCCGCTATCCAATTTTGCGCGGCTGGCCGGAACGCTGACGCTCGGTTCGCTGCCGTTCTCTTCGATGGGTTTGGCGCTCGGTTATTTCACCGGACCAAACTCGGCGCCCGCGACCATCAACCTTATCTACTTGCCGATGTCGTTCTGCAGCGGGCTGTGGGTGCCGTTCATGTTCCTGCCGAAGATTGTGAAGAACATCGCGCTGGCCCTTCCTCCATACCACTTGTCGCAGCTCGCGCTGGGAGTCGTCGGAGCGGGCAGTCATGAATCGAACCTTACGCATTGGGAAGTGCTGGCAGCGTTCACGATGATCTGCCTCGGCGTGGCGCGAATTGGCTTTCAGCGCGACCAGGAAAAAATGTACGGATAGTGCCGGATCAACATTGGGCGGCGATGCAAACGATTTCAGAATTCAAGAATTGCAGGAAAATTGCCATGAGAACGAATGCGAAGAAATCAATCGGATGGACGATCGTTCTGGTGATGTTTGGCCTGGTCGCGTTGTACGGCGGCGAGAAGTGGCTGGTGGTGCTGATCCCGGCGGCGATGCTTGTGTGGTACGGCACCATCCCGACACTAAAGAGTGGCCGGAATTGACTGAACGGGTGAGAATAGAACAGAGATATGCGCTTCGAACAAATACAAGATTGTGAGCCGGGGAATCGGTGGCGACTTAAGCCTTGGCAGGCCGTCTTCCGGGATAAGGATCACGGATGGAGTCCTCTGCTCTGGGTCTTGTATCTGGGATTCTTTTTTATCGATCCGATCGTAAGCCACGCTAGCGCGAAGGTGTGGCTGCTGGATGGAATCGGCGCAGCAATATTCCTCATTGTTTATTTGGGACTTTTTCTACTTCAAAATCCTTTCGGACTTCTCCACATCGCTGGAATGCTCGCATTGGGCGTGCTGTACATGCCCATCAATGGTGGGGCGTGCACGTTCTACATCTTCGCGGCGGCGATGCTTCCGTTTTGCGTTCAGACGCAGACAGCGGCATTTATCGGTCTGGGAATCATCGGAGCTATCGGGGCGATCGAAGGCCTGCTGCTGCACGTTCCGGGCTGGACGTTGTTCTACTCGGCGCTGTTTCCGGTGATCATTGGCGCGGGAAATACATTTTTCGCCGAGCGCAACCGGATGAACCGCAAACTGCGCAAGGCGAATGAAGAAGTGGAGCACCTGGCGAAGGTCGCCGAACGCGAGCGCATTGCGCGCGATTTGCACGACGTGTTGGGGCACACTTTGTCAGTGATCACCCTGAAGTCAGAACTCGCCGGCAAATTGATCGATCGCGATCCAGCGCGAGCGGGAAAAGAGATCCGCGAGGTAGAAGAGATTTCACGGCAGGCGCTTTCGGAGGTCCGCGACGCGATTCGCGGGTACCGCTCAAAGGGTCTGGTGGCCGAATTGGCGCACGCCAAATCGACCTTGGAGACGGCAGGAGTTGCGGTGCAGTGCGATGCCGCGTCAACTATGACGCTTCCCGCCATGCAGGAGAGCGTGCTTTCGCTGGCCGTGCGGGAAGGCGTGACCAACGTTGTGCGTCATGCGCAGGCGCGCTCGTGCCGGTTACGAATCGAACAAGAAAATGGATCGTGCCGCCTGGAAATTCACGATGACGGACAGGGTTTCTCCACGGTCGAGGGCAACGGACTGCGCGGCATGCGCGAGCGCGTCGAAATGCTGGGCGGAACTCTGGAACGCACGAACCGGTCGGGGACCATGCTGATCATTACCCTTCCGCTGAAAGAGATTGCTGCAAAAGAGATCGGGCGCGAAGCGTGAATCCCCTGACAAAAGAAAGCTCCAGAGAAAATCCGAAAGACTGTCGCCGAACGATTCGGGTCGTGCTGGCTGAGGATCAAGGGATGGTTCTGGGAGCACTCGCGGCGTTACTTGAAATCGAAGGCGACATTTCCGTCATCGGTCAGGCGCGTAACGGGAAAGAAGCACTCGATGCGGTGCTCGCACAGAAGCCAGATGTTTTTATTACCGATATCGAGATGCCGCACATGAGCGGACTCGATGTCGCCGCGGAATTGAAACGCCGCAAGACGGGAACGCGAGTTGTGATTGTGACGACGTTTGCGCGCGCGGGATATTTGCGGCGAGCGCTCGAGGCTGGTGCTTCGGGATACTTGCTGAAAGATATGCGTGCTGAAGAGTTGGCCGACGCCGTGCGGCGGGTGCATCAGGGGCTGCGCGTCATCCATCCGGAGCTGGCGACGGAAGCCTGGGCCGAGATGGATCCACTGACCGACCGCGAGCGCCAGGTGTTGCGGCTCGCCGGCGAAGGCATGGCAAGCTGCGATATCGCTAATGAACTCAGACTGTCGGACGGCACGGTGCGAAATTATCTTTCGGAGGCGATCAGCAAGCTTGGCGCGAGCAACCGCGTGGAGGCGGCGCGGATCGCGCGGACTAAGGGGTGGCTGTAGGGCCTCCGCTTTTGTCATTGTGAGCGGAGCAACGGGCCTGTGGGCTCAGGATGGCAATCTTTCACGATGACATCTCTCGGATGACATCTCTCACGATGACAAGCGCCGGCTGCCCGAATTCGGCTTGCTGACGCCGGGAGCCCGACGCCCGACGGCCGGTGCCCCGTTAGTTTTCGCGCACGACTCCGGCTTCTTGTTTTTTTACGGTCTTGTAGGCCCATGCCATGCGCGGAGTATTGTGCGCGATGCCGATGTGGCCCGCGGAATTCAGGACGATGATGCCGCCGTGCCCGTTGACGCGCTGCTTCAGGTAGTTCATCGCTTCCTGCGCGGACCACTCGGGCAAATTTCCGGCGGAGATGCGGTCGGCAGTCCACTTGGCGAGGACGAGTTTCATGATGGGCTCTCCCCATCCGGTGGTGGAGGCGGCGGCGCTCTCGTTGTCGGCGTAGCATCCGCATCCGATCAGAGAGGAATCGCCGAGGCGTCCCGGAGCCTTGTTCAGCGTGCCACCGGTGGACGTGGCGGCGGCGATGTTTCCGTCACGATCGAGTGCGACTGCGCCGACGGTGTCGTGCGAAATCGTTGGATCGTGATCGGCGGGGGCGAACAGATCGTTGCCGTCCGGCTTTGAGTTGGATTGCATGGCCTGGTAAGTGCGCAGGCGCTCAACTTCGCGAGGGATGATCAGGTCTTCATTCCTGCAGAGCGGGACGCCATGTTCGGCGGCGAATTTCTCCGCGCCGTCACCGACGAAGTACACATGCGGGCTCTCGCTGAGAATTTTTCGGGCGGCGCGCACGGGATTGCGCAGATGCTCGACGCATCCCACGCCTCCGGCGCGGAGCGTGGCGCCGTCCATGATGAGGGCATCAAGCTGAACTCGTCCGTCACGATTCAAGAAACTTCCGCGGCCGGCGTCAAAGGTCTCGTCATCTTCCATGATGACGACGGCCTCTTCGACGGCGTCGAGTGACGAGCCGCCGCGCTCGAGGACGCGCCATCCTGCAGCCAGCGCGTTGGAGACGCCGTTGATGTGGGCGTCGACCATGTCGTCGGGCATAGCCCACGCGCCGCCATGAATGACGAGAACGGGATCAGTCGGCAAGAGGGGTCCTCAGAAGTGGGGATGCGACGGGATAGGATAACAGGTGGAAAATGTATTCATCCGCTGTTGGCATCACGGGACGAAGGCTTGTAGCTTCCGTGGTGCTTTCGACTGAACTGGGGTCCTTCGCTTCGCTCAGGATGACATGGGGTGGTTTGGTGTTGTTGTCAGGTCAACTGCGAACGGACGAATGCGTCCGTTGTTACACAATCGTTTACGCGGCCTGGCTTGGGTTTAGGGCTGCTGGTGGGTCTTGGGTTCTGGTCCAGGTGTAGCGCATGCGGTGAATTACCGTGATCGTGCTTAAGACCGCGATCACCCAGAGTACTGGCGCCATCCGGTTAAACAGTGCTCCCAAGATCACGAGCACGAGGCGCTCGGGGCGCTCCATGAATCCTACGCGGCAGGAGCCGATCAGGGATTCTGCGCGGGCCCTTGTGTAGCTGACCATGATGGCGCTGACCATGACGAAAGCGGCTAGGACTACGAAGAAGAAGCGTCCGCCGCGGGCGTAGAAGACCAGCAATCCTAAAAACTGGCTGGCGTCACTGTAGCGATCGACGACCGAATCGAAGAAGGCTCCGAAGCGGGTGACGCGGTTGGTGGCGCGGGCGACCTGTCCGTCGACGAGATCGAAGAAGCCGGAGAAGATGATCACCAGTCCGGCGTAGATGAACATTTTTTTCTGGTTCGACGCGTTCGCCGATCCAAACAAAATCGCGGCCCAGGTGTTGACCACCAGTCCCATGAAGGTGAGTACGTTCGGATTGATGCGGGAGAGTGCCAGCCATCGGACGATGGTATCGAGAAGAACTCCGCAGGCGCGTCCGAATGCACTCGTCCAGGATGCTGTCATCGTTTCTCTTTCATTTGGCTATCGGGAGCTAGGTTCATCAGCGGGTTCATTTCACTCAACATTCAAAACTTCAACCGCCAAACCATCAACATCCAAACCATTCACCACTAAGGACACTAAGGTTCACTAAGGAAACCTTAGGCTTGGGCCTCTTTTTTTTCTTCGGCGGCTTCGTCGTGGATGGTGCTGAGTTTCAGGACTTCGAGTTCGCGCTTGCCGTTGGGAGTTACTACCGTTGTCTCGTCCCCTACCTTCTTATTAAGGAGGGCGCGTCCGATGGGGCTGGTGGTCGAAATCTTTCCTGCGGCTACGTCCGATTCTTCGCTGGTCACCAGCTTGTATTCGACCTCTTCCCCCTTGGTGTTGTCGTAGACCTTGACGGTCGATCCGAGACCGACCCGATCGTGGGGGATATTGTTCATGTTGATCATGGACAATTCAGCGAGGCGCTTGCCGAGCTGGCGGACGCGTGCCTTCACGAATTCCTGACGCTGCTTGGCCATGTGGTACTCGGCGTTTTCGCTGAGATCGCCGAGGGCGGCAGCCTTCTTGATTTCCTTGGGCAGCTCGTGAATCAGCTCGTGTTCGAGCGTGTTGATCTCTTCCTGCAGCTTTCGTTTGATAGCGTCTGTCATGTTGATTTGGTGCCGAGTACTAGCGGCCGGGACTACCGCGAGGCTTCGGACATTATACGCCCGGCCTTCGGCTGAGGGCTCAAAGGGGGCTTTGTGAACGCTGTCCTAGTCCGAAACAGGAAGTCCATGATCGCGGTGTCTGTGGATTCCAAGGCTGCGGAAATGGTTGCCGCTGTTGTATATTCCAAGGCCGGTTTTTGAGTATTTCCGAGGAGATGAATGTCGAACCAATCGAACAATTTCGAGACCGAACATCAGCGACCTACCCGCCGCTGGCTGCGGACAGTGTTGGCGATTTTAGCGGGATTCGTTGTAGTCGTGGTCCTGTCGATCGGCACGGATGCAATTCTGCATGCGCTGAAGATCTATCCCACCTTGGGGCAGGGCATGTCGGATCAACTCTTTCTACTGGCGACGGCGTACCGGATCCTGTACGGGATTATCGGCAGCTACGTTACGGCGCGCCTTGCGCCCGATCGTCCCATGTGGCACGCCATGGTCGGAGGCGTTATCGGGCTGATTTTGAGCATTGTTGGCGCGGTTGCAACATGGAAGCACACGGAGATGGGGCCGCACTGGTATCCACTAGCCTTGGTAGTCACTGCATTGCCCTCGGCGTGGCTGGGTGGAAAAATCCGGGAAACACAGATTTTGAAAAAAAATAGCTAGTTTGTCGAACTTGCCGCTCCTGCTTCGACGTCTCAGTAGAGCGCGGATTACGGGAATTACGATCCGGCCGAATCAAACAGAACAGGAGATCAAAGTTATGCGAGTCATGGTCATCGTAAAAGCGAGTAAAGAGTCGGAAGCCGGCGTTTTGCCGAGCACGGAACTTCTGGCAAACATGGGGAAGTACAACGAACAACTGGTGAAAGCTGGAGTGATGCTGGCGGGCGACGGATTGCAGCCGACGTCCAAGGGAAAACGCGTGCGGTTTTCGGGACAGAAGCGGAGCGTGACTGACGGTCCGTTCGCCGAGACGAAAGAACTGATCGCGGGCTACTGGATCTGGCAGGTGCGGTCGATCGAAGAAGCGGTGGAGTGGCTGAAGCGGGCTCCATTCGACGGCGGGGAAGAGGTGGAGATTCGCCAGATGTTCGAGACTGCGGATTTCGGCGAAAACATGACGCCGGAGCTGAGGGAGCAGGAAGACAGGTTGTCGAAACAGCTCGCCAATAAGAAGTGATGGCGGATATTTGGCTGGGGCCGAGGGCATAGGACCTCCCCTCAGCGGGCGAGACGACGCGGTAGAAAAATCGAAAATGATTTTTTGATTCTGATGTCGACTTTGCAATTACTGGTTCGACGTATTAATAGAGCGCGGGAATTCGGAGGCAATAGCCGTCGAGGTCCGGCTCCTAACGAATTCAATCTGAGGAGAGAACGATGAGATTCCTAAGCATTTACAAGACGGTGGAACGCGGCACACCTTGCTCGGAAGAAGAGATGGCGGTCATGGGCAAGCTGATCGAAGAGGGCATGAAGAGCGGCTGGCTCCTGGCGACTGAAGGCTGCCTGCCCAGCCAGCTGGGCGCCAGAGTTCGACGGTCCAGTGGCAAGATCAGCGTGACAGACGGACCATTCACCGAGTCGAAAGAACTGGTTGGCGGATTCGCGATCCTGAAAGCAGATTCGAAAGAAGAGGCAATCGAGCTCGCCCGGAAATTTCTTCAGGTTGCAGGAGAGGGTGAGTGCGAACTGCGCCAGCTCTACGACGCGAACTGCACGGACGCGAGCAACGCCGGCAGCACGGACCGTGAAGTTGCGCTGAAAGCATGATCATGATGTGATCGGTAGCTGTGGGAGCTGCCGAGACACATCGCACGATCGAAGCGGTATGGAGGATGGAGTCAGCCCGGGTGATTGCCGGGCTGACTCGCATCGTACGCGACGTCGGCGTGGCCGAGGAACTCGCCCAGGATGCGTTGGTGGTCGCGCTGGAGAAGTGGCCGGAGACGGGAATTCCAGACAATCCTGGAGCCTGGCTCATGGGCACGGCGAAGCATCGAGCCATCGACTATCTTCGCCGAGGCATGGTGGTCGATCGCAAGCATGAAGATCTTGGCCGGGAGATGGCCGAACGGGAGATGCAGGTTCCGGACCTTGCGGCTGCCATGGATGACAACATCGGGGACGACATGCTGCGGCTGGTGTTTATTGCCTGCCATCCGTTGCTCTCGATGGAAGCGCGAGTGGCACTCACGCTGCGCCTGCTGGGCGGCCTAACCACCGACGACATTGCGCGTGCGTACCTGGTGCCGGAGCCGACGATGGCACAGCGGATTGTGCGCGCGAAGAAAACTCTTTCGGACGCGCACGCTCCATTCGAAGTGCCGCGCGGCGCGGAGTTCACGGCGCGCCTCGCTTCTGTGCTGCAGGTTATCTATCTCATCTTTAACGAAGGATATTCGGCGACTGCGGGAGATGACTGGATGCGTCCAGCGCTGTGCGAGGATGCGCTTCGCATGGGACGGATCCTGGCGGAACTGGCGCCAGACGAACCGGAGATTCATGGGCTCGTCGCCCTGATGGAGATTCAGGCATCGCGGGCAAAGGCGCGAGTGAATGCGGCGGGCGAACCGATTTTGCTGCTTGATCAGGATCGCGGGCGATGGGACCGACTGCTGATCGGGCGCGGACTAACGGCAGTCGGTCGCGCGGAGAAACTCGGGAGAGCGAAAGGGCCGTACGCGATCCAGGCCGCGATTGCTGCGTGTCATGCGCGGGCCGCCACCCCGGGCGATACAGACTGGTCGCGGATCGTGGCCCTCTACGGCGACCTGGCGAACATTGAGCCCTCGCCGATTGTGGAATTGAACCGCGCTGTCGCGGTCAGCATGGCGTCGGGTCCGGCCTCCGGGCTGGAGCTCGTGAACCGGTTGCAGGATGATCCGTTGCTGAAGGATTACCATCTGCTGCCCAGCGTTCGGGGGGACTTGCTGCGAAAGCTTGGACGGATGGAGGAAGCTCGCGCGGAGTTCGAGCGGGCCGCGGCGATTACGCGCAACGCGCGGGAGCGAGAGTTGCTGATGCAGAGGGCCCGGAGTTGCGTCCCGGCATAAGGGATGCAAGAAGCCCTCGCCCTTGCGATTCAGAAGCAACGCTGTGAACGGTGGGTGGCGCTTCCTGCGGCACTAAGGTCCTTCGCTTCGATCAGGATGACAGATCGTTTTTGGTCGAGAGCGATACCTTCTCGGCGTCCTGACTGCCGCGTTCAACCGCTAATCTCGTTACTGCCGTAATCTTCCGCGTGTATTTTTCGTTTCGGATGGAAATGGGTACGCCCTACCATTTGCATTATGCGCAACAAATATGAGGAAGTGTCGGATCTGAAGATCCGGTTGTTTTTGGCCGCAGTGACGATCGTAGGCATGATCGTACTCGCGGGCACGTACCGCGGGGTGCGCGGCGCGGCGGCGGGTCCGGCTCCGCGGGTAACGGCGATCACGCAGGTTACGCATGACGGATATCGCAAGACGAACCTTTTCGCCGATGATTCCCAGCTTTTTGTGAATGAGGCCCCTGCGTCTGAGCGCGTTATCGCAAAGGTGGCGTTGCCCGGGTCCGATCGCTCGGTCGTCGCGAGCCCGTTCTCGAGTTTGCAGGCGCTGGATCTTTCGCCCGATCACTCCACGCTGCTGGTTTCCTCGAAGTCGAAGTCGGGTGACACCGAATTCTGGACTCTTCCGGTGGGTAAAGGATCGGCGGCGCGGGTGGGCGGCCTGTCGGGGCGTGACGCGAGCTGGTCGCCGGACGGAAAGCAACTCGTATACGCCAAAGGCTCCGCCTTGTATGTAGCGAGCGCGGCGGGAGCGCAGGCGCACCAGATTTATTCGGCAGGCGGGTCGGTGTTTGCACCGCGGTTTTCGCCTGATGGACAGCGCATTCGGTTCACTGTCAGCAATACGGAACTGAACACGACTGCCTTGTGGGAAGTTGAACACGACGGCTCGAATCCTCATGCGATGCTGGCCGACTGGCCATTGAAATCGACAGCCTGCTGCGGAAGCTGGACTGCCGACGGGCACTACTACATTTTCCAGGCGAGCCAGACTCTTCCGAACACGACGACCGTAGTGACGAGCCTTTGGGCCCTTGCGGATTCAAAGGATGAGAGCGCCGCACCCGGACAGATCACGGCTGGTCCGATGTCGTTCGGAAACGCGTCGGCGTCGCGCGACAGCAAGAAGATCTGGGCGATTGGAGTGCAGCCCACGGTCGAAGTTGTGAAGTACGAAGCCAACAAGAAAAAGTTTGTGCCGCTGATCGCGGGACTGTCGGCGACCGACGTCGATTTCTCGGCTGACGGCAAGTGGATCACCTATGTATCCGTTCCGGAGGGAGCATTGTGGCGTGCGCGAGCGAATGGCTCGGACCGGATGCAACTCACGCCGGGAACGGAGCGCGCGGCGTTACCCCACTGGTCGCCGGACGGAAAACAGATCGCGTTCGCCAGCATGAAAGAGGGCGGGATGTGGAAACTGTCTCTCGTGTCGACGAACGGCGGAGATCTGCAGGAGATGCTGCCCGAGAGCGGAAGCCAGATCGATGCGAACTGGTCTCCGGATGGCAGCCGCATCATGTTTGGCGATTTCAATCACGACACTTCGGGACTGAATATTCGCATCTTGAACTTCAAGACACACAAGATCGAGACGATACCCGGATCGGATGGACTCTTCAGCCCGCGATGGTCTCCGGATGGAAAGCATATCGCGGCCCTTTCGCCTGACAACACGACGCTGATGCTTTTCGATTGCGAGGCGCAGAAGTGGTCGACTTGGTTGAAGGAGCCGGCGGGAACGGTGAGCTATCCGGCATGGTCGTCCGACAGCCAGTATCTGTACTTCGATGATCTGGTGAACGATGCCGAAGCGATCCGGCGAGTGAAGGTCGGAGGCACCGAGACTGAATTGGTCTTCGTGCTGGGAAGCCTGGAACGGTATCCGGGTGTGCTGGGTCCGTGGAGCGGGCGGGCTCCGGATGGGTCGTGGATGTTTGTGCGGGATCGCAGTACGCAAGAGGTCTATCAGTTGAGCTTGGAACTGCCGTAACGGGATTGCGAGGGGGATACGAACATGTTGAATTTCGTAGACGCAACCCGCCAGCCAGGACGAGGCGGGCTAGTTCTTGCATTAAGTTTGATCGCGCTGTGCGGTCTATTTCGAGGATCGCTCGAGGCGCAGATTTATGACAACAATGGCGACGATCGGAAAGTGGTGAGCCGCGTCGATCCCGATTATCCGGATGCCCTGAAGAAGCTTTACATCGGTGGCGTTGTGCGGGTGGAAGTTCTGGTTGCGCCCAGCGGAGCCGTGAAGAGCACGAAGCTTCTTGGGGGCAGCCCGATTCTCGGCCAGTCGACGATGAAGGCGGTCAAGCAGTGGCGGTACGTGCCCGCTTCAACCGATGAGACTTTGACCGTGAAAGTGGAGTTCGATCCGCACCGGTAGACTGGCTTCTAATTTCACAACGCAGAAAAGCTCTAACCACAAAGGTCACGAAGTTCCACGAAGGGAAAAGCCGCCCCGGAAGTTCTTCGTGATACCTCGTGTCCTTTGTGGTTTATGGTTCTTCCTGGCCCCCACAATTTTCCTCATTAGACCTCGGCTTTGCATTTTGCGACGATCATGGTGATGTCGTCGTGCTGCTCGTTCGAGTTGAAGCTGCGCACTTCGTGGGTGATGGCGGTTAAGGAGTCCTGACAGGGCGCATCGCGGTGCTGGCGCAATCTGTCGATCAGAGAATTCTCTCCGAACTCCTCGCCTTGATCGTTGTAGGCTTCCGTGATGCCGTCGGTGTAGAGCGCCAAGGTATCTCCCGGCTTGAGCTGGCATTCCCCGATCGAACAATCCCAATCGCGAAACAATCCCAACAGCGTGGCGGTGGAATTGAGACGCTCGCACGAGCTGTCAGGCTTGAGCAGCAATCCGGAAAGGTGTCCGCAGTTCGCGTAGCGGAGGCGCCGAGAACCGTCGTCGTAGACGCCAAAGAACAAGGATGCGAAGGCGCTGTCGATGGTGTTCTCGTAGAAGAGACGATTGACTGAGCGCAGAAAAGTTTCGGGCTGAGCGAGCGCCAGCGCTCCCTGGCTGCGCAGGTTTGCCTGAAGGTTTGCCATCAACAGGGCGGCCGCAATTCCTTTGCCGGAGACGTCGCCGATTACGAGTCCAAGTTGCCGCTGTCCGAGATCGAGGAAGTCGAAGTAGTCGCCGCCGACCTGGCGCGCCTGAAGGCAAAGGCCAGCGTATTCCAGCGTCCTCGCTTCGGGATGAATTTGCGGGAAGAGCCGGGCCTGCACCTGCTTGGCGATTTCCATCTCTTGCGCGGCGCGACGCTCGGTCTCGTATTTCTTGGCGAGGGCTAGACGTTGCGCTTCTACTCCGCGGGTGAGCTCGTCGAAACCGGCGAGTCCGAAGGAGTTGCCGTCGGGATCTTCGAAACGAGTGAAGGTACCGCCCCAGGCTGGATTCTCCGGAGGAAACTGGAACTTCACCCCGCGGGCATTCCATTCGTTGTACTTGCCGACGACATCTTCGGTGAGGAAATAGATATTCGTGTCGCGGCCCACCAGTTTGTCGTGATCGGCCTCGCTTACGACCTTTGCCAGCGCGATATTCGCGCTGCCATCCGGCGGCGCGACCTCGATCCATCGAATATCACCCTGAATGATCTGATCGACCACCAGCCGGAAGCGGAGTTGGTCGACGTAAAAGCGCAGGCTCCGCTCCTGGTCGCGAACGAAAATCATGATGAAGTGCAGGGATAGATAAGGATCCTTCTCGTCAAAACGCAGAAGGTGACGATCCATCCCGAAGGGAAGAGGCGTGTTGCCCATCGAGCGAGATTATAAGCGTGGTTCGGAGGCAGAGAGGCTCAAGCTTGGAATTCTGAGGCTTCAGGGAAACGCAGATTGCACTTGGCGAGGGTCAGCGTGAGCAACTCTTCGACCTTGGCCTCTTCGCAATTCCGCGCCATGGCGAGTTCGCTGACGAGAAGATAGCGGGCCCTCTCGAGCATCTTCTTTTCGCGGAAGGAAAGCGGCTTTGCCTGGTGCAGGGCGATCAGGCTCTTCAGCACTCCGGCAACTTCGAGAAGAGATCCGGTACGCATGCGCTCCGAATTCTCTTTGAAGCGGTCTTTCCAGTCGCCATTGCTGCCATTTTCGCCGATCGAGAGCAGGTCCAGCACTCTTTGGACTTCGCCGTTCCGGACCACGCGCCGGAGGCCAACACTCAGCGCATTGTGGCAAGGAACCATGACCTTGAGGCTGCTGGCTTTGATGTGAAGAAGATAGAACTTCTCAACGGTGGTTCCAATCGAGCGGCTGCTGATCTGCTCGATGACTCCGACGCCGTGGTTGGGATAAACGACTTTGTCGCCGATGTGGAAATTCAGATCCAAACCACTCATATTCGGGCACCCAGAAGGCGAAGGGGTTCGTGGAGAGAGTTACGACTACTACAAACATGCTACTCCTCGGGACAGGCGAAAAGCAAGGCTGGACGGGCGGTTCCGGGGTAAGTGGTTGACCGAGTGCGGGTTACCAGTGTGAGCTGGCGTACAGCCAGTATGCGATTAGGTGTGCTTGGCGGGAGGCCCGCTGTTGTGCCCCGGGGCTAGGTTTGGCGGCTGTCCATCCAGCCTTGGAGGATGAGGATGGCGGCCATTCGGTCGACGGCCTTGCCGCGTTTTTCGATGGAAAGATCGGTTTCTCGGAGCAGGCGGTTGGCTTCCGCTGAGGTCAGACGTTCGTCCCAAAGATGTACGGGCAGTTTGAAGCGCTTGCGGAGTTCTTCCGCGAACTCCTGAATCTTTCCCGCCTGGATTCCTTCCGCGCCGCTCATCCGCAAGGGTAGTCCGACGACGATCTCCTGAACTTCGAATTCCCGGATGACGCGGTTCAGATGCTGGAGATCGTATTTCTTGTTCTTGCGATGGAGCGTGTCAATTCCCTGTGCGGTGATGCCGAGGGGATCGGAGATGGCTACGCCGATGCGGCGTGCGCCCACGTCTAAGCCGAGGATGCGGCGGGAGTGGGCGCTGTTGGAGGACACGGGGCGATTATAAGGGCTTCCGGCTCTCGGCTTCCGGCTCTCAGCTTCCGGTCTCGCTGCCGGGATGAGAGGAAGTTCCGGAAAGAGATTTGGCGGAAAATCTTCTGACGGATTGTTATGTCGATCACGACACTCTTTGTTAGTTCGTGACAGATTTTGGGGGGCTCAAAGAGAGGTATGGAAGTGAGTGGCACCTACGAGGATCTAGCGGTTTGGCAAGCAGCAATGGCGCTAGTCGTACGGGTCTATGAAATGACACGCAAGTTTCCGCGGGAAGAAATGTACGGGCTGACGAGCCAGATCCGACGTGCATCTGTCTCGGTCGCTAGCAACATTGCTGAGGGTAAGGGGCGTGCGTCCGACAAAGAGTTGATACAGTTCTTGTGCCATGCCCGCGGTTCGCTTTTCGAGGTTGAAACTCAACTTCAGTTAGGCGAGAGATTGGGATACTCCACCAAGGATGAAGTCGAACCCCTTCGACGGGAAGCGGTGAGGATTGGACAGATGCTTAATGGCCTGATGCGTGCCGTTCGTCCCTCAACAAGGCACAGCGTGCGGAAGCCTGAAGCCTGAAGCCTTCTCTTACCGGCTTCTCATTGCTTTGCGGTAGGCGTCTACGTTTTTGTTGTGCTCTTCGATGGAGCGGGCGAAGCGGTGATGTCCCTGGGCGTCGGCTACGAAATAGTAGAACTCGCTTTGGGCCGGATGCATCGCGGCTTCGAGCGAACTTCGTCCGGGATTGCCGATTGGGCCGGGCGGCAGCCCTGCATTGCGGTAGGTGTTGTACGGGGACGCGAAGCTCATGTCGGCGTGGTGCAGCGCTCCCTGATAGCTTCCCGCCAGAAGTTCTGCATAAATAATGCTGGGATCGGCATCGAGCGCGATGCGCTTGGAGAGCCGGTTGTAGTAGACGCTCGCCACCATCGGGCGCTCTTCCGGGACCGCAGTTTCTTTCTCCACGATCGATGCCATGATCACGGTGCGCTCCAGCGGAGTGACTTTTCCGATTTCAACGATGCTGTGCGGCTCCGCGGCTTCTTTGGTCTGGATGATGACAAAGCCGCAGGTGTGTCCGGCTTGCGTGCCTCCGGTTTCAACTGCTCCGCTCTCCGCCGCGCTGGCAGCGGTCAGGCCAATCTGTTTCGCAACCGATCGAAACTGGCAGACCATGGCGGCGGCCATCTCCTGCATCGTCATCATGCGGGAGAATTGATAGGTGTCGGGGAAAAGATATCCCTCAAGCGAAGTCGCGTTCGGAGCGATGTCGGAAATGAGTTCGGTCTCGGAGCGGACGACCTTGAGAAAGTCGCTGGCGGAGCCGAGGCCGGCGGCTTCCACGGTGCGGGCGATGTCGAACATCGTGAATCCTTCGGGAACGACCACGGTGTGGAAGTAGACGTCACCTCGCCGCAGGCGTTTCTCGATGTCGATGACGTTGGCAGGCTTGTCGAAAAGATATTCACCGGCTTTCAGTGACCGTGCATGATGGAAATACTGCCAGAGAACAAATGCATGTGCGCTTCGAATGACGCCAGCGGATTTTAGTTCGGTGGCGATGCGGCGCGTGGAGAAGCCGGGCCGGAGCATCACAAACGTTTGGGAAGTGGGCGTTACGGGCATCAAAAGAGCCCAGCCGAGCCATCCTGCCGCAGCGAGAAGAGCGATCAAAAAAAGCCAGACGATTTTGCGCACGGTAGGCACAGTTTAGACGATGCCATCCGAGTTCAAGCTTGACGAAGGTGATACGACCGATGGGGAAATCGGAGGGCAATCGAGCACAACATACAGAAACATCTCCTGTTGTGATTAGTCTCATCAGCGGGGAACCTAATTTCCAATCCTTTCCACGGAGAATCAGCGACTTAAGGGTTTTGAACCCTTTTGGACGCGGTATACTCAAATCTTTCTGGAGGCATCTTTATACCTGCATGAGAGGCAGCTCGCGTTTTTGGGCGGTAATCGTATCTTTCGGAGTGCTGCCCACAACGGGCTGTCTATTCCGCACGCGTCCGGTCGAAGATCAGTATTCGAAGGCCCCCCTGCAACAAACAACCCAACGTGGCCTGATTGACACCATCAATCAGCAAGCTGACGCGATCCGGTCGTTGAAGGCGACGGTCGATATCGACAGCTCCTCGGGCGGAATCAAGAAGGGGAAGGTCACCGACTACAAGGAAATCCGCGGCTATGTGTTAGCGCGGAGGCCCGACTTTCTTCACATGACCGGACTGATGCCATTCGTTCGGACGACAGCGTTCGATATGGTCAGCGACGGGAAGAGTTTCAAGCTCTGGATTCCTCCCAGGAACAAATTTGTCACGGGCCAGAACGAGGTAAAGACGCCGAACGCGGAGCAGCCGATGGAAAGCATCCGGCCGCAGAATATCTACGAAGCGTTGCTGATCCGGCGCATCGACGACCAGAATGAGGTCGCCGTCCTGGAGAATGGCTACGAAATGCTGCACGACGACAAGGGGCATCGCGTCCTGCAGGATGACTATGAGTTGACGGTCATTCAGAAATCCGGCGAGGGCTGGCGGCTCGCCCGCAAGATTGTCTTTGGCCGCACCGATCTCAAGCCGCACCGGCAATTCATCTACAGTGAAGACGCCAAGGTCGCGACCGACGCTCACTACGCGGAGTACAAAGATTTCAACGGTTTCAGTTTCCCCTCGCGGATCGAGATCTACCGGCCCGAAGAGGAATATGACATCAAGCTGAACATGTTGAAGGTCGAAATAAACATTCCGCTGAGAGATGATCAGTTCACCCTGGTGCAGCCTCCGGGTGCGGTGGTTGTGCATCTCGACGCGCCACAATCGACTCTGGTCGTGCCGCCCGCTCAGAAGCCGTAAGGTCTCTGCTGCGAGGCGCGTCCAGCGTTCTCCGGCTGGTCTCGAACTTTATGATGAACAAGATGGTGGTTGCCAATCTGGTGCACCGGCCGACACGGTCGCTGATCACCACCAGCGCGATCGCGCTTGAAGTCGCGATGATCCTGCTCGTGGTGGCGGTTTTTTACGGATACCTGACGGGATCGAAAGAAAGCCAGATGGGCGTGGGCGCGGACTTGATGGTGATGCCTCCGGGCTCATCAGCTCTGGCGGGCATGTCGGGTGCGCCGATTTCGGTCAAGGTGGGCGACGTGCTGCGTCGCGTTCCCCACGTGACGGTGGCCGCACCTGTGATCTGGGCGTTCAGCCAAAAGCCGCTAGAGATTGTTTACGGAATCGACCTGCCGACTTACGACAGCCTTCCACCGAAGTTCCGGTATCTGTCGGGAGGTCCGTTTGAAGGGCCGAATGATGTCATTGTCGACGACTTTTTCTCCGGCATGAACAACAAGAAGGTCGGCGACACCATTGAAGTGCTGAATCATCCTTTCCGTATCTCCGGGATCGTTCCGCATGGCAAGGGAGGGCGTAAGTTTCTGCCGCTGACGACGATGCAGGACCTGGTCGGGGCAGAAGGTCGGGCCTCGGTTTTTTACGTCAAGCTGGATGATCCAGCCAATACCGAACAGGTGGCCAAAGCGATTCAGGACGTTCCGGGAATGGGGAATTATGCGGTGCGATCGATGCAGGAGTACCTGTCGATGATGACAGCGGACAATCTGCCCGGGTTTCAGGTCGCGATCGAGATCGTGATCGGCATCGCTGTGATTGTGGGATTCCTGGTGATCTTTCAGGCGATGTACACGGCGGTCATGGAACGCACGCGCGAAATCGGGATTCTGAAATCGATGGGTGCGTCAAAGCTTTACATCGTGAATGTGGTTCTGAGAGAGACTCTGTTGCTCGCCATCGTAGGGATCATCGCGGGAATCATCCTCAGTATGGTGACCCGGCGCGTGATCATATTTGAGCGCCCCGTGCAGCGGCTGTACTGGAGCAATGCATGGGTGCTGCGCGCAACCATCATTGCGATCGTGGGAGCCATGGCAGGGGCATTGTATCCGGCATTCAAAGCGGCCCAGAGGGATCCGATTGATGCGCTGGCATACGAATAACGCGAAGAGTTACGGCGAGTTACTGTTCCGATTCCAGGCCTGCTCTGCGCAGCATCTTTAGAAGTGCTTTCTCTCCGGCGGCGCCGTGTTGCTCCGCAGCTATGTTTCCTTCGCGATCTACCACTACATAAATCGGATATACCTGCGCGTTATACATCGCGGCAAGGTTCGTGTCTTTCGTGAGTACGATGGGCACGGAACGGGGGTGGTCGGCGAGGTACTTTTTGACCCTCTGGTCCGGTTCGAGTACGTCAACAGCAAGAACGAGCAGGTTCTTATCCTTGAATTCTTTGGCGACATCATCAACGAGTTCTGCCTCCTCCTCGCAGTACTTGCACCACGTAGTCCAAAACTCGAATAGAACGACTTTGCCTTTAACGGAGTCGTTGTTGAATTGCTCGCCGTTCATGGTTTTTGCGCGGAATCGGGGAGCGGGTTCACCGGTCTCGTCGCGAGATTGGGCAGTCGCAAAACCGACGAGCAGCAAGGTTGTAAGCGGTAAAAGAGCGTAGCGGCGCGCTTTCATGGCGCGCACTATAGCACGAGGCGGAAGGGATGGCGATGACATTGTCAGAGGTGCGAGGCAGAAGAAATCCCTTCGGATTGGGTAATGCGAAGTATTTGTCCGCCAGAAGCGGTGAAAGCCCAAGTAACATAGCGTTGACAAGAGTTTGCGGGGTAAGCTATCGTAAAGACTTTGGCAGTCGTGTGGTTGCCCGCCTGATGGTCCTGGCGTCCTCGTCGGGAGAATCAACGAGCGGTCTTCTTTCGCAACTTTTATCAATCTGGGAGAGTTTATGTCTACCTATTTCCCCACAGAGGGGGAAATTGTGCGCAAGTGGTACGTCGTGGATGCTGACGGGCAGACGCTCGGGCGCCTGGCGTCGCAAGTGGCGCGCATCCTCATGGGCAAAGAAAATCCGCGATACACGCCATTTATCGACACTGGCGATCACGTGATCGTGATCAATGCGGAGAAAGTTCGCACGACCGGTGTGAAGGCGGAACAGAAGCAATATCACCATTACACCGGGTATCCGGGTGGATTGCGGACCGAAGATTACAACAAGCGGATCGTGCGCAAGCCGGAAGCAATCATCGAAGCGGCCGTGAAGCGCATGCTGCCCAAGAACAAGCTGGCGGCGCATATGTTGTCGAAGCTGAATGTGTACCGGGGCGATAAGCATCCGCACCAGGCGCAGAAGCCGCAGGATTTCAAGTTAGAAGTGCGGGAGTACAAGCCGCGTAAGGTTGCGGTTTCCTAGCGGCTGCATCGTTGGGTTCGGCCGTGGTAAGGTCCTTCGCGCCGGTTTTGCCGCCGCTCAGGATGACATCGTTGGATCGATTTCGAACTTTAGAGAATTTTCAGGCGCAGCTTCTGGAGAAGCTAGCAGCTAGGAGCTAGAGGTTACATGGCAGAGTTAGTTCAATACTACGGAACGGGACGCCGCAAGACGGCGATTGCCCGTGTTTATCTGCGTCCTGGAAACGGCGATTTCAAAGTGAACGGACGCGCCTTTGACGAGTACTTCGTCACGCCCGCGCAGCGATCGGCGGCGAAGGCTCCGCTGGCGTCTTCGGACACGGCGGCATCTTTCAACGTTATCGCCAGCGTGCTGGGTGGCGGCGTACGCGGACAGGCAGACGCAGTGAAGCTGGGAATCGCGCGCGCGCTGATGCAGTTCAACGCGGAACTGCGCAAGAAGTTGAAGGCCGACGGATACGTGAGCCGCGACTCGCGCGGAAAAGAGCGCAAGAAGTACGGCCAAAAGGGAGCACGAAAGCGCTTCCAGTTCAGCAAGCGCTAATCGCTTGCTGTGGGCGAGCGGCGAGGAGATTGAGATCCTTCGCTTCGCTCAGGATGACAAGGTATTGGCTGTCGGCTGAATGCTGACTGCTGATTTTAAGGTGTTCAATTCTTCTCGTGCCTCGCGGCGCGGGGACGGGAATGGCAATCGGAAGGAAGGCCGCAAGAGTTTCGGCCTTGAACTCCCGATGCAGACTGACAAAGGAGAAACGTGGCTACCATCACCATGAAGGAATTGCTCGAAGCGGGTGTTCACTTCGGGCATCAGACGAAGCGCTGGAATCCCAGGATGAAGGAATTCATCTTCGGAGAGCGCAACGGGATCTACATCATCGATTTGCAGAAGACGCTGAAGATGTTCAAAGAGGCGTCGAAGTTTGTGCAGGATCTGGCATCCGACGGCAAGATTGTGCTGTTCGTGGGTACCAAGCGCCAGGCACAGGATGCGATCGCCGAAGAGGCGACCAAGTGCGGCGGCTTTTACATCAACCAGCGCTGGCTGGGCGGACTGCTCACCAACTGGGTCACCGTACAGAAATCGGTGAAGCGGCTGAAAGAACTCGACGAGATGGCCACCGATGGCCGGTACGAGCTGCTGCCGAAAAAAGAAGTGATCAAGCTGGAGCGCGAGCGCAAGCATCTTCAGGCCAACTTGGCCGGCATCAAGAACATGAGCCGGCTGCCTGACGCGATCTTCGTGATCGACTCCAACAAGGAGCAGATCGCGGTGCGCGAGGCTCGCAAGCTGGGTATTCCCGTGGTGGCAGTGGTGGATACCAATTGCGATCCGACCGAAGTCGACTATGTGATTCCCGGAAACGACGACGCACTGCGCGCGATCCGGCTCTTCACCTCGAAGATTTCGGAATCGATTGCGGAAGGCGCGCAGTTGATGACGGACAAGCAGGTTGCGGATATGCAGGCTGCGACTGACAGGGCTGCGGCTGCCGAGGCTGCTCCGGAGTACGCGGAAGAAGCCGGCGCAGTCGATGCTTCCGAAGACATCAGCATGGAAGAAGTGCTGGGGCCGGGAACGCACAAGAAGCCGGTAGCCACTGAAGAAGCCGATGTCCCGAAGGTAGAGAGCCAGACGGTCTAGGAGCAGTTCTCAGTATTCAGTACTCGGTACCCAGTCAGGACCGCGACACGTTTGCGGGGCAGGAAACAAACCGGGCATGGATATGAGACCCGCGCGGGTCGTCCGGCGCGGGTTGATTTTTGCAAGTTGGAATCTCAGGTATGCAGTTTCGGGTGGCCTGGGATGACGATTCAATTCACTCGAAACTAGAAACACGAAACGGAATTTTATGAGCACTACTATGGCAAATATTTCTGCAGCGCAAGTGAAAGATCTCCGGGAGAAAACCGGGGCACCGATGATGGACTGCAAGCAGGCACTGACCGAAGCCAAGGGCGACATGGAGCAGGCGGTCGTGATCCTGCGAAAGAAGGGCGTTTCGGTTGCGGCCAAGAAGGCAACGCGAGTCACGAGCGAAGGGTCGGTGGCGAGCTACATTCACGCTGGCGGCAAGATTGGTGTGCTTGTCGAGGTGAATTGCGAGAGCGACTTCGTCGCGCGTACCGACGACTTCAAGGAACTGGTGCACGATATCGCGATGCACATCGCGGCCAGCGATCCGAAGTATGTACGGAAAGAGGATGTCACGGCGGCTGACTTTGCCCGCGAGAAGGACATCTTCCTGGCGCAGGCAATTGCCAGCGGCAAGCCCGCCAACATCGCCGAAAAGATGGTGAACGGCAAGATGGAAAAGTTCTACGAGGAGGTCTGCCTGCTGGAGCAGCCTTTCATCAAGGACCAGACCATCTCGATCTCGCAGCTGATTGCCACGAAAATCGGCAAACTGGGCGAGAATATCGCCGTGCGGCGTTTTGCGCGGTTCAAGGTGGGTGACGCTGGCGAGACTGTTGCCACCACCAAGCCTACAGAACCCAAAGCTGAATAGTTCACAGGCGCCCTTCGGGGCGCCTTTTTAGTTTATGCTGTCGAATGCGCGGGCGGAACGCCCTCGTCGATAGCCGGCACGGACCGCTGGCGCCACTCATGACTACTGCTCCTGCCTTCCAACGTATCCTTCTCAAAATATCCGGCGAGGCTTTGGCGGCCAATCAAGGCTTTGGCGTGGAATCCACGCGCATTCACGAGATTGCGGCCGAGTTGCGCGATGTTCACAAACTGGGCGTACAACTGGCGATTGTCGTCGGGGGCGGAAATTTCTTTCGAGGGGTAGCGGAACAGGCCAAGGAAATGGATCGTGTTTCCGCCGACCACATGGGGATGCTCGCAACCGTAATCAATGCGCTCGCGTTGCAGGACGCCCTGGAGAAGCAGGGCGTGTACACGCGCGTCCAGTCGGCAATCGAGATGAACCAGGTAGCGGAGCCGTTTATTCGGCGTCGAGCTATGCGGCATCTCGAGAAGGGGCGCGTCGTGATTTTTGCGGGCGGGACGGGGAATCCGTATTTCTCAACGGATACCGCTGCGTCGTTGCGGGCGATGGAAATTAAAGCGGATGTGATCCTGAAAGCGACCAAGGTCGATGGGATTTACGACGCCGATCCGATGAAGGTGGATGGGGCGAGAAAGTTCGACCAGATTACGTACATGGACGTGCTGAAGTTGGGACTTAAGGTGATGGATTCCACGGCGATTAGTCTGTGCAAGGACAACGATTTGCCGATTGTCGTGTTCAATCTTAATCAGCACGGAAATATCAAGCGTGTGGTGATGGGCGAGAAAATCGGATCAATGGTTTGCGCTTGAAGCGATAACCACCAAGGGCACGAAGGTTCACGAAGGAGCGCGCTTGCTTCGTGCTCCTTTGTGTCCTTCGTGGTTTATGGTTTTCTCTTGCCGATCGCAGCTGGGTTTATAATTCGACGTTTTGAGTTTGTGACAGGACGGAGCTTAAATGGCTGATTCTGGATCGTTAAAAGACATTCGAGCGCAGCTGAAGACCCGTATGGAAAAGGCCGTTGAAGATTTCCGCAAGGCGATGGCGGCGACGCGAACGGGACGCGCTTCGGTCCACATGCTGGACGGGGTGACGGTCGATTACTACGGTTCGCAGATGCCGCTGAACCAGATTGCCCAGGTGCACGCCCCTGAACCGCAGTTAATCACGGTGCAGCCCTTCGATCCTTCGTCTCTGCCTGCCATTGAAAAGTCCATTCGCGGTGGGGATCTGGGTCTCAATCCGATGAACGATGGCAAGCTGATTCGCGTTCCCGTGCCGCCTCTAACACAAGAGCGACGGCAGGATATGGTGAAACACTTGCACCGGGCACTGGAAGAGCATCGCACAGCGATTCGCAACATCAGGCGCGACGGAAACGACGCGATCAAGAAGGCCCTGAAAGACAAGAAGATTGCGGAAGACGAAGAGAAGCGATCGCTTGACGAAATTCAGAAGCTGACCGACGACGAAATCAAGAAGATGGAAGAGATGAGCAAGGCGAAAGAGAAGGAAGTGCTGGAGTTGAAGTAACGCCTGTTCGTATTTAACCTCGGAAATTTCCGGTTGCGTCTTAAGCGCCGCGCTACCGTCTCATCTTCACAGGGCCCTCCCATATAATCAATGCAAATGAAGACTGTGGTGCATGCCGCCTGTCCGCACGATTGCCCCGATGCATGCGGGGTGCTGATCACCGTGCAGGACGGAAAGGCCACGAGGATCCAGGGTGATCCCGAGCATCCGGTGACGCGGGGATTTCTGTGCGCGAAGGTGGCGAAATATCTGGACCGGGTGTACTCGCCCGACCGCGTTCTTTACCCGATGCGGCGGATCGCTCCCAAGGGGCCAGTGGGGATGCAGAGGAGCTTCGCTCCGTCTGGGCAGCCGGAGGCGGCTGCTCCGACACAATCTGAGCAGGTTTGGCGGCGCATTTCATGGGAGGAGGCGCTCGACGAGATTGCCTCCCGCTTTCGCTCGATCAACGCAGAGTTTGGCAGTGAAGCGATTCTTCCGTACTCCTACGGCGGCACACTGGGAACGCTCAACAGCGGATCGATGGACCGAAGGTTCTTTCACCGGCTGGGCGCTTCGCAACTCGACCGGACGATCTGTTCCGCGGCGGGCGAGGCTGGTCTGAAGTCGGTGCTGGGCGCGAAGTTCGGGACTGAGCCGGAACAGTTCGCGCAATCGAAATACATCATCGCGTGGGCGTCGAATATCCACGGCAACAACGTGCATCTCTGGCCCTTCATCACAGAGGCGCGGCGCAAGGGCGCAAAGCTCGTCGTTATCGACCCCTACAAGACTCGTACAGCCGAATGCGCCGACTGGTATTTGCCGATTAATCCTGGAACCGACGCAGCGCTTGCGTTGGGGATGATGCACCTCATCATCGGCGAGAATCTGCACGACGCGGACTATGTTTCGAAGTACACGCTGGGATTCGAACAGCTTCGGGAGCGAGTAAAAGAATATTCGCCAGAGCGTGTGGCGCACTGGACGGGGATTTCAGCCGACGATATCCGCAAGTTGGCGCGCGAGTATGCGACGGTGCGGCCTTCGGTGATCCGCCTGAATTATGGCGTGCAGCGCTCCGAGCACGGGGGTATGGCAACGCGTTCGGTGGTTATGCTGCCCTGCATCACGGGATCGTGGAAGGAAGTCGGTGGCGGCTTGCAGATGTCGTTGAGCGGCGCTGCCGATCTGAATGGAACGGCGCTGAAACGGACCGACTTGATGAAGTCAACGCTGGGCCGCGAGGCGCGTGTCATCAATATGGTCGAACTGGGCCGGGTCCTGAATACAATCGATGATCCGCCGGTTAAGGCTCTGTTCGTCTACAGCTCAAATCCTGCGGCAGTGTGTCCTCAGCACAATGACGTTGTGCGCGGGTTGATGCGTCCGGACCTGTTCACCGTCGTACACGAACAGTTTTTTACTGACACGACGGACTACGCGGATATCGTGCTGCCGGCGACAACATTCTTCGAGCATAAAGACTTGCAGAAGGCTTACGGGCATTATTATCTGCAGGTTTCGAACCAAGCCATCGCGCCACTCGGGGAGTGCCGGTCGAATGTGGAGTTGTTCCGCGCTCTGGCGGAGCGGATGGGATTCGAGGAGGACTGCTTTCGCGAGAGCGTCGATGACATGATCGATCTGGCGTTGGACTCGAAGGATCCGTGGATGGAGGGTATGAGCCGGGAGCGGCTGGAGCGGGGGTCGGTTCGGTTGAACTTCTCGGCGTCCGGCGCTGGGCGCTCGGCTTCAGGACAGAACGGCATGGAGCTTCGCTCCGTTGGACAGCCGAGGGCGGCTGTCCCCACACAACCGGTTGCCCCCTCACACTCGAGTGTGTCGATGAAGGGCGTTTCATTTCTTCCGTTTGCGGAGGGTGGATTTCGGACTGCTTCGGGGAAGGCTGAGCTTTACAGCGAGGACTTGAAGGCGCAGGGACTGGATCCGGTGGCAGATTTCAGGCCGCCTATTGAGTCCAGACATGGCAACAAGGATTCCAGCCTCCCCCTCGAGTTGCTGGCGCGCAAGGCCGATAATTTCCTCAATACCACGTTTACGAACGTCCCAGCGGTTCAGGAGATGGAGGAGCAGGGCTTGCTGGAGATCTCGGCTGCCGATGCCAAGGCTCGCAAAATCAGGGATGGCGACCGGGTCCGGGTATTCAATCGCCGCGGCGACATTCTGCTCAGGGCGCGAGTCGACGGCAAAGTTCAGCCGGGACTGGTTTCGGCGACCCTATCCTGGGCGAAGATGGCGCCCGGTTTCCAAAGCATTAACAGCTTAACCTCAGAAAAACTTACCGACATGGGCAACTCCGCCACGTTTTATTCCGTCTTGGTGGAGGTGGAGTTATCCCAGCGCGAGAACCAGGATCGAGAATCAGTTGCCAGCGGCCGCTAACCGTCCAACTGTCTTAGCAGACATCACTTCTAAGCAACCGGATGACCAGCATTTCAGAGTTGCAACTTGGACGCTTATCGCTGCACTACCGTATAATTGCAGTTTTCTTACATCCCAGAGGCTGAGGTCGTAGCGATTCCTTTTCGCTTTCATACGGAGAACCTTGTTGTGCCCAAAGGCGCCCGCGTTACCGGAGCCTCGCCGGGGGCATCTCGTTCATTTCAACGGTTTTCCCGGTCAGGGAACCCGCTTCGAAGGTGGGTCGTCGGTTTTCTGCTAATCGTCCTGTCGGTGCTGGGGTCGAGCCTTGCCTGGGGTCAGACTGACGTGGTTTCGGAAATCAGCGTGACGGGAAACCGCCGCATTCCCGCCGATACGATTCGGGCTCGTATTTTCACGAAACCGGGGGACATTTACGACGCGCCGGCGCTGGAACGTGACTTCAACTCGTTATGGAACACCGGCTATTTTGAAGACATCAAGTTTTCCCGAGAACAGACGCCTAAGGGCTGGCGGATCATCGTGCAGGTCAAAGAAAAGCCCACGATTCGCGAAATTCTCTACCTAGGCACGAGCTCGGTTTCCAACAGCGACATTCTTGACCGCTTCAAACAGGACAAGGTCGGGCTCGTGGTCGAGAGCCAATACGATCCGACGCGCATCAAGAAGGCAGAAGTTTCGATCAAGGGGCTGCTCTCCGAGCACGGACGCCAGTTCGCCACGATCCGGACAGAGGTCCGGCAGATTCCACCGGCAGCGGTCGGAATCACCTTTGTGGTGAAAGAAGGTCCCAAGGTTAAAGTCGGCAAGATCAAGTTCGAAGGAAACAAGAGCATCAAGGCACGTGTCCTACGGTCGGCGATGAAGAACCTGAAGCCGATCGGCGTTCCGCATTCGATCTTCCTGGAAAACATCTTCGCGAAGACTTACGACGCCACGAAACTTGACGAGGACACGGAGCGGGTGCGTTCTGAGTACCAGAACCGCGGCTACTTCAAGATGAACGTTCCGGGGAACCCGAAGACGGAAATCCGCGACACGGGGCACAAAGGGTTCCACATTCCACTGATTCAAGCCGGTCCAGGCAAGCGCGTGGATATCACGATGCCGATCGACGAGGGCGATAAATACCATCTGGGCAAGATCACCTTCAAGAACAACAAGGCGATCTCGAATACGGCTGCGCTACGTTCGCTGATCCCATTGAAGGATGGCGACGTGTTCTCTCGAGAAAAGATCGCCAAGGGTATCGAGGCACTGCGCAAGGCCTACGGCGAATTCGGTTACATCAATTACACCGGCGTGCCTTCCACGACGTTTGACGACGACAAGAAGCTGGCTTTCCTTGAGTTCGATATCGATGAGGGAAAGCAGTTCTATGTGCGGCGCATTGAATTCGTGGGAAACACCACGACGCGAGATAAGGTGATCCGCCGCGAACTGGCTCTCGAAGAAGGCGGAGTGTACAACTCGCGTCTGTGGGAGCTCAGCCTGCTGCGTCTGAACCAACTCTCTTACTTCGACCAGTTGAAGCCCGAGGATCCCAACGTTACGGAAAAGAAACTCGACGAGAAAAACGGGCAAGTGGACCTGACGCTGAAGGTCCATGAGAAGGGCAAGAACACCATCGGACTGAATGGCGGCGTCAGCGGGCTGGAAGGAGCGTTCATCGGACTGAACTACTCCACCAACAACTTCCTGGGGCGCGGCGAAACGCTGCAGGTGCAGATCAGCCTGGGAAACCTGGCGCGCAGCGTGATGTTCGGGTTCACACAGCCGTACATGTTCGACCGGCCGTTGCAGTTCGGATTCTCAGTGTTCGGGAACAAGATCAATTTCGATCAGGCCCGCCAGCTCTCGATCTTCAGCGGGCAGAATTTGAATCTGCCCAGCGCGGTTTTGCAGAATCTGCAGAATTACTCGCAGTCGAGCGTGGGCTTCACGACATCGTTGAGCTATCCGCTGCGGCGTTCGTTCAAGAGGCTTGGCATTACGTATTCGCTCGATCGATCGACGTTGCTGCCGTTGAGTACGGCGTCGAAGACTTTGTTTGACTTCATCGCGTTCCGCGGCATTTCCGGGCCGAACGCAGTGAACGGAATTATTACCAGCAAGATATTCCCGAACTTCTCGTTCAACACGCTGGACAGCGGAATCTCGCCCCATCACGGTCATCAGATGACGCTGGGCGCGGAGTTTGCCGGCATCGGCGGAACGGTTCGTTCCATTCGCCCCATCGTGCAGTACAAACAATTTATTCCGGTCCAGAACCGGCGAAACGCGATCGGCTTCACGCTCAACGGATCGTACATCAGCGGCTACGGCGGCCTGGTGGCGCCTCCGTTCCAGCGTTTCTATATGGGCGGTGAGAACGACATCCGCGGATTCGACATCCGCTCCGTTTCACCGGTCGCATTCCTGCCCAGCTCGAACGTGATTACGCTGACGAATCCGGATGGCAGTCCCGTGCCGAAGAATCCGGAGAATCCGCGGCAAGGCAACTGGACCGTTCCGATCCCGGTCGATCAGATCGTGTTTCCGGGCGGCGATCTCAGCGCGTGGTCGAACCTCGAATACCGCATCACGATCGCCGGTCCGGTCGCGGTGGCTCCATTCATTGACACCGGAATCGATGCAATCGTGCGGCGCTCTCAGTTGCAGATCGCCACGCAGCAATTCGAGCAGGTCGTCAGCACTCCCTTCGGTTGTCCGGCGCTGGATGCGGGCTTCAATTGCACAGGCGGCAAATTGCTGAACCCGATCCCGTCACAGGATTTGCAGGTACTGAGCGCGACCAACTGGAAACCGCGCGTTTCGACGGGAATCGAGTTGCAGATGTTCCTGCCCGTGATCAACGCGCCGTTCCGAATCTATTGGGCGTATAACCCGTTGCGGTTGAATGAAAACGCCAATCCGCCGATCCCGATCACGCGCGGCATGTTCCCGGCAGGAGCGGCGGGTGACTATACCTATCGGCTGGCGGTCAACTCGTTTGCGCCAAGTTTCCTGTTGAGAGAGCCGAGAAAGACGTTCCGATTCACGGTGGCGACGACATTCTAGAAAGTTCAGTAGACCGGTTTGTGCGGTGGAATGGGTGATACGAGCGGTTCCTGGGCCGTGCAACTTGTTTGACGGGCCAAGAACCAGATCACTATAATGTTAACGTCTACGCCATATAAGTTAAACAAGAGGGAGTGGACGGCACGCCCGTATGCCCGGCGTGAAAAGCTGGCGATCCCGGCGCCCATTCCGATGGCGACCGCTACCGCAGCGGGAAAAAACCTCATTCAGTGCGGCCCAGCGTTGACTGAAGAAGCGATCTGAGAGCGAGATTCAAAAGACATTGTGGAACTACGTTCCAAGGAGTTCAACCGATCCAATGAAAAGCAAGTTTATGCGTATTGCCCTGGCTTTTGCTGCAACATTCACGTTTTCTGCACTAGCCCAAACCGGTAGCGCCGCCACACCATCCAAGGCGGGTGCAGCATCCGCTACTCCCACCACTGCCAGCCCTGCGGCGTCTGTTCCCAGCACTGGCACCAAGGTCGGAACCATCAACATTCAGGAAGCGATCTTCGGCAGCAACGAAGGCGCTCGCGACATTCAGGCTCTGCAAAAGAAGTTCGAACCGAAACAGGCCGAACTGAAAACGCAGAACGATGATCTGGAATCGCTGAAGAAGCAGATGACCACGCAGCAAGACAAGCTGAACGAAGAAGCGTTGGCCAACCTGAAAAAACAGATCGAAGGCAAGCAGAAGACTTTCGATCGCTCCGTGCAGGATGCCCAGGAAGAATTCGGCAACCAGCAGCAGGATATCGCCAGCAAGGTGCTGCAGAAGATGGCGCCGATGATCGTGAAATATTCGCAGGAAAACGGATTCGGCATGATCGTGGACACTTCGAAGCCGTGGCCGCAAAGCAACGTTCTGTGGTGGGGCGAAGCGGTCGACATCACGAAGGCCGTGGTGGAGGCTTACAACGTACAGTCCGGAGTTCCTGCGCCGCCGCAACCTGCCGGTGGAGCTGCCGCGAAACCAGCCGCTCCAAAGGCGCCGGGTGCCGGAACGACGGCTCCGAAGCCGACGACTCCGAAGGCAACCGAGCCGCCGAAATAGTTTTAATCGGACACCTCGTGTGTCCAAAATGTTCCCGAAAGGCCGCGTTCCGACGCGGCCTTTTTCTTTTCGCCAGCGCGTCCTCCGCTGAAGTTCGTGGTGTCCATAGCACCAAACAGAATTGAACGCTGGAGGACACCATGTTCGCCGAAAGCCTTCTTGAAACTTCGTGGACCCAACGCACGCAACGTAGCTGGACCACTCTGACTTCGTTTGCATTGCAAGCGGTAGCACTCGGAGTGCTCCTCGCCGTCCCACTGCTGACTACCGTGGGATTGCCGCTCGCCCACACCATTTCAACTCCGATCAGCTTAGGGCGGAGCAGCCCCGCAGCAGTTCGAACGGCGGAGCACTTCCACAGTTCGGCGGTGCAGCTCGTGCCTTACACGGGCAGAATCACGTTGCCGCGATCGATCCCGACCACTGTCTTTCGAGGAAGCGATGCGTCATCCTCACAACCGAGTATCGGTGATGTGGTCGGCAATGGCGAAGGTTCTAACTTCGGTGCCGATATCGGCATGAATCTCCCTATTTCCGGGACCAGGCCTGTGTTGCCGGCACCGGTTGCGGCGACGCCCACGCGAACCTTTCGCACGTCGAGCATGATGCAAGGCAGCCTGATTCGGCGTGTGGAACCTGTGTATCCGCCACTGGCGAGGAATGCGCGAATTCAGGGTGCGGTCATTCTGGAGGCGGTAATCAGCAAAGCCGGGACAATCGAAAACCTCCGCCTGATTTCCGGACATCCGATGCTGGTGGCGGCCGCAATCGAGGCGGTACGCCAGTGGAAATACAGGCCGTACATCCTGAACGAAGAGGCGATCGAGGTGGAGACTCAGATTACGGTGAACTTTGTTTTGGCACAGTGAAACGGCGGGCTTCCGGCGTTAGGCTTCCGGCTCTCGGCTCTAGGCGTCGGGCGTTGGACTTCGGGTGTGACGTTGCGTTCAATTTATGCAAAAGAGCAGACGCCCCCGGCAAAGCCTGAAGCCTAGCGCCGGACGCCCGACGCCTAGCCGTTCGCCGCGGGAGTAGCCCCTGCGTAACCTCGGCATCGCAGCGGCTGCCGATATAATCGCGAAGGTGGCTACTACTGCAGAGATCTTGAGTCGCGTGGCGACGCGGCCTACCTGGGCCGATGTATCGCTCGCCGCATTGCGGCAAAACTTCCGAACCGTTCAGAAACACGTGGGAGCCGGCGTTACCGTGTGCGCGGTGGTCAAGGCCGACGCGTACGGACATGGTGCTGTGGAATGCTCGCATGCCCTTGAAGCGGAAGGAGCGCGCTGGCTGGGTGTGACTTCGCTCGATGAGGCGATTCCGCTGCGCGAAGCGGGAGTACGCGCCAATATTCTTCTCATGACGGGCTTTTGGAGGGGAGAAGAAAACGAAATCGTTCGCCTTCGGCTTACACCCACCGTTTGGGAGCCATGGCAGATCGAGTCGATGGAGACTGCGGCGAAGGCGCTTGGCGCAGCGCGACAGCCGGTCCATCTGAAAGTTGACACCGGCATGGGTCGGCTGGGAGTTGGATTGGAGCAACTTCCTGGCGTCCTCAACGTACTCAGTGGGACGAAGCATCTCGCGCTGGAAGGGCTCTCCACGCATCTGGCTTCGTCCGAGGTGATGGACGCGCCTTCCGTAGCGGACCAGGAACGGAATTTTGACGCGGCCCAGAGGATGGTTCGGGCTGCCGGACTCGAGCCGACATTCGTTCACATGGCGAATACCGGAGCGGTCATCTCGCGGAGAGAGACCTGGAACACGATGGTCCGGCCGGGCGTGGCGCTTTACGGATATTATCTGCCGTTCCAGCGAGCGGGACGCGAGGTGAGCGGAGGCACGCTGCGCTTGCCGGTGAAACCGATTCTTACCTGGAAGACCAGAATCTTGTCGCTGCGCAATCTCGCGGCGAATCAGGCGCTCGGTTACAACGGAACCTACGTGACGAAGGCTCCGGCACACGTTGCTGTCCTGCCTGTTGGTTATGCGGACGGCTACAACCGGCAACTTTCGAATCACGGCCGCGTGATTGTGCGCGAACACTACGCGCCGATTGTCGGACGCATTTCGATGGACCTCACCTTGGTCGATGTCACCGGAATTCCGGGCGTAGGCTTGGGCGACGAAGTGATTTTGCTAGGCTCGACCGACGCTTTGAGCGTCGATGCCCTCGAGCATGCCGAGCTCGCCAGCAGCACTCCATACGAAATTCTCTGCAATATTTCGAAGCGAGTGCCTCGGCGCTATCCTAGCTAGAAATCAGGCTTCCGGCTTTAGGCTTCAAGCTTACGGCCTTCAGACGTCTGATCACATCCGCCAATTTCCATTCCGGTAACTCTCTGCATCACGACGCAGAGAGGTCGAGATCGAAGTCCAACGCCCAAAGCCTGAAGCCCGACGCCTAGCGCCCGACGCTCCCAGCTCAGCCCTCAATTGCGACCATTGACTGCATCGCCCGAAAAGGCGTCATGCGCGCTTGTTACACTAGAGAGTTCAACATGCCTTCGCGCTACGCACAGTGGATGTATGACTGGGAACACCGGCTGACTTCGGTGGACAATAACCGCGTCGTGCGTCCGCTGGAATGGGGAGTCGAGTGGGCTCGGGACTGGCCGTGCCGAAATGGGTACCGTCCGGGACAGGCGCCTGAGAATCCTGAGAAGTTCATCCTCGATTACAACCAGCGCATCGTCGCGGCGAGCGACGAATTTTATTCATACACCAAGCCCACCGACTTCCGACTCGAAAAGCGGGAAGTGCAGGTGTTCTCGACCCGCGAGGTCCCCGACCCGAAGCTTGAGGCGAAGGTGAAGGGGACGTATGGTGAATTCCTTCGATTCACTTCGCCGGTGAGCACGCCATATCCGGAAAACAATCTGGTGAATGCCCGCTGGTTTCCGGCGCGAGGACGGCGCGCAATCGTGCTGCTGCCTCACTGGAATTCCGACGCCGTGTCTTATGTCAGCCTCTGCAAAGCGCTCAACCTGATGGGAATTGCAGTGCTGCGGCTGACAATGCCTTATCACGACATCCGGATGCCGGCCGAGATCAAGCGCGCGGACTACGCTGTGTCGGCCAACATCGGGCGCACGCTCGATGCGGTGCGGCAGGGAGTCGTCGACATCCGCTGCTGCTTTGACTGGCTCGAGCAGCAGGGATACGACAAGCTTGGAATCGTGGGAACGAGCCTCGGCTCGTGCTACGCATTTATCGCGGCGGCGCATGATTCGCGCGCGCGCGTGGTGGCCTTCAATCACGCGTCCACGTACTTCGCGGATGTTGTGTGGCACGGACAATCGACACGCCACATCCGGCAGGGAATCGAGCAGAAGATCGATCTGGAAGAACTGCGCAGGGCATGGCTGGCCATCAGTCCGATGTCGTTCTTCGAGCAGTACGCGCGCTGGCCGAAGAAGTCGTTGATCATTTATGCGGCGTACGACCTGACATTTTTGCCGGAGTTCTCGATGCAAGTGGTGGAACAGTTCGCGGGGCACGGGCTCGATCACAAGGTTGTGGTGCTCCCTTGTGGCCACTACACCACGGGAGAGACTCCCTACAAATACATGGACGGCTGGCAACTGGTGTCGTTCTTGCGGAATGCATTTTAGGTAAACCCTTAAGCACAAAGGACACGAAGTTACACGAAGGAAACCTCTCAGGTTTTTGTTCTGCGTGAAACTTTGTGCCTTCATGGTTATGGCTTTTGGGGATTGCGGAGTTCGCGGCTTGTTCCCGGGTGCGTCCAGCAGTTTAGAATGGCACGATGCGGTCTGAATCACCGTCCAAGCCCGGAAGCATTGCCGAATCCCGGCGCGGCGGATTCCTGATCAGTACTGATCCCGATCGGCTCGATCTGAATGTCATCCACGGATTCCTGACGAATTGTTATTGGTCGAAAGGGATATCGCGGGAACTGGTCGAGCGGGCGATCGCGCATTCCTTGTGCTTTGGCATTTATGATGTCGGTGAGGAAAAAACATCGGCAGGTCGAGATGAGAGGCCTGCGCAGATTGGATTCGCGCGCGTCATCAGCGATTTCGCGACCTATGCCTACCTCGCCGACGTTTTTGTGCTGGAATCGCACCGTGGGCGCGGCCTTGGAAAAGATCTGATGCGGTGCATCAAGGAACACCCGGAATTGCAAGGACTGCGCCGCTGGAGCTTGTCGACGCTGGATGCTCACAAGCTCTATGCGCAATTCGGCTTTACATCGCCGAAATTTCCGGAGCGATACATGGAGATTCTCCGGCAGAACATCTACGAAAAAGCTTAGAAACGGAAACTCACCCAATGAAGAATAGCGCGATGTACCGCCCGCTTGCCGAAAACGATCCCCAGATCGCCGCCGCGATCGATAACGAAGCACGCCGCCAGCATGAAGGCCTGGAGCTGATCGCGTCCGAAAACTTCGTCAGCGAGGCGGTGCTTGAAGCGGCAGGTTCGGTATTTACGAACAAGTATGCCGAGGGCTATCCGGGCAAGCGTTATTACGGTGGCTGCGAGTTCGCCGACGTCGTCGAGAACCTGGCGCGCGACCGGGCGAAGCAATTGTTTGGCGCCGAGCACGCCAACGTGCAGCCCCACGCCGGATCGCAGGCCAACATGGAAGCCTACGCCGCGGTGATTCAGCCGGGCGACACGATCCTTGGGCTCAATCTCGCCCATGGTGGTCATTTGACGCACGGGCATCCGCTGAATTTTTCGGGGAAGACGTACAAGATCGTTCCGTATGGAGTCACCAAAGAAACGGAAACCATCGACTACGACGAACTGGAGAAGATCGCGGAGAGAGAGCGTCCGAAGCTGATCATCGGTGGCGGCAGCGCGTATCCACGCATCATTGATTTCGTGCGCATGCGGCAGATTGCAGACAAGGTTGGTGCTCTTTACCTCGTCGACATGGCGCACTTCGCGGGACTCGTGGCCGGAGGCGCGCATCCGTCGCCGGTGCCGCACGCTCACATTGTCACCTCGACGACGCACAAGACGCTGCGCGGTCCGAGATCGGGCATGATCCTTTCCAAAGCCGAGTTTGGCGCGGCCATCGACAAGGTGGTGTTTCCTGGCATGCAGGGCGGTCCGTTAGTGCACATCATGGCTGCCAAGGCGGTCTGTTTTCAGGAAGCCATGCAGCCGGAGTTCCGCGACTATGCCCGGCAAGTCGTGGCGAACGCGAAGGTGCTGGCGCAGACGCTGGCGGAGGAGGGCTTCCGCATCATCTCTGGCGGCACGGATACGCACGTCATGCTCATCGACGTCTTCGCCAAGGGGATGTTGGGAAGCGAGGCGGAGAAAGCACTGGGCGAAGCAGCGATCACGGTGAACAAGAACGCGATTCCGTTCGACACCAATCCGCCGATGAAGCCGAGCGGCATTCGCATCGGATCTCCGGCCCTGACCACTCGCGGTATGAAGGAAAACGAAATGCGGCAGGTCGGAAAATGGATTGCTCAATCTTTGCTGAATCGCAGCGATGCCGGCGTCCTGTCGAAGGTCCGCAAGCAGGTGCTCGAACTATGCGAGGCCTTCCCGCTCTACGCCGAGCGTCGAGCCAGAGTGCACGCTGAGGTGCGAGCCTAATTCCACTGTGTTCGTCCGTATGCTCTGTGGTTAAATGCACTCGGTGAAGATCGCCATCGACATCCGCCGGATGACCGAGTTTGGCGTCGGCACATATATCCGCAATGTTGTTCGAACGCTCGGGCGAGTCGATCACGAGAATCCTTATTTTCTGATAGGTCCGCCTGCCAAGATCGAGGAGATCGGACCGCTCCCGCCGAATTTCCAGACAATTCCCCTGCTGGCTCCGGAGAGATCGATTCAGGGATTTCGCGAGTTTCGCGGCGCAGTGCGGAACCTCAACTGCGACCTGGTGCATATTCCGAATCTCTTTTCGGTGCCGCGATTCTTGCCCTGCCCATACGTGATGACCGTGCACGATTTGCTGGAGCACATGTCGCGGGCGCGGCAGCAGACCGGATTCTGGGGCGCGTGGCATCTGCAGATGACCAAGCGGGTTCTGCGAGGCGCAGAGAAAATCTTTGCCGTATCGAATTTCACCCGCGCCGAGATCGAAAAGTTGTTTGAGATCCCGCCGGAGCGGATTGAGGTTGTTTACAACGCGATCGATGAACGCTTCCTGCGCGGACACGCCAGTCCTTCCGACCGCGAACTGATCGCCCAGCGATACCAGGTGACCTACCCGTTCCTGCTGTATGCAGGACGCGTGAGCCCGCACAAGAACGTGGTGCGCATGATCGAGGCTTTCTCGGCGCTCAAGACGGAGTTGGAGAAAGAGCAGGCTTATCCGGATCTGAAGCTCATTATTATCGGAGACGATCTATCGGGAAATCCGGATCTGCGGCGTACCGTCGTTCGCAGCGGAGTGCAGAACGATGTGCGATTCCTTGGATTCATTCCGATTGAGGTGCTGAGGATTTTCTACGACGAGGCGAAAATCTTCGTCTTCCCGTCCTTGTATGAAGGCTTCGGACTTCCTCCGCTTGAGGCGATGGCGCACGGGACGCCGGTGGTCACCTCAAATGCGTCGTCACTGCCGGAGGTCGTGGGGAACTCTGCGGTGCTGGTGAATCCCGAGAACGTGTTTGAAATTATGCGCGCGCTGCATCGCGTCCTCATGGACCAGCCTTTGCGGGCACGGATGAAGGAGCGGGGATATCAGCAGGCGAAGAGATTCTCGTGGGAGATCTCGGTGCGGCGTTTACTCGATGTGTACAGCGAGGTGGCGCAGAATAAATCGCGCTCGGCAGCAAGGAAGTCCGCTGCCGGATAGGTTCCGGCAGCCTATTCACTACTCACCTGTGCGGAGCTGATCAGAAGGTCAGCAGGAAAGACAGCGCGCCTACTCTTTTACCAGCGACTGTCCGGGAGACATGATTGCCAACTTGTGCAGCTTGGCGGTGAGGCGGGTCTTGTCGGGGTCGGTTTTGGCCGCGGCGAGGCGTTTGCGCAACTGAACGATCTTGTCTTTGCGGGTACGGCGCCGGCGAATTTCTGGCCGTCGGCTGGGTGCTGACATATAGATTCCTCACTTTGCCTGACTCGGTGGTCAGACTTTCAATTCCAATTTAAAAGCTCTCGCAAACTATAGCAGCCGCGCTCGTTAAGGCGCAATTCAGGGGAATGTCGAAATGGCATCGCTATCTCAAACGAACGCACTCAAATAAGAATGAGAGAGATCGGTCTTCTATGATTCTTTTTCCCTTAGGCGAACCCGATGCCAAACCCGCCGCCCTGACTACGCACGCACACAGATTGCAGTGTAGGAAATCGAACTTTGTTCGGGCGGACCAATAGTAAGTCACACGTGACTGCATTTGTGAGGCCCAGATTTTCGCCGAGGTTTTGAAATTTTGAAACGCGAGAAAACATGCCAATCGCATGCGATACCCATTCACCGGTCACTGAAATACCACTGCTTGACCCCAAGCGATTGCCGGCAAACTAGCCTTCATTTAGGCTGACGGGCATATCTTTAACAACTCCTCGATGTTTAGTTAAGATCTGTATTTTCTTTAGTTTACTGCACTTTCTTCTTGTAAGTTTGCGTCCTTTCCCTGCAGAATCCTTAGCCATCGAGTCACATCCGGTTTCGATGATCTCGTTGTTGATGGTGACCAAAGAAAACACCCGCATCGGGTGGGAGGAGTTTTCTTATGCGCTTCGGTTCACGTGTAGTCGTTCGGCTGTTCGCGTATCTGATCGCAATGAGTACGCTCGCGTTGGCGCAGTCAGGGACAACGTCATTGCGCGGAACTGTTACGGATCCGACGACTGCAGCAGTCTCCGGAGCCGGCGTAACGCTGGCCAATCCAGAGCGCGGCTTTACGCGCACGGTCACAACCAACTCGGCCGGCGACTATGAGTTCCTGCAGCTTCAACCGGGGACTTACCAGCTTACGGTCGTGATGTCGGGCTTCCGCAAAATGGAACAGAAGCAAATCCAATTGCTGGTTGACACGCCGACAATCGCCAATCTGAAACTCGAGGTGGGAACGACTTCGGAAATTGTCGACGTCACCGGCGAAGCCCCAGTCATCAATACGACGGACGCGTCGGTGGGAAACGCGTTCAGTGAAACCCAAGTCAAGTCCCTGCCCATGGAAGGCCGGAACGTGCCTGATCTGCTTTCGCTGCAGGCGGGAGTTTCCTACATCGGCAATCGCACTGACATTGACCGAACCGTCGACACGCGTAGCGGTGCCGTGAACGGTGCTCGCAGCGATCAAAGCAACATCACGCTCGACGGCGTGGACGTCAACGACAATGCAGCCGGCGACGCCTTTACGTCCGTGCTTCCGATTACGCCCGATTCGGTACAGGAGTTCCGAGTTACCACCAGCAACTATAACGCTGACGAAGGACGTTCGTCGGGCGCGCAGGTTTCTCTAGTGACCAAGAGCGGCACCAATAGTTTCCATGGTGCTCTCTATGAATATCACCGTAACACTGCTACCAGCGCCAACGATTACTTCGTCAAACAGTCGCAGCTCGCGTCAGGTGACCCTAATCGCGCTCCGAAACTGATCCGCAACATTTTTGGCGCGGCGGTGGGCGGGCCGATTATTAAGGACCGGCTCTTCTTCTTCGCCAATTACGAGGGTGCACGGCAGCGAGAAGAAAACAGCGCATTGCGTGTAGTTCCTACGGATGCGTTGCGCGATGGCGTAATGATGTATCAGTGTGCCGATTCCAGCGCATGCCCCGGATCCAGTGTTCAAGGTGCGAGTCAACAGAACTACGCTGTTCCTGCGGGCTATTTCGGGCTCGCGCCGGCCGATCTCACCATGATGGATCCTGTCACCCAAGCCCCAAAGGGTCCCAACGCCGCGATGCTTGCGTATTTCCAGGGATTCCCGCACCCGAATGACGGTTCCGTGGGATACGGCGTCAATTTTTCGGGATACCGCTTCAGGGGACCAATTGCCAAGAACAACGACTGGTACATTGCGCGTGTCGATTACAGGCTGAATTCGAGCGGCACTCATACGCTGTATTGGCGGGGTGGCCTGCGGAATGATACGCAGAATGACGTTCCATATTTACCAGGCACGCCGCCGCTGCGGAATTTCGTCGACTATAGCAAGGGTTTTGCACTCGGCTATTCCGCCACACTCAGCAACACGGTCCTAAATACTTTCCGCTGGGGGTATACGCGCCAGAGCCTGGGTACGCTCGGAAACGATGATACCCAGCCTTTCATCTTCTTCCGCACGCTGAATAATAATGAGACGGGGGATGGATCCGATCTCGCAGTTGTGCGCAGCTCGAACTTCCAGCTTCCCATTCACAACCTGATCGATGACGTTTCGTGGTCAAGAGGAAAACACACGCTTCAATTCGGCGCGAATGTCGGCTTCGCGCGCCAGGCGCAAGGGAGTTTTCGTAATTCCTTCAGCCAGGGTGTGACCAATGCCTCCTGGCTCGACGTAGGCGGCATGGCGACCACGGGACAGAAGGACCACATGGATCCTGGCGCCTGGGGTTTCCCGACAGTCTCGGACGATTTTGCCCAAGGGTACGACTATCCGCTTGCTGCTCTGCTTGGGATGGTCACCGAGGTCGATGCTCAGTACAACTTCCAGCGATCGGGAGCGCCGTTGTCGGAAGGCGATGCAAGTGAAAAGGCGCTTTGCCCAGAACTACTACGAGTTTTATGGCCAAGATACCTGGAAGGTCCGGCCGAACCTGACCGTTACGCTTGGACTTCGTTACTCACTCTTTTCTCCTCCCTGGGAGACAAACGGACTTCAGGTTGCCCCGACCATCAGTTTGAGCGACTGGTTTAACCAGCGCCGCGATAACATGCTGCAGGGAATTCCTTCCAACCAAAGCCCGCTACTCTCATTTGACCTCGCGGGTCCCGCCAATGGGAAACAGGGGTTCTATCACTTGGACAAAAAGGATTTCGCTCCACGGTTCGCCATTGCATGGAGTCCCGAGCCCAACACGTCAATACGGGCGGGGTTCGGCATGGCCTACGATCATCTCGGCCAGACGTTGCTGAGTACTTTCGATCAGCAAGGATCGTTTGGCATGTCGACCAACCTGAGCAACCTCGCCGCCCAGCAAACTCTCGAAAGTGCGCCTCGTCTCACAGACCTGCACACGATCCCCACGACCGACTACAACACGAATCAGATATTCGCCAGCAGTCCGGGCGGTACATTCCCCACACAATTCCCACCCGATGCGTTTCAAGTCTATTGGGGTATGGATGACAAGCTGAAAACACCTTACTCCTACATGTTGGACTTATCGGTGGCACACCAACTGCCACACGGTTTCGCACTCCAAGCGACTTACGTGGGACGACTGGCACGCCGGCTCTTGACCCAAACCGACCTGGCCATGCCGCTGGACCTTGCAGATCCCAAATCTGGCTTGGATTACTTCAAGGCGATCCGCCCGCTTTCGGAAGCCGCGCGCAATGGTGTGGCCAGCGACAGCTTTGATCCATCTACGATTGGCGCGGCCGCCCAGTACTGGGCGGACGTCATCCAGCCGTTGAAGCCGGGTGGGATGTACACGATGTCGAACTGCACGAGCACGGGAAATCCGATGCCCACTGCAAGTGCGGCTCAAGCCATTTACGATCTGAACTGTCCCTACGTCGGAACCGTAGGAGAAACCACCACGATCCAAGTGTTGGATCAGGGCGGCATCCAGGACTTCAACGACGCCAACACCTTCTATCAGGGGATTGGCGCCAGCGAACCGAACGCCGGTACGCAAACTGGATACACCTTCCTGAGCCCACAGTTTGCGTCCTTGTACGCGTGGAGATCGAACAGCAACTCCACCTACCACGCGTTGCAACTCAACTTACGCAGGGCCATGGCGCAAGGCATACAGTTTGACTTCAACTACACATTCTCGAAGTCGATCGACTTGGCGTCAGACGCTCAGAGAATTCAAGGCACGACCGGAGGTTTGGGCGGGCAGGTCATCAACGTTTGGGACCCGAATCAGCATCGCGGCGTCTCAGACTTCGATACCACGCACCAGTTCAATGCAAACTGGATTGCCGACCTACCTTTTGGACGAGGCAAGATGCTGGGTCGTGATTCGGGACGACTCATGGATGCCGTGATCGGTGGTTGGGAGCTTACCGGTGTGGCCCGTTGGACCAGCGGTTTCCCGGTCAGCGTCACGAACGGTGCCAATTGGCCAACCAATTGGGAACTGAGCGGATTCGCACAGACCATCGGAAAACCAATGGTGCACAAAACCGTAGGGGCGGACGGAAGCGTAAACCTGTTCGCCGATCCCCAGGGCGCGAATGGAATCGGTGCTTTCCGAGCGCTCTTCCCTGGCGAGAGCGGCCAACGCAACACCCTGCGTGGCGACGGCTTCGCCGGTCTGGACTTGGGATTAAGCAAGCTGTGGCACGTACACGAGTCTCAGGCGCTCCGTTTCCGCTGGGAGGTTTTTAACGCCCTGAACCTGAACCGGTTCAACGTGCAATCCCTATCGCTATCGCTTACGAACGCGAGCACCTTCGGCAATTACAGCCGCCTGCTCACTAGTCCACGCGTAATGCAGTTCGCGCTGCGTTACGAGTTCTAACAGGGCACTCCAGGAGAAAACTCCGATTCGCGGAGCGAACCGTTCACGGCCGATGACCGCTGAAAGGCGCGAATCCTATGACGTTGCCAAGATACCCGGCAACGCGATCGAGAGGTCGAAAATCACTGCACGCCATTTGTCCGATAACAGCGAGGGAGGTTTCGAACGATCCATGAGTTGGGTACGGGGCTGGGAATCTGGCGCAAATTACCAGACGAAAAATCGAAATCACAGGGAATAGAAGAGATAGAGCAGCCGGACCTGTAAGCCGAATTTTGTCCTCAGGATTGCTCCCGCGGGACGGCCATTCCTCTGGGCCGAGCATTGCTGCGCGGCTCTAGCGACCTACCCGAAGGTTTGACGCACCGAGCCGGCACGTGTTCGCGACCTTGATTCGAAAATCAAAGCCGCGGACTTCCTCCCTATTTGGTCTTGCTCCGTGTGGGGTTTGCCCTGCCCGCTGCATTACTGCCGCGGCGGTGCGCTCTTACCGCACCTTTTCACCCTTACCCCGGCGTTGCCGCCAAGGCGGTATGTTCTCTGTGGCACTTTCCGTCCATCAGGCTTGAACCTGACGTCCCGGACGTTATCCGGCACACTGCTCTGCGGAGTTCGGACTTTCCTCTCCCCACGCCCGAAGGCGCGGAAGCGGCCGTCCGGTCCGGCTGCCTACGAAGTTCATTCTATATGATCTGAGTGCGCGCTTTGGGTGTCGGGCGTTCGACGCACGGCTTCTGGCTTCCGGCTTTCACTTCACTTCTCGCTTTCCTGCGGGGGCGGCAAATCCGCTGTAAACTGATACCGCCCTTGGGACCCCTGAAGGCTGGCGCCTCGCGCCCGAGGTCATTGCCCGAGATCATCGCCCGAGCTCGTCGCCGAGGGTCGACCGAATTCATGAACTACGCCGAAGCCATCCGAGTTGCCCTGCAGTCGTTGTGGGCGAACAAACTGCGGTCCGTGCTGACGCTGTTGGGCGTGGTGATTGGTGTCGGAGCGGTCATCGCTGTCGTGACATTTGTTTCCGGAATCAACGACTACGTCGCCAAGAAAATTTTTAATTTGGGCGCTGACGTGTTCATCGTTTCCAAGATGTCAGCCATCGAGACCAACGTGGACCGCTTCCTCGAGGCTGAGAAGCGAAAGAATCTCGATCTGGAGGACTACCAGGCTGTGAAAGAGGCCTGCGTCCATTGCGACTACGTGGGCGCGATGATGAGTTCCAACAGTCGGGTGAAGCACAACGAGCAGTCGATCGATGACACGAACGTTCAGGGGATTACCCCTGAGATCGCCACGATCGTTGACACGGATTTGACCTCAGGACGGATGGTCAACGAAACGGATTTGAACAATCACTCGCAGGTCGCCGTCGTGGGCACCGATATTGTCGAGCATCTTCTTGGCGGAACCGATCCGCTGGGCCAGGAAATTCGCATCAACGGCTGGACCTATCAGGTGATTGGTGTCGGCAAGAAGAAGGGCAAGACTCTCGGGCAGAGCGCGGACAACTACGCGCTGATTCCGATTACCGCGTACCTGAAGGAATACGGCTCGCACAACAACAGCATCGGCATATGGGGGAAGGCGTCGGCAACGGGCGCGCCTCTCAGCCAGGCGATCGACGAGGCGCGTGTGGCGTTACGCGCGAACCGGCACGATCGTCTCGGGCAGAACGACAGTTTCGAGATTGAGACCAATGCCAGCCTGCTCGGCATCTGGTCCGGGCTCAGCAATACGTTCTTCATGGCGACCATCGGGATCGCGGGCGTGTCGCTTGTAGTTGGCGGCATTGTCATCATGAACATCATGCTGGTGTCGGTGACGGAGCGAACGCGCGAGATCGGAATTCGGAAAGCGCTGGGGGCGCGACGAGAAGACGTACTGCTGCAGTTCTTGATTGAGTCCGTGGTGCTAGCGCTGCTGGGTGGAGCGCTCGGCGTGATCGGCGGAGTGTTGGTCGCGGAAATAGTGACCGCGCTCATCGGCATGCCGTCGTCGATCAAACTGTGGGCAGTCCTCGCGGGACTTACGGTTGCGGGGAGTGTGGGCGTATTTTTCGGAGTGTATCCGGCACGCAAAGCCGCAAAGCTGGATCCGATTGTGGCGCTGAGATTTGAGATGTAGGAGAGATTGGGGAATTTAGTAATTTGGTAATTGAGTAATTGAGTAATTTGGTAATTTGAAACCTCTTGCGCAGTTCGGGTGGTTTTTCGATTACCAAATTACCAAATTTCCCAAATTACTAAATTTTTCAATTTCCCAATTTCCCAATTACCAAATCCATTTATGATCCGAAAATCTGAATTCGGCGAAATCGTTAACATGGCGACGGATACCATTCGCAGCAACAAGCTGCGATCGGGATTGACCGTGCTCGGTATCGTCATTGGTGTTGCCGTGGTGATCGGCGTGTCTTCGATTGGGCGTGGCCTCGATGACAACGTGCGCGATCTTGTCGCCAGCATCGGGTCGAACGTTATTTTCGTCTTTCACCTGGACTTTTTTACCTTCGGACGCATGACCCAAGAGATGCGCACTCGCCGAGAACTCACCTATGACGACGCTCTGGCCATGCGAGATCTGCCCCATCTCAAGGCAGTCTCAGCCGGCATGCGACTTTTCCGCCCGGAGTTGGGAGTGGGCACTTATTCGGTGAAATACCAGGACAGGAAAGTCAAGAACACCATCCTCGAAGGAGACATGGCGTCCGCCAGGGATGTGTTCGACCTGCCCATGGCGAGCGGTCGGTGGTTCAGCGATTTTGATGACGAGCACCATTCTCCCGTCGTGGTGGTTTGCTACGAGACCCAGCACGAGTTGTTTGGCGACATGGACCCGCTCGGCAAAGAGATCAACATTGAAGGACGGCTGTTTCAGGTTATCGGCACGGTTGAGAAGATTAAGTCAGTCTTCGGCGGAGGCAAAGACCCCAACGACAATCGCGTCATTATGCCTCTAAAGACGTTCAAGACGCTGCATCCGGAAATGAAGCAGCACGTGATCAGCGTCAAAGCGACCTCGCACGACGATATGCCGAAGGCCATGGATGAGATTCGGGAACTGATGCGCCGTCGTCGAAAAGTGGCGTTCGACAAGCCGGACAATTTTGCAATCATGACCTCAGATTCGATCTCGGACGTCTGGAATCAGCTCACGGGAGCGCTGTTCATCGGGATGTTCGCAATCTCGAGCGTCGGCCTGGTAGTTGGCGGAGTGGGTGTGATGAACATCATGCTGGTGAGCGTGACCGAGAGGACACGCGAAATTGGAGTGCGTAAGGCAATCGGCGCGCGCAAGCGGGACATCCTGCTGCAATTCACGCTGGAAGCGATCATGTTGACCGCGGTCGGCGGAGTGATCGGCATTCTCACGGGAGCGATTATCGTATGGGTGATTCCGGCTATCTGGCCCTCACTGCCGGCGCATCTGTCGATGTTCTGGGTCTCGTTTGGGTTCAGTTCAGCGGCCGGAGTGGGACTTGTTTTCGGCATCTACCCGGCGTGGAAGGCTGCCAACCTCGATCCGATCGAATCGCTCCGCTACGAATAGAAGTTCGCAGGCATGAGCTACTCCATCGGCAAGATTCTTGAGATCGCCTCCCTTCTCGGCTGCGTCTCAAGTTCTATTTACTATTTGCTGTGCTTGTGGAGTGCGGGCCGCTTTCTGCAGCGGCGGAAGGCCGTCAGCCCTGCGCAATCGTTCTTGCCGCCGGTATCCGTTCTAAAGCCACTCAAAGGCATCGACCCTGAAATCTTCGAGAGCTTTCGCAGCCACTGTCTGCAGGATTATCCCGGATACGAAATTATCTTCGGTGTGAGCGATGCGGACGACCCCGCCGTTTCTTCGGTTGAGCAATTGAGACGCGAATTTCCCGATTGCAATATTCAACTTGTTGTTTGCCCAGAGATCCTTGGCGCCAACGTGAAGGTGAGCAATCTCGAGCAAATGGCTCAGGCAGCCCGTTATGAGTGCTTAATCGTCAACGACAGCGACATTCAGGTGGAGCGTGATTACCTTCGGCGCGTCATGGCTCCCCTCGCTGACCAGCACGTCGGAATGGTGACGTGCCTTTATCGTGGAGTTGCGGCGGCGACGGTCGGATCGCGACTCGAATCTCTCGGCATCAGCACTGATTTCTGCGCGGGCGTTCTTGTGGCCCAGCAGATTGAAGGCGGGTTGCGATTCGGGCTGGGATCAACGCTCGCATTTCGGCGCGCCGATCTGGAAAAGATTGGAGGCTTCAGATCGATCGTCGATTTTCTGGCTGACGACTACGAACTGGGACGGCGGATTGCCGATCTCGGCAAGGAGGTAGTGCTCTCCGAAGTTGTGGTCGAGACTCACTTGCCAGCCTATAGCTGGCGCGAGTTTTTCTCGCATCAACTGCGTTGGAATCGTGGAGTCAGAGACGCGCGACTGGGAGGATACATCGGGTTGGTCAGCACGTTCGGACTGATGTGGGCGCTGGCAAATGTGCTCTTCGCGCGAGCGGCGCCGTGGTCATGGGTCGTGTTGGCTGCGGTCCTTTTGCTGCGCTCAGCCGTCGCTCTGGCCGTGGGGAAGTGGGTGCTGCAAGATCGGAGCGTGATCGCGCACTTGTGGTTGCTGCCTTTTCGAGACCTGATTGCCGTGTTTCTGTGGATTGCCAGTTTCGCCGGGCATACCGTGGTTTGGCGAGGACAGAAATTCGAGTTGAAAGATGGGCGGCTGGTTCGCATCACGCCCGAAGCATAGCAAGCGCAATGTCAGGCGGGAACCCAAGATCAGCAGGGAATCGTTGACCGCGGAAGGCATCTCGCCATCACTTTTCTACGAATAGATCGGACGATTCATCTTGCAGCAGGAGCGATCAGTTCGAAGCGCCCGTCGGCGAACAGGCGATAACGGCGTCCGCGCCAGGAAATAGTGTTTCCGAAAAATCCTGCCAGCCAGAACAGAAATCCCACGATGTCTTCGATTGGCAACAACAGCCAGTTGATCCTCGTTCGCAAAACCCGTGCCGAAACCATGTAGGCGGCAAGCGCACGCAACGCGAATGCGACGGGAAGGACCGGCCACCACGTGGGAGCGAAAATACAAACCAGCAACGCAAGGGGCAACGGCATGGTGAATAGTTGGCCGACATATCCCGCAGGCCGCGAGCGCCGCGTACTGCGCGCCCAGCGCAGGCGATGCTCCACATTCTCCGTCCAAGTCGAGTCGCCAATGTGATGTTCGATCACGTACGAGGAGAGACTTACGCCGTGTCCGGCTTCAGCGGCGAATTTTCCGATCACGAAATCCTCGGCCAGATAATCTTTCAAACGCTCCATTCCGCCAATCGATTCAAGTACCCGACGCCGCGCTGCGATCGTCGGACCCACCGCAAATTGCATGCCTTCGAGCATCCTGGCAACCAGAGCGCTGCCCCAGAAGTCCGTGTTCATTCCGGTAGCTTCGAGACGCGACCAAAAACTGGGTCCGGAAACGGCGCGGTATGGGCACGTGGCAACTGCAAGGCGCTGATCCTGAAATTCTGCTGCTATGGTTTGAAGCAGAGTCGGTGAGACGCGAACATCGCTGTCGCTCATCACGACCAGATCGTGGGCGGCCGCCGGAAGCATCCGGTCGAGGCTGAAAACTTTGGCATTCGGATACGGCGGCTCCCCGGCGACAATCAGTCGCGAGGGAACATTTGGAAATTCCCTCTGCAATCGAGCCGCAACTTCCGCGGCAGGATCCCCGGAGCTGCGAACAGCAAAGAGAATTTCGAACGCAGGATAGTCCTGCTCGAAAAATGTCCGCAGATTCGATTCAAGATCGAGATCGAGACCTGCCAGAGGCTTGAGGATGCTGATCGGCTCATTCGCAGCGCGTATAGGAGGTTTGACCGACAGATAGCGCTGCGCCGCCAGAACCTGCAGCGCCGAATATACGATTGCGCCGCAGAGAATGAGAAAGAAAACGCCCGCCAGGATCTTTCCGGGGCCCCGGTGCAAAACGATTAGGAACAGCGCGCATCTGGCGCCTGGGAACATTTGGGAGTGAGCCGACAGCATTATACCTAGAGGGCAATAAATCCTCAGTCCCTAGTTTCTCAGAAATCAGGTGTTTTGATTGAGCGCTTCGCGAATCATGGTGGACAGCTGTCGCAGCGTGTAGGGCTTTTGCAGGAAGTTCTTCTCCAGATTGACGACGTTGTGATCGAGGATCGTCTTTCCAGCGTAGCCGGAGACGAAAAGAAACCGCAGACCCGGACGCAGGGGCGAGAGTTTTTTCGCTAGCTCACCGCCACTCATATTCGGCATCACCACATCGCTGACCACAAGATGGATGGTTGCATCCTGGCGGCTGGCGACAGAGAGAGCGTCTACACCATCTTTGGCTTCGAGCACGTGATATCCCTGAATGCGGAGGAATTCGGCAGTCGAGCGCCGAACTGCCTGCTCATCTTCCACGAGGAGAATCGTTTCGGTGCCGCCCGGGACAGCCTTGGAGGATTTCGATCCGGGCTCGTCGAAAAGATGCTGCTTCGTGATCGACGGAAGATAGATCTTGAATACGGAACCCGAATCCTGCTCGCTGTAAACCCAGATGAATCCTTTATTCTGCTTCACAATGCCGTAAACCGTGGCGAGGCCGAGTCCAGTGCCTTTGCCCGATGGCTTGGTTGTGTAGAAGGGCTCAAAAATGTGCGGCAAGTCTGCGCGGGGGATGCCAGAGCCCGAGTCGCTCACAGTGATGACCGCATAGTAGCCTCGGGGGATAGTGGCGGGTTTGTCGTGGATGTAGCTTTCGTCGAGGTGAAGCTTCGAGGTTTCGATTCGCAGGTCACCGCCCTGCGGCATCGCGTCACGTGCGTTGGCGGCGAGATTCATCAACACTTGCTCGATTTGTAAGGGATCAATTCGCACGCATCCAACGCCTGCACCGGGGGTAAAGGTAAATTGGATGTCTTCTCCGATCAATCGCGGGAGCGTCTTGGCGATTCTCGCCACAATCTGATTCAGTTCCAAAATGCGCAGGGCCTGCGGCTGTTTTCGGCTAAAGGCCAAGAGTTGACTGGTGAGTTCAGCCGCCCGGCGCGCTGCCAGCAAGATCTCTTGCAGTTTGTTTTCCAGGGGACTGTTTGGGGGGACATCGTCGAGCGCCAGCTCGGAATAACTGGTGATGATTGTCAGGAGATTGTTGAAGTCGTGGGCGACGCCGCCAGCGAGACGCCCAATGGCGTCCATTTTCTGTGCCTGGAGCAATTGCGATTCCAGCCGCATGCGGTCGGTGACGTCGCGGCCGTGGGCGATGAAGTGTGTGACCTCGCCGCGCGCATCGCGAACCGGGCAAATGCTTTCCTCGACGTAAAAAAGTTCTCCAGTTTTCTTGCGATTGGCGAGCACGCCACGAAAGACATTTCCCGCCAGGATCGTGCTCCACATGTCGCGGTAAATCTCCCGCGTTTGCTCGCCCGACTTCACCAGGCGATTGGTCTTTCCGCAAGCTTCGTCGCGACTGTAGCCGGTAAGAAGTTCGAAGGCAGGGTTCACATATTCGATGACCCCGAGCCGATCGGTAATCACCAGGGTGTCGGGAGATTGCTCGACCGCGCGGGAGAGCTTACGTAATGCGGTCTCGGATGTTTCGTGCTCCTGCTGCAGGGAGTGCAACGCGAGCGTACTGCGGATCGTCCGGACGAGGGTCGCCCCATCCAGCCGCGATTTCGAGATGCAATTCCAGCTTCCCGCCTCGATGACTTCTGCGATGGTCTTTTCATCGGCATCTTCCGTCAACAGAATGAAAGGAACGGAAACGTCATCCTCAGTGAACTGGGAGACAAGGCGCACCGCTTCGGCGTCACCTGCACCATGCTCGAAAAGCACCAGTCCATATGGCTTTTTTTTCAAGCAAACCTTCGCCTCTTCAATCGATCGTGCATGATCGAGTTCAGCGAGAAGCATTCCGCGGCTTCGCTCCAAAATCTCGCGGATAAGAAAAAAATCTTCCTCTTGATCGCCTACGAGGAGGACCCGTAGTGGCTCGGTGGATGGAGCGGGTTTGGCGCCTGTTGACACTGATCATGCCTCGTAACCTGTTACCATCGGAATATTGCAACTGAAGTTTAGTGAGCAGCGCGCCGAAGCTTGATGAGCAGGCAGAATCAGAACAGTAAAGGCTTATCAGGACCCGTTTCGAGCTTTTTGCTCTTGGGAAGGTGGCGAAACGAAAATTAATTTAGTTTTTACAATTTTTTGACCTGACCGCGACTCCTCCAACAAATCCGTTTCTTCGTCCCTGTATATTGACTGTTCATCCCAATTTCGAACGCTAAAACTCTTCTGACACCGCAGTGAAGCATCGGTTTCTTCTGACAAAAGGCCTAACATAATCTTCTTAGTCCTTTCTTTTGTTAACCAATTTTCACGTGCATCGTCTAAACAGTCATATTGCGTTGGTTGCTGAATTTCTTGCCACGGAATTGATGGAACGCGGTGGAAGAAATTTACGTACAACGAAACAAGCGGAACTGTGCTCTTAACATTCTGGGGGACGTATGGAAAATGGACAGAGAATCAACAGCTCGCTCAGGCCGGTCGACCGTTATGACGTCGGCCACGTGCAAGAGGTAATCCGGCAAGCCCATGACGAACTGCGCCAGCTGCTTCAGCAGCGCGCCGAGATCATGAAGCGAATCGGTACGGTCAAGCAGACGATTTCCGGTTTAGCGAACCTGTTTGGCGACGGAGTTCTGAATGAAGAACTCATGGAACTGGTCGACCGCAAGAACAGCGGCCGTCAGCCAGGTTTCACAAAAGCTTGTCGCATGATTCTGATGGAAGCGGGACGCGCGATGACCGCGCGTGACATCTGTGAATATTTCCAGGAAAAGATTCCTGCATTGCTGGCGCGTCACAAGGATCCGATGGCGTCGGTCACCACCGTGCTGAACCGCCTGGTGGAATATGGAGAGGCGGAAGCTGTGGTCGTGAATAGCCGTCGCGCATGGAAGTGGGTGGCAGACGTTCCGACGTCTTCGCTCATGAGCGGCGCGGAGGAGCGTTACCGGACCAACGTCGCCTAGGCGATGTTGGTCCATGGATTCGGCTCCACTAACCCTACTGCCGTTTCTGCTAAGCGTTTCCGAGAGAATCTTCTCGGCTAGTAAATCCCGCCGTCTCCCTTACGATGGCGGGAGCAACATCCCTTTTTCCAAGTGACGGGTCACGTGGGCGTACGAAGCCGCGTGCGGATCGTGCGTGACCATCACGATGGTCTTCTGAAAATCCTCGTTCAACCTCTTCAAGATCTCCAAGACTTCCGTGGCTGAGTGACTGTCCAGGTCGCCGGTGGGTTCGTCCGCCAGCAACAGGGTTGGATCGCTCACGATTGCCCGCGCAATCGCGACACGCTGTTCCTGTCCGCCAGAGAGTTGCTTCGGCAGATGGTGGACGCGATCTTCAAGACCAACTAGTTTGAGAGCCGTCATCACGTGATCGCGACGCTGCTCCGAGGTCAGTTTCGTCAACAGTAAAGGCAGTTCGACATTTTCGAAGGCCGACAGAACTGGAATCAGGTTGAACGTCTGAAAGACGTACCCGATATGTTCGTTGCGCCAGCGGGCCGTCTGCGAGTCGTTGAAGCGAAAAATATCCTGCCCCTGCACCAGGAGTTCGCCCGAGGTCGGACGGTCGATGGCTGCGATCATATTCAGCAGCGTCGTCTTACCAGAGCCTGATGGACCCATCAGCGCGAGGAACTCGCCTTTGCCGATGTTGATAGAGACGTCATCGAGCGCTGTCACCTGGAAAGCGTCGCGTTTGAAAATTTTGCTGACACCTCGAGCCTGGACAACAGCAGTGCTCGTGGCAACGTTGGATTGTGCGACTGTGCTCATGATTGCCCCTTAATTTTTATTTTATCTCCGTCTTTCAATGTTGCTGGCGCATTGGTGATTACGCTTTCGCCGCCTACCAGGCCATCGACCAAGGCCCCATCCGCGCGCTGGCTTGTGACGTGAATCTCACGCGCAACGGCTTTTTCGTTGTAAGCGATGTAGACAATCTTCTTGCCGTCCTTATCCTTCATGGCCGTCGACGGGACGAAAACGCCGCCGGGCCCTTTGACATCTTTCGGTCTCTCGTTCGCGAGGAAGCGGACGGTTGCGTTCATCTCCGGTCGCAATTGAACGTCGGGATATTTGCTCGGGTTCAGGACTTGCACCTTTACCTGTACCGTGGCCTTCTGACGATTGGCCTCAGGGGAGATCTGCGCGATCTGGCCGTCGTACTGTTTGTCCGGATATGCATCCGTGGTGACGACCGCTTTCTGGTTTGGACCAAGCCGCGCAAAATCGGCCTGCGCAATGTCGAGTTCCACCTGCAGGTCGTTCAGGTCGGCGAGCGAGACGACGGAGCCTTGTGGTCCGCCGGCTGCGGCGCTGGCGAACTGCGCGGTTATCAACTCACCTTTCTCGGCGGTGCGATCGAGGATGGTGCCGGTTACTGGCGCGCGGATGATGGTGGCATCCAGTTGCGACTTGGCGTAGTCCAGCTGTCCTTGTGCCTGGGCCAGCGCGCCCTCCGCTCTAGCCAGTTCCTCGGAGCGCGGTCCAATCTTGGCGAGCTCAAATCCCTTCTGCAGGGAATTTACTCGTTGCTGATCGGATTCGAACTTGGCGTTCGCATCATCGAGTTGCTGACGCGAGACGACGCCCCCGGTTGCCAGTTCCTTGGTGCGGTCGAGTGTGAGCTTGTCGTTCGCGAGCGTGGCGCGAGCTTCGTCGAGATTGTGCTGCGCCTGCTGGATCTCTTCTGGCCGCGATCCGTGTTGCAGTTCCTCGAGGTACGCGCGCGCATTTGCGACAGCCCCCTTGGCCGTTCCGTAGGATGCGTGAAATTCCTGCGATTCAAGACGCACCAGAATTTGACCTTCCTTTACCTTGTCGCCCTTCTCGACGCCGATCCACTCTAGGCGCCCTGTCACCTTTGAGTTCACGTTGATGGTGTGATGCGCGACGACGTAACCGGTTGCGGAGAGGACGGTTCCTCCAGCGTCGTTGCTGCTGTTGGTCTGGGCAGATGCGCGCACGACCTCTACTTCGGGCGCGTTGGCAGACAGCGCGCGGTAACCGAGTGCGCTGAGCCCCAACAAAAGAATAACCGCGATTCCGCCGATGATGTAGCGGCGCGCCCACGCGGGAGGTTCCCCGCCGCTGTCGCCGCGCTGCGATCGATCGATTCGCAAGCTGCTCAAATCGTCGTGTTTTGTGTCAATCCCCATAACAATAGTTACGGCTCCGATTCCTGATAAGGTTCAGACTGCCTGCACGCCTCGCAGCGTGAGCGGGTCGCCAGGGCTATCCCCTGAGCGCTGACAGAATGTTCTGTCGGGCCGCATGCCACGCCGGCGCGAGGCCGCCAACAAATCCCATAATCAGCGCAAAAACGATTGCCCATGTAGCGACCAATGGCGTGATGCGCAGCGAAAAGACGACCTCGCTGAACGTGACCGCGTTGGATGTGCCCGTCTGCATGCCGTTGAAGGGAAGCATCAACAGAATTCCGACGATCGCTCCGAGCAACGCAAGCAGCAGCGATTCGAGCACGAAGGAGGTCAAGATCGCGGGCCTCGAAAAGCCGATCACGCGGAGTGTGGCGATTTCGCGTCCGCGATAGGCAACCGCGGCGTACATCGTGTTCATCGCTGCGAAAATGGATCCGACCGCCATGATGATGCCGACAACCCATCCGATGACCTTGATTGGCGTCCCGGAACTGGTCTGCTTGGCGTAGTAATCATTTTCTAAAACGCCTTCGAGCTTGAGACGCTGATCGTCACTGACCAGATTCTTCAACGCTTCCGCGGAGATCGGATCGGTCGCGCGCAGATAGGCGGAAGAGAAGCCTCCCTGGCGATCGAAGTCCGACGCCATTTGATTGACATCGCCCCAGACTTCAGACTCATAGGCAGAGCCTCCTGCGTCGAAGACACCGACGACCTGCCATGATCCTTTACCAAATTGCATGGAGTCGCCGATGTTGGCGTGAGAAAAGCGATCACGCACGGACTTGCTGACGACGACCTCGCGTTGTCCCGTCTGGAACCATCGCCCTTCCACGAGCTTTACCTTTGGTTCTTTACCTGGATCATCGGCCATTTGGCGCATCTCGAGGCCATCGGGCATCATGCCGCGCACGGTGACGTTGACTTCGCCCGTGCCATCCTTGCGGGGCAGCACGATGACTACGACCCATTCCCCCGATGCCATGGGCGAGCCGTGGCTATCCTTCGCAATTCCGGGAAGGGTGGTGAGAGTGGGGAAAAGCGAGGCATCAAATCCTCCGGAAAGTTCGGCTTCCGAACCTTTGCGGAGCACCAGAACGTTCTTCGAACTCCCGCTACTCACAAAAGCCCGATTGAGACCTGCCACCAATGCCATCAGGAAGATCGCGGTGGTTACGGTGAGCGCGATGCCCAACGCGGTCATGATGGTCAGGCCTTTGCGAAGCCGTAGATTGCGAATGTTGTAGCTGATAGGAATTGCCATAAGTTGGAACTCTTCGCTTTCAATTCGAGTTGCTGTCAACCCTTCGCTTATCCGATGTATCGCAGTGCATCCACAATGTTCATGCGCGACGCCCTGTACGCAGGGAAATAACCGCTCGCCAATCCCAGGAGTACGGCCACGCCCAGTGCGAGTGCGGCAGTGACAGCGTTAACTCGCATGTTCAGAGGAATACCGACGCCGAGAAAACGGTGCGTAAGCACCGAGATCAGCGGAATTGCGATTCCAACTCCAATGAGTCCGCCCGCGAAAGCCAGGGCCACGGCCTCACTCACAAAAATCGACAGCACCCCTCGCCGGGTGAAGCCGAGCGTCTTCAAGACGGCGACCTCGCGGGTGCGGCTGCGAACCGACATCGCCATAGTATTGGCCGAAACCAGCATGATGGCGAAGACCACCGCACCACAGATGCTCAGGATGAATGCTTTGACGTTCCCGAGCGAGGCTACGAATCCCAACTGGAAGGCCTTCTCGCTCTCCGTCTTAGTCTGCAGGGGAGCGTTGTGGAACATCTCGTCGATCGTTCTGGAGGCCTCGGCGACATGGTCCGCGGCATCGATCTGTGCCGCGTACCACCCAGCCTGTCCCTTGAACCAGGGAACTGCTTCCTCAAGATACTTGGCGTCGAAATACAACGCGTTCTGCGGGGGATCGCGATGATAAATTCCGCGAATCGTCAAATCGAGGTTCGTAGGGAAGATATTCGCTTGCAAGGTAACGCGATCGCCCAGTTTCCATCCGTACTTGTTGGCGAGGGTCACGTCGACAATCGCGCCCGCCCGGTCGTGCTGCCACGCTTTTACCTCGTCGGGCGAAATGATCTTGTCAGAGGCGACTTTCAGGTATTCCTCGGGGTCCGTTGCCATCTGAGCGAAGAAATGTTGGGGGCGATCATCGATGTAACGGCCTCCAAACCATGTAAGCGGCGCCACTGCATTGACTCCGGGCACCGCGCGAATCTTCTCGCGGTAAAACGCCGGCAGGAAAAAGGCCAACGACACACGATCACGGATGATTAACCGCCGGGCCGCTTCCGGCGCTACCTGATCCACATAAAAAGATCGCCAGATGCAGATCATCAAGGTCAGCAGCAAGAGGGAGAAGCTGATGCTGATCATGGTCAGCAGGCTGCGCCGCTTATTGCGAAATGCATTCCGGATTACGAAGCTTCCTAGCGTCATACGTCACCCGATGTGGCGGAGACCATCCACAATGTTGATCTGCGATGCCCGATAAGAGGGCCAGGCTGCGCTGAAGAATCCCACAAATCCGGACGTGATGAGCGCCGCTGTAAATATTGTTGGTGTCATCCTGAGCGGAAAAAAAGTCATCTGTGCGGCATGCGAAAAGCCATAAACCATCAATGCGCCGAAGCTTGCGCCAACCAATCCTCCTACAAGGGATAAAGCAACCGCCTCGCTGACGAAAAGGGCTAAAACTCCGCGCCGCGTGAAGCCCAGCGTCTTCAGGACTGCGACCTCTCGCGTCCGTTCGCGGATCGACATCGCCATGGTATTCGCGGATACCAGAAGCGTCGCAAAAACGACGGCCGAGCAGATACTGAGAATGAACGCCTTTACGTTGCCCAGCATGGCCACAAATTCAAGGCCGAACGCTTTCTCGCTTTCGGCTTTTGTAGGCTGAGGCGAATTGCGGAATGTGTCATCAATCTCGGTGGCGATCTTGCTCACGTTCGAAGGCGAATCTGAAAGAATGCTGAACGTTCCGGCCTGGCCCTTAAAGAACGGAACAGCTTCCTCTACGTATTTGGCGTTAAAGTAGATCGACTTGTTGTCCGGAACCGAGTGAAAGATCCCTCGTACATAAAGGTCAAGGTTGACCGGGTAGATGTCACCTTGAATGTGCACACTGTCTCCCAGCTTCCATCCGTATTTCGCAGCCAGAGTGTCGTCGACAATCACGCCCTGCCGGTCACGCTGCCAGGCCTTGATCTGCTCTTCCGGCATCTGTGTGTCGCGGAAGACTTTGAAAAACTCTTCGGGATCGGTGCCGAAACGCGCGAAGAAATTTTCCGACTTCTGGTCTTTATAAATGCCTCCAAACCATGAGACTGGAACCACCGCGACGACCCCGGGGATCGCACGAATCTTTTCCCGGTAGAAGCCGGGCAGGGTGAAAGTGAGGGATACCTTGTGTCGGACGACCAATCGCTGCGCCGACTCCGCACTCCCCTCGTCGAGGGCGAAAGCGTGCCACAACGTCATCATGAAAGTAAGCAGGAGCAAGGAGACGGCAATGCTCAGCACCGTAAGGATGCTACGCCGCTTGTTACGGAACGCGTTCTTGGTGACAAATCGGGTAAGCGTCATCGGCGTACTCCAAAGGATTTCGTGATCAGGGGACGGAAGACAGGCGCGCCCAAGCCCACCCAGCATAGTCGAACTGACTGGTTAGCGACAACCGAACGAGAGCGGGTGTACGGCATGTTCAACGGGTCACTTTCGACTCTGCAACGAAGGTGCTTCCATCGTGCCGTTCTCTGGCCGGGACCGCAAGTGGAGATCGTCATTGCGCCCGGATGACAAATGTCACACCTGCGGGCACACAACATTGCCAACAGCAAAGGCGAACGAAAAGTTATGGCGGAATTGAGTAATCGCAGCAATGTTGACCTGAAAGTTTCTTCTCAATCAAAACGTCCTTCGTCCGCCGACGGCCCAAACAAGGCGGGGACTGACGCCTCATTGAGCCGCAAGTAGACGGTGAGTTGTCCCCGATGATGGGAGAGATGGCTGAAGACGGAGTCGGCGATCATGACGTGTCGAGGATTCTCGCTCGCCACATGGCCGCCGACCATGAATCTCCAGCGAGTCAGAAGATGCTCATCGGAGGTGCTTTCCAACGCCTTACGCGCATCAGCATGGGCGCTGTCTAGAGCAGCCAGCAACTCAGTCCGCGACCGCCATTCCAGGGGCTTGAACTTGCCGGCGGCGGGGGACTTCAAGTCAAATTCGTCCTGATGGATCATCATCGCGATCCACGCAGGCATGGTCGCAACGAGTGAAGAGAGATAGCCGAGAGCCATCGACTTCGGGTGCGGTTTCCAATCGTTCTGGCCTTCGGGTACGCGTTGTAGCGCGAGCCGAGTGCTTGCTACTTCACGCTCGAGCTGGCCTAGAAAAAACTCTGTCATCTTCATGATTGATTCCTCGTCTGTGGAGTTGAAACCGAATTGATGGTGGAAACCGTATCAGCCATTTAGGACAATTTCGGTCCTAAACCTGTGGCACAATCAAAAACATGCTGCAGACGTCTGCCAGGCTGCTCAAACTGCTGTCGCTGTTCCAGGCACAACGATATTGGTCCGGAGCGGAACTTTCGGAGCGCCTGGATGTAACGGGCCGAACGTTGCGGCGAGACGTCGACCGGCTGCGCAGCCTGGGGTATCCGGTGCACTCCACCTCAGGCATCGCCGGAGGGTACCAGCTGGGCGCGGGCGCAAACCTGCCGCCACTGCTGCTGGATGACGATGAAGCCGTATCGGTCGCGTTGGGACTGCGCACTTCGGCCAGCAGCGGAGTTACGGGGCTCGAAGAGGCATCGGTTCGCGCGCTTCTGAAGCTTGAACAAGTGCTACCGCCGCGGCTGCGGCATCGCGTGGCCGCCTTGCATGGATTTGTTGTACCCCTGGGATCTCGCGGGCCGACGATCGATGCGAAACTGCTTTCAATGATTGCGGGAGCCTGTCGGGACTATGAAGGAATCCGTTTCAAATACAACGACCGCAGCGGATCGCCTACCATGCGTGCAGTCGAGCCACACCGCCTGGTCCATACGGGATATCGCTGGTATCTGGTCGCATGGGACAACGGCCGAAGTGACTGGCGAACATTTCGCATCGATCGGATCGAAGGGAAACCGAAGACGTCGATTCGCTTTAAGCCGCGGACGCCCCCAGAGGGAGACTTCGCGAAGTTCGTCCTGAAATCGCTGTCGCAGGCTCCCTATCCTTTTCGAGCCCGAGTCACACTGCATGCCTCCGTCGAGAGCCTTGCGAGCCGGATTCCGGCGTCGGCGGGCGTGCTTGAAGCACTGAATGAGAATTCATGCATGCTTCGGACTGGCGCTCATTCGCTGGAGAGCATCACCATACATTTGTTCCTGCTCGGCATCGCGTTTCAGGTGCATGAGCCGCCAGAACTTATCGACTACATCCAACGCCTTTCCGACAGGCTGAGAGCGTCTCTTCCGTAGCTGCCGCAGCGGGCGAATGCCGCGCCCGAGGCTTACTTTGGTAACTCGAAGTGTCGGACGTCCAGAGATAAGCTAACCCTACTATCCCCGGTGTTGTGTTTCCCGGCGCAGCCCTGTCTTAAGAACGACATGCGTGCGATGGATTGGAGTCAGCAAGAATGTCGATGAAAATTGGCCACTTCGAAATCGTAAGTGAACTGGCGAAATCGCCAACTGGAATTGTCTATAAAGCCAACGACCTGGAGAGCGGACAGACGGTAGCCCTGAAAGCGATCCAACTGAACGCGTTCGGGGAGCATGCCCAGGCGCTGGAGCAGGCTCTGTCGGCCGAAGCTGAAGCCACGAAGGTTCTCAGCAGCCCAAACATCACGAATGTTTACGGGGCTGGAGAGATCGACGGACAGTTCTGCGCGGCGATGGAGTATGTGCAGGGCAACAGCATCGCCACGATGCTGGCGCGCAAAGAAGGATTTTCTATCTGGGATCTGCTGGACATTGGACGCCAGCTCTGTGGCGGCCTGGACTACGCTGCGTCGCAGAACCAGTTCCACCACAGCCTTGAACCATCCAAGATCATGTGTGGATGGGACGGCACCGTCAAAATCTTGAGCTTCGGCGTATCGCGCGTCGGCGATTTCGTGCAACATCCGACAGAAGGACTGTCGTCGATCCTGCACTACATATCGCCCGAGCAGATTCGCGGCGAAGAGCTGGATGAGCGTTCGAATCTCTTCAGCCTGGGCGCGATGTTCTACGAGATGGTGACCGAGCGCAAGGCGTTCGATCGCGATGATGTGGAGTCGCTGCGCCAGAGCATTCTCGAAAGTACTCCCGTCGCTCCGGTCCATGTAAATCCGAAGATTCATCCTGTACTCAGCGACCTCATCATGAAGGCGTTGGCGAAGGACCCGGCAGAACGATTCCAGAGCGGCAGGGAACTACTCGACGAACTCGAGAAATGCAAGGAATCGAAGCCAGCCGCAACGAAGAAAGCGCCGGCTCCGACTCAAGTCAAAGCGGCGGCGCCATCGAAATCTGTGAGCCAGACAACTGCGAAGCCGGTTGCAGCTTCCCAGCGTCCTGCTCCACCGGCGAAACCGGCGGCACAGCCAGTTGCAAAATCTGTGCCCGTCAAGCCCGTAGAGAAGAAGGCTGCAGCGCCTGCGCCGAAAGCCGAGGAAAAGAAGGTCACGAAGGCAGTCTCAAAGACGAGTGTGCAGAAAGCGTCCGCAGCGGCTGCGGGAGTTGGATCGAACGATGTATCGGTCAGTCCCGCCATGGAAGAATTGGACCTGACTTCGCCTTCGGATTTCATGCCCAGCCAGCCAACGATCGAGGCGGAGGAGTACGCGTCCCCGTCGATGTCGTCGGCAGTGCTGGATGAGCCGGAGGTCGAGACCTTTGAAGCGCAGGAAGAAGATAACGCGCCACGAATCGCAGTCGACCCGATGATGGCCGAGGGTGGCCCCAGCGGAAGTTCGGGCACAAGCTTTTCGGAGATCTCCGAACTGCCGCCGCTCAAGGAAGCCTATGTAGCTCCGCCTCCGCGTCCGGCGCCGGTGGAAGAGGCGCCGATTGCGCCTCCGCCAACCGCATTCCGGGGTGGCTCAGCGCCGGTGGAAGACAAGCCAAAGATTCAGCCGCGCGAAGTCGCCGAGAAGGCAATAAAAGAAATCAAGGGCGTTCCGCCGAAGCTGATGATGTATTCGCTGGCAGGAGCGGCCGCGCTGATCCTGATCATCGGTATCGGCATGACGATCTACATTCACAGCCTTGGCGATGATGACTCGGGTTCGAGTCGTCCCGCAGCGACAGCGCCGAAGCCTGCGGCTGAGCCCATTCGGCCGGAATCCGCACCCTCAACGCCTGTCCAAGCGCCGCCTGCAGTGACAGCTCAGCCGGAGGAAGCGCCCGAGCCTGTAGCGACGTCGTCGAAATCAGCCGTGTCGTCGAAGGGACGCAACGCCAAGAAAAAGACAGTCACCGCAGCCCCGGCGATCATTCCAGGACAGCTTTCCATCGACTCTGCACCTCAGGGAGCCCAAGTACAAGTAGATGGGCAGACCGATGCGAGCTGGGTCACGCCGTTCGCGATGACCAACCTGCAGCCCGGACAGCATTCCATCACCATCAGCAAACCGGGATACGCCACGGATACGCGATCTATCGAAGTGACGTCGGGCAACCGCGCTACCGCGACGATCCACCTTACTCAACTGCTGGCGACGCTCGTCGTGAAGAGCGACCCGCCAGGGGCGAATATCTACATCGACGGCAAAGATGCCGGCGCCAAGACTCCTGCGCAGGTTAGCGTCAACAAGGGTCAGCATGTGGTGCTGGTTCGCCTGTCGGGGTACATCGACGAGACGATGAGTGCTCAATTTATCCTGGGACAGACGTTCAACTTCTCTCCTGCGCTGCGTGCGCTGGGTAACGTCGATAGCATCAAGACGGTTGGAAAGATGTCGAAGTTGTTCGGAGGCGGCAAGGGCGAGCCGGGACAAGCCACCTTGAGCATTCGAACCCAACCCAAAGGCGCCCAGGTGTCGGTCAATCAACACATGCTCGACAAGGGTTCTCCGGTCGACGTGCTGATTGATCCGGGAAATTACGTCGTCGACATCACGATGACGGGATATGCACCGATCCACAAAGTGATCACAGCCGAGAAGAAGGGCAAGGTCGTAATCGACGAAGTTCTGCAGTCACAATAGGTTAGGCAGTTACAAGCCGGGAGCCGGTTGCACTGGAGAAATCTGGTTCGGCCGGGTCCCATCCCACCTGACTGAGATTCCATAATCCCAAGCGAATAATCGTCGTGACCGTCATTTGTGGAAAGCCGGGGTTGTTTCCCTGGCTTCGCGCAGGCTAATTAACATTCAGTTCACATTCAAGAAACCTCTCCGAAACATTTGCCGTTTAGCTTGAGACTCCAGCCTGCGCTATCCGTGTCTGCGAAGTGCTATCGAGGCAGTGACACGGTGGGTCATGCGGGCTCAGGAGAATCTATGACTGAAACGCCGTGCTTCGAAGCCCCCAGAAAAGCGATGGCAGTGCTACTGGCGCTGACCATCATGCTGGGACCAACCGCCATGCCCGCGTTTGCAGCCGCGAAGCCTGCAGCATCCGCGTCCAAGACAGCGACGCCGATCAAACACCTGGTCGTCATCTTCCAGGAAAATGTTTCCTTCGACCACTATTTCGGTACCTACCCTTACGCCACCAATCCCAGCGGAGAACCGCACTTCGCGGCGTCCCCGCATACGCCCAGCATCAACGGCCTTTCCAACGCCCTGTTGAATCTCAATCCGAATTTGAATACCGCGAATGGCACGGGCGCTGCAAATCCTTTCCGGCTCGACCGGTCACAGGCTGCGACGAACGATCAGGACCACGATTACACCGCTGAACAGCAGGCGTTCAACGGCGGGTTGATGGATTTGTTCCCGCTCTACACTGGAACGGCTGGTCCGCCGCCTTCCGGTTCCGGCGTAACTCAGACCAACGGCCTGGTAATGGGCTATTACGATGGCAACACGGTCACAGCTTTGTGGAATTACGCGCAGCACTTCTCGATGAGCGATAACTCTTTCGGAACCACGTTTGGGCCGTCGACGCCGGGTCTCATCAATCTGGTATCCGGACAGACCAACGGAGTGGTGAGCTCGTTGAACGGCACGGCCGACGAGGTCAGCGGCGGCAGTGATGGTTCTTTGACGGTGATCGGCGATCCTGATCCGATCGGCGACGTATGCTCTTCTCCGACTCGCAACCAGGTCACCCTCGGAGGCAAGAACATCGGCGACCTGTTGAACGCAGGAGGCGTCAGCTGGGGATCATTCATGGGCGGATTTAATCTCAATGTCGTCAACCCCGATGGCTCGACCGGTTGCGCTCGAACCTCCACCGGATTGGCATCCACGACTGGCGACTACATTCCGCATCACTCGTTCTTCAACTACTGGGCTTCGACGGCGAATTACGCACACACACGTCCAGCGTCGCTTGATGAAATCGGATGGAATGGTCAGGCGAACCACCAGTACGACATCGCCGATTTCGTAAATGCCGCGTCTTCGGACAGACTGCCCGCCGTCAGCTTCGTCAAAGCGCCCGCATATCAGGACGGACACGCTGGCTATTCCGATCCGCTGGATGAGCAGACGTTTATTGTCCGGATTCTCAATCTGCTGCAACGCCAGCCGAGCTGGAGCAGCACCGCCGTAGTCATCATGTATGACGACTCGGACGGGTGGTATGACCATCAAATGAGTCCGATCGTGAACCAGTCCACCGGACCGGCGGACGCCCTCACCGGACCTGGATTGTGCGGAACGGCGACGAATGCATTGCCCGGATTCAATCCCGCCAACCTTCATGCCCTGGGACGATGCGGCTATGGACCACGCCTACCTCTGGTTGTCGTGTCGCCCTGGTCGAAACAAAACTTCGTGGATCACACGGTCACAGATCAAACCTCGATAATTCATTTCGTCGAGGACAACTGGCTGGGTGGTCAACGGATCGGCCAAGGATCCTTTGACTCGATCGCCAATTCAATCAGCCAGATGTTCGACTTCTCGAAGATGCGCAGCAATGGCACGCTCATCTTGAGTCCGGACACTGGAGAAAGACAGTAGGATTTACGCGTTTTCAGTCGAATGCAGGCAGACGGTGGTTTTTCCATCGGCTGCCTGCATCGCATTTTTATGGAATGATTGTTCGGATACAGGAGAAGACTGCAGATTGCCCCTAACTAGACGATCGTTTCTTCAAGCCAGCGGCATGCTGACGATGTCGGCTGCATTTCACCAAGCAGGTTCGCGTGCGCCGGTTCCCAGAGTGCGAACGCAGCTCAATTCCAGCGCTCTCGCGCCCTTTGTCGACCCGCTCCCAATTCCCGAGATTGCTCGTTCAGCGGGCTTGGCGCCTGGTCCCGGCGATTCCTGCGCGAAGATTCCCCATTACCGGATCGCCATGCGCGAGTGCGAGGCAAAGCTCCATCGCGATCTGAAACCGACGCGTATGTGGGGCTATGGAGGCGCCGTGCCCGGCCCTACATTCGAGACGCGAAGAGGGCAAGGATTGATCGTCGAGTGGGTGAACGAGTTACCGAGCAAACATTTTTTGCCGATCGACCACACGATCCACGGAGCTGAGGCCGACAAGCCGGAGGTCCGAACCGTCGTTCACCTGCACGGCGGACGAGTGCCGCCGGAGAGCGACGGATATCCGGAAAACTGGTTTGTGCCGGGCAAATCCGCCACTTGTCACTATCCGAACCAGCAGGATGCAAGCCTGCTTTGGTATCACGACCACACACTGGGGATTAATCGGCTCAACGTGTTTGCGGGCCTGCTGGGAGCATTCGTAGTGCGGGATGAGTTCGAGGACGGACTCGACCTGCCTCGCGACAAGTACGAAGTGCCGCTCATACTTTTTGACCGCATCCTCGATCTGGATGCGCAGCTCAACTATCCTGTCTCGCCTGAGCCTGGCAAACCGTGGACACCCGAAGTTTTCGGCGACGCCATTCTGATCAACGGGAAAATCTTTCCGTATCTCGACGTTGAATCGACGAAATATCGTTTTCGGCTGCTGAACGGATCGAACGCGCGATTCTTTCATCTCTCTTTCGCAAGCGGCCCGAGCTTCTACCAGATCGGAACCGATCAGGGATTGCTTTCCGCTCCCGTGTCCGTGGATCGAATCTTTCTGGCTCCTGGGGAACGCGCCGACGTGGTTGTCGATTTTGCAGGACTAAGCGGAAGCAACATCGTTCTGAAGAATGACATCGGTGCGGTGATGCAGTTTCGGGTCGGCCCCAATGCCGGCAAGAATGCGGCTCCCTTGCCAAAAGTCCTGCGCCCGGTGCCGGTGGTTTCGGAAGCCTCGGCTACGAAGACGCGCACGCTGAGCCTGGTTGAGGTCGACGATCTGAAGCAGCGTCCGATGACCATGCTGCTGAACAACGCGCACTGGAGCATGCCAGTTACAGAGAATCCAGTGCTGAATTCAACCGAGATTTGGGAGCTTGTGAATACGACCGATGATTCGCACCCGATCCATCTTCACCTGGTGCGCTTTCAAATTCTCGATCGCCGCTCGTTCGATGTCGGCGCGTATTGGAGTAGTGGTCAAGTCAAGTACAGGGCTGCGGCGGTGCCGCCGAGCGCGGGTGAATCTGGATGGAAGGACACGGTGCGCGCGGATCCCGGAATGGTCACGAGGATTATCGCGAAGTTTGAAGGCTTTCCCGGCCGTTACGTGTGGCACTGCCACATCCTCGAGCATGAAGACAACGAGATGATGCGGCCGTTCGACGTGATTGCGGGGTAGTAAGGAACCCCTATTTGGGCAGCCTGAAGTTGATCGTGATCTGGGTCTGAATCTCGACTGGCTCGCCATTCAGCAGGTACGGTTTGTACTTCCACTGCTTGACGGCGTCGGAAGCCGCTTTGGTGAGTTGAGGCTCGCCGCTCAAGACCTTGATGTGGGTGATATCTCCGTCCTTGGAGACGGTGGCCAACAACTGCACTGTTCCCTCGATTCTCATCCGCAACGAGCTTGCTGGATAAGACGGGGCAATTTTCTTGATCAGAAGGCCTTGCGAGACGCCCTGAGAAATGTTCAGGGTCTGAAGCATCGGCCTGATGACGGTATTTGAACTGGGAATGAAGTTCGGTGGCGTGGTAGCCGTACCCGGCGCCGCCATTCCGATGAGACTCGGGGCGGGAGCATCGACGGCCGCCGATTTTGCGTGCACAGCCGGCGCTGTTCCGCCCTTGACCACGAGCGGAGTTTCTGCGGGTTCCTCTACCGGTACCGGGGCAAACTTAGTCGGAGCGGCTGTTGATGACGCGGAAGGTTTCGACGCAGGCGGCGTCAGACGCACCGTCACATCCGACTGCGAATCCGCGGCTTCCGCTGATGAGTTCGTCGAAGGGGCGGAGACGGCGGGCGGCTTTTGCGGTGCCACTTGTGCTGGCGCCGGAGCCGCAGCCGCTGGCGCTGCCTGAGTGATAGGAGGCTTAACCGCGTCGTGAGCCGGAACGGACGTTGTTGCTGCCCGACTTGCTGCGGGTGATCCATCCCCCTGAAAGTGTGACCAGCCGGCGTAGGCCAACGCGGCCACAACTACTGCAGCGACGACTCCCAACAATATTTTCTTGCTGCCACCCTTCAATTCCTCTTCTTCGGTCATTCCGCCGAACGAGAACGATGGAGCTGAGCCAACAATGCCTGCGGATGCGGAAGGCGTGCTTTCCGCGGAAATTTGAGCGACGGCTGGTTCCGCAATCTTCTCCTGCGGTTTCTCGACAACGGGCTCGATGGTGCGGGCGGGCGCAGGAGCGCTGGCGGCTCCACTGGTAGTCACTGGTTTCTGTGCGGCCGGGAACGTTTCTGAAATCGCGGGCGGAACAGGCAATGACGCTTTCTTTGGTTCCGGAATTGAAGCAAGAATCTCGACCGGCTTTATCACGGCCGCGGGAGTTGGCGCGTGCTTCGGTGTCTCTAGCGCGTCGATGTCAAGAAGTTCGTCATCCTGCGGCGCTGCGCTCGCTGCCGGTGCCATGGGCCATGCCGGAGCTGCGGGCGGTTTGAGCGTTGGGATGTCAACAGGTTTCGGTGTCGCAGCGACCGGGGGAGCAACTGGGACCGGCGGCCTTACTGCCGACAAGGGCTTGATTGGAGCTGGCTTGGGTGCGGCTGGATTCGTGGCAGAGATGGACGGGGAAGCGCTTAATTTTGCCGGGTCACTTTTGCGCAGCAGCCCGCGAGCCACGCGGACGGTGCCTTTCGCCTGCTCGATATTGATGGGTTTGGTCAGGACAAGGTTTGCGCCAATGCGAAATGCTTTAGCTACCCCTGCCTGACCCTCCACTACGGCGACGGCAAGCGACGTCTGGTTTGACGTCGAGTTGCGCGCGCTCTTGAATAACAAGGTGGCGTTCTGCTCGTTATCGCAGTCCACCACGACAGCGTCGAAGTGTTGGCCCATCAGCTTCTTAACTGCAGCGAAAGGTTCGTTGCAGGACTCGACGTTGAACTCAAGCTCGTGCAGGACCTGCGTCACTGTACGAGCTGTTTTTTCATCGGGACAGAAGAGAAGAGCTTGGTAACCCATATCAAAGCCATCCTAGGTACATGGGTGAGTACCAGCAAGTTACGCAGGTAATTCGAAGCAAGTTGAATTCTGTGGTTCGCAGTGGTTTTGCGGCATTGGTTTCAACTGGCTACATTCGGGCATGTGCCGACGTAACCATTGGGCTGCTCCGCCCTGGCGACGGTTGTCTGCCAACACACATCCGTTAGATCGCTGCTGCTGCTTGAGGGTGTCCGTTTCGCTCATGATGACAGGAATCGAGAGTCGTCCCGTCGCATACAATGGCGGGCCATGCGTGTACCGCTGTGGTTGAAGATCGCCTGGACGCTCTGGCTCATCATCTGGGCACCCGCTTATTGGCATCGATACGGACTTCAGAATTTCCTTTTCTTCTGCGATATCGGGAATGTGCTGATCGGAATTGGTCTGTGGTTGGAGAGTGGACTGATCTTCTCGTGGGTGGCTTGCGGCTTATTACTATTTCAAACGCTGTACACAATCGATCTCGGCGGTGCGTTGCTCACCGGGCACCATTTGATTGGAGGGACGGAATACATGTTCGATCCGTACCTGCCACTGTGGATTCGTCTGCTGAGCTTGTTTCACGTCGTGACGCCGTTCGTCCTGCTCTGGGCTATAAGGACTCTCGGCTACGATCGCCGCGGATGGAAGTTGCAAACGCTCCTGACATGGATCGTGGTCCCGATCAATTATTTCTGGCGACCCGAGCAGGATGTCAATTGGGCGCGAGGACCTTTTTTTCACGAGCAACATGCGATGCCCGGGTATATCTATTTGCTGGGCTACCTTGTACTGGTGCCGGTTTGCGTCTACCTTCCCACGCATTGGTTCTTGCTATGGCTGGCACGCCGATGGAACGCGCGTTGAGCGAGCATAGAAATCAGTCGAGGCGATCGCTCTTGCGGGTTTCCGGCGGCTTACGTCCGGATGATTCCGCAGATGGGAACTCGATCGAGCCTTTTAGAGAAGAGATTTCTTCCTGATGGAAATCCGGGAAGGGCAATTTCTTCGCATCGCGCAATTCCGCGATCTTCTTTACAGCCGTGTCGACCTTTTCCTTTTCGACGCCTGAATCCCGGCTCAAATATAGAGTCTGAGAGGGAAGCGCAAGGCCGCCACCCGAATTCTCCATGACGTCCATGATTCGCAACAGCAGATCTTCACGGACTGCGGCAAATTCATTGAAATCCCTGGTCAGGACGTAGGACACGATTTCCATGTTGAGAGCAGTGCCGGCAATATCGACCAGGCGCACACGCACGGTCTGCGTCTCGATCCTGGGATGGCTGTAGAGCAGTTTGCGCACTTCGGAGAGCACGAACCGCACGTGGTCCGCTTTGGACTCCGGACGAAGGCCAAGCGTGGTCTTGAACAGAATTTTGTCGCGGCGGCTGAAATTCTCCAGGTTGATGGTCGCTACGACGCCGTTTGGAATTGCGACCAGCGTGCGCTCTTCAGTGCGGATACGGGTGGATCGCAATCCGATGTCTTCCACCACGCCGGTGCGGTCGCCGAAGCGGCAAACATCTCCAACGCGGAAGACTTCGTCTCCGAGTACAGACACGCCGCCGAAAAGATTCTCGATCGTCTTCTGCGCACCAAAGCCGATCGCCAGCCCTCCAATTCCCAGCCCGGCAAGCGCGGTGCTCATGTTGAATCCCAGGTTGCCGAGCACGGCGAGGACGCCGAGTACAAAGATGACGGCTTTTAACATGCGCTCGCCCAGCAGCATGAGCGAGCCCGTGCCCGCATGTCCGCGTGCGAGAGCGCGTGCGCGGACACTTCTCAGGGACCAACGCACCGCGCGCCAGACCAGCCATGTAGCGCTGACGATGAGCGCAATCGAAGTGACCTGGTAGTAGTAATGCCGCGGCAACAGCGGCATGCGCAGATAAACGGCGCACACCTGGTGAACCAGCGTTCCCGTGAACAGCCACGCAGGACCTGAAACCGACCGCCAACTGGAAACTTCGACTTGTCCGTGACGCCTTGCCCACCAACGGACCGGCCGCTCCAGCAAAACGAGTGCCAGCCATCCGAAGCCCGCTGCGATAGGAAGCGCGAGCAGCAACGCCGCCCACTGCCACAGCGGCATTCCGCCGAATTGATGCTTCACGAGCAGGCTTGGAAGTTTGCTTTCGACCTGCCGCGCTTGCACCTGCTCGTACAGTTCGGGCAGCTTTGCAAGGCTGTCGTTTGAGATGACCCAGATCTTGCCGGCGCTTGGATCAGTGAGGCGCACGACGTCGAGATCGATCTCCACATCGCCGGCCGACATCGTGCCCATCTTTTGCCGGCCGAGAGGGACGCCCTCTTGCGGAGTTCCTTCGGCCTGGTTGTAGCGATTAAGATTTCCGGTGAAGGCGTGATCTAAAACAAATTTTAGCTTGGCGGCAATTTGCTCTCCTTCAGTCTGCCGCCGCGCGGGGCTCATCTGAAGGTACTGATCTGCGATGCTGTAGTTTCCGTCCTGCGCGGCCCTGAGAAATCCAAGCACCGTGTTCGAAGGAGTGTTGCGGCCGAGAGGATCATTGGCCGTGGGAGCACTGGTCGAGGACGATGGCTGCAAAGCCTGCGTCAAGGCGGCCTGCGCGGGCGATGCTGCGCTCGCCGTGAGGAAGAGTGCAGAGATCAGAATGAATTTAGGAAGAGAAGCCATAATCCTCTCCCGGACACCGTTGTGCGAGCACACGGTGCGCGGACGAGTAGATGAGCGAGCCATCATTGTATCGGAGCGCGCTGGATCGGGCATCGACAGCGCTCATCCGTTAGCCCCGCTTCGGACGGTAGATATGAGTGCTGGTGCCGAAGAATACTTCGGCGGATTCCATCACTGTTTCCGTTAGCGTGGGATGCGGATGGATCGACAGGGCGACGTCGCTGGCAAGAGCAGCCATCTCGATCGCCAATACGCCTTCCGCGATCATTTCACCCGCGCCCGCACCCGCAATCCCGACACCAAGGACGCGTTCAGTTTTTGGGTCGATGAGGAGCTTGGTCAAGCCTTCGGGACGATCCAGAGTGACTGCGCGCCCGGAAGCGGCCCAGGGAAACTTCGCGACTTTGATCTCGATGTTTTCCTTTTGCGCCTGCGTTTCCGTCAGCCCCGCCCATGCAATCTCAGGATCAGTAAAGACAACCGCGGGGATTGCGTTTGGTTCGAACGCGACCTTATGTCCGGCGATGGCTTCGACTGCGACTCGTCCCTCGTGCGAAGCCTTGTGCGCGAGCATAGGCTCACCGACCACATCGCCTATCGCGTAGATGCTGGGATCGTCGGTCTGAAGCTGTTTGTTGACCTGGATGAATCCGCGCTGTCCAACTTTCACCTGGGTCTTTTCAAGTCCTGGAATTTCCGAGTTCGGCTTTCGTCCGACCGACACGAGCACGCGGTCGAACACCTTCTCGCGGTCCTTCACGTCCGGCCCTTCGAAGGTCGCGCGAATTCCGTTTCCTTCGTCCTTGACGGAGGCGACCGTGGTGTTGAGCAAGATTCCGTCGAACATTTTTTCGAGACGCTTGTGCAACGGCAGGACGAGATCGCGATCGGCGCCGGGCAACAGGCCCGGTAGCATTTCAACCACGGTAACGCGCGTTCCGAGGGCGGCGTAGACCGAGCCAAGTTCGAGGCCAATGTATCCACCGCCCACAACCAACAGAGTTCCCGGAATGTCTTCGAGGTTCAAAGCGCCGGTCGAGTCCATCATGCGCGGGGTATCAAGCTTTAGCGCGGGAACAATCGCAGGGCGGGATCCGGTCGCAATGACGATTCGATCGAAAGTAAGGGACTCCTGCGAACCGTCGGCCTTTGTCACTTCCAGGGAAGTCGAAGTTTCGAATGCGGCGCGGCCTTGAATGAAGGACACCTTTCGCTGCTTCGAAAGGACGCCGAGTCCTCCGGTGAGCTTCTTGACCACGCCTTCCTTCCAGGAGCGTAGGCGGGCCAAGTCGATCTTCGGCGCGCCGAATTCGATTCCCCAATCTTTGGCCTGGTGCGATTCTTCGAGCAGCTTTGCGACATGCAGGAGTGCCTTCGACGGAATGCAGCCGCGATAGAGGCAGACGCCGCCCGGATTCAATTCCGGATCGATCAGGGTCACGTTCATGCCGAGATCGGCCGCGAGAAATGCAGCGGCGTATCCGCCGGGACCGCCACCAATAACTGCTAGGTTCAGATTTGGATTTTCAGACATGGTTTTAAGGCGTTGACCACGAAGGACACGAAGTTACACTAAGAAAATCGAACAAGCTTGAGACCTTACTTCCTTCGTGTAACTTTGTGTCCTTTGTGGTGAATGGTTTTCGATTATCCCTGCACCGACAGCAGGAACGGCTGCTCGAACGCTTCGGCTATCCAGCGCAGGAACCGTGCTGCGTCCGCGCCATCGATCAGCCGGTGATCGTAGGAGAGCGAGAGCGGCAGAATCAGGCGCGGCTCAAACTTGCCATTGATCCATTCCGGCTCCATGCGCGATCGCGAGAGTCCCAGAATCGCTACCTCCGGATAGTTCACGATAGGCGTAAATCCAACGCCGCCGATGCCGCCGAGATTCGTGATCGTGAAGGTACCGCCTTCCATGTCGGCCGGCGTCAGCTTCTTGTCCCGGGCCTTCTTCGAAAGCAGCGACAGTTCGACCGCCAACTCAACGATATTTTTCTTGTCGACGTCACGGATCACCGGCACCAGGAGGCCACGATCGGTGTCGGCGGCGATGCCGATATTGATGTACTGCTTGTAGACGATTTCTTCTTTTTCGATGTCGATGCTGGCATTGAACTGAGGAAATACTTTTAGCGCGGCCGAGCAGACCTTGAGGGCGATCGCGGTCAGTGTCATTTTGCCGCCGGCCTCTTCGGCTTTGGCAGCGAAGCGACTGCGCAGTTGCTCAAGCTCGGTGATATCCGCGCGGTCATGCTGGGTAACGTGGGGAATCGTATTCCAAGCTTCCGCGAGATGCTCCGCCGTTTTGCGCCTGACGCCGCGCATCGAGACTCGCTCGATTTTTCCCCACTTGCCAAAGTCCGGCAGTTGCGGCTGCGCAAAGTGCCCAGCACGCGGAGTAGCGGTGGCGGCACTTGCCGCTGACAGCAAGGACTTCGCGGCAGCCTTCACATCGTCTTCGCTGATGCGTCCGCCCGGCCCGGAGCCCTTCACTTCGTAGATATCGACTCCAATTTCACGCGCCAGCCGCCGGACGTGAGGCGCTGCCGGAACCGGCTGCCGATGTTCGGTGCCCGCGACCTTTCCTAACTGAGCCGGCATGCTGAAGGATGGAGGCGCCGCATGCGGCTGGTCCGGAGGAAGGGCCTGCTGTTCAGTCTTGCCCTCCGCGCGAATTGCCGCCTGGAATGCCAGTCGTGCCCCGTGCTGCCCAGAAACGTGTTCGACGGGCGCGCTACGCGGCCGTGCGGCAGCAGCTGTTGGGGCTCCGCCTTCAAGCGTAAAGATCACTTGCCCGACTTTGACCTTCTCGCCTTCTTTGACCTTGATGTCTTTGACGATTCCGCTAACCGAGGAAGGCACCTCGACGACAGCCTTGTCGGTCTCTAGTTCCATCACCGGCTGTCCCTCAGACACCTTCGCCCCGGCACTGATCATCAGGCGAACGAGGTCTCCTTGCGAGATGTTTTCGCCTAGTTCGGGGAGCGTAAACTCGCTCGGGCCGGAGGAGGTCGCAGAAGCAGCAGGGCTTGGCGCAGGAGCAGAAGGCGCGGCAGGAGCAGGTGGCTGAGGTGCAGGAGTCGAAGCAGCGGCGGGCGCAGGAGAAGGTTTGGCCGCTTCTTTCTTCGCCGGCTTCTGTGGAGCTGCTTTTGCCCGCTTAGGTTCAGATGCTTCCTGTTTTGCCGGAGCAGCCGAGGAGTTTCCGTCGGTTCCATCAACGGTAAAGATCACCTGCCCAACTTTGATCTTGTCGCCCTCTTTGACCCGAATCTCCTGGACAGTTCCGCTGACGGATGAGGGCACTTCGACCACGGCCTTGTCGGTCTCAAGTTCCATGACTGACTGGCCGGCGTTAACCGTGGCACCGGGAGCAACCATTAAACGAACGAGGTCGCCCTGGTCGATGTTTTCTCCCAACTCTGGAAGCTTGAATTCAATCACCGCGTGTGTTCCTTTTTTTCGGATCTCGTTGTTAGCGGCCGCATCTGCAGCCGGTTAGGAAATCGCTGGATTCGCTTTGTCCGGATCGATCCCCAGCTCTTTGATGGCGCGCTTTACGACGTCAGTCCCAACCTTTTTCTCGCGCGCCAGCGCAACCAGCGTTGCCAGCACAATGTGCTTCGCATCCACCTCGAAGAAGTTGCGCAATGCCGCCCGGTTTTCGCTGCGACCAAACCCGTCGGTACCCAGCGAAACAAGTTGTCCCGGCACCCACTTCCCGATACTTTCCGGCAACACTTTCATGTAGTCGGATGCGGCGATGAATGGACCCTGCGCATCTTTCAGCGTCTGGGTCACGTATGGAGCTTTGGCCGCCTCGCCGGGATGCAGCATGTTCCAGCGCTCGCAATCATTCGCATCGCGATAAAGCTCCTTGTAGCTGGTGACGCTCCAGACGTCGGCGCCGACTCCGTATTTTTCTTCCAGAATCTTCTGTGCCTTGAGGACCTCGAACATGATCGCCCCGCTCCCGAGCAGTTGTGCGCGTAGCTTGGAGTCGCTCTTGGCCGACGCTTTAAAGCGATATAGGCCCTTCAGCACGCCCTCGCGAATGTTGTCGCCCGCCGGCATCTCGGGCATCGCGAGAGGTTCGTTGCCTACGGTCAGGTAATAGAAGATCGATTCCTGATCGATATACATCCGCTTGATGCCTTCCTGAATAATGATCCCGATTTCATAAGCAAATGCGGGATCGTAGGCATGCAGATTCGGCACCGGCAGCGCCAGTACGTGGCTGTGGCCGTCCTGATGCTGAAGTCCTTCGCCGGCAAGAGTGGTGCGTCCGGCCGTTCCGCCGATGAGGAATCCGCGGCAGCGCATGTCGGCCGCAGCCCAGATCAAGTCCCCGATCCGCTGGAAACCGAACATGGAGTAATAAATAAAGAAGGGAATCGTGTTGATCCCGTGATTCGCGTACGCTGTGCCGGCCGCGATAAACGAGCACATCGATCCCGCTTCGGTGATGCCTTCTTCCAGGATCTGGCCGTTCTGAGCCTCCTTGTAATAAAGGAGAGTGTCCATGTCGACAGGTTCGTAGTTCTGGCCGACGCTCGAGTAGATGCCGACCTGCCGGAACAGTGCTTCCATGCCGAAGGTTCGGGCCTCGTCGGGAACAATCGGAACGATGTATTTTCCGAGCTCGGGATCGCGCAGCAGCTTGGCCAGGAGCCGCACGAAGACCATCGTTGTGGAAACCTCGCGGCCATCGGTGCCTTTGTTGAACTCTTCGAAGTGTGCGTCAGGAAACGCCTGCAGCGGAGTCGCGCGCATTTTGCGCTGCGGCATGTATCCGCCCAGTTGTTGACGCCGCGCCTGCATGTACTTGATTTCGGCGCTGTCGTCAGCCGGCCGATAGAACGGTGCCTGGTGCAGTTCATCGTCGGGGATCGGAATGCCGAAGCGCGAGCGGAACATTTCCAGTTCGTCTTCGTTCAGCTTCTTCTGCTGGTGAGTGATGTTCTTGCCTTCACCCGCCTCGCCGAGTCCGTATCCCTTAATGGTTTTCGCCAGGATAATGCTGGGCGCTCCAGTGTGATCGAAGGCAGCTCGATAAGCGGCGTGCACCTTGATCGGATCGTGTCCGCCCAGCCGCATGCGTGCCAACTGATCGTCCGACAGGTGCTCGACCATTTTGAGCAGGCGCGGATCACTGCCGAAAAGATTCTGGCGGAAGTACGCTCCGCTCTCGACAAAATACTTCTGATACTGTCCGTCGCTGATTTCGCCGAGTCTTCGGACAAGCAGCCCATCGCGATCGTTCTGAATCAGGCTGTCCCAGTCGGAACCCCAGACCACCTTGATGACGTTCCAGCCGGCACCGCGGAAAATCGCTTCCAGCTCTTGAATGATCTTGCCGTTGCCGCGCACCGGACCGTCGAGCCTCTGCAGATTGCAGTTCACCACGAAGATCAGATTGTCGAGCTTCTCGCGGGAGGCCAAGGTGATCGAGCCGAGCGATTCCGGTTCGTCCATCTCGCCATCGCCCAGAAATGCCCAAACCTTGCCGCCAGTGGACGGCTTCAATCCTCGGTTCTCAAGGTACTTGATGAAGCGCGCGTGGTAGATCGCCTGGATCGGCCCGAGACCCATCGAGACGGTCGGGAACTCCCAGAAGTCCGGCATCAGCCAGGGATGTGGATAGGAGCATAGGCCGCCTCCGTCCTTCAGTTCGCGACGGAAGTTCTGCAGCTTCTCCTCGGACATGCGGCCTTCGAGGAAAGCGCGCGAGTAAATTCCGGGAGCCGCATGGCCCTGGAAATAGACCACGTCACGATCACCATTTTCAGTCTGTGCACGGAAGAAATGATTGAACGCGACCTCATACAAGGTCGCGGCCGAGGCGAAGGTAGAAATGTGTCCGCCAATGCCTTCCTGGATCTTGTTGGCGCGCACCACCATCGCCAGGGCATTCCAGCGGACGAGGCTCTTGATGCGCCGTTCCATCTCCTGGCTGCCGGGAAATGGAGGCTGTTGGCGGACCGGGATGGTGTTCTGGTAAGGCGTGGTCGCTGTAAAAGGCAGATTGATCCCGCCTTCTCGACGCGCGTGCAACGCTAATTGCTGCAGTAAACGGCCGGCCCGGTTGGGGCCTCCGTGCGAGAGCACATAGTCCAGGGAATCTACCCACTCCCTGGTTTCCAACACTTCTAGGCCGTCGGTTTCGGTCTGAGCCACGTCTGGTTTCTCCGTCGAGGAATGCGCAATACTCCATCATAATTGAAGCTGGCGGATTTTTGGGCCGCGTGAAGCGCTTAACCGCGAGGAAGCGGAGTCTTCGCGCCTGCTTTCGTGGAACCTGGTGTCGCTGGCGGGCTGACGCCTTCCTGCGGAGTTGCCGTCACATCGTCAGCTCAAACTAGGTTTAGAATCCTCATGGCAGGAGATCTCCATGATACGAATCGTGCTGGTAGCGCTGGTCGTGATCGCCGCAATCCTGATGGTTCCGCGCCTGCTGTCTCGGTCGGTGACTCCGGCCGAAGGCTCCGCCGCTCCGGACTTCACGCTGCCCTCGCAGGAAGGGTCGACGGTCAGCCTGAAAGATTACCGCGGCAAGTGGTTAGTCCTTTATTTCTATCCTAAGGACCAGACCGCGGGTTGTACGCGCGAGGCCCACAATTTTCAGGTTGATCAGCCGAAGTTCGCGGAACGAAACTCCGTGGTTCTCGGGGTGAGCGTTGACGACATCGACTCACACAAAAAATTCTGCGCAAAAGAAGGCCTGAACTTCAAACTGCTCGCCGATACCGATCGCAAAGTGTCAGAGGCCTACGGGTCTCTCACGAATCTGGGCGTGGTCAAATTCGCCTCCAGACATACCTTTGTCATCGATCCAAACGGGAAGATCGCAAAGGTTTATACCAGCGTTAATCCGGCAAGTCACAGCGGAGAAGTTCTAGCGCAGCTAGATCAATTGCAAAAGCGCGAAAAGCCAACATCATAACGATTCGTGTAGCCCGGGACGCATTCGTCCGGGGTCGCGCAAAGCGCGATGAGGTTGTAGAAGGTCAGTCCCGCACAACGGATTCAAGCTCAATTCCATGATTGAAATTTTCGTGCCAGGAAATATTGATTTCGAAGTCGTTCCAGCTCCTAATCGTTCAAGCTCGCCGCGCGGTTTACACTAGCAAGATGGGAACGGCTGTCCGCAACGATGTGAGCAAATCGTCCACATCGGGCAACTACCACTATCCACCCGGATTCCAGCGAAATCTCCTGTGGTTTGCTTTCCGCAAGTTTCGACCCGCCAACCCTATCTTTTTATTCCAGCACCTGGTCGAAGAATATGGCGACATCGCCCACTACAAACTCGGCTGGCATCACATCGTTTTCCTGAATCATCCCGACTACATTCGCGAAATTCTCGTCGTTCAAAACGATAACTTCATCAAAGAACGCACGGTTCAACGCACCAAGATGCTGCTTGGCCGCGGGATGATCACAAGTGAGGGCGCCGAGCATCGCTTGCAGCGACAAGTTGCCCAGCCGGCATTTCATCGGCAACGAATTCCGGAATACGCGAATGCCATCGTACGGGAAGGCGTCAGCCTGCGCGACGGTTGGAAGAACGGCGAGCAGCGAGACATCGCGATCGACATGATGCACCTCACGCTCAACGTAGTGGCAGGCACTCTTTTTGCCACCGATCTGCGCGATGAAGTCGATGAACTCGCCGATGCCATCAACCGCATCATGGGCCTGTACAACTTCCTTGTCATGCTCCCCGCGGCGGAGTGGATGGTTCATGTGCGTCCGCCGGGCCTGGCCGCATTTGTGCGAGCCCGAAAGCGTATCGACGCCGTTGTTTATCGCATGATCGAATCGCACCGAAAGAACGGGCATAACGGCGGCAGTCTCCTCGATATGATGCTGGCCGCTGCACCCGAACAGACCGCTGCGTCTGAACAGTCGCTGCGTGATCAGGTCATCACAATCTTTCTCGCTGGCTACGAAACGGTGGCCAACGCCTTGTCATGGACGTGGTATCTGCTTTCACAAAATCCGGAATGCGAACGGCGATTTCATGAAGAGATCGATCGCGAACTGAGTGGCCGCACACCCGACTTCGACGACGTGCCACGTCTTCGCTACGTAGAGATGGTGTTTGCGGAATCGATGCGGTTGTATCCTCCGGCATGGGCGATGGGGCGATATGCACGCAATGACTTTCGGTTAGGAGAGTATTCGCTGCCCGCGAAAACGACTGTGCTGATAAGCCAGTTCATCACCCATCGGGACGCGCGTTTCTTTCCCGATCCTCTGCGTTTCGATCCGGAGCGTTTTACCGCGGAGAACAAGGCGCGACGCACCAAATTCACTTACTTCCCATTCGGCGCGGGATTCCGCCAATGCATTGGCGAATCGTTCGCGTGGATGGAGGGAGCCCTGCTTCTCGCGACCCTGGGGCAGAAGTGGAAATTAAAATTGGCTCCGGGCCATCGCGTCGAACCGGAGCCACTCATCACCCTGCGACCGAAGTACGGAATGCGGATGTTGGTGGAAGCGCGACAAAGGATGAGCCACACCGCAGCCTGAGCACGGTGCGCTATTTGTCCGCCAGGTACATTTCGGCAACGTGCCGCGTGATCTTCCCCGGATTCGTTCCAGCCAGATTGGTCAATGCAATCACCGTCAATCGATCGTTCACGTAGCGGTCGATCGCGGTTTCGAATCCCTGCCATGACCCGTCGTGATGCACGCAGTGATGGCCGTCCCTCTCTTCGATGAACCAGCCGAAACCGTACCCGCCTTCGTTGACCTTTCCATCTTTCTGCTTGACCGGCGTCCACATCAACTCGAAACTCGATCGCTTGAGAAGCTTTTCTGTGTATTGCGCGGCGTCCCACTTCGCGAGGTCCAGCACCGAGAAATACAGACTACCGTCCGCCGTTGTGTTGATGGCAGGAGCGACCCACTCCTGATTTTTCAATTCTCCCTTTACAAGGCGGTATCCGGCGGCTCGATTCGGAATGATGTCGGCTTCGTTGATGATGCGCGTCGAAGTCATGCCCAGCGGACGAAAGATGCGTTCTTGCAGATAGTCGCCGTAGAACTCGCCGGTAACGCGGTGAATCAAGACGCCGAGAGTCAGATAGCCGAGGTTGCTGTACTCCCACTTCGTACCGGGCGCATAAGCGAAAGGTACGCCCTCGACCAGTTTGATCTCTTCGTCTTCTGTCCAGTCTTTGCGAAAATTAAAATCCTTTGGATAGTCCCCGAATCCGCCGGTGTGACTCAACAACTCGCGCACGGTCACTTCCTTCCAGGTCGGAGGAGCCTCAGGAAAGTATTTGGTCAGCGGATCATCGAGCCCGACCTTGCCGCTTTCAACCAGCATCATCACCGCGGTTGCCGTGAACTGTTTGCCCACGGAGCCGGATTGATAGATCGTCTCAGGTTTCGCCGACACTTGTAGCTCAACGTTCGAATGACCGAAGCCCTCGGCTTGAATTACTTTGCCATCCTTCGCAACCAGCAGTGACAAGCCGGGAATGTGCTGAGCCTGCATCTCCTTCCTTACATACTCGGAGACATCTGTCGAAAGCTTGGTGGCTTGCGCTTGAAGAAGAGAGGCTGACGTCAATAAGAAAGCGAAAAGGCAAGATCGAAGAAAGTGCATAGGGTTGTGAAGTGCTCAGCGGCGGTGCTGAGTTTACAGGCACGTGAACGACAGAACAAGCCTAACCCTCACGCGAGCCCCTTACTTCTGCGCCCCACCCAGTGCATCGAGTCGATGCACGCCGGAACGCCGGAGTGCGAAAAGAATGGACCAACCGACAAGTCCCCCGGCGTAGAAAATCGCCAGCAGAAGCGCGAGCGTCGGAAAGAAGGTGAGGTGTGCCGCTTCCATCGGCACAACCGGCGGATTTCCGTTGGAGAACGATGCCTGAATAACCCTTGCTTTCTCGAGGGCCAGGATGATTCCGGCAAGAATGATCATCATTAGTACAGCCGTTGCTTTGGGGAAACGAAATTCGCGTCGCATGGTCAACCTCCTTGGAGAGAACGATAAGTGCGCATGCTTGGGAAATAGCCTCCGCAGATGTTCGCGGAGCGCGCCTTTGGTGAGTCCTGCAATTTCACGAACGTAGAACACGCCGCGCGCAATGCCAGCGCTGCTTCTGACATCCGCTCGCGCAGCTTCAAAAACATCACACATTTCGGCGGCGAACCGTTGCCGGTGTTCCGCAGGATAAAGCCGCAGCAAAAGCTCGTATACGGCAAACATAATTCACCTCTCCGAGGTGGCTACCCGCAGCGCGGCCAGTTTTGTGAGGTGTTTCATTCGCTCAACCTCGAACCGCAAATTGCGTTTTCCATCCGCCGTCAGTCGGTAGGCTTGCCGGCCTCGGGAGCTTTCCTTTTCATCGAATCGCTCGATCCAGTCATCGTCCAGAAGGCGTCGGAGCGCTCCATAGAGAGTGCCTGTGCTCATCACGACCCGACCGTTGCTGATTCGCTCTACATCTTTAAGGATGGAGTACCCGTGTCGCGGCTCTTCCGCGAGGCTCAAAAGAATGAGCAGAACGGGCTCTGTCAGTGGCGAATCGTTTGTTATGGCTTTAGGCGACATGTCGTCTAGCGACATATTGCGGCTAGAGTGGACGCCTTGTCAAGAGCGATTTTGCTTACGAATTTCTACCGGCTGACGGTGATCGGCTGGCCAGAGTATTCCACGATTTTGTCAGCTTGATCCGAAGGGCTTTCGCCAACGCCGTGGTTCTCGCGAACGAACACCACATGGAAATTGCGATGCTCGAGCATTCCCGGGAACTGTCCCTTGCGACCGCCGATGGTGAGGGTATGAGCGCTGTCGTCCCAGTGAATCGGAATCGTCGAGTACGCCCCTTTCTCGTAGTTGTACCCATCGTTCTCATCTTCGTAGAGGGAGAAGTCTCCGTCGGCTCCGCCGTAGATCCTCAGTTCGATCGGATCGGCGGCTTTCTCCGTAGACCATTCCTGCTCAGGGCCGAGCGGCACGATCGATCCGGCGCGCACATAGAGAGGAAGACGATCGAGAGGCGCGATGGCATTGATCATCTGCCCGCCTGCGGTCTTGCTTCCCGTCCAGAAGTCATACCAAGTGGATGCCGGCAGGTAGAGTTGTCGAGTCGCAGCGTCTGGCTCAGTGACCGGATTCACGAGGAAGGCAGGTCCGTACATGAACTGGTCGCCGATATTCTCTGCGCGTGAATCGTTGCGGAAATCCATCACCAGAGGCCGCATCGGCGTGTAACTCTCGCTGGTCGTCCTCCAAGCCAACGAATAGATGTAGGGCAGAAGCCGGTAACGCAAGCGATCGAAATTCACAAGAATGTTTTGCGCGTCGGGACCATACGACCAGAGCTCATTCTCGTCGGGATTGCGTGTGCCGTGAACGCGCAGGATTGGATTGAATGTGGCGTACTGGAACCATCGAATGAACAGTTCGCGAAATCCCGGATCCGTCGGACTGCCGAAGACGAATCCTCCGATGTCAGTCGTCCAGTAGGGAACGCCAGAAAGCGAGAAGTTCAGTCCGGCCGGAATCTGACGCCGGAAGCTGAACCAATCTGAGTTGATATCTCCTGACCACGCTGTCACCGCATTGCGCTGCGAACCCGCAAAAGCCGAGCGGGACAAGATGAACACCCGCTTCTTGTCGGAGGCACTCCGCTGTCCCTGGTAAACCGCCTGCGTATCGAGCAGCGGATAAGCGTTCAAAACGCGATCGCCGCTTCCCGCTGCCACCTTGTGTCCCAGAAGAATGTTTTCTTCCTGCCCTTCAGTCTCGGGCTCGGTGGTGTCCATCCACCAGGCGTCCGCTCCGATGCTGAAGAGTCCCTTGTTCACCTGATCCCAATAGAACTTTCGCGCCTCCGGACTGGTGGCGTCATACACGGCCATCCCATCGGTGTGGAAGGGAGGCTTCGCGTATTTGAATTTGTCCACAAACCATCCCTTGCTCTGCATGTAGTCGTAGTTCGTTGACCCCGGCTCGAAGAAGGGCCAGATGGAAATCATGAGATGGAAGTTCTCGCTGTGCAGTTGATCGATCATCACCTTCGGATCGGGATAGTTCTTGTTGAAGACGAACTCACCTTTGCGGTTCCACCAGAACCAGTCCTGCACGATGTCGTCGACGGGGATGTGCAGGTCCCGATATCTTTTCGCCACCCCAAGTATTTCTTCCTGCGATTTGTATCTGTTCTTGCATTGCCAGAATCCATATGCCCATTTGCCGAAGAGCGGCGCCTGTCCGGTCAGCTCTCGATAGCTCGCGATGATCTTGTCGAAGTCAGGGCCATAAAAGAAGTAGTAATCGATCACGTCGGCGACGTCTGAACTGATGTAGAGATAGTTGGCGAAGCGATTGTTGAAGCGGCTGCGGGAGGTGTTATTCCAGAAAATGCCGTAACCTTTGCTCGACAGCATCAGGGGAACAGCGATGTTGGTGTTGTCCTGCGAAATGTCGACGGACTCGCCGCGATAGTTCCAGACTCCAGCTTGATGCTGCCCCAGACCGTACAAGGCTTCACGCGAGCCGTAGATGTTCACGAACGACTCTGCCCGGAAAGTATCTTCGCCATTGACCTTCACCGGAGTCATGCGGCGGGATGCTTCTTGAACCAGCGCAGTGCCATTTGCTTCGGCGTAGGCTATCGCCCCATCTTTGCGCGTGACGGTGAGCTTCAGCAGGGAAGTAGTGAGCGTGATTGCATCGTCGCTCGACTGCATCGTGAATTTTGTCCCCGGCCAGTTCTCCTTGGTCACAACGAGATCGGTGCGTTTGGGAAAGGAAGCCGTGGGCGAATAAAGCACGTGCACCATTGAGTCGGAGCAGACCTGCAGTTTCAAGGTGCCAGATCCCATCGTGATGACGGCACCGTCCGATGTCTGTTGAACACTTTTGACCGGGTTCATCGGGGTCCACTGCGCAAGGGCGCAGGCGCTCAACAGGCAAAGGCAGAGTCCGAGAGCAAGGAACCGCAAGCTTTTTCTTTCTTTCATGAATATTCCCTTCTCCATGTAGCGGCGGAACATCGCGCCTCGCCGCCGTCTCAAAGGCGACTACGGGTTCGTAACTTCCAGCGGCACATGCGATGTTTCCACCGAATTCGGTCCGACCATCAGGTCGAACACTCCCGGTTCGACAACCTTGTTCATATTCACATCGATCAGTGACAGATCGTCGGGCGTGACGTGGAATTCTGCTGTGACCTTCTGTCCAGCTTCCAGTTTGAAACGCTTGAAGCCGCGCAGTTGCTTCACAGGACGTGTGCGGGACGCGACTCGCTGATGAATGTAAAGCTGCGCGACTTCATCTCCCGCGCGATTACCGGTGTTCGTGATGTCGACCGAAACTTTCGCTTCGCCGTCGGGTCGAATGCTTTTGGGCTCAACGCGTACGTTTTCAAATTTGAATTGCGTGTAGCTGAGTCCGAAGCCAAACGGGAAGATCGGCTCGCGACCATTCAGAAGGTAGCTCCGATTGCGCGACGGTTTGTGATCGTAATAATCAGGGAGTTGCCCCACCGACTTCGGGAAGCTGATAGGCAATTTGCCGCCCGGGTTCACGTCGCCAAACAGAACGTTCGCGGCAGCTGTCCCTCCCCGTTCACCTAGATACCATCCTTCAAGAATCGCGCCGGCGTGCTCTTTTTCGAAGTTGACCGAAAGCGGCCTGCCGTTGATCAGGAACACGACGGTCGGCGTGCCGGTCTCAACGATCGCTTTTACCAACGCGCCCTGTGAACCGATGAGGTCGAGGGAATCGCGGTCGCCGAGGTGCTGCTCCGACCATGCTTCACGATTTGTGCTCTCGTTCTCGCCAACCACGACAATCGCGACGTCGGCCTTGCGCGCCGCAAGAACAGCAGCGCGAATACTCTCCGCGTCGGCCTTCGGATCGGGCAGTTCCACCTTGTTTTCGTACCACGCGGACCAACCCTGTTTGCCGGTGGTGATCTTGCAGCCTTCGGAGTAAACAACTTTGGCCTGCCCGGCCCGCTTGCGGATACCGTCGAGAATGCTGACCTGATTGCCCGGCCCGGGATCGCGGCTGTAACCGCCGAGATGGACGTCGGCCGCGTTAGGCCCGATCACCGCGATCGTCTTCAATTTCTGCAGATCGAGCGGCAAAAGGTTCTTATCATTCTTTAGCAGGACGATCGATTCTTGCGCAACCTTCAGTGCGAGCTGCTGATGCTCGCGGCTGTTCGTTATCTTCTGCGCATAATCCGGATCAACATAAGGAGTTTCGAAAAGTCCAAGGCGGAATTTTGCTTCCAGAACACGCCTGACTGACTGATCGAGCTCAGCCTCGGGAATTTTGTCGTCGCGTACCTGTTCGATCAGAGTTGCGTAGACAGCGCCATCAGACAGATCGAAATCAATACCCGCTGCAAGGGCCTTGCGCGCAGCTTCGGCGAAGTCGGCGGCGACGTGGTGAGTTTCGACCAGCATCTGCAGCCCGCCGCCGTCGGACATGACATATCCATTGAATCCCCACTCCTGCCGCAGAACCCGATCCAGCAACCAGTGATTGATGTGCGCCGGAATGCCGTCGATCTCGTTGTAGGAGGCCATGGCGCTGCCAACGTGCGCCTGTTTCACTGCTGCCTCGAATGGGACAAGAAAGGTTTCGCGCAATTCGCGCTCCGAAAAATTTGCCGGAGCGGCATTCGTGCCGCTCTCCGGCTGCCCGTGCGCAGCGAAGTGTTTCATGGTCGCCATCACATGATGACGGTCGATCATCCATGTAGGTCCCTGCATTCCGCTAATCGCCGCGACTCCCATGCGCGACACCAGGTAGGGGTCTTCGCCGTACGTTTCCTCGGTCCTGCCCCAACGGGGATCTCGCGATAGATCGAGAACCGGCGTGAATGCCTGACTCACTCCAGCCGACGACATCTCGTCCGCGGCGGCGGTGAAGGCCTGTTGCACCAGTTCCGGGTCCCACGTGCTGGCCAGTCCCAATACCTGAGGGAAACTCGTGCTCCCGTAAGCCATGAATCCGTGCAGCGCCTCACCCTGAAAAATAGCCGGGATGCCGAGCCGAGTCTTTTCCACCAGAAAGCGCTGAGCCTTGTTGCGCGCGACTGCAGCATCGTGTGCGCTGAACTGCGCGTCCTCGCGATACAACTTGCTCAGGTCGGCGAATGCTTCCTTCATCTCGCTGTCGCCCTCGGGCGAATTCTGCATCCGGCGCCGGCCGCCGGCGAGCTGATTGACCTTCTCTTCCAGCGTCATCCTTTTCAGAAGATCGGTGGCGCGTTCTTCTACCGACAATTTCACATTCCGATATGCGGGGGTTGCGTCCTGCGAGACTGAAGATATGAGGAGAGCAGGCAGCAGAAGAAATCCGGACAAGACACCACGACAGCGCATCAATCCTCCTTCGCTACGCCAGCAAATGCGGGCGACAAATTCATGGACAACCGCACCCGCGACAATTGAGTCCGCCGGCGCCGGAAGCCCCGACTGTAAACGTTTACGAAACGGGCAACGCGAAGGATAGCACGGTCCGGACGGTGAGCTTTCATGGGCCGTGGATTGAACCTCAATAGCACCGGAGTGCTGGATTCATCACGTTCGGGCTATTTCTGCCGGAAGCGGTCAGGAGTAGTTTCAAGAGGCTGACGGCCGGGCACGGACCGGGCGGTGACAAGCTCGAAAGATCACCAACGTGCCCGTCGTCAGTCCAATCTCAGCCCGCCTGAGGCAGAGACCAGCCGCAGTCCGATCGTTACAACATTCCTATTTCTTCTTCAGTTGATTCAGGAACAATTCGGACAGCTGGGAGCTCGAATCGCTTTCTGACGATAGCAATGCCATGAACTGATCTATTCGTTTCTGACTGATCTGAAGTTGTGATCCAGACGGGACGGTATTTCCATCGCTGGGTGGTTGAGTCGGATCCCCAGAGGTAGTAGGTCTCGTGTCTGATGGTTGGAACTCAGTCTCCGCAATGGATTTTGTGAGCATGAACGCCAATGCTGTGGCGCCTTGCCCTCTCTGAGTGATTGCATCGATCAGGTTTCTCAGATCATCTGGCTGGAGAGATATTCCTGCGTTCTTGAGTTCTTGCGCCAACCGTGCGGTAAGCAGGCTTTCCTGGTCACCCGGGGTTTCGTCGTTTGCGCTGCCACCGACCGTGAGGGCGGTTTTAACTCCACCGTCAACTTTGCCTTCCATTGATGTGGACAGCGCCGAACTGGAGGAGTTGGCGGCTGCATCCAGTCTCTGCAGCAGGAATGCCTTGGATAGAGGGTCATCCGCCGGGCTTGCTGGAAGTTTGGGAGATGACAGTACGCTGTCCCCGGGCGCCGCCTGCGAATCTTCAGGCGCACTCGTTTCGAGCGGCGTTTCGGAGCAAGTTGGCTTCGCCAACGATTCCAGGGGCTCCACCGAAGTCAGACTGTTCACAGCATTCGAGATTCTCATTGCCGTCCTCCTTCGTTGACCTCTCGGCGCAACGATTCCCATCCTGTAATGCGAAAAGTCAGGGCAGGTTTGGCTCAGAACGGATGCCAGAAATCTTTGCGCGCTGCCACCGCGTCAGCAGACGTCAGTTGTGGAAGGAAGGCTTTATGCGGCTCGATCCCCGAATCCTTCGAGCGCTTCGGCCCGGCTTGGGTATAGGGCCAGGATTTTATCCACTCCGGTAATTTTCAAGACGGTCTGGACGTGTCCTTCGGCGCCAGCAATGCGTAGTTCGCCTCCTGCTTCCTTCACCTTTGCGGAACACATGAGGATGATACCCACGCCGCTGCTGTCGAGATGATGAACGCCCGAAATATCAAAAATGATCTTTTTCTCCCCTTCTTCCAGCAGTCCGGCGGTGAGCCATTCGATTTGACAGCATTCGGGCCCATACACAACCTTTCCGGCCATTTCGAACAGGACGACGTCAGGGGCCAGGCGCTTTTTCTGAACTTCTAGTTCGCGGAGTTGGCTTGCAGGTCCCGTTGCCAGTTGTTCTACCTGGGCCACGAAACGGTACCCACGGCGCTCAAACGTTTCAATGTAACGTGGTCGTTCGGCGGTATCTCCCAGGGCTTCGCGTAACTTGCTCAACGCAGTGTTCAGCCCATTGTCGAAATCCACAAATGTATCTTCAGGCCACAGCCGCTGATGCAGGCTTTCGCGGCTGACCAACTTGCCCGATTGTTCCAGGAGGGCAGCCAGGATCTCGAAGGGTTTGCGTTGCAGGTGGATTCTGCGGTGGTTTTTCCGCAGTTCGCCCGTTTCTGAGCAAACTTCAAACGGGCCAAACCGGTACTGAGGTAAGTTTCGACCTTCGAGGGGCATAGACTGCCGGGACCCCAAATTTGCGATCTAGCTTACCACGCGAGCGATGACGATGACATCTGCTTTTCGATGCTAAAGCCCTGTCGCTCAATCAATTGGCTATTAAGACATAGTTATGCTCCGATTATGTGGCCGTCTATTGCGACTAACTCAAACTGGAAGCAGAATGCACCGCAGCATAAGGAGTTTCGTCATGGTTGAAAACAACTCTAAAGGGCTCATCCGCAATGGTTTCCTGAAGTCTCTGTCGGGTGCTCGCAAGTTGTCCGTGCGCTCTTGGGAGTTGTTGAAGTCCTACCCCTTGTACTTCGCCCTGGTGATCATGGCTTCTTACGCGCTCTGGGATGCACGAACTCCCGTCACCATGATTGCCCCATTCCAGTTGCCTAAGAGTGACCTGCCGTTCACGGGCGAGATCGTTGCCGACGCTGTGCAGGACGGCTTGAAGTCAATCCGCAATGGAATCGAGCAGGACAAGCAGGACACAGGCCTGAGGTCGTCGGATACGGGCCTGCCCGATTTGCGCAACATTCTGGTTCCAGACTTTTGGCGCGTACAGGAGCCTCCGCGCATCACGGTCGAAATCAAGGGCGTCTCATACGAGCGCGTGCTCTCAGTTCTGCGCGCACTGCTTCATACCGAAACACTGGTCTCTGGAGACGTCATCGTCAGCGGTGACACGTTCACTCTGGTTGCGCGCGCCTCGGATGCAGGTCCATGGGAGTCCAATCCCAGACCGATCACGGCCGAAGGCTTGAAGCAGGCCAGCAAGGATTTGGCGCAGAAAATCGTGGCCGCCGAGGACCCGACTCTCGCAGGCGTTGCGCTGCTGAAGGATGGACAGATTGATCAGGGTCTGGCCCAACTCAGCCGGGCACATAGCCTGAAGCCAGCCGACGTGCGTTTGAAGCTGAACCTCTGCATGGGATTCGCTGCCAACCGTCGCTATCAAGAAGCCATCGAGTGTTACCACGAAGTGTGGACAAGTGATCGAAGCTCCCAGGAAGTGCGATACCACCTGGCCCAGGCCCACTATCTGAAGGGCGATCGGGAACAGGCTATCGAAATTTATCGGGAGTTAGCGAACAAAGGCTACCGGCAGGCGCTTCTCGGGCTCGGTGAGGCCCTGGACGATACCGGGAACCCGGCCGACGCGTTGACGGCGTACGAAAAATTTCTCGCGACGGAGTCTGAAGATGGGAATCGGGCGATTGTCCATGTGAAAAAGAGTCTGGCCCTATCTCACATGCAGAAGCACGATGAAGCGATGAACGAATATAAAGAGGCACAGAAGTTCGCTCCCCGCGATGTCCTGATACTGGTTAACGAGGGGCTGGAATTGGCGCAATCGAAGGACCTGGATGCAGGGATCGCCCAGATCAAGAGCGCCGTCGACGGAAACCAGAATTCAGATTCCCTGCCGTTCGCCCTGCTACAACTCGGAACCTTACTGGAGAAAAAAGGGGATTGGACAGACGCGATTAAACAATACAAATCGGCTGCTGACCTCCGGTCCACGTACGTGGAGGCTCATCTTAAGTTGGCGCACGCTCTGGTTCATGAAGGCAAGGCCGCATCCGCTCTCGATGAATACAACAAAGTCGCCAAGCTTAGCGGATCTGATCTCGAACGCGGATATTCGCAGATGTTTGCCAATCAATGGATGGCGAATGAACTGCGTAATCTGGGCAAATACGCCGATGCCGCCAAGGCCTATGAATCGGCCATCCGCCTTAAATCAGACGACAGCGCCGCTCATTGTCAGCTTGCGCTGATACGTGCGCGGCAAGGGCGTTTTCCTCAGGCCGCTCGCGAGTATGCCGCTGCTTTGATCCCGGCGAAGCTGCAAGAACTCAACGACAGCGAATGCCTGGACATCGCTAACTACGTACTCGATGAGTCGTTCGAAGGTCGCAAATCCGTCCATGAAAAACCGTCGATCGCCGAACTTATCAAAACCAGAGAAGAGATGAACTCGGCCGCGCAGTCCAGGCCCGTTCGGAGTGACCTGCCAGCGTCAACGGATAGATCGAAGGTTGTAGCAACGGCCGTTTTTAGCAGGCCTGAATAAGAAAAGACAGTGGGCTCGTTGACCTTGGTAGCAGGCGGTGACAGTAGGACCGCGCGAGTCCGTTGTTTTGACAGTCGAGCGGCCCACGATCTGCCGCAATAAAAAACCCCGGCCATACCGCCGGGGCTTTCAACCCAACCTGGGACTTGCCTCTGTCGCCAAGTCGGGACAAACTCAAGGCTAAGTGCGGGGGAGGGGTTTGTCGGTCCGCAGCCGCACCGATATGCGCACGTTAGCTTTCTTCCAGGCTCTTCCCGCAGGTTCTGAGAGAGCAGTAAAAAACCCCGACGAAAGCCGGGGTCTTTTGCGGATTGCTCAGCCTCTAAGTGCGAGGTCTTTTTCGTGGGGAGGGCTGCTGCGCGTTCACAATCGCCAGAACTACGACATAGCAGTTTTCATGAACAGGCAAGCCGTGTTCATCTACTTTGCATTCTTCAAGCGAAACATTCGTTCCGCAAATCCAGCAAGTTTTTGAAGGTTTCAGAGGAGCCGCCACGGCTTCACCTGCAAAGCGAGAGAAGTCCGACTGCGAAGAGTGTAGCCACCGGGAACAATATTGCAATAGTAAGAAATAAGCACATATATGTGCGATATCGCACTTAGTGGCATTTATCGTGCTTAGCCGATTTTTTCCCGGGCCGTACCGAAACGTACCGACAATTTTGCTGATATGCGCGAAGCTATAGGCATGTCTTTGAAAAAGACCACTCGGCGTCCGAAGTATCTGCAAGTGACCGCCGAGGATGCCGCGCTAATGCCTCCGTACGTGCTGGAGGGCAAGGTCGCTGAGGAAGTGTTGGCCAAACAACGTAAGAAGCCGAAACTGAGGAAACGGAAAACCAAGAGCTAGCTCTCTCGGAAGTAGATCTCGCGTCTTTCAAATTTTCCCCGGCCACTCCGCCATTCGTAACGGCTCCTGCCTTGCCGGTCCGTATTCTCCATAGGACAAACTCCGCGTACAGTTTGAGGCCGCAAAAGAATGTTATGAGCTACTCTTGCTGGAATCGGAACAGCTGACTGATTTCGTCATCTGTGAGGACGCGATCAAGTGGAGCTCACTCACCTTGTGGGAACGATTGTGCGCGATGAAGTCTGACTACGTCGCCGAGGTCGGATGGAAGATCCCTATGGCCGTGCGTCGAGGCCAAGGCTTTAGCAACCTGAAATCGATGTTTGGAAGGACAGCCCCTGCAAGGGCTTAAGGTTGGAGGCGCGGGTCGGAATCGAACCGACGCATAAAGGTTTTGCAGACCTCTCCCTTACCACTTGGGTACCGCGCCCTGCTAATACCGCAGCGTTCCGTAACGGAAGATGTCCATGTTGCGGAGCACGAGCAAACTGAAACTCTGGAGCGGGAGACGGGATTTGAACCCGCGACTTCGACCTTGGCAAGGTCGCACTCTACCACTGAGTTACTCCCGCTCGGCAGAAAATATTGTACCATCCGCCGCGAAGTGAGGCGTGTTCGGGAGAGTACGACGCCAGGTCAGCGCCTGGGTCGACTTCCGAAAAAAACAGTGGCGGCCTATTCTTGGCGCAATGCATTCATGGGATCCACTCGTGCCGCCCGTCGGGCCGGAATGTAGGTTGCGAGGATCGCAACAGTCACAATCGTGATGGGCACCACGAAGTAAAGTCGCGGCTCGCTGGCGTTCAGATTAAAGAAAATGGAACCGAAAATTCTGGGAAGCGGAAGTGAGATCGCAAGCCCGATCGCCGCTCCGATCACCGTCATCATCATTCCCTCCCGAACAATCATTCGCAGCACATCCTGACTCCTTGCCCCCATTGCCATGCGGATCCCGATTTCATGGGTTCGCTGCCCGACGTTGTAAGCGATAAGGCCGTAGATGCCGATCGCCGCCAGTACCAGCGCCATGAGCGCGAAACTTCCTAGTGCACGGGAGAAAAAGGCATCCCCTACACTCTGCTGGTCGATGACCACTCTCATGCTGCTCAAGAGCGCCAGTGGCAACTCCGCGTCGATCTTGGATACGACCGTACGCACGTCCGAAGTGAGGTTGTCCGGATCGGCTTTTGTGCGCACCATCAAAGAAAATGAGCCGACGGGTCGCTGGTGAAATGGCTCGTAAACAGCAGGGTCTTCCGCGGCCGTTTGCGAATAGGTCTTTAGGTTGTGAACGACCCCGATGATCTGGCTCCATCCCGCCGGGGCTCCGCTCACCTCAAGCTGAACATGTTTTTCTACCGCGTCCCCGCCTTGAAGGTAACGATCCACAAACTTCTGGTTGACCACGAGGACACGCGGCGCCGTCGTGCTGTCCTGTTCGGAGAACGGCCTGCCCCGCAAGATGGAGATTCCTGCTGTGCGGAAATAATCCGGAGTAACCACAGTGTCGAGTGCGGTGAGAACCTGTCCTGCGGGCAAGTCCGGCTGGCCTTGTATTCGAATGGTCACGCTGGCCGCTCCGGAAGCCGGCAAATCCGAGGTGATGGCGGCGAACTCTGCCCCCGGCATTTGCTGCAATTGCGGCAGCAATTCGCGAACGAAGGCCTCGCGATGTTCTGCGTCTTTGTAACGCGCATCATCCAGCGTGATACCGGCAGTCAGCAGGTTCTCCGTCTGAAATCCCAGATTTTGGTGTTGAATGCGAAAAATTGAGACAAACAGTAGTCCAGTGCCTATCAGCAGGAACAAAGCGAACGCGATTTCACCTGTGACCAGGACTGTTCGCAGACGACTGTGGGAACGCCCCGCCGTGGCGGTGCGGCTTTCGTCCTTCAGGCCGGTCGTGACGTCAGTACGTGAGGCTCTCAATGCCGGCGCAAGCGCACACAGCAATGCGCAAGCGATGGAGACGACTGTAGCGAACACCAAGACATTTGAATCAAGTTTGAGGCCGACCTCTTTGAAAGCATCGAAACTCAGACTAGCGCGCATGACATCGATGCCCTTGTACGCGAACAGTAGCCCCAATCCCCCTCCCAATAGCGCTATCACCATGCCTTCGGTCAGCAACTGGCGGACAATGCGCAGGCGACCGGCACCGAGGGAGAAGCGAATGGCCAATTCCTTTCGTCGCGCGGCCGAGCGCGCTAACAAAAGCCCGGAAACGTTAGCGCAGGCGATCATCAATACGAAACCTACCGTGGTCATGATGACTGCGAGTCCGCTGCGAATGCCGAAGCCATAGATCAGGAAATCGGGCAGAGTACGTACTGTCGCTCCCCAGCCTTTCTCGGAATCGGGGAAACTGACTTCGCTCTGGTGCGCCAATGTGACGAATTCGGCGCGTGCCTGCTCCACCGTCACGCCCGGTTTCATGCGGGCGAACAGGTACAGGGATCGATTCCGATGGGCGGCCGCTGTTTGATCGGACGGGGTGAGTACGAGCGGCGTCCAGAGCTCCGGCATGAAGCCGAGCAAGCGAAAGCTTGCTGGCATCACACCGATGACGGTGTAGTTTTCGCGGTTCATGCGGATCGTTCGGCCCACGATCGAAGGGTCAGAGCCGAAACGCCGGTCCCACAGTTCGTGGCCAAGAATCGCGACGTGGTCTTGACCGCTTTCGTCTTCGCCAGTGCTGAATGTGCGCCCGAGTTGCGCAGTGACACGCAGCACGTTGAAGTAATTGGCGGAGACTGCCGCGGAACGAACCGATTCTGACTCGCGTTTTTCGGTCAGGCTGACGTTACGGTATTCATCGGCGGCGGCCACCTCCGAGAAAACGTGATTGGATTCGCGCCATGCCAGGTAATTCGGCACCGAGACCTGGCTGTTGTCAGCTTGGAAGCCCGAGGAGGGATTGATGGTCGATACCACCGCCACGCGGTCTGGATCGTGCCCAGGGGGGCGGCGCAACAGAATTGCGCTCACCATGCTGAACATCGTTGCGTTGATGCCGATGCCGAGCGCAAGTGTGACTACGGCGATTGTGGTAAATCCAGGGTTCTTGATCAATTGCCGCAAGCCGTATCGCAGGTCCTGAACGAGAGTGTTCATATCGGGCTCCGATGTGCGTCGCGCGTCTTATATTTATTGTGGGGAAACCTTGCTGAACCAGAGAGCGCTCGCAAGTGTCGGACCAAACTTCAGGCGGGAAAGTGGGTTGCAACAAAGGAGAAGATGGAGTCTTGTCGGTCTTAATGCAGAAGGGTCACGTCCACTGATGGAACGCCGTGACCGGGAATGGACAGCTCCGGATGTTATGTCAGCTCTACGACAATTTTCTTTGCCGCTCGATCCAGTTGCGTGATCCGAAAGCTGCGAATCTGTCCGGCACGCGCTGGTTCCGGCTTCGCAGGCCCGCCGCTCCCGGTTTTCCATCGCGTCTGCAACATCGAACTGAGCGACGAAAGATCCGCCTTCATTTCTTTAGGAGCTTCGCTCACCGGGGCTGCCGCCTTCATCTTGCACGTCGCGAAGATGCCTTCGCCGAGTTCAACCCGGGCCTGGCTGGTCGATTCGTCCACTAAACGCCCGGTGACGACGTCCCCTTCATTGTGCTCCGTGACGTACTCATCGATGCTGGTGGGCACGAGTTGCTTCATGCTCAACTTCATCTGCCGTTTTTCCGAATCGATCCCTAGTATGAGGGCCTTGACGACCTGTCCGACACGAAGGACGTCAGCCGGCATGTTGATCCGCTTCTCCGCGCTGATCTCGCTGACGTGGATCATGCCTTCGATTCCCTCGGAAAGCTGCACGAAAGCACCGAACTTGGTCAGGCTTGTCACTGGCCCTTCGACCTCTGAGCCAATGGGGAAGCGTTGCGGCACATCGGCCCATGGATCACCCAGCGCCTGCTTGAGACCCAGCGAGATTCGATGCTCGGCAGCATTCACTTGCAGGATGACAGCTTCGACGGTCTCTCCTGGCTTCACGACGTCGCTGGCTTTTCGGATCTTCCCTTTCGACCACGACATCTCCGAAATGTGGATCAATCCCTCGATGCCGGGCTCCAGTTCCACGAACGCTCCGAAATCCATCAGGCGTGTCACGGTGCCGCGCACGCGATCGCCCGCCTTATACTTGCCGGCCACGGCCTCCCAGGGATGAGGTTGTAGCTGCTTCAGCCCGACCGAAATGCGGCGTTTGTCGCCTTCGCTGTTTAACTTCAACACCCTGACGTCGATCTGCTGCCCGACCGAAAGCACATCTGCGGGCTTGTTCACGCGTCCCCATGCAATGTCGCTGACGTGCAAGAGCGCATCGACTCCGCCCAGATCCACGAAAGCGCCGTAGTCCGTCAGGCTGCGCACCGTACCGCCGACCGTGTCGCCAACCTTGATCTGTCCATACAGACGGTCTTTCGCGGATCGCTCTTCTTCCTCAGCCACTACGCGACGATCGACAACGACATCTTCCTCTGCGACATCGAGCTTGATGATTCGGCAGCGGATCTCCTGGCCAACCAGCTTTTCCATCTCGGCGGCCTCACGCACCCCACCTCGCGAAGCTGGCATGAACGCACGTACTCCAACATCGACACTGAATCCGCCCTTCACTACTGCGGTAACCGTGCCGAGCACAGAACTCTTGTCTGCAAAAGCCTTCTCCAGCGCGCTCCAGTCCATCGGACGTTCGACTTTGAAGCGGGAAAGCTCGTAATAACCGTCAAGGTCGCGCCCTTTCACCGACACGACCGCCTTGTCGCCCGGCTTGAGGGTCTCTCCCTGAAGGGCCGTAAGCGGCAGAATTCCTTCGGACTTGAACCCGATATCGAAGAAGACAGATTCAGCCGTTACCGCAATGACGGTGGCTTCTATTTGCCGGCTGCCATCGGGCCTGGGCGCTTGACGTTTCTGGAACTGGGAGAGGATGTCTCCGAACGACTCGGTGTTCTCTGCAGGTTGGGTTTCTGGAGTTTGTGGGTTAGGAATGACTCGATCGGACATGAAAATTACAGCCTCGTGGCAGGGATAGGAGTGTTAAGAATACCACCGGAATTGGTCTGGGCGGAGCGAACCCAAGCGAGCGGACGGTCGCCATCTGCCACCCTGATCCACAAGTATCCAAAAAGGGTTCCTTTCGTGGCACTTCGTGTCCTTTGTGGTTGAAGCTTTTGGTTTTGCGCTGAAAGTCCGCCGCACAGGGTGAGTCAGTGGCCCGTCCACTGCGGATCTTCTTCGGGCTTCACGATTTGTCCATCACGCATATGGATGATCCGATCGCCGAATCTCGCCGCCTCGGGGTTGTGGGTAATCATCAATACGGTTTGTCCCAGTTCCTCTTTAGAGCGGCGCAACATGCCAAGCACTACGTCAGAATTCTTGGAGTCCAGGTTACCGGTTGGTTCGTCAGCAAGCACGATGGTGGGCTTGTTGATGAGTGCCCGCGCCAGCGCCACGCGCTGCTGCTCTCCGCCCGACAACTCAGACGGCCTGTGCATGAGCCGCTTGCTGATGCCGAGAAGTTCCGTGATGCGATCGAAATAAGCCGGATCGCGATCGCCGTTTCCCGAAATCTCTTTCGCCATCAAGATGTTCGAGCGAGCATCCAGCGTAGGAAGCAAGTTGAATTTCTGAAAGACGAATCCGATCTTGCGCTTGCGCATCCGGGTGCGTTCCGCGTCGGAAAGGGAAGCGAGGTCGTCGCCGTCGAGCACGACGCTGCCGCCGTCAGCGCGAGTAAGGCCGCCAAGAAGGTAAAAAAGGGTCGACTTCCCGCTGCCCGAGGGGCCGACCACGCTTACAAATTCACCTTTTTGGACGCTGAATGAGATCCCGCGCAGGGCTTCGACCTCAATTTTGCCCACATGATAGGTCTTGCGCAGGTTGTTTGCTTCGATGAATGCTCCGCCCATGCGTACAAGAATCTTACACGAATCGGACGGAGTGGAACGGGCGCGCGATGCGCGTTTCGATCCCCTATGTCTGCCTGAAAATGGCCGTGCGCGCCACCTTTACGCGGCGCCGACGTGACTCGCGATCTGCGGGAACCGCGGATGGTGCAATCGCTTCGGTCCGCGCTTTCGAACCAGCAGCAGCCGGATGCGTTCCAGAAGATCGGCCGGCGCATACATCCCCTTGGTGAGGAAAACGTCCGCCTGCGATGCGTGATCGTAGATGCGCACCTTGCTCGAGATCAGAATGGCTGGCGTGTGCGGAGAAACGTCCTTAATCTTGGCGATGAGTTGAGGACCATCCAATCCCGGCATGGCCATATCCGCGATCACCAGGTCCACTCCTCCCTGCAGGAATCGCGCCAGCGCCTCTTCTCCGCGCGCGAAACTTGCGACACGGTATCCTCGGGTTTCCAGAACGATTTTGCGGTGAGAAAGCGATTGCTCGTTGTCGTCTACAGAGAGGATCGTGCGCTTGGGTTTCATCAGCCTTCCGTATTCCCGTGACGACGAGAGAAAGTCCCAGGAATTTTCTTACAAGTATTTTGAGAGCGACTGGATGCTAGAAAAAAAGCGCGCCGCTGTAAAGTAGCGCCGATGACAATGGGACGTTCTGGCTATTGATTTTGTGAAGAGTAAATGCACGGCAATCTTTGCCGCACTTTGCGCGATGTGGCTTAGAGAAAAACTTCACCGCGGATAACTTCAATTGCATTGCCTCCGACGCGAACGTTAACTACACGGTTATCGCAGCGCGATGCACGCACGAAAATCCGGCTCGGACGCCGCATCTCGACGCCCTGCTCAATCAAGACTCGTTGCTCCGGCAGGGTGACGCCGTGGGCCACCATCCATGCGGCCGCACAACCCGCAGCCGAACCGGTGGCCGGGTCTTCGCCGTTGTAGAAAATCATTCGGGCATGCAGGCCCGCCGCTGGATCGACCGTTTCTCGTGAAACGAAATAAAAAAATTTTCCGCCAGTCTTCTCCAAATATTCAGCCGCGCGACGAGCGTCGATGCGCAGTCCCTGAATGACCGCCAGCGAACGGAGCGGGACGACCGTAAAGGGAACTCCCGTCGAAACTGTCTGGATGGGAAAGGACGAATCAAAATCCTCGATCTTGAGCCCAGTCGATTGGGCAACGGCTTCGCGAGTGTGTCGCACGCCGAACTCAGGATCGATCTGCGTCATCTCTCCGAAAATCGGTTGGCCGTCAGTTTGCTCAAAGTTTAACGGTACTTTTCCAACATTCAGATCTAACGTCACATTTTCTGCGTTCGAGCTGCCGCGCAGGGAAAATGCAGTTCCCAGGGTCGGATGGCCAGCGAACGGCAATTCCTCCTCAACGGTAAAGATACGCACCCGCACTCCGCGCTCTCGCTCAACCTCCGGATCGCGCGGAAGGACAAAAGTCGTCTCGGAAAGATTCATCTCCTTCGCAATTGCCAGCATCTCCGAGTCGGTGAGGCCGCGCCCATCCGAAAACACGGCGAGCGAGTTACCCTCGAGCGGATTGGAAGAAAAAACGTCCCACTGCGTCATTGCGAATCGTCGTGGATCCTTGCGCACTGAAGTCTCCTTGCGTCATGTTGCGGTCGGTACACTAACGATGCTTGTTGCCCCGCCAAGGACGCAGAAAAGGTTCTGATCCCAATTTCTTTTGGGCTCCGTAACCCGTTTGACACTCTGCATGACCGCGCCTATCCTAGGCGATATGGCTCATCCTTTAGCCGCTGGCGTCACGGGTTGTTGTTGTCTGACGCTGGCGTGTGGGTAGGGACTGAGCAGCCTTCTTCCGACCCACCCGGCAAAGCGGGTGGGTTTTCGTTTTGATCCGCTTGTTCAGACTGGGGCGCAGGGAAGGCCAATTTTTCGGGCTTACGAACGTTCAATTTTTTGCGAAGGAGATATGAATGACTACCGCTACCGCAAGTGAAACAAATAACATTCCGCGCATTAACGATACGGCTCCCGATTTCACCGCCGAGACCACGCAGGGCACAATCCACTTTCACGAGTGGATTGGCGACGGCTGGGCCATTCTGTTTTCACATCCCAAGGATTTCACGCCTGTCTGCACGACTGAGCTCGGCACCATGGCGAAGCTGCAGCCGGAGTTTGCCAAGAGGAACGTGAAGATACTCGGCCTAAGTGTCGATCCCGTAAGCAACCACGCGAAGTGGGCGGCTGACATCGAGGAGACTCAGGGCGCGAAGGTGAACTATCCCATGATCGGAGACCCGCAACTTAAGGTTGCAAAGGCCTACGGCATGTTGCCCGGCGATTCCGGAGAAAGCTGCGAAGGCCGCACTCCCGCCGACAACGCCACGGTCCGCACCGTCTTCGTGATTGGTCCTGACAAAAAAATCAAGCTTCAGCTTAGCTACCCGATGACGACGGGGCGCAACTTCGACGAACTACTCCGCGTGATCGACTCCATGCAACTTACCGCGAAGCACAAGGTGGCGACTCCGGCAAACTGGAAGCCGGGCGACGACGTGATCCTTACAGCAGCGGTGACCAACGAAGAAGCAGCGCAGAAATTTCCCGGATTCAAGACGCTGAAACCGTATCTGCGAACGGCTCCCCAGCCGAAATAGTGGATGTAATAAGTTCGATCAGACTCTTGCCACGGGCTTGCACCGAGGTTCGCCAACGATTCGCGAAGCGGCGAGTCAGATGCGAATGAAACGGCGCAATCCGTGGCATTCGTTTTTGTCAGATGAGGAAATTGCATAACGCGAGATGGGCGAAGCAGAACCCTGAGCCCAGGGATGACGCCACTTCGCCACGCCATCTACAATCTCGGATGAGGTTGCACTGAGTTGTTGCTCGCGAATGCGGAAGCGCATGCGGTCCGGTGATCGTCCCGGTCTTCAAAACCGGCGGGCGGCAGGCAATCCTGTCACCGGTGGGTTCGACCCCCACTCGCTTCCGCCACTTTGTTCTGGCGGACAATCTCAACGATAGATGGGAAGAGCAGAGAATAAAACCTAGTGCGCCGCCCGTTTTACCACCACTTTTTCGCCCAGGTCAATGCTCATCAAATCTTCGCCAACTTCCAACGGGCCGGAATATGTTTTGCGGGTGAGCGCGATCAAATCTGTCGTGTCCCCAGGCACTATGTGTGAATACACCGCGAGTTTGGGTTTCACCCTGGCGAATACGGTCCCCGCTTGTTCTGGAGTTGTGTGATGTGCCACAACACTCTGAACCCGCTCCACGCTCATGGAAGGATTTTTCGAGCGAAATGCCTCCGGATCGATCACTTCGTGAACTAATACATCTGTTCCCTCAGAAAAGTGAATTAGATTTTCGGAGAATCGAGTATCTCCGGACAGCACGACGGAGTGCCCCGCGAAGTCGACACGGTAGCCGAATGCTGGTTTCACGGGGCCGTGGTCAACGGTGAAGGCCGTTACCTTGACTCCTCCGTTTTCATACACAACTCCTTGCTCAATGTCTTTCGCAGCGACCACGACGGCCTGTGCAGGTAACTTCTCATCCACGTCGCGCCGGATGTGTATGTCGAATTGGTAGGCTTGCTCCAGATGGGCCATCATCTCTTTGGTCCCTTCCGGCCCCCAAACTCGAAATGGCCCTTTGCGTCCCCGCGGCCAACCGATCAACCACAGGTCCGGGATTCCGACCACGTGATCGGAATGCAAGTGAGTGAGGAACAAAGCATCGACGTCCCCGAATGGCACTTTGAGCTGTTCAATGCGTTGAGTAGCTCCGCGACCGCAATCAAATAAAAGCTTCTGGTTTCCTGCTTCCACCAGGATGCTTGGGCCAAAGCGGTCCATCCTCGGCTCCGGGGAGCCCGTGCCCAGCAGAGTCACCTTCAAGACCTGTGCGAATGCGGAGCCAGTAAGAGCAGTGCTCGCAAGCAAGAGCAAAAGGCCTAGCCACCACGGATGCTTGCTGGCCGCCAGCTTCACAACCAAAACATCACGGTTGGGCGTTGAAGCATTGAAGTGGGAATCCATTTTGAATGTCATCCTCTCGTATCTAATGAGCATGTTTTCAATCCAAGCTCTTCCCGACTTGAACATCAAAGAAGTTGGCGGACAACCTTAGCTGGAGAGCCTCTACGTTCGCAGATCCGCACTAGCAGCTCTTTCGCAACGAGATACGGTGACACCCATGCATGGGGAAGTCAAACGCGCTTGAGGATCAGAAAAGATTCAACCCAAGAGTCGCAGTCCTAGGTGTAAAGCTGCGGCAAACCTTCCTTCACGTAGTCCGGAAGGTTCTTTTCAGTCTTCAGCGCGTCCAAAAAATCGCTGTCGTCAACCACGGTAATCGGATCGAGCGCGAGCGGCCTAAGAACAGGATCCTTGGCCACCACTTTTCCTTTGGCGTCGCTCATCGTTGGATGGCCCCCGAGCGGAAGATGAGGGCGAACATCCATTCCTGTCGGCGCAAGTTCGTCGAGAACCAGACGCCACGTCAGTGGTTGGGCCGTTGAAGCCAGCTTGGCAGCCGGCGGAGGTGGCAGGTTAGGAAGCGACTTTAGTGCTTTGGTCAGTCGCGTTTTCGCCAGCGTCAATGGAATCGGCGCCACGTCTGGATCCTCGGTCTCCTGTGCCAGATTCAGTACTCGAGCGCTCCCACCCACCGAAAAATTCTCTCCTGTGATCCCAAGACTCTGCATCAGAGCCGGAGTCCCGCAGCGCGGCACTCCATTAATTATGACCATGTGGATGGACTTCTCGTCGGCGTTGAGCAGCGCACCGTAAGGGTCTTGCGCCTTGCCGTCAACGACGATCAAGTCGGCGCATTTCCCGATCTCCAGCGAACCCAGATGATCCTGCCATGACAGGATCGCCGCCGCATTCACCGTAGCGAGTTCGACAATCTGTAAATCACTCAGAAAGCCGCCGTTGTTCTGGCTGTAGAGATGGGCAACCTTGAGCTCTCCCAGCAGATTCTTGCTCCCCGAAGGTGACCAGTCGGAACCGATGCCCATGCGAACTCCAGACTGCATGGCATCGGGCACACGCGCCGTCCCACCGTACAGCAGCATGTTGCTCAGCGGTGACCAGATCATGGACGCACCTTTAGCGACCATCACATCGAAGTCTTCCTTGAGCAGCGCGGCGCAATGAATTCCCGCCAGTGACGGAGCGATTGCCCACTCACCAGGCTTGAACTGCAAGCTCAGAAAATGTTTGCGCGCCGTTTTATCCAAACCCTCCGCCAGGTGTAGCAGATAACATTTCTTCTGACTGATACGCGCCAGGAAGGACTGTGCATCTTTTGCATCGACGTCGGGAATGCGTGTGCCGGCCTCAGGCAAGTTGGGATCGTTTGTCTGCTCTACGTTGCGTACGATCCCGCGATAAAATCGGCGTGCTCCCGCGTTACTGAAGAGCTCGATGCCTTGGCTGGTAGTCGTTCCCCCCAATAAACACTTGCATTCAACGTAGCGCGCCAGCGCCGCAAGCAGATCAGGCCGCTGTCCCAGTACCTTCATTGGTCCGCTGATGGTCGAGCGGTATTCGGGAATTCCCGCCCATTGCCCGCGATTCGAATAGGTTCTTGGGACAGCCCACAGACGAAGTAAGTCGTAGCACAGGTGATTGTGTAGCTCGATGAGACCGGGAAAGATCGTGCCCTGCGTGTTGGTGACATGCACCCCTTCAAAGCCCGAAGGCACAGGCCCGCCGTTAGCGGCTATTGTGGCGATTGATCCTTTGTCGATGTAGAGAAGTCCGTCCTTAATGACGCGACGGCTTCCATCCATGGTGACGATCTGCCCGCGCAGAACGAGTTTAGAGCCGATGGCGGGATCGATGACCGGCTTCGGTTTGGCCTTCGCGGCAACTTTCTTTTTGCTCACAAAACCTTCCTCACGCGGGACGAGAAGCCTTCGGGATCGTGACTGTGATGGTGACGCGCTTCAGGGCAGCCGTGGTTCCAGTGCGAGTCGCCCAGTTTTTGGCGCCGCGCATCCACGCCGGAAGCCCAGCCGGCATGTCCAGTTCGGGTATTTCTAACTCATCGCCATCGACAAACTTGTCGCCGTATAACGCCAGCGCCACCGCTCGATCCGGGTGTTGGATTGCCGCCTTCACCGCGGGGAGCGCTGCATTCCAGTTCTGCAACATGGCCTTGATCGCTGCCGCGTGTTTCACAGAATCGTTTCCCGAGGAACTTTCCGGCTGTGTGGGATGAGTGATATGTACCGCGAAGACGTGACTCGCGAGCCCGTTGGGGGTCGCCTTCCACAACTGAAACGCATTGTCGGCGAGTTGCCCAAGGCTTATGACCGCTTCTATGCCGCTCGCGGCAAAAATCGCATCGATCCAGCGATTCCGGTACGCGGCGATTGCCGGGTCATTCTTGTGCTTTGTGCCTCCGCCTTGGCCGTAGACGGAATAAAGAAACGTATTGATCATCACGTAGTTGCTATCCATCCCCAGCTTGGCCAAAAATCCCTGGATGCGCTGTCCTGCCTCGCCCACGAGGATGCGCCGCGCCATGGTTTCGTGCTGAGCTGGATCCTGCCCGAGAATGAGTACGCGCGCGGATCCGTCCAGCCTGCCTCGATGAAAGATCGGCCCCCATTCCGCGCGGAAGTCTTTGAACGGATACACCTGCTCGTCTGGATAGTCGCGGACGAGCTGTTGAAATGCCGAAGCACAATATCCGGGATCAAAAGTGTGTGCCATAGATCCCTCCTTGCGATGATTTGCGAATTCCGGTTGCCGTTGGGACGATAGGGCGCCGACCAGTAAACGCGTCTGCCGCGTGTTAGAACGCGCCTGCTTCTGAGTTTAGAGAATGACGAGACAAGACGAGTCTTATCACTGCTCTGACGTCAGGAGGAGACAACACTACGACTTTCTGGGACCGGAATATCTGTTAAGTAGTGCGCCTGATTCCCGAAACGTTACACAAAACCTGGAACATACTGCCCCGGTGTGTTTCGACGTTCTGGCAACAACTTACTTTCGGACCGCCCAGGCTAAGCCGTCCGGTCCTTTTCCGGTGGCAATGCGGCCAGTTACGGTGAACGTTGCCAGATTGACGACCGCAACGTTGCTATCGGCGCTCACGGCAACATAAGCAACCGATCCGTCGGGCGCGATGAGGATGCCCGCACATCCGTGTCCAAGGCTGACTCTCTTCAATTCTTTGCGAGAAGCGACGTCCACCACGATCAGGTCTCCGGTGCCAAGGTCGGAGATAAGAACCCGCTTGCCGTCGGGCGTGAACTTGAGACGGTTCGCAAACTTGGTTTGAATATTGACGGTGTCGATCACCTTCTTGGTCGCGGTATCGACAATCGTGATCCCGTCCTGGTGGGCGGCGGCCCACAATTCTTTGCCATCCGGGGAAACATCGAATCCCTCGGGCGCCTTGCTCACCGGGATTATCGTTTGCCTCCAGCCGGAGGAATCTGCGTTCTTGTCATGCTCAAAAACGCTGATCGTATTCGACGTCATGCTTGCGGTGAAAATCACGCTGAGATCAGGTTTCACCTTCAGCATGTGGGTGCGGTCTTGTCCGGTGCCTACGACCCACTCGATCTGTTTCGTCGCCGGATCGTAACAACCGATTACCTTGCTGCCTTCCGCCGTGAAGTAAACCTTGCCGCCGACGAAATCCAGGCCATGCGGTGCTCGAAGCGGCCCAAGATCAACGGGAGCCAGCGGTTTCAGAGAAGACAGATCGACGACCGAGAGTGTTTTCTGAGGCGTCCGGAACCCACCATAGTTTGAAATATAGGCTTCGTTTCCATCCTGGCTCACCACCACTTCATGAGGATCTTCACCGACTGGAACCCGCGACACAATCTTGAGAGTCGCGGGATCGACAATGGCCATCGATTTGTCTTCTTTTTCGAGAACGAGCAATGCCGGCGAAGGCATCTGCGAGGTCGCAAATTGGGTGATTGAGAAAATTGAGCCAAGCATCGCTGCTGAAATCCGAAGTTTATTTGAGATCATTTTGTTTTCGTTCCTGCCTCTCCGGCCGGAGCGCTGGCGCACTCCGCTCTTTATTATTTAGAGCGTGGCGATGTTTTCAAAAGGCGAAAACTTCAATCCACCCGATGTCGCCGATCAATTTCCCCCGAGAACTTTCGCCGCGGCCTCGTACGCTTTCTGATATTCCTCGTGGTGCTGTTCGTAGTCCGGCGACGACGGATCGTAGGCGACGTACCAATCCTCGGGATAGATCTCGATGATTTGAGTTTTCATTCGGATCGCAAAGGGGAGCAGTTCGGTCATCGAGCCTACCAATCCGCCTCCGCCGGGATTGCTCGCCTTGCGAGTCTGCAGTTCGAGCGGGACCTTGCCTTGGCCTTTGTGAAAATTCCGGCACCAGTCAACCGCGCAAGCCGATCCGCTTTCTTCGTTGCGCGAATCCTCCATTGACAAACTCTGGCTGCCGAATGCGATTCCGTTTCGCATGGCGCGTTCCGCCACCGCATCGGCAAAGCCCAGGTCTTCCGGCTGGCCAAACGAATTGATCCCGACCATCAACTGCTTCTGCGAATTCAAAGATTTTTCAAAGTCCAGCATGTCGAGGATGTATTTGCGCCAGACTCCCGCAGAGAATCCGTGGCGCTTCAGGGCGAACATGCACGCAGGGTAGGTTTCGCCGCCTCCGCCCAGGCCAAATCGGATGTATCCGACCTGCGGATTGCTTCCATATTTTTCCACTGCAGCCGCCATGAATGCCTGGTAATTTTTCATGAAATCTTTTTCCCAGAAAACCGGCACGCGGCCAAAATTCGGGCACTCGACGGAATTGACCTTTTCAAAAACATAGTCCGGCGTCGCTTTCGAACGGCCGTTGTACCCCGTGGCCCACATTACGAGGTTCACACGCTTTCCCGCGGCAAGCCACGGTGCCATGCGTTCATCCACCGTGGACCAATCGTAACGGGGACTCGCATTCGGGCCGCGGTCGATCTCGTTCCACACTAAATAGAAATTCGCGCCGCAGACGACGGGATTGTGAACCAGAAGATGGGTGGTTTTCGCTTGTTTCTGCGGATCGGGAAACATGATCGCGAACAAGCCGTGAGGCGCGTCGGGCACGGCCACACCCGGAAGCGGGTCCGTACACTTAGGGAGTTTCGCAGCCGTAGTCGGAGGCTTTTCTTTCGGCTGGTCCTGACCTGTCGCGCGCGGATTTGTTGCCAATGTGGTTAGAAATATCGCGAATGTACAAACCAGCGTGGATTTCACTCTACCGCTCCTTCTGACGTTTGGATTTCGGCCAGTCATACAAAAACACGGCGGGTGGAAAATCCACTCGCCGATTTCACAATTGTTCTTCCATTTATCGTACGGGAGGCTTCACCAGTTGAACATCGTCCCGTCAAGTTTCCGGTTCACAGGAAGATACGCGCGTTCGTATGGAAACCTCGCCGCCAGCTTCTCGTCGTAGTCGACTCCCAACCCCGCGGCGTCACCAGGATGCAGAAAGCCCTTGCTGAACGAGTAGGCATGAGGGAAGACTTCGTCGGTTTCGGCGGTGTGACGCATGTATTCCTGGATTCCGAAGTTGTTGACGGAAATGTCGAAGTGGAGTGCTGCGGCCATCGCTACTGGAGAAAGATCCGTGGCACCATGAGAGCCGGTTCGCACGTGATACAACTCGGCCAATGCGGCGATCTTTTTCAGGTGCGTGAGTCCGCCACCATGAACCACGGTCATGCGCAGGTAGTCGATCAATTGCTCCGTGATGAGAATGTTCGCGTCCCAGATGGAGTTGAAGACTTCGCCGACGGCCAGCGGAATCGTAGTATGCCGGCGAATGATACGGAATCCTTCCTGCAACTCCGCGGCGACTGCGTCCTCAAGCCAAAACAGGTGATAAGGCTCGAGGCTCTTTCCCAACCGTGCTGCCTCGATGGGAGTGAGCCGGTGATGCACATCATGCAGCAGATGGAGATCGTCTCCAAACTTCAAGCGCAACGCCTCGAACAACTTGGGAACGTGCAGGAGATATTTTTCCGTGGACCAGGAATTCTCCGGCGGCAATCCCTTTTCTGCAGGTTCGTAAAAGAGTTTGTCGCCCGCAACGCCGTAGGTCGAAGGAATACCCGGAATGCCGCTCTGCGCTCGCACCGCGAGATATCCCATCTCTTTGTACTTCGCAACTTGATCCCCGGTCTCTTCGATATCGCGGCCGTTCGCGTGTCCGTACACCATCACGCCAGTGCGACTGATCCCGCCAAGCAGGTTGTACACCGGCGTCTTCAGTGCCTTGCCCTTGATATCCCACAGCGCCATGTCGACCGCGGCGATGGCCGTCATGGTGACGGGGCCGCGCCGCCAGTAGGCACCGCGATAGAGGTATTGCCAGACATCTTCGATCTGAAAGGGATCGCGCCCGATGAGGCAGGGAACCAGGTGATCCTGCAAGTAGGACGCAACGGCGAGTTCACGTCCGTTCAGGGTGGCATCGCCCAGGCCGAACACGCCTTCGTCGGTGTAGATCTTCAGAGTGACAAAATTGCGTCCCGGACAACACACGAAGACTTTGGCGTTGCTGATCTTCACGCGTCTCTCCTGATTCTGAACCAACGAGTGTAATCAAAACGTGAATTTACCGCATCCATCGCGCGCCTGATAGGGAAGGCCCAGAGCAGAAGGACCGATCGAGGCGATAGACCGTGACAGGTTTCCGCAAATGCGGAACTGCTATATTCATGCGGTGGATTTCGCCTCCAGCGGAGTCGTACGGAAAATTCTTGTTCATAATGCCATTCCTTGATGACAGCTTTCTTCTTTCGAACGATGTAGCACGCCGGCTTTACTTCGATCACGCGGCGCGGCAGCCCATTGTCGACTATCACTGTCATCTGCCTCCTAAGGACCTTGCCGAAGATCGCCGGTTCGCCGATCTGTTCGAGATCTGGCTTGAGGGGGACCACTATAAATGGCGGGCGATGCGAGCCAACGGTGTCCCGGAGAAATACATCACCGGCAATGCCACGCCGTACGAGAAATTTATGGCTTGGGCCAAGACCGTGCCCTATACGTTACGAAATCCGCTCTACCACTGGACCCATCTCGAACTGCAGCGCTATTTCGGAATTAATGATCTGCTCGATGAAAACTCGGCTCCTAAAATCTGGGAGCACGCGAACGAGATCCTTGCAAAAGATCTGACGGCGCGAACGATTCCGGGGAAGTTTGACGTCGAGGTCGTTTGCACGACCGATGATCCCACTGACGATCTGACTCATCATAAGAAACTGGAGCACTCGCAGATAGCTACGTGGGTTTTTCCTGCGTACCGTCCTGACAAGGCATTGGCGATCGGCAAGCCTGAATTTCTACCGTGGGTCGAGAAACTGGCGGAAGCAGCGGGTGTCGAAATCCGCGATGTCGGGGGCTTGCTTGATGCGCTGCGCAAGCGCCACGATGACTTCCACGCACTTGGTTCCCGCCTCTCGGATCATGGTTTGGACCGGTGCTACGCAACTCCCTGCTCGGATCAAGTCGCGGCCGCCATTTTTTCGAAGGCACGGGACGGCAAGACAATCACCGAGGACGAGCATGTCCAGTTCGCGTCTTTCCTCATGTTATTTTTCGCGCGACTTGATGCCGAGAAGGGGTGGACGAAGCAGTTACATCTCGGGGCGCGCCGTAGCGTCAATTCTGCAGCGCGGCATCGCATCGGCGCCGACAGCGGATATGACACGGTCGGCGATTTTTCTCAAACGGGACCGCTCGCAATGTATCTCGATTTGCTATCACGGGAAAATGCGCTGCCCCAGATGATCCTCTACAACGTCAACCCGTCGGATACGTTTTCCTTCGCTACATTGATTGGATGTTTTCAGGACGGCGAAACGGCGGGAAGGATCCAATACGGCAGCGCGTGGTGGTTCCTGGATCAGAAAGAGGGAATCACCGCCCAGATAAATGCTCTGTCGAATGTGGGCCTGTTATCTCGCTTCATTGGAATGGTGACCGACTCGCGATCTTTTATGTCGTATCCCCGCCACGAATATTTTCGGCGGGTACTTTGCGACATCGTCGGTGTCGACGTCGTCTCGCGGCGAACTGCCCAACGACGAAAAACTTCTGGGCAGGCTGATCGAGGATATTTGCTGCCGGAATGCCAGGTTGTACCTGAAACTTCCGACCTAGTCACCCCCGGGCCGAAACCCGCCGATTTTCAGTGGCTCCCGCGGCGCGGGCTGAAGCCGTGCCCTTTTGCAGATCATTCTCCGCCGGCACGGCTGACTCAGGGCCGCAAGTTCGTGACGCCGAGTGCTTTCCAGATTTGTTCAACAAGGTGCTCTAGCGATGCTTGCCTCCGTCCGCGTCCGGAGCGAGGAACCACGGTGACGCTGTCTCGTCGGTCTTTAGAAAGTTCAGCAGTTGTTGCGTGACCTTCACTTTGGCGCCGGTCGACGGATGGGTTCCATCGTTTTGCAGGTCATTGCAGGCCCAGACCGTTCCATCGCTGCGAGGAAGCATTCCGTTGGCCCAGAGATAAGGTCCCCAAGCTAGCCAGGGCGCGACGACGGTGCCTTTGCTCGAATCGAAATTCAGATTGCTGTTTCCGTTCAACTGATCCTGGATCATATTTTTCACGGCAAATCCGGATTCATACGTCCAAGGCTCGTTGCTGAGATTCTTTATGCCGTTCGAGTAGCCGGTGTAATAGATGCTCGATGCATAAGCGATCTTTAGGTTCGGGAAGTACGTCAGCATCATCTGCGCAATGGTTTCCATTTGCGACTGCAACGTGGTCATGTCGCCGGGGAAAGTGCCGCTCATTCCGCCGTCAACATCCATGAACCAAACGGCGACGACCTGTTTCGCAGTGACGCCCGCATTCGGCAGGTAGTCATTCAGCATGGCTTGCCAAAAAACGGATTGGCTGATCAAGTCGGTTGCGGTACCGCCGCCGGTCGCTCCATTTACGAAAACGAGATTGGGATTCTTCGCCGGATCGACTGCTGCCATAGGTACCACTTGATTCAACGACTGTTGCGTGACAGACAAACCGATTCCGAGGAGTACATACTTACCGGTCGACGAAGGATTGCCGTTGCTATCGAGCGGTTGAATATCTCCGGCGAGTCCCTGGCCGAAGGAATTGTGGACCGCATCGTCCACGTTGCTGCCATTGGCGTAGAGGCCACCAGACTCGGATCCTGCGTAAAGACTCGTTCCCAGATCCGTGAGCGGGACGAGAGGTCCGGAACCATCTGAGGCTTCGAACGACGTATTCTTGCAATTCGCCCCCGTAGTTTTGTTGACCGAGAGCGTCTGCAGAGACGTGGCAACGGCAGGAGGCGTCGACGAATCGGTCACATTGACGGTGACAGTATGATTTCCCACGGTCACGGTCGATCCGATTGTGCCGCTAATAACGCCGGAACTTGAAAGTGTCAGTCCGCTTGGCAGAGTCGAACCCGAAAGACTCCAACTGTATGGCGGAACTCCTCCGGCCGCCGTCAGATTCGCCTGATAGGGGTTGGCTTGCGTTCCCGCCGGTAAGGTCGGATAGGAAGTGACACCGAGTGAATTAGGGCTGACTGCGGTTCCCCACAAACTCACTCCATTTGGCGCTGCAATGTTGTAAGTGAGCATCAGCGTGCCGGCTTGTGTGCCTACGGCGCGGGGGACGTAACCAACCTGCATGCTGAAAGACGCGCCCGGTTGGATTGTGGTCGACGCCGTCCAGCCCGTTTGCGTGAAGGGTTCCGTGATTGTGACATTGGTGAGGCTGACAGCGACAGTGCCTCGATTCGTGATCGTAAGCGTCTTGGAAGGCCCGTTGGCTCCGAGCGCCTGATCATCGAAGCTCAACGACGTTGCACTCAATGACGGAGTGGCTTTTGTATTGATCCCCAGGCCGGTCAGGTTTATGGTCTGCGGCCCAGCGCCGGTAAATGTGAAAGACAACTTACCGTTGAAGGTCTTTGCGCTCGTCGGGGTGAACTGCACCTGGAATGTTTCATTGCCATTTGGTTGGATCGTGAAGGGAAAAGTGCCGCTTACAATTTTGAAGGTGGTCAAACTGCTTGTGACTTTGGTGACTGTGAAAGCCTTCGGACCGAGGTTATACACGGTAACATTCTGAACAGGCCCAGTTGTTCCAGTTGCCTGAGCGGGAAAGGTGACGCCGGTTGGATAAACTTGAACAGCTGCGGCAACAAAGCTGGCAGAGACTAAGGTGAAAAGAAGCGCGCTTAGGCAGGAGTACGTTTTCTTCATCGATGACTACCCTCAGGATTGGGATCAGACGTGGGGGATACTACGGAGCCTGACGTGCACCCTATCACGATCTGTCGTGTTGCGTCATTTAAAGATTTGTAAACGGACGTGGCTAGCTTTGAAAAAACTCCGCAAAACCAGTGGTGATTGGCAAGTCGGAGGGGCATGCTGGCGAATTTTGCGGGTCCCGGTAAGCTAGAATGTTTCATACGAGGCATTGCCGGATCTCCAAGTAATTCAATGGTGAAAAAGGGGAGTAGTGCGTTTCAGGCCTTTTCTATCTTCATTATTGCGACGCCGCAGTGGAAGAGGCGCTGGGACTGTGTTTAATCGCCGCGTTTTCGCTGGTAACTGCCCGAGCCGATAGCGCTGCCTTCGATCTGATTGGGCCCAAGGTGCAGGTCCGCGTTCAGCGTGCGGGAGCGACGCTTCCGATTGCCCAGGTTCCGAATCTTCAGGCAGGTGACCGCCTCTGGGTACACCCAGACATGCCCGACAGCCAGTCGGTGCGGTATTTGATGGTCATTGCATTCCTGCGGGGCGCTACCAATCCGCCGCCAGATTCCTGGTTTACCCGAGTCGAGACGTGGAACAAGTCCGTGCGCGACGAAGGCATTTTCGTCGTCGTGCCGGATGAGGCAGAGGAGGCTCTCGTTTTTCTTGCGCCGGAGACCGGAGGCGCTTTCAGCACGCTTCGCACGGCGGTGCGAGGTAAGCCGGGAGCTTTCGTCCGCGCCGCACAAGACTTGGAGCAGGCGAGCCTGGATCGGCAGCGATTGGAAAAGTATCTTGAGGCAGTACGCGAGACTTACACTGCGGATCCGGAGCAGTTGAAAGCGCACACGACCATGCTGGCCCGAAGTTTGAATATGAAGCTCGACCAGCAATGTTTTGATAAGCCCAGCGCACAGCAGATACCATGCCTCACGCAAAACACAGACCAGTTGGTGCTCGACGATGCGCACAGTCAGACGATGGTGGCGACGCTCACCTCGGGGCCGTCGTCCGATCTGCTTGCCCAAATCAGTTCGACGCCGTCAGCACGTGGCGGATATTACAGTCCGTACGTTGGCGCCGTTGTTGATGTCGCCCGTATCCTGAGCACGGCGCATACGGCGCAGTACCAGTACATCCCCGCGCTCTCGCTGCCGAAGCAGAACGATCTCAATCTCCGGCTGAACAATCCGCCGTCGTTTCGCAATCCCAAGTCCGTCATCGTGATTGGATTGCCCGCGGTGCGTCCTTCGCCGCCGCCGCCGTTGCGCGCGCTCGACCCGTCGCAGGTGCTCTGCGCCGGCAAGCCCTCGATTCTTTTGCAAGCGGACGGCGCCCCGCTGGTTTACGGAACTGAACTCGCGCACAACTTTGTCCTTCATATCGACAAGAAATCGGGACCGGGAATCGACCTTCCGGCTGTTCCCGATCCTATGCGCGGAGGCTTCGTGGTCGATACTCAAGCCCTGCAGTCCGCTAACCTCGAGGGAGAAATCAGCGGGAGCCTGCGCGGATCCTGGGGATTCCACAATTTCGACGGACCTCGCTATCGCCTTCGTGCTTCCCGCCCGGCGCAGTGGGTCGTTGCTTCGAGAGACGCTAGCGCCCTCATTGTGGGACGGGAAGATACCCTCCACCTGCAAGCGCCCGACGCTTGTTGCGTGAGCGAAGTGATGATGAGCGACGGGCAAGGCAAGAGCGTACCGGCTGAGTGGAAGAGTTCAAAACCGGACGAGATCGAGATCAAAGTTCCGCTGCACCACGCTTCTGCGGGATCGGTCGTCATGCAGGTGAAGAAGTTCGGTCTGAGCGAGGCCGATGAGATTCCACTGCACACCTACGCCGAGGCAGGACGGCTTGACAGCTTTGGGATTCACGCTGGAGATGGTGAGGGGGTGTTGAAGGGAACGCGGCTCGATCAGGTTGAAAGCTTGGATGTAAATGGAATCAATTTTCATCCCGGCGTTTTGACTCGACAAAATCAACAGGACGAACTGCGACTGACAGCCTCCGATGCCGCGGCGCGCACGAAATTTCATCCCGGCGACGCTCTCGTTATCCACGCTTCGCTGAAAGATGGAAGGGCGCTCGATCTAAAGGCCGAGGTCGAGGCACAACGCCCGGCCGTCAACCTTCTCACGAAAAGTATTCAACTCGACGATCCCTCGTCGCCGCCTGCCATTCGCCTTGGCAGTGAAGAGGAGTTACCGCAAGACGGACGCTTGAATTTCTTCTTGAAAACGCAAGAGCCGGAGACGTTCGCTCCCAGCGAAAAGATAGAAGTCGCGACCGGCGACGAATCTTTCCGCGTATTCCTCAGTTTCAAAGACGGCAGCCTGACTATGCAGGACTCGAAGACCGTGCTGGCGGTGCTCGATCCGATGAAGCTTCTTGGTCCTTCGGCTTTCGGACCGCTGAAGTTTCGACCGGTGAGTGGAGATGGCATCAATGGAGACTGGCAATCTCTCGTCAACCTGGTGCGTGTTCCGACGCTGAAAGCAGTGCGCTGCGCGTCGCCCGAGACGCAATGCACGCTCAGGGGAGATAAGCTTTTTTTGCTCGATTCGGTAAGCGCCGACGCGGATTTCAGCAATCCAGTCACAGTGCCTGAAGGATTTGTCGAAGATGCGCTTGCGATTCCACCGCCCAAGGGCAAGACGCTCTACATCAAGCTTCGCGACGATCCCGCCACGATCGACACAGTAGCGTTGCCTATGTCACAGCAATAGCGCCTGGCAATCGTGAGGCGATCGTGGTCAGAAAATTGTAGAAGTAAGGAGTACCCGCGAAGTTTTGCCTTCGCGATATACTCCATTCTCAAAATCCATGGCCAATATCCTTTACGGAGTGAACGGCGAGGGCTCGGGACATTCGACTCGCGCGAAAGAAGTCCTGACGCATCTCGCGTCGCGAGGTCATACACTCCACGTCGCGTCGTTCGACCGCGGATTGCAGAACCTGAAGGATCATTTCGACGTCACAGAGATTTACGGATTCCGCTTCACCTACGTGAATAACCGCGTGCGCTACAAGCGCACCATCGCCAAGAATCTGATTACCGTTCCGCAGGCGTCAAGAAGCTTGTCACAGTTGAACGATCTTGTTGATGATGCAAACATTGATCTGGTCATCACCGATTTCGAGCCGCTCACCTGCCATGTAGGACACAAGCGACGTCTGCCAGTCATTTCGATCGACAATCAGCATTGCCTCACGAACACGGTGGTCTCGTATCCGAAGAAATATCGAGGAGACGCCGCTGCGGCCAAGATTGTGACGAAGCTGATGACGCCGCGGGCGAATGCGTATCTCGTCATCTCCTTCTTTGAGGTACCTGTCAGAAAGCGCAACACGTTTCTGTTTCCGCCGCTTTTGCGGCAGGAAATCTTGGCTGCGAAGCCCACCGAAGGCGATCATGTGCTGGTCTACGTGACCTCGCCGGCGCCTGCATTGGCGAAGCTGTTGAGTACAGTCAGGTGTCCTTTCATGGCGTACGGATTCGGACGCGAAGGCACGGAAGGGAACATCACCTACAAGAAACCGTCGCTCGGAGGATTCTTTTCCGACCTTGTGAACTCACGCGCGATTATCGCGAACTCCGGATTCTCTCTCGTGACCGAAGCCCTGCATTTAGGCAAGCCGTATCTGGCTGTTCCGGTCAGCCATCAATTCGAACAGATCTTCAATGCGTACTGGCTGGAGAAGTCCGGCTACGGCTCGTATTGGGAGGAACTGAACAAGGAGCGAGTCGAATCCTTCTTATTCAACTTGCCGCATTTTCGCGATTCGCTGGCCAAGTATCCGCGGCAAGGCAATCAAGCCCTCTTCTCAAAACTGGATGGGTTGATCGCCAACCTGGCTTAGCTTCCCCATACACGAAAGTAACGTCCGATCGATTGCCTTCGAAGATACGATTCTTGAGGACACCCGTTGTAGAGGGATTCTCGGAGGCCCGATGCGGATACTTGTGTTCATGCTTGCCGCGAGTTCATTGTTGTCGATCTCTGCTGCCGCTCAGGATGAATCGCCGTCTCTGGGAGATGTAGCTCGCCAATCACGCCAACAGAAGACGTCACAACGAAAAACGGCTATGACTTCAGCCGACCACAACTCGAAGCCTGCCCACGTCATCACCAATGAGGAGTTGCCGCAACGCGCAAATACCTCGAGCGCGGCACCTAAAGAGGGCGATGCTTCCGCGACGTCGACGACGGTGGTGGCCACCGGTACGCGCGACGAGCAGGGGCAACAGTTCAAAGATCAGATTCAATCTCAGAAGCAAGCGATCTCGGCCCTGCAGCAGCAAATCAGTCAGGTCAGTGATTCCATTCACTATGCCGGCGGAAACTGCGTATCGAATTGCGTGCAGTGGAACGAGCGCCAGAAGCAGAAGCAAGACGAAGTCGATGGAATGAAGACGCAACTCGCTGACCAGCAAAAGAAACTTGAGGAAATGCAGGAAGCTGCGCGGAAGCAAGGGTTCGGCAGCTCCATCTACGAGCCGTAGAAACGAAACCGCCGCTATGATTTCCAGAGCGTCGTTCTTGAATTCTGAGTAGAGCAAGGAACGTCATTTGTTCGCGGGGTAGGGATTCGAATACTTCAGGACCGTCGCCAGATCGATTCCGCGCACGATGCTGGCTGAGTGGTAAAAAAGTCCCCAAGAATCGATAGTTGAGTTATCCGGAAACACACAGGCCTCGAGTGATTCGTCAATGCTGCCGAGTAGTACCCAGCCTCCACCAGCGAAATCGGTAGCGCCGATCTCAGCTCCGCCCAATTGTGTGCAGTAGAACGAGGCTGGATTTCCGTTGCCTTGCCCGTTCCACGGAACCTGGGAGTAATAGGCAAGCGCGGCTAGCGTGGGCTTTGGGCTGAAGAGCGTGGGCAAAGAAAGATGGATGCGCGATCCGTCCGACGTCAGGGTGTATTGGCAGAACGACTGGACGCCCGTGAGCCAAAGCCAATCCTGCTGAGGATTATTCGTGCCAAACACGGCGTGCCGCAACTCAAGTGCGCCGCCGGTCGAAGTGCAATACGCCTTAGCGTCGTCGATCGAGGAGGACGCGGGCTTGCTGGTCTTGGGCGTTTGTGCCATCAACGGTGAAGCCGCTCCCGAAATGATCAAGGTAAGTCCGACCGCCGCCACCGCCCGAAATATGCTCATCCCCACCTCCATTTGCTGTTGACAGCCCGCGAAGTCTATCACGGTGGCGAAGAAGTTCGATTTTCACTCTCCCCAAAAACGCCGAGCCATGCGAAATTAGTGCATGGCCTTGGTCGTCCGTCCCTCCCCGATCCATTCCGTTGGCGTATACACCTCCTCCCCGATTCGCAAAGGCGAACGCGTGGTTGAGTATGACGGAGAAAGAATCACTCCCGAAGAAGCTGACCGCCGTTACGAAGGCGTGTCGCGGACATATCTGTACGGTCTCGAAGATGGCAAGACCGTGATCGACGGCCATGGTCTAGGCGCTTACCTGAACCATTCCTGCGATCCGAATTGTGAGGTCGACGAGGTTAAGAATCGCGTGTGGCTTTTTGCGATCCGTAACATTGCTGCCGGAGAGGAACTGCTCTGGGATTACAACCTCTATGACGATGATGATCCCGCGCCCTGCCACTGCGGTTCTCCAAAGTGCCGGGGAACGATGTACTCCCGTGAATGGATGGCCAAGATGCGGCGCCGCGATGCTCGCAAGAAAAAGCAAATGCAGAAAACAAAGTCGAATCGCCGGGTTCGGGCAAAATCAAGATCCTAGGCTCTGGTCGGAACTTTCTTTCCGTGTTCGCGCCAGCCTTCGATGATCAGGTACAGGACCGGAATGAAGAATAGATTCAGTAAGGTCGACATGATCATTCCGCCGAATACCGTCGTTCCAACCGAGTGACGGCCATTCTCTCCCGCGCCAGTTGCAACCACCAGCGGCACCACCCCGAGAATGAAAGCCAGAGAGGTCATCAGGATCGGGCGCAGCCGTATGGTTGCAGACTGCAGGGCGGATTCGACCAGCGGGACACCGCGCTCACGTAGTTGTTCGGCGAATTCGACGATCAGGATGGCGTTCTTGCTGGACAGTCCAACCAGCATCACCAAACCGACCTGACAGAAAACATCGTTCTGCAGGCCGCGTATCCATTGCGCTCCGAGCGCCCCCAGCAAGGCCATGGGGACAGCCAGCAACACGATGAAGGGAAGCACGAAACTCTCGTATTGCGCGGATAGCGTCAGGTAGACGACGAGGGTGCCCAGTCCGAACAAGATGAGCGACGTTCCTCCTGCCGCCAGTTCTTCCAGCGATAATCCAGTCCAACTGTAAGAGAACCCCTGCGGCATCTTGCTTGCCAGCTGCTCCATTACGGCGATCGCCTGGCCCGAGCTGTAACCCGGCGCCGGTGAGCCGTCAATCTCGGCCGACCGGAACAGATTGTAGTGACTGATCACCTGTGGATTGGTGGTCTGCGAGATACTGATCAGATTTTCCAGCGGTACCATCGCCCCGCTGTCCGACCGGACGTAAAACCGCTTCATATCCTGCGAGGTGGCGCGGAACTGCTTGTCTGCCTGCACGTACACGCGATAGGAACGATTATTGAAATCAAAATCATTTACGTACGACGATCCCATATATACGCCAAGGGTGTCCGTGATCTGAGAGAGGGGGACGTGCAGACTCTTCGCCTTCTCGCGGTCAATCGTGACGAGGAACTGCGGATCATTCGCCGTGTACGACGTGAACAGGCGCGCCAAATCTTTTCGCTGGCCTGCTTGCTGGATTATCCCCTGGGTTGCGCCTGACAACTCTTCCAGTTTGTGGGATGCCAAGTCCTGCACGACGAACTGAAACCCGCCGAACTGGCCCAGACCTTGAATGGGGGGAGGCAACGTTGCGAATACGATCGCACCGGAAATGCCAAAAAGGCGCGGACGAACCCGGTTCACAATTGCGGATGCTGTATGTGCTTCGCCCTTACGCTGAGAGTATGGCTTCAGCGGGACGAAGATAAGCCCTTGATTTGCGGCCGCCCCGGCAAAACTGAAGCCTGCAATGGAGAACGTTCCCTCCGCTTCTCCTACGTCCGCCAACATTGCTGAAACTTGCTTGCCGATTGCCTTCGTATATTCAAGCGAAGCGCCGGACGGAGCCTGAATCACGATGATGAAATACCCTTGATCCTCATCGGGCACAAACCCCGTGGGTACGCGCGTAAACACTAAATAGGTGAGGCCCAAGCCGATGAAAAACAGAACGGCCATCGCCACCTTGTATTTCAACAGGTGCCGGAGCAGTCCACGATAGCCATTCGTCAGGGCCTGGACGCCATCGTCGAACTTGCGAAGTGGCCACCACTTCTGGCCATGGGATTCTCGCAACAGAATCGCCGCCAGCACCGGCGCCAGCGTGAGCGCGTTGAATGCCGAGATGGCGATCGAGAAGGCGATAGTCAGCGCAAACTGGCGGAAGAGAATTCCGGTTGTCCCGGGAAAGAAAGCGACCGGTACAAAGACGGCGACCAGCACCAGGGAGGTGGCGATGACTGCACCGGTGATCTCACCGGTTGCCGCCGCCGCCGCCTTGTGAGAATCGTGCTCGCCCTCTCGAATATGGCGCTCGATGTTTTCAATGACTACGATGGCGTCGTCGACTACGAGTCCGGTCGCCAGCGTAATTCCGAAAAGAGTCAGCGTGTTGATCGAGAAGCCCAATAACTTCACGAACACGAACGTGCCGATCAACGAAACCGGAGTGGCGATGAAGTGAATCATCGTGGTTCTCCAGTCGCCCAGGAAAATGAAGATCACCAGGATGACCAGCACAATCGCCGAACCCACCGTATAGGTCACGTCGCGAATCGACTCGCCCACGGCATCAGTCGTATCGAACGCGACCTTGTAGTGCATGCCAGGAGGAAAGCTCTTCGACAGCCGCTCGAGTTCGGCAATCGCGCGGCGGTCCACGTCGAGCGCATTCGCCGTGGAGAGCTGCGTGACGCCCATTCCAACCGCGTCTTGCCCCTTGAATTGCAGGTCGGAAGCGTAGTTTTCAGCGCCAAGCTCCGAGTGGCCGACATCCTTCAAGCGGACCAACGTACCATCCGCATTGGTTTTCAGGATGATGTTGTCGAACTCAGCCGGCTCGCTCAGCCGGCCTACGGCTCGCACGCTGACCTGATACGACTGGCCGGGCATCGCCGGTTGCTGACCCACCTGTCCCGCGGCAACCTCAACGTTCTGCTCAGACAGGGCGGCGACAACATCCGGTGCTGTGAGACTTCGTCCCGCAAGCCGCACGGGATCAATCCACAGCCGCATGGAGTACTTACGCTCGCCGAAAATGATTACGTCCGCGACGCCGGGAATACGTTTCAGCGCGTCGCGCACATAGACGTCGAGATAATTGCTCATGAAGAGCGTCGAGTACTTGTTGTTGTCGGAGATGACCGCGGCACCGAAGACGAAATTTTGGGAGGTCTTCTGAGTTGTGATGCCGACCGACTTTACTGCGCCCGGAAGTCGTCCCTGTGCCGTGTTCACGCGGTTCTGAATGTCGACCGTCGCCAAGTCAGGGTCGCGAGTCAGGTCGAAGGTGACGGAGATCTGGCTGGTGCCGTCATTTCCGCTGGTCGACGTGATGTACTTCATCCCTTCGGCGCCGTTGATCTGTTGCTCGAGAGGAATCGTCACTGCGCTCTCAACCGTCTGCGCGCTGGCCCCGATGTAAGCGCTCGTGACTCCCACCTGCGGAGGAGACAGATTCGGGAACTGGGCAATTGGCAGTGTGGGAATGACGGCTATGCCCGCCAGGAGGATCAGCAGGGCGCACACCGTCGCGAAAACCGGACGTCGAATGAAGAACTCAACGAACATGAAAGATCCCTACGCTACTAAAGGCGGTCGTAGCTTCTGTATTTGCAGATACAAGGAATTCTTGATGAGCAGCAATGTCCGCTGTTAGCTCTGCGGAATTACCGGCGCTCCGTCCATGAGAAATTGCGTTCCGGAAATGATGACCTTGTCCCCAGCCTTGAGGCCGGCCTGCACTTCATAATCGTTTCCAACCGTTTGGCCAATCGTAAGAGGCTTTTGCCGCGCGACGAACGATCCACCATTTTGTGGCTCTGCAACGAAAGCAAAGTATTGGCCCGCAAGCCGTGAAACCGCAAGAATCGGTACTTCAGGATTCTGATGCGTTCCCCACACCACACGCGCGCGAATGAACTGCGACTGGCGTAGTGCGTCGTTGCCGTTCGTGATTTTCGCCTTCACCAGGACGGTCTGCGTAGTGTTGTCCACCTGTGGAGAGATGAATGTGACACGCGTATTCGCAAGCATCTTTCCCTCAGCGTCGACCACTTGTACGGGCAGGTTCATCTTCAGTTGAGAGGACCTTTCAATCGGAACATATACATAGGCTTCGAGACTTCCGGGCTGATCGACGGTGGTCAGTTGGCTAGACGTGGTCACGCGATCCCCCACTCGAACCGGCACATCGCCAACGATCCCGGCCCGCGGAGCCACCACTTTGTAATAGTGAAGCTGAACCTGCTGTTCGCGAACCTGCGCATCCAGCGCGTCCATCTGAGCCTGCGCAGAGTCGTAGGTCGCTTTGGCCTGGTCGAGATCCTGCTTGCTGACGACTCCGGCTGAAGCCAATCCCTGCGAGCGCTCATACTGCTGTTTTGCCCAACTCATGTTGGCCTGCTGTGCGGCGCGGGCGCTCTCCTGGCTCTTGACCGTCGCTTGTTGTTTCAACGGATCGATCTCGATCAGCGCTGCTCCAGCGGCAACCTTCTCCCCGGAGTGGACGAAGATCTGGGTGATCTGACCTTCCACCTGCGGCATGATCACAGCGGAATCGCGTGATTTCAAAGTCGCTACGTAGTCCGACGTATCGTTCACTGGCACCGGGCGCGCTTCGATGACCTTCACCGGCATCGCTTGCGGTCCAGCGGCCTGAGGATTTCCGGGGCCCTTGTTGGAACAGCCCGCAGTCAGCAAGGTCAACGCGGCTGCCAACAGCCCATTTTTGCTCGTTCGATCAAATAGTTTCGCCATAAGCTTGAACAGAATGCCCCACTACTGTATCGCGAGCCGCGCTCCGGTTGGAAGGCGAAGCCTGGGTAGACAGAACAAATTGAGGAGATTAGTGCCCGAAATAGCTGTTTCCGCCAGCAGTTCACGGTTTTAACGTCAGAATCCCGACCGAGTAGCCATCCAGCGTCATCGACATCGCGGCAGCAGGCGTCACCGGGGTGGCGATAGGTCCGGTTGTGACGCTAGTGCTTTTGTCGATCGTCAATAGGCTTCCACTGGAGAATGAGCCCAGCGCCGAAACGTCGACACTCACGATTTTCGAGATCCCGGGGCCATCATTATCATTCGAAGCGTTCACGGCATGATTCGCAATCATGACCACAACGCTGTTATCGCTGTTGAGGACGGCCAGAGTTTCAATGTCGGCATCGTCGCTCAACACGTGCTGAAGAAATTGCGAGCCCGCGTCTGGTAGTCCACCCAGTAGCGTCGAGCTTAGAAAAATCCCAGGCCGTCGAGCTTGTCCCCTGTGTTCCCTGTGGCAATCCCTGCGAGATGCTCTGAAGCCGGATGTGATGCGATCCGAGGTTGGTGAGTGTGGTTGTGGCCGATGGATTTAGCTTGAAAAATGGATAGTCCCACTCTGCGGGTTGGAATGATGTGGACATCGCTACGCTGAAGGGACCATTTGTCGTATTTGAAATCGTCACCGTCGCCGATGGAGAAGGATTCCCGCTCCCTCCATTGCCCATACTCATTCCACCGCTTCCACAAGCGAGGCTGACGGCCAGGAACAACAAGGAAATCACCAGATGCGAGGACTTTCATTGATTCGATTGTATGCGGGTAGTCGATGACGCTTTGCCAGGGAGTTTCTATTTACCCTGCCAACATCTTTCCCAGAATTTCCTTTAATATTTTCGCCGCCACCGTGGCAGTCATGCCAGAAATATCCCTCACCGGGTTGTGCTCGACGATGTCGGCCCCGACGATTGCACCGTGGATGGAATGCAGATGGGCGATCGCTTCGCGGACCGACATTCCGCCCGGCTCGCGGTGCGAAATCCCAGGAGCAAATGCCGGATCGAGCACATCCATATCAAAGGTGATGTAAACCGGGCCGTCTGCCTTCAGCCTGTCACATGCCGGCAGACCGCGCATCTCGTTTACTTCCACGCCAAACTTTTGTGCCTGCTCCCGCTGATGCTGGTTGATCGTCCGAATCCCCACCTGCACCAGGCGCTTCGCCAGTCCCGCCTCCATGATCCTCGCAAACGGACACGCGTGTGACAGCGGCTTTCCTTCGAACTCTTCATACAGATCGGGATGCGCGTCGAAATGAAAGATCGTCAGCGCCGCATATTTCTTTGCGAAGGCCTTGATGATGGGGAAGGTGATCGAGTGATCTCCACCAAGCGAAACCGGACGCTTGCCCGCATCAATCAGCTTCTGTATTTCGAACTCAATCGCTGCGAAGGCGTCCTTTTCCTGGAACCTCAAATCCCCTGCGTCTTCATAAATGCCGGGTGCTCCCAAGTCCACCCCCGACTCGGTCCATTTGTTGGACGCATCGCACGCCATCGCTTCCCGAATCTTCGATGGAGCTTCTGCGGGCCCGCGCAGATAAGAGGACTGTCCATCAAATGGAATTCCTACTAGAACCGGTGTCCCCATAGTTTCCTGTCGATCTTAATTTGATTGTCTCGTATTTGATTGTCTCGCAGTGCCGGCGTTCTCGCCCACCTGTGTCGCCGCAGTTGGCGATAGGGTGGGGGTTTGATTTTGCCGGTCATCCTTAAGACACACACGGCCCAACAACTCGTCCGGCTTTGTCGCCTCGGTCGTCGAATCCCCCACGTCATGTGCCGCATCCGTTATTCTAGGAACTGCACTCATATGCCTAAAACAAAGATTTCCGGCGCCCCGCTCAAGTCGGCGTCCTCCAACGGGTCCAACCCCGAACGCGAGCGCGTGTTCGCGGCCTACCGCCAGTTCGGATACCTCGAAGGCGACCTTGACCCCCTCGGTTTCCTGCGGCCCCGTGACACGCCCGAACTCGAAAAGGACGGAGAATATGCCCGCGAGGCCCGCAACATTTACTCCAGCACCATCGGTGTGGAAATCAACCACCTCTACGCCCCCGAGCGCCGCCGCTGGGTTTTCGAGCGCATGGAATCCGAGCCGCCTCAGGAAGACCAGAAGCGAATCCTCGAACTGCTGACTCGCGCCGATGTGTTCGAGCAAGTCATGCAGCAGCGCTATCTCGGCAGCAAGCGCTTCTCGCTCGAAGGAGTCACCGCGCTCATCCCGCTGGTCGACGAAGTCCTGGATTGCGCCGCGCAAAAAGGCGCGGTGGAGCTCGTCATGGGCATGAGCCATCGCGGACGCCTCAACGTCATCGCTCACGTCGCCAAACGTCCCTCGCAGGAAATCTTCGCCGGATTTGAAGACGTCGATCCGCGCAGCGTTCTCGGTTCCGGTGACGTGAAATATCACATGGGCGCGACCGGCGAATACGTCACGCGCAGCGGCGGCAAGGTCCACATCCATCTCGTCTCGAATCCGAGCCACCTCGAAGCCGTCGATCCCGTTACCGTGGGCCGCACACGCGCCAAGCAGGACCGCACGGGAGAAGGTGGAACCGAAAAATACGTTCCGTTGTTGGTTCACGGAGACGCCGCGTTCGCGGGACAAGGCATCCTCGCCGAAACCATGAACTACGCCGACCTGCCCGGATACACCGTCGGCGGCACCATCCACGTCGTCGTCAACAACCTGCTCGGATTCACCACGAGTTACACCGAGGAGCACTCGACCCGCTTCGCGGCATGCATCGCGCGTCGCCAGTCGATTCCCATCTTCCATGTCAACGCCGAAGACGTTGATGCCGTGGTTCGCGTCGCTCGCATGGCCGTGGATTACCGCTACCAGTTCGGCACCGATGTCGTGATCGATCTCATCGGCTACCGCCGTCACGGACACAGCGAGGTCGACGATCCCACGATCACGCAGCCTCTGCTCTACAAAAAGATCAAAGAGCATCCGCCGCTCTGGCAGATTTATGCGGACGACATTGGCGCAACCGACGCGCAGGCGCAAGTTGACGCCATCAAAGCCGAATTCGAAGCTGCGCAGAAAAAAGCCGGCAGCGTCAAGTACAAGCCCAAACTTCGCGACCTTCCCAAATATTGGGATAAATATTTCGGAGGCCTTCACCGCCAGGAGTTCGAAGTCGAAACCGGATTGGCGTCTGAAGAACTTTCAGAGCTGACTGCGCGCCTGACCACCTACCCCGAGGGCTTTCACATTCACCCTAAGGTGAAAAAACTTCTCGAACAGCGCGCCGAAATGGGGACCGGCAAACGCGTTGTCGATTACGGCATGGCCGAAGCACTGGCGTTCGCAAGCCTTGTAAAAGCCGGAACGCACGTTCGCATGTCCGGACAGGATTCGCGCCGCGGCACCTTCAACCAGCGCCACTCCGTCCTCATCGACATCGAGAACGAAAACGAATACGTGCCGCTCGAAAACATTGCCGCCGGCCAGGCGCGCTGCGAGATCCACAATTCCACGCTCTCCGAGGCCGGAGTTCTCGGCTTCGAATACGGATACAGCCGCGACTATCCCGAATCGCTCGTTCTTTGGGAGGCGCAATTCGGCGACTTCGTCAACGTCGCGCAAGCCATCATCGACCAGTTCATTAGCGCCGGTGAGGCCAAGTGGAATCTGCTTTCGGGCGTGGTGATGTTGCTGCCTCACGGCTATGAAGGACAGGGCCCGGAACACTCCAGCGCCCGCATAGAACGCTTCATTCAACTCGCCGCCAAGCACAACATCCAGATCGCGCAGCCTTCGAATGCCGCGCAATATTTCCACCTCTTGCGCCGCCAGGCGCTGCGCTACTGGCGCAAGCCGCTGGTTGTCTTCACTCCGAAGAGCATGCTTCGCCACCCGGATGCGAGCTCTCCGATCGACGATTTCACGCACAAGGATTTCCTGAACGTCATCCCCGACACGACCGTCGGTGAAGCCGAACGCATTCTGATCTGCACCGGAAAAATCGGCCACGAACTCCAGGCAGAACGGAAGAAGAGAAAAGACACCACGACCGCGATCGTCTTCCTCGAACAGATCTATCCGTTCCCGGAAGAAGAAGTCGTTACAGAATTCGACCGCCACGGCAAGAATGCGGACATCGTCTGGGTGCAGGAAGAACCGGCAAACATGGGAGCGATGTTCAACATGCTTCCTCGCCTGAAACGAATCGCAGGCGACCGTCCGGTGCTAAGCGTAAAACGCAGTTCCGGCGCCAGTCCCGCCACTGGTAGCGCCAAGGCTCACGAGGTAGAACAAAAAACGTTGCTGACCTTGGCCTTCACAATCAAATGACGGTAGCCCTGTCATCCAGAGGCGCGGCGCTTTTTACCCTCCGAAGGACCTATGTAATCTCGTCCCGCGTTCCTATCACGGCCGTTCCGTGACGGCCTTCCCGTCTGCGCCGGGCAACCCCGTTTTCGCACCCCCGCGCGCTTCTCCTTCGATCAACTCCTCCAGAGTCCGATAGGCGTAAATCGTCGGTGCATGATTGGCCATCAATCCGCCGGTGTCTGCGGTAGGTCCGTAGTTGCTATGCAAGTAAGGTCCCAGCATTCGCAACATGGCCGTCAGTTGTCCGCGGTGATGTGAGGTGTGGGTCATCCGGCGAACCATCACCCATGCGCGCGAGCGAGCCACGTCGAAGAATTTGGCGTCGCCCTCCCACCACGCCTCATCCTTCGATTGCAAAGCCGTCAGCCGTTTTCCACTGTCTTCGGCATACCGCCGGATGAATTCCATCTTTGTTTCCTGGGGCGGCAGCGGCGGCGCGCCCACATCAATCCCCAGCATGTTGCGGAACCACAGGTCTTCGCTGACGCATTGATGCACCATCTGCTCATGCACGCTGCGCCCACGCGGGTCTCCATCGCGCGGCCGGACTGGCAAATCACCATCGCGAAACTCGCTCCAAACACTCACAACCTTGACCCGCTCGGTAGCGTAGTTCTCCACAAGAAATCCGAGTCTCATAGTCAAAAATGTTACCGCAATGAGGGTGGGAAAATACTCACGCCGTAGTGAAATCGCCGCGCGGTCCACTTCGGCGCGGACATCAGGCTGAATCACGGTATACTCTTTGCCCAACGCGGCCGCACATTTCTCCGCGAGGAAACGAGACTCCATGGGCCGAATACTTTCGACGAGCGCAGCGATCTTGTGTCTGGGTGCATATTGCGTGTGTCAGAGCCCGAGTGTGGCCGGCGTCACTTTCACAAAAGATGTCGCCCCGATACTTGAGAAGCATTGCCAGACCTGCCATCGACCCGGCGAAGCGGCGCCATTCCCGCTTCTGACGTACGAGCAGGCACGGCCCTGGGCGAGCAGTATGAAGCGCGTGGTGAAACAGAAGATCATGCCCCCGTGGTTCGCCGATCCGGCCGTCGGTCACTTTGCCAATGACCGCTCGCTCAACGACAAGGAGATCAGCACCATCCTCGCATGGGCCAATGCCGGCGCTCCCGAAGGCGACGCTGCAGGTACACCGGCGCCCCCGGCCTTCACAGAAGGATGGGGCATTCCAAAGCCTGATGCAATTTTCGAACTGCCGCAGGCCTATTCGGTTCCAGCGTCGGGGATGGTGGAGTATCAGTACGTGATTCTGCCAACGGGTTTCACGAAGGACACGTGGGTGCAGGCCGCCGAAGCGCGCCCCACCGATCGTTCCGTGGTTCATCACATCATTGCGTTTGTGCGCGAGCCCGGATCGAACTACTTCAAGGGTCAGAAGCCCGGAGTATTTTTTGAAGCGCCACCGCCCAAGCAGGACGAAAAGAACGATACCAGCGCGCTGCCCAGCGACTTTCTCGTGGGATACGCGCCCGGCCAGCCTGCGGAGATTCTGCAGCCCGGTCAGGGAAAGCTCATCAAGGCGGGGTCGGACATCGTGCTCGAAGTTCATTACACGCCCCACGGCAAGGCCACAACCGATCGCACACGCGTGGGGATCGTGTTCGCGAAAGAGACTCCCAAGGAGCGCGTTTTAACCCTCTCGGCTGTGAACGGCACGTTCAAGATTCCACCCGGAGATCCAAACTATCGCGTCGACGCCGACTTCGATATTCCCCGAGAAGTGAAGTTGATCTCGCTGCATCCGCACATGCACACGCGCGGCAAGGATTTCGAATACCGTCTAAAGTTTCCCAACGGCGACACGAAGACGCTTCTGAAGGTGCCGGCCTACAACTGGCACTGGCAACTCTGGTACAACCTCGACGAACCCATCACGCTGCCCAAAGGCACGAAGATCGAGTGCACCGCGCATTTCGACAACTCGCCCGACAATCCGGAGAATCCAGATCCCACGAAGACCGTGATCTGGGGACAACAGAATTCCGATGAGATGATGGTCGGCTTCTTCAACTTGGTATTCGACGCCAGGTTGCCGGCGGCAGACCTGCTCCAGCATCCGAAGAACGAAGCGCCAGTAGCCAAGAATTAACGGTTTCAATGTGGCGCACCGGCGCCCATTTCTCGCGAGTTTTTGTGGCGATGAGTGGGGACTTCCGATGTTTTAGTCCGACAATGCGAAGGTCGCGTTGATATCGCGACCATGCCTCGTCGGCAGTAACGCCCCTATTTCCGCCGAATGTTAATCTAACTTTCCTGCCATGCCCCGCCGCTCTCAACCTCTCCGGATTGCCATCGATACGGGAGGAACCTTTACCGATTGCGTATGGAACGATCCCGCAACCGGCAGCCTTCGCATGCTGAAAGTATTTTCGACTCCGGAGGACCCGTCGCATGCGATCGTCGGTGCGCTACGAAAGATAGCTCCCGGAGAAGATTTCATCCTTCTTCACGGCACCACCGTCGGCACCAATACGCTGCTGGAACGTAAGGGCGCGCGCACCGCGCTGGTCACCACTGCCGGTTTTGAAGATGCCATCGAGATCGGACGCCAGGCACGACCCAAGCTGTACGACTTTTTCTTCGATCGCATCGAGCCGTTGGTTCCGAAGGATCTCCGTTTTGGGATCAATGAGCGCACGGCTGCCGATGGAGAAATTTTGATCGAGCCAACACCGGAAGATCTAGGTGCTCTGGTGACCCGAGTCGCCAGCGAGAAGCCGCAATCCATCGCAATCTCTTTTCTTTTCTCATTCGCCAATTCCAGGAATGAGAAGTTGGTGGCTCAAGCGTTGCAATCCTTGGTGATCCCCCTCTCGATCTCGCACCAGATCCTTCCTGAATTTCGCGAATACGAACGCACCTCCACGGTTGTAATCAACGCCTACCTGCAACCTGTGATGCAGAGATATTTGGAAAATCTTGCCCGGCGTGCGCAAGAAGATCGACTTCACATTCAGGAAAGAACCGGGGATGTGGAGACAGAAATTCGAAATGCGGAAGAGCAACGCGTCATCGCTGCGACGACTGGGCCTAAAAAGGGCGCTTCAGGCCCGGCACGCATCTTCGTCATGCAATCTTCCGGCGGTATCACAGCGCTTTCCACCGCCGTCCGTGAACCAGTGCGCACAGTTCTCTCAGGGCCTGCGGGAGGCGTTGTCGGCGCAGTCGCAACGGCTCGCGCCAGCGGCTTCGAACGAATCATCGCGTTCGACATGGGAGGCACATCGACAGATGTCTCCGTCGTCGAAGGTGAAATTAAGACCGCGACTGACGGCCAGATCGCCGGGCTTCCGATCAGCGTTCCAATGCTTGATATCCACACGGTTGGGGCTGGTGGAGGCTCTCTCGCCCGTTTCGACGCCGCAGGCGCGCTCCGTGTTGGACCCGAATCCGCGGGTGCCGATCCCGGTCCTATCTGTTACGGGCGGGGAACCCAACCCACAGTCACGGATGCGAACCTTCTGCTCGGCCGGCTTCAACCAGCCCGATTTCTCGGCGGAGATTTCAACCTGGATCTGGATCGCACCCGCCGCCTTACGCAGGCGTGGTTGAAGAAGCAGAATTCAAACCTGAGCCTGGAGAAGTTCGCGGATGGCGTGATCCGCGTGGTAAACGCGACCATGCAAAAGGCCATCCGCGTGGTATCCGTCGAGCGCGGACGTGACCCCCGCCAGTTCGTTCTCGTTGCCTTCGGAGGCGCGGGCGGCCTCCATGCTGGCGACCTTGCCCATGAACTCAGTATTCCGCAAGTCATTGTGCCTGCTTTTCCGGGCGCACTCTCTGCGCTTGGCATTCTTGCGAGTGACGTCGTGAAGGACTATTCGCACACGATCCTGTGCCGCATTGCGCGTGACATTCCGCACGGTCAGTTGAATCGGCAATTCAAAACTCTGGAAAGATCTGCGCGGACAGATTTTAGTGACGAAGAATGGCACGGAGTCCCAACCTTTCGCCGTACGATGGACGTGCGCTACCGCGGTCAGGGATACGAACTCAACATCCCATTCACCAGGAACCTGCTGAAAGATTTCGAGGAAGAACATCGCCGTCGCTATGGCTACGTCTATGCCACTCGCGACATCGAACTTGTGACGTTGCGTCTGCGCGCGACTCTGAAATCCAAGGACGCCTATGTCGGATCGGTCGCCGCCCGTGCAGGACGGTTAAGAGCCGCCAATTCTACTCCTTTCGACGCCGCGGTGATGTTTGACGGCAAGAAGTGCAAAAGCAAGATCTACTCCCGAGAAGAACTGAGATCCTCCGGTAAATACCACGGCCCGGCGATCGTCACCGAATACAGTGCGACGACAGTGATTCCGCCAAGAGCCACGTTTCGCGTCGACAAGGCAGCCAACCTGATCATTGCTCTGTAGAGATACCTCTCAGTGCCGTTCCGTGGCTGTGCGAAATGGTTTTGAGTCCGATTGTTAATATCCGATGAAAATCCGCGCCTGTAGCCACGCAAGCACATACTAAAACTAGGTCCCGGCAACTGCGTTCGCTACAATAAGTTCGTGAAACCAAGCATTTTTGTTGTCGAAGACGATCCCGACATTTCCCGCCTGGTTCGCCATCATCTGGAAAACGACGGGTTTAGCGTGCGTATCTATCCCACGGGATCGACGGTACTCTCTGACGCCGAACGTCAGCGCCCGGCGCTTTTTATCCTCGACATCATGGTTCCCGGCAAGGACGGGCTCGAAATCTGTCGCACCATCCGGCAGACGGCCGGGCTATCTTCCGTTCCCGTAATTTTCTTGACCGCAAAGAGCAGCGAAGCCGACCGCGTGCTCGGACTCGAACTCGGCGCTGACGATTACATTGCCAAGCCATTCAGTCCCCGCGAACTTGTGGCCAGAGTGAAGGCGGTATTACGACGCTTCGAACGCCCACTGCCCCCGAGCCCGATGAAAGTGGGTGACATTGAGATCGATCCTGCGGCGATGACGCTTATGGTTCGCGGCAGCATGGTCCCTACAACGGCGACGGAGTTTCGCCTCCTCGACTATTTCGCGCGCCATAAAGGACGCGTATTCAGCCGGGACCACCTGCTCGACTCAGTCTGGCGCGATACTGCGTACGTCACGCCGCGATCCGTTGACGTCTATGTGCGCCGCATTCGCGAAAAGATTGAGCCCGACCCGGAAAATCCGAGATATCTCAAGACCGTGCGGGGCGCTGGATACCGTTTCGAGGTTCCAAAATGACCGGTCCATCAAGATGAGGAGAAGTTGAAGAACCGCATCTTCTTCAAGCTGCTTGCCGTCTTCCTGATCGTCATTGCCGCATCCGCAGCAATCCTCGACGTGATGATTGGCAATGCCTGGAAAGCATCTCTGCGTGCTGAGATTGAGCGCAGCATGACCCAAAAGACCGCCCTGTTTGCTCACCGCGTAGAAATCGATCACTCGCACTCTTTCGCTGAGATCGCTGCTGAGGAAGGTCGTGCCGCCGACGCGCGTGCGACGATTATCGATTCATCCGGCAAGGTGCTCGCTGACTCCGAAGCCGTTCCCGCCAACATGGAGAATCACGCCGGGCGCAAAGAGTTTGTTGCTGCTTTGTCCGGAAAGACCGGGGAGAACGAGCGGCGTAGTGCGACCTTGGGAATTCCTTTCCTGTATGTTGCCACTCCCATCTCCGGTGGCGCGGTCCGGCTTGCATATCCGCTCTCGGACGTTGAAGCGGTTCAAGCGCAAGTTCGACGTCCGCTGATTCGCGGATCTCTGCTCGCTTGCCTTGTGGCCCTGTTGATTGCCGGCTCGGTGTCTGTCTGGACGTCGCGCCGCCTGGAACACATCGTCGATGTCGCTGTCCGGATCGAGAAAGGCGACCTACGCGCGCGCGTCGACGATTCGCCGCTCGACGAAATTGGACGCGTTGCCGCCGCCATCGACAAGACTGCGGAACAGATTGAGCGCAGCTTCGCGGCTGTCCAGTCCAGCCAGCGCCAGCTCGAAACATTGCTGAACAGCATGCAGGACGCCGTGATCGCAGTCAGCGCAGACGGTGTTGTTCGCTGGGCCAACCAACCGATGGACCGACTCGTTCCGCAGCATACCCGCCTCAACGCGCCCGTCGTCGAGACGATTCGCGATCCCGATTTTCTGGCCACCGTCAAAGCAGCAACCAAAGACAAAAAGGTGAGAACGTCGCGCGCCACTTCGATCGTGGCGGGACGCGCTTTCGATGTCACGGCCGCTCCTTTACCAGATGGCGGAGCCGTGGCAGTTCTTCGCGATCTGACCAGAGACCGAGCGTGTTGAAAAGACCCGTCGTGACTTCATCGCCAACGTCTCTCACGAATTGCGTACTCCGCTTACGTCCATCCAGGGATATTCCGAGACATTGCTCGACACGATTCCCGAAAATTCCGGCTCAACCCGCGAATTTCTCGAAATTATCCGTAAGAACGCAGCCCGCATGGCCCGCCTTACGGAAGATCTGCTAACGCTCGCGCGTGTGGAGTCGGGCGAAACGCGCTTCGATACGGAGCCGGTAACTCCGCTCGAGTTGCTGAACGATGCAGAAGAGAGTTTCCGCGAAATCGCCCGCACACAAGGCGTCGAATTGCGGATCGTGGACACACAGAAGGGCGGCGCCTCGCTCGAATCTCTCCCCTCCGTGCTCGCCGACAGGGAAGCGATCCACCAGGTATTCTCCAACCTGATCGATAACGCCATGAAGTACGGCCGTTCCGGCGGTCGTGTCGAACTCGGTGCGCGCTCGACCGAACGCGGGATTGAATTCTACGTACGAGATTTCGGCGCCGGCATCTCTTCCGAACATCTGCCGCGCCTGTTCGAACGCTTTTATCGTGTGGACAAGGCCCGGTCCCGCGAATCGGGCGGCACCGGCCTTGGATTGGCCATCGCCAAGCACATCATGCGGGCTCACGACGGATCGATCCGTGCCGAGAGCGAACTTACCCGCGGCAGCACCTTCCTGTTTACCCTTCCCGCGGCATAACCGCCGATCAAGAATTCACAGCCTATTAACCGCAAGCCGCAGAAAAGATCCTATGCTTAGCCGTTGGCCATCCGATCTCACGAACGGCAAAATGGCGATGGTGGGCGCACCTCAGCGCGCCTTCGCCTTCTTCGCCCGGCGGAGGCACCTATGAGCACTGCCGCAAAAAGTCCCGATCCAGAGCCGGCCCATCACTACATCGTGCGCCGCACGGTAGAAGCCTGTCACATGGCGAAGGAGGCAGCCGGAGCAGCCGCCGAAGGAATCGCGACCGGCTCCAGCGCTTTGCTGAATTCGCTTCGGCAGCGCGAGCGTGAACTCGATACGATCGACATGGAGATCGACAGCGGAGTTACGACGGCGATTACTGAAGTGAGTCCCGAGGCGGCTCGCGAACTCCTCGCCTGCATGAAATTCATGATCGGACTCGAGCGCATCGGCGATCTGCTGCTCAGCTTCGCCAACAGCGCGCTATCGGTCAGCGGGCGAATCGATTCCGAAGATACACGCGACTTGACGCAGATGGCGACCATTCTCGAAAAAATGCTGACCGACTGTGGAGCGTCATTCTCGGGACGAGATGTAGGCAAGGCCGTCGATGTGCTGCGCGCAGACGCTGAGATGGACCGCCTGCGCAATCTCATCTTCCTGCGCCACATCGAGAACCCCGAGAACGTTCACCGCCAGGCAAGCCTGCAAGTCATTTTCATGACCCAGTCACTCGAGCGCGCCGGCGATCACGCGAAAAATCTTGCCGAGGAAGTCTGTCACTTCGTCAGCGGACACACCGTTCGCCACGTTCTGATTGCTTACGACAAACCCGTGGAGCAAATGTTCATCGACTATCTCCGACGGCGCGAGCAGCCCCAGTAGTTCTGCTCATGGTTCCTCAGTATTAGCGCCCTTCTATTCCCCCGACGAGGAACCCTAATCCGCATTGACATCGTCGATAGCGACTTCTAACATCCCCGTCAAAGCTGGTTTGATCCCGCGCCACACTCGTAGCGCGTAATACTTTATTGAGGGGCGTGCAATGAAAAATTCAAAGAGCAATCAGCATCGGCAACAATTTCAACGCCAACGCGGAAGTGCAAGAATCCCTGCGGGTTTTGCAATCCTGTTGGTTGCCGCACTGGGTGCGCTGGCCGCACCTCAATATGGAGATCAGAATCGTGATTATGATCGCGGGCGGTCTGGCGGCGCATTGAGCGTTTCTCGCGAGAGCACAGCCCGTGATTTCGGAGGGGGAAACGGCGGGCGTCCGGCTCCCGATGCCCTCTGCGAACCGGAATCGGTTGCCGTCGGATTCCATGTGCAGACCGGCGAATTCTTCAATGAGGCATGGCTTGACTGCGCGCGTATTCGACGCGACGGACGCCTTGGACGCGAGACCAGTATGACGCAGAGAACCGGCAGCCCCGGAGGCCGCCCGGTTCACGACGCATTCTGTCCCCCAGGTTCCGCTTTGCGAGGATTGCGCGGGCGCACCGGCGGTTCGATCGATGTAGCAACCGGGATGTGCAGCCCGTTGCGTGACATCGCTTCGCGAAATCCGCGGCCACGAACTCAAATGACTCAACCGGTCGCGCGGCCCGGCGCGGGAGGGCATCCCGCTGGAACGGAATGTCCTCCGGGTTTTGTGGTGACGGGATTCCGCTCCATGAGTGGCGAGTATATGGACCACCTGTGGATCGTGTGCTCGGAGTTGCGCGTCGGTCGCTAAGCGCACTGCTCGTAAGACTTGGCTTCTGTGGAAAGGGCCGCGGCGACCGGCCGTTTCGTCACGCGCTCGCCTCTTCGAATCAACAGAATCGCACCCAGGATCGCAACCGACGCCAGCACGACTCGCCAGGTCAAAGGTTCTGCAGCGAACAGCCATCCCAGCAGAACTGCCACAATCGGATTCGCATAGGTGTGGGTCGCGACCAGGGTTGGCGGGCATCGTTGCAGTAGCCACGTGTATGCCGTGAACGCGACGATTGATCCAAACACGATCAGATAGGCCAAGCCGAGGATCGATTTCAGTGAAACGGCAGACCAGTGCAGGCTATGAAACTCGCCTGTAACGCCAGCCGCCACAAGCAGCATGGCAGCGCCACAAGCCAGCGGCACGGCGGTTCGCGCCAGTGCATCTGTAGGCAGCTTCAACTTCGGCGATATCACCACTCCCGCGGCCCACGAGAGGGAGCCCAGCAGTACGGCGCTGATGCCGAGCAGGCTGGTGCCTTTTGAAGACACTTCTGCGCCCATGAGTATTGCCACGCCCGTTACGCCGCAAGCCAGTCCCAGGGCGCTCGTCCGGCTGATCTTCTGCTGGCGGCTCGCCCATGACAGCAACAGGATGAACATCGGCTCCGTTGCGATCAGCAACGCTGCGAGGCCAGAGGCAACGTGTTGCTCCGCCCAGTGCAATGTGCCGTGTCCGACGAAAAAAAAGAGTGCGCCGACGATCGCGCCGGCGATCCAATTCTGCCGAGTGGGCTTGTAGCCTCGAGCGTACGTCCACGCCAGCAGAATTCCTCCGGCGATGGTGTGACGAATGCCGGCGGTGATCAGCGGCGGTATCGTTTCGACCGCATAACGAATCGCGAGGTAAGTTGAGCCCCAGACCAGATAGATCGAAGCGAATGCCAGCGCCAATTTAACTGAATCCGCGCGCTTGCTTGAGTTTGGTTTCGACACGGGCACAGGTCCACCTCCAATATTTACCAGCACGCCCTTGCGCCTCAGGGCCATGATTCGGGCAGCGTTTTCAATGAACATGATATAACCTCTAAACCATCATTCATAGGTTAGATGAATGTTAAACTCTTCAAGCTAACTTGTCAATTAGGTTTTGAAGGTTAGATAATAGGATCACGGATCGGGGCACGCACGGCGATATGACAAAGAAGACAAGTCGGCAACCGCAATTTGAGTTGATAGCCGGAGAGGTCTGCCTCGACTTCGTCAACACGCTGGATGATCGCTTCAGCGATGAACCCAAGGAACTGCTGAAGGACTACGGCGATCTGGCACGATTTGCCGAAGAATCCGGAATCATCTCGGAGCATCAGGTCGATCGTCTGGTGGCGAACAGCCTGAAAGATCCGAAGGCAGCGCTGCGGACGCTCACGTCAGCCATCGAGTTGCGAGAGGCGATGCATGAGGTCTTCTGGGCGCTGGTGATCAAAAAGCCAATACCAGGAGATGCTTTGTCAGTTCTGAACTCATTCGTGCAAAATGCGGTGAGGCATGCGAGTCTGGTCCGGAGCGGCCCACATTTTCACTGGCAGTTCGACCCGTCGGAAACGGATTTCGACGCGCCTCTGTGGCCAATTGCCCGTCAGGCGGCCGACCTGCTCGCGTCGGAGCGACTGCAGTTCGTGCGTGCCTGCGCATCCAAAACGTGCGAATGGCTGTTCCTGGATGAGAGCAAGAACCATCGCCGGCGCTGGTGCGACATGACAAAGTGTGGGAATCGAGCGAAGGCCAGGAGCTTTTACACCAGAAACAAGCAGGCCTCGCAATAAGGCTGACCCGGACGGTGCGGCTGAAATTGCCTGGATATTTCTACCTTTCAGTTTGTTGGGCGCCCTTGCACGTCGAAACCGTAAGTCGCCAGGATGCTCGCCACCTCGGCGCTCTTGATGTACGCCAGAAATTGCCTGGCGGCGTCTTTGTTCTTCGAGGAGTTGAGAATCACGCAAGCCTGTTCGATCGGCGGATATTCACTGGCCGGGATCTCGACGTAGTGTCCCTTGGACTTCATGCTGGGCGACAGCGCGAGTGAAAGGGCAACGACCCCGGCATCTGCCGCCCCTGACACCACAAAGGAAGCTGTCTGTGAAATATTCTCTCCGAGAACGAGTTTGTCTTTCACTTTTTCGTAAACATCTTCCTTCTGCATAGCGGCGACCGCAGCTTGCCCGTAAGGAGCATGTTGCGGATTGGCGATCGCGATCTTCTGGACACCCGGCGTCATGAAGGCTTTTAAGCCAGAATCGATATTGACTTTCGATTCATTGGCAGCCCAGACGACGATCTTTCCTTTCGCGTATTGATAGTAGGTTCCTGCTTCGGTGAGACCCGCGCTTTCAAGTTTCTTGGGGAAATCGAGATTGGCGGAGAAGAACATGTCGAAGGGAGCTCCGTTCTGAAGCTGCTGAAAGAAGTTTCCCGACGATCCGTAGGTCACCTTCACCGTCTTGCCGCTGCTTTGCTGAAAATGCGTGGCCACATCCTGCATGGCGAACTGCAGATCTGCCGCAGCGGCAACCGTGATCTCTTGTGCCCCAACCAGACTGCTCAATACGAGTACAAAGAATGCGATCCAGCACTGCTTTCGGATGGTCATATGCCCGCTCCTGTCGCTCTATAGTCTGTGAATGCCAATCTCAGCCAGAAACAAATTGCGCGGAACAATCGAAGAGATTCAACTGGGCGACGTGATGCCCCCCTCGCGGTTCGAGTCGGAGACAATCTGATCGAGAGCGCGATCACGCGCCGAAGCGCCGACGAACTCAAGGTCAAAAAGGGCGATACCGTCTCCGCGGTGGTGAAAGCTACCGAAGTGATGATTCAGAAAGATTGACATCATCGCTGCACGTTCACAATCTTCAGGGTTGTAACCTGACGGATCCATCGCGCCGGCCTTTTCTCGTCGGGAATGACGATGCGATACGGCCCTTCCTTTGCATCGAGCGGTTTCCCGTCTTTCGAGAACGCCAGGATGATCTGCTTGTCAGTGAAGGCCGGATCCATCTCGGGTAGCGCAAACACTACTCTGTAGTCGTCGGTCGCCTGTGCAAGAAGGCACAGCGACATCTGCTTTCCGCGGAGAGCCTCTCCGAAGCCGACGCCGGCTTTTTCCAGGATCGAACGAACGGCCACGCCCTCGAAAACTGCAGACACATCGTGAGCAGATGCCTGCAGTTTCACGTGAGGCATAGCTTCAATATCGGTCCGCGAAAGGACGGTCTGCTTCCCGTCCGTCGTCTGCACCGTGAGTTGCTGCCCGAAGCCCCGAGCGCTCAACAACGTCATAGCCGTTAGCAAGGCGAGGCAGGTTAACTTCCAGATCGCTGGCATCGTTCCCAGATTTGTTTTGTCTGGCAATCGCGGAACCTCATCGATAAGACTATCTAAAACCGCATCAATATCACCAGTAAAATGGTAGTAAGCATACACTTTGCAACGGATTCGAGCGCACAGCGTCGCAGTAGGTCTTCTTGTTTTTGCGGGTTGAGTCGCGTCGCGAAATCTCGCGGTTGGTGGCGACGATGTCGAATGTTCTGAGCTGCTCTAAAATTTTATGAGAACTTTCTTGAGGGAGCCGGGTTTGTGATTGGGCATGATATGGCGTTCCATTGCAGGCAGTGGAAAGTCTTCGATCGGAAATTCATCTTTGAAATCATGTGCGACGCTTGAATCGACGGTTCAGTCCTCGTATCGATTGCGACCGTGAAAGTCTTTGCACACTACCCGGCGCTCACGCGTTCGTTATATATTTAAGCGCCGCTTCTATAACAAGAAGAAAGTTCTCGTTGCTCGCCTGACGTTCAAGGCCCACTCAGTACAGGTTTCCCCGCTCGGACAACGGACACATCGGCACGGAGATCGTGATGAAGTTTTTCCTCCTGGTAGTTCTTATTGCGGCATTGTCCCTTTCTGCCTGTGGTGGCGGAAGTTCGGTTACCACGACTCCGAATCCGAAGACGTTTACCATCAGCGGAACCGTCTCTGGTCTTACGGCTGCCGGATTGGTCTTGCAAAACAACGGTGGCAACGATACTTCGGTTGCCGCGAACGCCACTTCGTTCACTTTCAGTACTCCTGTGAGCAGTGGCGCGTCGTACGCTGTATCAGTTTCAACGCAACCGACAGGCGAAACGTGCTCAGTGAGCAACGGAACTGGGACGGCCGCCGACAATGTCACAGGGGTCCAGGTCACGTGCACTCCGAATACCACGACTACCTTTGCCATCACCGCGACTGCTAGCGGACTGACAACCGGCAGTTTGGTGTTACAAGACGACGCTGGGCAGCAAGTGACGCTTACTAGCACGGCTCCTAGTCAGACCTTCTCAAATCAGTACGCCAGCGGTGCCTCCTACATGGTTCGAGTAGTGACGGTGCCCACTGGACTGAACTGCACGCCGAGCGGCAATACCAGCGGAACGATAACGGCGAACCTTACCATCACGATCACCTGCTCTCCGGTCTCCACGGGGTTTACATTGAGCGCTTCAGTCACCGGCCTCTCGACCGGCAGTTTGATTGTTCAGGACGATGCAGGCGATCAGCTACAGTTCAATGCCGACGGCACGCAGACATTCGGCCATTCCTATGCCAGCGGAGCGACCTACACCGTCAGCATCGCAACCCAGCCGACGGGCGAAACATGTGCTCCGACCAGTACGACCGGAACTATCACGACGAACACAACGGTCTCGTTCACGTGCACGCTTGGCACGTACACGATCAGCGCAGCGGTGACAGGGCTCACTTCCGGGGAAACCTTAGCGTTGCAGGACAGCCAGAGCGATACGCTGTCGTTCACCGGGAATAACACTCAGACGTTTACCAAATCCTTCGCCAGCGGCGCCGCGTACTCGGTGACTGTCGCTACTCAGCCCAGCGGCGAAACCTGCACGCTGAGCGGAAACAGCAGTGGCAACATCACATCGAGCATTACGGTGACTGTCACTTGCGCGCCAGTCACGTATACCATCAGCGTAACGGTCACTGGGCTTACGATTGGAACGCTGAAACTGAAAGACGACAAAAACGACCAGCTTTCGTTTACCACGAACAATGCGGCACAGACGTTTGCGAGTCCATACGCGAGCGGTTCGACCTACTCGGTTAGCGTCGCGACACAACCTTTGAACCAGACCTGCACACTCAGCAGCAATGCGCAAGGGACGATCACAGCGGATGTCACGGTTACGGCGACGTGTATAGCATCAACCAGCCATCCGCTAGGCACTGTCTCTGGCGTCAGCTCGATCACGTGCAAGGGAGCGCTTTCAGGCGGAACATGCGAACAAATGACGGTGTCGTGTCCGAATGTCCCGGACATCGACGCTTACATCAAAATCAACACGCCTAGTGGCACGCCGAAGGGAACTGTTCTGTATGGGACCGGAACAGGTGGAAACGGTTTGTACGAAAGCATCTTCACCTTTGGCGGCACTGCTGTTGGAAATGTACTGAATGCAGGATTTAGAACTGTGCAGATCTCGTTCGGCACTCCGTTTAACAGCGCTCAGCCCAACGGATGGCCTCAGGGTCCGGGCGGAGTGCTGGCGACAGCCTGCCGCTGGTCGACGGTGGCGCAGTATGTCTATACGAGCGTTCAGAACAGCACGACCATCCCAATGTGCGCGACGGCCAACAGTGGCGGCGCCGGCGCTCTCGCCTACGCCCTTTCGCAATACGGTATGGGGGACGTGATCTCCATGGCCGAAATCACCAGCGGACCGCCGACCGGGCGCCTCGACTGGGGGTGCGGCTGCACTCAAGGCGCCATGCCCGTTCCCAACTCTTGCTTCCCCAGCGGCTCCATGGGCACTTGTTTCGGAACGACCGACGCCGGTGTCTGGGATCCTGCCTACACTCCGAACGCCTACTGCTCTCAGGCCGTCGGAGGTACGCTCCCGCCCGGAGGGCTCGACTTCTTCCTTCAGGACAGCGTCGAAGCAGATGGAGCGCAATACAGCTTCCCGAAAACAACCGTCAACCTCTTGTTCGGCGGTACGGACACCAGTTCCGCCATCGCCATCGGTTGGGATTGGTACGGCAAGATCAACAGTACGAAATCCAACGGTTGTGTTGCAGATGCTCCTCATTCCATCGCGAACGTTTCCGATGGCGCGACTCAGATAGCCAACGACATCATCGGTATGTGTAAGCTGCAGTAGAGCGATAGATCACAGTCAAAACCCCACTTTTGGGAGCCGTCAGGAGTGGGGGCATCCTCATTCTGATTTTCTCTAGCCATCCCGTCCTGCCGCACCTCGTGCGACAATCGTGCTCGTCTTTAATTTGCTCGGACCAGTCTTGTTCCGTCCATTTTCTAACTGTTGCTGACCGGAGGATTCCCCATGCGCACTGTCCTTGCCGCGCTTGTCCTTTTGCTGAGCGCGTCTGCCGCACTTCCTGCCCAAACCGTCGTCCGCTACACGACTACAAATGCCAACGTCAAATATTTGTTCGCTACGGCCGAGCCAGTTGCGCATTTGAAATCGGGTGACATCCTCGATACCAATACGTTGGATTGCTTCGGCAACGGCATCAAGAAGCCGGGCGACACCATGAGCATGGCCAAGGGCGACAATCCTCTGGCGGGTCCGTTTTTTGTCGAGGGAGCGGAACCGGGCGATACGCTTGCGGTGAAGATCCTTGATTTGCAGGTTGATGGCGATACGGGCGTCGGCGCATTTTCGCCGGGCTTCGGCTCGATCAGTGCATCGCACTACGCGCCCATGATCGAAACGTCCCCGCTACCCGAGCGTCTGTGGTTTTATCACATCGACCATGCGGCAAACACTGCGACGTTCAAGGCGATCGATACCGATTTCTCGGTGAAGATTCCAATGCATCCTTTCTTCGGATGTCTCGGCGTCGCGCCCGCGAACGGCGAAGCGAGAAGTTCGATCGTCCCGGCAGAATTTGGAGGCAACATGGATTCTCCGGAAGCGAGCGTCGGCAACACAGTTTATTTCCCGGTCAATGTGAAGGGCGGATTGTTGTATCTGGGCGACGGCCACGCTGCGATGGGTGATGGCGAAGCCGCCGGATCGGCGATCGAGGTTCCTCTTAAGGCGAGAGTGCAGCTCAGCGTCATCAAGAACCGTCACATCGACTGGCCTCAGTTTGAAAATGACGAGGCGATCATGACCGTGGGAGCCTATCGTCCGCTGGACGATGCCTACCGCATCGCCTACACCGAACTGGTGCACTGGATTCATCGCGACTATGGCTTGTCCGAACTGGACGCCTATGAGCTTATCTCGAAAGTAGGGAAGGCCCATGTGAACGAGATGGTCGATCCGAACTACGTGGTGGTGGGGTCAATCGAAAAGAAGTACTTGCCGGAGAAGAAGAAGCCTTAGAGGATTCGTGATGAAAAAAATCCCGCTTCCGGCAAACCGGTCGGAAGCGGGATTTTTGAAGTTCTGTTTGCCTCTGCCTAGCCTTTAACGATCTTCTTGCTGCTTGCATCCCACACCGCAACAGTCTTGTTGAAGTATGAGAAGTTCGCCAGGTGGCAGCCGATAGCGGCGTTGTTGCCGAAGATCTCATTCTCGGCCACCGGTTTGCGAGTGCGAACCGCGTTGTAGAAGTTGGCCTGGTGGTCCACTGTGTCGCTGTATCCCGGAGGAGTTGCATAGGACTCGCCTTCCGCGTCGACGCTCGATTTGAGTGCCGCCGGTTCCGGATGCTCCTCATGCCACTTCTGCAGATACTGATCGCGCAGCGCCTTTGGCCAACCGAAGACCGAGTAGCCTTCCGGTTCAGGACGGGTATCCTCGGGCTTGTAGCTGAGCGTGTTGTCCTTGATGATCAACGTGCCCTTGGTGCCGTAGAACGCGATGAACTCTCCGCCCGCATTGTTCAGATTGCAGCGTAGGGTCACACGGCAATTCGGGTAGTCGTACAGAGTCTCGATGAGGTCCGGGAATTCGCGCCCATCCTTGAAGTGGAAAATACCTCCACTTGAGATTCCCCGCTGTGCCGGCTCATTGATGCCGGCGACGAACTGGATGCCGGAGAGCAGGTGGACGAACAGGTCTCCGCCAAGGCCCTCGCCGTAGTCGGTGAAGCAGCGCCACCGAAAGAAGCGGACGGGATCGAACGCATGTTTGGGCGCGTTCCCCAGGAACGTGTTCCAGTCAATCGTCTTCTCGCTGGCATCGGGTGGAATGGGATAGACCCACGCGCCGCTGGGCGAGTTGCGGTCCCAGTAGGCATTGATCGAGAAGACTTCTCCGAGCTTGCCTGAATCGTAAATCTCTCTTGCCTTCGCATAGAGCACGGAGCTGACGCGCTGGCTGCCGACAGCGATGATGCGTTTGTTCTTGTGAGCCGCCTCGACCATGGCGAATCCGTCTTCGACCGTGTGCGACATCGGCTTCTCACAATAGACGTCTTTGCCGGCGGCGCAGGCGTCTTCGAAAATGTGCCGATGCTGGTGGTCCATGGTGGCGATCAGGACGGAATCAACGTCCTTGCGATCGAGAATGGTCCTGTAGTCACGAGTTGCGGTGACACTAGGGTTATTCACCGCTTCGCGCGCAGCCGTGTGGCGACCGTCGTAAAGATCGCAAACGGCGACGCACTGGATGCCGGGAACGCTGAGAGATGCCTGAAGGTGTTCACATCCACGAACGCCCGTGCCAATGGAGGCGAAGCGGATGGTGTCGCTAGGCGCAACGGGGCGCGCGGCGGCGGAGAGAAGATGTGGCTGAAGGATGTTCTTGGCAACGGTCGAGGCTGCCACAACGCCGGTGCCGATTTGAATGAATTTACGACGAGAGAGCGGATTGTTGGCCATCGAATTGTTCGCCCTTCCAGCGTCTCGATTAGATATCAAGTACGCACGTGAAAAAGTATTACGGCTGGGAATTATCCCACAAATGAGCGTTAGAAGCTAAAACGATATTCTTGAGGCATTCAATCGTTTCTGCGAAGTGTACGGGAACGGGACTGCGAACCTCATGCCGCTTGGCCGATTGGATGTTTATACGTAGTCGAATAGTGTCATGAATCCAAAATCCATGTGGAGTTGTTGGTGACAATGGAACAGCGTCATACCCGGATTGTTGGCTACGAAATCGAATGCGGCTTCTTGGTATCCGCCCAGCATGACGACGTCCTTCATGACGCCCGCGGTAGGCTTGCCCATGATGCTGGTGAGTTCAAAGACATGCCTGTGGAAGTGGATGGGATGGAGATCATCGCTCGCGTTGCGCATGTGCACCCGGTAACGCTGGCCCTCACGTAAGTGAAATGCAGGCGCCGCCATGGCGCCCCTCATTGGGTAGGCAACGCCGTTAATGGTCCAGCGATTGAACCCTTCGACTGCGGCATTGTCCTTGGCAAATGTCATTTCGAAAGTCTCGTTAGGCGCAGGCGCGGTGGCACCCGGCTCGGCGAATTTGGTGTAATCCCAACGCGACTTTGGTGCCGCGATCCATTGCGCCTTGCCGGCATGGTTTGCATACTCGACCACGATACCCATGCCGTGGTGGCGATCATCGTCGTCGACATCGCCCATAATCCAAACTCCGGGGTGGTTCATCTCCACAGTCGCCGATACGCGCTCTGCTGTACCCAACCAGAGAACCGGGACGTTGGCCGGATTCGGCACCGGATTTCCATCAAGGGCCACAACGCGGAAAGAATGTCCGGGTAGCGCCAGGCTTCGGATCTCGGTGGCGCTTCCATTAAGCACGTGAAAAATCACGCGTTCCCCCTGCTTTACCTTGATCGGTTCTCCGTGGCCCAACATACGGCCATTGATGGTGAACACGTTGTAGCCGACTTCGTAACCATGCGGCATGCCTTTGGCCGAGGACGCTTTCATGGCCGACTCGCCCTGTTCATTCAGCGCTTTTACTTTCGTCATCGGCGCGAGTACATCTTGCGGCATGTCGCCACCGCGGCTGAAAATCGGCTCGAATTCCTTGAGGACGAGGAAGACTTCGCGGTCGTATTTTCCAGGCTCGTGCCTGGGATCGATATAAACGTGTCCGACTTGGCCACTATATTGTCCCGCGGAAAGGTCCGCGCCCGCACGATTGTGAGTGTGGTAGAAACGGTATCCCGAAGGCTGCGGCACGAACGCTATTCGCCGGGCGCCGCGCGCCGGGATGTATGGAGTGCCCTCTTCGGCGGCTCCGTCGACATCTGCAGGAACGAGCTGGCCATGCCAGTGGAGTTGCTGGGGTGTATCAGTCTCATTCACCAGCTCGACGACCACGCGTTGGCCTTCCTTGAAGCGGAGCAGCGGCCCCGGAAATTGGCCGTTATAAGTGGTCAGGGAAATGATTTTCTTGGGAGCGACCTCCACGGGCGTGGTGGCGATTCGGATGGTGTAATCCGCAGTGCCTTCGTCCGGCGGAATCTCGCTTCTTCGATCGACCGACTCAGAGGTCGGGACCACCTTGGATGGAACGACCACCGTTCCGGCTACTACGCCGACTGTCTTGAGGAAACTGCGTCGAGAGATACTCATGACCTTCATTACTCCCGGCCAACTCAGGTCAGATGATTCAGGCGGATCCCAGTTGCCAGAAAATTACCGAGGTCGCCACTACGGATATTGAAACAGACTTGAGTAGTTGGGGGTCAATCTCGAGTAGGTAGGAAGGGGAAAAAAATTGAAAGGGCCGTGACATTGGTTATGCTCTAGCTGTTCGCTCCTGCGAGGGAGCTTACAGCGTGGAAGCATGTACCGTCACGACCCCTTGATGCGACCACTGCTTTCGCAGTCCCGAACCCCAACTGAACCTCGCAGATCCGTCGGTTTTTTCAGGTCCGGTCGCCCTTCGGGTCACCCCGCTTGGCTGATCACTCAGTCTACTTCGGACTGGCTCGTTTTATTGTGCCAACCCTTTCGACCGTCGACGCAAACCACCTTAACAGAGAAAGAAAAAACGTCAACGCAAACTATTGGTGCAACCATCGAGTTCTGAGCTGTGCATAATCGAAAATGCAAATGGTTGGAACAGAAGAAACTTAGTTTTGCGCAGGTTTGTTTCTGTCCCGTTTTGCACATTAAATTTCACAGCGTCTTCGAGAACCGCAACACGCTGAAAGGGAACCAAATATTCGTATTGACCTTAGCGAGTGATTAAGGGCACAGTGCAGAGTGCAGCAGGAACAACTGAAGTGACATCAGATCTGGTGGCCTATGTGGACGGCGGGTGCCTGGGAAATCCAGGACCGTCGGGCATTGGCGTCGTAATCAGCGGCCTTGCTGACGGTCCCGTGCGCATTGCCAAATGGATTGGACGCCAGGACAACAATGTTGCCGAATACGTCGCTCTGATGGAAGCCTTGCAGTATGCCGTCGCGAGCAAGGCGGAAGCTCTTCACGTCTATTCCGATTCCCAGGTAGTCGTCCGGCAGATGACAGGGGAATACGTGTGCCGCAGCCCACGCCTCTATTCTCTTCATTGGACTTGCCGGAAACTGGCCCGGTCGCTGAAATTTTCCATCTCCCACGTGAGCCGTGAATTGAATGCTGAGGCCAACTGCCTGGCGCAAACCGCCCTGCGGCGGTAGGTCTTTCCGTTCGAACCTCTGTCCGATGGATTTTCCTGCTGATTCCGCATCGCTGTCAGGTCGCATCTTAACGCCGAAATTTCGCTGCTGAAGCCCCGCTACACCCGGTGACACTTTGGGGTTAGCACCTTTGCTTGCGGATGTTATTGACTCGGCGGGAGTTGAGAGTAAGACTGTTATCAACAGCCCAAGGTTGGACGCTTTTCGTCAGCGGAGAGCAGTTTGCAACAGGCAGGTACAGACCAGAATCAGGGAGCGCAGGCGTCGACCCCGGTGCGTTTTCCCGGCGAGGACGCGGGACGTTCCCTCGCCGAAGTCGCCCAGCGCGATCTCGATGCCGCGCTTCAGCTGCTTGCTGACCGCGCACAATACATCACAGGTGCCAGCGGAGCCGCCATCGCCTTGCGTCGTATTGGGATGAAGGATCTGCAATGCCGCGCCAGCACAGGATCGAATGCGCCCGAGTTGGGCGCCCTGCTCTCGACTGAATTCGGGCTCTCCGGGGAGAGTGTGCGCACCGGTCGCGCTCTGCGCTGCGACGACGCCGAACGCGATGCTCGCGTCAATCAGGACGTGTGTCGGAAGATGGGGATCGCCTCCGTCGTCGTGATGCCAGTCGTCAATGATGACGAAGTCCTCGGGGTCTTCGAGCTTTTTTCCGGAAAGGCGCATGCTTTCGGCGAGCGCGATCTCTCTGCCGTACGCCGTTTGAGCGAAATGGTGGAAATCGCGGTCCGTCTGGCCGAGGCGGCGGAAAAACTTCCTGAGAAGTTAAAGAAGGCGGAAGAAACTGTCCCAGCGGCAGCCGCCTTGCCTTTGGCCCCTCTCGCGCAGGCAGCGACTGCTGCACCTACCGAAAAGGCGGAACAGATTCTCGATTTCGATATCCCAGAGCCTGCTGCGGCAAAACTAGTCGAGCCACGGACGCCAGCCGCGGATACGCCGCTGATGAAGACGGCGGAAATACAGGCAGTAATCCCGACCGCAAGCGGCGAAAAAATTGCCGAGATTGCACCGACTGCAAAACCAGCCAACGAGCCTGCAGCCCCCGCAGTGCCAGCGGCTCCAGCGGCTGAGAAGAAAGCTCTATTCTGGTCTGCAGCCGACAGCCCCGCCGAGGGCACCAAGGTTGAGACGGATCAAAGTAATGTGCCGCCCGTCTTGCGTTCCCTGCGTAAGTGCGAGGCGTGCGGATTTCCCGTTTCCGCGGGACGCCAGCTCTGTGTAGAGTGCGAAGAAAAGAGCTGGAAGGGCCATCTGAAACACTGACAGGTCACTGCAGGCTTACCCCTCCGACGAAACGCTTGGCTTCGAACCCTCAGCATCTGAACCCTCAAGCTTCCATTTCTGGATTTTCCCACAGATTCGAATCAGTTCGAACCCCGGAAAGCCTTGACAACATTAGCAAGTCTGCTAAAGTTCGAAGGATGGCTGTGCATACGACAACTTCAAGCGCAGGTGGCCTCAATATGAAGAATGTGTATGAAGTTCTACGTCAAAAAGAGATGGAGTTGACCCGCCTGGAGAAAGAGGTCGAGGCGTTGCGGTTGGTGGCCCCGCTGCTGTCCGAGGAAAAAGAGGGCATGTCGGAGGTTTCGAAGCCCGCTCTGGCGACTGCGGTGAACGGTCCACAATCAGCCGCAAGAATCACAGTGCCAGCTTCGCCGTCCATCCCTGCTCCGCAGCCGGTTCGAGCAGCAGGATGGGAAGACACCGCCAAGCGCTGGCCGTAAATCGAATTTCCTCAGCGATGCCAAGTTTGTCAGCCCGGGATGCGTCCCGGGCTGATGTGTTTTTGCTGCAACATATCCTCAAGAAGCCAAAAGAAGGGTAGAATTGGCCCCTTTCCGGGACCACGGGGCGGACCGGGACCTCCCAGCTGATCGCATCCCGCCAACCCCTGTCCGCAAGGAGACGCTATGGCAAGCTTCTGCGTGAACTGTGGTACGCCGCTGGTGGGAGCATTCTGTAACAAGTGCGGGGCGAAGGCGATCTCACCCTCCGCTCCTGTGCAAGCATCCGCTCCGCCGGTCGTCGCGCCTGTCCAACCGCCACCGATCGTGCAGTCCGCTTCGATCACGCCTCAGAGTTCCGGGATGGGGAAGATTTTTCTGTGGATAGGTGGAATTCTTCTCGTGTTATTTCTGGCCGGAGTCGGTGCCACTGTATATGGCTACTATTGGGCGAAGCACAAGGTCACGAATTACGTCTCTGCGGTGACCGGAGGATCGAGCGGTCCGGTGAAGGTCGTTCGAAGCGGCGACAGTTGTCGTCTGCTGTCGACCGCCGATTTACAAAAAGTTCTGGGAGTTGCGATCGAGAAGAGTGCGGAGATCATGCAAGGTTCTGATCCCGGATGCGCGTACTACACCAATCCCGCCGGAGTCACTCAACTGCAACACCTAGCGGTCGAGCATGCGCGCAAGCAGTCGGCGGAAGCCGCGAAGAGGCCGGCACCTCAAAGCGACAATCCGCTGGCACTGCTCAAGGACGCCAATCAGATGGAAGGCATCGTCAAGTCATTGAGCATGACGACTCCGCCTCCAGACGGACAGATCTTCACGTTCACGATCGAGCGCAACTTTGGACCTGACAGTTGGTCTGGGATGCGAATTGTGGAATCTGCGGTTCCAGGATTTGAAGAGTTATCCGGGGTCGGAGATAAAGCTATGATGGGATCCTTCGGGCATGCCTTATACATTTTGAAAGGCGATGCCATGATTCACTTGGATACGACGTTGGTGCCCGATGCACGGGTGCGAGGTACGGAGATCGGAAGGAAGATTACCAGTCACCTGTAAGGTGGCTCGGCTGCTGAAATCACGCACCAACAATTTCGCGCAAGGCCGCCAGCAGGCGGTTCACTTCCTCCATGGTGTTGTAGTGCACCAAGCCGATTCGCAGGAAGCCGCCGCTCTTCTCCACATCGAGATGCTCGGTCAGGTTCAGCGCGTAGTAGTTGCCATCCCACGTAAAAAAGCCGCGCTCTCCGAGAGCGGTGGCCAGTTGCAGTGGCGTGTGTCCTTCACTTCGCACAGCTAAGGTTCCACACCGATCGTCGAACCGCGTGGGATCGGTGATGCCGTAAATCCTTGCGCCGGGGATTTCGGCCAATCCGCCGATGAGCCGCTCCGTAAGCGCGCGCTCGTGCTCGTGGATCACGGCGTATGCCGCCTCGATGGCAGCACGTCGCGTCGCTACCTCCGGATGCGCGCGGCGGCCAAGGTCTGCGATGTAGTCGACACAGGCTGTGATGCCGGCGATGCATTCATGATTTAACGTGCCCCACTCCCAGCAATTCGGGATCGCGGAAGTGTTCGGACGAACCTTATATGGACGAAGCCGCTTCAAGTGCTCACGCTTACCGTAGAGAACTCCCATGTGGGGACCGAAAAACTTGTATGTTGAGCACGCCAGAAAATCGCAGTCGATTGCCTCAACATCAATCAGTCCGTGCGGTCCGTAGTGAACGGCGTCGATGTAGACCAGTGCTCCGACCGCGTGTGCTTGGCGAACGATGTTTTTTACAGGGTTGATGGTGCCGACCGCGTTCGATGCGTATCCCACCGCGACCAGCTTCGTCTTTGCATTCAGCTTTGAAGCGAAGTCGTCCATATCGAGCGTGCAATCCTGATCGTTGATCTCAGCCCAGCGCACCGTGATCCCACGGTCCTGAGCCATCGCCGTCCACGGAGAAACGTTCGCATCGTGATCGAGACGTGTGACGAGGATCTCGTCTCCGGCCTCGAACTCGCGACCGATCGCACGCGACATCGCGAAAGTCAGCGTGGTCATGTTGGGACCGAACGCCACTTCATCCGCGCCGCAGTGCAGGAAATCTGCCAGGGCCGCGCGCGCCCCCGCAATCATGGTGTCGGTGCGCCGGCTAGTTGCGTAGGCTCCACAGGTATTCGCGTTATCGCGCCGCAGGTAGTCGGAGATGGCGTCGACGACCCGCTGTGGAACCTGCGTGCCTCCCGGGCCGTCGAGAAACGCGGCAGGATGTCCATTCACGGTTTGGGAAAGCGAAGGAAACTGCGATCGCACCCAATTGAGATCGATCGGGGAATACACGGCTTGTTCGATGGTCGACATGATGGTCCTATAGTTCTACCACGGTGCGGAACCGGCCCAGAGCCGATTACGTTTCGTACAGCAACGAGTCCCTAAGGTTGGCCAGGAGGTGTCATGAACAAGCTGAATTTTCTCTTCAAGCCGGCCTTGCTGGCGTGCTTGGCTTCGATTGTGATGACGGCTAATTCCCGCGCGGCGACCGATCCGCCAAAGGTGCCGGGAACAATGGTCGACCTGGGCGGCCACCGCCTCCATGTGAACTGCAAGGGCAAGGGAAGTCCAATCGCCGTCGTCGAAACCGGGCTCGGCGATTTCTCGTTCGATTGGATTCTGGTCCAGACGAAAGTGGCGAGTTTCACCAGGATTTGCACGTACGATCGCGCTGGCTACGCGTGGAGCGACCCGGGGCCCAAGCCGCGGACATTTGCCCAGATCAACCTGGAGTTGCATGATGCGCTCGCCAAACTCGGGGAACACGGACCGTTTGTACTCATAGGCCACTCGTACGGCGGTCCGGTCGTCCGAAACTTTGCAGCTGTCTATCCGGGAAATGTCGCTGGCATCGTTCTTGTGGATGCCGCATTCGAAGGCATGCGAGTCGGCATCGGAGGAAGTAAGACGATGCGGTTGGGCGAGGACGCATCGGGCAAACAGATTCCGCCTGCGCATGAAGACTTGAAAGCAAGTGACAAGCCCGCCACGACCAAAGGACAGCCGCAGGAAAATACACTTGATCCGATGTACAAAGTTTTGCCCGAAGCCGACCAGAAGTTGCAGCTATGGGCGCAGATTCTCCCTGAACTCGAAGACGCGGAAAACAGCCAGCGGGAATGGTCCGGAGAGTATTTCGGAAAATGGATGAAGACACCGCAGGCGGGATCGCTTGGCAAAATCCCATTGATCGTTCTTACGCGCGCTGAGGGCGGTTATGGCAATGACGCCGACGTCTCTGCCGCTCAAATGGAAAAGGAACGCAAAGACGGCCAGCACATGCTGGTCCAGCTCTCCAGCAACAGCAAGCAAGTTATCGTTCAGAGTGGACACAACATGGAGGTGGAGGCCCCGGACGAGGTCGTAGGAGCGATCCGGCAGGTGGTCGAGGCGAAACGGAATCACGGACAATTTCGCTGATGTTCAGATGAGAACTTCTGCCGACAGGGGAGGTCCTCACTGTGAAACACCTACCGCTCTCAGGAAATCAGCAAACAGTCCGTAGGCGGTCGCAAATAGACCAGGATTTTCTTCCGTGACTGCCAAGCCGGGGAAAATATCAGTCTCAAAATAGACGTAAGACGATGTTCCGGAAATGCGCGCCATCGGTTGCGTACCTAAAACCTTCTCGGGTTTTACGCTGGCATCCAGGCCGTTTGCCGTGCGGCGAACTCTGCACACAAGCTTGAACGGCCATCCGTCCCGCTTGGCAGTACGGACTGCGTTGGTGGTCAAATCGCGAATTCCTTCACGCTCGATTTCATTCAGACGGATCGGAACATCCATCAATACGCTAACCAGCGCGGCGGTTTTGACGGCCGCATCCCAACCATCGATGTCATGTGTGGCGTCGGTCTCGGCGACGCCGAGCGCTTGAGCCTTCTTAAGGGCGTCCTCAAACGACAATCCCTTTTCCATCTCGCCAAGGATCACGTTGGTCGTCGAGTTGAGAATTCCGTGAAAGCCCACAAGGTGAACAGCAGGCAACTGATCGAACAGGGAGAAAATTGGAACGCCGTCCATCACCGTGGACTCAAACAGAAATCGCTTGCCCTGCTTCGCCGACAGGTCGCGCAATTCTCGGTAGGCGTGGACGATTGGTCCTTTGTTCGCCGTGACAGCATGGGCCCCATGCTCGAGTGCCGCGCGAATGTGATCGACGGCTGGCTGGCCGTCCTGTACGTTGAGCGAGGTCGCCTCGAACAGGACGTCCGCTTTTGACGAGGCGAGCCAGTCATTCAGACCACTACTTTTTGGAAAAGAGGATAGGTCCAGAGAAGCCGCGAGCAGTGTAGCGGTGGGCAATCCATTGGCATCGGCGACCCATCCCAGACGCCGCGATGCGATGCCTGTGATGCGAAACGTCAGCCCAAAACGTTCGCTCAGTTCCTGTCGGCGCTCTTCGAACAGGCGAACCAGCGTGCGGTTGACGTTGCCGAAGCCGAGGAAAGCAAGGTTGTAGGAGCGGATCGAGATCTCCTGGCAAAGGGACTTAGCCGGTCAGACGTTCTGAAGCGCTGGTTGCCACGTACCATACAAGCGCGAACGCGAACCAGCGAACTGCTATCCCATCACGGTCGTGTGCTCGGACTTGATTTTGTAAACAACGCGCACTTCTTCAGGCTGCCCGTAAGGATACTTGTCGACGCCGAGATATTTCTTGGCCATCTTGTTAATGTGCTCGTCCGCGCCTTCTTCAGTGATTTCGACAACCCGGCCGCGAATTTCCAGATAACGGTAAGGATTTTCTGGATCAATAACGGCCAGCGAGACCCGCGGATCGCGACGGACGTTACGATCTTTCTGGCGTCCTCGCGCGGAATTGAAGATGACGTGCTCGCCGTCGAAGTCAATCCAGACCGGAGTTACCTGCGGACGGCCGTCCGGCATCAGCGTTCCGAGGCTGGCGAAGGCCCGCTTCTGAAATAGGTCTTTGTACTTTTCAGGAATAGCTTGCGGCATGAAAGCCTCCAATAAAATGGCAGTGCACGAGCATTATAGCCGCTAGTATCGGCCGCGCTCGTTCCGAGGGTGTTACTGCATCGTTTAGAATTTTGGACCGCACTAAAAAGCGCGAAACTGACCCTAAGGAATTTCAATGAAGTTGTCGAGAACAATTGGTGGTCCTCAGTCGTTTCTGAAATGCCTACTCATCCTGATCTCGCTGATAGCCATTGCGAGCGCAGAGGAGCCTGCCAGGAAATATCCGCCGACCATTGTCTTTATGACGGACTTTGGCGTGGTCGACGACTCCGTGGCTCTTTGCCGCGGTGTGATGTATTCCATCATGCCCGACGTTCGAATCGTCGACCTGACCCACGAAGTAACTCCGTTCTCGATTCTCGACGGAGCGCGGTTCCTGTTTGGCGCAACACCTTACTATCCGCCGGGAACGGTATTCGTCGTAGTGATCGATCCGGGCGTCGGAAGCACCCGCAAGGCGATCGTGGCGAAGTCGAAGCGCGGACAGTATTTCGTATTGCCTGATAACGGCTTGCTGACTCTGTTAGATCAGCGCGACGGAATCGAAGCGGTGCGCGAGATTACGAATCCCGATTGGATGATCGGGACCAAGTTGTCTTCGACTTTTCACGGCCGGGACATCTTCTCTCCGGTGGGTGCGCACGTCGCGCGTGGAGACGATTGGACAAAAGTCGGTCCGGAGATGCCGGCGAAGGATCTTGTGCGGCTCGAGTTGAAGGCTGCCACTGTGAACGAACACGGGCTCAGCGCCACCGTGATTGCGACCGACGGTCCGTTCGGGAATCTCGTAACCAATGTCGATGCGGAAGATTTCCTGAAGTTCGGATATCAGCGAGGTGACGAGGTCCCGCTCACGGTCGGCGGCCGGAAGATGAAGGTCAAGTTTGTGAAGACCTTCAGTGACGTCCCTGTCGGTGCGCCCTTGCTCTACATCGATTCAAGGGGCCACGTCGCTCTGGCGGTAAATCAAAACAATTTCGCGGCGACCTATGGAGTGAGAGTTCCAGCCCCGCTGGAGGTTCCCCGGAAATAGCCCCGCGCGAGACGGACACCATGATCGGTTCCACACGGATTTTGACTAGCTGAGGTTTGCGATTCTCGGCAGCACCGCGCGCAGCAAGGCTTCAAACGTCGACTTCACGCGCTCTCCCGTTTCCATCACCTCGGCGTGCGAGAGGGGCTGATCCAAGATTCCAGCAGCCATGTTCGTGACGCAAGAAATCGCAAGAACGTTCATCTCCATGTGCCGCGCCGCGATTACCTCAGCGGCCGTTGACATCCCCACGAGGTCGGCGCCGATGCGGCGCAGGTATTCGATCTCCGCTGGAGTCTCGTAGCTCGGTCCGAGCAGCGCTGCGTAAACACCTTCATGCAGCAGAATGCTGAGCTTGGCCGCCTCTTCGCGCGCGATCTCGCGAAAGGCCCGTGAATAGGCCTGAGTCATGTCCGGAAAACGTACTCCGAATCGATCATCATTGGCGCCCACCAGGGGATTCGAGCTCTGCAGGTTGATGTGGTCGCGGATCAGCACCAGTGCGCCCTGAGAGTATCCGAGGTTGATGCCTCCAGCGGCGTTCGTAAGAATCACCGCACGAATTCCCATGCGGCCGAAGACGCGAATCGGGAACATTACCTCGCGGGCCGAGTATCCCTCATAAAGATGGACGCGGCCTTGCATGGCGGCCACCGGAACATTTCCGGCATTTCCGATCACCATGCGGCCGGCATGTCCGATGGCCGTCGATTGCGGAAATGATGGAATCTCGGAAAACGGTACTCGCACAGCGTCCGTCAGAGCATCAGCAAAAGCACCCAGGCCTGAGCCGAGAACCAGGCCGATCTTTGGGCGCAGCGAAGAGCGCGAGAGAACTAGTTTCGCAGCAGCATCGGCGAGTGAGAATTGGTCGATCATTAGAATGGAAAGTTCTTACAGGTCGCCGTCGGCCAGGTGCCTCCCGTAGCCGTTCCGGTCCAACCAATCATATAGAAACGTTTGGTACAGATAAGAGGCGACGATCTCTTCGCCGAGTTCATGAGTTTCCGTACAGATAAAAGGAACCCGCAGTCCAGTGAGAACGGCGATGAGCGATTGCGTGATGCGATTGGGATTCGCCGCCCGATAGGGATAATCCGACTTGATCTCGGTCAGCGAGGCCGTCACCACCAGCAGGCTATGAGGCAATTCGCTCATACGCCGCAGACGGTTGACGAATACGCTGCGGTTCGTGGTGAAAGAACAGATCAAATCCGCAAGGTCCTTTCGCTCAACGGAGCAGACATCCTCCATGCCCTCGACGGAGTAGTCGCCCAGCCGAAGGGCGCGATGTTCGATCTTCGAAAACCATCCCTTGAAGCGCCGGAAGGAAAGCGGATTCTGTTCACGTGTGTCCACGATCGCAACCGGCAAAGGTGTGCGGAGTTGCGTGCCTCCGCGCTCTGCGACCACAGGGAGTGCGGGATGCGGCAATGGCATGGACTTCGTCCAGGCGGTACTCCAGGCCAGAGGGGCCGGGATCAGTGTGCGTTTACGCGGCATCGACGTCTTAGAACTTCTTTTCAAATTCGGCGAACGCCCGCTCGAGTTTCCACTGTTCGCGTGCGCGCTCGCTCGATTCAAGCAACTTAGCACATCCCGCCGACGGCTTTGCGGCTCTCCGGATGTCACTTGCGCAAGCGGCAACGGGGCGGAATGATCCCTTAGTCTCTGCCCACAAACTTTGCCCCGGCACAAAGCTGTGCTCGATGCTCTGCCGCGTCATGCGTTTCAAATCCGCATAGGGCAAGTGATAAGTCTGCACTGCCCGCAGATATTCGTGCGTCATGTCGGAGCGGGCCACGCCTTCGTCATCGGTCGAAATCGCAACCGGCACACCAGCTCTCATGTAGATCGGCAGCGGATGGTTGTCGCCGCTCACGTCGAGGATTTGATCGTTGGACGTGAGATTGATTTCGACCATCACATTCCTGGCCGCCATCTCTTTCATTAATCCCAGTGGATCCTTCTCGAACATCACGTCCACCCCGTGGCCGATCCGTTCAGCATGACCACGTTCCACCGATTCACGGATGTGATACGAGAGATCCTCAGGCTTCACCATGCCCAAAGCGATTTCACCTGCGTGCAGGCTGATGCGCACCTTTGGATAGATTCCGTGCAGGTAATCGAGCATCGCCATGTGTTGGCTGAAATCGTGGACCGGGACGTACCAGTCCTCGGGCATCACCAGGTTCAGGCCAACGAAATGCAGATCGGCAGACGCGAGTTCGAAGCCGAGCAGGATTTGAGCGAACACAACCTCCCGCGGAAGTCCGCGCAGTACCTGATAAAGATAGCGCACAGTGACATTGCAACCGGGTTCGGCGCTGGGCGTGCCGCACTTCAACTCGGCGCGGGCGCGGGCATCATCTTCCGCCAGGGTCTTGCTGGTTGCCAAGGCCGCGTCCTTCAATCCGCTGCTTAACAACTGCTCGCGCATGCGACCGAAATCGTCGTCCCAGCCGAGTCTCCTGGCAAGCCTCGCCGCTGCGCCACCGTCCGCCGTGTGCATGAATTCGATGTACTGCACGTTCTCTTTTGCCGCGCGGTTGACTACGGTCGCGATCGCCTCCGCGAAATGGTCGTGAGAAGCCATGCCGAACTTGTCAAACGTGGCGAAAAAGTGATCGTGGCCCGACTCCGCTCCCGGATGCCAGTTGCGCATCGACCATGCATCAACGATCTGGTTGTACAAGGCCTGTTCTTGGTAGGCACAGATGACCGCCGGCTTCGGCGACGATTTGTCGCAAGGATCGCAGGGAGCGCCGTGTAGCTGCGAAGACGATCGCTCGATGCATAGATTGTCCGCCGCCGCCCAGTCAATCAGATCCTCCGCGTAAATCGCACCAGTCAGATGACTGTGCAGGTCTCCGCCTTTGGGCACGTCATGGAGGAATGCGAGCAGGAGAGAGGGCTGCTTGCGAATCGACTCAAGGTAGCGCGAAGTCTTCAGCTCGGCGGATTGTGCGAGCGCAAAAGCAGACAGGATGAATGCGGCAAGGACCCGTCGAGAGACGTGTGAAGTAAAGTTTACGAACATGTTCGGGAAACAGGGGATTGTAATTCGGGCGGGAGAGGATCGCCAATGCCGGCGGCGTCTCGCACCTTACGCGAGACGACTGATTCACTCTGCTATCTTGATTTGGTATGTCTCAAAGTTCTCCTCAGCCTAGCCGGGGTTTTGCCAGCGACAATAACGCCGGTGTCCATCCGGAGATTCTCGAAGCACTCGCGCGCGTCAATCAGGGGCACGTGATCGCATATGGTGATGACCCGTACACGCGATCCGCAGTGGCGAAGTTCGAGGAACATTTTGGTTCCGGAATCGAAGTGTTCTTTACGTTCAACGGAACCGGAGCAAACGTCCTCAGCCTGATGGCATTGAATCGGCCGTATCACGCGGTCCTGTGCAGTGACTACGCGCATATCTACACCGATGAATGTGCGGCGCCGGAAAAGCATATTGGCTGCAAGCTGATTCCGTTGCCCCACCAGGACGGAAAGATCACCGTCGACCTTCTGCGTCACGCCTACCACGGGATCGGCGACCAGCATCACGTGCAGGCGCGCGCAGTGTCGATCACGCAATCCACCGAGATGGGTACCGTCTACCAGGCCGACGAAGTGCGCGCACTGGCGCAATTCGCACACGAGCGCGAGATGCTGCTTCACATGGACGGAGCGCGCATCGCGAACGCTGCCGCAGCTCTCGGACAGACCCTGCGACAGGCAACCCGCGACCTGGGTGTCGACGTACTCTCCTTTGGAGGGACGAAGAACGGCATCATGGGCGGGGAGGCGGTAGTTTTTTTCACGCCCGGACTGAGCAAAGACTTCCTCTACCTGCGCAAGCAAGGTATGCAACTGGCATCGAAGATGCGCTACATCGCAGCCCAGTTTGAAGTCCTTCTGACCAATGATCTGTGGAAACGCAGCGCCGAGCATGCGAATCGAATGGCCAAGGTCCTTGAAGCCGAGGTTAGAAAAATCCCGGAGATCAGGATTGCCTGGAAAGTCGAATCGAATGGCGTCTTCGCGCAGATTCCCCACCAAGCAATCGAAAAAATAAAGAAGAATTACTTCTTTTATCCGTGGATCGAGGATGAAAATATCGTGCGCTGGATGTGTTCGTTCGATACGACAGAAGACGACATCAGGAGGTTCGCGGCTGTCGTAGCTGAAGCAGTCCAAACCTGATGTGAGGTCTCTCCTCGGCTATTGCTTTTTGCCTTGCCATTGACTAAATTTCCCAATTCCCAGGCGTTTGGCGTGTTTGTCCCTACCTAAGTGGGACCAGGAGTCGAGTATGAGCCGGAAGTGGGTGAGCATAGCTGCATTGTTCATCGTTGGCGGGCTGCTGTTCAGCCTCGCCAGTTGCGGAAGGGACCAGGAACTGGTTTCGATTCAAGTTCAACCTACGAGTGAGACATTCGGGACCTCCAACACTCCGGTTGGTATGGATGCGGGTCTCACGGTTCAACTCAGGGCTCTCGGAACCTACATTCATCCCCCTGTCACCAAGGACATCACCAGCCAGGTGACTTGGACTTCGAACGATACTCAGATGGTAACGGTTGATTCTTCAGGGGTGCTGACAGCCACCGGCATCGCTTGTGGGAGTTCCCTGGTCTCTGCAACGGTGAAAACCGGCAAAAGTTCAGGAGGCCGATCGTCCTCGGGTGCCATCATTACGGCTTCAATGACTGGCAACGTGGTCTGCTTTACGGGGCCCGGGGGTGGAACGGGGCCAACCGTTACCCTGAATGTTGTTGGTGGGGGCTCAGGGTCGGTCACAAGTTCACCGCCGGGTCTCGACTGCACCAACGCTTCGAGTCCCTGCGTCAGCAACGGCTTCGCTAGTGGCTCCGCGATTATGTTGACGGCCGTGCCAGCCGGAACGTTTGGTGGATGGCAGGGATGTCCGAGCGTGGACGGAACGGGCCTGATCTGCACGATCAGTAGCCTGACCACTCCCCTGACGCTCACTGCAACCTTCAACTGACGTCCGAGGGCACGGCGGGAACCAACCAATTTCGGCCCTACTCCAAGTCGAGTAATTTCCCCAGAGTGGGTTTGTGCTTTTCGGGCTTCTTCGTTTTCTCGATCACAATCTTTTCGCTGGGAGGCGAGCCGACGCGTTCCCGCGCCAGTTCCTTGACGGCAGTTACGGCGCGAAATCGCTTCACTTTTTTCTTTTTCATTTCGACGCTTTTTACAGCCCGCCAACGTTGCAATTCTAACGGAGAATTCGAACCAAAGAGGTCACCCAGGGCGTTGCCGATTGTGTTCGTCAGCGTCAAGGGGCGATGCAGATTATGCAATAATCGGTATTTGGCGCAGGACGGTCGCCGACAGCATGGAAGAGCGCGATTTTTTTGACGAGAAACAAGAGAAGAAACCGGCTTCCCTCAACTGTCCGCACTGTCGTCAATCCGCCGACTACGAAATCACATGGATTGTTCGCACCAAGAAAAAGCAGCTTGCAGGACGCGCCGACGACCGCGACCGTGCCCGGTTCGCGAAGGCCCGGTCCTACATGGTTCGAAAAGACGACATGATGGCCTGCAAGAACATGCGCTGTCGCAAGCGATTCGACATTTCCGGGCAGTCCACCGTCATTACAGAATAGCCAGTCCAGTGCCATTCCTCTCGGGACTTCTCCATTTGCACGTTTGCACCGTTCTTACGGCACGCGCTCTATTTCCTTCCGCCCTTCCCGCTCATTTATACTGATAAGTTTTGCCGTGGCTGCACGCAGCTGCAAGTAAGGAGTCACCCTCTTGAAGATTCTGGTTTGCATGAAGCAGGTGCCGCAGAAAGACGCACCGCTCAAGCTGAACGAAAGCGGCACGTGGATTCGCGAAGACGTCTCGTACGAAGTCAACGAGCCCGACGCCTACGCCCTCGAAGAGGCTCTGCGCCAGCGGGAGAAACACAAAGGCGAGGTCGTTGTCATCACCAGCGGTCCTGCTCGCGCTCAGCAGGTTCTGCGCGAGGCGCTCGCCAAGGGAGCGGACCGTGCCATTCACCTCGAGGACGACAAGTTTGTTGGGCTGGACGCCTTCAATACTGCGAAGGCATTCGCGGCGGCGATCAAGGACGAGCAGTTCGATCTCATCTTTACCGGGCTGCAATCGGACGACTACGGATATGCGCAAACCGGCGTAATCCTCGCCGAGCTGCTGGGCTGGCCGCACGCGACCATCATCATGCAGATTGAAAAAAACGAGACCGGCATTCGCGTCAAGCGCGAACTCGAGGCGGGATATTTTCAGTTCGTCGACATGCCCACGCCAGCGGTGCTGACGATTCAGTCGGGCATCAACAAGCTGCGCTACGCAACGCTTATCGGCATCAAGCAGGCAAAGAACAAGCCGCTGCGCAAAGTGCCGATGTCCGAAGTGCAATCCGCGATCGGCGAGAACCTGCAAAAAATCGAGAAACTGTACGTCCCGCAAAAAACCAAGAAGACCGAGCACATTGAAGGTGCTCCCGCAGAAATCGCCAAGAAGCTGGTCGACAAGCTGCGAAACGAATTGAGAGTTCTATAAGGTTCTGCGCGGAAGCGCCCAATAGCAGGCTAGAGAGCCAAAAGCCTAAGAGCCAAGAGCCAAAAAAGAGCTAACCTATGCCCGACACCATCGTAGTAGTCGTCGAACAACGCGAAGGCAAACTCAATCGCGTTTCCTGGGAAACCATTACGGCCGGACAGGCGATTGCCGCGGCGACCGGATGGACGCTCGAGGCCGCCGTCGTTGGCGGTAGCGCGGCATCGATTGCGTCAGAAGTCGCGAGCAAGAAAGTTGCGAAAGTCTACGCAATCGAGTCGGCGAAGCTCGAGCCTTATACCCCCGACGCCTTCGCCGCCGCTCTGAAGCAATTTCTTTCCACCAAGCAGCCTAAACTCGTGCTGATGCCGCACACGTATCAGGTTCGCGACTTCGTGCCGAAACTCGCGACCAGTATGGGACGCACTGTCATCAGCGATTGCGTCGGATTCAAGTATGAAGGCGGCAAGCTGGTGTTCACTCGCCAGATGTTCCAGGGAAAGCTCGCCGCCGATGTCAGCTTTACCAGCGATGCTCCGTGGTTCGCCACCTTCCAAAACGGTGCGTTCCGTGGCGACAAGGCTGAGGCAGGCGCGAGCGCGGCCCCGGTTGAGACCGTCAGCGTCGATATCGCCGATGGAGTGATTCGCAACAAGCCACAAGAAGTCTTCAAAGAGGCGAAACAGGCGGTCGACCTTACGCAGGCCGAAATCATCGTCGCCATCGGCCGCGGCATCAAGGAGCAGAAGAACATCGAGATCGCCAAGCAGCTGGCCGAGGCGCTGGGTGGAGATCTCGCCGCGTCCCGTCCGATCTGCGATTCCGGATGGCTTCCGATGGATCGCCAGATTGGATCGTCGGGTCAGACGGTCGCGCCGAAGCTGTACCTGGCTTTAGGCATCAGCGGTGCGATTCAGCACATCGTCGGGATGAAGGGTTCTCGCACCATCATCGCCGTAAATAAGGATTCAGAAGCGCCGATTTTTGAGATCGCGGACTACGCCATCGTCGGCAACCTGTTCGACATCGTTCCGCCGCTAATCGAAGAGGTCAAGAAGGCTAAGGCAAGCAGCTAGGTCAGTATTGACCAGTTTATTGACTATGGTTAAAATATTGGTCATGAACGATGTCCCGATTTCGGAGTTCAAGGCCAAGTGCCTCGGTTTGATCGAGCAGGTTCACAAGACACGGCAGCCGTTGCGGATTACACGGCATGGCCGCCCGGTCGCGGAGGTGATTCCTGCGGGACCCGATCGCAGCCGCCAGTTTGTGGGCGATATGGTTGGAACCGGCAAGATTGTTGGCGACATCGTTGCTCCAGCGATCGATCTGGATGAGATAGAGGCTTACCGCGATTGAACCTTCTCCTCGACACCCATATTTGGATATGGAGCAAGCTGGAACCGCGTCGGCTCGGCCGGCGAGTGACCAGCGAACTGTCGAACACCAAGAATGACCTTTGGCTGTCACCGGTCAGTGTCTGGGAGGCATTGATCCTCATGCAAAAAGGCAGGATTCGTGTCGAGAACCCGTTCGCTTGGGTTGAACGCGCGACGGAACAACTGCGGGAAGCGCCGGTTACCTCTGAGATCGTTCGCATCGGCCTTGCGTTTCCCTTGCCGCACGCGGACCCCGCCGACCGCTTTCTGGCCGCGACTGCAAAGGTCTTGAAACTCACGCTGGTAACCGCTGATTCGAGGTTGCTTGGGCTGGAGGAGATCGCCAGTCTGGCAAATCGCTAATGCTCGTTTTTCGCAAACCCATCGAAGGTGTGGAACGGCCCCAGATGCCGGCCGACGTGGTCATCGTCGGCGGTGGCCCGGCCGGGATGGCTTGCGCCTTGCGCCTGGCGCAGCTGATCGACGCGCACAATGCCGCGCATCCCGACGCTCAGCTCAGCAAGGAAAATATCTACGTTCTCGAGAAAGCACGCGAGATCGGACAGCACTGTCTCTCGGGCGCTTTGCTCGATCCGCGTTCGATGCGCGAACTGCTTCCCGATTTCGAGAAGGAAGCGCCGCTCGACGCTAAAGTCATCAAGGAAGCCGTCTATTTCTTTACCGAGAAATCCAAGTTCAAATTTCCCATTACGCCGCCTTTCTTTCGCGATCACGGAAACTATGTCATCTCGCTGAACCGGTTTGTGAAGTGGCTCGGCAGCAAAGTGGAAGAGACGGGCATCACGATTTTTACCGGCTTTGCCGGCTCCGAACTTTTGTTTGAAGGCGATCGCATCATCGGTGTTCGCACCGACGACAAGGGCGTCGACAAGGAAGGCCACCAGAAGTCCAACTTCGAGCCCGGATACGATCTGCACGCGAAGGTTGTCATCCTTGCCGAAGGTCCGCGCGGATCGCTCACGAAGCAGCTGATCGAGTCATTCAACCTCGCGAAAGATGCGAACCCTCAGACATACGGCGTAGGTATCAAGGAACTGTGGGAGGTTCCTGCCGGCCGCATCGCGCCGGGAGAAGTCATCTACACGATGGGCTGGCCGCTTACCACCCACGAATACGGGGGCGCTTGGATTTACGGCTCGAAAGACAACGTCGTCTCTCTGGGATTCGTTACCGGCCTCGACTATGCCGACCCGCGCCTCGACCCGCAGCGCATTCTGCAGCAATTCAAGCGGCATCCTTTTGTGACCAAGCTGCTCGAAGGCGGCAAGATGATTCGCTACGGTGCGAAGACCGATGCCGTACGGCGGATGGTGGGCCATCCCTCCGATCGCAGGCAATGGATGGATGCTCCTCGGAGACTCCGCAGGGTTCGTCAATTCGGCGCGCCTCAAAGGAATCCACCTCGCGATCAAGAGCGGGATGCTGGCTGCCGAGACTGCCTTTGACGCACTGCAGAAGGACGACCCGTCAGCCGCAACCTTGGGCGCCTTCCAGAAAAACGTCGAGTCGAGCTGGATTAAAGAAGAGCTTTGGAAAGTCCGCAACCTTCATCAGGGATTCGAGCGCGGCATGTTCGCCGGAATGTTCCACACCGGACTGCAGATGATTACCGGCGGCCGAGGCGTGCAGGATCGCTATCCCGGGAAAGCCGGACACGAGCACATGAAGAAGTTGTCGGAACTTCCGGCCGACGGCGGCCCCGAAGCACATTTGCTGGGTCCAGCCAAGGGTGACGGCAAGCTCACCTTTGATAAGCTCACCGACCTCTATCACTCGGGCACGAAGCACGAAGAAGATCAGCCGGCGCATCTGGTCATCCACGACACGAACGTTTGCAACACAAAATGCGTGAAAGAATATGGCAGCCCCTGCCAGAATTTCTGTCCGGCGAACGTCTACGAGATGGTTGACGATCCAAGCCAGCCCAATGGCAAACGCATCAGTCTGAATCCATCGAATTGCGTTCACTGCAAGACCTGCGACGTAGCCGACCCGTACCAGATCATCACCTGGGTGCCTCCGGAGGGCGGAGGCGGTCCAAATTACGATGGGATGTGATCGGTTTCTCGACGTCTGGTAAGGCCATCGCTCTTAGGAACTTGATGACGAGTGTCACGATAAAGCACAAGGGGGAGAACTCTAATGCAACGTCGTTCTTTGATGTCGGCCACCACGACCTTGTTTCTTCTGACGTTGTCGGGCCTTGCCCAGCAGGCTTCTCCCTCAATTCCCCCCACCGGCTTCGCCGGCCTCGACCAGTATCGCGCCACCCGCATCGCTGTCTTCACCGACGACTACGGTCAACTCGCACGTTATCGCGACGCCAACGCCACGCTCGGTGCTCCCGCCGCCGGAGAGAATCGCGTGGTATTTTTCGGCGACTCCATCACCGACAGCTGGAAACTCGCCGACTCTTTCCCCGGCAAGCCCTACGTCAATCGCGGCATTGGCGGACAGACCACACCGCAGATGCTGGTCCGCTTCCGTCAAGACGTCATCGACCTGCATCCGAAAGTCGTCGTGATTCTCGCGGGAACCAACGACATCGCCGGCAACACTGGACCGATGCGCAACGAGGACATCGAAGCCGACTACGCCTCGATGGCGGAATTGGCAAAAGCCAATGGGATTCGCGTCGTCTACTCGTCGGTCCTCCCGGTTCACAATTACACCGACCGATCAAAGGATTTCTTTGCCCAGCGTCCGCAGTCACGGATCACCGCGCTGAATGATTGGCTGAAAGACTATTGCTCCAAGAATCACATCGTTTACCTCGACTATTTTTCCGCGGTCGTTGACGACAAAGGGATGCTGAAAAAGGATCTTGCCGAGGACGGCCTTCATCCCAACGCCGAAGGTTTCAAGATCATGGCTACGCTGGCGGAAGCTGCCATTCAGAAGGCCCTGAAATAGAGGCGTCCCGCAGCACCATTCGCCGCCAGCCACTACAATTAAGAAGCTGCTTTCGGATGCCTTTCCTCATCGAATGAGAGGGGCGGACTTTCAATTGCCACTCACCGACAAATTCGGGCGGCGCATCACAGACCTGCGGATATCGATTACCGACCGCTGCAATTACAAGTGTGTTTATTGCCGGACAGGCAACGAAGGCGCCCTCTACGGAGATTTGCCCTTCGCAGACTACCTGCGGATGGCCCGGGTTCTTGTTGGCATGGGAATCACGAAGATTCGCCTGACTGGCGGTGAGCCTTTGCTCCGCGGCGGAGTAGTTGATTTTGTCCGCGAGCTGTCGCGGCTTCGAGCTCCAGACTCGAGCCAGTCAACTTCCGACAACCTCAACGGACATAGCTCTACGCAGACTTCCGAGCCCCTTGACATCGCTCTCACCACCAATGGGCATCTGCTCGCCGGCCTCGCCGAGAAACTGAAAGATGCCGGCCTCACGCGTGTGACGGTCTCCATGGATGCCGTCGATCCCGAGCGCTTTGCGCGCATCACACGCGTGCCAAGCGGATACGATCAAGTCCTGGCTGGAATTCGCGAGGCTCGCCGCGTCGGCCTGTGGCCCTTGAAAGTGAATTGCGTGCTGATGCGCGGTTTCAACGAGGACCAGATCATCCCTTTCGGCATGTTTGCGCGCGAAGAAGGTGTCACCGTGCGTTTCATCGAGTTCATGCCGCTCGAAGAGGATCGCACCTGGTCTCCGAATACTGTCGTGAAACTTGAGGAGATTCTTGCCCGCATGGCCGAGTACCGCCCGATGGTCGAGATTCCGCATGCGCGATCCGAGACCGCGCGCCGCTATCGATTCCTCGATGGCGTCGGCGAAATCGGAATCATCGCGCCGGTGTCTCATCCTTTTTGCGGACACTGCAGCCGGATCCGCATCACCAGCGACGGAAAAATCCGAACCTGCCTTTTTTCGGTCTGGGATCATGACCTGCACGCGCAGATGCAGCGAGGCGCGAGCGACCAGGAACTCGAAGAGTTTATTCGCGGAGTAGTCGCAAAGAAGGAAGAGCGTCACCACATCGGCGAGCCGGATTTCGTTCCGGCGTCGCGAACCATGGTGCATATCGGCGGATAGCACCGCGGGAACTTCGGTAAGCACTCAACAGCGAGAGCCCGACGTTACGAGACCTCCTTGAAGATCAAAACCCTGAATCGTCGTCTTCTGATCGCAGCGATTCTTCTGATCGCGGCGACCTCTGCATCGATGGGCCAAAGTTCCACCTATCTCGGCTTCGATCGCAACGACTATCCCGGCGACGCGAACCTGTCGCTGCTGCACCAGACTTTTTCCTACACCGGCTACTGGTTGAACAATCCTCCCGGAGAATCGTCGAATTCTTGGGCCGGACACCGCGCCGCCGTACAATCCGCAGGCTTCGGATTTCTCGTCCTCTTTAACGGACGCCTCTATGCCGAACTCAAATCCGTCGCCAATGCGCGGCGGTTGGGCCGCTCCGACGCGAACAAGGCCGTGACCGCCGCGAAGCGCGAGGGCTTTCCAACGGCGACCATTATCTTCCTCGATCAGGAGCAGGGCGGCCGCATGCTGCCTGAGCAGAAGACCTACATTTATTCATGGGTCGATGCCGTGGTGGCGGCCGGATTCCAGGCCGGCATCTACTGCTCGGCAATCCCGTCCTCCGACAGCGGCCATATTGTGACTGCGGAGGACATCCGCAAGGATGCAGGCTCGCGTCACATTGTCTATTGGGCAATCAACGACGCCTGCCCACCCGCGCCAGGCTGCACATTTCCCCAGCATCCGCCGACTCCCACGCAGGGCGGGATCGCATTCGCGGAAGTCTGGCAGTTTGCGCAGTCGCCACAGCGCAAAGACGTTGCCGGACGCTGCACCAACTACGCGCACGATGGCAATTGCTATCCTCCGGGAATGACCGCGGCGCAAGGACTTCACGTCGATCTCAATTCCGCGACCTCTCCCGATCCATCCCACGGCCGTACCCATAGCGGCGGTTCCTGAAGGCAATCCGCTCCGATTTCAAAATGCATTCGCAAAGTTTTTACCGGCAGTGCATTCCTTCGCCCGTGGATAAACCAACGTTCAAACAAAGTTGCGTTGTGCGAGTTTCGACGAACGCTTTGCTGCAGAGCTGCCGCACAATATTTGTGGTGCATGTAGTTCTCTCCACTTGACTCGAAACGCCAACGGCTGGGAGCATCGTTCTCCCAGCCGATTTTTTCGCTCCGCGTCGCCTAAACACTCTTCTTCGAGCCGGAACTGCACATGCGATAAAATGAGTGAAAACATGTCCGAACGCACATTCACCTTCGATGAAGCCACGTCATTACTTTCCGTGCTCGAATCGCTTCTGCGCACCGCGATGGCCGCAAAGCAATTGATCGAAGACGTCGATTCCGAGATGCAGGCCGTGCAGCACCGTATCTTTCTGAACGGAGGAATGCTTCTCGACGTCGTGGCGCTCGCCCATCGCAAGTCAGAGCGTACGAAGGCGGAACATCGCATCAAAGACACCCTTGCGGAAATTGATTCAATTGGCGTCCAGGTCAAGGATCTCGACATCGGGCTGCTGGATTTTCCCTGCGAGCTCGAAGGCCAGATCATCCTGCTCTGCTGGAAACTGGGCGAGAAATCGATTACCCATTGGCATGGCGTCCAGGAAGGTTTTGCGGGCCGAAAGCCGGTCGATCAGCGCATCACCGGCGGCAAGAAAGTGAATTAGCTCCAGAAATCCAATATCGCCCGGTTCCAAAGCTCTTTTCAACTGCCTCATTCCAAATCAGTTCCACCCTTAGAAACATAGTCGGCAATCCCGTGTTTATATGGGAGGAACGTTTCACGCCGAAAGCGTTGGGATTTAAGTCACAATGGCGTGACACATCCATAGCTGTCCGCAGGAACTCGGGACACGATCGAGGAAGGGCCCATGAAAATCAATCGACCTGTAATTCGTTGGACGCTGTTGACGCTGCTCGTTGTGTCTTTCGCGGCCACGTCATTCGGTCAGATCGCAGTAGGTGTCTCGGTCCGTTTCGGACCGCCCGCCATTCCGGTTTACGCGCAGCCTATCTGCCCCGGTCCGGGCTATTTCTGGACTCCCGGCTACTGGTCATGGAATGACGATGAGGGCTACTTCTGGGTTCCGGGCACGTGGGTTGTCGCGCCCGTTGGCTTATTTTGGACGCCTGGATACTGGGGCTGGAACAACGGATTCTACCTGTGGCACGGGGGCTATTGGGGGCCGCACGTCGGCTTCTATGGAGGCATCAATTACGGATTCGGTTACACCGGCTCCGGCTACTACGGCGGCGAATGGCGCGGACGGAATTTTTATTACAACCGCTCCGTCAACAACGTCAGTGTCACGAACGTGACCAACGTGTACAACCGGACTGTAATCGTCAACGAGAATCACGTGTCTTATAACGGCGGAAACGGTGGAATCAATCGCCGTCCAAGTCGTCAGGAAGAAAACTGGTCACGCGAGCGACGCAGTGCGGCGATCGGCTCTCAGGTTGAACACGAGCGACTTGCTAGCCGGAACCGCGAGAATTTCGCGACTGAAAATCATGGACGCCCAGCCATCGCGGCTACCGCGCGGCCTGGTGATTTCGATCGGCGCAACATCGTTCCTGCCCGCGCCGCGGGTGGAGAATACCGTGCTCCGAAAATGTCTCCGCGGGAAGCGCGTGGAGGCGCGCCGGGTTCGCCGGCCGCGAGGCCTGGAAATCGCAACGACGGCTTCCGGCCGTTTACGCCGCCGTCGAAAAATGGGACGCCAGCACCGAACGAACGCGGCGGGAATCCCAACATGCGCAACGATAACCGCAGCAATGAAATGCGCGGTAATCCAAACCCTCGGGTAAATCAGAACGCGAACGAGCAACGCAACAACCAGATCCGCAATGACCAGATTCGTAACCAGCAGCGCAACAACGAAAACCGGAATAACGAAAACCGTAATAACCAGATACGAAACGACCAAATCCGGAACGATCAGCGGAATAACGATCAGCGCAACAATCAAATCCGCAACAATGATCAACGAAACAACGAAATGCGGAACGAGCAGATGGGCAACGAACAACGCAACAACCAACGCAACGAGCAGATGCGTAACGAAAGTCGTCCGCAGCAACAGCCTCAGGTGCGCAACGAGCCTCGCCCGCAACAGCCACAGACGCGCAGCGAGCCTCGACCCCAGCAGAATGAGCAGCGGGCAGTGCGGCCGCCTGAAAACGCACCAAGGCAGAATGCTGCTCCCAGGTCCAGCCCTCCGCCGCAACAGCGTCCCAGTGCGCCGCCGCCGAAAGACGATCGCCCTAAAGGCAGGGGGCGGTAAGAATTGAAGCTTGAACCCATCAGCGGGGACCGAAAAGTCCCCGCTACTTTTTTGCAAGCCTTTCTAAGATCGGCGTTCTGATGGAGTATCCGGGCCCCCCAAGTCTGTGCTGCCAGTCCAGCTTTCCGCCAGTTTGAGTACCAGAGTGCGGGGATGGCTCAAATTTCTCTGCTACAATTTTTGGCATACGAAATAATAAGCAATGTGCCTATGGGGCGCGCCCAAGGAGTCTCCAAATCATGTCCTCTACGAAGCAAACACTCCGGATCGTCGGAGCCTTTGCAGCACTCGCAGCGCTAGCCCTGGCGGCCAGCTGCCGCGGATTTTTTGTGAAGCCCACATTGACTTCCCTCGCTGTCGGCCCGGCGTCCCCGAGCGTCCAAACCGGAAGCACAAATAACACGGCTCAGATGTTTGCGGTGGGTACCTTCAACGACGGAAGCACCGGCAATCCCGCCGTCCTTTGGAGCATCAGCCCAAACGACAATAGCGTCGCCACGATCAACTCTGGCGGATTGGTCACCTCCGTAGCCACCGGGACGGCGACGGTGACTGCGACAGCGACTCAGAATCCATCCATCACCGGAACACAATCGGTCACCGTAACGGTTGGTTGCATTCAATCAATCGCGATCGAGCCGACGAGTGCCAATATTTCTGTTTCTGGCACTCCGAACACTTGGCAATTTGCGGCAAAGGCTACAACCTGCAACGGGATTTTCGATATCACCACCACCGCCAGCTGGACCTCCAGCAACACGGCAGTGGCAACAGTTGCAGGTGGCCTCGCACAAGCCGTTGCGCAGGGCACCGTAACGATTGGCGCGACTTCCGGAGGCATTACGAGCGGAACCAATGCCATCCTGACAGTCGGTCCATAGTCACGCTGCCATTGATTGCCCCATTTCTAGTCGCTAGAAGGGGGCCTTCATTGACGCACAACGCAGCTGTCGCCTTCAAGGGCAGCTCTGAGCCAGCGAAAATCCAGCTGCCGCCCGAAGCACTAACAGTCAGCAACAAGAAAATCCTGCCGCCACTCAAAAGAAAGCCTGTTAACGAGAACGGAATCAGCCGCGAAAGCGCACAGCCCAGGCGCAGCCGTGGGAGCGTCCCGAGAGAATGGAGCTAGCCCCGGAGGGGCGAGAGAGGGGTTGTTTTTACCGAAGTGTTCGAGCGTTGAGAAGTCTTTGGAAGCTTAGAAAATTCAGCGTTCCTAGACGCCCCCCAATCTGAACTCTGCAATCATCAATCTCAAATCCGCCGTCTACTCCTTCATCATTGCGTCAATCGTCGAGTAGAGCTGGTTGTTGTCCTTCACTTCCACATAAGGACGACTGGGATTCTTGCTGCTCACGATGTACACCGTCGGAGTGTGATCGAGCTTGATCGCCTTACCCAGATCGCGGTCCGCATTGACCTCGGCGGCCAGCTTGTTCGCCGGATCGATGATGAACGGCAAATCCACTTTGTGCGCTGCGGCAAACTTCTCCGCATAGGCCCGCAGCGTCTGCGGATTGATGTCGAGCTGGTTCTCGAAGCAGTAGTCCCGGAATTCATTGCCCAGCGACTTCGAGTGCGCATCGAAGAACCTGGCGAAAATTGCCGCCTGGTACGACCAATTGTGCATCGGCAGCGGGAAATCATGCCGGATGACTGGAATCTTGTATGTCTTCGAGGCCTGCTCGACCAGCGGGGCGGTGCGGCGGCACATCGGACACTGCAGGTCTTCGAACACGACGATCGCGACCTGCGAGCCTTTGGGCGGTTTCAACACGGAATCCACCGTGTCCTGCGCGCCGGCCCAGATGGCCGCGGCGCTCAACAGGAAAACTGCCAGTGACAGCGAAGCAAGACAATTGCGGAGTTTGTTTTTCATCAAAGTTTTCAAGCCTTCTAGCTGCGGAAATACCTGCTACAACAAATCCTCATAAGGTTAGACGCAGAAAACGTCGTCCCGGCAACCTGCCAGGGCCGACTCGGATGCCTTAAGGGCATCAAATTATGGTAACTGACGTAATGCATCCCTGTCTCGGAGACAAGCATCGTCTGCCGGTGCACAAGGCGTAAACCTTCGTGCGATAAAGTCTGCCCCGCAACGCGCTATAGTTGAACGTTCCCGAACTCAATGATGAAGGTGCTCGCCTCATTCCGCCTCGCTGCGGTGCTGGTTCTGGCCGGAGCGGTCGCGCTCTCCGGTTGCCGAAACCGCCATCGCGTGCTCGAGGTGGCTTACGTCTCGGCTCCGCAGGCAGCCCTGCGCGACCAGGTTGCCGCCATCTACAACCGCGTAGGGAACGTCAAGAACGGTGAGCGCGTCGAGATCATCGACCGCGAAAAGCGATTTGCCCGCGTCCGCACGGCCAGTGGCATTGAGGGCTGGATCGAGCAACGTTTTCTCGTCGACCAAAAGACCTACGACATCCTGCAGAAACTGACGCAGGAAAATCAGAATGACCCGCTCCAGGCGCCCGGGGTCCTGCGGAACGAGAGCAACCTTCACATCAGCCCCGGCCGCGATACCGACCATCTTTATCAACTCGCTTCAGGAGCGAAAGTCGCAATCCTCAAGCGCGACACGGCCGAGAAGCAGCCCGGAGCCGTGCAGACTCCGAAGATGGTCTCTGGAAGGCTCAGCACCAAGGCGGCGGGCCCGATTCTGGAAGACTGGTTCCTGGTGAAAGACGAGCACGGCCGTGTTGGATGGGTGCTGTCTCGCATGGTCGACGTCGACGTCCCCCTCGATATTGCTCAATATGCCGAGGGCCAACGCTTCGTCGCCTTCTTCCCACTCAACGAGGTGCAGGACGCCGAAAAGAAGGTCCCCGAGTACCTGTGTCTTCTGACCGAGCCGCACGATGGCCTGCCTTTCGACTTTAACCAGGTTCGTGTCTTCACCTGGAACGTCCGAAAGCACCGCTACGAGACGGCATATCGGGAGCACGGCCTGCACGGAGCCATGCCCATCACCATCACGAAGGAGGCCTTCGACAAAGAAGGCACTCTCCCCGTGTTCATCCTGCGAGTCAAGGACGATGCCGGCAACGTGACCGAGCGAAAATACAAATTAAACTCCCCGATGGTCAGACGCGTCCTCGCCCCCGGAGAAGTCGCCACCCGTCCAAGCAAGAAGCGCCGCTAGCTCGCTCGCTTCACCCTCAAGATCTACAGTTTTAGGGACCTCAATATACCAGCCGGGGTCCAAATTTCCATAATTTCCCTTGCCATCTCCTACCGATTTCGGTATAAAATCGGCCTCGCCAAAACACGAAACATTTGAAAACACATCGTTTGTTTAACTAAATGTTTTGGTTTCACAGTTGCACTAGCGTGTAAGTTCATTCGTGTTATGTGTTTCGGTAAAGATACTGGAACCAAGAACAAAAACCCGCGAAGACGGGCAGGTCGGCAGTAAGGGTCTCAGCTTTCCACAGTGTCCCAAAAGGTTCTGAAATCTACCCATTGATCCGGATCGTGGGAGTGTTCCGAGAGAGCTAAACACCGGCCCAGGTCGTTCGATGGACGAGATCTGAGGATGAATTTCTGAACGAATTCCAAGGAGGCAGGCAGATGCAACTCAGTAAATCGATGAGGTTTCTTGCATCATTTACGGCGATAGCTTTGATGCTATCGGCCGCGACTTTGTTTGCGCAGGAAACTACCGGAGGTTTGCAAGGATCGGTGAAGGATGGATCTGGCGCCGTTGTGTCCAACGCCCAGGTAGAGGTAACAGGATCATCCCTCGTCGGCAAGAAAACGGTGATGACAGATTCTGCGGGGTACTACCGCTTCGCGAACCTTCCACCGGGGACCTACACGATTGATGTCTCGGCGAAGGGCTTCAAGGGTGTCAGGCGAGCCGGATTGGACCTCCAGGTTGGTCACCTTCCCACCGTTGATCTCACCTTGGAAGTTGGAGCCGCCTCTGAAGTCATCGAAGTCACGAGTGCGAGTCCAATCATCGATGTGACGACGGAGACCACGCAGACGAACATCACGAATGATGTTGTTCAGGATGTTCCGCACGGGCGTTCGTTCCAGTCCGTCATTCAGTTTGCGCCCTCAGCTCGCAACGAACCTCTGATGGGCAGTACAACTGCCAACGGAAGCGGCGGCATGATTCCCGGCAGTGCGACGAACGGGCAGGCCTTCGGATATTCGGTCGGCGGCGCTTCCGATGCTGAGAACTCCTATCTCGTCGAAGGTCAGCAGACCGCGAACCTGATCGGTGGCTATTCACACACAAACGTGCCTTTCGACTTTATCCAGGAAGTGCAAATCAAGAGCACTGGCCAGGAAGCGGAACATGGTGGCGCGCTCGGCGGCGTTGTTAATGTCGTGATGAAGAAGGGTAGTAACCAGTACCACGGGTCAATCTTCTCGCAGTTTGAAAACGATGCCATGGACGGGTCGCCGAACGCATACACGCGCTACGACCCGAATCAAAACCTGTCTGCTCCCGGAGGCCCACTTCCCGACGGAACAGGTCTCAATACGACCAATGGCTTTATTGATCCACCCCAGCAAAGCTATCAACCTGTCCGCGGCAAGATGTTCGATGTTTTTCCCGGATTCACGTTTGGCGGTCCAATCCTTAAGAACCGGATCTTCGGATTTGTAGGATTCAACCCCGAATGGCATGGTGTCGAGCGCCACGTCAATATGGACGGTTTTCAACCTGGCCTTGGGACGCTGCCCTTCTCGCAAAACACCCAGACTTACTACACGACCGCTCGCGTTGATACCGAGGTTAGCGAAAAGGTCCGACTTTTTGCTTCATGGCTCTACCAGTATCAGCGTGTAGCCGGCGTCGGCCTACCGGCCTCCGACTCCACAACGGGATTGGTGAATGCCAGCGGATCGACAGATCCGGCGGTTTTTGCGCACAACATCGGCTACAAGGCACCGAATGTGACCTTCAATGTCGGTGCGGACATCAGTCTCACACCCCGTTTGGTTTCCACCACGCGGTTCGGCTATTACTTCGAGAACTATAGCGACTTTGGCTATCCCACCGCCGGTACACTCTTTGGATGGCAGACGGACGGTACCAGTGCGAATGACAATCTCGGCAACCCTCTGCCGTCTCAATTGGCGGAGACGTCGGGTGTTTTCAACGACGCCCATACCGCTGCCTTCACGAGAAGGGATGCCAATAAGGCCATCCAGTTCGATCAGGACATCGCCTGGTTTAAGAGTGGATGGGGCGGTACTCACAACTTCAAGTTCGGCTATCAGCTCAATCGTCTGCAGAACAATATTACGCAGACCTACAACGAGCCCTATGTCCAGCTTTGGGTTGGAGACAGCGGCTTCTACAGCCCGCTCAGCCAAACCGGCATCGATAACTGCGGCACCGCTTCATTTCAAGAATTTGATGGCGGTGGCAATCTTACCGATTGCGCGGGACAGTACGGCACGATCATTGTGTCGGATTTTGGAACTGGCGGGCTCGTTACCAGCTTTAACCATGGGCTCTTCGCCCAGGACGCTTGGACGATTGGCCACGGGCTTACCATTAACGCAGGCGTTCGTTTCGACAAGGAATACCTACCAGCCAGCAGCACCGCGGATCTCAAGGCCAAGCCGATCAATTACAGTTGGACCGACAAAATCGCTCCTCGAATCGGTCTCGCTTGGGATGTGTTCAAAGACGGGCGCATGAAGTTGTTCGGGAGCTATGGCAAGTTTTTCGACATCATGAAGCTGAACGTTGCCATCAGTTCCTTCGGCGGCCAGTACTGGGACGACTGTGCTTACACCCTGGATACTGCTGACCTGAGCTCGATCGTCCCCGCTTTCAGCAGCGGCGGCAGGTATTGCCCATCGAATCCTTCCAATCCATTGGATAACACTGTCCAGGCGAATTGGGCCGGCGGTTCGACACCTGCAGGCTTGACATTCATCGAGAACACGAACCAACGAGCGTTTCCCACCACTTGCTCGACGTGCAGTACGAGTTCAACCGGCGTGGTTCCGGGGTTGAAGCCGTATGAGCAGCACGAATCCGTTTTTGGAATGGACTACCAGATCAAGAAGACTTTTGCACTGGAAGTCCGCTGGGACCGGCGGCGGCTGGATCACGCAATTGAGGATTCCTCGCTCTATGCAGGCGGCGAAACCTTCGTGATCGGCAACCCCGGGCAAGGTGCTGAAAGTACGTACGATAGCTTCTACTCCTTCCTGTATGGAGGAGCGCCACCGGCTTGCACTGGTACCTCTTGCCCCCCACAAAAACTTTTCCCCGCCGAACGAAGCTATGACGGCGTGGAATTCCGTCTCACCAAGACCAGTTCGAAGCATTGGTTCGGAATGTTCTCGTATACCTACAGCAAGTTGCGCGGTAACTACACGGGACTCACCAGTTCCGACATCTCCGACGGACAGTCGGGTGGACGTAGTTCACCGAACAACAGCCGTGCGTTCGACGAACCATACTTCTCTTACAACTCAATGGGTGGATCATCAAGCGGATTATTGCCGACCGACCGTCCGAACACGTTCAAAGGTTATGCGTACTATCAGCTGGGTTGGTTGAAGAAGTTCAGCACTGACTTCGGCGCCTTCCAATATCTCTATAGCGGGTCTCCGCAAACCAGCTATTTGGACGTGGGAGCCGGGAACGGTGGCTGGGCCGTGCAGGCATGGAATCGTGGAAATTGGGTGAACGCGTCCCAGGATCCGACCACCGGATTCATTACCTTGGGCAGCCCACATGTTCAACGTACTCCATGGTTCACTCAGACTGACTTCAGCATCCAGCAGAACTACAAGGTCAGTGAGACTAAGGAGTTGACGTTCTCGGTGAACGCCACCAACCTGCTGAATCAGAGGGCCATCACGGCTGTGAACGCGGATATTACCTCGCTTGCTGTCACTAACCAGTACATAGCCCTGAACAGTGCAGATGGCAGTTCGAACTGCGCATTCGGCACTCAGTGCCGTATCGTTGATGGCGGTGCGTTCTACGCTGCTGCGCAACGGCCCTACAACGTTCAGGACCAACTCAACAACTGGAAGAACAATGCAGGGTTGTCGGCGGCGGTCAATACCCAGTATGGCAGGCCCGCCTACTACCAACTGTCCCGCAACATCCGTCTGGGAGTTAAGTTCACCTTCTAGTTGGATTTATTCCCCCATCACCACAGGGAGCCGCATGTCGGCTCCCTTTTTCTTTTGTCAGTTGTTCAGGAGGAAGACCTCGATCTCCACAGGCGGAGAATTCGCTGAACTCGCCGTGCTGAGGCTAGGCGTAGCCCTTCCTGCTGATCAGAAGGTCAGGCGCATGTGGTCGGCGATTGCGAAGCGATTTGACTGCCTTGGCTACTTCCCGAAGATCACCGTGCTTGAGAAGTGTGACGCAGCGGCCATGTAGAACAGTAGCGGCACCGACAAGAACAGATTCATGCGCGAAGCAAGGAATGCCTGTCTCGCCAGTACGGCCGCGTTCGCTGGGGGCGTGCCTGCCAAAGTCCCGCGGATGATCTTCTTATTGTTCGGCCAGATGATGCCCCAAACGTTGAACATCATCACGATTCCCATCCCGCCCCCCACGCCGATTGCGAGCACGTGATTGTCGTCCGCGCCCACCCGCGTGTAGTTCACAAAAATCCATCCAGCCGCATACACGAGGATCGTGGTGACCACGCCGAGCACGTATCCATTCGGCGTCACTTTCTTGATCAGGAAAAAGAGGATGAAGAACACTCCCAGCCACAGCCCGAAGAACAGCCCGAAAGTGCTTCCCTCACTGACGCCTTCCCGCCTCGCGTCTGGCCCCACGAGGAACTGTCCCCAGTACCACAAGCCCGCAAATACGGTTACCACGGAACTCCAGCGAAACCAGTTCAGTGCCGGCAACGTCATGTGCTGGAGAATCTTGGGCTTCGCCGCCGCATCCACCTGTTTCATGAACGGCACGTTTACCAGGTTGAAGAAATAAAGCAGTCCCACCCAGGTAATGCCCGCCATGAAGTGAAACCAGCGCAAGATCAATTGCGTTGCTTCCGCTCCGGTGATCGTGGGTGCGACAAAAGTGGCTGATGTAAGCAGAAACCAATGCATCGAATATCCTCCATCGACTTCGATGTGACGTTATGAAATCCCCGAATGCGAAGGTGCAACCGACATCCGGCGAAAAGAGACCGCTGCCTGGGTGAAGCTCAAACCTGAAGACGAGTCGGGCGATTCCTCAACTGAAACTACGTCTCGCCAACTCGAAGAAAGTCTGCACTCGCCGCACTAAGCCTGTCAAATGGAGGAGCCCAGGGAGTGACCAAGTTACAGGTTGAAAAGCTGGCGAGATCGCCGTATGGTGTTCTCATCTGCCTGCTGAGTGTGGTCGTATGAATGTCGTACGAACTGTAGTCGCAACAGCGGGTGCTGTCCCCCCTTGTTCCCGTAGAAGCGGGAAGGCTTCTCCGGAACATGCTGTCGGCGTTATCTATTCGCGAAAATTTTTCGCGGTAGTGGTCGGAGAGTTCGCAGTTCAAACGCATAAGGAGATCGGCTATGGACAACAATAAGCCGGCGCAAAACATCCAGGATTCCTTCCTCAACACGGCCCGCAAGGAGCGAGCAAGTATCACGATCTATCTGCTCAGCGGTGTGAAGTTGACGGGCCGCATCCGCTCTTTTGACAAGTACTCCGTCGTGCTGGAGGCGAACGGTCAAGAGCAACTCATCTTCAAGCACGCCATCTCCACCGTGGTTATGGGACGGGTGGCGTCCCCGCATGTGGCTCATTCGGTGCATCCGGAGAGGTCGGTTGCCGGAACCCCTGCCGCTGCGAACGTGGCGACGGCTTCGGGCACCGAGGGGTAGGCTTTTTCGGCTTGGGAAGTTCTCTTCGCAAGAAGTCCCGCGATAACGCGCGAGCAGGCACTCGTACGCTTCTGGAAGCCTCTGCGCAAAATACGGCCTCCGATCAGGAACGCGCATTTCTGGTTGGTCTCGAAGTCCGAACTCGCGGCCGCACCGCAAAAGCCACTGTAACCGCGCAGGCTGCCGCGGCTCGCGACGCCGCCTCCGTACAAACTGTTCCGGCCCACTCCCCGAGGGCTAATGGAAAACCCAATATTCCGGAGTTCGACGCCGAGGAATCCCTGGCAGAGCTGCGCACGCTCGCGGAAAGCGCCGGAGCTAAGGTCGTCGGTGAAATCCTGCAACGCCGCGACCGGCCCGACCCGGCCACTCTCATCGGCGCGGGCAAACTTGAAGAGATCGCCGGCGCGGCCGCTTCGGTCAATGCTGATGTTCTTCTCTTCGACCATGACCTCAGCCCATCGCAGCAGCGCAATATCGAACGGATCGTCGAGCGGCGCGTCATTGATCGCACCCAACTCATCCTCGACATCTTTGCACGGCATGCTAAAACGCGTGAAGGTCAGTTGCAGGTCGAACTCGCCCAGCTCCAATACATGCTGCCGAGACTCGCGGGCCGAGGCATTGAGATGTCCCAGCTCGGCGGCGGAATCGGAACTCGCGGTCCTGGTGAAACGCAGCTCGAAACCGATCGGCGAAAAATTGCTCGCCGCGTCCGCCATGTCGAAGAGCAACTGGAAAATGTTCGCAAGATCCGAACCCAGCAGCGGCAGCGGCGAGAGTCCGCTCCCGTAGCCACAGTCGCGCTGGTCGGATACACCAACGCCGGAAAATCCACGCTGTTCAATGCGCTTACCCGGGCTGGGGTGCTCTCATCGTCGAAGATGTTTGCGACGCTCGATCCGACCATTCGCGGCGTGGTCCTGCCTTCGAAGCGTAAGGTTCTGCTCTCTGACACAGTCGGATTCATTCGTAATCTCCCGCACACCCTCGTGTCGGCATTTCGTGCAACCCTGGAAGAAGTGCAACGGGCATCGCTTATCCTGCACGTCTCCGATGCCAGCAGCCGCCTTTCGGCGGAGCAGGATGCGCAGGTCGAGATCGTTTTGCAGGAGCTTGAGGCCGAGAAGAAGCCTCGGTTGCGGGTGATGAACAAGGTGGACCTGCTGGATGAAGAGGTAGCTCAGTCGCTGCTAGCCGATGCCGCTCATGATGATTCGAGGACGAGTTATGTTTCAGCGATCGAAGGGACTGGTCTCAAGACGTTGCTGGATCGCATCGATCATCTGATCGAGGAAGACAAGGTCAGCCGCATCAAACTCCGCGTTCCGCAGAAAGAGGGCAAGACCCTCTCGATGCTCGAGGCGCGGGCTCGGATTTATTCCCGAAAATACAAAGAGGGTGCAGTGGAGTTGGAAGTCGACGCGCCGGAGTCGGTGGTGAGGCGCGTGCGGGAGTGGATGGCGAAGTGAGGCTCAATCGTCCTGTTCCTCGGCGGTAGTGGGCGAAGGGCTGGTTTTCCAGTCAGGAGTTCACTATGCATCGACTTTGGCGGTTGATCGCCCTATGTTTTGGAGTCCTCTGTTGCTGCGGCCCCTCTCTCTTTGCCAGTGACATAATCCTGATTCACGGCCACATCTACACCGGCAACCCCAAAGCCCCGTGGGCGCAGGCTTTGGCGATCACCGGCGGCCGCATCGATGCGGTCGGCACCGATCAGGACATACTGAACCGAAAGCAAGCGAAGACCGAAGTGATTGACCTGCGGGGACGGACTGTTGTCCCGGGATTTTCCGATTCGCATACTCACATGTGGTTCGGCGGGCTGGAACTTCACGGTCTCAATCTCTCGACGCCCGAATCCACTGTTACTCCGGAAGATGAGCCCGACGAAGTTGTGAAGAGACTCAAGTCTTATGCAGCGGATCTCCCCAATGGCAGAGTCCTGATTGCGCGCGCCGACTTCAGTACGACTCCACCTTCCACGCCGACTCGCGAATTGCTCGATCGTGCGGTTTCCGACCGTCCTGTGATTGTGCACAACACGGCGGAGCACGCGTTATGGCTGAATTCCCGGGCGCTGACTCTTGCGGGCATCACCGACCAGCCAGTGGAAGATCCCGCGGAGGAGAGAAACATTATCCGCGATGCCAGCGGTCATCCCAGCGGAGATCTGCTCGAAGCGGCGATGGCAGTGATGGAGCGCGCGCTCACGAAGTTGTTCACGCAGGATGAAAAGTTGAGATTTCTGCAGGATGCTTCGCTGGAAATGAGCCGCTACGGAGTTACCAGCGTTGTCAATGCGACCGGAAATCTGGAGGAGATCGAACTGTACGGCATCCTACGCGATCGCGGCCAGCTTACGGTGCGGACGAAAACTTCTTTCGGCGCCGTGGCAGTGAATCACCGCCTGACGCCCGAATTTCTGGCCGATCTGGAAAAGGCTCGCACTCTCTACCACGACGATTGGGTCTCGGCGAATCTGGTGAAGTTTTTCGTCGATGGCGGCACCGGATTGGTTCCGCCCCTCACGTACCAGCCGGCGGAATACAAGAAGCTGGTTTTGGAGCTGGACAAGCGCGGCTTCCAGATCATGACGCACACCTATCGCCCTGACTCATCGCGATTGGTGGTGGACACCTATGAAGAAGCCGGGAAGGTCAACGGGCCGCGGGACCGGCGCTTCCGCCTGGAGCATGCGGATTTTGTTCCGGCGCAGGACATTCATCGGTTGGGGAACCACTCGATGATTGCCAGCATGCAGCCGACATTCTGCTGCAATACGAATGGATCAAACTACGATCCCCGCGATCACACGACGACGGATCGCTGGCAGAGCATGGAAAAGGATGGAGTCACTCTCGCTTTCGGCAGCGATTGGCCGTGCACTTGGCCTCCCAATCCCCTGGTGGCGATCCAACAGGCGGTGACCCGCCAAATCTGGGGCCCGGCCAAAGGCGGCAATGATTTTCCAGGAGGAGTTTTCGACGGTGCTGGCCAAGGCGGAAGCGTTGCCACCAAGGATGTCTACACTCCAGAAGAGCGCCTCACTGTGGAACAGGCCGTGAACGCGTACACGCAAGGTTCGGCTTACGCCAGATTTTCGGACGACACACTCGGGACGCTCGAAGTCGGAAAATATGCGGATCTTGCGGTGCTGTCGCAGGATGTTTTTTCGGTGAAGCCGGAAGAGATTTCGAAGACCAAAGTCATGACAACGATGGTTGCGGGTAAAGTTGTGTTCGCGGCGAAATAGATCGTTACTACGAGGACGAACAACCATGCCTGTGCGAACATTGGTCATCCTGATGGCGTTGACTCTTGCCTCCCATCAGGCGGTGGCACAGCATCACGGGAATCCAACGACGGGGCCTGACTCAGCGCAACGCCGTGCTCAGGGCTGGGTGAAGGATCGGCCGGACGCTGTCGGTCTCGATGAAAAAGTGCTGAACTCATTCGATGCCGACTTGGCTGCCGGCAAATATTCTCTGGTTGACAGCTTTGCCGTTTACCGCTGCGGCAAGATGGCTTTCGAACGGAAATATTCCCACGACTATGGCCAGGTCTACGCCAAGGATGCGAGCCAGCGCGGCCCGCTGAATGCCCGTGGCACGGGCTGGTACAACTACTTCGATCCGCAGTGGCACCCTTACTATCACGGAACGGATCTGCATAGCATGCAGTCGGTAACGAAGACGGTGTCGTCGATCATCATCGGAATCGCAATGACGCGCGGCGACTTCAAGTCTGGGCTCGATACGCCGTTAATGCACTGGTTCGACGCCGGCACAGTGAAGAACGTCGACGACCGAAAGCGGCGCATCACCCTGAGGCATGTTTTGACCATGACAACAGGGATCGACTGGAACGAGGAGATTGCTTATGACGATCCCAAAAACGACGCGAGCCTGATGGAAGCTTCCGACGACTGGGTTCAATACGTGATTGACCGTCCTATGGCGCAGGAGCCGGGAAAAATTTTCAACTACAGCAGCGGCGTCTCGGAATTGCTGGCTCATATCTTCGAAAAAGAAACCGGCAAGGATATCGAGCAGTACGGAGTGGATTTCCTGTTTGCGCCGCTGGGAATCGAGCACTTTTGGAAGCGAACGCCGCTCGGAACGGTTGATACCGAAGGGGGACTGTTTCTGAGCAATGCCGGCTTGGCCAAACTCGGCTCTCTCTATTTACATGGCGGCGAGTGGGGAGGCCAGCAGATCGTATCCAAGGAGTGGGTGAAGGAATCACTGTCTCCGTTCACCGCTGCCGGAGAACACTACAAGTACGGATTCAAGTGGTGGCTTCTCCCGCGAACCGACCGGCCGGGTACGATTTGGATGGCTCGAGGTTTCGGCGGGCAACGCCTGATGGTGTTTCCCGAAGAAGACATGGTTGCCGTCTTCACCGGGTGGGAGATCCTCAAGGACGAAGCAAGAGACATCGACATGGTCAACCGGGTTCTCCCAGCCGTCGGGCAGCACACATGTGCCGCGCACTAGGGCAGAATCGGGCATTTTTGGGAGAAAATTAAAATGGGCCGACAACCAAGAAGCGGTGACATTCCTTGGCTAGCGGCCCATTCGATCCTGAATTGGATCGGAGGTGATATATCAATGCTACCCCTGTTTGGCTCGAAGTCAAGTGATATATGCAGAAAACTGCAATCTTGCATATATGGCAATGCGACGCCACAATAAGCCTCTTGTTTTCAGCCATAAAGGCTTAGGTGCAGGATCGGTCCTGGGTTCCTGAAGAGGCTGCGGAATCGTTCTTCTTGCGTTGACATTAAACTCCCTCCAACGCTAGACTTAACAGTTTTCATAGCCCTCATTTTCCGATTTAGATCAGCGACCCTGTGGATCAGACTGTCAAACAACTAGGCGAATTACTGCTCGGGTCGGTTCCGACGGTAATTATGCTGACGGTGCTCTATGCCCTCTATAGCGTGATCGTGCATAAGCCTTTAAGCCGCGTGCTTAAAGAACGTCACGGCAGAACCGAAGGCGCAATCGAAAAGTCGAAGGCCGATATCGCGGCGGCCGATGCCCGCACCAGCGAATACGAACAAAAAATGCGCGAGGCCCGCGCAGCGGTCTTCCGTGCCCAGGAAGCCAAACGTCAGGCAGCTTTGCAGACCCGCACAAACGCCGTGAACGAAGCGCGCGCCAAGGCTCAGGCACAAGTGCAAGCGGCTAAGGCCGACATCGAAAACGACCGCACAGTCGCTGAAAAAGGTCTTCAGGCGGAAGCCGCCACGCTCGCGCAGGAAATTGTTCGTCGGGTGCTGCAACCGGCAGGGGCGGGACGCTGATGACTTCCACCCACCGCATCTCGCGCTTCGCGTCGATCGGATTCCTAACAGTGATCCTTCTGTGCCCGTTGGCCCTGCGATCGGCCCGCGCACAGGAAGCAGGGAGCGCTGAACACAGTGCTCCAGAACAAAGTCAGCCCGCCGAGCCCACCGTGCGTTCGCCCGGTCCAGGTCGCCAGCTGGCCCATGAAAGCCGCGAAGCCGCCGGACAGGAAAAAGATGAGATGGAGGAGTTCAAGCATTCTCCATCGGTCCAATTCGTCGCGCGCTTGACCGGACTAAATCTCAAGCAGTCTTACTGGCTTTGCTTCATCATAAATTTCGCTGTGATCGCCGCGGTGATTATCTGGGCCGCCCGCAAGTTTTTGCCCGGAATGTTCCGCGACCGCACTGCCGCCATCCAGAAAGCGCTGCAGGAAGCGCAGAAGGCCAGCAATGAGGCTCGGCAGAAATTGGCAGAGATCGAGTCGCGTTTGCGAAAGCTGGATGAGGAGATCGGGGCGATACGCGATGCTGCCCAGAAAGAGGGCGCAGCAGAAGAGGCGCGCATCCAGGCAGCCGCGCAGGAAGATGCTCGCAAGATCGTTGCTTCGGCGGAACAGGAGATTGTCGCTGCCGCAAAATCTGCGCGACGCCAATTGACTGCGCATGCCGCCGATCTTGCCGTTGGTCTCGCCCAGAAACAGATTCATGTAGACTCCGCCACCGACCAGGCTCTGGTTCGCAACTTCGCCAGTCAGTTGGGTTCTGCCAAAGAGAATCCGGGAAAGGACAGGAACTAGATCGTGGCTTCCATCGCCAGTACCTATGCCCGGGCCTTCGCGGATGTGGTCTTCAACACGCGACTGGACGCTATTCGCGCCATAACCGGGCTGCAGCGCATCGCTACACTTTTCAACCAAAGTGTGGAGTTGCGCCGCGTATGGGAAAATCCAGCTGTCCCCGCCGATCAGAAGCGTAAGCTGCTGGATGCGATCGTGCAGAGAGAAGGACTCGAAAAGCCGGTGCGCAATTTGATCGCGGTACTGATCGACCATCGCCGCTTGCCGTTCTTGCCGCGGATCGTTGAGCAGTTCGAAAAGGAACTCGATTCTCGTTTAGGTTTTGCCGAAGCCCAGATTTCCAGTGCGCGCGAGTTGGCAGATGCCGAGAAGCGCGCCCTCGAATCCCAGATTCAGAAAACAACCGGCAAAAAGGTTCGCGCAAGCTACGAACTGGATTCAACGCTGTTAGGCGGCGCAGTCGTTCGTGTCGGCAGCACCATCTACGACGGTTCAGTAAAAGGACAGCTGGAAAGAATTCGAGAGCAGATTACCGGCAACTAAGCAGCTGGCAGTTCCATTGTCGAAAAAGTAGGACGGGTCTTACGGAAGGCAACTGAAACCGCATATTCGGGACCCGAAAAGGCGAAGCTAGGAGCCGATAGCTGAAAGCTAAGAGCTGATTTTCTATGGCACAAATCAAAGCAGACGAAATTTCGAAACTAATCCGCGAGCAGATCGAGAACTACGAAACCAAGATCTCCGTGGACGAGACCGGCACAGTCATCACTCTTGGCGACGGCATCGCGCGCGTCTACGGACTCGACAAGGTCATGGCCGGCGAACTCTTGTCCTTCCCGCACGGTGTGGCCGGGATCGCCATGAACCTTGAAGAGGATCAGGTCGGCGTGGTTCTGCTCGGCGAATTTACCGAGATCAAGGAAGGCGACGAGGTCAAGCGCACCGGACGCATCATGAGCGTTCCGGTTGGCGACGCCATGATCGGCCGCGTGGTGAACTCTCTGGGCGAGCCCATCGACGACAAGGGACCCATCGCAACCGAAAACTTCATTGCCCTCGAGCGCCTTGCGCCAGGCGTCATCGACCGCCAGCCCGTGCGGGAACCGATGGCGACTGGATTGAAAGCCATCGACAGCATGATCCCCATCGGCCGTGGCCAGCGCGAACTGATCATCGGCGATCGGCAGACAGGGAAAACGGCGGTCGCGCTCGACACCATCATCAACAGCAAGGGCAACGACCTCATCTGCATCTACAACGCGATTGGGCAGAAGCGTTCATCGATCGCGCAGGTCGTCAAGATTCTCGAAGATGCCGGTGCGATGGAGTACACCATTGTCGTTGCGGCCTCCGCGTCCGAGCCCGCTCCAATGCAGTACATCTCTCCCTATGCGGCCTGCGCTATCGGGGAGTATTTCCGCGATACCAAGCGCCATGCGCTGGTGATCTACGACGATCTTTCGAAGCACGCTGCTTCTTATCGCGAGATTTCTCTATTGCTGCGGCGTCCGCCCGGCCGCGAAGCGTATCCCGGAGACGTTTTTTACCTTCACTCCCGTTTGCTGGAGCGCGCCTCAAAAGTCAGCGACAGACTAGGTGGTGGATCCTTAACAGCGTTGCCAGTCATTGAGACGCAGGCAGGCGACGTATCCGCATACATTCCGACCAACGTCATTTCCATTACGGATGGCCAGATCTATCTGGAAACGGATCTGTTCAACCAAGGGGTACGACCAGCCGTGAACGTCGGCCTTTCCGTGAGCCGCGTAGGCGGCAGCGCGCAGATCAAGGCCATGCGGCAGGTCGCAGGCACCCTGAAGCTGGAACTCGCACAGTATCGCGAACTGGCAGCATTTGCGGCCTTCGGCAGCGATCTCGACAAGGCCACGCAGTCTCAGTTGAATCGCGGTCAACGCCTGGTCGAACTGCTGAAACAGAATCAGTTTTCGCCGCTGCCGTTCTCGAAACAGATTCTGATCATCATGGCTGGCACCGGCGGGTTCCTGGACGATCTTCCGGTCAATCAGGTTCGCGAGTTCGAACAGGAACTGTTCAAGTACGTCGATGCCACAAATCCTGCAATTTTGCGCACCATCATGGAGAAAAAGGTTATCGATGATGCGCTGAAGGGCCAGATGCAAAGCGTCATCAAGGAAGCAAAACAACAGTTTGTGTCGTCAAGAGAAGCAGTAGCAAAGTAGCTAGAAGCTAGTAGCTCCTAGCCCAAAGCGATTTTTAATGCCCAACATTCTCGACATCCGGCGCCGTATCCGCAGCGTGATCAACACGCGGCAGATCACCAAGGCCATGAAAGTGGTCTCCGCGGCCAAATTACGCCGCTCGCAGGAGCGCGCGTTGGCGGCGCGGCCGTATGCGCAGATGCTGACGAATGTACTGAAGTCGCTGGTCGCGCGCGCCGAGATTTACGATCCCGAGACCGGTGAGCCGAAGCATCCCTTGCTGGCGCAACGGCCTGAAAAGAACATCCTGCTGATCGTCGTCACTGGCGACAAGGGTCTTGCCGGAGCGTTCAACGCCAACATCACCAAGGCCGCATTTCGATTCTTGCAGTCCAAGAGCGAAAAGAACCTCGACGTCGAAGCCGTCGGCCGCAAGGGACGCGACTTTCTGCGTCGCCGCTTTCCGGCCGCGAAGGTCCAAACCCGAAGCCTTGCGGATCTCTCTGAGTCGATCGACGCCGAGCCCGAACCCGGTGAGCGTACCTCCGCTACACAGATCACCGGCGAACACGTCGGCGTTCTGGGTAAGGTTGAATTTGCGCAAGCCTCTGCTCTCGCCCAAAATGTGATCGCTCGCTACAGGCGCGAAGAAATTGATGCGGTGTATATCGTCTTCAACGAATTCAAGTCGGTAATTGCACAGCGGCTCATTGTTGAGCAGATTCTTCCTATTGAGCAGATTGGGGAACAAGCAGTCCGTTTGGCCGAAGAACCGACGGAAGAGGAAAAGAAGCGAGCCAAAGAAGCGGCTGTAACCGCTGGCGTTGGCCTTCGGGCCACGGACGGCGCGCCAGAATCCGCCTCGCAATTCGGCGCCTCCCAGGTTGACTATATTTACGAGCAGTCCCCGGAAGAATTGTTTCGGTCGCTTCTGCCGAAATACGTCAGCATCCAGATTTTCCGTGCGCTGCTGGAGTCGGTGGCGGCCGAGCATGCCGCCCGTATGACCGCAATGGATTCGGCAACGAATAACGCCACGGACATGATCGATTCGCTGACCCTGGTCATGAACCGTGCCCGTCAGGCGAAGATCACGAAAGAAATTATCGAGATCGTAAGTGGCGCAGCAGCAATGTAGTGAAGCTACTAGCTTCTAGCTATTGGCTTCTGGCAACAAAGCAGAATTCGGATGAATTGAGGAGGCGGGACTGGTTTCCGCTAGATGGACCTGAACAGGTAGGAGCTAGCAGCTACTCGCTAGAAGCTAATTTATGGCAGACAAAACAGGACACGTAATTCAAATCGCAGGCCCCGCGGTGGACGTGCAGTTTCCCGAGGGAGCGCTGCCGCCGATCTACGAAGCGGTGAAGGTGACCAGCGAAGGCTATAACGTCCCGACTCCGATCGACGTCATTCTCGAGGTGCAGCAGCATCTCGGCGAAGGCCGCGTGCGTTGCGTCGCAATGCAGCCCACGGACGGCATGGTGCGCGGCATGAAGGCGATCGACCAAGGCGGCCCCATCTCGGTCCCAGTCGGCCGTGGAACGCTCGGCCGCGTCATGAACGTTATCGGGGAGCCGGTCGACCAGCTCGGTCCCATCGAATACAAAGAGCGCATGCCCATCCACCGTCTGGCCCCTGCTTTCGACGAGCAAGCGACCAGCGCCGAGATGTTCGAGACCGGCGTAAAAGTGGTCGATCTCATTCAGCCCTTCTTGAAGGGCGGAAAAATCGGTTTGTTCGGCGGAGCAGGCGTCGGTAAGACCGTCGTCATCATGGAGTTGATTAACAATGTTGCCAAAAATCACGGCGGCTTCTCCGTGTTTGCCGGCGTGGGCGAGCGTACCCGCGAGGGAAACGACTTGTGGCTTGAGATGACGGAGTCGGGCGTGATCAAGCCCGGCAAGCCGGCAGAATCCAAGGCCGCCCTCATCTACGGACAGATGACCGAGCCTCCAGGCGCGCGTCTTCGCGTCGCGCTCACAGGACTTACCGTCGCCGAATATTTCCGCGATGCCGAGGGAGCCGACACGCTCCTCTTCATCGACAACATTTTCCGCTTCACACAGGCCGGTTCGGAAGTATCGGCGTTGCTCGGCCGTATGCCCAGCGCCGTCGGTTATCAGCCGAACCTGGCCACGGAAATGGGTGAATTGCAGGAGCGCATCACCTCGACCAAGAAAGGTTCTGTCACGTCGGTGCAGGCGATTTACGTACCCGCCGACGATTTGACCGATCCTGCTCCGGCGACCACGTTTGCTCACCTCGACGCGACCACCGTGCTTTCGCGCGCCCTGACCGAAATCGGCATCTATCCGGCCGTCGATCCCCTGGCCTCGACCTCGCGCATTCTCGATCCGCGCATCGTTGGACAGGAACACTACGACGTCGCCCAAACCGTCAAGAAGACTCTGCAGACCTACAAAGATCTGCAGGACATCATCGCCATCCTGGGCATCGACGAGCTGACCGAAGATCAGAAGCTCACCGTCGCTCGAGCCCGCAAGATTCAACGCTTCCTCTCGCAGCCGTTCCACGTCGCCGAGCAGTTCACCGGCGCCCAAGGACGATACGTAAAGATCGCCGACACAGTGAAGGGCTTTAAGGCGATCGTGGAAGGGAAGTACGACGACATCCCCGAGCAGGCCTTTTACATGAAAGGCCCCATCGAGGAAGTCCTCGAAGCGGCAGAAAAGATGAAGGCGGCAGCGTAGCTCAGATTCGCAGTTCGAACCATGTCCGACGCCAATATCAATCTCGTGAAGTCGTTGTACCACGCCTTCGGTCGGCGGGATCAGACGACGATTCTCTCCCTGATTGATCCTGCGATCGATATTCGGCAGTCCGATCAGTTGCCTTGGGGAGGTTCGTATCGGGGACCGCAGGGAATGTTGGCTTTCTTCGAAAAGCTTCTGAACAGTGTCGAGTCGAAGTTGGCTATCGAAAAGTTCGTGGACGCAGGCAACGATGTTGTGATGGTTGGCCGCACCCAAGGCCAGACCAAGGCGAAGAAAACTCCGTTTGACGTGACAGCGATCCATGTGTGGACGATCCGCGATGGCAAAATCATAGGATTTCATCCGTACATCGATACGCCCGCAATGCTTGAGGCGCTCGCCGCGTAGATGCCAGATACATTCAAACTCGAGATCGTCACGCCGGAAAAGAAGGTCGTCGACACCGCGGCGCAGGAAGTCCAGATTCCCGGCAAGAACGGGTACCTCGGCATCCTTCCAGGGCACGCCCCGCTCATCACCGAGCTGGCCGTGGGCGAAATCAAGATCCGCGAGGCTTCCGGTGAGCAGAAACTGGCCGTTGCCTGGGGATTCGCCGAAGTCCTCCCCGATAGAGTGACGATCCTGGCCGAATCGGCCGAGCGCCCGTCGGAGATCAATGTAGAGCGCGCTCGCAAAGCAAAAGAGCGTGCCGAACAGCGCTTGACCAGCGGAGACACTGCCGTCGATGTCGAGCGCGCCCTGGATGCCCTGCACCGCGCGGAAACCCGTCTCGACGTCGCAGCCGGGAAATAGCAGACGCGCTCCCCGGCCTCCCGCCTTCATCTTCACTGCCTGACTCGATACAATGCTCGCACCCACTGTGAGGAGATCGCAGCCATGAAACTTCACTCCGCCCTGATCGTTCTTTATCTCGCTTTCCTCGCGTCATTCACATTTGCCCAGCAAACATCCAAGCCAGCCACCCCGCCGCAAGCACCGCCACCACCGCTGGTTACGCCTCAGGTTCATTCTGACAACAGTGTCACTTTCCTGTTTCGTGCGCCCAGCGCGCATGAGGTCAAGCTCACACGCGAAGGCGCCGCCGATCCGCTGCCCATGCATAAGGACGACGCGGGCGTCTGGACCGTGAACACGCCTCCTCTTTCGCCCGACTACTACGGATACTCCTTCGTCGTCGACGGCGTCCGCACCATTGACACCAACAATCACCTGATCAAAACCAACCTGCTCTCGAACGAGAACATGGTGCACGTGCCGGGGCCGCCGTCGCTGTCGTGGGAATTGAACGATGTGCCGCACGGCGAAGTGCATCATCACTTTTACAAGTCCGCGGTGGCCGAAGATGAGCGGGACTACTACGTCTACACTCCGCCCGGATACGATCCGGCGGCCCAAACAACTTATCCCGTGCTCTATCTTCTTCATGGTTACAGCGACGACGCGAGTGGATGGACCGCCGTTGGCCGCGCCAACGTCATCCTCGACAACCTGATCGCTCAGGGCAAGGCCAAGCCCATGATCGTAGTCATGCCGCTCGGCTACGGTACGATGGAAATCATCACGCTGGGCTGGGGAGCATGGAGCCACACCGACGTCCGCGACAGGAACTTTTCTCGATTTCGCGAAGCCCTGCTGACCGAAGTCATGCCGAAGGTCGAAGGTGAATATCACATCATCAAAGATCGCAATTCGCGCGCGATCGCGGGCCTCTCGATGGGCGGATCAGAAACGTTGCTGACCGGCCTGAACAACCTCGACAAGTTCGCATGGGTGGGTGCATTCAGTTCCGGAGGGCTGCCTGAACCGTTCGATAACGATTTCAAAACGCTGGACAACACCGCGAATCAGCAACTGAAGCTTTTATGGATCGCTTGTGGCACAGAAGACAGGCTGATCACGGTGAATCGCAATTTCCGGGAATGGTTGAAATCGAAGGGAATTCAACACACGGACATCGAAACGCCCGGAATGCACACCTGGATGGTCTGGCGAAGAAACCTTACAGAATTCTCCCAGCTACTATTCCGATGAGATCGTGTAGCCCCGGACGCATTCGTCCGGGGTTGCGCACAAAGTGCGCAATGCAGCCTGCGATTGCGACGACAAGCCCAGAAGCAGCACCAGACATCGGAAACTCGCCCCTACAAACAAATCCTTACTCAACGTTCACCTGATCGCGCGTCTCGGCGGGCACGTACTTCACAGCGGCGGTCCGCTCGAGTTTGTCCCACGCAAACCTCCGCCCCTCGAGCGCGCGCTTTAAGGTCTTAAACAGGACAATCGAGAACAGTTGCCGGTAAGCAAACCGCTGTAGCCAGACTTGGCTAAGCAGCCAGACATCTTCCTTGTCATCCGGACGTTTGCGCTCCAGCGCAAACGCAATCGCCGACGCGAAGAAATCAATCACCAGGAACGCAAAGAAAAATAGCACCAGCTTGTGGAAGCTCGCGGGATCAGTCGAATCGGGATGGTAATGCTTCTGGATGAAGTACCAGATCGTTCCCACGGCAAACATGATGTCGATGAGCGGAGACACAAGCGGCAGGAAAATCTGGAAAATCCAGATATTCGGCAGCGCGACCCAGCCTAGGGCACCTTCGCGGGCCATCACTCCACGATGCTTGTACACCGCCTGCAAAATTCCGAACGACCATCGGAAACGCTGGCGCATCAAGCCATTCGCGTTGGTCGGCGCCTCGGTATATGCGAGCGCCATGTCTTCGTATTCGACGCGATATCCAAGGCGCAACAGCGCCATCGTCAGGTCCGCATCCTCGGCGACCGTGTCGATGTGATAACCACCGGCCTCGCGGACAGCCGACACGCGCCACGCCCCAATCGCTCCCGGCACCACGCTGACCGCGCCAAGGACATCCAGCGCCCGCCGTTCAAAGTTCTGGCTGGTGATGTACTCCAGAGCCTGCCAGCGAGTCCACAGGTTCACCCGATTGCCCACCTTCGCGTTGCCGGCGATCGCTCCAACTTTCGGATTGATGAAGTGCGGTACCAGTCGCGATATCGCGTCTGCCGCGATAATCGTATCGGCGTCGATGCCGACGAAAAGCTCCGCATCTCCGATGTGTTCGATTCCGAAGTTCAAGGCTTCGGCCTTGCCAGAATTCGGTTTGCCAAGGATCAGAACTTTTCCGCTCGCGGCCTCGGCTCGAAACGCGTTGCGCGCGACTTCCAGCGTTCGGTCTTTCGATCCATCATCGATCACGATCACACGCAAATTCGGATAGTTCGAATTGAGCGCACCACGAATCGTACGTTCGATCACCTTCTCTTCGTTGTACGCCGGGATCAATACCGCCACCTTCGGCTTGTAAGAGGCGACCTCCGCGGGCTTTCCGAATATCTTCTCGTGCAGGCGGTCATAGACGGCTGCTGCCCCGATAAACAGAAGGCGGCCAGTCATCAGCACGTCGCCGACCAGGAATATCCAGGTGATGATCACAACGCCGGCGTCGAAAAGCCAGAATCCCAGCCGGTCCAGTCGCGCTGCCCACTTCTCGCCGCGTGGCAACGGCGCCATTACGTTCTCCCTATGCATGCCGAGCAGGTCATACACGGGAGCAATCTCGTATCCCTTCGCACGAATCCCGTCGATGATCATGGGCAGCGCGCGAACCGTCTCCGAGCGGTCGCCGCCGCCGTCGTGCATCAGCACAATGTTGCCGCAACGTAGATTTTCCACTTTGCACGGTGGCAAATGCGAAAGCACGTACGCTGTGATCTGCTCTGCCGAACGCCTCGGCTCTTCGCTCCAGTCGTTCGGATCGACCCGGTTCCCGACCGTGATGTATCCCATCTCCTGCGGGATTTCGAGAGGCCGCACCTGATCCGACGTGTCCGGTTCCTCATCGATCGCATACGGAGGCCGCATTAGGGTCGTCCGCACGCCCATCAGGCTCGCGAACAGCCGCTCGGTCAGATTCAGCTCCACCTTCATGTACGCAGTGGAGATATTGCTGACGTCCGGATGCGTAAAGGTGTGGTTCCCGATGGTGTTGCCTTCGTTATAAATGCGCTTTGCCAGCCCCGAAAATTTGTCGGCCTGTATGCCAATCAGGAAAAAGGTGGCCGTCGCATTCTTCGCTTTCAGAACATCGAGAATCTTTGGCGTCCACTCCGGATCGGGCCCGTCATCAAATGTGAGTGCAACTTTATTCGGGCTGTAGCCGTAGCGCGCCACTCGATATGGCTCAGGTAGATTCTGGAACACCTGGTCCGTGATCATTTTGCTGCCAGCGTCGACGGTCAGATCCCGCGTTCCGTGTGCCGGCTTATCTTCAATTCGCAGGATCTCGCCCTGCCCCTCCATGTCGACGTCGGCCCCTGGAGGCACGTCACGCAGCTTGTCCGTCGCGCCCGCGTCGCCCGGGACGTCCCACACGCGCCACAACGAACGGTCCTCGCTTCCCAGGCGCCACAGGGCAAAAGTCTCGATACCCATATTTTGGGCGGACCGCATGTGGTTGAGTGCAGTAACCCCGTCTAGAAACCAGATATCGTGACGCAGGTTGCGCTCGTCGAGATAACTGAAATGAGGATTCATCGCATCATCATCGAAGTTGATGTCCTCATCGGAATCGCGCGCGGCGAGCCACGCGTCTTGCACGCTCACTGTCGAGTCCCGCGCGTCTGGTGGCAGCTTCCCGCCTTTCGGCTTCAGCACCCAGTCATAGCCATAGTTGGCTATGGCGCAGATCATTTTTTCGTTCGGAATGACATCAAGCGCCGACTTCAGATTTTGCTCAAACCAGTCCTGCGACGCGACGGGACCCGATGCCGCACCGGGATAATGCTCGTCGTAGTTCATCAGGACGACGCCGTCGGCCGCCGCAGAAATCGCCGCGTAGTCGTATTCGTTGTTGCGCGCCGGCACCGCGACGTACAGCTTCATGCCGCGGGAATGCAGGTCTCCCGACAACTCCTGCAGTAGCGCAACGTATCCCGCCTGTCCGCTCTCGGGAAAGCTTTCGAAATCAATCACTAACCCGCGATAGCGGCCGGAACCCAGGAATTGGGCTGCCTGGTGCCGGAAAAGCGTGCGCGCTGCGGGGTTATTCAGAAATCCGACGATGTCCGCGTTCCAGTTCGTTCCGTCTGAATTGTTCACCATGGGGAACACTTCCATGGTGGAATTTTCGTTCTTCAGGAACGGCATCACGCGGTCGTCAACCGGCAGAACGTTCGATCCCTCGATCACGTCGAAGTATTTGTTGGTCTGGTCCTCCACTCCCTGAATGCGGCCGTCGGCGCTGAGCACGTGCAGCCAGTCCGGGTAGAGGATGTCGATCTGATGCGAGAAGGCCTTCAGCGAAGAAAAACTGGCCGCGTCCCACGGAACATAAAACGCCGCCCGAATTCCTTCCGACTGGTTAAGCGTGACCTGCGATGCCGCTAGCTTCGACTTTCGGTGAGACCGCGCTGAAGCCTTTTTCTGCCGGTCCCGCGCCCGCTCGCGTTCATTCTCTTTGAGTGCCTTGAAATTTCGGCGCTGCGGATAAAAAAGTAGTCCGGGGAGAGGCTCGTCGCGCAAGGCCGTATACACGAAAAAAATGACTAATGCGGAAACGAGGACGGCGGTTACGTCGAGCGTGCGACGCAGGCGCTTCCAGCGGGCGCGGCGCGGATCATAAAAAACTGGCTCAGCCATGACGGGACGTTTTCATCGTATGCTGCACCGGGCACACGGTCAATTCCGGGAAGGCCAGGTAAGAGCCGCTTCTTTATTAAGATGCGAGATGTTACGCCCCGCTTACTCAAACGCGCTATGATTCGCACCGTACGCTCGCGTATGCGACCCCGTCTCGACCAAAAAACAACGCGCTTTTACCTCGTCGTCAGCCTGCTGGCCTTGCTCTCGCGTGTGTTGCTGGTCCTTTATTTCCCCGCCGTTGTGGATGATTCCCGACTCTATGCCGACATCGCGAAAAATTGGCTTTACCACGGCGTATACGGGATCACAAACTCCGGCGCGATCATGCCAACGCTTTCCCGCCTGCCCGGGTATCCCGCCTTTCTAGCTGTAATATTTCGGCTTTTTGGAGAAGACAACTTCAGAGCAGTTCTCCTTATCCAAACCCTGTTCGATCTCGGCAGCTGTTTTCTTATCGCCGATCTGTCACGGCGCATTTTCTCCGAGCGAGTCGCAATGGCTGCCTTTGTTCTCGCCGCAGCCTGCCCATTCCTCGCGAACTACTCAGCCGCCGCCCTCACGGAAACGCTGGAAATTTTCTTCACTGCACTGGCCTTCGATTTTCTGATTCGGTGGCTCGTCGCAGGAAATCATCCAAGCAAGCCCCGGCTCAACTGGATCGGATGTGGCCTGTCCGTGGGGGCCTGCCTCCTTCTGCGTCCCGATGGCGGCATCCTGCTCGCCGTTATCGGCGCTTATCTCTTTTGGTTGATCCTGCGGCCATTCGGTCGTGCCGGCTTCTCAACCGCGCGCCTGCCATCCCGCCAGCAAATTATTCTCGCGGGCCTGGTGATCCTGACCTGCGCCCTGGCCCCACTCGTTCCTTGGACCCTTCGCAATCTCCACACGTTGCATCGTTTCGAGCCGCTGGCGCCGCGTTATGCCAACGACTCCGACGAGCCCGTGATGACTGGCTTCAACCGCTGGGTCAAGACCTGGATCGCTGATTACGTCTCGGTGCAGGAGATCTATTGGAACGTCCCGGGCGAGGAAATCGACGCGGCCCGTCTGCCAAAACGTGCATTCGACAGCGAGAACCAAAGAAAGCAGACGATCCAGTTGTTCGCCGACTACAACCGAGACCGCGATGTAACCCCCGAACTCGACCTCCGGTTCGGTGTACTTGCCACCGAGCGCATACGCTCGGTTCCGGCCCGGTATTACCTTTTTCTGCCAGTTCTACGCATTCTCGACATGTGGTTTCGACCGCGAACCGAGCTGTTTCCCTCGGACCCGCGATGGTGGGAGTTTAACGACGACCGGCGCTGGCTGGCTGTCACTCTCGCATTCGGCCTGGTGAATCTCCTCTACGTGGGAATGGGCGCCGCTGGCCTGCTTCAGGGCCGCAAATTTTTCGGCATCGGACTATTCGTTTTATTTCTGGCCCTTCGTTCCGTCTTTCTGGGAACTCTGGAAAACCCCGAACCCCGCTACACTCTGGAATGCTATCCCGCGGTCATAGTGCTTGCATCGTCTCTCTTTCACCGTCATACATAAACATTCAAAGACACCGGCTGAAAATAGACTTGAACATTTGTGCTCCCTGGCTGCACAATAGCGCCCCATCAAGGTAACCCGGGGTCTCAATACAGTCTCTGTTCCTGGGAAAAACTTAAAGTAATCCTGAGTGAGGAGGCGATATGCGTCTTGTGAGACTTGTGTGTGCGCTGGTCGCTGTGGTCGCGATTGGAATCTCTGCGCTAGGTCAGACTGGTACATCCACGATACGGGGCGACGTAACCGATCAACAAGGAAGGGTTGTTCCTAACGCTACCGTCACGCTCACCAATACTGCCAACGGGGGCGTCCGTACTACGAAAACTACGGACACTGGCGGATTCGTTTTCGACCTCATCACTCCCTCAGACTATCGCATCGAAGTCGACGCTAAGGGTTTCAAGAAGAAAGTTGTCGGTAGCATCAAGGCTCTCATTGGAAAGCAGACTGAGAGCAATGTGGAATTGGAAGTCGGTGCGTCGACTGAAACTGTCGAAGTACAAGCCACCGCTCAGGAAGCTGTGATCAACACCCAGGACGCCACGCTGGGAAACAATTTCGAATCTGTACAGATTACGCAGTTGCCCCTCGAAGCGCGCAATGTGGTCGATCTTCTTAGCCTTCAACCGGGCGCAACGCGAGAGGGATACGTCACCGGAGCCAGAGCCGATCAATCCAATATCACGCTTGACGGCGTTGACATCAATAACGCACAAACTGGGAATGCTGAGATCCCTCGCAACACCAACGGTCTCATCATCGGAGGACTGGACAACGACAGAGGTGACATCACCACCGGCCCAGCACTCCGCCTGAATTCGGAGGCGCTGGAAGAATTCCGCGTGACGACCGCGAACGGTAACGCAAATCAAGGGCGCTCATCTGGCTCTCAGGTGAATCTCATCACCAAGTCAGGAACGAACAGGTGGCACGGTGCCGGGTCCGAATTTTATCGCTCAAGAGGATTCACCGCGAACGACTGGTTCAACAACCACGCAGATCCGATTGTTCCCCGTACACCGCTTGTCCGAAATACATTTGGTGGGGGCTTCGGCGGTCCGATCGTGAAAGACAGAATTTTCTTCTTTTACGCCTACGAAGGGCGTCACGATGCCAGCGGAACAAGCGTTGTGAGAACTGTGCCGCTAGCGAATCTGGGCCAGGGTACGATCAATTATCAGTATTGCGCCGATACCGCGTGCAACAGTGTGCAACAGGCCAGTTTAACTCTTTCTCCATCCAACCCAGGTCCCTTCCAGGATGCTGGCATCAACCAAGCGGCCTTGGATGCGCTCGCGTCAGCGGCGGCCAAATATCCTGCCAACGACACAACCACGGGCGATCAGTTAAATACCGGCGGCTTCCGTTTCAATGCACCGACCCCAACGACTTTAAATTCTCACGTTGCGAAATTCGACTTCAACATCAACAGCCATCAAACCGCTTTTTTCCGGTTGAATATCCAGTACGACCACCAGAAGCTTCCACAGTGGCTTCCCGATACCACGTCCCCTCAAGTTTGGAGTCATCCTTGGGGGCTTGCGGCTGGGCATACGTGGACCATCGGAAACAGTTTAGTCAACAGCTTCCGATATGGTTTTACACGGCAGGCCTTTACTGACGGAGGTGATAGCACAGGTAACGATGTCGATTTCCGATTTGTTTTCCAGCCGAACGGCGAAACCCATCCCCTTTCGCGAGTCACTCCTGTGCACAACTTTACGGATGATCTTTCTTGGGTAAAGGGAAATCACAATATTCAGTTCGGAGTGAACATTCGAAGGGTCAACAACTCGCGCGTCAGTTTCGCCACCGCGTACGATTTCGCAGAAACGAATCCTTCGTTCTATCTGAATACCGGAGCCAATGTCCCCGGCGACTTCCAGGCGTATTTGGATGCGCAAGGCCTGCCCGGCGACGAAACTCAAGGCCAATCGTTGCTCTCGACAATTGAGGTGCGCAATGCAGGTACCGCAGCCATTGGTCGTTTTACTGAATTAACCTCGAACTTCACGTTCGATAAAACAGGAAATCTATTGAATGCGGGCAGTCCCACATCTCGAAACTTCGCAACTCAGGCCTACGACAGCTACGTGCAGGACACATGGAAGATCCACCCGAACTTAACTCTGACTCTGGGGTTGAGATATAGCCTTGAACGGCCTGTGTACGAGACTCAGGGCTATGAAGTGCAGCCGGGGATCGATTCAGGCAGTGGGTGCAAGATCTCCTCGTTGAGTACTTATTTCGGTAACCGACTTGCGGCGGCAGCTCAGGGAAGCCAGTACACCACTCCGATTTGCGTAGCTCGTTCCGGGCCCGTAAACGGCGGTCCGAGCATGTACAACTGGGACAAGAACAATTTCCAGCCGCGATTTGCCCTTGCTTGGTCGCCGAGCGGAGGGAAAGGCTTCTTCGGTCGCCTGTTTGGGGACAAACTATCGGTTCTACGTGGTGGCTTTGCCTTGACCAACGACTATTACGGTCAATCCCTCGCCGTCGACTGGGATTTGAACAACTCCCTCGGCTTCACTTCAAATTTCACCAATCACGCCAACACTTTTGATAGTTCCTCAGCGAATGGCAAGCCACTAGGACCGCTGTTCACTGGATTTGGTCAGGACGTTCGCTCGCTCATCGGTTCAGCGGGTGGATCAGTTCCTGGTGCGCTTCAATTTCCTCTACAGGCCACTTCATTGAATGGGAATGATGAATTCGGAGAGCGCATTGAATCCTCGCTGGATTCGGATCTTCACGCGCCCACCCAGTACGTCTGGAATTTCACGTTTGAACGAACGCTTCCCAAGGGCGCGGTATTTTCTGCGTCGTATATCGGACGTATGGCCCGCGGACTCCTCGCTCATCGCGACGTGGCTGCTTTCAACGATATTCGGGACTCTGGATCGGGTCTGGACTGGTACGGAGCCGCCACCGAACTCGAGAAATTGCGTCAAAAGGGAACGGACATCAGTCAGGTTCCTGCATTGCTCTCAGCCAAAGCAACCCAGTTTTTTAACACTGTCTTCCCGGCTGGGATGGCTTCGATAATGGGTGACTATGACGGCCTGACGTACGATCCCACGTGGTCAAATGCGCAAGCCTACTACGGGGAATATCAGCTCAACGATTTTTTCGAAGCGAATGACTGGACTGACGTGCAGGCTGAAGCCGATTTGGCATTGGCGTTTAATGGTTTTACTCCTCGATTCATGCAACCGCAGTACGGCACGCTCTCCGCTTGGAGCACAATCGGCAACTCGAACTATCACGCTCTAGCTCTTTCCTATCGGCAGCGACTGAGCAGTTTGATTCTTGATTTCAACTACACTTGGTCCCACTCGCTGGATGACGCCTCCGGTCTCCAGGTGGAGAGTGGCATCGGTGGAAACTTTCAGGGCAACGGGTCCTTCATCCTGAATCCGATCCGGCAGCGTTCCAATTACGGCAGCTCGGACTTCGATGTTCGACACAACATCAACGCAGATGTTGTCTGGCAGTTGCCGTTCGGAAAGGGCCATGCTTTGATGGGGAACGCAGGCAAGGCGGTCGATGCGATCCTCGGCGGCTGGCAACTTTCCAGCATCTTCCGCTGGAATACAGGCCTGCCAGCCACCTCGCCCTTTGATGATGGCCGCTGGGCCACGAACTGGGACTTCCAGGCCAACGTCACACCTATAAGCCCGATCCACACTTGCCCGAACAAGCCGGTGAATGGAACGCCGAATCTTTTCGGCGGTTGCGATCTCACTCAGATTTATCAGAACTTCAGGAATGCTTATCCGGGAGAAACTGGCCCGCGCAACTACCTTCGCTATCCCGGATTCGTCGACCTGGACTTGGGACTGGGAAAATCGTGGAAGATGCCCTACAGCGAAAGCCACCTGTTGCAAATTCGTTGGGACGTCTTCAACGTGACCAACACTCAGCGTCTTACCAGCTTCGCTAACGGTGGAGTTGCAGCGGATCCTGCGCTGAACGGTCTGACTCCTCCAAGCGATTTCTACAACTTCACGCAGATTCAGGGGCAACCCAGAGTTATGCAAGTGGGCGTGAGATATTCCTTCTAGTCTCTCGTGAATGAGAGGGGCAGAGAAATCTGCCCTCTTTGTTTTTTCTTTGTCAGCGTACCCCAGCGGCCGCGGCGTGGCCGTCCGCCCGCGCAAGCGGGATAATCCAAAAGCAATCAAGTCCGAAGAATTGGTGTGGTTTGAGCCGTACCAGGGAAGAGAAGCCGCGCGGTTCCTACGCCAGCGGCGAGTCACTCATGCGAAACCGTGTCCGCACATGCTCTGAGATCAGTTCGATCGCCGTCCGGTTCTTGATCGGGTCTTCTTGGGCGAGATACTTCATCGCTTCGACCAGCAGACGTTGCCCGTCCACATACCGAGGATCGGACGTGCGTTCGCGGCGTTTATTGCCCAGCTTAGGAGGGACTGTAATCGTGAAAACCTTGGCCATGAATAAACCCAACTGAAGGTGCCGTCAGTATAGCTGTTCGGTATGCAAACTTCCGCATACTTCTTGCCCTTTGTTGTCAACGACTTAGCCGCCCGGTGTAACAATCTGCGTCTTGCTCGTAGTTTTCAGCTTGAACACCTCGTCCGGAATCTTCTTTCCATTAATCTGGATATTGGAATATTTTGCCAGCTTGTAATCTTCCTGCGGTTGGAAAAACTGCTGCTGTACCGAAATCCCTTTATCTGTATCGATCCAAAGATAGATATAGCTGTAGGTGTTGCGCACTTTCTCCGATTTCGGCTGAAGTTTCAACTTTGCGGTCGCTACGCCGCTCAATGTTTCCGGGCCCACATAGCTCACATCGAAGCTCTTCAGCATTTCCTGTCCGCTGCCTCCGAAGCCCAAAACCACGTAGCTCTCATAGTCGGAGTGGCCTTTCCCTAGATCCACAACGGTCACTCGGTCAGCCTTTGCCTCGTACAACTGAACCTTGTTGTCGCTGAACAGGATGAACTTCGGCTCGGGCTTCAACGATTCGTTGCTCGTTCCGCCCTTGCTGACCGCGGCCATCATCTCCAGGCCTTTCGCGCCCTTGCGGTAATAAATGGTTCCCGTTTCCACATCAATGACTTCGTCGATCGCTCTCTGATAGATAGTCCACTCAAAGTCTGCCTGTGTCGAATGGAAGCTTGTGGCGACCGCATCCATCTTCTTCAACACGGCGTCGAGCTTGCCCGAGTCGGCGGTATCCTGCGCAGAAGCGAAAAAGCTGCAGACGAGAACGACCGGCAGGACCAGCGAATAACGTTTCATTGGATTTTTTCTTTCGGGCCGCAGTTCTTCTTAGTCGCGTTCGGCGAGAACCCTGTAGCTTTGGATCTTGCCCTTGCTATCCAGAACCGCTTCATAGCTGACGATCGATACGGCCCCGGAAATCGGCTCAATCACCCGCAGCAGTTGCTCTCGCACCGACCTGTCGTCACCAGCGTTTACGGCGGTCGCGGCGACTTGGTATTGCAATCGCCCTTCCGCATCGGCGGTAACCACCACTTCTGTCGGATGCGGGTTTCGCGCGACAGGTTTGTCGTTGAAGTTGATCACCAGGGGGGAAAACATTATGAAGATCAGGATCAACGTGACCATGATGTCGTAATGGAGCGTGCCCCGCTCGTGTTGCCACAGAATGTATCCGCGGATTGTTCGCCAGACGGCGTTCATGGACAGGGGCGCACGGGGCGCAACACTCGTCAGCTCTGCTCTATGCAAGTCTAGTGGCCCATCCTTACTATGGCAATCTCGGTGCCCTGAGCGGCGTGTGGCAGGCCCTGAGCGGTGAGGAACGGCTTCCAGAGCGTATCCCGCTTACAAGTCAACTTTCCGCTTCACATCTGCCTGCGTTCGATGCGCTCAGCCCCGATATACGGTCGCAGTACCTCTGGTATGAGGACGCTGCCGTCGGGCTGCTGGTAATTCTCGAGGATCGCTACCCACGTTCGTCCTACCGCCAGCCCACTGCCATTCAATGTATGTACAAATTCCGTCTTGTTCTTGCCTTCCGGCTTGTAACGAACATTCGCCCTCCGCGCCTGATACGCCTCGAAATTCGAGCACGACGAAATCTCGCGGAACAACTGTTGGCCCGGTAACCATACCTCAATGTCGTACGTCTTCGCCGGCGTTGCGCCCATATCGCCGGTACACAATGTTACAACCCGGTAGTGCAGCCCAAGTTTCTGTAGCACCTCTTCCGCGTTACGCGTCAGCTTTTCATGCTCATCGTACGATTGCTCCGGACGCGTGAACTTCACCAGTTCCACCTTCTGGAACTGATGCTGGCGAATGATGCCCCGCACGTCCTTGCCGTACGAGCCAGCTTCGCTGCGGAAGCACGGTGTGTAGGCCGTCAACGAAATCGGCAGCCGCGCTTGATCGAGGACTTCATCGCGAAATAGATTCGTGACCGGAACTTCCGCCGTCGGGATCAACCACAGATCCCGATCCCCATGCGGAACGCGAAAAAGGTCCGAGGCAAATTTTGGCAACTGGCCCGTGCCATACATCGATTCGGAGTTCACAAGGTACGGCGGCAAGACCTCCGTGTACCCATGCTCGCGCGTGTGCAGGTCCAGCATGAAATTCATCAGTGCGCGTTCCAGCTTCGCGCCCAGGTCCCAGTACACCGCAAAACGGGCGCCGGTCAATTTCACGGCACGCTCAAGATCGAGAATCCCGAGTTCCGGGCCCAGGTCCCAATGCGGCTTTGGAGCAAAGTCAAACTTCGGTGGATTGCCCCATTTCCGTATCTCTGCGTTGTCATCGGCGCTTTTGCCGACAGGCACACTGGAGTGAGGAAGGTTCGGAATCCCCACGAGAATCTCGCGCAGTCGTCCATCCAGGTCCGTCGCGGTCTTCTCCAGTTCCGATATCTGCTCCCGCAGTTCCTTGGATTGGGCCATGGCCGCGCTGGCGTCTGCGCCGCTCTTCTTCAGCTTGGCAATCTCTTCCGATGCCTTGTTGCGTTGCGCCTTGCTGGTCTCAGCTTCGGTAATCGCGTGCCGCCTCTGCGTGTCGACTTCGCGAAAGTCCTTCAGAACTGCAGCAGGATCCATACCGCGCTGGCGCAGTTTTTCTTCCACTAGAGGCAGGTTGTCACGGACAAAATTCAGATCAAGCATGGGAACTGAATACTCTATCGGAAACTAAGCAAACAATGCGAGAGGAGGGGCGAGGTTTTCCTTAGTGGACCTTAGTGTCCTTTGTGGTAAAAGCCTTGTCTTTTGCCGGGAAAGTGTCATCATGAAGGCACAGGAGAGGAGTGCCCTATGGCCCAGGATCGACATCCCGGAATCAACATGCACAAGTTCACAGTAGGCAGCGGATTCATCGGTTTTCTCTTCGCCGGAGGTTGCGCCTTGATCTTCGTGCTGGGGCTACCCGCGCTCTGGTACTTCGTCTTTTTCAGTGCAGGCTGTGGAATCATTCTCGCGGCGGCGTTGCGAATCATTCATGACCGTCGTTCCGACAGGACGAGGCCACTGTCAATTCTCTCCACCGCGAACGAAATCAAACCGGATCAGGGTACCCCGCCGAAAGACCGGATGCTCCGCACGGCGTCGGCCCTTTCCTGAGGCATCGGCCGGCCCCGATCGCCCTACTTTTGGCGGATTCGCATTGGCTGTGTAAACTACCTTCGCGAATGAGACCGCTTCTCAGTTCCGCCTCCCGATTTCTTTCCTTCGTTCTGGCGAGCCTCGCGATCATTCTCTTCGGCTGCTCCCAGAGTCTCGGGTCCGCCTACAACGGACACCCCAAGCTCGTTGTCGTCATCGTGATCGACCAGTTCCGAGGCGACTATCTCGACCGCTATCACGATCAGTTCGGCGATGCTGGATTCCGCATCTTCCTCGACCACGGCGCCTACTTCCCAAACTGTAACTACAACTACGCGAACACGCGAACCGCGCCGGGCCACTCCACCCTGTTCACTGGTGCTTACAGCAATGGCCACGGCATCGCCTCCAACGAGTGGTGGGACCCGAAAAAGAAACGCATGGTCACCTCCGTCGAGGACGACGACACGAAGCTAGTTGGCATCGAAGGCGCGCAGACCGGCGCCTCTCCCCACAATCTGCTCGCCGACACGATTGGCGACGAGCTCAAAGTCGCGACCCAGGGCAAATCCCGTGTTTTCGCAGTCTCCCTGAAGGATCGCGCGGCCATCCTGCCCGGCGGTTTTGCCGCGGACGCCGCCTACTGGATCGATCCCAAGAGCGGCGCGTTCGTCACCTCGACCTACTATCGCCCGGATCTTCCCAAGTGGGCGCAGGACTTTAATGCGAATCGCCCCGCGAAATATTGGGATCGTGAATGGAAAGACGCGCAGGGAACTGTGCTCCGTTCCACCGCCCATCGCAAAGGCAAAGATGGTTCAGAGGCCGGCTTCTACGAAGTGATCGGATCGACCGCATTCGCCAACGAATACGAGTTCGATTTTGCAAAAGAGCTCATGCTCTACGAAAACATAGGCCGCGGTCCATCGACTGATTTCCTCTCCGTCAGCTTGTCGGCGAATGACATCCTCGGCCACCAGGTCGGTCCCGATACGCCCGAGATGCAGCAGATGGCGCTCGATCTCGATCGCGAACTTGCTGACTTCTTCAACTTTCTCGGGCACCAGATCGGACTGGCGAATGTGTGGATCGCCCTCTCCGCCGATCATGGTGTTTCATCGCTCCCGGATGCCATCAAGAAATTGCGCATGCCTGCCGTGGGCATCGACGGCCAGAAGTTGCAGGCGCAGATCAACGCCGCCTTGACCGCAAAATTCTCGCCTGGACATACCGCAACTTACGTCAGGCTGGACTATCCCCTCGCCTGGCTCGATGAGGAAGCCTTCAGCGCCGTTCACGTCAAGGAGCACGATGCCGAGACTGTAGTCGGCGAAGCCCTCAAGCAGGCTGGACTCCTCGGTTACTACACCAAGTCGCAACTTGCAGAAGGCAACGTTCCTCCCAGCGACACCGGACGCAAATATCTGAACAGCTATACGCCGCGTGCAGGTTGGTTCGTGCTGGGCGTGCCCGAAATCTACAACGTCGGATCGACTAAGGGAACGGATCACGCCTCGCCTTACAACTACGACACGCACGTGCCGCTTGCCTTCTATGGGTTCCCCTTCCAGCCGGGTGTCTATCGCGCAAAAAGCGAGCCCGTGGATATGGTCGCCACTTTGGCATCCTTACTGGGCATCAATGCTCCGACAAGTGCTGTCGGACGCGTGCTGACTGAGGCGATCGCGCCTCCTCGTCGCGGCGTTGACGCGGGAGACAAACCCTGATGGCCGCCTCCGACCTCAGCGTGTCCGTAGCCGGAATTCCTCTCAAAAACCCGGTCATCGCTGCCAGCGGTACCTTCGGATACGGCGTTGAGTTCGAAGATATCGTTCATCTCGCGAAACTCGGCGGGTTCGTCGTCAAGGGACTTTCCAAGGAGCCCATGATCGGCAACCCTCCGCCCCGCCTATGGGAGACCGCTGCCGGCATGTTGAACGCCATCGGCCTGCAGAACATCGGCGCGCAGGCCTTTCTGCAGGAGAAGATGCCGCACCTGCAGCAAATCAAAGACATCGTCGTCATCGCCAATGTTTTTGGCTATACGCGCGAAGACTACGAACACACCATCCAGATCCTTAACGAGGGCGAAGGCATCGCCGCGTACGAATTGAATGTTTCCTGTCCCAACACCACTCACGGGGGCCTCCAGTTCGGCAGCGATCCGCGCTCACTCGACGAGGTCGTGAACACCGCCCGCCGCGTTTCAAGACGCCCTCTGATCGTAAAGCTCTCGCCGAACGTCACCAGCATCGCGCAGATGGCCTACGTCGCTCAGGAAGCGGGGGCCGACGCCCTGTCGCTCATCAATACCTTCACGGCCATGGCCATCGATCCCGAAACCCGCAAGCCGCGCATCGCAAACGTAACGGCGGGCCTCTCCGGGCCAGCCATCAAGCCCATCGCGGTGCGCATGGTGTACGACGCATCCCACGCCGTAAGAATTCCGGTAATCGGCATGGGGGGAATCTCAACGCCCGCGGATGTCGTCGAGTTCATGCTTGCAGGAGCCACTGCCGTCGAAATTGGTACAGCCAGTTATTGGGATCCGTGCGCGACAGAAAAGATCGTCGACGGCCTGCAGAGTTGGTGTCAGGAACACCACGTAAGCCGCCTCGCCGATTTCATAGGCGGCCTTCAGCTGGAATAATTCACCCTGTCATTCTCAGCGAAGCGAAGAATCTATGTACTCGCTGGGCGACAGGTAAATTTTGCAATTCTTGACTCTGATGAAGATCACCGAAAGCAACTACCGCCCGCGCGTATGCCAGATCGACCCGGGAGACTTGTAGTTCCTTCCCTCTCCCCACACCGCGTGTGTAGCGCCTTCACTGTCGATCGCCATGCTGAAGAAGTCGCCAAACGGAAATCGGAACCCGGTCTCTAGGATGTAATCGTATCCCTGCACAGGACCTGATAGCTGCGCCTCCGCTCCCCAGGTCGCGCCGCCATTCGTAGAAGTGCGATAGAAAGTATTCCAGAGGGGTTCATTCGGGTGCGCCGGATCATTCGCCCGCACGTCCATCCACGCCACACGAACATCTCCCGCCGCTCCCGCCACAATTGCAGGGAACGCGTGCTCCACGCCTGACGCTGCCGTCGAGACATTGGTCCGCGCTGACCACGACGCGCCGCCAGTCGTTGACGACGAAAAGTAAATGCGTTCCGGGCCGCCATGGCTTGCACCGGCGTTCCACAGCGCGTAGATAGCTCCCGTCGCATCCGACGCCAATGCGATTTGTGCTCCCAGAAAGCCCATCTCGCAACTCTCATCCGCACACTCCGGAGGCGCGTTCGACTGGTCGAGTAACGCAGTATTCCAGGTCCGCCCGTTGTCCATCGACCGGCTTACATAGATGTTCACCGCACGGCTCGAGAGTTCCTGCCGTGCATACGCCGTCCAGCCGAAATAGACGGCGCCCGAAGGATCGACCGTCGCTCCACCTGCCAGGGACCATCCCGGAGTGGCCTTCGTATTCACATTGACCACGCTGAAAGTCTGTCCCGCGTCGTGCGAGGCCGCCACGAAAAATCGCTCTTCGTGGTTGAACCCGACATAAACATCCGTGCCCCGCACGGTCAGCACCGGCTTATCGGCATCATCCTCTCCGCGCTCCGCCCATGAAAACGACCACGTACGCCCGAAGTCGAGCGACCGCGCCACCACGATGTCGCGCTTCTCGTTTTGCAGCCATGAGGCATATACCGTTTGGCGGTCCACTGGATCGACCACGATCTGCGGATCAAATTGACCGGACCGGAAGGGAAGCATGACCCGGGAACTCTGCCACGACTCTCCGTTGTTCTCGCTGACCAGCAGAGCCATCGTCGGAGCGGTACAGGCCCCACAGTCGGGCACGGCTCCGTATTGCGGATAAAGAACGTAAACGTGCCCGTGTCCATCCGCCGCCATCGCCGGTTCCCACTGGTCGCCCGTGCGATAGCCGAGGCGCACCTGCCGCGAGAATCTCGGGGCAGCGAGCGCCACCTGCGCGGTCGTCACGGCTAGCAGAAACAGTATCGCGACCTTCTGCACAGAACTCGGCACGCTTTGGAAGAATCTGGATGGAAAATCCACTGAGGGTATCCTGGGAAGTCCTTCACGGACTCTAGCGTGATTCGCCATGCAGGTCAATTGCCTGCAAAGCAGCCCAGCCAAGGCGTTTGTGACTTTTGCAGCCCTGGTCCATCCAATAAGGTGACTATACAAGCGAAGAAGACAGGGGCCGAGGGGCGAAGAGAATGTGAAGCAGTGTCCCCCTGTGTCCTCTGTGGTTAAATTGAGAAGTTCGAAGGAGCGGTTCCATGGAAAAAGCGACATTCGCAGCAGGCTGTTTCTGGGGAGTAGAAGCCACCTTCCGGCAAATCCCCGGCGTTTCCTCCACGCAAGTCGGCTACATTGGCGGACACACCAGTAGCCCTACATATAAGGAAGTTTGCACCGATAGTACAGGCCACGCGGAGGCTGTCGAAGTTGAGTTCGATCCCGCAAAAGTTCGCTATGCTGATCTTCTGAAAATCTTCTGGGAGAACCACGATCCCACGCAGATCAATCGCCAGGGACCAGATTGGGGCGCGCAATACCGCTCGGCCATCTTCTTTCATTCTCCCGAGCAGCAAGCTGAGGCTCAGGCTTCAAAGGAATCACTGGAGAAAGCGCATCGCTACTCCAAGCCGATCGCAACTCAGATCGTCCCAGCGGTCACCTTCTATCCCGCCGAAGACTATCACCAGCAATATCTGGAGAAGCGTGGCTTGGCCAGTTGTCACGTCAAGTACTAAGCAGTCGTAGTGCTTTCTGGCTGGCGGGCCCGGAAGAACACCATCAGCACAAATCCACCTAGGTAATAAGGCAAGCTCTGCTGAAAGTGGGAACCAAGGAAGCGCTGCACTAACGCGAAAAGTGCCAGCGCTTCGCAGAGCGCATAAGTTGCGATGTATCCCGTCTTCCAGTGATTCAGGCTGAGCTTGTCGTCGGGTTGTGTCGCCAGGCTCTCGGCGGCGCGAAACACCAGCGTGCGTCTCACCACGAAAATCACGCCAACAATCGCGACTCCCAGCGTTGTGAACAGGTAGCTCGTCGCAGGATCGAGCATCCGCGGCGCGGGACGCAGGAATTCGCCCACCGCTGCGTAGAGGACAATACCACCCAGCATTGCCCATTGCACCGCCCGCAATATCTTGAGAGCGTTGACCATTTGAAAGGATGGAGCGCGCGAACTGGGGGAAGGCTTACCGCGCCATTCTACGACCAAACGGCGCCGGCGAGTATTAGTTTCTCAGTTACTCCGCGTGATGGTGCGCCGATTTACCCGGACGCATTCGCACAAAAATCTGGAACGATACCGGATGGTTTCCATAACTCGCATCCAGCGCGGATGGTTTCGAGTAGATACTTATGTCGGCTCCCATCGCCATCTGCCACGTGCTGTTCGCGATCAGATCGCGATCTCCGCCGAAGGTATACGCTCCCACGCGATAGGTGGGTTGGATCGCTGCGCCCGGAAATAGTTCATCCTTGTCGACCAGTTCCATCCGCGTGAACAGATAATTTTTCTCGCGAAAATTCCACGTCGATTCAACCAGGTAGCTGTTCAGATTCCTTTCTGTCGCAATCTTGTGGACTCGCCCCCACAACATCGTGGTCGCCCAACCTCCGTGCGACAGCGGACGGTTGTATTCCACCGAAGCTGTTTGCCGGAATTGGCTTCCCGGTTCGAGCGCTTCAGGATGCTCAAGGCGTCCAATGCTGTACTGCGCAGCCCAGTTGCGCGCCGGAGCGACACTCACCCGCGTCGACCACGAATCGAGCGCGTCCAATTGAATGCTCCAGCGCTGTTCATTCGGCTCGCGCCCGTTGAAGGCCGACGCTTCGACCTTGACACGGTCAATAGTGAGTCCCGTCGTCACTACGCCAAAACTGGTGTGCGTGGAGTCCTGCAGGTGATGCCCTAACGGAGCCATCGGCAACTCCGCTGCCGACGCGCGATGTATGTAGGTCACGGGGCCGAGCGCAGGTTCCGCCGACGGTCCGCCGTACAACTCCCATGAAACCGATTTCGCTATCGGTACGCTGTACATCAACGACAATTCCGCAAACACGTTATGCGGATGCTGGTGGTCCACCAGTGGAGCGCCGTGATAGGTCTCGCCCGTCTGGAAAATTTCCGGGAATCCCGGATGCGGCGACGTTAGCGATTCTGCGGAAAACATCTGCCGGAACAAGATCGTCCCCGCCCCGAGCTTGTGCTGTTCCATCAGCATGCCCCAGTTCACCGACTCCGCTTTGCCAGCACCGCGCGGCCCGCCTTGCTGGTTGTAGTCCAGAAAGATGCTGCCGTGCGACATGAACATCCATCCTCCTCGCATCCACATCCATTCATGTCCCGACACCGAAGCCGGCTGCCATGACGTTCCCGAGCCTTCGTGCGGCGACGGCAACGCAGTCGTCATCTCCTCGCCCATATCCATCTTCATCCCGGGCATCGACATCTCTTGGTGGCCATCATGCTGATCGGCAGCCGAGTGCTGGCCCGAAGAATGATCGCCTGTGGGATGCTCGTGCTGCTCTTGACCCGACGACTCCGTATCCTGCGCGCGAGCTTGCGTCGTTGCCCAGGCGAACAGGCACACTGCGACAAGTGCGATGGTTGGAACGGGGAACCCAGGACGGGATCGCGCCACGCGCTAGGTCCCGGTAATCTTCATGCGGAGTTCTTCAGGAAGCCTTTGGCGGATTTCCTCGGGCAAGCGGTCATGGACACGCCGGGCGCCTTGCTTGGCGGCATCGAGCACGGTTACCGGGGCGGGCGTCGCCACAGCAACCCCCAGCCAGATCAGTGCCGACATCGCAAAGCCGGTCAGCGCGGCTACCTCGAGCCAGAACGCATGGCGCGGTCCCAGGTAGCGGATGACTCCAAATGCAAGGAGAAACACGCCGGCAGAGATCGACGCCAGGGCGATCAGGGCTACATCAATAATGCGGTGGATTTGTTGCCGGCTCCGGCAATGCTCGCAGGCAGAGAAATGATTTTCGTAGTCGCCGCACATCTCCGGTGCCAGGCCGGATATGTCATACCGCCAGCCTGCCAGGATTTTACCGACGATTGGATCGATGCACTGCTGACTCATGACTGGAATTAGAAACTCAGTTACCCAACGGAACCCCTTACAGTTGGATCGGCTCCATGGCCTCAGTCTGGGACGCCAGGAGCACCCGATTACAAAATAGGCCGCCTCGCATAGCCAGCGCTTTTTCTGCCTCTCTCCGGGCTATTTCCGGATGATTGTTCTGCTCAGAAAGATGCGCCAGCACGACAAACGTTGCACTATTATCATAATCGTTGGTGAAGAAATCAGCGAGGGCCACGTTCGAAAGATGGCCTACCCTGCTCATTACACGCTGCTTTACCGACCATGGATACGGCCCAACCCGCAACATCTCCAGGTCGTGATTCGACTCCAGGACCAGCACGTCACAGCCTCTTAGATGGTCGCGCACGCTGAGCGGGATGTACCCCAGGTCGGTCGCGATTCCCACCTTGATGCCCTCCGCACGAAACGTGAAGCCGACGGGATCGGCTGCATCATGCGGAATCGTGAAAGGCCGGACCGCAATGTCTCCCACCTGGAAGCCGTGGCCGGGTTCAAAGCGCTCGAACTTTGCCAGCTTCGGACGCTCGCCCTTCGCATCGCGCACGGCGCGTGACCACGCCTGGTGCGTTGCCCCGGTCATGAAGATCGGGATATCCAGCTTCTTCGCCAGTGTCGCCAGCCCGCAAATGTGGTCGCTGTGTTCGTGCGTAATCAGGATCGCGGACAGAGAATGAGGATCCTCTCCCAGCGATCGCAGGCGCTTGAATGTTTCCCGGCAGGAGATTCCCGCGTCGACGAGAATCTTCGTGCAAGCGCTCGCCACGATTCCACAGTTTCCCCGGCTGCCCGAGGCCAACATGGAGACACTTACACCCATGCTCGCCAGCATACGCGTTCCCGCTGTGGAATCGGGAGTAACTTTCTGGTTAGCCGATACCTTTGTGAGTAAGTGGCTTCCCGAACACCATTCAGGAACCGGACCCGGCCAGGATTCCGATCGTCCGCATCCATGTTTCCACATCCTTCGGCCATGCCGTCACCGGCAACCCTGTCCGCCGCAGGCCGTATCCATGTCCTCCCTTGGCGAACAGGTGCATCTCCGCCGGAACCTTGGCGTTCTTCAGCGCGAGAAAATAGACTGTCGAATTCTCTACGTGTACCGGATCGTCCTCGGTCTGGACGATAAACGATGGCGGCGTCTTCTCCGTGGGATGGATCTCTGCATTCGGCGCAAAATTCTGCTCCGATAATGCTAGGTATCCGGGATAAACGATCACGGCGAAGTCCGGCCGGCAACTCTGATGGTCCGCCGCATCGGCCGCAGGATAAAGCCGTTGCTCGAAGTGCGTGCTCAATGCAGCCGCGAGATGAGCGCCCGCGGAGAATCCAAGCACCCCGATCCGGTTTGGATCGATTTGCCACTCCGCGGCATGCGCTCGAACCATTCCCACCGCGCGTTGCGCATCCTGCAATGCGTTCGCCGACTTTGGATAAGGCCCGGAATCCGGAACGCGGTACTTCAGCAGAATGCACGTCACGCCAATCGAGTTCAGCCAATCGCAAACTTCCGTTCCCTCGAGATCAATCGCCAGGATGCGGTACGCTCCGCCGGGAAACACGACGACCGCAGCCCCGTTGGCCTTAGCCGCGGGCGAGTAGAGCGTGATCGTGGGATTCCTAACATTCCCTAACCGCACGACAGTCTTCCCGGCGATCAAAGTATCTTTCGCGGTCGTAGTGTTGATTTCCGCGCCGGGAGCAGTCGATGGCCACAGCGAGAGGGTCACATGCCCGGGAGGAGGCGCCCAGGCCGTAGTCTGCGCCAACAGGTTTGCAGAAAACAAAACGGTAACCGCCAACACAAAACGAAAAGCAGAGAGCCACAAGAGTCTGAATCGCATGTATATATGGACTCCTAAAACAAGGAAAATAACATCGGAGGCGGGTCCTCCAACACACCAACTCACCCACCCCGCAAATTCCTCACGACTCCGCGCACCACCGAGCCACCATAGGCTCCGGCAATCCCTGGCAGAAATGCCAGAAACGATCCATACACTTGCGCCCGCGAAGGCTTCACCGTAAGCACCAGATACGCAGCGAGCTCTGTCAGAGGAACGCAAGTACCAACAACCAGCACCCACCGCCACGGCCATCGCGGACGCAGCAATCCCATCAGCATGCAAGCCGACACCATCAACAGCGCGGTGAACAGCAAATCATCGACGGCAACATCCGCACACCCAACGCCAGCGCCGCACAGCACGGCCAGAAGATAAAACGGCCATTCGCGTCCGCCACGTTGTTCGCTCATTCCCTCACGGATATGTGTAGAACCCGCGCCCGCTCTTCCGTCCCAGCCATCCCGCATCCACCATCTTTATGAGCAGCGGACACGGACGGTACTTCGGATCTCCCAAGCCTCCGTGCAGCACGCGCATGATGTCGAGGCACACGTCGAGCCCGATAAAATCCGCCAGCGTCAGCGGTCCCATCGGATGCGCCATCCCCAGCTTGAATACCTCATCTACCGCCTCCGACGTCGCGACGCCCTCCATCACCGCATACATCGCCTCGTTCAGCAGCGGCATTAACACGCGATTCGACACGAATCCCGGAGCGTCATTCACTTCAACCGGTGTCTTCTCCAGCTTCACCGACAAATCGCGTACAACCGTGAACGTCTCCTGCGACGTGGCCAGCCCGCGAATCACCTCCACCAGTTTCATCACCGGTACCGGATTGAAGAAGTGCATCCCGATCACTTTCTCCGGACGCTTGGTGATCGCTCCCAGCTTGGTGATGGAAATTGACGAGGTGTTCGAAGCGAGGATGGTCTCCGGCCGGGTCAGACGGTCAAGATCGCGAACGATTTCCGCCTTGACGTCGAACTTCTCGGTCGCGGCCTCCACGACGAAATCGCACTCCGCCAGTTTGCCGCGATCGGTGACTGTCTGAATCCTGCCCATCGCAGAATCTTTGTCGGCAATGGTGATCTTATTTTTTGATACTTCGCGATCGAGATTTGTTGCGATGGTGTCGAGTGCGCGATCCAGGAAACGGTGCTCCACGTCGCAAAGCACCACGTTGAATCCGCTCCGCGAGAACACGTGCGCAATGCCGTTCCCCATCGTGCCCGCGCCAATCACTCCCACGCGCTGAATGTTCATGAAGAGACCTCACTGAAAACCTTCGAGTCTAACACCGCGGGCCGCAGTCGTTTGTGGAAGAGCTGTCATCCTGAGCGGCGGCGAAGCCGGCGCGAAAGACCCTACGTCGGCATACAGTTCCGACGGCGTTTCCCGGCGAAAGATGTCACACGCAACCTGCAGATCTAGTCGCCGACCGTCGCATGTGAAGTCGAAGAACCGTGCTTCACCCCAGCGCACCCCTACTTCGCCGCGGTGTCCAGCCGCAGAAAACGCGCCGCGTTGTTGTACAGGATGTCGCGTTTCTGCTCGGTGGTCAGGTAGTCGGCATTTTGGATCACGCTGATCGAATAAGCCATCAGCTTCGGCCACAGTAACTGATCAGTCCCGAACATCACGCGATCTTCGAACCCTCCTTCCACTAGGCGCTCGATGTAACGGTTGACCTCTTTCAGCGGATAGCTCCAGATCAGCCCAGCAACATCGACATAAACGTGCGAATTCGCCTGCAGCAGCGTCAGCATGTTATCGATCATCGGATAGCCGGCGTGCATCACCTGCACGCGCAACTTCGGATGCTTCGCCAGCAGATCCTCAAGCAGCAGTGGATTCCCCATCGAGCCGCGGAATTTCGGCGACGTGATGTTGGCGCGTCCGGAACCGCCCGTTCCCATATGAATCGCGACCGGAATATCGAGCTCCTCAGCTAGCGCGAAGTAAGCGTCAACCGACGGATCGCTCGGTGAGATGCCCTCGTATTGCAGCCCAATCTCTCCCATCACTTTGAAGCCGCCAGACGTGAAATCCTTGCGCAACTCTTCGACTGGGACGTGCGGGCCGGGAGCGATGCCATTCTCGAAGGCAGTTCCCGGGATCACTCGCGATGGCGCGGCGTCTTTCCACTTCTGCACGCTCTTGGGATCGCCGAAGACGACAGCCGTCACGTTCAGGCGTTCCATTTCGGCGAGAACGTCCTTCATGTACTCTCCCGGGGCAGACGGGTACAGCGCGGGCGTGCACGGTTCCTTCACCCAGCCGAATGGTTCCTCCTTCGTCTTCGGATCGGACGCCGTGAACTTCGAAGTGTTCGGACACATCGGCGCGAGCCCCGGAAATGATCCGTCCATCGCATGGGCGTGGACGTCGATCACCGGAGGAGTCTTCGGCTCCGCATTCTGCGCGAGAGAGCGCGCGGGTGTGTATATGAAAAATGCGGCGAAACAGAGAAGCGAAATCGAACGCACCGGCTTCGATTCACAAAGCCGGGCCAATGTACGGGAGAGCATAAGGAATCTCCTTCGCGGGGATGAGTTTGAAACCATCCGAGGTATACACCAAATCGCCGCGAATGAACCATCCGCGAAATCTGCGGCTAAGGTAGCGGACTCTCAGCGGAATCTGTCATCTTGAGCGGCGTTGCTTGCCGCGAAGGACCTGTGCAACGGGCCGGGGAGGGCATGGGTCCTACGCTGCGCTCAGGATGAAAGAGCGATCAGGGGTTAGGCCCCTGCCTCTTTTCGGGGTGTAAACTAGTCAAAGTCATATATCGCACTGGTCCCTTTGAAAGGACTCTCCCATGGCAACGCTCGAAGCCCCCGTCCGGCCGCGTACAAGCCTGCATTCAGGCCCGTTTGTTACCGAGCCATTTTTTGATTTCCGCAACGAGGAGAACGCGCGCCGTATGCGCGCCGCGATCGCCAAAGTCCGTCCGCAACTCGGACGCGAATACGACCTGATCATCGGCGGTAAGCGCGTCAAGACCACCGACAAGATCAAGTCGCTGAACCCGTCGAAGCCCTCGGAAGTCGTCGGCACGCACCAGAAGGCCGGCAAGGAGCATGTTGAGCCCGCTATGAACGCGGCGCTGAAGGCGTTCGCGACCTGGAGCCGCACCACCGTCGAAGAGCGCGCAGCCCTGCTGTTCCGCGTCGGCGATACTATGCGCCAGCGCAAGATGGAATACATGGCGTGGCTGGTTTTCGAAGTCTCGAAGAACTGGGCCGAGGCGGACGCCGACATCTCCGAGACCATCGACTTCTGCGAGTTTTACGCTCGCGAAGCGCTGCGCCTGTCGAAGGCGCAAACGCCGATCCAGTTGCCCGGCGAGCGCGACACCCTGCACTACATTCCGCTCGGCGTCGGTGCGGTGATTCCCCCGTGGAATTTTCCCTGCGCCATCATGGCCGGCATGACCCTGGCCTCTATCGTCTGCGGCAACACCGTCATCCTTAAGCCGTCGAGCGATTCGCCGACCATCGCCGCAAAGTTTGTTGAACTGCTGGAAGAATGCGGCATGCCCGAGGGCGTGGTGAATTTCTGTCCGGGCGCGGGAGCGAGCTTTGGCGATGCGGTGGTTGCGCATCCCAAAACGCGCTATATCGCGTTCACCGGATCGCGCGAAGTTGGACTGCACATCAACAAAGCCGCGGCAACGCAGGCTCCGGGCCAGGTCTGGATCAAGCGCACCATCCTCGAGATGGGCGGCAAGGACGCAATCATCGTGGACGCCGATGCCGACATCGATTCCGCTGTCGAAGGTGTGGCGCAAGCGGCCTTCGGCTTTCAGGGACAAAAATGCTCGGCATGCTCGCGCGCGATTGTCGACGAGCGCGTCTATGACAAGTTCCTGTCGCAGCTCAAGTCGCGCGTCGAAAAGATTCAGCTCGGAGATCCTGCCGACAACGCGAACATGGGCGCCGTCATCAACGAAGGGTCGATGAAGACGATCCTGGGCTACATCGAGCAGGGAAAGAAAGACGGACGTGTGATTACTGGTGGAGAGCGCGCGCCGGGTGAAGGTTACTTCCTGAAGCCCACCGTGATCGCCGATATTCCCGCGAAGTCAAAACTCGAGCAGGAAGAAATCTTTGGACCGGTGTTGGCTGTGATCAAGGCGCGTGGCTTCGATCACGCGCTGGAAATCGCGAACGACACCGAGTTTGGCCTGACGGGTGCGGTCTATACCAGCTCACAGGACAAGATTGATCGCGCGATCAAGGAGTTCCACGTCGGCAACCTCTACATCAACCGCAAGTGCACGGGAGCGATGGTAGGCGCGCATCCGTTCGGCGGCTTCAACATGTCAGGCACAGATTCGAAATCCGGCGGCCCGGATTACCTGTATTTGTTCACGCAAGCCAAGGTAGTAGGGGAGAAGATAACTTAACGATGTGGAGCGGGCGCCCTCGCCCGCTGATTTGACTTTGTTTTTTGTTTGGCTCTTGTCAGTTGAAAGCGAAATAAAATTCCGCGGGCCGTTGCCAAGTTCTACTTCACTGGAATCGGCGGGGGGTTCCTCTCTGCAAACTGGTGCTGATGCCAGTACGGATACGCCGGCGTCACATCGCTTGCTGCATCGAGCTTGGCTATTTGCGCCGCCGTCAGCTTCCATCCGGCCGATGCCAGGTTCTGCTTCAGCTGTTCTTCATTCCGGGCGCCCATGATTACGGTTGAAACCGTCGGCCGCTGCAGCAGCCAGTTCAGCGCCACTTGCGGAATCGTCTTGCCGGTTTCTTTTGCCACTTCATCAAGGGCATCCACCACGTTGAATAAGTATTCGTCCGGCATTTGCGGTCCATTCTCCGCCGTCTTGTGCAGGCGGCTTTCCTTCGGCAGTGCCTGACCGCGCCGGATCTTTCCCGTCAGCCGCCCCCATCCCAGCGGACTCCACACTAGCGCTCCCACGCCCTGATCCAATCCGAGCGGCATCAACTCCCATTCGTACTCGCGACCGATCAGCGAGTAGTACACCTGATGTCCCACATACCGTGTCCAGCCATAACGATCGGAGACATCGAGAGACTTCATCAGGTGCCATCCGGAAAAGTTCGAGCAGGCGATATAGCGCACTTTCCCGCTGAGCACCAGATTGTTCAGGGTGCTCAGCACCTCTTCCACAGGGGTGAGCGCGTCGAAGCCGTGCAGGTGATAAATGTCGATGTAATCTGTGCCGAGGCGCCGCAAACTTGCCTCGCAAGCTTGAATCAGGTGATGACGCGACGATCCGACATCATTCGGGTCTTTGCTGGCGCTTTGGCGAAACGTCGCCTTGGTGGAGATCAGCACTTTATCGCGTCGACGACTGATCGCTTTTCCGAGGATCGTTTCCGATTGTCCATCGGAGTACACGTCGGCCGTGTCGAACAAATTCACGCCCGCATCCATGCACACATCCACCAATCGAGTCGCTTCCGCAACATCACTTGAGCCCCAGGCTTTGAAAAACTCCGTTCCTCCGCCGAACGTTCCGGTGCCGTAGCTGAGCACCGGTACTTTTAATCCAGACTTGCCAAGTTGTCGGAATTCCATATCAGCCATAGATGACCCGGAGCATAACAATGATTCGCGTGCTGTGGGCGAGCGGCTGAACGTGTCCGCTTCCGGACGCCATCATCCGGGAAGGAACACTCGATCCATCGCACGCCTTCTGCAAGTGTCGAAAAAGCAAGGCATTGGCTATGGAATAGAGTGGCGGGCGATCTGCATGTAGGTTCCTGCTATTTCTAAGACGAGGACTGTTATGTTCGCCAATCTTCTGCAGGACCTGCGTTTCGCGCTCCGCCAGCTTCGTAAAACTCCCGGATTTGCCACGACCGCCGTGCTGACTCTGGCCTTGGGAATCGGTGCCAACGCCGCGGTCTTTACCCTGGTGAACGCAGTCCTGCTAAAGAATCTGCCGGTAGCGAATCCCGAGAGCCTCGTCAAGCTGGGCGACATCAACATGTGCTGCGTCGGGTACGGGCATCGCGACGACGGCAACTACGCGATATTTTCCACGGCCGTGTACGAGCATTTGAAAAAGAACGCACCTGAATTCGAGGAACTCGCAGCCATGCAGGCGGGATTCACCTACCGGCCCGTGGTGGTGCGTCGCGCAGCGGGGCAGGACAATGCCCGGTCCGTCATGGGCGAATTCGTCTCAGGAAATTATTTTCGGACGTTTGGCCTGCAATCCGAGATTGGCCGCTTGCTGGCGGATGCGGATGATGTTCAAGGCGCTCCATTCACGGCAGTCATGAGCTATCGAACGTGGAAGAACGACTATGCCGGCGATTCCTCGGTCGTTGGCAGCACGTTCTATGTCAATACGAAGCCTGTCACTGTTATCGGCGTTGCGCCGGAGCATTTTTATGGCGACCGCCTCACGGGCACGCCTCCCGATTTCTTTCTGCCGATCGAATCGATGCCTCCTTTGGCCAATGTTCAGTACGTGCACGATCCCGACAGCAACTGGCTTTACATGATCGGGAGATTGAAGCCGGGCGTTTCGCGGCCGGAACTTCAAGCCAAGCTGAGCGGACTGCTGCGCCAGATCCTCGCAACCACTCGAACTTATTCGAAGAAGGAGGACCGGGCAGCGCTGGGCCGCGCCCATCTTGTGTTAACGCCGGGGGGCGCAGGCATGCAGGCGATGCAGGAAGGATATGCTTCTCACCTGCAATTGCTGATGTGGACGGCGGCCCTGGTTTTGCTGATCGCGTGCGCCAACATTGCGAACCTGCTGCTGGCGCGCGGAATGGCGCGAAAAGCAGAGATGTCGGTGCGAACCGCGCTAGGTGCCGGTCGCGTTCGGATCCTGCGGCAGCTGCTGACCGAAAGTCTGGTCCTTGCTGGCTTGGGTGGACTGGCCGGCGTTGCCCTCGGGTATGTGGGAACTCACATGATGCTCGCGCTTGCATTCACGGACACGCGAAGTTTGCCGATTCATGCCAGCCCGTCTCCTGTTGTTCTCGGCTTTGCGTTTGGACTGTCGCTGGTGGCGGCAGTTCTGTTTGGTGTCGCGCCTGCCTGGATTGCCGCGCAGGCTGAGCCCGTGGAAGCCCTGCGTAGCGGTGCTCGCGCGACCGGAGGCGCCAGCTTGCTGCAGCGCAGCCTGGTTGTATTGCAGGCGGCTGTTTCGCTCGTGCTGCTGTTAGGCGCGGGCTTGTTCTCTCAGAGCCTGGGCAGGCTTCAGCATAGCGACCTGAAACTGGAATCCACGAACCGCTATATCGTGCACATAAATCCCCAAGCCGCGGGTTATTCTCAACTTCAACTGGGCCAACTCTATCGCTCGATTGAAGATCAATTTCACGCGATACCCGGTGTGCAGAAGGTTGGCATATCCTCCTACACTCCGATGGAGGACAACAACAATGGCTTCGATGTCCAGGTCGAAGGCCGGCCCGAATTAGATCTTCAGTCCTCGAACATCCGGGTAAGCCCGGAGTACTTCGATTCCGTAGGCACCCGCGTGCTCATGGGTCGCGGCATCGGGATTCAGGACACTCAGAACGCACCTACCGTAGCCGTCGTGAACGAGACGTTTGTGAAGAAGTTTTTCCGGCCGGGTGAGAATCCCGTCGGCCATCACTTCGGCGGGGGCAGCAGCACACACGACTTCGAGATCGTGGGCGTGGTGCAAGATACTGTTTACCAGGACGTGCGCTGGAAAGACCATCTGATGTTCTTCGTGCCTTTGCTGCAGCGTCCTGCCAGTGACAAGGATCCCATCGAGCATGACGAGGGGATGTACGTCGGCGCATTCGTTGTGCGGACAACGCACGGCATGCCAGACATGGAGATCCTCGCGCGACGAACACTTTCCGGGATCAATCCCAATCTGGCCGTGGTCAAATTCCAGACTTTCGATGCGCAGATTGCCGAGCAATTCACCAGCGACCGCATGCTGGCGCGCCTCACTATGTTGTTTGGCGCTTTGGCCCTGATGTTGGCGACGATCGGACTTTACGGCGTGAGCGCGTACGCGGTGGCGCGGCGAACCTCCGAGATTGGAATTCGCATGGCTCTGGGCGCGGAGCGTAAGAAAGTGACAGCAATGATCCTTCGCGGCGCCCTGGTACAAGTGACCCTGGGCCTGGCGATTGGAGTTCCCATCGCGTGGCTCAGCGTTCGATTCGTGGAGTCGCAACTCTACGAAATCAAAACGATCAGTGTGGCCGTTTTGTTGACTTCGGTCTTGGTTCTGGTAATCGCCGCGTCGATGGCAGGATTGATCCCGGCCCGCCGCGCCGCTTCGATCGATCCAGCGAGGGCGCTCAGGACTGACTGAGATTCTGTCCGTCCAAAATCATGCAGACGTGAAAAAGGCCGCCAGTTTTGGCGGCCTTTACATTTCGGTGGCAACCAACCTTACGGCGAAACGCTGGCCGGAGGCTGCGGCATGGCGCCCGCTGTCGTGGCGGCCGCTGCTTCGTTTAGGATGCGGTGATGGATGGTGAATAGCGCCAGTTCCAGCCGGTCCGAAACGCCGATCTTGTCGTAAACGTTGCGCAGGTAGTTCTTAATGACCTGCTCCGTCGTGCCCAGTTGCGAAGCGATTTCCTTGTTCTTGTATCCCTGGACGATGAGCGCGACGATGCGAAGTTCTTTCGCGGTCAGCCGGTCGCGGACGCGCAATCCGACCATATCGTTTTCGGTGAGCTCGCTGGGGACGGCGACGTCCTGTACCCAGGTCTCGCCGCGCGCGACTTTGCGAACGCAATCCACCAGCGCAGCGCTGGTCACGTTGCGATAGACCACGCCGTGAGCGCCGCTCGACATATGCTTCTGCGCGCTCTCGCCAGTATCGGCCAGGATGATGACACGGGTCTTCGCCTTATTCGCTGCCATCACGATGGCAGCAAAATCGTTGTGGAATCCCGCCGCAACCACCAATACCGCGGCGCGAAACTTGTCCAACGCCATGAACATCTGGTCGGGCGTTTGCGCCTGGGCCACGATGCGCATCTCATCTTCCACCGCGAGGACTTTCGCAATTCCCGCCCGGAAGATTGCCTGGTTGTCGGCCAGAATCAATTTGAGCATTTTGTTAGCGCTCCCAGAATGTCTATGTGTTTCGGACGAACTCGTATGAGTCAATCACGCAAGCCACGCCGCGGCCTTCGCCGCCTTCACCAGTCTCATCGGCGCGAACGACTCGCCCTTTGCATTGGATCGTGACGTTTTCCTGGCCACCGGTCATCTCCGGCGGCAGCGTGATTTCAAATTCAACAGGCGAACCAATGTCCATTGAGGAATCCGCGCGGATGTATACCCCCGCGGCGCTCAGATTGCCCGTTACTCCCTTGGCGTCTCCGCCGGTCTCGCCTTGATGAATCTTGATCGGCAATTCCAGTGGGAATCGTTTCCCGGTCCGTGCTTCTTCCCCCACGGTACCTCCTCCATGTTGGCCAGCTCTCATATAGCCTTCCCGAACAGGGCCAACGTCATCAAATCAAGCTCCCAGCAGGCGTGTGCCCGCTTTTAGGCTCAGGGGCGGTTATATCACGAAAGGCACCCGCGTAAAAGCCTGATAACCCGTTAGTTAACGGTAGAAACTAGGTTCCCCGCGCGGCTTGGGGCGGGATAGGGGATGATCGAACGCGGCGGTGGACACATAACGAGCCGTCTTCACCCACCCAGTGAGATCGCTTCTGCCGTCACGGAACGCGAAATAATTCCTAGGCCCTCCAGCTTGATACAAGGCGAGTGAGGGACCGATCTGTGCCGATCTCCACTCTCGCCTTGATGAGTGCATCTCTGTTGGCCCATCGTTTACACGATCCTGACAATCGAGCGGCAAGAATTTTTCATCTAAAGCGCTCTTGCTTGCGATCGAAATGCACGTGGTAGCTTGTTCAGGTCGTACCGATCGGAAAAGGTGGACGAGATGCAGTCATTCCATTCCAAAGTTGTTAGCAGCCTTCGGCGATACTTACCTGTTGTTCTGGCTATTCTTCTTCCAGTTGTTTCTCAGGCTCAAAACGCGACCACTAAGCCCGACCCCGCTCCAGCCAAGAATGGCGTTAAGGCTGCGCCCGCTCAGTCAGGCCGCACGCCCGATGCGCAGGCGGGAGATGGCAGTGTGCTAGCTCAATTGAACGGGGACTTGGAGCGGCTAGCTGCGAAGGTCTCTCCGGCGGTTGTCCAGATTCTTGTGACTGGATACGGCCCGCTCAAGGAAGAGGATCGCTCGCAGACGGCTCTGATCATCCGTCAGCATGCCGTCGGATCGGGCGTGATCGTCGATCCCAACGGTTACATCATGACCAACGCGCACGTGGTCGAAGGAGCGCAGCGCATTCGCGTCGCCCTTCCATTTCCCGGCGGAGATACCGGTGGCCAGGTGCCGGTCGGGAAGCGTCGCATCCTCGAGGCGAAACTTGTCGGATTGCATAAAGACACCGACCTCGCGCTGCTCAAGGTCGAAGATACGGATCTGCCAACCCTCTCGCTGATCAACGAGCAGCGGCCACGAGTCGGCCAGTTGGTGTTTGCCATCGGCAGTCCCGAAGGCTTGCAGAACTCGGTGACCATGGGAGTTTTGAGCGCCTTGGCGCGCCAACCTGACGCCACAAAGCCGATTACTTATCTGCAGACCGATGCTCCGATTAACCCGGGGAACAGCGGTGGTCCGCTGGTCGACATGAATGGCGCAGTCGTTGGCATCAATACATTCATCCTGTCGCAGGGCGGAGGCAGCGAGGGCCTCGGCTTTGCCATTCCCTCGCGCGTGGTCGATTTCGTCTACCGCAGCATTCGCAGGCACGGGCACGTGCACCGCGTTGAGATTGGCGCTGTCGCTCAGGAAATTACTCCTGAGCTGGCCGAAGGCCTGCAGCTTACACAGCGCTGGGGAGTCGTTGTTGTCGATGTACAGCCGAATGGTCCAGCCGCTGCCGCAGGTCTCCAGATTCAGGACATCATCCTTTCCGCCGACGACCGGCGCATTGAGACGCTGCCATCGCTTACGGCTGCGTTGTACCTTCACCGGCTGGATCAAGCCGTCAAAATGGACCTGTTGCGCGGAAAAGAAAGAAAGACGATTTACATCCCTGCCATCGAACATCGCGACCAGATGGACGCGTTGCTCGATGCAATCAATGCGGAAGACAGCCTGGTTCCACGCCTTGGAATCCTTGGGATCGATCTCAGCAACGAACTTAAATCGCGCTTGACCCTGAGAATCTCATCGGGCGTCGTTGTGGTCGGTCGCGCCGTGGACCTGATCACGCCCGAAACCGGACTGCAGGCCGGAGACGTCATCCATCAACTCAATCTCACGCCGATCGACACCATGGAAACGCTTCGCGCGGCGGTGGGCAAGCTGAAAACCGGGGATTCCGTTGTCCTGCAGGTCGAGCGGGCAGACGGCCTGAGTTATCTGAGTTTCGAGATGGAATAATGGCATTGCCATTCTGAGCAGCAAAAAACGGATAGAAGGTCGATTACCGCGCGCCGGCGCTCGCCGCTCTCGGGGCGTGAGCCGTTTCGATGGCGATCCCGAGTCCGCTGTTCAATGCCTCGACAGTGCGAAGGTCTTCATCGGTGAATGCGTCCTGGCCCGCTCGGTACAAGGCCAGCACCGCAACCACGGATGATTTTCCCTCGATCGGTACGGCCAGCGCGGATCGCAGCGTGCTGTACTTGGTTGGATCGTTCAGGTACCCGGGCTCGACCGACGGATTGCCGTTCAGAATCGCCTTGTGATTTTGTGCGACCCATCCCGACAGGCCCTCGCCTAGCGGAATTCTCAACGAAGAAAATAGGCGGAAGTTCTCTCCACTCACAAATTCCGGAGTGAGCGTATCGCCCTTCGGACGGTAGACCGCCATCGAGTCGTGCGGGACGAGATGTTTCAATCGGACCGAAAGCAGAGAGAAAATGTCCTCGCTGCACAACGACGCGCTCGATGAACAAAGTCCCGCGATGTCGCGGCTCTGTTGCTCCGCTGCCGAAATCACCGCGGCGTAATCCTGCACAGTATTGGATTGGTCGCGAACCAGCTCCGCGGACTCCGCAAACCCCGCCGCTGGCGCCGAACCGCGCTCCACCTTGATATCCGTCGACAACTTCGGAGGCGCCTGCAGCGGCTCTTCGGTCGCCAGCTTCTCGAGTTCGATGTAGCGCCTTCGCAGTATCGCGACAATTTGCGGATCAAAGCTCTTGCCTGAATCGGCCACGACTTTTGCCATGGCTTCATCGAGCGGCAGGGCCTTGCGATACTGTCGGTCGGAAGCAAGGGCATCCAGGCAATCCACCGCCGCGAGAATCCGCGCTCCGATCGGAATCGCCTCTCCCGCCAGTCCGTGGGGATATCCGCTGCCGTCCCACTTCTCGTGATGTGCGCGCACGATCGGCACAACGGGATAAGGAAACCGAACCTGCTCCAGGATCTCCGCGCCGACAATGGGATGGATCTTCATCTTCTCGAACTCTTCCGGCGTCAGCTTCCCAGGCTTCGAAATAATGTGTTCAGGCACGGCGAGCTTTCCAATGTCATGCAGCACCGAGGCCGCACGCAGAGCTTCCTTCTCGTCCTCGCTCAGGCCCAGCTCTTTCGCCAGCTCCATCGCGTAGACGCGCACGCGCTGCAGATGCTCGCCGGTGGTTTCGTCCTTGGCTTCGATGGCAAGTGCCAAAGCTTCGATCGTCCGCAGGTGCAGATGCGAGACTTGCTCCGCGTGCTTTTTCTCGGTCTCCAGTTTTCCCAGATAGAGCCGGTATGAGCGGTACATCAGGTAGATCGGAGGCAAGATCAGCAGCGAGGATTGCCACCCCACGTGACGATTGAGGAAATTGACCAATCCCGCCGCGGCAGCTCCCACCATGTAGTACGGGAACGACCACAGGTAGCTGTCCTTCCAAACTTTCTGCACCGGCTTGTCTTCGGTGAGCCCGATGATGGTCGACATCGCCGACGTGTTGCACGCGAAGTGCGTGATCGCGGCAACGAGCAGCGCCAGCGGCCCGGGCTTGTGCAGCAGGTACAGCACCACGAGTTTGTAGGATCCGTAGGCAACCGAACTCGATACGGTCACCTGCGCCAGATTGAAGACCAACTGGACCAGCTTCACCTTGCGCGCCGGCCTCCAATAAAACTGCGCCAACGTGCTTGCCAGTCCAATGATCAGCGTTTCGGGCAGGCTTAATTCGAGGATGCCCAGCAGGGTGAACAGGAAGTTGACGGAAAGCGTGCCTTCGATTCCTGGAAGGCTGACTTTGAGAGATGCCGCCAGCAGGGCAGCCAGCAGGTAACAGCCGAACTTGACCGGATCGTCCGACTGCCAGTGCATCGCCGCATAGACGAGACAGGGGAGCCCGGCCAGAGCCAGTCCGACGATAAACACCCGTGCACCGATGGACCGAATCCAAGACATGAAAGTACTTAAATTTTCAACGATTTGGCTCGATGCTGTCCGCCCAAAAAGTTACTAACCGGTTACGATGGTTTGCGTCCTTCCTTCCCCTTCGCCCCATGAGCACACCTGTCCTGTGGGACAACTTGGCGCGCGCATCGGTCCAGGGGACAAAACGCCCGTCGGCCATCCTGCCATCCACCTGTAAGCCATTTAGAAACAAGTAGTTGCATTCGGTCGTTTGGACTCCGGCATGCACATATACAGGTCACGTGGGGCGCGCTGTGCGCGCTGGGGGATTACTAAGTGGGGAAAGTCATGAAGAGATTTGTCGCTGTTCTATTGCTCTCGATGCTGGTGGCGAGTGCCAGTGCCACTGACACGACCAAACTGTCTCCAGACCTACGAAAGTCGACCGCCCCCACGGCTCGAGTTGTCGTGCAATACAACGGGCAGCCCAGCCTGTTGGATCTCCAACTTCTCGGAAAGCTCGGCTCGATCCTCAACGCGCTGCCGCTGGTCAATGGCATCGTTGCGAACCTGCCGCTCTCCAACATTCTGTCGCTCTCGAACCAGGCGAACGTGAAGTACATCACCTTGGATCGAACCCTGACGCCGTCGCTGAGTAACGCAGCACCGGCCGTCAATGCGTTCGCGGCATGGCAGTCCGGATACACCGGCGCCGGAGTCGGCGTTGCGCTGATCGACAGTGGCGTGAGCGATCACGCCGATCTGAAGGGTGGATTCCTCGGATTGTCGCGCGTCGTTTGGAACCAGAGCTTTGTGCCCGGCAACCTCAGCGCCAGCGACCAGTTCGGACACGGCACCCATATTGCCGGCCTCATCGCCGGCAACGGTGCAAGCTCGAACGGCGCGGCATACTCGGCGCAGTTTAAGGGTGTCGCTCCGCAGGCCAACATCATCAACCTGCGCGTTCTCGATCAGAATGGCGCCGGAACCGATAGCGCCGTGATCGCGGCCATCAACACCGCGATCCTTCTGAAGCCGCTGTTCAATATCCGGGTCATCAATCTTTCGATGGGACGCCCGGTGTTTGAGAGCTACAAGCTTGATCCCGTCTGCCAGGCAGTCGAAGCCGCGTGGAAGGCCGGAATCGTGGTCGTCGTCGCCGCCGGAAACAATGGGCGCTTTCAGCCTACCGACGGATACGCGACGGTCACCTCTCCGGGAAATGACCCTTACGTAATTACGGTTGGTGCCATGAAGACGATGGGAACGCCCACGCGAGTGGACGACCTCATCGCCAGCTACAGCTCGAAGGGACCGACGGCGATCGATGCCGTTGCCAAGCCTGACATCGTTGCCCCGGGAAACCTGCTGGTATCGCTTGAGGCGCCGAATTCGACGCTTTACAACCAGTATCCCGGTAACCGCGTTCCGAACAGCTTCTACACGAAGGGCGGCAACAGCGCTGCTTCGTCGAAGTACTTCACGCTGAGCGGAACCAGCATGGCGAGCGGAGTGGTCAGCGGAGCTGTCGCCGACCTGCTGCAGAAGAGCCCGAGCCTCAATCCTGACCAGGTGAAAGCGCGGCTAATGAAGACGGCTTGGAAGTCATTCCCGGCCTTCAGCAGCACAACCGATCCTGATACCGGCGTCACCTACACCGATCAATACGATCTGTTCACGATCGGCGCGGGCTACGTCGACGTAGAAGCCGCTCTTAACAGCGCTGATGTTGCCAAGGGTTCGGCGATGACGCCAGTTGCGTCTCTCGATCCGAAAACTGGCAGCGTCTACCTGAATGACACAACGACTGATGTGTGGAACTCCACGGCGACATGGTCGAACGCAGCCGTTTGGGGATCGACGCAGTTCGTCTCCGGCGCTCCGTCGTCCACGATGACGGGTACCAACGCTCTGTGGGGCAGCAATGCTCTCTGGGGTAGCAACGCCCTTTGGGGTTCGAATGCTTTGTGGGGTAGCAACGCCCTCTGGGGAAGCAACGCTTTGTGGGGCAGCAATGCTCTCTGGGGCAGCAACGCCCTGTGGGGAAGCAATGCCGCCGAAGGCGAGAAATAAAGGCGAGGTTTGGTAGCGCCGGCATCCCGCCGGCTGTCGCGGGGGCATCTTGCCCCCGCTTCTTTTTGTCTGAAATGTCCCTGTGCTATTGTGCGATGCCGTTCTTCTTCATCGCCGCCAGCAAGTCGTCCGGCTTGAATCCAAACGGCCCCGGCCTGCTCTTGTACACAACTTTCCCGGCGCGATCGATCAGGTACATGCGATCCGGCCACGCCGTGTACGCGCTTTCCGTGGAGTTTCCGAATTCGTCGAGCAGCGCCGGGATTTCAATCCCGAGTTTGCGCACGCAGGTTCCCGCAACCGATGCGCGTTCATCCTCACTTCTCGGACTGGCGAACACCACCTTGTCGCGGACGTTGCTCTCCATCTGCCAAACATCGCTGGGATGCGCCTCGGTGATGTATACGACCAGAAACGAAACCTTGTCCTGATACTGGTGGTAGAGCTTGTTGAGGGCGGGCACCTCCCGCCGGAAAGGCGGTCAGGTGTAGCTGCCAAAGATCAGGACGACGGGCCGGCCTTGAGCCGTGAGCGCGGACAACTGTACGTGGTCGGTCTTATCGAGCCTGGCCAGCGTGAAGTCGGGCGCGGAATCGCCGACCTTCAACGTTCCAGCTCGTGCCTGAAGCCACATCGTTTCGAACGGAAAAATCAGGAAAGGAACAGGTCCGGGAATTCTGGCCATTACACGGCCGAATTGCTCCGGAGGTCGCCGCATCACGCTGTATAGCGTCGCCGAAGTTGCAATCCACAGCACCGCGACAACACAAAGCACCCGCAGCCCGATTTTTCGAAAAGAAGCGTATCTGGACTTCACGATTTGGGACCCCAAAAAGAAGTGCGGGAATTATAGGTATCGCCGCTGTCGCTTCAATAGTAGGAAAGAAGTATCAAACCGTTTAAGACCGCGTGAGTCCCGTACCCGTAGCGCCGGCGTCCCGCCGGCTGTAGCGAGAGCGGCCCGCTCGCGCAGCGTAAAGAGAAACTGAAGCAGAAAGCTTTTGCGATGAACCTAAAACGCGCTCCCGCCGCCGCCGCCGAACCCGCCTCCGGAAAATCCTCCACCGCCCCCTCCGCCCCCGAATCCGGACCCGCTGGAACTCGCTCTCGGCGCCGACACGAAAACCTGGTGCATGTCCGAAGCCATGCTGTGCATCGAATTTGAAAAGAAGATCGGATTGAATCCGGTGCCATAGCCTCCGCCCGGACCGACGTACCACTGCGGCGGATCCTTCACCAAGCCGTCAAAGGCCTTGGCCCAATGATGCTCGACGCCCAGAGCCATCGCGAAGGCCAGGTACTTTTCGAAAGTGTTCGGCGGCATCAGCTTGAGTCGCTCCGCGTCCACGCGATTCATGAATTCCTGGAAACCGAGAACCGCGATGCACGTGCGCGCGCCCTTTGCAGTCTTGGCTGTCATCACTCGCGCGAACAGCCACCACACCAGCGCTGAAATCGCGCCACAAACGATCAGGAGCGGCACGGAATTGAGGAAGTTTGCCCAGCCGAAATACTGGAAGATCGCCAGCGGAATCAAAATCACGAAGGCCATGCCGATGCTGTATCCATTCGCCGACTCCGGATCGAGCGTGTAAATTCCCTTGGTCTTCAGGGCCGCCATGATGTCCTGGCGAATCAGCGGGACGGCGGTGTAAAAGCGGTTCTTCAGGCTCGACAGCCGCATCTGATCCACGCCGCTTCCAAAAATGTGCTCCATCATGATGAATTCGTGAGGAGCAAGATCCTTCCACTCCGTCTGCGGTTTCAGAAGATGGAAGATGTAATCTTTGTGCGTGAATAGCAGCACCTTCTCCGCAGTCTCTTCAATCTTGATGTAGCCCCGCACCGCCAGGTCGACCATCGTCGAAGTGATATCTCTCGGATGAATCCTGTCGTCGAGCAGCGTGCCGGCCTCAGCCGGAGAAATCCCCGGTGGCGGCTCGTACATCGGCGCGACCGACATTCCGGGATCTGGATCGCGCCCCTTGTACCACCACAGCAAGAACATTCCGATTAATGTCAGTGGGGGCAGAAAGACAATGGGATTGCCGGCAATGAACCAGAAAAATTTCGTGATCGGACCGGGCTCCCGCAAAATGCCTTGCGGGATGTAGACATCAATCGTCAGCCCGCCGCGCATCGGCAGCGGATTATTGGTTTCGAATTGTGCTTCCGCGCCCTCCACCTTCGCGGTTGCGTCACGCTGTGTCGAGCCATACACGCCGGTAAAGGCTTGCGCACGTAGCGATCCACTGGCTGCATCCGGCAAACGGACCGTCGCAGATGCATGGTCGATGGGCACCAGCCAGTCGTTGCCGGTCACGTTCCAGTAGAACTCGTCGTAGTCCCGGAAAAAACGAGTGCCGTTGCGCACCAGGTACACGATCTCGACCACGCGCGTCGTATCGACTGCGTCGGGAATGTAAATCTTGAGATCGCGCAACCCCTTCGCTGCCGACGACTCGTACTTGAGTTTGCTGCCCGCGCCGTCGGTGACGCTCTTTATGTCGAGGAAGAGTTCGTAGTTCGTCCCGCTGGGGCCGGGATACTCAATCGGGATGGTGCGATGAATCCCGTGCCATTCGCCTTCAAAGACCAGAGAGATGCGTTCGGTGACGACCGCACTGCCATCTTTGTCGATTGTGATGGTGTCTTGAAAGTCGGCGACCCGCCACGATTTGGCTGCGGCGATGCCTGTGAAAAAACAAAAGAGGACCGCGAGTAATGTGAGTCGTTTTGCGCTTTTCAGATTACAAAATCTCTCAATTACCAAATGGCGCGATCCTCAGAATTTCACCTGTACCGGTTCGCGATCGGCATCGGTGGTCTCGAAGAACTGACGCTGTGCGAATCCAAACATCCCGGCCAGCAGGTTCGTTGGGAACGATTGAATCTTCGTGTTGAAATCGCGGACCACCGCGTTGTAATAGCGGCGGGCATTCTGAAGCGAGTCTTCCGTCATGCTGAGCGCACTCTGCAGCTGCGTGAACTCCTCCGAAGCCTTCAGTTGTGGATACGCCTCGGCTACAGCCAGCAGTCCTCGCAGCGCGCCGCTCAACTGGTTCTCAGCGACCGCCTTGTCGGCCGGTGACGTGGCCTGCATCGCCTGTGAGCGGAACTTCGCGATGTTCTCGAAGGTTCCTTTCTCATGCGTTGCGTATCCCTTTACCGTCTCGACCAGGTTCGGAATCAGGTCGTGCCGGCGTTTCAGTTGCACATCGATGTCGGACCAGGCGGAGTCCGCCCGTACCCGCAGCTGTACCAGGCCGTTGTACATGCTGATCAGCACGACGGCCACAACAGCGATAATTACCAGCAAGATGATGCCAGTCATGTGCTCCTCTCAATGATCGAGATGAACGGGAAATCAATGGGACGTTAACACAGAAATTGAGCAACCACAAAATCCGCCAATATCGCATCTAGCAATAAAACTGCGGCTTGCCATTGCGACTCACAATCCAAATATAGAACAAGGAGGTAATGATGGAACGATTCAACTATATGAAAGGTTCTCCCGGCATCTATGAAGCAATGTACGGACTTGAGCGATATCTGAAAGAGTGCGGCCTCGAGGAGTCACTGCTTCATCTCATCAAGCTTCGTGCTTCTCAGATGAACGGCTGCGCCTATTGCCTCGATATGCACTGGAAAGACCTGAAGTCGATTGGAGAGAGCGACCAGCGTCTCTACGAACTGAATGCGTGGGAAGAAGGCCCCTTCTACTCGGATCGCGAACGCGCTGCCCTTGCCTGGACGGAAGCTGTCACCCGCGTCGCCGATACACGCGTTCCCGACGAGGTCTATGAACAAGTAAAGAAGCAATTCAGCGAGAAGGAGATCGCGGACCTGACCATGGCGGTCGCGGCCATCAACGCCTGGAATCGCCTCGCGATCTCGGCTCGTGTCACGCCAGGAACGTATCAGGCGCCGAAAGCGAAGCTGCACAAGTCTGCTTGATCGGAAGGTTGGAACGACAGGGGCACAGAGGCGGCGAGCCTCAGTGTCCCTTACGTCCTCTGTGTCGAAGGCCGTAGTCTCCAATCAGCCTCAGGGTCCTGAGTCATTCATAGCGAAGCGCCACCGTAGGATTGACGAGTGTTGCCCGGCGAGCGGGAATGTAGCACGCCAAAAGCGCAATCAGAAGAAGCAGCACAGCCACGGCAACAAACGTCAGCGGATCATTCGCTGTCACGCCAAACAACAAGTTCGTCATCAACCGGGTCAGTCCGAAGGCAGCACCGATTCCAACGGCCACGCCCACCAACGTCAATTTCGTGCCCTGCTTAAGAACCATTTGCAGCACGTCTCCGCCCTTCGCTCCGAGCGCCAGGCGGATGCCAATTTCTCTTTTACGCTGCGACACCGTGTAAGACATCACGCCATAGATCCCGATGATTCCCAGCGTGAGCGCCATTGCGCCTGCGATTCCGAGCATCACCAGTGTGAAAGAAATGCGCGCAATGGATTTCTCATACACTTCCTCCATGGTCCGCACCGACGCCAATGGCAAATTCGAATTGACCGACAATACCGCCGCACGTATTTCGTTCACAAAACTTTCCGTGCCCGCGCGATCGCTTCGGATCGCAAATGTCACTGTCCGTGTCGCCGGATCAAAACGATTCGCCACCAACGGAGCCCAGTAGACGATTTCGGGTGGCTTCTCCTGCAGTCCCTTCTCGCGAACGTCCTGGATCACGCCGATCACCTCGTGCCACGGCATCTTTGAAAACTCGCGCACACGCTTCCCGATGGCTGCCGACGGTGTCCCCCACATTTCGAGGGCTAAATTTTCGGAAACCATCACAACAGGTCGGAGTTCATAGACTTCACTCCACGTCATCTCGCGTCCGGCGATCAATCTTGTGCCAGCGGTGTGCAACAAACCGGGCGAGATATGCTTGTACAACCGCAATGGCGCTATGGTGTTATCCGCATAAACCTTGTCCTCAGCAAAGATCTCATCCCAATCCGCATCGAAGCCTTCCATCGGCATTTCGCTCACGAACCCAACCGACCTCACGCCCTGAATCGCTGTCAACTTGTCGAGGATTGCGTTCTGGGTTCGTGTCACTCGTTCCGGTTCCTTGATCAGTAAGTCCGGAATGGAAATACGGACGGCCTGCAAGTGCTGCGGCTCGGCAAATCCCGGATCGACTTTCCGCAATGCCGCGAACGTGCGAATCATCAATCCGGCGCTGATCAAAAGCACCAGCGCCATGGCCACCTGTCCTACAACCAGCAAATTCCGCGCCCGGTGCCGTTCCCGGCTCACGCTCATGGTTCGCCCCGCGCTTTGCAGAGCCGAGCCCGCGAGCGGCCTCGCGTATTTCAGCGCCGGAATCAATCCAAACAAAAAGCCCGACAGCACCGAGAGAACAAGCGTGAAGCAAAGCGTTCGCGCATCGATCGCGACTTCGTTCAAGCGGGGCAGATTCGTGGGACCTGCCGCGACAAGGAAGCGCACGCCTCCATACGCCAACGCCATGCCGGCGACGCCTCCAATCAGGCCGAGCATCATGCTTTCGACAAGAAGCCCTCGAACGATTCGCGTCCAACCCGCACCGAGCGCGGTGCGCACCGCCAATTCCTGTTGCCGCGCTTCCACCCTGACGAGGAGTAAATTCGTCACATTCGCGCAGGCAATCAGCATCACTACGCCGATCGTTCCCATCACTACCCACAACAATTCGCCCACATTGCCGATCACTTCCTGCTTCATGGGGCGAATCATCGGCGCGATTTTCCACGTCTCATAAATATGCGGATTTGATCCGGGGCCGTTGGTCCACGAGTCCATCCAGATCGGCAGCATTCGCGACATGTCCGCATTTGCTTCTGCGATCGTCGAGCCGGGCTTGAGCCGCGCGATTCCGTGGAACCCGAATCCGGCAAGAATCACCTTGCTCCGGTCGAACGCCAGCGGCGCGGTCAAGTCGAACTCCGAATCAACAAATCGGAATCCTGCCGGCATCACCCCGACGATTTCTCTTGGCTGCGAATCCACCATGATGGTTCGCCCAATAACCGCCCGATCTCCACCGAACCGCCTCCGCCAGTAGCCATAACTGAGAATCACTCTTCCCGGAGCGTTCGGTACCTGGTCCGCCTGCGAGAACCAGCGCCCAACTGCGGGAGGCACGCCAAACGTCTGCAGCACGCCATCACTCACCGCAACTGTGCGCACCTGTTCCGGTTCTGCCAGCCCGGTGACGTTGGCTGTGCCAGTGATCCACACACCTAACGATTGAAATGTCCGGTTGTGCTCAGCGTATGTGAAATACATGGAGGGGGAGAGAAGCAGGCCATTCTCGAAATCCGCGAGTCCCTCCGCGCCCGGCGCGAGTTGATGCAGCGTCACCAGTTCCTCGGCCTTCGGATAATTCAGCGGCTTGAGCAGTACGCTATTGACAACCGTGAAGACCGCCGCGTTTGCGGCAATTCCAATCGCGATCGTCAACAGGGCAACAGTCGTAAAGACGGGATTGCGGCGCAACGCGCGCAGTCCATAACGGATGTCCGAGAAAATCTCTTCCACGGATGGCCATGTCCAGACTTCGCGGCTGTTCTCTTCGATTAACCCGACATTGCCAAATTCACGGCGTGCCGACCGGATCGCTTCTTCCCGAGGCATTCCCTCAGCGACCAGTTCTTCAACCTTCTCTTCGAGGTGCGCATGAATCTCTTCGGACAACTCGCGATATATCCGCCGCCGCGCAACCACTTGCTTCAGCCAATTCATGATCCCTCCGGCGCCAGAACTCGAGTAATCCCTTCCAGCATTCGCTCGAATGTCGATACCTCGCGCTCTAGATGTTTTGCGCCCGCCGCCGTCAGCTTGTAGGTCCGCACCTTGCGGTTTGTAGAAGAGACGCCCCACTCCGCCTTCACAAAATCTTCTTTGAGCAAGCGTTGAAGGGCTGGATACAGCGAGCCTTCTTCAATGACAAGCAAATCCTGCGAAGTCCGTTTGATCTGTTGCACCAGCGCATAGCCGTGCATCGGCTGTCGTTTCAGCATTCGGAGAATCATCATCTCTAACGCGCCGGGGAACAGGTCACGTTGCGCAGGTTTTTTCATGTGGCGCTTTTCGTAGGCCTTCGGAGGCTTGCTTGCTCAAGGCCTAGAGCAAAATAGTATCGAAGTACATCTGCTGTCAAGTCGAAAAACACCGTGAGGCAGTCGTTGAAGAGAGAAATTCCGGCGGCACTGTCGGACCATCAGGTAGCCATGCTGTCTTCTGCAATGTTAGGGAAACAGGACTACTGTGAGCGGCAGTGTGGTCTGGTGTTGGTCGTTGAAGGAGAGGGTTCTTGAAGTAGGGGAGGGAATTACTGAGCAGGCGCGAAGTAGCCTTTGCGCGCCCTAACCTGCAGGTCTTTCTTCAGCGTGGAAATCTCAATCGAGCGGTATCGTCCATCGGCATCGAAGTCGGCTGGCTTGTACGAAACCACATACTGGCTGCGAAGTTCGTCTTCGATCGCCGCGTAGGAGCGGGTGATGTCTTTCATCTTGAACGGGAAGAAGGCGCGTCCGCCAGTCGCTTCCGCCAGTTGTTCCAGAGTTTTGTCTCCGCGCATAACCAGGCCGCTATCGTCGGTCGAAATCGCGTAGATGATGACTTCGGCGCGCTGCGCCATTTCGATCGCCTGCGCCTTCGACACGTCGCTCTGATTGTCTTCGCCGTCGCTGACGATAATGATCGCCTTGCGGGCCGGGTGTTCCGGACGATCTTTCAGGAACTTCTCTTTGCATGCGCGGTAGACGGCGTCGTAAAGAGCCGTTCCGCCGCCGTTGTGCAGTTTGTGGACACCTGCCGACAACAACGCGACGTTATCGGTGAACTCTTGCATTATCTGTGTGTGACTGTTGAATCCGAGCAGGAATGCCTTGTCGAATCCGACACGAAGCGTGTGCTGCAGGAAACTCGTGGCTGCTTCCTGTTCGAACTGGAAGCGGCTGTCCACCGAACCGCTGACATCAATCAGCAGTCCCATGTGGAGAGGTAAATCGGTTTCGCGCCGGAAATTCAGGATCGCTTGCGGCGGCTTGTGATCGTCAAGAATATGGAAGTCGCCCTGGGCCAGATCGCGCACGAACTTGCCGTGTTTGTCGGTCGCGATGAACAGAACGTTGACTTCGTTCACCCGCGAGTGCAGGGTGATCAAAGAGCTCTGCGGCTCGTCAACGTCCGCTGCGTCTGCGGCGGGAATCGTTGCATTAGCGGCGGCGAGGCTTGGAGCAGCGGATACGTAGGCAGACTGTGCGCGCAACTGGCCGGTCCCTGCAAAGGTTGCCAAGGAAACCGCCAACAACCGAAGAATCCAGTGCGTGTACTTCATGCCTGAAGAATCCAATTTTTTCACCCTAAACCGGGTTTCCGAACACTCCCAAGCTATAAGATGCACGCCGCGTGCCGAAAGCCGCAGCGTTGGAAGCGCCTCAAATGACTCTATGAGCCACGTCGTGAAAGTGCCAAGTTACAAAAGGAGCACGCGTTTGGTCATAGCGCAACACGCCGGATTTGAACGACTTGCACCGTACTGGGCGGCCGTCTTCCGATGCCCGGTTTGCCGGCTTGATACAGGTTCCAAATATTGCCACGGATTCGCCGGTTTTTCTCTAAAATCTCTAACCGGAGGCTTCTGATGAAAAGAGTCAGTGCGTTGTTGATGATCGCCTTAATTTACGGCGCCACGGCATTTGCGGCCAACGATGAGCACGAAGCCGCGCGAGTCAAGGAGTCCGGCCAGGTTCTCAAAGAGATTCTCAACATCCCCGACGACATTCCCCAGGACCTTCTCGACAAGGCGGAGTGCGTTGTCATCCTGCCATCGGTGAAGAAGGGAGCGCTCGGCGTCGGAGGAAGCTACGGACGCGGCGTGATGATCTGCCGCGGCGGCGAGCACTACAAAGGCAAGTGGGGCGCCCCTGCGCTCTACGCGCTCGAGGGCATCAGCATCGGATTTCAGCTCGGCGGCCAGGCCACGGACTTCGTTCTCCTGGTCATGAACCCCAAAGGAGCGGAATCTCTCCTCTACAGCAAAGTGAAGCTCGGTGCCGACGCTTCCGCCGCAGCCGGACCGAAAGGTCGCACCGCCGAAGGCGCAACCGACATCGTGATGAGCGCCGAGATTCTCTCCTACTCCCGCAACAAGGGACTATTTGCCGGAGTCTCTCTGGAAGGATCCACCCTGCGTTCGGACGGCAGCGCCAACGAAAAGCTATATGGAAAGAAACTCTCCGCCAAAGAAATTATTCGCGGAGGCAAAGTCGGCATCCCAGCTAGCGCTCGCGAGCTCGTCACCCTGCTCGACCGGAAGACACCCGTGAATAAATCCGATCCCAAGTCACTGCAGTAAGAATCAAGAGCAATTGGACCAACGCCCTCTGCGGTGAATACAGAACCGTAGGGGGCGCATCCCAAACAAATGCCAGCCAAGCCATCCGCCAAAAATAATCCGGTCCGTTGTGCCTGGGCGACCGCGGGACTTTCGATCCCCTATCACGACGAAGAGTGGGGTGTCCCCGTTCACGACGACCAGCGGCTGTTTGAGTTCCTTATCCTCGAAGGTGCCCAAGCCGGACTGAGTTGGAGCACGATCCTCAACAAGCGCGACAATTACCGGCGCGCCTTCGATCACTTTGATCCTCGCCGCGTCGCACGGTATGACCGGCGCAAGATTCTTGCATTGCTCACGAATCCCGGCATCGTGCGAAACAAATTGAAAGTCGCTTCCGCTATCGACAACGCCAAAGCCTTCCTGCGCGTGCAGGAAGAGTTCGGAAGCTTCGACAAATACATCTGGCAGTTCGTCGGCGACAAGCCGCGTATCAATCGCTGGACGTCTCACAACAAGCTTCCGGCGCAGACTCCCGAATCCGACGCCATGAGCAAAGACCTTAAACGGCGCGGCTTTCGCTTCGTCGGATCGACCATCTGCTACGCCTTCATGCAAGCCGTGGGCATGGTGAACGATCACGCCACTGCCTGTTTCCGATATCGCGAACTGCGCGGCTAGCACCTCTTCTTTTGTTCTTCTCTTTTTTCTCATTCCTTCGCGATCTCAAAACGCAACCAGGAAGCTATTGAGTCACTGCGTGCGTCAGATCACATCATTTGAGCTTGACGGATTGTCCACGCAGCGGCGTATCCTGTACCCAGCGCTAAGCACCGAGACGAGTCAGAAGCGTGCCCGGGACGTTGCTCTTCGGTGTCCACGTCCCTGCTGCACTGCACCCTTCAGAATTCATCGGCGCGAAATTGGTCTTCGTCTCCTCCGCTTCCCGGGCCTGCATGCGTATTGCGAGGACGATGTTCCGCCGCATTCCCATCGCTAGAAAGCTCCTCGCGATTGTCGCGACCTTCGTGGCAATTGTGCTGTGTGTCTTTTACCTGGGCGTTTCCCGTTCAGCGATTCTTTCCGGCATACGGGCCTACGTCGGCGGAGAGGGCATGTGGTCGAAGGCGCAGAAGCGCGCCGCGCTTAGCCTGACCAAGTACGCCGCCGATCGCTCCGAAAAAAATTACCAGGACTATCTGTCGGAAATCGCCGTGCCCCTCGGCGACAAGCTGGCCCGCCTGCAACTGGAAAGCCGGACCCCCGATATGCGGCTGGTCACCCAGGGATTCGTGCAGGGGCGTAACCATCCCGAAGACGTTGCCAACATGTCCATGCTGTTCCGCCGCTTCGGAAGGGTCCGCTACATGCAGCGGGCGATTGCGGTTTGGACCCAGGGCGACCGCGAGATTGACCAGCTTCGCCAGCTTGCCGATCAGCTTCACGCGGAAATCAACTCCGGACACCCGGACGAGACAAAAATCATGCAGATCGCCGATCAAATCGTGATCGTCGACTCCCGGCTCACTCCGCTTGAGGATGAATTCTCTTCCACGCTGGGCGAAGGTGCGCGCTGGATCGATCGCGTTCTCTCCATCGTCGCGCTGCTCGCTACGGGAATCTTGCTGCTTGGGGGCATCGGATTCTCCAGCTTGGTCGTAAACAAGATCCGCCACTCGCAGCAGAAATATCGCAATCTCATCAACACCGCGAATGACGCCATCCTCGTCATCGACACGGAAACGCAGGTCATCATCGAATCTAACAACCGGGCCAGCGATTTGCTCGGCTACTCCGAGGAGCAACTCGTCGGGATGCCAATGTCGAGCCTCTATCCGTCGGATAGCAGGAAGACGCAGCCCGACTTGCTTGCACAATCCGCTCTCTCTCAAATCCGCGAGTCTGAACTTCTAAGACGGGACGGGGCCACCATTCCTGTCGAAGTCAGCGCCAGTGCGACTGAACTCGCTGGCAAGCCGGCGATCCTCGGCATGTTTCGCGACATACGCGAGCGCCGCAAGGCCGCGGCCGAACTGCGCCGCAGCGAAGATCGCTTCAGCTATCTCATCCAGAATCTTTCCGACGTCATCACCGTCGTTGCCGTCGACGGAACCATGCTCTATCACAGCCCGTCCATCGAAAGGATCGCGGGCTACCAGCCCTCCGAACTCCTGGGCAAAAGTTTTCTTTCCTTCGTTCATCCCGATGACGAGCCCGCTGTCCGCGCGGCGCTCGAGCGCGTGACCCTGGGAGTTGGCAGCGCCGCTCCTCCGGAGTTCCGCTTCCGGCACAATGATGGATCGTGGGTGTGGCTCGAATCTGTCGGAAACAATTTGCTCAATGATGTCGCCGTCGGCGGCATCGTCGTCACCTCCCGCAACGTTACCGGACGCCGTTTTCTCGAGGATCAGGTCCGACAATCACAGAAGATGGAAGCGATCGGCCGCCTCGCTGGTGGAATCGCGCACGACTTCAACAATCTTTTGATGGTCATCCAAGGCTACGCCGAGATCGTGCTGCATGAAGAAAACGTTGGTGCCGAGGCGCGCAAAAATGTTGAGACGATCCTGCGCACCACCGAGAGCGCCGCCAACCTGACTCGCCAGCTCCTTTCGTTCAGCCGCAAGCACGCTTTTAGCCCGCAGGTGCTCGATCTCAATGAGCTCGTGAATCGCATGAGCGAGATGCTGCTCGGTGTATTGCGCGAGGAGATGGAGTTTGTCGTCCAGCTGGGTCCCGATCTCTGCTGCATCAGCGCCGATCCGGCGCAGATCGAGCAGGTAGTGATGAATCTGGTGGTCAATGCGCGCGACGCCATGCCGAAGGGTGGAACGCTCACCCTGCAGACCGCGCGTGTCGATTCCGATGTGCTCCGCGCCGGACGGACCCTGACTGTCAATCCGGGCGACTACGTTATGCTTGCCGTCACCGATACCGGCATTGGAATGGACGCGGACACGCAGATGCGTATCTTCGATCCCTTCTTCACCACGAAGAGTAAGGACGAGGGAACCGGCCTGGGCCTCTCGGTCGTCTACAACATCGTGCGAGGCAGCGGCGGCCACGTTCGCGTCATCAGCGAGCCCGGCCATGGTTCGACCATGCAGGCATTTTTCCCGCGCGTCGAAGCGCAGCCGACTCCCGTACTGCAGCGCTCTCCCGCCGAGCACATGCAGATTGGCATGGAAACCATTCTGGTCGCCGAAGACCAGCCAGACTTGCGCTGGATGATTTGCCAGTTCCTGCAGACGTTGGGATACTCGGTGCTTGAAGCCACCGACGGGCGCGATGCCCTGGCTCTCGCCGAACAATATAAAGGTGCGATCGACGTAATCCTCACCGACGTCGTGATGCCCCACGTGCGGGGACCCGAGGTAGCTCGCCGGCTGGCCGAAACCCGCCCTGACATTAAAGTCATCTTCATGTCCGGCTACACTGAAGGCGAGGTCGACGTGGTGAAAGAAAGTGGCCTCGAAATGCGCCTGCTGCAGAAACCGTTTGAGCTCGACTTCCTCGCCTCAAAAATTCGTGAAGTGCTGGGAGCCCGTAGCCGCCGGTAGTTCCATCATCAAAGTTATTTTCCGGAGTCGCTCATGTTCCTTCTTGTCGCGCTAGCCTTGTTGCTCCCCGCAAATCCCGGTGCATCCGCGAACCTCGTTCAGGAATTCCGCCAGCGCGATCAGGCCCTGCTTGACGCCATCGCTCCCGGTAACGTCAAGGTCTGGGACGAGGCGCTCGCCCCCGACGCGGTTTACGTGGATGAAAACGGCACGATCATGAATCGCGCGGATTTTATGAAGCAGGTCACTCCGTTGCCTGCGGGAGCTTACGGAACGCTTTCGATCATTGCGTATTCCGCGCAGCAATCCGGCGACGTCGTGTCCGTCATCCACACCGACGACGAGCAGGAGCTCTATCACGGACAGAAGCTGCACGCGCAGTACCTGATGACCGAAACCTGGCAGCAACAGAACGGCAACTGGAAGCTCCTGCTCGTACACGCGATCTCCGTTCTGCAGGAGCCCAAGGCGATCACGTTGCCCGCAAGCGACCTCGATGCTTACGTCGGAAATTATGCGGCCTCTCCGGATTTGAAATATACGATTCGTCGCGATGGCGATCACCTGGTCGGCGAGCGTCCGGGGCGTCCCAGCGCTGATCTCAAAGCGGAAGTCCGGGATGTATTCTTCATCGGCTCTCAGTTGCGAACGCGAAAGATCTTCGAGCGCGATGCATCGGGTAAAGTAGCGGACTTTGTCGATCGCCGAGAGGGCAGCGACCTGGTCTGGAAAAAAGTGTCCTGAAATCCGTCAGCGGATGTTAGTCGAGATCGCGCTTGCTGTGAGATAGATCGCAAGCAGCCCCAGAAGCAGCACCGCTCCCTCGACTCGCGTGGACCACACGTGCAGCGCGTCGAACTGCACGCGCAACGGATTGTCGATCGCGACAGCTGCGAAGTCTCCCACCGAAGCGCGCAATGTGTCCATCCGCGGGATGATCCAGAACTGTGAGAGAAGAGTCAGGACCAGCATCACAAAGATCAGCAAGTGCCGCACGGCGAAAATATGCGCAGTCCCGGATGTGAGGCGGCTGTAGAGCAGGGAACTGATCAAAAAGATAATGCCGGAAACGATCGCGATCCAATGTAGCTTGCCGAGCGCCCGGCCAACCACGTTCCCTGCCAGATGAGTATTCGGCAAAACCGAAAACGCCGTCGGCGCCAACACAAACGCAAAGAAAACCAGGCCCCCGATCCACACCACAAGAGACAGCACCATCAAAAAGCGCAGCAATGACATGACGGAGAATTATAGCCTCTAAGCTTTGTCATCTTGAGCCGCACCCTGTCGTCCTGATTAAAGCCTTGGCATCCTGCATTTGCATGCGTTGTCATCCAGAGCGAAGCGAAGAATCCCTGCCATTCTCCGTTCACAAGCAATGTGCATAGGCACCTCGGCTGCCCACAGAACAACAAAGCAGGGCGCGGATGAAATGAAACGGAGAATGACAAGCGAAGAGAGAAATAAGCCGAAAAGCTTGGCGTCGAAAACGGGAAGCCCAGAGCCGGAAGCCCAGCGCCGCCGTTAAACAGGCACCGGCACGCTCTCCACAATCTCCTTCAGCACTTGGTCGGACTGCTCCGACTTCTTGAGCGAGGAAGCGTAGAGGCCATTCACCACGATGCGGTGAGCAAATACGGGTACCACGAGCGGCTTGAAATCTTCGGGCGTGCAGAACGAACGTCCCTGGATGAATGCCATCGCCTGTGCCGATCGGTAAAGCGCCTGCGATCCGCGGGGCGAAACTCCCAGCGACAGAAATTCTGACTCGCGCGTGCGCCGCACGATTTCGAGCGCGTACGTAACCAGCGAATCGTCCACCCGAACGTGTTTCACCGCTTCCTGCATCTCGCTGACTTCCGCTCCCGTCAGCACGGGACGTACGTCATCCAGGTGCGACACGCCGGCTTCAGAGCGAAGAATCTGCCGCTCCGCCTGCGCATCGGGATATCCCATGCGCACCCGCATCAGGAATCGATCGAGTTGCGACTCCGGCAACGGATACGTGCCGTAATGCTCGACAGGATTTTGCGTCGCGATCACCAGAAAGGGTTGCGGCAACGGGTACGAGTGGGCGTCTACCGTGACCTGCGCTTCGTTCATCGCTTCCAGCAAAGCGGACTGCGTCTTCGGAGTCGTGCGGTTGATTTCGTCGGCCAGCATCACGTTGGTGAAAACCGGGCCGCGCTTGAACTCGAATTGCTGCTCCAGCGCCGAGTACACCGAAATGCCGATCACGTCGGAGGGCAGCATGTCGCTGGTGAACTGGATGCGCTGGAATGTGCAATCGATCGCGCGCGCCAGCGCCTGTCCGAGGGTCGTTTTGCCGACGCCCGGCACGCCTTCAATCAGCAGGTGTCCGCGGGCAAAAATGCTGACCAGCGCCAGGCGGACAACTTCGTCCTTGCCGCGAATCACGTGGCGCAGCGCATGTTCCAGTTCAACGGCCTTCGAAGAAGCGGCGGTGGCGACATCAGGCGACATTCTTTGGATTCTACTATCGGGCATTGCAAGCGGAGGAGTTACCTACGTCACACGGCCGCCTTCGGGCTTCCTGCTGTCGGGCCTCCGCCATCCTCCCTCCTAAGGTTGAACGATTTAGGGCGCCCGCCTTGCAACTAACTCGTCAGCACTCCCGGCCGATCGTAGATTTGAGTTCGAAGAACATCTTCGCCCCACTCATGGATCGGCATTCATTTTCGGGCATGGCGACTGAATCAATTGGTGCAGGGCGCAGGTTTCTGCACCCTATGTCTTAACCGTAATAGGGCAGCGTCCTGAAGCACCCGGCCCAGCTTTTTGGCTACTGCACCGTGAGGATCACAACGCCGGAGCTTGTGACTTGGTGATTATGCGGTGGAGGCGGAGATGCGTTTCCACCCCCTCCACAGCCAGAGGCTATCGCGACGGCCGAAACGAGCAGCCCTAAACATACCGTGAGCCAGAAGCGTCTCGCAGCCGATTTTCGTGTCAAAAACAGTCGGGGTAACAGAAGGATCGGCAGCAATACCATTGCAGTTGCCAATCCCGGCATGGTCTCGGTGAAGACCACTGTGATTTGATAGGTACCCGCAGGAGTGCTCGACGATGTATTGATCGTCATCGTACCAGTGCTAACCGAATAACTGCAGGTTGCCCCGCCGGGAAGGTTTAGGCAAGTCGCCGAAACATTATTTGCCGAGGAAGGCAGCGTCACCGGATAGGTCGCCGACGCGCCGCGGCTCACTGTGGCCGAGCGTGTTGTGAAGTTTGGCGGTGTGTTTGAGCCGGCAGAATCGATCTCGAACATGAATGCATTAGAGCTACCAGCCCCGGAGCTCTGTACCGTGACGGTGACTGTTCCGGCATTCGCGATTGCCGAGGCCGGAACTTGAGCCGTGAGTTCCGTTCCGTTCACAAACTGTGTCGAGAGAGCTGAAGAACCCCAGTACACCGTCGAGGACTCTGTGAAGCGCAGGCCTTTGACTGTCAATACGAAGGCCGGCGAGCCGGCCGGCATGATCGCCGGTGAAAGGCTATTGATGACCAGCCCGGGCAGATTGATCGTGTAGGTTTCAGGCGCAGAGTAGCTTTCCTGGTATCCGGCCTCCGTGGCGTAGGCCTGGATCGTTGCGACTCCGGCTGTCGTAAGCGGGATAGGGGAGGTGTACGGCACGAAGCCATTCGTGCTGACGATTCCAGAGGCCGAGTAGTAAATGGTTGATCCGGGAATAGATTCACTGAGCGTGATCGTTTGCGCGGTCGAATAAGTCCCCGCTGGGGGCGTGAATACAATTGGCGCGAGTCCGGCAAAGAGCGAAACGGTGCCGGATACTCCGGAATGATACGTGCTGTCTCCCGAGTAACGTGCTTCCAGATCGTGTGTTCCAGGCCCTATCGGCGCAATATAGTCCACGGTTGCAGTCGACGTCTCGGTCGGCACCGTCAATAGGATCGAGGCTGTATTGACGTTGTAGGTCAACAGAGCCAGATCGGGCACGCCATCCCCGTTGAAGTCGGCAGCGGCAATCTGATGTGTGCCGAACGTAGAAGCGCTTACGCCGGGAGTAGCCTTTGTTACCGCAAACGTGCCGTCCCCAGCGCCCAAAAGAATAACAATCTGACCGAAATAGGCGTCCAATCCTGCCAGATCCAGTTTGCCGTCGCGATTGAAGTCCCCTGCCTGCAAGCTATAGAGTTCGGTGGGAACCTGAATAGGGCTGGCCGAAGTTTCGTTGAACGTTCCGTCGCCGTTGCCTAACGCGATCTCAACACCATTCAAGTCAGAGAAGGCTAAATCGAGAACGCCATCGCTATTGAAATCTCCCACTAAGACCGAAGTGGGGAAGTAATCCAAGGTGAGGGACATCGGCTGGAATGTAAACGTGCCATCGCCTTTCCCGAGAAAAATGGTTGGGCTGCCGCCGAATTCGAAGTAATTCGGAGTTACAAAATCTTGAATGCCATCCCCATTGAAATCTCCGGTTGCAATCAAAGCGAAATCCGCAGTGGGATCGAGGTTCGGTCCCGCTGCCGCAAACGTGCCGTCGCCGTTCCCAAGGAGAATCGTCACCCCTCCAGACGAGACATAGTCACCGACCACGGCCAGATCCAACTTGCCATCCCCGTTGAAGTCCGCCGCGGCCATAGTGCCCAGGATTACATCACCGCCGGGGCTTCCCCGTTGGAAAACAACGGTGGGTTTCGCACTGAACGAGCCGTCACCGTTATCCAGCAGAATCGTGAGGTCTGTCATAGTGAGGCCGTCGTAACTCAAGATGGCCAGGTCCAGCTTGCCGTCTCCATTGAAGTCCCCTGAAACCATGAATGGGTAAATCGACATGTCAGAGGGTTGAATCGTCGGTCCGACCCGGAATGTTCCATCTCCGTTGCCGAGGAAAACTGCGACGGTGTAAGGACCGCCTCCGAAGGAGGTATCGCTGGAGAGAGTTGCCAGATCGGGTATTCCATCGCCGTTGAAGTCGGCCGTGACTTCTCTGGCTGGATAGGATCCAAACGAAGGAGAGAGCGATTCCAGGAAGCCGATACCGGGTATGCCAGCTCCAAGGGTAGCGGTCGCGAGCACGCTATTGCCGAAGCTCCTATCGACGAACGACGCGACTCCAGTAGGCGTGGCCGTGCCGCCATATCCCGTCACAGTCATCGTGAGGCTGTAGTCGCCCGGCGTCCCATCGGCTGTGATGGCAACCGTATCGCTGTAGACGGGGCTGGGCGCAGGCCCTACATTCAGCGAGGCAACGTTCGATCCGCTTGCCAGGCCGAAACCGTCCTTAAATGCTACGAACTGCGCCTGGTAGCTGTGCGCGCCGGCCCCAGGCACAAACTTAAACGTCGCGGTGCCGGAGCTGTTCAGCGCGCCCGAGCCAAGGATTTGAATATCCGTGCAATGCGGCGCGGAGGCATCGCAGAAATTGACCTGGCCGGCGTTCACCGCAGTAGTGCCGGCGCTTACGTGCGCGGTAAGAAGCACGGCGGTTCCGGGAGTAACGCTCGTGACCGTCGACCCTCCCGATGTCACACTTAACGTGGTTGACGTGGCGGGCAAAAGACCCCACAACGGGATTGAGTTGGAAACGCTGGCTTCGTATTTGCCCTCAGCAGGAAAACTCGCCTGAGCCAAATGCCGACCTACGGCATTGATTTGAACCTTAGCGCTTGCGCTCGCCGTTTCCGTCGGCTCGGTCAAGTACAGTCCTTGGGCGTTTTCGTAATAGCCGCCGGCCACGATATCCGGGTATCCATCTCCATTGAGGTCACCGACGGCAACTTCGAGATAGTAAGGAACGCTGAGACCCGAAACCACTGGAAAACTCTTGCTGAGCGAGCCGCTGCCATCGTTCAAGAAACCTGTTGCGCTGCCCCTCGAATCCGCCAGAACCACGTCCGGAGCGCCATCCTGGTTGAAATCCGCCAACTGGACCCAGGTAACGCTGGTTGATGTCGAGCCCGGACCGGAAAATGGCGAATTGAACGTTCCATTCCCGTTGCCCGTGAACACGCTCACCGAGTCACTGATACCGGCGGTTGCTGTCACCGCGATATCAAGCTTCCCATCACCGTTGAAGTCAGCCACGACAATGGGTGAGGGTGAACCGCCGCTTGCTGAATTCACGGATCCGGACGCAGCAAATGTGCCGTCCCCGTTTCCCAGAAGAATGGCAATCGTACCGCTGTTCTCCGTGACCGCCATGTCCGTCTTGCCGTCTCCATTGAAATCGCCCGTGGCGAAGTTCATTGGAATTCCTGAAATCGGAGGGTTGGCCGTTTCTGCTGTAAAAGTCCCATCTCCCTTGCCGACGAGAATATCTACTGTCGAACTGTCAGCGTTGGTGATAGCGGACAGGTCGGGAATTCCATCGCCATTAAAATCCGCGACCACGATCTGCTCGACGCCGAAAATGGAACCCGGCACAGCAGCCATAATCGGCTGTGCAAACGTGCCATCATTTTTTCCCAGTAGGATCGCTATATCGTTCGAGCCATACATAGGTACGGCCAAATCCGGAGTTCCATCCGCGTTGAAATCGGCGATGACAATGGGATAGCTCGTAGGTCCCTGCTGAATGGAAATCGTGCCCACGCTCGTATAGGTCCCACCCGCGTTGCCCAGGTAGATCGACAGCACATTGGAGCCTAATACCAGGTCGGGAATGCCGTCTCCGTTAAGGTCTGCCACCAACAAGAAGTTAGTGCCCTGTGTGTTCGGCAGCGATTGTGGGTTTGGCCAGCCGACGCCGGCAACAGCCGCCCCCAACGATCCAATTGCCAGGACGGAATTCCCGTTGCTGGCATCCAGAAAGGACACAGTCCCGGTGGGTGGAACTGTTCCTCCCGCCTCTGTCACGGTTCCAGTCAGCGTGTAATTCCCCCATGCCCCGGTTTCCGCAATCGATGTGGCGGTCGCAAACGGCCCAGTAGTTCCGGTCACTGTCAGCGGCGATGCGCTCGAAACACTACCTGCATACGAGTTAGTACCGACGAAGACGGCCTTATAACTATGGCTGCCGATCCCCGGGCGGAACTTGTAAGTGGCCGTGCCAGAACTCGTAAGTTGCGCGGTGTAAAGAACGTGAATGTCCGAGCAGTATGCCGCCATGGCATCGCAGAAATTCACTTGCCCAATTGTCAGTGTTGTTCCCGCTGTGACGGTAGCCGTGAGCGTGACGACGGTCCCAGACGTCACCGTTGTCACGGTTCGACCCGCAACTGTTGTGGCGAGGGTGCTCGCAGTCGATGCCCTAGCCTGCGCAGCCGCGGGGTTCCATGATACCCACAGCGCCATACCCAACGGTGCACACCATGCGAGAAACCGGAAATGGCGTCGCGCAAGAGCTTTGAAAGGGTGAGCGCTAAGGACGAAGTTCAAAAGACTCAAAGGCTGTAAGCGGTAGAACATACAAGCAGATCCCCCGGCAACCTAAATCTGGAAGCAATGGCCACTAATTCGCAGATCAAAACAGGGAGGGAGGCGAGTTGTTTCTGGACTTACGCTCTGCAGAACCGATAACTCGAGAATCATTGGCCAGAAGTCGCATGAATCTTACCATAGGCGAGACTAATTTGCTCCGCTGTCACCCAAAGAGGCGAGCCGCAGCGAGAAGGCTATCTGTCATCAGACGAAAGCCAGTTAGCTATTGCTATCGGGCGTTAGACCCAAATTTCGAGTTGTTTCGATTCGGTCCAAATCTGAGGTATATGAAAATAATCGGAAAATGAGTGCTATGGCGATTAACCCCAACTATGCGGCCGTGGAAACGCGAATGACGGTTTTCCCATGTCCGACTTTGGGCGTGACCGCTCCACTATAAGCGGCGGAAGCCTCGTTCAGGGCAACGATGTTCTTGACGAATGCTTTAACTTGCCCAGCGTCAAGCTTCTTCGCGATTTCAACTAGCTGCTTTTGATTCGGCTCGACGATGAAGAAAGCATCTTTCACCCGCTGGTCGGCTGTGCCCTCGCTGTCCGCAGCAATGGTCACCATGCGCCCACCTGGCTTGAGGACACCCCATGACCGCTCCAGCGTGTCACCGCCGACGGCATCGAAGACGACATCCACGTCCCGAATCTCTCTTTCAAAACGAGAGGTTTTATAGTCAATCGCCTCGCCCGCTCCGAGTCGCTTGATGAAATCGATGTCCTGAGTTGAGACGGTAGTGATGACGTGAGCGCCGCGGATTTTCGCCAGTTGCACAGCGTAAAGGCCAACTGCGCCCGCGCCTCCATGAATTAATACGCGCTCGCCTGGTTCTAGCTTCGCCCGCGCTATCAATCCTTGCCAGGCCGTCAAGGCACCGATCGGCACTGAGGCGGCAGCTTCGTGACTTAATGTTGTGGGCTTCCGCGCAATATTCTGGGGCAGCGTAATACAGAACTCCGCAGTGGCCCCATCGACGTACCAGTCGTTCATGCCATAGACCTCGTCGCCAACTTCGAAGCCTCGGACATCTTTGCCAATCGCCGCGATAGTTCCCGAAAATTCGTGCCCTGGTACCGCGCCTATGCGCGCTGTTCCTGATTTCGTATGCGTCGTGGGGTACCACAGCAATTCTGTCGGGGTAACACCAGCGGCATGAACCTGACTCAATATCTCACCCATGGCAGGCTCCGGCGTTTGTAACTCCGCGGGGACCAGCACTGGTAGCTGGTCTGCTTTGTTTATCTGCATCGCCTTCATACTCATCTCTTTTCGAATCTGATTTTACCGGCTCAAATGACACAGGTCAGGCCTGGATCCATAGCGTCCAACGGGACTTAGTGCCGAACTCGGTCGACTCGGATGCATTCGCGAGTAATATCTTTCGTCCGATTCAACGTCTCTGCGGGTGCCCAATTACTTGCCCATGTGACCACGGTCCTTGACGTCCACAGCCGACTCGACCGATGATCAATCCGAGTCGGGCAGCTTCAGGGCCAGCTAACTCCTTATTCCGGAATATTTTGCCCGTAACTTATTGAGCGCCATAGATTTTTTGTGAGTTTTCCCTCAACCCGATGATTCCATTAGACCGAGGGGGAGGGGGGATACCCCACAAAGGCCGACTTTTCCAAAAAGGCACCGATGCATCTCGCCCTGCCAGAAAACATCCAATAGGATAGCGCCACAAATCTATGGGAAACACTTTCAAGACTGCTTTCCTCTTGACCGCCCTTACGCTGCTGCTGATGTTCATCGGTCGCGCGTTCGGCGGTCAGAACGGAATGTTCCTGGCATTGGCCCTCGCCATTGTCATGAACTTCGTTTCGTATTTTTTCTCCGACAAGATTGCTCTTGCCATGTATCGCGCACAGCCAGTCACGCGCGAGCAGCTTCCGCGCGCTTACCAGGCCGTTGAGCGCCTCACGCAGAAAATCGGCATTCCGATGCCGAAGATGTACGTGATTCCATCTGACTCCCCGAACGCGTTCGCCACGGGACGCAATCCGAGCCACGCTTCGGTCGCGGTCACGCAGGGAATCTTGCAGATATTGAACGATGAAGAACTCGAGGGCGTTCTTGCGCACGAGCTCGGACACGTCAACAACCGCGATATCCTGATCAGCTCCGTTGCGGCAACCATCGCCGGAGCCATCACGATGCTGGCGAGCATGGCAAAGTGGGGAATGATTTTCGGAGGCTTCGGTGGACGCGACCGAGAAGATCGCGGCGGTGGAGGAATTGCCGCGCTGTTCATGCTGATCGTCGCCCCGATCGCGGCCTCGCTGATTCAGCTTGCCGTCTCGCGTTCGCGCGAGTATCAGGCCGACGCGACTGGAGCGCACTTCACGGGCAATCCATACGCGCTCGCAAGCGCCTTACAGAAGTTGGATACGTACTCGCGGCGTGTGCCCATGCAGGCGAGTCCGTCGACCGCGCACCTCTTTATTATTCAGCCCTTGCTGGGGATTAACTTCGGCGGATTGTTCTCGACGCATCCACCGATCGCCAAGCGCATCGAGCGCCTGACGGGACGTCCAGCGGAGTTCACGCAGTAACTGGAGTTGCAGCAACTACACAGCCGCGCCGTCAGCTTTGCTTCGCAGCCTCGCGTTTCAAGGCGCGCTGCAGAGTCTGATCGAGCGCGGCTTTAGTCTTTTCGTATTCCTGCTGCGAGATTTGTCCTTGCTTGTGCTCGACCTCGAGTTCGAACAACTCTTCTTTCAAACCCTCAAGCAGCTTCGATGGCCTGGAAGAAGTTGTCTGCGGCCGTTCGTCGAGAGACTCGTCCACTACGCGGCTTGCCTGCTTCGTGTGCGCCGGCGCGGAAGGAATCTCGAATCCTTCATCATCCTGCATTGCCGGGAGTCCTGAAGTCTGCGCACGAGCAGCACGGTTTGCCGCCTGCTGCCGCGAAGCGATGACCACTCCGCCAATGACCAGAGCGGCGGCAAATCCGCCCAGAATCCACCAGCGATATTTCTGCAGAGGATCCGGCGCATCGATCGGAGGTCCAAGTCCTCCTCCCGGACGATTGTCGCCCTGCGCTTGCCCGCCTTGACCGTTCTCGTCGGGAGGTTGCGCGAGCATGCCTTCTCCCGACAACTTGAACGAGAGTTGCGCGCCCAGCGGCGCGTTGGACGCGACTTCCACATTCGCGTCGGGCTGCCCGGGAAACGGAGAGTTCTTGAATGTGTCAGCCTTCGCGGCCGCGAACTCGATGCTCTTGGGCGCGATGGCAACGAAGTGTTCCAGCGGGTACACGCTCTTCGGATCGACGTTGATGCTTCCGGTGTAAGGAAGCGTATACACGACATTGAAGCGCGTCTCTCCCGGCCGAAGCGGGAACAGGAATGCGTATTTGTTCTTGGCCTTCTCGCCTTCGGGAACCGGCGCGGATTTCACGGGCTGTCCGCCCGATGTCATGGCTTCGCCTTCGGTCACCGTTGCGCCATCAGGAACGTAGAACTCGAGGTTGCGTTCGTTCATCTGCGTGCGAGGTGGCTTGGAATTGTTCTGCACCGCGAATGTGCGTTCGACCTGAAGCTGTCCCTGGCTTGCCTGGAATCGCATGATGTCCGCGACAACCTGAATGGGCTCGACTTTCTTGGCGACGTCGTACACGTCAACGTCCACCGATGTCGTTCCCGGAGGCGCCATGCGGTGATAGGTAACTTCCTGGTGAATCACGCGAACAAGGTGCGGTCCTTGCGCGTTGTCGAGCTTGAACGAGAAAGCGCCTTTGGCATCGGTCTTCGTGCGTCCCGATTCTTCCATGCCCTGACCGAGGCTTAGAAGGATGACCTCGTCGCCCGCGCCCGGCTTTCCGGTCGTTGCGTTCTTGACTGTGCCGGTGAGCGTTTGTGCGGAGGCGAACGAACTCAACATCACTAGCGTGAGGATGATGGCGCGTAGGAAGAGACCTTGCGATGCAGAGAATTCCTGGCGGAGCCGGATTGACATGGAACTTGGCACGGGATCCTTCGAGTTCGCGGAACGCGTGCTTTGCACGCTTTCCGCTGCGCTCAGGATGACAGATTTGTGTTTGATCATCATCTCGCTTTTCTTGGGGCCGAAGCAGCCTTTTCTTCCAGGCGTGCGATTTCGGCGAGTAGCGTCGCGGCTTCGTCTTGCAGCGAAGCCTTCATGTTCTGGTAGTCGACGTCGGGAACTTTGCCCGCGCTGTATTCGAAGTTGAGGTCGCGAAGATTCTCATAGACCGCGTCCTTGCGCTCGCGCAGATACGACGCGCGCGTCTTCTCGGGTCCGAGATAAAGCTTGCCCGGCAGATAGAAGACGTAGAGAAGCGACGCGATGCTTATGAGGATGCAGCAAGCCCATTCGAAGCTCATAGATCAGTCTCCTTGCGCGCCTGCTCGCGGAACTGTTCGAGCTCCGCGCCGGCAATCGGACGAACTCCATCGGCTAGCGCAGGCGCGGGACGATTCTTCCATGCGCGCACGACGAGAACGACAATCCCGAATCCGACGAACAATGCTGCGAACGGCATGACCCACGCGGTGCGATCGAAACCGGTTCCAGTGGGCGCGGCAAGAACAGTCGGGCCGTATTTCTGCACGAAAGACTGCTGGACAAGGCTGTCGCTGTCGCCGCGCGTGACTGCGGCCATCAACTCATTGCGCATGCCGTCAGAATCGGGACATCCGACGTGATTGCACTCCAGAAGGATCTGGCCGCAACCGCAGATGCACATCAGTTGATGGCCGAGCTCTCCGAAGCGTGTGCCCGGATCTCCGGCGCCGATAAAAGCAAACACCGAAAGGGTAAGGATGGCGCAGTGAAGAGCGCGGCGGAAAGGCGAATTGAACTTCATCATTTTGCGAACCAATCTCAGTGGCGGATACTGCATTCGTTGCCGATTTGCGGCTTCAGGTGTGTAGTTCTCAATCTCCTGCCACGGAAGCTGCGTGCTCCACGAGCCGCGAAGGCACCGCAGCGCGAACTGGAGCTGGAGCATTCGGAACCAGCGCGAGGACGGTTCCTCCGAGCATGATCCAGACGCCAAGCCAGATCCACATCACCAGCGGATTCAAGTGAGCTTTGAGAATCGGATGACCCGTGTCCTGGTTCAATCCTTCGTAGACAAGATAGAGATCTTCACTCAGTGTCGAGCGGATGAAGGGCATCGTTGAGGTCTGGCGGCTCGCCTTATACAAGCGGCGCTCAGGCGTCAGCGTATCGATCTGCTTTCCGTTTTTGAAGACGTCGAGGACCGCCCACTCCGCAGCGTAATTGGGAAAGTCTTCGTCGGTGTAGGAGCGGCAGACAAGCGTGTAAGCGCCGATCGTCATCTTGTCGCCGTAACCCATCTCCTGCTCTTTGTCCTGGTTAAACGCAGCGCCCGCAAAGCCGATGATCACGACCACGACGCCGAAGTGAACGATGTAGCCGCCGTAGCGGCGTGTGTTGCGATGCGTGAGTTGGACCATGGAAGCGAACATTCCTTGGCCACTCTTATTTGAGATCACGCGTCCGCCGCGATAGAACTCACTCGCTACTGTGAGCGTGACAAGCACGGACAGGCCGATCGCCATCAGCGAATAGAAGTAAGAGACGTCCTGCCATGGGCGAAGCCCGAAGGGAGATCCCCAGCGTTCCGGAGTCGCCATCAGAATGACCATCACGCCTAGAGCGCCTACCGCAGGCCAGAAGAAATTCCGCTTCAGACTTTCAAGCGATGTCTTGCGCCAGGCGAGGAGCGGACCGATCGCGGTCAGAATCAGTAGCAAAAGAGCGACGGGAATGGCGACACGGTTATAGAACGGCGCGCCGACCGTCACCTTGTTGCCTTGGACCAGTTCGGAAATCTTCGGGAACCACGTGCCCCAGAGCACCGTGAAGCAGAGCAGCACGAAAAGCAGGTTGTTGAACAGGAAACTGGATTCGCGGGAGATCAGCGATTCGAGTTTGTGCTCGCTGCGCAGGTGCTCCTTGTTCTTGACGTAGAAGAAGACGAAGACCGCACCGGTGATGGCCAGGAACCATGCGAACCAGGTTCCAATCGACGACTGCGCGAAGGCGTGAACCGAGGCAATGATGCCGCTGCGCGTAAGGAACGTTCCGAGAATCGAAAGCCAGAACGATCCGAAGACCAGCCACATGTTCCAGGTCTTCAGCATGCCGCGTTTTTCCTGCATCATGACCGAGTGCAGGAAAGCGGTGCCGAACAGCCATGGCATCAGCGAAGCGTTTTCGACAGGATCCCATCCCCAATAGCCGCCCCATCCAAGGACCGCATAGGCCCAGTGAGCGCCGAGAAAGATGCCGCACGTGAGCAGTCCCCAGGTCACCATGGTCCAGCGGCGCGTGATGTGAATCCACTTGTCGCCGGGATACTTCATGATCAGGGCGCCTAGAGCGAACGCGAACGGGACTGTCGTGCCGACATAGCCCAGATAGAGCATTGGCGGATGGATGACCATCTCGGGATACTGCAGAAGCGGGTTAAGACCGCTGCCATCGGCGCGGAGAGGACCTTCGAGAAGGCCGAAGGGATTCGCGGCGAAGTTCACGAGCGCAAGGAAGAAGATCTGGACCGCCGCCAGAACAACCGAGGCATAAGCAAAGAGGCGCGGATCGGTCTTGTAGCGCAGGCGAAGGATGAAGGCGTATCCGGAAAGTAGCAAGGCCCAGAAGAGAATGGAACCTTCCTGTCCGGACCAGAGCGTGGCGAACTTGTAAGGTCCCGGAAGGTCGCGATTGCTGTGATGAAAGATGTAAGCAATCGAAAAGTCGTCGCGGAAGGCGGATATCACGAGAGCGACTGCCGCAAGGACTACCGCTCCGAAGACTGCGACACCGGCGCGTCGGGCCGTCTCACCCATGCGCTCTCCGCGAGGATCGTCTCGCATAAGAAGAGCAAGGAGGCCGCCGCCAAACGAATAAATGCTTAAAGCCAAAGCAAGCAGCAAGGCAAAACTACCGATTTGCGCCATGAGGATCCCCAACGTATTTTTTCAGAAAGCCGGGGGACAAGCAAACTCAATTGGAACAGAGGGGTGCGTGACGAAAAGGCGCAAGTTCCTGCAAGGTGTGTAGTTGGAAGCGAGATGGCGGTGAGGAGGGTTTCGGGTAAACGTTTCCGCCGGTGTCGGCGGCCGGGGCTCGGCCGCCAAGGCGGTGCCAGAGCGCGACTTTACGCGCTCTGCTGGTGATAGCGCTGGCGCACTTCGCGCTCAGCGGTGAGCCAATCTTCACTCTCATGGCCGGGTTCGAATCCGCGGCGCTCGGAAAGCAAATAGGCAAGACGGCGAATCTCTTCGTCCACATTAATGGGAAACAGGTTCGCGCGGCTCTCGTTGCGGACGATGGCGGGTTTGCGCGTGGCCTTCGGAATATCGGCGACCGGAACTGCGGTGGCCACGCTGGTTTCTACAGGAGGAATCGCGGGAGCGGCTGATGGCACAGGCGCTACAGTCACGTCGCCATTCGTTTTCTTGGAAGACTTCTGTCTCGGCATAGATGCGTACTCCTTACAAACTCCTAAATTTAGGAATGATTGGATTGGCTGATGAAGGAACAACAGCATACACGTCGCCCCTTTGCGTTTCGGTTATGGACAATCAAATTTGACGGTGTCTCTACTATATCGCGGGTGAGGCTGTGAATGGATGCGATCGTCACGAAAAAAATCGATAGGAACGAGAGAGAATCCGGAAATGAAACAGGGAACGCGCGCACTGCTGCGCTTCGATGGACGCTTTCACAAAACCTTTAACCACTAAGGGCACGAGGGTTCACTAAAGAGAGCTTTGTCGTCTTGCAAAATCGTTTTGCTGAATCGTTTCATTGAGATGATTGAACGGTCCAATCCGAAAAGGTGGACCCGAAGTTCGTTTGTTATAATTTACCCTCGTCTCCGGGGCGCTATCGTCTAGGGGTTAGGACGGAAGATTCTCAATCCGTTGCGTGTCAATCATTTCCATATTTTTCAATTACTTGGGATGGGTTGTGGTGGGTGTTCTTAGGCTCTTCTTGGGGACTTCGGTGATACTTTAGTGATACCTGATTCGCTGTTTGTTCGCCAGATTTGTCAGAAGTACACATCTGCTTTCTCCATGATGTTCTGTAAATTTCTTAGGCGATGGAGTAACTCTGCATACGAACGGTAAGCCTCGGCCATGCGCGACACGTTGCCAAAATTTACATCTGGTTCTACGGCCCTCGACCTAAAAGACAGGCCAGCGGCAATAGAGTATTTAGACAACAATCTGTCCGTTCGCTCTGTCCACTCCTTTACGTCTCCTATCCACGCTTCGGCTACTGCTAGATCAACGCTTTGCACGGGAGGAACAGATTCGTGTAGCCTTTGCCCGTCCGCGAGACGTGCTTGAACCAGGCGTAAACAAGATCGAACCGTTCGATGATGAAAGCGTTCAGGTAGCTCTAGCCACAAGATGACTACGATAAACGCGAACTCCAAGCCGCTAGCCACCAAATCAGCAGGGCGAAAGTCACCAAAAAATCTTCTAATGCAATCTAGCATCGGCCACATGCAGCAATTATCGCACCGGCCAAACGTCATGATGAAAATGCTCTACGTGTTCCTCTCGCTCGTTGCCGTGATCGGCGGCATATACATGCTGATCTCCAATGAGCCCGATAGCTGGATGTTCGGCATTCCTCTGCTCGCCATCGGTCTGACTGCCCTCTGGGGCCTAACTGGGTTCGTGGGCCTCAAGAAGTAAAGGACCGAACAACGGTACGGACCGCGAAAGATTCAAACATTGGTGCAAGTTTGGAGACAGTTGTGGAGATGGCGCGGATGACAGATTACAATCTGGCGACATGAATTGGCCTCTCGTAGGTTTCTACGCTTCCCGAGCATGGGGTGCAGTCGGTCCTCTGATAGGCGTTTTGGTTGGAGGATTCATAACAAGCCGCATACAGCGCCGACACTGGCTCGCCGATCATAAGCGAGCTGAATACCGAGAATTGCTATCGGACATAAGCGATTGCTTTGGCGAAGCTTGTTCCCTATTGTTCTTGCTGAAAGCAGATAGAGTAAAAAACGTGAATATGATTAAGATGAAAATGGCGCGGACAACACAGAATAGGATCTTTACGGCGAAGAGGTTGGACGCTTGCGGGGTATATGGGATCGCTGGAACAAGGCGACCGACACGCTGATGAACACGAGGAAGGTCAGGGTAAGCAATATGGTGACGCGGTTGGAGACTTGCTGAACGATATTCGCACGGTCGCGCTCAAAGACATTGGCGCGGCGGGATTAGCTCCTTGCCCGCACACCCCAAGCTCAGGATCGATTACGGCAGCACCACTCTGCTAGGCGCATAGAGGCTTCAGAGGGTGACCCCGAGGGGGTTGGTCCACCGGGTCGACTCTCGGCAGAAAACGTAAAGTATGTTACCTCTCCTCCTGGCAGTGAGAACTCCCCAGCGCAACTCCTGCGCATCTCTCGCTCCTGCTCGCATCCAGATCCCGACGCACACTCCCGCACTTCGTTGCGACGCAGCATCACGTTCGCTTGCTGAGTCGGAAGCTCGTTGCCGCCGAATGCCGTGCTGCTCGCCGCGTTGGCGCGGTCGCGGTCTTCTTAACGCGTCCGATTTCTTTGCTCGTTGCTGCTCGAACTTGTCAAGCATTTTTTCCGACTTTGCGTTCATGCACTTACCGCGCTTGGCATCGGAACTTTTTGCGAGTGCCGTGCTACGGTCGCCGTGCAACACAAACTGCTCACCACGGTAAGAAACCCAGGAGACGACATGGACAAGCCCAGCAAGACTGCAGATCTAACCGCAAGTATTCGCAAGACAGTGGAGACGTTAGCCAACGAGACCGATGCAGCCCGTCAGTCTGAACTATTCCGCAACTACCTCCGGACCTCAGCCGCATTCTGGGATTACTCCTGGGGAAATCAGATGCTGATCTGGCGACAGCGTCCCGACGCGACTTACGTGGCAGGGTTCAATACCTGGCTACGTTGTGGACGGTACGTCAAGAAAGGCGAAAGAGGGATTGGCATTCTCGCCCCGATGTTCTTCAAAGACAAGAACGCTGACGGCGATGAGACTAAGCGGATTGGCTTTAAGGTCTGTCTACGTTTTCGATCTTAGCCAGACGGACGGCACGCCATTGCCGGAGTTGCCCTCCGCATCCACCGGAGAGCGCGGCGAAGATATGCTCGCGACGGCTGAAAGCTTTTGCGGCAGTCTCGCGGGATCACGGTGCGCTTCGTTGAGCAGTGTTGCCTTAACGGAGCGGCTGGCACGTCACGGGGCACGGAGATCGAGATCCGGACCAGCGACACAGACGTTGCGACGCAGGCGGCGACCTTGGCGCATGAGATCGCTCACTCCCTGCTTCACTGGGATGCGGACGGCAAGAAGATCACGACGCGGGACGGCAAGGAAATTGGCAAGCGCCAGAGAGAGCTTGAAGCAGAGGCTACGGCCTACGTGGTGTGCTCCTACTTCGGAATCACGTCGCCGTCGAACTTTTATCTCGCGGCATATCAAGTCACGCCATCCATGCTGCTGGAGGCCGTTGAGACGATAGGCAAAACGGCGAAGACGATACTGTCCGGATGTCAGCGCGAGGCTTTGGAGGAAGTCCCAGCGCAAGAGTTGCAACTTGCTGCATAGGCCGAAACGCCCGCCAGTCGGGCGTCTGCTCGTAATGCGAGCACTGAGAAGGCCAACTAACCGTGGTAAGCTGTGAAGCTATGACTAAATACTGTGACAAACACGCCGAGCCTGTGAAGATGGTAGTGATCGAATTCTGCCCTGTCTGTCGTGGTGCCAAGGGCGGAACTAAAACCGGCAAGGGCATGACGAAGGCGGAGAAGATTGCGAGAGCGAAGAACGCGGCGCGGGCTCGGTGGAAGAAGAAACCCTGACGCGCTGGTGTGTCAAATAACGTCGTCGAAATCGCGAACGCAGTTTCAACGAGTTGCGAGCACCAAAACGCTGTAGCAACATTCGACCAATTGATGCCACAGGAGGACGCATATGGACATCGCCATTTACGCGAGAGTATCCACTCGCAAGCAGGACAATGAGAACCAGCTACTGCAGCTCCGTGAGTTCGCGGCGAAGCAAGGCTGGCACGTCGTTGCGGAGTACGTCGATGTCGTAACGGGCTCAGGCAAGAAGGATCGCGCACAATTCGATGCCCTGATGCTCGCGGCCTCGCAGAGGAAATTCGGCCTAATCCTGTTCTGGAAGTTGGATCGATTCAGCCGTGAAGGGACGCGGGCAACGTTGCGGCTACTCACCGTCCTGGACAGCTACGGTTGCCAGTGGCGCTCATTCATGGAGCCGTTCTTCGATTCCTGCGGCGTCATGCGGGATGTTGTGATCTCCATCATGGCAACGCTGGCTCAGCAGGAAAGGATTGCGATCAGCGAACGCACCAAGGCGGGACTGCAACGCGCGGTCAAGGCTGGCCGGGTGTTGGGGCGGCGACCTGTCACCGTAGACATCGCGCACGCGCGGGCACTCCAGAAACAGGGCCTGGGGCTGCGTCCGATCGCGAAGAAGATGTGCGTCTCGGTGAATACCCTGGCGCGTGCTCTAGTGCCTAGCGCGTGCTCTACGTGCCTAGAAAGCAAGGCCGCGAAGGTTTGTGCTTCCCGCGCGGCTTATCGGGCATACACTCAACTTCGGATAGTTTCAAACTGGTCAGATATGAAGCGAACCGAAAGAACCCGAAATTTAGAACGCCTGTTAACGCCAGTTGACTCTTGTGACATGAATCTCCTTTTCACGTTGGCGAAGTCAGCTCCGGGACTGGGCAGCTTTTATCGCAGTAAATAAAAAAGGCATCCAGTGAAAGACGCCTGATCTTTATGCTTCTCCGGAGAAAGCCTATCGTATGAAACCGTGCGAAACGAAATTGAGATCCGTCCACGAACCGGTTGTAGTTCCGCCAGCGTTAATGCCGGCAGGATTCGTCGATACGTTCGGATATGGCGCGGTATACGTCCTCACGTTGCCCGCGGCGTTCCGCAGAAAAGCAAAGCCGCTGAACGGAGTGGTCGGCTCCTCCCACGTTCCAACAACCTGGCCGGTTCCGTTCACGCCAGTGGCAGCGTTTAATTGGGAGCCTTGGATCGAGAAATCCGTTAAGTTCCCCGACGCATCTCGTATGAACGCATATTGGATATAATCGCTCCCGAAGTATTGCCCAACCACCTCGCCGCTTGCGTTGATGCCGCCGATGCCGATCTCAATCGCACCGCCCGCGGGCGAAACGTCGAAATTGGTAAACTTACCGAAGCGGTCGCGAACGAAGGCGCGGTTCACGCCCGTATTTGCGTCGGAGTTGTAGAAACCAGCGGCCTGTCCCCGGTCGTTGATCGCCCACGCAAATGTGCCATTTCCTGTGGCCTTCGTTGCTTCCGGATTGTCGAAGGTCGTAATCTTCCCGCTGGCGTCGCGGATATAGCTATGGTCTCGACTGTCGCTGCCGAAATAATATCCGGTGACCTCGCCCTGGTTGTTGATCCCGTTTGCAAAGAACCCGCCCGCACCCACCACAGAGAAAGTAGTGCTAGTTCCGTCACCGTTGACGACGAAGCCTTTAGCTGTGAAAGGTTTGGCCGTGAGGTTGCCGTTTCCGACAACCTGTCCGGCATCGTTGATGCCGCTCACCTTGATACTCGTCAATCCCGGAACGACCACCTCATTGATCACGCCATTCGCTTCCCGCACAAAGCCATGAAAAGAGTTGGAGCTATCCGTATAGAATCCCGCGACTACCCCGGACCGATTGATACCGACAGCGAAGGTCCCCTGTCCGGCTGCTCCGGGAGCATCGAAGGAGACGAAAGTCGAAGTCTGTGCGACCAGCGCGATCGGAAATAAGAAAATACTGGCAACGAGTACGGCTTTCGAAAAACGCGAAAGTAGTGTGCAGTCTTGCAGTTTCATAAATTCACCTCCTATGTGGGGCCTAGGTGATCAGAAGCAGGTATCTGGAAGCTCTCCGGCGGACAGACATCCTTGTCACAGCCACAACGAGCAAGAACACAACGCAGAACCTCTGTGAATCCAATCCCTGCGGCGAGAATGCAACCACCGCGGGACACTGTCAAGGTGAAACAATCTGCACCTGGAGCAGCCGGCCTGCTGACAGGCAGGGAGGCGGTGGCCGTCACTGCCGACACTCCCAGGGAATTACTGTAGCAAAATCGCCATTACCCTCATTGGGATAAAATCGATAGAACTAATTTGCGTAAGGTCGCTGGATTCGACTCCCCAATACTAGGCCACTCATGGATTGGGCACTTCATCAGCAGCAAGTTCGCTTCGATATTCGCGCAGAACGCGCCGAATATGAGCATCTCTTCAGGCATCCGGCGAGAGCGCTTCAAGACCGACTTGCGCGGCGAGGGGGCGGCGACCGAACAAAGGAAATTCCTATCGCTGAGTGGGAGACAGTCAATCGAAAAGAAGCACTGGCCCGGAGACTGCTGCATCAGGCAAGAGTTCTAGGCTGGGGAAGAGAGAAAAGCTTTTACTACGCTCACAAGCAATCATGAGGTAGCTGTCGATTGTCGTAACATCCCCATTACGCTCATTGAGCGTTAAGCGTCGTAGATCGCGTAGTGAATCAATCTCGCACAGCTTTCCAGTAAAGTCGGAGGCTCGTCGACGCTGGCAGTCCAGTCATTCAAGAAATCGCGTGCGACGAACACCTCCAAGAAATATTTCACTTTGAGCCGTTCGAGGGTCAGCGGAGGCATTGCCGATTCCGGTGCCACAATTGCCTCGCAGTCTGGGGTCCACGGTTCGGACGCATAAATCGTGTTCTGGCTGTCGAAGGAAGGCAACGCTCCCACTACGTCGATTAGTTTCATTTCCATGCATTTATCACAGCTCGGCCAGCTTCGTTGTTGAAAAATCGCTATTACACTCATCATCGAACTTTGCAAAGCGGAAGGTACTAACGATATGAATATCGATGGAAGCGTGGCCGTCCTAGCTTTGGGCGCAACGGGATGGAAATCAGTGGGGGGCCAATTGCTGGCGTCGGGGGTGTCTGCGAGCGGTCATCAAGACATCGGATTACGTGCCCACATAGGTGCAGCCTTCGGGTTTTTATGGCCATAGCCTTCGGCATCTCCGCTCTGGTTACCGCGATACGGGGGCTGCGAGACGGTGTCGCCATATGCACTGTGGTTCTTTGCTCCGAAAGTTTGTTGATGCTGCGTTGGTTGCTTTGGCGGAAGACTTCCGGTTAGCACCCTTAAACTCGTCGTTGCTGCGATGATTGGCGAAACATCGCTATATCGCTCATTGACCCCGCTACCAGTGCGACGGCGTCCAGATCAACAATCGGAATCGGCCCAAGAGACTTGTGCTCCCGACAGAAGTTTTGCGGCGGTTGCCTCGGCAATTTCTTTGGCTTTGTCAACAGTAGGCCATACGCCAGCACCGGTGACGTTGTGGTGACAGTCTCCCGAGTACTTGATGTCCAGACGATAGCCCCCTCTCACGAACGGCTCGATGGTGAACTCAAACGTCTCGCGGTTCCCTTGGGCCACTCCTTTAACAGACATGACCGCATCATCTTACCGAAATAACTGGCGTAACATCGCCATTACACTCATCTACCGTGAGGCGAAAACATTTTCGTTTGGCTCACTTGTGTTAACGCCTGTTTTCGTCAGCCGTGCGGGAGGATAATTGCAATAGAGATTTTGTATGAAGCAAACGCTGCTTGGTCTCGTTGCGGTTCTCCTTCTCGTAGCATTTGCAGGCATCGGCATAGCCCACATTTTCAAACCGGACTGGTTCATCAAGCGCTCCAATGTTCGCAGGGGTGGTGAGCTGCTGAGCGAATACAATCGGGCAGGATTTCAGATAGCTGGGGCGATTTTTGCTGCAATCGCAATCTATATTCTGTACGACATTTTTTTGCACTAGTAGATGAGTACAACAATTAAGCCGTAGAGGGAGAATGGGGCATGAAGAACCGACGCGACTGCAATTGTCCATGTCACTCCGGCAGCGTAGTCGTTCACCCCGTCCCCTGCTGTGACGGCATTCTTGGCTACCTGAAAAGGAAACCCAAATCCGACGCGAAACCGACAAAAAGCACAGCCAACGAGAAGTGAGGTCTCAGAGTCAATGAGCGAGAAATCGCCTGATTACAGCAGTTGACTGCTTTCCCGCTGCTAAAATCAATCCGCAATGCGCTTTTACACCAAGGAAGAATGCGAGGAATGGCTTCACGGGAAAGGGCGTGTGAAGCCCGAGGAGACCCCTGGAATCCATAGAGCGCACGTTCACTATCCGACTACGACAGGTCGCATTTCTTATCTCGTGCAGTGGATCGGAAATGATTGCTGCTTCGCAATCCTGCACTGGTGTGGATCACGGAGTGGGGTATCTGGAGTGGCAGCGAGAATTGGCACTTGTATTACAAGCTCCGCCAAAGCTACGGTGATCTTCGTCTCCTCCATGAAGCACCCGGCCATCTGTTCCTGGGCCACGAATCCGAAGACCTAACATCTTTCCTGCAAATTGCCATGCTGAACGGCTGGGGTGGATACATCTTGACTCAGTTTGACTACCGAACGCATTCTTCAGCCATGACGGGTACATTGATTTCTTTGCGATCAAAGCGGACTCGGACTTCTCGAAGATATACGCAAGGAGTTCGGAACAGTCGAACATCCTCCCAAAGACGTTTGACCCTCCGGTAGTTGGCGAAAAATCTCCATTACACTCATCAACCCCGCAACCAGAACGGGTCTCCTTCGCCCCACCTGCTTTCAGCGTTGTCTTTCACGGATACCCTACTCTTGTCCGAATAAAGCAGTGAGCACATTACCGTTGTCCTACCAGCACGCGGTTTTGCAGGCCAACTTGTCACGTATCTCACGTGGACACCGCCAGTTAGCTCCATCCCGAACGGTGAAGGAGCGACAAGGAAAGTGAGGGAGATCGAGACCCGTGACCGGGTAACACCTCCTCTGGCCTGTCCCGATTATGGGCCTGATCTTATTGAACTGGCTGCGGACTGGTCCACTCGTTACGGATGGTGTGATCGAGAACTGCCGCGAGGTTCTGGCCCTTGTCGCGTAGTTCGGACAATATCCTTACGGCGACCTTCTGTGCGGGCTGGCTGGCAACTTTCCCGATCCGTTCGCGCATGTCAAGGTAGCCGGTCCACTCCTTCGAGGGCATCCAGTCCGGCACGGCGATCCGACCACGGTGCCAGGACGCGTCCTTAAGGTGCTGGCAGAACACCGACTGCCAATTACTGCGTTCATTGCCAATAGCGCCATGAAGGTCCATGAAGGTTGCCGTCTCTTCTTCGAGGTTGAGGCCGTTCCTTTTCGCCAACTGCTGGTTGCTGATATCCGGTTGGAAGTTTTCGGGTAGTTCTTTGGGGTTGGTTTTGGGTTTCCCCGGCGCAGCCGGAAAGTCAGGCAGGTCCGGAGTGAGTGAAGCGAACGAAGGGCTCGTAGATTCTTCGGAGACTACGTCGGAGACTAGGGTGCCAACTTTTCCCCCATCCCTCCCACCAGTTCCTCCCCCTCCTTGGGGGAAATCTTCCCCCATTCCCTCCGTGTACTGCATTTGTAGCGGCGCGGCGTTGACGGGCTTGCACTTGTCCTTCATCCCCAGCTTGGAATGCGGCACGACGGAATACACGCCAGCGAACTTCAGTCCGCCTTCCGAACCTCTACCTTCTCTGAGGAGCTTGAATAATCCGCCCTCTCGCAGAGCCCTGAACGCATTGCGGACCGTCTTGATGTCCCAGCCGAAGTACTTCGTAAGCTGGCGTTGTGATACATAGAATTCACTCTTCCCGCCATCAGTAATGCGCAGGGCAAGGCTGTAGATCAGGAACGCTCGCGGATCATCGCGCATGTGCCACTCGGAGCTGCAATAGATTCGGGAACGATCAACGATACTTGTCATACATCCCCTTCCATGCGATGTCCGGCTTGCGGACGGCTAAAATCTCACCACTCCCAAAAAGGAAGTGGTCGGCGAACACGGGTTCGGGTTTGGGCTTCCTCATGCGACCGCCGACTTCGCGTTCTGCATGTAAACATCGAGGTCATCGCGGTCATAGACAAAGCTTTTACCGATCTTGCTGAACGGGATGGCTTTGCTCCAGCCAAGGGTGCGGATGAACCATTCGGTTCCTCCAATGTAGGCTGCGGCTTCGCGAATCTTGAAGTAACGGCGGGGGTTGGGGGTGGACTCGGGGCGGGGTTTGGGACTTGACATCGGAGCCTCCTAGACATAGACTGGGAAGTGTATAAACCATTATATCAGGGTTGACCCTGTGGATACCAGTGGCAACCGAACGTCACTGGTCATAGCCCTAGACACTGATATAACTATTATATCAAGTTTATGACAACAAGTCAACCCGACCCTGCCCAAACCTTAGTGGACCTAGTCAATCTTCATCTCGATGAAGATGATGCACTCCGCCAATTTCGCCAACGTCACGAACTTGACTACGAACTCTCAGCTAACACTTTCACAAAAGAGCAACGCGAGAAGTTCGGAAACGATCCGGACACGCGCACACTGTTCTTCCGGGATCTGGCCCAGCGGCTATGGACCGACCTGGGAGATCAGAGCGGGGTCGAGCTGCTCCATGGTTTCCTGATAGGGAGCGGAGCCCCAGTCTCGATCACCCTTGATTGGCGTCACCAACGTCTCGCTTACCAGCCAAAGACGAAGTTGCAGGCCGGGTTCTACGAACTGCTCCTCCGGAACCACCTGGCGAAGCGATGCGCGAACCCAGACTGCCGCCACCCCTATTTCATCGGAGAGCGCGTGGATCAGCGTTACTGCTCTGACGAGTGCAAGGAAATCGGACGGCTGGCCACAAAGAGAAATTGGTGGAAGGATAACCGGACACCGTCAAGGAGGAAGAAGTGAAGGCACGAAGGAAGCGAAGCGTCGCGCGTCGCGACCGTGGCGAAGGCTCACTCCTCAAGGTGCCTCGCAGCCGGTTCTGGTATGCCCAGTTCTACCGTGAGGGCCGACAGGTGCGAATGAGTACCGGCACAACGATTAGGCAGGTGGCGCTGGAATTCCTACGCAAACAGATGGGCGACCGTGACAAGGGCTTGTCTCCGTTGAACGACGTGAAGAAGATTAAATACGCCGACCTCCGGGCCGGTTTAATTGCGAACTATATTGAGAGAGGCAATAAATCCCTGAGGACACTGGCGGACGGCGAAGACACGATTTGTGGCCTTCCGCAGCTCGATGATTTCTTCGGCTATGACAAGCACAACCATGGACCCTCTGTAGTGCAAATCACGACTGACAAGGCGCGGGCCTTTGTCGCGCAACGGCAGAAAGAGGGCGCGGGGAATGCGGTGATAAACAGATCACTTGCCTGTCTGCGCAGGATGCTCAACATTGCGCGTGAAGACGGGAAGTTGACAGTCCTGCCCGTGATTCGGCTACTCAAGGAGCCGTCTGCACGAAAGGGATTCGTGGAGCTGCCAAAGTTCCAGAAGCTAGTTGCTTCACTCCCCGCCCACTTGCGTCCCTATGTCACTTTTTTGTACCACTGCGGCGGGCGTAGCGGCGAGGCCGAGCTGATCGAATGGCCACAGGTTGATTTTGCTCGCCGCCTGATTCGCCTGGAAGACGACCAGACGAAGAATGAAGACGCACGAGATGTGCCATTGCCTTCTGTCCTCGTTACCATGCTGGAGCAGATCAAACCAAAAGAGGGTCGCGTGTTCGACACCACCAACCTGCGTAAGGAGTGGATGACTGCTTGCGCCGCGTGTGGACTGGGCCGTAAAATCGAAGTCAAGGGTCGGCCTTACGATCCTCGTTACGAGGGCCTGACATTGCACGATCTGCGGCGTAGCGCGGCGCGTAATTTACTTCTGTCGGGCGTGCAGGAAAGCAGAATCATGAAGATCGGCGGCTGGAAGACGCGCAGTGTGTTCGACCGGTATGCGGTCTCCAATACCGATGATCTCACTGCCGCAATGCAGCAGTGGGAAACGGCCTCTGAAAAACTCATGGCGGAGAATGGTGATACTTTAGTGATACCTAAGCCATGAGTTCCTCGTAAGTCATTGATGGCGCTATCGTCTAGGGGTTAGGACGGAAGATTCTCAATCTTCAAACCCGGGTTCGATTCCCGGTAGCGCTACCAAACACCCAATTTATGAAGCTGCTGCATCCGCCCAGCGTCGAGGCAGGCGATTGCCTTATCCGGGGTGGTGGGAAGTACCAACCTTTTCGCATTAAACTAGCTGCTCTCGTGAACCCTCGCACGTACCGGGAAAATCAAATTACCGATGGCAAAGATTCGCTGTGATCGGAGCGGTCAAACTCGATGCTGATTTGTGAGGAGTTGGCATGAGTGCGGCGGCTGTACCGATCGCGGAACCAGCGGCCTGGCGTCCTGCGGCGAACCCGTGGCTCATCGCCGTCACGGTCTCACTGGCCGCGTTCATGGAAGTTCTCGATACGGCCATCGCGAATGTTGCGCTCCCGCATATCGCCGGCAATCTGGGTGCGAGTAATGATCAGAGCACTTGGGTGCTGACGTCCTACCTGGTCGCCAACGCGATCGTCCTGCCCATTACCGGATGGCTGGTCAGTTTCTTCGGGCGCAAACGATTCTTCATGACGTGCATGGCGATCTTCACCATCAGCTCGCTGTTTTGCGGAATCGCTCCGAACCTGGGATTTCTGTTGCTCTTTCGTGTTTTGCAGGGCGCTGGCGGCGGAGGCTTGCAGCCCATGGCCCAGGCGATTCTCGCCGACACTTTTCCTCCCGAGAAGCGAGGGCTGGCGTTTTCGATTTATGGCATCACGGCGGTGTGCGCTCCGGCGATCGGACCTACCTTGGGCGGGTGGCTTACGGACACGGCTTCGTGGCGGTGGATTTTTCTGATCAATCTGCCCGTCGGCATCCTGGCTCTGCTGCTGGTGTATCGACTCGTCCAGGATCCGCCACACATAGTTCGGCGCAAGCGATCGGAGATCAAGCTCGACTATGTTGGATTCTCGCTGCTGGCGCTCGGTGTTGGGGCGCTGCAAATCATGCTCGACAAGGGGCAGGAGGACGACTGGTTCGGATCGCACTTCATCATCACTCTGGCGTTCGTCGCCGTGATCTGTCTGACGGTATTGGTGGTGTACGAGTGGTTTCACGACGATCCGATTGTCGATGTCCGCTTGTTCAAGAATGCAAATTTCGCTGCTGCGAACATGATGATGTTCATGGTCGGCGCGATTTCGTTTGCGACAACCGTGCTGATGCCGCAGTTTCTGCAGACACTGATGGGGTACACGGCGCAGTCGGCAGGAATGGTGCTGTCAGTGGCGGCGGTATTACTGCTTGTCGAGTTGCCTATCGTCGGTCGGTTGATCGGGCAATTCCAACTACGCTATCTGATTGCAGTCGGATGGTTCATGCTGGCCATCGGCATGTATATCTCGACGCAGAGGCTCGACCTGCTGCTCAGCTTTTCTTCCGCGACGTGGCTTCGTATCTATCAATACTTGCCTTTGGGCTTTGTTTTTGTCCCCGCCACGACGGCGGCTTACATCGGCATTCGACAGGACAAGAGCAATGCGGTGGCGGGGCTGGTGAACTTTACACGAAATATCGGAAGCAGCGTGGGGACATCGATTGTAACGACGATGATTGTGCGGCGGTCACAGTATCACCAGTCGGTACTGGCCACAGGTACGGGGACTGGAAGGTTTCAGGATGCTGTCAACGGACTTGCGCAACAACTGATCCACGCCGGATTGAGCGCCGATTCGGCGATGCAGCAGGCGCGGGCTCGAATCTATGGAGCGTTGCAGGCGCAGGCCGCCGCACTGGCCTACATTGACAACTACTGGATACTGGGCGTGGCAGCGCTGGTGATGTTTTTCCTGTCTTTCGTGTTGAAGAAGAACGATCCGCGCGGGGGCCGTGGATCCGTTCCTGTGCACTAATTGGCTTCGGCGAAATTCATTTTTCGCAACGATTTCCGTGCAAAGACTTACTTCTTGACGATCTCTGCGCGCACCACGACGCTGATTCCTCCTGGCGCTGCCGGGCTGTAGATCAATGCCTCGCCGACGCGCCCTTCCATTTCTTTTGAAAGCACCCCATGCTCGCCGGGACCGAGTGGCTTGGTCACCGAGACTTGCGGACAGGTCGCGCTGGCGGTGCCCTGCTCGGGGGTGACATTCTCGATCTGCAGGCGCATGTGATGGTTCTTGTACTCCTCAGTGGCGTCACCGGAAAGGCGTAGTGTCATTGCTCCGTTCCACTGGCCCGAGCACATCACCGCGTTTGCGGTACCTTGGCGTGTAACTCTCTGCTCCGTCTGGAACGAGCCGTCGTCTTTGAACTCGATCGGGAAGTCAACCGGTCCCATCAGAGATCGGGCGCTTACCATGGGTAGATTCGTATTCATCGTGTCGGACAACCGGATCGCGTAATGGACCGGTTCGCATCCGCAGTCCTTGTCACCTTTGAATTCCCCTCCCATGGCATCGACCCATGCCTGAGCACGGCGAGTCATCTCGGGCCGTGAAATGCTAGGCTGTTCAGGACGGTAGGGATCGAGGAAAGCGAGACTCTGGCCGAGTTCGTTGAGCCCGCGAGTTCCCGCAAAAGCGACGCCGTTGAAATCCGCGAAGTCCGTGTTCTTGGAAATGTGTTGTACGAATTTCGCGCCGTGGAGGAATGTACTTTTCATCTGTTCGCAGATTACGGAAGATTTCCGGGGCTTGGGGTACCCATCCACGAAAAACATTCCGGACACAGGAATCGTCCATCCCTTCAATCCACTGTGACATTCCTGACATCCATCGGGATCGGTGGATCGATCTCGCGCTTCGCCTGCGTGGCGCCCGTCCGGAGTGAAAGGATTCACGCCGCCATGGCAGTTGGCGCAACGATCTTCCTGCGTAAACGCCGCCGCGACTGGCTCGAACGCTTCAATGGATTTCTGGGTCTGCGATTCGGAGAGGGGACAAACGAGCGGCTGTTGCGCCGCCATGCAGTAAGCGAGCAAAAATATCACAGCCAGCAGGGTGACACTCGCGTTGATCAATTCTTGCCTGTGTGCCACAAAAATTTCACGAGAAGTACCGCTACGATCATTTATTGCGTGTTCCTGACAGTATGGGCAGGGATCGGTCGGGCTCCGCGACGGATCCTCGACCGAATTGAAGGGTTACTTCTTCTTTTTCTTCTTCTTGCCGTCGTCGGGCGTTGCTCCGGGAACGCTGAAGTCCCAGACCGAATAGAAAACCTGAGCATGTCCCCCGAGTCCGGAGGAAGTCTCTTTGTAGCCTTTTACCGGCCGCAGCACGACGGCGTATTCGCCGGGCTCCAGCGTGGAGTTGACGTGCAGGATATAGAATCCGCGTTCTTCCTTATCGACGCGCGAGGGCCAGCGGTCTTCGGAGATCCACTTGCCATTTTCCGGACTGGCACCGGCCATCATGTTCTTCGTGGTCATCTTGATCTGGGTAGCGCCGACCAAGCGGTAGTTGTCCTTGCTCTGAACGAGCTTTAGAACTGCAGGCTCGTAGGCATCGGGATCGACGCCCGGTATGTCGCCGTAGTTGAGTTCGAACATGGGGTTGGTGTCAGTGAGTTCGCGCGATGACTTGCGGCCGGGCAATCCCCAGACGTAGGTCACCTTCGGCGCGCCGGGACGCATCCCGGGCATGAAGCCGGAGCCCATGGAAAACACTGACATGGCCATCATTCCAGCCGGCCCGGCGCCCATGGCTGCGAAGCTGAGGCCTTCGGTTGCGAGGCTCCGGAGCGCCATGCCACCGGCGCCCATGCTGCCTTTGTATTTCGATTGTCCGATTTGTGCGGTAGAGGGAGAGACCTCCTGCCTGCCTTGATTGGGCCCGAGTTTGAGAAATACATGAGGCATTTGCTCTGGGGGATAGCTGGTGTACGTCCCACCGCCCAGCCCGCCCATTGCTCCCATCCCACCCATCATTCCGCCCATTCCCATCGAGGCAAGTTGGGATTGCATCACCGCCATTTGCTGCGCGTTGACGCCCGTCGGCATCGCTCTCGACGTCATGCCGGAGTGCGTGGCGGGAGCAGAGTTGCTCGTTGGAGCGGGAGACGTGCTCACGGGGGCGTCCCCGTCCGTCCTGGTGGCGAAGGCGGGCTCGGCTGACTCTGAAGACGCAGTTGCAGGCTTCGTCTCGTTCGCCGGAGTGGGCTGAGTTGCCGCAGTAGGTGCCGTTGTGTCTGTGGGCTGCGGGGCTTGGCTAGCCACATGTTTTTTCTGAACTGCGGTAAGCATGGCCCGCAGCACTTGTGAGCTCACACCCTGCCTTTTCAATTCGACCAGGGCGTTGCCCGAGATGTCGAAGTCCGAGTCGGAGACTTCGATGATCTTCACCAAGGTATCGTCATCGAAGTGGTTTTGAACCATCAGAAGAACGTCGGCGTTCTTCATTATCTTTTTATCCTGCTTTTCTTCTTGTGCGAATACGGCAGTGAGCAGAAGAAGAACGCAGGTCAGGGTGAGTAATCGACGTCTGGGCATGATTACGTCTTTCCAATGCCGCGTTTAGTTTGAGCCGGCGGGCACTTGGTGAATCTGGGAGTCAGGTCCGCCCCACTGGGGGCGGAATTATACCATCGTTTTTAAAGGCGGAATTGGGGAGGCAAAATGGTGCACGGACGCTGAAAAAAGTTTAAACTCGCATCCGTTTTGCTAACGAGAGAATCTAAGCGTCAAACTTACCTGTGAGGATACGTATGTTCTTGGGAACCAGAAAGATGATGGTAGCAGCTGTCCTCGGTTTGCTCTCAGTCGCGGGCTTGCGAGCGGCCGACAAAAACTTCCACGACGCTCCTGATTCAGCCAAAGCGCAGAAGAATCCGGTCGAAGGTCAACAGGCCGCAATTGACGCCGGAAAAGCGACTTACGCGCGAAACTGCCTGGCATGTCATGGCAAAGCAGGAAAAGGGACGGGCAATGTCCCGTCTCTTGTCGACGGCAAGCTGAAAGGCGTGAGCGAGGGCGAAGTCTTTTGGTTCATCACCAAAGGCGACAAGGACAATGGGATGCCCTCGTGGGCGTTTCTGCCGGAAGAGAAAAGGTGGCAGGTCATTAGCTACGTGGAAGCCCTCGCGTCTGGCAAGGTAGCTGGGGCCGGAACGGCTCCGGCGGCGGCTGGTGCTGCAGCAGGTGCCGCTGCTTCGTCAGAGCCTGCTCCGGGGACTTTGAAGGGCGCTCCTCCGAAACCACCGTTTACCGATTTTCGATACGAAAAACCGGGAACGATCCGCAAGATCACGGTGAATGATCTGCCACAGCCGTTTGCTACCGAGTCGGCGCAGAAGGGCCCGGATGTGGTGGCGCGTCCGGACAATGCGTGGCCCGTCGCACCTGCCGGATTCAAGGTGGAGATGTTCGCGTCGGGACTGGAGAATCCACGATGGATGCGTACGGCTCCGAACGGCGACATTTTTCTGGCGGAGATGGAGCCCGGCCGTATTCGCGTATTTCGCGGAATGACAAGTGATGGCAAGGCGGAGCAGAGTGCGGTTTTCAAAGATGGATTGCAGCACCCGTACGGGATTGCGTTTTATCCGCCCGGGCCGAATCCGGAGTGGATCTATATCGGCAACGAGAACGAGGTGCTGCGGTTCCCATATAAAAATGGGGATTTGAAGGCGAGCGGCCCATCCCAACACGTCGCCGACATGCCAACCGGCGGCCACAATACAAGAGCGGTGGAGTTTTCGAAGGATGGCAAGAAACTGTTTGTGGCAGTCGGATCGGAATCGAATGTCAGTGATCCGGACACACATCCGGAAGAAAAAAATCGCGCCGACATCCTGTGGTGCGATCCGGCGAATTGTCAGTTGCAGGTGTATGCCTACGGCATTCGCAACGCGGGCGGCGGAATCAAGGTGAATCCCGAGACTGGAGAGCTGTGGTGCTCGGTCAACGAGCGCGATGCCTTGGGCGATAACCTGGTGCCGGATTACATCACGCACGTGCAGGAAGGTGGATTCTACGGATGGCCGTGGTGGTACATGGGAGCGCATCAGGATCCGCGACATGCGGGAAAGCATCCGGAGTTGAAGGACAAGGCCATCGTGCCGGATGTCTTGTTGCAACCGCACAATGCATCGCTGGAGTTCACGTTCTACCAGGGATCGAAATTCCCGGCGGAATATAAGGGAGATATTTTCGCGTCGGAGCATGGATCGTGGAACAAGGCGACTCGCGTGGGATATGAGGTGATCCGCGTGCCGCTGCACCAGACGGGACATGCGTCAGGCGAATATCAGGACTTTCTGACAGGCTTCGTGCTGCCGAACGGACAAGTGTGGGGACGTCCTGTGGGTATGACCGAGGCGACCGACGGATCGCTGCTGGTGAGCGATGACGGATCGAATACGATCTGGAGAGTGAGCTATACGGGAAAGTAGAAGCCCTACTCCCGACATCGTGAGATGAGTGGCTGCTTCGATTGCGGCCACTTCACTCGGGATGAAGCAAGATTGTTGATGGTTCAGTGGAAGTCGTGAGAGATGGTTTCGGCGTTGGTGACGAACAGGGGTTGGACGCGTTCGGCGCGGACGCTGATTACGTTGTCTTGATTTTGCAGGATGCCTTCTACGGCGAGGAAGCGCTCGCTGGTTAGCAGCAGGCGGTTGGCATGGAACAGATCGGGGCGGACGATTGCGTTCGCTACTCCGGTTTCGTCTTCCAGACTTAAAAACACAAATCCTTTGGCGGTGCCGGGGCGCTGGCGGGTGATGACGCAGCCTCCGATGCGGAGACGCTTGCCCGTGGGCAGGTCGCGCAGTTCGCTCGCGCGATGGATGCCCATGGCATTGAGCCACGCGCGGCGGTAGGCCATGGGATGCGGGCCGACGGTGAGTCCGGTGCCGTGGAAGTCGGCGACGAGGCGTTCTTCGTGGTTCATCGGAGCTAGCGGGGAAGGAGCATCGGGCTCGTTCTGTTGTTCGAGCAGAGGGCCAGATGGGCGGACGGCGCGTTCGACTTGCCAGAGGGCGTCGCGGCGGTGCAGCGGCGAGTGCTGAGAACGCGATAGCGAGCGGGAATGTATTTCAGATTTCTGATCGCAGATTGCAGATTGATTTTGTTTTGGAATCTGCAACCTGCAATCTTCGATATGAGATCCGATTGAATTTAGCGCGCCGATTTCGGCGAGCGTAGTGAGTTCATCTTTGCGGAGTTCGGGAACGCGTCGGGCAAGATCGTGGACGGAGGTGAAGGGAGCGCGCATGCGTTCGAGGGTGAGGGATCGGGCGGCTTCTTCGCGCAGTCCGCGGACGTAGCGAAGTCCCATGCGAAGGGCTGGGCCATGGATTTCAGATTCCCGATTTTCGATTGCGGATTGATTTCGTTGCGCGACGTCATGCGCCTGGTGGCTTGCGTCTGACAAAATGTGTCCGAAGCCCAATGCCTGACGTCCAACGCCGGACGGCTGACGCCCGGCGCCCGCCTCTACCGTGCAATTCCACTCCGAGCATGTGATATCCACCGGCAGCAGTTTCAGGCCGTGGCGCTGGGCGTCTTTGACGATGGTCGCGGGAGAATAGAAACCCATCGGCTGATTGTTGAGTAACGCTGCGGTGAAGGCGGCGAGGTAATGGCATTTCAGATAGGCGCTGGCATAAGCGATGAGGGCGAAGCTCGCGGCGTGGGATTCGGGGAATCCGTAGAGAGCGAACGAGGTGATTGAGAGAATAATTTCTTCCTGCGCTTTCGGCGAGATTCCGTTTTGCGTCATGCCGGAGCGAAGCCTGGCTTCAATCTCGCGCATGCGGGCCTGCGAGCGCTTAAATCCCATGGTGCGGCGCAGGTCCTCGGCTTCACCTCCGGTGAAGTTGGCAGCGATCATAGCGACACGCAAGAGTTGTTCCTGAAATAGCGGCACACCGAGCGTGCGCTTCAGCACCGGCTCGAGCGAAGGGTGTGCATACGTGACTTCTTCTTTTCCCTGGCGGCGCTGCAAGAACGGATTAACCATCTGCCCGACGATCGGGCCGGGACGGATGATCGCGACCTGCACCACGACATCGTAGAAGCGCACAGGCCGCAGGCGCGGCAGGCAGGACATCTGCGCACGGCTCTCGACCTGGAACATCCCCACCGTGTCGGCTTGCTGCAACGTGGAGTACACCTGCGAATCATCCTGCGGAAGGTGCGCGAGATCGACCACTTCACCATAGTGATCGCGAATTAGTTCGATGGAGTCTTTGAGCACGGCCATCATGCCGAGTCCGAGCAGATCGACTTTAATGATGCCCATGTCGGCGCAATCTTCCTTGTCCCATTGCACGACGACGCGGCCGGGCATGGACGCGGGTTCGAGAGGAACTACGGAATCGAGCTGTCCCTGGCAGATGACCATGCCGCCGGAGTGCTGGCCGAGATGGCGTGGGATGTCCTGTACGGCAAGGCAAAGCTCGTAGTATTTGCGCAGTCGTGGATGGTTGAGATCGAGTCCGGCATCGCGGAAGCGGCGGTCGAGCGCATCATTCTCGTCGCGAAATTCCCAGGTAGCGACCGCGGCGGAAATTTTGTTGAGCGTCTCAGGATCGAATCCGAGTGCCTTACCCATTTCGCGCGCAGCCATGCGGTTGCGATAGGTGATGACGTTGGCGGTCATGGCGGCGCCACGTTCACCGTACCGCTTGTAAACGTACTGAATTACTTTTTCGCGCTCGTCGCCGCTGGGAAGATCGAGATCGATGTCGGGCCACTCGCCGCGCTCTTCAGAAAGAAATCGTTCGAAGAGGAGTTCCATGCTGACGGCGTCGACGGCGGTGATGCCCAGCGCATAGCAGACGGCGCTGTTGGCTGCGGAGCCGCGTCCCTGAACAAGAATGTTTTCTTCGCGGCAGAAGCGGATCAAGTCCCAGACGATGAGGAAGTATCCGGCGAGCTTCAATTTCTCGATAAGGGCAAGTTCCTTTTCGATTTGCAGACGAGCTTTGGACTGCATTTCGGGAGCGGCGCGGCCATAGCGGTTGCGGAATCCGATCCAGGCATGCTCGCGCAGGAAGGAGTTCATGGTCTCGCCGGCGGGTACGGGATAGAGGGGGAATTCGTAGCCGAGATCGTTGAGCGTGAATTCGAGGCGATAGGAAAGCTCAACGGTGTTGTGGATGGCTTCGGGCAGGTCGGAGAAGAGTTGCTCCATCTCCCGCGGAGATTTCAGATGACGTTCAGCGTTGCGGGAAAGCAGGCGGCCCGCGGTCGAGAGAGTGTGGTGGTGGCGGATAGCGGTGAATGCGTCGCAAAGTTCGCGAGCTTTGGGAATGGCGTAATTCACGCCATTCGTCGCGAGCAGCGGGAGATGGAAAGAACGGGCGAGATCGATGGCGGTGCGGTTACGTGATTCTTCTTCGCGATGGAAGTGCCGCTGCAGCTCGACGTAGATATTTTTCGGTCCGAATATGCCGATGAGTTGATCGAGCTGGCGCCGGGCTGCATCTGCGCCGCCTTGCGCGAGGGCAGAGGCGAGCGGCCCCTCGTCGCCGCCAGTCAGGCAGATGAGTCCTTCGGCATGTTCTTCGAGTTCTTGCGCGTTGACGGCGCCTTCCCCTTTTTTCCCGGCGCGCAACTTCATCTTTGTGATCAGGCGGCAGAGGTTCTGGTAGCCAGTGCGGTTGCGTACAAGAAGCGGAATGCGAAAACGATTCCAGAGTTCAGAATTTTGATTGCAGATTGGCGAAGGACTGTAATGATTTAAATCTTCAATTTGGAATCTAGAATTTGAGACCTCTTTTTGGAAGGTGACTTCCGCGCCGATGTGGGCTTTCAGGCCGATTTTGTTGGCGGCAAGATGGAAGTGTGGTGCTCCGTAGACGCCGTCGGTATCGAGCAGCGCCATGGCAGGCATGTGGAAGTGAGAACACACGCCGATGAGTTCCTCGGGCAGGGAAGAGCCTTCGAGAAAACTGAATGCGGAGCGGGCGTGAAGCTCTACGTACAAGTACTCAGGACCTTGTATTCAGCTGAGTACTGAATTTGAATCAATCATAGGTGCCTTCTATGAACCATCCACCGTCCAAGAGATCATGTACCAGGCGGTAGAACGAGATTGAGTCGCCGCTGCGCAGGGCTAAGTCCCATTCGTCGCGGGACCAGGCATCGCGCTCCCACCAATCGCCCGAGAAGCGCCAGGGGCCGGCCTTCCAGAGGAGCTCACCTTCCACTTCTTTTTTCTTTGAGCAATTCAGCCGCACGGGCTGACTGTTTTCCAGAATCACGTTCGCACGCAGGGGCGGACGGAAGCGGCGCAGGGCGGTGACTACTGATTGCACTTCGGCCGCGTCTTGCTTTTTTTTCTGCGGGGACTTGCGCGCGACTTCGGCAACGAAACGACGCATGCGAAATCCTTGGGGATGATGCGTGTCGAGCAGTTCCACCGCGCCGACTTTCTGCTCGCCAACGATGCCGGCGATGCGGGCGAGAGTGAGTTCGAGCTTTTCGGGCTCGGGGGATGGAGGGAGGAAGAGGCCTCCTTGAGCCGAGCGCGAGCGAGCAGGCACGGCGGCGAGATGGATTTTCATGATGGGCGCTCCCGGGGGGTGGGCGTTGAGATCGAGTTGCAGAAGTTTCAGGAATACTTTGGGGTCGAGCATGGGAAGGGGCAGGTTGAGCGTGCGTGTAAATTTTGGGTGACGGCAGTGAGGCGAAGCTTCGCTTCGCCGGGCAGTCGAGGGCGGCTGTCCCCACATTTGATTATTTTTATCGAATGCATCGCTCTCGCTCGGCATTCCCAAGTTTTCGAATTCGTCGTCGATGCCGGTGAGATTGGAAAGCTCCAGCGTGAGGCGCAATTCCTGCGTGGACAGGGCGCGTGAACCTAAACGTGCGCAGAGTTGTTCGAGCAAGCGATTAAGCAGGAAGGCAAGCGGCTCAAGCAGGACGATCGGATGATCGAGTTCGATCGCCTCTTCGAACACCAGCGGAGCTTCGACGGGGGCGAGCGTACGGGAGTTGGCGCCACGAGCGAGTTTCTGCAGGTGAAGGCCGTGTTGTCCGAGACGCTCGCTGAGCGAAACTGTGGGAAGCGCGGCCAGGGCACGCAAGTTGCGTATTCCCCAGCGGCTTAACGTTTCGAGAAGACTGTCAGCAGTTTTTTTTTCTTCGCCGTCGAGACGGTCGTTGAACAAGACCTCTGCCGGAAGTGGACCTAGATACTCGGCTTCTTTTCCGGCGTGGATTACGGTGACGCCGGGAAAGCCCCGAGCAGCGAGCAATGCGGCGTCCGGATTGGCAGCGACGCCGATGTTTGCGGCGAGACCGAGTGCGGCACTGCGGTCGGAGATCGCTCGCGAAATTTTGACGAGCGATCCGAACAGAGATTCCATGCCTGCGAGATCGAGAACAACCGTGTCAGCGTCCGCATCTTCTACACGTGGCGAAAATGATTGGGCACAGTCAAGCAGAGCCGCATGGGCAGAGGCTTCCTGCAATGGGGAACGCTGGCGCAAAGCGAGTTCGGGGCAGAGCTCGGCTTGAGCCTTGGTCATCCCCGGCGCGATGCCGAAGCGTTTGGCTTTTTCATTGACCGCGATAATCTTTTCGAGCGGAGGCTTGCCTTCAAGGATGGCGAGAGAATGCGCCTGCAATTCCGGTTCGGCGCGAAGTGCGGCCGCCACGGGAAAGTTCGGAACGAAGATACAGGCGAAAGGCATGGAATCATTGTGGAATTGAGAAATTTAGTAATTGAATGATTGCCTCATTTTTCATCCAGCCCAGGCGGTTTTTGTGGCGAATGCGATCGATCGAGCGGGCTTGCGGTCTAGACGGGAGCGGATGAGTTCCGCGTTGATATCGAGTCCGGTTAGTAATTGGGCGTGAGTGGGGGAATCGCGATCCAGGTGAGAGCGTTCGCTAATTTTCTTTCGCGCCTCCGGGGTTTGCTCGTCCTCCGCACCTAACCCAAGGCTTGCGCCGTGGGCTGCATTCTTTCCCCGCCTCGCGGCTTGCAATTGCAGCAGCAGCGACGAGCAGCTTCCGGCGATGGGTTGTTGCTCGATGGTTAGCAGAATGGTGGATTTGTTTTCTACGGCGCGGCGGAAGCGGAACCAGGTAGCGAGCGGAATGCGGCGGGCCGCTTGCGAGGGCACGTCGGAGAGGTCGAGGATGATCAACCCGAAGCCGCCGCTTTCGAGCAGCAGGTCGGTGACGCGGAGAACTTGCTCGAGACGGTGCTCGGATTTTTTATTTGAAGTGCGGTCGAAATCGAAAGTGGTTTGCGGGGAAATCCCTACTCTAGCCGCAAAGGACGCGGTTCGAGTGTGGCCACCAGTCTGTTTGGTACGTGATTCTTCCCCGCAGCGCACCCAGAGCAGGCGATCGAGATCCACGCCGGCGGCGGCAACCGAGTGGGGATCGAGCGAGTCGCTGGCATCGATGACTGCGCAGAATTCGCCACGTTTCGTGGCGGCCGCAAGAGCCGCCAACAGCAAGGTTGTACGGCCGGAGGAGGCCGTCCCGCAGATTTCGGAGAGGCATCCGCGAGGCAGGCCTCCAGTGAGGGCATCGATGGCGGCAATACCGCTGGAAGCCATTTCCGGAGCGGGGCGGGCTACAAGCTGGGAGGCCGGGGTTACGCCGGCAAGTTTGGGATTGGCCACCAGATCGGAGTGTCGAATTTTTTGAGGAGGACGCGGTAGGGAATTTGCCGAATCCGGCTCAAAGGACGGGGACAATCCGGGCACCGCATCTTCATCCAAAATAAAAAGGCGGCCCAGGGCCGCCGAAGTGGAAACCACCGCGGAAGACATAGAATCCTCAGGTATTTCAGGGAGCACCGAGGACTGGAGTCCTGCGGAGGCGATTATTTTCGCTTTTTGTTCGCCTGTGAGAGATTGTGCCTTCCGGCTGCCGGCTTGTCAAGAGGCTTGTGTGAACGTTTTTATGCGCCTTCCGATTTCCCCCGCAGCCCGCTCACCGAGGTGATTCGAATGCGAAAAAAGATAGGAGTGATCTTCTCGTCCGGCAACTGGTTGCGACGTTCGGCCAAGGCATTGAGCCACCAGCGGCTTCGCTTTTCGATGAGGCGGCGGGCATGATCGCGCTCATCGGTGAATTGAGGTTCGTGTAATTCCTGGTATTCCCCATTCGCGACTACGCTGGCCCATTCCGACTGTCCGGATATCTCGTCAATCTGGATGCAGGCTTTGGGATTGGTCCGCATCCAGCGGATCTTTTGGCCGAATGTAGAGAAGACATAAATGAAGTCCGGCTCGTAAGCGATGCAGACCGGGACTACGTAAGGCTGGTCGTCGAGTGAGCAGCCAAGTCGGGCGATAGAGCCGCGAGACAGAATCTCGTGACATTCCTTCTCCGTAATTTCATCGATCAGCATATTTTTCTACCTGTTTTGGTTTGCTCATCTGAAAGAAGACAGGCAATCCCGCTTTCATGAAAGTCCATGCGCAAAAAACATTGCCTCACTATTCTCACACCGTCACTACCATGCTCACATAGTTCGCCCAAATCCGTCTAAGCGCAACAGCGCAAGGCTCCCCGCGTGTTTCAAATTGCAATTTCCATCAAACTCTGGGTTCAGAGTGCAAAATCATTGGCTGCTTGCTCATGGCAGCGAGAACGAGAAGGAGAATTCCATGTACAAGAGTCGTCTGCTTGCTTTGTGTTCGGTTGTTTTGTTGGGTGCGAGTTTCAGCCATGCTCAAACTGCCACGGGTGAAACCTTGATGCTCAATCTGCCGCGTGCAAGTCAGCATGCCCAGGTATCGCAGCGCATCGGCATAACCGATATCACCATCAACTACCATCGTCCGCTGGCCAATGGCCGGCAGGTGTGGGGCAAACTCGTGCCTTACGGACAAGTGTGGCGAGCGGGAGCAAATGAGAATACGACGATTACGTTCACTGATCCGGTGACGATTGAAGGACAGGCGCTCGACAAGGGAACGTACGGGTTACATATGATTCCGGGCGAGAGCCAGTGGACGGTGATCTTCTCGAAGAATTCAGGTTCGTGGGGGAGCTTCACCTACAAGGAGGATGAAGATGCGCTTCGCGTCAGCGTGAAGCCGCAGTCCGCGGAGTTGCACGATGCACTGGCTTACGACTTTGATGACGTGAAGGCGGATTCGACGGTGGTGACCATGCGTTGGGAGAAAGTTGCAGTGCCTTTCCAGGTAAAGGCCAACGTGAACGATCTTGTCACCGCGAGCATTCGCAAACAGCTGCACGGACTGAACCAGTATTACTGGGAAGGATGGGATGACGCGGCAGGATATTTCCTGGCGAACAAGATCAATCTGGACGAAGCACTGAAAGATGAAGATCTGTCGATCCAGGCGGAAGAGCGCTACGACAACCTGATGAACAAATCGAAAATCCTTGACGCGATGGGCCGCAAGGAGGATGCGAGCTCGTTACGGACGCAGGCTCTGAATAAGGGAAACGCGCTGCAGCTCTATATCTATGGACGCCAGCTGCAGGGGGACAAGAAGCAGGATGAGGCGCTGGCCGTCTTTCGTTCGAACGCAAAGAAGTTTCCAGACTACTGGACTTCACATCTGGGGCTGGCGCGCGTATACAGCGCGCAAGGCGACTACGATAACGCGGTGAAAGAAGCGAGGATATCGTTGAGCGGCGCGCCGGATGCGAATAAGTCGAGCCTGGAGAACTACGTGAAGCGGTTGCAGAACAAAGAGGACATCAACCGATAGGTACGGCAAGAAAAAAGGGCCGGCGATCATGCCGGCCCTGTTTTTTTGTTTGCGGATGCTTACCAAACGCGGCAGGCATTCGCCCGGACCATCTTCTGTCCGGCTTTGCAGTTGAAGGCTTGTTGGAATTCCGCCATGTTGGAAACAACGTTATCGATGCGGAAGATCGGCAGCGAATGGGGGTCGGTGGTAACAATGAGTCGCGCGATCTGCGGGCGAACGTTCGCACACCACGAGAAGCCGTATGCGAGGAAGAATCGCTGCCTGTAGGTCCAGCCGTCCGGACCCTTATCCTCAAGCGACTTTCCTTGTTGCTTCAACGACGATTCCAAGGCGTTCAGCGTGAGATGAATTCCGCCATTGTCCGCGGTGTCTTCGCCTTGGGTGAGCAAGCCATTTTGTTTGACTCCGGGGCCGGCATCGGGAACATCCTGCGTGTACTCATCGGAGATGCACTTGCCGCGTTCGTCATATTGTTTGGCATCGTCGGCGGTCCACCAGTCGCGCAAGTTTCCCTGAGCATCGAACTTCCGGCCTTGGTCGTCGAAGCCGTGGATGATTTCGTGGCCGATGACCATGCCGATGGCGCCGTAGTTCACCGAATCATCTTTGGTTGAATCGAAGAACGGTGGTTGCAGAATCCCAGCGGGAAAGTTGATCGTGTTCAGTTGCGGATCGTAGTAGGCGTTGATGGTGGGCGGAGTCATTGTCCACTCAGCCCGGTCGACAGGCTTGCCGATCTTGGCGACCCAACGTTCGAACTCGAAGGAAGATGCCTGTCCCACGTTATTGAGCCAGCTATCGCGGACGATCTTCACGCTGGAGTAATCGCGCCAGTGAGAGGGATAACCGATCTTGTCTTCGATCCCTTTCAGTTTTGTGGCTGCCTGCGCCTTGGTGTCTGCGGACATCCAGCTCAAGCTTTGAATATCGCTGCCGAGTGCGGTTTCGATGGAGTGAACCATTTGCAAAGTGCGAGCCTTGCTGTCGGGCGGGAAGGCGCGATCGACGTAAGCCTGTCCGAGCGCTTCTCCGAGATCGCGGTCGGCGCCATGCACACATCGGCGCCAGCGCGGCAGTTGCTGCTCGGCCCCCGCCAGCGTGTGCGCGAAGAAGTCGAAGTTCTCATCCACGACCGCCTTGTTCAAATTCGGCGCAGAGCGGTGAATGACCTGCCATCGCAGATAGGTTTGCCAGTGAGCCAGCGGATGTTCGGAGAGCAGCTTCTCTTCTGCGCGGAAGAAATCAGGAGAGCTGACGATGTAGTGGTCGCTGGTGGGCGCTTTGACAGCTTTCAGATAGCCGTCCCAGTCGATGGATGGCGCGAGCGCTTTGACCTGGGCGAGGCTCATCTTGTTGTTGATATTCTTCGGGTCGCGGCGCTTGACGTTATCCATCTGCGCCTTCGCCATGGCGGTTTCGAGCTCGATGACGGTACCTGCGTCGGTGGCGGCTTGCGCTTCCGGTTCACCAGCGAGCGTGAACATCTTCTGAATATGTGCGCGGTACTTCGACAGCAAGTCCTTGGATTTCTCGTCGGTGTTCAGGTAGTAGTCGCGATTGGGAAGGCTGAGGCCGCCCTGATCGATTTGAGCGACGACGATGGATGCGTTGTCGTAGTCCTGTTGCCCGGTAAATCCGAAGAGCGGCGAGTTGCTCTGGTTATCTCCGCCTAGCCACGCGCCGGGAAAGGCATGGTGCAAATGGGCGACTTCGAGGGTGAGGTCCTTTTTAGATTTCAGCCCGGCGATCCGGTCGAGCTCCGGCTGCAACGGTTTCAGGCCGGCGGCTTCGATGCCGCTCTCGTCCATGCAAGCGGCCCAGTAATCGCCAATCTTTTGTTGGACAGGACTGCGGCTAGCGTCGTTCTTGCTGGCGGCCTCGAGCGTCTCGCGCAGAATACCCTCGTTCCACAGTTCGAGACCGCTGCCCGTGCTCCAGTAGACCTGGTCGGGAGGAATTGGATTCGCCGTGAGCCATTTGTTGCAGGCGTACTTGTAGAAGTCATTGCAAGGATCCAGCGTCTGGTCCACAAGCGTGGGATCGAAGCGCTCGAGCTTGATTTCTTTTGCGGGCTCACCGCCTTGAGCGGATGCGGCCGGAGATTTGTATTCAGAGCTGCTCTGGGCAAAAACATTCTGGGCAAAGGCGGCACCGAGCAGTACAGTCAAGGCAAGTGCTGCCGAGAGTTTAGCGATTGTCATGTTTCCTCTTGAGGACGATTTTTTATTCGAACACACTGAGACGATGAAAAGTACGAAACCACGGGGAACCTGGTTCCATCCATCCACTCCCGGTTGGCACATTCGGAGGAGTCCTGGAAGGTCCACCCATTGTAACGACGAGCCCGGCCTGGCGGCGTTAGCAACCGCAAGTAAGTCATCCCGTATTGTGAAGACCGGCGGCAATGCCGTTGATGGTTGCACCCATCGGATACTCAAGGTCGGAGCTTTGCTGTCCTTGCTGTTTGCGGCGCAGGAGTTCGACCTGGATCAGGCTCATGGGATCGACGTAGGGGTTGCGCAGGCGAATGGATCGCGCGAGCACACGATTGCGCGCCAGCAGGTCGCGCTGTCCAGTGACTCGCAGGATCATGCGACGGGTGCGCAGGAATTCCTCCTGCAGCATCGAGAAGACACGCTTTCTGACGGTGGCATTCTTGACCAGGCCTGAATAGTCGCGAGCGATCCCGAGATCTGCTTTGGCCATGCCGAGTTCGACGTTGCCGAGCATCCCCGAAAACATGGGAAATCCTTTAGCGATCTCGCGCAGGAGTTGTTCCTGTGCGGCGCCTTTTTTCGCGAACTGTTCAAGGGCAAAGCCCACGCCGAACCATGCAGGGACGGCGAAGCGACTCTGCATCCATCCGAAGACCCACGGAATTGCGCGCAAGTCTTCAAGGCGACGTCCTTTGCTGCGTCGCGCGGGCCGCGAGCCAATACGCGCCGTGTCCAGTTCGTTCACTGGCGTTGCCTGCTCGAAATATTCGAGTACGTCAGGATTGTCGGCAATCTCGCGGCGATACACGTCGAAGGCTTGCTGTGACATCTCTTCGACCGCTTCTTCCCAGTTCGCAGGATGCGCCGAACGATCGGCTCCGGGCCGAATGAGTGCTTCGAGACTGGCCGCGATCATCAGTTCCAGATTCCATTCCGCAAGAACCGGGTCGGCATACTTCCAGTTGAGAACCTCGCCTTGTTCGGTGACCCGGATGTGCCCGGAAAAATGTCCCGGAGGCTGCGCAAGGATTGCCGAGTGAGTGGGCCCGCCGCCGCGGCCGACCGTGCCGCCTCGGCCATGGAAGAGTCGCAGCTTCACGTCATTTTCTCTAGCTGCCTCGTGCAACTGGCGGTGTGCCTTGTATAGCTCCCATGTGCTGGTGAGCATCCCGCCATCTTTGTTCGAGTCGGAGTATCCGAGCATGACTTCTTGCCAGCGTCCCCAGGAATCGAGCAGCCGCTGATACTCGGGGTCAGACCAGAGCTTGCGCATGATGTCGCTGGAGGCTCGCAACGACTCGATGGATTCGAACAGCGGTACCGGCATCAAGCCGGGGTCGGTCGCCGAACCGGCGATCTGGACGCCCGTGAACTTTGCCAGCTGGATGACATTCAATACATCGGTTTCCGATTCCGCCCCGCTGATGATGTATTGCCGAATCGACTCGGGTGGATAACGATGTTTCAACTCCGAAATGATTCGGAAAGTGGCGAGCAATTCGCGGCCGTCGTCAGACTCTGGCTCGGCGTCGAGTTTCGGCCCAATCTCCTTCAAAACTTTTGCGTGCACGCGGGCATGTTGGCGAACGTCGAGCGTGTGCAGGTGAAATCCAAATTTGCGCACATTCCGCAGCAGCGACGAAACGTACGTACGGGCCAAACGTTCTCCGCGATTCGCGCGCAGGCTGTCGCGTATGAGCAGGATGTCCTGCTCGAACTCGGCGGCATCGCGGTAGGCAGCGGCGGAATCCATCGCATCGCGGCTCTGCTGCAACCGGTGAAACATGTAGGAAAGGAATCGGCGGTAGCTCTCTTCGTGGTTATTTGGACCCCAGGCGAGATGAACGCCAGGAATCGTGCGCTCGTAGTGCTTGAGCCGCACAAGCAAATCGGAGGATACCGCGGTTTGCCTTCGAGACGAACTCAGGCGATCGCTGAGCGCTTCAACGTCATAGAGATATTCGCGAAGGATCAGCGCTCGCGCCATGTCGAGGGAATCACGGATGCACTCCGGCTTGACCAGGGGATTGCCGTCGCGATCGCCGCCGATCCACGATCCGAAGTGAACTACGTTCGGGACAGTCGATTCGTCGAGCGTGAGTCCATAGACCTCGCGGAAGGATTCCACGATCTCGTCGTAGATCTTGGGAAGCGAGTCGAACAGCGACAGGCGAAAGTAGCGCAGCCCCATGCGGATTTCGTCGTTCACCGTGGGCTTGGCCAGCCGGACTTCGTCAGTTTGCCATAGCGAGGTCACTTCGGCGCGAATGTTATCTTCACAAATCTCGGCGTCTTCCGCCGTCAGTGGCAGGCGGTCGAGCCGTTCCAGTTGTTGCGCGATGCGTCGACGCTTCAAAAGCACGGTTTGACGGGCGACCTCGGTGGGATGCGCGGTGAAAACCGGTGTGATGCGAATCTGTCCCAGGGACGACAGCGCATCGTCCGCGGAAATTCCTGCCTGCTTCATGCGCAGCAAAGTTCCACGAAAAGATCCGGGAAGCGGTGGCTGGTCTACATCGAGTTTGCCTGCGGTGCGGCGACGCTTGCGATGGTTCGTCTCCGCCAGGTTGGTGAGCTCGAAATATGTGGCGAAGGCTTTGGTGACCTGGTAGGCACGCGACAGGTCCATCTTTGAAACGATTTCCTGAACTTCGAGGCGTACTTTCGGTGCGGTTCCCTGATCGGAAGTACGACGCGCCGTTTCGCGATTTTCGATCAGCAGGCGGCGAAGTTTTTCGACCGATTCGTACAATTCCTGGCCCGACTGCTCGACCAGAATTTGCCCGAGAATTGCCCCGAGAGAACGCACATCACGGCGCAGGGGATTGTCTTTCGCCGGTTCGTCCGTGGAGGCGGTGAGTTCAGCGAGGCGCGCCTGCTGGTCGTCCGCTTTCCACAGAGGCTTGGATTTGTTCGCCATCGCAGGAGTGCAAACAGGATAACTGAGAGCAAGGTCTCATGCGATGAAACGCGAAAAATCGGGAGTGGCCCGGCTATTCGGTTCGCGGCACTTCGAAGCGATATCCAATGCCGCGCAGCGTTTTCAGGTACTGGGGATGCCGAGGATCGGTTTCGATCTTCTCGCGTAGACGGCGAATGTACACGTCGATCGATCTGGGCGTGACGAACGGAGTTTCTTTCCACACGGCGTCGAGAAGTTGGTCGCGGGTGAGCACTCGGCCGCGATGATTTGCGAAATACTCAAGCAGACGAAATTCGCGAACCGTTGTCTGTACGGCCCGGCCATTCACCTGGATGGTCATCGAAGACACGTCGATTTCGAGATTGCCGAGGCGCAGGACTTCGTTGACGCTCGAGGACTTGTCCTGGCCTCGCAGCATCGTGCGGATGCGGGCCACGAGTTCACGGGGGCTGAAGGGCTTGGTGATGTAGTCGTCCCCTCCGAGTTCCAGTCCCTTGACGCGGTCCGACTCGGCGGTCTTCGCGGTGAGAAAAATGATTGGAGTGGCGGACAGAGCCGGAGTTTGGCGGATGTGGCGGCAAAGCTCGAAGCCATCGACGCCGGGCAGCATGACATCGAGCAGGAACAGGACCGGCTTCTCACGGATCGCTTCCGCCAGGACTGTAGCGCCACTGAAAAATCCGTGGACATTGAATCCGAACGCCTGAAGGTTATGGCTGATGAGGCGCGATATGTCGGCCTCGTCCTCCACGACAAAAATCAGAGGTCGCTCGGAGGGCAAGGTTGTGCGCTCCTCGGCCTTCTCGTAGGAATCGACTGGCGGGTACATGCTTTGCGTCAGGCCAACCACGGGGTCACTGATATTTCCTGGTGAGAAAAGATATGTTCCGAATGTATGGAGGGATTGTTGCGGGAATGTTTACCTTTGGTTAACGAACGATGAATTTTATGGAAACAAGGAAAATCTGAAGAAGGGGAGGACTAATTCGCCGCTTTCTTTTTCGGCATATGCCGCAGGCTGCGGCCCTCGATGAGGCTGTAGAGATCTTCGGCGAGATTTGTAGTGTGGTCTCCGGCGCGCTCCAGGGCCTGAGCCATAAGGAGGATCTCGAAGTTCGATGTGTCTCCCTGCGCGACCGTCTCGGCAAGGTGCTTTTGAAAAAGTGCGTGGCAGACGCGGTCGATTTCCTTGTCCATCTGGAGCACTTTGCGCGCGCATTCGAGATCGAGCGTGGAAAATCCCTTGTGGATCAGGTCCAGCATATCGCGGAGTACGGTCGACATTTCCACCAGCTGGCGCACGTCCGATACCGGGATTTTCGCGGTTCGAGCCTGAACGCGCAGAGCTACGCTCATCACCAAGTCCCCGATGCGCTCCAGGTCCGTGGTGGACTTCAGGCTGGAAAGTAGCTGACGCGCGCGAGCCTCGTTGACGCGGGTAATGGCGGCGGGCAAGCGCTCGTCAATCTGGCGCTCGATCAGATCGAGTTCCTTTTCGCAATCTTTGATGGCGAGGAACGCCATGCGGGAAGAAGTTGTCAGCAGATCGCGGACGTTGAAGGCGGCATCTCGCGCAATAAGGCACGCTTTCAAGGCGAGATTCGCCAGGTCGTCTGCGCTACGAGCTCGGATCGTGGCGGATTTCGGAGATCCGTTATCGGAGCCGGCATCATTGGCGTCGTCGACGACGGCCTGAGCTTTTCGATTCGTTGGAGCCTTGCGCGGCATCTGTAGAAGGAACGGAGTCAACGTTCCGCAACCTTAAGCAGTTTATTCCTGAATTGTGAAAGGATCGTTACAAGATGTCTGGACAGTTGAATCTTACCGACAATCTGCGCCGCCAGTTCGCCTATGATGCCTGGGCCAACAGGGAGGTTTTGAAGGCGATCAGAAAGAATGCAGACGAAAATGCGCGGTCGCTGCAGTTGATGTCGCACATCCTGGCCGCGGAGCAGGTATGGCTAGACCGCCTGTTGGGGATTCCGCAGAGCGTCGCGGTATGGCCCGAAGCCGACTTGGCCCGGTGCGATGCGGAGAGCGCGAAGCTGGAGCGCTCATGGAACGAGTTCCTGAATAACACCAGCGACCTTGGTCAGACGATTTCGTACAAAAATAGCAAGGGTGAGCCGTGGACGAACTCTATCCTCGATGTGTTGACCCATGTCGTAACGCATTCAGCCCATCACCGAGGGCAGATTGCCAGTCACATGCGGGCCAAGGGACAAACTCCGGCTTATACAGATTTCATTCATGGCGCCCGGCAAAGGCTGTTCCAGTAGGGCATTTGGTTTTGCCGCAGTCCGTGTGGAAGACGTAATATCTGAGCGATGAGAAAACTGCCTGTTTTCCTGGTTCTCTTAGTTTGCGCAGCCTTTGTTTTGGGCGCCGAAGATTCCAAAATTCCAGCGATGCCCGGCGCAGTCACTAGCAATGCAGTGGCTTCGCTCAAGAACGGACTTCAAATCTATTCCATGATGGGTGTGGGGACGAAGAAGAACTGGGACGATATTTCAAACAAACTCTACGAATTGAGATTCAAATCGGGGAAGTGGGTGGAGGGCCGTGCTGTGCCGGGAGTCGCAGGCAGGCTTGGCGCTTCGGCCATTGGGGCAAAAGGACAAGTATTTGTTTTTGGTGGTTATGTTGTGGACGGCCAGGGAAGTGAGCTCACGGTTGGAGATGTAAATTCCTACGTCCCGGACGATCACCGCTGGTATCGCGCGGCGGACATCCCGGTGCCGGTGGACAGCGCCGTCATCGGAGTGACCCACGATCGCTATGTCTATCTGATCGGGGGACGAGGAAAGAACGGTCCCGTCAACAACGTGCAAGTTTATGACGCAGAGTCCAATTCATGGAGTGAGGGCACGCCGTTCCCCGGGACGCCGGTTTTTGGCCACGCGGGCGGAGTAGCGGATGAGACGATCGTCGTCGCGGATGGAGCGAAGAAAGATCCCGCCGGGGGCAACAAAATAGTAGTGTCTGACGAATGCTGGATGGGGAAGATCGATCACAAAAGTCCGACCAAGATTGAGTGGAGCAAGTTGCCAGCCCATCCCGGGCCCGGGCGCTTTGGAATCGCCGCCGGAGGAGGAGACCACAAAATCCTTTTCTCCGGTGGAACGGCGACGTATCACAACTATAAGTTTCTCGATAATGACGGCAAGCAGGCTGAAATCTCGCCGGTGACCTTTGCCTACGAGCTTCACGGCAATCGCTGGGACACAATTGCGCAGGACACGTACGATGTTCGCTCGGACGCTCGAGGCATCCTGTTCACGCCACTGGGCCAGATAATCCTTGGCGGTACGCTGAAAAATTCGGCGGTTTCAGCGCGAGTCTTAGCGCTTCCGAAGAAATAGCTTCGGAATGCTCTGCACCTACGTGATCTTTGCGTCCATCCTTGTGAGGAAATAGGCGCTCCTTAGGTCCAGATTGAACATCGCATACGGCCCCTTCGAAGCGCTGGATGGCCTCCGACATCCGCCGCTTTTGATTTGGAAGACTCTAAGACTTGCGATAAACTCCAATAGTTGTTCGCTTCCTGTGGGGACCAAGAACTTCAAACGATCCGCGCCGAGGAACACGATGTCCATCCTTCGTTAATTCGCCATCCCGTATGACCCGCGTTTGCGGGGCTTTCCTGATCGATTTCCTTTTTTGTTTTGCGTGCCGCTACATCCGCCTCGATGCGGCGTAGCCTGCGGAAAGTTAAGGCTGGTATGGAAGCGAGTGTCGTAGTTGCCGAGAAGCAGCACTCACTGTGGAGTTCCGTGGTCGAGGCCGTTCGCGGGTCTCATCAGGATTACACCACCGGAAACTTGAACCGCGCCATCCTGTTGCTGGCGATCCCGATGGTCCTGGAGATGGTCCTCGAATCGCTTTTCGCGGTGGTCGACGTGATGTGGGTGGGACGTCTCGGCGCGAACGCCGTAGCCACCGTTGGGCTGACGGAATCGATGTTGAGCCTGGTGTTTGCGGTAGGCATTGGACTCAGCATGTCCACTACAGCGATGGTGGCACGCCGCATTGGAGAGAAGGATCCCGAAGGTGCTGCCGTTGCGGCGGTTCAAGCCATTGTGCTGGGCGGTATTATTTCCGTTGCGATCGGTGTGCCCTGTTTCATATACGCTGGCGATCTGCTGCGGCTGATGGGGGCGAGTTCCGAGATCGTTTCGGTTGGGACCGGCTACGCCAGAATCTGTCTCGGCGGCAGTTGCGCCGTGTTGTTGCTGTTCCTGAACAATGCGATTTTTCGCGGAGCGGGAGATGCCGCGATCGCAATGCGCCTGCTGTGGGTGTCGAACATCATCAATCTGATCCTTGATCCATGCCTGATTTTTGGGTGGGGACCGTTCCCGAAGTTAGGCGTGACCGGCGCTGCGCTCGCCACGTTCATCGGACGCAGCATCGGCGTGATGTACCAGTTTTACCGGCTGATGAAAGGAACCGAACGCATTCGCGTCCTGACACGGCAAATTCACGTGAAGGTGGATGTGCTATGGCGGCTGTTGCGCGTTTCTTTAACCGGCATTCTGCAGTTTGCGATCGCGCACACGAGTTGGATCGGGCTGGTTCGAATCGTCAGCACATTTGGCGCGGCGGCATTGGCTGGGTATACGATCGCGATCCGCATCGTCATCTTTGTAATATTGCCTTCCTGGGGATTAAGTAATGCGGCGGCCACGCTTGTGGGACAAAACCTGGGCGCGGGTGAACCCGATCGCGCAGAAAAAGCTGTTTGGCGCACGGGCTTCTACAACATGATTTTTCTTGGCGTGCTAGGGCTCTTCTTTGTGCTGTTCGCGGAGCCGATGGTGCGACTATTTATCAGCGATCCGGAAGTGGTGCCGCTCGGCGCAACCTGTCTGCGGATTATCAGTTGCGGCAACATCGGATACGCCTACGGCATGGTGATGCTGCAGGCCTTCAACGGGGCGGGTGACACCATCACGCCAACCATCGTGAATTTTTTCGGCTTCTGGATGCTGGAGATTCCGCTCGCCTACTGGCTGGCAATCCGAATGAATTTCCGTTCCAACGGAGCCTTCTGGGCCATTGTCGTTGCGGAGGCTGCGATTGCGGTGGCAAGCGCGATTTTGTTCAAACGTGGAAAGTGGAAGGTAAAAAAAATCTGACCAAGAGATCTGGGGCGGGAGGATCGGTATCGAACCGACATCTCCGGGATGGAGCCCCGGCGCATTGCCGTGGTTATGCTACTCCCGCACACCGTCTTGAAAGCAAGGCACTCAAGGTAGAGCATCGCAGTTTGGTCTGTCAATACTCTGCGGCTGATCCGAAAATGCCTTTAGGTTTTCAAAAGCGTTAAGCACAAAGGACACCAGGGTTCGCTAAGGAAGACTAGACGTTTCTCTCTTTCCCCTATTTTTTAGCGCGCTCTGGCCAGGACTAGTGTTACGTCGTCGGGCTGTTCGTTGTCGCCGATCCAGTCGTCGACGGCTGTGGTTACGATCTGGCTGATTTGTGGCAGGGGAAGGTCGCGGTTTTCACGGACCAGGTCGATCAGTCTCTGCTCGCCGAATTCACCAAAATCATTCTCGGGCTCGGTAACGCCGTCGCTGTAGGCGAGGAAGATTTCCCCGGGATGCATTTCGACCGCGCCTTCTTCATACGTCATGTTGTCGAACAGGCCAACGACGGTGCCGCCGGCCTCCAGCCTGCGCACGCATCCGTCTTTTCCTATGAGGATTGGCGGAAGATGGCCTCCGTTGCTGTAGGTGAGGCGGTGCGACCGGCCATCGTAGATTCCGAGAAACAAGGTCGCGTATTTTTCCGGAGGAGTGCTCTCGTAGAGTTGGTGATTGAGCAGGCCGAGAAGGGCGCCGGGCGAGACTTCGACGCCCTCGGGCCAAGTCGCCATCATTCTGCCGGAGCCTGCTACGGCTCCCACTGCAACCGGTTCGCGCATCTGCGGCAAGCTTTCCACACTGTAGGCACGGACTGCGGAGTGAATGGTCGCCATCAGGAGCGCGGCAGAAATTCCTTTGCCGCTGATGTCGCCGACCGCGAGGATCAGCTTGTGCGAACTCGCCGTCAGGAAGTCGTAGTAGTCGCCGCTGACCGTGCGTGCTGGGCGACAGAAGCCGTGAACTTCGAGGGATTCGAGTTCCGAGACCTGCCGTGGAAATAGTTGTGCCTGAACTTCCTGCGCAATGGCGAGTTCGTTCTCCAGCCTCTGCTTTTCTTTTTGCTCGAGAATGAGCTTCTCGATGGAAGTGGTCATCGAGTTGAATGAAAGAGCCAGATCCGCGAGCTGGTCGTTTGATCGCACCGGAATGCGGTGGCTGAAATCGCCGCGGTCGACGTGACGCGTCGCAACGTGAAGCTGCGCGACAGCCGCCGTTACAGTGCGAGTCATGCGCGTGCCGATGATCAATGCGACCAGTTCTATGACGGCAAAGAAAATTCCTACGCCGATCAGGATGTAGGCGACTCCGCGAACGAATTCGCCAAGCGCGGCAAACAGGTGCGTATAGAGCACCGCGGGCCGTGTGGTTACCTGCAGGACCGCTCCCACTTGCTGCGGTTCGCCGCTCTTCCAGTCCACCACTTTCAGCGGAGTTCCGAACGTGATCTCGCGATCGAAGCTGCCGGTCGACTCCGGCGTGGTTCCGACCGTGAAATCTGGGCCTAGTACCTGCTTATCTTTGGCCTTGTTGTCCGGGGTGACAACGATTTCATTCTTGTTCTTTTCGGACGAATAGGAAACACCCGTGTTGGTAGAGGCGGCATTGGGATCCTGCTTGGGCGACGATTCGTCCACCGCGATGCCCGCGGTGTAGAGAGTGATCTCTCCCAGGTTCTGCGCGATCTTGCCGACCAGATCCTTATCAAAGGGTTCGCTGGTGACCACAGTCAGGCTGCCCGAACCAACCGGAAGAGATGAGGCGACTCGCAGGTAGAGCTGGCCGTGATCGCGAACAATATCGCGGAATTTATTCGTGGGAAATCCGGGAACGGTGAGTGCGGTCCCCTGGATCTCGTTGCAGATCGCTAACGGTTTGCCCGCGTACCAGGCGCATACGTTTCGTCTGCCCCAAGCCGGATCTCGCTTCCGAAGTCCGGCGAGCGATTCTGCTGTGGGTTTATCCCCGCGATCGAGATGGGCAGCAAGTTCGTTGCTGACTGCGGCGTTCGCCGATTCAAGGCCGCGTAACTGCGCATGAATTTCCGAAGTGACGACGAAAACGGCGAACTGCCCGCCCAACCCGTACAGCGTGATCAGGCCCATCGCGACCAGCAGGACCGCCGGGATCACTCCGATGAAAACATAAGTGACGATCAGCCGGTTACGAAGCCGCCACAGGATCCTGCGCTTGACCCAACGAAATCCGAGAATGAAGAAGAGGATCGCGGCGAGGATTGCGAGGAAACCGACCCATCCGCCGAGGTGTTCTCCCCAACTCAAGGAGAAAAGCCCGAGCACCTTGCGCAATGCAAAAAGGACAACGGCCATGCCAGCCAGATAGCAGGCCAGACGGGCCATCTTGCCCTGGGGCCAGAGTTCGGCCTCAATGAGCTTGCGGCGCAATTCTGGATAGGACCATTGCATCGTGTCTCGGGAGCCAGCTACAAAGCTGAGGAATTATACGGCGCTAGCAGAAACCGCCTCGGCGTGTGCCAGTTTGCAACCGTGCGAGAGGAATAAGCGATCCTCGCCCGCTAGATTTCAGGATACAGGTCGAAGAATGCTTCCAGACTCGTACGCAGTTGCTTCTCGATCTCTTCTTTACTGCCTTCAAGGACGTGCATGGTGACCGACGCCTCCCGCCCATTGGTCAATTTGACCGGCGCAGCGCCTACCTGGGCGACGTCTTCCGAGGGCAGCAGCCTCATTCCATAAACCAGTGTCAGATTCGCCATAGCTAGATTCTACGACGTTCGAGCGGCTTCCAGCGAACCCGTGGACTATTCGAAATTTAGATTTATAGGCTGTCTCGTTTAGAATTCCGGCGTGCCCAGATTCCTCGTATTAGCCCTGTGGATCAGCCTCTTCGGACCGGCCCTTGCCTTTCACGCCGGAGCGCAGGAACAGCCCGCCGGTACTCCCCAGCAGCAGCCGGCCCAGCCGCAAGTGAAGGTGAATATGCTGAACGTCTGCACGCCCTCGGCCGAGGAGCAGAAAGAGATTGCGTCGGCGCTGGCCCGGGTTCCGAAGCAGCCGTTGTTCGGCTCTGACTTCGAAGTGTCGCGGGGACGGTCGACCTTGAGTGATATGCCCAGCTTCCTGCCGGCCGGTCAGAACACTCATGTCGCTGGAGAGCCGTCGGTGGCGAGCTATGTGCGCATTCGTAAAGAGTTTTCTGTGCAGGCTCTTTTTTCGAGCGTACAGTACTCGTTCAGCAACGACGGCCAGATGATGGTCGAAACGCTTGTGCTTCACGTGCGCGATCCCAAGGATCTGATCCAGGTTTCGTTGGAAGATAGCGCCTCAGCGGTGACGAGTCCCGATGATATGTTGACCGCGAATAGTCCGGTGAACCGCGTGCGCTTGGAGCGGTTTGGCAAATCGTCGGTAGCGCTGGCGCGATGCAACGCAGCCGAAGGCGGTCCGGCTCCAGATCAGAGCGCGTACGAGCCGCTGTTTCAAAGCGCGTCACAAGTCTTAACGAATTACCGGCGTTTGCTCGGCGTCAAAGCGGTGGTCCCCGAGGAGTTGGGAAAAGTCAGCGGAGCCGTTAGAGCGAGGGCTGCCGCAAAGCCCAAGCGTTCAAACCCATCGGCCAAGCCGACAGCAGAGGACCGAAAGTAGCATTCGCGCGCCGGCAAGCGGCGATGCATCAAAATCTGAACTGCACCATCTAATCTGCAGCCACTATCCATGAGCGAAAACCGCAATGTTGTCATCATAGGGTCCGGATGCTCCGGACACACCGCGGCTCTGTACGCCGCCCGCGCCAACCTGAAACCATTGGTCATCGAAGGACATGAGCCTGGCGGCCAGCTGTCGATGACGACGCTGGTCGAGAATTTCCCGGCTTTCCTGAGGGGATTCTGGGGCCACAACTAGTCGAGAACATGCGCAAGCAGGCCGAGCGGTTTGGCGCGGAGTATCGCATGGCGCATCTGACCAGCGCCGACTTGAGCCAGCGCCCGTTTGTGCTGCATCTCGGACACCAGCAAATCCATACCCAGACATTGATCATTGCAAGCGGCGCGTCAGCCCGATGGCTGGGACTGCCTCACGAACAGCAATTGATCGGTCACGGAGTTTCCTCGTGCGCGACCTGCGATGGCTTTTTCTTTTCGGGCAAGGAGATCGTCGTGATTGGAGGCGGCGATTCTGCGATGGAAGAAGCACTTTTCCTGACCCGCTTCGCGACGAAGGTGACCATTATTCATCGTCGCGATTCGTTCCGGGCGTCAAAGATCATGCTCGAGCGCGCCCAGAAGCACGAAAAAATCCAATTTCTTCTGGACACCGTGGTTGAGGATGTTTACGACATCCATCACAAGGAAGTAACCGGTTTGAAGCTACGCAATGTGAAAACGGGTAAGGTCTGGGATTTCCCAACCAGCGCGCTCTTCCTCGGAATCGGGCATGAGCCCAACGCCAAGATGTTTGAAGGGCAACTCGACACCGACCCCGACGGTTATCTCAAGACGCATAACTACGTTTTTACCCGTGTCGATGGAGTGTTTGCTTGCGGCGATGTGCAGGACCGGCGCTACCGCCAGGCGATTACAGCGTCGGGCAGCGGTTGCATGGCGGCCATCGAAGTCGAGAAGTTTCTCGAAGAACACGGTAAATAAGGACCGGCGGGGTGTAGGCCGAATGCAATTACTTCGGTTATCTATTACAGGAACTATCGGTTCCGTAGACTCCCTGGACTATGAGAACCCTGACGCGGCAGGGCGCATTCTCACTCTTGCTTCTTGCTGCCACGACGTTGCTTCCGATTCAACTACGCTCACAGGAATCCGTCGAATCTGCGCGTAAGGTCCTGATCAAGACTCCACCGATGTACCCAACCCTGGCACGCTCCATGAACATTCATGGGGTGGTGAAGGTCGAAGCGCAGGTGTTGCCCAACGGCACCGTGAAGAACGTAGACGTCAAGGGCGGGCATCCGCTACTGACGCAAAGCGCGGTTACGGCGGTGGGACACTGGAAATTCGAACCCGCGGCCCACGAAACCAAAGAGCTGATTGAACTCAAGTTCGACCCGCAGTAGTTACTGTAAGAATCTTTGGTAACAGCCCCGCAAAAGACACTCCCCGAAGCGTTCTTCCGAACGATAGCCTGTGTTCAACCGGAAAAAGCTGGACCACCTTCAGGCTCTCGAACGGAGAAACGTCCCATGCGCGCTTACTTTGTCTGCTTGCTGATGTTGTGTGTGAGTGCTTCCGCACAACAGGGTTCCCAGCCGTCACTCACGATTTACAACCAGAATTTTGCCGTCGTCCGGCAGGAATTTCCTCTTGACCTGAAGGCCGGTGTGAACCCGATCAACGTGAACGACATCACGATGCATCTGGAACCCGATTCCGTCGTCCTGCGCGACCCGTCAGGCAGACACGCCGTCAATGTACTCGAGCAGAATTATCGTGCCGATCCGGTTTCGCAGTACTCGTTGTTATCACTTTACGAAGGTCGGACGATCGACTTCGAGATGCCAGACCGGTCTCTGATCAAAGGAAAGGTCGTGCGCAGCGGATACATTCGTCCTGACTATTTCAACATTGGCTACTCCCAGAACAATGGTGCCCAGCAGGAAGACCCTATCATCGAAGTGGCAGGCCAACTGCGCTTCGGCATGCCAGGGACGCCGGTCTTTCCGGATCTCACAGCAGAAACAATCCTGAAGCCACGTCTCGAGTGGCTGGTGGCAACGGATAAACCGGGCAAGTTTTCCGCGGAGTTCTCCTACGTTACCGCCGGAATGAGTTGGCAAGCGGACTACAACATCGTCGCGCCGGAGAAGGGCGATCTCGTCGATATCGTGGGCTGGGTCACTATGGACAACCGCACCGGTAAAACATTCGAGAATGCGCGCATCAAACTGATGGCGGGTGACGTCAACAAGATCCAGCCCGGCCTAAGCGGCCGCCAAATGTCAGAGATGGTTGCAGTGAAGGCCGCGGCGCCCATGGGTCCGCCGGTCACGGAAAAGGCATTTGACGAATTTCATCTTTACACACTGGAGCGACCCACTACCTTGCGCGACCTCGAGACCAAGCAGGTGGAGTTCATCCACGCGTCCAACGTGGCGACCAAGCAGATCTATATCTATGATGGCGCGAAGATCGACAGCAACCGGTACGGCGGCTGGAATTGGGAGAATATCCGCAACGACCATGCCTACGGCACCGAATCGAATAACAAGATATGGGTAATGCGCGAGTTCGTGAACTCCGATGCGAATCATCTCGGCATGCCATTGCCGAAGGGGCGCGTGCGCTTCTACCGTCGCAATGACGACGGGCAGATGGAATTCACCGGCGAGAACATGATCGATCACACGCCGCATGATGAAACGGTCCGCATCTACACAGGAAATTCCTTCGACCTTACCGGAGAGCGCAAGCGCGCCAACTACACCGTCGATAATGCTCGAACCATGGGAAGCGAGACTTTTGAGATTCGGATCCGGAATCACAAGAAAGAGCCAGTCGAAGTCAGAGTCGTGGAACATCTGTACCGCGGCACGAATTGGACGATCACGTCGAAGTCGGACGAATTCACGAAAAAGGACAGCCAGACGATCGAGTTTCCCGTTTCAGTTCAACCTGACGGCGAGAAAGTAATCACTTACACCGCGCACTACACCTGGTGAGTTTGTGTGCCATCCTCGAAGGAACTATGCACTCCCAGCCGATTGCATAGGTCCTTCGCTCTGCTCAGGATGACACCGTCTACTGCAGCCCGTGAGTCGTGTCACGCCCCAAAAACCTTGGTTGTGATACAAATTTCTGTGGTCGTGATGCGAGCTCATAGCACTCCTCTTCCTTCGTTTCATCTCCTGATAGTTGAGGTGACGGGAACCTCATGTTGAGGACCTTCTTCGTCCGCCTTTCTGAAAACCGTTCGTTGCGTGGCTTTGCTGAGCGTTCAGCCATCGGCCGCCGGGTTTCCGGACGGTTCGTGGCCGGCACGAAAATTGAGGACGCCGTCCGTGTGACCCAGGCGGTGAACCGCGCGGGCATGAGCGTCAGCATCGACAACCTCGGCGAGAACGTAACTAACCCCGACGAGGCCCGCGAGAGCGCCGAACTCTACGGGCAGATTCTGGATGCGATCGCAGCCAACCACCTCGATGCCAACATCAGCCTGAAGCTGACGCACATGGGCCTGGACGTGGACGAAAACCTTGCCCGCAATATCGTGAGCAGCCTGGTGTCGAAAGGGACGATGATGACGCCGCCCGGTTTTGTGCGCGTCGACATGGAAGGCTCTCCTTACACGCAGCGCACGCTCGATTTCGTTCACGAACTGCATCGGCGGCCGGGACACGCCAACAGTGTCGGCACCGTGATCCAGTCTTACCTCAGACGATCCGAAAGCGATGTCGAAAAGCTTCTCGCGGAGGGAATCCGGATCCGGTTGTGCAAAGGCGCGTATAAAGAGCCGGCCAGCATTGCATTCGAGAGCAAGGCAGACGTGGATGCGAACTACGTGAAGCTGATGAAGACGCTGCTCAAGAGCGGCATCTATCACGGGATTGCAAGCCACGACGAAAATATCATTCGTGAAACCCAAGCCTTCGCGACGCGTGAGAATATTCCGCGCGAGTCGTTCGAGTTTCAAATGCTTTACGGTATTCGCCGCGACCTGCAGCAGGCCTTGGTGCGGGGCGGATGGCGCATGCGCGTTTATGTTCCGTTCGGAACCGAGTGGTATCCGTATTTCATGCGCCGATTGGGAGAGCGCCCGGCGAACGCGTTTTTTGTGCTGCGCAACATGTTGAGAAAATAGCTCAGACCAACTGGGCTCAACCCTGCGAATGTGCCATGCACTGGCACGTCCGGGCCAATTTCTCTCGCTGCGATCATTGTTAGCATGGATCCATGCATTACACCGCCCCTGCGGAATTAGTAGAGATGTTCTCCGTATTTGTTGCTCCAGACATCGAAGACGAAAAGATCGATTTGATCCGAGCCTCGCTCGTCATTGCCCGAACCGAGTATCCGAACCTTGGAATCGAAGACTATGCCGGACGGGTCGAGAATCTGGCGCGTCGAGTAGCTGCCGAGGCATCCGATTCCGACCGGGCAACGCTCGCATCGCTGAACCGCGTTCTATTCCAGGAGTTGAACCTTCGGGGCAATCGCGAGGATTATTACGATCCGCGGAACTCGTTTTTGAACGATGTACTCGATCGCGGATTGGGAATTCCGATCACGCTTTCCATCCTTTATATGGAAATCGCGCGACGCGTCGGATTTCCGCTGTCAGGGGTTGGCATGCCGGGACATTTTCTCCTGAAGCATTATGGGCATGAGGGGGCCGAGATATTGATCGACTGCTTCAACAGTGGCGATATCCTCAGCCGGCAGGATTGCCAGAGCCGGCTGGACGAGATCTACTCGGGCGAAATGACGTTGCGTCCGGAATTCCTGCATCCCATCAGCCGCCGCCAGATTCTTACGCGAATGCTGAACAATCTGAAGACGGTCTATCTCTCCACTCGCAATTTTCGCAAGGCCCTGCCGATTGCTGATCTGACGCTCGTTATTCATCCGCGCTCTGCGCAAGACGTCAAGCAGCGCGCTCTTCTTCGCTACAGCATGGGAATGCACGGCCTCGCGGCGGAAGATCTGGATGAGTATCAGAAGTTGTCGCCCGAAGCTTCTGATGCCGACGAGGTCAAGCAGATGTCGATCTCGATTCGGCGGATGATCGCGCTGATGAATTAGTAGTAGGGACCGTTGCTTTCGTTCTTGGACAGGTTGAGAACCATTCCCGGATCAGCAGAAGACTACCGAGCGCCGTTCTCCGGTTCCTGCGGCTCCACGTTCTCTTCGCCTTCCGGAGGGGAGAGCGGCAGCTTGGAAGCGCCGCGGATAATCTCGCGCTCCTGGTCGCTGAACGTGTCCTTGAATCGGTCCGAATTGATGACCTGCTCGCGCTGCTCCGGCGTCATCGAACCGAGGTGACGAACCGCAGTGTTCACCATCGCCCGTCGTGCCGGCGGAAGCTGGCGGACTTGGCCGAAGAGCTGGCGAGCTTCCTGCTTCTGACCGTCGGTCAGATGCTCCCACGTCTCCATGCGGTTAAGCACGCGCAATTGCTGCTGAGGCTGAAGGTCGGAGAAGTTGCGCAATCGCTGTTTGAGCCGTGCCTGCCGATCGGGAGCCAGTTGACGAAATTCAGGATCATTCTGCAGAGCTCGTTCCTGCTCCTCAGCCGGGACGTCTTTGTAGCGGCGCAACCAATCGCCAGCGTGGCCTCGCGGGCGCGCCTGCATTCCAGGCTGGCGCGGACCTTGTGCTCGTGGCGGCGGAGTCTGGCGCTTCTGCTGCTGAACCGGTCGAAATCTCGCTTGCTGGGCGGGAGACAGGCAGGGTCCTGCGAGTGAGGCCGCCAGCAAAGCGCTCGTCAGGCACGCCGGAATGTATTTCCTCCGTATCATGTCTACCCTTCGGTGTGACTTCGCCCCGAGGTCACACACCACTGGCTCTTTGCCTATTTGTATTCGCCAATCATCGTCAACCAATCGCCGGTACTACGGAGTGGCGATATCATCTTGCTGCACATCGAGGTCGTCAAGCAACTCAAAATCCGAATACATATCCGGATTTTTTTCGAGAGTCTGTAAATCCCCTACGGCGCTCCCGGGCTCGGCGTCCGCGATTTGCGGAGGAGGATTATGGATTTTGCTGCCGCGCGCAAAGAAAACTCCGACGCCTACTCCCATCATCACCGTCAGTGCTGCAGCCAGCACTGGACGCCGGAACCACTGTAACCAGCCCGCTGGCGCCTTGTTAATCTCTTCGCGCAAGCGGGCCTGCAAACGTACGTCAAAATACGGCGACGGCTCTGGAACCTGCCACTCGTCGAGCAGCGCCATCGTCGATCGCATTGCCTTCAACTGTTCCGTGCAAGTATTGCAACTTGACAGATGATTGCTCTCGTCCGCGGTCAGCTCGCCAAAGCCAGCCGCTACATCGGGCATCCTCTCGCGGATCTCATCGCATTTCATGACCACTTCCCCTTAACTCTTCTTCGCCAGTGTCGCTTCAAAAATCAGTTCTGCTAAATGAATTCTTTTAACTGTTCCCGCAATGTTTCATAAGCGCGGAAGAGCAGCGACTTCGTTGCCGACTCGCTTTTCTTCAGCACTTCGGCGATCTGCTTATAGTCCATTTGCTGGTACTTATGCATGATCACCGCCATCTTCTGCTGCTCCGGCAACGCCTCAACCTTTTGCCGGATCGCCAGCATTCGTTCCCGCAGCACGATCGCTTGTTCCGCATTCAGAGAACGGTCCGGAACCTGCAGGGTCGTGCTCGAATCTTCGTCTGGCTCGTCGAGGCTGACCTGAACCTCAGGCCGCTCGTGCCGGGTATCGCGCGCGTGATTGACCGCCAGGTTGGTCGCGATGCGATACAACCAGGTTGAAAATTTCGCGCTGGCTTCGTAGCTCTGACGCGAGCGATACACTCGCAGGAAAACTTCCTGAGCCAGATCTTCGGCCGCCGCCGAATTGTGCGACATGCGGAACATGAAACTCAGCATCGGCCGGCGATACTTCTGCACCAGATAATCAAACGCTGCCTGGTCGCCAGTCTTCACCCGCAACATGACATCGGCGTCGGACGTGGTCTCGGTGCTCGCCAGAACAGGGGAGAAGCCAGACGACGGTCGCGGCGTCGTCCCAGCCATCAGCATGCTCCGATCTATCGCAGCAGTGCTCACATCTGTCTGAACCCCATCATGGTTCGAAAGTTGCGAATTTTTGACGTTGTCACGCCCTGCAGAACCCGCTTGTTCTGAAGCAGATAAAGGCGGTTTAACCGAGTTGGATTCGAAACTCATGAATAGGGCGGAATGGGCGTGGAAATCCCTCTGAATCAAAGGGATACATTCCCGAGCGTCTATAAGGCTATCACGCGACCCCCACTCCCTAAAACACCGCAGTTTGGGAACTCATGAGGCGTTGGGCAGGAAAGCCCCGATGTGGAGGGGAGGAGAGCTTTTGGGGGCATGGCACCCGAACCACTGACTTGTGTCAAGCCGAGTCGTCCAGCCGGAAACGTGTTGCCGAGGTGAGAGCCTACAGTGCTTTGCTTCCGTCAAAAATGAACCAGGCAAACACCGCGAACAGGGCGCCGAAGACAAGAACCGCGATCGCGATGAGGTCGTACCACTTGATCGGCCGCGAAGCTTCCTGACTTGCAGAACTCCATTCAGTGTTCATGGCAGCCTCCCGACGTGCCCAATTTAATCTCAGTTCGAAAGGCGACGCTGTGAGCAAGGTCACAACCCTCTTCGAGGAGCGAGTGCCTGATCCTCCCCCCGATCCGTGAGCAGCAGCTCTTCCCGGCTGCTACTTCGTGCTCGCCAGAAGGAGCAATCAGAAGCGGTTGCGCATTAGCCCGGCTCGCGCCGCGCTCTCTGCGGATTTTCACCCACTGACGATGTGTATAATGATGAACTTACCGCAGCTTGCATGCATCAACGGCAGGGCGCTTAACTCAGCGGTAGAGTGCCATCCTCACACGGTGGAAGTCATAGGTTCGAATCCTATAGCGCCCACCATTTACTCCTTGCAATTGCGGAACTTGCGCTGGCGCCGCCTGTCCCCAAAATCTCCAACCAGTGTCATCCTGCGCTTGTGAGGCCGAAAATCGGGTTCACGGATTCCAAACGCTGGCTGCGGCACCAATTACTCCAGCATCGTGGCCAAGCGCGGCGGGAACAATCTGCAGGCTGCGCGAGATATCAGACCAGATGTGAGCGCGGGTGGAGGCAACGAACGACTCCCAATACACGCCTCCCGACAGACCCAAGCCTCCGCCGACTATCACCGCTTCGGGATCCAGAACATTCACCAGAAAACCGACACTATTCCCCAACGAACTGCCTGCCGATCTCACAATTTTTTGGGCCAGTGCGTCTCCGGCAGCGGCTGCAAGGGTGACGTCTTGCCCGCGCGCGAACGGAGTCGTTGCTTCATGGTTGTAGCGGGCGACCAGAGAGGGTCCGGCAGCAAACTCCTCAAGCACCTGATCCTGCACGATGCCACACCTGGAACATTCCGAACTCAGCGGGCCGCTTCCAACAATAATGGCGTGCCCATGCGCACCGCGGTAAGGGCGACCGTCAATCACAAGGCAGTAACTGATTCCCGTGCCCACGGTCACGTAAACGAAGTTCTTATAGGCCTTGCCGGCGCCGAATAGTGCTTCTGCAAGAGCCGGGGCACGAGCATCGGACTCAAAGCGGGCGGGGGCAATCTGTGAAATGGTTTCCAGAGCCGGAAGATGGCGCCATTTGATGATGTAGTCGCTCGTGATCCGGCCGTCCAAACTTACGAGTTCAGCAATGCCGATTCCAATCCAGGCCACGCTTTTGCCTGCTCCAGCTTGCTGACTCAACCGGCGTGCGAGATTGACTGTGTCCGCGAGGACGGCCTCTCCACCGCGCGCGGGCAGAGTCGGAATCGTCTCTTTCGCCCGAATCTCTCCCGATGGGAAGGCGACCAGAGCGGCAGCGATTTTTGTTCCGCCCAGATCGATGCCGATGGCGAGCGTCTCGTTCAGGTGAGCATTTTCAATAGCTGCAAGCATGTTCGTGGAAAGCTACTCTCGTCTGCGATCATGAACGCGATATGCGGCTTCTGATGCATGATGCTTGTCATTTGAGCGCTCGAGGGAAAAAGTGCTGCGAATCGTCTGAGCCTGCCCAGTGCGGGCGGAGAGCTGCGCGGCGAGCATGATCTCCAGCACATGGTACGCGTGTTCTGGCGTCGCTGTGGGTTGCTGCCTGCTCTGAATGCAATCGATGAGATGCGGCAAGCCAGCGGTCCACTGCCAATGCGGATCGGTCTCGTAAAACGTCTGCCAGGCTCCGACGTCGTTCTGCCAGAGTTCGTACCCTTCCGGCGCCCAATCGTCTCCCAATAACTGAATCGTTCCTTCTGTCCCGTACAACTCCAGAGCAGGCGAGCGATATTTCTGCATGGTGAAGCCAGAGGTCACTACCGCCAGCACAGAGTCGCCGAAATCAAGAAGGACTTGAGCGCTGTCTTCCACCTCGACCTTAAGCGGCTTGCCATTCACTGATCGAGAAGGTTGGGCTGTACCGGTCATTGCAGTGACTCGTTTCGCTGGACCGAGGATGCCCGTCAGGGTTGTGATGCTGTAAACAGCGAGATCAAAGATCGGGCCACCTCCGGCACGATAAAACCAGTCGGACCAATCGGGGCCAGACCAACCGTAACGTGCACGCGCTAAACAAACCTTTCCGACATCGCCTGAGAGCACGCGGTTGCGAATGATCTGGAAGGTTGGACTGAGAGTAACGAAAGGAGCGCTAATCAAATAGCCTGCAGACTCTCGGGCAAGGGCGACGAGGTCTGCGGCTTCCTCTAACGACGTCGCCAGCGGCTTCTCTACCAGCACGTTTTTTCCTGCAAGCAGGGATTCGCGCACGATCTCGCCATGCTGCTTCATGGAAGTGAGTACAACGACGACATCTACTTCTGCAGAGCGGCAAAGATCCTGGTATCGGTCGAAATATTTGGGGATCGACCATTTATCGAGAACTTTCTGGCATCGCTCGCGGCTGGTGTGCGACGCCCCCACGACGCGCACAGTTCCTCTGTGCTGAAGACGTTCAAGGACGGGCATGTAGGCGCCATCCATCACGTTTCCGCAGCCCACAATTCCAAAACGAACCGGTTCGGGATTTAAAGAGGATGACGATCGCGGCGCCCTCGAACCAGTCGTGGCAGCACGTTTTGCTGATTTCGATTTCATTCTCACGCTTATCTTTTTCATTTGGCCAGCAGGAAGATTGCGCCCATGCCGCATGCAATTCCGAGGGTTTGCATCATCGTAATATGCTCGTGGAGAAGTAAAGGGGCAACGACGCAAACCACCATCGGATAGACGGCCGTGAATGGAACTACAACCGACGCCTTACCACCGCTTTTCATCGCGGCGAGTATCGCCCAACTGCCCAGAGCGTTCAGCAATCCACCCAGGAATACGTACACGATACTGCGTATGGAGTAAGTGAATAGAGATTGCCCGGGATAGAGGAACGGCTGCAGGATTAGGAATCCGACAATCAACCAAACCAGCGCGGCCTCCGCCGAGACGAGGTCCGTGGAAAGCTTCTGGAGAAGCCCGACAACGCCGAAACAAAGAAGCGCGAGTATGGTGAAAAGCAGCCACGGCGCAAAATGCATAGATCAAACTTTCCTCAGAGGGAAAACAGGACGATCGCAATCGTTGCCAGAATCAGTCCAAGCATCTGCGACCGGGAAAGTTTCTCCCTCAGCAGCAACGCAGCCAAGGCAAACGTCACCAAGGGATAGAGTGATGCCGTCACCGATACCACAGAGGTGTTGCCTCCGCTCCGATAAGCCGCCAGCAGGCACAAAATACCGATCCCCGTAATCGCGCCATTCAGCAAGGAATAGATCACGCCCTTCTTGTTGCGAGCATCACCGGTTGAACCGGCCAGCACAAGAACGACGGCCAACGGCACCATGCCGAATGTCTGGAGAAAGAGGGATGGCTTACTTGGGATTTCGACCGATCCGACCTTCAGAAGAATCGCCCACCCTGCCCATCCGACGATGGTAAGAATCGAGTACCAGAACCAGCGCTGCGAAAAAGCACTTGGACCTGAGGCCACTACGCATTCCTCTCATGCACGCTTGTGGTCTCCCTTGCGGAACTTCTCGAGCATGTGATCGCAGGTTCGCATGGTAAATGCGACGATCGGCATGGTGGTGGTCTTGTCGGTCGGTGTGGGGAAAATACTGGCGTCGCAGATATACAGGTTCGACACGTCGTGAGTTTGCGCCCACTTGTTCGTGACCGATTTTTTCGGGTCACTGCCAAAGCGGCACACCCCCGTCTCATGCAGGCTGGTTCCTGGGCGGTTGGGCGCAGAGTCCGCGCCCCAAAGCTCCCCGCCAGCGGCCTTGAAGAGGTCGATCATGACTTGTTTCGAGTGCTCCCACATCAGAAGTTCGTTCGCGCCCCACTGGAAGTGAAAACGAAGCTGGGGGATTCCGAAGATATCCTTTTTTTCAGGATCGATATCCACATAGTTGGTTTCACTCGGCAACGATGGAGCCTGGATGAGCCCGCCTACCGTTGAAGGATAGTAGCGTTTGATGTCGCGCTTGAAGGAGGCGCCGAATCCTTCAAGGTGGCGGTAATGTCCCGGGAACTCTCCGCAGCCTCCGCCCATGTAGACGGAATATCCTCGAATGAACTTTTCTTCCTTAGGGTTCTTGAGATTCTGCCAGCGAGGCATCCACGAAACGGTGGAGTCTGCAATATTGTCCGGTGTCGAAGGCTGACCGATGAGTTGCGGCAGAGCGCCATATCCAGGAGTGCCGTAAAGGTGATCGCACAGGTTCCGACCAAGCTGTCCGCTCGAATTCGCGATGCCGGTGGGCCACCGAGGCGATTTTGAATTCAGCATGATGTGCGCGGTCTCCACGCAGGAAGCAGCCAGCACTACCACCTTGGCGTAGACTTCAACCTCGCGTTTCGTGGTACGGTCCACGTACGCTACGCCCTTCGCCATTCCGCTTTCATCCACGATTACGGATCGAACCAGCGCATTCGTGACAAGAGTCAGGCGCTTGGTCGCTTCTGCGTCCGGAATGGTGAACCATGTGGGCGAAAAGAAAGAACCGACGTCGCATCCTCGAGAACAGTTCCCGCAATAGTGGCAAGCAGGATGCTGGTTATGCTCGACAGTCAACTGCGCACATCGGTCTGGCAAATAAGGAACGCCGATCTTCTCCGAGGCTTTCTGCAGAATATAGTCAAGACAACGGAATGGCATGGGCGGCAGGTACTCGCCATCGGGATTGCTGGGCCGGTTCTGCACCGTGCTGGCAACGCCCATGTACTTCTCGGCCTTGGAGAACCATGGAGAGACTTCGGCGTAGTCGACGGGCCAATTTTCACCGAAGCCGTCGAGATCGGCGGCCTTGAAATCGATGTCGCCAAAGCGGGCTGAAGAACGTCCCCAGAAATTGGCCTTTCCTCCGGTAGCCTTGCAACGCTTCCAATACCAGTCAGTTCCCGGGCTGTTGGAGTACGCGACATCGTGCTCGAACAGATCCTTCCCGCCACTGTACTCAGACTCTTCGACCGAGTAGTGCTCCTGGTGCGCTTTACCCGCGAGTTCGAGAGGATCACCAAATCCGCGATATTTGAGATCGAATACCTGACGGTGTCCGCGGTAGTCGTCTTCCGGAACCATGCGCGGACCCGAGTTGAGCGCACAGACATCAAGTCCGGCTTCGCAAAGGAGCTTCATCGCCGTACTCCCGCCCGCCCCAGTGCCTACGACGATCGCATCGAATATGGGAGTTGCCAACGAATCTCTCCTGTCTACAGTGCGCCCTTATGATCCGGCGCAGCTTCCGGCTTCTTGAGGTGCAGATGTTCTGGATCGTCCAGATGGGTGCACCCGGGCATCTTCGGCCAGACCGTCCGCAAACCAGGATAGTCCAGGCTCTCGAGTCCGATTTTGCTCGTGTAATAACCAACCACGGTGTAGTCGCGAAAAATCTGGAAGAACTCGCGACCACCCTCCGTCGTAGGCTTGAACTTCGATTTGTACGCAAGTTCTTCGAGCAAGCTGGTCTGTTGCTCAGGCTTGGAGTTGATGAACTCAGTTCCGAATTCAGACTTGCATCGCGCGTTGATCCACTCGAGACCCGCGACGAATTGCACCTGCGCATCGTCTCCTTGCCGCATGGCATCTTGCGTACTGCGAATCTCGCCCTGGGGACTTACGGCGACGCGGTTGGCGACCATAAAGTCGATGAATTCGGCGACGCCAGCCTCGGTCGCCCCAGGTGTGTTGTCGGCCGGAATAATCATTTCCGCCAAATGCTCAACCATGCGGTATTGCAGTGCGTTGAAAAACATCGGAGAGTAGGGTGCGTCCGCGTCCGATGCCGCAACCTTCGACGGCTCGTGACAGGCGAATGCCCATTGCTTGAATCCTGGAAACGTCGCTGCGACGGACGCGATACCGATGTAGCGCAGAATTTCGCGACGCTCGACTCCCTGTCCACCCATACCAAGACACCCCTCTGAAATCGATTTTATGGGAGCGGTTTCATTGCCGCAAATTCTAGGGTCGCGCAGAATAAGTGTCAAGCTTGAACTCTGCAAACACTGCGCACGTATCCGTCATTGAACCCTTCAGCAACGCGTGTATAACTAATTGGAAGAGGCTCGTTTCGCCACGTGATTCAGAGATGAAGAAATCCAATTGAATTTCGATATGAAACTGCGCCGCAGGTTTTCCATCAGACCCTTTCGGATGATTGCATGCGTTCTACTCCTCGGCGTTTCCGCCGCTGTATCCGCTCAGAGTGGCGGAAAACCTCTCTTCAACGGGCATGATCTCGACGGTTGGGAACACGTGGGCCCCGGTTCCTTCATCGTGAAAGATGGACTCTTGAAACCCGAAGGGGGCATGGGATTGTTGTGGTATACGCGAGAAAAAATTGAGAGGTCCGTTATCCACGTTGTGTTCAAGCTGAACACGAAGAGTTCTGATTCCGGAGTATTCATTCGAATTCCGGAAAAACCCACAGAACCGTGGATGCCGGTGAACCGCGGATACGAAGTGGAGATTGGCGACTGGCCAGACGATTATTCGTGCACCGGCGTACTTTATTCCTTCACCAAGGCGATGGCTCGGCCTATCAAAGCCATGGGTGAATGGAACACGCTGGAGATTACCGTGGATGGTCCGCACACGGTGGTCTACCTCAACGATGTGACGGTGACCGACTTCCGTGAAGGGGATCTGGTGCCTCCGAGGAAAGAGTCCTACGATCCTGAGCGAGGCCAACGACCCGTGTCAGGCTACATCGGGCTGCAGAATGAGCCGGGATCTGACGTCTATTTCAAAGAAATTTCCGTCAGTCCCTTGAAGTAGCTGGCCTTGGCTTAGCTTGTCGGGCTCCAAGCCGCCAGACCGCGGGCGGCGGCCCGAATATATGCAGCGGTGCATCCGCAACACCCCCCGACAAATTGAATGCCTTCGCCACGGGCCCGCGCCCCGAAATTCTCGAAGGCGCTGCGCGGCAATTGAATCTGCTCCATGCCGTCCGGAAATTCCGGCAAACGGGTGAAGCAGGGCATGGCATCCGTCGTACGAAAAGCCGCTGGCTGCGCCGCGAGGGGAACATCCACCACATCTCGCATCGTGCGGAGAATCTGGAGCATGCGTTCCGGCTCCTGTTCGCAATTAGCGCCTACTGCATCAGCGCCGGCTCCGACCATCGCCCTGGCGCATTCCGCGGGCGAGTGACCGTCGGAGCACTCTGTCAACTTCGGACGAAAGGTCATGCAGGCAACGACCGGCAGCCCCGTGTCCCGCGCACATTCGAGGGCAATCAACATCTCCTCAAGATGAAAGAATGTCTCCATGATGAGGAAATCGACCTTCGCGTCCGTGAGCAGAGCGATCTGCTCCTTCAGCAGGTCTCGAACATGCGGGGCTGCCGAGCGACCTTCTCTCTCAAAGAGTTGTGTGCGAGAGACGGATCCAGCGACATAGGCTTCGGTCCCGGCAACTTCCCGCGCAATGCGGACTGCGGCGGCATTGATGGCTTCGGTCTGCTGGCCGTACCCAGCCCTGCTCAACTTCTCGCGCGTGCCAAAAAACGTCAGCGCTTGCAGGACTTCAGAACCGGCATTGAGAAACTCCCGGTGCAATTCAAGGAGCGCATCGGGATGTTCGATCGCTACCTCCGGCGTGAACTGGCCGCTGCCTTTACCCGTACCGACCTTCTCCCGGCCGGACCCACTGTCTACCCAGCCACGGCGTTCGAGTTCCAACAGATAGCCACCGTCGCAAAGCACGGGACGTTCCTGTTTCAATCGCTCAAGAATGCTGTCACGCGTTTTTGGAACCAACACGACCTCCGTTCAACCTGAGTGGGTGATTCTTGCCGAGCAGGCCATGTTCGTTTTCGACGATGTAAGTGCAGACTCGAAACGAGTCGCAATCAACCCCACGCCGGCCAGCGAGCACCTCGGCGGCCAATTGCATCGGGATCACATCAACGAGGAACTGCCAGCCGGAGGGAACAGCGGGAATCTGGAAAACGAGGTCGGCAGCGTCCATTTGCAGGTCCTGGCCGATCAGTGACACCACGGCCCCCAGAGTTCTCAAATCTTCAGCGACGGCAAGGTCCTTGGCGCGCATGGTGACGGGATCAATCCACATACAAAACCGCATCCCGGGAACGACCGTCTCTTGCGGCCCGTGCCGGAATCCACTGCTGGTCATTGCCGTTGCGGGAGCTTTGGCACCCTCTTCCCACAGCAGACGCGCCTCATGACAACTCGCGACACTCGGGCCACGAGCGAGAAAATAATAATTCCGTTCGGGTTCCAGCCATGCGGAGTTCACGATCGCTTCGCTCCATGCACCCATGCTCTTCTCGACCTCAGGCAAGGCTGCCAGGAAAGCTGAGCAGGTCTGGTCAAAAGCCGGCGTATCAAAGCTGGCCAGGACGGCCCCAGCGGTCAGTAGCGTGGAGTACGTGTTAACGGAAATCGCGTAGTCGAGTTGAATCGGGATCACGATCGCGACCGACGATCGTGTTGCGAGCGGACTCTCGGGAGAGTTTGTAATGCCGACTAGTGCGGCGTCTGCCTGTTGCACCTTGGCGCACAACTGCACGATCTCCGAGCTGCGGCCACTTCGCGAAAGTGCGATCACCACGGAATCGGGAGGGATAGTGGTGCCATACAGAAGTTCCGCGGCATCGACCGTGTAGACGGGGAAGCCCCGCTGCCCGAACAGAGCAGCCGCTCCCTTGGCCGCACTCCAGCTCGCGCCGATTCCGGTCAGGAAAACGTGGCGCGAGTTGCGCATCAGCTCCGTCGCCTTTACCAGGACAGAACGGTCTGGACCCGAGAGAAGCTGCAACGTGGTCCTGAGTTCCGAGCACTGGCGGAGAATGTCGCGCTTGAAATGGGTTGGTGAAGTCATCAAAACGGGAAGCCCGGCAAATCGTTGTCCACGCATGCGCGGATTATCTTGCTGAAAGCGGTTTCACTGTGCGTGGATTCTGTTTACTGTTCATCGCGAGCTGTGAGGCGAGCGACGGTGCGAATATACCCGGAAGAATATGGTTCGGCAAGCTGCAATCGAATTTTATGGGAGCGGTCCCATACAACGCCCTAAATGCGTGGTAGAACTTGACACTCAAATTAGCGGATCGTTAACATCAAACGATCCAGATCACGAACATTCGGCCTATTGTTTTGACACCGAGTGATGTCTGGAGCCAAATCTCTCCACGAAGCGTCCTGCGACCGACGTCGCCCCTGCTCATGGTCAAGAGGAACCATCTCGTATCTTCGATCCTCAAAACAACGGTCTGTACAGCCGTCATTGGCGTCGTGACTGTAGGGGTTGGATGCTCACGCTTTGACGGTTTCCCCTGGTCCTCCAGCAAGCCTGTTGATTTCAGCAGAGACATCCGGCCGATCTTGAATCAAAGCTGCGCCTCTTGCCACGGTGGCGTTCGCCAGAAGAGTGGCGTCTCTTTCATGTTCAGGGAAGAAGCGCTGGCGATCGGAAAGTCTGGGCGCCGCACCGTCGTGCCCGGCGACCCTGACCACTCCGAGTTGATGGCTCGCCTCACCTCGAAAGATCCCGAGGTGCGCATGCCCTATCATGCGCAGGCGCTCCCGCCGGATCAGGTGGCGCTAATGCGTCGTTGGATCAAAGAGGGCGCCAAATGGTCCGACTACTGGGCGTTCGTTCCGCCGAAACCTCAAGCGCTGCCTGGAACCAAGAATCGCCAATGGGTGCGCGAACCTCTGGACCGTTTCATACTGGCGCGACTTGAGAAGGAATCTCTGACGCCTTCGCCAGAGGCCGACAAAGCGGCGCTGCTCCGACGCGTTTCATTGGACCTCACAGGCCTACCGCCAACGGCAGAAGAACTGATCGCATTCCTGGCCGACGATTCCCCTGATGCGTACGAAAAACAAGTGGACCGACTGCTAGCCTCTCCGGCATACGGTGAGCGCTGGGCGTCTATGTGGCTCGATCTCGCCCGCTACGCCGATTCATACGGCTACGAGGCGGACAACTTGCGCCTCGGAGTTTGGGCTTACCGTGACTGGGTTGTGGATGCGTTCAACCGCAATCTTCCATACGACCAGTTTGTGACGAAACAACTGGCCGGCGATTTGCTTCCCAACGCCACATTTGAGGACCGGATTGCCACGTCATTCCACCGCCAGACTCCCAACAACCTGGAAGGAGGCACCGACGACGAGGAGTTTCGCCTGGTCGCGGTCATGGATCGAGTGGCAACGACATGGTCTGTGCTGAATGGGCTGACCATGAATTGCGTGCAATGCCATTCGCATCCTTACGATCCGATTCGTCACTCGGAATACTACAAATCTCTGGCGTTCTTCAATACCTCGAATGATGCGGATCGCGACGACGACTTTCCGAACCTGCGCTTCCCAAATGACAAGTCCAAGTACGGCGAAGCCTCATCGATCCAGCAGGAAACAGCTCGGTTGCTTCGAACTGTCGTGAATTCGGACCGGGCGTTGGTGGAGCAGGCGGATTGGAAAGCCGTGCCAATCCTGGCGATTGGTGCAGACGAAGTCCCCGCGCTTGAGGACACTCTGCCGCCCGCTGAGAAATACCTGGAGGAATTGCGCAAGGACAAAGATCCTCCTGCTATCAAGAAAGAGGACATCAACAATCAGACTGAAACCATCCGGGTTCTAAAGACGAGGCTGGCTGCCGCCAAAGCGCGTGGCGGGCCGGCAAAAACTTTCCGCATTGTGAATGGGGAAGCTTTTGCCAATCCGGACACACCGCCGAAGTCTGTCTACGAAATCGACGTCTCCAGTGATGTTCCCGTCATCAATGCGATTCGAATAGAAGTCTCGCCGATCAACGAGGAGAAGGCTCGGCACACTCCTGAAGACGGATTCGTTGTGGACCGCGTCCGGGCTTTCGTGCTTCGTCCTGAAGGGCGCAAAGAACAACTCAAGTTTCGTTGTTTCCTGCATGACTCCAACGAAAATCTGGAAGGTGCCGTTACGCCGGAATCTGACGCCAAGAACAAGGCTTCTCAGAAGGTTGTGGAAGACGGCTTTTCCTCGAACCCTAAGCTTTTCCGAACGCGATGGATTGTCGGAGTTCTTGCTGAGCCTTTGCGAGTCCAATCCGGGACCCGCATCGAGGTAGCGCTAAAGCAGACTCGGGAAATCGACTACAAGCCGGTGCAGATCAAGCGAATCCGGGTCGCACTAAGCAAAGACCCGCGGTTAACCGAGCGCGGATCTGCCACCGAGCGCGTGGAGGCGATCAGTCACTTGAGCGACCTTGAGCAAAGGCTCGCCAAGATTCCGGCTGTAAACGTGCCGGTCATGTCGGAGGAGGAGTCCTACGAAAAGCGCGCCACATTAGAGTTTGAGCGCGGCAATTTTCTCAACAAGATTGGAGCGCAGTTAGAACCGGATGTGCCGGGAATTTTTCCCGGGCTTCCCGCCGGAGCGCCGCGTGATCGCCTGACATTTGCGAAATGGTTCTTCTCTCCGGGCCAACCCCTGACAGCGCGAGTTGCTGTAAACCGGTATTGGGAAGAACTGTTTGGGATCGGCATCATCGAGACTCTGGAAAACTTCGGAAGCGTCGGAGAGACTCCGAGCCATCCTGAACTACTCGACTGGCTGGCGCTGCATTTTCAGAATGACCTCCATTGGGACATGAAGGCTTTGCTGCGCGAAATGGTTACGAGTGCAACTTATCGGCAGCGATCCACAGTGACGCCGGCGCTACTGGAGAAAGATCCGCGCAATCGACTGCTTGCACGCGGGCCTCAACAAAGGCTCACGGCGGAAATGGTTCGTGACCAGACTCTACTCGCCGCAGGATTGTTGAACCGAACTATGGGCGGACCTCCGGTAATGCCTCCGCAGCCGCCGGGAGTATGGAATTCGGTTTACAACCGGGACAAGTGGATCGACGCAACGGGGCCGAACCGCTATCGCCGGGCAATTTACACGTTTGTGAAGCGCACAAGCGGATATCCCAGCTTCTTGATTTTTGACGGGTCCGATCGCGCCACGAGCCTGGCACGACGAATCCCTACTAACACTCCTCTGCAAGCGTTGGTGACACTCAACGACCCCGTCTATGATGAGGCGGCGCAAGCGCTGGCGGCGAGGGTCACAGAAGACATCGGCGGCAAAGTCTCAGACACGGAGAACGCGCTGGATCTAAAGCTTGCGTACGAAGCGCGGCTTGTATTGTCCCGCGACGCAACACCTCAGGAGTTGTCGGTGCTGCGGGGGTTGTATGAAAGGACCACGAAGGCGCCGACCGGTCCAGTCCTGACGCCGGCCAGCCTGAAATCGTCAGCGGGTGTATCCGTGGGTTCTGCGCAGCGAGATTTCAAGGCATTGAAGGCTGTGGCCAGCGTACTCCTGAATATGGACGCAGCCCTGACCAGGTGACGGTATGAGTAAATTCGACTTGTCGAGCGACCTGCATCCAGAGCGAAGGCTCTCGGCTCTGCAGGCTCAAACACGTCGCCACTTTTTGCAGTCAGCCGCGGGCGGAATCGGCTCGCTATTCTTTGGGACACTGGCTGCGTCTCATCCCTTGATCGCAAGTGCATCTGAGATTGCCAAATCGTCGAGCGAACGCATTGACGTTACGAGGGATGCCAGAAATCCGCTGGGGGCATTGCCGCCGCAGTTTGCGGCACGAGCCAAGCGGGTTATTTACCTGCACATGGCAGGGGCTCCGAGTCAACTTGAACTTTTCGAATACAAACCGGACCTGGTACGCCTCGACGGACAAGATTGTCCCGCCTCGCTATTGGCAGGCAAGCGGTTCGCTTTCATTACGGGCGTCCCAAAACTCATGGGCCCGCAATATCCGTTTCACCAGACGGGGGCGAGCGGACACTGGATTTCCGACCGCCTGCCTCACCTGGAAAAACATCTGGACGAACTCTGCTTCATAAAGTCCATGCGGACGGACCAGTTCAATCACGCTCCGGCGCAGTTGCTGGTGCAGACCGGAAATCCGCGACTCGGCTATCCGTCACTTGGATCGTGGGTGGTGTATGGGCTGGGCACGGAGAATCAGAATCTGCCTGGTTTTATTGTCTTGATCTCCGGCGGAAATATGCCCGATGGCGGAAAGCAACTCTGGGGATCAGGGTTCCTGCCCAGTGTCTACCAGGGCGTTCAGTGTAGATCTCATGGCGAGCCGGTGCTGTACTTGAACAGCCCGAGCGATGTAAGTGTGCAGCAGCGGCGGAACGTGCTGGATGCGATCGACGAACTGAACCAGCAGAACTACGCGTCCTTTGGCAATCCAGAAACAGTGACGCGCGTGGCTCAGTATGAAATGTCGTTCCGCATGCAGATGGACGCTACAGACGCGATGGACATTCACAACGAATCAGAGGCGGTCCGTACGAAATATGGAGCCAAAATTGGTGAAGCAAGTTTTGCCAATAACTGCCTGGTCGCGAGAAGGCTTGCGGAGCGCGGCGTGCGCTTCATCCAGCTCTACCACTGGGGTTGGGACAGCCACGGTTCAAACGCCGCAGATTCGTTGAATGTCGGCTTCGTGAAACGCTGCCTGGAGGTCGACCAACCAATCGCGGCGCTTCTGACCGAGTTAAAGGAAAGAGGAATGCTCGAGGATACGCTGCTGGTATGGGGCGGAGAGTTCGGGCGTACCTCGATGCGGGAAAATCGCAGCGGACAGGTCACCCAGTTCACAGGCCGCGATCACAATCCCGGTGCTTTCACCATTTGGATGGCTGGAGCAGGGGTCAAGCCCGGCATCACCCACGGCCAAACCGATGAACTTGGATACGAGGTCGTCCAGAATCCTGTCGAGATTCGCGATTTGCACGCGACCATTCTTTATCTGCTTGGATTCGATCACCACAAGCTGAACTATCCGTTTCAAGGCCTCGATCAAAAGTTGACCAGCGTGAAGTCGTCCCGAGTGGTGGCTGAAATATTGGCATGAACCGGATGGCGGGACTCCGCAAGTCGAGGGGCGATCGCGGAGATTCATAATCCCAACGATTCGCGGCGGGATCCGCTAATCAGACATACCCGATCGAAATAAAAACGCTAAAGCGAACATAGCCGTCAGAGCACACCATACGTCCGAACGCTGAACAACTGAGGTCGCGCTTGGCTTACCGAATCCATGATGTGGCTGAAAAGGCCGGCGTATCGAAATCGACTGTGTCGCGTGTGCTCAACCGTTCCACCCTGGTGGATCCCGAGACCCGCAAGCGCGTCTTGGAGACCGCGCAAAAACTCGGCTACTACCGCAGTGCCAGCGCGCATCGGCTAGCGCGTGGCGGCCGCAGCGATTTTTTTGGACTCCTGATTTCCGATATCGAAAACCCGGTATTCCCCGAGACGATCAAGGGCTTTGAGACTGCCGCGGCCGCCAAGGACTATGATCTTCTGCTGTGTACGACGGACTATCGCCTTGAGCGAGCAGAGGCGGCCGTGCGCAAGATGATCGAAAACGGAGTGCGCGGCGTTGCCATCATGACTTCGTCGCTTTCCGACGAAGTCGCGGCACCGCTTACCGCCCGGCACATTCCGGTTGTGATGGTTGACCTCGAATTGCCTCGCCGCTCCCTCAGCAGCATTTCGATCGACTACTCGGCGGGAGTTTTTGAAGCCGTTGAACATCTTGCTCAACTCGGCCACTCAGAAGTTGCCTTCATCGCAGGTCCCGATGAGCGCCGGTCCGCAAGGCGTTATCGTGAGGCCGTGGTCAAAGCGATCCACAAACAGAAACTGCATCTGCAGCATATGGTCGAATGTAATCAGACCCTGGATGGCGGACGAGCCGCGGTGTGGGAACTTTCCACACGAACGCGGCTGCCAACTGCATTGATTTGCGTGAACGATCTGACCGCGATCGGAGCAATGTCCGCGTTGCGGGAGTTGGGGCTGAGCGTTCCCGGACAGGTTTCAGTTTTGGGATGCGAGGATATCTACATGGCGCGGTTCGTAAACCCGCCCTTGACCTCCATTCGTTTCGATCGCAAGTCCCTGGGGAGTATGGCGTTCGATCAGCTCGAGCGGATGTCACGATCCAAGCATCCAAAAGGCACAAAGATTCAACTTCAGACTCGCCTGATCGTTCGCAGTTCCACCGCCGCCCGGACCAGAACCACTGCAAGCTGGAAGGCGAGATAGCTTCGGTCACGTCGCCTTCGCGCACAGCGTCAAATATCTGCGGCGAAGTTTGTGTCGTTTCTTCCGCGGGTGACAGATTGTTGTTGCGGGTACAGGGCTTAAATCTGCGCAGATTGCCTGGCATCTGAACCAGTTCCGGCGCCCAGACTATCGATTGACATTTCGCAAGAGCAGCCCATACAGTGTTCGGGCTAACGTTTGCCGCAAACGTTTGTATTCAGGCTATCTGCGGAGACGAAGGCTGCGAAAACGCCCAAGAAATGGCGGGTGCAAGGCGCAGCCGCGACCCATGCGCAGAGGTCGCCGACAAGGGGGAAAATGCGTATCCGAGAGTGGGACAACCACGCAGTAACAACGATGATGTGGTTTTTGTCGGTAGCGATTCTGGTACTGCTTTACGCCAAGCCTGTCTCAGCACAATCCACGGCGAGCCTGATCGGCATCGTTCGGGATCCCAGCGGCGCAGTTCTATCCGGGGCTACGCTGACCTTAACCAGTGTCGAGACGGGTGCGAATCGCAATGCCAAATCTGCGGCATCCGGTGAGTATTCCTTCCCTCAGGTTCTGCCCGGCACCTATCAGTTGAGTGTCACCGCGCAGGGGTTCAAGAGCGCTTTAGTTCGAAGTCTTGAACTGCAGGTCAATCTTCAATCGGTGGTTAACGTCAACCTTCAACTGGCTTCGGTAGGCGAAACGGTGGATGTTCTTGACGAGGCTCCCGTAATCAATACCTCGGACGCGTCCTCCGGAAATCCGTTCGGCACCAAGCAAGTGCTGGAACTCCCGCTTGAGGGCCGTAGTGTAACCGGCCTGCTCTCGCTGCAGACCGGCGTGACTTTTCTCGGCAGTACGGATGTGCAGGACGCTCGCAATGGCAGCGTCAACGGAGGACGAAGCGATCAGGGCAACGTCATCCTTGACGGCGTTGACGTCAATGATCAGGACACCCGTCCTGCGTTTGCCAGCGCGCTTCGGGTTCCGCTCGATTCCCTCGAGGAATTCCGTGTCACTACGGTCGGTGCGAACGCCGATCAGGGTCGAACTTCCGGGGCACAGGTCAGCCTGATCACCAAGCGCGGATCCAACTCATTTCATGGTTCGTTGTACGAGTTCAACCGTAACACTGCATTCACCGCCAATTCGTTCTTCAACAATGAGGCCGGCGTTCCAAGACCGCAGCTCGTGCGCAACGTCTTTGGGGCTTCTGTCGGTGGACCAATGTTGAAGAACCGCCTGTTCTTCTTTTTCAATTACGAAGGGCGTCGCGACGCGAGTTCGCAGGACGTGGTTCGGACCGTTCCAACGCAAGACCTGAGAAATGGTCTGCTCGATTATGTGAACAGCACGGGCGGTGTTTCACAGATCGGTCCAGACGAGGTCAAGGCGCTTGATCCTCTCGGCATTGGAGAAAGCGCGGCTGTGCTCGATCTATTCAATCAATATCCCTCCCCCAATGACTCGACCGTTGGCGACGGACTCGCCGCCACAGGTTATCGCTTCCTGGCAAAGGCGCCTCTATCGTGGAACACCTACGTCACGCGACTGGACTGGCATGTAGACCGCGCTGGAAGCCACACAGTTTTCGTTCGCGGAAATTTGCAGAATGACAGGCAAACCGGTACGCCACAATTTCCCGGGGGCATTCCAAATAACTCCATTCTCGCCAACGCCAAAGGAATCGCCGTCGGGTACACACATGTGCTCAACCCGTTTCTCGTGGGCACTTTCCATTGGGGAATAACGCGTCTGTCGACCGCGACGTCGGGCTCTGCACGAGCGCCTGTGGTCAACCCATTCGACTATTTCCTCTCGAGCTTCGTCGGGAATAGCACCGGGGTCTCAACCATCACCCCGGTGCACACGATCAGCGAAGACATGAACTGGACGCGCGGAAGTCATTCGTTCCAGTTTGGTGGCGTCGCGCGCATCATTCGCCGACGGATCTCATCCGCCCAGCCATTTGCCTACGGAGGCGGGCAGGCTTATCAACTAGAAAACGGGCAGTTGGCGTTTACCCCCGCCGATGCTCCTGTAGGCGCCGCCAGCCCTCCCAACGGAGTCATGGGCCTGTTGGGAATACTCGCGGCCGGTTCGGCGACCTACAACTACGACGTCTCGGGCGATCTGATTCCGCAAGACAGACCGAAGTTCCGGAATTTCGGAAGCAGCGAGTATGAGATCTATGCGCAAGACAGCTGGCACATCAGGCCAAATCTGACACTGATCGCGGGATTGCGGTGGTCCTTGATGCCCCCGCCTTCGGAGTTGAATGGCCAGCAGACGGCCAACGTGCCTTCGTACGGAGACTTGTTTGCCCGGCGGTTGGCCGACGCGGAGCAGGGCATATCCGATGCCAACGAACTGATGACGTTCGTGGCGCGCAACAGTCCCCAGGGACGCCCTTTATATCCCACGTTCAAGAAGAATTTTGCGCCACGCCTCTCATTGGCGTACTCGCCCGATAAATCGGAAGGGTGGTTGTCTCATCTGACAGGAGGTCCCGGCAAGACCAGCATTCGTATCGGCGCAGGAATGTTTTACGATCTATTCGGAAGCGGCCTCATCGATCAACTCGATGCCGATTCCTTTGGTCTGACCACGACTCAAATCACTCCCCTCGGCACATTCAGCGGAAGCACCGCACCTCGCTTTACCTCGGTCACTGACGTTCCCGTCAATCTGGTGCCTCCGTCACCGGGCGGCGGACCGGGCACCCCGCCGATCGGCCTCGTGACTGGTACCACGGTTATCGACTACGGTTTGAAGCCGCCATATGTCTACAACTTCAACTTCACAGTTTCGCGCCAAGTCAGTAAGGACTTCGGTCTGGATGTCGGATATGTCGGACGGCTCAGCCGTCGTCAGCTCATCTTGAGTCAGGGAGATTCCCAACCCTTGAACTTCAAGGATCAAGTGTCCGGCATGCGGCTCTACGATGCGATGGATATGCTCGATTCCGCAGCAAGAGCACAACTTCCGGTGGCAAATATGCAGCCGATTCCGTTCTGGGAGAATTTGTTTTCGAACGCTGCAACTCCCGGCATGACCGCAACTCAACTGATATACAGCCAATTCGCGCAGACACCCACCGATCCCGTTACGTCGCTGGCCCAGGTCGATTCAGCCTGCAATCCAGCGTGCAGCAATCTCGGCCCGTTCACCTTTATGCAGCCTCAATTCTGGGGACTGCTGGGACTGCAGAGCATCGGCACCGCCAGCTACAACAGTTTGCAGGTTACACTCCGCAAACATCTGAGCCGTGGCTACCAATTCGATTTCAACTACACGTACTCGAAATCGCTGGACCTGTATTCGCAGAATGAAAGCCGGCTCGGCTACGGCTTTCCAAATTCAGTACTCAACGCACTCGACCCGAAGGCGCAGCGGGCGGTTTCCGATTTCGACATGACTCATCAGGTCAATGCCAACTGGGTCGCGGAGCTTCCCTTTGGCAAGGGCAGGAAGTTTATCGATAGAGGCGGGATCGCCGATGCGATTCTTGGCGGATGGCAACTGACTGGGCTTTTCCGGATGACATCGGGCTTACCGTTCAGCGCCATGAATGGGTATCACTATCCGACGAACTGGTGCTGTGAGGTCGCGGCTACCGAGATCGCTCCGGTTGATGTGCAGAACGTCAAGCACGCGAGCAGCACGGGTGGTCCGAACATGTTTGCCGATCCTGCCGCAGCTACGCAGGCGTTCGATTTCACCCACACAGGTCAGGTCGGCTCGCGAAATACGCTGCGTGGTGAAGGTATTTTCTCGATCGACTTAGGTTTGGGCAAACGTTTCGCTTTGCCATTCGAACATCAGAGCCTGCAATTCCGTGCGGAGGCTTTCAATGTAACGAACACCGCACGCTTCACGATCAACACGGAGCAGAACATGTTCATCGACAATCCGACTCAGTTTGGCACTTACGACACCCTCCTGGGATCGCCACGGGTGCTGCAAGTCGGACTGCGGTACGAATTCTGAGGGTCGGCTGTGCTTAAAGGTGTGAAGGCGCGCGCTGAGCTGGAGCAGATGAGCCGCGCACAATGAGATGCGTTTCAACCACGTACTCGGTGCCAAGCCGCCGCTTGCTTCGCATAAGACGATTGAGCGCCTCAAACGCCAGCTTTCCGAGCTGGTCGCGAGGAACGCGAACCGTGGTGAGTGAAGGATTCGCATAGCGAGCGTAAGAGATATCGTCGGATCCGATAATCGACATCTGGGTGGGTACGCGGACCTCCGCTTCTGAAAGGGCATGCGCTGCTCCCAGTGCGGTGAGGTCATTGCCGCAAATGACTGCGGTTGGAAAAGGCCGCTGTTTCAGTATTTCAAGCATGGCTACTCTTCCACCTTCGATTGTGTGATCACCTTCGGTGCAATGAGCGTCGGGCATACCGTTCTCATGCAATGCAGTGATGAAAGCCTGCTTGTAGGTCCTGGCGGATAATCGATTCTGCGGTCCGGTGATGAATGCAATGCGCTCGTGCCTCAGCTGCTTGAGATATTCGACTGCCTCCTTTGCGCCTGCGGAATAGTCAACCCGAATGTTGCTTCGCGCCTTTGATGCTTTGGCGCCGTCCAGCGTAACCACCGGGATGTCGTTCCTCAACAATTGATCGACCAGGGATGATTCCAATTGCGAAGTCATCACCGCCACTCCCTGGACTTTGTTTTCAATCATTCTTCGAATCGCGTTGCTGGCATGCACAGGATCGTAATTCGTAGGCGCAAGGAATGTGTCGAACCCGATTTCCACCACCGCGCGTTCGAAGTTGTTGATCACCTCGGGAAAGAATGGATTCTCCACGTCGGAAATGATGAGCCCGAAGGCATCGCTGCGGCCCCGGGCTAGTCTGCGGCCGCCTGCATTCTTGTAGTAGTTGAGTTGACGCATGATCTGGAGAATGCGGGCGCGCGTCATCTCTGCGACAGGTCTTGTGTTGTTTAGCACGTGAGACACCGTGCTGATCGATACGCCCGCTCGTTCAGCGACGTCCTTCATCTGAACGGAAGTGGTTCCTCGGGGCCGCCGGGATGCAATCGTTGGCTTCATTCGGCTTGAGACGCAAACGGCTTGAGACGCAAACGTTTGCCGCATTGTAAACGCTTCTCGCAGGAGGTGAACAGCGGTTAATTGGTTCCGTTCCGCTTCGCCACCGCTTTTCCGGGCGATCATTGACACTGCGATGCTGCTACGTATAATCGTACAAACGTTTGCCGCAAACGTTTGCTATCAGGGAGGCCGTGAATGCTTTCGGACCTGTTGGAACGCCGACGCGCTGGCTTTAGCCTCGAGCCCGCCTTTTACAACTCTGAAGCCATCTTTCGCGAGGATGTGCGTCGCGTATTTCTTGCCAATTGGCTTTTCGCCGGTCACGCCAGCGCGATCCCGAACCCCGGAGACTATTTCCTTTTCGAAGTAGCCGACGAGTCCTTCATTGTGATTCGTGACGACCGAATGCAAATCCATGCGCTTTCGAACGTGGCCGCCATCGTGGATCGCGAATCTGCATTGCTGGCAGCGGCAATGCTCGAAGCCTGGTTTGCCCCTACCACCGGTGGGTCTACCGTCCGGATGGATCCTTGCTCAAGGCACGACTGATGCCGCCCGACTTCGATCTTGCCTCGCAGGGACTTTGGCGGGCCGGGGTAGAAATCCTGGAGGACCTGATTTTTGTTTGCGCTTCCGACCAGCCTCCCGATTTCGAGGCCTTTCGGAATTGCATGGAGCCCAGTCTCCGTCCCATGACTTGCGTCATGCAAGGATTGCCTGCAGGAAGGAGTACGAGATTGCAGCCAATTGGAAACTGGTCTGGAAAATTCCCGCGAGTGTTATCACTGCAGCGTGGCGCACCCACAGTATTGCAAGGCCGTCAGCTTTGCCGCAGCCGTGGGATCGGAAATCGAACGCGGGGAAGTCGCTTCGTTAGAAAGGGAGGCCCGAAAACATGTGGAGAGCCTGGGACTTCTCGCCGAAGAGGTACCTTTTCTGCCAGACAGTTGGTATCACTATCGGAGATTCTTTCTGCGGCCTGGGCACGTCACCGAAAGCATGGATGGCAGCCCGGTCGCGCCGTTGATGGGTACTCTTCCGATCCTCGATACGGGCGTTTTTGCCATCGTCACTCTCCCGAACTTCTTGCTGGAAGCGAGCGGGGACTATCTGATGACGCTTGGCATCACTCCGCGAGGGCCACAGCGCACGCACGCGGAAGTCTGCTGGCTGGTACGATCGGACGCGAGAGAGGACATCGAGTACGACGTGCAACGCCTCACAGAATTCTGGCGGCTCACGTCTGAACAGGATTGGACACTCTGTGAGAACAACCAGCGGGGAGTGAACTCCTCGAAGTATGTCCCAGGCGCTTACGCACCAAGCGAAGCTGGTGTCGAGCATTTCGTTCAGTGGTACTTGAAGCAGTTGCAGTCAAGATGAGAGTCCGCGGCCCAACGGCGATCGCGCATACCAATGTTTCTCACCTCTCTTCCTCAGGTCTCTTCGAATTTCCGTTCCTGCGAGTAAATGCCGTGGAGGGCTGGAGCTGGCAGAGTCAATCCGGCCTCGCTACTTTTTCGATTGCCTAAGCTGCTTTGAGGGAACACCCAATGCTGGAAGAACTCTGCCTGTTTTCTTTGGCTTGCAAGGCGATCAGTGGAAAAACTCGTGGTGGTAGAGAATGGAATGGCGGGGGTGGCCTGCGTCGAGCAGATTCTGCGTCACTCGCCCAAGTTTCAGATCACGACCTTCGGCGACGAGACTCACGTTAACTACAACCGCATCCTGCTGTCCTCAGTATTGGCGGGCGAGAAGGCCAGCGACGACATCGTGTTGAACGGACTCGATTGGTATGAGCAGAACGATATCGATCTGCGACTTGGCGTTCGCATCGTCGGCGTTGACCCACGAGGCAAGACCGTTACCGGGGATGACGGCAGCATTGCCCACTTCGACAAGCTCCTGTTGGCCACCGGCAGCCTGCCCCTGATCCCCTCAATTGAAGAAGTGAAAAAGGAAGGCGTGTTTCTATTCCGAAACCTCGACGATACGCGCGCCCTACTGGAGAGGTGTCGGCCAGGGCTCAAAGCAGTCATGATTGGGGGTGGTTTGCTTGGCTTGGAAGCAGCACGAGGGCTTCAGGTACAGGGATGCGAAGTGACGGTCGTCCATCTGATGGAAACTCTGATGGAGCGTCAGCTGGACCCATCCGGCGGCGGTTACCTCGCCGCCAAGATGAATCAGATGGGGATCACGGTGCTCCTCGGCCTCAGTACCACGGCAATTCTCGGGATGAAAAGGTTGAAGGCGTTCAGTTTAAAGGCGGCGGCAGCATTCCCGCGGATCTGGTGGTCATCGCTGCCGGCATTCGCCCGAACGTCAGCTTGGGCAACGGAGCGGGGCTCGAACTCAAGCGCGGCATCGTGGTGAACGATTACATGGAAACGTCGCATCCAGACATCTTCGCCGTCGGGGAATGTGTGCAGCACAACGGGATTTGCTATGGACTGGTGGCGCCCCTTATCGAGCAAGGCAAAGTGCTGGCTGCCACGATCACCGGGAACAAAGGGCCGAAATATCAGGGAAGTGTGCAAGCCGCGAAGCTGAAAATCATGGGAGTGGATGTTTTCTCCGCTGGCGAAATCGGAGACAAACTCGACGGTTCCGAGGTCGTCCGTTACGAAGATCCCGCCTTGGGCGTCTACAGGAAGTTGACACTGAAAAACGGCAAACTTGCCGGCGTGATTCTTGTCGGCGACACCAACGACAGCCACCGCTACATGGACTGGTTGCGCAGGGGCAAAGATCTCGTGCCGCTGCGACGTCAGTTGCTATTCCCGGCTCCGTTAGAGGACGTCGGCATCGACGTGGCACAGATGGCCCACGGTGAAACGGTTTGCGGCTGCATGGGCGTTACAAAGGGAACGATCATTCACGCGATTCACGAGAAAGGCGTTAACACGCTTGCACAATTGAAGGAGTCCACACGCGCATCGACCGGCTGCGGAAGCTGCACTGCCCTCTGTCAATCCCTGCTCAAAGCTGTCGTTCCGGAATTCCAGGAAGAGGTCAAGAAGACGATCTGCAAATGCATAGCGTTTGCCGAAGGCCAGCTTCGTGACATTCTGCGCAGCCAGCGACTCAAGTCGGTGCAGGAGGTTCTTGAGATCTATGGCAACGGCCTCGGTTGCGAAATCTGCAAACCAACCTTGAGCTGCATGCTCGACATGCTCTGGTGTGGAGACCACGACGAAGACCGCTCTGCGCTTCATCAATGATCGGGTCCACGCCAACATTCAGAAGGACGGAACGTTTTCCGTTGTTCCCCGCATTCGTGGCGGAGTGACGTCTCCGGACGAGTTGCGGCGGATCGCCGACGTCGCCGACAAGTACAGCGTGCGTATGTTGAAGATCACTGAAGCCAGCGCATCGATCTGCTCGGCGTGAAGAAGTCGGACCTCCCGAAGGTATGGGCGGACCTCGGGATGCCTTCCGGCCAGGCATATACGAAGGGCGTTCGTATGGTGAAGACGTGTGCCGGTACCGATTTCTGCCGCTTCGGCGTGCAGGATTCCACCAGCGCAGGGATCGAACTTGAACGCCGCTTCGAAAATCTGTTTACACCGCACAAAGTAAAAATGGGGGCCGTCGGTTGTCCGCGAAATTGCGCCGAAGCAACTGTCAAGGACATCGGGTTGATCGGACAAGAGGGAAGTTGGCAGGTCGTGGTTGGCGGAGCAGCAGGCAAGAGGGTGCGTAAAGCTGACTTGCTGATCACGGTTGAAACCACTGAGCAAGCGATGGAGGCGGCCGCCCTCTTCTTCCAGCACTATCGCGAGAGCGCCGACTATCTGGAACGTACTTACGACTTTGTCGAGCGGGCCGGGATCGAAAGAGTTCGGAAAGATACGGTGTACGCTCCAGACGCCGTGAAGCAAGGTTTACTCGAGAGGTTGCGCAAGTCAAAAGAGCGGTCGTGCGATGCCTGGCTCGAACGCGACGCGCCCCACCATCCCACGCAGTTCGTACAAATCAAGCCGCCGGAGGAGGTCTTCGTATGAAGGAACGAAAGACATGGATCCGCATTGCGCAATGCCACGAAATACCCCTGCGCGAAGGCCGCGTCATCAAGGCCGGCAACGGAGAGGTCGCGCTGTTCAATCTCGGAGACCGTTTCCTCGCCATCGAGAACCGCTGTCCACACAAGGGAGGGCCGTTGGCGGATGGCATTGTCTCCGGCGCAACAGTCGTATGCCCCTTGCACGCGTGGAAGCTGAGCCTTGAAACCGGCAGGGGCGTAACTGGCCCGAGCGCATCGAGTTGCGTCGAAACCTTTCGCACGCGCGTTGATCGCGGAACTGTCTTCCTGGAGATGTCGGCGGAAGCGAAGAAAGCAGAAGTGACGATCGAACGCTTGCCAGTTGTTTGCGTGGAGCATCGCCCCGTAAACCCGACGACTGAATCACGTCCCGCAACCTGACGGTGGGTCATTGCTTTGCTTTGACCGAGTCTGATACCCCAATAAAAAAAGAACGGAGTGTTCTATGGACTACATCAATCCGAAAGAACTCGTGCAGGAAGCAATCCTCGTAGCCCGGAAGAAAGCCTCACTGAGCGTCACGGACATGCTGATTCGGGGTGCCCTTTCAGGTGTGTTTCTCGGTTTTGCCACCTCCCTGGCGGTAATCGTTACCTCTCAAGGGCTGCCCGCAATTGTGGGCGCGATTCTATTTCCCGTTGGATTCGTCATGCTCGTGTTGCTGGGGCTGGAACTCGCGACGGGTAATTTTGCGTTGCTGCCCGCAGGGTTAGCTGCAGGCGAGGTGTCGCTTGGGCAGCTTCTGAGAAATTGGGGCTGGGTGTACTTCGGAAATCTGCTGGGCAGTCTGTTTTACGCGCTGCTCTTCTACTGGACCGTGACCAACTTCGGAGCCACCGGTAGCGGGGCTGTCGGGGATCTTCTCAAGGCGGCGGCGCAGAAGAAGACGCTGGGCTACGCAGTGCTCGGTGCAAGCGGTTGGGCATCGGCGCTGACCAAGGGAATTCTCTGCAACTGGATGGTTACGATCGGTGCTTTGTTGGCGCTGGTCTCCCGCTTCACGGCGGGAAAGATTGTCGCCCTGTGGCTGCCGATCATGACGTTCTTTGCCCTAGGCTTCGAGCACTCGATCGTCAACCTGTTTGTGGTGCCGGCCGGAATGATGTTTGGCGCTCCAGTGTCAATCAAAGACTGGCTGCTTTGGAATCAACTGCCCGTTACACTTGGCAACATCGTTTCCGGAGCCCTCTTCACCGGCCTGGCCTTGTATGCGACCTACCGCGAGAAGCAGCCTGCGGCACGCTACGGCGCGGCTGAGAACGTGGCCAATTCGCTAGAGAACCGGGTGGCGCTCGCGCCCGCAACTGCTGTGCCGCGTTAACGAGTACAGCAGCAGGACTGACGATTGAGATGGAACGCTGACACGAGCGGAATATTAAACCTTGGCTCAGCGTCAGCGCGAGTCTGTATGATGGCCACGCGTGAGGCGCGTGAACCCGGCCATTATCCGAAAGGACTCCAACGGACAGCTTGTGTCTTCTCGAGACAAACGTCTGTTCCTCAGATCAACAAGAAGAGAGTCGCGGCCATGACGAGTGGAACTTTCGGCGGGCTCTGTGTTCTGGCGCTGGAAAGCCGGCGCGCCCGCGAGATCGCCAAGCTGATCACAAATCTCGGCGGCGTAGCGATCGTAGTGCCATCGCTGCGAGAAGTTCCCCTGGAGTCGAATGCGGAAGCCTTGGAATTTGCCCGAAAGCTCGCTGCCGGCCAAATGGACATGGTGATCTTCACGACCGGTGTTGGAGTCAAGGCATTGGCTTCGGCCGTTGAAAGCGCATGTTCGCGCGAGGAACTGTCCCGGTATTTGAACGAAGTGGTTGTCGTCGCTCGTGGCCCTAAACCTACCGCGGCCCTTCGCGAACTGGGTGTACGGGTCAGCCTTCCTGTCCCGGAGCCGAACACGTGGCGCGATCTGCTCGCGATCCTAGACCAGAACAAAGAAACGTTCCCCGTTGCGGGACACCGCGTAGCGGTACAGGAATACGGAGTGACCAATCCAGAATTGTCAGCGGGATTGACACAGCGCGGTGCAATCTTAACTGCTGTTAACGTTTATCAATGGGCACTGCCCGAGGATCTCGGTCCCCTCCAGCAAGCCATCCACGCGATTATCAACAGGGAAGTTCACGTTCTGCTGGTTGCGTCTTCCGTTCAGATACGCCACCTCTTCCAGGTCGCGGAAGATGCCGGCAAACATGTAGGACTGCAAAAAGCGCTGGCGGAAGTTGTCATTGCCTCCATCGGGCCACTAACCTCTGAGGAACTGCGTGGTCGCGGGCTGAATGTCGACTTAGAATGCACCCGTCCGAAGATGGGCTTCCTTGTGCAAGAAGCCGCGGAACAGAGCGCGGAGATTTTGCGCCACAAGCGCGAAAGGCATTCTGCGCCAATGAAGGACGAGCCATGAGCGAATCTTTCTATCCTCTGTTCTTGAGCTTGCAGGGCCGCGGTTGTGTCGTATTCCGTGGCAACGAAATAGCGGAGAGCAAGATAGGCGAGCTCTTAACGCCGGCGCGCGATCTTGCATGAGCGGGCCAGCGCCTTGACTTACGAAACTTTCAGAACTCACTAAAATAGGAGATAACCGGGCAGAACCCGGGCGCAGACTCTAACCGCTGTGCTCTTGGATGAGGCGCTTGTTTTTTGTAAGAGCAGAAGGTGAAATCCTGTGAGGCGCGCAGCACTTCTCTATGAATCGCTAGGCCTTACGTGTCTGCTGAACCATCTCGACCAGCACCCTCCTCGTTTCCATTGCATCCTTCACCTCTCTCGGGAACGCAATACGAGCGCCACGGATGCCATCTTGGGTCTTCGCGCGCACATGAAAACCCAGGCGATCGACTGACGTCATTTCCACCCCTTGCGCCTCGAGGTCCGCGAACACACGCGCAAGAACGACGAGCGCATCCTTGTGGTCAGCATTCATGTGCTGCAATATTCCAGCGGCAGCGTCGACCAAAGGGTCGGGTAGTGCGTGGCCATACTCCGCGGCAGGAACCCAACCCATGACGCCAAAGCCGCCCACATAATAAATATCCACCACGTTCATGCGGTAGAAAGAAAAATCCTCAAAGTCTACCCAGTACTTACTGTTTTCATAACTTGCGAGATAGAGCGTCCGTGCCTGCGGAATCTCCGCAGCGTCCACCGGCAAAACGTCTCCGATCAGAGTGACGCGCGAGGCCCCCAGCACATCACCACCGGATTCGGATTGCGTGACCAGCAGAGAGGCACGCCGATCTGCCCGCAGGTTCTGGGTATGCATGGCCATCGTACTAATCAGAAAGACGGGACGCCCCTTGTCATCCAGTCCGTATGGCATTACCGACCCGAATGGAAATCCAGGCTGCTTCAGCGAATGCGTTGACAGGCTGCCGGTCCGCCCGAGGTGCAGCAAAGTGCGCGCGCGTTCGGCGAATGACGGTTCCGGTATGGGTGGGCGATCGCCCGGTGGACCAGCGTGTTTCCTTGCGGGTAGGGATGACATCTCAATTTCTCTCACGCCAGTCTAGCGCAGTCGACTCGATTGATGGTGCGCGAGTCTGTGCGAACTCTCGACGATGGTTTCTCAGACCACTCGTCGCCCAGGACGCAACGATTCGCAAATGGCTTGCCGCCCGAGACACCGGCTCGGTCGAATCCCTGCGCGATGAACTCTCGTTGGACTTGTTGTAAACGTCGCAAACTGTTGCAAGTAACTTGCAACGAAATATTCGAAGTCTGCCCCGGACGCCTTGATGTCCGACTCAATTTGTCGTAGATTCATTGAAGTGAAATTGAAATTGAAATTCAATTTCACAATTTTTTATGTGTTCCAGTTGCAACTGTGTTGCAACTGGACTCCGGCGCACAAAAGGCAGGGGCTTCTCGGAAGTCCTCAGTCAGGCCCGTAAGAAACCACCGCATATTGCAACAAAGTGCAGAAGTCAGGCGAGGATTGGTTCCTTTTTCCATGAAACGGTTGGAACTAGAGATTCGAAACGATCGCGAGGGGACAAAGCTGGACGGCTCAGCTTCAGAGTCTACAACTGACTCCAATGTTGTCGGCATGGGCTCAAACTCGTCTCAGAGGCGGCCGCCGCTGTTAGATAACTCATCGACGACACGCTTTTCTCGCCGGTATTGGACCCGGCGAATGCACGCATTGTTGGGAGTGATTTCGGCGTTCAACTTGATTGTGCTCATCAGCACGGGATTTCTGTTGCAGCACCGGGATTTGCTTCATCTGGATGAGCACTCAGTGACTCGCAAAATTCTGCCTTCGCGATACAGGCCCGACGATGCAGGCGATAGCGTTCGCGCGGATATCGTAGTAGCGGATTTGCATTCCGGCCGCATGTATGGCGCTTTCGGTTTGCTGGTGCTGGATCTGTTGACGCTGGCATGGATGATCATGCTGCTGACCGGATTGATCATGTATTTCTCCGGAAGGAGATCGCCTCGGCAATCAAGACAATCGGAATGAAGGGACCACCGCTGGACGACGAATAACCAGGATTAACCAAATCAACGAATAGAGCCCCCGCCGCGGCAACGGCGGAGGCCATTCGCAATCACATGGAGATACGATGCCCTCACGCAATTGCAATAGTCAAAGTGTATCAATAAGCGATCACGCTTTTTATCACAAATTTCTCGCAACAATTCCCGCGTTCTGCCTACGGATTTTCTTTGCAATACTCCTGGCCGGAATCGTCATAGCGTCACCGCTGGTTGCACAAGATACGCCCCCGGCAACAAATCAAAAAGATGAAAGTCGCGACGTTGAAATCCAAAAACTCAAAAATCAGGTGAGCGATTTGCAGGAGGATCTCCGCCGCGTGCACGCCTTGTTGGAGGCCCATCCTGGTGCGCAGCAAGCACCTGTTGCGCAGGAGCAACCCACTACCGAGAAAGCGCCGGCAGCTACCGCGAATAAGATCGTGCAGGACCAGGGCGATCAGTACACATTGAAGGGCCGCCCTCAATACACCGGGCGTCCCACGGATCCCCAGATCGCTCTCGCTACGAAAGCGGAAGGAGGCGACTTATCTGGCGCCGGAAATCTCTTGAAAACTGATCGCGTTGTCATAGGGGGCTACGGCGATTTCCAATTCCGGACGCCGTCACTCTCCGAGCGCGCCGATGGCGGAGGTACCTCGACCTTTCAAAGCACTCGATTCGTATTGGGAGTGGCGGCCGTTCTATCGCAGAAGCAGAACATCACGTTCAATTCGGAAATTGAATATGAGCTTGGGACCAGCGAAATTGACGTTGAACAAGCGTTCATCAGTTGGCGAGCGCGGCCAGAATTTGATTTTCGAGCCGGCATCATCGTCCCTCCTATAGGACGCTTCAATACGTATCATGATTCGAATCTGAACATCACCACGCTCCGCCCCCTTATCAATCAATTCATCGTGCCCACAGCTTATCGGGACGCCGGTATTGGCGTGCGCGGCGTCTTCCGCCTGCCACGCGAGATGAAGATGTCGTACGAGGCCAACTTGGTCAACGGATTTCAGGCGGCGAACGCGGATGGCGAAGCAACTCCGTTCTCTCGCTTGCTGGGACAATCCTCCGCTGCCGAGCCCGGGCTGATCGCCTTTCAGGCCACGCGAAACAGCAAGGCAGTCGCGGGCCGCATTGGATTTTCTCCAATCCTGGGATTGGAGTTTGGCGTTTCCGGATATGGGGGGACCTTCACCAATCAGGGCGATCCGCCGAAATCGGCAACAATAGTCTTTCTCGATGCGTCGTATCAACACGGCCCATTTGTCCTGAATGGTGAATATGGGAGATCCAACATTGTGGGCGCGGGAATTCTGAGGCAAAGTCCGGCTCCTCCGGTTGCGAATCCAAACGATCCCCTCTCGGTAGCTGCGCTCTCTGAATACGTCGCTCAGACCACGCCCGGTCAGGATGGTTTTTATGTTGAAAGCGGATACAAGTTTTTCCGAGGGATATTTGGAAACCGCGAGAAATTCGATGAGGGTTCCTACATCATGCCCGTGGTCCGCGTGGAAACCGCCCGGCGTGACCGCACGCTATCCAACTTCTATCTGAATCAGGAACGTACAACGCTGGGCTTCAATATCGCGCCGTCTCCGTTTGTCATCTTCAAACTTAACTATGTGCTCAACCACACACTTGGCCCCGTGCCCAATGTCGCAGGCGCCATTGGCGGAGCAGATTTCGGCAACAATCCGACACCTCACCTGGATTACGGAAAGAACGGATTCACGGGGAGCGTAGCGTATGTGTTCTAGCCGTGGCAAAGTTTCGACTTTGCCCCGGTCGCACCGGCTGAAGGTAGGGGCTGTCATCGCGGGACTCTTTTTTGTGCAGATCCCCTTGATGGCCCAGACTTCATCGCGGATACAGCACCGGCTGGCACATGCTCAAGCTCGTTCGCTTCTCATTTCCGCGGGCTTGCCGAGCGCAGTCGCGCCGCCTGACCCGCCCGAAGTTACGATCGGCGAGCGCCTCTTCCTTCAGACCCGCTTTGCCCAATACTTCGCTACTCAGTTGAGTGGGAACAGCGTGAACCAACCGCTCACCAGGGCGATCCCACGGTCGACTATGTGCAAATGGCGGGTGGCAAAGTTCTTGGACCATTTGCCGGAAAATCCATGAATTGCCGCTCCTGCCATTTTGTTGATGAATTGGGAGATGCCGACGGCGGAGGAAATCGTACCTATGCGGACTTGTGGCGCGGACCCCGATTCCAAGCCGTGCGAACAATCAGCTCACCGCTCCCCGCAACTCTCTGAATATGGTGGACTCAAATATTTCCCGGTCGGTGGGACTTCTACTGCACGGCGATGGTCAGTTCGCGACCTTGGAAGACTTGGTTAACAGCACGCTCACCGGCCGCAACTTTGGATGGTTGCCGCAGGAATATTCCGCGGCCGAAGCGCACATCGCGCGAGTGGTTCGAGAAGACGATGGTCTCGGGGACCTGGCGCGCGACTATGCACAGCTTAGCTATGCAAAGCTTTTGCTCGGCACAGCGCCAGAGATTCCCCTTGATCTTCGACTTCCTTCCCAGTATCGGATTGATGTAACCGGAAGCTCCGATGAACAAGTGCTGGGCTCGGTCGACAAGCTTATCGCGGCCTACGTCTTTAGCCTCACGTACTCCCGCAATCTCGATGGAATTCACGATGGCTCTCCATACGACAAATTCTTGCTGAAAAACAGCCTTCCCGCCGCGCCGGCCCCGGGCGAGACCGAAGCGGCCTATTCGTTACGGTTGGCCGACGCCGTCGAGGCGCTCCAAACCCTCCAGTATGTGACAGCCGGCGACGGGGCGTTTGAGACCCATGATCAAAAGTATGAAATTGGTGCGATCGAGCTACAAGGTTTGAAACTCTTTCTCCGTCAGGCGACGGAGCCTGCAGCGTTGCGTGTCAGCCCGCGATCAGTGTTCTGGCCGGCCGCTCTTCTGCCTGGAATCGGATTGGTCTTCGTTGGCTGGGCCGGCTATCGTCGGCGCCGCCATCTCATTGGCGCCGTCGCCACGGCCTGTGCACTTTGCTGTTTCCTGCTTGCTTGTGGGACGACGACGCGAGTATCAGCTCCCCAAATCCCAATCGCTCAAGCCAAGCACATCGGGAATTGTTCCCCCTGTCACGTCGCTCCCAACTTCACCGACTTCCAGTTCCACAATACTGAGGCAACCCAGGAGGAGTATGACGCGCTGCATGGAGACGGCACTTTCGCGCACCTCACACTTCCGGACTTCAACGAACGCCAGGGAAATCCGGACCAGTACTTGCCGCCAACCCCCATTCACCCCAATGAGAACGGACGGTTCCGTTCTCCCGCACTGGCCACTGACCAAAGCCTGACAGACTTGGGCTTATGGAACGTGTACGCCAACTCTGATTTTCCCGCGCCACAGGCGCGTTTGCAGGCGATCATGTGGGTGTCCGGGACGCCCTGCAATCCGGAGCAGGTTCTCCCTCTGACCATCGGCCGTTTCAAGACGCCAACTCTCCGCGATCTAGGTCAGTCTCAGCCATATCTGCACACGGGACGAATGGACAGCATCGAGAAGGTATTGGACTTCTACCGTCACACAGCGCTGTTGGCGCAGAATGGCGAATTGCGCAATGCAGATTCTCACATCGCGGGCATTTCCATTGATGCCCAGGACGAAGCCGCACTGGCCGCTTTTCTGCGATCCTTGAACGAGGACTACGATTGACCGTCAGGTTTGTTAGCATTTTTGAGACTCTATGAATTCGCGTCGCGCGATGTGGATGGCGTTACCCGCCGTAGTTGCTGTATCGGGTGCATGGCCCGCTTCGGCCGAAACTTACCTCAATGAGTCGCAAGCTCTCGCTGTCGTCTTCGGCAAAAACGCCAATGTAAAGCGGGAGCAACAGACGCTTGACGCCGCCAAGCGCGGCCAGTTGCAACAGGCCAGCGGTCTCCAGTTTCGAGAGGGCTCCTACACTTTTTTTGTCAATGAGCAATCGGGCCATCCCAACGAATTTGCTGTCGTCCTGAATGAAATCGGTAAGAGCGAACCCATCACGTTCATGGTGGGAATGAGCGCCGATGGAAAAATCACCGACGTCGCAATCATGGTCTTTCGCGAAAATCGAGGTTGGGAGGTCAAGGAAAAAAGATTCCTCAATCAATTTCACGGAAAATCTCTGCGCAACTCGATTCGCGTCGATGAAGACATCATCAACTACACGGGCGCGACACTGAGTTCAAAGGCTATCGCCCGCGGAGCAAAACGCGCCCTTTTGCTTCTGGACGCCTTCTATCCACGCGAAAGCCGGAATGCTCCCAGGCAATCCGGCCAATTGGTTATGCCATCCTACCCGTTGCCATTGACGACACTCTGCGACGAACGAGGGACGATCGGTCTCTATCGGCAAAGGCGATTTCGTATGGGCACCGTCTGCGAAATTCGCGCCTGGAGTCGCTCTTCGCCAGTCACTCAGCGGGCATTCAACGCAGGGTTTGCGGAAATCGAACGGCTTGAACAGATGTTTAGCGCTTACCGCGACGATAGCGAACTTAGTCTCGCCAACCGCGAAAATCGCGGCAAAACAGTTCAAGTCTCGCAGGAGTTTTTTGATCTAACCCGATATGCCGTCAGGGCAGCGAAAAACTCAAACGGAGCCTTCGACCCTACTGTTGGCCCTCTCTCAAACGTTTGGGGTTTCCGGGCGGATGAGCCACGAATACCGTCCTCGGGTGAGCTTTCGGAGGCCATGAAATTGGTCGGCGCTCACAAGCTGATTCTTGAACCCAAGAATAGGACGATTCGATTTCGCCATCGCGGAATGTCGCTTGATTTTGGCGGCCTTGCTAAGGGATATGCAGCGCAACGCGCCGCTCAACTGATGCGGGAATGCGGAATGCTCGCGACTCTGGTCAATCTTGGTGGGAGTTCGATTTCAACGTCTGTCTCTGCGGATTCTGTCGACAACTGCGGCTCCCTTCGCCACACCCGCGACTCGATAAATTCCTGGCCGATTAGTGTGATCGATCCTGAAGACCCGTCGGAATCCGTGCTTGCATTTGTGATGAAGGCGGGGCAGTCGCTTGCAACCTCCGGCACGAACGAAAAGCAATTTAGAGTTGGGGATAGACTCTTCAGCCATCTGTTCAACCCAATTTCGGGCTGGCCTCTAGAGGGCGTTCGCACGGCCACTTCCGTCACAGATTCCGGGTGCGATAGCGAAGTCTTGTCCAAACAGCTTTTGGCCATGTCCGAAAGGCAACGGGCGGCTTACCTAAAGGCTTCCTCGCCCATCATCTGGAGCCACATCGAAGTTTCCCCCACAAAAAAACGGACAATAGAGACCAATTTGTCATAGTCTCGTTTGCCCGATTCGTTTCCTCTGCCCTGAACTTCAATCCGAGGGAAGTCCCCTGACTAGGAAGCCCGTTTGACGAGATGTAGCCGGGAGCGATGCCTTTCTTTCATTTGTTCGACTGACACCACTTTTTGACTCAGGTTGGAGAGTTGGAACAGTTCCTCCTGGATCTGCTGCAACCGTTCCAGGCGCTGGCCGTGAGCGATTTGGGCCTCGGTCTTATTCGTCCCTTGAAGCCGATACACTTCATTCAACCGCTGGATGTCGGCGATTTCCGACCTGAGCCGAGTAACCTTTTCGCGAAGAACTTCAAGATGGTCCATGCCATTAGAATATCGCATTTGTTGAATTTTCGCGTTGGATTGCCCACCCCAACTCCAGCCGGCCATGGAAGGCACAGATCGATGTCCCGTCATGGCAGCGGCGGCTGCGCTCTCATCTGTATCCATTCATGCCCGAGATATTCGATTACCAGAAGTAAAACTCCCCGATCTTTTCAGGTTTCCTTCAGTTTGGAAGCGTAGCGTCCACCCGAGGAGTTCCCATGAAAATTTTACGCATAATCACAATCGCAACGGCTGCGGCCATGTGTCTCACCATCCTTGCGCAGGCCCAGGACCACGAAAAGAAGATCAAGCGCTCAGCATTGCCACCTGCCGTTGAGAAGGCAGTTGTCGAACAGAGTCAGGGCGCAACCATTCGGGGCTTCTCCGAGGAAAAAGAAAAAGGGCAGACATTCTATGAGGCCGAGCTGTTGACGAATGGCCACGCCAAGGATGTGTTGATGGACGAAACTGGCACTGTGGTCGAGATCGAGGAGCAGATCGCCTTTGACTCCCTTCCACCATCAGTGAAGGACGGCCTGCAGACTTTGGCCGGAAAAGACAAGATTCTGGGAGTAGAGAGCTTGACCAAGAAGGGTAAGCTCGTGGCATACGAAGCGAAAGTACTGAGCAACGGCAAGAAGTCGGAACTCCAGGTCGGTCCCGAAGGAAAGCCGCTTGATCATGAGGAATGAGACCTGCCTTTGCCAGAGGAAAAAGGGACCAGCGCTTTGACCGTTTTGCCTAACGCTTCGGAGGATCGAATGTTCGTTGAAAAACGATTTCCCGCATGCAGGATCGTGTGGATGTTGGCACTTCTCTCTCTCGGCTTTACCGCCCGTGCATCGGCCCAGAATACTTGGGCCGTGGAAAAGACGCTGCACGTTGGCGGCGAGGGCGGCTGGGACTACATGACGGTGGATCCGGATTCACATCGCTTGTACGTTCCAAGAAGCACGCACACGATGATCATCGATACTGAGTCGGGGAAAACCGTGGCGGACATCCCCGGCCAGAAACACAATCACGGAGTCGCGCTCGTTCCCGGCTCCGGACGAGGGTTCATCAGCGATGGCAGCGGCGCGGTCGTAATTTTCGATCTCAAGACCAATGCTGTACTGGGAACGATCGCTGCGCAACCGGATGCCGACGGCATCATTTTCGATCCCGCCAGCGGACTCGTCCTGGTCGTGTCTGGTGACGACGGTGTTCTGATGTCGCTCAAGCCGGATTTGGACCCAAAGACCGGCAAGATGGACCCGCCCATCGAACTGGGTGGCAAGCCCGAATTCCTCGCATCCGATAGCGCTGGCAAAGTGTACGTAAACCTCGAAGACAAGAATGAAGTCGCAGTTGTCGATATCAAGGCGCGAAAGGTTCTGGCGCACTGGGCCGTTGCTCCCGGTGGCGCTCCCGTTGGAATGTCCATCGACACCAAGAAGCACAGGCTTTTTGTGGGATGCCGGAATCCGCAAAAAATGATCGTGATGAGTACCGACGACGGTAGAGTGCTTGCGGATTTACCGATCGGCGCAGGAGTCGATGCCACCAGGTTCGACGGCCAGCATGCCTTTGCCAGTTGCCGGGACGGCGAACTCGTCGTTGTCGGAGAAAATTCCTCAGGCAAGCTGGACGTCTTACAAACCGTAACCACTGTGGTCGGAGCAAGGACGATGGATGTGGACGCAGCCGCTCACAAGATCTACCTGCCAACGGCTGAATTCGAAGAGCAGAAACCGGGTGCATCAGGCCGCCCCGCAGCCAAACCCGGAACGTTCATGGTTGTCGTCGTTTCGCGAAAGTAAATTCGAGCCTCAGCCCAAGCATCGCATGCCGAAAAGTGGCGATTCGTGAGTCGCCGCCTTGTCCGGACCGTGCGCTGCTCATGCCCGCGCTCGGTACCTTGTTCTGAGAGTCTCAAAATCCATCACCCTGCACGACTCCGCATACCGAGTAACCATTTTCCACGAAAAACTGTAGGATTACAGTCCATCGGCGTGAGTGCGACCGCCGATGGCCACCAGGGAGACCCATGGACAACAGACCCAAAGATATTTCGCGACGAAATTTCGTGAAGAGCACCGCTGTCGGCGGTGCTGGACTGCTCATCGCGTCTGACATGCTGGGCCGCGACATCACTATCAACGCGCCCAAATCCGACAACGCGACGATGATCGGTGTTCCTTTCGAAGCTCATGAACGTGTGCGCCTCGGGATCATCGGAGTCGGCGGACGCGGGTCCAGCCTGCTCGAAGATTTGCTGGCAGTCGAAAAGGTAGAGGTCAAGGCGATCTGCGATCTCGTGCCGGAAAAAGTTGCTAAAGCGCAGAAGGCAGTTACGGCGGCGGGACAGCCGGAGCCCACCGGATTCAGCAAGGGCGAGCGGGATTTTGAAAATCTGACCAAGCTTGATCTCGACATCGTCTATGTCGCGACTCCGTGGAACTGGCACGTCCCGATGGCGGTCAGCGCCATGAAAAACGGAAAGCATGCCGCCGTCGAAGTCCCGGCCTGTTCAACTCTCGACGAGTGCTGGGATACTGGTCAACACCTCTGAGTCGACGCGCAAGCATTGCGTGATCCTCGAAAACTGCTGTTATGGCGCGACCGAAATGATGGTCCTTGGTATGGTGCGGGATGGCGTCTTCGGCGAAATTACACATGGCGAGGCAGCCTACCTTCACGACTTGCGCGGAATTTTGACTTCGAGTGAAGGGGAGGGCTTGTGGCGTCGCGTCCCGCACATGAAGCGCGACGGCAATCTCTATCCGACGCATGGCCTAGGCCCGGTTGCACACTACATGGACATCCATCGTGGCGACCGCTTCGACTATATGGTCTCTGTGAGCTCTCGAGAGGCCTCATTGAGTGCATACGTGAAGGCAACTTTTCCCGATGGCGATCCCAAGCGGGCCGAGAAATACGTCTGCGGTGACATGAACACGAGCATCATCAAGACCATCAAAGGCCGCACTATTCTCTTGCAGCACGATGTCGTCAATCCGCGCCCTTACAGCCGGCTCAACTTGATTGAGGGGACGAAGGGGGCGTTCGCCGATTATCCCGCGCGTGTGTTTGTGGACGGTCCGAAGAAAGAAGATTGGGAGACACTCGACGCATTCAAAGACAAGTACGAGCATCCTTTGTGGAAAACAACCGGAGAACTCGCCCGCAAAATGGGCGGGCACGGCGGAATGGACTACGTCATGAACTATCGGCTGATGGATTGCCTTAAACGTGGTCTTGTACCCGACATCGACGTTTACGACGCCGCTGCGTGGAGCTGTCCCACTCCGTTGAGCGAAAAGTCTGTGGCGCAGAATGGCTCATCGCAGAAGTTCCCGGATTTCACTCGCGGCAAGTGGAATGTGCGTCCGGACTCTGCCGGCTTTGCAGTATAGAAGCGGCATTTCAGGCGGTGACACTCAGGAGCCAGACCTTGACCGAAACTGCTCAGCTTGAAAATCCCGTCGAAGACGCGGCAGCGGCGCGATCTGAATCCAAGCCCGAGCGTGCCGTCCGACTTGGCTCGCTCGACGGTTTCCGCGGCCTGGTGATGGCGCTGATGCTGGGCGAGCACATGCGCCTGCCTGAGGTTGCGCAAGCCTTTCCGCACAGCGCCATCTGGGCCGTTATCGCGTTCAACACTCAACATGTGGAGTGGCAGGGCTGCTCACTGCATGACCTGATACAACCCGCCTTCTCCTTTTTGGTAGGAGCGGCCCTCCCGTTTTCGATCGCAAGCCGGAAACTGAAGGGACAAACCTTCGGACCGATGCTGGGCCATGCAATTCGTCGTGCCCTGATTCTTATTTTCCTTGGAATATTTCTTCGCTCTCTCAGGTCCGATCACACCTACTTCACTTTCGAAGACACGCTGACCCAGATCGGCCTCGGATACGTCTTTTTGTTTCTTCTTGGATTCACCCGCGTACGCACGCAGGTGGTGACGCTGGTGCTGATTCTGATTTTTTTCTGGGCGGCATTCGCTCTATATCCGGCGCCGGGACCTCAGTTCGACTATGCGCGCGTTGGCGTACCTCAAGACTGGCATCACCTCTACACCGGATTTCTTTCGCATTGGAACAAGAATTCCAACCTGTCGTGGGCTTTCGATGTCTGGTTCTTGAACCTGTTTCCGCGTGAGTCCCCCTTCGTTTTCAATGAAGGCGGCTGGTCTACGCTGAGTTTCATTCCAACCCTTGGGACCATGATCCTCGGCCTCCTGGCGGGAGAGTGGCTCAAGGCCAAAGGAACGAAAGAAAGGAAACTGCAAGGACTCGTCGTTGCAGGCGCTGCTCTGTTGCTGCTCGGACTCGTCTTCCAGTGGCTCGGAATCTGCCCCATCGTGAAGAGAGTGTGGACGTCATCGTACACGCTCTACAGCGGAGGATGGGTATTCCTGATCCTCGCGGGATTTTACGCGTTGATGGACTGGAAGGGCCGCCAACGCTGGGCTTTCCCGCTGGTAGTGATCGGTATGAATTCGATTGCTGTCTACGTAATGAGTTGGACCATGTCCGCATTCTTCAGCGACGCTCTCGAACGCCATTTCGGTAACCTGATCTCGGCGATTTCAGGACCGACTTTCGAGCCGGTGCTTCACGGTTTCTTGGTCATCCTGTCCTTCTGGCTGGTTTTGTTCTGGATGTACCGCCGGAAGATTTTCTTGAGAATCTGAACTGCCCCAGTCGTTCCGACAGCACGATGACATTCCGGATCGAAATAGCTTGAAGACGAAAGGCTCTGCCGCTGCCAGTTCGCTCAGGCTTGGGATGGCTCTTTCGCGTTCAGCTTCCAATATCCATTCAACGGGGCCCGCTGGACTTTCTGTTCGTCCAACAGCAAGTTAAGCGCAGTCGTCACGGCGTCGGAAGAATTACGAAATTGCTCGGCAAGATCTGCCTCGCTAACGATCACGTCGCCGGTCGGAAACCGTTGATGAACAATCTTCGCGTGGCTCACGATTTTGTCCGCAAGTGCGCGCAGTTGCTGAGCCTGTTTGCGCTTGGCGCGCGCGTTGCGGGTCTTCTCGCTCTCAAGACCGCGAACCACTAGCGGTGCAGCCAGCACCAGGACAACGGTCACTGCGACTCGCCAGTGAAGCGCAATCCAGGAAAGCAGAAATTCAAAAGAAATCGTCATGGAAATAAAATAGCGTCAGCAGGCGATCAGAATAGCGCACCAGCAGTCCGCAGGAAGATTACTAAGGCTCATGTCGTGAATCGGACAGTTGGAAGCGCTTGCGATGAACTGCCGCTACGAACGCGATTGTTCCAGGGCGGAATCGCGGAAGCGTCTGCGAAAAATACGAAGCGCTAGATAGCGACGCGCTCCACATTTCTCGAATGTTTAGGAAACAATTGCTCGAGCAGAGACTTGAATCGCGGGCTCAAACTCAGCGCCGCACTCTCCTTCTCGATCCATCCTCGCGGATCGCTCGCCGTCTTCAGTGCGTAACGAAGGTAGGAAAGCCGCAGCAACCACAAAGCATGTTTGACGTCCTCTTCGCTGCGGACGCGAAAGGTAGTCCATCCAGAGTTCGGGACCCAGTGATGTTCTTCCGCCAGACCTTCATCCAGCAAAGCATCCCGAACCGCCCGCGGAAACGGAATATCGACGATCCCGCCCTCATGCATGTGCCCAACCTCAGCGCTTCCCAGCCCAAATTCGCGTCCACCGAAACGATGGGGATGAACCGCAATTCCTGGCCACTGCGAAACCTGCTCTTCGATCTTCCTCAAGGTGTCCATCTTTGTCGACTCCTGCTCATCTTTCGATGAACGAGTCAGGCACCTCGATTCAGGCGTCTAGCTGCCCGCAGTATCGAAAAACCTCTTGATCGACGGCCAATACTTCTGAATGATGTATTGCGTACTCACATGCCCGCCTCGATTGAGCGACTTAAAGGTCGCGCCTGTCTTCGTCGCAAATTTCGCACTGATCTTGTAGGGCACATGCGGATCGTCCTTGGCATGAAAGATCATGACCTTCGAACCCGCGATCTCATCCCGGTGGTGCCAAGGGCTGTAAAAAGTGCCGCAGCGAAGTCTGTTCCAATTCGCATCCGACAGCCGGTAGGCATTGCCGAACGCTTCGCGGATATATTCCGCATAGTTCCGCCGCGATGTCTCGGCCTTCTCCGCGTGCTTCAGAATCGCCCAATCGATCACCGGGCAGCTCGCAATCACCCGCGCGACTCGCGAATCGAGAGACGCCAGAATCGCCGCGGCCCCTCCGAAGCTTCCGCCAATGACGAAAATCTGATCGGGTGAAGGCCGAAACCGCCGTCCGAATGCAATGTCTTGCAGCCCTTTCGGCAGCTCATCCAGCACATCACGAATGTCTTCGTGCGGAGACCGTTCTAGGAACTGCCCACCGCTCTCCCACGCCCCGCGATAGCGTGGATAAATGACCCAGAATCCCTTCCTGGACAGAAACTCCACCAGCGGCTGCTTGCGGGGGATCGAAGGCATTCCATCGCACAAAATGATGAGCCTTTGTATCTTCCGTTTCTGCAAAGGAGGGAGAAACTCCGCCACGATCTCCCCGCCAATCCGAGCCTTGAACATGACGGCATTATCTCCGATGGGCCCTCGAACCACGATAATGCAGTGATTTTTTGCCTAACTGCGCTACGATAGGACTCATTCCTGACAAGGAAGGCAAAAACAAAATGATCCGGAAGGCTGCCCTGCGCATAGCGGCGGTTGCTCTACTCGCATTCACGGCGGTGAATGCATATCTGGCGATAAGCCACCTGAGGCGGGTTGAAAAAACTTCGGCCATGGTTGCCGAGGGGCCGGCCGTGGTGGCTCACATTGCCGCTGTCGCCCAGGCTTTGACTGACATGGAAACTGGGCAGCGGGGATATCTGTTGACCGGGGACGAGTCATACCTGCAGCCGTACATGGACGCGAAAAGCAAGATTGGCGCCGAGTTCGCCAATCTTCGCGCCGCTTTCTCTGAACGGCCGGAGGAGGAACAGTCTGCGGAAGCGCAACTGGAAACCTTGGCGGCTTCGAAGCAGTCTGAAATGGAACGCACCATCACCTTCCGGCAAAAAGGATATCGGCATCGCGCTTTCGTTCTCGTGAACACCAATGAAGGCAAGGAATACATGGACCGCGCTCGCAGCCTCCTGGCTTCGCTATCTTCAATGGAGAGCAGTCGGTTTGCCGGCTTTGAAAAAGCCAAGAACGATGCTTTAAGCGGGGCGTTCTCGGAGTCGATAATCGCCAATGCCTGTCTGCTGCTGCTGACCGCATGCGTGCTTGGCTTTATCTTCTATTACGGAGATTGGCTCGAGAGGAAAGTTGCCCACAGCAACCGGCTTTTCGTGACCCGGGATTCGGAGCTAAGCCGACTCACCTCCGCCCTCGATCATCAAGCCCGTTCCTCCATCATGGTCATTGAGGACAACACTCGCGAGTTGCTCGGCAAGTTTGGAGGATTCTTGCCAAAACAAGGGTATGAATATGCCGAGCAGATCAAGGAAGCGGCTGGCGAATTCGGAGCAACTCCGTCAGGGCTTGACCGGGAGTTCGAATGGGAACGGCGCGAGCGGCGATCGCCTGGCCGCCTAGCTGACTTGCGAAAAACGCTGCCCGCGATGCTGTTTTGAAAGAGCGCGGTTTCAAGTCGCGCCCTTAATATCGATGTCATCCTGAGGAGAGCGAAAGCCCTCCGAAGCGACCGTACGAAATCGTTCACCATCGATGCCGTCGAAAAGATCGCTAGTCTGCATGCATCATTTGCAAATCCCTTCCGCGCCACCAAAACTATCCGCCTACGTAGGGTCCTTCGCACCGGCTTCGCCGCTCAGGATGACATCTCGGGCAAGCGGCAACCGCAATAGCGCGCAAAAAACTTAATATCGATGTCATCCTGAGGAGGGCGAAAGCCCTCCGAATGGACCGTATGAAATCGTTCACCATCAGTGCAGTCGAAAAGATCGCTACACTTCGCTTGTTCGCGATTATTTCTTCTCGCCCCCGAGCGCTCCCCTCAGTACCACCATTGACGCTGCCGGAAGTTCGACCGACTTGCCTGCGGCATCGACCGTGCTCTTACGCACGCCGCTGGACTCCGCCTCTTTTTTCAGCGGATCCCAACGATATTCATCCCGCCCAAAGGTCAGCATATCGACTGATCCAGCAAACGTGGAGTCACGTCCTGTGTCGGCGTTGTGAAAGGTCACATTCACTTTGTGCGCGTTTTCCTGGTCCTTATTAATGAGCAGCAAAGACCATTTCCCGTCCGGACGCTTAACCGCGTATGAAGTCACGAGTGTGTGCCCCGCATTGTCGTGGATGTCGCTTTGTGCGGAGTAAAGTTCATGGACTTCACCGCCCGGCTTCAGCCATTCCAGATTAATCAACTGGCTCGCGTAGAACTGCGAGAGTGGCTGCGTAGGCTGCCCTTTCTGATCGGTTGCGAACATCCCAAATGTCGACAGAGATCCGTTACAGCCCGGGTGAACGCCAAAAGGTATGTAGTGGAAGTAGTAGATGGCGTCGCCCCCAGCGGTCAGAAACGATCCGACATAATCCGCCAGCCACAACGCGCCGAAAATGTCCACAGACGCCTCAGACGCGTTCGACGATATATTGCTCTCGGTGATGAACATGGGAACATTGGCGGGAACTCCATCGTCGCGCCAAACCTGCAGGATGTTCGACACCAGAGCGGGTTCGTCGTACAGGCTGCCCCACTGATAGCGGCACGGATCATAGGGATAGTGCTCGAACGAGAAAAAGGCCAGATCGGCGAGCCTGCCGTGGGCTTTCAAGTAATCGACGAACCGCCCCGTCCATGAGGTTCGGCCCTGTGCATCGGCCCAGACTTCGACATCCTTATTCTGACCGGTGAAGATCGGACCGCCCAGCTTGATTGCTGGATCAACCTTGTGAATCGCTGCCGCAAACTGCAAATACAGCGCGGCGTAATCCTCCGGCAGCATGTAGTGCCCGTCTGGTTCTTCCCCCATCTCCACGTAAGAAATCGGATAGTTGCGCTTTTTGAGGTATGCAATTTCAGCAGCCGCGTCTTCCGGAACGCTATAGATCAATGCGATCGGCACCATGGCCGGCAAGCCGCGCGTATAGCCGGCCGTGTAAAACAAGTCGAATCCAACTTGCGAACGGCCGCTGCGATCGAGATCGGATGGCTGATGCCACGGATCCACCGACGAGCAGTAAGTCGGAGTCTGATCCTGGTCGGGGATGTGACGAAGAATGTCGTGAAACTCGCCCTTCTCGCCAAGATTGCCAACGTAGAGTTCTCGGATCGCGTATCCGACGCAATTCCGGCGATCGGACGAGCCATCCGCGTCGCAGGTGTTCGACGATTCGGTCATCCAGATACGAATCCAGCGAACGGCAACCGGGGAGGAAGCGAGATGAATGGTGAGCGTCCCACTTTTTCCGTCTGCAATCAAGCCGAATGGAAAGTTTTGCCAGAGTCCCTTGTTCGGCGCCCGGATGGGGTCGTCCCCGGTAAAAAACTGCACCGCATAATGTCGTGCGTAGGGTTCGCCCCACGCGATACGAATCGCATCAACACTTTGCACGTTGGCAAGATCTAAAAAAATCCATTGCGGATTGTCGGCTTCGTCACGGGTGAATGCTTTGCTGAGATACGGATTGCTTTTCCAAAATGTGTTGGTGTCGCCGTCGGTCAATCGGGAGTATCCAACCGTTTCCGTGCCATCATCGCGTGTGACCCCGCGTCGCGGCAAAGGATACCCGTAGCTGTATCGAATCATCTCCGTGGGATTTATATCACCGACGAAGTAACCGTCACCCTTCGGACTACTCCATTGGCCGTTTGGATTCCAGTGCCAGGCCTCCGTGTAGAGCTCGGTATTCTGCCGGTAACTGACAGGCCCCCATCCCGCTTCGAGTACCCGGTCGATGACAGGTTTCACGAATGTGGACTCGATCGTCGGCTTGGACAGTCGGTCAATCCCCGCGCCCAGAGCCTGGTTCGGCACAAACGACTTGCGCATATGAGAGCGCGTAACGTCGACTTGCACCGTTTGTGCTTGTGCAACAACGATAAGAGATAGCAATACAACCAGCAGTCGAGCTGTCCTGTTCATGATGATGGCTTCTTTCACCGGCTTCGCGGATCAATACTCAATGACGAGATTTGTTTTCTTGGATGGTTCATTCGCACAACAGCGTCCGCCCGCGGGAACCTGCTAGTTCCTCGCAGACGAACGCCATAGTGTACGCGCAGAAGATGGCTATTCAGTCGAGAATAAGCCGGGCGTCCAATCCTAGAAGTTGAATTTCACCGCCAACTGCATCTCCCGGGGTCCGTTCCCTGCGGTGTTGAAGATCACCCCGAAGTTGCCGATGTCATCGACAGTGGTGTTAGGAGTACCGAACACCGGATGATTGAACGCATTCCGGGCTTCCAGGCGGAACTCCAGGTTCATCTCTTCCTTTACCGTGAACTGCTTCGCGAGCGACAGTTCCGTCGTAAACGACCATGGCGAGCGGATGCTGCCGAGCGCGCGTGGAGCATTTCCTAATGTGAAATCGTCAGGGCGCGAGAAGATGCTCGTGTCCGTAAAGTAGTTGTCCACCCAATCCGAGCCATGATTGCGCTTGGGCGTTCCATTGATGTTCGGACGCACTGCGCCGTATGTCGGAATGGGATTGCCATCCGCCAGCGTGAAGGCCAGGGGCCGGCCGTCTGCTATGCGCCAGATGCCGTTGGTCTTCCAGCCGCCAATAATCGCATCGGCCCAGCGAGGCATGTTGCCGAGCAGCGCTCGATTCCGTCCGAACGGCAGGTCGTAGGTATAGCTGAATTGGATCACATGCGGGATGTCGAACGTCGACAAGCTCCGCTCCAATCCCGGTTTGTTGGGATCCTGCAAGCTGGTGAAGCTTCCCAGCCAGGTAACGTTGTCGTCCGCATTGGACGAGTCGTCGATTGATTTTGACCAGGTATACGTGACCAAAAATTGCAAGCCGTTCGAGTATCGCTTCTCGGCCAGCAGTTGGAGCGCGTTGTAGCTGGAGTTGGCAATCAATCCAGGTTCGGTCGCAACCCCGGTGAACTGTGGATGAGGAACCAGCAATTGAGCGTACGAGACCGTGGCGCTCGACAACGTGCTGTTGGGATCGGTAATGACTGCTGCGAAGGGATTGTCGACCTGGCTGTTGAGGCACGGCACGGTGAGAATCGGCTGACAGGGGTTGTCGGGGTCGGCAGCCACGGTGGGCAAACTCTCTACCCACGGCCCAAGAACATTCAGCTGATTGGCGCCGCTGAAAGGAAGATGCGTTCCTTTCTTCCCGATGTATTCGGCATTGATCAAAATATTGCTGGGCAGTTGACGCTCGATTCCGAAACTCCAGCTCTGCTCGTAAGGCGTCCGGTTCGCCGTCGCGGTGCGAAGCGGGCCGTTCGCGTTAAAACCCACATCGTTCATCAAGCCGAGAGTGTTTCCCGCCGGTTGAATCAATCCGTTTGGATACGGATTGTTCAGGTGCAGGTACGGAGTGTCCCCATGATTCTGAAAGGTCGGGATGACATTGGTGTATTGGTTGAAGCCGACACTTCCATAGGGCACGACGCCGGTCACGCCTGACCGCGACTGCCCGTAGTAAATGCCGTAACCTCCGCGCACGACCATCTTCGGCGTGAACTGATACGCGAACCCGACGCGGGGCTGAATATTGCTCCAGTCGGTCACATAGTTGGTGCGCTGGTTCGACGTGGCAAAAACTTCGCCGCCAGTCAACGCCACCGTTACGGGGTTCCCGGTAACCGCATCGTTGTACGATATGCTCCCGCCATTTAACGGACTCGGTACGTTCGCATCAAATGAGTTCTGTCGGTTGTAGCGATCGGTCCGTGGCAAAGTGACGTCATAGCGCAATCCGAGATTCAACGTCAGCTTTTGGTTTACTTTCCAGTTGTCCTGGCCGAAGAAGCCATACTGATAATTCGTGGTTGCCGGCCGGGACTGGATTTCATAGTAGGAGTTGCCATTCAATGTTCCCGTCAGGAAACTGGCCAGGGCGTCGCCGCCACAGTTCTCGATGTCATTCGGACAGGCGGAGGTGCCGTTCTCGTCAAAGCTGAAGACGCCGACCGGTGCGTTGGTCTGAATGTAATTGATCTGGTGGATGCGACTGTCAAAGCCGAATTTCACCTCATGCGAACCATGCACTTTATCGAGTGTCGCCGACAGCTGGCCCGTATCCTGGCCCAGTCGGTAGTTTCCGTAGGGATCTGTTCCGATGTTGGTCGAGCCATTCGATGCATAGGTGCTGAGGTAAACGGCGGGTACGCCCGCGAAGCCGTTGCTCTGCAGGTAAGACGGGAACCCTAACGTGCCCAATGGATCGTCGACACCGTGAGGGTTGTAGGCGTCGATATGCCACACGCCGCGGGTGAATCCCAACGTAACATTCAGCAACAAGCTTGGACTAAATGTGTGGGTATCGTTGATGGCAAACAGGTGTGCGTTGGTCCAACCGGGTCCGCCCTGGCAGGGGTCGGCGAAATTCTTGAAACAGTCGAGACCTTTTCCGTGGTTGTACTCATACGAGAATTTCCCGCTGAGCATGTTCTTCTCGTTGAAGCGATGGTCGATTTTGATGTCAAATTGATCGTTGAAGCCTTTGTTTGCACCTGATCCAAACCAGTTGTTGTAAATGCCCTGCTGCGAGTTGTTCGGCTCTGGAAACAGGTTCAGCATGTTCTGCGCTACTGGATCAATCAGGTTGCCGGGAGTGTTGGGCGGTTGGAGGTTCGGAGGGAGAAAAGGACTGCCCGGACTCGTGTACGTCGCGAGGTTATTGAAGGGAATGAAATTGGACCGGTCCGCCCCTCCTTCATTCGGATTGTTAACTCCCGTGTACGGATCCCAAATTTGACCAGCCGCTGCGCTACACAGGCCCGTGCTATCGAATGTACCACCCTGTGCACCGCACACCTCGCCAAAGTCTCCTGCGCGCATCAGGTCGGTGGGAACGCCGAACTGGGCCGTGCTCAGCCCCGAATTGCGTAAGCGGTCGTAATCGAAAAAGAAGAAAGTCTTATTCTTGATGATGGGACCGCCGATGGTAAAGCCGTAGTTGTTGCGGCGTAGTTGCGGGATGGGCTGTCCAGCCCGGTTTGCGAACCAGTTGTTCGCGTCAAGGCTGTCGTCACGAAAGAACTCGTAGACGCTTCCATGAAATTTGTTGGTGCCGGAACGGGTGATCATGTTCACAACCGACGCTCCGGAAAATCCATACTCCGCGCTGAAGTTCGTCTGCTGCACCTTGAATTCTTCGATCGCCTCGGGCGATGGCACATAGGTTGCTGCCGTGATGCCGCCGTTCGGCTCAGAATTTGTGACCGAAGCGCCGTCGGTCAGAATGTCGGCGGTCGATCCGCGGCTGCCGTTGGATACGAAGTTCGTTCCCGTACACGTGGCATCGCACTGATCGTCCATCTCGGTGACGCCCGGAGCCAAAGAAGTTAGCGCGATCACGTTGCGATCAATCAATGGAAGATTGTTGATGAATCTGCGGTTGACCACTTGTCCCGTCTCGGCATCCTCGGTCTGGATGGCTTGGGCCTGCGCCTCGACTTGGACGGTCTGACTCGTCCCCGCAACCTTGAGGGTCAGATTTGTGGTCGCATTCTCATTAACGTCGACTCTGAATCGGGCACTCGCTACTTTGTCAAAGCCTTTCGCTTCGACTGTGACCGAGTACGTTCCCGGAGCGACGGAGCGGAATAGGTAGCGTCCGCTGCCATCGGACGCGGCCTTGTAACTAAATCCTTTTTCCTGGTCGGTCAATGTGACCGACGCGCCCTGCACCATCGCGCCTGTGGCATCGGTGAGTTCGCCGCTGACTGTGCCGAAATAAGCCTGCGCCAAAAGCGCTACAGGCAGGATCAACACGAGGACGAGAATGGATGGTATGGAGAACGAGTAGTGTGAGCGACGAATCGAGACGGATGCGTGCATCTGCCCCTCCTTGATGACGTGCATTGGAACGGACAAAGTCCACCGACTTCGCTGATTTGGCGGTTGGCGGCATCCTACACAAAGTACTCGCCATATTTCCAGAAAATCTCGTCCCTTTCTGCTAATGATTTTCAACTAGCACCTCTTTCCTGACTGCGGGCCATGCCCCAAAACTCTAACTTGCAACAAGTGTGCTGCCGCGCAAAGTTGTTTTAGTGTGGGAGGACATCCTTGGCAAGCGACAGAAAAGCGTTGCACTCAGCAGAAAACTCAAGATCGATGTCATCATCAATGTCATCCTGAGGAGGGCGAAAGCCCTCCGAGGGACCGTACGAAGCAGTCCACCATCGATGCAGTAAATGAGATCGCCACACAGCCTCCAGCGCGGGCATTCCTCTCCACCACATCAACGCGTTCGACCGAGGTAAGGTCCCTCGCGCCGGCTCCGCCGCTCAGGACGACCTCCCAAGTAAAGCGGGAAGATCGGCCAGCAAAAAAGCCTAAAGATAAATGTCATCCTGAAGAAGGCGAAAGCCCTCCGAAGGACCGTACGAAGCAGTCCACCGTCGATGCAGTAAATGAGATCGCCACACAACCTCTACCGCGGGCATTCCTCTCCACCACATCAACGCTTTCGGCCGAGGTAGGGTCCCTCGCGCCGGCTCCGCCGCTTCAAGCTTCCCCTTTCGGCTCCGGGCTTTCCCAAATAGAGTTATCCTTTACGGCATGACGTTCCGTCGCCCATGGCTGATAGGAGCCGCGGTTGGAGCCGCCGTGCTGATAGGCGGACTCGCGCTCGGCTGCGGGTCGGGGCGCCACAGGTCTTGGGGTCCCGATCATCGTGTGAGTTTCAGCCGTGATATTCGGCCCATCCTCAACCAAAACTGCGTGCCGTGTCACGGCGGAGTTCGTCAGAAGAATGGCGTCTCGTTCATCTTCCGCGAGGAGGCGCTCGGAGTTGGAAAATCCGGCCGTCGCACCATCGTTCCGGGCAAGCCCGATGAATCCGAACTGATCTCTCGAATCACTTCGAAAGATCCGGATGGCCGCATGCCCTATCATGGGCCGCCACTTCCTCCCGGATCAGATCGGCTTGCTCCGGCAGTGGATCAAGGAGGGCGCCAACTGGGAGGACCACTGGGCCTTCGTGCCTCCGAAGCTGCAGCCATTGCCGGGAGTGAAACATTCCGGTTGGACGCGACGGCCGCTCGACCGCTTCATCCTCGCCAGACTGGAGAAAGAAGGGCTAGAACCTTCGGTCGAAGCCGACAAGACCGCGCTGCTGCGGCGGGTTTCTCTCGACCTTACTGGCCTTCCGCCCACTCTTGAAGAACAGGCAAGCTATCTTGCCGATGCCTCTCCAGACGCGTACGAGAAGCAGGTAGATCGCCTGCTGGCATCACCGCACTACGGAGAGCGCTGGGCAGCGCTGTGGCTGGATTTGGCGCGTTACGCGGACAGCAAAGGTTACGAAGCCGATCGAGATCGTCCCGGCGTGTGGCCGTACCGCGATTGGGTGGTGGACGCATTCAACCGCAACCTGCCCTACGATCAGTTTGTGATCATGCAACTGGCCGGAGATCTTCTGCCCGACTCCTCGTTCGAGGACCAGATTGCGACTTCATTCCACCGCCAGACGCCGAACAACGATGAGGGCGGCACCGATGACGAGGAATTTCGACTGGTCGCCGCGATGGACCGCTCAGCAACGACATGGTCGGTGTTGAACGGCATCACGATGAATTGTGTGCAGTGCCATTCGCATCCCTACGATCCGATTCGGCACGCGGAATACTACAAGTCTCTCGCCTTCTTCAACACTTCGCGCGACGCCGACCTTCCCGAAGACATACCCGTCCTTCGGGTCCCGAAAGACAAGACAAAATATCCGGAGGCGGCGCGCCTTCAGCAAGAGATCACGACGGTAACGCGCTCTGTAGTCGACACTGGCCGCAAGCTTGAGGCTCAGGCAAATTGGACGGCGATCCCTCTTACTGCCGCGTCCGCCAGCGAGGCGCCAGCGCTTCGTTTTGATGCGAATGAAACCGAGCAGGACCTTGCGGCCCTGAAGGACGAAAAAATATCAGAAAGAAAGAAAGAAGCTAAACGAAAAGAACTTCTCAACGACATCGCTGCCAACCGAAAGCTGGCGGCCTCCAAGGCTAAAAACAAGCCGGTCACGTTCCAGATTCATGATGGAGAGATGTTGGCCGCCGCCAATGCTCCGGGAAGGTGTGTGTACGAGCTGAACGCCTCCGTCGATGCTCGGGAGATTTCAGCGCTACGCATCGAGGTATTGCCTGTGAACGCCGAAGTTGCGCGGCACACGCCCGAGGACGGTTTCATTGTCGACCAGACCGACGCCTGGATAGTCCAGCCGAATGGCCACCAGGAGAAGATCGAGTTCCGCTACTTCATCTCGGATACCGAAGAGAATCTCGAAGAAGCGGTGGCACGCGCTCTTTTACCCGGGCTGAAGACAGACGGCGGCAGGAAGCATGGTGGCTTTGCATCCAATCCAAATCTGTTCCGCACACGCTGGACGATCGGGGTTCTCGCTTCACCGATGCAACTGGCCCAAGGTAGTCGTCTCAAAGTTGAGCTTGTGCAAATAGACAATATCACCGACAAGCCGGCCCACGTGAAACGGGCGCGCCTGGCTGCGAGTTCCGATTCGTCGTGGTCCGAGTTGGTTCATAATCTGGATTTTGCCGCCAACCTCGAACACCTCACGGAACTGACTCGCCAGTTGTCGAAGATTCCCAGCGTTGAAACGCCCGTAATGGCCGATGAGCCTGAGTATGACAAGCGCGAGATGCGTGAGTTCGATCGGGGAAACTTTCTCACGAAGATCGGCCCCGCACTGCAGCCGGACGTCCCGGCACTATTCCCGAAACTTCCCGACGGCGCGCCCCGCAATCGCCTGACGTTTGCAAAATGGTTCTTCGCTCCCGGTCAACCCCTTACCGCCCGTACCGCTGTGAACCGCTATTGGGAACAACTCTTCGGCACGGGAATCGTCGAAACGCTGGAAAATTTTGGAAGTGTTGGCGAGGAGCCCAGCCACCCGGAATTGCTCGACTGGCTGTCCCTTCATTTTCAAAACGACCTTCATTGGGACATGAAAGCCCTGCTTCGCGAATTGGTTACCAGTGCCACGTATCGTCAGAGCGCGAAATCGACGCCCGCTCTTACCGCGAAAGATCCCCGCAATCGCCTGCTTGCCCACGGCCCTCAACAAAGACTCACCGCCGAGATGCTTCGGGATCAGGCCCTGACGGCCAGCGGCCTCTTGACCGACAAAATGGGAGGGCCTCCGGTGATGCCCCCACAGCCTGAAGGCGTCTGGAACTCCGTCTACAACGACAGCAAGTGGGTGGATGCGACTGGCCCCGATCGCTTTCGTCGAGCGATTTACACTTTCATCAAGCGCACCAGCGGTTATCCCAGTTTTCTTACCTTCGACGCCTCGGATCACGATGTAAGTTTGGCGCGCCGTGTGTCGACGAATACGCCCCTCCAGGCTCTTGTGACGCTCAATGACCCGGTGTATCAGGAAGCGTCGGAAGCGTTGGCGCAACGCATGATGAAAGGCTCCGACTCGCTTGACGGACGCCTGCGATACGGAGCACGCTTGGTTTTGTCTCGCGATGCGACCGATACAGAGCTCGCAACCTTGCGCGGTCTTTATGAAGATGCTTTCGCCGGACCAGCTGTCCCGGAGATAGTCAAGGTCTCTTCGAATGGACCGACCCGCTCAGGAAGGGAATTGGCCGCGATGACGTCCGTGGCCAGCGTTCTGTTTAATCTTGATGCCGCAATGACTCGGTGATGCCTATGTCGAATCCAAAAATTCGCCGAAATGGTCTGACACCAACAGAACGCAATGTCGAAACGCATCCCGAATTACAGGCGGCAATGCTGCAGACGCAGACTCGCCGGCATTTCCTGCGAACAATCGGCAGCGGCTTGGGCACGCTCTTCGTCGGAACATCATTGGCGAAGTACGCGAGCGCCGTCAACGACGCAGGCCTCGACTTTGGGCGCGATGCCTCGAGTCCGCTCTCCGCGCTGCCGCCGCAGTTTGCCGCCAGGATTCGACGCGTCATCTACCTGCACATGGCCGGTGCGCCCAGCCAACTGGAGCTCTTCGAGCACAAGCCGGAGCTCAAACGGCTCGATGGGCAGGATTGTCCCGCATCATTCCTTGCCGGAAAGCGTTTCGCGTTTATCAGCGGCGTTCCCAAGCTTCTAGGATCGCAATATCCATTCCGCCAGGTCGGACAGAGTGGCCAATGGATATCTGATCGTATGCCTCATCTGGAAAATCACATCGATGACATCTGCTTCATCAAATCGATGCACACCGATCAGTTCAATCACGCACCCGCGCAATTGCTTGTGCACACGGGCAACGCTCGCCTCGGCTATCCTTCGCTCGGCTCGTGGGTCGTCTACGGACTTGGCACCGAGAACCAGAATCTGCCCGGCTTCATCGTCTTGTTGTCAGGAGGCAAGTCTCCCGACGGAGGCAAGCAGCTCTGGAGTTCCGGCTTCCTGCCAAGCGTCTATCAGGGCGTGCAGTGCCGCTCTCACGGCGAGCCGGTGCTTTACCTGGATAATCCTCCGCAAGTCACTCGCCCGCTGCGCCGCCGGATGCTGGACGCGATCGATCAGATCAATCAGCAAACCTACACAGCATTCGGAAATCCTGAGACCGTAACCCGGATTGCCCAATACGAGTTAGCGTTCCGTATGCAAATGGATGCCACCGATGCCATGGATATCCGGAAGGAGCCTACGTCCGTCCTCGCGAAATATGGCTCGAAGCCAGGCGAATCCAGCTTCGCCAACAATTGCCTGGTCGCGCGGCGATTGGCTGAGCGAGGCGTGCGTTTCATTCAGCTCTATCACTGGGGTTGGGATTCCCACGGAGCCGACGCCAAGGAAGCACTCAATCTTGGTTTCGCCGATCGTTGCCGCGAGGTCGATCAGCCAACCGCAGCGCTGCTAGCGGATTTGAAAGAGCGTGGCATGCTCGAAGACACCCTCGTCGTCTGGGGTGGAGAATTCGGACGCACGCCGATGCGTGAAAACAGGAATGGCCAGGAGATGAAATACGTGGGCAGAGACCACAATCCCGGAGCCTTCACCATCTGGATGGCGGGCGGCGGCGTCAAGCCCGGAATCACCCACGGTCAAACCGACGAAATGGGATACGAGATCGTGAAAGATCCTGTCGAGATTCGCGACCTGCACGCGACCATGCTTTACCTGATGGGCTTCGACCATCGCAAGCTCAACTACTCTTTCCAGGGCCTTGAGCAAAAGTTGACCACAGTCAGGCCGGCGCGCGTGGTGGGCGAGATCCTCGCATGAGGACCAACGCGCCTTCTCGATTCAGCCTCCGGGGTGAGCTGCGTCCATGACCCTGTGGGGGCAACACATCTCCGGGCGGCTCGTTCCCGTCTTGCTCACGTTTCCGATTATTTTGATTGTGTTCGTTCTCGCAATTTTTCTGCCGCCCGACGGAACCGATCGCGCCGAATGGCTGCAATTTATCGGACGCTTTCATCCGCTGGCCGTCCACTTTCCTATTGCTCTTTTTCTTCTTGTACCGATCCTGGAGTTGGCAGCATTCAGCGATCGCTATTCGTACCTGCGTCCAACCGCAGAATTTGTCCTTGGCGTCGCCACGCTCGGCGCGACATTCGCAGTCATTCTTGGGTGGTGTCTGGCTCGAAGCGGCGGATATTCCGGACAGCTGATGCAGCAACACATGTGGGGAGGCATCGCGCTTGCGGCCCTCGTTTGGCTGTGCTGGCTCTTGCGTACTAGCGGAGGCGGGTCGGGCTTCGTTTATGTCGTTGCGCTCTCCGGCGGCTGCATCCTTGTGGGGTGGACCGGCTATCGCGGCGGCCAGTTGTCGCTGGGCGAACAGCACCTCACCGAGCACATGCCTGCAGGACTGCGCCGGGTGTTAGGGGTGTCCAACCCAGCGCCGGCCAGCGTCGACCCTCACACTTTCTACGGTGCGCGAATTCATCCGATTCTTGCGTCGCGCTGCGTTAACTGCCACGGTGCGACCAAGAGCAAAGCCAACTTGCGGCTCGATAGCTACGAAGCACTGATGCGAGGCGGTAAGGACGGCCCGGTAGTGCGGGCAGGAAACGAACAGGGAAGCGACCTGCTTCGTCGAATTGCGCTACCTCCCGATCATGATGACTTCATGCCGAAGGAGAGTAAGCGGCCGCTGTCCACCGACGAGATCAAGGTAATCCAGCTTTGGATTGCCGCCGGAGCCTCCGCCACAATTTCTGCCGATGCAATCAAGGATGTGCCCACTAGCTCGGCATCCGCGGCCCCTCCGGCTGAAGTGACTTTTGAAGAAGTTGACCCTGCCACCGTCGTGAAGTTGCGGGCCACCATCTCCGCAGCGGTGGACCAACTACAAAAAAGGTTTCCCAACATCTTGGAATATGAATCGCGCGGCTCCGCCGATCTGCGTGTGAATGCCTCAATCCTCGGAAGCAAGTTCGGGGACAACGACTTAGCAGCCTTGGCTCCTCTTGCAGAACACATCACTGTGGCCGATTTCTCTCGAACCTCGATCACCGATCGCTCAGCCGCCTCAATTGCTGCGATGAAACACCTCCGCGTCCTTCGTCTTATGAACACCGCGATAAGCGACTCCATGATCGAGGGGATATCGAGCCTCGATCAGCTGGAATCGCTCAGCGTTTTCGGCACGCAGGTGACTCCCGCGGTCCTGCCAACTCTCCAGAAGCTTCCCAAGCTGGCGCATTTTTACGCCGGCCAAACCGCAATCTCATCCGACAAAGCCATCCCCGCTCCGTTGGCTGGCAAGATTGTGTTTTGATTCATCAAAAAATCAAATCGTGACGCTGCACGTACACACAAACGTTCACTTCATTGCGAAACTTTAGTGCTGCCAGCAACCAGGAATAGTCAGTCTCCCTCTGTGAAGAAGGGACGATCATTCGATAAAATATCTCAACCGATGCGAGCAGTAGCTATCAAAAAGGGGCAAGTGCAACCGGGTACCCGTGGATTCGCGGAGATGGGCACTCTGCGCTGCGACGGATGCGGCGAAGCATTCATCATCCTGCATGACCCCGCCTTCATCGACAAGACCGTAGCCGAGCGCCAGGCCCACTGGCTTGAAAAGGTCCTCGCCGAAGAGCACGAAAGCGAACACAAACATTCCGACCGAATCCAACTCCCCGACTAGAAATCCGTCCGGCAAGATTGAAAGGCAAGCCTGTGTAGGGGCGGACGCATTCGTCCGCCCTGTGGAGCAGAGCGACACATGTCGAAAGTGTCTCCCTGAACCAACGCTATCCACATTCCCAAACGTCTATTGTTTCGGGTCTTGACCGCGGAGGAGCTGCGGAAAAACGTGAGGCACATGTTCTTAAAGGTTTCCTTAGTGGACCTTCGTGTCCTTAGTGGTGAACGATCTTGCGCTGAGCAATCTGGATAGCCCAAAAAATTCAGGGCAACCATGCTAAATCGCCGCATAGCTGCCCTGAGGCCAGAGCCAATTTTCTGGTTCGAGGGCGACGCCGTTGAAACGTCGCCCTCGAACAGGCAGTGAGAGTTAGAAGATCAGCTTCATCCCGAACAGCAGACGACGGCGGCCGATTCCATCCGTATTGATGTTGCCGGCAAACGTCGCGCCACCATTGCTGTTGAAGTTCGTGTTCTGGAAGCTGCCGATCAGGACATCATTCAAGATCGGATCGGGAACGCCGCGGAACTGGACATTCATCACGTTGAAGGCTTGCGCCTGGAACTGGGCGGTCACCCTCTCCGTAATGTTGATGTTCTTGAATACCGCCAGGTTCGCGGTGCTGATGTTCTGCCCGCGCAGCGTATTGCGTCCGACTCCGGCGAACGGCGTGCCGTAGACGATCGCAGATGCTGGATTGTTCTCAATCCATCGCACGGCACTGGGCGTGATCGGTGCACCGGTCACGAAGTCAGACAAGCTGCAGGTCGACGCCGTTGTCCCCGTGCAGCTATAGGTACCGACGGAGTCCAACGGGGCGCTTGGGTTGCTCTGAATCGGTCGGCAAGGATCGAAACTGCCGCCAAAGTTTCCGGTTGGATCGCATAGGCTTCCGGCTGCCAGCTGCTGAATCGTCGTGTACGGCTGTCCGCTGGTGTACCGATACGTCGTATTAACCTGCCATCCACCCAGTACATGACCTAACACGCCACGTTGTCCTTTGAACGCTGGGATGTCATACACGACCGCGACACCCACGATATGCGGAAAGTCGATTCCAGAGTTCGCTCTCTCCGCAGCACCTGTGTTGAAGGGATTTTGCGCATAGGCCAGCGTATTCCCGCCGGCGCGCGTACTGAATACCTCGCTGGCGTTGTCGATCGTCTTGCTGAACGTGTACGAGCCTGTTGCGCTCAATCCATGCCAGTTGGCGATCCGCAATTCGCTCTGCAGACCGTTGTAGTTGGACGAAGCCGTGTTGGCGTACTTGATGACATTGGTGAAGTTGCAGTTTGCATATCCGAAACCAGCGGCTCCTCCCGGAGCGTTCGGATCGGCGCAGGGGGTCATTCCCGCGGGAATCAGGTTTCCGAAGCCCGCGTCGATGAGAGGTTGCAATGCTGGATTCCCGTTGAGTTCCTGGAACTGCCCAACGGCGTGATTGCCCACATAACGCACTTCCGCGACAACCTTCGGCGTGAACGAGTGCTGGATGCCGAGGTTCCACTGCTCCGTGTAAGGATTGCGGAAGTTGTTCGGCACTTGGATCTGGCTGGCGAATCCCGGATCACCTCCGGCCGCCAGTGGTGCGATGGCAGGAATGATCTGTGTACCGAATGCTCCGGTTGCCGGAATTCCGACGGGCGCTTGTCCCGCCACTGGACCAAGAGTTGCCAGATTAACTTTTGGTGCGCCTGTGGCCACGTTTAAGAACATGTTGTAAAAAGCCGGATCGTAGGCAATGCGGAAACCGCCGCGAATGACGGTCTTATCCGCGCCTAGCAATCCGCTCATGAAGTGAGGTGTCCACGCAAAGCCCACCACGGGAGCGAAGTTCTTCAACGCTTGGGGAATCGAGGGTACCGTAGTCTGGCTTAAAGGCAATGAGGTTGACCAGATCGGATCTGAACCGGTTTGCTGGCGAACGCTTTGATCGTGCAGCAAGTTGATCGCTTGCTGATACCAATCCCAGCGCATACCCAGATTCAGCGTCAAGTTGCTCTTGATTCTCCAGTTGTCTTGGAAGTAGAAGCCAAGATCCCACTCCTTGAAAGGAAGGGTCGGACTGCCCAATGCGATCTGCGTCTCCAGCGGATTATTCGCGATCACGTCACTGAAAGACGTGTACACGAAAACGCCATTATTTTCGGGAAGATAGACGTTCGGAGAGCGCTGCTGATCGATTTCAGTGCCGAACTTGAGCGTGTGCTGTCCCTTCAAGATAGAAGCGTTGTCTTGCAGTTGATACACGTTGATGACGCGACCTTGCGGGAAACCAGCGCCTACGCCAAAGCTAACCGTGTCCTGCTCGGCTGAGCCAGCCAAGATCATGTCGGTCGGGCAGGCGGTTGGTGCATTCTGGTTGCAGCCAGGAAATGACTGTTCATTGAAGAAGCTGCTGGATCGCGAATAGCTGAAACGAACCTGGTTGACGAATGCGTTGTTGAAAGTGCGGGTCCAGTCGAGACCAATTTGCTGGCTCAGGCCTGGATCGACTTGCCAGTCTCCCACCTGGATGCCGTTGCCAAAATTCACTCCTCCGCTGTAGGTCTTCTGATAGACGTAGCGTGCGAAGAAGTTGTCTTTCTCCGAGAGTTTGAAGTCGACTCGTCCAGTCGCTTCGTAGTCATTGAAAGGGCCGGGAACGAAGCGAGTCAGCGATCCCATTTCAACGGGTACGCAGGCTAGTTCCTAAAGGCCCCTGTGCCGGGTCACAGGGAAATGCCGAGCCGGTCGCTCGGGTCGATCTCGTCCGTGACCAGAACGTTGTGGACGTTCGTGAATGTAGGATTTCCGCCAGCGACAGCGTTCGGACCGATAGTACTTTCGATCATGCCGATCGGGCTGTTCGGAAAGGCGGCAGTCAATTGAGCCACACCGTCGGGTGTGGTACAACTCCATCTCCTGTCGATGCGGGCGATCCTTCAAAACGCTGGCGCTCCAGGTTCGACGAACCGAAAAACCAGATCCGATCCTTCTTGATGGGTCCGCCTATCGATCCACCAAAACGATTGTCCACAAACCCGGGCACCTTCGGCGCAATGCAACCGTCGGCGGCAGCATTTTGTCCCGGCATACAGAATCCGAGCAGCGGATTCTTTTCGTTGTTCTCGAGGGAGTCGAACGTCGATCCTTGCCAGAACTCGTAGGCTGTCCCGTGAAACGCGTTCGTGCCGGACTTCGTGACGTAGTTGATCACGGCGCCGGTATTGCGTCCGAACTCTGCGTCGTAGTTGGTAACCACCTGCATTTCTGAAATCGCGTCCTGGTTCCCGAAGAAAATCGATGGGCCGGCGATCGAGTTGTCGTTGTTGCTCTGGCCATCAATCTGAAAGTTGTTGGCACGCGCCCGCAGTCCGTTGACCGACATTTCCGCGCCGTTGTTGTTGCTGAAGCTCGCGTCACCAACCGACGCGACGCCAGGCAGGAACAGCGCGAGGGAATCAAACGAATTTCCCATCGGCAGGCTGGCGATTTTTTCCGAGCTGATCGTATCGGAGATCTGATCGGTAGTCGCTTCAATCAGTGGAGCACTACCTTCTACGGTGACGGTCTCGGTAGACGAGCCGAGCTGCAGTATCACTTCTCCCAAGCTCGTCTCTTTGCCCACGCTAACTGTCAAATTCTTCGACTCGAAAGCGCGAAAATTCGTCGACTCAATTTTCAGATCGTAGACGCCCGTCGGCAAATCGCGGAGCGCTATGATTCCGGCGGACGTAGTCTGCGTCCGGAAAACACGATTTGTCGCGAGGTGCGTAACGGTGACCGTCGCGTTAGGGACGACCGCTCCCTGCGGATCTTGAACGACGCCTGCGACGGAGCCAGTCGTGATCCCCTGTGCCGCAGCGAATGTCGATCCGAACAGCAGGATTGCTAGCGCCATTACGGAATAAATCTTGACGCTGATAAAACTTTTCATCACTTTCTCCTTGTTACCAACGGACTGCCTGACAGACCAATGTCTTCCACTGTGTCGTGTTAAGCCGCATGCCCGAGAAAATTGGTACACCGACAAGGAGCGCAAATTCGCTGCCATAACAGCAGCCGCCTTAAGTCTAAGCGTGTCTTTGAAGGCTGAAACTGTTTAGGGTTATGTGAGCCAGCAGAGTCATGATTTCTCGGATGACAAATACGAAATTAAATAGATGAAGAGAGAAATCGACGGGCGAAATAGTAATGTTTTGTAATCAATTGCAAGGGCTGGATCGCCAATGTTGAGGTGACAAAACGCGAAGTGTGTTGGATGAGCCGCAGTGTTTTCTGAATTGTTCGGAACGCAAATTCAGATGTGACATTGCCGGACCTATCAGCTGTTTTTGCGGCATAACATCACAGCAGATTGTGTTTGGACGAATGCTAGATGTAGGACTGTTGAACGCAGCGAAAGCCAAATCAGATGCTCGAGTGACGCAGGACGTTGCGAGAAAAATGCGCGATTCTTCAGATCTGCAGAACGTCGCCCTCGCGAGCGACCATTTCATAGAGGACAGGATTTACAAAAAATCCGATAAAGAGTCTGGAAATGAGTCCTGCCACGATGACGATTGCAAAAGGCTTCTGTGTATCCGAACCGATTCCGGTCGACAGCGCCGCCGGTAGCAGACCCAAACATGCTACGAGTGCCGTCATCATGATCGGACGCAGTCGAAGCAACGACGCTTCTCGCGTCGCTTCGCGAATTCCCAAACCTTCAAGTCTCAGTTTGTTGATGTAAGAGACAAGAATGACCGCGGTCTCCACTGAAACCCCAAGGAGTGCAAGCAGTCCCAGTACGGAAGAAACGCTGAACGGAGTATGTGTCAGCTTGAGCGCCAGGAAGGCGCCCACCGGCTCCGTCATCACCACCCCGAGCGCAATCGTGACCGGGAATTTGAAGTTGCCGTACAAGGCAAACAAGATCACAAAGATCAGCACGATGGCGAGGGGACCGATGAAATACATTTGCGACCGTGCTTCGAGGAACTGGCTGTATTCTCCGCCCCAATCCATCAGGTAGCCCTGAGGGAGATGAATAGCCTTCTTCACCGCGGATTGGCCGTCTCGCACGGCTCGCTCCAAGTCCCGTCCTTCGATGCTGTACTGAACTCCGATATAGCGAGAATTGTTCTCGCGATATATGAAGGATGCTCCGTTTCCTTGCTTTATATCCGCGAGTTGGGCGAGAGGAACTTGCTGACCATCCGGTGTGCCCACCAGCAGATTCCCAATCTCGGTTGCGCTGCTGCGGAATTGCGGCTGCATGCGAACCACCAGGTCGAATAATTTCTCTCCCTGGATGACTTGCGTCACCGCTTGCCCCCCCACCGCGGCTGAAATCACCGACTCGACATCCGCGATATTTACGCCGTAGCGTGCGATCTTGTTTCGATCTACATCGATCAGCAGGCTTGGCTGCCCGAGCTCCCTCACCACCGTTAGGTTCGTGAACCCGGGCACGCTCGCGAGAGTGTTCTTGATCTGGATGGCTTTGTCCTGAAGCACGCTCAGATCATCGCCATAAATCTTCACGGCCAGCGAGCTCTTCAAACCGGTCAAAGCCTCATCCACCGCGTCTTCTGCCGGCTGCGTGTAGTTAAAGATGATGCCCGGGAATGCGGCGAGTTTCTTACTCAGAGAATCGGTGAGCTCTTGCTTGTTGCTGACGTCTCCATGCCACGCTTTGTCTTTATAAGACTTAAGCCCGATGTAGAACTCACAATTGAAAAAGCCGGTGGGGTCAGTTCCATCGTCAGGGCGCCCAAGCTCGGATCCAACCACCGTCACCTGCGGATACGACATCAGAATGTCGCGTATCTGGGGCGCGATCTTCGATGCCTCCTCGAACGAAATCGTGTACGGCATCGTCGCACGAACCCACAAGGCCCCCTCATCCAAATGGGGCATGAACTCTCCGCCAATGAAGGGAATGAGCAGCAACGTCGAGCCGAAAATTATCGATGCAATCACGATCGTGGTTTTCGGGCGATCGAGAGCCCAATCGAGCTGGCTTGCGTACTTCGCTTTCATCCACTCAAATATCCGGTTCGACTTCTCGTGCACGCCACCACGGAACCAATACGAAGCAAGCACCGGGACCAGCGTAAGGGTGAGGATGAGCGCGCCGACCAGCGCAAACGACATCGTCTCAGCCATCGGATGAAACAGCTTGCCTGCCGGCCCCGTCAAAGCGTAAATCGGAAGATATCCGGCAAGGATGACCGCCACCGAGTAGAAAATCGGGCGATCTACGTCCTTCGCCGCCGCTAGAATGACTTCGTTGAGGTTGTATTCCTGCCCCTCGCGCAGAGCCAGTTCCCGGTAGATGTTTTCAATCATCACCACGGCGCCATCGATCACAATCCCAAAATCGATCGCTCCGATCGACAACAGATTGGCCGCGACGTCGTGCGCATGCAGCACGATGAACGCAAACAGAAGTGAAAGCGGAATGGTGACTGCAACAATCACCGCGGCCCGAAAACTGACTAGGAAAAATATCAGCACGATCAGCACAAGCACCATGCCGCGAAGCAGGTTGTTTTCCACCGTGTCTGTGGTGAGTGCGACCAGGTCGCTGCGGTCGTAATAAGGATGAATTTTGACGTCGGCGGGAAGAATCTGCCCGTTCAATTCTTCCGTCTTCGCTTCCACTCCCTTCAACACATCCTGCGTCTGCTCGCCCCGCCGCATCAAGATGACGCCTTCCACCGCGTCATCATTCTTTTGAAATCCGAATTCTCCCAGCCTGGGCGCGTGTCCAATGGTGACGTCGCCAATATCGCGAACCCGGATCGGTGCTCCCTTGTTCGCGCCAACGACAATGTTTGCAATGTCCTCGGTATTGCGGACGAGCCCTATGCCGCGCACGTAGTAGAACTGACCGCCCTGAGAGTAGAAACCCCCGCCCGCGTTCGCGTTGTTAGCAGTCAGCGCGGCCGCCACTTGCGGAACCGTCAGGTGATATCCGTAAATTCGCGAAGGATCGAGCAGCACCTGGTATTGCATCGTCGTGCCGCCGAATCCTGAATCATCCGCAACGCCGCGGACCGAACGATACGCCCGCTCGACGACCCAATCTTCTATGGTCTTCAATTCCTGCGGACTTCGATCGGGACTCTCAAGCACATAGCGGTACACCAGTCCGCTCGGACTGAACAGCGGAGCCATACTCGGCGTTACGCCGGTCGGAAGAGTTGCCTGGCCAAGACGTTCAAAAACTACCTGGCGTGCGAAATAATCATTCGTGCTGTCCTCGAACGTCAGACGAATGTCCGAAAGGCCGTACAGCGAGATCGATCGCATAACAGCCATGTGAGGGACGCCATTCATCTCGATCTCTAGCGGAAGAGAGACGAGGCGTTCGACTTCTTCGGCGGCATGGTCCGGCCATTGCGTGATGATTTCGACTTGCGGAGGAGACAGATCAGGGTACGCATCCACGGGCATGCGCTGAAATGAAAGGATCCCCGCGACCGTGATGAAAGCGGTCAACACCAGCACAAGGAACCGTTGGCGAAGAGCCGCTTGGACAATTCGATGGATCATTCAGACGCGGTGAGCGCCACCCCTCACTCGTAAATATTCGCTCCTGCAAATCCTAGCGCTGCAAAGAGTTCGCAAATTGCAGGAAAAGGCTGCCATCCCCAATTACGTGATCACCCGCCTTCAATCCGCCGGTGATTTCTGTCTTGCCGTCAGAATTTTCACCTACGGTGACGGGCCGCCTGCCGAATTGGTTTGACGACGTTGCCGCATAGACAAATGGCTGGTTCTCGTTATCGCGGAGAATCGCCGCATCCGGCAATGCAATTGCATTCTTGATCGTGCCCGCATTCACAGAAGTGGTCACATACATGTCCTTCTTCAGTTTCTCTCCCGGATTATTCGTCTCAATTCGCGCCTGTAGCGTGCGGGTATTCGGATCGAGCGAGGCTGCCACGTATGCAATCCGGCCATGAAAGACTTGCTGGTAGGTGTCGGTCTGGATTGTTACTTGGTCACCGACCCGCACGTACGGCAAATCTTTTTGATAAACGTTCACCAGCACCCACACGGTATTGGTGTCTGAAATCATGAAGCACTGAGTCGCTCCGGTTTGCAGCAGTTGCCCGGCGGCGATGTCCTGCTCCACGACTTCCCCCGCAATCGGCGCTTTCACGGGAACCTCGAACGAAGGCGGGCTCTTCACCAGTTCATCGGGATCGGTGATCCCCAGGACCTTGAGCGCAGCCATAGCTGAGACAAGATCTCCGCCCGCCTGCGTCTCCGCGGACTGCGCCTGCTCCAGGGTTTGCTCAGCGATCGCTTTGTGGTCGTAAAGATCTTTGGCCCGTGCGTAGGCCTTTTGCGCCAAAGCGTACGCATCTTTGGCTTTCAAATAGTTCGTGCGAAGTTGCGAATAGTCCGGACTGGCTACGAACAGCATGGCATCGCCTTGATGCACATGCTGTCCCGGTATTACGACGATCCGGTTGACTGGTCCGCTCACCTGCGAGATGACGGGAATGGTGTGGAAGCCGTTGTAAGCGACCGTTCCCGTGAGTCGCAGCATCCTTGTTAGTGATGTTGGCTGCACCTCGATCACCTGCACATGTGACATCTGCTCTTGCGGGATCGTGAACAGCTCAGCGCTATTTGTAGACTTGTAGTTTGCCGAAGCGCTCGGTTCGCCCCGGTCGCATGCGACGGACATCCAGAGAGTCGCCACCATGACCGCCAGGAAGCACGCTCTGCCCCGATTCTGTTTCACCTGTCGCTTCATGGCAAATTCCTTGATCCGACCGCTTCTTTCAGTTGCTCCATCGCCGTCATGTACGCGGCCAGCGACTGGCGATACGCCAACTGCGTGGACCGGTAACTGCGCTCGGCATCGAGATAGTCCAAGAGGCTCGCCGCCCCGCGCTTGTAAGCATATTCGCTGATGTCCCGGGAATCCTGCGCCTGTTTCAAATAACCGGACGTATACAGCTGCACGACTTCGTCGTTGCTTCGCACCGCGGCGTAAGCGTTGCCGACGTCCGAAAGGACGGTGTCATTCGCCGATCGCTGCTGTTCCTCGGCCTGCGTCAACGCATACTTCGTGCGCGCAATCTCTCCCTGGTTGCGGTCAAAAATCGGCAACGGAAAGCTGGCAAAAATCGATGCACTGTTTTCGCCCGCCACATGGCTGAAGTTGTAAGTGCCGTTGACGTCCACTTTTCCATTCGCCTTCGCCAGCGACACCTGGCTGTTCGCAGCCGTCACGCCAAGTTCTGCGGCGCGGTAGTCTGGGCGCTCCTTCAAAGCTCGGACCTGAAGGTCTTCTAGGTTGCCCTTTACCGCTTGATAGGCCAAATCTCCGACCACGTCGAAGTCGGCCGCGACAGTCTCATATCCGAGCATCCCTCGCAGTCCTGTCAGAGCCTGCACCTTGGCAACTCGGGACGACGAAACGTCTGTCTGAAACTGCAGCAGTTGCAACTTGATCTTAAGATAGTCGCCTTCTCCGATGAAGCCTGCCTTGAATTGTTCCTGGCTGATGTCGACGGTTTGCTGGAAGCCTTTCAAATCCTGTTCCGCGAACTCCAGAGTCGATTCCGCCAGCAACACGCTGATGAATTGCTGGCCAACATCGAACGCCAATGTGCGTTCAGCATCGGCGACCTGCGCACGGGTGACCGCCGTCGCATCGCGCGCGGCTTTCAAGCGGTTTTGTCGCTTATGACCGCGTTCAAACAGATAGCTCAGCCCAACGTCGAATTGCTGGGTCTGGTCCAGATTTTCGCCGGAAAAATCCTGGGGACTGAAGAACGGCACGAACTGGGAATCCACACCGAAGACGGGATTGGGACGCAGGTTGGCGGTAATTTCCTGGGCTTCATTTTGCTGTATCTGGGTACGGGTCGCCTTCAGGGCGTGGTTATGAGCCAGCGCCAATTCAATGGCCTGGTCCAGGCTTATCAATTTCGTACCCTGGCCAGCCGCCATTCCCGCCACTAGCGGGACGAGCACTGCAATCGCGGCCAACCTCAGAAAGAGCTTTGAGCGCATAAGGTCAAAATCAAAATTGTGTCATACGACGGTTCCGCGAAGGGCTGCCCGGAAGCCGCAAGCAGCGCCTATCTACGGAGCCGCAAACACCCCCAAGCCCTTAAATTTGACCCGCCGTCATTGTAACCGGGGAACGATGCAACGGGCCTATCAAGTTGGATGCAGCGGCAATCCATCGGGCTGTGTCATCGCCCATACACTGTCTCGCGAAGCGCACATCGACTCTGGCCCATCCTCTACCTAACTCCTTTCATTGACTGGGATGTTCGGTTTGGTGGACAGCCTGCTTCAGTGTTTGCAAGGCCGGGTTGGCGGTCTATAGTTCCCGAGTCCCGCCAGATTGCCATGAATCGACCCACGAAATTCGTTTTTCGTTCGGCCATCGCTGCGTGCTTAGCGGCCGCTGTGCTGATCGGAATCATCGTCGTCTGGCGTACTTCCGCCGCTGTTCATTCTGCGACCAACGAAGTCCTGGCAAAGACAGATCTCCATTTCGTTGCGCAGCCCTATGTCGCTCCTCCAAATCCCGGATTCGAGTTCGTCAGCTCTCCCCAGGTCTTTCTCAATGCCGCACAGTTTCAGGATCATCTTTATATGGCGGGCCCGGCCGGGTTGACGGAATACGACTCCCACGGCTCTTTGCTTCATCAATTCGCAGCGGGCCGCGAGCTTCCCGGATCTCCACTCCTCGCGCTGGCCTCAGGTGTCCTCGCGGATTCTCGTGAGCCCGAACTGCTCATCGGTACCGAGAGCGCCGGAGTCCTCGCGTTCAATGGACGCGATTTTCGCCAGATTCTCCCCACCGATGCCGACGCTCGCTCGATCACCGCAATGCTGCCCACCGCCTCGGGCCACCTGCTCTTGGGAACGAAGAAGCGTGGAGTCCTACTCTACGACGGCAAACGCATCTCCCCACTGCATCCGCTCCTCGCAGCGGACTACGTGACTGCGCTGGCAGGAAGCGAATCCGATTTGTGGATCGGGACGCTCGCTCGCGGGGTACTCCACTATCACGGTGGTGAGATCGAATCCTTCGCTGTCGCCGCTGGACTCCCCGACGAGCAGGTTCAGTCTCTCGCAATATCCGGTGACACAACCTACGTAGGCACGGCAACCGGTGTTGCTGTCTTTTCCGCTGGTCGCTACACCCGAGTGCTGGCGCCGGGCGTCTTCGCCACCTCTTTATTGGCTACTCCAGAAGAGCTCTATGTCGGCTCCGAAGATCAGGGAGTGATTGGAATTCCGCTGGTGAACAAACGCTTCGGCCCAAACGTGAATCAGTCGGAGGCGCTCCATGAAGTCCATCAGCTATTCGCCTCCGACGCTGCAATCTTCGCGGTCGCGCGTTCTGGTCTGTTTCGAAAGGCAGCCCATGGCTTCGCTTGGGAGCGCGTGTTGGAAACGGGTTCGTCATATCTGACGGACCGAAACATTTCAGCCCTGGCCGCCGATCCGGCCGGTCAAATCTGGGTCGGATTCTTCGATCGCGGACTTGACCTGCTTCCTGCTGATGGCGGCCGTTCCCGTCACATTGAAGACGAACACGTTTTCTGCGTGAATCGCATTCTGCCGGAATCGAAATCCGCCTCCGTCAACGTGGCGACGGCGAACGGCCTGGTCCGTTTCAACCAGTCTGGCGACGTGCAACAAGTTCTCACTCGGGCCGACGGCCTGATTGCGGATCACGTCACCGACGTCGTCGACTATCGTGGCGGCCTCGCCCTCGCAACTCCGGCAGGTCTGACCTTTCTTGATGTTACCGGCGCTCGCAGCATGTACGCCTTCCATGGCCTGGTGAACAACCATATCTATGCGCTCGGCGTTTCTGGCGACGAACTGATGGCGGGAACTCTGGGTGGCCTCTCCCAACTTCAGCAAGGCGCCGTGCAGTTGAACTACACGACCTCCACCTCGGGACTGAAACACAATTGGATTACCGCAGTCGTTCGCGTCGACGACCAGTGGATGGTCGGCACCTACGGGGCGGGTGTTTTGTCCCTGGATGGATCCGGGCACTTCCATACATTCGATGTCGCGTCAGAGCAACTCAACGTCAACCCGAACGCGATGCTCGTCACGACTCACCATGTCCTCGCCGGGACGCTCGGGCAGGGACTATATCTCTATGATCGTCAATCCGGCCGATGGTCGGTGATCCGCGATGGACTGCCGTCTCTAAACGTCACCGCCTTCACCGCAGCGAACGGCTACATCTACATAGGAACCGACAACGGCCTCGTCCGCATCCCTGAGCAGAGGTTGCACCAATGAAGAAAGTTTTCGTGCTCTGGATGATCGGCCTTGTCTCGACGATGCTCTTCGCTGATTCCGGTGTCCTGATCCCGCGGGATAGGCAGCAACCCGATCCAGCGATCCTCTCTCTCGAAGAGATGGAAGTTACGATCAGAATCGACAACGGTGACGCGCGAGTCTTCGTCCGCCAGATTTTCGCCAACCACACCGGCCAGATCGAAGAAGGGAATTACGTTTTCGCTCTTCCCTCCAACGCCACGATCTCTGACTTCGCCACCTGGGATGGCCCCGCGCGCCTTCCCGCCGTGATCCTCGAGCGCAAGCGCGCCGAAGAGATCTACAACCAGCTCAAGCGGCAAGCCGTTGATCCCGGTCTGCTGCAGATGGGCGAACGCGGCTCCGAGGAAGCAAAGCGCAGTTCCATCTTCAGCGCCCGCATCACGCCGATTCCGGCGTGGGGCACGAAACGGTTGGAGATCGAGTATCACCAATTCCTTCCGGTTGAGAATCTGAAATCCTATTTTGCGCTGCCATTTCATCCCGACGCGTACTCCAGGCAATCCGCGGCGCACCTGCGGATTGATTTTGAATTGCATTCGGTGCACGCCATCCGTGGTTTCAGCGCCCCGGCCACCAAGTTTCCTCTTTCCATTGACGAAAATACCCCGCACTCCGTAAGAGGACACTTCGAAGGCCAGAATGTCGATCTGGCGGAAGACTTCGTTGCGACCTACGAACTCGATCACAGCGAAGGCGACAAGCTTCAGCTTCTTACTTACAGAAATCCCGATCCCGTCCAGCCATCGCCCACCGAGACCGCCCCTGCCCACCGCGTAAGCAATCCCGGATTTTTCGAAGCGCAAGCGCTACTCGGCCTCGGACCGAACGCGACATCGACCGGTGCTTCGACGAACAGCACTCCGAAGACGGTGATCGTCCTGTTCGACACTTCGTTGTCGATGCAATGGGACAAGCTGGAACGCAGCTACCAGGCCCTCGAAACTCTGCTGCACACCCTGAAACCTCAGGACCACTTCAGCCTCGTGCTCTTCAACAGTGAGGCGCAAGCGCTGCCGCCGGCCGCAGCGATTCCCAAAGACATTCAGCACGCCATCGACGTCGTCCGCTCGAGTCGTCTTCGCGGAGGCACCGATATCCAACGCGCGCTCGATGCCGGACTCGATCAGGCCGCATTGCCCGAAGCTGCCAATAGTTACCTGGTCATTCTTAGCGACGGCGGTGCGACCCACGGTGCCATCCAAAACAGCAAGATCGCTGCCGCCTATTCCGCCAGATGGCGGCAACTTCAAGAAAAGCAGCGCCCTCGCACATACATCTTCGCCGTCGGGGATGACGCTAACCTTCCACTGTTTCGCATGCTGACGCAGCAAGACGGAGTGCTCGAGCACGTTCTCTCCACCGAGCCCATGGATTTCAAACTCGAGTCCTTCCTCTCGAAATTTGGCCGCAGTCCTGTCGGACAACTCGGCCTAGCCATCACTCCTGAGAATTCCGTCGACGCCGTCTATCCCTTGCAGGTCTCAACTTTCTCCGGATCAATCGCATCCTGGGTCGGTCGCTATCAGAAGCCGCTGGACGACGTAACGTTTCACGTTCGTGGAATGCGGGACGGCGAGCCTGTCGAACTTTCGGAAAGAACGAATCTGCCGAAGGTCTCCCTCGATCATCCTCAATTGCCACGTCTCTGGGCGAGGGCGCGAGTGGACAGTTTGCTTGCCAAGATCGAACGGGACGGTGAGGACCGCGCGACCGTCGATGAAATCATCCGCCTCTCGCGCCAATTCAAATTTGTTACGCCCTATACTTCTTTCCTCGCGGTTCCGCGCTCCCTGCTGCGTCCCAGGGTGATAAGGCCCGGTGATCCGATTCTTCGCGTGAAGACCGACGAATCGATCATCTCGGTCGTCGCTCTGTTTCCCTTCGGACTGGTCCAACCTCTTCGTCATCTTTCCTCCGAAGATGTGTGGCAGACGCGATTCCTTGCGCCCTCCGACATGCAGGACGGCACTTACACCGTTCGTTTGATCCTGCGCGATCGCGAAGGCTACACCTACCGCGAGTCCAAGACGTTCGTCATTGCCAGCAAACCGCCCGTGCTTCGCGTCAAGCTCGATCGCAAGCGCGTGCAGCGGGGCGAGAGCGTCAACCTGAAAGTCAGCGCTTCGGATACGACGCGAATGCTGATTGCTCGTATGGATGGCGCCAACCCGGTTGCTCTCCGGTGGGATTCTGCGGTTTCCGCGAATTCCGGCACGCTCCAGATTCCCGAACAAACGATTCCCGGCACGTACAAATTGACCGTAACCGCGGAAGACGTTGCCCACAATATCGGTACCGCGGAGGTGCAGATTGAAGTGCTTCCTTGAATCTCGAGCATCTCACGTTCGATACATAGCGATTGCCGCAGTCATCATCGCTCTAGCTGGCTCGGTCGCTGCTGTCGGCGAATTGCCGTCCTGGATTCGCAATATCGAAGCGAAGAGCGGGATCGAAGCCGCCTTCTTTCGAATGATGTCGCTGCCCAAATCTGCAGTCGCATTTCGCCGTCCCCCCTCCGAGTCGCGAATTGCCCTGACGGACTCGCTCAAGTCGCAACCTCGGAATGCGGAACTCTACGCCCTGCGCGCTCTGGCCGATGAGCAAGCTCTGGATTTCACCGGCGCCGAATCCGATTGGAAAGTCTTCGTTGAGAATTCTCAGGATAAGGTCGAAGCCCAACTGACGTTCGCAGATTTCTATCGCCGCAGGCTTCGCCCGTCCGACGAGATCAGCGTTCTGTCGCTCGTCGCAGCTGCCCCGTCGACTGCAGCTGAAAGTCTTACTCGGCCTTCGCAGCAGCGCTCCTGGCAAGCGTATGAACGCATCTTCGAAATTATCCGAGCGCAAGCCTTGCCGGCAGATCTGTTGGCCGCACAGTATCGCTCGTGGATCAAGCGCTATCCGGCGAACCAAACTCTCTACGCTCGCTTCATGGAATTCCTCATCACCCGAAAAGAATATGCAGCGGCGACCGCACTGATTGGCGACTATCGCAAGCAATTTCCGGATGAACAAATCTTTCCGGTCGAGGCGAGCGCCATGATGGCCTATCGCCGGGGCGCGGTGCGAGAGGGACTTTCCGTATACGAACACAGCTTTCAACCTCTGTGGGATCCCCAGTTGGTGAAAAGCTATTTTGATCTGCTTCGTGACACGCAGAATCTGCGCCGGTTCCGCGATGATGCGCGCACGATTCTGTCGTCCAATCCGGACGACATCAACGCCACAGCCCGTCTTTTCTACTACTACCAGCAGCAGGGAAATTTCGATGCTGCCCAGCAGACGATCTCAGACCTCCGCTTGCACAAAGACAGAAAGAAAACTCCATGGAACTCGCAGGACCTCTACATCTGCGCGCGACTGCTGGAAGAGATTCATTCCTATCCTGAGGCCGCGCGTTACTACTTCGCGCTCTACAACAGCAAGGAGTTGCCGAACGCTCAGGAAACATCTGTCGCAGCGCTCGCCGGTATCCTTCTCACCGCCCCTGAAACTCCGATCCGCTTCGGCTCCGGCGATCTGTCCATGTATCGCGACATTGCGACCATGGATCAAGGCCCTGGTTATCTCAATGGCATCTTGTCCCTGATCCTGAACACGACCCAACCATCTTCTCAGTATGCGGAGGAGGAGCAACGCGCAGGACCTTACTTCCGCCGCGCACGCGCCGCGCAATTGATCACGTTGCTGGACGAAAAGTTCCCAACTGCGGCGCGGAGGCCGGAACTACATGCGCAGCTTCTGGAGTTCTATGCGAATTCTGGGGAAAGTGCAGCCGTTATCGCTGGGGGAGGGAAGTTCCTCGCGAACTTTCCAGCTGCCCCTCAACGCACCTCTGTATCTTTGTTGATGGCGGACGCCTATGCGCGCCAGCGAAACACAAAAGAAGAGTTTGCGATTTACGATGCCGTGCTCCAGGAGTTAGCGCAGAAGGCGCAAAACGTTCCTCTCGGAAACTTTGGTGAAAACCACAACATTAGCACTGACTCATTCGTTCGGAATTCCTACGACAGCGCATCTGAAGATCGCGAATCACAACAGAGTGATCTGCGATCGTCAGGCCCGGATTCGAATCCCGGCTCCAGTTCAGCCTTCCGGCTGACTACCTCTCCCACGGAGCGCCAGACCGGTCCGCGCTCAGCGGACTACGCGCGTGTTCTCGAGCGCTATCTCGGCCGTCTGTCAGAAACGAAGCAAATTCCTTCGGCCCTTGCTGTGCTTCGCCGTGAGATCGACCGCAACCCCAATGATCCCGGGCTGTACGAACGCTTCGCTGCATTTCTCGAGCAGAACCGTTTGGGAGCGCAACAGGAAGAAGTCTACCGTCTCGCCCTCTCGCGCTTCTCCGACAAAACCTGGTACGACAGGCTCGCGCGTGCTTACCTTCGCCACAAAAAGGATGCCGAATTCGAACGCCTCACGCAGGACGCGATTGCAAGTTTCAAAGGCACCGAACTCGAACGATATTTCAACGGCGTTGTAGCGGGAAGCCCGAGCCTGTATCTGTGTCTCAACCTTTACGCAAATCAGCGATTTCCCCACAGCCCCGTATTCGTTCGCAATCTGCTCGATGCCTACGAGGCCCCCGCGACTCACGACGCTGTGGCATGGGAAGCGCTGTTGCGGCAGCATTGGTTTGAAGATCCCGACCTGCGGAATCGTTTTTTTCAGTTCCTCTCAAGCAGCGGAAAACTGAACTCGGAGTTGAGCGAGGCGGAACGTGAGACGGAAAATTCCGACGGCACGAAGAATCCCGCAGCAGAGACGTTTGTAGCCTATGCCGACTTGTGGCGTTCGCACTTCGAGCAGGGCGCACCCGCGCTCCGGTCGCTGGCGCAGCAATTTCCCACGGAGACTGACACCGCCCACACCGCTTCTTCCGTCTACCGCTCACTCGCGTATCTCGATCCTTCGAACGCGGCTATCGCGGCGAAGATTGAAGACAATTTCTTGCAGGCGAATCCTTCTGATAGGGAAACCATGGCGCGCATCGGCGACATTTACGCCGATCGCGAGCAATTCTCTGAAGCTGCTGGCTATTGGGAGCGCATTCCTAAAGTCGCTGCCGGCGATCCCGATGGATATCTCGAGGCGGCCACTATCTACTGGGACTACTTTGACTTCGACAATGCAATCCGGCTCCTTGCGCTGGGACGGCAAAAGCTGGCGGATCCCTCTCTCTATGCTTACGAAGCCGGCGCCATCTACGAAAACCAGCGCGACTATGCCCATGCTATCGAAGAATACGTTAAGGGAGCGATGGCTTCCCCTAACTCCTCTGCCGAGTCCCGTCTCCTGGAATTGGCGCGCCGGCCGGCACTCCGCGATCTCGTGGATCATGGCACCGCAAAGCTCGGCGCTCCGGCCAGCAGTCCAATGTCTGCAATTCTTTTGCGCGTGAAGATTCTGGACGTTCAGGATCGCAGGCCCGAGATCGAATCCCTCCTTGATGCCCTCGCCACGTCGACCACCTCCATCGAGCAAGCGCAGGAAATCGAAACTCTCGCCCAGCAAAAGTCACTCGAGACGGTCCGCCGGCATGCGATCGAAAAGCAGGCCGAACTCACGACGGACCCGGTCAATCGCCTTCAGGTTCGCTACGCGCTGATCCGGCTTGATGAGGAGCGCAGGGACTTCGTATCTGCCCAGAAGAATATCGAGTCGATCTATCGCGAAAATCCGAAGCTTCTTGGGGTCGTGCGTTCAACAGTGGACTTTTACTGTCGCAACAAGATGCCGAACGAGGCCATTCAGACTCTGCTGCGGGCTTCGAAAGAAGCGAACCCGACTCTAAGGGTTCAATTCACCTACGAGGCCGCCCGCAAATCAACTGAGGCGAGACAGTTCCAGCAGGCTCGCGACCTCTTGACCGGATTGCTGCACGCCGATGCTTATAACGGCGAGTACCTTGCCGCGATGGCCGATACCTTTGCTCAGGCCGGCGACGACGCCGGACTACAACATCTTTACCTCGATGAGATCGCCGCGTTCCGTAATGCTTCATTGCCCGCCGATTCGCGCAAGGCGCAAACGGCAACCCTTCGGCGTGGCCTGATCCCGTCACTTACGCGGATAAAGAACTATTCCGGAGCGATCGATCAATACATCGAGATCATTAACGCCTTCCCGGAGGACGAATCTGTCGCGACCGAGACTGCGCTCTACGCCTCCCGTTACAAGCAACAGGATCGGCTCGTAAGCTTTTACGTCAAAACGGTTGCGCAGTCTCCCCGCGACTGTCGCTGGTCCATGGTGCTGGCTCGCACCTACTCGCAGCTCGAGAATTATCCGGCTGCCATCGACGCATATTCAAAGTCCATCGCCATCCGTCCGGATCGTGTCGACCTCTTCATCGCACGCGCGGACCTCGAAGAACGTCTCATGCGCTTCGATGACGCTGCTTCTGACTACAACCGCATTTACACACTTGCTTACAAAGATCCCCAATGGATGGAAAAGCTCGCCCTCGCTCGCGCGCGCCAGGGCAAAGTGGAAGAGGCGGTTGACGCCCTGAAGACTGCAGTCTTCCAGGGACATGCCGAAACTCCGAGCGGCTACTTCGAGATCGCTCGCCGTCTCGAGGAATGGGGCTTTTTCGAACAAGCACGCAGCTTTTCGGAGCAAGGCGTCGCCAAGGCGGGATTCGATCTTCTCGCCGAACCCGCGAATCTTTACGGAGTCAAAACCTATGTTCGCGTGTCGACACGTCTGCGGCGCCACGAGCAGATCTTCTCGGTACTACAAACCGCGCTGAACGACGCCGCAGCGAATCTCCCAGTGCTCCAACTTCAACTGCAAAGGCACGGCGTCGCCGGTCTCACTGACTCGCAGTGGCGTGAGAACGTGCGTCAGAGACGAATTGAGAACGCACGCGCCGGAATGAGATCGGCTCTAGACGAGATGGGATCTTCAGTAAATGTGTATTTCACTCCCGAAGAGCGATTGGCTTTCGCCCGGTTTGCGGAATCGAAGTGCAACGCCATGACTCCCGAAGATATCGAAGACTTCGCCCTGCCGTTGGCCGCGAGCGCATCTCTCGCGGACCAAGAGTCTCGATGGCGTTTTAACATCTTTCTCCGCAAAGCGGCAAACGCGAACACGAGCTTGGATGTCCAGCCCTTCGTCGATCTCGAGCGTCGTCGAGGACGCTTCGCGGAACTAGGGGCGCAACTCGAAAAAGTAGTCGCTGCGCATCCTGGGCCGCAGCGAACCTACCTCTTCGTCGCCGCCACCGATGCATACCGCGCGGCAGCCGATGAACAGAGCGAATTAAGAACGCTCGCAGCAGCATTTCCTTCCGGTGGCCTCGACGCCAGTCGCGAAGAACGACTGTTCCAGTTGCTTCTTAGGCAGCAGCAGCAAGAACTCGTGCGCATCGCTGCGAACTGGTCTGCCAGCTCAGGAGAGCGTGCGGCCAACTATGCGGTCGCCCATGCAACGCCATCCTTGGCGCACGCCGTTGTCGCGGCGCGGAGCAAGACTCGCCCTGCGATCTGGAAAAAGGCCAACGACGCGCTCGTTGGAATCTATCTGTCCGAAATGAAGCCTGACGTCCACAGCGCTTTCGTCTCCGCACTCGGGAGCGGGACGATCGGTGAGCGTATCGCCAAGCCTGTCGATCGCGATCAGCAGCTAGCCGGTAACACGTGGTTTTATTACGGCTCACGATACGGCGAATATTTAAGGCTGGCGCATTCCGCCGAGTCGGAAGATTTTCTGCCCGCTGAACTAGAGTCCAGTCCTGCCAGCGCCTCGGGATATCTCAATCTCGCCCAGTACTATTCGACGATCGGCGACACCACGCACGCAATTGCGGAGTACGAGCACACGCTCGATCTCTCCCCCGGGCGCCCGGATGTTCTGGATGCGCTTGCATCCGCCTACGACAAGAAAGGGGATCGCGCCGCCGCGCTCGCTCAATGGAAGCGAGCCTTTCAGTCATTGTTGGCGCAAATGGAAAAGCAGTCGCCACCCGAAAGTTTCTGGCGCGACTTCGGCAAAACATGCGACGACCTTCGTACTCGCCATCTCTTCACAGAGTTCGAACCCGACGCGGATGCGATCGTCCGCGCCTACTTGAAACGCAACGGTGCCTGGCGCTCGAATGCCGTGCTGCAGCCAGTCTTCATTGCGCAAAAAGATTCCGCAACCGCCGCCACATGGCTGCTATCAGTTTCATCGAGTGCCCCGGATTCTGCCACGGTCCTTGGTGACGTCGTGAACGTCGCTTGGGTTCCCATGACGCAACGGGCAGCGATCTACCAGCGGATTCTCGAACTCAGGCAGGCGGCTCTGGTTCAACACGAGGGCCTCGACCGCCAAGGCGCCGAGCAGGATCTCTACTCGTGGCAGCAACGCTGGATTCAATACTTGCTTACCGCAAACCAATATTCTGCCGCCGAAGCGGCGATTGCGTCGCTGCCGCAACAAACTCGCGATATGCAAATCAACACTGTTGTTCCGCTCGAACTTCAAGTCGCTTCGCGACTGGGAAAGCTCGATCCGATTCTCAGCGGATACCAGGCTGCTCCTGAGAAGGCTCCCGCTCCCGACATCCTGCGTGATGCCGGGAAGAAACTCTCTGACGCCGGCGACAAACCTTCCGCTCGCAAGATTCTCGAGTTTGTTTTTACCCGAGAGCTGGAAACCCACGATCTAGTCGCCACCAATTTCTTGGGCTTGGCGGAAATTCGGCTGGCCACCGGCGATACCGCCGGAGCTGTCGATCTGCTTCGTCGTGTGGTCACGGTCGTCGGAAACCCATTCGAAAATCTTGACCCAGCCGCCGCATTGCTCGAGAAGACTGGACACAGCGCGCAGGCAATCGAATTTCTGGCGCTCCTCACCAAGGCGGAGCCCTGGCAACAGTCGTTTCGCCTGCGACTGGCGAACGCAAAGATCGCCGCCCAGAGCAATGCAGACACGGACCAGCAGTCGCTGACGGAAATCGCGGCCAATCCAGCCGCGTCCTACGATCTTCGGCAAAAGGCTGCGATCGCGCACGCCGGACACTCCCATCCCAATCTCGGCAGCGATGAACTCAACTTGCTGTCCGGTGCCCCCGAAGCCATGACTGAGTCAGCAGCCGATAAATTTTATTTTTACGAAGCGCGCATCCGTGCCGCGAAGCAGCTCGTCAACGCAAAAGCGAGAGTTAACTTGCTTAGTCACGCCGTGATCGACTTTCCCCGTCGTAACTCGGCTCGCATTCCTCTTTTTGAGGCTGCCGTCGATGCGCAGTCCGACAGCTATGCTCTCGGTGTTCTGGAGCCGTTGCTTCAAATCCAGGCTTTCCGAAACAACACGCCGGATGTCGACGAGCGCGGCGGCTATGATGCATCCGAAGAAAGCGAGCAGGAGATGACGAATCGGTCGAGTCTCCAGCCCCTCAGAGCAGACGGGCTGCAACTTGCGCGCGCGCAACAGGCCCACGTGCTGCATGAGGTCGCCGATGCGATGTCTCGTGTCGGACGCCTGTCTGACGCGCTTTCCAACTACCAGTACGCCTATCGTGCAGAGCAATCCGCTTCGGTTCGCAAGATTCTGTCCGGCAAGATATCGAGCATTAGGTCAACGCTTTCGAACCAGCGTCGGAACGTTTCTCGACAACCATTACTCCACGAAGCCCTCGAGCAGAATCGTGTCGTTCGTCCGAAGATCATCGCGAAGAGCCCGCCAGCGTCGATCAACGGGACAAGAAGGGACGTGCAGCCATGAAGCGCTTGGCTGGTCTTCTATGTGTAGCGCTGGCATGTGCGGGTCTCGGCACAGCCGCGTTTCGGCGCGTTCCCCAGCAGGATGCACGGATTTCCCGCCTCGTCCCCGCCGGCCCCCTTGTCTATCTGGAGGCCAAAGACTTCTCCACTCTTTTGCGCGATTGGAATTCATCTAGGCAGAAAGAAGCATGGACCCGAAGCGGCAACTATCAGATATTTTCGCGCTCGCGCTTGTTCCTGCGCCTGAAGGAAGCAAGTGAAGAATTCGCTCTCGCCGCAGGTCTCCCTCCAACCATGGACCTTCTTTCCGAAGTTGCGGGCGCGCAGAGTACCGTCGCGGTCTACGACATCGGCAAGCTGCAGTTTCTTTTCGTGACTTATCTCCCGTCGGCACGCGCCACGCAGTCGACGCTGTGGCAGACACGTTCAAAGTTTGAGACTCGCAACTCCGGCGGAATTAATTTCTATCTTCGTCGTGACCCCCAATCGCAACGCGAGTTCGCATTCGCGGTCTCAGGAGATTATCTCCTGCTCGCAACTCGAGAGGACTTGATGGCTGGCGCCCTTCAACTCATGGCGGGCAAAGCGATCCAGTCGGTCGAGAGCGACTCATGGTTTGCGAATGCCACCAACGCTGCCGAACAGGTCGGAGACCTTCGCTTGGTCCTTAACATGCAGTCGCTCGTGCCCAACGGTTATTTCCGTACCTACTGGGTGCAGCAGAACATAACCGATCTCGGCCAGTATTCGGCTGCGGTCTCAGATCTGTTTCGTTCTGGCAGCACTTACCGGGAAGAGCGCGTCCTGATCAGAAAAACAGATGCGGATCGCCTTCCGTCCACCGAAGGAACTGCCGCGGTTGCCGATCTTCCACGTCTCATCCCCGACAACGCCGGCTTCTTTGAGGCAGTGGCCGATCCTTCTCCCGCCTCGACGCTGGCGCTTATTCAGTCGAAGCTACTGATGCCGCATCCGAATACAGGCGTCGCTTCGAAGATCGCGCCACAGGTTCAGTTGGCCTCGGGCGAGCAAGGGGCAAACTCAGATTTCGAAACTCGAATTGACGAGGCAACGGCCCCGTCGCCCACGGACTCTCAGGCAAACAACGAACTCAAGGGTCTTTTCGAAAAAACTCCAGTCGTCGCATTGCTAAAGTTGCAATCGACGGATGAGGATGCAGAAGGAGTTTTCGTGAAAATCCATTCCGCGATCGTCCTCAAGGCAGCCAGTGAATGGAATGCATCTGTGGTTCAATCGGCGTTTGCCGGTTCCGTGAGGACGATTCTGACCGCTGGCGAACTGGGAGCCGTGTGGCAACAGAAGTCCGGATTCCAGCAACTCGACGGATTATTTCCTCTGGCTCTCGGTGTTAACGGACAATACGTCATCGTCAGTGACGATCCAGCGCTGGTTGAACAAGTGCTGGCGAAACTTTCACAGAAATCCGACCGTGCTCCGATGGCGTTATATGCGGGGTTCAACCACGCGCGTGAGCGCACCAACTTTGCTAAGTTTGCACGTTCGCTCGATCGCGCCATGGCAGCGCCCCAAAGCGCAAGTATTGCGGGATACCAGCCGCAATTCTTTTCCGGCAATATGGCCAGCCTGAGTACGACATTGAGCAACGTAGAAGAGGAACGGGTTGAAGTGCGCGGCGATGCTCAAAAGGTCAGGCAGACGGTCACTTATCAATGGGCTCGCTGAAACATCTCGCGGTCGGTCTCATATTGGTGTCGATCGCCCCATCGTTTTCCTACAGCCGTGCGGGCTGCGATGAAAAGATCGGAGGCACGATGTTTTTCTCTCAGTTCGCCGGACACATGCTCGCCCGTGAGTTCGCGAATCGAGACATTTCTTTCTTGCTACTCGACACCCGAAGCGGCGATGTCTTGGCTTCACGATGGGATGATCCTGAAATCCCCATTCCTATGGGCTCGCTGCTGAAACCCTTTGCCGCATTGGCCTACGGGCAACTGCACAACTTCGATTATCCAACGCGCCATTGTGGCGGAGCCGCGACCGGTTGCTGGCGTCCTCACGGCCACGGCGATCTCGACCTCACTGCCGCCATCGCCTATTCCTGCAATTCTTATTTCCGCGTGCTGGCCACGAACCTCACCGCCTCAGAAGTATCGGATACCGTGCGCCGTTTTGATCTTGATCCACCGGATGCCGACGCTTACGGAATTGCACTCGCAGGCCTCGGTACCAAATGGCGTGTCAGTCCTCTGCGCATGGGCCGCGCGTATGTCGAACTCTCTCACCTTGCTCACGAACCCGCCGTTTCACAGATTCTCGAAGGAATGGCGCAGTCCGCGCGGCAGGGAACAGGCGCCGAAGTCGATCGTGCATTGCATGCGGCAAATGCCCTTGTGAAAACCGGGACCGCTCAATGCACTCATTCACCGCGCGCTCCCGGAGATGGCTTTGCGGTGGTCCTGTTTCCTGCGGACGATCCCAAGATTCTGCTCATGGTTCGCGTTCACGGAGTTCCGGGCGCGGAGGCAGCAACAACTGCCGGCCAAATGCTTCACCGCATTGGACAGTGATTTATGCGACGACCAGCGAACAACATTCTCATCCATCCCATGCGGCGGGCTGTCTTCGCGGCTGTCACTTGTCTCGCTGTTTCACTCCTATCGCTTTCGGATGCACGCCCTGCGTCCCGCCAACCGAACAGCGCGGCACTTTCTAACGCCGAGGTTCGCATTGGAGTCATGACCCTTTTTCACCCGCGGGCGTTCGCCATCGTCGCGCCGCCGGGCAGCGCCCTGGTGTTGCACGCAGGGGAAGAGTCGGTTGCACTGGAGTCGAGCTCAGGGCTTGACCTGGCGGAGGTTCGACTCTCGGGAACCGAGATCGTGATTTCGGCTGATAAACGCGTCGTGAATTCAATTAACCTGGTCGCGACCGGACGCAACGGGGAACCGGTCGATTTCATTCTGAAAGTTCCCGGCAAGATTACGCGTCGCTACCACGGCACGCTCGAAATTAAACCGGACAACGCCAATCTTATAGCCATCGTCACCATGGATCGCGAAGTTGCGGTCGCATCCGTTGTTGCCGCCGAGAGTGACCCTGACGCTCCAAGCGAAGCGCTGAAGGCGCAAGCCATCGCGACGCGATCGTATCTCGCATCCGGCCATGGGCGTCATCTTGGGTTCGATTTTTGTGACACCACGCATTGCCAATTCCTTCGAGAACCTCCCGCGCCTGAGAGCAACGCCGCGCTGGCCGCAGCAGCGACACGTGCCATGGTGCTCACCTACAATTCCTCACTGGTTCCAGCCTTGTATACCCGCCGTTGTGCCGGACGCACGCACACTTCCCAACAGATCGGTCTTTCATCAGCCGGCTATCCTTATTACTCGGTCGCCTGCGAGTTCTGCCTCTCTCACCCCGATCGTTGGACGCGTCGCCTGTCGCACTCCGACGCAGCGGCGCTCCGCACGTCCAACGAGCACGACCGTCTTGCCATCAATCGGCGCTTTGGATGGGATACCATTCCCAGCAACGATTTCATCGTCGACCACGACGAGAGTGACGCAGCCATATCCGGCGTAGGAAGGGGACACGGCGTCGGTCTCTGCCAGGCGGGATCGAAAGCCATGGCGCAGCAGGGCGCGAGCTATCAGCAAATTCTCGCGCACTACTATCCGGGAACTGCCATCACAAATTTCCTGCCCGCCTCTGCGGCAGGCGCTCCATAAAGTGCACCTCTAGCTGGCGAGCAACTAATTCGTTGTGCCCGGGATCAAACCGACACGCAGGGCCAGCATTTGGGTAACATAGACGCTGCGCAAATCGGAGCTCGTTTCATGCAACGTCGCGAAGTTCTTCGCATTCTTGCAACCGGCACCGCCCTCCAACTCGCTCCCCACAGCATGCTTGCAATGTTGGCGCGGGCTCGGATAGAAATTGCCGGCCAATCCACTGCCCGGGCGTTTGATGCCCATCAGGAAGAAACGATCAGAGTCATGACGGAACTCATCCTTCCCCGCACCGAAACTCCCGGCGCCGCGGACGTCGGAGCTACCGAGTTCATCAATCTCATGCTTACTGAATGGTTCGACGAACGTGACCGCGCCCTCTTTCTCAGCGGACTCGAGGATGTCGATGCTCGTTCCAGGACTCTCTTCGGAAAGTACTTCGTCGACGGTTCACCGGTTCAGCAGTCGGCAATTTTGGCGGCGCTAGGAGAGAAGATGCTGCAAGAAACGACGCCCAACCCACTCCCGTTCGCGAGCGGGCCGCCTTTCGATAACTTTTACTCCACATTGCGGCGACTCACTTTGACGGCTTACTACACCTCCGAAGCCGGAGCCACGGAGGAATTGCACTTCGAGATCATTCCCGAGCGCCATTCCGAATGCGAGCCCATGTCCTCGGCAAAAGAACCGGTGGAACCGAAGTGAGCGAACAGACTACTTACGATGCGATCGTCGTGGGCTCCGGCATCACAGGCGGCTGGGCCGCCAAAGAGCTTACGGAGAAAGGTTTGAAAACGCTTGTCCTCGAAGCCGGACGCCCCACCGTTCCCGAGCAGGACTATGTTGAGCACGTCCCCACATGGGAGATGAAATTCCGCGGCCTCGGCGATCGTCGCAGCCTGGCGCAGAATCAGCCCATTCAAAGCCAGTGCTACGCATGCGATGAGTGGTCGTCCAAATTCTTCATCAACGATAACGAGAACCCATACACCACAGATCCCGGTAAACCCTTCAGTTGGATTCGCGGGCGCCAGGTCGGTGGACGCTCGATCATGTGGGGACGCCAGAGTTACCGCTGGAGCGATCTCGATTTCGAAGCGAACCTGCGCGACGGAGTTGCGGTCGATTGGCCCATTCGCTACGCCGATCTCGCGCCCTGGTACGACCATGTCGAAGAATTCGCCGGAATCTGTGGCGAGGCGCTTGGGCCTACCGCAACTGCCCGACAGCAGATTTCTTCCCCCGATGGAATTAAATTGCGCCGAGAAAGTCGTGCGCGACGCCATCGCGAAGCATTTCGGTGGCGACCGTGTTCTCACCATCGGACGTGCCGCAATACTCACCAAGGATCATGGCACCCGGGCCGCCTGTCATTTCTGTGGTCCCTGCGAACGCGGCTGCATCACCCGCTCGTACTTCAGCAGTGTTAACGCAACTCTCCCCGCAGCCGAAAAGACGGGCCGTATGACTCTGCGTCCGTACAGCGTGGTTCACAGTATCGGCTTCGATTCCAAAGCGCGTCGAGCCAACGCGGTGCGCGTCATCGACGGGCAGAGTCGCTCTACGATCGACTTCCGCGCCAAAGTGATCTTCCTCTGCGCCTCAGCATTGGAGTCGGTTCGAATTCTTTTGAACTCTTCCACCACCGAATTCCCCAACGGCCTGGCAAACTCCAGCGGCGAACTTGGCCGCAACCTCATGGACCACGTGAGCGACGGTGGCGCCGACGGCTTCATCCCTGGCAACGAAGACAAGATCGAAGTCGGTCGCCGTCCCAATGGCCTCTATGTCCCTCGCTTTCGCAATGTGAAAACGAAACATCCAGAATTTCTCCGGGGATACGGCTTCCAGGGCGCCGGCTATCGCGAGGGTTGGCAGCGTGGAATCGCGCAGACCGGCTTCGGAGCAGATTTCAAGAAGTCTCTCAAAGGGCCCGGACCTTGGCGCCTCACCTTCTACGGGTTTGGTGAGTGTTTGCCCAACCACGACAATTATGTGGAGCTCGACAAGCAGAAGCTCGACATGTGGGGCATCCCGACTCTGAAAATTCACTGCGCCTGGAGAGAAAACGAACTGGCATTGCGTCGCGACATGGCTGTTTCGGCGGCGGAAATGCTGGCCGCAGCTGGCGCCAAAAATATTCAGCCGTTCACCTTGGATGGCCCCCCCGGACTCACGATCCACGAAATGGGCACCGCTCGCATGGGACGCGATGCGAAGACGTCAGTGCTGAATTCCTTCAATCAGGCGCACGACATCAAGAATCTGTTCATCACCGACGGAGGCGCAATGGTCTCCTCCTCCTGCGTCAATCCCTCGCTGACATATATGGCGCTCACCGCCCGGGCGTGCGATCATGCCGTCGACCAGTTGAAGAAGGGAGAACTCTAATGACGTTCTTAAGCAGCCGGCGTGATTTCATAAAAGCGGTTTCCGCAGCGGCTCTGGCGCAATCCGCATTCACCGGGTTGCTCGCTGCGAAAGCTTGCACACAGTCGCATCCCGATCGCGTTTTCCACGCTCGGTTGCCCCGCTTGGGAGTGGAAGAAGATCCTCGATTTCGCGTCGCAACACGGATTCTCCGCCATCGAATTGCGCGGTCTTCAGGGCAACATGGATCTCCCCGCGAACCCCATCTTCGCCTCCGATCGCATTGCGCAAACCAAAGACGAAATCCATGCTGCCAACTTGCGCATCGCCTGCGTGAGCAGTTCTGCGAATCTCTACATGGAAGATTCCGAAAAGCGCGCCAAGGAGCTCGCTGACGCGCGCCGTTTCATCGACCTGGCTTCAACCCTCGGAGCACCCTATGTCCGCGTCTTTGGCGGCAAAGATCAGTCAGACAAAAATCCCGTGCCAGATGATCAGACAAAAGCGCGCGTCGCGTCCGGCCTGAAAGAACTCGGCGCTTATGCCGGACCGAAGAACGTGACCGTTATCATCGAGTCGCACGATCACTTCACATCATCGGCAACGTTGAAGGACGTCCTCGGGGCCGCTGGTTCCGATCACGTCGGTTTGCTGTGGGACGCGCACCACACCTTCGCCACCTCCAACGAGCAGCCCGAAGACACGGTCAAACAATTGGGCAAGTGGATTCGCCACACGCATCTCAAAGATTCGGTCGGTGACGGCGAAGACCGCGAGTATGTGCTCACGGGGAGAGGCACCGTTCCAGTTGATCGTCAGATCAAAGCGCTGCAGTCAATTCACTACAAGGGCTTCTATTGCTTCGAGTGGGAAAAGGTCTGGCACCCCGATCTTCAAGATCCGGAGATCGCCATCGCCGACTACGCCCAGGTCGTCGGACAATGCCTCGGCAATGCCCACGCGTGCAAGCTTTAGGACGGCTTTACGTCTGAGAATGTCTCCGTGCTGGCGTGCCAGAAAATCTTCTTGCCCGTCCAATACGACTCCGCCGCCATCATGCACGCCACGGAGTGGGCGAATCCAGCCTGCACCGTAGCGTGAGGCTGTTGTCGCGAACGCATGCACTCGAACCAGTTCGCCATGTGCTCGGTCGTCAGATCGTCGATGCCCATCGGCGGCAGCTTGGACTCTCCGGGCAACTGCACAAACTTCGACTGTCGTTTCTCATCGATCTCAGTATCTTCTTCGTGGGTACCCTTCTCTTCCACCACCTGGTACCGCGGGCTGCCTTCGCCGCCGATGTTGATCAGCGTCGCCTTCTTTCCCATGTACCGCGAAAAGCTGGGCGCATCGTTTCCGAAGCTGGTCGAATAGCTCACCAGAAAGCCCTTCGGATATTCCAGCATTGTCTGAAATGTGTCGGCCGTCTCTCTTCCATCGTGCCAGGCGAAGACGCCGCCGTGCGAAACCACCGACGACGGATAGTGATCGTCCATAAACCAGTGCACCACGTCGATGGCGTGGCTCATCCATTGATCGGGGATGCCGCTTGAAAATTCCCGGTACAGCCGGAACTCGAAATACATTTGCGGATCGAACGGTCGCGCCGGTTTCGTCATCAGCCACGCCTTCCAATCCGTATCTTGCTCCTGAATCCGTTTCACTTCCGGCCTTCCGCGCCACCGCGGACCGTGATAGTTCCATACAATCTCAACCTTGCTGATGTCGCCTAGGTCGCCGCTTCGTGCAATCTTCTGCGCGGCCTGCTGATAGGGCTCGCTGCGATGCTGCGTTCCCACTTGCACAATCGTCTTGGCTTTCATCACCGCATCGCGCGCCGCCTTTGCCTCGCTGAGCACGTTGCCCATCGGCTTCTCGACGTAAGCGTCCTTGCCGGCCTCTGTGACCAGTTTCAGGATCGGGGAATGCGAATGCTCCGGCGTCGATATCAGCACTCCATCCACATCTTTCATCGCCAGCAATTCTTCTATGTGCTGCACGCCTTTCGGAGTCCGGCCGTAGTACTTCGTGTTCGTGGCCACAGCCTTCTCACGATTCACTTTCCACAAGTCGCACACGGCCGTCATCTCGACGTGATGGCTGTCTTTGAGCTTCGATGCGATCTGGTCGAGATCTCCGCCACGGCTTCCATTGCCGACGTGCCCGAGCGAAATGCGATCGTTCGCCCCCATAATTCTTTCGTACGACAGTGCTGTCCGCGGCAGCACCACGCTTCCAGCAAGTGCGGCGGCAGACTTGCCCAGAAAGTCGCGGCGGTTCAATGACGACGAATCACTCATAGTTGCTCCGTTGAAACGAAATGAATGTTGGATACGGCGAGAAGTCAGTGCGAATCCTAGAGCGGTGAATGTCACAAGTCAATATCACCCAACAGCGATCAAGCCGCTGCCGATACGCCAAGAGGAGCGAAAAGCAAGTTTGCTTTCCTTCGTGAACCCCCGTGCCCTCAGTGGTAAAAGATTTTGAAGTCACATGTAACAAAGATATCCCGCATCAACCCGCCGCCCGCAAGCCATCCGGAACCAACGGCAGGCTGCAAAGCCGCGTTCCGGTCGCATCGAAGATGGCGTTCGCAATCGCCGGAGCCAGTCCGATCATCGGACACTCTCCCGCACCGGCCGACGGAATATCCTTTCGATCAAGCAGAACAGTCTCCAGCTTCGGTACGTCGCTGAAACGCGGAACCCGGTACTGCGATAAACGTCCATTCAGAATCTTTCCGCTCTCAAACTGGATAGCTTCGAACAGAGTTCCTCCAAGACCTTGCACGTTGGAACCCTCAATCTGATTGCGCAACCCGTCGGGATTCACGATGGCTCCGCACTCAAAGGCCGAGACCACTCGCGCAACCTTCACCTCGCCCGACGTGCGATCCACGCGCACCTCGGCGAACGTGGCAATATTGCCCAGCTTCTCGAATCCCCCGCCCATCCCGAACCCCTGCCCGCCAGTCTTGCCCGCGCCCCAGCCAAACTGCTTCGCCGCAGCCTGGAACACTGCGCGCAATCGCTCGTCCTTCAGATTCTTCAAACGGAACTCCAGCGGATCCATCTTCACCGCGTGCGCCAGTTCGTCCATGTGGGACTCGCGCGCAAAATGATTGGCCGTTGAAGCCAGCGCGCGATAGGATCCCTGCCGCAATGGGGATCGCACCTCGTGAAAAACGATGCGTTGATTCGGGACCTCGTAATACGTACGAATTCCCGCGGATCCGGAGTTGTAGTTGTGGAATTCCCAGGCTGTGATCGTTCCGTCATTCCGGACGCCACTGCTTACATCAATCACTCCTGCCGGCCGGAAATATGCCCAGCTGAACTCCTCCTCGCGACTCCACATCACCTTCACCGGACGTTTCGCTGCACGCGCCAGTCGCGCCGCCTCGATCGCCGCTTCTCCCGTGTGTTTGCCGCCGTAAGCTGAACCTGTGTCCGGCATCAAGACACGCACGCGCGTTTCAGGGATTCGAAACGCTTCCGCCAACTCGCCACGAACTCCGAACGGACGCTGCGTTCCCGTCCAGACAGTCAGCTTATCGCCTTCCCACTTTGCCAGGGCTGCCCGAGGCTCCAGCGGAACATGCGCGATGTACGAAACGGTATACGTCTGTTTCAGCTTGTGATCCGCCGACGCGAGAGCTTGCTCCACCGAGCCGATGTTGTGACTATCGCCGTCGCCTGTTGGATCATTTCCAGCCTTGCGTGTCTTTGCGCAGATAATCGAACAGTTCTTTACTGGAGGGCTGTGGCTCCGGCTTCCACTCCGCACGAATTGCTTTCACCGCTGCTTCCCCGAGCTTCGAGCTTTGAGCGGCTACCCCTATGAAGTTTCCATCGCGTACCACGACCGCGCCCATCTGCTCGGCCGGCTGCGGTATCCGCCGAAACCAGCTTCGCTTCGAAAGCTGGTGGGCGCAGAATCTTGCCGTACAGCATCTCCGGCAACTTCTGATCCGAAGGATAGCGATGTTGCCCCGTCACAAAATCTCGGCCACTCACCTTCGATGCGGACGTCCCAGCGACCTTCCAATCCGCGGCTGGAATCAGCGGATCTTCCACTGGAAGCGACTCTGTCAGTTGTTGCCCCTTCAGAAGAGCCGCGTATTCGACCGATCGATTCTTTTGTGGATCTCGGATCTTTCCTGCTTCCGCAATCAAGTGTTCCTTGTCAGCTTTCCACTCGGCTGCTGCGAGCCCGATCAGCACATCGCGTGCCGCTGCTGCTGCCCGGCGAAGCTGCAGGTTCATCGTAGGCGTGGTGCGGCTGCCAAACGTGCCCATGTCATAGGGAACGAGTTCGGTATCTCCCATCACGATCTCGATCTTGTCGATCGCTACGCGCAGCTCCTCGGACACAGCCTGGGCCAGTGATGTCCTGATGTTCTGTCCTACCTCGACCTTCCCCGTATAGACGGTGACCACGCCGTTTTCCCCGATGTGCAGCCAGGCATCGATTTCTTTCGGCAGCGATTCGCCCCGCTGACGCCTGCTTCCGCCGGACTCCTGTGCCAGAGCGATCGGTTTCAGCGCGGAGATCACAAGAACGCCCGCGCCCAGGAACTTGAAGAAGTCTCGCCGTGCCAGGTCAAAGCGATACCGTGCCGCTCCCCTGAGTTCGTAGCGCTCTGGCTCCAACGCAACCTGCTGTTCGTGATGGTCGATCATTGTGCAGCTCCCGCCTGGGCGATCTACCTTGGCAGCTTTCTGGATCGCACTAACGATTCGCGGATAGGTTCCGCAGCGGCATATGTTGCCGTCCATGAAGTCGACGATCTCGCCCTCGTTCGGGTTCGGATTACGTCGCAGCAGCGCCACCGCCGACATGATCATTCCCGAGGTGCAATACGCGCACTGCATCGCTCCCATCTCGAGAAACGCCTCCTGCACGGGATGCAAATGATCACTGGTAGCCAGACCCTCAATCGTCGTAATTTGTTTTTGCGAGACCGCGCCCACTTGGGTTACGCAAGACCGCTGCGCCTTGCCGTCGATGAGAACCGTGCACGCGCCGCACTGACCTTCTCCGCAACCGTACTTGCTGCCTGTCAGATCGAGATGCTCACGCAGTACCGTGAGTAGGCTGGTGTTCGGCTCGGCGTCCACCGAATAGGATTTGTGATTGATCGAAAGCTGAATCGTAGCCATGGCAAAACTCCACGGGCGAGGGAAGTGAATTGAGGGGCGTTCCGAAAACTCTTAGAAAAATAATACACCGCTGTGAACTAAAAGGCCGAGTATCGAGTCCCTTAGTGAACCTTTGTGCCATTTGTGCTTAAAGAATTTAGGTGTCCATCCTAGTAAGAATTCACCCACCGTCAGTCATTGATAGCCTGATAAGCCAGTTCGTGCACCTGCCGGTCGAGCGTCAAGTCGCCCGTAGGATGCAACTGCGCCATAAAGATCACGATCATCTGTTCCTTCGGATCGATCGAGAACCCCGTGTAGAAAAACCCACCCCAGTTGTATGCTCCCGTTGATCCCAACTCGCTTAGCGGAGCCTTAACGCCGTCGATTCCGAATCCCAGCCCGAATCCCTCATCCGCCGAGATTTTCCCGAGTTGATCGTGCGTCATCAGTTCAACGGTCTTCCGGCTCAGCAGCCGCGTGTTCCCAACTTTCCCCTCGTCGAGCATGAACTGGCAGAAGCGCGCATAATCCATCGCAGTCGAGACCAGCCCCGCGCCGCCAGAAAAAAGCTTCTTTGGACCGCGCGTCGGATAGTCCGCCGAATACACGAAGCTTCCTTCCCGGATCGGTGTTTCAGGGAAGCGGTTCAGCCCTTTATCCGCATAGTAGGTGTACGCCGTCGCAACCCGCCCAGCTTTGTTATCGGGAGGGAAGAAATACGTATCCTTCATCCCCAGCGGCTCAAAAATTCGCGTGCGAAAGAATTCGTCCAGCGGCTTTCCGGACACAACCTCGATCAGCCGTCCCAGCACATCCACCCCAAGGCTGTACTCGAACTTGTCGCCTGGGTTGAACAACAACGGAATCGCCGCCAGTTGCTTGACGCTGTCGCCAATGGTTCCGTCGTATTGCAGCAGGCCGCTGGCTACGTTGGCCTTCTCGTACGTCGGACCGAGATCTTCGTTCCACTGGTAGGTGATCCCTGACGTGTGCCGCATCAGATCGCGAATCGTAATCTCTTTGCTGGCCGGAATCGTGTATGGATCGCCCGTGGCGGGCTTCACCCTGACCTTGGCGTTCTTGAACTCCGGAAGGTACTTCGACACCGGATCATCCAGCAGGAACTTGCCTTCCTCATACAGCATCATCGCCGCAACGGTCGTGATCGGCTTGGTCATCGAGCAGATGCGGAACATGGCATCGGTCGGCATGGCGTTCGCAGCCTCGCGATCCATCATGCCCTGCGCCTTGAACCATCCGATCTTCCCGTGGCGAATCACCAGCGTGACTGCTCCGGCAACTCGTTTGTCGTCGATGCCCCGCTGCACCGCCGTCCCAATGCGATCAAGCCGTTCTGACGACAGACCGAGTGAGTCCGGCTTCGCGGTAGGGAACTCCTGTGCAACGCAAATGGCGTTCAGCAGAACAACGCCGAGCAGAAACGGAAAAATCCGTTTCTGCTCGGCGGATAGAATCGACCGCATGTTTCCTCCGGTTACGACTTGATGGTTTTCGAGGCTGCATCCCAGGTGACAGGCTTCTGCCGGAAGTACGACTCGTTCGCCATGTGGCAAGCGACCGCAGCGTTGTTGCCGAAAACCGCATCCTCGGTCACGCCCTTGCGCGACTTCACCGCCTCGAAGAACACATTCAGATGAGGCCTCATGTCGTCCCAGTCGTGTCCCTTGTAAACCGTGTCTTCGCGCACCGGCTCTTTCCCAAGTTTCGGATCGTGCTCGGCGTGCCACTCCCGTACATATTGCTCGCGTAGCTTTGCCGGGAAACTGGCGCTGTAGTAACTGGGATCCGTATCCATGCCTGACTGCTGCGAGTGATGCAGATCGAACTCGCCGGCATCCAGAATGCCCTTCGGTCCCATAAACCGAGCCAGTTCCGGCGTCTCCGCACCCAGATCCAGCCGTACATAAACTGGAATTCCGTGATAATCGAACAGCACCGTGTGGAAGTCAGGCATGTCGCGGCCGTCTTTGAAGCGGAAAATCCCGCCCATCGCTGTCGCCGATTTTGGAATTTCGTTCCAGCCCAGGGTCACGAGCATCCCGCTGATCAGGTGCACCATCAGATCACCCGCAACGCCCGTTCCGTAAGCTCTCCAGCAGCGCCAGCGTGCGAAGTGCAGCTTGTTGAACGGGACTTTTGGCGCATCGTTCAGCCACGTATCCCAATCGAGTGTCTCCGGAGAAAGGTCTGGCGGAGGCGGATATTGCCACGCGCCCGTCGGATCATTTCGCCCCAGCGTCAGTTCGACCATCTCGACGTCGCCGATCGCGCCCTTCTGGTAGAGTTCGCGCGCGGTCTCGCAGAGCACCGAACTCACGCGCTGCGATCCGATCTGCACGGTGCGGTTGTTCTTCTGCGCCGCCTCCACCATCGCCAGCCCATCGGCCACGTTGTGCGACATAGGCTTCTCGCAATAGATATCCTTGCCCGCATTGCACGCATCCACTACAACCCTCCGGTGCCAGTGATCCGGCACGGCCGCCACGATGCAATCGATATCCTTACGGTCGAGCAGATCCTTATAGTGCCGCGACGTTGGCAGGCTCGTGTTCCCCGTGATCTCCTTTGCCAGCGTGTGGCGGCCGTCATACAGGTCCGCGGCGCCAACGCATTCCACGCCGGGAATGGTAATCGCTCCCGACAGAAGCCCGGATCCCTGCATGCCGATCCCGATCATTCCGAACCGAACCCGGTCGCTCGGTGCCACCGCTCGCGCAAACGGACGAGCCTCCAGCATCACCGTCTTCGAAATCAGCAAGCCGCCGGCCGCTGCTGCCGCACTGCCTTGCAAAAATGAGCGTCGCGAAAGAATGCGTTTCATGCAAATCCCTCCAATTTAGATTTATTGCGGATGGCCATCCCGGGCGAGCGCTATTGCGCGGGCGAGGGAAATTCCGAACAAACTCTTCGGGACATTCGCCTGCTCTCGCAACGAATGTCCTCTCTGAGTTCGCTCCTACTTCTTAAGCGGTTTGATCGCTACTTCCTTGAAGAAAACGATGTCGTTATCGCTGTGGTTTTGCAGTCCGAAATATCCGAAGTTCGGACGCGGGCCACGCTGCGGTTCGAAGTCAAATTTGCGTTCTGGAGCCGGATCTCCATCCTTGTAGTCCGTAACCTTCACGCCGTTAAGCGTGACGACGGTCCGCGACCCTTCCAGGGTAATATCCATCGTGTTCCATTCCGGCCCGGGCTTCCATGCCTTCGCCAGCGGCTTCGTCAGTGAATAAATCATCCCCGTGGAGTGGTATTCGTCTTCCTTCGAAGTCTCAGGATGGTTGTCGATCTGCACTTCAAAACCGTAGTGCACCGGCATCCATTCTTCGCGAGGCTCAACGGGAATCCGGATGAACACGCCGGAATTGTCGTTCTCATCCCGCATCCGGTAGACGACGTGAATCTGGCAATTTCCGACCTTGCCCCCGGTCCAATACAGAAGGCCCATCCCGCCGTGTGTGTGAATCAGCCCGTCTTCTACCGTGTCATTCCCCGGCCCTACGTGCTTCCATCCGGTCAGATCTTTCCCGTTAAAAAGCTGTTGCCACTTGTCGGGATCACCCTTGCAGGCGTTCTGATTTTCGTCCGCTGCCAAAGAAAAACTTACGAGGCCAGCAAGCAGAAAAAGACACACAGTAAATCGTTTCAGCATTGAGAATCTCCTGGACTGTTCAGGCTGGTTGTCATGGGACAGACCAATCTACTCGCACCCGCGCCGGGAATCAATCGCCTGTCAGCCTGGGCAGAGAATGCGAAGCGTAAGGCATTCCAGAAGTCGAAGGATCCTCAAAGGGAGGAACCGTGGCGGCCTCCGAGAAAATTCTCATGGTGCCACCCGATGGCAGGAATATCCAGCGACAGGAGAGCGCCTAAGGCAAGCCCTGGAATATGTCGCTCATCAAGGAATGACGGCCCAAAGATCCTGTCATCCTGGGCGAAGTCGAAGAATCCCTAACACATTCCACCGGAAACTACGAAGATTTTCGTTGACACTACGAATCTCTTCGTAGTATTGTCCCTCGAATGACACGATCTCCGCTGAAACCGACTGCTTCGGAGCTTGAGATTCTTCGCGTTCTTTGGTCGCGAGGCCCCTCCACAGTCCGTGAAGTGCATGACGCGCTCAGTGAAAAGAAGTCTCTGGGCTACACCACGGTCCTGAAACTACTCCAGATCATGACCACAAAAAATACGGTGCGCCGAAACGAAACACAGCGCGCGCACGTCTATGAAGCATACCTTCCCGCTTCTCAGACCAAGCGTCAGATCGCAGGCGACATGTTGCAGCGCGTCTTTGAAGGGTCCGCGAGCCAGCTCATGATGCACGCGCTCGCCGGCCGCAAAGCCTCGCCCGAAGAGATCGATGAGCTGCGCCGTATGCTCGACGAATTTGAAAGGAATCGCCGATGACCACTCTCGTGAATTGGATCTCGCCAGGTACTATGCAGGCTCTGGGCTGGGGACTGTTGCACTTCGTATGGCAGGGCACCGCTTTGGCGGCAGTATCCGTAGGGGCGATGGCTCTCTCCCGCCGGACCCAGACGCGCTACATCATCGGTGTTGCGATGCTCGTCCTCATGCTGGTCGTGCCCATCTGGACGGTCGCCTTCTACATGCAACCGCATCTGCCCGCACCAACGGACGCGACAATCCTTTCCACTGCGCCGCAGGTCGCACATAGCGCGTCTTACGCCTCTTCCCTCAATCCCTCCGGCCAGGCTTCTTCGATTCGCGCCTCTCTCGATGTTCTCTCGTGGCTCGTCGAGGCATGGCTGATCGGCGTGGCCTTCTTCAGTCTTCGCTCCGCAGGGGGATTCGTTTTGCTCGAGCGCGAACGCCGCCGCCAATCGAGTGTCGTCGAAGACCGGATTCTCGAAACTTGCCACACCCTGCAAGACCGTCTTGGCATCAAGCGGGCTATTCAATACTGCGAGTGTGCATGGCTTCAGGCGCCGGCGGTCATCGGATGGTTTCGCCCCATCGTATTCCTTCCCATGAGCGCCCTGACCGGACTCTCGGAAGCGCAACTACAATCGGTGATCGCTCACGAATTGGCCCACATTCAGCGCTTTGATCCCTTCGTCAACGTCTTCCAGGTTTGCGTCGAAACCTTGCTCTTCTACCATCCTGCCGTTTGGTGGCTGAACAAGCGCATTCGCGCGGAGCGCGAGCACTGCTGTGACGACACCGCCGTTTCCGTCTGCGGCGACGCCGTCGAATATGCCCGCGCCCTCACCTTGATGGAAGAATGGCGCAGCGCCCCAACCTTGGCGATGGCAGCCAATCGCGGTCCATTGAAAGAGCGGATTGTTCGCGTACTCGGCCTCAAGACCCTCGGCGCCGGCATGCGCAGCGTTGGATTGATGGGCAGCCTTTTGTGCCTGATGGCTGCATTGATCGCCGGCGACGCTCTTTTAGGAATCGCGCGTCCTAAGACCGCGATGGCTGCCGATTCGCAAGCCACCGCTTCGGCGCCGTCCAGCAGCGCCCAGCGCCCCGGAGCCGTCCCCACCGCAAAGTCCAAGCCGTCCGCTGCTCGCCAACAAAGCGCCGATCAGGGTCCCGCTGAAACCAAGGCCGGTTCTTACATCGATTCCATGAAGTCCGCCGGATTGGGCGACCTCAGCATCGATGAACTGATCGCGTTGAAGACGCAGGACGTCACTCCCGAATATGTGCGCGGCCTGCGCGAGCAGGGCGTGGACGTCGACATCAACAACATCATCGCCATGCGCGTGCAGGATGTCACTCCCGAATACATAAAGGACTTTCACGCCGCCGGGCTCAAGCCGAATCAGAACCAGTTGGTCGCCCTGAAAGTGCAGGGCGCCGACGCCGCCTACTATCGCGGCCTCAAGGACGCCGGCGTCGATGCCGATGTGGATCGCCTCATCGCGATGAAGGTGCAAGACGTCACCCCGGAGTACGTTCGCGAACTGCACGCATCCGGCTTCAACGTGACCGCCCACGAAGTCATCGCAATGAAGGTTCAGGATGTCACCCCGGCCTACCTCAAGCAATTGCGTGATCTCGGACTTCAACCGAGCGCCGAAAATCTCATTGCCATGCGCGTGCAGGATGTCAGCCCCGAGTGGGTCCGTGGCATTCAGGCCACAGGATTAAAACCCGGAGTGAATGATCTCATCGCGATGCGCGTGCAGGACGTCACACAGGAATACATCAAGGCGCTCCAGGACGCGGGGTTCAAGGTCGGCGTCAACGACGTGATCGATGCCAAAGTCCAGGACGTGACCCCCGAATTCATCAACCGCGCCAAGCAGCACGGCTTCAAGGACCTGACCCTCGACAAACTGATTCAACTGCGACAGCTAGGAATTCTCGACTCAAAAGCAGAACTCTGACATGTGGGGCGACAAACGCCCGCGTGATGCTGTTTGGAAAAGGAAAGAGGCTCCAGGGGGCGCTGTTTTGAAACGGCGCGGCTTCAAGCCGCGCCGCTGGTGCCCAAGACTAGTCCGGCTTTAGCCGCTGAGGTTGAAAGGCTGCGCACAAATTTCCCCGCAAAATTTGAAATCGGGCTCGACCATCCAGCCCACTTTACGTACGGAGATGAACTATGAGAATGCGTCGAACTCTTGCCTACCTTGTCTTTGCCTCCTTCGTCCTTGCGGGAGTGGTAAAAAACCGCGCCGCCGAACTGCAAAGCGGCGACTGGACCATCAGCAAATCCGAGATTCCCGGGAAGGTCGAGTTCTCGCTGATTGAGCGTCATCACGGCGGAATGTCGAACCACCAGTCGGCCTGGCCTGCGAGTACCTTCCAGGGAGTCGACTTCTCGAAAGCCGGAAAGCAGGACGTCCACTTCACCATCACCCGCGACGCGGGCAACATCGACTGCGAAGGATTCTTGAAGGATGGTGAAGGCGCAGGCCTGTTCCACTTTCAGCCCGATCCAAAATTTCCCCACGAGATGAGCTCGCTCGGCTTCTCCGTGGACGAAGAAAAGCAATTTGCCATGGTCGTCCAGGATGTCAGCCTCGCCTTTGCCCGCGAAATGAAGAAAGAGAACTTGAGCGATCTCGATGCCGACAAGCTCATCGCCTTCCGCATCTTCGGCGTGGATTCTGCATTCATCGCGGCCTTGCGTGCCGAGGGCATCAAGACTTCCGACAGCGACAAGTTCGTCGCCTTCCGCATCCACGGCGTATCTCCCGCAATGATTCATAGCCTCCGTCAGGCTGGATATTCGCCCGACGAAGACACACTAATCGCCCTCAGAATTCATGGGGCCACGCCCGAATGGATGGAGCAGATCCGGAAGCGCGGCTACGATCACCTCGAGCTCGAGCAATTGATCGCCTTCCGCATCCATGGAGTCTCTCCGGAGTTCATCGACAAGGTGCACTCCCTCGGCTTCTCGCACCCTGATCCCGACGATTTGATTGCCATGCGCATTCACAACGTCACCCCCGAATACATCAGTGACATGCGCTCCCGCGGAATCCAGGACTTAAGCATCGACAAACTGGTCAGCATGAGAATCCACGGCATCGACTAAGTGAGGTTCGGCGTTTTCCTTTCCCTCTCCAGACTACGGGTGCCCCGCTCTTGCGGCTTTTGCAAGGTCGGGTATCGACGCAACTGACAGCATGGGATTTGTCATGTCGCTCATTGCATCGTGAATCGCCGGAACTCTGTTTCTGTTTCCGGTAGCGACCATTGCTATTTGAGTGCATGACCGCGATTGCATCCATCCGATTCTCGAACCAGATGCCGCCGCGATATAGGTTCGTGGTTGTCACCTCCTCGATAGGGCGCGACGCGCAGCGGTTGCTCCAACTGTCAGGCAGAAATCCACAGGTACCTTGTGACGTCTGACCTTGACCCGAACATTTCAAAGGCAGATCATCGTCAAGGCGGAGGCGTACAGAAGTAGCGGCTCAAGAATCTTGTAAATCCTCTGGAATCAAGATTTTGACCCTTAACCCCTAGGCGCGCAAGATTTTGCAAAGCATTTTTGCGAAACTCGCGCCAGTCAGGCTTTTCAGACGGGGAGGGGGATACCTCGCCTCCAATCAATATTCCCCAAACGAAACCGCTCCGAGGAGCGCGTTTTGAGTGAGTTCAAAAAAATATTTGTTGGTTTTTTTCTTCGACTCCACAGCGTGACTTGATCGCTACTCGGACGAATCGTGGCTTGCGACCTGCAGATCGAAGCTGAGATTGCTTCCTTCTTCGACATGAACTGACTTGCCCTCTCCTTCATTGCGCTGCAGGAATTCGGGATCCATGTAAGCATCTCGGTCGATTTGCTCAAACGCGAATAATGAATAATCCCCCGGAGGAATGCTCCCGAGCATAAACTTCCCCGCGCGATCCGCAGTCGTTACACGATAAGCCTCAGGATCAGCCCGCTTCGTCGCATCCGGAACCAGCACGACCATGCACGACGCAGCAGTCACGTGGTTGTCTTTGTCCTTGTACACGGAACCCTGAACCCGACCCGCGTTGGCATCAAGCCGCAGTTCGATCGACGCCGCATGACCGTGGTTTACAACAACGTTCGCGCCCGCATCGCGTCCTCCCCGAATGTAGTAACCATCCGGCAAAGGTGACAGGCCAACACGGTACTCGCCCTCCGGAACATCGCGGAAGGTAAAGCTCCCATCTGCCTGAACCGTGACGCTGCTGACGCTCGACGTTGAGTCCGAGATCGTCGTCGGACTCAGCGACGCTGAACTTCTCGTCAGCGCGACCTTGCGGTCGCCTTCAATCCGCACATGCCCCGATACAGTCGCGCCCGGGAATACGACGACATCGGGAATATCAACGGATGCATCGCCCACAGCGACATTCGCGCGTCCCATCTGTACGCGAGCCGCATCGTTCTCCTGCGACTGCGCAAGGAGTACATAATTTCCTGGAGGAACTGCTGCCAGATCAAACCGTCCGTCTGCGCCGGCTTCAGCTTCGGCCGCGTAACCGCTGTTGGCAAATTGCAGCAGGCTGACCTGCGCGCCCTTCGCCGGAATTCCGGCTGAGGTAAGCGCTCGTCCTTTTATGTGCAGCGTGCGCAGCGGGCTCAAACTCAGGTTGATCGATCCCAACTCTTCGCCTGGCCGAAGTTCGAGAGTCTGGCCTTGTGCCGGATCGTAGACTCCGGGATAAAACATCGGCACATACGACTGCGCAGGCGCTGGTCCGCGCTCCGACGTTCTGGGATTAATGGCCTTCAGAAAATAAGTTCCAGGCGCAAGCCCCCAGATGCGGAAGTCGCCGCGGTCATCGGTGAAACTAGTGCGAGATTCCGACAGTTCTCGATGTCCCGTTCGGTACGAGGCGCGCATGCTTTGCACGAGAACGCCAGGCATCGGCTCGTCCCGCTCGTTGGTGATGCGTCCGGAAATCACGCCAGTCGGAATCAATCGCACCACGACGCTGTCGACGCTCTGTCCCGTGCCGACGGTCACGATCGTGACACCAGCCTGCGACAAAGATCCGTGTCGACCCGAATCAAGATATCCGTTGCGCGACGCGCTGAGCCGGTAACGTCCCGCAGGAAGATTCTGGAAAACAAATCCTCCGTCTGCCGCGGAGGTGACGGAGTTCCATCCAGTAGGCTGCTGAGAGCGCAGTGCGACTGTGGCTCCAGCGAGCGGCTGAGAAGTTTTGGAATCGATGACCGTTCCGCGGATCGAACTCGTGTGTCCCGAGATAGAAGAGTCCTGCGAGAAGGAAGAGGTCGCAAGACCGCACAAGAAAACAACGAAGGCGAATCGTGAACGCCGGATCATAGTGATGCCAACTGCAGGTTGAGCGAGCAGGGACGCTTCGATCCAATCGATTATAACGACGTCCTGCTCTCGGTGTTATGCAGAAGATCGTGACCAGATCTGTGCAAGTTCTTTCACTATGCTCTAATCGGCCGCTCCAAATATTTGTGCTCGACCTGAGACCGGGTCATTTCGGTATTGTCATCCTTTAACCAGCTGAGTTATCGTGTCTGCCTCTCCCCTTGGGCCTGAGTTTCATTCCAATGCTGGCAGCCCGAAGATAATGTTTTGCTTGGATAGTAAGAACGCAAGTTACGAAACCTAAGCGTCCCCAGAAAGTCCGAGGTGTGTTTTGAGTACGAGGCTGGCGAAGAAAGTTCTACTTATCGGTTGGGATGCAGCGGATTGGAAAATAGCAACTCCGTTGATTGATTCGGGGATGATGCCGACGCTCGATGGCATGATCAGCGAGGGCGTGATGGGAAACATCGCGACCTTGCAGCCGATTTTGTCTCCGATGTTATGGAATTCAATTGCGACAGGGAAGCGGCCCCATAAGCACGGCATCCACGGATTCATGGAACCAGATCCGCATTCCGGCGGGATCAGGCCGGTCTCGTCGACATCGCGAAAGGTAAAGGCGCTCTGGAATATTCTGACGCAACGCGGATTTAAGACGCACGTTTTGGGATGGTTCGCGGGACATCCCGCGGAGCCGATCAATGGAGTGTCTGTATCCGATTTGTATCCGCATGCCAGCGGCCCTCTCGACCAGCCGTGGAATCTGCCGACGGGAGCGGTGCATCCGGAAAGTTTGAGAGAGACCTTCGCGCGTTTGCGAATGCATCCCGCGGAACTTACGGAAGAGGCGATTCTGCCGTGGATTCCGAAGGCCGGTGAAGTCGATCAGGAGAAAGATCGCGGGCTCAATACATTCGCCAAGATCCTCACCGAGAATTGCTCGCTGCACAATGCCGCGACGTGGATTCTCAAGAATGAGGAGTGGGATTTCCTGGCTGTGTATTACAACGGCATCGATCACTTCTGTCACGCATTCATGAACTTTCGCCCGCCGCGGATGAAAGGAATTCCCGAAGACCGATTCGAAATCTACAAAGATGTCGTGGATGGTGCCTACCGCTTTCACGACATGATGCTGGAAACGCTGTTAAATCTGGCTGGACCGGACGCCACCGCGATTCTGGTTTCGGACCATGGCTTCCACTCCGATCATTTGCGTCCGCGCACGATTCCGAATGAGCCCGCGGGACCTGCGGTGCAACATCGCCCGTTTGGAATCTTTTGCATGAAAGGCCCGCACATCAAGAAAGACGAGCGCATCTACGGCGCGACGCTACTCGATGTCGCGCCGACAGTGCTGACTTTGTTCGGCCTGCCAGTCGGCGATGATATGGATGGTCGTGTCCTGGTGCAGGCCTTCGACGAGACTCCTGCGATCGAACGCATTCCGAGTTGGGAGAATGAGGCTGGCGAATGCGGCATGCATTCCGCCGACATGCGAATGGATCCGGCAGCAGCGCAAGCGGTGCTCGAGCAGTTTGTGGCATTAGGCTATGTGCAGCCGCAGACCGAAAGCCAGGAAAAGGCGGTGGAAAGCGCGGTTCGCGAATGTAAATACAACGTGTCGCGCGATTATCTGGATTGCCGGCAATATCTGAACGCGCAGCCTATCCTCGAGGAACTCGCGCGGGAGAATCCCAAGGAGATGCGGTTCAAACTGCACCTCGCGCAGTGTTATTTGTCTGTCGGAAAGAATGCGGAATCTAAGGCCCTCTTGAAAGAGGTGCTGGACTTCAAGCCGGAAAAACCGAAGGCAGAGAGTGAGGTTGCGCAGGAGTCGAATGCGAGCCCTGAGCCTGAGCCGACTGAAGAGGCGGTTCCGAATCAACAGAAAGAGACGGCATCTCGCGCGTGGGCTGATTGGCTGATGGGAACGATCGAACTCGCCGATGGCAGGCCCGAGGACGGACTCGCCTGCCTGCTTCGAGCCGAGCAGGCGGAACCACATTTACCCAACCTGCATTTGCGCCTCGGGGAGACGTACTTGCGCTGCAAGAAACCCGACGCTGCCAAACGCGCATTCGAGCGCGCTCTCGAGATCGACGGTGACAGTCCTGAGGCGCACGTGGGATTGTCAGCTGTGCATCTGCGACAGAGACGATTTGAAGATGCGGCGTCGGAAGCGCTGATTGCGGTCGGCCTGCAGCACTTCTCGCCCCTGGGGCACTTCAACCTGGGGATTGCTCTAGCCAGGCTGGGACAATATGAGCGCGCGAAGCTGGCGTTTGAAACCTCGCTGACGATTCTTCCGGGGCTGGCAGCAGCGCATCGCTGGTTGGGAGTTCTCTACGCGCAACCAGGAGGCGATAAAGTGAGATCCACGCGGCACAAGTATTTATACGACCAGTTGCGGCAGCACGCTGCGCGCAGAGCGCAAACGCCGATTGCGGCTCAGTAGAGCAAACTGATCTCGCTAGCGATTCCCGAAGCGATAGACGACGCCTGCCGTCAGGCGAATATTGTTCTGGCCCTGCACGGCGAGTGCGGAATCGACGAAATGCGTGCGCAGGTAGTCCGCTCCGACGCGAAGGGCAAACGGTCCGCTCACGGCTCGTTCCACTCCTGCCCCGAATGCGTATGAAAACCTGGTTTCATATCCCTGAAAAAACTGATTGCTGTTGAGAAAAACTGCGCTATCGACCCACGAGAATCCGACCAATGCGTGCGCGAAGACTTCGGTCTTGCCGTGCTCAACCACGTAGTACGTAGGCCCGATCAACCCGCTGAACACGCTGGTTCCGTGCCCAATCACGGGAGAGTTGCCCGAACGTGCATATGTGAGGTCGACGGTTCCTGCCCAGCGCTGGGTAAATCGCACGCTGCCATTCGCATTGATTCCCTGGAGATTGATGGGATCCTGGGAGGGGGTTGTCATCCTCATGAAAGCGTATCCCGCGCCCGCTTCGAAGATGGGAGCGGTAGCAACCGTGCGATCAATACCATGTTGGGCGAAAAGTTGACAGCCGGTGAGGAGAAAGACATACAGATAAATTCTTCGCAGGGTGATCATTGGCATGATTAATTTTTCTTTAAACGAAGGGGCACTTGCGGCGACCGTTGCTTGATTCTCGTCAGAGTTTGACGGCCGCCTTCGTGGCGGAATCCTTGGTAATCGGCCAATCCATTACATTAATTCTATCCGTCCGCTATCGAGTCCGCCACCCGTTAGATGCGTTTGGAGAGAACAAGTCAGATACCCCCAAACAATTTATCCACTTTTGTTTTGATCCTGAGGACATGGTGGATTAGACGCAGCGATGAACAGATCTGTGCAGCAAAAAAAATCACCGAATTGTGCACAGGCATGCGGCCAGATAAAAAAGCCTCCACATCTTGCGATGTGGAGGCTGATGGTTCGAGAAACTAGTTGGCGGTCAGGAAGATCGGCTTGTATCCGATCTTGACTGTGCTGCCGGTCGCTGAAGTTTTCACTCCTTCGATGTTGGTTTGCTTGGAATAGTTCGAAGGCCGCGTGTAATTCGATGTTGAGCAAGAGCCATGATTGCAGGACTGAGCTGTATCCCAAACAATCTGGCCGCTGTCGACCGAGCAGGTGTAGACCGTTCCTTTGGCGACGCACGGACTGATCGAGTGGTTGAGCAGCCATCCGGCTACGACGTCCCACGCCGTACCGGAATCGCTTCCCTGCAGACCGTATGGCGGATTGGCGTCCCAGGTGTAGACGAATTGACGTTGGACTCCAACGCCGGCTCGCAAAATGAGAGCGCGGGCAGTGAATCCAGCGAGCATGTCAGGATCGGTGAGCTGATCCTTCTTGATGCCGTACTCGTCATCCCATACCGGCAGCTTGGAAAGTCCGCGCTTGGCGGTTTCGGTGGTGACGTCGTCCCACATTGTCAGGAAAGCCTCGGGGGAGGAGTTGGGCGGGTTTGCGGATCCGCGCAGGTGAGCATTGACGATATCGAAATTCGCTGCGCCGCCGGCGGCAACGTAATCGTCGAACCAGGTCTTCATTGTCGGACCATGGGCGGAGGGGCTGATGATCTTGGCCGCGGGATCGGTCGAGCGGATGATGGATGCAGCGTCCTTGCCCATGCGCACAATCTGAGCGGTGGTTCCGGCCCAGAAACAGGTGCAATCAGGCTCGTTCCACAGTTCGTAATAAGCGATCTGGCCCTTGTAGCGCTTCACCAAGGCCGTGATGAAGGCGGAGAATTTTGCGTCGCTGCCGGTACCATCCGAGCTTAGGTCGGTGGGAGCGGAGCAGCTGTAAGGTCCGCTGGGACCGCAAGGACTCTTCGCGGGAATCTTGCCCGCCCATTGCGGCGTGTTTCCGATCGTGTAAAGAACATCCAAGTGTTGCGCCTGAGCCTTGCTGATCCAGCTGTCGAGCTTCGCCCAGTTGTAGACGCCATTGCCCGTTTCGATTTGCGCCCACTTTACTCCGTCGTCCCACAGGCGGATGCTGCCGAGGGTGGCAACCTGCTTCTGTCCGTCGGTGGGAGGCCAGTTTCCGCCGCCGTTGAAGCCGGCGCCGAAGAACGACTCCTTAATAGGAGTGGAGCCAGCAGCATTGACAACCGGAGTGGAAGCATCAGCCTTTGCCTCTGCCGGAGCCGCCTGATGGGCACGAACGATGATCGTCGCTGCCGCGGACTTGCTGGGATCGGCAACGCTGGTTGCGGTGATTCGGACTGCAGTGTCGCTTGAGACTCTAGGAGCGTGATAGAGGCCCGTGCCGGAGATCTTGCCCGCGGACGCCGTCCAGGTTACTGCCGCATGGGGTGTGTTCTTCACCAGCGCAGTAAACTGCACCACTTCCGAGGACGCTGCCGTGGCTGTGTCGGGTGAAACGTTAACGATGATGCTCGATCGTGCTGCTTCGTCGGCCTGAGCGAACGAAAAGCTGGGACAAATCGTGAGCGCGAGAAGCGCACACAGAATGGGGGAAAATTTCCTCATGATAATAAAGGCCTCCAAGTTTTTTTCGAATCTAAAGGAATTGCTAGCCAGAGGATGTAGCGCGCTTTACTGAGCGTGGTCAGTCGAAAGTTGAACTGAACGCGACATTTACCGGACAAAACTGCGACCTGAAACTGCCGTGGCGGATAACACCTTGTAGAAGAACAAAAAAAACGTTGCAATTGGGCAAACGCCCTAACTCAGAAGTACACGTGCTTGCCTATTTTCGAGTGTGGGCAGTCAAAACGTCCGGGAAATCACGTATTTTCAGCCATTCTGTGCCCTATTTTGATCAGATTGAGGCCCCATTCCCGCGTGCCCAAACGAGTATTTCAGAGCGGGAATTTAGTACTTTCGTAACCTGTAAGGTCCGTGGGCTTTTAGCCGAACCGGGAATCCCGATAAGTTGGAATTTCTCACTTCAGTTGAGGTGATCCCGTGTCTTTTTCTTATTTGCTGACTCTTGGTCGTCGTGAAGTTTTCCGCTCCATCATCCTATTTCTGGTGGGAATCGCTCTCGGATCGTGGACCTGCCTCGAAGCCAACGCTGCCGGCGCGCCGACATGCGTGCTCGACAGCCAACTCGCCGCCGACTTTAGCGGTGACCGATCACGGATGTCCATGCAATTTCGAACTACAAAAAAGGCAGTAAGTGCGTTGTTCCAGGCGCAAAAGTTTCAAGAGCTGGATTGTCTTGCCGACGCGGCCAGAAAGAGCGGAGAGACATTTTCCAGTGGGATGTGAAGGTGCATACGATCTATCTGGCTCTGGAGAAACCGGCGCTGCATGCGACCGCCAAGGATTGGGCGAAACACATCGAACTGTTGCAGAAGTGGAGTGATCGCAACTCCGAGTCGATCACTGCCCGTGTAGCCCTGGCCGAGGCTTACGTCAATTATGGATGGGAGGCTCGAGGGTCTGGATATGGCGACACGGTCAGCAATGACGGCTGGACTCTCTTCAACAAGCGGGCGAAACGGGCAAAGGAAATTCTGGAGCGGGCATCGAAGCTTCCAACAAAATGCCCCGAGTGGTATGTCGCAATGCAGAGGTCGCGCTAGCGCAGAAGGATGCAAAAGGAGAACTGTACGGGCAAGCGATTGCCTTCGAGCCTGGCTATTGCTACTACCACCGAATTTACGCGAACTCCCTTCTGCCGGTTTGGGATGGAGAGGCTGGGGAGGTCGAGAAGTTCCGGGACGACGCTGCCAACAAAATAGGAGGGACGATGATGTTCGAATTCAGGACGGATTTTCCGCGCTCTCTCTCCAACGCATCGAAACCGCGCACAATCCGGGGCCAGGAAAGCTTCAGCGGATGATCCTGGCAACAGAGCAGCGAATCAGCTACCTGAAAATACACAATGTCTCCGGCCATGGCGCGCATGGCGGCGAAATCAAACGACGTGAGTACAGCGAACCGGATGCTGTCCCGAATCGGCGACCAATGGAGCGACGAGGTCTGGGGAAATAAAGGCTACTTCGAGTCAGTCAAGAATTGGGCGATGCAAGTGGCGCCTCACGTCAGCGTTAAGATTCCGGCGGAGCAAATGGCCGAACAGAACCTCGAGACTGAGGAGGGCAGGCGATATGACGAGTCGGTCCATGCTCAGATTCGCGCGTGGATTCCAGAGTGCTCGAAGGCCAATGCAAACGGGCTTTCCGGCGAGTTCAAGTTTTTGCTGAAGATCGGAAGCGCAGGCTTCGTAGACCAGTTGATCACAATGGGTGCGAACGGAGTGGGGGAATGTATCAGCCGCCAGGCAGGAGGGCGCACTCACTCGTACCCACTTCCGCCTCATGCAGACTACTGGGTGAAATTTGAACTCCGTCCGCAGGAATACGAATCTGCAGGGACGAAATAGGGCAGGCGAGCTCTCGCTCGTTACCCTACACGGGACACGAAGAGCCCCATTGAGCCTGAACACTGACAGAGTGGATCTTATGCCCTTCGTGTTCCCGCTAAACGCTCTTCCTAATTAGTGGGTGAACGCGATATTCAGTCCGGTAGTGAAGATCACGTCGTTTTTCTTGGAGCCAGTCGGCGGATTGCTGACGTAAATGTCACCGAACTGGTTCTGCCAGCCTAGCCACTTGTTCAGCTTGGTCACCGTCCCGAGACTGAAGGTGGTGCGGTATTCCCCGGTCTGCTGAAGGTTCGGATAGAAGTCGAGGGCCTGGGTGACGACGGTGCTCTTGCCGAGTTTTTTGTTCAGTTCCTCGCCAAGCGTTAATGCGACGAATCGATTCGTCTGGCCATAGGAAACGAACACCGGAGGCGGTCCGGGATCAATCAGTGTGCCGTTGGAATAAGTTTCATGCGTATAGTTCACGCCGCCGAGGAAGTCGAGGATCGTGCGGTCGGACTTGATCGCGTGATAACCGAATCCACCGGTGAAGACCTGGCGTAGATCGAGGAACTGGAGGGCATTGCTCATGAAGTCGGCAGCGCCAAATGCGAAGAGCTTGGGTTTGAGGTTGCGGTCGTAACGGAATCCACCTTGAATAAGGTTCGCGACGGTGCTGGGAGTTGCGAGATCGTTCTGGGTATCAATCGAACTCAGGTAGATCGTGATCTTGTCGTTCAACGTAGGGTGAACGGCATTCAGTGCCAGCGACAGGTTTTCAGTCTGGCTGTTTCCTCGGGCCAGGGAGAAGCCGACGTCGACGCCGCCGTCCCATCCATGGGTCAGGCCGGGGTGAAGGGACTTGTCGTAGGCCGTTTGCTCGGCATCGTTGCGGATGAGGGTGACATCATCTTTCGACGCCTCGACGGTGCCTGAAGTCTTGGTCGCGATTTCAAGCTTTCCGTCTGTTGTCGTAACCGGACCGACGGCAGTCTTTCCGTCTTTGAGTGTGACATGAAGGTCGGCGTCGGTCTTGATCTCCTGAACCTGATCGAACTTGATCGTGACGTCGCCCACCGCGTCGGTGTGGAGGACGAGTTCTTTACCGTCCGATTTCACGACGGTTCCGGTCAATCGATCGCCATTTTTGAGGGTGACTTGATCTGCGAAGAGTGCGGATGCGAGTGCAAGAAATGCGAACGGAATTAAGGCTTGGGATTTACGCATCACGACCTACCTCCGGCTTACAGAGATTTGTTGAATGAGAAACGAAAGTTGGGAGCCCAAAGAAACGCTAGCAACAGGAAAACCGAGACGAATAGGCGAGTTGGCGGCCCATGACAGCTCTCGACGAGGAGTTGGTCAGCTCTTAACTTCGGTCTTTTTGGTCTGATCGGCGGAAGCTTGGGTCGTGCCGTCGTTCTTCATACCATCTTTCAGGGCACGAATTCCTTCGCCTAGACCTTTGCCGAGTTCGGGGAGCTTCTTGGGACCGAACACCAGCAGCGCAATAAAGAAGATCACCAGCAGGTGCATCGGTTGAAATAGACCTTCAAACATCGGAGCCTCCGGAAGAATATCAGCGAACTCAAATCATACGCTATCCGACTTGAGAAGGGAAAGGCGGGCTGCGATAGCCTCCCGATTGGAGAGCGTTTTCAAGGTTTTAGCCGATTTGGGAGGGTTGTCTCGGTGTGCCCCGCCACGGACTGACGTGATCGTTGTCACACCCCGCCTGCGAGCGCGATGAAATCCTCAGTTTCGAGGTAAAGGCGAAAAGTTACCTCCGTGACCTTACCTCCGAGTTCCGCGGAGGGCTATGTTTCAGAAGGGATTCGTGAAGCCGAAGCCCTCAAGATCCACGACCAGCAAGCCAATTCATGCGATGGGGAGTCCGGTGAGATTCAAGTCTTCATTTCTTTCATTGCTCGCGTTAGTGCTGCTCTCTGCGAGTTTTTCCCACGGGCAGGCGACCACTCCCAAGCCGGTGACTACGACGCAGGTTATGGCGTGGCTGGCTGGCGGAGTACCGAGCAACCGGGTGGCCCAGCTTGTGAGCGAACGCCGGCTGGCGAATCTGCCTACTCACCTTGAACTGCAGCAGGTTGCGCTGGCAGGCGGCGGCAATGACCTCATGGCCTCGCTCAGTTCGGGAAATGTGCTTTCGGCGCAGATTGGTCCGGCAATTCCTGAGTTGCTGATCAAGGCTGCGGCGGAAGCCCGGAAACAGAAATATCACGAAGCTGGAATTGATCTTCAGAAAGTCGTCGCCGCGGACGATAACGATCCTGCGACGCATTTCGCCCTGGGCCAGATGCTGCGTCAACAAGAGCAGTGGGACGACGCGTATGACGAACTGGTGCGGGCGCTCCGTTTGATGCCAGAGCTGGCTGAAAATCACAGCGCGATGGCGTACCTGTTCTACCGGCTGGATGACGGGCCGAATGCGATCGCAGAGGCGCGTACGGCGCTGAGCATCGATCCAAAGAACGGCGAGGCGTATCAGTATCTCGGGCTTGGACACTATTCACTGGGGCAGTATGACGCTGCGGTGCATGCCTATGCCGAGTCGCTGCTGCGGGACCGCGACAATCCCGATACGTACTACGACATGGGAATCGCGTTGCATGCGGCGGGGAATTTGCCTCGCGCGATCACGGCCTACCAGCAGGCGCTGCGGTTGAGGCCGGTCTTCTGGGAAGCCCATTCGAATCTCGGACTCATCCAGCACGAAGAGGGAAACCTGCCGCAGGCGGTGAGCGAGTACAAGGAAGCGAAGCGCATCGCTCCGGAAGAAGCTTCGATTCGGAATAATCTGGCAAACACCTACTGCGACGCGGGGAAGTTCGACGCGGCTATCGATGAGTTGAAGGAACTGTACAAGCAGCATCCGGAGTGGCAGCAAGGGCACGCTTGCATGGCCAGCGCGTTCATGGCAAAGGGCAACTACAGTGCGGCGATCGCCGAATTGCGGCTGGCCGTACACCAGAATCCCGCGGGGGCCGCGGAGCACCGCATCCTCGGACAGGCTCTGCTGCATGACAACAAGCCGGAAGAGGCCCTGCACGAATTTCGCGTTGCGGTGTCGCTCAATCCCGACTCGGATATTACCCATCATCTGCTGGGAACGGTGCTGTTTCAGCAACAGCAGTGGCACGCCGCAGAGAAGGAATTTCGGGAGGCGCTGCGGGTGAATGCGTCGGCCGACAATCACTACTCTCTGGCGGCTTGCCTGATGAGCATGGACCGATATGAGGAAGCCCTGTCGGAGCTGGAAGTAGCGGCGAAGATCGATCCGGAGCGCACCCTGTACCGCGCGCGGCGCGAGGAATTGCTGAAACTGATGAAAGATACGCACGCGCGTTGATTTGCCGCGTGGCAACGCACTGTCCACCTGGTCAATGCTGGTCGTAGTACTAAGGTGAATGGGCGAGGACGTAACCACGAAATACACTGACCTTGGGCCGGACCCTGGAGCGAAGGAAAAGAAGATGGCGACGAACCTGAATCAATCCCAGCAAAATAGCGGCACGGCTGTTCAGGCAGCCGTCGTTAAGGAAGCGAGCGCCCTACACGCCGATAGTTCTGCAACTGGGCGAAAGCCGTCAGGAATCGGATTGCCCTGCTCGAAATGCCATCTCTACTATCCCGCCGATCTCGATGTCTGCCCCACCTGCCGTCACAAAGAACGTGTATCGCCGGTCACGCCCAAGATACCTCCGAAGGCTGTGCAGGCGGCGGGCGAGGTTGTGCCTGATACGGACGTGCTTGAAAGGGAGCGCGACGAGTTTCTGAGACAGTTCAAGGCGCAACTTCGTGAAGCGCATTCCGATGCTTTGGACGCGACCGAAGCGATTTGCCGATTTGGAGAGAATCATCCCGGGGAAGCGGGCGTGGCTGAGATCTGCACCGGCTGTTACGAGCGACTGCAGGAGCGCGCTGACGTTTGCGAAGCGGCGCTGCACATCGATCTGAAGGAAGCCGCGCAGATCGTTTATGACGCAGTCTGGGCCGACTCGAGCGATCCGGGGAAGACTTATCAGAATGCCGCCAGCGCCTTGCTGACGGAGTTACGGAAGCGGGCCGGCGTTACCACCCTGATGGGACCGTTTCAACCGCTGACACACTAGCCAACACTTGCAGAAATAGTGAGGAGAGGCTTTCGAGCGCTCTCCTTATTCTGCTTTCAGACCGATCCACTTCTTTCCAGCGTAAAGCTTGTAGCCCTTGCCATCTTCCACCAGCTTGAGAGGGACGGCGCGCGGTAGCGCCGTGTCGTTCTGCGAACCTTCTGAAAGGACGTCATTGTTGCCGACGTCCATCACGACAAATTTTCCGTCGGAGGTGAATCCGAAGCCGTACTGGCCCGGAGGGAGGGTTGATCCGCCAATGGTGAGTTTGGTTTCGGTGATGAACAATCCCTGATATTTCTGCTGAATGGCGGTGGAGTAGCCGGATGCGTCGACCAGGGCGGCGATCGTCATCTTACCGCTGGCTAGCTGGAATCCCACGGCATTGCGCAGTTGAACGGGCGCCTTCTGGCCGCGGAAGAAGTATTCCGTCGGGACGGCTTTTTTCACTTCATCGCTGGTGAGAATGTGCGCGGCGATCTCGGGTGGCAGGGCATCGGTGGAACGCTGCGCCGAGAGGGCGCTGCTCATCACTAAAATCAACATCCCCAACACGATTCGACTCATGTTCTTCATGGATTCCTCTTCCAATATGCTCACCGAACTCTAATTCTTCTTTTGGACTGGCGCAAATCGAAGAGCAAGAGCTTCAACCACCAAGGACACCAGGATTCACCAAGTAACACCTTTCGGAAGCTTTTTGGTTTGAGCGCAAGAATCGGATAGTCCATTGGGAGAAGGCGGTCTAGGCTTTGATCACTATGACGACCAATGCCATACTCGCAACATCAAATGTAACGGAGATGCCAGCTTCACTGACAAATGCGACGTGCTGGGACGCGGTTGTCGCGCGCGACGGGCGGCGGGACGGCGAGTTCGTATTTGCCGTGTCGTCAACCGGAGTGTATTGCCGGCCATCGTGCGCCGCACGGCGTCCGAGACGAGAGAACGTGCAGTTCTTTGGGCGGCCCGAGGAAGCCGAACAGGCGGGATATCGTGCATGCTTGCGCTGCCGGCCGAAGGCATTTCAGGGAAATTCCGAGGCGCATGTGATCAAGAAAATCTGCCGGTTCATCGAGCAGAATCTCGATGAACCTGTGACCCTGGACCGCTTAGGAAAAGAGTTTCACCAGAGCCCATTTCACCTGCAGCGGAAGTTCAAAGCCGCGCTCGGAATCACGCCGAGGGAGTATGCCGATTCCTGCCGCCTGCGGACGTTGAAGCGCAACCTGCAGGCCGGGGATTCGGTGACCCGCGCGATGTACGATGCCGGCTACGGATCGAGCAGTCGGCTCTACGAGAAGACAGCCTCGCAGCTTGGCATGACTCCGGATAAGTACCGGCGCGGGGCGATCGCGGCCACGATCCGGTACGCGAGTGCGCAGTCTCCGTTGGGAAGGATGATGATCGGGGCAACAGATCGCGGAGTTTGCTCGATCCAGTTCGGACGCAGCGATGGCGAACTTCTCGAAGGGCTCAAGAGAGAATTTCCGTTTGCCGCGCGGAAGGAAGATAAAGGCGGGCTGCGGTCGTGGGTAGACGCGCTGCTCAAGCATATGCAAGGCAAGGATCTCGGCTCTGCCCTTCCGCTCGATATTCGAGCGACGGCGTTTCAGCGGCGCGTCTGGACTTACTTGCAGTCGATCCCATTCGGCCAGACAAGATCGTACAGCGCTGTGGCGAAGGCCATCGGTCAGCCCACGGCCTGCCGCGCTGTGGCCAGGGCTTGCGCCACGAATCCTGTTGCGGTGGAGATTCCTTGCCATCGAGTCGTCCGCGAAGACCAAAGCATGGGCGGGTATCGATGGGGAATCGAACGGAAGAAGACGCTGTTGGAAATGGAACAGCCCTCCTAGCCGGTGTTGCCCGCCGGGCGATTTCTCACGGCGAGCCAGTTGAGAAAGGCAACCGCGACTGCGGCCACGAGAACGACGGACTTGTTGTATTCGATCTGCGTCAGCAACGCGGCGCAAATCAGCACTCCTAAGATTGCAATCACCTTACCGCCCGGTATTCGCACGAGTGCCGGGCTCCTTTCTTTTGCGCGCAAAGCCGGCAAGGTGGCGCACACCACTCCGTAGTAAAAGAGGCGCGATCCCGCAGAAAGGGTTGCGTTGCCCGCAAAAGTGCCAAACCGCGCGAGCAACCAAACCAGCACCGCGAACACAATGATGGAAAAATACGGGGTGCGAAAGCGCTTGTGGACGAGTGCGAAAACGGAAGGGAAGTCTCCGCGTTCGGCGAGAGCGAAAGTAATCCGCGGAGTGGCCAGTATGTTTCCGCTCAGGTATCCATAGATGGAGAACAGGGCGCCCATGGAAATGACGGCTGCGCCTGCGTGGCCCATGACGACGCGGGCTACATCGGCTAGCGGGCGCTGGCTATGAGCCGGGTCGGGCAGGATGCCTACCACCACCCACTGGATGACTCCGTAAATCACCGTGCAGGTAATCAGCGCGGCAAAAAGCCCGAAGGGCATGTCGCGTCGAGGATCCTTGGATTCTCCGGCTGATATGAGTGCTGCTTCGAAACCGCCATAGGCAAAGATCAGAAGCACGATGGCCTGCGCCCAACTGTTGGTTGAGGAAGAGATCGTGGGCGGCAAAATCTGGTGGGTGTTGTTGAGCAGATAAAACATGCCGACAACCGCAACCAAGCCGAGGGATCCCAGCTTTGCAACCGTGAAGAACGTGCTCACGCCGGTACCAACGCGGACCCCAAGGAAGTTGATGGCCGCGAGAATTCCGATGAGCAGGGTCAGAATCACGATCTTCATGGTCGTTGTGGTGGCGGGCGGCCAGAATTCCGCCGAATAGGTAATGAACAGGTTCGCATTCGCGGCGCACGATGTGAGGCGGACGACCCATACCAGCCATGCGACCTGAATTCCCATGAAGCGCCCGAAGGCTTCCTGCGCGTACAGATAAGGACCGCCGGTTTGAGCGAAGCGGGACGAGACTTCGGAAAAGCACGCGAGGATGACGGCCATGGCCGCCGCGGAGGCGACGACAGCGAGAATGCTCGATCGTCCGAGCAGCCCGGCCAGCACCGAGGGAAGGCCGAAGACGCCGCTGCCAATAATGCAGTTCACTGTGAGCGCGGCGACACTCCAGCGACCGATCGCCCGAACTAGACCTGGAGTGGAGGAAGCTGGCTGGCCGTCATGCGACATCGCGCGTTTTTATCACAAATTCCAGATTTTCTGACACGCGTGATGATGGTCCTGTAGAATTCTGGGCGATTTCGCTGATAGAAAGTGAAAATCCGAAGTCACGCCGGACTCGTACGTGGGTGGGATCGACGTTCAGGAGTTCGCAGAAATGACGAATGGGATTCATCGGGTGTTCATTACCGGCGGCAGCGGATATATGGGGCAGCGCCTGATTGCTCACCTCCTCGAGCGCGGGCACGAGGTGCGTGCCCTGGTCCGTGCCGGTTCTGAGAAGAAGCTTCCGTCGGGATGCATTCCGGTGGTGGGAGATGCGCTGGATGGGGCGAGCTACGCAAGCCAGATCGCGCCGGCCGACACCTTCGTTCAACTTGTAGGCGTAGCGCACCCAAGTCCCGCGAAAGCGGCGCAGTTTCGTCAGATCGACCTTCCGTCAGGCCTGGGAGCGATCGCTGCGGCGAAGTCGGCGAGGATGCAGCATTTTGTGTACCTGAGCGTGGCACATCCTGCGCCGATGATGCATGCATACATCGCGGTGCGTTCAGAATGTGAGGCGGCGATCGAATCGGCCGGGCTGAACGCCACGATTTTGCGCCCCTGGTATGTGCTCGGTCCAGGGCACCGATGGCCGTATTTGCTGATCCCGATATACAAGCTGGCGGAAATGCTGCCCGCGACGAGAGATGGTGCGCGGCGGCTTGGGCTTGTGACCCTTGAACAGATGACACAAGCATTACTGTTTGCCGTGGAGAATCCGGTGCAGGGAAGGCGCGTGGTGACGGTGCCCGAAATCCGCGCCTCGCAATGGGTGAAAAGCCGCGCCGAATCAGCGATTCCGTAAAGTGACCTTCCGACAGACCAAAGTAACGCACAGACTTACGAAAGCGCATGCACATGGGACATCTGTCGGCACCCTCTCGCCGATGAGATGTTGGTGTGGCGAAAGAGAATGGCTTTCGAAGATATGGACGACCTTCATCTCCGAATTGCACGTGTCACTGAAGACCTGCGCACGATCCAGCAGGAACTGAATTGCGCAGCCATGCAGGCTCCGAGCGATCCAGAGTTAATGGAAGCACTAAACTCTCTTTCGGAAACCGAGCCGATTGAGACGTTGCGCGAGGCGCTCGATCAGATGCGCCACTTTCTGTGGTTTTATTCGGAAGTGATGAACAACGAGCCGGAACTTGGGGACAAGCTGCGCCAGGCGGGCCAGGCAACGACGGATGACCAGCCGAAGGGAAACAGCTCTTTTCTCGACCGGCTATCGCGCGCCGATGAACTGATGCTGCTGCATCACTTGTCGGAAGCCAAGCGCCGCAAGCCGAACTAGCTGGTTCCGACCGCTCGTGACGTTGCGGTCACAGTTCAATCACACAATTTAGAAACCGCGTCCGCCAACGATTGTCTTGATGACTTCGCCTTTGGCGCTCAGGACGTTGAAATCCGCCCGCGCACCCGCAGCCAGCACTCCGTATTGTCCGGAAAGACCGACGGCCTTGGCGGCATTGAATGTCGCTGCCCGCACGGCATCGCGCAAACTCCAGTCGGAAAACTTAATCACGTTTCGCACGGCGAGGTCCATGGTCAGGACGCTCCCCGCGAGACTGCCGTTGGCCGTTGCTCTCCCGTCTTTAACGACGACCTCGATTGGTCCGAGCTGATAGATGCCTTCCGGCATCCCTGTGGCCGACATTGCGTCGGTGATCAGTACCGCGCGTTCCACACCTTTGGAATGCAGAAAAACTTTCACGACTTCAGGCGAGACGTGAATACCATCGGCGATGAGATCCGCAGTGATGCTGTCGTCGCTGAGCACTTCGCCAATGATCCCGGGATCGCGATGATCCAGGGGCCGCATGGCGTTGAAGGTGTGAGTTGCATGCCGTGCTCCGGCTGCGACAGCCTGCTTCGCGATCGGAAGTTCGGCGTCAGAGTGACCGATGCTTACGCAGACCCCGCGCCGCGCCGCTTCAGGGATGACCTCCATCGCTCCGGGAATTTCGGGCGCGATGGTGAGCATGGTGATGTGACCGCGGGCCGCCTGCCAGAAGCGATCAAAGATCTCAAGGGTGGGGTTCAGCAGATTTTCAGGCGGATGAACGCCGCGACGCTTGTGGCTGAGGAATGGCCCTTCGAGATGAATTCCGAGGGGACGTGCGTGAGCGTCGTTCGGTTGCGAAGTCTGTGCGGCTTCAATCGCGTCGGCAAGTTGGCCGAGAGCGGCACACGTAGCGTCGATCGGAGCGGCAACGGTGGTAGGGAAGTACGAGGTGACACCGTGCGACATCAGGAATTTGCCAAAGCGCGGTAGTTCCGACGGAGGCGTGCGCATGACGTCCATGCCCGCGCCGCCGTGAATGTGGATGTCGAGAAAACCCGGGGCGAGGATGGCATCGCCGAAATCGATAACGGAAGCGTCCGCCGCGACGGGCTTGGCGGATCGCGACGAAAGGTCGGTGACGACACCGTCTTCGACAACAAGAACGGGATCGGAGATTTCTTCAGTGGGAGTGTAGAGCCGCCGCGCAGTGAATGTGGTCTTCATGAAGATTGCGTCGAAGAAATATCGTAGCCGCCGCCGGGGTTTCGCACAACACGCGGGCGCGATGCGCCGGAAACTCTTAGCGTGAGCACCGCGAATGAGGGCAAGGAAGAAAAGGGATCATTCTGCGGCGGTGCTATAATTTTGGAGCAAGTTCTGAGTGCGAGAGCAGTTCCTTTCGCGTCCTTGCAACAGTCGGGGAGTGGCTCAGCCTGGTAGAGCACCTGGTTCGGGACCAGGGGGTCGGAGGTTCAAATCCTCTCTCCCCGACCATATTTTTAAAGACTTAAAACTCTACTTCTGGCTTCCCGTCTACGTCGATGATGTCGATTTTGTAGGCGGCAGTGTTTTTCTTGATCCCTTATGTGGAATTCACGTAGGGCTTCGAACTGATTTCACGAAGAGAGTGTTCAAAGAGCGATCAATAGGTTTCGATTCTGAATCAACATACATCCCGCTCTCTTTTGCTCTCGAGCAGCGTCGCTGCCGCTCCTGCAAAGATCGCAAGGACGGGGCACCCACAGTTTTGGAGCGGGAAGGGGAAAAGAATAAGGGCGGATTGCCCGCCCTCTGAGCACCCAGTCGTGTTTCGCTGAGTTCTGCGTTGGGCAATCATTGCTGTGTCTCGGGCGCAAGCAGAAAGACTCACTGAACCTCGAACAAACTCGCCGCCTGCTGCCCTTCCACAACATCCCGCAACTGAAAGACGTTTTCCATGAATTGCCTCTTGCTCACCACGTGCAGCCGCACGTCCACCCATACGTACGAGTGCCAAGTCGCGTCCTCGAAGCGATGCGTCAAGTCCCATTTTGTGGTCGCACGTCCATCAATAGTTTCCGTTCCCATCTCCGTGCATTCCACTGTCTCCCAGTTTTCGCACGGATTCTGCGGATCAGCCGGAAGCAAATACTTACTGACACCCGCCGTCATCGCGGGAGATCCCCGCACCCCCTGGAACACGGTCTTCACCTCCGCCGCCTTCCCGGGCAACACCACATAAGCCACCGGCCTCAGTGGATCAACAATCGTCGCCGACTGGTCTTTCGCACTTTCAAGACGCAGCCTGCCCTTGCCCACCAACACCTTCCCCTCGGAAACCGTCGGCGCAGTCGCACCAATCTTGGCAAAGGACTCGGCGGAAAAATCAATCGGGAACGCCCGGAACACCGCGGGTCCGCTCCTACGAGCCACACTCGGATGCGGCGCAGGCGCGTTCGTCGTGCTCGGCGCCGCCGGAGGCGCATTCGCAGCGTTACGGTTGCTCCGCCTGTCAGCCATTGCGCGAAGCAGAGTGTCGCTAACGTTGGCTTTCTTCAACTCAATCAAACCCGGTACCGTAAGATCGAAATCCTCCGGATTTGCCTGAATGGCCATGATGATCGTCGGCTGGTCCAACCCCGCCTTGACCATTGCCACAACGTCTTGATTCTTCAGCGCCTTCGTTTGTTGCGCCGCAACTCCATTCCACATAGTCATGAGCAAGCAACAAGCCGCGACCCGGAACTTCCTCGGCAATAGCGTTTCAATGCTCATGGTTCACTTCGCAACGCGCTGTATTATACTGCCGCGCATGCGCGTTCGATTGGTTCTACTATTTCTCGCCGCGCTCCTTCTGTGCGCGTCTGTCATCGCACAAAATCCAGTCTGCGCCCTGAGTGACAAACAAGAGCGCGACGCACCCGCCGCCTTCGACAAGCTCATACCTCTTTTCGTTACCAAACGCTGCTTCAACTGCCATGGGGCAGTCAATCCGTTCGCCGGCATGACCCAGGGCAAGCTGTCCAAGACATTAGAGACTCGAGGGGATCATCCCGAACTTCTTAACGGAGAAGATAAGGTCGTGCTGGATGAGAATGGGGACGAAGACGTGGCAAAGACTTTCAAATCCTGCGCCACTTGCCACGATCAGGGCTTCGGCGAGGGCAAATGGCGCCTTGCCCCATTTGCTCCAGATAAGCAATTCACCATCGGTGGTGTAATTCCCAAAGAACCTCTCGAACTTTGCAAACAGGTCAAGGTTCAAGGAAGAGTTCAGGGCGCCGCCGGTTTCATCGGTCACATGACCGATGACAACGGTGATGCGAGCGCGCCTTTCTTGAAAACCGCTTTTGCCGGCACCATGGCGCTCAACCCCGAACAAACCGATCGGGCTGAGCTGAGAAAAGATGAGGGTGGCTATCCCGCTCCCATTACTGTCATGACCCAGGGACAAGCTCTCCAATTATCCAAAGACTGGGTCGCTGATATGGGCGGCAAGTTCCGCTTGCCCGATGACTGTGGCTGCAAGGAACATCACTATGCCCTTCGCGTCTTCGCGCATGGGCTCCTGCAAATGCCCGGCTTCACCTTTAATGTCCGCTTCGAGGGGCAAGGCACCGCCTTCCCCGAAATTCCTCTGAACTTCAAGGACGATGGCACTCTATCCGGCGAGTTGATGGCCACGCCCGTGACCGACAATCAGGGCTCATTCCCGATCGTCAGCTGTTCAGGCGAACGAACCAGCCAGGTGAAGGTCGTGGTGGAGGGTTCCTGGGCGGACATCTCTCCTACATCTGAGGAACCGACCTTCGATCCACCTTCTCCGCCCAAGTTCCCGATCCGTGTCAAGCTCACCTTCAGTCAGATCCAGAGCAATGCTACGGAAACCTGCAGTACTCCGTGGGGTGCAAGGTCCGGGAGCAGCGACAATACCGGGCCACTCCAATATCCTTTCGAACTCATCTTCGCCGATCCCCATGTCGACCAGGCGGAGGGGGTAGACTGGCCCGCCGCTTTTCCCGGCTGGTCGGGCACGGTGCGTGGCCAAATCATCGAAGTCAGCGCAAGTGGATCTCCGTGAAGCTCCGGGCTGGCCCAATGGTTCGCCCCCGATCCACCAGGTCCCATTTACGGTATGCGCTGTCGAAGCGTTGCGATAAGGGCCCTTACCTCACATGTGAGGCTCTAGGGATGTCTCGCAATGTCGCCTTCTACAGGCCGCGACAGGAGAAAAGTTCGCAAATCGTCTGCTAGGGTCGACCAATCTATTTTGATCTACCAACCCGAGCACCAGTTGTGGTCTTCACTTCGTGTGTTCTAAGCCTCGGCTGATGCGGAATACGTGGCCATCCGGATGGCGGAGGTGCGTCTCGCGGACATGCCAGGGCATATCGGTGGGCGGGAATGTGATCTCCAATCCGGCGGCGACGCAGTGCTTGTGCATCTCGTCGACGTCGTCGACCCAGACCGACATCCAGACGCCTTTATCGCCCTTTTCGTCGTCATCCTCTTGAAACGTGCTGGTGTTGGTGCCGCGACCGCGGCCTCCTTGCGCCCCCTGGCAAAGAAAGATGCAAACTTCGGTGCCCGATCCAACCGCGCCGAAGGACGGAGGCGTTCCCCAGTCCCACAATTTCTTCCATCCCCACTTCTCAAACCAAGCGAACGTGCTGGCGATGTCAGACACGTTCAATATCGGAGTCAACCCTTTGGCTTCCATAACCGAAGCAGGATACACCCGACGGACGTGGGGAATCGGTTTACAGTCGCGAAATTAACAGCATGTTGATTGACTCGCGAAAAATGTGGTTCAGAGCCGGCTGGCTGTTACCCGGCGTGCCTCGTTTCTGCAAGTTCGCGTTGGTGATGCTTCAGGTCCTCGGACATGGATCTTGCCACGTCCTGAATCAGGCGTAAGCGGTGAAGATACTTCGGTTCTTGCGGCAGATCCTCTTTCAGCAACTCACAGTGGCCGACAATCACTGATAGTTGGTTGATTAAGTCGTGCGCGAACCTGGAAACGGGTTGGTGCTTTCCCCCGCTTGGCTTCTTGATCAATGCTCACCGCGCTCTCTGCCCACGCTTCATAGTCGTTGCAATGACAACTCCTTCTGTTGATGACCTTGATTTCGTTACGGAACACGAACTTGCGGAGTGGCCTTAGTAGACTTTTTCTCCGCTTCCCATAGAATTCCTAGTGGTGTACCATTTCTTTTACATAGAAGTTCTAGTGGAGTGCGTATGGGGAAAAAGAATCAGGCTGGCGGCGAAATTCTGAAGGGCACGCTGGACATGATGATCCTGCGAACCCTGATGAGCGGGGACGCTCACGGTCATACCATCGCGAAGGTCATCGAACGGACGTCGGAGGATGTGCTGGATGTGGAGCAGGGATCGCTCTATCCGGCGCTTCACCGCCTGGAAGATCGAAGTTGGGTGTCTTCTTACTGGGGCGCGAGCGAGAACAACCGCAAGGCTAAATTTTATCGTCTCACCGCTGCGGGTAAAAAGCAGTTGACGCTGCAGGCGGGTCGTTGGCGCCAGATGGCACGGGCGATTGGACTGGTCATGAGCGAGAGCACCGTGGCAGAAGGCGGTGAGGAATGAACTGGCGCAGATTTTTCCAGCGGGAGCAAAACGATGCCGACCTTGCCGAGGAGATCGAACTGCACCTGGCAGAAGAGGCGGAAGAAAATGCCGCGCGCGGGATGAATCCGGAAGAAGCGCGTCGCCAGGCGATCCTCAAATTCGGGAACCCGCAAGTGGTGCGGGAAAATCTATGGCGGCAAAATACGGTGACGGCGATCGAGAATGTGTGGCGCGATTTGCGGCACACGGCGAGAACTCTGGCCCGACAGCCGGGATTTACACTGATCGCAGTCATGGTCATGGCGCTGTGCCTTGGCGCAACGACGTCGTTGTTTACGATCGCCCGGGCGGTGCTGCTGAGGCCGCTACCGTTCCAGGACCCTGATCGGTTGGTGATGGTTTACGAGCGCTTCCAACGCTCCGATGTCGGATCTCAATACAACCATGTTTCGCCCGCCGACTATGCAGACTGGCGGTCGAACTCGCATGGATTCGAAGACATGGCAGCGTGGCGCAATTGGCAGTTCAACCTGAGCGGCGATCACGCGGAATTGCCAGAAGTAGTGCGTGCTGCAGCCGGAACGTGGAACTTCTTCTCCGTGTTGGGAGTTCGCCCGGCGCTCGGTCGAACGTTCCTTGAAGCCGAGGACGAACCCGGTACAAGCCGGGTTGCGATGATTTCGTGGAGCCTGTTCCAACGGAGGTTCGGCGGCGATCCTGCGTTGATCGGCAAACAGATTCGGCTGGATGCAAGCGCGTACACGATTGTCGGCATCTTGCCGGATTGGTTCACGTATCCCAATGAGCAAGTGCAGGTGTGGGTGCCGTACAAGTCGGTTGCGACCGCCGAACAGCTATCGCACCATGATTTTCACCAGACGTTCGTGGTTGCGCGTCTCAAACCGCAAGTCAGCCTGCAAAGCGCGATGAGCGAGATTCAGGCGATTCAATATCACATTCATGACGCAGCACTTGAACGAGCCTGTCGCTGAAAGCGCGACATCTCGCTCGCTCATCGACGATCTGGCAAACGATGTGAAGACACCGCTTCTGGTGCTGCTGGCGGCGGTCGGATGCATGTTGCTGATTGGCTGCCTTAACGTTGCAAATCTGCTGGTGGCACGGGGAGCGGCGCGGCAGAAAGAGGTTGCCATTCGCGGAGCGCTGGGCGCGGACCGGTTCACGCTCATTCGACAGCAGATGGTCGAAAGCTTTCTGATCTGTGCGACCGGCGGGGTGGTTGGGGTGCTGATGTCTCTCGGGGCCACCCAGTGGCTGGTGACTGCATGGCGGGGATTGCCGCGCGTAGAAGCGATTCACGCGGATGGTCTGGTTCTGACATTTGCCTGCTCTTTGGTTTTTATCGCTGCGCTGCTGGCGGGACTCGTGCCGGCGGTTTCGTCCACGCGCAAGTCTGCTTTCGCGGTGTTGCAGGATTCGTCGCGCTCGAACAAGGGAAGCTTGTCGCGTACCACTCTTCGCAAGACGCTGTTGACGATTGAGATCGCCGTCACGGTGGTCTTGCTGGTTTCGGCAGGGCTGTTGTTCAAAAGTTTCATCAGCCTTCGGACCAGTGATCTTGGCGCCACAACGAAAAACGTCCTGACGATGCACTATGACCTGCCTCAGCAGCAATACGACGCTCCGGAGAAAGTGGTTGCGTTCAACGAGAGTCTGCTCGAGCGGCTTCGTCATTCGCCGGGCGTCACGGCAGTTGGGCTTGGATCCGTGGTGCCAGGAGCGGGCTACGGCGGCGATTACGTCTTCACAGTTCCGGAACATCCACCGATCAGCCCTGGACAGGAGATTCCGGATGCGATCTACCGGATGGCCGATCCGGAATACTTCAATGCTCTGCAAATCCCGCTGATGCGCGGACGTTTCTTTACTGCTGCCGACCGGCTGGAACGGTCGAACTACGTCATCATCAGCCGGCAACTTCAGGACCAGTACTTCCGCGGCGAGAATCCGCTGGGGCAACACATCAATGTTCCCTGGAACGGCGCGCTGAAAAATTACGAAATCGTCGGGGTAGCAGGGGACACGCTATTTCAGGCGGGACAGCCTTCGCAGCCAACGATGTATTTTCCGGTGTACGCCGGTCCGCTGGGCCGCGACTACACGCTCGTGGTGCGGGCGAGCGGAGATCCGCTCGCGATCTCGCTGCCGGTGCAGAAGACGATTGCCGAAATCGACTCTTCGTTGCCGGTCTCTGAAATCATGACCATGGACACGATCGTTGGCCAGTCCGCGGCAACGACTAGTTTCAGCGCGACGCTGGTCATGGCGTTCGCAGTTCTATCGCTGCTTCTGGCTGCGGTGGGATTGTTCGGCGTTCTGTCGTACATGGTCGCGCAACGCTCCTCGGAAATCGGGATTCGCATGGCGTTGGGCGCCCAGCGCGATCAAGTGCTGCGGCAGATGCTCGCCGATGGGTTGCGGCCGGCTCTTGTTGGGCTGGGTATTGGACTAGCCGCATGCGCGGCGGTCACTCGCCTGATCGCGTCGATGTTATTCGGAACGCGGCCGCTCGATCCTACGGTGCTGAGCCTGGTGGCGGCGGCGTTGCTTCTGGTTGCAGCGGGTGCTTGCGCTCTGCCGGCGTGGCAAGCGTCGCGTCTCAATCCCATGCAGGCGTTGAGGCTGGAATAAGAGCGTTCGCGAGCGGGATATCGATTTGCCTGACAGCCGGTCGAACGCTGGTTCGTCGACGGTTAATGCACGTGAGGAATGTCGTCGTTCAAAGAGAAGACGTCTTTGAAATTGTCTTCGTACGGGAAAATGTGGAGCATCCACGTGAAGACGTGAGCGTGGAAGGTGCCTTTCTCGGCCTCGCAGGCTTCTTTCGTGTTGATCGAGCCGAACATCCCGAACTTGGGGTGCGCGGCCTGGTAGTCCTTCGCCCGACTCTCCGGGGCTTCGCAAAAGTTCACGTGCCTGTGCCAGCGAGCGAAGCTTAGCGGGACGCGCTGGTTTAACTCGTCTTCAGTCGCGTCGGGTCCCGTGGTAAACATCACGCCTTCCAGTTTGTATTCCAGCATCGGAGTGCGGCGGTAGAGTAGGGCAGTGGGCTTGGCGGGATCGAAGCGCAGGTCCGCCTCGTGAGTGTTGGCTTGACTGATGAAGTGGTACTGAGGCTGCTTCAGTTTCGGATTTGCGATGGCGTACCCATCGGCTAACGCCTTGCGGTAATCCTTGAATTTCTCGATCGTGGCCTTCACCGTTGCCACCACAGCCTTGGTTCTTTCTTCATCGCCGGGCTGCACGGGCCGCACTGGAGTGATGTACATGTGCCCCGCCATGGCCGCCATGCTCGGGCCCATGTCAGCCATACCGGTAGAGGCGCTCATGTCCATGCCGGGCATGTCTTTGTGTTGGTCCTGTTGCCATGCGCCGGCTGTCGGCGCGGCCAGCAGAAAAATGCTAGAGGCGAGCGCCAACATTGCAGTGTTCCATCGGATTGAAGATTTACGGGACCATCCTGGTTCTTATCCCTTCGCAATCACGACATGCATACATCTTGGCGTGGTGACACGCTCGGTAACGCGATATCCGAGGCTGGGCAGATTGATGTTTGCCAGCAGGTTCTCGCCTGATCCCAGCAGTTGAGGGGAATACGCGAGATGCATCTCATCGATGAGCTTCGCCAGAAGGTATTGGCGGATCGTCGCGGCCCCTCCGCCCAGACGAATGTCTTTTCCCTTAGCGGCATCACGAGCACGTTCCAACGCTTCCTGAATGCCACCGGTGACGAAGTGAAAGGTGGTGTCCCCTTTCATTGAGATGGGGTCGCGCGGATTATGGGTGAGCACGAAGACGGGGACGTGATAAGGCGGATTGTCGCCCCACCATCCCTTCCACTTGTCGTCGGGCCACGGTCCACGAACCGGACCGAACATATTTCGACCGAGGATCCATGCGCCAAGGTTGTCAAAAGAACGCGCAATGAAGTCGTCGTCAACGCCGGTTTCTCCGCCTTCCTGTCCGATCATCTTTCGACCGCTACGGGTTTCGAACATCCATTCGTGGAGTACATGCCCTCCGACGCCGAGAGGTTGCTGGACGCTCTGGTCTGGCCCGGCACCAAACCCGTCGATAGACACTCCAAAACAGCGAACTCGAAGCTTTGACACGATGGGTTAATTTTATCGCCTGAGGGTATGAGATTCTGGGCGGGCGAGGCAGATTCTTTTCGGCACTTCTACTTCGCGCAACGAAAACCGACAAATTCGCGAGAGCCGTTTGGAGGATGGCTGTCGCGATATTCGACCCACAGGTTCACGGGAGCACCGTCGAAGCTGCCTCCCCGAATGACGCGCCGGGTCGTGACCTTCAGAAACGACGTTCCGTCAGTGAAACGGTTTCCTCCAGCGACGGGATCGTTTTGCGGAGCGGCGGAGTAGGGATGCCATTCGTCCGCGAGATACTGCCAGACATTCCCGGCCATGTCGAACAATCCATACGCATTCGCGGGATAGGTTCCCACTGGCGACGTGTGGCCGACTCCAGCTCCGGAAAAGCTGGCGCGTGTTTTGTCGGCGGGACTCTCTCCCCAGGGATAGGGGCCGCTTAACCCGCCGCGAGCGGCATATTCCCATTCGGCTTCCGTGGGAAGGCGCTTGCCGACCCATGTGCAGTAGGCCACAGCGGAGTACCAGTTCACATTTACCACCGGATCATTCGGCCGAAGATTGAACGTATCAGGATCGGAAAATTGGCGCAGGTAATTGCCGTTGTCGAGTTCCCCTCGAATGTTGCCCGGACGCCAATGAGGTTCCACGTCGGTGAAGAGCTGAAATTGGCGATTCGTCACCAGGTACTTGTCGATGTGAAAATCATCAACCGTGACACGATGCTTGGGCAGTTCGTCCTGAAATAGCTGCGGAGCGTCGACTTTGAATAACTTTTCGAAATGCGGAATCTCGCTGGCATCGATGCCCATCTGGATTGTTCCGCCTTGGATCGAAACCATCGGACCAATCTGGTGCTCATGAGAGTTTCTATCCTGTCCGAGAGAGGTCGCAGCGAGGGCGGCGACAAGGAAGATATGGCTGCGAACGGAGATTCATGGCTTGGTTCACCAGGACGGGCGATAAGACGCACACCGGAAGCAAAGGATAGCCAGTGAGCTTCCGCCAGGGGGATTCGGCGAACGGATTCGCTTTCAGTCCCGCGTCCTTATTATGATCTTGCGTGGTCTGGAGCGAATGAATAATTACAAGTCGACGTGGTCTTCAATTGTGGCGCCCGCATGTCTTGCCTGTGTGGCGGCCACCCTTCTTCTGTGGGGACTCGGGACGACCTATCTGTGGCAGGACGAAGCAGCGACTGCGGTGTTGGCGCAGCGAGTGCTGCGCTTTGGGCGTCCTCTTGCCTACGACGGAGTGAATCTCGTCACGATCGACTACTTTGCTGCTGAGGACGCCAGGAGCGCCGAGCCGAGATCCCAGAACGCTCAGGCTGACATCGACTACTACGTCCGCCGCGGGGACTACAAGCCCGACACAACGTGGAAGTGGCACCCTTGGGGACAGTTTCTGGTTGCTGCACTCGGCTTGAAATTGTTCGGCGCCACAACGCTTGGCGCGCGCCTTCTGTTCGCGCTGGCTGGAGTCGCTACGGTTCTTTTGTTCTACCGGTTCGTGCTGGCGAATCTGCAGGATCCTAAGCTCGCAGTGCTTGCGTCACTGTTTCTTCTTTCGAATGGCTACTGGATCTTGCACAGCCGGCAATGCCGGTACTACTCGCTTTCCAGTTTGTTCCTGGTTCTAACGCTGTCCGGCTATGCGCGATGGCAGCGGGGCGGACGGTGGGGTGTCGTCGCATTCGTACTTGCAGCGTGGTGCTGGTTTCAGGTGGATTACGGGACAGTTTGGCCCGTGTTCGGCGTTCTGTTCCTGGACGCATTGATCGCTCAGCGTCAGATGTTTTGGAAACCTCTTGCAGTCGGGGCCATCCTCTCGGCAACGACTTGCTCCTTTTGCGTACTACTACGAATTGTGGGGGCGGCGCTCGATTCAGGCCGGAACCTGGGCGGAACGCTTTGAGAGAAATATTTTTGACGTCAACGAATACGTCGTGCCGCTGGTCGTGCTCGGGGTCGCTGGGTACCTCTGGTTCTCGCGCAGAAAGACATTGGAGGCATTCGAGTCGAGGCTGATCGGCGTCTCGTGCGCGATCATCGGCGTGTTTTTTCTATGGATTCCGGCGGTCGCTCCCGCGGCATTCCTGCGCTATACGATCATCCTGGCCCCGGTGGGGTGCTTGATCGTGGCGTGGGTCCTGATTCGACTGTCGGATTCCTTCGGCCGCTATGCTGTGTGGATTGGCGCTGCAATATTTATCGTCACGCCTTGGCTGAGCCTGCCATTGCGTGTGTTGCGTCCCGCGAGCCTGCGACATGCCCATGTCGTGCGTCCTGAGTTGAAGACTCTGGCAACGAGCGTCTTTGGAAACGAGCCCGATCCGAACCGAGTGGTGATCGACTGGCTCAAACAGAACTCCGCACCGAGCGACGAAATTCTGATCAACTATGAAGATGTACCGCTCATGTTTTATTTGCCAAACCCGGTTCGCGGCGGCATAGGTACGTTCCGTGCAGAAGACGATTCCAAGAGGCCGCCGGATTTCATCGTGCTTCGGAAGTCGGTTGACTTCGTCTACTGGCCGGCCTTCGAGCGCGAGCTGCGGCGCTACGAGTGGGATCCGGTGAACCTGCAAGCGCCGGATATTGCCTGTGGAATCTGCCCTGACCCGGTGCAGAGATATGACGCGGCTCATGCGCCTTCGATATTTGTTGCGAGAAGGAAAAAAGTGATGGGCGCAGCGCAGCCGTAGCGGGCAGGATCTTGGCGTCTAACGCAACTTCAACTGGGCGAATGAGATAGCCTGACTTAGCTTGCGGACATTTTCTTCCATCACTTGAGTGCGCTCGATATTCCCGGCCATGTGCCTTGCCCAGCGTCACTCGCGGATTGCGGTAGAGCATCGGGCTGGTCGTAGTGCTGGCAAGTCCAACGTGAATTTCCGTTACACCCGTGCGTTCGATGATGCTGGTGGCGTTGCTTTGCGCGATGCCGCCGCCCGCCATGATGACGATTCGGGCGCCAGCAGCGCTGACGAGGCGCGCAATGGCGTCGGCTCCCTGAATGCAATCCTGTTCGCCGCCTGAAGTCAAAAGACGATCCGCGCCGGTGGCGCAAACATCTTCCAGGGCCTGATCAAGATTTGCCGCCATGTCAAAGGCGCGGTGGAAGGTCACAGAAAGAGGACGGGCCAAATCGACCAGGACGCGAGTTCGTTCGACATCGATGCTGCCGTCGGGCTTGAGCAGGCCGAAAACGACTCCGTCGGCGTCCGCCTCTTTCGCCATCCGGATGTCGCGGCGGATGATGTCGATTTCGTCATCGGAATAGCAGAAGTCTCCCGCGCGAGGGCGAATGATCGGGTGCAAACCAATCGAGATCTTCGACCGAACGGCTTCGATCAATCCAACGCTCGGAGTGACGCCACCCTCGTACAGATCGCTGCATAGCTCGACGCGCTGGGCGCCCCCACGCTCCGCGGCTATGGCCGAGGAGACGGAGTCTACGCAGACTTCGATTAACACCTGTTCAGTCATAGTCCGGATTGCGAAGCCCGCAAGAGTAGCACAGCCGAGCTTTTTCGATCGTGCTTTAAGTCACAACAAGCGATGGGAGAGACGCGGGCCTCCGCCATTCTCTGAGGTGTCAGGAGCGCGCCGAAGGGACATCGCGGCACGCCCCTGGAGTGAGAGCGATTAGAACGCGTAGTGCAAGCTGAGCTGGATCTGGCGTGGGGGAGAGCGCACGCTGCTGATCTGACCGAAGCTGCTGTCTTGCACATTGTTATCGGGATTGCCGTAGCTGGCGATGTTGAAGATGTTGAAAACATCTGCGCGAAAACCGACGACGTGCTCGCGCCAAACGTGGAAATCTTTGAACAGAGAAGTATCCACCTGGCGGTAACCGGGGGCGCGCTCGGAATTGATGGGAGCGCTACCGAATGCCGGGAGGCCGTTGCTTCCAGCCACGCCATAGGCACAAACCCCGTCGTCAGCGCCTGTGCACGGCAGAGCGGAGGGGTCCGTCCCCCACCAGTTGTTGATCGTCTGATTGTGGATCGCCATCTTGCGGTACTGGTTCGAACGAGCCTGCCCGTAGGAGTTGGTGTTGCTCACGGCAGGGGCGTTGATGGTGATGGGGAATCCGGAGTAGAGGAAAGCGGAGGTCGAGAGCTTCCATCCTCCGAGCACGGAGTCGAGGAAGCCGTTCGCACCGCTTCCGAAACGGCGGCCGCGGCCGAAGGGAAGTTCGTAGACTCCGACGAAGCTGAGGCTGTGGCGAATGTCCATGCCGGACGGGCCGTAGTCCGCGTGGCTGTTGTAGCCATCCTGATAAGCGCCGTCGGAACCGCTGATGTTCGGCGTGCCGTAGTTGCCGGACGAGTTGGTCATCGACTTCGCGTAAGCGTAGTTGAGCGTGTATTCGAGGCCGTGATGCGTGCGCTGGCGCAAGGTTAACTGGCCGGCGTTGTAGTTCATGATCGCTTGGGACTCGGTGATCAGTAGAACGCCATCCTGCCCAACAAGTGAAGCGAAGGGAGCGGTTGCCGTTCCGCCCTGTGCGATTGCGGTCGACTGCGCGAGAGTGAGCTGGTTTCCGTTGCGGTAGTCGGCAAGATGGTCGCCCACTTCGCCAAGATAGCCTGCGCTCAACGAGAGCTGAGGAGTGATTGCGTACTCAACCGTCAGGTTGAACTCGTTGACGAACGCCGGCTGCATGTTGACCGGCCAGGTCGAATACGTAGTGGTTGGCGTGAATTGTTGGGCGAAACCCTGTTCGACTGAGAACGGGTTACCGGGATTCGTTCCTGTTGGCACAGTTGCAGTAACGTTGCTGCCCAGAGCGAACGGGGGGCTGGAGGTCAGGCGCTGATTGAACGCGTTTCCTTCGAAGAAGCTGGTCGCTCCGTATCCGCCACGCACCACGAGTTTCTGGCTTGCCTGGAAAGCGAAGCCGAGTCGCGGCATGAACTGTTTGTAATTTGCGTTGTAGCAAGCGCGAGTCGGACAGACCACAGCTCCGGCGACGGCTCCAGCCGGGACGTGACCTGCGTACTCCACGGTCCCATCGGCCAGAACATTTGCCGTCCGGTTCTGCACCTCATACCAAGGCTGATCGTATTCGTAGCGCAGACCCAAATTCAAAGTCAGCCGCGAAGTTGCCTTGAAGTCATCCTGAATATATCCGGCGACGCGCCACTGGCGATTGCCGACGAGGCCGATCGTTGATCCGATCTGATTGTTGGACGAGCGGTCCAGAACGAAATCGGCAGGGCCGTATCCCACGCCGTTCAATCCAGAGAAGACGCCGTTGTACTGGAAGGTTCCCAGAAATCCGAAGTTGGATGCATTCAGATAATTCTGCTGGTAGCGGGTCGCCTGTCCACCAATGGAGAAGAAGTGGCGTCCGCGCTGCCATGTCAGGTTGTCGTAATAGTTGAACGTGTTGTCGCGAAGAATCTGGGTATTCGCGCTAGTTCCAATGTAGGTCGCGTTATTCGAGATGCTCTGTCCAGAAAATCCGGGATAGATCTGATTGCCCAGAAACGGAATGCCGACTTTCTGATTTCCCGTCAGGCCGAATTGCCCCGAGGGATCGGTGGGGATGCTGTTGTCCCACCGCACGCGGGTGAATCCAAAGCGCGCTTCATTCACGATGGTGGACGAGAAGGTGTGTACCCAGCTCGCTCCACCAACATGCGTGGGATAGACGTTCTGCGAGGGGAACAACACAGGCATGAGAGCGGTGGAGCCGTCACGTCCCGTTCCTTGCGAGTAGAAGCCGTTGAACTTGTTTACGCTGCCAGGAGTGAAATCGATTTTGAAATCTTCCTGGTTATTTCTGACGAAACTCGTCGTAGCTCCCTGAAAGTTGTTCTGAATCAATCCGTCCGTAGGAGTGGCGTTCGGCAGCGGATACAACTCGGGATGGGCGAAAAGAAACTGGGCAACCGGATTGGCGACGGGCAGGCCAGTGTCGCCGGCGTATGGAGTGAAAGCGTTTTGGGTGTCGTAAAGCTGAATGCTGTTGGCGCCTTGCGCCAGGAGCGCGGAGAAGTCTCCATTGCGCATTGCCTGGGTGAGAACGCTGGCAGACGACGTTCCTCCCTGATGCTTGCGAACGCCCTCGTAGTCGACGAAGAAGAAAAGCCGGTTCTTCAGGATCGGGCCGCCGATTGTTCCGCCGAAAATGCTTTGCGTGTAGTGATTTTGAGGAATGACAGGGAAATTGTGGTCATTCGCCCAAGTGTTGGCGTCAAGGTTGTTGTTTTCGAACAAGCCGTACGCCGAGCCGTGGAAGGCGTTGCTGCCCGACTTCAGAATGGTGATGATGGCGCCGCCGTTGGCATTTCCGTAAGTAGCAGGAGCGTTCGCCGAAATGATTCGGACTTCGTCGATGGCGTCGGGAGCCGGGTTGTAGGCAATCAGGTTGTTCTGCGGTTCGTTGAGGTCAGCGCCTTCGAGAGTGTAGTAGTTGGCCTGGGCTCGATTGCCATTGATGGAGGCTGTCCCGTTGTTGTAGGTTTCGCGCTCGATCGCGTTGTTGCCGGTCAGGCCCTGGGGATCAGTATCGACGGCGCCCGGTTGAAACAGAGTCAGGGAAGAGAAGTTGCGGCCATTGAGCGGGATCGCTGCAATCTCGTTCGCGGAGATTGTGTTGCCCAGCGTGGAATCGGTTGTGTCCAGGATCGGATGCACATCTTCCTGCACAACGACAGTGGTCGACGATCCGATTTTCAGAACGCTGTCGATCTTTGCCGTCTGACTAATTTCAAGCGCAAAGGAAGGAACCGATGTCGGATTGAACCCGGCAGCTTCGATGGTGAGCTTGTAGGTCCCGACCGGAAGAAATCTGATGTTGTATACGCCCGAGGCATTAGTTTGAGCCGTGGTCTTGACGGCTGTGGCCACGTTTTCTGCGGTCACGTTGGCTCCCACCAGGACGGCGCCGCTCGGATCCGAAACCTGGCCGGTGATTGAGCCAGTGACTGTCTGGCCCCATGCGGACGATAGGCATAGAAGGGCCGACAGACAAATTCCAAGCAAGCAGTACAGCGAACTTCTTCTCATGATTTCTCCAGAGTCCTGCGATCCCATTGTTCATGCGGAGGCAAGATGCCACGCTAAGCGAGGTTTTTGACGACTGTCAAGAATAAAGTGATCGTTTGGAGGCAAAACGATCACTTGGATAAACAATTTGGCCATAACTGGTCGTTATGTTGGTGTAGAGCGGACAGCAGACGGGGCAGGCGCTGGGGCATTCTCCAGACTTTGTCGTCAATCGGAGGGCCCGATCTTTTCGATCGGGCCTTCCACGGCATTTTGGAGGCAGTGATGGTCAGTGTCCGGCGGGAGCACATCCCTGGCTGACGCTGGTTAGGATGTTCTCTTTAGATGCGATCTGGCAATCGTAGAAATTGCCCTCAGAATTGAAGGTGCGGTACTCCTGCGAACTGGTCGCAGGACTGACGTCGCTGGCTTTGGCCGAGTTGCTGACCGAGTCGAATCCGACGGGGCTGCCATTGTTCCAAACCTTCTTGTCGGTCTGATATTTCTGCGCGGTGACGACAGTGAATCCGAACTCAGAACTGCTCACGGGAAGGACGAAATCGACATCGATCGGGAAACTGAAATCATCGTGAGCAACAATGGTGCCACCAGGGCTGGAAACGGTGGTCACCGACGAAACCTTATTCCTGACCGTGGTTTTTTGATCGAGCACTGCGAAGTTAACGGTGTCGAAATTGATTTTCTGCGTGCTTTCGAAATCCTGATGCTGGTCGATCGACGTCGAAACCTTGCCGTGCGAGGTATTCACAAAACCGGTGATGGTGAACGACCGATCAGATTTCACTCCGATGGTGCCCTTCACGGTCGAAGTTCCGTGCAAATTCTCCGCAATCACAGGAGATGGTGGGGCGAGAGTGTTCTTTACCAACGATCCTGTGACTTGTGATGAGCCCTTGTCGAGAAAAAGCAGGAGCGATGCGGTTTCCTGAAAATAGCTGTCGTCATTGAAAACGCTGAGCGCGACCGTGTGAGGATTGCCATCACTGAGCATGCCGGCAAAGGGAGTGAGGTTCACGCGGTAAGGCACGAAATCTAGAGTCTGCACACCCGGGCTTGGCGCCCACTGGTCGGGCAGGAATCCGGTGTATACCCACGGTGAAACGGGCGCGATTCCAGCAGGCTCGCCATCGATCGTGACTTCCGTTTCACGAAAATCGGTGTTGCCGCATCCGTACACTTCGTTGATGTTGCTCAGGTCGTTCGGGAAGCAGGCATACCACTGCTCGTCGGTCGATTGGCTCTGCGAGATGACGTCGAGATACGCGCGTTCGACGTTCTTCGGGAGTGTGAACGTAGTCGAAAGCTGATCGGTTGGGGAGAACAACAATGCGGGCAGATTCACGCCACCGGTGTCGTTGACTTGCTCAAGCGGAAGGACCATGTCCGCGGCGCCGGTTGCGGAGGTATTGCTCGAGTTCGCAGGATAAAACTGGAGATTCGCCTTCACGGTGAAAACTCCGTTCAACGTGTCAAAGGGCGGAGCGCAATCTGTGGTGCAGTTCGCCAGAACCATGGTTCCGGTTTGAGGCGTAGTCAGAAGAGCGGAATAGTCTGTGATGTCGCGTTCGATGTGCCACGTGTTCGTGGCGACGGGCAGAGGCTCAGGCGTCGTCCCGAAATAAATGTTGGTATTGCCTAGAAAAATGCTCGCAGTGCGATCGAACTGCACGCCTCCGTTTTCGCTGAAATCGACCTGGAACACGACCTTCTTCCAAGGCCCCGGACAATTCGAAGGAGGAGTGAACTGGAACGTTTGCGCGGTGTCTGAAAAATGCGCGAACTGAAAACTCAGGAATAGTGGGACGACGCACGGTTGTCCGGATGGGCGCGGAACCCTCTGGTCAGCCGTGACTTCGAATGAAGTGCCAACATGACGACGCGTGCTCTGTCCGAACATGGAAGTGGCAAGGAAACAGCAGACAGTGATTGCGGCAAATAACGCTGGTCGAACGGTGGGCTTACGGCAATTCATAGACACTCCTCAGGCGGTCGGTAAGCTTGGCAGAAAGTTTGTTCCGGATCCGGCGGTTCCAACTTATTGCACCGAATTCCGGCCATTGTCAAGAAAACTTGATTGAAATGCGCAAAATCGATCAAACTAGTGCTCTCGCCTTTGCTCCTCACCCAAAAACCGAGGTTGTGTGAAATTCGACGACAGGATCCGTCGAGGTACAAGTTGCCGTTCCTTTCTGCTATAAGCTGTCTGACGCCACGGGTCAGTTGAGATGAAAGCTACCAATCGAGCCGACCAGATTTTGCGGGAATTGCGCCAGGAGGGGAGCCTCACGCTCGATGCCTTGTTGTCGAGACTGGGCGCGTCGGCTGCCAGTGTTCGCCGCGATCTCGCAAAGCTTGAGGCCAAGGGATTGGTCCGGCGCACGCACGGAGGCGTGACGCTGGTTGAGCCGCTGCTCTACGAGCCTTTCCGTTACGACTCGCTGTTCCAGAACCGCGAGCAGCACCGCACGGCCGAGAAGCGCCGCATCGGACTGGCGGCGGCGGAATTGATCCAGGAAAATGAGACCGTCGGCTTTACGGCTGGTACTACGGTGACTCATGTCGCACGCAATCTGAGGAACCGGCACAACATTCGTGTGATCACGAACGCGATCAACATCGCGATGGAATTGAGTAATTGCCCCGGCCTGAAGACATTCGTCACTGGCGGGTTCGTGCAGTGGGCGGGATCATTCTCACTGGTCGGCCACGCAGCGATCACTTCGATGAACGACGTCTATATGGACCGCGTCTTCGTCAGCGTTTGCGGGATCGACGTGGTTCGAGGCATCACCGTGATCGAGCCCGAGGAAGGGCTGACATTCCGCACCATGATTCAGCAATCGAAGCAGGCTGTCGTGGTAGCCGACTCGACCAAGATTGGCATCGTCACGCCGGCGCTTATCTGCCCAATTTCGGGCGTGCACATGCTCATCACCGATACGAGCGCGACCGACAAAGCCATCGCTCCTTTCCTGGAGCGAGGGATCAAAGTGCAAAGGGTATAGCTCCCACCTCCGCCCATTTCTATTTACAAGAATTCAATGAACTTCGTCTTTCGCGTTAAAGAGCTGGAATTCGCGGATGTGGGCTTCACCTGCTGACGACAGAATATTGAGGCGTACGCGAGAGGCCGAGACCGCCTGAAATCGATTGATGCGCTTGTGTCCGATCGCTTGTCCGGTTGCGATCGCCATCCATTTGCCGTCGCGAAATATCTCGACTGCGTAATTCTGGACGTGCTGTCCGTCGTTCAGCCATTCCATGGTGAGCGCGCGATCGAAAGTGACCGGCTTGTCGAAAGAAACTTCAATCGTGGCGTGACGGGATCCTGCGGGCGAGGACCAAAAAGTATCTGGATTGCCATCAAGAGCAAATTCGTCGTTCGCATTCGCTTTGAGGTGCTTTGCGGAGAGATTGGTTCCGTAGTGAGTGGAAATGGCTTCTCCGAGTTCTTTCAATCGCTGCACGTCCGCGTCGGGCAGGAGTCCGCGACGATCGGGAGCGATGCCGAGAACGAGCTGTCCGCCGCGACCAACCGTCTGATCGTAGGCTGAAACAAGTTCCTGCATGCTCTTAAGGCTGGCTTCATCGTTCGGATGAAAGAACCAGTGCTGCTTGTGCAGGGGAGTGTCCGCCTCGACCGGGCGCCAGCGAAGATATCCGTGGCGATCGATCACGTTCCAGTTTTCGTAGGGAATGACGCCGTCCTCGTTGCCAACCCACCGGATGTCTCCATATTCGAAAAGTGCGACGTCGGCAAAGACGAGCGCATTCGGTTGGTAGGTACGGAGTTCTTCGATGTAGTGAGGAAAGTCGTAGACGTGACTGGCACTGCCCGCGCCATCAAGCCAAAATTCTTCAAGCGGGCCGTATTCCTGGACCAGTTCATCGAGTTCGGCGGAATAATACTTATCGTAGTCCGCAGAGTTGCTGTACCGGGGTTCGTGACGATCCCATGGAGAGAGATAAACGCCAAACTTCAATCCATACTTACGCGCTGCCTCTTCCACTTCCTTCACCGCATTGCCGTGGCCTGCTTTCCAGGGACTGCTCTTCACGCTGTAGGCGGTCTGTGAAGTGGGCCAGAGACAGAATCCGTCGTGATGCTTCGCGACGAATACCACGTACTTCATGCCCGCAGCGGAAAGAGCGCGCATCCATTGCTCCGGATCGAATTGCGTGGGATTGAAGACTTTCGGATCGGCGGTGCCGTCTCCCCACTCCTGATCGAGGAACGTATTTGGGCCAAAGTGGATGATGGCGCCCATCTCGAGATCCTGCCACTCGACCTGTTGCGGCGAAGGCTTAAGGTCAACAGCATTCTGAGCGGAGAGGCGAGCCGCAACGACCATGGTGATGATCGCGAGCAGAACTACAACGGCGGGAAGGCGATGATGCGAACGCATGGCGTGAGCGTACCACCGCGCCTTGACCGTGCAAAATACGAGTGTTAGTTTCGCTTCACACGTGACGCCGCGGGGTACAACCATCTGAGCCGGGCAACGAAGCCGTTCGAGACGATTGACCTCCTTCGTCGCGACTTTCTTATCAAGTTCAGTCAGAGCGCAGGCGCGACTCTCATCCCAACCCGCTTGTGGAACTTTGCCTCTTCTGTGTCGCATCCCGCAGAGAGGTCAGAGAAATCTTCGGATGACGTGCGACTTCACTTACAGCCTCGATATCGCACCGAACGTCCTCTCGATGCGGTCTTGTTGAAGGTGCAGGCTGAGCTGGATTGTTTTCCCAGTGAAGTTTATGCGGACAAGATTGGCGCGATTCTCAATGGGTGGAGCGCGGGCCTGTTGCGTTCCGTTAGCGAATGGCAGTGGATGGTGAGGTCTCTGGCGAGTGATTTCTCGGGAAGATCGCTGAAGCCCGCGGATTCGCGAGTGGTACGGGCAGATGGGGGAATCGAGGTTCGCCAAAATACTTTTTCGGAAAAGAGTGATCTGAGGGGCGACGAATTCGTCCGGGAATGGAAGTCTGCCCTTAGTTCGTTCTCAAGAATCGAAGTCGCGGAGTTTCAGATCACGGGCATCGACATTGCCAAACTATCCGAATCGCCGAAACGTCTGAGAACCAACATCCGATACGAAATCGTCGGCAGCGGATCCGGGTTCTACCGGGAACAACGTGTTGGTAACTGGCAGCTCGATTGGGAGCCTGGGGCATCCGATGAGTTTCGTGTAACGGACTGGAAAGCTCTCGATGAAACGCACGCTCGGTCGGCGTCTCCGGTCTACGTCGACGTCACAGGCGCTGCGCTGGGAAGCAATTCTTCTTACGCCGACCAGTTGATGCATGGCAGCGATTACTGGCGTACGGTGCTGGATGGCGCGTGCGGGATTGATATCTACGGGCATAACGGCGTGTCTGTGGCGGATATCGATAACGACGGCTTCGAAGACCTCTACATTTGCCAGCCAGCGGGACTGCCGAATCGGCTTTATCGCAATCGCGGCGATGGAACTTTCGAGGATGTCACGGAAGCTTCGGGGCTGGGAATTCTCGAGAGCACTGCTTGCGCGTTGTTTGCCGACTTCAACAATGACGGGCATCAGGACGTCATCCTGGTGCGGAACAGCGGACCTTTACTTTTCCTGAATGATGGTAAAGGCAAATTTGTGCACAAGCCCGATGCCCTTCAATTTGCCAATCCGCCTCAGGGGACCTTCACCGGCGCGGCTGTTGCTGACTACGATCGCGATGGTTGGCTCGACGTTTATTTTTGTCTGTACTCCTACTACCAGGGCACCGGGCAGTACAGGTATCCCTCGCCGTATCACAATGCGGAGAACGGGCCGCCCAATTTTCTGCTGCGCAATAACCACGACGGGTCGTTTCGCGACGTTACAGCAGATTCTGGGCTGAACAAAAACAACACGCGATATAGCTTTTGCTGCGGGTGGAATGATTTCAACAACGACGGATGGCCGGACTTGTATGTCGTAAACGACTTTGGCAGGAAGAATCTGTACCGCAACAATGGCAATGGAACATTTAGCGACGTTGCTGCAGAGATGGGAGCCGAGGATGTCGGCGCAGGAATGAGCGTTTCCTGGTTCGACTACGATGGCGACGGCGCGCCGGACCTTTACGTCGGAAACATGTGGACGGCGGCTGGAATGCGAGTCTCAACCCAGAACAATTTCAAGCAGGGGGCATCCCCGCAGATTCGCTCGCTGTATCAGAAGCATGCGATGGGGAACACGTTGCTTCGCGACAGCAAAGAAAAGTTCGAGGACCGAACGCAGGCAGCGGGCGTCGGAATGGGCCGCTGGGCCTGGTCGAGCGATACATTCGATTTCGATCACGACGGACATGCCGATCTATACATCGCGAACGGAATGGTTTCCGGATCTTCTCCGTATGACCTCAACAGCTTTTTCTGGAGGCAAGTCGTGGCGCAGTCGCCCGATGCCGCCGAGGCGTCGCATGATTACGAGCAAGCGTGGAATGCGATAAACGAGTTGATTCGCGCTGATGGAAGCTGGAGCGGCTACGAAAGAAATGTGTTTTACGGGAACAATGGCGACGGCACATTCTCAGATGTGTCTGCGGTTGTTGGCTTGGACTTTGTTGAGGATGGACGCGCATTCGCACTGGCCGATTTTGATCTTGACGGCCGTCTCGAAGTTGCGCTCAAAAATCGAAATGCTCCCCAACTGAAGCTGCTCAAGAACACGATCAAGAGTCTGCCCCCATCGATCTCGTTTCGGCTGCGAGGGACGAAGAGCAATCGCGACGCGATCGGCGCCTCGGTCACGATTGAAGGGGAAGCGGGTCGTCAAGTGCGTTTTGTGCAGGCGGGATCGGGATTCTTGTCCCAACACAGCAAAGACCTCTTCTTCGGACTCGGACAACATAAGGGTGCGGTACGGGCTTCGATCCGCTGGCCGAGCGGCCTACTGCAGGAGTTGCACGATCTCCCGATCAACTCTCGAATCTGGGTAGAAGAGGGAGAGGAGCAATACCGGGCTGAGCCATTTAAGAGCCGTGCACCCGCGGTGTCAGCACAGCCAGCATCCCGCCGAGAAGGTGAGCAGATTCCTGCCAGCGTTGAAACCTGGCTGCTGGCGCCCGTTCCAGCGCCCGATTTTTCGTTGGCCGATCAGTCGGAAAAGATGAGAAGGCTTTCGGAATTTCAGGGGAAACCTGTGTTGTTGAACTTTTGCGATCCACACGCAAAAGAATGCCAAGCGGAACTAGAGCAATTCCGGAAGAACCATGCGCAGTGGACTGGGCAGGGCTTGCAGTTGATCGGGGTGAACGTAGAAGATTTCGTTTCTGCCTCCGGCACCCCAGGGGCTCGGGCTCCTAACGCAAAGGGTGCCGCTGCTCCATCGTTTCCTTTTCTTGTTCTGCGCGGATCGGAGGATGTTGCTGCGATCTACAACCTTCTTCATCGGCAACTATTCGACCGACACCGCGATCTCAGCGTTCCCGCATCATTCCTGATTGATGGTGAAGGCAAGATCGTAAAGGTCTACCAAGGACCCACACTTGTCGATCACATCTTGAAAGACTTTCGTAGTATTCCGCGCACGGATGCAGAGCGACTTGCGAAAGGCTTACCGTTTCCGAGTTCGAAGGCGCTCGATTTCGGAAGAAACTATTTGTCGCTAGGTTCTCATTTCTTTCAACGAGGTTATCTCGATCAGGCCGGAATCTTTCTCCAGCAGGCGTTGCGCGACGATCCGAACAGCGCTGAGGCTCTCTATGGAATCGGGAGCGTCTACCTCAACCAGAACAAGAATGCGGAAGCGCGAGCGATGTTCGAGCGCTGCGTGACACTGGAGGCTAGTTATCCCGACACGATCACGGATGCTTGGAACAATCTTGGAGTTCTGGCGACACGCGAAGGGCATATCGCCGATTCCATCGAGTATTTTCAGCACGCGCTGCAACTGAATCCGCGTCATTTGCTGTCCCTCGATAATTTGGGTAACGCTTATCGCTCACAGAAACGGTGGGACGATGCTCGTAAAGTGCTAATGCTTGCGGTGGAAGTTTCTCCCGAAGATCCGGAAGCCAACTATTCTTTGGGTATGGTGTTTGCACAGACGAATGACCCGAATCAGGCCTACGAATATCTGAAACGGGCATTGAAGGCGCGGCCAAACTATCCGGAAGCGTTGAATAATCTGGGGGTTCTCTACATGGTGACGCAGCGGCGTGACGAAGCGGTTGCGAACTTTGAAGAATGTATTCGTGTGGCGCCCGCGTTCGATCAGGCCTACCTGAATCTGGCGCGCGTTTATGTTTTGGATGGAACTCGCGACAAGGCGCGAAACCTTTTGCTGGAACTGCTCAAGCAGCGTCCAGATCATCCGCAGGCAAAGGAGATGCTTGAGCAACTTCAATAGCGCATGCGGTGACTATGGCTTCGGCGTCGGCGCCTTGAGAAGTTCGACGAACTCGTCGTAGAACTTCTTGGTGTCAAGATCGACCTGTATTTCAGCAGCCTTGCCTACGATCTTCGGCTTGTCTTGTTCCGTCCAACTCAAAGTGTCGCCATAACCGGCGCCCTGATTGAGATCGATATCCAGATATCGGGTGTCTTTCGCCGTGATGATGCTGGGATCGAGCCATGCCACCGAGGCCAACTCGTCCCAAAGGTAGTTGTATTTGCCGCGAAGCTTCGCATACTCCGCAACATAGCGGGCTGCCGGCGAGTTTCCGGCCTTCACTCGGTCAATGAGACCCTGGGTCAGACGAGTTTTCACAGAGATGTCGACAGTGGTGCAAACAATTTTCTTCCAGGGCGCCGTCAGCACGATATGAGCAGCCTCCGGATCGAACCACAGATTGAATTCGTGCCGCGGTGTGTTTACGAATTCCGGATCATCGGTCACAGGGTTCAGGCTGCCTCCCATGAAGACCAATTCCTTTGCCAATCCAGCGAATTCCGGATCGATCGCGATCGCCAGCGCGATATTTGTAAACGGACCGCCACCGTAGACCGTGACCTCATGCGGATACTTGTGCACCATCCGGATCAGAAAGTGTGCGGCGTCTTCGTCGATCGGTTTCGTCGCGGGCTTGCCTTCGAGCATATCGCCGAGTTGATCGTGAGGATGGTAGAGGCGCGGCGTCCATGCACCCACCCAGGCGACCATACCGTACTGCTGCTCCCACAATTCAGTTTCATCCTTGCGGCGCATTAGTGGGAACTCGGCTCCGGCTGCGACGGGAATGTCCGTGCGCCCAATCAGTTCGAGCATGCGGAGAGTGTGAGCGACCTCATCCTTGAGCCACGCATCGCCAGTCACCACCGTAATTCCAAGCACTTCGGTCTTAGGAGACTGAATCAGCAGCAGCATTGATTGCTGGTCGGTGCCCGCCGGCCCGGCCGCGTCCTGGTCGATCACGATCTTGCGTTTGCCGGAAGACTCCTGCGCAACAGATGCAGGAGCAAATTGAAATGCGACGAGAAGGATCACCAAGAACTTCGCGAAACGATAGCTTGTCATTTTATTTATGTACGCCCTGTTACAAAGCAATGCATTCTATTTGGATGTCCGAAATAGCGCCAGCAATTTAAACCCTCGTTTGCTATGCGAGATTGGACCGTCGCTGGTGCTGACGGCTAAACTTTCGTTGGGTCGATCAGCCTTTCCATGAACTTTCTCTCTGCCGGACCAGTTGATGAGGGCGCGAGGGCGCGCACGGATTTCCGCACGCGCCTGTGCACTCTTTTGTGTTGGACGATCCTAACGCTATGTTCGTTTGCTCAAGAGTCTCATAGAGTTTTTTCCCTGAAAGGCATCGTTCGCGATCCGGCGGGAGTGGGGGCCCCCGATGCGACGGTACGAGCGGAATCCGAAGACCGGGGCCAAGTCGTCACGGTTCGTAGTTTGACTGACGGCCGGTATTCGTTTTCAGAATTGCCCGCCGGGGTTTACGCCCTCAGCGCCATAAAGGACGGTTACGAGGACAGTCCGGTCACAGCCGTCTCGCTACCGTCTGAAGAGAAAGCGATCGAACTCAGATTGGGCTCAGCCAAGGGATTCGGCAAAGGTTCTTCCTCTCCCGATCAGCCCCAATTCTTCGATCAGCCTCAGTTCACCGTTTCGGGCGTTACAGATACCAGCAATCTTGGGGGCCACGGGTCGAACGTTGTGGTGAAAGCCCGCGAGGGCCTTGCCAAGGACGCCGCCTCACTCGGTAAGGCACCCGAGGCCAGATCACCCGCCGACAATGCGGCCGAAAGATCGCTGCGTGACAGTGCCGACCGCAATCCGACGAATTTCGAGTCCAACCAACGCCTCGGAAAATTTCTGGTTGAGAGTGGCAGGGCCAGTGAGGCGATCCCGTATCTTGACCGAGCTATTCAATCGAAACCCGGCGACTACGACGCCTCCTATCAGCTGGCTCTAGCCAATGAATACGCAGGAAATCTCGAACGAGCCCGCAGTGGCGCCGAATCGTTGCTTGCCTCGCGGGACACGGGCGAGCTTCATCACTTAATAGCCGAAGTCCAAGAAAAATCGGGTCATCCGCTCGAGGCTGTTCGTGAATATCAAAAAGCCGCCGAGATGGATCCCAGAGAAGCGTACCTGTTTGACTGGGGTGCGGAGCTGCTGCTTCATCACGCACCGGAACCTGCGATCGATGTTTTCACCCGCGCCCATAGAGCCCATCCGAATTCGGTTCGCGTGATGGTTGGACTTGGAGCGGCATGGTTTGCGCGCGGGGCTTACGAGGATGCAGTTCGTACCATTTGCCAGGCATCCGACATGAATCCCCAGGACCCATCCCCCTATGTATTCATGGGAAAGATGCAGAGGTCGGATGCCACGGCGTCGCGGGAAGTCGTCGAGAAGCTTCGCCGATTCGTGACTCTGCGCCCGGACAGCGCCGAGGCCAATTACTTTTATGCAGTTGCGCTGTCGAAGGCCCGGAAGGGCGGGACGCATGACGTCCCGGTCAGTGAGATCGAATCGCATCTCCGCAGAGCCATTCAGATTGATTCCAAAATCGCTGTGGCCCACTTTGAACTCGGCGTCCTTCATTCGGAAGAAGGCAACGATGCCGAGGCGATTGCGGACTATCGGCGCGCCGTCGAAATTGATCCGCGAATGGAGGAGGCGCACTACCGCCTGTCCCAGCTTTACAGGAAGGCCAGCGAGCCCGCCAAAGCGAAAGACGAGCTACGACTTTACGACCAGTGCGTGAAGGAGTCGGAACAGAGGACGGAACGCGAGCGCCATGAGATTCCACAGTTCGTTTACACGCTGCGCGATTCGCCGGCACGCTGAAGGGCCGGACGGGTACGGCAATCGGGCCGTATGCTCCTTTGGCTGCATGGCTGCGCGAGGGAGGTCTTAGCCCCCCGGAGACGGCTCCCGGTTTAAGGATCACGTCTGCGCCGTCCAGTTTCGTGTGTTACACTTTTCGGTTCACAAAGAGAATCAGTTACTCGCAGGTATTCTATCCATACATGCTTTTTTCCAAAGAATATGTGGGCTACCTGGCCCGCGAAGTCACCAAGAAACTGATTGCCGGTAAGTTCATCGAGACCGACAAGGTCCCGATGGTAACCGAGCGCGTCAACGGCGCCCTCGTCGATGAACTTTCGCTCGAAGATCGCATCAACGATGAGGTCCGAGTAATCCTTGAAGCCTACTCAGATGAAATGCGCAATACCGGTGCAAACTACCAGGAGATGTTTCGCAAGGTGAAGAGCGAACTTGTCCGCAAATACAAGGCGGTGCTGTGAGGCTGAGCCGAGACAAAGTAAACGTGCTTGCCCGAGCCGTTTCCGATGTGCTCAAGCAGTTGGACGAGGTCGAGTTCATCGAAGATCCGAACACCATCCGCCAGGAAACTCGCAAGATCCTCGAAGACCTGCTCAATCAGGAAGAACGGATCGACGTTGCTGCCCGCCAGAAAATAGATAGTCAGAAGCGCACGATCCTCGAAGGGTCCCAGGAGTGGGATATCCTTTATCGCAAGTACTATAACGAGGAAGTGAAAAAGCTCGGCGTCTAGGGGTCTCTCCTCGCTTCGAGGTACTCCATTGACCACATCAAGCCAAGAACTAAAGGCTGTCGTAAAGCAGGCGGCCTTGGATGCTGGGTTTGATTTATCCGGCATCGCACCCGCCTCAGATGCGCAGGAACTCGAATACTTCCCAACCTGGATTGCCTCGGGCCACGCCGGTGAGATGAAGTACATGGAAGCGCGCGATGAACGGGGTGACCTGAAACGGGCATCCCTGGCGCGCGTCGCTCCATGGGCCCGAAGCGTGGTTGTTTGTGCGATCAACTACAACACGGCGAATCCTTATTCCACCCAGACGGAAGATCCACAGCGGGGCTGGATCTCCCGCTATGCGTGGGGTGCCGAGGATTATCACGATTCTGTTCTTCGTCGCTTGAAACAGGTTGAAGAGAAGATCTGCGCCATCACGCAAGATGAAAAGCCGCAGACAATCACGCGCAGCTACGTAGACACGGGTCCAATTGTCGAACGCGTTTTCGCGAAGTATGCCGGAGTTGGATGGATCGGCAAGAATACCTGCATCATCAACCAGGAAATCGGTTCCTGGCTTTTTCTTGGCGTGATCCTCACATCCCTTGAACTTGGCGCGGATTTGCCGGCGCCCGACCGCTGCGGCACTTGCACCCGATGCATTGACGCTTGTCCCACGGATGCCCTTTTGGAGCCCTATCGGTTGGACTCTAACCGGTGCATCTCCTATCTCACGATCGAAAAACGCGGAAGCGTCCCGGAAGAGATACGGGGAGCGATGGGACGTCACGTTTTTGGCTGCGACATCTGTCAGGACGTGTGCCCTTGGAACCGTAAAGCTCCGTCTGCCGAAGCCTCCGAATTTCAGCCGCGACCCGGCCTGATGAATCCTGCACTCGAGTGGCTGGCCGAAATGACTGCGGAGCAGTTTCGCGAGTCATTCCGCGGATCGCCGATCCGGCGGACCAAGAGGAGCGGACTGCGCCGAAATGCGGCAATCGCCATGGGAAATAGCGGGTCCGAAGAATTCCTGCCTGTTCTCCACAGGCTAGCCTCCGACGAGGATGATGCAGTCGCCGAATCCGCCCGCTGGGCGATCACCGAGCTTCAATCCGAAGACCACTAAATCCTCAATAGTTTGCGGACATTGCTGATACGATTTGTTCGCTTTATATGCGCCTCTCCAGGATCGGGACCTTTATCGAACTTCGGTAACTGGCGATCCCTATTTCCAGCAACTAATATTGCCGTAAGGGGTTCTAATTCCAAAGGTTAGAGTTGGTTCGTGGTAACCATGAGAGAGAGCATCGCGAGATCATTCCGGCGCACTTTATGGACAATCGTCTTCGTCGCATCGCTCTGCTCGAGTTTCGCGCACGCATCGGTGACTTTATTGCTTGAGGAGCCCTACGGCCACCTTGGCTTCTTCACGGCGACCGGTCACGCGGCCGTGTATTTGCCCAGGGTTTGTGCCGACTCTTCGTTGAAGCTGCGCCGCTGCGGTCCCGGAGAAACCGGGGTTGTTCTGAGCCGCTATGACGGCGTTGGCGGGCACGACTGGGTCGCCATCCCGCTAATCCCTTACCTGTACGCGGTGGACCGTCCGGAAGATGTGCCGTTGTTCTCGGACGCGAGGATGACATTCCTGCTTCGAGACAGGTATCGCCGTAAATACCTTGAGGACATTGCTCCCGATACGGAGAGCGGCGGCAGCCCCGGCGGCAACTGGTACGAACTGATTGGCTCATCGTATGACCGGACCATTTATGGATTCGACATCGAGACGACGCCGGAACAGGACGACGCTCTCATCCGGAAGTTGAATACGTCGCCAAACCAGTCGCACTTCCACACCGTCTCGCGAAACTGTGCAGACTTCGCGAAAGACGTTCTCAATTTTTATTTCCCCAAAACGCTGCACCGCAGCGTCGTCGCCGACGTTGGAATCACGACGCCCAAGCAAATGGCCAAGATGCTGACGAAGTACAGCGAGCGACATCCCGAACTGCAATTTTCGCGACTTGTGATTTCGCAGGTGCCGGGAAGCATGCCGCGAAGTACGGCGGTCCATGGTGTGGTGGAGTCATTTTTCAAAGCGAAGAAGTACATCGTTCCCAGCGCCGTGATCAGCCCGATCTTTGCGGGATGTGTAGCAGCGGTTTACGTGGGCACGGGAGCCGGTCATTTTGAACCAGGACGCGGCGCGATGGTATTCGTGGTGGGCAGCGATCCTGAAGCGCCTCTGGACACGGAAGATCTCCGTGCCTATCGCGAACAACTGAAGCATGTGCTGGCGGGCGCGTACCCTGAAAAACGAAGACCGAAGATTGATCGTTCATGGGAGCGGCTGCAGGCGAATTCCAACAGCGGCGTGGATTCAAAGGGCCGTCCAGTGATCGAGGTCCAGGACGGTGAGAAACAGGTTCAGCTTGGCGTTACTGCCGACACCATCCTGAACGGCCATGCCCCGCCGCAACTCGTGCGGCAGCTTATCGAAGCGCGCCTACAGTTCGAACTGCGCCACCGTCCGGCTGCGATAATCTCCGAGACGGAGGTTGCCCGTGACTGGCAACTGCTCCAGAAGTCCATGGTGCATGGAAGCGAAGCAGCTCTGGCTACGCATGTTACACAGCGCGCCGAAGGTGTTCGCGGCAACAAGCCATAGCCATTCCGAAGAAAGTACTTAAATGCAAAACGGCCGCACTGCATAAGCAGCGCGGCCGCAATTTTTGTCGATCTACTATTGCTGCTGCTGCTGTTGCTGCGGAGGGTGTGGAGGCATCCCTGAGCCGGGCGTAACCGGCTGTCCCGTTTGCTGCTGTTGTTGAAGTTGGAGCTGCCGCTGCTGCATCTCTTGCAGCATCTGTTGCGGAGTCTTGACGCCGGGCTGATCAGGATTTGCCGGAGCCTGTTGGTCTGCCTCGGCTGCCTGGTCTCCGGTGTCATCGCCATTGTTGGCGCTGTCGTCGCTGGCCTCCGAGTCAGTGCTCTCCGATGATGCATCCTGCTCGGGAGCGGGCGTATTTTCGGCTTCGGCGGCTGGAGGCTGATTCTCCTGAGGGGCGGCGGGGTTGGCAGCAACGGCGGGCGTAGGCTGTTGCGGCTGACCACTCTTCGGTACCAGAACCACGCGGGTCAGGATGCTGTCATTTCCGGGAGCGCCCAGCAAAACATAATTAAATCGCGAGCCATTCAAAAGGTCTGACAAAACATCGCGAGCCGGGCCGGGTCCTAAACGAGTTACAACTCTTTCTGTCGCTTGCGGAACCTCGATCTCAGCTCCAGTTTGTTTGCGAACGGCCCGAAGAATATCGGCCAGAGTCGAGTTCGGAGCCACGATGGTTAACTCGTTATTCTGATAACTAACTTGCGGCGGAACTGCCGCTATGGAATCCAGAGGTATCTGCTGCACAGGACCGGTGGGGCCCGACGGCAAAGGCGGCAATGGCTGCTTCTTCGCCTTGGTCTTGCGATGGCTCTGCGTGGGACTAGCCTCGACGCGGCAGACACTTCCCGCTAGCAGAACGGCAACGGCCAAAAGAATGGCTGATAAGCCCGTCCTGACCCTCGACCCCGTGCTCATATGCCGCTCCTGGACATCCTCTAGTTTTTGGGGGGAACAGCGTGCGACCACCTGCGTTGATTTTAGCATCCAGCGGCTACGATGTTTCGGCAGCTTTTCATCTCGAAGATAGAACGGTCGGGCTCCATCGTCTTGCATGGTGCCTGAAATCATCGCCAGTTTCGAGTAAAGCGATTGCAGTCAACCATTTCCGGCAACTTAAAATCTTATCTACGTACTCATGGCAAGCGTAAACTGTCGAGTAGCCCTCCAACTGTCTGAAAGTAGAGGCGGAATCACGATGAAACTCGGGCCTGCACGTCTCCATACCCTCATCTTCTGCCTCGTTTTATTTGCTTCGAGCGTCGCGCCATCGATGGCAACTGGGCAAACATGCCAGACCTCCGCGGAGATTGAGGATCCCGTTAAATCGGTAATTACGACGTCAGGCCAGCGCTTCTTCGACATGGCGTCCAAAGGCGATTCCGCGTCAATGCGGCAAAACGCGATTCCAAGTCTTGCGGCTTCGTTCGCTGGAATCGAGGCGCTCGTAAAAGATCGCCAGCCCGATCTTGCAGGAGCGCAGGTCACTCTGAAATCGATCTTCGTTCTCGAGGAAGTAGGTGCCGCACCGAATCCGCATGCCGAATTCCTCTGTGGTGTTTTTGGCAAAAACGGTCAGACCGCAAACAGCGCTGCCTTCTATCTCGACAATCTTCCGCCGGCTAGGTATGCGGTGGTCCTTTTCGATACAGCATCGCCGAAAGGGAAGACGATGTTTTCGGAGATACTGCAGCAGGTGGGAACCGATTGGAAGTTGGCGGACCTTTACATCAAGCCCGCCGGCGTGGCTGGGCATGAGACAGATTGGTTCCTCGACCGTGCTCGCGCGTTCAAGGCCAAAGGACAAAATCGCAACGCCTGGCTGTACTACGTTCAGGGAATCGATCTCGTCTCGCGCGGATTGAAGTTCATGGGCACCCTGGCGACGGACAAGCTGTACGACGAGGCACAATCTATACAGCCAGCCGATTTGCCGATGAACGGCAAGACCATTGATCTCGCCGTCGGATCGACCACGTATAAGCTGTCCGCCGTCTACCCATGGCTGATTGGCGACGACCTCAACCTTTTTGTGAAGTACCGCGTTGAAGATGTCTCGAATTCAAATCTGTCGTATCAGAACAACGTCGCACTCGCTAAGGCGCTGGTGGCGAAATATCCCGAGTTCAGGGACGCGTTCCCCGGTGTGGAGGCGCTCGCCATCGATGCCAATGGACGCGACTATGGCACTCTGCTCGCGATGAAGGACATCAAGTAGTTCCTTCGGGAGTCGCCAGGAGTTCGGCAAGCACGCACTCTTTCGGATCTTTGTCGTCGCGCAAGCCCAAAAATACAGGAGCCCTCAGCTTGGGGCCGCTGCCGGCGCCAGTGCCGTGCGTCCACTCGGAATATTCGATTTCGGCAACCAGTTCGGGCTTGATCCAACTCACTTTTCGCAGCGCTTCAACTTCACCGTAAAACGGATTCTTCTTCGTCTCCAATTTCTGCAGCGTCTTCCAGATCTCGGCGAGCGATTTCTGATTGAAGCCGCTGCCCGCTTGTCCCACGTGAATCAGCCGGTGCTGCTTGTCATAGAGGCCGAGCACAAGGGAGCCGAAGTGCGCTCTGCTGCCTTCAGGCTCAGTGAAGCCGCCTACTACGCACTCTTGGCGGTGGCGGATCTTGATCTTCAACCATTCACGGCTGCGGCGCTCTTCGTAGCAACTGGTTCGCTTCTTGGCGACGATGCCTTCCAATCCTTTGGACCGCGCAACTTCATACAAAGCTTTGCCTTCCTCCTCGTAGTGGTCGGAATAGCGCAACGAATCACCGGCTTTCACGATGGCGGCAAGTTTTTTCTTGCGATCCTCGAGCGACACTTTGCGCCAATCTTCTCCGTCGAGGTAGATGAGATCGAACGCGTAGTACAGAACCGTAACCTCGGAGTTCGCCGCTGCGCGCTTCCCGCCGGGTCGGAATCCCGTCCGCTGCTGCATGAGGCTGAACGAAGGCTTGCCTTCGTCGTCGAGCGCGACGACCTCACCGTCAAGGATGGCGTTTTTGGCCTTGATGACCTTGGGCAGGTCCTTCAACTCAGGATAGCGGCCGGTGAGTTCATTTTGATTGCGCGATACCAGCCGCACTTTTCCATTTTCGATGAAGGCAATTGCGCGATACCCGTCCCACTTGATTTCGAACAGCCATTCCACGCTATCGAAAGGTTCGGTGATCGACTCCGCCAGCATGGGGTGAATCGCGGAAGGCATGGGCCGTTTGAGCGGTCCAACCGAAGCAGGCTTTATGGAAGCCGGCGACTCCAACGGCTGCGGTTTCGCTTTTTGCTTCTTAGAAGATGGTATTAGTGCAGATGTGGCCGCCGCCTGGCCTAGCTTGCTCGCCGCCGGCTCACTTTTCTTTTCGTTGTCGGAGCGGCTTCCGTTGTTTTTTGCTTTTTTTTTTGATCGAACTTGGCGACCGCGTCTGCCAGCCAAGCCGCCTTGAGCTTTCCGCCACCGGAGGGGCGGCTGCTCTTCCATTCCTTGGACCGAGCATCTCCCGCTATTTCATCCATGCTGCGTTTGCTGAGCACGGACTCGTCGATATCTCCGGCGTCGTATCCTTCAACGACCTGGTCGTCGTGCTTCTTGATCATCAGCCACTCGTTCCCCTTGCTTCCGGGACGGCGGCCTTTCATTTTGATCAGTGCAAAGTCGCCCTTGAGGCGCTTTCCGTTCAACCTGAATTTCAGGTCGCCTTTAGTGATCATCGCCGCAGCTTCGGCTTCTGTGCCGGGAACATACTTGCCGTCGACGGGAACGGGCGAGAGAGGTTGCCAAGTCCCAACATCCCAGACCATCACGCTCCCAGCGCCGTAGTTTCCCTCGGGAATATTTCCTTCGAAATCGAAGTAGGAGACGGGATGATCCTCCACCTGCATCGCCAGTCGTTTGTCCGCCGGATCGAGCGAGGGCCCCTTGGGAACAGCCCATGATTTCAGTACGCCTTCCATCTCCAGGCGAAAGTCATAGTGCAGCCGGGTAGCTTCGTGTTTTTGAACGACGAAGCGAGTGCCCTTTTTCTTTTCAACCTTCGGCGGAGGCTCGGGCGTTTCTTCGAAGCGCCGTTTTCGTTTGTACTCTTCTAACGCCATATCAAGATTTTCCGTGGATATTCTAGCAACTCGGCTGGGAAAAGAGTGTACATGCTCTACCCTAGGCCCTGCGTGCGCTGCCCCGTCCCCGCAGAGAGCCGATACGGCGCATCCGTCTATAATCCACCTTCCGCACTCGCTATGAATCGGGAATATCCAGAGCGTCCGTTCGTTGGCGTTGGCTCGATCGTCATCGAGGGCGATCGTGTGCTGTTGGTGAAGCGTGTCCATCCGCCGATACAAGGCCAGTGGTCGATCCCGGGAGGTGTCCTCGAGGTTGGTGAGCTGATACGAGACGCCGCCAAGCGCGAGGTTCGGGAGGAAACTGGACTGGAGATTGAGCCTGGAGAATTACTTGGCGTGTTCGATAGAGTTCTTCGCGATCCGGAAAAACGTGTGCAGTACCACTACGTTCTCATCGATTTTCTTTGTCACAGGATTGGTGGGGATTTGCAGGCCGCAAGTGACGCCGCGGAAGCACGCTGGTTCACTCTGGAAGAACTGCCGGCGCTCTCGCTGGCGGAGGACACGCTCGAAGTCATCCGTAAAGGTTTCGCGCTCTCAACTCGCTGACGAATCCTTCGAGTCTTCTTTCTCTTCCCACTCCGCATTGCAACCATGACAGCGCCACGCCTTCCGCTGCACCGGCATCGGCACGCGAAGAAACGCGCTGATGTAGGCGATCGGACGATCAAGCTCCTGAAAATTGATGTCGAGAGACTGGCACTGAGGGCAGCGGGGATTTTCGTAGAGGCCGATTCCCTCGATGTAAAGTCCTTCCAAAATCGGTTCATCGAGCAGCCTTTGCGCGTCGGCAACGTCTTCGGGATGAACGCACAGCTTCACTCCTCCAATGAAGTTCGACACGAACCAGTCGAGCCGGACGAGATTGTCATCGCGGAGATAGCATTCGATCCCTGTAGATTCAAGACTTCCCTTGGCGAGCAGCGCTTCTGGCAGATCGCGGAATTGCCGAATGACGACCAGCTTGCGGAGATCGAATTGCGGTTCAGGCTCTGATGGCTGGACCGGCAACTCCAGATTGCGACCGTCCAGTTCGTCTTCCAAAGCTTCCCAAGCCGCTTCCGTAAGCGACTGCGGATTCAACGCGAGCTTTTGAAGTTCGCCGTCCGACATTGCCGCATAGTTGCGGGCCAGCCGTGTACGTTCCTCGAGGTTATCGCGCTCGGGCATGGCATAAGAATACCGCGCCTCTGGAACCGCATCCAGCTTCGATGCGGTCAGTTGGCCGGCTCAGCTGGTCCAGGTAGGCCATCGTCCTCCCATTCAGCACTACAAGATTGACAACGCCAAGCCTGGCGGCGCAGGGGAAGTGGTAAGCCGAAATACATGCTGACGTATGCCACTGATTTGTTGAGTTCCTGAAAAGAAATGTCCAACGATTGGCAACTCGGGCAGTGAGGCTGTTCATAGCTTCCTGTGCCTGTCGCATCAAAATCTTCTGGAATCGGTTGATTCAGAATCTCGTTTGCTGAGTCGACTTCATCCGGATCGACTTGTAATTTGACGCCTCCTACCAAATTCGACCAGAACCAGTCTAGACGAACGATGTTGGCGTCCACCAGTGCGGAGTCGATGCCCGCGGAGTCGAGACTACCCTGTGCGAGGAGCGCCTCCGGCAAGTCTCTGAACTGGCGAATCGTAACCATGCGCCGTCATTTCGATCTGTCGGAGTGCCGGCGTGTGGCCGTCTTTCGGAAGGGAGAGCGGGGAGTTGCGCTAGGAGAGAGGACCAATCGTCGAAATAACGTGGGCGCTGGAGGTGACGGTCCTGGGCCGCCGTTCGAGAAGACCGACCCGTACGCTTCTCTCTTGCAGCTTGGACCGGAACAGGCTTGATGAGCCATTCGGTCCAGTTCCGACGGAAGCCTTCAGCCGCAACCTTCTCCAATTCTCCGTCTAGCTGGTTAGCGTAAAATTCGGCGAGCCGCCGGCGTTCCTTCTCGGGCTCGATCATCGCCATGGCTGGGCATGATACTGCACGATTGGCAGGAGCAGCGAGAGCGAATCGAAGGGTCGGAAAAACAAACACCCCGCCAGCTTGCGCGAGCGGGGTGTCCGGTGGACTAGTTGGGATTGACCAAGAGGTGGTCACTCTACGTGGCCTCTTCGGCTACTCCGGGGTCCTGACCGACCTGCGTCAGGCGGAATCAATCCTTAAACACCGATAGTATGCGGGCTGTAGCTTCGGGCACAGTTCTTGCGAATTCCGCGTCCAAAGCCCCGCTTAGAGCGACCGCTCTAAGTCTCAGCCACCTCACCTGGTCTTTGGGTGTTTCTACAACTGCCTTCTGAACTTGTCATCCGACCACCTCCTTTCCGGTGTAATCGCAGATTAGTACGAAACTCTGTGGAAGGTCAATCGGGGGATGCCGATGTGCCGAAGCAGGCAACAGATCGTGTAGCCCCGGACGCATTCGTCCGGGGTTGCGCGCCGAGCGCGCAATGAAAAGGGTGTATTGCGTTGGCGCTGCAGGCGGAAGGCACTGTGTCGCATTCGCTCCTTGGGGCGGACGAATGCGTCCGCCCCTACAGGGTCAGGGGAGGCCGAAGATGTAGATCGCGCTGCCAGCCGCTATCGCCACGTATTCTTTTCCATCGACCGCGAACGCCATGGGCGGGGCGTAGACTGCGCCGCCCATTTGAAAATGCCACAGTGGCTTGAGCGTCGCGGCGTCGAAGGCGATGAAGTTGCCCTCGGCGTCGCCACTGAAGACGAGACCTCCCGCGGTCGACAAAACTCCAGACCACGTTGGCGAAGTGTGTTGAAACTTTCCCTTCGTCTCGCCGGTTGTCGGATCAATCGCCTTGAGAAATCCGAGATACGGGCGAGCTTCTTCCGAGGGGAAATAAGCGCTGCCATAAAACGCGTGGCCTGCTTCATAAGGCTGCGGAGCGGTGCTGAAAATATCGCATTGATCCCGCGCCGTCACGTAAAACAATCCTGACTGCGGATCGTAGGTGGGAGCCATGAAATTAGTCGTGCCCAGCGCTCCTGGGCAGACGGTGTGACCTTCGAGCGTCGGCGCGGCCTCTTTTTTCGCGACAGGACGCCCTTCCGCATCTTTGGTGTCGCTCCACGTGGTCTTTCCATACGCGGTCGCGGAAACTAATTTTCCGTTCGTGCGGTCGAGCACGTAGAAGTACCCGTTGCGATTCGCTTGCGCGATCAGGTGCTTGCCGCCGGCGTCTACCATCACCGGGACTTGTGTTGCGTCCCAGTCGTGTTCGTCATGTTTAGTGAACTGGAAATGCCAATTGAGCTTTCCGGTGTCCGCATCCAGTGAAAGAAGGGTATTGCTATACAAGTTGTCCCCGGCTCGTCCCGCGCCACGATTTGAAGGGGACGGGTTGCCGGTGGTCCAAAAAAGCTGGTTGCTCGCCGGATCGTACGTACCCGTGTTCCACGCAGGCGCGCCGCCCACTTTCCAAGAGTCGCCTTCCCACGTGTCATGCCCGGGCTCGCCCGGGCCCGGCACGGTGTAGAAGCGCCATTTTCGCTGGCCTGTATCGGCGTCGTAAGCGTCGACGAATCCGCGAATTCCGTATTCGCCTCCCGATACTCCGATGATGACCATATTCTTTACGACCAGCGGCGCAACCGTGAAGCTGTGGCCGGTTCGGTAGTCGGCGGCCGTGATGTCCCAGATAACGGCGCCGGTCTTGACGTCGAGCGCGACGACGTGCGCATCCAGAGTGCCGAAAAAAACTTTGCCGCCCAGGATCGCCATACCGCGATTCACGCGACCGCAGCACGGGCGGATGTCTCCCGGCAGTTGGCGCTGGTACATCCAGATCGCCCGCCCCGTGCGAGCGTCGAGTGCGAAAGCTCGATCATCCTGTCCTGTTGCGTAAAGGACGCCGTCTACCACCAGCGGAGACGTCTCGATCTTTCCCGTTGCTGCTGTCTGATAAACCCACTTCGCGCTGAGGTTGTGTACGTTGCCGGTATTGACCTGGTCGAGAAGGCTGAAACGTTTTCCCGAATAGTCACCGGAATAAGTCATCCAGTTGTGTGGCTCCTTCCCGGAGTTCATGAGCCGTTCAAACGTAACCTGCGCCTGCGCTGCAGTGCTCAGTGCGATGAAGTGCGAAATACAATGCCACGATTCGGCCCGTCATTTCGCCCCCATGCTGACCAGGTAGGCCACGATGTCGTCCAGATCCTTGTCGCTCAAAGTGTCCTGCTTGTATACGGGCATCGTTGAGTTGCGGTTTTTCTGGAACGAACGCAGCTTGGTCTTGTCCAGCAGATGAATCTGTTCGTTCGAATCCATGATCTGCACGGTGAAGCTGTCTTCGTTCAGCGTGACACCCTTGATCTCTTTGCCGTCCGCGGTCACGGCCGTGGCACTTTCATATTCCTGCGGAAATTCCTTCGACGACTCGGTAAGTCCCCAGGCCAGCCTGCGGCTCGGATCGCGTACGGACTCGACCATCGCGTCATGCGTCCGCGATGCCCCCACCGCACTCAAATCGGGACCGAGACGTCCACCTTTTCCGTCCACCATGTGGCACAAGGAGCAGTTCGCATCTCCATAAAACAGGTCCTTACCGTGGGCGGCGTTGCCAACAGCTTTTGCCTGGGACTTCACTTCCTGGCTTCGGATGTAGGTAACGATCTGCCAGATCTCTTCGTCGGTCATGCCCACGCCCTGGCCATTCGTCCCGTTGGCCGGCATCGCCGTTCCTGGAATGCCGCCGCTGATTACTTGAAACATATCGCCGTCAGTGTGCGCATGTTTCTTCTGGGCGCGCGTCAGATCGGGACCGCGTCCGCCGCCGTGCGCGCCAAGTCCATGACACAACGCGCAGTTAATGCGAAATTCATACTCTCCGGCCTTGGCGGCTTTGACGTTGCCGGCATACGGATTCTTGCTATCGCCGCTATACGCGAAAGACGCGAGAAGCAGCAATCCAGCCAGCGTAATACCACGGTGTCCGCACATATGTGCCTTTCCTTTTAGGAAGTTGCCGCATTCTACGTCATCCCTTTGGTGTTCCTGTCGTGGAATTTCCTGGTTCGCCCGGCCTGTCGCACAGGTCCATGACCGGGGGGTATCTGCCGCCAGCACTTTTCGCTCTCTACACTGAAATCCCGGCTGGTGGCAGCCGATAACTGTATTGAGGGCAGGTAAATTTCCGACGCTTGCAAGTTGCTGATTAATCAGCCCTTCCAGCGGAACGCCTGAGGCTGCGGAAGGCCGAGATGGGAGAGCACGCGATGTCCAAATTCGCGAGCCATCTCATCTAATGAGGCAGGACGGTAATAGTACGCCGGGATCAGGGGAAAGATGGTGGCACCGGCATCAGCAGCACGGTACATGTTGCGGATATGGATTTTGCTGAGGGGGGTTTCACGAACGCACAAGATCAGCGGACGCTTCTCCTTCAGGGAGACGTCGGCTGCACGCTCAACGAGTTGCGAGGCGACGCCATTTGCGATGCGTGCCAGAGTGCCCACGCTGCAGGGGAGCACGACCATAGCGTCGGCGGGATACGAACCGCTGGCCACGTTGGCCCCGATGTCGGCGTTGGATTGAAGTTGGATTTTGCGCGAATTGCGGTCGGTGGATGCGCCCAGAATTTGGTTCAGCAGGTTGGATCTGCCTTTGAGGTCCAATTCTTCCGCCATAACGCGTAAGGCGCTGTCGGAGGCGATGAGATTCACTGTCTCGACGCGCTGGTCGCGTGCGAGAAGAGAAAGAAAGTGCCTGAGGAAAATGGCCCCGCTGGCTCCGGTGGCCGCAACAGTGAGGTTCTTCGGCGGATGGTTTGGCAACATTCCCTCGAAGCAGGAGCATAGGGAGGCCGCGATACAGAAGTCAAGACGAACGAACTGACGCGCTATGTCCTCGACCGCCAATCTTCGTTTACGCCGCAGCGCTGCGCAACTGCAAGCGCTGGCCGGAGTTGAGCGCGAGATCCGGATGCGCGACTCGCACAATCGGCGGAAATATCTGCGCGAGTTTAACGGGGCGTTCCGTCGCTACGACTCGGTGATCGATTCCACGAAACTGCGTGAGGCGATTCACGATGCTGACATGATTTTGGTCGGCGACTATCATGCCTTGCCGGCTGCACAGCGCCAGGCAGCATCACTCGTCGAACAACGCGCCATGGCGGGAGATCGGCCTGTCGTGCTTGGCGTCGAAACGATCTTCGCCCGCGACCAGCACATCCTCGACGAATGGTGGAGGCGCGAGATCGACGAAGCAGAATTTCGCCAGCGGATTCGATTCGACCTCGACTGGGGATACGATTGGGCCCCCTTTTACGAACTGCTGGTAACGGCTCGCGATCACGCGGACGCGGTTTATGGTCTGGATTGCATGCCGCGCGAGGATCTGCGCAAGATTGGCGCCCGCGACCGCCACGCTGCCATCAAGCTCGCTGAAATCCGCGAGCGTCATCCGGACGCATCCATCTTCGTGCTGTTTGGAGAATCTCATCTCGCGCCGGATCACCTGCCGCGAATTCTCAAAGAGCAGATGCCGGATTCGAAAATCATCACCGTCCTGCAGAATATCGACGCGCTATATTGGCGCGCGGCCGGAGAACGCGCCGAGAAGGTGGAAGCTGTCCAGGTCAACGACAACGTCCTTTGCGTGTTTAACGCAACTCCACTGGAGAAATACGAGAGTTACCGGCTGTTCCTCGATCAGTGGAGCCGCTGCGAGGATGCACCCGACTTCGCGCCGACGATTTTCAACCTGATCGATAGTCTCGCCCGATTCCTCGAGATCAATCGTTATTCTCCGCACAACACGACGCAACCGAAATTCCTCGTCGATATGTTGCCGGAAGTATATGGCGGGTCGTCCGATGGAATGTTGCTGCGTTTGTTGTCGCGCAAAGGGATCAATGACGAGGAACGCGCATCCATTCTCAACACGGTGGAGAAGCGCGGCAGCGCCTACCTGCCCCAGGTGAACAGTTTTTATATCCGCGAATTTCAGATGATGCACACGGCCGAGGATGCTACACGGTTCCTGCACCAGGCCTGTCAGGGCCTGCCCCATCGCTTGAATGGACGACCGGTGAATGACTTAGCTTCAGACGGCGGGACCTCGCCCTGTCGCAGCCTGGATCGCTTTTACGCCCGTGTGATCGAGCACGCGGTGGCGTATTTCGGCTCACGCGTTCTCTATCCATCGCGGCCTGCGCCTGATGACAGCGACGAGACGCTCTCACGCTCGGCTTGCGAAAGGGCTGCGAAGCGGGCTTTCGAAGCTGATGCCGATGAATTCGATTCTCTCTGCTTTAGAGTGGGGCTATCGCATAGGCAGCCAGATTTACGACGCCTATCTGGCCGGCAGAGCGACCCCAGCCACTGTGCGACGCCTTTTCCTGGTCCATCTCGACGAGCCCGGAGTCGCCCGAAAAGCATGCGCAGCGGTGATCTCCAAGCTTCGCGCCTTCGGCCGTCTACAATCCCGCGCGGCCCAAGCCTAATGCTAAGCTAGGCTCTTGAACGCAGAATCCATTCGTAAATTATTCGAAGACGTGCGCAAAGGGAAAACCACTCCTGATGAGGCGGTGGACCGCCTTCGCCATCTTCCCTTCGAGGATATTGGTTTCGCCAAAGTCGACCACCACAGAGCACTGCGCGCCGGCATGCCCGAGATCATTCTCGGAGAAGGGAAGACGCCAGCGCAGACAGCCGGAATCTTTGCGCGACTGGCGAAGCATGGCGGAAACATCCTGGCCACTCGTGCCAACCAGAAGCAATTTGCTGCCGTGAAGAAGAAAGTCCGCGGCGTGAAGTACCGCGAACTGGCGCGAGCCATCGTCCTGCAGAAAGATCCGGCGAAGTATGGCAAGGGAATTATCGCGGTAGTCTCGGCCGGAACCAGCGACATTCCCGTTGCAGAAGAAGCGGTGGTCACAGCTGAGTTGATGGGTAACGAGGTGGAGCATTTCTACGACGTTGGCGTTGCCGGAATCCATCGCCTGCTGGCCAACCGCGAGGCGCTCACCAAGGCACGCGTAGTGATCGTATGTGCAGGGATGGAAGGCGCCTTGCCGAGTGTCGTCGGTGGTCTCGTCGGCGTCCCTGTGATTGCGGTCCCTACGAGTATTGGCTACGGCGCTTCATTCAAGGGGATGGCAGCTTTGCTTGGCATGCTGAACTCCTGCGCGTCGAACGTCAGCGTGGTAAATATTGATAACGGATTCGGCGCCGGATACGTGGCGTCACTCATCAACCGCCTACCCTGATTCGCGCCAAGGAGCGTTGAATGTCCGAAACCCTCTCCCAGGAAGTCAAGCAACTCGTCGATCGTCCAAACTTCGCGCATTTTTCTACACTGATGTCTGACGGATCGCCTAATTCAACGCCTGTATGGATTGGGCGAGACGGCGAGAAACTCGTGGTCTGCACCGGCGAAGGCTCGCTTAAGTCGAAAAACACTTCTCGGGATCCGAGAGTTGCCATCTCCGTCGTCGATTTCAACAATCCCTACGAAGAAGTTCAGATTCGCGGTCGCGTCGTGGAACGCCGCCCTGATCCTGAGTTGAAGGTCATGGATACAATCTCGCAGAAGTACACGGGCAAGGCGTTCCCGATGCGCAAGCCCGAAGGGCGCGTCGCTCTGTTTATTGAAGTGGAGAAAGCGCGGTACACCAAACTGCCGTTTCAGCACACGCCACCGAAATCATGACGCGCGATATCCGGGAGCTTTGCGGCGTAGCTTGATGAACTGAAATACGCGGAAGATGAACGCAAGCTGCACTGAGCGCGATCCAGACCGGACCCCACGCCGCAGTGACGACGGCGTCCGAACTGCCCAACGGAAAGGCACTCGCAACCAGGATGGAACTTGGAAGCGCGATGAAGGCGAACATCAGGTCGCTCCCGCGCTTCGGCGGCAGGGTATGCGAGCGGCGCCATTGCGCCAAGTCATCGATCAATCGTCCGATCATGTGCCAACAAAGAAGGCCGGCGACCCACAGACCGAAAAACATCACTTTCGGGCTGCTCCAGGGCCGGCCATTCCTGAGCGCAAATTCCACGGGCGTGACTATCGTTGCCGCAGGCAGGTTGATTCCCTGGGCCCAATCGAGGCTCTTAGGCATTTTGGTGAGAGTCGACGACTTAAATTCGCTCCCGTTTGTCAGGACGTTATGCTGGTCATGCGCAATTCGGGACCATGATGACCACAGGATCAGAGTCATCGCCAGGGTCTGAAGCACGGGCAGCCAGAGTCGGCACTTCACAGCCGAGATTAGAACACGAAGCCTGAGAGAGTTCGATAGCAGGGTGCGCCGGTAATGCGGTACGCGGTCCGTGGTCCGTGTAGGGGCGGACGCATTCGTCCGCCCCGCGGAGCAAAGCGACGCGTGGGATGCTGGACACCCTTGCAAGTTGTAGAAGTAAAAAAGGCGCGGCTTGCGCCGCGCCTCCTTTACCGCACTTCGACCTTAGGACCTTCCGGCCACTTCCAACTTGTTGTCGACGGTGAAAGCGCCGAAGACCTGGTTGGCACGAATCCCGGCGATGTTCTTGTCCATCGTGTTATCCACCGATCCATACAGAGTCACATGACCGTTCGAGACGATGATGCGAATCGGATGCGCCGGATCGATTGCATACTTGCTCAGCGCAGAGTCGCGATAGATCGCACGCGCTGCCCTGAGCCGCAATCCGTCGTCGTAGATCGACGTCGGCGCGATCGTGACGTTATCCACCACGTCTTTCACTCCGGGCATGTTCGCGATGTCGGACAGAGCTTCGTCACGGCCTACGCCGGTACGATCCTGACCTTCCACCGTTACCACGCCATCCTTCACGCCGAGGGCGAAGTAGTTGAACGCGTTGTCATAGCCGACGCGCACATAACGAAGCTTCGTCGCCAGCTTCTCCTCGATCACTTCGTCCGGCACATTGGATCCCGCCACCGTGATCAAATTCCTCACGCCCTGAACTTTGGCGGTCTTGTGCGCCAGCCTTGCAGCATCGAGCTTGCGCTGATACAGGTCGACCGTTCCGGTCAAGGTAACGATGCCGTCTTCAACGTTGGCCGTCACATTGTTGAACTGATTTTTCGACGCCATCTTGTGCGTCACAAGGTTCTGAATTTGGTTGTCATAACGCGCCGCCGGGGAGGTTTCGGCTGCCAAAGCTACACTCAGCAGCCCCACCGCCAATAGCGACCCCGCCATTGCCATCAAGCTCTTTCTTGCATTCATAAAGGTCACCTCCGACCTTGATAAAGTTTCTACTAATTAACTGCTTGGTTAATTCATTCGATGCGATGAAATCTGGTCGAGATGCATTCCCGGAGATCAAGAAAAGTGAAGAAATGCGCAGATAGAAGAACGCAGAGAGACGCGCAACTTATTCGGATTTCCCGGGTTTACACATCCAGTCGGCAGGACCGGGCGCATCACCATCGCGTCGCTGAGTGATGCCGAATTCTGGTTCGTGGCACCTGCACGAGGCAAACCAAAGTAACCGCGCGCGTTGCAACGACGTGCCATTTCCGTCTTTTCCCTTCAGGAATTACCCCCGTAACTTTCGAGGCTGTGACCCGCCATCTACGCTATCAACGGCGATTTTCAGAGGGGGAATTCGCGGATGGGCCAGCGTGTCACTGAAGGCGGCAATCCGGATATCGCGCGCGCTAGTCGCCTGAAGAGGGCGCTGGAGAGCGGCGCTCCACCGTCCCTGCTCTATCCCGAAAGTTCGCTGGTTCCCGGCAACGCCGCGTCCCCTGCCACAGTCGAAGGCGCGCAATCAACCGCTGAATCGATCGATCAGCAATACACGCTGACTGCGCGTTTGGAGTTGCTTGAGCAAATGTCTCAGGCGTCTCCCGATGCGCTTTGCATTGCGGATTCCGATCACCGCGTGCTCTGGGTGAACGAGACATTCGTACAAATGTTCGGCTACTCAAAGGCCGACATTCTTGGGCAGTCTCTGGAAAATCTTGTTGTGCCCCCCGATCGTTTGGCGGAATCGCGCTGGGTCTCGGAGGCGCTTACCAAGGGCGAACGTATCACGCTCGAGACCAAACGCCGAAAAAAGAGCGGATCACTCATCGAAGTTTCCGTTTCTTGCGCGCCCCTGAAGCTCAACGGGGAAATGGCGGGCTTTTATGCGGGCTACCATGACATCTCGGATCGGAAGCGCGTAGAGGCCTTGAGTTCCGCGCTCTACCGGGTGGCAGAGAAGAGCAGCACGGCTCACGACCTGCAGCAATTTTTTGCGGCCGTCCATGGCATCGTCGACGAGTTGATGTACGCGCGCAACTTCTACATCGCTCTGTACGACCCGTTGACGGATCTGCTTACCTTTCCCTATTTCGTAGACGAACAGGATATTGCACCCACGCCAAAGAAACTGGCGCGCGGCCTTACGGATTATCTGATCCGCACCGGTGAACCGCTGCTGGCCACTCCTGAAGTGTTGCAAACCATGGAAGATCGCGGCGAGGTGGCGCGCAATGGATCCCGTTCCCTCGATTGGATGGGCGTGCCGCTGCGAGTGAACAGCCACACATTCGGCGCGCTGGTGGTGCAGACCTATTCCAAGAACATTCGCTATGGAGAACGCGACAAAGAAATCCTGACGTTCGTCGCGCGGCAACTGGCGAGCGCCGTTGAGATCAAGAGAAACGAGCAGGCGCTGCGGCGTTCGGAGGCCCGGTATCGCTCTCTGGTGCAGAGTTCGGTGTACGGAATTTATCGTTCCAGCCTGGAAGGCCGCTTCCTGGATGTAAATCCCGCGCTGATCACCATGCTTGGCTATGAGTCCGCGGAGGAAGTGCTGCTGCTCGATCCCGAGCTGGATGTGTTTGCACAGCCTCAGGAGCATGCGCACCTGATTGAAGAGTTCCGCCGCAGCGGCCGCCTTGACGGAATCGAAGTGAAGTGGAGGCGCAAGGATGGAAGCGCCATCACGGTGCGGATCAGCGGACGCGCCGTCAGCAGCGCCGACGAACCGGCCGACGTGCTGGAAGCCATTGCCGAAGACGTCACGGACCGCCGGGCGCTTGAAGACCAGTTCCGTCAGGCGCAAAAGATGGAGGCCGTCGGACGTCTCGCCGGTGGCGTGGCTCATGACTTCAACAATCTTCTGATGGTGATCAGCGGCTATGCCGAGGTAATCCTGGCAAAGCTGCCCGCAGAAGATCCGATCCATGAAGAAGGTCGTGCCATTCAACAGGCAGCTGATCGCGCGACGACCTTGACTCGGCAACTGCTGGCCTTTAGCCGGAAACAGTTGCTGGAACTGAAAGTCGTCGACGTAAATTCGATTGTGCAGGACATGGAACGGCTGCTCCGGCCGTTGATTGGCGAGAATGTGGAACTCATCACACTTCTTTCGCCCGACGCCCCGCATACACGCGCCGACGCCGGACAACTCGAACAGGTCCTCATGAACCTCGTCGTGAACGCAAAGGACGCCATGCCTGGCGGAGGGCGCCTGACGATTCAGACGCAGACGATCGTCATGGACGAGAGTCATCGCCGTGGCCAGCAGTTCATCCGGCCCGGCCGTTACATCATGCTCTCGGTCAGCGACACCGGTATGGGCATGGACAAGGAGACGCAGTCGCGAATCTTTGAGCCATTCTTCACGACCAAGGAGAAAGGCAAAGGCACCGGGCTGGGTCTGTCCACGGTGTACGGAATCATCAAGCAGAGTGGCGGATACGTGATGGTGCAGAGCGAACAATCACGAGGAACCGTCTTTCACATCTATCTTCCGCAGGTCGATGAAACAGCCGAGAAGCACACGGTAGCTACTCCCGGAACCACAGTTGGTGGCACGGAAACAATTCTTCTCGTCGAGGACGAAGAATCTGTTCGCCAGCTTGTTCGCGATACGCTGATCGCACGCGGTTATAAAGTTCTGACAGCCGAAGGCGGCGATGCCGGCCTGAAAGAGGCGGCAAGCCACAAAGGCAAGATTGATCTCGTCATCACCGACGTTGTCATGCCGGGCATGAGCGGACGTGAACTGGCCAACAAGCTGGTCCGATCGCGTCCTGAAACCAAAGTCCTCTACCTCTCGGGATACACCGAAGATGCCATCGTCAATGATGGATCCATCGAAAGTGGCACCGCATTCCTTCAAAAACCGTTCAGCCTGCAGAACCTTTCCCGTAAAGTCAGGGAAGTCCTGGGTTAGCCAATCCCCCGCATTTGCCCGTGCAACTTTTTACAAATCCTTGCGTCTTATTTGATGCAAGATAGGCATACGTCAATCCGCCTGCTGGCGGATTTGCGTACTACATGTGGGGTTCTGATGCTAATCAAAAAAGCGGCCGACATCCGTTCGTCGGAGATCACTCCGAAAAGTGTTTATCTGAATCGCCGGACGTTTCTGGCGGGCGCGGCGATCGCGGGGGCAGCCGCGGTCAGCGGGATTGGTTTGCGAGAGGTAATTGCGCCCTCCACCGCTGTGCTTGCGGGCAACAAGATCGATGGTGTCAAGAAAAGCTCATTCAGCACCACGGAAACCATCACGCCATACAAAGACGTGACTCACTACAACAACTACTACGAGTTTTCGACCGATAAAGACGGGCCCGCCGAAGCCGCGAAGAATTTCCGCACTCGCCCCTGGAAGGTGAAAATTGAGGGTCTGGTCGAAAAGAAGCAGGAGCTCGATGTGGACGCGATCATCAAGATGGCGCCGCCGGAAGAGCGCATCTACCGTCATCGTTGCGTGGAAGGCTGGTCGATAGTCGTTCCCTGGGTCGGATTTTCGCTGAGCGAATTGATCAAGCGCGTGAATCCGACGAGCAAGGCGAGGTACGTCGAATTTACAACGGTCATGGATCTGACACAGATGCCGGGCCAGCGCAGGCCGGTTCTCGAATGGCCCTATGTGGAAGGCCTCCGCATGGATGAAGCCATGCATCCCTTGGCGCTGCTTTGCTTCGGAATGTACGGTGAAGATCTGCCCAATCAGGACGGCGCGCCGATTCGTCTTATCGTTCCCTGGAAGTATGGTTTCAAAAGCGCGAAGGCCCTTGTGCGCATACGATTCACGGAGAAACAGCCGATGAACACCTGGAACATATCGGCGCCGCGCGAGTACGGCTTCTATGCCAACGTGAATCCGACGGTGGACCACCCTCGCTGGAGTCAGGCAAAAGAGCGCAGGCTCGGCGAGTTCTTCAAGCGCCCCACTTTGATGTTCAATGGATACGATCAGGTCGCGAGTTTGTACAGTGGCATGGATCTGCGCAAGGAATATTAAGGACAGTTTTTAAGTTCGGTGAGATAAGAATCACTGAACTGCCCAGACGCTGACGACGAAGTTGCCGGTTCTCCATGCAACGTTATTTCAAACCCGTTCTTTTCCTCGCCTGCCTCATACCATTGTCTCTTCTCGCTTGGCGCGGATTTCATGGCGAGCTCGGCGCGAATCCGATCGAGACCATCACCCATAGCACCGGTGACTGGACGCTGATCTTCCTGCTGATCACGCTGTCGATCACGCCATTGCGAAAAATTACGCGTCAATACTGGCTGATCACATGGCGACGCATGTTGGGCTTGTTCGCATTCTTCTACGGTTCGCTGCACTTGATGACCTACGTCTGGCTCGACAAGTTCTTCGACGTTAGCGAAATGTTGAAGGACATCGCGAAACGCAAATTCATCACCGCCGGAATGACCGCGTTCGTGCTGATGGTTCCCCTGGCCGTGACGTCGACAAAATGGGCGATCCGGAAACTCGGAGGACGACGCTGGCAAATTCTGCACCGCCTGATCTATTTCAGCGCCACCGCTGGGGTGATCCACTACATCTGGCTTGTCAAAGCGGATCTGAAGAAGCCATTGGAATACGCGGCGGTGCTGGGAGCCCTTCTTCTTTATCGTCTCGTCGAATGGATCGTGGCGAGCGCGAAACGCCATCCAGGCAGACCCAGACGCGTCGAAGCCGTCGAGGGCTAGAAAACTCTTCCAAGAATGTGGGGAGAAAAAAATAAGGCGCGGCTTCTGGCCGCGCCTTTCACTCGTTTTCACCTTCTATTTTTTCTTCCAGGTTGCCTTAGCCCTGATCATCGGTTGCGGTAAGAACAGGTGCGTCTGAGCCGCGCTGGCGGAGGCTGCACCAGAATTCTGCTTAAAGAACGCTCCAGCCGTGATCTGCCCGTTCCCATCGGTCTGTATGAAGGGGAATGTAGTTCCATCCACCGAATAGAAAGTAAGGCCGAATCCTCCATTCAGGGTGGTTGTAGTCGAGTTACCCGCATTCGCCGCAACCTGGCCTCGGCCGTTGCCGTCCGGAGGCGCGTATGTTCCGCTCAGCGCCAAGCCCAGGTTCGGGCCGCCACCAGGTTGGAAATTCTCGTCGACGACTCCCGTCACAGTTGTGCCATTGCTGTCGGCAGCGAACTCGGCGATCTCATCCACTTCAACACCGTTATTCAGATTGAATCCGGTGAAGTTCAAGCCATAGCCATCCGGTGCGGTGAACGTGTTCTGAGACTGACGATAAGCAGCGCCCGCCATGATTCCGGAGTTATCGATTTCCAGCAGGAACACCCCACCGTTGAAGGGGTAGGCTGCGTAAGCAGTGCCGTCGGTGAAACTCGATAGCGCCAACGTGTAACGTCCTGTGCCTCCCGCTGCGTAGGTTCCGCTGAACGAAATGGGAGCCGGAGAAACCGATCCACCAGTGTTGGCGTCCACGGTCGAGGCGGTCGTGATATTTCCGGCGCCGTCGGAGACCATGAACCCGCCCGCAGCCGAAAATGTGCTAGTGCTCGGGAACAATCCCTCCAGCGTAAATGCGAGGGTTCCGCTGGGAAACGCCGTGCTCGGCTGAGAGAACGCGTCCCCAATCAGGTTAGCGCCGGCGTCCATCTCGATGAACTTGAGGTGATTGGCGTCGACCGCGAAGACGTCGAATGTGAGGGTGCCGAACCCGCTGGCCAGAACAGTCGCCGGAGTGGAAGATGGTCCAACCACCACGGAGCCGCTCAGGCCTTCGTTTGGAAATGCGAACTGTCCGTCGTTGAAATCCTGGATGCCCGTAATCGCACCGCCCGAACCCACCGTAAAGTTACCGACAGTCGCGAAGGAGTTGACCGTGCCCCCGGAAAAATCAGCGCCCGAAAAACTGAATGCATACGAACCCGTCAGGAGTCACCCCTGCAGCCTGCAAATCCAGCGATCCGCTGCCGGTGGCATTTCCGTCGAACTGGGTCACAAATCCGTGGGTGCTGTCTTGAAGAACAAAGTCGAGGTTGATCGTTCCCAGGACAGATGTACCAAACGCCGCCTGCCCGCGTCCGTCCACCCCCACTTTATAGGTGCCGTTGCTGTTGATGGAAGAGTTGGCCACCGGCGCGGAAAGGGCGGCGTCGTTCACGTCGATGATTCCGCCGGTGATTCCGCCTTGCCCATTCGCGGTCAAGGTTCCAGCCACAACATAAGGGGCGCCCTGCAGGTCGATGCCGGAAACAGAGAAGACATACGTGCCATTGAGATTGGCGGCACTAAAGCTGCCCGTCGGTGGCGGCGTCGGATTTACGATCGGGCTGGCACCGTTTCCGCCGCAGCTTGCCAGCATGGCAAGAGCCGACAACACGGTAGGAAAAATTAGACGATTACGAAGCGACATACACATCCCCCTGACAAAACAATTGGCTGGATTATTCTTCTGAACTCAGACTAGCACCGCAATTTGACCATTGAGTTAACCCGCATCTAGAGAATAAGTAGCGCAGAAGGCGCATATTTTCAGCCTTTACAACTTTTTACCAAGCAGATCGCAACATGTAGCCTCGGACGCATTCGTCCGAGGTTGTGCGCAAAGCGCGCAATCAAGGCTCCTCGATTGCGAGCGCATAGTGCCTACGCGTCGCTTTGCTCCGCGGGGCGGACGGATGCGTCCGCCCCTACACGTGCGTTTGTGTCTCAGGTATATTTCGCCCCTTCTCCCAGCGAGGGGGGGCCGGTACGATCTTTCTGTCGCCGCGATCGAGGAAATCGATTCCTGCTGTGTGGTCCCGCATGCCGTAGAATGTCGCTTCCATTCAAGACCGGGAAGGATCCCGTTTGATCGAACGCTACTTCCGTCTCAAAGAAAATCAGACCACGATCCGCAACGAATTTCTCGGCGGCCTCACGACTTTCATCACGATGGCGTACATCGTGGTCGTGAATCCGCAAATTCTCTCAAAGGCCGGCATGCCCGTCGACGGAGTCGTATTCGCCACGTGCATCTCTGCGGCCGCAGCGACGCTGGTGATGGGCTGTGTACGCGAACTATCCCATCGCGCTTGCTCCCGGAATGTCGCTGAACGCGTACTTCACTTATGTCGTCTGCCTGCAAATGCACGTACCGTGGCAAACGGCACTCGGGGTCATCTTCTTCTCCGGTGTCATGTTCCTGATTCTCACGGTAACCAAGGTGCGCGAGCAGATCGTGAATGGCATTCCGGATTGCCTGAAGCATTCGACTGCCGGAGGCATCGGAATGTTCATCGCGTTCGTTGGATTGCGTAACGCGAACCTGGTGGTAGCGAATCCCGCAACGTTTGTCAGTCTGGGATCGTTTGGGAATCGCGAGGCCCAACTGGCCTGCGTGGGACTCGCGATCATGTTGATCCTGATGACGCGAAAGATCACCGGAGCGATCCTGATCGGCGTTCTGGCGACGACGTTCTTCGGTATTTTGCGAGGGATGGCAAACTGGCCGGCCGCAATTTTTTCCCTCCCGCATCCGTCGGCAACCTGGCTGCAACTCGATCTGAAGGGAGCCTTGCACCTCGGCTTGCTTGAAATCATTTTTGTGTTCCTGTTCGTCGACTTGTTCGACAACGTTGGGACGCTTGTCGGCGTTTGCGAGCAAGGCGGATTCGTAAAGGATGGCAAGATTCCGCGCGTCGGCCGGGCTTTGATTTCTGATGCCGTGGGAACAATCTTTGGGGCGCTGACCGGAACATCGACCGTGACCAGCTACATCGAGAGCGCGGCCGGAGTCGCGGCAGGCGCGCGGACAGGGCTCAGCAATGTCTTCGTGGCGGGATTGTTTTTGCTGGCGGCCTTCTGTGCACCGCTGGCTGCTGCAATTCCCGGATACGCGACGGCTCCTGCATTGATCGTGGTGGGTGCGCTGATGACGGAATCCATCGGCCGCGTCGTGTGGACCGATTTCACGGAGGCTATTCCCGCATTTGTGACATTACTGGCGACGCCGTTGACCTTCAGCATCGCTACCGGCCTCAGCCTGGGACTGATCTCTTACACGCTGGTCAAGGTGGCTGCGGGAAGATTTCGCGAAGTCAGTCCCGTCATCTGGATCCTGACAGCGCTGTTCATCTTTCGCTACGCGTATCTGGCTGCTGAATAGAGCTACGGGACGCTGACGGTGACCGTCGAGGTCGTGCGGCCGTACTGGTTTGTCGCGTTAAGAGTGTAGGTGGTCGTCGCACTCGGACTCACGGTCGCGCTGGTGTCCCGCGTAGCGCCCGCTCCTGGAGTGACAACAACGTAGTCCGCGCTGCTGGTCGTCCACGATAAGGTGACGCTTCCTCCCGATGAAACATGAGAGGCAGACGCGCTGAAGCTGGAGATTGTCGGGGAAGGGCCGGTTGGATAATTCGAACTGGTGTATACCGGGTTCATCTGCACGACTTCGAACGCAGTAGATGGCACGGTCTTCAGAGAATCAAGATCGGAGCCCCAGCGACTGTCGGAGACACCCGTGACGTACAACGAGCTTCCGTTGTCCGCAAGAATCAATCCGTAGTGCTTCATCGCCGTGAGGATGGTTTGCATCTGCGGCGTAAAGCCTGAGATGTCGTAGCTCGATTTCAGGCGAATGCGCATTCCCATTGGCGGCGCACTGGGATCACTGGTGTTGGAAGCCCAGTGCGATGCCGGAGGAATGAATGCAGCTTTGGTATGGGGGAGGGTAAAGCGGAAAGCGTGTTGAATCGCGCCGGAGGCCGCTTCGTCATAGCGCACGAGGCCGGGAAACACAGGCAGTCCGGCCGCATCGGCCGACGTCCATGTGTACGGACGTTGCTGGTCGCTCAGCAGATCCCAGACAGCGGTTGAGTCGGCAGTCCAGCTTCCGTCGGAATTGACCGAAGAGTTGTAGAGCTCGTAAAGGAAACAGTTTCCGTTGTCGAGCACCAGCACGTGACGATCGCCTGAGCTTGAAGATCCACCTTCGACCGGAGCATTCGCAGGAACGGGCATCGGGCCAGGGTCACTCTCATCCCCGTACGCGCCAAGATTCACGTTGATCAGCGATTGATTGCCATCCACGACAACGTAAGGAATGCCGTAGGTAGGATCGTTGCCCCAGTCGGGATGCATGTTTACGGAGCCGACCCAGTTCGTCATGATCGTGTTGGAATTGGAATCGACAGGGGCCGTCGAAATATCCGTGTTCCAGAGACTATTGCTGGTGAATGGGACGAAGCCATTGAGGCTGACGCCTTGACCGACCGCCATGCCATTGCAGGCAAGATTGCTGCCTCCAGTTCCGCCGCCCGAACCGCCAGTGCCGCCGCCCGTACCACCACCGGTCCCGCCGGTGCCGCCACTACTCATGGATGCTTTTGAGACCCCGGAGCAGGCGGTGAGGCAAACGATTTGCGTAAACAGAATCGCGAGCAACAGGGGGAGATGCCAGCCTGATCCGGGTCTGCTCATGACAGGACCGATTGTCGGCGAAAATGTTTCGATCCGAAAGAGGCCTTTCGGACATGTCCCGATTCTAGGAGTGGCGCATGAATCGCACGCGCACAGCGTGCTTCAGCTCACTTGCTGCGCAGCACCGTTTTGGCCGCGCCCATGTTGTCGTACTTGTCATAGACGCGCACAACCACGACATGCTCCGAGGCCGCGTCCTTCTCGGCTTCAAGCGGAACTGTGAAATCGTAATCTTCTAACTTCGAATCGGAGAGCTGGCTCGATGGATCGACATATCGCCAATCGCCCGCATCAACAGAAAACTCCGCTCGCTTTATCGAAGAAAATCCGTCTTCGCCGCGGAAACGCACGTGAATTTGTCCGCCCTCGATCGCAGCGGTCAGATTCGCGATTCGAGGAGCAGTGGTATCGACTTCGAAGCGGCGACTCTCGCGCGAAGATGTCAACGCTTCCCCAGGCGAATGCGATGGAGCGTCCGACGCGATGACCTTGATGGAGTAGCCTCCGTCAGGAAGAAGGCTGGCGTCGAATGAGTACGCCTTCTCGCTCAGACTGTCCTTGAGAAGAAGCCAGCGGCCTTCGCCGTCGCCGCGGTAATAAACGGAGTACACCAACTGGTCGTCGTTATCGTCGTGGGTGGTCCACTTCACGCCAATCGAGTCGCGGTCGTGCGTGCTGGGTACTGGAGATTCGAAGTGCCCGCCCGATGAACCGCTGATGTCGGTGCTGAGCGACAGCCCGATTGATTTGGAAATCGGCTGATAGCGCACGCCGAGCTGGACAGTAACGTCGTCGACCTCCGGCGGCATGTTCTTCGGAAGATAATTCAGCGTGACTGTATCGACCGTGGGCTTCGTGCTTCCGGCGTGGAGCACGACTCTCCATTGCGCGTAGCGGGCTGCGGGGACGTCCATCTCGGCGGCCTTGCCAAGATCGACTTGTTTCCACGGACTCCAGTTGCGATCGGGATTGTCGACATTGCCGCTGCGTGCGAGAAGCTCAACGTTGCCGTTACCACGAAAGTCGACGCGTCCCCAGCGCGAAAAAATCTTCGCGTCGAAAACATCGCTCTCGTAGGAGCCTTCGCTCTGCGGCCCGGGGCCAAGAACGAACACTTTGCCCAGATTGCTGCTCGACGCGTACAAGCCGCCACTCGGGGCTTTGGCGAAGCTAGTGATCTGCGAGGCCGGTGATTTCAGCAAATCTTCATATTCCTCGGGACCGTTGATCGCATAGATGTGGCCACGGTTGCCCGTGCCGGTGAGCAGCTTTCCGTGCGAGTCAAATGCGAGCGCATAAACGATGTCATCGTGCGATGTCCAAACACGGGAAGGAGAACCGTCTTTCGCGATGCGATATACGTCGGAGCCTCCGCTTGCACCGGGTGATGTTGCGAACGACGTTAGCGGCATGGTGCTGGGAGCTATCAGCGGCACTGGCCCGGTAGGAGAGGTAGGCGACGGCGAGAGAGATGGAACGGTCAACAGCATTGGGCCCGTGCCGGAGGAAGTGGAACCCGCGCGCTTTTCCCCCACTCCTGCAGCGTAGATGTTCCCATCCTTGTCTAATGCGAGCGCAGTGATCTCTTTCTTAGGAGCGCTATACAGCACGAATCCTTCGCCTGCCGAAGAAATCCGGTAGACGAGACCACTGCCGTCGGTGCCGGCAATCAAATTTCCTTGCGAGTCCCAGGCAAGGACGCGAATATGAGTTTCATCGCTCTTGAAAAAGAGTGAATGGTCGCCCTTCGGCGTCACCTTGTAGATTTCGCCACGGTCACCCGTCGCGACATACAGATTGCCGCCCTTGTCGAGTTCCAGATCCCAAATATATTTCGTGCCCGGCGCGAAGTAGACGGACGAACTCCATGATGGATCGAGAGTGGGCTTGACCACATCCTTTGAAATGCTGTCGGCGGGCTTGCTCTCGGCCTTGGGGGCTTCATTTTTTTCCGACGGCTTGTGCTCGATCTTGTACACCTTGCCATCCGGCGCAGTGGCCGCATAAATAGTTCCAGCTGGACCAACTCTTAGCGCCTGCACCTGGAGTTCTTGCGGCTGGAAAATGATGACTGCCTTTCCATCGGGGGTGATGCGGTAGACGCGAGCCGGAGATCCGGTCGCGGCATACACATTTCCGGCGTCATCGGCGGCAATCGACCAGATGTAGGTGGATGGCGTGGCGTAGAGCATCTTGAAAGAGGGTGCGAGCTCCAACCCGCCTGTGCTGCGGATTGCGATTCCGTCCGCGGTACCCTTCACAAGGTCATCGAACTTCGACTGCTCCCACGTACGCGTACCTTCGGCGAATACGAAAAGGGAAAGGAGGATGACAGAAAAAGCCGGAAGGAGACGGGTGGAAATCCTGAGCACACTCTGCAATGTAAATACCTCGATTCAAAGTCTGGTGAGGCGCCGAAGGGCGGGTGATCATTCAAAATCGCGCCAAAAATTCAGGTTAACACGCCTTTCGAAAGCGTGGCCGGCGATCTGCAAAAGCCGAAGTAACTTGCTCAAAACATACACCACATTCGGGGCATCGTTATCGTGTTATCGTAGTTTTTCATGCATTCTGCGCGCCAAAAACTACTTTCCATTCTGGCTCACAAGTCTTTCCGGCTGGGCGAGTTCAAGCTGTCATCAGGCGCAACCAGCGACTACTACATCGACTGCCGGACGACCACGCTCGACGCAAAAGGATCCCGCCTGACCGGCGAAGTTTTCTTGGAAGAGATCCAGCAACGCGGCTGGAAGCCGAAAGCGATCGGTGGGCTCACCATGGGGGCCGATCCCATTGTCGTATCGGTGAGCGTAGTCAGCGGCGAGCTTGATGGATTTCTCGTACGCAAGGCCGAAAAGCAGCACGGCACGGGGCAACGCATCGAGGGCTTCCGCGAGAAGGGCACTCGAGTTGTGATTGTGGACGATGTTTGCACCACGGGCGCGTCCACGATTCAGGCAATAGAAGCCGCGCGCGAATTCGGATTCGAAGTTGTCGGCGTGATGTGCCTGGTCGAGCGGGAAGAAGCGCAGGGCCGGCCGAATGTAGAAAAATGCGCGGCGCCAGCCCCCTTCATTTCTATTTTCACTGCGAATGACGTGCGGAACCAGCATGCCGTGCAGAATGACGATACGCAGCCCAATGTTTTCGCCGTGGCGGCGGCCTGCGAGATTTGCGGCCGGCCGGCGGTAATCAACACTCCCCGAAATCGCTGTGAAGCGCATCGTTCCTAGCGATCATTTATCTGGAAGGTATTTATGGCTGAACAACAGAGACATCACGGTTCTTTTCTCTCCGAAAGCATCTCAATCAAGCGGTGGCGACTTTACTCCGTGCAATTCACGGGTCTTTGCCTGGGATGGCTCGCCATCCGTGACATCATGGATGTCAGCCGGCACAAGTTGGTGACGGCGTTTCTCTTCGCCTCGGCGGTTTGCATTTTCAATTACTGGAGCGACTTGAAGCGTGCAGCCGTGCAAGCGACGAAATCCGAAACGCAAATATGATCCAAACTCTCGAATGGACTGAGCAAGGGGTTCGCTTCATCGACCAGACGAAGCTCCCCACGGAAGAAATCTACGTTAACTGCAAGACACACGAGCAGGTGGCGGACGTCATCCGCAACATGGTTGTCCGAGGCGCTCCGGCGATCGGCGTGGCCGCGGGTATGGGGATCGCACTTGGCGTTAAGAATTCAAAGGCAGAGTCCGCCGGCGATCTCAAACGTGATTTCGACCAGATCTGCGATGTGATCGGCAAGACGCGGCCGACGGCGGTAAATCTTTTCTGGGCGATTCGCCGAATGCAGGAGAAGTTTGAACGGATCCGCATTCGCCCGATCCCTCAAATCAAGCAATCGCTGATCGAAGAAGCCCAGCGAATGCACGCCGAGGACATCGCTGCCAATCAGGCGATGGGACGCCACGGCGCGACGCTGATGCCGAATGAGGGCGGCGTTCTCACGCATTGCAATGCCGGCGCGCTGGCTACTGCCGGATACGGAACTGCTCTAGGCGTGATCCGCGCGGCGGTTGAGCAAGGCAAGAAGATTCATGTGTACGCTGACGAAACTCGGCCTTTCTTGCAAGGTTCGCGGCTTACTGCGTGGGAGCTGATGAAAGACGGGATCCCAACCACGGTGATATCCGACAGCATGGCCGGCGTGATGATGAAACAAGGCAAGATCGGCGCGATCGTTGTCGGCGCTGACCGCATTGCTGCCAACGGCGACGTGGCCAACAAGATCGGAACCTACACGGTTGCGATTCTTGCGAAGGAACACGGAATTCCTTTTTACGTCGCAGCGCCCATTTCTACGGTGGACCTTGCTTGTCCGGATGGCACCCAGATTCCGATCGAGCAGCGAGACGGAAAAGAAGTCACCCACATCGCCGGCAAGCAGATGGTGCCCGATGGTGTCGGAGTGGAAAATCCTGCATTCGACGTGACACCGGCAAAGTACGTCGCTGCCATCGTCACGGAAAAGGGAATTGCCCGTGCGCCCTACGAATCCTCATTGCGCAGTCTGGCCGGTCAAGAGGCGGAAGTGCATCCTTAGACCGTTCGCTGCGCATGTAGGGGCGGACACGTTCGTCGGCCCTGCGGAGAGCAGCGACGCGTTTCGTTGATTCAGGCCCACCCATCAAGACATTTCATTTCCGGTAGCTTACAAGTCCGAAAGCGGCACAAGCTAAACCCCGCCTGCAGACGAATTGTTTTTTCGCACCCTGGTACGTCGAAGGATCAGGAATGCCATGACCGGAGAAATGAAATGGCCAAACAGTTTTCTCGGACGGCAAGAAGTTCTTCCTAACAAAAAAACCCCGCTCGTGAAACTTCCGCGAGCGGGGCAATAGAAAATGCGTCGTTAGAAGACCAGCCTTGCTCCAAGCTGAAATTCTCTTGGATCGAAGGCTCCAGTGATCGCACCGAAGTTCCCGGCACCGGTATTGAGACTGATGCCACCGGTGTTGACGTCTCCGCGGAACTGGGTGTGATTCCAGGTGTTGAATGCATCTGCGCGAAGCTCGAAGCGGCTGCCGCGAGATTCGTTGATCAGGAAGCTCTTGAACAGCGAGAGATTCCAGTTTTGACGCCCGGGGCCACGCAGCGCGTTGAATCCGAGATTGCCGTAGATATCGGTCCCGACTCCCGTCGGCACCGAAAATACAGCCGGGTTGAACCACGAGCTGACCGTCTTTGGATAAGTGACTGATCCACTGAGGTTCGGCCGGTTCCCGGAATTCTGAATCACGCTCGCAACGTTGCTACCGGTGACGCCCAGATTCAGCGGCGCTCCGGAGTTCGCAGTTACGATGCCGGACAATTGCCATCCTCCCAGCGTCGTCTTCAGCATACGATTTTGCGTCGTTCTGAAGATGGGAAGCTGGTACACGAAGTTCACGAATACCACCTGAGTCCGATCGTACGAAGATGGGCCTACGTCATATTGCCATCCTGCGTACGGGTTGGTGATGTTGTTGAGGTCGCCGCCGCTGCCGTTGCCGCCGGCGTTGGGATCGATCGCGCGAGCCACGGTGTAACCCAATTGCATCTGCAGGTCACGACGCACGTTTCCATGCAGCTCGGCTTGGAAGGCGTTGTAGTGACCGTTCTGGCCGTTTTCGGCCATCCGAATCGCGCCGTACCCGGAATAGTTATAGAGCTGGTTGATACCTGCCCCACCTGACGCAATTAAGCCTGGCAAAGATGCGAAAGGCGGCAGATTGATCTCCCGGTAGTAGTCCATGTGGCGATTCTGGCTCCCGACATAGGCCAGGGACAGAACCGTCTTGCTTCCCAACGACTGCTGCACTCCGACACTGTACTGATAGGTCGTGGGCAGCCTGTAGCCGTTAGGCTGGATTCCCGTAACGCCAAGAGGCAAAACGGGCAGGGTCGCTGCGGTGATGGTATCTCCCGTCTTTACATTCAAGCCGGGGTTGGAGAGCGAAACGTTGTTCAGAGTTGGGCTGGCATTCATTGGCGGATTGGTAGCGCCGTTGTACATGTCGTTGCCCTGAATGCGGTCGAACATGATTCCGAATCCGCCGCGGACGACTGTCTTGCCCTGTCCAGTGACGTCATAGGCAAATCCAACGCGTGGGCCGAAGTTCTTCCACGTATTGTTGACGAGTCCCTTGGGGATTCCGTTCACGCCGCCGATTCCCATTCCGTTGGTGTAGAACTGCAGTCCCGCCAGAATCGGATTCGGGCTGGTACCCAATCCGGGGCTGGCACCGCTGCAACCGAAGTTCCCGGTTGCTGACGCAGCCGCAGAGCAAATATTCCCGCTGCCATCATTCCAGAACGTGGCGGCATTCGCGGGATTGTAGAGGTTGGGGTAGAAGTTCGCAGACTGCTGATTTGCCTCATAGGTGTGAGGCATACCGTCCCAACGGAGTCCGAGGTTCAGGGTCAGGCGACGGGTTGCGCGCCAGTTATCCTGCGCGTAGGCGCCGTAAGACAGGTTGTTCCAGTGACCGGTTTGCTGGACCGCGTTTTCGGTGTACTGCTGGGAGTAGCCGAGCAGGAAATCGGCGAAGTCGTATCCGCAGCTTACCGAGGACGATCCAGTGCAACCAGTTGGGCTGGTGAACGATCCGTTGAAGTTGAAGTTGCCTTCCGTGTTGGCAAACCAGGATTGGATTTTTTTGTATTGCATCCAGCTAAATCCAAACTTCAGCTGGTGTGAACCCTTCGTCCAGGAAATATCGTCGCGAAGTTGGTAGTCGTTCGCTTCGTTGTTCCACGGAGTCCAGTTCGCCGTATAGTTCGCGCCTGTGATTCCGTTCAGATTGATCGAAGGAATTCGTTCCAGCGCATTCGGTCCGGTGAACAGGCGGTTGAACTGGAACCCGGATGGGGCCGAGACCAATCCCTGTGGCAGGATGTGAATGCGGTTTCCGTCGTAGTTGAACGCGACTTCATTCAACAACGTGGGGTTGATCATATGGGTCAGGTGAACCACGGCGCTATACGCGGGATTCCCGAACGTATTGCCGATGGTAGGAACGTTGTCGCCGCTCCACATCGTGTTGCCGTAGTTCTGCGAGATCTGTTCGGAGATCATGTGTCCGAACACCGAGAACTTGCTGTTGATCTGATGGTCAACGCGCACGATCTCTTCCTTCACTTTGGTTGGCACATTATTGCCGCCGATGAAACTCGCACCGCTGGTTGCCTTCGGGAAGATGCCGCCGTAGGTGCCGCCGGCATTCAAAAGCAGGTTCGCGTTGGAGTCGATCAAGCAGGCTGGAATGGTGTTGCTCGGGAACGGCGATCCAGCCACGAGAGTGGCCAGAACCGCGGGTGAGCAACTCGCACCGAAGTTCGCAACGCCCGTCGGGACCACGATGTCGAGCGTTTTGCCGTTGTAGGTGGCAGGCAGAACCGCATCGCCGGCCGCGTCAGGATAGGAACTCGCCGGTGGGACGGTCTGGTTGAGTAGTTGCCCCTGGATCAGGCTGCGCCACTCCATGTTGTAAAAGAAGAACGTCTTGTGTTCTTTCTTCCAGAAATCCACTGGGCCGCCACCGTTGAAACCATAGAGGTTGTAACGGAGTTCCGCGACGGGGTTCGGCGCGGGGTTAAAGTAATTGCGCGAATCGAGAGCATCGTTGCGCCCGAACCACCAGGCGTTGGCGTGGAAATCTTTGGTGCCTGACTTGACCACCTGCGTGATCGTCGATGCACCGGTCATTCCATACTCCGCGCTGTAGTTCGACGTATTCATCCGGAATTCGCCAATCGATTCCAGGGATGGCGCGACGCTGGCCTGGCTGCCGCCGCGATCGAGGTTCTCGCCGCCATCAATGAGCATGAGGTTGTGGCCCATACGCTGCCCATTGATGCTTACGTTATTGTCGCCGCTGACGGCGGTGGGGCTGATGTTGTCGCCTTGCAGGCTGACAGCTCCAGCGGTGAGCGAGTACAGGTTATAGAGCGTCCTGCCGTTGGTAGGAAGATCGCTGACCTGCTTCGCAGTGACTACGCTGCTCACGTCGCCGGATTCCGTCTGCACCGCAACGGGATTCGCTTCGACCGTGATCGTATCCTGCGTGTTGCCGACCTGCAGATTGAAGTCGACACGAGTTCGATCTCCTATCTGAAGCAGCATGTCTTTATTCTCTGCAACCTTGAAGCCGGCCGCTTGCGCGCGCACCGTGTACCGCCCGATGTGGAGTTCGGGGGCGACAAATTGGCCATCTGGCCCGGTCGTGACGGTGCGGGAAAGCCCCGTATCGTTGTTGGTGATCAGGATGGAAGCATTCGGCACTGCGGCTCCGGTGGGATCCATAACCGTGCCGACGATGGTTGCTTCCTGCGCTGTAGCGATGGAACCGAACAAAGTACAGACAAGTAAGAGTAAGAATAGGAATCGAAGGTCAAACCTTTTTATAAACAGGCTGAGACCCTCGCCGAACGACGAGAGTAAGTTCATTTCCAGCCTCCTGGAAGTGCTCAAAAGAATCACGAGACTCGACATACTGAAAGGCCGCATTACTAATCGATACTGATTACGTGTTACCGTTGACGGATCGTCACTGTCAAGAAGAAAAATCGATTTTCTAATGGAGATTAGGCGTTTTGGGTGTGATTGAAATCACGCCCATTCTGGGCAGCTTTCTTCGCAAGATCGAAGTGAATAGATTCCCACTTTGGGAAGGTGTCTCTCCGCAGAAAATCGACAGACGGCGGCGCGGTTTTGATCGCCGTCGCGTTAACAGGATTTATTAGAACTGCTAACTATTCCGTGATCTCAAGCATGCAGGATGGTATTTGCAATCATGTGAACTTAGAGTACGCCCGCGAGATTGTGTCGTACCAAAAGCGCGTCGTTTGCCATGAGAGATAGAAACGGAACGCGTCGTGACGCTAGTGAGGTATATCAAGTGCCTTCTGTTTAGCCTTCCTATCCTCGGCAGTAGTCTGAGGGCAGGAGCGGTCTACTCGGGGGGGAATGGATCGCTCCTTCTTTATTTCTAGAAGGGCATCTGCCGATTTCCACTTTGATTCGCAGACGGATGGCTGTTGTACTATGCCTGGCTCGAACACTGTTTGATTTCAGGAAGAGAACATGCCCAATCCGTTCTGCCACATCGTCATTCCGGCTCCCGACCTTTCGAAAGCGAAATCATTTTATGAAGTCGTATTCGGGTGGCGAGTGCGGGAGGGCATTCCCGGGCTGAACTACTGGTTCTTCGAGTCGGGAAACGTCGGGGGTGCGTTCGACAAAAGCCGGAGGCCCGCAATCCGGTCTGTGCTGCTTCACATCCGCGTCGATGATATGGAAGCCGCTTTGAAGTCCGTTGAGGATCATGGCGGAAAGGTGACGCGGGGACGAAGCCGGATTGGCGACGCCAGCCCAGGATTCGATGCCCATATCCTCGACCCTAACGGAAACGAGATCGGGCTTTATTCCGAACGGTGAACCGAACTCAAGGGATTGTGCTTTTGCGTATCATTCACGAACCGTGGACTATAAGAATCTAGAACTCCCGCACGCCCGGGCGGCTATCGCGGTGCCAGGGAACCTTTCCCTGCATCATGTTGGCGAAGCTGCGGCTCGGATTAAGAACGCCGCGCAGCAGGATTCGTGTGATATGGCTGTTGGTGCGTGATTCCCACCGTTTCACTACATACTTATCGAGCGCATCTTCCCCCATCATCCAGCCCAGCCCAACCACCGGCGTGATGACCCAGTCGACGACCCCTGTCTTCACAGGAACCTTCTGAATATTGCCGACAGAAGCTTCGCTCAGCGGGCCAAGCTCGAACTGCAAGCTGAATGCCGCTGAAAATGCCGTCGCTCTCAGGCGGCTGTTCCAGTATGCCGCGTTATTCCCGAACTCCACCTGGCGATAGCGCGGATCGTGTGCGATCTCCAGAAATCCGGCCGCGCTTCCTTCCATGGGATGGTCGATGTAATTCACAAAAAACGGGTCACCGTCATTCCATCCGTGAATGCTGAGCAGGGCGTCTTTGTAGTCCCCAAAAAACGGGCCGGACAATCCGGCTCGCGTGTCGCTCTCCGTCGCCAACCGAAATGCCTGCTGGAAAAGCAGAAACCGGCTGGAGTCGACCATCAGGGCGCCCCACTCGATCGGTTGATCGTCCGATGTGCGGAGTCGGGTAAGTCGAGTCGCAGATGACTTTGTGGAGGTACGGGTCGTTTCGCTGGAGCTTTCACCAGGATTGTCGAATCCGACGTCCTTCGTGGCACTCAGGATGAACTTCACGCCTGGACGAACGCACTCCGAAGGTGATTCGGAATCAGGAGATGTTAAATCGCGAAGCGAAGCGCCGGTTGCAAACGGGCATGCAGGATTACTGTGCCGCGGCAACTCCGGCATCGATTCTGACAGAGGGACAGCGGAGTGGAGCGGTTGCGATTCCGCGGTCTGCGAACGGGCCAAGACCGGTTCCGTCATCAAGGCAAGCACGAGCAATCCAGAGGAGGCCCACGACCAACCAGTATGCTGTCTGATCCTAAGACTCACAAGAACCCACGCCGCATCTTTCGTCGATTAGCGAAGTACACTTCTGCCGCGTGAGCGCGTCAACATGTTCCTCACAGATTTGTGTCTCGCCACGGCGTCGTATTCCTGTCATACCGGATTCGTCCTAAAAACTTTTGGGCAAACGCACAGGCAGGATCAAACAACGTAACTTAAACGGCTGGCGGACCGAGTCGCTATACGGTGAATCCTGCATCTATAAAAAATTTCCGTTATAGATCGGAAGTTTCGTCAATGGATGGAGCATCGCCCTTGTGCAATCCCCTCCTCGCCCGCATTAGTTCGACGCATGGCCAGCCATGAAGTCACGACGTTGTACTAAAAAAAGCACGCTTGTAATAAAAAGGCGCACAGTCTTCTGAGCATCGAAGGACCCATGCACGTTGCCGCGAGCGCGGTACTGCATCGGTGTTCCGCTACACTGGAAAGAATGTCTTGTTATTTGATGTGGAAAAGTCTGGTTGTTCAATGTCGAATTCAGACTGCAGCGTTTCCTGCGTGTAGATCACAGGAATGGTAGGCACGGCAGGATTCGAACCTGCAACCCTCGGATTAGAAATCCGATGCTCTATCCGTTTGAGCTACGCGCCCGCAGAGTGTCTCTGACATTTTAGCCGAAACACTTCCTCCTACGGTGCCTTGGCTCTCCCGCAGGCTGCAGGGTGCTCGTGTTCCGTTCGCGGCCATGCCGCTCTAAGAAAAACATGCGAAGGGACGGTTGCAGAAGCATCGGTCGCAGAAACCTAAGATCCTGCTCTTCGCGGCCCGATTGAAAACCATGCCGGCGAACTAGCCTCGGTAGTACAGGCACCCGCGGAGCGATGCTCCTCGACACACGAAATCGCCGCCGAAATGCCGAGTTATTGTCATGTGGGCGGTGACGAAAAATCCTCACAACTATCTTTTTTGTTTTGCCTGGGTCGTATCCAGGCAGCATGCATCCAAGATTACAAGACTACAAGGGCAGGGTTCATGTTGTTAAAACCAATTCTTCAGACGTGGGGTCGGACTATGTCCGGCCGGGTCCCCACGCTTTCGCTTGAAGTTACCCGGGAGTGTCCCTTGCGATGCCCCGGCTGTTATGCCTACGAAGACGCGCATCTGGGCACGACAAACTTGCGCAGCCTCGCCGATTTCAAAGGCGAGGAACTCATCACGCGCGTGCTCGCGCTAGTTGATCGGTACAAACCTCTTCATCTTTCTATTGTCGGGGGCGATCCCCTGGTGCGGTTCCGTGAATTGGATACGATTCTGCCACAACTCAGCGCGCGCGGAATTCATGTGCAGGTTGTGACCAGCGCGTTCCGCCAGATTCCGTTGGGATGGGCGAGCATTCCCAATCTGCGAATTGCGGTTTCGGTGGATGGCTTGCAGCCCGAGCACGATCTGCGGCGAAGGCCTGCGACCTACGAACGCATCCTGCAAAATATACAGGGCCATCAAGTTGCCATTCACTGTACTGTCACCAGCGCGATGACGAAACGGAGTGGGTACATTCCTGAGTTCCTGCAATTCTGGTCGAGCAATCCCGCAGTGGAAAAAATATGGATCAGTCTGTTCACTCCGCAGCGAGGAGCGGACAACGTGGAGTGCCTGACCGCGGACGACAGAAGCCATGTCGTGGACCTGCTGATGCGTGTGCGCCCTAATTTTTCCAAGCTCGATATGTCGGAGGCTGTGCTGCGCGAATTTCTTTCGCCACCGGCGTCGCCCGAGCAATGCATATTTGCCAAAACTACGAGAACCATCTCCGCTGATTTCAAGACACAGGTCACACCTTGCCAGTTCGGCGGCGATCCGGACTGTTCACGCTGTGGCTGCATCGCGTCGATGGGGCTGGCCGCGATCGGCCACCGCAAACTGATCGGCTCGCTCACCGCAGGGCACATATTCTGGACCTCAACCTCAATCGGCCACTATGTCCAGTTCATTGGAAAGATTGCGAGTCGAAAGCTCGGCCATTGAGCTGAGTGCCAACTCGTTATCGCGCCGCGCCGCGCTGGAACGCCAGGTCGGGTCGTCTACATGAAAGTGCGCAGATGGTGCGCGGAACCACTGAAGCCGGATCGTCGGCTTGAAGTGTCGTTTCTACACTCTTCACCGGATAGCAGATCCATTCTTGAAGGCGCAGTCTCGAACTATGCCGAAGCGCATTCTTGTGGTCGACGATAGCGCTTTGGTGGTGAAATCCCTCAAGTTTTCCCTCGAAAGCATTCCAGATTGGGTCGTCGGCGGGGAAGCAGCAAATGGACGCGAGGCGATAGAAAAGGTCCAACGTCTCAAACCGGACCTTGTCGTTCTCGATCTTTCCATGCCGGTGATGAACGGGATCGACGCTGCCAAAGAGTTATCGCGAATCCGCCCCGATCTTCCGGTCGTGATGTTCACCAATACCCCTGAAGTTGCCAGGGGATCGCTGCCCAGCGGGTGCTGGAGCGTCGTCTCCAAGACGGAAGTCTCCAGGCTGATCAAAGTAATCAGCGATATCTTCGACAAAGCCGCCTAAACAAGGGGGAGCCGTCCCGGCGGGGAATCCTTTGTATTCACAAAACCCTGTCTTGACGGTAATCGTTATAACAGGTATATTGAGAGGAATGAGTAATGACTCCGCCCCCAAGCGCCGGCGCCCATTTGGCAGTCCGGAAGAAGACACCTTTATCGCGGTGCAGCGCACCGCCGATGTCCTGGCCCGAAGCGTGGAGAAGATCCTGCGTTCGGCCGACATTTCACCTACGCAATACAATGTGCTGCGCATCCTGCGTGGCGCTCCGGGAGGTCTCCAGTGCAGCGAGATCGGGAGGCGCATGATTACTCGCGATCCCGATATCACACGGCTGTTGGACCGCCTTGAAAAGCGCACGCTTATCGCCCGCCACCGCGATACGAAGGATCGACGCATCGTCCTGACCCGCATCACTCCGGAAGGCCTGAAGTGCCTGGCGGACCTCGACGGTCCGGTGAATGAGGTGCACAAGGCTCAGCTCGGTCATCTCGGAAACGAACGTCTTCACTCGCTGAAAGAATTGCTGGAAGTCGCCAGAATGAATCTAGCCTAAATTTTTTGCATCTATAGTCGTTATCACGATCATCTGTACAACAGGAGGTTTGAAACTATGAGCACAGCGACCGCAACTGCAGTAGGAGTCAGCACATGGAGCATCGATCCCGTTCACTCGCACGCCCAGTTCAAGGTCAAGCACCTGATGATCTCGAACGTAAAGGGAGAGTTCACGGCCGTCACAGGCAGCCTCAAATATGACAGCGAGAACGTCGCCAACTCGCAGGTTGAAGCGTCGATCGACGCCTCCACCCTCAACACCCGCGACGCACAACGCGACGGGCACCTGAAGAGCCCCGACTTTTTCGACGTGGCAAAGTTTCCTCAGCTCGCGTTCAAATCGACTCGCGTTTCGAAGAAGGGCGACGGAGAGCTATCGGTTGCCGGCGATCTGACGATCCATGGCGTCACGCGCAACGTCGTGTTCGAAGTGGAAGACCTGAGCGGTCCGACGAAGGATCCGTGGGGCAACATGCGCATCGGCCTGTCGGCCACCACAAAGATCGACCGCAAGGATTTTGGATTGGTCTGGAATAGCGCTCTCGAAACTGGCGGCGTCCTGGTCGGGGATGACGTGGCCATTACGCTGGATGTCGAATTCATCAAGGCGTAACGAGGCTATATGAGAGCTATCTGTTGATCCACGTTCGCAAGATCGATGTCATCCTGAGGAGGGCGAAAGCCCTCCGAAGGACCGTACGAACTAGTCCGCCACGATGCAGTAGATAAGATCGACACGCAGCATGCACCGAGAGGTTTCCCCTCCACCACATCAACGCTTTCGGCCGACCCAGGGTCCCTCGCGCCCGCCACGCCGCCGCTGAGGATGACATCATCGGAAAGCGACAAGAAAGATCGCGCAACAGAACAAACTCAAGATCTCAGTTCGCATCCATGTCACTTAGAAGCGAAGTCCCACTCCTGCTCCCCACGACGCATTAATGCTTCTCGATCCTCGGGCAGGATCCAGCGCTGCTTGATGAGTTCGTCCAGCGCTTTGGTATAACGGGCGAGATAGTCTTCGCGGCCAGAGTAACGCTCAGGGATCGACATGCGTGGATCGCCTGTCGTCTTTCTCTCAGCGGCCGTCTTCGGAAACGCAATGTATGACGCTTCGAACGATATGCGCTGATCGGGCGCTCCGATCGAGGCATCGCGCAGGTTCCAACCAGCGTACGTCGCGAGCGGAACAGTGATCGCCGGCAGGCGCACGCCGTCGCGTTCGTTGCCGTCGGCATCTACCTGAGGCACGAGCACGGGAAAAGCCCTGCCAACCTTCGGCGGTTCGAGGCTCAGGAGCCCTTGCTGCCATGCCGTTCCAAAATCAATTTCGTATGCCGCATTCGCCTCATGCGGCTTGTTCACTCCGGGCAACGTCGGGAATGCGTATGTCTGTAGGGGCACCAGCGTCCCGTCACTGATCTTCGGATAGCTGCTCGGCGGCGGCAGCGTCTGATTTCGCACCCACGCGTCCATATTCGCAATCATCGATCGCCAGAAGAACCGCACCGGTAGGGCAGACTGCGGCTCCTGTCCCAGGAGATCGCGTTGTCCTCTCGCCGGAGGAAACGGTCCACTGAAGTGCTGCAATCCAGTGAGGTGATAGATGCGGACGTTGTCTGAGATCTTCGCGTCGCTCTTGCCGTCGATACTTACGTGAGTCAGCGCAGCCACGCGGCCCCAGTATTCATACGAAGTGTTCGAGAGAAATATGCGGGGCACAACTTTTTCCGCGAGCGCTCGGTCGAGAATTCCAGAGGAAACTCCCGTATCAGGATTTGTCTCGGGCAGATCGGTGAATGGAAAGATATCTGTAGGAAAGAAAATCGACGACGTGGGCTGGGCGTCGCGCGAGGGCTGCGCAAAGCGGTAGTTGAAGCTGCCACGGCCCGCTCCGGCTACGTGCGCCAGGACGCCATCGAGTGCAATCCCCCCATCTTCGTCGGCGTTAAAGCCTTCATAAAGGAGATCGCGCAGGAAGCGCCCGTTTTGTGAGATGCCTTCGCCATAGACACGCACAACGGGAGTGACGGCATTGGTGTCATGCTTGGCGTAAGACGCAAAATCGCGGATGGCAGCGAAGCTCAGACCGGCGACAACCGGATCGGCCACGACGTAAACGTACTCGTAAATCTTTCCTTGATGGAATCCGCCATTCAGATGAATGTGCCGGTCGCTCGGTACGACCTTGCCGTCGACGGTATGCGCGAACTGCCACTCGCTTCGGGGAATCACGGTGCGCTGACCCTCTCGCGAATCTCGGACGGTCAGCACATTGCGCGCATCGTCCGGCCCTGCGACGGCGTATTCGGTTCCGCCGATATTGCCCATCATCAGATGTCCCAGCGGGATCTCTGGCGTGTCCTGTGACAACATGAGATCACCGCGTAGCAATCCTGTGATGGTCTTGCCGTTATCCTTCGCGATCGGAGCGTAGAGCCGCAACGCATCGGCACCCGAAGCGTCCCACTGCCAGCCAAGGGTCGCGAAGGTGAAGCCGTGATTGAGCAGCCATGCGTCACCCAGATCATTCGCGGCATTCCAGTCTCCGCCATCGACGATCGAGACGATGCGGGAAGCGCCGCGGTTCGGAACCTCCAGCAGCATCGAGCCATTTGCCTTGTGCGCGTCCTTGGGATGAATGGCAACGAAGTCTGCGGAGAATTCCACCTGACCGTCGTGCAAGTTGACGGCGTTCTTCAAATCAACGATGCGCTGGTTATGTGGATTGGCGACTGAGACGGAGAAGTAGATGCGTCCCGCTATGCGCTCATAGGCGCCGGCATTTCCAAACTGCTTGCCATTTTGAATATCGCTTCGCGAGGAAACGTCGACACGAACAACGCGTGCCTCAAGCGATACGACTGCGAAGATGAGTAGAAGGCATGCGAAAGCGCTGCGCGACATGCGCGGAAGGATAGCATGCCCACGACAATGAAGATTTTCGCGAGACTATCCGGCTGCGGCCACCAGAGATTCGGTTACGACCTCGACCCGTGCGAACTCTTCGACTCGCTGCGTCTTGAGCTTGCTCAAAACGTAGTTCAGCAGAGGCCGATCGCCGCGGCGAATCTCCTGGAACTCGACGCCCATGCCCAGATTGTCGATCAGATATTTGACCTGCGCCTTCAGCGCGACGCTGACATCGAACACATTCAACATCAGGCGGAAGTCGGTGCCGGGCCTGAGCGAGTCCACGGAGGTGATGCGCGCACCATATTCGGAAATCTGTTCCACCTCGCCGGCCATTCGCTGCCTGCCGTCCGTCACTTCGGCCTCGCCTTCGACATAGAAGCGCGGGCTGCGCCGGCGGTTCGCATCTCCGCGCCCGAACATGGTGGCAGGAGCGCGCTGGAGGCGTGTATCGAGAACGATGGGCTGGTACTGTTCCTTCACCTGGCGCAACTCTTCATCCCAGGGGATGCGGCCTTCGACGCACTGCACGGTGAACTGGCCGCGAAGCGGCGTGGCGGGATCGGCAGTCCAGATCACCTGGCAGACAGCTTTGTTGCGTCCCCGTTCGACTGTGACAAGATCGCCGACCTTTACTTCGCGCGAACTGAGAAGCCTTGCGCCGTGCGGATGAATGTCATACGTGCAGGCCATCTCCGCCGGCCCTCGCCCCTCGTCGCCTACGAGGCTCCAGCGCACAGGGACGGCAAGATGGACCAGCTTGCTGGTAAGCAAACCCTCTTCCGGTGCGGTTTTGAGTTTGCTGTCCAAGTCTGCTGACCTGACGAAACGTTACCAGTACATGTCCGAGTGGGCAATGTACCCTCGTAATCAAAGTAATGGTTACTGTAAGGGCGTTACCGCCGTTGACCAGGCAAAGGGCAATGGCGCTTGAATGAAAAATCCTGGAGGGTTTTCAACAGAGTGCGCGTGAATCTTCGCTTGCAGGATTTGCTCGTCTCGGTGAAGATGGGAACAACTCCTTGCGTTCGATGAAATCATCCGTCCTCAACTCAGCGTCTGGCCGTCCGCTGTCTCCCTCGGCTGCAAAGTTGCGCTTGCTCAAGCGCCTGCGATGCACCCTACGCTACGAAAAGAAGGCGTGGGCGACGGGCGCGCAACTTGTGGCAGGCGTCGACGAAGTGGGCCGCGGCTCACTGTTCGGATGCGTGGTCGCAGCCGCAGTGATTCTTGACCCATCGTATCGGGTACGCGGGCTTCGTGATTCGAAGCTCCTGCCCCCGGAACGACGTGCAGTGTTGGCGGAGCGAATTCGTGAACACGCCGTCGCATGGGCTGTGGCGGCGGTGGATGCGGCGCGCATCGATCAGATCAATATTTATCATGCATCACGCGCGGCCATGCACGAAGCGGTCGTCCAACTCGCGCCCGCCGCCGATCATCTGCTGATCGATGCCATGAAACTTAACCTCGACGTGCCGCAGAAGGCGATCATTCATGGCGATGCGCTTTCGGCATCGATTGCAGCGGCTTCGATCCTGGCCAAGGTGGAGCGCGATCGCATGATGTGCGAGTGGGATGCGGTGTTTCCGGCATATGGACTGGCCTCGCACAAGGGCTACAGCACGCCGAAGCATCTGGCGGCGCTGCGTGAACTGGGACCTACGCCTCTGCATCGCCAGTCGTTCGCGCCGGTCTGGCAGAATCCCGTACCGCAAGAGGCATTCGCTTTCATGCAGGAAGAAGAAGCGGTGATGGTTGCCGAGGAAATCGCAGCCGAGGAAATGGCGGTTGAGGGTCTGGCGGGATAGGACCGTTTGAGGGTTTTACAAAATGTTCCTTCGGGAACATTCCAAAGTACAAAATTGTACGTACAAAACAGGACAAATGACCCGTAAGCAGAGAGTTACGCCGATTTCGAAAAAATCCCAGCCGCCGCTGAAAAGAGGCCGGAGGGGCAAGCCGAACACCTCCCGGACGCATGACAAGGGCCGAAAGGGCCTCACCTTAATGGCATCGGCTGAGGGCTCGAAGCGGGCCAAGGCAACCGTAGACCGCATTCTGGAATACTACCGCCCATTGAAAAAGCCCGTAACTCTGCGGCTGGATGCCGACGTGATCGCATGGTTCAAAAAGGACGGCAAACGCTACCAGACCCGCATCAACAGTGCACTGCGACGGGTGATGGAGCGGGAGATGAAGGCCGCGAGTTAGCCTTCGATCTGAAAGTCTCAAGCATCCTTCGTCAAAATTCTTATTCTCTGCAAAAGATTCAAATCAACTTTTCTCCCTCTGTTGCCATTGGCAGCGGCATCGAGGCCGTGAGTGGTGCATGCAGTGGCGACCTTTTCGACTGCATGGGCGGTGTACCACGTCGTACGGTCCTTCGGAGGGCTTTTCGTCCTCCTCAGGATGACATCGATTCTGAGGATTTTTCTTGCTGCCCGAAGCGGCGCACGACCCCTGCTGTGGGTTGCCAATGAGATGTCATCCTGAGCGGCGGCGAAGCCGGCGCGAGGGACACTACGTGGGCGAATAGCTCGAGCGGCGTGGACCGGAATGCAAACGGTGCATGCAGTCTAGCGATCTTTTCGACTGCATCGGTGACGCCGGATGCCGTACGGTCCTTCGAAGGGCTTTTCGCCCTCCTCAGGATGACATCGATTTGAGGATCTTTCTTGCGTGCCCGTAGCGGACGCACGGCCGCTCTTGTGGTTTGCCAATGAGGCGTCATCAAGAGCGGCGGCACGCCGCAAGCATGCGGTTGTGTCGCACTCATCGTGCTTCCCGTCACAGACTTTTTCCCGAAGACACCCTACAAGTTGAGCGAGTAGTCGCGGACGCCGGCGACGACGACCGAAAGGAGCCTCGATGATCCTGCATCGGAAGCTCTACTGGCTCTGTTTCCTGATTCTCTCTTTGTCCATGGTCGCGTCCCTGCAAGCGCAACAGAAATCGCCGATTGTTTCCTATAACTTGAACGTCACGATCGACCCTTGGATAGAAACGATCGTGGTGCGGGGCGATGTTACTGTTCCTCTGAGCGAGGCTGGATTGAAAACGGTTCAGTTCGCTCTGCACGAAACGTTCGACATCAAGCAATTGACCGTGGACGGCCGCAAATCGAAGTTCTCTTCGCATCGAGCTGAGCCGTCAATGCTGAATCCCGCGAGACAGATCGTGACGGTAAGCCTTCCGTCCTCAACTCTGGCAGAGTCGATTCACGTGCAACTCGAGTATGGAGGCACGCTCAAGCAAATTCCGGAGTTTGGAACGTCAGAGAACCAGAAGTTGGCGCTTGACGATCAGATCAACCCACGACTTGTAGAGTTGGCGAGTTATTCGTCCTGGTATCCGCAGTTCTTCGAGTTCGGGCGGCCGATCGAGGTCCATCTCGAAGTTTCTCTACCCGAAGGATGGGTGGCCATTTGCTCGGGGCGGAAGATTGAAGACCGGGTTCACGATGGACGAGCGATCACGCGCTGGTCGTCTCTGAAAGATACGGACATCCTTATTACGGCGGCGCCCAACTACAAGCGCAAAGCGATTTCAGGCGCTCAGGGTGGGGTAGAGATCTACTCGACACGGCTGCCGGACGAGTTCATCGCAAGGGAAGGCGGTGAGATCCTGGCGGTGATGAACTTGCTTAGCGAAGGTCTGGGAGAACCGACCATTGCTTCCGGCAATATCAAGCATGTGTTTTCTCCGAAGCGCAAAGGGCAGGGAAGAGCGGGCATCGCGCGTACCGGCATGATCGTGACCTCGGAGGGGCGTGTTCTCGACGAACTCGCAAGGAACCCAAAGTACTCCTTGTTCCAAGACGTCGCGCATGAGATCGCCCACTTCTGGTGGAACTTCGGAGCGGGCCAGGGCGATTGGATTAACGAAAGTTTTGCAGAGTACTCGTCGGCAATCGCGGTGGAAAAGATTCTGTCAGAGGAACAGTTTCAAAGAGTCCTCGAGGGATATCGCGCCGCGGTCACGGCGCTACCCGCGGATACGCCCTCTCTTGCGAACGTTGTACTCGATCAATCGGGGTTTGTGGTCCGGTACTACAAAGGATCGCTGATGCTGCATGCGATACGCGACGCGATGGGAGACGACGCCTTCTTTCAGGCGGCGCGAGCATTTTTCGGGACCTACCGCGATGGATCTATAGGGACAACAGAGTTCCGGACCTTCTGGAAGGGAAAGCTGGGAGAGAAGAGCGATCTGGTGGATCGCTGGCTGGATTCCGGCGGCGGGCTGCCAGAGAGCGCGTGGTTCAAGGAAGATGTCCAACCCTAGGGGCGATCTGTTCTACTCCATGTGTGGTGTACGACCGCGTACGGTCCTTCGGAGGGCTTTTCGCCCTCCTCAGGATGACATCGATCATCAAAGTTTCTATTGCTATAGACAATCGGTCGCGCCATTTATCAAAGAGATGTCATCCTGAGCGGCGGCGAAGCCGGCGTGAGGGACCTTACGTAGGCTGGATGGCTCGGGTGGCGTGGACGGGAATGCATCGGTGCATGCAGTGGGGCGATCTTTTTTGCTGCATGGGTGATGCGTGACGTCGTACGGTCCTTCGGAGGGCTTTTCCGTCCTCCTCAGGATGACATCGATCATCAAAGTTTCTATTGCTATAGACAATCGGTCTCGTCTTTATCAAAGAGATGTCATCCTGAGCAGCGGCGAAGCCGGCGCGAGGGACCTAACGTAGGCGGATGGCTCGGGTGGCGTGGACAGGAGTGCATCGGTGCATGCAGTGAGGCGATCTTTTTGCGGCATGGGTGATGCGTGACATCGTACGGTCCTTCGGAGGGCTTTCGCCCTCCTCAGGTTGACAGGTGCTTTTAGGATTGATGTTGCTGCGTAAGACCGCCCTCCCGTTACTTGGCAACTGCAGGATTGGGCGCGGTGGCTGCCTTTGCCTTTTCTGCCGCTACCCAGTCGTGAATGCGATCGCCGAGTATGTCCATGGGCAGAGCGCCTCCGGTGAGGACCTGGTCGTGGAATGCACGGAGGTCGAAGTGGTCGCCGAGTTGATCGTGGGCGTAGGCGCGAAGTTTCAGGATTTCAAGCTGACCGATTTTGTAGCCTAATGCTTGCGCGGGGTTCGCCGCGTAGCGGTCGGTTTCCGATTGCACTTCAAGTTCATCAATCAGCGAGTGATCGTGGAAGAAATCGACGACCTGCTGCCGCGACCAATGTTTGTAGTGGAATCCGGTGTCAACAACGAGCCGAATGGCGCGCAACATGTCATCCTGCAGGTGGCCGAAGTAGCTGTAGGGATCCTGGAAAAATCCGACTTCCTTGCCGAGACGTTCGGAGTAGAGCGCCCAACCTTCAGTGAAAGCCGTGTAGTACTCGTGCTGGCGAAATTTCGGGAGCTCGGTCAGTTCCTGCGCGAGCGCGATCTGAAGGTGATGTCCGGGAACACCTTCGTGGTACGCGGTGGTTTCGACGTCGAGCATCGTGCGATGCGCGAAGTCTCCAGTGTTCACCATGACGTGCGCTTTGCGAGAACCATCGGGCGTGCCCTGGAGGTAGTGCGTCGACGCTTCTTTCTCGCGGAACTCTTCGATCGGCATTACGTCGACGCGGCCTTTGGGCAGGTGACCGAAGAGGTCAGGCAATTTCTTGTACATGGTGTCGATGTACTTGGTGTAGAGGTCGAGGATTTCCTGGCGCGACTTGGGATGCAGCTTGGGGTCAGCGTTGATAGCGGTGCCGAAGCTCTTGAGATCTTTGTAGCCAAGCTGATTGGCCACCTGCAGCATGCGACCTTCGATCTCTTTGACCTGTGCCAGACCAATCTGGTGAATCTCTTCAGGAGTCAGGTTGGTGGTGGTGCTTTCCTTGACGCGGAACGCGTAGCGCGCCGATCCATCGGGGAGCGACCACACGCCGGGATCAGTGCGGCCTTTAGGGGCATATTCATCGCGCACGAAGACACTGAATTTTGCATACGCAGGGTTGATGGAATCGCGGATAGCGGCAATCGCGGCGTCGCGAAGGCGCTTGCGGTCGGCTTCCGGGACCGAATCGGGGAACTTGTTGAAGGGTTCAAAGTAAGGCGATTTCTCGGGCGCCATGGTGGCGATGGCGTTCGATTGCGTGACCACTTTCTCGAGAAGCATGCGCGGCGGCATCAGTCCATCAGCCATTCCCTTGCGCATTTGCACGGTCGTCTGATCAAACAGACGGGGCAGCAACTTCAAGCGCGTGACGTAATCTTCGTAATCCTTCACGGTGTCGAAGGCGAGAACATTGGCTAGTTGCGGGAGGTTGAGGTGAACGCCGTTCTGCTGGTCAACGGGCATCTCCCAGGGCTTGAAGTGAGCGCCATCAAGATCCATTCGCAGATCGCGAATCATCAGGCGCTTGTTGAGAACTTCCTGAACGGGAAACCCGGTGGTGTCGATGGCTTCGATGCGCGGCAGAAACTGGCGCTCGTGGTCGAGAGTTGTCGTCAATGGCCTCTTGCGAAAAATCGTCGATCTGATCGTTGTAGCGCTTGTCGCCAAGGATCGAGGCCAAGAACGGGTTGTGCTGCAAGGTGTATTCCCACTGCTCGTCAAGAAGATCGTTGAGAGCCTTGCGGCGGGATTCCAGGTCAGCAGCCGGATTGGCGGCGTATGAGGACGTTAAGAAAAGGAAAGAGAAAGTGATGCACACGAGCCACCGCATCATGAGGCCTCCACTTTTTTCGACGGGATCATCAAGGAATGGTGATCATCGTAGCATTGTGAAAGCCTGAGGGGTCGGCCCGACTTAGGGATTTAATCGCTGGTTCAGTTCGTCTAACAATTTGATGTTGTCTTGTAGTGCGCGCTCGAGAATTTCCGCTTGCTGCTTTGCTGTCGGCCAGTCTTGCTTTTCCACGGCTTCGGTCAGGCCCGGGAGTTCGAGGTGGGCGTAGGTGAATCTCGCACCATAGAGAATGTGTTTGAACCAGGGCCGCCCCGGGATGCCGTCGGGATTGAGCCAATTGCGCTCCACCTGCATCATGCCATGATTGAGAGTCGCGGCCAGTGGGAGATCGATTTTTCCGGATGCGAGTTTGTGGGCCACGGATTCGTTTAGCGCTTTTCCTGCTGCTTCGAAGGCGTCGATTTGTTTTCTGACTGGCGTCAGGTCCAGCGGGCGGTCCGATAGATCTTTTCGGGTCGCGGTGCTCGAGAGAAATCCGTGGATGGGATTCCCTGACGAGCCGCAGCTCGCGCATGCTGACACGGGATCCTTCGCTGCGCTCAGGATGACAGAGTCTGGAGCTTCCACCAGTAGTTTGTTGTTTCCGGCTAGTTCATCCACAAATTTGCGCACGTTGCTCGCGTAGCTGGCGAAGTCGAAGGGGAGGAGGTCGGCGTTGGCCAGGCGTAGGGAGGTCACTCCCCAGAGTTGCGACATCAGCGTGTGGTAGCGGTATCCGGGGTCGCCGAAGCGATTCATCCAGAAGAAATCGTCGTAGCCGGAGTGGTAGACGCCGTAGTCGCCTTCAAAGCCTAATCCTAGTACCGGGACGCCGATGAAGTTCAGGAATACGGTGTGATCGGATCCGCTGCCGATGCGAGTGTCGGCGAGAGTGTCATCGAGCACGCCGGAACTGCTGAATTGCCCCGACTTGTTCCCTTCTTTTCTCTCTTGCTCGACTGTCGATTTCCATGCGTCGTAGAGGCTTCTTCCGGCCGGGTCGTTCAACGTGCGGCTCGCCTCAACCAGCATGGGAGCGAGCGAAGCAACTGCCTGTCCATGAAAGTTCGGGCCCGATGTAGCTTCGTCGACGTTGATGTAGGCCACAGCCTTCTTGCGCAACTCGTCGGCGAACTGCTCTCCCCACTCGGTCGAGCCAGTCAGGCCAACCTCTTCTCCGTCCCAACTGCAGACGACGATCGTGCGGCGCGGACGCATGCCATTCTTCTTGAGCTGGCCGAGTGCGCGCGTGAGTTCCATCATGCTGGCGGTGCCGCTCGAGGGATCGACTCCGCCAAAGACCCAGGCATCGCGGTGATTGCCGAGGACGACCCACTCGTCGGGAAGTTCGGATCCGCGAATGCGTCCTTCAACCACGTAATAAGGTTGTGTGCCGTTGTCCATCTCGATCTTGAGATGAACCTTCACCCGTTCGCCGCCGAGGTGATATTCGAATGGCAGTCCTCCCTGCCAATTCTGGGGAGCGGGTGGACCGTCCAGATTTTCGAGAAGGGGCTTGGCGTCGTGCCAGGAGAGCGGTAACGCCATGATCTTCGGCGCTGAGACTGACTGCTCGATCGGAATTCGCTTCGCGCCGGGGACCGAGGCCCATCCGGGAGTCAGCGGATCGCCGGGAACCATGAAGTCGTAGGTGATCGCGCCACGCTGAATGTGATATTCGGGGCCCCAGGGGCCGTCGGGATCGACTTTGCCTTTCTTGTCGCCGTCCTCTTGCGGATCGCTGTAAATAAGGAGAGCGGCCGCGCCTTCGCGCTGCGCGGTGAGGGCTTTGAAACCGCGATAGCTGTAAGGGTTGGAGTAACGGACAAGAACGATCTTTCCCTTGACGCTAATGCCGTTGCTGCGGAGCAGTTCGTAATCTTCGGGATTGCCGCTGTGCGCATAGACGACCGGCGCGGTGACTTCGCCAGAGATCGACATGCCGCTCCAGGCGCCGCTAATGGCGGGATTCTTCGAATCGGGATCGGCGTCGAGAGGAGCCTCACGCAGAATCGCTTGATAGTGCGTGGGCGCGATCATTTCAAGCGATGCGTTCTTCGGGTTGGTTCCGTAGACGTCGTAACGGCGGATGATGACGTCTTCGAGTCCTTGTTTTTTCCATTCGTCGCGAATGTATTCGGCGAGCTCGTTGTTGCGTTTCGATCCGGCGACGTGAGGTTCCTGGGTGAAGATGCGGTGCTGGCGGCGCTCTTCGTCGGGTGTAGGAATGGATTTGAATTTGGATTCGATTTCGGTCTCGCGAGCGGCTGAGGCGGGCGTGAACCCTAGGATCGATTGAGCGGTGGCGCTTGCCAATAATAGAAGCGGGATGACGGCCGACCGGAGCATGCGCGGATTGTATCGCAGGGCACGGTGCTTCCCAGGGGATGTCATCCTGAGCGGCGAAGCCGGCGCGAGGGACCGTACGTGGGCGGAAAGCTTCGACGTGGTGGAGGGGAATGCCCTTGGCGCATACATCGTGGCGATCTTTTCGACTGCATCGGTGGCGCGGAAGTTCGTACGATCCCTCGGAGGGCTTGCGCCCTCCTCAGGATGACATCTCTTAGCGGGATTGTTGCCTCTACTTTGCTTTCAGGATCTCTGACAACAGGTCTGGTCTGGAGTCGTCGCGGACCAGGTGTGGATACTTTTCGCCGCCGTGATAGTCGAGCTTGTAGGTCTTGTAGTAGTCGGTGTTTTCGACCAGCAGTTCGATCGCAGTGCTGTTGCCCTTCGCCGCCTTAATTCCGTCGCGGAGAAGTCCAGGTGAGAACCTGCGGCCATTCACGGCAACTACCTTCATGCCGGGACCGATCCCCGCCTTTGCCGCCACGTCGCCTTCGATGGTGTCGGTAACGCCTCCGTCTTCGCGCAACTCTAAGCCGAGAGCGAATGCGGAGGGCACGAAGTGAAACATGCCACCAGCACTAGTGAGCAGGTCAGAGGGAGTTTCGTCGTAAGTCAGTTTCCATCCGCTGCCGTCGATGCCGCCAAGCGGCGCACCCGGACCATGATTCGTGAGGCGCTCGGTCCAGAATCCTCGCCAATCGTATGGGGCGACCTGATTCAGGTCGTTCACGATGTCATCGAAGGTATAGGTCTTAAGCGCCGGACCTGTGCTGGGCGCGCCGTGGAATGCATGGCAGAAATCGTCGATCGATTTCGAGTTCTTGCTCTGCTGGCGAATGATGACGTCAACCCAGAGCCAGTTCAGCGTGTCTTCGTCGTAGAAGTCGGTGCCGCGGCGCCACGAGTACCAGGATTGCGGCGAGAAGTAGAGTTGCGGAGCGGCGTCGGCCGTGTCTTGCAGGTTGCGCCATGCGCGCCCAGGCAGATGGTCGAGTGCGGAGGCAATTCTGGCAAGATCATCGCGATCCTGATCCGCGGTCAGAAGGCCGCTGCGTGCGGTCAACACGAAGCCGAGATAGTTGGTTAGTCCCTCATAGACCCAGAGCAGATCGCCCTGCATGGGTTGCTGGTAATCGGGCGTAGCCAGACCGGCTGGGCGGCGGAATTTGCCATTCCACGAGTGAACGTATTCGTGGGGAAGAAGGCTCGCGGAGAGCTTGCGCGATGTGTCATCGACGAGTGCGCGCTCGTCCACACGGCTGTCATCGGATTCGTGATGTTCGAGTCCGAAGTGCGCGACGTGGTCGCTCAGCGTGTAGAGGAAGTGATAGTCGCGATAGTGGTGCGCGCCGAAAAGTTTCTGGGCCTGGTCGACCAGGCTTTTGTAGTGCTCCCACACCTCGGGCGGCGCTTCGAGTGCCGCGGCGCTGTCGGCGGCGATATCCATTTCGGTTTGAGGATCCTGCGCCAGCGGAACAACTTTCAGAAATTCTCCGGTGATGACCGGGGAATCGACCAGAGTCGTCAGCGAAACGGGGCCAAAGTGTATTTCGTTTCCACTCTGGTTCGTGATGGGCAATGGCGTGCCGAACTTCCATCCGTCTGGAATTTTCAGGGACGCGGTGTAGTTGATGTCATCGGACTTGTAACCCTTGGGATAGAGAAGGACCTGGTTCCAACTGATGATGGCAAGCTTGTCGGTCGCAGAGGAGCCACCGGAGAATCCGCCCTCGAGGGTTGCAGGAGAGAGAAAATCGAGTTCCGCGGAAACTTCATTCACGCCGGAAGGCACATCCACGTGTATGGTGAAGCCGTCGAGAGTGTCGCGGCGCCACTTCAGCGTTTTGCCGGCGGCGTTAAATTTGAGGCCGGCCAGATCGACGACCGGACCATCCGGTGCGTGCTCGCCAGGAATCCACTTGGGATAGTAAAGAGTAAGGTCGCCGGCTGCGGCGGGAATCTTCAAAGACGCATGGAAGATTTTGCGGGGAGCGTGTGTGGCATCGACCTCGATCGTGACGTTTGGCGCGGTGGCGCACCAGGCAGACAGCGACAAGATCGCGCAGAAAAGCGCTCCCAGGAGTTTCGAAGCCTTCATGAGTTCAAACCCTCGATGTTGTGATCAACCCGTCCCACAGTCCGGGCAAACAGGAAACTATAGCAGTGGGCGCGTGGGAGCGTACAGGGATGGAGTCCGCTGATATGATTTCGCAGTGTCGCGGCGAGGAAAATTCATCACCTTTGAAGGGCTCGATGGGACGGGTAAGAGCACGCAAATGCGGAAACTCGCAGTAGCGCTGCGCGAGGCGGGGCATGAGGTCATCGAGACAAGAGAACCTGGGGGAACCGCCACAGGAGAAAAGATTCGCCGCGTCCTGCTGGATTCAAGAACTGCCGGGCTGGATCCGCTGGCGGAAATGGCATTGATGTTTGCCTCGAGGGCGCAGCACATTGCCGAGGTGATCGAGCCAGGACTTGCGGCAGGCGCGATCGTGATCTGCGATCGCTTCACGGATTCCACTGAGGCCTACCAGGGAAGCGGTCGGCGACTTGGGAGCGAGCCCGTGCTGGAGTTACATCGCGTGCTGTGCGGAAACCTGCAGCCGGATTTGACGGTGTTGCTGGATTCGAATCCGAATACCAGCGTGAGCCGGGCGCGGCGGCGCAATAAGCGCGATTCGAAGAACGGGGGACGCAGCCATGATGAAAACCGTTTTGAGCAGGAGACGCGAGCCTTCTTCGGCAGAGTGCGAGACGGGTTTGCGGCGATTGCGAAGCGTGAGACGGGACGTGTCGTGACCGTTGACGCGCGCGGCACGCCTGGGCAGACGCATCAGAGGATTCTCGATGTGGTGCGAAGGAAAGTGAAGATTTAGACAGCTACTCTTGTGGTCAGTCAGGTGTCATCCTGAGCGGCGGCGAAGCCGACGCGAGGGACCTTAGGTGGTCGGAAAGCTTTGATGCCGTGGAGGGGAATGCCTAGGGTGACGTGCAGCGTGGCGACCTTTTCGAGCGCATCGGTGGCGCACGACGTCGTACGGTCCCTCGGAGGGCGTTCGCCCTCCTCAGGATGACATGGCTTTAAGATTTTTCTTGCTGTGTACGGCAAAGCACAATCGCTCTTGTGGTTCGCCGCAGAGTCGTCATCCTGAGCGGCGGCGAAGCCGGCGCGAGGGACCTTAGGTGGGCGGAAAGCTTTGATGCCGTGGAGGGGGAATGCCTAGAGTGCACGCAGCGTGGCGACCTTTTCGAGCGCATCGGTGGCGCACGACGTCGTACGGTCCCTCGGAGGGCTTTCGCCCTCCTCAGGATGACAGGGTGCAAGGGATGATTGCTGATTATGTTTTCTGATTTTCACGGGAACGCGGACGCTGTTCATCGCTTGCGCGACATGCTGGCGCGCGATCATTTTCCTCATGCTGTCGTTCTGGCTGGCGGGCAGGGAGCGGGGAAATACACGCTGGCCTTGATGCTGGCGCAGACGCTTAACTGCCTGACTCCTCCGAAGTCCGACGGCCTGCCGGATTTTTGCGGCACCTGCGCCAATTGCGTGCGGATCGCTCAGTCCGGCGACCTGGGCGCGCGATTTTCCGAGGCGGTAGAAGCGCGGGAGAACCTGCGCGAAACCGACAAGAAAGAAACGCGCATCATGGTCCAAACCCACCCGGACGTGCTGGTGATTCCGCCGGATCCCCCTCAAATGATGATCAAGGTGGATCAGGTGCGACGGGTGATCGGGACCATCTATTACCGGCCTGCCGAAGGCAAGGAAAAGGTCTACATCTTTACCGACTCTGCATTCATGAAGGAAGCGGCGAATTCGCTACTGAAAGTGCTGGAGGAGCCACCGGAGTTTGCGACCATCTTTCTCCTGACCGAGAACGCAGGCGAATTACTGCCGACGATCCGCTCGCGCTCGATGGTGTTTACGCTGGCAGCGTTAGCGGGGGAAGAGATCGAAAAAGACTTGGCGAAGCATCATCCGGACTGGAAGCCGGCGCAGCGGGCTCTTGTGGCGAGGCTGTGCGAAGGTTGTGTCGGGCGCGCCCGCGGTTTCGACTTGGCGGGATACATCGCGGCTCGCGATCATGCTTTGGCGATCCTAAACTCGGCGTTGCGGGGCAGCGATCACACCGAGCTTTTCAAGATTACAGAGTCCTATCGTCCGGGCGCAGAAGGACGAACCAAGACCGAAGCGCTGATCCGCACTCTTTATTCTCTGCTTCGCGATCTGGCGTTTATCGAATCGGGTGCGCCAGAGTTGATACGGAACACAGATATCGGATCGGAGCTGAAGCGAATGGCCGAGTCAGCGGATTTTGCGTGGATTGCTGCCGCCTCGGACCGGCTGGCTGAGGTTGAGCGAGGGATGCGGAGAAATTTGCTGCGATCGTTGTCGCTCGATGCGTTTGCTGCGTCGCTGGAGAAGTAGGGGCAGAATCAGCGCCGGGCCACAAGGTCTGAATCGACTCCGAAAGTGTCCCCGCGAGGGCAGGTAACCTTGCCATAGATTACCTCCGGTATCTGCGTTTGAGCCTTGAAATCCCTTAATCTACTTGTGTTTCAGGCGGTTGGCGTAAATTACTCCGCTGGTTCTACTCCCTTCGGAGAGATTGCCGGGTCTCTGACCCCCGCCTATAATCGACCTACTCTGGTAGATGTCTCTCCGTCAGGTTTCCGGGTAGGTCACGAAGGGTGAGGACTGTTTGCGCCCTTTCGAGCGAGGAGTTTGAGTTTCGGTCGAATACCCGGATATGCGAAAACGCCTGCAAATAGCATTAATGCTGACTGCAACGACGGCAATCGCGACCTCTTTCCCTCCAACTATGTCCCGTGCCTGGGCTGCCGAAGGTGACAGCACGAAACAAGGCATCACGACCACAGAAGAGCACGGGCGCAAGATCTACGTGAATGAAGACGAGCCGCGGGCGCGGCCGGCGGCTCCGCAACCGAAGCGCGCGGGCCTCGTCTATTGGAGCAGCAAGGAGAACCGCTGGAAGCCGGTGATCACCGCCAGCGCGGCATCCATAAAGGCCGCTCGTTCGGCGGCCGCCGAGGTAAGTGGATATTTCGGCAAAGACACCGCTCAATCCGCTTCTGCGAAGATCGTCGCGGCCAACGCCCGGGGACATCAGGCTTCGCCGGAAGAGATTGATGCGTCAATTGTTATGGCGGCGGCGCGGCACAATGTCGATCCCAACCTGGTTCGGGCAGTGGTAAAAGTTGAGTCCAATTTCAATTCCAATGCGGTGTCCCGCAAGGGAGCCATGGGCCTGATGCAGCTAATGCCAGCCACGGCGCGCTCCCTGAACGTGCGGAACCCGTTCGACGCAGAACAAAACGTGGACGCCGGGGTTAGACATTTAAAGCACCTTTTGGAGAACTATAATGGGGACGTGAACCTGACTTTGGCGGCATATAACGCCGGGTCGGGCGCGGTGGCCCGCAGTGCTGGCATTCCCCGCTTTGCCGAAACCCAGAATTATGTGCGGAGGATTACGAACCTCTACTACGGGGGCGGGCCCCTCTCTTTGGGCGGAGCGTTCCACGATCCCGTGCGAGTTCAACGGGATTCGCGGGGCGTCTTGTACATCAGCAACACGGAGTAGTTGGACAGCATCTAGTTTTAGAAGGTGGTATTTGTTTTCTCTCAGGTACCCAGGCAGTTCAACTTGGCGTAAGTGGATCGCAGACAAGGAAGCGAACCCAGCGCGCGAGTTATGCTCCGCAAGGCGTGCGGCGCGTTACGCGACTGGTCCAAATTCCGTTCGCTGCATCCCAGGCATGTTCTCCGGCTGCCCTGCCGGGGGCATGAAATTGGACCGGGCACTTTGAAAAAAACTTCGAGTCAGAGCGCGCTGGTTTGGGGAGCGCTACTTGCGGTGGTTGCCCTTCCCGGAGTGCAGGCTCACGCCCGCGCCCGATATCGTCACAGCGAATCCTGGGCCCGGGAGCGTTACGCCGTAGCAGACCGCCTGCGCGAAGCGCTGAACGGGCGTCCGCAGAACGAGCGAACCCGCCGCGATTACCAGCGTGTGCTGAACTCCTATCGCGCCGTCTATCTGGGCGCGCCCGCCTCCTCAAAGGCTGATCCCAGCGCGGTTGCGGTTGCCGAGACGCTGGTTGAGATGGGGCGGCGCTTCGACGACGACAAGATCCTGAATGAAGCGATCTCGCAATACAGGTTCGTTCGCCGGGAATATCCGGGCAGCCGGGACCGTTGCAACGCGCTGTTCACGATCGGCGAGATTTACAAAGACGACTTGAACGATCCCGAGAAGGCTCGATCCGTCTTTCAGGATTTCCTCACCAAGTATCCGAAGAACCGGTTGGCCGAGGACGCGCAGGATGCGATTGCCGACCTCAATCAGCAAGCCAGCGCGGCCCGAAAGGCCGAAGCGAAAAAAGATAGCGGGAAGAAGATTTCCGAAAGATCTGCCGGCAAGACGACAGAAAACGCGAAAGCTCCGAAGGACGACGATGCAGATTCGTCGGACGATTCGGTGGAGGCGAAGGCTGGCCCGCCGGCGGACCGCAACGCCGGCCACATCGCGCGCGTCACTCGGATTCGGCATTGGTCCACGCCGGATTACTCGCGGGTCGCGATTGATCTGGAAAGCGAAATCAAGTTTGGCTCGCAGAGAATCTCGAAGCCCGACCGCATCTTCTTCGATTTGCGCGACACCAAGCTGGCTTCGACCCTGGTGGGCAAGACCTTTGATGTAGACGACGGGTTCCTCAAGAAGATCAGAATCGCGCAGTTTCAGCCCGGCCGCACTCGCGTTGTTCTCGAAGTCGACGACTTGTCAGCCTACGAAGCGTTTCTTTTGCCGAATCCTTACCGGCTGATCATCGACATCCATGGAAAGAACGATTCCAAGAGCGCGCGTCGCAGGTCCTTGAAGGATGATCCGTCGGCGATGGCCGACATGGAAGCGCCTCCGAAGGCTGGCACGAAGAGTGATTCCGACAGCCGGCCAGCAACGGATGCAGCGCCTGCGACCACGACGAAAGACGATCTTCGCGCCGCAGCGGGGAAAGCCCCTGTTACTACGCAAGATGTTGGCGATGATGTGAAGGTCGTGTCAGCGGCTGCCGCGGAGGCGAAGCGCGGATCATTCGATCTGCCGAAACGGGTCGACTCGAGCAGAGAAGTTCCGGCTCCGACAAAAGTTGTGGTGGAAGCTGACGACGATGACGATGCGCCCGACAATACGGCCGTGGCCACGCGTGCACCGAGCCGGACGCGTGCCAAGGCTCCTTCAAAACTTGCGGCAACGACCCGCAAGGGGAGTGACTTTGATGTGCGTGAGGCGAGGCCGACTGCGAGTGGAGATCGTTCGCTGATTCGTGCCCTCGGGCTGAAGATCGGGAAGATCGTGATTGATCCAGGCCACGGCGGACACGATACCGGGACGATAGGCCCGAACGGTCTGCAGGAGAAAGACCTGGTGCTCGAAGTTGGACGGCGATTGGGCAAGATGCTCGAGACCCGTCTGGGCGCGGAGGTCGTCTACACGCGGAAGAACGACACGTTTATTCCGCTCGAGACTCGGACGGCAATCGCGAACCAGCAGCGTGCGGATTTATTTATCTCGGTTCATGCGAACTCGAGCCGCGATCCTGACGCGCGCGGCGTGGAAACTTATTACCTGAATTTCACCTCTTCGCCGGAGGCGCTGGAAGTTGCGGCGCGCGAGAACGCGGTCTCGGAGAAATCGATCTACGAACTGCAGGACCTGGTCAAAAAGATAGCGCTGAAGGAGAAGATCGAGGAATCGCGCGAGTTTGCGGGCGACGTGCAGTCGTCGCTGCACAGCGGGCTGTCGGCGAAGAATCCGGGAATCCGGAATCGCGGGGTCAAGAAAGCGCCATTCATCGTGCTGATAGGCGCGAATATGCCGTCGATCCTTGCGGAAATTTCTTTCGTTTCGAATCCCGGCGATGAGCACAGGCTTGAGACCAGCGATTATCGCCAGCGGATTGCCGAGTCTCTTTATCGCGGAATCGCGAAATACGTTGACGGCTTGAGCGGCGTGAAGATGGCCAGCAAGATGGACAAGGCTGCAGGACAGTAGCATCGACTTGCCTTCGACACATTCTTAGGTTTTGGGAGCGTGGGCGTACTGGCTCAGGTTAAAGCCAAAGGACGCGGCGCTACCTTGCCTTTTTCGGCGCGATTCCATCGTTTTTGACGTTACTTCCGTGCTCTTCTAAGCTTCCCAGCTTCAATTTTTTGAATTTCTGTGTGCTCTAATTGCGACTAGAACCTTTCCGCCGACTGGCGATTGGTTCGGAACTGCATGGCTTCTTCTGCCGTCAAGCCGGCGCTCGCTCCGACAGAGTCTTCTGCGAGCATTTTCTCCACCGCGAAAGTCAGGCTGGTGTTATGCCTGCTGCTTGCGGCGATGACGGTTGCTCTCTACAACTCTGCCACTCATCACGGATTCGCGAACTACGATGATGATCGTTACATCCTGACGAATGCACACGTGCGCGCCGGGCTGAGTGGGTCAACCATCACATGGGCTTTTACGTCGTTCGATGAGGCTAATTGGCATCCGCTGACGTGGCTCTCGCATAGTCTGGATTGCGAACTCTTCAATCTCAATGCGGTGGGACATCACTACACGAGTGTGCTGTTACACGCCGCCAACGCAGTGCTGCTATTGCTGTTGCTTGTTCGACTGACCGGGTCGACAGCGCGAAGCTTGGCGATCGCGGCTCTGTTTGCAGTTCATCCGCTGAATGTTGAATCGGTGGCGTGGGTGGCCGAGCGCAAAAGTGTGCTGGCAATGTTCTTTTTCCTGCTCGCACTGTGGGCTTACGCCTGGTACGCGCGGCGTCCCAGCGTCGAGCGATATGTCCTTGTCGGAGCGCTATTCGCCATGGGCCTGATGTCGAAGCCGATGGTGATCACTCTGCCATTTGTATTGCTGCTGCTGGACTACTGGCCTCTCGGAAGAATGCGGACGAGTCTCCTGTCTCAGGCTGATTTGGCGGAGTCCGCGGCTGGTGCCGATCAGTCGTGGTGGCGTCTCGTTGCCGAGAAGCTTCCTCTATTTGCCCTTTCGGCAGGCAGCGCTATTGTCACCATGTTTGCTCAGCGAGCGGGAGGCGCGATCACGTTCAACGCCGCGCATGCTCCGTGGTTGCGCATTGAGAATGCGTTGGTGTGCTACCTGATCTACCTGTTGAAAGCCGTCTGGCCTTCACGGCTGGCGGTTCTATATCCGTATCCGCATGCGCTGCCTGTGTGGAAAGCGGTTGCCTCGGCAGTGATTCTGGCAGCGATTACGTTTTTGGTGGTTCGATATCGCGAGCATCGCTATTTGCCAGTCGGATGGTTCTGGTTTCTGGGCACGATGGTCCCGATGGTGGGACTCGTGCAAGTTGGCAATCAAGCGATGGCCGACCGGTATGCCTACCTGCCGTTCATTGGACTATTCGTGATGGTTGTTTGGGGTGTCGCGGATATTGCGGCACGATTCGCGTCAGAGCAAGACACGGCCAGGCCTGAAGCGGCCGCGCTGCCGAAGAAAAATCTCTCTGTCCCGCTGTTGGCGCTGACGAGTTGCGTTGTCGTGGCGCTCGGCGCTGCGACAGTGGTGCAACTGTCCTACTGGCGAGACGATCTCACTCTCTGGACGCACACACTGTCTGTAACTGAGCGAAATTTTGTCGCCGAGAACAATGCTGGCGCTGTCCTCGCGCAGCAAGGACGTACCGAAGAAGCGATCGTGCATCTGCGCGCCGCGTCTGAAATCGAGCCGGGAGATCCGGTGAGCCAGCTCAATCTCGGCGTGTACGCCCAACAGCACGGCGATTTCAAGCAAGCAGTCATGCGCTACGAGGCAGCGTTACAACTCGCGACCGACACGCGCATTCGGGCGTCTGCATTCGCCAATCTCGGCCAAATCTATTTCACGCAGCGGGACTATGCGCGCGCTCGCGTAGACTTCGAATCTGCGGCAAAGTTGAATAATCCGTATCCCATTCAACTTGGATTGCTGGCGCAAAAGACCGGAGACTGGAACGCGTCCGCCCAGTACTACGCGTATGCATTGTCGCTCCAACCCACCGATGTCGGTTTCCTGTTGCTGGAGCAGGCGCTTCGTGGGGCGGGAAATGAAAAAGACGCCGCGCGCTCACATGAACAGGCGCAACGCCACTCCAACGACCTTGGTCGCGCGCAACAAACGGTAGACGATTTGTTGCGGCAGTAGCAGCCCATCTCCGGCCTCGGGTTGTTGTGCACTGACGTTCCCTCATCGCTCCGGCACACTCTACATCAAAATCTCGTAAACGCTGAATCGACGTGGTTCTCAACTGCATCCTGAGGAAAGGGATTTCTGTCAGGAGAATCGTCAATGGGCATCACGCAAAAGGAAAAGGGAGCGCGCTTTCGTGCGCTGCATGAGGGATCGGGTACTTTTGTCATTCCGAATCCGTGGGACGTGGGTTCCGCGCTGATTCTTGCAGGACTTGGATTCAAAGCCTTGGCGACATCGAGTGCGGCTTCTGCGTTGTCGGTAGGCCGGCGCGACGGCAAGCTCACACGCGACGGGGCGTTGGCGCATGCACGCGCCGTCGGTGAAGCCACAGATTTGCCGGTCTCGGCCGATCTGGAGAACGGCTTCGGCGATTCCCCGGAGGATGTTGCGGAGACGGTTCGTCGTGCTGCCGAGGCGGGATTGGTTGGATGTACGATTGAGGATTCGACACACGATCCCGCCAAGCCGCTTTACGATGAGAGCCTTGCTGTTGAGAGGATCGCGGCTGGCGTACAATCCGCCCGCTCTCTCCCGTTTTCATTTCTGCTCACGGCACGCTCCCACAATTTTCTTTACGACAACCCCAGTCTGGATGACACGATACGACGCCTGCAGGCGTTCGAAAAGGCGGGAGCCGATGTGCTGTTTGCGCCGGGCTTGCCGGATATCGCCGCAGTGCGATCGGTATGCAGCGCGGTCAAGAAGCCCTTCAACTTCATGGTGGGGATCAAGGGGAAATCTTTCTCCGTTCGTGAACTCGCCGGCGCCGGAGTGAAACGCATCAGCCTGGCGACGTCGCTCTATCGTGCGGCGATGACCGGCTTCCTGGAGTCTGCCAAAGAGGTGACGGAGGACGGCACGTTCAATTTTCTGAACGAAAGCGTGGGTACACCGGAACTAGTCAAATTGATGCAGATCTGAAAGCCGGCCTGATTGGAAGGAGTCCCTACTGCGAGGTCTGGAATTCCATGTTCTCGTTGACCGAGATCTGCGAAGGAGTGCCAGCCGTGTTCTCGCCCGTGCGGGTGGCGACTACGCGAAAGCTACTGGAACTTGTCTGGACTTCGTAGGAGTACGGAGGCCGTTCCCGGGCTATCGTCAGAGACTTGCTGGAGATGAGTTCGTCGAGTGACACATACTTGCCCTCAAGCGCGAAGTAACCGCGTTCCGCTTGCGCGATCGTCATCAGATCGGAGCGAACTCCGGTGACGTTGACGGCCGCTTGTGGATTGCTCGTCCCAGCCGCAGCAGAGGCGCTTTGCGCCTGGTGTGTGTAGAAATACAGCCCGACACCCAGTCCAAACAGCAACATCAGAAAACCGAATAGTCGGCCCATATCTCAATTGCACAAGCAACGGGGCAGCCAAGCAAGTAACGTTTGGACAGCGACAGTTGGATACTTCAAGCGCCGTTTCAGGGATCGCCTCAGGCTCTTACGCAGCCGGCTTCTTCAGCGCCGCGTCGCACTCCTGAATCGAGCGCTGCAAATCGTCGATGGACTTCGCGTCCGAGGGAGACGGCGAACTGTTCACCTTCGAATCGAGCCAAAAACTCAAAGACTTCTGAAAGCTTGATCGGGCGTTCTGCCACATCGTGCGGCGCGCTTCTCCAGCGCTGGCGTGGCCTTTGGCGATTGATACGTAGAGGGTCCCGAGGCTTTGGTAGCGGTTGGCCAAAGCCTGGGCGGCATCGACGTTGGTCAGGTCGCTTGCGGATCGTCGCCTTGCTGCTTCCACCCCACGCAGGTAGTACTGCAAGGCAAGCTGCGGCTTCCCAATCTTCTTTTCGGCGTCGCCAAGATGGCCATAGATCAGGGAAATGTCCCGATCGATACGCCGGTTGGCTGGATCCTTTGCTCCGATGGCCTCGGCAATCTTTGCGGCCTCGAGCATGTCATGGATGCCGCGATCATCGCCGGCGGCCAACGCGATATCGCCCGTGTTCAGAAAACCCAGCGCGAGATTCCTCTGTATCAGAGTATTCGTAGGATTGGCAGCCGCTAACTGCTGGAAGACCTGCAGCGCGGTAGTGTATTCGGCGCGAGCGGCTGACAATTGTCCGGCGCGCTCGTAAACGAAGCCGAGCTTGTCGTGCACGATCGCGACCATGCGGCGAAAGCCGATCGACTCCGGATACGCAGCCGACAACTGATCGAACTCTGCCAAGGCTTCTTTGTACTCCGCGGTGGCAGCCGGCCAGTCGGGAACATCAATCAGGGAGTCCCCGAGAGCGTCGTGAGCGGCCGCCAGTTCGCCGCGCGGATGAGGTGATTTGGGGTCCAGCGCGACGAGGGTTTGCCGGATGGCGACCACCTGGCGGTTTTTCTGCATCGCCCCAGCCTTGTCGCCGGTGGAGTAGAGAGCATCCGCCATTTTCAGATAACTGCTCGCCAGGTCTGATTGTGCGTTCGAGTCCTTTGGATTGTTGCGGGCCAGAGTTTCGCGAATGGCCATCGCCTTCTGATAGCTCTTTAGAGCGCCCGAGGTGTCCCCGACATTGCCGAAGAAGAAATATCCCTGTACGTCGCCAACACGCTCGTAAGCGAAGCCGAGTTCGCGCATGAGGGAAGGATCGTTTCCTCCTTCGGCATAGAGACTGTCGAGATATTGCATGGCGCGGTCGACGAGAAGTTTTCTCGCCGGAGTGGATCCGGGTAAATCGCGGATGGAGTCATGAATCTCGAACATCAGGGAGTTGGCCAGCTTGCGAACATCGTTGAAGCGCCGCTCGGCGCGAAGCTGCTGGACCCGGGCGATGCGGGCTTCGTAGAGAGTGGCCGCCAGCCCGGAGATCAGCGCGAGGGCGACGGCAAACGCGGCAACCACTCCGGCCCGGTGCCGGCGCACGAATTTTGAGGCGCGATAACGGAATGTGTCTTTGGTAGCGCTAACCGGAAGGTGATCCAGATGGCGTTGGATGTCTGTGGCCAGCTTCTCTACGGAAGCGTAGCGCCGCTGCGGCTCCTTACGCAGGGCCATCATGACGATGTTATCGAGGTCGCCTCGCAACTGCTGGCTGTGCTTTTCGGGCGATGCAACTCCGCCAAAACTCTCCGTAGGAGATTTGGGCTTGCCTCCAGAGTCAGCATCCGGCGTGGTTGCGCTAGTGTTCATGGCAGCGAGCTGGGTGAGGCAGGTCTTGAGACTTGGAAGCAAGAAGATGGCTTCCGCCAGGACGAGGCGTATTTTCCCCGGAGCGCGGGGGCGAGTCAAGATGAATGAGCGATGGATCCCAGCAGAGGCCGGCGGTTACAGATACAGACCGATTGAAGTCGGTTGGGCAACGCCGAGGGTCGAGTGATGGCGCAAAACGGCCAGCAGACTTGTGTGGGATCTGCTGGCCGGAGCTGCACTCGACACGATCTCGTTATTTAATCGCGCTGCCGACTTGCGAAAACACATTGCTGGCGTTCGACCCGATCAGCCGGACCGTCCCCATGACAATAACGAGGACTACCGCGAGCATGACCGAATATTCGGCAACGTCCTGACCTTCTTCGTCCAACCAGAAATTACGCAACGTATGGAACATATCCTCCCCCGGTACTTAGGCAATGCTCGAAGCTTCAGCGACCGCAACCTGCGGAGCGAGCGAAGTCTGCTGCTCCGGGGCTAGGCCCCATGCTTCTTTATCTTGTGTTACAGCCGTTAACCCAACCTGGAACTCTGCGGTTCCTTTCATTCTCTTGATCCAGACCACTCGAAACTGCATTCGCCGCTGGCGATAAAAAACCGTCACCTCATCGAGAACGTTGAGCTCACGTCGAATCGAGGCCAAACGCGCGCCGGTTGCCGTTACATCCAGCGTGTGTGCCAGCTCTTCAAACGCTTTGCCGGCACTATCCTTGCCCTTGATTCTCACGGGAAGAACAGCCTTCGTGCGATTTCCCCGACGCTGGTTCACTCCCGTACTACCCGATGGCATTCTGTCACCCACGGCTAGTTTGCCCCGATCCCCTCCCGATGTGAATGGCTCTGACGGGTAGGAATTAGCACGAAGGTGGCTCTTTCTTAATAAAGAGCGAAATCTCTAGGAATCAATCAGTTGCGTCCGAGTTTTCTGGAAACGTTGTCCATCCCGGGAGCTCAGATATTGCTGTAGCTGCAGGTGAGATTTGAAGCATTCCAAATATCCTCACGATCTGAGTGACTTTGCCGCAACCTTTCACGCCGTTGGGCAGCACTCGATTCGCTGTGAAAACAGCGCAACGGATGGGACAGCGAATGCCGACTCGGAAACTTTTCCGAGGTACCTGTGGTCTAATGAACAGGACCCGGTTAGGTCCTCGAGCATTATGAGATCCCCCCTTTCCTTGCGTCTTTTCACTCTTCTACTCTTCACATCGAGCCTCGCATTCGGGGCAAATCCGCCTGCAAATCAGGCTCCGCCGCTGCTTCCGAACCAGTTCGGGGGATGGCAAATCGAGGGCGCTCCGCATCTCAGCGCCGATCCTTCAGTGGCCGACGCCACGAATGCGCGTGCCCTCCAGGAATACAGATTCTCTGACCTGGCTTCCGCGACCTACACGCGAGATGACGGCCGCACCGTGAAAATCCGCGCCGCTCGTTTCGCGGATGCTTCCGGCGCATTTGGCGCTTATACGTTCTATCTGCAGCCCGAGATGACGAAGGAGCAGATCGGAGATCAGGGCGCTTCGCTCGGCGATCACGTTCTGTTTTATCGAGGACATGTATTGATCGACGCCCAGTTCAGCAAAGAGACGCCGATGTCGGGAGCAGAACTGCGTGAACTGGCTGGGACGCTGCCGCGCCCTCCAGGGAATTCCGGCAATCTTCCGTCATTCATTGAATTCCTGCCCCGCCGCGGATACATCGCAAACACGCAGAAATACGTGATGGGTCCGGTCGCATTGGCTGCCGTCGCGCCTCCGATCACCGCGGAGCAGGTAGATTTCAATTCCAGTTCCGAAGTGAGCGTCGCTCACTACAGCACGTCCAGCGGCGAAGCGACGTTAACGCTGATCTCGTATCCCACACCGCAGCTCGCAGCCGAGCATCTCCGCCGCATCGACGCGGCACATCAGGTTGCGCAACAGCAGTCTGGCACTTCGGCCGTTGGTGGGTCGGGAACTTTCTTCGACAAGCGCACCGGACCCATCATCGCGATCGCAAGTGGAGGAATTTCCGACAGCGATGCGAAGTCTCTGCTGGGCATGGTGAACTACGAGGCGAGCGTTACGTGGAACACGCCGACCGGGAGCGCAGAAGCTCACGACTTGTACATGCTGATTCTGAATATCGTGGTTCTGTGCGGAATCCTTGGCGGCCTGGCTATTATCGCGGGCGTCGCCTTCGGCGGAATCCGCATTTTGATGAAGCGGTTCTATCCTGACAAGGTTTTTGACCGTCCGGAGCACATGGAGTTCATCTCCTTGCACCTCACCGAGGCGGCAGTGAAGGGCGGCCCGCAGAGGCCTCAGGACGCCTCCGGAGACGCCCTCTAGACCCTCCCGGTTCCAAGTAAGTCGCTTAGAAAGACTGGCTTACAGTCCACGGAACGTCGTTTTGTCTCAATTTGGTACAGCAATCAACAGTGTTGACCTATTTGGTAAATTATTGAAAACAAAGACATTTATTTCCTAAAAATCGCTTGACACCTCCGTTTTTCGGCTCATAAGATTTCGGCAGAAAGTTTTGACGGCTTTGCCTCCGTTGGAACTATTCTCCCTTGAAAGAAGAGGCCGCCCAGTTGCCGGGTGGCCTCTTCGTTTTCAGACCCGATTTCTCGTCAAAAGACACGCCCTCTCGAAGAATGGAACTGTTGTGCGATGTTTTCGTATTTAACTTAGAGTGGTGGCGCACAAAGACAGTCTCACGTCAGGAGCACGATCCATGTACTGCGATAAATGCGGCGCGGTCGTACAAGGCGGTCAGGCCTTTTGCAGCAAATGCGGCAAGCAGATCGTGGGTCCGGTCTCCCTGATGCAACCGCTGCCGGGACGAGTGCAAGGACACGTGCGTCTGCTCGCCCTTTTCTGGCTCGCATTTTCTGCATTCAACACCGTGGGGGCCGCGATTCTGTACGTGATGGCGAATACTTTCTTCGTCCATCTCCACGAGTCGCAAGGGCCGGACTCGCACACGGGCTTCCTGCGTCCGCTTCTGAGCGTGATTGCGATTCTGCTGTTCGCGAAAGCCGGAGTCGGTTTCGTTGCGGGGTGGGGACTACTGCAGCAGGAAAAGTGGGCCCGGATCCTGGTGCTGGTTCTGGCGTTCATCTCGCTGTTCACCAACATTCCGTTCGGAACAGCTCTCGGTGTTTACACGATGTGGGTTCTGCTGCCCGCCGAATCGGAACGGGAATACGACGCCCTTTCCGAGGCTCGGGCGGCCTGATTCGGGTTCAAAAGCTCTAACCACCAAGGGCACGAAGGTTCACGAAGCCAGACCATTCAACACGTGTAAGAATTCTTAGGAATTCCTTCAGGCACGCTCTTGCTTTACGGTTTTTACAGCGGCATTTAGAATCGATGACAGGCCGACGTAGCTCAGTTGGTAGAGCAGCCGATTCGTAATCGGCAGGTCAGCGGTTCAAGTCCGCTCGTCGGCTCCATTCCTTCAAGCCTGTCCAAGAAGTTCAAAGATCGCGTCCCGAAAGTACAACCGCGCCGGTGCGAATGAAGCATTGCTGCTCTAGCCCGACGCGGCTCCGTGGAAATCCAATTTAGGGTGTGCTTTTCTTGACGGCTTTGTCGACCCGCTATCTTCGGTGGTACACCGTCTTCCCTTTGTTCTGTGCTCCGTCCTTCGACTTGCTCGTTGCTTCCTCAGTCATCGTCTTGCCATCGTCCGAAATCTTCGAAAGTGCATCGAACGACGAGCCGTCAGGGTCTTCGCCGTGGCGCAGCAAAGCTCCATCAGCCTGTTTTTTCGCGCTTTGATTCCCGATTGATTTGCCGTCCTGCATCACTGGGTGCATGCTCCCGTCCTCGGGACCCTGCCATGAATAGGAAATGTCCTTGCCCTTCGCATCAAGAACATGGACACGCCATGACAGCACCTCTGGAGTATCTTTCAAAACGGTAATCGCAATGTCTTTGGGCGCGGGATCCGAGCCGAAATCGCTCTGCGATGCATCCAGTTTCCACGTACCCACCCCTGACGTTTTACTCTGTGCCACCGCACCCGTATCAACCAACAGAAGGCAAACTGCAACTGCGAAAAGCAATTTCGTCATAGTCATTCCTCCATCCTGCAAAATTCCGGGCACACTATTTAGCAAAGATTTTGCCGTTGGGTCAATTGGTTTGTAGGTTTGCGCCGTGTCTGGCGGCTATGCCTCGTCGGTATCGGGAGACGGCGACAACATACGCATTCACTTTACGAATCCGGTAGCGACGTGAAGTCGTGAGAGAATTTCTCCCGTCGACGAAGCAGCATCCTCGACTGCCGTTCAATCCTCATTGTCCGAGAGCCAGTCATGACTTTTGCCATCTACCCGAAGCGGTTGCTGTTGAGCGCTGTGGCAATGGCCACCTTTGCTGCGATCCTTTGCCCTTTGGTCGCAGGACAGCAACCGGCCCCCGCCAATTGGACCGCAGAGCAGGACCATCAGAACATGATGGATCAGCTTGGGATCAAGGCGCTGCGCCCTGGGCCAAGCGGAAATGAAAAGGATCCCGATCACGCCAACTACGACGAAGCGAAGGCCAACATTTACGGAGACCTTCCCGACGCGCTCACGATGAAGAACGGGCAGAAAGTCACTTCCGCGGATCAATGGTGGAAACAGCGGCGCCCTGAAATTGTGGAAGACTTCGAACGCGAAGTAATCGGCCGAGTCCCAACGAATGTGCCAAAGGTTACGTGGTCGGTGAAGAGCTCAGCCGAATCGAAAGCTGGAGCTTTCCCTGTCGTGGAAAAGCAATTGGTTGGGCACGCGGACAACTCAGCCTGTCCCTCGATCAACGTCGACATTGCCATGACGCTGGTCATGCCGCGCAATGCGAAGGGGCCTGTGCCGGTGATGATCATGTTCAGCAGCGAGGCGATCCGCCAGTTCATGGCAAGTCATCCGGAGTTCAAGAAGATGTTGGGGGATGATCCGCCTTCGACCGAACAACTCATCGCCGCAGGTTGGGGATATGCGCTTCTCGATACCAGCAGCATCCAGGCGGACAATGGATCGGGCCTGACCAAGGGAATCATCGGCCTCACCAACAAGGGTCAGCCTCGAAAGCCAGAGGACTGGGGCGCTCTGCGGGCGTGGGCTTGGGGCGCTTCGCGCGGTCTCGACTATCTGGAGACCGATCACAGCGTTGACGCCAAGCACGTGGGCATCGAAGGTGTGTCTCGCTATGGCAAGGCCGCGCTCGTGACCATGGCGTTCGATACCCGGTTCGCGGTGGTGCTGGTTGGTTCCTCGGGAGAAGGCGGAACGAAGCCCCACCGGCGCAATTTCGGAGAAGAAGTCGAGAATCTTACGGGCTCCGGTGAATATCACTGGATGGCGGGCAATTTCTTGAAGTACGGCACGGCGGAATCTTCGTTCGGGAGCAAGAATGCCAGCAACTTGCCCGTGGACTCGAATGAATTGATCGCATTGTGCGCTCCGCGATTGACGTTTATCAGCTACGGCGTTCCTGAAATGGGCGATGCAAAATGGCTCGACCAGCGCGGCAGCTTTATGGCAACCGTGGCCGCTGGTCCTGTCTTCCGGTTGCTGGGCGCGAAAGATCTCGGCGTAAGTGACGACTACCGCACTGCGAAGATGCCGCCAGTAAATACGGGATTGCTGGAAGGGCAACTTGCCTGGCGGCAGCATGACGCGGGACACACCGATGCTCCGAACTGGAAGTACTTCATCCCGTGGGCCAGCATGTACTTTCACTACGTTCCCGAGCCCTGGCATCTAGCGGCCGATCAACCGGCGTTTCGGACGGATGCGAATTCCATGGTCGCCCATTCCCAATTGCTCGCGAAGGCCAAACAGTCGGGTATCGATGTTTACTTCGAGGGCGATTCGATCACGCGCCGGTGGGATGCCATCGACTATCCGGAACTGATGGCGAATTGGAAGCAGAATTTCTTCGGATGGAATGCGGCTGACTTCGGATGGGGCGGCGATCGAACTCAGAACATTCTGTGGCGCCTGCAGAACGGAGAGTTGGACGGGGTCAACCCCAAGGTTGTAGTCCTACTCGCCGGAACAAACAACGTTAGCGATCATTCCGCTCCCGGAAGTGACCAGGAGAAGGCAGACGATATTGCGCGAGGGGTACAGGCGATTTTGCACGTGATTCAAGATAAGGCTCCGGCGGCGACGATTATTTTGATGGGAGTCTTTCCCCGGAACGACAATATGGTTTTCATGCCCATCATCGACAAGATCAATCAAAAGCTGTCGCAGATCGCCGATGGCAAGAAGATCCGGTACCTGAATATCAATCAGAAGCTAGCGGACCGTAATGGAATGCTGTTCGACGGAATGATGAATCCGGACAAGCTCCATCTGACTATGAAGGCGTACCAGGTTTGGGCGGATGCATTGAAACCTGAGCTCACCGAACTGCTGGGGCCTCCTGCGGCTTCGGATCACGCCCCGGCGCCGACGGGCGATCCTGAGTCGACGCATTAGCTGTGCACTGCGATGAAGCGATCCGCTTAGAACGATTCGAAATTGAATCGCGTTGGACGAAAGCCAGGTATTCCCTGAGTAGGGCTGCCCGGTACTGTGTTCTGCGTGAGCAAAGCCGCGACTTCTGACTGGATGGTTTGGCGCTCCTTCATGCCGATCGTGGTGAAACGGAACGGCTGCAAATATCCCATGCCGCCGCGCATCGGAAATAGCAGTTGCGCCTTCGATTGCAGGATGCCAGGACCGAATCGAAACATCAAAGAGATCTCTATCCGCTCGTCTAGGCAGACAGCCACATCCAGCAGGCCGCCGGTCACGGAAAGAGTGCGTAACTTGGCGGTCAGTTGCCGGCCGTTTTCAAGATGAATCACCGCCGACACGATTCCCTGCAAGTTCACCCGCGGCGCGCGCTGCTCCGATAACCCTTTATTCGGCCGATGCCATTTCATTTGGATGTTACGAAGCCGTGCAATCCGCGATTTGATGCGGAATGCGAGACCATTTCATCGTGCTGCACAGTTGCAATCAGCAGGGTGCTGGTCCGGCGCATCTTTCTCCAGTCGTACTCGTAAGCCGTTCCGCACGACAGGCAAATCTGGTAGTGGCGACCGTTGTCATCAATGCGCGGCCATGAAAACCGGTGGGTGCAGCCGCGATGGAGCAGATGTTTTAGCAGATTCAATGGGTCACCGCCTGGTTCCGGCTCTTCCAATGGTCGAGCCAGCGAGAAAAAAATGGTTTGTGAGGGCTCTCCAGCATTCCTTGCAGCGTGGACAGCAATACATTGGGGGGTTGGGACTTCGAAAGAAACGAGTCGACGGCCTCCAGTTTGTTCTTTGGAAGCGGTCCGTAGGCGGAGAGAAGCATGATCGGTACGTTCGAGTTGATGCGCTTCATCTTCGCGGCCACGACATCGCCTTTCATGCCGGGCATTTGATAGTCGAGGACTACCGCATCGATCGGCCGTGAACGGAACAACTTCAGGCCGTCATCGCCGTCAGTAGCCTCCAAAACTTCGTAACCGCTTTGTTCCAGCAACATCTTCCGTCCGATGAGGCCGTTCCAGTGGTCGTCAATACAGAGAATGGTCGCCTTCCTGCGAGACATGTACTTCCTCTCATCGAGCTAAGCCAGGTTGTTATGTTCAGCGGCGTTGCTCCACGGGAAGCGACAACTGCTGGACTGCGAAGTGGTAGGCAAGTCGATTCTGCGTAACTTATGGCAAACGTTCAAATTACGAACGGGCACTTTGGTGACAGTTACCTGCCGGAGGACTGGAGGACCAACGGGAGCGCCGGGGCTCGGAGAGTGTCCGTATCCCCCTTTCGTGCCATATATGGCACGAGGGGGCCATTTACGGTTTTGGCGCTTGAGCCTAGAGTAGCTATCGAGCAGCACTTGGGGGAGGGCTGATCAACAGACGTCCCGAGACTCAAATCGAGTCTGGGGCGTTTTGTTTTGCGCGCAAGAATTCTGCTGCCCTCCAGGTGACCTTCAGGCGGTCGATAGCACGGCAGGGCCATTCACGAATTTCCGGGGTAGACGTAGAGTAGTTCTTGAGCAGCACTTGGGGGAGGGCTGATCAGCAGACGTCCTGAGACTCAATTGAGTCCAGGGCGTTTTGTTTTGCGCGCTAAAAGTACAGCGCTTCTCGTGTGACTCTAAGGGTAGCCCTTAGCACGGCCGTGCCATTCACGAATTTCGGAAGTCGACGTAGAGTAGTCCTTGAGCAGCACTTGGGGGAGGGCTGATCAGCAGACGTCCTGAGACTCAATTGAGTCCAGGGCGTTTTGTTTTGCGCACAAGAATGCTCTTTTGGGCGAAGGACTCTGAACGAAAGTCCCTGGCACGGCCGGGCCATTCACGAACTTCGGGAGTAGACGTAGAGTAGCTCTTGAGCAGCACTTGGGGGAGGGCTGATCAACAGACGTCCCGGGACTCTAATCGAGTCCGGGACGTTTTGTTTTGCGCGCTGAAATTCCTGTGTCGGCCGGTTGCAACCAGCCCATAGTGATAAATTTGTGGGCACGCTTCGTTCTGATCGAACCCAGGACCTTGCGGAGCAGGAATGTTTGAGGAGATTTCATGTCATTCCCCCTGGCCCGTCGCGAATTTCTAGCTGGCATGGTCGCGATGACGGCCGCCGGAGCCACCTCCAAATTCATGGCGCAAACCACCTCCAGCTCGCCGGTATTCCGTGTCGCAGTTATTAACGACGAGATTTCGCAGGATTTCGGCCACGCCTGCGAGGTCGCTTCCCGCGATTTCGGCCTGCAATGGATCGAGCTGCGCGGGATGTGGAAGAAGAACATCGTTAATCTGGACGAAAAAGAGGTAGCGGAAGCCCGTCGAATCCTCGAAAAGTTCCAGCTCAAGGTCACCGATGTCGCCAGTCCATTGTTCAAGGCCGACTGGCCCGGCGCCCCTAAATCCAAATTCAGCGAAGACAAAAGCTTCGGTGCGAATTTCACCTTTGACCAGCAGGATGAGGTGTTGGATCGCGCCATGGAGATGGCCCACGCTTTCGGCACAAACCGGGTCCGGTGCTTCGATTTCTGGCGATTGGCCGATCAGTCTCCGTACCGGCAAGCGATCAACGAGCGCCTGCGGAGCGCTGCCGAGAAGGCGGCCAAGAAGGACATCATTCTTGTCCTCGAAAACGAGCCTGCCTGCAATACCGCCACCGGAGCCGAATCGGCCAAGGTGCTCGAAGCCGTGAAGAACAAGAATTTCATGTTGAACTGGGATCCGGGAAACGCTGCCGCGAGCGGCGAAATCCCTTATCCCGACGGCTACAAGCTGTTGCCCAAGGAACGCATCGGCCACTGCCACTGCAAAGACGTAGTGAAGAAGGACAGCAAGTACGACTGGGCTCCCGTGGGCGGAGGGCTGATCGACTGGGCGGGCCAGTTCCGTGCTTTGAAAACGGACAACTATCACTTCGCGGTGAGCCTTGAAACCCATTGGTCTGGAGGCGGTACGCCCGAAGAGTCAACCAGAAAGAGCTGGGCAGGGATGAAGAAGATCCTGCAACAGGCCGATGTGATCTAGTCCCACGAACCGTTGTTAGGGTAATCGAAGCTTTTCCAACAATTCAATGAAACGCGAATTCACGGCAGTGAAGCCTCAGTGCTCATGATCGGCGCCGTCGATATAGGCGGAACAAAAATCGCAGTGGGCGTGGTCGACGATAGCGGCAAGGTGCTTTCTCGCATGGAAGCGCCCACAGACCCTAACCGCTACTCTGATGCGATTGAGTTGATCGCGCATATGCTGCGCAAGACTGCACAACGAGCAGGAACAGAACTCTCCGGTATCGGAATCGGGTCGACGGGCCCGGTGGATCCGTTGCGCGGAGAGTTTGGCGACGTGGATTTTCTTCCCGGCTGGCGAGGGAAAGGCCCCGTGAAAGATCTCGCGCAGGTTTTCAATGTGCGCGTTGCACTCGAGAACGATGGAGACGCTGCTGCGCTAGCCGAGGCGGGATGGGGCGCGGGCCGCAATCGCTCCCGCCTGATCTACGTCACGATTGGTACGGGCATTGGTGGAGGCATCGTCATCGATGGCAACCTTTACCGTGGCGCTGATGGCGCGCATCCGGAGATGGGTCATCACGTCGTCGATCCTGCGGGACCGGAGTGTACGTGCGGTTTTCGCGGATGTTGGGAATCGCTTGCTGCCGGGCCCGCGATGGCCGCGTGGGTCGAGCGCAACGCCCCCGCGGACTATTCACATCGCCAGGGAATCACGGCAAAGAGGATTTGTGAACTGGCGCGAGCTGGCGATCCAACTGCAATTCAGGCCGTAGAACACGAGGCGTTCTACCTGGGACTTGGATTGGCGAATCTGATCAACCTGTTCACTCCCGACGCAATCGTGCTCAGCGGCAGCGTGATGAAGAGCGCGGAATTATTCCTCGGGAAAATAAAAGCTTTGATTCGCAGCGGCTGCAGATTTGTTCCGGCCGAGAAGACCGAGCTGATGCTGGCCTCTCTCGGCGACGACACTAATCTCATCGGCGCAGCCAGAGTTTGGCACTACCGTTTCAAGCAGTAGCGCCGGCGTCCCGCCGGCTGTCGCGAGGGCATCTTGCCCTCGCCGCTGAGTGCTCTACTGAGCTTCCAGTTTTCCTGTCCAATCTGCTACTGTTTCCTGTTTGCCTCGATGTGATTGCTATCACATCGAGCGCAGCCGATCCCGTGAAAGTATTTCTTTCCGGGCCGTTGTGCGAAACCCATCGTTAGACAGCGAAAGGACGAGAGCAGCGTGATTGTCGGAGTTCCGAAAGAGAGCTATCCAGGAGAGCGCCGAGTTGCGCTCGTCCCCGTCGTCATCCCCATTCTCGCGAAAGCCGGGATCGAAGTTCTTATTGAAAAAGATGCGGGAGAGCAGGCCGGCTACCCGGATGCCGCCTACCTGGAAAAGGGAGCGAAGATCGCTCCAGATCGTCCGGCAGTTTTTGCGAACGCCGACATTATCGCGCAGGTCCTTTGTTACGGCTCAAACGACACGACAGGAGCAGCGGACCTCGCGCTCATGCGCAGCGGTCAGATCCTGATGGGCTTTCTTAGACCGTTCGGTTCCGCTGATGTTATCCAACGCATCGCACGGGCCGGAATTACCAGCTTCTCGGTCGAATTGATGCCGCGTACTACGCGTGCGCAAAGCATGGACGCGCTTTCCTCCATGGGCACAGTCTGCGGCTACAAAGCAGTGCTACTTGCTGCTGAGACCTCGCCGCGCATCTTTCCCATGATGACGACTGCGGCTGGCACCGTTACTCCTGCGCGCGTGTTCGTGATCGGCGCCGGAGTGGCTGGTTTGCAAGCTATTTCCACAGCGAGGCGGCTGGGCGCAGTCGCGTCGGCGTATGACATGCGACCCGCCGCCAAAGAACAAGTCCAAAGCCTGGGCGGACGTTTCGTCGAACTGCCGATCGAAGCGCAGAACGCGCAGGACGCCCGCGGCTATGGAACCGCTCAGGACGAAACCTTCTATGCACGCCAGCGGGAATTGCTCACACGGGTCGTTGCCGACAGCGACATTGTCATTTCGGCGGCGGTCATCCCGGGCAAAAAGTCTCCCGTGCTGATCACGGGGGATATGGTTAAGGGAATGGCGCCCGGTTCGGTGATAGTCGACCTTGCTGCTGAGCGCGGCGGCAACTGCGAGCTTACTAAAACCGGCGAGACCATCCGGGTGCATGGCGTGACCATCATCGGCGCGATCAATCTCGCGAGCAGCGTTCCGTATCATGCCAGCCAGATGTACGCACGCAACCTGACCACATATCTCACGTACATGGTGAAAGATGGCAAGCTGCAGTTGAATTTGCAGGACGAGATCGTGCGCGAGACGCTGATTACGAATGGCGGCGATGTTGTAAACAACCGGGTGCGGGAATTTTTCAAAATGCCGGCTCTGGCGCCAGCGGGCTGAACTCGTTCTTCAAACTCTGAGAATCAGAATTCACAACTGGACTGAGGTTTTGCATGGGTTCCAATCTGATCGATGCGTTATTCGTTTTCATGCTGGCGGCGTTCATCGGCTTCGAGGTCATTCGGCATGTGTCCCCGCTGTTGCACACCCCGTTGATGTCCCTCACAAACGCCCTCGATGCCATCGCTGTCGTGGGGGCAATCGTGCTGGTGGGCGAGAAGAAGAGCACGTTTGCCACGATACTCGGCGTCATCGCGATCGTGGCAGCAACCAGCAATGTCGTCGGCGGATTTCTTATCACCGATCGCATGCTGAGGATGTTCAAGACCAGCCGTTCTGCAAAGCCGCAGGGGACGAAGCCCTGATATGACGCCAGAGTTCGCAGGCAGCCAATACCTCATCGAAATCATTTACCTCATCGCCAGCGCTCTGTTCATCTTGTCGCTGAAGTGGATGAGTTCTCCGGCGACCGCGCGCCGCGGCATCCGGGCCGGCGAGATCGGCATGGTGCTGGCCATCGGCGGCACCCTCCTCAATCGCGGCATCATCGACTACAAGTGGATCATCATCGGACTCGTGCTCGGCACGGGTATCGGCATACCGCTGGGCATGGTGCAGATGACGGCCGTTCCACAGCGAACCGCGCTGAGCCACGCCTTCGGAGCCCTTTGCGTAACGCTGGTGGGAACCGCTGAGTTCTATCTCCGCTCGCCGGATGTCTCCAAGTTCATGATGTCCGTCCTCTCGATGGAGGTGATCCTTGGAGGCCTGACGTTTACCGGCAGCCTGATGGCGGCGGGAAAACTGCAGGAGGTTTTGCCTCAAAGGCCGATTACTTATAAAGGGCAGAATCTCGTCAATTTCCTCTTGTTTTCGGTCGCGGTTGGGAGCGCAGTGTACCTCGTCTTCCATCCTGGCGAGAGGGAACTTTTCCCCCTCGTCGTAGGAATCTCGCTGGTGATCGGCGTGTTGCTCGTGATTCCCATCGGCGGCGCGGATATGCCGACGGTGATCTCGCTTTTGAATTCGTATGCCGGCCTTTCCGCCGCGGCGATGGGATTTGTTCTGAACTCCAAGCTCCTGATCATTGCCGGAGCGCTCGACGGATCGTCGGGTTTCATTCTGTCGGTCATCATGTCGAAGGCGATGAACCGGTCGTTTACTAACGTCCTGTTCGGTGCATTCGGCCAGGTGCAGGCGGCAGCCGCGGGCGAGCAGGAGGCTAAGCCGGTGCGCAGCGCCACCGCCGAAGAAGCCGCCGCGATTCTGGCTGCGGCCAACAAGGTGGTCATCGTTCCCGGATATGGCATGGCCGTCGCGCAGGCTCAGCACAAGGTCCGCGAACTTTACGATGCGCTGAGCAAGAAAGGCGTGGAAGTTCGCTTCGCAATCCATCCGGTTGCGGGACGCATGCCCGGCCACATGAACGTCCTGCTAGCCGAAGCCGATATCCCTTACGATCGCCTCATCGAGATGGATGAGATCAACGGCGACTTCCCGCAAACTGACGTTGCTCTGATCATCGGCGCGAATGATGTGACAAATCCCGCGGCTCGAACAGATCAATCCAGTCCGATCTTCGGCATGCCGATCCTCGATGTAGACAAAGCGCATACTGTCATGGTGATCAAGCGCGGCATGAGTCCAGGTTTTGCCGGGATCGACAACCCGCTTTACTACCTTGACCGCACTCTGATGCTGTTTGGAGATGCCAAACAGTTCGTCGGCGGAATTGTGCGTGAGTTGGCTGGCGGGCACTAGAGAGTGCTGTGCGTCGCTGCAAGACTTACGTTAGTCAAAGATTCAATCGGCTTCGCCACTCGGTCCACCGTCGGTGATGTGATTGAGTATCTCGTTGCCAGTCATTCTTAGAGAAGGTGGTTTATGCGAATGCTTTTCAAAACGCTCTCATCGCTGATCGCTGTACTTCTACTTTCTGTTCTCTCCTTAGCTCAATCCCAACCTCAACTCAACCTCATGCCTGTGCCCGCCAACGTGCAGCAAGGCTCAGGGCAACTCGCGATCACTCAAGATTTTTCCGTGTCCGTGAGCGGTACGCACGAAGCTTCGCTTGATAACGGCGTCCGGCGCTTTACCACACAGCTCTCCAAACAGACCGGCATTCCGTTTCGCCCCAAGCAGGGGACAGCCGCCACGCTCGACATTCATGTCGATCATGGCCGCGAAGCGATCCAGAAGCTCGGGGAAGATGAATCTTACGAACTTTCTATCTCCGATTCCGGCGCGAAACTTACCGCCCCAGCCCCACTGGGTGCGCTTCACGGACTGCAGACCTTCCTTCAACTTGTCGCTATCACCCCCGACGGTTTCGCCGTCCCAGCTGTAACGATCAAGGATCAACCGCGCTTTCCATGGCGAGGACTCCTCATCGACGTCAGCCGCCACTTCATTCCGCTCGATGTTCTCAAGCGCAATCTCGACGGCATGGCTGCGGTCAAAATGAATGTCCTGCACTGGCATCTTTCCGATGACCAGGGATTTCGCGTCGAGAGCAAGGTGTTCCCGAAACTGACGGGCATGGGCTCGGACGACCTGTTCTACACGCAGGCCGAAATCAAAGACTTTCTGGCTTATGCACACGACCGCGGGATTCGCGTGATCCCCGAGTTTGATATGCCGGGTCACGCTCGATCCTGGGTGATCGGCTATCCCGAACTCGCCAGCGGTTCCGGACCGTACACGCTCGAGAGCGGCGATGCGATTCTCGATCCGACTCGGGAGACGACGTACAAGTTCCTCGAGAAATTCATCGCCGAGATGACAAAGTTGTTTCCCGACGAATACTTCCATATCGGAGGCGACGAGGTCGACGGCAAGGAGTGGGACGCGAATCCGAAGATTCAGGAATTCATGCATGCCCACAACATGAAGAATGACCAGGACCTTCAGGCCTACTTCAACCAGCGGCTGGAAAAAATCGTTTCCAAGAATCACAAAACGACGGTCGGCTGGGACGAAATCCTTCATCCTGATCTGCCAAAGTCCATCGTGGTGCAGTCATGGCGCGGACAGCAATCCCTCGCCACCGCGGCGCAGCAGGGGTATCGCGGCCTTCTTTCCTACGGGTACTATCTCGACCTGATGTGGACAGGGGCTCGTCACTATGCCGTAGACCCGATGAGCGGTGCCGCAGCAAACCTGACTCCCGAACAGAAGAAGCTGATACTCGGCGGTGAAGCCGCGCAGTGGGCGGAGTGGGTCACGCCGGAGAATGTTGATTCGCACATCTGGCCTCGCAATGCCGCAGTCGCTGAAAGATTGTGGTCTCCGCAGGATGTTGTTGATCCGGCCTCAATGTACAAGCGCATGCGGGCGGTCAGCTACGAACTGGAATTTCTTGGCCTGACTCACAATGCGGCGCGTGAGCAAATGTTGCAACGCATGGCCGGAAGCGCTGATGTGACGCCGCTGCGCGTCCTTGCCGATGTTGTTGAACCTGTGAAGGATTACAACCGGTGGAGTGAGGACAAGGGTCCGATGAATTTTCATTCTCCATTGAACCGCTTGATCGATGCTGTCTACCCGGAGAGTGACGCCGCGCGCCATTTCGGCGAACTCGTAACGGCATACATTCAGAGCGGCTACAAAGACAAGGTTGCGGAAGGCGAGATCCGTTCCTCTCTCATGCTTTGGCGAGACAACGATGCAAGATTGCATCCGATGCTGACGCAATCATCCCTTTTGACCGATGACGTTGCCTTGTCTCAAAATCTGTCGATGGTTGCAGGGGCGGGACTCAATGCGCTGGACTATCTGGACCGAGGTCAGCCGGAACCTGACCTATGGAAGGCCCAGCAACTCGCTGTCATTGAAATAGCCAAAAAACCGGTCGACGGACTTCTCTTGCAGATCACCACGCCGGTGCAGCAACTCGTAGAAGCGAGCGGAGGCAGTTCTCACTAGCCCAGGCTCGGCAGACTTTTCACGTTACGGCGTGAACTTGTAAATGGCGCCATCGTTGCCGGTGCCGCCATGCACGGTCGCGCCGTAGAAGGTCCCGGCCGCTCCGTTGACCAATCCGTTGTATGCGAAACCGGGGCTCGGTACGCCCGGAAAACGGTAGACGACGCTCTCGGTCCAAGTGCCCGCAGTATTCTTCGTCATCTTGAAGATCACGCCGCAGCCACAAGAGGTCGCGCCGCCTTCGCTTGTCGTTCCGAAGAAATTGCCAGTGGCATCCGCCACAAGGCTGCTGATGGGACTCGCGCCATCGCTTCCGCCCTTGAAGCTGTAAAGAACGCTTTCCGTCCAGCTACTGCCACTGCGTGTGAGCTTGTAGACCGTTCCGAGCGCGTGTGCGCCTGCGTAGTAGGTCGTCCCGTACAGGTTGCCGGACTTGTCGGCGATAACTCCGCCATAAGGCAATGCGCCGTCAGGTTGATTCTTGAAGGCGTAGAGCGATTTGAAAGTCCATTTACCGGCACTGGGAGTCATCTCGTAGACCACGCCAGATCCGTTTGCGCCACCCACCGTACACACGCCGAATAGATTTCCCGTGGCATCGATCAGGAGGCGTCCCGCCGAGCCGCCGCTTCCGTCCGTGCCTCCGGTGAAGGTGTGGATAGTCAGGAAGGTCCAGCCAGTAGCTCCCTTTGGCTTCAGTTGATATACAACTCCCATGCCCTTGGATCCGCCCGTGGGTGTGGTGCCATAAATATTTCCCGCCTTGTCGAGCACGACGGGACTGCCCGGGCCCGAGCCGTCTGTTCCCTTGAACGTGTGGATCACAGTTTGTGTCCAGCTCGCACCGGAATGCGTGAGCTTGAAGACGACACCGCAGCCGCCCTCACACGACCCGCCTCCTCCGGTAACGGCGGTTCCATAAAGATTGCCCTGTGAGTCGAGCGTGACGCCTTTATAGGGCTCTCCGCCATCCGCGCCTCCGGTAAAGTTGTAGAGCACGGTGTGTACGCCTGCCGGAGTGACCTCGAATACTGTGCCGCCTCCGAAGAGCCCGCCTTGCACGGACGTGCCGTAAAGATTGCCGGAGCTGTCCACAACGAGTTCCGTGTCGGTGTACTCGCCATCAGCATTCCCGCCGAAGCTGTAAATCAGTTTCGTAGTATTGGCGGCCCAGGCAGCGGTGGCCAGCATCGCTATGACAAACAGGTTCTTTCTTGTTGCTTGCAGGAGTCGTTCGCCTTCCATGCAGCCCTCCGATGAGATTTGAATGGAAACAGGTACGGCGGTGAATGGGCTAGAACTCTACCACCCCCGGCGTCCGTTCGCCTAGAGAAAGCGCAAATGGCGTGATATCCTTATACTTCCAGCTGCGCACCGTCTTGGCGGAATTCCCCGCAGTTCCTGAAGAAATTCAGAAGAGCCCAACAAAGAGAAGCCACAATCATGCTTTCAGTCAGCAATGTTTCCATGCGCTACGGCGCGAAAATTTTATTCGAAGAGGTCTCGACGGCGTTCACGCCGGGTAAGCGGTACGGTCTGACTGGCCCCAATGGTGCGGGCAAGTCGACGTTCATGAAACTGCTGAGCGGTGAACTTGATCCGCAAAAAGGCACGGTCGTTCGCCCCCGCAAGCTCGGAGTTCTGAGCCAGGACCAGTTCGCCTTCGACGCCTATACGGTCATCGATACGGTCATCATGGGCAACCGGCGCCTTTGGGCGGCCATGCAAGAGCGCGATGCGATCTATGAAAAGCATGAGATGACCGACGAAGACGGCATGAAGCTTGGAGAGCTTGAGGGCATCGTCGGCGAAGAGGACGGTTACTCGGCGGAGAGCGACGCGGCGATTCTCCTGCAGGGCCTCGACATCTCGGAGGAACTGCACGCGCGCAAGATGAGCGAACTTCAGGGCGGACAGAAAGTCCGAATCCTGCTGGCGCAGGCGTTGTTCGGGCATCCACAGGCCTTGCTGCTCGACGAGCCGACCAACTATCTCGATCTTGATTCGATTCACTGGCTCCAGGGATTTCTCAACAATTACGACGGAATCGTCATCACGATCTCGCACGATCGTCATTTCCTGAACAGCATTTGTACGCACATCGCCGACATCGATTACGAAACCATCATCACCTACACCGGCACGTACGATGACATGGTCGTCGCGAAGACTCAGATACGGTCGCAGATCGAATCGCAGAATGCGCAGCGCGAAAAAAAGATCTCACAGCTGACCGAATTCATCGCCCGGTTCGCCGCCGGAACCCGTTCCAGCCAGGTGCAGTCGCGACGCAAGGAAGTCGAACGATTGCAGGTGACGGAACTGGCGAGGTCGAACATTCAGCGCCCGTTCATTAAGTTCGAGCAGAAGAGGCCGTCGGGCAAGCACATCCTCGAAGTGGAGCGGCTGGGCAAGGCCTACGATGGGAAGCAAGTGATCCGCGATTTCACTGCGAGCATCAGCCGTGGCGAGAAGGTCGCACTCATGGGGCGCAACGGAGCAGGGAAGACAACGCTGGTCAACGCTCTGCTGGCCAATTCACCCACGACTCCCGAAAGCGAGCTCCGCCACACCAGCGGCGGATACGATGGACCGTTCGTCGATTCTGGCAAAGTGATGTGGGGACACGAAGCGTCGATTGGCTACTTCGCACAAGATCATCGCAGCCTGATCGAAGAGGGCACCACGGCGATCGAGTGGTTGCATCAATGGGATCCCGGAGCGGTGACCGAAGAGCTTCGTGGAATTCTCGGCCAGATGCTCTTCCAGCGCGACGAAGCGAGCAAGTCGACAAGCGTCCTATCGGGTGGCGAAGCCGCGCGCCTTCTCTTCTGCAAGCTGATGTTGCAGAAGCCGAACGTTCTGGTGTTTGACGAACCCACGAACCACCTTGATCTGGAATCGATCAACGCCCTCAACATTGCGCTGCAGCGATACCAGGGAACCGTATTTCTCGTGACCCACGATCACGATCTGATCGACGAAGTGGCCACTCGTATCTGGCATTTCGAGAGCGATCACAAGATCACCGACTTCAAAGGGACGTACGAGGAGTATCAGGCCGCGGTCACAGCCGTTTAGATTGCACTACATTCGGTGCATGTAAATGAACCACATTCTCCACAGGCTTTCGCATTGTTTACGGTTGCGTTAACCCCGCAATTTGAAAGATAATTGGATTCAATACTGCCGCGAAGGGCCGCGGGGTATTGGTAGTTGGTCTCGTGTACAGTCGATCTGACCTACTCAGGATTTTGCATATTTCACCGCGCCAGCTGGCGAACTGGGAGCGGAACGGTTTATTCACGCCTGCCGACGCCTACACGTTTTCCGATCTCCTCGAAGTCAAGAAAATACGTGATCTTTGCGCGATGAGCGTTCGTCCCGCGGTGATTCGCCGTTCGCTCGAGGCAATGCGCAAGCAGGCCGAGGGAGTCCAAAAACCCCTTCTAGAGGCGGGTGCATTGCGTACCGCAAAGCATCGCGTAGCGTTCCGCCACGACGGCAAGCTGCTGGAGCCGATCGCCGGTCAGTTCCTGATGGATTTTTCCGAGCGCGAAAAAGTTCTTACCAGCACTCCGGTGCCGCGTTCGGAGCCAACTCCACGCGAGAATGAAGTTGCTTCATGGTTCGCGCGTGGCATCTCGCTCGAGGAAGATCCGAACACGCAGGCCGAGGCGATCGCCGCCTATCACAAGGTTCTGGAGCTTGAGCCGGCACACGCTGCGGCGCACATCAATCTGGGAACACTTTATTACAATCGCCAGGATTTCGCGTTAGCCGAGAAACACTACCGGCGCGCCATCGAGTCCGATGCCCGGTATGCGTTGGCCTACTTCGATCTGGGCAACGTGCTGGATGAGACTGGACGCGTTCACGAAGCGATTCAGACCTACAAGACAGCGCTCCAGTTGGCTCCCACCTACGCGGACGCCCACTACAATCTCGCGTTGGCCTTCGAAAAAATCCGTGAGCCGCGCAAGGCCCTCAAGCATTGGGAAGCCTACATAAAGCTCGACACCGCCGGACCATGGTCGGTGCATGCCCGCAGCCAGATCAAACGCATTCTCCAAGGCGAAGGCTTGAAGCTGGTCTACAAGCGCGGCTAGAGAACCTCAAAAAGCTTTAACCACAAAGGACACGAAGGTGCACGAAGTAAGTCTTTGTTGCTTTTGATTCCTTCGTGAACCCTCGTGTCCTTCGTGGTTAAAGCACTTGCGTTTCTTTCAACGAGTTCGTTCGTGTCCTTAGTGGTTAAAGCTCTGGTCTGTCCATCCACAAAGTCCCGTTTACGAATCGCTTGATCCCGTCTTTGAGATGCACGACGTTGAAATTGATCAGCAGGCCAATCGACTTGCCGCTGAGCTTGAGGTAGGAAATGACCTGCGCGTGATGGACGGGAGAGATCCCTTCCACGGATTTGATTTCCACGACCACGAGATCCTCCACCAGCAAATCGATCCGATATCCAAGATCGAGCTTTGTCCCGCGATAGACGACGGGGAGACCAACTTGAGCAGCAGCGAGCCAGCCACCTTGCCGAAATTCATGCTGCAAGCACGCCAGATACGCGCTCTCCAGCAGGCCCGGTCCAAGTTCGGTATGGACCTTCATGGCCGCGGTGACGACCGCCCGGCTGACTTCTTGTGCGCTTCGACGACGGATCGCGAACGATGCCATGGTGAACCAGAATTAGACGATTCCTGTAAAAAGTCCGTGCCATTTGTCACAATCTGCCGAAAATTCATCTGAAGAAACCCAAATCGGGAACCACAAAGGACACGAAGGTTCACGAAGTAAATCGTTTTCGGTTTTTATTCCTTAGTGATCCTTCGTGTCCTTTGTGGTAAATGGTCTTGAACTTCGCTAGGGTGCTACCATGAACGGTTCGCCCGACTTCCCCGACGAAGGTGCTCTTCATGCCCGAAACCCTGCAAGCCGCTTTGCCCGCTCCCATCACCACCCTCACCGAAGACGAAATCCTGTTCCGCGACAATATCCATCAGTTTGCCGATGAGAAAGTTCGTCCTCTCGTCAAGGAAATGGATGAAAAAGCCATCTTCGACAAGGATCTCATCCACGACTTTTTCCAGCTGGGCCTGATGGGTATCGAGATTCCGGAGCAATACGGCGGAGGCGGCGCGAAATTCTTCGAGGCTATTCTTGCGGTCGAGGAACTCTCTCGAGTGGACGCTTCCTCGGGCGTGATCGTCGATGTCCAGAACACGCTGGTCAATAATGCATTGCTGCGCTGGGGCTCGGAAGAACAGAAGAAGCGCTACCTCCCTAAGATGGCGACCGAACTCCTTGGTGCGTATGCGCTCAGCGAGGCTGGCTCGGGCTCGGATGCCTTTGCGCTTCAGACTCGCGCTGTGCTCAAGGGGCCCGACTACGTCATTAACGGTCGCAAATTGTGGATTACCAACGGCAAGGAGGCTGGCCTTTTCGTTCTCTTTGCCACGATCGATCCGGCCGCGGGGTATAAGGGCATCACTGCGTTCCTGATCGACAAAGACTTTCCTGGCTTTACCGTGGGCAAGAAGGAAGACAAGCTCGGCATCCGCGCTTCTTCCACTTGTGAATTGATTCTCGAAGATTGTCGCGTCCCGAAGGAAAATGTGCTCGGCGAACCGGGAAAGGGCTACAAGATCGCGATCGAGACGCTGAACGAAGGCCGAATCGGCATTGGCGCCCAGATGATCGGACTTGCACGTGGGGCATGGGAATTTGCTTGTAAATACGCGGTCGAGCGCAAGGCATTCGGCAAGTCAATCTCCGATTTCCAGGGAATCCAGTTCCAGATCGCGCAGATGGCGACTGAACTCGAAGCCGCGCGCCTGATGGTCTACAACTGCGCGCGCATGAAGGACGCCGGCATAAACTTCGTGAAGGAAGCCGCGATGACCAAGCTATTTGCGAGCCAGGTGGCTGAGCGCGTGACTTCACTCGCGATCGAGATCTACGGCGGCTATGGATTTACCAAGGACTATCCGGTTGAGAAATATTGGCGCGATGCCAAGATCGGCAAGATCTACGAAGGCACGTCGAACATGCAGTTGGCTACGATCGCAAAGCTTGTGCTCGGGAAGTAGCGACGGTAGAGCCGCTACGGGACGAAATGAAGCTCCACAGTTTCCTTGGATTCGGTGCCAGGAGCAAATTTCCACAAGGAAACCGCATTCTGAGCCGCTTGCACCAGGAGCGGGCTTCCGCCGACGGCGTCTACTTTCTTGACGGTCCCATCAGAAGAAACCATGGCAATCACCCTCACCGTTCCCCCGAGGTTCATCCGTTTTGCTATGGCAGGATACTGCGGGTCCACCTTGCGGACGATTTTGCGTCCGGTGTCAGTCGAGGTTTGCTCGCTTTGGCCGGTCGCCAGACTGCCGAATAGGCACATCGAAACGAATACAGCGGCGAGGATCAAGCGCGTTCGCATAGAGTCGACGACCACAGGGGACAAGTCGTCCCGAAGGGTTGCGGTTCCGATATTAAAGGCAGCTATTCTGAGCCCAAAGTGACCACGGTAATGCATGGAATCACGCACCCGTCATACGGAGAAAACCATCTCCAGCTCAATGTTCCTTGCTCATTATGTGCATCGAGTTGCACTTCCCGAGGTCGGGGATGGTGTACTCGCTTACGTTAACTCGATCATTTTCATCAACTTGCGTCCGCGGATTTCATTGGTGCGCTGGATGCACTTGATCTATCGCTAGAGTTTCACTAGGCGAAGACCGGGGTGCCTTTTGAAGATCGAATTTAGTACAGCAGAATCAACCGATTTAGGCGTCCAGCCAGTTGCTCCCAAGAAGCACGGTTGGCTGCCAGTTCTCGTTGTTTTGTTCCTGGTTTCTTATGGCTTGATGACCATGCTGATTGTGGAACAGGGCCGGACCATCGAAAACCAGAGAACCCTGATCCACGAGCTGTTCAAAGACGCGTCAGAACTGTCGGCGGCGAAAACCAACGCTCAGGAACAGCACATAGCCGATCAGTCATTGGCACAACAGAATCTGACCGCGCAGATCCCGTCGCCTTCTATTCAAGCGAACCGAAAGCCTTCGAACCACGCTCCGTCGACCCAGGCGCAAACGAAACAATCCCCGTCTTCCCAGGTGGGTGTGCAGCAGGATGTACAAGTAGCCAGACCGAAAACTCGCGTACCGGTACCGACCCGACCGGCATCCGAGGTAGCGGATACTGGCAGATCATTGATCACGATTTAAGGCCACGTGCGGATCGACAGATCCGCCGTTTGACCCGCTTCTCTGTGGAAGTGAGTTGTCAGTAAAAGGAAGAGAGCAGGAAACAATGAAGGTTCTGACCCTAGCCTTGTTGTTCAGTCTGCCGGTGAGCCCGATCGTTCCACAAAAGCCTCTGCGGCAACCGACGACCCAGATCGCTAAGCACTCGAAGGGCGGACGCTGGTACTTTGCTGCCACCGGACACGCCGTCTATTGCTACGGCCCCGTCATGACACTGCCCCAGGCTAACGGCGACCTCCAACGCGTCGCCACCTTCTGCCGCGACGGCAGCGCCGTGGTTCCGCTGAAAGACTAGAAGGCCTTCTCCGACGTTTCCTCTAGTCGTCAGCGCAATCTCGCCACAGACCGCGCTTTTCGTCCGGTCCCGGGTGGTTGCGCCTTCGGGTATCCTCACTGCATCCAACGTAAGACACTCGCAGAGGGATACTAATGTCTATTCGCCCGGTGAAGCGCCTCATCAAGTCCAAGCCCACACTCGAAGGAGCCGGGGTTCATCTTCGTCGCGCCTTCGGTTTCGGCAGCACCTCCGAGTTCGATCCATTCCTCTTGCTGGATGATTTCCGCAACGACATTCCGGAAGACTATCTATCAGGATTCCCCTGGCATCCTCATCGCGGAATCGAGACGATCACTTACGTTCTCGCCGGCACCGTCGAACACGGCGACAGCATGGGCAACCGCGGCGCCATTGCCTCCGGGGATGTGCAATGGATGACCGCGGGCAGCGGAATCATTCATCAGGAAATGCCCAAAGGCGACGCCACCGGCCGCATGCACGGATTTCAGCTCTGGGCGAACCTTCCCGCCTCCCAGAAAATGACCGCGCCTCGCTATCAGGAAGTAAAGACCGGGGACATCCCGGAGGTCACCGACGACGATGGCACGCACGTTCGCATCGTTTGCGGAAGCTTCTGGGGCAAGTCCGGCCCGGTCGATGGGATCGCTACCGATCCGATTTATCTCGATGTCTCTGTGCCTCCAGGAAAACGCAAGACTCTTCCGGTCGAAACAACACGGCATGCTTTTGCCTATGTCTTTGCGGGCGACGGGAAATTCTGTAATGCCTCCGGCCCCTTGGCGGTTCCGACCGAAGGTGTGGGCTGGTCCGACGTCAAGCCTCCCGCCGACGCGCAGAATCGCTCTCTCGTCGTTTTCGATAGCGGAGACGAAGTCTCAGTGCAGGCTGGAGAGGACGGAATCCGCTTCCTCCTCGTCTCTGGGAAGCCCCTGGAAGAGCCCGTAGCGTGGTACGGTCCCATCGTCATGAACACGCAGCAGGAATTGCAGCAAGCATTCAGCGAACTTGAAAAAGGAACCTTCCTGAAAAAGTAGAAGTATGTAGAAAAGAAGGCGCGAGGCAGGGTTTCCTTAGTGGAACTTTGTGTCCTCTGTGGTCAAAGGTTCTCCGATTATGCCCGAACTACCAGAAGTAGAAACCATAGCCCGCGGCCTCGCAAAGCGCGTCACTGGAGACGTGATCGAATCCGTATGGCTTGGCCAAAAAAAAGAGCCACTTAAATCTTCAGCCCATGAAATTGCTGCGGCCCTTGAACACACGCAGATAGCGGCCGTGCGCAGGATGGGCAAGCACATTGTCCTTGATCTTGACCGCGTGGCGTCCGCAAGCGGGTCCAAGCACAGGCCAAAGAAGTCATCGTCGAAAACAACGGTGCCAAGCGCCGCACCAACGGAATCCAGAGCTCAATGGATCGTCCACCTCGGCATGACGGGGCGCCTGCAAGTCTGCGCCGCGCAAGATGAGATCGCAAAGCATACCCACGCCATCGCCAAGCTGGCGTCAGGAAGGGAATTGCGCTTCGTCGATCCTCGGCGCTTCGGCCGCCTGAGTGTCGCGACGGAATTCGACGCAACTGGAATCGAGCCTCTCGAAATCGATCTGGACCGCTTCGTCGCTCTGTTCCGCGGACGCAAGACTCCCATCAAGAGCGCCCTGCTGAATCAAAAGCTGCTCCGTGGAGTCGGCAACATTTATGCCGATGAATCTCTCTTTCGCGCAGGCATTCGGCCTAAGCGGCGCGCCTCGACAATCACGCGCGATCAGCTAAGAAAGCTGCACCAGTTTCTAAAAGACGTTCTCAACGAGGCGATTACTCTCGGAGGTTCTTCCGTCTCGGATTACGTCAACGCCGACGGCGAAGCAGGATTTTTCCAGCTCCAGCACCGCGTCTACGGCAGGGAAGCCGAGCCCTGTCTCCGCTGCAAGTCACCCATCAAACGCATTGTGATTGCCGGCCGCAGCAGCCATTACTGCCCGAAATGCCAGAAGTGAGTGCACCACCAGACGCAGATTTTTATGCTGTCCGGATTTTCAATCTGAAATCATCAAATCGGCAATCATCAATTTCTTCCCGATTCTGTTACTCTCGTTCGTTATGCCTGATTACTCCATCGGCGTCGATATGGGAGGGACCAACCTCCGCATCGCCGCCATCACCACCGAAGGTACACTCATCGAAAAGATCACTCTCGGCGTCAAAGTTGTTCTAGGACGCGACTACGTGATCGGTGAGATGTGTGACGCAATCCACCGTTTGACTGAACAGCACCGCACTGGCGGGCGCTTTCTTGGCGCCGGCATCGGCGTCCCGGGAATCATCGACATGGAGAACGGCATGATGCGCAAGTCTGCCAATCTCCCCGGATGGTCCGATTACCCGGTGCGCGATGAGATCGAGCGTCGGCTTGGCGCCCGGGTGTTCCTCGACAATGACGCTAACGTCGCTGCTCTCGGAGAGAAGTGGCTCGGCGCCGCCCGCGATGTCGACAACATGGCCATGCTCACGCTCGGTACAGGCATCGGTGGCGCCATTGTTCTGAACGGAAAGCTTTTTTACGGCATGAGCGGGATGGCAGGAGAATTCGGGCACGTCACGATCGAGCCCAACGGCGTCCCGTGCGGCTGCGGAAATCATGGATGCGCAGAACGTTATGCCTCTGCCACCGCGGTCGTCCGCATGGCGCGGGAGGCGATCGAGTCGGGTAAGGCTCCGGAGCTTGCCAAGGCAGCCAACTCAGACCCGGAATTCAGCGCCAAGTCCATCTACAATCTCGCGATCCAGGGCAATCTCGACGCCAAGAGAATCTTTGAGCGCTTCGGTGAAGCACTCGGAATGCTGCTTGCCGATCTCGTCAACATTCTCGACCTCGACATGTTCGTGATCGGCGGCGGTGTCGTCAGCGCGTGGGATGCTTTCGCTCCCAAGATGTTCGCTGAACTGCGAGAGCGGTCGCTGGTCTACGCGGCAAGCGCTCCGGAAGATACGGAGCACAAGAAGGAAGGCGCGTCTGCCCAGATCGCGCCCTACACGAAGAAGAAGACGATCATCACGCAGGCTCTATTAGGAAGTGATGCGGGCTTATACGGCGCCGCCAGGCTGCCGCACGCGTAAATCCGCAATCGGTGCGTCAAGGAATTACAGCACCGTGTTGTAAATCTTGTGGATCGCGTTCAGAAACGCCTGATTCTGCTGCTGTGTGCCGATGCTCACGCGAATGCAGGTCGGCGCGCCCCAGCCGCGAAGCGGACGCACGCTGATCCCCTCGGCCCGCAACCTCTCTGCGATCGCTCCCGCGTCTTCTGCCAGGTCGCAGTAGAGAAAGTTGGCCGATGTCGGAACCACGCGAAATCCCATTTCTGAGAGCGCGACGCCGATGACTTGCGCATGGGAAGCGTTGGTCGTGACCGTGCGCTCTACGTGCTTCTGATCTTCAAGGGCCGCCAATGCCGCCGCTTGCGCCAGCGACGACACTGAGAATGTGTTGCGCATCTGCGCGCAGTAGGAAAGAAGCTCAGCCGGTCCCATCCCATAGCCAATTCGCAGTCCGGCGAGGCCATACGCCTTCGAGAATGTTCTCAGCACAACGACGTTCGCTCCCTGCGCGATGTAGTTGAGCGACCGTGGATACTCCACCTGCCGCCGCGCGGCGAAGTGGATGGCAAACTCGTAATACGCCTCGTCGAGAACCACGACTACGTGTCCGGGAACTTCCGAAATAAATCGGCCGACAGACGACGCATCCAGCATCGTCCCCGTGGGATTATTGGGATTGGCAATGAAGACGATGCGGGTGTGTTCATTGATCGCGTTCAGTATCGCTTCCAGATCGACCGCGTCATCGCGCATCGGAGTTTCGATCAACTCGGCTCCGGTCGCATGGACCGCCATCGAATAGACGATAAACGACCGTTCGCTGGTGACGGCATTCATCCCCGGCGTGAGCAAGGTCTGGCACAGAAGCCCCAACAGAGCAGTCGATCCGGCCGTCACCAACAATTGGTCCACGGGCAAATCATGATGATGGGCCAACTGCAGGCGAAGCTCGCTGCAATCGTCGTCCGGATAAGCGCTCGCCGTCACCAATCCGGATTGCAGTGCCTGGATCGCCCGTGACGACGGGCCATATGGATTTTCGTTTGAATCGAGACTGATAAGGCGGGGCCGCGTACTTGGCGCACTGGTACTCGGCACATGCGGGGGGAGATAGCTCCCCATTTCGCGTACCGGCTTCGAAACCAGGTCAAAAAATCGGCTCATGTTAGCCGTACATCATGCCATAAATTTCTTGTCGCCGGTTCCTTTAGTTGCGGATTTCAATCGCTCTACTTCTCTAAGTGTTAACGATCGAAATTCTCCCGGGGGCACGTCGAGGCTCAGCGGTCCATAGCGCACGCGCTTGATTTTTTCCACGTGATGGCCGACCGCCTCGAACATCCTGCGGATTTGCCGGTTCCTTCCCTCGATGAGCGTGATCTCATACCAGGGGTTCGCCGCCACCTTCACAATTTTGACCAGTGCTGGTCCCGTCTTCACGCGCTTGCCATCGTCGGTGCCGATCGAGAGCCCAGCTCGCAACTTTGCGATGGCCTCTTCTTTCGGAGTTCCTGCGACCTTCACGACATAGGTTTTCGGAACGTGCGACGAAGCCTTCATCAGCCGGTTCGCCAGTTCCCCGTCATTCGTCAAGAGCAGCAGGCCCTCGCTCGCGTAGTCGAGACGCCCCACCGGGTACACGCGGCCCTTTACCCCGCGAATCAGGTCCATGACCGTCGGCCGCTTCTCCGGATCGCTCATGGTGGTCACGTATCCCTTTGGCTTATTTAGAAGGAGATACACGTTCCGGTGCTCGCCGCTCTGAAGCAGCTTTCCATTGACGCGAATGTGATCGGTCTCGGCGTCCGCCTTGGTGCCGAGTTCAGTGACGACCGTGCCGTTGACCTGCACGTGGCCGGAAGAAATTAATTCCTCGGCCTTCCGCCGCGAAGCGACACCGGCGGCTGCGATGATCTTCTGTAGTCTTTCCTGGGGCATGTAGGAATGATTCTAGTGCAGTAGGGAGCCGATGAGTGGTCTTTCACGGCCCGCGTGGACAGCTCGAACAATGGAGGCTTCTACCCGGCTTTCTCCTCCGCTGGAACTTCCGCAACCGCGGGCTCCTGCGGACTCTCCGTACTCTCGGCGACTGGAGCCGCGGCGGTCTCGCTCTCCGCCGGAATCAGCTCCGCCTGGAAGGACTCGGCGACGAGTTTTTCGAATTCCTCCATGCTGGGCAATTCGTTGACATCCTTCAAGCCGAATCGCATCAGGAATTCCTTTGTCGTCTTGTAAAGAATCGGGCGACCAATCACTTGTTTTCGCCCAGCGGTAGTGATGAGCTTGCGATCCAGCAGCGTTCCGATCACGCCGCCCGAATCCACGCCACGGATATCGTTGATCTCGGGCACTGTAACCGGCTGCTTGTATGCGATTACCGCCAGCGTTTCGAGAGCAGGTAGAGATAGCCGGATAGGTGGTTTCAGGCTCTTGGCAAACGAGCGCACAACTTCATGCTGTTCGGGCTTGGTCGACATGCGGTATCCGCCGGCGACCTGCCGAACCTCGATGCCATGATCGGCCGATCCAAAGGCTTCGACCAGTTCTTCAAGACAGGACCGTACCCGCGCCTTGATCTCCGCATCGCCTGAAGTACCTTCGGCGACGACAGTATCCTTCACCAGCGCAGTCATCTGCTCGACCGTAATAGGCGTCTCCGCCGCGTAAATAATAGCTTCGAGTTGTGCTCGCAAAGACATTGTCTCGTTATCGTGGCTCAGTAGCGCCGGCATCCCGCCGGCTGTCGAGAGAGTCTCGCCCTCGCCCCGTCCACGTTATCTCCAGTCATCTCGAACCGCAGCTCTCTCGTTCATTACTTCATCAAAGTGCGTATGCTTCCGGATCGCGATCTCACCAAACAGTTTTTCCTGGCGCACCTGGATTGCCTGCAAACGCACCAGTTCCAGCAGCGCAAGAAACATGCAAACCAGGGCTTGCCGGGACGAAACCTTCATCAAAATCTGTTTGAGCCGAATCGGCCGGTCTTCCAGCGACAGACGCCGCCGCAAATAATCGATCATCTGGCCAACCGTGACTGTTTCCTCGTCGACATTGAGGACGGGCCGCGTCCGTACTCGGTCGAGGATCTGCTGAAACGTCTTCACCAAATCGATCACGTCGGCGGCAATTTCCGGCTCCGTTCCCTCGGCATCCATGAACTCCTTCAGCGAGGGATTCGTGAGCACGGCATCTTCAATCTGCTGCTTCTGCAAAAGCATCTGCGCGGCTGATTTGAATTTTTCGTGCTCGAGTAGCCGGTTGACGAGTTCGCCGCGAGGATCATCCGCGTCTTCAGCGGTCGCCAGCGGATCGCGCGGCAACAACATCTTCGACTTGATATGGATCAGCACCGCCGCCATGTAAATGAAGTCGGCGGCGACGTTCACATCCAGCTCGCGAATCTTTTCTACATAGGACAGATACTGGGCCGTGATCTTCGCGATCGGAATATCGTAGATGTCGATGTCCTGCTTGCGGATCAGATCGAGCAGCAGGTCAAGCGGTCCCTCATAAACATCGGTGACCGCAACCGCAAAGGGGAAGTCGCTCTCTTCTTTTTTCTTGCCAGCATCTTTCGCCGGTTTGCCGACATTAGTCCCGGCAACGATTGCAGGCGCGACGACATTCCCATTCCCACCCACGATTTTTGCTTCTTCGGTCATTTAATTCACGATTCCGGGGTGCCCCATCCTTGTCGCGCATTTAGCGACAGGGTGGGGATTCTGACTCACGAGAGAAACCGTTATTTCCCCTCATACTCCAGAGACATCCCCATCGCCGATCGCACAACTTCCATCGTGTCACCGGCGGCTTTCCGCGCCCGCTGCGTGCCCGCCTCCAGAATATCCCAGGCAAGCCGTGGATTCTCCTCAAATTTCTTGCGCCGCTCCTGCATGGGATTCAACAGTTGCACTAGCGAGTCTGCGGCCCACCCCTTGCACTCAATACACCCGATTCCAGCCGACCGGCAGCCTTCATAAACCTTAGCCATCGTCTCTTTGCTGCTGAAGATTTTGTGGAGATCGCCTACCGGACAAACATCCGGATTCCCCGGGTCCGATCGCCGTACTCGCGCCGGATCCGTCACCATCGTCTTCAACTTCTGCCGCACCACCGGTTCCGGATCCGCAAGCATGATGGTGTTCCCATAGGATTTCGACATCTTGCGACCGTCGGTCCCCGGCAACTTCGCGGCTGGGGTCAGCAGTGTTTGTGCCTCCGGAAATACAGGCTTCGCAGCCCCATAGAATCCGTTGAACCGGCGGGTGATCTCGCGAGTCAATTCAACGTGCGCGGCCTGGTCCTCGCCGACGGGAACCACGTCAGCCCGGTAGACCATGATGTCCGCGGCCTGCAGCAATGGATATCCCAGAAACCCATACGTCCCCAGATCTTTTTCCTTCAGATTGTCACGTTGCTCTTTATATGTGGGCACGCGTTCCAGCCATCCCAGCGGAGTGATCATCGAGAGCAGCAAGTGAAGCTCCGCGTGAGCCGGGACGTGCGACTGAAGAAACAGCACCGATTTTTCCGGATCGAGCCCCGCCGCCAGCCAATCAAACGTGACCTCGAGCGAATTCTCCTTTACGTGCGACGTGTCGGCATAGTCGGTCGTCAATGCGTGCCAATCTACGACGCAGAAAAAGCATTCGTACTGATCCTGCATGCCGACCCAGTTCTGCAACGCACCGACGTAGTTGCCGAGGTGCAGTTTTCCAGTCGGACGCATGCCGCTCAGCACGCGTTTGCGAGTTGAGGAAGAAGCTGTCATGCCTGAGAAAACCCTGCCCGAAATGTCGCGTCAACAAGCCCGGAATAAGAATGGGCCTTATGCAGGGAAGCCGCCAGCATTTGATGGCGGCCAATGGAAATCAGATCTCGCAGTATCATGCAGGGCTGAATTCGATACTACCACGCGTAAGTGTAATTGCTATCGGCCGTCGCGAGGGCATCACTCCAGTGCAGTGAGTCCGACGCAGACTCGCGTTACCGCTACCGTTTCTCCAAACTCTTCTGCAATTCCTCAGGCGCGATCGACTTCACCTTGATCGGCTTTGCCGGAATCCCACCCACAATGTGGTACGGAGACACGTCCTTTGAAGCCACTCCCACCGATCCCACAATGCCGTGCTCTCCTACCCGCACGCCGCTCAGCACCGTCGCGTGATACGTCACCCGCGCCTTGGGTCCAATCTCGGTCTTGTGATTGTCGACGATCATGCCGTCATTCAAATCGTGCGAGTGCGAGTAGACGTTGGCGTAGTCGGAGATCGACGATCCCTCGCGCACAATGATTTCTCCGCGATCATCCAGCAGAACATATTTGTGGATCGTGCAGTTGTCCTCCACCGTGAGGTTGTAGCCATAGGAGAATTCGATTCCATGGAACAGCTTCACGTTCTTTCCGATATGTTTGAAAATGTGACGCGCCAGCATGGCTCGAACCCGGTAGCCAAGCCAGTGATTCAGTCCCGCGGGTGATCGGTCGAACATCATCCAGAACCAGATCAGCGGCTTGCGCTCTGTATATTTGGCGGCATCCACATCCCCGTAATATTCCGGTTCGAGCGTCGTGTTGCGCGGATCGAAGGAATGCATCAGCACTTGCTCGGCGGTCCCTCCTACCGGGGCTGAATACGGACGTCCCAGATAGATTTGGTGCAGTGCCTCCCGCACTACATCGCTGCGGTGCTCGGGATCTCGATTCATGAACTCCTGATCAAGTTTATCGACCCACTCAAGGAACGATTTCTCGGCCTGCGGCGTGGGCTTCAACGGACGGTATTCAAATCGAGGCATAGGTATTTCTCAGGAATGCGGACGGAGTCATGCTTTCAATGCAAGTCGAGTAGTCCGGATCGCGTCAGGACCCGAATAGGATCGATCGCATCCGACCCAAGCTCCCAACCATAGCACAATCAAATGCTTTATAATTCGCGCGCCTCACTCCACTCTCCCGCGACCTGTGACCACTCTCGCCCGCAAATTGCGCGCTCTTGACTACTTCACCCTGGGATGGGGAACCATGGTGGGCGTTGGGTGGCTGGTTGTGATGGACGACTGGCTGCTTCGCGGAGGCGGCCTCGGCACTCTACTCGGCTTCGCCATTGGTGGTTCGCTCCTGCTTCCCGTCGGCTGGGTCTACGGGAAACTCATTCAGGCCATGCCGGATGCGGCTGGAGAAATTGCTTACACCTCTGCGGTCTTTCCTCGTAGCATCAGTTTCGCTACTGGCTGGATGATGACGCTGGCGTATTTCATCGTGTGCCCGTGGGAAGCCGTCGCTGTAGGACGTATCGCAGCCTACATCTTTCCCAGCATCGATTCGATCGAACTTTACCGCGTGGCCGGCAAGCCCGTATTCCTTCCGCATCTGCTCGTAGGGCTGGGACTGACCGCGTTCCTGACCGTCCTCAATTATCGCGGAGTTCGTCTCAGCGCGACCTTTCAAAACTGGACCAGTTTCGGAACACTCGCGCTATTCATACTCTTCGTCGCACTGGGCGTGAGCCACGGCTCTACGGCTAACGTTCAGCCCCTTTTCACGCACACGCCGCTCGTGTCGATTCTTCTCGTAATTCAGATCGTTCCTTATTTCATGACGGGCTTCGAATCCGTCGGCAAGGCCTCGGAAGAAGCCAATTCCGGATTCGGCAGCAACGGATTCATGCGCGCGATCTGGATGGCGATCTTTATCGGCACGCTGTTTTATGCCACGATCGTCGCCGCGGTTGCATTCGTGGCGCCCTGGCACCAGCTCACGAATGAGCGATTCATGACCGCGGTTGCGTTCCACCAGGCCTTCGGTTCACGCTGGATCGTCAACATCATTCTCGCGGCAGCTCTGCTTTCGCTCTTCAAGTGTTTCAACGGGAACTTCGTCGCGGCGAGCCGCCTGATCTTCGCTCTCGGCCGCCGGGGCCTGATCGCTCCGCGAGCCGGAATCGTTCACGCTCAATTTCAAACGCCATCCGTCGCTGTGCTCAGCGTCGGCATCGCGACTGCCAGTTGCATGCTTCTGGGCGACGCGATCCTGGTTCCGATCACTGAAGTCGGTTCAGTTGCCTGTGCCATCGGATGGTCCGCCGCATGCGCCTCATGCCTGGCTTTGGCGCATTCAAACTCGGGAACCATGCGACTCTCATCACTCGAGCAAGCGACGGCTGCCTTCGCGCTGGTGGTAGCAGTCGCGCTGGCGCTGATGAAACTTGTGCCATTGATTCCAGGCCATTTCACAATCTCGGAATGGATCGCCTTGGCAATATGGATCGCAACAGGTGCCGCACTAACAAGAAGAAGCGCAGTAAAGTAGCGCCGGCAGCCAGCGGGAGTGCTTCGCCGGCTGCCCCGCAAATGAGGAGAGAGAAAAATGTTCAATCGCACCCGAATGATGTTGGTCTTCATAATCCTGATCGCTGCTGGTGTCCAGGCCCAGACTCCGTCGGCATTCGACCTGGTCATCACGCACGGCCACATCATGGACGGGACCGGCTCGCCTTGGTACTCGGGTGACCTCGGCATTCGCGACGGAAAGATCGCCGCCATCGGCAATCTCTCGGCCGCTCCGCGGAAGCGCACCATTGACGCCGCCGGCAAAGTGGTCGCGCCCGGATTCATCGACATGCTCGGCCAGTCGGAGCTCACGATCCTCGTCGATCCGCATCTGCCATCGAAGATTTACCAGGGGATCACCTCCGAAATCACGGGCGAAGGAAATTCAATCGCCCCGCTCAACGATGCGATCATTCAATCGGATCGCAGCGGCTACGATCACTACAAGATCGATCCGGACTGGCGCACTCTCCGCCAATATTTTGCGCGGCTTGAGAAACAGGGCATGGGGATCAATCTCGCGACCTTTGTCGGTGCCACTCAGGTCCGACGGATGGTTCTCGGCGACGACAACAAGCAGCCTTCCGCCGCGCAGCTTGAGCAGATGGACTCGCTCGTTCGAGACGCCATGAAAGACGGGGCAGTCGGAGTGTCCACCTCGCTCGAATATGCGCCGGCGCCCTACGCCAAGACTGAGGAATTGATTTCGCTGGCATCGGAAGCCGGTAAACTCGGCGGCGTATACGCGACGCATATGCGCAACGAAAGCGATTCGATCCTCGAGTCGATCGACGAAGCTCTCCGCATCGGGCGCGAAGGACATATTCCGGTAGAAATCTGGCACATCAAAGTTGCGGGCAAAGGCAATTGGGGGCGCATGCCCGAAGTCATCGCCAAGATCAATGCGGCACGCGCCGCCGGAGCCGACGTCTCAGCTGACACCTACGCGTATACCGCCTGGTACAACGATTTCTCCGCATTCATCCCGCCATGGGCGCACGACGGCGGCACGCAAAAGCTTGTGGAGCGCCTGAAAGAGCCTGCTACCCGCGAGCGCATCCGCAAAGACATGGTGACGCCATCGCGCGATTGGGACAATGAGTGGCAGGAGATCCCCGGGCCCGAGGCCATCATGATCGGAGCGGTGCAGAACTCTCAACTGATGCCGCTGCTAGGCAAGCGCCTCTCTGAAGTCGCCAAGCTATGGAACAAGGATCCAATGGACGCTCTCTTCGATTTGCTCATCCAGGATCCCACGACCAGTGTTGCCGTCTTCGGTATGTCGCAACCTGATGTGACGCTCGCATTGCAACAGCCTTGGGTCTCGATCGACAACGACTCGGAGGGAACCTCGCCAGAGGGAATTCTCGGCCAGGCCCATCCGCATCCTCGCGCGTATGGCACGTTTCCGCGCATCCTCAGCAAGTACGTGCGCGAAGAAAAGGCTCTGACGCTCGAAGACGCGATCCGAAAGTTCTCGGCGCTACCGGCGCAGCGCATGCACCTCACCGATCGTGGCGTGCTGAAGCTGGGCATGTGGGCGGACGTCGTCGTCTTCGATCCCGCCACCGTCCGCGACCGGGCGTCGTTCGACAATCCCAACCAGCTTTCGGAAGGAATGGACTTTGTGCTGGTGAATGGCGTGCCCGTGATCGATCAAGGCAAGATGACGAATGCTCTTCCGGGAAAGGTTCTGCGCGGACCGGCCTACGTTCCGTAACTCTGAACGGCCGGCGGAGCGGGCGTGAGCGATCTTAATGTCTACTGCCGATGTCATCATGTCTACTGCCGATGTCATCCTGAGCGCCAGCGAAGCCGGCGCGAAGGACCTTACGTGCGCGGAATGCTTTGATGTCGTAGATGGGAATGCCCTAGGTGCGTGCAGCGAGGAGACCTTTCGCGCCGCATCGCTGCTACACAACGTCGTAAGGTCCTTCGAAGGGCTTTCGCCCTCCTCGGGATGACAGGTATTCGGACGTTTTTTAGCTATCTTCTCGCGGTGCGCAATCGGACCCACCGTTGCCGATGTCATCCTGAGCGCCAGCGAAGCCGGCGCGAAGGACCTTACGTGCGCGAAATGCTTTGATGTGTTGACGGGAATGCCTAGATGCGTGCAGCGGGTGACCTTTTCCGCCGTATCGCGTTCACAACGTAGTCAGGACCTTCGAAGGGCTTTTCGCGCTGCTCAGGATGACAGTATTTGAAGGCTTCTTTCTTGCACAGAGCAATTGCTCTCTGCCGATGTCCATCTCTACTTTGATGGTATCGGCTTCAGGCCTGCTTGTTCGGAACCCGACATCGGCGCAATTTGCGGTTCGGCGAGCGTGCCGGTAATCGTGTAGCCCGCGGTGGCTGTTCCGGCGGGAACCCGTGTCAGCTTGATGTCTACCTCGCGAGCCAGCGAAGCGGTCCCACTCAAAACGTAGTCTCCCTGCGCCGAGTCCACGGTAGCTTCTTGAATCTGGATCGTGCTGTCTTTCAGATTTGCCAGACCGGTAAGTTGGTTGATGTGAAGACCGTCGGCGCCGTCCTCGAAAGAAATATGCGGGAACGTGCCGTCTTTCATCTCAACATGGACCATCCCCTCGGCTGACTGCCAGAAATCGACAGGACATTTGCCGCTCACCTCGTACTTGGCATCGGCCGTTCCGGTCACCCAATCGTCTTTCATCGCCTCTGCAAATCCGGCGAGGGTGACGCCGGTCAACTGTCCGCTTCCTTTGCAAGTAGGCGCGTTGGCGCTGAAGTCGGCGCGCCATTCGCCGCGATGCTTGCCTCCCATGAAGTCCGAATTCAGGTCCGCGATCTGAACCTTCCCCTCGTCCACACTCAAGTTCGCCGAGACATGAGTCGCAGTCAGGCTGTGGATCTCGAGTCGCTCGGTCGTAACTCTTCCGGAAGCATGCAGGTTGGCGAGCCATGAGTTCGTAGGCTGCCTAGCCGGTTGCAACACCCGGTACCAGGGCTGCTTGCCCAGGTTCGGGTTGACCCATTCGAGAAGCCGGTGCAGCGCGATCTGGTTGGCGTTAAGAGCGAATCGCACCGGGCACGAAATCCCACAGCCTCTCGGCATCTCGATCGAGCCCGTCCAGTTCGTGCCCGCCGCTTTCGCGTTCAACTTCGTGACGCGAACTTTGTCGGAGAGAAACTGCACTTCTGCCGAAACAATTTCGATGAGGGCCGCCAACTTCCCGCGCGGCGATCTGGGCGTTCCGCAATTTGGCCGTTCCCACGGCTTGCGGTGCAACAAACGCCCGGCCTCTTCCATCGGATTTACCAGACCACGTTCCGGCAAATTCAAGGTCGAGCTGCGCACTGCCCTCCGCCTTCGTTGGCAAAACCGGGAGCCCAAAAATCCGCGCCAGGCTGAGTGTCGTGTTGATCTGACTGTCTCCCGAAACCGTTATGTCATATCCGCTGCGCGTCATCCACGCTCGAATCACCGGACCCTTTGCGTGAGGCGCTCCAATCGTGAAGGGGCCGAATTCTATATGCGGCGCAACGGAATCTTCTGCGAGCGCGTCTCGATAACTGGCTTGCCTCGCGCGTCCCGGCGCGCTGCCGCTGTTCGACAAAGAGAAAGGTATCGTCTGCGGACCTATGCCCGGCTTATTTACGGGAGATGTGAGCCGCAGGTCGGCAATCTCCCCGGTGCCTTCGAAGTGAGGTTTCACGCCGGCTGCGGCATTTTCCTGCATCGAAAGACTTCCGTGGATCGTGCCGTCGGCTTCGAGGTCTTCCGGCAAATATTTGTTCGAGCGCTCCGCCAGCGTCGCCACCAGGCCCGCCGGGACGTCCTCTGCGCGCACCATCACCGCATAGTGGTGGCTTCCGGGAAATCCAAGATCCCCTGTCATCGTGATGAGTCCCTTTGAAACGGGCGCGCTGCAGATGACCTCATGAAATTCGTGAGTCAGCGCGCTGTAGCTGCCATCGCAGGTGGCTGCCATGTGTAGTGCTTTTCCGCTGGTGATGTCGTATCGCCGGAACTGGTCAATCGATGCCCTGCTGCTGACCTGCATCGCCGACGGAGTTCCCGAGAGAGCGACATCGAGCTGAATTTCGCCTCTCCATCCTTTGTCGCTTCCCGTTAGAAATTTTGTGACTTGACCGAGTTGCGCCCTCTTCCATTCCACGCTGATTTGAAGTGGAGTGTCGCCAAGGTTCTGCGCACGCTGCCAGGTTCCGTTTAGTTGTACGAGTCCGGTGTCGTTCAGATTCAAATCGGTTCGAAACGGCTGCGCTTTCAGGCGGACTCCCCATGTATTTTCGGAATCCTGCCACAACGAGAAGTCTGCATTGGTCAGGGCGTAAGGCTTTTTCTCGCTGCCGTTCTTGAAATTAATTCGTGCGGCGGTGGCTTCGATATACGGAAAGCCGGGCCGTGGCTCTGTCTTGGATTTCCCCGTCGGCGCAAGTGGAATGTGCGCTGTGCGCTCGAGAAGCGCCGCCAGGTTCCACCTTCCATCGTCAATATGCACCAGATTAAGGCTCGGCTCGGTCAGTCCCAGCCGCGCGATTTCCAGTCTTCCACGCACCAGCGAGGTCAGACGGAGCGCCGCCGTAACCTCACTCGCGCGCAGAATGGGTTCGGCGCCGAATGCAGGGTCGTCGTATACCACCAGGTTTTCAAGATCAAATCCCGGCCAGGGCAACAGCCGAATCTCGACCGAGCCAATATCGACGGGCCGTCCTACGCCTGCACTGATGGAAGTGATGATGCGCGACTTGAGGAAGGAGGCGCCGGGTCGAAGGACAAACAGTGCCAGCAGTATCACAGCTGCCACCGCGATCACGCGCCTTCTGGAATAGAAGATTTTCACTGCGCCTTTGTTTCAGGCTGTCGAGGCGTCACCGAACAACCCGAAGGGTCCGTTTCCAGCGCGTTTCATCGAAGAAATGCAAAACCACTTTGCCAAAAAACGCCAGCCGGTCACTCCAATCCGTCTTCAGGTATTGATTATCGGGGGTTTCAAATGACCAGTAAATGAACATCGGGCGGCCAATCACATTTTCCTTCGGGATGAACCCCCAGTAGCGGCTGTCCAGGCTCACGCCACGATGGTCGCCCATGGCGAAGTAGTGATCCGGCGGCACGACAAGATCGTCCCCCTGGATGTACGAAGGCAAATCGATTGCCCAATTCGACCAGACGTTAGGATCGTCGGTCGGCGGCACGGCTGGAAAATTATTCCGGTACACGTCAGCCGGTGTGTCCCGATCGGTGTCGAGATATGGTTCCGTCAGAGCCTCGCCGTTCCGGTACACCACGCCATTCCGCAAGTGAATGTGATCGCCCGGAAGGCCGATCAGGCGCTTTACCACGTACAGGCCCGGAGTTTGAGGCGAAAGAAATACAACGATATCCCGGAAGTGCACCTCACGGTAGGGAAGCAGCGAGCCGATCCATTTGCTCTTCGGGGCAAACTGAATACGGTTCACGAAGACGTGGTCGCCGATCAACAGCGTGTTCTCCATCGAGCTCGATGGAATCTCAAACGCCTGCACCACGAACGTGATAATGAAGAGGCCGGTGACCAGCACGGCGGCGAGCGACGACAGGAACTCGACCGTGGTTTCCTTAGGTTTTTCTTCGGCAGCGGTCTTGTCTGCGGCTTCTTCGTCCTTCTTCTTCGCCACTATCGTTTTCGTGCTCATACGGGATGGATAAACTTGGAAAACCACTTCGGCGCAGAGGCACCCGCCGCATTCTCAGTGTACCAGTCGCAGCGTCCGGTTCCAGCGCGTGATCCGAAAGATGTGTGTGACGGCATAAGCCAGATGTTGCAATCTGCCCCCGACCGATCCCTCGGGATTCTTGTCCCAGTCCTGCACCGACCAATAAATCACCAGGGGCCTGCCGATGATGTTCTCTCGCGGAACGAATCCCCAATAGCGGCTGTCTTGGCTGTCGTCGCGGTTGTCGCCCATCACAAAGTAATGACCCTCGGGAACGATCAACTCGCCATCCTCCACAAGCTTCCGCATCTCGAGCCACCATTTGCCTTCCAGCCCGTATGCCGGGATGTCGGTGCGAGGAAAATTGTCGCGGAATGCGTTGTTCGGTGGTTCAAGAAAGCGGACGTAAGGTTCGTCGGTCGCCTTGCCGTTGATGAATACCTTTTTGTTGACCAGACGCAGCCGGTCGCCCGGTACGCCAATCACGCGCTTCACAAAATGCTGTTGCGGGTCGACCGGATAATGAAACACCACGATGTCTCCGCGCAAAATTTTCTGATACGGCATCAGGTGATTTCCCAGGCCCTGTCCGCCGTAGCAGAGCTTATTCACCAGAAGATAGTCGCCCACCAGCAGCGTGTTCTCCATCGACTCGGATGGAATCTGGAAGGCTTGCACAATGAATGTGATTACGAAGATCGCGATGACCACCGTGCCCATCAGCGATTGCAGGGAACTGATCAGGTCGCTGCCGAAATTCGTTACCGGATGGTTGGGAGACGGTGCCAGCTCAACTGGTTCCGCCGGACTGGTCCCCGGAGCATTCGCAGCGACAATAACGACGGGAGAATCCTGCGACGGCAAATCCGCGGATACCGTTGGCGAAGCCGCAAGGTGGTTTGAAGGATCCATCTACTCTACTTTTCCACCGGCTGCGAAACTTTTGCAGCCTTCTCTTCCGTCGCCTTCGTCCGCGATGCAAGAAATGTGAGCAGCTGCCGCGCCGCATCCTGCTCTGCTGTTTTCTTCGTCGATCCCTGTGCCCGGCCGACGAACTCCGCGCTCTTTTCATTCTTGCCGTTCAAACGCGCTTCGACGGTGAATGTCTTGCTGTGCTCAGGCCCGGCCTCTTCGACCAGCACGTACGCAGGTTGCGGCAGGCCAAGGCTCTGAACCGCTTCTTGCAGGGCAGACTTGAAGTCTGTGATCGGCAGCGTGCCCCCGCCCTGTTCCATGCGTTCAAGCTCTGGCTCAATCACGTTGCGGAACACAAAACCTCGTGCCACCTCGAGTCCACCGTCCAGATAGATCGCAGCCAGGATCGCTTCCAACGCGTCTACCAGAAGAGCAGTCTTGCTCCGGCCTCCGCTTTTTTCTTCGCCGCGTCCGAGGCGCAGATAGTGCCCCAACTCCAGCTGCTGCGCCACCTGGATCAAATGCCGCTCACTCACTAGATGCGCTCGAAGCTTGGAAAGTTCCCCTTCACGAAAGTGGGGAAAGCGCTGGAACAGCTCTTCGCTTGTGACTAAAGCGAGTACAGCATCTCCCAGGAACTCGAGCTGTTCGTTATCACTGACTTTGTACTTGCTCTCTCCCGCCTGCTGCGCTTCCATTTCGCGCGCCTGGGAGCTATGAGTGACCGCTTGCTCAATGACGGCGCGCCGGCGAAAGTGATAGCCCAGGCCTTCTTCTAACGCCGTGATTTCCCGTTCCTTCATAGATGGAAGCTGCCGATGGAGAATCCCTTGCGGAAATCGACCATGTGGTTACAGCCGAGCTCGATCCGAGCAGCTTGCGTTCGGGCGCGCCGCCAAACGGGGCCGGCTCTTAATTCTTCGGAGCCGCCTGCCCCGGCGCCGTACCGCCGCTCAGTTTCGTCAGACGGTCCTGTTCCGCTCGAGCCGCTTTTCCAGCCGGTGAATCAGGATGGTCTTTGGTGAGGTCCACCGCTTGATTGGCGTACTTCAACGCGTCCGGAACTTTGTTCTGCATGTCGAGCGCTACGGCCAAGCGCAGCACAGCGACGGAATCAACCTGCTCCGGGAATACTTCGATCGACTTGCGTAAATTCGTCTCTGCGTCTGGATAATTCTTGGCGTTCGAAGACAGCGTGCCCAGAACAGCGTAGGCTTCCGACTTCATATAGCGCTTGAACTGGTCGATTTTTTCCGGCGGATACCCCGCTGTCGGGACATCGGTATCCAAAGTCACGAGCGCGCGCTCGGCATCCTTCTTCGCCTCGGCCAGCTTCTGGTCTTTATCGAGATCCGTGTCCCGTGTTCGTTCCGCCAGTACCTGCGCGACGCTCACCAGCGCCTCCGGATCATCCGCATCAAAGCTGAGCGCCTTCTGCGACATTTCCAGCATCTTGTCGGCGTTGTTGGTTGCCTGGTATTTCTGCATTGCCGCCTTGTAGACGACAACTTTTAACTCACTGTCGGGAAACTTGGTCGCGAAATCGTCTGCTGCCTTTTCCGCTGCGGCGGCATCCGTCAGCTGCATCGCAGCTTTGTACGCTTCGAACTCCGGCTGCGTCTTCGCTGCCGGCGGACGTTTGCCCGGCGTGGTTGCTGCCGCCTGTCCCGCAGGCGCGTTCTGTGCGGCTGGCTTATCCTGGGCTCCACTCCACACGCACATCCCTAGCACTGCGATCACTACCGCTGCTCGCTTCATGAGCTCTCCTCGACTCTGACTTGTTTCCGAACTGCCCCTGATCGTACAACTTTGCATTTTATCGCAGCGAACATCGCAGCGCGTTTTCCAGCTCAGCACCTCGTACGACAAAAATCATTGCTGCGGCTTCGCGGGAGGCTCATAGGCCTGCTGCAGTCCGCGTTCGGCCGCTGCCTTGACCTCGGGCAATTCCGATCCGGACGTCAACGCGGACCGGTATTCATTCATCGCAGCCTCGCGCTCTTCTTTCATATCCATGATTCTTCCCAGATACACATGGGACCAGGCCACAACCTTCGGATCCTTCGTCGCCTGAATCGCCTTCTGGAAATTTCCCAGCGCGCCCTCTCGGTCTTTGTTCGCGACCGCCACCTGCGCCAGGATGAACAGTGCCCGTCCCTCGTCCCCGATCTTCTTGTCGAGGGCCTGTTGCGCCAGTTCCTGCGCGCCTTTTGGATCTCCCGCGGCCAGACGTTTCTCCGCCGTCACCAGCATTCGGCGATCTTCGAGCCGCGATAGCTGTACCAATTCCGGCGCGGATGCCCGGGCGAACTGCACCTCACCCGCTGCTTTCTCCTGCTGGCGCACGTCGATCGCATTCAGGATGTCGGAATACATATTTTTGAAACCGGCAGGATCTTTCTCGAAGGCAAGCAGCGAAGTATAGAAGTACCGCGTCAGGATGTATCCCTGCTTGACCGCATCATCGACGGCCTGCAAACGCATCGGTTCCGCCGTTTGCTTCGTCCCCATCGTGCGAATCTCAATCGCCCGCACCAGGCACTCCGTTACCAACAGCGAAATATCACTTTTGAAACTGTCTTCCAGCGGTGCACGTTTCACCGACTGCAGCAACGGTTCCAGCCGCTTGACCGATGAGAAATGTTTCTCAGCCATCGGATCCAGCAGGTAATGAAGATACGTATGCCGGATCTGCGGCATCTTCAACGGATCGACGGCGCCTGCGTCCGGCGACGGGAACACGACAACGTAATAGTCGCTCCCATAGTTGCGCGCGTTCGCCTGGTTCGGATCTCCCAGGAAGTCCAGATAAATTGTGAACGTACGGCCCAGGTATCCGCCGGACTGCAACTTCAGATAGATGTCGGTGTCGAACACCATCTTTGCCAGCGGAATGTGATATCGCTCAACCAGCGCCGCATAATTTGCGCGATGCCGCTCCCAGATCGAGTGCAGGTCCGCCTTCTCGTAAAAACGCTCCAGCAACGCTCCAAATCCTGCGATGGGAACCGCGTCCGGAGGCATCTCGTCTTCTTTCACGCGCGGCAAAAAGTGCGGAGGCCCCTGCAGGTACAGCGCCAGCGAAACGAATTGCGAAAGATCGTGCGACGGATCTTTCCCCTTGTGCGCCACGTACCAGTCACACATCGTCGTCAGCGCAGCCTGCGCCTCTTCCGATTGCTTCAGATTCTTCTGCACTTCAGCGCGGATATTGAGCCGCTGCGCATCCGACGCGTTCAGATTGGCGTCGTACCCGCACGCATTCAACGCGCTGAGCACCGAGAAGACGGTCTCGTTGGTATCGAGAGTGATGGGAGTGGAACTATCCGCTCGACAAAGCGGACTCAGCAGCCCGAGTAGGGCCGCAACTACGCATGCTCGCAGACCAGAACTTTGGAAACGACTCAGGAATCCCTCCCGCAGGATGGCCACCCGAGGGCCTCGATCCCGACGGCTACCACAAAGATAGGCAGAGAACACCTACAAGTTTATGAGCTTACGGCCAAGGGGGTCAAACTGCACAGCATCTTTCCCCCGCCTTCGTTATGATTCCCATTCTGTGATCGGGACATTTGAGCGAGGTGATTATGCCGGAGCGTAAGACCGCTCTCGTGACAGGGGCCAGCCGCGGGATTGGGAAAGAGATCGCCCTCGAGTTGGCCCGCAACGGATACCGCGTTGCGGTCAACTACTACAACGACCCAGGATCCATGGTCGAGGCGACGATCTCCGAGATTCGCGGTCTTCAGACCCTTGGCCAGAATGACGTCCTTGCGCTACAAGCCGACATTCGCTCCAGCGCCCAGGTTACGGCCATGTTTGAAAAGGCACTTGCCGCTTTCGGACACCTCGATCTCCTCGTGAACAACGCTGGAGTCCAAACCTGGAAGCCGCTTCTCGAAGTGACCGAAGAGGAGTGGGACCTCGTCGTCGACACAAACCTCAAAGGTTGTTTCCTGTGTACCCAGCAGGCCGCGCGTTACATGAAAGATCACGGCGGTGGCGCGATCGTGAATCTCGGATCCGGCTGCAACAAACTCGCCTTTCCATCGCTGGTCGCCTACACGGCGAGCAAAGGTGGGATCGAGATGTTCACAAAAGAAGCCGCAGTCGAGCTGGGCCAATACGGGATCCGCGTGAACTGTATCGCGCCGGGGTCGATCGAATCAGAACGTACCCGCCAGGAAGATCCCGACTACGCCGGAACCTGGTCGCGTCTGACTCCGCTCGGCCGCGTAGGAACGACCACCGACATCGGGCCGACCGTAGTGTTCCTCGCCAGCCCCGGAGCCTCCTTCATCAGCGGCCAAACCATCGGCATCGACGGCGCATTATTTACCAAAGCCCAATGGCCATATCGAGAAAAGTAGCGCCGCCGGCGCAGATCGCGGCGCCTCGGATAGCGGTCGGCCGCCTCAGCCGCGGACAAAAGCAAGGCTTCGTATAACGCAAGGCTTCGTGCAATGCAAAGATTCGTATCGGGGCATCGCTTCAGCGATGCCGTAACGGTCGCCGAATCAATGCCGCCTTTAGGCGCTGTGACGCTCTGAACTCCACCTTCGCGCACCGTATAGCACGTAAGGTCTAGCATGCCCGTAACGTCGCTTCCTTCCCCGACTTACACCATAATCCGCCAATGGATTTCGTTGATGTCTTCACTGGCTTTCTTCATCCCGTAGCCTACGGATCGGCGGCTGTTGTCGTCCTGCTCGTGATAGTTCGCCTCAGGACGCCGCGCCGTTCCCCGGTGCTTGCCGACCGCACGCGTTCCCGCTAGCCCCCCGTTTGCCTGTTCCGCATCGCGCGTGAGATATTACTTTGCTCCGAGCCTTGTCCAAGGTCTTGCAAGGCTGAGTGTGCCCGAGTAAACCTTACAAATGCGCCTCATCCCCCGCGATACCAAATTCTTTGATCTCTTTGCAGAACTGTCTGGCAATCTCACTGATGGCGCTAAACTCCTTCGTACAATCCTCGCCGATCCTCGTGATCTCGCGATGCGCGTCAGCCAGGTCCAGGCAATCGAACACAAGGGCGACCGCGCCACCCACTCCATCATCACCAAGCTGAATCAGACCTTCATCACGCCCTTTGACCGTGAAGATATCCATCGCCTGGCCTCTTCGCTCGACGACGTGCTGGACTTCGTGAATTCTGCCGCGCTGCGCCTGGTCATGTACAAGATCACCGATCCCCCGCCGGTATCTGCGGAGCTGGCGGGACTGATCGTCCTGCAATGCGAAGAACTCGCCAAGGGCGTTTCGCTTCTCGAGAAAAATGGCCACGTCATGGAGCACTGTGAAGAGGTGAATCGACTCGAAGACATGGCAGACCACGTCAGCCGCCGAGCCATCGCCGATCTGTTCGAGCACGAAAAGGATCCCATCCATCTCATAAAGTTGAAAGAACTATACGAAGTTCTGGAATATGCCACCGACAAAGCTGAAGACGCCGCCAACGTCCTCGAAGCCATCGTCCTCAAAAGCACCTGAAAATTTGCATGCCCTCAAACAATCTCTGCATGCCCAAAGAACTTAGTCTGCAGGCTCGCGAAACCAGAGTGGATAATTCCTGCCGCCGGAAAAAACGCCGAAACAAACGTGGAAACGACCGCCGAAACAAACGCGGAAACGACCGTGGAAGAGCGGCCCTTCGAGGGCCGCGTCAGTATCACGCAAGGAAAGGGGCTTTAGCCCCCGTGTTTACATACCATCCATCCGGCCAGGTTCCCTGTGAATAAAGACGTCGTACTTGTCCTGATCACGATTCTGGTCGCGCTGATCTTTGACTTCCTCAACGGCTTTCACGATTCCGCCAACAGCATTGCAACCGTCGTTTCTACCCGCGTCCTTTCTCCGAAGCTCGCCGTAATTTGGGCCGCAGCCTTCAATTTTCTTGCAGCGTTTTTTCTCGGAACTGCCGTCGCCAAAACCATCGGAAAGGGAATGATCCGCCTCGATCACGTGGATCAATACGTGGTGATGGCCGGCCTCTTCGGCGCTATCGTGTGGGATCTTCTAACCTGGTGGTGGGGACTACCTACCTCTTCTTCCCACGCCCTTATTGGTGGGTATGCCGGTGCCGCCATGATGCATGCGGCCGTACACACGGGCAGGCACAGTATGTTTTCCGTCATCATTCCGGACGGGTGGTACAAAACCTTAACCTTCATCATTGTCGCCCCAGTTATGGGGATGGTCCTTGGCCTTCTTTTTTTTGTCGCCGCGCATTGGATTCTTCAGAACAAGCCTCCACAGACCGTCGACAAATGGTTCCGCAAGCTCCAGCTTCTTTCGGCCGCGGCTTACAGCCTTGGACACGGCGGAAATGATGCGCAGAAGACTATGGGCATCGTCGCCGGCGCGCTCTACACTGCCGGCTTCATGTCCAAGTCCGACATGCTCGGCAACTGGGGACGCTATCGCTGGCCCATCATCCTCGCTGCGCACGCAGCCATTGCGGCCGGAACGTATTTCGGAGGATGGCGCATCGTTCATACCATGGGCCAGAAAATTACGAAGTTGAAGCCACTCGGCGGATTCTGTGCCGAGAGCGCCGGAGCGATCACGCTCTTCGGAACTGCACTGGCCGGTATTCCGGTCAGCACCACGCACACCATCACCGGCGCGATCGTTGGCGTCGGAGCGGTGCATCGCCTCTCCGCCGTCCGCTGGGGTGTCGCGGGGCGTATTGTCTGGGCATGGATGTTGACGATCCCCGCTTCCGCGGTTGTCGCGGGCGCAACCTTCCTCCTCATCCACACAATTCACCCCAGCTAGTCCCCCGGGGACCACAAACTCCGGCAACTCCCACCGCGGAAACGGCAACTGATCTGTAGAAAGATTGGTGCCCCACTTCTGCCGATTGCGCGGGAGTGGGGTTTTCCACGAAGGCGTTAAAAGGAGGAATTCCATGACAAAGAGTTTTAACCGTTTGCTCTTCTGTATCCTTCTCGTCGGATTGACTTCCGTGTGGGCTGTTGGGCAAGACTCCGACTCAGACAAGAAAGCCAACTCCAAGGATCAAGTCCGAACCATGACCGGATGCCTCACGAAAACCGGCAGCGGCAACGAATACCTGCTTACCGCGTCCGACGGCAGCACTTGGGAGATTCATTCCAATAAATCCGTCGACCTGGCGGGGAATGTCGGTCAGAAGGTGGACGTTAAGGGCGTCGTAGACCACGACAAGGCGCACAACATGAAAGAAGACGCAAAAGAGATGGGAAATGACGCCGGAATGAAGAACAACACCGCAGAACACGGACACCTCAAGGTGACCGACCTGCACAAAACCGGCGACTCCTGCGAGCAATAGCAAGTCAGGCCCACCTGCTGTACGTATTTAACTCGTGCCCCATTTCTCCCGCGCTGTCCGAGCGAGAAATGGGGCTTTCTTTTTGGAAAGGCCGCGAGGTAGCGCCAACGTCCAGCCGGCTTCTCGCGAGTGCGTCGCGCACCCGCTTTCGCGCCTAAGGATTGGGCAAAATCTGCTTCTCAGAACTCGCAGCCGCTACGCGCTTCGCTTTACGGTAGACGCTGGCGACCGCGAGCGTCCAGAAGGGAACCAGGTCTACGCCCGGCACGAGCTTGGCAAAAAACGAGGGCACGAATTCCCAGTGCCAGCCCAGCAGGTGAATCATCGCTGCCGCGACACCAAGATCAAGAATGTCATCGGCGGGAGACAGCGCGCCAGCTACAAACAAGGGAAAGACAACCACTTGCAGCGCATCGGCAGCGATGGCCAGAATCATGGCCGATAGGAATTGAGGTCCCGGAGAGATCTGAATCGAATCATCCGACATAACGAAATCCCGCTTCTGCAATTCTAGACGATATCCAGGACTCTGCGGGCAGCCTCAAGTTGCCGCGCGACCTGCCGATATTCTCTACTGCAAGGCCCGTGTTGACAGCGACACGATTCCGGGCAGAGAAGCTATGAGAGCAACGAAGATTCTTCTGGTGGACGACAGCAAGTTTCTGCGGATAGCTACGGAACGCGCTCTTGCGCGCGCCGGCTACGAAGTCTTCACCGCCAACGATGGCGAAGAGGCCCTTCTGGTCGCTCGCGAGAAGAAGCCCGATGTCATCCTTCTCGATATGCTGCTTCCAAAACTCACCGGACCCGACGTGCTCAAGATTCTCAAGAAGGATGAATCCACCGCCGAAATCTCTGTCGTCGTACTCAGTGGCCTTTCCCAGAAGAACGCCGTCCGCTTGAAACAGGATGGCGCATGCGCGTACCTCGAAAAATCTGCCCTGGAGCTCGACAAAGGCTGCCAGGGACTTCTCTCTGCACTCGCAGATATCCTGCGCGTCCAGAAGGTCAAGAAAGCCAAAGCGCAGCAACTCTAACGCCCCCGTTTTCGCCGTAATCCAATGCGTCGCCCCTGTCCTCGGCACTGGCAATCGCCGATATCGCCGACGGAGGAACACTTTGGTAACCTCTGGGGACGATCCCACTCAAAATAAATCACTTATCTCCGGGAACTCCGCACACCCGGCCGGAGTCTATGTTATGTGAGAGTTTCGGCAAGACCGCAAAGCTTTCAAAACGTTCGGGCCCGTGAAATATCAGGGCGCGTTCGGGTGGAAAATCCTATAATCAGGGGACGCCAACATGGCGGGAGCAACCACCTTGGGAGATCTTGCAAGTGCGATAGGGGTTCGGTCGCAAGCAGAAGCGGCCATCGTCGCAGACCTGAAAGCCGGTTCCGAAGCCGCGTACGCCTGGCTTATCGGCGAGTTCCAGCAGCCGGTTTACGGTCTCGTCTACCGCATTGTGAACGACCCGGCCGATGCTGCCGACACTACGCAGGATGTGTTCCTGAAGGTGTTTCGCGGCATGAATCATTTTCACGGCGAGTCGAGTCTTAAGACTTGGATCTATCGTATCGCCCTGCATGAGGCGGCAAACCGCAGGCGCTGGTGGTTCCGGCACAAGGCCCGAGAGACGTCGATCGAGCCGGCTGAGTCCGAATCGCCGACGCCGGGTGAGAACGCACTGCAGGTTGCTCTGACCGATCATGCGGATTCGCCTTTCGATACCGTAGCGCACCGCGAGGTTCAGAGCCGGGTAGAAGAAGAGCTGAAAAAGGTCCCAGAGCCGTACCGCACAACGCTCATTCTTCGCGACCTGGAGGAGATGTCTTACGAGGAGATCGCTGAAGTGCTCGAGATCTCACTCGGAACCGTGAAGTCCCGCTTGACGCGAGGCAGGGACGCACTGCGCCAGCGGCTGGCGCCTTACGTGCGCGAAGTTGGAAATGAATTGGGGCTGACTGCTCCGGGCCCGGACAAGAAAGTGGCCCGCACTGCGCGGTCGCAGGATTCTGGAGGGGGTAGAAGGGTCGAGGTGATGCCATGATCGCCATTAGGAAGAAGGGGCAAGCATCCGGACTGCAGTGTCCCGCTGCGCAGCGGTTGATGTCGCCTTATCTTGATGGAGCGGTGACTGGCACGGAGATGCTGGCGCTGCAGAAACATCTGTCGCATTGCGACGGCTGCAACCAGGAATATTCGGCGCTCCGCGCCACACAGCAACTGCTGGCGGCCATGCCACGTCCGAAGATGCCCGCGGATCTTGGACTAAACTTGCGCCTCGCGATCTCGCGCGAAGCTGCGCAGAAGCGGCGTCCCCCATTCGAAGGACTTCGCGTGCGCCTGGAAAATGCCTTGGAGGCGTTCATGGTTCCGGCCACTGCGGGCTTTCTGAGCGCCGTGATCATCTTCGGCATCGCAATGGTCTACTTCGTGACTCCGTCGTCGCTTCAGGCCAACAACGACGTTCCGCTGGTCATGGTGAACACTGGTCCCGAGTTGCAGCCCAGCGCATTCGGCATGACCATGGACTCGATCGATGCGGACTCTCTCGTTATCGAAGCGGAAGTCGATTCCAACGGGCGCGTGCAGGACTATCGGATCCTCTCCGATCCGGCGGACTCGAAGGAAGTGCTGCCGCAGGTAAAAAGGATGCTTATCTTCACGACCTTCCGCCCCGCCCTGTCGATGGGAAGGCCCACCCCGAGCCGCGCTGTCCTGTCCTTCTCAAGGATCAGCGTAAAAGGCTAAGGAACGGGGAAAGTTGAGCACCAAACCTAAAAAGAAGCCTGACTCGAACTAGCGCCGGCTGCCCCGCCGGCTGTCCCGAGTGCGTCTCGCACTTGTCGGTCCCAAGCAACAATTGCGGCAAGTCCCACGCGTCGCGATACAATTCCGCCCTCAACACAAAACCCCAGACTTTCGGAGAGTTCCTTCTGCCCCCGAGCATGCGTCCCAGGCGCGCCATCCAGGTAGCGATCTTCCTGCTGATCGTGCTCGCCCTGGAACTCTGCATTTCCGGCCGGCAACAATCCCAGACCTTTGACGAGGCTGACCACATTTTTGCCGGATACCGCTATTGGAAGTGCCTCGATTTCTCCGCCAATCCTGAGCATCCGCCGATGCTCAAGCTTCTTGCGGCCGTTCCACTTCTGACGCTTGATCTGCAAACTCCGCCGCTGTGTTCCGTATCGCGAAACGATTTCCTTGACGCCCGAACTTTTCTCTATTCCAACGACGCCGACTCAATTCTCTTCCGAACGCGCTTGTTCGCGAGCCTGTTCACGCTGGCGCTTGCGGTATTGCTGTTCGGAGCGGGCCTCACCATATTCGGTCCCGAGGTGGCTGTGCTCGCGCTGGCCATTTTCGTGTTTGAGCCCACCATTCTCGCCCACGGGTTCCTTGTGACCACCGACATGGCGGTCACCTGTTGCCTCTTCGCGTCCGTCGTCGCGTTTTATTTCTACCTCGAGAAAAGAAGCACGCGCTGGCTGGTTGCCACCGGCATCGCTACGGGCATGACCTTGGCGGCAAAACATTCCGGGCTGCTGGTGATCCCAATTCTCACGGCGCTCGCTGCGGTCGACGTTTTCTCGGGACGGACAGAGTTCGCCGGCGATCAGAATGCACCGTCCACAAAACGATTCGCGTGGATCGCCCGTAGTTCGCTCGCGATCTTGCTGATCGCCTATGTGACGCTCTGGTGCTTCTACGGGTTTCGATTCAAGTCGGCTTCGCCTCCTGCGAACGACTTTGTCGCGGCCGGTCAGCTTGCTTCGGATTCCAGCGTTGATCGGAATGCTCATTCGCGGCTCCTCCGTACCGCGCTCCGCATGCATATTTTGCCGGAGCCATACCTGTATGGCCTGCGTCATGTCGCAGCCATTGCACGCACCGGCGGGCCGGCGTTTATTTTCGGAAAGCTCTACCCGAGCGGCCGGTGGTATTACTTTCCCGCCGTGCTGCTCGTGAAGTGGACTGTCGGTTTCATTTTGCTGCTGGCCGCCAGTTCGCTCGGGATCTCTGGCCTGAAACCTCAGAACCGGCGCGCATTGTGGTTCCTCGCTCTGCCTCCGCTAATATTTCTGGCAGCCTGCCTGCCCGCGAAGCTGAATCTCGGGGTTCGTCACATCCTGCCCGTTTTTCCTTTCGTGATCGTGATTGCCGCAGCTGGAGCGTGGGAACTCTGCCGCCACAGGCCGGCAGCGAAGTACGTCGTCGCCGCGCTTGTGCTCGCCCATGCCGCATCCTCCATGGCGAGTTTCCCGAGCTATATCCCGTACTCCAACGAACTGTTTGGAGGAACATCCCACACCTACCGTGTCCTCGGGGAGTCGAACGTCGATTGGGGACAGAGCCTCAAGGCGATTCGCGACTACGTGCAAGAGAACTCTGTCAAAGACTGTTGGGTCGCCTACATCACTTCCGCCGAGCCGGATTACTACCACTCCGGCTGCAAACTTCTTCCCAGCGTCGAGGGATGGATTTCGCGCGACGATATGACCGGACCGGCCGTTGAAGGCACGGCATTCGTCGGCACCTGGGAGCTCGCGGCGCCGGACGATGTGAACCCATACGCACAGTTCAAGCATGCCGAACCGATCGCGAATATCGCCGGAAGCGTCCTCGTTTTTCGCGGACACTTTGATCTGCCGATGGCGTTTGCGCTGGCCCGAATCAATCGCGCCGCCAATCTCTCTGCTCAGGAACATTTTGCCGAAGCCGTCCGGATGGCCCAAAATGCAGTCGCAACGTCGCCCGCCTATTTTCCCGCTCACGCCGCCCTCGCCCGCGCGTTGAAAGCGAATCGACAGAACGAAGACGCGCGTCAGGAGTATCAGCAAGCCCTGACGCTCGCCCGGGCCGTCAATCCCGAATACCACGAACGCGAAATACTGCAGCTCGAACAAGAACGAGCCTCTCAGTGAATTCCTTCGTGTACCCTCGCGCCCTTTGTGGTAAAGGGTTTAAGCGGAGTCGGCACCGTCCGCAGCATTTTCTATATCCGCTCTGCCATCGCCCTATTCATTCCACATTCCTGAAACCGGCACCAGAAAACCCTCTTGAACCATGCCGGACTGCACTCCGTGCCCGCCTCCGCACAAGCCTCTATCGAATTCACGCGGCCGGGCGTCGGCTTCCGTTGCCGCAATAGATGCCACGCCTCCTTGTACGGACCATACTTCGCGCACTTCAACTTCGGATACAGCGCGATGCTCCCTTGCCCCACCACCAGTTCCGCCGGGATGATGTACCACAATTCCTCCTGAAACACATACGCCGCCAGATACTCAAACGGATCTCCCTGGTACGGTCCGTCGCATCCCCGTACCGAGCACGAATATCCTCCCCGATCTTTGAACATGGTCGACTTCACCTGCACCCGCACGAACGCCCCCTCATGCTCCACGGCAAAGTCATACGGCATCACTTCTCCCCATGGCTTGTTCAAATGCAGCCCCAGTTCAATCGCCCGCAACATGAATTTCAACTCCACCCATTCCCCTCGCACCTTCGGATGCTTGATTCCCATCCCCCGATTTTTCATCACACTCCGCCCTTCTCCCGGAAACTCCAGAACGTCAGAAAATAACTTGTCGTTGATCTGCCGCCGAAAAGAACTACCGCTTAAAACGGGATGTCATCAGAGAACTAGCGCTCAGAAAAGGACCTCACCGCCGCGTGCACCGCCACGAGCGATGCCAGGATCTCCCATTCTGCATCCCCAAAGCAAAAGGCGCGACCAGAATTTGGTCGCGCCTCCACCACCAAGTTGACAATCCCATACCCTAAAATCCAACGCAAGAAAAATCGAAACGAAAACAGAAAAGCCTGCCCCCAAATTCCCATTTCGGGAAATCCACCGCAGCGCCAAAGAACGTGTCGACACTGCTCGTGTAGGGTCGGACGCATTCGTCCGACCCGGCCTGGGCAGTATCGGGCCGTGGCAGCGCAACGGTCGCCTACCCGCCTCTCGGTATTTGCGGTGTCAAACGTCCCGCTGGTGTTGACCTAACTTTCCCTTGATCGTCGAAGTTGCAGTCCAGGAGACTTGATCCATGCCAATCACGATGAACATGATCCGAAGAAGTGCGCTTCGAGGTTTGCCGCTGCTGTTTCTGACATTGACCGTCTGGTTGTTTACCGTGCCCTTGTTCGCCGCTCCTGCCATGACCGATACGGACCGCGAGCATCTGCAGGTGCACTTCGAGATGACCACGCAAATGGTGGGCGAGCTGGTGCGCGGGTTGTCGCCGGCGCAATTGGAGTACAAAGCATCGCCAGACCGGTGGAGCATCCGGGAAGTGGCTTCCCACCTGGCGGTGGCCGAACCTGACTACTGGCGCGACATCCAGAAAGCGCTCAAGGCCGCGCCGGACATGAAAGAGAAGAAATCGTCGGCTACCGACGCGGACATCATGTGGTACGGCATCGATCGCGTGGTGCATACCAAGACCGGCGGCGGGCACGAAAAAGTCGATACCTACAAGGACATGAGCGAAGCTCTAGGGAAGTTTCAAGCCTTGCGCGGCACGATGATCGAATACATCAAGACCACCAAGGATGACATGAGAGGGCACAGCTTCGGAGACCGGGAGGTGATCGATTGCTGGCAGTGGATGCTCGAAATATCCACACATGCGGAGCGCCACATCCAGCAGATCCGCGAGATCAAGAACGATCCGAACTTTCCGAAGAAATGAGTTGTAGCGAGAAGGCAATGTGGAGCGGGCGCCCCCGCCCGCTGCCGTTGGTTGACCCGGAAAGTAGCTTTCAGACTTCAGCCTCCGGCCTTGAACAAAAAGCTGCGGCCCAAAACTTCTAGGCCGCCGGACGGCCGAAGGCGGCTGTCCCTCTATGATTTTTGCTGAAGTCTGACGCCCGAAGCCCGACGCCCGCCGTTAAGTTCCCTCGTTCCAGCCGGCCAGATACTCTTCCTGCTCCGGCGTCAGGCGGTCGATCTTGATGCCCATGGATTCAAGCTTCAACTTCGCTACTCGCTTGTCCAGTTCGTCGGGAACTTTATAGACCGTCTTCTCCAGCTTTTTCGAGTTCTTCACCATGTACTCGACCGAGAGGGCCTGGTCGGCGAAGCTCATATCCATCACCGAGGCTGGATGTCCTTCGGCCGCCGCGAGATTGATCAGGCGACCTTCGCCGAGAAGGTTGATCTTGCGTCCGTCCTTCAGCGAGTACTCTTCGACGAAGTTGCGCGTGGTGCGCTTGGACGACGACATGGCTTCGAGCGCTGGAATGTCGATCTCAACGTTGAAATGGCCGGAGTTCGAAATAATCGCTCCGTCCTTCATCAGCGCGAAATGTTCTTTCGTCAGCACGCTCTTGTTGCCAGTGACCGTGCAGAACACATCGCCGAGCTTCGCGGCTTCGGTCATCGACATCACGCGGAAGCCGTCCATCACGGCTTCGAGCGCCTTTGTCGGATCGATTTCGGTGATGAAAACTTCGGCGCCAGCTCCGCGAGCGCGGCTGGCAAGACCGCGTCCGCACCATCCGTAACCGGCGACGACGAACTTCGATCCGGCGAGCAGGAAATTCGTCGCGCGGATGATGCCGTCGATGGTCGACTGTCCGGTGCCGTAGCGATTGTCGAACAGGTGCTTGGTGTCAGCGTCATTGACCGCGACGATCGGGAACTTCAGCACGCCTTCCTTCGCCATCGCGCGCAGGCGGATCACGCCGGTCGTGGTCTCTTCGGTTCCGCCGACAACGCCTTCGAGAGCATCGGTGCGCTTGGTGTGCAGGATGCCGACGAGATCGGCGCCATCATCCATCGTGATATGGGGCTTGTGATCGATGGCCGCGAGGATGTGGGTGTAGTAGGTGTCGTTGTCCTCACCCTTGATGGCGAAGACGGGAATGTTGTGATCGCGCACCAGCGAGGCGGCGACGTCATCCTGGGTCGAGAGAGGATTCGAGGCGCAGAGCACGACTTCGGCGCCGCCATCGCGTAGGCAGATCGCGAGGTTCGCGGTCTCGGCGGTGACGTGCAGGCAGGCGGAGATGCGGATCCCGGCCAGCGGCTGGTTCTTGATGAATTCCTTGCGGATGATCTGCAGCACCTTCATGGACTGGTTGGCCCACTCAATGCGCTTCTTGCCCAGATCGGCCAGTTCGACGTTCTTAATATCGCAATTCACTGCTGCGGTTGACATACGTTCCCCTTAATGGCGCGCGTTAAGCGGCGTAAAAAATAAATGGATAGATGGCCTGGGATGACGTGATCCCACAACTATTTTCGCAGAATACCCGGTTTTCGGACAGAGGAAACCCTTGCACCACAAAGGCTCACGAAGAAGGTCTGGATCTTACTTCGTGAACCCTTCGTGGTTGAAGCCTTGAAACCCCAAAACCACAAAAGGGATCTGGATTTTCCTTCGTGGTCCTTAGTGTCCTTTGTGGTTGAAGCCTTGAAACCCTGAAACCACAAAGGACACAAAGGTTCACGAAGAGCATCCTGATCTTACGTCGTGGTCCCGAGTGCCCTTTGTGGTTGAAGCTCTCAAGCTCTTACTTTCGCGCGCCCGCAGGTTCCCGGAGGCCTGCGTCGCTGGCCAACTTGGCTGCCTTGTCGGTCGCTTCCCAGGTGAAGTCCTCGTCGTTGCGTCCGAAGTGTCCGTAGGCCGCGGTCTTCTTGTAGATCGGACGGCGCAGATTCAGGGACTCGATGATGCCGCGCGGCGTCAGCTTGAAATGCGCGCGTACGATATCGGGGATGATCGTCGGATCGACTTTCTCGGTTCCGAAGGTTTCCACCAGAATGCTGACCGGATCCGCGACGCCGATCGCATATGCAAGTTGAACTTCGCAGCGATCGGCTAGCCCGCCGGCGACGATGTTCTTCGCGATGTGGCGCGCCATGTATGCCGCCGAGCGATCGACCTTGGTCGGATCTTTTCCGCTGAATGCGCCGCCGCCGTGACGTCCCATACCGCCGTACGTGTCGACGATGATCTTTCGTCCGGTAAGGCCGGTGTCGCCCATCGGTCCGCCGATGACGAAGCGTCCCGTCGGATTGATGTGATATTTCGTGTCTTCGTCGAGGAGATGGGCGGCGATGACGGCCTGAATCACGTTCTTCAGAATGCTTGAGCGCAATTCCTCGTTCGAAACATTCTCCGCATGCTGCGTCGAGATGACGACGGCATCGACACGGAGAACTTTTCCATTCGCATCGTATTCGACTGTGACTTGGGATTTGCCGTCAGGGCGAAGGAAGGGAAGCATTCCGTTCTTGCGGACCAGCGAGAGCCGCTGGGTGAGCTTGTGCGCGAGCGCGATGGGAGTCGGCATCAGCTCCGCATTCTCATTCACAGCATACCCAAACATCATTCCCTGGTCGCCGGCGCCGCCGGTGTCCACGCCCATGGCGATGTCGCCGGACTGCTTGTTGATGCTGGAGATGACGGCGCAGGTGTTGCAATCGAATCCGTGGAGAGCGTTGTCATATCCGATGGACTGGACGGTGCCACGAACGACCTGCTGGAAATCTACGTAAGCCTTGGTGGTGATTTCGCCGGCGATGACGACCAGGCCGGTGGCGGTGAGAGTTTCGCAGGCTACACGGCTGGAGGGATCGTCTGCGAGGCAAGCATCGAGGATTGCGTCGGAGATTTGATCGGCGATTTTATCCGGGTGACCTTCGGTGACGGATTCAGAGGTAAACAAATAACGGGTCTTGGATCGCAATTTTTAAGTCTCCTTCGTGCACGAGCCCGTCGTCTTTGTGCTGCCGTGCGTTCGGGCGTTTCGTGCTAAAAAACATGGGACTTTTGAATTGAGCGGATCCTGGGAGATCCACGCGACAAGGGCGATACGCCCTCGCGACAGCCGGCGAGTCGCCGGCGCTGCGTAATTATCAAGTCCTGTTTAAAAGGCTATCAGAGGCACTTCGGAGGCGCAACGATTTTGCCCGTAAGCGACTGAAGATGAGTTGAATAGCGCAAATTCACAGGTGGATGGAGTAATACGGGAGTCGGCTCCTGCGGTGGGAAAACTATCTTCTGGCGTAACGGTTCGTGACGAGGGCGATGGGGAGGCCGATACAGAAGATGTGAATCATTACGCCGATCACCATCCCTCTCAGCGTGAACGGATATTTGCGAGCAGCAGACAAGGGAACGACGATTCGATTCATGAAGAAGTAAACCGCCGTGCCGTAGAGAGGCCCGGCCACAAAAGGGCTATTGATGAGGAACGGAATCGCGCGGCTCGCGAGCACATAAAAGGCGGCTGCTGAAGTGGCGATGAAGAACTGGAAGAAGAGTCCTAAGAGAGCGGTGGCGAGTCCCCCGGAAAACGAGCGCGTGCCGAGAACTCCGGCGGCGATGCCTTGCAACAGCGGGATGGGCTTGGCTCCCATATATCCGTAGACCACGATCGCGGCGGTGATATCCAGGGCTCCGGCGAGCAAGCCGGCCGGAAGGATGGCGCGCGAGATACCGAAGGTTGAAGTGGGGCGGTTATTCATGGGAATCGAATGTTTGCTTTTACTGCGTACCTTAGTTCGAAGTTGCCGGCGTCGATTTCAGGCCCGAGCTGTCGAACACGAGAGTTCTCACTTCGGATTCGCCTCCCTGGGGCGCGATTTCTTTTCCATTGACGACGAAACTGATTGCGGCCGCGTTGCCGACCTTCACCACAAATTCGCGAGAGGCATGGAACGACGGGTGCGCGGGCGCGATGAGAGTTTCCTGGGCGAGGAGTTGCCCGTCGGCACTCACCGAAACCCAGGAGTTTTCTGAAGCACGCACGATCAGCGTGAACGAACCGGCCGCTGGCGCGGGTGCAGGCGCCTTCACGACAGGTTTATCAAAGGTGCGAACCGTGACGTCGTTTTTGTCTTCGTTCTTATCTGCCGCTTCGGTTCCAGCTGTTGTAGGCGTCGCTGGCTGAGCTGTCTGAGAATTCGGGGTTGATTGCGGCAGACTCGCCGGCGGAGAGGTCTGCGGTTTCGTGGGAGCAGGCGCACTTGATGAGGAGTCGCTGGGAGCAGGATGAATCGCGCTGGGTTTTATCGCCCCCATGTTTAGGGCACGCGGGCGCGTCCAGAGCAAAATTCCAAGGACGACTACGACCAGGCCGACCGCAACCAGTCTCAACGGGATTTCGGTTGGAGGCTTGGGTGCCGAACTGCGCGGAAGGCGCGGGCGCTCCGCACGAGGAGGCTGCATCATTGCGGGCGGCTTCACGGGCGGAGGAGGAGCGACGGTTACGGAAGCCTGCCGGCGTGTGTCGGCGGGAGCTTTCGCCGCCGTCGTCCGTGCCTTCTCGGCATCGGGTTGCCAGGCTTGCTGCGCCTCGATGCGAGCCTGCTGAATTTCGCGAAGGCGAGTTTGATACTCGGCAATGGCCTCTTCAGGATTCAGGCCCAGCTGCTTAGCGTAGGCGCGGATAAATCCTTTGTTGAAGACTCCGCCGGGAAGTTGATCGAAGTTTTCATCTTCGATCGCGCGCAGCATTTTCGGACCGATCTTGATGACGTTGGAAACGTCGTCGAAGGACAGTTCTCTGGCCTCGCGCGCTTTACGAAATTTTTGTCCGAATTCGCCCATGTCGTGTGGTTGGCGAAGAGATGTTTCGGAAACATGATAGGACATGCGGGACGCAGTGGCTACAGGGAAGGCACAGCGTTTGTTCTCTTTTCGACTACCCCTCGCGGAAGATGCGAGAAAATCGTTTACCACGAAGGACACGAAGTTACACGAGAGAAGTCAAAAGAAATCGATAGGGACACGAAGATATACAAAAGAGAGCTTTCTTCAACGCCGGCTTTCTTTGTCTTCTTCTTCTTTTCTTTGAGAAGCTCTCAGACCAACGGTTGATCCGGGTTGTAGTTGTGACGCAGCGTCAACGAGCCGTCCGGGTTGGTCTTCTGGCGGCACGCCCAACGAACCGGGTAACGTACACCTTTCACTTCGAGTTCTGCCTTTAGCCGCAAGCCTTCCCATTGCGCTGCCGCCGGAAGCATGAGCATAGCTTGATGAACTCCTGTTGGCCTGGGATATCCCGGATCGATGCAGCCGGTTACGTTGATTTTGTTGTCTTCACTGAGGACGCTGAGACGAAGCACTCCGGGGACGGGCGTGATTCCATCGTTCGCGAGACCGATCACCAGACCCGTTACTCCGTCCCGCTTGAAGGTCCAGATGAACGACGGGCGGATGCGGTATCCGATCTGGCGGGCCATTTCGTCGATTGGCCCCGGGAATTTTTCGTAGTAACTCAAGAGATTGCCGGCAGATTGCGTATGCCAACTCCAAAGGGAGAGATAGTTGACCCCGACATCGGCGGCGTGGGAGATGATCTGTTCGTTGTAGGTAATTCCATCAGCGTCGATCTGGAGTTCCTTGGGATCGCCTGTCGTGAACCCAACTTCACAGATGGCAGCAGCCCAGGGTGGGCGATAGCTCAACGCTTCGATCTGTGTGTTCTCAATGAAAATCGTGTCGGTACGCAGCCAGTTGCCGGTGCGCATCGTGCGATCGAGGAGGTCGGAGTTACCGACGTTGCTGAAGTCTGGCTGCGTGTTTGTGGCCAACGGCGTTTTGGTCCAGTGTTCGAGTTGCGTTTCGAACATTGCAGACCAGGTCTGTTCCGCGACCAACTGGCTGGGAAATGGATTACCTTCGAACGGCCATGTGTGTCCTTCACCCCAGAAGCCATACATCATCGTGTCCATGAACTCGACTTGGGGATGGCCGTTGAGTTCGGCGGCCAGCAACTCATTGAGTTCGCGAAACGCAGCCTGATAGGCCGGATGGTCGTAGCGCGGAACTCGGTTGTCTTTGCGGTAGCGCATTTGCGCCGGGTCGCCCTTCCACTCTCCTTTGAGCTTTACGTAGGGGACCTTGTTGAGAAGAAAGTCCGGCATCCCAGGATCGGGAAAATCGGGATTTTCCAGCATCACGCGAAATCCGATGCGCTTTTCGTAGCGGCGAGCCAGGTCGAAGATGACCCTCCACCATTCCGGGAAGTCGAGGCGTCCGGGCCGCTTCTGGACATCGCGCCAATTTGGGCGAATGTAAATCTTCTGCGCGAAGGGAAGCTTGATCAGATCTTCGAGCGTCTGCTCCTGCGTTTGACCGGTGACCCGCAGGGGACCGGTGTCGTCGGAGCAGTAAACCATGAGCCCCATTCCGTAATTACTGACGATGTCCCGGGACGGGGACGTGACCATCGTGACGCCGCTCTCGGGTACGACCGCACCGGGACCGTACTGTGGGAATGGCCCCTGATAAAGGCGATCAAAAACACCAGGCCCCGGTCCCCAATCATATTTGTCCCAATTGTGCTCAGGGATAGAGGCGTCGGCACGGGACTTGTACAGACCGACTGCAAGTCCTGTGGCAGTGGCGGACTTCAAGAAGCTGCGTCGATCCATGAGCGCTCCTGTAAGCGCGGAATTCTGTAACTGGCGCGATACCCGATGGTACATCGGATCGAAATGACACGAAAGAGTAAGTAACGATTCGTAATTCGTCTGCGCGCGGAGTCGGGCGGCAAAGGACTCCGGGTCGTAAACGATTGGCCGTCAGGGGACCGGCGACCCAAGTCCTGACGTCCAGTCGGGTGTCGCGGTCGAGGGCTTGCGCAAGGTTACGGTGAATTGGCCTTTGCAGTTGACCGAAGGATCAAGGAAGGCGTTGCCCGTGCGCTCACCCTCGGTCGCTTCGAAGAAGAGGCCGCGACGGGGGTTGGTTGGCAGTCCGGCAAAGCGGGCCTTGCCGTCAACATTGGTACCGACCTCGAGATCAAGTTTATGAAAGCGTCCGTAGGCGACACGGACCGAGACCTTCGCGTTGTAGACCGGCTTGCCGGCTATATCGTTCACAGTGAAATCGGCGGAACATGGTCCGAGGGCGCCGTCCACGACGGGCACGGAGTGGGGATCGGGGGCGTTCTGGGCTGATACATGCAGCAGGAAAAGGAGCGCGAACGCGATGCAAGTCGTCAGCCGGCTTGAGGCGGTGTTCATAGAGAGAGATTATCTCGCGGCTGGGAAGGGAGTCGAGGGTTAGTGTCGAAAAGTCAAAATGCCCACCTTTCAACGAACTCGAAAAAGACTTCCGACAAAAGGCCGAAGTGACCCGCCTGCGATTGGCGCGGCTGGCGGTGGCTTGGGGGGTACTGGTTACTATCGTTCGTTGCCGGTGTACGAAAGCGACGCTTATAATTTTTTGAACGCCATCCATCCAGCGAGGAATAAACGGGATTCCCATGCCTGAGGCCGGTACCCAATTGACCCGCCACACACAGGAAGTAACGATCTTCCATGATGTGGCGAAGGCACTCACGTCGTCGCTGGACCTCGACTCAATTCTGCAGACCATCATGGACAAGATGGCGGAATATTTCCGTCCGGATACGTGGTCGTTGCTGATGGTGGACGAGGCCCACGAAGAACTTTATTTCGCCATCGCGGTCGGGGATAAGGCTGAGGCGCTCAAGAACGTGCGCCTGAAAGTGGGCGAGGGCATCGCCGGCTGGGTTGCAAAGCATGGCGAGGCGCGGGTGGTTCCTGATGTGCGATCCGATCCTTACTTCGCGAGCCGGGTGGACGAGACCACGAAGTGGGAGACGAGGTCGGTGATCTGCGTGCCGCTTCGGTCGAAGCTGCGAGTGCTCGGCGTGATCCAGTTGGTGAACGTCGACATGGAACAGTTCAAGCAGGGAGAGCTTTTCTTCCTGCAATCGCTCTGTGACTACGCGGCGATCGCAATCGAGAACGCGCGGTGGGTGGAGAAGATCCAGGAACTCACCATCACCGACGATTGCACGGGGCTGTACAACGCGCGACATCTTTATAAGACGTTGGAAACGGAAGTCTACCGTTCGTCACGATTCGGGTACGAGTTCAGCGTGCTGTTTATCGATCTGGATCACTTCAAGTCGGTGAATGATACGCACGGGCATCTGATCGGCAGCAAACTGCTGGCGGAGATCGGATATCTGATCAAGGCGCAGCTGCGGTTAATCGATTTCGCGTTTCGCTACGGCGGCGACGAGTTCGTCGTGCTGTTGCCTCAGACGGGAAAAGATCAGGCGCTGGTGGTGGCGAAGAGGTTGCGCGACGCTCTGCGTGCGAGCGCGTTCTGCAAAGAAGAAGGCTTGAATCTGAATGTGCGCGCGTCGATCGGAGTGGCGACGTATCCGCATGATGCGCGGACGGCGCACGATGTGATCCGGCAGGCGGATGGAATGATGTACGTGGTGAAGAACTCTACGCGGGATAATATTGGAATCGCGCAACGAGGGATGCTGCGGGAGTAAGGTTTTCCCTTCCTGGTTCGACACGACTATCGCTGCTCTTTTTTCCCTTCCTGGTTCTACACAACTATCGCTGCTCTTCTTGCTTCACGGCGTCTTGCTTAACGGCGGCCGGTGGACGCCGGCGCTACTCACGACGCACTCGATATCCGTTGAACCGTGGACCGTACCTCTTTCCTTCGATCTCAGGAGGTTACCGTATTCTGTTTTTCTGTCCGTCGCAAACGAGCGAGATCGCACTGGAATTGGCCAAGATCCTTCGCGATCATGTTTGCCAGATGACGGATAAGCAACACGCGATCGAGCGAGGGTGAATCCAGCGGTGTACTCTCCGCAAGAAGGTCACAATGACCGATGATGGCCGACAATCTGTTGATTAGATCGTGGGCTACCGAACACTCTGGCTGATAACTCCCCTGCGCGTCTTGCATGTTACAACCGCCTTCCTCCGTCCTGTCCTTATTGTCGACCTGGAGAGGATCTTCAGATGTGAGCGGGGTCACTGCGTGCGCGTGGTCAAGAACTCTGCGCGAGATAAGATCGGGAAGGCCGCAAGCGTGGACGTTGCATGAGTAAATAGCGCCCTCCGCTTTCAGCCCTCGAACTCGAGATCACTTTCCTTTTACTGATTCGGATTCGCGCTGTCTTGCTTAGGTGCTTGCGGGGCCGTTGGCTTTGTATCCGGCTTCCAGGGGTTTGCATTGGCGGGGGCTTTAGGGTTTACGCCGAAATCCCAGACATAGAGATTCATTCCTTCCGCACTCATCTCCACGACAGCGTATTCGCCGGGTGTAAGGCTTTCGGTGGGCGTCAGTTTCAGCCAGCCTCCGGCGACGCGTGCGATGGTGGACTTGATGAGATGCTGCTCCTGGCTAACCTTACCCGTGACCTGGCGCTTGACGTCGCCGACGATACGCTTGTCCCCCTTCACTTGCGTCCGAACGATACGGAAGCGATCGAAGGGAACGATGGCCTTCTCCGGTTGCTGGGGTTGTTGCGGCTGCTGCGGTTTCTGTTGGGCCATGTCCGATGAGGTCGACGGTTGAGCGGGTTGATCGGGTTCGTCGTCGATGTTCAAGTACAGGGACGGCACTTCGACGTGAGCTTGAATTTTTGCGTGGGCTCCGTCGATCTCGATGGTTTGTTTCATCGAAGCGATGGGATTGATCGCGCCTTTCAGAATGTTGCCTTTGGTATTTCGGTTCAGGTCACCAGCGCTCTGTTGCACTTCGAGAAGCTCAGGCTCTCCCTGAAAATTGTCGAGGAGAAAAACACCCGAGTTTTCCGGAATCCGGAGACCCGGGGCGACTTCAGGCAGCTTGGCTTCCTCGCGCTTACTCTCTTCTTCAAGTTCCTTGTCGAGACGGGCCGCTTCGGGAGATGCGGCAGCGGCGGCTCGCTCTTTTTCGTACCGGTCCGTAGCCGGCCAATCGACGAGGGAGTTGGGAAGCTCCTCCCATTCTTCGCGCTCGGAGCTGTAGTAGCGGACGCGGTCTCCCTTCACTTCATATTTCGTCACCACCTGGTACGAGCCGTCCTTGAGGATGACGTGATGCAAAGGGTCTCGCTGCGCTGGGGCCGGCAGAGAAAAGACCAGCAGCAGGCCGAGGATCGCGAATAAGAGGGCTCGCGAGTTGGTGGTGGTCCTCATGGTTGGTTTCATTATTGTACTGGTCGCGACTGGAGTCGAATTCTTCCGGACTCGTTAGTGGGATGGTTGGACGCTTGGTGGAGATGCTTCGGGAGACCGGTTCGTTCTGAAACTGGTCTAAACCTCGCCCCTTCGACAACCTCATGGCAAGCTTTCCGGCAAGAACGGACGGAAGCGGGCACGGTCGAGTACCCTCGACGGGCCTCACACAATGGTTCAACCTGCAAACCGGGGATCGCGGCTTGTAGTATCCTGAGGGCTCTAAATCGCGCAGGAAACGATGAAACGGAACTTCCTCTCAACCACTCTTCTTACTCTCTTATTGGCCGCGATCGTGTCAGCACAATCAGGACCTGTGCCCGTGTCGTCGCCAACGGGAGGATCGTCCACGCAAGGGAATCCGGTTTCCTACGCGTCGGTGACGCAGCTAAACGGAATCCTCACGCAGATCGAAAATACGTCGAAAGCGGCGCAGGGAGACCTGGGCAAACTGCGTATCGAGCGCTGGAAGACGGACAACACCTACAAGAAGCAGGCGCTCGGAAACGTGGACTCGATCCAGCGGAATCTGCAGGGAGCAATGCCTGAGATCATCGGACAATTGCGCGCCGCGCCGGAAGATCTTTCGCTGACCTTCAAGCTTTACCGCAATCTCGATGCGTTGTACGACGTGTTAGGTGGCGTGGTGGAAGGTGCAGGCGCATTCGGATCGAAGGACGACATGCAGTCACTGTCGAACGATCTCAATACGTTTGAGACAGGGCGCAAGCAGCTTGCAGAGCGGATCGAAAGTCTGAGCTCCACGAAGGAAGCTGAGATCACCCGGCTGCGCGCCGATCTGAAGGCCGCGCAAACAGCGGCGGAACCTCCGAAGAAGATCGTGGTGGATGATACGGAACCGCCGAAGAAACCTGCTCCGAAAAAGAAGGCTGCGCCGAAGCCGAAGAGTGCGACTCCGACGGCGGGGCAAACGACTCCGCCCGTGCAGCCACCGGCGAAACCGCAGTAGAGCATCGCTTACAACCTGCGGCAGAGTGGAGAGCGTAGAGCGCTTTGAGTTGAGAGCGGCGCGGGTATTCTCCTTTTCGAATCTGGTAGTCTTCCTCTCACGTCTACATTTCACATTGTCACGCATTGACCTCATTCTCGTGAGCCCGCATGGCAGGATTGCGGCGGTCTTCTGCGGTGTGGCCATCCTCTGGGTCGTGCTGCTGGACGCGTTCGAGACGGTTGTGCTGCCTCGCCGGGTGCTGAGAAATTTCCGGCTCACAGCCTACTTCTACCGGCGAACGTGGGTGCCGTGGCGCAAGATTGCGCGTCATATCAAGAAGGTTTCGCGGCAGCAGAATTTTCTGGGATATTTCGGGCCGCTATCCTTGATCTTCCTGCTCGCATTCTGGGCCGCCGGACTGATCCTTGGATTCGCGCTGATTCAGTACGGCATCGGCGGACATGAACAGTTGAGCAATGAACCGTTGACGTTTGGGAGGATTCTGTATCACAGCGGGGAAACTTTTTTCACGTTGGGATATGGGGACATTCTTCCCACCAGCGGCGCTTCGCGAATTCTATCGGTGATCGAGTCGGGGATGGGATTCGGATTTCTGGGCGTCGTGATCGGGTACATCCCGGTGGTGTATGCCTCGTTTTCGAGGCGGGAGATCCAGATTTCGGTGCTGGACGCGCGGGCGGGATCGCCGCCGACGGCGACGGAGTTGCTAGTGCGGCTGGCGGGGCGGACGGAGGATCCGGGCATGGATCAGACTGTCCTCGATGAAGTGCTGCGCGACTGGGAGCGGTGGTCGGCGGAGTTGCTGGAGACGCAGATTTCGTATCCGGTGCTGACGTTCTTTCGATCGCAGCACAGTAACCAGTCGTGGCTGGCGGCGCTGACGACGATGCTGGATGTGACGTCGCTGGTGCTGACGGGGATCGAGGGGGTGCATGCGGGGCAGGCTAAGTTGACGTTTGCGATGGCTCGGCATGCGGCGGTGGATCTGGCACAGGTTGTGAATGCTAAGCATGATCCGGATGCCGAAGATCGGATGCCGGAGGCGGAACTTGGGGAAGTGCGAAAGGTTCTGGAATCGGTGGGGCTGCGATTGCGAAATGACGATTACGCGCATGACAAGCTGTTGAAGTTGCGATCGATGTATGAGCCGTATGTGCATGCGACGGGTCGAAACTTGATGTTGGTATTGCCTTCGTGGAGAAATTCGGAGAAGAAGAAAGATAACTGGCAGGCCGGGCCTTGGGATCGATTGATCCAGGCGCGGGGTCTGGCCGAATTGAGGGCGAAGAGGATGGACGGCAAGGGGACAGTGATTGGCGAGGATCATTTTTAGATTTAGGACAACGGCCAACGCCACACTTTGCCCCTTGATGTGGCGCTAAAGCGCCGCTCGTTCAATAAAAGCGCTGATCCAGGCAGTGAAGTGATGATGTTTCGCGAGCGAGGGCCGATCCCGGCCATGTGCTTGTTTGGTGCGTGCTAACATCCTTCGTTTCGTGGTTACGGATATCGATGAAACATACGGGCGAGAACGTGGTGCGGATCGAGGCTGAGGCTTTGCGGGCCTTGGCGGATCGCATTGCGGGGCCGATGGCTGCAGCGTTCGAGCAAGCTGTGGAACTCATGGCATGCTGCGCGGGGCGCGTGGTCGTGACGGGGATGGGTAAAAGCGGGCTGATTGCGCGAAAGATTGCTGCGACCCTGAGTTCGACGGGAACTCCGGCGCTGTATCTGCATCCGGTGGAGGCGCTTCACGGAGATCTTGGAATGGTGGTGAAGGGAGACGTCGTGATGGCGCTCTCGGCTAGCGGGGAGACGGAGGAAATCCTCGCGCTGCTGGCGACGATCAAGCGTTTGCGCGTGCCTTTGATCTCGATGACCGGCGATGAGATTTGTTCGGGCGCGCAGTCTGATAGTTCCCACCCATCGAATAGCGCGAAAGTTGGGGCAGCCTATCGAAATGGGACTCCCGTCGGGCGCTCTACCTTGGCTGCGGCTGCGGAAGTTGCTTTAGATTGCTCGGTGGCGCGCGAGGCCTGCGCGTTGGGATTGGCCCCGACCGCTTCGACCACGACCATGCTGGCGCTCGGAGATGCGCTGGCGGTCGCGTTGAGCGAACATCGCGGATTCAAGGAAGAAGATTTTGCGAATCTGCATCCTGGTGGAAAGTTGGGGAAGCGGCTGGCACGCGTGGAATCGCTGATGCATTCGGGGGATGCGCTGCCTTGCGTTGGTCCGCAAGCGAAAATGCCGGACGTGATTTATGAAATGTCGCGCAAGAAATTAGGAGTCACTGCTGTGATCGAAGGCGACAAACTGGTGGGGATCATCAGCGATGGAGATTTGCGGCGCCTGCTCGAGAAGCGCGGCAAAGATGTGATGGACCTGACGGCTGCTGAGGCGATGACGCGGGACCCGAAGGCAATCGGCAAGGGAGAGTTCGCTGCGACTGCGCTCGCGATCATGGAAGAGAAGAAGATTACTTCGCTGATGGTCGTGAGCGAAGGATCGAAACTGGAGGGGATCGTACACCTGCACGATCTTTGGGGAATTGAACTGATTTAGTGTTTCGACCTATCGTCTGGTGTGTTTCACGAGTTGCTGGTGAGAATGGTAGCTGAGTGACGCCTCGAATTCGGGATACAATGAGCGGCATGTATCACTATGATCCTGTTACCGCTTTGGAAGAGCTGACCGAGGACGCTACGCTGCCGAATCCTGTGCACGTGCGGGATATGATTCTGAGAAAACATCCGTCGACCGATAAGGCGCTTGAGTTGAACCGGATGTTTGTCGAGTATCAGAAATTTTTCGGGGAAGCTCAGAAGCTGGGGAAAGAGATTCTGAAACAGCTGGCTCGGTAGTGCGTTTGCAAAACGCAAACACCTTTTAACCACGAAGGTCACTAAGTCCACGAAGGTAAAGCTCTACTTCATTCGATCAACATCTTCGTTCTTTTCTTTCGTCGCTCCGTCTCCCCGTAGATTCTTGAGTTCATCATTTACAATCTAGGATTCTTCTTCCAATCGAGAACTTTATTATGCATCGTTGGTCCGAACTGTTTATTCCTACATTGCGCGAGGCGCCTGCGGACGCGGAGGTTGCTTCTCACAAATTCCTGGTGCGAGCCGGGTATATCCGGCAGCTTGCGGCCGGAATCTATTCCTATCTCTTTCTGGGCAACCGGTCGTTCAACAAGATTATGGGGATCGTGCGCCAGGAGATGGACAGGATCGGGCAAGAGTTTTATTTGCCTGCCCTGCACCCTCGTGAGATATGGGAGGTGTCGGGCCGCTGGTCTTTGATGGGCGACAGTCTTTTCCGGCTCAAGGACCGCAAGGGCGCGGACATGGCGCTGGGCATGACCGAAGAGGAGGTCATGACTTCGATTGCTCTAAAGGAATTGCGCAGCTACAAGCAGCTGCCGCAAATCTGGTATCAGATTGCGCCGAAGTTTCGCGATGAACCACGTCCGAGGTCGGGACTGCTTCGTGTGCGGCAGTTCATGATGAAAGATTCGTACTCGTTCGATATTGATGCGACTGGGCTCGATGTTTCGTACAAGAAACACTACGAAACGTACTGCCGTATTTTCGATCGCTGCGGTCTGAAGTACATGGTGGTCGAGGCCGACTCGGGTGCGATGGGAGGCAAGGAATCGCACGAGTTCATGGTGCGCACTCCGGCCGGTGAAGATCGGATCGTGAGCTGCGATGGATGCAGCTACGCGGCGAACATGGAGAAGGCGACGTCGCAGCTGGAGGATGTGGCTGATCTTGCGGCGGAGGGGGACGGGAATCCGCTCGAGGTACACACGCCGGGCCAGAAGACGATCGAGGATGTCGCGAAGTTTTTGGGAGTATCTCCCAAAAACAAGATCAAGACGCTTGCGTACATGGCGGATGAGGTGGATGAGAAGGGGAAGAAGACGTCGCGCGCGATTGTGGTGTTGATGCGAGGCGATCATCAAATGAACGAGGCCAAGTTCAACACGGCCGTGGGGGCTGCGACTCGTCCGATGGACGAAGGCGAGATCAAGGCGTTGTTCAAGTCTCCGGCAGGCTATCTCGGTCCGATCGGCATCGAGTGGGCTCCGGATCTCTCGAAGCTCGCGGTCAAGCCGGTGTTGCTGGTCGACACGGCACTGGAGGGACGGACGAATTTGATCGCTGGCGCGAATAAAGAGGACTATCACCTGAAAAATCTCACGCCCGGGAAGAACTTTATCCCGTCGGCGTATGCGGATTTGCGCGCGGTGACGGCGGGCGAGGCATGTCCGAATTGCGGCAAGCCGCTGCGGATTGATACCGCGGTAGAGATCGGGCACATTTTCAAACTTGGCTACCGGTATTCGGAAGCGATGGGGGCGCGGGTGCTCGACAAGAACGGCAAGGAAGTGATGCCGATCATGGGCTGCTACGGAATCGGCATTGAACGCATTCTGACTGCTGCCGTCGAGCAGGGGAATGATGAGAATGGATTCTGGCTGCCTCCGGCAATCGCTCCTTTTGAAGTTGTCGTCGCGCCCGTGAATGTAAAAGACGAAGCGGTCAAGAATGCTGCCGAGGATATTGCGAAGAAGCTGGAGGCCGCAGGATTTGATGTCGTGCTCGACGACAGGGACGAGCGGCCGGGAGTGAAGTTCAAGGATGCGGACCTGGTGGGCATCCCCTTTAGAATCACGGTCGGGAAGAAGGTTACCGAAGGTACCGTGGAAGTCGTTTTACGTTCGACTCGGGAAATGCGGGATGTTACGATTTCCGCGATCGTCGAACATTTTCAAGGGTTGCTCGGCCGGACAAGGTGAGGGTATGCCTGTCCCGTTGGGCGGATACGGGACATGGGAACATTCAAGGCACTGATCGGATTTCTGGCAATCGTGGCCGCGGTCTATTGCGGATTCCAGATTATTCCTCCGGAATTGACGAACTACTCATTCCAGGATGATCTGCGCGATATCGCAATGGTGGGCGGATCGAATCCGCATACGACGGACCAGCAACTGCTTGAATCTGTCGTGAAAAGGGCGCAAGAGCACTCGATTACTCTGGTTCCCGAACAGGTGACGGTGCAGAGGATCGGAACGCCCGGAGCTCCCGCAGTGTATGTGGCTGCGGACTACACTGTGCCCGTGAACCTTCCGGGTTATGACCTCACTCTGCATTTCAAGCCTTCGAGCGGCAACTTAGGAAGATAGCAACAGAAGTCACAAACTTAAGATTTGCTGTGTCGAGAACGCGCGCCTTCGGGGCGCGCGTTTCTTTTTTCGCTCATGACAAGAGATCGCAAGGACAGGGGAGAAAACTCAGTCCGTTAGTTGACGCTATGACATTGGTAATCTTGTCACCCTGTTGCGCCAGACCTACCATCGCCGTGGGAAATCGTCTTGTTAAGAATCTGCCGCGTCTGGATTTAAGAGAGATCCGGATCCAGCAAAAGAATCGTCCGGTGGAGGAAGTTCAATGGCATTGCGTCTTCGAGCCCTTCTTGGTGCAGCAGTGTTTGTGGGTACGATGTGGCTGAGCGGTTGCGGCGGTCACTACACCTGCGGCATCACCTTCGGTAGTTCCACGTGCTCGCCTTCAGGATCCGGAATTGGATCTGGCACAGGCTCAGGCACGACCATTTCTGCCGCAAATTCTTCAGTGTTGACCTATTTCTTGAGCGGAACAACCCTTGAGGGCGCGGGGTTCGGCGGATCAACGTTTGCCAACCTGGCAGGCTACACTTCGCCGACTATCCCGTCGGGCTTTGCCGACAACATGACGATCGTGAATAAGCAGTTTGTGTACCTCCCGATGGGAGATAACACGATTCAGGGATTCAGTATCACCCGTTCTACGGGCGCCCTCACGGCAATTCCTGGCAGTCCTTTCCTGACCAGTGGAGGAGGCACAACGGACGGGGCATGGAGCGATCCGAAAGGCCGATTCTTATTCGTAGGCAGCGAGGCGACGAACGACATCTGGGTATTCCAGATTGACCAGAAAACCGGGGCTCTGACCGAGACCGCAGGCTCACCGTATACCACGGGATTCATAGCGGCTGACATCATGACGGTCGATGCGAGCGGCAAGTTTCTGTATGTTGGTCAGCTGTCGCCCTCGAGTGGAGTAGCCGGATTTGCGATCAACCAGACGACCGGAGCCTTGACGCAACTCAGCGGTTCTCCTTTCAACCTGTCAATCGCGCAGGTTCGAGCCACGCCCACCGGGGAATTCCTGGTAGGAGTTCAGGAAATCCAGGATCAGGGCGGTTCGGCTACGGATAATCACGTCTACGTTTACTCTATCAATTCAATTACTGGCGTACCTACTCCGGTGGCTGGCTCGCCATTTGTGACCGCGGCGGCGCCTTATGACGTGACGATCTCGCCGAATGGCAAGTTTTTATACATGCCCGAGATTTCTGGCTCTACCCTGGCTCCGCTCGAAGGATTCCAGATCGATACGACCACGGGATCGTTAACGAGTCTTTCCGGATCGCCGTTCAGTTCGCTCCCGGTTTCGACTCAGTGCCAGTTTGATCCGGCGGGCTTGGCTATGATTTGTGCAACTAGCGGCGCGCAGATGACTGCCTTGGTGGCCAGCCCAACGACAGGCGCACTGACTCATGGAGCCGATTTGACTGCCAGCCCATTCGCGTTTGCCGTTACGAACTAGGGCGGAGTTAAGTGTGTTTGAGGTGTTAACAGCTTAGAGACCCGCATTCAGTGCGGGTCTCTTCTTGTTTCTTAGGGGAGAGGTACAATAGAAAAACCTGTTGGTCTGCGCACGAGGCGTTGCCTGTGCGGGGAGCGGAGAGTTCCTTATCTGAGCAAAAACAGCGACTTGAAAACCTTTTTGTGCTCCCAGACGTCTGAGAGTAAACAGCATTCCAGGGGCGTAATCTGCCAAAACAGTTAACATCATCGAGAGCGCCCAGACTGTGACCATCAAGATCAGGATTCCGAAAGCTAGTGGAGAGCCATCGAGCACTGGCCCGCGCTGGCTGCCGCGGGATCCGCTGATGCGGGCGGCGCTGCTCGTATTCCTGATCCTCGCAGTGTCCGTAACCGCCTTCTTTTCCTACTACTACATCAAGTACGACCGGATCATCGAGAAGCGATTCCGGACGCCGGTGTTCGCGAACTCCGCAAAGATTTACGCCCTGCCCCGGGTGATACGCGAAGGGCAGAAGATTGAAGGGCGTGAGATTGCGGCAGACTTGCGTCGGGCGGGCTATTCGGAGCGGGAAGGCGAGTCAAAACTTGGGACTTTCCACCTGGGCAATGGTGGAATCGAGATCACACCGGGAACGGAGTCGTATCACAGCCCCGAGCCGGCGCGCATCACGATTGGGGATGGCCAGGTCAGCCGGATCACGAGCCGCGGTACGGAGCTTTCGGCATACGAACTGGAGCCGCAGCTGGTGACGGCACTGTTCGACGCGGAGCAGCGGTCGAAGCGGCAGGTGGTGAAGTACAACGATATCCCTCCGGTGATGGTGCAGGCGGTGCTGGCGATCGAGGATCGACGATTCTTCGAGCACAGCGGGATCAACTTCGGCCGGACTCTTGAGGCGGTATGGGAGGACGTAGTCCACCAGAGGCGGGCACAGGGCGGGTCTACGCTGACCCAGCAACTGGCACGCGGATTCTTTCTCACGCCGGAGAAAGCGATCAAGCGGAAGTTGACGGAGATGCTGATCGCCGAAGAGCTGGAACAGAAGTTTTCCAAGCAGCAAATATTCGAGTTTTATGCGAACTGGGTGAACCTGGGACAGCGCGGATCGTTCGGGATCAGCGGCTTCGCCGAGGCTTCGCGGTCTTATTTCAATAAGGACCTCAAGGACATTGCGCTGCCGGAAGCGGCGCTGCTGGCGGGGATCATCCAGGGGCCGAGCCGGCTGTCACCTTACCGGCATCCGGAGCGCGCTCTGGAACGGCGGAATCTGGTGCTCGATGCGATGGTCGAGACGCACGCGATCACCAAGGAGCAGGACGATAAGGCGAAAGCGACTCCGTTGAAGCTGGCTCCGCCGAACGTCGAGTCCAGCGACGCGCCCTATTTTGTCGACATGGTGCGTGACACATTGACCAGCAAGTTCAGCGAGACAGACCTGAACGACTCGGCTTATCGCATCTACACGACTCTCGATCCGGATTTGCAGAAGGTAGCGGCGCAGGCGGTAGAGGCGGGGATCAAGCTGGTTGATGACCAGGTGAAAAAGCTGCGGACCAAGAAGGTGAAGGTCGGCAAGAAGTATGAGACGAAGGTGTTGCCGGGGCCGCAGGCCCAGGTTGCGATGGTAGCAATTGATCCGCATACCGGGGCGGTGCTCGCCTTGGTTGGCGGGCGGGACTACGGATTCAGCCAGCTGAATCATGCGGTAGCGAAGAGGCCGACCGGATCCATCTTCAAGCCGTTCGTCTATGCCGCCGCCATGAATACGGCGCTCGACGGATCGCAGACAGTGATCACTCCGGCGTCGACGGTGACCGACGCGCCGACCAGTTTCGCGTATGGCGACCAGATCTACGAGCCGCGAAATTACAAAGAGGAATATCACGGCGATGTGACCCTTCGTTACGCGCTGGCTATGTCGCTGAACAATGCGACGGTGAAGGTGGCGGAAGAAGTGGGTTATGACAAAGTCGCGGATCTCGCGAAGTCGGCGGGAATCGTCTCAGTGAAGGCGACTCCGGCGATGGCGTTGGGATCGTACGATGCGTCCCCTTTAGACATGGCCGGGGCGTACACATCTTTCTCGAATAATGGGGAGAAGATTTCGCCGAGCCTGTTGCGTTCCGTGCGGAATGGCAAGGGCGACGTCATTGCGAACTACACAACCGACCGGAAGCAGGTAATGGACCCGCGGATCGCCTATGTCATGACGAACATGATGGAGGGCGTAATCAATAACGGGTTGGGATATACGGCGGTCCGGTTGCGCGGATTCACGCCGCCGGCGGCAGGGAAGACAGGCAGTTCGCACGATGGGTGGTTCGCCGGATATACCTCGAATCTGCTGTGCATTGTTTGGGTTGGATATGACGACTACAGCGACCTGCGGTTGAGCGGGGCGCAGACGGCCGCGCCGATCTGGACCGAGTTCATGAAGCGGGCCTCCGCGCTGTCGCAGTATTCCGATATGAAGCCGTTTTCTCAGCCGTCCGGTGTCGTGGACGTGCAACTGGACAAGGCTACGAACCGGCTGGCAACCCCCAATTGCACGGACGACTATGTGTCGGCGTTTGTGGCTGGCACGGAGCCCCGCGATACATGCGACGAGCAGGCGGGAATGAAGGGATTCTTCTCCCGGCTATTCGGAGGGGATAAGACGCCCGTAGTACAGCCTCCGCCCCAGGAGGCAAACGCCCAACCGGACCCGAATAATCCCCAGGAACCTAAGAAAAAGAAGGGGTTCTTCGGAAAGATTGCAGGAATGTTCAAGGACGAAAAGGGCTCCGCTCCGCAGTCGAAACCACCGTCAGAGGGTAGCCAGGAAGCGCCGCATCAATAGGCGCTGGGCGTCCGGCGCTCGGCGTTCCGATACGAGACGCACGAAAATGGCGTCAGCCCAGGTTACCGAAAATCGTCGCCGACCGTCCAAAACTGTGCCAGAATAAGGCCGCTAGCACTTGGGGGGTGTACCGTGGCATTCTTCCCGAAACGTCTCCTTGTCACCGCTTCGCTCTTAACCTTCGGTTTCACTACGTTTTCCGCCGCCTCTCAGGCTCAACAAGTTCAAATCAAGCCGCCACTGATTCGGAGCATTGATCCGCCTGCGAATGACGCTACGGTCGCCGATCTGGAGATGCGCGCCGACCAGCTTCGCGCTGAGAAGTTGTATCTGGATGCGCTTGATTATTATCGCGCGGCGCTGGAAAAGCAGCCGCATTCCGCCAGCTTGCTGAATAAGGTCGGGATCACGGAACTGATGATGCAGCGCTATCGCGAGGCGAAAAAGTCCTTCGATCAAGCCATCAAGGCGAACAAGCAGTTCGCGGATGCTTACAACAACCTGGGTGTCGTCCTCTACGAACAGCGCAGGTATGGACCGGCCGTGAAGCAATACCGGCGCGCCATCGCGATCGATGCCACTTCGGCCTCGTTTTACAGCAACCTGGGCGCGGCGCTGTTCTCGAAGAAGGAGTTCGAGCCGGCGGTTGTGGCTTACCAGAAAGCGGTGGAGATTGATCCGAACGTGTTCGAGCGGACGTCGCGAGGTGGCGTGCAGGCGCAGCTGCCTAGTCCTGAGGATCGTGCTCACTACGACTACACCGTGGCGAAGCTGTACGCGAAGATGGGATTCTCGGACCGGTCGCTTGAGTACCTGAGAAAGGCGATGGAAGAAGGTTACAAAGACTTCAAGAACGTATACAAGGACTCTGAATTCGCCGAGTTGCGGAAGGACAAGCGGTTTACGGAGTTGGTATCGTCGAAGATACCGACGTTGCCTGAGTAGGGTCGGGGTCTTCTTCCAAAACTGTTCAGAACTCTTCCAGCATCTTTCCTTTCTGTCTGCGGGGGCGGCAAGATGCCCCCGCCACAACCGGCGGTACTCTTCCTAATTTCTTCTGTCTTTAATCTCTAATCTCTGTTCGTCCCTTTGGGTCTCACTGTTCACGGTCTTGGGCGTCGTTATGTGGCGAGGTAAATTACTCACAATGCAAAGCTCTGCTGCCCTTCGTTCTCTTGTCTCTCGTTTGTCAATCTTTCAATGGATGATTTTTCTGGTTGCTTGGTCTCCAGTGATCTACGGGCAAGATGCGCCGACGTTTCGAGGAAACGCTCAACACACAGGTGTCTACTCGGCGGCCGGCATTACAAGTTTTGGTGGGCTGAAATGGAAATTCCACACCAACGGAATGGTCATCGGGTCTGCGGCTGTTTCAGGAGGATCAGTTTACGTCGGGAGCACGGACGGAAACATGTATGCAGTTGACGCGGAGTCAGGCCAGCAGAAATGGAAGTTGGATGTGAAGAGTCGTGTTGTTTCTTCTCCCGCAGTTTCAGATGGAGTGGTTTACTTCACGGCGTATGACGGAAATGTTTATGCCGCGGGAACTGCGGATGGGCAGTTGAAATGGAAATTCAAAACCGATGGTGAGCGACGATTTGCCGGAAAGCACTTGCACGGTGTGCAGCCAACCAGTGAGACGATGCCGGACCCTTTTGACGTATATCTCTCATCGCCGGTGGTATGGAACGGCGGCGTGTTTTTCGGTAGCGGGGACGGAAATATTTATTCCTTGAACGCGCAATCCGGAGCACTGAACTGGAAGTTCAAAACAGGTGACATCGTACACGCGTCCCCAGCGATTGATGGAGGTACATTGTTCGTTGGCAGTTGGGACAGTTATTTCTACGCGCTGGATGCGACGAGCGGAAAGGAACGTTGGCGATTCAAAACTGGCGAGGATCCGGAGATCTACAACCAGATCGGCATTCAGTCGTCGGCATCGGTAGCAGATGGAGTTGTTTATTTTGGGTGCCGCGACTCTCATCTGTACGCGCTCGATGAGAAGACCGGCCAGAAGAAGTGGGAGTATCCGACGAATGGTTCATGGGTGGTGTCGTCTCCGGCAGTAAAAGACGGAAGCGTGTATTTCGTAACCTCGGACTCGAGCACGCTATTTGCGCTCGACGCAAAATCGGGCACGATGCAACATTCGATGAAGACCAATCACTGGTTCATGTACTCGTCTCCGGCGATTGCGGGAGGAATGCTGTATGTCGGATCGACGCAGGGGCGTTTGATGGCCGTCGACCTGGCTAGCCTTACGACCAAGTGGAATTTTGAGACAGACGGAATGAAAGAGTTCGGTCCGAAATATACAAAGGCCGACGGCATCCCCAACACTGAATTGATCTATCGCTCAGATTTTTACGATGACATGGTTTCAGGGCTGAACACCATGTTGAGTATGGGAGCGATCGTCTCCTCGCCAGTGGTAGTGAATCGCACGGTGTTTGTGGGGAGTACGGATGGAAATTTGTACGCGTTGAAGTGAAAATCAATCTTCGCAGCGCCATGAATTTGTTGATTAGACAATTGTTTTTGTAAAGCTCTCGCGATGGTGGATGGGTTTTACAAAGCTTTACAAAAATAGACGGAACTTCGTCGCGGAAGGGTGTTTAATCTGTCCACATACTCCTGAAAACAACAGGGTGAGTAAGGAGAAACGGTAGCCCATCGGATGCTGACCCGAGCACGCCCCAAGCAAGCATCCGATGGGTTTTTTACTCCAGCCTTTAGCTATTGGCTATTAGCCTTTTAGCTCCTAGCTTCTGGCTTCTGGCTTTTAGCGCCTCGCTTCCGGCAAGCAAGTCCTTCTCATTGAACTGTTGGGCTGCGTTCGCCAATGTAGGCTTCTACGATCTTTTTCCACTTTCCCTGCGCCTTCAGGATGAATTCGACCGCGTCACGGAGGGCGCCTTCGCCTCCCGCATTGGGGGTGATGTAGTGCGCTTCCTTTTTAACCTCGGCGCGGGCGTTTTTCACCGCGATCGAAAGTCCGCCTGCGCGCATGGCAGGCAGGTCGATGACGTCATCGCCGACGAAGGCGGCCTCGTCCAACTTCAGGCCCGCCTCTTTAACGATCTCTTCGAAGGCGGTGCGCTTGTCCTGGATTCCCTGACGGACGAATTCGAGCTTCAGATCGCGCGCCCGCAGGGCTACGGTTTCAGAGATACGTTTTGTGATCAGTCCGGTGCGGATTCCCGCCAGACGAGCAAGAGAGATGGAGGTCCCGTCGTGCGCGTGGAATCCCTTGGCTTCGATGAGGGATTGACTGTGCAGGCCGAAGCCTCCCTGGCCGCCGTGCTTCGCGGATTGCTCGAGCACGCTTTGCTGCGTTCCGGATGGAGCGGGGAAGATGAAGAGCTTGCCGTCGGTGAGGACGCCATCTACGTCGAACAGCAGGAGTTTGATCTTTCGGGCGCGAGCTTGGGCGGAGAGTTTGGGCATCGGCGGGATTCTAGCATTGTGCGGGATGCCATCTCAGGGGTGGGATTCAAAGCCCCACCCTCGATCTCCCCAAAAAGACGGCGAGAGTTAAGGATGGGCACCCTTGTGCAACAAATCTATTCCTGAGGAAGGGGACTCGCACTTTTCGGCAACGTGTGCGGCCTTTTGTGGGAAAAGTTCGCTGAAGATTGATGCCTTGGCACGCGACGCTTTGCTCCGCGGGGCGGACGAATGCGTCTGCCCCTATACAAGCAAAGAGCTACGGTTTGGTGGTTACTGCTGCTTCCAGGTCTTCGGAGGCTTTGTTTATGCCTGCCGAGATTTTTTCGAGGACTTGGGCGACCATGGGGATTTGAGCGTCTGCTTCCGTCCACTTTTTTTCGTCCATATATTCGCGGACAGCGGCTACTGGTTTCGCGCCGTATCCCGTGTAGGCTCCGGGAGCGTAGATCTGATTCTTGAACCACGGCCGTTCGGGCAGGCCTTTTTCGTTTAAGAACAGGCGCGAGATTTCGAGCAGGTCGGCGTTGACTTTATCGAGCGCCTGGGGAGAGAGCGGCGCGGTGTTGCTGCGGAATTTTGTTAGAGCCTTGCCGTACCGCTCCGCACTTTTCTTCATCAGTTCCAGCGAGTTCTTCATTGGCGCGAAGTTCATGTATGGAGGAACCGCTTCGACGGGTGGTGGCAACATTGTTTTGTGGGGATCGGCGATCGCGCTGAAGACGCCTTCCTGCAGTTCGAGATTTCGTTCGGTGAATTCGTCCTGTTTGTCTTTCAGAAGTTTTTCGAGATCCGACTCATATTTTGAAATCGCCTCTGCCTGGGGAGCGTAGTCGTAGGGAAGGAGGTCCGCGTTTGCGACTCGGATGATGGCAGTGCCTGCGGTCTGCGCGAGTGCGCGTCCGTAGACAAAGTCTCCGTCGGAGAAATGCGTGTACCAGTAAAAATCGTCGTAGATGGAGTGATACTGATCGCCTTCGTCTTCGCCACCAAATCCGATGTCCAGCGAAGGGATGCCGGCAAAGTCCTGAAAGGCGGTGTAGTCCGAACCGTCCCCGAGCGCGTCGACGCGAAGGTCGGAGAGCTTGCGGACCTTGCCGCGTTCATCCGCATCTTTCGCATGCGAAATGGCGCGCAGGTGAGCCCTGTCGAAGACCGAGATATTTTTCTCAGGATCGTTGATGTCGCGTGCGACCGCGCTGATCATCGGCTGAAGGTCTTGTGTTCCACCCGCTCCGAAGAATCCTCGTTCGTTGCCATCGGTGTTGAGATAGAGGACCGCATGCTTTTTCAAATCTTCGACGTGGGTCTCGACCCATTCGACAGACCCGAGAAGACCTGGCTCTTCGCCGTCCCACGCGCAGTAGATGATGGTGCGCTTCGGAGTCCATCCTTGTTTGTGTAACTCGCCGAGCATGCGTGCCTCTTCAAGTTCGGGAGCCATGCCAGCGATGGGATCGTCAGCACCATTTACCCACGCGTCGTGATGATTTCCGCGTACGACCCATTGGTCGGGCGCGGAGCCGGGCAAAGTAGCGATCACGTCGTAGAGCGGTTTTGTGTCCCAGTGGGAGGTGACTTTAAGGTGCACGCGGGCGGGACCAGGTCCGAGGTGATATGTGAGGGGGAGATTGCCCCGCCAGGGCTCAGGAGCGATTTGGCCTTGCAATGCGGAGAGGAAAGGCTGCGCGTCCGCGTAGGAGATCGGCAGCACGGGAATCTTAGTTATCGTCTTGGCGTCTTTCACGGCGAGACGCTTCGCGTCGGATGTGGCTCCGACACCGGGCGTAAGAGGATCGCCCGGGTAATCGGTATCCATAACGCTGCCGCGCTGCACACTGTCGCGAGAGCGCCAGCCACCGGTAGGGAAATCATCTCCGAAGAAGTAGCCGTCGCCGCGCGGATCGGAATAGATAATGCAGCCGAGTGCGCCATGCTCTGCGGCGACCTTGGGCTTGACGCCGCGCCATCCAGAACCGTATCGAGCGATTACGATGGCGCCTTTGACCGAAACGCCCATGCGATCGAGCTCTTCATAGTCTTCGCGATTGCCGAAGTTGACGTAGACGAGCGGACCAGTAACGTCCCCATCTGCAGAGTAGGCGTTGTAAGTGGGAAGTTGTTCGGAGGTCTGATTGGATGTGGGATCGATTGCGAGGACGGGTTCTTGCAGCTTGGCCTTGTACGGCTTTGGCGAGAGCAACTCGAGAACGCGCTCTTTTGGCGTAGGGAAGAGCACATCGAAATTTTCGATGTGAGCGTCATATCCCCACTCTTTGAAGCGGGAGAGCATCCACTCGGCATTGTCTTTGTCGTAGGGCGAGCCAACGTGGTGTGGACGCGCACTCAACCGACGCATGTTTTCGCGAATATTCGCCGCCTGTATTCCATTTTGAAATTTCTTTTCCAACTCTCGCTCGGACGCGGAACTCTGCGATGTGTAACCGAGCAACGGCCCTGCAGGGCCTCCCGGCGCGGCCGCGGGATTTTGCCCGGCCGGTGATTGTGCCGTCACGTAAGAGGTGAAAGAGAACAGGAGAAGGTAAGTGGCCAGCGAACGCAGGAAGATCAAATGTGTGCTCCCGGGATCGAAATGGATTGGGAATTCTATCATCGAGAGAGCGTGAGAGTTGAAGCGGCTGGGATGAATTGCGAAGTCGCAGGAAGTGGAGGTGTCCCTTACACTGAGAAACCATGCTCAGAGGAGTGCCAAATGAATCGAAGACAAATGATGAAGGGCGCGGGAATGATAGCCGGTGTGACAGCACTTGCCGGCGCGCAGAACTCGCCGAGTTCGCAGACGTCGGCCAAGAGCAAGATTGTTGTGACCGGGGGACATCCGGGAGATCCGGAGTATGGATGCGGCGGGACAGTCGCGAGATTGACCTCGCTCGGTCACGACGTGGTGCTGCTTTATCTGAATGACGGCGCGTGGGAAACATCCGGCAAGATTCGCACTTCAGAGGCGAAGAAGGCCTGCGAGATATTGAAGGCTCGTCCGGCGTATGCCAACCAGGCGAACGGACATGCGATTGTCGACAATGCGCATTATCAGGAATTTCAGAAAATCATTGAGACGGAAAATCCGGATGCGGTGTTCACGCAATGGATGGTGGACAATCATCCGGACCACCGTGCGATTGCGAACTTAACGTACGAAGCGTGGAAACAACTGAAGCACAAGTTCGCTTTGTACTACTACGAGGTGTCGGACGGAGAGGACACGAATCCGTTTCCGGCACCCACGCATTACGTCGACTTCTCCGACGTGGCGGAGACGAAGCGGGCGGCGTGCTATGCGCACGCCAGCCAGACTCCCGATCGCTATTACGAGTTGCAGGACACGGTCGCGGCCTTTCGCGGGTACCAGATGGGAGTGAAACGGGCGGAAGGTTATTTCATGCAGATCGGGAGCCCGTACGACATTTTCGCGCGGCTTCGATTGTGATCTGATAAATAGGGCACAAAGGTTTACGAAGTGCGTCCTTACCGCCTTTTCCAAGCGAACATTTGGCGAAGATGTAATTTCGGATTAGAATGTCCCGATGCAGTCGATGCCTCAGTCTACCGCCTGGGCACATCCCCTCGTAGCCGAATGGTTTGTGTCTCGATTCGGTACTCCAACAGAGCCACAGGAGCAGGGGTGGCCACACATCCTTGCGGGGCGAACCACTCTTATTTCAGCGCCGACAGGATCGGGCAAAACTCTGGCTGCATTTTTGGCCTGCATCGATCAACTTGTTCGTAAGGCGCTGGCTGGGCAACTCGCCGATCGGACCGAGGTGCTGTATGTCTCCCCGTTGAAGGCCCTGGGGAATGACATCCAGAAAAATCTGGAACTTCCCCTGGGAGAGATTCTGGCGCTTGCCGGGGCGCGCGGGCTTTTGATGCCCGAGATCCGTACGGCCGTGCGCACCGGCGACACGCTGATGCACGAACGCCGGGCGATGCTGAAGCGGCCGCCGCACATTCTGGTGACGACGCCGGAGTCGTTATACATTTTGCTGACCGCAGACAAGAGCCGGGCAATCCTGCGGGATGTCGAGACGGTCATTGTGGATGAAATCCATGCCGTGGCCGATGACAAGCGCGGAGCGCACCTGGCTCTCTCGTTGGAGCGACTGGATGCGCTGACCTATCGGCGTCCGGTGAGGATTGGGTTGTCGGCAACACAGAAGCCGATTGAGGAAATCGCGCGGTTTCTGACTGGAACACGAGATCGAGACGGCCTCACGACGGGCCGCGAGGACGCTTCTGCCGACGACGCAGTCATCGTGAATGTCGGGCATAAGCGGAAGATTGATCTGGCGGTGGAGGTTCCTCCGATGCCGCTGGGGCCGGTGGCTTCGAACGAGATGTGGGATGCGATCTACGACCGGCTGGTCGAGTTGGTGAACCAGCATCGATCGACGCTGGTGTTCGTGAATACGCGGAGGATGGCGGAGCGGATCGCGCATGAGTTGGGCGGGCGGATTGGGGAAGAAAATGTCGCGGCCCATCACGGGAGTTTATCGAGAAAGTTGAGGCTGACGGCGGAGACGAAGTTGAAGGAAGGCCGCGTTCGGGTGCTGGTAGCCACGGCGTCGCTGGAGCTTGGAATTGATGTTGGTTTCGTGGATCTGGCGGTGCAGATTAATTCTCCGCGCTCGATTGCGGTGGCGCTGCAGCGGGTTGGCCGGTCGGGGCACTGGCGCGGCGCCGTGCCGAAGGGGCGATTCTTCGCGACTACCCGGGATGACTTGATCGAGTGCGCGGCTCTGGCGCAGGCGATTAAGGCGGGAGATCTGGATCGGTTGATGATTCCGGAGGCTCCGCTCGATGTGCTGGCGCAGCAGATCGTGGCGGCTTGTGCTGCGAGTGGGGGCCGGACCGGGGCACCTTTTGGGACGGAGTACGGTCAGGATGGCAGCGTTACAGCCGACGAAAACGCCGGTGCTGGCGGCGGGACTGACAGCTTGGGTGGCGACGGCGGTTGGGATGAGGATGAGTTGTTTGCGCTGGTGCGGCGGGCTTATCCGTATCGCGATTTGAAACGGAAGACGTTCGATTCGATTCTGGAGATGTTGTCGGAAGGGATTGCGGCGAAGCGAGGACGGTATGGAGCCTACATTCATCGCGACCGGGTTAACAAGAAACTACGGGCCCGGCGAGGTGCGCGGTTGGCAGCCATTACGAGCGGTGGGGCGATCCCCGACAATGCGCTCTACACGGTGGTCGCAGAGCCTGATCAGGTGGTGGTCGGAACCGTCGATGAAGACTTTGCCGTCGAGAGCAATCGTGGCGACATCATGCTGCTGGGGAATACGTCTTGGCTGATTCATCGCGTCGAGACGCATTCGGGGCGAATGCTGGTGCAGGATGCGCACGGAGCGCCTCCGAGTGTTCCTTTCTGGCGAGGGGAAGCGCCCGCGCGCACGCAGGAACTTTCTGAATATGTGGGAAAACTTCGAGAGAAGATCAGCGAACTGCTGCCTGGAACGTCTCCCGTTGAATTTTCGGCGACGCAGCCGGAAGTAGCCGCCGCTATTTCGTGGCTTAAAGAGGAGTGCGGACTTGACGATTCAGGAGCCGAGCAGTCGGTTGAATACATCCTGCAGGGTCGCGCTGTGCTGGGTGATGTGCCGACGCAGACCACGGTGATCGCCGAACGATTCTTCGATGAAGGCGGCGGGATGCAGTTGGTGATTCACGCGCCATTCGGCGGAAGGATCAACAAGGCCTGGGGATTGTCTCTGCGGAAACGCTTCTGCCGCGGCTTCAATTTTGAATTGCAGGCAGCAGCGACCGATAACGGGTTGAATATCGCGCTGGCCGAGCAACATAGTTTTCCGCTCGGGGATGTTTTTCATTTCCTGCAAGCCGATTCGGTGCAGCCGATTCTGGAGCAAGCGGCTCTTGATTCTCCGATCTTCGGAACGCGCTGGCGGTGGGACGCAAGCCGGGCTCTTGCACTATTGCGTTTTCAGAACGGCAAGAAGGTTCCGCCACAGATACAACGCATCCGGTCGGACGATTTGCTGGCGTCTGTGTTTCCCGATGCGGCGGCGTGCTTCGAAAACATTGAAGGCGAGCGACAGATTCCAGACCATCCACTGGTCGGCGAAGTGATGAAGGATGTGCTCACCGAGGCGATGGATATCGAAGGCTTGAAGGCGCTGCTTCGCGGCATGGCGTCGGGAGAGATACGAGTGCTGGCGGTGGATACTCCTGTGCCGTCGCAGTTTTCGCACGAGATTCTGAATGCGAATCCGTATGCATATCTGGATGATGCACCGCTGGAAGAACGGCGGGCTCGAGCCGTGGAAATGCGGCGGATGCTGCCTGAGTCGGTGCTGGAAGAGGTGGGAAAGCTTGATCCGGATGCTATCGCGAAGGTTCGGGAAGAGGCGTGGCCGGATGTGCGCGACGCGGACGAGCTGCATGATGTGTTGCATACATTGGTGGCGCTGCCAGAGGACTTGGAAGCGACCGACTTAGGTCGATCTTCGCTGGACAGCGGTCTCCAGATGGGCGGCGGCAGGTGGAGATTGTTTTTCGATCAGCTTGTGCGACAGGGAAGAGCTGGGGTTGGTGTTTGGGCTGAGGCCGAGACGCCCGCAGGACGCCGGCGCTACTGGGTCGCGGCCGAGCGCGCTCGGAGCTTCTGCTCGCTTTTTCCTGCGGCTTCGTTCGAGCACGAGCTTGCGGACGTTGAATCCGGAGACGTTTCTCGCGATGACGATTTGCTGACTCTTGTTACCGGATGGATGTCACATATCGGGCCGACGACCCCTTCGCAGCTCGGAGCTGCTTTGGGACTGGCCGCTTCTGATATCGAGAAGGCTCTGCTTCGAATGGAGGCTAGCGGAACCGTTCTGCGTGGAAAGTTTGTTGGCAGTACAAGCGTGCGGACTGAAGTGCCCGCGCAAAGTGGGACACAGGAGGCTGAGACCGAGTGGTGCGAGCGGCGGCTGTTGGCCCGGATTCACCGCCTGACGGTGGGGATGTTGCGGAGGCAGATTGAGCCGGTCAGCGCCGCCACTTTCATGCGCTGGCTGATGAAATGGCAACACGTAGCGCCGGGTTCGCAGGTTTCCGGGCAGCGTGGGACGCTGGAAGTCGTACAGCAGCTCCAGGGGTTTGAAATTCCGGCCAGCGCATGGGAACGACGCGTTCTGGCACGACGTATCGTCGATTACGACCCGCAGTGGCTCGACCAGCTTTGTCTGACCGGAGCGCTGGGGTGGGGACGGCTTTCGCCGCATCCCGCGACGTTGGATTCAGGAGGCACAAACGATTCCGGGGCGCCCCGACAGCGGCGAGTGATTCCAACCAGCGTCGCTCCGATCACTTTCTTCGTGAGGGAGGAGGCGGATTGGCTAGCCCTGCATCGCAATCCTCACCTCGTGGAAAATCATCGAGACAATGGGTCGGCGGAGTCGCCGTCGGATGGGGGACGAGGGCTCAGCAGCGGCGCGTTAATGGTGCTGAAGCTTTTGGGGGAGCGCGGCGCATCTTTCTTCGCCGACATTGTGCGAGGAACCGGAAAGTTGAAGGCGGAGATTGAAACGGCATTGTGGGAGTTGGTGGCAGGGGGCCTGGTGACTGCCGATGGCTTTGACAACTTGAGGTGTCTGATCGATCCGCGGAGACGGAGCGAACCAGGGATGGGGCGAAGCCTCCGCCCACGGCACAACGCCGGCCGGTGGGTTCTGTTGAATGCAGATGCGGTCGCGGAACGTCCGAGAGCGGTCGAGGCAGCGTGCTGGATGCTGCTGCGCCGTTACGGAATCGTGATTCGAGATCTGCTGGCGAGGGAATCAAATTTGCCTCCCTGGCGTGAAATGCTGATGGCTTTCCGGCGGCTAGAAGATCGTGGGGAGATCCGCGGCGGCCGTTTTGTGGACGGATTTCTCGGAGAGCAATTCGCGCTGCCGGTTGCGGTCGAGTCTCTACGAGCGATGAGAAATCAGCCTCTCGGCGGAGAGACCATCACGCTATCGGCGGCAGATCCGCTGAACCTGGTTGGAATCCTGGTTCCGGGCGATCGAGTTCCTGCGATTTCAGGACGAACCGTGAGTTACCGTGACGGTATTGCCGTGGCAGCGGAGGAGACGTTGGCGGCAGAAGCAGTGGCTGGCTAGATCGGCGGGATTGATCTTAGGTTTTGGAGCAGTGTCCCGCGATATGGTCGACAAGAAAAAAGGTCAGGGCTCGATGAGGGGGTCCCCCGAGCCTCTGACCAGCGATCCCGGCTAGGACTTCTCGAAAGCGCTTCCCCCGTCGCTTTTGCCGAGCATCCGCAGTCTTGTAGAGTGCATGTGCAGTTCCAATGTGGGATTCGCTTCTCCATGAAGGGAAGGTCGACTCTAAACAATCGTCCTGCAATGATTTAGAGCTGTTGCGGGATTGATGTCCGGAACTGGCTTTCGAGGATAGGGAGACAGAAAGGCTATCCGATCGGATAGCATGACTAACCGTTCGGATATTGGAAACCGAAACGTTGCAGCATGTGGTTGGGCCTGCGCTGTGATAGAAATCTGCGGTGAGCGGGAGATCAGATTGCGGCCGAGACTTTTAGTAATCGCGGGACCCTCAAAAAATTCAACCGTTCCATTGCCTGATGGCGAAGCCACTTTGGGGCGTGACGCAACCAACGTCGTAGCGGTCGTGGACCCCTCGGTTTCGCGAAAACATTGCATGTTCCGTCCGGAGGATGGTCGATTCCAGATCAAGGATCTGGCCAGCCGGAACGGGACTCTGGTCAACGGGATTCCCGTGAAGGAAGAATGGCTTCGCCACGGTGATCAGATCGCCACCGGCGATTCCACGTTCATGTTCCTCACAGAAGAGGAAGATCCCGTGCTTCCGGCGAGCCGGGTTGAATTTGATGACAATCGGCCGACGGCTGAGACGAAGGTTCTCTATCCCAAGGAAGTGGTTTATCTGCAGCCCGAACGGCTGTCTTCAGAGCTGCCTAAAGAGTCGCGGGTGGCGCGCAACCTGAATGCGCTTCTCAAGATCAGCCGGGTTGTACACGCCATTCGAGATCTGGAAGAGCTTCAGGCGCAGATACTGGATCTGATTTTTGAAGTGGTTCCAGCCAACCGAGGGGCGATCCTGATGTCGGAAGGGGCTGGACAGGATTTCAACTGTCTCTACGCACGCACCCGCCAGGCGGGCCAGCAACAGTTGGTTCGAGTCAGCCGAACGATTGCCCGACAGGTGATGAACGAGAACATCGGAATTCTGGGCGTGGACGTGCCGTCCACTGGCAAGTTTCGTGACGTAGAAAGCCTCGTCATCGCCGATGTGCGGTCACTGATATGCGTCCCTTTGAGCGTCTTTGAGCGAACGATCGGATGCATTTATCTGGACAGCACCAACGCCGCCAATCGTTTCAGCGAGGATCACCTGCAACTCACGGCGGCAGTGGCTGGAATTTCGGCGGTCGCGCTCGACAATGCACGGCGGTTGCAGTGGCTCGAGCAGGAAAATCAGCGGCTCACGACAGAGATCAGGCAAGAGCAAAGCTTGGTCGGCGAGAGCAAGAAGATCAAGGATATTTTCCAGTTCGTCGCGCGTGTGGCGCCAGCCGATTCTACTGTCTTGATTGAGGGTGAAAGCGGTACTGGCAAAGAGTTGGCAGCGCGTGCGTTGCACCGCAACAGCCGCCGCTCCAGTAAACCATTTGTTGCCATCAATTGCGCGGCGATTCCGGAATCACTCCTGGAAAACGAACTTTTCGGTCACGAACGCGGAGCGTTCACAGGCGCTACTGGATTGAAGAAGGGGCGGCTGGAGGTTGCAGACGGCGGAGTCGTTTTCCTGGACGAGATCGGGGAACTCGCACCTACACTTCAAGTCAAGTTGCTACGCGTTCTGCAGGAGAGAGAATTTGATCGCGTTGGAGGGACTCATCCGGTCAAGATTGATGTTCGCTTGATCGCGGCGACGAACCGGGACCTGACCGAAGCCGTGCGCAAAGGAGAGTTCCGACAGGATTTGTACTTCCGGCTCAATGTAGTGAAATTAACCATGCCGTCGTTACGGGATCGGAGGGATGACATTCCGATGCTGACGCGGCACTTTGTCCAAAAGCATGCGAAGCGATGCAAAGTGAAGAGCAAGCCGGTGTCGCGCGAGGCGATGGCAACACTGGTGGACTACGATTGGCCCGGAAATGTTCGAGAGCTCGAGAATGCGGTGGAGCGGGCGCTGGTGATGGGGGCGTCCGATATGTTGCAACTGGAGGATTTGCCAGAATCGCTACTGGAGCAGACTTCCCCGGCAGGGATGCATGCAGGCAAATATCACGCCAGTGTGAAGGAGTTGAAGAAGCAACTGATTATAGATGCTGTCACCCAAACTCGAGGCAACTATGTGGACGCCGCTAAAATTCTGGGCGTGCATCCGAACTATTTACATCGCTTGATCAAGCATCTCGATCTGAAGAACCAGCTCAATAGCTCAATACGCCCGCACGGAAACATGTCGGGCGGAGCAGCCTAGCTCCAGGCTTTTTTTTCTGAATGTTCCATCGACGCGGTTCAAGTGCTTCCTGCTAGGGAAGTGGAAGCTGGAGAAGGCGTGCCGGGTCCAGGTAAGTACCCTGCCAGCGCACTCTGATGTCGAGGTGTGGTCCTGTGGCACGTCCTGTGCCGCCGCTCAATCCGATGAGCTGTCCACGTTGTACTTTGTCGCCTTCCTTCACCTTGCATTCGGAGAGGTGCAGGTAGAGCGTCAGCAAGTCCTGTCCGTGGTCGATGACGACAAAATTTCCTTCGTAGTAAAGGAACCGCGCCAGCAGGACCGTGCCTTCGTTCATGGCAATCACGGGAGTGCCAGTGCGAACGCGGTAGTCGAGTCCCCAATGCGGGCGCTGCGCAACGCCGTTGAAGATTCGTTGTGAACCATAGACGTCGGAGGTGGCGGCATCGACCGGAGCTGTGAAGTTGCCGTTCCATTCACGCTCCGGAGTAACGCGGCTCAGGAAGTCTTGCTTGATCTTGCCAGCTTCAGCGATCTCCGCCTGTTGTTTTGGGTCAGGCTCGGTAAATTTCTTTTCGACAGCGAGCTCGACCTTGATTTTGGGGTACGAAGCCGCAGCGACAGCGAAAGCGTGCTGAAAAGAGACTGGCGCCTTCGTCGCAGACGACCGACCTGTCAGTTGAAGTGGATACTTGCCGGGATTAGTTTCGAAATTTACTCCAGCCAGCGCGAACCAGCTTTTCGTCGAGGCTTTGTAACTGAAGGTGATCTGATGCCCGAGCCACGTTCCGGAAAGAGAATCTAGTTTGGTGGCGGGCTTCACGACGAATAGGACCGGCGCGCCATTGACGAGGCGGGCAGGTTGCGATTGGGCGGTCCAACTGGCGGCCGCGGAGAAGACCGAGGCACAGGTGAGAGTGACGATCAGGAGCAGAATCCGGAGACTTCGAAGCGTGTGCGTTGCGGCTCGAGAGGAATTTCAAACAGGACGAACGGTTGTCGGTAGTGAACATCACCTCTTCAGCCTAGCACTTTGCCGAAACACGCTAGCTATAATCCAGCGGTGCGTATCGGGATCCTCACTGGGCTTCTGAGTGGCTTACTCTGCGCAGTGACAGACGATGACATGGATGAAATCTGGAATGCCGTGAGCAACGGCACTCCAATTGAGATTCGTCCGTAACAGTTGCGCAACGAACTGCTATTTGCTCGCCGCTGATTTGATTCCGAAGATCCGTAGTTGGCCCTTACTCGCGACAAAGACCTGCCCCTTGGCGACGAGTGGAACGAGGTTGGAGTTTCCTCCGATGTTCGGCCAGAGCCCCGCTCGAATTCTGACGAGTTGCTTCATCGATCCGTTGGTGACCGATTCAGGATTGAACGCATAGAGGAAGATCGGCCTTCCGACGTCGCCGGTGGGCCGGGAGAGCGCCCAGATGATCGGATTTGCGGTTCCGTTGGAGGAGATGCTGGTAAAGAATCCGGGATCTTGCACCGTGGCGGTCAGAGATGTCGATTGCGAGACTTTGGTTAACGTTGGAGCGGACGTGGTCTGGATTTTGTACACGAACACCGAACGGCCGCCGCTGGTGACGACGCGTCCGATTCCATCGGCGGGGTCGACGAAGTAGGATTGCCCGCACCAACACGCACCCACTTTATAGGTGGCGAGAATATGGTTGGCAGTTGGCGAATAGCCTCCGAGAGAGTCTTCATTCATCATGAAGAGATTTCCATCTTTGCCGGCCGCAACTGCGATGTGCGGCTTTGAGCCCGGCTGATTGGGCAGGACGAGAACTCCTCCGGAACCGAAATCCTGGTCGGTCTGATCGAGGACAGATTGATTCTTGGGAGTGAATAAATCCAGAACGGTAGAGAGGTTGGGAGAAACTTTTACCACGCTTTCCTGGATGTTGCTGACGCCATCGTAGGTCGTGCCCGAAGGATCGGAATTTCCCGTGATGAACAGAATGTTGCCGTCGTCGTCGGTGGAAGGGCCGTAGCCGGACATCCAAATCGCGGACAGGAAGTAGTTGTTAGGCGAGGTCGCCTGCGTGTCGAGCACTTGATTTGCGGGCAGGGGCGTTAACGAACCAGTGGACCATCCGAGCAACCAGCCACGAGACAGACTGGGAGAGAAGTCACAGAAGCTACCAAATGCGGCATAAACCGTGCCATTAGCGAGAAGGAGAGCGGGACGTTGTCTTTGATACGTTGCGTTGAAATTGAATGTGGAGCCGTCGAGCAGGGTGTGGGAGGCAACCACCAATCGAGGCGTGACTTTGTCGGTGAGACTGCCGAGATCGAGAGCGTGCAAGCGGTATGCAGGACCGGTTGCGTCGTGGGTATAGATCATCACGTACAAGGTGTTGCTGCTGAGATCGATTACGGGGGTGGAGTTGATCCCGACGTTAGCACCGTTATTCCCGCATCCCAGAGGACGTGCGACCGGAGTTCCGAAATTAGGATTGAGGAGCACGGTGCCGCTTTTCGCATCGATCGCGTAGACTGTGTTGCCCTCGGTGGCCACGTAAACGACGTCGTGCAGACCTTTGTGACTGCCCGCGGTGACATTCACGGAAGGAATGAAGAGGGGCTGCGCGTCGACCTGATCGTTGAGCGTGACCGAGTGCAGCATCGCAAAGGATGTGCTGCCTACATTGGCCGGGGTCAGAACAGTTTCGTGCGAGTTCCAGCCGGTCCGATTGTTGTCGACGTGATAGGTGGTGATCGCCTGACCGGCGACGATAGCGGCGCTCGAAAGAACGAGAAGAATCAGTGCAACGAAGGCGCGAGGAAAGGAGAGACGGACACGAAGTGGAAGCATGGCGATGTCCTTGTGTATCGCTTGTGCAGAGATGTGTGGCCGGACAAACAAGCGCCTTGGGGAGAGGCGGACCGAGCTTACGCCATCCGGCAGGGGGCGTATAGAGACCAAGGTCTCATGCTCCGGCGAGGTTGGTGTTAGTCTCTGCGTACTCTTTTTGCGGTTCGAAGTGCAGGCTGAGGAGGGCGAATGGGCGGCGCCGCGGTAACAGCTGATAGACGGGGTCCGGAACTCGTACGCGGCCTGAACGTTTGGCATGCGGTTTCGATTGTGGCGGGCACAATCATCGGCAGCGGAATATTTCTGGTTCCGGCTGAGATGATGCAGGCAGTCGGCTCGGCCAGGCTGGTCTATCTGGCATGGGTGGTTGGTGGACTGCTTTCGTTTTTCGGAGCGTTGACCTACGCCGAACTGGGCGCGGTGCGCCCGTTTTCCGGCGGTGAATATGTTTATATACGCGACGCGTACGGCCCGTTGCCGGGGTTCCTGTACGGCTGGACCTGGTTCCTCATTGCGAAGCCAGCTTCGATTGCCAGCGTGACCTCAGGGTTGGTACGCGTTTTGGGAACGTTCCCGGCGTTCAGTTTCTTGCCGGATACGCTGTGCGCCATTCCCGTCACTTCAAGCCGGGTGCTGGTCATCACTTACGGTCATATTTTTGCGATTGCCGCGAACGTGTTGATCACCGGATTGAATTACATCGGCGTCCGCAAGGCGGGAAATTTTCAGTTTGCATTCACGGTGCTGAAGGTGGCAATGATCATCGGCATTGCCTTCGTCGCCCTTTCAGCCAGTTCGGGTTCGTGGAGCAATTTCGGGACGAGCTTTGCCGGGGCTCGAGGAGGAATCGAGGGATTCATGGCTGCGCTTGTGGCAGCGCTCTGGGCTTACGACGGATGGAACGACCTGAACATGGTGAGCGAAGAGGTACAACGTCCGGAGAGAAATATCCCGATTGCGCTGATCGCAGGCGTGGGACTGGTCGCGGTCCTTTACATGGGGATGAATGCAGGGATTCAACGTGCGCTGCCGGCGAGCGTAATTGCGGGAGCGTCGGTTCCGGCCGCGGCTGCGAGTGAGGCTGCGCTGGGAAAGTGGGGCGTATCCCTGGTATCGATTGGAATGATTGTCTCGATGCTGGCGACGCTGAACGGAACGATCATGAGTGGCGGACGTGTGCCGTTCGCGGTGGCGCGCGATGGATATCTGTTCAAAGCCCTGGGCGAGGTGCATCCAAAGTTTCACACGCCGGGATTGGCCCTGGTGATTCAGGGAGCGGTAGCGATTGTGCTGGTGCTGGTGGGAGGAGCGTTCCGGGAATTGTTCTCACTCGCAATTTTTGCGGAGTGGCTCTTCTATGTGGTGGCGGCTAGCACGATTTTTGTTTTCCGCAAGCGTGAGCCGGAAGTGAATCGTCCTTACCGGACTACCGGCTATCCAATTGTGCCGGCGTTGTTCATCGGGACCGCGGCAGTTTTGCTTTATTACACTTTCGTCAGCAATCTGAAGAATTCGATTGCGGGTGTGATCGTGATTCTCTTGGGGATTCCGGTGTATCTGTGGTTCGCGCGGCGGCGAGGTGAGGCCTCGACGCCGCGCACGTGAAGTTCGGATGGCTCGCTTTCAGAGTGCGATTCTATTAGTCGCCATGGTGTACGAGTTCCTGCTCCTCTTCGTCTTTCAACTGAGGTGTGTACTCGCCTTCTCTCAGGATCTTCGAACCGCGGTCGAAGGAATGGCCTGTCACCAATCCGAGTACGAACCAACCTAAAACCATTGCTCCGAAGGCAAAGAGTGTGTCGCCGAACATCCGCATCCAGCGCAGTCGGTTGACGAGCGGTGTCTGCATGAATTCGGAGGACCGGGCGTACCAGGTTCCGAATTCGACCGAGGCCCAGGCCTGCATGCAGTCCGATGGGGAGCATGCTGAACAGGACCATGGCAGCCAAGCCGATGTTGATGGACCAGAATGCGATCGACAGCGGGCGATCTTTCCACATCAGTCCCGGACGAAGTGCTCGCAGACAGAAGAGCATCAAGTCCCAGGCCGAGCATGCCGTACACGCCGAACAGCGCGGTGTGTCCGTGCACAGGAGTCAGGTTCAGTCCCTGCACGTAGTAGAGCGCGATCGGCGGATTGATCATGAAGCCGAAGAGGCCGGCGCCCACGAAATTCCAGAACGCAACGGCGATGAAGAAGTAGATCGGCCACTTGTAGGCGCTGATCCACGGACTGTCGGCCGTGCCGCGGGAGAGGCGGATGTTCTCCCATGCTTCGAAGCCGATCAGGACCAGAGGCACGACTTCGAAGGCGCTGAACACCGCTCCCAAGGCCAATACCGCGGTAGGTGCACCGGTGAAGTACAGGTGATGGAATGTTCCGATGATGCCTCCCGAAAGATAGATGACCGTCGAGAACAGGACGCCGCGCGTAGCTGTCGAGACCGAGAGCAGCTTCAGTCGCGTGAGCAGGAAGGCGATGACGACGGTGGCGAAGACCTCGAAGAAGCCTTCGACCCAAAGGTGAACGACCCACCAGCGCCAGTACTCGGCGGTAATCAGCGGGCTGCGTTGGCCATACATCAATCCGGCAGCGTAGAAGAGCGGAATCGCGATGCTGGAAATAAGGAACAGCATCAGCAGCGAATGGTTCTCGTCGCGCCGCTTCAGGGCCGGCTGCAAGCCGCGCCACATCAGCCACAGCCAGAAGGTCAGGCCGACGAAGAGCAGGATCTGCCACAGGCGGCCAAGGTCGACGTACTCGTAGCCTTGCGCTCCGAGCCAGAACCAGAGATTGCCGAGCTTCTGCTGGATGCCCAGCCATTCGCCGGCGAGCGAGCCGACGACCACAGCCACGACTGCGACAAACAAAAGGTTGACGCCAAGGCGCTGGCCCTTCGGTTCAGCGCCGCTAACAGCGGGAACGATGTAGAGGCCGGTCGCGAGCCATGAGGTGGCGATCCAGAAGATGCCGATCTGCAAGTGCCAGGTGCGCGCGATCGAATAGGGCAGCCACTTCGCGAGAGGAATTCCGTAGAAGCCGTTGCCCTCGACGCCGTAGTGCGCGACGATCGCACCCAGCGCGACCTGCACGACCCACAGCGCGGCGACGACGAAGAAGTACTTGACCGTGGCTTTCTGCGATGGAGTCGGGTTGCAGGCCCAGCAAAGGATCGCGCCGCGGCATGTTGCCGGTGGATGGTGTGTGTTCCTGCGAGGCGAAGTACCAGACCATGCCGCCGATGCCGGCCAGCAGCAGAACGAAACTGATCGACGCTCCAGACGATCGTGCCGCCGGTGGGTCGGTTCCCGACGAGTTCTTCATGCGGCCAGTTTTGCGTGTAGCTGACGTTCTGGCCGGGACGATTGGTGCTGGCTGCCCATGCCGTCCACCAGAAGAACGCAGCCATCTCACGTTGCTTGGTGGCATCGGTGAGAGCTCCGGCAGGAATCGCATATGCATTGCGGCCATTGCCGTAAATGTCAGCGTAGTAGGCAGCGAGTTCTTCGAATGCGGCAGCACGATCGTCGTCGATCACGATCGTGTCGGTCGACGAATCGTATGTGTTATGGCGCGTGACTTCCGGTGAGTCGCTCCCGCAGGCCGGCTCGCCGATTCCGCCGGCATCGCAGAATAGTTGGCAAACCCCTGTTGCCGCGCCCAGCGATTGAGAACGATTTCCGATTGGCGGTGAAGATAGTCGGCGCTCCAGTCTGGAGCTACATACGCGCCGTGTCCCCAGATGGTCCCGATTTCCTGCCCGCCGGTGGATTGCCAAACGTTCTGGCCGTTGCGGATGGTTTCGCCGGTGAACAGCACACGTCCGTCAGCGGTGACGACCTTGGCGGGGATGGGAGGGCCGTTGCTGATCGCTTTGTAACCGACTCCTCCCAGCACTGAGAATGAAACAAACATGACCACGCCTAAGGCGATCCAAAGTTTTCGGTATTGCATGGTTCGGTTCTCCTAAGAAAATGTTTTCGGGTGCAAGGAGTAACGCGGGCGTTATCGACAGTACTCCATCGCGACCGCCCGCGGGAAAAGGATGTTGTTTTCTAGATGAATGTGCTGGTGGAGATCGGCCTCAAACTCGGCCAGCGCCTGGTAAAGGGCGTGGTAGCTGACGCAAACGTCAGGCGGAAGGGTGTAGCCGCCGCTCGCTTGGCGCATTGCACGCAGGGCATTTCCCGCCGAGTCGTGTTCGTGCTCCATCATCGACACGGGATTCTGCACGCTTCCGAAGGGTGACGGCACGACCGGCTCGTTTTGGATAGCCGCTTCCTCCATCCTCGCGATATACGGAAACAAGACGTCCTCTTCCTTCATCAGGTGCATGGTCAGTTCCGCCGATAAGGCTTGAAAGCTGGAGCGGATCTGCAGTAGTTCGGGATGGTTCTTGCCGTGGACGGAGCAAACTTTATCCAAGAGAGGGGCGATGCGGGCAAGTTCCTCCCGAGTGTACTTGTGGTGGGTGCTCTGGATGTGGGAGATCAGTTCGGCCAGCGGTTCCTTCTGCCAGTCGCGGACGGATTGCTGGGCGCGGGCGGCCTGATCCGCCATTTCCAGCGAATCGATTACTTCGTCCATTGAAAGGTTGGCAACTCGACAGGCCTGCTCGAGAGATTTATTGCCACCGCAGCAATAATCGATGCCCAGCTTTTCAAAGATCCTTGTGGCGGAAGCGCTTTCCAGCGCCAGTTCACGGACAGTTTTCTCGGCGGTTACACTCATCATGTTCTCCTCGCGACCCGGATAGTTGGGTTAGGTCGTGTTCTATGTGCCGAGAGTAGAGGAGTGCAAAGCCCCTGCCGATGACTTATGTCACAGTGAGCATAAAAGGCCCTAGAGGGCAGGTTTTGCGCGATTTCAGGATGTGCGGCCCAGAAGAGAAAAAGGTTTGGATGGACAGGGGACTATTCGGGAGAGTCTGTCTGAGACTCGAGAGCTTTCAAATCGAAGACGGTGACGGTGCGACCGTCGATCTTGAGAATACCCTCCGATTGCAGGCGTGAAAGGTTGCGGGACACCAGTTCCCGGACGGTACCAATTTGCGAAGCCAGTTCCTGATTGCTGACAGGCAACATGACTTCCACGCCTTTCGCGGCGGGCTTGCCTTCCTTTTGAGCCAGACGCAATAGAAACGCCGCGAGACGGTGCCTTACAGTCGTAAATGACAACTCTTCGATGATGCCGACGAGCCGGCGCAATCGCGAACCGACTACCCGCAGAACTTTTAGAGCCACCTGCGGATGCTTGAGGCAGAGCGCCTGGAAATCCTGTTTGCTGACGAAGAGTAAGGTGGCGTCATCGATCGCCGTTACGGACGCGGGATAATTTCCCCCATCGAACACCGGAAGCTCAGCGATGGAGCTGCCCGGACCATCGATGCTCAGCACTTGCTCGCGTCCGTTGGCTGAACTCTTAAAAATGCGGACATGCCCGGATTCGACCACGTAGAGCCCGGAGCAGGGCTCGCCTTCGCTGAACACACTCTCGCCGGCAGCATATCGGCGAGGCACCGCCTTCTGAGCAAGAAAGGTCAGCTCGCTGTCGGTCAGGCCGGAAAAAATGGGGACCTTAGGGAGTGTTTCCCGAGCGGTGGAAAGGGGGTCCGGCACGACGGCAATTGTACTGGACGCAGTGTGAACAGTTGGCTTGCAATATTGGGGGACTAGAGCGAAGGCGCTAAGGTTTGTGCCAGTTTTTGTTAGCGTTTACGCCGTGGTGAGCAGCTCACGCGCCCACCACGGTCGAAGATTAACTACAAAAAGTCCGGTCTGATCGCGAATGCCTCATGCAGCAGCGGCTTCGGCTTTTAGTTTGCGCCCGAGAAAATCTCCAATGACCTGCGAGATTTCCCGATAGTGCGTTTCCAGAGCAAAATGTCCTGTGTCATAGAAGTGCACTTCGGCGGCTGGGTTATCGCGCTTGAATGCATCGGCGCCGGCTGGCAGGAAGAAGGGATCGTTCTTGCCCCATACAGCAAGGATCGGCGGATGCTGAGAGCGGAAATACTCCTGAAACTTGGGATAGAGGGCAACGTTGCTCGCGTAGTCGAGGAAGAGATCGAGCTGGATTTCGTCGTTTCCCGAACGTGCCAGTAAGGCCGAATCGAGTTGGTAGGCTTCCGGAGCTATCAGCGTCTCTTCCTTCACACCGTAAAGATATTGGGACTTGGTCGCCTCGGGTGTGAGGAAGTCTCGCAGTGCCGTCCGATTCGCTTCTGTGGGTTCTTTCCAATACTTCTGGATCGGATTCCAACCCTGACTCAGTCCTTCCTCGTACGCATTCCCGTTCTGCGAGACGATCGCGGTGACCCGCTCCGGATGAGCCAGCGCGAGTCGCAGTCCGACCGGAGCGCCGTAATCGAACACGTAGATTGCGTAGCGCTTGAGGCCGATGGTCTGGGTAAAGCGGTCGATAACGCTCGCCAAATGCTCGAATGTGTAGCGGAACTGTTTGCGGTCAGGAGCATCGGAAAACCCGAATCCAGGCAGATCGGGCGCGACCACATGATAGCGGTCAGCTAGTTCCGGAATGAGGTTACGAAACATGTGCGACGACGTTGGGAAGCCGTGCAAAAGGAGTACGGTTGGAGCGTTTTTCGGGCCGGCTTCGCGATAGAAGATTTTGGAGCCGTCGACGGTGGCGTGTTGATAGTGAGTCATGATGTATCTCCTCGAAGGGTTTGACCGGGTTATCCGGCGTGGAGCTGTTTCAGCAACTTCCTGAGCGCTCACACCCTCAGATTCGCTAACCTATAAAATGATTCATTATTGGTGTTATAATTCTCGAGGGTGGAAAAGTGGCACGAGCCCAAGCGGTGAAATCTTCCGACTGGAAGGACGGATTCCTATTTGTCGGCAACCAACCGGCTCTGGATTTCGTGAACACATGTCCGGTCCAGGACGGCAAACCGGTGGAATTGCTTCCTGACTTCGGCGCTCTCTTACGCTGGCTGCAGGCAGCCGAACTCGTCAGCAGCCAAGATGCCGCAAAACTTCATAAGGAGTGGGGACAGTCGGCCCGAGCGCTGCACACGGTCGAAGCCGTTCGAGAACTGCGCGAACGACTGAGGAAGGAGATTGTCGTCTGGGAAAATGGGGGTGCGATCCACCAGTCCACGGTGGCAGAGTTGAATCGACGCATGCGGAACTATCCTATGGTGACCAGGTTGAAGGTGAAGGGAAGGGCGTCCTCGACAGAGCTTTGGTTTGAGCCGAAGCAACCTGAGGATCTATTTGCGCCACTGGCACACGGCGCCGCGATGCTGTTCTCTAAGGAAGACCCTGCCCGCGTTCGGAAATGTGGCCATTGCATATTGCATTTTTTGGATACGAGCAAGAAGGGAAGTCGCCGTTGGTGCAGTATGCAGCTGTGTGGAAATCGGCTTAAGGTCGCAGCTTACGCGGCGCGGAAACGTAAAGTCGATTCAACGGAATAAGTAACGCCCGAATATTGTTACCAGAGAGACGCTGGAGCATCTCAGATATATGAGTTCGAGAAACCTCATTCCAGTTGTCGACTTGTTCGAAGCTCATCTCGCGGTCACAAATCTTGACCGAGCGGTCGCTTTCTACAGGGATGAACTGGGGCTGCCGCTGGCCCGCGTTTTTCCTGAACGCAGGGTAGCCTTCTTCTGGATTGGGTCGTCCGGAAACGCAATGCTCGGGCTATGGGAAGCCGGAACGATGCCGATCAGAGTCAGCCTGCACACTGCTTTTCGGGTGATTCTGACTGATCTGCTGGAGGCTCCCGCGAAACTGAGAGCGAAAGGAATTCAACCTTTGGACTTGGATGGCCGTCCAGCGGATGAGCCCATCGTGCTGGCATGGATGCCGGCCGCTGCGATCTATTTTCAGGACCCGGATAACAACTTGCTCGAGTTCATCACGATGTTGCCGGATGCGCCGAGATCAGAACTGGGCGTCCTCTCCTGGAGTGACTGGATGCGTCGGAAGTCCCTTGATCAGTCGCCAGTTTCGGTAGAGGTATTCCGCGACCGTCGAACTGAGCTGCTGCCGTTGTTCGAACTGGCCGACGATTCACGATCAGAAATAAGTTCCTACATCGAACTCGGAGAAGTTCTCGTTGCCCGCCGCGAAACACTGACGATCGGCCACATCCAAGTCATTTCCAAGGCAGGCGAGAGCGAAATCAAGTCTCTGGCAGTCACGAAGAACGAGCAAGGCCGAGGTGTCGGCAGTGCGCTCGTTCGCGCCGCCCTGGTCCAAGCATTCTCCGCGGGAGCTTTGCGCGTTCGGATCGCGACCGCGAGCGCGGACATCGACAATCTACGTTTCTACCAACGCCTCGGGTTCAGGATGGATAGCGTCGAACACGATGCATTCACGGTCGATCGAGGCTATCGGAGCACCGAGGTCGACGGCATTCCAGTCCGCGACCGGGTATGGCTCTCAATCCGTCCGAACGAAGTTCGCCAGTACGAGATCCGATCCACTATTCAGAGTTTTCCTGACCCTGCCGCTCTTTGAATCGAAGGCGCCAAGATGGTTGCCATCGGCGGAGATAGCAATGCCGTGTTGCGGACGACTGAGTAGACAAGATGGTTGGGAGATTTGGTGGACCTGGTCGGGATCGAACCGACGACCTCTTCCATGCCATGGAAGCGCGCTCCCAGCTGCGCCACAGGCCCACGTGTAGGGACACTACCGGTCTGCTGTTGGATGACCTCGATTATTCTCGCTGAGCTTGTGCAGATAGTCAACGCGGGGGCTTGTGGCCGAAGCCCAAGAACCTTCAACCACAAAGGTCACGAAGTTACACGAAGGAATTTACTAAACTTGGAACCACAAGCGCACCCTTCGATTTCGATCAGGGCTCGATCGCACGAAGGAAAAAATCACGGCAGGGAATTTCTTCCGTTTCTTCCACAGGACTTTTCTGCCATAATTGATCGTGCACCCCACCTGCACCATTTTTCAAAAACAATCTAAAGCGAGGAAGAGATGCCAGCGAAGTACATCTTTGTAACGGGCGGAGTTGTGTCTTCACTTGGCAAAGGGCTGGCCGCGGCTTCGATCGGCTGCCTACTGGAGAGCCGCGGGATCAAGGTCAACATCATGAAGTTCGATCCGTATCTGAACGTCGACCCGGGGACGATGTCGCCGTTTCAGCATGGCGAGGTTTTCGTTACCGACGACGGAGCCGAGACGGATCTCGACCTGGGGCACTACGAACGTTTTACGCACGCCAAGCTTTCTCGCGACAACAATTGGACGACCGGCCGGCTTTACGAGCAGATCATCGCCAAAGAACGCCGCGGAGACTACCTGGGAAAGACGGTGCAGGTAATTCCGCACGTCACCAACGAAATCAAAGCGGCAATGAAGAAGGTCGCGCAAGACGTGGACGTCGCGATTGTCGAGATCGGCGGCACGGTGGGCGACATCGAGTCCCTGCCGTTTATGGAGGCGATCCGGCAGATGAGGCAGGAGCTGGGCCGCGATCATACGTTGTTTGTGCATGTGACGCTGGTGCCGTTTATTGCGGCGGCGCAAGAGTTGAAGACCAAGCCGACGCAGCACTCGGTAAAAGAGCTGCTCAGCATCGGGATTCAACCGGACATCCTGTTGTGCCGCACTGACCGCTTCCTGGCAAAGGAGATGAAATCAAAGATCGCGCTCTTCTGCAACGTCCCGGAAGAGGCCGTGATTACGGCAAAAGATGTGGCTTCGGTGTACGAAGTACCGCTTGTGTTTGCGAATGAAAACGTGGACACGCTGGTGCTGAAGTGCCTGCGCATGGACGCGAAAGACCGCGACCTGGCGAAGTGGGAGGACATCGTGCATCGCGTCTACAACCCGAAGGACACGGTGACGATCGGGATTGTGGGGAAATATGTGGAGTATGAAGATTCGTACAAGTCCCTGAAAGAGGCGCTGGTCCACGGATCGCTGGCACACAATCTGAAATTGCAGTTGAACTGGATCGAGGCTGAGGGTCTTGAAACCGGCGACAAGAGCTACGAGGCGCAACTCGAGGGTTATGACGGAATTCTCGTGCCCGGAGGATTTGGCAAGCGCGGCATCGAAGGAATGTTGATGGCAATCCGCTACGCTCGCGAGAAAAAGGTTCCATACTTCGGAATCTGCCTGGGCATGCAGACGGCTTGTATTGAATTTGCGCGGAACGTGGTTGGTCTCGAGGAGGCGAACTCGAGCGAGTTCGATCCGGCGACGCCGCATCGAGTCATCTACAAACTTCGCGAGTTGCGGGGCGTGGAAGAACTTGGCGGCACAATGCGATTGGGCGCGTGGCCTTGCAAGATCGAGCCCAACACGCTGGCGAGCAAAATTTACGGCAAAGCAGAGATTAGCGAACGGCACCGTCATCGCTATGAATTCAATCGGGAATACGAGGAGCCAATGACGGCGGCAGGTATGCGAATTTCTGGATCGACGCCCGACGGAACTTACGTAGAGATGGTGGAACTGCCGGATCATCCGCACTTCATTGGATGCCAGTTCCATCCCGAGTTCAAGTCGAAGCCGCTGGAGCCGCATCCGCTGTTCAGTTCGTTCATCGGAGCGGCTTACGAGTGCGGTTCGAAACGGCGTGCGGAGAAAGAGACCGCGGCCGTGGAGATGTTTCACCGTCCGGAGAAAGTAAGACTGTAGTTGGGCGCGGAAATTCCTTCTTTGCTGAACACCGGCTGTCTTGGATGACGCTGGTGAAGTCTAGGCGGCCGAAATCCGATGAGCATCTCCTTTCAAGTCGGGGACATTCACGTTGGTTCCGGTGATCTTTTCCTGATCGCGGGGCCGTGCGTGATTGAGAACGAAGAGCATGCGATCCGGATGGCTGAGATCATCAAGGGCGTGGCGCGATCGCTCAATCTTCCATTCTTCTTCAAGGCGAGTTACGACAAGGCGAACCGCACATCCGTCCGCAGCTTTCGCGGTCCGGGGCTCAAAGAAGGACTGCGGATCCTGAGGAAGGTGAAGAACGAAGTCCATATTCCGGTTTTGACCGACGTGCATCAAGCGGCGGACGTACCGGCTGTAGCGGAAGTTGTGGATGTTCTGCAAATTCCGGCGTTTTTGTGCCGCCAAACCGATCTCGTTATAGCCGCGGCTCTCAGCGGGCGTGCGGTGAACATCAAGAAGGGACAATTCGTCGCTCCGCTGGATATGAGGCATGCGGTCGAGAAATGTCGTGACGCTGGGAACACGCAAGTATTCCTGACCGAGCGTGGATCAAGCTTCGGGTACAACAATCTCGTGGTCGACATGCGGTCGCTGGCGATCATGCGGAACTTTGCTCCTGTGGTATTCGATGCGACGCACTCGGTTCAATTGCCCTCGTCTCAAGCTGATGACAATGGGCCAGCGGTCAGCGGGGGGCAGCCGGAGTTTATTCCATTGCTGGCGCGAGCGGCTGTCGCGGCCGGAGTGGACGGTGTGTTCATGGAGGTGCATGACAACCCGAAGGAGGCGAAGTCCGACGGGGCGAATGCGCTGGATTCAACCAGACTGCGCGGTGTGTTGAAGGAGTTGCTCGCTGTGAAGGCGGCGCTAACCGAGGCGCACGCGACGCCGTAAATTCCCCGCTTATGGCAAAGGCGGCCGGGAATGGAGCACTCGCATCATTTCAGCTATTCCAAGATTGGTATTTTTTCTTTCCGCACATTCCTCCAACCCGCTGAGCCTCCAGCCCCCTGAGTGCGGGTCTCTGATCGCTGTGCTAGATTGAAGTTCTTCGTATGAAACATGTTGCCAATTGGGCGTTGAATGCGGCTTCCGCTCGAGGAGCGAGCTTCGCGGATGTTCGCGTCATTGCGCAACGAAGCCGCGCCTTGACGACCAAGAATGGGAAGGTAGGAAGTGCGTCAGATGCCGAGTCAGTAGGAATGAACGTGCGCGTTCTTGCCGACGGCGCTTGGGGATTCGCCGCGTCGTCCGAGTTGGGAAGGGGAGCGGTCGAGGCAACTGCCGCGAAGGCAGTAGAAATTGCGCGGGCGTCGGCCCGTGTGAAGCGCGAAGACGTCCGACTTGCCCCGGAAAAGGCAGCCGTTGCCGAATGGAGCACGCCGTTCAAGATTGACCCATTCACGATTTCAGTTGAGCAGAACATCGACCTGCTGCTGAAGATTGATGCCGAACTGCGCTCGGTTTCCTGCATCACCCTGGCCGAGACTAATTTGAATTTCAACCGGGAGGAGCAGTGGCTCATATCGTCGGAAGGCGCCGACATTCATCAGACCAAGCTCTCGACCGGCGCGGGCTATGCCGCCCACGCGTTTGCGGGAAATGAAATACAGAAAAGGTCCTATCCCAATTCGTTTGGCGGCCAATGGCAGAACAAGGGATATGAACTTATCGGTGAATTGAAGCTGGTGGAGAACGCGAGACGTATCGCCGACGAGACCGTTGCGCTCCACAAAGCGGATCAATGTCCGGAGGGAAAGTTCGACATCATTCTCGACAGTTCGCAATTGGGTTTGCAGATTCACGAATCGGTCGGGCATCCGATCGAACTCGATCGTGTGTTGGGCATGGAAGCGAACTTTGCGGGAACTTCATTCTTAACTTTGGACAAATTGCGAAACCTGCGCTACGGAAGTGATCTAGTAAATGTGGTAGCGGATGCGCGGCAGGAGCACGGTCCTGGCCTCGGAACTTTCGGGTTTGACGATGAAGGCGTGGCGGCACAGTGCACTCCCATCATCACGCAGGGACTGTTCACCGGATATCTGAGCTCGCGGGACACGGCGCACACGATTGGAGAAATTCGGTCCGGCGGAACGATGCGGGCGGAGGGATGGAACCGTCTTCCGATGATCCGGATGACGAACATCAGCCTGCTACCTGGCACCAAGCCGCTGGGCATAGAAGAGCTGATCGCATCGACAGATTACGGCATTCTGATGCAGACGAATCGCTCGTGGTCGATCGACGACAAGCGTTACAACTTTCAGTTTGGATGCGAGATCGGGTGGGAGATCAAGAAAGGCAAGCGAGTGAGAATGGTGAAAAATCCATCATACTCGGGAATCACGACAGAGTTCTGGAACTCGCTGGATGCGATTTGTTCGCGCGATGAGTGGACGTTGTGGGGTACACCGAATTGCGGCAAGGGCCAACCGCAGCAAGTAATGGGTACCGGGCATGGCGCGTCTCCATCGCGCTTTCGTGGGGTGAAAGTGGGGAGCGCTTTCAAAGGAAATTAATGGGCAGGGTCGTTTTCCCAGGACCTTGATGCAATCAATCAAATGCTGACGAAAGAACAAGCCGGCGACATTTTCGACCGTATCAGGAAGCTTTCCACCGGTGACGAGGTGGAAGTGTTCCTGTCAGGCGGACACTTCGCACTGACTCGGTTCGCGAACAATACAATCCATCAAAACGTCGCCGAGGAAAATCATGTTGTGGCAGTGCGATCCGTCTTTGGAGGTCGGACTGCCAGAGCTTTTACGAACAAATTCGACGACGAGAGCTTGCGGCAAGCGGTGTTCTCTTCAGAAAGCCTGGCGAAAGTACAACATCCAGATGCTGATTTACTGCCGATGCCGACTCCGGCTGAGGCGCAAGGCAAATCCGGCGAAGGGGCGCGATCTTCGAGGCACTTTGAGCAGACGGCCGCGATTACGCCGGAGATTCGAGCCGAAGGCGTTCGCCAGATTGTTGCAGTGGCGGACCGTCACAAGCTCACTACTGCGGGAGTGTATTCGAGCGGCGAATCGTTTGAAGGCATCTTCAATTCACGCGGGTTGAACACCTGGCATACGCAAACCTCTGCCGAAGTTTCGATCACGATGATTGCGCCGGATTCTTCGGGATGGCAGAAAGCGAATTCTCCCGACGCGACGAGAGTCGATCCTCTGATTCTGGCTGAGATCGCTGCGAAGAAGGCGGTGGACTCAGCGGGGCCGCGGGAAATCCCAGCAGGAAAGTACACCGTGATCCTGGAACCGGCGGCAGTGCTCGACATCGTGGGATTCATGTTCTGGGATTTTGCAGGCATGGCGATTCTCGATCAGCGATCGTTTCTCACGGGCCGTATCGGCACGAAATTGTTTGGTGACAATGTGACCATCTGGGACGACGTGACTGACCCGCTGCAAACGGGAGCGCCGTTCGATGGCGAAGGCATGACGCGTCATGTCGTTCCGTTGGTTGAAAACGGAATTGTGAAGCGGGTTGTCTATGCGCGGGCGACCGCCGAACGAATGAAGAAATCCGAACACAAAGCCGAGGTCGGTGTAATTGAAGCGACGGGGCACGGCTTCTCATTACCGAACGAAATGGGAGAGATGCCGGTGAATGTAGTGTTCGCTCCGGTGAATGACCCGCAATCGGTCGAACAGATGATCGCTTCTACGGAGCGCGGCGTACTGGTTACCCGATTGTGGTACATCCGCGAAGTGGAGCCTTTCGAAAAGATGCTGACCGGAATGACACGCGATGGGACCTTCTATGTTGAGAATGGACGCGTGCAGGGAGGGCTGCGTAATTTTCGCTTCAACGAAAGCCTCATTCACATGCTTTCAAATGTTGAAGCGATGAGCGTGCCCATGCGATCGTGCGGCGAAGAGTCGTTCGATATGGTGGTGCCCGCCATGAAGGTTAAGGACTTCAACTTTACAGAGGTCACGAAGTTCTAAACCAACCTGCCCGGACCCACTCGGTATCTTCACCCGGAGCAGTCGACTGAGTCGTATCCCTCAGCTCTTGCCCGCGGACACCTGCATTTACCCGAGTTTTGACCGAAGTCGGGGTCCAAATATGGGCAGTCCCCATGTAGTTTTAGGGTGAAAAAGCCGGTCGCTGAATCTCCTCTAATTCCTTCAAAGAAAAGTAGTTAAGCCCCAACTGTTCAATGACTTCGGTAACTTTGTTTGCTTGATTCCGGGGTGTACGCTGCCCTTGAGTTGAGCAGAATTCCGGACTGCACGAGGTGCATTGGCCGGAAGGAAGGTTGTCCCGAGCGTGGCAGCGGAAGGCACAGCACCGATGACCGAAGCACAAGTAAACGGCGGTCAATATGAGGACATGCAGGGCGCCGCTCGGTTCCCGCTCCATCTTCCCGCGTCGGTGAAAACCCAAGGCAACGCCTATTCCGCTGAGACAGAAAATATCTCTGCCAACGGAGTGTTATTCGCGATGGACAAGGACGTTCCCGTGGGATCGATGGTTGATTTCACGATCCTTCTGCCATCGGATGTGATGGGAACCAGGCGCGACGTACAAATCGATTGCCGCGGGCGCGTGGTCCGCAGCTTTGACGATCGAGGACGCCGCGGAGTGGGTGTAGTGATCGACGAATACCATTTTGAGCGCGTGTAGGCGCAAGAGATTACATGGCTACGATTCCAACTAACGTGGAAGGAAATCTCGGGGCAGGCGAGGACAAAGGGCTGTTCGTCCGAGTCATCCTGGCCGATTCCCAAGCCATTTTTCGCGCCGGCTTGAGGAAAGTGTTCGCCCTGGAAGATGACATTCGCGTGGTGGGACAGGCTGAAACTCTTCCGCAGACTCAGTCAGCGGTCGCGAAGTTTTCAGCGGACGTGTTGATCTTCGAAGCGGCACTGACTCCGAATCCCGTCGAATCGATCGCAGAGATCCTTCATCAGAATCAGAAGTTGCGCGTAATCGTGGTTACGCCGGGCGCAGACGAAGAGTTGACGCTGGAGTTGTTCCGTCGAGGTGCCCACGGTATCGTTTCGCGCGAAGTAGAACCCGAACTACTGGTCGAGTGCCTGCGAACAGTTGTCGCCGGAGAGACCTGGCTCGACAAACAAGGCGTGAGCTGGGTGATGCAGGCGTATCGCAACCAAAATAGCAGGACAACCGGGGCGCGTCCGAAGGTTCAACTCACGCCGAAGGAAACTTTGATCGTGTCGTGCGTGACGCAGGGAATGAAGAACAAAGAAATCGCCTTGCGTGTTGGGACCACGGAGCAGGTCGTAAAGAACTATCTTCGCAAAGTCTATGACAAGCTCGGAGTGGCGGATCGCCTCGAATTGGCGCTCTACTGCTTGAATCATCACGTAGTCGACAATACAAAAGTTCCTCCTGCGCCAGTACCGAGTGGCACGGTTGCAATCGCGGCGGCCGCCGGAGCGTCAGGTTCTGGTGGAGTAGCGCCTTCGTCCTCGACTCCAGAGGATGTAGAGAAACTCTCGTAGTCTGTTCTCTTCGTTATCTGCTTTCCGGTTGCGGATTCAGCGAATACACCCATAGAATTGAAAACAGCTCTTGGCCGCAGGCGTCTCTGCTTTGCGGTGACAGAAGAGCGAGCTTCCTGAGAGTCGTTCCCACAACGAATTCTCGCCGGAGAGATGGCCGAGTGGCTGAAGGCGCACGCTTGGAAAGCGTGTTTACTCGAAAGGGTAACGTGGGTTCGAATC
>CAWGBW010000003.1:0-28774 GCA_963820895.1 uncultured Acidobacteriota bacterium
TTTCATAACACATAAGCAAAGGATTATCTCCGAAGGCGGACGTTACTTTAGATGGACATTTGGCGACTTAACAGCAGAATCCCGGCACGGTCAAGTTCAAATCGGCCCTTCGACCCCATGGAATGGGGCCTCGTTGTAGGGCGAGGCGAAGCGCCGTCTGAACCAAACGAGCCATCACGACTTGCGCCGTCAGGTTCCTCCGCAGCAATTGTGCGGGATAAAGAGGAGTGTCTCGGCCTTTGGCATTGTCGACTCCAAATGCCAGGCCAATGCCTTACATCGGGTCGAAGATCAAGAAAGCATTTTAGAATCTTTTATTTATTCGGCGAGTGACCTTCGGACAACCTGAAATGTCAGCTCACGTCGCAGGTGCGATTTCTCTTCGAAATTTGCGCTCGAAATCGCTGCAGGAGGGGCGGTTTCCCGCCTGCGATTCGATTCAAAGGACATGCTAGACTCATGGCATATGAATCGCTCAAATTGCGTGGAAAGGAGCGTTGGGGATTGCCGTGTTAACGATGTCCCTAAACGGCCCGAAATACGGGCCAGGATGGCAACGAAATTCGCATTCTTCCTTTTCGTTGTTTGCTATTTGAGTGTCAGCCTCAGTGCTCAACAGCAGCCGCAGAGCGGCTATCCTGAAGGCAGTCAGAATTCGAATTCGAACCCAGGAAATCAATACGAAAACAACGTCGACTGCTCGGATCCGACGATGTCAACCTTGGCAGACTGCTCCAACTACGGGCCGAATTCGCTCCAATCTCAACCTTCGCGTACGCAGCTACCTGGTCGATATGGCAGTACGCCCGCCAATCCAAACGGCAATTATTCCGATACCGAACAATTCTATCGACAACCAAATACTCAGAACCAACCCACTCAGAATCAGGCTTCTCAGATTCAGCTTCCTCCTCCGGAGCCTCTGACTGAGTTCCAGAAGTTCGTGGCCTCCACCAGTGGGCAGATTTTGCCAATTTTTGGAGCGCAGCTTTTCAGACGTGTGCCCTCGACGTTTGCGCCACTCGATATGACGCCGGTACCCTGCTGACTTTGTGATTGGACCGGGCGATGAGCTTCGCATCAGAGTTTGGGGACAGCTAAGCTTTCAAGCTAATGTACGAGTGGATCGTACCGGCGACGTTTATCTCCCCCAGGTTGGGCCGGTTCACGTCGCAAATTTACCTTTCTCTGAGCTTGAAACACATTTGCGCGCGGCGATTGGGAGGGTTTATCACAATTTTGACCTGACTGTGGACCTCGGCCAGATTCGATCAATTCAGATCTACCTGGCCGGAGCGGCACGCCGACCCGGCGTCTACACTGTCAGTTCCTTGAGCACCCTTGTCGACGCCCTCTTCGCGGGAGGTGGACCAAGTACCCAAGGCTCGCTACGTCACATAGAACTCCGGCGCGGCAGTGAGAAGATCACGGATTTCGATTTGTACAAACTGCTGGTGCATGGAGACAAGTCAAACGACGTCAAATTGCTGTCAGGGGACGTGATCTTTATTCCTCCCGTCGGTCCTCAAAGTGCCGTCACGGGCAGTGTTCGTGTCGCGGCGATCTATGAACTGCTTCCAAACGAGACACTTGGTGATCTTGTAGCGGATGCAGGCGGAGTTTCCGCTGTGGCCTCCCAAGCTCGGGTCTCGATCGAACGTATTGAGAGTCACCACGAGCGCCATGCGATGGAAGTAGCGTACGACCCAAACGGCCTGGCAACTCCACTCGCTGACGGAGATCTGGTTCATGTCTACTCAATTGTGCCGCAGTATGCAAAAACGATCATTCTTCGCGGCAATATCGCGAACCCTGGTCGATTCGCCTGGCATCCAGGGATGCACGTCAGCGAGTTAGTTCCAGATAAGGAGTCACTCCTCACCAGGAATTATTGGTGGAAACGAGCTCAGCTTGGACTTCCTGCGCCGGAATTTGAGCCCATTCCCGGTTTCCAGGACTTGCGCCAGCCTCCTGAGAATTATCCATTTACGATGAGACCCCCGGCACGGGAAGAGCCCAATACCTCGCAGCAGCCGAATCTGATCGACGATCAAACAGGCTCTCGACAGCAGCAAGACTCAGGCAACCCAAGCTATTCAGGCTCTCGACAGCAAGATCGGGATCAGAATCAGAATCTAAGCGCGCAGCAGCGCGGCGGCAGTTCCTCGATTGCTGCACAACAAGCAATGATCTCTCCGCGTGCTCCCCGCGCCGCACAACGGACCGAAGTTCGCATTCTCGCTCCCGAGATTGACTGGGACTATGCCGTAGTTGAGCGCGTTAACCCGGATACGATGAAGACCACGCTTATCCCGTTCGACCTGGGCAAGCTCGTCCTACAACATGACGCGTCGCACGATCTGGAGTTGAAGAGCGGGGATGTGGTCTCCATTTTTTCAGAGGCGGATATTCGGGTTCCGCTCGACCAGCAAACGAAGATCGTGACGCTGGATGGTGAGTTCGTGCATGCGGGTCCTTATACAGTCCAACCGGGCGAAACGCTCCGTCACCTTGTCGAGCGGGCGGGCGGCATCACTTCGAAGGCATACCTTTATGGTTCAGAGTTTTCTCGAGAGTCGGTCAGGGTCGTGCAGCAAGCCCGAATAGACGAGTATGTGCAAAATCTGACCATGAGAATGCAGAGGGGCACTCTAGCCCTGGCAGCATCTTCCTCGGGAGCGGCGCAGGATTTGGCTACCGGTTCAGCCGCCCAAGTAACCCAGCGGGACCTGCTCGCAAATTTACGACAAGTTCGTGCCACAGGCCGCATCGTGCTGGAGTTCAAACCGGAAAGCATGGATCTCGCGAGTATTCCGGACATTGCAATGGAGAATGGAGATCGCTTCGTGATTCCACCGGTTCCCGCAGTGGTCAACGTGGTCGGGGCAGTATACGACCAGAATTCCTTCCTCTATGTGCAAGCGCGAAGGACTGGATCTTACCTTCTATTAGCAGGCGGCGCAACGAAGGAAGCTGACGCAAAGCACGAATTCGTCATCAGAGCAAACGGTGACATTGTGAGCCGCGATACAATGAAGCAACTTTGGGGTAACGAGTTTGCAAACTTACCGCTGAGCCCGGGAGATACGATAGTTGTTCCATTGAAGACCTACAAGCCGTCTGCCCTGCGGGGTGTGCTTGAATGGTCGCAGTTGTTCTCACAGCTAGCGTTGACCGCGGCGGCTCTAAACTCAATCCAGTAGGCCCCTATAGGGAGCTATGTTGTTGAGGTTGCGTCAAGGCGTTCGAGTTTCCCGAACCGGTAGGATTCGATGGCATTAGAAGTTCCGCAAGCCGAACTAAAGCCGCAGACTGCGGCTCCAGGTGTGCACGGTAACAGCGCCGGGCCAAGCGATGATATCTCCCTATTTGACCTTCTAATCATCCTTGCCGAAAGAAGACGATTCATAAGTTGGATCACAATTGTATTTGCGTGTTCCGCCATCATCGTCTCACTGCTTCTGCCAAAGAGTTACAAAGCCACTGTAACTTTGCTACCGCCACAACAGAGTTCCTCGGTAGGCGCTTCTCTTGTGTCTCAGTTAGGCAATCTTGGGCGGAATGGCCGCTCTTGCTGGCGGTAGTTTTGGCATCAAGAACCCAAATGATATGTTCGTTGCCATGCTCAAGAGCCGCACCGTCGAGGATGCGATGGTGCAGCGATACGATCTGCATGAAGGAATACCGCGAGCGCTATCTTTCAGATGCGCGTCAGGCCTTCGAGAAGCATGTAACGGTTGATGGAAGCGGCAAAGATGGCATGATCCATATCTCGGTCGAGGCTCGTGACCCAAATCGTGCTGCGGAACTTGCCAATGGCTACGTCGAGCAGTTCAGATCCTTATCCGAGCATCTAGCAATCACTGAAGCTTCTCAGCGCCGACTCTTTTTTCAGAAGGAGCTTGAACAGGCTAAAAACAATCTCGCAAGCGCCGAGGAGGCACTGAAGGCGACACAAGAGAAAACGGGATTGATTCAGCTCGACAGTCAATCCCGCGCGTTGATCGAATCGGCCGCCACTCTACGTGCGGAGATTGCCGCACGGGAAGTTCAGATTCAAGGCATGCAGACGTATGCGACCAGCGAAAACGCTCAGTTGGTACAGGCGCAGCGTGAATTGGATGGCTTGAGAGCGCAGTTGGCCAAGCTGGGAGGGTCCGGGAACGGCGGCACCGATGAATTCATTGTTCCCAAGGGAAAGGTGCCGCAAGCCGGCATCGAATATATTCGCAGAATCCGTGACGTGAAATACAACGAGACGATCTTCGAAATCCTTGCGCGACAATTCGAGGTCGCCAAGCTAGACGAGGCGAAGCAAGGAGCTCTGATTCAGGTTGTGGATCCGGCGATCCCACCCGATAGGCGGTCGTTCCCAAAACGCGCCTTAATAGTAATTGGAGCTACATTCGTTGGTCTGTTTATCGGTATTCTTGTAGCGCTTTTGCAGGCTGGCTTCCGACGTTTGAAGGAAGATCCGGACACTCGCGACAAGTTAGCTTATTTGCGCAGGTTGATTCAAAAACCGAAATATCTTTGACATATCTTTCTCCGGGAGTCCCTGCTTGCTCCTCGCGCGAGCATCCTATACCATACTTCAACTGCATCTGATATAGCACCTCGCGTGCAGCACCCAGAAGGCACTCCCAACTTTGTTTGGCATGTGGTACCGCGACGAGGCGCTCGAATGTCATGCCACGTTGGAGCCTCCCAGACCAGGCGCTAATTTCAAATCGTGACACGTCAGACCAGCAGAATCACGGAGCAAGTGAACTATGGGGCGCGTGCCATCGTCGACCTATCGATTACAACTGCACGCCAACTTTACTTTTGACGACGCCGCAAGAGTCGCGCCTTATCTAAACTGCGCTTGGTATTTCGCATGTATATAGCTCGCCATATCTTCAGGCTGCACCTGGAAGCATGCATGGGTACGATGTTGTCGATCATCAGAAGGTGAACGAAGAAATCGGCGGCGAAGAGGGTCATAGACGCCTCTGCCAGCGCTTGAATGAGTTAGGCCTCGGGCAAGTGTTGGACATTGTTCCCAACCACATGGCAATTGGAAATCGCAATCGCTATTGGTGGGATGTTCTTGAAAATGGACAGTCGAGCAGGTTCGCGACATGGTTTGACATTGACTGGCATTCGTCTGAAGTGAAACTTCAGAACAAGGTTCTGATTCCCGTCTTAGGCGATCAATATGGGCGAGTGCTTAGCGCCGGACAGATTACAGTGGAGCGCGATGCTAATTCGCTCAGAGTCCGCTATAACGGCGATCTTTTCCCGTTGGCGCCTCGATCGCTTCCAATCGTACTTTCAAAGGCGGCGAAGTACGCGAACAGCCCAGAGCTAAGCTTCATCTCGGACAGCTTCTCACGACTGCCTGAGCCCGACGCGACTGACGAGTTGGCAATCATGTGGAGGCATCGAGACAAGACGGTAATATTCGACCTTCTGCGAAGGCTTTGCGATGAGCGACCAACGATTTCGCACGCAATCGACCAAGGTATCAACGAATTAAACGACGATCACGAGGCGCTGGATCAGTTACTGAACCTTCAGTACTATCGGATCGCCTACTGGAGAGTGGCCGATCAGGAACTTGGCTATCGGCGCTTCTTCGATGTGAATTCGCTCGTCGGCTTGCGAGTGGAACGCTCGCATGTTTTCGATGCAACGCATCGTCGGATTCTTGAGTGGCTCAACGACGGCACATTAGATGGTGTTCGCGTCGACCATCCGGATGGCTTGCGCGATCCTCAGCAATATTTTGAACGTTTGCAGGGTCGCGCTCCGCACGCCTGGATTATTGGCGAAAAGATTCTCGAGCCCGGCGAGTTTCTGCGGGGAAATTGGCCAATTCAAGGAACGAGCGGCTACGACTTTCTCAACATATGCAACAACCTCTTCGTTTATGGCAACGGATTAGAAGAATTGACTGGGATATACAGAGACTTCACTGGTGAGCCGATCGATTTTGAGACCATTTCGCACGACAAGAAGCTGGCCGTAGAGCATGAGGCTCTTGGGAGCGACGTCAATCGCCTCGCGAGTCTCTTTGTTGAAATTTGCGAGAATAACCGCGATCGCCGTGACTATACGCGTGCCGAAATTCGACGAGCACTGCGAGAAGTTGCGGCATGCTTTTCTGTTTATCGAACGTATGTTGTGGCGGCAAAAGGCGCAGATTGTTGAGGAGGACCTTCGGGAGATCGCGAACGCGGTAGATCGCGCAAAAATGCGCCGACCCGATTTGGACGCGGGCCTGTTGGATTTTGTTGGTGAAGTGCTGACTCTGGGTGCTCGAGGTCCACTTGAGACCGAGTTTGTATATCGATTCCAGCAATTCACGTCGCCTGTGATGGCAAAGGGCGTCGAAGACACAGCCTTCTACTGCTTTAACAGGATGATCGGATTGAACGAAGTGGGATCAGCGCCCGACATCAATGGAATAACTGTCTCACAGTTTCACGATTATCAAGTGAAGATGCAAGAGACGCACCCTCTGACCATGACCACGCTGTCAACTCATGATACGAAACGATCTGATGATGTTCGTGCCCGACTAGCCGTGCTCACAGAGATTCCCGGACGATGGAAGACCGCACTGAGCCGTTGGTCGCGGCGAAATGCGCGGTTCAAAACAGGACACTATCCTGACCGCAATACGGAATACTTTTTGTATCAGACATTGATCGGTGCGTGGCCCATCTCGTCTGAGCGACTGATTTCGTACATGGAAAAGGCAACGCGCGAAGCCAAACAGCAGACCAGTTGGACACAGCCGAACCAGGGATTCGAAGAAGCTCTCCGATTGTTCATCGAAAGCATCTTGATCTCCAAGGAGTTTGTCGCGGAACTGGAAGAGTTCGTAGCGCGGGTTACGATGCCGGGCCGAATAAACAGTCTAGGCCAGACCTTGTTGAATTACACGACACCTGGAATTCCGGATACGTACCAAGGCAGCGAACTCTGGGATCTGCACCTGGTGGATCCAGACAATCGTGGCGCCGTCGATTACGACATACGGTCGGCGATGCTTGCAGAGCTTCAAGCCGGCCTGAGCACCGAGGAGATTATCCGAAAGGTAGACAGCGGAATGCCGAAGCTGTGGGTGATCTATAGTGCGCTCAGGTTGCGGAAGACAAAGCCCGAGTGCTTTGGGGTCGCTGCGGCTTATATTCCGCTCTCCGTTGAAGGATCAAAGAAGGAACATGTTGTCGCTTTTCTTCGAGGTGATCAGGTCGCAACGATCGTTTCTAGATGGAATGTGAAACTGGGCGGGGGATGGGCGGGTAGTATCGTGAACCTTCCAAAAGCGCATTGGAAGAATCTGTTGACTGGTGAGAGTGTGGAAGGAGGGCGACTTCGAATGCAGGACATCTTAAAGCGCTTTCCTGTTGCTCTGCTGGTTAGAGAAGAGGCTTGAGACATGCATCGCTTCGTTGTTTGGGCACCAGACACCAAGAAGGTCGTCGTGAAAGTGAATAGCAACGACTTTCCGATGGATGGGCCAGACGATCGGGGCTGGTGGCGGATCGACGTGGGCAATGCGGCTCCTGGGGACGATTATTGCTATCTTCTTGACGACGACAAAATGTGTTACCCCGATCCTCGTTCTCAATGGCAGCCTAATGGCGTGCATGGCTTTTCGCGCGTCTATGACCAGGATGCATTCCTATGGACAGATACGAGATTTCAGGCTCTTCCCCTCGCAAGCGGTGTGATCTACGAACTGCACATCGGGACATTTACCGATAGCGGCACGCTGGATGGAGCGATCGAAAATTTAGGTCACCTAGTTGAACTCGGGATCACACACATCGAACTGATGCCCGTTGCATCATTTGCCGGCAGGCATGGCTGGGGGTACGACGGGGTGGCCCTCTATTCTGTGCACGAACCATATGGCGGGCCCGATGCCCTGAAGAGATTTGTTAACGCCGCCCACGAAAAGGGTCTCGCTGTACTGCTTGATGTGGTGTACAACCACTTCGGGCCATCCGGTAATTACACCGGCAAGTTCGGACCCTATCTGGCAAAAGGGCATCCCACGCCGTGGGGAGGAGCTGTAAATCTAGAGGACGCATGGTCGAGTGAGGTCAGGCGATTCTTTTGTGATAACGCGTTGATGTGGATGCGCGACTTTCACGTCGATGGATTGAGATTGGATGCGGTTCACGCGTTTATTGATCGATCAGCAATTCACTTCCTCGAACAACTTGCGGAGGAAGTAGAGACTCTCGGTGCAACTGTAGCGCGATATCTTGTTTTGATCGCGGAAAGCGATTTGAACGACCCGCGAATCGTGTTTCCACGAGAGGCCGGTGGGTTTGGCATGAACGCGCAATGGAACGACGACTTCCATCACGCGCTCTTTACTATCCTGAACCGCTGTTCTGCGGAAGGATACTACGCGGACTTTGGTTCACTTGGTAAATTGAGCAAAGCACTCGAACAAGTCTTCGTTTACGACGGGTCGTACTCGAAGCATCGCAATCGCGTGCACGGACGTCCGGCAGGCAATCTCTCACGGCATCGGTTTGTCGGCTTCATACAGAATCACGACCAGGTTGGAAATCGGGCGATCGGGGATAGACTTTGTGAAGTCGTGGGTTTTGATCGCAGCAAGATTGCAGCGGCTATTATGCTCTTGAGCCCATTCGTTCCTATGTTGTTTCAAGGCGAAGAATGGGCCGCGTCGTCACCGTTTCAATACTTCGCAGATCACGATGATGAACAACTCGCACGGCTTGTTTCTGAAGGACGAAAGCGAGAGTTTGCTGCGTTCGGTTGGAGTCCCGACTCGATTCCTGACCCGGAGAGCCGCGAGACATTCGAACGATCGAAGCTCAATTGGAGCGAAGTGACTAGCCCTTCGAATGCCGAGATGCTCGACTGGTATCGCGACTTAATCCAACTGCGCCGTTCGACGATGTGTTTGAACGACGGCGAACCCGGACACACGCAAGTCCGGTACAACGAAGAGCAAATGTGGCTATGCATAGAACGCGGTGATATTCACGTGATCTGTAATCTGGGCGACTCCGAGAGGATTTTTCCAGTTTCTAAAGGCAGTCGCCTAATTTTAGCGTCGCGCCCGGGTTTGTCACTATTGAACGAGGAATTGAGGCTCACGAGAGATTCCGTGGCGGTGGTCAAGAGTCTCGGTGGTTGAGATAGTTCCCCAAAGAGGTACTTTCTCGCGGCCGCGACTGATCCAGTCCCTCCGTTTGGCTTTGCACGATCGGCTGGCTTAGAAGTGGCGGATCGACTCATGGCGTATGGGCTCAACTGGATTCGGCGTCGAGTCTGGCTGTTGGGGGAACGGTCGATCAGACGTGCGTTCGACGTGGCTTTCCAGTGACCGGCTCACCAGATCACGGGAACCCAAGCCCACCGCCAGAGCGAGAGTGAGGACAATTCCTCCAAACAGGATGCCGAATGCAATCTCTACAACGTGCCCGCCGACCTGGAGATGATCAAGAACCATCGCAGAGGTGAGGACAAGAACGAGCCACTTGACGCCTAAGGAAAGGAATCGTGCATATTGAAGTTGCGCATTGACAGCTCCGATCAGCACGGAACGCGCAAGAAAACGAGCTACAAGAGTTCCTGCGATGAGCAAAAGGATGGCACCTACCGCGTGCGTCAAGTAAGGCAGCATAGATATTGGAAGTGCGGCGCCCGTTGCATAGGATGCGTCGAACGCGGACACGCCTATGATCAAGCCGAGTAAGGCGCATCCCCAAAATGAAACGCGAGCAACCAATTCGGTTGGTGAACTTGAGGGCGCCCAATCTGCATTGGCTCGATTCTTGTTCAAGCGCTCGTCAAATTTCAGGAAAGTAAGCCCACGCCGCAGTGCTGCCGAGAGCACCATTCCAATGATGGTGAAGAGGGTCAAGGCTACAAAGATTGCAAGGATACCTGGAAGCACAGCAATCAAAAGCGAGAGGACTCGGAAGAGGGACTGACGAAGAGCCTCTGACATATGCTGCCAGATCGAACCATTATCGACAGGTGGCGGCGGCGTATAGTTTTGAATTGTCTGGAGCATCGTTGCGAGGAACTTATTCATCGGACTCACTCCTTGAAAGCTCAATCCCATTTCGAGCGAAATTCAGGCGCGGACTCGAGAAAACACTATTCACGAATTGAATCGATCGGGCCAGCGCCAACGCGAAACGATGTAGGGTTTATCCACCTCAAATGCAACAGCAATAGCCTCGATGTGCGTCTCTGGGCTGGTACCGGACGCTATGACGTTGATGTGCCCTGCAACCCACGCCAGGTAGAGGGGAATTAGCGCGCCCAGCAGGTGACCGCGATTTATCGTGCGCACGCGGTAGGCGATTAGAAAATCGAAAACAATACGTGCCCAAAGGCTTTCGGGCATTCGAAAATCTGAAGGCTCAACAACGGAAAGTCTTTTCAATCCGAGTAACGAGTTCGGGGCCAAAACGAGAGACCATATCTCCCGTAGATTCGAGAAGGCAAGTCTGAATGCCTCCACCATAGGGACGATGTCAATGTCTCTCACGACCTGGTGTGACTCGGGAGGCGGAGTGCGCTCGGCCTGCAGACGGCGCGGTCGTTGCCAGAACGCCGCCCTTGCCTCTACCTCGGCGAAGAGTGAGCCCGTAACCAGCGTAAGGATTGCATTGATGTTGGGCTCCGCGGGTTGGGGCAGCATCCGTCCGCCAACGTCGACCTCGTCGATCTTCAGTCCGGCGACCAGGGCCTCATTGGTTGGCCACAATATTGCGTCATTCTGGTTGAGTGCGATAGTGCGTTGAGCAGCGCTGGCCATCCGTTCGGCCATACGCACCGAAAGACCGAGATCAATTGCGAGTGGGAATCGCACTGGCGATGCGAACAGGGCGCGTGTTAGCGGATAGAGTATCGCGGAGTTGACTAAACCAGCATTCGGCGGCAACGTGTAGTTGGGCGTCGCAAGGTCGCTGTGCGAAGTAAGCACGGCGTTCGCGAGGTCGCGGAGCGCCGAAGGAACGAGAGAGTTTGATCCGGGGCCCAGCATCAGAATGGCGCGCGCATCACACTCTTTCGCGATGCGATATGCATCGCTGAAGTCGCCGGGAGCTACTGGCCATACGGCATTGGTTGTCTGTGTGGAGACGACACGGAGGTTCGGATAAGACGTTTGCGCGGTGTCGTTAGGAGTTGCAATGACGAGATCATCTGCAGGGAAGGACGCAATCAGGCTAGCGAATACACTCTCCACCTGCTCCGGAGGCATCGCGGCGATTGACACGACCAATCCGGTTTTTGGAGGTGCAGCAGTAGTGCGCGTATCTGGGATTGAGTTTGCAGTCGCCATACGAATCCGGGAATCTCAGCCGATCGAAGAGTGCCTTTGATCATCACTCTCGCTTGTAACGCTAACTTACGCCTATAACGATAGGATACCTGCAATCGGAATGCGCAGCCATGTTGGCCGATTATCCAGTTCGTAGAGTAACTCGTAAAGAGCCTTTTCGAGCAAGTAGGCATTCAGCAACGCCTGGGCCTGGCTCGGAGGCGGCAGGAGCGCATTTTCAGCCCCAATTGTTTGGCGATAGGATTCCAGAAACTCTGCGGCAACGGAATTTTGCCAAAGACGGGCCCATCCTGCCATTCGTTCATAATCTATGGGATGCGCGCTATCTCGACCGGCGCTCACAAATTGACCCAGGCCAGCATATGCGGCATAAGAGAACGATCGGATCATGCCGGCCAAGTCTCTTATCGGTGATTCCTTTCGGCGGCGTTCTTCGAGTGGTCGTGCCGGTTCGCCTTCAAAATCCAGCAAGACAAAGTCTTCGACCTCCGGTTCATCCTGGGTTCCAGACCGTGAATCGTCAGAACGAGTATGGTTGGTCAGAAGGATTTGACCCAAATGGTAGTCGCCGTGAATTCGGATCCGTTGGCCGCCGGCATGTGTGGAAGCGATTGACCGGCTTTGGGCAATGAGGTCGAGCCGCTTTGAAAGCAGCAAGCCGGCGGAGTCTGATGTCGGCTCGTCGAGGGTCGAGAGCCTTGACTTGAGCGCCCCTAAAGTTGAGGAAAGCTGCTTCTCAATACGGCGCGAGTCTCGCTGCAAGTCGTCCTTGGTCATGGGCTCCGGAGCGAAAGATGGGCGATCAGAATGGCTGGCGAGTGCGAGGTGCATCTCTGCTGTGCGACGGCCGAGGAGTGCTGCTGCCTCTAGCGAAACGCGTGCGGATTCCAACTCGCCCACTCTCGACTCTTTCCTATTTATGAAACTGGGTGCTGATGATTCCCGGGGAGAGGGAAGCGCAGCTACACGGGCATAAAAACCGGCTAGTTGTCTTAGGTACCACTCCCATCCATCGCCCCGATTTGCAACCAGACCCTGCAACATAGCAACCGTGGTCCGATTACCGCTGGCCGGAGAGATGGATATCTCACCGAGGAAAGGTGCAACCGCGGGAAAATGGGCGACTTCAGTTAGGAACCGTCCTATCTCCACATCGGGATTTTCTCCCGGTTGTACCCGTCTGAAGAACTTCAATATCAGCTTATCGGCATAGAGGATGGAGGTATTGGATTGTTCGGCCGAGCCGACGCGCGATGTCATGCGTCGCGGGATTTGCGCATCGACAAAGGCAGTCGATGCGCGGGCATCGAGACGGCCTCCGGTTGGAACAGGATCCCCGGCAGAGGGAGACTCGCGCGGCTGCCTACGTTGCACGCCCGCGGCGGGCGAAGAAGTCCCATCGGTTTGGTGGACTGGTGCCGCTTCCCCGGGCTGAACGTCAAGCGGCAGCGGGGCAACCGGAATCTCCGCGGAGTCCGATTTATCGAAAGGGCTCTGCCCCGATTCGGGTGACGAAAGTCCGGTCGGCGCAGTTTTACTGGATCCGATGTTTTGTGGCACCAGATCCGTTGTATTAGTGGATGTGATGCTGGCGTGATCCCGGGATAGGGCCGCCGACAGGCCGAGAGTCATGTTCCGTTCGATCAGCGTAAGAAGTGCCTGACGGAAATTCTCCTGTGTCGTCGCGTCGTGAACATAGGCAGGTCCAGAAGTGGAAGCGAGGGCCAAAATGATGCTGTCTGGGTGTTTGGATGTTATGTCATCCACACTTGGGCCGCTGCTGATTGCAAGAGGAAGCTGATAAGTGTCCGCCTTGCCATCGAAGTAGCTGACTTCAACGAAGAACAACGCCGGAGCCAGCGAATTGGAAGTGGATTGTCCAGCGAGTTCGAAATCCTTTTCGTCGACCGTCGCTTTTGAAAGATCGATCCAATCCAGAATGCGCGCCGACTGGATTCTACGACTCTTCGCCCCAAACCAGCGTTGTCGCGACAACCAGGCGGGAAGGGAGGTTTCGAGTTGCGTCAATTCAGCTCCTGCCAGGAGCCCAGCCCAACCCGCAGCGGCCAGATCGAGAGCGGAAGTATCTTCGCCAGCGGTGTCTTCGATTCCGACGAGTTGCGGTTCGAATCCCGGCACGAATCTTGACTCCGCTGGAGCAGCCTGCAGTTCAAGCCAAATGAAGGAATACGGAGCCAGCGTCAGTTGATAGGGAGTGTCGGTAATTGTCGGGAAGGGCACGTATCCGAGCATCTCTACCGGCTCCATACCTGCATAGGACGACTAAATCGAGCGAGACGGGCTGCGCAAAACGGCTCAGGTTGGCAACGCAGAGCACAATCTCGTGCGAGCCGTCTCCGCGATCGAGGCTTCGAAGATACGCCAGGATCTTTCGATTCGACGGATTCAGGAAGCTGAGAGTGCCGCGGCCAAACACCTGAAAGAGCTTGCGCAGCGCGATCATATTCCGAGTCCAGTGCAGAAGACTCGATTGATCTGCCAGCTGGGCCTCGACATTGACCACTTGATACCCGTAGATCGGATCCATGACCACCGGAAAATAGAGTCGAGCAGGGTCGCATTTCGAAAAACCCGCATTGCGATCCGACGTCCATTGCATCGGGGTGCGCACGCCATTGCGATCGCCGAGGTAGATGTTGTCGCCCATTCCGATTTCGTCACCGTAGTAGAGGATGGGTGTTCCCGGAAAACTCAGCAGGAGTGAGTTCAGCAACTCAATGCGACGACGATTATTATCGACCAGCGGAGCGAGCCTTCGCCGGATACCTACGTTGATGCGCATTCGCGGATCCGCCGAGTAGGCGAAGTACATGTAGTCGCGCTCGTCGTCGGTGACCATCTCGAGCGTCAGCTCGTCGTGATTGCGAAGGAACAGTCCCCATTGGCAGTTGTCTGGAATGGGCGGAGTCTGGGCCATGATGTCGGTTATCGGAAGCCGATCTTCCTGCCGCAGCGCCATGTAGATGCGCGGCATCAACGGAAAATGAAATGCCATGTGACATTCGTCGCCATCGCCAAAATATGGGCGAACATCCGCGGGCCACTGGTTCGCCTCTGCCAGAATCAATCGGTTGGCGTATTCTGCGTCGATTGCCGCACGAATCGACTTGATGACCCCATGGGTCTCCGGCAGGTTTTCGCACGATGTACCGTCCCGTTCGAGCAGATACGGTATTGCGTCCATGCGTAGCCCATCAACACCCATGTCAAGCCAGAAACGCATGGCCTTGAGCACCTCTTCGATCACCAGCGGGTTGTCAAAATTCAGGTCCGGCTGATGCGAAAAGAAACGATGCCAGTAGTAGGCCTTCGCTGTCTCGTCCCACGTCCAGTTCGATTTCTCAGTATCTGTGAAGATAATGCGAGCTTCTTTGTATATCTGATCGGACTGCGACCAAACGTACATGTCGCGCTGGGGCGAGCCGGCCGGAGCCTGACGGGCAGCCTTGAACCACGGATGCTGATCGCTGGTGTGGTTGATGACGAGCTCGATCATCACCTGCATGTTCCGCTGATGAGCCGCATCCAGGAACGTCTTGAAATCGTTCAACGTCCCGTACGACGGATTCACATCATCATAGTTGGCGATGTCGTAGCCGTCGTCGCGAAGCGGAGAAGGGAAGAAGGGCAAGAGCCAAATGCAGGTGATTCCGAGGTCCTGCAAATAATCCAGCTTCGATATCAACCCCGCGAAATCACCGATGCCGTCGTTGTTCGAGTCGGCAAAGGCGCGCACATGGAGTTCGTAGATGACCGCGTCTTTGTACCAGAGCGGATCAGTTGCACTGGCCATCTTCTTCACTCAGTGGTCTCCAAGCTGGTTGGATGCGTGTTGCCGTCTTCTGTTTACTCATTGAACTGAGTTTGGGTCCGCCTCGTCTGCGCGGAGGCTGGAGCCTTTGTCTGATAATGCCACTCGCACCCCAATACGCCGGAAGTATGGATTCCAGAGATCAGAGGAAATACTCAAAGTCTGTTTCCACCTTCATCTTGCGGTGAATCTTCAGAATGTGTCCGGAAATTCGTGACGGATCTAACTCCACGTAGTTCCGCGGCCCATGCCACAGGTATCGCTCACCCGTCAGCAGGTCCTCAGCTTCATACGCGCGATCCTGCGGAATTTCCAGCTCGTCCAGCGGGAGCGTCACAAATCCCGACTGCCGGTGATGCGGGTCGAGATTCACGACGGTCACGATCAGGTTTGAGCGATCATCCGACTCCTTGCTGTAGCAAATGAGCTGGTCGTTGTCAGTTGGGTGGAACTTTAGCGACCAGTCACTTTGCAGGGCAGGATTGCTGTTGCGTATCCCATTCACTCGCGCTATTACATCGCGGAGAGTGCCGGGCTGATCGAGATCCCAGTGACGAATCTCGTACTTCTCGGAGTCCAGGTATTCTTCGCTGCCGTGCCGAACGGGGCGATTTTCGAGCAACTCGAATGGCGGCCCGTAGATGCCGTAATTCGCGCCCAGCGTCGCCGCCAGCAGCAGGCGTATTACAAAAGCCGCCCGCCCGCCCATCTGCAGGAACTCCGTCAGAATGTCGGGCGTATTCGGCCATTGGTTTGGCCGGAAAAACTCCCGCACCGGGGTCTGCGTCAGCTCCGTCAGGTATGAGGTAATCTCCTACTTCCCATTGCGCCACGGGAAGTATGTATACGACTGACTGAACCCCAGCTTCGCGAGACGGTACATGATCTTCGGTCGCGTAAAGGCTTCTGCCAAAAAGAGCACTTCGGGATGTTCCCGCTTGATCTCGCCGATAACCCACTCCCAGAACGGAAACGCCTTGGTGTGTGGATTATCGACGCGAAAGATTGTCACGCCCGCTCCGACCCAGTACAGAAATACGCTCTTCAGCTCCTCCCACATTCCGTACCAATCGTCGCTCTCAAAATCGAAGGGATAGATGTCCTGATACTTCTTCGGAGGATTTTCGGCGTACTGAATCGTTCCGTCCGGCCGCTTCTTGAACCATGACTCATGCTTTTGGACGTACGGGTGATCGGGCGCCGCCTGAAATGCTATGTCAAGCGCGACCGATAGATCGAGTTTCCTGGCTTTCTCAACGAAGCGCTTGAAATCTTCAATCGTTCCAAGTTGGTTATGGATCTCTTTGTGACCGCCTTCTTCAGCACCGATGGCCCACGGACTTCCGCAGTCGCCTGGTTCCGATTCAGGAGTGTTGTTGCGGCCCTTTCTAAAGATCTTACCAATCGGATGAATCGGCGGCACGTACACGACGTTGAAGCCCATCTCTGCGATGTATGGCAGCAGACGTTCGCAATCGGCAAAAGTGCCGTGATCGCCGGCTTGTGGAGCGGTCGAACGCGGGAAGAATTCGTACCACGAACTGAATCGCGCACGCACCGGATCAACAACAATGTCAAGTTCGCGATCAGACTCGGTCGCAAATCGCTTGTCAGGATAGCGCAGCACGAGCTCGTGCAGCATCGGATCCGTCGCATGGATTCGGAGCGCTTTTGTCTCTTTGCCGGAGCGCAGAACAGTCGCTCTTTCGCGGAGCCAAAGCGCGTCACCGCCCGCTGCCCGGCTGGAGGCCTCAGCGACCAGTTCTGCGCCAATCAAGTAGTCAACCAGAGCATCGCTTTCAGCCTTGATTCGCTTCAGCAGGTCACGCCGCCATGTCTCAAAGTGATCGACCCAACCCTGCACCTTGAATCCGTAGCGTCCCAGCTCTGCAACCCGGAACGTCGCTTCCCATCGATCATTCACCAGCGGCCTCATGGGGATCTCGGTCCACTCGTCAGATCCCTCGCGGTGCGCCAGCAGCGAAGCCGCAATCGCATCGTGGCCGTCGGTAAAGATATCAGCTTCAACGTGAACCTGGTCGCCCACGGTGCGTTTCGCTGGAAACCTTCCGCAATCCACCTGGGGAGTGACCGCTTCAATGATGACGCGCTTTCGTCCGTCTGATTTCATCTCTGTCATCGAAATTACACGTTCTCGTTGTGAGCTGCTGTTGATCTTGAGCGGGCGCATGTCACAATCCGGAAACCCGCAGGTCAAATCTGGAATTATTGCTGTGCGCCTGCCTTCCTTTGTTCGATCAGGCGCTCGTAAAGGTCGATTGTCTGATTCGCGATCGCGGTCCAACTGAAGGTCTCTTCTACCCGTCGCCTTCCCGCATCGCCAAAGCGACGGCACTTCTCTGGATCCTGGAGCAACAGGTTGATGCGTGCCGCGAGATCCTTCGCAAACTTTGTCGGATCGCGAGGAAAGCTGGTCACCGGATCCTGATCGAACGGCACCAGATACCCTGTCTCTCCGTCGACAACTACCTCTTTGATGCCGCCCGTGGCGCTTGCGACAACCGGCGCACGGCAGGCCATCGCTTCGAGGTTGATTATGCCGAAGGGCTCGTACACCGACGGACAACAAAACACCCGCGCAATTGCTATAGAGCTGAATCGTCTCCTGCTTGGTGACCATCTTTTCAATCCACACGATGCGCGGATGATTCCGGCGCGCATTCGCGACTTTGTTGCGAAGTTCCTCGCAATCTCCGGCGTGTCCGGCGCTCCGGCACAGAGCACGATCTGCGTCTCAGGCGGCAAATAACTGATGGCATCCACCAGGTGGGTGACGCCTTTTTGGCGTGTAATGCGGCCCGACAAACAGAACATACGGAACGGATGGATCGACACCATAATCGGTCAGCGCCTTCGTTTCGGCGGTCTTCTGATATTCGGCTCAGATCGATTCCGTTGTAGATCACGTGGATGCGATCTGGGTTCACATCGGGATACGCGGTCAGAATATCCGCTTTCGTGCCCTTGGATACTGCAATGATTGCGTCCGCATCGAGGATCGCCGTCTGCTCCATCCACGAGCTCATCGCGTAACCGCGGCCGAGTTGTTCCGCCTTCCAGGCGCGCAGCGGCTCCAGCGAGTGCGTGGTCAGGACAAACGGAACGCCGTAGAGCTTCTTGGCAAGATACCCTGCCATCGACACATACCACGTGTGCGTATGAACAATGTCAATTCCGCGAAGAGCCTTGACCTGTGTGAGATTCAGGCTGAAGGCTTCCAGCGCTCCCTTGAACTTGCCCTCAGTCCCGTTGGAAATCTCGGCCCACGGCTCGGCTCCGCGCACATGCAGATTGCCCTGGTCGGATTGCTGCGGCCCCCAGCAGTGCACCTCAACCTCGATCTCCTGGGCCATCTCGCGGCTCAGGTACTCGACGTGGATTCCCGCTCCTCCATAAACCTGCGGCGGGTACTCGCGCGTGAATAATCCAACGCGCATTCGTGCGACCTCCAATATGGCTCGATTGAGCGTCCCGCGTCTTCGTCGAACGGCGAACGGAGTTCTGGTTCAAAACTAATCCGTCGTGATCCTGGGAAACTGCGGCTGCACAGCACCGTCCAGGACTGATCAAACATCTCCAATCTAACTGCACCGGATGAGTTTAGTTGCTGGCAGTCCATGGCGCAAGTGCTTGATTTGCTGGGGAGTTTTCCCCACGACTTCATGGGTGCGTCGAAATAACTAGAAATGCGGAGGTGCCGGGCTCGGACGGAGGCGCTGGCGCCTTGGGAGGCACGACGGGCGAAGCACCTTTCAAGAAGCTCGGGTCCATTGACGCAATATCTACGCGATAACTCACGCTGTCGGCACCCGGAAAGTGAGCGGGAGCTTTCTGGGATACTTTTCCGGTCGCGGCCCATTCGGTACCACGCTGAAAAATAGTCATGAAACCAATGCAGCTTAGTGCAGCAACGTCGTGGCCCATCGGCGTGTGGAAGATTCGACCTTTTCCGTAGCTGAGGACCATCAGCATCGGTTCGTCTTTGCCGGAGCCTTTGTTTTGCGGGTCGGAATATGCGGTGGCCAGAACGGTCATGTTTTGGCCAGGGCCGCGCAAGGTACCGTAGAGCTCGTCCGCTGCATGCATCCATACCGGAGGCAAGCCCCTTCAAGATGGGATGATCAGGCACTTGCGCCACTACCTGAAACGGCAACCGCGCCCCGTGTGCCCCCGCCTTCCCTGGGGTATTGTCAGAAACCAGCTTTCCATCTTTTACATACCAGTATGGTCCGGCGTGCTCGTCTCTATTTCTCCATCCGCCGATTCCAATCATCTGGTTATAGGCAGGCCAATCCGGGAACGAGTTATCAGCAGCGTGGACCACGACTAACCCGCCGCCAGCCCTGACATATTCTTCAAACTGCGCTCGAAGATTCTCTGGCCAATCAGGAGCATCCAAATTCGAGACAATGACCTGGTAGTCGCTGAATTTTGGATCAAAGGCGCTGAAGTCACCTCCCGAAGCAGGGGCAGTTATCACTGTTACCTTGAACAGCCCCGTCTCCTCTAACTCTCTTCTAAGTACCGGAGTGGTGACTTTCCAGTTGTGATAGACGCCTGCGCTCTCACCATCCAGCAGAAGCACGCGAATTGGGCTGCCTGCGACGGCAGTGAGTATGCGGGGCATGATTTTGAGTCCATGCATTGGGCGCAAGCAGAGACAGCGCTGCTATCAAAATGAAACGTATCGTCTTCATCATTTCCACTCTTTTCTCTGCGGCGCATTATTCGGTAGATCCATTGTCTTCCGCAGGAAGCATCTGAAAACTTACGAACGCAAAGTGTGTCCCATCCGGCGCCCAGTTAGGAACATTGTCGCTGCCCGCGCCGCCCACTACTTTCACAAGTTCGCGAAGCTTGCCGTCGCTCAGGTTAAGAATTCTGAACGTAATATCTTTGTTAGTCGGATGGCCGGTAACTCCCTTGCCATAACTGAGAATCAGGATCGACTTACCATCCGGCGACGGGTGCGGAGTCCAGTTATTCTCGCCGTCTGATGTGACTTGTTCCGGCTCGCTGCCATCCGGCCTCATACGCCAAATCTCCATGGAACCGCCCGAGCGATCGGAGTTGAAATAGATGTATTTGCCGTCGGGCGAGTAATCCGGGTCGTCACTGATTCCGCTTCCAGTGGTAAGCGCACTTTTCCGCTCCACCTTCGACAGGAATCGAAAAGATGTTACCGCCACCGTGGCTCGGTCGGGTGAAAGCGATCGTTTTCCCATCAGGCGACCAACTGTGGAAGTAAGAAGAAGGATTCTCGGTCAACAGACGCGGCGTCACCTCCAGTGGCGGGCACGATATAGACGCGGGTCTCGGGCTTATCTGGCGTGCTGCAGCTTATTGCCAGCCATTTGCCATCGGGCGAAAGGCCGTGACTTCCAGTGCACCTGGTCGCATTGCCGGTGTCAATCATGGCGGCCTTGCCGCCCTCCGCGGGATTGTCCAAATGTGACCGTCTCGATTGAAAGATCAGCGACTTCCCATCTCTGGTCCAGTTCGGTGCTTCAAGCCGGCCTCGTTCCGTCGTCACCACCATTGCGCGGCGGAAGTTGTCTTCAATGCCGATGGTTAACAGGGTGCTGTGGAGAACCTTCTGAGGTGGAGCGGCAGGCGCTGTTAACGTTTTTAGCTCGAGGTTCGCGAACGTGGCCTTTTCCATCACGTCCTTGTTGTGCGAGCAAACACCGATGCCGGCGTAGAACGGCTCAACGAGATGGAGCTTGATTGACGCGCCCACCTGATGAAGCGGCTCGTCGCCCATACTAAGAAACATCGTTATCGTATCGCCTCGCTTTTCCAGGCGAAGTCGTCGTGGTGACTGGATGTCCAGTTCTATATCCTGCGTCGTCGCGCCCTTCGCACTTCTGTATTGCAGCGCTGTCATCCCCGACCCATGCTGCGACGCGTCAGCATATACGCTGTCTGCATCGAGATCCTGTCGGAACATCAACACCGCTTTGCGGTGAGGATTTGGGTCACCGGTTGAAGTGGGGAAATGTATGTCTGCGGTGAGGGAAACATCACCGGATACTTTCTTCCACGCAAAATGAAAATCGTCTGCCTTGGACCACATATTGGCGCCGGCCGCAGTGGCGGTGTATGTATTCTTGTTCGAATCGTAAGCCAACGTGCCCGGAGGCGTTACATCTCCAATATCCGATCGACCTTCGAAGATGCCTAACTGAGGTGAGGCCTGGGCCATGATATGTGGTGCCGGCAAGCATAGGAATAAGGCGCAGAGAACTGCCGGCCGCAAGCAATGGGATTTCACGATCACTGAAACTCCTTCATTTCCCAGAACAGTCATTTGAGGACCGCTCCGGGGGCAAATATCAGACATCCATCTGGTAAGGAGACCTCTGCGAACGCGACAGCATTCTGTTGGCCTCATCGTCATCTTTAAAGCGCTCTTTCGCTGGATCCCAGTTCAATCTCCGCTTCGTTTTCATCGCGATGTGGTGGAGCAGACAGGTGGAGCATGCCCTGTGCCCGATCTCAGCGGGTGCGATCGGCGCTTTTCTGGTCTTAATGCATTCGAGCCAGTTTCCATGCTGGTCTGCGCTCTCGTAGAGGTGAATCTCGTCTGGGCCGATCACGCTGTCGAGAATCTTCGGATTGCTGGCCATCAGTGGTTGCATCGTTACAGGCTTTCCTCCGGGGTCTGTGCCGGTTACCTCGGAGTCGCGCGTGACGAAGATCCATCCTTCTGAGCCATAGAATTTGATCCCATTTGGAAAGTCGCCACTGATATCCATGGTTATTCCGTTCGCATAGACGGCATGCGTGAGGAATTTTCCATGTACATTCCAAAGTCCATGGGTTGGGAACTCTGCCGATCCCCAAATCTCGACCGGGCCTGTGTACTCCGTGTTCATGCCCCAATGAGCGGTGTCAACGTGGTGCGCGCCCCAGCCGGTGATCATCCCGGCGCCAAATTGTTCGCAGCGCAACCATCCGGGCCGCCCAAATCCCTGCTGTGGATGTACCCGCATTTCGGTGTAATAGACTTCCGGTGTCGATCCGAGCCATGCATCGTAGTTGAGGGTCGGCGGAATCGGCATCTGTGGCGCATCCGGGCCGCTCGGATCCCCGGGCAGACCAATCTCCACATGCTTGATTTCACCGATGCGGCCATTACGCACAAGTTCACAGGCTCGGTGAAACTGCTTCCACGACCGTTGTTGCGAGCCCACCTGAAGAATGCGCCCTGAAGCCATTACCGCGTTGCTCATTGCGCGCCCTTCGGCGATGGTCAGTGATGCAGGCTTCTGCAGGTATACATCTTTTCCGGCATGCACTGCGTCAACGGCGAGAATGGCGTGTTGATGATCGGGGGTACTAATGACTACGGCGTCGATGTCTTTGTTGGCGAGCAGGTCGTGGTAGTTGTGGTAGCCGGTTACGCCGACGTAGTCCTTCCCGACTTTTTTGGTGTAAAAGTCGTTGACCAGAGCCTTGCCTTCGTCGACGCGGTTTGAGTCCAGATCGCACACCGCAATGATGCGGGCCTGGTCGAACTGCCAGATTCCCGGCAGGTCGTGAACTCGAGAGATCCGACCGACGCCGATGGCACCGACATTGATTCGATTGCTTGGAGCAGTCTTGCCGAAGACAACGGAGGGCACGATGGCGGGAAATCCCGCGATGGCTGTTGCCCCAAGGGACATCTTCAGGAATTCTCTGCGCGACGAATTGACACGACGCTCAACTTCATTCATCACAAGAGCTCCTCCCATAGATCAACGGTGCTAACCTCGCCATCCTGCTAAGCGGTAAAGGTGAGTACCTTCGCGCTCTTCTGGGCCTTCAATACCAGTTCAGCAGCTAGAAGAGCCTGCGTCTGGTCCTGCGCAGTGTGGGTGCGATTCACGATGTCCGCGACGAACTGAGGCCCGAAGGGAAGCACGACTTTGTTGCAATCGATGTACCGCGCTTTCTTCTGATCCACGACGAACAAGTGGTTTCCACCCGGCCTCCCTGCAATGTCGATGTATTTGCGCAATTCGATATAGCCCTCGGTACCGAGGATGAATAGTCTGCCGTCGCCCCATGTGCCGAGGCCGTCAGGAGTGAACCAGTCAACGCGCACATAACCGGCGCCGCCGTTTCCGTGCAGCATCATATCCCCGAAGTCCTGGAATTTCGGGTGTTCTGAATGATTCACGTTTGCAATCTGCGATGCCGTGACATCTGCCTGGGTCGATCCGGTGTAGTAAACGAACTGGTCTGCCTGGTGCGAGCCGATGTCGCAGAGGATTCCACCGTATTGAACCGGATCCCAAAACCATTCGGGGCGGCTGGGCGCGTTTACCTGATGAGGCGCGATATTGATGGTCTGGACAACTTTGCCGATCGCACCGTCCTTGATCATGTACCCGGCTTGCACCGCCGCCCGCACTTCAAGGCGCTCGGAGTACATGATGGCGAACATCTTGCCAGTTTCCGCAGATACTCTCCGCACTTCTGCCAATTGTTCGAGAGTGGTGACGGCCGGCTTGTCGCTCAAGAAATCTTTGCCGTGCTGCATCACACGAATTCCCAAGGGCGCACGCAAGTTCGGAATGGAAGCGCTCGCGACAAGCTGAATCGAAGGGTCGTTCAGGATCTCATCTTCGCTGGTTGCAAGGCGTGCGTCGGGATAGATCTTCTTGAAATCGGCAATGGCTTTTGGAAGGGTTGTGTAGAATGCCGCAAGCTGGCCACCACCGCGGATCACAGCCGCTGTCATCCCCATGATGTGGTTGTGGTCGAGACCGATGACGCCAAACTTGATCGTGTGTTGCGGCTTCATATCGGCACCAGGTCCGGGCTCAGCGACTTCCTGAGCAATTTGCCCGATGCCCCCATGAAGCCCGAGTGCTGACTCTGGAAGCGCAGATAACATTCCAGTGGCCCCCATCGTCTTTAGAAATGACCGTCGCCCAAGATGATTTGTCTCCACAGCTCAACTCCTCTTCCAATTTATTTAATGGTGAACTTAGTTATCTAAGTTGCTTGAGTTACTACTGAGAGGGCGCAGGAGTAGCCGGCGTCTTCCAATTCACGACGTGATAGATAGCGGGCTCATTGCCAATATTCTTCAGCCCGTGTAACTGATTTGAGGCATTGAATATTACTGAGCCTGGACCTACTTGCTTCCACTCTCCATTTGACAGGGTCTCGACGGTACCTTGTTCCAGAATGATCAATTCCTCATTTGGATGACGGTGTGGTGGATGAGGTGACTTGCCGGGATTCAGGGTGGTCATATGGATTTCGAGTTCGTCGACCGTGGCAGTTCTTTGATTTACGAACGAGCGAACTGAGCCCACATCGGTCACTTTGACCGGAATGGTTTTGAAGTCAAATGCAGTAGAGCCAAGGATCGGACCTTGGTCTGCAATTGCGAATGCGCTCGCAGTCAACGCGGCACTGAACAGCGCTATAAGCAAATCTCTACGAGTGATCATTCCGCCTCCCTGGCATTGTCAAAACAAATTAGCCTCGAGTGCAATTGCTCCAGGACTGTCGAGAGCAAGGCGGGCAGAAATAGAACGACTTTCATTATTTCCGCCCGCAGTAAACCCTTTTACTACAAGAGGCCTAGCCCTGGCAGCTTCAAACTGAAGTGCGGGTTGTGCGGGAGGCTTAGAGAACCTCTGCTGAACCTGCCTTCAATGTGACGGATGTGGTCTGAGTTCCCAGACGTGGGTGTTTGGCGGTCAGGTTTATGGTTGCAGGTGTCTCTCCTGCACGAATCCAAACCGCGCATACGCCGCCGATAAGTGAGAAGGGATTATCTCCAATGAGAATTGCCGGCCCATCAAGCGTAAAGGTTATCGGGTCGTTGGCGAATGGCCTGACGGCGCCGAATTCGTCCGTGACGCGTACGACGACTCGCGTGGTATCCGCGCCGTCGGCAACGAGCTCGCGATCGTCAGATTGCATGACTAGTTTGCTATCGACGCCTCTTCCGGAGACGGTCTTTGAGATAGCCAATTTGCCATCGATATAGCCATCCATGCGCAAATCACCCCATCCGAACCGGACATCTCTCAGGTTCAGCTTGCTCATATCCACTACAAATGGCGGGTATTTCAGATGATCGAATTCAGTCTTATCGGGATCAACCTCAGCAATCGGAACCCACGGGTTGCCTTCTTTGCTCTCGGCACGTGCGAAGAGCTTTATGTGATCGCAGTTTGAGCAAAATACCGCCTTGGTGAATCCGATGGACTCATCGCTGCGGGCCCAGTGAAAGGCTGGCTCAAGAACAACTTCTTCTGAGGGATCACATTGGGATTTATAAAAGCCTGCCGCTGGTTTCGGCTCGCGGAAAATGTCGGTCACCCCGTGATAGCAAATACGATCACCGGCACCGAAGTTGGCATGAGTGTTGTAGTCAAAGGCGCACCATCCGATTCCGCCGGCATACTGAGGATTTGAAGCAAGCTGATTATGAATACGTGCGTGGCGTAGAGTGTGTTCGCGTTGACGTTCGTTATCGTCAATCGTTTTGGTTGGAAAAGTGTGGCCGACAAACTCGGTATTCAGGTAGAGGGGATGGTTCGGAGGTTTGAGCGGGAAGCCGAAATCATTCATCGTGAATACGTCTTCAAGAAATTCCGACTCCTGGAAATAGCGAATACCGCCGGTCTGGCGAGAATCGTCGAGTGCGTGCGCGAAGGCATTCGTTCGCACATAGAAGGAGTGGTCATCTCGCGATTCGTTAATTCGAACTCCCCAGAGAATGATGGATGGATGATTCCAATCGCGGCGAATCATGCGGCCTACGTTGTCGATGGAAACCACTTTCCATTTCTCATCTCCAATGTGCTGCCAGCCTGGAATCTCCTCGAGCACGAGCAAGCCGATCTCGTCGCAGCGATCGAGGAAATGGCGAGACTGAGGATAGTGGGACGTACGCACGATGTTGCAATGAAGGTTTTTGCGCAGGATATCGGCGTCCTTGCGTTGAACGCGTCCTGGCATCGCCTGGCCTGCAAACGGAAATGTCTGGTGACGGTCCAATCCGCGTAGCTTAATGACTTTTCCATTCAGCGAGAAGCCATGGTCGGTAAAGACCGCTTCGCGGAATCCGACAGTGCGTGAGTCTTGATCGATGACCTGCCGGGAATGGAGGAGCTTAACATGCACCGTGTAGAGATTGGGATGCTCAATATCCCAGAGTTGGATTTTGCCCAAGTTGGTGAGTGTGACCGTGTGGCGTGCAGGATCTTTCAGGGTTTCGGTGGTGGAATAGACTGCGCCGTCGGTGTATGTGTCGAGCGATGCGGCCTCCTGGTCGGGCGCCCCCATCGGTCCGATCGTATGCGTCCCTTTGGCGATGACCTGATCGCCGCTTCGCAGTTCGGCCTCAAGAGAGAACCCGCCTTCGCCGGTTATTGTGCCCGCAAGGAAGCAATTCACATCAAGCGATGGATTGGCGCTCAATACATTTTTAGGTTGCGCAAAAATGTTGTCGATGTATTGGGGAGGAACAATGCGAAGCGCAACTTCGCGATAGATTCCGCCAAACGTCAGATAGTCAATTTCGTAGCCAAAGGGAGGGATATCGGCGCGCTCCGTTGAGTCAACTTCTACGACCAGTACATTGTCCGCGTCTCGGCGCAGATGCTGCGTCAGTTCAAAAGAGAATGGGGTAAATCCGCCTTTGTACTCGCCGAGGCGAACGCCATTGATCCAAACGGTCGAGGCGGTCATTACCCCTTCAAAGTCCACAAAGACACGCTTCCCTTGTGCCCCATTTGGGTATTTGAAGCGTCGTCGATATGTCGAAACGAATTCGTAATCCTTATCGTCGAAACTGTGCCAGGGAAGCTGTATGTTGGTGTGTGGAATGACGACGCGCTCAAACTTCGAATCGTCGAACCCGGGCATTTCGGCGCCCGCGACTCTTGCCGGGTGATACCGCCAATTGCGGTTGATGGGATAAACAACCCTCCCTTGCGTGACGGGTTCATCAGCAAGAGCCGAAGTTCCAGACAAAGCGGTCGATGCCAATGCCGCACCAGCTGTCTTCATAAAATCGCGTCGAATCATTGATAAGGTCCTTTCTAGTTAAGCAATCCAATTGCGAAGCGCGCGGCTAAGCCCATCCACTGTGATTTGCCCAGTGTGTTGCGAAAGAGTGAACTCCGGTGGCGAGACGATGTAGGCCTGAGAGATGCTTTCTGCGAGGCAGACGCAGACGGTGGAGTGTCGATATTCCTCGTAGCGGCTGGCAGCAAGCCACACATAGAGCGCCAGGATTTGAGCGTCTACGGCACTTCCCGTAAAGTCGTCGACAGCAGGCAGAGGATTTATCTGATCAGGGTTTTCGAATACAGCGACACCTGTAAAGGGCTTTGGCTTGCTGCGAACGCCAAATTTTGCGGCCAGAAAAGACGGACGGGCACGCCGAAATGCCTCGGAGGAAGCCCATTCAACGAACGAGTTGCCGAAGATCACGGCGCCGTTTCCGCTTAAATATAAGGAACGTACGAACTCACGGATCGCCTGATTCCCAGCGACCTCTGGAGGACACCATGGAGCGACTTCGACGGTGCGTAAGTGATCGAAAACGGCATCAGCGTCGGCAAGGTCCTTGCGCATGGAATTCATCTCGTGCGAAAAATTTTGCCGGTAGGCATCGAGCCTGGAGTAGCTCAGCAGGATGGCGTCAGTGCCGGCTGGGGGAGATACGTCCCGAGTCAGAACAGCATCCACGAGAATCTGGCCCGCATCTACTACCCAAGTATCTGCGATGGAGCTTTTGGGACGGTTTCGAGCAGCATTGAAGAGTCCTTCATTGGACGGGGTTGTTGCTCCTCCTGTGAGAAGGAACTCAAAGGGGTTTTTAGATTGTTCGAAAGAGCTCAGATCGATCTTGATCGGCTTGCCAATTCCTTGCCAGCGCTCCCAGGCGGTCACCGCATCCAAGGGAAGCGACTGAGGAATACCGAGAAGGATGAGTCGATTTCCTGTCTGGATCGCAGCGCCCCTTGTTTCCTGCGCATTGCGGTCGGCGGCGTCGAAGACTGTCTGTACGGCGAGGCGCCATTCCTGGAAATACGGGGATCGCGCCAACTGGGAGGAGTTCTGGATGGTCTGCTCATTCGTTGAGAATTGCCAGTGACGGACTCCCATCTTTTCTTCCAGTTCGATAACCTCCCGAAAAAGTCCTGAAGATTCTTCCGGGTTCAAACTGGCAACGTAGAGAAGAAGGTTCTCGACGGCGCGCCGTTCGTTGGGGAACAGGTTGTTCCACTGCTTTAGCTGTTGGTTAACAAAGGGAAGGAAAGTCAGCGGCAGCCGCGTGAGAACGCCTTTATCCAAAGTGTTCTGCAGATCGTTTGGCAACTGTCCCGCGCCTACCATACTTCCTGTGCTCGTTCGAATCCCGCGATCCTTTGATTCAGTTCGCGATTGGCTATCCACGAAATTCCTTGAGCATGGATCCTTGCGCATCCATCGGCCTGCAGCCGAGCACTTCGGCGAGAGTGGGGCAAAGGTCGACATGAAGAATGGGACGCTCGATGATCTGTGGCTTGTCAATGGCTGCACCCAGCGCCATCATCCATGTATCCCGCGTGGAT
>CAWGBW010000004.1:0-542043 GCA_963820895.1 uncultured Acidobacteriota bacterium
GGGTACGATCGAGGCCGGCAAGTTGGCGGATATTGTGGCAGTGCCGGGGGATCCGTTGAGCGATGTGTCGCTAATGGAGAAGGTGGACTTCGTGATGAAGGGCGGGGTCGTGGTGCGGAAACCTTAGAGGCAGTAACTTTTTCAAACCCATTGCCTGATTTCAACAGTAACCCCTCGGGTCGAGGAAACTAAACGCCTGTCAACAACAGTTGTCCGGCGTGCCCATTCTTCACTACCGGATCGTGATCACAATGGCACCGGAGTCGCCTGCCCTCATTGACCTGGAGCAACGACATTCACCTTCCAAGTCCCTAGGCTGGGAATCGGCTCAGCCCGTCCCCCACCTGCTGGGGGGGTACGTGCAGCAGAATGGCACGCTGCTAATCCAGGTGATCGGGCTGGGCCCCGAATGTTTAGGTTGGTGACTAGTGCTACAAACTCCTTGCATAGCAACTCAGCAGCGTGGGCAATTCCCCGAGAGGAAAATGAGGAAATCCCTGATAAGGAGAATTGGGTGAGCATGGTACGCTGCGCTGCGAATGGGAAAAAGGTATGAATGATCCAATGTCCGAAAGCCAATATTCTGGTAGTTGACGATTTCGAGCCATGGCGATGCAAAATCCGCGAGATTTTACAAGCGCGTCCGGAATGGACGATTGTAGCCGAGGCCTGTGATGGGCCAGAAGCCATCCAGAAAGCAACTAAATTGCAGCCTGACGTCATTATTGCTGACGTTGGTCTGCCTACCCTGAACGGAATCGATGCTGCCAAGATCATTCAGCAGAGATGTCCCGAAGCCAGAATCATCTTTCTAACTCTGAATAAAGATAGGGAGATTGTGAGCGAAGCTCTTGGCATACGACGGGCAAGATACGTACTAAAGATCAATGCTGCCACTGAGCTTTTGGACGCCATTTTGGCTGCTTTACACGATTGTTACACGGCAGTTGGTTTGACTGCCCTTGAGAGTCGTCCATACAGAAGGGTGGGGGAAGTCCCAAACCGTCGGAAGGGTCAAACCTTTCCTGCCGGAAAGTGAATGTTGATTTCCGCTGTAAAGTCCCGTTGATTCGCAGAGTGGCACAATTGGCACAACATAGCTGCACGTAGCTTGAACTCACACTTTGTAGGACAGTGACGGAAACTAGTCCTTGGTCGCGACGCATGTCAAACTGTCTTGCTGGATGCATACCGAGTCCGCAGCCCCATCAGTTTGGTGAAACATTGCTATAACACTCATCATCGGATCAATGAGCGTTGACGTCTGGTTCAGTTGCTTTGATCCTCGCGGCATATCAACTTAACAGCCGGACGGAGATTGCCTCACTTCGGCTCCATCGGCCCAAATTTGCGGTCGTAGATGTCAGGGTAGTTCTTCCGGAGGCAATCGGGACACACAGTATGGGAGAAGTCGGCCTCACTGTGCTCACGGATGTAGGTCTCCATTTGAGCCCACGTGTCGGCTTCAGTTCTGATCTGCTTGCAGTAGGAGCAGACTGGCAAAACACCACGGAGGATTCTGATCTCATTCAAAGAGGTTCTCAACTTCCTGTTCGCCTCCTCCAAAGACCAAATTGCTTGGCGCCGCTGTTTTTCGAGCGATGCAACCAGCAATGACACAGAACCGAAAACAACCGCCTGGACAAGCCCTGCGAATCTAAAGTCCAGAATATGGGGAGTGGGATCAAAGAACCAGTCAAAGAGGAGAACTGAAAGAAGCGCAGCAGACAGTCCGGCCGTGGCTCCGGCATATCTGGATGCCACGATGACCGCAGCAATAAACAACACGTCACGACTGTGGATCTCGATCCGAGAGATAGGGAAAGTCAGAAGGGTGGCGACCACGACGCTCGCCACCACAACCGACGCCGCCCGCATCGCAGGATGCATAAAACCCTCGGACCGAACCGAAGGGACTGGAACCACGACTACCCGCAAAGGTACTCCACTACGGTTGCCGCCGAAAGTCAATGCGTGTAATCGCCTGTTAACGTAAACCATTCTCAGACACGACAACCGAGACGAATCTGGAAGCAGCGAGACTGTGTTGAAACGCACACAGAAGCTAATCCGCAAACTGCTCATTGCACTACGCATGCCGTCTGGCGGTTCGCATGCATCCTGCGATAATGAGGTACTGATCAGGATGAAGCAACTCGTTGCACTTTGCCTTTGTGGACTGTCAATTCCTCTCCTTGCACAAACCAAGCTGCGAACGTTCACCAGTTCGGATGGTGTTTTCCAATTCAAGTATCCAGATTTGCTAGTTGATTGCACGTCTCCGGGAAAACACTACAACGGGTCTGCTTCATCTGTTTCAGAATCCTGTCTGAGTCAGGGTGCAGTCTGCGATGGTCCGGGAAGCGGAGGCAGCGCTTTGGCATGTTTCGCTTATCCGAAAGAAACTTTTAAGGACAAGCCTTACTTTGTTATCGCATCATTTTTCGTCTCTGAAATTAAGCCGGTGAAAACTGAGCAGCAATGCCTGAAAGGGTCGCCTGATTGGTTTGTGCTCAGTTCCAAAGCTAGAACGACTAAGATCAATCACGTTTCCTTCAAGACCTTTGAGATCGGGGACAACTGGACCAGTGGTGGCCAATCGGGACCCGTATATCGAACGTTTCACAATGGAACGTGCTATGAGTTGGGTATGCAGACTGTCATTTCACGTGCAGTGTATGATCCGGGAACTGTCAAGGCGTTCACCAAGAACGATGGGGCCGAAGTGGAGAGCCGTTTGGGAGAAGCCCTAAATTCCTTTGTGTTCCTCAAGTAGGGATTCAGACGATTGGCGAAATATCGCGATTACGCTCATCGTCCGGAAAGGCGTATAGTCACTCGCGGAAAAGAATGCCTAGATGAATCGTCCCTTTATCGGTGCTTTGCTGTGCATCACAGGACTTCTGGTTGAACTGGGGCTGTTCGTGAAACACCGCCTGTGGGGAGGATATTCGCCCGATGCGCGTCTCGCGCTGGGACTCGTGGTTGCGCTTCTCGTCAATGTTTACCTGCTGCGCGGAAGACGCACCGTTTCAAGGTAGCTGCAACGTGCTCCGAATCCCGCTTCGCTCGCCGCTGTTGTAATATCGCGATTACACTCATTAAGGCCATCCTGCGAGCCTCCATCCGGGTCAATGAGTGCAATGCCTGTTAGCGTCAGTTGACGATCCCACTGCTACCATTCAACCCCATGGCTAGCGACTTCGATCCGAACGCAATCGCGATTCAGTACTACTTTGGGGACCTCAAATATTGGAAACTTCCGGGCATCTGCATCGAGGCTCTGGAACACGGGTTCGATGGCCGTTCCTTGCGGAGATTATCAGGGCTCGTGAACCCAGTAGAGCGCGACATGCGGCAAGAGGAGATTGACGCGGCTTTCCGCGAAATGGGAGTCAACGCCCCCATTCCGAAAGAGCAAGCACGGCTTGTGCTTGCTAGGGAGGCAATAAGGAGGGCACTGGCAGGCGAAACGGACGTGTTTAACGAGGCCACTCACATCCGAATACACATCTGCAACTGGCATGAGGCTCCGCCTGAATTGCAGCCCATCGTTGACCTTTCTGCACAGTCGGAAAACGCGCCAAGGTGGGAATGGAATAAACTTGAAAAGCAACTCCGTAACGCAATGGCGCAATTTCTAGGCAGTCGAATATAGGAAGCTCCGCGTCGTTTGGCGCAACATCTCCATAGCACTCGTCATCGGGTCAACGAGCGACATCGCGCCTGGTTTCGACAGCTACGCGGCTACAATTAGCGGCATGGCATTGTTCACAGTGATTTTGGAGTTCGACGGCGGCACATACATTTCGCAATTCCACGCTTCGTCTCCCAAAAATGCCGCCATGAAGCATTCCGCCAACTTGATTGGAACTAAGGGAATGAGCACGCCTAGGATTCGCAGACGCCTGGCTGAACAGTTGACATCCGAATTGCCGATAGCAATTCATGGCATTCGTAGAGTTTGGTGTTGTTCAGCCTCAGTCGGAAAGAGACTGGCGTTGGTGAACATCGTGGCGACTGCCTGAAATGGGAATTTGAGTGTACTGCGTTCGGGAGAGGTAGAGGCTGGCCATGTCTGAAAGTGGGTTCTCCGAGTGGAAGATGAAGAAGTGTCACAAACGTCCCTAGTAGTCTCAGCAGCCGTAATGGCCCTGTTGCTGGTCATGTTCACGGCCTGCTATTTTCACGATTCGCTACTCGAACGCCGATTTCAAAGCGTGACAGAAGGAGTGAGCGAACCGGAAGTGTTATCGGTTCTGGGAAAACCTCACCGCATAGAGCCTTGTCGTGGCGTAGTCGGTTACCCGCATGACTGCTCACGTGAATATGTCTATTTTGGATACATGCCTTCGATTACGTCGTGGGGAGTGTTCTTAAATGAAAGCGGCACCGTCGTGGGCAAATATCGTTTCGAATCGCCGTAAGCATTCAGTTGGCGAAATATCTCTATTACGCTCATTGACCAGAGCGGCCCCCGATTTCCGGGTCACTGAGTGGTAATCGTCTGGTTACAACAGCTAACTCTCGCGGCACGAAGCGGTTCAATCCCCGATTCTAGTTCGACGCCGGATTAAGGCCGATCCGCCACGGAGAGCGCTCGTCCCAGTGACGCATAGCGTCGCTCGCCCACGCCGTTGTCTTATCCGTGTGGCACGATGTGCAGGGATTGGCAATGCTGTATTTGTCCGTCATCGCGGGTGTGATGAATCGGAAAGTATGCGCATGAACCATAGTATTGGCGGGGCCTTCTGTTTCAATCGCGGGCATGTGGCAAGCGACGCACCGACTGCCCGCGCTGCCTTCCGTGTGGTGCGTGTGTTTCTCGATAGTCGCTGTTCGTGGACCGTTCGGTGATGATGGTCCGTGACAGTCAAGGCAGAGTCGATTAGCGGGCTTGCGCAGTTGCGCAGCGTTCGACGTGCCATGAACGTCATGGCAATCGAAGCAGGTAACGCCGCGCCGATACATCACGCTTTGCACAAAGTCGTTGCCCTGCATCCGGTTTTTGTGGGCCGTCCCATCAGGAAAATAAAGAAAATTCTGAGGTTCGCCGAGGGTGTGATCTTCCAGTTTCCAATAATCCGCGAGCTTCAGACCCAAATGATAGCCAACCGGCCAGTCGTAGTATTTTCCCTCGATTGGGCTTGAAAGTGGCTGACCTTGCGAGTGGCATTGAATGCAAGTGTCGCTGGCCGCCACGTAATTCATGTGCGCCGGATTGAAAGTATTAACGCGTGTGGGATGCGCGATATGTTCACTGCCGGGGCCGTGGCAGCGTTCGCAGCCCACATTCCACTCAGCTACTTGCTTGGTGTGAATGTCGTAACCAACCGAGTGGCATCCGTCGCAGAGCGGCCCTGTTGGACGGTGCATGTTGTCGCCCGGATAGAATGATGCCCACCAATCGCCTCCGGTCGGCGGCACCTGGTACTTGCTCCACTTTTTGTTTACGACTTCCCACTGCACAGGGAGGGGAAAATAATCGTCCCCGACTTTCGTGAAATACCGCTGTTTCCAGATGCTGCCGTAAACCAAAGCAACTTGATCTTGGGAGAACTTATACACGTTGTTCGTTGCGAGGTCAGGAATGATTGCGTCTGGATGCTGACGCGGATCGCGGACAACGTTGGCCATCGGCGTTTTCTGCCAACGCTCGTAGATTTCCGCATGACACTTTTTGCAAGCTTGCGAGCCGACATAATGTGCCCGAGCGGAAGCTTGCATCTGCTGAAACTGCTCCTGCTGCTTTAGGGGCCGAAGACTACGAATATGAAGAACAAGTTTCCAACTATCGCCGTTCTCCGCCTGATGTGGATTGCCCCAGGCAGGCATTCCGGTTAGCTCTACGCCGTTTTCGATGATGTAGTGGAGTTCCCCATTAGTAAGGTTCTGTGTTGACGCATCTCGAAGATCGGGTACTCGGGGATAGAGTGACTGCCCCACAGGCGTGAGCCCGCTGCCATCATGGCCATGGCAGGTTTGGCATTTGGCAAGGAACGCATCGCGGCCGTCCTGAAGATTTTGCGGAGTGGCATCGAGAGGAATCTTGTCGTTTCGGGCGGCGCTTGGGATCGAATAATTTCGCACCACGCGGGCGGCAGCAGTCTCAAGCCCGGACGGCTGGTTCGTGGCACGAAAACCACGGTGAATCAGAAGTGCCGCACTGGCTACAACTATGACCACGAGGAGCAGCAACGCGAGCATGAACGCTTTCCAGGCTTTCACCTTGCCTCCGGGACGCCCTGGACGATGGAAAGATTCTAACTGAAGGATGAAATTCGCCCGTCAAGCGACACCTTGGGGAGCCTATTCCGCCCAATTAGGAGAGGTCCAAAGCTTGGCCGCTGATTCGCAAAGAAACGAAATACGAATCTATGTCTTTGTAATTGTCGCTTTCCACCCCGGACGAATGCGTCCAGGGCTACACGATTTTTGTTCGCGTTCGACCCCATGGATTCGCGTCCGTAGAGTAGGGTTCTTCATTCGGGGATTACAGAGATTACCCGAGCGGCATTTTCGCGGCGCAGACGCAGAATGTACGGAGATGTAGCCAATCCCCCTTGAGAGGTATTCAATGACTACTGATCCCGTTTGTGGAATGAAAATTGATGAGAACAACGCTCCTGCACAATCGGAACTGGGTGGAAAGAAGTACAGCTTCTGCTCCCAGCAATGCAAAGACAAGTTCGATCGAAGTCCGGAACAATTTGTAGAAAACGCCGCTTAAGAAAACTCCCCACTCTTTGAAGAGCAAAAGAGTGGGGAGTTTTTGTATTCGGCGTATTTCAAAACAGGCTCGCTTTGCTCGCGGGGCGGACGAATCCGTCCGCCCCTAGACGAGATTTAGCGACTGGCTAAGGCTGGTTCGTGCGTTTGCTTTCCAGCTTTGAAGGCGGCGAAGCGCTTGTTGATCTCGTCCCAGTTCACAACGTTCCACCAAGCAGTGAGATATTCCGGCCGCCGGTTGTTGTATTTCAGGTAGTAGGCGTGTTCCCAGACGTCGTTGCCGAAGATGGGATAGAGGCCTTGCGAGATGGGGCTGTCCTGGTTCGGAGTGGACATGATCTGAATCTCCCCGCCCGACTTTCCAGCGAGCCAAACCCATCCACTGCCGAACTGTTTCGTTCCGGCATCGTTGAACTTGGTCTGAAAATCCTTGAAGTTGCCAAAGGCTTTCTGAATCGCCTCGGCGATGGGGCCGTTGGGATCACCTCCACCTTTCGGTTTCATGATCTTCCAGAACATGGTGTGGTTGACGTGTCCGCCGCCATTGTTGCGAACTGCGCCGCGAATATCTTCTGGAATGGCGTTGAGGTCGCGAATGAGATCTTCCGCGGATTTTCCGGCTAACTCGGGGTGCTTCTCAATGGCGGCGTTCAAATTCTTCACATACGCGCCGTGGTGCATGTCGTGATGCAGAGTCATTGTCTGCTTGTCGATCGTCGACTCAAGTGCGTCGTAGGGATACGGTAAAGGGGGTAGTTCGTGAGCCATGATTAATCTGTCCTCCAGGCTGTTGAGATGACGGGAACGTCAGTTTCGATGCAAGGGATCGGAGGGATTATAGCGCGGGGGAGGCATGCGCAGGGAATCGCCGCTGCGCCAGTACTCACGCAGAGATGAGATTTCGAACCAACGAAAGAGGGTTGCTTACTTCTTTCCGAGGAGCCGGATTCTCGAGGTGAAGGCGCGTCCCTGACAAGCGGTAAAGGTCGGAGCAGGGTGGCTGACGGGATCAATGACATTGTTTACGACAAACGGGTCGCACCGGCCCGTGAGGTTATCGAACCCTCCCCTGAGAGCCAGGTAGTAGCCGAAGAGGTGGAAACGCTTTTCGAGTTGAATATTCAGGGCGAAGTAGTCTGGAAAGCGCTCGGCTCCGGGAGTGCTGATGAGTTGCTGCTGATCGTTGAGCAGGCTGAAGGGAAATCCCGTGCGAGCCTCAACCGTGTACGCAAGCTCGAGCTGATGAATGATCGGAAGCTTGAACAGGGGCAAGTAGCCCCAGGAGAGAAAGCGGTTCGTCGTATCCCAGGGATACGGCCCTGGCTGTTGCGAACTGAGAACCGGATTGTCGACGTTGAAATCGAGCGCCTGGTTTGATCGAGCGCTGGAACGCGTGTAGGCCGCCATCATCATGTAGCTTTCATGGAAATTTCTTCTGACGCTGACCTGGAATGCTTCATAGCGATCATCCCGCGTGTTTTCGAGAAAAAAGTCGCCGCTGGTCGTGTCATCGCGTGTGTCGTAAACGAAGCCGCGTGCGCCGCGACGCTGGAAGTATTCGGCCTTCAGATAGATCGCGGCGGGCAGTTTCCTTTCCAGTGCAAGGCTCCAGTTGATGAAACGGGGCGCCTTGAGCGTGCCGGTGTTTGCGGTGAACGTTGTTGTGACTGGGCCGGTTGTGTCCACGCAAGTCGGCACGCAGTTCTGGTTGACGGAGTAGAACGCATCTTCGCGGGTTCCGGCGAAAGGGCGGGCGATCAGGAAAATCGGCGTTGATTGATAGATCAGGCCGATGCCCGCGGAAATCTTGGTGTTCCCCGAGTTGTCCGGAACGTAGGTTGCGGCAAGGCGAGGAGCGAGTTGCGGCTCGCGCACGATTCCGTCCCAGTCAAAGCGAACGCCCGGCTCAATCAAAAGGTGATTGTTCACGCTCCAGCGGTCCTGGGCGTAGGCGCTGATCTCCGCGTTGTACTGGTTGTGCAAGGGCGCGGGAGAAAACGTCGAGTAACGGGTGCAGGGAAAATTCGCGTCCTGCACGGCGGTCAGGCAAAGGTCGGGCGATGTCAGCGTGTTGGAATCGGTCAAGAAAGCAATGGGCCTCCTGGAATACCGGGCATCATACGAAATGCTGTCGAGATCGACGCCGACCTTGAAATCGTGGCGGCCGTGCCACTGATGCGAAGGCAGAAAGAGGTTCGACACAGCTTGCCAGCGGCGCGCATGTGTCAGTTGGTTGAGAAAATAATTTCCGCCGGCGGTGGTGATATTCACGAAGTAGGGAAGCGATCCATACGGGGTGAGATGGACGTTGTACTCGTTGAAGGAGAATCCGGTTTCCAGAAGCTGCCCACCGGGAAAGTAGTGCTGATCCTTGATGGTGCCAATGTAAGCAGCTTCGATATCTTTCGGATTAGCCAGTTGCGGGCTTTGCGGCGAGAGGAACGCGTATTGATCGTCGAGATAGTTGAGCAGAAAGCTGGTCGTCAGGATGTTGCGGCTGGTCAGATTGGTTTGCACCTTGAACAAGTCCCCAATGCGCAGGGAATGGTCGTTGTCGGCGCTAACCGGTAAAGCAGTGAAGATGGTGTTGTCGTATTCGCCGTCGAATGCGTTGTAGAACCAGATCTTGCCCTTCTCAATCGGACCAGAAAAGGTGAAGCGGGGAAGGAACTGATCGAATCGCAATCCGTGCTTGTTTTGAACCGAGGGGATGAAGTTGGTTGCGAAGAACCGGAAGTGATCGTCGCCGATCCCTGTTTTCAGTGCGAGTAAGCCACCCGGACCCTTGCCGGCTTCGGCGGGCAGGCGCGACGGTTCGACCTGAATGGATCGAAAAGCGTCAGTGCTGACACGGACGAGCAACTGTCCGTTGGCCGGCTGCGTGACGTTGAAACCGTCCAGCAACGTGACGATCTGGTAGGTTTGCGCGCCGGCAATATGGGGTTGACCGCTCTGATCCTGCACCACGCCGGGAATGAAAGGTAGCGCTCCGCGGTAGTCGCTGCTTGCGGGATAGATGATGTTAAGAACGTCCAGGCCGCTGATGGTCTCCTGCGAGGAAACTTGAGCGGGATCGATGGCGGGCGGTGACTCGTGAACGTCAACGGTTTCGCGGACTTCCTGCTGATGAAGCAATGTCACTTCGATCGCGGCGCCGGCATCGATTTGCATGCCCGGCCGGTTGATTGCGTAGAACCCTTCCTTTTCGACGCGGAGGTCGTACGGTCCGGGAGTAAGGCTCGGAAAAAGGCAGTGTCCGATGAAATCGGTTTCGCAATGGGCCGCGAGGATTGTTGACGATCGGATCGAGACTCGCGCCGATGGGACAGCGACTCCATTTTCGTCGATGACTGCGACGACCGGCGGGGGAACGGACTGAGCAGCAGCGGTGCAGACAACCGCGACAATAAAGAAGAAAGCACGCATGCCCGTTTCCGGATTATGTCATGGCCGTGCGTGGGAGTCTTTTCCGGTTTTCGGAGAAGGCTGGTTGGCGCAAAAGGTTCTACCGGATGATCAAGGCGGTCTGCCCGGCGTTCCACCTATTCCGGATCCGGTGAATTCGCGTTATAATTTCAGAAGGTCTACGTTTAATGCTCTCCCTGTCCTCCCGCGAAGCCCTCAACCTCACAGTGTTATTTGCCGGAATTGCCAGTCAATTGCGCGCAGCCGATGCGAATTCAGCCAAAGCCGGATTGTATGAGACGGCCAGCCGCGTAGCGTTCTTGAAGGCCCACGTCCTCGCAAGTAGAGAGCGAGCCTGCCCCATATTTGGCGAACCATTCCGCGTTGCTCCATGCGCAAATACGATTGTCTGAGGTCCGGCGTCCCGTTTTTCTCAACACTTTCCGCTGGAGCTTGGCTCTAACACAGCACTGGCTGGCATCAGCGCTTCGGTTCAGACTGGTGTCTAAAGATAGGGATCGTTATGCAATCTTCTGACTTCATGTTGCGAGCGATCGCTGTTTTCAAGTTCGCAAAGGCAGCCCTGCTCATTGCCTTGTCTCTCGGCGCGTTCCGACTGATGAACCGGGATGTGGGGGCGGAAGCCGAGCACTGGGTTCGTGCCGTTGGCCTCGATCCGGGAAACCACTATGTCGATTCGGCGCTGACGAAGGCGTCTCTGCTGAATACCACGCAAATCAAGCATCTGGGCATGGGCGGATTGTTTTACGCTTCACTTTTCCTGACGGAAGGAACGGGATTGTGGTTGCGCAAGCGGTGGGCGGAGTGGATGACGACGATCCTCACCAGCACGCTCGTGCCGGTCGAGATCTATGAGATCTGGCGGCATCCGACCGCGGTCAAGGTGCTGGTGTTGCTGATCAATATCGGGATCGTGATTTTCCTGATCCGTCAAATCAAGGTGGAAGCTAGTTCTCGCTAGCGGTTGGTGTCGTGGACGCTCCGGCGGTCGCAACCTCGTCTCGAATATGCCTCAACACTCTCAGGTGAATGCGATGGATAATCGCATCCGACCAGGCGCGCCAATATCCCGACGGCCATAGGCCATGCCTGTACCAGGTGGTGCCCTCGAGATGGGTTCCTCCGTTCGCCAGGGGAATCAGCAGGAACTGACCGCCTTCCGAAACGAGGAACCCGTGCAGATGCGGAGGCTCAATGTGTGAGTACGGAGTCCATTCCTCCATCGGAGGAGGATTCGAAGTGACAGAGAATTTCAGACGGCGGGGCGCATCCCATATCTCGATGGGTTCGACAAACGACCCAGTTGAAAATACGCAGTGCCGCTCAGCGCCAACACCACTACCCAGCATCTCCGCCCGTATGGGATACGCAATGCCGGCGCGGAACATCCATTCGGTTGGCGGCGGAATTTCTGAGAATGCGACGACTTGCTTCCAAACTCTTTCGGGCGGGGCTTGGACATCGATCGATGTGCGCACGATGTAAACGGAAGAAGGAACAGCGGCGATGTGCTCCATCCACTCCACACCAGGAGCAAACAGCAGCAACGCCGCCAGAATGACGGGGGTTTCGGTCCTCAGTTGACGTTTCTGTACCGCATAGGCGCACGCTCCTCCAAATGCAGACAGCGGGAATGCCAGCGGCGCGGCCATAATCAGGCAGAAAAATCCTTCAAGAGCGAACGCCATAAGACCCGCTCCCAGTACGCCGACAGACAGGCAGGCGACTCCGATGCAACTCTTCAGGCTGCGCCGTTGGTGGATGCTGTAGACCAGCGCTGCGACGAAACCCATCGCAAACGGCAGGGCTATGAACATTCCCCATCCGTAGTTAAGAAGCAGCCGCGCTCCCAGCAGGGTGGTGGCAAAACCCACCGGCAGCGTGATGAGTACGGAGGAGGCCGCGCTTCCAAGGGAACTGCGGGGAACAATCCGTGAAAGGAACGCGTTTTTGGATTGTTCAAAGGTTTGTCCGGAATGGTGAGGATCGCTCTCGGGCAAAAGGCATAACACGAGGAAAAACAACAAATTCAAGACCGGAAAGAAGAACAAGGCCACCAGGTTCGCGGACAGCCCGGCGCTTCTGAGCCGCTTGACGGTCATGGCCACGCCGACCCAGATGAAGGGTAAGGCAACCCCCACCAAAGTGGCGAGAAAGACAGCGTCTTGGCTGCCGACTCGGGTGATCCTGGTGACGTCACGAACGGGGACCCAGTAGTTGAAGAATCCCCACGGCCGGTTAAATCCGAAGGTGGCGATAAGGCGATCAATATTGTGTTTGACTGCAAATCCCACAAGCCCGACTAGGGCGTAGGTGCTGCGGTTGACGGTTCCGCTCGTACTCCAAAGTTGGGAAAGATTTTTTCTCAAATTCGCACCTCACCAACTTGATGTTTCTTTTAATTCTGTCGCAACAGAACATACTGTAATTAATGCACATGGTCAAGTGCAAATTTATCGTCCGCCTGATTCGTCCTCAGGCCTGTTTCACCTTGACTGCACTGCATTGTTTTCTAGGCTTTGGTGGCCAGGAACTGGCAGACGCGTTCGATCGTGTCCCGCTGGCCGTCGTTCAGTGTGAGGAATTCGAATCCGTAGCGAAGGCCTTGACGGTAGCGCACGATCGCGCGGACTTTGATGGGATATGGAGTCAGCGGAAGAGGGATATCGAGGGTGACGATCTCGCCGGGTTCCAGGCTGCCGGTCAGCGTGGCGCCGATGCCATCCTGTCCCATCTCTGTGGAGCGTCCCCAGCAAGTGCGAAACTCGCCGGCCTGGAACATCTTGACCTGGAGCCGCATATCGATCGGAAAGCGTGGAAACCGCCTCGTGTAGACCACTTTTGCCTTGCCGGGGGCTGTCTCGGAGGGGCTTGCGCTCGAGCTTGCGTCGGCGCCGGCGGCTGCGGCTAGAGCTTGCTTGTCTTTACTCATCTTCTACTCGTTCAATGTTGCGCAAGCCAACAATCTTTTGAGTCACATCTCTTGTCGAATCGCCGGCTCAGTTGCCGTGCAGTAAATATCCCGGCTCAAGCGGGAGCTTGCCTGCAATCTTCACTACCGAAACGCTGCTGTTGATGGCATAGACATCGACCACGCCGATTGCGCCCGGGATCGATGCAACCTTATTGACCAGCTCCTCGTCGGACTCGACGATCAGGATCGCAGGATGTCCCATGCGCCCGTGGTTCGCCGCGGTTACGAGCTCTTTCACCTGTGATTCGGGCAGCTCGTAGACCTTCTCGAGGAACACCTTCATCTCCGAAGAGGCCGGAGCGCGCATGATAAACGTGACGGACTTTCCGTCGGCCCAACGATTGGTCTGGCCCTTTGAAACCTTTACCAGGTCGGGCACAGTGATGACGGATACGCCGTTAGCCTTGTTAGAGACCACGGCAAGATCGCGCGCCGCCGCAAGGGAAACGGCAGACGCAAGGAACATGGTTGCGGCAATGATTCGACGGTAGAACACACTCGCTCCCGAAAAAGGGAATCGGCCTGCCGCAATTTTCATGGAATTTAGTCATCAGCTCAACGTAACTAAGGTCATGTCCTTGCACCAGGCCGAACTTCCTGTTGAAAACAAGGAAGATTCACCCGGTTTTTAGGGGATTGGCAGCCGCCTTGGAATAGGTTAGGCTATGCCTTCTATTAATAAGGACTCTTTCCCCCATGACGAATCGTGTCGCCTACGCTCCGCAAGACTTCCAGAAAATGTGCAAACAGGCCGAGAGAGATCAGGAATCCAGAAAGCTCGTAGCTCTGATGGAACGCGTGAAGAAGCAGATTGCCGAACGCGAACATCCGGGCCTCGTCAACACCTCGTTGGGCGCTCCGTCTGGCGTGTTGCGGCTGCCCAGCCGTTCCGTTCCCATCGAAAGATAGCTGCAGCAATTCCAACGCGACAATCCGTTTTTCCAATTCACCGAAGGAAAACTTTTTTCGTTCGTAAAGTTTTTTTGCGCTAGAATGACTCATCGAGTTCGCCTTGAAGTGGGCGAGTGCGGGTTTGTGATTGCCTTCCCCCAGGAGGTAGTAGATGTACCGGCCTTACACGAGTTCCCAAGCGGAATTTCGTACGTTTCCAGACGTTCAGTCTCAATTGCGCGAGCTCACCCAGGATTTTGCAACCTCTTTTAACACCGGCAATTACGACCAGGCTGCGATCATGTTTGCCAGCGACGGCGTCTTGATGGCCCCGCAATATGAGGGGGCTTACGGACAGAAGTTGGTGGAGCGTCTTCTTCGCCAGTTAGGCGAAGCGGGCTACAGCGATTTGCGCCTGGAAACTACGCGGGTGGATCATTCGGGCGACATGGCCATGGAAATCGGCCGCTTCTCCCTGGTCGTGCGTAAAGCCGATGGCACGCTCGCTCCTGAGCACGGCAAGTATGTGAAGGTGTGGCGCCGTCTCGGAGCGTGGCTCATCCTCGCGGATTGCTGGAGCCGAACCGCCGCTGCCGCGACGGACCGGGCTGCCTGATCGGAACGTACGAGGTTGCAAGAGTTTGCCGTAATCTGCTCCGCATCTTTGATGCGGAGTAATTGTGTCCGGGCATGGACGAGCCAGAACGCGCTATGGAACCGAACGTTTCGCGTCGAGCGGACATGAAGACCGCCGATCCCGGGCAGTATTGTCCTAACTGCTCGCAAAAGCTTCACGAGAGCCGCTGCAAATTGAAGTGTCCGCAGTGCGGATTTTATTTAAGCTGCTCGGATTTCTACTGATTAAGAGCAACCGCCTTTTCTGCGTTCATTCCCGAAAACTTGAATTTAAATTTCTGGCGATTGGCCGTGCCAAACGGACCGCCACACGCGCGACAGAGCGGAAGCCTTCCGTCTACAATGGGTGGGCATTCGACTGAAATCATATTGAGGAGAACGTCATGCAACGCAAAGCTAGCGCAGTTTGGAAAGGTGGATTGAAGGATGGCAAGGGATCCCTTTCCGCTCCCGGTGGAGTTCTGAACAATACGCAATATTCTTTTTCGACCCGCTTCGAGAACGCGCCGGGAACGAATCCCGAGGAATTGATTGCGGCCGCCCACGCCGGATGTTTTTCGATGGCGCTTTCAGGACAGCTCGGTGGAGCGAACCTGACAGCCGACAGTATTTCGACCACGGTCACGCTTACGCTCGAGAAACTGGATTCCGGCTGGACGATCACCACAAGCCACATTGATGTATCCGCAAAGGTGCCCGGCGCGGACGCAGCGACATTCCAGAAGTGCGCCGAAGCGGCGGAAAAGGGCTGCCCCGTATCGAAGGTCCTGAACGCAAAGATTTCGATGAGCGCGAAATTGGAGTAGTTCGAGAATCTACTCTTGCTTCAGTTGCGCCAGCATCTTCTGGATCGCCTGGTCGAACTGGGCAGGGGAGTGGATCGCGAACGTCCTGCCGTCGGCTGATTTCACCAGGCGCTGGATCGCGTCGGGAAAGTCTCCGCCGATAGAAGGATAATATTCGAAATAGAAGAACGGCGGGCTCTCCGGCTTTCTGGCCGCAAGCAGCCCGTCGTTCACCTTCACGTCCATGCGGGCATGGGGACCGAGGAAGATCACTGCGTCGGATCGATCCGGGCCGGTGAGCTCTTTATTTGCGAGCGTCTCCAGGAATTCCGGCGAGTTGCGTCGCTTCAGAGCCTGCACCGAAACGCTTGCCGTTTCGATTTCTTTCAGCGCATGCGAAAGTGCGAGGAACGCCTTGGCGTCGAAATGCTCTTCGTGAAAAATCTCTCTCTGCTGCTCGAGATTGAAAGCGATCACTCGAACCGATTTGTAGGGCGTCTGCCTCAGCACCGAGAAAATACACTCGAGCAAGAAGGCACGATCCCACGCGCGCAGGACTGGCTGATACGGATAGATCGGCGCCGCGTCGATAAAAACGGTCAGATGCAGGCCGCCTCTTTCCGCTGGCGGCGTGATATTCCATGACACGCGATCAATAGGCTCGACGGTGAGCGGATCGATTGCCAGGCGTACCTCGCGCTGGTCCTTCTTCGGAGTGACCTGCACCTTCCAGCGCCGGCGACAGGTACGGTTCTTGTCGTCGATTACAAGCGCCTCGATCGAATACTCTCCGGCGCCCACGCATATCACTCCACTCATCCCGACTTCATTCTTCATTTTCCTTACATCTTTTCCGGCAGCCTTGCGCATTGCAGGAGAGAGTTCGGGCAGGTGAAACGCAGATCCGAATAGTGTCGGAGATTTTCCTGCGGGAGTGACGCGCAGGTAGATCAGCACTCTGGCTTTCTCTCCTTCGAACTCTCCCACCGGGCAGCGAACGGCGTATCCGGTCACGAAGCGCAAAGCGAAATCGAGGCTCGGCTTCCATTCATCGATTGCGCAACGCAGGGAGTCAGGTTCGGAAGAGTCGAAGGAGGCAGTGACCTTCTCAACGTCGTCGGGCGCCAACGGTAGCTGGGCACTCGCCGCTGTTGCGGCGCAGGCGACGCACAACAAAATCGCGAAAATTCGGCGCACTGCTACGTCTCTCCCAGAAGTCAGGATTCTATCGTGAGCGGCCAGCATCAGACCGTTCGACGAGAGCAAAGCTCGCGGGCCGGACGTTTGACAGATGGTCGTCCGCCTGTAGAATAGAACGGTTGGTCTTCCTGTTTCAGCAGCGAAATGTCGCTGCTGCAAGTCCACTAGCCATCGTGGCGGAATTGGCAGACGCGCATGGTTCAGGTCCATGTACCGGCAACGGTGTGGGGGTTCGAGTCCCTTCGATGGCACCAGGCTCTTGACTAGCGAGGTCCCTCGCTATGCTCGCCCGCGGTTCAGTCCCGCAAGCGCATCCAGTTTTGAATTTCTTCCATAGCATTTTCCAAAGTCTGTACACGTAGCTCGCTCCCCGCTCCTGCCAAACAGGCAAAGCCGGGAGGCACCCTTCGTGGGAATGATGCAAACGAGAAAACAAAGGCAGCCATCCACCGCGGAACGACGCTACATCGCAGAGCGTAGAATTCTGAGGCTTCCAAAATCGCACGTCGTTTCGTGGCGTTCCGGGCACCGAGATAGGGAGTCAATGATGCAAGTAAGTCAGCCTCAAGTTTGGAAAGCTACTCCTTTCACTATCGAGCGCAAAGAAGGCAAGGCTTCCGGCACTTTGATTTTCTGTCTTCACGGACCCTTTACCGCACGCGATATGTTCGGCACTTTGGCACCTATCGCCCTGCACAACTTATTAAGTTTCCAATCGGCGCCGAGCGATGAGATGCCGGCTCTGAACATCCTCGATCTCAGCGATGTTCCCTACATGGATTCCACCGGCTTGGGCAGGATAGTCGGCCACTTTGTCCACTGCCGGGGTAAAGGCGTCCGGATGATTGCCGCGGGAGCGAACCCGCGCGTCCTCGAACTGTTCCGGATGACCAAGGTCGACTCGGTCATTCCCATAACCGCTACAGTCGAAGAAGCAGATATCCAGTAACGATCTCCGTGGAAGCGCTCAACTGCGTTTCAAACTCCAACAAAGAATTGAAAGTGGATCCGACGCTACTGCAGGTTCGCGTATTCTGCTTACACTTCTCTTAGGAAGGACAGCAGTGCTTTCGTAGGTTCTTCCAGTTTTCTGCCGATAGTCGGTGAAACGTCGGCATGTCACTCATTGAGGGGCTGGCAGGTCAATGGGGGTAAAAGCCCGGTTTCGACAGTCTGAACTAGTAGACTGCGCTACGGGGTGCAGTCACGGTGCGTGAGTACGACCTGATTGCGGAGTGGTACGCATCGACACGCATCGATACAACGGGAGTACATGAAGCCACCGCGCTAGCATCATCGCTCCTGCGCGGATCGCTTGTTCTGGACATTGGGTGCGGAAATGGCATTCCACTTACGAAAGCATTGTTGAGCAGGGAACATCGTGTTGTCTCGCTTGACAGTTCTGGCGCAATGCTCCGTCATTTTCGACTCAACTACCCCGCAATGCCTGCCGTTCAGGCAATCGTGCAGTCCTGCCCATTCAGCGATAGCATCTTCGATGCAGCGGTCGCTTGGGGCATCATGTTCCATCTCAATCCGGAAGATCAGATTAGGGCAATTGCGAACGTCTCGCGTGTCCTCAAGCTCGGTGCACCCTTCCTTTTCACGTCCGGAGACGAGGACTGCCTCCACGGTAAAGTAAGCACCATGAACGGGGTGGAGTTCCGACATTTTTCCTACAGCATCGATACGTATGGGCGTTTGCTTCGGGATCACGGTTTCACATTGGCCAACGTTCATGCGGATTCTGGCAATAACCTTTACTATCTGGCGAAGAAAGGCTGAACTGGCGTTATATCGCCATAATGCTCTTTGATCTTGTATCCGAAGTGAGCGTCAGGCCTTTTTCGTCAGTGCGGCGCGAATTCGCTGCCCTACGATGGCATCCTCGCCCGGCTGCAACATCCACACACCCACTACGAGCGTATTCGCATCCGCCGGGATGCCCTGGTTCGGCTTCTGCCCCGTGTTCGGATTCAATTCAATCGAAGGCGTCCCATTCCGCAGCTCCTCAACGATTTGCGCAGTCGTATTGCCAATGACCGTCGGATCAAACCGTATCAGCAGATGCGGAACATGATTCGCGATCTTCGGTACCACCGTCTCCGTCTTCACCGAAGGGATGGCCTTCACCGCATCGGCAATCAGATCAGCCCGCTTCTGATAGTCGCCCTGCATGGACTCTTCCGTATGCGACAGCACCCAGTCGAGCGCGGCAACCATGCCCACAATCTGTTCCTTCGCCACCTTCATGCCGCGGCCGATTCCGTCTCCGGGATTATTGTTCGCATGGGCCAGGTCCGTCAGGACTTTCCGGCCAAGCAGCAGGCCCGCGTTTTGTGGACCACGAATTCCCTTGCCTCCGGAAAAGGCCACCAAGTCAAAACCCATGCCGGTGTATTTCCATAAATTCGAAATCGGAGGCATGTCCGCCGCCGCATCCAGGTGACACGGAATGTTGTACTCGTGCGCCACGCGAAGCCACTCTTCACGGCCAATCTGCGCGGTCGCTGCGATTCCATCCTCATCCTCAGCAGCGTTGAAAAAATTCGTCATCACCGCATTGCCCGCGGCGCATGCGCGCTTGTAGTCATCGAGCGTCACCACCTCGGTCACCCGCGCTCCACACAGATACATCGCGCGGTCATATTCATAGCGATGCGCACTCTGCACAATGACCTGGTTCTTCATCCCGTCAATCGCCTGCGGCATATCCAAAATGCGCGCGTTGTTTGCATACTGCAGGCACGCAGCAGTTGCCAAAGTGATGGCGCCCGAAGCCCCCGACGTCACGACCGCTCCCTCGCACTTCAGGAGCCGGGCGATGTACTCTCCGGCCTTCTGCTGCAAATCGTGCAACCGCACCGGATGCAGCGCCGCCTTCTGCACCGCCGCCAGAACCTCCGGAGGCATACACGCCGCCGTCAGCGTTGTGTAAGTCCCAGCCGCATTGATAATGGGTCGCACGCCCAGCTTCGCGTAGTAATCCTCTCCCTCTGTCTCTGCCGGGGATGTCATCCCCGATGAAAGTCCCTTGGCGGACGAAACCAGCGGCGCCAGTCCCAGCCCCGCAGCCAGCGAGCTGGACAAGCGGAAGAAGCTCCGACGCGAAAAAAAACCTTTTAATGATTCAGCCGATCCTGACATGTGAGCGCTCCTTGAGCCCGGCAATTCGCGGACAAATTCTCGCATGGAAGTCCGTTGCCGGGAGCAAAGAATTTGTCCCCCCTGGACATAATTCTTGAAGAAGACTCCGCTGCTTTTTTTGAGTCGTTCTGAGTGTAAAGGCCTGGTTTCGTCAGTTATCGTTTCGGCTAGATGGAGTCTAACGTAAGATCAGGGAACGAAGATGGTTAACGACTTCTCCACCGAATATTCAGAGCGGAGCGATGACGAGCTTTTGCTGTTGGCATCTGATCGGGCTTCATTAACAACAGAAGCCGCTGCCGCTTTAGACGCTGAATTGATTCGTCGCAATCTCAGCGAGTCCGACCAAGTTAAACATCAGCAATTCGTCAAGCGGAATGAGCAGCGTGAAGCAAAGAAGCGTCGCCGGAAAATATTCGGCACCCGGAGAGACCGGGGTGCATGGCTTGACCTGCTCTGGACAATACTAGCGATGGCCCTGATTTCGTTCACCTACCTCGCGCTACCCAGCCGCTACCACATGAAACCCGATTGGCAGGAAGCGGCCGTGCATATGATGTTCGTGTCAATTTTTATCGCAGTCGTTGGCAGGTCGTGGTGGCGAAAGATCGGCTTTGGGATATCGTTGATCTTGTCGTCTGCCATCCACCTTTTCGTTGTCCATGCTTGGATACAGCGGGTCGGAAATCCCAGCCGCGGGCAAAGAAGACTCGCGATCTTGCTTGGCTTTGTGCTGTTCTTTGCTGTCTATGGACTCGGGCGCCTGTTGCGGCGGAACTTCTACGCCACAGAATCTCGTAACCACACATAAAAGAGAACGAGTACGTTCTTTTTAGTTGTTGAAAGTCGCGATTTCACTCAAAATCCTCCTCAATGAGCGCTATCGCCTGCTAACGTCAGTTGTGAATCAGGGCCGAGTTGCTGCACTACGATTCAGGGCCAGACGTACAACCGTGACACTGATCCCGAAAATGGCTAGCGCCACGCCACCCGCGATGGACAACAGCGCCCACATCCCAGCCGCTCCAATCGAACCTTCCTGACGTGTAATAGTGATCACGGCAAGACTGATTGCTAGTGGCCCGGAACCAGAGGTCGCGACAAAAGCAGCGAAAACAAAGAGCAGGCGTTCCACGACACCAGAGCACAAGGCTATGCGCGGCATCAGACGCCAAACAGTCACTGCCATCCCAGTTGCAATGAAAAACGGGGTGACCATGACCAGCAGGAAGAACACGAAACCCGCTCGGCCATTCAAATTGCTTGTCAGACGAATCCCACTTGCGACCGCCACGACAGCGCAAAAAAGCGCGAGGGTGATTGCCCCTGTGGTACCGGGGCGTGCCGGAGATTCAGGCATTTGGATGTTGCTCCGTGCATAGAAGTGTACGGCGCAGGACGGCAACGTAGTGATGACTGTCGTAACATCGCCTCTCTCACTCATCGTCCGATTACACACGAATCGTTCCGATGTGAACTGAATCGAAAGCAGTCGAAATTTGAGCGCAAACGCCTGATTTCGTCAGCTACTCGTGAACCGCGGTGTCGTGAGCCGATTGCCGACCCTGACGTGAGCCTCGGGCTGCAAACCACGACAACAGGAGCGCGACGTTGCCAACGTTCAGCACTGCTACGCTTCTATAAGAGTCCATCAATGGTAGAGACAAGAGAGCACAAATCGCGGCAAGGACAAGACAAGCCCGGTCCATTCGGGTGATGTGGGGTTTGCCCGATGCAAAACGGACGCACAAAATGCCCATTGCAAACAGGCTCGCTGCCAGACTAAGCATGAGGAGCGGCGACACGTGCAATGAACTGGCGAATAACGTTGCTCCCAACAACCGCAATGCCGCATAGCCGACGAATCCAACGAATCCCCCAGCCCAGAACCTAACGGTAAACGCCATTATGACGATGCTGAGGATGATCAGCAGCCAGCCAATGACTATTTGAGACGAACTTGCCGCTACTTGGAGAAGTGTGCAACCGGAGAAAAAAGCAGCCGCGATGCAAATGGCGGCCACAATTTTTCCCCCGATCAGAAACCCAGATTTAACCTGCTCCTTCACCGGCCGTCTGTCGCGTTTCACGTGGCTAATTCTATTGCTCCGAGCCTCTAAAGCCCAACAGGTGGCGAAAAATCGCGATTACACTCATTGACCGGAGCGGCCCATTTTCTGGGGTCAATGAGTGAAATCGCCTGGTTTCATCAATTGAGCATCCCTCGGCAAACGCGACGAACGGTGATGCATTGGCCTAACGCCTAGTCCGCCTTAGGGATGCTAGGACAGGCAGTCCCCTCATGGTCAGCAACAAACCCGAACATATCAAACCGCTTAACAAACCTAGAACTCCAAGAAAGACTGACATAATCCAGTACGGCTCGTGCCACTTTATAAAATATCCCGCAATGGCAGCGAAAATGGTAAGAACAAGTGGAATTGCTAGAAGCCCAGACCACAGATATAGCCGTTTTTCATCGCTGGTCAAATGTTCCCACTCACGTCTACCGGTCTCATAGCGATTGCCGCAGACACAAAGATAATATTCCCGCCCAATGGCCGTGTGCCGCCCATGGTGCGGCGGTGCAGCCCAAAACGTACTCCCACAACGGATGCAATGACGCCGCCGAACCAAGATCAGAACGAGAATGTCTAAGATGCCGAACATCTGAGGATGTCTCCAAGTGCCATAAAGCGGAAATTGTACCGTGACTTGCCTAGTCTGGTAACGAAGAGATGGCTAGCAGAACGTATGCTATTTTAATGAAATATCGCTATTACACTCATTGAGGGTTCTGGCAGTCCCGTCCGGTCAATGAGTGTAAACGGCTGATTTCGTCAGCTACCATCGGCTCATTTTGGCGGTTCACTGCAAAACAGGTAACCAGAGCCAAGTTTTTCAACGTCCAGACGCCCGCGTGCTTCGTAGAAGTCTCTCCACGCATCTGGCATCACCTCGCAGATTTCACCACATCCCTGCTTCTGCGCAAGACACGCGAAGTCAAAGCGCGATGCACGGTGGCGCTCAGCTTGTGTTGCGCGTGGAGTCAACGATGATTGGAGACCGAAGCCATTTTTGCTTTTGAAGTCTCTGCGTTGAATGGAATAGGAATCTGAGATGTGGGCGTCAACTCGCTCGTATTTTGGAAGAGCCTGACTCTCCCTCTGCGCAAATCCCCTCCAATTGCCATCGGACGCCTTGTACCACACCCAAAAGGAATACTGGAGAACAGTACCGTTTGCCATGTGTATTTCCGCATAACCCCACCAATCTTCAGATCCTAGACGGGGAAGGGATGGATGCCTCAGGTACACCGTTTCCATTGTGCTGTCGTTTAGGGAAATCAGGAACGTGCAGTTTTCAATGTGTTCGCGTGCTGAGCAGTTCTCTTTGTAATAGTCCCGACCGTCTGGCGGTGGCGCATTACCAAACTCCCGTGCGATAGCCTCAGCAGCGTGGTTGTCAGACTTGCCGATTGCCAGTTGCTGAATCTCACGCACCAATTTCTGCGCCCGGCTAACGCGATAAGCGTTGTCATGCTGTGTATACGAGGCCCATGAAACGACACCCACACCGACGGCAATCGAGACAATTAAGAGTGTCAGTAAAGTCTTTCGCATCTATCTAATTGGACACCACGCAATGGTCGGCTGGCGTCGGCATCACCATCCAGCCCGTGCAGCAGGACTTCGGGTTAAGAGGACGCGGCTCACAACCACGACCCACACGACGCCGATGATGGGCGAGACGAACCGCGAATAGGCGCCGTACGGTGACCAGAATCCGTCCCTCAGCCACGTGGTGCCGCCCAGCAAGACGAGGACGACGGCTGCGACCCCGGCCGCGAAGAGCGCATTCGAGATCAGCCGGGCCCGCCAAAGCCCGAAGGATCCGGACATGATCAGCATCGCCCGCGGGAACGAAGTCAAGACGACGCCGGCCCACGCTAAGTCGTTCAGTCCCGATGTGAACGTCTGATTTCCTGAACCGGCGATCGAGTACGCGAGGGCTGCGACCACGGTGATGAGCAGGAGGAAAAGCGCTCCCACCGCGGCGCTGGAAGCGGTTGCCGCCGCGCCCCAGCCGTCTTGCCCGGCATCCGCCAAGGTGTTCCGAAGCGCCGCCGCGAACCACATCAGGTTGAGGATCGCCAGCCCGGAGAACACCGCGGCGATCAGGATCCGCATGCGCTCGCCGTCGTAGAACACGACGAGTGCGTCGGGCGACGCGCCAACCTCCGGCTGATGGCCGTAGACGAGGTACGCGATGATGAAGCAGAAAATGGATTGAATTCCGCCCGTGCGCCACAAGCGTTCCCAGAACGCAGGGGTGGTGTACACGCTGGTGGAGGATGAGGCTGCGCTGGATGCACTCATGGGGATCTCCTCTTGAACTCAAGGTGACTTCGGACGCCCCGCGGCCCGAGACATTGCGGTAGCGCACTCTTGTTGGGCCGATTTGGGGTGAAATCTTAGCTCCAGAGCCGTCGCGAGTCAATGAGAGCGGACACTTTGGGGAAGTGCCAACGAACCTGTTGGCGAAAAATTCCCATAGCACTCTTTGACGAACGAAGTGATAACGTCTGCGGCACTGACGTATGCCTGTTGAGATACCCAACCGGCCTTATTTTGTTTTGACGCGTACGACTTCGATACGCAACATCTGGCCTGGGAGGGGATGGTCCACGACACCTGGAATGATCTGCTGCCTGTCGGGGGCGGTCTTGCCATTGTCGATCTGCCGATCGTTCCCGTCGGCAACCCGGATGACAACAGTGGCACCGGCTGCTACGGCAATGGTTGCCTCGAAGTCTTCCTTGTAGATGACATGTCCTACCGAGGGATAGTGATTCAGCCAATAGGTTTGTTTGGGTTCCGAGACTTCGATTCCCCATTGGGACCAATCCACCGTGCTAACCGTACCACCGGCCTTGAAGTATGGGTGTATGGGGTCAGGCGTGTCTCCCCCAAGAATTGTGGTGGGTTCGAAAATACCGCGAATGCGAAGAGTCACGTCGTACACGGTTCCATGCTTTCCGCCAAAGGTGAATGAGCGCTCGTGTAACCGGTCATGGAGGCAGGTGTCAGGCTGGGGCGGGTATTGCGCAGTGCAATCGTCGTGCAAGAAGAAGTGCGCGAAGCCTGCGGCAACCTGCATGAGTTCGTCTGACGGCGTAGCCGGAGCAGGGACACTCATTTGCTCGAAATAAACCTTCCCATGCCCGCAACCGAAAGCTGCGAGGCAGAGAACAGTCACCGCTCCTCGGAACACCTCTGGCGTGAAGCAGAGTCGGAGCCGCCTGAAGTTTAGTGTCTTGAATGTCCGCATGACCCCTCGGGCTTTGAAGACTGCCCCAGCGCGGTGCAATAGTCAAGGTTCGTCGGGAACTCCATCGAAAACTCCAATCGGCCTGTTAGCAACAGTTATCATTCCGGAGGAGTGTGGGGTCAACTAAGGATTCCCTACGACTGGCGTTCTTTGCTGTCCTAATCTCGATGATGGCTGTTGGATTAGTCCTTGGCGTTCTTGTCATTCGTGTCAGCATTCGGAATGTCTGATGAGGCGTTAATCTTACCCCCGTCAACTGTCCTCGATGCAAACAATTGATGCCAACGGTTCGCAAGCCGAAATCAGTGTCTCAAGCCATGTGGGGCGGCTGGACATGCGAACAATGCGGTTGTGCGATGAACAAGTGGGGACGCGAGATTAAACCTTCGTAGCCAATTGAAGTAACGTCCTATTACACTCATCCGATGAGAGAGGATGAGTGCAATGGCCTGGAACTTTAGGTTCGTCTTAGGAGTTATAGCCATGGGAAACATTTTTGGCAGAGCCGCTCTAGCGGGCGTCGTAATGTTTGCTGCAAACGGTGGGCTCCTCGGCGCAGCAAATGCCGGTGGATCGTCCATTCTGGAGCCGGCGGCGGGTGCGTTGCTCGGACAGTACTACGGCGCCGGTAATCTGGCCCAGACCACGGCGAAGCTCGGGCGGACACCTCCCGTTCACCTCACGTATTACGCGTGGACCGACGACTGGACAAGCACGGTGACCAAAGCAGATCTGGCCGCTGGACGCATCCCTCTCGTCAATTGGGAACCCCACAAGATCGACTTCACCAAGATCGTCGACGGAAGCCTCGATGCCACGATAAAGGCGCGTGCAAACAGCTCCAAAGCGCTGGGGAAGAAGTTCTTCCTCGACTTCGCAGCGGAGATGAATGGTGACGAGGCGTGGGATGGCAACAATGCTCCTCTGTACGTTGCTGCCTATCGACATATTCACGACATCTTTCTTGCTGCGGGCGCTACCAATGTGATCTGGGCGTGGTGCCCAAACGTCACGGACATCAACGGAGGTAACAAGAACACGATGGACTACTACCCAGGCGATGCCTACGTCGATTGGACTGGGGTCGATGGGTACAACTGGGGTACGACCAACGGTGGCTGGCAGACCTTCGAACAGGTTTTCCGGGAAATCTACCCGCTCCTCGCAGCCAAGAAAAAGCCGATCATGATTGGAGAGATGTCTTCTGCTCAAGTGGGGGGAGACAAGGGCAAGTGGATCGATGAAATCATTCCCACCCTTCGCGCCAGTTTCCCGCTCATCAAATGTCTCGTCTGGTTCGACATCAACAAGGAAGCCGATTGGCGCATCAGCTCGTCTCCCGAATCGGAAGCGGCGTTCATTCGCATGGCAAGAGATCCTTATTTCAATCCGTAGGATCCTGGGACAAGCGGCGGCTTGCACGTGTTCTCCGAGCAATTTGGGCGACTCTCGAGTGGCATTGTCATGGAATCAATTACACTCATCATCCAGTCAATGAGCGTTATCGGCTGGTCTCGTAAACCATCCAGAGCCCCTCTCCGCGTGCGGCTTCTCTTGTGAATTGTTCTCGGTGTACCCATCATCCGGGTTCTTGGACGAAGCGTCGATTGGATGTCGTGCTTCACAGCGGGAAAAGATAATCATTGTCGCGCGAGCACCCGGGAGAAAAACGGTAACACCATAGTCTCAAACCGTTCGCGTATGTGGTCCGAATGGTCTCCCCGGTATGCCGCGAGGACGTGCGGAATCCCGAGCTGCGTGAGTTTTTCGGAGAACAACTGGGCGGTCACTGGGATATGCGAAAAATCGTCCTGCATTCCATAATCGATGACCAGCCCGCGAAGCTGCAAGAGGTTGGTCCCGTAATTCGACACGATCTCCAAGGGCATCTTCTCATGCCATTCCGTCCATGCGGGCTCATTGGGGATCAGAGCTCCATTTTGCTCACGGTAGGGAAAATCAACGAAAAGGGGAGTTCGTGATGGGTTTGGCGAGAAAGCAGCCGCTAACGAGACGAACACATCAGTCCAGAAGGGTTCGACGCTCTCCGGGTCTTTGGCGAACTGTTCCTTGTCCTTAACAGCCAAAGCGGCGTGCCACGAAGGATTAGTTGAAGTAAGATCCCCCGCCATTCCCAAGCAGCAAGGACTCATGGCGTAGACGGCTCCAAAAAGCTCCGGATGCTTCATGCCCATCACGATGGCGGCATAGCCTCCCATAGAATGCCCGGCAACTCCGCGACTTGCTGCCTGCGGGATGGTTCGGTAATGGCTGTCTATGTACGTCAATAGATCACGATCAACAAAGTCCTCCCATCCACCTGAAACAATGGAGTTCGTATAGAAGCTACCCAAGTAGGTGTTTCTTCCGTTCGGGACAATCACGATCATCTCCCGCACTTCTCCGTCAGCAATCAATGTGTCCATGGATTGCTGCAAATTCATTTCCTGATAGCCATGGCTGGTCCAAGCACGAATATTGCTGTCAAAGCCATGTAACAAGTAGAAACTCGGATAGCGTTTAGCACTCGATGAGCGATAACTGGGCGGCAGGTATACAGCAACATCCTGATCTGCTGAATCGCCTAGTTTGTTTCTTTCCAATGCCACAGAATGCACCTTGATGTTCTCGATTGCGCCCGGGACTTCTCTCCTCGGATTGAGTTCGGCCTTAGGCTGCTGTTGAGCCCCCGCCAACCACGAGGAACAGAGTACGACGCTTCCAATCAAGAAAACCGTAGGATTCAGTCTGCGCTTCGTCAAGTTTTTCCCCCTGACCACCTGTTTTTGGACGCATTAATTTCGTTGGGTTTGAGACCACTGTAGTGAGGGACGTTTGTGCGGGGAAAACGTCAACATCCAACCGCTGTTGAAGCATCGCGATTACACTCAAAAGGCCTCGATGAGCGCCTGTCCTCAACAGTTGACTTCGGTTCGTCCGTAATCCGTCGAACGATGAATCCGGAGTGGGCGTAAGAGCTAATGTTTAAGCAACCAGCTTCCGAGATGCTGCCAGGCGTCAGTGCCACCGACGAGGCGTCTGGTCATTTGCAAGGCAATCAGCAAGGCTCCACCCCAGAATAGTGTCGGATGATGCGTGCCTCGCGTGCGCCAATCGTAGGCAAGTGCGTCACGCTTGGTGTCGCAGACCCGGATCATTGCTAGCTCGTTCAGCGGGTTTCAGTACGACGTCGCGCCTGACGGCCGGTTTCTCGTCAATACTTTCACCAGCGATGCCGCGCCCTTGACCCTGATGACCGGATGGACTGCCCGATTGCAACGCTGATAAGGTCTCCGCAAGTTTCTTGTATGTGAGCGAGTACTAGGCTACTCGGAAGGTAGGATCTTTTCCTGATTGGCGAAAGATCTCCATGGCACTCGTTCAGGTCAATGAGCGGTATCGCGTGTTAACGACAACTGACTGGAATGGCATTTGCTGGGGCATAATAGTGCCGTTGACCGCTGTGAGCCTATTGAAAACACACACCGATTTCTGGAATCGTCGTGCGCGCTGCGCGAAAGTTTGGCTGCCGATCATAACCCTGTTGATGTTAGCTTCCTCGGCATTTGCACAGGACACTACGGGTTCGCGCCGGGTGGTCCACTCTCTGATCGTTAGTGTGTTTGACACGCGCGGAATAGCAATTCGTGACTTAACCAAACAGAATTTTCACGTGCGTCTGAATGGCAAGCCCGTTGTGGTACTCAATGCTCGTTACAGCAGTGCGCCTCGGAGATTCGTTGTCCTGTTAGATATGAGCCGCAGCATGATCGATGACGACGCAAAGTGGAACAGTGCACGAGAGGCCGTCTCGAATTTGCTGACGCAGATTCCCAAGGCCGTACCGATTGCGATGCTAACCTTCACACAAGACATTCGCGATGAATTCAATTCTTCTCAGAACCGGGAGGCCATCTCGGAGTGGCTGAACGGGCCGGGCAGGCACCCTACCCTCAAGTCCCCGGCGAAGACGGCTTTATTTGATGCGGTCGTTGATGGGTTGAATCTGCTCGGAGGGCTCCAACCCGGCGATCTCATTTATGCAATCACTGATGGTGTTGATAATGCTAGCCGCAAATCAGAAGAACAGACGAAGGCAGCTTTGGCGCAGTCGCAGGTGCGACTTTTTGCGTTCATCCTTGCGCAGCCTTTGGAGCGTCCGACTGAACCTGATCTGGAAAAGCGAGATTTGTTTCTGTCCTTGGTGAGCGAGAGTGGGGGATCTTGGGTTGGAAGTACCAGTCATGGAAACCACCTCGATCCGCGTGACACCATCAATTACTTATTCAAAGACGAATGTCGCGAAAAGGTAAGGGGCTGGACGGAATGGCTTAACCTCCAGGTAAATGGAGGCTGGACGCTGGATTTCGCGACTCCGCCCCAGGATAAGAAAAGGGACATCAAGGTGGAGATTATCAGCCAAGAGGGGAAAATAAGGAAAGACGTCAGACTTACTTATCCTCGGCTCTTACCGCCTCAGAGGTAAGCCGCAATGTGCGCCTTCGATCCGGCCGGAATCGGATAGAATGTTAGTAGTCAAGCCGTCTCAATCTCGGGCTTCGGAGGCAGCACCATGAAAGCAACGGTCGCGGCTCTCTTCTTCTCGTCCTTCCTTTTGGCATCCACTGCCTTTGCCCAAAACGCTTCCACAAGCACGGCCGTGGCTTCAGGCTGCGGCACAGTCGACATCAAGTTCGATGTCAAGACGGAAAAGTCCCAGCACCCCGCCGCCCAGCCGGAGCCTGGCAAGGCGGTGATCTATTTCGTCGAAGACGACACACAATTCCAATCCCGGCCCTTGCCGATCACGCGCATCGGGTTGGACGGAACCTGGGTGGGAGCGAACCATGGCAATTCCTACTTCTACCTGACCGTCGATCCCGGGGAACACCATCTCTGCGCCAATTGGCAGTCCTTCGTCGGACTCGGCGCCCACCATCAGTCGGCCGCTGCGCACTTCACCGCTGAAGCTGGACAGTCCTACTACTTCACGGTCAAGAACACGTGGCTGCGGGAAGTGAGGATCATGAAGATCGCATTGGAGCCGCTCGACAGCGATGAAGGCCAGCTTCTGGCTAGCCGGTTCGCGTTCAGTAGTTCTCATACGAAGTAAACCGCGCAGCAATTCGTTGCCGCGTTCGTTCGAACCGCAAGTACCAAACGACTTTTTCGGTATTGATTTTCGGAGTGGAAGTCCCCCGCCCGAAGAGGTTCATCGTCAGGTTCGAATCGTTTCACCAAAGTGGACCTTTTGACCGACGTTCCTCAGCCGATTGTCAGCACTGAGCCCTAACTGTTGATAAATCTCCATAGCACGTTTTGACCCAACAAAGACGAATAGGCGACGCAAGCTTGTGTCGTTGCCTGTTAGCAGGCGTTGAGGAATAAAATAGTCCTCGTGAGCAGCAAATGCTTCGGCCTCAGCGCCACTGGACTTTCCTGCGCGACCATTCCTCTGCGGTGCAGCGTGCGATTCTTTCCTGCACTCCTATCGGCTACATTTTAGGATGAAAGGAACTTTCATCCACCGGACGCTTGGCCGCCAGGCATTCGGCCGTGATCCCGCTGGCTATGATGCCGCACGTCCCCCATATCCCGAGTGGGTATTTGATTTCTTGCGCGGGCGATGTGGTCTCGCGCCGGGTACGGTCACCTTCGAGATTGGGGCTGGGACGGGAACCGCAACTCGTCACCTGCTGGAACTAGGCGCAAACCCACTGGTGGCCGTAGAGCCGGATGAACGCCTCGCTGCCTTCCTGCGTGAAACCATTCCACACAAAGCACTCACGGTCGTCGTTACACCGTTCGAAGAGACAGTGCTGCGAGAGGCGAGTTTTGATCTGGGTCTCAGCGCCACTGCGTTCCATTGGCTAGACGAGCATTCAGCCTTAACCAAGGTGGCGAAACTACTCCGTCCATGTGGCTGGTGGGCGATGCTCTGGAACGTGTTCGGCGATTCCGGCCGCGCCGATCCCTTTCACGAAGCAACAAAATCCCTGCTCAATACACCCTTGAGCCCTTCAGAAGGAGACGGCAACGTATCTTTCGCGCTCGATGCCGAGGCCAGGCACGCATCCTTAGAACGGACTGACGCCTTCGACAGCATTGAGCACCGGACCAGCACATGGTCGCTTCTTCTCAACGCGGATCAAACTGTTGCCCTCTACGCGACCTATTCCAATATCAACATCCGACCGGACCGGGAGGACGTTCTTAACGAGTTGCGTCGCATCGCCCACAATGAGTTCCAAGATCGCGTGACTCGCAACATGACCACAAGCCTATACGTTGCTCGACGTCGGCCTTAGTCCCTCACAGTCACCACCTATCGTAGATTCGCCGCAGCTCGCCAAATCGTTGATGTTCGGCGATGGGGAAACTTGAGCGCTATCGTACCCAGCTTCTGTTCCTGCAGCACTTCGCCCACTTCGTCGAGCAGACAATACCAGCTGTTGCGATCTCCCAGATCCAATCCAACGGTTAACTTCTGCCGAGAGATTTTCTTGCTCGGCCTTTGCCGCTACGGTGCTAACCTTCTTCATTGTCGGCCTCTTTTTTATCTGTGCCTTGAGCACGTCGATAACTTGGGAGCGTACACTGCATCCCGTCCGGAGACTGGCCTTCTCCCTCGAAAACACTTGGCTCAGGCGATACGCGGCTGGAGAGTGACTGAGTGTCCGAGGCTCTCTAAACGCTTGACTAGGTATCGCTTCAAACCCTCTGCGTGGAGTCGGTCGAAGTAATTGCTGCCCAGATCGGTGTAGGCGCAGCGCTTCCGTTGCAGGTGATATCCGATCACCAGGATGCTATGGGCAACGGCGATGATGGCGCACTTTCTGCCTCGACGAGCAGCAAGCTTCTTAAACTGAGCTGAAAGATAGGTGTTCTTCGTGCGAGCCGCAGCCCATGCGGATTGACAAGCCATACGACGCAACCAGGGACTGCCTTTACGGATCTTGCTGCTGATCCGCTTGCCTGCACTCTCGTTGTTTCCGGGACACACCCCTGCCCAGCTAGCAAGATGTGCTGCAGTTGGGAACTGACTAACATCTGCTCCCATCTCTGCGATGAAACTCCAAGCCGCCACACGATCCACCCCGGGAACCGTGACCCACCGATTCAATGCCTCCGCTAAGTCCAGGTGCTGTTGCCCGAGTTGCTCGAGTCGAGCGTCTAACAACTCGATTTCAGTTTCGATAAAGTACAGTTGGCGAAGCAAGCTCTGTAGAAGAAAGCGGTGATGATCCCGCACCTGGCCTTCTAGCGCTGCCTGTAATTGTGGGATCTTGGCGCGAAGGTGCCCAAGAGCGAGGTCCGCAAGTCGTTCGCAGTTCTCTTCACCGCCGATGATAGCCGCCAGAATCGCTCTGCCACTCTTACCCAGAGTATTGCTGGCAACGCTTGCGAGCTTGAGATTGGCATCCTCGAGCACTTTCTGAATCCGGCTTGCGATACGAGAATGCTCCTGCGACAAGCTAGTTCGTGCCCTGGTGAGATCACGCAGATCGCGAATCACCAACGGGGGTATAAAGCTGCCCCGCAGCAGTCCGTGTTGCAAAAGTTCCGCGATCCACTGACAGTCCTTCGTATCCGTCTTGCGTCCCGGAACTGCCTTGATGTGCTGGGCGTTTGCCAGAACGATCTGAAAATGACTTTCGAGAACGTTCCACACCGGCTTCCAATAAACGCCCGTGGATTCCATCGCCACGTGCTCAACGCCAAACCCCTGCAACCACACGACCAACTCTCGAAGCTCGCGGGTCGTGCATCCGAAGCGGCGAATGTGCTTCAGCGGTTTGCCCGATTGCGCTATCAGAACACAAGCAGTGATGGAGGACTTGTGCACATCCAGCCCGCAGCACCGCGGATACAAAACTTCCATAGCTGTCTCCTTCCGCCGTGCGACGTAAGGATGCACAAATCGCGAAAGTCTCCCTCGCGTGCTCCTCTCCGAAGAGAAGGCGACAGTCCGTTGTTCTCAACGGCATCCAGGGTCAAACTCATCCGCGGGCTCTCAGGCTCCACTAAGGCGAACGACCGCGTACGTCCACGGCTCCGATAGCCTAACTCGTTTTCATTGGCCGTTGTGCTCGATCGAGCATGTAGAACTCATCCCATCTGTTAGCGACAGTTGCGCGACCGTGTGGCGCGTTATCGCGATTTGCCGAAAGCCCAATCGCGGCGCTAGACGGTGTCGATTTGAGCCGCGACGATCTGTGCGAACCTGTCCACGAGTGGAAACGAATCGCTGCTGACTGATACGACAATCGTGCCCTTGCGGAATTGAATCTCGAATCGCCCGCCATTCTTGAATGTAGACAAGTACCCTTCATCACCAATCTTCAACCTTTCGACCTTCCATCCCCTTGCGACTTTTCCTTCGCGAACGGGGCTTAGGGACGTCTTGGCATCAGTGCTGGAATTGACTTGAAAAATCATCACCTCGACACTTTCTCGTGTGCCGCTTTTCGAGGTGTGATCCCATGCCTCCACAACGAGGGGTCTTTGGCTAGGTACGAGGGGCGGTGGCGCATTCAAAATACCCCTCGTGTACTGCCACCCAGGCTCAGTGCTTCGAATTGCGTTCTCGACTTTGGCCACCAGTGGCGTTTCGGCACGGGCGTCGTGTGTCGCGACGACAAGCATGGCGAGCGTAAGCACGACAATTGAGAGGGTCAACAAAGGGTTTCGCATCGTCCTTATTGGACACCGCGCAGAGAAAATGTGCGATGGAATCTTTTGCTGAGGGGTGTAACTGGCGAAAAATCGCCATATCACTCATCGTCGGGAATGAGCGTTGACGCCTGGTTCAGTTGCTTTGATCCTCGCGGCATAACAACTTAACAGCCGGACGGAGATTGCCTCACTTCGGCTCCATCGGCCCAAATTTGCGGTCGTAGATGTCAGGGTAGTTCTTCCGGAGGCAATCGGGACACACAGTATGGGAGAAGTCGGCCTCACTGTGCTCACGGATGTAGGTCTCCATTTGAGCCCACGTGTCGGCCTCAGTTCTGATCTGCTTGCAGTAGGAGCAGACTGGCAAAACACCACGGAGAATTCGGATTTCATTCAAGGAGGTTCTCAACTTCCTGTTCGCCTCCTCCAAGGACCAGATTGCTTGACGCCGCTGTTTTTCGAGCGATGCAACCAGCAATGACACAGAACCAAAGACCACTGCCTGGACAAGCCCGGCGAACGTAACATCCAGAATATGGGGAGTCGGGTCAAAGAACCAGTCAAAGAGGAGAACCGAAAGAAGCGCAGCAGACAGTCCGGCCGTGGCTCCGGCATATCTTGATGCCACGATGACCGCAGCAATAAACAACACGTCACGACTGTGGATCTCGATCCGAGAGATAGGGAAAGTCAGAAGGGTGGCGACCACGACGCTCGCCACCACAATCGACGCCGCCCGCATCGCAGGATGCATAAAACCCTCGGACCGAACCGAAGGGACTGGAACCACGACTACCCGCAGATACTCCACAACGGTTGCCGCCGAAAGTCAATGCGTGTAATCACCTGATTACATCCGTTAAGATGGCCGTTGCGAATTCAGGTCTCTGAGGGGCAGACATGAGCGTTCAAGCAGACATTTACGTCTCACGCGACGACGAGGAAGCAATCCGGTACAACAGCGAGCCAGCTACGTTCAAAGACCGCGAGCAATACACAAGTTTTACGGTGCTAGAGCTTTCGAGGTTATGGGCAGAGTTTCGAGGCGTCGAGTGGGACGTGAATTCGTTAGATGAATTTCATACGGTGCTTGTCCAAGATGGCGGCGAACGCACCATCAAACGTTTGCCGAAATCTATGACTGGTGAACTGGCGCGGTTGACACCAGACCAGATTTCGGTTGCTGCCACCAAGTGGGCAGCCACAGACGAGATGTCCTGTGAAACGGCTGATGTGCAGCCGATTATTGAAGGACTCGTGCGTTTGGCCAAGGCGGCATCTGAGACTGGCCGGAACATCTATTTCTGGAATTGCGTTTGATGACACCGTTGGCGAAAAATCGGCGTTTCACTCATTGACGGAGCACATGGATTGTGGTTGGACTTGGTTCACAGGTGGCACTCACCGTAATCCCGAGAAACACTGTCGACGCGAAAGGCGTGCCCCGATTCCACTTTGAACTTGTGGCCGCGCAAAGCTAAACGCTGGTGAGGCTTCACACTGCTCGGCGGATTCGACAACGCATAAATAGTGCCATCCTTCGCGGTCAGACTCAGGCCTTTGTCGGATTCTTGGACACAGCCGTCCAGCGACGTGTGGGCACGATGCACTAGATAAATACCGACGCCCACTCCAACTCCAACCGCAATAGCGGCCCCAATAACCGCTGCTTTACAGCCTGGGCAGTAGGAGGATGCCCGCGAAGGAGACGGTGTTACCAAAACGAGTGTAATGCAACACAGAACGGCAGTTGTTCTGCTGAGTCGTTTCATCGTCGACTCCTGATCAATGGCGGTGCAAATGTTACGCCCGCCCTCATCGCAGGTCAACTCGAGTCAGGTCTCGGTAGTGTCCTAATTTGCAGATTAGGACACTACCCAGGTCTCCATGGGCGATGTCCCACTATATTCAAGACTTTATATCCCACCGACGAATTGTCTTCATGCCACGCGAGACATCCTCCACCCACCTCTCCACCTGTCGTAATATCCCCATCTCACTCATTCGTCGTCAATGAGGCAATATGTCCAATACTGATCAGTTTCGCGTGTTGGAATGTGGGACCATCCTAGTAGAATCTGCGAAGGTGGATTATGGCGCTGACAATCGTGGCAGTGATCTTCGGTGTTTTCGCTATTGGTCTGATCGTCCTGCTGATCTACAAGAGCACACTCACGATGCACAGGGATGATCAGTTGTTTCTGGATGACGCGAGTTCGCACATGCACGCGGAGCAGACAGAACTGTTGACCAAGGTCAACCGGCTTATCATCCCCACGCGCGTGTTCGGCGTCGGGTCCGGTATATTTCTTATGGTGCTCACGACGATGTGGCTCTACGAGAAGCTGAACGCAGTACAGTAGCGTCGAGAGCGTGCCACTTGCTTCATCCTGCCAGCATCCTTGCGTATCCAAGATGAAACCCAGCTCGTAGTTGGCGAAATACTTATTACGCCCAAGACCCGTAATGAGTGAAATGGTGATTGACCAAGGCTCTCCTGAAATGTTCCCACTCAGTACCTCGGCGCCAATGTCCTTTGACAATTAGCGCGATATGTCTTTGGGAACGGGTAGGATGAGTTGGCGCCGGGCAACGATCTTCCCCGGGCCGGTAAGGGATTTGCTGACAGCCTCAAGCTCTTCAAAAGACCTCTGAATCGTGAACAGTTCTTCCCGAGCGGCTTCCAGTTGGTCGATTAGGCGGCTGATTGTTTTGGGCGATTTATTAGACTCCCGCATAGTGCAGGAGAATCCGCTTTTCAGGGCAGAAAGTCGATACGGCAGATGCTGTACTTGCAACCACCCAGCATGACACCTGTCGAAAAATCTCTATTACACTCATCACGAGAATCCATGAGCGAAATCATCTGAAACGTCAACCTCGGGATCCTAATATCTCTAAACTCGGCTCGCACGTTGTCGAGATTCGCAAACAGGCTTTGTAAATATGGGAGGCACCGTGAGAGCAATCGTGTTGGTTGCGGTGATGGCTATCTTCATTCCTTTACTTGAGGCTGGCGGGCAGCCGGTTTCAGCCTCGACTCTTGTCCAAAATGGAACTCAGGCAAGCCTGTCCACTTTGAATCGCGGATACAGACCGAAAATTACGTTGCAGGCTGCTTTAAAGATCGCGGAAGAATACGTCGCATCTGAGCACATCAATGTGTCGAACGGCTGGCTGTCAGAGGCGCGCTTCTTTCTCTACGGGGACGCGACCCAGGGCGGAGACAAACAGCCCAGTTGGCTTTTCGTTTGGAACACAGACCGCGGTCCAGCGCGGACGCATGTCGACGTTGCCGTTTCGATGAATGGCAAGGCCATGCTTTTACCTGCCATGTAGATTCGCCCACGTAGCTTTCTCTCTCTCGAACTGTTGATGCCTCGCGGTCGGACTCCTGAAAACGGTAAGCAATCGACTCCAACGCGAGATTCTCGAAAAATCCCGACGGTCCGCAACTTTTCGGTTTTCCATCTTCGTGGTTGCAAAAATCTGCGCACTTCCCACAATGGATCGGCTGCCGGTACTGACGTCTGTCCTGTATCGCGCTTTGTCTATGCAGAATGAGGAAAATGGGGCACAATCAGGCGGGGCATGGAGGGTAGGCTGATTGAAGATTTCGCAGAAGGGACTTTATGCATTACAGGCGATGATGACGCTGGCTCGGCGCCACGACCAGGGAGCGATCAAGATTCGCGACATCGCCGCCGAAAGTGATCTGCCCGAGAAATTCCTCGAACTGATTTTGCTGGAGCTTAAGAACGCTCGCATCGTCGACAGCGTTCGCGGAGCCCGCGGAGGCTATCAACTCCGTCGCGCTCCATCGGAAATTCCCTTGAGCGACGTGATCCGCCTTGTCGACGGTCCGCTGGCGCCGATGGGAGATGCCGAGCAGCTTCGCGGCCTCATCGCCAAAGATGCCGACCATCGCGCGCTCTACGAAGTGTTCCTCGCCGTGCGCGACGCCGCCGCAAAAATCCTTGAACATACCACCATCGCCGACCTGGTCGAGGGAAAAGGGAAGAAATCACCGGGCGCGAAGGGCGGTCCGACCTTGTCTAAACCGGGTCTCGGAAAGAAAAAAGCCACCGGAGCGTAATTCGCTCCGGGGCTTCAAGGTTCCTCCCGGCTGCCCAGGCTTCTTCGCGACACTCGGTCGCAGCTAGATCAGCCCTTCGAGGCGGACGTAGCTCGCTTCCATCCCGTGCTCCATTCCCGTGGCGAGCATGGCATCCAGCGTTTTCTTGTCCGGCAAGGTCATGCGCATCGTCATCAACGTCCCGGAGCCGTCGGAATCGAATCGCGTTTCAATGTGATTGTCGGGAGTAGGATCCGGGAGATGCATCCGCTCGACGTGGACAATCTTGCTGTACGGCTTGAGTTCCACATACTCCCCGGTCAGATGGAATCCGCCGGCCCTGCCGTCCGTCCACTCGTAGCGGATCTTGCCGCCTGGCCTGGGTTCACTGATGCACACGGGCATCGTCCACCCATCGGGACCAAGCATCCACTTCTGAACGATCTTCGGATCCGTGTGCGCCTGATATACCTACTCGGGAGGCGCGGCGAATCGCCTCGTCACCACGATATGAGTATCGCCTTCGGTCTTCAACGTCATCTTGCTCATTTCTTCTCTCCTTCTTGTGCTGGTGGGGCGGCGAGAACTTCGTCCAGCCGCTCGTAGTTGCGTTGCAATGCTTTTCGAAGCATGCCTAGCCATTGATCCATCGCCTCGACCCCGGCTTTCGCCAACCGCCGGGGACGCTTCGTGCCATCAATCCGCCGAATGATCAGTCCTGCTTCCTCGAGAACTTTCAGATGTTGAGAGATCGCCGGCTGCGTCATCTCGAACGGCTTCGCCAGTTCAGTGACAGTCGCTTCTCCTAACGCGAGGCGCGAAAGGATCGCGCGCCGCGTGGGATCGGCAAGTGCTGCGAAGGCTGAATCGAGGCGCTCCATATAAAAGTAATAACTTATATAAGTAAATGACTATCGTCAAGTGGATGGATGGAGGAGGCCGATTGCCTGTCATCCATACACATGAAAGGAAAAGGTTTGTAGGGGAATTATTGCTGTCGAATACCAGATTCACCCCGCCAACAACCAAGGTAGACGGCGTCATCTGATTTCAGGGTTGAAGAACAGCTTCTTCGAAATGAAGAACTTTGGAGGTCCGAAATGAAGACGAGATTCTTACTACTGGTGGCTCTGACTGCCGCGTTGGGACTGCCTGCACTCAGTCAATCAAGCCGGCTATCTCCCGACGACCAACACGATTTCGACAAAGCCTACAACAAGTGGGTGAACGACACGCGCAAAAACGACCGAGATGACATCGCCAAGGATATTCGCAGGATGCAGGAGATCATGGCGCGCAACAACATCCCGGCCAACGTCCCGTACGATCAACTCGCCAGCACGGGCAACGGATACCAGCGCGGATACCAGGCGCAACTCACCGCGCAGGATCAGCAGGAGTTTGATAAGTACTACACGAAATGGGTGAACGATACGCGGAAGAATGACCGCGACGATATCGACCGTGACATCCGCAAGATGCAGGACATCATGGCGCGTAACAACATTCCGCCGGATGTCCCGTTTAATCAGATCGCCAGCACCGGTTACACAAGTCACGGCGCCGGATATGACAACGGTTACAACAATGCCGCGGCGTATCCGCAAAACACGCCCAGCCAGATCCGCCTGTCAGCGGAAGACCAGCGCGACTTCGACCGCTACTACTCGCAATGGATCGACGACACGCGCCGTATGGATCGCGACAACGCCGACCGCGACGTGCGCCACATGCAGGACATTATGGCGCGGAATAACATTCCACCCGATGTCGCGTACAACCAGGTCGCGACTCCCGGCGGATATCAGAACAATAGTGGATCTCAAAACAACAGCTACAGCAACAATAGCTATGCGGGCGGAGGAACCGCTTACGGACAATCCAGGCTTTCGCCGGAGGACCAGCGCGAGTTCGATAAGGTCTACGCCAAGTTCGTAAACGACAGCCGCAAAAAAGATGACGATGATCTGCAAAAGGACGCGCGCAAGCTGCAGGACATCATGGTGCGGAACAACATTCCGTCAAACATTCCGTACGATCAGATCGCCTCGCCCAATGCGGGATACGGGCACTAGCCAGGTGAACTCTCTATCGGAGCACGGTTCGTCCGTGCTCCTTATTTTTTGAACCAGTACAGCAGGATGCCGTAGCCCACGCCCGCGGGATCGGTGGTGCGCGCGGTCTGGAATGCCATGAAGCGGCCATCGGTCGAAAGCACTGGATTTGACGCCTTGCCGCCCTCGTAGTCATTGAAGTGTGTCAGTCGCGTGAAGTCTTTCCCGGTGCCGTCTAGGCGTAGCTTCCAGATATCGATGTTTCCGGCACCGCGTGGTCCGCCAAGCTGTTCACACTGGCGATCGGCTTCGACAGCCGCGTACTGGCCGTCGGGAAAAATTCCTTCCACCTCGTTGTACGAGCCGGGCGCCTTCGAGAAATTCGTCACTTGCCCGCTTTGCAAATCGATTCCCATGACAGACGCGAGCCCGCCGGGCTCGTAACAAGTGAAGGTCATCTTGCTGTCATTGTCGTAGAAATCCTGCGCTTCGATTACGCAGTTTCGATCCTTACTCTCGTAGAGCGTTTTCTGATTGATCAGCCTCGGAGTTGAAGACAGATCGACGTCGGCCACGATCAGGAGGGACGCTCCCGGCGCCAGATCGGGAGCCTGCTCGGCCGTCTGTGAAAATGCGATCTTCAAGCTCTTCTTCGAGACGGCGACCCCTTCACTCATCTTCTGCCCAAACTTGACTGGCTTCGCGCCGCGCTGTTTGCTCAGGAACCACAGCTCGTTGTCACGCGTACGGCTGGCGTGGATATTCTCGAAATGATCGGGACCGATGAGGATGTAGTCGCCGGTCGTCAGATGCATCACGCGCAGAAAGACGGCAGCCGGCACATTGCAGGTCAGGCAGCGAATCTCGCGCGATTTCAAGTCGATGACCATCGCATCGCCGAAGCTCTTGGCCATGAACGCCACCCGCCGATTGTCGGGGGAGATATCGGCACGTTCTCCGAAGTGAGTGAGCACTTCGATGTTTGAGGGCAAGTGCTCCAGCGGATCAGCGGTCGATCGCTGACCCACCGGTAAAATCAGAGCCAGGATAGCGACAAGGATCCGCATTCCGGAATCCTACCAAAGGGAATCGTTGAATTGCTCGACTGGCGCAGGAAGTGCGTGATTTTCACAGCTGAGCAAAGCAGAAAGTTCGCACGGCCAGATTGATCCTGTTCGAATACTGCGCGGAAAGCCGCGCAGAGAGCGGGTTTCACATCAAAATGAAATCCGTCTCTGCACAATTTCCGGTCACAGGCCTGTGAACGGCGTGCACTCGATTGAAAACAAGTGTAGTTAGGAAGGCGTGTTTTTCGTTGACGTAAAAGATAGAAGGAGTACAACAGGATCGTTCTTTGACAGCTTCTTAAGTTTTTCCGGTTGGTGCGGCGTCCGGGGCTCAAGCGAAGTCACCTTCGAAATCGCGAGATGGAGAAGGAGGGCAAGTAAGGGTCTATAGCAAAGCGCTGGTCGAGGCGAACGAAGAAGAAATGTTGAAGGCAGGATAGAGTTCCGAGGAGTAGGGTAGGTTTATCCGGTTGGCGGTGAGCCCGGAGCCCAAGCAAAGATCGCGCGCTGGTCCCCGCAAGGGAAACAGCGAAAGCAGGTCGAGCGAGGGTCATTAAGCGAGCTACTGGCCGAGACGAATGGACCCCACACCACCTCGGAACTCTCTTACTTTCCAGCCTTGCTTCTCTGCGTTGATCACTGACGTCCTGCCATCTGGTCCGCGTGTCGTTGACTCCGCGGCAATTCAATATCAATTCCAACCATCGGGCCGTATACGTTGATGCCGTAATTTGAATATTGCGGCGACGACAAGTTGCCGTTTGACAAGTGCATCCAGTTCAGGCCGGCGGAAATTGCATAGCGAGGGTTGATCTGGTAGCGCATCCCGGCGCCCATATTGATGTTGAAAGTGAAGTTCTGTCCTTGGGCGTAATAGACCCCTAGCGGTCCCTTGGCATTGATAAATCCCATGCCGGCGCGCACATCCCAGTAGGGCACGGCCCGCCAGTTCCGCGGAATGAAGTTGCGCCGCAGTCCCATGTCGTACGAAAAATACCGTGTCTCCGGGCCTCGCGGAATCGCAGTAGCGGATGCCGTGAACGTGAGGTCCCAGTTGCCGCGCAAAACCGGCGGTCCCCAAATGCCACCCAGTTGCCATCGCACCGATGCCAGTACTGGAACCAGCGTGTAGCGGAGCGGGTACAAGTCATAGGGATCGCCTTCGAAAACGTCGAAGGGAAAGGGGACGTTGATGGGAAGCCATCCGACATCGAGAGAGAATTCAAGCTTGTGCCTAAAGAAGATGGTCTCGTTGAAGTCAGGCCTCGAGCGGCGTCGACTGACGACCAGCGGCGGGGTGCTGGGATTTCCCGTGGAACTCAACGTTGCCATTGATTTCTGTCCAGGTGCGGAGCCGTTAACCTGGTCGCTGCTCAAATCCGAACTGTCGATGGAAGCCTGATCGATGCCAAGATTCGCGGCCCGATCGCCACATCGTTGAGCTTCCGCGAGCGGCGCGAGAATGCTCAGCCCGGCCAGCAGGACGACCATGGCGACGTTGGCCCTATGGATTTCATTGTATGTACGGGAAAGTACTACGTACGCTTTTCCATCCGCCGGTGGCGTCAAGAGCGTCGTCCTCTTTCAGCGATTCCCGGGAGGAAATCACTGCCCAGCGCCTGTTACGATGCTGGTCCAACCTGGCGAAGTTGGCTGCAAATTTCACCCGCTCCTGATATCCCGAGTCGGATTCTAGATACCCGGGAGTCCTATCTGTCATCTCCTGGATTTGTGACCATGATGTTCGCGCTTCCCGCGATCGGAGTTGCATCATAATCGGATACCGTGATGGTTTGATTGCCGGAGGTTACCAGTATGAGATTGGTGAAGGTGTGGGTTCCGGCATCCGCCGCGGTAAATTGGTAAAGCGTTGGGAGGACTGCAGCTTTGTCGGTTGTCGTGAAGTGTATGGGGCCATCCATCATTGTGTCGCGTTTGCCCGCAAACATTGCGGTCACGGTCACGCTAAATGGAGAGCCCGCTACGGCCGTCGCCGGAGCACTGACCTGAAGAGTTGCATGCGATGTACCACAGCTGAGCGACCCGAGTCCAAACAGGGCGACGCCCACCGCGGACATCGATTGGATTGTACGTACATTAACGGGCATACATCCTGCCAAATTGCATTGGAATCCGGCAAGGAAAAGCATGAAATACTGCTTTGCTTTCGCCACTTGATCGTCCCCCATTGGCTGACGGCGCAGCCCGAGACTGCAGCGAACCAGGCTTTGAACGATCGATAAGATGCTAAAAAGCTCCGGAAAACTGCCATCAAAATTGAGGAACCCTGAACAGGGAACTTAACTGACCGCCTTCTTATGAAACTGCCGCAAGCCAATCCATAGCAGCGCAACATCGAAGACCAGCAGCATCAGCAAGATGGCAACGGGCGAGAGGTGGGGGAACTGCGGAACCAGCGCTGCGCGCAAGCCTTCGCTGGCATAAACCAGCGGATTGATCAGAACAAGTTTTTGCAGGATAGGAAACGTGTTGAGCGCACTCCAGGGATAGTAGGCGCAGCCGAAGAAGATCATCGGCGTGATGACCATCCCAAACATTAATCCGACGTGTTGCTGGTTGATGCTGCAACCGAGAGCGAGACCTCCGCACGCAGAGAAGATTGCAATGAGCACAATGATCGTGATGAACTCCAATGGTTGCTTGATGCTGATATCGACGCCAGGTCGAAGCACCAGCCAGGCCATCGGTATCACGACCAAGCCGGCGACCAGAGCCTGCAGCATTCCCGCGATGACTTTCTCGATGGCGATCCACGAGATATCGATCGGAGCTAGAAGGCGGTCTTCAATTTCGCGAGTCCACTGAAATTCGGCGATCAGCGGCATGCATACAGCCCAGATCCCGGTGAATACCATGCTGATGGCGATGATGCCGGGCAATAGCAGGCTCTTGTAACTCGCCGGCATGTACCCGCTGCCGACCATCACGCGTCCGAAGATGAAGACGAACAGTAACGGCTGCAGAAAAGTCTGAAAGAGCAGTTGCATGGCATTGCGACGCGCAACATGCGCATCGCGGGCCAGCATCGCAGTGAAAGCTTTCCAGTTCAATCGCGCAAACTCCTTCCCGTATGGTGCAGAAAAAGATTTTCCAGGCTGGGCTCGGAGATATGTACGTCGCGAAGTTCCGCGCCCGGGGCAATCGCAACTGCGGCGACTTCAGGGATCAGCGAACCCCCGCGGTCGGCGTAGATGTCCGCGCCGGTTGAGTCCAAGCTCCTCACCTCACGCACACCAGCAAGTGCCTGCAGCCTTTCGAGCAGTTCCGGCGTCTGCTTGCCGAATTGCAGGCGCAGCAGAAATCCGCCGGGGATTGACTGCTTCAACTCGCCGGGCGTTCCGATTGAGATGACCTTCCCGTGATCGATGATGGCGAGCCGCTGGCAGAGAGCGTCGGCCTCTTCCATGTTGTGCGTCGTCAGCAGCACGGTTTTGCCAAGCTGGTTGTATTCGCGAATGATCTCCCACAGCAGGATGCGCGTTTGCGGATCAAGCCCGGCGCTCGGTTCGTCCAGGAAAAGAACTTGCGGATCGTGCATCATGGCCCGGGCGATCGAGAGCCGTTGCATCATGCCGCCGGAGAATCCGCGAACCATCTGATTCGCACGATCCGTCAGCTTGAATTTTTCCAGCAACAAGTCGGCGCGTTCAATGCGCTCCTTGGAGGCAATGCCGAAGTAGGCGGCGTGGAACCTGAGAATCTCACGGGCGGTCAAAGAGAAGTCGAGGGTCGGCCGCTGCGGAACCACTCCAATCAGGCGCTTCACCTTTGCCTGCTCCTGCCAGACTTCGTGGTTGCCGATCCATGCTTGCCCGCTGGTCGCGTGAACGCGCGTGGTCAGCACACCGACCGTCGTCGATTTGCCTGCGCCATTCGGCCCGAGCAAACCGAAGATTTCGCCGTGATTTACTTCGAGCGTCAAGCCGTCAAGAGCAGTGATCTGGGGTTTGGCCGGCTTCGAATTTTTTGCGTCGGCGCGAGCGATGAATCCTCCCGCGGCTCCGAGTGGAGGCGCGGAGGTGAAGACCTTGCGTAAATCGAGCGTACGAATGCCGACGGCCATTTGAGTCTCAGGAGTACTGCTGAAGTTTTTGAAGTATAACGCAGTAGACTCCGGGAAAGTTACGGCGCGCGCCCGCTTGTTGCAACTGGTTTATGGTAAAAGAAAGCGGCTGCAAGTTTTTCGAATTGCAACATTCCTTAGCTGTGATGAATCTGTACTGCGGCAGCAAGTTCTGAGTTGGAGCGCGGGAACGAATGGGGAAATCTTTGCAATTCGATCGCCTGTTGCCCGTGATCGTCCTTTCAATACTTGCGATCGCGACCCTCGGCTGCCAGTTAGCCACTGTCGATGCGGCAAGCGAGCAAAGCCAGCAATCTCAAGATCCCAGCCCCGAGGCCCAGCAGACTCCGCCAAGCGAATCGTCGGTCGTCATCGAGACGCCGTCGGAACTGGTGGAGACCTATCCCCGGGCCAATTACGAATTTCAGTTCCAGGCCCACGGCGGCGTGCCGACGCTTCATTGGAAGCTGGAAAAAGGCGCATTGCCTCCCGGACTGAGGCTCGAGGAAAACGGTTTGCTCCGTGGACAACCCGAGCGTACTGGCGATTTCAATTTCACCTTGTCCGTGCACGACTCGAACAATCCGCCGAAATCGGCCCAAAAAGGATTTGTTCTGCGTGTGCATGCCGCACTCAGTCTCGTCTGGAAGACGGTCGCGCATGTCAGCGGCAGCCGGATCGAGGGCAGCGTCGCGGTGTCGAACACTACGGGCGACGATCTGGATTTGACGTTTGTGGTCATGGCTGTTGCTCCGAATGGCAGGGCGACAGCGATCGGGTACCAGCACTACGACCTGCGACCAGGGACGATCGGAATGGAACTGCCTTTCGGCGAAAACCTGCCTCACGGGGAGTACGTCGTCCACGTCGACGCCGTCGGCGAGATGGCGCCGAAGAACCTTATTTATCGCCAGCGCCTGCAGACGCCGGCACCCCTCCAGATCGCGGTAGGCCCATAATCCGCAGGCGTGGCTCCGAATCCAATGACCGTCACAACTTCTGGTGATCCAGATCACGCAGCCTTGTGCGGGAAATAACCCAAAAGAGTTGTCGTTTTATGCAAGTGCCACCCGCCGTGATCATTTGAGCCCTGTCAACCCTTGTCTTATCAAACACTTGCAGATTCGGGAATGAAACGCACAGGGCGGTCCACGTTGGCTCACAACTTGCCATATCCCAGGTGTGGGCTGAGGCGAACCGCCACAAAAGCTCGATAGGCTGTCGCCTGATGGAGGATACGATGCGTGCTCCTTACGGACTTAATATCCTGGATAACTGCTTGTCGTGCCCGGTGCGAGGTGAGCACCTGTTTTGCAATACATCTCCGCAGGCTGGACAGCGCCTCAATGACATTAAGTCGACGGCCGTCTATCCGAAGGGCACCATGCTCTTTATTGAAGGACAGCAGCCCCGTGGTGTCTTCGTGTTGTGCGTGGGAAAGGCAAAACTGTCGACGTCGTCTCGGGAAGGGAAGACTATCATCACGAAGATTTGCGAGTCGGGCGACGTTCTTGGACTGAACGCCGTGATCTCCAATCGCCCGTACGAGGTAACCGCCGAGATGATGGAACCCGGCCAGGCCAACTTTATCCCGCGCGATTCCTTCCAGCACTTTCTTAAGGACTTTCCTGAGGTAGCGGTCCGCGTGGCGCAGCAGTTGAGCAGGAATTATTTCACTGCCTACGAAGAAATCCGCACCCTGGGACTCTCCGCGTCGCCGTCCGAGAAATTCGCAAAGCTCTTGTTGTCATGGTCGGCGAAGACCATCCAGGATGACGGATCCTCTCAGGTGAAGCTGACACTTACTCACGAGGAGATCGCCGAGATCATCGGCACGACCCGCGAGACCGTCAGCCGGCTGTTCTCCGAATTCAAGAAGAAGCAGTTGATGCAGTTGAAGGGCGCCACCCTGGTGATTCGCAGCCGCGTCGCCCTCGAACGGATTGTGCAGTCGTAGTCGAGTTCAGCTTCTGGCTATCTGAAGGACGATGACACGATCGATTTCATCTTTACCAGCAGTCGGAACGTGCAAAACAAGGCCTTCCCCCGTCTGATTGAACTCGATCGATTGGTTGTCGAGCAGGGAATGGGCCGCAACGATCTTGCCTTGCATCGGTGGTAAGGCGAGCAACGGAGCGGCCCAGTTCAGAACGTGAACGTAGACATTGTCGCCCTTCTGCGTGGTGACGCCCCAGTCTGCAGGAGCCATCGGCCCGCCGCGAGTTCCATAAATCGATTCGCCGTACTTGGAGAGCCAGCTTCCGATCGCTTGCAGCCGCATGACGAATTGCGGGTCAATCTCGCCGTTTGGATACGGCCCGATGTTCATCAATAGATTCGAATTATTCCCGGCGGTTCGCACCAGCCGGCGCACCAGGTCCGGACCGCTCTTGTAGTTGCTGTCGCCGATGTTGAATCCCCAGTTATCGTTGAGCGTGTCGCAGCTTTCGAGAGGTAGTTGGTTGCTGACGTAATTGGTATTGAAGCCCGCCGTATTCTGACCGGGAAGATCGCGTTCAAAGGTTTGAACGTCTTCTCCGGGACGCGGCGTCTGGTGATGATTCGGAATGATCAACGCGGCTGGCTGTAGTTTGTGAATCAGAGCGTAGGTCTTGTCGAGATGCCAGTCGCCGTCTGGTTTGTCCCACATACCGTCGAACCAGATTCCGCCGATCGGACCATAGTTCGTAAGAAGCTCGGTGAGTTGTCCGTCCATGTATTTGTCGAGGTAGGCATTAAAGTCGCCGTGGTCGGGCCGGCCGTTCTTCCAGTCCGTCGCGCCGCGCGGGTAGTAGTCGGGATTGTGCCAGTCGAGTTGCGAGTAGTAAAAGAAAAGCTTGATGCCCTGGCGATGACATTCTTCCGCGAGCATCTTCAGCGGATCTTTCTTGTACGGCGTGCGCTGGACGATGTTCCAGTCGGAGATCTTGGAATCGAACATCGCGAAGCCGTCGTGATGGCGCGAAGTGATCGTGATGTACTTCATGCCCGCGGCTTTGGCGAGGGAGACCCAGGCCTTGGCGTCGAATTTTTCAGGATCGAAGAACATCGGCAGCCGGTTGTACTCGTCGACCTTCATTTTGCGATTATGGAAGACCCATTCGCCATCGCCGAGCACGCTGTACACGCCCCAGTGAACGAACATGCCGAATTTCATGTCCTGGAACTCGCGGCGGGCTGCGATGTTCTCCGCCGAAGGCTGGTATTCACTCTGCGCGGCAACTCTGATAGAAAATAGGGCGCCGCAAACAATCGTCAGCAACAAAAAGCAGTCTGCCAGGGATGAACGTCTTCGAATGAACATGCACGGACCTCGTCGGCTGTGTGGATGACCAGCGATTCTACGACAAGCCGGTTGATTTTGTAGACGGAGTCAGAAGGTCACCCACACTCATGCGGCGATGGTGAAGGAATTAAGATGGATGCATCAAGAAGACAGCAACTCTTCACCCCGTGATGTGTTTTGTCTGACGGTGGCTCATACCGAATACGCTCTATTGTGACCCGGAGAGACCGGGGTTCAGTCCAGACACGGATGCAAACACGCAAAAACCAAGGATGGAAAGCGGGGGTTCAAGGCCGTGCTCGTGGCGCTGGCTGTCACGCTAGCCGGCTGCGGAGGCAGTTCGTCCAAGACACCCGCGTCAGGGGCGACCTTGGCCTCAGTGCTTATCGCGCCAGCCGCTCCATTTCTCGCGGTCGGATCAACCAAGCAATTCGCGGCGACCGCCACCTATAGCGACAACTCCACCAAAGACGTTACTGCTTCCGCGACTTGGTCGTCGTCGAACGCGACCGTCGCATCGATCGAGACCGCCGGACAGGCCGCCCCCGGCCTGGCAACCGGAATGGCCTCAGGAACCGCGACCGTCTCCGCCTCATTTAGTGGAATGATGGGCTCGACTCTGACTGTTACGACGTCGGCAGTAGTCACATCCGTCTCGATGTCGCCGACAGCGGTCACAGTCGGGGTCGGCGCCGCCACGCAATTCAGCGCCGTTGCGGGATACAGTGACGGCTCCAGCAAGAACGTAACCACGCTGGCCACTTGGACCTCCACCGACCCGACTGTCGTATCGATCGAATCGACTGGGCAAACGGCTCCCGGCATGGCCGCGGCTGTATCCCCGGGCGACGTAAACATCACCGTCTCGTATGGCGGAGTGAACGCTGTCACAACCCTCAATGTTGTCACCACGACGGGCAACCTGACCGAATTCTTCATTACGCAGTTGAATCCTTCCATCGCTCCCGGCGCGACGCTGCAATTGTTCGGCAACGCCATCTACAGCGACGGTTCGAATCAATGGGTGACCGACACCACGCACTGGACTTCATCGAACCCCGCCGTGGCAACAATTGCGGACCAGGGAGCGGCTTCTCCTGGATTGATAACCGCGGGATCGACCACCGGGACGACAACCATCACCGGAAGTTTCGGCGGTTTGCAACACACGACGACCATCACAGTGGTCGCGAATGCCGTGCCCATTGATCTGATGGACATGGCTGCTTCCGATAATTATCTGCACTTCCAGGGCGGCCTGTACGAAAACAGCAGCGATGCCGTGCCGAGTGATCATGATGCGGCGGGACTCGCGGCTGCGTCGGCGACTCAGCCGCTCGATAAAAATGGAAATCCCAGTGCAGCAGGTGCCGTCGTTTTCCTCGGCATTGGCATGTCGAACGCTACGGAAGAATTCAGCGCCTTCATCAATACTGCTTCCACGAGTTCGGCCGTGAATCACGCGACGCTGGCCATCGAGAATGGAGCCTCTGCCGCCGAAACTGCCTGCTATTGGACCGTCGCGCAGGGGCAGACCGGCAGCGCTTGCCCGTTGGCCAAAGGCGGTCTGCTCGATAACCAGTACGATCGGGTTCGCGACTCAGTTCTTGCTACGGCGACTACTGCCCCCTCCGCGCCGCCGGGATGTGGAGGTCCGCCTGCAACTCCTTGCCTCACGGAGAAGCAAGTGGAGGTGCTGTGGATCAAGAATGCGAATCCGCGGCCCGGAGTCGAAAATGAGCGGACGTTGTGCGACGCGAACGTTTCCGGTTGTGTGAACGACATCGGTACCGAAGCCATCAATTACGAAGCGCAGCTTGCGCAAACCATTCGTGCTGCCAAGTCACGATATCCGAATCTGAAGCAGGTCTTTTTGTCGACGCGCATCTATGCCGGGTACGCACTCGATGGCCTGAACCCCGAGCCCTACGCCTACGAATATGGATATTCGGCGAAGTGGCTGGTCCAGGCGCAGGTTCTCCAGATCAGAAACGGAACCATCGATCCGATCGCGGGCGACATGAACTACTCGAATGGCACCGCGGCATGGACTGCGTGGGGAACTTACCTCTGGGCCGATGGGCTCATTCCTCGCTCTGACAATCTCATCTGGGTGCAATCCGATTTCGGTCTGGACGGAACGCATCCCGACTCCCAGGGAGTTACGAAGGTCGTCAATCTGCTGATGAACTTCTATACGACCTCGCCCTATACTCCGTGGTTCCGGCCCTGACCTGCGATCGATGAGTTGTTGAAATTTAGCGGTACTCTTCCTCGCACCAAATAGACAGCTCTACTGGAGTCTGAATCGTGATAACCGGAAATGGTTTAATCCAGATACCGAGCCGCCATTCATTGAACGAAACGATGGATCGGCTTCAGAACGCATTTGCCGAAAAAGGTTTGCGAGTCTTTGCTGTGATCGATCACAGCGGCGAGGCCGAAAAAGTCGGCCTCTCGATGCAGCCGACCAAACTCCTGATCTTCGGCAATCCTAAAGGAGGCACACCGCCCATGCTAGCCTCGCCCTCTCTCGCGATCGACCTTCCATTGAAGGCGCTGGTGGCAGAGGACACTGCGGGAAGAGTTTCGGTGACGTTTAACAGTCCGGAGTATTTGCAGGCGAGACACGGGGTTTCGCCCGAACTGATCAGGAATCTTGTCGGCGCGGGAGCGGTGATCGCGAAGGCTGTGGAATAATGCTGCGTCATGGCAGACCAGATTCTCAATCCCAATCGGGCCCGCGATCACCTCGCTAACGAGCGGACATTTCTTGCCTGGGTGCGCACCGGCGCCGCCATCGTTGTCTTTGGTTTTGCCATCGGACGGTTTTCCATTGCCATGCGGCAATTGACCGCCCTCAGTGGACATCCCGTGCGCACCATCGGTTTCTCGGTTTGGATGGGCGCGAGTTCGATCATCGCCGGAGTTCTGCTGGTGCTTGCAGGTCTGGTGCGCTATCGCAAGACAAAAGTCCAACTTGATGAAGGAAGGTTCGAGCCCGCGGGATTCATCCTCGACCTGATTACTATTCTCACAGTACTGTTCGGCATCGTCCTGGCCGGCTATTTGATTTACGCCGAACAGATGCTGGGCTGAGATGTACGCCTGGCGAAGCGTTTCGAGGCCAAATCTTCCAATCAAACTCTTTTCCCACATACCTCCATTTTGAAATCCCGGGCATCTCAATCTTGAGAAGCCAATATTCTTTGGCGGAGCGATCTAGGCATATTATGAACACCATTCTCAAAACGATTTTGTTTCTTGGGCTTGCAGCCGCGCTGCTGTTCTTGCCCATGTCGGCTGCCGCCGATGAGAACGTCCTGGATCCGCCTACGGTTGCTCTGGCGGCCAGCGCTACCATTTCCTTGAATTCCCGGGGCACGGCACAGTGCCCTGTACATGGAATATCCGTCGCCACCGTCGTTCCACGCCCGGTCTTGTTGCGCGAGACGGTGGAGCGCATCGCGACTGTTGTACCGAACGACGGACGCTCCACGCTCCTTTCCTCCTGCTTGCTTCGCTGCTAACCTGCGCTCCTTTTCCAGATAGCCATTGCCGTCAATCGCTCCGCGTCCAATCTCGCCGGAGGAAACCGCAATCTTCACGTTAAGGAAGGAGCAATGTCCTATGTCACGCACAGCCAGGCGGTGGTCTGACCTCTATCGAGATGCCATTCTCGAATCAGACCCGGATAGGTTGCATGCCCGTATTGACGAGGCAAGCAGCGCAATTCAAAGCCGTTCCAGAGAGTTGTGGTATGCGGGGTCGACCGAAACTCGGGAGAGACGCGATTTGGATTCGGCTCTCCACTTTCTGAAGCTGCTCAAGGTAGTCGGCGTCGCGGAAGAGAGCCGTCAACCCCAGCGCTAGCGTCGTCGCGTTGATCAAAGTGTGCCAGAGGCATTCTGGGTTCGCGCCTCTGTCCGCCCGGTGATCGACTGCGACGCTTTCGAAACCGCGAACCCACAGCTAACAAACAGGAGAAATCATATGTTGTTCAAAAAGAACTCCATCACCTCAGGATCTATCGTGACCGTATTGCTCGTTGTCATGCTCGCTGCGGCTGCATTCGCCGACAGTCCAATGAAGACTGCCGCTGCGCAGCGAAAGGTGGCGGATCACCTCGAGAATTTCAAAACCTCAGCCATCGCGTTGCGCCACGAGGCCGACACTCTCCAGGCACCGGGGACTCGTCGCTTAACCTGGCAGACGCAAAACCAGTACCTGGGGAACATTAAGAACTCACGTGAACAAGATGGGCAAGACGCTGGCAGAACTGGAAGCCTTGAAGCCGATGGCGAACCAGACTCAGGCATTGGCGATTGAGCATTCCAGAACTCACCTGGTATCGGTCGCGGAGAACGCCACGCGTGCTCTCGACCTCATCCGGGAAAACCGCAGCAGCGTTCAGTTCAACGAGTTCGGCGAAGCAGTGAACGATATTCGCGTTCATGCCGAGGCGTTGCACACGAAACTGGATACGATCCTCGATTTCGAGGACGCGCGTATCCGTCTTGATGCTCTGGATCTGCCCACCACGTCGACCGAAGGTAGCTAACCTCGGCAGCAGGTCCAGTCTCCGCAGGGAAGGCGGCACTTCGTACACAGCAGCAGCGGCTGTGCGCGAGGTGGAGGAGCCTTCCCTGTGGTTTCACCTTTTGGCGCGCGACTAACCCCCTGAAGCGCTGCTTCACTTTCTCTCCGAGCCCGAACCGTCGTTTTCGTCTCCGGTTTTCACTCCTGTGGGCTACAATGCTCACGTCAAACCAGCCTCCCCATGGCCTTTTTGATCGAGGCTTGCTGATAGTGTGGTTCCATTCCTGGAGTGAGACGCACCGTGAAGTGTAGGTCTGCCCAGCTCTCTAGCTCATACGCTTTCGCAATTCTCTTTTTCGCGATCCTGATGCAGAGCTTCGCATTGTCTGCACAGGACGTCGCAGCTGTCGCGACCAAACCGGCAGCCCGCATCGAGCTTTCCAAAATCGGCTACCACGAGCCTTCCCGCCTCGATCGTTTGACCGAGGACGAAGCGAGTGTTTCGCTGGCGTTCGCCGACCTAAATCATGTGCTGCTGGTTTTCAATCGCAAGGGAATCTTGCAGCGCCTTCCCGATTGTCCGCCGGACCACGACGATCGCATGATGCACGCCGTCGTTCTCGAGCTTCCAAGTGGAAGGGTTGTGAACGAAGCCGACTGGTACCTTCACGACCGGCGGCGTTTTCTATGGCAGCTCGGGCCCGGAAAGTTATTGCTGCGCCGAGGGAACGATCTTTACTCCGTCGACTCCACATTGCACCAGTCGCGATTGCTGAGTTCGTCCAGGAACTTGCTGTCGGTTTCCGTAACACCTGACGCCAGCCAGATCGTGATCGTCACGCCCGCCGTGGCGGATGCCGCCAGGGACGCAAGGCCGGCTTCCGCGGCTCCGACTCCGCCCGGTTTCGTTGCGCAGTTCCTGGATGCTACAACAATGGCTCCGCAGCAAACTGTTCCTTTGAGCAAGCCGGTACACCTCACCGCCACCAGCGCCGGATATTCCGATCTGGTGCACAAGGGCGATGTCTGGATGCTTCGCTTCGGGGCAGGGACGGCGAAGCGCCGCAACCTGGTGCGCGTGCGCTCGCGCGTGGTGCCCGATGTGCTTTACCCCAGCAACAACTCGTTCTTGATTGGCCGTTGTGCGACGTCGAACTGCGACTACAGCGTGACCGCGTTTTCGTTAACCGGACACCGCTTGTGGCAGCAACACTGGCCACGCTTGCGATTTTTTCCGGTGATCGCCCACACCGCCGACAACAGTCGTTTCGCGGTCAGCTCGCTGCAGCTCACTCCTTATTCAACGGTCAAAACCAACAACGACCCTTCAAATGAAAAGGACGCTCTGCTGCCCGACGCTGCCGAAGTCGACGCCTTCCAGCAGACCGTTCAAGTCTTTGACACGGCTACCGGAGACGTTGCGTTATCGGTGCCTGTAAGCCCCGCGGTGATCGGAGAAAATTACGCATTCTCTTCCGACGGACGCCGTCTGGCGGTCCTGCAAGGCTCTGACCTGGAGTGGTTCGACGTGCCAGTCGCATCCGAACAGGAGCAGGCCAAGTTCGCTGCGCTCAAGGCCGATGTTCCCGATCTCAATGCACTCGGCATGGCTGCAGATTCCGCTTCAGCACCGGATTCCGCAACGGGCATTACATCGGCGGACGCGACGCCCGCGCCCTTAGCAACAGATTCTGCCGCGCCTCCAAATGACGCTGCTGCCGCCGCGGTAACTGCGACGGGCGTCCCACCCGCCGAGCCGCTCTCCACCATCCGGATCAGTACAAAGGCAGTCGTCGTCGATGTCGTAGTTACCGATAACCAGGGACGCCCAATCAAGGGACTGCATCAGCAGGATTTTCAGTTAGCGGAGGACGGCAAGGCTCAGGACTTGCGCTCGTTTCGGGAACTTCGCGGTCCCGACGATCCGACTGCCGCCGACTTGGACCCTGCTCCTGCCGGTCCTCCGATGCCCAGGGCACCGTCCCCGAATGTTTTCAGCACTAGTCGCCGGATGCCCGATCCCGGATCGGTCACGATGATCCTGTTCGACATGCTCAACACACCTTCGCAGGATCAGGTGTATGCGCGGCAGCAGTTAATAAAATTTCTGCAGACGAAGCCGAAGAACATGCAGTTCGCGCTCTGCACCATGAGTGTCGGGTCGCGCCTGCGGCTGGTGCAGGGCTTTACACCGGACGAGAATGTGCTCGTGGCTGCGGCGAAAGGTAAGCGGATTTCTCCTAAAGAAGTTCGCTGGAACACTTCGACACAAGGCACCGAGAATGCCGTGACTGCGGTGAGTGCGCTCGCAGGAGATCCAACCAGCGGGTTTCAGGGACTGCTTTCGGCATTGCAGCAAACGGAAGTACAGGAACAAGTTGCGGACACAAATGAGCGTGCGGGCATCACGATGGATTCGATGATGCTGCTCGCTGGTTATCTCGCCGGAATTCCCGGACGCAAAAATGTAGTGTGGCTCTCCGGTTCGTTCCCCATCTCGATCACCGCGACCAACAACTCCGGTAATCCGGCCGTCGATAATCCGAACTATTCCTCGAAGATCAAACGCGTCACGAACCTGCTTGCCGAAGCCCAGATCGCCGTGTACCCGGTGGACGTTCGGGGATTGACGACCAATGGCATCGGCGCCGACAGCGCGGGAGGCATGGGAGGTCCATCCAACATGAGTCCGCAGGATTTTTCAGCGGGCAGCGTCATCTCTCCGGCTGCCGTCATTCCGCAAGACATGCAGGCTATGGGCCAGCACGCGGCTGAACGCGACACCCTGGTGCAGTTTGCGCACGCAACTGGCGGCAAGGCCTTCTACAACTCGAACGGTATTCGCGATGCCATTGCGACGGCTGCCGAGCAGGGATCGAACTACTACACGCTGTCCTACACGCCGGCGAACAAGCTCTACGACGGAAAATTTAGAAGGATCAAAGTGCAGTTAGCAGAGAAGGGATACACGCTTCATTACCGCCAGGGATACTACGCGGACGATTCCAACTCGATTGCCAGGGATACGGTGCTTGCCCGCAGGACACGCGCGGTTGCGATGCAGCATGGCTCTCCGCCGTCGCGTCAGCTTCAGTTTGCGGCGATGGTAGCGCCCATCGGAAGCAAACGGAAGATTGACCGTGCCAAACTGGGCGACAGCCTCACCGCCGCGCAGAAAACGCCGACCCTGCCTGAGCAGGTCGAAGCCCAGCACTACATCATCGATTACACGCTGGAGGGATCGGAACTGCGCTTCATCCTGCAACAGAATTCGACCTTGCGCAACTCCCTCACGTTAATGGTGGCCTCGTTCGATCGCGATGGGAAAATGCTTAGCGGAACCTCAAGCGTCGGCATCAATGACCTGCAGCCCGCCGCTTACGAGAAAGTAATCGCCGGCGAATTCGGCGTGCAACAGGAAGTGGACGTACCCGTCGATGCAACGTCGCTTCGCATCGGCATTCAGGACCAGATGAGCAATCACATCGGCACAATCGATGTGTCGCTGCCCGTTCCGGCGATTGCGAATTTAGCCCGTCATAATAAGAGCCCGGTGCCAGAAATCGAACCTGACTGAGTATCGCCGGCGTCCCGCGCTCGCGGCGAGGAAGTATCGAGAACGCGTCGAAGGTTTTCAGGGGAAACAAGCTGACAAAATGAAGAGGCGCCCGAGAGCGCCTCTGGTCCGAGATGAAAGCCTTCAAACTAGGGCAGCAGCACGCTATCAATCACGTGGATCACGCCGTTCGACTGCGTGACGTTTGCGATCGTAACCGTTGCGGTGCCGCCTTTCTCGTCCTTCAGCACGATGTTGCCTCCCTGCATCATGGCTTCGAGCTTGCCGCCCTCGACGGTCATCAACGTTGCCGTGCCGTGTCCTTCCTTGATCTTTTTCGCAAGATCGTCGGATGTCACTTTTCCGGCTACGACGTGATAAGTGAGAACCTTGGTCAGCTGGTCCTTGTTTTCGGGCTTCGAGAGCGTATCCACGGTGCCCGCGGGCAGCTTGGCAAAAGCTTCGTTCGTCGGAGCAAAGACGGTGAACGGTCCCGCACCTTGCAGAGTGTCAACCAATCCCGCGGTTTTCACGGCCGCGACTAAAGTCGTGTGATCATCCGAATTCACCGCATTCTGGACGATGTTCTTCATCGGAGACATGTCGTGCCCGCCCACCATGGGATTTTGCGCCAGGGTGGAACCCACGAACGTCATTGCAAACAACATGAGCAAACTTGCGAAAGCCCTGTTTTTCATTTTGAACATTTCCTTTCGTTTTTCCTGCTTCGCTTCAAGTACGGGCTCTCGAGCGTGCCGGATTGCAACTCTCAAAGTTGGAATTCTCGCAGTGAAAAAAATCTGCGCAAATTTGAAAGGATATGTCGATCGCCGTCTCTGGACCCCATGCCGAAGAGTCCGAGACGCAAAAGGAAACTGGCCGACCTTTATGCCGCCTTGTCCGGCTCTCCGGATTTATCTCCTGCCGGCTTCTCGTCCGTAGTCATCGCAGCTTTGAATCCGCGAATGCTCTCGCCCAGCCCTTTGCCCAGTTCCGGCAATTTCTTCGGTCCGAAAACAAGCAGTGCGATGCCAGCGATGATGATCACGTGCATTGGTTGAAATAAGCCTTCGAGCACGATTTCTCTCCTCAATGCAGGCACGAGCGTTCCAAGGACAGGCTGGCGCCTGTTCGAAGAATTCTGCACATGCGTATGCACTTTATTGCACTCTTCTGCGACTAGGGAACCTCGTAGAAAATCTGCAACTGCTGAGCTAAACGTCCGAATCCCAGAATAATTCCATAAATTTCCGAAAGTTTAGAAATCCAAATCGCCGTCCGCCTCGTACCCATTGAGCGTTACAGAAGTCTCGCGTTCCACACAGAAATTGCGCGAGGCGTGCCGGACTAGGGAATGTCGTGATCGCCGGTCATCGCGACACATTCTTTCGCCGCCTTCGCGAAGTGCAGGTCGGAGACAAGATCCTGATCCAGCGCAGCGGACACGACTACAACTATGGACCGGCGCCGAAGAGACTGGTGATCGAAGTTCGGCCTGTCTCGTCGTAGTCGCCCGCTTGGAGTGGCGTCAAACGCTTTTGTTGGGCAAGCTAAGCTCGAACGTCCGGATCGCCGATAGTCGTAGAGAGAGTTTTAAGGGTAGTTGAACGAGATTGGGAAAGGGAGACACGGTCGCTGACACTCCCCCTCAATCCTTTGCCCGGCTGTGTGCGGCCTGTTCTGAATTCGGGGGAAGGAGGAACAGGAAAACCCAGCCGGGCGAAGGGAATCCTTCGCATTTCCCGCTTCCCCTGACGAGCCTAATATTCTGCGACTCTGACGATTCGATCGTTCTTCGTTTCGAAAATGGCAACGCCATTCCGCTCGATCTTCTTCATTGCGCCGGCCTCGTCGGGCATGGAGTAGCGCAACGTCGTCTCTGCCACCGAAAAGTTCGAGCCATGAAAAATTCTCTTGATCGTGATTCTTGCGTCACGTCCTTCCCGCAAGTGCGCCACCATCCCACTCCTCGCTTCATCGAGTGTCATGGTCACCGATGCAGCAGGATGCTCGTACTGTCCGCCATCTGCAAACAATGAGAGAAGTTCGTCAACTTTTGCCGATGTCCCCCGTTGATCGAGCAACTGCTCGCGAAGCCGAAAAAAATTCCTTATCAATTTTTCATCGGATTGCGTTCCGTGGCTCAATACGAGAACTGGGTGGGCGGTTCTGGGCGTCTACGTGAGATGCGGCTGCACACAATAGAACGACGAGAATGAACCGCGATAGTTTTGCAGGCGTAAGAGGCGTCATTTGGCTTCGACGGACCGGCCAATAATGCGTTAGCCACGAGGTCAGATTGCAGGGACAACCGGTCCAAAGCTTTTTAGAACGCATTTATCAGTTAAATCCGACCAGGGCGAAATCTGATTCCATCGTTTCCGAGCGTGGGATAAATGTTGTTCGCAGCGAAAATCTCAACCAAAACTGCCCCTTTGCATAAAAACCGCTTTTAGCTGCTGACCTTAGGTATCTTTTTTACTCGCCGGGTTGCAAACCTTCGAGTCCACGCCACAAGTCTAGGAACTTCGCGAATCTTCCTTGATTTCGCAACCCACGGCAGCATGGAGAGATGAAGCCCTATCTGTCCCCCATCCTGCTACTTATACTCGCTTCTTCCTTCATGGAGGCCAGCATTTCGATTGTCACCAAGACTGTGCCCAACGGCACGGTGAATACCCCCTATTCTGCGGTCATCACCACCAGCAATGCGTGCGCATCCGCGTCTTGGACGATTTCTTCAGGAACACTGCCAGCCGGTATTACGAAGAAAGCCTCAAACAAGCCGGTCTCTCTGACGCTCACCGGCACTCCCACCAACGCCGCGACATCTTCTTTCTCGGTTACAGTCACCAGTTGCGGTCATTCGTCGACGGTAGCTTATAAGGTGACCATCCAGTCTTCAGCGAACCATGTTGTGGATCTGAGTTGGAATGCGTCCACCTCGAGCGACGTTACTGGCTACAACGTTTATCGCAGCCCCGATGGTGCGTCATGGAAGAAGCTCAACGCCGGTCTCGTCGCGTCCACGCTCTACACCGATTCGACAGTCGCAAACCACAGCACGTACTACTACGCAGCGACGTCCGTCAATGTGTCCGGCAAGGAAAGCAGCAAGACGCAATCCATAAAAGCAGTCGTCCCGTAATCCTTCTGATATCGGAAGTATGAGATCGGGGTTCGAGGAGACCCGCCCAATACTTGGGCGGGGATTCGTCGCATGCTAACCTCCCAATACTTCGGACGGGGACCTCATTTTCGATCGTCTTGCGCCTGTGATTCGATTCCACCGATAGCCGAGCGAAGGTATATTGCATGTTGCCGAAAAAATTCACTGCGAAACTGAAAAAGAGTTCCAGTAAAGGTGGGTGGACTTATTTGGTCTGGCCCGATTCGGTCGACTTCTTTGGAACGCGTGGCTTGGTAAAGATCAAAGGAAAGATTGATGGGCATCCCTTCCAGAGTTCTTTCATGGCGAGGGGCGACGGCACGCACATGCTGCCGGTGAAAGCTGCAACTCGCCAGGTCATCGGGAAGGACGTTGGCGATAGCGTGAATGTCCTGTTGGAGAAACTCATCGGCGCCACTCCTCGCAAGAAAAAGTGATCTTGTTGTTGTATCGTGTGGCTGGTCCTCGCATTGATACCCCGTCCTGCCTAACCCGCAAGCTTGCCCGGATTAGAACCAGGAAGCCTAGCGTGCTCCTAAATACGCGCCCTTGACGGAAATCAGGAACTGGAGGGGCGGATGTATGGACGGTTGGCGCATTCAAGCCGCTTTGCCGTGACTGAGGCGATTTGATAGCTACTGCCGCTTAGGATAGAAGTGAGCCGTCTCTTGCTTGCTGTTCGGATCGTAGTGAGTGTAGGTCACGTGATGGTCGCCGGCGGCGATCGGTTCGACGTCGGCGGGGATGATCCAGATTTTCCCGGGATCGATGGGAATAGTGTTGTCGTAGAGAATCGTCTGTCGCTCAAACCTGGCTTTGCACTGATTACGCTCTAGAGTTGCAGCCTGTAAGGCGGCCTTCGTGCTTGCCAGTTGAGCTGCCACCGGGTTTCTTGCCAGGTCAGCAGAAAATTTCTGCTGCGCTGCTTTTTCAGCGGACTCGGCCGCAGCCCGCTTCGCACTGGGTATAAGGAAGAAATAGAAGAACAGAAACGTGATGAAGCAGCCCACTGCGAAAGCGAGCACGTACGCCTGCCACAGGGTCTTTTCCATCACATCGCCGGTTTCACTGGTTTCAAACAATTCCGCCTCCCTCGAGGCAAGTCAGGATCGCGCGAATGGAAGATCGCCCGCCATCGGCGCCAAACGCCAGAATACTGGCCAAATCGTAGGCACGTCTCCCACGCAAGTCAACGTTAACGGCATCAGGCTGATGATTCGATAGCAGTGCCGGCGGGTGGCCCGAGGGCGGGGTGGCCCATTCAAGCCTGCCTTTGGCTTGAGTGGGGCAATTCCTCTCTTTGTGACATCTTGTGACATCCGACCTTGCTTCCTGCCCCAATCGCGTCCGATCATCATCGCAGATGCAGCTAGGACGGCCACGACATCCAGGTGATCGACGCTAACTCTCAATTCCGCAATATTTTACGCATAAGTCCTTTGGATCCAATATTTTGCGTACGCGAAATGCGTCTCGATCGCGTAAGCCCTTAGGAATCAATATTTTGCCGGAGGCAATCTCAAAAAGAAAGAAGCAGCCATCCGGATTCCACTCCGACCGCTTGCTGGTTCCCCGATGGCAAAGTGGCGGAGTATATATTGATAGGCCGAATGGGGAACGATCAGGAAAAGGAAGCGGCGGCGCGGGCGAGTTTGCAGTTTGTGCAGGACGGCCAGGTTGTCGGGCTCGGCACCGGGTCGACCGCGGCCTACTTCATCAAGCTGCTTGGCGAAAAAGTTAAGAAGGGATTTCGTGTCCGCGGAATTCCGACTTCGGTCCGCTCGCGCGATCTTGCGGAGAGTCTCGGGATTCCGCTGACCACGCTCGACGAGTGCCAGGAGATCGCGGTCACTGTCGACGGGGCCGATGAAGTCGATCCGCAGTTGCGGCTGATTAAAGGTGGTGGCGGGGCGCTGCTGCGCGAAAAGATTGTGGCCTCGGCGACCCGGCAACTCGTCATCGTTGCTGACGCTTCGAAGCAGGTGCAAAAGCTGGGCAAGTTTCCACTGCCGGTCGAGGTCATCCGATTCTCGCAGGCGCTCGTGGCAAAGCGCATTGCTGCACTCGGCGCGGACGTTCAATTGCGAGTGGATGGCGCGGGTCAGCCGTACATCACCGACGAAAACAATCACATCCTCGACTGCCGTTTTGGAGAGATCGCCGATGCGGATTTGCTCGCGCGCCAGTTGAGCGATATGCCGGGAGTCGTCGAGCACGGGCTGTTCATCGGGATGGCCAGCGTGGTTCTGTTCGCGCGAGGATCCGAGATTGTCGAGTTGCGCCGGTAGGCTTGGTACAGGCATTCTGCTAGTAGACTTCGCGGGCTGAAACAGATTTCTCGCCTCGCTCGGAATGCGGATCATTCCTGACGCGGGCAATCATCAAGCACATCAGATGGCCGTGGCAGCACAGACCGGGGAATGGGTAGGGCCGTCGCGCAGACGTGTGCCCCGATTTCGCATCCAGGCGCCGCTTGACGTGAAGGTGTCCCGCTCGGGCGTCAGCGACACGGTTCCCGGCCGATCCGTAAATGTTTGTGAGCGCGGCATTGCAGCGATGCTTGCGGGAGAACTTGTGCCCGGCGAGACCGTCGAAGTTGAAGTGCAGCTTTCCTCTGCGGGTGCGCCTTTGCGGACCACTGCCACCGTTCGCTATCTCGACAAGCTGCGCTGCGGATTCGAGTTCACCGAGTTGTCCGCCGACCAGCGTGCTGCGATTCGCGATTGGGCAAAGACCGAAAAAGCCGAGACCGAAACGATATCTGTATCCACGCCATCCGTACGAACGATCAAGGTCAGGCAGGCGGGCGCAGGAGACTCGAGATCTTCGTTCGCTGGTGGCGGTTCAGGCTCGAAAAAGAAATGGCGCATGATTGCGTTGATCGCAATGGTCGTGATCGCCGGGTTCATCCTCGGAGTCTTCTGGTGGAGATGGAATCGCGGCTGGGACGAACTCGAGTCCGGGCTGAAGATTCAACCCACAACCGAGGGTGGCAAAACGCGGGTCCAGGTTCCGACCGAAGTCATGCAGAAGCTGCTGGTCCACCGCGTCGATCCCATTTATCCGGCGGAAGCGCGCAAGGACAGTCTGCAGGGCATCATCGCCCTCGACATTTTTGTTTCGCAAGATGGCTCGGTCATCGGCATGCGTGCCCTCAACGGCCCGGATATCCTGGCCAAAGCCGCGATGGATGCATTGCGCTGGTGGAAATTCTCACCTTACCGTGTGAATGGAGAGCCAGTAGAAATCGAAACGACCGTTGCCGTGGAATTCAAACGCTGATTGGGTTGGTGGCGTGCGACTTTGGTGGGGCAAGATTACGCGGGGATCAACGTCTCTTCTTGCGCATGGCGTGAAGAACAACTACTCCGCTGATCCCAAAACATAAGACCGCTCCGAGCGCAGCGATCAGCATCAGGTTCGAACTCAGGTGAAGCACGTCGGCGAAGAGCGCACCGATCGCGAAGACGAGTCCGACGAAGTTGAGCGAAAGCGGTGCCTGGATAGTCGAGCCGAAATTCTTCTTGATCCGGAGCTGCAGCAGCAGCGCGACTAAACCGATCGCAGCCACGACGACGATCGCCAGCGGACTGGAAAATGCCGACCGGCTTGTGTAGACGACTACAAGCGTCAGGGCAATGAGAAGCAGCCCGGCGAAGACGATGCTCCAGCGGCGGGATTGAGCGGACGGAGCGGAGTTAGGGGCGACGTCGGGCACGGTTTGTCCCAAGCTTTATACCGCGCCCGATAGCGTTTTTCAATTGCTGGATTCGAGTCCGCAAGGGATCACTCGAAGCGCCATCCCACCTATCGAAGTTAGCGGCTCCGCACCTTCAAGGCAGCCAACTTTTCTGCGGTTGAGAGCGCATCTGCGGCCTTCACCTTAACGTCCGGCTCGACGCCGGTTCCTTGCCAATCAGGAGTTGCGAAAGGATTGATTGCCTTCGCTTCAGGAACCGCAATTCCGAAATGATCGTCGATGCGGTGAAAGACCGCAGAGTGGGCGGCACCCCCGGTGGTCTCACCGATCAAAGTGGCTCGATGCAACATCTTTAAGTCATAACTAAACTGCTCGGCGCCTGACAACGTTTTGCTGGAAAGGAGCAGGTAGACGGGCTTGTCCGCCAGCCTACTACCCGGGACTGGTGACCGAGTCCAGGATTTGGCCGTCGTGTTCTCACGAGGGTTGTACCAGTATTCGGGATGATCGAAAAGATAGGAGGCGATGAATGAAACCGTCTCAGGCATTCCGCCGCGGTTGTCGCGGAGGTCAAAGATGATCGCGTCCGCGTTGTTAATGGAAGCCATGGCCGCCGCGGCTTTCCGTTCGCAGATCGACAAGTCTGGAAATGCGTTCATCTGGAGATAGCCGATATTGTTGGACAAAAAGCCGGAGCTCTCAAAACCGCAGTTCTCGCCTTCCAATTGGCGTCGGTATTGTGCTGCATCCCGTCCTGCTGGCAGTTCCCGCGGTTGCGGGAGAATGGTTTCGCTGTACACGATCTCAAGATGCGGGTCGTGACTGACTTCCCGCGCCTGCCGCGTCAGAATTTCTGCGAGGGCTGCTTCATCCAAGTTGTCATACTCATGCCGCTGCGCGCCGGCTTTCAGCGCTGCTGCTACATTGCTCGCTGCTCGACGATCGATGTAATTCTCCTGCAGGTTTGTGATCACCGCGGCCAGCACTCGCTGACGCTCCTGAGGTGAAGGGACCGGCGGGACGGCGTACTGTCCCTTTGCCAAGGTCGCCGAATCGTGCACACGATCGGCGGCTGAGTTCGCCCATTCTGCGTTCGACTTCATAGACTGTAGCGACTTGTCGGTCACAGAGGGTTCGGTCTTTCGCGCCGAGGTTGCACTCGTCTCTGCGAACCCTGACGCATGCGGCGTCAACGGAGCGGGGGCGCTGCTTGAACTCAGAAGATTTGGCGGGCTAGAACCAGGCCTATTTGCGTTCGAGATGGAACTTCCTGCAGGCGGTTCGGTGCTATTGAATTGGGCAGGAGCAATCTGAACATGCAACACACGAATCCAGCTGTATTTGATGGCGAAGCAGGTGACGCAGAAGATGAATGTTGTTAGCAGGATGCCGTTGACGACTGCAGCGCCACTAGGCCGAAAGGCGCTGACTGTGTAAAAAGACGGAACGCCGTCGGGAATCGGGCGCGACAATGTCGAAGTTTGACGTGGAGACCAGGATTGCGGACGGAAAATCCATTGCCGCAGAAGGGAAAAAGCAGCATCCATGAGCGATTTGAGGCCACTGACGGTGCTCCGATTTTCATCGAAGATCGCGAGCATCTCGTCAGCGAAACGCTGACGGAAGTGGGGCGGATGAAGGCGTAGTGCGAGTCGATAGACGGATCGGAGCATTTATGCCCTCCGTGGCTTCGGTTTTTGCAGGCGGAGCTGGCCTTCCCGGACAACCTCTGCTAGCCGGTTGATCTCAGCCTTGAGAAGAGTTCTACCCCCAGCGGTGAGCCGGTAGTAGCGCCGCCTGGGATCATCATCGTGGGGCCGATGCCCAAGTTCTTCGACCCAGCCGCGGTCGATCATTTTCTGCAGGTTGTCGTACAGCGTGCCGGGACCGATTTTGTACTTTCCCTCGGATTGCCGCGCGACTTCCTGCATGATGGCGTATCCGTGAAGATCTTCTCCAGCCAGCGACAGCAGAATGTGAAGTACGGCAGCGGAAAGGGGTAGAAAATCTCGGCCGTTCATAGTCGGAAGTCGTTATATCGGAATCCGAGTGAGTTGTCAAATTCTCTGAGTGCCCACTCGTTTACCCCAGCAACGCGCTGTGCGATGAACCGATGAGCCATTCGGCGCGGCGGGCATCTCCGTTGTTCAACGCGTACAGGACCAGTTCGACCCGGGTCGATATCCCTAGTTTCTCGAATACACGAAACAGATATTTCTTAATCGTGTGTTCGCTGAGATTGAGTTCGGCGGCGACCTGACGGTTGCTGAGACCTTCGGCCACCAGGGCCACTACCTGCTCTTCGCGCGGGGTCAGAAGGCGGCGTCCCTTCGAGTTGAGCACGCGCAGCGAAGGAACCTCGGTGATGAGGTCCATGATGTAGTTGAGCTGCTCGGTGTTCGCCCAGATCTGTCCCTCAGAGACCCGCAAGATGCACTTGCATAGCAAACGGAGGCTTGCGTCGGTCAGGGAAAAGATTCCTCGGGCGCCTGAACGAAAAGCGCTGATCACTACTTCGCGCTCGGTCGCGTCAACAAGAAGAACCTTGGCAATTGCCGGGTAAGCGAGATGGAACTGTCTGAGAACCGCCACCGCGGCGCCGCAATTTACCGAAGATCCGAAGGACAGCAGCGCGACCCGAGGCGATGCGGCCGCGACCGATTGCTCGATGGAGACCGCATCCATCGCACAGGTGTGCACGTGGAACTCCGGGTGCCGGCGCAGCGCGGTACTCAGCAATTGTGCCTGCATACGATTGGAATCGGCGACAAGAATACCAAGGGCTTCTGAAGTGGCAGAGGACAGACTCATACGCTTGTTTCGTGTCGATCATGGATCGCGAATTGATAGTCTGATTGTAGGAAGAGCAAATGCGGCGAAACAAGGAAGGCGATCACAAAACCAGTTACGACTCTCAAATCGGGAATCAGTATTTCCGGTCTGCCATGAATGATTCTGAAAGCAGCCCGATCTGTTGAAATCCGAAATTGGTGCTGGTCTTTGACAACGACCAGATCGACGACAGTGCGATTACTTGGGGTGCAAGGACTCGTGAATCATCGGTTTGCTCGTTGAAACTGCGAAATTCGGATCGCTAGGACGCGAAGCGAGCGTCGGGGACTTCCATTCGTGCCCGAAGAAAATGTGATCTGGCAAACATGCAAGTCCACCTTAGTAGGTACTACGACAGGCTCCCTGCCTGAACGAAGGTCATAGCCACCACAAACGCAGACGCGTCGATAAATGAAGGGGAAAGATCGGTTTCCTGTATGCGGAACACACTCCACTTTTGTGTGTGGTACATCTCACGTCTTGTAGGGTCGCGGGCGTGCGCTTAAGTTCAGGTGAGAGGGCGCAGTAGGCAGCACTCAAATAAGCAAGCGGCAATGACGGGCCTCTTCATTAACGTTCGGTTGATCACAACAGCAGCAATCGTCTTATTGCAGTGTTGCGGCGTCGTACTCGCTCAAAGTGAAAAAACTAATACGAGCGGGGACACGGCGACCTCCCAAGCCAGCTTTACCGGAGCAGGATCAGGAGGCAGCAGTTTAACGGCCGCAAAGCCTGGCAGAGCGGATGGCACGGGAAACCCTTTACTCGGAGGGAATCGCCGTCCGCTCTACCGGCTGAGACCAAGCGACGTCGTCGAGGTGAGCTTCACCGTTGCGCCCGAGTTCAACCAGTCTCTGACCGTGCAGCCGGACGGCTACGTGATGTTGAAGGACGCCGGCCTGGTACAGGCGCAAGACTTGAATCTCGAGGAATTTAGCCAGGCCGTTCAAGCCGCGTATCGCGGGTACCTTCACGATCCGCAGGTTGCAGTACTGCTGAAGGAGTTTGAACATCCGTTTTTTGTGGTGGGCGGACAAGTTGGCAAACCTGGTAAGTACGAGTTGCGTTCGGACACCACGGTGCTGGAAGCGGTCGAGATCGCTGGAGGTATGACGCCGCAAGCGAAGCATTCCCAGGTCGTACTTTTCCGACGGGTAGACAGCGAACTGGTCGAGCCGCGATTGCTCAACCTGAAAAAGATGCTGAAGGAACACAACCTTCAGGAAGACGCGCATTTGCAGCCGGGCGACCTCATTTTCGTTCCGCAAAATGCGATTTCAAAGATCGCTCACTTCCTCAGCAAGCCTTCACTCAGCATGTACATGAATTCGAGCCAATTTTAGAAAGCGCGTTCCACTGCCGTGCGAGACCAGCTCTCAAATCGCGGACAAATGGAGCCATCGATCCCAACCCTGCGGGAACTGGCCATGGTTGTGTTCAGGCAGAGAAAAGCATTTCTCTTCGTTTCAGCCGTGGTTTTGCTGGCAGCGATTCTCTTCGCGATCACCGGTACGAAATATCAGGCAAACATGAAGGTGCTGGTCCGCAGGGGACGGGCTGAAGCGCCGGTCAGCGCCGGTGAAAACGCGCCGCTCGATTTGACCAGGATGGCGGTTACGGAAGAGGAATTGAACTCAGAGGTGGAGCTGCTGCGCGATGATGAAGTTTTGCGGAAGGTGATCGACGAAACCGGAGTGGGAGGCCGTGACTGGCTTCACGTTCTCCATCTGGGAGAAGGACGCTCGCAGCGCGTGGAGCGGGCAGCAAGGCACCTGGCGCAGCGGCTCAGCGTCGATCCGGTGAAGAAGACGAATCTCATTGCGGTCCGCTACGTGGCATCCGACCCGGAAGGAGCAGTGAAGATACTCCGATCCCTCGCGAATGCCTATCTGGAAAAACACACCTCTGTGCACCGTCCGACCGGAGAATTGCGCTTCTTCGAAAAACAAACCGATGAGTCAAAGCAGCAGCTGGAAGATTCAGAGAGGACGTTGCTCCAATTTACGAGCAGCCACTCGGTGGTCGCGGCTGGGCAGCAACGGGATCTCGCTCTCGACAAGCTGAGTGAGCTGGACATAAGTGCGAGGCATACAAGAATCGATTTGTCCGAGACGCGGCAGAGAGTGGGTGAGCTTGAGCAGTTGCTGTCTCGACTACCTGAGCGCACTACCACGCAGGTTCGCACTGCGGACAATGCCGAACTGCTGAAAGCGATGAAATCGAGCTTGCTCGAACTACAACTTAAGCGGACTCAGCTTCTCACCAAGTTCGAACCGAGCCACCGCCTGGTGCAGGAGGTAGATCGACAGATCTCAGAAGCAAGCGCCGCAATCCTTGGGGAGAAAGAATCCCCGGTTCGGGACGAGACCACAGATAAGAACAGTCACTACGAGTGGGCGAAATCGGAACTGGAACGGGCGGAAGTGCAACTCAAGGGCCTGCAAGCTCGAGACGCCGCGATCAATTCGCAAATTGCGCTCTTCCGCTCGATGACCGAGAAGCTGGGCGCCGACGCGATCACGCAAGACGATCTGACGAGCGTCAAGAAGGCCGCCGAAGACAACTATCTGCTCTATGTGAAGAAGGAGAGGGAGGCGCGCCTGAATGATGCGCTGGACGAGGGAGGAATCGTCAACGTGGTCCTGGCCGAGCAGCCTATCGCGCCAGCCCTTCCGTTGCGATCGGCGTGGACCGTCATTGCCGTTGGCACGCTATTAGCTGGATCGGCTGGAATCGCGGCAGCATTCACTGCTGACTACTTCGATCCAGGATTTCGCAACGCCGATGACGTGCTGGCGAGCCTCGACGTGCCAGTCCTGGCGTCGTTGCCCCGACGCTCGCTGGAGAGTCTTTCGGCATGAGAGAAAACGTAATCCACGACGCACCGTCATCCGCTGACGTAGTTACCGGAAGCGAGTGGTCGCCCAGCTCGCGCAAAGTTGCAACGATCAGGCCAGAAAAGAGCAGATGGGATCCCGAAAGGTTCGCACAGGAACAGATTCGCAGCCTGGTGCGGCAGATATTCACGGTGAGGATGACCCCACCGGTTCGGCAGATCGTATTCAGCGCGGTCGAGCCTCATGTCGATGTCGGATTACTGAGCCTAAGGGTCGCGGAATGCCTGGCAAAAGAGACGTCCGCAAACATCGCGGTGCTGATGCATGCATCGCGAAGTTTCTCGAGTCGTGAGGTGGACTCAAAAGAACCAGATCATGCAAAGGGACCAGAGAGCCTTCGGCAAAACGCAAGACGATGCGGCAGCAACCTGTGGTTGCTGAACGGCGCCGACGAAGGCCACAGATGCGACACGTCGATGCAGGCGTATCTTGCCCGGATTCGTACTGAATTTTGGTATTCGATTTTGGAAGGGCCGCCGGTAGGCGCCTCCGATGAGGCCACGGCGATGGCGCAGTTTGCAGACGGAATGATCCTCGTTCTCTCGGCGCAGCGCACGCGCCGAGCTACCGCCATCAAGGTCAAGCAAACGTTGGAGAGGGCGAATGTGCGGCTTCTTGGAAGTGTTCTGAGCGACCGGGAGTTCCCAATTCCGGAAGGGATTTATCGACGGCTATAGACGCAAAGCTTGATGTCGCAAGACAGACGCCCGGTTCGAATGCGGGAAATCCAGTTGCAGTTCGGTAAGGGAGCTAAGGTGGGAACGGTTCTTTCGAATCCTCGATCGCAGAGTCCTACAGAAGTTGACTGGTCGCGTTTGATTCCCGGGGGAGCGGTGCCGCTCCGCAAATCGGTGAGAACACCGTCGGTGTCGGTCAGACCCTTTGCTGTCAGGAGTCAGCCGATATCTCCGGCGATGGGCGCGGAACCACATGAACACCGGTTGCGGTTTGTCGTACCACGTCCGCTCTTTGGCCGCGCGGGATTGAAGTGGTTGCGATCCATGACGGCAGATTGGGCGGCCGTCGCACTGAGCTGGCTTGCCGTGGTCAGCGTTCTGACCGGGATTCAAATCCTGTACCCGAAAGCGCACCGGTTTGCCGATACGGATCCGGCGGCGTGCGTGGGATTCGCGATCTTGCAGGCTGCACTGATCACTCTGCTGGGATACAGCGAGGGGTTATACACGGAGCAGGTCGCGGCGAATCGCCAGGCGCGAATCCTCGCAAAGTCCGTCGCCTGGACAACGGCCGTCCTGTGCTTCGCTTATGGATTGCAGGGAGCAGCGTGGTTCATCGCAAGTTTGTTCTTCATTACTGCCTTGCTGGACTTTGGCGGATTGTACGGCTGGAGATCGTGGAGTAGCCGCCGAGACAGCAACTCGGAAGAGAATCGTACTTCGCGAAATGTTTTGATTGTTGGAGCTGCGAGAACAGGATGCCGGATCGCGTCGTATGTGAAGCATCATCCGGAGACAAGGCGCATCGTTTGCGGATTTTTGGACGACGCAGGCCCAGTGGGCGATGACATCGTCGGACGAACTTCTGATCTCGCGCGACTGGCCCGCAAGAAGTTTATCGACGAAATAATTTTGACTGCGCCGCAAGATTCGGATACGACGCGCCGTGTGCTTGAGGATGCCCGGCGGCTTTGCCTCGACGTCCAGATTGTTCCAGAACTCTTCGGCTGTGAACCGGTCGATACCGAAATCGAACGCGTTGGGGGCATCCCGGTGATTTGTATTCACGCCGAGAGCCTGCCGGCGGCCGGACTGGTTCTGAAACGCGGAATGGATGTGCTGGGCGCCGCAGCGGTTCTGGCGTTACTAGCGCCGGCGCTTGCTGCCATCGCTGCGCTCATCAAATTGGAGTCGCCGGGGCCAATTCTCTACAGCGCTAAGCGGGCCGGAAGAAAAGGGAAGTCTTTCCGCTGTTACAAGTTTCGAACCATGGTCGCGAACGCCGACGAATTGAAAGAGCATTTGCGGCGGACCAATGAAAGGTCAGGTCCGTTTTTCAAAGTCAGGAACGATCCGAGAGTCACCCGGATCGGCAAGATTCTTCGACGCTATAGTCTCGATGAACTCCCGCAGCTTTGGAACGTGGTCAAGGGCGATATGAGCCTGGTCGGGCCGAGACCGCACCCGCTCGACGATGTCGCGGGATATGAAGTCGAACACCTGGGTCGTTTGGACGTTACGCCTGGAATCACGGGGCTGTGGCAGGTGACAGCGAGGCGCGATCCATCCTTTCGACGCGGGCTCGAGTTGGATCGCGAGTACATCCGCACTTGGAGCCTGAGCCTTGACTTCATGATTTTGTTGCGAACGTTTCGAGCCGTCCTGTGCGGGAGTGGGGATTGATGGAGGTCTCCTCAGATACACTTTCGCCCGGAGTTTTCGCAGACTGGTTCGCTGCTGGCGCGATGAAGGCATTCCTCCGTCCTCTGCAGTTCCTGGCAGCGAGCCCGACTCTTCTGTTCATCGGTGCGTTGATGGCGATGTTGTTGCGCCATCCCGATGTGCATTTCTTTGAAATCGACCGAATTGCGTTTGGGCTACTCGTCATTGGAGTGCTCACGCGAGCGGTGATCCAACGGCAGCGTATATTTGTCGCCGACAGAGCGACTTGGCCGATGGTCGGCCTGATTGCGGTCGCTGTCGCGAGCGTGATGGGACAGGGGTTCGATCACGAGACCTGGAGCCTGTTGGCTTCGAAGTTCATTGTCCCGTTCACCCTGTTTCACCTGGCGGGATTGACATTCACTGACGAGCGACATTTTCGTCAATTTGAAAAATTTGCGCTTGTCGTGCTGGCGTACCTGAGTTTCACCGCAATTGCGTTTCTCGCCGGAGCGCATAGCCTGATCTTTCCACGATTCATTCTCGATGCCAGCGTCGGATTCCACTCCGACCGCGCCCGTGGACCTCTCCTGCAGGCGGTTGCGAATGGCGTGTCCCTGAATGTTCTAGGGCTGTTGGCGCTGCACGCGTACCGGCGAGGGAGCCTGCGCGGAGCGAAGGTTGTGCTGGTTCTGGCATCAGTGCCAATCGCTATCCTCGCGACGATGACCCGGACGGTGTGGCTCTCGTTCGCCGGGTCGGTGCTGGCCGTAATTCTCCTATCAAAAAGCCGGGCCTTGCGGCGCGCGTGCGTGGGAGCGCTAATCGTCGCAGGGGTCGGGCTCGCTGTTGTGCTCAGCTACGATCACGTTGCTGCGGCGATCGGGGAAAGACTCGAAGAACGGGGTCCCATCGAATATCGCGAGGCTGTTTACACGGGCGGGTGGGAGATGTTTCTGCAGCATCCGCTTCTGGGCTGGGGCTTTCACCAGATGCCGTCGGAGTTGCCGCGACACGTCACGGGATATCACCAGACGGTCCTCTATCCGCATAACACTTATCTGGAACTGGCGGTTGAGGGCGGGCTGGTTGGCCTTGCGCTCTACCTGTGGTTGATGTGGGAAATGTTGCGTCTTGCTCGCGTCCGGACGCCTGACGAAGAGGCAGGCGGATTCCTCGACAGCCATTTTCATCGTCTATGGCCGATTCTGCTCGGGGTGTATTGGATCAATGCAGCGACTGTAGTGATGAGCTACCAGTTTGTGAACGGATTGTTTTTCACCATGGCTGGAATGTTGGCGGCGCAGCGTCGGCGGTCGGAGCGTGCGCACGCATGCTGACGATCGCCTATCTTGCGAATGAGTTTCCGTCGCCAGTTGAGCCTTACGTCCGTGAAGAAATCGACGAGTTGCGCAGCAGAGGCGTGCGGATTGTCGCCGGAAGCGTGCGAAAGGTGCGTGGCGGAGGGAATCTTCCTAACGGGGACTGCGCGGAAGTTGTTGTGCAGTCGATGTCACTCGGGCTCGCGGCTCAAGCTGTGTGGCTGTGTATTCGAAGATGGGCGCAAGTCTGGATCTTAATGAAGCGGGTTCTGTCGAGTGGAAATGAATCCGTCCCACAGCGCATGAAGGCAGTGGTTCACACGTTTCTGGGAGCGTGTTACGCGGTACATCTGGAGAACCGCAGAGTCGACCACATCCATGTGCATCACGGGTATTACGGGTCGTGGATCGCAATGACCGCAGCCTTGCTCAAGGATGTGCCGTTCAGCATGACGCTGCATGGATCGGATTTGCTGCTGCACGGCACATACCTCGACTTGAAACTCAAACACTGCGCATTTTGCCTGACTGTTTCGGAGTACAACCGGCAATTCATCCTGAGCCATTATCCGAAAGTTGATCCCAGAAAATTGTTCGTGGCGCGTCTCGGGGTGGAGTCACCGCTCCACTTGCCGCAAGCCAAGACGTCTCAACGGTGTCCTTCCAGCCTCTCGTTGTTGGCCGTGGGCCGGCTTCATCCCGTCAAGGATCACGCATTCCTCATCGACGCTTGTCAGCAATTGCGATCTTTCGATGTGCCGTTCGAATGCATGATTGCCGGCGAAGGTCCGGAGCGCAGTCATCTGGAAGCGCTTATCCAAAGGTATGGTCTCGAGGAGCGCATCACGCTGCTCGGCCACGTGCAACGCGAGCAAATGGCGTCGCTCTACGATCGCGCGGATCTGGTGGTGCTCACCAGTCGGAGCGAGGGTATTCCGTTGGTGCTTATGGAGGCGATGGGCCGGGGGAAAATCGTACTTGCGCCGGAAATCACTGGAATTCCGGAACTGGTGATCGCGGGGCAGACCGGCTTCCTCTATCGAGCGGGATCGATCGACGATTTTGTCGATCGCCTTCTCTTCATTCACATGATGATGCGATCGCCCGCGGTGAATGAAGCACACGGCAATGGTCGCATCCGTTCGGCAAACAAGACTCTGGACTGGATTCGCCATGCCGCCCACGTCCAGGTGCTCCACAACTTCAATCGCCAGGAAAATCTGAAATCGTTTGGAGATCTATTTCTGCGGCGAATCGAGCCGCAAAGCGAGACTACCCCCGATGAGAATTTTGTTCTGCAACAAATACAACTACCCGTTCAGCGGAACCGAAGTTTACCTGTTTGAACTGATGGACCTGTTGCGCTCCCAGGGGCATGAGGTCGCGTTGTTCTCGATGGCAAACGATCGTGGAGAAGACACTCCCTACGATCATCATTTCGTCCCAGCAGTAGATTTCAAAGCACCGTCGGGGGCTTGGAAAACGGTGGAGCACGCCGGCCACGCGATCTATTCAACGGAATCGCGTCGCAAGATTCGTGGGATGATTCGTGAATTCCGGCCTGATGTTGCTCATGTACGGAACATCTATCACCACCTTTCGCCGTCGATCTTGTGGGAATTGAAGCAGCAGCACGTTCCGGTGCTTTATCACTTGAACGATTTCAAGCTCCTGTGCCCGAGTTACAACCTCGTAGCGCAAGGACAAGCCTGTGAGGCGTGTAAGGGCGGAGCGTTCTGGCACGCCCTCGGCTCAGCCTGCTATCCGGGACTCGGGGCGCGAGCGACCCTGGTTGCGGAAGCCTATTTGCATCGCTCCCTGCGGACTTACCGAAAGTGCGTGGACCTCTTTTTGGCGCCGAGCAACTTTGTGCGGACCAAGTTCATCGAGCATGGCTGGGATGGCGACCGGTTCGAGGTATTGCCGCATTTCCAACGCCTGCCGGAGATCGAAAGGGCTCGATCGCAGAATGGGCTCATCCTTTATGTCGGCAGGTTGTCGCGGGAAAAGGGTGTGAGTGACGCTGTCCGTGCGATGAAACAGTTGCCCCAGCTAAGGCTGGTCATTGCTGGCGATGGTCCTGAAAAACCTCTACTAGAGGGCCTTGCGAGAAGGTTGGGATTGTCGAATGTCGAGTTTGTGGGGCAAGTGGGGCCAAAGCACCGCGACGCGTTGATCGCACAATCACAGTTTACGGTGATGCCGTCCCACGCTTACGAAACTCTCGGCAAGACAATTCTTGAATCCTATGCCCAAGGTCGAGCCGTCGTCGCTTCAGATACCGGGTCACGGCGCGAGCTGGTTCATCACGGCGAAACAGGTCTTCTCTATCCGTGCGGTGACATCGACGCGATGGCCCGCATGTTCAGCGAGCTTGTTTCCGATCCGGTTTCGGCCGAGCAGATGGGAATTGCTGGGAGGGAATTGGTCCGAAGAAATTATTCGCCGCAAAATCACTACCAGGTTCTTTTTGGCTTGTATGAGGGAATGATCGAGAACAGCGCGTTGCGGCGGGAGCACAAGTCATCTTTGCTCAGGAGTGGGCTAAGGGTAACGTCGCTGAGCCGATTGCCCAGGCGCGCACTTCGTCCGAAGGCAACAACGAACGGGAAGCCGCGGCTGCGAATTGCCTTTATCGGAGGGCGCGGGATCATCTCCAAGTACAGTGGCATTGAGGCGTACTACGAAGAGGTTGGCAAGCGACTCGTGCAGGCAGGGCACGAGGTCACCATCTATTGCCGTAACTATTTCACGCCGGGATTGAAAGAGTACAACGGTATGCGCCTGGTTCGTCTGCCAACTTTTCGCACCAAGCACATGGAGACTGTGATCCACACGCTGCTGAGCACGATCCACGCGGTAACCCGGCGCTATGACCTGGTTCACTTTCACGCGCTGGGTCCAGCCCTCTTTTCCTTCATTCCTCGCCTGTTCGGAAGCAAAACTGCGGTGACGGTGCAGGGCCTGGACTGGCAAAGAAAGAAGTGGGGAGCAGTCGCCTCGGCCGTTCTGCAATGGGGCGAACTCGCGTCAGTGCGTCTGCCGAGCGCCACCATGGTGGTATCGAAGGTGTTGCAGCAGCGTTATTTTGAAACACATCACACCGAAGCCTTCTACATTCCCAATGGCGGCGTACTGAGAGATAGAAGCACGCCGCACAAAATATTCGAGTGGGGCCTGGAGCCCGGGAAGTACGTCTTGTTCCTTGGCCGCTTTTCGCCCGAGAAGGGCTGTCATTTGCTCGTTGAGGCATTTGAACAGATTGAAAGCGACGCGAAGCTTGTGATGGCGGGTGCCTCAAGCTATTGCGACGACTACAGCCGCGAGTTGCGCACTCATGCCAGCGAGAAGATCAAGATCTTGGACTGGGTTTCGGGAGATACGCTGGACGAATTGTTAACCAATGCGATGATCTTTGTTTTGCCCTCGGATATGGAAGGACTATCGCTCGCCCTTCTGGATGCAATGGGAGCCGGACTCTGCGTGCTGACGAGTGACGTGCCGGAAAATCGTGAAGTGGTCGAATGCGCCGGATTCACTTTCCAGGCCGGAAGCTCGGCTGATCTGGCGGAGCGATTAAGGCTTCTGATCTCCAATCCCGCATTGCGCGAGGCCGCGGGAAGGACCGCGAGGAGGCGGATCGAAGCAGAGTACCAGTGGTCCAAGGTAGCGTCCGAGATCGAGCGTCACTACTTCGCGATACTCGGGATTCCGTTAGAAGATCCGATCCCAACGAAGGCCAGCGTCGGCGCCGAGTCGATCGAGGATTCTGAACTCGAAGCCCGGATCGCAGGATAGCGAGACTTGCCGATGCGGCCCTGCAATGTTCTGCGCAGGAGCGTGTGCAAGTTCGTTCAACCTTCCGGTCCAACTAGGTGGCTAAAATCCGAGTGGGCTGACAAACGTAAGGTTCTGACTATCCTTTGACTTGCAGAGGATTGCGGCTCTGTCGCAAGGAGCCTCTTACAGATATATTTCTTCATGCCCGGCCAGGCACGCACCGATCTCCTCTTTATTTATTACAATCAAAGGCTAGCTCTCTTCGGGACTCGATCGACGGCCGATTTGAGAGCACCTTCTGCATGCGCGATCAATTGCTGGTCACTGGCGGGGCCGGATTTATCGGCTCCAATTTCATCCTGCAGCAACTGCAGGATGCGAAAAATTCCATTATCAATCTGGACAAGCTCACTTACGCAGGAAATCTCCGGAATCTGGAAAGCGTCATCGGCAATCCGCGCTATGAGTTTGTTCAGGGCGATATCTGTGATGGTTCCGCGATGCAGAGTGTGCTGGCGAAATATCAACCGCGAGCCGTCGTTCATTTCGCCGCCGAAAGCCACGTGGATCGTTCCATTCGTGGCCCCGAAGCTTTCATCAATACGAATATCAACGGAACCTTTGCGCTCCTGGAAGCGGTTCGGGCTCACTGGTCCGGACTTCCTCAGGTAGATCGAGAGAACTTCCGTTTTCTGCACGTTTCGACGGACGAAGTTTACGGCTCCCTCGGTGCGCAGGATGCGCCATTCAGCGAGCAGACGCCCTATGCGCCCAACAGTCCCTACGCGGCGTCGAAGGCCGCTTCCGATCACCTGGTGCGCGCTTATCACCACACCTACGGTCTACCCGTGCTGACCACTAATTGCTCGAACAATTATGGGCGGTTTCAGTTTCCTGAAAAGCTGATTCCCCTGATGATTCTGAACGCGAAAGAGGGCAAGGCGCTGCCGGTTTACGGAGACGGCAAGAATGTCCGCGACTGGCTCTATGTCGAAGACCACTGCGATGCGATATCGACCGTGCTGCTTCGTGGAAAGCCGGGAGAGACCTACAACATCGGGGGCTGGAACGAAAAGCCGAATATCGAAATCGTGCACACCGTTTGTGATCTGCTGGACGAAATGTCGCCGCGAGCGGGCGGTTCCCGAAGAGAGCTGATCACGTATGTGAAGGATCGTCCGGGGCACGACCGGCGATACGCCATTGACGCGCGCAAGATTGAACGCGAGCTTGGTTGGAAACCGAAGGAAACTTTTGAAACCGGACTTCGCAAGACAGTCCGCTGGTATCTTGAGAACGAATCATGGGTGCGCGATGTGACCAGCGGAAGCTATCGTCAGTGGATCGCGACGCATTATTCTGGCTCAGTCGAGTCAGCGCAGAGCTCAACCAAATCATGAAAGACGGAACGCAATACAAAGGCATAGTGCTGGCGGGCGGATCAGGCACGCGTCTCTACCCGGTGACGCAAGCGATGGGGAAGAGTCTTCTGCCCATTTACAACAAGCCCATGATCTACTACCCGCTTTGCACTCTCATGCTGGCGGGAATTCGGGAGATCCTGATCATCTCGACGCCCGATGATCTACCCAAGTTCCAGGCGTTGCTGCGTGATGGCAGCCAGTACGGAATACAGCTTCACTATCGCGCGCAGCCGAAACCGGAAGGAATCGCGCAAGCATTTTTGCTGGGCGAGGATTTCATCGGCGGCAATCCGTGTGCGCTCGTGCTCGGAGATAATATTTTCTACGGGCACGACCTCGCCAAGGATTTGCGGGTATCCGTCGAAAAGACGCAAGGGGCAAGGGTTTTCGCTTATCCGGTGCATGATCCGGAACGCTACGGCGTGGTTGAATTCGATGCAAACGGGAAAGCTCTGAGCATCGAAGAAAAACCCGGAAAGCCGAAATCGCGTTATGCGGTAACCGGCCTGTATTTTTACGACAAACAGGTCGTCGAGATCACGAAGTCCCTTAAGCCGAGCCCGCGCGGCGAACTCGAAATTACCGATGTGAATCAGGCTTATCTCAAGAAAGGGCAGTTGGAAGTTGTGGTCATGGGTCGCGGCATGGCGTGGCTGGACACGGGAACGCATGAATCGCTCATGGACGCCGCCCTATACATTCAAGCAATCGAAAAGCGTCAAGGCTTGATGGTGGCTTGCCCCGAGGAGATTGCTTACAGGTCGGGCTACATCACGGCCGAGCAGGTGGAGAAGATCGGCAGTTCGATGAAGAACAGCAGCTACGGCACGTACCTGCTGCAACTATTGCGAGAGAGGGTATTTTAATGACGGCCACGACGCCGTCTGTTATGGACGCGATGAAGAAAATTCCGACATCCCTGCCGGACGTGTTGGTCCTCGAGCCACGCGTGTTCGGTGATCAACGAGGATTCTTTCTGGAAAGTTACAGCGAGAAGGTGTTCGCGGAACTGGGAATCAGAGATCGTTTCGTACAGGACAATCATTCGTTTTCAACACGAAATGTTTTGCGTGGACTGCACTACCAGATTCAGAACACACAGGGAAAACTGGTGCGAGTCGCGGATGGAGAAATTCTGGACGTCGCCGTGGACCTGCGCCGAAGGTCTCCTACATTCGGAAAGTCAGAAGCCGTGCGCCTCTCCGGTGAGAACAAGCGAATGATGTGGATTCCCGCCGGCTTTGCCCATGGATTTCGCGTCATTTCCGAAACGGCGCATGTTCTTTACAAGGCTACCGACTACTACGCCCCAGAGTTCGAGCGAACCCTCGCGTGGAACGACCCCACGCTGAACATCGATTGGGCTCTCGATGGCGATCCCATCGTGTCTGTAAAGGATCAGCGCGGAGTCATTTTGCGCGATGCCGAAACCTTCGAGTAATTCCGGGACTTCGAAACCATGAAAGCGATGATCCTCGGTGCCACCGGTCTTTTGGGCAAGGCACTGGTGCGCGAGTGGATCGGCGACGACATCGTCGGTCTCAGTTCGCGCGACGTCGACATTCGCGACTCCGAAAAAGTGCGAAAAGTTACAGAGCAGATGCGTCCGGACTGGGTTGTTCTTGCCGCGGCGTACACGGATGTCGATGGCTGCGAGAGCAATCGCGATCTCGCGTTCGCGGTGAATCGTGATGGCGCCGCGAACGTTGCGAAGTGTGCGAAAGAATCCGGTGCGAAGCTTTTGTTTCTCAGCTCGGACTATGTATTTGATGGAAGGCACACTTCGCCGTACGAAATTGATGAAGCGCGAAATCCGCAAAGCGTCTATGGACGATCCAAGGCAGAGGCCGAGGTACGATTGCTGGAAATTCTGCCTTCCTGCTGCGTCGCGAGAACGTCGTGGCTGTTTGGAACCGGCGGGTAAATGCTTTCCCGACACAATTTTGAAATTGGCCGCGACGCGACCGGCGCTCGACGTCGTTAACGATCAGCGCGGTTCGCCCACCTACGTCATCGATCTGGCAAAGGCAATCATTCAGTTGTGCCGAAAGGACGCGAGCGGCATTGTTCACGTCACCAACGCCGGCGACTGCTCGTGGTTTGAATTCGCACGCGAGATCTTGAAGGGCGCGAATTCTGCGACCGAGGTGAGGCCGGTCAGCAGCGAAAAGATGGCGCGTCCGGCGCCACGTCCCTCGTATTCGGTTCTCTCGGCTACAAGTTTGCGGCAGCGCGGCATCGAAATGCCCAGTTGGAACGATGCGCTGCTACGATATTTGCGAGAACGCAGCAGTTAGGTCACGTTGCTTCGCCCGGCACAGGCTGTTAGGATGCCGCGGGGTTTCACGCCAAGTGAAGGTCATCCAAAACTACATTGCTGGAAAGTTTGTGCGGGGCAGCTGCGAGTTTGCCGACGTAAATCCGGCTGACGGCAGCGAGATCGCCCAGGTGACGGAAGCAGATCGCGATCTTGTCGATGCCGCCGTACAGTCCGCCCGCAAGGCATTGCGCGGGGAATGGGGCAGACTGGGAGTCAGGGAACGCGCGGCTCGGTTGTACAAAGTCGCCGACGCCATCGAAGCACGATTCGATTGTATTGTCGCGGCGGAAGTGGCGGACACAGGAAAGCCGATATCGCTGACTTCGCGTCTGGATGTGCCTCGCGCCGCGGCGAATTTCCGTGTATTTGCCGACCTGATCAAGACCGCTGGGCTGGAGTCCTTTCAAACCGAAACGCCGGATGGCAAGAGCGCGCTGAACTATGCGGTCCGCAAGCCGCTTGGAGTGGTCGGGATCATCACGCCGTGGAACCTTCCGCTTTTGCTGCTCACGTGGAAAGTCGCTCCCGCGCTGGCTTGCGGCAATGCTGTCGTTGTGAAGCCTTCGGAAGAAACGCCGGCCACGGCGACATTGCTGGCGGAAGTGATGCAGCACGCCGGAGTTCCGAACGGAGTCTTCAACGTCGTGCACGGCTTTGGTCCCGAACTCGGCGGGAGAGTTTCTCACGCAGCATCCCGACGTGAACGCGATGACCTTCACCGGCGAATCGCACACGGGCGCCGCCATCATGAAGACGGTGCGCAGCGTCTGTGAAGCCAGTCTCGTTCGAACTCGGCGGCAAGAATGCTGCCATCGTGTTCGCTGACTGCGAGTTCGACGAGGCCGTGAGCGGAATTGCCGACGCCGTGTTCCTCAATACCGGCCAAGTCTGTCTCTGCACCGAGCGCGTTTACGTCGAGCGCGCGAGTCTTTGATCGCTTCGTCGCGGCACTGAAGGTCAAAGCCGAGACCCTGCGGATGGGCTCCCCGCTGGAGAAGTCCACCGAGACTGGGCCGCTCATCTCAACGCAGCATCGCGAAAAAGTTCTTTCGTACTACCAGCTGGCGCGAGAGGAAGGCGCTACCATCGTCACCGGCGGCGGAGTTCCGCACTTCGGCGATGTCGCTTGACAACGGCTTCTACGTGCAACCTACGATCTATACTGGTCTCGCGGAGTCTGCCCGTTGCGTGAAGGAAGAAATTTTTGGTCCGGTGTGTCACGTCGCTCCTTTCGACTCCGAAGAAGAAGCGGTCAGCCTGGCCAATGACACGAAGTACGGGCTGGCGGCGTCCGTCTGGACGACGAATTTGAAGCGTGCACATCGGGTGGCTCAGCAGATGAATGTCGGGATCACGTGGGTGAATTGCTGGTTCTTGCGCGATCTGCGGACGCCGTTCGGTGGCGTCGGACTTTCCGGCATCGGCCGCGAAGGCGGTATCGCATTCGCTGAATTTCTATTCGGAGCTGAACAACATTTGTATCCGCTTGTAACCTGAAGCGATGGGCAACAGCATGAGGAATGTGAGAGCAAGGTTCGTTGAAGGCAAAGCGACGCCGCGGGGAAAGTATCCGCACATCAAGCGCGCCGGCGATTTCCTCATTGTCTCCGGGACCAGTGCACGCCGTCCCGACAATTCCATCGCCGGAGCCGAGGTCGATGAGTTCGGAACCACGCATCTCGACATTCGAACGCAAACACGGCGGTGATCGAGAATGTGCGCGACATTCTGGCCAGCTGCCGGCGCGGACTTGAACGACGTGGTCGAAATCACGACATATCTCGTCAACATGAACGACTTCGCCGGATACAACGAAGTCTACGGCGAGTACTTCGACGCATGACGGTCCGGCGCGAACCACGGTCGCCGTGCATCAGTTGCCGCATCCGCATCTGCTGATTGAAATTCGCGCGATCGCCTACAAACCGCAAGACCTAGGAGGCGTGATGCCGTCTATCAAGCAGCTGAAAGCCTTCAACCTGCAGGGCTGGATCGAAGAGAACCGGGACAAGTTCAAGCCGCCGGTCGGAAACGCGCAAGTGTGGGAAGACGGCGAATTCATGGTCACCGTCGTCGGCGGGCCGAACCAGCGCCGCGACTATCACGACGATCCCACAGAGGAATTCTTCTACCAGCTGAAGGGCGACATTTTCCTGCGCTTGATCGAGACACCGGGCAAGCCTCCGATCGAGATACCGATTAACGAGGGAGAAGTTTTCCTTCTGCCAAAGCACATTCGCCATTCGCCGCAGCGACAGGCCGAGAGCATCGGGGTGGTGATCGAGATGCCGCGTCCAGAGGGCTCACTGGACGCCTTCGAGTGGTACTGCCCGAATTGCCACAACTGGTGCATCGAGCGGAGGTGCGGCTGAAGAGCATCGTCCGCGACCTGCCACCGATCTTCGAGAAGTTTTATGGCAACGAGAGCCTGCGCAAGTGTAAGAAGTGCGGCACTGTCCATCCCGGCAAACAGTGAAGATGCCTATCATCGACATTCACACTCATTTCTTTCCGCGTACATGGCCCGATCTGTCGGCGCGATTCGGCACACCGGACTGGCCATGGATCAAGCACACGGAGCCAGGCAAGGCCGACATCATGGTCGGCGATCGCGACTTCCGTCACATCTACTCCGCATGCTGGGATCCTGAAGTTCGACTGCAGGAGATGGATCGTGATCAGCATCGATCTGCAGATCATCTCGGCTACGCCGGTGCTGTTCGCGTACGACCGTCCCGTGGAGCATGCGCTTGATGTCGCGCGCCTCTTCAACGATGCGGCCCTGGAAATGTGCGCACGAGGGAACGGCAGATTGAAGTCGCTGTGCCAGGTTCCGCTACAGGATATCGATGCTGCGTGCAAGGAGCTCAGTCGCTGCATGCGTGCCGGACATCTTGGCGTGCAAATCGGCAATCACGTCGGCGAGAAGAATCTCGACGATCCCGGCATCGTGACGTTCTTGCATCACTGCGCCGATGAAGGCGCGGCCGTGCTCGTTCATCCGTGGGACATGATGGGGCAGTAGCGCATGCCGAACTACATGATGCCGTGGACCGTCGCCATGCCCGCAGAAACGCAGCTGGGAATTGTCGCAATGATCCTGAGCGGCGCCTTCGACCAACTCCCTGAAACTCTGCGCATTTGTTTCGCTCATGGTGGCGGGAGTTTTGCTTTTCTGCTCGGACGTCTTGAGAATGCATGGCAGCATCACCCCGTTGCGCGCGGAGCTTGCAAGCTTCGTCCGAGCGAATATCTAAATCGCTTCTACGTCGATTCCGCGGTCTTCGATCGAAAGCGCCTTGCAGTTCCTCGTGGAAACCATGTCAGAGGACCGTGTGATGCTTGGCTCGGACTACCCGTTTCCGCTGGGCGAGCACCATATTGGTTCCCTGATTCGAAGCAGCCAACTGGCTCAATCGGCGAAGCAAAAATTGCTGGGCGAAAATGCTGCGAGTTTTCTGCGTCTCGAAGCACTGTCGTCCACGGTCGAAAACGCCAAGGAACCGCCCGCAGCACCAATCGTTCCTCACGAAGATCAACTGACGTACAGTTCCTATCTGAAAGTTCCAGAGCTTCTGGAGCTGCAGAATCCGCAATCGACGCCGGAACATCATGATGAACTGCTGTTCATCATCATTCACCAGACTTACGAACTCTGGTTCAAAGAGTTGCTGCACGATCTGGATGCGGTGGTCGCGAACCTACTGGCTGCCGGACGCGATGCTCAATCTCGCGACGAGGTCTATGAGGCCGCACGCCTGCTGCGCCGCTGCACCGAGATCATGCGCGTGCTGGTCGAGCAGTTCACCATTCTCGAAACGATGCTGCCGACGCACTTCCTGGCTTTTCGCGGCAAGCTCGAACCGGCCAGCGGATTCCAGTCGGAACAGTTCCGCGAAATCGAGTTCCTCTGCGGCCTGAAAGACGAGAAAATGCTGCGCTATCACAAGCCAACGCCGGAAGCGCATGCGCAACTCGAGCGCAGACTGCGCGAACCTTCGCTGCACGATGCGTTCTTCGACGCCCTTCAGGCTATTGGCAAGCTGATTGTCGATGAGCGCGCGACGGAGCAGGAACGATTTGGCGCAAGAGCGCGCGCCGTCTTGGCACTCTATCGAGACGAGCATCAAAATCGCGATTGGATCGACGTTTGCGAGCGGCTCACCGAATTCGACGAACTGGTGGTGAGCTGGCGGCTTCGGCATATGCAGCTGGTCGAACGCATCATCGGGGTGCGAATCGGCACTGGCGGCAGCGCCGGCTCGTCTTATCTGAAACTTACTCTGGACAAGAAGTTTTTCCCCGAACTTTGGGAAGCCCGAACCCTGCTGACCGAGTAGAGCACCTATGACCAGTCACCCGTAACTTCCATCATGATGCCTAAGACTGACACGATCACGCTGATCGGTGCCGGGCTGACTGGCCCACTGCTAGGCCTCGAGCTGGCGAAGCGCGGTTTCAAGGTAGACATCTTCGAACGGCGCCCCGATATGCGACGGGTGCACATGAGCGCGGGACGGTCGATCAATCTGGCGCTTTCCACCCGCGGCATTCACGCATTGCGACAGGCCGATCTGTGGAACGAAATGCAGAAGATCATCATCCCGATGAAGGGACGCATGATGCACTCCATCACGGCGGAACTGACGTTCCAACGCTACGGCAAGGATGATTACGAGGTCATCAATTCGATCTCACGCGCCGATCTGAACATCGCTCTGATGAATGCGGCCGAGGCAAGCGGAGTTTCATTTCATTTCAAAAAGCGGTGTATCGGGATGAATTTGAAGACAGGAACGCTTCACTTGCGTGACGAGGAAAAGGAACTGGAACACTCGGTCGAGACCAACGTTGTGATCGGCTCCGACGGCTCTGCATCAGCGATCCGAGGCGAGATGATGAAGCGCAACCGCTTCAATTTCTCCCAGCAGTATCTGGACTACGGGTACAAAGAGCTGACGATTCCCGCCGATCAGGCGGGGAAGCACGCGCTCGAAGTCAATGCGCTGCACATCTGGCCGCGTGGAAATTACATGCTGATCGCGTTGCCAAACGTGGATGGCACATTCGCCTGCATTCTTTTCCTTCCGTTCGAGGGGGCTGACAGTTTCGAACACTTGACGTCCGAAGACGCCGTGATTGACTTTTTTCACGCGCGATTTCCCGACGCGGCACGGCTGATGCCTGACCTTACCGAAAATTTCTTCGCAAATCCCACGGGTTCGATGGTGACGATCAAATGCTCTCCGTGGCAGGCGGATGGCCACGCACTGCTCCTCGGCGATGCTGCCCATGCGATCGTTCCTTTCTTCGGCCAGGGGATCAATTGCGGATTCGAAGATTGTTCTATTTTTCTGGAGTTGCTTGACCGGTACGGCCCTGACTGGGCCAAAGTGTTCATCGAGTTCGAGCACGCGCGGAAAGGAAATACCGACGCGATTGCGGATCTGGCTGTAGAGAACTTCGTGGAGATGCGAGATCGCGTAGGCGACCCGAGGTTTCTTTTCCGAAAGAAGGTTGAGTTCGCCCTGGAAGCGAAATATCCGAAGCTGTTTGTGCCGAAGTACGCGATGGTGACCTTCCATCGCGTTCCTTACTCTACGGCCTTGCGACGAGGGCAGGTGCAGGATCGCATGTTGAGTGAACTCTGCGACGGAGTCGACCACATTGACGACCTGGACTGGGGCAAGGCCGATCGCCTCGTACGGAGTGAACTCACGACTCTGGAGCTTATGTGAACGTTTCCACTTTTCGCCTTGGGGAAGACTTCGCGACCGAGATGGACGCTCGCGACCCGCTCGCGCGTTACCGCGAATTGTTTGCCATCCCGAAAAGGAAAGACGGTAGCGAGTGCATTTATCTCTGCGGTCATTCGCTTGGCTTGCAGCCGAAGTCGGCGCGCTCCTATATCGAACAGGAGTTGCGCGATTGGGCCGATCTCGGCGTTGAAGGGCACTTCCACGCAACGAATCCTTGGATGCCGTATCACCGGTTGCTGACCGAACAAACCGCTACGCTTGTGGGCGCGAAGCCTTCGGAAGTGGTCGTAATGAATTCGCTCACGGTAAATCTGCACCTGATGATGATGTCGTTTTACCGCCCAACCGCTGAGCGGCACAAGATCGTCATCGAGGCCGGCGCGTTTCCGTCGGACCAGTACGCTGTGAAATCGCAGATTCGGTTTCATGGGTTCGAACCCTCGTCATCCCTCATTGAGCTAACTCCGCGCGCGAATGAGACGTGTATCCGAGACGAAGACATCGAGTCGCTTATCGAGCGGGAGGGAAAGTCCATCGCGCTGATCCTGCTCGGAGGTGTCAACTACGCGACCGGCCAGGTTTTCGACATGGCCGGGATCACTCGGGCCGGTCATCGCCAGGGATGCGTCGTCGCCTTTGATCTCGCTCATGCGGCGGGAAATATTCCGTTGCAGTTGCACGACTGGAATCCTGATTTCGCTGTCTGGTGCAGCTACAAGTATCTGAACGGCGGTCCCGGCTGCGTTGGCGGCTGTTTCGTGCACGAGCGCCACTCGAACGCAAAGGGCATGCCCCGCTTCACCGGTTGGTGGGGACACGATGAGCGAGTCAGGTTTCGAATGGAGCCCGATTTTCAACCAATGCCCGGCGCTGAAGGCTGGCAATTGAGCAATCCGCCGATCATGGCGCTCGCGCCGCTCCGCGCTTCGATGGAGATCTTTTCGGCAGCGGGGATGGAGGCGTTGCGGAAGAAGAGCATGACGATCACTGCATACCTGGAATTTCTGCTGGGACAAATTAAATCAACTGCGTTTGCTGTCTGCACTCCCATGGAAGAAGATCGGCGCGGGGCTCAACTCTCGATTCAGTTACTGAACCACGGCCGTGGTTTGTGCAACCGGTTGATCCAACGCGGAGTCATCGGAGACTGGCGCGAGCCGAACGTATTCCGGGTGGCTCCCATCCCGCTCTACAACACTTATAGCGAAGTCTATGCATTTGTTCAGCACTTTGATGCAGCGCTGAAAGAGCCGGCCTGAGACCTCTTGGAATCCGGCCCGAAAGAATAGTTTCTGACCGTCTCATGCGTTTTTGCTGCGGCTTGACCTGTGAAGTCTCGGTTGAATACAGTGAGTAGCCGGCTCTCAGCCTACGAGGCATGATCCTTAAATGACTTCCAAAAATTCTTCTCGAAAAACGGGACTTCAACAAAAAGCGCAATTGATGTCTGCATCGGAAATTGAACGCACCCTGGTTCGACTTGCCTATGAGATCGTAGAAAAAAATGGCGGCGTTGCCGGATTAGGCCTGGTCGGGATTCGTCGACGTGGTGTCCCTATCGCTGAGCGGCTCGGCAAAATCATCACTCGAATCGAGAATGCGAAGGTCCCCGTAGGCAGTCTGGACATAACTTTTTACCGTGATGACCTATCCACTTTGGGGCCTAAGCCCGTGGTCCAGCAAAAAGAAATTGGATTCGAAATCGAAGACAAAAACATCGTCTTGGTCGACGACGTTCTATTCACGGGCCGCACAACGCGCGCCGCTCTCGACGCTCTCTTCGAGCATGGCCGGCCCCGCCGAGTTCAACTGTGCGTGCTCATCGATCGGGGACACAGGGAAATTCCGGTAGAGGCGACGTTCGTGGGCCGTGTTGTGCAGACTACGAGCAGTGAAGTGATCGAGGTAAAACTGCAGGAGATTGACGAGGCCGAGAAGGTGCTGATGATGGAAAAATAACGAAGATTGCCGATGAGAGAGAAAAGGCGGTGGAAGATTCCACCGCCTTTCCATTTTTGAAGTGTGTGATCGTCTATCCGAGACGGGTGCAGACCGCCTTCGTCTGGGTATAGAGATTGAGCGCGTCGTGGCCCATCTCGCGGCCCCAGCCTGATTGCTTGTAGCCACCGAACGGCATGGCTGCGTCGAAGATGTTGTAGCAATTAATCCACACGGTTCCTGCACGCATCAGTTCAGCCATGCGATGTGCCTTGCTGATGTCGCGAGTCCACACGGCAGCCGCCAGCCCGTAGTCGCTGTTGTTGGCGCGAGGAACAATTTCTTCAGGATCGGTAAACGGCATCGCTGCCACGACCGGTCCGAAGATTTCTTCCTGCACGACTTTCATGTTCTCTTGCGTGTCGACGAGAACAGTCGGTTCGACGAAGTATCCGCGGTCGCCGGACTTTCGTCCGCCGACTACGGCCCTCGCGCCTTCGGAGAGTCCAGCCTCGAGATATCCGCACACCCGGTTCAGCTGCTCCTCGGAAACGAGCGGTCCCATTTGCGTGTCAGGCTCAAGCCCCGGTCCGACCTTGATTTTCTTCGCGTGTGCAGCGACGCCTTCGACCACCTGATCGTAAACTGCCTTTTCAATATAGAGCCGCGATCCGGCGCAGCAACACTGACCATGATTGAAGAAGATCGCACTCGCGGAGCCGGGAATGGCCGTCGCCATATCGGCGTCCTTGAACACGATGTTCGGAGATTTGCCGCCGAGTTCGAGCGACACTTTTTTGAGATTGCCTGCTGCGGCGTGAACGATCAGCCGGCCAACCTCAGTCGAACCGGTGAAGGCAACTTTATCGACGTCCGGGTGAGCAGCGAGCGCCGCGCCAGCGGTCTCACCGTATCCCGGGACAACGTTCACCACTCCCTCCGGAATGCCGGCTTCCATGATCAATTCGCCGAGACGCAACGCCGAAAGTGGCGTCTGCTCCGCGGGCTTGAGCACAACGGTGCAACCCGTGGCGAGCGCTGGACCCAACTTCCATGCCGCCATCAGCAGCGGAAAGTTCCACGGAATAATTTGCCCGACAACGCCTACGGGCTCCCGTAGCGTGTAGGCAAGATACTTCGCGCCCGGTGTGTAAGGCACCGACAGCGGGATTGTGTTGCCCTCAAGCTTCGTAGTCCATCCCGCCATGTAGCGGAACAAATCGACAGCGAGCGGGACGTCCGCCGCTTTGGCAACCGTCAGAGGTTTGCCGTTGTCGAGACTTTCCAAATAGGCAAATTCCTCGGTGTGTTGCTCCAGCAGGTCGGCCAATTTCCAAATCAACCGTCCACGTTCGGACGCGGTCAAGCGGCGCCACGGACCATCGTCGAAAGCATTGCGGGCGGCCTTCACGGCCTGGTCGATATCTTCACGATCGCCCTCGGCGACCTTCGCGAGCACTTCACCGGTGGCGGGATTGTAAGTAGGGAAAGTTTTTCCGGACGCCGCGTTCACCCAGCGTCCGTTGATTAACATCTTTCGCGGTTTGTCGATGAACTCCGCGACTTGCGGATGGATTTGCGGAGACACTGCAATGCCCATAGTTCCTCCTCGGTCAACTTGGACTTACAAGAGAGAATGATGCCGGGCGAAATGACGACTTGCGGGTATGCTAGCGCCGGGACCTAACAAATGCAATGCCAGCCCGGCGTTCGGACGTTTCAACCAGAATTATGCAGGCAACAGCGAAGCCGGGCGCCCAGGACGAACGCAGCTATTCACCATAAGGCACCCAAATATTCTTAACCTGGGTGGCATGCTCGAGAAACCAGCGCCCTTCGGCGATCTTCGAATCGAACCAGTCGATCGCGCGGCCCTCGTTGGTCCACACTTGCTTAAGATTTCCGACTGACATGGCTTTCGCTGAGGCGACTGTGGCTTCATCGCCGTAGCACCAGATCGCACCGACGTCGTCGTGCTCGGCCAGCGTCTTGAGCAATTGCGAAACGTAGCCGGTCACGATGTTGATGGCACCGCCCGGAAGATCACTGGTATCGAATAGCTGATAGAGATCACCAGTGATGAGGGGATATTTCTCCGACGGAACCGCAACCACAGTGTTGCCCGTCGCAAGCAACGGAAGCACCAGCGACAAAAATCCGAGCAATGGCGAATCGTTTGGACAGATCACGCCGACCGTGCCGATGGGCTCATTCATTGCGATGGCAATATTTCGAAACGGGGGATTGTGTACTGCGCCGTCAAACTTGTCGGCCCACGCTGCGTAAGAAAAGATCCGCTCGATGCTCTGGTCGACTTCTTTCGCGGCGCTCGCTTCTCCGACCGCGGCAGCGAGGTGGCTGACGACTTCGCTTCGGCGTTGAGAAAGATTTTCCGCGCAATAGTAAAGCACCTGCGCGCGATTGTGGGCAGTCGCCTTCGACCACGCGGTGGCCTTGTGGGCTGCTTCGACAGCGTTGCGGATGTCTTTGCGATTGCCGAGCGGCGCTTCTCCCAGCAGGCGCCCATCGTCGGATCGGACCTCCATGCTGTAACCGGAGTCCGGACGAACCTGCTTGCCGCCAATGTATAGCTTCACAGTGCGGTCAATCGCCGGACTGCTGGTGTCAGCATCGTTGTTCTTCGAAGGCCTCGCGGACTCAGATGGTGCGGCCACTTTGGGAGCCCGCTTCAGCCATTTCGGCTCCATGTATTCGAGCAAGCCTTCTCGTCCGCCTTCGCGGCCGTATCCGCTTTCGCGATATCCACCGAAACCGCAGGCGGCGTCGAACAAATTCGTGCAATTTACCCAGACGACACCGGCCTTGATTTGCGCCGCAACATGAAGTGCAACATTGATGTTCTCGCTCCACACACAGGACGCGAGACCATACACCGTGTTGTTTGCGAGCTCCACCGCTTCCGTTGGAGTTCGGAAGGTCATGGCTGCGAGGACAGGACCAAAAATTTCCTGCTGCGCAACGATCGATGTCGGGTGGACGTTGCTCAAGAGCGTCGGGGGAAAATAAAAGCCGCGAGACGGCAGCGAAACTTCCGGTTGCCAGCAGGTAGCGCCCTCGGCCACTCCCTGGGCCACCATCCGCTGGATGCGATCGAGTTGTACTTGAGCCACAATCGCTCCGATATCGATCGCCTTGTCGAGCGGAGATCCAATACGCAGGGTGCTCATGCGATCGCGAATCTTTGCGATCAGCGGCTCCGCGATGCTCTCTTGCATCAGTAGGCGCGAGCCGGCACAGCAAACTTGCCCTTGGTTGAACCAGATTCCGTCGACCAGTCCCTCGACCGCGCCGTCCAGATCGGCATCTTCGAAGATGATGAACGGAGACTTTCCTCCCAGCTCAAGCGACAGCCGCTTGTGGCTGGAAGCGGTGGCTCCGCGAATCGCGCGCCCAACCTCTGTCGATCCAGTGAATGCGATCTTGTCGACGTCGGAATGCTTGACCAGCGCTTCTCCGGTGCGTCCATCTCCAGTAACGATGTTCACAACGCCAGGCGGCAGGCCAGCCTCCACGCAAAGCTCTGCGAAGGCGAGCGCCGTGAGCGGGGTGAACTCCGCTGGCTTCAGTACAACCGTGTTTCCAGCAGCCAAAGCTGGAGCAATCTTCCACGCAAGCATGAGCAGAGGAAAGTTCCAAGGGATGATCTGACCGATAACGCCGCAAGGCTCGTGCTCTGGAAACTCCTGCTCGAGAAGTTGCGCCCATCCGGCGTGATAGTAAAAATGTCGAGCGACCAGCGGGATATCGATGTCGCGGCTTTCACGAATGGGCTTGCCATTATCCATAGTTTCTAGAACGGCAAGCAGACGCGAATGCTTTTGCACAAGGCGCGCGAGAGCGTAAAGATAACGAGCACGCTTGTGAGGCGTGATCGCCCGCCACTTCGACGACGCGGTGCGTGCGGCGCGGACGGCTTCATCGACATCAGCCTGACCGCCTTGAGCGATGCTGGCCAGCTTTTCGCCAGTCGATGGATCAAGCGTCTCGAAGTATTCGCCCGCCGCCGGCGCTTTCCACGCTCCGTCGATGAAGAATCCGAAACGGCGTCCGTGGCGCTCCAGCCATGCGACCGCTTCCTTTGGATCCTCCGGAGCCGGACCGTACTCCATGCTGGCAAATTTTTCAGCGATGCTCATGCGGCGGTAGCTCGTTCCTTGGTCTCAGAAAATTTCATCTATGCAATCGGGTGACGATACTCCGCGGAGTATCTGCCCGTGACGTAATGATCCAGTTGCCTCTCAATGTCTCCCAGCAGGCCGCTCGCGCCAAAACGAAACATCTCGGCTCGCATCCACGATTCCCCCAACTCTTCTTTGATCATGGCGAGCCAGTCGATGGATTGCTTTGCGGTGCGGATTCCGCCAGCCGGCTTGAATCCCACCGCCATGCCGGTTTGCTGGGCGTATTCGCGGATCGCGCGAACCATCACAAGACTTACTGGCAACGTGGCGTTGGTAGCTTCTTTTCCGGTCGAAGTTTTGATGAAGTCGGCACCCGCCATCATGGCAACGACGCTCGCGCGCGCCACATTGCGCAATGTAAGAAGATCGCCGGTACCGAGGATGACCTTCATATGTGCCCGGCCACAGGCTAGTTTGAACGAAGCAATCTCGTCGTAGAGCGCCTGCCAGCGAGCGCCGAAGACATGCGCCCGGGTGATGACGACATCAATTTCATCGGCACCCGCTTGCACCGAACTTCGGATCTCTGCGATTCGTTCCGACAGTGGTGACAATCCGGCTGGAAAGCCAGTAGAAACGGCAGCGATCCGTACTCCGCTGCCTTCGAGCGCGTGCCGGGCGGTTTCAACGAAGGTGTGATAAACGCAAGCGGCCACCACCTTGATTCCAAGTTCCTCAATTCCGAGCTTCTCGACGATCTCGTGCTGAATTGGTTGCCGCGCCTTCGCGCACAGCCGCCGCACGCGTTCGTCGGTATCGTCACCGGAGAGCGTCGTCAAGTCCATGCAGGTGATGGCGCGCAGCAGCCAGGCCGCCTGCCATTGTTTTTTCACAGTTCTCCGCGCCACCTGTGACTGCGTACGCCGTTCCACCGCGCTGGTGTTAACGCGAACCTCCTGAACCCAGTTCAGATCCAGCGGAATGCCCTCATTGGGCAGAAGCGGACGACCGTTGAGTTGTGCGATTGCGGTCGAAGAATCGTCGACATGGCGCTCGATACCGCGCACTTTGTTCGAGGATCCGTAGTCGCCAGACATTCGAGCCTTTCCGTTTTGTGACCGTCACAGCAAACATGGCAGCCACTCGAATTGCATTGTACGGCACACACTTTAACAAGGCGAGTCGGGGTGGAAAAGCACAATTGCTTCGCACGATCGCTGAGGGTGAATCGAAACTCGGTTCAAAGGTTTACAATGGCGACCGATTCGCTGCTTCCAGAACTGCACAACTCAATATGGTCTCCGTATCGATTCACAAAAGTGTCTTGAGTAAAGCCGTGCGGAAGAAGCTGGAAGTTATTGCCTCTAGAGTAATGAAGAATGCGCACGCTCCATATTCGAACTTCCATGTGGGCGCGGCCATACTTCTGACCAATGGAAAGATCTTTGCCGGTTGTAACGTCGAGAATGCGTCTTACGGAATGACGAATTGTGCGGAGCGCACCGCTATTTTTTCCGCCGTGGCGGAACTGGGCCCGAAGATTGAGATTCGGGCGGTCGCCGTAACCAACGATCAAGGCGCGGCTTGTTCACCGTGCGGCGCTTGCCGGCAAGTGATTTACGAATTCGGCCCGGACGCGACCATCTTCTTTCAGGGCGCCAGCGGTCCGAAACAAGCGCACATTACGGAACTCCTTCCGGAAGGGTTCCGCCTCCAGTGAGCCCGTCCGCCCCCACGCCGCGAGCATTCCGTGCGATCGACGTTATTCGCAAGAAAAGGGATGCGGTCGAGTTGTCTCGGGAAGAAATCGAGAGCTTCGTCAACGCCTATACAGACGGGAACATCCCTGACTACCAAGTCTCCGCGTGGTTGATGGCAGTCGTACTGCGCGGAATGAGCCGTCCTGAGACCGCAGCACTTACTGACTCGATGCTGCGTTCCGGAGAAGTGCTCGATCTGTCTTCGTTGCCGCAGAGAAAAGTCGACAAGCATTCAACCGGTGGAGTGGGTGACAAGACGTCTCTGGTGCTTGCACCGTTGGTAGCGGCGGCGGGGATTGCGGTGCCGATGATCAGCGGCCGCGGCCTTGGCCACACCGGCGGCACGCTCGACAAACTCGAAGCCATCCCGGGATTCAACGTCAATCTCCCCGTTCCTGAATTTCGTCGGGTGCTCGAGGTGTGCGGCTGCGCGATGATCGGCCAGACCGCGGAGATCGCTCCGGCGGATCGAAAACTCTACGCGTTGCGTGATGTGACAGGGACGGTGGAAAGTCCTTACCTGATTTGCGCGTCGATCATGAGCAAGAAATTGGCGGAAGGCATCGACGCCCTGGTGCTCGACGTTAAGACCGGCTCTGGCGCTTTTATGAAAAGCGAAAAGGATGCCGTGTTTCTGGCGGAACTGATGGTCGAAACCGGCGAGCGCATGGGGAAAAAGGTAATCGCGCTGATCACCGACATGGACCAGCCTTTGGGAAAGATGATCGGCAATTCCCTGGAGGTCGTCGAAGTTATCGATGTTCTGAAAGGTGGTGGTCCGCAAGACTTGCGCGATCTCTGCCTCGAACTTGGAGGCTGGATGCTGCAACTCGGAGGCGCCGCGAAATCAGTCGAAGAAGGGAAGCGGCAAAGCGCCCAGCTGATTTCATCCGGTAAGGCTCTGGAAAAGTTCCGGCAGATGGTAGAACTACAGGGCGGCGATGCGGCGGTGGTTGACGATGTGAACAGACTTCCTCAATCAAAGGACACGATTGAAGTCAAAAGCGCGAGCGGGGGATACGTTGCTGCGATGCAGTGCGAGCAGATTGGCACCGCGTGTGTGATTCTGGGTGGAGGACGTGAACGCAAGGAAGATTTGGTCGATCCGGCAGTCGGAATTATCCTGCGCAAAAAGGTGGGAGACAAAGTTGCGGCTGGCGAAGTTCTCGCCACCATCCATTACAATGCAGCGGATCGCGCCGAGCGTGCCCGCCAAATGATCTCGGCGAGTTGCGAAATATCTGACGCGGCGCCCGCCACAAAGAGGCCGTTGGTACACCAGGTCATCGGAAAGTCAGGAGAGAGAAACTGATGGGACGATTCACCGGTATTCTCGGGCTGCTGACAATTCTTCTGTTCGCATACCTGCTGTCTTCCAACCGCCGTGCCATAAAACTGAAAACGGTGGCTTGGGGGCTGGGACTGCAATTCGTGTTCGCGGTCTTTGTCTTGCGAATCGAGGCTGGCCGAGCCGCCTTTCAAAAGGCCGGAGAGGTAGTGACCACGTTGCTCGGCTACTCGTATGCCGGGTCGCACTTTGTCTTCGGTGATCTCGCCAAACCCGGATCGCAGCTTGGGTACTTCGCATTCGGCGTGCTTCCGACCGTGATCTTCATCGCTGCTTTCTTTGCCGTTCTCTATCACTTCGGCGTCATGCAGATCATCATCCGGATCTTCGCCTGGGTGATGACCAGAGTGATGGGGGCCAGCGGCGCCGAGTCGTTAAATGTTGCCGCCAGCATCTTCATGGGGCAGACCGAAGCGCCGCTGACGATACGTCCATTCCTGCCGGACCTGACTCGCTCCGAACTGATGACCGTGATGACCAGTGGCATGGCGCACGTCTCGGGCGGAATCATGGCCGCTTACATCGCGTTCGGCATCGATCCGAAGCACTTGCTGAGCGCTGTGATCATGACTGCTCCGGGCACGCTGTTGATGGCGAAAATGCTTGTCCCCGAAACCGAGCAGCCCAAAACTGCAGGCCGGGTCGTGATGAATGCGGACGAGGAGAAAACAGAGAAGGAAGAGAATTTGCTTGGCGCGATTGCGCGCGGCACCACCGATGGATTGCACCTGGCCCTGAATATCGCCGCCATGTTGATTTCTTTTCTCGCGTTGATTGCCCTGACCAACGGCATTTTCGGCGGCATCCACAATCACGTGGCATGGTTCCCAAGGAGCCTGGAACAAATCTTCGGCTACTTGTTCTGGCCTATCGCGTGGGTCATCGGCATTCCGCGGCATGACTGCTTGCTGGTCGGCAACTTGCTTGGCACGAGAATGGTCTTGAACGAACTGGTGGCATTTTCCATTCTCGGGGACCAGAAAACTCTTCTCGATCCGCGTTCAGTCACGATAGCAACATTTGCTCTTTGCGGTTTTGCCAACCTCAGTTCGATCGGAATACAGATCGGCGGGATCGGTGCGCTCGCTCCCAACAAGCGCGGCGAACTGGCGCGTCTCGGCTTCCGCGCTATGCTCGCTGGGACGATGGCCAACTTAATGTCGGCTTCGATCGCCGGCATGTTGCTTTAGAATTCTTTGTTCAAATTCACTTGAAGGGACTCCCATTGAAGCAATTTGTCCGGATGTCTGCCTTTGTTTCTGCCATCGTTCTCTTGTTCGCAGCAAACGCCATCGCTCTTTCGCCGCGGCGCGTCATTATCGATACCGATCCCGGCATCGACGACGCGATGGCGATCCTGTTGGCCTTGAATTCACCCGAATTGAAGGTGGAAGCGTTGACTGTCGTACCGGGCAATGTCGACGCGCGACAGGGCCTCGAGAATGCGCTCAAGATCGCATCTCTCGCCGGACGCTGCGATCTCGCGATTGCTGGCGGAGCGCAGCATCCGCTCAACCAGAAGTTGATTACCGCGCAGTACTGGCACGGTTCGAATGGTTTTGCCGGAGTCGAACTGCCAGCATCGAAATGTAAGGTCGATTCGCGCTTCGGACCGGATCTCATCATCGAACTGGTTCACAAGTATCCCCACGAAGTCACGTTGGTGCCGGTTGGTCCGTTGACAAACATCGCGCTCGCGGTCTCAAAAGATCCCACGATTGTTCCTCTGGTCAAAGACATTGTGATCATGGGAGGTTCGATCACCGGCGGCAACGTAAACGGCGCGGCCGAGGCCAACATTTACAACGATCCTGAAGCCGCTGCCATCGTGTTCAATGCCGGATGGATCGTTACAATGCTCGGATCTGACGTGGGCGAGCGTACGCTCATCACGCGCAAGCATCTTTCTGATCTTCAGAAAGCGCACGGACCAGAAAGTGATTTCATCGCCAAACTCACTGACTACTATGTCTCACGCTCTGAGAAAAGCGGTTATGACGGGGCGGCGATGTACGATCCTCTCGCTGTCGCCATCGCGATCGACCCAACGCTGGTAACTCTGAAAGACATGCGCGTGGATGTCGAAACGGGAGGTGAATTCACTCGCGGAGAAACGGTCGCCAATCGGATGGGATCGTACGAGAACAACGTGCTCCACGGAGATCACTACGAAATCGACGGAATTGTGCCGGTGAAGGCGAATGCGCGCGTGAGTGTGGCCTCGGACGCAGAACGGTTCATCCAACTGTTTGTGAGCCGGATCAAAGGCAAATAGAGGGAGCCTTCGGCTATCAAGCTGTGAGCGTCGTCAAACGCTTAGTCGCGTCGTCGCGAAGAGGATTAGCCGTTCGCGCGTGCGACCAGCAGAATCGCCAACCCGTAAAACACAAACATCAAGGTGAGATACAACCTCGCGCGAGGCCCGGAGCCGGCGAACTCCTTCCAGGCCAGCACTCCCCACAGGGCGCCGACCATCGGGGCGGATTGTCCGATCGCGTAAGAAATTGCGAACGCAGTTGCTTTGCCCGCGACCACGTTGAATACAGTACCGGTGCCCCAGATGATTCCGCCGAGCAAGCCCAGCAAGTGTCCGGAGGCTGGCGCGGTGAAAAATCCGCCGAAGCCGACGGGCTCTCCTTCCAGCGGCTTTTTCATGAAGTACAAGTTCCAGACAAAACAGGACAGGAGCGCCCCCAACGTGAGGAACACGACGGAACTGTAGGGAGTCAGCGCGTTTCCGCGAGTGGCGCCGTACGAGGTGAACGGGCTCCACAAGCCCATCAAGACGCCCGACACGATACAGATCACGATGCTCTTGCGCGACGCTCTGTGTCCCGCGGCCAAACTTCCGAAAGCCTTTCCGTCGAGCACCACCGCAATTAAAGCGCAGGCCACGCCTGCAGCCAGAAACAGGACGTTGCCCTTGGGCTGCAGAATGTAATTCAGAACAACTCCAACCACGAGCGCAATACCAATCGAGACTGGCAGAGCGACAGCAAGGCCGGCCATGTCGATCGCCGCCACAAGAAGCAGGTTTGCCAGGTTGAAAATCGCGCCGCCCACGAGAGTGGACACGATGTTCCAGTTATCAGCGGTGCGAACATTGTTCATGAAACTGGACGAGTCATGTCCGCTGCTTCCAAGCGTGAACGCAAAGATCAAAGAGATTAAGAAAATGCCAATCGCGTAATCCCAGTAAAACAACTCGAAGCGATAATTCTTGACGCCTTTATACGTGTTTGCCCATGAACCCCAGCAGATAGCGCTGGCAATCATCATCAACAGCGCTACAGTCAAACTCGGCGGCGTGAACATGCAGGCTCCCTTGGAAAACGAGTAACTCTACACTTCTTTGCTGCTGCTCACAAGTCGGCGAACGTTCTTTGCGTTTGCTATGCTTACGCCCGTGCCCCGAACTTTCCTGATCGATACGGATACCGCGTCAGACGACGCCGTCGCACTGATCATGGCCCTGCGCAAGCCCGATGTTCACGTCGCAGCAATTTCGGTTGTCGCTGGAAACGTCAACGTCAAACAAGCGACGCGTAATGCGCTCTATACCGTCGAGCTGTGCGGAGCCGACGTCCCGGTTTTCTCCGGTGCAGAAAAACCACTGATCCGCAGTTATCAGAACGCAACATGGTTTCATGGGCGCGACGGACTTGGGGATCATAACTATCCATTGCCGAAGTTGGCCGCTCGGCCCACTCATGCCGTTGACGGCATCATCGAAACCATCGAGGCGAATCCGGGTCTTGTTCTCGTCACACTCGGTCCACTGACGAATGTCGCTCTCGCCGTGTCAAGAGAGCCGAGCATCGCTGGAAAGGTGAGCCGTTGCGTCGTAATGGGCGGCAATCCTTGCTGCGAAGGCAACGTCACCCCAGCCGCGGAATACAACATCTGGGTGGATCCGGAAGCGGCCAATATCGTCATGCGAAGTGGCCTGCCGGTTGAGCTCGTTGGCTGGCAGCTTTGCCGCGGACAGGCTGTGCTAAGCGCAGAAGACATAGACCATGTGCTCCAGTTCAAGACGAAGCTCGCGGATTTTGCGATTGAGTGCAACAGCCACGCTCGCACCGCACTGAAGACACAGACTGGGGAAGATGGTATTAGCCTGCCAGATCCCGTGGCGATGTGCCTGGCGCTGGATCCGGGCATTGGAACTTCCTGGGGCGATCATTACGTCGAAGTCGAAATCCAAAGCGAATTGACGCGGGGCATGACCGTTGTGGATCGCCTCAACGTCGCGGATGACGATCGAAACCGCACGGTCTGGCAGGCGGCAATCGACGGCGGTCACAAAGCGAAAGTGTGTTGGGAGATCGACAACGCCCGCTGGAAGAGTGCTCTTTATGACGCTTTGCGTTGACGTTTAACCATTGACTTGAGCGTAGGTGGAGCGTCGCAGAAATTCTCCACGGCCCGCGCGACCTAGAAACTTGTCCCCATCCACGATCACTGAACCGCGCGACAAAACAACGTCCGGCATTCCAGTGACCTCAATTCCTTCGAACATCGAATAGTCCACGCGCATATGGTGGGTCGTCGCGCTGATCGTGTGCTTGCGTTTCGGATCGAAAATTACCAGATCCGCATCGCTTCCCACCGCAATCGTCCCCTTGCGCGGATACAGCCCGAACAATTTCGCTGGAGTCGTCGAGACGAGTTCGACGAAACGATTCACGCTGAATCGTCCTCCGGCAACGCCGCCTGAGTAGATCAAGCTCATCCGATGTTCCACACCCGGTCCACCATTTGGAATCTTCGTGAAATCGTCGCGGCCCATTTCTTTCTGTTCCTTGAAGCAGAACGGGCAGTGATCGGTCGACACCACCTGCAGATGGTCCCGCTTAAGTCCATTCCAGAGTTTTTCCTGATGCCATTTCTCCCGCAAGGGTGGAGTGAACACATACTTCGCACCTTCAAATCCCGGAGCCTCAAAATTCTCAATTGAGAGGTAGAGATACTGAGGACAGGTTTCGCCATACACGGGAAGCCCGCGGTCGCGCGCCTCACGCACTTTTTCAAGAGCATCATTGCAGCTCATGTGAACGATATAAATTGGCGCTCCAGCCATCTCGGCCAAAGCAATCGCGCGAGCCGTAGCCTCGGCCTCCGCGGTCGTCGGTCGCGTCAGCGCGTGATACTTCGGAGCCTTCTTCCCCTCTGCCAGCGCCTGCTGCACGATCACATCGATCGCACTGCCATTCTCGGCGTGCATGCAGACGAGGCCGCCATTCTTCGCGGTCGTTTGCAATGCCCTGAAGATACTTCCGTCATCAAGCATGAACACGCCCGGGTATGCCATGAAGAGCTTGAAACTCGTGACACCCTCGTGCACCAGATCGTTCATCTCTGAAAGCTGGCCGCCGGATACGTCCGTGACGATGCAGTGAAATGCATAATCGCTGACGGCTTTGCTCACTGCTTTGCTCATCCATGTGTCAAACGCCTGGCGCAGTTGCTGGCCCTTGTATTGAATCGCGAAATCGATGAGCGTGGTCGTCCCGCCGAATGCGGCCGCGCGCGTTCCCGTCTCGAAATCGTCCGCGCTGGTTGTTCCTCCGAAAGGCATGTCGAGGTGCGTGTGAACGTCGATGCCTCCCGGCAGCACCAGCCTGTTCGCAGCGTCGATCACCTTCGAAGCGTTCTCGATCGGCAGATCCGCGGCGATCGCGGCAACTTTCCCATTCGTAATCGCGATATCGGCTCGATAGGTATCGGTTGCAGTCACAACCGACCCGTTCTTGATGATGGTTTCGAAGCTCATTCAAACCTCCAGCGTCGCCCGGAATAGGAAGAGAACTATGCTACACTGCCGCCCTTTAGCTCTTCACATTCGCCGCCTCGCGTCGTGAATCAAAGGGACCAGCCATGCAATTCGGTATCACGCTGAAACCCGATATTTCGGTCGAACGGATCGTCAGCCTCACGCGCCAGGCGGAAAGCGCGGGGTTTGCGTACGGATGGATTTTCGATTCGCATGTTTTGTGGAAAGAGCCATATCCACTCCTGACGTTGATGGCGACCAACACGCAACGCATGCGGCTCGGAACATGCGTCACCAATCCCGCTACTCGCGACCTGACCGTGACGGCGAGTCTGTTCGCGACGCTGAACCTGATCTCTAACGGCCGCATGGAACTCGGTATCGGACGCGGCGACAGCTCTCGGCGAGTGATGGGCAAGAAGCCCGTGACGTGGTCACAGCTTGAAGCTTCAGTAAAAGAATTTCGCGACCTGACTTCCGGAAGGGAAGCAGAGCATGATGGACAGCCCACTCGCCTGACTTGGGCAAAGGATGCGCCCCCGGTCTGGATCGCGGGTTACGGGCCGAAGGTATTGCACATGGCGGGACGCGTGGCCGACGGCATCATCTTGCAGTTTGCCGATCCCGCATTGATCTCGTGGTGCATGAGCTTTGTGAAAGAAGGAGCCCGTTCGATCGGCCGCGACCCAAGCAAGATAGAAGTGATGGCTGCCGCCCCGGTCTGGGTCTCAGACGATCTCAACGTCGGCCGCGAGCGTGTGCGCTGGTTTCCGGCTCTCGTCTCAAATCACGTGATGGACTTAATCCGGCAATACAAGTCCGATGAGCTCCCTCCCGCTTTGACGTCCTACGTGCAGGATCGTGGCGGCTACGACTACAAACACCATTGCGAAGTAGCGAGTGACAACGCGAATTTCGTGTCAGACGAAGTTGTTGATCGCTTCTGCCTGCTCGGACCGGCACAAGCCCATCAGGAAAAATTGCGGGAGTTGGAAAAGGTCGGCGTCACTCAATTCAATATCTATCTGATGTCTGGAGACGAAGAGCAAACTCTGAAGTCGTATCAGGATGAAGTTCTGCCGCCATTCCTCAAACCGCCTCGCGCTTGAGATGCGCTAGGCCACGCTCTCCGGAGTCAGAGCGGTCTGCCGCTGCGTTCGCATCATGACGTAATACATAACGAACGATACGAAAAATCCCACAAACCAGGAATAGTCGTACAGGAAGCGAACCGCTGGGACCACCAGGCCAGCGAGTGCCGTACCTGCTCCCAACGCGAGCGCGATCACGGCATTCCAGTTGAAGCCCCGCGCGTATTCATAGATCCCACCGCGAAGATAAAGATCGTCCACTCGCAAGACACGGCGGCGAATCACAAAATAATCACAGATCATGATCCCGGCCACGGGACCCAGAAACGCAGCATATCCACCAAGCCATCCGAGAATGAATGTCCGGTAGTTCGAGAGCAGCTTCCACGGCATCATCACCACTCCCATAAAGCACGTGATCACTCCACCGGTTCGGAAGTTGATGCCGCGTGGCCACAGGTTGGAAAAATCGTTGGCTGGAGAAACTACATTGGCGCCGATGTTGACGTTCAACGTCGCCAGAAGAATGGCGACGAGCGAAATGACGACCGCCACAGGCGAATGAAAGCGGCTCAAGAGTTGGACAGGATCCCAGATTGCCGTACCGTAGATCACGACAGTTGCCGAGGTCACGACGATTCCCACAAACGCGTAAAGAGTCATCGTCGTCGGCAAAGCGAGCGCCTGCCCGATAACTTGTTCCCGCTGATTTCGCGCGAAGCGCGTGAAGTCGGGTATGTTCAGCGAGACCGTGGCCCAGAATCCCACCGTCCCATTTAAAGCCGGAATCAGAAACTTCAAGAAATCCGGGAAGTTTGTAAATCGCGACGGAACCGACAGCATCGGCCCGAGCCCGCCGGCGGTCTTATAGGCCCAACCCAGCAGAAGCAATCCCACGCCAAGCAGCACTGGCGCGCTAATGCCTTGCAGCATTCGGATGTATTCGATGCCCTTCAAAACCACAGCCAGGTTGATCAGCCAGAAAATAAAAAAGCAAACTGCTGCGCCGTACGGGAAACTCTTCCAGGAAGGAATGAGCACTGCGAGCAAGGTGCTGATGGCTTCGCCGCCAATCCATGCCTGGATTCCAAACCATCCGCATGCGACCAGCGCCCTGATCACCGCTGCAACATTTGCTCCCAGAACTCCGAACGACGCGCGGGCCAGCACCGGAAAGGGAATTCCGTACTTCGCGCCCGGGTGCGAATTCAGCAACATCGGAGCCAACACGATTACGTTGCCGATAAATATCGTCGCGATCGCCTGCTTCCAGTTCATCCCTCCCTGAATCAGGCTCGCGGCCAACATGTAGGTAAGAATGTTGACCGACATCGAAATCCACAATGCCGCAAAGTTGTACGTTCCCCAGTGACGCTGCTGCTGAGTAGCGGGGGCTAGGTCGTGGTTATACAGCGGGCTGGACTCGATGCGCGCGCGAAGCTGGGCAGGATCCGGGGTCGTCATGAAAGGTTCGCGAAGTTCATCTCAATCTGCGGCCGCGGTGTTCGTGCTCTGTGTCGTCAGAGGGCCGTAACTTTCCGGCCGGCGATCGCGATAAAACTGCCACACTTTCCGAACCTCGGCAATCATGTCGAGATCGAGATCTGCGACCACGATTTCATCCTTGTTGCGGCTCGCCTGCGCGATGATCTTTCCCCGCGGATTGCAGAAGTAGCTCTTTCCGTAGAATTCGCCGATGCTCCACGGCTTCTCTATCCCCACTCGATTGATGGCTCCTACGAAATATCCGTTCGCAACTGCATGCGCGGGTTGCTCAAGTTCCCACAAGTATTCCGAAAGTCCCGCCACGGTTGCGGAGGGATTGAAAACAATCTCGGCGCCGTTCAAACCCAGGATGCGCGCACCTTCCGGAAAGTGCCGGTCGTAGCAAATGTAGACCCCGACTCGCGCATACTTCGTTTCGAAAACCGGATAGCCCAAGTCGCCTGGCGTGAAATAAAACTTCTCCCAAAATCCCGGATGGCAGTGAGGAATGTGATGCTTGCGGTATTTTCCTAAATATCGCCCGTCGGCATCGATCACCGCGGCAGTATTGAAATACACGCCGGGCATGTGCTCTTCGTAGACCGGAACTACGATCACCATCTTGTGCTTCGCGGCGACCTTCTGCATGAGTTGGGTCGTCGGTCCGTCCGGTACGCGCTCAGTCAATTCGTACCAGCGGGAATTCTGCTCCGCGCAAAAATACGGTCCATAGAAAAGTTCCTGCAGGCAGAGAATCTGCGTTTTCTTGCGCGCTGCCTGCTCGATCAACTTCATGTGCTTGTCGATCATCGCTTTTCTGATCTGCGCGAGAGGGCGTGCGGTGCTGATCGCATTGCTGGCCTGGATCAATGCGCAGCGGACTTTGCGGGGCATAACTCCTCCAACTGAAGTGTGAAGGACCGAACTATAGCAGAATCCCTACGGACTCTCATCTAGCGTGGCGCCCGCCGTTGACACGGTCCTCACCGCTGAATAGACTCGGCCTTCGACCTCGAACAACGGCACTCCTCATGGCAAAACGCCCTCGCATCGCAGTGGTTGGTAGCGCCAACATCGATCTCACAACCTTCACCAACCAGTTTCCAAAACCGGGCGAAACCATCTTCGGCCAGAGCTTCGACTTGGGATTCGGCGGCAAAGGTGCCAATCAAGCCGTCGCTTCCCGACTCTGCGGCGCCGAAGTATTCATGGTCGCGCGGGTAGGCAGCGACTTGTTTGGACCTGCGACCATCGAAAATTTCCGCAAGCAGGGAATTGATCCAACTCACGTCAAGCAAGTGGACGGACTGTCGAGCGGAGTAGCGCCGATCTTCGTCGAGCCCAATGGACAGAACCGGATTCTCGTCGTGAAAGGTGCGAACGACGCGCTGAAACCGGCCGAAGTCGATGCTGCTGCCGACGTTCTGAAATCGTGCGACTGCATCGTTCTTCAATTCGAGATCCCCGTCGAGACCGTCTATTACACGATCGCCTTCGCAGTGAAGCACGGGATACGATGCATCCTGAATCCCGCGCCAGCGCAGGCTGTCGACATGGCCGCACTCAAGGGCCTCGACTATTTTGTTCCAAATGAGAGCGAGGCTGAAACCATCACTGGTCTGCCGGTTAAGACGGTCGACGATGCGAAGAAGTGCGCTGAAAAACTTGTATCCGGCGGCATTCGCCGAGTGATCATCACCCTCGGTGCCAACGGCTCGCTTCTCGCCAGCAGTGAAGGGACCGAACACGTGCCAGCTTTCCCGGTGAAGAGTGTCGATAGCACCGGCGCTGGCGATGCATTTATCGGCAGCTTCGCAGTGTTTCTCGGTGAAGGCGTTCCTGAAAAAGAGGCCTTGCGGCGCGCGAATCTTTATGCGGGTCTGTCGACCACGGGCGTAGGAACGCAGAAATCCTTCTATGATCGGGCTCGCTTCGACGCAGAGTGGGCGGCAAAGTCGTAATCGCGAAACCGAGTGTGCGATCGAAAATCAACTTTGCTTCGCGTCATCATCTGTGCAAAACCTTCTCGGAACTTTATTGATGGAAAGTCAGCGCAATTGGACTGGCGGCTGTAAACTGCGTGTCGACATAGCAAAATCGTTTTCGCGATTGCCGGCGTAAACCATTCGTTTCTAACTCTTTTCCACTACAAAACTTCTTGACTTACCTGGGACGGCAATTTATAAGCCGTGTCTGCAGTCGAGTGCACTCTCAACTTCTGGGTAAGGGGGAGTGTGTCTTTTCTTTGGGGGCGGTTGGGGCCGCCGAAAGGGGTTCGTTAACAATGTCGAGAAAGCAGATGCTTTCCGTGTTGTTTCTTTGTGTCTTGGTAGGTTTGTGCAGCCCGTTGTTGTACAGCCAGGCGACCGGAAGTTTTGCGGGAACCGTCTCAGATAATTCGGGTGCGGTCGTCTCCGGCGCAAAGGTCAGGGTCACCGCGCAGAGCACGAACGTCTCACGCGAAGCCACTACAGATGACAGCGGGCACTACCTGATCCCGTTGCTTAGCGTCGCTGAATATACGATTCACATCGAGGCCCCTGGTTTTCGCGCGGCCGAGTCCAAAGACGTTCGTCTGCAGGTAGACGAGCACCGTGAACTCGATTTCAAGCTCTCGCCCGCGTCGGTCACGACGAGTGTCGAAGTCAACGCGACCGAAGTCGCCGTAGAGACTACGAATCCCACTCTCGGACAAGTCATCACCTCCGAGCAGGTGGCTGAACTTCCGCTGAACGGTCGCGATTTCGTTCAGCTCGCCACTCTCACACCTGGCACCACACAGGAAACAAATCCAAACAGTTTCTTTACTTCGGGCGCTAGTAGCGAAGTCGCCACACGCGGCACGTACTCGCTCTCGGTGGGTGGATCGAGAGCACAAAGTACGGATTGGCTCTTCGACGGTGTCGACAACAACGAGTTGACTGCCGGAGGAATTGGAGTTCTGCCTTCGATTGATGCCATCCAGGAATTCAAAGTTCTTACCTATAACTACTCGGCAGAATTTGGCACGCGCGCCGGTCCCACCGTGCTGATCACGACCAAGTCAGGCACCAACAAGCTTCACGGTTCGGTATTCGAATTCTTCCGCAACACTTCGCTCGACGCGAAGAGTTTTTTCGCAGTGAAAAGGGAGCAGTTCAATTTGAATCAGTTCGGCGCGGCGCTCGGCGGGGCTATTCAGAGGGATAAGACCTTTTTCTTCGTCGATTACCAGGGCAAACGGCAGCGTCACGGGATTCCATTCAGCGGACTAGTGCCCACGCCAGCGATGTTAACTGGCGACTACTCCCTCGACCCGCTAGGCGTTGCTCGTCCCGGCTGGGATCCGATAACCGGCGTGCCAAACCCCAACAATGCCGATAATTTCGGCAACATCAATAGCCCATACAACTTCAGCCCGTTCCAATGCGATGGCGCCGGCAATCCGCTCGCCCCCGATAGTGCAGGTATGCAACCGGCTGGCGTGAACTGCAACAAGATTCCTTCGGCCATGTTCGATCCGTCGGTGAATCCCAACGTTGATCCGTCGGGACTGGCGATGATGAAGCTCTATCCGCAGCCCAACGTCATCAATAGCAGTACCCTGACAAATTTCTCCAACGTACCCGTGAGAAGCCTGGATGAAACCAGCTTCGACGTAAGGCTTGACCACAGTTTTTCGAGCAAAGACTCCGCCTTTGCTCGCTTCAGCTACGACCAGGCGACATCGTTTGTTCCCGGCGGTTCACCCGGATTCGCCGAAGCCAATGCGTTCGGAAGCAGCCAGAACATCACCAACCACGGGCGCAATGTTGCCCTGTCCGAAACGCACATTTTCTCCGACCGTAACATCAACCAGTTCACGTTCGGTTACAACCGCATCTTCAATCACATTCTGTCGTTCGGTAACGGCACCTGCGAAGCGTCCAACATCGGTATTCTCGGTGCAAACCTGAACAGCAAATGCCCGAATGCTCCCACCGATGTTGCGACCCAGTCCACAAAAGATTGCGTCAGCTGCGGACTCAGTTCGACCTTGATGAACAATTACTGGGCACTCGGTGATCGCGGATTCGCCCCTTTTCAGGGCGGCACTAACGTCTTCCAGATTTCCGATTCCTTCGACATGATCCGCGGAAAGCATGACCTCAAGATCGGAGTCGGCTTCCGTGATCAGCAGTTGAACGTGGAGACGAATGCCTTTCAGGACGGTTTTTTCATCAACTTTGGTCTGACTGGAGATGCAACGTCTGACTTGCTGCTCGGCCAGCTCGGCGGCGGAATTCACGATCAGACTTTCTTTGGTGCCACCACTGGACGCCGTTGGAAGCTAATTCGCCCATTTGTCGAAGACAATTGGCGAGTTACGCCAAATCTAACGCTGAACTTAGGCGTGGCTTGGGCGCTCGTTACCCCGCTCACCGAAGCCCACAATCGACAAGCAAACTTTGATTTTAATAGCGGGAAATTCTTCGTCGCCGGAAACGCCGACTTCGGTGCCTGCACGATATGTGTCCGGTCTGATGGTCGCGTCGGCATTCAGATGGACAAGACCGCTTTAGAGCCGCGCATCGGAGTTTCGTGGAGACCCTTCGGTTCGCAGAAGACGGCGATCCGGGGCGGCTATGCTATCTTCCATGACTCTTCCTGGAACCAAGGGGCGCAGGGTCTGTGGGAGAACCCGCCGTACTTTGCCGAGTCCGACAATTTCTTCGGTCCGTGTCCATTTAACAATTCAGCTCAAGCGACAGTCGCGAATTGTGGAAATCAATTCCTTTTCCTCGATAGCACTCTCAGTCCAATTACCACGCCTCCAAGCCCGCAGTCTTTCCCTGGAACCCTGCAGTCGCAGAATCTCAATTTCAGGCAGGGACGCGTTCAGCAATACAACGTGAATATTGAGCACCAGTTGCCGGCTGGTGTCGTTCTGACTGCCGGATATGCTGGATCACGCAGCTCTCATATTCTCGTGGACGGATTGAACCTGAACGTCGGTTCGCCATCAGCATGCGATCCAGCGAGCTCAACATTCAATCCCAGTTACACGCTGGGCTGCGCACCTGGAGGGGGACCGTTCGCCGCTAAGTGGGGAGCTCCGACCTTTCCATTCGCACTGACGATCGCCAACAGCAACGACGTGGGTAAGGCGCATTATGACTCCTTACAGATCAAGGCGGAAACCAAGAGCGTTCGCCGCGGACTCTACGCCTTGCTGGGCTATACCTACTCCAAAACTTACGACTCAGGAATGCCAGACGGGTTGGGCACATTCCCCGGCGCGACATATTTCCCGCTTCCGGGCACGAGCGGCGCTGACTGGAGCTTGTCTCAGCTGAACGTAAGTCACCAGTTCACCGCCAGCGTGACTTACGACTTGCCATTCGGAAAAGGAAAGCAATTTGGATCCAACTGGAATGGAGCCGTGAATGCCATCGCAGGGAACTGGGAGGTGGACGTCATCCAGCGCGTGACTTCCGGATTCCCGCTCTTCGTGGTGGATGGCACAAATGCCTCCGGCGTGGCGTTCTCCTGGAACGGAAACAACCTGAACCGTCCCGACCAGGTTGGCGATCCCAACAAGGCCGGACCGGTTGCCGCGAATCCAGGTTGCACTGCTCCGACCGAGGTACACACGCTCCAACACTGGTTCAATCAATGCGCCTTTGCACCGGCCGCCGCTGGCGAACTCGGAAATTCCAAGAGAGCTCCGTTGACGGGCCCGCGTTTTGTAAACACGGACCTTTCGTTCATCAAACATTTCCCGCTGCCCTACGAGAGCATGCGGCTCGATTTCCGCGCTGAGTTCTTTAACATTTGGAACCACCCGCAGTTCTACCTGCAGGGCGGAGCCAGCCAGATGCAGGACATTGAAGCGCCCACCAGTTTCGGCGTGGTCAACGGTACCGTCAACAATCCACGGGTCATTCAATTCGCGCTCAAACTGATGTTTTAAAGACATCTTGATCATTTGAGGGGGCAGGCCGGGTACACTCTGGTCTGCCCTGAACTTTTGCACTCCGTCCGGAGGATATGTGCGTCTTTGCTCGAAACTTACACTTAGTCTCGCTTTATCGACTCTGTTGATCGCTTCGTCCACCGCACAGAAAATCAAGATCATCGTCGATCAGGATGCTCGCGGCCCCGGAACCAGCGACCAGCAGGCGATTCTCGTCTTCCTGAATTCCGAAAAGTTTGACGTTCTCGGAATCACCACCGTCAGCGGAGATCAGTGGGTCAGGGAAGAGACACAACATGTCCTGCGGCTTCTCGAGATCGACAATCGGACCGACATCCCCGTCTACCAGGGTGCGGTATTTCCGTTGATCAATTCGAAGGAAGAATCCGAACGATGGGAAGCCCTGTACGGGAAGTTTGAGTACAAAGGCGCCTGGACCGATAAATTCCAGGCGAATCGCTCTATCGTTTACGAAATGCCGTATCACGAGCCTGACGTAGTCCCACCAATGCCCGAGGGCGAGCCACATCTCGAAGCGCATCCTGGAACGGCTGCCGAGTTCATCGTGCAGATGGTGCACAAATATCCGCACGAAGTGGTGTTGTGGGCGGGAGGCCCGCTCACCAACTTTGCCCTTGCGCTGAAACTCGATCCATCGGTCGCAACCCTCGCCAAGGAATTCGTTCTCATGGGTGGAGGACTCTACGCCGACAAGGGCGCGATCGATATAGGCGCCATTGACGCACGCCGCGAATTCAACTGGTGGTTCGACCCCGAGGCGGCGCGCATCGTCCTGCGCGCACCCTGGAAAAAGATGACGATCACTCCCATCGACATTTCCGTCAAGACTCGTTACACGACGGAGATGAAGGCGGCCATCGCCAAGGCGCAAACACCGATCACGGACTACCTCGACAAATATTCGCTTCCTGGCTACATGTGGGATGAAATAGCCGGGATCGCGCTGATCGACCCATCTATCATTACGGGCCAGAAAAGACTGTACATGGATATCGACATCGATCACGGTGCCGGCTACGGGCGCACGCTTTTCTGGGATTCCTCGGCGACCGTCCCTCCGTACGAACGCTTGGCCTATGTGCAGTTCGATATCGATGCCGAAAAGTTCTACAAGATCTACCAGGACCTGATGACGAGGCCCATTGGAAAAAAGTAAAGTAGCGCCGGCGTCCAGCCCCTGTTGTGAGGGCGCCCGCCCTCAAGCGTTCCAGATTCTCGATTCGCCTATGAAAACATCGGTCTTGTCCATCGCCATCGTGTTGCTAGCGTCCGCGCTCTGCTTTGCTCAGCCCCACCGCAAAATAATCATCAACGAAGACTGCTCCGGGCCCGGTGGCAGCAACATGCAAACTTTGCTGCTGCTGATCCAATCGCCAGAAGTCGAGGTTCTCGGCATCACCGTGGTGAGCGGCGATCAGTGGCGCGACGAAGAAGTCGCTCACACCCTGCGATTGCTCGAAATCATCGGACGCCCCGACATCCCAGTCGTTCCCGGCGCAAGCCTGCCACTAGTCCGAACACGCGAAGAATCTAAACAGTGGCAACAGCGCTATGGTCAAGTCGCCTACGCCGGGGCGTGGGACGACCGCTGGTGGCACGAAATGGTCGTCGTTCCCCCGCTCGCTGAAGGCAAGCCAACCACGAAGGCTGCGGACGAAGACGCAGCGCACTTTCTCATCCGCATGGTGCGAAAGTATCCCCGTGAGGTGACGATCTACGAAGGCGGCCCGATGACCAACCTCGCCCTGGCCATTTCGATCGATCCTCAATTTCCCGAACTCGCGAAGGAACTGGTTTTCATGGGGGGAAGCATCAGCCCCGTCACCGACAATCCGGAGTTCCTCAATAATCCGCGCCACGAATTCAATTTCTGGTTTGATCCCGAAGCCGCCGCCGTGGTGCTTCGCGCGCCTTGGAAGAAAATCGTCTGCACGCCCGTCGATATTTCCGTTAAAGCCACGATGTCGCGTGAGTTGCTTAAAGAAATTGAAGCCGCGCAGACTCCGCTGACGCGATACGTCGCGCAGTTCGCCATGTTCTCTCCGGGCGCCGACATCATGTGGGATGAACTTGCTGCCGCCGCCTGGATCGACCCTTCGATCATCACGAAAAGCGAAACTCGATACATGAGTGTGGATATCGATCGCGGCGCGGGCTACGGAAATACCCTGACCTGGTCGACGAGCGGAACCCATCGGCCCGAAACCCAGAAAGTGGAAATCCAGTTCAATCTGGACAACGCGAAGTTTTATCGCATGTTCGCCAATCTCATGAAGGCTCACACGCCGCACTGAGCGCGCGTTGGCGCTCGCGTCGAGAACGGCATACAATAAAAACTCGCAGCTTTTGGAATATGTCTCCCATTCCTGACGATCTCAACACGGTAAAAGACGACATGATCGCCTTCATCGAAGGCCACGGCATGCGCCGGTTTCACGGCTTCGTGGACTTCGAAGAGGTGCAGTGTGTCATGTGGGAGACCGGCGACAACCCCGATGCCTGGAAGGATTTTGTGGAACTAGCCAAGGCCTCTGGCGCTCCATTTCTTACCATGCACTCGTGGACTCTCGAGCGCACTGAGCTTGATGAGATGGTGCAGCGCCTGACGAACTCCGAGTTCACCGACGGCGACGATGTCGACGATGCGCGCTGGCTGCGCGCCCACGTCGGCAAGGTTGGATACCTTCAGCTGGGCTGGGCCTATCAGGGATCGATGTTCCTCTGCGAAGTCAGCACCGAGTGGTATGAGCGGTACCAGCACCTCCTGGAAGTCTCCGATGAGTTCGGCGGCATCACCATGGACGAACCCGATCAAGACGACGAAAACTAAAAAATAAGACGAAAACCAAAAAATAAAATGTAGGGACGGACGCATTCGTCCGTCCCCGAGCGAAGCTCGGCAATACCATTCAACAGCCGGCGGCAAAAGCCAAAAGCCAAAAGCCAAAAGCCAAAAGCCAAGCCCCATCCCCGAGTAGTAGACTGCTACATCACCCATGCAGTGGATTCCCAAGCCAACCGACCAGTCCCTGGTCGATCCATTGATTGCAACTCTGCGGAGTGACGCCGCCTTCCGCGGCACCGCCAGCGCCCAAACCGCCCACATCGTTGCTCCGCTGCTGGTCCGCCGTGGAATTGCTGACGCGGATGCCGCCCAGCGTTTTCTCCTTCCCTCGATTGCTCATCTTCACTCTCCCGATCAGATGCTGGGCCTGCCCGCTGCCATCGAGCGCATTGAGGCTGCCATCGAGCGCAAAGAAACAATTCTGATCTACGGCGACTATGACGTCGATGGCACCATGGCGGTCATCATTCTCAAGACCGCGATCGAACTCTGCGGAGGCACCACCGACTTCCACGTCCCGCACCGTATTCGCGAAGGCTACGACATGCGCGATGATGTCATTGAACGCGCGGCTGCGGCGGGTATTCGGCTGATTGTCAGTGTGGACATGGGCATTCGCGCCTTCGCTCCGGCAGAAACTGCGCGGCGGTTAGGCGTGGATCTCATCGTCACCGACCATCACCTTCCCGGGGCCGACGGCGTGCCCAAAGCACTCTCTGTCATCAATCCGAATCAGAAAGATTGCGAGTATCCGTACAAACAGCTCTGCGGTGCGGGTGTGGCTTTCAAGCTCGCACAAGGACTGATGCAGCGCCGCCTCGACTCCAAAGATCAGAACAAACTCTTGCTTTCGTTCATGAAAGTCGTTGCGATCGCCACCATCGCCGATGCGGTGCCGTTAACCGGAGAGAATCGGGTTTTCGCTTCGCTCGGTCTCGATGCTCTTCGCCGCGCTGTGAATCCGGGACTGAAAGCGCTCTTGGAAGCTGCGCAGATTTCGGCGAACCGTCCGCCCACCTCCGGCGAGGTCGGATTTCGCATCGCGCCGCGCATCAACGCTGCCGGCCGCATGGATGTCGCACGCGACGTCATCGAACTCTTCAGCGTGAAAGATCCCGCTCGCGCAAAGGAACTCGCGTCGAAACTCGATCAGCTCAACACCGATCGTCAGGAAGAAGAGCGCAGGATTCTCAAAGCCGTCGAAGACCGCTTCAGCGGCGATCCAACTCTATGCGACGCCTATTGCATCGTCGTCGATGGAGATGGATGGCATCGCGGCGTCATCGGCATCACCGCGACTCGCATCGTGGAACGCTACAATCGCCCGACTCTGGTAATTTCGCGCGACGGAGAAGAAGCGTTCGGGTCGGGCCGCTCAATTCGAGCCTTTCATCTGCTTGAAGCCGTCGAATCCTGCGGGCCGCTGTTCTCGCGGTACGGCGGCCACTCCCACGCCTGCGGATTCGCCATGCCTGCCGCGAACGTGGCAGAACTCCGAAAACGCCTCGACGAGTTCGCCCGAGCCCGTCTAACACTCGCGGATTTCGAACCGGTTCTCGACCTCGACGGCGAACTAAGCCTCACCGATGTAACTCCGGAACTGTTCCAGGCTCTTCAGTTACTCCAGCCTTACGGCATGGCTAATCCCGAACCAATATTCGCCGCGCGCGCGGAGCTTACCGCTCCCCCGCGCATCCTAAAAGAAAAGCACATCAAGCTGAAAGTGAGAACGTCGCCGCCCCGACCGGTTGCGAGCGAGTCCTCGGAGCTTTCAGCGGAAGCAATTCTTGTAACGCCTCGATGTCATCCCGATTCCGCAGCGATCAGGCGTACCGAGAGGGCGGCAGTCGTTGATCGTCCGCAAACTTCTTTGGGGACTGAGAACGGTGAGCCGAAGGTGGATTTCCGAACGAAAATAACCTTCGACGCGCTCGGATGGAATATGGCCGAGCGCCTTCAAAAAACACCTCTTCTGGCGGGCGACCGAGTAGATATCGCGTTTACGATCGGCAATAACGACCGTTCCGAATTTGGCGGTCTAGAACTCGAGCTTCGTGATTTGAAGATTTGATCACCACAGATGATAGTGCCCATCCCGCCGCGCCATCTGGACGCTGACGCCGAACAGTGACGTCAGCCGCTCCACCTGTAGAATTTCTTCCTTCGGCCCGTCTGCTACGACCCGGCCCCGGCTCATCAGCACGACGCGCTGGATCTCCGGCACCACATCCGCAAGTTCGTGCGTCACCAGAATGACTGCCGTCCCCGACCGCGCTAGCGTGCTCATGGTCTGTCGAACGTTCTGTTGCGCCGCCAGGTCCAGAGAGTTACACGGTTCATCGAACAATAACGCCCGCGGTTTGTGAACGAGAGCGCGCGCAATCAGCACGCGCCGCGCTTCTCCCGACGACATCTCCCCGACCGGGCGATCCGCCAGATGCGAAATTTTCAGCTCTGCCATGGCCGCTTCGGCGAGCGAACCTTGCACGCTGTCCACCGAATGATTTGGATAGATTGCCGTGCTGCTGAAAAATCCTGACAGCACCACATCCCGCCCGTTGGCGTCCCCGGTGCACGACGTCATCAAATCGTTCGAAACGATGCCAAGCCCCGCCCGTAGCTTGAAGACGTCCCACGAATCCGATCCCAGGATCGACACCGATGACGCTTCTCGTGCCACCGGATAACACTCTCGTGTAATCGTCTTGATAAGTGTCGATTTGCCGCAGCCGTTCGGCCCGAGAATGGCCACATGCTCGTCGGCCTCGATTCGCAGGCTGAAATCGTCGAGCGCGATCTTCTGCCCGCGCATCACAAGCAGATTCCGAAAGTCCAGTAAAGGTGGTGATTGAGCCATCATTGATCAATCGGCGAGTAGAGCCGCCGTCCCTGCGCCTGTCGAGCCGTCGTCTAGCCGCCACCTGCTGCTCGCGACTTCGAGAATATCAAACGAATCCAGGCCCCTGACCCTGGTTGCATTACACTGAACCCAGATGCCGCTCCAAGTCTATCGCCTGCGCCGCATCCTCCTAACGACGGCCGTGCTGCTCACGATCGTCGTCATCTCGATGTACTTCTATGCACGCTCCCGAGCGACGAATGTTCTGAAATCCATCCCCGGCAAGATGGGATATGACATCAAGCAAACCGCCAGCGGTTTTCAATTCTCTAAGTCGGACGGCAAGCGCACTTTATTCACCGTCCAGGCCAGCGACGTCAAGGAATTCAAGATCAACGGGAATGCTGAGCTGCACAAGGTGAGCATCGTCCTTTACGGCCGCGACTCCTCGCGATTCGATCAGATCTACGGCGACGATTTTGCCTATAACCAGAAGACTGGCGACGTCAGCGCGAAAGGCGATGTACAAATCGACTTGGTCGCCAATCCCGCGGGCCTGGCCAGTGCCGATCAAGCGGCTCCCAAAGAATTGAAGAACCCAATCCACCTCAAGACGCGTGATCTGGTCTTTAACAAGGAGTCCGGGAACGCCTCCACCGATTCTCGCGTCGAACTGCGTACGCCGCAGGCCAGCGGATCGGCCGTCGGCGTGTCCTACGCCGGCAAGAACAACGTCCTCACCCTGTCATCGCAGGTTCATGTTGAGCTCAACGGGCCCAAACCAGCCGTGCTTGATGCTGACCGCGGGCTCATCACCAACGAGCCGAGGACCATCGTGCTCGACCATCCGCGCATGAAAAGTGACTCCGGCACGCTGCAAGCCGACCAGGCCACCGTCTATCTCGATTCGCGAAACCACGTCGAACGAGTGCTCGCCACCGGAAATGTCACTACTCATACGCGGCTGTATGCCGCCAACAAAAAGCATCATCACGCGAACGATGCAAAGCTCGCGCAGGAAGTTCGAGGCCGCTCCGACCAGGCGGAATTTTCCTTTGTCAAAGATGAAGACATTCTCGACACGGCGATCCTGAGCGGCAACATCCACGTCGAGCAATCAGGAATGCAAACGATGCTGGGCGATGCGGGACGCGTCATCGTCGATTTCACCGGCAAGAACGAGATCAACACAATTCACGCTGCTGACGGAGTACACCTTTCGCAGAAAACAGACAATCGGCACGCAACCGAGAACGCAAGCGCGCTCCAGAATTTCGAGCTCGCCGCTCCGACCATCAACTTCGTCGTCGATCGCGGGCGCGTTCTGCGGAGCGCCGAAACTGCCGGAGCCGCTCAGATCACCATCCTGCAATCGCAGCCGCAGGGTAACGCGGCGAAAGCTGCGGAAGATCGAACCGTGGTGACTGCCGGAAAATTCACCGCAGAGTTCTCGCAATCGGACGGCACTACTCGTCTAGCCGCCATTCATGGCGCGCCGGATGCACGGATCGTGAACACTCCCGCGGGACAGCCCGAACGCACCAGCACCAGCGATTCCGTCGACGCCTCATTTCTCCCGCTGGGCGGCATCGAATCTGTTACTCAGAAGGGAAATGTCGTCTATTCCCAAGGCGAGGATCCCGCCAAGCGTCTGCAGGCTTTCTCGAGCCTTGCGCGCTATTCGCCAGCCAACCAGATGTTAGTGCTTACCGGGGAGCCTCGCGTCACCAACGGCGGCATGCAAACCACGGCGAACACGATTCGGATCAACCGTGCCACCGGCGATGCCACAGCCGAAGGCGATGTAAAGAGTACGTACAGCGAACTGAAGGAGCAGCCCAACGGAGCCCTGCTGGCCTCGTCTTCGTCCATCCACGTGACGGCCGCAACCATGTCCGCCCACAACAATCCGGGGATCGCTCTCTACTCTGGAGGAGCCAGGCTCTGGCAGGACGCAAACATCATCCAGGCGCCTTCGATCCAGTTTGATCGCGACCATCGATCCTTGACGGCTCAAGGCTCAACGGCTCAACCTGTTCAAACCATACTCGTCCAGCCAGAGAAGCCCGTCGATTCGAATTCTAAACCCCTCGGTTCAAACTCCAGCAGGACCGGCAAGATATCCGGCAAGTCTGCTCAATCCAGCCCGATCGTCCTCACCGGATTGAAGCTGACCTACTCGGATTCGGAGCGGCGGGTCCACTACGAAGGCGGAGTGATGGCTAAGGCAGCGGAGTTCTCGGCGTCCGCCGACACCGTGGATGCCTACCTTCTTCCGCATGGTCAAACTTCTGCGGTTCAGGAACTCTCCGGACCGGGCCAACTCGACCACATGGTCGCCCAGGGGAAAGTCGTCATTCAGCAGCCAAAACGCCGCGCCGAGGGTCAGAACCTTGTTTATACGGCGCTGGACGACAAGTTCGTTCTGACTGGCGGTCCGCCTAGCATTTTTGATGCCGAACAAGGCAAGATTACCGGGGTTTCGTTGACTTTCTTTAGACGCGATGATAGGGTGCTCGTAGAAGGCGAAGCAAGCACTCCTGTGGTAACGACGACGCGAGTGGCACGGTAATTGCAGCTTTGCATGGCTCGATAAATGCGTACTCTTGCCACCGTAGAAATTGGCAAATCGTATCGCGGCCGACGCGTCGTAAATGGTGTAAGCCTGACGGTCGAACAGGGCGAAGTTGTTGGTTTATTAGGCCCTAACGGCGCAGGCAAGACCACCACCTTTTATACAATTGTAGGTCTGATCCCGCCCGATTCTGGCCGCGTGCTGTACGACGGTCAGGACATCACTGACGTTCCCATGTATCTGAGGGCACGGCAGTATGGCATCAGCTATCTCCCGCAAGAAGCTTCGGTTTTTCGCAAACTTACAGTTGAAGAGAACATCCTCGCGGTTCTGGAAGCGCAGCCTATTTCCTGGCACGAGCGCCGCGAGAAGATGGAAAAGTTTATCGATGAACTGGGATTGGAGCATATCCGCCAGAACCGCGGGTACGCCCTTTCCGGTGGGGAACGCCGTCGCGTGGAAATTGCACGCTGCCTGTGTATCAACCCCACGTTCATCTTGCTGGACGAGCCGTTCTCTGGCATCGACCCCATCGCCGTTCTGGACTTGCAGAAGATCATCAGTAGCCTGCGGGCCAGCGGCATCGGAGTCCTGATCACAGATCACAACGTCCGCGAAACGCTTATGGTCACCGACCGGGCGTACATCATCGACGACGGTAGAATCTTCCGTCAGGGCAAACCGGGCCAGTTAGCCGGCGACCCCGAAGTAAGAAGGGTGTACCTGGGCGAGAGTTTCTCGCTGGTGTAAGAGGGCACAAAGGCTTTCCTTCGTGAAACTTAGTGCCCTTAGTGGTTAAGATCTTGAACCCTTAGGGGTTGAAGATTTTGACGGAATGCTTTTGATTAAAGATTTTGACTCCAGGGAATCGGCCGAACTGAATGGTTTTGTTACAGCACAAGCTCAGCGTTAAGCTCTCGCAGCGCCAGATACTTACTCCTGGCCTGGTTCAGATGGTGTCCGTCCTCGCGCTCAACAAACTTGAGCTGAAGGACATGATCAACGCCGAGATGGTGGAGAACCCGGTTCTCGAAGAGCTCGAAGATTCCGTTCCCCTGCTCGACGAAGTTGGTAAGAAGGAAGAAGATCGCGAGCGCGCCTCTGCCGCGACGACCGAAGAAAATCCCATCACCGCCGAAAAGAAAGATCCCTTCGAGGAAATCGATTTCGGATCCTTCTTTCAGGACTATCTTGACCCTGGCTACCGGACGCACAGCGAAATGGAGGACATTGAACGTCCTTCCTTCGAAAATTTCCTCTCCAAGCCCGGCAATCTGACGGACCATCTTTCGTGGCAGTTGGGAGCCCTGAGCCTTCGTCCTGAAGTGCGCGAAGCAGCCGACCTGATTGTTGGCAATCTCAACGAAGACGGATACCTCATCGCCAGCGAGGAAGAGCTTCTCGGAATCGCTCCGCCCGCCACGCCCGAAGCCGACGCCGAAACGGCCAAAAAAATCGTCAGTGAAGCGCAGGCCCTTGGCATATCCGATACCGCTGACGAGGCGGCCGACGATCTCGACCCGCTACCTCCGCACCCGGGAATCATCGATGGACCTTATATTCCCGAAGCCGAAGTGCCGTATGAACAACTGACATCCTTATCTCCAGTCGATCACGCGAACCAGCCGCTTTCGGAAACGTCCGTGATCACCAACTCCGGCATGACCGCAGCCGCCGTCGCTCCTGCGCCGGAGCCTGTGGCTCGCGCAGCGTCCCTCTATCAACCGAAGTTCAATGCTGCGGATTTGCAGGAAGCGTTGCAAGTTGTCCAGGAGCTCGATCCTCCGGGAGTCGGATGCCGTAACCTGCGCGAGTGTCTGTCGGCGCAACTCCGCTTTCATCAGGCACAGCTTGCTCAGCATAAAAATGGAAACGGAACGGCTCAGCTTCTTCAGGATGCAACCGCCGTTGTCGACCAGCATCTGCGCGCCGTCCAGAACCGGCAGTACAAGGAAATCGCAAAGGCCATTGGACGGCCCATCGAAGCCGTTCAGTCGGCTCTCGACTATATCCGCACTCTCGACCCTCGTCCCGGATTGCGTTACAACATCGTCCAGGCTCGCCTGATCGAACCCGATGTCGCCTTCATCAAGCACGGCGACGAGTGGCTGGTCATCATGAATGACGAAGACCTGCCCCAGCTTCGCCTGAATCCGGCCTACAAGAAGCTTGTTACCCGCGACGGCACCAACGAAAAGAGTACGCGGGACTACGTCAAAGAACGTTATAAGAGCGCCATTCAGCTCATCAAGAACATCGAGCAGCGCAAGCAGACCATCACCAAGGTCTGCTACTCGATCGTGGCGCGCCAGCAGGATTTCCTCGAGTTTGGCATTGATCAACTTAAACCCATGATGATCAAGGAGGTGGCCGAAGAAATCGGCGTGCATCCTTCCACGGTAAGCCGCGCAGTTGCCAGCAAGTACGCCCACACTCCGCAAGGCGTATTCGAGCTGCGATACTTCTTCAGCGAAAGCGTACAAGGCCCTGAGGGCGGCGGCACATCGCTTCTCATCCTCAAGCGCCGCGTCAAGAAGCTGATTGAGGAAGAAGATCCCAGCCGTCCGCTGACCGACGAGCAGATCACCCGCATCCTGCAGTCGCAGGGAATCCAGGTGACGCGCCGCACGGTAGCCAAATACCGCGAAGACATGCGCATCCCGAGCACGCACCAGCGCCGGGTCAAGAAGTAGATTTGGTAAGTCGAGCAATCGGGCAAATAGAAAGCCCGTAGCCGGTTTCCGGACTACTAAATTTAGGAATTACCCACTCACAAATTCGTTTTGAATGCAGTGCCCGTATTACCTCATCAAAATTTTGGAGGGGCGCTCATGAATGTGGAGTACACAGGAAGACAGTACGAAGTCACCGCCGCCATCCGCAAAGAAGTAGAAACCGGCCTCACGAAAATCAGAAAAATCCTGGGCGACAAGTTCGAAACCAAGGTCATACTCGCCGTCGAGAAACATCGTCATAAAGCAGAAATTACCATCACTCCCCGCAAAGGACCGCTGGTCGGCCTGGCTCAGGCCAAGGACATGAGCATCGCGGTCAATGAAGCTCTCGATCATCTGGAAAAACAGGCAATCAAGTACAAAACCCGATGGCAGTCCAAGAAACGCTCTGCCCGTAAGTCCGAAGAAGACAAGAAGTGGAATGGACACTCGGTGCAGGACGAAATCCAGACCGTCGTCGGCCTCTCCGAAAAAACGGCGGTCCCCGTCATGGTGCACAGGTATCCGGCGGTGGCGAAAACCACCGAGGTCCACTTGGTCCGCTCCAATGACGCTGTCGCCATGCGCCCCATGACGCTCGAAGAAGCGATCAAGGAAGCTCACTTCAAAGACCGCGACGTCTTTATCTTCCGCGACCCCAAAGGCAAGGTCATGGTCCTGCACCGGGCAAAAGACGGAAAGATGCAACTGATCGAAGTCCCGTAAGAAGAAGTACCGTAAGAATTAGAACTTAGCGTTGCCCCACCCTACGCGGTTTTCGTAGGGTGGGGATTTTCATTTACTGGCCCATTCCCGCTCCCCAGCGTATGATCCTCCCGCCGTTAACTCACCTTAATTTCAGGAGATCACTATGAAGAAGCTCTATGGGCTCGCGATTTTCCTGTTGTTCTTGGCCCCCACGCTGTTCGCGCAGGAGCACTACACCGAAGGTCCAGTCTGGCGCGTTCAACTCATCCGCGTTAAGCCGAATCAGATGGATGCCTACCTCAGCAGTCTCCGCCAGTCCACCAAGCCCCTGGTCGAAGAACAAAAGAAGGCCGGTGTCGTGATGGATTACAAGATCTTCTTGAAAGAAACCAAGAATACCCCCGAGGATTGGGACATTTGCGTTGCGATCGAATACAAGAACTTCGCTGCGATGGATGGCTTGACTGCAAAGGGAGAAGCTGCCCGCGACAAGATTTTGGGTGGAAAACAAGCGGCACAACAACTCGGAGAAAAACGCGCCGAGATCCGTGAAATCATCAGCTCGGAATTGATGCAGGAAATCTTTCTCAAGTAGATCTGGTTCTACCGGCATCCTCCCCCGAATCTTCAGCCCGTCCTGATCTCTCATTCTCGGAAAAGACAGGACGGGCTTTTAACGCTCGCGCCGGGCGCTACACCCGATGCACTCTCGCCTCATGGTTTTTACTGATACGTTTCAATAGAGGCGATTTGCATGCTAAAATCCGCCGCCGAGGTAGATTTCTCGTGACGACTCGCACCTGCCGCAAGGCCGCCTTCCTTCTATCGCTGTCGCTCTTGGCAGTACCAGAACTCATCCACGCTCAGGCCGCTGCCTCCTCGCAGGCCAAACTTTCTGTGCACTGGGAAGAGCTCACCGCGGCCGACTTTCGCGAGGGCATTCACCGCGCTCAAGGCACATGTCTCCTGCCCTTTGGCATCATCGAGAAGCACGGGCCACATCTGCCTCTGGGCACCGATCTCCTCGACGTTCGCCATGCGGCGCTCGCCGCCGCGGAGCAGGAGTATGCCGTCGTCTTCCCGGAATATTACTTCGGACAGATCGCCGAAGCGCGCCATGAGCCTGGAACCATGGCGTACAGCCGCACTCTGCAACTCCAATTGCTCCAGGAAACGAGCGACGAGATGTCGCGAAACGGATGCAAGAAGGTTCTGATCGTCAACGGACACGGCGGCAACGAGAGCCTGCTCCCATATTTCGCCCAGACTCAACTCGATAAGCCGCGCGACTACGTCGTCTACATTTTCGATGAACGCACGCCCGATCAGGGAGGGCCGCCGAAGAAAACGAAGATCGACATGCATGCCGGGGAAAGCGAGACATCAAAGATGATGGTGTCGCGCCCGGACCTCGTTCATCAGGACCGTGCCGCCAGCGAATCAGGAGCCGATCAGGCTCGCCAGAAACTTCCTCGCGACGTTTACACCGGAATCTGGTGGTACACGCGCTTTCCCAATCACTACTCAGGCGAAGGAGTGGCCGCGACCAAAGAACTTGGGGAGTTCCAGATGAACTGGTGGATTGATTCGGTAGTGAAGGCGATCAAGGCAGTGAAGGCAGACGACGTAAGCCCGAAACTCCAAAAAGAATTCTACGAAAAAAGCGCCCATCCCCTGGACACCCAACCGTAAACAATCTCAGATTTCAGAGTGCAGATTTTCGATCGAGCCCTCGGGTCGGGAACCAACAGAATCGCCAATCTGCATTCTGAAATCGATAATCAGCAATCAACAATCTGCATCGCCGGTTACGAACTCCCGATCAGCACGCCAGTAATAAATACAAGCACACCTCCCAGCCCCACCTGCAGGGCAGCCGTCACCCACGGCGTATCCATGTACCGTTGCCGGATCCACGTAATCACTCCGAGTTCAGCCAGCACCACGATTCCTGCAGCCCACAGCGCCGCGCGGAAATCGTGAATCAGAAATGGCAAAGTGTGTCCTATCCCGCCGACCGCGGTCATCGCTCCGCAAATCAATCCCCGCACCCATGGATGTCCGCGTCCCGTAAGGCTTCCATCATCGGACAGTGCTTCCGCAAACCCCATGCTGATGCCCGCCCCTGCCGATGCGGCCAGGCCAACCAGGAATGCATCCCAGCTATTCCGTGTCGCCAGCGCGGCAGCGAACACCGGAGCCAGCGTGGACACCGAACCATCCATCAATCCAGCCAGCCCGGGCTGCACGATCTGCAGTACGAAGAGTCGCCGTTGCGCAACTTCCTCGTCGGCCTTCACGCTGTCGGGAAGCTTCTGCTTATCGAGTTCCTGGGCGCGCTCTTCGTGTTCGCGCTCTTCGTATGCCAGATCATCCAACAGTTGCCGGATGCTCGCATCCTGCGTCCGCGCCGCCGCTTTTTCATAAAACCGGCGTGTCTCCACTTCCATCGTCGATGCTTCCTTGCGCACCGCCTCAATGCGCAGTGGACGAACCAGCCACAGCGCTGGACGCTCCACAAACCCTCGCACGTCCTGCCGTCGAATCAGCGGAATATGTTCGCCAAACTTCTTCTGAAAAAGCTCGAGCAGGCGCCGCCGGTGTCCCGACTCCTCTTCGCGCATCCCGTCGAACATCGATGCGGTTGCGGGATAGTCCTGCCGCAATCCCTCCGCAAAATCCGCATAGACACGCTCGTCTTCTTCCTCGAGCGCAATCGCCAGCGCCAATACTTCGCGCTCTGTCAGCTCTTCGAACTTTTTCATGACGCAATAGATTACCTGCGCACGCGCGCTATAGACAATGCATTTCGGTTCCAGCAAAGGCTCCGCCACTCGCGGTATCTCAATCGGCACTCGACGCCGCAAACGCACGCGCCCCTTCGGTGCTACTATCGAGGCGATGAAGCCCCGCAAAGCTTCAGGTCCGCCCCGGAAGAGCCAGAAAAAAAGGAAGAGCTCATCCTCCCGCCAGCCCACGCCCGAACTGGTCATCATCACGGGTATGAGCGGCTCCGGAAAAGCCTCGGTACTTAAGGCGTTCGAAGACCTTGGATACTACTGTGTCGATAACCTTCCGCTCGAACTAATTCCAAGTTTCGCCGATCTCGCCCTGCAGTCCCGCGAAATCCGGCGCACCGCATTGGTCGTCGACGTCCGGGAAGGGTCGAAACTCGGCAAGCTGCCTTCGATCGTGGAGTCCGTGCGCAAGATGATCCCGACGCGGGTCGTCTTCCTCGAAGCCTCCGACGAGGTCCTGTTGCGCCGCTTCAGCGAGACGCGGCGGCCTCACCCGCTCGGCACCGATTCCCCCGTCAAGTCCGCCCTCAAGCAGGAGCGCCGTCATCTCCGTGCCATTCGCCACATGGCCGACTTCGTCATCGATACCTCGAAATTCAACGTTCATGAATTGCGCTCTCACATCAACGAGCGCTTTCAGCAGGAGTCTTCCGACAAGAGCATCCTCGTCTCCTGCGTCAGTTTCGGCTTCCGTCAGGGGGTGCCCGAGGATGCCGACTTGGTCTTCGACGTTCGTTTTCTCCCCAACCCCCACTTCGTTCCCGAATTCCGCCCATTGACGGGCCGCGATCCGAAAGTTGCGCGCTACATCCGCTCTTTTCCGCAAACGCGCGAGTTCATTTCCCGGATTTCCAAACTCCTCATCTATCTTCTTCCGCACTACATCCACGAGGGCAAGAGTTATCTGACCATCGCCTTCGGATGTACCGGGGGACAGCATCGCTCCGTCATGATGGCCGAAGAAGTCGGCAAGCATCTGCGCAGTGCCGGATATCGTGTCAAAGTTGTCCACCGCGACAGCCCAAGCTAGCCGAACGAAAGCATGACCATTCCGCCATATCCGCTCGTCCCCCAGCCAATGAAAAAGAGTTGGCTCGAACGGAATGCGCAATGGAAGATCCCGCTGGGTTGTCTCACCCTCATCTTCGTAATAGGGACCTTCGGGGCAGTTGTCCTCACGTTAATCACGACATCGTTCCGCCACAGCGACGTCTACAAAGAGGCCACGGCCCGTGCCACCAACAATGCTCTCGTTCGCGACCTGCTTGGCGAACCCATCAAGCCTGCATGGTGGATGACCGGGCAGATGAATACAAATGGCAGCACCGGACACGCGGATTTGTCCATCCCGATCACTGGCCCACGCGGCAAAGCCGTGATCCGCACGGTTGCCGACAAGAATCATGTCTGGCGTTTTACTTACCTGGCGGTGACGGTTGAAGGCCGGCCCGAGATCATCGATCTGCTCTCGGTTCAGCCGCTGCCGGAACGGGAATTCTAGTGTTGTAGCCGATGGGCCATCGCCCAGGAAACCTCGTTCTTCCGTGGCCCGACTCAAGTAAAATAAGACCTTGCGTCGCATTTCAATTTCACCGGCCGCAAGCGATTGCAGCCTGGACCGCGCGGGAGCCCCATGCGGCAAGTGATCCGCCTCGTGCGCTACGTGCTGCCGTTTCTCGTTCAGTTGATCCCCGGCATCTTTCTCCTCGCCGGTGTTGGCTTCCTCGAAGCCTTCCGCCTGGTCCTGCTGAAACCTGTATTGGACCGCGTCCTGAATCCTGCGTCGGGTTCGGAAAACATCATCCTCTTTACGATGCCGGACTCCGGCCAGCCCATCTACCTGCAGCGCTTTGTTCCCACTCATTTCCACAACGCCTGGACCATCGTTGCTTACGCGCTTGTCGCTTCGACGGTGCTGAAGGGCATCTTCGACTACGCCGGTACTTATCTCGTCAATCATGCGGGCTTCGGAATGATCACGAACCTGCGCAACGATCTCTACAACTCGGTTTTGCGGCGATCGGCAACGTTCTTCCAGCAGCACACGACGGGAACTCTAATTTCCACCATCATCAACGACATCGAGCGCGTGCAGTTCGCGATGTCGAGCATCCTCGCCGAGTTCCTTCAGCAGTTCTTCACCTTCCTGTTCACGGCCGGACTTGTCATCGTCCTCGGACGCCAGCTCGCCTGGGTTCTCGTCATCTTCATTCCCATCATCATTTTCTCAGCGGTGCGCATCGGACGCAGGGTTCGTTCCACCACGCGCACTGGGCAGGACCAGCTTGCCGACGTGCAGAATATTCTTCACGAGACCATCACCGGGAACCGTATCGTAAAGGCCTTCGGTATGGAATCGTGGGAGGTCGCGCGTTTCCGCAAGGCCGCCCAGCGCCTGTTTCGCGCGAATCTGCGGTCCGTCGCTGCTACTGCGATCAGTTCCCCCCTGATGGATATTTTCGGGGCGATTGCCATCGCGCTCTTGCTGCTGCTGGGCCGGGCGCAGATTGCACATCAGGAGCTCACGCTGGGAGCATTCATCGCCTTCGTCGCCGCTGTTCTCAGCATGTATAACCCGGTCCGCAAGTTTGCCGTCTTCAACAACAGCTTCCAGCAGGCGCTGGGTGCATCTTCGCAACTGTTCACATTCATGGACACCGAAGACGTCGTGAGAGAAAAGGCTGGCGCGAAAGCCCTTCCGCGGTTCGTCAAGAGCATTCGTTTTGAAAGCGTCAATTTTTCGTACCAGTCGGATGGCGACGACTCCCGCGAGATCCTCCGCGACATCGATCTCGAGGTAAAGCGCGGCGAGATCCTCGCGGTCGTCGGTTCCAGCGGTGCCGGAAAAAGTACGCTCGTCCACCTGCTTCCCCGCTTCTTCGATGTATCCGCGGGAAAGATCCTGGTCGACGGACAGGACGTCCGTGACGTGACGCTCTCTTCCTTGCGCGCCCAGGTCGGCATCGTGACGCAGGAGACCGTGCTCTTCAACGACACCGTCCGCAACAACATCGCCTATGGACAGCCCCATGTCCCGATGAAAGAAGTCGAGGCCGCCGCCCGAGCGGCACTAGCCCATGACTTCATTCTTGCGCTCCCGGCGGGGTACGATACTGTCATCGGCGAGCGTGGCGTGCGTCTCTCCGGAGGCGAACGTCAGCGCCTGGCGATTGCCCGTGCGTTGCTGAAGAACGCCCCAATCCTGATTCTCGATGAGGCCACTTCCGCTCTCGATAGCGAGTCGGAAGCGCTGGTGCAATCGGCGCTGCATAACCTGATGAGCGGACGCACCGTGTTTGTGATCGCGCATCGTCTTTCGACCGTCCGCCGCGCTGACCGGATCGTCGTCATCGAAAATGGCACCATCGCCGAGACCGGCCCGCACGAGGAGTTGATGAAGCATTTCGGTACCTACCGTCGCTTATACGAATTGCAATTTGCCAGTGCGGATGCACCCAAAGCTGTCGCAGGAACTTAGAGAATTCCGGCCCACTATGCCCATACGATCGATGACAGGTTTCGCGCAGATTCGCGGTGAGGTGCAGCACGCCACTCCGGCGGCCAACACTGGCGGCAACTCCAACGGCCGTCTGGGTTTCACGCTCGCCTTAAAGTCGGTCAACCATCGTTTCCTCGATCTCCACTTCCGGCTTCCTTCTGGAACCGATTCGCTCGAAATGCAACTCCGCCGCCTGCTTAAAGAAAAAATGGCGCGAGGACACGTTGAGATATCGCTCAACCTCGAGCGAGGCAGCAGCGAAGCATTCTCGTTGAATCGCGAACTGGTCGGCGGATATATCGCTGCCTTCCGCACCGCAGCGGCTGAATTTTCCCTCGCGGCCGTTCCCGATCTCAACACCATCCTCCGCATTCCCGGCGCGCTCGATTCGTCCAGCGGTGCGGCCGACGAACACATTGAGGCTGCCGTCATGGCAAAAGTCGGCGAAGCTCTCGATCGCCTCAACCAGATGCGCGAGGAAGAAGGTCGCGGAATTGCCCGCGAACTGCGCGATCGCATGACACATCTGGCAGAAGCCAGCAAAAGTGTTCACGCACATCGCCGCGCGGTGCTGCAAAACTATAGCGAGCGCTTGCAAGCGCGGCTGCAGGAGTTGTTCGGCGCGAGTGTCGACAAGGAGCGCATGCTGCAGGAAGCCGCTTTGCTCGTCGACCGCAGCGACATCCAGGAAGAAATCGTTCGGCTCGAAACCCACATCCAGCACTTCCTCGGCCTTCTCGACCAGGGCGGAGAAATCGGAAAGAAGCTGGACTTCCTGCTGCAGGAGATGAATCGCGAGGCCAACACGCTGCTCTCGAAGACATCGGGTCTCGCCGGCGAGGCGCTCAATATCACGGAAGCAGGACTGGCGATGAAATCAGAAATCGAAAAATCGCGGGAGCAGGTGCAAAACCTGGAATGAATACTTCGCACAAACCCCTCGTCTACATCATCTCCGCGCCGTCCGGCTCGGGCAAGTCGACCTTGGTCAACGAGCTCATGCGGCTCGTCCCCAATCTTGATTTCTCGATCTCCTATACCACTCGCGAGTCGCGTGGCAGCGAGGTCAACGGAAAGGAATATCACTTCATTCCCCGCAGTGAATTCGATGAAATGATTCGCGCCGACGAATTTCTCGAGCACGCCGAAGTATTCGGCAATTGCTATGGCACGGCGCGCCGTTACCTGCGCGAAGCCGAGCAGAAGAATCATGACCTGCTGCTCGACATCGACGTGCAGGGAGCACGCCAGATGAAGAAAAAGCTTCCGGATGCCATCAGTATCTTCGTCCTGCCACCGGATCGCGAGACCCTCGAGTGGCGTCTGCGCCATCGCAGCGAAGACAAGGCCGACGTCATCGAGCGCCGCCTCATCAAGGCTGCCGCTGAAATCCAAAACTACGACAAATATGACTACATCCTGATCAACGACAAGCTTCTGGAGTCCAGTGAGATTCTTCAGGCCATCGTTGTGTCGGAACGGTTGCGCCGGTCGGGACATGATTTATCCCCGTCCGAGCAGAAAACTGTAGATCTAGCCGACCGCCATCGGTTGGTGAATGCCAGGGATCGGGTGTTACCGATCTTGTCGTCCTTTAGTGCAGCCGCTCCCCCGGCACGCTCTTAATTTTCGCGGTATCATTTCAGAGGCGCCCGGAAGAGGCGTCAGACCGGAAAACTCAGCCCGAAGCGGGACAAGCCGAAAGCTGGTCATGTTCTGTGCAACCTGTGAAGTGACATTCGGCAGGCATTACACTTCGAACCTGTTTAAACACGGAGATTCCCATGAAGTTGATCGAAGGCTTCGACAGCAACTACCGGTACATCTTGGTCGCAGCACGGCGAGCTCGCCAGCTTCAGTCCGGAGCGCCGCCGGTAGTCGACACCAACTCCCGCAAACCCTGCCGCATCGCGCAGGATGAGATCCGCGCCGGTAAGGTCAAGTGGGAAATCCCGGAGACTCGCAGCGCCGCTGATCAGGCTTCCGAGACGCTGGATAAGGCCCTTGGTCAGGACTAAGGGATTGTTCGATCTGTGATGAAGCTGGTTTCGGGTTCCCAGACTCGCGACCAGCGGCACTGAATCAATAGTCATCGATCAACAATCAAACAACCATGAAGATCGCTCTTGGCGTCACCGGCGGAATCGCGGCCTACAAAGCCGCCGAAATCGTCCGCCAGTTGCAGGATCACGGCATTCGCGTGCAGGTCATCATGACCCGGGCGGCACAGGAATTCGTCAAGCCGCTTACCTTCGCCGCCCTTTCCGGAGAAAAAGTGATCACCGGCATGTTCTCGCCCGGCGAAGAGCATGAGCCCAACATCGATTCCGCAATCGAACACATTGCAGTGGCGCAGTCCATCGATGCACTCGTCGTGGCTCCCGCCACCGCTGACGTTCTCGCTCATTTCGCGCAAGGCATTGCCTCCGATTTTCTGACCACTCTCTATCTCGCGACCACTGCGCCAGTGGTTGTCGCGCCTGCGATGAATGTGAACATGTGGAACCACCCGGCGACGCAAGCGAATCTCGAGATCCTTCGCAGGCGCGGCGTGAAAATCGTGGAGCCAGGGTCGGGCTATCTGGCGTGCGGTATGACCGGTGCGGGACGCCTCGCCGAAAACGACGCGATCGTATCCGCTGCCTTGGAAGCCCTCGGAGCATCACAAGACCTCGCAGGCGAAACCGTTCTCATCACCGCCGGTCCGACCCGCGAGAAGATCGATCCCGTCCGCTATCTTACGAATCGCTCCAGCGGCCGTATGGGATACGCCCTTGCCGAGGCAGCGCTGCGCCGTGGCGCTCGCGTGCTTCTGGTGAGCGGGCCCACGTCTCTCACTCCTCCGGGCTCAGCCGAGGTGACGCGCGTCGAATCGACGCAGGACATGCGCGACGCGGTACTGGCGCTTCTACCGCAATCCACCATCGTCATCAAGACAGCTGCGGTTGCCGATTACCGGCCCAAGGCCGCTGCCGCTCAGAAGCTCAAGCGCAAGGGACCGTTAAGCCTTGAACTCGAAGCTACTCCCGACATTCTAAAAGAGCTTTCGCTCAAGAAAACTTCCCAGATCGTGATCGGATTTGCCGCGGAAACAGAGAATGTCCTCGAGAATGCACGCCAGAAGCTGGTCTCGAAGAACCTCGACGGCATCGTCGTCAACGACGTCTCCCGCGAGGGTGTAGGGTTCGATTCCGACCGCAACGCCGTCACGATCATCACGAGCCACGAAGTGGTGGAAGTTCCAGAAACCACCAAGTGGGAGGTCGCGCAATGCGTCCTCGACCAAATCTTGAAGCTGCGCCACTCCCGCAAGGCGACAGTCAAAGCATAACGAGTTTTGTCTGTGTAACCTATAGTGCAATCAGTACTGAAGCGGTCTGAGCTTTCCCTTCGTGAACCCTCGTGTCTTTGTGGTGAATGATTTGTCTTGAACGTTTCCGCATAATCTCAACGTATAATTTCCCAAGCCGGTGGCCACAATCCAAAATCCCGACGTGCGTCGCGCCTTAGCCGACCGCATCCGCTATTACAACGAACTCGGCATCTACGATTTTTACCGTCGCGAAGGACAACCTGTCTCCGATGTTCTTCCAGCGATCGCACTCGAATCAGAACCAAATGCTGCTGACCTGCGAGAGGAAATGTCGCCCAGAAAATCCGCTGCTGTCGCCAAGCCCGTCGCCGAATATCTTCTGCAGGTGCTCACCCCGAAGCCCGAACAGGACGTGACCGACCCAGTCGCCGCCCTGAAAATGATCCGCGAAGACCTCGGCGACTGCACGCGTTGCAAACTTCATCAGCAGGGCCGCAAGCAGATCGTCTTCGGAGTCGGCAATCCGCACGCCGACTTGATGTTCGTAGGAGAAGGGCCCGGCGCCGATGAAGACACACAGGGCGAACCGTTCGTCGGCCGTGCCGGACAGTTGCTCAATAACATGATCAAAGCGATGGGGATCCGTCGCGAAGATGTCTACATCGCCAACATAGTGAAGTGCCGTCCGCCGGGAAACCGCACGCCCGAACGGGACGAGTGCGAGACCTGTTCGCCGTTCCTTATGCGCCAGATTGCCGCCATCAAGCCGAAGGTCATAGTCGCTTTGGGTGCAGTGTCGGCGAAAAACCTGCTCGCCATCAACGCTCCGATGTCAGAGTTGCGCGGCCGCTTCTACGATTTCATGCCCAGCGGAGCGCGCAGCAGCGATCCAACCTGGCAGGGAGCCAAGCTGGCGGTAACCTACCATCCGGCATTCCTCCTCCGCGATCCCCGTCAAAAAGGCGAAGCCTGGAAAGACCTCCAGATGGTCATGAAATATCTTGGCCTGAAGCCCCCGCCGAAGCCGCCAGAATAACCGAACGTGTAAGGGTGGACGCATCACTGAACGCTCACTTTGCATCGCAGGGCAGAGCAAGCACGCGCCGATAGGTCTTCCCTAGTGAACCTTCGTGTCCTTGGTGGTAAATGCCTTTACACGGCAAGCCGGGCGGGGACGTGTCTGTCGACCGAAAACGCGGTTTGAACGGCCTACGCCTGAAGGCTAACCATTTAAACTGATCCCACCGACCCTGATGCCCGAATTCTGCGACGTCGCCCTCCCGGTGCCTCTCGACATGGTTTTCACCTACCATGTAGCTCCGGAATCCGCGCCCGTAGTCGGTGGACGTGTCCTGGTCCCTTTCCGCCAGCAGCGAACGACCGGCATCGTCACCGAAATTCACGATCGCAAGCCGTCGGTCGTCACCAAGAATGTTCTCAGCGTGCTCGATCCCGCGCCCGTACTTGACGAGCAACTACTGCGATTAGGCCGCTGGATCGCCGACTACTATCTCGCCCCTATCGGCGAAGTTTTTCGCACCATGCTTCCACTCAGTGCCGAATTCAAGCGCATCGTCGGATATCGAATCACCGACGTCGGCGAACTCTCTCTGCATCATGCGGGAATGTCCGGATCGTCCGCACGCTCGCGGCGAACGCCGGAGGAGCAGGCAGCCGAATTCCGTGTGCTCGACCATCTCGCCAACTCCGACGGAGACCTCGTTCGCGAACCCACGCTGCGCTCCGCGACCGGAGTATCGCGCCGCATTCTCGAAGGCATGGTTCGCAAGAAGTGGCTGACGCGGAATGACGTCTCCGCGCCCCAGGATGCATCGCGCACCATCAAGGTCGCCTTGCTCAAATCGGCAGAAGGAAAGCTGAACGACAACCAGAAAAGGCTCATTGACGCGCTTACAAGTTCGGGAGGACGATCCCCGGTCGACCATCTGCAATCCCTCGACGTTCCTCGCACAACCCTCAGCACATTGGTGAGGCGTGGCCTCATCGAGATTATTGAAGAGCCTGCGGACTTCACCGTTTCTCGTGCCCGGCCGCGGCCGACGCTGTTCGAATTCGATCTCAACCCATCACAGCAAGCAGCGCTCGCCCGGCTGCGCGAGAGTGTAACCGCTCGCAAATTCGCCGGACTGCTGCTGCACGGCGTCACCGGCTCGGGCAAGACCGCTGTCTATCTCGCGGCGATGCGCTCTGTCCTCGAAGCAGGACGCTCCGCCATTCTCCTTGTCCCCGAGATCGGTCTCACGCCGGCCGTCGCCGCAGACCTTCATCAGATCTTCGGCGACGAAGTTGCGATCCTGCACTCTGCTCTTTCAGATAAAGAGCGCGCCGAGCAATGGCATCGCATCAAACGCGGGGAAGCTCGTATGGTTGTCGGAACGCGCTCCGCCGTCTTCGCGCCGGTCTCAGACCTGGCGCTGATCATCGTCGACGAAGAGCACGACTCCTCCTACAAGCAGGAAGAAACTCCGCGCTACCACGCGCGCGATGTTGCAGTGATGCGCGCGAAGATGGCGGATGCCGCCGTCGTCTTGGGATCGGCCACGCCCTCGCTCGAGTCGTACTTCAACGCAAAGAAGAACAAGTACGCGCTCATCGAACTCCCCGATCGTGTGGAAAAACGCCCGCTCCCCGAAGTCGAAATCGTCGACATGCGCGTCGAATTTCAGGAGACCGGCCACGAGCAGGTGATCTCCCGCAAGCTGGCCGCAGAAATCAAGGACCGCCTCGAGCGCAAAGAGCAGGTTATGGTCTTGCTCAACCGCCGTGGATATTCCCCGGTCGTGCTGTGCCGCACATGCGGCAAGAAACTCGAATGCAACAATTGCGCGATCGCGCTCACCCATCACAAGCGTGAGCACAAGATGGTCTGCCACTATTGCGGGTTTACGGCGCCCGTTCCCAAAGCCTGCGTTCACTGCGGAAGTGAATACGTCTATTTTCTCGGCACGGGCTCAGAGAAGCTTGAAGAGTTGCTGCACGGCATCTTTCCCCAGGCGCGTATTGCCCGCCTCGATCGCGATACCGTTCGCGGGCACGAAGATTTCGAACGCACTCTGGCGGGGCTCAATGAAGGAGAACTCGACCTTCTCGTCGGCACCCAGATGATCGCGAAGGGCCACGACATTCACGGCGTGACTCTCGTCGGCGTGGTCGGAGCCGACGTTGCTCTCGGTCTTCCGGACTTTCGCGCGGCCGAACGCACCTTCCAACTTCTAACCCAGGTTGCCGGACGCGCCGGGCGCGGCCAGTCTCCCGGGAAAGTCATCCTCCAGACATACTTTCAGGATCATTACGCCGTTCAATTCGCCGCGCATCACGATTTCATTGGCTTTTACGAAAAGGAACTCCAGTTTCGTAACTGGATGCACTACCCGCCATACTCCGCGCTCGCGAACGTCCTGGTTCGTAGCGACAAGTTGGACGATGCCCTTCGATGGTCAGGCGAACTCGGCAAGTGGTTCAACCAAACCAAGCACGAGAGCGTACGAGTTCTCGGACCGGCGGCTGCGCCTATCATGCGGCTCAAACGCGACTACCGTTATCACTTCGTGCTCAAATCGCCGAGCCGCGAGAAACTTAATACAACGCTGCGTGCCATGCTGGCCTATGCGGTCCAGCAGAAGATCCCGCGCACCCAGGTCATCGTGGATGTCGATGCCCTGTGGTTGATGTAACCGCGCTTCCGCCTTAACCTGTCACCATGCCGCCCAAGCCCAAGTTCTTCGCGTCGCCCTCCGAGTGGAGAGCCTGGCTCGAGAAACGTCACGCCGACACCGAAGAACTCTGGGTCGGCTTCTACAAGCGAGACTCCGGACGCCCCAGCATCAGCTGGCCCGAATCTGTCGATGGCGCTCTCTGCTTCGGATGGATCGACGGCGTCCGCAAAAGCATCGACGCAAAGAGCTACAAGATTCGCTTCACGCCGCGCAAGCCGCGCAGCACTTGGAGCGCGATCAACATAAAGCGTGCGACCGAGCTTTCAGAGATCGGATTGATGCACGCGGTAGGCCTTGCCGCATTCGAAAAGCGCGACGACAAACGTTCAGGGATTTACGCTTATGAGCAGAGAAAAGGTGCCGCGCTGCCACCCGCATACGAAAAGCAATTCCGCGGAAATCAGAAAGCCTGGAAGTTCTTCCAGTCGCGCCCGGCGTGGTACCAAAGAACCGGCACGTGGTGGGTGATCAGCGCCAAGAAAGAAGAGACAAAGCTACGCCGCCTTCAGATATTAATCGCCTGCTCGTCCGACCAGAAAAACATCCCATCCCTGAACCGCCCAGCACCAGAAAGCAGCAAGCAAAAAAATCTGAAGTAGCGGCGCCGTCGCGCCGGCTGTGGCGACGCCATCCTGACTGCGCCAAACCGAAATCAAAAGCCACCCAATCAATCCCAGACCCGCCGCCTAGGTCTGAAAAGGCGAAAGAGTGAACGTCAGAAAGAGCAACAGGCCGCCAACCGCCGCCCAGGCCCACCGATTTCTCGGCAGCTCCGGGAACTCCGGAGCCTGCTCCTGCCGCCACGTCAAAACGTTGATCACAATGATCACTACGGCCCAGAACCACCACCCATAATTGATCTTGCCCAGAAACAAAAGAGCGCCGACCGTGATCCACGAGATCACCCGATGGGCCCGCGGAGCCAGCGCATAAACAATGTGGCCGCCATCCAACTGGCTGCTCGGCAGCAGGTTCAATGCAGTCGCATACATCCCCACCCAGGCCGCGATCGCCGTCGGATGCAGGTAGACCCGGCTCAGCGGCACGCCCGCGATCGCATACCCTGGCACAACTTGTCGCAGTGCCTGATGCACCAGCAAAAAGATCTCAGGAAATCCCAATCGCAGATCGGACGGCCCCAGCCCCGGTGCCAGCGGCTTGGAAAAAGTCAGTGCCACTGCCAGGGTCACAATCGCCACGACGAATCCTGCGATCGGACCTGCGATTCCGATATCAAACAGTGCCGTCCGCGACCGAATCTGTCCCTTGATTCGAATGACCGCGCCCAGCGTCCCAATCAACGTCGGCGCCGGAATGAAGAAGGGAAGTGTCGCCCACACTCCGTAGTAGCGGCAATACAAGTAGTGGCCCATCTCATGCGCGAGCAGGATTGTCAGCAGCGTCGCCGAAAATGGGATCCCCAGCAGCAGCCGCGAGGGCCGAGCCAAAATCCATTCCAGCGGAAAAAACGGCATAAGTTCGTTCCCTGCGGCAAATGGAGCCAGGTTATGCAAGAAATTGAACTCCATGCGCGCTCCCACCACCAGCGTGGTGAAGCAAGTCACCAGCAGCAATAGTCCGTGCAGCCAGTAGCGCTCTCGCGGACGCGTGCCCTCCGGCAGCGGCAGTGCCTGGTAGTACTCGAGCGTTGAAGAAGGAATAGAAGGACTGGAATCCGACATGAAATATGAGTCAACTTTCGCGGCCAAACAACTCAAGGCCGCGCCATCTCTTGATGCTACTACGCCCGTGCCAACCTGCGGAACCCGCGTCGTTCCTGCCATTTAGCGCGCAGTGGTTTGCAATATTACCCCCGGGGTATTACCGATAGGCCATTTTAGCTGTATCAAAGATGCCCTAAAATACCCTCATTCGGCTTCAGGAGAAGCATCGTTCGGAACCTGTTTAGCGCCACTCCCGAACGGAGCCCAAATCAAATCCTGATGCCAACGTGCCGGTGAGTCGTACCCCCACCGACGAACCTCTCCTCCGCAAAAACTGGTTATCACATGAGTCTGGCTGCCCCGATTTCTGCGATCGAGGTGCGTTCGACCAGTGCGGCGCTTTATGCCGAATGGTCCGAGCTGCGCAGGCAGGACCTGCCGGCATGGAACAACGTCCTCGCAAGGACCGACGCCTCCATCTACCAGTATCCATTCTGGAATGAGCCTTATCGCCGCATGTGGATTACCCCGCGTTACCTGGTGTGGGGAACCGGACGCGATCCGCTGGCCTTTGCGACCGTATTAACGCTTGGAATCGGGCCCGCCAAGATTGGCCTGGTATTTCGCGGGCCAGCCCCACTCTCTCCCGACATCGCTTTGCCGAGGAGTGTGTACAGCGAATTGCTCGACTGGGCGCGCGATCAGGGATACATGTTCCTTCGCTTTACCCATTCTGATCCCGAGATTCTCACTGGGTTGGCTACCGCTGGTGACGCCCTTGATCTGGACGCCTTTCCTTACCTGCTGGATTATCCCGTCGTATCGCAGGACTACATCGTCGAACAGCACGAGAGCGAAGAAGAAACTCTTGCTAGCTTCGATCGCGAAGCCCGCCGCAAGATTCGCCGCGGCCTCGAAGCCGGATATCAGTTTCATTGCACCGAATCTCCCTCCGAGTTGGAGAAGATCTGGCATCTCTACCGCGATTGCGCCTGCCGCAAGCAATTCCGCCTCGAACGGCCTTTGTCGTTTTATGTCGACCTGATGCGCGGAGCGCAGCTTCACAATCGTGCGCGCCTGTACACGGTCTCTCATGAGGGCAAGACGGTCGGAAGCACGCTGGCGTTCCGCGATCGCACCACCGCTCATTGTCTGCTGGCGGCATTCGACGTCGACCATCGTCATTCCGCGGCCTTTCTGCACTGGCGGTCAATGCGCGACATGTACTCCTTGGGAGCGCATCGCTACAACATGGGACCGGGCCCCGGATCGCTGGCGCGATTCAAGGGAGAGTTCTGCCCATATCCGGTGCACTATCCGGGACCGCTGACGATGGTTTTGAAAAAGGACTGGTTCCAGCTCTGGAGAAAAGCCTTCGTCCCGATGGCGAAGCAGCTACAACCTGTGCTTCGCAAAATCGCGTTCCAGCGCGCAGCCCTAAGCCGCTAGAGACAATTGGGTTTCGTAGCGTGGGGCTTTTGAGTTCGAGGTAACAGGTGAAGTGCGTTACGCTCCGGCGAATGCAGTCCTAGTCGATCGACTGCAATTCCTTGCCGGGTTTGAAGCGCACGGCTCGTCCCGGTGGGATCGAAACCTCTGCACCCGTTCGAGGGTTGCGACCAATCCCGGTCTTCCGCGGTCGTACGTTGAACACGCCAAATCCACGCAGTTCAATGCGGCTTCCCGCGGCGAGAGATTTTTTCATACTCTCGAAAACGGTTTCCACCGCCAGCTCAGCCTTGGTCTTGGTGATGCCGGTTTTTGCCACCACTTCGTTGATAATGTCGAGCTTGATCACAAGCGGCTCCCAGGTAGAGCGTGATTCGGTCCTTCAAGTTATTGATGCTAAGGGAGATAAGTAAGATTGTCAACCCGAGTATCTATCCCGTAAACTGGCTGACACCAGCCAAAAGACAATTGAGTAATTGTGGGATTTGGGAATTGCGCAAACAGGCTCGCTTCCAAATTCAATTACTCAATCACCAAATTTCCCAATTACCAAATTCTCCTAGGGGAGTTGCATGCTCAAGAGCGATCGCTGGATCCGCAAGATGTCCAAAGAACACGACATGATCAACCCGTTCTCCGAGAAGCAGGTCCGCGATGGCGTGATCTCCTACGGGCTGTCGTCCTATGGCTACGACCTACGCGTGGCCGATGAATTCAAAATCTTTACCAACGTGAACTCGTCAATCGTCGACCCAAAGCACTTTGACGAGAAGTCTTTTGTTACGGTGCAGACCGACATCTGCATCGTGCCGCCCAACTCCTTTGCGCTGGCGCGCTCTGTCGAATACTTCAAAATCCCGCGAAGCGTGCTCACCATCTGCGTCGGCAAGAGCACCTACGCCCGTTGCGGCATCATCGTGAACGTCACGCCATTCGAACCCGAGTGGGAAGGCTTCGTCACGCTGGAAATTTCAAACACGACGCCGCTCCCCGCCCGCATTTACGCGAATGAAGGCCTCTGCCAGATCATCTTCTTCGAGTCCGACGAAGTCTGTGAAACCAGTTACGCCGACCGCAAAGGCAAATACCAATCCCAAAAGGGAATAGTCCTCCCAAAGCTCTAAATCAAATCGTGTAGCCCCGGACGCATTCGTCCGGGGTCGCGCGCAAAAAGCGCGTGATGCGCCCCGCCAAAAGCTCCTCACCTGCCGTCACGCAATAGCAAGCGATCACACACGGCGAAGAACATTCTGGAAGAGCGGCCAATAAAAAGCCGCGTAAAGGTGGGGGAAGAAATTAAGGGGCTTCAGCCCCGGCCTAAACTACCCGCAAATACGTCGTATACGGCTGATCCTCCAACACCGTCCACGACACCATCTTCATAACCCCGTTGCCAAGCCCAACGTGCCACAACCCCGGAACCATCTTCTTCGCACTCAACAACTGCGCCCGGGTCAGTCCCGGAACCTGATCGCCAAATAACACCAGCGGACCCGCCAACAACGCCACTGTATCCGCATGCTGCGCATCAATCGCCTCAAGCCGCATCTTGAGGGGAAGCTCCAACTCAACCCGGTCTCCATTTTTCCACTCGCGCTCGACACGCGCGAATGTCCCCGGCGCAGCCGCCTGTCGCTTTCCATTCACCGCAATCGACGCTCCCTCGGCCCAGGCCGGAATCCGCAGATTCACCGCAAACGTCGACGCCTTCGACGCCTTCACTTCAAACTCCACGTGCGGCTGATACGGATACTCGCCCCTCTGCGTCAGCGCTACCTGTGCTCCAAATTGCGTCCAGCTCACCGTCGATGGAATATAGAGATTCACCCAAACGCCGCCCGGATCCCGCAAATAAGTATTGATCCGATAGTCCGCCGCAACCTGCGGCATCGTGCCCGAGCAGCACGGCCAGCGATGCGACGAATAAACCTTCTTCCCCTGGAAGTTGCAGTCGGAGTAATAGAAAGTCCGTCCATCCGCCTCCATCGGCAGCGCTCCGAGAATCGTGTTGTACATTACCCGCTCCATGCTGTCGCCATAACGCGCATCCCGCGTCACGCGCAGTAGGTACCGCGTCAGCTTGAAGTGGGCGTACGACCCGCATGGCGTTTCGAAGCTGCTGTGCGAATTCGTCAGGCTGTCGTAAACATCGGGACTATTCGTTTTCCGCAAGAGTTCATCCGGACCCCACCCGCCTGTCGCGAAACTTTGAGCATGGAGCATGTCGAATCCATTCTTCGCGGCCCGCAGGTGTTTTTCGCTCCCCAGCGTCATATAAGCCTGCATCGCCGAGCACAGTGAATTCACATGGCTGTAGGCGTGGCGCCCCGCCAGATCGTTCTCGCCATTCGCCAGCCGATCGTAGAATTCGTCATACAGGTACTGCACGCCCATGGCCCGATATTTTTCACCCGCGCCCCTCTGGTAGGCCAGGAACAGATTCTCCGCCATCGTGTAAGACTCGTCCCATGTGAACGACTCGTCCGTGCCCGGACGCCAGCTCTTGCCATGCTCGATCGCTTTTCCCGGCAGGTGTGGCGTGGCAATCTGTGTGGTCTTCTCCAGAATGGACCACGCATCCGGATCGCCCACGAATTTGTGCGAGTCCATCAATCCGCACACCAGCTTGTCGTAACAATAGGCAGGGAAGCGATTGTTGACGTAGAACTGCCCGTCGATCTCCTGCGCATACAAGCGGTTCAAGCGCAGCACCCTCTCTTTGGCAGCCTGCGAACCAGTGATGGCATACACCCTCGCGAGCGCCGAAACCCACTGGCCGAACGGCGCCGCGGGCGCGAATCCTGCGTCGAACGTGTGCCAGTCATAGTTCGGATCGTATCGGTACCAGCCCCCAAGCTCTTCACCGGGAGCAGCCTTCCCGATCATTAGCCGGAAGGGCTTGAGCAGGCTATCGTCGCTCAGTGACATCAGAAGTTGATGCGTCTGTTGAAGCTGCTGCTCGTGCATGGGACTGTCGAGCGAGACATCCCCATACCCGAACTCTTGCAGGCAGTCAGGCTCTACGTCCGGCGCGCCGAAGGCGAACGATTTCCGTCCTCCGGGAACCATGGTAGCGGCCGAAGCGACAGCGGCCGTCTGCAAAAATTTTCTGCGGGATACGGCTGAAAAAGAAGACATGAAATTCCACCGGCTGAGGAGATGTCAGACTCTGAAATAGTCTAGCGGATTGAAAGGCAGAGAGGTGGAATCAGAAAGTCGTGAAGAAGTGGGAACCTTACGCGGAAAAAGGAAGGCGGGTGGCCCACCCTACGCGATGTCCGCAGGGTGGGGTCTCAATCGAAACCAGGCCAGAGGCGTTCTGAGACTTTGAAAAATTGAGACTTTGAAACTCGAAACCAATAAACCCGACCGAGCCTACTTCTGATCCTCGCCCTCTTTAAACATGTACTTGATCGCCGGCTTGTAGATCATCAGGTTCGGCCCGCCATGTTCGCGGTTCACCTTGATGCAATTCCGGTCGTACCATTCGATGATGCCGTGAACTTCTTCGCCGTCTTGCAGCACGATCACCATCGGTGTCCGTGACTGCATCTGCTTCTGATAATAAAAATTCTCGGCGTTGGTCTGCTCCGGCGGTGCGACCTTTTTTCCACCATTTCCCATGGAACGTTCTCCGCGATCGGTACGCTCTCCTCGATCCGTTCGCTCCTGACGTTCATGCCGTTCCGGGCGATCTCGCCGTTCCTGCATCGGGGCCGGCGCTGCACTGTGATTACCATGATTTTCAGGACGCGTTAGGGTTGGACGGATTAACTTACGGTTGGCAAAATTTTCGCGATCGACGGTTTCACCGGTTGCTGCGGGAACCATAGAGATTTCCTTCATTGTGGCGCTGCCTTGAATACACGCGCTCTGCCGCTCGTGACGCTGGGACCTTGTTGAGTTACTTCGACGAAGGCGTGAGATTTACTCAAACTTAACACACGCCTATAGGGGTGACAATCCTCCGTTCGTGCCATACACGAGTGTGCTACTTCTTGCACACCCTTTAGAAAATCGATTCTTCCCTACGTCGTTTTTGAGAGGTCCGCCCCGCGCCGCTCCCCTCCGATCATCGCGACTACGGCCAGAAATCCGGCCACCAATAAGACACTCCACGCCAATACTGGCGGATAACTCCCTCCATAACGTTGTTCCGCCACCTTCGCTTGCAACACGGCGTTCTTGGATGACAGTAAGTTCCCGAGTTGATATGCGAAGCCAGGAAACGTTCCCCGCACCGATGACGGCGACAACTCGTTGAGATGCGCCGGAATAACTCCCCACGCTCCCTGCACCATGAACTGCATGAGAAATCCGCCGAGAGCCAGCATCGGGATCGCATGCGAATACGCCCACAGCGGTATCACCGGAATCGAAAGCAGTGCGGCAACTAGTATCGCGCGCCGGCGTCCGATCTTCTCCGACCAGGTTCCGAAGACAACTCCTCCCAGCAGCGCGCCCATGTTCGCCACCACCGCGATAAACATAACTGTCTTCGGTGCAAAGTGATGTTCCTTCGTCAAAAATGTCGGATACAGATCCTGCGTCCCATGGCTGAAGGAATTAAACGCGAACATCAACACTGTCATCAGAGCAAACGGTCCAATGAATTTGAGAATATCTTTTCCCAGTCGCCGCTCCTGATTCTTCGAAACTCTGCCTTCCAACCACGCCGGCGATTCATCCACCTTCGTCCGGATATAAATGACAAGCAGCGCGGGCAGCGCTCCTATCACGAACATGCCTCGCCATCCCACGAACTCAAACACCGTCCCGTAAACCAGGGCGGCCATTAAAAAGCCAACCACATACCCTTCCTGCAGCAGTCCAGAGAAGAATCCGCGCTTCTCCGCTGGCAGAGTTTCAAACGCCAGCGCCGCGCCCACGCCCCATTCGCCGCCCATCGCAATCCCGAATAACGCGCGCGTGATGATGAAAACCTTCAGCGACGGCGCAAATGCTGACGCCAGTTCGAATACCGAATACGCAATGATGTCGACCATCAGCGTCACCCGGCGCCCGAATCGATCGGCCATCATTCCAAACAAAAAAGCTCCCACCGGCCGGAACGCGAGTGTGATGAAAACGGCTTCGGTCACCGCGGAGATCTTGCTCTGAAACTGCGTCGCCAGCGCGCTGATACAGAAAGTCAGGATAAAGAAATCAAACGCGTCCAGCGCCCAACCCAGAAAACAAGCGATGAAAGTATTGCGCTGCACCGCCGTCAACCGCCGAAAATTATCGATGAGTTCCATGAGGCTGTAAATTCTCCTCCTTCGCGTAACTTGATGTCCTTAGTGAAAAAGGTTTTGCTTTGGACCGAGTTCCCGCGGTGCATGCCTTTCTCCCCGCCCAAAGCCCAGCGGATGCTAGCATAGGCCCTTAGCCCATGCCCGAACTTGACCTTCCGCAACGCCAGGCAACCGATACCCTGATGCTCACCGACTTCTGGTATCGCGCCCTGCCGGCCGATCGCGTTCACCGCAATCAGCTTCACAAGGCGACGTTGCTGGAGTTTCCCCTCGTCGTCGGTCGTGATCGCCAGGGCCACCCCTTCGCTCTTCGCGACGCCTGCCCCCACCGCGGTATGCCGCTCAACGGCGGCAAGTTCGACGGCGAGACTCTCGAATGCCCTTACCACGGCTGGCAATTCGATGTGCACAACGGACAGTGTCAGCTCATCCCCTCGCTCACTTCCGATCAAACTTTGAAGTTCGATCGCATCTATGCCGGCAGCTATCCCTGCGAAGAGCAGGACGGTTTTATCTGGGTCTACATCCCCGATCCCGGACCGCCGGGCGCAGGCTTCACCAAGCCCGCTGAAGCCCCAGACCCTTCACCGCAAATTGAAAAATTCAGTTCGAAGTACAAGCTTGCCTACTTACAAGCGGAGATGCCGGTCAGCATCGATCACGGCATCATCGGCCTCATGGACCCTGCTCATGGGCCTTTCGTCCACCAGGCATGGTGGTGGCGCACGCAGCACAGCATTCACGAAAAGCGCAAGAACTTCGAGCCGATTCCCAACGGCTTTCGCATGAGTACGCACACGCCCAGCTCAAACTCCGCGCCCTACAAGCTTCTGCGCCTCTACGCCAACGCTGACTCCATCACCACCACCATCGACTTCGTGCTTCCCAACATCCGTACCGAAACCATTCGCGCTGGAAAATACTGGTTCTCGAGCCTGACCACGGTCACTCCCATCACGCGCAACCAATGCCGCATCGACGTCGTCGCAGCCTGGAACCTGTTTCGCTGGGTTCCCTTCGTTCCCGAACTGCTCAAATTCGTTTTTGGAAAATTCGTCGAGCAGGATCGCCGCACCATGGAATTACAGTCCGAGGGACTGAAGCACAATCCGCATCTCATGCTTATCGACGACGCCGATCGTCCTGCGAAATGGTACTTTCAACTCAAAGCGGCTCATCTTGAAGCCAGGCGCACGGGGACCGAGATGAAGCATCCGATGTCCGGTCCCGTTACCCTGAAGTGGAGAAGTTGATCCGCCATCCGAAGTCCCGTCCGTTCTTATCGGAGATCATCGTAGTGCCGCTGGCGCTTCGCCCGCGAGAGAGGGAAACAGCCAGAATCACGCTGTCGTCATCCAACACTCATGCAAAAATCACGCAAAGTTTTTTGGCATCATCACTCGCTCAGCATTGTGAGCGGCGGCGTCCTCATCATCTGGATCGTTCTCTATGCGCATTCGAACCCCAACACGCATCTGGGATCGTTCTTCGGCAACGCCATCGCCGACTGGTCAGGCCTCTTCGTCACCGTCATCGCCACCAAATATTTTTTTGAGATCGGATCGGCCGAAAGCCGCAGGCCACCCAATCATTTTCTGACGCCTTTGTTTCGTGTGCTGCAAGACCACTCGTTAACCATTTTTCTTGCAGTCACCGGCGTCGGATGGATCTGGCTCTTCGCGCGCAGCGAGCCTAACTCGAAGTGGGGGCAAGTCGTCGGCAACATCGTCTCCGAGTGGACACAAATCTTCGGAATGGTCCTGCTGACGAAACACCTGCTGGAATATCACTCAAAAGAAAGTCGGCGCTAACCCGGCAAAAGAAAAGCACCGAGCCTGAGTACCGAGCACTGGGTACCGAGTACTGATTACTATTCCGCAACCAGCGAGTCGAGCGCCTCTTCTCGAGTTTTAAAGAGAGGCAGTTCCCGTTGCGAGAAGCTCTTGAAGTTCTCGTAGAAAACGTGAGGCAAACTTTCGGTCCCGATCCACGCCGCCCGCTTCACATACGGACGATCCAGCACCAGCACCTTCTTGATCTTGGTCGCGACGTCTTTGTCGACCTCGGCTCCCGCAAAATCCGTCAGCACCAGCATCGATCCCGGTTCGTGCCCGGTCACGTCACCCTGCACCTGATCAAGCAGCAACAATATCTCTTTGGCAGTGCAGCCGCTGAAGTCGATTACAAAGACAGACTGGCCCTTGTGCTCGACGAAATAGGTCCGCTCGCTGAGTGATCTTTCCTCTGTCACGCCAGCAACCCCTCCACTACGCCGTAAGCCCCGTCCAGCGCGGCATCCAGCGCGGACGCATCCTTGCCCCCGGCTTCCGCGAGATCGGGACGCCCACCGCCCTTGCCGCCCACCTTCTGCGCCACCGGTCCGATCACCTTACCCGCCTGCACGCGTGATGTCAGATCTTTCGTCACGCCCACGATCAACGAAACATTGCCATTCGACGCTGAACCGAGCACCACCACGCCCGACCCGACTTTGTCCCGCAGTTGATCGACAAGCGTTCGCAGTTGAGCGCGCTCCAGATTGTCAACGCGATGCGCGAGCACTTTCACGCCTTTTACTTCGCGGATCTTCTCCCCAACATTTGCCGTCGAAGACGAAGCCGACTTCATCCGCACCTGATCCAGTTCGCGCGTCAGTCGCTTGATCTCGGAATCTTTTTTATCAAGCTCAGCCTTCAACGCGTCAGCCGGAGAGAAAGACTTATTATTGTCGGACGTTAACTCCGAAGCGAATGCCCCATCCTTCCGCGGTTTTTGCGCAAAGGTGGGAGATGCGAACGCAGACACAACGTTCTCCAGTTGATGATCCTTCCGAAAGTGATGTAAAGATCCCTCGCCGGTGATCGCCTCAACGCGTCGCACTCCCGAAGACACACTGCCTTCCTTCAAAATCTTGATCAACCCGATCTCGCCGGTCGCTCCGGTGTGCGTCCCGCCGCAAAGCTCGGTCGAGAAATCCCCGATCTTGACCACGCGCACCTTGTCGCCATACTTCTCGCCGAACAACGCCATCGCGTGATACTCATTCACCGCTACATCGATCGGCACGTCCGCAATCGTCTCTACCTTCCGGTTGCGCAGCACTTCCTTGTTAATGATGTCTTCAATGTCCTGTAACTCTTCGTCGGCGACAGCCGTGAAATGCGAAAAATCAAATCGCAGATGCCCCGGCGCGACCAGTGATCCCGCCTGCTTCACGTGCTTGCCCAGCACCTCGCGCAAGCCTGCATGCAGCAAATGCGTCGCAGTATGATTTCGCATCGTCGCGTCGCGAACCTCAGTATTAACGACAGCATCGACCTTGTTCCCAACCTTGAGTGTGGACTTCGCAACCACCTGATGCGCTCGCACTCCCTGGATCGGGTAGTAGCACCCCTTCACATCGGCAACGACAGTGTTGTGATCGTCGGAATAAAACCATCCGCGATCCCCCACCTGTCCGCCTGCCTCCGCGTAGAACGGCGTGTGATCCAGGATGACCTCCCCCTCTTCGCCAGCCTTTAACTCACCGACGCCTTGGCCATTGTGAATGATGGCCAGCACTTCGCAGCCTTCCGACCGCGTCTGCCGGTATCCCTCGAACTCCGATTTCGGCAACTGCTGGTACGCCGGATTCGCCGTCTGCTTCGCCGCGCCCTTCCACGAAGCGCGTGCCCGAGTTTTCTGCTCATCCATCGCGTGGTCGAAACCTGCGCGATCGAACTCAATCCCCTGATCGCGCGCCGCATCCTGCATGAAGTCGAGTGGCATGCCGAACGTGTCATACAGTTTGAATGCCTCGTCGCCCGCGAGCCTTTCGCTGCTGTTTTTCAGCAGGGTCTCAAGCTTCTCCAGCCCCACATCCATCGTGTGAGCGAACCGCGTCTCCTCCACCTGGACCGCCTTCGAGACACGGTCGGCACTCTCATTCAGCTCCGGATACGCATCCTGCATCAGATCCCGCACCGCATAAATCATCTGGTACAGGAATGGCTTCGTCTGGCCCACCAACCGCCCATGCGTAATCGCTCGCCGGATAATCTTCCGCAGCACATACCCGCGCCCTTCATTGGAAGGCAGCACTCCATCCGAAATCAGAAACGTAGCCGCCCGCGAATGATCCGCGATGACACGGAGCGAAGCCGCCGACTTATGCGATGCCTGAGTGGGGACAGCCGCCCCCGGCTGTCCAGCCGAGCGAGGCTCGGCTCTTTTCCCAGCCCCAGTCAACTCCGCCGCCCTCTTGGTCAGTGGCGTAAACAGATCCGTGTCGTAATTCGAAATCACTCCCTGCAGCACGCACGCCAAACGCTCCAGCCCCATCCCGGTATCAATCGATGGCTTCGGCAGCGGGGTCAGTTTTCCCGATGAGTCCCGGTCAAACTGCATGAAGACTAGATTCCAGATTTCTACGTACCGCCCGCATTCACATCCGAACTCGCAGTCCGTGTGTCCCTGGTCCGACGCCGCGACGCCCATGTCGTAGTGAATTTCGCTGCACGGGCCGCACGGACCGGTATCGCCCATCTGCCAGAAGTTGTCCTTCATCCCCATTTCGTAGATTCGGTTCTTGGGAATGCCCTGTCCGGCCCACAGGTCATACGCTTCGGCATCGCGTTCCACGCCGTTCTCGCCCTTGAAGATCGTCACGTACAACTTGTCCTTCGAAATTCCGAACCACGCAGGCGACGTGATCAGCTCCCACGCGTAAGCGATTGCATCTTTCTTGAAGTAATCGCCGAAGGAAAAATTCCCCAGCATCTCGAAAAATGTGTGATGCCGGTTGGTGAACCCGACGTTCTCGAGATCGTTATGCTTTCCCGCCCGCGCGCACACACTTCTGCGACGTCGTTGCCCGCGCATAATCGCGCTTCTCGAGTCCGAGAAACACGTCTTTGAACTGGTTCATCCCCGCATTGGTAAACAGCAGCGTAGGATCGTTCGCCGGAACCAGCGAGGATGAGTGCACTTCCTTGTGTCCCTTCTCTACAAAGAAGTCCAGGAATTTTCTGCGAATTTGCGAGCCTGTGAGCATGAATACCCAATTCTAAACGACATATACAATCAGACGCACAACAGCCCATGTAGGGGCGGACGCATTCGTCCGCCCCGCGAGCAAGCGAGCGTTTGTTCGACGGATGCCGGCTTTCGGTAATTGTTGTAGAGCAGACCGCGGCCCCAGAGTGCCGCGGCAAAAAAAACGGGGCGTAAGCCCCGTGAATCTCGCTAGTAGAAATCCTACTTCACCGCATCGACCGTCTTGTCTGTGCCCTTCTTGACCCCGTGTCCGATACTCTTTACGCCCTTCTTGACGCCCTTGCCCGTCTTGTCGGCAGCTTTCTCGGTATCCTTCGTCGCTGTCTTTGCGCCCTTTTCCGTGTCTTTCGCGGCGTCCTTGGTGACGTGTCCCGTCTTCTTTGCGGCCTTGTCGGTCTCCTTCGCAGCCGTCTTCGCGCCCTTCTCAGTACCCTTTGCGGCACTCTTCGACGCGTCTTTCACTTCGGTGGCGGCGCCCTTTTTGTCCGTGCTGGAATCCTGCGAGAACGCCAACGGGACCATCATCAGCAGAGCAAACACAACAATCCCCGTTACCTTCACTTTCATATCTTCCTCCTTGCAATGTGGACGGAAATTCGTGCGAAAGTATGAAGCATCCCCGGCACGAACGCAAATTTTGCCTCTCAAGTTCGTGAAATCCGAAATCCCAGCCCCACGATCGTCTTTAATGTCTCCATCGCGGTCACACGGTCGTACTCTTTTTCGGATTCCGGCAACTCCTCATACGCAATCAGGCACGGATGCAGTTTCTGGGAATCATCCCGCACCGCTCCCCATCGCCATCCGTCGGCCAGCCGCTGTCGTGCCCAGGTTTCATGCGTATTCCGGGCAAGCGTTTCCTTCAGATCTTCCACCTCGTGCGGCAAACGTACCCGCGACGTATCCACCGGGCTCGGACGGTAATTGTTCGATGTCAAGAAGGTTCCTCTTCCAACGCGCTCAGCGTCTCGTCGTCTACGTCCCATTTCTTCAAAATCGTGAAGATCGTCTTCATCCCAAACCCCGCCCGTGCGAGCTGACGAAAGATACGCGCAGTCTGTTTCTGATCCTTTGGTTTCTCCAGCCTCTTTTTACGCAGATACTCCCGGGCCTGCTTCTCTTCGTTCACCCCGACATACGTATCTTCGATCGCCTTCTCGATCACGGACGCATGGACGCCACGCGTCTTCAACTCCGTAATTACACGCATGCGTCCCACTTTTTGATTGTCGCGCCGCATCGAAGAGTAGTACGCCGCATACTTCGAGTCATTCAGATATCCCTGGTCCTTGAGCCGCCGGATGACCAGTTCGACCAGCGTCTCCGCGTATTCCGATTCTGGCTCTTCCACCCGCGCCCGCATCAGCCTTTTCAACTCAGCGACAGTCCGCATGCGCCGCGCCAACGCCCCCACGGCATACTCGTACATCTCCTCCTCGGAATACTGCCGACGCTTGGGACGCGAGAACGCCATGCGCTAACGATAACGCAAATGAACAGATCTGCAGCAGAACAGAGAGGAAGAATCTCGTGGAAGGGGTTCCCTAGTGAAACTTAGTGTCCTTTGTGGTTGAAGAAGTTTGCTCGCAGCCAAAAAGGAAAAGGCGCGTCAGCCAAGACGCGCCCGAAAGAAAAAATGTAGCTGGACCGCGAGAACTACCGCCCGCTGAATCCTGTGGACTGCATAGACTGCCGCGAGATGTCGGCCGTCGAAGCAATACCCTGCATTCGGAGTTTGAAGTCGTCGGAGTTGGAAGCGTTCTCCAGCGCCGTCTCGTAGTTGATCAAGCCCGCCTGGAACAGATCCCACAACGACTGATCGAACGTCTGCATGCCGTACTGCGACGTACCCGCCGAGATCGCATCGCGAATCGACCGCGTCTTTTCCGGCACCAGCACGCACTCGCGGATGTAAGCGGTGTTGATCATGACCTCGACCGCCGGCACGCGCCCCTCGGAGTCGCAGCGGCGAACCAGCCGTTGGCTGACGATGGCGCGCATCACGGCCGCCAACTGCATACGAATCTGTTTTTGTTCCGGCGGAGGGAAAATGGAAATGACACGGTTGATGGTTTCGACTGCGTCCAGCGTGTGCAGCGTCGAGAACACCATGTGGCCGGTTTCCGCTGCGTGCAACGCCGTCGAGATCGTTTCCAGGTCTCGCATTTCGCCGACCAGGATGACGTCCGGATCCTGACGCAGGGAAGCTCGCAACGCCGCGCCGAACGACGGAGTGTCCACGCCAATCTCGCGCTGGTTGACGTAGCCTTTCTTGTCGCGGTGCAGGAATTCGATCGGGTCTTCAATCGTGACGATATGTTCCGCTCGCGACGAGTTTACGCGGTCCACCATCGCAGCCAGCGTCGTCGACTTACCGGAACCGGTCACTCCGGTCACCAGCACCAGCCCGCGTGGCATGTCGCAAATCTGCTCCACCACCTTGGGCAGGAATAATTCGTCCAATGCGCGGATCTTCGTAGGAATGACTCGGAGCACCAGTCCCACGTTCCCGCGCTGCTGGAAGATGTTCACACGGAAGCGGCCGAGTCCGGCGACGCCGTAGGCCATATCGATTTCCGTGGTCTCTTTGAATTTCTGCTTCTGCCGCGCCGACATCATGCTGAACGCCATGTTCAACATGTCTTCCGCGCTGATGCGTGGCTGATCGGTCAACGGCACCAGTTCGCCGTCAATGCGCAGGTGCGGATAGTTCCCCACCTTCAAATGCAAGTCGCTGGCTCGCCGTTCCGTCGCTATTCGCAGCAGATCATCAATGTTCATGCAGATTCTTCCCCTGGAAGCCTGAAATGCGGCCCCTCAGTCAGTCTCTTCTGCATGATCGCCCGAATCGTCACCGCGCCCAAGATGACCTAGGTAATTGACCTCGCCCGCGAGATAGGACACGCCCGAAAGGTTGAGGTAGCGCCGGCTGTGGCGCGGGCGCCCCCGCCCGCAACCTTGTGGAGAATCGAAGAATGCGAAGGGTCTCTGCCCCAGCACCAAGATGTCGAGCAAACCTTGAAAGGCTGTAACCGGGATCAAGTCTTGAAAAGCCCGCAGAGTAGGGAAGCAACCGCAAACGGGATCGACGGTTTCAACAACACGGCATGAAGCCGCGACGCAAAAGCCCGCTAATGAATCGCGGCTTTGGCCGCTGAGGGCCGTCGATCACTCCGCTAGGGCCCCTCGTCCGCCACAGTCATAGCCTTCGCCACATTCCCCCGAGACCAAACGAAATAAATCGGAATTCCCGTCGCAATCAGCAGCAGCCCGATCAGTGACGGCCCCGGGCGGGTGATCAGCATGTTCACCAGCAGCCATGCAGTCGTCCCCACAAACAGCAGCGGCGTCACCGGGTATCCCCACACCCGGTAAGGACGCGCCAGTTCCGGACGCTTGTACCGCAACACAATCACTCCCGCCACCATGAGCCCGTACGACAACCACGTCGCGAACATCGCATAGCTGATCAACGTCTCATACGAGCCGGTCACGATCAGCACAACGGCCCAAATGCCCTGCACAAGAATCGCAAAGCTTGGAGTCTGGTAGCGCGGATGCACCTCCGCAAACTTCCGGAAGAACAGCCCATCTTTGGCCTGCGCAAAATAAATTCGCGGGCTCGTCAGGAAGCATCCATTCAGCGCACCAATGATCGACATCAGGATGATCAGCGAGACCACGCCTCCGCCGCGCGGCCCAAGCACGCGCTCCGCCAGTGTCGCCCCGACATGCTCGCTCGCCGCGATGTCCGCAATCGGCAACACGTGCAAGTAAGCCAGGTTCGCCAGCAGATAAATCGCGACCACCGCCAGCTCTCCGAGCGCCAGCGCAAGCAAGACGTTCCGGCGCGGATTCCGTATCTCCCCCGCCACGAAGCTCACCTGCACCCATCCGTCATACGCCAGCAACGACGCAATGAGCGCGACCCCGAAGCTGCTGAATGAAAATGCAGTGCCCGCCGCAACCGGCGCCGGTGCCGCTTTGCTGCCCCAGAAGAATGCGCTTCCAATAATGATGAGCAGCCCAGCCACCTTGGCGAGCGTGAACCCCTTCTGCACCGCCGCTCCCGCCTTCACCCCGCGATAGTTGATCGCCGTGACTACGACAATCGCTCCAACCGCAAGCATCTTCGACGTCAGATTCGACAGCGGGACAAAATACGAAATGTAGAGCGCCATCGTGACCGCAAGCCACGCCACCTGCGCCGTGCGCGCCACCGTAAACATCGACCATCCGCACAGAAATCCAACCAGCGGTCCATAGGCCTCGCGCAGAAAAACATATTGCCCGCCAGTCGATGGAATCGAGGTCCCCAACTCCGCGCAAGCCAGCGCGCCGAAGAACGAGATCACGCCCGCCACCACCCAAACCAGCATGGTCGCCGCCGACGTCTTCAACTCCCGCGCAATCAGGTTCGGGACAAGAAAAATTCCGCCCCCGATCACAATCCCGATCACGATCGACAGTGCGTCAACCAGCCCGAGTTTTCGCGGGAGTTCTGCCCCGCCGCCAATTCCGCTGTTCATAGATTCCGACATCGTGAATCGCGACACTATAACAGACGGTCCCATCCCTTCCCGGCCTCGTCCCGGCCAACAAAAAAGCCGCTCTCAACCAGAGCGGCTCTCACGGCAAAATTGCTTCCAAACTACGCGACAGCCTCTTCCGCCACCGGAGGCATGAACGGCTCATCATAGCTTCCGCCATAAATCGACGGAACCTTCGATCCCATCGGCCGCAGATACGTTGCCAGCTCGCCGCGGTGATGGATGCTGTGATTGTTCAAAAAGCCGAGATAGTACACCGCCGGAAAATTGAACACCCCGAAGAAACTGACGGGCGTCAGCAACTGCTCGAGCGACATGGTCGACACGCGCTCGATGCCGCGCTTCATGTTCTCGTCATACCACGCCACGATTTCCGCCGACGTCTGCGGCTTCTGCTCGGGGTTATCCATCTTGAACGTCAGGTCTGCGATGCCGTCGAGAAACTGCACGTCGGTGTTGGCGAGATGCCACGACAGCTCTCTTGCCGTGCGCGCCTTCGGATCCGGCCGGTACTCCGACTTGTCGTCGGGAACGGCTGCGATGACCTTCTTGGTGATCTCTGCTTCGCGCGCGATGCCGTCCAGCATCATGGCTCGAAGGCCGAGAACGAAATCTGGAGTTGGACCTTGCTGGGACATATTTTCTCCTTCGTAACGATCGGTCGGTTGCTGACTCCGGACTGAGAAGATTCCGGGCTGAGAAGTCGAAAGGGGCGCTGCTCTGGAAAGCGGCGCCCCCGGCTCGAATTGACGTGTCGAATTATACGCCGACCGGCTGTTTGCTGCGCACCGGCACCGGTGTCAGCCATCCGTGGCGATCCGTCTTCTCCCCGCGCACGATGGCGTAGAACTCCTTCTGCAGTGTCTTCGTGATCGGACCCATCGTCCCGTTGCCCACCTTGATCTTGTCGATCGAGCGGACCGGCGTAACCTCCGCCGCGGTGCCTGTGAAGAACACCTCGTCGGCGATGTAAAGCATCTCGCGCGGAATCATCTGCTCGACAATCGGAATATTCATGTCGCGCGCGATCTGGAGCACCGAGTCGCGCGTGATCCCCGGCAGCACCGAGCTGCCCAGCGGAGCCGTGATCAGCTTGTCGCGATGCACCAGGAAAATATTCTCGCCCGAGCCTTCGCTGACGAACCCGCCCGCATCGAGTGCGATCCCTTCCACGTAGCCGTTCGCGATCGCTTCCATCTTGATGAGCTGCGAGTTCATGTAGTTCGCGCCCGCCTTGGCCATGGCCGGCAGCGTGTTCGGAGCCAGCCGCGTCCACGACGAAACGCACACGTCGCAGCCTTCGCTCTCCCCGCCCAGGTACTTTCCCCACGGATAATTGCAGATGTAAACCTCAACCGGGCAGTTCAGAGGATTCACCCCGGCATCGCCGTATCCGCGAAACACCACCGGGCGGATGTAGCACGGAAACGCGCCGTTGTGGCCGACCGTCTCAACCATGGCCTGCACCAGTTCGTCGCGGGTGAAAGGAAGGTCCATGCGATAGACCTTGGCTGAATCCGTGAGCCGCTGCATGTGCTCGACGGCGCGGAAGATCGCCGGGCCGCTAGGCAGGTCATAGCATCGAATGCCCTCGAAGACCGAAGAGCCGTAATGAACAACGTGCGACATGACGTGGAGCGTCGCCTCGTCCCAATTGATGAGCTTGCCGTTATGCCAGATCTTGTCGGTCTTTTGGATCGCCATCCGAACTCCTTCGAAGGTGAAGTGCGCAACGCGGCGGAATCAATCCGTCAGCAGGGGAGCGAGGGTGAACCCAACCCACGTCACACACCATTATATCCGACGCGAATTCGCGGCTTTGAGCCGGCAGGGACGGTTAGCGCACCCTGTGGTGCGGCGGCGCCCCGCCCGCAAAAGTCAAAGGCAGCGGACGGGGGCGTCCGCTCCACAAGTTTGTAGTGCCCTCTTTCCTGCGCCGGCACGTTTTGGATGGATGGGCTGGTCGGGTGGCCCACTCAAGCCCGATTTTGGCTTGAATGGGGAGAGTCGAAACCGCCAAACGCCATGTCATCCTGAACGAAGCGAAGGATCCCTCCGACTTTGCGTGCGCGCGAACGTGTCTCGGGAGTTCTTCGCTCCCAACCGAAGCCCTCAGGCGACAAGTCTCAAAGGTCGGAATCGGCTGCCCCACCCTTCGCGCCTTTCGAAGGGTGGGAACCGCGAACCTCACGATCCAGATTCCGCCCTCCCAAAGTTTTCCACAAAAATAAATCCCATTCTTGTGACGCATAACCTTTACTCGAAGCTTTCAAAAAGTCCACATTGGGATCATGCACCCGCAAGACCCCACCCAAGAGTCGGACGCCGCAAACCGGAAGCCGACAGCCGAGAGCCGGAAGCCCGCCCCACTCGAACCCTGGATTCCCGAATCGAAGCTGACCCCGCTCCCCAAAGATTCCGTTAACTCCTTTGTTCGCAATATTTTGCTTACAAACCCTTTGTTTCCAAAATTTTACGCGGACATGGTCATCTCCTCCGCGCCTAACTCCAACGAAGCCAATATTTTACGTACTCACTATCAAAAAATACTGAACAGGATTTCTATGCCTACATTCACCACCTGCACTCATATCAAAGTCACCGGAGTTCGCTGCGGCTCTGCCCCTCTTCGCGGCGAGCAATTCTGCTACTTCCACCAGCATGCTCACCGCGGTGTTCGCAAACCGCCGCAATCGCGCCTTCACCCCATCGCCATTCTCGAGGACGAAGAGTCGATCCAGTCCTCGTTGATGGAAGTCATCAACGCGCTCATGCGCAACACCATCGACCTCAAGCGCGCCGAATTGATCCTCCGCGCCCTGCACATAGCAGTGAAGAACGCCCGCCGCGTAAAGTTCGACATCCACGCCGGAGACACAGTAAGAGAAATCCCCGAATACGCCGCCGCCAATGTAGGGGCGGACGCATTCGTCCGCCCCAGCGGCAAAGCCGCTGTGGAGACGCCATCAGAAGTAGAACTGCAACCACAAGCAGAGCAGCAGCTAGAAGATGAATTACCGCCGAGTGCATCGATCCCGCCGGCAAGAACCCGCTCAGCCAGAGAGCAAAGAAATCTGGCAACACTCCATCAAGAACAAGACCGCCAAGCCGACATCCGCGCCAGGCTGACCCGCGCAGCGGAATCAATGACAGGAGCAACAGGCGCGAAGCGGCCGGCACAATGTGGGAACAGGCGCCCCCGGCTGTTCAAGCACCGCCACGAAAAATGTAGGTACGGACGCATTCGTCCGTACAGGCGGACCAGCCGTACCGGTCCGCAGCGCACTCCCCCCGCAATCCGGCTCAGTCCCGCCCCACAACTTCAAGAAAGACGCAGCCCCAACGCAAGCCCGGCCAGCCGATCCCACAAAGAGAAAGCCGTCCGTAAGCCTGAACACAGCTCCGAAGGAGCGAAAGAATACAGCCCACGGCGCTAGCGGTGAGTAAGTGCAAAAAGAGAGGAGCAGCCCCGGAGGGGCGAAAGAGAATTCACTGGGGACACCCTGCATCTTGACTCGGCATGACAAAAAAAGTGCGGCCCGGTTCTTCTGGGCCGCTGGACGGACGAATGCGGCTGTCCCCACATGGTTCGTGCTACTTCAGGGGTTGCAGGGCTGCCTGGATTGTTGGGACCGGCTGCTCGTCTCCGCGGAAGTATTTGGGATTGTCTTTTGATCCCTTGTTGGCGGATTTCATTTCTGGCATCGCCTCGTAGGGCTTCGAGTAATCGTTGGCGGCGTTCCAGAACAAGAATCCGACTCCGCCCTTGGACTTCGACGTTTCCACCTGGATCTTTATGTATTCGGGGGAATAGGTCTTGGTGCGCCAGCGGAAGGCTTGCAGCCAGGGGCGGATGACGACGCCGCTGCCCTTGGTGATGAGCTCGAAGCGGTCCATCGATTCGCCGATGAAGTGCGCAGGCTCGTCGCCGGGGTGCGCGATGTTGTCCATGCCGAAGAAGTGCGAGGGGTAGATCATCGGGCTAAGAACGTCGCAGTAGCGGGCCATCTGGACGATGTCTTGTCCGGTGTGCGAGAGGTCGACCGGACGTTGCCAGGCCATGACTCCGAAGACGTCCAGGCTGAGCAGAACGCCCGTGGGATGGAGTTCGCCGTAGGCCTTTTTCAGGAAGCCGGCGATGACGTCGGCGCGCTGGGGGCCATGGGCTTCGGGCTTTAGGCTTCGGGCAGTTTTGTGTGCAGGTTTCGAGGCTGGTTGCGATCCTGTTGGCTGCAATTTCGCTGGAGACTGTCGTAGGGTCCCTCCGAGGCTTGCGCCGTCGTCAGGATGACATTACTTTTGTTTGCGACGACATTGGTCTTTTCTTCATTCTTCTCGTTTTCAGGATCCGGCTGGCCGTTTTGGTATGCGAACTGGGCGTCTTTCTGGTCGCCTTCGGCGGGGAAGCGGACGTAGTCGAACTGGATTTCATCCACGCCGAGCTGGGCTACGTGCTTGGCGAGGGCAATGTCATAGTCCTGAACCTTGGGGTTCGAAGGATCGGTCCAGACGAGCTTGCCGTTCTCGCGCCACGCGGTGTGATTCTTGCGCGACTGGATGGCCAGTTCGGGATGGGTCACGACCAGGCGCTCGTCGCGGAACATGGCGATGCGGGCGATGGCGTGCATGTGCTGCTCGTGCAGGAAGTGCACGAGCTTGGGCACGTCGTGGATGTAAACCTTGTGCTCCCCGAGCAGCGGGTGCTCGAAGGGGATGTTGACGCTTCCGTCGGAGTCCTTGATATCGAAAACGACGGCGTTGCCGCCTACTTCGCGCCAATGCTTGACGATGCGGAGCCCGTGATCGCTGGCGGCCATCACGCCGGTCAGGTAGATGGCGCGGACTTCAAAATCCTTGGGAACGGGAATCGTCTTTGCAGTGACCGGGGCGGAGAGGATTCCGGGGATCAGGATGTTCTCGTTCGCCTTGAGGATGTTGCTGGAGTCGGACTTGTGGTTCGCGCTCCGGATGGCGTCGGCCAGCTCGGAGGATGTCAGGTAGGACGTCTTGCCCAAGTAGTGGCGGGCGATCGTCGGAATGGCTTCGCCGCGCTTGGCCGTATAGAGCTCCGTGCCCGGAGGCAACGTTGGGCGGGGATCGGGAATCGAAAGCTTGGCGGATCCGACATCGCTGACGGACTTCAGTTGCGCGGCCGACTGCGAGGACACGACAGCGGGCTTGGCGGTCTGCGCCTGCGCGGTGAATTCGGAGGATGAGTGAGGAGCGAGCTCCCAGGCTGCAGCCCCGAAAAGAAGACAAGAAACTCCCGCAACGATGCGAAAAGACGAGTGACGCAAGCGATCCTCCCCCTACCTGAGGCGATCGTAGCTTTCAGATTGAGGGGTCGCTAGTTACGTGGGGACGCGCACGAGTGGGCTTTGGGATGTGGGCTTTCGGCTAGCCGGCTATCAGCTTTCGACTTTCTGCTGTCAGCCCGTTGTTCACAGATTTTCCGCAAGGGGTTTGGTGGTATATGTTCCTTCCGCGATGGTGCAAAGGTTTTCGCTTATGCTGCGGCAGGGTGCGGTCCGAGGCCTGAGGATTTTCGGGGGCGGTGCGCTAAATGCGTAGGAGATAGGGCACTTTCGTCGAATGGTCTGGCACTGTAGGACGTGGCCAGAGGGTTGCTTATTCATAGAACGTCGGACGCGCTGGAGGGATGGGGAACTTCCAGACGATAGGTTGAAAACACGGTGATTGGCCTATCAAATCCGGCAAGGAATAGAAGAGAGCCGAAGATAACGGCCGAAAGGGAAAATGTCCGGTAGACTGGGCAACGATCTTATGAGAACGAACCTGGCAACAGTGCTCGATCCGAACCGTCGCAGCAACGATGCAGGAGAGTTTGAAACCGCCCTGCGGCGCCGCATTGTGGGGCAGGACCAGGCTGTCGAGAAAGTCGTACAGATCTACCAGATGTTTCTGGCGGGGCTGAATGCGCCGGGACGTCCGGTGGGGAACCTGCTATTCCTGGGGCCGACTGGATCTGGAAAGACGCGGGTGGTGGAAGCGATGGCCGAGGCGCTGTTTGGAGACGCGCGCGCCTGCATCAAGATCGATTGCGCGGAGTTCCAGCATTCGCATGAGATTGCGAAGCTGATCGGTTCGCCTCCGGGATATTTGGGACATCGCGAGACGCATCCCTTGCTGACGCAGGAAGCGCTGAACCAGTGGTTCACCGAGAAGCTGAAGCTGTCGATCCTGCTGTTTGACGAGATTGAGAAGGCGTCGGATTCGTTGTGGCAACTGCTGCTGGGGATCCTCGACAAGGCGACGCTGACGCTGGGCGATAACCGGCGCGTGGACCTGTCGCAGTGCATCATCATCATGACTTCGAACCTGGGCGCGTCGGAGATGACGAGCCTGGTGGATGGCGGATTCGGATTTGCGCCGAAAGCGGTCGAGGTCGATGAGTCGTTCGACGACAAGATTCAGCGGACGGCAGTCGAGGCGGCGCGGCGTAAGTTCACGCCGGAGTTCATGAACCGCATCGATAAGACCGTGGTGTTCAAGACGCTGCGGGATGAGCATCTGTCGCAGATTCTGGATATCGAACTGGGCATGGTGCAGCAGCGGGTGCTGATGGCTGCAGGCACGAACCAGTTTGTGTTCAACTGCACGCAGCCGGTGAAAGATTATCTGCTCAAGGAAGGCACGGATCCGCGGTATGGAGCGCGGCACTTGAAGCGCGCGATCGAGCGGAACCTGGTCTTCCCGCTGGCGAATCTTGTTGCTACCGGGCAAGTGAAGCTGGGAGATTTCGTCCGCGTCGACATGGCTTCGGAGAACAAGATGATCTTCGTGAAAGAAGCCGAGAACGCAATGGCTCCGGTATTGCTGGAGCGCTACGGAGCAGCGGCCGTCAACCAGCCGTCGACCCGTGCAGCGCGGACAGCCGCAAACAACCGCCGCGACATCGGGGCAAGCCCGTCGGTGGCGGAGAGCAAATAAGTTTCGTTTCAAACGCATCGCGGACCACGCATCCCGCGAAGCGCATCTCGATGGCGCCGGAACCCTTCCCGGCGCCTTTTTTCTTTTCAGTACTCTCAAACCCTTCAACCACTAAGGGCACTAAGTATCACTAAGGAACCCGTCGTACCATCGAATGGGTTATCTGATTTAAGGGGGCGGCTGAGGTTTGGAGGACTTCGGGGTCAGGGCCTGTGTCGGTGTTGCGGCGCAGGACTGGGCCTTTGTTGTCATCGTCGCCGGCGCCGTGATGGCGAAGGACAGGCGTGTGGTAGGCGAGCAGGCGCGATTTCACTTCCTGAAATTCGTCAGTGTCGAGAACGTAGTCGTTACGGCTGGGCAGGAAGTGCGCGATTTCTGAATGGAGGCGCTGAATTCTTTCTTCCGTCAGAGGATAATTCGCAAGGCCTCGCGCTATCTTGCTGTGGAAAGGCAGGCTGCTGGCGAGGCGATAGCCGGGGATCTTCGCCAGATTCGCATCTCTCTTCAGCTCCAGAGCGTGCAGTTTTTCCAGAGCCCCCATCATTGCCTGGGGATCGTATCCGGAGGCGTAAGCGTACTCAATGCCGAGGAGGTCGGCTTCGTACTCGGCATCGCGGCTGAATTTCTTCAGGGAAAGCGGCCCGGCGAATCCACCAACATCGGCGGCGCCTGCGCCAACTGGGCCGGTCATGAAGGCCACAGAGTTCACGATGTGCATCATCTGCTTGCGACTCATCGCGCGGGTGGCGTGACGGGCGGCGACGTGTGCGATCTCGTGGGCCATGATGGTGGCCAGTTCGGCTTCGCCTTCGGAGGCGAGGATGAGGGCGCTGTCGACGTAGAGGAATCCGCCGGGAAGTCCGTAAGCGCGGGGGATGTCGCCGGAGTCGATGATTTTGATGGTGAACGGAACGTCGGCGTCGGAGTTGCCTACGATCTTTTGAGCGATGCGGTTGACGTAGTCGTTGACGAGTTCGTCTTTCACGACCTTTGTATTGTGGTCGAACGCGGAGGCGAGGCTGCGTCCGAGTTCCTGCTCGCGTTTCTGCGAGTAGAGGTTGAAGCCGTGTCCAATGCCGCGCTGGCCAATGCGGTTGATGTCGTACTTGTCTGATTTCTTCTGGTCGATGTCGTAGGTGTCGTCGGAGGATGTGTCTTCCGAAGACTGAATTGATGGTGCGTCGTGCGTCCTGCCTTGCGCACTGGCCGGTGGCGAAGAAAGAATCAGAGGGAAGAGACAGGCCGACAGAAGTAACAGGGAACGGAACGTGGGACGAGGGGTCAGAGCCGGGCAAGCGAATCGCATGGCCACCTACCAAGGCGGGAATTCTACATCGGAATGGCGGGAAAGAAAGCAAAAAAGGGAGGAATCGTACGATTCTTTTGTATTTCGAGCGTGGCGTGAATTGGCTTGTCCAGCGCGGCATTCAGGGGGAAAGGCGTAATCTACTGCGCAAGTTATTTCATCCTAGGATGCTGGAGGCTGGATCTAAATTCCAGTTTTCGGGACGGCGAGTTTGGCCGCCCCATGACTTCCGGCTGATTCTCCTTTCAGTTTGGAGTGCTTTCGTTTCTTTCGCCCCTCCGGGGCTTTGTTCTTTCACTGTGGGGCTTCCCACGGCTTGCGCCGTGGGCTGCGTTCTTGCGCCGCTTTGCGGCTGAAATTCGCGGTTGGCGGTTTGGACGGGTGGCGCTTGGCTTCGCCTTTGCTGGACGGCCGAAGGCGTCCGTCGCTACATGAGTTGTTGCGGGTGGATTGCGGATTTGGGGATGGTGGCGCTTGGCTTCGCCTTCGCTTGGACGGCCGAAGGCGGCCGTCGCCACACGAGTTGTTACCTTGCCTGGTAGACGGTTTTTCCGGCGACCATGGTCCAGACTACTTTAGTGTCGCGCATTTCTTCGGGGGAGATCGTCAGGACGTCACGATCTAACAGAACTAGATCGGCTCGTTTTCCTGGCGCGATGGTGCCGATGGAATCGATGTTCAGCGCCTTTGCGGAGTTGCGCGTGTAGGCATAGAACATCGCTTCGCGCGGCATCGCTTGCGATGGATCGAGGACGCCTTCTTTTCCCTTGCGTGTTTCCGCCTGATAGATCGCACGAAAAACATTGGCGGTGGAGACCGGCCAATCGCTGGCGCCAGAGATAATGCCGCGATTGTCGAGGATGGAACGCGCGGGATATTGCCACTTATAAATGTCGGGGTCGAGATACGGCTTGAGGATTTCGATGGTGTCGTTGCCGGCATCGGCCCAGAAGAGTTGAAGGGCGCTGATCACGCCGAGTTCGCGGAAGCGGGGAAAATCCTCAGGGCGGACGAATTGCACGTGGGTGATGGTGTGCGGAAGCTGGGATGATGGGTTGGCGGCGCGAGCGGCAGCGATCCCGTCGAGCGCGGCTTTCACCGCTCCATCGCCGATGGCGTGAACGTGGATGATGAGTCCCTGCTTGTCGGCGGCGACGCAGAGCTCGGAGAATTTCTGGGGATCGAATAGGAGATCACCATAGCGCCCCGAGTTCTTGTAGGGCTTGGTCAGGTGCGCGGTTTGAGAAGGAAACTCGGCGACGCCGTCGGCAAAAATCTTGATCCCTGTGACGTGAAGGTTGGGAACGTTCTTGTAGGCGTCGCGGGTTTTCTGAACGGCGGAGAGTTCGGCTGCCGGATTTTTCGCCAAGACTTGCGGCAATGCTACGACTTGCGAATTGAGCTCGCCGTGATCGGCGAGCATCTTGTAGGCGCTAAGAACATCGTCACCCGCAACAGGATCGAGCCACGCCGTGATTCCGAGACTGTAGTTGTATTCGAGAGCGGCGCGACCGGCGTCGAGCAAAGTCTGCTGAGTGGGCTTGGGAAGCAGCGGCTCGATCTTCGCGGTCCCGGCATCGACAAGGAATCCAGTGGGCTGCAGGTTCTGGTCGACGCCATAGTAGCTGCGCTGATCGGGGCTGAGGCCCTTCAAGAAATCGGAATTGATGCCGGCGCGCTCGAGCATTGCGCGATTGGCCCATGCCGTGTGGCCGTCCATGCCGCGAAGAACGACTGGCTGCTTCTCGTAGGCGCCCTTGCTGAAATCATTGTTGAGAACGTCGGGGTGAGACCAGAATTCGAGCGGCAGTCCTAGAATTTCGAGGATATCGCCGCGCAAGCCGCGTCCGGATTTCCTGGCATCGTCGGCGAATGCGGGAAGCTGGTCGAGCGAGTCGACTTTGTCGGTGGCGTCGGCGGCAATCAGGTTGAGGCCGCCGTCGATGGTGTGGCTGTGGGAGTCGATGAAGCCGGGGAAGAGGCTCTTGCCCTCGAGATCGATGTGTTCGGCGCTGGCTGAGACCGAAGTCAGCACTTCGGGGAACGTCCCGACAGCGACGATTTTGTCTCCGCGGAGAGAGACGGCGTCGGCGTAGGGATTCTGCGGGTCTGCTGTAAAAATCTTCGCGTGAAAGAGGATGCGCTCGGTGGCGGCCGGTGCGGCGTGGGTCCGGAGGTTAAACCATAGAGTGGACGGAATGACGAAGAGTGCGAGTAGAGGAAGAAATTGAGAACGGCGGAGAAATCGTTCCATAAAGTCACCTTCGCGAAATGTTTTTGTGCAGGTGAGAACAAATCAATATACACAGCTTCTGAGAAGGTGGCGCTCGGCTTCGCCTTCGCTGGACGGCCGAAGGCGGCCGTCGCCACACGGGCCTTGCTGACTTTTCGCTTAGACCCATTCACCACAAAGGACACTGAGGATGACTTCGGAAAAACCTGCTCCTGCATCTCCCTCGGTTTATTAGAAGACTTAAAACGTTGACCGCCTCGGCTTCGCCATCGCTGGCGGCCGAGGGCGGCCGCCCCACACCACGAAAAAAGGCGCGGTGTGGGCGGAACATTTTTTTGGGCGCTGGGTTTAGGCGGGAGTAAGCCATGAAGCTTTACCGGACGCGAGGTGGACAGGGGGAGAACTCACCGCGCGTCCCGGTGAAGTGTTAGCGGGCTCCGCTCGTCGACCGCAGTCGTCATCCTGTTCTCTTTTTAACGACCTCTTTCTAAGATCTTTGTTAACGTCTCGAACATTACGATGGAGTTTTTTCTGTGCCGAGAACATGCAGGACCCTTTTCTTCTTCTCTCGTTTGACGGCCCTGAGCACATTGAGCTTGCTTAGGGTTGTGGCGGCGGTTCCAAGAATGCGAACTCCGGACCCGGGCAGTTCACTCATGTGTACGTGGTTTCCCCGCCTTCGAGCAGCGAGTCGAATCATTCACATTTCATGAATACGGTCCTCAACCAGCCGGCGATTGAGGGCGTGACTGTGAAGACTGGGTGGATTGACGCGGAAACTGGTATTCCCGGAGCGGGCACTTGCAGCCCGGTGGGAACGGACACGGTGCCAGTTGGATTCGTTTGGATGGACGCATACCTACGATTGGTCGAACATCGACAGCGAAAATGCAGGGTGGTTCGCGGCGCAGTCGGGATCGAAGAAGATGAACGTGATCCTCGACGGCATTGGGTCCGCGGCGGCGGACTGCTTGATCGTCAACACTTGCATCAACGGAGTGACTCCACACTACGTGAGCACGTCGAGTTGGGCTGCGCATACGGCGTCGGGGAATGAGGACCTCATCAATGCGAACAAGGATGGCTGCTCGAATTATCTCGGACTGATCGCGACATCGATGACGCGAGATGCGAATGGGCTCGTGACGGTCACCGACGCGAACCACGGGTATGCAAATGGTGACACGATCTGGATTGGGGGAACGACTCCGTCGAACTTCAACATTGCGCAAGAGGCTGTCACGAGTGTGCAGGTCTCGGCGTCGACCCTGACGATTACGGCGAGCAACAGCTTTCCGGTGGGAGCGCAGGTCACATTTCAGGGGCTGGGAGCGGCGACGTTCCTGAATGGGCAGACGGTGACGATTACGGGAGCGACGTCGACATCGTTCAGCGCGACGTTCTCACATGCGGACTATGGTCCGACGAGCGAGACTGCGGGGACGGCGAATCCGCTGGGTGTGATGGTGAAGAACGTGACCGCCAACACGTTTCAATACCAGACTTCGATTGCGGTGGCCGGGAGCGCGAGCACACCGGGAACGGCTGTGAGTGAGCAACAGTCGTGGCCCGTTCCGTACGAAGCGCCGTACAAGACGGGATGGGAGGCGTTCGTGGCGGCGGCGATTATGCATTACAACGCGTCCCCGAACCTGTCGCAGATTTCCTACATGCGTGTGGGGCGTGCAGTGGGCGGCGAGGCGTTTCCGCTGTGCGAATCGAATCTTGCGCAATTGCCGGGGGCGAACACGTACACCATGTCGGGATGGCTGCAGTACTACACCGACATTGACGACTTTGTTCAGGCGCAAAATCCGAAGATGCAGATTCTCGATCCGTTGAACGAAAGCGGCAGCGGGGGAAGCGTGAATGCATCGTATGGCGCCGACGAGGCGCAGATCGCAACCAGCTACAAGGACGCGGCTGGGCAGACCAACGGAATCGGGAGCCAGGGATTGCAGGCTGGCGATATCACGAGTTTTGGGGGTGGTGGCGATTGCGCGTCCGATTGGTGCAGCGAGTTCAATAACTACGACACGGCGGGGATACCACTGGAGTTGCAGCAGGTGGGATTGTCAGCGCCCGTGGCGATTGCAGGAACCGACAGTGCGACTGGTGATCTGCGGCCGTTGCTGCCGTTCGCGGTGGATCGGCATATGACGATTCTGGAGTTGTATGCGCTGGATGCGCTGCTGGCTTACGATCCGAATTATTGTGTGCTTCCGGCTGTGGGCGGGCTTTGCGGGGCGGGGAGCGTGCAGATTCCGATCATCACGCTGCCCCCGCAGGATCAGTTGCCTTATTTTCAGGCCGTCGGGCAGCCCGGGCAGAGTGGTGCTACCGGGGACGGGTCTTATGCTGCTGTCATTAATAGTACGGCGGGGCAGCATTAATGGAGCGGTGGTTTGAAAGTGCAGGCTCGGCTTCGCCATCGCTCGACGGCCGAAGGCGGCCGTCGCCACATGGGCTTGCTTGGCTACCACATGGGCGACTTGCTTGGATACCAACTAAAAGCGATTTACCACTAAGGGCACGAAGGTTCACTAAGGAAAACCCTTTCGCTTTCGCGTACGACTGGGCTGCGTTTTATGTGCTCCGTGCGCTCGGCTTTGCCTTTGCGGACGGACGAATGCGTCCGTCGCTACATGGGCTGGTGGACGCGGTATTATGTCGGGATGAAACGAAACTCACCCTGCTTACAGGTCGTTGTGTGCCTGCTTGTTGCTTGCCTGACCGCTGCTCCCTTGCTTGAGGCACGGGTTGAGCCTACCCACGGGTTCAACATGTTTTCACAGGACGAAGAAGTTCAGCTCGGAAAGCAGAATGCCGGGGAGGTCATGAAGCAGATGCCGGTGCTGCCGGATTCCGATCCTGTGGTGCAGTATGTGCAGCGGCTGGGCGCGAAGCTTGCGACGAAGGCTCCGGGCTATCAGTGGCCTTACAACTTTCACGTGGTCAATGTGAAAGAGATCAACGCGTTTGCGTTGCCGGGCGGGCCAATCTTCGTGAACCTGGGGACGATTCAAGCTGCGGACAACGAGGCGCAACTGGCGGGCGTGATGTCGCACGAAATTTCGCACGTGGTGCAGCGGCATGGGACGCGAGCGGCGTCGAAGCAGATGGGAGCACAGCTTCCGCTGGCGATCCTGGGCGGGATCATGGGAGAGAGTTCGCTGGCGAAGGCGGCGGAGCTGGGTATTACGTTCGGAGTGGGATCCTATTTTCTGAAGAATTCGCGGCGGTCGGAATCGGAGGCGGATCTGCTGGGGACCGATGTGATGTATGACGCGGGCTTCGAACCACGGCAGATGGCGGTGTTCTTCGAGAAGCTGGAAAAAGAAATGGGATCGAGCGCGAACTCGATGATGAACCAGTTCATGAGCGACCATCCGAATCCTGGAAATCGCGCGCAGGCTGTTTCCGTGGAGGTGAAGACGCTGATGGCGCGGTCGTACTCCGCGGACAGCAGCGACTTCAAAAGTGTGAAGACGCGAGTGGCAGGGATGAAGCCGATGACATCGGCGGAAGTGGCGGCTGCGCAAAAGCAAGGTGGCGGGCCGAACGCTCCGTCGTCGGCAGGGACGGATGTGACGCCGAGCGCGAACCTGAAGGCGTTCAGTCACAACGAGTATCAGATTTCGTATCCGGAAAACTGGAAGGTGTTTGGAGATCAGAGCTCGAATGTGACCATCGCGCCGCAGAGCGGTGTGTCGCAGAATGCGGTTTCGTATGGCGTGATGATCGCGAACTACCAGCCGGAAGAGAAAGGCGCGAGCCTGGATGCGGCGACCAAGGAGTTGCTGGCGTCGCTGAAACAATCCAATACGGATTTGAAGCAGATCGGGAATAGTGAAACGATCCGCGCGAATGGAGTGGCGGGGAAGTCGGTGGATTTGATTGGAACGTCCCCTATTAAGGATGCGCAGGGGAATGCGCTGAAGGAGCGGGATTGGCTGGTGACGATGCCGCGGACGGATGGGACGGTGCTGTATCTGGTTTTCATTTCACCGGATAACAATTTCGGGGAGATGCGTCCGGCGTTTGAGGGGATGCTGAGGACGCTGAAGTTGAAGTGAGGAGCGAATCTGGCGCCAAACCGCGCGGGTTCGGCAGGCATCTGACATTAACGACTATTCGAGCGAGTCATGGTGAATAAAGGCGAAATACGAGCAATGGATGACGACGAGAAGGGATCATTGGGCAAGCGCGTGCCCGATGTGATCGCGGAACACAAGGATTGGGTTGTTGGTGCGTGGCTCCAAAGGACGAAGGCGCATCCAGAACTGAGTATTGTCAAGCTTTCCGACGTGGAGAGAAAAGATCACGTTCCTGATTTGCTCGATGAGGCAGTGGCGCGCGCGTGTGAGCATCCCGTCAAGCTGGATGAGCGGCAGAGAGCCGCAGAGAGACATGGGACGCTGCGCTATCACCAGCGCTTTTCGATTTCTATGCTGATCCTGGAGGCGCAGATATTGCAAGAGGTGGTGGCGGAATGCATCCGGGATCACGTCAGCGTCATTGACATTACGAAGTTGATGCCGGACGTCGCAAAGATCGCGGGAACCATTACGGCCGAGTTGAAAGACGCCGCATCGGCTTACATGAAGCAGTACGAGTGGCAGGCGGTGCGGCCGGATCAGCGAACACATTGAGCAACGGGTGAGAATACCTCTACGCTGCCGTGGAGGATCGACAGAACGCGGGGTCCTTCGACTGCATGCCTTCTCCGGATTGCGGAGAAGCCATTTCGCTCAGGGTGACAGTGACAATATTGTGTGCGATGGAGTTCAGCGAAGAGGCGGGGGTTCGGGTTCCGCCGAGCCGTCGGTGCGGGCGTCGGAAGCGGCGAAGTTGATTTTGGATTTGGTGTTGTGATCGATCGCCTGTCCGCGGCCCATGGATAGGGAGAAGTCTCCGCGAACGTCGAGGTCGTGTCCCATGTTCGACAGTTGCTGGCGGGCTTCCGCCGGCACACGATCTTCGATGAGAATCTTGCAGCCGATATCGAAGTTGCTGCGAACGGTGAAGCGCGCGGTTTCCATGGCGGCCTGCAGGTTCATTCCATAGTCCACAACATTGGAGACGAACTGCGCGTGGGCGAGGGGTTGATTCGCGCCTCCCATGATGCCGAAACCGATGTGATCGTCGCCGTGCTCCATGAACGCGGGGATGATGGTGTGAAAGGGACGCTTGCGCGGGGCGAGCACGTCGGGCTTTGAGGGATCGAGCATGAAGAGTGCGCCGCGATTTTGCAGAACGAATCCCATGCCGCGCACGGTGATGCCAGATCCGAAGCTGGAGTAGTTGCTCTGGATCAGGGAGACGATGTTGCCTTCGCGATCGACCGCGGTGAGATAGGTGGTGTCGCTCGACGGCGGATTGCCGGCTTCGGGATTGCAGTTGGCTTTGTCGGAGCGGATCAGCTTGAGCGCGTTGCTGCGCGTAATCTTTCGAGAGAATTCCTGCGGTCAGGAACCTTGGCGAAGCGGGTATCGGCGTTGTAGCGGGCGAGATCCGAGTAGGCCAGCTTCATCGCTTCAATTCTTGTGTGAATCTCCTCGGCGCTGAGCGGGCCTGATTTTGCGGGAGGGAACTGCTCCATGATGTTGAGCATCTCGAGGGCGGCCATCCCCTGACCGTTGGGCGGAAGCTCGTAAACTTTCCAGCCGCGATACGTGGTGGAGATGGGCTCAACCCATTCGGCGGAAAATTCCTTCAAATCGTCGGCCTGCATTGCGCCGTTCAGTTCACGCTCGGTGGCGAGGATGGCTTTTGCGATCTCGCCGGAGTAATAGGCTTGCGGTCCGTCATTGGCGAGAAGGGTGAGAGCTTTGGCGACGTCCGGGTTTCTGAATAGCTCACCCATTTGCGGAGACTGATCGTTGACCAGGAAGACGCGGCTTGACTCGGGATCGCCTTTCAACTTCTCACGCTCACTCACCCATTCCGCCCCCATCAATTCGGGAATGGCGAATCCATTCTTTGCGTAGAAGATGGCGGGAGAGAAAATATCCTTCCATGGAAGACGTCCGAAACGCTGGTGCAGCTTGTTCCAACCTTCGACTGCGCCGGGAACGGTGACGGAATCGATCCCAAGCGCAGGCATTTCGGAGATCCCCTTCGATTTCAGGTATTCGATGGTGAGAGCTTTGGGCGCCCATCCGCTGGCGTTGAGGCCGTAGAGCTTGCCGGTGTTTGCTTCCCAGTAGATGGCAAAGAGGTCGCCACCCATGCCGTTCATGTTGGGTTCCATCACGCCGAGGGAGGCATTGGCGGCGATGGCTGCGTCGACGGCGGAGCCACCGCGGGCGAGAATTTCCGCCCCGGCTTGCGAGGCCTGGACTTGGCTGGTGGCGACGATGCCGTAGGGAGTGATCACCATGCTGCGCGCGTTGGTGCGGTCCTGGGCGAGGGCGGCGGTGGCAGGCGAGGACTACGACGAAGTGAAGTAGAAATTTAGGCACGGTGATCCCTCCTGAAGCATGCTCGACGTTGTTAGCGAAAGTGGAGCAAGAGATGCGATAGGAACGGGCATTCTCGCGGCAGACGGCTCGGATGTCAAATTTTTGCGACGCAGAAAGGAGAGTGATTGCATTCATTGACTAGAAAGTTTCGAACTCCTAAGATTCGTTTCGAATGCTCGGGCAACTTATCTCGCACTACCGGATTGTGGACAAGCTTGGCGGCGGGGGGATGGGCGTTGTTTACCGGGCCGAAGACACACATCTGGGGCGATTTGTAGCTATCAAATTCCTGCCCGAAGATGTGGGGTCCAGCCCGATCGCGCTGGAGCGATTTCGCCGAGAAGCGCGGACCGCATCGTCGCTGAATCATCCGAATATCTGCACGATTCACGAAATCGGGGAGCAGCATGGGCGTCCTTTCCTGGTGATGGAATACCTGGAAGGGAAGACGCTGCGACAGTTAATCCTGGGAAGGCCCCTGGAAGTTGGACGGCTGCTCGATTTCAGTCTGGAGATCAGCGATGCGCTGGATGCGGCGCATGCGAAGGGAATTATCCACCGGGATATCAAGCCGGCCAATCTGTTCATTACCGATCGAGGGCACGCCAAGATACTTGATTTCGGGCTGGCGAAGATGCACCCGCTGATTCCTGAGGGAGGGGCGAGCGTTGCGACGCTGACGGAGGAACATCTCACCAGCGCGGGCAGCACGTTGGGAACGGTGGCATACATGTCTCCGGAGCAGGCGCTGGGAAAGGATCTGGATTCGCGCACCGATCTTTTCTCGTTCGGAACTGTTCTTTACGAAATGACGACGGGCATGCTGCCGTTTCGCGGCGATACGGCGGCGGCAGTGTTCGACTCGATCCTGAATAAGATACCAACGCCCGCGTTGCGCTTGAATCCTGAGACTCCTCCCGAGCTGGAACACATCCTTAGCAAGGCGCTCGAAAAGGATCGGGATGTTCGCTATCAGAGCGCGGGGGAAATGCGGGCCGATCTGAGGCGGCTGAAGCGCGATAGCACATCGGACAGGGTGAGCATTGCAGCCGGCGTTCCTGCGAAGGGCGTGAAGGGAAAGCGCAGATGGATGTTCCCGGCGGTCACGACAGTATTGATTGTGGCGCTCGCGGTGCTGGTGTGGGCACTGATCCCGGCGGGTGCGCCGAAGGTCACTGGAATTTCGCAGATCACCCACGATGGATATGCCATGGCGGCGATGCGCACGGACGGCGGGCGCGTTTACACGACACAATTTCGTGCCGATGGGGTTGTGCTGGTGCAGGTTTCGGCCAACGGCGGGGAGACGTCGACGATTCCGGCGTCGGTGGGATCCCCTATCATTCACGACATTGCTTATGACCGTTCCGAGTTGCTGATTGGATCGAATACGACTACGGGGTCCCGGGAGAGTCCGTTGTGGGCTTTGCCTCTGCCGGCGGGATCTCCACGCCGTCTGGGAAACATTCTGGCGAGAGACGCGTCATGGTCGCGCGACGGGAAGAAGTTGGCATTCCTGAAAGGCGCGGACCTCTTTGTTGCGGAGGCGGACGGGACAAATCCGGCGCAGGTGGCGAGGCTGGAGGGCGTGCCGACGTTTGTGCGTTTTTCTCCGGATGGAAAACGCCTGCGAGTTTCGGTGTTAGACGAGGCCCTTACCAGCTCAATTTGGGAAGTTCAAAGCGACGGGACAGGTCTGCATAAATTGTTGCAGGGATGGCGTTCGCATCACAACGAATGTTGCGGCATATGGAGTGAAGACGGGCAATATTATTTCTTTGAGAGCGGGACGGAGCGCGGAAACAATATTTTTGCGCTCTCGGAGTCGGGAAGTATATTTCGCAAAGTTCCGCGTGCGCCAGTGCAGCTGACGACGGGTCCGATCCTTTATTACTCGCCGACTCCCGATCTGAAGGGCCACAAGTTATTTGTTGAAGGGGCGCAGCCGAGGGGGGAGCTGACGCGCTACGATCCCGCTTCGAAACAGTTTGTGCCGTTCTTCGGAGGAATTTCGGCGACAGATGTCGCGTTTTCGCGCGACGGAAAATGGGTGGCCTACGTCAGCGCGCCAGATTACACGCTTTGGCGCAGCCGAACTGATGGCAGCGATCGACTGCAGTTGACCTATCCGCCGAGCCTGGCGGCACTTCCGAAGTGGTCTCCCGACGGAACGCACATCGCTTACAGCACGTCTGAAATCGGCAAGCCATGGAAAATCTTCCTGCTTTCCGCGCAGGGCGGAACGGCGGAAGAGTTGTTGACGGAGAGCGTGGGAGAGATCGACGCAACCTGGTCGCCGGACGGTTCGCAGATAGCGTTTGGGCGCGTCGGTTCACTGTATGGAGGAACCGTCGATATCCGGGTCGTCGACTTGAAGGCGCGGCAAGTCACGAGTCTTCCGGGATCCGAAGGATTGTTCTCGCCGCGATGGTCGCCGGATGGGCGCTACATGTCGGCGGTGGTGGCAGAGGGGTCGAAAAAGGCAATGCTCTACGATTTCCAGACTCGGAAGTGGTCAGAGTGGTTCACCGAAACGGGGAACATCAATTATTCGGAATGGTCTGCGGATAGCCGGTATCTGGTGTGGGACAACGCCGCGAATACCGATCCGAAGTGCAGACGCATCAAAGTGGGCGAGACGCACATTGAAGATCTTTTTAGCCTGAAAGAGCTACGGCGATTCTTCGGACCTTTCGGATTTTGGAGCGGACAGGCTCCGGATGATTCGCGAATTTTCATCCGCGATGTCAGCACGCAAGACATCTACGCGCTCGATGTGGACCTTCCTTAAAGTAGTGACCCACCAAAATTGTGCAGCCACCAGACAAATTCACAGCCTAATGGGTGACCTTCGTAATCGCGGAGGGGCGTTACCGCATTGCTGGGGGTAGGAGTGACTCCTAGAATCTGAGCAGGGTTTACTGCGCCCCGAGTTCTGCATGCCTGAAATTACAAAACGACTGGATCGAGCCGAATTGGCTAAGCGCGTCGAGCGCGCCGAGAAGCTTCTACAAAAGGGTAAGACGCCGGAGGCTCTCGAAGAGTACCTGCTGGTCCTGCGGGACGACCCCGAAAACGATGTCGTGCGCCAGCTGGCGGCGGACTTGTGCCTGTCGCTGAGCCGCAATGCGGACGCTGTCCGGCTGCTGGGTGAATTGTTTGAGAAACAGGTTGGGGCGGGGGATGCAACGCGCGCCAGCCTTACTTATAAGAAGCTGGCCCGGCATGGAAATCCCACGTGGCAGCAGAAATTCAGGTTCGGACAACTGCTGGAAGGTTCGAACAAGAAGCTGGCGGTAGGAACGTATGAGGCCGCGCTGCAGGACCTGGCCAAGATCGGCAAGAAGCAGGAGTCGGCGGAAATTCTGGACAGAATCGTTGCGATCGAGCCCACGCAGGCGAACCTGCTGCGTGTGGCGGAGCTGGCATCGGAGCTGGGAAACCGGAAGGCATCCGCGGGAGCTTTTCAACGGATCGCGATTGTGGTGGAGGCCGAAGGCGGCGAGGTCGCGCAATGGTATGAGCGCGCCTATCAGGAAGATTCAACCGATCAGGGCATCGCACTCGCTTATGGAAAAAGCCTGCTGACGCAGGGCCAGGTCGGCGCGGCGATCTTCATTCTCGAACCACAATTGAACTCGGGACAGGTGACCCCGGCATTGCGTGAGGCTTACGCCGACGCGCTGGTGGCTGCGGGACGGTTTGGTGAAGCCGAGCCGCTGGTGTGGCAGTTGTTCGAGCAGAATCCGGCACGCGTGCAACAGGTGATCGGCCTTATCGGAAATTTTCTGGATTCCGAGCAGGATGCGGCCGCGGTCGAGCTGGCGCGCAAACTGGAACAGTTCCAGCGACGGCGCGGCGAACGGCGACAGTTCATCGCCATCATGGAGGACATCACCGGAGCGCATCGCGCGTCGTCTGAGATCCTCGAGTTCCTCAGCGAACTTTATAACTCTTCCAACCGCGAGAACGATTACTGCCAGACGCTGCTGAAGCTGTTCGATCTGTATTGCAGCACAAGCGATTTTGCAAAAGCCGCGGAGTGCCTGGACCGCGCAGCGGAGGTTGATCCTTATGAGCCGGGGCATTTGAAGCGGCTCGAGATGCTTCGCGGGAAGGTGGATGATTCGCGGTTCAAGGTGATCGCATCGCGATTCAGTTCGGCGGCGAAGGCTCCGGAGGAGCGGGTGCAGGCGGAAGGCCCGACGCTGGGAGCAGGGACGCTGCAGGATCTGATGTTGCAGGCAGAAATTCTCGTGCAGTACGGGATGAGGACGAAGGCAGTCGAGCGCCTGCAGAGAATCCAGGAATTATTTCCGCGCGAAGAAGAGCGAAACGAAGATTTGCAGCGGCTGTATCTGGCTGCGGGAGTGACGCCGCGCTATGCGGGAACGGCGCCGTTGCCTGCGGCAGCCCCGACGCCTGCTCCGGTGGCGCCAGCAGTTGCGGTGGCCGCTCATGATCCGGCGGCTGACGTGCGAAGTTTCACTCGCGTCGCCGAGATTACACGGAAGCTCTATCACCAGGGAACGGCTCCGGCAGTTCTTGCGACGGCGGTAAAGGAAATTGGAGCGCACTGGGAGGCGAGCCGCTGCATTGCGGCGATGGGTAAGCCCGGATTGTCGCCTACCGCGATGGATGAATTTTGTGCCGAAGGATACAAGAAATCGAGTATCGGCTCGCTCGGAGAGTTGGTCAGTTGCTTACAGCAAGCGGTGGAAGGACACGAGCCGTTGGCGATCCAGGATGCTGCGAGGGATCCCGCTCTGCAAAGCGTGAAGAAGATCGTGAACGAGCTGGGCGCGACATCGATTCTGGCAGTTCCATTGAGCGATGGAGAAGAAACGGTCGGGTTGGTCGTTGTAATTCACAGCCGGGCGCGTGCGTGGCAGCAGTCCGACATGGTTGTCCTGAGGACGCTGACGGAACAGATGGTGATTGCGCTCAACAACGCCGGGCTACGGCGGCTAGTAAAGAATTTGTCGGTGACGGACGAGAAATCCGGATTGTTGAAGCGGGCTTCGTACATCGATTTGCTGCTGGCGGAGAGCAAGCGAGCGATCCAGAATGCGTCGTCGCTGTCGGTCGTGCTGCTGCAATTCGGGAAGAGCGCCACACTGATCAAAGAATATGGCGAGGCTGAAGTGCAGGCGATGATCGAACGGGCAGGGCAGCTTTTCGCGGCGAACATTCGCTCGAACGACCTGGCGTTTCGCTACGACACGTCGACGATCGCAATTCTTCTCGGCGAGACCGCGGAGAAGGAAGCCATCATGGCGATCGAGAAACTCCGCAAGATCGTCTCAGGCCTGAAGTTGCCTGCGAAGGACGGTACCGCGCAACCGGCGCAGTTCACAGCTGGTTTGGCTGAAGCGGTCATCCGCAATGACTACGATCCGGTAGACGTGGTCACCGAGATCATCAATCGCGTGGAACAGGCCCTGGGCCAGGCAATTGCGCAGGGACCGGGAAAAGTTGTGTCACTTGCTCCTGCCTCGCTGGCGGCCGTGGCGGTAGCGTAAGGGGTCATCTCGAAAATCTTTGCTTTCTTGCCATGTACTATCGCATTCTTCGCTTCTGCTGCATCGCAGGCCTCCTCAACTTTTTCGCGTTTTGGTTCGCAGCGGTATACCTGGGTGGTGACGCGATCAGCGGCAGGGCTGCAGACGGACATTATTTTTTCTCGAACCATGGACATGTGCATGAGGTGAGTCGCGGCGTATTCACCTACAGCAAGTGGCATACGCTGAGCGTCTTTGTCACCCATCCGCTGGCGATGGTCAGTGGTTTCCTTTTGAGCCGCGCGTCCAAGAAATGAATTAGCACCCTGCCTAGCGGACTCGCCCGGTTTCAGCCCTCCTGTGAGCAAAATCCTTCTCTCGCTGCTACACTGAAAAGTTTGGCGAATCGTCTCTGACCAATCCGGTTGGAGCTCAGCGAGAAAATAATGCTAAAGGCCGGCGAGATTGCGATTGTCAGCGGGGCGCGTACGCCCTTCGGAAGGTATTGTGGAAAACTGAAAGACTTTACCGCGCAGGAGTTGGGCGCGATCGCGGGGAAGGGCGCGATTGAGCGTTCGGGCATCGATCCGAAGGAGTTTGATCACGTTGTTTTCGGCAACGCGCAGCAGACTTCAGGCGACGCGCTGTATGGGGCGCGGCACGTGGGGTTGCGCGCGGGGATCCCGATTGAAACTCCGGCGCTGACGGTGAACCGGCTGTGCGGGTCGGGCATGCAGGCGATTGTGAACGCGGCGCAGATGATCCAGACCGATGAGGCGAAGGTCGTGCTCGCCGGCGGGATGGAGGCGATGTCGCAGGCTCCGTTTGTGATTCGGGGGCGCGATGGGTTCACGCTCGCTCCGGGCGGAAAGCTGGAAGATTCACTGATGGTGGCGCTGCTGGATTCATATTGCGGATCGTACATGGCCAATACGGCTGAGCTGTACGGGTCGCAACAAGGGATCGATCGGCAGATGCAGGATGAATTCGCGCTGCGGTCGCAGCAGCGGGCGGATGCGGCCTATAAAGAAGGACGCATCCAGGAAGAACTGGTGCCGGTGCCGTTGCGGAATTACAAAGGCGAGCCGACGGGAGAGTCGTTGACCGAGGACGACCACCGGCGTCCGCAGACCACGATGGAAGCGCTGGCGAAGTTGAAGCCGGCGTTCGGGAAAAGTGGAACCGTGACGGCGGGAAATGCCAGCGGGATCGTGGACGGCGCTGCGGCGGTGGTGGTGATGTCGCTGGATGAAGTGCGCAAGCGGAATATGGAGCCGCTGGGCCGGATCGTGAGTTGGGGCGTGGCGGGGGTGGATCCGAAGGTGATGGGAAGAGGTCCGGTGCCGGCGACGAAAATCGCGTTGCAGAAGGCCGGGCTGAATCTGGACTACATCGACCTGATCGAAGTGAACGAGGCGTTCGCGGCGCAGTATCTGGCGGTCGAAAAAGAATTGGGATTGGATCGCGAGAAGGTGAATGTGAACGGCGGGGCGATTGCGCTGGGACATCCGCTGGGCGCGACCGGGACGCGGCTGGTGATTGCGCTGCTGTACGAGTTGCGGCGTCGACACAAGAAGTATGGGCTGGCAACGGCTTGCATCGGCGGAGGGCAGGGGATTGCGATGGTCGTGGAGAACATGAGCTGAAACAAAATCATGGACCACAAAGGACACGAAGGTACGCGAGGAACTTCGTGCTTTTCACGGATTGGATAGGAATTCTATGGAAATCAAGAAAGTTGGAGTTCTCGGTTGCGGGTTGATGGGGTCCGGGATTGCGCAGGTTTGCGCTACTGCGGGATTCGACGTGTCCGTGCTCGAGGTGGAGCAGAAATATCTCGACAAGGGGTTCGCCGGGATTGAGAAGTCGTTGGCGAAGTTTGCGGAGCGGCCCGTGGAGAAGGGTGGGATCACGGCGGAGCAGAAGAACGCGATCCGGGCGCGGCTGAAGGGTACGACGAATAAGTCCGACCTGGCGGATTGCGACATCGTGATTGAGGCCATCATTGAGAACGTCGAAGAGAAGAAGAAGATGTATGGCTCGCTCGATGGCATCGTTAAGAAGGACGCGATTTTTGCGTCGAATACGTCTTCGATTTCGGTGACCGAGCTTTTGACCTCGGTGAAGCGGCCGGAGCGGTTTATCGGGTTGCACTTTTTTAATCCGGTGCCGCTGATGAAGCTGGTGGAAGTGGTGCGAACGATTGCTACTGCGGAGCGATGTTTACGAGTCGGCGTATGCGTTTGCGAAGAAGCTGGGCAAGGTTCCGGTGCGGACGTCAGACAAGACGGGATTCATCGTGAACCGCCTGCTGGTGCCGTATTTGCTCGATGCGATCCGCGCGTATGAAGAGGGCGTGGGATCGATCGAGGATATCGATAACGCGATGAAGCTGGGCTGCGGATATCCGATGGGGCCGTTTACGTTGCTGGATTTCGTGGGGCTCGATACGACTTATTACATCACGCATGTGATGTATGACGAGTTCAAGGAGCGGCGGTTCGCGTCGCCTCCGTTGCTGAAGCGGATGGTGATGGCGGGGTGGTACGGGCGGAAGTCGGGGAAGGGGTTTTATGATTACTCGGACCCGGAGAAGCCGCGGGCGCAGAAGCTGTAATGTCATCCGGAAGGGCGGAAGCCCTGCGAAATCTTACCTCTTCAATGAGGCGAGATTGGGTCGAAGGGAATTCATTTTACTGCATGCGGTGTTGAGGTCCTGTCGACCGCACGGAGGGTTTCGGCTGGCGTACGGTCCCTCGCGACGGCTTTGCCGTCACTCAGGATGACAACGCTCTTGAGGCGAGATACGCGTTGAAGGGAATTCATTTTGCTGCATGCGGTGTTGAGTTCTTGTCGTCCGTACGGAGGGTTTCGGCTGGCGTACGGTGCTTCGCGACGCCTTCGCCGCCACTCAGGATGACAACGCTCTTGAATTGAGATACGCGGGAATCCGAGACAGATTGGAATTTATGAACTTCGAAAACATACTTCTGGAAAAGAAAAACTCGATTGCCTACGTCACCGTCAATCGGCCGAAGGTGCTCAACGCGCTCAACATGGCGACCATGGAGGAGTTGCGGGCGGCGTTTCATGACATCAAGAACGACACGATGGTGCGCGTGGTTATCTTTACCGGGTCTGGGGAGAAGGCGTTTATTGCCGGTGCCGACATCGGCGAGCTGGCGAAGCAGGATGCGGTGACGGGGAAGGAGTATACGCATCGCGGGCAAAACGTTCTCAACCTGATCGAGAATCTTGGGAAGCCGGTGATTTGTTGCATCAACGGATTCGCGCTCGGCGGTGGATGCGAGATTGCCATGGCTTGCACGATGCGGTTGGCTAGCGATAACGCGAAGCTGGGGCAGCCGGAGGTGAAGCTGGGGATCATCCCGGGATACGGCGGATCGCAGCGGCTGCCGCGGCTGGTCGGCAAAGGCATCGCGATGCAGATGGTGCTGGCGGGAGAGATGATCTCGGCGCAGGAAGCGCATCGCATTGGGTTGGTGAATGAAGTGCTCGCTCCGGCGGAATTGATTCCGCGCGCCGAAGCGATCGCGGCGAAGATTATTGCCAACGCTCCGCTAGCCGTGCAGTACGCGATGGAGGCGGTCAATCGAGGGATGGAGATGACTTTGGCCGAGGGACTTTACCTTGAGGCCGTGCTTTTTGCGGTCGCTTGCGCGACCGAGGATAAGACCGAAGGGACCAAGGCGTTTCTGGAGAAGCGTCCGGCGGTGTTTAAGGGGAAATAGAGTCACGCTTGCGGCGCTCTGCCGCGAAATTGCATGGATCCTTCGCCGCCAAGGCTGCGGCTCAGGATGACAAAGTTCAGTACATAAACGACAGGGAACGAGATGAAATTGAAGATTGAGTCGGTGCCCGAGACGATGGCTGCCGTCGAGGGTAAGTTGGATTCTTCCGGGATGCGCTTTGCCATTGTCGTCGCGCGGTTCAATGCGTTCATTACGGAGCGATTGTTGTTGAGTGCTTGCGATGGATTGGTGCGCACCGGGACCCGCAAGAGTGACATCGATGTGGTGCGCGTGCCAGGGGCGTTCGAGATTCCTGCGGCGGCTCGAACGCTGGCTGAAACGAAGAAGTACGATTCGATCATCTGCATCGGGTGTTTGTTGCGCGGAGATACGGCGCACTATGACGTCATCGTGAACGAAGTGACGCGTGGCATCGGGCAGTCGGCGCAGGAGACGGGCGTTCCGCATGCGTTTGGCGTGTTGACTTGCGATACGCTGGAGCAGGCCATCGATCGGGCGGGATTGAAGATGGGGAATAAGGGATTTGAGGCGGCGCTGGCGGCGGTGGAGATGGTGTCGTTGAAGGACGGCATCCGGGCTTTGGAGGAAGGCGGCGTCAGGCGTCAGGCGTCAGGCGTCAGGACTCAGCGGACCGCTTCTCGCTCTGCGGGCCGGCCGCGTGACAAGCGGGCTAAGAGCAATCGTAAGAGGCGCGGGTAGTTCTATTCTGAAGTAGACTTACACTACAGGCAGCTGGTTAGGGTGAGACGCGGGCTTTGCCCGCTGGACGGACGAATGCGTCCGTCCCTACACAAGATTTCAGGGCGGACTTATTCGTTCGTCGCTACACACGATTATGGGTACACGACGAAAATCTCGGGAGATGGCGTTGCAGATGCTTTTCCAGTCGGATATGGGGAAGCAGGATGCGGAGCAGGTGCGGCGGACGTTCTGGGCTGAGCATGGCACCGCGAGCGCCGAAGTGCGTGGATTTGCGGATGACCTGTTTCGCGTGGCGACCGACCGAGTGGGAGAGATCGACGGACTGATCGAGAAGCACGCCGAGCACTGGCGCATGGAGCGCATGGCGGCTGTCGACCGGAATCTGCTGCGGGCTGCGGTTGCGGAGTTGCTGGCATACCGCGATACGCCGAGGGCCGTTGTCATCAATGAGGCGCTAGAAATCGCCCGCAAGTTTTCAAGCCCTGAGTCAGTACATTTCGTGAACGGCGTATTGGATAGCGTGGGGAAAGAGTTAGAGACGGCGAATTAATTCCAGCCCGGCCTGCTTCTGCAGCTCTTCTTCTGGCCGCTTCAATTTTTGAACTTACTCTAAATTCCAGATTACTGTTTGGTAATCGCCACGTTCAGGACGCAGGCGCCTGTCGTGGGATAGATCGTGCAGAAGGGGTTCAGGTAGTTCGGCAGGTTGGGAAATGGAAGTTGAACATTATCGCTTCCGCCCAAAGTGGTCGTGAGTTCGTGAAGCATTCCGTCGCTGCCTGCGATGACGATGGTTCCGGCATCAGAGGTCATCTCCGCAGTGATGGGAGTGGCATTGTTCGAGATCGAGATGCTGCCGGTCACGGAACCGATGATCAGGTTATAGACAAAAATGTTGGAGCTGGCGGCATTGGCGACATAGAGCTGCGTGCCATCCGCCGAAGCGAAAAAGTTTACCGGCTGCAGTGTGCCTTCCCCCAGTTCGATGCGCTGCGTCGTGCGCAAGGGGTCGCCGCTGATGAACGTCAATCCTTGTGGACACAGAGTTCCATCTACAGGCGCGGAGATTGTGGCAGTGATGAGATCGAAGCCGGTGGAATCAAGTACGAGCACGTGAACCCCGTCGGGAATCGCATTCCCGAAGGAGTCTTTGCCGTCGAGGTGAACGTTGGGCAGCACCTTCATCAGGAGAGGGTCAGCGGGCAACGGCACGGTGGCTGCGACCTGGTTGTTGCAGGTAGCGAACGCGGTTAGATTCGGCGATGACGCACCAGTGCCTTCGGCAATGAACGCGAACGCACCATTCGGCGAGAATCCGACACCAGTTCCCGGTCCCGAGAGCGTGAGTTGAGGACTGGTCGAGGGTTGCTGTAATGCCTGGAGCGCGGAGTAGACGTAGAGCGAACTTGAGTTGGTGCCCCCCACGATGTAGGTCTTGAGTCCATCCGGTGAAAAGGCCGCAGCCGTGGCGCCTGAAATATTCAACGGCGTGGATACGATGTTAGCGGCGTTGGCAGCATTGACGACGTAGACCTGATTCGGATTATGAATCGTATCGGAGAATGCAACGGTCGTTCCGCTGTTTGAAACCGCGAGCGCCTTTCCCGTGACGGTGCCGAACGACGTGTAGGGATTATTGGCGGAATTCAAATTCGTGGGAGTGATCATGACCGCACCGAAATCGCTTCCCATGTAGATCCTGTCTCCTTGCAGGTTGAAGAGGAAGGAATTCGGAGAAGCAGGCAAGGGATTTTCGGCGCCGGTGGAAGCTTTCGCAGTCGATAAGAAATAAGCGGCAGAGCTGCAAGTGGACGGGGCCTGATGCTGGCATCCCGTACTTGATGCGAATACGCCGGCGGCACTGGTAGCGCCGGTGACAACGCCTCCAATAGCGCCGGTTGCAGGTGTGAGCGGCGTAGAGCCACCAGAGCTAATAAGGACCGGGGATGCATACACAGGCATTGGGATCAGTTGCTGGCAGCTAAATGTGCTGGGCGCATTTGCCTGGAAAAACTGGGTGCAGGCATCAATCTGCGTCGAGCTGGACAGCGACGCCGGGACCTGGGGAAAGCCAACGTTGCAGGTTGGTGGCGAGCACGATGCCGTGATACTCGCGGCTCCTGGCGAGGTGCTAATCGAGCAGGTTTCCTGGCACGTTGTGCCGGTAGCCAGTGCACCGGGTCGCGATGTGGTCCATGTCAGCGGAACTTTGCTGAGAACGACTCCGCCGTTTGAATTGGACAAAGTGCTGCTGCCCATGATGTCGGTGACGGTGGCGACGATTTTTTGCGATGTTCCCTTGGCGGTTGCAAAGGTGGTCTGTCCGGAACCGGCGGCTCCCACTTCGAGAGCGATGTTCTGAATCGGGCAGGTGGCGAAGAAGTCCAGTACGGGTGAATTCCCTTGCGAATTGGAATACTGCGGCTGCTGGAACGTCTTGCTCGAGACACCGCTGGCCGAGGCGATGATCTGGGTAATTCCTGGGATACTCGCGGTCGCCGTCACCTGGTTTGTCGGGAAGTTGTAGGCGTTGTTGGCCAGGGGGACCAAGGTCGCAACGCCAGTATTGCTGGCGGTGAAAGTGAAAGGGCCTACGGATGAAGTCACGTCGACGCCCTTGCTGAAGGCGTGAGCCTCAAGGGTCATCGTCTGAGTTTGCGAAAGGCAGGGTTCCTGTACCGGTACACCCTGGAGCAGAACTCCGGTGACCGTGATGTTGTCGACGGGAGGATGAACAAAGACGTAGGTCGGAATGCTGGCTTGTCCAAGAGCGGTCGCTGTAACGGTTGCTACGCCCGGGTTGCCGGGGGTGCAAGTAGTGAACGCAGTATCCCACTGACCGCCGCAAGCGACTCCGTTGGCCGAGATGTTGAGGACGGAAGTGTCACTGGAAGTGAAGGTAATAGGAACACTGAGGTTGGTTCCGGACTGAGACTGGGCCGAAGCACTAAAGAGGAAGGTGAATCCCTGGACGATGGAAATATTGGTACTGGGTACGAGGTTTACTTTGCCGGGAAAGAGCGGTGGGCCGGCCTTGGTACCGCCGCCACAAGCGGCGAAGGATAGAAAAGACGCTATTACGATGGCGGACCACAGACCTCGAGAACAGAACCTACCCATGCACCCTCTTCGCATTTTTTTCCCGGCGCTGGAACCCAACGCAGGTGGGACTTTCAAATGATTTGGAAAACTTGTAGTTTAGAGGCTGAGAGCGTAATCAGCAAGCGCCCGCGGACTAACATGACTGGAGCATGTGACGGCAGGGAAGCGGTGCTGAATTTCGGCGCACAACCACGTCGTTGAAGTGGGATGCAAAAACGTCCGTTGACGATGTTTGCAAGGACTTGCTATATTAGTTGGGTTCCGCGAGTTCATCCAGGCTTGCTGTGTGCTGTGAGTTTTCTGCGTCGTTGTGCGCGGCGAATTTGCAGTGGAGCTTTAGAGAAATACGTTTCCGGAAAAGGTAGGTAGGTTCGGAAACATTCCTCGCTGAAACGTTCCTGCGGTGCCTTTCGCCCTTATGCGGAAGGATATGCAGGACAAGGCTGACGAAACGGAGTGCCCCCGGAAATTGGCCGGGCGCCACCGTCGGACAGCGTAAGTCTTAAGGGAATCCAGAATCTCGGCGGCGCGAGCTTGTGTTTTGGCTTGCGCGGCGAGAAGTAATGGCCGGTCTTGAGCCGTCCATGCCTACGGATGCGCTTCTGAACACAGGATTTTGGATCGTGCGCTGCTGCGCGACAGGCGAGCAAGCGTGCTAAGGAGTGGTGAGAGTGCCTACGTTTAACCAATTGGTAGCTCAAGGCCGGAAGCGGCCACGTTACAAGACGGCGAGCCCTGCACTGCAGGGATGTCCGCAAAAGCGCGGCGTTTGCACCCGCGTGTACACCCAGACCCCGAAGAAGCCGAACTCGGCTTTGCGCAAGGTGGCGCGTGTGCGGCTGACGAACGGCATTGAGGTCACGACGTATATCCCTGGTGTCGGACACAACTTGCAGGAGCACTCGATTGTGCTGATCCGAGGAGGCCGCGTGAAGGATTTGCCGGGCGTGCGCTATCACGTGATTCGCGGAACGCTGGACGCCGTGGGAGTCGCCGGTCGCATGCAGGGCCGCTCGAAGTACGGAGCGAAGCGTCCGAAGAAGGGATAAAAGCAAGTTTCAAAGTTTCACAGGTTTCAGTTTTCAAGGTGAGTTGTCCCGGAAACGATGAAACGTTGAAGCTTTGAGACTTTGAAAACCTGGAGTTTTATGCCTCGAAAAGGATATATCGCAAAGCGGACCGTTCCGGCAGATGCTGTGTATCAGTCGGATCTGGTTACGAAGTTCATCAACTCGATGATGTGGCAGGGCAAGCGCAGCACCGCGGAAGGGATCTTCTATGAGGCCCTGAAGCGCGTGGAGTCGAAGGGCGGAGACGAAGCCCTGAAGCTCTTCAAGAAGGCTGTGGAGAATGCCAAGCCGCTGCTCGAAGTGAAGACGCGGCGTGTAGGTGGAGCGAACTATCAGGTTCCGGTCGAAGTGAATGCTGACCGGCGTACCTCACTCGCGATCCGCTGGATCATCAGCTATGCGCGCGCTCGCGGCGAAAAGGGGATGATCGACAAGTTGAGCAATGAACTGCTCGATGCGTCATCCGGAAAAGGCGCTGCGATCAAGAAGAAGGAAGATGTTCACCGCATGGCGGAAGCGAACAAGGCGTTTGCGCACTACCGGTGGTGACAGCATTGAGTAATTGGGAAACTTGGTAGTTGAGTAATTGCAGCGAGTGATTCGGTTTCGGGTTTCGATTACCAAAATCACTGAATTCGCAATCGCTCAGTCAAAGCAGAATTCAGAGCCCAGAAAGAGTTAATTGTCGTGCCTAGAACAGTTCCATTAGAGCGTTGCAGGAATATCGGCATCATGGCGCACATCGATGCCGGTAAGACCACTACGACGGAGCGCATCCTGTTTTATACGGGACGCACGCACCGCATCGGAGAGGTGCATGAAGGCACGGCCACCATGGACTGGATGGAGCAGGAGCAGGAGCGCGGCATCACGATTACGTCCGCGGCGACCACCTGTACCTGGCGCGACATACGCATCAACATTATCGATACACCCGGCCACGTCGATTTCACGGCCGAGGTGGAGCGCTCACTGCGCGTGCTTGACGGCGCGGTAGCGGTGTTTGACGCTGTTCACGGCGTGCAGCCGCAGTCGGAAAAAGTGTGGCGCCAGGCCGATAAATACGGCGTCCCGCGAATTTGCTTCATCAACAAGATTGACAAGATGGGTGCCGATTTCGAGCATGCCGTCGATACCATCCGCAAGCGTCTCAGTGCCAAGCCCGTCGCGATTCAGATTCCCATCGGACAAGAAGCGAAGTTTGTCGGCGTCGTCGACCTGATCAACATGAAAGCCGTGGTCTGGAAAGACGAGACCATGGGCGCCGAGTACATCACGGAAGAGATTCCTGCCGAGCTGAAGAAAAAGGCGGAAGCGTTCCACGCGCAACTGGTCGAAAGCATCGCCGAAAACGACGACGAAATTCTCCACAAATTTCTGGAAGGCGAAGAGATTTCCGCGGACGAACTGCGGGCGTCGCTGCGCAAGTCGACGATCGCGTTGAAGGTGTTTCCGGTCGTCGTGGGAACTTCATTCAAGAACAAAGGCGTGCAACCGTTGCTGGACGCGGTGGTGGATTATTTGCCGTCGCCCCTCGATGTCCCTGAAACCCATGGGGTGAATCCCGACAACGGGGAGCAGATTTTCCGCAAGGCTGACGACAAGGAACCGTTCGCGGCGTTGGCGTTCAAGATCATGGCCGATCCCTTTGTCGGTCAATTGACATTTATTCGCGTGTATTCCGGTTCTTTGAAGACTGGCGACTCGGTGCTGAATGTCCGCACCACGAAAACGGAGCGCATTGGGCGACTCCTGAAGATGCACGCCAACAAGCGCGAAGAGATCAGCGAGATTCTGGCGGGCGACATTTGCGCGGCAGTCGGATTGAAGAACGTCGGCACCGGCGACACGATTTGCAACGAAGACAAACCGATCGCGCTTGAATCAATTACGTTCGCAGTCCCTGTAATTTCAGTAGCAGTGGAACCAAAGACCAAGGCGGACCAGGAAAAGATGGGAATGGCGCTGGCGCGTCTAGCCCAGGAAGATCCGACGTTCAAGGTTCACACCGATCCCGACAGCGGACAGACCATCATCAGCGGCATGGGCGAGTTGCACCTGGAAATCATCGTCGACCGCATGATGCGCGAGTACAAAGTCGAGGCCAATGTCGGCAAGCCGCAGGTCGCGTATCGCGAGACCATCCGCAAGCATTCGGAAGCGGAAGGCAAGTACATCCGGCAGACGGGCGGCAAGGGTCAGTACGGGCACGCGAAGATTTATCTCGATCCGCAACCGCCGGGGACGGGCTATGAGTTCGTCAACGACATTACGGGCGGGTCGGTGCCGAAAGAATTCATCAAGCCGATCGATCAGGGTATCCGCGAGGCGCTGGAAGGCGGCATTCTCGCCGGCTATCCGATGGTCGATGTAAAGGCCACGCTGTACGACGGCAGCTATCACGATGTCGATTCGAACGAAATGGCATTCAAGATTGCCGGTTCGATGGCGTTTAAAGAAGCGGCCCGCAAGGCGTCGCCTGTGCTGCTGGAGCCGGTGATGGCCGTCGAAGTGGTGACGCCGGAAGATTATGCCGGCGTGATCATGGGCGACCTGAGTTCACGTCGCGGACGCATTGAAGGCATGGAGCATCGTGCCGGTTCGCAGGTGATCAAGGCAATCGTTCCTCTGGCTGAGATGTTTGGCTACGCGACACACATGCGTTCTTCGACGCAGGGACGCGCGGAATACTCGATGCACTTTGCGCGGTATGAAGAAGCTCCGCGATCTGTCGCGGAGGAGATCATCGCGAAGGTGCAAGGGACAACGAAGTAGCAGTTGCATCGGTCCTTCGCGGCAAACAGCGCCGCTCAGGATGACCAGGGTTTGAGTAGAAGCGAATGGCTAAGAGCCAGGAGCGAAGAGCTTAGGAGCTAGAGGCTGAGTTATGGCGAAAGAGAAATTTGAGCGGAATAAGCCGCACTGCAACGTAGGGACGATTGGTCACATCGATCACGGCAAGACGACGTTGACGGCGGCGATCACGAAGGTATTGTCGAAGCACAATCCGAACATTAAGTTTCGGTCGTTTGATTCGATCGATAACGCGCCGGAAGAGAAGGCGCGCGGAATCACGATTGCCACGGCGCACGTGGAGTACGAGACGGCGAACCGGCACTACGCGCACGTGGATTGCCCGGGCCACGCCGACTACATCAAGAACATGATCACCGGCGCGGCGCAGATGGATGGCGCGATCCTGGTGGTGGCGGCGACCGACGGTCCGATGCCGCAGACGCGTGAGCACGTGCTGCTGGCTCGCCAGGTTGGTGTCCCCTACATCGTTGTCGCGCTGAATAAGTGCGATGCGGTGGATGATCCCGAGCTGCTGGATCTGGTCGAACTCGAAGTTCGCGAGTTGCTGAAGACCTACAAGTTCCCGGGCGATGATGTTCCGGTGGTCCGCTTGTCGGCTCTTGGAGCTTTGAACGGCGAAGAGAAGTGGGAAAAGCAGGTTGACGCGTTGATGGAGGCGGTGGACAAGAGTGTGCCGCAACCGGCGCGCGAACTGGACAAGCCGTTCCTGATGCCGATCGAAGATATTTTCTCGATCTCGGGGCGCGGCACGGTGGTGACGGGACGTATCGAGCGTGGCAAGGTGAAGGTGGGCGAGGAAGTAGAAATCGTGGGCTTCCGCGACACACGCAAGACGGTGGTCACCGGCGTCGAAATGTTCAAGAAGCAGTTGGACGAAGGCATGGCGGGCGACAACGCTGGTCTCTTGCTGCGCGGTATTGGCAAGGACGACGTGGAGCGCGGCATGGTGCTGGCCAAGGGCGGATCGATCACGCCGCACACGAAGTTCAAGGCCGAGGTGTACATCCTGACGAAGGAAGAGGGCGGTCGGCATACGCCGTTCTTCAAGGGATACCGTCCGCAGTTTTATCTGCGAACGACGGATGTGACCGGAGTTGCCGAACTGCCGGCGGGCACCGAGATGGTGATGCCGGGAGACAACGTGAGCCTGGTGATCGAACTGATCACGCCGGTCGCGATGGAGAAGGGATTACGCTTCGCCATTCGTGAAGGCGGCCACACGGTGGGAGCAGGAACGATCGCGGAGATTGTGCAGTAGGTAAGAAAATGGCGGAGCTTCGCTCCGCGGACAGCCGAGGGCGGCTGTCCCCACGTGGAGCAAGACAAAGCGGCTTGCGGCTTGCCGCCAGTTCTTTCCTTCCGGAGACGACGGAAGGGGTTAGAGAGATGAAACTGTGATTGGAAAAGAAAGAATTCGCATCCGGTTGAAGGCTTACGACTATCGCATTCTGGATCAGTCGACGGGCGAGATCGTGGAAACGGCGCGGCGCACCGGTGCGCAGATTGCGGGACCGATTCCGCTACCCACGATGAAGAACAAGTATTGCGTGCTGCGTTCGCCGCACGTGGACAAGAAATCGCGAGAGCAGTTCGAGATCCGCACGCACAAGCGCCTGCTCGACATTCTCGAGCCGACGCAGCAGACAGTAGACGCGCTGATGAAGCTGGATCTGCCCGCTGGTGTCGATGTCGAGATCAAGGCGTTCGGCAAAGAGCACAAGTAAAGGTACGCGGGCTTTGCCCGCGGGGCGGACGAATGCGTCCGTCCCTGCACGAGCGAATTAGCTCCCCAGCCAATAGCTGCTAGCCACGCTGGGCATGGAGAAGGAAATGGCAACGAAGGTCGCGGGAATTCTGGGCAAGAAAGTCGGGATGACGCAGCTGTTTGACTCGAAGGGCGATGTTCGTCCGGTCACGGTTCTGCAGGCTGGTCCTTGCGTGGTGACGCAGCACAAGTCGGCTACGAAGGATGGCTACGAAGCGGCGCAGATCGGACTGGTCGAGTTCGTGAAGGAATCGCGTCTTACCAAGCCTGCAAAAGGGCACCTTGCCAAGAACAATCTGCCTCCGGTGAAATTCATGCGCGAAGTACCGCTCGAGGTTGAACCCTCCGCAGACGGCGACGGAGCGGTGAAGGTTGGCGACCGCGTGCTGGTCGACATGTTTGATGGCGAGAAGTTCGTCGACATCGTGGGAATCAGCAAGGGACGCGGCTTCCAGGGTGTTGTGAAGCGGCATCACTTCAGCGGCGGTCCTAAGTCGCACGGTTCGATGTTCCAGATCACCGGTTCGATCGGATCGTCGGCGTTTCCTTCGCGAGTGTTCAAAGGAATGCGGATGTCGGGCCACATGGGAAATCAGCGAGTGACGTCGCGGAACCTGCGCGTGCTGGGCGTCGATAAAGAAGAGAATCTGCTGGTGGTCGAAGGCAGCGTGCCTGGGCCGCAAGGCGGATATCTGATCATTACGAAGGCTAAGAAGCCACCTCGAGAGCGGCGTGGATTCGCGGGTTCGGCGACAGTCGATCCGTTGAAGGCGGCGAAGAGAGCGGCGAAGAAGGCATAAGGCGAGCGGACGAATGCGTCCGCTACGACACGAGAAATTTATGGCAACGATTGATATTCACAATTTGAGCGGCGAGAAGGTCGGAACACTGGATCTTGCCGATGAGATCTTCGGCGCGGTGAATGAAGATCTGCTCTGGGAAGCGGTGAAGCACTACCGCGCCGGGCAGCGCGCCGGAACGCACAAGACCAAGGCCCGGTGGGAAGTTTCGGGCTCGGGCAAGAAGCTGTGGAAGCAGAAGGGCACGGGCCGGGCGCGTATCGGTTCGATCCGATCCCCACTCTGGCGCCATGGCGCGACCGTGCATGGTCCGGTGCCACGCTCGTACGACTACACCTTCCCCAAGAAAAAGCTGCTAGGCGCGTTGCGCTCGGCGCTGGCTTCGAAATTGGCCGATGGCAAATTAATCGTCGTGAATGCGTTTGACCTCAAGGAACCGAAGACAAAGGGATTCCGCAAGTCGCTCGATTCACTGAAGGTGAATTCCACGGTGCTGATCGTCGAAGCGGCGCAGCAAGAGAACCGCAATCTGGAACTGGCTGCGAGGAATATCGACGGACTACAACTTGTGCGCGGCAATGAAGTTCATCCTTATCATCTGCTGCGGCACGAGACTGTGATCTTCTCGCATCCCGCGATCGAGAAGTTGCAAGTTTCGCTGAAGGGCTCGGTGTCGAAGAAGCATCGCAAATCGGGCAGCGGTGAAGATGAAGCCGCGAAGAAGCCGACGCACGAACGGCGTCGCCGGCAGCGCACTGAAAAAGCGGCGGAGGTGGCCTGATGAAGAGCGCATACCAGATCATTCGCCGTCCGGTGATTACCGAGAAGGGCCTTGCGATTAAAGAGAACCAGAACACATTGGTGTTCCAGGTAGCCCCGAAGGCGACCAAGACGGAAATCAAGGAAGCGGTGCAGTCGATTTTCAAAGTGAAAGTGCATTCGGTGCGCACGGCAACGTATCCGGGAAAAGAGCGGCGCCGCGGCAAGTTTGCAGGCTATCGTCCGGATTGGAAGAAAGCGTACGTGCGGTTGCGATCTGGCGAGAAGATGCCGGAGTACGCGCAGAACCTGTAGACCAGTTTCGGGCTCCCGGTTTCGGGCTTCCGGAACGAAAAAGAATTAAGAAGAGCTTCATATGCCAATTAAGACATACCGACCGACGACACAGACGTTGCGATATCGCACGACGATCGTCAACGACGACATCACGACGAAGAATCCGCATAAGCCGCTGGTGGAACCGAAGCAGCGCACGGGCGGCCGGCGCAATTCCGGCAACATCACCATGCGGTTCATTGGTGGCGGACACAAGCGCAAGCTGCGGATCATCGATTTCAAGCGCGACAAGACGGGCATCCCGGCAACCGTGCAGACGATCGAATACGATCCAAACCGTTCGTCGCGAATCGCCTTGCTCGCGTATGCCGATGGCGAGAAGCGGTACATCCTGCAGCCTGAGGGAATGAAGGTCGGGCAGAAAATTTTGAGTGGGCCCGACGCCGACATCCTGGTGGGCAACGCCCTGCCGCTGCGGAACATTCCGCCCGGCACACAGATCCACAATCTGGAACTGAAGCCCGGCAAGGGCGGACAGATGGTGCGTTCGGCTGGCGGTTCGGCGCAGCTGATTGCGAAGGAAGCAGAGTACGCGCTGGTGAAGTTGCCTTCCGGCGAGACGCGCAAGATTTCGCAGGACTGCATGGCGACGATCGGGCAGGTCGGCAACATCGATCACGAAAACGTCACCATCGGCAAGGCGGGACGTTCGCGATGGCTAGGAAAGCGTCCGCACAACCGCGGCGTGTCGATGAACCCGGTCGACCATCCGCACGGCGGCGGCGAAGGCAAGACGTCAGGCGGACGGCATCCGGTGACCCCGTGGGGGCAGCCGACGCGTGGATACAAGACGCGAAACAACAAGCGTACCGACAAGTTCATTGTGAGCCGGCGGAGCAAGTAAGGTTCCGTAACAAGGTCAGGTTTGCTAAGAGCTAGAAGCTAGAGGCTGAATTTTTATGGCGCGTTCAACGAAAAAAGGCGCATTCGTGGATTCTTACCTGCAAGCGAGGGTTGAGGGCATGAATGCGCGCAACGAGAAAAAAGTGCTGCGCACCTGGTCGCGGCGCTCGACCGTGATTCCCGAGATGGTGGGACACACGATTGCGGTGCACAACGGGAAGAAATTCATTCCCGTGTATGTGACCGAAAATATGGTGGGACACAAGCTGGGCGAATTCAGCTTCACGCGCACCTTTAAAGGTCACTCGATGAAGGCGGCGACGGAAACTGTGGCGAGGCCGGCGGGTATCCCGGGCGGTCCAGGGGCTGTGGCTCCGGCAACACCAGCGGCGCCGAAGGCATAAGAAACCGGGACCTTCGGCTTCCGGCTCTCGGCTTCCAGCTAAGAGCCAACTGCCAAGAGTCCAGAGTTGAGAAGAGACTATGGAATTTCGAGCGGAAAAACGTTACCTGCGCGTCTCGCCTCAGAAGGCGCGGTTGGTGCTGAATCTGATCAAGGGACGCCGCGTGGAAGAAGCGCGCAATACCTTGATGTTCACCAAGAAGCGAGTGGCGGCGCACGTTGGCAAGCTGCTGCAGTCGGCGCTCGACAACGCGAATTTTCTGGCCACTGAAAAGGGGCTGGATGTCGAGATCGACAACCTGTACGTGAAGAACGCTGTGGCGAATGACGGACCTCGCATGAAGCGAATTCGTCCGGCGCCGCAAGGGCGCGCGTACCGGTACCAGCGGCGCATTGCCCACATCGAATTGATCCTGGCGGAGCGCGGGAAGAGCAACGACGTCGCGACTGTGGTTGGCGGCGACGGGGCGGCGGCCGCTCCGGCGAAGGCTCGGAGGCGGGCACCGGTTGTCAAGAAAGCTGCCGGGAAGAAAAAGAAGGCGGCGACGAAATAGGTTTCAGGCGCGCGGGCGAAATGCCGGCGCTATAGCAGGACGCTTCAAGCGGTACGGTCGATTGATTTACGAGTGACGGTTTTAGGAGAAGCAATGGGACAAAAAGTCCATCCTTACGGGTTTCGGCTTGGATTTACGAAGCCGTGGAAGTCGCGCTGGTTTGCGGAGCGGGACTACGACAAACAGTTGCACGAGGACGTGAAGCTGAAGAACGAGCTGAAGGACAAGCTCAAGTCGGCCGGCATCAGTGCGATTGAAATCGAGCGTCCGGGAAACAAGCTGCGCATCATCATTAAGACGGCGCGTCCCGGAATCATCATCGGTCGCAAGGGCGCGGAAATCGACAAGCTGAAGGGCGAGCTGCAGAAGCGCACCGGGGGCAAAGATATTTTTGTCGATATTCAGGAAGTACACAAGCCCGAACTGGATGCGCAACTGGTGTCGGAATCGATCGCGCTGCAATTGGAAAAGCGCGTGGGCTTCCGGCGCGCGATGCGCAAGGCGGTGGATTCGGCGTTGCGTTTCGGATGCAAGGGCATCAAGGTTCGCGTGAGCGGACGTCTGAACGGAAATGAAATCGCACGATCCGAGTGGTATCTGCAAGGACGTTTGCCGCTGCACACCCTGCGTGCCGATATCGACTACGGCTTCACCGAAGCACGCACGACGTACGGCGTAATCGGCGTGAAGTGCTGGGTGTACAAGGGCGAAATTTTGCCGCAGAAGAAGCGGGAAGCAGCGCCGGCGTCGAGTGGATTCTAAGGAAGTCAGAAGTCAGCGTGAAGATGCAGATTGCAGAGTAAAAAACCGGCGCCGATGGCGCTGAGATTTGGCTACGAGCTAGAAGCTAAGGGCTGATCTTATGTTGATGCCAAAGAAAGTGAAGTATCGGAAGCAGCAGCGCGGGCGCATGACCGGGAAGGCGTGGCGCGGATCGACGCTGTCGTTCGGCGATTTCGGCCTGAAGGTGCTGGAGCCGGGGTGGATCACCGATCGCCAGATCGAAGCAAGCCGCGTCGCGATGACGCGCTTCGTGAAGCGTGGCGGAAAGATCTGGATTCGCGTGTTCCCCGACAAGCCGGTCACCAAGAAGCCTGCTGAAACCCGTATGGGAAAAGGCAAGGGCGCGCCCGATCACTGGGTCGCGGTCGTGAAGCCGGGAAAGATCCTGTTCGAAATGGAAGGCGTATCGCTGCAGGATGCCAGTGAGGCGATGCGGCTTGCGTCGCACAAGCTGGCGCTGCGTACCACACTGGTGAAACGCGAAGGCGCGAGACACTAGAAGAGCGGGCGTCAGGCGACGGCCTGTAGGCGCAGAAGTTCTTGAGGAATTTATGAAGGCAGACAAAATCAGAAACTTGACCGAAGACGAGATGGGCAGCCAGGAGCGCGAGCTTGCCGACCAGCTCTTCAAGCTGAAATTTCAGCTGAACATGGGCCAGACGGAAAGTCTGAAGAAGATTCGCGGGCTGCGCAAAGACATTGCGCGCGTGAAGACGATTCTCGGAGAGCGCAAACGCGCAGCCGCAACGGAGAAAAAATAATGGCGGAAACAACGCAGAAACCGCAGGGCCGCCGCAAGGAAGTCGTGGGCGAAGTGGTTGCCAACCGGATGCAGAAGACCATCGTAGTGAAGGTCACGCGAAAGAAGGCGCATCCTTTCTACGGACGTGTGATCGCGCGGAACAAGAAGTTCTATGCGCACGATGAAACCAACCAGGCGCATGTCGGCGACGTGGTGCGGATTGAAGAGACGCGTCCGCTGTCGAAGCTGAAGCGCTGGAAGTTGAAAGACGTGGTTCGCAAATCGGCATTGGTGCCGGAAACGGCGACGGAAGCGCCAACCGTTTAGTCCGCGTCGATACGTACAGAGGGGAGATCCGCCATGGCTGTGATGATGAGATCGATGCTGGAGGTCGCCGACAATTCCGGCGCACGCAAGCTGCAGATGATTCTGCCGCTGGGCGGCTCGACGGGATTGAATGCGGGTTTGGGCGACGTGATTACTGCGGCTGTCAAGGAGTCGGCCCCTGAGGGCCAGGTGCAAAAGGGCAAAGTCGTGAAGGCGGTCATTGTGCGAACGCGCAAGGAGCATCGCCGGCGGGATGGAACATACATCCGCTTCGATCAGAACGCAGCGGTGCTTATCAACGATGCGGGAGAGCCGGTGGGAACACGCGTATTCGGCCCAGTCGCTCGCGAGTTGCGCGAGAAGAAATTTCTGAAGATCGTGTCACTGGCGCCGGAAGTCATATAAGTAATTGGATAGTTTAGCAATTTGGTAATTGGAAAATCATGAGAACAGTAAGCACTGAAAACAAGCGAGTGGATTTGCGGCGGAACGACACCGTGAAGGTGATCACCGGGCGGGACAAGGGCAAGGAAGGGCGCGTACTGCGCGTGTTTCCGAACGATTCCAAGCTTCTAGTCGAGCACGTGATGATGGTGAAGAAACACGTGCGTCCGAACCCGCAGCGCAACATCAAGGGCGGAATTGCGGAACAGGAAAGCCGGATCGCGATTTCGAATGTGCAACTGGTGTGTCCGTCCTGCGGCCCGGTAAGGATCGGGCATGAAATGCGCGGCGAACGCAAGGTCCGCGTGTGCAAGAAGTGCGGGACGACGCTGGATAAATAACTTCGTAATTGGGTAATTGCTAATTTGGTAATTGAAAATCGGAATCGAGGTTGATCTTCAATTACTGAATTGCAAAATTCAAGAATCACTCAGTTTTCACGAACCGGTACACGTCGGGCTAGAAGCCGACACTCCGAAACCGTGAGAGGAAGTTGACGGGAGATATGGCAAAAGAGAAAGAAAAAAAGGGACAGAAAGAATCGGCGGCGGAGCAGAAGGGGCCCCAGCAGGCCCGGCACAGTGCGAAAGAGCGTCCGCGCTTGCGTTCGAGATTCGAGAAGGAAGTCGCTCCCGCGCTGCTGAAGGAATTGGAACTGAAGAATCCGATGGCGGTGCCACGGCTTCACAAGATTGTCGTTAACATGGGCGTGGGCGAAGCGACGCAGAACGCGAAGGTGCTCGATCCGGCGGTCAACGAGCTCGGGCAGATCACGGGCCAGAAGCCGGTGGTGACGCGCGCCAAGAAATCGATTGCGGCGTTCAAGGTTCGTCAAGGTCAATCGATCGGCGCGATGGTGACGCTGCGGGGCGACCGGATGTACGAATTTTTCGACCGGCTGGTGAGTATCGTTCTGCCGCGGGTACGCGACTTTAAGGGCGTATCCACCAAATCATTCGACGGACGCGGGAACTACACGATCGGTTTGCACGACCAGTTGATCTTTCCCGAGATTTCGTACGAGAAGGTCGACAAGTTGAAGGGCATGAACGTCACGATCGTGACGACCGCCGCCAACGATAACCAGGCACGGACGTTGTTGAAGAGCATGGGAATGCCGTTCAGGGCGTAAGAGGAAGAGATGGACAGGCGGTGAGCAAGATGCTCACCGGACAGCCGGCGGGACGCCGGCGATACAAGTCAGGAGCATACGGTTTGGCGACTACAGCAAAAAGAGTGAAGGACGCGAAGAAGCCCAAGTTTTCCACGCGCAAGCACAACCGCTGCAAGCGATGCGGTCGTCCACGCGCCTATCTGCGCAAGTTTGCCATGTGCCGCTTGTGCTTCCGGCAGCTCGCGCTGCTGGGGGAAATTCCAGGGGTTTCGAAGTCATCGTGGTAAGGCCGTCGCTGGCCGCTGGCTGTTGGTCGTTCGCAACGGCAAGCGAGCAAGTGGCGACGGAATGCGAAGTGCGAACGAATTGAAGTAAGCAAGCCGCTGCAGGTTCTCCGCATCATGCGGAGCGAACGGGTGGCTGGAGGAGAAGCAGACGATGAGGTTGACCGATCCGGTCGCAGACATGTTGACGCGAGTGCGGAACGCACTCCAGGCCCGGCACCAGAAAGTCGACGTTCCGGCGTCCCGACTTAAGGTGGAGATTGCCCGTATCCTGAAAGAAGAGGGCTATATCTCCAATTTCAAGCCGACGGAAGAAGAAGGCCACAAGATCATCCGCATTTACCTGAAGTATGGCGCCAATAACGAGGCGGCTATTTCAAAGGCCGAGCGTGTCTCTCGCCCGGGGTGCCGCGTTTACGTGAGGCGCACCGAGATTCCACGGGTGCTCGGCGGGATGGGTATCAACATCCTCACGACTCCGCGGGGCGTGATGACCGGTCGCCAGGCGCGCAAGGAAGGCGTGGGCGGCGAGTTGTTGTGCGAGATTTACTGAGGCGTTGTTGGCTAGTGCGTTTGGCTATGAGCTGAACGCGTATCCTCAAGAGTTTTTGGGCGCAAAGCCTGAATGGAATTGAGAAAGAAAGATTTGGCGACAAGCTTGAGAACCAATAGCTAAAAGCCAAGAGCTAAGAGCGACTTATGTCACGAATTGGAAAAAAGCCGATCGAGATTCCCAAGGGCGTCACGGTCAAGGTAGAAGGAAACACGGTCCTGGTGCAGGGTCCGAAGGGTAAGCTCGACACTCCGCTTCCGATGGGAATTACGGTCGAGCAAAAGGACGGGCACATTTTGGCCGTCCGTGAGAACGATTCGCAGTCCGCAGTACATGGACTGGCTCGCGCGCTGGTTAACAATGCGGTTGAGGGCGTGACCAAGGGCTGGACCCGGGAACTGGAAATCGTTGGAATCGGATATCGCGCCGAGATGAAGGGCAAGCTGATGGTGGTGTTTAACTTGGGCTTCTCTCATCCCATCGAGTATCCGCTGCCGACCGGCGTGGACGCTGCTGTCGATCCGAAGCAGACGCGCATCACGCTGACTGGTATCGACCGGCAGAAGGTCGGCCAGGTCGCGGCTGAGATGCGGTCGTTGCGTCCGCCGGATCCGTACAAGAACAAGGGCGTGCGTTATGCCGGCGAGCGTCTGAAGAAGAAGGTTGGAAAGACCGGAGCGAAATAAGCTTTTCAGCCGTCAGCTTTCGGCTCGCAGCCTGCGGGACGAGGGTTTAGCTGATGGCGGTTAGCCGATAGTTGAGAGCGTTCATATGCTTACGAGAATTTCAAAGAATCAGAAGCGCGGATTTGTTCACGACCGCATTCGCAAAAAACTGCAGGGAACTGCAGAGCGTCCACGGCTGAACGTGTACCGCTCGCTGAATCACATCTACGTTCAGGTCATCGACGATCTGAATGGACAGACGCTGGTGTCTGCGAGCACCGCCGAAGGCAAGAAGGAAGATCGGCGCGCCGGAGGAAACGTGGCGTCGGCGAAAGTTGTCGGTAAGGCCATCGCCGAGCGCGCGAAAGCCAAGGGCGTGACCCACGTGGTCTTCGACCGCGGCGGATACATTTATCACGGGCGTGTGAAGGCATTGGCCGACGCTGCCCGCGAAGCGGGATTGAAGTTCTAAGAGCAGCGTCTAGCTGCTAGCTTCTGGCTAACCCAAAAGCGGTTTTCGAGGGTGGCTAAAAGCTAAGCGGCTAGAAGCTAGAATCCAGGTTTAAGAATGCCAACAGTAATCAAGAAACTCGATGCAGGTGCGTACCAACTGAAGGATCAGGTGGTGGCCATCAACCGCGTGACCAAGGTGGTCAAGGGCGGCAAGAACCTTTCGTTCGCCGCGCTGGTCGTTGTCGGCGATCCGTCTGCCGGCGTCGTCGGATACGGATCGGGCAAGGCGAAAGAAGTGCCGCAGGCCATTCGCAAAGGGATTGAGTCGGCCAAGAAGAACCTAATGAAGGTGAATCTGACGCAGACCAGCATTGCGCACCTGGTGCTCGGACGATACGGTTCCGGCAAAGTTCTGTTGAAGCCCGCTCCTGAAGGCACAGGCGTGATCGCAGGAGGCGCGGTGCGAGCGGTGATGACATCCGTAGGCGTGCAGAACGTGCTGACCAAGTCGATCGGGACGACGAATCCGCACAATGTCATCAAGGCGACCTTCGATGCGTTAAAGCAGTTGAAGAACCGGGAGAGCGTCGCGATTCTGCGCGGCAAGGTTGCACAAGAACTTTAGGATCAGTACTCAGCACTCAGTACTCAGTAGGTGATGATCAGTGCGAGTTAAGCGAGTTTGAGGTTTTGAAATGACGGCTAAGAAAACTAGTTCGGGCAGCGGAAAGATCCAGCTGAAATGGGTTCGGTCCGCGATTTGTGCTCCGAGAAAACAGAAACTGGTAATCAAAGGGTTGGGATTCACTCGGCTGAACCAGGTAATCGAGCGTCCTGACACGCGGGCGATCCGCGGGATGGTGGCGAAGGTGCCCCATCTGGTTGCGTTCGTCGACTAAGAGTTTATTTATGAACCTATCGAATATTCACGCACCGAAGAAGGCCACCACGAAGCGCAAGCGCGTGGGACGCGGCATGGGTTCGGGCATGGGGAAGACTTCCACCCGTGGGCACAAGGGGCAACGCTCGCGCACGGGTTCGCGCATGATCCGCGGATTCGAAGGCGGCCAGATGCCTTTGCATCGCCGTATGCCGAAGCGCGGCTTCACGAACATCTTCCGCAAGGAATACAACATCGTGAGCCTGGAGCGGCTGGTCGAACTCGGTGAGACGACGATCAATCCCGAGGTGCTGCGCAAGGCTGGCGTGATCAAGACGAAGCATCCCGTCAAGATTCTGGGCGACGGGGAATTGAAGAGTGCGATCACGGTAAGCGCGCATAAGTTCTCGAAGTCGGCACAGGAAAAGATCACCAAGGCGGGCGGCAAGTTTGAGGTCTTGCAGTAATGTTTGACAAGCTGGCGAACATCTTTCGGATCCCGGATCTGCGCAAGCGGATCCTGTTTACGCTCGGTATGCTGTTCGTCTACCGGCTGGGCGGGCACCTTCCAACTCCCGGAATCGATGCGACCAAGCTGGAGCAGTTCTTTACGCAAGGCAGCACCAGCGGTTCGCTTCTCGGATTCGTCGATCTGTTTTCCGGCGGCCAGTTGCGCCGCATGACAATCTTTGCCCTTGGAATCATGCCGTACATCACGGCATCCATCATTCTGCAGTTGCTGACCGTGGTCTATGAGCCGCTGGCCAAATTGCAGAAGGAAGGCGAACTTGGGCGCAAGAAGATCACGCAGTGGACGCGGTACATCACCGTCATTCTGAGCGCGGTGCAGTCATTCGGTATCGCGATCGGGCTGGAAAAAGGCGGATTCGCGTTGAACCCTGGATGGGGCTTCCGCCTGATGACAATGCTGACGCTGACGACGGGCAGTGCATTCATCATGTGGCTGGGCGAGCAGATCACCGAGCGCGGCGTCGGCAACGGAATGTCGTTGCTGATCTTTGCCGGCATTGTGGTCGGATTGCCGCGAGGCGTTGCCGACCTGATTGCCAAGGCGCGAAATGCAGCGTGGGGCGCGATTACGTTCCCGCTGATGGTCGGGCTGATCGTGTTCATGATCGCTGTAGTCGCGTTCATCGTGTACGTGGAGCGAAGCGAACGGCGAATACCGGTGCAGTACGCCAAAAGAGTCGTTGGGCGCAAGGTGATGGGCGGTCAGTCGACGCACCTTCCGCTTCGCGTCAACGCAGGCGGCGTTATGCCGGTGATTTTTGCGTCTTCGATTTTGACGTTGCCGCAGACTATCGGGTACGGGATGCGCAACAATCGCTATTTCGGAGACCTGATCCGCTGGCTGGGATGGGGCGAGCCCATCTACACGGTGTTGTACGCGTTGGGAATTATCTTCTTCGCCTACTTCTATGTCTCGATCGTGTTCAATCCCAGCGAAGTAGCCGACAACATGCGTAAGTATGGCGGGTTCATTCCCGGTATTCGGCCCGGAAAGCGTACGGCGGACTTCATCAACGAAGTCCTGACACGAATTACGCTGGTGGGCGCGTTGTACCTGATCATCATTTCGTTCATACCGGAGTGGATGATTACAGGTATTCACCTCAACCATCTTTACGGACCCTTCGGGCGTTTCTTTGAAGGTCTGCCGAATTGGGTGACGAACGGGTTGGGCGTGAGTTTCTATTTCGGTGGAACGTCGCTTCTGATCGTGGTGGGTGTTGCGATGGATACGGTGACGCAGATCGAGGCTCAATTGATCATGCGGCATTACGACGGATTCACTCCGCGCAGCGGGCGTGTGCGCGGCCGCAGGACTTGGTAAGAGTTTGTTGGGGTTGCTGCACCGCGGCGTCCACGTTGCACGCCGGGGAGCTTGAGTTCGGAGGCTGTGGCCAACTCGATGGCGCAGGATACCTCGCGTGCAGTAGGTCCCGTGGTGCTGCTTGGGCCGCCGGGTGCAGGTAAAGGCACTCAGTCCAAGCGGATCATGGCACACTACGGAATTCCCCAGATTTCGACGGGGGATCTTTTAAGGGATCACGTAGTCCGCGGTACCGAGCTTGGAATCACTGCGAAGGCGGTGATGGCGCGGGGGGAACTGGTTTCCGACGACCTGGTTTGCAACATGGTGCGGGAACGGCTGATGTTGCCCGATTGCCAGCGCGGATACATCCTTGATGGCTTTCCCCGGACCGCAGCCCAGGCTGGTTGGCTCGACGCGCTGCTCGAGCATGAGCTCTTTGATAAATCGCGTCCGACGCGGGCGTGGCCGATTGTGATCCGGCTCGAGGTTGACTATAATCAATTATTGCTCCGGATTACTGGACGACGCTCTTGTCCCACCTGTGGACGGATCTATAACGTCCACTTCAAGCCACCTCGCGAGGATGAACAGTGCGATTTGCCCCACGCGACCAAGCTTGAGACCCGCAATGATGACCGGTTGGAAGTAATTCAGCCACGAATCACGGCGTTTCAGGAAATGACGCGTCCTGTAGCAGACTACTATCAGCGCACTGGCAGGTTGATTACCGTCAATGGCGATGCGCCGGTAGACGATGTGACAAGCCAGATTTACCGGATTATTGAGGATCATCACGCGTAGCGAAGCAATGGCGATCGTTTGCAAGTCGGCGAGTGAAATCGAAAAGATGCGGCAGAGCGGCCACATCGTTCGCCAAGTACTCGACTACGTGCGGACGCTGGTGGCGCCGGGCGTGACGACGATGGATCTGGAACGAGCCGCCGAAAAGAAGATCAAGGAACTCGGGGCTAAGCCGGCGTTCAAGGGTTATTACGATTATCCGTGCGTGCTTTGCACATCGGTGAATGAAGAAATCGTGCATGGCATCCCGTCGGAAAAGCGGGTGTTGAAGGAAGGCGACATCGTTTCGATCGATTGTGGCGCCGTGCTGGACGGGTATTACGGGGACGCAGCGATCACGGTGCCGGTCGGGGCAGCACTGACGCCCGAGTTGAAGAAGCTGCTGGATGTGACCGAGGCTTCGTTGTACCGGGGAATCGAGCAGGCGCGGATTGGGAACTCGATTGGCGACGTTGGCGCGGCCGTTCAGGAGCATGTGGAAGCCGCAGGATTCAGCGTCGTGCGAGAGTTTGTCGGACACGGCATTGGGACCCGGCTGCATGAGGAACCGCAGGTTCCGAATTATGGCGCTCGAGGACATGGAGCGCGGCTTCGCGAGGGAATGGTGATCGCGATTGAGCCGATGGTGAATTTCGGCAAGCCGGAGACGCGAGTGCTGGGTGACAAGTGGACCGCAGTCACGGCGGACGGCAGTTTTAGTGCCCATTTCGAACACTGTGTGGCCGTGACGAAAGATGGGCCGGTGATTTTGACGCAGTAAAGGCGCTACTAGCTTTTAGCTCTTGGCTTTTCAGCTAAGAGCCGAGAGCCAAAAACTAAGGGGTGCATGAGCAAAGAAGACGCGATTGAAGTGATGGCGGTGGTCCTGGAACCGCTGCCGAATGCAATGTTCCGGGTAGAACTGGAAAACAAGCATCAGGTGCTGGCGCATGTTTCCGGAAAGATGCGAAAGAATTTCATCCGCATTCTGCCCGGCGACAAGGTCGCGGTAGAGCTTTCGCCGTACGATCTGAATCGCGGACGAATTGTTTATCGCTACAAATAGATTTGCTGACGGCAAAGGCCGGCGGCTGAAGGTTGGGCTATGAAGGTAAGAGCATCGGTAAAGAAGATTTGTGACAAGTGCAAGGTCATCCACCGCAAGGGCGTGGTGCGCGTGATCTGCGTGAACTCGAAACACAAACAGCGGCAAGGGTAATGCAGCTTCTGGCTCCTAGCAGCAGCTAGCAGCCGTCGAAGCTCAGAGCTGTCGGAGGCTCAGGAATTTATGGCACGTATCGCAGGCGTCGATCTACCGCGCGGAAAGCACATCAATATCGCGCTGACATATATCTACGGGATTGGACACCCGCGCGCGGGCCAGATCCTCGATGAAGCGAAGGTCGAGCCCATGAAGAAGGTCTCGGACCTGAGCGAAGAAGAGGTCAACCGGATTCGCACGGTCATTGAGGCGCAGGGACTGGTGGAAGGCGATTTGCGCAAGGAAGTTTCGATGAACATCAAGCGTCTCATCGAAATCGGTTCCTACCGTGGATTCCGCCACCGCCGCAACCTGCCGGTTCGCGGACAGCGTACCCACACCAACGCCCGGACGCGTAAAGGTCCGCGCAAGGGAACGGTCGCACAGAAGAAGAAGGCGACGTCAAAGACATAAGAGCAGCTTCCGGCTTCTAGCGTTTTGCTAGAAGCTACGAGCTAGGAGCTAAAAGCTACTATGGCAAAACCAGCAGCAGCGGGCGGCACCGGAGCCACACCCGATAAAAAAGGCAAGAAGAAAACCTTCAAGAAGAAGGAACGCAAGCACGTCCCGCATGGACTGGCGTATGTGCAGGCATCCTTCAATAACACCATCGTGACCATTTCCGACATGAACGGCAACGTTCTGTCGTGGAAGAGTTCGGGGTCGCTCGGCTTTCGCGGATCGCGCAAGGGAACTCCTTTCGCGGCCCAGCAGGCCGCGTCGAATGCCGCGAACATGGCGCGTGATCATGGTGTACGCAGCGTCGACGTCCGAGTGAGCGGCCCGGGATCGGGTCGCGAGTCGGCGGTGCGTGCACTGGCGGCTTCGGGAATTGAAGTCCGGTCCATTCGCGACGTGACGCCCATTCCGCACAACGGATGCCGTCCGCCGAAGCGACGCAGAGTATAGATCAGAGCTACCAGCTAGAGTTTTGTCCGGGACGAAGGGTGAAGCCAAACCTGTAAACCGGTCATCTAAAGGAGAAGAAACTTGGCCCGTTATACCGATGCAGTATGCCGTCTATGCCGCCGCGAGGGCATGAAGCTGTTCCTCAAAGGCGCAAAGTGCTTCAGCGATAAGTGTCCCATCGAGAAGCGCAACTTCGCTCCCGGACAACATGGAAAAGACCGTAAAGCCAAGATCGTTGGCTACGGCTTGCAGTTGCGTGAAAAGCAGAAAGCGAAGCGAATTTACTTCACGCAGGAAGGCCAGTTCCGCAACTACTTCGAGAAGGCGGTTCGCTCGAAGGGCGTGACCGGCGAGAAGCTGTTGCAGCAACTCGAGCGCCGTCTCGACAATGTCGTGTTCCGGCTTGGATTCGCGCAGTCGCGGCGCCAGGCGCGGCAGTTGGTGCGACACGGACACGTTGCCGTCGACAATCGCAAGGTCAACATTCCATCATACGAGGTGAGCGCGGGCGAGGAGATCTCGATTCGCGAAAACAGCAAGAAGCTCACCGTGCTTGAACTGGCGAAGGAATTCGCCAGCCACGGAACGATGCCGAGCTGGCTGGAGGTGGATCGAGATAACTACAAGGCCCGCATTCTCTCGTTGCCGAGGCGCGAAGACATTCAGCTGCCGGTGAACGAGCAGTTGATCGTGGAACTTTACAGCAAGTAGGTTAAAGCGATTTCGCAATTGGAATTTTGTAATTGAGTAATTGAGGTTCAAAAGCCTCGATTAGATCAGGTCCACATTTCGTGCCAGATCAGCCTCTGCTGACGCCTGACCTGAATCCGGACCGATTCAGGGAGTCAACACTGAGCCAAACGGCCGAAGGAGAAACAAATGCTTTGGAAAGGTTTTCAAAGACCGAAACGTCTCGCAGTCGATCAGTCCAGCCTCACTGACAAATACGGCATTTTCTGGGCGCAGCCTTTTGAGCGCGGATTCGGCACGACCGTGGGCAACGCCCTGCGGCGCGTGCTGCTGAGCTCGATCGAAGGCGCGGCTGTTACCGCTGTGAAGATGGAAGGCGTGCTGCACGAGTTCCAGTCCATCCCTGGAGTCGTCGAAGACGCGACCGACATCATCCTCAACCTGAAGCAGATTCCGTTCAAGCTTGCAGGCGATGCTCCGAAGGCGATTTATTTGCGCGCGGATCAGCCGGGTGTTGTCACCAGCGGCATGATCGAAGCCGATGGCGACGTCGAAGTGCTCGACAAAGACGTCTACATTGCGACGGTCAGCGAGGGCGGCAAGCTCGATATGGAGATGCGGTTGAAGCGCGGACGCGGATACGTTTCCGCCGACAAGAACTTCGACGAGGATCTCGGCATCGGATTCATTCCGATCGATTCCGTTCACTCGCCGGTTCGCAAGTGCAACTACACGGTTGAAGCGGCGCGTCTTGGACAGATCACCGATTACGACAAGCTGACTCTCGAAGTGTGGACCAACGGCTCCATCACGCCGGCCGATTCGATTGGCCTGGCGGCGAAGCTGCTGAAGGACCACATGAACATCTTCATCAACTTCGAAGAAGAAATCGAAACCGGCGCGTCATCTTCGGATGACCGCAAGCCCGAGATTCACAACGAGAACCTGAACCGGTCCGTTGAGGAGCTTGAGCTTTCGGTGCGCAGCTACAATTGCCTGAAGAATGCGAACATCCAGACGATCGGCGAGCTCGTGCAGAAGACTGAAGCGGAAATGCTGAAGACGAAGAATTTCGGCCGCAAGTCGCTGAACGAGATCAAAGAGATTCTGTCTTCGATGGGACTCAGCCTTGGCATGAAGATCGACGAGCACGGCAATGCCGTGCCCGGACCGACGTCGAACGTACCGTTGCCCGCGTCCGCTTACGGACCGGACGACCAGCTGTAGAAACGGCTTCCGGCGCCCGGCTTCCGGTATTCGGAGGCCGGGTAAGCGAAGCGAGCTGTGGATTTTGATTTTGAGCTAAGAGCCAAAAGCTAGAAGCCTGAGGTTTCCATGCGTCACAAAGTGGCAGGATACAAACTCGGACGGAACACAGCGCACCGGCGCTCGCTGCTGCGTAACCTGGTCACATCGGTGATCATCGAAGAGCGCATTGAAACGACCGTGCCTAAGGCAAAGGCCGCGCGTCCCATCGTCGAGAAAATGATTACGCTCGGCAAGCGGGGCGATCTGGCCGCGAGGCGTCTGGCTGCTTCCTACCTGATGACCGACGAAGCCGTCGTGAAGCTGTTCGACACGGTTGGCCCGCGCTTCGGCGATCGCAACGGCGGATATACGCGCATCATCCGCACTCACTGGAACAAGGGTGATGGCGCCGACAAGGCTTTTCTTGAGCTGCTGGGCAGCGAGAAGATCCTCGACGAGAAGAAGGAAAAGCGCGCCGAGGCTCGCTCCAAAAAGGCAGCCGAGGCCAAGAAGGCTATGGAAGAGGCTGAGGCGCAGGCAGCTCATGACGGCGGCGTTGAGCCGGTGAAGGAAGACGACAAAAAAGAGTAGGTTAGCTCTCCCCAGATTTACAAGGCACGGCTTTATGCCGTGCCTTTGTTTTTTGTGGAGTGGGAGAGCCCGCGTCGGAAAGAAGCTTATCCTTCCGTTTTGAGATTTCAAGTGATTTGCTTGTGGTTGGCATTCGCGGGCGAGGGCGCCCGCGCCACACTAAGCCCCACTCGTACATGTACGGTCGTGTCTCCCGCTGGTAATCTTGTCGGCCTATTTGTCCTATCCATAAACTTTCCTAATGGCCTTTACCAAGACACAGATCGGTATTGCAGTCGGCGCAGGAGCGTTGCTGGTCATGGTGTTTGTAGGATACCTGTGGTGGCTCAGCAATCAGGGCCCGGTTCTGGCTAGGTCCGAGCAGCATGATCCGCTCACCGGATTGCCGGTCAGCATCCGGATGAATCCCCTGCGCGACCGGTCTACTGAAAAGGCTGCCAACAAGTTCCTGCGCGAGTTGCGCGATGGCCACTGCGATGAGTTGCTGGCAAAGTGGGAGCACGACTACCACAAGAAATACGCGAAATACATTTGCAGTTCCGAGACACAGCATCCGCTGCTCTCGTGGCAGTTGGTGGAGTGGGAAGAAACTCCGCCGCTGATCATTCTTCACTATCGCGGAAGGCGCCAGACGACTGACGGTCAGCCGGGAACCGATGACATGTTCACGGTGACTACCGAGCACAAAGGCGTCCGACTGGGTCGTCACCAAGTACGACGCGATGTACTGAGGCGGCCAACGCGGCCGTGGAGCGTGACACATGGGGACGATCGGGGACTGGGGCGTGATCCTTACGATTTCAGTGTTCGTGGGCCTGTACGGGTGGCTTCGCGACATGGGCCACAAACCCTACATCAACAAGTTGCGCAGATCGTTGGCGGGCTGGATTCTGGCCAGCAGTGTGGTCGGCATCTGGTGTACGTTCCGTTGGCGGGCTTTTCGAGTTCCGCTTGTATTCATCACCGTTCCTGTCGCGGTTGCCGCCGCAGTTCTGATCTATTCTGCCAGGCCCAGAGGAGGTCAGCTGGACGCCGAGGAACCATTCGGGGAGAAGCACAACCCGCGATCCCATCCGCTTGGGCATCACTGAAACGACAAATGCGCGGTTCCGCCAAAAATCCTCCTGCCGCGTGGTAAAACCTAATGGATGCCCTCGCTGCACATGAGCCTCAGCCGTCCGCTGCGCGCAATATCTATTCATTCGGGATTACTTCGTTCTTCAATGACACGGCCAGCGAAATGGCGTATTGGGTGCTTCCGGCGTTTCTTGTCTCGCTCGGGGCGGGGCCGGCGCAACTGGGGATGATCGAAGGGTATCGCGGAGAGTGTGGCGTCATTTGCCAAGCTTTTCTCGGGGTACTTGACTGATCGGATCGAGCGCCGCAAGCCACTTGTGGTTGGTGGATACATTGTCGCCAATGCCGTAAAGCCTCTTCTCGCGTTGACCACAGCGTGGTGGCAGATATTGCTGATCCGTTTCAGCGATCGCCTCGCCAAAGGAGTGCGCGGAGCGCCGCGCGACGTGATGGTCGCCGAGTCAGTCGCGAAGGAACGGCTTGGCTCGGCGTACGGACTGATTCAGTCGCTGGATTCGGCGGGGGCCATTGCGGGTCCGCTCGCCGCGCTCACACTTCTGGCGAGATACGGAACGCGCAGCGTGTTCTGGACGGCAGCCATCCCCGGTGTGCTGGCGATCCTGGTCGCTATCTTCGGCATTCGCGAAACGCGGCGAACTTCACCGAAAGTCGCCGATCGAGCAGTTCAAGAAAATCAAGCAGTAGGGAAGCCTGGCTCTTCCGATGGGCTGCCATCTGTTTTCTATGTTGTCCTCGCGGCAGTGACATTGTTTTCTCTCGGAAATTCCAGCGACATGTTTCTGGTCATGCGGGCGCAGAATGTCGGCATCAGCGTTGCACTCGCGCCATTGCTGGGCCTCGTCTTCAATGTGACCTATACCCTAGGATCGTGGCCGGCAGGGTGGTTCAGCGATCACTTCTCGAGGCGCTGGATTGCGGCCGCGGGATACCTGATTTTTTCCGGCGTTTATTTCATGTTTGGACAAGCGTCGTCGACGCTGTCGATCTGGATCACGATGGCGGTGTATGGAATTTATTACGCGCTAACGCAGCCTGTGCTGAAGGCGCTTGTAGTTGAGAGTGTTGCAGAAGGAGCACGCGGACGCGCGCTGGGAATTTATTTCTTTGTCACTAGCGTTGCCACCTTGGCGGCCAGCTTGATTACTGGAGAGTTGTGGAAGCGCTACGGGCCAGCGCTTCCATTTTATTTGTCCGCGGGCATCGCTGCTGTCTCGGCCTTACTGCTGCTCTTCGCCCGTAACCGACCGCAGCCTTCGCACGCGCAGAACGCGTAAGAAAACTTCGGCTTAAAGCGTCGGGCTGCCTCCGCCGGTGCCCTCTGGCTGCGCCTTGCCATCTTTTATTGCCTGATCCAGAATTCCCTTCATTTCGATGTTGGCCTTCCGAGCGAGTTCAGCTTGCTGCTCGCCAAGTTTGCCCTGTTCCTCACCAAGCTTTCCCTGCTTTTCGCCGAGAGCGCCCTGTTCCTCGCCGAGTTTTCCTTGCTGCTCGCCGGCCGCGGATTGAATGTCACCAATCTTGCTCTGCAAATCGCCGATTTCGGATTGTAGGTCGCCGATCTGGTCCATTGTGGCGCTGGGCCCGAGTTTCTGAAGTTTCGCCTTCAGCTTGTCGAGCTCTGAACTCAAGTCGGGGAGATTCACTTTCACTTGCTCCATTTTTTCGCCAAGCTTTTCCTGCTGCTCACCGAGCACTTCCTGCTGTTTCCCGAGTTCTTCCTGTTTCTTGCCCAGTTCCTCCTGGGGAGCCCAGAGCTTGCGGGCGCGGTCGATGGTGGCCTGATCGCGAATGATGTAAGACTTCTCGTCGCGCTGGAACCAGATGAAGTCTCCCTTGATTTCCTTCTTGAGCCTCTCCACGTGGTGGGCGTCTTGCGAACTGCCCGACATGGTAAAGGAATCGCTCTTGCCCGAAACGATGACGAATCTGTCTTCGTCGTCCATTCCATAAGCGTATGAGAAACCGTCGCCATGGGATTTCATTTGTGGAAACGCGGGTACCGCTGGGATCGCGGTTTTCACCGGAGCCATCGGAGCCATCGGGACCATTGGAACCATTGGGCGCATCGCTGCGAACGGGTGGGTCGGGGACGTGGGAGCTATCGCCGGACGTCCGGGCGCCGGTATCCTCGCGAACGGTGCAGTGGGCGCAACCGCCGGTGCAGGGGTGGATTCCTGCTCAGCGGACGGCGAGGGTGCAGCTTGCGGAGAGGGCGCCAGAGGCGGTGTTCGATCGTTGGAGTTCTGCTGAGCGCGGATGTCCTGCTCCATGCTCGGGCGCACTGCGGCCGTGAGATACACAACGGGGAGTCCGAGGGCGATAACCATCACAGCAATTGATTTCTTCAGTCCCATCCTGACTGTTCCTTTCCACGCAAGAATTCTTTCCAATCTTTGTTCTGCCTGACCCGCCTTGGCCATGGCAACGCCTTGCCACCAAATGCGGCCAGGAGCGGCGTGCAACGCTTCGAAGAAGCCAAGCAGAGTTCGGGCGTATTTGTTTCGGTCCGTGCCACATGCCAGAGCGGCTTCGTCGCTGGCCTCTTCCGCCAGAACAGCGAGTTGACGATCAAGCCACCAGGCAAACGGACTGAACCAGAAAATGGCACGGTGAATCAGAGAAATATGCTGTGTGAGCGCGTCGCGGCGAGCGACATGCGACATCTCGTGCGTGATTACCGCTTGAAGGGTGGCTTCATCCCATTCCTGCCAGCCCGACGGAAGAAGAATGGTCGAGCGCAGCGCACCGATCGTGACAGGAACCGAAATGAATCGGGATTCGGCAATCTGGGGAACAACGACGGACTGGCCGTTTCGCGCCGCGGAAGTGAGTGCCTGTTTCAGCCATGAATCGTCAATCGGCTCCGCAGCGGCAATGAGCTTCCGCGACCAGACAATTCCGATCGCGAAGCGAAGCAGAAGAGCGAGCGCGACGATCGCATACACCGACACGACGATCAAGCGCCAATCCATGGGGCCGATCGAGCTCTCAACCGAAGCCGATTGCGTATTCACGAGACTTAATGTCACCGGCTCCGTGGATGAGGGCGCTCTCCCATTGGTGGCTGTAGCCGTTCGTCTCGGCAAACTTCTCGAGGTCGGCACATTCCTCAAGGTCGAAATGTGGGTCGGCCGTGGAGTCTCGACGATTGCTGCCGGAGTACTAGAGAGTTGAGTTGCGGCAGACTCTGTCTTCGCGGGCCGCAGTAACGAGGGCACGGGCACGGAGATCCCAGGGAAAGCTCGCATCAGGAAAAACATACCCAAGGCGATGTAGAGGACGGCTTTCCATGTGAACAAACGAGCTGAGGTTTCCCGCACACGAAAGGCAGCCAGTGCACATGCCGCGATCCCGCCTAGAAGCATTGAGCGGGCGGCGGAACTGGCAATATCCACGAGCGCGAGGGAATCGATGATAGGCGTCATGGCTTTCTTTCCTTTTTGGCCGGCATAGTTTCTTCCAACGCACTCCGTTCCGCGATCCTTCGCGCCAGGCGCTCCAGTTCTTTGCGGTTGAGAACGGCGCTATCGACCATGCCAAGCACGAGCTGTTCGGCAGAACCACCACAGAATCGATCGATGATGTTCTTGACCGCGCGGACGGCGACGTTCTGACGCGCGTCCGATGCCTTGTAAATGAAGGTTCGACCCTCCACTTGATGGGTCAGGTATCCCTTTTCCTCGAGGCGGCGAAGAACGGTTCGGATGGTCGAGTCTTTCATCGGGCGCGTCGACGCCAATCCTTCGCGACATGCTTCCGCGGTGGTCGGCCCATGTGCCCAGACGTAGTCCATCACGTTCTGCTCAACCTCTCCCAGATTCTTTAGACGTACGGATCTTGTGTTAGTCATTGTAGCGTTACAATTTGTAACATTTAGCCAAAAAGCTGTCAAGGGAAATTCCTAGCTTCGACCGTGCAGAACTTTGACTGGGCCGGGGAGCCGGAATGCAAGGAGTGAGGATTACAACCAGAGACGAAACAGGGCTAGCAATACCTGGGCGAAGATTCCAGCGGAGGTGTCAAGGACCGCATCCTGCCAGCGCCCGGTGCGGGAGGACAGAAAGCTCTGATGCCATTCATCCAGACCGGCGACCAGCAGGGTGCCCAAGATTGCGATGTAGGCCCACCGAAATGTCCACTTTGAATGCGCGGGGGTGGGCAATGTTTCTCTCCACGCGCGGAAGAGCAGGATGCTGAGAAGGCCGTAGCCAAGCACGTGTCCGGTCTTGCGAATGTAGAAGTGCCAGGTGTCGAATCCGGCGTGATCGATGCCAAAGAAAAAGTGGAGCAGGGGATAGAGGATCTTGCTGGTGTTGTGGGAGGACAGGTACGTGCTTGACTCGATGGCAATCACGATCAGCCACAGGATTGCGGCGATCCAAGCCTTCAGAACTTCCTTCTGACTGGGCGTCAAGAGTGCTTGGATCCTGTTAGTTGGCGCGCGGAGAGCGCACACCATCGGGCACAACGCTGCGTACAACCGTTCACCATCATCGCGGGGAGTGGGCTCAAAAATCTCCGGTCACTGAACGTGGCTTGCGGATTTTTGACGCGCAGCGCGCTATTCGAGAGCACGCTATTCGATGGCATAGTTCGGAGCTTCGCGAGTGATCATGACGTCGTGCACATGGGATTCGCGCAGTCCGGCACCACTGATCCGCACAAAGCGCGTCTTCTGCAATAGCTCGGGGATCGTGGAGCATCCGCAATAGCCCATGCCTGATTTCAGGCCGCCCACCATCTGATAAATGATCATCGAAACCGATCCGCGGTAGGGAACCCGTCCTTCGATGCCTTCGGGCACCAGTTTTGCCAAGCGGTTGCTTTCGCCGTCAGAGGCGGAAACGGAAGCGGAAGAATCGCCCTCGGTGCTCTGGAAGTATCGCTCGCTGGATCCCTGGGCCATCGCGCCCAGCGATCCCATGCCGCGATAGGATTTGAAAGATCGGCCTTGATACAGGATCAGTTCGCCCGGACTTTCATCCGTACCCGCGAAAAGCGAACCAATCATGACTGCTCCGGCGCCGGCCGCAAGGGCCTTCGTTACATCGCCGGAATACTTGATGCCGCCGTCAGCGATGATAGGAACACCGGAATCCTTGGTCGCACGGTAAGCCTCAGCGATCGCAGTGATTTGCGGAACGCCGGCACCGGTCACAACGCGTGTGGTGCAGATCGAACCGGGTCCAATGCCGACTTTGATCCCGTCAGCCCCAGCGCGTGCGAGTTCGCAGGCGCCATCAAAGGTCGCGACATTCCCCGCGAGCAACTGCACTTCGGGCAGCTTGGACTTAATCAACTTGACCGCTTCAAGAACCTTGGAGGAGTGGCCGTGCGCGCTGTCGATAGCTAGCACGTCGACTTTTGCCTCGGCTAATTCCATTGCGCGTTCCAGGAAATCTCCGGTGGCCCCGATGGCGGCGCCTACCCGCAGACGCCCGTGAGAGTCCTTGGCGGCGTTGGGATACTTCAACTTTTTCTGGATGTCTTTAACGGTGATCAGTCCCTTGAGGTTGTACTTGTCGTCGACTACCAGGAGCTTTTCAACACGATGCTCGTGAAGAATTTTTTCCGCATCCTCGAGCGTGGTTCCCACCGGCACGGTGATGAGGTTTTTCTTGGTCATCACCTTATCAATTGGAATATCGAAGCGGGTTTCGAAACGTAGATCGCGATTGGTAAGGATCCCGACAAGCTTGCCCTGTTCCGTGATCGGAACACCGGAAATCTTGTATTTGCGCATGACCTCGAGCGCATCGGAGACCTTGTCGGTCGCATGCATGGTGACAGGATCGACGATCATGCCGCTTTCCGAACGCTTCACCTTGTCGACTTCATTCGCCTGCTGCTCGATGGTGAGATTGCGGTGAACGATGCCGAGTCCGCCCTGCTGCGCCAGAGCGATGGCCATGTGTGATTCGGTCACCGTGTCCATGGCAGCGCTCACGATCGGAATATTCAGGCTAATCTCGCGCGTGAGCTGCGTCTGCGTATTTGCCTGCGCTGGCACCACATCGGAACGGGCAGGCAAGAGGAGGACGTCATCAAAGGTAAGGGCCTCAGGAACGGGAAAATGAATCATGAGATGTCTCGGGAACTCCCAATCAGCGGGAAGCTTCATTGTAGAGATGGGCGGAAGATCAGGCAAATGAGGCGCGAGCGTGAGCGTGATCTGGGGATATCGCGTTGCGTACGACGGTGGGTTGGGATATTGGGTTGGGTCGCTGTCGAACATGGATCAGCGAGCGCGGGATGCTGACGGAGGCAGTCGCGGGGGCTGAAGCCCCTTCGTAGCGGGGCGTTTCTTTGGCATGGCTGAAGCCATGCCCTGATACGAAACGGCGGGGCTTTCTTGTGGCGTGGTGGAAGCCATGCCCTGATACGAAACGGGCGGGCTTTCTTGTGACATGGCTGAAGCCATGTCCTGATACAAATCTCCGAATACGAATCTTCGACAATGCGCCGCCGCCAAAATGCCCTCTGGGACGCCCGCGGCGGTTTGTCTTTTAGGTAACACGAGCGTATATTAAGAAACTGAGAACTGCTGTGTACCGGCTTTTGGCGAAGCACACCAGTGGGCGCAAGCCCACATTTTAGTTTGGAGCCCCTTCGAGTGCGGCCGCCATCCGCCAGTAAGTTACTGGATTCATGGCGCTTGACGTTGATCGTGTGCGGGAAATCGCGGATCGGGTGGCTTCCTCGAGGGGACTTGAAGTAGTCGAAGTCGAGTTCCTTGGGGGCGGCACGGCACGCATGCTCAGGATCTTTCTGGACAAGCCTGCGGCCGGAACTGATCCTCTGGCAGGGGTTACGCATGAAGATTGTGCGAACTTCAGCCGCGAATTCGGCACAATCCTCGACGTTGAGGACGTCATGCCGGGATCGTACACGCTGGAAGTCTCGTCTCCGGGGCTGGATCGGAAGTTGACCAAGGCTGCGGATTTTACGCGATTCACCGGCAGCCGCGTGAAGCTAACGACACGGCAGCCGGTCGACAACAACCGCCACTTTGAAGGCCGGCTGGAAAGCTTTCACAACGGAAGGCTGACGCTGGATCTGAGTGTGGCCAGCCACAAGTCGCGCAAGAAGATGGGCGAAGCAGCCGGGCAGACGATTCAGATTGATCTCTCCAACGTGGAGAAGGCGAACCTGGTACCCGAAATATAAGACGAGTGGGAAATTTGGCAATTGAGCAATTCGGCAATTGAAGTCCGCCGCTAAGGTCCTCAATTACACGATTACCTAATTACCCAATCACTAAATTGGTTTCTTATGGCTAGCGAGCTTTACAACACGATTGACGCACTGAGCCGGGAAAAAGGGATTGATCCGCAGATTGTGGTCAGCGCGGTCGAAGACGCTATCGTCATGGCGACGCGCAAGTACTACAAGTCTCAGGAAAACCTCCGCGCGAAACTCGACAAGGATACCGGCAAGATCAACGCGTTCGCGGTCAAGACGGTGGTGGAGACTCCGGAACAAGTGGAAGATCCGAATCTCCAGATCACGGTGGAAGACGCTCGCAAGGTGGACCCGTCTCTCGAGGTTGGGGGCGAACTTCAGATTCCGAAGGTCACTGAAGGAATTCTTGGACGCATCGCGGCGCAACTGGCGAAGCAGGTCATCTTCCAGAAGGTGCGTGAAGCCGAGCGTGACACGGTTTACAACGAATACATCGGGCGGGTGGGCGAGATCGTGAACGCGACGGTGAAGCGTGTTGAAGGCCCGGACGTCATTTTCGATATCGGCAAAGCGGAATCGCGCATGCCGCGCAAGGAGCAGTCCCGCCTCGAATCGTTCGCGATCGGCGAGCGTGTTCGGGTGGTGATCGCACGGGTTGAGCGCGCTGCGAAGGGGCCAGGAGTTGTCGTTTCGCGCGCGGCGCCCGAGCTGGTGCAGCACCTGTTCCAGACAGAAGTTCCAGAAATTTACGACGGAACCGTCGTGATTCGCGCTATTGCACGCGAGGCGGGCGAACGCACCAAGATCGCCGTCATGTCGAAAGACAAAGATGTTGACGCCGTCGGCGCCTGCGTTGGCATGAAGGGAATGCGAGTTCAGTCGATCATCCGCGAATTGCGCGGAGAGAAGATCGACATCATCGAGTTTCATGAAGACGCGGTGACATTCGCAGAGAAGGCTCTGCAGCCCGCAAAGGTGAGCCGCGTTACTGTGATCGACACCTCCGAGAAGCATCTTGAGGTCGTTGTGGATGACAGCCAGCTCTCACTCGCGATCGGCAAGAAGGGGCAGAATGTGCGCCTCGCCGCGAAACTGCTGGGCTGGAAGATCGACATCAAGAGCGAGGAAGAGAAACGCCAGGAAGTGGAGCTGCAAATGGCTGCCATGGCGCCGCAAGCTTCCACTCCGCTTGAAAGTGTGCCGGGGTTGGGTGATGGGCTGGTTGAAAAGCTGAGCGCCGCGGGAGTAACGACGGTCGAGGCGCTGGCCGACATGACGCCCGAGCAGCTTGAGGCGATTGAAGGCATCGGTCCGAAGACGGTGGAAAAAATCAGCCTGGCAGTGAATAATTACTTCGCCAGCCTGGACGCAGGTACGGAAGGCGTCGCCGTTGAGGGCGAAGCGGTGGTGGAAGAAGCCGCTGCCGAGACATCGGGCGAAGAAATCGCGGAAGAAGCAGTCTCTGCCGAACCGGCGGAGGGCGAAGCGGCTTCCGGCGAAGTTCAAAATCCTGAAGAAGAGCAGCAAGCTGGTGCTGCTCCCGAAAAAACTGAATAGCTATGACACGCGCATGCAAGTTCGATGAGGCGCGAGCGCAATCAATTGACTCCGTGAGGGTGCGATGAAGACCTAACGCGGAGAAAAGAAAGGCCGGATGAGTAAGGTTCGAATCAACGATCTCGCCAGGGAGCTGGAAGTTAAAAGTAAAGCCATTCTCGACGCTCTACCGCTCGTCGGGGTGACTGAGAAGAAGACCCATTCCAGTTCACTCGAGGACCACGAAGCAGACAAAGTGCGAGCCCATATCCGCGGCTCAGAGGCGCAGTCATCTTCTGCGCGTTCCGCGCGGCCGTTGCGCGGAGACGACGAAATTAAAACCAAGATCGATTTGTCACACATCTCCCGGCCCGGAGATGTTCTGCGAGCGATTACGCAGAAAAAAGAGGCTGCAGCTGCGCCACCGGCGCCCGTGCGCCCGCCGCAACCGCCAATTGCCGCGAAGCCTGTAGCTCCGGCACCGCCCACGCCTCCGAAGCCAGTTTCGCCGCCAACGGTGTCCGCCACTCCTGCGGCCACGACGACAGCGCCCGCTGTTTCGGCGCCTCCAGTGCGACCCATTGTGTCTGCTCCTGTCGTGGAGAGGCCTGTGGCGCCACCTATTCCGCCGGCACCGCCGGTGGCAGCAGCGCCGCGTCCGGCTGTTCCGCCGCCTGCTCCAACCGCCTCTGTGGTGACGCCGCCTGCGCCCCCTGCTCCGCCAGTTGCAGCATCTGCAATTTCGCAGACTCCGGTTGCCCCGCGCCCACCCGCTCCGCCCGTTGTTGCGGGTCCGCCGCAGCCGCCTGCGCCGCGCATGATCGTGCCGCAGACAGGCCCTCGTCCGGTCTACAAGGCTCCGCCGCCGCGTCCTCCTGCACCCGCCAGACCGATTAGTCCTCCAGTGGGGATGCGTCCAGCGCCTGGGCGTCCAGTACCGGGCCAGCCAATTTTCCAACGTCCACGTCCACAGGGCGGCGCCGGTGTTGGCGCTCCACGTCCGCCGTTGCGTCCGGGCGAGCGACGTCCGATGCATCCGACGCGCTCGGCGCCGACTGGGCCGCGTCCGATTGGTGTCGGGCCAGGTCTTCCTCCGCCGGGACCGAGTCGTCCTGGCAGTCGTCCGGGTGCGCCTTCGCGCAGGCCGGGACAGCGCTACGTTCCACGTGGCGTGAAGGAAGGTCCAATGAAGGGCTACGTTCCGCCACCGCGCATGGTGGTGTCGAACGAGCCGATGCCGATCACCCGCAATATCACGATCACGGAAGGCATCAGCGTTAAGGATCTTGCCGAGAAGCTTGATATCCGTGCGAAAGATCTGATCTCGCGCCTACTTTCCCGTGGAGTGTTTGCCACGATCAACCAGGCGCTCGACGCGGAACTCGCCAGTGAAATGGCACGCTTCTTCGGCGCGGATACCAACGTCATCACGTTCGAAGAACAGGCGTCGAAAGATATCGATGCCGCAGCAGGGAGCGGGGAAGATTCCGCAATTGAAGTCTCGACCCGGCCCCCGGTGGTCACCATCATGGGCCATGTCGATCACGGCAAGACTACGCTGCTCGATTCGATCCGCCTGACCAATGTTGCAGAGGGTGAAGCGGGCGGCATCACGCAGCACATCGGCGCGTACAAGGTGCGCATCACCGACAAGGAATCTCCGGCGTTCGGGCGCGAGATCGTATTCCTGGATACGCCGGGTCACGAAGCGTTTACCCGCATGCGTTCGCGCGGAGCGAAAGCGACCGACATCGTCGTGCTGGTCGTAGCCGCCGATGATGGAGTCATGCCGCAGACGCTGGAAGCGATTGATCACGCGCACGCCGCGGAAGTCCCGATTATCGTCGCCGTCAACAAGATCGATAAGCCGGAAGCGATGGCGGATCGTGTAAAGAAACAATTGGCGGATCGCGGGCTGGTTCCGGAAGAGTGGGGCGGCAAGACGGTTTTCGTCGATGTTTCGGCGAAGAAGAAAACCAATCTGAATCTGTTGATGGAAATGATCTGCCTGGTTGCGGATCTGGCGGAACTGAAAGCGACTCCGGAACGCGCCGCAACTGGCGTTGTGCTGGAAGCGAAGCTGGATCGAGGCCGCGGACCCGTCGCAACCGTGCTCGTCCAAAATGGCACGCTCAGCGCGAGCGATAACTTTGTGGTGGGCAACGTCTACGGCAAGGTGCGAGCGATGTTCGACGATCGCGGAGCTGCGCTGCAGACTGCGCCACCTTCGACACCGGTTGAAATCCTCGGTATGGAAGGATTGCCGCAGGCCGGCGACCAGTTCGTCGTTGTCGCGGATCGCGATAAAGCACGCGGCATTTCCGAATACCGCGAGCAGAAAGCCCGCGAAGCTGCGCTGGCCAAGAGTTCGCGCGTATCCCTCGAGGGACTGGCCGAGCAAATCAAGACGGCCGGCACGAAGGAACTGAACATCATCCTGAAAGGCGACGTGGGCGGATCAGTCGAAGTGTTGATCGATCTGTTGGCGAAGCTCTCCAACGACAAGGTTCGTCTGAAGCTGCTGCGATCGGGCGTCGGCGCCATCACCGAAACCGACGTGCTGTTGGCCTCAGCATCAAATGCGATCATCATCGGCTTCAACGTTCGTCCGGAACGCAAGGCGCAGGAACTCGCCGAGCAGGAAGAAGTCGACATCCGGCTGCATTCGATCATTTACGAGCTGCAGGATGAGATCAAGCGCGCCATGAGCGGCTTGCTCGAACCAACAATCAAGGAAACCTACCAGGGACGCGCGGAAGTTCTCGAAACGTTCCGTATCCCGAAGGTGGGAACGATTGCCGGATGCCGCGTGACGGATGGCATTCTCAAGCGCGATTCCGAAGTTCGGCTGCTGCGCGATAACGTTGTCGTCTTCAAAGGCAAGGTTGGGTCTCTGCGACGCTTCAAAGACGACGCGAAAGAAGTCACCAACGGCATGGAGTGCGGTATCTCGATCGCAAACTATGGCGACATCAAAGCGCGCGATGTGATCGAGGCCTTCACCTCGGTGCGCGTCGCGGCAGAAGTGATCGCATAAGTTCAGGGTTTCACGTTTCAGTTTCAAGTATTCCCGGCGGTGGGCAGGGTGTCCTGCTCACGCCAGGGACTCGAAAGCTGAAATTCGAAACTGATGCCGATCGCCTTCCTCACCATCGAACTTCACATCGAAGCTGCACAATCCCTGAAGGATCGTCGCCAGGTTGTGCGCAGCATGAAAGACAGGCTGCGCACGAGCTTCAATGTTTCAGTCGCAGAGCTCGACGCCGCAGAGCTGTGGAATCGCGCGACCATCGGCGTTGTGAGCATCTCGTCTTCACGTGACTATCTTGATGGGCTGATGAAGAAGGTTGAGAGCGCGGCCACGCGCATCGCCAACAATCATGGTGCCCAAATCGAAGATGCCTTCGTGGAATATTTTTGAGGCCCACCGCGACGGATGTGATACCGGAAGTGCCGCATTTGCTCCGGCAGCGTTAGTCAGCCAGCGGCCTAACACTCCGTAACATATTGTTACCTCCGTACTTATTGTCATTAGCGGAAATCGGGCGAGAATAGGATTGGTGTTGTCCCACACGGCCTCTCAATTTTCTGATATTCTCAAGCGTTTTACCCGAGGTGCATTGTGGAAAAGCGCGGGCTGAAGCACCATCGCGGACGGGTTGGCGAAGCCCTGCGAGAAGAAATTGAAACGCTGGTGGAAGGTGAGTTGGCCGACCCGCGAATCGGGTTGGTCAGCGTGACCGCCGTGCACGTAGCGGATGACGGGCGTTCGGCTGAAGTCTGGGTCAATGTAGAAGGGGATGATGTGGACGCCGACCAGAGTATTGCAGGTCTGGAGGCAGCTCGTGAATACATCCGTCACGAGCTCGTAGACCGGCTGAAATTGCGTCGTGCTCCCGAATTGTATTTTCGGTTAGATCGGGCAGAGCAGGACAAGGCGCGAGTGGAAGAGTTGTTGAAGCGGGCCAGCAAGAGGGCGAAGATTCGTAAGGAGCCCCGTGGTGAGAAGGCCTAGCGACATGCTCGAAGATGTACTCCGGCAGATCGGGCAGCATGAACGTTTCGTGCTGACATCGCATGCCCGGCCGGATGGCGACGCTGTTGGTTCGGCGCTCGCCTGCTGCCAGGTTCTGCGCGCGATGGGGAAGCACGCGGACGTCGTACTCCACGACGGCGTGCCCCGCATCTACCGGTCGCTCCCCTTTGCGGATGAAGTCGTGCAGTCGGACCGCGTCGTCGGAAGCTACGAAGCCGCGATCATCCTGGAGTGCGACAGCATCCATCGGACCCGCCTTGCCGGACTCGAAGACCGCGTTCTGATCAGCATCGATCATCATGTCAGCGGCCGTCCTTTCGCACATGTCAACTGGATCGATCCTCATGCGGTGGCGACCGCGGAGATGGTATTTCGCCTCGCCCGGGAAGCGGGCGTAAATTTCTCCCCGGAAATTGCGACGTGCCTCTATACCGCGTTGATGACCGATACAGGTTCGTTCATGTTCCAGGGAACGAATGCTGGTACGTTTTCGCTCGCGCGCGAGCTCGTGCTGGCGGGCGCTGATCCCGCGCATTGTGCCCGCGGAATCTACTTTGCACACTCCGAGGCCAAGATCCGGCTGCTCGGTGAAGCCTTGCGCAATCTCCACCTTGAGGGTCACATCGGCTACGTCTGGGTCACACAAAAGCAGATGGAGAGGTGTGGCGCCATCGAAGAAGACTGTGAAGGACTGGTGAATTACGTCCTGTCCATCGGCGGTGTGGAAGTCGCAGCCTTCTTCCGCGAGTTGCCTGATGGTCGATATCGCATCAGTTTGCGAAGCAAAGGGAAGATCGACGTCGCCCGCGTGGCAGAAAGTTTCGGCGGAGGCGGACATGAGTGTGCGAGCGGCTGTTCAATGGACGGCTCTCTGGCCGACGCCGTGCGGCAGGTCGTTTTACAACTTCGCCGTGGTCCTTCCGTGCAATAGAAAATCATTTGCAGGTTATGATTTCAGAATGCCGATCGAACGCCGCTCTCGGGTCGAGTGTAGCCATTGCCCAGGCAGTTCAAGAACTCTGAGATCTGACTCAGTTCCGAAATCTTCATGACTGCCCGCGCCCGCACAGACTTCCTGCTGCTTGCCGGCTTCTGCACATTTCTCTTTTTCTATGGCTTGGGTGCGTTTGGATTAATTGGCGCCGACGAACCGCGCTATGCGCAAGTCGCGCGTGAGATGTTGGAGCGCCGCGATTGGATTACGCCCGTTCTCGGCGGTCATCCCTGGCTTGAGAAGCCTCCTCTGTACTACTGGCAGGCGATGCTGGCGTACAGCATTTTTGGCGTGAGCGATACGGCAGCACGAATTCCTTCTGCCGTGGACGCAACCTTACTGGTCATCGCCGTCTATTTCTTCTTCCGAAAGTTTCGTCGCGGCATTGAGGTCGATGCGGCTCTGATCACGGCTTCGTGTGCTGGGATCATCGGCTATGCCCGCGCCGCTTCCATGGACATGCCGCTGACTGCGACGTTCGCCATCGGAATGCTCGCCTGGTGGACCTGGCGCGCCACCGAAAAGCGGCTCTACCTGGCGGGCTTTTACTTTTGCATGGGGTTGGGCATGCTTGCGAAAGGGCCGGTGGCGCCATTTCTGGCTGCGGTCATCATTGCGGTCTTCGCCTATTCAGCGCATCAGTGGCGGCTGCTCTTTCGAACACTGTGGCTCCCGGGGATCGCATTGTTTTGTGCAGTTGCTCTGCCCTGGTACTTTGCGGCGCAGATGCGCAATCCAGAATTCTTTCGTGAATTCATTGTGGAGCACAATCTCGCCCGCTTCTCGACGAACCTTTACCATCATCCCGAGCCGCTCTGGTTCTACGTCCCAGTCGTTGCTCTCGCGGTCGTTCCGTGGATTGTTTTCATGGTCGCGGCGTGCGTCGAATCGGTTCGTGTCTGGTGGAGCGAGCGCAAGGCGGCGGCTGACGATCCAGAGCTGCAATTTAGAATATTTGCATGTATCTGGCTGCTTGTGCCGGTTGTATTCTTCTCGCTTTCAAGGTCGAAGCTGCCCGGATACATCCTTCCTTCGATTCCAGCGGCAGCGGTTTTGCTCGGGGACTTTCTACTTCGTCGAATCGAAGATAAGCAGCCCGCTCCGAAGTGGATGGCTGTCGTTCATGCCCTGCTGGCTTCGGCGACCATCATTCTTGCCGTGCTCATCGGATTTATCGTGACCGAACATCGGCTTCCGGCGGGGCGCCCGATGCTGTTTGCCATCGTCGTCGCTGTCGTGGTGTGCGTGGCTATCGCATTGACATTGATCGGCCGATCGCGACTGCGAATGCTGAGGTTCGTCACGCTGATTCCGGTGGTGCTATCAGTTGCAGCCGTGCTCAAACTTGGCACGATCGCGATCGACCAAAAACTTTCCATCCGTCCTCTGGCGACTGATCTGGCGGGCATCGAGACGCACAAGTTACCGATCGCGGTGTGCGGAGCGTCTCGCGAAGTGGAGTATGGTCTCGCGTTCTACCGCAACCAACCGGTGTCACGGTATGAGTCCGGAAATATTCCGCCGCAGGAACACTTGCTGGTGGCGCCGACTCTGTGGATCGACGATGTTGCGAAGCTTACTGCGGGACGCCGCGTGTCGTTGCTTGGGCACTATCCGGCACAGCGGCTGGACTATTACTGGGTCTCGGCGATCAACACCAAGCCCTAGCAGGCTTGGAATAAGTCGAGACGATCTGCAACACGGGTGTTTTCGCGCGCGCGGGTCAGGCTACTCTTCCGAGTAGGCGAGTGCTTCGACATCGGGTCGTGGCGGCGTACCTGACAGCGCAGTATTCCCGTACTCCAAGCCCTTGTCGAATGCTTTCAGGTTGAGTTCACGAAAAGAAGTTGGCACCGAGTCAGCCACGGCCTGGCGAACGGCATCTGCGCTGAGAAGCTTTGTGATTGCGGTAAAGAAACCAACGACTACCGAGTTCAGCACCATGCGCTTGCCCAGGTCTTCCGCGATGCGAGTGGCAGGAACACTATAGATTTGCTTGTCGCTATTGGGATTCGACACTCGCACGAGGTCTTCTTCGACGATCAGAAGGCCGCCGGGTTTCAAATCGTGCGCGAAGCGGTTGTACGCCTCTTGAGACAGGATCACCATGATGTCGGGGCATGTCACGTACGGATAGAGGACGGGTTCGTCGGAGAGGATCAGTTGCGCGCTGCAAGAGCCTCCACGAGCCTCGGGCCCGAAGTTCTGCGTCATCGTCGCGAACCCGTTTTCGAAGATTGACGCCGCTTTGCCCAGTACGACGGCCGACAGGATCACGCCCTGTCCTCCGAATCCAGCAATGCGAATTTCGGTCAGCCGCATATGCACTCCATCTCTGGCTGCTGTATGTAGCGCTCGCCCAAAGACTCGACGTACTGTGAGCGCATCATCGATTGGTAGTCGGGCCGGTCGCGATCCACGAATTTGCCAACGGCAATTTCTCCGTCGAGAGTCAGTCCAACGTCGCTGGTGGGCGCGCCGTTTCTTACTTTGCTTTTCTCTTTGTAGTATTTCATCGTGTCCAGGCCGTCTCCCATCTTGTTGCGGCGCTGGTAGAGAGTCGGACAGGGGGAGATAACCTCGATGAACGAGAATCCTTTTTTCTGAAAAGCCTCGCCGATTGCGCGCGCCAGTTGACGCACGTGGAACGTTGTCCACCTGGCTACATACACAGCGCCCGCAGCTTCGACGAGATGTGGCAGGTTGAAGGCCGGCTCGAACGTACCGTACGGATTGGTTGAGGTTATGGCATGGCCCGGAGTCGTCGGAGCAGTCTGCCCTCCGGTCATCGCGTAAATCAGGTTGTTCACGCAGATGACTTTTAAGTCGATGTTGCGGCGCGCCGCGTGGATGAGGTGATTCCCGCCAATCGCTGACAAATCACCGTCGCCGGAATAGACCACAACATTCAGCTTCGGATTCGCCAGCTTCAATCCCGTGGCAAAGGGAATCGCCCGGCCATGCGTGGTGTGAAAGGAGTCGAGCTTTACGTATCCTGCAACCCGCCCAGTACAACCGATGCCGGAAACGAGCGCTAGCGATTGCAAGTCGATCTTTGAATCAATCAGCGCACGCGAGAATGCATTGACCGTTGTCCCAATGCCACATCCTGGACACCAAATGTGCGGCATGCGCTCGGTGCGCAAGAACGGTTCGGATGGGTTTACGGTATTGTCGCGAACCTCTAGCATCGGCTTGCCTCCTCGATTACTCTCAGGATTTCGGCGGGATCGTGGACTCCGCCTCCGGCGTGCGGGACAGCGAACGTCCGTGCGCGCCCACCAGTCGCGCGTTCTACCTCGCGCACCATCTGCCCAAGATTGAGTTCGGGTACAACGAAGGCTCTGACGTGCGACGCCAATGAGGAGATCCTTGTTTCGGGGAACGGCCATGCTGTGATAAGTCGCAGCTTGCCGGTCCGCAGCCCGCGCGCTCGTGCCATGTCGATGGCTCGTTGCGCGACTCGCGATGTGATCCCGTACGAGACGACAACAACATCGGCCTGGTCGAGTCCTTCTTCTTCGCACAAGCGAATTCGTTCTTCGGCGTTGCGAACCTTATTCTGCAGGCGCTTCACCAGTTTGTCCTGAACCTGCGGCGTCATGTTGGGATAGCCGCGCTCGTCGTGTGTCAATCCGGTGACGTGAAATTTGTAGCCTTCGCCGGCATGCGCAATCTCGGGCACCATCTCGCCGTTCGCGCCATAGGGCAGGTAGTCTTCAACAGACTTGCGAGTATGTTTGCGCGGCACGATTTCAATCTGGTCAGCGGAAGGAATCACGACCTTCTCGGTCATGTGCCCAACCACTTCATCCATCATGAACATCACGGGGACGCGAAATTCTTCCGCCAAGTTGAAAGCTTTGATGGTCAGGTCGAAGCACTCCTGCGGCGAGTTTGGACAGAGTGCGATGATTTCGTAGTCGCCGTGCGATCCCCATCGCGCCTGCATCATGTCAGCCTGCGCTGGAAGTGTCGGCAGTCCTGTGGACGGGCCTCCTCGCTGCACGTCGACGAACACGCAGGGAGTTTCGGTCATGGCGGCGTAGCCAATATGCTCCATCATGAGTGAGAATCCAGGGCCTGACGTCACGGTGAAAGCCTTCGCGCCTCCCCATACTCCACCTTGCAAGGCAATCGATGCTGCCAGTTCGTCTTCCATTTGGATGAAAGTTCCGCCGACAGTCGGCACACGCGCGGCGAAGCGCTCGACGATCTCCGTCGAGGGAGTGATGGGATATCCGGCGGCGAATCTCGCTCCGGCCGCCAGCGCGCCTTCGCAACAGGCATGATCGCCGTCGAGGAAATGAGTTCCGGTCAGAACACCTCGAGGGTCAGCTTTCATCGCGAATCCTCCTTCCTGTCGTTATCCTTTAGCGGGCGAATGTCGGGGACCCTGGTTCCGAAGATCGCGAAGTCTGGGCAATACATTCCGCACAGATCGCAACCGCTGCACATGTCCGGATGGACCACGTGCGGCGGATGATATCCCTTGGAATTGAATGCAGAGGACAGGGCGAGTACGTGCGTCGGACAAAACTCCACGCAGAAGCCACATGCCTTGCAGCGTTCGACCACGATTGAGACACGTCCTTTTGCCACGACAGGCCCCCAGCCGAGTGAATCGACAGCGCAGGACGTGATTATGAGCGGCAGGAGGCCCTTAGGGTGTGATGGGTGTCACACTTCGGCGTGAGTTTGGTGGCTCGGCGTAAGTGATTGCATTTGCAGAGTTTAGCTGGAAGTCCTTGACCGTGGTGTGCGTTCGATCAATGCGCATCCAGCGGCCTTTTCGTGTTTCGGATCACCATCGGTAGAAAGAAACAGAGCTCTGCCGGTCTTATTGCCGCCCCATGTTCACCTGGTTTGCCTCTGCACTTCGAACCATCTACACTCGGAGTTTTGCTGCAATGTTGGTCGCGCCGCGACCCTCGCGGCAGGAGACCCTTGGAGATTCTCGACCTCAGGCACTTTTCTTCCGTAGATCTGCGTTCGCTGCTTGAAGACGAGACGCAAGTCTGGTCACGCCTGCTTACCTGGGACTACTCGGGCTCGGCTGAAATGATCCTGCGCTACGTGGATGCCAAGATTCTTCCCGGCTACGCCGCCGTCGATCGAGGACGCGTATTCGGCTACTCCTTTTTCGTTTATGAAGGCAGCAAGGGAGTCATTGGCGATCTCTACGTCACCAACGGCGTACGCTTGCCCAATGCGCGGCAGGTAGAGGTTCGCCTTCTGACGCATGTGATCGAAACCCTGCAGCAGTCGCCGGGCATTCATCGCGTTGAGGCGCAGTTGCTGGCGCACGAAGCGAATGCCGTTTCGCGTCCGTTTCTGGAGACTGGCTTCCAGCGCCATCCGCGGCTATTCATGGTTCTGGAACTGGGTAAAGGGGCAGCCGCGAAGACATCGTTGCATCCCGATGCCGAGATTCGGCCGTGGATCGAGAGTGACTACCAGCCGTCTGCAGCCGTGATCACAGCCTCCTATCGCGGTCACGTCGATGCCCAGATCAACGACCAGTACCACACACTCAGCGGATCGTTGCGCTTTCTGAACAACATTGTCCGATTCCCAGGGTGCGGAGTCTTCGATAGCGAGTCGTCATTCGTCGCACTCGACCGGAAGACGAAGACCATGATCGGTCTCATCTTGTGTTCTCGCGTGCGGAGTGACGTTGGCCACGTAACGCAGGTATGCGTACTGCCGGAGTATCGTTCGCACCGGATTGGCGAGGCATTGCTAGGCGCGACCGAGACGAACCTCCGCAAGCGAAATTTTTCTTCGCTGTCGCTAACCGTTACCGAGGCGAATACCAAAGCGGTTGCGCTATACCGCCGCTTGAAATTTGCTGATAAGAGAGTGTTTGACGCTTATGTCTGGGAGGGATGAAATTGATGACCGCGATCTAAAATCTTTCCCGCTATTGGAAACAAACGTGGAATCGGAAGACGGATCTGTTCGCGGTGAAACTTTTCTACCGGCGCAACACCCACATCGCCCATCCGGCTACCAGCACGCCGCCGAGAAACATGACGAAACAGTACATGCCATATTTGACCATCTCACGCGTGGTGTCCTTGTGCGTGATGCCGAAGACGACGGATGCGAAGATCGAGAAGACCAGCGCGGCGCTGAAGTGATTGAGCGTGATGTTCATTGTTTCTTTCCGATGGCGATGTGATACGCGTCGGCGATCGCGATGAAATTCAGCAATCCCGCAACGATCATGAACTTGGTTCCGTAGTCGGCAGTCGCGAACGCAATGGCGCCCTGTCCCCAGTCGTTGGCCAGGGTAAGAATGTAGAGGCCGCCCGCGCCGATATCACCGACAAACCCCAAAATGTCAAGAATGTCGCCGCCATTCGCCTTATAGATCCGGCCTTGCATGGCGAGACCCAGCAGGAACAAGCTCACGATCGAGACAAAAAGCAGAAGGCCGCGGATCCAGCGCTTCTGAATTGCGTGTCCCGCGCCTGGAATAATCCAGCCGACTGCCGGGGCCAGGATCGCCATCGCGGTGATGGTTTCCGCAGGCGCCGCTTTAGATTTTTCTGTAGTCGAATTCGCCATTCAGATGGTCACAATCTCGCGTTGGATTTTCCCGGTCACTTCGGCCGATTTCGCGCGCACCAGCACATTCACTTCGCTGCGCACGCCGAATTCCGGCAGATAAATGCCGGGCTCAATCGAGAAGCAGGAGTTGGGAAGAATCTGCCTCTCGTCGTGAATCTCGAGGTCGTCCATGTTGGCGCCGTTGGAGTGGACGTCAGTACCGATGGAATGTCCCGTACGGTGAATGAAGTAATCGCCGTATCCAGCCTTTTGGATGTGTCCCCGCGTAGCGCGGTCGACTTCCCATCCGGCGATGCTTCGGCCGGAATTGATGGCGTCGATCACTGTTTTAACTCCGGCATCGCGCGCGTCGCGCACGATATCGAACACGTCATGCATGCGGCCCGAAGGTGCACCGCCGACAAATCCCATCCATGTGATGTCGTAGTACGTGGCTCCCGGAGTATTTTTCTTGCCCCACACGTCGAGCAATACCAGATCGCCCTCGCGAATTTCGACGGGATGGCTTGAGTGCGGCTCGTAGTGCGGATTACCGGCGTTCGCGTTCACGGCGACGATCGGAGGATCGTCGGTCACGATGTTCTCGCGGGCAAACGCCTCCATGAACCACTGCTGAATCTCGTGCTCTTTCGTGCCGCCATTGCGCACGCGCCGCCCAATTTCCTTGAACGATTCGGCGACGATGGCATCGACACTGTCGCGGGCGGCGAAGTGAGACTGGATCTGCTCGTCCGTCCAGGTCGCTTCGAACTGCGCCACCAGGTCCGCCGAACTGACCACGTTTTTGCCCAGACCTCGGACCAAGTCAATCGTTCCGCCGTCGACCAGAGAGACGTAAAAAATGATGTTGTTGGGGGAGTACTGCATGGCGAGATCGCGGTGATTGGCCAACATCGACTTCAGCTTGTCGAACAGCTCTTGCCAAGCGGCATATTGGGTCTTCTTGCCGGGCAGGGAATCGAGGTGGCCCGCTTCGATCTTGTGGACCAGCTTCAGAGGCTCGCCCTCGGCAGGGATCAAATAGAACCAGCGTCGAGTGACCATCAAATTGTTAGGAAGGCCCAAGACACGATAGGCGATCGGGTCACGGTGATGGTGGTCGCAGAAGAGCCATGCGTCGATGTTGCGTTCGCGAAGGGCAGACTGGATTGCAGTGAGGTCCATGGGCAAACGTCTATTGTAAACAAGGCAAAGGCTTTGCGCGAATCGTGTGGGAAACTAGGACTTCAGGTTCAGGACCCTCGTCTTTACCGATGCGGGCAGCGTCTCGCACGCAGTTCTTAGCACTAGTCGCGGAGCGCGGCCGCGAATCTTCATTAAATAAGGCACGGTCCGCTTCGGGTCGAATTTCGCCGTCTCGCGCAGAAGCCAGCCCAGACCCTTCTGGACCATGTCGTCAGGGTCGTCGAGGAGCGAATTCGATAGCTTGGTGATTTCTGGGAAGAACATCTTCGCTCGCGCTCCGCGGATCAGTGAGACACAGGCGGCACGTCGATGCCACCGCTTCGGAGACTTTGCCCAGCGAAAAGCTGACTTGACGCGGGCCGGCTTCGTCATCATCATCGGTCCAATCAGACAGTGCAGTAGCGCGTCGTGATCGGCCCAACTGCTGATGCGGTCGAGCCACGTTGCGAATTTGCGAAACGTGTCATCCGAGAATTTCTCGTCTAGACCTTCCAGCAAAAATACTGCCGCCACTTTTTCCTCAAGGACCCCTCCGGCAAAGATGCGGTCAGCGACATCGAGCAGGAATTCGAAGTCGTGTTCCTGCAAAATCTCTCGCCGCCAACTTCGTGCTGTCTTCCGCAGTGCGGCGGTGTACCATCCATGCGATTGAATTTCGTCTTTGAAAAACCATTGAACACCGGCGGCATGCTCGGCTGAGCCGCCTTCCTTCAGCATGATTCGGATCTGCTCGGCGATCTCTCGCGCGGAACCTTTCAGCAGTTTGCAACCCGGCTCCTTCGCGTTGCGGTGCGTTCGCGGCATCTATCTCGGTTCGTCGACCTCAACGCGGACAACTCGATCGTAGATCCAGAGCAGCAAAGTTGTGAGAACTCCGACACCCACGATCCACCACCAGACCATCTCGGGCTTGTGCAGTTCTTCGCCGAAGTGATGCATCAGCCACCCGCTGAACGGGCCCGCAACAAACGATCCAACGCCCAATGGCAGGAACGCGAACCCCATATATGTCCCTTGTTGATCTGCCGGTGCCAGACGGGAAATGTAATCGTAATAACGCGGCTGCTGCACAATCTCACCGATCGCTACCACGACCAAGGTTGCGACCGCCATCCACACTGAAGGATGCACGATCAGGAGAATCCAGGCGAGGCTCGAGATCAAAGTTCCCAGAATGATGGCGTGAAAGGCATGCATCTTCTTCGTGAGGAATCCGATGACCATCGTGAACAAAATCACGACGATCGGGTCAGTTGCCAGAATCCGCGCCGTGTTGGCGTTGGGATCGATATAAGTCGAGATGTACAACGGGAGGGCGATGAACTCTTGCCAGAAAACAATCCAGTATCCGGTGAAGATCAGGAGGAACAACATGAACTTCGGATTCGAGAGAACGGTCAGAAAATTTCTTCCGACTTGTGCCAGGCTAGTTGCCGCAGCGTCCTCAGTGCGCCGTGGTTCACGGAACAAAAAAAGTACCAGGAAGAACATCAAAAACACGCTCAATGCGGCGAAACGGAAAATCCCCTCGGCATTTTTCGTCCATCCGGCCAGCAATGGCCCCATCGTGCTGCCGACGTTGACCAGCGTGTAGTAGATGGAATACCCGACGGAGCGAACGTTCGCCTTCGACGAGCGAGCAGTCGTTCCGACCACGCTCGGCTTCACCAACGCGACACCTAGCGCCGGCAGCATCAATACAAAAGCGACCAACGGCACCAAGGGCAGTGCGTTGCGCACCGGAGCGAACCACGATGCCCCGATCGATCCCATCATGAAGTAGGCAAAGCTGAGAATCAGGTATGCGAGCGAAAGCGCTCGTCGAAAGCCGAGGCGGTCGGCGACCGCCCCGCCCACCACGGCCAGAAACCATACCCATCCGCCGAACATTCCAGTCAGGCTGCTGGCGCGCTCGACATCGAAACGCAGCCCTTCGTGCAGATAGCGGGCGAGCACGGCAAAGACGGCGTAGTAAGAAAGCCGTTCAAATAATTCGCTGATGTTGGCGACCCAGAATGGCCGCTCGAAGCCGGTGCGGATTTCCTCGAAGCGTTGGGAGAAGGTCAATAGGTCTCCTGTGTTTATGTTGCGCGGGCGCCCCCGGCGCGATCTCACCACAAAATCTCGCAGCCGCAGTTGCCGTCCGACGCAACGAGCGCAAGCTGCGCTCGCGACAGCCGGCGGGACCGCCGGCGCTACAGTGCGAGCCTGGCGCGCAACTCTGCAGCGGACAATCCCGCGACCCGTATCACTTTATGCCGGTTGTTCAAGCCGGACGCAATGGTAACGGAAGATCGCGGCACCTTCAAAAGCTTTGCGAAGAATTCGATGCAGGCCTCGTTGGCGCGTCCTTCGACAGGGGGCGTAGTCAATGAGATTTTGAGAGCGTCTCCCACTTGCCCGGTGACAGCGTCCTTCCGCGCGCGAGGATGAACTCTGATCGCGAACGACAAATACCCGTCGGCTTCACGAATAGTAAACATGAATGCTCAGTGAAAGGGCGACTGTGTCTGTGCCCCTCGGTGCCCTTTGTGTTTAAGCTCGGGGTCTCTCCCCGAAGATTGCCGTTCCCACGCGCACGCAAGTCGAACCTTCTTCGATCGCGACTTCGAAGTCGTGAGACATACCCATGGAGAGCACATCCATGCCGATCGACGGAAGGTTGCGAGCTGAGATTGAATCGCGCAACTCGCGCAGCTTGCGAAAAAATGGGCGCGCGTCTTCGGGATCGTCAGCGAACGGCGGAACAGTCATCAATCCACAAATCCTCAGCGACTCAAATCGCGACGCTCCAGTCAGTAGCGCTTCCATCTCTGGTGTCTCTGGAGCCACACCGCTCTTGGCCGCTTCGCTCCCGACATTAATTTCGATCAGGCAATCCAGCGTCTTGTTCAAAGCCTGCGCGGCTGAGTTCAGTTTCTCCGCCAGCTTGAGCGTATCCACGGAATCGACCGCGCCGAACAGCCCCGCCGCTTTCAATGTTTTGTTGGTTTGAAGATGCCCGATCATGTGCCATTCAGCTTCGTGCAAGATCCGCCAGGGCACCAGCCTTGCCCGAAAATTCCTGCACCCGATTCTCACCGAACAAGCGGAGCCCTGCTGCATAGGCCTCGCGGATTCGTTCTGGCGGATGCGTCTTGGTGACTGCCATCAGGCGGATGTCGTCAGCAGAACGCTTAGATCGCCGCGCCGCGACACCGATTCGCTCGCGGATCGCCGCTATGTTGTCAGAGATGGACATGCGAACCGATAAACCACGAAGGATACGAAGTTACACGAAGAAATCCCAAATCTGCTTCGTGATTCTTTGTGTTCGTAGTGTTCCACAAATTTACATGATGGCTGTCGGCGGCGCGGGCTCGCTCGGATCTCCCGCAGCGGAGCCAGGCACGAAGATCATCAGTGCGGCCAGTCCCACGAGCACAATCATTCCACCTACGAGGTAAGAGGGATTCGTAAAGATTTGCGGCGGATGATTTGGCGCTCCCCAACTCGGGACAAATTGAAGCCCTGCCCAAACCAGTCCTAACAACGCTTCTCCTGCGATCAGGCCGGACGCGATCAGCACTCCTGCGTTTTCAACCCTGGCTTTCTGCGCGCTGTTGAAGCCGCGACGTTCGGCAACCCAGTCGCCGATCGAGCGAAACACACCGCCCACAAAAATCGCAAACGTCGTCCCGAATGGCAGGTACATTCCGACCGCGACCAGCATTGGACTTTTCACCTGCATCATGATCATCGCGATCCCAAACATGATGCCCACCACCACAAGCGACCAGGGCATATCGTGGCCGACGATGCCCGACGCCAGCGTCGCCATCAGGCCTGCCTGCGGTGCCGGAAGTTCTGGACCGCCAAATCCTATTCCTCCGGCTCGAATGCTGCCTTCGTGCAGCAGCATCAGCGGCCAGTACATCACCAGGCTGGCCACGACAACTGCAATGAGTTCAGCAGTCTGAATCATTTTGGGCGTACCGCCAAGAATGTACCCGACCTTGAAGTCCTGCAGAAGTTCTCCTGCCACCGCCGACGACACGCAAACTACTGCGGCGACGCCTAGAACAGTTGCCACTCCCGAAGTCCCGGAAACACCGAGCGCAACCATGAGCAACGCGGCAATCAACAGCGTGGAAAGAGTTAGTCCGGAAATCGGATTGTTGGACGAGCCGATGAATCCAACCAGGTTTCCCGACACAGTGGCGAAGAAAAATCCCACCAGAATCATTACTACAGCGGCCAGAATTGCGGGTAATAGCAGTCCTGAGATCTTGATATAGAGGAGACACATGAGGCCAAACATGAGGGCGATCAAGCCGAAGACAATTTTCGAACTCATGTAACGTTCCGTACGGGCCAGCTTGCGCCTGTTGGGCAGCGGTCTGGCGCAAGTCAGCGAACGCCTTGCCAATTCCGGCAGTCAGACTCGCGCGCATTTTGAATAGTGTGTATGCAGCGCCCACGAGCATGCCGCCGACAGCGATGGGACGCACGATGTATCTCCACACCGCATCCGCCATCGTCGCCCAATTGTCCGGAGTATCTGCCGGGATGTATGCCCTCAGCTGAGGCCCGAGAAAGAAGATCAGCAACGGAACCATTAATCCCCAGGCCAGCACGCTGCCCGCGAACTGGATTGACGCCAGCCTGACCCCAATGATGTAGCCCACGCCGAGATAAGCAGGACTCACGCTAGGGGCGGCGAATACCGTTGTTCCACCGGTGGCGACCACATGTGTACTGCCCGCAGTGCCGAGCCGAACCTGGCTGCGGCCCAAGCTGCCGACGCCTACGTGAAAATCGCTATCGGCCGCGAACAGCCCAAACTTTCCGAGGATATAAACGATCCCTCCCAGGCCGATATTCCAGAAGAGATATTTCGCGGCCTGCGCTCCTCGCTGGCCCGCCTTGTGGATTTCCGATGCGGCCAGCGATTCCGGAAACGGCAGTTCGGGATCTTCCACCATGCCCCGCCGCACCAGCGAGATGAATAGAACTCCGAGAATGCTGCCCACCATGATCAGCGCGGTGGATTTCCAATAGGCGTCGCCCGGCCGGAACGATGGCCACGCCTTGGAGAGCACGAATGCAGGCAGCGTGAAAATTGCTCCGGCGGCGACGGATTCGCCAATCGAGCCCGCCGTCCGCGAGATGTTTTCTTCGAGGATCGATCCCTTCCAAGCTCGAACTACTGCCATTGCAATCACGGCCGCCGGATATGTTGCCGCGATCGTGATACCAGCCCGCAAGCCCAGATAAGCATTGGCCGCTCCCAACACGACTGTCATGAGAAGTCCGAGAAACAGGGCTTTGTAAGACCATTCGGTCATCTCCATGCTCGCGGGAACGTACGGCGTGTGCTTTTTCCGGGGGATATCCGTAACGGGGCTGCTCATAGTTGGAATCCTTGGTTGACGCGGGATGGGTACAGAAACGAGTCGCTCAGCATCGGGGACGCAAAACTAGTGAACGGCGCAACTTAGCATGCGGCATGGGCGAAAGACAAGTCGACGCCTGGGCCCCGGATCGGTTACCGCAAGGCTGAACCGAAACAGGGATCCGCGATCCCTGGAGCACGTTGTTTCCAACGTCGGAGGTGAAGGATGAAATCCGCGACGAGATGAGCCCGGCTTTTAAAGATCAACGAGGGAGAAGGGTGGCCGGCACCCGTGGTTATGGGCACTGGCTGACGTGCCTGATTGCGCACTGAGCGGCCGGTATGGCTACCAGAGACACTCGGTGACATACGGCCGCGACCACAGGGCCACGTGCAGGAACATCGATTTCGTCCACGCATCCTGCATCTTGTGAATATCTTCCGGGCCTTGACCGCCTTTCTCGAGGAACTCGCGAATCGTGGTCACCGCGACCGCCGAGAATGCAATCAGGTAGCGCAGCGAAACGACAGGCGACGTCTGTGAATGGTCGGTAAGGTTTTTCCTGGCGGGAGTGTGCCGCTGTCCAATTTCTTCCTGGTAATTCAGCCAGTCCTGATCGTGCGGACGTTCACAGGCATCGATGACCCATCGCACAAAGCGCTTCTTGACTGCAGCCTTATATGCCTCATCCGGCTTCCCGTCAGGCCCGAAGAAAAATCTGGCGAGATGTGGTTGCGAGGCGATGACCTTTCGCCAGCTATCGACGATCTGTTCAGCCTGTGGCGAAAGGATCGCCCCGGCCTTTTGAAGCCATTGCGCGTCCTCCTCGGTGAACCCCGCTGCCTGCTCGAGAAATTTCAGTTCTTCAAGGGAGACTGGCGAAGACGGCAACGATCTCGACGCGTAGTCATAACCGGGGATCGAGGTTGCTTGGGGCATAGAAAATTCCTCCGTGCGGATCAATGAATCGAATTTATCCGGATGCTGTCAGTTCTGCGCTACTCGCTGGATAAACGAGCGATTCATCGCAACAACAGCTCCGCTCTCTTCCAAACGTGACACATTTTCCTTGTGAGCAGCGTCTGCCGCCAGCTTTCCGCGATAGCGTTCGTAGTCTGCCAGTGTTGCGAACTCAATCAAGCCGAATGCTTCGTTGGTCGGTCCGGCAAATTCGGTTGGCAGAAAATATCCAACAATCTTCCCACCGCTGCGGCGGATCGGATCCATCTCCGCGTCGGTGTAAGTCCGGAATTCTGCCAAGCGATTGGGATTGAGCGTGTAGCGAATGCATAGGGTGAACATAGCGCCTCCTTGTTTGTTGGCCAGCGGCGGCAAGTGCCGTTGAACGCCGATTTCAGGTCGCTTGCGATGGCCTGCACCATCTGCCAAGTCTGAATGACCTGTCCGCGGAGGTGTTTCAACTACGCTTTAATTGTGCGAGAGAAGTTGCGATGGCAGAAATTCCGCGAGCTTCTCGCGTCCTGCACTGGTGAGGTAGACGACTCGGCTGTCACGATCACGCCTGATCCAACGTGAGTCCAACATTTTCTGGCAGATCGCTGCGCCCAGCGCGCCGGCGATATGGTCGCGCCGTTCCGTCCAATCGAGACATCGCTTGGCGAAGCTGCGCCGGATTTGCCGAAGCGCTCCAATGTCAATAGCCCAGTCCTCGAAGAACGCTTCTCCTTTTGCGGTCAGGCCAAATTCCCGTTTGTCGTGCGGGACGATTAACCTCCTCCGCTCGAAGGCGGCAGCCAGGTTTACGGCCAGGACCCCAGCCAGGTGGTCATAGCAGGTGCGTGCGTAGCGTATGCTCTCGCTTTCCCCGAAAGGCTTGTGCTTCCTCGGACTCGAGATACATCCCAACGCCTCGATGGCGTGAGCAATTTCCGGCGAAGCGATTCGGTAGTAGCGATGCCGGCCTTCACGCCGCAAGTCAACGAAGCCTCCCTGCAGCAATTGCCCCAGATGCATACTCGCCGATTGTGCCGATACATTGGCAGCGCAAGCCAGTTCGCCCGCCGCTAGCGCACGTCCGTCCAGGAGCGCCAGCAAGATGGCGGAGCGGGCAGGATCGGCGATCAGGGCCGCAGTCGTAGCAAGTGGAAATTTCGCATTCATGTTCCTAGGATAGCGCTGGTCGCGCCAGCATAGTTCAGCGTTGGCTGAAATATGATTGCCGTCCTGCGCCCTTGCGTTCCTGGATTTACTTCCTCTTCCTCACGGACGTCCGCCACGCTCCGCAATCAGTTCCATCGCCTCTTTGCTCACCCAGGTATGTCCGGGTGAACCCGGACCGTGAAACCGCTGGCCCCATGAAAGAGGCGTGACATCGTGATAGTCATGCACGGTTTCGTCGGGGACAAAGCGCAACTGTTTTCGCAGCGAGGACCGGGCATTCGGATCGGCGCCGTGATCCAGCAATAGCCTTGCGAACGCGCCATCCCGCTGGCGGCGGCACAGGTACGATTGCGACACAACGCAGCCGAACAGAGGCGTATGTCCGCCGAATCCGTTACTATCGATTTCCGCCTTGGCGTTGACATCCGCTCCGTGCCGGATCAGCCAGTCCGCAACTTCGATCTCGTCAAACTCGACGCATAGGTGCAACAAAGTACCGCCGGCGAGCGGAGTTCCGTGCAGCGCCAATGAGTGATCGGAGTGGCAGCCAAGCGCGGGGGGATAGATCTCTTCGTGCGAAAAGGTTCGGTGTAAGAGTTGCGGATCGTTCTGTAAGTGTTTTTCCAGCAGATCGATGCGGCCTCGATGGACAGCCATCGTCGGCGTGTCCGGGAGTTCGATGCCACGTGTGACCGCAAGTTCGAGGCACCCATGCTTGCCCCTCGGATATCGGCAGTATGTTTCCAGGATCAGACCGACGGGCGCCAGGCGATCGCCTTGCTCATCTCTGAGCTCCGCGCCCAGTTCTAATAGAAGTTCCAGTCCAGTGTCGTGCAGTGTTTCACACGGTCCCATCACGCAGCCTGGAAGCGGCCGGGCACCCATGCGATGCAGACGGCGTGCGGTTTCGATCCTCCCTTGAAGACAGGCACGATCGAACGCATGCTGAAGATCCTGTGCACCCAACTCGCGAAGCATTTCGATGATCCCGTTCTCACCAACGTTTGCCGCGTACGACATGGGCGGACCCCAGTCGTCCGTTATCCCCCGTGCGGATTCGTGTAGCAGGGCTGGATGTTTGATGATCAGCTGTCGGACTGCTGCGGCATATCCCTCCCAGATCGCATCCGTCATGCGGCAGGCTGAGACCAGGCGAGCCCAGTCGGCTAAACCGTAACTGCGGGCAAGCACAAACTGCGCATCCGCCAATTTCGCAGAGTGCGGGTCGATCGTTTTCGGATGGTGCTTGCGCAACTGCGCGACCGCTGCAGCGTCTTCCTCTTGGATCGCGCGCAGAATGTCCTTGGCTTGATGACGAAGTTGTTTGAGGTTTGGTCGGACAGGGAGTTGAAGATCGTGATACTTCTTTGGCATTTGACGGACCTCCTTCGTGGTCGTGCCCGAGGTCCGCTGCGCGGGCGAAAAGGAGGTTCGTGAGAACCGTGAATTCAACTTCCTTCAGGTGGACTCGGTCCTCTCCGCGGACGGGCGGCGTCCTGTACGCCGGGATTGAGTATACCTCGGTTTCCCCGGCCGAGGATGCACGTCAAGCGCGATGCCACGGTGTAGAATGATGTCAATCTGTTTTCCGCCCCTTCGCGTCCGTATCTCTGAGGTGTACTGCATGAGTATCTCCCCCGAAAAGCCATTTTCCCGCGCATACCTTTGCCGCGATTGTGGCAGTGAGGTTGGTTTTCGTTCGCGCCGTCGGTCGCTGACCGAGCGCTATCTATTGCCCTTCCTTCTTTTGAAGCCAGTTCGCTGCGGAGAGTGTTTTCGCCGGGACTATCGGCTCATCTTTACCGACGTACGCGACCGCATCCCCGGCCTGCCGCGAGTCGTGACTTTAAAAGATTCGGGCTCCCCTAAGCGAAACGTTGCCTAGCGGCGCGGCTCGCCGCTATACTGCAAGGGTACAATCGGCCGCGGCGAGCTATATCCGCGGAACTTCAAGGAGGCCGTCTTCAGCAGTAGTGAGGACCAAATCCGGGCCGGTAAGGTCACTTCCGCAGTAGCTGGGCCTAATATTGCTTCCAAGGCCGACTCGTCATACCCCACAAGAGATTGGATCAAGAGCCTCGCTGGAGGCCTGTTCTCGGTTTTGTTTCCTTCAGATTGCCGCATCTGCGGCATGGCCCTTCTCAATGTGTCGCGTCTGCCCGTGTGCCCGGATTGCCTCTCTGAAATAGAGCCTGTTCGAGGTAAGGTCTGCTCCATCTGCGGCGAACGCGTTCTTTCCGTTTATGCGAATTTCGATACTGACGGATTGCGCAGGTGCCCGGTCTGCCGCCGTCTCGATCGTCCTTTCGAGCGCGCCGTAGCTTACGGCAGCTACGACGGCGGATTGCGCGAACTGATTCACCTGCTGAAGTACAACGGCATGCATCCCGCAGGAGATGTGCTCGGCCGCATGCTCGCCGAGTCGCTGGTACCATTCCAACTCGCTCTCGAACACACCGAGATCCTCGTCGTGCCCGTGCCGTTGTTCAAAACGAAGATGCGGCAGCGAGGATTCAATCAGGCCGAACTGATCGCGCGTGCCGCTCTTAAGACTTCGCCTCTTCGTGAGCACGGCAAACTAGCTGTCGATCTTCTGCAAAGAACTCGTGAAACGGGCTCGCAAATAGGGCTCACAAGCCACCAACGCCGAGAGAATCTGCGCGGTGCTTTTGCTGTCATACGCACCGAGGAAATCACTGGCCGTACTGTACTTCTGGTGGATGATGTCTACACCACCGGGACTACAGCGATGGAATGTTCGAGAGTGCTGCGCCGGGCCGGGACCTCCAGCGTGTGGGTTGCCACCGTTGCAAGGACGATGAAACTAGCATCTAAGTATGAAGGTATCGAGGACGACTCTAGACCCAGCAGCCTCGAAATGTCAGAGTTTCAGAACCTCGAAGCGGAAACGGTTTTGGAAGCGACCGAAGCCGGAAACGTTGAGACCTTGAAACCTTGAACTTTATGTCTCTGCGCATGGAGCACGATGCAGGATCCCGGCATGCCGCCGGCCTCTTCACGCCGGTGGCTCCCCACCGAGCAGGAGACGGCCATGCTTTGCTCTCTCCGGTGCTCGTCCTGAATGCTTCTTACGAGCCGATCAATGTGTGCGCCGCGCGGCGCGCGCTGGTGCTCGTTCTGAAAGGTGTCGCCATGACTGAAGAAGAGAATGGCCACTTCCTTCATTCAGCGCGTGTAGCGATGCGCTTGCCGTCCGTAATCCGCCTGCTGGAGTACCGGCGGATTCCGCATCAGAGCCGCGCCTTATCGCGAAAGAATATTCTGCTGCGCGATCGCAATACCTGCCAGTATTGCTCCACCATTCTGGCCTCAGGAGAACTGACTCTCGATCACGTGATCCCGCGCTCGAGGGGAGGCTCGTCGACTTGGGAGAATCTTGTGGCTTGCTGCCATCCCTGCAACCGGCACAAGGGCAACCAGTCTCCAACCGAGGCGGGGATGAAGCTGACGCGCGAACCGCGCGCCTTCAACCTCCATACCAGCCGCCACATCATGCGCCTGATGGGCCGCTCCGACGACAAGTGGAGAAAGTACCTCTTCTACTAGAGGCGGCAGCACCCACAAAAACCTGTCATCCTTCGCGAAGCGAAGGGTCTATGCAACGCTCGCGGCGAGAAATCTCCGCGAAGTTTTCGCGGCAGCCACCGTGTCTGAACCGCCGTTACTTCTGCGGCGGTTTATTCTCGTCCGGTTTCTTCTGCTCTTCCTTGGGAATTTCCTTGCCGTCATACAGAATCTTCACGTTCGATCCGAATCGCTTATAGTCCTGATACTTCACGATTTCTCGAATGTGAATGTCGCCCATCTTGAAGTGCAGTTCATCATCGGCGTTGGTATACACAGGGAACCAATAGAGACCGTCGATCTGCTGGCGCCAGGTTGTGAACTTGGGATAAAGGTGCTCGTCCTTCCCCTTCTTGGTAGCGACGATATCGGGCACGGTCTTGCCGTAGGTCTTTACGATCTGGTAGTCGTGGTCGTCGACCCAGAGTCGGCCCTGAAAATAGCGCTTCTTGCCTTCAATCTTCTTCGGAGCGACGTCGAAGACGTAGGTGTGCAACTCGTCCTGCTGTTGCTGTCCCACGTACAGAATGTCGTATTCAGCCAGGTCCTGATTGGTCAACACAAACGGCAGCCGATGCCGGATGTCTTCGAAGTCCCCTTGGTCCATCGAGAGGCCGCTCTCGTCGAGGCTTGACTGCGGCGCGAAGACGACGTTCTCGATGCGCTTGCCCTTGTCGTCGAACAGGACGTCGAAAACCTCGTGATATTCACCCTTCACCGTCTCGCCGTCTACGTTCTGGACCTTTACGTCCTGCCGGTAGGTGTATTGGTCGCGGGCCTTGGCAAATTCGGTTTCCTTGTCCGTAAAGCGCTTGATGATCTCTTCGGGAGAAATGTCTTTGGGAGGAACATTTTCGAGGGGACCTTCCTGGGCGCGCACGGACACCGCTGACAGGGCGCAGCCCAGCATTGCGAGGCAAATCAGAGAACGGCCGGGTACCTTCATATTTTTAGTTTAACGAATCTTGGCAAGTAATTGGCGGAGACGTAACTAGCAACCCCTCTGGAAACCCAGAAGGGAGTTCGCAAGTTACGTCTCCGTAGGGACAATTACCGCGGCGACCCCGCCCTCCAACCCCTCTCCGCTCAGTGAGGTCGGAGGGAAGGGTGCTGCAGTTCTGCCACTCAGTTGGATGCCTCGATGCACAAGAGGTTGCCGCAGTGATCGCCGCGATTTTTTTGCTGGATGGATTTGGGTGGGTCAAATGCAAAGGTCTGCAAACTTCTAGAGAGTTTGTCATCCTGAACGAAGCGAAGAACTGTGGAACCGGCTGGGCAGTGCATAGGTCCTTCGCTGCCAAGGCTGCGGCTCAGGATGACAATAGCCGAGCGGTGGAAGCGGATTGCTTTCCCCTGCTACACTCATCCGTTTGTCGAGGAGTCCCTGCATGCGGCGTCTTCTTCTCTCTCTCTTTGTTCTCGTATTCGCTCTTCCTGCTCTGAGCCAGGCGAAGCGTCCATTCACCTTCGACGACATGATGAAGCTGAAGCGGGTCGGAGATCCGCAGGTTTCGCCGGATGGCAAGTGGGTGATCTTCAGCGTAGTCGATGTCGATCTTGCGGCGAATACCAAGACGCCGCACATCTGGATCGTGCCGCTGGGGACGCAAGGTCCCTCGACTTCGCTCGGAAAGACCGAGGAGCGCGAGATCATTGCGGATCAGGATGCCGACCGTCCGCGCTGGGCGCCGGATGGGAAGCGCTTTGCGTTTCTGTCGACGAAAGAGGGCGGGTCGCAGGTTTGGATCGCTGATTTTGATCCTGTGGCGGGAAATGTGACGACGAAGCACAAACTTACCTCCATTGCGACAGAGGCAAGTGGCGAGGTTTGGTCGCCGACAGGGAACGTCATCATTTTCACCTCGGATGTCTATCCTGAGTGCGACGGTGCGCCTGAGGAAGAACAAGCCTGCAATGCAAAGAAGTCGGATGAGGCGGGAAAATCGAAAGTAAAAGCGCTGATTTTCGATCACCTTCTATATCGCCACTGGAACGGATTTAAAGAAGGGAAGCGCAGCCACATCTTCGTTCAAGCGATACCGTTTGGAGTTTCGCGCAAGGATGATGCAGGACGCGTGTTTGACACTGTCGGTTTTGCTTCCCTTGATGTGGTCCCGCATGATCTCACGCCCGGCGATTTCGATGCGCCGGTGTTCTCCCTCGGCGGACAGGATGATTACGCGTTCTCGCCGGACGGTCAGGAGATTTGCTACGCGTCGAATCATGACAAGAATCCGGCGGCTTCGACCAACAATGATCTGTGGGTCGTTCCGATTGGCGGAGGTAGTGCCAAGAACATCACCGCCGACAATCCCGCGAGCGACACGTCGCCGCTCTACTCGCCCGATGGACGCTACATCGCCTATCGCGCTCAGCAGCGTCCCGGATACGAGAGCGACCGGTTCCGCCTGATGCTGTACGACCGTAAGACGGGCGAGAAGAAGAACCTGACTGAAGATTTCGATCAATGGGCGGGAACGTTCATTTGGAGCAAGGATTCCAGAACGATTTATTTCAGCTCGGACCATGAAGGTCATGCTCTTGTCTATGCTGTCGATGTTGCGAGTCCGGAGTCTTCAAGGCGCGCCATCGTGGCCGGATACAACGATGATTTGTCTCTGACTCCCGATGGCAAAACCGTTCTGTTCACACGGATGTCGATTGCATCTCCCACAGAAATTTTTGCGGCGGACGTTGCGGGGCAAGGGTGTCCGGCAAAGACCGGAAATGTGGATCCGGGAAAAGGGGATTGTTCGCTGAACAAGGATTGGGCCGTGACGCGCGTGAATAACGCACTGCTCTCACAGATCAACATGAGTGCGATCGAATCGTTCGATTTCAAGGGAGCCCACAATGATGATGTCGAAGGCTTTCTCCTCAGGCCGCCCGACTTTGACTCCTCGAAGAAATATCCGGTCAAATTTCTGATTCATGGCGGGCCGCAAGGGGCTTGGGGGGACGACTGGTCGTACCGATGGAATCCTGAGTTGTTCGCCGCCAATGGATATGTCGTCATCATGATCAACTTCCACGGGTCGACCGGCTACGGACAGAAATTCATCGACGCCATCAACGGCGACTGGGGCGGCGCTCCGTTTGAAGACCTGATGAAGGGACTGGACTACGCGGAGAAGACCTATCCGTTCATCGACAAGAATCGCGAGTGCGCGCTGGGTGCGAGCTACGGTGGATACGCGATCAACTGGATCCTTGGCCATACCGACCGCTTCAAGTGCCTGGTGTCGCACGACGGCATGTTCAACGCGGAGTCGGCGTGGGGCACGACCGAAGAACTGTGGTTCAACAACTGGGAGTTCAAGGGCACACCGTACGACAACCGGGCGGGCTACCAGAAGTGGTCGCCCCACCAGTACGCGAAGAATTTCAAGACGCCGACGTTGGTCGTCCATGGACAGCGCGATTACCGTCTCGACGTGAGTGAGGGTTTTCAACTGTTCACCACGCTGCAGATGGAAGGGGTGCCGTCGAAGATGCTCTATTTCCCGGATGAAGGGCACTGGGTGCTGAAGCCGCAGAATTCGCAACTCTGGTACAAGACCGTGAATGATTGGGTTGACCAGTGGACGAAGTGATCTGCGCCTGACGTGCGGTTAGCGGCACTAGTTCATCAAGAGCCCGGGGCTAAAGCCCATCAATCTGGCTTTCTTTCGCGGCCCTGAAGGGCCGCTCTTCCACGGTAGTTCGTGATCATTGTGAAGTTCTCAGAGAGTTGGGTCTCAAAGAGTTGCAGAGGTTCTTCGCGGCAAGCAGCGCCGCTCGGGAGGACAATCGCGACTTTGCGGTTTCGTTCGAGTGTCGTGGCTTCCCGAGGGAACTACCCGGTGTCTCATTCGGGCGGAACAGACTCTCGCAGGGGCACGGGATGCTGATCGAAGGGTGGCAGCCTTGTTTCAACCGCCGAGTTCGATAACGGCGGGAGAATTTGCAGCGGTTCGTCGATTACGGCCGAACTGCCCGCCGACACAATGACATCGACGTTGACTGGGGACTGAATCCTCCGCCGGAGGGCACGAAGCTGGCTAGGCCGTTGATATCGGTGTTCGCGGTAGATTGGGTTACCTGAAGAATGACAGGGCCAGCAGGATTCCCAGGATTGCTCTCTCCGCCCAAGCCGACTGCTGTTGTTCCGCCCGGCCGCAGCACGGTTGTTCGAAACGAGACCGGAGCCGCGATGACCGGGATGGGTGGTGACGAGAGGTCGACGACTCGAACCGTGACCGGCTGGAAGGATTTTCCGGTTGAAGCTTGCCCTGCGCCTGAGACGGCCTGCAATCTCTGTTGCGCCAACGAAACGGAATTCAGGTAGAAAGGCGCGCACGGGGCGTCTCCTGGAGCCACGCAGGCCGCTACCTGCGCCGCTGCTGCAAATTGGCTGACGGTGAGCGTCGAGGTGGCGTATCCATTCGCATTCGTCTTTGGACTGGCGGGGCTCAGCGTTCCGGAGCCGTTGACCACAGTGAAGTTGACCTGAACATTGCTCCTCGGAGATCCGTTGTTGAGCACGCGGACGGTGAGTGGAATGCCGACCGATGATCCTTGCGAGACCGACAGATATGGATTGGTCGCGCCTATGTCAGACGATGACTCGGTTGCATTCATGATCGCATAAACCGACTTTGAGTTGCCCAAAACCGCCGGGGCCAAAGTAGCCGTAACTGTTGAAACACCCGTCGTCATTGGTGTAATCCACGTCGAGGCGTATCCATTGTCATCGGTCACAGCCGAACATGACGACGCGGCGCTGCAGGCTGACAGTTGGAGCGAGTTATTTCCACTCCAGCCTACGGTCGCACCGGGAACCGGCGTGTTTCCGTCAGCAGCGAACAGACGCACGATTACGGGATGCGCCGCCTGGGCGCCGACCGGGGCAGACGGGTTGGATCCATTGACCAGAACGATGTTGTCGGTCGATGCCGCTCCATAGAGAAGGGCACCGGTCATACTCGTGGAAGCGCCGGTCGCGGGATCGGTGATGGCCAGGTCCTGAAGGCCGTCCGAGCGGGGCGGAGCCGTGATCGTGATTTGTCCGGCAGTGATACTGAGCTGTGACGCGACAGCGTTTCCTAGCTTGGCGATAAGGCCGGAGGAAAAGCCGGTTCCGCGAACACTCACGGCTCCTCCATTCACACTCACTCGAGAAGGAAACAGCGAGTCGGCATAGAGCACACGAGCGTGATAACGGTAGTCGGGGCGGCCATCGCCGCGTACATCCGCAATGCCGATCAGGAAAGTTTTTGGAGCGAGGACTTGAGTATCAAGACGGGTCACGCCGATCGCGGTCGAATTGAATGGCGACGCGGTGAAAGCAGGCGGCAGAGTGCCCTGAAGATCCGTGGCAGACCACATTCCGATGACGGGCTGAGATTTGAGATCGCTGACGCGTCCATAGTCGTCGAGAGCAGTTACCGCTACGGAGAGTGTCCGGTTAGGCTGTGCGGGAAGCAGAAAATAATCAACGTCACCGTAGCCAGCCAGGGATGAGATCCAATCGCCTCCGGCAGGAAGCGGTGCGGGTGATGTCCATGACGAGGATACTGGTGCAAGGGGCTGGGCGGACGCGTTCATCAAGATGTCTTGAGCGACATCGCTGCCGGCGGTCACGGTGATCGTGATCGGCTGGACCGATCCTGATTGCGAAACGGGGCCCGGCCAGTAAGGGCCGGCTGCCGCGGACCAGCGCGCGTCCAACGATTCAACCGACAGTTGGTATTGCGCGCTGCCGCCATTGGGCAGTTGCAGCCCGGACAAATCAAAATAGCCTTCCAGATTCTGGTCGAAAGATCCCCACTCGTCGAACGGATCATCCACGGCGTCATTCAATCCGGTGATGGGATTGCCAGCATTTCCGGTGAAGAGAAAGCCAGAAACCGACGACGCCGCGTAACGGCGCGAGGGACGTCCGGTGACGGGATCGATCCAGCGAGCTACAACGTTGACGCCCTGCATGGGTTGGGTGCGCACACCGCGGGCATCCGTGAACCAGACCATTCCGTGGATGCGGGCCGTGACCGTAGACGAAATCTGCTTGCCGGGGAACGACGACAGATTTTGAGAAGTGACAGGGTAGAGGCGCGAGACAGCAGCTGCATCATCCATCGAAAGCTGGTAGGGATTGGGGTAACAGACAGTGATGGGTTTGCAGTTCGAGGAATCGAGAAAGTGCATCACCGGGAAGCCGGCAAAATCATCCGGGGTGGGGATGGGAGACGCGGTTAGCACATTGGGATTCACTTGCGACCATCCCAAGCCGAGCACGCCCCCGATCGTACGGACTAAGCGATATTTGACGTCGGTAAGTTGGGAAGATTGCTGTGCGCACTGGCCGTTGATGACGATTAGCGCATGCTGATATGTCGCGAGTGAGCCATAGTTGTCGTTGCTTCCAATCACGGCGTTGGTAAAACACTGGGAAGGGTCGCTCGCGCCAGCACCGAGGAGCGCGTCAGTAACGGCGCCATCGGCATCGAAAACGACGGCAATCGGAGTTGTGGTGGCAGTCGACTGGATGTCGGCGGGCATCGAAATCGTTCCATCGGAATTGACGGTAACGTTAGTGCCGCTGACGTCTTCGGCTAAGGGGCCGCCGCTGGATATATTCAAGGCCGCAGTCGACACGGATTCCCACTGATTGAAAGCGTCGGCGACGAAATTGTTGGCCGAAGCGTTCGGCAGTACTGGACTCAAGTCTCCCTGGTCGGTGAAGTAAGTGAGCAAACCCTGAGGCCAAGTCAGGGGCTGACCGGTTGTGCCGGGATCGAAATAGGTGCGCCCAGCGACGCACTTGGGACCTCCAGCGCGCATGACGAGTGCGCAGCAAAGGACGATGGTTGCAGCGGAGGCCAGCCTGAGGAGAAACGAGAGAACGGTAAATGCCATGCTGGTCGTATGGTCATTTCTGCTCATGCTCATTCCTCCTCACTGGCTCGCCGCACCGCCGAGGCGAAATCGCCAACCAACAGACGCGACTTCCCACCAAGCGCGGAATCTCTTCGAAGGAGTGAAATATGTTGAGCGGAAAGTTGAATGCGGCCCCAAGGATCGATGTGAAAGAGTCCGATCGGTCCGGCGACACAACTGGTGAGTCCAACTTTGCTCGGAGGATAGAGGAACAACAGGACGCGTTCGCCGATGCGGTATCGCTGACCGCTCGACCACAGGCCCGCCCATTGCGTGATCGTGACGTCGTCGTTTGGTGTGACGCCGCGAATCGCTGTCTCGATGTAGAACGTGATGGCGATTGTCTCGACCGACTGCCCTGCGGTTGCGGGATGGCGCTGAACTTTTGTGACTGTGCCGGAGAAGATCATTCCCGCGGCACGAGCAATCTCGCGGAAACCCAGGTTGCGCCGCGAGGGGGATCGCGGAACCAGCGGATACGGCGCCGGTGGAACGGGCGAAATGAGTTCGCGCAAATGTGGTGCAAGATCAGGTGCGGATGTCGGCGTGGCATCCCCGGACTGTCCGCTGGCTAAGCGCGGAGCGCAAAGAAGCGACAAAATCACGAGCAGGCACAAGCGGTTCCCACGCATGGGAAAGACCTCAAGGTTGTGACATCTGCTCGGAGGAATACCGGGAAACGTGACACCTTAATCGCAGTGGGAAGCGAAATCTGTGACGGATATCACAGCAGCCTGTGAATCGTGCAGCAGATTCCCGAACTCGAATTAACCAACGTCTTCGGTGGCGGAATCAGTACGGCCGCAGGTTTGCGACAGCGTGACTTTTACATTCATTGAAAAGGAGAGTGGATGCAACGAGTGCCAAGTCTGAGACAACGAGCGGTGAAGCAGCTATCGATCACGATCGCCGCGGTCGGCATCATGATATTTCCAGGCGCAGGATCATTCCGCTTCTGGCAGGCGTGGTTGTTCCTTGGGTTGATGGCAGGTTTCTGGATATTTTTCTTCCAACATTTTCTGAAGAACGATCCCGCGCTTATGGAGCGCAGGATGAAGAATGACGAGACCGAGCCTCACCAGAGGCTCTTTCAGAAATTGTTTTTCCTCATCCTGGTGACTGGGTTCACGCTCTCGGGGCTGGATTTCCGCTTTGGGTGGTCGCAGAGAACGGCACCGGTTTCGATCGCGGTGATCGCGATCGGGCAGTTGCTCGCAGTGTCCGGCTATTTATTCGTGTATTGGGTGATGAAGACCAACACCTTCGCAGGAAGCACGATTGAGGTGGAGGCTGGACAGAGCGTGATACGAAGCGGGCCTTATGGGATTGTGCGACATCCGATGTATACGGGAATGGCGATGACTGCTGTTGGAATCCCGCTGGCGCTCGCATCTTATGTGCCCTGCCGATTTTTGCGTTATCGATTCCGTTGCTGATGTTTCGTGTGATTCACGAAGAGCGAACTCTGCAGCGAGACTTGCCGGGATATCCGGAATACTGCGAACAGACGCGCTTCCGGCTGATCCCGTGGACTTGGTAGAGCGAATGTTCACGATTACTGCAAGGTGGGAAGTGACTCGACTTCGTCCGGCTTCTTCCAAGGCGCGTCCGGTGGGATGGGGATCGTGACACAAATGCAGGTCCCGCTGCTATCGGAGTCGATATCCATCTTTGCCTGGAATTGGCGCAACCGTTCGCGGATGCCGCGGATACCGACTCCGGCGCCTCGCGATTGAACTTCCGCTAGACGCTCCGAGGGCATGCCCTTGCCCTGATCGCGGATGTCGACGGTGATTTGCTTCGCGTCCCGGGAGATGAGGATCGACGCGGTGCGGCTGCCAGAGTGCCGATGAATGTTGGTCAGACATTCCTGCACAAGACGAAATACGACAAGCTCCATGTCGCTGGCGAGGCGTCCGAAATCTTCCGAGATCGTCAGTTGTACGTCGAGACCGCTCCGTTCGACCAAGCCCGAGACGTACCAGTTGAGCGCCGAGCACAATCCGCTCTCGTCGAGCAGCGGAGGATGCAGGAGATAGGATGTCGTGCGAATCTCGCGATGCAATTGCTGCACGGTTTCCTGGATCATCTCGGCGTCGGCAGCAAGTTCAGGAGAGTTGCGCCCGACTTTCTGGGCGAGTTGAGAAAGGTTGATCCCAAGCAGGGTCAGTGTTTGACCGGCGCTGTCATGAAGTTCGCGCGCGATACGCCTGCGCTCTTCGTCCTGCGTTCGCAGAAGCCGCCAGGAGAGTTCGCGGAGTTGCTCGGACTGGCGCACAACATCGGCGCTTCGGATCTCGAGCTCCCGTGTACGGTCGCGCACTTCAGCATCAAGTGTCTCGGCGAGCTTGCGAGACTTCTCTTCGGCATTCTTCAGTTCCGTAATGTCGACGCCGGTGGGATGGAGGAAGATCACTTTGCCATCCTGATCGAAGATCGGATAGAGCGCGAAGTCCACGATGCGTTCGGTGCCGTCGGCCCAGGAGTAGTGAAGCGTCTCGCGGAACGGAGTTCCTGCGGCGGCTAAGGGCGTGGCGGAGCGAATCTTGTCCTGCGATTCCTTGAAATTCTGCCACCACGGCGTCTGCCAGAGCATCTTGCCAAGGACCTGATCGGAGGTATAACCGCAGGCATCGAGGCACAATTTGTTGGCATCAATGACGATGCCGTCCTTGGTCATGATGCCGGCGAAGACGGTGGTTTGCTCGAACACGGCACGGAATTTTGCGGTGGCCGCAATGGCTTCTGTGGTGAGCTGGCGTTCGCGATCCTGGGCTTTCTTGCGGTCGCTGATGTCGCGCGTAACGGCGAGATGCAGGACACTGCCATCCGGATTGTGTAATGGGACCGAATGGCTCTCCATATGCCGCCTGACGCCTTGCAGTCCGATAATGTCGAATTCCAATGAACCTTTTTCGCCCTTACACACGCGTTCGTTGAACTCCTTGAATTTCTCGCGATCTTCAGGAGCGATGAAACCGTAGACATTCTTTCCGAGCACAGCGTCGGCGCTGGCGGCACCGACCATCTGAAGTCCGGGCGAATTCATGTGCAACAGTGTGCCGTCAGGGTTGACGAGCTTGACGCACTCTGGAGTGGTGTCGACGATAGCGCGAAAACGTTCTTCGCTCTGGCGCAAGGCTTCGTCCGTCTTGCAGCGCTGAACGAAATCTGCAGCCTGTCGAACGAACAGATCGAGCCGCCGCAGTTCCTGATCCGATGGGTGGTGGACCGACTTGAAGTGAGCGGAAATGATGCCGAGAGCGTTTCCGTCTCCGCCGAGTAGGGGAGTTGCGACGACAGCACGATAACCGGCGTTACGAGCCGCTTCCAGAAACGGAGCGAAGCCGGCGTCCAGCTCTATGTCAGGAATCACGACGCGCTGCCTTGATCGCAGGGCCCTTCCGCAAGCGGAGTCATCCGCCGCTTTGACCTCGCGAAAGAACTCCAAAAAATCCTTGCCGAAGCCTTGATGGGCTTCGATGCTGAGAACTTCTCGTCGCGCATCATAGAGCTGAACGTTTCCTCGATCGGCGCCGAGCAGTTCGATGGCCGTCTTCAACATGTCATCGAGGCCCTGTTGCAGGTTAAGAGAACGCCACAGGCTCAGGCTCCGCTCGTTGAGCGTCGCCAGGGCATCGGACTCAGCGGCAACCTGGCGCTCGCTGTTCTGGCGGATTCTTGCCATGGTCAGATGCGAGCGAACGCGCGTCAAAAGCTCTCGCGCAGAGAATGGTTTGACCAGGTAGTCATCGGCTCCGGACTGGAGACCTTCGATGCGCGACTCTTCTCCTGCGCGCGCTGATAACAGAATGACCGGGACGCTCTTTAGATGCTCATCCGATCGGACAGCCTGCAAAAGGGCGAAACCGTCCATGCGCGGCATCATGACATCCGAGAGAATCAGGTCCGGGCGCTGCTCGCGGGCGTTGGCCAGAGCCGACTCGCCATCGGACACCGAAAAGACCTCATATTGCGCGCTCAACAGACGCGTGACATAGTCGCGCATATCCGCGTTGTCGTCGGCGAACACAATGCGAGGCTTCTGGTTGGATTGCGGTTCTGCTTGTCCTCGCTGAAGTGCCGGAGAAATTGCCAGCAGATCACCCGCCGGAATTTCGTCCGTGGCGCTTTCCGCGCCGGGGAGCCACCGCAAGGCTTCCTGGACATAGGCTTCGCCTTGCACCCCTGTCGAGTCTGTGTTCCGTCGCGCTCCAATCCGATCGATCGGAAGGTGACTATGCCCGAGTGGAACACTTACCGTGAAAGTGCTGCCACTATTCAGTGTGCTGGTTACCGTCACCTTGCCACCATGCAGCTTGGCAAGTTCTTCCACCCGCGAGAGACCGATGCCGCTGCCCTCGAATGTTCGGCCGTGTGCGCCCTTCACTCGATAGAAACGCTCAAATAGATGAGGTAGCTCGTGCGGCGGAATTCCAGTGCCGGTATCGCGCACGCTCAACTCGGCGGCATCACCAACTTCGCGCAGGGATATTTCGATCTCGCCTTCGAAAGTGAATTTGAAGGCATTAGACAGCAAATTGAGGACAATCTTCTCCCACATGTCGCGGTCGACATACGCCGCCTGCGTCAGAGGAGGACAATCGATCAGGAGGCGCAGCCCGGCGCGCTCGGTCGCAGAGCGGAAGACGCTAGCCAGATCCGCCGTCAGCTTTGCGAGATCGGTTTCCAGATAGGCGGCTTGAATGCGGCCCGCCTCAATGCGGGAAAAATCCAGCAGGATGTTGACCAATCGAAGCAGGCGCAGCGAATTGCGATGGGCGACTTCCAGGTGCTCGCGGTGCGCCGCGGGTAAATCACTGGAAGCAGCGAGCGAATCCTCCAGCTGACCAAGCATCAGGGTCAGGGGAGTGCGGAACTCGTGGCTGACGTTGGAAAAGAATACGGTCTTTGCGCGATCGAGTTCGGCGAGCGCTTCCGCGCGTTTACGTTCTTCGTCGTAAGCCTGCGCGTTGCGAACGTTGGCCGCGAGATTCTTAGCCAGCGAATCGAAGAACTCCCGGTAAGGGCCATCCAACGCGCGATAGGGGCTGATCCCGATCGTGAGTACCGCGATCGGTACGCCTCGCGAACCGAGAATCGGCAGTGAAATGGCCTGCTTGCATGTGCCTCCGAAAGGAGCGCCGGGCAACGCGTTGGGTTCTTCTACATCGAGAACCTGCGTGGTGTGGGTTTCAATCGTCTTTTTGATCGCCCAGGGATCGTCAACGGACAGATCAAAGGCCGCAGGTACGGCGGCATTGCTATCGAAGGTGGCGGCGAGCGTCGCATTGTGGCCGTCGCACAAGAAGATCATTGCGTACGGGCAGTCAGCGGGATTGCGGCCTATCGATTGGATCGCCAGGGCGCAGGCATTCATTTCGGTCTTGGCCTGCACAACCTGGTCCGCAACCTCACGAAGGGTTTTGAGGCGGCGCGCACTGAGTACGCCGTCGGTGACTTCGTGCACGGCTGAGAAGACACCACCTACTTCGCCCGAGAAAAGGCGGATCGCGCTGTAAGAATACGTCCAATAACTTTCCTCGACATATCCGTGCCGATCGAAGAGCAAAAACTGATCGTTCTCCCAAGTCGCTTGCCCGGTTCGCAAGACGCCGTCGAGCATCGGGCCGATCGTGTCCCAGATGTCCGACCAGACTTCTGCACCCGGCGCGCCGAGCGCTTGCGGATGCTTGGTACTCCCGAGCGCCGGACGATAGGCATCGTTATAAAGGAGTCGGAGCTCCGGTCCCCACCAGATGAGAATCGGAAAGCGGGAATCCAGGCAAATGCGGAGCGCTGTTCGCAGGCTCTGGGGCCACTGGCTGACCGGCCCGAAAGGCGTTCGCGTCCAATCATGCGAACGCATGAGCGCGCCCATCTCGCCTCCGCCGGACATTAGATCGAGATCGTCGTGCGGGCCGGGGTCGCTGAAAGTGCCTTTGTCGACCTGTTTCGCGCTCAAGATCGCACTTTGCCACGCCTTTGAAACCGGAGCAGAGATGCGAGAACTGTGAAGCAGGGCAGCCTCAAGAGCCGGGAGCAGGTCGGCGGAGAGATGAGATTTCACCACGAATCCGCGGGCGCCCGCTCGCTGCGCTTCTAGCACCACAGCATCGGAGTCGTGTTGACTGACGATAAGGATCTCGGTACTGGGCAGGTGTTCGCGAATACGGCGTGTCGCTTCCAGTCCATTCATTCCGGGCATGGAGATGTCCATCACGATGGCGGAAGGCTTGCACTTCAAGGCGAGTTCGACGGCCTCTTCGCCATTGGTGGCCTCGCCACAAATCGTCCATCCCGGACGGTTCGAGATCAGATTCTTGAGGCCTGCGCGGACAGCGGGATGATCGTCAACGATCAGGATCGTCGACGCAGAACTGTCCGACTGTGGTGAATGGGTCATTGTTCTGAATTCTGACTGATTGAAGCGTTACCAGGAATGGACCTACCGTGCTAGCGCTTCCCCCGAGGCACTGTGCAACGAGGATGCACTATTAGTTGTCGCTGCCCACATCAGGGGTTTCCTGTATTGACGGAGATTCGGCTAAAAAATGGGCAAGAAGGCAGGAAATGATTGTCGGAAGGCGGAAGAATCCCACCTGAGGCAGACCCATCCAACGGTGAGATTTGAACTTCTGACTTGAATGTTTAATTTTTCATCAGTTTCGTCGTTTGCCGATCTCTCGCACGCAATGGGACAATACGAAGATATGCAAAAATCGTTAACTCAAATCATTGTGACTTCCACTGCGACCGGTGTTCTTCTGCTGGGCAATGCGTTTGCGCAGGGAACCCCTCCAACGGCCGCCGGAGCTTCGCCGTCAGGGCAGTCGACCGGAACGACCAAGCCTGCCGCTCCGAAAAAAGCTCCCACGACCGCGACTAAGACCTCCACTCCTTATGCACTGAAAACACAGAAGGAAAAGGCGAGCTACGCATTGGGCATGAAGATCGGTGGAGACTTGAAACGGTCGGGGGTCCAGACCGCGGTCGATCCGGCAATCGTAGCCCGTGGATTGAGGGATGCTTTGGGTGGAACCAAACCATTATTAACCGAAGAAGATGAGAGGAACGCTTTGACACAACTACAGACTCAGGTTCGCGACCAGCAGCAATCGAAGGCACACGAGGCCGGACTCGGCGCACGCAAAGAAGGCGAAGCGTTTCTGGCCACCAACAAAGGCAAAGAGGGCATCGTGACCCTGCCGAGCGGCATGCAATACAAAATTCTGAAGGAAGGTTCGGGACCAAAGCCGACCGCCAACGATACGGTGACGTGCAACTACCGCGGAACGCTCATCAATGGAAAGGAGTTCGACAGTTCCTACAAGCGGGGTCAGCCGACGTCGTTTCCCGTCGGCGGCGTGATCAAGGGATGGACCGAAGCGCTGCAATTGATGCCGGTAGGCTCGAAGTGGGAGCTCTTTATTCCTCCTGATATGGCCTATGGCGATCGAGGAGCAGGTGGCGACATTGGTCCCGGTGAAACGCTGATTTTCGAGGTCGAGTTGGTCTCGATCGGCGAACAGAAAAAATAGGAATGTTGAGGTCTTGGGACGGCCGCCTGGCCAAGGCGGTCGTTTTTTCTTTGAACGGAAATCTTGGCAGACTGCGGAAGGTTCAATTTGTGCGCAGCCTCAAATCCTCAGCGGCGGACACTGCTGACGAGTGTCATCAAACGGTGTGACGTCGGTCTCAATTTCCCTGGGATTGCGCCAGCTTTCGGTAGTCATTGATTCCGAGTTGGCCGTCAACCTTCCGCTCTCGCTATGGGCGCTGCCACGTGCGTAACGTCGGCAGCTCTGCAGGTGTCCATGTGTTCACAGAAGCTCCTCCATCCGATCATTTAGTTCCGCTGTGTAGGTAGATCTGTGTAGCAACCTTGTCGAAGATTAAATCCACTAATAAAGCCGTAGGTAGGGTATCCGACCGAACCGAACGATTGTTTTGTTCTACCAGCCATCGGGAGGCGAATGCCGACTCGCATGAACAGATTCGGTAGCCTATGCGCACTTATTCTCGTCTCAATCCCAAGGCTCAAGAAGCGTTCATCAGAACTTCTTAAACGAGACGCCCGACCTGATCGCGAACTTCTATCTCTCAGCGAGTTTGTACGAGTGCGAAGCCGTAAGGTTTCGGTCATTTCAACAGTGCTCGCATGCTCCATTCTCGTCCTCGCAGGATGCGGGGGATCGTCCTCCACATCTACGTCAGGTGGCACTGGAGGAAGCAAACCACAGGTAGTTGTCAGTATCGTCTCCAAGCCTTCACAAGTATTGGCTGGAACGAACTTCCAGTTCGAGGCGACTGTTGCGGGCCTATCGGGTGATCAAGGGGTCAATTGGGCAGTACCAACTCCGAACGGAGGCAGCATTGACACCACCGGCCTGTATGTCGCTCCCACCTCTGGGACATTTCCCATGAGCGTAACCGTCACTGCAACGTCCCAGGCTGCCTCAGCCGATACCACATCGACTAGTTTTACGGTCACGCAGAATGGCCAACACGGAGCCGTGACGATCACCGCCAGTCCGTCCCAGCTTGGGGCCGGAGCGAACTGGCAGTTCAACGCCACGGTGGCCGGGCTCCCCGGCAGTCAAGGTGTGAATTGGACGGTGCCGACGCCAAATGGCGGAACGATCGATTCCACCGGTCTTTTTATCGCACCTAGTTCCGGGACATTTCCGCTGAGTGTGTCGGTCACGGCGACTTCCCAGTCGGACCCAACCGCTAGCACCACATCGAGCTTTACCGTCGAGCAGACCGATCCGTTGGGCACCGCTACAGGGACGGCGATCACCTGCCCGACCTTCTCGGGAGGCCTTCCCAATTCGGGATCGAGTTGCTATCAAATCGACACATCCTGCCCCGGCGTCGCCGACTTTTCGGCCTACCTGAAGGTAAATCAACCTGTTTCCACGCCCTTAGGGACTGTCATGTTTGGAACGGGCACCGGCGGGGCTACGCTGTATGACAACGACCCTCTCTACGTTGACGGAAGCACGAACGGCGGCCTGACGGTCGTCCAGTCTGTGCTGAACACCGGTTACACAACGGTGCAGGTGACATTTGGTTCGCCTTTCGCTACACAGCCCAGCGGTTGGCTGACTGGCCCAGGCGGCGTTCGCAAATTGGCCTGCCGTTACGCAACGGTCGCACAATGGGTCTACAAGAACATCCACAACTCAAACACCGGTGCTCCACTTTGCGCTACCGGCAACAGCGGTGGTGCGGGTGCGATCGGTTATGCATTGACCGATTATGGAATGAATTCGATTTTCTCAATGGTAGAGGAAACGAGCGGCCCCCCGATGTCGCGTCTCGATCAGGGGTGTTTGCCGGCTTCGAATGCGGAGTGTCAAAAACAGCAATTCACCTGCAATGCAGGTGACCCCGTGCAGAACGTTTCCGCCTGTTACACGCCGGATGAGGCACAGATTGTCGACTCCGCCTACTCTCAGCCCGTTTGTTCTAACGCTGTGAACGGCATTACTCCACCGAACGGCTTGTTGCTGTCGGACAGCATCTTGGGAGGGGTACCCCCAACATTCGCAAAGACACGTGTGAATGTCCTCGTCGGCGGGCAGGACAATTCCACCGCTGTTGAACAAGCGCTACTGTGGGTAAATTCGCTTACCAATACTTCCAAATCGCAAGGCTGTGTCAGCGATGCTCCCCACCCTATTCCATCTGTGGCCGATGGAGCCTCGACCATCGCAGCCGACATCCAGAATCTTTGTAAATTGCAATAGTCTGAGGCGAGCGAGTGATTTCAGGGCGGTTTCTGAGCGACGACGGCGATTGTCCGGCTCGTCCCAGGAACCGTTTTTATCTAGGTAATTGCGGTGGCTAAGGCTCCTGTTGCTGTTAAGCAATGGAAGGGTCAAAGCTAGCCCTTGTTTCCAGTCGGCCCTCTTCAAAACACGCATTGCGGGTCTCTTCCGCAGGCTGTTAGAGCGTGCGCCCGAGATATTCTTCGGCTGAGAGATTTGCTCCTGCAAGCAGCAACAGGCCAGAGAGAAAGGCCCAAAACATCAGGCTGACTGACAGAGCGAAAGGTCCGTAGACTTCCTGAAAATTGAGCCAGGGCAGCGCAAGGATGTAGGCGTATTTCAGAGCTTCCGATAGCAAGCCCATCACGATAGCGGAAGGGAGCACCGCGCGTGCCGGAACCTTGCCGTTGGGCAGAAGCCAGTAAACCAGGAAAAAGATAGCGATGCTGGCAGCAATCGCGAAGACCTTCATCATCAGGAATCCCACCAACCGGACAAAGCCGGTACCGTAACCGCGGAACAGGAACTCGAGCAGTCCGACGGGCCCGGCGGTCAGCGCGATGGAAAGCAACGCGAGCGCCCCGCAGGCAAAAGCCAGACCCAGCGAGACCAATTGATTTCCGAGGTAGGAGCGGTTGTTCTCGAAGCGCCAAATGCGATTGAGGGCGACTTCCAGCGGAAGGAAGACGCCCGACGACGTGACCAGCAAGATCACGAGCGAAACCGCTTGCACGCGCTGCCGGGAGTTGACCATGGCATTCAGGTTCCGGATCACGAATTCCTGTCCGGCCGGCAGGTAGTCGCGCAACAATTGCAGTACAACTTCGTACATCACCCGTGAATGGAAAACCCGCCGGATGAGGGTCATCATCAGCACAACGAAAGGGAAAAAAGACAAGATTGAGTTGGCCGCTACCGAGAATGCAAAAGTATGCACATCTGTACGCAAAAGATACTTCACCGTGGCGACGAACAAACTCGCACGACGGCGCGGCGCAGGTCGGGAACGAGCGGAAGGCCCGTCTCTAATGGGGGATACGGCCGAACTCGGGACGGTGGGCACCAGACCTGAAATCGTATCAAACAAGGAGTCCGGTCCAGAAAGCTGAAATTTGTTGCACCGTTACGAAGGTATTCCTTAATCTGCGTTAAAGTTATCGCCAATGACCTGCGGTCACCTTACGATTCCTTTCTAATTTTCCTTGCGAAACGTTTTAATACTGCTTATTATCTTTTGCTCGTTACCGGAAAACACCCCGGTGGCGAGATCAGTGAGTGGTTGGCGTTTGTTGGGTGTGGTGGAAACGAGCCAAATTGCCGGACTCCATCGGTTCCCGCGTCGAGTGCATGACGCGTTCGGGAACTGAGGAGTCTTTTCCTTTTTGGAAGTAATTCCCTCTGCACATCGTGGACGCAACCTAAGTTCAACCAGATTCTTTGAGGGGGGCCTCGGTCGATTCGAGGCGCGATCCGAGAAACTGGGGAACAATTCTTCGCGATTGGTGAAAGGAGTTTCCGTGAGAGAAAAAGGCACAGTAAAGTGGTTCAATGGGGCGAAGGGGTATGGATTTATCCAGCGCTCTACGGGGGAAGATGTGTTCGTACACTTTTCCGCAATCCAGGAAAACGGCTACCGCACCCTCAATGAGGGAGAGACCGTGGAATTCGATCTGCTGAAAGGCCCCAAGGGCTTTCAAGCAGCCAACGTTGTTCGCGCATAAACCTCCGAAGGATTTCGAAACCCTTCCGATCCAGCGGAAGGGTTTTTTATTGCCGCAATCGCCCAGTCACATTTCCGGTCCTGAAGCGCTTCCTAACGGTTGAACGGCGATTCCTGGATCCAATGGAATCCGCGATTGACGACGAGAAACTTGTTGCGATCAAAAAGTTTCAGGTCCATGTGCATGTGGTGATGGTCCATCGTTCCGTCGAGTGTCAGTTGATCCGCAGATCCTTGCTGAAAAGTAAAGTTCGCCGACCAGCTTTTATCCCCGTTCTTTGAGAGCGCAATCGTCTTGTCGTTCTCCTTTATGTCGACACCGAAATAAGTCAGGGATTCGTCCATGCGCTGGAACGTGGCGAATGAAGGCATTTCGAAGATAACGCGATGCCATCGTTCGCTGTCGCCAAGGAGCGGAGGACGCGCTTCACCGTCCATGGAAAATTGATCCACATCCCAAATGCCGTAAAGCGGAGATTTCGGCGAGCCACCGCCGTAATTGTGCCATCCGGACCAACTCGCATAAACGTTGGTTCCCAGCAGCCACAAGCCAAGGACGATCTGACAGGCGAATGCGATGCGATTCGCGCGGGACGAAGAAAAGAGCGAAAGGCGCGTCGAAGGCTCAGTCTTGCGATCGAGCAGGAAGAAGCGCGCAAGCCGGCGAAGGTCGGGCGCGAGCAGAAATAGCGATAGAAGAATCAGGTGGAACGAGAGCAGTTTGACGGGCACGTCGTAAGTAATGTTCAGCATGAAGACCTGGATCATGTCCGTCAGAGAAATCAACGCACCCAGCATGGTTGTTCGAGGAAAGATCAGAAGAAGGCCGCCCATCAACTCCGCGCAACCTGCGAACGTTTCATATGCGGGAGACGCGCCGATCGATGACCAGAGCACGCCCATCGGAGAAAAGTCTCCAAACGGCTCAACCAGCTTGCCGAGATAGGGGTAAGGCATTTGCAGGGGGACTGCTTTGACGAGCCCGTAGGAGATCAATTGCCCGGCGAGCGCGAACCGGAGGAAGACGCGAAACCACTTGGCGAGTGTCGCATAGGATTCGCGCTTGCGATCGACATAGGACCAGACCGCCGTCGCAATCACCGCGATGACGAGCAGGCAAAAAACCAGGAGCCAATCGAACATGCGATCGCCGCTTCCGGTCTCGCCAAAATTTGGCGCCGGCGAGACTCGGAAAAGACGCGCGGCTCCAAAAACGATCGAGCGCATCGGCCGTAATGTAGCTAAATCCGGGATCTCCACACTCGGAATAGAAAGCAGACTGGTGATGATTTGTGTCCCCAAGCAGTAGAGTCCGAAATAAACGAAGCAAAAGCGGAAGGCGATACGAGACGCCGGGCTCTGCACGGGAGTGTGGGCGTAGTGGGCGATCTGCCGGTCAGAGAGCGCGTCTGTGGGCACGCGAGACCTCCAAGAATGAAAGTTTTGCGGACGCTATTGCGAGAGTTTCCCAGGAATGTGATTGGATCGTACGAACATTTGCAGGCGGCAGAGTATCACTGTTTTGGCTGGACCGCTTTATTTTGGAGCGGCCGGCGGAAGTTTCATTTGTGTGCGTACCTCCTGCCAACGTTCGATGGTGCGCTGGTCATGTGAAAGATCGGCGGCCTTGTGCAGCGACTCTTCGGCTCTTGGAAGATCGTTCAGTTCGACAAGACAGTCACCGAGCGCGGCCCACGCGTACCAATCGTTCGGAAATTCACTCGTGACTTGCTCGAAGACCGGTACAGCTTCGTTGCAGCGTCCTTGCTCGCCGAGTTGCAGTGCTTGCTGAATGTGAGCGTTGGCCAGATTCTGTGCTACCGGGCGGTTGTTCGGTGCCAGGGCGTGAGCGGTGGTGAAAACCGTCAAGTCATCCTGCCATTGTTTTTCCTGGGAAAAGGTTAATGCCGCAAACGTGATGGTCAAGGCCGAGGCAAAGATCAACAACCCGAGTTGGGCCCTGCCCGCCAAATGCCACGCAGTCGAAAGCAAAATCATCAGTCCCGCGAGTGGAAGATAGGTATAGCGGCCATGCAAAAAGTCGCCGGGATTGAGGGCATTGAGATCCAGCGCGGCGAGGAGCGGTAAGACCAGCAAGATTGCACCGATCAGCAGGGCGCGGATGACGTCTGCACGTTGCTCGGTGGTGAGATTGCGGCGGGCGGTACGCCAGCACTCTGAAATCAGAACTGCGAGTGCCGCGGTCGTGCACAAAATTCCAAGAAGCGGGAGAAGGACGGCTTGCAGCGAAAAGCGGTCCACAACCGTGGGATCGGCGAAGGCGCGCGATCGCACCGGCCAGAAGAGAACTTTGACGTAGAACCAGAGAGTCGCTGGCCAGGAGAAAATGACCGTTGTCAGCGTCAGATGCTGCGTGCGGGAACTGAGATGATTTCCGAGAGCGACAAAACGCAAGAGTAAATAAAGAAGAGTTGCCGCGGCGAAGGGCGCGGTATCGAGCGCGGCCCGGGCGAGCCGAGCCCGAACACTTCGATCGTGGATCGAAGACTGTCTTCCACGATCATCCTCTGCTTTTTGCCGGGAGAAGAAAGCTAGGGCAAAAACAACGGCTGGAATGACGATGCCAGTTTCTTTGGCGCCGAGGGCGAGGAGGCAGATAAAAGATGCGCCGAACAGTGTTCCACAAGAAGGAGGATGAACTGCTTTCTTCCGGGCCTTCGAGCGACGCACGTCCCGCCCATCGTCTCGTCCGATGCTGTCCAAGTATTTCAAGTACAGAAGCAGCGATCCGAAAACTCCCAACGCCATCAGCGGATCGGGAACGGTGACCCATGCGACGGACTCAGTGTGTGCGGGATGCAACGCGAACAGCGCCGCAGCCAAAAGCGCGGCTCCGCGGTCCCGAAGCAACTTCCACACGAGCCAGGCAAGAAGTACGGCAACTGCAGCGTGTTTCATCACGCTGAGCAGGTGCCATCCCCAGGTAGACAGGTCGCAGAGGATGTAGTTGATCCTCATCCACAGCAAAAAGATGGGGCGATAAAAGCTTGGAGGCCCGCCGGTGAATTGCGCCCAGACGAAGCTGGTGAAGTAATCCCAGATGTGACCGGAAAACTGAATCCGCGGATCGTTGGTGAAGCGGTGATCATCGAGGATGAACTGAAAGTCCAGCGAGGGCGCATAGACGATCGCAAAGACAGCCACAACGCATGATGCCGCGACAACAACGCCGATAGGAGAAAGCAACTCCGGCATTCGAGAGAGAGCACTCGAAGAAACCTTCTGCTGCCGAATCGGAGTGGATGGCTTCATGCGGCGAACTGGAAAGAAATTGTCTCACGGCAGGATCATGCAGACGGCTGCGACTCGGGCTTCTTCCATCTGCAACGAATAGTGGAATCCAGTCCGGGAGTCAGACAGGTGCCGGGCGAAGCCGACCAGCACCTGCCTTCTGATGCAAGGCCTCAGTAATCGTCGGGATCGGTCACCGGGCTGCTGTCGTTGATGAAGTAATTCGCATCCAATGCCGCCTTGATTGGCTTGAAGGATCGAGGCGCCTGAGTGAGCTTGAAAAACGTTGTGAGATTCGTGGTCGTTCTCGCGTCGGCAAAGTTCAGTCCTCCCTCCTCAACTCCGTAATTGTGCTCGACAAATCGCAAGATGCTGCCGAAATCCATGCGATTGTTATCGACGTAGCCGGCGGTGGTGTAAGCAGAAACCACGATCAGAGGGACGCGAAAACCGTACTGATAGTCGCCCAGAGGCTGAGCCAGAATCGTGGGAGGCTCGTGGTCGTACCATCCACCCCAATCGTCCCAAGTCACTAGGATCGCGGTGTTGTTCCAGTAGAGTTCGCCATTTGGGCACTTTGGGTTGTTTCCGATGGCATTGACGATCGAGGCTACCCACGACGGGCCACCGCCGTTGTTGCTGCTGGCGTGGTCAGAATTCTTGCCATCCGGAATCGACCAGTTCATCTGGGCAAGCTTGCAGGAGGAAATGTCGGTCAAGATTTTCGATGCGCCGGTGATTACGTTCTTCCATCCTGCGCCTGTGCACTTTCCTCCGACGGACTTATCCGGCACGCAGATATGCTGAATGGCGTTGGGTGCAGTCCACAGATTGGCGACGTTCGGAGTGTAATATCGCCAGCTCACGCCGACAGACTCGAGCAAATCGGTAAGCGTCTGATGTTCGAAACAAGGATAGATTTTCTGCTTCTCGCCCTCCGGCGTAATCAACTTGACCGTGGATCCTGCGAGAGCGATGCATCCCGTGATTGCGCTGCCGGGCAGCGCAGGTTGAGAAACATTGGTTGAGGCGTACGTTCCTGCGGCATCCTCTTCAGCGCTGGGGGCAGAGGTTCCGCCAAATATAAATTGGTGGGCAGGATAGCTGGGGCCCTGGTTTGTCTGGAACATGTAGTTGGCCCAACCGTACTGGGTTGCGAGATCCAGATAGGGAGTGATGACGCCGGTGGAATTGTCGGCGTACTTGAACTGAGGCTTGGTCGGACAATTGACATTGCAGACGACATCTCCGGCGCCGTCCATTTTGCATTTTCCGGTTTTCGTGTCCACATCGCACATCTTGTCGAAAGAATCGTGATTGTGGCCGAGATCATAGGTATTTGCCAATGCGATGGATGATGGCTGGGTCACGCCGCTGGAAGAATGCTTGTCGAGCCAATTCTTCGTTTGAATGTTGTACTGAGATCCGGTTGGTTTGGTGTTGCAGACCTTGTTGTAGGGTGCCTTACAAACACCCCAGAAAAGACTATCGGGCGTGCGATTTTCCTGGAATATAACGATGACGTGTTCAAAACGTGCGATCTGCGCAGATGAAAAGATCGTACTCAATGCTGCCAGCAGTAGTGAGACCTTTAAGGCGAACCTCATAATCCCTCCTGGAGCTGTGAACGAAGTTCCGCGCGAGAACGGTCGATATCCGGAAGGCACTGCTGCCTTTCCAGAAGACGCCGATCTATGCGCGTGTTTTTGGTGGAATCGTTGTTGGGCTAACGCCGCCGCGATTGACCATCAAGCTCGCATTGCGAGTGCTGACGTGCGGGCGTCCGAGTCGAGTCTTGCTAAAGGGCCGATTGGGTTCAACTCGGCACCTGGCGATGAACCTACTGCCGAATAATAGTTAGGGCAGTGATTGATATCACGATCGTTTGTGATCAGCGAACAGAGCGGTGGGTCAGTTGTACGCCGTGGCGAATTGAAATGAGGATTTGTAGAGGATGCATCAGTGCATTTCGAGGGAGATGAGGTCTCCGTCGGCGCCGCCCATCGGCTTGTAGTTTACGGTTACCTCGACATCACGCCAGTCGCAGGAGAAGTTGTCGCTGCCGATCAGGAGGAGCGAGCGATAGTCTGCGGATCGAAGCTTCAGAATTCCTTGCTGGGCGCTCACGGTCAGAATCGCAGAGGGAGTCTTGGAGCAATCGACCGCCAGCAAGCGCCCTTTGACGAACTGCGCGGTGCGTTTGTCGCCCGTTTTCGGCTGCGCATGTTCGGCAGCTTCGCGCTTGGCCGCATCTTCTTCCAGAATGTCGAAGGGGGTCTTCTGCGCCTCCAATTTCGGTTGTGTCGTGGAAGATGTATTGACCGGGATTCCATACTTGCGTTCGACGCCGGATTTCGATGCCAACTCGACCGCCTGTGCTGCAATCTGCGGATTCGAACTAGCTTTCAAACGTTCGAGCAAAGCGTTGGCGGCGTCCCACTTCTTGCTCGCCACGTAGATCTCGGCAAGGTGATAGTTGTAAAGCTGATTTCGCGGGCTCAGACCGATTGCTGCATGCGCCGCTTGCATGGCCGCTGAAGTGGTTCCACCAGCGTTGCGGCCCACGGCCAGCAAATCATAAGCATCAGCCATTTCAGGATTCCATTCGAGCACTGCTTTCAGATCGAGCAGCATATTCGCCAGTCCCAGAATGTCAGTGTGCTTAGCCTGCGACATTCGACACTTCGCAACGCTGAGATAGTAGCGCTGCCACAAGTCGGTGCGATTCAGGGCAGCGGCATCGCCGATCTCGACGAAAGATTCCTCGTAATCGCCATGCTGGATGTGATCCCATGCAAGCATGCGGTGAGCGAGCGCGTTTCCGATAGCGCTGGTCGGCAGCTGGTCGGGATCTTCTCCCATCCTTTTGGCCTGCTGTTTCGCCTCGGCCTTCTTGTCGGCTTCAGTCGGAGTCGTCGCAAGATCCTGCAGCGTCTTCACGCCGATATCGTGCCGTTCGGGGACGCGGACTTGAACTCCCGCATACATCGCGCGCGCGTCGGCCGCCGGAATCGGCTTCCACGTGATTGCGGAATCGTCGATTCCCACGGGCACGGGGTAGCGCTCAATCGGTCCCGCAGTTGCAGTTGCGACGGGTGCTTGCGCCGGGGCCGGCTTCGTCTTATCCCTCCCGAACAGCGTTGCTTGGGAACGGAAATACTCCTGTACCGACTGCTCGAGTTTTTCAGCGCTGACGCCGTACGCCTTTTGAATCGCTTCTTCCGGAGAAAGATGTTGGTTCTGGACCAAGCCAAAATATGTTCCCGTCTCCTCCAGTTTCTTCTCGTGCAGCAGGTAGTGCATTAGGATCCAGGACTCGGCATAAAAGATCGCGGGCTGCGAATCCTGCTTGCCGGCCGGATCACTCTTGATTGAAACCAGCTCCGGCAGTCTCATCCACGGCTGCGTATTCAGCACCTCGGAGGCCGATGTATACGACACCTTGGATTGGTCGCCAGAACCAGCGGTGATGCGCAGTTCCGGATCGCCGCCGATCTCCACTTGTCTTCCATCCACACGGAGGGAACTGAAATATTCGGCCAGCCCGTTGTCGAACCACTCCTGCGTTGGAGGGTAGTTGTAGTTGAGCAACATCATCGCAAAATCGCGCGAGACGGCGCGCCATGCGTCAGACTCGGAGAGGTTGAGTACGATGAAATCCTGATCGTCCCCGGGCAGAAAAAATCCGGGCACATCGATCGCCTGCCCGTTGCGCAACGGAGCAACCTGGTAGTAAAGCTTGTCGTTCTGGAAGGCGAGAATCGTGAGCGGAATCGATTGGTGAAGCCGGTCTCTCGACAGCACGTTGCCGAAGACGGCACGCATCTGTTCGAAGCGCAGAGCCACGTCGCGTCCGCGGGCCTCGCCTGCATCGGTGATCAACGTGTAGTGAGTGGAGTGAATCTCGAGCCAGGGCGGTTCGGTAGCCGCGTTTGAGCTGGCGCACAGAAACGCTGCGAGAAGCGCGGCGCAAAACGAAATGGATCGAACGCGGGACATTCGATACAAGGTGGGAGAGAAGCCTTCAAGGAAATGCTATCACGGAGGACTCGACTACCCGCGGTAGGTACCGATTTGGGACTCGCGTCTGATGCATTTGTGCTCGGGACGACACAAGCGCAGATATAATCACGGGTTCATGTTGAGCGCCTTCCTACGTTGTTTCAGCCGTACGCTTCTGGTAACCGTGGTTCTCGTCGCCTGTTCCGCAGTCGCGATTCCCGGTACATCCTGGACTGGCGTTTTGACGGACGAGTTGGGCAAGCCCGTCGCGGGGGCGATCATCCGCTTACATTCTCCGGATCGCAAAGAGGACTACGCATCGAGTACGGAAGCAAATGGCAAATTTGATTTTGTCGGGATCGCCGCTGGGACCTACGAGCTTTCGGTTCGTCGGGCTGCGAATCAATGGAAGGCTACCGCTGCCGTGGTGATTTCGAATGAGAAGCCGCCGACTGCTGCGTTGCAACTGACCGCGTCGGGACAAGTATTGCAGGTTCAGACTGCGCAGATCTCGGAACTCACGGCTCCCGCTCCGAGCGGTCAGGCTTCGGCGCAGGGAACGGGCGGGGAACGTCTCTCAAGTTCTGAGGTATCCAGCCTTCCACTGAATGCGCGTGACTTCAGCAAGCTTCTCCTGCTTGCGGCTGGGACGATGACCGACGCCAACGGTGCCGCGAATTTCACGCAACAATTCGCCGTCAACGGGCAGCGCGGCGTTACGACAGTATTCGCGATCGATGGCTTTGATACGACCGACCCCGAGATGGGCGGCGCCACATTTTCGAACTACAACGTGGATGCGATCCAGGAGGTCGAATCGAATTCCGGAGCGTTGCCCGCCGAGGTTGGTCATGGCGCTGCGAGCTTCACCAACGTGATTACAAAGTCCGGAGTGAACCAGATCCACGGCAGCGTATTCGAGTTCCTGCGCAACGCGTCACTCGATGCACGCAACTATTTCGACTCCCGCGATCCGACGGGCCGCCGCCGCATTCCTCCCTTTCAGCGCAACGAGTTTGGATTTACCAACGGCGGTCCGGTCGTCATTCCGAAGATTTACAACGGACGCGATCGCACTTTTTATTTCGGGGAGTACCAGGGATTCCGCCAGGTTCTGGGGACGACGCAGGTGATACCGGTACCAACCGTCGCGGAGCGGCAGGGAATCGATACCACAACATTTCCCGGCGACACGCTGACTGTTCCAGTCAACCCGGCGGTGGCCGCGGTGCTCAACGGCTATCCCTTGCCGAACGAGCCGAACGGAGCCTTCGGCGACCGGACCTATGCTGCGTCTTCGAAGGTTGTAACGCGTACCGATCAATTTTCCATTCGCATTGATCACAAGATCTCCGACAAAGCCTCGCTGCTAACGCGTTTCAGCCTGAATCAGGTGACCGGACCTCTCACCAATCCTGACCAGACAGCGATCAATCCGACCTTCGGGGTTCAGTTCTTCGATCACCAGCGCAATGCCGGGGTGAAATATGTGCGAACGATTTCTCCGCACATGATTTCGGAAACTTCTCTCAGCTATGTTCGAAGCACGCCGTTCTTCCCGACGACCAATCACACGCAACCCGGCATTACTTTCGCTGACGGCCTTTTTCAGCCTTACTACCAGCCCGCCGGTTCGATCTTCGGGTCGTACAGCAATCTCTACCAGTTCAAAGAAGACATGGCGTGGACGCACAACACGCACGCGTTCAAGTGGGGCACCGAAATCAGGGTGAACCGTGACTCGACGATTTTCGGAACGAATCCGAACGGACTTTATGAGTTTGGTGGCGGGCCTGCCTATTCACCAGTGAAGATTACGTCGGCCAGCGGGACGCACGATGTTCAGATCGGAGATCCGCTGCCCGACTCGCTCACGGGGTTGCTGACGGGCACTCCATATTCGTACAACGTGATCGCGGCCGCGAGCCTCACCCCGGTTGGCGGCAAGTTCAACGAGGCTGGAGTGCGGCGAGAGGCCTACAACTTTTATTTTCAAGACACTTGGAAAGCAACGCCTCAACTGACGGTGAACTATGGACTGCGCTACGAGGTGAACAGCCGGATTCATGAAGCTACGAAACGCACTTCACTCCCTATTTTTCTCGGGGCCAACGGCAAGCCGACCGGATACGGGGATCGCGCGGCCACGCAGCAGATGCTCATTAATCCGCAGCCTCCTTATGATCAGGATTGGAACGGTTGGGGACCGCGCCTGTCGCTGGATTATGCGGCAGGGAAGCACACCGTCCTTCATGCAGGCGGGACGATCACGACGCTCATACCAAATTTGTGGCAGGACAATTTTCTGACTGCCGCCATTCCCTTCGTGTTTGCGCCGTCAATCTATGCGCAGCCGAACGAGCCCATCGCATTTCAAAACACTTTCGTTCCCTTGAACCTTCCGACTGCGTATGACGTTCAGGGAAATCCGATTTTTACGACCGGTCGCACCGAGGATGTCCCTTCGAACACCGTGATGGACCTGGACCGTTTTCAGACAGACCTGAATGCGCTCGCGCCGGGGAACGTGCAACTTTTAAACATCACCGGTATCGCGAAGAATTTCAGCAACGGCTACATAGGAAGCTGGACAGCCGGTCTCGATCATGATTTCGGGGACTTCAAGTTCAGCACATCGTACGTCGCGACAACTGGAATTCACCTGGCGCGGGTCTACAACCCCAACAGCTATGGCGGAGCTTGCCAAGGCTTCGCACCATTCACGCAGTTTGACACTCCGTGCCACGCGATCAGCGGATTCGGCCCTGAGGTCATCATGACCAGCGCCTCGCACTCGAGTTATCACGCGCTGCAGACGAGCGTCTCGAAGAATTCGGCTCGCGCCGGGCTCGGCGTTCAGGCCAGCTACACGTATTCGAAGGCGCTGGACGATACGAGCGCAGTTCTTGGTGGGCTATTAGGAGGTTCAGGAACGATTCTGCAGACAGCGCCGCAGAATCCGTGGGACCCGGCCGCGGAGAAGGGACCATCGACCTTCGACGTGACGCATGTCTTTGCAGCCAGCGTCATTCAGTTACTGCCGTTCGATCGCGTGAGTTTCCTGCGTGCATTGCCCAGGGCGCTAACGCGGGGATGGCAATTCCTGAACATCACGACGCTCACAACAGGATCGCCCTTCACGATTTTCTCCGGCGTTCAACAGACCGGGGCGGGACTGGGCGGCGGCGATCGTCCGGACCTGGTGTCGATGCCGCATCTCTCCACGAGCCGAACAACGCGAAATGATTATTTCGGGATGGGATCTGTCGGCAACAAATCGTTTTTCAATATTCCGATCAACGTTCCCGGCGGCACAGGACCCAATCAAGGGCGATTCGGCACACTGGGCCGCAATACGTTTCGCGGTCCGGGATTTCATGATTTCGACATCGCACTGATCAAAGACACTCCCTTCGGACATCGCGGAAATGCCGAACTCGGCACGCTTGAATTTCGCGCGGAGTTCTTCAACATCTTCAACATCGTGAATTTCGGGCTGCCATCCAACATCGTGAATGGCAGCGGATTCGGAATCATCAGCAGGACCGCAGGGACGTCCCGGCAAATCCAGTTTTCGCTCAAGGTGATTTACTGAGGCTGGACCTTTTAGAAAAAAGTTTTCTTGAAGGCTTCGTACCGCTGGCTGGCGCTCTGCAACACTTCCTGAAAGTGCGGTTCGCTTCGCACTCCCGCCAATAAGGGATCTGAAACGAAATAAGGGTAGGGAAAGAATCCGTTATCGATGCTGTGCTTCAGCATCCGCAGCGCAGATGCCCGGTCGCCCAGCACAGCATAAGCTTGAGCCAGTTTGTAGATGGCTTCCGAATCGCCAACACCCCGGGTCTGAATCTTGCTTTCGGCGGCCCGCAAAATCTCGAGACCTTTCGCTTCCTGGTGGCCCACGCTGAAGCTGAGCGCCTTTCCGATTTGAGCCTGCAACAACTCTGGATCCAGTTCGAAGGCGCGATCAAAATCCTGAACAGCCTGTTCGAGTTGATTCTGATGGTATTCGGCGAAGCCGCGATAAAAAATGTGGAAGGGCAACTGGCTGTTCTTGGGCAGGCTTTGAATAAATTTGTCGTACTCACGTAGGTAGAGGTATGTGTTGAGAGCTGAGCTGTTGATCTTTACTCCCGGATCGATTTGCCGCGCCTGTTCGCACTCCTCCACCGATTCATTCAGCATTCCAGCGTATCGGTACGCGTATCCCAACTCCCAATGAAGTTCGGCGTGATGCGAATTCGTCTTTAGCGATTCCCGAAGCAGGGGAACCGCTTTTTCCACCCTGCCCGTGTCCGTCAAAAAATTTGCGAGATAAATCCGTGTCTCGATCAGGGCGGGCTGCACTGCAAGGGCCTTATCGAAAGCGGCTTGCGCTTTGTGATAGGAGTCGCGGCCTTCGAATTGGAATGATCCACTGGCGGTGTAAGACCGGCCGAGATACGCCCACGTCAGCGCATACTTGGGATCGATTTGCGCGGACTTTTCGAGCATCTGGATGGCTAACGGGAAATCGCTCCGCGAATAGAGATCCACGCCTCGCAGGTAATACTCATAGGCCAGAGGGCTCGCGGGTTCGTCCAGCTTCAGGCGCGCGGCTTCGGTCGACGAGAGATTCAACTCCAGCCCCTGAATAATCTGTTCCGCGACTTGATCCTGCACCGTGAACAGTTTCTGGTATCGGAGGTCGAAGGCGCCCTTCCACAAAATGTTTCGACTTTTCACATCGATGAGCTGGCAAGTGATGCGAAGGTCGTCACCGTCCCGGATGAAGTTTCCGGTGAGCAGTGTGTCGACATCAAGATCCGCACCGACTTTCGGAATCTCGACGATCTGATCGCGATACTTCTCGATCGCGTACGACGGACGGATCCTCAGGGTCTGCACATATCCAAGTTTGGTAATGACAGCATCCGCCAGTGAATAGCCGAGGAAATCGCTGTCGGGATCTTTCCTGATGTTTTGGAATGGCAGGATCGCGAGCCGGCGAGGCTCGGGGATCACACGTATCGCAAGGGGCGCCTTACGAAAAATCGCGAAGCCGATCATGACCAGCAGGACCACGGCCACAAAAGCCGCGAGCAACAGCCAACGATGTCCCTGACCTTCGGTTGGCTCCGAAATTGGAAGCACCGAGGCCCGGAGCTTGACGTCGGATGGATTGTCTTGTTGCTGAGTTTCGGCGGCCTTGGGTATCTCAACCACCGATGCGAGACTTCCGTTACGGGCGGTCACGCGCGCGGTGAAACGGTACCCGAGCTTGGGAACTGTTTCGATGTATTGTTGGTGCTCGGTAGTGTCTCCCAACGCCTTTCGCAAGGCAGACACGTTCACGGTGAGGTTGGCCTCTTCGACAAAGCTGTCGGGCCAGATCTTTTTCATCAGCTCGTCTTTTGTCACGAGTTGCCCATTGCGCTCAATGAGCGTCACCAGGATGTCAAAAGACTTTGGAGTGAGAGAGACAGGTTTTTCTCCGCATACCAGGGAGTGATCCGCGGGATTTAAGCGGAAGCTGTCGAACTCGTATAACACCTTGCTTTCCAATGCCATAACCGCTTTTGGAGAAATTTTGCGAAACTCCTGCAAATTCTTAACAGCAGTTTAAGGACGTTTGCGGAGTCATTCACGTACGGTCGGGTTGGTTGCGGGCGCCCCTGCTGAACTCTGGCGAGATTGTAAGTTGAATCGCCTGACACGGCAAGAGCTTCCACGGGGGGACGGGGGCCACCGCAGCCTTGGTGTCGAGACGTTCGAAGACGCGACGGTACGAAACCCCGAATCTCAAATTGCAAATCAGAAAAACGAAGGAGAAACATCGTAATGAGCAGTTCTGTAACAAAAGCCCTCTCTACGAAAATCGCTATCGTGACGGCGTTCGCTTTTGCCGGCTTGGCGGTTCTTACTCAACCCATGGCCGCGCAAGATGAGAAGTTTGATCTGGCACCGGAAGTCAGTTCCAGAAGCTTTGTGCTTCATCCGAACCCGAAGTTCGTAAGCTGCCTTGGCGTAGCCGGTCAACCAGCCCCGGTAGCCCGGGTGACCGTGACGCGTGGCAAGCTGAATGACACGTTGACCATCAACGGCGCGCACTTCAAGCCCGGTTTGGCGTTCGATATGTTCACCGTGCAGCGCAGCAGCCTGTTGTCCGATGCCACCGCCGATCCGAACTTCACCAACTTCGGCATGGCGTGGTACCAGTCCGATCTCGAAGCCAGCAGCCAGGGGTCGTTCAACGCAACCATCAAGACGATCCTGCTGGACCAGATCTTCGGTTTCGATCCTGACCAGAGCAATCCCAGTCCGATCAACACGTTCCACGTCGGATTCTGGTTCAACAACCCCAACGACGCGAACGTTGACGGTTGCGTCTTCGACGTGACCAAGCCAACGCCGTTCAATGGCGAGCACAAGGCCGGTCCAGTGGCGTTCATCTCGGTTCCGAATGCCAACACCAACCTTGGACCGCTGTGCACCAACCCGAACACCAGCACCGATCCCGTCAGCTGCAATCCGTAGGCAGAACTGCTCGAAGGTTGCGGGCGAAACACACACTTGAAACAAGTGTTTCGCTCCGCAGCCGCAGCGGTTCCGGGGAGTGCAGTTCCAGCCTGGATCTGCCGATCTCTTTGACAGGGAAGTGGAATATTTGTGACGGAGATCAGTTATGAGTTTTGAAGCAGCTTGGGGATTCGATCCGGAAAAGGTATTGCGAGCGCAGAAGTTCTTTCAGCAGGTGTCTGACGCTACAGATCCAGACACCATCGTCGACCGGGAGACAGGAGAGGTCGAGCTCGTTGTAATCGACCCGCAAGACATCAGAATTCCCAGGGGAGCGGCGGCACAAATCTACGAATTGAGGCGGATGTTCCGCACCTAGAGGACATCCACAAAGGAGCACCATGTCTGAGTGGAAGACAACATACCGGGGCATCGTCTATCCGTGGCACTGCGATCATATGGGACACATGAATGTGATGTGGTACACGAGCAAGTTCGATGAGGCATGCTGGCAACTGCTCTCCATGCTCGGGCTGAACCTTGCCCGATTCAAGCAGGACGGAACCGGGATGGCCGCAGTCGAACAGCACACTCAGTACAAGCGAGAGCTTTACGCGGGCGATGCGGTCACCATTCAATCAGCCTTGCTCGAAGTGAAAGACAAGTCGATTCACATGTTGCACAAGATAATCGACGACGCAACCGGGGAGGTCGCGGCGACCACGGTCGTGGTCGGGGTCCACATCGATGCTGTAATACGAAAAGCCATTCGTCTTCCCGAAGATGTTCGCGCGAAAGCGATGCAGATGAAAGAACAGGAATTCGAAAGTCTCGCGAGCTGATCGCGCCCCCATCGCTTCACAATCGAAAAATAGGCAGGGAACTTTCCTCCTGACAACTTCGTATGTCAGAAGGGGTTTCTCTGCCTATGCGGACCTTGTCCGGTCTTTGGGTTCTGCTCGCCGTAACCGCTTCTCTGGCACAAGTTCCGATACCGGAGACGCCCTCGGCTCCACTATCGGCTGAGGCCATAATGGCGCGAGTCGCAGCCAATCAGGATCGCAGCGAGGCACTCCGCAAGGAATTCGTCTACCGGCAGCATATTCACATCCTGACCCACAAGCCGGGTGGAAGACTTCAGCGAGAAGAAACCGCTGACTACGATGTCGCCCCAACGCCTGAAGGCACCGAGAAGAAGCTGAAGACGCTGACGGGTCGATACCTCGCGAAGGGGAAATTCCAGACTTTTGAGGGCGAGCCAGTTCCAGAACAGGACAGCCTTGATGGCAGTCTCATCAAGGACTTCCGCGACGACCTGTCGAACGAAAAGACGAAAGACGGATTGGCCAAGGACCTCTTCCCGCTCACCAGCGAAGAACAGAAGGACTATCAATTTATGCTGTTCGGCCAGGAAATGCTGGAAGGCCGGAACCTTTACCACATCGGATTCCGCCCCAAAGATAAAGATGAGATTACATGGGCGGGAGAAGCCTACATCGATGCCGCCGAATTTCAGCCCGTGCGCGTGTTCACCAAGCTCTCGCGGCGTATTCCGTTCATGGTGCGGACGATACTGGGAACTGATGTGCCAGGGGTCGGCTTCAACGTCGTTTATAAGCGGCAGCAGGATGGAGTGTGGTTCCCGGCCACATTCGGTACGGAGTTCCGAATCCGCGCCCTGTTTTTCATCAACCGAAATATCTCCATCGCGCTGGAGAACACGGCATTCGAGCGCACGCATGTCGAGAGCAAAATGAAGGTGGTCGGTCCGGTCGACTGACCCGTGGCAGTACAGGGGCCATAACAGTTCAACAGCCACTGTCGGAGCCCGAAAAGTCTGTTGTGTCCGAGTTCACGCTTTCGGGACATTGTCGAAATCTTCTTGACAGTGCCCTAGCCGAAGTTCAATCCTTTCTGCACGGAATTTTGCTTCGCTAAAACGCTTTACATGAACCCATCTTAAGTGAGGCCACAACCCTCGAATGAGGGTGTCGGCTGACAGAAAACGGCTCAACGAAGAGCCCTGCAATGCTCCCAAGAAGGAGAGCCATGTTTCAGCACTGCTTCGAATCGCACAAGCGCACAATCGTCTACAGCATCTTCACTGCAGTCATGTTGTGCCTGCCCCTGGCGGCGCAGGTGACCTCCGGGACGATCTCTGGCCGAGTACAAGACAGCACGGGCGCGGTCATCAACAACGCGACTGTCACCATCACGAACCCGAGCAACGGGTTTACCCGACAGCTTACGACCACCGATAGCGGTGAGTTCGTGGCTCCCAATCTTCTGCCCGGAACGTATTCGGTCAGCGTTGAGGCCACAGGCTTCAGGAAACTCGAATCGACCGGTTTTGTGCTGAATGCTGCGGGAAAACTCGATACCGGCACGCTCGTGTTGTCGGTCGGCGCGACCACGAATGAGGTGACGGTCACTGCGGACATCGGCCAGGTCCAGCTTCAGTCCAACTCCGGAGAGCGCTCTGACGTCGTGACCAGCAAGCAGCTGAACGATGTCGCGATCAATGGCCGCAACGTGCTGGACTACATGAAGCTCGTGCCCGGAGTTTCCGGTGTGTTTGACGGCCATGCATCGGGAACCGGCGGCCTCGACTCGTTCAACATCAACGGTACGCGCTCGAACCAGCACGAGATGACGATCGACGGCGCTTCCAACGTCGATACCGGGAATAACGGTGGAACGCACGTCACGATCAATCCGGACGCGATTGAAGAAGTAAAAGTGCTGACATCGAACTACCAGGCGGAATTTGGAAAAGCCGCCGGCGGCCAGATCGCGCTGGTGACCAAGAGCGGCAACAACGAGTGGCATGGTGACGGGCGCTTCTTCCACCGTCACGAAGGCTTCAACGCCAACGAATGGTTCAACAAGAAAAATCAGCTCCAGGGAGACCTGCCGAATACGCCTCCTCTGTACCGCTACAACTACGTCGGCTATCAGATCGGCGGACCGATCGTTAAGAACAGGCTGTTCTTCTTCTGGAGCCAGGAATTTTATCGTCAGCTCGTTCCCAGCGGAGGCACGCAGCAGTTCTACACTCCCACCGCGTTGGAGCGGCAGGGAGACTTTTCGCAGTCGATCAACGGGGATGGCACACCGATCCTGATCTCGGGCCCGGGCATCACCAATAACAAGATCGATCCAACGCAACTTCCAGCCGCGCAGGCAGCCGTTTTTGCGCAGATGCAAACCATTTTCAATTTGTTTCCGTTGCCCAACGTCAGCGGGTTCGGTCCTAATCAGGACTACAACTATTCGAATGCGTTTTCAGCGGAGTCTCCCCGCCGCGAAGATATTTTGCGCGTGGACTACCAGTTGAACAGCAACAACCGTCTGTTCGGCCGATGGATCCACAACGCGGAATCCGACACTGCTCCGTTTGAAAACTTCCCGGGACCATTCGGGATCTTTGCCTGCTCGTCCGCGATCAACTTCCAAGGTGGATGCACGCAGAAGCACCCGGGATGGAACGCCTCTTTAAACCTGGTCAGCACCATCACTCCGACGCTGCTCAACGAAGCGTCTGTCGGACCAAGCCACACGCTGTCGGTTGCCGAGAGCGTAAACGGAAACGTGTCACGTGCTGCCAACGGAATCGACCTGCAACTGCTGTATCCGTTGTCGCCCGACCAATCGATTCCCGACCTCGGCTTCAATGGCCTGAACAACACGAACTTCGCGGGAAGCTACCTGGGAGGCACTCCCTGGAAGCAGGCCAACACAACCATCAACGCGAACGACAACCTGACGTGGGTGAAGCAGAAACACACCTTCAAGACCGGCGCCTTCTACCAACGCAGCCGCAAGGATCAGCCGGCGTGGGGAAACATCAACGGGCAATTTACCTTCGGCCTTGGGCCAACTGCGCCTTCTCCGTGCCCAGCCAACACGACGTGCGGCGATCCGCTGGCGAGCGCGTTGATCGGAGAGTTCGACGGCTTCAGTCAATCGACCGCGCGTCCTCTGGGCAAATTCCGATACAACCAGCTTGAATTCTATGTGCAGGACACATGGAAGATATTGCCTCGGTTGACGCTGGATTACGGAATGAGATTCGCTTGGATCCCGCCTCAGTATGATGCGAACAACCAGGTTGCTCTATTCGATCCGAATTCCTACAATCCCGCGAACGCTGTGACGCTTGATCCGAATAGCGGCAACATCATCGCGGCTGATGGTGGTGACCCGCTGAACGGGATGAGGTTCACCTCCTTGCACCAGATTCCGATGGGCGGCTGGAACAGCCGCGGCATCATGCCGGAGCCCCGTCTCGGTTTCGCGTTCGATCTGACGGGCAATCACAAAACGATCTTGCGCGGCGGATTTGGCATGACTCACGACCGCACGCAAGGTAACCTGATTTTCAATACGGTCTTCAACAACCCGGCGCTGGTTCAGACCGCGAACGTTGGAGCCGGGAACGTCACCGATCTGCCGACCCTGCAGTCTTCGTTCGGAAACGGAGTGCTAAGCAACGTTCTAGGCGCCGCGCGCGATGGGAAAATTCCCACCGTGTACAGCTTCAGCCTCGGAGTTCAGCATGAAATCGGTTCGGGCACCACGTTAGATCTGTCCTACGTCGGCTCGCTGTCGCGCCATCTGGTCACTTCGCGCGACATCAATGCAGCGCCGTATGGTTCAGCATTTCAAAAGTCGGTGCAGAATCCCGATTGCGTTGACGGCAACGGAGACCCCGTTTTCGCGGGGGGTGTTGTGCCTGACGTCCAGCCCGGCTTGCAGCCACAATATGCCGCGGCCGGATTCAACTTCAACGGATACTGCGCCTTCGGCTTTGCCAACTTCACCTCGAACTTCCTGTTGCCCTTCAAGGGTTACGGTCAGATTCCATATCTCGAGTTCAACGGCACGTCGAACTACAACTCGCTGCAGGCCTCGCTACAGCGTCGCTTCAGCCGCGGCTTGACGTTCGGTGCGGTGTACACCTGGTCGAAGTCTCTGGCGACCGCAAACTCTGATCAAGACACGCAGGACACGTTCTTCCCATTGCTGGATTACCGCGCTGCCAGCTGGGACCGAACCCACGTCTTCGCCGCCAACTACGTTTATGACATTCCGAACGTCACCAAGCACTTCGGCGGCCCGAAGTGGCTTTCCTACATCACGGACAACTATCAATTGAGCGGCATCGTTCAGGCGATGTCGGGAACGCCCATTGATTTGAATAGCTCCTTCTCGTTTCCTCCTGGCAGCATCACGGGCTCGAACCAATATGGAGCTCTGCCGTTCTACTACTCTCTCGATCAGAGTGGGAACCCGATACTGCCTACGATCGGTGTTCCTCAAAGAGGATCGCGAGACACCTTGCGCGCTGGAGGAATGCAGGACTGGGATATGTCCTTGTTCAAGAACATTCCCTTGGGGAAGGAGTCTCGCTATATCCAGCTGCGGCTGGAAGCGTTCAACGTATTCAATCACCCGAACTTCCAGGACAAGAACTATGGCGCAAACGTGACCGGTCCATGGAATTACGCGAGCCCTACGGACCCCTTGACGATCACAAAGAACGACAACTGGGGAACATTCTCGGATACCTACGGCACAGGACCGGGAGGTTTCCGCGTGATCCAGCTTGGCGCGAAGATTTACTTCTGAGCGCTGACATTTAATGATGGTTGAACTTCGCGCGTCCAAATTGGGCGCGCGAAGTTCAGAAATTCTATCGGGATCCAGTTAGATCGTGGTGGGTTCGCTCTCGCTGCTCTATCTGCATGATCTGGTTCTTGTCGACATCGGTCCATTAACTATTCGCGCCGGTGACTGGCACAGCATCATTATTCAGAACGCGAGTCACGTTCAATCTCAGGGATAAGAAAAGTCACCGGTGACGATACCGTGCGGGGGCGGACGAATGCGTCCCGCCCCGCACGATCCTATCCCTAGGCGGCAGCTTGGTCTTGGTAAGCCGGAGCGAAGACTTCTGTAGCGAAGGCTTCGTAGCTGGTTGGGGTCGTGTTCTGAGCAGTGCGAGGTTCGAGTGAGTGTGTTTTCTGGGAGTTCAGCGCCTGCGCCATTTCCACGAGCAGGTTTGCTGCTTGCTCTGACATGCCGGCTCGAACCAGCGCGGCCTGAAACTGATCATCGGATATCTGAACATATTTAAGGTCGGGTTTTCCGATGGTTTTGCCGATGCTTGAGGTAACTTCGTTGTAGGAGAGATCGCGTTGTCCGAGGAGTTCGCGAGTTTGTTTTCCGTGGATCGTCGGATGCAGCAGTACATCGGCGGCCACGTTTCCAATATCACGCGTGGAGATCATCGGGATTTTCAAGTCCGGGCGGAGAGGTCCAGCCGCGTTTCCCATCTGGCGAATCGCATTGACTTGGGGAAGCGTGTTCTCCATGAAATATGCGCAGTGAAGGTAGAGAACATTCGCGTTGACGACCTGGTTAAGCTTCTGTTCGAGATTGTACAGGCCGACGACGGGACCTGTTCCGCTAGGCAGTTCGGCCCCGACACTGCTGAGCACGACAACGTTTTTGGTCCCTGCTTTGTGCACAGCGGCGGCGATTGCGTCACTCACGCGATTTGAGTGGCCTAGAGGATCTTTGCTGGTGATGTTGGGTGGAATCATGACGTAGGCCGAATCGGCCCCGTGCAATGCTTTTGTGAGGGCGCTGGCGTCGGTGACGTCAGCGATGAAGGGTTCGGCACCTTTCGACGCAAGAGGCTGTAAATGAGCTGAGTTTCTCCCGACGACGCGAACTTTCTCGCCGCGAGTCAGAAGATTGTTGGCTACGATGCGTCCGGTATTGCCGCTTGCTCCCATTACTAAATGCATAAGACTTACCTCCATCGTTTTTGGATGCAGGCGTCGAAGAATTGGACTCGGCAATGCGAGGGTCCTCTCGTCAGCGACAAAGCTATGTCATTCAAGCTGATTCGTTAATGAGAACGCTCGATTTCGCTCAAAATTCAACGGACGGGCGAACAGATGGCGGAAGTTCTGCGCCAATGCAGTTCGCTGAAATAGCGACGGCAATACTATTCCGTCGACTCACTCTCGCGGAGGTCAGATGAGTCCGCCTTGAGCCAGTACATCTCGTATGTGTGCCGTCGTGCAAACGAAGCTGAAATGGTAATTGACACGGGCCTGTGCGCCTTTATTGCACTGAGGGGGATCCTAGGCTGGCAGTTGACGTACCTCGCTGACATTGTCATGGGATCAATTTGAACTCAAATCCCATGAGGGAACTCGGCTAGAGCCGAATCCGGGCGAGGCGAAACAGCGGAACTAGTCGCCGCTGGCGTGGGTCTGCGACGGAACCAGCACTAGCCGTGGACGCCCGGCATCCTGCTCTGACGTCCGGCCGAAGCTGGACAGGATCCCGAACACGGCTACATAGGCGGCTACGACGCCGAAAGCGACCGAGGCAATCACCGTAAAGCAGAGAACGAAGGGCATCAAGATCGAGTTCACGATTCTTCCAACCTCTACGAAGTAATAATCAGATGCGCCGCTCGGAAATCCGTGTATCCAGTCTTCTACTGATACGAGGCGTCAAAGCTTCTCAAATCTAACCGCGTTGACGCTCTCCGCTAGTGACGACTAAGATACGGAGTAGAGCTGTGCATTCCTACTTTCGGACAGTTCTGTTGGGCTGTCGACGTTACGGAAGGCGAGTGTCCCCGGTCGAATAATGGCCATTACCAAAATCTCCGTCCGGGGCGCCCGGCAGCACAATCTCAAGAACATCAGCGTCGATATCCCGCGTAACACGCTGACGGTGGTTACCGGTCTGAGCGGTTCGGGCAAGTCCTCCCTGGCTTTTGACACCATCTATGCCGAAGGGCAGCGCCGCTACGTGGAAACGTTATCGGCCTATGCGCGCCAGTTCCTCGACCAAATGGAGCGCCCGGATGTCGATGGAATCGATGGACTTAGCCCCTCCATTTCGATCGAGCAGAAAACCACCAGCCGAAGCCCGCGTTCTACCGTAGGAACGATTACCGAGATTTACGATTATCTTCGCCTTTTATACGCTTCCATAGGCGTGCCGCACTGTCCCAAGTGCGGGCAGGCGATCAGCCGTCAGTCCGCCGACCAGATTGTCCAAAGGGTCATGTCTTTGACGCCCGAAGATCGCGTCATGGTGATGGCGCCGATCGTCCGCGGACGCAAAGGCGAGTTCAAGAAAGAGATGGAGACGCTCGTAAAGCATGGCTACACTCGCGCCCGGATCGACGGGGAGTTGGTCAGCTTGGACGACGACGTCCCGATCAACCTCGACAAGCGTAAGAATCACACCATCGAAGTCGTAATCGATCGTCTGCTGGTGAAGCCGGGCATCGAACACCGCCTGGAAATGTCGGTTGGGCTGGCGATGAAACTTGCCGGAGGCCTGGTGCAGGTCGCGGTCGTAGGCGGACAAGAGCACCTTTATTCCGAAAAGCTGGCGTGCCCCGATTGCGGCATCAACGTTCCTCAGCTCGAGCCCCGATCGTTTTCCTTCAATAGCATGTACGGCGCGTGTCCCGAGTGCCATGGGCTGGGCAGCAAGTATGATTTCGATCCGGCGAAGGTGATTTCGGACTGGTCGAAGCCGTTGCTGGATGGCGGCCTCGGTCCGGGGTCTGCATCCCAGAATCTGATCCATCAGCTTCAGATCGTGTCGGCCGCGTGCAAGATCGACCTCAGCACTCCGTTCGAGAAATTTTCCGAGAAAACGCAGGATTTTCTGCTGAATGGCGAGCAGGGCCGCGGCGGCAAGACAGGGTTCCACGGCATCTTCGGATACCTGAAACAAAATCTCGAGGATTCGACCTCGGAAGGCTATCGCGACTGGCTGATGGATCACATGTCGGCGACGGAGTGTCCGGCGTGCCATGGGAAGCGGTTGCGTCCGGAGAGCCTGGCGGTGAAAGTCAATGGCATGTCCATCGCGGATTTCACGGCGATGCCGGTCTCGCGCTCGCTCGAAACAGCGCAAGGGATCAAGCTAGAGGGCCGCGAAGCTCTCATCGCGGGACGCGTCATGCACGAAGTGATTGAACGCCTGCAATTCTTGAATGCGGTCGGACTGAATTACATCTCTCTTGACCGCTCCGCAGCGACTTTGTCCGGCGGCGAGGGCCAGCGCATTCGGCTGGCAACGCAGATCGGCTCCAAGCTGCGCGGCGTGCTCTACGTGCTCGACGAGCCGTCGATCGGATTGCACCATCGCGACAACGGACGCCTGCTCAACGCCCTCGAAAATTTGCGCGATCTCGGGAACACCGTGCTGGTGGTCGAACATGACGAAGAGACGATCCGGCGCGCGGATTACGTGGTCGATCTCGGACCGGGCGCTGGACGCCACGGTGGTAGCCTAGTTGCCTACGGCACTCCCGCTGAGATCATGCGCGAACCGAATTCGCTGACCGGAGCCTACATCTCGGGGCGCGCCTCGATCGACATCCGGCCCGAACGCCGTCACGCCAATGGCCCGGCGCTTACGATCCTGGGCGCGCGAGAGAATAACCTCAAGAATCTGGACGTCGCGTTTCCTCTCGGCGTGATGACGGTTGTCACTGGCGTTTCAGGCTCGGGCAAGTCGACGCTGGTCAACGACATCCTGTATCGCGCCCTGGCGCGGCAACTCTACCGCTCGCGCGAAAAAGCGGGAGATCATAAATCGATCTCCGGCGCGGAGCACATCGATAAAGTCATCCGCATCGATCAGTCGCCGATTGGCCGCACTCCACGCTCAAATCCCGCGACCTACACCGGTGTGTTCACCGCGATTCGCGATTTGTACGCGATGCTGCCGGAGTCGCGTGAACGCGGCTACAAGGCTGGACGCTTCTCGTTCAACGTCTCCGGTGGCCGCTGCGAGGCTTGTCAGGGAGAAGGTCAACGCCGTATCGAAATGAATTTTCTACCCGACGTCTACGTCTTGTGCGAAGTCTGCAGTGGGCGCCGCTACAATCACGAGACGCTGGCCGTGAAGTACAACGGATACTCGATCGCCGATCTGCTCGAAATGCCCGTGTCCGACGCGCTGCCGGTGCTCGAAAACATTCCGCAGATCAAGCCGAAGCTTCAGACCCTCGTTGACGTGGGACTGGGCTACATTCACCTCGGGCAATCTGCGGTCACGCTTTCGGGCGGCGAGGCACAGCGAATCAAACTTGCTCGTGAGCTAAGCAAGCGTCAAACGGGCAAGACTCTTTATCTACTGGATGAGCCTACGACCGGCCTGCACTTCGATGATGTAAAGAAGCTTCTCGACGTGCTGCATCGTCTAACAGATCTGGGAAACTCGATCGTCATCATCGAGCACAATATGGATGTCATCCGTAACGCCGACTGGCTCATCGATCTCGGACCCGAAGGCGGAGAAGATGGCGGACGCCTGGTAGCTCAAGGTACACCGGAGCAGGTTGCTCGCGTAAAGAAGTCCTATACCGGCCAGGCCTTGGCTGCGTACTTAGGGAACGGAAAGAAGCCCATCGATGTCAGTATCCAGTATCCGCCCTTGACCGCGGGGCCTTCGTCCCCGGAAGTGGTTCAGAAGGGAAAGTTTTGAGTGTCTTCTTTTAACGAGCATCCCATTCAGAGCACACGGGTCGGCAGCGTGGATCCTCAACTTCTCGCGCGCGAGCCAGTGGCTATCCCTGAAGTTGCAATTGCGCAAGCCGGGCCATTTCCGGTTATCTCCGCCCCGCCTCGCGATCCGGTGTGGAGCGGTTGGGACGTACTCCTCATCACGCTTGCGACTTTAATTGCCTTGACCGTCGCTGAATTCATGACGATGGTCGGTGCGCAGTTGATTTTCTATCACGGTGTATCTTTCCGCGTGCTCGCTGAAAAACCTTCACTGGCTCTGGTGGGCGAAATTATTGGTTACATCGCGGTGGCCGTCATCATGATCATGATGGTGGAAGGCAAGTATCACCAACCGTTCTGGACGGCGATTCGCTGGAACTGGCGCAGCCGCTCTGTCCCAAAATTGCTCGGTCTGGGCGTACTGACCGTTGGATTGGATGTCCTCGGGCGCTATCTGCCGATGCCGAAGACCACGCCCTTTGAGCAGATATTCGCCCATCCCGGCGATGCTTACCTGATGGCCGCCTTCGCGGTCACGTTCGGACCGCTCATGGAAGAGTTGTTCTTCCGCGGCTTCCTGTATCCCGTTCTGGCGCGCCGCACGGGGGTTTTTCTGGCAGTCGTGCTCACGGCGCTCCCGTTCGGCTTGATGCACTATTTTCAGTACCGCTCGTGGGGAGCAGTGCTGGTCATCGCCTGCGTTGGAGTGGTTCTGAGTATCGTACGGGTCGTCACACAATCGGTGGCCGCCAGCTTTCTGGTGCATGTCGGATACAACGGTACCTTGATGGGGCTGACCGCAATCGCAACAGACGGTTTCCGCCACATGGAAAAGATCACTTCGTTGCGGTTCTGATGCCTTACCGCCAGTTTCCAACCTTCATCCTAGATTCGTTTTTCCCATTTCGGGAATGCTCCTCCCGGTGAAGTCTTCTGCTTTCGAGTATAGTTAGCACGGTTACGACAGACTGAACTATGAGCCACCCGGATGTCCCAGATCCGAGACGAGGCTCAGGGCCACCTACTGGTGTGGCTGAGACTCTCTTGTCGCCAAGCATCCTTGAGGCGATCCCTGACGCCGTTGCCGCGGTGAATCAGCAGGGGATCATTATCCAGGTCAATTCCCAGACAGAAACACTTTTCGGATACACCCACGAAGAGTTAATTGGACAAAAGATCGAAATACTGGTGCCCGAGAGGCAGCGCCCGCACCACGACCAGCACCGCGAACACTTTCACAGCCAGCCCAAGATACGGCGAATGGGGTCGGGACTTGACCTTTATGGCAGGCGTCGAGATGGCTCCGAAGTCCCCGTAGAAATCAGCCTGAGTCCGATCCATTTGGCTGATGGTTCGTCCGCTGTATTGAGTGTGATTCGCGATATCAGCGACCGCAAGCGAATCGAAGAAGAACTTCGCCGCGCAAACGAGGAACTCGACCGCCGCAAGACGCGGGAGTTGCGCGATTCCCAGAATCGCCTGGCCCTGATCGTGGATTCGTCGCAGGACGCGATCATCGGCAAGAATCTGGATGGAATCATCACGCATTGGAACAAGGGTGCCGAACAGATCTACGGTTACACGGCGCAGGAGATGATCGGACGATCGATCAGCATCCTCGCTCCGCCGGAACGCGCAGACGAGATTCCGACGATTCTGCAGAAAATTCGCGGAGGCGACCGCGTCGAGTACTTCGAATCAATTCGACTTACAAAAGACAAGCGAAAGCTGAACGTTTCTATTTCCGTTTCGCCAATTTTCGATACGGACGGCAGGATCGTTGGAGCCTCCACGATCGCCCGCAACATCACCGCGCAGAAAAAAATCGAAGAACAGCTCACCCAATCGCAAAAAATGGAGGCAGTCGGCCGCCTGGCCGGAGGAATCGCACACGACTTCAACAATCTGCTGGGCATCGTTACCGCATGTTCGGAGCTACTACGAAATCATGTGAAGGCGAGTGGTCTGGAGTACATCGACAACATCCGCGAGGCCTCGAAGCGCGGTGCATCCCTGACGCGCCAGTTGCTGGCCTTCAGCCGCCGTCATCCGACGCAGGCGCAACTGTTGGACCTGAACGAACGCCTGCGCGAGATGAGCAAGCTGCTGCGCCCGCTCATGGGAGATGACGTCGAAGTCGTTCTCGCGCCGCGATCAGAAACCGCGGTGGTAGAAGCGGATCCCGGCCAGTTGGATCAGATCATCGTGAATCTCGCCGTCAACGCCCGTGATGCCATGCCCCGCGGCGGAAAATTGATTATCGAAACCGATGTGCTGGAGTTCGATGAAGCATTCGCGCACGAACATCCCTCGATGGCAGCAGGCCGCTACGCGATGATGGCGATCAGCGATAACGGCATTGGGATGGACGAAGCGACTCGATTCCGCGTCTTCGAACCCTTCTTCACGACCAAGGAACTCGGAAAGGGAACAGGCCTGGGACTGTCCACGGTTTATGGCATCGTCAAGCAGAGCGGTGGACACATCTGGGTCTACAGCGAACTGGGTCATGGGACCACGTTCAAGATTTATCTTCCCAGCGCCGAGAAGAGGTTGGACGGCGAAGCAAGAAAACAGGAAGACATGCTCCCTCCGAAGCGCGAAGGCAGCACCATACTGCTGGCCGAAGATGATGTCATCATGCGCCGTTTAACCCGGAAGATGCTCGAAGAGCATGGCTATATAGTCATTGAGGCCGACGACGGCAACTCCGCGCTCGCGGCAATTGCATCAAGCAGCGTGCGCGTCGATCTCACGCTGACCGACGTGGTGATGCAAGGCATGACCGGCCCCGAGCTAGTGTTAAGACTCATTGATGCCTATCCTTCAATGAAAGTGATTTATATGTCCGGCTACACTGGCGAGTTAGTCGCCGGACAAGGATTGGACAGCAGCATTAAATTGCTGGAAAAGCCGTTCACCCGTGCGGTTTTACTCAAAACCATCGACGCTGTGCTGGAAAACTAGCATGGCTAGTATGGAGCTTTTTGATTCACTCTTGAACGCATTCGAGCGTATTGTTGAACGTTCTTTACTTGGGCACTCATACTCTGGCAATAATTTGGAGGTTCAATGAAAGGTAATCCGAAAGTTCTAGAAGAGCTGAATAAAGCGCTTAAAGAAGAGTTGACCGCAATCAACCAGTACTTTCTCCATGCCGAAATGTGCGAGAACTGGGGATACAAAAAGCTCTCGGACTACATCAAGAAACAATCGATCGGCGAAATGAAGCATGCTGAGAAGCTGATGGAGCGAATTTTATTCCTCGACGGCACCCCGTCGATGATGCCGCTAGAGTTGAAGGTTGGCGCCAGCGTCAGAGGCATGCTTGAAAGCGACCTGGCTCTCGAAGTCGGAGCGGTCAAGGAGTACAACGACGCCATCGCGATTGCCACGAAGGAAGGGGACAACGGTTCCCGCGATCTCTTCGTGGAGCTACTGAAGGACGAGGAAGATCACGTGGACTTTCTCGAAGCCCAGATGCACCTGATCAAGGAAGTGGGCTACGAGCGCTATCTGAGCCTGCAGATGGGCGAAGAAGAATAGCCGCAAATGAAAAATCCCCACTCCTCAGGGTGGGGACGCTGGCTCCGGACAAAGTTCTTGGCTAGAACTGCATTCTCCGAGATAGCTTTTCTTTGAGGGTCTAGACGAAGGGTGTCTAGCTTCGTATCAGGGCATCGCTTCAGCGATGCCATAACTGGCGGAGAATCAGTGCCGCCTTCAGGCTGTGGCCACGCCTGGAGTTTGTCAACACTCTGAGTAGCCACTCGTGAGGTTTGGGACTCGACTCTTCCACTACTTTATGGTCACCGTCAGCAGCTGCGCCCCGCTGACGACGTAATCGAGCGATGGCGTCGCTGTCTCATCGACGTTCGACTCTCCGCTGACGATCATTTCCTGATTTCCACGCATGCCGTCCATCACGTTCATCACGCTGATGGGTAACGTGGGCATCACCTTGTCCGCGACCCTGGCCTCTGGATCGGCTTCGAGCAACGACACGTACAGGTGATTGTTGGAGTGCTCCTTGTTGAGCAGCGCGATCGTGGAAGCCAGGTCGAGCTTGCGTCCGAAAGCAGGGTTGGTGCGATTCACGCGGTCGAGCGTTTCGCCGTCGCTGACCAGGATTCGCAGCGTTCCCTTGCTGGCTGACGTCGGGATCTTGACTGGAATCTGGCGCACCACCCGCTCGCCGCGGTAGGGAGCCAGCACGGTTTCGACAAAGATTTCATCTCCGGGCCGGGCCTCCGACACATCGGTGCGGGCGCTTTCAAGACGCGCCCAACGGCGCTCGCGGACCAGGTCGAAATCCAGCTTGACGCTGTTCACTGCCGGAGCATTGTAGGGATTGTCATAGATCTTTCCGAAACGTTCGCCCAGTGACATTGCAGCAGCCATGGCTGCCGGCTGTCCGTTCTCGGCCGGAACAAACATGTTACGCAAGCCGACTTCCGGGAACCCTTTCACGTTGATGCTGCCGTTCAGCCGATAGGTAATTTCCTCGCCGTATTCGTTTACGCCGTGCAGCGCGTTGAACACGGTGGCCATGATCGCAACCGGGCTCAAGCGAGGATTGTTCAGAACTTCGTAGTGGAACTCTTTCGCCGCGCCTCCGCCATGAATGGTGAGAGTCACGGGAATCATGTCGGGCTGCTTGTTGAACACGCCGAGGATACCGGTATGGCGATCCTGAACGAAAACGCCCGCTCTCTCGGTGGTGTTGACAATCTTGAACGCGTTGAGCGGAGAGGGCAGAGTTGCGAGCACCCGTGCCTTGTTCATCGGCAGATCGACGGATCCGAACTGCAGAAGAGGATGTCCGCAGGCCAGCAATCTCTGGGGATCGATATAGGTCACCGTGCAGGTGGCAGCGATGTCCATGTCTCCGCGCACCAGGATGGCGCTTACGGCCGATCCGGCTTCAAGCGGTTCTGGCTGCTTGTCTTCGCTGACTGAGCCTGCACCCATCACAGGCACCACGCCGGCGGCTGCAAACTGGGGTGCAAACTGGCGAACGGCTTCTTCCGAGAATCCGTTGAAAACCAAAGGAGACTCAATCGGTTTCAGGTACTGAGCAAACCCCGCAGCGGAGCCAGAAAGGGCCCCGGAGACTCCTGGGCCTGAAGTTTTTCCAGCGGCGTTCGTGATCTCGGGCTTGATGGCAGACGCTTCTTCGGTGGGAGACTTATCAAGCGCGTCGATCTCCAGCATATCTGCAATCGGTGTAACGCCCGCAATCGGTTCCTTCGAAAACTCGCCGATACGGAATGCGATCGCACCCGCTAGCTTGCCGTCGAAATAGACAGGGCTTCCGCTCATTCCGGCGACGACGCCGGTGTACTCGACCTTTTGTCCGTGCAGGCGCACCAGAATAATGTCGCCCTTCGGCCCATTCATGTTGCGCATGACGCCCAATACTTCCACGTCCATCGACTCCGGCTTGACGCCTTCGAAGACCGTGTACGCGACTCCGCGCATTCCCGTGTGAATCTGATTCACCGGAATCGTGGGCTGCGTAGTTTGAGCGTTCAGGGTCGTGCAGAGTTGAGAGACACTTAGGACGAGAAGCGCGAGAAACACTTTTCTCATGTAAAGCCCCGACAGGACCCGCCAACGGATCCATTTTTCAATATTTAATACCAGACCGGACAACGACACGTTCCTTGCCAGGTGGGAGAGTTCTGGGACAGGTGAAACATCCCAATTGCAAATCCTTGCGTCTATACTAGCATATGCGGATTTCGGGGTTCATCATGTTTAATCGTTGGACAACAAAGAATTTAAAGGAAATGGGTGGTCCTGTTACGCGAGCGGTTTCCGCGACGTTGCTTTGCATTACCTTGGTTTGCGGATCGCTTCCCGTACTAGCTCAAGATCAGGCGCCGTCGAGCCAGACGCCCGCGCAGTCTCCCGACAACGGTAAGCCCAAGCAAGAAGTTCCTGCGGAAGCCGGTGGACCAACCGATAGCGTCGGTCCGTACGCCATCCCGAAGAAGAAGGCGGAGGACGCGCCTCCTCCACCCCCGCCGGTGACCCCGAAAAAGATTGAGGACATGCCGGACTATTCGTTGAAGGTCAACGTTCCGCTCGTCAATGTCGATGTCCTCGTCACTACCAAGGACGGTCAGTTTATCCCCGGGCTGAAGCAGCAAAATTTCCGTGTTCTCGAAGACGGCGTGCCGCAACAGGTGAGCCATTTCGCAGTCTCACAGGCGCCGATCACAGCGGTTCTGTTGGTTGAGTTTGCTTCCACAAACTACGTGTTCATGATTCAGGCGCTGCAGGCCTCCTACGCGTTTGCCAACACGCTGAAGAAGGAAGACTGGGTTGCGGTTGCGTATTACGACATGCAGCCCCACATCCTCGTCGATTTCACCCAGGATAAGAAAGCCGTTTACGGAGCGCTGAACCAACTGCGCATCCCCGGCTTTGCCGAAACGAACCTGTTCGACGCTCTCTATGACACGCTCGACCGGCTCGATCGCGTGGAAGGAAAGAAGTACGTGATCCTGGTGACGACCGGCGTCGACACATTCAGCAAGCTGACCCTCGACAAGATCATGAAGAAGATCAAGGATACGAAAGACGTCACGATCTTCCCCATCAGCGTCGGATTCATCGTGCGCGAGTGGTGCGAGACCCATCCCGGTAACTGCCGCAATGCTCACGGCATGGGCATCCCGGTAGGTCACATGGACTACCTGCAGGGCGACAACGAGATGCGTACATTCGCGGCGATGACCGGAGGCCGCGCATATTTCCCGCGCTTCGAAGGAGAACTCCCTGAGTTGTTTGGCGACATCTCGAACGATATCCGGAACCAGTACACCGTTTCATACGCACCGAGCAATACCAAGCTCGACGGCACCTATCGCAAACTGAAGGTGCAGGTCGTGGCGCCGGATGGCGGTCCTTTGAAGGTGAAAGATCAGAAGGGAAAAGACCTAAAGATCGACGTGGTCGCTCGCGAAGGTTACACCGCCAAGCACACTGTTGATTAGAAACTGACTGGCAATGAAGCCAGACCGCTCTCAGATAACGTGCAGAAGGCGGTCTAGCAAGAAGAAGAGTGCGGCTCCCACGAAGACCAGCATTGCCATCTTCATCGCGGGCTCTTTATTTACTTCTGGAACGAGATCAGAAGCAGCCACGTAGATCGTAACGCCCGCGGCTAGAGGCAATCCGGCATCCACGTGATGGTGGAATAGCGCCATCGTCAGCACGCCCGCTAGCGTTGATCCTCCCAAGACGACGGATGCGCCCCACGCGATCCCGCGGCTCCGACCACTCGCCAGCATCACCGAGCTCACCGTAAATCCCTCTGGGATCTTATGCAGAAAGATCGCCAGGAAAATCATCCATCCCAAAACGTTCGAAACTAGAAATCCGGAGGCGATGGCGATTCCGTCAAAGAAGGTGTGGATGATCAGGCCCAGCAGAACGGAATAACCGCTGTGGCTGTGGGCGAACTCGTCATGGTGAGTCTCTTCACCGAAGTGAAAGTGAGGAGTGACGGTGTGTTCAAAGAAATGAATAATCAGGTAACCAACGAGTACGAGTAGCGCCGCTCCCCGTCCACGCCGTTCGATGCTCTCCGGGACCATTTCCACCAGCGCGGTTGCCAACATGAATCCGGCGCCCAGTGCGACAAAGTAGCGGAGATAACGCCGCTCCCAATGTCGCTGCACGATGATCGCACCACCGAAGATGTTGGCAGCGGCAGCGGTGAGTCCCAAGAGCAAACTGATAAAGATCGGGTTCATGCTTTGTGAGTATCTTGTACAACGTAGCTAATACCGCAGATTGCATTTACACCGAATGGATTCAGTTTCGTTTTCGCGCTCTTTAGTTCTTCGATGGGCCGAGCAAGCTTAAAACGAAATCTCTGGATTCGCCGAAACCCCGCATTTATCCACTGTGCCGGATGTGCATCACGTCGCCGTCCTGCACGATGTAGTCCTTGCCTTCGAGCCGGAGCGTACCCTTGGCGCGTGCGTTCGCTTCCGATCCCGCCTGCAGCAACTGATCCCAGCGTATTGTTTCGGCGCGGATGAAGTGCTTCTCCAGGTCGGAATGGATCGCGCCCGCAGCTTCTTGCGCCCGCGAGTTCGCCGGAATCTGCCAGGCTCGGCACTCGTCTTCGCCGGCCGTGAAGAAGGAGATCAGGCCAAGGAGTTTGTATGTAGTCCGGATGAGACGGACAAGACCGCTTTCGTTCAGTCCATAGCTGGAAAGAAACTCGGACGCGTCCGAATCGCTCATCTCCGAAAGTTCTGCCTCGACCTTGCCGCAAATGGCGGTCGCCTCGGCATTCGGGCGCGCCGCGATCTCCGTTAACTTGTACTTGGCTACCGCTTCATTCAGCTCTTTGCCAAGTTCGGTTGACTCTCCGATATTCAGAACGTAAAAAATCGGCTTCTCGCTCAGGAACATGAAGCCGCGAAGCCGCTTCTTGTCCTCGGGCGTCATCTCCATCTCGCGAAGGGGCTTTTCCGATCCGAGATGCGCATTCGCCCGCTTGAGCAATTCGAACTCTTTTTCAAGCTCCGGACGTTTTCATCTTCTTGAGATCTTTCTCAAGGCGCTCCAGACGCTTTTCGATCTGTCCGAGATCGCTCACCATCAGGTCGAACTCGACGTTCTTGATGTCGCGCAACGGATCGATGGTCCCCACATGCGGGATCGCAGGATCGTCAAATACGCGCACTACGTGGGCTAGCGCATCCACCTGGCGAAGATGTCCGATATAGGCGGATTCTTTCAGTGCATCCTGGCCGATCGCACCCACGTCGACGTAGTCCACCGATGTGTGGGTCAGCTTCTTCGGACTGTAGAGCGCCGCCAGACGGTCGAGCCGGTCGTCCGGAACCTTGGCGACTCCGACGTGCGCCTCTCTCGGGTTGCTGTGGGCCTGCGCCGACAAATGCGCCTTGGTCAATATGCGGAATAACGATGTCTTGCCTACCTGAGGCAGTCCAATGATGCCAGTTTTCATACGGGGCTCTTCACTTTGGTTTATTAGCAACGCTGAATAAGGACGGGATGAGCGGTCTGCTTCAGCCAGCTTAAGAGAACTTGTCAGGATAAATGAAACGGGTCCAAATCCCCAACCGGCAAGCACATCAGCCTGCGACCGATGGAGCAGGAGTTGAACGCACGAGTATGTCTTTGCCACGAGTGAATTTGCCGCCCCACAGGCGAATTCCCGAATGTGATCTGAATCACATATCACCGTGACTTTCAGAATAGAGCGATTTCCCTGCTGCAAATAATCTTTCACTCATCGCAGTTCCACCGGGCTGTCCGGCAGGCGCGGGGAATTGGTTCGAAGTCGATGTTGGAGGTGCGTCTTGTTTTCCAATCCCGCAGCCACATGGTTTCACAGCAATCAGTACAACGCCGAATCAACCTGCGAGCACTGCTCCGCTATCATCCGCCACGAGCGTTGGTGCATCACGCGCAACCCCATGGTCCAGTATGCCTACCGGGTGGTCGCAGACCCAGAATCGCTAAGCATTGGTGATCGGATGATGTTGCACGCTTTGGGTGTCTCGTGGAGCAAGAACTCCTGCCCCAGCGCTTGCAAAAAAGCAGAGGTTTAGCGCCCGGCTTGGGCGGCCGTAGCCGCTGCTCCTGGTGCGGCGATCGTCACTTTGTCGGGTTGCGTCCACACGGCCTTGCCGCCCGACATATCCACACGGTTCATCGTAATCGTGGTGTGCTGATCGTTTACTTCCACAAACAGGTAATGGAAATTCACCTCCGTGCTCTGGTATGGGTCACTCTTCGCCCGCTGGATGAGAACCGGATGGGCGCCGCCTCCTCCTGAGACGAAGTAGGTCACGCCTCCATGTTCGTGGCGTTCGTAGTTGTGTACGTGTCCTGAGAACACCGCGATCCGATATGGCGCGTGCGCCTGACGATCCTCAAGTAATCTCGCCAGCGCTTGTTCCCACGAACGCGCCGAGTGTCCTCCGGACGGCCCCGAGTCCGACGAACTTGTGTAGAGCGGATGGTGCAGCATCAGGAAAACAAAATTCACATCGGATGGAACCTGGTCGAGTTGCTTGACAAGCCATTCTCCCTGAGGACCAACCACCTCCTCCTGAGAGCTGTCCAGCGCCAGCAGCAGCGTATTGGCCGCTCGCACAGAGTAGTAGTGGCTACCCTTGAGATCGGGAAAGCGCTTGAAATAATTACCCATCGCGGTTCGGAGATCGCCGCGAAACTCATGATTTCCCAGCGACGGGTAGACGGGAATCTTCTTGTCCCGCCACGGACTAGTCTCGCTGTCCCATATCTTCCAGTCATTTTCGTCCGAGCCGTTGAACACGAGGTCGCCCGAGAAACAAATGAAGGTCGGATTTACGTCGGCGATGGCCTGCACTAAAGCCACGCGGACGGGGGCATTCGCGGCGGCCGTGTCCGCCGGATCGTGAAAGCGGGCATCCCCGTACGCGACGAAGTTGAAGGGGCCTTTCACCCCAGGGTCCAAGTGGACAACCCCGGTCGAATCCCTCCGAAGGCCATGAAGAACAAGCACGACCGCGCCGGCGGCGACGGCCAACACAAGCAAAAGCAGGACTCGACGACGCGAAGTCATACGCAGGAAGTTTTCCCCGTTCCGAACCGGCGTTCTATTATCCTGTGAAGGGGCACCGGAAACCAGCAACAGCGATGAATCTTCTGATAGTTGAAGACGAAGCCCGAATGTCCGCCCTTCTGCGCAAGGGACTGACAGAGGAAGGGCACATAGCGACCTGCGCCTCCGACGGTGCCGAGGGGCTGGCGCTTGCCCGCTCCTACGATTTCGACGTCATCATCCTCGACGTCATGATGCCCAAGTTGAGCGGATACGAGCTTGCCAAGCGCCTCCGGGAAGGAAAAGTTCGGACGCCCATCCTGATGCTGACGGCGCGCGACGCCGTGCCTGACATCATCCGTGGCCTTGACCTTGGCGCGGACGATTACATGACGAAGCCGTTCTCCTTCAGCGAGCTGATCGCCCGTTTACGCGCCATCAAGCGACGCTCGCTTCCCCCGGACCAAACCACTCTGCAGATCGCGGACCTGGTCTTCAATCCGGCCAGCAGGGAAGTAACTCGTGCCGACCAGTCTGTCACGCTGACACGCACCGAATACAACCTGCTCGAACGGCTGATGTATCGTGCGGGGAAAGTCGTTTCCCGGCGGTCCCTCATCGAATCTGTGTGGGGATTTGACCGCGACATCGAGGAGAATACGCTGGACGCCTTCATGCATTTGCTGCGAAACAAAATCGATCCGCCCGGTCGCGCCAAGCTCATTCACACCGTGCGCGGTATCGGATACATGATTCGTTCCGGTAGCCAGACATGAAGAAGCTCTCGATCGGATTTCGTCTTACGCTGTGGTACCTCGCGATATTTGCCGTTGGAGAGATCATGTTCGCGTCCGGCATGTACGCGATCCTTCGCCACAATCTTTATGACTTGGTCGACGACGGAATCGAGAGCCAGGTAGACGATCTGAAAAACTTTCTGGCAACGCAGCCTTCCGATCTCGAAACAGCGAAGCTGCGGCAAGCTGTCACTGAAGCTTATTCCATTCAGCACCCCGGCGACTATTTCGCGCTCTACGACAGCGATGGAGAAACTCTCTATCACTCAGATTCCCTGCAGGGCTTGGACTCGCTGCTCATTACGCCCGACCAGGTAAAGCGTCCGAGCTCCGAAAGCCGCCGGATCGACAGTCGTCCGTTTCGATTTCTCTTCCAGAAACTCAAAGTCAATGGCCGTGTCTACACTGTGGAGATGGGTGCCCCCGCGGACGATGCCGTCGATACTCTTCAGCAGTTTCGCCGATACTTGTTCATGTTCGCTCCTGTGCTGCTCGTCGTCGCTGCCGGCGTGGGCTACGGTATGAGCCGCAAGGCGCTCTCTCCTGTGGACGAACTTGTGCGGACGGCCCGCGAAGTGAGCGGAACGAATCTTAATGTTCGGCTGCGGAAACTTGACACCGGCGACGAACTCGCTCGCCTCTCCGAAACGCTCAACGAAATGCTTGACCGCATTGAAGAGGCATTTCACCGCATTACCGAGTTCACCGCCGACGCTTCGCATGAATTGCGCACGCCAGTCTCTCTCATTCGCACCGAAGCTGAAGTGGCCTTGCGCCGCTCGCGCGGAGAAGCCGAATACAAGGAGTCGTTGCGCCACATCCTTCTCGAGGCGGAGCGAACCACCGGACTCATCGAGCAGTTGCTTTCACTGGCGCGGGCGGATTCTGGACGCGAAATTCTCGAGTTGAAACCGGTCGATCTCCGCCCTCTTCTGAGAAACATCGTTGACGGATGGCAACAGGTAGCCGCGATTCGGGGTCTGGTACTTTCGTCCACGATCGACGATCAGCATGGATTCATCTCCGGCGACGAGACGCTGCTGCGCAGGCTCACCGACATCCTTCTCGACAATGCGATCAAATACACTCCGGCTCACGGTTCCGTGAACGTGACGCTAGAGTCGCGCGGCGACAAGTTGATCCTCACCGTACAGGACACAGGAATCGGCATCGCGAAAGAGGAACACCCGAAAATATTCAAACGTTTCTATCGCGTCGACAAGGCTCGTACCCGGGCACAGGGAGGCGCGGGTCTCGGCCTCTCCATCGCAGAGTGGATCGTGACTCAGCATCATGGATCGATCAGTGTGGAAAGCAGTCCGGGCGAAGGCTCCAGTTTCGTCGTGGAGTTGCCAATGATCGCGGCTCCGGTAGAAAATCGCCAACCAGCCTGACAAGTTTTCACAATTCACAACCTGCCGTACAATGAAAAAGCCTCCCAAGCCGGGATGGCGGAACTGGCAGACGCAGCGGACTCAAAATCCGCCGACCTTCGGGTCTTGGGGGTTCGACTCCCCCTCCCGGCACCAAGCCGAAAACCTCAGACCAGCGTGATCGTCCGACCTTGTTTTTCTAAAGTGATGGTTGACCAATGGAATCCCGCGCGGACTCGCGTCAATGGCTAGCGCTGTGTGTGCCTGGCACGGAAGTCTCGGTTGATGTCGAACCAGGATTCGTTAGAGAGTCGGCGTGTAAGAGGCCAGATTTCGTCCCGGGAGCCGTAGCCACGATTGTGGGCTAGCTTCACCACTTCGCAAGTTTTTACTTCACGCCATCGCCAACTATTCGGCAGCGCCGCTCCGTCGCAGAGACAATAGAGTCTGTACCGCTCGCCGATGCCCTCGCCGGATCGCACCAGGTAAGCGCCGTTTCTATACGGGCTGAATCCGATCACGTACCAGGTGTGACATCTCGGACATTGCACACAATGTCGAACGCGATGAGACATTGTCTCGCCCCTGTCACGGTCGTCTGCACTCGTATTGCCAACACCGCAAATTGAGGAAAAAGTTGTCTACAAGATACGAACGAGCAGAAATCGATCGTGACTCTACGTCGCTGCGTTACGGAATGTGGGCGTCGACTCCTCGGACGGCGGTGGATTGTGTACAAACATCCACATTCGCGCTCGACAAATATGAAGTTCTTACTTGTGTCTACCGGAAACTGTAACCATCGTATGTTGACGGCCAGCAGCACGCCTCGTCGGATTCTTCATCCAAAACGATTGTCCCGAGGACTTGCCCCGGCACTAGATGCGCGGATCACGTAGGCTCAACGACAAAATCCGTAGGCCCGAACCACAGTGTAGTCATGCCGAATCGAGCGGACGTAGAATGGCCGCATGAAATTGCCGTCATTGCGTGCTGTCGCGCGCGCTTACGCGTTGTCGATTGCATTCTGGTGTGGGTTCGCCGTGCTCATGGGCCTGCAATACAAGCCTTTTGATCAACTGCATCCCTGGGCGTGGTTTGTCGATTTCATTTTCGAGGTCGCCTTGCGCGGATGCGCATTGGCGTTCTGGACCCCGCCCATCTTTTATATAGTGGCTTACTTCCTGGGAGGATCGAAGAACCGTCCGCGCTACCTGCTCCTTTTGGCCATGGGGGCAATCCCGTTTGTGATTCTTCATACCAGCATCATGTGGTTACTGGTTCGCCCCTATGACAGTGCTCAAAAGGTCTATCTGGCACGGTCCTTTGAATATTGGAAAGAGATGCTGCGGGGAGGGTTCGCGGACCAGATCTTCATCTATGTGGCGATCGTGGTCGCGGCCCACGCCTACGAATATCTGAAGCGTTTGCGCCAACAGGAACGCGATCATTATGAATACCAGCAGGCCTTGGCCGCCAGCGAGTTGCAGGCGCTCAAGATGCAACTGCATCCTCACTTTCTCTTCAACACGCTTCATGGAATCGCGACCCTGGTGAGCAATGATCCATCGAATGCGCAGGCGATGATCGTCAAGCTCTCGAATCTTCTCCGCACATCGCTAGACCGCAGCAACTCCGACTTGATTTCCTTCCAGGAAGAGTTGACATTCGCGAAAGACTACTTGATTTAGAGAAAATGAGGTTCGGCGACCGGCTTACCATCCGGTGGCTCTTGGTTCCGGAGAGCCGGACGATGCTCGTTCCGCAGATGATCCTTCAGCCGCTGGTGGAGAATGCGATTCGCCACGGAGTCGCTCCTGCACGCGAAGGCGGCTGGATTGAAATCGAGTCCAGCATTTCAGATCGAGTTCTGAAAATTTGCGTCCGCAACAGCGTTTGGGGCAAGAGCACAAATGGGACGGGAGTGGGATTGCGCAACGCCAAAGCCCGATTGAAGTATCTCTATTCGGTTGATGCCGGTCTGAGCTTTGAGATGCTGGCCGATCGCACTGCGACTGCAACTCTGTCTTTACCAAGCCTTCACTCCCAGTTTGAAAGAACACAGGGCCTGACGAAGCCCAAGCCTGCAAAGGAGACAGTATGCGAGTTCTCGTCGTCGATGACGAACCTCTAGCACGCACTGCTCTGGCTAATATTCTGACTGCAAATCCCGATGTCGAGCACTTTGACGCCGCGAGCGATGCGATCGAGGCGCAGGATCGGCTGGCGAGGAACAACTATGACGTGATGCTGCTTGACATCAACATGCCAGAGCTTTCGGGCCTTGATCTGGTGGACCTCATGCAGGGGTCGACAAGGCAGCTCCCTCGGTTGTGTTTGTGACTGCCTATGCGCAACACGCTGTGACCGCTTTCGAAAAGCACGCGGTGGACTACATCCTGAAGCCTTTCTCCGGCCAGCGAGTGAATCAGGCTTTGGCGTTTGCTTCGCGACGCACGGAGAACGAACGAACTGCGCGGCTGGTGCAATTCGCGCCTCAGCTCCAAGCTCTGGCTCAACCCTATCGGTCGAAACTTGGGATAAGGAGTAACGGCAGGATTCTTTTCATCGATCCGCAAGATGTGGCTGTGGTTCAGGCGGAGGGAAACTATGTTTTGCTGGAGAGGGAAAACGGTTCCGACCTGCTGCGGGAGTCGATTTCCACGGTCGCCGAAAAACTCAAGCCGTGCGGGTTCGTACGCATTCACCGGTCGTTACTGGTGAACTCCTCGTTCGTGCATGAGATACGCCCATGCGCCACTGGAGAGTACATACTTCGACTTCGCAACGGGAAAGAGTACACGGTGACCCGTACCTTCAAAAAGAATTTGAAGGCGCTGGCCCGACTTTGGATTGGGACGGGAACATTCCTGGATGATTAGAAATCACCTCCTATCCAAATCCGGTCCTTCACGTCTAAATGCCTGTTTGCCCGCGCGATCTCAAAAATCGATTCTGGAGTTACACATGAAGAAGACGTTCGCTGTCGGATTGCTTTTGTGCGCCGCAATCGGCTCTTCAATTGGACAGGGCGTTTCATCAAGCCCTGCGAAAGCTTACGTCCTGCGCGCGGCTCAGGCTATGGGCGGCCTCGACCTTCTTCGCGGCGTGAAGAGGCTCCGCATCGGATATCGCGGGCACTCCTACATGCTGGATGAGTCGGAACGACCGGCCGGACCTTGGATCGTGACCTACGAAAACGACGCCGAAATCCGTGACTACGAACATGCGAGTGTGCGTAGAGAAAGGGAACACTGGCAGGTAGGTGGGCAGGAAGCGGACAAGTCCACGTTGACTATCGCCGAGGGGTTTGCCCAAGTCACCAACGGCGATAAGCATTCTCCTGCGTCCATCTATCTCGGCGAGCCGGACGACTCTCTCGAGTCCTTGGCTGTTGCTCCAGAGCGCGTCATCTTGCACGCGCTTGATGCGAACGATCTGGCCGTTCAACCAGATGCCAGCCTCCAAGGGGAGACTTATCACGTGGTTTCGTTCACTTACGACAAGATGCCGACGCGCTTGTATCTGAGCGCTTACACCGGTCTTCCAGGTTCCGTCGAGTGGACGAGTTCCTACCCCCACTCCATGTTTTGGCGAGTCTGGGGAGATGTTCGCAATCGTTGCGTGTTCAGCCTCTACACATTGCTGCCAGACGGCTTGCGTCTCCCTCTGCAGCGGGATCACGAACGCAACAGCCAGCCCTTCCACTCACTCACCATCCTGAAGATCGCCGTGAATCCACAGATTCCGCCGGATGCTTTTGCGATCGCTCCAGAGGTGAAGGCAGCCGTTCAGGAAGGTCGCGACCAGAACGTCAAGACACAGGCCCTTGGCAATTCTGTGCCCCTGATCGAGGGCGATGATTCCATGGTTCAGTTCTCCGGAGCCTTTAAGTGCGCGATCGTCAAACAGCCGGACGGTCTGGTCATCATCGAAGCGCCGGTTAGCTCCGACCACACCAAAGCGCTCTTCACTGAGGCGGCAAAGCGCTATCCCAATGTGCCTATCAAAGCGGTGATCACGACTTCCGACGCCTGGGCGCACTTTGGCGGCATTCGCGAAGTGGTTGCGAACGGAGTTCCGATCTATGCGACCGATCTGAACCGGCTTGTCCTGGCTCGTTTGGTGGACGCACCGTTTACTCAGCGCCCCGACTCTCTGGCAAAAGTGTCCAAGCCTTCGAAGTTTCACTGGGTCTCGCAAAAAACCACGATCGGCGCCGGACCGAACCGAATCGAGATCTACCCCATTCGGAACGCGAGTGGTTCGCGCATGCTGATGCTCTACCTGCCGGAATTCAAACTGCTTTATTCCAGCGATCTGGTACAGCCACTCGGAGACGGATCATTCTTCTGGCCAGAGTACCTGCGAGAATTGAGTGATGCCGTACAACGCGAACATCTCTCCGTAGACCGCTTCTTTGGAATGCATGCGACCGTTACTCCATGGAATGCCATCACCCAGTACCTCGCCAAGGTTACCGATGCTTCGGGTGCGCAAAGCAATTAGCGCGGAAATTCTTTCCGACACTTTGTTACGCGATTTTTCTTCTGAACCTAACGGGCTCGCATGGGCGTCGCGGAGTTGGATTCAGGTGATTCAACGAATCCGGCGACTGCCCTCTCGTTGGCAAAGCATCGCAAATACACTCTTTGACTCTCGCTAGCGTCAGTGCGCATCCTTTCGTGTCACGATCTCAAGGTGCATGGTTGAAGTGAAACCGGGTATGCCGGGCATGTGGTAGTCAAACGCTTCTCCGACGTTACCTTTGAAATCGAAAGGTAGCTTCACTTTCTGCTGAGTCGTGTTCCGGCTGTTCATCCCGCCGATGACCGGACACTGCACCGAGGAGTCGGTGACCGTCGGCGATGAATTTTCAATTTGAAGGTGCATGGACTGCTTTTCGGATGTTTGTATCGCCTGGCCAGAGACGTGGAAAGCCAGCATGCTGTTGGCCTGACCACTACACGGCGCCGCAGTTCCGGCCGCTTGAAAACGAGCTGTGCTGTCACCGCTGAAAGTCCCATCGTCTTCAAAAAGGATAGGAACATCCAACGGCTGCATGACGCTGGTGCGTTGCAGCGGGCCCATGTTGGTCTGGTTCAACACGGACATTCGAATGGCGTAGTGGGCCGGCTCACATCCGCATGACTGGTCTCCTTTGAACTCTCCACCTGTGGTGTCGAGCCACTCCCGGCCGAGCTTGACGAATTCCGCGGGTTTGATAGCAGGTTTCTCCGTGGGGACTTCCTCTTCCGTGAAGATAATCGTGCCGTCCTCAATTCCGCGATTGAGCCCGCGGTCCCCATTGAAGGCGGTCCCCGCGAAATTGTTTCCGCCGTTGTCGTCTTTTATGTGGCCAAGAAAATCCTTGCCCGTGGGAAGATTCGCCCTGATTTGTTTGCATATGGTGGCAGGTTTCTTTCCGACGAATGACAGAAAATCAGGCGCTGTCATCCATACGGACTCCGAATCATCCCTGGTCCTGTGAGCCATCTTGCTGTGGCAATCGTTGCAATCGGTTTTTCTGTCTACCTTGCCGGGCCCATGCTCGAACTCCGATGGGGGAGCCTCGGCGTTCTCCGGATCTGATCCTGTACCGTCAATAAACGGATTGACGCGGCCGTGACAACCTAAACAGCGATTCTCTTTGGAGATGACGGAGGCGATCTTGGAGAAAGCGTCTATTGAGTTCTTCGTTTGAGTTTCAGACAGAGGGCAAACGGCTCCGTCCGCAAGGGTCTTGCCGCTAAATTGAGCGAGCGCTGAAGCCGACAGAACAACAAACGCTGCGAGGATTTTCACGGGCGGAAGATACAGCCCCGGATGGAGCGAGTCAAGCCTGCCGGTCCACAAATAGCCACACGACGGGCAGACAGTTTGCGCGGCATCGTTTTGATCCTTGGCTTCGAGGAGAATCAGTTAAACACGATGCGGCTGTCCAGACAGAAGAAAACTCGTCGGCCTCACGACTGCCTTGCGTTTCGGTCAATGACCTCTTTTGTCTCGGTCGCCGGGCGGAGGAATATCCTCTGTCCAACCGCGAGTTGACCTACGCGGGTGACCGTGCCGTAAATCCCAGCGTTGTTCTGGTTCTCGCGGACGACGGCTTTCAGCACTTCCGGCGCCGGATTGGCTGAGTCGGGATCAAGGTTCACCATCGAGCAGCGAACATCGCGCATCGTGACGGCAATTGTCGAAGCGTCGTGCTCCGCGCCGAAGGAGAGCGTACTCCCGACCCACTCGTCCTCCTGGAATGGACTCGATCGCAGTAAACGAACGAGCACATTCGGCCGAAATCGTCGCGCGTCCGGGCTCTGACCTGCGAGTCGTCCGATTTCGCTTACCGTGTCGGTGCAGATCACGGAGATGCACGCGTCGTCGAAGATGCCATGTTTCATCTGCATCATCTGCACGGGGGCCCCGCATCTGCGACCAACCTCAGCGGCCAACTCCTCTCCGAAGACCGGAAGGTCCGCGCCATCCGGCATTCGAATGTGCGTTGGAAGGTCAGCCTCACCGTTTTCTCCAAGGCGGTGCGGAGAAAATAAGACCAGGTCAGGAAGCTTGGTTGCCGTCAGCCACGGAAAACCGCTACGGTCATCCAGTCGCCGAAATGCCAGTCGTCTGTCACCCTCTATGCCGTGCCAGCCAAGGTTGGCCGCCTCGAGTTCTTCGCCCCGCATCGACTTCACGGGATAGCGGAAGATTGCCTCCACGTGGCCGATCTCTATCAGCATGCTTGCTCCATGTGAGCCCAACGGGACGATAGACGCCGATTGCTATCTGGGACGTTCATGTTTCAGAATATCTCAACAGTGACCCGCCGGTTGAGAGCACTCGAATGACTTAATCCCCTGCACCCGATTCGCTGTTTGCGATACAGTCAACCGAAGGTTTCAACGAAAGGTGTGCATATGAATCGGGCCCGCGTGGTGATCGTGCTGATCATTATGGTTGTGCTGGTCGTCACTCTGGCAGGCGCGTTTATGACTCGGGGGGTGATGGAGTACCTTCCGTTCCTGCAAGTCAGAAAAGGCGACTGGACGGGAGCCTATGTGCCGCGCGGAGTTGTTGATCAGCGGCCATGGCAGACAGCGGCAACTCTCGCTGTTCTGGCTCAGTCCGCCGAGGAAAAGGAACTCGCCCGTGACGCCGAACGGCTTGCGGATCACGAAGTCGATCAGGCCTTCTCGCAGTCCCTAAGGCAGGCGAGCCTTGCGAAACCAACTCTCAGCGCGAAGGCGTTGGCCTTGCAGAAAAGGGTCACCGAACTTCAGGAAACCATCAAGAACGATCAGGCTCGGGTGGATTCACTCAGTGCCGGGGCGGGCGCAAAGCCGACAGGTGCAGCTTCGAATGACAGCGACCTGGAGATTGCGAAGGCACAGCTTGGCCTCGACCAGAGCGAGCTGGCCGATTCCATCGAAGACTTCGCCCGCGAAAGCGGCGATCAGCGGGTCAAGCTTCAGGAGGAACTTGCGGCGCGCCAGGCCGCCATGAAGCAGTACAGGGATAACGCTTCCAACGACGACGGGCAAACTGCCGTTGCCTCAGCCGATCAGTACAAGACGTTGGCGCAGCAGTTGACGACGTGGCGATCCCTGCGCAACAGGAAGCAACTGGTTGCGCAGGCGGAACAGTTGGCCAAGGCCGACGTGGGAGCGCTCACTGGAGATCAGGAAGGTCTGAAGACAGAAGTCGCCGCCCTTGGAAATAAACCGGCCGGAGAATCAAATTCCGATCGCATCGACCGGCTCCGCCAGATCAGCGCTCAGCAAAACATCCAGAGCATTCTCAACGATCGTCTGGGCGCGCAACAGCAACTCGTCGCACTCTACCAGCGATGGGGAAAGCAAGTCGAAATACAGCGGAAGATTGTAGTTCACCTTATCTTGCAATCCCTCGCTCTGATTGCAGCGATCTGCATGCTCGTGATCCTCGCAGGATGGGCGCTGCAACTGGCGCTGGAGAGAGTGATTCGCGATCCGCGCCAGAAGCAGACGTTGAAAACAGTTCTAAATCTTGGCACGCAATTGGTCGGTCTCCTGCTGATCCTTCTGGTCATCTTCGGCGTGCCCCAGCAGATGCCAACGATTCTGGGGTTGGCGACTGCTGGACTCACCGTGGTATTTCAGGATTTCATCCTGGCGTTCTGCGGCTGGTTCGTTCTGATGGGGCCAAACGGCGTCAGGGTTCGAGACTGGATCGAGATCGATGGTGTCGGCGGCGAAGTGGTACAGCTCGGCCTGTTCCGCACCTGGCTGCTTGAGACGGGAAACTGGACTGCCACTGGTCATCCCACGGGGAGACGAGTCTCTTTCTTAAATGGCTATGCCATACGCGGCAAATATTTCAACTTCTCCACCGTAGGACAGTGGATGTGGGATGAGATCAAGTTAACTGTTCCTCCCGGAACCGCTGTTCACGCTCTGATCAAGGGGATTTACGAAGCCACGGTGAAAGCAACCGAAGCCGATGCAAAAATGGCCGAAGGGGAGTGGAAAAGGGTGACGCACGAAGAAGGGTCGCCACAGTTTAGCGCCATGCCGTCGGTCAATCTCAGGCCCGCTGGATCCGGCATGGACATAGTGATTCGCTACATTACTCGCGCCGGAGTAAGAGTGGAGACTCGGAATCACCTGTATTCGATGATCATCGAGCTGATGCAGGTCGGGCCGAAAGACGGCGCGGAACCACCCTTGCCTCCGCCGCGTGGCTCACTGAAAAGCTGAACTGGATGCCGCCGATGCTCAACAAGCTCCACGCCGACCGCCACGATTCTTAGGTGGATCGATGACAATGGCAACCTGAAAATTGGGTGCCGTCCCTGCCAATCCAAGCCCCATCCAAGCCACATCGGTACCGACAGGATTAATTCACGGGGCCTCCCATCCATTCACCCGCCTAGCAACTTTGCTCCAGCGCAACCGATAAGTTCTCAAGGACTGCGGTCGAAATAACGAATCGACGGAGGCAGAAATGGCGATTGATGGCCTTGGTAGCGGCATTGAGAAAATCCTCCACGATGTGGCGCAAGGCCCGGTGGCCACCGTGCAAGTCGGGGAAAGCGACCTGTCGCAAGTCGCGAAAAGACTGGGCGAGGATCCAACTAATCTCGCGGCTGCAAATCCTCAGATTCCCGATCCCACCAAACTCACGGTGGGGCAGGACATCAATCTTCCGCAAAATCATTCTCCTGCCGTGCCGGTTGCGAACTCCGAAATCGGCGCGCTGGGCCAATCCGCCACATCGCATTCAGATGCGGCCCCAGCCGGAGATCCTCTGGTAAAAAGCTTTATCCAGAGTGGCCTGACCGCGAAGGCGCACAGTTTGAGTGAAACCAATACTGGAAGAGCGCCGTTGTGGGGCGCAGACAAAGCAACAGAACTATTGTCGGCTTCCCCAGGCCCGGCTCAACGAGACCATCTGACTGCGCTCGGAGAAGACCCGGTCAATTTTATGAAGACGCGATTCTCGATGGGCAAGTGTGCGGCGAACGATGTTGCAAACCTCCGTCCGGACGAAATTAACGCACTCCGAACCGGCGCTCATGCCGCCCTTCGCGACAACCTCGCGGTCGAGGTTCACTACAGCGATAAGAAGCCCGGCAATTTGCCGGTCGTCGCGCAAGCCGGACACTTTCTTCTCACCAAGTCGAATGCTTCGCCCGGATCGAGCACAGCAGCGAAAGGATTCTCCGGAACGTTGGCAATTCACATGGACTACAAGGAATCTATGCCGGAAGCCGATCTGCAGCATCTTGCGATGAATGAGATTGGCAATCAGGCGAAACGATGAATGCCGGGTATTCAGAAATGAGCAAGCTCGCTGACGGACCTCTGTCGCGTGGGAACAGCCGATGGTTTTTGGCGATGGCCGAGTACTACGCCTCGGATCCGGGCAACATTCTGGAAGAATCCAATCTCACCAAATCACTCCGTTCCTTGGACTTGCTTTCTTCGAATGTTTCTCGCAACACACTGAACGAAAGACTTGCCAGTTTTCGTGTGGCGAACGATCATCCGTATCCATTCTTGCCATCACCTGCCGAACTGCAGGAGGAATTGATCCCGATCACCAGCGAAATCAGGAGCCAGTACCCTTACATCACTACGAATTTGAACCTGTCGCAGCCGACATCCTCCCTCGACCTCGTCAGTATGAATGTTCTCGTGCGTCTGTACGACGCCAGGCAATCGCAGAAGATCAAGATCAAGATCGGAAGTTTTCAGGATGAGATTGGCCGACTGTTTTGGGAGGTAGGCTTCGTTTACCTCGACAAAAGCATAAGACAGCCGCTGCCCAAGCTTTTGGACCAATGCGCCGCAGGCGACTATTTCCTCCTCAAAGATCTTGTCGATTGCACCAAGAGGTTCATTGTCCGCAGGGAGAGAGTCGTCGGCCTGGATATCACGCCCGCCTACTACCATGTGGTCTTGTTATGCATGAGGATGGGCGGCGTTGCGGAAGACGAGGCGACACTGAACCGTCACCTCAACGAAATTCACGACGCCTTTCAGCGATACCTTGAAGATGGTCAGCACTTGAACATCATCGATCCGTCTCACAAACGTCGTTTAGCCATCAGTTGGCTCCTGGAAAAGGGATTGCTCCGGAATCCCAATGGCAAATCCATCTCGTGGCATCCCTCTAGATTCATCTGGAAATCTCCATGTTCGTCGATCCGTCCACAAATCCAGCTTGATCAGAATTCAAACGGCGTCGGCAACCTGCTGAGCGGCCAGGCGCGGCCTGCCTTTGACAACCTCTCCAGCCAAGCGCAGACTTGATCCACGCCTTCTTCGTATTCTCCAAAAAGGAGTCTCACCCTATGTCTGATGAAGATTTGAAAAACAAGTATCAGCCTGTCGCGGATTTCATGTCACACAACGGATTTCAGGTCGAACACTTCCATGTGGAAAACGGTAAGGTTGTGTTGGCGGCATCTGCGCCGACGGAGTATTTGAAGGACCGCGCATGGGACGAGATAAAGAAAATCGACGCCACCTTCTCAGACCTGCAGCACAGCATTTCCGTTGGATCCGGAACCATGTACGTGGTGAAGTCCGGCGACAATCTGTCGAATATCAGCAAATCTTTTTACGGCAATGCGAACCAGTACACCAAGATTGCCCAAGCCAACGATATCTCCAATCCGGACAAGATTCAGGTTGGACAACAATTGAAGATTCCAGCGGCTTAATCCGATTAGACCTCACCACGGGGCCGGTATAGATCCGGCCCTATTTACTATCCTGCGGTTTCAAAGCCCAGCCTACCTTGCGGCGATCCTCCATCCCAATTCGATTTCTTGAAACGATTCGCCGCTTAACACCACGATAGTGTTAAGCAGTATCGATTGGTTTGGAGATTCCCATGCCCGAGATTCTTGAGCGTATCGTACTGGCCGTAGCTGCAGTACTGTTTACGCTCGCCATAGCATCGGTTCGCTAGTGCTTAAGCGCCGTTTTTCACCTGACAGCACTCATAGTTCTCAATCATCTGCGAGCCTGATGTCTACTGCACCGGATTGCCATCCGCATCAATTTTGTGCACCTCGCCGAGATTGAGTTCCCGCACTCCGCCTTCCACCTTCGCCATGTCGCCTACAACGACCCAGACAAGATGATCCGGCTGGATATATTTCTTCGCGATCCCGTTCGCGCTCTCGGGTGTGATCGCTAGCGCTTTTTGCGTCAACGTGTTGTAGTAGTCCTCCGGCAACCCATATTGCAGGATGTTCCCGTAGGCCCCGCTTAGCTGTTGGTCGGTCTCGAACGAGCCAGGCAGCGCCAGAGTCGTATTACCCTGCTCGTCTTTAAGTTCCTCCCCAGTGATGGGTTTTTCTCCGGCAATATTCTTATATTCCTTCACTAGTTCAATCATGGACTCCTTCGTCTTGTCCGTTTGCACCGCGGAAATGCTGACGTAGGGTCGCTGGCTGCGGGCCGCCGGAAGGACGGTGCGCACTCCGTAGGACCAATGCTTGTCTTCGCGGAGATTCAGATTGATGCGCGAGCTGAACTTGCCGCCGAAGATTCCGTTCACCAACTGCAGCGCCAACGCATTCGGATCGTTCTGCGCGGGAGCCAACTGTGCTCCGAAGATCACGCTCTGTCCCGAGCCCGGACGGTCGATCAGGTAAATCACATCTTTCTCCGGTTGCGCCACCACAGGAGTCGATTTCTTGGGAACGTCACCGGATTTCCACGTCGAGAGTAGCCGCTCGAGTTTCGGCTTGATCTCCTGAAGCGTGGTGTCGCCCACGATCAACAATGTCGCGTTGTTCGGCCTGAACCAGGTCTCGTGAAACTTGGCGAGATCCTCTCGCGTCATCTTCCCGACGCTTACTTCCGTCCCCGTTCCAGTAAATGGAACCGCATATGGATGTCCCTTGCCGTACAGCAATGCAGGAACTACGCGCAGCGCCATCTGCTGCGGAGTGACCTTCTCTCGCTGGATGACCGCAATGCGCTCCTTCTGCAAGCGGGCGAACTCCTTCTGCGGAAACGCCGGATGCTGGATGAGATCGGCGTAGATATCCAGAGACCGGTCCATCGTGCTCTTCAACGTGTTCAGGTTGACGAGACACCAGTCCAGGTTCGACGTGGCGCTGAAGTTGGCGCTGAGCGATTCGAACTCTTCACCGATCTTCAGCGAATCACGAGTCGGTGTGCCTTCTTCAAGCATGCGCTGCGTAAAGCTCGCGGTGCCCGGCGCGCTCGACGGATCAGCGGCGTATCCACTGTCCACCATCAGCGAGAAGTTCACCACCGGAGCCGTATGCCGTTCGGCCAGCACCAGATTCAGGCCGTTACTCAATTTGCTTTTCTGTAACGGAGGCAGGCTCAGCGACTCCGGACCTCCTGCTGCCGGTTCCTTCGACCGGTCAATCTTGGTTCCGGTTTTCAGATTTGTCGGATACGGCTGAACTTCGAGAACGTAGTCGCCATCGCTCAACCAGTCATTGGCGGTCTTTCTCACGCTCGCAGCAGTGGCGGCCTTCACACCCTTGAGGTAGTCCTTATAGCAATCCGGATTTCCCCGGTAGGTCTGGCAGCGTGCCAGCAAGTCGCTCTTCCCGCCAAAGCCGCCGATGCGCTCCACGATGCGCGCGTAGTTTCCAAGAATTTGCGTCTTCGCAATCTGCAGTTCCGACTCAGTGGGCCCATTCTTCAGAAAGTTTTGCAGTTCCTCGTCCGCTGCCTTTTCTACCTTCGCGAGATCACCACCGGGATTTGCAGTGAGTGTGAAATCAAACTGCCCGCCGATCTCGTTGGTGCCATCGGACGCCGTGGCGCTGGTTGCAATCTGATCCTTATAAACAAGCCGCTTGTAGAGCCGCGAGGTCTTGCCGCGGCCGAGAATAAGTGCCGCGATATCCAGTTGCACCTCTTCCGGTGAGCCGAAGTAAGGCACATTCCAGATCCGGTAAAGTCGGGCCTGAGGGACGCGGTCTTGCACCCACCCGCGATGTGTGCCCGTACGTTTGGCGATCCACGCTTCCTGTTTCGCGATCGGTGGTCCCGCGGGAATTTCCCCGTAGTATTTCTCAACCTTCTCGCGCGCAATGGACGGTGTAATGTCTCCTGCAACCACGACGGTGACGTTGTTCGGGCCGTAATAAGTCTTGAACCAGTCCTGCACGTCCGTCATCGATGCCGCATCCAGATCCTTCATCGCCCCGATTACCGTCCATGAATACGGGTGTCCGGCGGGATATGTGTTCTCGACAATCAGTTCCTCGGTGACGCCGTATGGCTGGTTCTCACTCTGGCGCTTTTCGTTCTGCACCACGCCGCGCTGAAGGTCGAGTTTCTTCTGATCCAGGACTCCCAGCAGATGTCCCATGCGGTCGCTCTCGGCGAACAGCGCGTAGTCGAGCATCGAGGTGGGAACATTCTCGAAATAATTTGTGCGATCGTTGTTCGTCGTGCCGTTCAGGTTCGTGGCGCCAACCTTCTCCATCGCATTGAGGTAAGTGTGATTGAAGTCGTCACTGCCGCTGAACATCAGGTGCTCGAAGAGGTGAGCGAATCCGGTCTTGCCGAGCTTTTCATTCTTCGAGCCCACGTGATACCACGTGTTCACCGCAACGATCGGAATCTTGTGATCCTCGTGGACGAGCACAGTCAGCCCGTTCGGCAACATGAACTTCGTGTATGGAATGTCCGGAATTGGAATATCTACGGCCGCACTCGCGCTCTTCTTAGCAGGTGCAGGCGCATTGGACTGCGCTGCGGCAACCCCAGCTTTCATCAAGATGGCGATTACAACGATGAAACGAATAACCTGGGACGAGCCTGTATGTCTCAAATTGCCTCCACGCCGGTGCCGGCGCTGAATCGGTCGGTAAACACTCTACCCAAGGACGACGCGTGTCGTCACGCCGTAATTGCTGGACAGAACATTTTTCACCCAGGTTCCAGCAAGCAGGCTGCACCACCTTCTGCGTCGTGGAACGTGACCGCCCTACGAAAAATCCCGAACTCCAAAATAACGCACTAGAATGGTGGCGCCACAAAGTCCTGGGATGCACAACTCGGAGATTTCTTGCCTCATCGCATCGTCGTGGTCGGAAGCTACGCCACTGGCCTCACCATGAAGGTCACGCGTATTCCCGGACCGGGCGAAACTCTGCTCGGTTCGGGCTACCGCGTGGACTTCGGCGGAAAGGGCTCGAACCAGGCAGTCGGTTGCGCCCGCCTCGGCGCACAAGTCGATTTCGTTGCGAAGATCGGAAACGATGCATTCGGGGATTTGGCGCTCAATCTCTTTCGCGATGAAGGCATCGATGTCACTTGCGTCAGCCGATGTCACGAAACTTCTACTGGAGTCGGCTTCATCGTTGTCGAAGCGGAGTCGGGACAAAATTCGATCGTGCTCGATCCCGGCGCCAACGAACGTCTCACGGCCGCGGATGTTTCCCAATCGGCCTCCGCTTGCCAATCGGCGACCGTTCTTCTGACGCAATTGGAGATTCCCGTCGATGCCGCCGAAAGTGCCCTGAAACAAGCGCGCTCGGCGGGTGCGACCACGATCCTGAATCCCGCGCCAGTGCGCGCTTTGAGCCCAGCTATCCTCGCTCTCGTTGACGTCCTGACTCCGAACGAATCAGAAGCAAAAGTGCTTACGGGACGCTCTCCCGATGCTCCGACAGATCCGATAGAAATCGCGCGCGACCTTCTTCGCAGCGGCGTGAAAAATATCGTCATGACGCTCGGAGAAAAAGGTGCGTTGCTCGTCAACCACTCCTCCGAAAACTTTTTTCCCGCGATCAAGGTTCGACCTGCGGATACAACTGGCGCGGGCGATGCCTTCAATGCGGGACTCGCGGTTGCGCTGGCACATGGTGAAAGTATCGATAGTGCCATCACCTTTGCGACGATCACGGGCGCCATGGCGGTGACCAAAGAAGGAGTGATCCCATCGCTCCCGCGCGTTCACGAAGTCGCCGAATTCTGTGACACGCAGAAAATCGCCGTGCCGGAGTGGTTGTCTGAATCCGCAAAGCTGCTGACGAGCACGAAGAGCTGACGGCCGGCTAAACAGGAATTTCGTGACCATCAAAGCGCCGCAACCCGACTCTCATTCGCCCAAGGACGAAGCCGCCGCTCTAGCGAGTCGGATCCAACACACGTTGATCTCGAATGTCCTGACAGAATCACTCTGGGAAACTCATATCGCCGAATGTCTGAAATACAAATTCCACGCGGCCATGGTCGCTCCTGCGTGGGTGAAAAAAACGGCGCAGCGCCTTGAGGGCACCAACATCCGCGTAGCTTCTTTCGTCGACTTTCCGTATGGAACAATGACCAGCGCGGGAAAAGCCTGCGAAACCAGTCAACTCGTCGTAGAAGGCGCGCAGGAAATCGACCTCATGCCCAATGTAGGCTTCCTCCTCTCTGGCATGGAAAAGGAATACTTCGACGACGTCTCCGGAGTCGTTCGCGCGGCGGGAAGCGTTCCCGTAAAAATCATGCTCGAACTCCCGCTGCTGAACGACCAGCAACGCAAACGCGCAATTGATTTGAGCGTCGAAGCGGGAGTGTCCTACTTGAAGAACGCCAGCGGCGGAGCGGTTGATGTCGCCACGCCCGACGATATGCGCTACCTCCGGCGTCTCGCGCCGCCAAACATCAAGGTCAAAGCATCGGGTGGGATCAAGACCGCGCAGCAGGTGCGCGATCTGCTCGAAGCCGGCGCCGATCTAGTGGGAACGAGTTCCGGAGTTCGAATCATGCAGGAACTTCTCGGCGGCAACACCGCTCAGCCATCGCAGAGTTCCAGCTACTAGTTACATCCTCTCAATCCCCTAGTTCTGATTCTCCGCAGAGACGATTCGCTCACATCCCGCAGCTATAATCTCTACATCTCCGGAACGCTTCGACCTAGGAACCATGCTGCGATCTACACTTCTGACATTCGCGCTCATGAGTTGCATCGGATCCTTGCCAGTGTGCGCACAGTCAGTTCCTTCCCAGCAGCCAGGCTCGTTTGACACCGCGGAAGCCCACCTTGGCAGGGGTTACGACGCCTTGAAGCAAGACCGTTACGAAACTGCGGTCGAGGAATTTCGTGCCGCACTCGCCCTTGATTCTTCGCTTGTTCTGCGCGCGCAATTTCCTCTCGCGGTCGCTCTCTTCGAGCAGCACAAGCCGGCTGAGGCTCGCAGAGAATTTGAAGAAGTGCGCAAGCACACAGGAGATCATCCCAACGTCTCGTACTATCTAGGCCGCCTGGATATCGACGACCTCGACTTTGCAAGCGCAATCAGGAATTTCAGTTTCGCAATCTCCAAACCGCCTTTTCCTGACACGGCCTACTACCTCGGATTCGCATATCTCAAGCAGAACGATCTTCCAAAGGCCGAAAAATTTCTCAAGGAAGCCGCTCAACTCAATCCTCGCGACTCGCGTGCCCCGTATCAACTCGGACTGGTCTATCGCAAGCAGGGCCGCGAGGGTGAAGCAAAGAAATCGCTGGCGCTTTCATCCGACCTTCGCCGCCAGGATGACAGCGAAGCTCAGCTTCGCACCGAGTGTGGCGAGAAACTGGAGAAGGGAAGCCGTGAAGATGCGCGCGCGGTTTGCGACAAGCTCTACCATGATGACGATGCTGATCGGCTGACGTCGCTAGGCATGATCTTCGCTCAGCACAAGGATTTCGAGGCCGCACTCAAGCCCTTTCAGCGCGCCGCGGAGCTGTCGCCTCATTCCCCACAGGTTCAGTACAACCTGTCCCTCGCCTACTTTCAGATGAATCGCTTCGCCGATGCAAGCCTGCCCCTCGAGCATGCCCTTAAGCGCTGGCCGGATCTCTTTCCGCTGAACGCGCTCTACGGAGCCACGCTGCTCAAGCTCGATGACGAAGAGAAGGCTTTCGATGTCCTGAAGCACGCGCAGGAATTGAACCCGCAGGACGCCGGAACTGCCGACTCGCTTTACTTCCTCAGTCTGAAGCTCGCCGAAAAAAGCCAGCAGGCCAGGCAATACTCCGCAGCGCTGAATTATCTGAATGAGGCCGCGAAGCTCCGCCCGCAGGAGCCGCAACCGCACTCAGAGATGGCGCAGGCTTTTACGCAGTTGGGAAAGACAGCGGAGGCAGCCAACGAAAGAAAAGAAGCCGATCGGCTCGCGAGAAAATAAACTCTTCCGAACCCGCTATTTTCTTGGGGCAAATAAAATCAACGCTTAGTGGAACTGAAATCCCGGCTTGAGCTCGCATCGGAAGACGCGGGTGCGGTCAGGATTTTCGCTGGCGCTGCAGTTCGCCCAGCTCAAAATCAGCGATGGCCCAAGTGGGAAGAAGACCCTTTGCTGATCGATGTCCGCTTCTACGGTTACGCCCTCGACGGTTGCCGGCAACGTGAAGCTCAACTCGCGTCCAAAGATAACCGGGAAAAATTCGTGCGCCGCCGAAGTCGGCATCGTGTGTAACACTTCCGCTTCGATGAGAAATGTTGCCGTTTCTGACCAGTTGCGGGCGTCCACCGTAATGATCTGACCGCCTTTCGACGACCGCTCCGAATCGATCTTTGTAAAAGGACAGGGACCTGCAATGCACGAAACGCGCGCATCGCGGAATTCATTGCCCGCACCGGCATCGAGAAATGCCGTACCAACCGTCGCCTTCCACTTTCCGTCAGGTGAGCACGGGTGCTGATTGCGGCAAGGTACGTTCCCCTGGTTTTCCACTTCGAATATCTTGACCCCGCTGCCGATATTCACGTCGGTCGTTGTCTTGACCGAGTAACGTACCGTCACATTTCCGACGATTGTTGGAGGTTTCTTGTCATTTACCACGGGTGTCGTTCGCGGGACCAGGTGTACGACGTAGAGTTTGTCGCCGACGTACTCCTGAACATCCATCAGAAAATAATCAGGATGACGAAATTGCAGCGCGATGGGCTGCCCGCGCTTCGTGCCTTCGTGCAGCGGAATGAGGAACAGACCTGACGAATCGGACTTCACCGTTTGAATCTGCAGGCTGTCGATCGCTGTAATCTGCACGCCCGCGATGGGACGTTGCTTGTGGACGTCAGTATCCTTCACCATCGCCGCGCCCTGCAGCACGATGATCCTGTGGCTGCGCCAGCGGACGTAGAAGTACGTCCCGGTCCCAATGCCGGCAATAATGAGTAGGGCAATTCCCCAGCCAAGAGTGCGTTTCAATGTCACAATTTCACGCAGAACTTCTGATTTAAGTTAATGAATGATGGTAATTTAAGCAACGGTCGCCATGCGCAGAGGAAATGCATTTCGGCATCCAGTAAGCCGTACCGCGCATCTGTATGAATGCCGTCTTGCGCTCGAAGTTTGCCTGAAAATAAAACGACGCGGATGACAAAGAATTTTTCCAACGAACTGTCCCGTCGCCAGTTGATGCGACAACTTTTGGGGGCGGGCTTGTGTCTGCCCCTCGCGCGTAGCGGCTTGTCCCAAAGTTCCACACAGCCAGCCTCCTCACAGTTTCAGCCGCCGGGCCCGTACACGTTGACGCCCGAAGATGATCAATTCCTGAACGAACTTGAAAATGCCAGCTACCTTTATTTCTGGGAGCAACAGAATCCGAAGACTGGCATGGTGCAGGATCGATGCGATCTCCGCGGCAACACGCCGGGCGTTGTCGCCAGCATCGCTGCCACCGGATTTGGCCTCACCGCGCTATGCATCGCAGAAAAACGCGGCTTCGTAACGCGCACTGCTGCCCTTGAACGTATCTTTACGACGCTGAACTTCTTGTGGAAAAAACTCCCGCAGCATCGCGGGTTTTTCTATCACTGGGCCAATATCAACACGGGCGAGCGTGTCTGGGAATCTGAAATCTCATCGGTCGACACTGCGATTCTGCTTTGCGGAGTCCTGACTTGCCGCCAGCACTTCAAGCACTCCGCTGTCACGCAACTCGCCGACCTCATCTTCGGCCGTGTTGAGTGGACATGGCTCTCCGAAGACACCTCGTTGCTTTCCCACGGATGGACTCCCGAGGTCGGATTCCTTGCTTCGCGCTGGGATTACTACAGCGAACTGATGATGATGTACCTGCTCGGCATGGGATCTCCCACTCATCCCCTCAAGGCTGAGGCTTGGAATGCATGGAAGCGCCTGACATTTGAATACGACGGGCTTCGCTACATCGGATCGTTCGCGCCGCTATTCGTCCACCAATATTCCCAGGCGTGGTTCGATTTCCGCGGCAAGCGCGACAAGTTCGCCGACTACTATCAGAATTCCATCACTGCCACCGAAGTGCATCGCCGCTTTTGCCTTGAACTCGGCAAACAGTTCTCCGACTACAGCGAAGATCTGTGGGGAATCACCGCGTCCGACTCCCAATCCGGCTACGTTGTCTGGGGAGGCCCCCCCGCCGTCGGTCCCATTGATGGCACCATTACTCCGAGCGCTACTGGCGGCTCGTTAACCTTCCTTCCGCAACAAACGTTGCGTGTTCTAAAGAACATCCGCAACCGGTACGGTTCTGCCTGGAGCAAGTATGGATTCGTGAACGCCTTCAATCCGCTGAAAAACTGGTATGACCACGATGTGATCGCGATTGACACCGGAATCACCATGTTGATGGCCGAAAATCTGAGGACGGGATTCGTCTGGGAGACCTTCATGAAGACGCCTGAGGCTCAACTCGGAATGCAACGCGCCGGTTTCGTCAAATATTGATCGTTCTTCCGCCTGTTACCGGCTTTGCACACCAACCGTAAGTCCCAATCTTTCATCAAAGAAGCCGTTCCAAGTCGCAGATTTCCAGTGTATATTCGGTGAACCTCCAGTCGCTGGAGCTCAACCGCGACGTTGTCCCCTGGGGGAACTCTAGGTAAAATTAAGCGGTTGAAACTAAAGGCTTTAACCCAATGCCTGATCGGCGAACCTTCTTGAGCAGTTGGCGTGAACGATTTGGCGCCCTGCGCAATGTTCCGGTTGTCCTTCGAATCGTGTGGGACTCGGGCGGGACCGTGGTCACATTGGGGGTTTTGTTCCGCCTGGTCGCCTCGCTCCTTCCGCTCGCCATCGCCTGGGTTGGCGGCAAGCTCATCATCGACACCGTCTATCGCGTGGTCACTACGCACCAGCCGGTCCCGACCCGTCTGTGGTATCTGGTCGCTTTGGAATTCGCGTTAGCTGTCTTGGCCGGTACCGTGGGCCGGGTCGGCGATTACCTCGACTCCCTGCTCGCGGAAAATTACATGCGCCACGTGAGCATCCAGGTCATGAAGCATGCCGCGGGACTCGATCTGCTCGCTTACGAAGATCCAGTTTTCTACGACCGGCTTGAGCGGGCGCGCGTGCAGGCCACCGACCGTCTGGGCATGATCCAGTCCATCGGCCGCCTGATCCAGCAAGTCGTTACTGCGGTCGCCTTTTCCGTTTCGATTGTCTTGTTCTCTCCCTGGCTCATGCTGGTGCTTGTCGCTGGCGTTATCCCCGCGTTCCTTGGCGAAAGCCATTTCGCTTTTCTGGGATACGCCAAAAACTTCCGCCAAACGCCCATCCGCCGCCAGCTCGACTACCTCCGCGTACTCGGCGGCAGCAAAGAGGCTGCGAAAGAGCTCAAGCTTTTCGGCCTGAAAGACTTTCTGACCGCGCGCTTTACCCACCTCTCGGACCAGATTTACGACGAAGACGTCAGTCTCGCCCGCCGCAAGTTGGTTGCTGGCTCCGCGCTTTCATTGATCGGCACCGCGGGCTACTACGGTGCCTACCTCTACGTGATCTACAGAACCGTCGCTGGAGCACTTACTCTCGGCTCCCTGACGTTCCTGACGGCCGCCATTCAACAGGCGGGCTCCAACATCCAGCAGATTTTTTCGACGGTCTCGAGCATTGCCGATCAGGCCCTTTTCCTGACAGACCTGGTGGCGTTCCTCGAGATGCAGCCCACGATCCGGTCAAAGCCGGATGCCCTGCCGATTCCAAGGCCCATCCGTCGCGGCTTCGAATTCCGCAACGTATCGTTTCGCTATCCCGGGGGCTCGCGCAACGTTCTTCACGAATTCAATTTTCATCTGCATCCCGGCGAGCGTGTCGCGCTGATCGGCGAAAACGGGCAGGGCAAGACCACGATCGTCAAACTGCTCACTCGCCTCTACGACCCTACCGAAGGCCAGATCCTCCTCGATGGCGTCGATCTCCGCGAGTACGATCTCGAGAGCCTCTACAAAGAGATCGGTGTGATCTTCCAGGACTTCATGCGCTACGAAATGACGGCTCGCGAAAATATTGCGGTAGGGAAGATCGAGGAGATCGACAACCTTCCCCTGCTGCGCACGTCCGCGCACAAGAGCATGGCGGACGAAGTCATCGGCCGCCTGGGCAAAGGTTACGACCAGATGCTCGGCCGCCGCTTCGAAGGGGGCGTCGATCTCTCAGGCGGCGAATGGCAGAAAGTGGCTCTGGCTCGCGCTTATCTTCGCGAGGCCCAGGTGCTCGTTCTCGACGAACCGACCGCCGCGCTCGACGCGCGCAGCGAATTCGAAGTCTTCCAGCGCTTTGCAGAGTTAACTACAGACAAGATGGCATTGTTCATTTCGCATCGCTTCTCTACCGTTCGTATGGCAGATCGCATCGTGGTGCTGGAAAACGGAAGTATTGCTGAAGAAGGAAAGCACGAGGAACTGACTCATCTCGGCGGTCGCTACGCCGAGATGTTCGAATTGCAGGCAGCGAGTTATCGGTAAAAGGGACCCCATGCCGCTGGAAACCAACGCACAAACCGTCATCACCGAAATCACCCGGGACAACGTCGTCAACGGGGATAAGAGCGAAGTTTCATCGGAAGAACAGGCGCTTGCCGCCGCGGGAGCGAAAACCGCATCACAGATCTCCTGGCTGCCGCGCGTTCCTTCGTCTCACATCTTCGCCCGGCGCAGCCGTCAGACGCGCAGCAAGATTTTCCCCATCCTCGCTTCGCTCGATTCGTCCGTCACCAAAACTGTTCTGACCGACGATGCTCGCTGGCTTCGCGACAATTCTTCTCTGGTCTACTCCGAAGCGGCCGCGTTCCACGGGGACGACAAACTCCTTCGCAATTTACCCCACGTTCGCACCATCACCGCCGAGACTGAGCCTCGCGTCATCGCCGTCGCCCAGGGATACTTCCGCGAAACCTCGTTCCACTTTCAGGAACAGACCTTCGCCGCGTTCTGCCGCGGGTTTCAGGAAATAACGCCGCTCGAATTGCGTGAATTCACGGTCATTGGTTCGGCACTGAAGCTCGTCCTGCTCGAAGAAATCGCGATCCGCGCCCGCAAAGCCATCGATCATCCCGAAGCCGAATCCCCTGAGGTCGGCGTCTGTGTCCAGAGTTTGCGCGAAGTCACGCAGACTACATGGAGCGAAGTGGTTGAGCCTCTCATCCTTTTTGGCGACGTGCTCCGTCAGGATCCCGTCGGCGCTTACGCCGTCATGGACCCCGAAAGCCGCCAGCTCTATCGCAAGAAAATCGCAGTTCTCGCCGCGCGATCTGATTTTTCCGAAATCGAAGTTGCGAAAGAGGCTCTGAAGCTCGCCAAAAAGGCGAAGGCGCGTGACTATCCCGATCCCCGCATCTCGCGCCGCGAATCCCACATCGGCTATTACCTTGTGGGCGAAGGCCGCGAACTGCTCCAGCAACGCATTGCCTGGCGCGCCACCGTGCTTCAGCGAGTCCGCGAATGGCTCTGGCACAATCCGGACGAGTTTTTCCTTCCCGGCATCGCCATCCTCTCCCTCTCGATCATCACCGCGATTTTGTTGTTCGTCACCACGCGCGACAGTTCGCCGGGACTGATCTTGTTTTCGATGTTGCTGTTTCTCTTTCCCAGTTCTCAGTGCGCCATCCAGATCATCGACAGCATCATCACCGAGGTGCTTCCGGCGGAGATTCTTCCGAAGCTCGATTTCTCCAAGGGTATTCCAGCCGATTGCCTCACGCTGGTCGCTGTGCCCACTTTGTTGCTGAACGAAAAGCAGGTCCACGGCCTGATCGAAGATCTCGAGATCCGTTTTCTCGGCAATCACGATGCCAACGTTCATTTCGCGCTCCTCTCCGACCTGGCCGATTCGGATCACCGGGCCAGCGAAGAGAATCCGCTGATCGAGCTCTGTTCATCGCTGATCACGGAGCTGAACGAGAAATACGCCGACCACAAAAAGGGATCGTTCATGCTGCTGCACCGGCATCGCATCTACAACCCCCGCGAGAAGGGTTGGATGGGCTGGGAACGCAAGCGTGGCAAGCTTCTTGACCTGAACAAGTTCCTGCGCGGAGAATTCGACAGCTTTCCGATCAAGATCGGCGACCTCTCCATTCTCCCCAATGTTCGCTTCGTGATCACGCTCGATTCCGATACCGAGCTGCCCCGCGGATCGGCGCAACGCATGGTGGGCGCGCTCGCGCACCCGCTGAATCAGGCGATCATCGATCCTGAGAAAAATATCGTCGTCGCTGGCTACGGCATTCTTCAGCCCCGCGTCGGCGTCAGCGTGTTGAGCACCGTCAAATCTCGTCTCGCCGCAATCTATGCCGGGCAGACCGGGCTCGACATCTATACTCGCGCCGTCTCCGACGCCTACCAGGACCTATACGGCGAAGGCAGCTTCACCGGTAAGGGCATCTATGAAGTCGACACGGTTCACCGCGTGCTCGATCAGCGGTTCCCGCGCAACTCACTCCTCAGCCACGATCTGATTGAGGGAGCGTACGCGCGTGCCGGGCTAGCCAGCGATATCGAAGTCATCGAAGACTATCCTTCGCACTACAGCGCCTACAACCGCCGCAAGCACCGCTGGCTACGCGGCGATTGGCAGATTGCGGGATGGCTCCTCGCCGACGTTCCTGACGAGGCGGGTGCACGTGTTTCGAATCCAATCTCGCTCATCTCGCGCTGGAAGATTCTCGACAACCTGCGCCGCAGCCTGGTCGAGCCGGGGACATTCATTCTTCTCGTCTTCGGATGGCTCGCGCCCGGAATACGCCCTGTCCGCTGGACGTTGGCCACCGTATTCCTTCTCTTCACTCCGGCGATCTTTCAGGTCATCGTCGGGGTAATCAAAGCCGTTGTCGAAGACAAGCTGAGCTTAGCCCGTGACGCAGTGCAAGCGTTGCTCACCAACATCATCACGACGACGCTGACTCTGACCTTCCTCGCTCACCAGACATTGCTGTCACTCGACGCCGTGGTGCGTGCGATTGTCAGGAAGTCGTTTACGCGCGAACGCCTGCTTGAGTGGGAAACCGCTGCGGAAGCCGAGCTGACAACCCGCCAGACTCCGGCCGACCGTTATCTCAACTGGATTCCGCTGCTCTCAATCGCCGTGGGAGCGCTTGTGTGGTGGCTGCAACCGCGCTCTCTTTATGTGGCATTGCCAATCCTCATGCTGTGGGCGGCTAGCAAATTGGTCTCGATCTGGTTGAATCGTCCGACCGCCGTTCCCCGCAAGGAACTTCCGCGCAAAGAACTTCTCTTTATCCGGCGCTCCGCGCTGCACACCTGGCGCTACTACGCGGACTATTGCACCGAGGAACACAACTGGCTGATTCCCGATAACGTTCAAGAAGAGCCCGCGGCCGTCGCTGCCCGAGTCTCTCCCACGAACCTCGGCATGCTCTTGAACGCGCAGCAGGTCGCTTGCGAGTTCGGGTACCTTACCCTTCCAGAGCTCGCCGTGCAGACGCAGCGTAGTCTTGGGACGCTTTCGCGCATTCCGAAGATTCGCGGCCACATCCTCAACTGGTATGACACGCGCACGCTCGAGCCCTTGACGCCGCGCTTCGTCTCATCGGTCGATAGTGGAAACCTCGTCGCCTCCCTCTGGACGCTGCAGCAGGGATTGCTGACCCGCATGAAGCAGCCGCTTCTGCAGCCATCCATGGCCGAAGGTCTTCTCGATCATTTGCGTATTCTGTCGGAGTTGAAGGGCTTCTCCCGCCGTCAACTCTCGCGCTGCGAGCAGGGGCTTGCGACAAAAGAATGGCTGCCCAGCCTTCTCGCCCTGTGTGATGAAGATATCTCGGAAACTTCTTCGCTCTCCGATCCGAAACAGGTGGAGGAGATCGAGAAAATTCAGCGAGCCACGCGGACTCGCCTGCTGGCGGTTCAGGAGTTGGTCAGTTCCTACACACCCTGGGAGCTGCCGGAGTTTGCATCCGTTCGCAACGACATCAAGGTTGGTCCCGAACTCGAAGAGAGGCCGTCACTGCGCCAGCTCCCACTCTTCATCGACGACTTGCATAACCGCCTGGAACGCGTGTTGCCATCGGTCGCTCGCGGCGACCGAGGACAGTACGAGAAGCTGCAAGGACTCCTGCCGCAAGCTCGCGCGAATGCGCTTCGTCTGATCGAAACTCTGCGGTCCGTCGCAGTCGAAGCCGAAAAGCTTGCCGATGCCATGGAGTTCAGCTTCCTGCTCAATCCACGCCGCAAGCTGATGTCTGTCGGCTTCAACGTCGAAACTGGAAAACTCGAGCCCGCGTGCTATGACTTGCTGGCCACCGAGTCGCGCACCGCGGTCTTTGCCGCCGTCGCCAAAGAAGACATCCAGCAGGAGTCCTGGTTCCGCATGGGACGCACTCACACGCTCGCCAATGGCAGCCCCGTCCTCCGTTCCTGGACCGGAACCATGTTCGAGTACCTGATGCCGATGCTGTGGATGCGCTCGTATCCGAACACTTTGCTCGACCGCAGCCGCATCGCCGTCGTGGACTACCAACAAACCTATGCCAGCCGCAAAGGTGTTCCTTGGGGCATTTCGGAATCGGCGTACTACAAGCTCGACGAATCCGGAAATTACCAGTACCACGCGTTCGGAGTGCCTCAACTCGCGATGACGAAGGGAGAGCTCGATCTGCTCGTGATCTCTCCTTACTCAACGTTCCTGGGATTAACCGTGAACGCGACCGAAGCCCTTCGCAATCTGCATCGCATGGATCGTCTTGGCTGGTTCGGCCCCTACGGATTTTACGAGGCCGCAGACTTCGGACCGCTCGATAAAGTCCGTCGTTCCAACTGCCGCGTCGTTCGCTCCTGGATGGCCCATCACCAGGGCATGAGCATCCTCTCGATCGCGAATTTCCTGTGCGACAATGTGGTCCAACGCTGGTTCCACAATAGCCGCCGAGTCCAAGCCACTGAGTTGCTCCTCCACGAAAAACCAATCTCCCACGTTCCCCGCACAGGAGTTCCCCGCTCAAACGCCGCCTGACTAATCAAGTAGTGATGAACCGAGGCGGCGTCCAGATTAAGATCGCGCCTTTAGCGACCTCAATCGCACAAGGTGTATACGTGCGCAGGATCTCGAGGCAGGCGAGTTCCCTGGCAACTCCCGGAAATAGCCGGGCGTTTCAACGCCGCCGGGCAGCTTCGTATCGGGGCATTGCTTCAGCGATGCCGAAATGATACAGAAAGAATGCGGCCTTCAGGCCTTGGCTCTTCTCCCAGACTTCGTCAATCTACCCATCCCGTAGGGACGCCTGACAACCCTCGATGTATACTTTTCTTCCGCAACCAATCACCCAGGAGATCCGCAATGCAAAGCCGTATCACCGGCACCACCATGCCCGTCCTGGAATTCGGCCTCGAACCAAACGAGACCATCATCTCTGAAGCCGGAGAACTCTCCTGGATGGGCAGTTCGATTCAGATGACGACGCACACGCAATTCGCCGGCGGCGGCGGCCTCTTCGGCGTCCTCAAACGCGTTGCCGGCGGCGGATCGATCTTCATGACCGAATATCGCGCGGTCGGGGCCGCCGGCGAACTCGCTTTCGCGACCAAGCTTCCCGGACATATCGTTCCGGTCGAAGTTTCCCCAGGCCACGAATACATGATCCACCGTCACGGCTTCCTGTGCGCGACTCCGCAGGTTCAAATCGGCGTGGGTTTTCAGCAATCGCTCGGCGCAGGAATTTTCGGCGGCGACGGCTTCCTTCTCCAAAGGCTCACCGGACAGGGAATCGCGTGGCTGGAACTTTCCGGAGAACTCGTCATCCGCGATCTTCAGCCTGGCGAGAATTTGCGCGTTCATCCCGGCCATGTCGGAGCATTCCAGGCATCGGTTTCATTTCAGATCACCACGGTCCCAGGCATCAAGAACATGATCTTCGGCGGCGACGGTCTTTTCCTCGCCTCCCTCACCGGACCCGGCCGCGTCTGGCTGCAAACTCTCCCCATCGCGAAACTCGCGCATGCCATCGAAAAATATCTCCCCCGCGAAGCCGCCCGCCACACAGTAGAAGGCGGGGTTGTAGGAGGAATCGTAGGCTCCATCCTCGACAACATGAAGTGAGGAAGCTGTGCTCTGTGGCACTCGGCGCCCGCTCTGTTGAGGTGTCGCAATTGCAGTGTTCCAGAAAACGAAGGTAATGCCGAATCTGGGTCGCACATCCTGATCGATGTCGTAGCATCAGGTAAACTAGTTAGGCAGTAACTCATGATTAACGGCAAACATATCGCGATAGTAATGCCGGCGTATAACGCGGAAAAAACTCTGGAAGCTACCGTAGCCGAGATTCCCGAGGTCGCTGATATCCGCATTCTGGTCGACGATCACAGCAGCGACGAAACCGCAAAGGTCGCCCAGCGTCTCGGCCTGCATGTTTTCCGTCACGATCGCAATTACGGATACGGCCGCAACCAGCAAACCTGCTATCGCGAAGCTCTTGCAGCCGGTGCTGACGTCGTTATCATGCTGCACCCCGACTACCAGTACACTCCGCTGCTGATCACGGCCATGGCGAGCATGGTCGCCTATGACGTGTACGACGTGGTCCTCGGATCACGCATCATCGGCGGACGCGCGCTCCTCGGGGGCATGCCGATCTACAAATACGTTGCCAATCGCGCTCTTACTGCGTTTGAGAATTTGTTTCTCGGCGTGAAGCTTTCGGAATATCACACGGGCTATCGTGCCTTTAGCCGCAAGGTACTCACCGAACTTCCGGTGCTCGAGAACTCGGACGACTTCGTCTTCGATAACCAGATGCTGGCGCAGTGCGTACACTTCGGATTTCGCATCGGAGAAGTTTCCTGCCCAACCAAGTATTTCGAAGAGGCCTCGTCGATCAACTTCCGCCGCAGCGTGAAATATGGTTTCGGCGTGTTAGGCACAACGATCCAGTTTGCATTGCAGAAATTCGGGTTTCTTCACCTCCCGCGCTTCAGCGACATTGGACGGAAACTTGATGACGAGCGCGAGACCTATTACGCTCCTCCTCACACGGAATCTGAGCATCCCGTCTAGTGTCCGGCTCAGCATTCCCCACTGGAATGCGACAAAATCCAGACAATCCTCTTCGATTTCGCACGCGCGAGTTCTCGCCCGGCAACCTGGCGTTGCTCGCATGCCTGACCCTCGTCGCGATGGCGATCATGGGATATCACCCCGGGCTCGAAGATGACTCGTTCTATCTGGCTGCCATCAAACGCAACCTGAATCCCAGCCTCTTTCCCCACGACGCGGATTTCTTTCGCGTGCAGTTTCAGGCGACAATCTTCGACAAGCTGATTGCATCCTCAGTGCGCTTAACGCACTTACCGCTCGCGTGGATATCTCTGCTGTGGCAATTTATCGCGATCTTCTTCGTTCTCCACGGATGTTGGCGGATCGCCCGCCGCTGTTTTCCCGCTGCCGAATCTCACTGGGCATCCACGGCGCTCGTAGGGGCGCTTCTTACCATGCCGCTACCCGGCATCGCCATCAACCTCGCCGACCAGTATCTTCATCCGCGTACTCTAGCGACGGCAGCGATCCTTGCTGCCATCGTCGCCGTGATCGATCGGCGCCTATGGCTCGTGGGAGTTCTGCTCGCCTTCGCTTTCGCAGTCCACGCCATAATGGCCTGCTTCGGAATCTCATTCTGTTTCTTTCTCTGGTGGTGGATGCGCCAGCCACTCGGAAGTGAGCCGGCCGTGTCCCTGGTGACCGCCAGCATCGTGCCCTTGGGATGGATCTTTGAGCCTGCGTCAGACGCTTGGCGTCATGCCGCCTCCACCCGCGGCTTCTATTTCCCGGGCCGATGGCATTGGTACGAATGGATCGGAGTCATCGCCCCCATCATCCTGCTGTTCGCGTTTCGCCGCTACCTGCAGTCGCACCCTGATCCGGACAACGACTGCGAGATCGTTCCCCTCACCAACGCGATGCTCTCGTACGGTGCGTTTCAAACCATCTTCGGCTTGATGATCATGCTTCCCCCGGGCCTTGAGCGATTGCGGCCCTTCGAGCCGATGCGCTACCTGCACCTGCTGTATCTTCTTTTCTTCTTGCTCGCCGGAGGCCTGATCGGTCGCTACTTCCTTGATCGCCGCGCTTATCGCTGGCTGTTGTTGTTCGTCCCACTGGTTGCGGGAATGTTCTATGCCCAGCGCCAGATGTATCCCGCATCGGCGCACCTCGAACTTCCATGGGTACAGCGTGCGAACCCGTGGCTGCAAGCCTTTTCTTGGATCAGGGCGAACACGCCGCCGGACGCGCTTTTCGCGCTCGATCCCCACTACGAAACTCTTCCCGCCGAGGAGTTCCACGGATTTCGCGCGCTGGCCGAGCGCAGCGCCCTCGCCGACTACGAGAAAGATGGCGGTATGGCTGCCCGGGTCCCCAGCCTCGCTCCGCGCTGGCTCAAAGAAGTAACCGCACTCAACGACTGGAGCAATTTTCAGCTCAAAGATTTCGGCCGCCTGAAAGAAACCTTCGGCGTGACTTGGATCGTCCTCTCGACGAAAGATGCCGCGAATTCACAATCCCAAGACATGCAGTGCCCGTACGCAAACCAGGAAGTACAAGTCTGCCATTTATACTGACCACTCTGTAGCGTCGGCGTCCGGTCCTCGCCTCGGCGGAAAGGGTCGCGAAAGCAAGCTGTCCCAGTCATCAAGAATGCCTAACTCACCATCCTCTTCCTCGCGCATTCCAACGTATCTCTGGATGGTGCTCATCGCGCTGGCGGTGCGCCTCGCCGTCATCCCGTTTGTTTATCGCGACTGGATGGATCCGTTCGTCCTCGAACACTGGGCCTTCGGCCTGATCGCACGCTCGATCGCGTCAGGGCACGGCTTTGGTAGTCCCTTCGCCGAGACGGGCTCATCGGCCCTGCTGCCGCCCGTGTATTCGTTTCTGCTGGCAGGAATCTTCAAAGTCTTCGGGATCGAAACCAGATCCTCGATCCTCGCTGCGTTGTCATTGAACAGCGTTTTCTCAGCGCTGACATGCATCCCCGTATTCCTTCTCGCGCGGCAGGCCTTCGGAGATCGCATCGCCAAGTGGGCTGGGTGGGGATGGGCATTCTCTCCTTATGGCATCTACTACGGCGCAGACTGGGCATGGTCCACGCCCCTGGTCACGCTTGAACTCGCCTGCCTGTTCTTGTTCGCATGGCGCCTCGAAAAATCTTCACGCACGCGTGACTGGATTCTCTTCGGACTCTTCGGCGGCTTCTCCGCACTCACGGAGCCCGTCATCCTTTCGGTCGTTCCGCTGCTCGCGCTCTGGTCGGTGTACCGTCGCCTTCGCAGGCGCGAAACGTGGGCTGTCCCCATGGCCTCAGCAGCGCTCGCCGCGCTTGCCGTGATGTCGCCATGGCTCATGCGCAACTATCTCCTCTTTCACAAGTTCATTCCCGTGCGCAGCGGCTTCGGCCTCGAACTCTACATTGGCAACAACGGATACTCCGAACGTTGGGTCAACAGCAGCCTGCACCCCAACCACAACGACGCCGAACTCTCGGAGTACGAACGCGACGGCGAGATCGCCTACATGGACCACAAGCTCCATCAGGCCAAGGACTACATCGCGCAGCATCCGGCCTGGTTCGTCCACATGACCTTCCGCCGCATCATTTACATGTGGACCGGCTACTGGAGCTTCGACCGCGCTTATCTGAAAGAAGAGCCGCTCGATCCGCCAAATATTTTTCTGAACAGCACCATGACGCTGCTGGGACTGATCGGCCTCTGGCGCGTCTCGAAGCTCGATGCATCGCTAGCCATTCGCTTCGCCATCGTGCTTGTTGTGTTCCCGCTTCCGTACTACATCTCGCATCCCGAAACCTACTACTTCCGTCCAGTAGACCCGCTAATAGTGGTCCTGGCCGCCGTAACGGTAGCGTCCTTCCAGGTCAGCAAAGCGGCGAATTAGCTCGTGTAGGGGCGGACGCATTCGTCCGCCCCTTGGAGCGCAGCGACAAGTGCCGGCGTCCCACGCGCGGTCGAACAACACAGCGCCGAAACCAAAGTAGCGCCGGCGTCTCGCCGGCTGTCGCGAGAAGGACGTCCCGTCCGCGCACCCGAAGATCCCCACTCATTGCAGGTTCTTCCAACCCCGGTTTAACATCTAATCACCCAGAATGGCCACCGCGACCGCTTCGGCGATAAGAACGCAACGCCGCTTGAGAATTGGCCTTAGCGAAGTCCTGAACTTCGCTTACGACGCCTTTTCCAGCAACAAGCTGCAATTCACGCTGACTTCGCTAGCGATGGCCGTGGGCACCGCGTCCGTGATTCTCGTCGTCACCATCGGGCTCACCGGGAAGCAGTACATCCTGCGCCAGATTCAATCCATCGGCGCCAATATGATCTACGCCGACTACCAGGGCGGATTGCAGCGCATCGACTCGACGCCCGACCCCATGACCGTCGATGACGTGAAGGCCGTGCGCGAACAGGTTCCCGACCGTGGCGGCAGCATCTCCCACCGTGGCCCTCAACGATCGCATCAGCGTCGGTGGAGGCAAGCAGCGCGACATCCTCGTCCTCGGCGTCGATCCCGAATATCGCAGGGTACGCAATCTGGTTGTTCTGGCCGGACGTTTCTTCGATCCGCAGGATTCAGCGGGACACAACAAGGTTGGCGTCATCACCGCCCAACTTGCGGAGCGCCTCTTCGGCACGCCTTACGCTGCTGTCGGCCAGATCATCAAGCTGAGCGGCGGTCTGCCGTTTACCGTCGTCGGCGTCTTCAAGGAAAGCGTCGACACCTTCGGACAGTCCGAGATTCAGGAAGACACCATGCTGATCCCCTACACGGTCAGCCGTTTCTTCACGCCCACCGCGGCTGTATACCAGATTTATTTTTCGGCCGCGAGTCCGCAGGATGTTGCGCCCGCCACCGCCGCCATCAAACGCGTCTTGCAGTCTCGGCATCGCGCCGAGTCGGTCTACAGCGTGCAAAACCTGACCCAACTGCTGACCGTCGCCGGAAAGATTGCCGACGCTCTCACCGTGATCCTTATGCTGGTCGCTCTGGTGACGTTGCTGGTCAGCGGCATCGGCATCATGAACATCATGCTGGCGACGGTGACCTCGCGTATCCGTGAGATCGGCATCCGGAAGGCAATTGGCGCCACCAACAAAGAAATCCGTTTTCAATTCATGGCGGAAGCCATCCTGATTTCCTTGACCGGTGGCGTCGCCGGCATCGTGACCGGCCTGGCCTTGCCATACTCAGTGCGATTCTTCACCGACTATCGCTTCCCGATCTCCGGCCTGTCGGCTATCATCGCCATCCTGGTCTCGTCCATCGTCGGAATCATCTTCGGAACCGTGCCAGCCACACGTGCCTCGCAACTCGATCCAGTCGAAAGTCTGCGATACGAATAAACCCCGGGCCGAAGCGAAAGGTATGAATTCCTGCTCTTGGACACGTTGGCTGACAAACATGTAAGTACGAAGACAACCGAGATCCGCTCTTACGCGGCGTGATAGGAAATGAAGCGAATCGGAAAAGTTATCTAGCGCGGTCAGTCAGGGCGTCTCAAGGCCAGGTACCGTACGCTGTCCAAAGAGGATTTAACTGGCACAGGCCGAAGTGCTCGGCCAGGTCTGAATCGCTGCCTAAAAACCACAAAGCCGGGCTGGTTTGCCCGGCTTTCCTTTTGTGGAACTGGTTCGTTGGGTCGTGTTTCGATCGCGTACCAGGATGTCAAAAACTTGTTAAACTTCGCCCCGTTCTTGCGATTTCCCACTCACCACTCTGGGGATTTTCTCCAGCCCCTGAAATCGCGCCCGCGGGATCACCGCCCGCAAAACTACATCACCATAGCCAGATTCTCGAGTTCGAATTGAAGGACGGGCAGGGCGCAACCGGCCATTTCCACCCGGCCTGCTGCATCGAGCGCCGCCGTTTGCGAAACCCCATACCCACGACCCATCAGGAAGACCTGAAGAAGCTCCGCGGCTTCGAAGGAATCGATCATGCCACCCTGCAGCAAGTCGTTTCTCAACGCCGCCAGCTCCGTCATCGTGAATCTGTCTTTGTCATTCATCTCTTTGTTCACCATGGCCGTCATCACCTCCGATTCCGACCTCTTGTCCTGCTTACCCCATTAGACTCATCGGCAGTTGTTGAAGTTGCATGCAATTGAACTGCCGTGTTTACCCTATGCCTTAGGTACGATCCCTAAGGCGTCTCTGGATTTATTAACCCCCATGAATATCGGAAGTTGCGAGGCAGCCTTGAGCCTGCCGGGAGGGATCGGCATGCCCTAAGTACCTAGAAGTAATCCCGAATCTGACACATTGTGTCGTTTTCGAACGTCCCAAGCTCCAATCCGTGACCATTACCTTCCGGCTAGAACCCATGTCGGGACGATGCAAGGGCAGACGCATTCGCCGCCCCAAGGAGCGAAAGCGACGAAGGGCCGACAGGTCGGCGTCTACAACAGCCGTCAATCCCTTCGGAATAAGGGGAGCCACGCCGGCTCCCAGCAATCCCCGACAGATAGTGGCTGCTGCCCCGTGGGCATTACACCTCTAACCACAAATGATTTGCACCGCTCCAGCCGGCAGGTCGGCAGGCATCGTCAAATGAGTTCGACGAACTCCTTGGCAGGAGTCTATGTGGAGGCGAGCGCTGCGGCGTCCTGCGACTCATAGAACTGAAAGAATTGCTCCACCCGTGTCACCTGCAAAGCATCGCGCACCCGGCTCGTCACCCCGACCAGGGCCAGGCTCCGCCCATCCTTGTGATGGTTGACGTACGCGCCCACCAGCGCGCCGATCCCCGCCGAATCGATGTAGGGAACACCGCTGAAGTCCAGGATCAGGTGGCGCGAGGTGTTGCCCCGAACCAGTGACTGGAATTCAAAAAAGTTGGAGATTGTGATCGGTCCGGTGAGTTTCAATACCCGCTGACCATCCGTCACACCGGCGATGTCCTGTACGTGCAGAGGCTCCTGTGGCATCCGGGCATCGTATTACTGGAATATGAATAGAGTATTAAAACTGTGCGTAGGTCTTAAATCCCAATAGCTGAAATGTAGCCTCGGAGGCATTCGTCCGAGGTTGGGGCGCGCCAGCGACCCAATGAAACTGCCGTGTGGAAGGGTACTGCCTGAGCTTCCGAATGATCGCACCGGACGTCTGGATGGGAATGACGGCTCGCTACATGAAAAGCCTTTCCAGCCCACCCTTCAGGACTCGATCGTCGCCTCATCGATCAGCATGATTGGAATGTTGTCCTTCACCGGGTAAACCCTGTGGCATTGGGTGCACTTCAAGGTTTCCGGATTTTGGCGGTAATCGAGTGCCTGCTTGCACGCCGGACAGACCAGAATCTCCAGAAGTTCTTTCGCAATCATGACTTGGGCATTGTACGACATGCTCCCGCCGTGATGAACAGCGTCCCCCAAAGACGTCGCCCGTCGCTAAGCGCCGCCTATCCAGGCGGTGTAAGATTTTAAGAAATGTCTGCACTCATTCTCGATGGAACATTGATCGCGCAGGAAATCCGCAGCGAGGTGGCTGCGGAAGTGAAAACCATGGCCTCCGCCGGAATTCGTCCCGGCCTGGCAGTCGTGCTCGTCGGCCATAACCCTGCTTCCGAGATTTACGTTCGCGGCAAAGTCAAAGCCTGTGAAGAGGTTGGCGTCTACAGCGAGAAGCTAGCGCCCGCCGAATCCATCAGCACCGCCGACTTGCTCGCACAGATTGAAGACCTCAACCGCCGGGACGACATTGACGGCATCCTGGTGCAACTGCCGCTGCCTCCACAGGTCGACTCCAAGAAGGTATTGCTCGCGGTCGACCCTGCCAAAGATGTGGATGGATTTCACCCCATGAATGTGGGATATCTCTCAACCCAGCGTCCGGGACTTGTGCCATGCACTCCTGCCGGAGTGATGGAGATCCTGAAGCGCAGCAACATTCCGGTCGCCGGCAGGGAAGCGGTTGTCGTGGGACGCAGCGACATCGTCGGTAAGCCCGCCGCGATGCTGTTGCTCAACGCCAACGCAACCGTCACCGTATGCCACTCCAAGACGCACGATCTTCCGGCAGTCTGCCGCCGAGCCGACATCCTGGTCGCAGCCATTGGCCGCGCGGGCATGATCAACCGCGACTACGTCAAACCCGGAGCAGCCGTCATCGACGTCGGCATGAACACCGTGACCGACCCGGCAGAGTTCCAGCGGTTCTTCGCCGGAAATGCCAAGCGTGAAGAAAGTTTTCGCAAGAAGGGGTCGACGTTGATTGGCGACGCTCATCCTAATGTCGCCGCGGTCGCCGGAGCCGTCACACCCGTCCCGGGTGGCGTCGGTCCGCTAACCATCGCGATGCTGATGTTCAATACGGTAAAGGCCGCGAAGATGCGCCGCGGCACCCGCGTACCAGTATTGTCACACCGATAGTCTGTCTCGGTGTTCTCTGCGCGGCAGTGAATGGTTCTGATCGAAAGCCTATGGTGAAAGTTGGCCTCACCGGAGGAATTGCTTCCGGCAAGTCGGTGGTGGGAAATATGTTTGTCGCATTGGGCGCTCACCTGGTGGAAGCTGATCGCATAGCCCACTCGCTGATGCAGCCGGGCGAGCCCGTGTACAACGAAGTCGTTCGGCACTTCGGCCGCGAAATTCTGAACCCTGACGCTACCGTAAATCGCGCCAAATTGGCGGAAGTCGCGTTCGGACCAGATTCCGAGGCCGAAGGCGACCGCGTCTCCCGTATCCAGGAACTGAACCGCATCGTCCACCCGGCCGTTATTCGAAGCCAGGACGAATGGATGCACGCAGTCAGTCTGCAGGATCCGCAAGGTATCGCAATCGTGGAAGCCGCCTTGCTGCTCGAAGCCGGGGCCGCCAAGCGCTTTGACCGCTTGGTTGTCGTGACCTGCACCGACGAGCAGCGCATCGCCCGCTTCGCCGCCCGTCAGAAGATGGATCTCGACGCAGCCCGCAAAGAAGTGCAACGCCGCATGTCCGCCCAACTCCCCGAACACGAAAAGATCAAAGCCGCCGACTACGTAATCGAAAACTCAGGCACACTCGAGGAGACTCGCCACAACGTCAGCCAAGTCTGGCAAAGCCTGAAAGAATTGGCGATCGGAAACTGTAGCGAAGCCGGTCAAACGCGAAGCTCCCTGAAAGCAAAAGAAGTCCTTCGTGAACCTTCGTTTGTGGTGATCGCATTGCTGGTCGATCGAAGCGCTCGGAATCCCGGCTTGCCATCGCCTGTCGCGCAGCCCGATCAGTGCTCAACCTCGCACTATTGTTTAAAATCAAATTCAGGGACCTTTCCGCTGCCCGTGGTCGTACTTAACTGTGGATACTCGAGAATTCGGAGAATAGAAAGCAGATGGTCGAATTATGAAACTCGTCCGGCCGGTGATCTTTGCGGTGGTCATCGCCGCCGCCTTCTTCTATTTCACGACCTGGCGGAGCAACTCACGCGGGGAAACTCACACTACAAGCTGGCTGAGCCAGCCGGACCGCGTCGAAATCACCGAAGCCGCCCCGGGAGAGACGCTCGACGGTGAGGAGCAGAACAACATCGCCGTCTACCGGAAGAACATTCCGTCGGTGGTGAACGTCACCTCCCGCGCCATGACGTTCGACTTCTTCTACGGCCTTGTTCCCCAGGAAGGGCAGGGCTCAGGTTTTGTGATCGATAAAGAAGGCCACATCATCACGAATTATCACGTGATCGCCGATGCTCGGCAGGTCGAAGTAACAATGCACAATCGCAAGAAGTTCAAGGCTACGGTCGTTGGAACCGATCCCGCGCATGACCTTGCAGTGATTCAGATCAAGGCGACCGATCTGATTCCCGCCGTCCTCGGGGATTCGCGAAATCTGCAGGTAGGCCAGAAGGTCTACGCGATCGGAAATCCTTTCGGCCTGGCCGGAACCATGACGCGCGGCATCGTCAGCTCCATTCGTCCCGTGCGCGAGCCCAACGGCGCGATGATTGACGAAGCCATTCAGACCGACGCAGCCATCAATCCCGGAAACTCCGGCGGACCGCTGATGAACTGGCACGGCGAAGTCATCGGCATCAACACCATGATTCTTTCGAACGTCGGACAGAACGCCGGCATCGGTTTCGCCATTCCCATCAACACCGCCAAGGCCGTCCTCAACGATCTGATGACGCTGGGCCGAGTGCGACGCCCCGCTCTCGGAGTTCGAACCATCCCGATCGGCCCTGAGCTCGCCGATCAAATCGGATTGCCGGTCGACTACGGATTGCTGATCGTGCAGGTGACACCGGGCGGATCAGCCGATCAGGCGGGACTGCGCGCCGGAACAGAGCGGGCCTACCTCGGCAATACCCCCATCATGTTGGGCGGAGACTTGATCATTGCCATCGACGGCAAGAGAGTCGAGAACGAAGAAGATCTCTCCCAGATGATGAACGACCATCGCGCCGGCGACTCAGTCAAGATCACCGTCTACCGCAACAAGAAAAAGCTGGAAGTCACCGTTTCACTTGGAGAGTCGCGCCAACAAGTCTGAGAGCGGCTCACCAGATCTATATGGGACAGCCGCTGTCGGCTATTCGGTGGAGCGAAGCTCGACAATGCCTCCGCTTCGCGATACTCTTTCACTCTGCCTATGACCGCCGTCCTTTAACTCGGCTCCTGCGTTCCTGAGCGTATGTGCGTTGAAGTGTGCGCACCGAGCTCCCGTCATGTTCGGTTCACAACAGAAAGGAATTCATCCCATGCAATTCGTGGACAAGGCACTCGCTCGCCGTCTGGAGTCGTGCGAGGAGATGCCGCAGGTATTCTATGCGCGTGTCTATCAGAAGACGCGCCCCGAGATCGGCGCTGCGGAAGAAGAAATTTGCGGAGGTCACATGGTCTTTGCCGGACTCGGATCGCCCATTGGACGGGCCACCGGCACCGGCCTCGACCGTCCTCTCACGGCCGAAGATATCGATCGCATCGAGGAGTTCTATCGCAGTCACAAGGCGCCGTCCCAGGTCGACGTCTGCCCTCTGCATCCTCCGGAAGTCTTCGAGATGTTCAAGGAGCGCGGATACGCGTTCATCGAACTCAACAACGTGCTCTATCGCAAACTCGATCCGGACGAAAAATTTCCGCCTCCCCCCGATCACTGCAGAATCCGCCGCAGCCATCCCGGCGAAGCGGAGATCGCAAGCTCAGTCGTCGAACAAGCGTTCTTTCCCGACGGCGCGCCCGAGGCCTATCGCGGACTGCTGGCACCGCTCTACCAGATGGAAGGCGGGCTAGCGTTTGTCGCCGAAGTTGACGGCAAGTCCGTAGCCTGCGCAACGGGCCTCGTCATCCCTCAGCACAGGGTCTACGCCTTATGCGGCGCGGGAACCCTCACACCCTACCGCGGACGGGGACTGCAAACCGCACTCCTGCGCGCGCGCATGGAGGCAGCCGTCCAGGCTGGATGCGAATTTGCCGTGGTAGTAACGCAAGGCGGCAGCGCCTCGCAACGAAACGTCGAACGCCTCGGCTTCCGCGTAGCCTACAGCAAAGTAACCGTAATAAAACAACTGCAAGCCTAGTGCTGGCTGTCCGGCGGACGTCCGCGCCCGCCGAACGTTAAAGCGAAACAAATGGTGATGGATTCAATCGCGACTCAAAACATTGCGCGTGAGCGCCACAACATTGCATAGTGGAACCGATGTCCATCGAATGTCCCACTCTCGAAGGAAAGCTGATCTGTCTCGAGCCGCTGACTCATGCCCACATAACCGGCCTGGCTGCGGCCTCGGCAGCCGATCCGCCTCTCTATCAATGGAGCCCCGTTCCCCAAGGCGAGGCCGAGGCAACAAAATACATCGACATCGCGCTAGCCTGGAAAGCTGCCGGCACCGCCGTCCCTTTCGCACTCGTTCGTACGCACGACGCTACCGTCATCGGCTCTACGCGCTTCTGGAACATCGAATATTGGGCGTGGCCCCCCGGCCATCCATCTCACGGACGCGGCCTCCCCGATGCCTGCGAAATCGGCTATACCTGGTTTGCCAGGAATTCGATCCGAACCGGCGCGAACACCGAGGCCAAGCTGTTGATGCTGCGGCACGCGTTCGAGGTGTGGAATGTCCTGCGCGTCTGCTTTCACACGGACGCCCGAAACGCCCGGTCCCGCGCGGCTTTGGAGCGAATTGGCGGACACTGCGAAGGCATTCTCCGCGCGCACCGCATGGCTGCGGACTTTATTCCGCGCGACTCCGTGCGCTACTCCATCCTCGCAGCGGAGTGGCCGGCAGTGAAGCAACGCCTGCTGGAACTCACAGACCGGTCAGGCTGACGTTCCCGGCGAAACGCTACGCCGTGGTCTTCTCGATCCCGTACGACTTTTCCCACTCCTCCTGCAAGTTTTGCGAAACCGGCCACTGGAAGCACAGCCCATACCCATCGGGATCTTTGAACCACAACTGTTTCATCCCGTAAGGCGCGACCTTCGGCTCTTTCAGATCGACACCATGCGCGCGGAGATGTTGAAACGCGGCATCCAGATCCTTGCATCCGAAGAACAGGCATGTGTCGTCGTGCGATGCGATACGGACCGGATCGGGGGCCGCCGGCCTCTGATCCGATTCATACGCCGTGTTCAACATGACGTCCGCGCCATTCAAACGCAGTCCCGCCCAATTGCAATCGTCGCCAGGACTCGACGTAGACCACACCGTGAATCCCAACACATCTCGATAGAAACGTATCGACGTGGGCATGTCATAAACCTGCAGCAGCGGAGCCACACCGTGGATATCCATGGAACGCAAACCTCCTTATTGCGGAAAAAATATCACAAAAAGCATAGGCACAAACGACACGAAGTCACCCGAAGAAAGCCATCAACAAATTGCTTTCCTTCGTGAACCCTGGTGTCCTTTGTGGTTAAGGCTTTGATCTTCTTTCCTGCCACAAACCCGTCGTCGCTTGGGAGTAGTAGTCTTTAAACGAATGAATACCGAACAAATCCGCAAGTTCTGCCTGGCTCTACCGGACGTCACAGAAAAGCTGCAATGGGGCGATGCGCTTTGTTTCAAGATCAGGGAGAAGATGTTCGCGGTCCTCGGCCTCGACCAAGTCAGACTCACGTTCAAGACCACGCCTGACACCTTTGCGGAACTGACCGAGCAAGAAGACATCACCCCGTCCCCTTATTTAGGACGCCACAATTGGGTCATGCTACACCGCCTGGACGCCCTGCCCACCACTCAAATAAAAGACCTGCTCCAGGCCTCCTACAAGATGGTCCTGGAAAAAGCCCCGAAAAAGCGGCCAGCCCCGAAACCAAAGCTCTCAAAGAGAGAAGAACAAAGGCAAGAAGCAAAGCCCGAAGCGGCGAAAGCCAAAAGCCAAAAAAAAAAGCGAAAAGCCAAAAGCCAAAAGCCAAAGAAGCTCAAAGAACCAAAGTCCCAGTAGCGCCGCCATCCCGCCGGCTGTCGCGAGGGCGTCTCGGCCTGGCGTCCAAACCCTCATACCCAGGTTGACGCAAGCGCGCACCTCGGCTAGCCTCAAAGATTCTCGCTCCTGAGATCTCCGCAGCCGAATGCGCTCTTCGAACAAACTGTTTCTAATTCTCCTCTGCGTCGCGCTATGTATTGTTCCGGCGTCGGCGTCCAACTATCCCGTTCATGCCCAGCGCGGCATGGTCGTCACCGTGCATGCCATCGCCTCGCAGGTTGGTTCCGACATCCTGCAGTACGGCGGCAACGCTGTAGACGCGGCGGTTGCCACCGGATTCGCCCTCGCCGTAGTCCACCCTCCAGCGGGAAATATTGGCGGCGGCGGTTTCATGCTGATCCGCATGGCCGACGGCAAAACACATTTTCTGGACTACCGCGAGAAAGCTCCCGCCGCCGCGACGCGCGACATGTATCTCGACGCGCAAGGCAACGTCATTCCGGGCGCCAGCGAGATCGGATACAAGTCCATCGGCGTGCCCGGATCGGTGGCCGGCATGGTCTACGCCGAGCAGAAGTACGGCAAACTGACGTTAAAGCAAGTGATGTCTCCAGCCATCAAACTGGCCCGCGACGGATATGCGCTCACCTGGGGAGAAGCCCAGGACTTTCATGATTCAGGGCTCACGCAGTTCGCGGAGTCACGCCGCGTTTTCCAGCGCAACGGCGACTTCTACAAGGCCGGCGATACCTTCCGTCAGCCCGATCTCGCCCGAACGCTTGAGCGAATTGCAGAACATCCCGACGATTTCTACCACGGATCCCTCGCCCGCGAACTGGCGGCCGCCATGCAGAAGGGTGGAGGCCTCATCACCGCCGATGACCTTGCCAGTTACGAAGTGAAAGAGCGCGAGCCTGTACGCGGAACCTATCGCGGATACGATGTCATCAGCGCTCCTCCTCCATCATCCGGCGGAACTGTGCTGATCGAGTCGCTGAACATTTTGGAAGGCTACAATCTCGCGAAGATGCAGAGCCGGTCTTCGGAATCGGTACATCTCACGGTGGAAGCGTTTCGGCGGGCGTTCTTCGATCGTGCCGAATTCATGGGCGATCCGGATTTCTCGAAAATTCCGGTCGCGCAGCTCATCGACAAAAAGTACGCTACCGCATGGCGCGACACCATAAACTCCGCTCATGCAAGTGTCAGCAAGGATCTGAAACGTCCAGCGGTATTTACCCAGCTGGAACAGTACGCCGCCGCTCACCCCCCAGCCGCTGAGCCTTCCGAATCCAATCACACAACGCATTATTCCATCGTCGACGCCGACGGAAATGCCGTTGCCGTGACCACCACCATCAACGACTGGTTCGGCTCCCGCGTGACGGCCGACGGGCTCGGCTTTCTGTTGAACGATGAGATGGACGATTTCTCCGCCAAGCCCGGTGCCCCAAATGCGGATGGCCTGATTCAGGGTGCGGCCAACGCAATCGGTCCAGGTAAGCGTCCTCTGTCGTCGATGACCCCGACCATCGTCGTCCACGACGGAAAGACCGTCATGGTGCTCGGTTCGCCCGGCAGTTCCAAGATCATCACCACCGTGGCCAATGTGCTGATGGGTGTTGTGGACTACGGAATGAACATCCAGGAGGCGGTCAATGCGCCTCGATTCCACAATCAGTGGCTTCCCGATGAGCTTCTGGTGGAAAAGTGGTTTTCCCCCGACACCCTGCGGGCCCTGCGCGCCGTGGGGCATCACATCCAGATCGGAATTCCGTCCGGCCACGACGTGTCCCCCTATTGGAGCGACGCTGAGTGCATCGCCGTCGACCCCCAGACGGGCGATCGTCTCGGCGCAACCGACGTTCGGAACAGCACGGGCAAGGCTGTGGGATACTAATTGTTTGCCGATTCAAGAACTCGGATTGCCGGTTGGTGGAAAACTCCCAACTGAATCTGCTCTCCGACTTCTTCCATCTGCAATCTGAGGGTTTGCATGCAGAAAGCGGTTTCGACCTATCTCTTCGTGAAAGAGCGGCTGCACCCGGGCATTCTGGACGGCCTTTCGCGTTCCGGAGTGCAGGCGGTGGAGATTTTTGCCGCGCGCCAGCACATCGACTATGCCAATCGCAAAGCTCATGTGAAGGAGATTGCCGACTGGTTTCGCGGTAGCGGTATCCCCCTGAATTCTGTGCACTCTCCTCTTTATGCGGACTACGAGTGGGGACGCGCCGGCGCCCCGCCTGTCAACGTAGCCTCGACCGACCGCGCCGCCCGGGTTGAAGCGATGGACGAGATCAAGCGCGCCCTCGAAATCGCAGAACAGATTCCATTCCGCTTCCTCGTACAGCATCTGGGCACGCCCAACGAGAGTTTCAGCGAAAAGAAATTCGAAGCCGCAATGACCTCGATCGAGCACCTGCGCGCCTTCGCCAAGCCTCTCGGAGTGCGCATCCTGCTGGAAAATATCCCGAACGAACTCTCCACTCCGGACCGGCTGGTTGAACTCATCCGTGGCGCGCACTTCGACGATGTCGGCGTCTGCTTCGATTTCGGACACGCCCACATGGAGGGTTCAGTCAGCGAGAGCTTTGAGATCTTGCGGAAGTACATTTGCTCGACCCACGTCCACGACAATGCGAAGGACAAAGATTCGCACCTGTGGCCGGGGCAGGGAACCATCAACTGGAAAGAAGCGATGGAACTGTTCCGCTCAGCCCCGCAAACGCCACCTCTGCTCCTGGAATTGGCAGAAGACGAAAAAGTGAGCGCGCTGGAAAAGCTGTCGGAAATATTCGACAAGCTGGAAACGGCCTAGAGAGAATTGAGTAATGAGTAATTTGGTGATTGTGTAATTTAAAAACACGCGACCCTTGGGGTTGAAAATTAATCAGTTGCCAAATTACTCAATTACAAATCATCCCATGTCCTCACCTGTCACCACCATCGCAGAAATCGGCAAGCACGACGGCCAGTCGGTCACCATTCGCGGCTGGCTCTACAATCTTCGCGAAAGCGGCAAGCTGCTGTTCCCGCAATTCCGCGACGGCTCGGGAATCATTCAGGGCGTCGTGCCGAAGAACGCCGTCCCGCCCGAAGTGTTCGACGCCATCAAGACGCTCACGCAGGAGTCGAGCGTGATCGTGGAAGGCAAGGTGCGCGCCGACAAGCGCGCCCATGGCGGATTCGAGCTCGACGTGGCCAACGTGCAGGTTGTGCAGCGCGTGTCAGAAGCTACGCCCTATCCGATTACTCCGAAAGAGCACGGCACCGATTTCCTCATGGAGCATCGCCACCTCTGGGTGCGATCCCAGCGTCAGGCCGCGATCCTGCGCGTTCGCGCGGAGATCATCAAGGCCGCCCGCGATTTCTTCGATGATCGCGGATTCACGCTGACTGACCCTCCGATCATCACACCCGCCGCGTGCGAAGGCACTAGCACTCTATTTCCGGTCGACTACTTCGACGAGCAAGCCTTTCTCACGCAATCGGGGCAGCTCTACGTCGAAGCTACCGCGATGGCGCTCGGCAAGGTGTATTCCTTCGGCCCAACCTTCCGCGCGGAAAAGTCGAAGACCCGCCGCCACCTTACCGAGTTCTGGATGGTCGAGCCCGAGGTCGCGTATGCAACTCTCGACGACGTCATGGAACTGGCAGAGGGGCTGATCAGCTTTCTCGTAAAACGCTGTCTGGAACGTCGCCGTGCCGACCTTCAAACCATCGGCCGCGACCTCTCCAAGCTCGAAAAAATTGAGGCGCCCTTTCCCCGCATCAGCTACGACGATGCGGTCAAGAATCTGCAAGAGGGCCACGCCAAGGGCGCACTGGAATCTAAATTCGAATGGGGCGGCGATCTCGGTTCACCTGATGAAACCTATCTCTCCGCGCAATTCGAAAAGCCAGTCATGGTGCATCGCTATCCGACGAAGGTGAAGGCGTTCTATATGGAACCCGATCCCGAGCGGCCAGACCTGGCATTGTGCGTCGACGTGCTGGCTCCTGAAGGTTACGGAGAAATCATCGGAGGCTCGCAGCGCATGGCCTCTTACGAACTGCTGCTACAGCGCATTCACGAGCATGGATTGCCCGAGGAGGCCTTCAAGTGGTATCTCGACCTGCGCAAATTCGGCAGCGTCCCCCACGGCGGCTTCGGCATGGGAATCGAGCGCGCAGTAGCCTGGATCTGCGGCCTCGAACACGTCCGCGAAACGATCCCGTTCCCCAGGATGCTGTACCGCCTGTATCCGTAAGGTGAACCGAGAACATTGAGTAATTGTGAAATTGTGTAGTGGAGTGATTGAGCAAATTCGGGAGCCGTAGCGAAGGGTTATCAATTTCCCGATCGCCAAATTGCTCAATTGCACAATTCGAATCGAGTCCATGACGACTACATCTGCTCCTTCCACTAACATCACTCCGCGCAAGATTCGCGTCATTGGTGTTCCTCTCGATCTCGGCCAGTCGCGCCGCGGTGTCGACATGGGACCTTCCGCCGTCCGCGTCGCGGGCCTTGAGGCCCGCCTCGAGGCCCTTGGCCACGAGGTCGAAGACGGCGGTAACGTCGCCGTCGCCATCCCGGAGCAGAAAAAAGAAGGCGCCGCCAACGCCAAGTACCTCAAAGAAATCACGGCGACCTGCACCAAGCACGCAGACCTGGTGTTGAAGACGCTCGAAGCAGGTAGGGTGCCGCTATCGCTCGGCGGTGATCACTCCATGGCTGCCGGAACCGTCTCCGGGGTGGCCGAGTTCTATCATCGTCAGAATCAGCGCGTCGGTTTGATCTGGATCGACGCCCATACCGACATCAACACTCCCGACTCATCGCCCAGCGGCAACGTGCACGGCATGCCCCTCGCCGCGCTCATGGGACTATGGCCCGGGGACCTCGCGAACATCTACGATTTCTCTCCCAAGGTCAGCCCCGAGAATTGCGTCCTAGTGGGTGTACGCGATATCGATGCCGTCGAAAAAGAAAATGTCCGCCGCGCCGGCATCGGCGTCTTCACCATGCGCGACATCGATGAGCGCGGCATGCGCACTGTCATGGAAGAAGCCCTCCGCCTTGCCGGACGCGGCACCGCCGGCTACCACATCTCCCTCGACATGGACTGGGTCGATCCCGAAGACGCTCCCGGCGTCGGCACTCCTGTCCGCGGAGGTGCGACCTACCGCGAAGCCCATCTCGCCATGGAGATCATCGCCGACCACGGCCGCATGTTGAGCTTCGAAATCGTCGAGGTGAATCCCGTGATCGACGAGCACAACCGCACCGCCGACCTCGCGGTAGAACTTGCCCTTTCGGCCTTCGGAAAGAAAATTCTCTAGGGTCTCTTGCTGTCTAGAACGCTCGCTCGATCAATTCCGGCAGTTCCGCGATGCTGGCAATGATGTGTGTATGCGGCTCGCGGCCGAGACTCTCGAGATCATGCGCCCCGGTCAACACTCCCACGACACCGCGCACGCCGGCGTTCGTTCCTGACTGCAAATCGAGCGGCGTATCCCCGACGTTCAGAACCTGCCGCACATCCTGTACCCCGGTCGCTTCCATCGCCCGAAAGATCATGAAGGGCGCGGGCCTCCCTCGGCTCACGTCGCTGCTCGAGACATTCACCGCAAACACCTTCTCCCATCCCAGCTTTCCTAAAATCAGCTCGCTCACCTCCCGGTAGAAGCCGGTGGTAGTCGCAATCTTGATGTCGCGCTCGCGGCACCACGCAAACGTCCGCTCCACCTCGGCAATCGGAATCAATCGCTCGGAGTACTCCCGCTCCAACTTTTCGCGGAATGACGCATAAGTCGTCTCAACCCGCTTCTCCAGCTCCCCAGCCCCATGCCGCTCCGCAAAGTGCCGGATCACCTCGCGCTTCGAAGCGCCCTTCCACTTCTTGAGCTCATCTTTATCAACCTGCATCCCGTTCTTCTCGAGCGCCGCGGCAAAGGCGTTTACAACCTCGCCATGATCCTCGATGATCGTTCCCGCGATGTCGAAAATGACGAGCTTGATGGAAGTCATGGCCGAGCCAAATTTTACCAGCGGGAATCTCCCCTGCGATTGACGCAAACATCCTCTGGCGTACAAACTGAAACGTCATGGAAAAGCTACGAGTCGGCATCCTATTCGGCGGCCGCAGTGGAGAGCACGAAGTCTCCCTGCTCTCCGCCGCCTCGGTCCTCAACGCAATCGACAAGGACAAGTACGAGGTCGTCCCCATTGGCATCACCAAAGATGGACGCTGGCTCACCGCCGAGCACGCCGAAAATCTTCTGACCGGCAAGCTCGTGCTCGAACCCCGCAACCTGCGCGCCGGCGATCCCCAGAATACCGAGGCCGCCGCCGTTCTCGCCCGCGGAGAAGCCGTCGTCGTCCCCCCTGAGCCCGTCCACCGTCACAGCGGCCTCGTCCCCTTCCAGACCGACGCTGCGCACCTGCGCCGCGCCTCCGACCGCGCCATTAACGTCGACGTCATCTTCCCCGTGCTTCACGGTACCTTCGGCGAGGACGGCACCATCCAGGGCCTTCTCGAACTCGCCGATATTCCTTACGTAGGCGCCGGTGTTCTCGGCTCCGCTGCCGGGATGGACAAAGACATCATGAAGTCCTTGTTCCTCGCCGCCGGAATCGCCATCGTAAAACACGTCACCATCCTCCGCAGCGCGTGGGAAAAAGATCCGAAAAGGGTTGAGAAGTCCGTTTCCGCCAAGCTCAAGTATCCCGTATTCGTGAAGCCCGCGAATCTCGGGTCCTCCGTCGGAATCAGCAAGGCGCACGATCGCAAGGAACTCGGGCCGGCCATCGAAGAGGCCGCCAGATTTGACCGCAAGATTGTCATCGAAGAAGGCGTCGGCGGGAAAAAAAATAAGGCCCGCGAGATCGAATGTTCGGTCTTGGGTAACGACGAGGTCATCGCTTCGATCCCGGGAGAGATCGTCCCCGTCAAGGAGTTCTACGACTACAACGCGAAGTATCTCGACGAAGGCTCCGAACTGATCATCCCCGCCAAGCTCACCAAGGCCCAAACCAAGAAGGTGCAGGAGATGGCGATTCGCGCCTTCAAAGCCGTGGATTGTTCCGGCCTCTCGCGCGTCGATTTCCTGATGGACCCCAAAAGCGGCAAGCTCTACTTGAACGAGATCAACACCATGCCCGGCTTCACCGCCATCAGCATGTACCCGAAACTCTGGGCGGCCTCAGGCCTGTCCTACCCCGATCTCATCGACCGCCTGATTCAGCTGGGCATCGAACGCCACGAAGACAAAAAGAAAAATCAATACACCCGCTGAAAGCCGACCAAAGAATGGCAGTTGTTTTCCTTAGTGAACCTTCGTGTCCTTAGTGGTGAAAAGGTTTGAGGTTGTAAAAGCCTGAAGCGATCCGAATTCCTGGACAGCCTGAAGTGGCGCATAACCGTCCGCATACGTCGCCGCAAATGAACGGACTGCTGCTGACACTTGTTATTTCACCGCCGCGCACGTGAAGTTCGCCGCGTCATTCGAATCCCCGCTGCCCTTATACTTCGCCGCCTGCGGATACGGACACAATGGCCTCGTCATCACCGCATGCTGCGCCTCGTTCGGCGGGTACTTCGACGCAATGATGGTCCCCGGCGCCTTGCCTTTTTCCACCCACTGCTCCAGCGCGGCATCCACACTGTGCGTCGCGTCCTCGAAATTCAGGCTTCCCACCTGTCCGAACGAGTCCGCCCCCGCACCTCCCGCGCAATGTTGCATCCCCGGCGCCATGTAGAGGCGCACAAACGAATTGACGTCGCGCTCTCCCATCTTGCCGACAACGCTGTCGTAATACTGCACCGTGCTCAGCGCTGAAATTGCCGGATCATTCCATCCGTGATAAAGAATCAGCTTCCCGCCTCTCGCCTTGAAGGCCTTCAGGTCCGCGTCCGTCGCGTTCAACGCGGTCGCTGTCTTCTCGACAGCCGCCTTCAGTCCGGCATCAACGCCGAATGTCTTGTAGTCCCAGTCGGATTTTTCGTAAACGAAATTCGAGAAGAACCCGATCCCGAAAAATGCCATCAGGCTCTTCGCTGGAGCCGGGCCCATAATCCACAGTCCCCATCCGCCTTCACCTTCTTCTGCCCCCGGCAGATATCCGGGAAACACAATGCGTCCCTGGCTATCTTTCGTTCCCTCATACAGCTTCTTCAGCGCCACGACCTGCGGCGGCGTAAGGCACCTGTCGGACTCCTCGCCTGTCTTGCACTGGATCGTTGCCGGATCGAACTTGCACTGTCTCGGATCGTTCAGCACTCCATCGCGTACGTCATCGAGTCCATCGCACGCCGCATTCACGGCAGCCGCGATCGCAGGAACCTTGGTCGGGGAAATAAAGCTTGCCGGATCGCTGGTCAGCGCTTGCGTGTCATAGGCGGCGGTCGCCAGCAATGACGTCCAGTTGTTGGCAGGAGCTCCCGCGAGAATTCCGTCGTAGTCTTCCGGATATCGTTGCGCCTCCATCAGCGACTCGCGCCCGCCGTCCGAGCATCCCGCGAAATAGGAGCGTCGCGCGGGCTTCGCGTAGTAGGCCTGCAACGACGGCCTTCGCCACGCGTGTCATTTCATGAATGCCGCGATGTCCGAAGTCGATCACTTTCTCTGGATGTCCCATCGCCCACGCCGCATCCACCGGCGTGCCTGTGTGCCCCGTATCGGTCGCGGTGGCCGCGTATCCTGCCTTGAGCGACATTGCGATCTGCATATCGTCGATCAGTCCCGCGAATCCTCCGTTCCCAATACCTTGTAACTTTCCGTTCCAACCGGAAACCGGCAGCCAGATTTCCATCTTGATATCGGAGTCCGACGTCGGTTTGGCTTCGGCGGTAACCCGGCAAAATGCTGGAAGGCTCTTGTACTGCGCCGAAACATCCGCTCCACTGAATGCTTCAGCAGGACCGCTAAATGAACCCGCCGCCACAGTTTGAGCCAACGTGATCGCGACATTCGAAACTTTCAGCCCAGCCAGCCGGTCGCAGGAATCATCCGCCGAAGCGATGAGACTTGAAACAAGAAAACATGTTGTGAGAAGGAGCGCAGTCCGTGCAAGGTTCATTGGAGATCTCCGTGCAACTCAGTGTCCCCTGTGTCGAAAGCAGTTGAATTTACAAAGGCGAGAAATTGTACTCCGGAATGATTCCGGCAACCCCGAAGCAGTAGCGCCGACGTCAAGCCGCCAAGCCAACACCAGTGCCCCAGTTTCCCTGTGTTAAGGCCGGTGAATCTGTTAGGACCTCAAAGAAAAAAACCGCCCAGGACCGAAGGCCCTGGGCGGCGCTGAAAAGCTCAAGATTCTACGGTTGGAACTCCCACAGATCGTTGATCGAGTCGAACTTCGTAGGCTGCGTCGCCAGACCAAATCCACCGAACAGCCACACGTTGCCCGTCGAATCGACAAATGGAGCACCCGAGCTCGCGAGCTCCCGGTATGTTCGCCGGGTCAGGCGTCCCGAGAATGCCGTAGACGCCGAGCTGATCGACCGTCTGTGATCCGTCCATCCAGCTCCACTGACCTTGGCTGTACTTCCAGAAGTCGCTGTACTGAGCTCCTCCGAGTCGCTGGCCGCCAAGCAGGTAGACGTCGCCGGAAGGTGTCAACCATGTCGTCGCCCATAGCCGTCCTCCTGGTACGTTCGCCGGATCAGGAATTCCCTGCGTGCCGTAGGTGCCCGGGGTGTTGATCGCATTCGAGCCGCCGACCCATGTCCACTGACCGCCTGTGAACGTCCACAGATCGTTCAATTCGCCGGGGAATCCGGTTGCCACAAAGCCATCGCCACCGAACAGCCAGAAGGTGCCTGCCGAGTCGACCCAGGCCGAAGATCCGTTGCGGGCGCCCGGATGGTTCCCCGGCGCTCCCGTTCCCAACGTTCCGTACGAGCCCACCTGATCGACCGTCGTCGAGCCGCTCAAGAAGGTCCACTGCGTTCCGTTGAACTCCCACAGGTCGTTCAGGAAGTCCGTCGTCCCGGTCGAATCCACTCCGTAGCCTCCGAACATCCAGAGGTTGCCGGAGGCATCCTGGTACTGCGAGGACCAGTATCGCGCGCCTGGGAACGCTGTTCCGGTGTAAACACCCGACGCTCCCTGCGTCTGCGATCCGCCTTGCCACAGCCACTGTCCGTTGTACTCCCACAGGTCGCTCAACGGCCCTGCCTGCAGGCCGGCCACGTCCACGCCATATCCGCCGAACATCCAGAAATTCCCCGCGGAATCCGTCCACGTGATCGGATATGCGCGTGCTCCGGGCGTTCCCGCCTGGCCGGTGCTCGCGGGATAGACGCCCGCTTGGCCGTTCTGGTTCGAGCCTGCTACCCAGATCCATTGGCTGCCGGTGAACTTCCACAAATCGTTCAGGACGCTCTCTGTGCCGTTGATCTGGTTGTCGTAACCGAAGCCGCCGAAGATCCATTTGTTCCCGGCGGAGTCGATCCACGATCCGGTTCCTTCGCGTGCGCCCGGAGTTCCGGCCTGTCCTCGGCTCGGTGGATACGTTCCCACCTGGGCCACAGTCTTTGCGCCGCTGATCCACGTCCACTCGCTGATGCATACCACCTGCACGTTGGTGACGTTGGCCGTCGCGGTTCCAGTACCGTTCAGCACCGTGCAGCTTTGATCAGGAGTAGTTGGCTCCATCGATACCGTCACTGCGTACGGGCTTCCGCTCGCCACTGCCGTGACAAATGTAAACGTACCGTTGGTATGCAGGGTCAGATCGTCAGCCGCGTTGTCCTGCAGGATGACGCCCGAATTTGAAGGATTCGCCGACAGGTCATACAACGTTCCGCCGATGGTGAATGTATTGCCGGCGGCGGCGCATGTCGCGGTCACGATAGTGTTCGCGAGGATGACACCGCTGCTGTTGGGTCCCAGGCTGCAGGTCTGCCCCGCAGGCTGCGTGACAATGCTGACCGAGTAAGTCGCACCCGTGCTGTAAAGGTTCGAGAAGTTTTGAGTTGGACTCGCCGCGGTTAGCGCTAATTGTGCTCCAGTGTCGTCTTGGACCGTGAGGGTTCCGGTCAGGCCGGTGGCGGAAACGCCGAGCGTCAGGCTCGAGAGCCCAGCACAGGTGACCTGAATGTTGGTCACATCCGCGTTGACGGTTCCGCTGCCATTCGTAACCGCGCAGCTTTGGCCCGCGGGCTGCGTCAAAACCGTCACGTTGTAAGGACTGGCAGCCGGCAAGCTTGTCGCAAATTGGAACGTGCCGTCGGCGCTCTCAGAAAGATTGTCGCCGCCATTATTCTGCAGCACCACGGTTCCACTAAGTCCCGTGATCGTTCCGCCAATCGTGAACAACTGTGCGCCGCAAGTCACCGTCACGTTCGTTACGTCGGCATTTGCCGTTCCCGTTCCGTTGCTTACGGTGCAGGTCTGGTTTGTCGGCTGCGTTGTGACGGTTACGTCATACGCGCTGCCCGCTGCGAGTTGTCGTGGGAACGTGAACTGACCGTCTGTGTCCAGGGAGAGAGTGTCGAAGGTTCCGTTGTTGGCTAACACTACCGTGGCGCCCGTGCCGAGACCAGTCAAAGTTCCGCTGATCGTGACCGGGGCTGCACATACGACTTGGACATTGGTAACGTCTGCAGTCGCGGTTGCCGGGCCGCCATTCGTCACCGTGCACGCCTGATTTACCGGCTGAGTGAGAACTGTCACCGAGTAGCCCGCGACCTTGGTCGCGAACTGGAATGTTCCGTTTGTAGAAAGAGTCAGGTTGTCGGTGCCGTTATCCTGCAGCACTACTGAACTGCCCCCAGCGAGGCCGGAAAGTGTTCCGCCGATATTGAAAGTATTTGTCGTTGCGGTGGTGCAGGTAACTGCCACGTTGGAGACATTCGCCGTCGCCGAGCCGGTTCCATTTGCGACGCTGCAAGTTTGCGTAGGATTCGTGGGGTTGGTCAAAACGGTCACGTTGTAGGCACCGCCGCTCTGAACAGCTGTCGTGAAGGTGAACGTGCCATTTGCGGTGATGGAGAGATCATTAGCGGCGTTATTCTGAAGGATCAAGCCGGTGCCCGTCAGACCCGTGACCGTTCCGCCAATGGTGAATGTGGCGGGAGGAGGATTCGTGCCTCCAACGCTGCCACCTCCGCAGGCGATCGAAAACAACAGGCCAACAGTCATCACCATCAGCAGGGGTACACGAGAAGTCATCTCACCCTCCAACCCGACTTTCAAAATTTTGTTTCGAATTTAATTTGTTTCGATTTAGTTCGTCGCAATGCCTACATCAGGTAGTCCGAATGGGAACAGTGCAGGGGGGACAAGGACAAACCTGGCTCACTACTCGATCTGGATTACTAGAAATCAGGGACCCACAAAACCCGTGCCGCGAATTCTATCGAACAACTGGGTAGGTTCAATAGCCAAAAAGTGGGGTCGAAGAAACCGCGAATAAAGTTTGTCAATACTCCCTGTTTCATCCCGTTTACAACGGAAAACATCGATGCGCGTCGAGCTGGAAGCCGGCTTCAGCCTTTGGGAAGTAAGTCTGAAAAATGAAGCAAGCCCGAAACGACGTAAGCGACGAGAAGTCAATAGCTTGACACCATAACCGTCACTCAACGCGACGCGCCGTTGACTCGACTGGCAGACCAGTCCCGCTTCGTATCAGGGCATCGCTTCAGCGATGCCGTAACTGGCAAAGAAATGAATGTCCGCCTTTAGGCGCTGGGAAGCACACCCTCAAACCACGCTCCCAAGAATTCGTGGTCGATTCCCGGAAACCGGCCCCTTGACGTCCCGCTCGACATTTTGTAGCATCACGAGAACAAGTTCGCTCTCCAAGTCATCGCGGAGCGGACCTGAATTTCATGCAGAGTGGCTGAGGGACGAGCCCTGAGACGCCACGGCAACCGAACCGTGATCATATATCGCGGCTGACTGGTGCCAACTCTCTCCTGGAAACAGGGAACATGGGATTCGGCTGCGAGCTTTTATTTGCAACCGATAGCCTCTTTTCCTTTTTTCCTGGAAAAAGAGGCCTTAGTTTTTTAGGTCGCTTTTTCCGGCTCGTACTCGGCTATTCGCTAGTTTCAGAAAGCGAGTAGCGACATGTCTCAATACGAACTGCGGTGCCGCGAATGCGGACGGAGTTGGGGAAATCAGCCCCGCTCGATCTGCGACGATTGTTTCTCTCCTCTTGAAGTCGCCTACGACTACGATTCGCTGCGCGGATCGATCAGCCGTGAGCGCATTTCTTCGCGGGCACCAAACATGTGGCGCTATTCCGAACTGCTGCCTCTTCCTGAGTCCTATACTCCGAGTCTGCCGGTTGGTTTCACGCCGCTGTTTCAGGCGCCCCAACTCGCCTCGCGCCTGACTGGAACCGCTGCGGCAAACGTCTATATCAAAAATGATGCGGTCTGTTTGCCGACGCTCAGCTTCAAGGACCGCGTGGTCGCTGTCGCGCTCTCGCAAGCGAAGGCCTTTGGCTTCGACACCGTCTCTTGTTCGTCGACGGGGAATTTGGCGAATGCCGTTGCCGCGCAAGCCGCGCGCGAAGGACTGAAGGCGTGGATCTTCATTCCCTCGGATCTAGAGCCTGCAAAGATCCTCGGCACAAACGTGTTCGGCGCAAAAGTAGTTCGCATCGCCGGAAACTACGACCAGGTCAACCGGTTGTGTTCCCAGATCGCCGACGAGCATCACTGGGGATTCGTCAACGTCAACCTGCGTCCTTACTACTCCGAAGGATCAAAGACCGTCGGATTCGAAATTGCCGAACAACTCGGATGGCGCTTGCCCGACAACGTAGTCTGCCCGATGGCTGGTGGATCGCTCATCATCAAGATCAAGAAAGCATTCGATGAATTGGTGAAGCTTGGTCTGGTGGAGCCGAGGGAAGTAAAGTTCTTTGGCGCGCAGGCAACCGGATGTTCTCCGATCTCGACCGCGGTGAAAACCGGAAGCTCTGAGATCGAGCCGCAGAAGCCCAACACAATCGCGCGCTCGCTCGCCATCGGCAATCCCGCGGACGGACACTACGCCATCAAGACCATCAAGAACAGCGGTGGATGGAGCGAAGACGTCAGCGATCCGGAAGTGATCGATTCGATCAAGCTGCTGGCGGAAACCGAAGGTATCTTCACCGAAACCGCAGGCGGCGTCACCGTCGGATGCGCGGGCAAGCTCTTCCGCCAGGACCGCATTCTGCCCGATGAAACGACAGTGTTGTGCATTACCGGAAATGGATTGAAGACTACCGATGTCCTCGCAGGCGCTTATCGCACGGAACGGCCGATCGCTCCGAAGCTGACTGAGTTCGAAGCGTATCTGCAGCAGTCGCTGACCGTAACGGAAATCCCGGGAGTGCTCGCGTCGGCGGAAGCGATCGGAGCATAATCCATGGCAATCACCGTTCAGATCCCGACCGCGTTGCGCCGTCATACCGAAGGTGTGAGCTCTGTCAATTGTGCCGCCGCGAATTTGGCAGAGTTGCTCTCGGTGCTGGGAGAAAAGTTTCCAGCGCTGACTGCGCACCTCCGCGACGAACAGGGACAGCTTCGCCGCTTCCTGAATATTTACGTCAACGAAGAGGACATTCGTTTTCTTGGCGGACCATCGTATGCATTTAAGGAAGGCGATGAAGTCCTGCTCGTGCCCTCGATCGCGGGCGGCGCGAGATAGGCAAGACCTAATCTCGTTACGCCTGCACACACAACAATCCCTGGAAGTTATTGCCTCGCGATTCGCGTCTCTTCCTCAAAACAGCAACTCACACCAGTGTTTCTGATGTGATGTTTCACGAGATGTAAACAAATCCTGATCGATTCATCCCAGTTGTAGCTACCGATTGTTTCCTGCACTCGTCTCACGGGCACGAGTTGTCATCGAGCCTTCGCTGCTGTCGGTGAGAGGCGACGAACGGCTTCCTGACACCGACTCAGGAGCGTCGTATGACGAGTCGCGTGTGCATCATCTTCTTGCTGCTTTCACGTTTCGCCCTGGCGCAATTCGATGGCGCCAGCCACCGAGTGCGAGTGCGGGTCGCTTTCGCCAACGGAGTTTGCGATGCGTCCGCGCGCGTGCGATTGAGCGGACGCTCTGGTCCCGCGTCCGAGGCCGTTCCCAACGACCGCTGTGAAGTCGAATTCATGGTTCCGGATGGAACCTATCGTTTGCACGTTTTCGGCCGCGGCTTCGCGGTTAATGACAGCGTCATTACGACGTCGCCAGGATCAACCGACCTTGAGGTGAAGGTGACGCCACGCGACGATTCGATGCACATGGTTTCGATGGCATTGAGCCCATTGGTTTCGGTGGCGGACCTCCGCGCTCCGGCAAAAGCTCACAAGGAACTCGAGAAGGCGAGCAAGCAGATCGGGCAGAAGGATTTCGCGAAGGCAATCCGAACGCTTCAGCAGACGATTGAGCGGTATCCAGCGTATGCAGATGCGTACAACAATCTGGGAACGATCTATGCGCACTTGGGGGATCGCGAACGCGAACGCGAGGCGCTGGAAAAGGCGATCAGCCTCAACGACCAGCTCGCGCCTGCGTACGCAAATCTAGGACGGCTGGAGCTGGTGACTGGAGACTTTGAGGCTGCTGAGCGCTCGCTGCAGAAAGCCTCATCCTGCGACCCGCTGGATGGAATCACGCTATTGCTGCTTGCCTATTCTCAGTTTATGCAAAAGAACATCGACGCGGCGATCGAAACCAGCCGGCAGGCGCACGCTCTGCGAAGTACACACGCATTCGTGCATCAGATTGCGGCGCGCGCATTCGAGCAGAAACGTGACGTGAACAGTGCCATCGCCGAGTTGCAACTGTTCATTAAGGAAGAGCCCTCAGGACCGCGGGCCGATTCTGCGCGCAAAGAATTGGCAATCGTACAAGCTGTTCCCCATTAGTTAGCAGCAAGTGCGGCTAGTTCGTGGGCTCGGCAGAAACCTGCCCGGTCGACTGGTGCAACGCTTTCGCGCTATCGATGACCCACTGCGGCATTTCCGGGCTGCCTTGCGGAATCTTGCCCTGCGTAATCGCCCAATGCTCGATCCAACCTGATCCTTCTTCTCCCACAAAAGTGTCGGGCAAACTGTAGGCCTGATCGCTCAACGCGTCTTCCAGGGTGATAAAGCGATAGCCGCGCTTGCGCAGAAGGTCGAGCAGTTCGCCGATGTGGTCCGCTTCGAGATTGCTCGCGTGCAACAGCAGGATTTGCTTTGGTTCGTAGCCGATGACCTTCGTGGCAAGCTCCTCGGAGAAGGCGATAGAGGCGTCGTGGTGGCTGAGATATCCGCTCACGATTTTCTGCTGCAATGCCGAATCATTGCGGTGCTTCGCGTCCTCGTAGAGCCCGGCAAACATCCAATCCCAACCATCGAGCGTAATTGGCGCGATGCGGTATCCGCGCTGCGTCAAGAACTCTTCAGCCTTGCGGCGCGTCTGCAGATCGCGTCCGGTATCGAGATAGGGATGGCGAAAATAACGCAGCTTCATTTTCTTCTGCGCAAGCAGCATTCGGGTGACACTCTCGCCCTGAATAACTTCGTCCTCCCAATCCTTGAGTTCGTTTTGATTGAGCGATGCGTGGCTGTAAGTGTGATTGCCGAGTTCGCATCCGTAGTCCAGCCACATCTGCAGGACCTTGATGCGGGCATCGACTTCGCCCGTCTTGTACAACTTCTTTTCGTTCACGAATCCGACAACCGGAACTTTCTGATCGCGCAGGGTGGTCAGCAGTTTGGTGGTGAGCGCGGTGATGTCAGCGGCTGGCAAACGATCGGACATGCCAGCTGGAAGATCGTCAATCGTCACTGCCACCTGGCGATCTCGCTTGGGTGCCTGAGCGAAGAAGGGCGTCGGGAATAAAGTCACGATGAACAGGGTTGGAAGAAAGCTGCGCAAGAGTTTCATGAACATCCTCGGCAATAAGAATGTGTCGCAGAAACGGAAGGGCCATTAGAACATGACTTCTCCAACAACGAGATGCAAGATTCGTGACTTTGAAGGATTTCGATCCTTCGACGATCGGGTATAATCTAACTAACTGGTTAATTAATATGTCGAGACAGAGCCAGCGGGAACCGGTTGAACAGAGACGGCAAACCGTGCGCGAGCGCCGGTCGCAAAAGCGCGAGCAAAGGCACGAAGTCCCCCGCATGGGCTCGCGCGGACAGCCGGAAGAAAGCCGCGCGTCCATCCTGCAATCGGCTGCCCGGGAGTTCGCCGAATTCGGCGTCGCCGGCGCCCGCACCGACGCGATTGCGCGTGAGGCCGGTGTCAACAAGGCACTGCTTTACTACTACTTTCAGGACAAAGAGACGCTTTACGGCGCGGTGTTGGACGACGTCTTTGCCGGACTGAAGACGGCAGTGTTTGCGGTGCTCGACAGCCCTTTGCCGCCGCGCGAGAAGATCATGGCCTATGCGGGCGCATACTTCGACTTCATCGCGTCCAACCAGCTCTATCCCAGGCTGATGCAGCGCGAGATGATGCGGGCCCGCGAAGGGCAGTCGCAACACATCGACAAGATCGTCAAGACTTATATTCAGCCGATCTTCGCCAAGGTCAGCGAGATCCTGAGGCAGGGAATTGCGGATGGGGAGTTCCGGGCGGTGAATCCAGTCCATTTCGTGCCATCGATGGTTGCCATGATCGTCTTTTATTTCAGCAGCGCTCCCATGATGCAGAAAATTGTCGGCTTCAATCCTTTGACGCCGGACAGAATCGCGGAGCGCCGGGAATCTGTACTCGATTTCATTTCTGCGGCGTTGTTTCGTCCCAAGGGCAACGCCAGGCAAGGAGCACGCTGATGAGTCCGCGCAACAAATTCATGGTTCTTCTCGGAATCATTTTTGTGATTGCAGCGACCTACTATTTCTTTTCCGCTGATCACTCGCGCGACATGGTTCTGATCGGAACAGTCGACGCGAACCAAGTCATCGTGAGCGCGCAGGTAGAAGGCCGCATCCAGAAGTTGATGGTGGACGAAGGAACGCCGGTGAAAGCCGGGGACCTCGTTGCGGTCCTCGATCCGTCGGAACTGCAGGCGCAGGCGGCGGCCGCCAACGCCACCATTTCGAGCCTGCAGAACAAAGTGGCCGAGATGCAGCACACAGAAACCTCCACTTCGGGTGCGACTTCGAGCGATGTGGCCAATGCCGAGGCGAAAGTCTCGTCAGCGAAAGCGCAGTTGATGCAGTCAAAGGCCACGCTGGATCGGACCGAGAGCGACAGTCGCCGAATGATTCAACTGGCAAAAGCCGGGATCGCGTCGGACCAGGAACGAGTGCAGGCCGAGACCAATCTGCAGGCAGCGCAGGCGACATTTCAAGCACAACAGGATCTGGTCACGGCCGCTGAAGCTGATTTGAAGGCCGCCAGGGCGCGAACCTATCAGGCCAATGCGGCGAAGAGCACCGTGGCCGCAACCCAGGCCGATCTCAAGAACGCGATGGCATTGAAGAATCAGGCTGCGGTTCGATTGGGCTACACCAACGTTTACGCTCCGGTCTCGGGAACGGTTTCGGTCCGCGCTGCGCGTCAAGGCGAAGTTGTGAATATCGGCGCGCCCATCGTGACTATCGTCGATTTGACGGACACGTGGGCCCGCGCGGCGATTCCAGAAACCTATGCCGATCACATTGGATACGGCGACGTGCTGCGCGTGCGCCTCCCGGGAGGGACGATCACGAACGGCAAAGTGTTCTTCAAAGGAGTGGAAGGAGACTTCGCCACGCAACGCGACGTCAGCCGGCGCAAGCGCGACATCAAGACCATCGTGCTCAAGGTGCGGCTCGACAATCCCAAGGGCGCATACGTGCCCGGCATGACCGCGGAAGTCCTGTTGTCTCCTGAGCAAATCAAGAACGGTACTGCGCAGAACGCGAAGGCGGCAGGGCAGTCATGAAACAAGACCTAAATCCCAAGGCGAGTACCTCGAACGGATCGGCAGGGCAGCACGCTGTGCTGGAAAAGCCCGTTTACGATCCGAATGCTCCGTCTGCGATCGAGGTGGACCACATTGTCAAGAAGTATAGCGACTTCATCGCGGTCGACGACGTTTCGTTCAGCGTGAAAGAAGGCGAAATCTTCGGGCTGCTGGGCCCGAACGGGGCGGGCAAGTCGACGCTGATTCGGATGATGACTACGCTGATCCCGATTACATCGGGGAAGGCGCGTATCGCGGGGCACGACGTAGCTAAGGAAGCGAATGCCGCGCGCCGGATGATTGGCGTGATCCCACAGGCTCTGACCAGCGACCTGGATCTGACTGTCGAAGAGAACATGAACATTTACGCCAAGCTCTACGACGTTCCGTCGAAGGAGCGTTCGAAGTCCATAAACGAGTTACTTGAACTAGTGGACCTGACGAAATGGAAGAATGCGGCGACCAAGACTCTTTCAGGAGGAATGCGCCGCCGCCTGGAGATTGCGCGAGGACTCGTGCACCATCCGAAGATTTTCTTTCTGGACGAGCCTACAACTGGATTGGATCCGGTGTCGCGCGTCGCCGTGTGGGAGATGCTGGGCAACATCAAGGAGCATCGCCAACTCACTATCCTGATTACGACGCACTACATGGACGAGGCGGACCGGCTGTGCGATCGCATCGCGATTGTCGATCACGGAAAGCTTGTCGCTCTGGATGCGCCGAGCGCGCTGAAGGCGAGCGTGCCGGGATCGAATGTGATTGAAGCGCAGTTCGAAAATCCGCCGGCGGACTGGGAACAGAAGCTGCAGGGCCTAAGTGAAGTGACATCGGTGCAGCACGAAGGAGCCGGGATGTACCGCGTGCTGACAGGGAACGGATCGCGAACGACCACGGAAATGGTGGAGATGGCGGTCCATGGCCGCGTGCAGGTGAAATCGTTGTCGGTGCAGAACACGACGTTGGACGATGTGTTCGTGCATTACACCGGGCGCCAGCTTCGTGATGAGTTGCAGAAGTCGTATGCGTTTGTGATGCCACAGCGGCCGGGTTTGCAGCCGTGAGGGAAGTTCGTTGCATTCGTGGTTGGGCGAAGTCGCCAGCAGGATGCCGGCGCGACAGCGGCGCTACTGACTGCGGCGGTATCAACCCCGTGTCTGGCGCGATGGAGTTCTTATGAATCGGATGATGGCGATTGTCGAGCGCGAGATGCGCAAGTTCTTTCGGTCCCCGGCGTTGATGCTGGCGTCGATGATCTTTCCGCTGGTGCAATTGATCATTCTGGGCAACGCATTCGGAGGCAAGATCCGCGATGCCAGGGTCGCGATTGTGGACGAAGACCGCGGTCCGCAGGCATTGAGAATCCGCCAGGCCTTCGATGCGGTCCGAGCGAACATTCGGACCTTTACCACGATCGATTACGACGACGAGAAGCAGGCTGTGCTGGATGTGCGGAACGGGCGGCTGGAAGGCGCGGTCATCATCCCTCCGCAATACTCGCAGCACGTTTACGAGTCGAATCATCCGCGCATCGGGCTCGTAGTCGACAACAGCGACAACTTCATGAGTTCCGCCATCGAGGCGGAGCTCGCGGACCTCACCAACTCGCTGAACCAGCCCGCTGTGTCGCCACGCATCCTGCAACAGACGGCGCTCGACATCGTGGAACTTTATCCCTACATCGAGTACATGAAATATTTGCTGCCCGGTTCCTTGGTGCTGGCCATGTTTGTCTCGGTGATGATCGGCGGCGGCATGCTCTACATCGACGACAAGGCACGCGGCGTTCACGAGGGATACCTGGTCACGCCAATCACCAAGCTCGAACTTGTGCTGGGACTGAACCTGGCCGGAGCCATCAAGGCAGTGATGACGGGAATCATTATTGTCGGGATCGGATCGCTGCTCGCGGGAGTGTCGACGATTTTCAATCCCGTGACCATGCTGGGACTGCTGGTCATGATCGTGCTCACGTCGCTGGCGTTCAATACGATGATGTTCCTGCTGATGGTGCGGATTGAAGATCCTCTGGTCCCGCGGGCAATGTTCGGCATTCTGAACACACTGCTGTTTTTTCCCAGCGGCTCGGTGTACCCGGTGCAGGCCTTTCCGCCGTGGCTGCGTGCGATCGCGAAATGCGATCCGTTCACCTATGCGGTGGATGGATTCAAATGCCTGCTGCTGAAAGAGACCACGCTATCGGCAGTGTGGGGCGACATGCTGTTCCTGTCGATCTTTGCGGCGATCACACTGGGGATCGCGATTCCGCTCTTCAAGAGAACCCTCTGAAAATTGAGCAATGGGAAGTTAAGCAATTGAGTAATTGAACGTCAAAACACGATCTTCAATTGCACAATGATTCAATTGCCCAATTACTCAAAGTTTTGGCCTTCCTGGGAACTTTTGCGTTCTTCGTCGTGTCCGTTATGCTAGAGAGGTATGACGCTCCTGGACGCGCAACAGTACGACGAGGAAAAAGCCCGCAAACGCACTCGACGAATCATCTCGTCGATATCGATTCTGCTGATTGTGCTTGGCCTGTTGTGGTGGTTTCGCTACTGGCCTCAAGAACGCATCGTCGGCCATTTCTTTGATGCGCTGCAAAAGCAGGACTACAAGACCGCCTACGGCATCTGGATGCACAATCCTGACTGGGCGCAGCATCCCGAGAAGTATCCGAAATATCCCTACAATGAGTTCTATCGCGACTGGGGACCGGGCGGCGAGTGGGGCCTGATCAAGACGCAGAAGGTGTATGGAGCGAGTACGTGTCCGGGGCCGGCTAGCGGCGTGGTGGTCGACGTGGTCGTGAACGATCGTTCGCAACACGCGCAGGTGTGGGTAGAAAAATCAGACAAGACGCTGAGCTTCCCTCCGTGCGAACTGATATTCCACTAGCCTTGGACTTGACAGACTCGCGCTAGGCAGCCGGTTGGGCCAGAGATTCCAGCGTCTTTCCCAAGCTCGCGTCATCGCCGACATTCAAGCAGGTCTTTGAGCGATCGATCTGCCGCATCAATCCACAAAGAACTTTTCCCGGACCAACTTCGATGAATGTCTGGACGCCTTGCGCGATCAGCAGGCGCATGCACGGATCCCACTTCACCGATCCTGTCACCTGAGCGACCAGGGTGTGCATGGCGCGATTGTGATCGGTCACGAGATCGGCGTCGACGTTGCAGGCCACCGGCAACACCGGTTCGTGCATGGTGATTTTCTTGAGGTCGTTTTCCAACCGGTCCTGGGCCGGCTTCATAAGCGAACAATGGAAGGGTGCGCTGACGGGCAGCAACTTAGCGCGCTTGGCGCCGCGCTCGTCGGCCAATTTTGCAGCGCGTTCTACTGCGGCGGTGTTGCCCGAAATCACGATCTGTTCGGGTGAATTGATGTTCGCCGGGGAGCAGACCTCGTCCTGCGCGGCGTCCTGGCAGACGGCGTAACTTTTTCGAGGTCCATGCCAAGGATCGCGGCCATCGTCCCCACGCCGACGGGAACCGCTTCCTGCATGTACTTGCCGCGATTGCGAACGGTGCGCACGGCGTCGGCAAAACTAAACGTGCCCGAGGCAACGTGAGCGCAATATTCGCCGAGGCTGTGGCCGGCGAGGTAGCAGGCCTTGGGCATGCGGGTTTGCAGCACGCGAAGCGCTGCAATCGATGCGGTCAGGATGGCCGGCTGCGTAATCTCCGTCAGCCGAAGCTGGTCTTCGGGACCTTCGAAGCAGACCTTCGAAAGGCTGTAGCCAAGGGCGTCGTCGGCTTCCTGAAACGTCTCGCGAGCCACGGCATGTTTTTCGGCGAGATCTTTGCCCATGCCGACGGCTTGCGATCCCTGGCCGGGGAAGAGAAGTGCGATAAGAGATTCACTCATCAGTTTGGTTGGGTCACTTCTTCGGGTGCGGACCTGTGCAAGGATGCCAGGCCTTGCTCAATCGATTGATTGATGCCGCATTCCGAGAATTCCGCGGCGACGCGTACGGCATTCTTCATGGCGTTGGCGTTCGACGATCCGTGGGTGATGATGCAGACGCCTTTCAGGCCGAGCAGCGGTGCGCCGCCATATTCGGTGTGATCGAGGCGCTTCTTGAAATCGGTGAAGGCGCTGCGCGAGAGCAACGCGCCGACCTGGCGCGTGATCGTGGCTTTCAGCGATTCCTTGAGCGCGGTGCGGACCAGGTTGGCGACGCCTTCGGAAATTTTCAGGGCGACGTTGCCGACGAATCCATCGGCGACGATGACGTCGACTTCTCCGTTGTAGAGATCGCGTCCTTCGACGTTGCCGATGAAGTTCAGCGGCAGTTGCTTGAGCAGATGAAAGGATTCGCGGGTGAGGTCGTTGCCCTTGGTCTCTTCCTCGCCGATAGAGAGCAGTCCGACGCGCGGTGTCTTCTTTCCGAACATCGCGCGGAAGTAGATGTTGCCCATCACGGCGAACTGTTCGAGATTCTGCGGAGTGCAGTCGACATTGGCGCCCACGTCAAGAAGCATCGCGGGATTTCCGGGGGCGGTGGGAAAACTGCGGCGAGCGCGGGACGATCGACCCCAGGAACGGCTCCCAGAATAATCTTCGCGGTCGCCATCGCTGCGCCTGTATTGCCGGCCGTGACGAAGCCGGCGGCGCGTGCCTTCGCGGACCATCCGCAATCCGACGCGCATGGAGTTGTCGCGCTTGGCGCGAATGGCCTCCACCTTGTCGTCCATGGTGATGTATTCGCTGGCGTGAACGATTTCGATAGGCAGGCGGGACGCTGCGGAGTGACGGTCAAGTTCCGCCTTTACGATGTCCTCCGGGCCAACCAATAGCACGCGCACGCCGTATTGACGTGCGGCCTGGATCGCGCCTTCCACTTCAGGCTTGGGCGCGCGGTCGGAACCCATTGCATCCAGCGCGATCACGCTAGGCATGATGTGATGAGACTAGCTGGCTTCCTCAACGTCGAGGACTTCGCGTCCCTTATAGTAACCGCACTTGGAGCACGCACGGTGAGGCATTTTCTTCTCGTGACAGTTGGGGCACTCGGAAAGGCTGTGGCTCTTGAGAGCATCGTGTGCGCGGCGAGTGGATGAGCGCTTCTGGGAATGACGGCGTTTTGGATTAGGCATGGTTCAATTCCTTCTTGCGGGGCCGAAGGGCGCGCCGCTGTGAATTCAAAATCCAACCTGTCGCACTATCGTGAACAAGCTGGGCGTCCTCTGCAAGGGCGCAAGTCTTTTTGACTAGTGCTCGAGCCGGCTGCGCACTTCTTTCAGTGCGGCCCACCGGGGATCTTCTATCTCGATCGAGCAGGAGCACTGTTCCTGGTTCAAGTTCTTGCCGCATTGCGGGCACAATCCCTTGCAGTCCGCGCGACAGGTAATCTTCAGCGGCAGCGCCAGCAGGACTTGCTCGCGCAACACGTCTTCCAGCAGAAGGCCGCCACCTTGATAATATCCGATCTCGGCTTCGGCGTCGGTGACGGACAACTCGTCGCGTCCCGCGTCGATACCCAAGGGGCGGTAAAGCAACTCGAAATCCCGCTTGACGTCCTGCTTCACCGGTTCGAGGCATCGGGCGCACTGCAAATCGAGTTCGGTCTCAAGATGACCGCGAAGCCGGATGTCCTGGATGACCTCGTGCTTGCCGTGATGCTCTTCGACCACCTCGGCTCGTCCGGATGCTCTGAGCGGAGAGCGCTGGCGGGCGTCGATGCCCAGATCGATGACACCAGGCTGAAACACCTCCTTGAAATCGAGAGGGCGGAGTGCCAAATCTTTGATGTCGAGGAACACGGGAAACCTCCGCGGCGATCGCGCCGGCACCAGCCCGCGGGAGCACGCCAAAGAGGCGTAAGTACCGCAAGGAGCAAGACTTAGGATATAAGTTACGGCCGGAAAGTGTCAAATTTGCGATCCCGGATTGGGCGCCGGCGGTAGCCTTCACGGTAACTTTATAGCGAATAAAAAGCGAATATGCTACGCTCCTGCGATCGGTTCGGTTTGCTCTCAGGCCCCGTGTCAGATTCGAATTCTCAGTGAGTTACGGAGAAGCCAATGAAGATGCGATTCATCATTCTCGCCTGCATGTTGCTCTTGCTTGGGAATTCGTTATCAGTCGGGGCTCAAACGGAAGGTCCAAAGCCCGCTCCCGAGCTCAAGAAACTCAACTACTTCGTCGGGACTTGGACCGCGGAAGGCGCGATAAACCCGGGGCCCATGGGATCGGGCGGGAAATTCACAGGAACAAACCGCGTGCAATGGATGGACGGTGAATTCTTCCTCGTGACCCAGTCCGATTTCAATGGCGCAATGGGAAAAGGTACGGAAACCGCCTACATGGGCTACAACAGCGACGAGGAGGCGTACACCTACGATTCTTTCAACTCCATGGGCGAGGCTGACCACGCCAAAGGCACGCTTGAAGGAGACACATGGACTTGGCTGAGCGAGACAAGAATGGGCGCACAAACCATGAAAGGGCGGCTCACCCTCAAGGTCGTCTCGGCCAAGGCGTACAACTTCAAGTTTGAACTGTCGGCCGATGGCAAGACGTGGAGCACCGTCCTGGAAGGCAAAGACACTAAGAAATAGGTAGCCGCCGAATCTCCGCAACGGACGGGCTGTCGACGAGTTACCCCTGCGCTTCGAAAGGTTCTCCGACGGCCAGCGCAGCGGCGTATCCAGATTGGATGGGCAGGTTGATCAATCGCCATCGACTGGCCTGCGCGGCGTCAGGCCGCGTCGCCAGCAGTGCCTGTTCAGGTTCGCGCTCGATCGAAACGTCGAATTGATGAAGCGGCAGCGAAAGGCCTTCACCTCTAGCCTTGATGTAAGCCTCTTTCCGGGTCCAGCAGCGAAAGAACGCCTCATGCAATTCGTCGCCCGTACATTTGCGGAGATTACGCCGCTCATGGTCGGAAAAGAAACGCTCCGCAATCTGCTCGACATCGCTCTGCATGCGAATCTTCTCGACGTCGACGCCGATCTGGCGCCGTCTGACGAATCCCATGATGGCGATCCCGTCGCTGTGCGAGACGTTGAATTGCAAATCTCCACCATCCAAAAGGAACGGCTTGCCGTATTCGGTGTAACGGAACGAAATCTCCTGCGCGGTCTTTTTTAGATATCGAGCGAGAAGCGAGCGAAGAGTTCCTCGCGTTAGAATGTAATCGCTCCGCGGCCTCTCGACGCGGTATCGCTGCGCTCTCTCGCGTTCCTCCCCGGAAAGCAGTGCGTGACAAGCTTCGAGATCGCCTCCGGTGATCTGCAAGGGACGTTGCCACAGATGAACGGCGCCCGGATGCAAATCGGAGGGCACGGAACCCAGCGACGCATTTCTCATGTCGCCAATCTCGAGCTGCGTTTGGGAACTCATTGGAGACGCTGAACCTTACCTGACGCGTCGACTGCCAAAGAATTTCGCTGGGTGAATTAGGACTTGTTTCCCTTCAACTGCTGTTTCCATCCCAGCACTCGCGCCTTTGCGCCTTCCGCCTCGGCTTCGGGGATCATGCCCTTTTTCTGGTACAGAACCGACAAGCTGGTGTGGGCGAGAACGTCGTCGGGATCGATTTCCGCGATGCGCTGCGCGGCGGCGATGGCCTCGTCGTACCGTGCAAGATCCTGAAGCGCCCGGGCCAGGCCGTGCAGGGCTTCGGTGAACGTGGGGTCGGCCGCTAACGATTCTTTGTACGCGGTCACGGCCTCTTCCAGCTTTCCATCGGCCATGAGGTCCAGCGCCGCGTAGTAGCGATCTTCGGCCTCTTGGCGGGTATTGGGGTCAGCCATGAATAGAAATTCTAAAGCAGAGAACGGATTCTAACATGTCACATGCGCCGGATTTCCTTGGCGTTGTCTTCCCTTGAGAACCAAGTTTTCCAGCATGTGCGCGCAGGTTTTGTCGTTATCATGGGCTGCATGCGTTACAAACTGCGCTTTCTGTGGAATGCCACCAAGGGACATCGCCTCGCTCCCTGGCGCAGCCCCTATCTTCTCTGGCGGATTGAAACCTATACCGGCGTGAAGATGACGCAGATCGGATTTCTCGAATTCTGGGAATTCGTATGGCGGGAACGCCATGAGTTGTTGCGATTTCTCAAATGGACCGGCGACATGGAGCGTTGGGTCCGCCCTAGGCCGAAAAACACCTAGCGCAGTGTCCTGAGAGCCCTGCGTCGTCTTTATCGAGGGCCTTACGCGCCCTTGCCGGCAGCGGCTGCCTCTCCGAAGAAAATGCTGACCTCGCTGCCTTTGCCGGCTCCAGTCGCCTGGGCGGCCGCGGCGCGGTTGGCGACGATTTCCAGGTAGCCCATGCTGCCGAGGATGCCGAACACCTCTCCCGGCCCTCCCTCAGAGTAGGCATTTCGAATGTCAGTGATTTCTTTGCTGCCGACCACAATCTTGAACGGCGATTTTCCCGAAAACAACGCAGGAGCGTCATCCGGGGTGATGTTGGTGATCAGATTTCCGAAGCGATCGACTTTCAGCACGACCGCGCGCAGGCGATTGTCGCCCGCGGGCTTGGGCTTCGGCGCCGCGAACTTCACGTAGTCCTCGATCTCATCGCCGAACTTGTGCGAGTCCACCATCTTTCCCAGATATGCCGCCACCGGAGCGAATATGTCCCGCCCGTGAAACGTGTTGCTGATCGGCTGCCGGAAGTAGTGATCGGATGTCACATGACGCACGTGAATCCGCTCTTCCTTGGCGTAGACGATCGAGAGGACGCCGTTGTCGGGCGCCACGAAGTGATACCCGTCGCTCGACGCAATAATCGGCCGCCGCGTCGTGCCCACCCCCGGGTCAACCACCACCATGTGAACCGTTCCCGTCGGAAAATACGAATAAGTCTGCGAAATCGCGATTGCACCATCGAGCACGTCGAAAGCCTGGATAGCGTGCGAGATGTCGACAATCGCGGCATCCGGCGCGATCTCGAGGATGACGCCCTTCACGGCGCCTACAAAGTGGTCGTTGGTCCCAAAATCGGTGGTCAGAGTAATGATCGGACGATGGGGCAAAATTTCCCTCTCTGGAAGACAAAATTCTAGTTACAGCGAAGTTAACTGCCACCGGAGCGAGGCGTCAAGGCACCTCGGTAACGGCCGAATCGTTGGCTCCCGGTGTGCGTCTGCTATACTGTTGTTGACGCTTTTCCACGGTTTGCTTGCCGCGCGGTGGTCACTTTTGTAAGACCAGCTTCATCTCCGCATATCCTGCCCGCCGTATATTTTGCGCAAAATCCAAAAATTGAATGTGAGCGGCGCTCCGGCTCCTGACGTGTGTCAGTGTATGCGTGACAATGAGCCTCTCCAGAAAGAAAGAAATAACGAATGACCACATTTACAGAACTGCCTTTATCTTCTGCTCTTCAGCAGAAATTGAAGGCAGGTCAATTCACTATCCTTACCCCGATCCAGGAGCGTGCGATACCTCCAGCCCTTGAAGGCCGCGACGTAATCGGCACGGCCCAGACGGGCACCGGCAAGACCCTGGCGTTTCTGATCCCGCTGATTGAAACTCTCAACCGCGAGCCATCGCGCCACACCGTGGCGCTCGTGCTGCTCCCGACGCGGGAACTTGCGATGCAGGTGCACGAGCAATACGAACAGCTGCGCGCGCACAAAATGCCAAAAGCCGCGCTCGTCATCGGAGGCGTATCCGAAAAGGCCCAGATTCAAAGCCTGCGCGCCGGTGCAGAACTTGTCATTGCGACTCCGGGACGCTTGCAGGATCTAATGGACCGCAAGTTCGCCGATATACGGCACGTCGGAATTCTGGTGCTCGATGAAGCCGACCGCATGCTCGACATGGGGTTTCTGCCGGCGATCCGGCGCATTCTCGCGGTGCTGCCAGCAAAGCGGCAGACGCTTTGCTTCTCAGCCACCATGGAGCAATCCGTCGCAGGGCTGGTGAACGAGTACATGCGCGATCCAGTGCGAGTCGCACTCGGCTCGGTTTTGAAGCCGGCCGAGAGTGTAGAGCTCAAGGCGTACGAAGTGCGTCCTGGAGAAAAGATCGACGTCCTCCGCCAGCTGCTCTATTCGGAAAAAGGACAGACTCTGATCTTCACCCGCACGAAGCGGGGCGCCGAACGCCTCGCCAAGGAACTGGTGCGCGACGGCTTCAGCGCCAGCATGATCCATGGAGATCGCTCTCAGTCGCAGCGCAGCGCGGCGCTGAGCGGTTTTCAGGAAGGCCGCATCCAGGTGCTGGTCGCGACCGATGTCGCTTCGCGCGGCCTTCACGTAGACGATGTTGCCCACGTGATCAATTACGATTTGCCGAAGATGGCCGAGGATTTCATTCATCGAGTCGGCCGCACGGGCCGAGCAGGTCTTCAGGGACGAGCGTCGAGCCTGGTTGCAGGCGGCGAAGTCTTGGAACTACGTCACATCGAACGCGCTCTCAAGCTGAAGATTGAACGCCTGCAGTTGGATGCAGCAACGTCACAGCCGGCACGCGTGATTCAAAATACCCTGACTTCCAGAACCTTGACGGCTTTACCCGGAGAGGTATTCGTATAGCAGTGGGGGCGCTGATTTCCGCCGACGGTGATGCCAGTATCGATCTAGTCGATGGCCGGTATGAACTGAGCGTTCGGTCAGTATGAACCGAGCCAGCATGATTCGAATGCCAGCATGATTCGTATCAGGGCACGCATTTATGCGTGCCATCAAGGTCGTAAAATCAGCGCGCCTTCAGGCGCTGGTCTTGAATTTGAGACTTGCACAGCGGGCTGCTAAGAAGAGCATCGCAGAGGGTTCGTCCCTCGGCGGCCGACACACACGATCAGATGTCCAACCGTACGACAGCAAAGCCCGCGTCGCTGCAAGCGGGCAGAATATGGAGCTTCTCTGATTCACAACGAAAACGTTTCCTACGCGATCATCCGTCACAACGTCCGGACCTATCGGTCTGCTGGCGTCATTGCTGTCCTTAAGAGCAGGCACAATGCCGAATCGGAAATGAAGAATCTCGAAGAGCTCCAGCTCTCGCAAGACCGGCTCGACGGCTGGCGTTACTTCGTTGAGCAGACTAACCAGAGAACCGGCACCGACCCCGCGCAAGCCTCACAAGTGCGTCAGGCCGAATTGGAATCGCGTGAGACCCCAGCTCAACTGGACGCGGATGCCTTGGCGGCACGTGCGGCTCTCCGCAGATAAGCAGTAGCCGGCAGACACTCGCGAAAGTGTCGCTTCAATCTTCGCGCAGCGCTTGCATTGGCTGAATGGATGCGGCCTTGCGAGCCGGTAGAAGTGCCGCGGCCAATCCGATTGCCGGCAGCATAAGCAGGACGGCCACATAGGTCCACACATCCAGCGGACGAACCTGATACAGGAAGCTTTTGATCAGGCGTTCCGCCGGAAATGCCAGAAGAAGTCCCAGTCCAAGTCCTATGCCGATCACAATCGAGCCCTGACGAACGACCATCTGCACTACGCTCTGCCGGGTGGCCCCAAGTGCCATGCGGACCCCGATTTCGCGCCGGCGATAGCTGACCAACTGCGATAGAACTCCGTAGAGCCCGGCGATGACCATGGCGATCGCAAGGCCCGCAAACGAGCCCACAAGATACAGGCCAAGCCTTCGGCTGAAGGTGTTCCGGTCAACCGCTTCCTGCATCGTTAGGAAATTGTCGATGGCGACGCCCGGCGTAGCCTGATGAAACACTGAGCGCATTTCGGACGCGACCGCTATATTACCTCTGGTTTTAACTACGAAACTGACGATGGTCTTAAGAAGTGCTCCATAGAAGAGCGAGCCGGTGGGGACCTGCTGCTGAGGCACGAGAATGAAGGGTTGAATCTCGCCTCCGACGCTCTTGTCCACCTGATCTGCCAGCACCCCCACGATCGTGTAAGGCTTGATCATGCCCGTATCTTTGCCACCCAGATCAATCTGCTTCCCGATCGGATCTTTTCCCGCGAAATATTTCCGGGCAAGAGTCTCGTTAATCACGATCACAAAAGGAGCGCTGGCGACATCATCGTCACTGATCATCCGCCCGCGTGCGACCGGAGTGCCCAGGGTTCTCGCGTAATCTCCACTGACCGCGGTAACGCGTGCGACGGCGACGGAGGAGCCTCTAGGCTGCCCGACAATTTCAAAGTCCGAACTCATGTCCATGTCTGCAAGTGGCGGGGCGGTTGCCAGTGCGGCGCTTTCAACCCCGGGCACGTGGCGTATCCGCTCCAGAAGTGGCTGGTAGATCAACGCAGCGATGGACGCTTGCGCGTTTGCAGCATCTTCGGAGACCGCCATGTTGGAGAATCCGGTGGAATCCGCCGGCATCGCAGTAAAGGTCGTGACTCGCGCGGTTTCGAATCCCAGGCGCGACTGCTGCAGGTTCCACAGAGTATGGAACAGCAGACCAGTTCCGACCAAAAGGAGAGTGGAGAATGCGACCTCGGCGGCAACCAGTCCAGAGCTGAGCTTGCCCCCGATTGTGCGAGAGCCTACACCCCGAGAAGCCGATTGCAGCGCTGCCTGCGGATGAACCCGCGCCACCAGAAGCGCAGGTAGCAGCGATGATAGGAGCGTGGTGAGCATAGCGACTGCGGCCAGCACGAATACGATGCTCCAATGAATCGTGATCAAGTCTGCGCGTGGAATCGTTCCCGCCGGAAGCTTGCGAATGCCGGTCATCGCCAGCTGCGCCAGGAATAATCCTGCCCCGCAACCCAGCAGACTCAGCAACAGGCCTTCAGAGAGCATCTGCCGAACGAGGCGCATGCGCTGCGCTCCGAGGGCAGTGCGAACGGCAAACTCCTGCTGACGTCCCAGGCAACGAGCAATCAAAAGATTGGAGACATTCGCGCAGGCGATCAGCAATACCAATCCCAGCGCCGCAAACAACGCGTAAAGCACGGGCCGGATCGGACCTGTTAGGAGTTCATGGTAAGCCGTAACGTGAAACGTGATAACACGATCAGGCCGATCGCGAGGAATGTTCGCGGCAATGACATTCAATTCCTGCTGCGCTTGCTGAACTGTGCTTCCGGCACGAAGCTGTCCTACGATATTGAAGAAGTTGTAGCCGCGATCGTTCAGCATCTCCGCCGAAGGCTGCAGTGGCAGCCAAACACCTTTCTCGAGATCGGGCCCGAGTTCTTCGGGGAAATGCAGGTGCTGTGGCATTACGCCAACCACCGTGTATGGTTTGCCGCTGATTCTCACGACCTGGCCGGTGATGCTGGGATCGGCGTGAAAGCTCTGACGCCACAAGGATTCGGCGAGCATGACAACCATCGGGCCTCCGGCCTGGCCTTCCGCCTCGTTGAAGGTGCGGCCCAGCAAGGGCTGCGCGCCAATCATTGAGAACAGGTTCGTAGTCACCCGCGGAGCCGCGATACTCAGCGAAGCGTCCTGAGTTTGAAGAACGCTGATGTCCTCGGTGTATCCCGCGACGCTCTGGAGTAGAGAGGTTTGACTTTGGATGTCGCGATAGTTGACCCATGAGGTTGAGGCGAAGCCGGATGTGTCGGTTCCACCTCCGACATAGACCATGCGATCGGAGTTCGCATACGGCAGCGGACGCAGCACGACGCTTTCAATCACCGTGAAGATGGCCGTATTTGCGCCGACGCCAAGGGCCAGCGTGGCAATTGCGAGCAGCGCCATCCCGGGAGTTTTACGCAACTGGCGCAGCGCGTAACGCAAGTCGTTCAACAATGTCGGCATGCAGACCTCCGGCGGAGTCTACGTCGAGATTGGCACTTTCAGCACCAAAGCACGACGAAGAATATCTCACCTGTTATCAACTGATTCCGGAAGGGGCTGCGGGGAATGGCAGGGGAATACGTGGCCGAAATTGGAGGCTGCTGTCCGAAAACGAACAGGGTTCGGAGGACTGGCTTAAGTTATTCGTAGCGCAGCGCTTCGATCGGGTTCAGGCGTGACGCCTTAAGGGCAGGGAAGAATCCCGAAACAATTCCCACCAGGGACAGTATGGTGAACGAAATAATCATGACGGCCATCGATGCGTGCAGGAAGATGGCGCCCTCGTGGTCCGCGGTTTTGTAGAACTCGTCGTACAACGGCATCGGCGGGATTACCCACGTCAAAACTTCTGCCACCGCCATGCCGATCACTCCGCCGACGAACGTCAGAACCAGTGCCTCTAAGAGAAATTGCACGAGGATGTGACCCCGCCGCGCGCCGACTGCTTTGCGCAGACCAATTTCGCGGGTGCGCTCGGTGACCGACACCAGCATGATATTCATCACGCCGATTCCGCCGACCGCCAGCGTGCACACGCCAATGAGTCCGAGCACGGCCTGCAGTCCGTAGGAAAATGCGTTGATCATGCTGCGGTCTTCGATCGTGTCCCACTCCGGCATCGCCTTCTCGTCTTTGGGATCGAAATGATGACGCCGCGCCACGACCTCGCGTGCCGCCATCAGTGCCTTCTTGTTCAGTTCGGGAGCCGTGGGCTGAATGATGATCTCGTCGGGATCACGAATGTTCTTCAGGTCGCGCATCAGTGCAAACGGGATGAATCCATTTTCGTTGTCCGGGCCCTGGTACATCGAGTCCTGGATCTTGTTCCGCATGGTCCCAATCACTTCGAAGTCGAGGCCGCCGATTTCAACGTGCTGGCCTGCTCCGGGCGCGCCTTGAAAAACTTTTTTCGCCGCTTGGTAACCGAGAATCACGACGCGGCGATGATCGGCGAAGTCGACCTCGTTGAAGTAGCGTCCTTCCGCGAGATCCAGCTTGCGCATCTGCCCGTAGGGCATATCCACGCCGCGCACCATGATGGATACCACGCGCGTGCCGATCTTGAATCCCAGATCGCGATCGATCTCGCCGCTGACCGCGCGAATCAGCGGAACCTCGTCGCGAAGGGCTTCGACATCCTCAAGCTCGTAGTTCACTTTCTTGCCGGCCCGCTGCCCGCCCGCCTGCATGCTCGTCTGGCCGGGCCACAGAACGATGACGTTGTTCCCCATGTTGAGAAACGCGTGCAGCACGCATCCGCCAAGACCCTGTCCGTATGCCAGTAGCAGCACGACCGAAACCAGTCCCCACCCAATCCCAAGCATGGTGAGCGCTGTGCGCGTTCGATCGCGCATCAGCGCCTGCCATCCTTGCGATGTGAGCTCTGTGAGGAACATGGTTTTCGTCGAATGCTAGTCGATGTGAATGTCGCCCGATCCGGTGCGCACCTGCAGCAGTTGGCCGCCTCCGCGCACTTTGCCGTGAATGGCCCGATGCGTCTCCTGCACGCGGCCCTGCACCGTCATCTCGATGGGCGCGCCCACCTCGATTGTGCCGGAACTGGTCGTGATGTCCGCGTCAAACGCGGCATTCGATGGCAGCCGCACCCGAACGTTGCCTGAGCCGGTGTGAATTTCCCACGGTCCGCTCTGCGTTCCTTCGGCGGTTACGTCTCCGCTGCCGGTGTCACCGCGAAATCCGCCCTGCACGCCGCGTGCGCTGATCCCGCCAGATCCCGTGCGCAGGTCGATGTTGCCCGGTCCGGACTCTTCGACCTCAACATCTCCGCTGCCCGTGCCGCCACGCACGGTTCCAGCGACTCCGCGAGCGCGCACATCACCCGAGCCGGTCTGCAAATGAATTTCGCCGGTCAGGTGCGCGAGTTGCACGTTTCCCGATCCCGTCTGGATGTCGACGTTTCCTTTCGTGCCCTCGACGTTCTGGTCTCCCGATCCGCTGCGCGTGCGGATCGTTGCGTCGGCCGGAACGGAAATCTCATAGTCAATTGCAATGTTCCGCATATTTACGTAGTCGACGTGAATGCTGTTGCCGGTCTGGTGGATCGGCGGATTCTGTTCGATCTCGTGGATTTCGTTCTCGCGCCGTCCTTCGAACCAGCGATCGCCGATGGAAATTTTCCCGCGAATGAAGACCGAGCCGGAAGAACCGGCGCGCACCGTGATATTTCCGGAATGCGTCAGGACTTCGAGATCGACAGGACCGTTGACCTGCAAGGTTCGCTCAAACTGGCCTTGCGTCGACGAGGCAAATGCCGTCGTGGATGCGACAGCGACGAACAGCGCGGCGATCAGTGCAACACTGAAGATTAGCCGGCTGGACACAATCGTTTGCGAAAAAATTTGTTGTTTTCTATTCATAGCGTAAGGACTCCACGGGGGTCATGTCCGCTGCGCGCTGGGCTGGATACATGCCTGCGGTCACGGTAATCAACGAAAGGGTCAAAATTGAAATCACAATGGAAATCGGCGAAACAATCGGGTGAGGAACGAAATCCGGCAGCGGCAGCGCCTGCAGCGCAATACAGGTTCCGAGGCCAAAGGAAAATCCGAGGATGCCGCTTGCAATCGTGAGCATGGCGGACTCGGCGAAGAACTGGCGCAGGATATCGCGCTTGGTCGCGCCCATCGCCTTCCGCGTGCCGATTTCACGGGTGCGCTCGGTGACCGACACCAGCATGATGTTCATCACGCCGATGCCGCCGAGGCACAGCGTAACGATTGCGACGCATCCGAAGAACAAAGTTACGACGCCGAACACTCTTGCCAGTTGCTTGGCGCCATCCATCGTGTCCCAGATAAAGAGCGCGTCTTTGTCCAGGGGATCAAAGTGGCGCACCCGGCCAATCGAGCGCCGAACCTGCAAAACAGCCGCCTCATGCTCCTCGGGGTTCACCACTTCAAAAACGATGTCGTCGAGATAGCCGCGGGTGATGCCAGCCCCCGGTTTTTCCGGAGGAGGAAAGTCTCGGGAAACAGCAGCGTACGGAGCGAACAGATAATCGTTATCCGGACCGCTGTAATTCGAATTCTGCTTCTTCTCTTCGAGGACGCCTACAACTGAGTACGGGATGCTCTTTACGAGAACGGTCGCGCCAATCGCCGGCTGTCCGGGGAAGAGCTGACGGTACGCCTTGGAACCGAGCACCAAAACGCGGCGTCCTTCGCGCTGATCTTCGTTGCTGATCAGGCGTCCTTCTGAAACTTTCAGCGAACGGAATTCCTGGTACGACGGCCACATGCCCACCACGCCCCGGTTCGCGAGATTGTACTGGCTGACTTCGGGGATCGTTCGCCGCAACTCGGGACTCACATTCTTGACCATGTAGCATTCGTCGCGGATCAACTCGGCGTCGTCGACATTCAAATGGATCTCGCGTCCAGCCGCGCGGCCTCCAACCTGGCTGCTCGTCCGGCCTCCCCACACAATCACAAGATCCTTGCCCAGAGTCTCCATGTGCTTCTTCTGGTCTACAACGAAGCCGCGGCCCAGCCCCACCAGCAGAATGACGGATGCGATTCCCCAGATCAGCCCAAACATGGTGAGGAACGTACGCATCTTGTGGGCCCGGAATGTGGCGACGGCTTGTCTGAGGATCTCGGATAGATTCATGGCAGAACCCTAAATGGCGACCGGCTTCCGGCTCTCGGCCTCCGGTAGATCGGAAAAGCACTTTGAACCGGAAGCCGGCGGCGGAACCTTGAAACCTTGCCTTACTGCAACACGACCTGGTCGCCTTCCTTCAATCCACTCAGAACCTCGGTCTTGGCGCCGTTCGAGATGCCGATATTGACGGCAACTTTATCTTTGCCTTCCTTGCCCTTCGGGTTCGGAATTTCGACGGAGGCTTTTTTGTCCTTGTCGTAAAGTATCGCGCCTTCAGGAATCTGCAGCACGTTCTTGTGCTCTTCCAGGATGACCTCGGCATTAGCGGTCATTTCAGCTTTGAGTTCGCCGCCGGGATTCTGGATCGATACGCGCACTTCAAACGTGGTGACGTTATCCTTCTCCACGCCCATCGGAGAAATCTTTGTCACCTTGCCGTCAAAGGTCTTGTCCTTAAAGGATTCAACCTTGATGCGGGCGCGCTGTCCGAGATACACCTTGCCAATGTCGCTCTCGTCCACTTTGCCTTTGACGTAAACCTCGCTGGTGTCGCCCAGCGTCATAACGAGGGTTGCTGACGATCCCAACACCAGGATGGAGCTGACCGCATCGCCCATCTGAACGTCGCGCGAGAGCACGATGCCGTCGATCGGCGAGATGATGTCGGTATAGCTCAACTGCTCTTCAAGTTGCTTCAGATTCGCCTGGTCCTGGGCAACGTTCGCCTGGGATTGCGCGATCTTTGCCTTGAGGACTGTGACCTGTGCCTTGGAAACGTTCTGCTTGTTCAATGCCAGCTCGTAATTCTTCTGCGCTTCTTCGAGGGCCGACGTGGACACCACGCCGTCCTTCGCCATGTTGACCGCGCGGTCATACGCCCGCTTCAGCAGCGGTACATCGGGACCTTCCGCATCCACCTTGGCGCGCTCCGAATCCGCCTGAGAACTCTGCAGGCTCGCCTGGGCAGCCTCGAGGCCTGCCTTCGATTGCTCGACCTGTGCTTCGATCTCGATCTTGTCGAGCTGGGCTAGCAGCTGTCCTTTTTTTACCCGGTCGCCGTAGTCCACCAGGAGCTTCTTGACGATGCCGCTGGCCTTCGACTTCACTTCCACCTTGGTGATTGGCGTGACTTTGCCAGTTGCGACTACGCTCTTGGCAAGGTCTCCCTTTTCGACTTTCGCGAGTTTCGAGGGATCGATCTTGGTGCCGCCTCGCGTGGCTGCGAATACTCCCCCTGCAATCAACAGGACGACCACCGTCACGATGCTGCCCCAAATGATCAGTCTGCGACGCTTCTTTTTGCCATTATTGCCGTTACCGTTCACAACGCCTCCTATGGATGTCACCAGGTGGAGATGGGGAGCCATTCATGCGCCCTCATCCTCTATTACGCAGGCAGTGTTGCCTTTGTTCCGGACTTCTTTTTGATGGTTGACCCTGGGTTCGAGCAGGACCGGGTTCCTGCTAACTTATCTGCTGCCTGCCAGTTAGACAAACAGTCTGTCAAAAGGATAGCGGATTACCCGATCGAAAGTTGTGACCCGACGCACGGAAGCCCCAGAGCTAGGCCACCCGTGGACAAAAATGTGGGGACATCCGCCTCGGCTGTCCTTTTGGGCCGCACGCCCACTGCTTTGTAGTGCCAAGACCCATCAAGCGATGCTCGACCGGACAGCCGAGGGCGGCTGTCCCCACTCCGGCCATTAATCGCTGGCAAGCATCTTTCAAATGTTAGAATTACCGTTCAATGATCGCCTTTGTTCTGCTCCGGGTGTTTCTTATCCTGCTCCTGGTGGCAGCCAATGCGTTCTTCGCGGCCGCCGAGTTTTCCTTGGTCAGTGTTCGCGATACCCGCATTCAGCAGTTGATCGAGGGCGGACGCATCGGCGCCCGGATCGTACAGCGCCTCCACTCTCATCTCGATGAGGTAGTCAACGGCGTCCAGCTGGGTATCACCATGGTTAGCCTCACCCTCGGCTGGATCGGCGAGCCGATGGTGGCCGGACTGCTCGGCAGCATGCACTTTCTGCAGCGCGTCCCGCACTTGGCGGTCTATGCCCACGGAATCGCTATCGCCATCGCCTTTACCCTGATCACCTACATGCACGTGATCCTCGGCGAGCTGGTGCCCAAGACCCTCGCCTTGCAGCGCGCCGAGCAGATCGCCCTAGCGGTTGCGGCCCCGATGGAGGCATTCCTTACCATCTGTCGCCCGCTTCTGTTTTTCATGCGCCGCTCGGGAGGACTCGTACTCAGAATTTTTGGCGCGCAGCCGACGCGCGGAGGCGCCGTCCATTCGCCGGACGAGCTCAAACTTATCGTCACCGCCAGCCGCCAGTTCGGGCAAATTCCCGAATTTCAGGAAGAGATGATCCATAGCGCCATCGAGCTCGACAGCATCACGGTGCGCGAGGTCATGGTCGCCCGGCCCGATATCTTCTCCCTGCCGTCCGACCTCCAGCTCGATGAGGCCCTGGTGAAAGTCGTTGAAGGACAGCATTCGCGCATTCCGGTGTACGATCCGCTGCGCGGTCCGGAACACATCGTCGGTGTCCTCTACTATAAAGACCTCATGCGCTGGATGCGGCTTCGCTTGAGCAATCTCGGCCAAACAACCAATACCCGCATATCCCGCATGCAAATCGGACAGATCATGCACGACGTGGTGGTCGTGCCCGAAACCAAAGTTCTCGCTGAGTTGCTGGCCGAATTCAAGGAACGGCGCCGGCATCTGGCGGTCGTGGTCGACGAATTCGGCTCAACCGCTGGGGTCATTACCGTCGAGGACATTCTCGAGCAGTTGGTCGGAAATATAGAAGATGAGTTCGACGTTTCGCCGAGCGAGCCGGCGATTGAGGACCAATCTGTTCTTGTCCTCGAGGGATCGGTCAACATTCGCGATCTTGAAACCGACTACGGACTGACCTTGCCGCGTGACGCTGGCTTCGAAACCCTCGGCGGATTTATCCTTGCCCGTCTGCAACGCATCCCCAGTCTGCGTGACTCATTCGAATACGAAGACCGGCGGTATACGGTAGAAGAGCTGGAAGGCCATCGCATCGCCCGCGTCAGGATCGAGAAGACGGCAAACGTCGAGCGCGAAGTAGAAGCGGCAAAACACGGGGATTGATGAATCGGATCGCAAGGCAAACAATTCGTACAAATGTCGCCCCAAAAAGACTGTCGTCTGAGCGAAGTCGAAGTGCAAGTTGACAGTCAGTCCAGTGAAAGGCGTCCTTAGCGAACGTCACTTACAACTGTCATCCTGAGCGAAGCCGAAGGATCCCTATAGTCGTAAGCGATCACTGCATCAGCAAGGCATTCGCCCGATGAAGAGAATTCCGAGAGGCCGAAATGACTCATAGCAGAGAGGATCCTTCGACTCCGCGAGCTCGATCCGCTCAGCATGACAGTGAATTTCGGGATCTCAGTGAAACTCAAGCTGACAATGAATTGAAGATGATCGCCAAGAAAACGAGAATTCACCGCTGAAAGCACTCCTCCAACGCGTCCTCTACACCTTGCCGGTCATCTGGCTGGTCGTGAGCATCGTTTTCCTGCTGATCCATCTCGTCCCGGGAGATCCCATCGAGCAGATGCTTGGCGAAGGCGCGCCCGCCTCCGATATTGCCGCTGCCCGCCACGCCTACGGCCTCGACGCGCCTCTTGGCGAACAGTACGTTCACTACTGGAAGGGTGTATTGCACGGCGATCTCGGGCGCTCCATCCGCTACAACCAGACTGTGACAAAGCTTCTCGCTCAACGATATCCATACACGCTCCGCCTGACGTTGGCATCGCTCCTTGTCGCTGTCACCCTCTCGATCCCCGCAGGCGTCCGCTCCGCCCGCCGACGCAATCGCTGGGACGATCGCGTGCTCTCTGTCGTCAGTCTGTTCGGATTGTCTTTCCCTAACTTCGCGCTGGGGCCGATCCTGATCCTGTTCTTTGCGATCAAGTTGGGATGGCTGCCGGTCTCCGGCGCGGGATCATTCGCGAACATCGTGCTGCCCGCGATCACCATGGGAGGCGCGCTGGCCGCGATCCTCACCCGGATGGTGCGCACGTCAATGCTCGAAGAACTCAGCCAGGATTACATCCGCACGGCTCGCGCCAAGGGTCTACCCGAGCGTACGGTTGTCTACCGCCACGCGCTGCGCAATGCGATGATTCCCGTGCTGACCGTTCTCGGCTTGCAATTCGGTGCGCTGCTGGCTGGAGCGATCGTGACCGAAAAGATTTTTTCCTGGCCAGGGATTGGCCGCCTCACCATCGATGCGATTTCCAACCGCGATTATTACGTAGTGCAGGGCTGCATTCTCGCCATCGGGTTGACGTATGTGGCAGTGAATCTTTTGACGGACGTTTTGTACTCGGTCGCGAATCCCAGGATCCGTCAGTAGATGCCCTCAGGACTTCGCACCGGGACGAATGCGTCCGGGTCTACCACGACTTTCGTAAGAATGTAGGGGCGGACGTATTCGTCCGCCCCGGGAAGCGCAGCGACGTGTGTCTACGCCGCCTGCATCACCTTCTTCATGCGTTCTTCCATCTGTTCTGGCGATACATCTTCCACATGCGTGGCGATGCCCCAAAGATGTCCGAACGGGTCTTGGATGAAGCCGGAACGATCTCCGTAAAACTGGTTCTCGACCGGCTTCAATACCTTGCCTCCCTCCGTCGTCGCTTTCTGTACTACGTGATCGACGTCGGGCAGATACACGTACAGGCTGACTGGGCTCGCGCCAATGGTGGACGCGCTGGTGTGTCCCTGGCCCATCGTCGGATTTTCGTCTGCCAGCATGATGTGCGAGTTGCCGATCTTTATCTCGGCATGACCGACTTTGCCATCGGGGCCGTTCATGCGAACGACTTCCGTCGCGCCGAAGACTTTCTTGTAATATTCAATCGCCTGCGCAGCGCCCTTGATGACCAGGTAGGGAGTAACGGAATTGTAGTCTTTGGGTATGTAAGAGACTTTGCTCATGATTTTTCTCCTCTGATATGTAATCTAGGGGTGGAGGTTTTGGCGCGCGCTTGAGGACCGGAGACCCGGCCCTGATGTCTTTATGAGAACACAACCAGGAGTTCGACTCAAGGGCACTTAGTCGATTTTCGAGATGTCTGCCACCGTCATTTCATTTCGTCGCACCGCCCGTCACAATCCCCTTGCAGCCGGCGGATTGGTGCTGGTCATTCTCTTTGTCGTATTCGCCCTCTTCGCTCCCTGGATCGCGCCGCAGGATCCCGCGGCCATCGACCTTCCCGCGCGTCTCAGTTCATCTTCCAATGCACACTGGTTTGGGACCGATGAACTCGGCCGCGACATTCTCTCGCGCACAATCTACGGTGCACGCATTTCCATGCTGGTCGGCTCGTGCGTCGTCCTGACTTCGCTCGCGCTCGGACTTATCGTCGGATCGATCGCCGGATACTACGGCGGAGGCATCGACCGCTTCGTCAACATCGTACTGATGAACGCTTTTCTGTCGTTTCCCGGAATACTCATCGCCATCGCCTTCGTTGCATTTCGCGGGCCCGGCATATTCAATCTGGTAATCGCTCTTTCTCTGGGTGGATGGGTGGGATACGCGCGTCTGGTTCGCGGGCAAGTGCTCGCGGCGCGCGAACGCGAGTATGTGGAATCCGCTCGCGCCCTCGGGGCCAGTGATCTCCGCATCATCGTGCTCCACATTCTTCCCAACATTATTCAGCCGGTCATCGTGCAGGCTGCGATCGGCATGGCGGGAGCCATCCTCGCGGAAGCGACCATGAGTTTTCTCGGGCTAGGCGTTCCCCCGCCCACGTCAAGCTGGGGAGCGATGTTGAATGATGGTCGCGCTCACCTGTTCGACGCGCCGCATCTCGTGATTTATCCAGCGGTAGCGGTGATGCTGGCTGTGCTCAGCTTCAACTTCATCGGCGACGCCCTTCGCGACTATCTCGATCCCCGCTCCCGCATCGAAGCGGGACTATAACTTCCTGCGCAGCAGTCACATAAATTGTTCGCAACATTTCTTTACACCCTGGGTTTGTCTTGCCGTGGCCACAACACAAGACTGAATCCTTGAAAGATCACGGAGATTACCCCATGAATCGCACCCGCAAGTTTGCATTTCTCGGCACACTGGCAATCCTCGCGTTGCCCGTTGTGGCTCAGAACACAAGCACATCCACGCCAGTCACCGGACAGACCATTCAGAATCGTAAGGAAAACCAGCAGGATCGGATCGGCCAAGGAGTGCAGAGCGGAGAACTCACCGCCGGTGAAACCACCAGCCTGGAAAAGAAGGAAACACGCCTGAACCAGGAAGAGCGCAACATGCGCAAGGCAGACGACGGCAAGCTGACTACTGCCGATAAGAAGACGCTGACCCGCCAGCAGAACCAGTTGTCCAAGCGGATCTACTACGACAAACACAACTCGGCCGTACAGAACACGAGTCCGAAGAGTGAAGTTGGCAAGCGGGAAGAAAACCAGCAGGACCGGATCGCTCAGGGAGTCAAAAGCGGTCAGTTGTCTTCCGGAGAAGCAGCCCACATTGAGAGCAATGAATCGAAGATCAACAACGAAGTGCGCAACGACCGCGCGGCAAATGGTGGCAAGTTGACCTCGCAAGAGAAGAAGCAGGTCAACCGTCAGATGAATCGGCAGTCGCGTCAGATCTATCGCGACAAACACAACGGACGCCACTAGTAAGAGGGGTCCGTCGTAGAGAATTGATTTCCGCCCCCGGCTCATTCCGGGGGCTTTTTCCTGTACGTTTTCTGTCCATCCAGCTCAATGCCACCGCAAGCCATTGATTTTGCGGTATATTCCGTTCTTGACTTAAATTGCAAATTGCAATATAAATATCTCGATCTGGAATATAGATCAGGTGGCTACGGTGAAGCTGGGCGAGAAAATTCGGTACCTCCGCGAAGTCGAAGGCTCGCTTCGGGGACTTGGACGCCCGATGACCCAGCAGGAACTGGTGCGAGCGATTCGCGAAGAGTTGGGGAACAAAGGGAAGGGAACGACGATCAGCCAGTCGTACCTTTCGCAGATTGAAAACGGTGCGCGTCCTCACATGACGCAATCCTCGCGGGCGCTGCTGGCGAAGTTTTTCAGGGTGCATCCCGGCTTTCTGGTGGATGACCCCGACGGTTATCACACCGAGCTCACGTCCGACTTGCGAACGACGGAAGGACAACTCGACGTCTGGCTGCTGCAAGGTTCGGAAAAATTTGCAAGCGACGCCGAGGTCAGCAATGTGCTGATCAAATGCGCTCGCGAAAAAGATACGCGTCGCTGCCTGTTGTTGCTGGGAGCGATTCTCGATACGCCCGGTTTGGCCGAGCGGCTCCTCGAGGCGCTGCGCCCGGAAGTCGCGGGATTGAACGATAGTCGCCGCGCATTGAGTTCGGAAGGGAGGCGAATCCGATGACTTGGTCAGACTTTTACTTGATCTGTTTTGCGGTCGGCTTCTGCTTCAGCTTCTCTTCGTTTGTGCTTGGTGGATCGCGCTTTGGCAAGATGCACCTGCACATTCATGGGCACGGGGCCGGGCATCTGCCTGCGGCCCATGGACACGTGGGACATGCTGCTGCCGGACATGCACCTGCGGGGAACAGCGCAGGACCGGAAAACGGAACCGGCAGCGACTCGCACGGAATCAGCGTTTCGCCACTCAATCCGCCAGTGATTGCAGCATTCCTGGCCTGGTTTGGCGGCACGGGATATCTGCTCACGCGTTTTTCGGCCGTGTGGGTTGGCATGGGGCTAGTGGCTTCGACGGTAAGCGGCCTGGTTGGGGGAGGGATCATCTTCCTGTTTCTGACCAAGGTCCTGATCTCCGACCAAGAGTGCCTTGATCCTGCTGACTTCGAGATGGTCGGCGTGCTCGGCAAGCTTTCGGTGCCGATCCGCGAAGGTGGAACCGGTGAGTTGATTTATTCGCAGATGGGCACGCGGCGGGTTTGCGGCGCGCGCAGCGACAACGGAAACGCCATCGCCAAAGGCGCTGAGGTCGTGGTGACGCGTTACGAACGAGGCATTGCATATGTGCGGTTGTGGAGCGAGATGTCGGGTGAGTCCGTCGATGCGTTGCCCGAGGAGGAGATTCGATGACGCGCAGCTGGTTCAAGCCGTTGGTCGCGGTGATGTGGCTGGCGCTGCCTCTCTCGGCCTGGGGTTACTGGCATACATGGGATCGGCTGCCTGCTCGGATGGCGGTCCACTTCGACAAGGACTTTCAGCCCAACGGCTACACGTCGAAAGAGGGAGCAGTCGAGCTCGGGCTCGGAATCATGGCAGTCATGCTCGCGTTGTTCACAATCGCTGCATTGATCGCGTATGCCATGAAGCCGAATGCGTCGTGGCCGATGCTCATGGTCTTCTTCGTGGTGCTGGGCTTCTTGTGGTACGGGAATTATTCGATCGTGAAGTTCAACTTGAATCACGTCACCGGGAATTCGCCGGTGAACATCACACTCCCCTAGCGATGCAGAGTAGGCACTCTTAATTTGTTCGAACGGATTTGTAAGAGGAGGCGTTATGCCGGAGATGTCACGAATGGTTGAAATCTGGATATTTGTTGGCTTGGGAGTGATGGTGCTGCTGTTCCTCATCAGCGGAATGGCCAGGCTGTACCGCAAGGCGGGTCCGCATGAAGCTCTGATTGTTTACGGCATGGGAGGGACGCGCGTAGTGAAGGGTCACGGAACCATCGTCCTGCCGATGTTTCAGGTTTGCCGGGGGCTGTCGCTCGAATTGATGTCGTTCGACGTAGCGCCGCAACAGGATCTTTATACGAAGCAAGGCGTCGCGGTCACCGTGGAAGCGGTCGCACAGATCAAGGTGAAATCCGACGACGAGTCGATTCGCACAGCGGCGGAGCAGTTCCTGACGAAGACAGACCAGGAGCGCGAAGGCCTCATTCGGTTGGTCATGGAAGGTCATTTGCGCGGCATCATCGGCCAGCTCACGGTCGAAGAAATCGTGAAGCAACCGGAGATGGTTTCTGACCGCATGCGGTCCACCTGCGCCGATGACATGAACAAGATGGGCCTCGAGGTGATCTCGTTCACGATTAAGGAAGTACGTGACAAGAACGAATACATCACCAACATGGGGCGGCCCGACGTTGCCCGCATCAAGCGTGATGCCGATGTCGCCGCTGCTGAAGCCGATCGCGATACTGCGATCAAGCGTGCGCTCGCGCAAAGGGAATCAGCCGTGGCCAAAGCGCAGGCCGATCAAGAGCGCGTATTGGCAGAGACGTTGTCGTTAGGAAAGCAGGCAGAGTCGCAACGCGATCTCGAAGTGAAGAGAGCGCAGTACCTCGAAGTCACGAAAAGGCAACAAGCACAAGCCGACAAGGCCTATGACATCCAGACCAACATCATGCAGCAGCAGGTGATCGCGGAGTCCGTGAAGGTCCAGCAGATCGAGAAAGAGCAGCAGGTCAAGGTGCAGGAAGCGGAAATCAATCGCCGCGAGAAAGAGCTGATCGCAACGGTGCTCAAAGGTGCGGAGATCGAGCGTCAGCGGATTGAAACGCTCGCGGCTGCCGAGAAGCAGCGTTTGATCGCGGAAGCCGAAGGCCATGCGTCCTCGATTCGCGCGCAAGGCGAGGCCGAAGCCGAGATCATCTTCAAGAAAGGCGAAGCCGAGGCCAAGGCGATGAACGTAAAAGCCGAGGCCTACCAGGAGTACAACCAGGCCGCCGTGATCGACAAGCTGTTTGCCAGCATGCCGGAGGTGGTGAAGGCGTTGGCCAGCCCGTTGGCGAATGTCGACAAGATCACAATCGTCTCCACCGGAAACGGCGAGGCTGCCGGGATGAACAAAATCACCGGCGACATCGCCAAAATGGCAGCGCAGGTGCCGGCTCTGTTCGAGACGCTCTCGGGCATGCCGCTGTCAGAGTTGTTCGGCCAGGTGCGGAAGCTCGGCGACAAAACAGTGAAGCCTGTCGATTCGCCGAAAGCGTAAGCGAGGGATGCGGGAACGGTCCGGGGAGCGTTCCCGCGAATTTGCAAACGAGACCATTCGTCCATCTCGCATGAAAGGAAGCTCCGTTGCGGAGTGAACTATGAAAAGCAAATCGAAGTACACAGGATTGGGAATTGCGCTGGGAGCAGGTCTTGGCGCGGCGTTAGGAGCAATGGCGGGCAACATGGGAGTCTGGCTAGCCGTCGGAGTTGGGGTCGGCGTAGCCATTGGCGCGAGTATCAAGCGGAAAGGCACGGACTGCCCGCTGTGCGCGGACGTTCATCGCGAACACAGTGACGGCGAGCGGTCATGAGCGTGAGGTCATAGCCCACTGTTAGTGGCTCGAAGGCAAGGGAGAGGAGATTCAACATGGCATTACTAGAGCGCGTTTCCACACTGGTCCGGGCCAATCTCAACGACCTGATCGACAAGGCCGAAGATCCGGAAAAGATGATCAAGCAGGTCATCCTTGACATGCAGAACCAGCTTTTGCAGGTCAAGACGCAGGTCGCCATCGCAATTGCCGATCAGCACCTGCTCGAGAAAAAGCAGAAAGAGAATGCGGACAAGATTGCGGAATGGATGCGGAAGGCCGAACTTGCCGTCGACAAGAAAGAAGATGACCTTGCCCGCGCCTCTCTGCAACGAGTGGAAAGCTATCGCGACGTGAGCGAAAGCTTTCAGCAGCAGGTCGACGATCAGAAGGCGCAGGTGGAAAACCTGAAGTCCGCCCTGCGCCAGCTTGATCAGAAGCTCACGGAAGCGCAGGCCAAGGCTGACGTGTTGATTGCGCAGCACCGGCGTGCCCGCGCGGTCGGCAAGGCCAGCGATGCGCGCATGGCATCGGGTGACGGATCGAAAGCCGCAGCCTTTGACCGCATGAAACGCAAGGTTGCGCACTCGGAAGCTGTCAGCCAGGCCAAGTCAGAGATCGCGTCCGACAATCTGGAAGATCGACTGGCGGCGCTTGAAAAGCAGGACCGTATCGAGCAACTGCTGGCCGACCTGAAAGCAAAGCGCGGCGCATAGTCGCTTCATGACACGAAGCGCCTCGCTGTTGTAGCGAGTTTTTGTGTTTCAAAATTGAAGGGAGCGTTCGGTGCTTCGAAGTAAATTGAAAACTCTGTTGCCGATCGGGTTACTCATGTTGTCAGGAGGCCTCATCCTGCACAACTGGACGCACGGCCGCTATAGCGATTTCGCCTCCGGATTTCTGATCGGAATGTCGATCGTGTTCCTGATTGCCAGCACGCTAAATCGATCTCCACATCTTCGCAACTGACCGGAGTATTTTCGGATCGTTCCACCGATTTGGTTGCAAACAATTTTCATCACGGGGAGCCAATCTGGGCTCCCCGCTTCATTTCCACAGTCACCGTACGCGCGGCTTCGATTCAACAACATACCCGGCTGAAAACTATTTGCGGTAATCGGTGTTTGTATAAGCAATGCTCGCGGGCTGAATTCACGGCCCGATTGTCGACTGTAGTTGCGCGCCAATTCGGACTTCAACTTGAGGTATCGCAGATGAAACAGCTTGCCCTGATGGCCATACTGGTAGTTGGCCTGACCCTGGTGGGATGCGGTTCGAACAGTACGAACTCTTCCAATATCAATGGGACGTGGAACGCGACCCTGCTCGGCAACAGCAACACGACCGATTTCAATTTCGGCACATCGTTCAGCACGAAAGGGGATGGTTCGCTGAGCGTCGTGAATTTCAGTTTCACTACCAACTCCCCGTGCTTCGAGTCGGGCGAAACCGCGAGCGGCTCGTTTGTTCTGAGCGGCAACTTCAACGGCCAGGTAAGCGGCAAATTCGGAATGAATGTGCAATCCGGATCTCCATCTGGCAACACGCTCGCGCTTGCCGGCACGACGAGCGGCAATACGATTTCCGGGACATGGACTTTGACCGGCAGCTCCGGCTGCACCGGAAACGGCACGTTCACGATGACGAAGATGTAGTCTCCGCCACCGGCTCCCGGCTTCCGTAGTCCGAAAGGCTACTAAATTTAAAATCGGAAGCCGGCCGGGCCCCTTGCATCCATTGACGGCCTTGCCCGCATCTCTCTATTCTCATAGACATCCATATGCAAGGTAGGTCCATGAAGAAGTTTGCGCTGATCGTTCTGGCTCTGGAACTTGCGGTTTGCGGTTGCGGTAACAACGTCAAGAGCACAACCACCAACACCGAAACCACCGGCAACTGGGAAGCCCTGCTCATCGGGGGCACCGATCAGGCCAGCCTTCTGAACTTTACAGTCGCGTTCTCGGTGACCAACACCGGCCCGCTGAATATCACCCGTCTGTCGTTCTTCAATCAGGGCGCGTGCTTCGGAACCGCACTCGATGCGACTAACGAAAACGGCACCGCGACCTTCACCACCAGTTCTGCGAACGCCGTTACGGGCACGCTCGACCTGACCGTGAACTCCGTCACTCCTTCCGGTAACTCACTGACAATGACCGGGGCCTTGACAGGAACTTCGAACGGCACGACAACCACGACGGGATCGCTATCGAACGGAGTTGTCGTTGGAACTTGGGAACTCAGCGGCGGCCAAGGCGACCCTAGTTGTGCAGGCAAAGGCACATTTACGATGTGCCAGACCCTCTCGAACGGCACCTGCCCCGCGCCCACTACCTAACCATTCTCGTCGGCTTCGTCCGGGCTCTTCCTTCCGGTCCGCAGGCTGCTATACAGTGAAGGCCATGAAGCGTTCGCTCGTGGAGATTGCCGGCGCAATCGGCGCCCGTCTGGTCGGCGATGGCGATATTGAAATCGTTGGCGTGGCAAGCATCCACTCTGCGTCGAGCAACGATCTTGTTTTCGTCGACGATGAGAAACATCTCGGCGAAGCGTTGAAGTCCCAGGCTGGAGCGCTTATTGCCGGTGAATTCGCCGCCTCTTCGCAGGGCAACAAACCTTTGCTGGTCAGCGATCATCCCAAGCTGGCGTTTGCCCGCGCAGCGCGGTTTCTGAGCGAATCCGGGCCCTACACTCAGAACCAAGAAGGCGTCCACCCCACGGCCGTGATCCATCCCTCTGCAGTGCTCGCTCCGGATGTTTTCGTCGACGCCCGCGCCGTGATCGGTGATCACGCACGAATTGGCGCGGGCACTCGCGTTGGCGCTGGCTGCGCGATCGGCGCTGGAGTAGTCCTCGGCCCCCAATGTCATCTCTATCCGAACGTTACGATCTATTCCGGCACCTCGCTTGGCGAACGCGTCATCATTCATGCCGGAGCGGTGCTGGGCAGCGACGGTTTTGGCTACGTCCGCGACCGAAAGACCGGCCACTATGAAAAGTTCCCGCAAGTCGGCAGCCTGGTGATCGAAGATGACGTTGAGATCGGTGCCAACGCCACCATCGATCGCGGCGCCCTCGACGAAACGCGCATTCGGCGTGGAGCGAAGATCGACAACCTGGTTCACATCGGCCACAACTGCCAGATCGGCGAAGACGTAGTGATCGCGGCGCAAACCGGACTGTCGGGAAGCATCGTCATCGACAAAGGCGTGATCCTTGGCGGACAAGTAGGCATCGGCGAGCACGCTCACCTTGAAGAAGGAGTCATGGTGGGAGGGCAGGGAGGCATCCTGCCGAATAAAGTTTTGCGCGGCAAGGGCGTCGCATTCTGGGGAACACCCGCGCAGCCATTGCGCGAATATTTGAAACAGCTCGCCACGCTCGCTCGCATCGCCAAGAAGGATTAGCCGTGGCCCTCATCGTAGTTGGCGGACATTCCCGGAACGTCGGCAAGACCAGCGTAGTCGCGGGCCTGATCTCCGCGTTGCGTGAGCACGACTGGACCGCCGCCAAGATCACCCAGCATGGCCACGGAATCTGCTCGGCCAACGGAGAGCCGTGCGATTGCGCAACGGGAGATCACTCGTGGGCGATCTCCGAAGAGCACGATCGTTCCGGCAAGTCCGACACGTCGCGCTTCCTGGTCGCCGGGGCGTCACGTGTGTTTTGGGTACGAACCGAGCAGGGAAGACTAGCCGAAGCCATGCCGGCGCTTCGCAAGCGGCTGGAGGGCGCGAGTAACGTGATTCTCGAGTCCAACAGTGTGTTGAAGTTCATGCGCCCGGATCTGTACCTGACGGTACTCGACCCGTCGACACAGGATTTCAAAAACTCCGCAAGAGAATTTCTGGATCGCGCCGACGCCATCCTGCTCCACGAGATTCCCGGTGATCCGACGTGGCAATCGGTATCGCTAAAGCCAGTAGCCGGTCAGCCAGTTTTCCGCATCACCCCGCCGAACTACGTTCCCTCCGAGCTAGTGGACTTCGTGCGCGCAGCACTCCCGGCGAAAATCATGAACAAGTGAGCAAGTCGAAAGTGAAAAGCCGAAGGGGCCGGGAGCCAAGCGAAGAGCCGGAAGGAAAGCCGGAAGCCGAAAGCCGGAAGCCGGCTTTGCTATCCTAACTCGTGCGCCAAATCCACCTCAGCGCCTGGCTGCTAGTCCTGCTGTCGACCGTTCTTCAAGTCCTCATCTTCCCGCTCCCCGGCGTTTATATTCTGTCCTGGTTCGCGCTGACGCCGCTGATTCTGGCACTGCTTCGCGCGCGACCTGCCGGTGAATTGAACATCGCCGGATCTCTTCGTTTGCAGCCCGCCTCTCCGTGGCAGGGATTTGTTCTTGGCTACGTCTCCGGAATTCTCTGGTATGCCGGGACGTGTTACTGGATCTTTGACACCATGCGCCATTTTGGCGAACTGAACACGCCGATGGCGGTGCTTGTCCTGTTTCTCTTTTGCTGCTACCTCGGCCTCTATCACGGATTCTTCGGCCTCCTGATCGGGATGCTCGCCGAGCCACGCGATTTTCGCCGCCCGCTGTTCGCGGCTCCCTTCGTTTGGGTGGCGGTTGAGCTTGCACGCACGCGCGTGACCGGATTTCCCTGGGACTTACTAGGCATTTCGCAAGTGGACAACGTTGCGCTCTCGCGCATCGCTAGCTGGACGGGCGTCTACGGAATTTCGTTCGAGATTGTGCTGGTGAACGTCGCGCTCGCCGCGGCATTCCTGATTCCTCGCCAGAGGCGCGGAGCGATGCTTGCCGCCGGACTCGCCGCAACCGCGGTGCTGCAGACCGGAAGGTTGATCGAAGCACCTGTGGCGAAGCCAGATCGCGCCGCCGTACTGGTTCAGCAGAATATTCCTGTGTCCGCCGAGTGGACTCCCGCCTACTTCCAGCAGACTGTCAATGACCTCACGAATCTCACCGCCAGCGCTGTCCGACAATCCGCCGCCAAAATAGATCTCGTCGTCTGGCCTGAGTCGCCGGCGCCATTCTTCACCAACGATCCTCGCTTTCGCGCGCCCATCACCGACATGGCGCGCAGCCTGAAAATCTCGGTCGTGGCGGGCTCGATCGGCAGCGACGCTTCCACTCCGAACTCTGACGCTCCTCTCTTTAACTCGGCGGTCCTGGTCGATGCCCAGGGCGAATGGAAGGCGCGATACGACAAAGTACACCTCGTGCCCTTTGGCGAATACCTTCCGTTTCCTTCTTTGTTCTCGTTCGCGGGAGGTTTGACCAAAGAAGTTGGACAGTTCGAGCACGGGACATCGCGCGCTCCCCTCATTGCGCAAAGCGACGCGGGGAACCAGAAGCTCGGCGTCTTCATCTGCTACGAGTCAGTTTTCCCTGACGACGTCCGTCAGTTCGCCTACAACGGAGCGCAGGTATTCGTTAATATCTCGAATGACGGCTGGTATGGCGACAGTGGCGCCTATGCGCAACACTTGAACCAGACTCGCATGCGCGCCATCGAAAACGCCCGCTGGCTGCTCAGCACGACGGACACGGGGGTTACCGCGGCGATCGATCCATGGGGACGTGTCGTCGCGCGCATTCCTCGCAAAGAGCGCTCTACGCTGGTCGCGCCGTATGCCCTGATTTCTGCCACGACCTTCTACACACGCCACGGAGATTGGTTTGCGTACGCATGTGCGATAATTTTGCTGGGAGCGCTGCTCGACCGTTCTGTGCTTTCCAAATACCGCAAGAAGGCTGATACCTCCTCATGAACTCAGAGTTAGAACAGCAATACGAGAAGTTGAGCAAGAAGGTGCACGACCTCCGGGAGTATCTTTGACGCGGAACAAGTCCGTCCGCAGCTAACCGAAATCGAAAAACAGGCCTCCGACCCGAACTTGTGGTCCAATCCGCAACGCTCGCAGCAAGTCATGCGCGAGAAAAAGCGGCTGGAGCACGTGCTCGAAACCGACTCCGACCTCGGTCGACGCAGCGACGACATTGCCGCGTACTTCGATCTTGCCAAGGAAGGCGAGAACGTCGACAACGATTTGCAGCGCGAGCTTTCGTCGCTGCACGACCTCCTCGACAAGCTCGAAACGGAAACTCTTCTTTCGGGCGAGAATGATCCGCGAAACGCCATCGTCACAATCCATCCCGGCGCGGGCGGCACCGAGTCCCAGGACTGGGCTGACATGCTGTTACGCATGTATCTGCGATGGGCCGAGCGCCGTGGTTTCGAGACCGTTCTCTACGACTACCAGCCCGGCGAAGAAGCGGGCCTGAAATCCGCGACCTTCGCGGCAAATGGCGAATATGCCTTCGGACTTCTGCAGGGCGAAATTGGCGTCCACCGCCTCGTGCGCATTTCTCCTTTCGATCAGGCCAAGCGCCGTCACACGTCTTTCGCCAGCGTTTACGTCTCCCCGGAAATTGATGACAGCATCGACATCGTCATCAAGCCCGAGGACATTCGCATCGATACCTACCGCTCCAGCGGCAAGGGCGGACAGCACGTCAACACGACCGATTCCGCGGTACGCATTACGCACATCGCGACCGGCCTGGTCGCCAATTGCCAGAACGAGCGCTCGCAGCACAAGAACAAGGAACGGGCTATGAGCATGCTGCGCTCCAAGCTCTACGAATACGAGATGGAGAAAAAGCGCGCTGCCACGAAGAAGATCGAAGACTCCAAGCTGGATATCGAGTTCGGATCGCAGATTCGCTCTTACGTTCTCCAGCCCTACCGCATGATCAAGGACCACCGCACCAAGACGGAAGTTGGCGACGTCGACCGCGTGCTGGATGGAGATCTGCAACCGTTCATTCGCGCGTATCTGCTCGCGCGGCGCGGAGAGAAGCAGTGAAATCCAGCGCCAGAAAAGGGCCGGCGAAGCTAGTTTCAGTGAACGCGAAGACGAAGAGCATAAAGCTTGGTCCTCGATTCCTGAATGCCTTCACCTTCGCGGCGGAAAAGCATGCGGGACAGACTCGCAAGGCTTCGACGATTCCTTACATCGCCCACCTGATGGGCGTTGCCTCACTCGTGCTTGAAGCCGGAGGCGACGAAGATCTTGCCATCGCGGCCTTGCTGCACGATGTTGTCGAAGATTGCGGTGGCGCACCCATGCTGAAGGAAGTCAGCAAGAGGTTTGGCAAACGCGTTGCCGCGGTCGTCGACGGCTGCACCGATGCCGATACCTATCCCAAACCGCCGTGGCGCGGACGCAAGGAAAAGTACATTGCGCGTTTAAGAGATGAAGGACCCGACACACACCTGGTTTCCGCCTCCGACAAGCTCAACAACATCCGCTCCATCATCAGCGACTATCGCGCTATCGGCGAATCCGTGTGGTCGCGATTCAACGGTGGACGCGAGGGTACTCTTTGGTACTATCGGACGTTGAGGGACCAGTTTCTACGGCACAAGCCGAACCGTATTACCCGGGATCTAGATCTGGCCGTAAAGGAGCTGGAAACGCTGGCCCGAAAAGGTAGATCCGGAATCGATCGAAAAGCTTCTGGAACTGAGGCCTGATCCGATGCCGCGCATGATCGATCAAATCCGTGCTTCGAAGTTACCCTCGAACATGATGCAGTTTGCCGCGCGCGGGGCACTGCAGGTTCCACCCGCTGAAAACATCGAAATCCTCGTCTATCTCGCACGTCACAACAAGGTCTTCGGCGAAACCGCCCGCATGACGCTGGCTGGTTGGGAGGAGAAGGCGTCACTAGCCGTCGCTGCCGATCCGCAAAGTCCCCCGGAAGTTTTGGACTACATGATCTCCGGCGACAACCTGCGTCCAAGCTTGCTGTCGGCGCTTCTAGAAAATCCGTCCGTCTCTGAACCACACATCGCGAAGCTAGCGGTCTCCGCCATGCGCGACACGATTGAGGTCATGCTGAAAAGCCCGCGCGTCCACACGCTGGGCAAAGTCCTTCAAACTCTCAAATCGAATCCGTATCTGAAAAAGGAAGAGGCAGAGGTGTTGCGCCAGGCGGCATCCGCGACCGAGCCCGCCAGCGCCAAGAAGGAAGAAGCCGCACCGGCGGTCGAAGCGCCGCAGACGGCCTCCACACAAATGGCCGAAGCGGGACACGCCGCCGCTGCGGATCACGAAATCCTCGACCCTGCAGACGATGAAGCCGTGCATTCCTACATGACAGAACATGCCGCTGCCATCGCCGCCGAGGGCGAGAAGCCATTCCATTCCATCGGCGGAGTCGTGGAATTGTTGGGAGAGAGTTTGCTAAGCGAAGGACAGGGTAGCGAGGCAAGTTCCGCGACGGCGCCCGCTCCCGCGCCCGAAAGCCCGGGACCAGCTGTTGCTCCAGCCAAGCCCGTACCGGACACAAAGCGCCTCAACACGGTTCAGAAAATCAACACGCTCGACATCAAGGGCCGAATCCAGCTGGCGTTGAAGGGAAACAAGGAAGAGCGCTCCATTCTGATTCGCGACGGCACTAAAGTCGTTGCGCTCGCCGTTCTCGAAGCTCCGAAGCTTTCAGATGGAGAGGTGGAAAAGTTCGCTAGCCAAAAGAACGTGCTGGAGGCCGTGCTGCGACAGATTCCGTTAAAGCGCCGCTTCATGAAAAACTACATCGTGGTGCGCAACCTGGTCGCGAACCCGCGGACGCCGATCGATCTGAGCCTCGGACTCATGAAGAATCTTCTTGCCCAGGATCTCAAGAATATTTCCGCGAACAAGGAAGTCTCTGAGACGATTCGCAAACTCGCCCTGAAAATGTACAAACAGAAGATGGACGCCGCGAACAAGAAGTAGAGCAGGAGGAATCTTGGCTTCGTTACCCCAATCCGATCCGATCGCCGAACTGCTAAAGAATTCCAGGACCATCGCCGTTGTGGGATTGTCCTCTAATCCATTGCGCCCCAGTCACGGCGTATCCGCCTACATGCAAAGCCACGGATACCGCATCGTGCCCGTAAACCCTAATATCGACGAGTGTCTGGGAGAGAAGGCCTTCAAATCCCTTCTCGATGTGCCCGAGAAGATCGACATCGTCAACATCTTCCGCCGCTCGGAATTTGTCGATGAAGTAGTGGATCAGGCGATCCAGCTTAAGGTCCCCGCGGTCTGGATGCAGGAAGACGTGATCAATGAACGCGCTGCCGCGAAGGCCCGCAAGGCTGGAATTTTTGTAGTGATGGATCGCTGCATCCTGAAGGATCACCGCGCGCGCTTCGGCTAGACCGCTGCGTTCACTCCGATAAAGACCGCGCTGGCATCGTCGCGCACTCCGGAACCGTTCGCGTACGAATGTACTTCATCGACGATCGTCACCGCTGAAGCGTCCGGACGCATCGCGTGTTCCGCCAGGCGCCATACCCCGAACTCTTCTTGCTCTATATTTTCCGCTTCGGTGATTCCATCGCTATAGAAAATCAGTCTCGATCCAGGCGACAGCGTTACCACGTTTTCCGAATAGTCACCGCACGCCAACCCAAGAGGCAAGCCACGCTCGACGTCAAGAAAGTGCTGCCCTTCGGCGTCGATGAACAACGGCAGCAGGTGTCCGGCATTCGCGAACACAACCGAACGCGAAGCAGGATCGAGCACTGCATACACCATGGTCACGAATTTTCCGGCAGGGAAGTCGTTCACCAGCAACTCATTCAGCTTGGTAAGCACTTCGCCGGGAGTGCAGCACGCCTCGGCCAACGAGCGCAGCATTCCGCGCGTGGCCGACATCAGCAGAGCGGCCGCCGTGCCCTTTCCCGAAACATCTGCAAGCACAATTCCCCAGCGCCCATCAGGAAACGGTATAAAGTCGTACCAGTCGCCGCCCACTGCTCGTGCCGGCACGCTACGACCGGATACGACGAATCCCGGAATATAAGGCGAACTCTTCGGAAGCAGGGCCTGCTGGATCACGCGAGCCTCGTCGGCTTCACGATCCAGCGCCGCGCGCTCGGCGCGTTCCACCTGCAGCCGGCGCGCATTCTGCACAGCCACCGCAACGTGATCGCACAGGGCTTGGAGAAGCCTTAGCTGCTGGCGCGGGAATCCGTCCACATCAGGGTGCGAGGCGGTAAACACTCCCACCAGCTTCTCGCCGACCCGCAGCGGAATTGCAACCTCCGACTGCGTCGCATGTTTGCATGCCACATAATAAGGATCCTTTTTCACATCCGGCGCGTAGCGAGTCTGTCCCGTGCAAGCGACGTAGCCCACCATTCCTTCGCGGCCAATCTTCACGCGATGCCCGATCTCCCGCGCATTGCAACCGTCTACACCAGCCAGCACCATCTCGGAGCGAACTTGATCGTGCAGGTAAACGCTAGCTTCCAGGCATCCGAACGAATGCGTAACCTCGGTGACGACGCTCTTGATAAGCAGATCAAGATCGAGGATCGAATTGATCTTTTGCGCGGCCTTCTGGACGCGCTGCAAGTCCTCGACCAGATCGACCGTAGGAGCGCTCGCACGCGTATGCGTGTCAAAGTTCGCAGAATGAGCCAGGTTCAGAAGGTTGGGAGCTGCAGCCATAGCACCGCCCCTATAGTCCGATGATAGATGTAGAGATGCCGCGGACAAAATCTAAGATTCTTTCTTTTGCTGCGGTGGCCGGCCTTCGTCGGAGCGGAAGCGCTGGCGTTTGACCTCTTCCATCCGCTCTCCAATACGCTTTTCGATGCCTTCGTTGGTGGGGCGGTAGTAAACGCGATCGCGCAAATTGTCAGGCAGGCACTGCATGTTGGCCACCTTGGAATCCAGGTCGTGCGCGTACTGATACCCATGCCCGTAGCCCAACCCCTTCATCAGCTTGGTCGGAGCATTTCGCAAATGCAGCGGGACGGATTCAGCCGCAGTTTGCTCGACGTCCTGCTGCACGTCGCCGTACGCCGTGTAAAGCGCATTCGACTTGGGCGCGACCGACAGATAAACCACGGCCTGAGCCAGCGCGAGATTTCCTTCCGGCATGCCGATGAAGTCCACCGCGTCGCGAGCCGCCATACACAAAGAAAGAGCGTTCGGATCAGCCAGGCCAATGTCTTCCACCGCCATGCGCACAACGCGCCGCGCTACATAAAGTGGATCCTCTCCCGCCTCGAGCATTCGGCCGAGCCAGTACAGCGCGGCGTCCGGATCGCTGTTGCGAACCGACTTGTGCAGGGCGGAGATCAGGTTGTAGTGCTCTTCGCCAGTTTTGTCATAGAGCAAAATACGCTTCTGCAAGGCGTCGCGCACAATCTCGTCGGTAATCTCGAGCCCGCCCTGCGAATTGCTCTGGGCCAACCCGGCCGCAACCTCGAGCACGTTGTAAGCGCTGCGCGCATCGCCGCTGGTATAGCTCGCGATCGTTTTCAGCACCCCGTCTGCCGCTTGCACATTCATTTCACCGAGTCCCCGCTCATGATCGGTGAGCGCGCGCCGCAGCAATCCCACGACTTGTTCTTCCGTGAGCGGCTGAAGGACGTAGACGCGGCAGCGTGACAACAATGCGGAATTGATTTCAAACGAAGGATTCTCGGTGGTCGCCCCAATGAGCCGGATATTTCCTTTTTCGACGTGTGGCAGGAAAGCATCCTGCTGCGCCTTGTTGAAGCGATGGATTTCGTCGATGAACACAATCGTGCGCGTGCCATATTGCTTGGCCCGTTCCGCGTCGGCCATCACCTGTTTAATTTCCTTGATCCCGGCAAGCACGGCGGAAAATTCGATGTACTCCGCCTTGGTCAGGTTCGCGATGATCTTCGCCAGCGTCGTCTTGCCCGTTCCCGGCGGTCCCCAGAAAATCATCGAGCCGGAATCGTCGCGTTCGATCTGTACTCGCAGCGGCTTCCCCTGACCGATGAGATGCTCCTGCCCCGCATACTCATCGAGTGATCGCGGACGCATGCGGTCCGCCAGCGGCCGGGTGGAATCAGCCGCGCCACCAGCATTCGGAATCGGTTGAAAAAGGTTCATGAGCCGCAATGTCAGCTTAAATCATGCTGTGGCAGAAGACGAAAAGCTTCACCCACAAACGACACGAAGTCCCACGAAGAAGTCCGCGAAAGAATTCCTTCGTGATACTTAGTGTCCTTTGTGTTTAAGTTTTTGCCAATCATCGAGAGATAGTGTTCAGATGTTCCACAAAGCGCAGTGGAGGGATTGTGGGCAGTGCTCCAATTTCCGAGGCGTACCGATAGAAAAGCCGTAGACCGTCAAGGCAATCCGCATCCAGTCGGTAGTGAATATTTTCAGTCAGGTACCCGTGAATATCTTTTTCGCTGAGCTTCAGCCGCAAACTCCATTCCTGCGCGATACGATCCAGGTTCGCCTCCGACAACCCATGATCCCGCGATTCGCGAAACACCTTTGCAAGATCAAGACCGGCCTCGGCCTCCGCAAGAGCCTCGCCTCGCACAGCCCAGAAAGCAAACACAAACGGCTTGCCGGTAAAGCGAATCCACTCTTCAGCAAGATCGAGGGAGCAGTAACGCGTGCGATCGATCTGCAGCGCCGGATCGCCAATGAGCAACCCCGCATCATACTGCGCCAGCATGTTGTCGATGTCAGGCGCCATCGGCATGAACGTCCGTCCGCCGCCCAGCCACTTCGCGAACAGCACCTTGGTCAGCGCTACCGAAGTCATCGAAGACGTATCCAGCGCCACAGAGCGTACGTCCTCGATCGGCTTTCTGCTGACCAACAAAATCGAACGTACGGCCCTGCGCGAGGCAATTGCAATATCGGGCAGGATCTGCAGTCCAGAAATCTGTGTGTACGCAGCCGCTGGAATAATTCCTATATCGGCACTCCCGTCCGCCAGCGCACGCGCGCATGCCGAGGGCAGCGTATAGGAAATGTCGAAGGCTTTTCCGGCCTCGCCGTGCTCGAAATCCCACATTAAAGGAGCGGTGTTCAGGTAGGAAATGGCGGAAATTCGCAGCCGTCTCATTCTTTCCACAATATTAACAAATGGATTGTGACATCTGACCTTGACACGATTCTTCGCCGCTCAGTACAGTCCGCTCGGAGTCTACTTTGTCCGTTGCCACAGTCTCGCCTTCCGCCACGCATCTCGTGGAATGGCTAGCCCTCCTGCTCACTCCCGGATTGGGGCCAACCCGCTCTCGCAAGCTGGTCGAGCACTTCGGATCCGCCGAAAAAGTCTTCCACGCCTCCCTGACCGAACTCGAAAGCACCGGCATAAAAGCCGTTTCCGCTCAGTCGATTGCGACCGGAAAGTCGATCGAGCTCGCTCGCGAAGAGCAGGCTCGCGCTCTTGCCGCTGGCGTGACCGTCCTCTCCATGGACGATCCTTTTTACCCTCCGCGGTTGAAGGAGATCTACGATCCGCCGCTCGTCCTTTATGTGCGCGGCGACACGGAACTGCTCGTAAAACCGGGCATCGCCATGGTCGGAACGCGACATCCCTCGCCCTACGGATCGGGTATGGCCGAACGTCTGGCCGCCGGACTTCGCCAGCCAGGGTCTGGTCATTATTAGTGGCATGGCGCGCGGAGTCGATACCGCAAGCCATCGCGGAGCGATCACCGCGAAAGGCAAGACTGTCGCGGTGTTTGGCACCGGTGTTGACGTGATCTATCCAAAAGAAAACTCGCGATTGTCGGAGCAGATTCTTGCCTTTGGCGGAGCACTGGTTTCGGAATTTCCATTGGGAACATTCGCCGCGCCGCAAAACTTCCCGATTCGCAATCGAATTCTCAGCGGCATGTCGGTCGGTGTGTTGGTCGTAGAAGCCGCCGAATACTCCGGGACGCGCATCACCGCCCGGCTCGCGCTTGAGCAAAATCGAGACGTCTATGCCGTGCCGGGCAACGTTACCAACAAAAATTCGTGGGGACCGAACACGCTCATCAAACAAGGCGCCAAGCTGGTTGCCACGTGGGAAGATGTTTGGGAAGATCTCCCTACCGAAGTACGACTTGCGCTGACCCCCACCACCCCGCCTGAATCCAATAGCTCCGAATCCGCATCTCTATTTCCGGACGACGGGCTCCCTCCTCACGAAAAACGGATCCTGAGCCTGCTGAAGGCCGACGAAGCCACGCACATCGATGAACTCATCGAAAAGCTGGAATCGAAAATGTCCTCCTCCGAAATCTTCGCCGCCCTCTTCGAACTGGAGCTGGCCAACAAAATCCGCCAGATGCCCGGAAAGAATTTTGTGAAGACCTTCTGAGCTGTTGGCTGTTAGCTCTTGGCTTGACGTGGAAATAATGCGGCTAGAGATGAGGAACTATAAGGATCTGCGAGTTTGGGATGAAGCTCATCGGTTGACACTGGCCGTATACAGCGTGACGCTAGCGTTTCCTGAGGAGGAGCGATTTGGCTTGACCAGCCAGGCGCGCCGCGCGTCAAGCTCGATCGCCGCCAACTTGGCCGAAGCTTGCGGCCGTCGCTCTGAAGGTGAGATGGCTCGCTTCGTCCAAATCGCAATGGGTTCAGGTGCGGAGCTTTCCTATCACCTCTTGCGGGCCAGAGACTTAGGGTTCATCACTGAAGAACGTTACGGAGACCTCGGCCCTCATCTGGAAAGGATTATGAAGATGCTTTCGGCGCTCGCCGCAAAGTTGAGAAGCGCCCGTTCTGCATAGGCGTTCTCAGCCAAACGCCAATGGCCAAGAGCCAAGAGCTTTCTCACAGTAACTTGTTACCCGCTTGACATTCGTGCTAGCTTCGAAAAACGCACCACAAGGAAACTGAGGTTCCATTGTCAAAAGGTTTAGTCATTGTCGAATCGCCAGCCAAGGCGAAGACCATCCAGAAATATCTGGGGAAGGGTTTCTCCGTCGAAGCGTCGCTCGGCCATGTGAAGGATCTGCCGAAGAGCACGCTCGGTGTCGATACCTCGAACGATTTCGAGACGGACTACGTTGTTATCCCCGGCAAAGAGAAAGTTGTCGCTAAGCTGAAAAAGCTGGCGGCGTCGGCCGACTCCATCTATCTCGCACCTGACCCGGACCGCGAAGGCGAAGCTATCGCCGCGCATCTGGCCTTTGAGCTCGGCGACAACGGCGGCAAGAAGAAGAAAGCCAAGAAAGCGAAAAAGGGAGAGCCTGAAGCTCCTCCGCGCATTCAGCGCGTCACGTTCAACGAAATCACCAAGCGTGCCGTACAGGCAGCGTTCGAACATCCGCGCGCCATCGATCAAAATCTTGTCGACGCGCAGCAGGCCCGCCGTGTTCTCGACCGGCTAGTCGGATATCAAGTGTCCCCGCTGTTGTGGGACAAGGTTCGCCGTGGTCTCTCCGCGGGACGTGTGCAGACCGTCGCTCTCCGCCTGATCGTCGAACGCGAACGCGAGATCAAGGCGTTCGAGAAAAAAGAATATTGGACGATCGACGCTCACCTGTCCGCCAGCAAGCCGCCCGCATTCGATGCGCGGTTCGTGGGCAAGGACCAGGAGAAGGTTGAAGTCACAACCGGCGAAGACGCGGAAAAAATTCGCGCTGCTCTCGAAAAGGCCGATTGGGTTGTTCGCTCCGTCGATAAGAAAGAGCGCCGCCGCAACGCCGCCCCGCCCTTCACAACCAGCAAACTGCAACAGGATTCGTCGCGCAAGCTGCGTTTCAGCGTCAAACGCACCATGATGATTGCGCAGCGCCTCTACGAAGGCGTGGAACTGGGCGAAGAAGGGTCCGTCGGTCTCATTACTTATATGCGTACCGATTCGACTCGCGTCGCCCCTGAGGCCATCCAGGAAGTGCGCGAGTACGTGGGCAAGGAGTATGGCCCAACCTACCTGCCGGAAAATCCGAACACATTTAAAGAGAAGAAAGATTCGCAGGGAGCGCACGAAGCCATCCGTCCCACTTCGGCGATGCGTCATCCCGACCAGATGAAGCAGTACCTGAAAGAAGATGAGTTCAAGGTCTACAAGCTGATCTGGCAGCGCTTCGTGGCTTCGCAGATCAATCCCGCGGTGTTCGATCAGACCACCGTCGACATCGATGCGAAGAGTGGCAGTGAAGTCTTCTGGTTCCGCGTGACCGGATCTGTGCTCAAGTTCGACGGCTTCCTCCGCGTATACGAGGAATCGAAGGACGGCAAAGACGAGGAAGACGAGGAACTGAAGCACAAACTCCCAGCTCTTGAGGCAGGACAGAAGCTCACACTCAAAGAACTGAAGCCGGAGCAGCATTTCACCGAACCTCCGCCGCGTTTCAACGAAGCGTCGCTGGTGAAAGAACTGGAAGAACGCGGCATCGGACGCCCGTCTACCTACGCTGCGATTCTGACTACGATTCAAGAGCGGCAGTACGTGCAGAAAATTGGCGGCAAGTTCACGCCCACCGAAATTGGACTGGTCGTGACCGACCTGCTGGTGGAAAACTTCCGCGACATTTTCGATCTGCAATATACCGCGCGCCTCGAAGAGGAACTCGACGAGATCGAAGAAGGCAAAGAGAAGTGGCAAGACGCGATGGCCGACTTCTACAAGAAGTTCCAGAAAGATCTCAAATATGCCGAAAAGCATATGGAGAACATCAAGCGGATGGAGAAGCCCACCGACGAGAAGTGCGAAAAGTGTGGCGCGCCGCTGGTGATCAAATGGGGCCGGCACGGATCGTTCTATGCGTGCAGCACCTACGATAAGGAAGATCCAAACACCTGCACCTTTACCAAGGAAAATCCGATCAACCTGCCCGACCTCGATTCTGCCGATGTGCAGGAGACGGGCGCGGCCGAAGAATACTGCGAGAATTGCGGCCGAGTCATGGTGCTGAAGCGCGGACGCTTCGGCCAGTTCATGGCTTGCACCGGATATCCGGATTGCAAGACTACCCGGCGCCTGGACCAGGGAAAGAAAGTTCCCGATATCCCGCTCGATGAGCTTTGCCCGAAGTGCGGGCGCAACATGATGATCCGCCACGGACGCTACGGCGAGTTCACGACTTGCAGCGGATATCCCGAGTGCAAGTACGTCAAGCAGAACTTTGTCGGCGTAAAGTGCCCGGATTGCAAAGACGGTGACCTCGTCGAAAAGCGCGCGCGCAAGGGCAACACGTTCTACGGATGCGGCAATTACCCGAAGTGCAAGTTCACATCCGCGCACAAGCCGCTCGCGGAGAAGTGCCCGAGTTGTGGCAGCGAATATCTGGTCGAGAAAAATCTGAAGGCCGGACCGGTGATCGCCTGCCCCAACAAGGAGTGCGACTACGAGCGTGCGGCTCCGCCTCCGCCTGAGCCGCCGGCGACCAGCGCCCACACCGCCAGCACGTGATAATTTAGGTCCTCTGTCAATCTCAACGGAGGACCTGAATAATGTCTAGGAAGGCGACCACCGCCGACGCTCAACTCATTCTCCAACTTTACGATCTCCGCCGCGAAGCGGAGATGCGTAAGGCCCGCAACTGGTGGGCCGGAGAGTTCTTCCCGCAAAGTGCCGACGATTTTCTCAAGGTTTCTCGTGCCATGGGTACGCAGGAAAATGCCTGGCTCCGGCAGGTCGCCGGATATTGGGGAATCGTTACATCGTTTGTTCTGCAGGGCGTGCTGCACGAAGAATTGTTTCTTCAGCCCGGATTCAGCGGCGAGCTTTTCCTGATGTATGCCAAGGTGCATCCGTTCATGAAAGCACTGCGCAAAGAACTGAACGATCCCGAAGCCTTCCTCAACATCGAAAAAGCCGTCACCCGCACAAAATGGGGCAGAAACCGCCTCGAGTTCATGATGAAGCGGGTAGAAGTGATGAGAGAGAAACTAAAAGGCAACTCGAAGTAGCGTGGGGTCCCGCCGGCTGTCGAGTGGGCGTTCCCGCCCACTCTTCCTGTCGACCGCCCGATCACCGTCGTCCCGCAAGCTTTCTGTTATCCTAAACGGCTGTGCGGATGATCTGGTGGTTTCTGATCCTGGGCGTGAGCACGCTCGTAATAGTGTGCGTCGTGCTTGCCCTCTTTATGCACCTCCGAAGAAACCTGCAGAAAGCGCACGCCTCGCATGACGGAGCCGCTGGCGACCCGCGCGGTGAGCGTCCAGTAGAACGCTGACGCACACATCGAGTTATTGGGAGGTCGAGTTATGGCAAAAGTTGCAGTTCAGTCCCTGAATACGCCGCAGGAGCGGCTGTTGGAGATCACTCGCCAGGTCGCGCTCATTGTTGGCGCCACCGTTTTTGTCGCGTTGTGCGCCCACGTCTTTATCCCTCTTCCGGTCACGCCGGTCCCGCTCACTGTTCAGAATCTTGCGGTGCTTCTGGTAGGTTTGCTCCTCGGCGCTCGTCGTGGCTTCGCGGCTCTCGCGCTCTATCTGGTCGAGGGTGCCGCCGGATTGCCCGTCTTCAGCCCGACTGGTCTTGGCGGAGTCGCTCAGCTACTCGGACCGACCGGCGGATTTCTGATGGCCTATCCCTTTGTCGCGTTTCTCGCCGGTTACATCTTCGACATGGGCCGGAAATCATTTGCGCGCGCAACGCTAGCCGCGTTGCTCGCAGAGGTTCTGCTCTTCACCGGCGGGCTCGCCTGGCTTTACGTGGCGACTCACTCGCTAGCCAAGGCCGCCTATCTGGGCCTCTACTGGTTCGTCGCCGCAGAAGTAATTAAGGTAATGCTCGCGGCAGGGATCGCAACCCGCTGGCGTCGCAACTAACAGCAAACAGTTTCTCGGGACGTCTCTCAACCACCGTCCAGTTGGAGTTCATTCCATGACCCCAGTCTCAGAGCAAGAAACCAAAAATTCGGGTAACCCCTCCGGCGTGCGAGAGATCAAGGTCGCGCACAGCCCTGACTCCGACGACGCGTTCATGTTCTATGGGCTCGCGACCAACAAAGTCCGCACTCCAGGTCTGCGCTTCACGCACACACTCTGCGATATCGAAACGCTGAATCAGAAAGCTCGCGAGGGAGTCTACGACGTCACTGCCATTTCGTTTCACGCCTATCCCTATGTGCAGGACAAGTACGCGCTGATGGCGTGCGGTGGCAGTGTAGGTGAAGGATACGGTCCGATGATCGTGTCGCCGCGTCCTTTCACGGCCAACGAGATCAAGACCAAGCGCATCGCGGTTCCCGGCAAACTGACGACCGCCTATCTTGCGCTTCAGCTCTTTGCGCCGGGAATCGAAACCGAGGTCGTTCCGTTCGATCAGATCATTCCGCAGGTGCTCGAAGGAAAATACGAGGCCGGACTCATCATCCACGAGGGCCAGCTTACCTACGAAAAAGCAGGACTGCATCGCATCGTCGACCTCGGCAAGTGGTGGCTCAAGGTGACTGGACTGCCGCTCCCGCTCGGAGGCAACGCAATTCGCCGCGAACTCGGCCCGCAATTGATGCCGACCGTCACCGCCGCCTTGCGCGAAAGCATTCAATACGCTCTTGAGCATCGCGAAGAGGCTCTCGCCTACGCGATGCAATTTGCCCGCGATCTCGATACGCAGTCCGCCGACAAATTTGTCGGGATGTACGTCAATGAGCGCACGCTCGACTACGGACCAGACGGCCGCGAAGCCGTCCGCCGCCTGCTCGATATGGGACACAAAGCCGGCATCATCTCTCTGGAAGCCAAGGTGGACTGGGTCTAAGGAAGCGTCAACCTTCTAGCCGTTGAAAAAGGGAATCGCAGACTGACGTTCCGTGTCCACAAGGTCCGAATAGCAGATGCATCGTCTCCTATAGCTCAGACAGAAGCCAAGAGCCAAAAGCCAAGAGCTGGTATTTTGCCCCAAACTCTCCTCATCGACGCCGACGACACGCTCTGGGAGAACAACATCTACTTCGAGCGCGCCATCGCGTGCTTCATTCCATTCCTGAATCATCACGAGTTTTCACCCGAGCAGGTCCGCGAAGTCCTCAACGACGTGGAACGGGACTGCATCGTCAAGCACGGCTACGGGGTGCACAGCTTCGTGCACGCGCTGGTCGACACCTTCGAGCGGCTCTCCCCGCAACCGGTGACACCCGAATTGCACACGCAAGTGCGGAGCTTTGCCAACGCCATCGAAAATCATGCGATTGAATTTCTTCCCGAGGTTCCTGAAACACTCGGGTACCTGTCGCAGCGCCATCGCTTGATCCTGGTCACGAAAGGCGCGCAGGCCGAGCAGAGCGGAAAGATTCAACGCTCAGGAATAAGCAACCGCTTTGCGGCGGCAGAGATCGTCGCCGAAAAAGATCCCGCTACCTACACGAGGCTGGTCGAGAAGTTCAGTTGCGCGCGCGATTCAACCTGGATGATCGGCAACAGCCCGAAGTCCGATATCAATCCTGCTCTCGCCGCCGGTCTCAACGCCGTTTTTCTACCCCACGGAGATACCTGGATCCTGGAACACGAAGAACTCAATCCCGCGCCTCCAAACCAGAATCTCCTCATCCTGGGCCGCTTCGCCGAACTCCGCGAACACTTCTAGAATCCGATAGCGCCGGCGTCCCGCCGGCTCTCAAGCCGACGTGTCGTCCGCTTCTCCCCGCATCGCCTCAAAAACCGGACGGTTCTCAAACCCGAATTCGCCGCAAAACCGTGACGAATCCAAGAGCCGCGGATTTCCCAAAGCCATCTCATCCCCAAGCCTCACCTGAATTAGCGGATTTATCCCTTCGATTCGCCGCTTCAGTTTCTCCACCACGACCGACTCGCAAACAGAGTTGTAAACGCAAAACTTAAGCTGCGGACGGTCCATCAAAGCAACCAGCATCCTGGCGACATCTTCGACGTGTACCACCAGCAATCGCTCCGACCCTGCATACGGCAACCTGATCTCGACAGCCTTTTTTGTCTCGAGAAATTCAAAGATTTCGCTCCGCCAGCTCGACGTGACCGACCGTGCCCCCGGTCCGATCACGCGCCCAATTCTCAGGCTGACGAACTCCAGCCCATGGATATCCTGATGTCCAAGCTGCTCGACATACAACTTCGCAGCGCCATAAAGATCTTCCGGAGCCGCCCGGTGCGTCTCCGAAACGAGCTCACCCGCCGGCCACGTTCCGTAAACGCTCAGCGAGCTGCCAAACACAAAGCGGTGCACCCCGAATTGGCGCGACATTTCCAGCAAGTTGGCGCTGCCCTGAATGTTCACCTCGGTGGCCCTTACCGGATCGCGCCGCGCAGCCGTCGGCAAGATCGCCGCTAGATGAACCACTTTCGCAATCTCCCTGTCCTCGAATAACTGCTGCAGTTTCGGCCGGTCCGTGATTTCGATCTCGACCTCCGAGCCCGGCTCACGATCCAGCGCGACCACCTCGTAGCTTAGACGTTGTAAAATTTTGCACACTGCCCGTCCGACGAAGCCCCAAGCGCCGGTCACGAGGATCACGCGGCCATCCTTGCGTTCTGTAGGAATCTTTTGTGTCACCTTGTTTTCATTTCTGTTAATACCGCATCAAACTAACCAACAATGATGTTCTCCCTCTGATATTTCCTGGATGTTACCCTTGTTCTGCTCTGCGATCTGGCTCCCACTTCGTCTGTGGCGATTCAGACAAACAATTTACGGCGATTGCTGCACACAGTCGAGGCTCTTTCCGAGCTCGGGCCGGCGCTGTCGTCTGAGCGCGAGTTTTCGGAAACGTCACGTCTGATGTTGTCTGCAGTCATGGAAGCGGCAGGCGCGCGTGAAGGTGTGCTCCTTCTCTTTAACGACAAGCCTGCGATGCTGACTTCCGCCGCTGCCATGGGCTTTGCGCTCATGCCCGAGCCAGCCTTCATTCCTCTCCTTCCGAAACATGTGCATGCCCTGGTCGCGGCCCGCGGACCGATCGTCCTCAACTCGTCGACCTATTCTGTCTTCCTCAGTTCGAACGGCAACGTCGCTCCCGAACTTTTCAAGTGCCTGGCGCCGCTGAAGACCGGAGGCCGCCTCGCTGGCGTTGTCGCTCTCGGACGCCGCCCGGGCGACGCGCTCTACGAAGACAGCGAACTCGACGCGCTTGAGTTGTTATGTACGTACATCGCGCTCGCCGTACAGAATCACGCGCTCACCCAGACGATAGCGCAGCGTGTCTCTGAGAATCTCAAGCTCATGGCTTCGTTGCATGGTTTCTACGACAACGCACTCGAGGCATTCGCAACCGCCATCGACGTGAAGCACGTCAATATTCACGGACACTCGTTACGCGTTGGGCGTTACTCCGCCGCGATTGGCGAGGCGATGGGGATGGAGCCGAGCGAAGTTGCCGCTCTGCGCAGCGCCGGATATCTGCACGACATCGGAAAAGTTGCCGTCGACCGGCGCCTGTTCGGAAAGCCCGGCGCACTGGACCCCGAAGAATTTCGTGAGATGGCGGATCACACCACCGTCGGGCATCAGATCGTCAGCAGCGTCCAATTTCCATGGCCCAGAATTCCCGAGGCGGTGCGCTGGCATCATGAGCGCAGCGACGGCTCCGGATATCCCGACCAACTTGTGCAGGAAGATGTTCCTCTCGCCGTGCGCATCGTCGGGCTGGCCGACTCGTTCGATGCCATGACCAGCGCTCGCCCCTATCGCGCTCCTCTATCGGTCGGCAGTGCGCTCAGCGATCTCGTTCGCCTCGCGCCGGAAAAATTTGATCCCAACGTCGTTCAGGCTCTTCTGATTCAGGTTCGCCGCGACGCCGTAGGCAGCAATCGATCTCCGTTGCTCGACACCACCTCGGTCAATATTTCGGCCACCGACATCGACCACCTCGCTGCCACCCTGCAATACAAGGTCTCCCGCGGGAAATCGTACCTCACGTAAACACAAGCGGATACAGGATTTGTTCTGCGAGCTCAGACAGCAACTTTCCACGCTGGCCGGGTTCATAATCACAGGGGTGTTCTGCGTCCGGGGAGTCTTCATGAAATCTACCCGCGCCCGTTTCGCGGCATGTATCTTCTGCCTGTCTTTGGCTGGAGCAGTTCCACATCTACTTGCCGGGAAGAAACCCGCCCATCCTGAATCTTCTCCGAACGAACAGAGGCGCGCTGTGCACGCACTGAATCGTCTCACGTTTGGTCCGCGACCCGGAGACGTGCAGCAGCTAATGGCCACGGGCGTCGATCGATGGATCGACATGCAGTTGCAACCGGAGAAAATTTCGGATCAGGCAATGGATGCGCGCCTTGCATCTCTGCGCACGCTGCACATGAGCGTCAAAGAGATCGTCGAAGAATTTCCCGACAACCAGATGATCAAGCAGGTGATGGACGGCAAGAAATCTATGCCGTCGGACCCCGCCCGTCGCGCTATCTACGAGGTGCAGATCGCTCGCATGCAGGATAAGTTGGCTCGTAAGGAAGCGAAGTCGATCGAGCCGGCTCCCAAGCCTGAATCGCCCCCCGCCAGCGACAGCGCGAAAACGGCGGAGGAACTTGCCGCCTCTGTTGCGACCGAGAATTCCACATCTGCGGCTCCCTCCGACATGCGGGCAAGCACTGACGCCTCTCCCGCCGCGCCAACTTCCGACGCGGCCACGGCCAGTGCTCTGTCAGAAAAGACACCAACTCCCGAAGAAGCCGCGGAAGCCAAACGCCAGGAAGATCGTCTCTACGCTGACTTGAAGGTGCAAGGTCTCATCGAACTGCCACCCGACGAGCGCTACAAGAAAGTCATGTCGCTCCCGCCCGGCGAGAAGATTCTTTTCGCCGAATCTCTACGCGGTACCAGCGGACAGGAATTCGTGGCCGGCATGAATCCAAAGCAGAAAGAAATTCTGCTCGCCATGAACAATCCCGCCGGAGTTGTTGTCGAGGAATTGGCGCAGGCAAAGCTGATGCGCGCCGTCTATAGCGAGCGCCAGCTCGAGGAAGTGATGACTGACTTCTGGTTCAATCACTTCAACGTCTTTGTCGGTAAAGGGCCCGAACGATTGCTGCTCACCAACTACGAACAGGAAGTGATCCGGACTCATGCTCTCGGCAAATTCGAAGACCTGCTCGTCGCCACCGCCAAGAGTCCAGCCATGTTGTTCTATCTGGACAATTGGCTCAGCGTCGGTCCGAATTCCATGCAGGCTCTCGGCATACCCGTGCGACCCATGGGCCCTGGCCGCTACGGACGTCCGCGCCGTGTGCCCCCCAACGCCAACCCGCGCCGCAAACAAAAGCAGAGCGGGCTGAACGAGAACTACGGACGAGAACTGCTCGAGCTGCATACGCTCAGCGTCAACGGCGGATACTCCCAGCGCGACGTTACCGAGGTCGCCAAAGTTTTTACCGGATGGACCATCGAAAAGCCTGCCGACGGGATGAGCTTCCGATACGAGCCGCGAATGCACGAGCCGGGTCCGAAGTTCGTCCTCGGTCATCACATCAAGCCCAAAGGGGAAGATGAGGGCAAGCAAGTGTTGCATCTGCTTGCCACCAATCCGCAGACGGCGCACTTCATCTCGCTGAAACTGGCGCAGCGCTTTGTCTCTGACGATCCGCCCGCAGCGCTCGTCGACCGCATGGCGAAAACTTTCGAGAAGAAAAAAGGGGATATCCGCGAGGTTCTCTCGACGCTGTTTCACTCGCCCGAGTTTTGGGACGACGCCTCGTACCGCGCGAAAGTAAAAACGCCGCTCGAGTTCGTTGCGTCTGCTGTGCGGGCGACGGGCGCCGATCTCGAAGACGCGATGCCGCTGGCCCGTCAGTTGAACAACATGGGTATGCCCCTCTATGGCGCGCAGCCGCCCACTGGATACTCCATGAAATCCGAGGCATGGGTGAGTTCCTCCGCGCTGCTGAATCGCATGAACTTCGCCCTCGCCCTGACGGCAGGCAGAGTGCATGGCATAAAGCTGGATACGAAACTGCTTGCTGGAGACCCGCAGCAGCCTGATCCCGCGCTCGTGCTCACAACCATGGAAGGGAAGCTTCTTGCGGGAGATGTTTCAAAGCAAACTCATGATTCGATCGTGGCCCAGATGGCGCAGCCGCCGAAAACCGGCAAGGCAGAGCGAAACAGCAAGCCGCCCGACTCAAACTTGATCGGTGGCCTCCTTCTAGGCTCGCCAGAATTTCAAAGAAGATGATGTCGCCCTGGCGACCAAAGTCAGGTTCTAAGTGATAAATGTTTTCCTCGATATCGCAGTCGGAACCGTGAACGCAAGCGCATCATGATGCCGTCGCAACCGCGAACGCAACCGCAACACGAAGGCAAGCGCAACCGTGGAAGAGCGGCCCTTTAGGGCCGCGTAAGAAGGCCGAAAAATTTAGGGGCTTTAGCCCCCGAAGTCGCACAGGAGCCTAATGCCAACTCGCCGCGTCTTCCTCCGCAACGGAGCCCTCGCCGTCATCGGGACCGCCGCCGTCCCGCATTTCCTGGCGCGCGCCGCATTCGGCGCCGTCGAAAACGGCAGCCGCCCAAAGCGCCTCGTCGTAATCTTCCAGCGGGGGGCCGCCGACGGCCTGAACATCGTGGTTCCGCACGGCGACTCTCACTACTACGCCATGCGTCCCAGCATCAACATTCCGCGCAGGTCCGTGATCGATCTCGACGGCTTCTTCGGCCTGCATCCATCCCTCGCGGCATTCCAGCCTCTCTGGCAACAACGCAATCTCGCAATCGTGCACGCTGCCGGATCGCCCGACACAACCCGCTCTCACTTCGACGCCCAGGACTTCATGGAAACCGGCACGCCCGGCATCAAGTCCACCGAGAGCGGATGGCTTAATCGCTCTCTTCGTGACCTCCCACATACCGCACAGAATGCTGCGTTCCGCGCGATTGCCTTCGGACCCTCATTGCCGCGAATCCTGAGCGGCCTCGAATCTGCCGTGGCCATGAACAGCATCAACGACTTTTCTGTCGGCGGCAGAAATCCCAAGCCTACGCCAGCCGCCACCGCGTTCGAGGCAATGTACGATCACTCGTCCGACGCCATGCTGCACGGCACCGGCGCAGAAACTTTCGACGCCGTTAAAATGCTCAAGTCCGCCGACCCGGCGAGATATGTTCCCGCTCCCGGCGCAAAATATCCTCGCGGACGTTTCGGCGACTCTCTGCGACAACTCGCCCAGCTCATCAAAGCCAACCTTGGTGTGCAGGTGGCCTTCGCCGATATCGGTGGATGGGATCATCACGTGAACGAGGGCTCAACCGAAGGCCAGCTCGCGAATGTGCTCAACGACTTTTCTCAATCCGTAGCCGCGTTCTGGACCGATCTTGGTGACATGCGCGAGGACACGGTCGTCATCACCATGTCGGAGTTCGGCCGCACCGCGCGCGAAAACGGCAACCGCGGCACCGATCACGGCCACGCCAACGTCATGTTCGTCCTCGGAGGCCCGGTGAAGGGAGGCAAAGTCTATGGCCGGTGGCCCGGTCTCGATCCATCCCAACTCTACGACGGACGCGATCTCGCCCTCACCACCGACTTCCGCCATGTAATCGGCGAAGCAGTCGTGCAACACATGGGCAACAAGAATCTGTCCGGCGTGTTCCCCGGATTCGAAAACCACCCCACAAATTTCCTGCGCTACCTGGGCTGAAAATGAGCCGGGAGGCACTCAAATGGAAGGTGTAGCAATAACCTGCCGAATCCGCCGCAAACGTGTGGCCCCGAAGAGGCACCCGAAAATAGCCCAGCGTTTCCAACGCCGGAAAGCGTGATCAAAAATGGAACCGCGTCCCGTAGGGGCGCCTGAATAGACGACATTTCCGACGCCGCGCAAAATGCGAAATCGAACCAAGAATGCGTCTCACGCCGCGCAACCTCACCCCGCGTCGGCTGCCTGCTCGACTCGCGAACGTCCCCGATAACGCGTGTAATCGATCCACGCCTCCGCGGCAACGAACGTGATCGTAAATCCCAACCAAAACGCGATCCCAAAAAACTCATGCGGCGTCATCCGCCGCAATGCGAAAAATATCCCAACTATCGGACGCGTGGTCGCCACACCCAATCCCACTGCATACGCGCGGATCATCCACTCCCGGTGTCGCACCACGTCCTTCCGCCGAATAAACAAATAGGCCCGAACCAGACAAATGAGGAACACGATGGCGTAAAAGGTCGTTGCCGCGGTCTCGTTGACGCCGCCGATATTCATCTTGAAACTCATCACCAGCGCCGAAACTCCGATCACCAGCCCCAGCACCAACAATCCCCGCCCGGACCATCGGTGAAATTGCAAATGCTTTTGCCGGATGCCTGGCACGAACTGAAATGCCGCGAGGCCGAGAAACAACGCGCCGGGCAGAATGTGGATCAAGGTCAGCGCCTCGTGCCGCGCGAATCCTGTATCCAGGGCGGCCGCAGGTGACGACGATCCGCCTCCGAGGGTTCCGGGAAAGAACAGCACGACTGTGCGGCGTGCCACGGCGGCTACCCCGATCACGATCAGAAAAATTACCGCCGTCCACATGAAGCGCGTTGCCCGCCGTGACGCCGCCATTGCCTGCCACTCCGCTAAAAAAATTGTGACCGGGCTCATATGATTGAGAACACGCTCAGATTTCGATCAGCACGTCGCCGTTCTCAATCTTCAACGGATGAACCACGAGCTTCGCGCCAGCGTTGTTCTCGGCCTGCCCGGTCTTCGGATCCCACGCCCATCCATGCCAGGGACAAATGACTTTTCCATTCTCGATTATCCCCTGGCCAAGTGGCCCGCCCCGGTGCAGGCACACGTTGTCCATTGCCGAATATGTGCCGTCCACGTTGGCGACGCAAACTTCCTTGTCACCGCAGCGAAATTCCTTAGCCTCGCCAGAACCAGGAAGTTCGGCCTGAGTAGTCAGCTTGACGGATGTAGCCATATGATTTTTGTGAGGATCTGCCAAGCGTAGTCAAGCGGAGAGAAGAGCGGCGCCGGTATCAAATCGGCGGCGGTCAGCCGGAAGCCGGAGCCGGAAGCCGGAAGCGAAAGCCGAAAGCCCTACTTCGGCTGCAGCGTCTGCGCGATCATCACCTGCCGCTTGAAATTCTCGACCATATTCGGATCAAGCCGCACTTCGGTCGGCTTCTTTGCCAGCGTCATGGTGTCGATCTTGTCCTGCAACTTGAGCAGCGCATAGAAAAGGTTCTCAGGACGCGGAGGGCATCCCGTCACGTACACATCCACTGGCACGATCTTGTCGACGCCCTGCAGCACGGCATAAGTATTGAAGGGGCCGCCCACCGACGAGCATGCGCCCATCGAGATCACCCACTTCGGATCGGGCATCTGGTCGTAGATACGCTTCACCACGGGTGCCATCTTCAGCGTCACGGTTCCCGCCACAATCATCAGATCGCTCTGCCGCGGACTCGGGCGAAATACCTCCGACCCGAACCGGGCGATATCGAAGCGCGCGGTCGACGACGCGATCATCTCGATCGCGCAGCACGCCAATCCAAACGTCATCGGCCACACCGCCGACTTCCGCGCCCAGTTAAAGACGTAGTCGACGGTCGAGATCATGAAATTCTTTTCGAACTTGTTTTGCAGCCACGCCATGCTGAAGCCCTCGCAGTAAGCGTACTCAGGCAGTCTAGGTAAGCCGCTGGTGAGTGTCAAACCCAACTCGTGTAGCCCCGGACGCATTCGTCCGGTTGGAACTCAAAGTTGTTGCATCCGCTTCACGCTCTTTGCCCTGGAAGCAAAGGCGGATAGCCGTTAGCGAGCGGCCTCCTGCGCCGTCTTCTGACCAGACGTCGCCAGGATCGCCTCAAATCGCGTATCCCCGCGCAAAGCCTTCAAATCATCATCCTTCGCCAGCCCCGCACGTTCCTCGGCAGACAAGTCATGCTCCACGGCGAATTTCAGATTGCTGATCGCCTCATCCCGTTTGCCTTCCAGCGCAAGAACGGACGCCAGCAAATACGCGCTACTCGCCGTATCCGGATGATCTGCCCCCATCCCGCGCTGTCTTCCCGAGAGCGCCTGCCGCAAAGTTGCCTCCGCCTCCGGATAGCGTTTCTCCTTTTTCAGCAGTGTGCCCATGGCTTGCACCGTCTGCAGCGTGTCGGAATGATCCGGTCCCAAGATCCGCCGTTCCAGTTCTAGCGTCTTCTGGAACAGCTGCCCGGCTTCGTCATACTTCCCGGAGTCGATCAACGCTTCACCCAGATTTCCCATCGTAACCAGCGTCGAGCGACGCTCCGGACCCAGCCGCTTCTGTTTGATCTCAAGCGTTTCTCTGAAAAGTTTCTCGGCATCCGCATAACGCTTCTGGTGCGAGTACACCAGCGCGAGGTTACCCATCGACATCAGCGTATCGGGATGCTCCGGGCCCAGCACGCGGCGTTTGGCCTGCAGCCCGTCGAGATAGAGTTTCTCTGCCTCATCCCACTTCTGCTCGTGCTGCAGCGTCGCGGCAAGGTTATTCATGTCCCCAAGAACTTTAGGATGTTCCGGCCCAAGCGCACGCAGATCGCTTGCCAGCACGTCCCGAAAAACTTTCTCCGATTCGTCGAACTTGCCCTCATACGCTAGATCAATGGCCAGACTCTTCATGACCTTCATCGTCAGCGGATCTTGCTCCCCAAATTTTCGCCGCGATATATCGAGCACTTCACGATGTAACTTCTCCGCCTCCGCATAGTGGCTTTCATTGTTGAAGATCAGCGCCAGCTGCGACTCCGAAGCCAGCGTGTCGGCATGTTCCGGCCCGAGTTTCTCCTTTCGGCCATCCACCGTCTCCCGGCTCCACTTCTCCGCCTCGGAGTACTTGCTGTTCGAATTCAAGACGTATCCCAGATCGCTCATCGACTTCAGCGTTTCGACATTTCGCGGCCCCAAAGTTCTCTGGCGGATTTCTACAGCTCGTCGCAGCAGCGTCTCCGACTCCTGGTACAGCCCCAGGCTCTCGTATACGTTGCCCATGATCTGCATCATCTGCGCCTGCAGCTGCGGATCCTGTGCCAACCCCGTGTCGATGTCCTTCGACGCCTTGTCCAGGATCTCTCTTGCGCGGATATCGTTTCCCCGCGCCTCGCTCGGATCTGACACTTTGAACATTCCGATCATGAATTGCGTCACGCGATCCGCGCGATCGCGCTCCCGCCGCGTGCGCCGCAGGTCGAGAGCTTGCACGAATGCCAGTGACACCAGCACCACTGCCGCAGCCGCCGACACCGCAACTCCAAACCGGTGCCGTCGAACGTATTTGCGTGCGCGGTACCAGCTGCTCGCAGGACGCGCCACCACCGGCTCGTTCCGCATGTATCGCCCAATGTCGGCCGCCAGTTCCGCGGGTGTGCCGTAACGCCGGGCGCGCTCCTTTTCCAAAGCTTTGAGGGTGATCGCATCCAGGTCGCCTCGCAGCAGTCGTGCCAGCGTGGGCGAATCTGCGCCGCGGTTCTGCGCCGTAATCCCTGATTTCTTGCCGAGCGTGCTGATCTTCGTGCTCGGCTTCGACGCATCCTCATCGCGCAGCTTGCTGGAATATTGCTCCGGCCGGGTCTTGCTGAAATCCAGCGGCGGAGCGCCCACCAGCAATTCGTAAAGCACCACGCCCAGCGAGTACACGTCGGTCCGCGTATCCACGTCCGCGCCCGCCGAATCGGCCTGCTCCGGGCTCATGTAACCCGGCGTGCCTATGATCGCGCCCACCTGCGTATACATCGTCTCTTCGCTAAGCCGTGCGGATGTCGCCTTCGCCACGCCGAAATCGATGATTCTCGGTGCTGCCTTGCCATCCATCTCGCCGACCAGGATGTTCGATGGTTTCAAATCGCGATGCAGAATCGCTTTGTGGTGCGCGTGCTCCACTCCTTCGCACACGCGAATGAACAGCTCCAGACGCTGGGGAATGCTAAGCTTGTGCCGGTCGCAATAGGCTGTGATGGAAATGCCGGTCACATACTCCATCACGAAGAATGGACGCCCTTGCGGCGTCGATCCCGCGTCGAACACCTTCGCAATCGCCGGATGATCCATCAGGGCCAGCGCTTGCCGCTCCGATTCGAAGCGCGTGACCACCTCGCGCGTGTCCATGCCCGCCTTGATCAGTTTGATCGCGACTCGCCGGCGCACTGGCTGCTTCTGCTCCGCTAGCCACACTTCGCCCATCCCGCCTTGGCCCAGCCGCTGCAGAAGATGGTACGACCCGATGACGCCGCCGGTTGTTTCCTCGCCGGTTCCAAATGTTCCGGTGAGTGTTTCGGCTTCGGGATTCCAATTGTTCGGATCGGATGGCGGGGAATTCTCAGCAGACATGGAACTGGGACCCTTCTGGACTGCGACAGTCTAGCTCAACCGGCCTGCGTTTCGCAGCAGCGGAATGAGATCGAAGGGCAGAATTCGCACACGTTGGATGCGAACTTCGTACAGCGCCGCCCCACGGCGTTCAGGCGGTGGGAAGGCTTTGCTGTTGGCCGATCTGGCGCTGCGACAGCATTTTCAGAACCGCGAGTACCAGGGCCGCGAAGAGGGATAAAACGCCGATCACGGTCGATGCCAGCCCTGCCATCGCCGGCAACCCATCGGTGTGGAGGACGACTTGAAGAGACGCCCCAGCGGCCGGATAGGAGCCGTTGAAGCCAACTGTACTGTCGTGACAGAATCCGAAAATCAATCCCAGACCGAGTCCGAGAAACAGGACCGAAAGGATCACAGCGCGTTCAGAAGTCATGAGAAGACCGCTTTCCCGCCCCGCCCCGCCCCAATATTATCCTTGCAGAACGCGCCAACTCAACTCTGCCGATCGTAAAGAACGCGCCGCTGAAAAGTGGTGAAATGAAGGGAAGAGACTACCCTATCCCTCCTCCACCAACTCCAGCACCGCCTTCCGCAGGGGCTTGGTAAGCGGCAACGCCGACAATCGCAGCAAATTCACCAGCAGCCCCAAACTCTTATCCATCAACCGTCGCGTCCGGTCTTGGTGATTCGACCGGTCATAAAGCCAGAACATGATCAAAGCCATCTGGTAAAGCCAGAGCATGTAGGGAAGTTTCGCCTTCAGGTCATCGGGAACCTTCGCGTCGCTTCCTTCGAGCGCGATCTTCATGTGCTCGATCGCGCCTTCCCGGATCGCTCGCGTCTCTTCGCTGAAAGGTGAAAGCGGATCGGTTCCGTCGGGCGCATGCCGAAACAGCGCCGCGCAGAACTTGCGGTTGGGCTCCAACAATTCCAGACGGGTTTCCAGCAGGCGGCGAAGACGCTCCTTCAACTTCTTTTCGCCTTTGAGCGCGTCGAGCACACGATCGTTGCTCGTATCCTGCATCTCGCGATAGAAGGCGAGCACGATCGCGTCCTTCGATGAAAAGTAATAGTAGGCGCCGCCCAGGGCCACGCCGGCTTTGGCTGCGATGTCGCGCATCGTCGCTTCGTCAAAACCCTTTTCGCGGAATAGCTCCATCGCGGCCTCATAAATCTTGCGGCGCGTATCTTCTGCGCGTGGCGTGGCCCGGGCCTTCAACGTCGTCTTTGTCATTGCAGGTAGTCTCGAACCGTGGATACGGGAACAGAAGCCTGCGCGACCTCGCAGGCTGGAAGTTCTACATTGCGTAGTTCGCTGGCCAGCGATTCCGAGTCCTCGCAACTCAGCCAGCGCGATAGAGTATGACGGTTTTTGGATAACGCCGCGAATGCCTGCCGCGCCAGTGGCATCAGCAGCGGATGCGTCAGTCGCGCTGCCCACTCGCGGTAATCGACCATCGCGAACAGCACCATGATCCAGGCGCGGTCGTTCAGGTATACGTCGCCGTCATCACTGATCACCGCAAGATCCTCCTGGCTCGTGATGTCCTCGAGTTCAGGGAACAGCCGTTTCGCTTTTTCCGATCCCTGCTCGATCAATGCCAGGCCCATCCACGAGGGCTGCACCAGGATCCAGTTCCTCAGCCGGCAGCACAGTGCGCACTTCGGATCGTAGAGCACGTAGAGCTTTGTCATATGCGTTCCTCCCTCCTTCTGTCACTCGTGTCAAACCGCGTTCGCTTTGACATGCCCTATCTGGGCACGGCAATTCGAAGGTGCGCGTCGGGCGAAACCGGCGGAGCCGGCGTCAGGGGAGTGCGCGGTCCACGGGAACTTCGCCGTATGCGCGAGAACACATAAAGGTTGAAGAAGTGCATGCCGCCGAGGATGAGCAGAACCATGCCCATCTTGTCGCTGAGCAACTCGATGGCGGCCCGTGAGGTGTTGATGGTTGCCGCGGTTTTCAGGGCGAGGGAAACGAAACCGATGTTGATCAGGTAGAAGCCCACGACCAGCAGATGGTTCACGGAGTCGGCCAGTTCGCCGTTCCCGTGAAAGGCGTCGACCAGGAAGATTGCGCCCCGCTTGTGCAGCGTCCGCGCCACCCAAATCGTCAAAGCCACACTGATCGACAGGTACGCCAGGTAAGTCGCAACGATGATGTTGTTGGCAGTTTCCATATGAAGCTCCCTTCCAAGGAATGTTGAACATGTTCAAAAACAGAATAACCCCGCCCGTGGCGGGCGGTCAAGGAAAATTTGAACACGTTCAACATGTTGATTCTAAAAAAAATGGGGCCTTGTGTGTAGGCACCCCGAACGGCGGGTTCACTCAGCAAGGATAGTTGTCGCTGAAGCGCCTCAACGTCGCTTCGGCTCATGGGCTCATCGGACATCACGGAATGCTAGCAGATTCGGTATTTGTTCGCCCCATGATTTTCTTCAATGGATTGGGCGTGTGGATCGGGATTTCGCCGTATTGCAGCCTGCATCTGCTCTTGTAGCCTTGCGGCTATCGTGATCAGTAAAATTCCACCCTATTTGGCGAGACGCCTCGGAGAGTTGTACTGTTCGGCCTGCGGCCTGCACTTTCCGGCCTTTTCCGAGCCATCCTTGAGCAGAGCCTTTGCTGATCACATCCGGCATGCCCACCCGAAGCCAGAAGAAAAGAAGCCGGTACAGAAGGCCTCATAGAGACTCTGAGCCGGGGGGTTCTTAACGGTGCTGCTTGATGAGGTCAGCCAGTCAGTGTCGGGTTCGCGTCCCACCCGGGGATACGGCCTTGGCTTTCCCCTTTGCCTTGACCTTCCGCTTTTCTTGAGCAAGGATCGCATTAGCCGCGAGGCCTTCCCGGTCGTAGCCGGACATCGTCTCAGGGAAATCCTTAAGCAGTTGTTCAAAGCGTCTGAGTAGGCTGACGGCCTTTCTTCGCTTCATGTGAAACAGCTTAGTCCTGGCCGAACGGTGTTGTCGGCACGCTTTCGTACATACGCAGACAAGGCCGTTTTCCCTGCCGATGCAGAACCGTTGCCCATGGGGCCAGCACTACCTATTTTCCGGTGAGCAATACGGCTCAGCCTTCAGATCGAGTTAACGATACGGTAAGAGAGTCTCTCCCAAGAGGAGGCTCTAATGTCTCACCAACGTTGGCTTCTACGCTGCGTCATCTGCAAAAAGGCCGTCGATTTAACCGAGAGCAAGACCGATGAATACGGGCAGGCCGTTCATGAACTCTGCTATGTCTCGATGCTAAAGTCACCAAAAGAGCCGGTCACGCATGGTTTTGAACTGGCCATTGGCAGTTTCCTTGCCGGTGCTGCGACGCTCCAGGCAGGTTGAGGGCAAACATGATCGCTAAGAGAATGGCAGAGGAAGACGAAGACACTGAAATCGAGCGTCTGCGTCAGTTAGTATACCCGTTACACGAAGTGAACCCATCTCGAATGAGGTGCATCATGAATCGCCTTGCTAGCCTCACCAAGGACGGCTCGAAACAGAACGACAAAGACGCCGCCTAAACTCCGCCCATTGTGGGAACCCAACCCAAATTTTAGACACTCACCTCCGCCAGGAAGTGAATCGTAGCCGTCCGGTTCGTTCCTGTGCGAAAATCCCCCCATTGTGGCTAGAGAACTTGTCTGGCTGGAGAACGCAACCTTCGCGGCTTGGGGATGTTCGGAGTGCTACTGGCTACTCGTAAATCCAGGGACCAAGTTGTCGGAGAACCCGTCGCCTCAGGTGAAGAACGCTTTCGTGAAACATGACTGTGCCAAGTTCCCTCGCCCAGTGCGACGAGGACCTACCCGCGACACCGATTAGGAGCCCCCCATACCGAGAAAACGGTATGGCATCCTACAAATCGCTATAGCAGCCTGCTTCGATGGCCGACCGCGATTTTCAGCAAGTGCAACGGGAGCTTGAGGAAGCGGTTTCAAAGCTCAAGGGAACCAAAGACCCCCAACAACGCCGTGAACTGCTCATGGAAATGAGACGCCTCTTGGCGGAAGCTGACCTGCTCGCCAAGCGTCCTTGAGTCAAGGACCATTTCTGGGCATGCGGTCACTTTTGCTCAGCATGCAGGCCTGTTGTGAGCCTATCCTTGGTTCTATGGAAGACTTAGAAGAAGCAGTTGGTAGGCATGCAGGAATGATGACCCATCAAGAGATTATTCGACAGTATTTCAAAGTCTTCGGCAGAGACATGACCAAGGTAGAACGTGACGCCTTCTTTCTACCCCATCGGGAAACGTTGCCTTACAAAGAAAACAATTGATGACAGTCTGATTTCGGTCTCACCCAGCGTCTTGAATTGAGTACGGTATGGATGATCTGGAAAAAGTAGTTGGTAGGCGCATGGACGCGATGTCCAATGAAGAAATCATCCAGCAGTTCAAGAGGATTTTTGGTAGAGAGATGAGTGCCTCAGAACGTAAGACCTTCTTCTTGCCGCGTCTGGTGCCCTCAACCCGCAAGGAAGAGAACTAGAAGAGTGAGCGAAGGGGAGTGTTGTTGCGGAACACAGCGCATCTAGCGCTTCCTGCAAATCTTTCGCTCTCTAATTTGATTTCGGTTTCACCAGCGTTTGAAGAGAGGACTTTGTTTTAGCGATTGCGCTCTCCAAGATCGCCAACAATTCGGCATGGTCAGGATTGTTTTGCACCATGCCACGTCCCGTCTCAAGCCATCTCAGGAAAGCATTCAGTTCTGCCAATTTCGTTTCTTGGCTAGGCCTCATGAAGTTCGCCCCGAGTTTGTTTAACCATAGCAGCGAAGCGAGCATTTTGCCACAGCCGGTGGAATTGCTCACTTTAGCTCAGCAACGAGGATGAATTGGGCGTTAACTTGAAGGGTATGGATGATTTTGAGGAAGCACAGCAAATGATGTCCCATGAAGAAGTAACCAGCCGATTCAAAAAGGTCTTCGGTAGGGACATGACCCCAGCGGAACGTAGCATCTTTTTTGTAACTAGAGAACTAGCGCACGACGAGGAAAAAGATTGATGGGGGAGTGTTGTCGTGGATCACAGCGCATCTAACGCTTTCTGCAATTCTTTCGCCCGGTCCAAGCGTTTCTTCATCGCAGGTCTTTCTGCTGCGCCTCAGTCCCTCCTCAACCGTCTTATGACTGGGTCCTGTTGCGTCACCTTCCGTACCAGGCAGTAAATGCGCCAACCGCTCACGGTGTTCTTTTGCAATTAGCAAGCGCCGGCGTCTCGGCGGTTGCCGCGAAATGTCTCGCCTTCACCCTAGGCGGCACGCACGAATCAGGTTTTGCAGGCATTCAACAGAAATCCACAGCTCAGTTGTGACATCTCACCTTGCGGCCAAGAAACAAAAAGCAGATCATCTCCAAGGCGTTAGCGGTTCATGCACAACCGGCGAGCGAAGCGGTAACCGCCGTGTTATCAAGATTTTGACCTCTAACCCTTTCGCGCTCTAGATTTGCGAGCTAGGCTTTGCGCAACCCGTGCCCACCGCGGCTTTTCAACGGGGGAGGGGAGGGGGGATACCCCGGAATCATCCGCAGTTCCCGAAACGGAACGATGCGAAAACCCCGCTCCAGCATGCTTCCGTAAAAAATGTTGTGAATTTCTCCGCTACAATAAAAACAGCATCCGTGGATCTCTCATGTCACTGACCAAAGCCCAAGCTCTCGAGATGTTTGAGTCCGACGACCTCATCGGCATCGGCATGGAAGCCGACGCTGTTCGCCGCAAGTTCCATCCAGAAGGTGTCGTCACCTACATCATCGACCGCAACATCAACTACACCAACTTCTGCACCGAGTACTGCACCTTCTGCGCGTTCTATCGTCCGTTGAAAGGACCCGCCGCGAAGGAAGGCTACATCCTCGACTTCGAAACGATCTACGACAAGATTCGCGAGACCGTGGAACTTGGTGGAACCGGTGTATTGATGCAGGGCGGATTGCATCCCGACCTCAAGATCGACTGGCACGAGAAGATGCTCCGTGGAATCAAAGATCGCTTTCCGAAAGTCCATCTGCATTGCTACTCCGCGTCAGAAATTATCGCGATCGCCGAGTACAGCGCGTTATCGATTCGCGACACCATCCTGCGTCTGCGCGATGCAGGCCTCGATTCCATTCCTGGTGGTGGCGCTGAGATCCTCGACGACGAAGTGCGCTACAAGATCGCGCGCCTGAAGTGCTTGACCGAAGACTGGATCAACGTGCATCGCACCGCGCACCAGATCGGAATGCGCACTACTGCGACCATGATGTTCGGCGTCGGAGAGAACTGCGAAAACCGCGTCAACCATCTTCAGAAGCTCTTCGAATTGCAGGAAGAGACTGGCGGATTCACGGCATTCATTCCGTGGAGCTTCCAGCCGCAGCACACTGCTCTCGGCGGACGTCACTGGGACGAAGCGACCGCGGTCGAATATCTGAAGGTCCTGGCGATTTCGCGCCTCTATCTTTCGAACTTCCTCAACGTGCAATCCAGCTGGGTAACGCAGGGACTAAAAGTCTGCCAGATGGGATTGCGCTTCGGCGGAAACGATGTTGGCTCGGTGATGCTCGAAGAGAACGTCGTTCGCGCCGCGGGCGTAACCAATTGCACCACTGAAGAAGAGTTGCGCAGAATTATTCGCGATGCCGGATTCCGTCCCGCCCAGCGCGACACTCTCTATCGTCAATATTTTCTGAATTAAGTTTTTTGTCCGATCCTCTGTGATCCTCAGGTCTGCCTGTGATGAAATATCAGTGGACCTGAACCACAGGACACAGGGTTACATGCAGCGATGGCATTTCCGATCAAGACTTGCGTAGCGTGCGGTGATGAATTTGAACTGAAGCCCGGAAAGCCGGGTTTCGCCAACCGTTGTCCGTCGTGCAGCGAGGAAGATGCCGATGTGAAGTCGAAGGCCGACACGGATGTTCTGAAGTCGGATAAGGGAGCGAATGCGGCTCGGCGCGAGGCGATGCGGAATCTGCTTTACCGCAAAGATAGTTGAGCCTTCGGTCCGAGCGCTCTCCACGAGATATAGTTTCTTTCTAGTGCTGCCTCCCGCGGCTGACAGGCGAATGCGGCTGTCCTCACATTTTCATTTTCATTCCCGCCTACTGCTTCAGGATCCAGTTTGAAACCTTTTCCAGCGCCGCGGGAGAGATCGTCTCTTCGATCTCGGCATATTCCGATGGCGCTCCCGTCTTGGCGGTTTGGAACAGGTGATTCAATCCCGGCAGTTCGTCGATCTCGACGCGCTTGTTGCCGGACTGCTCGAGTGCTTTGCGGATTGCGGGCAGATTCTGGTCAGGCAAGACCTGCTTGTCGAGCGAGCCATTGATCGCGAGCACGGGACAAGTCACTTTCCGCAATGCGGTCGCCGGATCGTAGCTCAGGAAATAGCGCATCCACGGCGAAGTGATCTTCTCGATCGCCATCCCAATCTGCGCATCGGGAATGGTCCCAGACATTCTCTGCTTCAATTTGTCTTCGAGCACCGCCGGATCTTTCTCGTTCTCGACCAGTTGCAGCATCTGCTTTTCCTTGGTCGCATTCAGCGCCGCCTCGTTTGCGTCTTTGCCGCTCGCCACGTCGATAGCTTCGCCTTGCGCTTCGAGAACCTGATCTCCCGGAACACCGGTTCCTGCCATCATCACGATAAAATCTACATCCTTGCTGCGCGCAGCCACCATCGGCGCGACAACTCCGCCTTCGCTGTGCCCAATCAGTCCAATCTTGTGCGCATCGACTTCGCTGCGCGTCTTGAGGTACGCGACGCCGGCTTCCGCGTCGGTGGCAAAGTCAGCCGTGGTCGCAGTGGAGAAGCTGCCGGAGGATCTCCCTGTGCCGCGATCATCCGCGCGCAGCACGGCGATTCCGTGGCGCGTCAGATAGTCCGACAGGACGAGGAATGGCTTGTGCCCCATCAGGCTTTCGTCTCGATCCTGCGGCCCTGATCCGGTGATAAGCAGTACAGCGGGAAACGGTCCCTTACCTGGCGGGATCGTCAGAGTCGCTGCCAGGGTGATGCTCGCCGTCTTGTTGTCGTAGCTGACCTCCTCTTCGCGATACGGATAAGGCTTCACCGGATTCTGCGGGCGCTTCAATTCCAGCTCGGCTTGATCTTTCACACGCTTCAGCAGCAAGGGATGTGACGCGCCCATCTGCGTGAACGAACCATCGATCGACAGGAGATCCGCTGCAATCTTACCTTCGTAAACTCCGCCGATCGCGCGGACTTCGATCTTCAGGTTCACGCCATCGCGCGTGGCGGATGTTGTAGGCAAACCTTTCTGTCCCTGGTCAGGACTGTCGAGGGTCGCGACCAGACCGTCTTCTGTGTTCACAATGTGAAAGACGACGCGAAGTTTGACCGCTCCGAGATCGAGCGTTCCCATCCACGCGCCGTCGATGCCGGAAGGCTTCGCCGGTTTGTGCTCGGTTTTCACCGGAGTCGAGATGCGCTTGAAAACCAGCGGAAGGGAAGTGTTCTGCGTCCATGTGCCCGAAATCGTCTTCGTGTCCGGCGAAACCGCACCCTGATAAGAACCGTGAACCATTGTTATGTCCAGATTCAATTTGGAATCTTTCAGTGTCGCCGAATTGACCGGAATGCCGTTGGAGTTCTGGTCGATGCTGTCGAGCGTCGCGTGCAGAGCGCCGTCAGCAGTCTTGGTCAAGTGCAGAACTAGCCGAAGTTCGGCTCCGCCCGCGCTCAGCGTTCCCTGCCAGTCGCCGCTAACATCTTGCGCGTAGCTGAATGCCGCGCCCAACAGCAGCCCCATCAGGATCAACGTACGTTTCATGAATGTCCTTCCTCGAAGCGAGAAGACGATAAATGTTCGTTCAGGAGCAGGATCGAGGTCAACAAGCGATCGACGTCGCGTTTCTGGCGCAGGCGATTCGTGCCTCCCGGATTTGCAGGGTCATGTAAAATCATCTTACGGCCATCTCCCGGTCGGAAGCATCCCACCTCCCCGAAGCCCTTATGAAGCGGATTTCCATTTGCCTGTTGATCGTTCTGGCCGCCAGTTGTGTCGTGGCGCAGGACTCATCCGGTCCGGCCAAGAAGGCGGAGCGCGCGACGATCGAGGGCATCGTGACCAAGGATCCCGACAGTCAGCCGGTGAAAAAGGTCCTGATCGAATTGATCGCCGAGAACCAGTCGGAAGCCGGCAATTACACGGCGGTCACGGGTGCGGAAGGCGAATTCCGGATTGAGGGCATCCTTCCGGGAAGGTACCGGCTGTTCGCCGAACGCGTGGGATTGCTCGACGCTGGTCGGAATCGCGCGCAACGCGAAGGCCGCGTGCTCTCGCTTGCTGCCGGTCAGGAATTGAAGGATGTTCACCTGCGCCTTCAGGCTGCGGCGGTAATTCGCGGCCGCGTCACCGATGAAGATGGCGATCCGCTGGCGGAGTGCCAAGTCACAGCATTGCGGCAGACCTTCGCCGCTGGCCACATGCATTGGGAGCAGGTCGGCGGAGAGCGTACCAACGATCTCGGCGAATATCGTGTTGCGAATCTGGCAGCCGGAAATATCTACGTTTCGGTGAGCCCGCCACCGGACTTCAAGAGCCTGATCGAATCCGGCGGCTCGGCCGCCGGCGAACGTCTCCGACGTGGAGAGAAGCCTAATACTTCGTATCAGACGACGTACTACCCAGGGACATCAGATCGCAGCCAAGCGACTCCGGTTCAGTTGCACGCAGGAGATGATTTTCCTGTGAACTTTTCGCTGACTGCGGCTCCCAGTCTGAGCATTCGCGGATCGGTAGTGAACCTTCCGCCGCGCACGATGGCGACAATCATGCTGCAATCGCGCGATTTCGGTCTCGTGCAGAGCGGTACAGAGGTTCACAAGGACGGCAGCTTCGTGATTCGGGATGTTTCGCCGGGAAGTTACACCATCCTCGCATCGGTCGACGGATCGGCTGTACCGATGACTGCGCGCCAATTCTTGCGCGTGGGCTCTGCCAACATCGATGGCCTGCGACTATCTCCACAGCCGGGCGCAACCGTACACGGGCACATGCGCCTCGAGAGCAAAGGCGGGGTGAGAAACTTCGATCCGACGCGTATGTATTTGTCGCTCCAAGCCGCGGGCGCGGAAGACGAAGCCAGCGGACTGGTGGTTGGCGATCGATACACCAACCTCGCTCACCTTTCCGCGGACGGAAGCTTTGAGTGGAAAGATGTGCCCGCCGGAAACTATTACGTGCAACTGATGGGTGAGAGCGGAGCGAACGAGGACTGGTTCGTGAAGTCGGTGCTTGCAGGTGGACGCGAAGTCAACGATACAGGCCTTAGCGTGAGCGGCGGTGCAGTTCCGATCGATCTGTTGGTGAGCGCGAATGGCGGCGTGGCCGATGGCGTGGTCGTCGACGAGAAGGGATCACCCGTCGAGAACGCGATCGTCGTTGGGGTTCCGGAAACGAGGTTTCGCGGGCGCACGGATCGGTATCTGAAAACCGTGAGTGACCAAAGCGGAAGATTCTCGCTGCATGGAATTCGGGCGGGTGACTATACGGTTTTCGCGTGGGAGACCGTGGAGGGCGAGGCTTACTTCAATCCCGACTTTCTGAAGAGCTACGAAGGGTTCGGCAGCGCCTTGAAAGTTTCAGAAGGCATGCGGACGGCTCTGCAGTTGAAGGTGATTCCTGGTGTGGAGGAATTGCCTTAGTCGATTCGTTAGCCGTCCTTTTTTTTCTCACACTCTTGCGTTGATTCTTCCAGCTTACGGTCTAGGTGGGGTTCCGCTCGGTTTCGCCATCGGCGGGACGGACGAATGCGTCCGTCGCTACACGAGCTATTTTCTGTTTATTTTTTCTATCCAGTTCTCTCCGGCAGGTTTTTCCGCCGATTGACCCTCCTGTAAATTTTTGTAAATGATAATTGTTCTAAATCATATTGTAACTCTTTCTTTTGCAGTTATTTACGGGTGCATCTTGGGCTGGTTTCTGCTCATCTAAGTAGGTGTAGTCACAATTTAGGAGGACTGATATGAGGCTGGCAAGATGGGGAGCGACGGCTGGAGGTTTTCTTCTGGCGGCACTTCTGTCTGTGCCCGCGTGGAGCGTTGACACGGACAGCAGACATACCGCAGCACCGGGAACTTTGAACTATGTGGAAGGCCAGGCGTCGATCGGCGACGTGACACTGGATTCCAAGTCGGTCGGCAACGCCGGCCTGCAGAACGGCCAGGTTCTCGAGACTGGAAATGGAAAGGCCGAAATACTGTTGACGCCCGGAGTGTATCTGCGGCTGGGCGATAACACTTCGGTGAAGATGATTTCGAACGGCCTCGCGAACACACAGTTGGCCGTGGATCAAGGCGAGGCAATGCTGGAGGTCGACCGGATCTATCCGGAAAACAATCTCCGCATCAGCCAGCCGGGCAGCGATACGCGCATCGAGAAGACGGGGCTGTATGACTTCGACGCGAACGGTCAGGTGGTGCGCGTGTTCGATGGGAAAGCGGTCGTGACTTCGGACGATCGAAATACGACGGTGAAGAAAGGCCAAGAACTGGCGCTCAACAGCGCGAAACTAAAGGAGCGCGACTTCGACAAGAAAGTCGTCACTGCGAACAACGATCTCTACCGTTGGAGCAGCCTGCGTTCCGAGTACCTGTCGGAAGCGAACGTGAACTCAGCGCAGTTGTACTACGCGAATGGAGCGTATGGAGCGGGATGGTGGGGACCGGGTTGGTACTGGAATTCGTGGTACTCGGGATTCACGTATCTGCCGGGAAACGGTTTTTTCTATAACCCGTTCGGATGGGGGTTCTATTCTCCGCTAGTCGTGTACCGAGCTCCGGTTGTGGTCGGCCGGGGATACCATCGCTTTGATGGAACACGCCAAGTCGCAATTGGACGCGGGTTCAACAACCACGGGATTACCGGCTTCCGCAACCACTCGGCGATGAGCGGCGCGCACGCGGGCGGCGGGATGCGCGGCAGCGTTGGCGGTTTTCACGGTGGCGCCATACACCGCTAAGTCGTGGACGTGTACTGAGGCGCGCAGAGAAGCGCGCCTCAGATGATGGCAAGCCTGGGGACAGGCCCAGCGCCTAAAGGCGACATCGATTCTGCGCCCGTTAGGCATCGCTGAAGCGATGCCCTGATACGAAGCGGTACTTTTACGAAGCGGAACTTTGTTTGCAGTTTCAAGCCTGCAATCTCGGCCCGCAGTTTCAGGTCTGCTGGATTCAGGCGCGCTGCAAAAGCGCGCCTTTTTTCTAACCCAAGCGGCGATAGCTGTCCGCTGTCTACTTCAGAATCGGGGAGTCGGGGCCGGCCGCCTTGGTGTCGTCGGCATGAATCTTGCCGTCGTCTTCGGCGTAGAAGGAGCGGTGTGTTGCGTCGAGAGCTTTGGGGGTCATCGCAAGGACGTAGCTGTCCTTCTTGCCCTTGTAACTGGCGGTATAGTCGCCGCGATCGGTGTTGACCATGCGCTTGGTGAACGATCCGGAATGGACCAGCTCGGCGAGCGTCAACGCGTAATGCTGGTATTGCTTGTTGAACTGTTTCTCGGCACGGACGACGACCCGCATGTATGCCAAAGCCGCCGCTTCGGAATCGGAGCGGGCCGGATCACCTTTAAACTTAGGGGTATAGCTCGACATGCCCGGTGCAGCCCCAACGCCGGGCGGGGGGTCTTGGGCAAGCAGGGTGGACGCGCCAAGCAGGGACAGAGCAAGAATCCAACAGAGTTTGTTCGAGTACTTTTGCATCGATCGTGTCATGTGGCAGCAGTCTCCCCGAGCATCAATGTAGCAGAATCATAACGCGGCGCTGGTCCGGTCGGCCGCAGGGAGTGACAGTCAACGCGGTACGCACACGGAACGCGACGATGCGCGAGTGACAAAAGCCTCGCAGACCCGCGTATTTCCATGTTACTCCCGTAATTTCCCTGGGGTCACCTTCTCTTTGCTTTACGACGAATTATTACTATGCTGGGTACAAGAATTCTGCCCCACAGGGAAAAACCTAATGAAAGCAGCCGTAAGTAGAAAACCAGTTATCCGAATCGCCGTCGTGGAAAGCGATCCACTGCGATTCGTTGGGTTCCGAGCATTGTTCGATGCCGAACCGGAGTTCGAGCTGATCTCAGCGGGGCTGCCCGAAATCAGTACGCTTCAAGGTATCGATCTCATCCTGCTCGGAAACCGTTCGGGGCAGAACCTGTTCGACGTGATGGCCAGCCTGAAGGCGACGCGTCCGGACCTGCGCATCATCGTGACGGGATCGGGAATCGACGACGAGACAATTTTGAAGGCGATCGCCTCTGGGGCGAAAGGATACGTGGATGAGGCCGCCACGCCCGCGGAATTCGCGCAGGCGATACGCATCGTCAACCAGGGATCGGTATGGGCGCCGCGCAAGGTGCTCTCCATGTTCATCGAGCGCGTGTCGTCGGCTCCGGGACGGATTTTCCCGGCGGGCCGGGTGACCTTCACCGATCGCGAGAAAGAAGTGCTTGAGATGCTGGTGGCTGGCCGGTCCAACAAAGAGATCGGGTCTCAGCTGGGAATTGAAGAACGTACGGTAAAAGCCCACGTTGCGAAGTTGATGCGCAAAGTCGGCGTACAGAACCGGATTGCTCTATCAGTGCATGCGATCACGCATTCACTGGTGACAACGAAGTAGCGATTGAGCTGTGGACCAAAGCGATCAAACCAGGTTGACTGATGATTCACAGCTCATCGCTCGAAGCGTAACTACCGGAAACTTACTTTCGTAATCTTGCCGGAAATTCAGAGGCACAGCATACTCGCCTCACCTACCACAGAACCTGGGAGACGGGGTTGGAAGTGGCGATTAGGGTCACTACTTTCAGCCCCGCATTTTTTTGTCCTGAACGTTTCCGCTGTCTCTTCCCAGGCACCATTCTGATTTGAAGTAAGACGTAGCCTTTGCAGCCACATGCGAAGGCTGTATTTCATTTACAATCGTGATATCAGCTCCCAGTTCAAACCTTTGTGGCGAGGAACAATGAAAAAACTTGTGCTGTTGACGCTCGTGTTGTCGCTGTGCTCGTTTTCATTTGCAGCGGATGACCAGGCCAAAGAGTCGAAGGCGACGGATCGGCTTCAGGCGGCCGCCGATGTTTTGAACGAAATCGAGTCGGCGCCGGATTCGGGCATCCCCGAAGAGATTCTCAGCCGGTCCGAGTGTATTGCGGTGGTCCCGTCGATGCTGAAGGGCGGATTCATTGTCGGCGCGAAGTACGGACGAGGCCTTGCGACCTGCCGGACACCGAAGGGTTGGAGCGCACCAGCGTTCTTCGTGGTTACGGGGGGAAGCTTTGGATTCCAGATTGGCGGGCAGGCTGTCGACCTGGTGATGCTGATCATGAACCAGAATGGCATGCAGCATCTGTTGTCGAGCCAGTTCGCGCTGGGGGCGGATGCCTCCGTGGCTGCGGGCCCCGTGGGCCGGCACGCCGAAGGGAATACGGATTGGAAGATGCGGGCCGAAGTTCTGACGTATTCGCGTGCGCGCGGAATATTTGCCGGCGTCAGTCTGAATGGCGCGTCCATAAAACAGGACAAAGACTCCACGCGCGAGTTTTACGATCACATGGTGACGGTGCGGGCAGCGTTGACGGGGGAGGTCGAACCTCCGGCGGCGGCCAACACTTTCCTGACCACTGTGGCCAAGTGGGCGAAAGATGCCGCGAAGTAGAATGTCCGGGTGCTTTCTGACCCCATGAGTGTTTCCATGAATGCGCCATTGCTGGCGGGGTCGGCTCTGGGCAAAGTCGGCGACGACTTTGTAATCGCGGAGTGGAAAGATGAGGGCGGCCCTCCCGGGCCGCCGCGCTGGATTGCGCCGTTACATCTCCATCGACAGGATGACGAAGCCTGGTATGTGCTGGAAGGAACGCTCGGCGTCCGGCTGGGGAAAGATGTGGTAGAAGCGCAGGCCGGGGCGGCCGTCATGGTTCCGCGAGGGACGGCGCATACCTACTGGAATGCTGGTCCTGGACGTCTGCGGTATCTGCTGGTGATGACCTCGAATGTGTACTCGCTGATCCAGGACATTCACGCGATGACCGAGCGGACGCCGGCGACACTGGCCGCGGTCTTTGCGAAGCATGATTCGGAACTGGTGAGCGAATAGCTAGCGGGCTCGCCGCCGGAATAGCAGTGAAGTCCCTTTCTTTCGCGGCTATGACCCCTCGGAGCAACGTTCTGGATCAAGTTGTCCGCATGATAGAGTGACGCTTTCCCTGATGCGGCGGAAACTCGAATACGCGGCCGCCTGGCCGTTCATCAAGATCCTCGGTATCCTTCCGCGACCTCTCTCGCGCGGATTCGCAATCGCGATCTCCCGGCTTTTTTATCTTCTGCATTTTCGGTTGCGGCAAGTTGGGATGCGCAATCTCGAGATGGCCTTGCCGGAAACAAGTGTTGACGAGAGGAAGCGGATTCTGCGCGGAGTCTTCACTTCGCTCGGGCGTCAACTCGCGGAGCTATGCCAGTTTCCACGCTATACCAAAGAGAATATCGACGACGTCGTGGTGTACGACGGGCTGGAGAATTATGAGAAGGCCTACGCGCGCCGAAAGGGCGTCTTGTTTCTGACCGCGCATTTTGGAGGATGGGAACTTTCTGCGTTTGCGCACTCGCTGCACGGCCATTGGCTGCATGTGGTGATGCGGCCGATGGACAATCCGTATCTGAACCGGCTGGTCGAGCACTACCGGACGATGCATGGGAATAAGACGGTGGCAAAGGATGATTTCGTCCGCGGCTTGCTGGCCGCGATGAAGGCCGGAGAGACGGTGGGGATCCTGATGGACACGAATATGACTCCGCCACAGGGAGTGTTTGTGGACTTCTTTGGGATGGCAGCGTGCACCGCGAGCGGGCTCGCGCGCATTGCGCTGCGAACTGATGCCGCCGTGGTGCCTGGATTGACGATCTGGGATGAGTCGATCGAAAAGTACCGGCTGCGATTTGATCCGGCAGTTGAGTTGGTACGCACAGGTGATCTCGAGGCAGACATTCTGGCGAACACGCAGAAATTCACGAAAGTGATCGAAGAGTACGTGAGGAAATATCCCGAGCAGTGGTTGTGGGTGCACCGGCGGTGGAAGACGAGGCCGGAGGGAGAGAAGTCGCTGTACTAGCTTGCCACACTCAGCAGTCCAACCGCGGCGGGCGAGACGCATGCCGCTGCCGCCGGGTGGCGGTAACGTTAGGGTGCTATTCGTCTCAGAGACTTGTCCGGGGGTGGACAGGTTGCTGCGGAAACGGACAGCACGAAGCATCCTGTACAGAGTGTTTATCCCGAAGATGGAATAACTTGGCAATCGCATAGCGTTGGTGCGAGACATGCAGAAGCAATATTCACTCTTTGAGGACACTGCCCATGCGCACCATCCTGCAAGACCTACGTTACACGCTGCGACAGTTGTTCAAGAATCCGGGATTCTCGCTCACTGCCATTAGTTCTCTGGCACTGGGTATCGGCGCGACGACCGCGGTGTTTAGCGTGATCTACGCGATCCTGATGAATCCCTATCCTTATGCGGCACCTGACCGCATGGTGCACATGCGGCTGGTGGACGATTCGAGTCAACAGAGAGGTTTTGGCCTCACGGGGCTCCAATGGCAGCAGATTCGAAAGTCTCCCGTCGTGGAGGACGCTTTCATCTCGGATGACTGGAGCCTGACGGTGACCGGGAAGGACCTCCCGGAAGACGTGCAAAGCGTCTACATGACGTCGAACGGATTCAACTTCATGGGTGTCCCTCCTGCGTTGGGCAGAGGACTGATGCCTTCGGATGCGGTCGACGGTGCGGATCCGCAGCCGGTCGCGGTCCTGGGGTACAAATTCTGGCAGCGACATTTCAACGCCGATCCCGGAGTTCTCGGGCAGAACATTCAACTGGTTCGGAAGAACTACACCATCGTTGGCGTGGCTGCGCCGCGATTTACGTGGGACGACGGGGATGTCTATCTTCCGCTGAAGATCACACCCGATCCGGTGAAGGCCTACTACGTCGGTCTGCGCCTGAAGCCTGGAGTGAGTCATGCGACGGCGGACGCGGCGTTGTTTCCGCTGATTCAGGAATTTGCCAAAGAGTCCCCGAAGCATTTTCCCGCTACCCACTTTCAGTTTCACGTGATCGGGTTGAATGACGATTTCGTGAACCGGCTAGGCGGGACGCTGTATCTGCTATTCAGTGCGGTGGCCCTTCTGTTGGCGATCGGGTGCGGCAACGTTTCGATTTTGCTGCTCGCTCGCGGAACGGCGCGAACGCATGAAATGGCCGTGCGTACTGCCATTGGAGCGAGCCGCTCGCGGATCATCCGGCAGCTACTGACCGAGTCGTTAGTGGTGTCGTTCGCGGGCGCGGGTCTGGGAATTCTGTTTGCGTACCGAGCACTGGCGTTGATCGTGGCACTCCTGCCCAAGTTTTCTTTTCCGCATGAAGCGGCAATTCAGATCAATCTTCCGGTGCTGGTGTTCAGCGTGACCGTGGCTCTGCTGACCGGAATTCTTTTCGGATTGTGGCCCGCCTTGCAATTGTCGAAGCCGGCAGTCAGCCAGGTCATGCAGTCAAGCACGCGCAAGATTGTCGGAGTAGTCCAGGGGCGCATGACGCACAGCGTCCTGATCGCCGCGCAAGCGTCTCTCACCTTGCTCATGCTGGCTGGAGCCGGGGCCGCGATGCAAGGGTTTCTGCAACTCCTTCATACTCCGCTCGGGTATGACCCTACCAACGTGATGTCGGTGGGAATTCCCGTGCACGATGGTGCGTATCCGACATGGAAGGCTAGGCTCGCATATTTCGAGTCGTTGCAGAGCAAGGCGAGCACGGTTGGCGGTGTGACGATGGCGGCGATGTCGGGCAATGCGACTCCTCCGTCGAATGGATGGGAGACCGGCATCGAGATTCTTGGTCAGGTTCGGCGAGACAACCAGCAGGTGCGGGTGAACTTTGTCAGCCCGGGATATTTTCCAATACTCAAGATCGCGACCGCGCAGGGAAGAATCTGGGATGAATCGGAAAATCACAACGCGGCACATCTGGCGGTGATTAATCAGACGATGGCGCGGCTCTATTTTCCGAATGGAGACGCGTTGGGGCGGTCGCTGCGGGTGCCGGAGATGAAAGAGGCGCTACCCTATGTAGCGACCGCTCCGGGATCGGATTCCTGGTTGCAGATCGTTGGAGTGATCGCCGACAAGCGGGATGATGGGCTGAGAAATCCGATCCTGCCGGAAATCTTTGTTCCTTACACGCTGTCGATGCGCGTGTTCACGCAGATTCTGGTTCGATCGGATATGTCGCCACTCAGGCTGCTGCATTCCATCGGAATGCAGGTGAACTCCGTCGATCCCGACCAGCAGATCAACGGGCAGGTGCAGGATCTGGAGCACTGGATCAGCGGCCAGCCGGAGTACGAACAGGAGCAACTGGTGGCGTGGCTGTTCGGAATATTCGCTCTGCTGGCGCTGGCGCTGGCGGCAGTCGGATTGTACAGCGTGGTCTCATATTCAGTGGCGCAGAGAACCAATGAGTTCGGCATTCGCATCGCCCTGGGAGCGGGGCGTACGCACGTGTTAAAGATTGCATTTTCTTCCGCGGCGGCCAGCGTGGGCTGCGGAATCGCGATCGGATTGATCCTGGCGCTTGTGTTGAACAAGGTGCTGGCGAGATGGGCGGAAGGCAGTTCGCGCGATCCGATGCTGCTGCTCGCGGTCACGGCACTCCTTGCACTTGTGGCGACGGTTGCGTGTTGCGCGCCCGCGAAGAAGGCGGTGGGTGTGGATCCGATGACAGCGCTTCGCTACGAATAGAACTTGCGACTGAAAATCTAGCGATCCGGTTTGGCGAGGACGGGCGAGACGATGTGTCCCCCCAACGCTCGCAGTTCGAAGGCTTCGACGCCGAGCATCGCCAGCATCAGCGCCAATTGCCCTCCGTGGTGAATGTCGTGGGCCAGAACGCGAAATAAAGTCCACTGGCGAGAGATCAGATATTCGGTGCCCTGAAAACGATGGGGATAGCTCTCGGACAGGTCATCCACCGTCCACTCCGCGAGCGCTCGCTGAATGGGTTGCCACGAGAGTGCAAGCCATTCCTCTAAACGGACTTCTCGTTACAGGCGACCGATTCTTCCACTACGTGCCGGGAGCCCATCGTCGTCGGTGTACCAGCGAGGCACGCGTTGCTGGACGTTCTCGATTCCGGGCGCAGCGATGCGAGAGAACCAGCTAATTCGTCCAAGGCTGATGTGCCGAACCAATTCGCCGACTGAACGGCGTTCGGGCGCCGGCCGCCATGACAGTTGCTCGCTCGTCAACGGGGTGACCGCATGCAGAAGGCTCGTCTGGTATCCGTCCCATCCTTCAAAGATTTGAGCGAGTTTCTGCATTCGTTAGAGCTCCACTATCGATGAGGCGAGGTTGCGTTATGGCCAGCCCGATCCCGAGACAGTTTAGTTTAGTGATGGTTCGCGTCGCGCGTGCAAGATCGACGCCAAGGGAGACCTCATGTTCAAGGGCGCCTGAAGACTTGCGCCTGACTGACCATGAGCAATGCGGTTTGCGCCAATCGTTCGAGGATGGCAAGATCGCCTTCATCGAAGGCGAAGGTATGCGGAGAAAATACTTCGACGAGACCGACGACGTTTCGCTCGTAACGAATCGGGGCCGCGGCGATCGAACGGATGCCTAGCTTTCGGCAAATATCGGAAGCGACGCGAGAATCAGTGAAGGCGTCGTCACAGCGAAGAGCTCTTCCCGTGCGGATGCATTGTCCCGAGAATCCTGAATCGATTTCGACGTGCGTGCCAAGTGGAGGACCGCCGTTGCCGACGCTGGCCCGGCACATCATGGGACCGCGATCCGCGAGTGCGATGGCTGCTCCGCCTCCACGCAAGAGGGTTCTGGCACGTTCGCTGATGGTCTTCAGCCCGCTGTTGAGGTCCGAACCGAGTGATTGAAACTCATATTGAACCGAAGTCGAGACGGGGGAGGGATTGATCGGATGTTGCACGGTAGGCTCGGCCTCCAGGGTGATCGACCTGGTCTTCACACTGCTGCCGGCGGCTGCCTTAGCTCCCAGAACGCGGTCGACGGTGAGCTTTGGCGCCTTGCGGCTTGGGGCCTGGTCGTTGACTGCCAGCCAATGATTGAGGCGCTGTCGCGCATCTTCGGGTAATTCGGAAAAGCGAACACCGGCGCGTCCCAGAGCGTCGGCCCAAGCGATGTAGCCCGTCGTCTCCAGCGGAGCCCCGGAATCCGGCAGATCGAGGCGAAGTTGAAGACGTTTTTCCGGCCGGCTGTCGGCTTCGAGGGGGACGATGGTCTGCATCGACAGTCCCTGCTCGCTGAGGTCCAGGATCATGCCGCCGGTCACGCCATCAAAACTGGCGAAGACAGGTCCATTCACCTTGTGCCGTATGCAACTGCGCCGCTCTGTGAACATTACCCAGCCTTAATCCGTGCGCCGATGACTCTTGAAGCACGGGTCTGTCCATGACAACAAGGTCCGCGGAAAACTGTTTGTACTGGAAAACTTGCGGAAAAGACCTGCTAGGAAATGATCTGATCAAAGAGCCGGATGGGGAAGTGCATGACGGGGTTCGCGGCCGGAGAAGCCCCGTTTGCCGGCAGCTAAGGGGTCAGCCTGATCTTAGAGTGAGCCCGGAAGAGCCGGTACTCGGAGTAGTGGTGTTTTTCGATGGCCGAGATTGTGCCGACTTTGGTGACGACTACGACCTGGTAGGGCAGCCACAAAGCCGAAGACATTTCCGCGACGCGGACCTCTGAAAAATGAATGTCCCCGGTCAGTTGTTGCAGCGGCACCCGAGGCGGAGCCGAAAGCAAGTCGGTGCGGAGACGGATGATTCGGAAATCCGATTCGTCGACCCAGGCGATGCCCTGCGTTAGGATTTGATATCTCTTGCCGTCAAATTCAACGAGAGCGGGAAACCGGACCGCGCCAGGTTTCTGCGCAAATGCAACCACCAGGGTGTGATGTCCGTCCATCTTCTGCTGTCCGAGATAGCGAAAATCAGATTCGCGCCGGTTCGAAGGATAAAAATGAAGACAGTCGTTCACGAATCCTTGCGCATGTGGAGCTGAATCCAGCGCGGACAAGGAATCACGCGCCGACGGCAGGCTCAATGAAGGAGAAGAAGTGGCGAGTGATTTTGCGTTTGAGTCCTGATCAAAGTCATCAAACTCGAACTTCTTACCGGTTGCCACGTCCACTCGATACTCATTGAGCACGAAACCCTTGAGGCCCGCGCCCGCCGCGTGTTGCACGACGAGATAGGAATAATCCTTGTGAGTTTTTATACCGCCAACTTCGGTGACAACAGTTTCGTGCGAGATGATGTTTGGAGTTTTTTCCGCAACCTCTACCGTCCTGGCTCCAATCTTGTCCAGCAATGGGATCAAGGCGGGCTGATCCTCAGCGGCCTTCAAGTGCTCCAATTCCGGAACCATCTGCCGCAGCTCCACCATTGTGCATGATGAGAAGTTTGGGATCTTCACTTCAGGCACGGGAGGAGTGGTGACTTGGGGCGGTGGTGGATCATTGCCCGGGATCGCAATCTCTACCCGATCGGGCTTCGCTGGGGGCGCCGGGTTTGGATCGTCAATGGTAGGGACCGGCTGATCGGGGGACTGTGCGTGCAAAACCTGGGGAAGCAGGCCGAGCAAGATTGCGAACAAGAACGCTGCTAAACGCACGCATTACTCCCAAAAATCCGACCGATGCTTTGCATAGTACACCGGCGCTCGAATGCCGAAGCCGCGTGTCTGCTGCAATCAGACGCGCAGGGGCTAAAGCCCGTCTTAACGGATGCTTCTTATGGCATGGCTAAAGCCATGCCCTTATACGAACCTCCGAAAAACGGGACTTGGTCAATCGAACTTTGCTGTGGATTTGACCGTTGTATCAGGGCACGCCTTCAGGCGTGCCGCTAGACGTCCAACAGAAGGAACGGCTTTAGCCGCTGCGTGTCGAATTCCAGAGCGCTTCGAATCGTGGCCGTTGACAGGACGTACTGCGATCCGGCGCAGGGGCTAAAGCCCTTACCGGATTTTTCCTAGGGCATGGCTAAAGCCATGCCCTGATACGAACCTGCGAAAAACGAACCTTCGAAAAACGAGCTCTGTCGGCATCCGGTAAAATCAGATTTCCTACTGGAGGTTCCTATGAATACTTCTGTTGTAGCTGCTGCACCGCCTTCATCCGCAAAGTTCGATCAGATCGCAGAACTTGAGCGTCAATATTTGCTGACAACGTATAACCGCTATCCCGTGGTGCTGAACCGGGGCAAAGGCGTGTTTTTGTATGACATCGAAGGCAAGAAATATATGGATTTTGTTTCCGGCCTGGGTGTGAATGCGTTGGGACACGCGCATCCGAGAATCGTGAAGGCGATTCGGGATCAGGCCTCGAAGCTGATTCACGTTTCCAATCTTTACTATCACGAGTATCAGGGGCCGCTGGCCGAGAAACTTTGCAAGCTCTCCGGACTGGATCGTGCGTTCTTCTCGAACAGCGGTACGGAAGCGATCGAAGGATCGATCAAGCTGGCACGTCTCGCCGGGCATCGTGTTGGAGGAGATGCGAAGAGCAAACTGGTGGCGCTCGAAGGGTCCTATCACGGGCGAACCTTCGGCGCCCTCTCGTTAACCGGCCAGGAGAAGCATCGAAAAGGTTTTGAACCGATGCTCGACGATGTGACATTCGTGAAGCAGAACGACATCGAAGGATTACGCGCAGCGGTGAATGACAATACGTGCGCGATCGTGCTGGAGCCGATCTTCGGCGAGGGCGGCATTTACGAATGTTCGCTGGAGTTCCTGCGCGAGTGCCGGGCGCAGGCGGATCAGCATCGCGCAGCACTGATCTTCGACGAGATCCAGTGCGGCCTGGGTCGCACGGGAACGATGTTTGCGTTTCAGAGTTTTGGAGTTACACCGGACATCGTGGCAATCGCGAAGCCGATTGCGGCCGGGCTTCCGCTCGGAGCGTTCATCGTGAAACAAGATTTTGCGACGATCTCTCCGGGCCAGCACGGCACGACATTTGGCGGCGGTCCGTTAGCTTGTCGTGTCGCGCTTGAATTTCTGGCGATCGTGGAAGACGAGAAGTTGTTGGACAACGTAAACAAGGTCGGCGCCTACCTGCAGCAGCAACTGAAAGACGTTGTGGAGAAGAAGGCTGCGGCGACCGGGGTTCGCGGGCGTGGATTCATCCAGGGCATCCAGTTGGCCATTCCGGCGCGTCCGATTGTCGACGAGGCGCTGGCCGAGGGAGTGCTTTTCAACAGCACGCAGGACACTGTGGTGCGATTTCTGCCTCCGTTTCTGATGGAGGAGAAACACATCGATAAGGGAATCCGTGTGTTGAAGAAGTTGCTGGGGAAGAAGCGACAGGCCGCGGCTTAAGCCAGCGCAATCCACGTGCATCGCGGTTACACAATGCGCGATGAGGACGGGGCACGCGGCCCAAAAAACGGGGAGCCGAAGCTCCCCAAAGTGAAGCGACAGAGGCGTTGTTTCACTTAGATAGAGTCCAGCCTCCGAGAAAGAGTTGTCCCACAAGCGGCAAGATTTCGGTGAATTTTCACGTGAATGAGTAAAGTTCAGGAGATTCCGGCGATTTCCGCTCCCAAGTGGGAAGAAGCTGGCACAGAGTGCTGGATGGAAATCGATGGCGCGCGTATGCGGTATCTGCGCGCAGGGTCTGGACCGCCGCTGATTCTGATGCATGGCCTTTTCGGATATTCGCACTCGTGGCGTTACGTGATGCCGGCGCTTGCGCCGATCGCGACCGTGTATGCGCCGGATCTTCTTGGAGCAGGTTTTTCCGATCGACCGCGGGACATCGATCACTCGATGCGCGGAACGGCGCTGCGCGTTTTGCAATTTGCAGAGAAGTTAGGTCTCACTACATTTGATTTGCTAGGGACATCTCGGGGCGGAGCGGTGGCGATGTGTGCCGCCGCGGAGTGTGTCTCCGGAAACGCAGGAGGATTACAGCTGCGGCGTTTGGTCCTGGTATGTCCCGTGAATCCGTACTCCGCGCATGGAAGACAGATCGCTCCGTTTTTTGGATCGAGAATGGGCGCCGGCCTGTTTCGTGCGGGGCTGCGAATGAGCGGTCGGAGGTTGTATTCCTACTTTCACGCGCGCATGTTCGGCGATCGCCGCAAGATTCCTGCCGGAAGTCTGGAGGGATATGAGGCTCCGCTGGCAATTCCCGGCTTGTTCGAGCATGGCCTCAGCATCGTAAAAAGGTGGACCGCCGATCTGCACGAATTGGAAGGTCTGCTGCCGAAATTGAAAGCGGTGCCAACACTGCTGATGTGGGGAAGCAAAGATACGGCGGTGTACGTATCATCGATGGAGCCACTTGCGCAGCACTTTTCGAATGTGCGGAAAGTCGTTTTTCCGGGAGTCGGGCACTTACCCTATGAAGAGTGTCCGGAAGATTTTAATCGAGAGCTGATACGGTTCCTCTCAAATTGAATGGGGCGATCGCAGTCGCGGATGAGATGCCGGCACTATGGCCGGCAAGATGCCGGCGCTGCACACCGGCTGTGATTGTTCTCGCATGACCCATTACATTCTTGAGCTGCTGCGGAATGCGCTGGTGCATTACGGCTACTGGGCTATCGCGGTGGCCTTGTTGCTTGAGAATGCAGGCATACCCGCGCCCGGAGAGACGATTCTCCTGATGGCCAGTTTTCTGGCTTACTCCCAGGACGAGCTCCGGCTTCCATGGATCATTGTCGTTGCGACCGTTGCCGCGACGATTGGAGATAACCTGGGGTTTGCGCTCGGATACTACGGCGGGCGTCCGCTGCTCACGCGGTATCAATCGTTCTTCCGCATTCGGCAATCGACGCTGGACAGAGGCGAGCAGCTATTCGCGCGTTACGGAGCGCCGACCGTATTCATCGCCCGCTTCGTATTCGGGATGCGGATTCTCGCCGGGCCACTGGCGGGAGTGCTGCGAATGCCGTGGAAGAAATTCATGATCTTCAACTTCCTCGGGGCGGTGGTCTGGGTCAGCGTTATCTCGGCTGCGGGATACCTGTTCGGGCGGCACTGGGAGGATCTCGAGGTCTATATAAAACGGTTCGATATTCTTATCGCCGTGGCGGCCGTCATTGCGATCGCATGGATCTGGTGGCGCCGACGCCGGGATGCCGTCCGGGCATCTGGCGAGTAACCTCAGTTGAGAGTTCTGTATTGATCCTGCGGCTATACTGGGCGAGTGTCGCGAGGCAATCTGGGGCAAATGGGGCGTTGTCCGTGACCAAGCACCGGCCGCGACCGCGCCGGAAGTTGGACGAGGAGGAAACATGAACAAGATTGGGTTGCTAACTCTGCTCATCATGGCATCACTTGTTTTCACGCTTGGCTTCCCGGCGTCAGCAGCCGGCCCGAAGGCCCCTTTGCCAGTTGTTCCCGCGGTGGCAGCGGTTGCACCGGTCCCAGCGCCCCCGCATCCGCATATTCACGCTGGACTCGAAGCCATGCGCGCGGCGAAGCACCATCTGGAGCAGGCTGCCCATGACTACGAAGGCCATCGCGTGAAGGCTATCGAGCATCTCGATGCGGCGATACGCGAAGCAGAAATCTGCGAATCGATGCGATAAGAGATCGTCAGTGTAAAAGGACTGAACGGCAGCGTGAACAACGCTGCCGTTTTTCTTGATCGAAAATTATTGGAATAGCGTCTACTTGGAGCCGAAGGTATATCCCACGGAACCACCGACGCGAAACACATTGTCGGAGTGAAACTGGAAGTTGTTGGGAATGAAGTACCAGTGAGCCTCGGGCCGGACGAAAATGCCTCGCCACACGCTGTACCGAATGCCGACCCCGGCGTGAACCAGGAAGTGCGTGCTGTTGAGATGGGTCGCGCAACCGCCGGTGGGGATCGTGCAGCCGTAGAACTGATTGTAGAAGATTAGCGTTTGACCACCGACGCCTGCCATGAAATCGCCCCGGGTCTTCTTGGCCAGCCGAGAAGTGTATACGCCGTTGATGTCGTACAGGATCGGGCGATAGGTCTGGAAGTCATTGTAGATCGCGTAGCGGTAGCGGAAGGTGCCCTCGGCCAAGATTCCGAAATGATTGTCCGAAATGTACTCGACGCTGAAACTGGGATAGGTCCCACCTTTTTCGGGGGGAGGGAGAAATCCGACGGAAGCGGTTGTGTTTTTCGGAGACCAGAGCTCGTTTCCGCCAACGGCGATATCGACCTGCTGAGCCCGTGCGAAGGTGGCGACAACGACAAACGCGCATGCGAACGCGCAAGCAACAAACCTTCTCAATCCGTCCCCCTATGAGCGTGATCGGTTCCGGTGTAGCAGTTGAAAACAAGCGCTGGCGAGCTAAACATTGATGAGCAAACTAACTGCAACACTCCGCCCCGGGAGAGTTTTTCCAGCTACGCTTTTCCGCTGCGACTTAATCCGGACCGATAGTGTACCCGATGGATGCGCCGAGCCGGATCACATTGCCGGAGCTGTAGAAATCGGTGTTGTTCAGAACGTGGTAATAGTGCGCCTCTGGCCGGATGAAGACATGACCAAAGAAGTAGTAGCGCACGCCGGCTCCGACGTCGACGAGGAAGTGATTAGCACTGGTATAGCACGCGCCAAAGAAGACGCAGTTGCTGGTTTGTTGGAAGGCATAGAAACGCGTGCTCTGCCACCCGATGCCGGCCATCAAGTCGGCTCCGACTTTCTTGCTCAACTTCGGCTGGTAGACGCCGTTGAAATCGAAAAGAATCGGACGATAGGCTTGACCAAGTCCGCCGAAGTCGCCGGCGCGAGTTCTCCAGGCAGCGTCAAAGCCAACGCCGAGGCGCCGGTGGAAGATCACGTCGCCGCTGATGTTGGTGTAAAGGCCGCCACGCTCCGGGCAAACAAAGTTTACAAAGCTTCCCGAACCGCAGCCCGCAGCACCGGGAGATATGGCGGTTCCGAATCCGATCATCGCATCGCCTTGCTGCGCGGACGCGAAATTCGCGAGAGAGAGGAATGTGAAGATGGCGGCTAGGAGAGCGAACTTTCTCAAGGGAACCTCCTGAAAAATTCCTGTATGGCGGTTAGGATGCGACCGCAAATCATTTGGATGCAGACGCATGGCAAGTCTCGATCATAATTTCCACAGCCCGAGAATTCAAATTTGGGTCGGCCAACAACGTCATCATGTGCCCGTATTGTTCATCACGGGCAAGCCTGGTTCAAACACTATTTGACGAGATTAGTTGTGTCCCGTCATTCGTAGCGAAGGGTGAATTTACTTCCGTGACGATGCTGCGGTCCCTCCTCCACGCAGCACGTGGTCCAGTGCGATGGCGCCTCCGCCAAAGAAAATCACGGCGAACGCGATGGCCGCTGCCGCCATCGGAAACTCGATCCCAGGGTGATCGGCAGATCCAATCAGGCCGTTGTTCCAATGCACCTTCCAGATCGCGACCAGCAGGTCGATGCAGATGGCAAATGCGGCTACGCGGGAGAAGAGCCCGATAAGAACCAGCAGGCCGCCAAGGAATTCGGCGAACGCCGATACGTAACCCGTCCAGGCAGGAAATCCAAGGTTGGCGACGCTTTGGGCATGGTGATGCAGGCCTCCGAATACCTTGTGGTAGCCGTGAGCGACCATGATGGTGCCCAGAACCAGGCGCAAGACGAGAAGGGCAAATGGCTGTAAGCGATCGAGGTAGCGCAAAGGTCCTCCCAGCCACAGAGTAGCGTAAGGCAGGGAAGGCAAAAAGTGACAAGTGAGGGCATTCCCAGCCGTGAATGGGGGAGAGTGGCGGCCCGCGGGCGACGCGAAGGCCTTGACCAAGCAGGGTGTGGACGATACTCTTTCGGCGCAGGTTTTTTGCGTTTAACGCAATGATTCAATGATTCATTGTGCTTGGAGATGGGGGCTTTCCATGCGTAAGAATTTCTGGTCCGAAGCAGTACTGATGGTTGTCGTGTGTTCGGTGCTTGTTCCCGCTGCCGCCGCGCAGAAGAAAAAGCGAGTGGCCGTTCTGAATTTCGACTACGGAACCGTGCAGTCCCAGGTTTCGGGAATGTTCGGAACGAACGTGGACGTGGGCAAAGGTATCTCTGACCTGCTGGTCCAGCAACTGGTCACCGACGGCAAGTATTCGATGATCGAGCGCAACGCCATCGACAAGATTCTTGGCGAGCAGAATTTTGGGAACAGTGACCGCGTAGACGCTGCCACCGCGGCCAAGATTGGAAAAGTCCTCGGGGTAGATGCCGTCGTCATGGGTACCATCACTCAATTTGGACGTGACGATCAGAACAAAACATATGGCGGAGGCGCGGTCGGCGGGGTGACCAGCAAGTTTGGAATTGGCGGCCTGCAAAAGCGCGAGGCCAAGGCGGTTGTGGGCATCACCGCCCGCATGGTTGACACAAGCACGGGCGAGATTCTCGCCGCCATCACTGGAAGCGGTACGTCCACTCGCAAGGGAACTTCTCTGGTGGGAGCGGGCGGAGGAGGGGGGAACGCGGCGGGTGCTGGCACCGATATGACCAGCAAGAATTTCGGCGAGACAATTCTTGGTGAGGCTGTCCATCAAGCCGTCACGCAAATGGCGACGCAACTGGATGCAAAGGCTGATGCGATCCCAACGCGCAAAGCGCAGTTCGCGGGACTCGTCGCCGACGTGAGTGGCAATACGATCATCATTAACGTGGGAAGAAGCTCAGGGGTGCAGGTTGGCGATGTCGTCGATGTCAGCCGTCCTGTGCGCACGGTGAAGGATCCTTCGACCGGAAAAGTGATCAAGACCATCACGAACAGCATGGGGACCGCGACCGTCACTGAGGTAGACGTCGACTCCGCCACGGCGAACTTCACGGGAAGCACTCCCGCCAAAGTAGGAGACGCGGCCAAGAGCAAGGAAGATTAGAAGAAACATACCTGCCATCGGCAGCAACAAGCTAAAGTACTCCTTGAGTAAGGCCCTCGTATTCAATAGCTTGGGCTGCCGATATAGCACCTCCGTACCGTGCCTAGTACTTCAGTTACCGGATTCGAGACCTGACCGGTACCCCTCCGAGCGCCATACTTCTAATAGTGTCGACTGTGGTAGATACCACCATATATAGATTCCAGGCAAGCAGTCCTCCTGCCATATTTCCAGAAAACAGGTAGAAAACCCAGCAAAACGCGGAAATCCGCTTCGAGCCTTGGCCAAGGGGGGCTGATATATGCTCGGGACACCGAAAGCCCTCGGAGCCGATATTGAGGGTTAGGGAGCTTCCCGAAGCAAGACCCCTGCCCGGAGAACTGGACGGGGAGAAAGCGCATAAGGGAGCGAACAAGGGAAAAATGGCCGACTCGCGAGAGGTAATGAACATTCGCCAGGCGTCGCAGTATCTGGGCGTGAGTCCGGACACTTTGTACAAGTACGTGGGCGAGCAGAAGATTCCGGCATTCAAGCTGGGAAATCGTTGGCGCTTCAAGAAATCACGGTTGGACCAGTGGATGGAAGAGAAGTCGAGTGAGATGGAACCGGCGGGCAAGAAGAAAGCGAAAGCGGCCGGGTCGCAGTAACGAGCGTTGAGAAAGTCCGGCTGAGAGGCCGGGGGATAAAACGTCGCGGGCGGAACGTCCGCGCCACACAAAAAGGTGGGCACATGTTTGGATTCGGATCGAAGTCCATTGTTGGCCTGGATGTGGGCTCCTCGAGCATTAAGGCAGTGGAGCTGAAGAAAAAGGGTGGGCAGATTGAAGTCGCGCACCTGGGTCTGGAACCGCTCTCGTCGGACATCGTTGTGGATTCGATGATTGTGGACTCGGGCACGGTGTCGAGCGCGATCTCGAAACTGTTCCTCGACAACCAGATCAAGACCAAGGCCGTGGCCACCGCCGTCAGCGGACACTCGGTGATTGTGAAGAAGATCTCGCTGCCTTCGATGAGCGACCAGGAACTGGCCGACACCATCGAGAAAGAAGCGGCGCAGCACATCCCGTTCGATCTGGCCGATGTAAGCCTCGACTACCAGATTCTTTCCGACGAAGTGGGCACTCCGCAGATGGACGTGCTGCTGGTTGCCGTCAAGAAGGACAAGATTCTGAACTACACCAACGTACTCTCGATGGCGGGCCGCACCCCGGCTATTGTCGACATCGATGCGTTGGCTCTGCAGAATTGCTACGAGTACAACTACCAGCCGGCCCCGGGCCAGGTGGTGGCGCTCTTGAACCTCGGCGCCAGCGTCATGAACATCAACATCGTGAAGGGCACAACGCCGTTGTTCCCGCGCGACGTCAGCGTCGGCGGGCACCAGTACACCGATTCGTTGCAGAAGGAACTTGATCTCAGCTTTGAAGACGCAGAGTCCCTGAAGCTGGGCAACAAGGTCGGCACGGTGAGCGAAGACGCGAAGCAGCCGATTCTGCAGCAGGTGACAGAAATTATCGTGCTGGAAATTCAGAAGACGTTTGACTTCTTCCGAGCCAGCGCGGCGGGCGAGCACATCGAGAAGATCTACCTGGCAGGCGGATCGTCGAAGGTGCCGGGCCTGATGGAAGCGTTGCGGCAGGAGTTCTCAATGCCTGTGGAGCTGCTGAATCCGTTCCAGCGAGTGACGCCTCCGGTCGAAGGACACGGAGCGGAGCTGGTGGAGCAGAACCCTGGGCAGATGGCAGTGGCAGTGGGCTTGGCCCTGAGGAGCTTTGAATCCCTATGATCAAAATCAACCTGCTCGAAATAGCAAAAGGGAAGGGCAAACGCGGCGGCGGTGGCCCGTCGATGCCCACGATGGAAATGGGCGATATGGGGTCGCCCAAACTGAAAGTCCTGGTTGTGGTCGTGATCGTTGGACTTTGCAACCTGGGCTACTGGTACCGGTTGGATCATCAGGGAAAGGCGATTGCCGTCCGTATGCAGGCCGCGGAGCAGAAGAACCGCGAACTGGCCGACGTGAAGGCTCGCTTCCTCGAGCGCCAAACCCAAGCCAACAACTACAAGCGGCGCGTCGATGTGATCGACGGGCTGCGCCAGAGTCAGACTGGACCGGTCAACCTGCTGGCCATGCTGGGCGAAACGGTGAACAACACCGAAGCCGTCTGGCTGAGCAAGATGGACGATACCGGAGCATCGGTGAATCTGGAAGGCACAGCTCTCAGCGCTGACGCGGTTGCGAACCTGATTGCCAATCTTCAGAAGACCGGATACTTCCGGGCCGTCGAAGTGAAGGAAACGTTCCAGGACGATCAGATAAAGGACATGCAGGCGTTCCAGTTCACCCTGACCTGCGAGAAGGGAAAGTCGTAGAGGCAGACATATGGCGAACTTTAGCGAACTGTCAGGCGTTAAGCAGTGGGGTGCGGTGATTCTCGGGGGAGCGATTGTAACCGGGGCGCTGTATTTCACGGTATTCAAGAGCCAGGATGAGAAGAATGCGACGGCACAGCATTCTCTCGAAGACAAGGTCCGGGAAAACAACGAACTCGAGTCCTATCGGCCAAAGCTGAAGCAGATTGAGCAGCAGCTTGCCGAACTCAAGCAGCAGCTCGACATCGAGCAGCGCATCGTTCCCGACGAGAAAAAGGTCGATGGGTTCATCACCATGCTGGATGGCGAGGCGCAGAAGGCGGGCATCGAACTACGCCGCTACAGCGCCAAGGAAATCAAGCAGCAGCAGTACTACACCGAAGTTCCCTTCGAAATGGAACTCGACGGCCCGTATTACTCGATGCTGGGTTTCTTTGATCGGGTCAGCAAACTCGAGCGGATCGTAAACATCAGCGGATTGCTGGTGTCGACGAGCAAGAATCCGAGCGGAGCCAAGACCAAGCATACGTACCAGTACGCACCGAACGAGAGCGTCGTCGCTTCGTTTACCGCGACGACGTACTTCAGTCACGACTTGACACCTCCCGCGGCAGGCCCCGGAGTTAAACCCGGAACGCCGGCGGCGAAGTGAGGATAGATATGAAGCTGACAACAGGCATTCTGGCAATAGCGGTGGTGGTGGGCGGGACTGCGGCCACGCAGGCTGTGGCACAGAACACCGACGCCATCGATCAGGCGCGCAGCATTGCGAAATCGCTGCAGCAAAAGCAGGAAATTGACTCCAACAAGGCGCTCGATGCGGCTGGCACGCCGGATCCGAAGAAGCAGGCACTCAGCAAGCCCGCTCCTGGATCCCCGGCTCCCGCAGTCAAGGCCGCGGTCATTCCGGTCTCCGCTCCCGCAGCGAAGCCGGAGACAAACTCCGCTGAGCACAACCAGCTCAAGCGCGTGACCGTAGTTCCCGATGGAGACAGTATCCAGATCGAGTTGACCTCCAGCCAATCCGTGAAGCCACGGGTCAGCAAGCTCAGCTCGCCGGCTCGTGTGGTTGTGGAACTGCCCGAGACTGTTGTCGCCAGCTCGCAGAACAAGATTACGGTTGGCAACGGCGGCGTAAAAGGCATCCGCATCGGCATGGACGGAAAAACGCCTCCGACTACAAGCGTGGTCGTGGACCTCGACAAGGCTCTGGCCTACGAGATCGCGCCGAGCGCTGACGGAAAACTGGTGCTGACACTGCACGCGCAGGAAACAGTTGCGAAGAGCGCTCCGGCGCCCGCCGCAAAGGCTTCCGCGCCAGTAGCGAAGGCTCAAACGCCAGCGGCGCAGCCAGTGGCCATTAAAACAGTTACGGCTCCGAAGGTGCTCGCGGTAGCGAAGGCTTCAGATTCGAAGCCTGCTCCCGTGGCTGCCAAAGCGGAACCCAAGCAGCAACCGGTCAAGACGGTCGTTGCCCCGAAGCCTGCGGCGGCGAGCGCTCCGGTAGCGGCCCCGGTCAAAGCAGAAGTTGCCAAGACCTCCAAGCCCGAAGAGAAGAAACCCGAAGAAAAGAAGTGGGCAATGAACGGGAAACGCGATCCGTTCTTCAGCCCGGTCGTGCAGCAGAACGGTTCGGGTTGCTCAACGGGAAAGAAGTGCCTGGAGATCGGGGCTATCAATCTTCGCGGCGTCGTGAAGTCTGACACCGGATTCATTGCAGTGGTAACGAACAATCTGAATAAAGCTTACTTTTTACGCGAGAACGACCCCGTGTTTAACGGCTACGTCGTGAAGATCACGGGCGATTCAGTAACGTTCCAGGAAACGCTTCAGGACAAGCTGGGCAAGACGTTCACCCGGGAAGTCGTGAAGAAGATCTTAACGCCGGCAGTTTAAGCAGGACGGCAGACTCCGGGAACGGGGCGCCGAAATCAGGTTGCAGAAGGACGCGCGGGCCAGGGCCCGCGGTTGGGGAGAGGCGAAATGCGAAAGCAACATTTATCCATGTTCGTATCGTTGCTCTTGGTGGCGGGCGCAAACGCTCAGACATCAAGCCAGCTCGATCGAGTCAACGTAATTCAAGACGCGGATAACATCCGCGTTGAGATGAGCTCCAAGGGCCAACTGACCCCGAAGCTCAGCACGCTGAACTCACCCGCCCGCGTGGTGGTGGATCTGCCGGGGACCGTGATGGCCACCGGACAGAAAAACATCGCCGTCGGTGCGGCCGGAGTAAAAGATGTACGCATCGGCTCCGGAGCCCAGGCGACGCGCATCGTCGTCGATCTGGAGAAGGCATGCGCCTATGATTTGACGCCTGGTCCCGCCGGCAAGCTGGTGCTGACCTTGCACGCCAAGTCCGTCGCGTCTGAAGCCAAGACGGTTGCGGTGAACGCCGCACCCGCCAAGGCCGAAGCGACGTCCGCGGCTGCGGCAAAAGAGCCGTCGTCGCCGACCGACTTCGTATTTGTCGAACCTTCTTACAAGGCCAAGAATGACGTGAAGAGCGCCGCACCTGCGGACGAGCCCACGGTGCGCGCGCAGGAAGCGGCCGCGCGATTCTCGGATAAGACTGCGGCGGAGCTGGTCGAAGTCAGCGCCCATGCAGCCCAGGCACAGAATCCAGCGCCTGCCATTCAGCCCGCCGTGAACCTCGCGGCCGAGCAGAAGGCTCAGGCTGGACAGCAGAGCGCGGCGACTGGACCGAAGTACACAGGCGAGCCGATCTCGGTCAACCTGAAAGACGTCGACCTCAAAGATTTCTTCCGCCTCATCCACGAGATCAGCGGACTGAACGTTGTTCTTGATCCAACCGTGCACGGAACACTGACGGTGGTTCTCGATGACGTGCCGTGGGATCAGGCATTGGACATCGTGCTCAAGAACAACGACCTGGCTCGCGAACTCGAAGGCAACGTCCTGCGAATCGCGACCGTCGAGACCCTGAAGCACGAAGCCGATTCACGCCGCGCGCAGATCGAATCTGAATCGCTCGCCGTGGAAAAAGTTTCGGTCACGCGTTTCCTCAGCTACGCCAAGGCAAAAGATGTCATCGTCACTGTGAAGAAGTTCTTGTCGCAGCGCGGTGATGTGGTGGCTGACGATCGCACCAACGCCGTCATCATCAACGACATTCCAAAGACGATTCCGACCATCGATCGCCTGCTCACGCAGCTCGATCGCAAGACGCAGGAAGTTGAAATCGAAGCGCGCGTAGTCGCTGCCACCCGCCAGTTTGCTCGGGACATCGGCACGCAGCTTGGATTCGGCTGGGGCAACGGCCACAGCGCGATCGGCGGCAACGCCGGCGCCGGTTCTTCTCCGACCACAGTCGGCGGCCTGACCCCTGGCTACGTCACAGTGCCGGGCGGCAGCGGATCGACCGGCGGTTCGTCGATTCCATTGTTCTCGAACCTGGCCTCGACGGCTCCGACCAGCGGTCTGACGTTAGTCAACGCGAGCAACACCGTGCGTATCGATGCGGTGCTCTCGATGGCAGAATCACGCGGCTTGCTCAAGGTGCTTTCTCGTCCGCGCGTCGTGACGCAGAACAACATACAAGCGCTAGTGAAACAGGGCGTGCGCGTGCCGATCGTGACGCAGGCTCAGTTGGGTGGTCCTCCGACCGTGACCTACGTTGATGCGTTCCTGCGGTTGACGGTGACTCCGCAGATCACGTCAGAGAACACGATCTTCCTGAACGTTGACGTGGAAAACACCACGCCGAACTTCGGTCAGGAAGTCCAGGGCAACCCGGAACTGATCACGCAGCAGGCCACCACGCAGGTACTGGTGACCGACGGCGGGACGGTGGTGATCGGTGGCGTGATTCAGACGCAGAACTCGATCAACATCACGCAGGTTCCGTTGCTGGGCAACATTCCGATACTCGGAAACCTGTTCAAGCACACGCAGGTGAACACCTCGAACCAGGAACTGATTTTCTTCATCACGCCGCGCATCATCCAGACATAGCAGCGTGAGAGAAAATTAACGCCGCCGGCCCCGACAATGGGGCCGGCGGTTTTGTTTTTGGTGAAGATTGCTGTCAGTGACGAGGGGCTTTGCGTAACCGTTCCGCCATACTCACCGCTTTCGCAAAATGCCCACGATTCGCCAGGGCTGACCGGGCTTCTGGCGTGAGGACGGCGCGATGTGGCGCGGCAACTGCGCTCGAATCCGATTCAGGAGTCAGAACCGCAGTGCGGACATCACCGTTCGGTTTGACGGCGAACGCGACAATGATTCCGGTATCCGTGATCGCGTTTGCTTCAGTTAGGAAAAGATCCGTCTCATTCGTCAGGACGGTGTTGAGATCCACGATGCCTTGCCCCTTCTGCCAGACGAAGGCGTGCGATGAGTCTACTGTCTGCGTCACCACATCGAAGTGCCACGTCTGGCCGACGACTCGCCCTTGCGTGTTTATGGCGAAGCCATTACTGTTATCGTCACCTTCGATGGTTCCCAAGGTGATGATCTTCCCGTGGTCCCACATCACGGCATGCAGCGGACCGTCGGCGACCCAGAATCCCACAACCTGGTCTGCATCGTTGACCACTTCGGCGTTCGTGTAGTTGCCTCCTGGGGCGCCCAAGTCGTGCATACGCCCATTCTTCCAAAGAAAAGGATGGCAGCTGGACGGGCCTACCCAGCAGCCGTACGGGTTGTCGCCGGTACTGGAAGAGCCAACTACATGTCCCTGATTGTTGATGGCATTCGCAAATCCGAACTTTCCACCGAGGCTGCCCAGATTGCGCATGACGCCGTTCGTCCAGCGATAAGGTGCGACGGGGGGAGTTCCAAAAGGTCCGGGAGTGAGACTGGTCGGTGCAAAACCGACAACTTGTCCGTGCTTGTTCATCGTACTTACGACCGCACCCGCTCCGCCAAGATTCCCCAAGTCGAAAATGTCTCCGCCGGTCCAACCGAACGCATGTATCTCGGTGCCTCCACCAAATCCGAAGATGGAGAATCCTGAATTGTCGACGATGCCATTTTCCGCAAAGCCCATGACAAAATTGTCTTCGGTTGCTGCCACAGCGGTTCCGGAGTATCCACCCAGAGTGCCCAGGTTGATGATCTGCCCGCGATACCACACAGTCGGTTTGAATGCGATAAACCCAGATGCTGGAACCAGCTCGCCGTTTTCCGAATGGCCAACAATCAGCCCTTGGTGATTGATGGCATTGGTCCAACTACTAGCACCACTGGGCAGAGCCCCAAGGTCGGTCAGGTGGCCCGCGTGCCACTCATATGCGTGCATTACAAAGCAGGAGAGGTCGAAACAGTTCGGTGCGTTGGGGTCCAGCTGGTCTGTGTTGGCCGCGCCCACGATGGTGCCGTCGTTGCGTGCCATCGCGCTGAAAACGTTATAGCGACTGTTCGGTCCGCCGAACGTGCCGACTTCGGCGATGCGGTAAAGCGTAGGCGGGGACGGCGACTTCTGGGCAAATAGCCCCGGCATACAGACAGCGACAAGCAGTGTCGCGCAGAGAATAGAACCATGAATTTTCAAAGAGCATCTCCTTTTGCGAACTTAAATTCGGTCAGTTCTGGAACTACGCCGGGGAAGCGGGAATGATCATCAGAGACAGCAACAGGCTCGTCAAATCACTTGAGGGTGAATCGTCTGTGAATCAAACTGGACTAGTCGTTTCTATGAGTTACAGACTGGGCTGAATCGGGATCCGCCCGTCCGAATTGTCGTGCTAAACTCCTGCCAACGTTTGGGGAAGCAGTCATGGCCACCAAGGCCACTTCGCAAACTAGCCTGCAATTCGGTACTTACCAGGTTGATCTCGCCTCGCAGGAGCTCTTCCGCCGTGGCGTACCCTTACACCTTCATGGCAAGCCTTTCCAAATACTCGCCTTATTACTGGAGCGCCCCGGGGAGATCGTTACCCGCGAACAACTAGGAGAAAGGCTTTGGCCGGATGGGACGTTCGTAGACTTTGACCGGAATCTGAACACAGCCATCAAGAAATTGCGCCAAGCGCTGGGAGATTCCGCAGAGACCCCAGTTTTCATCGAAACCCTACCGCGCCGCGGATACCGTTTTATCGCCCCCGTGAACCTGGCGGGAAACGGGCAGCCCACGGAACCCAGCCCCACCAAACGAGTTGACATTGAGGGAGCGGAAGATTCGTGCATCGATCATCGTGCCCTTTCCGGCAGACTGTTGGTTCTGATTGTTGTCTCGGTTTTAATCGCCGCGCTGATTGCACTTGTGGTCAACAGACTCCTTCCAACAGAAGAAGCTCTCGATGTCCGCAAGATGCGGTTCGCCAGAGTGACGAACTCGGGCAATATTCGCGAAATGGCGATTTCTCCCGACGGGCAATACCTGGCTTACGCCATCACCCTCGGACTGGAGCAGAGCCTTTGGATCAGGAACCTTTCCGGCGCAAATACCACGCAGTTACTTGCTCCAGATACGGTGAATTTCAGTGGTATTAGCTTTTCGCCGGATGGTGCCTTTCTTTATTTCATCCGTTCAGAAAAGACCAATCCTGTCTTTAGCTATATGTGCAGGATGCCCGCCCTAGGTGGCAAGGTCGAAGAGTTGATTCGCGATGCAGATTCGCCGGCAAGTTTTTCGCCGGATGGAAATCGCATTATCTATACGCGCGGCTACCCACCTCGGAACACTACGCAGGTTCGCATCGCGGACGGAGATGGAGGGCATGATCACGCGCTGATTGAACTGGATGGCCATCAGGTCTTTGAGGCGGGCGCAGTATGGTCTCCGGATGGAAAGAGGATCGCGGTTCCGATTCACCTGGTTGGGGAGCAGTCGAAATTTGTTCTCTACGTTATAGCGTTGTCAGATGGAAAGCCACAGAACATATTTTCATCGGAGGGTGATATCGGGAGACCGTTGTGGATTTCGAATAGCAAGCTGCTGGTCACGCTTCGTACCGGATATGGACAAGGGGGACAGCTGTGGACCGTTTCTTATCCAGACGGCGCCTCGGAGCGCTTCACCAACGACTTGACGGACTATAGTTCTGCGGTCGATTTTTCCCGGGACAAGAAAAGGCTTGCGGTCATCGCGAATAGCCTCGCCTCCGATGTTTGGGTTGCCGCCAGCGATGATCTTTTGCATCCGAACCAGATCACTTCGGGTGTACCTTCTGCGCTCAGCGTGCGTTGGCTCAATGATGAAAGAGTAGTGATGTTAGTAAGCAGCATCGAGCCGCCGCCTCTCAGGGCGCGTGAGCTTCCCACCGGACGTACAACCTCGGAGGAAACAGCGGTCTGGACCATGAATGCCGACGGTACGCATCGAAAGCGTTGGGTAGGAATTGAGAATCCGGAATGGATTGAGCCCTGCGGCAATGCGCTTGAGGTACTAGCGAATAGGGCAGGCAACACGATCTTGCTTCGCTATGAAAATGAAAGTGTCCAGCCCAAAGCGCTCGCAAGCGGAGACGTGCTTTCCCCGGCCTGTTCGCCGGATGGCACGTTCACTTACTTCCTGAACCTCGCCCATCCGGAAAAGATACGGAGGATATCGAATCAGGATGGTTCCACAACGGACATCGCCGATGTTTTGGGGGACACGGTATTTGGTTCACTGGCGATTTCTCCAGATGGAGAGCTTTTGGCATACCCGTACCAGCGATATTCTCCTCCGCGCGTGGCAATTGCAGTCATCCCCGCAAGGGGCGGCTCCCCGATCAAGGAGTTCACGATTCCCGGATTTTCGGAGATGCTGCGTTGGTCTCCCGACGGGCGCAGTCTGCAATATCTGCTCACAAACGATGGCGTCACCAATCTTTGGGAACAGGCCTTGAACGAGGGAAAGGCGCGTCAATTGACTAGATTCAATGCCGGCCATATTTTCGACTTTACTTGGACGCGAGATGCGAAACACTTGCTTATGGCCCGGGGAGCATCGACTACCGACGTAGTTTTGATCGACGATCCTAACTAGCCGGCCTACGTTGCCGCGCCGGACGACCCTCCTGCTAAACTCAGCTTGAATGAACCTCCAGGCCCGTCAGAAAAAACTGCGGCAGCATTTCGTCAATGCACGAGTCGATGCGCTGCTGATCAGCCATCTCCCCAATATTCGATATCTGTGTGGATTTACGGGGAGCGCCGGTTTATTGCTGGTCGAAGAAGCCGGCGCCGTGTTCTTCACGGACTCCCGCTATGAGACGCAAGTTCACGATGAGGTGAAGGGCGTGAAAATCGTCATCGCGTCGAAGTCTTCGATTCAAGCATTAACGGAATTTCTTGCGGAGCGACGCCGGCGTAAACGTGACTGGACGATCGGAATTGAAGCCGAACATTTCACGGTGGCCGAGAAGAAAAGGTTGGTGAAGTTGCGGCCGCCAGGAATTGCGCTGAAAGATGCGCCTGCCATCGTCGAGCGAATGCGCATGGTGAAAGATGGTGATGAGCTTCGACAGATCCGCGCAGCCGTGATTCTGGGGGCGAAGCTTTTTGATCGTGCCGTCGAGGTTTTGCGTCCGGGTGTGAGCGAAGTTGAGGTTGCGGCGGAGATGGAATTGGTGGCGCGGCAATCCGGGGCCGAACAGATGTCGTTCCCGACGATCATTGCTTCGGGCGCCAGATCGGCACTGCCTCACGGGCGAGCGTCCGATCATAAGGTGGCGGCGCACGGATTCGTTGTCTGTGACTTCGGTGTTATACTTTCAGGTTATTGTTCAGACCAAACCCGAACTGTGTGGGTGGGGTCTGTCCCGAAGGACGCTCGAGAGTCGTATGGAGCGGTACTCGAGGCGCAGCAAGCTGCCATCAGTTCGGTGCGACCTGGAGTCACTGCGGGTGAAGTGGATGCGGCAGCCCGTGATGTGCTGAAAAAAGCGGGTTTGGCGCGGTACTTTACGCATTCCACCGGGCACGGGGTAGGGCTTGAGATTCATGAGCCTCCTAGAGTTGCCGACCAGCAGCCTGAAGTTCTGCAGCCCGGTATGGTTATCACGATCGAGCCGGGCGTATACTTCCCCGGCAAGTGGGGCATCAGAATTGAGGACATGGTGGCGGTGACAGCCAGTGGTTGTGAAGTCTTAACGCCGACCAGCAAGGATTTTTTAGCAGTTTAGTCTTCATCACTAAAAACAGCCGGGCAAGTTTCTGCGCCCGGCTTCTTCGCGTACCGGAGCGGTGCACGGCAAGACCTGAAGCGGTCCGCCGAACGTCAGTCCGAAGATCAGAATGAATCAAAAAGAGCTGAAAGAACTAATTGAGTTCTTAATCGAGAAGGATATTGCCGAGTTCGAACTCGAACGCGGCGATGTCAAAGTAAAGATCAAGCGCGCCGGCGAGCACACCGTTGTGCATTCACACGGGGAACCGCGGTTCTTCGCGATGCCCCCAGCGGCCTCATCCGCGATTGAGGTCGGAGCGCCTCAGGCGGGTGCACCTGCCGCGGCGCAGCCTCCGCCTGCCGCGGCGCCCGAACCGGAAGAGAATCTTCAGAGTGTGAAATCGCCGATCGTGGGGACTTTCTATGAGGCACCTTCACCAGGCGCTCCTCCGTTCGTAAAGCCCGGGGACATGGTGGAAGTCGGACAGGTCCTGTGCATTGTCGAGGCGATGAAGCTTCTGAACGAGATCGAATCCGATGTGGCAGGCGAAGTTCTCAAGAAACTTGCCTCGAACGGACAGCCGATCGAATACGGTCAGGAATTGTTCGTGATAAGGCCGAAGAAGTGAAGGTGGGGCTTTCGGGGCGCGCTATCTGCGCGCCTTTTTGTGTCTATTGAGAGATCAAGCATTAGCTGTCCTGAGTCCGCGGACGGCACGTAAGCCGACCAGACAAGAGAGATCGACGAGTTCATGTTTAAGAAGATTTTGATTGCGAATCGCGGCGAGATTGCACTGCGGGTAATTTGCGCATGCAAGGAACTGGGAATCCGCACGGTCGCGATTTATAGCGAGGCGGATCGCAATTCACTCCCAGTGCGGTTCGCCGATGAGGCCATTTGCATTGGCCCGCCACAACTGGCGCTCAGCTACCTCAACATCCCAGCCGTCATCAGCGCGGCAGAGATTGCCAATGTAGAAGCGGTGCATCCCGGATATGGGCTGCTCGCGGAAAACGCAAATTTTGCGGAAGTATGCGAGATGAGCGGAATCAAGTTCATCGGGCCGCGACCGGAAGTGACTCGCCTGATGGGCGAAAAGGAAAAAGCGCGGGCCGCGATGAAGCAGGCGGGTGTGCCAATTCTGCCTGGATCCGATGGAATTATCGCGTCCGAGGGCGAGGCGATCGAGTGGGGCCGTCAGGTCGGATTTCCGGTCATCCTGAAAGCCTCGGCTGGCGGCGGCGGACGCGGCATGCGCATCGTCCGCAATGAAGAAGAACTTCCCGGATTGTACAAAGCCGCTCAATCGGAGGCGGCAGGTGCGTTCGGAAACGGCGATCTCTACATGGAGAAATACGTGGAGCATCCCCGGCACATCGAATTTCAAGTCTTGGCCGATGAGCACGGAAATGTCGTGAGCCTGGGCGAACGCGAGTGCTCTATTCAGCGGCGACATCAGAAACTGCTCGAAGAGTCGCCCTCGACGCAGGTAACGCCGGAAATGCGGCAGCAGATCGGCGATGTGTTGTGCAAGTCACTGGCCGCGATCGGATATTGGAACGCCGGAACGATTGAGTTCCTGATGGATCAGGACCGGCGCCTGCATTTCATCGAAATGAACACCCGCATCCAGGTGGAGCACCCGGTGACGGAGATGGTCACCGATGTCGACCTAGTGAAAAGTCAGATCATGATTGCAGCCGGCGCGAAGATGAGCGATGTGCTGCTCGGCCCCATCGTTCATCGCGGGCATTCCATCGAGTGCCGAATTAATGCGGAGCATCCGGAGAAGTTCACGCCGTCGGCGGGAAAGATCACGACGTTCCATCCTCCGGGAGGCACGGGCGTGCGGGTCGACACCGCTGCGTATGCCGAGGGAGTGATCCCGCCTTACTACGATTCGCTGATCGCGAAGCTGATTGTTCGCGCCAAAGACCGCAACGAAGCGATCTCGAGAATGTCCCGTGCGCTCGAGATGTTCATCGTTGAAGGCGTGTATACCACCATCCCGTTGCACCGGAAGATTCTTGCGGACGAGGACTTCCGCGCAGGGAACTTCGATACGGGTTTCATCGAGCGATTCATGGCCAAGAATGGAAAGAAGTAGCGGCGGACGCGTTTATCGCGTCATGCAGCGAACGAACCATCGAAAATCGTTGCGCTTTGCCGATCGATGATTTCCACACTTCTCTTGAAAAGCGCCCGGACGAATGTGTCCGGGACTACATGGATCGTGCCAGGGATCAGGCCTCACCGATGATCGTTCTCCCGCGACTCTATGCCATTCTCGATGCTGGTTCCTTCCGGACGAGCGCGGAACTAGTGGCATCCGCCGAAGCACTCACCGCGGCTGGATGCATTCTGCTGCAATACCGGAACAAAAGCGGCAATGCGCGAGTCCTGTTAGAGCAGGCAAGGGAACTGAAGAAGCGTATTGGCTTCCAGGCTTCCGTCCGCTTCATCATGAACGACCGGGCCGATCTCTGCTTGGCTGCCGAGTTCAACGGCGTGCATGTCGGGCAGGATGATCTGTCACCCGAATCTGTGCGCGAGATCATCGGACCGGAGCGATGGCTCGGCGTTTCTACTCACAATCCCGAACAACTCAGCGAGGCCGATCTTACGTCGGCCGACTACCTGGCGATTGGTCCTGTATTTACCACTTCCAGCAAGGAGAATCCTGACCCGATCGTTGGCCTCGAAGGTGTCCGTCGCGCCCGTGCCCTGACGCACAAGCCTCTGGTTGCGATCGGAGGCATCACTCGAAAGAACGTCGCGTCTGTCATCGAAGCCGGGGCCGACTCGGTGGCGGTGATATCCGATCTGTTACCGGATCCGGGCAAATCAGCAGAAGAATTTTTCCGAATATTAAGGTAAAGTCGGTTGACCCTGCGAAGGTGCGATGCCTTCGCGACAGCCGGTGATACGCCGGCGCTACCCCGGGAGGTAAGCCTGAGCACACCGACAACGACGCGGACCGCTGCCAGCGATTGGGAGATTCACAGTCATCAGGATAAGGAACTGGTTCAAGGCCTGGGGCTGACCAGTGCCACCATGCTGGTGATGGGCTCGATGATCGGGTCGGGCATTTTTATTGTCTCGGCGGAGATCGGGCGCGAGGCGGGGTCCCCGGCATTGCTCATCGGAGCCTGGGCCATTGCGGGCTTCATGACCATCGTGGCCGCGCTCAGTTATGGTGAACTGGCGGCGATGATGCCGCGGGCGGGCGGTCAGTACGTCTATCTGCGCGAATCCCTTGGTCCCCTGTGGGGCTTCCTCTACGGGTGGACGCTGTTCCTGGTCATCCAAACTGGAACGATCGCAGCGGTGGGCGTTGCGTTCGGCAAATTTCTTGGCGTTTTTGTTCCTTCGATCTCTTCGACAAACTGGATCTTGCATATCTGGAAGGTTCCGCCGATTCATATTGGCCCGATGGTGTTGGGAAACATGGACGTCGGAATCAACACGCAAAACTTGATGGCGATCCTGCTTGTCATCTTTCTGTCGATCGTCAACATCTTCGGCCTGAAAACAGGAGCAGCAATCCAGAATGTATTCACTGCAGCGAAGGTTTCGGCGCTCTTAGGATTGGCCGCGTTCGGATTCGCCTTCGGGCGCAATCCGCAGGCAATCGCCGCGAACTTCGGCGCGAATTTCTGGCACAACGCGGGACTTGGTGCGCAGCACGCCGTTCAAGTCGGTGTGGGCGGACCGATCGTGATGGTGGGGACGCTCACGATCCTCGCGGTCGCGCAGGTGGGTTCGCTGTTCTCAGCGGATGCATGGAACAACGTGACGTTCACCGCGGGAGAGGTGAAAAATCCAAGCCGGAATTTGCCGCTGTCTCTGGCGATCGGGACCGGTGTTGTAATCGCGCTCTACATCGCCTGCAACTTCATCTACCTGAGCGCACTGCCACTGGAAGGCGTGGAGGGCGGAGCGACCATCCTTGCGCGCGGCATTACGCATGCGGCGGAAGACCGCGTCGGCACTGCCGTTATGACGCAGATGTTCGGGTCGATCGGCGGCTATCTGATGGCCGCGGCCATCATGATCTCCGGCTTCGGCTGCGCCAACGGCTTGATCCTTTCCGGGGCGCGCGTTTATTACGCAATGGCGAAGGATGGCCTGTTTTTTCGCAACGTCTCGAAGTTGCATCCTACCCACAAGACGCCCGCAGTTTCGCTGATGGTGCAGATGGTCTGGACCTGCGTTCTATGCATCTCGGGAAGTTACGGGCAACTTCTCGACTACATCATTTTTGCGGTGCTGGTTTTTTACATCCTGACAATTGTTGGATTGTTTGTGTTGCGGCGGACACATCCAGATGCGAACCGTCCTTATCGCGCGGTCGGCTATCCGATCCTTCCGATCGTTTATATTGTGATGGCGTTGTTCATCGATGTCGTACTATTGCGCTACAAGCCACAGTACACTTGGCCGGGGCTGATTGTGGTGCTGTTGGGGATACCGGTCTACTACGCATGGTCACGGAGTTCAGCACGCCGGTCGAATCAGGCGTCGCTGTGAATTCCAAGGAGAATCCACACGGATGGCAAATCTGCTGGCAACCAAGCCACTGAACCTGCTGATGGAAGAGGCCCGCGAGACGGGTGAACATAGTCTGAAACGGACGTTGGGGGTTTTCCAGCTCACTGCCCTGGGCGTGGGCGCCATCATCGGCGCCGGAATCTTCGTGATGGTCGGCTTGGGAGCGCAGTACGCCGGTCCGGGTCTCACCCTGTCGTTCGTGCTTTCAGGATTGGGCTGTGCCTTCGCGGGACTTTGCTACGCCGAATTTGCGGCGATGATCCCTCTTGCCGGAAGCGCTTATACCTACGCATATGCGACGCTCGGAGAGCTTCTAGCCTGGATCATCGGCTGGGACCTCACGCTCGAGTACGCCATGGGAGCCAGCACGGTTTCTTCGGGATGGTCGAATCACTTTATCGAACTGTTAAACATCTTCCATATCAAGATGCCGCTATGGTTGGCTTACGACCACTGGACCGCTCTGAAGACGGCGGAGAATGTAGTGGCGCGGCAGATTGCACAGGCATCAAACTCTTCCCTAGTTCCGGGCACGCAGGCATTTCTCGACCGGGTGAGTGATCTGCTGAAAACGCCTTCTCCCGAACTGCTGCAGCGAGCGCATGAATTGCTAGGCGCGCCGCATCTCTTCGGCATGGAAATCGGGTTCAATCTTCCTGCTTTCATTATCGCGCTGGTCATCACCACGATTCTCGTCATCGGCATAAAAGAGAGCGCGCGATTCAACGCAACGATTGTCGTAGTCAAGGTCGCAGTTGTCCTGTTCGTCATCGCGCTCGGTGCGCGCTATATCAATAGCGCAAACTGGGGAGTTGACTGGAGTTCGTACGCCCCGCACGGGTTTGCCGGCATAGGAGCCGGAGCGGCCTACATTTTCTTCGCGTACATCGGGTTCGATGCGGTTTCAACCACGGCGCAAGAGGCCAAAAATCCGCAGCGCGACTTGCCGATTGGCATGATCGCATCGCTGGCCATCTGTACTGTGTTGTACATCGCCGTCGCGGGTGTCTTAACCGGGATGGTCCACTGGCAACAGATCAACATCGAAGCGCCAGTTGCCCGCGCGTTTCTGGATCGCGGCTTAACCACGGCCTCGCACATCATCACGATCGGCGCGCTCGCAGGATTGACCAGCGTCATGCTCGTGATGCTTCTTGGACAAACCCGCGTGCTCTACTCGATGGCAAACGACGGATTACTGCCGCGAAAATTCTTTGCGGCTGTTCATCCCAAGTTTCGAACTCCGTGGAAGAACACGATTCTGGTGGGACTGCTGGCTGCGGTCGTTGGCAGCGTGACTCCGATTGACGACATCGGGAAGATGGTGAACATCGGAACACTTCTTGCGTTTGTGATCGTGTCGATCGCTGTGATGGTTTTACGGCGGACGAACCCTGGTCAGCCCCGGCCCTTCCGCACTCCCTGGGTGCCGCTGGTGCCCATCTTAGGAGTCATCTCGAACGGATACATGATGTACAAGCTGGGCTGGGTGAACTGGGCACGATTGTTCATCTGGCTCGCGATTGGACTCGTGGTGTACTTCTCTTATGGACAGAAGCACAGCCGGGTGCAGGCGATGGCCGCAGGTCGAAAACCGGAAGCATGATCGGTAGACACTGATTTTCATGGCCCTCCGCACAGCGCGGAGGGCCGTTTTGTTTTATAGTCGGTGCGAATGTGTCGCTAGCTGTTTGTCGCCGCCGTCATTAGCTTCGAGATGGCCCCAGTGAACGACGATCAAGAATTGACGACAATCGACCGTCATGAAAGCCTTTCGGAACCTTCGTACGATTGGCGCGCTTCTTCTCCTGGTGATGACGATCGGGACTGCCGGCTATCACTCCATCGAACACTGGTCGTGGTTCGACGGTTTCTATATGGTGGTCACGACGCTGACGACCATCGGTTACCAGGAAGTCCATCCGCTCTCGCACGCCGGCCGCGTATTGAATGTGTTTGTCATCATCGCGGGCGTCTCTCTGCTGTTATTGGGCGTGGGAGCGCTCAGCCAGGCTTTGCTAGAATTCGAGCTGCAAAGTTTCTTTGGAAGGCGCCGCATGGAGCGCGAAATCGGACGTCTTGATTCTCATTTCATCATCTGTGGCATGGGACGCGTGGGTCGCAGCGTAGCCCGGGAACTGGCGCGCAAACCGGTACCGTTCGTGATCGTTGACAATGCGGACGCCAAGCGGCAGCGCTTTGCCTCCGAAAACTGGTTGGTGCTGGCGGGCGATGCTACCCAGGAACAGACTCTTCGCGACGCGCAGATCGAACGCGCACGCGGCCTGATCGCGGCCACGACCACGGATGCCACGAACCTCTATATCGTGCTGACCGCCCGAACTCTCAATCCACATCTGAAGATCATTGCGCGCGCCAGCGAAGACGGGGCCGAGAAACATCTGCTGACCGCCGGCGCCGATTCTGTGGTGTCACCGTATTCATTTGCCGGACAACGAATTGCGCAGTCGCTTTTGCGCCCCCATGTGGTCAGCTTCCTCGATACGGCGACGACTCATCTTGGGATGGATCTTGAAATCGGCGAGATCCATATCACTCCCGGATCGACGTTCGCAGGCAAAACTCTCGAGGGATCCCGGATCCGTCATGAGCGCGGCGTGATTGTGCTGGCCATCAAGCGGCGGGATGCGATGCGTTTCAATCCCCCTCCGGATGAGAAGATTGAGGCTGACGATTACCTCATCGCTATGGGAGAGCCTGCACAATTGCGCGAACTCGAGCAAACCGCGGCGTCCTGATGAGAATCACAATCCCATGAAAATTGTCAGCGGCGCCGAGATGCGGGAGATTGACCGCGCAACCAGCGAGCAGTACGGAGTTCCATCGCTCACGCTGATGGAGAACGCCGGTAGCGCCGTCGCTGAGCATGTTGCGGCTGTATACGGTTCAGCGAACAAAATCGTTGCTGTTTGCGGGAAGGGAAACAACGGCGGAGATGGATTCGTTGCTGCGCGGTTGTTGCACGAAAAGAGAAAGACTGTTCAGGTCATTTTGCTGACCGATCCGGCTGAGTTACGCGGCGATGCGGCTGCAATGTTTAAGATGCTGCCGCCTTCGGTGATTGCAGTGCGCTCGGTGGAGGAATTAACGAGCGACCGGATGCGATCCGTTTTGAAGCCCGATCTGTATCTGGATGCGATTCTCGGGACCGGCTTCAAACCCCCGGTGAGCGGCCTTTACGAGGCGGCCATCCGCCTCATTAATGACAGCGGAGTGCCGGTCGTTGGAGTTGATATACCCTCCGGCGCGGATGCCGATGCGATGACGCCGCAGACCGGAACCATTGCAGGAGCGAATTCCATCGTGACGTTCACTGCGCCCCGTCCGGCGCATGTGTTCAGCATGCTCACGAATGGGCCGACATGCATCGCAGGCATCGGCTCCCCGGATGAGTCGGTCAAGTCATCGTTAGCATTGAATGTGATCACTCCGCGAGATTTCTTGTTCGCGATCGCGCCTCGGCCGGCTGAATCAAATAAAGGAAAGTACGGACACGTCCTGGTCATTGGTGGTTCTGTCGGCAAAGCGGGATCAGTCGCGATGGCCGGAATGGCGGCGTTGCGCGCAGGGGCTGGATTGTCGACTATCGCCACGGCGAAGTCGGCTCTTGCCACGGTTGCGGGATTTCATCCTGAAGTGATGACCGAGCCTCTGCCGGAAACCAGCGCGGGAACGATTGCGGTGAGCGCAGCCGAAGTGGTGCGAGAACTCTCAAAAGGGAAGAGCGTTCTCGCGATCGGACCAGGCATCTCGCGAGTTGCGGAAACCTCCGAGTTGGTGAGATCTCTTGTGAGCGAGAGCGAAGTGCCCGTGGTGCTCGATGCCGATGGGCTCAATGCATTTGAAGGCAAGGTGGATACGCTGAAGGGAAGAGGCCGCATTCTAGTGATCACTCCTCATCCTGGCGAAATGGCGCGGCTGGCAGGATGTTCGATCGCTGATGTCCAGAAAGATCGGTTGAAGACGGCGCGCAATTTCGCCCGCGACCATGATTTGATCGTTGTTCTAAAGGGACATCGAACGCTGGTTGCGAAGCCTGATGGCGAGGCGTGGGTGAATACCACGGGGAATCCGGGAATGTCGACGGGCGGAACAGGCGACATTCTCACCGGGATGGTGGCGGCGATGATCGGCCAGAATCCCAAAGAATCTTTCCTGTCTGTATGCGCCGCCGTTTATTTACACGGACTCGCCGGCGATCTCATGGTCGATCGCTTGGGCGAGCATTCCATGGTTGCAACCGATTTGCTTGTTGGGCTGCCGGACGCTTTCAAAAGAGCGCAAGCCGCTGTCCGCGAAAAGTTCGTGCAAATCGGATAATCACCTCGAACCGGCCAACGGGATCGTTCGTCCTTCGGCTGCCGATTTTCGCGCGGCATCGAGAATTTCTATCACCATTACATTGGTGTCCAACGATGAGAGCGCGTCTTCCTTTGCGCCGTCCATAATGACCGCCTTCAGATACGACACGGAATTATCGTAGGGAGGCGCGACTGGCTTTGCCGTCACTGTTCGTTCCTTGTCGTCTCCCACCCGCCGCAGCCGCACATCGTCTCGCTTCACGGTGATCGCGTAGCCCGTCTGCCCGTAGACTTCCATGTCTTTGCGGTCGACTGGCCAGTTCCATGATGCCTGGATGATGGCCTGCGCTCGCGGATAGGTGACGATGACAGTCGCTTCATCGTCGACGTGAGGATAGATCGCGGGCTTGATCTGCTGCGTAACCGCCGTGACCGTCTGCGGGCGTTGGCCATTCATGAGCCAGGTCATCAGATCCGCGCCGTAACATCCAAAATCAAAGAGAGCGCCGGCGCCATCGAGTTTGGGATCGGTAAGCCACGCGAAAAACTCCGGCTCAACGCCGATCTCTTTCGGACCTTTGTGGCCATCGTGAATTACTACCTTCCGGACTTCTCCCAGCACGCCCTGCTGAACGTAGTCGTAGGCCGCGTGATTGCTTGGGTACCAGGATGTTTCGTAGTTCACCAGAGCATGAATCTTGGCATTGCGGGCGGCTTTCTCGATGGCGACAGCATCGTCGAGATTGACGGCGAGCGGCTTTTCCATCATCACGTGTACGCCATGCCGCGCGCAGGTCTCCACTACTCTCCGGTGATCGTACGTGTTCGTGTACGCCCATGCAGCCTGCGGCTTTGCTTTGCTCAACATGCTTTCCAGATCAGTAAAGAGAATGCCGCGGTCAAAGCCGTACTTTGCGGCGACCTGAGCCAAGAGCGCCTGATCCGGCTCCGCGATGCCCACAATTTCTATCTCGGGATTATTTCGAAATTGATCGAGAAATCCATGCACGTGTCCATGAACCAAGCCGACGATAGCGATTCTCAAACGGGCCTGCTTGTTTTCGGTGGAAGTTTGGCCAACGGCGAGATTCATGAGTCCGATTGCACAGCAAACTGCCAGTATTACGCGGCGAATCATAATTGCTCCTTCTGAAAGAACACAAAGATAACAAATTGGAGTTTTCCTGTTGGGCTGAGAAAGCGAACGACACGCGCCATCGTCCCGAAGGACATTTGCAAGTTAGTAAACAACCCGTAAGTGGTTCGTTTGATTAGCCAAACATTGTGACGCTAGCCGCTAGCAGAGCGGAATTCGGACGACGTGCTTCAGTAATCTATTACTCAACACCACCTAAGTGCCATAGTGGTCTCACCTATGACGCACTTCCCCCAACCGCACCCTTCACGGCGAGCAGCGCGAGTCCAACTAGGCGATTCCGTCCTGGCAGCGATTCGTTTGGAAGACGGCCGCCGTACGAAAGCCAAACTCCAAGCCATTTCCGCCACTGGTGGCTTGTTGCGACTTGCACAATCGCTGGGACAAGGGGACTTCGTAGAAGTCGCCTTTCAGACGCAGGCAGGTCCGGTGCACGGCATGGCCGAGGTGCTGAGCCCCATGCGAAGCATCCCCGATGGTGTGTTGCAACCATTCCGCTTTGTCGCGATCGAAGACGATGACCATCGTCGCCTTCGCTCATCGCTGGATCACGTTGCAGCGCGAACTCAGCTCGGGATCAAGTCCAGCGCATTCTCGACCTATTGAAAGTATTGCCGGGCGGGGTGAGCGGCTTACGGCTCTCGCTATACTGTTCCTGTGAATTCAGGAACTGATGCGAGAGAAGAGCTGCGCAAGATCACGACTCACTCGGTGGAACAAACCATCGAGTTCGGGCGCACGCTGGCCGAACTGCTGACTCCTCCAAAGCTCGTATTGCTGCGCGGGGATCTTGGCGCCGGGAAAACCACGTTGGTGAAGGGAATCGCCGCGGCATTCGATGCCGCCTCCGAGGATGATGTCACCAGTCCCACGTTTACTCTAGTCCACGAATACCGCAGCCCAAAAGCGACTCTCTATCACATCGACCTGTATCGCATCGACACGATGCGCGAACTGGAAACGCTTGCACTCGACGATTTACGCACCGAGGAGAGCATTCTCCTGATCGAGTGGGGAGAGAAATTTCCTCGCCTTTTGCAAGAGTGCGACTACGAAATCTCACTCGAGCGTGAAGGGGATACCACGAGGAGCATCAGAATAGTCAGCTGATGCGAACGACCCGCACCTTCTGGAGACGTTAGTGCGCGGCGGGTACCTTACCGAACCATTCCTCAAACCAATCGAGCGTACGAACCAGGTAGTCACGCGCATCGGCTGGCCTTCCGAGTGCGTGTCCTTCATTCGGATACACCACAAACTTCACCGGCACTTTCAACGCCCTTAACGCGTGCCACCATTCTACGGACTGTTCCATCGGTACTTCGCCATCGCGATCCCCGACAAGGATCAACGTGGGGGTCTTTACCGCTTTCACGAAATGCATGGGGTCGCTCTTCGCATAGACGGCGGGATCGTCATAAATCGATGCGCCGAAGAATGGAGTCATCCACTCGTCGATCTCGTTGACCCCGTAGTAACTCAGGAAATCCGATAATCCTGCACCCGCCACGGCGGCTGCGAAACGCTGAGTTTGCGTCTCAGCCCACATTGTCATGTATCCGCCATAGCTGTGGCCACGGATGCCAAGCCGGTGCGCATCGATCGGGAACTGCTTTGCGATGGCATCGATGCCGGTCATGATGTCGCGAAAATCGCCGCCGCCGAAGTCTTTGATGTTGGCGCGAGTGAACGATTCGCCCTGGCCATAACTTCCCCGCGGATTCGGGCAGAATGCGAAATAGCCCATCTCTGATTCGGCACTCAAAGTTTTTGATCCGAATGTCGGAGTACAGGCAGAAGAAGGACCGCCGTGCACGTTTACGATCAGCGGATACGTCTTTCCCGGAGAGTAATCTTTGGGAAGCATCAGCCAACCCTGCAGTTTCATCGAACCGTTGGTCCAGTGAAAGTTGCGAACTTCTCCCCATGTCGCCTTGACGGCGGAGTTCAGCGAAGTCACCTGCTTCCACTTTCCAACAGCTCCCACCCATATTTCAGGCGGCATACTCGCGGATTCTCGGATCACTGCACTGGATGATCGGTCACGCGAGAATGACCCGCTTGTACTTGGTTCCGAGCCAACGAACTCGTCGGCAGACCAAAGCGACTGCACGGGCTCGCCTGCGCTGCTGACCGAGGCGAATCCGGAGTGCCCGTCAATATTTTGACCGAAGAGGATGCGGTCGGATGAGATCCACTCAACTGAGGAAGGGGAGCTGTTGATTCCCGGAGTGACATTTTTCGGTGTTCCACCATCGACAGGAACCACGAAGACATCGCCACCGGTCGGCCCTTCGTCGCTCATCAGGCCCTCGATGAAGGCAATGTTCTTGCCGTCGGGCGACAAATGTGGATCCGCGATCTGCCACTTGGGTGAATAGATCTGGTGCGCCTCGCCCTTCCCGTCGAAGTGATACAGCTTCGCGACATACCAGTTGGAATCGCCTGAGCCATGCGCTGCCGCTCCGATCCAACCTTGTCCGTCGGGCGTCCACTCGTATTCATAGACGTACATGTCCGCCGGCGAAATCTGCGCCACAGCATTTGTGCTGAGGTCGATGGTCGTCAGCCGTTGTTCGTAAATCTTTTCGCCGATTTCTCCGGAGAGCGGTGTCATCGGTTGCAATGGCCCAGCGATGCGGGGAATATCCTGGATAAAGCGCAATGCGAGGCGCATGTCGTCTGGCGAAAAAGAGGGTGCGGCGGCGTAGCCTTTGAGATCCGCGCGTTTCACCGGGGTGCTGCCATCAACCTTCGCGGTGAAGACCTGCGCCGCCGGAACTTCTCCTTCGAGATCAGCGATGAATGTAACCTGCGCGGAATCGTGGGACCACGCGACATCACGAACGGAAAGTTTGCCCTCGACAGAAATAACGTGTGCGGAGCCACCCGTCGCCGGGATGACATTCAGTTCGCCATCTACGATATAGGCTACCTGCGTTCCGTCCGGCGAGATGACCGCCTGATCGATATGCTTGGCCTGCGGTATGGCGTCAACGATGGTTGCCGCTCGCGACGTCGAGCCGGTCTGCGCCCAAGTAGGGAGACTCGGATTCAGCATTAAGGTTGTGAAGGCCACGAGGAGGAAAGGCTTGAAGTTTTTTGTCATGTGAGAGTTCAGCGCGACACTAGAATCCCATGATGTTATAGCCGCAATCGACGTAGATCACTTCTCCGGTGATGCCGCTGCTGGCATCGGAGGCCAGAAAGACTCCCGTGGAACCGACCTCGGCGACCTCGACGTTTCGACCGAGTGGTGCGCGTTCGGCGTGCGATCTGAGCATGTCTCCCAAGCCGGAAATTCCGCGAGCCGCCAGAGTTTTGATGGGCCCGGCGGAGATGGCATTCACGCGAATCTTTTTTTTCCCCAAATCGCTCGAGAGATAACGCACAGTGCATTCGAGCGCCGCTTTCGCCACTGCCATGACGTTATAGTGTGGAACAACTTTCTCGGCGCCGTAATAGGTCATGGTGATGATCGAGCCGCCGTCTTCCATCAACGGCGCCGCGGCGCGCGAGACTGCGATCAAAGAGTAGACGCTTACGTCGTGCGCAATGCGGAAGCCTTCGCGCGTCGTATTGACGAAATCGCCCTTGAGTTCTTCGGCCGGAGCGTAGGCCACCGAATGCACCACGGTGTGTAATTTGCCGTGTCGTTCCTTGAGTTGCGCGAAGAGGCGGTCAATGTCTTCGTCTTTGGAGACGTCACACATGTAGCCTTCCGCGCCAGGCAACGAAAGGATGAGGTCTCGAGCTTCCTGTTCAAGCCGCTCATTCTGATACGTAATCGCAAGTTTCATGCCGGCGGCGTGCAAGCCTTGTGCAATCGACCAGGCGATTGAGCGCTTGTTGGCGACTCCAAAGACAACCGCATTGCGGCCTTGCAAATCAGCGAACATGGAAGCTCCTCATGAATGCGAAACCGACAGCATACCAGCCTGAGTGTTGTGGTGCCATGCAGGTAGACATTCGCCAGCGGGGATCGGTCGCGACGGAGCCTTCCAGTTTGCGAGAGAATCAGTCGGCTATTACTTCTTCCGGGACCGCCGCTCCTACCGGCCAGCTGGCTGCCACGAACGACAGTGCATAGACGCATCCAAGAATTGCGAAAGCCACCACCAGGCTGACCTTCTGCGCTACGGTTCCTACGCAGACCGCAAGCACGAGTTGTAGAAAGGTTCCGGCGAAATAGAAAGCATTCTGCACTCGCCCCATAAGGTGCTTCGGGACCATTTCCATCAGGCTAGTGTTCATCGCCACCCCGCCCACGCCGCGCGCCGAACCCATGAGGAAGTACGTCGCGATCGCGAGAATCAGAAAGCCAGAAATCGGGGCGAACGCGACGCACACGGACAACAGCGCCATGGAAAAGGCAACAGCCCGCCGGCCGCCCAGTCTCGCAATCGCCCACGGTGCGTAGAGTGCGCTGGCGAAAGCCCCGGTGCCCCAACCCGCGTTGAGCCAGCCGTATCCCTTAGCTCCTGCGTGAAATACGCGATCGCTCAGCGACGGAGTTACGACCACGCCCGTGACCATGGCGCCGATAAAAAATGCCCAGCTGATTCCAAGCAGCACGACCGGACGATGGTCGCGGAGGAAGTGCAGTCCTTCGCGCATCTCGCGCCAGAAGCGCTGGAGCTGGGTTTCGGCCGCCACGATATCCGCACGCAACTCGTCCGTGCGAATTACAACGTGTTTGCCCTTGCGCACGGCGAAATAGCACAGAAACGAGACTACGTACGTCGAAACGTCGAGGGTTAGAACACCGCCCAGGCCGATGTGATCGTAGATGAATCCGACGATTGCTCCGGCGATCAGAAAGCCGCCTTGAACGCCGGCGAGGAGGAAAGTATTCGACTGGACGAACTGCCCCTCCGGGGTAAGCTCCTGGATCAGCGCCGTGATGGTTGGCCAGAACATCCAGAAGCCGGCGGCAACCAGAGTGTTCATCAAATAAAGTTGCCAGACCCGGACCTGATGTCGAAAAGCAAGGACCGCGACAGCGACGATTATCACGGCGCGAACGGCATCGAGCCACATCACCAGCCGCCGCCGGTCTTCGCGATCGATCACGACGCCAGTGAAGGGAAGCATCAGCATCGCAGGCACGGTCTGGAGGACGGCGAACGTACCGAGGGCCATTTCGGAATGAGTGGCCTTCAGGATGTACCAGGCAACTGCGGCCGAGTTCATCCCGCTGCCGACCATCGAAATGAGGTTGGCGGCAAAGACGAATCTCAAGGGACGCTGGCTGAAACTGGCACGCATCTTTCTAATTTAGCCGACGGAAACGGAATTCACCATGAACCGATCTGATACGGCCTGCTATTTATTCGTACGCTACGGAGCGAAACATCCGAGCGCCTGGTCTCTTGATAGTGGCTCTTGCACGTTCTCCCGTTCGGCGCTAGGATTCGCGTGCTATTCGAATGTAGTCAACTCTCGCGTAGGCGGAGGCGGGCTATGAAACGCTGTAAGGAATCCCTTCTGCTGTCTGTCTTTCTCTTCATTCTGTTTTTTGCTTCGCAGCTGGTCGCGCAGGTGGATCGAATCACCATCGCGGCTGGAACTGATGAAGATCACGCCCTGCAGGCGATCACGAACGAACAGGATGCTCAAAAGAAACTGAGCATGTACCAGGACTTCGTTCAGAAGTTCTCGTCGAATCCGCAGGCAGTCGCTTACGGAAACTGGCAGATCGCGCAGACGTATCAATCGACGGGCGACCTCGCGAAGGCCCTCGACTTCGGCGACAAAGCACTGGCCGGCTCGCCGCATAATCTCGACATCCTGGTGACGCAGACCAACGCTGCTCAGCAAGCAAAGAACAATCCCAAGCTGATGGACTACGTGTCGAAAGGCGGAGAAGTATGCCAGTCCGTCGCGAAGCAGACCAAACCGGACGGCATGAGCGACGAAGACTTCAATCGAAAGGTATCTGAAGATAAGTCGTCGATTCAGGGCAATTGCGAATATCTCGAGACCGTCGGCCTGAATGTGATTTCGGCGGAAACCGACGCCAAGTCGCGAATGGCCTACATCGACAAGTTCACCACTGGGTTCCCGGATTCGAAATATCAGGACAGCGTGTCGAACATGGCTTTGGAAGCGTTGAGCCAGTTGAAGGACAATGCGCGCCTGGTGGCTTTCGGCGAGAAGATGCTGGGCGCAAAACCGAATTCAATTCCTGCGCTGCTGTTGCTGGCGAACTTCTATGCTGAAGATGGGAAACCCGGTAGTGCCGCGAAAGCGATCTCTTACTCCCAGAAGATCATCGAGGTAGCGAAGCCAGACGCGCCGGACGCGGATAAGTCCCGAAAACTCTCCGCAGGGGCAGCTCACAGCACGATCGGATGGGCCTATCTGAAGCAGGACAAGAGCACAGCCGCGATTCCCGAGCTCAAGACTGCCGCGGGTTTACTCAAGGGACAAGACGAGCAGCTTTACGCACGAGCCCTTTACGGGCTGGGGTTTGCTTACGGCAAACTCAACAAGCTGACGGAGTCGCGGGAGGTTCTGACTGAAGCGGTGAAGATTCCGGGGCCGCTTCAGACCATGTCGCAAGAGTTGTTGGCGAAGGTGAATACGGCTCGATCAAAGGGAAAATAGGATCAGCTATTGCTGAGGTTTGGCTAGGTCGTCTGAAAGCGTCTGCGCCTTCCATGCCAGAGTGCGCGCGCGCTCCATGTCCCCGGCTGCGACGGCAGTTTTCGACTGGGTGACGTACTGGCGAATCTGCGTAACTGTCTCTTGTTCCGTCGAGCTGAGTTGTCGAGCCGAGAGCTTCTTCAAATTCTCTTCCGTGGCGTCAATCATTGGCCCCGCTGTGGCTTGGGCTTCCGATTTCTGTGCTCCGGCCGCGCCGCCGGTCAATTGAATCGCGGGCTCCGAAGTTCCTCCCTGACGCACAACCACTTTGGGAGGGCAGGGCTCGGGGTCGGTTGACGTCGCAGCCGTTTGTGTCTGAGCAGTCTCTCCGGTCGGTGTGCTCGTCGTGCTTGTGGCCGGAGCAGATCCCGTAGCTGGTGCCGAAGCGTTACATCCAGCCAATACCGTTTTTGGCTTCTTCTTCGCGGGTGTTTTGCGCGTTGAGGCTTTGTCCGCCGACGCAGTTTTCTTCGCCGGCTTTTCCTCGTCTCCGGGTTTCTGGGATGGGGTGGTTGCAGCAGGATTTTGAGAGTCAGGTGGGGTTCCGGCAGGATTCACCGGTGTGGATTGCGGCATCGGAACGCCCGATACATAGGGAGCTGATGCCGACAAGAGAATGCCCAATAGAAAGCTTCTGGCCAGAGTCATTCTTGGGTCCCTAGCGGCCAAACAGAGCGGCACGCCCAATCTTACGCTTTCAGGTTAGGCCACAGCCAGCTTTCTATTGCGCTCGGGCAAGCTGCCTAGTTACTACGGTTTAGGGATGCCGTATCGACCATGTCGTCGCTGCTGGGTTGGCCTGAAAGCCCGAACAAGGGGATCTGGAATCGGAAGATAGCTCCGGTAGTTTTCGCCGGCTCAAAGTCCACGGAGCCGTAATGCCACTGCAGGATTTGATACGTCTGGGCCAAACCAATCCCGCTGCCGTCTTTCTTAGTCGTGAAATACAGCTCGAAGACCTTGTCGTGCATGTCCTTGGGGATCCCCGGACCTTGATCCTGAATCTCGGCGACGGCTGTACCGTTGTCGGCTCGAGTCGTGATGGTCAATACGCCACCTTCGGGCATTGCCTGGATTCCATTGATAACGACATTCAGGAAAGCCTGCTTCATCAGATCGACATCGACCTTTACCGGCAACCTATGTTCCGGTGTGTGGCGTTCAATAGTGACCCCGTGCTGTTCGGCATCGGGAGAAGCCAGTTGAGAGACATCCTCGAGCAAATCCCGGAGGTCGACTTCTTCGAGGTGGAGGTCACGCGGGCGCGTGAAGTCGACAAGAGTCTGTACGACTCGGTCCAGCCTGCGAATCTCACTGTCGATGATGTCCATGTGGCGAAGCGTATCCGGTTCCTGCTTCGCCAGTTTGTTTTGCAGAAGTTGTAAATGCAGGACGATGGCGTTGATTGGATTCTTGACTTCGTGCGCGACGCCCCGCGTCAATCGGCCGCTAGCAGAGAGCCGTCGCGAGAGTTCGATTTCGTCGCCAATCCGCCGCACAGACTCAGTGTCTCGCATGATTACGAGAGCCCCGATCTGAGAATTCTTCTCCTGAACGAAGTCGAGCGCCACCTGCACTCGTTTTCCGCCCGGTGCTTCAAAATCGCGCTGCGAAATTGGACGGCGCCGCTCGAACGCGTCCAGCAAAGCACTGCCCAGCAGGGTCTCGCGGTCGAATATCTCCTGCACAGTATGACCGAGTAACTCGGCGCGAGGACGTCCCAGGAAGCCTTCGACCGGCGCGCTGACCAGCACCACACGCGAATCGCGCGCAAACAGCATCAGGCCATCCTGCAAGTTCGACATCAGTTGATCGACGTTGTCCTTCAGCGCCGAAAAGATTTCCTTGCTGTCGCGGATCTGCCGGCCCAAGTTCGCAATCTTGAGAGTCACCAACCCATATTCGTCATGACTGGCCTCGTCGCCGTCAAAAGCGCTCGCTTCACCGGCGCTGACACTATCGAGATTGCGGCTAATCTCCTTCAAAGGGCCAAGCGCAAGATTCGAAATCCCCGCGGCAAGCAGAAAGGATACAAAGACGACCGCAAGGGAAATGTAGAGCGATTTCATCATGCGCGTGGCGACTTCGCTCTTCAGGAAGATGGTCTGGACGCCAATGCGAATCATTCCGAATGGCGCGCCATTGAGAGTCAGCGGGTAGCTGACGTCATAAACGGCCGCCGGACTGAATACCAGCCGGATCTGGTCCCGAAAGCGCGCTCTCACGACTTGCTGGAAGTCGGGACGCGGGGGGACGATGCGGCCCACCATGCTGGCATTGGTGTGCAACAGTGCTTTGCCGTTGGTATCCAGAATCGCAACGTCGTAGATGAATCGCCAGTCTCCCGGATCAGATTGCAGGAGATTGTTGAGGTCGACATCGGTCTGAACGTAATCCGCAACTGCCCGGTTTACTGATGCCGGATCGCTGGTGTCTACGGCCGTGCTGCTGAAGTCAGGAACCGTATTTCCCGCGGCGTACGCCAACTGGTGCGTCAGATTGGTCGCCGTCTCGTAGGCGTTGGCGATGCGCAGGCGCATGATCTGAGAGATGTACAGATACGAGAAGGCGCAAACCATCGCCGTCACCATGAGAGTGATGACGAGCACGATGATGGTCTTACGTCGTAGCATGATCAGGTAAGAAAATTGGCTGGCCCCACGCCTAGCCAAGTTCTAGCTGCTGGAAACTTCTTCCTTGCCCGTCACCGCCTCCGACGCGGCGGCGCTTCCGTACTCCTTCAGCTTGTTATGCAAGGTCTTCAGACTGATCCCCAGGATTTCCGCTGCTCGCGTCTTGTTATTGCTGGTGGCTTCCAATGTCTTCAGGATCAGCATCTTTTCGGCCTCTTCCACGGTCGTTCCGACCCCAAGCCGGACGGCATCGGGATCGTTGGCGGCGGTGCGCAGAGGAGCCTGGCCGAATCCGGGAGGCAGATGCTTGGTCTCAATCATCCCCGAGTCACAGACGATCACCGCTCGCTCGATGGTGTTGCGCAGCTCGCGGACGTTTCCCGGCCACGAATAACTGTTGAACTGGTTGAGCACGGCTTCGCTGGCAGCCGTCACCTTGCGCGCGTGCTTGGCGCTCATCTCGGCGAGCAGGAGTTGAACGAGGGCGTTGATGTCCTCTTTGTGTTCGCGCAATGGCGGCATGTGGATGTTGAACACATTGAGGCGGTAGTACAGATCGCTGCGCAGTTCGCCGCGTGAAACAGCTTCGTCTGGAACTTTGTTTGTTGCTGCGAGAACCCGCACATCCACCGCTGTTTCCACCTTGCTTCCCAGGCGCCGGAGCTTCCGATCTTCGAGGACGCGGAGGAGTTTGGCTTGCGTCCCGATCGGCATCTCGCCGATCTCGTCGAGCAAGAGAGTGCCGGCTTCCGCGAGTTCGAAACAGCCGGTCCTGCGCTCGAGTGCGCCGGTGAATGCGCCTTTCTCGTGTCCGAAGATTTCGCTTTCCATCAACGTATCGGGAATCGCGGCGCAGTTGATGGCGACGAATGGACGATCCTTTCGCGGGCTCAACTCGTGAATGGTACGAGCGACCAACTCCTTGCCCGTCCCGCTCGCCCCGGTGATAAGCACCGACGCCGTGCTGGGAGCGACCATTTCTATTAAGCGGAATATCTCCTGCATCTTGCGGGAAGCGCCATTCAGACGGCCCAGCGATCCTGTGTCACGCAATCTTCGCCGCGTGGCTTCGAGTTCCGCTCGTGTGCCGAGCAGTTCGGAGGCGTTGGAGAGAATTGTTCGCAGGCGGTTGGTATCGATCGGCTTGGTGATGTAGTCATATGCGCCCATGCGCATTGCCTGTACGGCGCTGTCGATCGTTCCCTGCGCGGTTACCAGAATGACGGCAATCGTCTCCGCCTGTTCTGCCAGATGGCCTAGGAGATCAAGGCCGCCCATGCGGGGCATTTTCAGATCGGTGACAACAATCGATGGGCCCCACTGGGTCGCCTTCTCCAGACCTTCGGCGCCGTCGCGGGCGGTCTCGACACGATATCCCCAGGACGAAACAAGTTCGGCCAGTCCGGACCGTTCATTCTCCTCATCTTCAACAATCAGAATTTTTTCGTGGCTCATCTGCCTGGTTTCGTCCTCTAGGTCTGGATCCCGGTCCCGACGGGCGATGCGGATGGACCGAAAATCAACGATACGCGGCCAGACGTCCAGCGGCAAGGTCTGGCGTAGACCAGATGCCTGATCGCCAGATAGTAAACGCTCAGGTTTCAATTTGAGACAACTTTTGTGCGAGGTCTTGGTGCTTAAGTCGATAATACCTTGAGTCGGCGCTTTCCCTTTAAGCTACTGTGGGATAGAATTTTACGTTCCGAGGCGGTCTTGCCTTCCACCCAATGTTTCCATTTCATGAGCGTCTGGCTGCTGTTGAGGCACCCGGCGCAAGAATACTTTCTGGAGGATGTATGAGCGTTAGCAGAAGGATACGTGCGTGCGGCGCAGCAGTGGCCGGCTTGGTCGCACTTATCACTATACTTTTGATCTCGAGTTCCGCCGTCGCGCAGAGCGATTCCAATCCGAAGTGGGACTTTTTCGCAGGCTATCAATATACAAATCCAGGCGGTACCGTCCCTTTTACCCCCAGCAACCCGGCTGCTCCTATTCCTTTCAAGCTTCCCGGAGAGGCTAGGGGCGGCGGTGTAGCGCTTACTTATAACTTGGACTCGCATTGGGGAGCGGAAGTCGATACCGGGTACAGCCGTGATGCGAATTCTGCATCGTCGGAGTGGACGATCAGCGCCGGGCCCCGGTTCATGTGGCGCACCGATTCCGCGAATTTCTTCCTGCACGCGATGCCAAGCTTCAACCGCTTGAGTTATGCCGCTGGACTGAACCAACACAATGGTGTCGGCGCAATTCTTGGCGGCGGACTGGACATCCCGTTTTCCAAGATGTTCGCGTGGCGGCTCTTTCAGGCTGACTACGTTTATGCGCGGCATAACTATGCCGGGTACGTAAACCCCGAATTTCCATCTCTGCGTCGACCCAGTCTCGAAGGCGTTCGGCTTCGTACAGGTATTGTGCTGAGTTGGGGTGGCGCTGAAGCTGTACCCCCAGCCGCAGCCTGCTCGGTTCAGCCCACCGAGGTTATGGTTGGCGAGCCGATCACCGCGACGGCTACTGCCAGCAACTTCAATCCGAAGCACACCGTCACCTATGCCTGGAGCGGAAATGGCGGCCAGGTTAGCGGAAAAGACACGACGGCTACGATCGACACGACCAACGCGGCGCCCGGCAATTACACGGTCACTGCTCACATAACGGATCCGCAGGCAAAGAAGGCGAACGAAGCGAGTTGCTCGGCTAACTACACGGTCAAGCCGCTGCCTCCGAAGAATCCTCCGACTGTTTCTATCTCGGCTGACCCGGCTCAATTGGTTCCCGGTGGAACGGTCAACCTGTCGGCGAATTGCACCAGTCCTGATGGAGTTCCGGTGTCAGTTGCAAACTGGACTTCCACCGCTGGCACAGTTTCCGGATCAGGCAATACAGCTACGCTGAACACTGCGAATCTGCCTCCTGGGCCGGTTACGGTATCGGCGACTTGCACGGACTCCCGTGGTTTGAATTCACAGGCGACCGCTCAAGTTACGGTTCAGAATCCTCCGCCACCGCCGGTTGACAAGGCGCTCGAAGCACGTCTTGCATTGCACAGCGTTTATTTCGCGACGGCTCAGCCCACACCGAAGAATCCCGACGGCGGGCTGCTTCCGACTCAGCAGAAGGTGCTCGTTGACATGGCTACGGACTTCAAGAAGTATCTTGAAGCGAAGCCGGATGCGCACATCACTCTCGAAGGTCATGCCGATCATCGAGGAACCGCCGAGTTCAACAAGGCACTCACTGAACGCCGCGTTGCCAGGGTGAAGTCGTTCCTGGTGCAGCAAGGTGTTCCAGAAGCCGACATCGACACCAAGGCGCTGGGCAAGGAGCAGAACTTGACCACTGACGAGGTGAAGCAGTCGGTTCAACAGAACACTGAGCTGACGACGGAAGAACGTAAGCGAGCGCTGTCGAGAATCGTGACCATCAGGATGGCGAGCAATCGTCGTGTTGATGTCACGCTCAACTCGGCCGGCCAGACAGCAACTTCCGTCCGGCAGTTCCCATTCAACGCAGCGGACGCGATGAGCCTAATCGGCGGTCGCGAAAGCGCGAAGAAGGCCGCTACACCGGCGCCGAAGAAGAAGACAACCACGAAGAAGCCGGCGGCGAAAAAGTAATATCGTTTCAACAGAAACAATTGTGCGGAGGGCATCAGCCCTCCGCATTTTTTATTTGCAGGCGATGCGGCTGGAACGGAAGGGGCAGACAAAGAATCTGCAAAATTGGAAAAATCTACACGAAACGGAATTCGTGATTATCGCAAGTGATTGATTCGATGAGTTCTGGTGTGGTATCCGTCGTGCCATGACAGGTATCGAGAGCGCAGTTCGCGAAGATGAATCGGATGAATGGATGTCGTTGGCAATTGAGCCTTTTGGCTTGGGCAATAGGCTTGGCTTTGCTAGGCTCGGCCGCATGTTCACGGCAAGTGGAAGTTCCGACCGACGCGACCGGACAATCTCCGTTTCAGGCGAGCAAAGACGACAGCGCGATTCTTCCAGCATCTTTCGCCGCTGCCGAAAATTCAACCATCCCCGACTCACCACCTTTCCACGATCCACAGCATCTTCCAGCCGGGACGCTTCTGACCGTTCGACTCAACGCGCCCATTACCGGCGAGAAGAAGTCGATCGACCAAGTGTTTGAAGCGATTCTCGATGAACCGGTCGTTATCAGCGGCAACACATTGATTCCACGTGGTGCGACGGTTACGGGCCGGGTCGAATCTTCACGCACATCAAAGTTCAAGCCCGGCCGTGGATACGTTCGCCTGGCACTCGAGTCCGTTCGTATTGGAACCGCCGATATTAGCGTTCAAACCGCTAGTTTGTTTGTCCGTCCGTCCACACACGCTAGTGCTGTGGCTACCGCGACGCTGGAAAAGGGCCATCGCCTCGCGTTTCGACTTACAGAACCGGTTTACGCCCCTCGACCGACGGCAACTGCCTCGCACTAGCTTGCTGTATGTACTTCCTTCCACGTTTTCCACAGAAAATATTCCCTTTTTAGTGACATCTGCCCTTATCAATCACAGGCCCGCCTCACTACAGTGAACCGAAATGGAATGTGAAAGGCTCGAAGTGAACCTTCAAGTCCCATTTTGGCAAAACCAAAGTATTGACCTGTGAGCGTGTAGGTTCCGTTGCCAGGATCCTTCCGCGCAAAGTTAAGTCTATGAGCGCTGCGGTGGAAGTCGCGTGGTCTGTTGATGAGACAGATGCAGAGTTTCGGTCCCTCTTCGAACATTTGCCGCTGGCTACGGTGCGATGCGCGCCGGAAGGGACCATCGTTTCCTGCAATCCCGAACTGACGCGGCTGCTGACACATTCCACTACGATTGCGCCCTCCTCTTTTTCGGACCTCATTCATCCGCAGGATCGCGCCGTCTGCGCAAGGCTCCTTTCAGAGTTGTCGAAGGGACAGCGCGATAGCTTTCAGATTCGGGCTGAGTTGGCTGGCAGTACGGATAAGGCCGTGAAGTGGACGGTTTGGCGGGTTCCGCAGGTTGATGGATCTACTGATCACCTGCTCGCCATGGCGGAAGAGACCAGCAGCGGCAGAACCAGCGAAGACCGCTTGCAGTCGGACCGACTGGAAGCGGTTGGGCGCCTGACCGGAGGCATTGCTCACGATTTCAACAATCTCCTCACGGCCGTGCTGCTGTATTGCGACCTGCTAAGCGCAACGCTCGGACCTGACGATCGAGCCCGCACCTACGCGGAAGAGATTCGCAAGGCGGGGCTGCAAGCCACCGGACTGGTGCGGCAGCTGCTGTCCATGACGCGGCCGACGAATGGCGAGCCGACGCTGCTGTCGTTGAACGACATTGTCGACGGCATGAGAAATTTGTTGGAGCGCCTGATCGGCGACCACATCAAGCTCGACTTTCGCCTCGATCCCGGCCTGGGACTGGTGAACGTCAATCCTACCCAGGCTCAGCAGATACTCCTCAATCTGGTGTTGAATGCGCGCGATGCAATCTCCAGCGATGGGTGCATCACAGTTGAAACCACGGATTGCCGCGTGCAGATGCTGCACCCCGATGCTGTGGGCGGCCACACGCTAACGCTGCCCTGCGCGCTCTTCACCGTGAAAGACAACGGCTCTGGCATGGATGCATTTACGCGAGCCCACGTCTTCGAGCCTTTCTTTCACGACGAAAGCTGGAAAGGGCACGGGGTTGGGGTTGTCGACCGTGCACGACATCGTCACCCGCAATGGAGGATTGATCCACATAGACAGCGAGGTCGGGCAGGGTACACGCATCAGCGTTCTTCTGCCCATTGCTTCGCGACCGGTTCCGAATCCCGAAAGCACTCAAAGTTCTCAATCCGCCAATGGCGGAGAAATACTTTTATCCAAAGAAGAGGAATAAATACATGACGTCAGCAGCCCTAAGGCCGATTACGGTTACACCTCAATTCGAACCCGCCAATTTTCTTAACCTTCTGATCGTGGATGACGAGCGGTCTATCCGCGAGGCGTGCCGTGAGGTTGCTCAGTCGCTGGGCTTCTCGGCCCAGATTGCCGATTCCGCAGAGCAGGCGTATCGCGCGCTCGAATCGCAAAACTACGACGCGGTGCTCCTCGATCTGAGATTGCCCGGAGCGGGCGGACTCGATGCGCTACGTCGTATCAAAGAGCGTCGCCCGGAGGCGGTCGTTATCGTGGTCACCGGATACGGCACAGTTCAATCCGCCGTGCAGGCGATGAAGAACGGCGCTTACGACTATGTGACCAAGCCCTTCAGTGTGGACGAATTGAAGCTGCTGCTGGAGCGGGTTGCCAGCCATCTCAAGCTGAAGTCAGAGAATCGGCTGCTCCGCGAAAAAGTGAAATCCAAACAGGGCTTTGGCGGAATCGTCGGCCGCGCTCCGGAAATGGAGAAGCTCTATCGCATCATTGCCAAGGCTGCCAATAGCGTTCATCCCGTGCTGATTCTAGGGGAGAGCGGCACCGGAAAAGAGTTGGTGGCAAGGTCGATCCATTACTCCGGCCCGTTTCGCGATAAACCCTTCATCCCGGTCGACTGCGGCTCTCTGGTCCCGACCCTGATCGAGAGCGAGCTTTTTGGGTACGTGAAGGGAGCCTTCACCGGGGCGAACCAGACGAAAGACGGGCTGCTCTCGATGGCGGAGGGCGGCACCATATTCCTCGATGAAGTCGGGGAACTTCCGGTTGACCTGCAGGCAAAGTTGCTGCGCGCGATTCAGGAGAAAGAGATCCGGCCAGTGGGCAGCACGCGGCGAATTCCGATCAATGTCCGAATTCTTGCAGCCACGAATCGCGATCTCGAGCAGGCGGTGATGCAGGGTGAATTTCGGCGGGACCTGTATTTTCGGCTGAATGTACTCAGTCTCAGAATTCCGGCGCTGCGCGAGCGGCGGCAGGACATCCCTCTGCTGATCGGACACTTTCTGGAACGCATGACTCGCGCGTCGGGACAAGAAAAGATCATCAGCGATGAAGCACTGAAAGCGATGTTGTCGTATGACTGGCCTGGAAATGTACGCGAGCTCGAAAATTGTCTCGAGCGCAGCTATGCGTTTACGACAGGACCGTTGATCCACTCGACCGATCTGCCTCGCGAAGTCGCGAATTTGCCGGTGCCAGAGTCCACCGACGGGAATGGAAACGGCAACGGACATGCAAAGATCGTTCCCATTGCTGAACTTGAAAAGCAGACCATCCTGAGGACCATCACCGAACTCAATGGCGATAAATTGCAGGCGGCGCGTCTACTGGGAATTGGGAAAACGACTCTGTATCGAAAGCTGAAGGACTATGCGGCGCAGGAGGCTTGAGCTTAAAGCCCAATTCTGAACTCATTCCCGCGCGGCCATGCCGCTATGGAACAGAATCATCTGGCACGGGTTCTAACCGCACTGTTTTCATGCCTGGGAAAATGGCGGTATGCGTGCTTTACAACGAACATGATTCTACTAATTACGCCATCGGCCAACGGAGAGAAATGGGGCGAGTCCCTGCACGCTGCTACCAGCCAGGATGTCCGCTGGGCTCACAACGTGCAGGAAGCCTCAACCTGCCTGCGTGAACAGACGTACAGCGCTGCTGTCATCGATCAATTCCTCTTCGAGACCGAACCCGAAGAAAGCGATCAAATGACAGAACATTTGGGCACGGCATTTCCGGTCTACATCAACTTTGCCGTGACCAACATGGAGCGCTTGCTGCGGGAAGTTCGAGCCGCGCTCCTGCGACGCAGGCGCGAGGAGGCTTCGGCTCGCAGGGCGGTCGCGGAGCAGATGCACAGCGAAATGGGTGAGACTTTAACCGCCATGATGCTGTCATGCGAGCTCGCGCTGTCTGTCCCTGATGTTCCTATTCTTGCCACCGAAAAGATTCAGGTGATCGACAATCTGGCGCGCGAGCTCCGGCTGCGGCTGGAAGTGAACTGACGCGCGAAAAGAGACGCTAACTACTCTCGCTTCAGCGATCGTGAGGCCCTTCGGCTGACCTCTGGTCGGCAGCCGAACGAACTTTTGAGCCAATCATGAAGTCGATTCGGTCGGGTGGGAACCGACTTGTGCAAGTTTCTGCAGCTATGCCGGACGGAAATTCCTTCTCCGCGGCGCCACTTTCACACTAAAATGAATACACTTTTGGCCGGAATGCCGCGTCCTCTGCGGCAATCCCGCAATCCCCGGGGGACTTTGTGCACGTCCTGGTCACCGCCGACTCGCTTTCCAGTTCCTGGACCTACACGCGCGAACTTGTGACTGGCCTGGTCACCCGTGGGGTGCGTGTCACGCTGGTCAGCTTCGGCGAAATCCCCCTGCCACATCAGACTTCCTGGATGGATCATCTGCACGGCCTGGATTATCGGCCCACAGGATTCCGTCTGGAATGGATGCAAGAAGCCGAAGAAGATCTTCCGGAATCATCGGCATTCTTGACGTCCCTGATCCGCGAGATTCGTCCGGACGTGCTGCATCTCAACCAGTTTTGTTACGGCAACCTGCCTGTAGATGTGCCGCGTGTCGTCATGGCGATTGGAGACCTGATCACGTTCCGACAAGCGGTTCACGATCAGCCCGTGAAGACTCCGCGTCTCACTAGGTTGGTATCGGAGAACAGTTGTCGATGGATTGATGGGAGCCGATGCGGTCATCGCGCCCTCGGCGTGGATGCTGGATCGAATCTCTGCGTGCTACGGAGCGCCGCGACGGGGCGAGGTCATCTATCCGGGCCGCAATCCCATTTTTTTCAATCCGTACGTCAGCAAGGACGAATGCGTTCTATCGGTGGGCAGGCTGGTCGACGCCAGCAAGCAAGTTTTTCTGCTAACCCAGCAGCCTCATCCTCTTCCAGTGTGCATCGTCGGAGCCGAGCAGACGGTGCCGATCCCGAGAGTTCCGATCCGCGCCGATGTGAAAGTCGCAACCGACGAAACGTCTGTGGCAATCCGCGGGCCGCAGACGGATGCGCAACTTCGCGCTCTCTACAGCCGCGCCGCGATCTACGCCGCTACTCCGAGATACGAACCCCTGGGGATGCCTGCCCTCGAGGCCGCGTTCTCACGGTGCGCAATCGTCGCCAACGACATTCCGGCCTTTCGCGAAGTCTGGGGCGACGCCGCTCTTTATTTCCGCACGAACGACTCTGCTAGCCTTGCAGAAAATATCAGGCTGCTCAACGAAGACCGATCAATGCGGCGCGCCTACGCGGAGCTTGCGTATACGCGGGCACGCGAGCGCTTTACCACCAAGCGAATGATTGACCAGTGTCTGCATCTGTACCGCAGTCTGATCTCAGTCAAGTCTGTCGCTGCCTGACGCTCCCTGCCGCAAGTGAAGCGTGTCCGCTCACGTTTACAGCGGGCAAACGTCCCTCCACTATCGAAACCGAGGTTTGCATGCAAATCGTGCTCCAGGAACTCCGCTACGCCGCGCGCCAGTTGTATAACTCCCCATGGTTTACGGCAACGGTCGTGATCACGCTGGCGTTTGGCATTGGCGCCAATACTGCCATCTTCAGCGTAATGAACGCGGTACTGCTGCGGAATCTCCCGGTGCCGAATCCGCAAGAACTGGTTTACGTGCACGTGCCCAGTGGTCAGCCGAGCGGCGCCAGCAACACGGGAAATTCGAGCACATCGTTTTCCGAGCCCGTCTTCGAAGACCTCCGTCAGGATCATCAGGCCTTTGCAGATTTGATCGCCTTCGTCCCATTGGCGATCGGCAAGGTCGCGGTTCGCGTCGGCGATACGCCGGAAGAAGCCGAGGGAGACATGGTCAGCGGGAACTTCTTCTCTGGCCTCGGCATTTCACCGTCGCGCGGGCGAGGATTTACGCTTGACGACGAACGCGCTCATTCACAGATCGCTGTACTCAGTTATTCCTACTGGACGCGGCGCTTCTCGCGGAATCCTTCGATCGTTGGACAACCGCTCTTCATCAAGGGGAACGCTTTTACCATCGCGGGAGTCGGGCCGGAGGGATTTTTCGGTGTTGAACCGGGTCAGTCCACCGATTTCTGGATACCTCTGCAGAGCCAGCGTGACCTGAACGCGTGGGGCACGCCGGCAGAGAGCAACACTTTGTATGGTTCTCCCACGTGGTGGTGTTTGGAATTGATCGCACGCCTGGCGCCGGGAGTTTCTCCGTCGCAAGCCTTGGCTGAGGTCACTCCGCGATTTCACCGAGTCGCCTACACAGGCTTGACGGCGCCGGATCCTAAAGTTCCCAAGGTCACGCTGGCCCTTCAAAGTGCACGCGGTGTAGGTGGGCTCGATACATCGGCCACGTACGAGACCGGAGTAACCATCCTGATGATTCTGGTCGGGCTCGTGCTGGTGATCTCATGCACCAACGTGGCTATGTTGCTCGTGGCAAAGAAGAGCGCGCGCCAACGGGAGTTCAGCCTGCGGCTTGCTTTGGGCGCGAGCCGGTTGCAAATCTTTCGGCAACTGCTTCTGGAAAGCACGTTGCTCGTCACCATCGGTGCTGTCCTGGGTTGGATCTTCGCCCTCGCCGCGACTCGTGCCTTGGCGTCGTGGTCGCAGATCGAAACCGGGTTAGCTCCGGACGCCACGGTGCTGCTGTTCACGCTCGCCATTTGCGCAGTGGCGGCATTTGCGTTCGGTCTCGCTCCCTTGATTCCGGCGTGGCGCGCACCTGTCGCGGGAACGTTGAAATCGACTATCTCCACTACGTATCGAACCCGTGCCGGCAAAGTGGCCGGCAACGTCGTGATGGCGACCCAAATGGGATTTTGCTTCGTGCTGTTGGTTGCCGCCGGACTCTTGCTACGGACGCTCGAAAACTACAAGAATACAAACCTGGGTATGCGCACCCAAGGATTGCTCGTCTTTGGAATCACTCCGCAGAAGACGTCGACCACGACGCAGAACCAGCAGTTCTACCGCTCTCTGCTCGATCGTTTGAGGAGCCTGCCCGGAGTCGAGTCGGCGACAGTAGCCGAGAATCGTCCGGGATCCGGATGGAGCGACAATGATTCCGCGACTATCGATGGTGTTAAGCGTAGCTACTCCGAAGCGCCCCTGCGCTCCAACAGCGTGGGACCTGATTTCTTCCACGTCCTCGGAGTGCCCATCGTGAATGGCCGTGATATCACCGACATCGACACAGAGAAGTCTCAACCGGTTGCCGTGGTCAACGAAACGTTCGTCAAGAAGCTAATGGGCGGCGCGAATCCGATCGGCCATCAGCTTGGCGACAAGCTCCGGCGCACAATCGTAGGTGTCGTGAAAGACAGCAAGTACACCAGTGTCGACGAGAATCCTATCCCCATGTCGTACTCTCCCTACACCCAAGGCAGCGGAGTAGCGCACCTGGAAGTGGAAGTGAGAACCAATGGGGGAATGGCGGCTCTCACGTCGATAGCCGCGGCTGTTCGGGCTCTCGACCCGAACCTTCCCTTGGAAAATCCGATGGCGCAGCAGGCAGTATTCGAGCAGTCTTATTCGCAGCCTCTGATGTTTTCCAGACTGTCCGCATTCTTCGGACTTTTGGCCGCCATGCTTGTAGCGGTAGGACTCTATGGAACTCTGGCGTACAGGCTCGCGCGCCGTACGGCGGAGATCGGCGTGAGGATGGCACTGGGAGCGCAGCGCTTCCAGGTTCTGGCAATGCTGGTGCGTGAAAGTCTCCAGGTCACGATGATCGGTCTTGCGGTTGGATTCCTGATCGCGCTGATTTGCGCGGGAACGATGAAATCGATGCTCTATGGCTTGGAGCCACGCGATCCCATCACATTTTTCATTGCGATGATAACGGTGATGCTGATTTCTCTCGCAGCATGCTTTCTTCCTGCCAGGCAAGCTGCATCCATCACTCCGATGCAGGCGTTGCGCACAGAATAAACAAAGCGTGCTATCTGCGATGGGCTGGGACCAAGCCTTTCGCCTGGGTTCCGTGGTATCTTTCTAAGGCTTACTGGAAACCAGTAAGGTTGGAGGATTCTTCGTTTATGGCTCAGGTAAAGATCACTGTCCGGCCAAATGGTCCGTTGCGCGTCGAAGCTCCGGAAGGTTCCATAGAAATCGTCGACGTCAATGGCAATCAGTATGATCTGACCGGCAAGACTGCATTCTCGCTGTGTCGCTGCGGCGGCTCCGTCAACAAACCTTTCTGCGACGGAACCCACAGTAAAATCGGTTTTCAGGGAGCGGAACTCGCTGTGAAGAAGGCGGATGGCGGCTCCTAAGACTTTTGTGAGAATCGGGGCAGCCTTAGCTTCGTGTTTCACTTCTAGCCGAAATTCAGTGGGACCTTCGTGAGGAAATCGTGGGAGATCCACGCGACCGCGAACTCGGAATGCATCGAAGAATTTCGCGCCGTGACTTTCTCAACGGCGTAGCAGTCACTGCGGGCGCCACATTCATGCCGTGGCACCTGATGGCGGACGATAGTTCGTCCAGCCCTGAAAAATCTCCAAACTACTATCCGCCTGCTCTCACCGGCATGAGAGGCAGCCATCCCGGGTCATTCGACGCTGCCCACAGTCTTCGCGATGGCACCTTCTGGGATTCAGCAGGGAAGCCGCAGGATACTGGGGAGACGTACGATCTGATCGTTGTCGGCGGCGGCATCAGCGGCTTGGCCGCAGCCCATTTCTACCGCAAAGCGGCCGGCAACAGCGCGCGGATTCTCATCCTCGACAACCACGATGATTTCGGCGGCCACGCCAAGCGCAACGAATTCCGGATCAATCAAACCGTACGCCTCGGTTTCGGAGGCACCTTCTCCATCGAGAGTCCCGCGCCTTACAGCACCGTCGCCAAGGGAGTCATCGAAGAACTGGGCATCGATGTTTCCTCCTATCCGAAGTATGTGAGCAAGAATCTGTACCGTTCGTTGGGGCTGCGTCCGAAAGTCTTCTTCAACAAGGAGACATTCGGCGCTGACAAACTGGTGGTCAACCCGAGCCCGCGTGGCGGAGGCGAGAGCGAGGACAATGATTCTGAAACGCCTGCGCTCTTAAAGCAGTTTCTGGCGGACGCTCCGATTGCGGATCAGGCGAAAAAAGACCTGCAACATTTGTTCGAAGAACCGAAGGACTATTTTCCCGGCCTCACCTCGGACGAGAAAAAGTTGAAGCTGGCGCGAATCAGCTATGCCAGCTTTCTGAAGGATGTCGCTGGAGTGCATGAGGACATCATCAAGTTCTACCAGACGCTCCCGCACGGCCTGTTCGGTGTAGGAATCGACGCAGTCTCGGCGCAGGATGCGTGGGGATTCGATATGCCGGGCTTCGACGGAATGAAACTGGATCCCGCGCCCGGCAAGGGAATGAATCGGGACGCGATACCGAACGAGGAAGCCGAAAAATACTTCTTCCATTTTCCCGACGGCAACGCCACAATCGCGCGCCTGCTGGTTCGCAAACTGATTCCCGACGCGCTGCCCGGCGATTCCTTGTCGGATGTCGTGATGGCAAAGGCCAATTACTCCAAGCTCGATCACGCCCAAAGTCGGGTTCGCATTCGTCTGAATAGCACAGCGGTTCGGGTCGCACACGTCGGAGACGTTACCAGCGCGAAGGAAGTCGAAGTCAGCTACGCGCGCGGCGGGAAGGTGTACACAGCGAAGGCGAAGAGTGCGATTCTCGCTTGCTGGCACGTCGTCATCCCTTACATTTGCGAGGGTATTCCTGATAAGCAAAAAGAGGCACTGGCCTCCGCGCAGAAAGTTCCATTGCTGTACACGAATGTCGCGCTGAAGAATTGGACTTCGTTCCAGAAGATCGGCGCCAATTCGGTGTATGCGCCAGACATGTATCACACCATGTTGAACCTGGACTTGCCAGTCAGCATGGGTGGATATGAGTGCGCGCGCAAGCCGGAAGAGCCCATCGTGATTCACATGATGAAGGCCGCCTGCCATCCGGGACTGCCCGCGCGCCAGCAGCACAGTGCAGGGCGCATGGAGTTGTACACCACCACGTTTGAAACCATGGAGCGCAGTATCCGCGATCAGCTAGCAAGAGTTCTCGGTCCCGGCGGATTCGATCCCGCTCGCGACATTGCCGCCATTACGGTGAACCGCTGGCCCCATGGATACGCCTACGAGTACAACTCGCTGTTCGATACTTTCTGGCTGGAAGGGGGCGAGACGCCATGCGAAGTGGCTCGGAAAACATTCGGTCGAATCGCCATCGCCAACTCCGATGCCGGAGCGTATGCCTACACGGATGAAGCGATCAATCAGGCGTATCGTGCGGTGGGAGACCTTACGAAGAGCTGATCTACTGACCACAGTAAGGCCTATCGATCCCCACTCTTCAGTTCTGTGGCTTTATCCCGCGCCTGCTTTGCCTGTTGCGTCAGGCCCTTTGCCTCATAAGCACTCGCTAAGGCGTTCTCAAGGTCAGGATCGTCGCCGTTGTCGGATTTTTCTTTCAGGTACGCTGCCACGGCGTCATCGTACATTTTCAACTGGAAGTACGATTTCCCCATTACGTAGGAGAGTCCTGAGATGGGAGGAGTACGCTTCTCTGCAGCTTTGAATTCTTCGAGTGCCGCCTGGTATTGACCCTGATCGGCCAGCACCAGCCCAACTCCGTACTGCCCTTCGGCGCTGTCGGAATTCTGCGCGATCATTTCTTTGAAGACACCATTGGCTTCGTCGTAGTGCTGCTGGCTTAAGTACGCCATGCCAAGATTGAAACGGGCGGCATCACTCTTGGGTTCCAATTCAACCACGCGCTTGAACTCGGCTACTGCTTCCGAAAACTGTTGCCGGTCGAAGTAAGCCCGTGCCAGTTGGAAATGTGCCTGCGCAAGATTGGGCTGTTCACGGACGAGAGCCTGCAATTGCGTGATAGGGTCGCCTCCGTTTCGTGCACCAATTCCTTGTACGATTCTCATGCCTCGCCCACGCCACTGGCTCACGCCAAACATGCATCCCAGAAGTGCTAAGGCCACCAAGCCGACGGCGATGACACGACGCATCGGGGCATTCTGTTGAGGCGCAAACCGAGCTATCAGAGCGCCCAGAGCGAGGCCGCTGACAAGGCCGCCGATGTGGCACGCGTTGTCGATACCCGCTCCGAACATGCCGCCAAAGAAGAGATTGAAACCGGCAAAGATAAGAAGGCTGCGAAGCGTTCCACCGATTGCTTCTCTGGGAAGCGAGAATTCTCCCAGGTAAAAGGAGGCAATTAGTGCTCCCGCCAAACCGAAAATTGCTCCTGAGGCTCCGACGCTGAGTACGCTCGGATTCCAGCCGACGCTTGCCACGCCACCGGCAACTCCAGTGATCAGGTACACGGCTGCAAAGGTCCACCGTCCGTATAAGGACTCCGACATCGCTCCGAGATCCCACAGGCACCACATGTTGAAGGCGATGTGCAATATGCCGCCGTGGAGGAACATGTAGGTTACTAACCGCCACCATTGGCCGGACAGGGTATATGGGCCGAAATTCGCGCCGTATCGCACAACCGTTTCACCGGCGAAGTCGAAGGAAAAGCCGCTGGCCAATACCATCGCCAGGAAGACGGCGATGTTTACACCAAACAGGATTTGCGTCAGCGAAATAGTGCTCTGGCTGCGCCTGACCCAGGGAGCCGGAATTACAACTTGCCTTTCATCGTCCGAATCGCCTCGTTGCGCGGTCTCATGCTGCGCACACCACTGGCAGATTTTCTTAAAGCTAAGAGGAGGAAGCTGTCGTCCGCACTGAATGCAGTTCGCCATACTGATTCCAGATTACCAGCAGTGCAAGAATATGGGCACATGTAGCCCCGGACGCATTCGTCCGGGGTTGCGCGCAAAAGCGCGCAATGAAACGGTTGGGGCGTATCACGCTGACAGGTTGAATTCCGGCGCTGGCACGCGTCGCTTCACTCCGCGGGGCGGACGAATGCGTCCGCTCCTACCCGAGCTTAATGGATCGTCTTCGTCTTTCGCGACATGTAATCCATCAGGAGATATTGGCCTAGGGTGTAAGGCGTTGTGAAGTAAGCTTTCCCGCGGCACATTTCCGTTACCTTCTGCACAAACTGCACGAGACCGTAATCCGAAGCCAGCATGAACGTGTTGATGAGCACGCCCGCGCGTTTGCACTTCGAAACTTCCTCCAACGTCTGGCTCACCACGAGGGGATCAAGGCCGAACGCATTTTTATAAATACGGCCGTCTTCGAGAGTCAGGGCCGAAGGCTTGCCGTCGGTGATCATGACGATCTGCTTCATGTCCTTGCGCTGGCGCTGCAAAATCCGTTGCGCCATGCGAAGCCCTTCGCGCGTATTCGTGTAGTACGGACCGACCTTGACCCGCGCTAATTGCGACAAGGGGATTTCCTCAGCGGAATCATGAAACAGCACCAGTGACAGTGAGTCTCCCGGGTACTGCGTACGAATGAGATGGGAAAGAGCCATCGCTACTTTCTTCGCCGGAGTGAAACGGTCTTCTCCGTAAAGAATCATCGAATGCGAGCAGTCGAGCATCAATACCGTCGCGCATGAAGACTGGTATTCGCACTGATGTACCTGCAGGTCGGAGTATTCGATATTCAGCGGCATGCTCAGGCCTTCGCGCTGGATTGCATTCGACAAGGTTGCCGTAATGTCAAGATTCAGCGTGTCACCATACTCGTAAGTTTTCGAGGATCCGCTGGCCTCGATTCCCGTTGCCAGATCGCGCGTGTCATGCCGTCCGAAGCTCGATTTGCCGAGAGACCCGAGCAGGTTGCGCAACGACTTGAACCCTAGAAAATCCAGGCTCTTGTCGGTGATTTCGAACTTCGCCTGTTGTGCCTCTCCGGCTTGACCGCCGCCGGTTGACTGTCGAGCGGGATCAAACGGTTCATCGACCGAGATGTAATCCTCTTGCTGCATTCGCTGGATGAGTTTGTCGATCAAGTCGTTCAGTTGTCCATCAGACATCATCTGCTCGATCTGCTCTCGCAAATTTTCGTCAAACGTCTCGCCATTGAGCAGCGCCTCCTCGATGGCGCGCTTCAGGTCGTCGAGCGTGTGCTCACCTTCGGGCATTTCGTACCACATGGAATCCTGAAAGCCGCTCTGCAATAGATAGTCCGAGAGGGCGCCGAGCAGATCTTCCATGCTCATCTCTCCGGCTGGATCAGGCACGTACTTGGAATAGCGAATTCGCTTCATAAAAATAGCATCTGGTGTGCTGCTCTCTCGGGCCTAGTTGAATTGCCGTCTCTGCCGGTACGGGCGCTCGTCGGCTTCGAAGTTCTTCTCCCGAACCGCCTCCGGTTTCTTGTCACCGGCTTTGAAGATGCGCTCTTCGCTGCGGCCGATCCGCTTGTGCGCGTGCAGTCCTTCGAGGATGAACTCCGCCGCCGAAACCTGCTGTTCGGCGCTCTCCTTCTGCGACACACCGAGAGGGCCGAGTTTGTCGATCAAGCCCTGAATGCCCCTCAGGTTTTCCAGCGCTTCGCCCGCCGGAACGGAATCAGAGAGCTGGATCTCGCCGCCCAAATCGAACCACTGCACAATCTGCTGGACGTTCGCTCCCGTGTAGTACTCGTCGTAAGTCTTGGCGATCGCCGATCGAATCAACTCGCGGCCAACGAAGTCGGCGCCCTTCATCTCACCCTCGTACTCCAGTTCGAGCTTGCCGGTAATTGCGGGCAGCGCTGCATAGACGTCACTGATGCGCGGCACGACCTGCTTCTCGTCGTTGCGAATCGCCCTGCGCTCCGCGTTCGAGATCACGTTCTCCATCGCCGAAATCGGCAGCCTCTGGCTGACGCCCGAACGCTTGTCGATTTTTTTATCCTCGCGGGCTGCGAATGCGACACGTTCGATCACCTGCTGGACATAGTTGGGCAGATGCAACGTATGCCCGTTGCGACGCGTCCAGGCCTCCTGCGCCGTAATCGCGATTCCTTCCTCTACAGTCGCGGGGTAATGCGTTCGGATTTCGGATCCAATACGGTCCTTCAGCGGCGTGATGATCTTTCCACGCGCTGTGTAGTCTTCCGGATTCGCGCTGAAGACCAGCGCAACGTCCAGCGGGAGACGAACGGGATATCCCTTAATCTGGACATCGCCTTCCTGCATGATGTTGAACAGTCCAACCTGGATCTTTCCCGCAAGGTCCGGGAGTTCGTTGATGGCAAAGATTCCGCGATTCGCGCGCGGTAAAAGTCCGTAGTGAACCGTCAGTTCGCTCGACAGTTCGTGTCCGCTTCTCGCCGCCTTGATGGGATCGATGTCGCCGATCAGGTCGGCGATCGTCACGTCGGGCGTTGCCAGCTTCTCCACATAACGGTCATCCGAAGTCAAAAAAGCAATGGGAGTCGCGTCACCAAGCTTCGCGACTTCATCCCGGCACCGCCGGCATATCGGATCGTACGGATTGTCGTGAATTTCGCAGCCCGCAATGTAGGGCATCTGCGGATCGAGTAGCGTCGTCAGAGCGCGCAGGATGCGGCTTTTCGCCTGGCCCCGCAATCCCAAAAGGATGAAGTTATGACGCGAAAGAAGCGCGTTGATAATTTGCGGCACGACCGTGTCGTCGTATCCCACGATGCCGGGAAAAACGGTGGCGTCTCCCTTTTCGCGCAGGCGCGCCACAAGGTTATCGCGTAATTCATCTTTTACCCGGCGTGTGCGCAATCGTTCTTCGGAAAAATTGCTGCGGCGCAGGTCACCCAGCGTGCGCGGAACACTCATGAAAGGAACCCCCAGGAACTACAATGGAGTGATTATACGCTCGCGATCTGACAGCAGTTGTTTGCGCGATGCTGAGCAAAATTTGAATCTGATGATCGAACAAGCGCTCAAAATTTCCTCTCGTTCCATGCTTTCGAGCATGATAACGCTTGCGCTTCTGATACTTTTCGCGGACTGCCGAGGCTACTCGCAGGCGACCGTTGGCCTGTCGGTGCCGGGATCCATAGGCGATGTGCAGTGCGTATCAGATTCCACTCAGAGTTATGCGCTATATCTACCAAAGGCCTACGCTGCAACCAAGACGTGGCCCATCATTTATTTCTTCGATCCCGGAGGCCGTGGACGCCGCCCTCTCGATCTCTACCAGGAGATCGCCGAGACCTACGGCTTCATACTCGCGGGATCTAATAACTCTCGAAACTTTTCGAGCGATCAATCGAAAAGCGTAAACGCGATTTGGCAGGATACTCACGTTCGGCTTGCCCTCGATGCGCACCGCGTCTATTCCAGTGGATTTTCCGGAGGCGCGCGTGTCGCGGGCGCCATGGCTTTGGGCTGCCCGCAATGCCAGATCGCCGGCGTGATCGCGAATGGCGCCGGATATCCCTCGAACAGGTCCGGAGGCGGAGACAAGCTCTTGTACTTCTTCGCGGTTGGAAATCAGGATTTCAACTGGCCGGAAGTGATGAATGTGCGGCGCGAGCGGGAAGATCAAGGCTTGTCGTATCGTGTGCGCGTTTTTGAGGGCACGCACCAGTGGTCGCCCGCGCCCGTCATGGAAGATGCGATGCAATGGCTCAACCTGCGGGCGATGCAGAACGGTAGTCTGCCTCAAGATCAGGCGTTCATTGACAAGTTCTTTCAGCAACGAAAGTCCGAAGCTTCTGACGCTGAGCAGAAGAAAGATGCGCTCGCAGAACTCGATGCATATCGCTCGCTCGTGTCCGATTTTGCCGGGCTGCGCGACACAAGCGGCGTCTCCAGGAAGCTTGAGGCCCTTAAACAATCCGATGGATTGAAAGCGGCACTGAAAAGCGAACGCGATCTGATCGAAGAGCAGTTCGCACTGGAGCGGGATATTGCCGCCAAACTGCGGGACTATGAGCGAGGATCGGTGGCCGATCCGAATACCCTTCGAACGCAGATACTGCAGGCGATAAGCGGGCTGAAAGATCAGGCGGCCCACGCGAAGAACGAATCGAAGCGACTCGTATCTGGCCGCGCCATCGAGGACCTTTGGGTCGAAGGAATCGAGAACGGCCAGCAGGAGTTGGAAGCGAAACATTTCGACCGGGCGGAAGCCTGCTTCGAACTCATGAGCCAGGTGAAGAGCGAGCCGTGGCCCTCGCTGCTTCTTGCCCGGACGCACTTGGCTTGGGGCAAGAAAAAGCAGGCAATTCGAGATCTCAAAGAGAGTGTGAAGCGCGGATACAAAGACGCGGATGCAATCGAGTCCGACAGCGAGTTTCAAACCTTAAAAACCGAACCGGAGTTTCAGAAGCTAGTAGCGGAACTTCGCAAGTGATCCAAATTATTGTGTAGGGGCGGACGCATTCGTCCGCCCCGCGGAGCGAAGCGACGCGTGCAGCGGCCGAAGGTCGGCAGTCTGCTTGACGCAGCATTCTCATTGCGCGCGTTGCGCACAACCCCGGACGAATGCGTCCGGGGCTACACATAGAGATTCAGTGGCCGTGGCCGTTGCCGCCGGCCTTTTCTCGCGTCCGCGCGACGCGCTTTAGTTTGGGAACGATGCCTTCTAGATATTCGGCGACCAGTTGAATCCTCTGCGCTTCGGATCGAATTCCCAGCAGCTTCTGCTTGAAATCGAGATCCAGCGGCAATGATCCGGCCAGAAAGAACGAAAGCTGCGTCTGATCGGCTGTGGAAAGGTCCTGCACGGCCCCTGCGAGCGACATAATTTCCAGATGCAGTTGAATTGCTCGAAGCCTCTGATCTTCGACGGCGCTTTCAGGTTCGTCCGGCATCAACAGCACCTCCGCCCGCAGGAACGAGCGCTCCTGATTCAATTCGATCACTTCGAAACGGTTGCGACCCTCCGCGATCAAATCCATTCTGCCGTCAGGATATTCTTTGGTGACGGTGACAATTTCCGCGGTGCATCCGACTTCCGCGATGCCCTCTTCGACAGCCCGGATCACTCCAAAGGGCGCGTCGTTGGCGATGCATTCCCCCATCAGTTCCTTATATCGCGGCTCGAAGATGTGCAAGGGCAACGGAGTGCCCGGGAGCAGCACGACGTCCAGTGGAAATAGAGGAAGAAGGGGCACAACGATCTCCAATCAGGCCAGCAATCAAAGTGTTTTGATTGTACGACACGCCTACCTGCGCCTTGACTTGCTGATGTCGCAAAGAATACAAACGCGAGCATGGAACTCGACGGAAAGGTCGTCGTTGTGACCGGCGCCTCGATGGGCATCGGAGAAGCTATTGCCAAAACTTTTGTGGAAGCCGGGGCGAGTGTAATTCTTCTTTCGCGTGATGCGGCGCGCGCCGAAGCCGCCCGCTCGCGAATCGGCAACCCCGATCGTACGGCCGCCTTGTCTTGTGATGTACGCCATCCCGAGGACATCGATCGCGTTCTCGGCCTGACCCTGCATCACTTCAAGCGCGTCGATGTATGGATCAACAACGCCGGGCACGGCCTCTTCGATTCGGTCGCGCAGGTGGACATGCACGCCTGTCACGACTTGTTCGAAACCAATCTGTTCGGGTCGCTGTCGGCCATGCAGGCGGTGATCCCCGTGATGCGGCAGCAAGGCGGCGGATCGATCATTAACATCTCGAGCGTCGCAGGATACATCCCGCTGCCTTTTCACGCGACTTACAGCGCCAGCAAGTTTGCCTTGAATGCGATTGGCAATGCCGCCGGAGTCGAGCTCAAGAAGGAAGGCATCCATGTGCTGACAGTCTGTCCCGGATATGTGCGCACCGCGTTTGGCGAAAACGCGGTACGAGGCACCGAACTGAAGAGGGTGCGTCCGGAGAAGGTGCGGGGCATCAGCGCGGAGCGTGTAGCGCGCGCCACGCTGCAGGGCTATCTGAAGAAAAAGAGGCAGGTCATCGTTCCCTGGACCATGCATTTGCCGGTGAAGATGTATCAGCTGTTTCCATCCGTAGTGGAGTGGGCCATGTCAAGAATGGCCGGATGACAACGGCGCAGATTTTAGATTGTTGATTGCAGATTGAAATTAGGAGCAGAAAGCTCTTCAAAGGCATGCCGTTCTGAAATCTGAATTCTGAAATCCCAAATCCGAATCTGATTTTCTTTACAACTCCCCAAGCATGGCTTCCATCTCCGACTGCGCATGCAGATTTCCAGTACGGCGCGCCGAGGCAACCCCGCTCTCCAGCATCTTTTTCGCGTCATCGGGGCGCTCCGCCTTCACCAGAGTCTGAGCGGCCATGAAATATCCCGCGGTGTAGTCGGGATGGTTTTCGATCAAAATCGAGAACTCTGCAAGCGCGCGGTCAAAGTCGCCTTGATTTGAGTACTCCATGGCGAGCCCGTAACGCGCGAAAGCGTCTTTGGGATTCTCAGTAAGAATGTCGTTGAGCGCAGCGATACGGTCCATAGTCGCGAGTGTCCTGGAATCGAGATTACTACACTCACTCTGCCTTGAATGCGGTATTGGACAAAACTGGTCAGACCTTGCGCGACTAATTACAATGGCCAGTCCCAAAATTTCCAAGCGCGAGAGAATTGAATTGGCCTGCCCGTATTTCATGCCCGTCGCTAGGTTGGAAAATGGAGCGTTCCCGCATCCCGCCCGCTTGCCTCTCGGCTGTGGCTGGAGCGGTCATTGCACAGCCCCCGGCCATGAAGGACAGACGCCCGAGCAGCGTGTCCTTGAATCTTTCTGCAATCTCGGGTATGCCGGCACATGTGGTTGGTCCCCGTCACATCGCACCTGGGATGCGGTCCGGTTCGCGGTGTCAGCACCCGCCGATTTCGCTCGCGAAAAGCGTCTCAAAGACGTTTCGGAGTTAGCAGGGCGTCCGCTTCGCCTCAGATATGTTTGCGAACGTGAAAATCTTCCTGTCGAACACGGTGAACTCGAGTTCGATCTGTTGCAGGCTGCATGGTTGCGCAAGCATAGCGATGTTCGCGTGCAGCGTATGGCGGAGTGCTTTCTGGAGTCGTACCTCAAGAAGAAGGCGTGAGAAGGAAAACTGTCTGCGCGTGATCAAAACATGAACCTGTCAGAAGACAACTCCACTCCTCGTCCCGTTCGTGATTCACAATCCGAGATGGCAGAGATCGTCCTGCCGAACGACGCCAACCCTCTAGGCGCCCTGCTCGGCGGACGGCTCATGCACTGGATCGATCTTGCCGGCGCCATGGCCGCTCATCGTCACTCTCGCAACTACGTGGTGACGGCCTCAGTGGACCATATTGATTTTCTGGTGCCGGTGCGAGTGGGCGATCTGGTCATCCTCCGCTCGTCGGTGAACCGCGTGTTTCAGACCTCGATGGAAGTTGGAGTCAAGGTCTATGTCGAAAACTACATCGCAGACACCGCGCAGCACGTCGCGTCGGCGTATCTGACGTTCGTAGCCATCGACGGTGCAGGGAATCGCAAGAAAGTTGCCCCGGTCATTCCGGAAACCGAGGACCAGCAACACCGCTACGAAGATGCGGGCAGACGCCGCGAGATCCGTCGTTCGGAGTTGGCTCGCCGCCGCAAGCTGTGCTGAATTTCACATCGAACTGTGATCCCAATCACTTAGTGAACCTCCAGACGCTCGATAGTCTGTTCGCTTGAGGTCTTCATGGAAAGCGCCCTTTTAGTTCACCGCCTTCATTTTGCCTTCACGGTCACGTTTCATTATCTGTTTCCGCAGTTGACGATGGGGCTCGCGCCGCTCATCGTTATTCTCAAAACGCTTGCTCTGCGGCGTCAGGATGAGGCCTACAACCGCGCCGCAAAATTCTGGGCGCGGATTTTCGGTATCAACTTCGTGCTCGGTGTGGTCACCGGCATTCCCATGGAATTTCAGTTCGGCACGAACTGGTCTCACTTCTCACGGTTCGCCGGTGGAGTCATAGGCCAGACTTTAGCCATGGAAGGAATGTTCGCATTTTTCATGGAATCGGCGTTTCTTGGCCTGTTCCTGTATGGCGAAAAGCGTCTTGGACCCCGCGGACACTGGTGGTCCGCTGTAGCAGTTTTCCTAGGATCGTGGCTCAGCGGGTTCTTCATCATCGCCACCGATGCCTGGATGCAACATCCCGTCGGCTACGAGCAGGGTGCGAACGGGGCGGTGCAGCTTTCAAGCTTCTGGGCTTTGGTGCTGAATCCGTGGGCGTGGTGGCAATATGCGCACAACATGAGCGGCGCAGTGGTCACGGGCGCATTTGTAATGGCTTCCATTGGCGCGTTCTACCTGCTCTGGGGACAATTCGAGAAGTACGGACGCATTTTTTTGCGTGTCGGCGTCATCGCGGGTCTGATTTTCAGCATTCTGCAACTCTTTCCCACCGGCGACGGTCAGGGACGAATGATTGCGGAACACCAACCGGTAACCCTCGCCGCCATGGAGGCTCTCTTTGAGAGTCAGCCCGGCGCTCCGCTCGTATTGATCGGACAACCGAACGTCAGCCAGCGCAAGATCGACAATCCCATCCTGATCCCCAACGCATTGAGCTTTCTGACCTACCGGGTATGGAAGGCGAAAGTGAAGGGCCTGGATGCGTTTCCGGAAGATCAGTGGCCGACGAATATAGAACTTCTCTATTTCAGTTACCACATCATGGTGGGCCTGGGCACCGTCTTCATCGCCATCATGGTGATCGCCGCGCTTCTGTTGTGGCGCGGGAAACTTTCTTCCAGCCGCTGGATGCTCTGGATCCTGATGCTTGCGCTGCCATTTCCTTACATCGCCAATACCGCGGGATGGATCACCGCCGAGATTGGCCGCCAACCCTGGCTGGTCTATGCGTTAATGCGGACCGTCGACGGCTTCTCGAAAACGGTTTCGGCTGGAAACGCCATGTTCACGCTGCTGGGATTCATGGGCATGTACACGGTCCTGGGTATCTTTTTTCTGTTCCTGGTCCGCCGCGAAATCGAGCGAGGCCCAGAAGTGGAAAGTGCCTCCGGACACGAGTAACGCGCCTAAAAGTTGTGCGGGATCGAGAATAGAGGCGTGAAGTAGCGTTGGCGTCCCGCCGTCACAGAGCAATGAGGGAATTATGGAAACACTCTGGTTCATGATCGTCGCAGTCATGGTTGCTGCCTACGTTGTACTCGACGGGTTCGATCTTGGCGCAGGTGTCATCTATCTCGCCGCCGCCCGTACCTCGGGGGAGCGCCGCGCCATCATGCGCTCCATTGGCCCTGTCTGGGACGGCAACGAAGTCTGGCTGCTGTCGGCTGGTGGCACCCTCTACTTTGCCTTCCCCCTGCTCTATGCCTCCAGTTTCAGCGGCTTCTACCTCCCGCTGATGATGGTGCTGTGGCTTCTGATGCTGCGCGGGATGGGGATCGAGCTGGGATCGCACATGGAAAATCCCGTCTGGCGCGGATTCTTCGACGTGATCTTTTCCGTATCAAGTTTGCTCCTCTGTATCTTCTTTGGCGCGGCTCTCGGCAACGTCGTTCGCGGTGTCCCTCTCGGCCCCGATCAATATTTCTTCGAGCCGCTTTGGACGAACTTCCGGGTTGGCACTGACAATGGCATCCTCGATTGGTACACGGTGCTCACCGGGGTGATCGCCTTGGTCACGCTCACCGTTCACGGAGCGCTTTATGTCGCCACGAAAACGGAAAACGATCTGAACCGCCGCGCTCGCACCACGGCCATGTGGTCATGGCCGGTGCAACTTCTCCTGACCTTCGTCGGATTGATCGCAACCGTCGCTATCCGTCCCAGCGTGCTCGACAACTACAAGCATCACTCCATCGGATTTCTTGTTCCCGTCATCGTGTTCGGCTCGCTGGCCGTCATGATGCACGCTATGATTAAGCGATCTGAGAAGGTTGCGTTCGTGGCCTCAGCGTTCTACATTGTCGGGATGCTGGTCGGAGCGGCCTTCGCACTCTACCCTGTGGTTCTTCCGGCTAGCACCGATCCCGCCCGCAGCCTGACCATCTATAACTCCGCGGCTGGCGCACACGGCCTGTCTGTCGGCCTTATCTGGTGGATACCCGGGATGATCCTCGCTCTCGGTTATTTCTTCTTCCTATTCCGCATGTTCAAAGGCAAAGTGCGGCTGGAAGGCGAAGGCTATTGAGCGAGCCGTTGGCGGTGAAAGTATTCCTCCGTGGAACTTCGAGTCCTTTGTGGTGAATGATTTTCTCACCCGCTTCCGTCGACTTGCTCGGCTCCGATGCGAAGATGGGATTTGAACAGCGCGACGATGCCCTGCACATTCAACTGCCAGAACCGAGTCCGGGGAAGTTCGCGTACGCGTTCCGCATCCTGCTCAAATGAGCCTCGAAGTTTCCTGAAATATCTGCTTACGCTAAGGCAAGCTGGCGTGCAGCCCCAGAGCCTCGGCGACCTTACGAAGCCGATGATCTTTTGTCCACAGCAGAGTCGGCGGAGTGAGGAAGGTAGAGGCAATCAAGTGCGCATCGGTCAATCCAATGCCGAGGCTGTACAGTCGCCGCGCCTCGATCATGAGTCGTAGTTCGTCCGTCCGGGCCACGCGTACGCGAGGTAACACATCAAGCAGTTCCAATGTTTTCTTACGGTCGCGGAGCGATCCCAAAGCAAGTTCGGCAACAATCCAGGGATGAGTCAAAATTTCGCCTTGGCTCAGGGCCTTCTGCATCTCCTTGTTTCCCGCACGAAAGTGGTCGATCCAGACAGAAGTATCCGCGAGGATCAACCTTGCCGCCCCCGACGGGGAACATTCTGCAATCTGGGCATTGATCCTCCCAACGACGCCAATCTCCGGGCGGCTTCGCGCTCGATCAGGGCCTTGAGCGCTTCACGAATCAAAGCTGTTTTTTCAGCTACTCCCGTATATTCCTGGGCGATTCGTACGAGTTCGTCATCGAGGCAAAGTGTGGTTCGCATGAGAGATTGTAGCATCAATTATCGCATCAGGTGATGTCACAAACCGTGCCTGCTCGAGGCGGTTTCGGTTGAGACTTGGAGGACCAGAACCGATGGACCCGTGCGCAGCCTGTATAATCGATCTTTGATCTTTGAGCTTCTTCCTTATCTTCCGAATTCCTCTCTGGAGTGTGATCCTTTGAACGCACATACGCCGCATCAGCACGGGCCGGGTCCCGCGCAGCCGGGGCCGCAACCACTGCCCGGAGTGGACGCCATCATCGCCGTCGGGTCGGGCAAGGGCGGGGTTGGCAAGACCACGCTGTCGGTAAATTTGGCCGTCGCGCTCGCCAAGATGGGACACAAAGTGGGCTTGCTTGATGCCGATGTTTATGGTCCCAATGTCCCGCTGATGCTGGGCACGAATGCGCAGCCGCGCATGATTGGCGAAAATCGCATCGAGCCCATTGAAGCCTTCGGACTAAAAGTCATCTCGGTCGGATTTCTCAATCCGGGCGACAAGCCTGTCATTTGGCGCGGACCGATGTTGCATCAGATCATCCGTCAGTTTCTCGGCCTTGTCGAATGGGGCAAGCTGGATTACATGGTGGTCGATCTGCCGCCGGGCACTGGTGACGTCGCTCTATCGCTCGTGCAAACGGTTCCGCTGACTGGAGCGGTCGTGGTTTCCACCCCTTCGGACGTTTCGCTGCAGGACGCGCGCAAGGCAATCGAAATGTTTCGCCAGATGAAGGTCGATATTGCAGGCGTCGTCGAGAACATGAGCTACTTCGTATGCCCGCATTGCTCGCACGAAGTCGATATTTTTTCTCGCGGCGGCGTGGAACTGATGGCAAAGCGTTACGACGTACCGTTTCTCGGAAACATTGCGCTCGATCCCGAAGTCCGCAAATCCGGTGATGGCGGCAAGCCGATTGTTTTGGATGGTGAGAATTCCCCGCATGCGAAGTCCATCTACGAATTTGCACATAAAGTTGTGGACCGAGTCACCGAAATCAGAGCCAACGCGCCAGGCAGCGTGATTCAGATCCAGTAGAGAATCCAAGGCTAAAAGGTCTCAAACACAGACGATTACAGAATGCAATCGCTGTGAAACGCTGTGTCCCCGGTGTTTAGCCTTTTGATCTGTCATCCGGAGCGAAAGCGAAGGACCTAGGCAATTCCAGTGCGCGGGAAGCGATTCAGCCGCCAGATCGGGTTCGGTTCGCGATCACCGAGTATCAGGTCCGCCATCATCTCCCCGACTGCGGGGCCGTGCTTGAATCCGTGCCCCGAGCCCCCGCCTAAAATCCAGACGTTCTCGTTCGACGGATGTCGATCCACGATGAAGTGGCTATCCACTGTCTGCTCATACTGGCAGACCCGCGACTCGATCAACGGTGCATCTTTCAGGGCAGGGAAGCGGAAGGCAATATATTCCCGCGTATCTCGCAGCGTCTCCTGGCTGATCACGCGTTCGCCATTCGTGGGGTCGAAATCGGGGCCGCGGGAGTCATCCGCGATCTTGAATCCCCGCCGATCACTGCCCGGGATCCCGTAGCGGAAACGTCCGCGATGATCACCCCACACCGGCATCTGTCCATCGCTGAATCGAGAATCTCCGGGAGGCGGACCGAAGAAGAAGATTTCCTGTTTGGTGGCCTTCACGCGATCGCCCACGGCGCGAGGAAAGAGCGTTCCCAACCACGGTCCGCATGCGAAGACATAACCTTGAGCTCTAAGTTTCGAGCCGTCGGAAAGACTGAGCCGCGATATCCGAGCGTCTTCAATCCCGTCCGGAGCAACAGCAGCCTGGCGATATTTCCCCCCCGCGGCGATGAACGCATCCACCACAGCCATGCAACTGGCGCGCGCGTCCAGGTAACCGCATTCGGGTTCGTACATCCCCCACTCGATACCTTCAAAGTTGATCTGCGCCCAACGCTTCCGCATTTGAGCGACGGAGAGTTCCTTAAACTTGATCTTGGCTTTCCGGAGCCCTTCGGCCGAGCCTCGCTCGAAGCCGTCATCGCTACCCGACGCCATCCACAGAACTCCGGAGCGGTGCAGGAACTGCTGTTTCCATCTCCGTTCATACTTGGCCCATAGCGTGAGGGACCGCGCGGCCATATCGGTGTAAACATGGTCGAGGCCGTACGCGCCTCGCATGATGCGAGTTTCTCCGCCGGACGAAGCGCGCGAATTGCCAGGTCCCCAGGCGTCGATTAAGGTCACCTGCGCACCCCGCTCTAGGAGTTGCAGGGCGGTCCAGCCCCCGAAAGCGCCGGCCCCGATCACGGCAATGTGAGGTTTGTTTGCCATAGCACGGGAAAAGGATACGCGATTCCTTCGTAAAACCTCGTGTCCTTTGTGGTTAAGTATTCTCGTTACATCCGGATTACGGATTTCCACCGTCTTGACAGCATTCCTGCACGTTCCTAGAATCCCAACAGGATCGCGAAGTTTGATCCAAAACCTAAGCTTCTGCATCTAAAATACATAGGCAGCATGAAGCGGTTTCTTCCCCCGGCGAAAGCCGCCCGGTTCAAGATAAACTGACAGAACTACGTATGCCCGCTGAGCCCAATATCGGGAATCGCGAACGCGAAATACTGACCGCCATCGTCGAAACCTTCATTTCTACCGGTGAACCGGTCGGGTCACGAACGCTTGCCCGCTCCAACCGCGAAGGCCTCAGTCCGGCCTCTATCCGTAATGTAATGGCGGACTTATCCGATGCCGGCTTTCTCGAGCAGCCGCACACGTCGGCCGGTCGCATTCCGACCACGGAAGCTTACCGCTATTATGTCGAGCAGATTTCCGGGAATGCGCGTCTCGCTCCTCAAGAAGAGACGATGATTTCCGACTCGCTTGCCGGAATTACCGATGTGCAGGAATTCATGGAACGCACCTCGCACGTGCTGTCCTTGATCTCCCGCAACGTTGGTGTGACGGTTGCCACGAGCGGTCCAAAGAACGCCCTGGAGCATGTCTACTTCTCGCGACTTGGCGACCAGAAGGTGCTCGCGGTGCTCGTCACGCGATCTGGACTGGTGCGCGATCGTGTGCTGCGTCTGGATCTTGCGCAGTCCGATCTCGATTTGGCCGCGCGTTACATCAATGAGAACTTCCGGGGCTGGACTATGGAATCCATGCGTTCGGAACTCTCTCGCCGTATCGAACAAGAGCGCAGCGAATACGACCGCCTGATGAACTCGATTGAGCAGCTCTACAAGCAGGGCGCCCTCGCGCACGAGCAGGGATCGCAAGTGGTCTTCGTTGAAGGCGCCGCTAACCTGGTTACAGACGAGCAGGATCGCCAGCGCCTGCAGGAGATGCTCCAGACCCTCGAGGAAAAGGAAAAGGTCGTCAAGCTTCTTGGCGCCTATCTCGATGTTAAGCAGGAAGCTGTCCGCGTGGTGATCGGATTGGACCAGGCACTGCCGTCCATGCAGAACTTCGTTCTGATTGGAGCTCCGGCTCACGCCGGAAACGAAGTCATGGGCTCGCTGGCTGTAATCGGCCCGACCCGAATGGACTATCAGCACACCATTACCGCCGTTTCGTACATCGCGCGGTTGTTCGACAAAATTCTGAATGAATCGGAGTAATACAGGCAGTCATGGGTAAAGCAAACGGAAAACAATCATCTGACACCGGGCTGGACGTCGATCACGAACTCCCCGCCGGAGAAGGCGACGATTCGACGAGCGGTTCGCAAGGTTCGAGTGCGGCTGCTGGAGAACTTTCGGGAATCGAGGCCGAACTTGCGAAGGTCAAGGCCGAACGCGATTCACTGCTCGACCGCCTTGCACGCGCGCAGGCCGAGTTCGAGAACGCACGCCGCCGGGCCGCTAAGGAACAGCAGGATTTTCGCGACTTCGCCACCATCGACACAATCAAATCTGTGCTGCCTGTAATCGATAGCTTCGAACGCGCACTGCAGGCGAAATCGGACTCAGCTGAATTTCGCGGAGGCATCGAACTCATTTACAAGCAGTTGCAGGATGTGCTGGCCAAGCTGGGAGTGCGTCCCATCCCCGCCAAGGGCGAGCAATTTGATCCGCACGTGCACGAGGCGATCGAGATGGTAGACACGCCCGACGCCGCGGATCACGAAGTGCTCGAGGAGTGGCAGCGGGGATATAAGTTCAAGGACCGCCTGCTGCGTCCTGCGATGGTTAAAGTGGCTAGAAATCACGGGAAGTAAGGCAGGGAACCGGCGTCTGGGCCACGCGACATTTATCTGATTCCTCGGCTAGCCCACTTTAAGGGTTCGAGTTGCATCGACATAACTCACAGATTTTTTTATAGGGAAAGGCCATTTCTGACGACGAACGCAAAACGCGACTATTACGAGGTATTGGGCGTCGGTCGCACCGTCACCGAGACCGAACTCAAGAGCGCGTACCGCAAACTCGCGCTGCAGTATCATCCCGACCGCAATCCGAATAACCCGGATGCGGAGGATAAGTTTAAAGAGGTAAGCGAGGCCTACGGCATCCTCGCGGATACCGAAAAGCGATCGGTTTACGACCGTTACGGGCACGCAGGATTGGGCGGTGCCGCTTCGCAAGGTCCCGGAATCGATCCCACCGTCTTCCAGGACTTCAGCGACATCTTCGGAGAGTTCTTCGGCTTCGGCGACGTGTTCGGTGGTGGGGGTAGTACTGGACGACGTCGCAGCCGTACCCAACGTGGTGCCGATCTTCGCGAAGATCTGACGCTCGAGTTTGAAGAGGCTTTCCTTGGCACGGAATCAAAAGTTACAGTGCGCCGGCATGAAGCGTGCGAGGAGTGCCACGGTTCCGGTTCTGCTCCCGGTAAGAGTCCGACGAGTTGCCGATCGTGCAATGGACGCGGTCAGGTTCGTTATCAGCAGGGATTCTTCAGCATCGCCCGCACCTGTCCGACGTGCCAGGGCAGCGGCAGCGTGATCACCGATCCTTGCCCGAAATGCAAGGGTGACGGCAGACTGCTCCGCCAGCGAACGGTGGAAGCGAAGGTTCCTCCGGGCGTTGAAGACGGAACACGCATCCGCTTTGCAGGCGCAGGCGAGGTAGGCCAGTTCGGCGGACCTGCCGGAGATCTGTATGTCGTTCTTCACGTCAAGGATCATCCGTTCTTCGCGCGCGAGGGCAACGACCTTCACTGTGTAGTGCCAATTTCCGTGAGTCAGGCTGCTATGGGTGCGGAGATTCGCGTGCCAACTATGGAAGGCGAACACGCCCTCAAAGTTCCCGATGGAACCCAGCCGAACACTGTGTTCCGCGTTCGCAACAAAGGTGTGCCGGTGTTGAACGGCCACGGCAAGGGCGATTTGTTCGTCGAGGTACGGGTACAGGTTCCAACCAAGCTGAACAAGCGACAGAAGGAACTGCTTCAGGAACTCGACGTCGTGTCCAAGGTCGATAACCAGCCTCTCCTGCGATCCCTGCTGGGTAAAGTGAAAGACATGTTCGGATGATGTGGGTTTCGGCGCAGGTTCTGAAAGGTCCCTATGCCTCGCCTTCTGTACTATCGGTGCTGATCCTCACATCAAGTCTTCATGACCCGCCGCCGCTGGATCGCCGACGAATTCTCCGACAATCGCGCCTCCCTGACTGGCGAACACGCTAATCATCTGCAGCGTGTCTTGCGTGCCCGCGTCGGCCAGCAATTCGACATCGTGGCGGGATCGGTTGTGAGGCGTGGTCAAATCGTGACCGTCTCCGACAACCGGATCGATTTTGATCTCGCCGAAGAAGTCCCCACGGTCTCGCTGCCAAACCTCACTCTGCTCCTGGCGATCTTCAAGTTTGATCGGATGGAGTGGGCGATTGAGAAATGCACCGAGCTTGGCGTGAACAAGATCGTTCCGGTCATCGCCCGTCGAACGGAAGTCCATCTCGTCTCGGCCTCAACCAAGAGAATGGAACGATGGAGCAGAATTGCAGCGCAGGCAGCCGAGCAATCCCGACGCTCAGCAGTTCCTCAGATCGTTGCCCCGATGAAGCTTGTAGACGCCGCAACTCTTCCGGGCGCTCTGAAAGTTCTGCTGTCTGAATCCGAACAAGAATTACAGCTTCGTGATCTTCTCGCTCAAAATTCTTTGGCCGAAGAAACCCTCTTGGCGGTTGGACCTGAAGGCGGCTGGACCGACGATGAGTTGAATCTGTTTCGCCGCAACAATTGGATCTCTGCCTCTCTCGGCCCCACCATCCTTCGCGCCGAGACCGCCGCCATCGCTGCCACGGCGCTCGCCATCTCTGAATTGTCCTGACGGGTTGCCTTAAGCTGCTCGATTCGAGAAAATCGAGATATGAACAGCGGACATGTGTATTTCGAAATTCAGGCGGACAATCCACAGCGAGCGCTCAAGTTTTATTCCACGGTGTTCGCATGGAAATTCGACGAGATCAAAGGCTTGCCGGTTGCATATTGGACCATCGAAACCGGTGGATCGCGAGGGGGCCTGCTGCAGCGCCCGGCGAAGACTCCTCCACCCCAGTGCGGAACCAACGCGTTTGTCTGCTCTCTCGAGGTGGAAGACTTCGACGCGACGGCGAAAACAATTGAGAAAGCGGGCGGAATCGTAGCGCTCCCGAAGTTCGCCGTGCCTAACAAGTGCTGGCAGGGCTACTTTGTCGACCCTGAAGGCAACACCTTCGGAATCTTCGAAGTAGACGAAAACGCAAAATAGCCAGCAAACCCGAAGGGAAAGTAGCGCCGCAGTATCTGCGGCTGTGCGGCGGGCGTCCTGGGCCCGACCGCTCAGCCGCCACAATTACAGCCTCGTTCCGCACAGTCTTCCTCATCACACCAGGTGGTATTCTGACCTTCGATGCCGCCGTCGAAGTCGAATTTCCGTACTGCTCCATTCGTTCCTGATCACAACCAGAAGCAGGCCATCGAGCACGTCCATGGGCCGATGCTCGTGGTCGCCGGCGCCGGCACCGGAAAGACTTCTGTCCTTACTCACCGCATCGAGCAGCTCGTTCAAGAGGGCCATGCCCGCCCCGACGAGATTCTCGCCCTCACCTACACTGTCAACGCAGCCGTAGAGATGCACGGCCGTGTTCGCAAACTGCTCGGCGGAAAAGTCGTTGAAGCCCGAACCTTCCATGATTACTGCCTCGAACTCCTAAAGCGTGTTCACAAAGATTTCGGTGTCCTCGACGACAAGGATCTCTGGATTTACCTGCGCCGCCGCATTCGTGAACTGCGTCTTGAGCACTTCATCCGTGCCGCCAACATCGGCCAGTTTCTCAACGACCTCCTCGAATTTGTCAGCCGCTGCCACGACGAGCTCGTAACTCCGGAACGGTACGAGGAATACGTTCAACGGCTCGAGCGAAAAGAGATTCCGCTCCCCCGCGTGGGGAAATCCAAGAACCCCCTTAGCGATGACGAAGTCCTCGCGCGGTGCCATGAAATTTCACGCGTATTCTCAACTCTCGAGCGCTGGCTTCTGGAAGATAATCTCGGCACATTCAGCCACATGATCACGCGGGCGCATGCCCTGCTGCATCATGACGACGCTGTCCTGACTGAAGCCCGCGCCCACGCGCGATTCATCCTCGCCGACGAATTTCAGGACGCGAACTATGCCCAGATCCAAATCCTGTCCCGCCTGGCGGGATCCGATGGCAACCTGTTTGCCGTCGGGGATCCCGATCAGTCGATCTATCGCTTTCGGGGCGCATCCAGTGAAGCATTCCAGCTATTCCATCGCGATTTTCCCAACGCCAAGCTGGTCGTGCTGGAGAAGAACCGGCGCTCGACCTCTTCAATCCTGCGCACTGCATTCGCGTTGATCAACGAGAATCCTCCGGCGTTCTCCAGGCATGCGAATGGCGCTCTGGGCTACCAGCGGGCGCCTCTTCAGTCAGCAAGGGAAGAGGAGGCCCTCAATGCCGGTGTGCCGCTTCCGAACCCGCCGGTCTCGGCCACGATTCTGACGTCCAAGGATGCGGAGGGGCCGAACATCGTCAGCAGTATCCGCGACTTGCAGAAGAAATTGAGGTGTAAGTGGTCCGACTTTGGAATTCTCTACCGCTCACACTATCAGCGTGACGAGGTTGTTCAGGAGCTTGCCGAGGCTGACATCCCATTCGTCATCGAAAGCATGGATGTCTCCGACACGCCGGAGGCTCGGGACTTATTCGCGTGTCTGAACGCTGTCATCTCGGCCGGAGACGACGTGAGTTGGTTCCGCGTTTCCGCTTTGCCCCGCTTCAAGGTGAATCCCGAGCAGCTTCGCCAGGTGATGCGCGCCATTTCGCGAGAGAACCGTGAGGCGCAGGTCCGTCCGCTATCGTCCGCGCTCGATCGAGTGGAGGGTGGGAAAGAAGTTCAAAGTGCGGTTCAGTCCGCGCGCGAAGAGATCCGCCGCTACGGTGCGAAGGGCCGCGCTGCCCTCGAAATCATCGTGCGCCAATTCTCGCTCGATGCTGCCTCTCCCATCCTGCAGGCTGCACTTCACTTCGGGGAAGAATGGGAAAAGAAGAAGGTCAATAAGACCACCGATCTCGAGGAATTCGTCGACTACCTGGAATACTTCCGCGAGGCCGGAGGCGTCATCCCTCTTCAGGTAAACGAATCTGAAAATGCAGTTCGCTTGATGACCGTCCACGGCGCCAAGGGACTGGAATTCCCTCACGTCTTTATCCTCCGGGCGCAGTCTCCGGCATTCCCGTGCTCCTTCAAGGAAACTCTCGTCGCATTTCCGCGTGAACTTCGCGATAAGGACTCCCTGACCGAGACCGATGACAAAACGCTGCACGCGCAGGAAGAGCGCCGTCTTTTCTATGTGGCGATGACGCGAGCTCGGGACTCCCTCCGCATGTACGCCCGCGAAGGTCAGGGAAAGACGGACAAGACCCCTCCGGGCTACATTCGCGAATTCATCAACAACCGCACGATTGGGCAGTGGTTCCGCGCTGTCCCGGCAGGTGGCGCGCAATCCACCCTCGACATTGCAGCCGCAACCTCACCGCTCTATCCCGACGAATCGCGCACAACCGCGTGGTTCGAACTGCCCGTCTTGGATGGCCTGCACAAGCGTCTCAGCGCTTCCGCCGTCGATACCTACAAACGCTGTGGACTACGCTTCAAGCTCGAACGGGATTGGCGGATTCCCGGAAAGCCTGCTGCTGCCATGCAATACGGTGCGGCGGTTCACCGTGTCCTGAAAACTTACTTCGATTCTTTGCGCCTCGGCCGGACAAAGTCGGACGATGAGTTGATCGAAATCTTTAAACAGGACCTGCTGGACTCCAAGATCCCTGAGGCCTACCAGCATGAGCTGTACGAGCAACTGGGGGTCAATCAACTCCGCGAGTTCCTTGGCTCTGTCCGCTCGATCACAGCTCCGCAAATCCTGCACACCGAGGAGTCGTTCGAAATCCACGTGGGCGAGACCTTGGTGGTTGGAAGGATCGATCGCATCGACAGCCGTCCGGACGGGACTGTCGCGATTGTCGACTATAAGACGGGAAAAGCCCGTGATCAGGAAGATGCCGACGAGAGCCTCCAGCTATCGCTCTACGCGATCGCCGCCACGGAGAAGTGGGGATACAAGGTGGGCGCGCTTATCTTCCATAACCTCGCGGAGAATGTCCCGGTCATCACCCTCCGCAACGAATCAGAGTTGATCGCGGCTCGGCAGGAAGTGGAAGACACGGCTCGCGGCATCGCGGCGGGCATATTCAAGGCGAAGACGGGCATTCATTGCAACTTCTGCGCTTACCGCACTCTCTGTCCCGAGAAAGAAAAGCGCATTCCCCGCCGTGTCGAGGTAGCGCTGAACAACCGCAACTAGTCCCCCGCGGTCGCGGCAGCCATTACATATTTGTAGGGATTCACAGAGTGCGGCTCGGAGATTCTATCGGCCTGAAGAGACTTCCTGAGTTGCTTTCGGTTCGAAAATTTGTCCGTACAAAAACTTAGGGGACGCTTTTGGCGTCCCCTTTTACTTCGTACTGAACTTGCTTAATGCTTCTTTTTCTTCTTTGCCTTTTTCTTGGTTGCCATTGTTTCTATTCTCCCTTCCATTCTTCATGGAAAAATGTGCAGTGATGTTTTACTGCAACTAGTTGATGTATAGAGTTATTGAAAAATGAAGTCAAGAAAAAAATGCACATAGAGTCGCGCAAGTCGTGACACCAAAGTCACGATGGAAGAAGTTGTGAGACAAAAGTCAACAAGATTTTTCGCAACTCGCTCTCACTTTTCATCTCGAGTCGTACTCGCAACCTGAAAACATCGACGTTGCTTTCATCCCATCGTGAATGAATCGATTCATCAGAGGAATCTCGGCTCTCGACTCGCATTGACCTCGTCGCGAAGCGAAATGTTCGCTCGCGCATCTATAATGAAGACGCGAAACCTTCGCGGGAGCTTGATTCATGGCCTCTTTCGACGATGTTGTCATCATCTCCGGATGCCGGACGCCTGTAGGAAAATTTCAGGGAAGCCTCTCTGATTTCACCGCGCCTCAACTCGGCGCATTGGTTGTGCGTGAGGCCGTCAAGCGAGCAAACCTCGATTCCGCACTGGTTGACGAATGCATCATGGGCAACGTGGTGTCGGCGGGACTGGGACAAAACCCCGCTCGTCAGGCCGCAATCTACGGTGGACTGTCTCCCGCGACAGGTGCCATGACAATCAACAAGGTGTGCGGTTCAGGATTGAAATCCGTGGCTCTCGCCGCGCAAGCGGTGCAGACCGGAAACAGTTCTATCGTCGTCGCCGGCGGCATGGAGTCGATGACCAACGCGCCGTATCTTTTGCCGCAGGCGCGCAAAGGTTACCGTCTGGGCAATGCTCAGATCGTCGATTCAATGGTCCACGATGGTCTCTGGGATATCTACAACGACTACCACATGGGCATCACGGGCGAGAACGTCGCCGAAAAATACGGCATCACTCGCGAGGAGCAGGACGAATTCGCGGTGAACTCCCATCGCAAAGCGATTTCGGCAATCAAGGAATGCCGTTTCAAGTCGCAAGTTGTGCCAGTCGAGATTCCAGCCAAGAAGAAAGGCGCAGCTTCTGTGATCTTTGATAAGGACGAAGGTCCCCGGGAAGACACGACCATCGAAACTCTGCGTGCGCTGAAGCCGGCATTCAAGAAAGACGGAACAGTCACGGCCGGCAACGCACCGGGTGTGAATGACGGAGCCGCCGCCCTGGTCGTTACCAGCGCCAAGCGGGCGAGCGAACTTGGCGCCAAGCCAATGGTGCGGATCGTGGCGCAAGCCACCAGCGGTGTCGAGCCTAAGTGGGTCATGATGGCCCCCGTCGGGGCCGTGCGTCAGATCTGGGAAAAGACCGGCTGGAAGAATGAAGATGTTGACCTGTACGAACTCAACGAAGCATTTTCGGTGCAGGCTCTGGGCGTCATGCGCGAGCTCGGATTAGATCCCGAAAAGGTCAACGTGAACGGCGGTGCCGTTGCGATCGGCCACCCAATCGGCGCCAGTGGAGCCCGGGTTCTTGTAACGCTCATATATGAAATGATCCGCCGCGATGTGAAGCGTGGGATCGCTGCTCTCTGTCTGGGAGGGGGCAATGCGGTCGCGATGGCGGTAGAACGCTAACCGGAGGGGTGCCTGCGCAATTCGGGGACGGCAGGTTCCTAGTTCACTTTCGCCATCGGCAGCGACACGGTAAACACTGCGCCGCCTTCAGGCGAGTTCGCCGCTTCCACGCTGCCGCTGTGTTCTTTCATCACCGACTTGCAGATACTAAGTCCCAGCCCGGTCCCTCGTCCCGGCCTTTTCGTCGTGTAGAACGGATCGAAGATGCTGGACAGGTATTCCTTCGGAATGCCGGGACCGTCATCGTGAAAGCTTACCGAGACGACCTTATCGCCTTTCGCCACCCGAATCCGGAGCGTACCCTTGTCGCGAGCTTCGCGAATCGCTTGCTCGGCATTCACAATCAGGTTCAGGAACACCTGCATCAGTTGATGCGGATCTCCCAACGCATACGGGATCGCGTTATCTTTCAAGAAATCGACCGTGATGTTGTTCTTTCGCAGCGAGAACGCGTGCAGGTTCAGTGTGCGCTCTACCACATCGTTCAGGTTGATCCGGCTCTTGCCGGGAGCCGGCGGCCGCACAAAATATGTCAAGTTTTGAACGATTTCGGCTGCCCGTCGTGCCTGCTGCTGCAACATCGTCAGCTGCTTGCGGGCGACTTCGTTGGTCTCGCTGTCCTGCAACAACTCGCTGACTCCCAGGATGCTGGTCAGCGGATTGTTCAGTTCGTGGGCTACGCCGCCGATCATCGCCCCCATCGCCGCGAGCCGTTCGCTTTGTACGACCTGTTGCTCCAGCTTCCGCTCGATCGTGATATCACGCACTGAGATGATTACGCCCGTGATCCGGGATTCCGAATCCACGAGTTGGCTGCCGGAAGCACGCATCGTCCGCCACGTGCCATCGCGATGCTTCGCCGCATACTCCGCATATCCGAAAACCTGCTCGCCCGAAACGACGGCATGGTAGAGCGACGCGAGCTCGGGCGAATGGTCCGCCAGGTCAGAAATCTTCTTGCCCTGCATCTCTTTCGGCTCATAGCCCAGAAGGTCACGCACGCGAGAACTGGTGAACGTGTACCGTTCCTCCAGATCGACCACAAGAATCAGGTCGGGGAAGCTTTCCAGCAGTCTCCGGCGGAACTCTTCCTCTCCCGCGAGCTGCCGCTCCATCTTCCGTTTGTCGGTAATATCGACCAGTGTGCCCTGATAACGAATGATGTTTCCCGAGGTGTCCCATACGGCGCGGGACGAATCGAGGAAGACTGCCGGCTTGCCATCTTTCCGCTTCAGTCGTACTTCCCGCGTGCGAATCCCTCCGCGATCATCGAGCGCGTGTCCCAGAACCGGTTTGCCGGACTCGAAATTCAGCAAAGAAGGCTCGACCGCAAGCAGATCTGCCTTTTCCTCATATCCCAGCATGCGGACCAGTGCCGGATTTGCATCCAGTAACTGTCCGTCCGGCGTGCAGAAGTAAACGCCTTCCTGCAGGGTTTCGAACAGCTCGGTAAAGCGCAGCTCCTTCTCGCGTTGCTCGGTCACGTCCCGGCCCAGGACGCTCGCTCCTACGACTTCTCCGCCTTTGACGATCCCATTGATGACGCAGTCAAAGTAGAGATTGCGCGAACTGCCCTTCAATCGCAACTGCGTAGTCCCCGCCCATCGCTTCTTGTCGAGAAAGCGTCCAAGTCCGCGCTCCGCTTCGTCACGAGTTGGTTCTTCGATCAAGTCATAGATCTTTCGTCCCACGAGATCGGTGTACGAACGTCCGGTCAGTTCGGTCACCCGCTTGTTGACGGTTCGGATCGTTCCATCCAACGCGACTGCACATGCCGGATCGTCAAAGGAATCGATCAACTCCTTAAAGTTGCGCTGCGAGCGCATGATGACCTGGCTGAGCTGGTCGAGTTGCTCCTCGGAAGGCGCCGCGCCCACATGTTCCTGCAGTCCTCGAAGCACTCCTTTGAGTTCACTGACCTCGCGCCGTCGCCCGTACGCATACACGGCAAACAGAATCGACAGGATCAGCACTCCTATAGGAATCGCGCGCAACTGAAAGGGAATATTTTCCAGCCGTTCCCAAAGCAGGCCTGCGAGGGCAACGGCGAGCAGGATCATGAATCCCAAGGCCCATCGCCACAGTTGTGATTCCTCGCGATCCAGGGTTCCTTGAGGGAGTGCGGCCCGTTGGGGTTGATTAGGGTCTGGGGTCATGAAAGGAAGTGATCTTGATTGAGTGTCATCCTAATTGTTTACATTCCGATGTAACAACCAGTTTATTTACAGTTTGGTACACCATCAGCAACTATCTACATACACATTAGTAACCTGCTCCGCGCGAATTGTTATGTCTAAACGAAGACGAACAGGGTTTTCCACAACGGCTTGGTGACATCCGTCACAGCGATCATCACACCCGACTCTTTATTCTGTGTAACTGGTGGATCAGGCACTGCAGTGCGCTCGACTTGGCACACCTCTTCGTGAAGGCCGGAAACACTAGCGTCAACCATGCTCTATAAGACTCTCAGCGCTGCCGTTTACGGCATCGACGCGAACATCATCCAGGTCGAGGTTGACTGCTCCGGGATCAAGTCCGATCAGGACCACTTCCATACCGTAGGCCTGCCCGACGCCGCTGTTCGCGAGAGTCGAGATCGTGTCCGCGCTGCCCTGAAGAACTGCGGCTACGACATCCCGCCGACTCACATCACCATCAACCTCGCCCCGGCCGACATAAAGAAGGAGGGCTCAGGCTTCGACCTACCCATGGCTCTTGGCATCGTGGGGGCGTATGGCGGCCTCACGAAGAAGGATATTGGCGATTGCCTCTTTGTGGGAGAGCTCTCGCTCGATGGAGGAGTTCGCGGTGTCCGTGGCGCGCTGCCGATTGCCCTCGAAGCCCGCGGCAGGAAGATCTCCCGCATGGTCGTTCCAGAGGCGAACGCCAAAGAGGCGGCAATGGTCGGCGGCATCGATGTGTATCCCGTCCGCTCGCTTCTTGATGTGATTCAGTTCGTCAACACCGGCAACGGTATCGCCCCTATCAAGGCCGATCACGATTCGCTGTTACGCGAGTCTCAGCAATTTTTCGTCGATTTCAAAGACGTCCGGGGACAACAAACTGCCAAGCGCGCGATTGAGATCGCTTGCGCCGGCGGCCACAACATCCTGATGATCGGTCCGCCGGGCTCGGGCAAAACCATGCTCGCCAAGCGCATGCCGACGATCCTTCCACCGTTCACCTTCGAGGAAGCCCTGGAGACCACAAAGATTCACAGCGTCGCCGGAGTGCTCGATCAGGGAACAGGCTTGGTCGGAACCCGGCCGTACCGGTCGCCGCACCATACGATCTCCGATGCGGGACTCATCGGTGGCGGCGTGATTCCTCGGCCCGGTGAGGTTTCCCTGGCCCACAACGGCTTGCTTTTTCTGGATGAGCTTCCCGAGTTCCCACGCAATGTGCTCGAAGTCCTGCGCCAGCCCCTCGAAGATGGAACTGTCACCATCGCCCGGGCCTCCATGTCGCTGACCTTCCCGGCCCGTTTCATGCTGGCTGCCGCCATGAATCCCTGTCCCTGCGGATTCCACAACGACCGTAGTCGCGAATGCCAGTGTACGCAGCCGATGATCCAGCGCTACATTTCGAAAATCTCCGGCCCGCTCATGGACCGCATTGACATCCACATCGACGTACCTGCCGTGAATTACAAAGAGATGCGTTCGACTAACGAACCCGAAAGCTCGGCGAAGATCCGCGAACGAGTGGTAAACGCCCGGCAGAAGCAGTTGGACAGATTTGCGACATCGCGCCAGAAAATCTATTGCAACGCGCAGATGTCGTCACGCCACATCCGAACCTTCTGCGAACTGTCCGCCGATTGTGAACGGCTGCTCGAACGAGCCATGACACAACAAGGCCTGAGCGCCCGCGCCCACGATCGCATTCTCAAGGTAGCCCGTACCGTCGCCGACCTTGAAAACTCGGCGAACCTCGAGCCCAAGCACATCGCCGAAGCCATCCAATACCGCAGCCTCGATCGAACGTACTGGGCGTGAGAAGCAGGCGTCAGACGTGGGGCGTCAGGCGTCAGCTTCCGCCCACCGGAAAACAAAGTGTGGGGACAGCCGCCCTCGGCTGTCCGGAGAGCGCAGCTCGCCACTGCATCACCCTCGAGTGTTGCGGCCCTAAAATCCCTTGGCCTTCAACATCGTGTCCAGATCCTCAGGATGGAACGCCCGCGTCATGGCCTCTTCCCGTAGAAGTTCCTGCTGAAACACGAGTTGTGAAAGCGATTCTTCCATGGTGAAAGAACCATTCTTCCTTGTGATCGTGATCTCCTGGTGCAGATGCTGAAGCGCATTCTTGCGGATGTGCTGCCGGGCTCCGTATCCCACCATCAAAAGCTCGGCGGCCGGAACGCGTCCCCCATTGCGACGAGGGATGAGCGTCTGCGTCAGCATGGCTGCCAGCGCCATCGCCATTTCAGCCCGTACCGAATGCTGCCGCTCCTGGGGAAACGAATCGGCAATCCGGGAAACGGTCGAGGCCGCATCCGTCGTGTGCAAAGTTGTGAACACCAGGTGGCCGGTCTCGGCAGCGGAGAGCGCGATCCGCGCGGTCTCCGAATCGCGCATCTCGCCCACCACAATCACGTCGGGCGCTTGCCGCAACGCAGCGCGCAGAGCAGTAGGGAAGTCCGGCGCATCGATCCCGATCTCGACCTGTTCGATCAGGCTCCGATTGTGCGTGTGCTCGTATTCGATCGGATCCTCAATCGTCACGATATGCCGCGCGTCGTGCTGGTTGATTTCGTTGACCAACGCAGCCAGGGTCGTCGTCTTTCCAGAGCCGGTCGCACCTCCGATAATGACCAGGCCCCGTTGAAGCTTCGCCAGCGCCGAAACTCCGGCCGGCAAGCGCAGATCCTCAAGCGCCGGAATGACCGATGGCAGGGCCCGGACAGTAGCCGCCGCTCGTCCGCGCTCCCGATGCAGGTTGACGCGGAAACGGCCTAGTCCCTCCACCCGGTATGACGAGTCCGCGATGCCGTACTGCCGGTATTCCTCGCGCGCATGAACCGCCATCGCTGGAAGTACCGCGGCCTCAATTTCGTCGCCAGTCAGAATTGTCTCGCCAACCGTAGACAGCGAGCCCTCCACCCGGATTGCGGCCGGCGCGTTGGGCACCAGCAGCAGATCGCTTCCACGCCTTGAGACCAGTTGCCCCAGCCACTCTTTCAGGTGAAACGGGTCGTTGGGGCTGCTTTCTGGATGAATCACCTGGATGCGAGCTGGATTTCCGTCGGCTGTCATAGTCCTCGCTTAGATGCTCGGAACCGTCGATGTGGCGCGAACACCTATATCCGAAACATATCCTTAAGAACGCGAAATCGTTGACCTCTTGCGCTCCACAGGATAGCCTCCCGAGGACGCCGGATCTCAATTCACCCTGAAAGAGGACTAACAATGACGCCACTCTCCGCTCTCTGGTTGCCCATCGTACTCTCTGCGGTCATTGTCTTCGTCGCCAGTTCGATCATGCATATGGTGCTTCCGTACCACCGCTCGGACTACCGCAACCTGCCCGATGAAGACCGTCTTCTCGCCGCGCTGCGCGCAGCAAACCTCAAGCGAGGCCTATACGTTTTCCCCTTCACGAACCACAAGGATATGAAATCTCCTGCGATGGTGGAGAAGTACAAACAGGGTCCAGTCGGAATGATGACCATCGTTCCCAATGGCCCGCCGGCGATGCCGAAATTCCTCGGACTGTGGTTTGGATTCTGCCTGCTGGTGAGTTTCTTCGTTGCCTATTTAACAGCGCACACAGTCGCAACCGGCGCGTACTATCTGGCAGTATTTCGCGTGGTAGGAACAGCTGCGTTCCTGGCTTATGGGTTCGGAACCCTCAGCAACGGAATCTGGAAAGGGCAAACCTTGAGCTTCACGCTAAAAGAAGCATTCGACGGACTGGTCTACGCCCTGCTGACAGCAGGCACCTTCGGATGGCTCTGGCCGCGCTAGGGGAGGAGGCTCGCTCGAATTGTGAACTGGACCGAAAACGGCGCGTTCGAGAACTGTGGAAGGCGGCCCTTCAGGGCCGCGACCTGTCTACAAGGAGGAATGGCCTTTAGGCCTCGTCTTTCTGCGGCAACATCCTCCCGCTACGCAGATATCTGCTATGCCATCCCAGCGACTCGGTCAGCAGATGTGGCGTGTGCTTGCCGAACGACAACTGCTCTGACCGCGACAGATAATCTTTCAGTAGCGGCTTGTACTCAGGACTCGCGCACTTCTCGATGATCAGCTTGGCGCGTTGACGCGGAGACAAGCCTCGCAGATCGGCCAGCCCCTCTTCTGTGACCAGAACCTGCACGTCATGCTCGGTGTGATCCACGTGCGACACCATGGGCACGATCGTCGAAATCGTCCCCTTCTTGGCCGATGACGGCGCCATGAAAATCGAAAGGTATCCGTTGCGGGCGAAGTCTCCGGACCCGCCGATCCCGTTTTGTATTCGTGACCCCATGATGTGCGTGGAATTCACGTTGCCGTAGATGTCGGCTTCGATCATCCCGTTCATCGCGATCACGCCCAGCCGTCGAATGATCCCCGGATTGTTCGAGATCTCCTGCGGCCGCAGCACGATCCGCTCGCGATACGATGCCATGTCCGCATTCACTTCATTGAGCATCTCGGGACTTAGAGAGAAGGCCGTCGCCGAAGCGCAGGTCAGCTTTCCCGACTTCAGCAGCCGGATCATGCCATCCTGTATGACCTCGGTGTACGACGTCAGCCCCTCGAACGGGCCTTCCTCAAGCCCGAACAGGACTGCATTCGCAATGTTCCCGACGCCGGATTGCAGAGGCAGCAAATTCTCCGGCATGCGGCCTTTCTTCACTTCCCAACTGAGAAACTCCAGGATGTGCCCGGCAATCCGCTTCGATGCTTCGTCCGGCGCCTTGAACGGACTGTTACGGTCCGGCGAATCGGTCAGCACGATGCCGACAATCTTCTCCGGGGGTATGTTGAGATAAGGCGATCCAATCCGATCGCCCGTACGCAGGAGAGGAATTGGCTTGCGGTTCGGAGGCGGCTCCAGTCCGTAATAGATGTCGTGCATGCCCTCGAGCGCCATCGACTGCCACGAATTCACCTCGAGAATTACCCGGTCTGCGCAGTCGATCCATGTCTTGTTGTTGCCGATCGACGAACTGGGCACAACCCGTCCATCTTCCAGGATTGCAGCCACTTCAATCAGCGCCACATCGAGTTTCCCCAGGAACCCATACTCAACAAACTGCGCCACATGGCTGAGGTGAATATCCATGTACTCCATCTCGCCCGCGTTGATCCTCTTGCGAGTCTCCGGATCGGACTGGTACGGCAGCCTGAGCTGGATGCCTCCAGCCATAGCCAGCGCTCCGTCGAGCTCAGGGCCGGTGGAGGCGCCGGTAAATACGCTGACCTGGAACTTTTCGCCGCGGAAGTGAGCGTCCGCGATGCGGTGCGCCAATTGCAGCGGCACTGACTTCGGATAGCCCGAACCGGTAAACCCGCTCATTCCAATCTGATCGCCCGTCTGGATCAGGCTCGCCGCCGTCTCCGGGCTCATTATCTTGCGTTCTAGCTTGGGATTGAGGATCCGGCTGCTGGCAATGGGCGATGCAATACTCATGGAAGAAAGCCTCCGCGTCTGCAGATCGATTCTCTTCCACGGTATAAGCAGGATTTCGTTGAATCTGTGATTTCAATCACAAAGAAGTGTGGCGAAGGCGCTGACTTCAACCACGGGGAAGGGCGCTATGGGGTCGTCCCGAATTCGTCTTTGTATGCTTGCCAGCGCTGGCGCACGTCCGCCATAATCGTTTTGAATTCCGGGTGACCCCGCAGGCTGTTGAGATTCTTGTCTTTTTCAAACCACGGATAATTGACGTCGCCAAGTTCTACTGTCCGCTTGAGCCACATGAGCGCTGGCTCATGTTCTCCGAGCAGCGCATAAATCCCAGCCAGCCAGTAAGCCTGGTCGCCGTCGATGACCTTTTCCGGACGCTCCGTCCAGATGCGCGGAGAGATCTTGTCGCGTTGCTTGCGTGATGCGTACAGAAATGCCGCCGAAATAGGAGCGGTCATATCCGTCGTGTCGCGGGAAAGCATCATGCTTCGCTGCAATACCGTCTCAGCTTCATCCAACTTGTTCTGGTAGTAAAGAACCTGCCCGAGATACGCCAGCGCCTTGAACTGATCCGGATTCTTGGCGACCACTTCTCGCATCTCCGTTTCCGCTTCCGCCGCTCTTCCCATGTACATCAGCATGCGAGCATGCATCCAGTGGGGCTGCGGAGGAATTGGGTTCAACTCAAGCACGCGCTTGTAACCCTGTTCGGCCAGTTCGTTGAGGCCCGCATAGTAGTACGAATAACCGAGCATCTGCCAGGCCATCTCTCTGTTCGGCGCCAGCGAGGTTGCTTTCTTGAGAGTCGGAATGGCCTCGCGCTCGCGCCCCTGCTCGCTGTAGGCGGTCGCCAGCGCAATCACAGCCTCTGCCGATTGCGGGTTGATCCTCGAAGCGGTTTGCGCCGCGATCTCGCACTGCTTGATAGCTTCCGCAGCGCCCTCCGGAAAATTCGCAGCCTGGAACCCGTAGATTTGCGACAGCAGCGCATAAGCATCTGCAAAGTTTTTGTCCAGCGACACCGCATGCAACAGCAGCCGCTCACCTTCTTGCAGCGTCTCGAGCCGGGAACTGACGAAATATTCATTCAGATTGACGCGCGCCTTCAGGTAGTCGTTGTACGCCTCAATGCTGTCGGTGACAGGCTTTTGGATCGACTGCTGTTCCATCGGCGATACCTGGATCTGCAGCCCGTTCACCACCTTGCCAGCCACTTCATCCTCGAACGTCAACATGTCGGCGCTGTGCAGATCGTAGCGTTGCGACCACTTCGTGTTGCCACTTTTTCCATCGATGAGTTGAACCGAAACGCGAATCACGTTGGCCGATCGCTGGTAGGTTCCTTCCAGAATGCTTTGAACTCCCAGCGCTTTGGCAGCGTCGATTGGCTCTGGCGTATCTTTCGCGTATTTCAATACAGACGTCGTAGGTCGCACCGCCAGATTTTGCAACGAAGTCAACCGGCTGATGATCGCGTCCGTAATTCCAATTCCCCAGTTATCGCTCTCGCCCGCCGAAATATCATGGAAGGGAAGAACGGCAATCGTCTCGGGCGCCGCCTTCAGCGAACCGCTACCGCTTCGTTGTTTCTGCGGAGCGTACTCGTACGCGCCGATTCCGATCAATGCGAGAACGGCCAGCGCCACCCCCGCCAGAATCCAGCTGCGGGCTTTGAGTCCTCGCTTCGCCGGGATCGAATGCGATGCCGTCAGCAGTACTCGCTGTGACTCGGTATCCCGCTTCACACGCTTCAGGTCGGCGCGCAGCTCTGTTGCTGACTGGTAGCGAACTTCGCGGTCCTTATCCAGCGACTTGGTGATGATGTCTTCCAGCTTGGGAGGAACGTCGGGATTCAAGCGCACCGGCGCAACCGGCGCGCGGTTCAGGATCGAGTCGAAAATGATCCCGGACGTATCGCCGCGAAATGGCAGCGTGCCCGTGGACATTTCATACAGCACGACGCCGAACGAGAACAAATCGGTGCGCGCGTCGAGCTCCTGTCCTTTGATCTGTTCCGGTGACATATATGCAACCGTCCCCAGGGTGCTGCCGGGACTGGTCAAATGTTCTTCGGCAACCGTGATGGTGGCTTCGCTGACGGGCGTTGAGGCATTCGGCGCGATCTTAGCCAATCCAAAATCCAGGATCTTCGCGTGGCCGCGTTTGGTGACGAATACATTGGCGGGCTTGATGTCCCGATGCACGATGCCTTGCGCGTGCGCCGCGTCCAGTGCGTCGGCGACTTCGATTCCCACATCGAGCACGCGATCAAGTTCCATCGGACGATTACCGATCACATGCTTCAGGGTCGTGCCGTCCAGATACTCCATCACGATGAACGGCCGTCCATCTTCTTCGTCGATTTCGTGAACCGTGCAAATATTCGGATGATTGAGCGCCGACGCTGCCTTCGCTTCCCGCTGGAACCGGCTCAGTGCCTGTGGATCTCGAACAACTTCTTCTGGAAGAAACTTCAGCGCCACAAAGCGATTCAGTTTCACGTCCTCTGCCTTGTAGACCACGCCCATCCCCCCGCCGCCGACTCTCTCGACGATCCGGTAGTGCGATATGGTCTGGCCCACAAACTGAGACGGATTTTCCACTGGCCGATACTAGGGGAGAGCCGCTCTCGGGTCAACCGCCCGTCAGAGCCTCAATCCAACGCAGAAACGCTTGAATCACAAAGGACACGAAGAGGTTTTCGACGTATTTCCTTTGTGATACCTCGTGTCCTTCATGGTTCAAGCTTTGTCGTGGTTCGACTTCAACGAAGCCACGCCAAGAATCCAGGGAACAGGGTGAAATACTTAGAGGCGTGGCGTTGTCCTGTCATAATCACGCCATGCTCGCGCCGGTGCTGCAAGATCTCACCTTTGCCATCCGCCAATTTCGCCGAAGCCCGGCGTTTACCGTCACGGTGGTACTGACTCTGGCGCTTGGCATCGGAGCCACCACCGCGATCTTCAGCATGGTCGACGGCATCCTGTTACGGCCGCTACAGTTTCCTGAGGCAGATCGCCTTGTCGGCGTTGCGACTCTCGAATCTCCGACCGCAGTGACGTCCAACAATCTTTCCTCCGCAGACTCTATCCCGACCTCGTATCCCGACTTCTTTGACTGGCGCCGCCAAACCCGCTCCTTCGAATCTATTGCTTCGTATGACGAGATTGGCCGCCTGTTCAGCAAAGCGAATGGTGAAGACGCGCAAGTCATCGAAGGCGGACGTGTTTCTGCGAATCTGTTTTCCACGCTTCGCGTGATGCCCGCCCTGGGCCGCACATTCACGGCAGAAGAGGAACAGCCCGGACACCGCGTCGCCATTTTGAGTCATGAACTCTGGGTCTCTGACTTCGGTTCTTCGCCCGATGCGATCGGTCAGACTGTCAAGATTAGCGACGAGCCCTACACCGTGATCGGCGTCATGCCATCGGGATTTCACTATCCCATCGGACAGCCCGCCCTTTTCTGGTCGACCTACTCGATTGATGCCGAGGGTGCCGCTCCGGGAACTTCCCTCCGCGACGAGAATCGATTGTCCATCGTCGGACGCCTCAAGCCGGGCGTGGACCTGCACCTCGCCCTCGCCGAAATGAACTCGATTCAGCGGGGCCTCGCCCAGAGTAATTGGGAGGATCTCTACAAGTTCGGCGTCACAATCACGCCATTGTTGAACGAAGCTGTTTCCGACGTGCGCCCTGTGTTGACGCTTTTATGCGCCGCAGTTGGAACGCTCCTGCTGATAGGCTGCGCCAACGTCGCAGGTCTTCTGCTCGCTCGCGCCAACGGACGCCGCCCCGAGGTCGCTCTGCGCACTGCCTTGGGTGCAAGCCGCCTTCGTGTCGTGCGTCAACTTCTGGTCGAAGCATTGCTCCTCGGCTCGGGCGGCGGAGCAGCCGGTATCGTACTGTCAGTCGTCCTACTGCGCGTCGCACTTCGATTTATTCCGGACGATCTGCCCAGGCTTTACAACATTACAATCGATGCCCGCGTTCTCGCCTTCGCAGTGCTGCTCTCGGCGGCGACCGCACTCATCTTCGGTCTTCTTCCCGCATGGAGAATGTCCCGAGCGGACCCGGCGGATGCCCTGCGTGAACTGGCAGCCAACACCACTTCCGGACGCCGCCGCAACCACCTTCATCACAGCCTCGTAGTGGCGCAAACTGCACTTGGATTCACTTTGCTCATTGGCTCTGGATTGCTCATCAAGAGCATGCTTCACATCCTTCACCTGGATCCGGGTTTCGACTCGAAGCACACCCTGTTCTTTGATGTCGCCCTTACCAACAAGCGCTACCCCGTTCCGACCAAGGTTGCGTTTTTCAGAAAGCTCCTTCCTGCACTCGCCGAACTGCCCGGCGTCGAACAAGTTTCCGCCGGTCATCCTCGCCCCGATGCTTCCGCTTGGGCCATGTGGACCAACGTTGCGATCCCCGGCATCGTGACATCTCCTCATGACACGCCTGCTGCCGAAGCAACCGTAATCACCCCGGGATACTTTGAGACACTCTCTATCCCCCTTATAAGTGGACGCACTCTCGCACCGCACGATAACGATCCAAAGTCGGCCCCGGTGGCAATCATTAACCAGTCCTTCGCCCGCCAATATTTCCCGACAGAAGATCCCATTGGACGCTACTTCACACCCATGTTCGAGCACAGCACGGAGCCGACAGTCGCGCGTCAGATCATCGGAATCGTTGGCAATACCAGGGCGAACGACCTGCTCGATTCCTACCAGCCTCGCTTCTATCTGCCCTATGGCCAAAACCCCTCCCATCAGCGTCCAGTTGTGGTGATGAGGGTCTCGGGCGACCCGCACATCTATGAGAACGCGGTCCGTAGGATCGCTGCTGGTCTCGACCCGGATGCGCCCGAGTTTGGCTACCACACTTTCGCAGATAACATAGCCATGCAAGCCTCGCAGCCCCGCTTTGAGGCCTTCCTGATCTCAGGGTTCGCCGGACTCGCTCTTCTCTTGTCGGCTTTGGGCCTGTATGCGGTGCTCTCTTACGTCGTTGCGGAAAGAACTCGAGAACTCGGATTGAGGATGGCACTGGGAGCTTCGCGCTCCGATGTCCTCGGCATGGTGGTCCGACGCGCCTTGATACTCGCCGCTTTTGGAATCCTCACAGGCGTCTGCGTCTCGATATTCGCCACGAGATTGGTGAGTGAAATCCTGTTCCAGGTAAGCCCGCTTGATCGATCAGTATTCCTCGTTGTCACGCTCGTGCTGGCCGCAGTTTCGGTAGTCGCGGGGATGGTCCCCGCCCTCCGAGCCGCCAACATCGACCCCATGCGCACTCTGCGCGAGCAGTAAACACTTGGTGAAGCGAGCTCAAGACTAGCGCCGGCGTCCCGCCAGCTGTCGCGAGCCCGTCCCGGGCTCGCCTGCAGTTTCAGATGATCACATGACGGCGACGAATCTATCCGCGTCCCCGAAACTGAATAATCCTCCGCCGATCTCTCTTCGACGGACGCCCTTGCGGCAAAACTTCAAACTCCCGCGCAGCCCTTCGCTCCGCCGCCGCTTTCTGCCGCGCCTCCCGGCTGGCCTCAGTCTCCCGATATAGCGCCTGCGCCACGGACGCCGGGCCGCGAACATCGCTTAGCCCGAGCACCTCGATTTCGAAATCGCCGCCATCATTCGAAATCCGGAGCTTGTCCGCCATCCGCACTTCCCGCGCCGCCTTGGCCGCCTGTCCGTTGGACAAGATTCTGCCCAGATCGCACGCCTTCTTCGCCAGCGTTCGCGTCTTGAAAAAACGCGCCGCCCATAGCCACGCATCTATCCGTACGCCATTCATATTCCAAATTTTCTCACGTACCCGAGCGCGCATCGCAACGTCGCATCTCGTCTACAAACTGCCGCGGCTCACGGACCGTTCACACCATCCTCATCCAGGGAACAGCGTCCGTTCGCGTCCAGTTTGTCTTGTGCAATCACGCTAAAATCTGCCTTCGCACGGAAAGCCTTGAGTTCCTGATGCCCCCAGTTCGCGGCTTCGTCCATCCTCCACCATCCTTCGGAAAAGAGAGTCACTCACAATGACCAGGTGCAAACCACAAATGCTCGCGCTCATCGCAGCTCTCATCTTCTCCGGACTACCAGCATGGGCCGCCTCGCCTCAACCCTCCACGCCTCCGTCTGCAAGTTGCACGGGCGATGACTACCGCGCCTTCAACTTCTGGATCGGCGACTGGGACGTATTCGAGGTCGGGAATCTGACAACGAGAGTTGCCCGCACCCGGGTCGACTCCATCCTTAGTGGCTGCGTCCTCCACGAGGACTATCGCCAGGAAGACGGCCTCCACGGCGAGAGCTTTTCGATCTACGACGCGTCCCGCAAACTGTGGCACCAGAGTTGGGTCACCAACAGGGGAACGCTCCTGATCATTGAAGGAAAGATGCAATCCGGAGAAATGGTTCTGAGCGGAGCGGATCAAACGACAGATGGAAAGCAGGAGCACGTCCGCGGAACCTGGAAGCGCGTAGACGGCGGAGTTCGTGAGACTGCTGTGAGGTCCACCGATGACGGCAAAACCTGGACGCCGTGGTTCGACCTCATGTTTCGTCCTGCTCACAACCCAAACCCAAGCTCGAAAAGCTCATCGAACGATGAAGATCTGATCGCCTCGCTAGATACCGAGTACCAGTCGGCGGTAAAGAAGAATGATGCAGCCACCATGGACCATCTGCTGGCCGACAATTTCGTCCTGGTCACGGGCTCCGGAAAGCAATACACGAAGCGGGACCTCGTTGATGAAGCCGCCTCCGGCCGAATCGTCTACTCCCATCAGGAGGATACTGACCGCACGGTGCGCATTTGGGGAGATTCCGCCGTCGTCACCGCCAAGTTGTGGGAGCGGGGCACGGATTCGGGAAAGCCCTTCGACTACACCGTCTGGTTCAGCGACACCTACGTCCGTTCTCCGTCCGGCTGGCGATACGTTTTTGGGCAGTCCTCGCTGCCGCTCCCGCCTCGAAAATGAGCTTCTAACTCCTTTTATTATAATGGTTTGAACCAAGAGTAATAAGAGTCTGGAAGCCATTCAGCCAAGGCTTTACAAATAAATGCTTGACCTGTTTGGCGCTTGCGGCTACATTAGCGTGTTCCAAGGGACATCCGGGAGCTCTCAAGCCAAATTGCTGTACCTGCCTTGCGGAGCTAAACCCAGAAATCGAGCATCTTCGGGGTCCGGTCCCGCATCTATTCACAAGAGTGAGTTTTACGCGATCTCCTTTAAAACCTACTTGGAATCAGTGACTTAAGGTCGGACTCTGGGGTTTCCGGTCACCCTCCCGTGGCAAAGGATGAAGACGCAAAACCACAATCATAAAGTAAGGAGAACTACGACACATGCGCTCTGATCGTGTGTTTGACGCTTTACAGACTTTACGGAATCGTTATATGCTGTGTCAGCTTGCCTCCAAGGCCACGCGTAAATTCCATCGGCCCAGCACAAGAATCCAGGAAACAATGAACGGCGTTCTGGACCGCATCGCTGACTCGGAGCGGCAAGAAATTCTGTCGGAACCAGAGAACGTAGCCGAAGCACAACGGCGGGCTGCTTAACCAGTCCCGCCTTTCCTGCCCGGTAGCAGTATTGCGTCTTTCCTGAGTCCCCTCCTATTAAAAATCTCCCGTAGACACTATCGAATGCGTCTTAGTGCACGGGTTCAGGTGAATCATGACCATCGCTGAACTTAAAGAAAAGAACATCACTGAGCTAACCAAGATCGCAAGGACCTTGGATCTGCCCGGTGCCAGCGGGATGCGTAAACAGGATCTGATCTTCAAGATCCTGCAGGCGCAGAGCGAAAAAGAAGGCCACATCTTCGCCGAAGGCGTTCTTGAAATCCTTCCTGACGGCTACGGCTTTCTGCGCTCCCCCGACTACAACTACCTTCCCGGGCCGGACGATATCTATGTCTCGCCCTCCCAGATCCGCAAGTTTGATCTCAAGACCGGCGACACTATCAGCGGGCAGGTGCGCCCACCGCACGAAGGCGAAAAATATTTTGCGCTCGTCAAAATTGAGGCCGTCAACTTCGAGTCTCCGGACGAAGCCCGCAACAAAATTCTCTTCGACAACTTGACGCCCTTGTATCCGCAGGAGCGGATCAAACTCGAAACCACTCGTGACAACGCGAGCGCCCGCGTGATGGATCTGCTCACGCCGCTCGGTAAAGGCCAGCGCGGTCTGATCGTTTCTCCGCCGCGCGCCGGCAAAACCATGCTTTTGCAGAACGTCGCCAACTCGATCACCACGAACCATCCGGAAGTTGTTCTGATGGTGCTGCTGATCGACGAGCGGCCGGAAGAAGTCACGGACATGCAGCGCTCGGTGAAGGGTGAAGTCATTTCCTCCACCTTCGACGAGCCCGCCGCGCGTCACGTACAGGTCGCCGAAATGGTGATCGAAAAAGCCAAGCGCCTCGTCGAGCACAAGCGCGACGTCGTCATCCTGCTTGATTCCATCACGCGTCTGGCGCGCGCCTACAACACCATCGTTCCGCCTTCGGGCAAAGTACTGTCAGGCGGCGTTGACTCGAACGCATTGCAGCGTCCGAAGCGTTTCTTCGGATCCGCCCGCAACATTGAAGAAGGTGGCTCACTGACCATCATCGCAACCGCCCTGATCGATACGGGCTCCCGCATGGATGACGTGATCTTTGAAGAATTCAAAGGCACGGGCAACAGCGAAATCATCCTCGAGCGCAAGCTCGTCGACAAGCGTGTCTTCCCGGCAATCGACATCCAGCGCTCCGGCACGCGAAAAGAAGAGCTTCTGATTCCAAAAGAAGATCTCTCGCGAATCTGGGTCCTGCGCAAAGTGCTCAACCCGCTTTCCCCGGTGGAAGCCATGGAATTGCTGATCGACAAGCTCAGTAAAACCAGAGGGAACAGCGAGTTTCTGGCAAATATGAGCGCGCTGTAAAGCTTCTGTGAATCAGCAAAGCCAGAGCGCCAGTGCTCTGGTTTTTGCTTTTTCATAGCGCGCCGTCCCGCCGGCTAAGTGCTCGGCCGCCCCTTGGACTTAGTCTTCCTTAGTGGACCTTCGTGTTCTTCGTGCTTAGAGCTTTTCCTTCCAAATCTTTCCCAAAGTATAATTTCGCAATAGTCCGCATCCGGCTCTCGGCGAGGTTTCCCGTGCGATCGCGTCCAATTTTCTTCGTAGCCCTTTTATCGCTCATGGTGTTCACTTCTTTTGCCCAAAGCCCGGCAGGGCAGATCCCCGGCCAGGTAAACCACGGGGTCAATCCGCCCACTGACGAGGACGAGGCGCGTGCCCGCATCACCCACGAGATGGAAAAAAAGGCAGCCAAAGAACGCGTTGCTGCCCTCAAGAACGATACCGACAAACTTCTGAGGCTCTCAGTTGAGTTGAAGACGTACGTCGATAAGTCGGACGAAAACGTACTATCGCTGACCGTCGTCAAAAAGGCGGAAGAGATTGAGAAACTGGCACGCAGCGTGAAAGACAAGATGAAGGGGCCGAACTAGAATCCTCTCCGGTTCGCTGATCGGGAAACAACTTGTTAGAGCCATCCGGACACGATCTTTCCCCATGATTTGCCTATAGTTTGCCCGCCGCAACTTCAGCCTATGGGAGGTGTTTTATTTTTCAGCACCCTGAATGGGGGATGGGAGAAAACGATATGAAGCGTGCGATTGCTGGAATTCTATTGATGGTAGGGATGGGAGTGGCGCCGGCCCTTGCTTATGACCGCGGCTTGCATCGCGATATCCGTCACGATGAGCACAAGATTGCGCACGACCGGCGAGAACTCCGACGTGACTTGAGAAACGGCGACTATCGCGCAGCTCGCCATGAACGACGCGAACTACGCCGCGAGTATCGCGATCTTCATCACGATCGCGCAGAACAATACTGGCAGCACCGCTAACAATTTCATTGCGGAGGGCGCGAGTTTACAGGCCGATGCCGTGCCCTCCGTGTTTGAATACCTTTCCGTTGTAATCATTTACGAAGGGCCGCATGTTTCTGAAATGGCTCGCCGTTTTTGCCGGTAGAGCATTTCGTCTCTTTCCTCGCACAACCCTATTGTGTCAGCGCTATTTTCGCGCCATAATGCCCGCAAGATTGGCTGTTCTCTGGATTTCTGGGGCTTCACACAAGGAGGCTGTATGTTGAAGATGAGTGCGCTGGTCGTTGCGTTTTTCATCACCTTCGGATTTGCTGGAGTAGCGTCTGCCCAGCAGATCCACCTTCCTCCTTCAGTCTCACAGAGTCAGGGCATGGGAAGTGTACCCGTCACTGCGGGCAATGATGTTCAGAAACAACAGGCCATCGCGGCCAACCAACAGCGCCAAATCGACCTCCGGCGCGACATGGAGAAGATGTCGGAACTTACACAAGAGCTCAAGGACTACCTGGTGAAAGCCGAACAAGGTGTCATGTCGGTGGACGCCATCAAAAAGGCAGAGCAAATCGAAAAGCTGGCACACAGCGTGAAATCGAAGATGAAACAGAGTTACTAAACCAAGTTCAGTGTGGGACAGCCGCCCTCGGCTGTCCATCGAGCGAAGGTCGATAAGGCTTTTGCACTGTTAACGACAAACGGAAACGCCATCCGGCGAACCGGATGGCGTCAATCTTTACCGCAAGTTTTCTACTCCCCGCCCTGTTTAATCCGCATCCCGTAGAACGACCGGTATACGAAGAAGAACGACACGACGAAGAATGCCAGCGCCAACACGCGCGTTAGCGTCGTTCCTTGTTCGCTTGCCAACTTCACCGCCAGTTCAACCGCCAGCAATCCAAACAGGGTAGTGAACTTGATCACCGGATTGAGCGCCACTGACGATGTGTCCTTAAACGGATCCCCGACCGTGTCGCCAATGACTGTCGCATCGTGCAGCGGAGTACCCTTTTGCTTCATCTCCACTTCGACAATCTTCTTGGCGTTGTCCCAAGCGGCGCCGGCATTAGCCATGAATATGGCCTGGTACAAGCCGAAGATCGCGATCGAGATCAGGTAGCCGACGAAGTAGAACGGATCGACGAAGGCGAATGCCAAGGTACCGAAGAACACCGCAATGAAGATGTTCAACATGCCCTTCTGCGCATACTGCGTGCAGATCGCGACCACCTTCTTGCTGTCCGCCACCGACGCCTTCTCCACGCCCTCGAGTTTGATATTGGCCTTGATGAACTCGACTGCGCGGTAAGCGCCCGTGGTTACCGCCTGGGTGGACGCGCCGGTGAACCAGTAGATCATCGCTCCGCCAGTGATGAGGCCGAGAAAGAACGGAGCATACAGCAGCGAGAGTTTCGCCACGCCCTCTGCGTCGGTAAGCCCGTTGGTAAGCGCCATGATGATCGAAAAAATCATCGTGGTCGCGCCCACAACAGCCGTACCAATCAGCACCGGCTTCGCCGTTGCTTTGAACGTGTTGCCAGCGCCATCATTGGCTTCCAGCAGGTGCTTGGCGCGATCGAAGTTGACCGTGAGATTGAAATCCTTTTTGATCTCGCTCTCCACGTTCGGTACCGACTCAATCAGCGACAACTCATAAACCGATTGCGCATTGTCCGTGACCGGACCATACGAATCGACTGCGATCGTCACCGGACCCATGCCCAGGAATCCGAAGGCCACCAGGCCGAACGCGAACACTGCCGGGGCCAGCATTCCAGCCGCAACCGCCAAGCCCATGGTGCTCATGTAATAGCCAATTGCCATCAGGATCATCATCGCCAGGCCCAGGTAGTAGCCGGAGAAATTGCCCGCCACGAATCCCGAAAGAATTCCCAGGGAAGCCCCGCCTTCTTCTGCGGACCTGACGACTTCCTTCACATGCCGCGATTCGGTCGAGGTGAACACCTTCACCAGTTCCGGAATCAACGCGCCCGCCAGCGTGCCACACGAAATGATTGTGGCCAGTTTCCACCACTGAGTTCCATCGCCGCCCAGGTCAGGGATGACGTAATAGGAAATCAGGTATGTGATCGCGATCGAGACGATGGAGGTCATCCAGACCAACGAGGTCAAAGGTGCTTCGAAGTTCATCTCGTTCGCGGAGCCGTACTTCGCCTTCGCAATTGCCCCGTTGAGGAAGTACGAAACCGCGCTCGAAACCAGCATCATCACGCGCATTACAAAAATCCAAACCAACAACTGCACCTGCACGTTCGGATTCTTTACACCCAGCAGAATAAACGTGATCAATGCCACGCCCGTCACGCCGTAGGTTTCGAATCCGTCCGCCGAAGGACCGACCGAATCGCCCGCGTTGTCACCGGTGCAATCGGCGATCACGCCCGGGTTGCGGGCATCGTCTTCCTTGATTTTGAAGACGATCTTCATCAAGTCCGATCCGATGTCGGCAATCTTGGTGAAGATGCCGCCCGCGATACGCAGCGCCGCTGCTCCCAGCGATTCGCCAATGGCAAATCCGATGAAGCATGGACCCGCGTAGTCGCCCGGAATGAACAGCAGGATGAACAGCATGATCAGCAGTTCGACCGAGATCAGCATCATGCCGATGCTCATACCGGCCTCGAGCGGAATCTGGTACACCGGATAGGGTTTGCCGGGAAGGGAAGCGAACGCCGTCCGGGAATTGGCAAACGTGTTCACGCGAATCCCGAACCAAGCCACTCCGTAACTTCCTGCGATGCCGACGAGACTGAAGCCCAGGATGATGGGCAACGTCAGGCCAACAGATTTTCCGGGGACCGGGGACAACCAGCCGAAATAAGCCGCGATGATAACGGCGATAAATGCCCACAGCAGCAATATGAATTTGCCCTGCGTCACCAGATACGTTTTGCAGGTTTCATAAATGAGTTCCGAAATTTCACGCATCGACCGGTGAACCGGCAGGTTCTTCAGCCGCATAAAAATCACCATGCCGAATCCCAGGCCGAACAGGCAGAACAGAATTCCGACTAGCAGCAACTTGTGGCCGTCGATGGCTCCATTGAAGAAGCTGACTTGCGATAGATCCGGCAGCTTGAGCGCAGCTTCTCCGCCCCCCTCAGGTTGCGCGAAAGCCGCAGCGGCGCCGACGGTAAGCAGCGCGACCACAGCCGAAAGTTTCATCGCCATGCGGCGGCTAAAAAGCGCAGCAGTGGCAAGACAGGTACGCATAAGAATCCTCCGAATTAGTACGGTTTCATGGAATTACTAAACGTGTTTTTAGGTACTTTCAATTCCGGAAAACAGGGTCCCCGATACTCGCGTCGTCAGACGAGAAACCGGGTTTTTTCCGAACACGCTTCCACCGCAAGACCTAAGGAGTGTTGGAGCTTGGCCGCGTCGGGTTTTGCGTGGAGACATCACCTCGTCCACATGCCGTCTAAATGGACTGGAGAATTAAGGCTCCAGTCCCGGCAACCTAGCGCAAAACGGGCATTTATAACACGTTGGATGGGCAGGGTCAAACCCTCATGAAGGGCAGACGAACCTCACTTCCCATATGGGGCGCAGTATCGTTTTTTCAGCCCATTTCGGATCGAAAAGCCCGGCACCCACCCCACATTTTCCCGAAAATGGAAGCCCGAGGAGCCGCCGAGGAGCAGCCCCTCAAGTGCCTCGCCAATCAGCTACAAAAGAGCGGGCTTCAGCTCCCGTCAGTGGCTCAATGACGCGTTATACATCGCATCCATCAAATCCTGCGAATGACCGTCATAGTCCGCGTCCAGCGACCACATAAACGTCCCGCCCAGCCCGCGGACCCAATCTGCGTACCACACGCGATAGTACGTGGACACGGCGTCATCGTAGGTGATGTATCCGTCGCTCCCATCGTCCTTCAGCATGTACGGGACCAGCGCGATCGGATCATAAATCGTGTGCCATCCCTGCTTGTTGATCAGCGGCTTGAAGTCCAGTCCGTAACCCCCGCTCTGGACCGCGTTATCGCACGTCTCATCCGGCGTCCACGCCGAGTTCGGACATAGCCCGAACTCTTCCTTGATGTTCAGATAGCGATAGCCATAGAACGGCGTCCCCATGTTGAGCTGCGAAGCCGGCATCATCCGCAGAAACATATTCGACGTATTGAAGACGCTTCCGCCAGGTTGGCACTCCCACGGCGCGGGATCATGCTGATTCCAGAAGATGGGCGAATTCAACTGCCCGTACTGCGTCCACGGACCGGCGCAGTCATACATCATGATATTGACGTAGCTGAGCGAGAACTTCAGCTGTTGCAGATCGTATCCGTAGCCACCCCACGGTGCGGCGTCGATTGACAGCACGTAATTCGCATTCGATGCGCGCAGCTTCGCCATCAGCTCAGCCAGAAAGAAGCGGTCGCCGCTCGTCTCCGGAAATTCCCAATCGGCATCAACGCCGTCGTACCCGTACTGCTTCTCGAACGCCGCGACATTGTCCACCAGAGTCTGCTTCGCGCCGCTGGCTTCCAGTCCACTGAAGTCTCCGCCTAGCAGCAGCAACACCTTCACCCCCGCCGCGTGCGCCATGCTGATCAGTTCCGGCTCGATGAATCCCGTTGGGACCGAAAGCGCACCATTGGCATCGAACGACACGCCCGCATGATTGAGGTGCGTCAGCTTTCGATACGGAATCTGCGCGGCCCCGTAAGCCGGTGTCTGATACTTGCTCCAGTACACATAATCGGCGACCACACGCTTCGTCAGATGGTTCGGCAGCGTCTCTTGCGCGCTCAGAGTTGGACAAGCAATCAACGCCTGGAGCGTGACGATCGAAAGGAAAGCGAGACGAAAAAGAAAAGAACGGCAATGCATGGACAAGCCTCCGGCAAGAGGTGCAAGCCCGACGGCAAGCAGAGGAAGCCATCCGGCCCAAAGTTCGAGAATCTTAACATGGAAAAAAGAGGACAGAGGAGACAGGACCCCACCTCCGGCCGTCATTGCCGGAAGTGGGATCGTTGAAGGTCGGACAAGACCTAATACTGAGTACTGAGGACCGAGTACGCCCTACTGCAGCGTCACACTCATACCCAAATTGTGCGCCGCGAAAGCCCACTCGTCTGCCGTCTCTTCAATGATCTTCGAGATCGGCTTTCCCGCTCCGTGTCCGGCCTTCGTCTGAATTCGAATCAGCACCGGAGCCGGACCGCCCTGATCCGTCTGCATGGTCGCCGCGAATTTAAAGCTGTGGCCCGGCACCACACGGTCGTCATGGTCCGCGGTCGCAATCAGCGTTGGCGGATACTTCGTCCCCGGCTTCAAATTGTGGAGAGGAGAGTATGCGTATAGCGCTTTGAAGTCTTCCGGATCATCCGACGATCCGTAGTCCGACGTCCACGCCCACCCGATCGTGAACTTCTGGAAGCGCAACATGTCCATCACTCCAACATGCGGCAGAGTCGCTCCAAAAAGGTCCGGACGCTGCGTCAGGCACGCCCCCACCAGCAGTCCGCCGTTGCTTGCCCCGCGGATTGCCAGCTTCGGCGTCGAGGTGTATTTGTTCGAGATGAGCCACTCCGCCGCCGCGATGAAGTCGTCAAACACATTCTGCTTCTTCGCTTTGGTTCCCGCCAGATGCCACTCTTCTCCGTACTCACCTCCGCCGCGCAGGTTGGGCTGAGCGTAGATGCCGCCCATCTCCAGCCACACAATCGTCGGAACGCTGAACCCCGGGGTCAGCGAGATATCGAATCCTCCGTACGCGTACAGCAACGTCGGATTCTCACCGTCCAGTTTCAGACCTTTCTTATAGGTGAGGAACATCGGAACGCGCGTGCCGTCCTTGCTGTTATAGAAAACCTGCTTGGTCTCGAACTGCGTCGGATCGAAGTCCACCTTCGGCTCTTTGAACACCGAACTCTTTCCCGCTACTGGATCGTAACGGTAGATCGTCGTTGGCGAGATGAAGCTCGTGAATGCGTAGAACGTCTCTTTGTAGTTTCTCTTTCCACCGAATCCCTGGGCCGTTCCAATTCCCGGCAGATCGACGTTCCGCACGAACTTGCCTTTCAGGTCGTAGACGCGAACTTCGTTGCGAGCATCTTTCAGGTAGCTCAGCAGGAACATGTTGTTGACAACGTTCGATCCTTCCAGCTTGTCAGCGCTCTGCGGAACGACCGTCTTCCAATTCGCCTTCTCGGGATGCCTCGTATCGATTGCGATCACCCTGCCGCGCGGGGCATCCGAATCCGTCTGGAACCAGAAGATCGGCCCTTCGTTGTCGATGAACTGGTACTGCGCGTCGGCCTCATCCAGAAGCTTCACCACTTCTGCGTTCGGCTTGGTCACGTCTTTGTAATAGAAGCGGTTCTTCGGAGAAGTGCCTTGCCACACCGTGATGATGAGGTAATGACCGTCGTCGGTAACCCCGCCGCCGAATCCTAGTTCCTTGTTATCGGGGCGATCGTAGACCAGCTTGTCTTTATCCTGCGTGTCGCCCACCGCGTGGTAGTAGAGTTTTTGAAAATAGTTCGCGTCCTTTAAAGCGGTGCCTTTCGGTTCGTCGTAGCGGCTGTAAAAAAATCCCTTGCCGTCTTTCGTCCACGCTGCTCCCGAAAACTTCACCCACTTGAGCAAGTCTGGCAGGTCCTTCCCGGTATCGACACTCCGGATGTGCCACTCCTGCCAATCCGATCCCGACGCTGCCGTTCCGTAGGCCATCATCTTGCCGTCATCTGTGATGGCGACGCCGGAAAGCGCGACGGTTCCATCCGCCGACAAAGTATTTGGATCCAGCAGGAGCCGAGGCTCGGCCGTCAATGAATCGGCCACCAACAGGACATTTTGATTTTGCAGCCCGTTGTTGTGCTCGAGAAAATATCGTCCGCCTTGCTGTTGCGGAACCGAGTACCGCTCGTAGTTCCAAAGCTTCGTCATCCGGTCGCGAATCTGTCCGCGATACGGAATCTGTTCCAGGTAGCTGAACGTCAGCTTGTTCTCCTGCTCGACCCAGGCCTGCGTATCTGCGGAATCCGCGTCTTCCAGCCAGCGGTAGGGATCGGCAACCTTCACGCCGTGATAATCGTCCACTTGATCGACCGTTTTCGGTTTTGGATATGCCAGGGATCCTCCATCCGCCTGCGCGAAAAGCGAACCTGCAAAAATCGCACAACCCGCCAGGCATAAAACGCTGGAAAGAAACATTTTCATCAGAACCTCGCCAAGACTTTCATTTGGGACCACATGTGCTTTTACTGGGCTAAAACCACCAGCGTCAAGGAGAATCCGCAATTGCCAAAGCCAACGCGCAACAATTGTTTATGCGGGCAATATAAGCAATGGTCATCCGGGGCGTAATGAAAGATATGCTAGGGATGAGTAAGATTCATATCGAAGGTTTGAAGCGATCCTATGCCCAAAAAGAAGAAGAGTAGGAAATCCACACGTCCTGTTCGCAAGAGTCGTACCGCTCGAAGCAAATCACGCCTGAAATCTGCGCCACGGTCCGCAACCACGATTGCTCCTTGGCTCTGCGTTCGCCGCAGTGCCCGTGCCGTCGACTTCTACAAAGCTGCCTTCGGCGCCGTGGAGGTGTTTCGCATGGGAGACGCCGAAAGTGTGGTTGCTCGTCTTTCAGTCAACGGCGCGGAGTTCTGGCTCAGCGATGAATCTCCGGACCATCACAACTTCAGCCCCGAATCGCTCGGCGGCATCACGGTCCGCATCATTCTGACGGTCAATGATCCCGATGCCGTGTTCGCGAAGGCAATCAAAGCCGGCGCCAAAGAAGTCTATCCGGTCTCTGAAGAACACGGCTGGCGCATCGGCCGCGTAGTCGATCCCTTCGGCCATCACTGGGAAATAGGCCGCGAACTGTCGTAGGCCCGTGTAAATGCTCGGGATGATGCGGGCTCGTATCGCCGTAGCCGAGTAGAGCGCACATGATGGCGCGCATCGTATCAGGGCATCGCATCAGCGATGCCGTAAGTTGTGCAGAATGTATGCCGCCTTCAGGCGCTGAGGTTATCCAGACTTTGTCATCGATCCAATCGCCGCGGGTCCGCGAAAATGCTCGAATGATCCCGCTATTCCGGCGACTTCTGATCAGCTCGATACTCCACCTTATTATGATGATGCTTGCAACTATCGCTCAACTCCGGATCGCAATGCGAATGAAACACATGAGTCCCGATTCCAATTCCCAGCGCGGTTCCCACCAGCATGTCTGACGACCAGTGATCGCGTCCCAGGAATCTTCCCACTGTTACCGCTAGCGCAGCCGTGTACGCTCCGGTCCTCACCCAGAAATTTGGATATTCCTCTGCCGCGACCGTCGCCATGGCCCACGCAAACATCGCGTGTCCGCCCGGGAATGAGGTATTCATCGCATGATGACGAAGGAAGTCTCCGTGCCCGTTGCCCTCCCCCGGTCGCTGTCGGCCTGCAATGAACTGCATCGGCGTGTAAATCAGGAAAGTATTGATGAGGGTTTCCAACTCCAGCCCTCCCAGCTCCTTCGCACGGGGATGGTCTGTCTTGATCCCGTAAATCCAGACGCTTCCCAACGTGGCGCCCAGTCCGGCGATCGCGATGTTCGAGCTGGTTTGATAGACCGTGTGATCGCCCCCTGGGAGACTATTCTCGATATGCCGATCTGCAATCAGAAGACCTGCGGTTCCCGCCAGCACCACCGCATCCCATTTGAAATTCGATGGCTTGAAGGGAGTCAGGTAAAGCTCTTTCTGGTCTTCCAATCCGCGCTTCACCATGCGAGACACAAACCGGCTATGCGACGCATCTTTCTGCACCGCCGTGTCACCGGTCGCCTCATCGAACGTGCCCGGCGCAAAGTTTGAAACATCAAACGCTGTTTCCGTATTGATCGCAGGATCACCTTCGGCGATGCGCGGTGCGATGCGTGATGTCTGGCAAACGGCGGTTCCACAAAAAAAGGCAGCCGCCAGAAAATATTGTGAAATTTTGAAAGCGTCCTTCGAGCAGTAGTGCAATCCTGTCCCCCTGCAACCAGGTCACATGTTGTGTAAGCTGCTCTTGGATGGCGATTCCGCCCAAAACGTCTACTACTGAATGTAGTTACGTCGTAGATTTCAAAGATGGAAGAGCGGCCCTTGAGGGCCGCGTCCACGAAATCAAGAGGAAGATGGGGCTTTTGACCTGAACGTGAGAACGCCGGACCGCACCGCACGTAACGCTCTAGCCGCAGCTACTTCACGCCCTTCTCTGGATTCCACGAACCCTGCAGCCGGCGGATGTAGATGATCTGCCCCACGTGATATGCGTTGTGCGTACCGATGTGAGCGACAGTGGACGCAATCTTCTCCATCGTCTTGTCATCTGCGGACTCCACGAATTTTTCGATATCCGTCGATACCTTGTCCAGTTGCTGCACGGTGTCGGCCCACTTCTTCGCGTCGAAGCTGTTGAACGTCTCGTCGTTGTTCCCGCTGAACTTTGCCGGAGTCTCACCCTTGAACTTGGCCAGCACCTGAAGATTCCAGAAGATCAGATGATTCGCAAGTTGTCCGATCGAATGGTTGCCCTTTCCGTCGGTCCAGCTTGCCTGCTCTGCGGTCAGGCCTTCCACGGCCACATTCGTCGGCACGAACCAATCCTTGTTGTTATGCGTTGTCTTGAGTTGCTCGAGCAGAACGCTCTTCAACGTAGCCGGTTTCTGATCTTGCTTCTGATCCTGGGCAAACGCAGCGCACGACAGGCACAAAACGACGATCGCGACAATCTTCTTCATGACGGTGTTTTCTCCAATGATGTGGGATTGAACTCAGTGACTTGATCGCTGGACCAGTCATTTTAGACGTTGTGGGCCACGGAAGGTGAGTGCGGCGAGACATTGATGTCCCGGTGATCAAAAACGCACGAGGGAAATGGAAGTATTCAAATTTTCGACCAGAAATACCCTCAATACTGAGCCACGACGCTGTATTCGCGCGCCGTGCCAACCGGAAGCTTTACGGTTTCTGCTTCCGGATCAAAATCCTCCCAGTCTTTTCCGTTGATGGTGACTGCCGTTATTCGCCTCGCATCGGGCGCTCGCAATCGCAAATTGACGACCGCTGCAAATCCCGCCGGAAGTTTAACGTCCGCCGTGATGCTTCCGGACGCGATTCGCGAACTGATTCTGAATCCCACGCGTCCCCATCGTGTCGGAGCATCCTCAACCCGAACAACTTTTCCATCTTTGAGCCAGTCTCTTGGCAACCCCTTTCCCAGCCAAAGCGTTTCCGATTGCGGATCCTCAAACACCAGCAGCCACTTCGTCATCAGGGCCACGACAAGTTGGGCGGGCGTGCAGTAGGGAGCAATTCCCTGATCCGGCACAATGCTGCGCGTCTCCGGAGCCGTCCACGATCCGCGCGTGTATTGATGCGCCATATCCGAATACGTCATCAGCAACGCCTCGCGAATCATGTCATGCTGAAACAGCCCGTATCCGTGACCGTACGAAAGAAATCCCGCCATGATCCCGGTATTGAATCCGTATGCTCCAGGCATTCCGAGAATCACATCATGATGCCGCGACCGGTATTCCACGATGTTTTTCACCTGCGCCTCGTTAAGAATTCCCGAGTCCATCATCTCGACGTAGGCGCGATACGAACGAAATTGCGGATCGCTCGGATCCGCCGGTACCGCTACATGAAACGGCTGCCTCACTCCGGCAATTGCCGGGAGAATATTCTCGTCATCCACCTTGAGCATCGATCGCGAGATCGAGGTCTGGATGTCATGCTCCAGTTCCGCGGCCTCCCGCTGCAACTTCTGTCCCCATGCAGAAAGTTCAGCGCTGTTCTTCGTCCTCCCCAAGCGTTCCCATACCTTACCCAGGTCACGAAATCCGCGGGATGCCTCGGTGCTGTTTGAAAAATAAGGCTGCATGTAGCGCGCGGGATTCGCATCCAGCGAAGCATCAGCCTCGCTCCATCCCGCGATCATTCCGTACGCCGCATCGTCGTGCGGCAATTTCTTGGCGCGTTCCCGCAGCATCAGCAAAAGATTCGCCACCGCATCGATGCGTTTGCGATGTTTCAGCACGATTTGCCCATCGCCGCCGTAGTTCACAAACTGCGCAACCACGGCCAGCATCCGCCCGTACTGCCCGACTTCCGGGCCTCGATACAGAAGCGACCCATCATCGCGAACGAACTTCTCGGAGTAGTTGTCGAGATAGCGTCCCGCCAGATCGATCAACCCCCACTCCAACATGGCGGAAGTATCGACATTGAACGTGTCAGGAAAACCGTCGTGCTCGCTTCCGGCGTAATCTTTGTCGACTGCTCCGTACTTCGGATAGTCGTGAACCCGTGTCATCATCTCGCGCACCAGTGCGAACCGCGCCATGTTCGCCATGCGCTCATCCGGGACATTCAGTTTCATCCCGGACTCCAGCGTTTCTTTCCACGTTTTGTTCAACTCATAAAGATCGCGATAAAAATCGACGGTTCATAGTCAGTGCGCGGCGGAAACGGATGGTACGAATCCACGTATTGCGCCCACTTCAGTTGGTGATTTTCAATCCGTGCTACGCGATACCAAACCGGCTGCACACGATCATTCGCATTCGAGATTCGCGCGGGTGCAAATGCCAGCATCTCGCTCCAATTGCCCTCCGACTCGGGATACACAAATCGCAGGACCGGGAGATATCCTCCGACCAACCCGTCGCGAACCTCGCCCTTCTCCCGAATAGCCGCAATCGGCGGATAGTACGGCGCAGGATCGAAGTTCGCCGTCGTCCCCGTAGTTGAAACCAACTTTGTCCATCGTCTCCGGAGTTCCCGAGGAAACTGTACGTCGTCATTTTGTTGCCGATAGGTGGAAATACCGGCAACGTCCGCGTACTCCGGTATCGCCACTCTTCGCCAAAATCTCTTTGCCCAGCAGGTCCGTCGCGGACTCTGCCGGATCTCGTCGATCGTGTGTCCCATGTAAAGCTTCGACGGATCTTGCGACGTCGGCTCAGAGCTCTTCGGCAGATCGAGTTCCACTCCGCTGGTTCCCGCAACATGATTCGCCCGTCCGGATGCGCGAAGTCTTCAGTATTGCGTAGCGCTTTGCCGGATTCGCGCGCGCCTTAATCACGGACATCAGCGTCCAATCGCCCGCAGTTTGCCCGACGCGCAGCGTCGAGCGATTATCGTCAATCAATTTGACTCACCAGGAAGGGCTACCGTCGAACCGCGCGATGCGAGGACCAGTTTGCGCGGCGGCGCAGGAAATTACCGCGACCATAAAGAGAGAAAACGATTCCATTGATGGACACAGCAGGCTTCGACAGTGTCGGCAATTGTATCTCGCCATTATTGTGTTTTGCGCGGGCAGGATTGTCGCTGGAAATACACGGATGGCAATCGACTATTTGGCCGCCATTTTTTCCCGAAGCCGCTTCTCCGCGTCGTCATCCCAATATCCGCAGTCAAGCCGTAGAAACACTGACGTATATGGAATCGTCAGCCTGGTCTTTCAGCACCAGGATGCTGAAATGTCTTGCCCGCTTCGTCGAGCTTGGAGATGATCTGCTCGTGCGGCAGCGACTGCGATCCACTCTTGCCGACAGACTCGCGAGCGCCTCGCGATACGCAGTCACGCCCTTCGCGTCACTTTCGGGAACCAGCTTCGAGCTCCGCATCTGTGAAGATCACGGTCGCACGTGCTTCGCTTTGGAAAGCTGATGAGCACCACGCGACGACGTCGAGTTGTTCGGCGTCGGTGTTTCCACCGTCTCGATTCCGCTGCTCGTCTGCAACGGATACGCCGAATCCACGATGGCAATCCAGTTCCGATGTCCGAGCAAGGGCAGTTCCTCAGTGACCCGCGCGCGCCAGTCGGCAGCTTGGTGTTGTCCGCCGCTACGCTGTTAGGGACAAGGACGAGAACAGACACGAGGCAGATTGCGGCGACTAGAACAAGTTTCCGCCCAGTTCTGCGGAAGGGAACGCGTTGCATAAGGCATCTCCAGGTCAATTCGCAAGATCAGGCCGCCATCTACCTCAGTCCATGCTCGACAATCTCTTTCTGATTCGTGACCTCAAGGCCGCTCGCGAGAGCCCGCCATCGCCCCGAGTATCTCCCACGCATCGAGCCACCGTTCCCAACTCCGCTGGCCACGCACTTTCCGCCGATTTCGCTCTACATTGCTCGCACTTCTGTGCAAGCCTTCTAGGATACAAACGGAGAGATTTGGATTGCCCCGTTTTTCAATTGGAATCAGATACCACGCATCCACCGGCTGCACGTGCGCGCGATCATCGATCTGCTTTCTTTGTGTACCGCTTTTTGCCGCCCTTCCGCGTTTGTGTGCAGGCTGCACTTCTATCTTCCTCGATGCAGTCGCCCCGTCCCCTTCACCTGCACGGCTTCGCACTCCCATCGCGCCCCCACACGACAAAGTCATACCGCTCGCTGTCTCCCCACGGCAGCGCCACGTGCAATCCCATCATCTCCGCCTTCAGCAAAAACGCTGCCTGCGAAATCTCTCCCGGCCGCTTCGG
>CAWGBW010000005.1:0-519515 GCA_963820895.1 uncultured Acidobacteriota bacterium
CGAGACCGGCAATGAAGAACGTTAGCACCGTAGCGGCGAAGCAGAGCGGGAATTTTTCTCAACCGAAACTGACGATCGGTCTGGATCTGGGAGATCGTTCCAGCTGGTTGCATCGTTGTAAATAGGTCCGCCTTTTGTGATTGTTGAAACGAGGCATTATCCCCATTGACCAGTCGTGAGTGTTAAATGATCCTGAGCCTGCCTGCAGCCCTTCAGGTGAATTACCTAGTACAAATTAGACGAAAAAACCTGAAGCTCGACCTTGACTCCAACGCGGCTGCCTAGTACTGTTGGGCAACCGAAAGCAGCCCGGCTCCGATCAAGCCGGGCTTTTGATTTTCCTATGACCGGCCTTCTCAAGGAAGGCGCTAGCACAAGGTTGCGCCGTTTGTTCGGCGGAAACGTGCCGTGACCCTGACCAGTGAGCGGAGTGGGATCGTCCTATTCCCGTTTGGAGTGCCATTGCGGCTCGGAAGGTTTATCCGTTTGTCAGTGTCTTGCGAACTGACCAAACTCAGCGAGTTCGAACCACAGGGCGCCAAACAGATGGCAGCATCGGCTGCAACGAGAACGCCCAACTTGCACCGAGCGAATCCATCGCTCACTAGAAGTGCGGGCGATAACGCTCATTGACCCCATGATGAGTGTAGTTGGCGAGTATCGTTAGGTTATGGTGAGTGTCAGCGCGCTGCTGGTTCCACCACTGCTACATCCCAGATTGCCGGAATTGCCACTCGGGGTGTTGACCGTTACAGACGCGGTTCCAGGGCTGGAGATCAGATTAGTCGGAATCGTTACTTGCAACTCCTGGCTGCTCACGACGGTCGTGCTGAGCGTCGTGCCATTGATGATTACAACAGAAGACGAGACAAACTGCTTGCCATTCACTGTGAGAACGAAACCTTGCTGCGCCTGGGCGAGCGTAATGCTGGGCGCCGACAACGAAGCGATGACGGGAGATGGCCGGGAACTTCCGCACAACGGATTGAGCGCGTTACATCCCGGAAGAAACAACAATGCAAGTGCAATCGCCCACAGATGCCATGAGGCGTAGCGTGCAGGATGGCTGGGTTGAGAGCCGGATCGACGGTCGGCAAAATACTTAGCAAAGGCTGGCTGATACATCGAAAGGAACCGCCTCCCGGGTCGTACATATGTTCTTTGAATTGGGTTGTGCCTAGTTGCTGATTCTATGCCGTATCCAGAGAAACATTTCCTTTTGAGCGCAATTGAAGTGACGGATGTAACCAGCAAAAAACCCAACTCAGCCAGACCAAGGCCTGTAAGGAAGTCGGAGAAGTGATCGCGCATGCGGTAACTATGGCTGTCGAGAACAAGCGTTTACCGGCGGTTTTGACCCCGAAACAATTCCAGGACAACGGTTTTTCAGCAAGCTCACACCAGACCTGTCGAGGTCTCGCCCGCCTGCACCACCAAACTCCCTGCCACCTGTCGTAATATGGCACCCATGCCACACCACACCCTAACCCGCCGATCCTTCCTCGCGATGTCCGCCGCGCTCCCGGTTGCCCTCCGCGGCATCACTTTTGCAGCGTCTAGCTCCGTGCCCGTAGGCCTTGAGCTCTATTCCGTCCGCGACGCCCTGAAGAAAGACCCCGATGGTACCGTCCGCGCCGTCGCGCAAATGGGATATCAGGTCGTCGAGTTCTACGCCCCTTACTACGATTGGACCGAGGCTCAGGCCAAGCAGATGCGCAAGCTCATGGATGACCTTCACATCCACTGCTATTCGACGCACAACGATGAAGATTTTTTCAGCGACGCCAAGATCGGTCACGCCCGCGAGCTCAACCACATTCTCGGATCGAAATATATGGTCCAGGCCTGGAGCGATCCCAAGCCCAACCTCGACGGCTGGAAAGCTGTCGCGGACAAGCTCAACGCGTCCGCCGATAAGCTTGCGCCCGCAGGCCTCAAGGTCGGATATCACAACCACGACGCTGAATGGAAACCGGTCGAAGGCAAGCGCCCGATCGAAGTCCTCGCCGCCAATACCAAGCCTTCCGTCATGCTCCAGCTCGACATAGGCACATGTATCGAAGCCGGAGCCGATCCCGTCGCCTGGATCAAAGCCAACCCGGGACGCATTCGCTCCATCCATTGTAAGGAGTGGTCTCCCGAACCCGATAAGGGCTACAAGGTTCTATTCGGAGAAGGGAAGGCCGACTGGAAAGCGATCTTCCAGGCCGCCGAAACGGTTGGCGGAGTCGAGTATTACCTGATCGAGCAAGAGGGCAGCCGCTATCCGGAACTCGAGACCGCTCGCCGGTGCCTTGAGGCATATCGCTCTACTCACGGATGACGCTACAATAAAGTGATGCACAGTCGTTCCCAGCTATCGCAGGTCAGCAAGAGGTTCACCGGCCTCACAGCGAGCTGTCGTCTCGCTTGTCTCTTCGCGATGCTTCTGCTATTGAGCGCGTCACTCTGCGCTCAGAGTTCGAGTTCCTCTCAGCAACCGGCGCAAAATCCAAAGTCCGACTCGAACCCGTCCAAGCCATCGACCGCGCGCCAACCCGACCTTTCGCCACCCCGCTCCGATCGCATCAATGCCCATGCTCTCGAAGACGGCACCAGCTCCAGCAAGAACACCCAAATCGACTTGGCTCCTCCGCCTGACGACATCAAGGTGCATCCGAAGAGCGCCGATATCCTGATGGATGCCGAGACCGCTCCCGGTTCCACAGCGACCAATGAGTTTCATCCCTGGGATCCGCACAAAGCGGCGAAAGATGTCGAGATCGGAGATTTTTATTTCAAGCGCAAGAACTACCGCGCCGCTGAAGACCGCTATCGCGAAGCTCTCTACTACAAAGACAACGACGCGGTTGCGACCTTCCGCCTGGGCGTCTGCCTCGAAAAGCTTGCCCAGCCCGATGAAGCGCGCCAGCAGTACGAGACCTACCTGAAGATTCTTCCCGACGGGCCGGAATCGGAAGAGGCAAAGAAGTCCATCGAACGGCTTAAGAATCCCGACGCCGCATCGAAGGCCGCCAAGTAATTTTGCAGCGAAACCTCTCCCTGGTTCGATTCTAGGTTCCCGCTTACCACTGCGGCGTGCCCGCCTTCGCCCTCTTCTTCTCGCTTCCGCCGTTCCCCACGCTGCTCTGTTCTCCCTGTCCAAGGATCAGGCTCGAAGGCCACTTTGGACCCGATTGCACGAATCCCTTTCCCCTCGACGCCACGCGCACCAGGTTGTCGAGCACGTCAGTGCATGCATGGACAGCCTGAGTTCGCAACGCATCTTCGAATCCGCCGCGAATGATGAGCATCGCCGTTCCATGCATCAACTCCCAGATTGCGATCATCAGTCGGTTGTGCTGGCGCGGTGGGCCCGGCAGTATTTCGGTCAGCCGCGCGCGCATCAGGTTGAACGATGGCCAAGGCTCGTGCAGGGATGGCGGCTTGCCCACCCCGTCGAACAGAACTTCGTAGGCGTGTGGGTTGTCCAGCGCAAACTTCAGGTAGGCATGGACTGCGTCGCGCAATGTCTTTGTCTGGTTGAGCGCCGCAAACAGTTCCCGCCTGGTCTTCAGGCGCAGTGCCCGCAGGATATCGTCGCGATCGCGATACCGCTCGTACACGGTCGGCGTTGTCGTGCCCGCCGCCTTCGCCACAGCCCGCATGGTCAGCAATTTCTCGCCCCCGCGCGCCCACAGCCGTGACGCAGCTCCCAGGATGCGTTGTTCCAGCTCAGGATCAGGATGACGCGGCACTCGACCTCCGGTTTACCTGCATTAGATTACTTGCACAGTGTTAAATTAACGATGTATATTAAATGTAAAGGTAGCGACCTTACAGGTGAGTAGTGCGGAGCCGCCAACGTTGGCAGCCCTCCCAGCGGCGCCCAACACTCACCTGTCCAATTCCCAAAAGCGATAAGGAGCCGTTAATGCAGTCTGGTGGTGACAAGCAGATTGACGTCGTACGCCTCAAGGCCGACCTCGCCGCAGCGAGCGTGGAGTTGCTGAGTGCACACTGCGCGGCAGATCGTATTCGTCTACAGTATTCCCCTAAGCAGATTGCCGTCTTCGGGGAGCGCTCCGCACTGAGGCGCGCGATCACCTCGGCCGAGGCTCTTTGTAATTTCTTTTCCCAGATCCGGGCCCACATTCAACATAACGACGAAAGCAGAGGCTAGCCCGCAACACCAAAACAAATTCTGTTACGCTTTTCCCCCGCAGCCCCGTTCGGGGCTATTTTTCTACCCTGATGAATTCTCCCGTGGAGGCATTGACCGCCACCGTCAACTTTGCACCTTCCCGGCTCGGACCGTAAATCACGTGCCACACCAACTCATTCGTGTTGTGGTTCCAGTCGCACACGTACGTGATCGGAGTGTCCGGCGTCTTCTGTAGAATCTTGTCGCCGCCATGCTTCTCCGCTGTCTGCGCCGCCTGGTCCGAGTCGATCTTCAAGAACGCCATGTCGAAACTCTGCGTGTTGGCATTCGTTGCCGAATAGCTGTCTTCGTGGCCTGGATTGATTCCCCGCGCTGGAGCCCCATCGGCCGAGCTACCCGACCACGTATAGCCCTTCTCCGACCGCGCGGTCGCCGAAGCGAAGTTAGCGCGCCACACTGCCCACTTGCCGTCATGTCCGTTGCCATCGGTCGTCGCAACCGACTCGATCCGGTACGGGCGCGCATCCTGGTTCCATCCCCGTGCCGCTACATATACTTTTTGAAATCCCGAACGCGCCGTCACCAGTTCCGGCCCCTTCGGCTCAGGCTTCGCCTGCTCTGCCGGTTTAGCCGGCTCTGAAGAACATCCCGTGAGGATCGCCAGCAGCATGATTGCGAGCAATGCGCCGAAAGTCTTGCATTTCGCAGGTTGTGAGACGAGTGCCGTTTTCATGAAACCCTTCCTGATATAAGCTGACAGTGTTTATTCTCGCGGCAACATTCTAACCGAAAGCCCGCAAAAGGTAAGTGACGCGCGATGGACCGTCATCTCCAACGACTGCAGCACGAGCTCACTTCCTGCATCACCGGCCTGTCGGCGGAACAGCTTGCCTGGCACGATCCTGAAAAATGGTCCGTCGCCGAAATCCTCGAGCACCTGTACCTCACCTACACGGGCACCACCCGCGGATTTACTCGCGTCATTCAAGCAGGGAAGTCGTTGGCCACGAAAGTCACTTTGAAGCATCGTGTTGCGCTCCCTCGTCGTCATCGGATTCGGACACATGCCCGAAGGCAGGAAATCTCCGTCTGTCGCACTTCCGCGCGGAATTTCCGCCGACAAGGTCATCCATGAAATTGCTCCGAAGTTAGCGGAAATGGATGAGCTGATGACCCGCTGCGCCGCCAGCTTCGGACCGCGCGCCAAGCTGCTGGATCATCCCATCCTCGGCCCGTTTTCCGTTGACCAGTGGTGCAAGTTTCACCTCGTGCATGGATTGCATCACGTGAAGCAGATTCATCGCCTGCGCGCCAGGCTCAACTCCAACGCCGTTCTCGCCGCCAAAAAAGAAAGCGCCGGGGTCTGACCCAGCGAACGCTGACTTTAGCAGAATTATCTCCGAGTAACGACAAACCGGAACGAAGGACGAAACGCGCGTTCATGTGTACGAATGCTGGATGCGCGATAGTGCCGAGGAGTCATCATGATCGGATCTTCTGATTTTCGGAATACGAGACTGCCACTCAACCACGGAGCCGGCCATATGCCCGCACTCGGGTTTGGCACCCTGATTCCCGATGCGAGCGTGACGATGAGTGCTACCAGAGAGGCGCTCGAAGCGGGATTTCGACACTTCGATTGTGCGGAACGATATCGCAACGAGAGCGAGGTGGGCCAGGCACTGCAGGCAGGACTTGCCGCCGGAGGTATCGCGCGCGAAGACATCTTCGTTACCACGAAGTTGTGGAACTCCAATCATCGGCCCGAGCGTGTCGAACCGGCATTCGATGCGAGTCTGAAAAGACTCCGGATTAACTATCTGGATCTCTATCTCATTCACACTCCCTTTGCATTTCAACCGGGAGACGAGCAGGATCCCCGGGATCAAAACGGCAATGTCATCTATGACCACGGAGTAACTTTGTTCGATACCTGGAGAGCAATGGAAAGTCTCGTGGACCGCGGTCGATGCCGCGCCATCGGACTGTCGGACATCAGCTTGAACGAATTGTTGCCCATCTACGAGTCAGCAAGAATCAAGCCAGCCGTGGTCCAGGTCGAAGCCCATCCGTATCTGCCGGAGACGGAGCTTCTGCAATTCTGCAAGGCGAGGGGCATTGTGCTTTTGGCCTTCGCCCCATTGGGTCACGGAATGAAGCCGGGGCTGCTCGAAGATCCAGTCATTTCGGCAGTCGCCGCACGAGTGGGTAAAACGACGGCACAGGTCCTGCTGGCATGGGCGGTGCAGCGTGGCACGGCTTTGCTGACCACGCCTAAAACTGCGGCCCGTGCGAGAGAGAATTTCGACATCTCTCCGCTGCCGGAAGATGCATTTAACGAAATCAGTCGCATTCAGACTAGGCAGAGGCTCAATGAAGTCGTGAAAACTGGCGTCCCAGGTTTTATCGCACAAGGGAATTGAACCTAAGAACAACCAAACGACTGGAGCGGTCCATGCAAGAAGAACAAATACTTGAAGCCCTGAATGCGCACTGGCACGCCTCGGCAGTCGGCGATGCAAATGCGGAGCATGATATTTACGATGACGAAGCGATCTGTGATTATCCCCAGTCAGGCGAGCGAATCTTCGGACGAAGCAATTTGCAGGCCTTGCGCAGTCATCACCCAGGTAAGCCGTCAGGCTTCAACGTAAAGCGAATTCTCGGAAGGGGTGATCTCTGGATCACGGAATACACGATCACCTACCAGGGACGACCGACATTCACGGTGAGCATTATGGAGTTCCGCAACGGTAAGGTCGTTCATGAAACGCAGTATTTCGCAGATCCGTTCGAAGCGCCGGCGTGGCGCAGCCAATGGGTTCAGCAGATCGCGTGACGCACTATCGAGAACAGGTACCTCTTTTACATTAGGGCCAAGGTGTCACTCACAAGCGCGAACTCAACGGCATTACTTCTGATTTCCCGCAAACCAGGAACAAAAGACGACAAGCGCGTTTAGCAAGAAGTTTCCGAGAAGCGGGCATTGGGTAGCGACACCGGAAAATCCGGCAACTAGTCAGGAGATGCTGGGGCACTTTGCGCAAGTAATTCCGCGCTCGCCATGCCTTCGCCGCCACTGGTTCGAGGTGATGGCTAGGATCGCTTGGGACTGCAAGATGTGAAAAAATCAGCTATGGCCGCAGGTGAACTTCCATGAACGCGGATAACTTACGGTGTTTTCTACCGGCGTTCATCCGCGTTCATCCGCGTTCATTTAGGGCACCTGCTGGATTCGCGCTGGAAGGACGAAAGACTACGAGATGCGAAAAGGATTTACGAGAAAGCCAAAACCGGACGAGCCCGCGACTCATGTCAAGAACTACATCACGCCGAGCGGGCTGCAGCGTCTCAAAGATGAGCATCGGTTTCTGCTCACCCGGGAACGCCCGGCCGTGACGGAGGTGGTGGCGTGGGCCGCCAGCAACGGCGATCGCAGTGAAAACGCCGACTATCAGTACGGCAAGCGGCGACTGCGGCAGATCGATGGGCGGATTCGCTTTCTCACGAAGCGAATCGAAGCCGCGGAAGTGGTGGACCCGGAAGCTCCGAGAGCGGGGCAGGCAGCGACCAGGGCATTCTTCGGAGCGACCGTGCGCTATGCCAATGCTGCGGGAGCGGAGCGAGTGGTGAGCATCGTGGGCACCGACGAGATCGATCTCAACCGCAACCACATCAGTTGGGTATCACCTCTGGGCCGCGCGTTGATGAAGTCGACAGAGGGTGACAGCGTAGTCCTTCAATTGCCGGGCGGTTTAGAAAATCTGACCGTGCTGGAAGTGTGTTACGAGCGCATTTCTGTCGAACCGTTCCGTGAACCACCTGGATCCGAGGCCTCGGCAAAGGGACTTCCTCGCCGGCGCTAATCCACCAGGGAGGTTAGCGAGGCGGCACATGAAAATTCCAGGTCCCCGAGCAAGGACGAATCGTGAGCCGACCATATCAGTACTGATTTCCCAAGTAAGTCGGATTGTCGGCAGGGATCGCGATTGCCCGGAATGACGGGTTGCCGCCAAAAAGAAAGCGCCAGGGGTTGACCCCCGGCGCCTATTCTCTTCGATTCATGGTGCTACGGCTCGCGGACTGAAGATGGCACTCCGGCTTTGCGCGCCTCTTCTTGCATATCGTCGAGCCGCTGTTTCGCGTCTTCCACCGCTTTCTGCTTGTCGGCGATCTGTTGCTTGTATTGGGCATCCTGCTTGTCCCAATCGGTGGAATTGCGCAGCCGGTTGCCTACGTCGGCGTACATCGCCGCCGCTCGAATCTGGTATTCACGCTGCAGCACCTCAAGTTCCCGCGACAGCAGGTCAATCTGATCTTGCTGGCTTGCCAGCTTGACGCCCCATTGCTTCCAGGCGGCTTCCTTGGCTGCTTGATCGGCACCTGGATTGGGCGTCGCATTTGCCGCACCCTTTTCGTCTGATGCCGGTTTCGAGTCGCTCTTCGCTTCGCCTGTCTTTGCTGCCGGTGCCGCCGCATCTTCCGGCTTGGCTTCGCTCGGAACCTCACCCGCCGGGCGTGCCGTTCCTACGATCGACAGCTTGTCGTCCTTCGGCAAATTGTCGTTGTCGAAAACTTTCGGCTTCGCCGCTGCCCCGGGATCCTTCCGGATTTGTCGGGCATAATTCCCCAGCGACGAGTCGTTGGACGAACTCTGCGAGTTCGAGGGAGTCTGATTCTGGCCCATCGCCGGAACGCCGGCTACGGCGAGAAACAGCGCTAGTCCAATTCCACAGTTTGCGATACGGTTCATAGGTTCACCTTCTCCACACTCGGTTTCGCGGCCGGATACCCCCGTCCGCTTCTTTCCGGCTAACGTCCTGCCGCCGCGGCCGCCGCTTTCTTTGCCGCAGGCTTGGTCATCAAGAATCCGCCGATATTACGATCCAGCTCGGCGGCCTCCTGCGATATATCGATTGCGATTTGCTTTGCCAGCTCGGGATCCTTATTGTTCGCCAGTTGCTGCGCGTAACCGGCGATCGTGGTCAGCGAAACGCGCAGTTGCAGCGCCATCTCGGCCGACATCTCGCCGTGTAACTCGCGCTGCTTGCGGATCGTCTCCAGTTCGCTCAGATCGTTGATCAGGCACGCAACGCCCAGCAAGCTGCCGTCGACTGACGGAACCTGCGAGATCGTCATTGCCAGGAACCGCTTTTCACCCGACGGAGTCTCGTACTCCACTTCAAACTGCCGCTTCTTGATTCCTTCGCGAAGCACCGCATGAACTTCATCGACCACATGCGCCACCTCCGCTGTTGCATCAGGACTGGCTGCCTTCGCTACGGGAATCTTCGCCGCGCGGAATATGTCCACCGCGCCCATGCCGTTCACCGAGCCAAATCCAAGGATCGCCTTCCCCGCGGGATTCGAGCTCTTCACCAGCCCGTTCGCTCCAAAGACCAGCACGCCGCACGAGAGATTCGTCAGCACCGCCTGGCTGAAATTCTCGCTGGTTCGCGCCCGGTGTTGATCGGTCTGCGACTGCACCTGCAAGTCGTGCTTCTGCTGCTTGAGTTGCTGGATCACGGTGTTGTACACATTCAACGGCAGCGTCTCCAGCGAACCGGATGGCCCTTCCGGCACCGTGCTTTCTTCATCGATGTTCTTGCGCAAATAGCGGATGAAAATCAGTCCCAGAAGAAAGAAGAAGCCGGCGCAGACCAGCACGATCAGCGCTCTCACCAACACCGGATTACCCAGGATCTTCACCAAAGCCCTCCGTACCAGCGCAACAAACGATCGCCCACAAAGCACGCCATCAACGCCATGCTTCCCAGAAAAACTCCAAAGGGCATCTGGTAATTTCGATACACCACCTGCGCCGATTGCCAGGCACGCCGCCGCGCTGCTTGCGCGTTCGCCAGCCGCTTCATGAAACGATGCGTCCGCTTCATCCAGACAATCAACACGGTCGTCAGTCCGAACAACGATCCCGCCACTGATGCCGCAAAAATCGTGAATACCGTCTGTTTCACGCCGAGGAATGCGCCCACCATCGCCATCAGCTTGACGTCGCCAAATCCCATGCCCTCGCTGCCGCGCCACCGCAAATAAATCGCGCCCGCGCCGTAGATAAACGACGCGCCCACTCCCGCTCCCAGCAGGGAATCGAGCAACGACAGCAGCCGCATTGAAATGTCTTCACTGAATGGCAGATTTACGTTGCCGCCGACAAACTGCGCCGCCAGATCGTTTACTGGAACAATCAGGCTGAAGATCAATCCCAGCGCCAATCCCGTCAGCGTCAACTTATCGGGGAGCAGTTTCGTCTCGGCATCCGTGAAAATCAGTCCCAGCACCAGGAACGAAAATGTGCAGTACTTCACCGTCGACAGCGTCCATCCGAAGTACCCGTAGCACGCGATAAACAGCGCGCCCGTCAGCAACTCGATAATCAGGTAGCGCGCCGAGATCCCCGCTTTGCAGTGCCGGCACCGTCCCCGCAAAAGCAGCCAGCTCACCACCGGCATGTTGTCGTAAAGCGCAATCGGCTTCTTGCATTTCGGACATGCCGATCTCGGCGTGACCACCGACAGTCCCAGCGGGAGCCGGTAGATGCACACATTCAGGAAGCTGCCGAACGCCAGCCCCAGTGCAAAAATCGCCGATGCAAGAATGGGATCCAAGTAAATGTCAGAACATGCGACAGCCGCTCTTCCGATTTAGCCTCTTCGGAAGAACGTACGAAACCGCACTTCTTGGTTGGATTATAAGTCGCTGAATCGAGGTAGGACTAAGTACCGAAGTCACTGTCCAAACGGTCAAGGCCCAATAAGCCATTGTCCGACTGGAGGTTACGACTAGGGGCTTCAAAACCAGAGATTTGCCCAAACCCTAATCACCGAGACACGAAGCCCCACAGGTTCCTTCGTGAAACTTCGTGTCCTTCGTGGTTAAAGGGGTTGACCGCGGCAGTTGAATCTTACTTAGCCTGTACGGTCTCGATATACGACACCAGATTCGTGATCCTCTGCTGCACCTGCCCCTCGTGTCCCTGGCTGATGCTCGAGAACAGCGGTCCCCATACCGGCATATCCTTGTTTCCGTGCGCTGGCGTCTCGGCCTGCCCACGAATGACGGCGGCCAAATGCGCCGCTGGATACTTTCCCGAGTTCTTCTGGGCCAGCAAAGTCAAGTCAGACGGCGGTGTTTTCATAGCTGATGCGGCCGGTCCGTCTCCCTTTGCAGCCTTGCCGTGGCAAACTGCGCAATAGCTATCGAACATCGCCTTCCCGGACTCCGACGGTGTTTTGGTGATCGGAACGTGCTTCACAGTCACCCCACCGTCAGTCTTAGCGGACTGTGCACCGGCAAAAACCGAAATCGTGATCACGATCGCAACTACACTGATGAATTTCGTCACACTCATAGTCTCCTCCAGGGGCGTCAAATGCCCGGAACTGCCACAACAGCGAAGTCTAGGCGCGGCAATGCAACTGGAATGTGATGGAGATCACAAGCGGATGTGACGTGTGCGAGCCGTTTATGCTGGCAAAAACAACTTCCTAAGGAAGGAAAAAGCGCAACAACTCGCCCTCAAGCGTCGTCGCCCCTCGTTGCGGAGCAGGGAATTGCCCCTGCCATTCCGCCCATCGCCCCGGCACCAGCCGGGTCTGCGGAGCCGGGTTCTCGATCCACCCAGCCTCAGTCTCTTCCCGCAAGAAGAACGCGACTGCGTGCGCTCGCGGAGGCTCAGACTTCCACTCGAACAAACTGGCGGCCAGTCCTTCGGTCAAAGACTCCCGGGGGTCCAGACACAAGATCCATTGATCATCGCGCGACAAATAGTCGCTTGGAGCTTTGGATTTTTCCTGCGCCACCACGCGAGCCCCATACTCGCGCGCAATCCGCAAAGTATCGTCCCGCGACCCTCCGTCGACGATCACCACTTCGTCGCAAGCATAGAGCGTCTCCAGACACCGCCCCAGACGCAGCCCGTCATCATGCGTATGCACCACCGCAGTAATGAAAGTCATAAGCAAAAAAGAATACCCCACTCCACTCGAGATTCGTAGAGCGGATGGGGCATCACCGAAGCCGCAGAGCGGCGAAAGAACCCATCCCGCGGCGTAAGCCGTGGGACGCATTGATATTGACTTGATTGCAGCCCTACTGCGGGCTCTCCAGCTTCTGCCGGTTCGCATCCGCGCTCTGCGCCTGCACCACGGTAATCGGCGCCTGCAACGTAAAGTTCAAAATCGTCTCCGACGCCAGCTTGATCTGCTGGCTCTTGGTCGCGGCCTGTACGCCTCCGCCAACGCCCGCACCCGCAGCCGACCCGATCGCCGCGCCCTTGCCGCCGCCCGCAATCGCGCCAATGATGCCGCCGATAATCGCGCCGCCTCCAACCTTCTCGGCGGTGTTCTTTCCGCGCGAGCTCCCGGTCTTTTTGTACTGGTCCGTTTGCAGGTTGTACGTTTTTCCACCCGACGACACGCTGTCGAGCTGCATCACCACTTCAGATTGTCCCGCAAATTTCCCGGCGCTCTTCACCGACACAAGGTGTCCGCGAATTTCCACCCCGGCTGGAATCGCCTCTTCTCCGTCTGACGTGATCGGGGCGTTCAGCGTCGCGTGAAACCCGTCGCCGGTCTGATTCTTCTCGCTGTCAATCGGATCGACCAGCCGCACGGTCAACTGCGTGCCCTGATCGACGATAAATTTCTTCGGTGGCGGCGGAGGCGGTGGAGGCGCCGGTGTGGGCGCAGGCGTCGACATCGCCGAATTGTCCGCCGGGGGCTGCGATGAGTCCGACGGTGCCGACATCTGGTCGTTCGAGGCCATCTGCTGCTTGCCGTTCGAACTCTTCGCCGGTTTGTGCGCCGGCTTCGTCTTCTCCCGCGGACGCGGCTTGTCGGCCGGCATATCCATGCCCGGATCCGGTTTTTCCGCCGGTGGAGTGTCATTCGCAGCTTGCGTCGCTGGCGTCGTTACCGGTGCCGCGTTCTGGGGTGCGGGCGCCATCGCTGCCGAAGCATCGCCGACCTGCAAGTTGTTGATGACCGTCTTTACGCCTGACACCGATGCAGCCTGCCTACCCGCCGCATCGCGCTGCGACGCATTCTCCACCGACCCGGACAGAGTTACCACTCCATCGTTGGCCTGCACCGTCAGTTGTTTGGTCGCCAGTCCCGAATCCTGGCTGAATTTGTTCTGAATGTCGCTCGACATCTTCGCGTCATCCAGCTTCTTCATGCAGCCCACACCGAGCAACAGGATGGATGCCAAGGCGAATGAAGACACCAACAGGGATTTTCTTTTCATGACTCGACTCCTGTAATTGACCAAGGGTACGCCAACCCTGGTAGGAATACAGTTTAGATGCTTCGAAGCATCCGTGCAGATGTAAATGCGAAAGCTCAGCAACCAGAATAGAAAGTGCCGCCAAGACAGAATTGAGAGTAGCGCCCGCAGCTTGCCCTGAGCAAAGCCGAAGGGGCCCGCCGGTTGTGGCGCGGGCGCTGACGCCCGCGGACGGGAAAGTTGCAGAGAAGCCGAAGTTTTGTGAAGAGGCTAGTAACAGTAGAAAATCAGTGAATAAACTTATAGTCCACGATCGAAGCCGCCAGCGCCGACGAGTCTTCTTCCACTTCCGCGCCCTTGGCTCGCATCACGCGCCCTTGGCAGACGACGTTGCTGTTCTTCTGCCCGGAAATTTCCTCCGGCATCTCGAACACCATTTCCACCAGCGCATTCACCGGCAACTGCTGCGGACCATTGAATAGCACTCCGCTCTGGCTGATGTTCTCGATGATTCCCTCATGCCACGTGCTGGTCTTGTTGACCCGGTAGCGCAAGACAATATCGAGCTTCAACCGCCTTGCCCGCGGCACCCACGACGGACGCTTTTCCCGCGAATGGCTTCGCCGGATTCCCGTCTCCGCCTTCCGCTCGACGCGCTCGGTTCGGCGCATGGTCGTCCAGTCGTATTTGTATTCCACGGCACACAACAGGCACACTTGGTAGTAGTCCCCATCGTTGCCACGGCGCGGCCAGGAAAACTCGTGGGAACAGCGCCCAAGCATCAGCACATCCATGATTTTTTGTGGCATTGAGTATCGTCCGTGAACCAGGGACGCACGGGTATCTTCCCGCGAATAACGGACATTTAAAAGGTTACTTTCGTGCACTGTCGCCAATAGGAGACCCCTCAACCCCATTCGGGACAACAACTTAGCCTGTGGATTCCCCACCCCAGCCCGCGCGACAAGCCATTCTGGTCGCACGCGTTCCCATCCATGAAACAGCGCCCACTCGCGCAGAGTATTATCCCCCCCATGCCCACACCCATCAGCGCCTTCATCCTGGCCGGCGGCAGGAGCACCCGCATGGGCACCGACAAAGCATTCATCTCGCTCGGCGGACGCACGCTGCTTACCAGAGCACTCGACTGCGTCCGCTCCGTCACCCCTGAAATACGCATCGCTGGCGACCGCCAGAAATTCGCCGCCTTCGCCCCCGTAGTCGAAGACATCTTTCCCGGATGCGGCCCTCTCGGCGGAATTCACGCCGCGCTCCGTTCCTCCACAACCGACCTGAACTTCATCCTCGCCGTCGACGTCCCCTTCATCTCTCCCGCGCTCATTCATTTTCTGATCAACCGTGCCAGTTCCCCAACGTCGGTAGTCACCGTCCCCAGTGCCGGCCACGGACTCCAGCCTCTCTGTGCCATCTACCGCCGCGAATTCGTGACAGTCGCCGAAAAAGCCCTGATGGAAAGTCGTTACAAGATCGACGCCCTGTTCGACCCCGCCACCACCCGAGTGATCCCAGAGCGAGAATTACAGAGCGCCGGATTTCTCCCATCGATGTTCCGCAACCTAAACACCCCCGACGAACTAGCCGATGCCCACAAATGACAAACCGCCGAAGACACGAAGTCGTGACAAGAAACAAAAACTCCCTGCGTCTTCCTTCGTTAACCCTCGTGTCCTTCGTGGTTCAAGCTTTGGACTTTGGGCTCTTGCCGTGGTGAAACTTCGTGGTTCAAGCTTTGGACTTTGGTTCTTCCCTCGTGAACCCTCTTGTCCTTAGTGGTTCAAGCTTTGGACTTTGGGTTCGTCCTCCCTGAAACTCCATGTTCACAGTGGTTCAAGCTTTCGACTTGTGTTTAGTCAAGCCGCAAGACTAGAATCGCCGCCGCTTCAATCTGTCCCATATCCGGTTCTCTAAGGAGACACCCCAATGAAACTAAAAAAGATTTTTACGACAGTCGTGTTGTGTCTGTTCGCCGTCGCCCTCGCCCACGCCGCCAACCCGAACATGGGTACCTGGAAGCTGAACGAATCCAAATCCAAGATTCCCGCGAAGGCTCCGAAGAACAATACCGTCGTCTATGAGGCCGCAGGCGACGACATAAAAGTTACCGTCGATGGCGTCGACGCCGACGGCAAACCTACGCACAATGAATGGACCGGCAAGTTCGATGGCAAGGACTATCCCCTCACTGGAGATCCCACCGCCGACACGCGCTCCTACAAGATGATTAACGAACACACCACCGAGCTCACCAACAAGAAAGCCGGCAAAGCCACGCTGTCCGGAAAAATTACCATTGCCGCCGACGGGAAAAGCCGCACGGTCACAATCGGCGGAACAGACTCCATGGGTATGAAGGTGAACTACAGCGCGGTTTACGACAAGCAATAATTCGTTCACCGTAAAACAAGAAAGCCCTCGCGCTCGAAGCGTGAGGGCTTTCCTTTCGGCATCAGTCGCTATTTCTTCTTCGGCGCTGCCTTTGTCTCCGCCGGCGCCGCCGGTGCCTTGCTGCTCTTGCTCATATCCACCCAAACCTGGCCCGTCTGGCCGTTCGCATCCGTAGTCAGGATCGTCCGCGTTTCGCTCGTCCCATTGCTGCCCGGCCGAACGATATCGATTGCCTGCTCCGTCATCTGAAGTCCATCGCTCACCGCTCCGGGACGCGCCTGCTCCACTTGTCGCGTCGTGCTCTGCGCCCCTTCAAAGCCCGCTCTCTGCACCGTAGTCTCGCGCCTCACCAGCTGCAGGCTGTCATCTCCCGCCACTCCCGGAACATTCGTCGAATACGTTTCAGTGGCGCCTCGTTTTCCGCCAGCGCTCCCAGCATCGTCGTGAGTCAGCGTGCGCTCCACCACCGCGAGATTTCCGTTCCCATCCGGACGCAGCACGCGCTCGTCCTTACTGCTCACCGGTCCATCCTGTTTCGTCTTGCTCTCCCGGACTTCGCTCACCTTCCAACCGCCTACTCCATCCGCGAGCCGCGTCGATTTTCTCGTGTCGATAGTTCCGTCGCTGTTCTTCGCCTCGCGCTGCTCGCTCTGCACCGATGCCGCGAATTTTCCGTCGCCGTCCGGCGTCATCACGGTCGTGCTCGTCATCCGCACGCCCGCACTGATCTGCTTCGAATCCTCCACCTCCCGCTGCACCACCTGCAGGCCGCCATTCGAATCCGGATTCGAAATCGTGCGGCTGATCTTTTCTTCTCCGCCCGCCAGTTGCCGCGTCTCTTCCTGTCGTTCCTGAACCAGCGTCCGGTTCCCATTCGCGTCCTTCGCGAACGTGCGCTCGATAGTGCGAACCGTCAAGTCATTCACCTTCACCGACTCTTTCTCCGTATCCAAGTACGGCACGTATCGCCCGTCCGGCCCCATGGTTTCAACCGACGTCCTGTCCGTCACCCGGCCGCCAGATTCTGAATGACTGGCACTCGTGCGCGTGGGATTAATCGCCCCACCCGGCGTCCCCTGCTGGCTGGTGGTAGACCAGTTCTGATTCCCGGAACTATCCTGCGCAATTACCGGAAGGCCAAGCGTCGCCATCACCGCCAAAGTCCCCACGATCCGAATCCGCAAATGCCAGCTCATAGCGAAGATCTCCACATCCCCCGACTATAAACCCATCATTCCCCCCCGGACACAACCCACTGTCACCCTGAGCGCTGCGAGAGACCGATGAAATTCGTTGACGACGACATGACGAACCGTAGAACTCGCTTTCTTCCGAACGCCCAAGAGGGGCCCCTGGGTTGCGCAAAATATAACCAGTTGAGCAAAAACTGTAACTGCAGCGGCGAGTGAGGGGTATCCATCCAAGCTGATGGATGCCCGCACCCAACTTTGATAAGGTGAAATAACACGGCGACAAAGCCGATAAGCAAAGCGCGAAAAGCCGAAAGCCGAAAGCCCAATGGCAGACGAAACCAAACCCGAGCCCTACATCGAATTCCGCGACGTCTCCAAAGCCTTCGGCGACAACGTCGTGCTCGACCACGTCAGTTTCGACGTTCTGCCCGCCGAAACGGTCTGCATTCTCGGACGAAGCGGCGTCGGCAAATCCGTCTCGCTCCATCACATCATGGGATTTCTCAAGGCCGACTCCGGCCGCGTCATCGTTGCCGGACAGGACATCACCGACTACAACGAAGAGCAGCTTGAACTCATCCGCAAAAAAGTCACCATGGTTTTTCAGAACGGAGCGCTCTTCGACTCGCTCACGGTTGGCGAGAACGTTGCATTCCCGCTGCGCGAGACCCGCGAGCTCAGCGAGGAACAGATTTACCAGATCGTCGACGGCTTGCTTGAAATGGTTGGTGTGCAGGAAATGCGCGACCTGCTCCCCTCCGACCTGTCCACGGGGATGAAGCGCTCGGTTGCCATCGCCCGAGCTCTGGCGGCGCGCCCCGAATGCGTCCTCTACGACGAGCCCACTACCATGGTCGATCCCCTGATGGCCCAACTACTCGGCGATCTCATCAAGCGCCTCAAGCTCCAGTTGAACCTGACCAGCATCGTAGTGACGCACGACATGCGTCTCGCGAAAAAACTGGCCGAGCGAGTCGTCTTCCTCCACGAAGGCCGAGCCATCTTCTTCGGCGCCTACACCGACATGGAAAAATCCACCGAGCCAATCATCCAGGAATTCCTCGAACTAGACGAACTAACACTGGAAGCCTAAAGTAATTCGCGACCATTGGAGCGCGCCTGCACCCCGGTTAGGCCTTGAATGAGATCTCCCGCGAACGAGAAGTAATCGCTTACGCTCGTGTCAGGAAGATCGGCAGGCCCATCTTGCGGTCGTAGGTCGGCCGGTAGCGATCTGTGTTGTACATCGTGGCAACCTCGACCTTGCGCGGTCCCAGTTTCGGATCAGGGATCGGCACCATCGCATAGCAACCGCAGCTGATTGCCGTCATCAGGCCGGTCCTTCCTTGCTGTAACGAGTCCATCGCCATCCCAGCAAAAGTACTGGCCACCATTCGGTCGACAAAATCCGGGCTGCCCGAACGTAAGTCGTAGGTCAGATCGCTCACCACCGTTTCGTTTCCAGTAGCGTTCTTGATCTCGTCGCTCAGATCCTCGGTTACGCTCATCTTCTTGCGATGTCCGAACGCATCGGCTGGCCCGTATTCCTTCACGGTATAGCCTTCCCATTCGGCTCCCTCGGAAAGAATCACCAGGGAGTAGTTGCTGGGATTGTTGCGCTTATCGTTAACCAGGATTTCAATCAGATGCTCCAGCTTCACCTTGTATTCTGGGATGCAGCAGCGTACCGATGTCACATAGGCGGTGTAGAGAGCGGTATATCCGGCATCTCGGCCGAATACTCGAAAAATGCCGATGCGCTCGTGTGAGCCAACCGTCGTTCGCTGTCGCTCAATCGCATCCATCGCGCGCGTGATGGCGGTTGAAAATCCTATGCAATACTCGGTGTTCCGAACGTCGTTATCCATGGTCTTCGGAACCGCAATCACTTTTACGCCCTGTCGGTCGAGCTCGGCGGCGTAGCTGAGAGTGTCGTCTCCACCGATCGCGACCACATATTCCAGCCCCAGCGCCTCGATATTCTTCAGCACCGCTGGCGTCACATCGAATACCGTACTGGTTACGCCGCCCTTGGTGGCTTGCTTGCTCGAAAACTGCTGTCCCGCAAGGACGGGTGGCAGCTTTTTCATCTTGGTCGGATTGGTCCGCGAACTGTGGAGATACGTTCCACCCGTTCGATCAATGGTGCGGGTGTTCTCGCGATTGAGTGGCTGGATATACCTCGTTTTGCTTGCCGGATCTTTCAGATCCACGTGCGTCAATCCTTCCCAGCCGCGGCGGATGCCAACAACGTCGTATCCAATTTCGGAGCCCCGGTAGACAACCGACTTGATGACCGAATTTAGACCTGGGACGTCACCGCCTCCCGTCAGGATGCCAATTCGCTTGGTCGACATGAATTACTCCGTAAGAAAGATGGTTGGGGACGAATTTTAGCCATTCTACCCAACCGGGCAGTATTGCATTGCCGCTACCCGACGGCTGTGCGCAGACGCACGTTTTCAGCAAGGCCTCGCCCAACGCCGAACTCTCACCGTCGTGCACACAGGCAGCTGCAACAGGGTCAATCCAGCTTATTTCTCGGGGTCTTTCTTCTCTATCAAACCCCTATATAACAATAGATTCCGGGGAAAACATGAAGCAAAAGATGGGTTGGGTGGGATATACTACCTGCGTCGGGAGTAGGGTATCGTGCCCCCTTCGTCTATGGATGAGCGACTCCTTCTCGATCTTCCTTCGTTTCAGAAACTACTTGAGGCTGCGTGGGTCTTACAGAATCACCGCAGCCTACCGCGCCAGGTCGCTTCGCCTCCACTGACCGCCGGCGCACTCGATTTCCTTTCTCCCGTTGTCGGCATCACCGCGAGCGCTTCTGTCCGCGCGTACGAAGCAGTTACCGCAAACGTCCCCACGCCGCTTGCACCACTCACCATTCCCATCGCGAAGTCACTCGCGACTTCTTCCGTTCCTCAACTCAACGAGCCAGCAACACTGCTCGCCGCGATGGACGCGCATCCAGCGCCGTTTGTTCTCGCTTCGGTCCCAGCGAAGATCCCGGCCGTGGAGCAACCCATGATGAATGCACACGACACGAGTAACTCGGGTAGTCGCGCTCTCGTCCCCTTGTCCGCCGGCAGATTCCCGGTCCCCAAATTACCAGCCATCACGATCAGGTTCACGCCACGCACGCGCGCAGCCGCCGCGCCCGCAACCGTACTGCTGATCGTTCTGGTATTCGTTGCCTCGTATCTTCTGAGCCATCGCACGAGCCTGACCCCGGTGAAAGCGGCTTTTCAAGCCATCGGAACCGCGATCGAAGGCACGCGAACCCAAGTGGTCGAAGCGCGATCCAAGCCGGCGCCCGCGCCCGTCGCTGCCGAGCCGGCGAAGCCTGAGACCAGTCATCTGCGCGTTACCGCTTTCGAGTCGGAATCTATCGTCGAAGACCTCAGCCGTTTCGAGATGCAAACCGTGCGCCGCCAGGCACAGTTCGGCGACGAGGATGCCGCCCTCACGCTGGGATTGGCCTATGAAGTCGGAAGTCAGGTGCCTCAGAACTGCACCGAAGCGGCCCACTGGATCTTCGTCGCCGCCGAGCAGGGCAACGCAGCCGCAGAGTACAACCTCGCGCTACGTTATCTCTACGGCGATGGCACTCCCGCAAGCGCCTCCGAAGCGCGCAAATGGTTTCACAAAGCGGCTAGCCAGGGAAATCACGACGCCGCCACCGCACTGAAGGAAGGCCTTTAGCCACATCTGGCCGGCTATTCCCGCTGCGATCGCACTCCAAAGGGAATAGGCGCGGTTCGGAGCCGCGCCCGATTTTCTGTTCAAGCCTTCGGCGGCCAGCTGATCTGTCCGCCCCGATGGTGGGCGAGATTTCCAATGTGTCCCGCGCGCGCCGCTGCCACTCCCGTTTCCACCGGAGCGTTCGGCTCCTTCCGCGACTTCACGCAATCGAAAAAGTTTTCCATGTGCGAGATGGTTCCATCCAGCGGACTGCGACCCGTGATTACCGGATTCTTTCCTTCCTCGATGCGCTCCCGATAAACAGCGAAGCCTCCCCGATCGATCTTCAAAGTCGCTTCTGTTCCACGGAACTCCAGCCCTCCATCATCGATTGAGGAATTCATCATGCCCTCATACACCACGTCGAAGTTGGGATACCGGAACGCCGCTTGGATCGTGTCCGGACAATCCCACTCCTCGAAAATGTATTTATCGGCGATCATGCACGCCTGCCGCGGCTGGTCTGCCTTCATCGCCCAGTGCACGACGTCGATCCAGTGCGTGAACAGATCCGTCATCGCGCCCCCCCCGAAGTTCCAGAACCAGCGCCAGTGCGAAAACTTCTCTTCGCTGAACGGCTGGTCCGGCGCGGATCCCAGCCACATCTTCCAGTCGAGCGCCTGCTGGTCGGTCGGCTTCGGCGGCCGCGTCCGGTGATAGTTCTGCCACCAGTACGTGCGCACCTGCACCACGCGGCCAAGGCTTCCGCCCTGGATCATCTCCACCGCATCGCGGAAATGCGACCAGCTGCGCTGCTGCATGCCGCACTGCAAAATCTGCTTCGTCGCCCGAGTTGCCCGCGTCAGCACCGCGCCTTCTTCAATCGTGTGCGTGACCGGTTTCTCCAGGTACACATCTTTCCCGGCCTTCAACGCGTCGACTGCCATCTGGACGTGCCAGTGATCGGGTGACGCGATGATCACTGCATCGATGTCCTTCTGCAAAACTTCGCGATAGTCGAGGTGCGCGGTGGCCAGTCCGTTCGAACGCTCCACGATCGCGTCCCGCGCAGGACCGTAAACATCGCTGACCGCGACAATCTCGTACAGCCCCGACGTCTTGTCAGCGGCGTCGAGCAACCCTTTCATGCGATGTCCGGCACCGATGATGCCGACCCGAAGCTTGTCGTTCGCGCCAAAAACGCGTGTGGAAGCAAGTGCCGTGAGACCGCTGGCGATAATAAAACTCCGGCGACTAATCATGCAGAAAGATCCCTCCGTTCAAAGCGGGATGATGGTATCAAGTTTGTAAGAGCAGAAAGAAGTAAAGAATAGTGGCAACTGGTTTAGCGCCGGATGTGGCGCGGGCGCCTCGCCCGCGTACTGCTTCGCAGGCAATCAAGCGAGTCTTACTGAGCGGTCAGAAAGATCGGCTTATACCCGATCGGTACCGTAGCTGCACTCAACGCAGTCTTAGCACCGGTCAAATCCGTCTGCCACGCATACGTCGCGGGATACGTGTAGTTCGACGTCGTACAAACCCCGGCGCTGCAAGTCTGCGCCGTGTCCCACACAATCTGCCCGTCATCCACGCTGCACGTGTACACCGTGCCTGCGGCGACGCACGCACTGATCGCGTGGCCGATCAGCCAGTTCGCCACCGTGTTGTAAGCCGTGCCCCCCAGGTTTCCCTGGAGCCCGACCGGGGGATTGTCATCCCACGAATACAGATATTGACGCACAAGCCCAAGCCCGGCCCGCAGCACGAGTTCGCGCGCGGCGTATCCTTCGAGAATATCCGGATCGGTGACATTCGCGCTCGCCCTGATGCCATGCTCGCTATCCCACAGCGGAAGATTTGAAAGATTGTGCGACGCCACTGCCGTCTTGATATTGCTATATGTCCCGATGAAGGATTCCGGAGTGAGGTTCAAATCCCCGGTGCTCCGCATGTGAAAATTGGCGATGTCGAACGTTGCCGCTCCGCCCGCCTGGATGTAAGCGTCGAACCACGTATTGAGCGTCCACACGTGACCCGAAGGGCTGAGCAACTTTGCATTCGGATCGATCGACCGGATGATCGCCGCCGCGTCCTTATTTATGCGGACCATCTGTGCCTGCGTCCCGGCAAAGTAGCAACTGCAATCCGGCTCGTTCCACAATTCGTAATACGAGATCTGTCCCTTGTAGCGCGTGACGATCGCAGTCACGAATGACGAGAAATCCGCGTCAGTCCCGGTCCCGTCCGCATTCACATCGTTCGGCGGCGAACAGCTGTAGTCCGAGGGCTCGAGGCAGTGAACATTGTTCCCCGTAGGAATCGTTCCCGCATACTCGGGGGTGTCGCCGAACGTATAAAGAATGTCCGCGTTCAGCGACTCTGCGAGGCTGACCCAGTTGTCAAGCATCGACCAGTCATACGAGCCTCGGGATGTATTGATCTGTCCCCATTTCACCTTGTCGTCCCACAGGCGGATCGTCCCCAACTTCGCCGTGCGCCCCAGTCCGTCGGTAGGCGGCCAGGTCGTAAAGAAGTTGAAACTTGCGCCGAAGAAAGTTTCTGAAATTGTGTTCCCCGTGGTCGCTGTGCATGAAACCAACACACTCGTGATGTTCGCGTTCGCGGTTCCGCCGCTGTTCGAAACCGAGCAGAATTGTTTCGTCGGCTGCGTCTTTACCATCACGCTGTAAGCGCTGCCCGCCGCAACTGGAGTCGCAAACGTAAACGTTCCATTCGCCGTCAGGGAGAGGTTGTCGGCGCCATTGTTTTGCAACACAACCGTTCCGCTGCTCAGCCCGGAAAGACTTCCGCCGATGGTGAACGTCGTCGTACTGCAAGTAACATTCACATTCGTGACATTCGCGCTCGCGGTCCCGCTGGCGTTGGCAACCGAACAAGTCTGCGTAGGATTCGACGGCTGCGTCAGCACGGTCACACTGTAAGCGCTCGACGCCGCAATGGCCGTGGCAAAGGTAAACGTGCCATCTGCCGCGATCGCCAAGTTATCTCCACCATTATTCTGCAATACCAATCCGCTGCCCGACAGTCCGGAGACCGTTCCACCAATCGTGTAAGTCGTCGTAGTCGTCGTGCTGCACGTGACCTGCACATTCGATATGTTCGCGCTGGCCGTGCCTGTGCCGTTGGTCACGTCACACGTTTGCGCAGGGTTCGCCGGCTGCGTGAGGACCGAAACGTTGTACGCGCCTCCACTTGAGACCGGGGATGCAAAAGTGAAGGCGCCATCCACGCTGACGGAGAGATCGTTCCCGCCGTTGTTTTGCAGCATCAGTCCGGTGCCCAAAAGGCCGGAAGTCGTTCCGCCAATCGTGTAAGTGGGCGGAGGAGGTGGCGGTGGCGGCGGAGTTGTTGTGCCTCCTCCGCTGGCGCTGTTACAGGAAGTTAGTGTGAACGTAGCCACTAACAACACGATGCCCAGCACACTGGAAGAAAGTGCAATGCGCCGGATGCCGCTCTGGGCACTGCCGACAGCGCGATTGACGTACGAATCCTTAAACAGGTCCATCGCCTTGGGACTTTATGGCAGCCCCCCGGCACCGTCAAGATGAACGTATTTGCGAACTTTGTAAACGAAATGTCCATGCAAATTTGTGCGCACCTCAAGGCTCAACCTTATCAATGCGTAAAACGCTGAGCGCAGATAACAACCCGGAATCGAGCCGTGGATTTCCAGCGACCGTGTATGACGCCCGAAACACAATGTCAAATTTTCGTAAGCCCGCGGCCTTAGACTTCTGCCCGGCCGGTCCGGCTTCGACACGCCAAGAAGGCGGTAAATCGCCACATCACCCCGAAACCCCTTTTGCCGGAGTGAATGAGTGAAATTGATTCCATGACAATGTCGGCTCCCGCACCCGGGTTAGAGTTGGAGGTGGCAAAACCAACCAACCGGCTCGGGAGAAAGGAGCCGAACGATGATCATTATAGGAGTAGATTTCCATCCCGAGTTTCAACAAATCGCTTTGCTCAACACCACGACCGGAGAGGTCGAGGAGAAACGGCTCGCACATCCGGGCGAGGCGGAGAAGTTTTACCATGCTCTGCCGAGTGCGGGTGAGACGGTGCGCATCGGCATGGAAGCCAGCAGGCACGCACGCGTGTCATGAATCAACTGCAAGCGGTGGCGTTGAACGAAGGCCTGCGTTGCATTAAAAAATTGTGGCGCGAACGCGGACGGCAGCAATTGGAATCGTTCACGCTGGCTCCGTGGGCGAGCCGGCGACGGCGCGATCTGCTGGAGTTGCTGGATCGTTTCAACCCGGCGATTGCGGAGTTGACCCAGGCGATCGAGCGCGAAGTCGAGAACTGTCCGGCGGCGCAGCGATTGCGAACGCACCCTGGAGTAGGCGTGTTAACGGTGCTGGCATTTGTGCTCATCCTCGGCGACGCGGAGCGCTTTCACTGCGGCAAGCAGGTGGCAAGCTATCTGGGCCTGGTGCCGCTGGAAGACTCCAGCGGAAATCGCCGGCGCTTGGGACATATCACCAAGCAAGGCAGTTCGATCTTGCGCTTTCTGCTGGTGGAAGCGGCGCAGGTGACGGTGCGCAGCCTGCCGGAGTGGCGCAGCAAATATTTTCATCTGGTGCTGCGTCGCGGACGCAAGATTGCAAAAGTCGCGATGGCCCGCCGGTTGGCCGTGCAGTTGTTCTGGATGATGCGCAAGCAATGGGATTACGAGCAGCTGAAAAAGTTCGGTTCGCAGCGGGACAGCCCGGACATCGCCATGGTGTGTAGTCGAACATCGAGAAATTGATTGGGCGTCCCGCTCCTCTTGATGAGAAGAGGAGTTCGAAGTAGTAATCATGATCGCAGTGCGTGACCGAAGAGATGCATGGGTCGGACCGAAAGTCTGAACCTGAAAAAAGATTACGAGCGAGCCTGTGGTTGGTACGGCCATTTCAACAAGAGCGAAATGGCGCTCTTCTCCGAGTGCACGGATAGGTACGCTCGAAAGTTGCTTGACACCGCCGACATTGTCAGAGAGGCGATGTTACGCCAATCGTCGGATGAGACTATCTCGTTGGACTGGGCGTAAGAGGTGCCGAGGACAAACGCGACGAAATGTACGCACCTACCGAATAGAAACAGGCACGAAATAGAGGAACGGTAAACGCGAAGAAGCTCTTCGTGTCGGGCGGAGCGAGAACAGAGCGTTGGCCGAAGAGGCCGCCCAAAACGTCGCCGTGCCTTATCAGGAACCCAAATGCGAACCACACTGAGGGAAGAACCCACGCCCACTTTGCAGCCGGAGTCCGCAATACTCTCCACATGCCGAACCCAATCAGAGTTGCACAAATAATGCTGAAAACGCATTCCTTCCACAACACACACCGCAACCGAGTGCGCCGGAACTATTTTCCAGATCGCACCTTCTGCAATGGCAGACCCAATAATCGCTATGAGCGTGTGGAGTAGCAGCAGTCCTGAAAAGCGCAGCGCACGGATCATGGCGGCAATTTTAGCGTTGTAAGGAGATTCAGGCCAGCGTGATTGCCTGGGTGTTGTAATCAGGCGATAACGCTCGCCGAGGCTTGGGCACGTTCGTCCGGGGTCAAAACGCGCTATGCGGATGTTAAGCCAATTGACGGAGCCGCCTCACCAGCGGAAGGTCTTCCAATAGCGGACTAGCACCATCGGAACTGCAATCGTGGCGGAAACAAACAGCACGTTTACCGCGATTGCCCATGCTGCAATTCCCGAGGATTTCAGGAGACCTATAACAAGAATCACAGTAAATGCGATACCCGGGAGGAACAGTAAAACCAAGGCCCATCTTCGCAAAAGCAAAAGGCCGACGCCTGCCGTCGCAGCCCACGCAAACAACCAAAACAGAAAGCTGTAGTCAGGGCCGTGGTAATAAAACCTTGATCTCAGGTTCATCACGTAGAGAAACAGAAGGAGAGACGCAAGGACGAGCGCTGCGTAGCCGAATACCTGCAAAGACCGCTTTACAGTCGGAAGACATCAGCTTTTGCCAGAGACACAATTCTGTCCGACAACCACCCTGTTGTAAACAGGCGATTTCACTCAAAACCCTGCCGGGGGCATTCTGAGTGTAATGGGGATATTACGACAACTACCGGGATGGCGCAGGGGGTGACGGCGGCAATGGTCCGGTGGAGCGGGGTTGATCGGACCAAAACTGAAGCCGTCGCACGTTTCTGATCTCGCCGCTGTACATACCCATGTGGCCTTGCCATCTCGCCGTAAACACTCCGACGCAGATCACGTAATGCATGTTCACCTCATCCTGCTGCTGTTTCGTCATATCGTCAGGGATGGCAACCCATAGCGCGTTTTTTCCGATGCCATGGTCGAAGTCTTCCCGATGTAGATACATCGCGTTGCCCTCGAACTCAATCCTTAAGAATCCGATGAAGCGAACCCGCTTCCCCTCGAACTTCTCTGGCTGCGCTATTAGTTGAATGAGGCTCATATCTTGCAGCGTGTCAGGCGAGTCATCATATTTTTTCGGGAAATAACCTTTTATCTGACCGATCGAATCCGAACAGAAAATCAGCGACGCAATAAGTACGATGAGCACGCTGAAACTCGAACACCTATTTGACATTGGAATCGTGTCCCCCGTTGGTAGGGACACCTGTGAGTCCCGACTGGTTCCCAATTTCTGTAATCAGGCGTTCTCACTCATTGACCGTCAATGAGTGAACTTGCGACGTTGCGTTAGCAATCCGAACTCACATCTGGATTGGAACAAAATTGCAGATCATCGGAGCCTGAGCCAGAAAACCGCACTTCCTACGGCGTTACTTCAAAGATCGTGCCGTGATGGTAAGTGCCGCCTAAGGCGGTCGTGCCGTAGAAATTTCCCTTCGTGTCCAAGACCAGACCAGCCCCGGGTTCGATCCCATCCGTCTTATTGTGATCAAAGTTGTGGAGGATCGTTTCTGTTCCCGATGGTGTCAATTCAAACACCGTGCCGTAGGTGTATGCGCCCCCATACTGAGTGGTGCTGTAGAGATTCCCATTCCTATCGCGGACCAGAGCAGCTTCGGGATAGGTGCCATCGGTCGGAGTCTCACCGAAACTGTGGAGAATGGTCTCTGTCCCTGATGGAGTCAGCTCAAACACCGTGCCGACACTGGAAGCGCCGCCTTGGAAGGTTGTGCCGTAAAGATTTCCCGCCGTGTCCCGCACCAGACCAGCTTGGGGATAATTCCCATCCGCCGCAGTCGCACCAAAGCTGTAAAGGACCGTCTCGTTGCCCGATGAGGTCACCTCATACACCGTGCCCACTCCGTGTGCCCCGCCTGAATAGGTCGTGCCGTAGAGATTCCCATTGGTGTCCATAACCGGACCACCGACAGGATAGAACCCGTCGGACGCGGTCTGGCCAAAGCTGTGGAGAACCGTCTCCGTTCCTGATGGCGTCAGCTCGAACACCGTGCCGAAACCGTAGGTGCCCCCTTGCTCCGTCGTGCCGTAGAGATTCCCCTTTGTGTCTCTGACCAGACCTTGGGGAAAGTACCCACCGGTCCCACTCCTATCAAAGCTGTAGAGAATCGTTTCGGTCCCGGATGGCGTCAACTCAAACACCGTTCCCCAGGTGTGAGCGCCGCCTTGGTAAGTCGTGCCGTAGAGATTTCCCTTCGTGTCACGGACCAGGCCAGTCAGGGGCTCTGTCCCATCGGTTCCATTGTCATGAAAGCTGTGGAGAATCTTCTCCGTATCCGATGACGTCAGTTCGAACACCGTACCTGAGCCGTATGTGCCCCCATAGGGAGTAGTGCCGTAAAGATTTCCCTTAGGATCCCGAATCAGACCAGCGACGGGTCCGTACCCATCGGTCCCATTGTTGTGAAAGCTATGGAGAACTACCTCCGTCTGCCCGAGCACCGGCTGTACTGCTGCCAGAAGCAGTGCGACAAGCATCACCAGTGTCAAGGCCCCGGCAGTTGCGGTCAGTTTCATCGTGCCAACGCCACGACCCGTGATCGCCATCAGGATCAGTCTCTTCATTATTTCCTCCATCAAGTAATGTCAGGGGCCCTACTGGGTACGGACTTGGCGTTTCGCTGAGAGGAACTACCCAAGAACGCAGACGACTTTATCCGCAGGGTAATTTTGAGTCAAGCAAAAGCCGGTCGATCTGCCGGAAACAGCGGCTGCGAGCGAATACTGGGCTACCTGGCGATTCAGATTGTTGGGGGATGCTTTCCTGGCAGAATCGGTGGACTGAGACACTTAACCCTCAATGACCTTATCTGCGGTTGCTGCCAAGATGCAACCCGCCGAAGAGACTGTCAACATGAAAGAATCTGCACAGCGTTCAATTGTTGTTAACAGGCGATTGCACGTTTTGACCAGGGTCAATGAGTGAAATAGTGTGATTAAGGCAGGAAGAAATACTAGTCAAGACAGATGAAGGGAAATCCGAAAAGAACCGCATACAGGCACTCAATTGTCCACCGGAGTTGCCTCCATGATACGGCGGAGTCGGGCTAACAAGCCCGCTGGCTACCTTCTCGGCTCATACCGCATCGCCAGCGCCCCCGAGCCGAACTCCAGCCGGCTCACGAGCTTCAAGTCGACATGCTTCGATAGCCCCGCAAACAACGTGGGCCCATGGCCTGCCAGCCTGGGTTGCACCACGAACTCGTACTCATCGATTAATCCCAGCTCCGCCAATGCCAGCGGGAGCTTCACGCCTCCCACCAACAGTCCCTTACCCGCCTCAAGTTTGAGCTGCTGAACGGCGTTCCCCAGATCCCCGCGCACGAGCTCCGCGTTCCAATCGACGCGGTCCAGGGTGCTCGACACTACGTACTTCTTCGCAGCGTCGATCGTCCGGGCGAAGGGTTCCCATCCAATCAGGCCTCGCTACCGTCCCCGCCGGCGGCCGAAACGCTGCTTCCATCATTTCGTAGGTCACCCGGCCAAAGAGGAGAGCATCGGCCCGGTCGAGATTCTCGACCGCGTGACGATGCAAGTCTTCGTCCGCGGATATTGCACGATGATCGCAGCACCCGTCCAATGTGACATTGATGGAATACCGAAGGGGTCGCATTGCGCAAGTATAAAGGCTTGAGGCGGCGGGTCGCGATAGTGCATTGATTGACGCTTCAGGCGATTACGAAACAGATTGCGATGACAAACGAACTTAGCAGGCGTCTACAGTCATCTCCCAAACAGTAGCGCGCCCGCATTCCGGGATACCCCTCGTTCTCAAGTTTGCACGCAGTCCATGGACTTTGGTGCAGTTTTGTGGACGGAAAAAAGTTCATACTTGCAGTGTCCGATCTCTTGGCTGAACGGAGACCACCCGCCATGAATCGCCTCGTACTGGGCTGCGGCTTAGGTTTGTTTTTGCTTTGCAACCTGTCAACCAATGCGCAAGATAACAAACCCTCTGGAGACGACGCCCTTGCCGTGCGTGCCACAGTGACGAATTACTGCGAAGCCTATTACAGCGGCAATGCTGCCCGGATGCAGCAAACTTTGCATTCGCACTACCTCAAGCACAAGATTCATGGAAACGTTCCGGTGCGGGAGCAAACCGGACCGCAACTAGTCCAAGACGTACGCGACGGCGGTGGAACTCGCGTGCCGCAAGCGCAGCGCACGGAACAGGTCATTGTATTGGACGTTTCCGGGAACATCGCCTTCGCAAAACTCGTCACTCCCGGCTGGACCGACTACATGACGCTTGAGAAGGTGAACGGACAGTGGAAGGTCCTCTCGGTAGTGCAACGATTCGACGATTAGGCCTTCAAATTCAGCCCAAACCAAGCCACTCGATGTCAGTCTGTCTACGCCACCAACTCCTTCGCTATTCTGCAATACAGGTCGATTGCTTCGTGCAGCTGGCGCTTTTCGATGAACTCTCCATCGGTGTGCGCGACGTGAATCGATCCCGGACCAATCAGTAGCGGCTCTCCCCAATTCGTCAGCTTCGGAATATCGGTCGTGAACGCAGCAACCATCGTTGGTAGTCCACCAATTTTGCGGAACTGCAAAAACGGAAGCTCGAGCGGAAACGTGACTTCCACCTGATCACCCGCTGTCCGAGCGACATCTCTCCGCAACTCTTCCGTCGGACCCACGAGCCTGTAGAGCAAATCGGCATGAGCGTAATCGGGAATTACGTTTGGCGCTCGTCCTCCTTCAATCAGCCCGATATTCAACGTGCACGGACCGACTTCAGGATTGGACGGCAACTTCATCGCGCGCAGCCGCGATAGCGCCGGAATCAGCTTGTCGATCGCCGACTCGCCCAGTTCCGGATAAGCGGAATGTGCCATGCGTCCTCTCGCCGTGACTTCGACCCGCAATGTCCCTTTCGACGCGAGAGCGATGTGATTCTCGGTCGGCTCGCCGTTAATCAGGAACTTGCAACTCTTGGGCGCATGCTCGTTGGCGACCTTCGCGCCCAAGCTGTCTCGTTCTTCTCCCACCACGAAGAGCAGGCCGACGTGAGTCCCTTGTTGCCGCAGTTTCTCGGACGCGGCGATCTGCGCTGCGATGATCCCTTTGGCGTCGCAAGATCCGCGGCCGTAGATTCGACCTTCGTCTTCCGATGATGGAATAAACGGAGGAACCGTATCCATGTGCGTCGAAAGCACGATCGCCGGATCAGGATGTTCCATCGAGGTGGCATAGACATTGAAGCGGTTCGCTTCAACTTGCATCTTCGCGGTCTGGTAGCCGAGACGGCAGAGTTCGCCGTACAAATAGTTCCCAACTGCCTCTTCATTTCCTGTAATCGATTCGATGTCGACGAGTTGCCGGGTTAAAGTGACCGCGTCCATGCTGGAGAGAATAGCAGACACAAATATCTCCATTGCAGTCGAGCGTGGCTCGTTTTCGCGCGCTCTGCCATTGTGTACTCTGTAAGCGTGATCCCTTCCACCTCAACAATTCGTTCGCTCTTTCTCGATGGTCCGACCGGACGTCTGGAAGCCCTGCTCAACGCGGGCGCGGAAGACGCCACGCATGCTGCGGTCGTCTGTCATCCGCATCCGCTGTTCGGAGGAACCCTGCACAACAAGGTTGTCTTCCACACTACGAAGGCGCTGAACAATTTTGGATTTCCGGTGTTGCGCTTCAACTTTCGCGGCGCCGGATTGAGTCATGGCGAGCACGACGGTGGTGAAGGGGAGGTCGAAGACGTTCGGGCCGCTCTCGACTGGCTCGACGAACAGTTTCATCTGCCGATCGTATTCGCAGGATTTTCGTTCGGAGCGGCGGTTGGACTTCGGGCCTCGTATTCAGATCCTCGTGTCGACACCTTGATCGGCGTTGGAGCACCAGTTGCTCCGGTTGCAGGAGATTCGGAGGAGCCGCGCGTCTACACGTTCGATTTCCTGCATGACTGCACCAAGCCTAAGCTCTTCGTCAGCGGAGGTCGCGACCAGTTCGGTCCACGCGTGAAGCTGGAAGCGATGGTCGCATCGCTTCCCGATCCGAAAAGGCTGGTCGTGATTGAAGGCGCCGATCACTTCTTCGAAGGACGCTTGCGCGAATTGCGTGAAGCTATCGAAGGCTGGATGAAGGAAACCGTCGTCGCATCGTGATTGAGTCTCACGATGTCTGACAAGTGGGTCAATTAAGCACACCGTATTCGAAGCAGCACTCTACCGCTACACAACGTCGCTCTCTTATAATTCTCGTCAAATGCCCGGTCTCACCGACGATGCGAAGTTCCACGAGAGACGTGAGTCCGCGCGTGCGATCTTCTTTCATGCGATCGCCGAAGCCTCGATCAGCAAAGGCTTCGCGCGCCACGTCAATTGCGAGCGCGGTGTCTTGCGCGTGCGCGAGGATCTCTACAACCTTCAGTCGTTCGACAGGGTGTCCGTCATCTCGATTGGAAAAGCCGGTCACACGATGGTGGAGGCGCTGACCGAGCAGGTCGGTTCTTCTCTGGAAGGCATTGTTGCAAGTTCCGTCGAACCAGCTGCGCAGGTCCGGGGATTCCGCTACTTTCTCGGTGGTCATCCAACTCCGAATGAAGAGTCGATCCAGGCCGCGAGCGCGATCTTGCGCGTCCTTGGTTCGCAAACACCTTCGTCGTTGGTGATCTTTTTGGTCAGCGGTGGAGGATCGTCGATCGTCGAAAAGCCGATCGACGACGAGATCTCGCTTGCCGATCTGGTCGCGACGTATCGCGCGCTGGTGCTTTCGGGAGCACCGATTGCCGAGATCAATTCCGTGAGGAAACACCTCTCCGCGGTAAAAGGTGGACGTCTCGCGCAAGCGGCATTTCCGGCGCAGCAAGTCTCACTGCTTGTCTCCGATGTGCCGGATAACGCGCCTGACGCGCTGGCTTCCGGCCCGACAATGCCCGACACGACTTCAATCGAAGATTGCTACCGCATCGTCGACAAATACGATTTGCTTACGCAGTTTCCGAAGTCCACGCGGGAGTTGTTCGAGCGCCATGCATTGGATGAGACTCCGAAATCTGATGATCCTGTGTTTCATCGCGCGCGGTGGTGGCCGATTCTTTCGAATCAGACTGCCCTCGAGGAGGCGAGCGAAGCGGCTGAACGCGCAGGATTCTACGTCCACGTCGACAACTCCTGCGACGACTGGGACTACGAGAAAGCCGCTGAATATCTGGTGCAGAGAGTCCGCGAGTTGCGTGAGAAGTTTTCTCCGGTATGCCTACTGTCAGGCGGAGAAGTCACGGTAAGAGGTGACATCCGGCGGAGTTGGTGGCAGGAACCAGCAGTTTGCGCTCGCATGCGCCGAGAAAATCGTCGACGACAACATCGTCGTGCTCAGTGCCGGGACGGACGGGATCGACGGCAACAGTCCTGCTGCGGGGTGCGTTGTCGATGGAAGCACGCTTACGCGTGCGCGAGAGAAGGGCCTCGATGTCCGTGCCTCGCTCGAGAAGTTCGACGCTTATCCGTTGCTCAGCGTCTTGGGTGACGCAATTGAAATGGGGCCAACGGGAAATAACTTGCGGGACTTACGAATACTTTTGGCATACTGACGCGTAGGCAGCGAGGACCCGTGCGGGAAATTGCATAGGTCCTTCGCTTCGATCAAGATGACAACGCTGACAAGACAACGCGCTTAAGGTGACAGCGCCTTCAGCGCTAGGCGAAATATTTATGCTGTCTTCTGCATCTTGGACATTGCTTCGTCCATGTTCTTCTTCATCTCGTCGGCTGAATAGTCGGCGATGTGAGTCGCGATCGACCATTTGTGGCCGAATGGATCCTTCAGCTTGCCGTAGCGATCTCCCCAGAATTGATCCATCACCGGCATTTCCACTTGTGCGCCCGCCTTCACCGCGCGATCGAACGCTTCGTCGACGTTCGGCAGATAGATGTGCAAGCCCATGCTGGAGCCGCCGCCGGCGGAGTTGGGAGCGACCGCACCGTATTCCGGGAATTCATCTGCCAGCATGACGATGGAATCGCCGATCATCAATTCGGCGTGCATGACTTTTCCGTCAGGACCTTTCATGACGCCGCGTTCCGTGGCGCCGAAGGCCTTCTTGTAAAAGTCGATGGCTCGTTCCGCATCACGAACGGTGAAGTACGGTGTGAGGGTGTGATAGCCGTCTGGAATTGGTTTTACGGACATTTAAGACCTCCTAGGCAGTAATTTATCCACGGCAGTGTACATCAGAAATATGGACGGAGAGTTACAACTAGGTCAGCTTCTGTCCTCGATGTAGGGTCGCAACAAAGTCGTGCAGGTGATGTTTTGTCCTGTGGCCTTTGCTCAGGGGCGAGATACCGCTCGACAGCCCGGCCAGACGCCGGTTACTTCGGCTAGAAAAACCTGGTGATGCCTTCTTCCATTACGATCACGCGGTCTTTGATTCCTGCGGCGCTGGCTTCCTGGTCGAGCAATTGAAGAGGCTCTTCAACGGGTTCGTGCGACAGCCGGAAGCTTCCATAGTGCATGGGAACCATCCAGCGGGATTTCAGATCGAGGAACGCCTGCGTGGCGTCTGCGGGATTTGTATGAACATTGCGGAACTGCTCGGGGTTGTAAGCGCCAATCGGCAGCAAGGCAAGTTCGGGAGCGAGACGTCGTCCGATTTCACTGAATCCAGAGAAATAAGCTGTGTCGCCTGCGTGGTAGACGGAGTGTTTGCCCGCCTTCAGCACGAAGCCTCCGTAGCCGCGATGAGAATCCTTCAAAACGCGGGCGCCCCAGTGCCGCGATGGAACGTGGGTCACTGACAGGTTTCCGTGGCGTGAAGTCTTCCACCAGTCGAGTTCGATGATCTCCGAAAAACCCAGATCTGATACTAGGTCGGCGACGTGCGTCGGAATAATGATTGCCGGCGTAACGCCTCGCTTGCGCAGGCTGTTCTGCACAATCGCGCGAAGCGATGGGCGGTGCAAATGATCGAAATGAGCGTGAGACACCAGCACCGCGTCGATCGGAGGAAGATCGGCAATGCGCAATCCAGGACGCCGGAGACGTTTCAGGACAAAAAGCCAGCGCGCGAAATTGGGATCGATGACGACATTCTTGCCTCCGATCTGCACGAAAAAGCTGGCATGTCCGATAAACGTGACGCCCAACTCGCCGTTGGTTACGAGGCGAGGCTGATACGTTTCGCCGCATCGAGGAGTGACAGCAGAGTGCCGCACCAATCGCCCGAACTGGGTGGCGCGCTTACGGAGAGCCGGATTTCGAATCGTCTGCTTAATCATTCGGCGACAGAGCCCGAGGGGCAAGTGCAGAGGAACTGAACCGATAATTTTATTCCAACTTGCGTTCGAAGACGCAAGCAATAGAGTATCGGCGATTTACTCGCTATATACCGATGTTAGATGAATCCAGGGTGTGAGGTGCTGCTATTTAGTTTCCAGCAAGGTAACGGCGGTAATCCTCGTTTCGCAGTTGAAACGGGCCTCCGATCCGGGAATTGCTCGTGCGACCGTCGTTCAATCTAAATTCCTGATCTGCTTGACCTTGCTCGCGCGGGTCATATTTAATCCGGAAGGTTCCTCTGAGCGTCGTTTCCACAAATCTTAAGGAGAGTGAAGGGCATGCGAGTTGCATTTCTAGGGTTGGGAATTATGGGACAGTTCATGGCGACGAATCTTGTTAAGGCGGGCCATGAGGTGACCGTGTGGAATCGTACACCGGGAAAAATCGTCGAGGGCGCCGCCGTGGCGCCGACGCCCGCGGCGGCGGCCCAGGGAGCGGAAGTGATCTGGTTGTGTGTTTCCGATACCGACGCGGTGGAGGATGTGATCTTCGGGAAAGAAGGAGCCGAGCCGTCCCTGGCGCAGGGAGCGATCATTGCGGACTCGAGCACAATTTCGCCGTCCGCGACCATCAAGTTCGCGGAACGCGTCGGGCAAAAGGGCGCTGCGTGGGTGGACGCGCCGATGACAGGCTCCAAAATCGGAGCGAAAGATGGAACCCTGGTCTTCATCGTCGGAGGTGCTGAAGAACAAGTGGAGAAACTGAAGCCGCTGTTCGCGGCGATGGGCAAGAAGATTTTCCGCATGGGTGAGACTGGGAAAGGGCAAGCGACGAAGCTGGCGATGAACCTGCAAATCGCCTTGATATTCGAGGGCTTTGCGGAGGCTCTCACCCTCGCGTCCAAGCTGGGCGTCGACACGCAACAGCTAGTGTCGCTCATCGAATCGACGATGGTGCGGTCCGGGGTGGTGGACTACAAGGCCCCTTTCATCCTGCAACGTGACTTCACGCCGAATTTTCCACTGCGCCTGATGCACAAAGACATCCGCCTTACCCTGGAAGCTGCGAAGGAGGCCCGGGTGAAATTGCCAGCGCTGGAGACGGTCGAAGAGATTTATGAGATGGCCACCGAAGATGGGCACAAGGATCTCGACTACGCCGCGACGCTCACGTTGCTGGAGAAATGGGCCGGAATTCAGGTAAAGGGCAACGCAGCCTGAAGACAAGACAATACCAATCCAAGAACGAAAGCCAGAAATGATTTCGAAGGGGCCGTCGCAGGGCTGAAGAACGTTCTGTCTGCCTGTGCACTTTCCAGGAAGTCCGTGGTCCGACGGTTGCCGCGCTGAATGTGCGGGCACTTCTTTCGACCGTTACCGCCGTAATCCGGCCGGGCGGGCTATTACACAAGTATTACAGTGCCTTGCCTGCTTCTCCTGATAAGTTAGCCAAAGATTCTGCAAATATCGAAATTGAAGAATGGGGACCTCCTCCAGCATGGAACTGCAAGATGTGGGAAAGAATCAAGCACAAAAAGACCAAGTGAACTGGGTTACAGCGATGTTTATGGCGCTGTTCCACGTGGGCGCTATCGCGGCACTGTTTTTCTTTACGTGGAAGGCGCTATTCGTAGCGATCTTCCTGTGGTGGGTCGCAGGCAGCCTCGGAATCGGAATGGCCTATCACCGGCTGCTGACGCACCGCGGGTTTAAGACTCCGAAGTGGGTGGAATATTTCCTGACCGTTTGCGCAACCCTCGCGCTCGAAGGCGGCCCGATATTCTGGGTGGCTACGCACCGCATTCATCATCAGTATTCGGACCTGGATGGCGATCCGCATTCGCCGGTCGACGGCAAATGGTGGGCGCACATGGGATGGATTCTGACGGGGAAGTCGATGCACCATGACACTTCGACGCTGGCGCGCTATGTCCCGGACCTTGCCAAGGACAAAGTTCATGTCTGGCTTACCAAGTATCACTACGTACCGCAGATCATTGTCGGGATTCTGCTGTTTGCCATCGGTGGCTTACCGTGGCTGCTGTGGGGAACGTTTTTCCGCACCGTATTCTTGCTGCACTGCACTTGGCTGGTGAATTCAGCGACGCACTCGTGGGGATCGCGACGGTTTGCAACGCGCGACCTTTCGACCAATAGCTGGTGGGTGGCGCTGCTCACATTCGGTGAGGGCTGGCACAACAATCACCACGCCCATCCGACCGCAGCAGCCCATGGGCTTACGTGGTACGAAGTCGATGTGAACTGGTACGGCATTTGGGTTCTGAAAACTCTGGGCTTGGCTTGGGACATCAAGAAAGTACGCCTGTCCGAAATCGTGCAGGGCCTTGTGGCGGCTCCGAACGGAAACCTCGTAGCTCCGGCACCTGCTGTTTCAGGCGACTAAATACGGATTGATTTTGTGGTCGAGACAAAACAGCCCTGGCTTTTGAGCCGGGGCTTTTTCGTGCCTGGACATCGTAGAAGTCCGCACCTGAAAGTCAGACGCGGATGATCATGACCTCCGTCGCTTTGATGAGGGCTGCGGCGGTTTGTCCCTTCTTGAGGCCCATCTCACGGACTGCGCTCGATGTGATGAGCGAGGTAATCAATTGACCGCCTACAGATAGCGTGACCTGCCCCACCAGTCCACTCACTCGTACATCAACAATGCGGCCGACAAGCTGGTTCCGACCGCTGATCCGCTTGTAGCTGACGCGGCGCTCGTCTTCGTTGCGCCCGCGGGTGCGGTAGAGCAGGCGATCGATTTCAGATTGGGGAATTCGATAGTGCCCGCCCGGAGTTTTGACGGCGCGTAGCTTGCGGTTGTAAATCCACTGCTTGATGGTGGGATAGCTGATGCGGAGCTGAACAGCCGCATCGCGAGGACGAAGGAGTTCGTCGTCAGTCCGTTTTCCGCTCGGAATTTCTGAGTCAGGCATTGGCAACCGAATGCTACCGTGAGAATTCCTGCATGGTCAATCTGGAAAGCAGGTCTGGTCCTTAGATCAATCATTCGGGCCGTGGCTGACAGGGGTTCGCTTGTGGTCACGATGCCGGCCTGGATTGTCGCGGTAGAATCAATCGAAGATTCTTATGCGAATCTCAAGCCGCCGTGGAACGATTGTCTTCTTCCTATGCCTGGGGATCGGCCTGGTCGCGCTGGCGGTTGCGCTCAACGTCGGCTGGATCATCCTGAATTGGCGCGAGGGAGTACTGCTGTTTTTCGGCATCACCTTCTTCGCGTTGATCATTGCCGGCATGGTTGTGAATACGATTTTTCTGGTGCGCGAACTGCGACGCAGCGAGCAGCATGACAGCTTCATCAACGCCGTGACCCACGAGTTGAAGACGCCGGTGGCTTCGATCCGGCTGCACCTGGAGACTCTCCAGCGGCGCGAACTGCCTGAGTCCCGAAAACAAGAGTTCTACAAGATCATGCTGAGCGATGCAGACCGGTTGACCGAAACCGTCGAGCAGGTGCTGCGCGCGGGCCGTGCAGGCGACAAGAAGGCCGGACGCGAGAAGGTCGACGTCGATTTCTCACAAATTGTTCGGGAGTGCGTGGAGGCCACGCGTACCCGACATCACTTGCAGAGGCAGTCGTTGAGTTTCGATGACACGTCCGCGAACGGCAATGGTATGAGTGTGCGGGGAAGCGCAGAAGACTTGCGGACAGCAGTTTCAAACGTGCTGGACAATGCGGTCAAATACTCAGGCGAAACGATAGATGTCCGAGTGAGGCTGGAGACTCCGGATGAGAAACGCATCGTGCTGCGCGTGAAAGACCAGGGTGTCGGCATTTCCCCGGACGATCTAAAGCGGATTTTCCGGCGGTTTCACAGAGTCGGGCATCGATCGATGGCTCACGTGAAGGGGACGGGACTGGGATTGTTCATCGTGAACGCAATCGCCAAAAAGCATGGAGGCAGGGCGTTCGCGGAAAGTGAAGGCGAAGGGCAGGGAACGACGGTAGTCATCGAACTGCCTCGAACGGAATCTGCCAAGACGGCGAGGGGCGGCGAGTGATTCGCGTGCTGGTGGTTGAGGACGAGGCACATCTGGCCCAGGGACTTCGCTTCAACCTGGAGGCCGAGGGATACGCGGCTGAGGTTGTGGGAGATGGCGAGGCAGCGACCGACAAACTGCTCGACAAAAAGGAAAGTTTCGACCTGGTGCTGCTTGACATCATGCTTCCCGGAAAAGACGGCTTCAGCGTGGTGTCAGAGTTGCGGGCTGCCCGGAATTACGTGCCAGTGCTCATGCTTACGGCTCGAGGCAGGCCAGAGGATGTACTGAAGGGCTTTGCCTCCGGCGCGGATGACTATCTGGCGAAGCCGTTTGATCTTTCTATTCTTCTTGCCAGATTGCAGGGGCTGCTGCGGCGAAGCCAGTGGGTTCGCGGAAAGGCCGTCGATGGCCTTGAAGCGGAAGGCAACAGAAGCGCCACGACCACGGATGCTGACCGGTTTTCCTTCTCCGGCAAGATGATCGACTTCAGAGCTCTTGAGTTGAGATCGAAAGGCAACACGATTCACTTGACGGTGATGGAGGCGGAACTGCTGAGGCACCTGGTGCGCAACGACGGAAAGATCGTTTCGCGGAAGCAGATTCTCGAGGAAGTGTGGGGATTGCACGAGGACACCGACACGCGAGCCATCGACAACTTCGTGGTGCGGCTCAGAAGATACATAGAAGACCACCCTGGAGATCCGAAGCACCTGCTCACAGTGAGAGGCGTTGGATACCGCTTTCTTGCCAAGCCGGAATAGCCGGCTTCCCGGTCAAGCTCTGCACAATTCCGCTAACAATATCTCGCGACGCGCCAAGGCAATCTTGTCGAGGCGGCCGAGAACGATCACATACAGCGGCAAGGCAATCGCCGCCAGCACAACGAACAGTATCGCGGCGATCCACTGGTTGTGGTAAAGGCGAGCGATCGTGAAGACAACTACTCCGAAGCCGACGATCAAAATCTGCATGCCAAAGCTCGCCAGCACGGTGGTCTGAGAAACATTCTGCCGTCCGAAGGTGGCAAAGTCACGCTTCTTGGGAGAGTAGATCGACAGTAGGTTGCCAGCGGTGAAATTGAGTGGACCCGCGAAGAAGAGTCCGATGATGGTTGCGACGGTCACAGCCAGATGCGGCGGCCCGTAAAGGTAACTGACGGCAAACCATGCGAACGCGGCGTTCGCGATGAGGATCGCGGCGTGCGTCAGATTCTTCCCCAATATGATCTGGCGGAACTGAACGGGCGAAGCGTAGAAGAACTGAATTCCGCCTCCGTCACCGCCGAAACTGTTGTACACAAGATTGGTCAGCACGAGAAGCGAATAGGCGGCGGCTCCCGGGAAAGCCATATCGGGTGTACGGCTGAGGGCGCTCGAGTGGCGTAAGGAACTAAGTGGTCCCAGGCGAAATATCACCAGCATGAAAATTGGCATGATCAGAGTGAGAAGCATCGGGCCGCTGCGCGCCAGGTAACGAACTTCTTTCTCGAATACAGCGGCGACGGATTGCGAAAGCCCGGGCACATCCCAGCCCACTTGCGGAGCCAAAGGCTGTCTCACGGTCGGCCGTGCCGCGGATTCGTTGAGATTTTCTCCGTGGAACTGAGCACGAAGACGCAAGTGCAGCAAGCTTCCGACAAGCAACGTCAGCAGCGCGAGAATGAGATAGAAACCTGCCGCCGATGCAATTCGCGAATGTGAAACTTGGGCGATGGAGTGAGCAGCGAGGCCGGGTGGCAGCAATGCCTGAACTTTTGCGCCCACCGAAAACGCCTGGTGAAACTGCGGATGCGGTCCATGGCCCATGTGCTGCATGATCGGGCCGATTAGCTGAAAGCTGAGTGTCGCGAGGATGAAGAGTATCCCGAGGATCTCGCGAGTGCGGCGTTGCGCGAGCCATCGCTCAAGCCACGCAAAAACCATTTGCATCAGGACCAGGTTGAAGACAATGAATGTAAAGAGGACGATCGAGGTCCAGGGAAACAAAAGTGGCCGCGCTGCCACCGTTCCCAACAACGTGCCTAAGACGAAGACGGTGCCCAGAGCGCTCGCGGGGTCGAGATACCCGTAGACCAGGCGAATCAGAAAGTAGGACCGATACGCCAGCGGAAAGCGCAACAGTTCCGAGGAATCGGGATTGTTGGTGAAGGCGGTGGCCATGACCGGGAAGAATTGCCAGAACAAGAAGATAGGCCAAAGAACGGCGGCGAGAAATTCAGTTTTGTCCTGCGAGACGAGATACCACGACGCGCCGACGGCACCGACAAACCCACCAACGCCACCGATGGCGAATGCCGATGTTACGAACACGCGAGAAGCGAGCTCCATTTTTCCGCGACGACTACGGAGGCCGTTGGCGAATATGCGCCAGCGCAACTCCGCGATGGCACGAATCTGTTGAGAAACGGTGGTAGCTCGGTTCATTTCAGGACGTTCCAATTCTTGCACAGGGCAAGGTCGCTGCACAGCCTCATTGGAACCTCTTAAGTTTGAGAGAGTTAGGGATGGGTAAAAAGATCTCTGAAGTGAGCGGCAACCTCGGATCGAGAAGGGTGACCTCCATCACTTGAGATCGTGGGGCAGCGCACACTCGTTGATGTGATCAGGTGCAAAACTAGAATGGGTTGGAGGGTAACAACGATGTCGGCACCGGAAGGGCTTCCTTTGTGGGATAGCCTGACACATCCACTGGCAAATGCGCTGGAACTAGCTTTCGGTTGCCATCACAGGAAGTTAAGCCGAGTCTTCACCATTGAAGGGCACAGTTACAAAGTCTGCTGTGAGTGCGGACAACACTTGAATTACTCTCTTCGAACCATGTCCATCACGCCACACCGGCGGCTGCTGTCAGCGTTAAGGCGACTGCACGCGCGGCGCAGGCGGACCAGGATGCAGCAGCGTCCTGAAAAATCTTCGTAAATTATGAAAGCAGTCCAGGGGAACTGACTAGCCGAGCCAGGACAATTCCTGTTCGACGGGGCGGGAGCCTCCGACGATGCGGAGGAATATTTCCTCCAGCGTAAGCTTCTGGCCTGAGAGGTGATCGCCATTGCCGGGTTCCGCGTGAGGCTGTGCCTCAACGCCCGCTCGGAGTTCTTCGAGAGATCCCTGCGCGACGAGGCGACCCTGATGGATGATGGCGACATGACTACAAAGTCGTTCGACGATTTCCAACACGTGGGAAGTTAGAAAGATGGTCGCTCCACGGGCAATCATTCCTTGCAACATTGCCTTCAGCGTGCCGGCTGCGATCGCGTCCACGCCCTCGAAGGGCTCATCGAGAAACAGAACTTTCGGGCCGTGAATGACGGCGGCGGCCATTGCCAGCTTTTTCTGCATGCCGTGTGAATAGTCGGTAACCAGCTTTTTCGGCTGGTCTGCTAGCTGCATGAAGTCCAGTAGTTCAGCCGCGCGCTTGGCGGCGGTCTCGCGGTCCAAGCCGTACATGCGTCCAGCGAAGCTCAGGAATTCCGCGCCGGTCAGGCGTCCAAAGAGCGCCATGCCTTCGGGGACCACGCCGATCTGTCTCTTTACTTCGACCGGATTGGAGTCGAGGTCGAGGCCGAGAATTTCTATGCGCCCCGAGCTCGGTGCAAGAAGGCCGGTGAGCATCTTGATGGTGGTGGACTTCCCGGCTCCGTTCGGCCCGAGGAAGCCGAAGAACTGTCCGGGCGCCACGCGGAGATTCACATCTTCAACGGCGATCAGCTCGCCGAATCGGCGAGACAGAGACTGAGTAGAAATCGTGGGCTCGGAAGTCATCAAACTTGTGAATCTAGCATAGCCAATGAGGGGCACATCGTGGGGATAAGATTTCGGACCTGAGCTTGAAAGCCCAGGTCCGAATTGCCTGACGAGTCACCTTTGAGCGGCTTACTTTTTCTCGGGCTGCTTCTTCTGAGCGTCCTCGGTCCATGGTGGCGTGATGCCGGCCATGCGAGTGTAGGCGATGGATTGTCCAAGGTGCTCTGCGGCGTGGCGCACAACGAATAGAAGAATGCCGCGTTGAGTGTTCTTGCCCCCGAACCAGTCCAGACTCTTGTCCAGATCAGCGTCCGACATAGCCTTGATGGCCGTCTTCGCGTGCGCGAACGAATCTTTCAGTGTCGCGATGACTTTGGCCTTGTCCGTGGTGGATTTCTCGAAGGTCTTGCCATCGAATCCAGCAGGGGGCGGCGTGCCGACCAGCTTGTAGAGGTTGTAGTTCGCCGCACTGACGTGCATGAACACTTCCGCGAATGAGCGCACGTCGGCGACTGGACGCCAAGTGTATTTTTCGGCAGGGATGGCTTCCGCCAAGCGCGTGAACTTGTCTTCCTGAATCGTGACCTCGGCCAGCACCTCAGACCGGTAACCCGTGACACCGGGAGTTCCGTCTTTGTAGGGATTGATTTGAGCCGAGACACGAACTGCTCCCGCCATCACGGTGAACAAGCACAGAGTTGCGAAGGTACGTTGCATAGAATCTCCTTGGAGACGATTACCTAAACGTCTTGAACCGGGACCGAAAACCATTGAGCGCGAACCGGGAGCTTAGACGGGGCAGGACGTGGAGTGTCACCGGAAGCGGGTCGTACGCCATAGGGCGGTTCCACCAACTGCCACCAGAACAAGCATCGCGGCAGTGAGACCCAAGGCCCATCCTAAACTGATGTCGACGTGCGGGATTCGTGCCATGAACGCCAGCACTACAAACAACGCTGTCGTGCCGACGATCAGAATCCAATCAAGTGGAGTTCTGGAATTGGAAGTGTTTCCAAAGGATCGGCCCTCGATGCCAGCACGAACATACTCGTCATGCACGCCGTAGCGTCGGCCTTCACGGTCGGCTGCGTTCCTCCACGAAGAGTGTTCACGCTCGGTCGCCGATGAAAGAGCTATTGCGACAGCACCCAACGCCATCAACAGGGAGCCGCCTGTTACCTGCGTGTAGAGCGTACGACCGCCCCCACGCAATTCGTGGAATACCAGGATTCCCCAAAGCAAGCCCCATAGCTGGTTGGTGTTCGAGAGGGGAATGCCGCGGCTGATACCTACGTACTTGGTCGCGTACTGCTGGAAAAGATCGCCGATCACCCAGACGAAGCCTCCGAGCATCAGCCAGAAGAGGACGTCGCGTGCTCCCGTGATTTCGTGCCAGAGGACCGCAGCGCCGCGGTAGCTCAATGCCAGCACGATCATTGTGACAAGTTCGCCCACGGTAAAGAAGGTGATGAACGAAAGTGGATTCATGCCGGTCAGGTAGGCTTTGCGGTAGGGGACGTACATGGTGCCCCAAAGAATCCCGGCACCAAGGGCGGCTGCGATTCCGAGAGTCGCTGTTCCGGGAGCGGCCTGGTGCGATGAGGCGATGGCCAGCAGGGTTGCACCCGCGAACATGAATGCGGCGCCGCCTAAAACGCCCAGCCAACGCTTCCAGTGAGCGGAACGCAATTCTTGGAAGAGTACGACTCCCCAAAAGATTCCCAACAAACTGTTCGCATTCCAGAGGGGAAACGCGATGCTGAGCCCGACATTTCTGATGGCGTAAATCGTCAGAGTGTTAGCGACGGCCCACATGCATCCGGCGAGTACCGCCCAGACTACGAGGTGCGGCGCCTGGCGAACATCGGCGCTCACGTGCGAAGTGCCGCGAATAAATGCAGGCACGCTCCATCGCGCAAGAAAGACGCCGCACACCATGATAAGAGAGACGGTGACCGGCGAGATGTCAGGATTGACCAGCTTGATGGGAGCTTCGGCGCCCCCGAGCCATGCGCCGGCAGCGAATCCACAAAAAATGCCGAGAGCCTGCAGGCTTCTTAAGCGACTTGCCTGCATAGGGCTTTGAACAGCGTGGAGAGCGGGCTGGACGCTCGCCGGGGATGCGCTCAACGGAGTTTATCCAGGAGCAGGACGCCGCCTACGAGAACCACCAACGGAATCCAGAAATGGATGTCCGTAGCGATGGCGCGAAACAGATTGCGGGGAACAGAGCGTTGGGCCGGCATTTTGCAGACTTGGATTCGATGACCGTGAATCTGGACTGCAATCTTAGGGATGGATGAGGCCGGAGTCAATGTCGCGCAGCCGAGTCCCGTACAGAGAAATGCCCTGGGTTTGATCCCAGGGCACATCAGGCAGAACTGCTCAGCTTTAGAACAGATTCCACAGGAACTGGTTGTATACCTCGTGATGAAACTGTACTTCCTGGGCTTTGACGAAGGTTCCCAAGGCGCGGGCGCAACGGTCGGCGGAGGCCTGCTTCAGGTCGGCGTAACGACCCTTCACATCTTCGCCCAGGAGCTTGGTCGTCCACGCGGCTTTTTTGAAGTCATCGAGGGCGGTATAGATGTTGTCGGGCAGATAGCGTTCAGCCTGGCGAAGGTTCTTGATCTTTGAAGTTTCACCATCCAAGCCGGTCTTGAAGATGCCGAGCATGACCAGGTAGGGATTCGCGTCTGGGGCGACGGAGCGAACTTCGACGCGCATGCTCTTCTCGTTTCCGATCGGAATGCGGATCATCGAACCGCGATCGACGGCAGAGGCCTTGATCTGATTCGGCGCTTCGAAGTGGGGATCGAGGCGGCGGTACGCGTTGACGCTTGGATTCAGGAGCAGGCAGATGTCGTTGCCATGAGTAAGGATGCGATCGACGAAAGCCCATCCCATTTTGCTGAGCTTCTCTTCGCCCTTTGTGTCCCAGAAGAGATTCTTGCCATTTTCGCTGATGGAAACGTTTGTGTGCATGCCGCTACCGTTCACGCCCACGACGGGCTTGGGCAGAAACGATGCGGTGAGACCCATGTTCGTTGCCACCTGGCGGCAGATGAGCTTGTAGAGCTGAATCTGGTCGGAGGCGGACACAACTTCGCCGTAACCATAATTAATTTCGAACTGCGAAGGTGCCACCTCGGGGTGATCCTTTTCGTTCTGAAATCCCATGGCGCGCTGTACTTCGGCGCTCGTGTCAATGAAGGTGCGGAGAGGATCGCCGGGTAGGGAGTGGTAGTAGCCGCCGGTGTTCACGTATTCGAACTTGGAAGTTTCGTGATAGTGGCGTTCGGCATCGGGCCCTTTGAAGAGGAAGCCCTCAATTTCGTTGGCGGCATTGAGGGTGTAACCCTTCTTTTTGTGGAGGTCGGTCGCGTATCCCTTGAGGACGCCGCGAATATCGCCGGAGTAGGATGTGCCGCCCTTGTCGATGACTTCGCCGAAGACAAGAACTTTACCGGAGCCGAAGACATCGGCGGGAGCCCAGTAGAATGCGCCCCAATCGATGCCGAGGCGAAGATCACTCTCGCGCTGGGCAGTGAATCCGCGAATGGACGAGCCGTCGAAGGTCAGATTGTCGTAGCTCTTCAGCAGGAATTTCTTGTCGTAATCCAGCATGTGCAACCGGCCTTCAAGATCGCTGAAGAGCACGGTTACGGCCTTGATGCGCTTTTCGTCGGTCAGGTATTTAATACGTTCCTCCTGAACCTGATCGGCTGCGACGCGGTTTCTGCGCTGGTCCTTCGCTTTGAGATTTAGTTCTTCGAGTTCGTCGTATGAGAGGGCCAGGAAATTGCGCAGTTCAGTAGGCATGGATATCGTTCAATCTCCTTGATGTAAGAAGCAGAATTTAGGCAAAAAAACATCAGGTACAGGGAAGTTGAAATGGCTGGTTTCAACACGCTGACTTGGAACACGGAAGAATAGCGCGGTGGTCGGAGCTCAGCCAATCGAAAAAGATGATGCAAGGCATAAAAGAGATTTATCCGCTGGAGAGGGGCATTGCTGAGTCTATTTCAAGAGACTCTTTGCCGGATATCAGCGCACCTGCGAGTCGATCACCATGGATCGGGATGAAACGGAGTAGGTCATCCAGTCGTTGAGCGGGTTGGCGCGGCCACAGTCGAGGCATTGGGTCGATGGAAATTGAGTGCGGCAGTTCGGGCATACTGCGCGACTCGCGAATGTATCGAAGGGCTGGCCGCACTGTCCGCAGCGCCAGTAGTCGCCGCATGGAGGTGCAGTTTTGCATGCGGGACAGGCGTAGCCCTCACGCCGTGGCAACTTCGCCATACGCAAAAGTGCTTGTGCGTGTTTGAGACCGCCCCAGCAGTTCATGAGCATGAAGAGGGCGAGCGCGCCCAGCCACATATTCTTGCTAACGATAGCAAAGACGATGAATCCCACAACACCGATCAGGCCAAGTATGGTGGCAACCATCAAACTGCGTGCCCGTCCCAACACGAACCACAACAGGGACCGCAGGATTTGCCCGCCATCGAGCGGATAGATGGGGAGGATGTTGAAAACGAACAGGCCTACATTGATGCCGGCCACCATTCTTAGCAGCATGTAGAGATCAGGTAAGGTGTGGTTCCATCCAGAAGCACGCCCCGCCACCAAGATGACGTACAGCACCGGCATCAGCGCCACATTCACTAGTGGTCCCGCGGCGATGGACCATAGCGTCGCTCCCGGGCGGGGAGGTGGATCGACATAAGCCACGCCGCCGAGGGGCCACAGCACGATCTGATTGGCCCTTCCTCCAACCTGCCGGCACGCCAGCGCGTGACCAAATTCGTGCAGCGCCACAATCAAGAACAGCGCGAGATATTCGAGAATGTTCCACGTAACCGACGAGTAGCGGCCGGAGCGGCTCTGAATTTCGTAGACCGCCACCAAGAACCATGACCAGTGAAGAAAGAGGTCGATTCCGGAGAAGCGGAACAGATGAATGGAGCCTTGGCGCGCGCTCGGCATAATGTTCAATCTACTTTATTACAGGGTGCTGGACCGGGGAGGGTTACAAAAGTGTCAAAACGTGTGCTTGTGGTAGCAAACACCGATTATTGGCGGTGAGCCGATGCACCTGCCGCCAACTCGCGCAGGGTTGTGAGAAATCCGGCGGCTGTTCGAGGATCATCCAGCGCATCGAGGGCAATCGTCGCAGAGAACTGAGGAGATTCGGGACGGAAGCGGACTTGAAGCACGTCCTGTTGACGCACCGTCATGAGCGTATTGAGCTCGGGGGTGGAATCTTGCTTCCAATGCGTGCGAGTGGTCAGGACAATAGGGCCAGGTTCGAAGACATCCCACTCGCGTTTGTCGCGCTTGCGCGCGTCGATGGTCCGGCTATGAGCACACCAGCGATGACGCACCACTTCGAGGTGGAAGCTTGGCGATCCACCAAGATCGGCTTCGAACGTAAGAGTTTCCTTCTGATTGTGCCAGCGGCTTAGAAGCCAATGGATGGGTAGAGGCCGCGGACGAAACTTCATGGTGACGTGGGCGTTTTCAAAGCTTCGAGAAGGGAAGTGGAGACGAGCATCGAGGCGGGAAGTGTTCAGCCAATGGGAGTCAATAACCCTCCCTTTGCCGGCGCATGCGGACTGTACCCAGCGAAGCGCTTCGGTGCCCCTGCGCCGGTTGTAGGCGGCAAACAGCAGATACCATGCACCCAGGGCAGCAACAGCGGCAACGACGTCAATGATTAGAAGGCGTCCCACCACGTCTTCCTTTACCCCTCTGATGCTGATGGTACGTCTGAGGTTGGGGCCACGGCAAGGGGACAATAGCTCGTCGATGAAATAATTTTCAACTCTGAAAGAGGAGATTCTGTGGAAAATCCACAGTCCTGATGGAATGGCTAACACGGACCCGTCGAAGGGACACGAATTGAATGGGACAACTACCTTTACAATTGCGCCGTGGCCACTGTCATTCGCGACTTCCATCCCGATGAATTTGAGACGCTTTGGCGGATGGACCAGGAATGCTTTCCACCGGGAATCGCCTACTCCAAGCCGGAATTGAGGGCCTACATGCGCCATCGGGGAGCGTTCACGCTGGTTGCCACCGACGATCAGGCCGGAGATATCCAGGGATTTATAGTGGTGCACCCCGGACCAAAGGGCCACATCGTCACCATTGACGTCCTGAAAACTGCCAGAAGAAAGGGAGTGGGAAGTCATATGTTGCTCGCCGCTGAAGATCGATTAAAGAAAGCTGGAAGCCAGGCTGTCGGGCTCGAGACGTCGGTCGATAACACGGAGGCGCTGAAGTTTTACAAGCGCCACGGTTATAGCGTTTTTCGAACCTGGCCCCGGTATTATTCAAACGGTGTCGACGCGCTGGTTCTGCGGAAGGACTTGGCGTGAGGTCAAGGCGCGCATGCATGTAGGCGATAAATAGCTCGAGCCGCAGTCGGAAAACGAAAAAATGAAAGTGGCAATCCAAGGCGAATTCGGAGCATTCAGTCACGAAGCAGCGGAGCGAATGCTGCCGCGATGTACGGTGGTGCCCTGTGCCCGCTCTGCGGAGGTTTTCGACCGAGTCGACAAGGGTTCGGTCGAGGCAGCAGTGATCCCGATCGAAAATACGCTGGCAGGGACGGTCGCTGAACATGCGGATCTGCTCGTGGCAAAGGACGTCTTCATTCAAGCCGAGTACCTGTTGCGGATCGTCCACAATGTGATTTCCGGACCGGGAGTGACCTTCAGATCGTTGCGCCGGGTCCTGTCGCATCCGGTGGCGCTCGATCAGTGCCGGGATTTCTTCCAGCGCAATCCCGGGATCGAAGCCGTGCCCTTTTATGACACGGCGGGCAGCGTTAAACATGTGATTGAGAATCGCCTGAAAGATGCCGCCGGAATCGCCGGACGGCAGGCGGCCCGCGAATATTCCGGGAAGATCATTGAGGCAAGCGTTGAAGACGACAAGCGAAACTTCACGCGCTTCTTCCTGATCCGCAAGGTGGGACGGAAATCGGCGGGCAAGGGAAAAGCTCCGTACCACAGGCTGATGTCATCTGAAGCCAACAAGACTTCTATTGCCTTTCAGGTGAGGAATACTCCGGGCGCATTGTTCAAGTCGCTGAGCGTCTTTGCCCTGCGCGACATAAGCTTGAGCAAGATTGAATCCCGGCCGATGCGAGGCCGTCCCTGGGAATATGTTTTTTACGTCGATTTCCTGCGCGGAGACGACGAAGCAGCACGAAATGCCCTGAGGCACCTCGGCGAAGTGGCTGAATTCGTGAAGGTCTTAGGAATCTATCGCGCGGCATGACCCCGAACGGAACCCGGCAGAGTTCCGTCACATCCCCTTGTGACTTCGCACACATTACCTGAACAGGCCGACTCCTAAACTCGAATCGGTGCCGCAATCTGTCCACTCCGGCACTCAATTCATCCGTAGGAGGATGTATGCGCTTTCTTAGAGTTCTAAGTGTTTCCTTGTTCCTGCTCGCCCTTTGCTCCATCGCTGTAGCGAAAGACAACAAATTGGGGATTCGAGACGTCCGCCACGTCTCTTTCGATCAGGCAGTCCGAGTCGGCGAAACTGTGATTCCGGCCGGTGCTTATGTTGTCCGCCATACCATGGAAGGCGAAGAGCACATCATGGTGTTCCAGAAAGAGCATTCAAAAAGTCAGGTGAAGGTGAAATGCACCTTGGTTGCGCTTCCACGCAAAGCCGAACAAGACCAGACTTCGTTCGAACTCAATGCGAGCAATGAAAGAGTGCTGAGGGAGATCGTGTTCAGCGGAGACACTTCCAAGCACGTTTTCTGAGTTGTTGACGGCGGGTGGATTGGCGTCGACGGCATGCGGGTGAGTCTCGACTTCCCTGCGTCCAGGGGTAGACTCTGAGCATGCCGCCATCCCCTCCCACACGATTCTCCATTGGGAAGTGTGGCCGAACAGTGGCCACGTTGTCTTCTGCGTCGCGGATCCTGTTTGGCAAACTGCGCATATTGGCCGTGAACTACCAAATTCGGCCTGTTTCCCACCTCGATGCCGTTCGAAATCCAAATTAGCGCTTGCAAGAGAGTATCTGCCGCGTTAGCCTCTGCACCTTAGACACATTTCACAAGTCTCATAAGGGAATAGAATTCAAGCTCTTGCGGGAGTGGTTCGGGCCAACCTGAAACCTTTCCGGAACGAGTATCATCTAAACTTGAGCGAGTTACACTCAAGGAGAAATATGACCCAGCAGACGCCACTGGAGCGCACTCCTAAGAACAAGGAAACAAACGAGCAGAAAGCTCTTCCCGTTCTTCCGGTGAGGGATACGGTTCTGTTCCCCCATGCGGTTCTTCCCCTGACAGTGGGGAGAGAGAGCTCCGTTCAGTTAATCAATTCTCTCGGCGAGGACAAGACGATCATTGTGGTCGCGCAGCGCGAAGCGCGCGTGGACGCTCCTCAACCGAGTGATCTCTATACGGTCGGAACTTCGGCCGTGGTGCATAAAGTTGTGAAGATGCCCAATCAAAGCCTCTTTGTGTTTGCAGAAGGTTTAGAGAGGGTCCGGTTGGGAGAGTTCACGCAATTAGCGCCATTCATGAGCGCTCACTATCATCCGCTCGCCGAAGGCGCAGCTCCCTCCACCAATTCGGAAATCGAAGCCTTGCAGCGAAATGTGCTGACGTTGTTTCAGCAGATCGTGGCAGGCTCCCCGACGCTTTCGGATGAGCTCTCGACCGTAGCGATGAATATCGATGAGCCCGGACGGCTGGTGGATTTTATCGCCTCGTCGCTGCCATCGCTCTCTACGCCAGACAAGCAGGACACGCTCGAAACGCTGGAAGTCCACGTCCGGCTTGAAAAGATCAACCAGCATCTGGCGAAAGAGCTGGAAGTTCAACAACTCCGCAACAAGATTCAGAGCGAAGTGCAGGACCGGGTACAGCAAACGCAACGTGAGTATTACCTGCGCGAGCAGATGAAAGCCATCCAGAAGGAACTGGGTGAGCAGGATGAAGGGCAGCGCGACGTCGAGGATTTGAAGAAGAAAATCGAAGAAGCGGGCATGCCCGATGATGTGAAGAAAGAAGCGCTCAAGGAATTGGGACGTTTGTCGCGCATGTCGCCAATGGCCGCCGATTATTCGCTGACGCGAAACTACATCGAGTGGCTCGCCGTATTGCCGTGGGCCAAGACTTCGGGACAGGAGATCGAAATTCTCAAAGCGAAAGAGATTCTCGATCACGATCACTATGATCTCGAGAAGGTAAAAGATCGCATTCTCGACTATCTCTCGGTCAGACGCCTGAAGCCGAATATGAAGGGGCCGATCCTATGTTTCGTCGGACCTCCTGGAGTCGGAAAGACGTCACTGGGCAAGTCGATTGCGCGGGCCTTGGGACGGAAATTTGTCCGTCTATCACTCGGTGGAGTACACGATGAGGCCGAGATTCGCGGGCATCGTCGCACATACATCGGCGCGTTGCCGGGACAGATTATCCAGGGCATCCGTCGGGCTGAGACGAAGGATCCGGTCTTCATGCTCGACGAAATTGACAAAGTCGGGCGCGATTTCCGCGGAGATCCGGCTTCGGCTCTGCTGGAAGCCCTCGATCCCGAGCAGAATTCGACGTTCCGCGACAACTATCTCGATGTGACGTTCGATCTGTCGAAGGTGCTTTTCATCACGACTGCCAACATGCTTGATCCGATTGCCGAGCCGTTGCGCGACCGCATGGAGATCATCGAGTTGCAGGGGTACACCGAAGAAGAGAAAGTACACATTTCGTTCAAATACCTGATCCCACGACAAATTGACGAGAACGGAATCACCGCTGAGCAAATCGAGTTCCCGGAAGAGGCGGTGCGTTACGTGATCCGGCATTACACGCGAGAGGCGGGAGTGCGCAGTCTCGAGCGCACATTCGGCACGATTTGCCGCAAGCAGGCGCGGCGTCTTGCCGAAGGTAAGAGCGACAAACTTGTCGTCACCAAGGAGATCGTGCAGGAGTTCCTTGGGGGCATCAAGATTCGGAGCGAAGGCGAAATTGCCGAACGCACGGAACGTCCGGGCGTTGCGGTGGGCCTGGCGTGGACACCGTCAGGCGGCGACGTCCTCTTTGTCGAAGCGAACGCGATGAAAGGAAAAGGCGGCTTCACCATGACAGGGCAGATCGGCCAGGTGATGCAGGAGTCGATGCAGGCGGCCCTGACGTGGGTTCGGTCCAACGCTGACCGGCTCGGCGTCGCTGAAGACTTCTTCGCCAGTCATGACTTACATATTCACGTTCCGGCAGGGGCTATACCGAAAGATGGGCCGTCCGCGGGCGTGACCATGGCAACGACGTTGGTTTCTTTGTTGACGAAGCGACGAATCACTCCGCTGCTGGCAATGACGGGAGAAATCACCCTGAGCGGCAATGTGCTTCCGGTTGGCGGAATCAAAGAGAAGGTGCTGGCTGCGAAACGTGCCGGTGTCACCGACGTAATTCTGCCTGCTGAGAACAAGATGAATGTCGACGAGGATATTTCGCCCGAGCAACTCGAGAATCTGACGGTTCATTACGTCAAGACGATTGATGAAGCTCTGCAGGTATCGCTGCCTGCTGTCGCGCAAGGACCGGCGGCAAAGATTCTTTCGACGCCGCCGAAGGATCCGAAACAGGACTACAATCCGACTCCGATCAAAGAGCCGGAGGCGGTTCCTGATCGAGTTCTGACGCAAGCGTAAGAATTAGATCTGAAGAATGTATGCCGGCTCGTTTCCGCGAGCCGGCATTTTTGTTTTCAGACCCGTGGCTCGGGACGATTTCTTCAGCTGTCGGGTCCGTGGCGAGTTTCTTTTGGTCGATGCGGGACTGCAATCGTAAGTAACGGAGGGTGCGCTCTCCGCGGGCAGGGCTTGCGCGCGGCTCTATTACCGTCGGATACACTGATTCTCTGATGCGGATTCACGTGCTCTATTTCGGCATGCTGCGCGAGTTCGCGGGAACGTCGGCGGTCGACCTGGAGGTTAGCGATGGTGCAGTTGTTCGAGATGTTCTCGAGTTGTGTGAGAAGGAAATCCCGCAGCTGAAGGAGATGCTTCCCTCGATTGCTTGCGCTGTGAACCACCAGTACGCGAAGCCGGAAGATCCATTGAGCGAAGGTGACGAGGTCGCGTTACTGCCGCCGGTCAGCGGTGGTAAGGCGGTCTCGAGTAGTGGCCGCTTCGCCCGAATCGTGCGCGAAAGGATCGACAGGGATGCGATTTTATCCGGACTGAAGCGCGGGGAAGATGGTGCGATCCTCACGTTTGATGGAGTCGTTCGCAACCATACGCGAGGTCGGAAGACCTTATATCTCGATTACGAATCGTATGAGGATATGGCGCTGGAGCAGATGGAATCTCTTGCCGCCCGGGCCGTCGAACAGTTTCAAATTCGCGATGTAGCGATCGTCCACCGCCTTGGACGGCTGAAAATTGGCGAAACGAGCGTTCTGATTGCGGTGGCTTCGGCGCACCGCGGCGCAGCGTTCGAGGCGTGCCGATGGTTGATTGATACCCTCAAGCGTAAGGTGCCGATCTGGAAGAAAGAATATTTCGAAGATGGCGCCGTTTGGGCCGATGGAGAGCCCTTTCCAGATGAGATTCCTCGAGCGAATTCTTGAGGTCAAGGCAGCCCCGGGATGGACTCCGCATCTAAGCGTAGGGTGTTGAAACATCTGGTTTCCGACGCTCGACGAAGTACGATCGGAAATCAAGCTGTGGCGCGACCTCGCAAAAGTCACAAAGGTATAATTCCATCCGGCGATGAGAAAATCCGCGAAGCGTCTGCCTTTTGTCGGGCTGTCCCTCGTCGGTTGCCTGTTCGCTCAGCAATCCTCAACACCGCAGCAATCAAATCCGTCTCCTCAGAACGAACCGTCCACCACGCTTAAAGTCGATGTCAATCTAGTCAACGTGTTCGTGACGGTGACCGATGCTCAAGGCGCGCCTGTTGGTGGACTAACCAAAGAAAACTTCATCATCAAAGAAGACGACCACGAGCAGAAGATTGCCGTGTTCGACAGAGAGTCTGCGCTGCCGTTGTCGATCGCGCTCGCGATCGACACAAGCCTGAGCACGCGCCACGATCTGCCCCTTGAGCAGGCTTCCGCGAAGCGATTTGCGCACGCCATCATCCGGCCGATAGACGCGCTCTCTGTCTATGGGTTCAGTGAGGCGGTGCATGAATCTACGTCGGGATTTACCGCCGACCTGAAGCAAATCGACGACGGGATCAACCATATACGAATGGGAGCGGCGACGGCCCTCTACGATGCGATCTACCTGGCCTCGCGGTCGCTCGACCCAAGGAAAGGACGCAAGGTGATCGTGCTGATCACCGACGGCGGCGATACGATCAGCCGGGTCGACTACAAGGAAGCTCTGCGGGCTGCGGAGGAGGCGGAAGCGCTGGTTTATTCCATCATCATTGTGCCCATCGAGAGCAGCGCGGGGCGCGAAACCGGCGGCGAGCACGCCTTGATCCAGATCTCCGAGGACACGGGCGGAAAATATTATTACGCGACGTCGACCGCTCAACTCGACGACGCGTTTCACAAGATCAGCGACGAGCTCCGTACTCAATATCTTCTGGCGTACTATCCCTCGCAGCACGCATCATTCTCGGAATTTCGGCGAATCGCCGTGCAGATCGCAGGGCCTTCCACATCTTCTTCCTACCGTGTACGACACCGCGCGGGCTACTACTCCACCAAGTCCGGTTTCTGATTTCACGGGCCGCATCTCAATCAAAACAAAACATCAACCAGCACAAAATGTTTCATCCGAGACAATCGCTCCGATACGTTGTCAACGCTTCCAATTTCCGTGATGACGAATATGGCATTTGGAAGATAGAGGCCACAGGCAGACGTCCAGAGCGCACTGTTTTGTAAAGGTGTTGGTTGTTAAGTTGTTGATGTGAAAGATATTGACAACTGAGCTGAAATTCGGCAAGAGCCCTGGCTCGAAAATTGCATTGATGTTGACAAGCAATGTCTAGGGTCTGTGGGAGAGTAGTTCTACAAAACAATTTTGTTGGGCCGAAAAGCAAGAGCTCAAAGGTTGGCCTGACGCCCATCACACCCGATTGCACGAGTTTTTCCCAGGAAGCTGGCCTATGGATTCTGTAAACATTCCGAAAGGATGGTGGAAGATGTTGAAACTGAACTCTCCTCGCCTCAGCACATTTAGTTTGCTGGCGTCGCTATGCGCGTTGTTGTTGGTTTGTCCGGCGCTGATGCTCGCGCAAACCACGTTAAGCACCGGCAGTGTCGTTGGAACCGTGACCGATCCCAGCGGTGCCCTAGTCAACGACGCCAAAATCGTCGTGACCAACATCGCTACCAACCAGAAAGTCGAACTCACCAGCAATGCCTCCGGTGCATTCAGCACTGGGCCGCTTTCGCCCGGCAGCTATAAAGTTCAAGTTTCAGCGAAGGGCTTCAACACCATCGTTGAGAGCATTGTCGTGCAGGTGGGAAATACCGTCGGCGGTGAACGCGAAACTCGCCGTCGGACAAGAGAGCACGGTCGTCGATGTGCAAGGCTCGATGGTATCTGTGAACACGGAGCAGGCCACGGTCCAAGGTGTTTTGACCTCTGCGCAGATTGAGAATCTGCCAGTCAACGGCCGCAACTTCCTTGACCTTGCGCAGCTCGAGCCTGGAGTTCAGATCCAGGACGGACAGAATTTTGATCCCACGAAGGCAGGATATTCCTCGATCTCGTTCGGAGGCCGTTTTGGCCGAACCGCTCGAATCAACGTCGATGGCGTCGACGTCAGCGACGAGACCGTCGGAACCACCACCGCCGACATCCCGGCCAGCGCGATCGACGAGTTCCAGCTCAGCCAGTCGTCTCTGGATCTTTCGCAGGATTTGACGTCTTCCGGCGCGGTTAACGTCACCACGCAGCTCTGGGACCAACGCACTGCACGGCGAAGCCTTCGGCTTTTTCCGCGATCACTCGATGAACGCCGCCTCGGCTGGAGGACAGGATCTGTACTCTCAGCGTAGCCAGTACGGAGCCCGTTTGGGCGGTCCAATCATCAAGAACAAGCTGTTCTTCTTCGGTGACGGCGAGCGCACCAAGCAGGACTCGTTCGCACCTGTTGTGCTCAGCAGGTTCGCCTTTTGAAAGCCTGGCGCCGGGATTTGGCCAGCCGTTCCGCGAAAATAACCTGATCGGAAAAGTCGATTACAACCTCAGTAACGGGGCAAAGGCGTTCTATCGATATTCATATTTCAAGAACTCGCTGGATGCCACTTTCGGATTAGGCTTATTCGGTGTATGACAATCGCGACATCACTCGTCAACACGTGGTTGGATTTGATTTCAACACCGGCAGCTTTACGCACAGCATTCGATTCTCATATCTGAAGTTCCAGAACCAGATCGTGGATGCGACGTTGAGCAATTCGTCTCTACCCCTTTGCTGCAATGGTCTGGAGCTGAGTTCCGGTTCCTTCTTCTCGGGACCTAATCTTCTGGCTCCCCAGAGCACTCCGCAGTCGAATCGGGAAATTAAGTACGATGGCAGCAAGATCTATCATTCCCACACGATTCGTTACGGTGTGTCGTTCAACCACATTCAAGGCGGTGGATTTGCTGACTTCTATGGCATGGCACCTCGTGTTTCGTGGACGACGACCGGCGGCGGTTGCGACCATCAGCCGGAGATTCACCGTCCGTGTCAGGCACTGGAGGACTTTGCGATACCGGACCGTTTCCGGCGGCTCTGCCAATCCGTTGAATTATCCGGTCAACCGACTGCGAGTCGGTAATGGTCGAGGGATTCAGTACCTTGCAACCAGCTCTCGGGTTTCCAGCAGGTGGTCTGGGACCTGACAATCGCATCGGTCTTTACGTCGGCGATTCCTGGAAGGTCAAACCGAATCTGACTGTCAGCCTTGGCTTACGTTACGACCGCGACACTGGTCGTACGGATAGCGACTTGCCGGCGATTCCAGAGATCAATGCCGTATTTCCGGGTATGGGCAATGCAGGTCAATCAAGCCGAATTCCAATTTGGCGCCACAGTTCGGATTCGCGTGGGATCCAAACAGGAACGGTAAGACCGTTATTCGTGGCGGAGTCGGGTTGTTCTTCGAAAACGTGATTTGGAACAATGTTCTCTTCGATCGACCTGCGCGTCTCCGTACCGGAGCATTCAACGCCGTTAGCAACGCTTGTCTTGCGGGACAGCCGGGCCAAGTCCCGGTTAGTACGGCTGTTTCGCCCACTGGCGTTATCAGCCCAGTCGGAATTTGCGGGAACGATGTGCACGTTGGCGACGTGATTCCGCAAATTAAACGTTCTGGCAACAGGTACTTGCCGGAAATGCTTTCGATCCGCAAACTCCCAATCCGAACTTCGCGGGAGCCCTTCTGGAGGCAGGTCTTGGCCAGCCGGCGTTCTTGTTCGCGCCGAACTACAAATCGCCTCGGTCTGTCCAAATCAACTTCGGAATCCAGCGAGAAATTCGTCACGGCTGGTATTCAGCGCCGACTTCCTGCGCAACATCGAAACCCGCACGTTGTTGGCGATCGATGTCAATCAGCTTGGAGCAGTCACGGTACTTCAATCTTGGTGCGGCGCAACACGCCATTGCTGCGACCAATTGGGTGTGGTCACCCCGGAGACCGCCAGGGAACGTGCCGACTGTGCCCCCGTCGACGGTCCCTGGAAACGGCGCAACGATGGTGATTATGCAGCTACGGTTTAACGAACGCCGATTACGGTGACGACGTAGGCTGAACGCGGTAGATCCAATTGACGGAACCACCCTCTGGGCGTGCATGCGCGTTTGGCGGGGCCGTCGATTCTCAGGGCACAGCATTCTTCCTGCAGCCGATTGGACGTTCCGTATACAACGCGCTGCAGCTGAAGCTGGTTGAGAACGTGGCCACTCCGTCCGCGGAGTGAAGGCGCTCAATTTCCAGAGTTTCCTACAGCCTCTCCAACTTCAGCAATACCGGAGGCGCGCAGCTGACTGGAACCCCGGCCGACAGTGATCAGGACTTTCGTTCTGCAGACCGCTGACAATGACAACCCGGGCAAATACTATGGCCCCGCATTGCTCGATCGAACTCACCAGATTTCATTTGGTGGATATGCGGACATCCCGGGTGGCTTCCGACTCGGCTTGATTGCTCACTTCTACAGTCCACTCTCAAGCGCCATCGTGGCGCCTAACTTCGGCGACGCCGGAGAAATCTTCAGAACTGATTTCACGGGGGATGGCACGGTTGGCGATCCACTGCCCGGAACTCACCTCGGACAGTTTGATCGCGGTACCAACGCCGGAGGGTTAAATTCGCTGATTAGCAAATACAACACCACACAGGGCGATCAGGCGACGCCAGCAGGCAATGTTCTGATTCAGAACGGATTGATGTCACTCGCGGACCTGCAGGCTTTGGGTGGCGTGTCTCCGACGGTTGATACAGCGCCTGCCGATCAAGTGAACTACGCCTGGCTGCGGGCGCTTGATCTGAAGCTGGCGTGGCGGCACACGTTCAAAGATCGCTTTACGATCGAACCAAGCGTGGGCCTCTACAACCTGCCAAACTTCAGCAACTTCAACCTGCCTCCGAACACAATGAACGGTATTCTGGGCGGAGCTGGAACTGGTGGGATAAACGGGACGACCAAAGCTGACAACGAAGCATTCCGCGTCGGTAACGGTACGGGCGTCTACGGACTGGGAGCGCAACGGCAGATCGAATTCGGTCTGCGGTTCGTGTTCTAGTTTTCCGTTCTTGCACTGGGCCACCAGCCTGCGGGCTGGTGGCCTTTTTCATGTGCCGTTCGTATTTCTAGTCTTGTGACGGGCCCTGTTCGGGATTACTATCTCGCACCGGAGGCGAGTGCAATGAAGAATCTCAAAACCCTTACGGGATTCGCATTTGCTCTACTTTTCATGACAGCGGCGTCAATGGGCCAAGGCGGTTCTCCATCATCGGCGGCGGCCAGCATGAAAGAGAAGATCGTTTTCGTCCACATGGATCCTTCGGTGGGCGTCATCTCGCTTCACAGCATCACCGATGTCGATGGCGCCAGCGGCGAAGTGACGGGTGCACACGACGCACCGGATATGGCTTCGATGGCATCCAGCAATCACATGAAGGACGAGATCGAAGTGATGAATCCGGATGGATCGTCCATTACTCCACTCCACGTGTTCGGCTCGGACCCGATGCTTTCACCGGATGGAACGAAGATCGTCTATTGCTCGCTGCGGCAGGCGATCTATTCCCAGATTTATGTGATGAAATCCGATGGCTCGAACATCAAACGGCTGACCGATATCAAAACAGGTGACGCGTGCGGACCCGCCTGGTCGCCAGACGGCAAGAAGATCGCTTACTACGCTTTTGCGTTGACACAGCCGAGTCGCAATCCGGAAATCTGGCTGATGGACTCCGACGGCTCTGGTCCCAAAAAGCTGACGGATCACGGAATCGATCCCTCGTGGTCCCCGGATGGGCGTCAAATAGCATTCGCTTCGCATCGAGATGGCATCTTCCAGATCTATGTGATGAACGCGGACGGTTCCAGCGTGCGTCGCCTCACGAAGCACAATGCGGAAGATTCGAATCCGGTATGGGCGCCGGATGGGAAATCGATTCTTTATAGCTCTGCCACGAAAGACGATCACCGCGGGTTATTCCTGATGGGAGCCGATGGTTCTGACCCGCACGCGATAGGGCATTCAAAGAATCAGGACTTCTGCTTTCCATCGTGGTCCTCAGATGGCAGGACGGTTGTTTTTACAGTGTTGAACCGGCTGGGGTCGCAGGGAATCGTGACTGGAGAAGAGAAGCCGCGCTGCGAGCAATGGAGCGGGGAGTATCAGCTTTTTTCCATGGGCGAAGAGGGGAACGTCAAACTGCTGGCGGGTTCCAAGGTGATGGGAAGTCGACCGTCCTACGGCAAAATCGCCACCGCGCCATAGCGAAGCATCCTGCTAGCGGTTCAACTCGGTACGCAGGTGCTTCGACAACTTCTCGATCTGCTTGAGCTTCTCGATTACATCCTTGGGGAGCATGCCTTTGCGGACGCTGGCCACGTCGGTCGGAATTGTGAGTGCGGTTCGGGCCAGATCGTCGGCTTCATGCTGGAGTTGCGCCATGTCCGGGTGCTTCGTCAGGTGGGTGGATGAGTCCTGGGGTGGCACGGGATCTTGGGGAGCCATGGACTCAGGCGGAGTGGGAAAGTGATGTCCGGTCGTCTGCGGTGTGGCAGTGATGGCAAAGAGCGCGAGCATTGCGGAGAGAAGGAAAATCGGAAAGGTCTTCACGGTACTCCTCCTGCCGGAAGAAAGAAATAAGGGCTATTGTACTCGCGGCAGGCGCAGTCACGATCGTCCTAAACGCTCCTTCCGCCGCGTCCGACGCCCTTAGGCGGCGCGGCAAATACCCGATTTCGTACGAATGTAAAGTCACTGCAATCGGTCTCTTCGCTTGTGTACAATGCCAGCATGTCGTTTCGCGCGCAGCCGGGAAATGCGAATGCAAAGCGTGGGCGGACGCCCCCTCCGGAAGACACTTTCGAAGAAGCGTTGTTTTTGAAGTCTCTCGGTGAAAAGCAAAAGCCGGTGTCGGTGAAGTTGATGGATGGGGAGATCATCCGGGGATGGATCGAGTACTACGACAGAAATATGATCCGGCTCACCCGTGAGGGCGCTCCAAATCTGTTTATCTTCAAGCACGAGATCATGTACATCGCGGAAGACGGCGGAAAATCGAAGTAACGTGTGCTTAGAGCCGCCATTTAATCCTTGCGATCTCTGCTTCAAAATCCAGAACCTACACTTGAACTGAAAGCCACCTGTGCAAACTTCTCCGAAAGAAAGCTTTGTGCCCGCGATGTCGGCGATTGCGCGTGAGGCAGGCGCGCTTCTGCTGCAGTACTTCCATCAAGGACTGAAAATCGAATACAAAGGCGACGCCGATCTGGTGACGGCGGCCGACCGGGCCTCGGAAGTATTGATCCGGGAGCGCATCAGCAAGCAGTTTCCGACTCACGACGTGCTCGGCGAAGAACAGGGTTTGAAGGATCAGGGCAGCGATTTCCGCTGGTACGTCGACCCGCTCGATGGCACCACGAATTTTGCGCATGGATATCCGGTGTTTTGCGTTTCGATGGCGCTCGAACATCGCCCGCAAGGAAGTGCGGGAACGCGGATAGCTGGGGTCGTCTACGATCCGACTCGCGATGAACTGTTCACGGCGGAGCAGGGCGGGGGCGCGTTGCTGAATGGTAAGCCAATTCACGTGTCAAAAATCACGCAACTGAAGGAATGCCTGGTCGCGACAGGATTTCCCAGCCACAAGCGGCACAAGAATCCGAATATTCACTTCTATCACCAGATCACGCTGCGCACGCACGGTGTGCGTCGTGCCGGATCCGCGGCGCTGGACCTGTGCAACGTGGCGTCTGGCCGCTTCGAGGGATTCTGGGAGTTCAATTTGAATCCTTGGGACACCGCAGCGGGCGTGCTCATCGTGGAGGAAGCCGGAGGCAGGGCTAGCCGGTTCGATGGGTCTCCATTTCGGATCGACAGCCAGGAAACGTTGGCCTCAAACGGGCTGGTACACGACGCGCTGCTGCACGAGTTTCAAGAGATTTTTGCGGGCCGGGAAGATGCCCTGCCTAACCCTCGTACCTACCCGCGCTGAGTCCACGGAAGCTGACCTGCGGAGTTACAATCTAGTAGGCGGGCCACCGAATCGGTTTCGGTGGCTAATTTTTGGGGACTGTCAGGTCAAACGTGATCAACTCACTTCTGGAACGCAAGATCGAAAAACGTCCCGACAAGGTCCGGTTGCAGGGGCGCATCTTATTTCTCACCGAAGATCCTGAACTGATCAAACGCCAGCTCGCAGGGGAAGACCTGCCTTGGGACACGAAGAATCCGGCCAACAATCCCAAGCTGCGCGATGACATTTCGACGGACGAGATCACCCCTGCCCACTATTGCTTCTACTTTGACGAGACGTTGGGAGAGATCCCATACTTGGGCCTGAAGTGTGGAACGGGAACGCCGATTGGACGCGGCGACGTAAAACGCGGTGGCTTCGTGTGCGCCGTGAGCGGAAAGCGTCGTGGAAAAGGTTCGAGCCGCGAACAGTCTCCTTATGCTGAAATGTGCGCGGGCATTCGCGTCGTGATCGCCGAGAATATCGAGCGCATCTACAAGCAGAATTGCCAGAATCTCGGGTTGCTGACGTCGACTAATTTTTCGCTGATCGATCGCATTCGGGGCAAAGAAGAAATTGCACTGAGCGAATTCACCGCCGGCGAGGATGAGATCACGCGGCAGGTAATCGAATACGGTGGCCTGTTCCCATTCAACGTCGCACGCATGCAGGGGAAGGTGTTTCTGCCTCCGATCGAGCACGGGGCCGCGGGGGCCCGCGCCACGTTGCCCATGACGGTGGCCGAGAAGATTTTCGCGCGGCATATGCTGAACGAAAAAGGCGAAGTCGGTGTCCCGTCAGTAAAGCCGGGCGACACCGGGTTCGCGCGCGCCGATCTGCGGTTCAGCCACGAGTACGTCACGCCGATGGCTGCCATTTTTTTCGAGCACTATGTTGGCAAGGACGCGAAGGTCAACGATGCCTCAACCATTCTGTTTTTCCGGGACCACCTTACGTTTCTCGACGAGGTCATCTCCGAAGAAAAGAAAAAACTGGGACTGCTCGACCTGGCTACACAACTAAAGCTCAAGCAGCAGGACTTTGCGAAAAAGCAGGGAATCAGGCTGCACGGTGAACTTACCGATCGTAAAGGCTCCGAGGGTATTTGCCACTCCATCGTGCTTGAGAGCTACGCACTGCCCGGGCAACTCAATATCGGTTCCGATTCGCACACGCCGCACGTGGGCGCGATCGGCTGCGTCGCTTTCGGAATTGGCACGACAGACGTGTTCAATTCCTGGATCACGAAAGACGTGCGCGTAAAAGTTCCGGAGTCGGCAAAAGTTGTAGTTCGCGGCAAGCGACATCCCAACGTTACGGCTAAGGATTTCATCCTGAAGATTCTGAGCCTCGACTACGTGCGCAGCGGCAGGGCGCTGGCTAAGGTCATGGAGTACGCAGGAGAGGCGGTCGAGGAACTCAGCGTCGATGAGCGCGCCACGATGACGAATATGGCGGCGGAGATCGGCGGATTCACCGGAATTGTTGCCCCGGACAAGAAGGCGGTCGATTTTCTGGTAGAGCGTCGCGGCATCGATCGCAGCAAGGCCGAAGCTATGGTGCAGGGCTTGTATAGCGATCCTGGCGCTGAATATGCGCATGTGATCGAGCTGGATGCGGCGGAGATTACGCCGATGGTGGCCACGCCGGGTGATCCGGGAAACGGAAAGTATGTCCGAGAGTTGAATACTCCTGTGCCGGTGGAGATCGCTTACGGGGGCACCTGCACTGCCGGTAAAAATGAAGACATGGACATGTATGCCGCTGTCTTGGCGGACGCCTTGAAACAGGGCAAGAGGGTGGCGGATTCAGTCAAGTTCTACATTCAGTTCGGATCGCAAGAGACCCGAGAGTATTGTTTGCGCCGCGGATATCTCGACGTGTTCCAAAAGGCCGGCGCGCACGTGATTGAACCCAGTTGCGGCGCCTGCATCAACGCAGGCCCGGGAGTCTCGACTCGTCCGGATCAAGTGGTGATCAGCGCGCAGAATCGCAATTTTCCCGGACGTAGCGGTCCGGGTCAGATGTATTTGGCGTCGCCGTTCACGGTGGCCGCAAGCGCCGTGGCGGGATACATCGTCGAGTACGACGCGAGCGAGAAGAAGGAACTGGTAGACGCCTAGAGCTTTGCTCGTTCCGTAAGAAGTCCCGCTTACGTTGAGCCCGTTGGAGCGTCCTATCTCTTCAGGAGGACGTCATGATTTGTTCCCGCCTGCTTGTTGTTGCTGGTATCACGATCTCTTTTGCCGCCGCCGCGGCTGCCTTTCACACTTCACAATCGCCGACTCGCGTAGGTTCGATCTCTGCTGCAGGACAAATGCTGGAACCTCGCTCCGGGCACGCAGCAACTCTTTTGCCCGATGGCAGGGTCCTCATTGCGGGCGGAATGCGGCGCAATCAGGATTTCTACAAATCGGCCGAGCTTTACGATCCGGCCACGGGCAAGTTTGCGGCTACGGGCGCGATGAACGAACGCCGGGTCAGCCCTGCCGCTGTACTCCTGCGGTCCGGGAAGGTCCTCGTCGCTGGCGGCTGGGTTGGACACGGTTGCACAGACTCCGCTGAACTCTACGATCCAGCTACGGGCAAGTTCACTGCACTTCCAAACAGAATGAGTACAGTACGGGGCGATGCGCGTGCCACGCTGTTGCCGGACGGAGACGTCCTCATCACGGGAGGCGCGGACCACGACTCTCCAGGCGGGATTGCTGCGGCTGAGATTTTCCGCGCCGCCACGCAAACGTTTCAGGCCACTTCGCCCATGCACTTTCCGAGGGTCGCCCACACTGCCACCCTGCTTCAGGATGGACGCGTTTTGATCGTCGGAGGCCGGGGCGACAAGGTCAACGCTACAGCGGAGATCTATGACCCCAAGACGGGGAGGTTTACCGAAAGCGGAAACCTTGTCACCGCCCGCTACAAGCATACGGCGGGACTGCTCGCGGATGGCCGGGTTCTAATCGCTGGAGGTTCCGATGAGCGTGATTGGAATGGAAACCTGAAGAGTGCGGAGATATACGATCCGAGGACGGGACAGTTCCAGGCAGCTTCTCCTCTGAATGACAGCCGTTTCAAGTTGCCGGAGGAAGCAGTAATGCTGACGTCCGGCCAACTGCTAATCGCTGGCGGAAGCAGACAAGCGGAGGTCTTTGACCCGAAACTGGGAAAATTCCTGGTTGTGGCTGGGGCCATGGATGACGCCCGTCATTTCATGTCGGAGACGAGGCTTAAGGACGGGAGCGTGCTAATGGCTGGGGGATATCCCAATAGCGATCGCGCGACTTCCCAGGCTTGGATCTACCGCCCCTGAGCCAAGCGCGCAAGCAAATCCTGAGAACCCGGCTGTAAGTGGCTGAAATGGGGCGAGATGGTTGAAATCAACCACTCCCTTGGCAGCAACTTTTGCGTTCCTGCTGCGTTCACATACCTAGAGTGCAACGGCCGACGAAAAGAAACGTCGGCCCAGCTTAGAGGGCTTGCGGAACCAGCAAAACGCTAGGGACCAAAGCCAGGGGTCAAGGGATGCGTTATCTAAAATATTTGGCGTTGTTGACAGTGCTGATGGTGCCGTTGGCGTACTCGCAGGCGCAGGTTGGAGTTGCGGTAGGCATTGGAGGCCCTGGCTATCTGGCTGGGCCGCCAGTCTGTTCCTACGGCTACTACGACTACTATCCTTACGCTTGCGCGCCTTACGGCTTTTACGGATCGAGCTACTTCGTTAACGGCATCTTTATCGGCGCCGGCCCGTGGTATCACGGCGGATGGGGACGTGGCTGGTACGGCGGACCACGGTTTGTGGGACGAGGCTACTACGGCCGTCCGGGCTACTTTGCACACGGAGGGTATGGTCGCGGCTATGCTAGGGGATACGCCCGTGGAGAATTTCACGGCGGCTACGGGGTACACGGCGGAGGCGGGTTCCACGGTGGTGGCTTCCATTCCGGCGGACACCGACGGTAAGGGATAAGTTAGCAGGACGATTACGGCTGGCAGCTTCTCGCTGCTGGCCGTTTCTTTTTGCCAACGCCGCTACTGTGCGGCTGCGGCGCCTCGTGCCTTCTCCAGTTCTTTGACTGATGGATAGGAGGTCGGACTGATGACGGTTTGTGCCTCGGGTTGGGATCCTGCGTCGAGAGCCTTGGCAAGCAGATGGATCGCCTCTCCTACAATCGGTGGCGAAACTACGGTTGCTGCCAGCCGTCCCTGTCGTACCCATTCCTGACCCGCCCGCGGAACACCGTCACATCCGATGAAGGGCAGACGCAGCCATGAGTCGCGTTCCCGCAGGTCCCCGATCTCTTCAAAGGCCCGCCGTGCGCCGATCGCCATGTCGTCATTTTGAGCGGCAATCATTCCGACGTGCAGCTGTCGTGATGTGCTGAGCGCCAGCCAAGAACGGATGGCATTGTAGGCGCTGCCTTGCGTCCAGTCGCCCTTCAGGGTCTTGATCTCGATGCCCTTAGGCCTGGTTGAGTGCATTCCCTTCGACCGGATCTTGGCGACGTCCCTTACGGAAGGGCCTTCGATATAGAGAACGCATCCTTTATCGCCCAGAATCGAGCCCATCTGCTCGCCCTGAATCTTGCCAATGGCTTCGTGATCACAAACCACCGAGAAGACGGGGACGAGAGCGTGTTGGCGAAGAGTTGGGATGTAATCGACGCTGGAGTTGATAATGCCCCACGCGATCCCGGCACCCACGGCGGCACGGGCGATCTGCGCCATACCAGTGCCAACCGGCTCCGCGAGAATAGCGTCGGGTCGCTTGCGTGGCTCCTGAATAAACTTGAGAAGCTGCTGCGTCTGCTGGACGGCGTCGTTGCCCGCGTAGACGATCTCCACGGTGGCGCCCAGCTTTTGCGCTGCGGCTTGCGCGGATGCCGCCTGTTCGAGTTGGTAGTCGTTGTCGTCTGTAATCAGGGAGACGACAACGTTGAGTTTGTTCATTGGGCCTAGCCTTCCCGCTAGACGAACGGCGCAGTGGGATTTATTAACGCATCCTCAAGTGCTCGAGCCAAATTACTTAAGTTTGGCGCAAGTGTCCGGATTTCGATCTGGGTCAAAACGGATGCGCATGGAATAGGCGCAAAAGGCGGGCTGCACAAGGCCTATACCAGTAGCCGGGTTCTTGCTAGAATGTGCCGTTCTGGAGGTTGCCCGGGTGTACCGAGGTGGTAGTAAGATAACCGTAACGATCTCAGGAGACAGAAATATCTATGACCTACGTGATTGCTGAGCCTTGCATCGGAACCAAAGACACCGCATGTGTGGACGCGTGTCCGGTGGATTGCATTCATCCCAAGAAAGATGATCCCGCGCATGCAACGGAGGAGTTGTTGTATATCGATCCCGTCGAATGCATCGACTGCGGCGCCTGCGTCCCGGTTTGTCCTGTGTCGGCCATTTTCGCGCTCGACGACCTGCCGGAGAAGTGGTCGTCATTTACTGAGCGCAACGCGAAGTATTTCGGCCGCTAAGTTTCGATTGTTTGCTTCCGGGCCTGAATCAGAGGCGCAATGTCCGCAGACGGACTTGTGCCTCTTTGATTTTTATCCTGATTTTGCCGGGCTTCGCCCACCCTTGGCCAACCGCTGAGGCGTTGGTTTTTCTGCTGGATTACTTGTTCCGCTTGTCGGCATTCCCCAGGACTTCTGCATCTTTGCCGGTGTGCGCCTTTACCGCTTCGAGAATGCGCAGATATTCATGTTTATCCATGCGCAGAACGTAGAGTTTGGGAACATCATGCTCGCGGTAGTCGATTTCCAACCAATGAATGCGGGAGCGCGTCAGCATGGCAAAGGCTCCCACGCCGATCGGGGCCGTCGCGATTGTGCTCTGGCTAATGCGATGCTTCCGCGTGTATTCATACGAAAACTTGTTGATCTCGCGGTATGGAATGGCGACCAGAGATCCTTTTGCCGGCTGGATTTCGACCGACTGGTTATCGTCACGGAAGGTCAAGACGGCTTTTGTTGCCCTACCCTTCGAATCCGGCACTTTTACCCGGTGAAAGGAAGTTTGTTCGGCGAAGCTGAAAGTAGAGAGGGTAACGAGAACGACGGACAAAATGATTCGCACGGTCTGAAAAGTATATCGGAAATGAACGTGTGGTCCGGGGCGGTGATCCTGACGCAAAGACTACCCATCCACTAGAATCAGACTCAGTTCATCCAGGATCTGTGGCCCTTCGAGAATCAGAAGCGATCGTGTTGCGCAGCTACCCGCTGCGTGAAGCTGATTTACTGGTTACATTCTTCACCCGCACGGAAGGAAAGGTGCGCGGGGTGGCACGTTCAGCCAAGAAATCAAAGCGCCGCTTCGGCGGGGCTCTGGAACCTTTGACCTACGTCCGCGCGTTTTATGATGTCCGCGAACGGCAGGAATTGGCGCGTCTCGATTCTTGCGAGGTGCTGGAATCTCCGATGGCGTCGGAGGTCAGCTACGCCAGGGCCGTCGCATTGGGGCACATCGCCGAAATGCTCGATGAACTGTTGCCCGATCGCGAAGCCAACGATGCTATCTTTCGCCTGACGCTTTCGGTGTTGCACGTTCTGACCGGTCCGGACATATGGATGCCAATTACTTATTTCGATCTCTGGTTGACGCGCCTTGTGGGATTTCTGCCGGAGTTCACCGAATGCGTTGTCTGTGGACGCGACCTGAACGGCAGCCGCGCGTATTTCCATGCGCTGGCTGACGGCCTGATGTGTGCAGACGACAAACGCCTGGCATCCTCTGAAATTTCCAGCGAATCGCGAAAATTGGCTGCCGATATGTTCCGTACTCCTGTCGATCGTTTTGCTGGGAAACCCTGGCCGAAGTCTCAAGGCGCAGACCTGCGGAAGCTCGTCATACAAATCCTGCAACGCCAGCTTGAAAAGAAGCTGGTCACGGCTGAGATGCTGGAAAGAGGCGGATTCTAGCGCGATTTGGGCAAAACTCGAACAGACTGAGAACTCGAAAATTTCTTTTGACGAAATCCCGTCTAGCTGACGGCTGCGCGTTACTTCCATTACAATCAACGATTAACGCCGAACTACAAAGTTGTGAACCCAGCCAAGCCCAATCCGCTGACTTTCCAGGAGCTTATTCTTCGCCTGCAGACGTTTTGGGCAGAGCGCGGATGCGTGTTGCAGCAGCCTTATGACGTCGAAGTGGGTGCGGGAACGATGACGCCTGAAACCTTCCTGCGCGTCCTGGGGCCTAAACCATATAAGGTGGCGTTCGTTCAGCCATCGCGACGGCCAGCAGATGGAAGGTACGGAGAAAATCCGAACCGCCTTTTCAAGCACATGCAACTGCAGGTTATTTTGAAGCCTCCGCCGGAGAACGTGCAGGAGCTTTATCTGGAGTCTCTCGGGGCGATTGGCATTGATCTGCGACAGCATGACATCAAGTTTGAAGAAGACAACTGGGAGGCCCCAACGCTGAGTGCCTGGGGTGTGGGCTGGCAGGTCATGCTCGACGGACTGGAGATCACGCAGTTCACATACTTCCAGCAATGTGGCGGCGTCGATCTGTTTCCGATTTGCGCGGAGTTGACCTACGGACTCGAGCGCATCGGAGCTTTTCTGCAGGATGTGGATTCGATCTACGACATCGTGTGGGCGCGCGATCCGGTCACCGGGAGCGTGGTGAAGTATGGAGACGTTCGACTGGCCGACGAGTTGCAATTCTCTGTCTACAATTTCGAGGAAGCCGATGTCGAAAAGGCGTGGAAACATTTTGATTTGTGCGAATCGGAGTGCAAGGGGCTGATCGACCGCTATGCTGCGCTGGCGAAGCAAGAATCCAGCGAGGAAGTCGTTCGCGAGAAAAAGAGATTTCCTTTGCTGGGAGCGTACGACCTTTGCCTGAAGTGCTCGCACATGTTCAACATCCTCGACGCGCGCGGGGCGATCTCTGTCACCGAGCGCGTAGGGGTGATTGCGCGGGTGCGGGCGCTGGCGGTAGGAATTGCCAAGTCTTGGGTAGATCAGCAGAAGAGCATCGATGCCGGGACTTCGCTGGCGCCAGAACAAATCCGACGAGCCCGAACTTGTGCGCGAGGCGAAAACGAAGCGCGCAAAAGAGAAGCTGGCTCCGGTGGGATCGTAGCTGGATGGAGGCGGCCCGTCAGAATCATTTTGGTCCCCTGGGACGGCGGGGCAGAGTTTTGTGATCCTCGTCACATTGATCGCCGCTTAGTTGTGACAACATGAATGGTTTGAAAGCATGCCAGATTTCCTTCTAGAGATTGGTTGCGAAGAGATTCCCGCGCGGATGATTGACGTCGCCTCGCGGGAGTTGCGGGATCGCGTCGCCGCACTCCTGTCGCGGGAGAGGCTGTCGGCCGGGGAAGTGACTTGTTTCGATACCCCTCGCCGCCTGGCAGTGATTGCTTCTGGGATCGCCGCCTCGCAGGATGATGTAGTCGAACAGATGAATGGACCGTCCGTAAACGTGGCATATAAAGATGGCCAGCCGACGCCTGCCGCTCAGGCTTTTGCGAAAAAGGCTGGCGTGGACGTTTCTCAATTGGAGCGGGTTTCGACGCCCAAAGGCGAGTACATCTCAGCCAAGGTCACGAAGAAAGGTCGGAGCGCGTCGGAGATTCTCGCGAGCGGTCTTCCGAAAGAGATTGCGACGATCTACTGGCCGAAGAATATGTACTGGCGCAAGCAGACCGAACGTTTCGTGCGTCCGGTTCGCTGGCTGGTCGCGCTGCTTGACTGTGAGACGATTCCCCTTGAGTTTGGGGGAATCTGGGCAGGAAACCGATCGCGGGGCCACCGAATCCTGTCCGATGAAGAGGTCACAATTAACGGCGCTGGCGCTACATATATCGACTCTCTGCGGGCGGCGAAGGTATTGGGTCGAGAGGAGCGCGAGCAGCAGATTCGCAAGGCGCTCGACGCCGCGACGCGCACGATTCCTGGTGCCCGTTGGCGAGAGGACAATGTTCTGCTCGACACGGTCGTCAATCTGACCGAGTATCCGTCCGTGATTCTGGGTGGCTTCGATCCGCAATTCCTCGTGCTACCCGAGGAAGTGCTGGTCACGGTGATGCGGGACCACCAAAAGTACTTCGCGATTGAAGATGCCTCCGGAAAACTCCTGCCGCATTTCCTGGCGGTTTTGAATACGGACAGCGATCCGCAGGGCTTGATCCGTCACGGGAATGAGCGTGTTCTGCGCGCGCGCTTTAATGATGCACGCTTCTTCTGGGAAACCGATCAGAAGAAGTCACTTCTCGAGCGGCTGGATTCGCTGAAGCAGGTGACGTTCCAGAAGGATCTTGGTAGCTACTACGACAAGACGCAGAGAGTGCAGCGCTTGTGCAGCTGGCTCGCCGAACTCCTGAAGCAGAACGAGATGCCAGTTCGTCCGGGTGTCATACATAAGGCCGTTTGCCTGGCGAAGACAGATCTGACGACGGAACTGGTGAAGGAATTTACTGAGCTGCAAGGAGTCGTCGGCGGATTGTACGCACGGGTGCAGCAACTGGATGTTTCACTGCCGGAGGCCACACGCTTGTCGATCGCGGATGCAATCTACGATCAGTACAAGCCGGAGTCGACCGATGATGACGTTCCGCGATCCGTGGAAGGGGCCATCCTTTCGGTCGGAGATAAGGCCGACACGATCGCCGGCATGTTTTCGCTGGGGCTGGTGCCGAGCGGATCGAAGGATCCATTCGCATTGCGGCGTCAGGCGAACGGGATCGTCAAGATCATCGCTGAGAAGAAATTGCCATTGCGGCTCACGGAATTGATGCAGGATGCGCGGGCTGGCTACCAGAAGTCAGAGGCTGCGACAAAGTTTGTTGAAGACATGGTCTATACACAGGCGATCGCCAATTTCTTCCGGGAACGGCTGGAATTCTATCTGCGGGATGTGCGTGGATATCCGCATGACGTGGTGAAGGCAGTGCTCGGGGCGAATGCCGATGATCTGGTCGACGCGCTGGCGCGGGCCGAGGCCGTGAAGCAGGTGCTGCATCTTTCGGAGTTCCAGGCCATTGGCGCAGCATGTAAGAGAATGCGAAACATTCTGAAGCAGGCAGAAGAAAAGAAAATGCCGTTGGCTTCATCGGTGGAAGCATTGCCGAGCGCAGCAGAGGAAGAGAAGATGTTGATCCGGTATCTGAAAAACGAAGGCGCAAGAGTCGAAGAACTTCGGGGAAAGAAAGAATATCTCCAAGCGTTGCGCCTGCTTGCGACTGCGCGGGAACCGGTGGACAAGTTTTTTGACAAGGTCATGGTGATGGTCGAGGACGCGAAGGAGCGTGCCAATCGTCTGGCGCTGTTGCGGGCACTCCTCAGAGAATTCTCGACGATTGCGGATTTTTCGGAGATCGCGACGGAAGCGAAGGGCTGAGTAAGGGCGCAGGTAGAGATTCCTCTTCGGGCCGGTGAAAAGGCCGATATGTACGGGATCTTTCGCTTCGCGCGGGACGACAATGCGTTACAGGCTGCGACTAATGCGGTGAAGACTTCAGGCACATTTTGGCAAATCTCGTAACAAAGGACTCATAACTATGGCGACAATGACTCTCCCAGAAACTGAAGAGAAAGAAACGAAAACCAATAAACCGTCCGGAACGAAGTACGTGTATTCCTTTGGCGGTGGCATGGCCGATGGAAACGGGAAGATGAAGGATGTGCTCGGCGGCAAGGGCGCCGGGCTAGCGGAGATGACCAATGCCGGACTTCCCGTGCCTCCGGGATTCACGATTCAGACTGAGGCCTGTCGTGAATACATGCGCGGTGGCTTGTCGAAGGACATCGATCGGCAGATGGATGAGGCGTTGGCCAAGCTCGAAGCTCTGCAGGGGCAGAAACTGGGCACAGGCGAGAATCCGCTGCTGGTGAGCGTGCGATCCGGTGCGAAGTTCTCCATGCCTGGCATGATGGACACGATTTTGAACCTGGGATTGAACGATAAGAGCGTCGAGGCGCTGTCGAAGCGGACCAACAATCCGCGATTTGCGGCTGATTCCTATCGCCGCTTAATCCAGATGTTTGGCAACGTCGTGCTCGATATCGAAAAGTCTGTCTTCGATGAAGTATTTGATGCGAAGAAAAAGCAGAAAAAAGCAAAGATGGACACAGAACTGGACGCGAAGGCTCTGCAGGAAGTGATCGCTGAATACAAAAAGGTCGTGAAAAAACACGCCAAGCGCGATTTTCCGCAGGATCCGCGCGAACAGTTGACCATGGCCCGAGATGCCGTGTTCCGCTCCTGGCAGAACGACCGTGCGAAGCACTATCGCCGCATCAACAACATCGACGACATGCTGGGCACTGCGGTCAACGTGCAAGCGATGGTTTATGGCAACCTGGGCGACACCAGCGGCACGGGCGTTGGTTTCACGCGTAATCCTGCGACCGGTACGAACGAGTTTTACGGTGAGTTTCTGATGAATGCGCAGGGCGAAGACGTTGTTTCGGGCGTGCGCACGCCAGTGCCAATCCTCGAGCTCAACAAGATCATGCCGCATGTCTACGAACAGCTTCGCGAGATCACGACGCGGCTGGAAAAGCATTACAAAGACATGCAGGATTTCGAGTTCACGATCCAGGACGGCAAGCTCTATATGCTGCAGACCCGCAACGGTAAGCGTACTGGACTGGCTGCGGTGCGGGTTGCGATCCAGATGGTGGACGAAGGCCTGATCACCAAGGAAGAAGCGATCTTCCGCGTAGAGCCGAACCAGTTGTACGACTTCCTGGTTCCTCGTCTCGATGAGAAGAGCACAAAGGTGGAAGTGCTGGCGAAAGGTTTGCCGGCATCGCCGGGGGCGGCTGTGGGCCAGATCGTGTTCACGGCCGATGAGGCGGTCAAGAAGGCCGGGCACGACACGACAAAGAACCCGGTGATTCTGGTTCGTGCCGAGACGACGCCGGAAGACATTCACGGCATGGAAGTCGCGAAAGGCATTCTGACTTCACGTGGTGGCATGACCAGCCACGCGGCCGTTGTCACGCGCGGTATGGGCAAGTGCTGCGTGGCCGGCGCGGGCGACATCGACGTGAACGAGAAGGCTCGCGAGATGCGAGTCAAAGGCCAGGTCTTTAAAGAAGGCGACTGGATTTCACTCGATGGCACGACCGGGCGAGTGATCAAAGGCAAGCTGGGTACGCTGGACCCGTCTCCAGATGATCCGGAGCTGGAGAAATTCATGCAGTGGGCCGATCCGCATCGCACGATGAAAGTCCGCGCCAATGCTGACATTCCACGCGACGCGATCCAGGCGCGCACTTTCGGAGCGGAAGGAATCGGCCTCTGCCGCACGGAGCACATGTTCTTCGGTGAGGAGAAGATTGGCCACATGCGGACCATGATTCTCGCCGACAACGAGAAAGATCGCCGTACGGCGCTCAAGAAACTGCTGCCGCTGCAGCGCGCCGATTTTGCGGGCGTCTTCAAGGCGATGGACGGACTTCCGGTTACGATCCGGACGCTGGATCCACCGCTGCATGAGTTCCTTCCGCGGCGCGAAGACTTGATGGTCGACATCGCACTGCTGTCGTCCTACAGCACGAAGCAAAAGAAGGAATTGCTCGCGAAGTACAAGGACTACGGCATCAAGGGCGCGGGAGATCTCAAGAAAGCCCTCCCGGTTCTTCTCTCGCGCGTGGAGCAGTTGCACGAGTTCAACCCGATGCTCGGACATCGTGGATGCCGTCTGGGCATCACCTATCCCGAGATCACCGAGATGCAGGCGCGAGCCATCTTTGAAGCTGCGGTGGATTGCTCGAAGAAAGGCATCAAGGTGCTACCGGAAGTCATGATCCCGCTGGTCGCCACCGTGAAGGAAATGGCGAATCAGGGAGCGATCGTGCGGCGCGTGGCCGAAGAAGTCTTCAAAGAGAAGGGAACGAAGATTGAGTACATGGTCGGAACGATGATCGAGCTGCCGCGTGCGGCCCTGGTCGCGGACGAGATCGCCAAAGAGGCGGAGTTCTTCTCGTTCGGCACCAACGATCTGACGCAGACAACGTTTGGCTTCTCACGCGACGACGTCAACAAGGTACTTCCGACATATCTTGCCGAGGGGATTCTGAAGCAGGATCCGTTCGCTGCTCTCGATCAAGAGGGTGTCGGACAGCTAGTCAAGATGGCGACGGAGCGCGGACGCAAGACTCGTTCAAACTTGAAAGTCGGAATCTGCGGCGAACACGGCGGCGAGCCATCGTCAGTGGAGTTCTGCTACAAGACCGGCCTGAATTATGTCTCTTGCTCACCGTTCCGCGTGCTGACGGCGCGGCTGGCAGCGGCGCAGGCTTCGGCGGCCGAAAAGCTGAAGGTTGAGGGCGGAAGAACGAAGTAAGCTCGGAATCACAACGGACACAGCAGGCCGAAGGGACGATCTTCGCGAATGCTGTGTCCTTTTTCTTTTATTGCACCTGCTGCAGGCGGGCGATCAGCTTTTGTGGAAGACTCTCGTCAGATTCCGACCAGAGTCGGCGGGACGTCGCCCGGGTATTCATCTCGATCTTCTTGGTAAGTTCGATCAACTTCAGGACGTTCTCTCGAATTTTGGCTTGTGTTTCGTCCGTCAGCTTGACGGTTTCCTGAACGAAAAGGGAGTCCAGTCCGAAATCAATCTGGATGTGCCCGGTTTCCTGCTGGGTGCTGTCGTCGAACTCTTCTCCCTGGACGATGAATTTGACCTGGCTGGGAACCAGCATCCACTGCCCCTTGTCATCTGGGGTCCATAGATCCCAATAGGCGTCGAAAACATACCCGTAGTCATCGTGGATTAAATCGGCTACGACAAGTACCGCCGCCTCTGGTTTTACGCCTGGAGAGAACCTTTGTTCCAGAACACTGGCCTCATTCCACGAAACCGGCTGAACCGCTATGTAGGTGACTCCGGGACGATGGTCGGAGAAAGGGAATTGCTGAAGCACGGCAAGCATGTGAGGCAGCATCGCCGGACCATTAAAATCAGAGAACCACAAACTGAGATAAAGGGGATCAGACATAGTTCAAGTGCGGCAAAGAGTGCTGGCCGGCCTTTCCATTCTAAAGCTAAGATTTCGCATCTTCTCGAACAGATGCACTGCCGGACAATTGGACTCACTTGAGTCCATAAGCTCAGCATACCGCCAGCTGCGATCGTCCAATAGAATTTCCGAGCAATTTTCCAGTCTGATTGTTTTGAAGAAGAGGGTGTCCCGTAAATACGCTATCTTCTGTAGCCATGGGGCGTGAGGTTAGGAATATATCTGGACCCCGAATGCAGCTCTCACCAACCATGCTTCATCGCTTTCGCGAATTGCTCTGGTGGAAGAGTGTTCAAGACCTCGTCCTTCGTCAGCCAAGCCCGACGTGCTTGCAGGACGCCGTAACGGATCTTCTCCATGTGCGAGATGTGATGAGAGTCTGTGTTGATCACGATCTTCACTCCGTGCCGCTTGGCCTGACGCAAATTGATATCGTTGAGATCAAGGCGATCGGGATAGGCGTTCAGTTCCATCGCGACCTTTTGCTTACCAGCGGCTGTCAGAACTGCGTTCATGTCGAATGCGTATGAGTCTCGCCGCAATTGAATACGGCCGGTGGGATGCCCGACGATAGACGTGTTCGGATTCTCGATGGCCTTGATCAGGCGCTCGGTCATCTTCGCGGGCTCCTGGTTGAAGACGGAATGTACGCTTGCAATCACGACGTCCATTTGAGCGAGGACGTCATCGGAGAGGTCAAGGTCGCCGTCTGCAAGTATGTCGACCTCGATTCCGGCAAAGATTCGGATGCCGCCGATTTTCTTCTCCGCTTCCCGTATGCGTTGAATGTGTTCAACGGCGCGCTTGTCATCCAGTCCGTTGGCGAACGCCAGATTTTTGGAGTGATCAGTGATGGCCATATATTTGTAGCCGCGCTCTTTCGCGGCCTCGGCCATCTCGGCAATCGTGTTTTTGCCATCCGTCTCGACCGTGTGCATGTGTACATCGCCCTGGAGGTCGGACTGCGTGATCAACTGGGGCAGGGAGTGATTTTGAGCGAGATCGATCTCCCCAAGGTTTTCGCGCATCTCGGGGGGGATGTAGTCCAGCTTCAGCTTGGCGTAAATTTCTTCTTCGGTTTTTCCCGCGACGGGCTTCTCCCCTTCCAGGGTGGAGAGGCTGTACTCGTTCAGGGTGTATCCCATCTTCAGGGCGCGTTGTCTCAAAGAAACATTGTGAGCCTTTGATCCAGTGAAGTACTGCATGGCGGCGCCAAACGATTCAGGGGGCAGCAGACGCACGTCTACCTGCATGCCGTTGCGGACGTGGAAACTGATCTTGTTGTCGCCGCTGGCGATGACGTCCATCAGCGGCGGATACTTGGCGACATAGGCAATTGCCTCCTGGCGTCCGGACTCGGTGGTGCATGCTTTGCCCGTCACGAGGATGTCCAGGTCGCCGACAGTATCGCGGCCGCGACGAAGGGATCCTGCGGGTGTGATCTTGTCGATGCCCGGAAACTTTTCCACGTAAGCCGTGATTTTCTGGCACTCAAGTTCAGCGGCATCGATGAGAAACCGTCCGCCGATGCGGCGATAGTCCTCGATGGCTTTGAGCAGCTTGGCCTCATGTTTCTCGCCCATGCGGGGCAATTCGCGAATCTTGCCTTCGCGCGCTAATTTCTCGACCCCGTCGACGTCGCTGACGTTATATGCGCTCCAGATCAAAGCGATGGTCTTCGGTCCCAGACCTTGGATCTTTAGCAATTGCAGCATGGACGGGTGGTACTTCTGGAGTAATTCCGCCTGCACTGTGATTTTTCCAGTGTCGAGGAGTTCGCGCAGGTTTGTGAGCATGCCCTTGCCGATGCCGGGTATGGCGAGAATCTGCTTGCTGTCGCCGATGATTTCTTTTATCTGATGGGAGTGGTTTTCGATGGCCTGCGCCGCATTGCGATAGGAACGGATGCGAAATGAATCTTGCCCGTCGATCTCCAGCAGATCGGCAGTTTCATAGAGGATGTTGGCTATCGCCTTGTTGTCCATTGGCAAGGTAAGGGTAAACGACAGGAGGCTGTGAGAGCTAGGCAGCTAGGAATGAAGTCTACGTTGCTGATGTGTGGCAGGGCGGAGAGAAAAAGCGTTGGCCTGATGAACTGACCGGAAGGATCTCTAGTGAAACGATCTCAAACGAAGGCAAACCTTAATGCAAAAAAGGGCACGACTGAGTCTCGGCGTAGCTGTGTTTTGCCTCGCGATCGCAGATTCGGTCGCCACTGCCGGTTTGACCGTCTAGCGATCCGGTTCACGGTGGAACTACGCAGCTGCTTTTGTCACATTCGCTGCCTGAGGGCCCTTCTGGCCTTCGCTAATCTCGAACTCCACCTGATCGCCTTCCTGAAGGCTCTTATATCCCTCAGAGGTGATCGCGCTGTAGTGAACGAACACGTCTGCGCCGTCATTGCGCCCAATGAAACCGTAACCTTTCGCGTTGTTGAACCACTTCACTGTGCCTTTCAAACGTTCCACCTGAACCCCCTTCTTTCCGCACGTCCCGTTTGGGGGCGAGGACGTGGTCGCCCCATTCAGATGCATTTGGGGCGCTAGAGGTAGGCTGCCAAGAATTGGGGTAAGCCGATTTGCTCCTTAAGTGCTAGGAATTGTTGGGGTTTCTTGCGGCCTAGTTCTTTGTTCTCCGGTTGCGATCGAGCCAAAGGACCGATGAGATGGTCTTGGCGTCGCGGATGGTGCCTTTCATGACCATGCTGACTACTCGAGACAAAGGTATCAGGCGCTTCTGAATGATCTCGTCTTCTTCCGGTTCGGCCTCGCCTTCCCGCAGCCCGGTCGCCATGTAGACGGCCATTGTTTCCGCGACAAAACCGGGGCTGGCATAGAACTTCAGAATGCGGCGCCATTTAGAGGCGCGGTATCCAGTCTCTTCGATGAGCTCGCGCTTCGCCGCTTCGAGTTCCTGTTCGCCGGGATCGATGCGTCCGGCGGGCAACTCCCAGAGAAAGTCCCCGGCAGCGTGGCGATATTGGCGCTCGAGCAAAACCAGCGGCTCACGTCCCGAGTCTTCGACCGCGAGCACCACGACGGATCCTGAGTGATGGACGAGGTCGCGTCGAGCCGTGATCCCACCGGGCTCAAGAACGTGGTCGGTCGTCACGGTGAAGACCGGGCCGCGATATACAACTTTGGAAGAAAGCAGACGCGCTTTCTTAGCCTTTTTGCCGGACAATTTTGCTGGAGCAGATTTTGCCATGGAAACAATATAAAGCACCGATGCGTTGCCGGCAGATCAGGCGCAGGGGGAGATCGACCTTCTGCTATGCTGCCGCTGCATGAGTGCGAGACCTACCATCGCGATTGTGGGCGCCGGGAAACTCGGCAATGCGCTTGCGATCTCGCTTCGCCGCGCGGAGTTTGAAGTTGAAACGATTGTTACTCGCTCTCGCGGATCTTCTTTGAGAAAGGCTCAGCGGTTGGCCCGAAGCATCGGGGCTCGAGCATTGGTTAAGCCCACGGATCTCGCGTCAGACGTTGTTTGGTTTTGCGTTCCAGATGCAGCAATCGCGCAAACATCGAATCTGTACAGCGACAGTCTCGACTGGAAAGGAAAGATTGCGCTTCACTCGAGCGGCGTCGTCTCAAGCGACGAGTTGGATGCATTGCGAACGCGGGGTGCGTCGGTAGCCTCGGTGCATCCGCTGATGACCTTTGTCAGAGGACCCGAACCTTCGCTACTAGGAGTTCCGTTCGCGATCGAAGGTGACGCTGCTGCCCTGCGAGCGGCGCGAGGCATCGTCCGAGGTCTCGGTGGAACGTCCTATTTGATCGCAAAGGCGGACAAGCCGGCTTATCACGCATGGGGAACTTTCGTTTCGCCGTTAGTTACGTCCCTTCTGGTGACGGCGGAACACGTCGCCGGCCTGGCAGGGGTTCCTCCGAAAGAAGCAAGGAAAAGAATGACTGCGATCCTGTTGCGCACGGTAGAAAACTATTCGGTGTTCGGCGGAGCGGCAGGCTTCAGCGGTCCGATCATCCGCGGGGATGCCGAGACCGTGAAGCAGCATTTGAAGGTTCTGAGGACCCTTCCGGCCGCGCATCGTGTTTACATCGCCTTGGCGAACTCCGCTTTGGAATTTTTGCCTGCGAAAAACAGGAACGTTCTCAGAACAATTCTGCAGGCGGAGAAACGATCAGATGGAGGTCGAGCAGGGAGGCCGAGGACGAGCAAACTACGCAAGCTGGCCGATTGAAAGTTGGGAAATCCTAGCTGGAGGTGAACAGGTGGCCCAATTTTTCCTTCTTGGTCCGCAGATATTCTTCGGCATGGGGACTGGGAGTGACCTCACAAGGCACTCGTTCTACCACTCGCACTCCGGCTCGCTCGAGAGCCTCGACCTTGTCGGGATTATTTGAGAGCAGCCTGACCTGCCGGATGCCAAGAGCCTTAAGGATCTCGGCCGGCAGTGTGAAATCGCGATGGTCTGCCTTAAAGCCCAGGCGCTCGTTGGCTTCGACCGTATCGAGGCCTTCGTCTTGCAGTTCGTACGCTTGCAGCTTCGCCATCAGGCCGATACCGCGGCCCTCCTGCTGCTCATAGACCAAGATGCCTGCGCCCTCTTCGGTGATCATCGATAACGAGAGTTCGAGTTGCTGGCGACAGTCGCAGCGCAGGGAATGAAAGACATCCCCCGTAAGGCACTGCGAGTGAATCCGGACGAGGGGAGGCACTGATTTAACGTCTCCCATCACCAGCGCAACCGCTTCTTCCACACGCCGGGCACCGTCGGAGCCAGATTCTCCGCGAAATCCATAGATTCGAAACTTTCCCCAGCGTGTGGGAAAATCCGCCGAGGCTATCTGCTTGACATCGGTTTCGCTCACGGCTCAATTATAGCGGCTTGGTTCGGTCGGATGTGTCACAGGAACGTCATTGAGTGTGTTGGCGGAAGTTTCGAATGGGAACGATCAGCCGAGCAGGCTGACTAGACTTCAGCCCCTGGAACGAAAAGGAAAGATCGCATCTTGCTTTGAAGGAATTGGAGTGCCATTGCGGGTGGCGGGATGGAAATGCCAGTTCTCAAGAGCTGCCAGGCATTTGTCGTCAATGTCAGAGCCGAGACTCTGGAGCACCGTTTTCTTGACGATCTCGCCGCGTTCGTCGATGGTGATTTCGATGACCTCGTTACCCGGGGAATTGGGCAACTGCCACGGATAGACAACCGGGTCAGAGGTCTCGAACGGAAGCGCCGGCCGAACCTCGTTGCCATATAGGCTGCCTTGATTGAGCGTGCCGTACGCAAGCCCGGCTTGTGCGCCATGGCCCAAAGCAGACAGAGTCTGGGTCTTCGAGTCGTCTTGATTCTGAGCTTGCACTTGCGGCGTTTGCGGGGCCGATAGCTTGGGTACCTCCGGCGAAGTCTTCAGCGCCAATTTCTGGCTGAATCGTTGGTGGCGGTATCGTTCGCTGGCCTTGTCCGGCGAACTGTGAGCGCTGTCATCCGGGGTCTTGCTCGCCCAGTACAGTCGCGTGACGGATCTGCCATTCTGGCCAAAAGCAACCGATTCGGGGTTCAACAACTGGGGTTCGGGCGCATGCAGCATCCAAACAAGCACGACCGCGTGGAATGCCACTGAGACCGCCAGAACTCGTTGCTGGCGCCGGCCGGTCGCTGGATTGATTTGAGAGAACACGAATCTTCCCCGAAAACGGATGTCGTTGCTTTAAGTTAGACGCAAGAGATGGCGCTTCGTCAAGGCACTTTCTATGGTCCTGATAACCCTAGGTTCGTGTTAGATTGCGGAAGTCGGCTTCGGTTGGTGGGAACTCCGCGAGGCTGCTAAAATATCGCAGCAGAACGTTGTCAAATTCTTGCATACGGGGCTATAGCTCAGCTGGGAGAGCGCATCGTTCGCAACGATGAGGTCGTCGGTTCGATCCCGACTAGCTCCACCATATTTTTCAATCACTTGGAACGAAACTCCCCATCATCTTGTAGTTCGTAATGCCTTCTGGTTTTAGTCCTCCCCATAGCGCCTAGAGTAGAAGGTGTGATTGTGCCTCTATTCGCATTGTTATAGATTATGGCGACCCCGGGAGGGCCCAAGATGATCCGTTGTATCACGGGAAGTTGGATGGTAAGGGTGTTAGCGGCGGCGGGTCTTGCTGCCATTTTGTCCGTCGCATCACAGGCGCAGTCGGAACGGCGTCCTATGATGACCAGCCACGTGCCGCACGAGGTGGCAAGCGGCGTCGCACCCCTTGTCGGACATCTTCCGGCCCAGCAGCGAATAAGCCTTGCGCTATCTCTGCCCTTGCGGAATCAGGACCAGCTTGAGCGCCTTCTCGAGGATGTCTACAACCCTCAGAGCCCGAACTACCACCACTACTTGAGTGTAGAGGAGTTTGCCGACAGATTCGGTTCGACGGAAGAGGACTACGCGGCAGTCGTCCGCTTCGCCGAGTCGCACGGACTGACAGTTGTGGGGAAGGGCGCGAACCGCATGGTTCTCGATGTCGAAGGCCCGGCTTCGAACGTTGAGAGCGCCTTTCATACGAGCCTGGCAATGTTTCAACATCCAACAGAAGCCCGGATCTTCTACGCACCAGAGATTGAGCCTGTGGCGGATCTAGCTGTTCCGGTATTGCATATCTCAGGCCTGGACAATTTTGATCAGCCGCACGCCAAGAACTTTGTGTCGGCTGCGGTGACTCCGAAGGCGAGTGGATCGGGCCCAAGTGGATCCTTTTACGGGAGCGACCTGCGTAAGGCGTACTACGGAACAGGAACGCTAAATGGTGCGGGACAGACTCTAGCCATCTTTGCGTACAAGGGCTACAACATGTCCGACATCACCACCTATTTCACGAACACGAAGCAGACACTGACCGTTCCGATCAAAGCGATTTCCGTCAATGGAGCGAGTACGGTGTGCGGGGCTGGTTGTGTCGATACCGAACAGGCCCTTGATATCGAACAGGCGATTTCCATGGCTTCTGGACTAACGCAGCTGCGGGTGTACGTCGGAAAGAATGACATCTCGATTTTCAACCAGATTGCTACGGACAACGTCGCAAAAAGCGTGAGCTGTTCCTATGGTTGGAAGAAGGATCAGTCGAGTCTGGATCCGATCTTGCAAGAGATGGCTGCGCAAGGGCAGAGCGTATTCGTTGCTACGGGTGATCAGGGTTCGAACACCGCGGCGAACGTGGTTTGGCCCTCGGACGACGCTTGGGTCACCGCTGTGGGGGGAACTGTTCTCACCACCAAGAGTGCAGGCGGCGCATGGCAGTCGGAGACAGGATGGGTCAGCAGCGCGGGAATGGTGTCGAAGAACAGCGTTGCGATTCCCAGCTACCAGCAACTAGCGGGCGTTGTCACCGCTTCCAATGGTGCCTCGTCAACCCTCCGAAACATTCCGGATGTTTCCTCGCAGTCGAGTGCTGCCCAGTACGTGTGTGCGAATGGGTCATGCAGAACGCAGGGAGGCGGAACCAGCTATGCCGCGCCCTTATGGGCCGGCCTGATTGCAATGGTGAACCAACAATCGATCTCAAGAGGCGGGACGACAGTTGGTTTCATCAATCCCACACTGTACGCGGTCGGGACGGGGTCCGGCTTCACTACCGACTTTCACGACATTCTCAGCGGCAACAACGGCAGGTACTCTTCGGTCTCGAAGTATGATCTGGTGACCGGGTGGGGAAGTCCCATCGGTGCCAATCTGATCAACGCTTTACTTCCGTAAAATGGCTACCGTCCTTGCGCCGCTCGAATGACCGACTGCGCAAGCATATCTCGATCAACTCGCGCGGTAGCCTTGCTCAGTGCCCTTGAAAAAACTCCGTCATATCAGGAGCGCTCGCCGCCATTCCAGGGAAAGTCTGAATACCTAACGCTGCCAGACTGAGCCGCAAAACGCTCTGGTGCTGATAAAGAGTCTTCGACTGATATCCCTGCTTCGCTTCGCTGCTGACAATCAGCGTCGCAATCTGCCCGCCTCCGTGATTGATATCGGATTGATCGCCTTCGTCGAAGGTAATGATGAGCAAACCACTTTTTTGAAATGATGGGCTTGCGAGCAGCGGTGCGATGTTCGCATCGAGCCACGAATCCGCGTCTCCCAAAGATCCATCGTGGGCATCGTCATTTACATCCGGAACGATGAACGCATACTGGGGCAGGGCATCCCCGGCCAAGTCAGACGAAAACTCGCTGAACGGAACGATATTCGCGGCTTGCGCGGGATCGCCTTGCACGTCTGAGAGGTATGTGAACGGATTATGGTGTCGAACATACGCGCCGGAATCACCACCGAGATAACCCGGCGTCGGAAGTGACCCAGCGTAGCATCTCCACGTTTTGCCCCCGCCAATCAGTTCGCGAACTACATTGTCATCCGTGATCGTGCCGGAGAAGTTGTTATCCGTGCTTTCGATCTGGCCCGTCGTTAACACCAAGTAGTTGGGCAGCGATGGATGTGCGTTAGCGAAGTATTGGGTCGCCAGGCCATATTGCGAGACGAGTTGATTGAGATACGGCATCGAGGTGTTGCCAATTACTTCTGAGTAGCTGTGATTCTCTTCCACCAGCACAACCACGTGACTGAATGTAGGGCCACTGGCCGGAACCGGTGTGGGCTGGGTATTTGACGGACTTGAGCCGCCGCATCCCAGACTCTGTCCAACAGCGATGCAGAGCAGCAGACCCATGACGAGATGAGTGCGCTGGCCTGGTAGTTTCGAGTTTCGCACTGAAAGTTGGATGTTGCTACCTCGATGCCGTATAGCGGCACTTGGTGAATGCTACTTCTGCGGTTTGTCTCCGGAAGGTTGATTCAGGTCCAATCCGAATTCAGGTTTCTCGTACGTTCCAGCGATATGAACCGGCACGATTTCGCCCTTCTTCTTTTTTTTGAAGAACGGGTCCATCATCTTCAGCAGGAGAGACTTGAAGCCACTGGAAGTCTTGGAAATCCGAGTGTCGACGCGCAGTTTCCCATGAAGGTCTATCTTGTGGCTGATCAGGTCGTATGTGCCGTGCATCCGAGAGTGGGCGCCAGGAATGGTGAATGACATGTCCGAGAACTGCGCCACGCCGCCCACCAATGTGACAGTCCCGGTAAGGTCAGTCATCACGGTTTCCGGATCATCTTTGTTCGCACCTCTCGCTCCAGCGCTCAGCGTGTCGACATCTTTCTGAGTATCGCTGTTCGAGAACTTGCCAGCGTCAATGCCAAACGCCCCGTCCAGCTTGACCTTTCGAAGGAAAGCTTGGTCGCCTGACGGAATCTCAGCCTTGGTTCCGAGAGAGACCTCGCCCGACATTGGCGAGCGTGGCGCGCTGACGAAGAGACCAAGAAGGTCTTCGATACGGCCGCGGCGCGTGGTTAACCTCAGTTTCGCAGACTTTCCCTGGCCGTTTGAAGAGCCGGCAATGCTGCCGTCCGCGACGATGGTGGTTCGGCCCAAGTGACCTTCTACCCGCTTCAGATACGTGTCTCCCCGAATGCCGTCGACATATGCGTCGAATTTTGAAGTCAGCCTGACCTTGTGACCTCCCGATTCGACTTCGAAGTCGGGCGTGTCGGTATCTCCCACGACGTTGATGTGCTGGAGAATTCCCTCGAACTTGCCTTTGGACGACAAGGAGCCGCTGATGCCGCCGTAAACACTCAGGTCAGCATGCTCGAACGTATAGTCACCAGAAATCGGGGTGTCGCCAGGATGACCGGTTGTCCATGCGCCGAACTTGCCCTGCACCGAAATTTCGCCCGGAGGGTTTGGATTGTGAAACTGGAGTTGGTATTGAAGCGGAACTCCCCAGCGCACATCCTTGATCAGACCTTTATGCACTTCGAATCGCAACCGTTCTGCCTTCGGATCTTCGTTGGCAAACTCGACGATTGTTCCATCGGCGACGACCTCGTCGATCACGATGTTGGAGTGCTGGGTTTGAAACGTCAGATTACTGCCGAATGGAGGAACGATTACGTGAGCTCCTACCGCTTTAATCCGCTCCACGTGGTGGCGCAGCACCCCTAGATAGGTTCCTTTGATCACCAACTTGTCGATCGAAAGGATCGTGTACCTGTTTTCGGCCTTGTGAAACTCCACACCTTCAAGAACGCAGCCTGGGGAGGGAAAGTGCGTTCGGCGATAGCTCCGGATTGTGACCGTGCTGCCGCTGGCGTCTTCGAGGTCCTGAATGACCGCCTGCCGGGCGAAGGGCGAGATTCGGATGTAGAGGGCAACAAGGGCACCCACGAGAATCAGTAGAGCGACCAGGAGAATGGCCTTTTTGTGACTGGTGAGCTTGGGCGGAGTCGAGTGGGCGTCACTCACGACCTTCTCTGCGGGGCGTTTCTCGACGACAACGTTCGTGGTGAAGCTCATGGAGTTTGGAGTGCATTTGGCGCTGAAATGTTGGAGGGTCGTTTTATCAAATTATTGTCGAGTTGTCTTGGAGGCACTTGCGAGACAAATTCTGATACCGAGGCCGCCCAAGGCATGCGTACAAGTTTTTAGACCAATTCTTGCATTCCCGTCGAGTGTTCCGTTAGCCTGCTGGCTCCGCCGTGACAGGAGGTTACGCGTGCGCTTTGTGCTACACAATGGGTTCTCCCGTGTTCTGATGGGTTTCGTGGCGATAGGAGCCGTATCGGTTTCGGCCCAAACGATCAAGCTGCACGTCGATTTGACGGACGCGCCTCGAAACATCTATCACGCCCATCTGCAGATTCCGGTTCAGGCTGGCGATATCTCACTGGTTTTTCCGAAATGGATTCCGGGCAACCATCGCCCCAGCGGACCTTTGGCCGGTTTGACCGGGATACGAATGGAGGCTGAGGGGCGCTCCGTTCCTTGGAGGCGGGACGATGTGGATATGTACCAATTTCACATTACAGTTCCGTCGGGGGTGAAAACGCTCGATGTGTCGTTGGACGCGATAACGGCACTGGATAGCGCGGGCGGCGGCGGGCCTGCTGCATCCTCCAACATCTTGGACTTGAACTGGAATACGGTCGTTCTCTATCCGAAGGGCGTCGGCTCTGACGATGTTACGTTTACGCCCTCGGTTACGCTGCCGCCGGGTTGGAGGTCTGGAACGGCTCTACCCGTTCAGAACGTAAAAGGCGACGATGTTGAGTTCGCGCCAGCATCGCTGACGACCTTGATCGACTCCCCGGTCATCGCGGGCCTGCACTACCGGCAAATTGAGCTAACCAAAGCAGGTGAGCATCCGGTCCACGTCATGGATCTTGTGGCAGATTCCGAAACGGATCTGGCAATGAACGCCCAGGATATCGCTGCCTACAAGAAGCTGGTCGCCGAAACGGGAGCGCTTTTTGGCGCCCGGCACTATCGTGACTACCACTTTCTGCTGACCTTGAGCGATCAAGTTGGCGAACACGGACTTGAGCATCACGAATCAAACGACAGCGTTGCCGCGGAGCGGACCTTGCTGGATCCAAGCCTCCGCATGCTCTTCGGTGGACTTGTTCCTCATGAATTCGCTCACTCGTGGAACGGAAAATATCGGCGTCCGGCGGGGCTGGCGACCCCGAACTATCAGGAGCCGATGATCGGTGACCTCCTTTGGGTTTACGAAGGCCTGACGGAATACCTGGGCAACGTGCTGGCGGAGCGCAGCGGAATCTGGACGGACGAGCAATATCGCGAGGCGCTGGCAGGAACGGCAGCCATGCTCGATCATCAAGCGGGGAGATCGTGGCGTCCCTTGGAAGATACGGCGCGGTCGGTGCAGACGCTGCGCACGATCAGTGCCCCCGCCTGGTCAAGTTGGCGGCGCGGTCTGGACTATTACCCTGAGGGCGAATTGATCTGGCTGGAAGTTGATTCGATCATCCGGCAGCAGACGCATGGGCAGCGTTCGATGAACGACTTCTGCCACCGCTTTCACGGCGGCGAAAGCGGGCCGCCAAAAGTAATTCCGTACACGTTTGACGATGTCGTTCGCACGCTGAACGAAGTGGCGCCTTACGACTGGGCAAGTCTGTTGCGTGAGCGAGTTGGAGCAACCAGCACCCATGCGCCGCTTAGCGGGATTGAGCGTGACGGGTGGAAGCTGGTGTACAACGACAAGCCGAACGCCTTTACTCTTGCCGTCGAGAAACTCGAAAAGTTTTCTGACTTCTCATACTCGTTAGGCTTCTCCGTGAGCCAGGATGGAAAGATCGGAGATGTGACGCCCGGATCGCCCGGCTATCAGGCGGGTCTCGGTCCTGGAATGAAGATGGTTGCGGTGAACAGCCGTAAATGGAATCCAAGTCTCCTGCACGTTGCGCTAAAAGAGGCGAAAGGATCAAATCAGAAGATCGAGTTGCTGGTGGAGAATGGTCAGTTTTTCAAGACCTGTGTCATCGACTATCACGGCGGGGAAAGAAACGCCCACCTGGAGCGTGTAAATGAGCAGCCGGACCTGATGCAGGAAATGTTGAAGCCCATGACGCACTGAGACCTCAAGCCGGGATTTGGTACCAAAGTAAGGCTCGGGGCCGTGGAACGCTGCTACAATTACAGGAGCGGCGGCTTCCAAAGACGCAGGTCCAGAGATGCATGATTTTCCCCGATTTCGAACGACTCGGCTTTTCGTTGCCGGAATCCTGCTGGGCATGGCGACTCCCGCGATCTGCCAGGTTTCGGTCCGTTCGGTGAAGGTGCTGGGCAGTAATGATGTGGTTGAACTTGAAGTTGAAGCCAGTGACCGTATCATTCCGCAAACACAGCTTTTAAGTGGACCAGACCGGCTCGTCATTGATTTCCCGAACTCGCGTCCCAGCGATCAAGTTCGCAGCCAGTCGGTTGATCGCGGGGAAGTGAAAGACATTCGTATTGGACTTTTTCAATCGAACCCTCCAGTTACACGGCTGGTCGTCGATCTGAAGACTGCCCAGAACTTTCAGGTGTTCCCCAACGGCCGCACCGTCATGATCAAGGTGATGGGGATGAATGCGCGGACAAATTCCATCGCGCAGGCGGGTGGGTCCAACTCTCAACCCGCACCCCAGCCAGGATTGGTTGCTGCTAATTATTCAGCGAACTCGGAGCCGGTACATATCGAGGCGGTAACGACTCCTCCGCTTCAGGTTTCCTATCAGAACGGAATGTTAGGGGTACACTCGGACCGCGCCACGCTGGCAGAGGTTCTTTTTGCCATTCAGAAGAAAACTTCTGCGGAGATTCCGATTCCCGCGGGGGCCGAACAAGAGAAAGTTGCGGTGGACATTGGACCAGCTCCCGCGCCGGAGGTTCTTGCGCGCCTGCTGAATGGTTCAAAGTTTAATTTCCTGATCCTGAGCGCGGCTAACGATCCTACGAAACTGGATCGCGTCATCCTGAGCACGCGCACGGAAGGGAATTTTGTCGCCCCACTGCCGCAGGTCGAGAACAACAACGGCGACGATACCCAGGACGAGGAACCTGCCGTAGTCCACAATCAGCCAGACAATCCTATCCCACCACAGGTTGCCGCGCAGCCACAGCAAACCCGGCCTGAACCAGAACCTGACAATCCCGATCAATAGATAAACAGCAGATTGCCCGCTCGGAAGATTAGTGTTATGGGGGCGTGATCAGCCGTACCGGCACGGGCGAGTTGCCCGTGATTGGGCTATTTGCGGGGGTGACGCCATTGCCGCAGCCGGCCACGTTCAGGACTCTCGCATCCAAGCTACCGTCTGGATTCACCTGATTGATGAAGACCTGTAGAAAACCAACGATAGTCACATTTGCTTGATTGCCTATGACCATGAACGGGGCCGAAACATCATAAATCGGCAGAGACATGATCGAATTGCTGCCTGTAACTACACTGCCCGAAACGCCAACTGGATTGGAACTTCCCGCCGTGATCCGGTATGGATAAGACGTTGCGTCGAGCGTGTCCTGCCCGCTCAGCGGAATTGTGCTGGAGTTGGTCAGTAAACACGAAAGGCCGCTGGCAGTGTCTCCGGTGGGACCACCCGGATTTTCCGTGAGATCAATGGCATTAGGCGGGATTGCACTGACACTCGAAACTCCGCACTGATACTTCGTGCCCGCGTCGCAACCGGCCACGGCCGGTCCGTAATCTGGGTTCGTGCCTGTGCCGCTTGTGCCGCACGAAGGCACAGCCAAAGACGCATTTGTCACGAGACCAGGAAGGTACTCGAGATTAGGGATAGGCGGTGCCGGACCACCAATGAACCCCAACCCTGAGACGTTTGCGTCGGGCTGAGGTGTCACTCGAGGGCAGGCTGATCCCGGCCCACAATCAGCGAACAGAGTAAAGGTTTCACCAATGACGCCGGTGGGCGTCATTGGCAAGACGCCTGGATTTTGGATCGAACCGTCTGCCGTCGTGACAAAAGGATTGCAGATGATTGCGCCACCGCAACCACCAGGGTGTTTAGGATCGCGATTCGGCACCATCCAAGGTTTTACGCAGAGCGGCCGAACGGGAGTGACATTTCCGTTGGGAACGTTCGCGTTGATATCAGAAGCGGAAGGATTGAAAGCCTCAGCTGTTGCCTTCGCCGACACGGTATTTCCGGTGTTTCCCCAGATCCGTGCAAAAAACGTCGGAAGGCTAGTTCGAGTGATCTGAACTGTGACCATGGGATTGACAGCGAATGCGGCGGGTAGGGTTGAGCAATTCTGGACGGGCGCCGCTCCGCCGGCAAAGTAAGTAACGACAGGCGTGCTGGGAATCGCGCCTCCGACAGGGCTGTGGGTTGCCACCGCAATTGCCGCGAGTGAGGCGGGACTTGAAGGTCCGCCGCAAACTGCTGCCCACGCTCCTGATGAGTTGAGGGGATCGCCAGTCATACCGGAAGTTGAAATCACTCTGGCAGCCGCAAGCGCCGATGCGTCCGCCGAGCGCTGCGCTTCTTCTCGCGCGAGATAGAGTGTGATCACGTCGATCGAAAGTGCCGCGATCGAGATGATTGCCACCATCGCAACCGCAACCAGTACCATGGTTACGCCACGCTCCCGTTGTTGGCCGGGAGGAACCGCGCACCGTTGCTGAATGAAAGGTCTTTTCACGTTTTAGTTTTCGTTCATTGCGACGGCTAAAGATGTGATGTTTATCGGTAGTGTCAAATTCGGTCCCAAGAGACTTGCGACCTGCCCAAATTTCCATTGATAGGGATACGTAATGCTGACGCAAGTCGCAACAACGGTTGTGACACCGCCAGCTGTCGGAGAATTACAGTTGGCCGTTACCGAAATTGCTCCGGTTGCCGGAAAATAGTATCCCCGGTTGATAACGATGGTCACGCCTCCGGGCGGGCAGCTGGTTGTTCCCCTGTACGTCCATGTGAGACCTGAGGTACCGCTCAAAGTGGGACTGCAGTCGTTTAAGTTATTTGCCAGCAGGTAGCCATCAGCCATTAGAAAAGCATCGCTGACAGATGCAGGGACGGGCGAGGCCGGCGACTTCAAATCGTTTGCCGGACTGGCGACTGCTGTGCGAGCCGCATCACCTGCAGCGTTTGTGAGTTTTTGCTTGAGAGTGTAAGCGCTGCTGAAATCAAAAATGCCGACAACGAAAACGATAAGGAGAGGCAAAGCCACAGCGAACTCCACTAGTTGCGCGCCGTCATCACGCGCCGCGAAGCCGGCGATTCGTCGTCCGATGCGGTAATGAGATTGCAGAATCACTGATTCTCGAGTCTTACCAACGCCGAGGAACTGATCCAAATTTTCTGTTTGTTCAGAGAAGTAAAAGGCAGCCAGAACTGAAACGGGTATTGAAAGGAAACGGAGATACCGCACGCCCCCGTCGCGCCTGCACGGGGCGACATGTGAACCGGAGCCTGCACGCAAAAATTGGTTCCAGCGGCAGGATTGCAGGATGAAGTGCCTCCAACGACACACTGCGTGAACGCCGGCACCGGCACGGGTTGGCGGGCTTTGGTTGGATCCAATTTGGAAGCCAAAAGAGCTGTTTGGGCAGCACTAGTGGCGCTTGCCAAGCGCTGCGGAAGCAAATCAGTACCGCACGTCGCACAGTTCGCTGAATAAGAACCGGCACGTGCTGCTTCCTGCGCAGCGCGAGTGATCGCGCCGTAGATGCTGAAGGCCTGGCCGAACCAGAAAATTCCAAGCAAAACCATGAACATCAGCGGCAGCACGGCGGCTGCTTCGGCGATTTCGGCGCCGCGGGTATCAACGATCAGCCTTTGCAGATGTTTTCGAGCGAGAAGTCGCATCTATACCACTCCTCGGACATGTGCCACGCCGTAGAGCACAACTGTCAGTGCCAATGCTACGCCGTAAGGAACTTTCAGCGCATCTGGATTATCGAGCGATACCCGTGTACTGGGCAATCGAAATGTCACCAAGGATACGAGGATGTGACCTATATTCTTCACGGTCTGACGAAATCGTCCCTTGTAGATGACCAAGCCGAGCGCCATAACCCCCGCTACGAAAATCGACGCGACTAACAGGTTGACCAGCAACTCTCGCCCTGCGAACGCCCCCAGAGCGCCTGCCAACTTCCAGTCACCGGCGCCCAGGCTGCGCAAAAGAACGAAGGGCAGCAACAATCCTAGACCTACCAGAGCGCCCAACAAAGATGACGCAAGTCCAATCTTTCCGCCGAGAAAGGTGTTCACGGCTACGCCCGCCACGAAGCCTGAGACGGTGAGCCAGTTCGGGATTCGCCGGCTCCGGAGATCCGTCCATCCGGCAATGACCGACAGCAGAAGAGCGCCCGCAAGGATCGCCGGCCTCAAGCGCGCCTCAATCGATGCGCGACCGAACTCTGCCCAAGTTCACGTGGATGGTAAAGGATTTTCATCTGTTTTGAGCTAAGTTCTCGGACTGAAGGCGGCGCTGCAGGTCTCCCACTGCGACAGACCCAGTCTCAGCGCGGATTTTCACACAGCGGCAACGCCAAGTCAATGAATCCAAAGGTTCTGAGTCTTATCGAAGGCTAGCCCACGCACTTAAGAACGCCGATACATTTCCCTTGGAAAATATAAAAGGCCCGACCGGAATCGGGCCTTTGCGTGATTGCCAGTTCTATCGGCTAAACGCCGGGACTGCGTTGTGCTCGGCCACAATCTTCTTTGCGTTGTCGGCCAGAGCCTTTGCCTGTGGTAAGAGTTCCAGTCCCTTCACAACTTCGGGATCGGACTCGGCGCGTACCTTCATGCCTTCATCCTGACCGAAAGCATCGATGAAGATTTCCGACTTGATGTTCGACTTGATCCACTCGTTGTTGTCGATGAGTTCGGCTTGGGTATAGGGAACAGTGCCTTCGTCCAACGACTTCCGGAAATCCTGCAAGGTAACGTCATCCACCTCGAAGCTCTTGGTCGGATGATGCGTAACCACGTACTTCTTGGCAAAGTTGAAGAACGCGTAATGCTGCAGGAGCGTGTCCTGGAAATGGTTCGTCTTGATTGCAGGAATGTTGACGTCAGGAGTAATTCCGCCGCCACCGTAGACTGTCCGCCCGCTGTCCGTGAGTTTGACTTCGCGGTTCGCAGCGTTCGGATTGTCCGCATTATCGCGGCTGTAGTAGTAGTCGTAGAGAGAGATGTTGCTGTAGTCGCGTTGAATCAGCCGGCCGCTCGGCGTGTAGTAGTGCGCGGTGGTAAGGGCCAGGCCCGTGTTCTCGGAGAGCGGATACACGGTCTGTACCAAGCCTTTGCCAAAGGTTACTTCACCGGCGATCAATCCGCGGTCATGATCCTGAATCGCTCCCGAAACAATCTCGGCAGCCGAAGCCGTCAGGCGGTTTACCAGAACCACGACGGGGTAATCCTTGCCGCCGTTGCCATGCTGGGCTACGTAACGCTTCTCGGCAGAGGCGCGGCCATGATGCGAAACGATAAGCTGTCCCTTTTTCAGGAACTTGTCGGCGACACCTACGCCTTCGCTCAATAGTCCGCCGGGATTGCCACGCAGATCAAGAATCAGACCCTTGAGATCGCCGAAGGAATCCAGGGCTTCCGCAACTTCGTGTTCCGTCGTCTCGTTGAAGCCGTTGACGTGCATGTAACCGACGCCGGGCTTGATGAGGAAATGGACATCTACGCTGTAACGCGGGATTTCATCGCGAATCAGCGTGAATTCCATTGGCTTTTCCACGGCTTCACGCGCGATGCTGATGTGAACCGTGGTGCCCTTCGGTCCTTTGAGCAAGTCGGCTACGTCGCCGGTGCTCATGTTCTCGGTGGATTTTCCATCGACAGCGATGATCACGTCACCAGGATGAATGCCGGCCTTGTATGCCGGTGTTCCGGTGAAGGGATAGATAACGATAACTTTGTTGTTTCTGGGGCCGACAGTCATGCCCACGCCGTAGTACTTGCCGCGCTGATCCTCGCGCATGAGCGCATACGATTTTGGATCGAAGAAATTCGAATGCGGATCGAGCGCGTGAAGCATGCCGGGGATCGCGCCGTTGTAGATTGCCTTGTCAGGATTCACCGGCTCGGCGTAATTGTCCTCGACGAGCGCATACACATCGGTGAACTGCTTCAGGCTGTCCTTGACGTCCGAGTCGCCCGTCATCGACGACTGCTGGCCGGACCGCTGGGCGAACATAATTCCCAGAAATCCGCATGCAAGGAGAAACAGAACTACGAGGAAGAGCGATCGGCGAGAACTACGAGCCATCTTGAAATTTCCTTCTTGAGGGCGTCCTTCCACCCCAGCTACCGCGCTGAATACAAAAAGTATAACACCGGCTTAGACTGTTCCGGACCCGGATGGTCACCATGGTAACGCCCTTGCGTTGACCCTGTTATGAGATGCGCCTGCGGGCTTCAGGGGTTCTTGTCGGGGACGCGAAATTGGCTCCTTTTCGACTTCTTTTGTGCCGGATAGGGGCTGGGTCGCGTCGAGAGTCGCTCAATCCCGCCTGGGCGCGATTGCCGCCTTTTCGCTGGGGCAGTATGATGAACCGCATGAGTTTTTCCGAGACAATCTTCCTGTTCTTCCTGGCTCTCATCGTTTTCGGGCCAAAGAAGTTGCCGGAAATTGCCCGCCAGGTCGGCAAGTTCATGAATGAGTTTCGCCGGGCCTCGAACGAGTTCAAGGCGCAAATCGAGCAGGAGATCGCTCATCTCGAGGTCGACAAGCAGACGATTCTTCCTCCGAGTACGCCCGTTGAAGGAACGACCAGCCGCTCCTGGAACGCTGTCGAGGCTGAGGCAACGCCCACCAATCCTCCGGCAACTTTGGTGGCATCGGTTGACCCACCTGTTCCTGGTGCGCAAGAAGGAACGCCCGAAGCCCCGCCTATTGCTACTGAAGCAGTTCACCCGCCTGACTCCGTGACATCCCCGAGTTCGCAGGAATCGCATGCCTGAATTGGCAGCCGCCCCAAATGGTGGCGAAGAAGACAAAGAGTCCATGCCAACCATGGGCTTCCTCGATCACCTCGAGGAATTGCGCCGTCGCATCATCTATTCGATCGTCGCGGTTGCGGTGGGCTTCTTCGCATGCTGGTGGAAGGTCGAGCGTATCTACGACTATATGCAGCGCCCGATCATGGATGCGCTCAGACAGAATGGACTCGCTGAGAAACTCGTTTATCTCAATCCCACCGAGCCGTTCAATCTCTACTTGAAGATTGCAGCCCTCGCCGGCCTGTTCCTGACGTCGCCCTTCGTCCTGTATCAGGTCTGGATGTTCATTTCACCTGGGCTTTATCGCAATGAGAAGCGGTACGTCGTGCCTTTCATGGTGTCGACGATAACGCTCTTCACGTCGGGCGGATATTTCGGATACAAGATCGTCTACCCGGCAGCGCTGGATTTCCTGATCAGATTTGGAAAGCAGTTTCAGCCGATGATCACAATCGGCGAGTACACGTCGCTGTTTCTCAGCATCATCCTGGGGATGGGCCTGATCTTTGAGATGCCGATCCTGGTTTTCTTCCTGTCGTTGATGGGTATTCTCAGCGCAGGCTTCATGTGGAAGAATTTCCGTTACTCGATCCTGGTGATTTTCATCATTGCGGCCATCGTTACCCCAACGACAGACATCCTAAACATGTGCATTTTCGCGGCGCCGATGATCGCTCTGTATGGAATCAGCATCGGAGTCGCGTGGCTGGTGCACCCGAAGCAGCGCGCCGCGAGAAAAGCAAAGCAGGAATAATGACTGCACCGAAATGGTTGACTTGTCTCGTGCTGGCATCGGTGTTCCCGTTGCTAGCCTGCGATCGGGAGAAGCAGACGATTCAGGTGCAGCCGCCCGCCGCGCTTGATCCTGCGAATGTTGCGTTGGATATGCCTGCCGACAGCGGACCGCCACCCGCATTCGACGGCAGTCGCGCGATGCAGTACACGAAAGAAATTGTGAAGTTCGGCCCTCGTCCCATTGGCAGCGCGAATCACAAAAAAGTCGAGGACTACATTGCCTCTCACCTGAAGGGCGACAACGTCGAGGACGACAATTTCACGGCCGACACTCCGGCCGGAAAGTTCCCAGTCCACAATATCGTTGCGAAGTTTCCAGGAACGAAAGACGGCGTCATTCTGATCGCGAGCCACTACGATACGAACTATCCGTTGCGTGATACTGCATACGTCGGCGCCAACGATGGCGCCTCTTCCAGCGCTCTGTTGCTTGAGTTGGCGAACCAGTTGCGCGAAAAGCGACGCGACGGCTACACCGTGTGGCTCATCTGGGATGACGCTGAGGAAGCCATGGTCCCGGACACCCAGATGGACTTCATGGCGGACAGTTTGTACGGCATTACCCATCTTGCGGAGAAATGGGAAGCGGATGGAACGTTAAAAAACGTGAAAGCCTTTTTGTTGGCCGACATGATTGGCGACGCTGACCTCAACATCGATCGCGACCAGAATTCGACGCCATGGCTTGAAGATGTAGTCGCGGAGGCGGCAAAGCGGCTGGGGTATCAGTCGCATTTTTTCGCGCGAGACAACAAAGTCTCCGACGATCATCTGCCGTTTGTGAAGCGGCACGTGGCTTGCGCCGATCTCATCGATTTCATGTACGGATACAACAATGTTTTCTGGCACTCGCCGCAGGACACGGTCGACAAACTCAGCCCGAAGAGCCTTGAAATCACAGGCACGGTCATCCTCGAAACCGCACGCATTCTCGACAAAATGAATTCGCTTCCGCCGAAGTGAGAGAAGCCCCCTCCTTCACTTTTGCGATTTTCGGGAATTTCATTTCTAATTCACTGCCATATGCGGATTGCAAAGACCCTGTTCTTTGTTTGCATTCTCACTTGTCTTCTCGCAGCATCAAATCCTCCTAACAGTGGTGACGTGGACCGGATCATTCAGTCCGCTCTCCAGGCGTCCCCGTTGCAGGACAATTTGCGGCGGCTGACGGACGAAGTCGGTGGCCGTGTTCCCGGAACACCCAACATGCAGCACGCGGTGCAGTGGGGTGTACAAGCGTTCACCGCGGCCGGTGCCGCGAACGTGCACACGGAAAGCTTCGATATTCCAAACTCGTGGTCGGAAGGGGCGACCGAGATGACGGCGAGCACCTCCTACCAGGTGAGCGCCACGAGTGTTGGCGGCGGGACGGTGCTTTCATCGTTTCGAGTACGCGCAGTTTCGGTAGCGTGGGCCCCTGCGCTTGCACTTGCGAAGCACATCCCGGTCGCTGATGTCGGAGACGGCGGCGACAGTGACTTCGCAAAGGCTGGGGACGTTGCAGGCAAGGTCATTTTGGTCCACACGGTCGTGCTCAAGACATGGGCCGACCTCTTCGCTGAGTACGAGAACGCTCCGCCTATCATCGACCGTGCGGTGAAGGCGAAGGTAAAAGCGATCGCATTCATGGCGACACGCGAGCACGACATCCTGTATCGGCACACTAACGCCGCCGCCGGGGAGATCGACCGTTTGCCGATGGTGATCGTTGCCCGGGAGGATGGCGAGCGTATCGCGCGACTACTTGCGGCGGGCAACCTGGTGTGGGCGGATCTGGCCATTCCGAATCAGATAGGGGGCGCGATCAAGGCTGCCAACGTTGTTGCAGAGCTGCGCGGCAGCGAGAAGCCGGACGAGTTCGTAATCCTGGGCGCGCACCTCGATTCGTGGGAACTGGGTACGGGAGCTTTGGACAACGGATGCAATGCGGCGTTAGTTGTCGACGCATTACGGGCCATCAAGGCTTCGGGGATCGTTACGAAGAGGACGATCCGATTCATTCTGTTTTCTGGTGAAGAGGAGGGACTGATGGGTTCCCGTGCATACGCCTCTCATCATCGAGTTGAACTGGACCGGGCGGCCGGCGTAGTCATCTACGATTCCGGCGTGGGTAAGACGACCGGGTTTGCGGTGGGCGGGAGGGCCGATGTAATTCCGGCGGCCCGGCAACTCATTGCGCCACTCGCCCAGTTCGACGTCAAGGACCTGAAGACAGATATGGAGTGGGGAACTGATCATTTTGACTTCATGCTGGAAGGAGTGCCGACATTCGTAGCCGACCAGGAAGAAGGGAACTACCTGGAGAACTATCATGCGGTGTCCGACACGTACGACAAAGTCGATTTCCCGCAACTGAAGAAGCACGTCGCCGAGGCGGCCGCCCTGAGTTTCGAATTGGCGAACCTCCCCGAAAAAATTGGCATGCGGCTGACACACGATCAGATCGGACAAACTATCCGAGATACTCACTCGGAGCAGATGTTCAAAGCATTCGGACTATGGGACGACTGGGCGAGCGGCAAGCGGGGCAGACAGAAGTAAGTCAACGTTCGTGAATCGGGTGGTAATCGCATCCTGCTCGAGTTCGGCGAACGATTTTCTGTAGACAAGGACATTCGGTGCTCTACTTCTGGATACTGTTCAACGTTTTTGCCCTCGGGATGTTAGTGCTGGATCTGCGCGTTATTCACGCCAAGGGGCGAAGCGCGGGATTCCGGGCGGCGTTGGGCTGGAGCGCGATGTATGTGGGTCTTGCGTTCGCATTCGCCGCGATGCTGTATTTCTGGCAAGGCCAGCAGAGTTCGCTCGAGTTCCTGACGGGTTATGTTCTCGAACTATCACTGAGCGTCGACAACCTGTTTGTATTTCTGCTCATTTTCAATTTTTTTGCCGTTCCGGAAGAGCATCAACACGGCGCCCTTTTCTGGGGAGTGCTGGGAGCGCTCATTCTGCGCGGAGTTTTCATCGGCGCTGGAGTTGGGCTGATTCATCGCTTTCACTGGGTTCTATATGTCTTCGGCTCGTTTCTCGTGCTGAGTGGAATCCGCTTTGCGGTGTCGGGCGATCGGAAGATTGATCCGGCTTCGAATCCGGTGGTGAAGCTGGTGCGCCGATTGATTCCGGTCACTTCCGAGTATCACGGTGGACGATTTTTCATTCGGAATAACAAGCGTCTCTATGCGACGCCGCTGTTTGTTGTGCTGCTGATGATCGAAACGACGGACATCATTTTTGCGGTTGATTCGATCCCTGCAATTTTGGCCGTCACCCTGAATGCGTTCATCGTTTATACCTCCAACGTGTTCGCCATTCTCGGTTTGCGATCTCTGTATTTTGCGGTTTCAGGGCTGATGAAAATGTTCCGTTTCTTGCATTACGGATTGGCTATTTTGCTCATCATGGTTGGTTTGAAGATGCTTACCGCCGATCATTTGCACATTCCTTTGACGGTAACGCTGGCGGCGATAGCCCTTGTGCTGATGGTCTCGATTCTGGCTTCGATGGTTATTCCCGAAAAGGCGAAGTGATCCGGAAATCAGGAATTCTCAAGCGATGAACAGCACTTTGTCGCCTCGAACGATCGAATGTTTCAGGAACTTCTTGTCGTCGTGATCGGGATAGTCCATGCGGTAGTGCGCTCCGCGACTTTCCTCGCGCGCTAAGGCCGAGCGCGCTACGAGAAGTGCTGCCAGATGCAAGTTGGAAACCTCGTGCGCTCGACGCGTCGTCGGCTTTTCAAGTTTCGGCGCCATTTCGATGAGTTCCTTGACGACTTTCTGCATCCCCATGCGCGTACGAACCACCCCAACGTCTGACCACATCAGATCTTGAATACGTCCAACGAGATCTTCCAGTCCCGCCATGACAGAAGCGCTCGAATTCTGTGCGCGCGGTTGCGCATCAAGTCTGGGAGCCGCCTTCAGCCCTTCGCGCATTGATCGACCTGCCCGAGCTCCATAAACGAGCGACTCCAGGAAAAAGTTACTGGGAAGCCGATTGGCGCCATGCAATCCGGAAGCGGCAGCCTCACCCGCGGCATGTAGCCCAGGAATATTCGTTTTTCCGCACAGGTCCGTGCGAACTCCCCCAATGCTCGAATGAGCTGCCGGCCTGACGGGAATGACGTCCTCGGTGATGTCGATATTGTGCGCCATGAACGATTCGTAGACGCGGGGGAAATGCTTCTGAACTTTCGTCGCATTCAGATGAGTAAGGTCGAGATAGACGAAGGGGTCTTTTGACCGGCTGACTTCCATTTCGTGGATGATGGCTCGCACTACCAGATTTCGAGGCGCCCGTTCCGCCTCGGGATGATACTTCGCCATGAAACGGTTCAGTTCCACATTGCGAAGATAGGCTCCCTCCATGCGAAGATTTTCCGGCAACAAGAAACGCGGCACCTTCTTCATGTGCAAAGCGGTCGGATGGAATTGAACGAATTCCATGTCTCCGAGATCTGCTCCCGCGCGAAAGGCCAACGCAACGCCATCCGCCGTCGCCGCTTCCGAATTCGTTGTATTCCGATAGATCTGGCCCATTCCTCCCGTCGTCAGCAGGATGTTGCCGCAGGCGACGGCATGGGTTGTTCCGGCTTTGTCCAGTACAGACAGGCCGACAACGTGTCCGGCATCAGTGAGGATCTCAGTCGCGAAGACACACTCCGCGATTGCAACATTCGTTAATGCCTGCGCCCTTACACACAAAATCCGCAACGTCTCTCTTGCGATGGAAGCTCCCTGAACATGCAACGCATGGCTGCGCCGGCTTGTCGTGTCCACGCCAAACTCAAGCGTGGTGCCGACCGGCTTGCCCCATTCAATTAGTTCTTCAATTCGTGCAGGGGCTTCTTCCAGCAAGAGTTTGACGCCTTCGAGATTGCACAATCCATCGCCCGCCGCGAGAGTGTCCTGCAGGTGCAGGCTGACCTCGTCCTCGTCGCTCAGCCACGCGGCTTCGCTCTTGGGATCTGGCGCTTTGAAATCAGGTAAATGTTTCTTGGTGACGAGAAGAACCTTGCCGGCACTGGCGAGTTCTACGGCCGCGCGCAATCCGGCGATGCCGGCGCCGATTACTATGAAGTCGGTTTCTGCGGGAAAGCCGGTCATAGACGGGCCATAGTACACCCCGGCTAAAACGGTGTCATCGGGGAGCCATACGCTATCATGGAAACGAAATGCCGCAAGCCACCATCCACGTTCCGCCCCAGCCCTACCAGGCATGGATAGAAAATGGCCTGCTCATGCGCGCGGGGAGTATACTCTCGGACCTTCTGGCCCAATCCAGCCGCGTTTTCGTCATCACCGTTCCCCCGGTTCGAAAGCGTTGGGGATCGAAACTGACTGCATCTTTGAAGGCAGGCGGTTTTGAACCTCAGGTCCTGACCATCGCCGACGGAGAGCCCTCCAAACGTCTGGCGACCGTGGAGACTCTGGCGGAAAAGCTGGCGCGGCTGGGCGCAGACCGCAAATCGGTAATCATCGCGTTGGGAGGCGGTGTTGTAGGCGACGTGAGCGGGTTGTTGGCCTCCCTTTACATGAGGGGAGTCGAATTCGTTCAGATTCCGACCACCGTCTTGGCGCAAGTAGATGCTTCAATCGGGGGCAAGACCGGAGTCAACCTCGTCGCAGGCAAGAATCTGATGGGAACCTTCTGCCATCCGCGGGTGGTGCTGATTGATCCGACCGTTCTCAAGACCCTTCCGGACCGCGAATTTCGCGCCGGCCTTTACGAAGCGCTCAAGTGCGGCATCATTGGCAGCGTGGAGCTTTTTCTCCGTTTTGAGCAGAATCGTGCGCGGATCTTGAAGCGTGATCCGGGAGAGGTTGAGTGGATCATCGCGCAATCGGTCAGATTGAAAGCCGAGGTGGTATCGGCGGATGAACGCGAGGGTGGCTTGCGGCGAGTTTTAAATCTAGGCCATACGATCGGACACGCTCTCGAGGCTGAAACGGGATACAAGAGCCTGTTGCACGGCGAGGCCGTGGCGTGGGGCATGATTGCCGCAACCAACATTGCGCTGACCGTTGGCCGAACAGACAGCGTGACTGCTGGCCGCATAGCTGACGCTGTCTTGAGCCTGGGCCGTCTTCCTGAAGTGAACGTCAGCGCGAAGAAGATTATCGGCCGTTTGAAATCGGACAAGAAAACTCAGAATGGCGTAGTGCACTTCGTACTTCCACGGGAAATCGGCAAAGTGGAAATTGCGAGCGATGTCCCGGAGAATGTCATCATCGACGCGGTCGAAGAGTTGCGCCGCCTGTCACGCGGCGGCTGGGTCTGGGGAAAATAGAAAGAGGAGTGTGGTTATGGCGGAAACAGCAGAGCAGTACATCGGCCGCATTTTGGGATACGTCGAAGGCCAGGACGCCGTCAAGGTTCAGCGTGCTACCGCTGGCAAATTGAAAAAGGCAATTCAGGGATTGTCGTCAAAACAGTTGAAGTGGCGGTCTGAGCCAGGGAAGTGGTCGATCAGCGAGATTCTCGCACATCTGACCGACGCGGAAATTGTCGCGAGTTGGCGGATGCGATCGGTTATTGGAGAGAGTGGAATTACCATCCAGCCTTTCGATCAGGATTCATGGGCGTCTGTTTTTCGTTATCAGGATCGCGATGCTAGGCGGTCGTTGGAAACCTTCCGTGTACTTCGCGAGAATAACCTGGCGATGCTGAAAGAGATTCCAACTCAGACCTGGGAAAATTACGGGATGCATCTTGAGCGGGGGAAAGAAAGCATTTCTCATCAAGCTCGGATGTTTGCCGGCCACGATACGAATCATGTTCTCCAGGTCGAGCGGATCGTCAAGGAATTGAAAGCCGCAAGACCGGCTAAGGCTGGCAAATCCAGGAAGAAGCGGCACTAGCCTTCCGTTTCGCGTGCCCATTCCTGCCAAAACGAATGTGGTCGGGGCTGCGCCGGAAGGCGCGAGCGATCGCCAATCTGCGGCTCGCGCGGTCCGCGATATGTTCACTTCAATCGCTCCCCGCTACGACGTGTTGAATCACGTTCTGTCGTTCAACATCGATCGAATTTGGTGGCGCAGAACAGCGAGAACGTTCCGGCAAATACTGGCTCGCCCCGACAGCCGCGTACTCGATCTGTGCTGCGGTACCGGCGATATGGCGTTCGCCCTGCAACGCCAGGCAGAGAAATCCTCCGCTCGCATCGTGGGTGCGGATTTTTCGCATGCGATGCTGCAACGCGCAAGTCACAAGGCGGATGCATCTCCTAAAAGGACGTCGCCCGGATGGATTGAAGCAGATGCCTTGACCCTTCCGTTCCCGGATTTGCATTTTGATCTTGTGACCTCTGCTTTCGGGTTCAGAAACCTGGCGGACTACGACGCGGGCTTGCGGGAGATCCTGCGAGTGCTTGGCCGCGGTGGCGAATGCGGCATTCTGGATTTCGGGGAACCGGACGGGTTACTAGGGGCGCTTTACCGGATCTATTTCAAGCAGGTATTGCCACGAGTTGGCTCCGTGATTTCTGGAATCGAAGGGCCTTACAAATATCTGCCTGCCTCAGTTGAGAGATTCCCCAACCCCGAAGAGATGTTGCAGCGGATGAAGGCTGCGGGTTTTGCAACTGCCACCTGGACGCCTTATTCGTTTGGCATCGCGGGGCTCTATAGGGGAACGAAAACCAGCTAGCGCGTTCCCCAGGGAAATTTCCAGCCTAGGTGGCCTCTCGCAACAATTTGCTTAAGCTGTCCAAATCCTCAGACGTTACATCGCCGATCAGGAAGTACCGCAATTGACCCTTCTCCCAACTCTGAATGTTGAAGGAAAAGTCAGATGCTGGTTTCGAAGGAAAGAGATTTCCACTTTGTTGCTGATCAGGGAAGATGAACACCGAAATTTCGTGTTTGCGAAGCCGATAGATTAGATGCGCTCCCGGCGTCTGGTGCAAATATGCGACCTTCCCTCCGAGCAGTGTGAACTCAGTGCCTTGCAGTTCTGGCAGATTGAAAGAGAAGGGAATTCGACCTCCGAACCATGGTTTAACGGTGTGGCGGTCGGTGGAAATCACGTCCACAGGCGAAGCGCTCGCGAGTGTGGCCACATGTGAATCCGTGAGTTCGCTATAAATGCGCGCTTGATCCGAAGAGCCCTTCCCGGCGTACATTGCGATCCCGACGGCGAAAGCAATCGCCAGCACAGCAGGTACGGCCAACGGTCTCCAAACTCGCCACGCTGAGGTGCGTTGCGGTGGCATCAAGCTCCTCATCATTTTTGCGCGGAACTCCGAACTGGGCGAGTAAGCTTTTCCGGCGATAGCGATGGCACGCTTCATGCGAACGCTGTCTAAAACGTCCGTCGAGCAGTTGGAGCAATGCCGGGCGTGTTGGCCGAATTCCCTCGCTTCCCCAGATGAAAGTTCGCCGTCGACGTAGGCCGCCAGCTTGTCCTGCCATATTTCACACGCCATCCGCACCTCCTTGGAACCTGGCAGCTAGATTGACGCGCAGCGCTTTCCGAGCACGGTGTAGCCGCGACATCACCGTCCCCAATGGAACTGCCAAGACCTGCGAGATCTCTTCATAGGACATCTCTTCAACATCACAGAGCAGCAGAATTTCGCGAAACGGCGTAGAGAGCTCTGACAAGGCATTTCTCACTGTTTTGCGATCAGCTTCCTCGATCAAGACAGCCTCTGCCGTGGGCTCATCTGCGGCGACCGTATCCGCGACATCTTCGTCCAAAACGACCGTCGACTTGAGTGCGGTCCGCGAAGTCAGAAACGAATTGCGCAGGATACGAAACATCCATGCCCTGAAATTTGTGCCGGGCTGGAACCCCGAAAATCCGCGCAGCGCCTTGACATATGTTTCCTGCACAAGATCTTCAGCCTCCGACCGCTCCTGCGTAAGCCAGTGCGCAAAGTTATAGAGCTGATCAAAAAGGGGAACCGCGAGCTCTTCAAACCCCGCCGCTGCCAATGGTTGGTCTGGCACCTCATCAGCATAAACCGCAATTAACCAGGTTTTATTCCCTTGCGCCGCAGAAAAATTACACCGCTTGTTCAGTGGGAATAATTCGCGTTCCGGGTAGTTCTCCACGACAGCAACCACGCAATCGAAGGAGAAAAAAATGAAGAAAGCCGACCGAAGATCATTTCTAAAGTTCGCTGCTTCCTCCATTGGCATTGGAGTGCTGTACTCAGCCTATCCGGCTGCCGGCAGCACTGGTGAAGTCGGGAGCATGCTATCTGCTCTCGGCCGTGCCAGCGGAGAGAAAGTCACGCCCTTCTCATTTGTTCAGCTCAGCGACGCGCACGTCGGCTTCAATGGGCCACCCGATCCGCTTGGCACGAAAGCGTTCGAGCGGGCTGTCAACATGATCAACGCGCTGCCCCAACGGCCGGACCTAGTTCTTTTCACCGGCGATCTTACGCACGACACCGAGGACCACGACATTCACGTGCAACGGATGAAGCAATTCCAGGAAATCTCCAAGAGGATCAATGTTCCGCTAATCAAGTGTGTTCCGGGTGAGCACGATGCCGGCCTCGACAGCGGCGCTCTGTATCGGGAGTTTTTCGGGCCCAGCTTCTACTCGTTCGATCATCGAGGCGTTCATTTCGTCGCCCTCGATAACGTCTCACGAGCGAAGCCAGAAGTCGGTTCGGAACAACTGGAATGGCTGAAAAAGGATCTCTCTCGATTTTCGAAGAACTCCCCCATCGTGGTCTTCACTCACCGGCCGCTTTTTGATCTGCGTCCTGATTGGGAGTGGTTCACCAGCGATGGCGACGACGTGATGAACGTGCTGTCGGCTCACAGCAATGTGACCGTGCTCTATGGCCACATCCATCGAGATGACGAACACACGATCGGCCCCGTCCATCACTATGCAGCCAAGTCGCTGATCTTCGCGTTTCCAGATCCGGCGACGCAGGGACCGAGAAAGCCGATTGCCTTCGACAAGGATCATCCGTTCAAGAATCTGGGAATTCGCTCGGTGGCATTTAACGGCAAGTCTCAGCCCGGATCAACTTCCGTATCCGTATCCGACATAGAACTCACAGCCCGCGAGTTCCGCGGCATCAACGGAGTGCAGCAACTTCTCAAAGATCCCAACGTTTAGAGAAAACCACAATCATCAGAAGAAAGGGAACAACTAGTTATGTTTGGAAAAGTGTTTAAACGAATTCTTGCGGCTGGACTTTTTGTGGCATGTGCGATGTTGATTTCAGGCACAACCCAGGTTCAGGCCGATGGTATCCCGGTCATTGATATCACGGCCAAGCGGTTTGCCTTCAGCCCCGACAAAGTCACGTTGAAGAAAGGTCAGGCGGTAAAGCTCCGCCTTCGCAGCGAAGATGTGACGCATGGATTTTTCTTGCGACCTTTGAAGATCGACGAGGAAATCCCAGGCGGACAGACGAAGGAGATCACCGTAACGCCGCAGACGGCGGGCACTTTCACCACTATCTGTGATCACTTCTGCGGTGCGAATCACGGCAACATGAATATGACGATCGTCGTGGAGTAGGCATGCGGAACGTAGCCGATCACTCGACGGGTTGGTGGAGAAGCTGTGCGGCTGGTGCGATCCTGGCTGCGCAGCTTTTGGTCACAGGATGTCAGGTAGCGGCGCCCAGTTCATTGAAGACGAAGATCATGGAGGAAACGAAGCGCCGCATCACGGTTCGTGGAGGGTCGGACCCCAATCCGCTTAAGGCTACCGCCGAAAACATTCATGCGGGGCAGGCAAATTTCGGCTCATATTGCATGGTATGTCACGGACTCGACGGTCAAAATACGGGTGTCCCATTTGCCGACAAGATGGAGCCTCCTGTCCCCCCACTCAATTCGGCGTTGGTGCAGGCATACTCGGATGGACAGTTGCATTCGATCATTTCGAATGGAATTTCTCCGTCTGGAATGCCGGCATCGAAAGAGATGTTTCACGACGAGGAGATATGGCAGATCGTCCTCTACATTCGGCATCTTCCGGCGAAGGGAAGTCTTGGAGAGCCGCAGGTGTATGGAGGGGACGGGCATGGGAAGTGACCGCTGGCAAGGTGAAAAGATTTGGAGTGGCTGCTGAAGGGATCAGTTCGGCGACACAGCCTTAAAGCTGTCTGCAAACGCATCGGCGATCGAGTAGCGGATCACGTGGTCGTACTCAGGCCCTAGAAATCGTCGCAGTCGATCAGTGTTCATGATGTACTGTCCGGTCATGTAAGGCATGGCGTCCGGAGGGATGGCGGAGACTTGTCGCCGCCATAAGAAAGCCAGAATCTGACGCATGGCCCATTGTCCCGGGACGCGGATCAACTTCGCCTTCGCTGTTTCGATGCAACTTCCGAAGGTCAGGGGTTCGCCGCGACCGGCTACATTCAACACCGTCAACCGCTGGGGCTCCGGTTCGCGCTGCAAGATATGACGTATCAGCCGTGCCATGTCGTCGACATGGATGAATTGAATCTTGTTGTCGACGTACTTCTGTCCGCGTGGAAGCATGCACGGCAATCTCTTTCCCTCGCTTCGCATCTTCTCCGCGCGCGGGCCTTTGCCGTTGGGCGTTCCGCGAAAAGCTCCAAGGAAATAGTTCTCAACGCTGGCACCCGCGAATATGTGAGGACGAAGAACATAGACACTGCATCCTCTGAGAGCAGTGCACCGTTGGCGAACGACCTCGTCCGACTCCCGCTTATGGATTGCGTACGGTAGCGTGTGCGCTGCCAGCGGAGCGTCTTCCGTTGCCGGTTGTTCGAAATCCGAACCGTAGACAGAAACGCTGCTGGGGAAAATGAACTGCTTGATTCCATCATCGGACGTTCGATTTACTTCCGTGATGGCTTCCATTACCCGAGCGGTTCCCGAAACGTTGATCTGCCACATGCGCTCGATGTTCATCACGCCGGCGCGCACAGGGTCGACGACGAAGGCAAGGTGGATCACCGCATACGCATGCGTGTCGCGCAGCAATTCATAGAGTGTCCGCGTGGACGATTCCTGGCCAATGTCCAGGCTTTCAAATTGCATCTCGGAATCAGCTTGCGGCGGACTCACGTCCACCCCGATCACAGAGAAACTTCCGAGCAGAGGAAGCAGCCTGGAGCCGAGGTTGCCCGAAATGCCGGTCACGACTACAACGGGTTTTGCCATCAGTTCGGTGTATTTGGCGGCGCTTGTGCCGATGGTGGTTGCGGATGTGTGGGCAAGCCTGGCCGAGGATGCGGCGGAGCCATCGGGCCCACACCGGCGGGACCGAAGTAGGCTTCATTCGTCTCGGCTTTGAACGAATTGTTGAGCTTATCCATTCGCTCACGCATACGATCGTTTTGCAGCTTTCCGTGAATCTCGTTCTTAACCTGGTCGAGCGGCAGGACGGTCTTGCTTACCATCTTGTAGATGTAGTGGCCGCCTGTGTCGCTGATGACCTGGGAAACCTCACCGGCTTTCAGATCGAGTACTGCGGCATGTGCCGGAGGAAGTCCTGTTCGCCGGACGTTCGGCAGGTTCACATTCGGTGCTTCCACCTTCATCCCGGCCGCCTCATAGGATTCTTTTTGTAGCTTGGTGAAATCCTCACCAGCCGCGGCACGACCGTGAAGTGACTCGGCGAGTTTGGTCATGCTTTGTTCGGCTTCATCGGCTTTGGTCTTGTCAGCCGCCTGTTTCGCTTTTTTCTCGTCGTCGCTCAGCTTCTCGTCCTTTTCCTCTTCCTCCTTTGCTTCGTTTTCGCCCTGTTTGTTACGGGGAACGAAAATGCGGTCGAGACTGTACTGCTCATAGGCCTGAGCGTTGTCTTTGTAATATTTTTCAATTTCCGATTCCGGAACGTCGGCGGCCTCTTTCTGGATCTTTCGTTGCAGTTCGTTGGCCAAGACCTGCATACGAACAAACTTTAGAGATTCGGCAAACTGCGGGGTCTTGTCCAACCCTTGGCTCTTTGCGGCGTCCGACAGGGCATAGAGACGGGGCAAGAGTCCGGCCAGTTGTCGCCTGAGCTGCGGAGTCACGTTGGGAGATAGCGCGTCAGCCAATTTATCGAATTCGGCCTTGGTGATTACCGTCTTGCAATCGGCTGAGGATTTCGCCGGTGCAGTCGATTTTGCAGCAGCAGCTTTCGGCGCAGCCGTCTTCGCCGCGGCGGTGGCTGCGGGCGCGGGACAGACCCCGTTGATTGTGAGAACCGCTGCAGTCGGTGACACTGAGGCGGCGGGATCGGCTGGCGCCGGCATTTTCGCTCCGGGTTGTGCTGGCCCAGGGGTCGCCTGCGGCGACGGCGATGCGCTGGGCGAGGTTTGTCCCCAAGCCAGCGTTCCCAGCACAACACACAGCAACCAACTCATACGCATATCACTTCTCCTTCAGGATGGGTCCATCAGAAATTGAAAGGATCCGAGCAAGAAATCGTAGCACAATCAGCAGGCCTCACTGAATGTTCGCAGACACACATGGACGGTTTGACACACAACTGACGCGATTTGCTTGTGGCTTTGTACGCGGAGCGGCGATAATGCGGCAATGTCAGGCGAGGTGGTCGTTCATTCCCCGGAGTTGATGAGGGCTGAAAAGCGCGCAGCAGCAGGAAATTCAGTGCTGGCTGCGCTTGTCATCACGGGCCTAAAGATCGCGGTCGGTGTTACGACCGGCAGCCTTGGCATTCTCTCTGAAGCCGCCCATTCCGGTCTGGATTTGATCGCATCCATCCTGACTTTTTTTTCGGTGAGGGTCTCTGACAAACCTGCGGACGCCGACCACCAGTATGGTCACGGAAAAGTAGAAAACTTCTCGGCCTTTGTCGAAACAGGGTTGTTGCTGCTGACCTGTGCATGGATCATCTATGAGGCAGTGACTCGCTTGTTTTTCCGAAAGATTGATATCGAACCCTCGATGGCCGCGTTCGCCGTAATGATTTTCTCAATGTGCGTTGATTGGTGGCGATCTCGAGCGCTTGGCCGGATTGCCACTAAATATGACAGCCAGGCTCTCGAGGCGGACGCTCTGCATTTTTCCACCGATATCTGGTCCGCCGGAGTTGTGGTGTTGGGACTGGCCCTGGTGCTGCTGGGCCGCAATTATCATATCGACTGGCTGCGAGACTCTGATCCAATCGCCGCCGTCGTAGTTGCGGGCGTGGTTGTATCCGTGAGTTGGCGCCTCGCACGGCGCACCATCGATGCGTTGCTCGATGCCGCGCCTGCTGGAGTGCGATCTCAAATCTACGAAGCCGTCTCGCGCGTTGACGGCGTGCTGGAAGTCGATCGTGTCCGGATAAGGCGAGCCGGCAACCGATATTTCGCAGATCTAGCGGTCGGTCTTGCTCGTACAGTTACGTTTCAGCGCTCGGGCCAACTGGCATCAGCGGTCACCGAATCGGTGCGCCGCATTCTTCCCGACGCGGATGTAACTGTGCAGCCGCTGCCCCGCGCAGAGCGTACAGAGAACGTCTTTGATCGCATTCGCGCTGCGGCGACGGACAAGAATCTGAACGTCCACGACATCAGTGTCCAGGATCTGGCGGGGCATCTCCACGTCGAACAGCACATCGAACTCGACGAGAGGATGACGCTCAAGGAGGCGCACGATCGCGTCACGGAACTTGAAGCGGACATGCGTCGGGATGTGCCGGAAATCTCGGAGATCCTTACACACATCGAAAGCGAGCCATCCACGATCGAGCGTCCGGATGAAGTCCTGAGCGATGCGGAACTGGAACATCGGTTACGAGCGGTTGCCTCGCAGTTTCCCGATGTTATCGATGTTCACGAATTCGTGTTCAAGCGGGTTCGCGAGCGCCTTTACCTGTCCTGTCACTGCACGCTGTCGGACAATCTCTCGCTGGCGCGAGTGCATGATATTCAGACGGAATTGGAGATTCGCTTCAAGCAGGATGCGCCTGAACTGTTTCGGGTTCTGATTCATCCCGAACCCAGTACTGACAACAGGAGATAAAAGTGATTTCGGCAAGAGCGATCTGGACCGACAAGGAGCGCTATGTGGCGGAGGCGACTTCCCGTCACGCGCTCGTTATGGATACTGCAGCGGAGAAAACTGCGAATAGCCCGATGGAACTGGTTCTGATCGCCCTTTGCGGGTGCACCGCTTCGGACGTCGTTGGAATTCTACAGAAGAAGCGCGAGCCGTTTACCAGCCTTGAGGTGAGTGCCGAAGGCAATCGCGCAGCTGACTATCCTCAGGTCTATACCGAAATAAAGGTGACGTACCGCGTCGGCGGGAAGGTCAGTCACAAAGCTATGGAAGACGCCGTACGACTCTCGAAGGAGAAGTACTGTTCGGTGTCAGCGATGCTGGAAAAATCAGCCAAGATAAGCGTTCACATCGAATACGCCGACGGACCGGCCTCGTGATTTACATGCACTTTGTTCGCGACAATCAGTTAATGGGTGTGGTCCCATCGGCCTTGACCGCTTGCGAGATAGAACGAGATCATCGGATTCGGTACTAGAATCCTGACTTCCAGAGACTCCAATCGACATCATGCACTGCGAGGGTATTTTTACATCGCCCTCGCGGCGTTCCTTTGGGGCGTCTCGGCGGCGATGGGCCGCGCGGTTTTCACCGGCAGGCTCATACTGGGAGGTGAAGTCGCGCATCCCATCAATCCAATCATCCTTTCTCAAACTCGAGCAACATTTTCGCTGATAGTGCTCCTCGTCGCGCTTGTGGGACGGCGCGGATGGAAGCGCATTCAACTTCCGGCGCCCGACCTCATTCAATGCTGCGCTCTTGGCATGCTAGGGGTTGCGGCCTCAAATTATTTCTATTATGTGGCGATTCAAAAAACGAGCGTTGCGATCGCGATCATTCTGCAATACACGGCGCCGGTGTGGGTGCTCTGCTACGTGGTCGCAAGAGGGCAACAGAAGCTTTCGGTCCAGAGAGTGACGGCGATCGTCGTTGCGATTGCGGGCATCGCTCTGACCATCGGGATTGTCGGCGCACAGTCCACTTCGCCCCTTCGATTTGACTCTTTCGGCCTTATCGCTGCGCTGCTCGCTTCCTTCTCTTTCGCGTTCTACAACCTCGGAGCGCACCGTGTCCTGGCGAGGCACGATCGGTGGCGCGTCTTGATATGGACGCTGGCCTCGGCTGCAATTTTCTGGCTGGTTGTCAATCCGCCGTGGAAGATTGCTAGCGCCCACTATTCGCCGGCTCAATGGGTATTTCTTGCGATCTTCTCGATCATATCGGTGCTGGGTCCATTCTCTTTGTATTTCCTCGCGTTGCAACATCTCGAGCCCACACGTGCCATCATCGCCAGTTGTCTCGAACCGGTATTCTCGATCTTGCTCGCGGCTTCGCTGCTGGGTGAAGGCCTGCGATGGATCCAGACCTTGGGGATCGTGCTGGTCCTTTCGGCCATCGTAATCGTGCAGCTCCCGGAAAAAGGGGTGGAAGGTGGAGATGCTGTGGTGATCGATCCTATCGAATAGATGATAGCGAGAGACCTACTCCAGGCCTTTGCCCTTGGTCTCCGGCAATTGTGTGGTCATCAGCGCGGCCAGCAGGTAGCTGGCCGCACAAAGATGAAATGCCCAGCTCAACCCTCGTACTTGCCCAATGCGACCGATCACGAACGGGGCAAGCGAGCTCATGGCGCGTGCACCGTTGTACGTAAAACCTAAGGCCCGGGCGCGTACCGCGGTTGGAAATATCTCGCTGCCCATAATCCCAGAGCCGGAAAAAATTCCGGTCCCGAAGAACGCCACAAGGGTTCCCAGAATGAGCAATACGCCTTGAGACCGACTCATCGAGTACAACGGAATCAAAAGTGCCGCCGCCAGCGAATAAGCCAAAAACGTCTTTCGTCTGCCAATGCGATCGGCCACCCATCCAAAGCTGGCATACCCCGGAAACATTCCAAACAAATTCAGCACGACGAGGAGAGTAGTGGTTCCCATTACCCCAAATCCGCGTCCGCCTTGTTCGACAGGAAGCGAGAGATACGGTGGGAGCCAAGTGAAAAGTCCCCACCAGGCGAACATGCCGAAAAAGTTGAACAACAAAAGGGCAAATGTGTGTTTCCGATAGGGAGGCTTGAAGATCGACCCTATCGAGACATGCGTGGATTTATGGTGGTCGATATTGGCGGAAAGAGAACGCGAAGTATGCTCTTGCCACATTTCTGATTCCGGCACCTTGCGTTGGATCCAGAGAGTGATAATGGCGGGCAAGATGCCGATAAAGAAGACTGCACGCCATCCACAAAATCGGGCCACCGGGCCGGCCACGAGCGCGGCTGCTGCAAATCCGAGAGCCCATGAGCTTTGAACGATCGAGATCGCCTTAGCCCGGAGCTCGGTCGGCCAGCTTTCGGCTACCAGAGAAGCGCCGGTGTTCCACTCGCCACCCATGCCCAGTCCCAGCACAAAACGCGCGACAGCCAGCATCGCAATGTTGGTCGCCAATCCTGACGCAAATGAACAGACGGAGTAGGTGAGGATGCTCGCCATCAGAGCCCGTTTGCGGCCGATTCGATCTGCCAGAAATCCGAACAGCATCCCACCGATGCCCGAGGCAAAAAGAGTCAGCGTCCCCAGCGAGCCCGCGGTAGTCTTGCTCATCGCCAGATCGCGCATCAAGAGCGCCAGGACGAGGGAAAACAACATGGCGTCAAAGGCGTCGAGCGCCCATCCCAGTGCGGCGGCCAGCAGAGTTCTTCGCTGCCCCGGCGAAGCCTGGCGGATGAGTTGTAGAGGGCTGATGGCCATGAACAATTTGGCGTAAGGTCCCGCGGATTGTAATTCAGGAGGGAAGACGTCTCAATCAGGATGAGGTGAGGCGGTGTGACATGTCAGGTATCGCAAACGACTCAGGCAGGCGCCTTCGCAATGCTTAAGAGATGAAAATACCGGCGTGCCTTTTTAACGTCTAGTGCAATCTGCTCCCGCAGCGCTTCAACAGAAGGAAACTTCACCTCGTCCCGAAGCCGGTGCAAGAAACATATTTCCACCTCCGTCTCCGGAGTAAGTTCAATGGGGTGGAAATTCAACAGGTGAGTCTCGATAGCAAAAAGCTCTGCGCCAAAAGTCGGGCGATTGCCGACATTCGTCACAGAATCAAAGCGCTCGCTGCCTACGCGCGTCCACGTGATGTAAACGCCGTCTTTTGGAACGAGTTCCTCGTAACGCGACAGATTAATGGTCGGCACTGTGTATTTAGATCCATAACCTCGTCCGCGGCCGGGCGTCCCGAGGATGCAGAACGGGCGGGCCAGCAGATGACGTGCCCGGCTCACGTGTCCGGCAGAGATTAACTTTCGGATCTGGCTGCTGGAAACGGTCTCGCCACGAAGCGTCATTTCCGAGTAAACCTTCACTTCAAATCCCATCTCGCGGCCCAGATCGGACAGGGTATTCACGTCGCCTGCTGCTTTGTGCCCAAATCGAAAGTTGAATCCTTCATGCACTTCCCGGGCATGTAATTTCTTCTTCAGGATGCGCTCGGCAAATTGACGGGGAGTCATGAGGGATAAGTCGCGTCCGAAGGGAAGCAGCAGTACGGCATCAATGCCTGTACCCTCCAACCATCTTAATTTCTCAGGCGCCGGCGTGAGCAGCTTCAGTCCGGCTTCCGGTTTCAGAATTCTGGTCGGATGCGGTTCGAAGCTTACTGCGACTGCCCGGCCACCGTTAGCGCGCGCTTGGGCCACAATCTCACCGAGCACGTGAGCATGCGCCCTGTGGACGCCGTCGAAGTTTCCAACGCTTAAGAACGTAGGACCGATGTCGACTGGAACGTCTTCGAGTTTGTGGTAAACGTCCATGAATGCTTTTATGTCAGAAGTTTAGATCTCGAAATCAAGCTTCAGTCCGTCATAGGAGAGGCGCACGTTCCTTGGAAGGGTTGCATTCGTGGCTTCATGTGCCAAATCGTGGCAGATGTGGGTGAAGAATGCTCGCCTCGGTTTCAAGCGTTCCACAACGCTCAGCGAATTCTTGACAGTCGAGTGCGTGGGATGTGGCTTATGCCGCAGCGCATCGAGAAATAGGATGTCCAACCCCTGCAACTGATGCATCGACGACTCGGGAATCTCGCTGTGGTCAGTGAGATATGCCGCCGATCCGAAGCGGTAACCATAGATCTGCGTTTCTCCGTGGACCACGATGACGGGTTCAAATTCCACGCCGAACACGGTGACTGGGCCGTCGATTGGACGAAGTTCCAGCAACGGCAATCCGCCGAACTTGTAATCCGCGTCGAAGATGTAGCTAAACATTTTTCGCAGAAAAGCGGCGGCATCCGGGCGTGCGTAGAGCGGCAATTTGTCGGGCTTATGCCGGTAACTCAACGGCCTGAGATCATCGATTCCCAGGATGTGATCCGCATGGGTGTGCGTGTAGAAGACAGCATCGAGTCGCGTGATGCGTTCGCGTACCGCTTGCGCGTAGAAATCAGGCGTGGTGTCGATTACGACGACTTTGCCGCCGTATTCCAGCATGATCGAGGGACGCGTGCGCCGGTCATGCGGATCGCTGGAGTGGCATACCGCGCAATCGCATCCCAACGTGGGGACGCCCATCGACGTTCCACTTCCCAGCACGGTCAGGGCAGCTTTCATCTGCCAGAAGTTCCCGTTGCAGGTCCCGGTTGCGGCGGTCGTGCGAGAGCGTTCGTAACCTCCACATACGCCATGCGCAACTCGTAGAGACTGTTCTGCAGGAAGTTTTCTTCAACTGGAGTGAGATTTCCTTTGGTCTTTTCCGAGAGCAAGCTCAGTGTGTCGATAGTCTGCCTCGCGGCAATGATATCGACTTGAGGCTCTCCGCCTTGCTGTCGCATCAGGCCGAGTTGAAGCATTGCGGTCATGTACAGCGAAGCGAGAAATCGTTCGAAGCTAATCTCAAAATCTTTCGCGGAGTGGCCACTCAGTTCGACCTGACTATCAAGGTCTTTCGACGACTGCTTGTATGCGGCAGCCTGGGCATCCTGTTCAGCCATTGTCGGCGGCGGAGGCATGTCTCTCTCCTCCGTGTTGTCTTTCGGAGTCGCATTCCGCGTTTCCTGGGGCGCAACGACCTGCTTAGGCGATGCTGCAGGCTGCCTCACTTCCACGGTCTCTTCCTGAGCCTCAGAGCGCAATTCGCCTTCTGATGTGAACAGACGCCGATCGGTTACAGTGAATTCTGATTGTTGGTGTCTCTTGTCAGCCATAAATTTCTTTTCCTCGGGCGCCGCATGCGCGGCTTCGTATTCTTAAAGTTTTCAAGCAGGACGCTGTTGCAAGGAATTGCTCTTCTCGAACAAGAAGCTGTCGGAAAGGGGCATCTGCACGATGGAAGCCCTGCTGGATCCGATCGAAACTTCTTTTCCCGGTGCGCCTGCCTCTCGACGGATGTATCCAAGGGCAACGCTTTTAGGCCCGTTGAGTACATTTACGATTGCACTGCTTGTAATCTCGCCAACTTCTTTGTCAGCCGCTATTATTTTTGTTCCTGCAATAATTTGTGAACTGTCCGAGGCTACGAATCCGGTGAATGTGCGCCGCACCGCGCCTCGCGATCGGATTCTTTCAACGATCTCCTGACCGACGTAGCAGCCTTTGCTGAAATTCAGCGCTCGCGCCTGCTCTGTCTCCTGAGGCAGATCGCGCTCGCGGATGTCCACGCCGTAACGCGGGACGCCGGAGACAATCCGGTGCAACTCCAAAGCTTCGGATCCCGCAGGCTTGGAGCCAGCCGCTACAAGGCGATCCCAAGCCGGCCTCACCGAATTCGGGGGGAGCCAAATCTCATAGGCTGGAACCGATTCGTCATCGGTTCTAACGATCGTCGCCTCGATACTCTCCCAGGAAATTGGAGAAATTTGCAAAGGTTGCAACTGTTCCACGGCGATTCCGGCCCTCATTAAGACATCATTTGCGGCCGGTCCGGCAATCCCGAGAGCCGATATGCCGTTGCTCAAGTCCTGCACTTCAACATCATCCATGATGATGTAGTGATCGAACGTTGCCGTGATTTTTTCCAACTGATCCCTGTCCGTATCGACCGTGATGGACGCTCCCCGGTTATAGGCATACATGTCACCGAGAATGTGGCCTTGGGGGTTGAGCAAAAATGCGTAAACACCGCGCCCTTCAGCTAAATCTCGGACGTTGTTGGTAACCATTCCGTTCAGCCATCGGACACGATCGCTACCTTTCAGTTCAATCCTGGCGCGAAATCCGAGATCATAGACGGCGCATTCAGTCCGCAGGACTGTGAATTCGGCGTTCACATCGTTGAAAAAGGCGGCCGTTTCCGCGCCACGATAGTTGCCGATACCCGATGCGCCTAACCCTTCGCCATGAGCCTGCAGTGCAGTAATCCCCATACCTGTATTCGATTATAGCGATTGTGTTAACGTTCCTGCCGTGGACCCAAAAAACTCAAACAGAAAGCGTATCGCCGTAATTCCCGGTGACGGCATCGGAAAAGAGGTCATACCGCAGGCGACGAGTGTCATTCGGGCGTCCGGCGCAGCGGTCGATCTGACGGAATTCGATTGGGGCGCGGACCGCTATCTGCGGGACCAGACGACGGTGCCCTCCGACGGATTCGCAACGTTAGCCCGTGACTTCGACGCAATCCTGGTTGGAGCATTTGGGGATCCTCGAGTAAAGACCAACGTCCACGCCAAAGAGATACTCCTCGGCATGCGGTTCAAGATGGACTTGTATGCCAACGTCCGACCGGTTCGTTTGCTCGATGCAGCGCTTTGTCCCTTGAAGGGAGTTGAAGTCGAGAGACGTCGACTTCGTGGTGCTCCGCGAGAACACTGAAGGTGTCTACACGGATGCAGGAGGAGTATTCAAGCAGGGAACTGCAGACGAGATCGCCACACAGGAGGACATCAACACTCGAAAAGGTGTGGAGCGAATCATCCGTTACGCCTTCGACTACTGCCAGGCGAACACCAAGCTCGACGGTGCGCCAAGAAACAGAGTTCTGATGTGTGATAAGTCCAATGCGATGACACATGCCGGAGGCCTCTGGCAGCGTGTCTTCAAGGAAGTTGCAGCCGAGTATCCAAAGATCACGGCGCAGCACATGTATGTCGATGCGCTGTGCATGCAGATGGTTCGCGACCCTCGGCAGTTCGACGTCATCGTGACGAATAATATGTTCGGCGATATCATCACGGACCTTGCCGCCGGACTTCAGGGAGGACTTGGCATGGCGGCCAGCGGCAACATTCATCCGGGACGAACGTCAATGTTTGAGCCCGTGCATGGGTCGGCCCCGCCGATCGCCGGCAAGAATTTGGCAAATCCTTTCGGAGCGATACTCACGGCGGCAATGATGCTTAGGCACCTTGGCTTCACGGAAGAACCCGACAAGATTGAAGCAGCCGTAGTGAAAGGCGTTCACGAAAAGCAGACCACTGAAGACATCGGAGGCAAGCTAGGAACTCGCGAAGCGGGCCAGTGGGTCGCAGAAGCACTCTGACGCGGATAGATAGACTTCAGAAACACCTCGGGCTACGCCTTCACACCCGCGAGCAGCGCGAGTTCCCGCCACTTCCAATGGCAGTCCACATCTTTAAAGCCAATTTCCCGCAGCCAGACTAATTGTGCTTCCACATCCAAGAGCTTGTTGGAGGGATCCTCAGTCTCGACAGAAAAACCGATTGACGACAGGAACTCGCCGTGTAAACGTGCGCTCGGCGAAGATACATGTTCCAGGTTGCAGAAAGTTCCGCCTGCATTCAGCGACCGGTAGACCTCGGAGTACAACTCCCGCTTGCGTTCGTGTGTGACATGGTGAATCGCGAATGAAGATACAACAGCGTCAAATCGTCCTAAGTTCGGAAGCGGGGAGTCCAGATTGTGCGCTATTACTTCGACGCGCGAATCGCTCTCGAAGCGTTTTCGCGCTGAGTCCAGCATCGCCGGGGAAAAATCGAGGGCTACTGCATTGGCGTCCGGCCGCACACGCAGGACGATGGCCAGCAATCGCCCATCTCCGGTCCCAAGATCGAGGATTTTTCGCGCGCCGCGCGCAACAAACTCGAGGAGTACAGACTCGCCTTCGGACCGATGGGAAATCTGGTCGGCTCGTTCCAGGTAGTCTCGGGCATGTTCAGGCGAGGTCCACAGATTGACGGGCTTGATTGCGTTCATGGGAGAAAGTATAGAGAAACGTATAAACTCAATCGTAATGAATAGGGTTGAAGTGTCTTTCTTGGGGATCCTTCGGTTGCTTTTGACCGCTGTGATTGCAACGGTAGCATTCGTCGTTCCGTCGGTTGCACAAATCTCTCTGATCCCCAGTTCCCGGTTGCTGGCGATTTCGACCATCCAGGAGCCAACCAAACCTCCGGCAGTACCTCCAGATCAGCCTCCAAACGACGAAGTCAAGATCACTCCGCGACAGGCTGAAGAGTTATTTCACTCCGTCGACGAGATTCTGCAGTTCGACAGTAAACAGACCGGTCTGCGCGTGAAGCGTGACGTGAAAAGAAAGTTGACTGGCCGGGACGAAGTTGTCTCATATCTCACCAAGCACATGAACGACGAAGATACGCAGCGGCTTCGGCGTTCCGAGTTGGTGCTTAAGAAATTCGGGTTGCTCCCTCGCGATTTCAATCTCGAAACGTTTCTCGTTTCTCTGCTCCGCGAAGAAGTGGCGGGCTACTACGATCCCAAGACCCGTACGGTGAATCTGCTCGATTGGGTGCCGATTGAAGAGCAAGAGCCTGTCATGGCTCATGAACTCACGCACGCCCTCCAAGACCAGGAAATCGGATTGCAGAAATGGATGAAGAAAGGTGACAAGGATCTGGGCGAGAGCAAGAAGGATCCAACATCTGCCGACATCGAAAACGATGAGATCGACAGTGCGCGTGAAGCGGTAATCGAAGGACAAGCCCAGGCCATGATGTTTCAATATGCGCTGGCTCCCGCCGGCCACTCCATTACGACTTCTCCTGCTCTCGTAGGAGCGATGCAGGAGGAAAGCCTGACCGGGACCCCGTCCACAAAAGTGTTCAACGAAGCCCCGATCTTCATGAAAGAATCGCTCACTTTTCCCTATAGCTATGGCATGGATTTTGTCATCAAGCTGATGCAGAACGGGGGGAAAGAGAAGGGGTTTGCCGCGTTACTCAGAAATCCACCGCACACGACACGGCAGATTATGCAGCCCGATACCTATCTCTCGGGAGAGAGAATTGAGCCGATGCGTCTGCCGGACTTCAAGCGGAATTTCAAGGACTACCAGAAGTTTGACATTGGTGCGATGGGTGAATTCGACGTTGCGGTCCTGATTGAGCAATACGCCGGGCGGCCATTGTCCAAATACATGTTTCCGGAGTGGAGGGGCGGATACTACTACGCCGCGAAACTGAAAGGGAACCCAACTGCACCGTTGGGTCTGCTTTATGTATCACGCTGGTCAAGCGCAGACGTGGCCTCCCAGTTCGCCGGCATTTACGCGCACTCATTGAAACAGCGCTACAAGAAAGTTTCGGCCGCAGACAATGCGCAGAAAGAAAGCAACGACCCGCGGGACGAATCCGCCCCGAAATCCTTGACCGGACGACACGTCTGGGACACAGATGAAGGCCCAGTAGTGATCACTCAACAGGGAGATACGGTTCTGGTGAGTGAAAGTCTCGATGCGAAAACAACGTCCGCTTTTGAAGGCGAAGTCTTTGCCACGTCAAATCCCTCGAAATAGTTGACTCGGAGACTATTTTTTCTTCTTGCCTTCTTTGGAGTCCGGAAGCGCCGCCAGAAAATGTCGAACATGAGCAACGACGTTTATCTGCTTCCCTGTGCGCTCAATGGTTAGGTCTCGCTCCTGGCCTGGCTGTCCCCGAAGCATAGACCACACCTGGCCCATGGTTGATCCGCTCACCGGAATTCCGTCAACTGCGATGAGAGAGTCGCCGGCCATGATCGACTCGCTCCCATGCGGTTGTCCTTCGTCTTCTTCGGTTTTCACGACGCCGATGATCGTAAAGCGTCCGTCGTCTTCTGGCCGAAGGGTCAGCCCTACAACATCGAATTCAGGAAAATTGAAAAGGCGACCGATATCGAAATAGACCATCGAATGGGCATAGTCGAACCCGACGCGATAGTTCAACAAGACGTCCGATCCGATCAAGCCGGCGGTCGGAACTCCAGCACGTTTCTCGAAGAAATCGATCGTTTCCTTGGGGATTGAGGCGACTGGGACGTCAGTGAGAAACAGCGGTCCATATTGAACTCGATCGACGCGCATCAGTTGGCTTTTCAAGTCGTCTGGCCCGCCCCACATGTTCGCTGAACTGACGGCGCCAGTCATTCGTGGCCAATCGCTGTGTGCGGCCGTGAGTTTGTCGAACAGTTCGCTCGAAAGAAAACTCATTGAAGCCCCCACGTCAAGAGCAAGATTGTATTTCTTGTCCCCGATCTTGCTGGGAACCTGGACCAGCCCGTTCTGCTGATTGACGATCACCTTGCCCGATGACCCTCTGAACTGAATCGATCCCGGAGGCCCGATGGAAAATTTGTGTCCCGGGAAGTCGATCAGAACGTCGTAGTGGCGGAGGATCGTCGCGGGCAAACTGATCTCAGCCCGCACTCCTGCGGCAATCACCGAGGCCGCATTCACGGCCTTCAGAGGGATTTTGGCTTCCTTAAACTCTGTGAGGGGGATCGTCAGGCCCTGGATACTGATCTTTGCAGGGGGTGGGGATGAGCAGTCTGCGTCATTGCAAGTCACATTGAGGCCGAGAGACATTGCTAACCGCCTGGATATGACGAGATCGGTGTTGCCGGTGTCGACCCAGGCGCGAACCGATTGTGTCGAGCCATCGGGCATCGGAATATCAACGGACACAATGACGCGATTGTGATCAACGACTGCTGGTATTGTGACCGCCGCGGAGGCAACTGAAAACACGACAGTCGCCTGTCCGAGGATGAGACAGAAAATGAAAAGCGGGATCTTTGTGAAGTAAAGAGACTTCATTCTCAAAATTGTAAATCTTGCCGAGCCGCTGCCTCGTACTTCATTTGGCGGGGAGTGAAGTTTGGTCCTGTATAATCACCAGTTTGATTCGCGTGTTTTTGAGCGCCTTGTGGAGGCTTCTTGTCTCAAGCGGAGATTGGAATTGTTGGCGGAAGCGGGCTCTACTCCATGCCCGGGCTGAGCAAAGTGAAGGAAGTGCGCCTGCGGACCCCTTTCGGCGCTCCCTCGGATGCTTATGTGTGCGGCACGTTGGAAGGCCGAAAAGTGGCATTTCTCGCGCGTCACGGCCGGGGCCATCGCATCCTGCCAAGCGAATTGAATTTCCGCGCGAACATCCACGGCTTCAAACAGCTAGGGGTGAACCGTATCGTCTCCGTTTCTGCGGTCGGATCTTTAAAGGAAGATCACAAGCCTCTGGATTTTGTGATACCGGATCAATTCTTTGATCGCACTCGCCATCGCGTTGACACTTTTTTTGGCGAAGGCATTGTTGCTCATATCCCATTTGCCGACCCGGTTTGCGGAGAATTGGCTGATGTTGTCCAGTCCGCATGCAAGCAGATCGGTGTTACGGGTAAGCGTGGCGGTACCTACCTCTGCATGGAGGGCCCACAGTTTTCAACCAAGGCAGAGTCGAATGTTTACCGAAGTCTGGGCATGGATGTCATTGGCATGACCAACCTTCAAGAGGCGAAGCTCGCGCGCGAGGCGGAGTTGTGCTACGTAACCATAGCGATGGTGACGGATTACGATTGCTGGCATCCGCATCATGACTCGGTGACAGTAGATCAAATTGTCGCGGTGCTGATTAAGAATGCGGACAATGCAACCAAGGTTGTGAAACAAACCATCGCAGCAATGCCTGGCGACCGATCCTGCAAGTGCGGGGCGGCTCTCGCGCACGCGATACTGACGGATCCCAAGAAGATTCCCGCGGCCACGAAGAAGAGGCTGAAGCTCATCGTGGGAAAGTACCTGCGTCCGGCATCATCAGCTAAATGAGAAATTCTATTCGCGCACCGCGTGCCCACTGTAGCGCTGGTGCTGCCAAATTCTCGGGAACAGAATGAGCATACTTGTAGTCGGTTCGGTAGCCTTCGACGACGTTACCTCGCCTTCCGGCAGCGTGAAGAATATTCTCGGAGGAGCGGCCACATATTTTTCACTTGCAGCGAGCTATTTCACCGATGTTCGCGTGGTAGCTGTCGTCGGAAAGGACTTCGGACCTGAGCAGGAGAAAGTCTTTCGTGATCACCGAATCGACACGGGCGGTCTGGAACGCGCTGAAGGCAAGACCTTTCGATGGGGTGGCACCTACACCGATAACCTGAACGAAGCGAAGACCGACTACACCGATCTGAACGTTTTCGAAACCTTTCAGCCCAGAATTCCCAACGAATACGACGACACAGAATTCCTATTTCTTGCCAATATCCAACCGACATTGCAGGCAGACGTTCGCCGCAAGATGAACAATGTGCGGCTCACCGGTTGCGACACCATGAATTACTGGATCAAGGGCACTCCGAAGGAGCTGGCGGAAACCTTGAAACTGGTAAATATTCTGCTCATCAATGACACCGAAGCCAAAATGCTTGCTCACGAAACGAATCTGCCACGCGCGGCGCAAAAAGTGCTAGCTATGGGCCCACAGGCTCTCGTCATCAAGCATGGCGAATACGGAGCCACTATTTTTTTCCGGGAAGGAGCCTTTGGTATCGGCAGACACCCTTTTCGCGCCCCGGCACTGCCGATCGAAGAGGTGCAGGATCCCACGGGTGCAGGCGATTCTTTTGCCGGGGGATTTATGGGCTACGTTGCCTCTCAAAGGGACTTGACCCGGGAAGTCCTGAAGCGAGCGCTGTTCTATGGCGGCGTGATGGGGTCGTTCGCCGTTGAACGCTTTGGGACCGAACGTCTGCAGTCGCTTACTCGAGATGAAATCGAGGCGCGTTTTCAGCTATTCCGCGAATTGACGCACCTCGAGTAGCTTCGCGTACGAGTCGCCCACTAGTTAAGTTCAATTTTCAAGTAATGCCATGCCCAAGCGATCGAAGGTCGCGCCCGAGAATCCTAACTGGGACAGCGAGACAAACCTGCTCGCATGGCTTGCGACCTGCATTTCTGTAGTCTCATTTCTTTTTTACTATCGCTATGCCGAGATTGCGCTCTACGGCGACGCCGTCGCGCATATCAATATCGCCCGCCGAGTAATCGATTCGAAGACACCGGGATTGCTGCAACTTGGGACGGTCTGGCTGCCGTTGCCGCATCTGCTGATGATTCCTTTTCTCTTTTCAACTCAGCTCTGGCGCACCGCTGCCGGCGGATCCCTGCCTTCCATGGCAGCCTACGTCTTTGGGGTGATCGGAATCTTTCGGCTCGTGCGCGGTGTATTGCCGAAGGGCGAAGTTACCGGTGTGCTATCGCGACTCGCGCCATGGGCTGCCGCCAGTGTTTACGCGGCTAACCCGAACTTGATTTACATGCAAGCCACAGCGATGGGCGAGGCGAGTTACCTTGCAATATTCATCTGGTCAGTTGTCTATTTTGGCGAGTTCGCCCGAGGCGATCTCAAGGCACTCAACAAATGCGGTTGGTGTTTGTTTGGAGCATGTCTGACTCGCTATGACGGGTGGTTCCTGGCTCTATGCATGATTGGCCTGGTTCTCGGCCGGGCAATCTTAGCCTCGCCAGAAACCAGCGGCGCCAAAGCCTCGAGGCGATTGCGAACGGCCCTGATGAAGTTCACGTTCCTCGCGGCAGCTGGGCCGCTCCTCTGGTTCGCATACAACGGGATCATTTACCGTAACCCGCTGGAGTTTGAGAATGGTCCCTATTCCGCCAAGGCGATCGAACGAAAAACGCAGTCAATTGGAAATCCAGGGCATCCAGGCAGTGGCGATCCGATTGTCGCTGGGATGTACTTTGTAAAGTCAGCTGAGGCCAACGTGGCTCACAACGAATGGCTGCAGCGGACGTGGATCCTATTGCTCGCCACCACCGTGGTCGGGGCTACGCTCGCGCATCGCCGTCGGAATGCAAATGAATCGTCGTCCTTTATTCACTGGATGCCGCTGACATTTCTGCTTGTTCCGATCCCTTTCTATGCTCTCTCAATCGCGTACGGGGGCGTTCCGATTTTCATTCCATATTGGTGGCCATTCACGCACTACAACGTGCGATACGGATTGCAATTCCTGCCGGCTCTGGCGGTTGGTGTTGGACTTCTCGTCTATCTGCTATCACGCGTACCGCCCAAGAAGGCCCGCCTGCAGGTGGCGATTCTGGTCGTGCTCTTCGTTTTTGTCTCCGGAAGTTATATCTCGATCTGGAGGAAGACGCCGATCTGCCTCGAAGAAGCCAGAGTCAACATGAAGACGCGGAATCAGTTTCAGGCACAACTGTCCACATGGATCGAAAAGCTACCCCAGAATTCCACTCTGCTCATGTACCTGGGTGACCACGTCGGTGCGGTCGAGCGAGCCGGCTTTCCCCTGAAGCGCACAATCAATGAAGGGAATCACCGGGTTTGGATGCAACCGCAAGATGAAGACGGTCTGTGGGAGCGCGCGCTTCGAAATCCAGCGCAGCTCGCAGACTACGTCCTTGCTTTTGAGGGTGACCCTGTGTGGCAGGCGGTGCAAGAGTTGCATCTCCACGAACTTGTCGAAATCCACGTCACCGGGCAGTCTCGCGCCATTCTTTACCGGACGAGGTAATCACTTCGGTTAACGCAGCCTCACGTTGCCCGGATGATAAAATCCGGCCATCTGACGGCGGGATTGAAGTCTAAAGACAGCCATGAATTGGCAACACTTCGTTGATCTGTTGCACGGAGAAATGGCCAGCGGCATCGTGGGCAGTTCGCTCACTCGCCTGATTCTGGCAGCGATTCTGGGCGGACTTATTGGGCTCGAGCGGGAACTGAATCACCGTCCCACAGGTCTTCGGACAAATATGTTCATCTGCTTCGGCGCCGCGCTTTTCACTGTCCTTTCAGCCGCGCTTGCAGGTGTTCCGTCGGATGCCGCCAGGATCGCCGCTCAGATCATTCCGGGTATCGGGTTCATCGGCGCGGGATCGATTCTGCATACGCGTGGTTTAACGTCCGGCATCACCTCGGCCGCAACTTTGTTTGTGGTTGCTTCCATCGGGATGGCTGCGGGCGGGGGCCTCTACGTGACAGCTATGTTTGCGACCGGTGTCGTCCTGGCCGCTCTATTTGTGTTGGGACATCTGGAAGAAACTTTCAATCTCAAAATCTTGCTCTCGAGCTATGAGGTCACCGGCGCAAACCTCGAAGAGATCAGCAATGAGGTCAATCGTATCCTCGAGCGTCATCACCGCCTGATGCAAAATGTGATCACAGGCGACACAGGTCAGCACCTTCGAGTGCAATTCGATGTCGAGGGATGTAACCGGGACCAGCGGGAGTTTTTTCAGCAACTGAAAGGCTCTACGGTTTTGGGCAGTGCGATTGCCCTCGGCAGAGTGGAGCGCGAGTGATTCACTCTGGTCGAATCATTCCCTTTGTGAAGGCCAGCGCGTGCGGCAACGATTTCCTTCTGATTGACGCAGGTGAGGTCTTGTCTCCAAATCTCGCGGAACTTACCTGTAGAATTTGTGATCGCCACAACGGAGTCGGCGCCGACGGAGTGGAATGGATGTATCCTTCCTCCGCATCTGATGTTGAAATTCGATTAATCAATGCCGATGGATCAGAGGCGGAAATATCCGGGAATGGAACGCGTTGTGTTGCGGCCTACGTGTGTGCCACTCAGTCGAAAGAGCGCATCTCAATTTTGACCGGAGCTGGACTCAAGATTTGCTCGCTCACCGGGCGAAAGGATTCGGAGTACGAATTCGAGACTGAGATGGGAGAACCAAAAGTAGATCCGGAACTTGTTTTAATGATCGATAGCCAAGAGGTGCGCGGAGTCCCGGTTTCGATTGGAAATCCGCACTATGTCATGTTCGTCTCGGTGTTCGGCGAAAGTTGGCAGGCGCAGGCCGCCAAGATTCAAGAGTCTCCTCGATTTCCCGCCGGAGTAAACGTGGAATTTGTTTCTGTTGCAAGCCCGCACGACATCAACGTATGTTTCTACGAACGAGGGGTCGGGGAAACCCAGTCTTCAGGTACTGGCTCCTGTGCTTCGGCGGCAGCCGCAATGGCAGTTGGCCGCGCAATTTCGCCCGTGAAGGTGCACGCTCCTGGTGGGACGCAGACGGTTCGCACGGACAATAACAAGATCTTCTTGCGCGGACCCGCCAGATTGCTCTGCTCCGGAGAGTTCTTCGTTAACTAGCACCGCAATTCATGGCAACCGCTGCGCACAAACTCGTTAGGCCTCCCGCTCTTCGCCTGGGCGACACTATTGGTATTGTGGCTCCCGCTAGCAACATCAAGCAGGCTGACTTGCAGGCTGGCTGTGAAGCGCTGCGTCGTGCTGGCTACAAGGCTTGCTATTTAGACTCGATCCTTGAACGCGACCTCTATTTTGCGGGCACGCCTGATCGCCGTGCGCGCGAATTGGAGGAAATGTTCAGCCGCGACGACGTTCGTGCCATCCTTTGCGCGCGCGGTGGCTATGGCGCAAACTACCTGCTGAACGGACTAAACCTGGAAATTGTAAAAGCGTATCCCAAGATTTTCATCGGCTACAGCGACATCACTTCACTGCTTACCTATCTCGTGGATGCCACCGGCCAAGCGGTGTTTCACGGTCCGATGGCCGCCAAAGATTGGGTTCACGATGACGGAGTTCAGATGTCATCCTGGCAACTGGGTCTGTCGAATAGCGAGCAGTGGGACGTTCCGCTGAATTCCGGGGTTGTGGGCTTGGCGGATGGTGACGCCGAAGGAGTTTTGTATGGGGGATGTCTATCGATCTTGATCGCATCTCTCGGCACGCCGTACGAAATTCAGACCGAAGGTAAGATGCTTTTCCTTGAGGATATTGCCGCCAAGCCATTCCAGATCGATCGGATGTTGATGCAGTTGAAACTCTCGGGACAACTGGACTCTGTTCGGGGCATCATTTTCGGCGAGATGGTCGAGTGCACACAATCTCAGAGTCAGGACTACACTCTGCAGCAAGTAATTCAGCGCGTGGTGGGGGATCTAGGTGTGCCGGTTGCGTTCGGTGTTCGTTCCGGACACACGACGACCGGTAATATCACTCTGCCGTTTGGAGTGAGATCGAGATTGTCTGTCAGCGAAGGACGCGTGGCTTTGAAGATTTTGGAATCGGCGATTGCCGTCTGATGTTCGACGGAATGTTGCACATGAAAATGACTGGCCAAGAATGACTCAACCGAAACACATCCACTTGATTGGAATTTGCGGCACCGCCATGGCATCGCTGGCGGGCATGCTCAAGGTTCGTGGACATAAAGTTACAGGCTCCGACGCAGCCGCCTATCCTCCGATGTCCGATTTTCTTCATGACTTGGCCATTCCCGTCGCGCAGCCGTTCGATCCCAAGAATCTTCAACCTTCGCCCGATCTGGTGGTTGTCGGTAACGCCATTTCACGCGGGAACGTGGAACTCGAACATCTTCTTGATCACCGCATTCCATTCTGTTCACTCCCGCAGTTACTTCACGACGAGTTCCTTCGTGGCAGCGAAGTTCTGGTGGTTGCTGGCACGCATGGAAAAACGACTACCACATCAATGCTTGCCTGGATCTTCCATTCCGCGGGTCTGGATCCCTCCTTCTTGATTGGGGGCATCGCGGAAAATTTCGGTTCCAGCTTCCATATCGGAAAAGGCAAACATTTCATCCTGGAAGGCGACGAGTACGATACAGCTTTTTTCGATAAGGGACCGAAATTTCTGCACTACTTTCCTGACTCCATCATCCTCACTTCAGTTGAGTTCGATCACGCGGATATTTACAGGGATCTCGATGCCGTGGAGACGGCCTTTAAACGTTTGGTCAACCTGATCCCACGTCGCGGCCGTATCATCGCTTTCGACGGCGCATCAGGCCGTGCTGCGGAGAGTGAGAGTCTCGAACGTTGTCTGGCAAAAGCATTCTGCCCGGTTGAGCGGTACGGAGCAGATGATGGCGCCGCTTGGAAGGTGACGAATCTGCGTCTCGGTCCCGACCGTACAACGTGGTCAGTGCTGCACGATAATCAACCATGGGCGTGAATTCGAGTTTGCGTTGGGCGGAGAATACAACGTGTGGAACGCGACAGCCGCCGCCGCGCTAGCTTTCTCCTGCGGAATTTCGAAAGAGGCGATCGCAGAAGCTCTAAAGACATTTAAGAGTGTGAAAAGGCGACTTGAAGTCAAGGCGCAAGTCAACGGCGTGACCATCATCGATGACTTCGCGCACCATCCCACTGCGATTGCGGGAACTCTGAAGGCTCTTCGCGCGCGTTATCCGGGAGGGCGTCTGTGGGCGATTCTGGAGCCGCGATCCAATACCTTGCGGAGGCGCGTGTTGCAAGTCCGACTTGGCACGGAGTCTGGCACAAGCGGATGAGGTCATCGTGGCAGCTGTCTTTCGATCGGAAGCCGTCCCTGAAAACGAACGGCTCGAATTGCCCGCGCTTGAGGCAGAAATAAAGCAGCACGGTCGATCAATTCGCCTGCTTCCCGATGCCGATGCGATCGTGCAGACGATCAGCCCTGAATTACGTAAGGGAGATGTGGTCGCCATACTTTCGAACGGCGGTTTCGGTGGTATCTATGAGAAGCTTCCGGCGAGGCTCCGTGAACTGACCCAACGAAAATGAGCCACCTCAAGACGCGCGCATCGCATACGATACGTACTGCAATCCCCAGTTTGATTCTCGCCGTCTCGTTCTCTGCCGTCCTGCAAGCCTCAACCTCTGAAATCAGTTGTTCCGTCGCGCTGGTTTCCGCGCAACAGCATCTTGTAGAGGTCCAGATCATCATTCCGCCGGGCTCTGCGGAACGAGAATTTCAACTGCCCGTATGGAATGCCCTGTACCAGATCCGCGATTTTTCGCAGTACATAAACTGGATTCGAGCGAAGGATCGGTCCGGCAAGCCGCTGATCATCCACACTCTAGAGAAGAGTCGCTGGCAAGTTGAAGGCACTGCCGAAGGGGCGATTCTCGAATATCAGATTTACCTCGATTCTCCCGGGCCCTTTGGGGCGCAGTTCAACTCTCACCACGCGTTTCTGAATTTAGCGCAGGTCTTGATGTATCCGGTCGATGCGCGCAATTCAGCGTTCGCTCTGCGCTTCTCGCGCATTCCAAACAACTGGCGGATTGCTACGCCGCTCAGGTTGGTGGAGAGTGCCTTTGTGGCTGATAGTTACGACCGCCTCGTTGATTCTCCGGTCGAGATCGGTGACTTTCAGGAGAGAGACTTCGAGGAATCGGGCGGGCACTTCAGGGCAATTTTCGACGCCGACGCATCCGACTACGATGCGCAGAAGATAGTCGTGGCTTTGCGGAAAATAGTGGCGGCTGCGATTTCCTGGATGAACGATCGTCCCTTCGAAACCTATACGTTCTTCTATCACTTCCCGCGCGGACCGGCTGGAGGCGGCATGGAACACGCTTACTCCACCGCTATCGATATCAACGCGGAACAACTCAAGCAGAACCTCGATGCGTTGGAGAGCGTAACGGCACACGAGTTTTTTCATCTGTGGAACGTCAAACGCATTCGACCGCGAACACTCGAGCCGATCGATTACGCCAAAGAAAACTACACTCGGGCCCTCTGGTTCAGCGAAGGCGTTACAAGCACGGCCGAAGGAACAATTCAGCTGCGTGGCGGTTTGCTGGATGAGAAGCAATATCTCGCCAGATTGGGAGAGCAGATCACGGAATTGCAGACTCGTCCCGCGCATCTGACTCAATCAGCCGAGGACTCCAGCCTGGATGCATGGCTAGAGGGATTCCCATACTATCGCCGCCCCGAGCGCAGCATCTCCTACTACAACAAAGGCGAATTGCTAGGGATCATGCTCGATCTTGCGGTACGTGAGAGTAGTCACGGCAAAGCATCGATCCGGGAAATCCTGCAGTGGATGAACTCGAACTATGCCAAGCAAGGTCGATTTTTCGATGACTCCAGCGGAGTTCAGCAGGCCGCTGAAGCGGTCAGTCACGCCGACCTGGGATGGTTTTTTGCCAGGTATGTGGCAGGAACCGACGAGATCCCGTGGGATGATTTCTTCCGGCCTGTGGGGTTGCACGTCGAAGTTTCGAGCTCGTCGGTCGCCGATCCTGGGTTCGCCGCCTCGCGCAACTTTGATGGACCGATGTCAGTCGCCGCCGTGACGTCTGGCTCCGAAGCGGAGCATGCCGGGTTGCAGCCGGGCGACACAATTCTGGAGCTTCAGGGAAAGAATGTTGCTCAGGATCTGCGACAGGAGTTTAGCCGCCTGAGTTCAGGGGATACCGTCTCGATCAAGGTCCGAAGCCGTCGGGGAGTTGAACGCGAGTTGAAATGGAAGGTGGGGGCCCGTCAGGAGATCTCCTACGCACTGAAAGATCTGGAGCAAGTCACGCCCCAGCAACGATCCCGCCGGATGGCTTGGCTCCGGGGAGAGGCACAACCTGATTCAGGTTCGGGCGCGCCTGAAAAATGATTCGGACGATCATCATGCTGCTGTTTTGGGCACTTGCCATGCCCTTTGCCTCGCTCATCGGCTTTCCGTGGACGTTCCTCACAGGCGACATCCGCTTGCTGTATCGATTGTTCAATTGGGGAGCTTATGCCGGGGTCTGGCTGACTGGTGTGCGAGTCGAGACCATTGGTCTTGATCGCTTCGACCATTCGCGTAGTTACATCTTCATGACCAATCATGCGTCGAATCTCGATCCGCCAATCCAAATTCCACTGATTCCTCGACGCACCTCTGTGATGGTGAAAAAAGAACTGTTCAAGGTGCCTATCCTGGGCTATGCAATGCGGCTTGCGCTTTTCGTTCCGGTCGACCGCGGCAACCGTGATGCCGGTATCGATGCCGTTCGGTCTGCGAAAGCCGTGGTGCAAGAGGGCCTCAATATAACGATTTATGTGGAAGGGAAGAGATCGTTCGACGGCAAGCTCCTGCCATTCAAGAAAGGACCGTTTTACCTTGCGACTGAGTGCGATATCCCAGTAATTCCGATGACAATCGTGGGAACGCACTATGCCATGCCGAAAGCCCGCTTTTCAATCAAGCCGGGACAAGTACAGGTTATATTTCACGAGCCCATCGAACCGAAGGATTTCGGTAGCCGCGAATGTTTGATGGAAAAGGTACGAATCGCGATCGAGAGTGGTTTGCCTGAAGAGTATCGCCAGCCCGCTCCTGCACAAGGCGAACTGAATTCGAACTGAAACGCCGCTCGTGAGCAAGTCCCCCGCTATTTTTCCTTATTCTTGGCGCGCACGGCACGCGCTATTTCCGGCAGCTTCGGCAGAATCGCAGAATACTTAAGCCATGCCCTGTGATCTACGGCGGGAGCCCCACTAACAAGAGCTCCGGCAGGAATATCGGCAGCGACTCCACTTTGCGGAGTCACGATCGCATTGTCGCCCACCGTGCAGTGACCGACTACACCGACTTGTCCGGTCAGTATGACCCGATTCCCAATCTCTGTGGACCCGCCCAGCCCAACTTGCGCGCAAAGCAGGGCGTCCTCACCGACATGAGTGCCGTGACCGACTTGTACGAGGTTGTCTACTTTCACTCCGCGACCGATGTGAGTTCGGCCAACGCTGGCGCGGTCGATGCAAGAGTTGGATTGCACTTCCACATCGTCGTCGATTACGACCGGAGCTGGCTGCGGAATTTTGTGCCACTGGCCTTGGGCAGTCTTGGCAAAGCCAAAGCCGTCGCCCCCGATTACGACTCCGTTTTGCAGCAATACGTTATTTCCGATCTGACAAGTCTCTCGCACGACCGAGTGGGCATGAGCGAAGAAATTATCCCCAATCTTCACGTCACGATAGATTACGACGTGGGCAAGCAGGACCGCGTTCGAGCCGATCTCGACGTTCTCCCCGACAACTACGTAAGGTCCGATATGCGCGTGCCGCCCGACGCGAGCGGTAGCGTCGACGACGGCAGTGGGATGGATTCCTTCGGCGTACCGTGTGGGCTCGTGAAAAATTTCCAGTGCCTTCGCGAAAGCCAGGTACGGATTCTTGGAGCGCAACATTGCGGCGGATATGGCAGGGAAGTCTTCCCCGACGATCACAGCCGACGCTTTTGTGGTACGCGCCGCCGATGAATACTTTGGGTTCGAAACAAAGGTTAGGTCGCCGGGCCCAGCTTGCTCAATTCCGCTGATGCCGGTGATTTCTGTTTCGGGGGAGCCGTTCTCTAAATGAGCATCCAGCGCTGAAGCGATTGCAGAAGAGTTTCATGGGCATGGAATGAGTGCGACTAAATCGTACACCACGCCCCATCCTCAGCATTTGAGAGTGCTATCGCTTTACTGGATGACCAGAGTGAACCCCGTAGAATTCGTAGTCGACCCACTGGAGGCAGTTACAGTGATGTTCGACGTCCCAGCCGGAGTTCCGGGATCTGGCGGCGGCGTTTTGCTTTTACCACCTCCGCCTCCACAGGCGGGTACGATCAGAATCATCATTGCCAGCACGATCAGAGCGGAGAATCGCATGGCATTTCGCTTTCCACCTGCAAACGTGCAACCGATAATCAGACTAAATCCCATCAGCCAGAGCGCAGGCAGGTAACTTCGACGTTGCGTTCTTGACGACGCCCTAGCGGCCGTTGTCGTCACCGTGATCGCTGCGGTGTTCGTGCTCGCCGTGCCGTTCGCCGAAATCGATGCCGGAGTGATCGTGCACGTCGCTTCTGACGGCAGTCCGGCGCAGGTAAGTGCGATCGTCCCGCTGAATCCGCTAGAACTAGTCACGCTGACGGACGTTGTTCCTGAGCCTCCGGGGCTCGCAATTACCACGGTGGACTGGGCAGATGGAATGGAGGTGAAAAATCCAGCGGCGATCGTAAAGGTCTGCGACTGCGTTGTGTTGCTCGAGTTGAAGCTGGGATCGCCGGCATACAAAGCGGAGATCGTGTGCGTGCCCGTATCAAACGAGACCACTCCATTCGGCGTCGCGGTGCTTCCTTCGCTGTTCAAAGCGAAGCTTCCGCCTCCAGGTATCGGTCCGAAGCTGTCGTTGAACGTGACGTTTCCAGTGGGCACTCCCTGCCCGGATTGGCCTGCGACGTCGGCGCGCAGATAGACGAAGCTGCCAAAGGGGCCGCCAGTAAACGGGACTGGGTTTCCATTCTGGTCGCCCGTAAGGACCGAAACCGCAGTGGTGCTGGGCTCGGGAGTCACCGTGACCATCGTTGTGTTGGAGTCGCTCGGCGCCCACGTCGAATCGCCAGCGTAGTGCGCCCACACGCAGTAGGGGCCACCTCCGGGAAGCACCTGCGTCGAAAACGCACTGGAACCGTTGGCCAACGTGCCGCCATCGGTCGCAGCCGACTTTCCGAAACAGCTAGTCAGGGCGTTAGCGGCTAGTAGTGAAACATCCCCGGTTGGAGTACCGGGTCCTGTGGCAGGAGCAACTGAAATGTTTACGGCGACAGGCGCCCCGTGCGCGATGTTGGTGGTTGGGGTCAGAGCAAGCGTCGTGGTCGTTGGGTTGAATGTAACTGAATTCCATTGGCTGACAAGATTGCCTACGTTTGGCGATCCCAACCCCGTAGCCATGTCGAAGCCTGCGCCAGCTTGGTAGAGTGTGCCAGTCTCTCCGGGTACTACATTGTTACCAACAGTTACGTCATTAAAAATGCATGACGCATCCGGAAGCCCCGAGGTATTCGAGCCATTGCAATGGGAAGGGTAGACGCTCTGAGCGGCGAGCTTGTATAGAACGTAGTTGGCCAGCCCCTGGCGCAGTTCGCCGGTCTGCACGAAGTTCTGCTCGTTCACCAGTGCCATGATACCGGCCATCGAAGGCGCTGAAGCTGACGTTCCACTGATGAAGTACACGAAGATTTGTCCCTGGCTATCGGGTACGCAAGAGCCGTCCAGGCACAGCAAATACGGATCGTGCGCCGCGGCAGTCAGAGACACGTCTGGCAGATCGCGCACTCCGTCATTCGGTATGCCCGACACTCCCGATTGCCAATTCGGTTTCGGCACTCCGGCAGTCACTCCGAAGCCGGACAATATATTTCCCGCACTGACTCCCCCGCTTCCTGCCCAGAGGCCGTTCGACAGGCTGCTTTCGTTCCACACGTTTTCTGGAATGTAGGAGAGGGCGCTTTCTGAAATGGGTGCTGCGGTCGACCAGTACAGACTGTCTTGACCGTTCTCATTGAACATCGTGCCGCCAACGGCGACGTTGAACGGAGTAGACGCGAGGTAATTCACAGAAGGTGGGAATGACGCGGGCGGGGTGTTCGGATCGTCGCACCCTTCAGCGCCGTCGTCTCCGGTGGAGACAAAGTAGGTGATTCCTTGGGCGGCTGCTTGCTCTGCCAGAGCCGTGGCGCCCGCCAGTTGGCCATCCGTGGCAAAAAACTCGCATGCGCTGAAGCTCTCCGTCATGATTGCAGCGAGGTTGTTCTCGATGATGTAGACCTCGGACAGGTCGATTCCGTCTGTTGTGTCTGTGCTAGCCGAAACTACGAGTTGCACGTTAGCTCCAGGAGCCAATGCAGTCGACCAGCTCGAGTCCAATGTAGCCTCTGCTTCTTCCCCACCTCCCAAATCGCCGGGGTCAGGGCCGTTGAGCGTGATGGAAAAGAGGCCGCCTCCAAAGATGCTTTGGAAATTGGACACGTCGGCGCCGCCGTTGTAGAGGTTGCTACGTCCAATTACCGCAATGCTCGATTGCCCGCTTACGGTCAGCGAATTCATGTTGTAGATGACGCGGTAATCGTCGGGAGCCAGGGCGTGAACATTCGTTCCGTTTTGAGCGAACGTTACCTGAGGCTTCTTGCCGGGCACAATTCTTGCGGGCACGGCTTGTGAATTGAAATGACTCGCGGGCTTCTTGATGAAGTTATGCAGTGACAAAACACCGGCAACCGCCGGGGCAAGGGCTGCCGGAATGCTCGGGTCGTTGGAGTTCGCCCAATGCTGCACACCGTTCACTATGTATTTGTGAATGGATGTGTGAAAGGCTTCCTGCACCTGGCTGGCCGATCCCGAGAACTCGAGGACTGTACGTCCCCTGGTCGATCCAACTTGAAATCCATGCGACTGCAACCACAGCACGACGGTCTGGATATCAGCGTCGTTCGGTCCAAACTGGCGTCCAAACTGGGTTGGCGTGAGCCACTTGTGATAGCTCGGCGATTTCTTGTCTTGTTGAACGTCGAGAAGTCTCCGAAGCGCAGTCTGCTGGTCAGGGCTCCGCTTGAGCACCAGCAGCATTCGCTCCATGGGTAAACTTGCCGGAGCTGTTCCAAGGTCAAATTCATGCCGAGCCAGCGGATGCGTGTTTCCCCTCAACGTTTTCAATCTGGACTCGTCGATCCTTTGCGTGATCAACGGTCGAGCGGGCTGCTCCGTTGCGGCGTCTTGTGCCCAACCTAGGGTCGATGGGCCGGCTAAGACGAGCAGGAGGGAAAGAGGAACGAGGGAAGGGAAACGACAGGTCTTGCGGAGACACACGAATACTGCACGCATCGAGACACCTCAGCTGGACTCTAGTGCCCACCGGGAGACCAGACGAAGGAGGAAGGGTGGTCCGTCAGTTCTCTTTACTGGTGTGGACAGCAAACACTAACGCAGGAATATTGCGTTTACAACCGGGATTGACGTGATTTCTAACCGAGGTAACGTAACAATCAACGGCCGCGAATCAATGGAGTTACGAGGGGGAAGGGGCTGAACTTCTTATTCGTCTTATTCGTCGAACATAGGGACTTGCCGCTGGTCGTCTGCGCCACGACGCTGGCGGCGGGCCGCGCCGATTACGGCCAGCACTGTGAGGGATTCGAGCGCCATCCTGGGTACGAAGATTCTTTGAGTATTCGACCGTTGATCTGGTGGATTGATCAGATATCCCTCAGGCATCGATTGCGTTAGATCGGCGGGCATCAGACCTTCGACAACTTCGCTATCCTTGAACCGCAGGCGTACCCATAGGCCCTCGGCACGCGGACGCGATGTGAAAGTTTTTCGAGTGAGCGATTCAGAGTCGCCGAACTCCCGTACGAAATACACACCCTTGATCTCCCGCAGGTCGACGGAGACGACCGTCCCGGAGGTATTCAAGACGTCTACCTTGCCCTCGTTGATGAAGTGAGTCGGCGCAACGTACCCTGACACCGAATCCCGGTCCATCTTGCGAACGATGACTTTCTTGTGTGTAGAGGGCATGAACGAGGGACGGGCCGCCACCGCCCTCTTCGGAATTGTCTGAGCCAAGTCCGGCGGAGGTCGTGTAGCCGGATAGAATTCTCGCACCTTTTAGAGGAATTCTCGCGGAATCCGCCTTGGCAGTAGCCAAAATATAAACGTTGTGTTATTTTCTTGTGCTTGCCGCAAAGTTTCCACTTCGCATAAGTACTTTCAATTAAACCACTTGCATAAAAGTGGTGCGAGTTAGCTTTGCTTCTGGTACGGCGCTGTGGAAATCTTGTGGAAAGTTCGGCTGTCCCGGCCCTCCCCGCCGGCGATTTTTTGGTTCCATCGCCCTAGGTTAGGTCGTGATCGCCGCTCGAAAGCGAATGGCTGATTACATTTACACGATGGAAATCCGGTTGACGCCGGATCAGTTGAAGGGCGTCAGCCTCGTGCAGGACGTAACCCGCGCCGCGGGAATGAACCTCTACCTTACCGGCGGCGCTATCCGCGACATTATCAGCGGCTTCACCATCCGTGATCTGGATTTCACGGTTCAGGGAAACCCTCTTAAGTTGCAGAAGGACTTTGAAAAGGCCGGAGCCAGGATCACTGCCGTCGAAGAAGACGTAAAGACGATCTTTCTGGCGCTTCCCGGGAACGCTCGCGCGGAGATCAGTATGGCGCGCACCGAGCGCTTCGAAAAGACCGGCAAGCCGCCGATCGTGATGCCCGCGACCATCCACGAGGATCTGCGCCGCCGCGACTTCACGGTCAATGCGATGGCGCTTTCTTTGAATGAAGGATCCCGAGGCCTGCTGCTTGATCCGTTCAATGGTGTCGCTGACCTGGAAGCGAAGCTGATCCGTATCCTGCAGAATTATTCGTTTCTGGAAGACCCTTCGAGACTTATCCGCGCAACCCGCTTCGCCGCCCGCTTTCACTGGCCCTTGGAAGAACGCACCCAGGCTCGCTACGACGCCGCGAAAGAGGGGAATTACATCGGCCACATTTTACGGTCATCGATTGGCCACGAAATCGCCGCGCTAGCTCATGAAGATGATCCTCTGAATGTCGTCAAGATGCTTGAGAAAGAGGGATGGCTGCAGGTTCTGCACAGCCATTGGACCGCGGCTAAGGTCGATACCAACGGCCTGAGCGCCTTGATGAAGACGCGCCAGCAGATGGTCGATCTTGGCTACACGCCAGATGCAGGTCCGGCGGTCATGTACTTCCTCACCGCACACTTTTCTGACAAAGACGTAGCCGACATTCAGAAGCTCATTCCCCGTAAAGACCTTGTGGAGGCTTGGCGCGATATCGAGGATCACGGCAAGGAACTCGCGAAGCGCTTGATGGGAAAAGAAGCCGCGACTCCGTCGCGGACTTGGCAGCTACTCAGTTCCGCCCGGTCGGATATGGTGCTGTTCCTGGCGGTGACAGCGAAGCAGCAGGCGGTCGAGCAGAAGATCAAGAACTATCTGACGAAATGGCGCCAGGTACAGCAACGAATTCCGCTTCCAGAAATGACAGAGTTGCTGATTACGCCGCAGTTGCCGGAATATTCAAAACTGGCGCACGACGTTTTCATGCTGCTGCTTGATGGGAAACTGCGTTCCCGTACGGAGACGTTGAAGTTTCTGAAACCGTTTGCGCCACCACCGCCGCCTCCCCCTCCTGCACCGCGCAGAGGTCGAGCTGCGAAGGCTGCAGCGGAAGCGGCGGCGGCTGCACAGCAAGGAAAAGTAGCGCCCAAAGGGAAGAAGGGGAAAGAGGCGGCAGCGGCGACACCAGTGGTTCCAGCGGCTGTTCCGCCCCCTCCAAAGCCCGAACCGAAACAGAAGGCGTCCGACACGTCGAAGCCGCAAAAGGCCGCTGCGAAACCTGCTAAGCCTTCTCTCAAACCCGCAAAAAAGGCTGCGGCGAAGCCCGCCAGTAAAAAGGCCAAGGCTAAAAAGAGATGAGCCTTGCGTCTTGTGCCCAGATTCGGACTCAGTCAGCTAGCGCTGGATATGCGAGAAATTTGAAGCGGAAAAACGCGGGCAAGTATTGTCGTGTTTTTATTTCTTCGCTACGATGATGCGACCTGCTGTGGGGCAGTCCGTTACAACTCAATAAAACTTTAATGACAAAACCAAGAAGGATTGTTCTCATTTCCTTCGCGGCCCTGTGCGTAGTTCTTGCGGCTGCGATCACTTTCACGATCGGCTGGCGTCCATTCATCGGCCCGAAAAAGCGCGCGCTGACCAATCGTCAGTTCGAGCGCACACCTGAGCGCCTTGCACGTGGACGCTATCTGGTTCAAGGGCTCTTGGGCTGCGGGTTGTGCCATTCGCCTCGGGATTGGAACCAGCACGGCGCCCCCGTCCTTGCGGGTATGGAACTGGCTGGCCAGGTTCTGCCGATTCCAGATTTCCCCGGTTCGATTGTTGCGCCGAATCTTACGCCCGACGCTGAAACGGGTAGCGCAAACTGGTCCGACGACCAGATCGCTCGCGCTATTCGGGAAGGTGTGAAGCACGACGACAGCACGCTCTTTCCGATGATGCCTTATGCGTCCTATCGCAACCTCGCCGACGAGGACCTGGCATCGGTTGTCGTGTACATACGCTCGCTGACGCCAGTCAGAAATTCGCTTCCGCCATCGAAAATAAATTTTTCCGGTGAACTACCTGGTTCGAGGAGCGCCGGAGCCTTTGACCGACGCGGTCCAACCACCGAATCCATCCGATGGCTCCGCGCGCGGAAAGTATCTGGTTACCTTGGGTTGCGGATGCCACACTCCGACCGACAAGCTCGGATATGGAGGCGGGGAGCGACTTCGTGGGCCGTGGGGGGACGTGACGAGCGCCAACATTACTCAGGATCCGTCTGGCATCAGCTACTACACCGAGACAGGGTTCATCACGGTGCTTCGGACCGGGTACGTCGGAGCGCGTAAGCTGAAATCCATCATGCCGTTCGGGGAATTGAAGAACTTATCCGACGACGATATGAAGACCATGTTCGCGTACCTGAAAGCACAGCCAACGGTAAGGCACCGCGTGGACAACACGTTGCCGGCCACGTATTGCAAAGTGTGCAAGCAGCAACATGGAGGCGGTGATCAAAACTAGGGGTTTCGACGCGTAAGTTTTGACAATCTGAGTTGCGGAACAGGAGTAGAATTCTGCTCATGCGTCGCCTTTTTTGGTCTGCGACGATTTTGCTTTTCCTGATGCCGATGCCCCTCCTCGCCCAGAGAGGGAGCCATGGTTTCGCAGGCGGTCGCTCCAGTTTCGGCTCTGGCCGCAGCCCTGGCTTCGCGGCGCATCGAGGCTTCTCCGGACCGCGATCTTCGGGCGGTATGCGTTCGAGTTTCCGCGGGAGCACGGCATTTCGAGGCCGTTCCAGATTTTCACAGCCTTCCTTCCGCCAGAATCGTTTTCGCGGTCGTTTCCGATCGCGTGCTTTCCTGAATAATTGCTTCGGCATTGGATGCCGGCGTAATTTTTCCTTTCCGTGGTGGGGCTACTACGATCCGTGGTTGTGGAATTCCTGGGATTCTCACTATTCGTTTGACGAGGACTACAACAACAACCTCGCAATCGCCAACGAGATGAACCAGCAGAGTCTCGAGCAGCAGCGAATGCTTCGTCAGGAAGAAGCCGATCATGACCAAGACATCTACAATCAGCGCGTCCCTGAACGTCCGGCAAGTGGCGACGGTGATAAACAGACAGGTCCGACGGTGACTCCCACCGTTCTGGTGTTCCGCGACCAGCACCGCGAGGAAATCGAGAACTACGCTATCGTCGGCCAGAGCCTTTGGAATTTGTCGGGCCAGCGCAGACAGAGAATTCCTTTGTCCAGCTTGGATTTGATCGCGACCGAGCGAGCCAATGACGACCGCGGTATTGCGTTTCGTGTGCCCGCGACCAACGAAGGCCAGTAACCCGCTCGTTATCCTCCCAATCGCAGCACCCTTTCCCCACTCAGAGCATCCAACGAACCATTGGGATGAACTTTGTGTCTTTGGAATGGCGTTCCTACTAGACTAGTTTCAATCACTTAGGGAAAGGCGAGGTTTTGTGGGGAATCTGTTACAGCACGGGGCTACTGGTCCGACGACCCGTGTTCCGATGTTAAAATACCAAGAATAACCAATATGCCTTTAAAAACACTGTTTCTAAACCCCCCTTCGTTTGAGAATTTCGACGGAGGAGCCGGCTCTCGTTGGCCCGCCACGCGCGAAATTGAGAGCTTCTGGTATCCCGTATGGCTGGCTTATCCCGCCGGCATGATCGAAGGCGCGCGCCTTCTTGATGCTCCGCCACACAAAGTGACGGCGGAGGAAACCATCAAGATCGCGAAGGACTACGAGTTCCTCGTGCTATTTACGTCGACCCCCGGTTTTCCCGGCGACGTTCGCATCTCGCACGCGATCAAGGAAGCGAATCCCAATATCAAGATCGCTTTCGTAGGCCCGCACGTAAGCGTTTTGCCGGAGAAGTCTTTGCGCGATTGCCCGGATATCGATTTTGTCTGCCGCAAGGAGTTTGACTACGCAATCGTTGACTACGCAAAAGGCAAGCCACTGGAAGATATTCCTGGCGTGTCTTTCCTGAAGGACGGGAAGGTCGTGCACAATCCCGATGCTCCCCAGATTCAGGATCTCGATGCTTTGCCACACGTAACTGAAGTTTACAAACGTGATCTGGATGTAACCCGGTACAACGTCCCATTTCTTCTGAGTCCGTATGTTTCTCTTTATACGACTCGTGGCTGCCCGGCCCAGTGCACATTCTGTCTCTGGCCGCAGACGTTGAGCGGTCATCCGTGGCGCAAGCGCTCCACCGACGATGTCGCCAACGAAATGGCCAAAGCGAAAGAATTCTGGCCGAACGTTAAGGAATTTTTCTTCGACGACGATACCTTCAACATTCAGAAGGCACGCACGATTGAACTCTGCGCAAAGCTCAAGCCTCTTGGCTTGACGTGGTCATGCACATCGCGTGTCACTACGGACTTCGAAACTCTGAAGGCGATGAAGGAAGCGGGTTGCCGCCTGCTCATCGTCGGCTACGAATCAGGCGACCAGCAGATTCTGAAAAATATCAAGAAGGGTGCGACCATCGAGCGCGCGCGTCAATTCACCAAGGATTGTCACAAACTCGGCCTCGTAGTTCACGGCGACTTCATCATGGGCTTGCCCGGAGAGACGCCGGAAACGATCAACAATACGATTGCGTTCGCGAAAGAGCTTGACGTAGAAACCATCCAGGTTTCAGTCGCCCATGCGTATCCAGGCACCGAGCTTTACGATCATGCAGTAAAGAACGGATTCATCGTCGGCGACAACAAAATGGTCGACGAGGGTGGACATCAACTCGCCCACATTCAGTATCCCGGATTGTCCGCGGATGACATTCTTTCCGCGGTACATCGCTTCTACGACGAATATTATTTCCGTCCGAAGGCTGTATTCCGCATCCTTAGAAAAGCAGCATTCGATAACCACGAACGCAAACGACTGTATAAAGAGGCGAAGACGTTCCTGAAGCTGCGCGCGGCCCGTAACAAATTAGTAAAGAAACACGCGGAAGCAGCGGCTGCTGCGGAACCCGCGAAAGCATGATAAGGGTTCTCGGTGCGAGAAGGCCGCACCGGCTCCGCCGAGAACCAAACTCGAACTGAGAACTGATTTCGCGTGACCTTTCGCAAGTATCTGGTGCTGGCTGGAGTGACCGTTTTTGCAGCGGCCGGTGACTCCATGCTCTCGCATGGGATGAAGCAGACCGGCAGCATATCGGTCCATCACCTGCAAAGCGTCATCCTGGCAGTAAGAAATCCCTGGGTTGCTGGCGGAATTGTTCTACTCCTCGCATTCTTCGGTTCCTACATGAACGCGTTGTCGTGGGCGGATCTCACTTATGTGCTGCCGGCAACGTCTTTGGGATATGTGCTTCTCGCCTTCGTGGCAAAGTTTGCTCTGCACGAACAGGTAAGTCCTCTTCGCTGGATGGGCATTGCGCTTATTTCGGGCGGGGTCAGCTTCGTTGCCGGAGGACCAGCTCTGACTTCGCATCCCCACAGCGGTACCAGCTCCGAATCGATGGCTTCCGCGGCTTCCGGCGGGGCAGATCGATGAGACACCTCTACACCTGGAGCGGCATTCTCATCGTCGTGTTTTTCTCTGTGGTAGGCGACGTATTTATGGCACGCGCCATGAAGCAGGTCGGCGATGTGCATGATTTGCTGCGGCGTTCCGGCCTATGGACCGTAGTCGCTCGCATCCTTTCGAACCCGAACTTTTTTCTCGGAGTGGCGGCGATGGCCGTCGCTTTCTTCAGTCTTCTTTTCGCCCTCTCGTGGGGCGACGTGAGCCTTGTAGCCCCCGCTGCAGCATCCCTCACGTTTATCGGCAATGCTTTCGCCGCGAGAATATTCCTGCATGAAAGGGTCGACCATCGCCGTTGGTTCGCCGCAGTTCTGGTTGCGGGTGGCGTTGCCTTGCTCGCGGGATGAAAAAGAATAGGGCACAGTTGATGCGGGTTGTGTAAAGATTGTCGGCAATTTCCCACACGAACTGTCCGCTTCGGAACCATGGTGTTCTATGCAAGAAAGTTTATTTCGCGGGCAAAAGTTTGCCTTCTATCCGCATCTAATTTCCCGTTGACAAGTGTTAATCCTGTGTTACATTGTAACAATGTCGATCGAAATACTATAGATTAACATTCTCCCCTGCGGCAATTCGCGCTTCGATGGCTGTCCCGACGCCAATACATAACGTTTGGCCTCGTCGCGCATGACTCACTCAAATTAGGAGCCCAAGTACTGTGGGAAAACTCATTTTGGTTCGGCATGGCCATACTCCTCTAAACGGTCACGGCAAGGATGAGCGCTTGCGAGCATGGCTCGATATCCCTCTTGACGATCAAGGCTTGCGTGAAGGCGGAGAGATCGCGGAGAAACTCGCTCACTTGGACGTCACTAGCATCTATTCCTCAGACTTGCGGCGAGCACGGCAGACAGCCGAAATGATCCGGCAAACTACAAAATCGGCAGTGATCACGACTGATGAACTTCGTCCCTGGAATCTGGGGGTGTTTGGCGGCCAACTGCTGCGCGAGATTATCCCTTTCTTGAACTTATTGAATGAGCGCCCGGAGCTGCCCGCGCCCAGCGGGGAGTCGTTCCACCAGTTTTATGCACGCTACTCAAAACGGCTGTCGGAGATCTTGGCGCAGGCTGAAGCATCTTCTGGATATGTTGTTGCCGTGACGCATGTGCGAAACCTTCTTGCTGCGAAGACCATCATCGAGCATGGAGATCAAGATCGAGTGCCGGTGCAAGGCGGCCCCTCGACCGGGTGTTTCGTCGTGGTCGAGAAGGTTGATGGAATGTGGAAGATCCTCACCGACCCCGACTTGCTTTCCATGAACGCAGCTCAAAATGTGGTCGAGGCGAACCGTGCCTTCGCGATCAGCTAGCGGAGCGGATTTACCAGGGGTGACCGGCCAAGCCACCAGTCCGCTTTTTGTGGTCAGCATGTGGCGGTCAGGTTCGTCGTTGCTCTATGCGTTGCTGAATAAGCATCCGCAGGTCGGTCTCATGTACGAGGCCGACCTGATCCTGCTTCGTTCTGCGTTCCTCAAACCGCGTGCCTTCTGCGACTGGGCACGACGGTGGCAGTTCTGGGATAAGGCATTCACGCGTCACGGTCTCGATCCCGATGAATTCATGCGCAAGGGAAGCGTCGATTTTCCCACCGCTTTCACCGCGGTTCACACCGAATTCGCGAGGCGCAAGGGCGCGACGATATGGGGTGACAAATCTCCTAACTACTACGATCGACTTCGATATCTGTCAGAAATCTTTCCAAACGCAAAATTCATCATCGTGTGGCGCGACCCCTTGGGGACAGCCAACAGCATCCTGCGGGCCTCGGCGTCAGGGAACCATTATTTCAGGCGCAGAGGCGCTGCGCTCCGCGGCCTGGTTGGCTGCGAGATCTTCAAACGGCAAGTCGAATGGCTACGGGCGAATGGAAGAATGCTCCATGAACTCAGCTATGAAGACCTCACGACAAATACTGCAGACGTCATGCAGTTGGTTTGCCGCTTTCTTGAAATTGCATACACTGACGATCTAGCAAGCCTCCAAGGCGCAGATCGCAGTGCAATTTTTGAAGGTCAGCATCACGCTTTCGTAAAAGGCGACAGAATTGTTTCCGGCGCCCGGCCCAGCGTGATCTCAGAGACCCTTCGGCTGAAGATACAGCGCTACATTGCATTCTGGCGACGCCGCTACACCGGCAGTTGGCCGCCCTATCCGACACCGGATGGATCGAACGGGAAGCCAGCGAGTTTCCTGGAACGCTCTCTCGACAAACTGGCGTATTCCAGCATTCGGGCATTCGAATCTTTTACAAGGTTTTGTTTCTGCATGGTCCCGCTGTCTTGGTTGCAGAGATATCGAAACAGAAAGTATCGGGTGATTGCACCTCGTCCCAACGAAGGCAGCGTCGTGGCTCCGAGCACTTCATCGCAGCCCGTCGCGCCGAAAGACGCGTAAGTGTCCCTCATAAAGATTCGCGCACGTGCCTCTCGCACTCGTCTACGTGCGCCCGTGGTTTGGATTCGCCATCTCGGATTGGATGCGAGCGATGTTTTTCTGGCCTCCTATCCACGTTCAGGCAACACACTGCTGCGTTTCCCATTGGCGGAGATCATCAGCGGAACGCGTTGTTCCTTCGAAAATGTGCAGCGTCTCATCCCTGAAATTGGCGTTCACGGGGCCGCATACCCCCTACTGCCCAATGCGGGGCGGTTGATCAAAACACACGAGCCGTACCGTCGCAAGTACCGCCGGGCAATCTATATCGTCCGCGACGTACGCGATGTTCTTCTATCTGCGTTTTCGCGTGAAGCGGCGATGAACCTGGTGGACCTCAACGATCTCGACACCTACATTGAGCCGTTCATGCAAGGCAAGATGTCGCGATGGGGAGCGTGGCAGGATCATGTCGAGCAATGGCTGCACTCGCCGTTAGCGACCAATGGAAATCTTCTGATCATGCGATTTGAAGATATCTGCAGCAACGTTGATCGTGCTGTCGCCCGGACGCTGAACTTCCTATCCATGAGAGCGGACCCGGAGTCCATTCGCAAGGCTTGCGCGAACAATTCGATTGAGAAGATGCGAAAGAAAGAGGACCAGTCGGCCACACTACCCAAGAGTGATCTCTACGAAGGACGTTTGGTGAGTTCCGGCGTCGTCAATGGATGGCGGCGCAAACTGAACAGTCGGCAATTGGAGACCATTGAGAGATATGCTGGCAAAACGCTGGCGCGCCTCGGTTATTCGATTGATGGCACGGCCGCGAAGACGAGCCAGAACCGGGAACCTGAAATGCTGGGAGTACAGAGGTTTTAACGATCGTGCAAGATGAACAACAAGTGACTATCTCTGTAGGAAACTGCGGTTGCCCCGACAACCGAACCCCGGAGCGGCATGACACGCTCGACTCAGTTCTACGGAACCTCGACAGAACACCGCTCCGGGAACTTCGCCGTAGCGTCGGAGGCCGTATTGCCAGTCTGTTCAGTTGGTATCGCTACTAACGAACCCCCGTCCGAAGCGCCGCGGTTAGCGTTACTCAAAAATTAAACCCGTCCGGCAGGCGCAACTGGGCTGCCTTCGCAGACCGCACGACCAGCGGCTTGTTTCGGATGCTCGCGTCTCTCCGTTCGTGTGTAGAATAAATCTCGCATAGCCTGCGCCCGCTTGTTCTGGGCTCAAACATCTCCTCCGTGCTGAGGTCCGTAATGTCTGACAAGGCAGTCATAGATACGCAATCCACCAACATCGATTCCATTCTTCAGGAACAACGAAAGTTTGATCCTCCCGCGGAGTTCAGCCAGAATGCACACGTCAAGAGTCTTGCGGAATACGACGCCCTGTACAAAGAATCCGTCGAGGATCCCGACAAGTTCTGGTCCCGCGTTGCGAACGAACTGCACTGGTTTAAAAAATGGGACAACGTCCTGGAGTGGAATTGTCCGTGGGCCAAGTGGTTCGTGGGCGGACAGATTAATCTTTCCTACAACTGTCTGGACCGGCACGTTCAGACCTGGCGCAAGAACAAAGCCGCAATCATCTGGGAGAGTGAGCCTGGCGAAGTCCGCGTTCTGACTTACCAACAACTGCACAGCGAGGTGCAGAAATTCGCGAATTCGCTGAAATCGCTCGGAGTGAAAAAGGGAGATCGCGTCGCGATCTACATGGGCATGACGCCAGAGTTGCCGATCGCCATGCTGGCCTGCGCGCGAATCGGCGCACCGCATACCGTCGTTTTCGGGGGATTCTCATCAAACGCGTTGATCGATCGTATTCATGATTCGCAAGCTTCGGCTGTCATCACGCAGGACGGATCCTATCGCCGCGGTGCTGAAGTGAAATTGTTTCCGGCCGTCGAAGAAGCGCTCAAGTCTTGTCCCACGGTAAAGCACGTCATCGTTTACAAGCGCACCGGATCTCCCATCAACATGCAATCAGGACGCGACCACTGGTGGCATGACCTGATGGCTAAGGCTTCCGACAAATGTCCTGCGGAGCCTCTTGATGCGGAACATCCGCTCTACATTCTTTACACCTCCGGTACCACGGGCAAGCCAAAGGGTGTTGTTCACACGACTGCCGGATATTCCGTCGGAACCTATCTCACGATGAAGTTGGTTTTCGATCTCAAGGAGGAAGACACCTACTGGTGTACGGCCGACATCGGTTGGGTTACCGGCCACAGCTACATCGTTTATGGACCGCTGCAAAACGGCGCGACCAGTGTGATGTACGAGGGCGCTCCCAACTCTCCCGAGCCTGATCGCTTCTGGTCGATTATCGAACGCCACAAAGTGAACGTCTTCTATACGGCGCCGACCGCGATTCGAACATTCATCAAATGGGGCGACGAGTGGCCGAAGAAGCATGACATGAGCAGTCTGCGCTTGTTAGGCACGGTCGGTGAACCCATCAATCCCGAAGCGTGGATGTGGTATCGCGAAGCAATTGGAGGCAATCGCTGTCCGATCGTCGATACCTGGTGGCAAACCGAAACAGGCCACATCATGCTCACACCGCTTCCCGGCGCGATTGCAACCAAGCCGGGTTCTGCAACGCGTCCTTTTCCTGGAGTGGTCGCGGAGATCGTCACGATGGAGGGCAAGCCCGTGCCGGACGGCTCTGGCGGATTTCTTGTTATCACGCGCCCGTGGCCCGGAATGTTGCGCACCGTCTACGGAGATCCTGACCGATACGTTAAGAATTACTGGTCGCAAATTCCCGGGATGTATTTCACAGGGGATGGCGCGCGAAAAGATAAAGACGGCTATTTCTGGATCATGGGGCGTGTCGATGATGTGCTCAACGTCAGCGGACATCGCCTGAGCACGATGGAAGTGGAAAGCGCCTTGGTGGCGCACGATGCAGTAGCGGAAGCCGCAGTCGTGGGGCGTCCCGATGAGGTGAAAGGACAGGCAATCTCCGCTTTCGTGACCTTGGAACAGGGAAGAGAGCCTACGAACGCTTTGAAGGAAGAGTTACGCAAGTGGGTGGCAAAAGAAATCGGAGCGCTCGCCAAACCTGACGACATTCGCTTCACCGACACACTGCCTAAGACTCGCAGTGGAAAAATCATGCGGCGCCTCCTTCGCGAGCTGGCGACCAGCGGCGACGTTAAAGGGGATACCACCACTCTGGAAGACTTCGCCGTAATCGCAAAATTGAAGGAACAGGATGAGGTCTAAGACAGGGAAGCGACTCGGCTGGGATTTAGATGAATTGAGGAAATTCCGGCTTATGGCCGTTTCGGACTGATCGGATCATCGCTCTGGCAGACCGCCCAACAGGTGAGAACGGCGATCGCAACTCCTCCCGTTAGCTTCGCCCACGGCGAATTGAGGATTGCTCCCTGCCCGGCGGGAGAGTCTGATGGATTCAGATAAGCGCCGCCGCATTTGTCTTCGCGGGATTTCTGTTCTGTTTCGCGAACCATCTCCCGGCTGGTACGCGACTCCTGCTCTATTTTCTTATCTTTCTTTGACCGTGCATCGATGTAGGTATCGCTCTTGAGTGCCGAGACCGTTACTCTGCCATTCACATCCGCCACGTCGTAGTGGGTCCAGTTGGCGTCGTATACCGGCGTGACCGTCAGACAACCCACCCTCACTCGCAAGCCGCGCGATGTGTTCACGGAAACGCTGCCGTGATCCAGAACGAGTTCGTCGTTTTGATATTGCACGATGGTTTCCGGCCCGATGTCGGCGCTCGACCCGGCGACCTCGATTCTTGCGGCTGCATTCTTTTGGGTGGAGATGACATCGTCTGGAAAGAGAGCGGTGGAAGCAGGAGCGGGATTGCTATTCAACGATACGCCTGCGCCGCTGGTGCGCAGCATTGCCTTCCCCGTGTCTTGTGCCGAAATCGACACAGGTAGAACAGAAATCAGTGAAAGGCAGCCGACATGTCGCCATCTGAACAGACTTTACCCCGATCCGCACCCTTCCGCTTTGCCCCAAGCATACTGAGCCGTGCAGGGTAAGACTATTGTCTGGCTTGATGACCGATCCCCTTGTGTGCCTTGGTGATACGATGCTTCTCGCGAGCAACAGTCAGACACAACGCCGCTTCTGGCCATTGCGAATTTGGCATCCTGAAGCGAGGAAGAGTCCTCCAAACTTGTATCAACGATGTGATTGACGATACGCAGACGATACCCCAATGGACAAAAGAACATTTCTCAAGTTTTGCTCTGCCGTCGTGACCAGTCCTATTCTTTCGTCCCTGCTCTCGTCGGAGCAGACCGACAAACTCAAAAACTGGGCCGGCAACCTTGAATACTCCACACAACGGCTCACTGCGGCGAATTCGCTTGAATCGGTGCAGGACTTCGTCAGAAGGCACAAGAAATTCAAGGTCCTCGGAAGCCGCCATTGTTTTAATGACATTGCCAACAGCAAGGACGAGTTTCTCTCACTGAAGACGATGGACAAGGTCGTGGCTCTCGATTCCACCAACCGCACTGTCACGGTGGAGTCGAGAATGACCTATGGCCAGTTGTGCCCGCATCTGGATCGAGAAGGATGGGCGCTCCACAACCTGGCGTCTCTGCCCCACATTTCGATTGCAGGCGCGTGCAGCACGGCGACGCACGGATCGGGAGACAAGAATGGCAATCTCGCGAGCGCGGTGTCCGCGCTGGAGATGGTGGACGCGGCGGGCAACGTCGTAAAACTATCTCGACAGGGTGATCCGGAAGTCTTCCACGGTGCGGTCGTCGGCCTTGGTGCTCTTGGCGTAATCACAAAAGTCACCCTCGACGTACAGCCTCGTTTCATGATGCAGCAGAATGTTTATCAAGACCTTCCGCTGAAGGAACTGAAGAACCACTTTGACCAGATCGAGTCTGCTGCCTATAGCGTGAGTCTGTTTACAGATTGGAAGAGAGAATCGATCAACGAGGTGTGGCTCAAGACAAGGATGGATCCCGGGCAGACATGGGTCGCTCCCAAGGATTTCTTTGGCGGAAAGCTCGCCGCCAAAAATCTTCACCCCATCGTTGAACTGTCCGCGGAAAACTGCACGGAGCAGATGGGTGTGCCCGGCCCATGGTATGAGCGTCTGCCACACTTCCGCATGGGCTTCACTCCCAGTGCGGGCAAGGAACTGCAGTCCGAATACTTCGTTCCTCGTCAGCACGCTGTCGAGGCCATTCTCGCCATTCAGCGCTTGCACGAGCAGATCAGCCCGCACTTGTTGATTTCAGAAATCAGAACAATTGCCGCCGACGAGCTGTGGCTGAGCCCCTGCTACAAGCAACCGAGCGTCACAATTCACTTCACATGGCAGCAGGACTGGCCTGCGGTTAGCAAGCTCCTTCCTATCATCGAGAAGGAGTTGGCTCCGTTCGGCGCGGTCCCGCACTGGGGAAAGTTGTTCACTATCCATCCAGATAGGCTTAGAGCTCGCTATCAGAAGCTCCCTGAGTTCGTCGCGCTGATCAGAAAATACGATCCAGAAGGAAAATTTCAGAACGAATTCCTGCGCGCGAATGTGCTCAGCACCTCGTCATAACGTTGCGGCCCCTTTCCAATCTGGAGTGGGGAATCAGGAACGTGACCGAAGAAAAGCCCCGGCCATGTCGGGACTTTTCTTCGCTTCGCTGGGGATGCCGCGATGCGACCTGTTTGGAGAGTAGTCTGGCAGATGGGTCCTGCGGTCTGGACGATAGGCAGCTTCACTCCACCGCAACGTCGCCCATGTCGTACCATCCGTCCTCTTGCCGCCCGGCAATCGCCAAGCGAATCGCTGGTTTCCTCGTGCGCGGATCGAGCAGCGCCACTCGCACACGATATTTCCCCGGCTTTAGCTCGTGAGGGACGGGCACAGTGTTCTCATAGACCGAATCCCCCGGCAGCCATTGCCGGACGTCGGCCTCAAGGGGCACAACCGCGCCCCCGATTTCGAGCGCCAGCACGTAATTGCGATACACCGGCGCAATCCCTGCATTGAACCACCACATATTCACAGGAATCATCGCACCACGGTTCACTTTCGAGGGATACTCCAGTTTCTTCAAGACAAATCGGTACCCGATCTGTTTCTGAAACTCTTCGAATGCGGCCTTCCACTCCGGAGGAATACGGCTCGACTTCACGTTAATCGTCGAAACGTGCCAGCGCAGCGCCTGATCGAGAATCGGCTTCAGAGAAAAATTCCAGCGCTTCCATGATTCCGGCACGCCGCATGTTTCAAGCGCCACCGGAGCGGTTCGCCAGACTTCCTGAAGCTTTCCCCGCGCGATCTGCTGCGGATACAAATCCAGCATGTGCGCGAAATTCTTCCCCGGACGCCCCATGTCGCCCCAGCAGTCAAGTCGCCAGCCCGCGCCCTGTTTCGTGCCGTAGACGAGAGCGGGCAACTCGTCAAAGTTCATCAGCAACGGCGTGCGCGGGAACGCATGAATATAGAGATCGATGAACTGCTGCTGCACGGCCCACTCCGGCAGGTACGGTCCCCACCCTTCACCCCAGTAGCCGACCGTCGAAATATCCACATGGTTCAGGTCCGGATGCCCGTCGTATCGCTTGCCGAACTCGGTAATGATCGCGCTCCATGTCCTGACATAGATCGGGTCCGCGGAATCGGGAGACCAGATGTCCCCATCCTTATCCTCCGGCTTGTTCGCCCGCCGTGCGCCGGACTTGCGATACCACTCCGGCAGGGGATGGTGATTGTCATACGGCATTAGCCGAACGCCGAGCGTCTGCCCATGACGCCGCGCTTCGGCCAGCGCTGAGTCGATAATGTCCCAACGATAGTGTCCGGGCTCGGGCTCCAGCTGAGACCAGAACCACCGCAAGTAAGCGACGCTCGACCCAGGGAAATCCACTGTACCCGCAGGCGCATCGGGGAGCGCAGCCTCCGGCCCAACCTCAGACCAGGTGACGCCTTCATTCAACGCCTGCCCGGAAAATCGGTTGAACGTCTCAATCCCCATGCCCGGATTGATCAGCACATCGTCGATTTCCGTGGGACGTACAACGGTAGTCTGCGCGCGCGGCATGCAATACGCAGAAGACAATGAAAGAAAAGAAGAAGGGAAGTTTCGCAATTTCATCCCATCAAGCACCGCTTGTGCTCCCAATGACTCGGTAGAACACTGCGTCTGTGCATGCCCTTTCGAGAAACATGAGCTCGCGCGGGCTATCGAGCGGCTGGTCACCAATTGTGGACCAGCTCCCAACGAGCCATAGCTCTGTTTCGAGTCGAAATAAATTTCAGAACCGATACTTCAAACCAAACTGAATCTGACGCATCGGTATTGCGATCGACGTGGATGACACCGCAGCAGTGCCATCGTCGATGAAGTTGTCGGGCTGCGAAAAGTTCGGATGGTTCAACGCGTTGAAGAATTCCGCGCGGAACTCGAGGCGCTGCGTTTCCGTTATGGCAAACTCCTTGCGCAGCGACCAATCGAAAACATTTTGACCCGGGCCCACCAGCGTGTTTCGTCCCGCGTTGCCGAAGGCGAACGCATCATCCGGCAGCACAGAAAAGGCGTCGATGTCGAACCAGCGAGCGGGAGTGCGCTGGTCCCGCGGCAGGTTGCCGTCCCTGAGTTGGTCAGGACGCGGTATGCCTTGCGTGCCGGTGTTGGAAGGGTCGTCGTTTTGATAGGCAGAGAAGGGGAATCCACTCGCCAGAGTGTAGATGCCGCCGACGTGCCATCCGCCGAGGACCGCATCCAGGGCGCGATTGTCCACATGAGAATGGCTGCCACCAAACGGAATTTCATAGTCGAAGCTGAGTACCCAGCGCAGCTTTTGATCGAAGTCAGCTCGCCCCGCTCGGCTGCCAGGTTGTAACTGTTCTGCGCGAAGGGCGCGGCACAGCAAATTTCGGGCAGATCGTTGATGGCTTTGCTGTAAGTGAACGAACTCAGAAAATAGAGGCCGTGACTGGCATGCTTCTCGGCCTTAACCTGCAACGAATGATAGTTCGAGTTTGCGATGTTCGTAATCGCGGTGAATCCACCGAACTGCGGGAGGGGCCGACGCGGCTGCACATCCCCCGGTCCCGGCACTTGGACCTGATTTGGATCCGTGACGCCTTGCAGGTGTGTGCCCTTCGAACCAGCGTACGCGACTTCAAGGCTGATAGATCCCGGCAAAGAATGCTGCACGGCGACGTTCCAGCTTTGATAGTAAGGAGTGCGCAAGCGCGAGTCCACGCTGGTCACGCCTGGATCGACTGCCTGGCTTGGATCGAGCGTCGGAAATCCCTGCGACACGGTGAATGCCGGCGTCGTCCCATTGATAAAAAGAGGCTCATAAAAGAACGGCAGGTTGTAGGCCAGCTGTAATGGGGCAGCGGTCCGAATCTCCTGCCCGCTGAAGAATATGCCGTAGGCACCGCGAATCACCGTGTTAGCGCTTGGCCGTCGGCGACCACGCAAAGCCGAGTCGTGGCGCGAAGTTCGCTTTGTCGACGGTCACCAGGCCGTCCGATGCGCCGTTTGATCCCGCCGTGATTAGAGTGTTTGTCGCATAGTCGAAGTTGCTTTGCCGGTTGTGGGCTTCGACGGTCGGCGAGAAGTAGTCGTAGCGAACGCCCAGATTCAGCGTCAGGCGGTGGGTTACTTTCCAATCGTCTTGCACGAACAGAGCCGGCACGTGTTGCCGGTTGTAGAGGCCAATGACGGTCGAGATGTTCGCCCTGCTCGGCATTCCCAGCAACATATCCGCCAGCGAATTGCCGCTGTACTGGCCGTTAAACGTGAACTGACCGCGAGGCGCGGCCTCCTGCGAAATATTGAACTGGCTCCACCGTAGTTCGCCTCCAATTTTGATCGTGTGCGCGTGGCGCACCAGCGTGAGCGAGTCCGTGATTTGCCGTTCTTGACTGGTCAGAATCGTCGGAGCAAAGCGCGGATCGCCGACCCTGGCGAAACGGCTAGGGAGCGAACAAGGTCAAACCGTTAACGCGAGGATCGTCCGGCACGCCGGGAACCCGCAGATCATCCGGAGGAAGCTGTGTGCCGTCGACGGGCACTCCGCGCCGTATGTGGACATGATTGAATCCCAGGCGGAGTTCATTGACCGTCGTGGGTGTGAAGGTGCGCGTGTATCCGATCGAGGTACCGTAGGTATCTTCGTGGCCCACGCCGGTGCTGGAATTGCCGCCGTTCGCCAGCCCAGGCAGCGGAGCCGGACGAATATCTGTTCTTCTGCTCATCGAATAGCGCAGGAAAAATTGATCACGCTGCGAAGGGTTATAGTCCACGCGCCCGTCGCCTTGATCGATGCGGTCCCGCTCAATCGGAAAAATGACGTATGTGTTGTCTTTGTTGGCATCCGGATACAGATTCATGTAAGCCTGACTGATCGGATCAATGCTGCCCTGCGGAATGATATTTCCTGGAAATGGAAGGCCTGTTGCCGGGTCTACGATCGTCGGATCGTCCGCCGAAAAATTACCAGCGCGTTCATCTGCCGTAGGGACGACAGAAGTCCAGTTCAGTGGGTTCCGAATGCGTGTTCCCTGATAGTCCCCGAACCAGAAGAGCTTGTCTTTGATGATCGCTCCGCCCAGCGTTCCCCCGAATTGATTTTGTTTGAACGATGCCTTCTTATCGGTGGGGAGTTCGAAGTAGTCGCGCGCGTCGAGCGCGGAATTTCTGAAAAACTCGAACACGGTCCCGTGATAGGAATTCGACCCCGACTTGATGATCGCGTTGACCACTGCTCCGCCGCTTCGCCCAAATTCTGCGGAATAGCTGTTGGTCTGGAGTTTGAATTCCTGAATCGCGTCGACGTTCGTGCGCAGCACGACGCCGCCGTTGTCGTTGGAATTGTTGTCAATTCCATCGAGAAGGAAATTGTTCAACGTCCCGCGGGTGCCGTTCGCGACAAAGCTGTTCTGCCCGCCCGTGCTGCTGCCGCCCGAGTTGCCGTTGGTCCCTGAACTGGTGCGGACCACGCCCGTACTCAAGGTCGCAAGCTGGATGTAGTCGCGCCCGTTCAGCGGCAGTTCCGTGATCTGCGTCCCCATCACCACTTGCCCCAACGAAGATGTGTCAGTCTGAATCGTCGGCGTTTCAGCCGTGACCTCCATGGTTTCGGACACCGCACCCACCGTCATGTCGAAATCCATTCGCAGGCGGTCCTGCACTTTGAGCGTGATCGTGGTGCGCGTCTGCGTCTTGAAGCCCTGGGCCCCCGCGACCACTCGATAGTTGCCCGGACGCAGTGGCGGCGATGCATAGTCTCCCGTCCCATCGGACTGAGTCTTTGTCGTCACGTTCGTATCGATCTCGACAAACGTGATCGAGGCCGACGCAACGCCGGCACCTTGGCTATCGCGCACGCTGCCCGCAATGACCCCCGTATCCACCTGCGCAAAACCCACCACACACATCGCAAAGCAAAACAGACCGACCACCCAAGCTTGTCGCATCCTCAGCCCCCGCCGTCCGAAATTGTGGAATTGACGCATTAAACCACACATTAGAAAGAATGCGAAAGCTAATAGCAAAGACAAGCAAACAAAAAAGCGATTTTGCCAATTCGAGTTAACAATAAAACGGTAGAAAGGAAAGTAAAACAAAGCGAGCGCTCGAGGCCCTAGCGTCTTTTTCCACGAAGGATGCTACATCCCAGCGTTGTCGTTGGCAGCATCGAGATCGAAGAGCAGGCGGATCAAAGGCTGGGCCCGGCCACTTGATCGGCAGAGTTGTTCGAAGAGGAAGCTGAAGAAGTGGCCCGCTGAACTAAAAATGAGGCCTAGCGCGCTGAGCACATCGTTAACTTGGGAGCGTCCTGCATTGCGGCCGATTACCGGCGTCAGCCCTCGAAAACCATTGGCTCAGGCGCTGCGTGGCAGGAGAGTGTCCGAGGGTCCACCCAACCAACTCAAGCCGGTATATCACGGAGAGCATGGGATGCGCCTTGATGAATCATCAATGTATGAAGGTAATGGGAGAATTCGGTCGGAGCTTGTATTTCTCCGAATTGTGGGCGCCCCGAAGCAATTCACGAATCGCAATTATGTCTCCGCCTCGTATGTTGGAACGAAGGGCACGCGCTTGTTGTCGCACATCGCCCCCATCAACGTGGTCAACCCAAGTTTTCTCTCCATGGGCGGGCAATTGAATGATCAGTTCCAGCCCGGCGATACTCAGGTGGACGGTGTGCCACTACCATTCCCAAACTTCGTAGATACCATGACGGCCTGTGCGCCGACGGTGGCACAGGCGTTGTTACCGTTTCCTCAATATTGCGACAACATCGCCGGCCTCGACGAGAACCGGGGGAGTTCGACCTACCATGCGTTTCAGCTGAAAGCAGAGCACTGATGACCTATTCGCCGGCTTCCAGAAAGTTGAATCCGCTGTTCAATATCTGTTATGAATATAACGCACAGCAATGACTGTTACTAGACAGGCCGATCCTCCACCTCCATGGTTGTTGTTGGTGTTCAGTCTGGCGAGGAAGGGTGCGAGCCTGAGGGTCACGGTTTGGCGGAAGTTACAGCGGTACGGAGCATTGCCGCTTGGAAACTCAGGTTACTTTCTTCCCAACACTGCGGAGAATCGTGAACGATTCGAATGGCTGGCAACGGCCGTTCGCACCGAGGGCGGTGAAGCCTCCGTCCTTGAGGTGCAGTCCATTGACAATTGCTCCTTCACGCAGATGAAGCAGCGGTTTTCCGATGCCCGAGCCGCAGACTATCGGAACTTGCTCAAGGACCTTCGAAGGCCCGGTTTCTGCAAAACAGCCGGCGCGGATCACACGTCTCCGGCAGCGTTTCCAGGACATCGTCTCCATCGACTTCTTTGGCAGTCCGCTTCGTGAACAAGTCGAGCACGCATTGAATGCCATGCAAACATCCAAAACAAAATCAGCCGCACCAGAGATTGGCAAAGTCTCACCCACCGAATATCGGAACCGCGTGTGGGTGACACGGCCGCGGCCGGGTGTGGATCGAGTGACCTCCGCATGGTTGATCCGCAAGTTTATTGACCCCAAAGCCAAATTTGCGTTTTCGCCCCCGAAGACAAGAAACCACCCAAGGCTGTCCCGTTCGACATGTACGAAGGTGGCTTCGGGCACCTTGGCGAGGACTGCACTTTTGAGACGCTGGTCAAGGTGTTTCACATTCGCGACAAGAAGGTACTGGTCATGGCAGAGGTTGTTCACGACGCAGACCTATTCGATGAGAAATTTGGCCGGAAAGAAGGCTTCGGTATCGATGAAGTGATGAAGGGTTGGGCCCGTGAGGGTCTGAGTGACCAAGAACTCCTCAAGCGGGGAATGCAATTGGCTGAGGGCCTTTACAAATCGCTCCACTGATTTCCTACGGATGTAAAACGCTTACTGGCCGAAGTGCAAACCAAATACGTAAGGAGGGTTGATTTTATGAAACTAAGAACGCTGATTCTTTCTCTTCTGCTGTCCTGTCCGGTGATGCTCGTGGCGCAGGGCTTGGATACGGCCAAAATTGACGAAGCGATGGGCCGCTCCGGACAAAAGACTGGTGATGTCTACCGCTGGGCTTTCCCCGCACTGATCTGCATGTCTCGGTTGCGGGTGTTGAGATTAAGCCAGGACTGGCACTCGGCTCCTGGGCCGCGTTCGCTGGAAGCGACAACGACGCAATGGTCATGGGCGACCTGGTTCTCTTGGAGAACGAACTCACGCCGGTCATGAAGAAGTTGCGCGCCGCGGGATTCGAAATCACCGCCGTCCACAATCACGTTCTGAATGAAAGCCCACGAGTCATCTACATGCATTACATGGGGCACGGAAAGGCCGTTGAGCTGGCGAAGTCCCTCCACGCTGCGCTGGCGGAGTCGAAGACGCCGCTCGATAAGCCAGCGCCGCCAGCACCCGCAGGGGAATCTCCAGCATTTGTGAAAACGATCGAAGACACCTTGGGCACGAAAGGGCGCTTTGCCGGAGGCGTGCTCTCCTTCGGGATTCCCCGCGCAGAAGCGATCACCGATCACGGAATGACACTGACTACGGCGCAAGGCGTAGCCGAAGCGATCAACTTCCAGGAAGCCGGCGCGGGCAAAGTTGCGACAACGGGTGATTTCGTGTTGACGGCGGAGGAAGTCAATCCTGTGATCTCCGCACTCGAAGAACACGACATCGCAGTCACGGCGCTGCACAGCCACATGCTTGACGGAGCAACCTCGCCTGTTCTTCATGCACTTCTGGGCCGTGGGCAGCACGGAATCGGTCGCCGCGGGAATCAAGGCGGCATTGAGCCATGTAGCGGTGAAGTAGCGAAATGCAGTGCTGAGGTGCGTGATGCGAAGGAGTGTCTTGTTGTTCACGACCGCTTTCCTTCTGGGAATTGGCGCAACCGGACTCGGCCAGACGGGGCCGACTTTGAAGAAGATCACCGCGTTTGATTTGCCAGGCCCCGCTGGAAAGCGGTTTGACTACCTGACGATTGATGAGGACGATCACTACCTGATCTCCGCGCACCTCGCCGCGGACCAGACTTATGTGATCGACTTGCGGACCAACCGTGTCGTCGCGGTCGTAACCGACACACCCGGCGCCGAGGGCGTTGAATATGTTTCTGAACTCAAGAAGTTCTACACTTCGAACGCACACGACGACACGATCGGTGTAGTTGACCTCAAGCAGATGAAGGTCATCAAGAAAGCTCAAGACTGAATCTAAGCCGGACGGCAGCACCTACGCCGCGCCCTTCCATAAGCTTTACGTCTCGGATGAGCGGGGCAAAGCCGAAGCCATCGTTGACGTGCAAAAGGACGAGATTGTAGGCACGTTACATTTCGACAGTGAAACCGGAATGCCGCAATACGATCCCGTGGCCCGCAAGGTGTACGTCAATCTGCAAGACCAGAACATCTTCGCGGTCATCGATCCGGCAACGGACAAAGTGGTAGGTCGATATTCCGTCGGGCGCTGCAAGGGCAATCACGGAATGGCGCTTGACCCGGAGCATCATCGCGCGTTTCTCGCGTGCGAAGAGAACAACCTGATGGCCGTCTTCGATCTGGACAAGCACGCACCGATCGCCTTTCTGCCGCTCGCCGATGGACCCGACGTGATCAAGTTTGATCTCGGTCTTGGTCGCATCTACGTCGCGTGTTACAGCGGCGCCATTTCCGTCTTCCATCAGGACGATCCAGACCACTATCGCAAGCTGGAAGACTTTCGCGTTCAGCACGCTGTCCATAGCCTCGCCGTGGATTCCAAGACGCATCGCGTTTACACGCCGGAGCAAGAAGAGGATGGAAAGCCCGTCGCGCGGATGGTAGTCTACGAGCTAGCCCTTAGCGACTCGGGTCCATCTAGCAGCCGTCGATAGATTCGGGGCGATCATGAAATGGATTACTCGTGAAAACATCAAAGTGGATCGGGTCGCCTGCCCGTGGTTGATCCGCCGCTTCATCGACCCTCAAGCCCAGTTCCTGTTCGTCAGACGAGAGCCAACTGCTCGAAACGTGCCGCGCGCGAGAATGCGACTCCTTTCGACGCACCACGCCTTTCAGAAGTGAAATTGAATCATCGTGGAGTGCGCTGCTCTTTCGAGGCGATTATTGAGGACTACCACCTTCAAGCGCCGGGACTGGAACGACTCGCGCTGATCGTCCGCGCCGCCGACATCAAGGGCCAGGAACACGTTGCTGTCGAAGGGATCGGCCTGCGGGCCATCGCGCAGGGCTTCGCGGCATTGGGCCTTTCCGATGAAGAGCGATTAGTGCGGCAATTCCCAGTCTATGACGCACTCTACGAATTCGCGCGTCAAGCGCCGTGAGTGCGTCCGTGTCGAAAGACCTGCTCATTATTAATACCGCGGCGTTCCTGCGTTCGTTCACGTTTGGCCTTACCGGCGTAGTTCTTGGGATTTACCTGTTCCGCGTCGGCCTTTCCTCGTTCAACATCGGTATGGTTATCGCTGCCGGCTTGGCAGGATCAGCCTTGGCGACGGTCGGCGTTACGACAAAGGCAGACCGTGCAGGACGCAGGAGGACGCTTGTGGTGCTGTCGCTCCTGGGCGTGATCGGTTTTCTGGCTCTGGCCTTGACTCCCGGTTTGCCGATTCTCCTGCTGATGGCCTTTGTGGGAATGTTGAATGGGACGGGCACAGACCGTTCTGCTGCATTTTCTCTTGAGCAGGCAATCATTCCGGGCCTTGCGCCGGATGCATCGCGGACTTGGAGCCTGGCCTGGTACAACGTCGTCCTCGACACCGCGGGTTCTCTGGGGGCCTTGGCTGCAGCGCTGCCCCTTCTACTCCAGCGCTGGCTGACGCTTCCGCTGCTCACCTCATACCGTACGGTCTTTCTGGGATGCGCCTTCACAGGAGTGGTTGGAGCAGTCCTGTACGCCTTAGCCTCTGCTGCAGTCGAGGTCTCCAAATCTTCCACAGAAGTGACTCTCCCACCAGATCTCGCCCGCAACCAAGAAGATCGTCACGAAACTGGCCGGTTTGTTTTCCCTCGATGCGTTCGGCGGAGGATTTCTGACGGATGCACTCGTTTCTTACTGGTTTTTCCGGCGCTTTGGAATCGCGGAAGAAAAGCCTGGGCGTCCTATTCTTTGCTGTGCACCTGCTGAACGCTGCCTCTCATCTGGGCGCTGCGTGGTTGGCGCGCCGCATTGGTCTAGTGAAGACGATGGTTTTTACTCACTTGCCTTCCAGCGTGTTCTTGGTCGCTGCTGCATTCGCACCCTCGTTGAAAGTGGCGATCGTGATGTTCCTGTGTCGCGAAGCGCTTGTCGAGATGGATGTTCCCACGCGCCAATCGTACGTCGCCGCCGTGGTACTTCCGAACGAGCGGACATTTGCCAGCGGCATTGCGAATCTGGCACGCAATGTTTTCTGGGCCATCGGTTCGTCTGTTGCGGGCTTTTTGATGCAGAACGTGGCTTTTTCTGCTCCGTTGGTGATCGGCGGAGGGGCCAAGATCGGCTACGACCTGCTCTTGTATCGTGCTTTTCGAAAGCTTAGACCACCGGAAGAGCATTAGACACGTTCATGCGCAGGCGAAGACAAACCGCAACACGACGCCGTCAGGCCGGTTCGACGTTATCGATGTCACCGACGACACTCGACGGCAGTGGGCCTTGTGTGTGATATTGGCCACAGCGACGCTGGCAAGCGCCCGTTCAGACGACGGGCCTGCGGTAAAGGTCTCTGCCACTTCATCCCCTTCAATAACCCTCGACGGCCTCTTGAACGAACCAGCTTGGAGAGATGCGCCGGTGATGAAACTCACACAGCAGGCGCCGAAGCCGGGACAGCCGACACCGTATGAAACGGAAGTCCGGGTCATCGTGACCAGTGACCGGGTCTATTTTGGTTTTACATGTAAAGATCCGGACCCTCGCCACATCGCCATCCACACCATGCGACGCGACGGCGATCTGACAGGAGACGACACCGTGAGCATCGTGCTGGACACCTATGGAGACCGGCGAACGGGATACTTTTTCCAGATCAACGCTGCCGGGACCCGCGTCGACGGTCTGATTTCCACCGCGGATAGTGTCTCGCTCGACTGGGACGGTATTTGGGATGCGCGCACCGCGAGGACGCCTGAGGGTTGGTCGGCGGAAATTGTCATTCCATCGCGGACCTTGAGCTTCACTCCCGGACTCAACGATTGGGGACTAAACCTGGAACGATTTGTTCCACGCGAACGGCTGTGGCTGCGCTGGTCATCGCCGACACTGGATTCATTTCTGTACGACCTCAGTCGTGCCGGCCGCTTGTCTGGAGTTGGAGAAGTCCAGCAGGGCAAAGGCATGGAGATCACTCCGTACGCGATCGGGAAAACTAAGCAATTCTATGGAGCAGGATCCTCGCGATCGTGGCAGGGAGCGGTCGGAGGCGAGGTCACGTGGAAGATTACACCCGCAGTTGGTAACAGTATTCACGGCCAACACCGACTTTGCCGAGACCGAAGTTGATACCCGCCAGATCAACCTGACTCGTTTTCCGCTGTTCTTCCCCGAAAAACGCTCGTTCTTTCTCGAAGGAGCAAATCAGTACGATTTCGGTTTGGGTCTTGCACGCCAGGACTCACCGCTGTTCATCCCATTCTTCAGCCGAAACGTCGGACTGCTGGACGGTGCCCAGATTCCGATCGATGCTGGCGATCAAACTCAACGGTCGCGTTGGAAAATGGAATCTCGGCATTCTGGATGTGCAGACGCGCGAAACAATCGTGCCCGACCAGGTCGTACAGGATCTTGGCTTACCCTCTGCCGTGGTGCCTGGCACGAATTTGTTCGCCGGTCGCGTCTCTTACGACTTCAACGAAAACCTACGGGTCGGCACAATCTTGACCCACGGCGATCCCGAAGCGCGGCGCAACAATACGCTGGCGGGCATCGACGCGGTATGGCGCACTTCGAAGTTCCTTGGCAACAAGAACCTGCAGTTTGGCGCGTGGACTGCTACCACTCAAGGTGATGTTGGTCCCGGCAGCAAGGTCGGTTGGGGACTCAGTGCCGACTACCCGAACGACCTGTTGGATTGCAATGCTAGCGTGAACCAGTTCGGCATCGCGCTGGAACCGCTGCTTGGATTTCTTCCTCGGCCTGGCACGCGTCGCACCGATGCCTTCTGCGCCTACCAACCTCGCCCTTCCAAGGACGGTCCCTTCCGCTGGATTCGCCAGGAGTTCTTTGAGAACGAATACGTTCGATACACCGATCCCCAAGGCATACTCGAATCCTGGGAATATTTCATGGCACCGATCAATGTCCGGTTCGAGACCGGCGATCGCTTCGAGTTCAACTGGAACCCGCACGGCGAAATCTTGCTGTCACCCTTTGCCATCGCTCCCGGAGTAGTGATTCCTCCAGGTTCATACGAGTTCACGCGGTACCGCCTCGAAGCGCAGACCAGCAGTCACCGTCCGTTGCAGTTTGGAAATACCACTTGGTTCGGCTCTTTCTACGATGGCCACCTGACGCAGTGGCAAAACTATCTGAAGTGGACATCTCCAAAAGGCCGAGTGCAACTGGAAGCCGACGTCGAGAATGATTTCGGGCACCTTCCCCAAGGCAACTTCGTCCAACGTCTGTGGCAACTGCAAGGTGCCTACGCCTGGAGCCCCAATCTCGTGCTAAGCAGCTTCATTCAATACGACACCGAATCACAGAACGTGGGCACAAATACGCGCTTGCGCTGGACGATCAAACCGGGCAATGACCTGTTCATCGTCTGGAACCGCGGATGGCAGCGATTGGTTCTGAGTCCGAACGAGACCAGTATCGTGCCACAAAGCGATGTCATCGCCGTCAAGCTACGCTGGACATTTCGCAGGTAGCGCCATACCAGTGAGGGTCCCCCACCGATTGCAATTCCACTCGAATTGCCGAACTCAGGCGCGGTGCAGCAGGAGTCCCGCCACCGCCGCGCAAGCTATCAAAATCGGCTCTGGCACCTTCCAGCGCATGAGGACCCCAAGGCTCACGAGCGCAATCATCAGCGTGGCCACATCATAGATGGAGCGTCGCGCCAGCACGATCACCGCCCCGGCGATGGCCCCGGTCGCGGCGGCGGTTACACCGCGGACGAATGCATTCAACTGGGGATTTTTGGCCCACCGTTTGTAGGATGGCGCAAGCAACACCACAATTAAATAGACGGGGAAGAAAATGCCCAGCGCCGCAACCGTCGCCCCGGAGATGCCGGCAACAAGATAGCCAATGAAGGCAACCGTGATGACGACCGGGCCGGGCGTGATCATCGCGACCGCGACGGCATCTACAAATTGCCGGTCGGTGAGCCAGTGATGTTCTTGCACTACTCCTCCGTAGAGGAATGGCACCACGGCCAGTCCGCTGCCGAATACAAACACTCCTGCCTTGAGCGAAGTAGAGAAAAATTCCGAAGTAGGCCAGCTGCCCCCTGACAGCAGTTGGCAGGACCGAACAGCCAAACTGCAGGGCCTTATGGTCTCGACTTGTGCCCTTGTGGGCATCGCTTTGACCAGTAGCGCGACTACACCCGCCACCAGGAAAAGCCACACGATCTCTCGCGAAGTCCATGCTGTCGAGACTGCCAGAACGACGAAGATCCCCCACAGGAGCTTGTCCTTGCCAAGCGTCAGTTTCGTCAGCTTGTAGGCCGACCGCGTGATGATTGCGATTACGGACTGCTCCGATTCCATAAAATATGGCCTGCATCCAACGCAGGCCGCCATAGCGCACGTACGCGGCGGACAACGCAAGTACCATCAAGAACGAAGGCAAGACAAACGCGACGGCGACGGCGGTGGCGCCAAGGATTCCGTTGCGGACATAGCCAAGATAAATTGCTAGTTGCGCAGCCAACGGGTCCAGGCGCCAACTGCGCCAACGCCAGACCCTCGACATAGTCTTGTTTGCTGATCCAGTGACGATCCTCAACCAAGTCCTGCTGCATGTGGCCCGCGAGCGCAATCGGACCACCAAAGCCAAACGTACCCAAACGCAGGAAGTATCCGACGAAGCGAGCAAGCGACACCTCCACGAGTTTCGGCGTGGCGGTCTCGGCTGAAATGGTCCCTTCAATCACGATTTCCGCTCGCGTCTGTCTAGGCATTTGATTTGTCGTATCACCTTGATCGTTATATGCATCTCACGATATGTTATGCATATAACACACCGGCGGATAAATGCCAACTATAGGCCTCCCCGTTGCCTTTCATATCCGCCCAGGATGGCCGTGACGAGCATCGGACAAATTCAATGGTCGGAAGGCTCCGCCGGACGCCCTTCCGAATCGGGCAGGCGAACGCTACTGCATTTCGGCAGTGGCGTTCATGGTTGCGGGGGGCGGATTTGTACCGCCGACCTTTGGGTTAACATCCCATTGTTACTGGCAACCCTTGTTGGACAGCTAACGGACAGTCAAGTTCCAGATCAGTTTGAGCTCCTCGCCCCAATTAAGCCCCGATTTCCGGTCGTTTGCGAGCATTCTCATGTTTAGGGAACGATAGGAAATCTTAAGGAGCGTTAGGTTATGAGGGAAAAACAGCAGGTCAAACCCTACAATCGCAGCCAACAAGGTCCAGAAATGCTAAATCTAGCGACGCTGCAATTGCTCCATCTCACACAGTTTTGCTCCCTTGTGACGGACAAAATACGGACAATGCGCTACGAGTTCATCCTTGTAATGTTGTGGGCGTGAGTCATCGATAGTCGCTAACAGTTTTAGGTTTAAGATCTCTCCCGATGTCAACCGCGCGGCCCGAGGTTAGTCACCTACGGATGTGCAGGAAGCCATTTTTCCGACCTTTTAGCAAAGAAGCGGGAGATTGTGAGGCGTTATTTCCCCTTGAGGGTTCGCCGTCCTGCCCGCGCGGGTGTTACCAATACTCCAGCGCCGGCCGCTTGCGGAATGAATGAGCCCGGCAGGTTGCGGGTCCGTTCCTTGCGTTAGCCCCCGAGCATTCGAACGTTCGTGGTGGAAAGCAGAAGACCGGCCGGTCTGTCTGCGCAGGTCCGTATTTAATCCTCCGACTACGGCGCCACCGAACGCGCGAAGGGATAATGGCGGGCCAATCTTGCGCGCCATTCAGCAACAGACTCTTTCGCCGTGTGAGGACGCTTTGGCTGTATCGGCGCGGGGGCGCCACGCAGGGACGGGTTTGACGCCGCAGTTTCTGCCTCATTGAAAGTTTCGCCGGTACAATCGACCGACGTGTCACACGGAATGAGGAGAACGACGTGTCCCAGATCCTCATCGTCGATGGGTTGCACGCCGAGAGCGACCGACTTGGCGAGAATTTCGCCTCGATCATTGATGTTAATCGCGTTGGTCAGTTGGAGCCCGGTGCCTGCCGGAATGAGCTTGTTGAGGTCGCGCATCGGTCCACCCTCTTGCCATACGAAGGCGTGCAGGAAATTGCTGCAATCTGAGGATCCGCCCACAACGACTCCACTCGAATTGATGGCTCGCCCTCGGCTGCACGCATCTCCATCGACGGTGCCGAGGTCCTTAATGCGGCCGTGCTTCCATACCACCGCATCATGGATACCAGGTTCGGTTAGATCCGCAGAGCCTGCGATATCTCCGGAGTCGTTCATCCAGATCGCTTCGGAGATCGGTCCGCCGAGCGTGCCTAGGTCCTTCATGGTTCCGTTGCGCCACACAAAGGCATGCGTTTCAAGATCGCCGGCGAGATTGGATTGCCCGATGATTTCGCCGCGACTGTTCATGCACTGGCCGAAACTCATGGTTCCGCCAAGGTTCCCGAGGTCGATCATTCTGCCTTTGTGCCAGAAGAAGGGATCGATTGTGGGAACGCCAGTGTCGGGGTTCGGAATAAAGCTGGTATAGGAAGCACCCACGACCGTGTCGGGTCTCTGATTGTTACAACCTGGACCCGGTACGGTATCGGGTCCTCCCAAAGTCCCAATGTCGTGAAGTCGTCCGTCTAACCAGAAAGCAGTTCGAACTTGAACTCCGATTCCGAATAAAGAGAAAGGGTCCGACACTCCATTGTCAGAAATTGCTACCCCCTGGCCGGCATTGTTAAGCGAGATTCCAATGCTGTCGCTGCCGCCTCGAAGAACTCCGAGATTGATCCGTTTTTGTCGAGTCCATGCGACTGCCCGATTTTGGGGGAAATTATTGCGATCAAGGCGACCGGTCTGAGATGCTCCGATGCTCCAACCTACATCGTTCACTCCGGCAGCCAAGCTGTTGAATCCTGGTGCCAAAGCGCCGAGGTCCGTAATGATCCCGTCGTGCCAGCGGAAAGCATGGGCTAGCAGACAATCCGCGTCGAAACAGAACTCAGGAGCGAAGGGATCAGCAAACGTTGTATCGGCATAAGACGAAACCACACCCAACTGATTCAACAGTCTCCCACCATCACCGTTGGCTGAGCCATAGCTAATGGGTCCGCCCAGCGTCCCTAGGTCGACTACTTTGTAGTGGAACTGCCCCGACTTTGGGCCTCGACTTGAGGTGCTTTGAGCCGAGACATTTCCAGTTATGACAAAGGCGAAACACAGAAAGAGCGTTAGTTGTTTACGACTCTTAGAATCCATCACATTCCTCCATGCGCGAAAGGCCTTCTCTGAAGCGAGATTTATGCCCGAATACCGCTCCCAACGCATAGTACAAATGCGACATCGCCTGCAATTTTCTTTAGGGCGTCCCTTCGGCAAGCGCCGGAGGCCGTACGTCTCCCATCTCCATTACCAATCCCGAAGGTGTGTTTAGTCCGAGATTCTTGAAATCACGAACCATGTGCATTTGATCGTGGTATCCAAAGGTATGTGCAATATCCAGCCATGTCCGCTGCGGTCGGGCGAGCTTGGCGTCGACCGCGGCTTGAAAACGTGCAACTCTCGCGAACGTTTTCGGAGAGACCCCGGTCCCGTGTCGGAATCTTCTTTCAAATTGTCGTAGCCCAATCGATTCGCGTTCGGCAAGACCAGAAACACTCACCGCGCCGCTGCGTCGGAATATGTATGTGACCGCGTCCGCAATTCCGTCCGAATCAATTGCTCCAGGTATTTTCTTCACCAGAAATTCTTCAACTATCACCACACGCTGTTCGAAGGACGACGTTTCGCCCAACCTATTCCACAGCCAACGTAGCCCACCCCCGACTACAGAAGGGGCGTCGTATATGCAATTCGTGAACTCGTACATGGGAGTTCTGAACAGACACGACCATCCTGCTGGTTGAAAAAATACCGCGAACGATTCGACTCCCGGAAACAGAAGTAGGTGCCCCGGAAACACGGTCTGAGCGCCACCAATCCAGATCTGACTGCGCACCGAACTTTGACGATGCAGCACACCGGGTATCAACCCGAACTCAAAATTCAGAACCTGTTCGAGTTGAGGAGGAACCGGTGCGCTGATCGAAAGGTCCGTTGATTCCCATTTGCGATAAGCATAGGCGCGGACGTATGGGCGGAGTTGTGAACAGGGTATCGCACTACTCAGGAGGGACATCACAGCCTCTCAAACGGTAAAAGAGGGCCCAAAATTGTCCGCAGCTTATCATCGATACCTTCAAATGACAAATGCTTCGGGCATCTTGTTCAATTAGATACGGAGAGTTGATGCTAGCTTTGTAAGGGGATCGCGAGAAACGGCCCAGCAAAGCCTCGCCGGTTTAAAGTCCACGATGGTGAACATTCCATGGCCCAACGATGCTGCAGGATTATCCTGAGACAATCCTCATCGGAACCCACTCCCGACTCAGGCAAGCTCTTACTATTTGGTACAGCATAAAACTAGAGTCAACCAGCGACTAATCCACGCAAACGCCCAAGTATTCGGTCTTTGATGGAGTCACACATAACCAATCCAAGCGGGGCCGTTGTCGGAATAGCCGCTCTTTAGCTCGATGTACCTGAGAAGTTTCACGGCTCCGAGTGTGCCATACGATCAATTGCTCGATCAATTTGCGTCATCCAAATGATGTAAACAGATGGGATGAGTTCTACATGCCCTTTCTCGGCACAACGGCCAATGAAAACGGGGTAGGCTATCGGAGCCGTGGACGTACGAGGTCGTTCGCCTTAGTGGAGCCTGAGAGCCCGCGGATGAGTTTGACCCTGGATGCCGTTGAGAACAACGGACTGTCGCCTTCTCTTCGGAGAGGAGCACGCGAGGGAGACTTTCGCGATTTGTGCATCCTTACGTCGCACGGCGGAAGGAGACAGCTATGGAAGTTTTGTATCCGCGGTGCTGCGGGCTGGATGTGCACAAGTCCTCCATCACTGCTTGTGTTCTGATAGCGCAATCGGGCAAACCGCTGAAGCACATTCGCCGCTTCGGATGCACGACCCGCGAGCTTCGAGAGTTGGTCGTGTGGTTGCAGGGGTTTGGCGTTGAGCACGTGGCGATGGAATCCACGGGCGTTTATTGGAAGCCGGTGTGGAACGTTCTCGAACGTCATTTTCAGATCGTTCTGGCAAACGCCCAGCACATCAAGGCAGTTCCGGGACGCAAGACGGACACGAAGGACTGTCAGTGGATCGCGGAACTTTTGCAACACGGACTGCTGCGGGGCAGCTTTATACCCCCGTTGGTGATTCGCGATCTGCGTGATCTCACCAGGGCACGAACTAGCTTGTCGCAGGAGCATTCTCGTATCGCAAGCCGGATTCAGAAAGTGCTCGAGGATGCCAATCTCAAGCTCGCAAGCGTTGCCAGCAATACTCTGGGTAAGAGTGGCAGAGCGATTCTGGCGGCTATCATCGGCGGTGAAGAGAGCTGCGAACGACTTGCGGACCTCGCTCTTGGGCACCTTCGCGCCAAGATCCCACAATTACAGGCAGCTCTAGAAGGCCAGGTGCGGGATCATCACCGCTTTCTTCTACAGAGCTTGCTTCGCCAACTGTACTTTATCGAAACTGAAATCGAGTTGTTAGACGCTCGACTCGAGCAACTCGGGCAACAGCACCTGGACTTAGCGGAGGCGTTGAATCGTTGGGTGACGGTTCCCGGGGTGGATCGTGTGGCGGCTTGGAGTTTCATCGCAGAGATGGGAGCAGATGTTAGTCAGTTCCCAACTGCAGCACATCTTGCTAGCTGGGCAGGGGTGTGTCCCGGAAACAACGAGAGTGCAGGCAAGCGGATCAGCAGCAAGATCCGTAAAGGCAGTCCCTGGTTGCGTCGTATGGCGTGTCAATCCGCATGGGCTGCGGCTCGCACGAAGAACACCTATCTTTCAGCTCAGTTTAAGAAGCTTGCTGCTCGTCGAGGCAGAAAGTGCGCCATCATCGCCGTTGCCCATAGCATCCTGGTGATCGGATATCACCTGCAACGGAAGCGCTGTGCCTACACCGATCTGGGCAGCAATTACTTCGACCGACTCCACGCAGAGGGTTTGAAGCGATACCTAGTCAAGCGTTTAGAGAGCCTCGGACACTCAGTCACTCTCCAGCCGCGTATCGCCTGAGCCAAGTGTTTTCGAGGGAGAAGGCCGGTCTCCGGACGGGATGCGGTGTACGCTCCCAGGTTATCGACGTGCTCAAGGCACAGATAAAAAGGAGACCGGCAATGAAGAAGGTTAGCACCGCAGTGGCGAAGCAGAGCGGGAATTTTTCTCAACCGAAACTGACGATCGGTCTGGATCTGGGAGATCGTTCCAGCTGGTATTGTCTGCTCGACGAAGTGGGCGAAGTGCTGCGGGAACAGAAGCAGGGTACGACTCCGAAAGCAATGAAGGAAGTGTTCAGTGCGCTGCCGCGCTGCCGCATCGCGCTGGAGACGGGAACGCATTCGCCCTGGATCAGCCGTCTGCTCACCACGCTGGGGCATGAAGTGATCGTGGCGAATGCGCGCAAGGTGCGGCTGATCGGGGAGAGTCGCAAGAAAGACGATCGGCTGGATGCGCAGACGCTGGCGCGGTTGGCCCGGATCGATCCGGAGTTGCTATCTCCGGTGAAGCATCGCAGCGCACAGGCACAAGCCGATCTCATGACGATTCGGGCACGGGCAGGCTTGGTGCGAGCCCGGACTGCGCTGGTGAACACGGCCCGTGGACTGGCCAAGAGCTACGGCGAAAGATTGCGCGGATGCAATGTGCGCAATATGAATCCGGAAAAAGCGGAAGGCCTGAGCCCGGAACTGCAGACGGCGCTGGAGCCGCTGCTGGCATGCATCGAATCGGTGAGTGAGCAGATTCGCGAATACAACGAGCGCATCGAGAAATCTGGCGCAGCACAGTTATCCGCAGGTGGCGTTGCTGACGCAGATCAAGGGAGTAGGCACGCTCATCGCGCTGACCTTCTTGCTCACGCTGGAAGATCCGCAGCGCTTCCGCAAGAGTCGCGACGTGGGCTGCTATCTGGGGCTGCAACCAGGACGCAGGAACTCGGGACAGAGCGAACCGCAAATGCACATCAGCAAGGAAGGTGATCCGTACTTGCGCACGTTGCTGGTGCAGGGAGCACAGCACATTCTGGGTCCGTTTGGTATCGACTGCGACCTGCGGCGTTGGGGTTTGAAACTAGCCGAACGTGGAGGGCGGAACGGGAAGAAGAGAGCCATCGTGGCGACCGCCAGAAAGCTGGCGGTATTGCTGCATCACCTGTGGGTGAGCGGAGAAGTCTACGAACCGCTGCACAACAGCCAGCGCAGGCCGCTGGCGATCGCAGCATAAAAACAAAACATCGCCAGGAAGGAAAAATCAAAAGCCTCAAGCCGAGTTCCGGTGACTGCGTCTAACGCCTGGCCCAGGTTCCACTCGGCAAGAGTAGAACCACAGGGCGCCAAACAGATAGCAGCACCGGCTGAAACGAGAACGCCCAACATGCACCGAGCGAAATGATTCGCTCCTCGAGAGTGCGGATGGAAGCATGGCGACAGTGGCTACTCGGCGAAGGAAAAACCAAATGAACCACCAAGACGATCAAGAATCACTTGACTCCGACCGGCCTTCTCATGGAAGGCCTTAACGCTCATTGACCCGATGACGAGTGCTATGACGCTTTGATTTCTTGTTCTGTTCGCCTAGGGTAGCGCTTCCCGATTGTGAATATGTAATCTAACGATGATGTTGTATTGGAGGGGATTCATCCCGATAATGCAGGTCATGAAAACTCAGCCTGCAAAACGACTCGCTATGTTCCTGCTGATAAGTGTCGGTCTGGTTTGGGGACAGACCGTCACCAGCAGGCCCGCCGCCGATTCGTCCGCGCCTCCTCCTGCTTTTCCTGCGCCGACGCCAGCCGCCCTCGCCACCGCCGCACACGCGATCTCGGGACATGACCCCGGCCCCTCGGGGCCGAGCCCTGTTACTGACCTGCTGAAGCTGCTGCTGGCCAACGTCAACTCGACGGAAGCTATGACGAACATGGAGGCAATATGGGCAACCGATCGCTATTTTGACTTTGCCAGATTTCAAGAGACCGCAAAGAATGTCGCGGAGATGATGCGGCAGGCAGGACTGGAAGACGTCGAGATAGGCCAGGAGCCCGCGGACGGTGTGACGCAGAACGGTTTTTGGACGCAGCCGATCGCGTGGGACGCCCATTCTGCCAAGTTGGAAATCGTCTCCCCTCAGGTCCCAGAGGATATGCGCGTTCTTGCCGACTATCAGAAAGTTCCTACCTCGCTGTGCCAGTGGAGCGGCCCCACTCCACCGGGAGGCGTCGAGACCGAGATCGTGTTGCGACCCAATGACATTCGCAATGCGGATCTGAAAGGCAAGCTAGTACTTGGCGGCCGCATGTCCAAGACCGATTTGAAGCAGGCCGGTGCGCTGGGCATGGTTCGTGAGAGCAGGGTGAACCCGATGCTGTTGGAGGAGCGGGACTGGGAGAACGATTTCGGAGATAACGGTTGGGCTTTCAATAAAAACGACACGCCTACGGTATGTTTCTCCATTACACCGCGATCGGCGCAATACCTTTATGAGCTGCTTAAAAAAGGGCCAGTGAAGGTCCGTGCCAACGTTGATACCCGTTACTACGACGGGAAGTATCCGTATGTGAGCGGCGCCATTCTCGGCACCGACGGTCCTGGTGCGGAAGAGGTGCTCTCCCTGGGACATTTATATGAAGAGGGCGCCAACGATAACTCCAGCGGCGTCGCATCCATTCTTCAAGCTACTGCCACCCTCAACCGCCTGATTAAGAATCGCGAATTACCCAGGCCAAAGCGAACCATCCGCCTCCTGGCCATGGGCGAGCGCTATGGCACGCTCGCGTATCTCGACGCCCACAAGGATCGAACCAAGCGAACTATTGCCGCCATGTGTGTCGACACACCCGCAGGATGGCAGTACCTGGCAGGAACGCAGTTCAACTGGTCCATGAATCCGCAATCGGCTAGTTCTTTTGTGGATGCATTTACTGTGCGCCTTGCTGGGGAATATTTCCCCATGGTGCGCCGCCCTTTTTTGTGGAGCGAATACAACAGAGGCGCGTACTATGGCGGAACGGACGATGACCTCGGAGAGTCGATGATTGGCATTCCCACGACCTCGCCGCATAGCGGCCACGGAATCCCTGCCCATCACACCAGCTTCGATACCCCCGCCCAGGTCGACCCCAAATCCCTGCGCGATCTCGCAGTCATGAATGCGGCTTACGCGTACTTTCTGGCATCGGCGGGACCAGAGCAGATGCACTGGATGGCTGAGTTGGCAGTGGAGCACGGATACGATCAGATCAATTCGGCGACGGCAAACAGCCTTGACCGAGTGGCTGCGGCAAAGGACGCGGACAGCTTGGGCCATCTGCAGTACTGGGAGACCGCTCGCGTCGATTACAACCTGGCCCGCGAAACCAAGGCGATCAAACAAGCCGCCGATCTCCAGCAGGAACTGGCCGCGCTTGCCTCCTTCGCCGCTGCACAGAAAGTGCGGATCGACGGTGCCGTCAAGGACCGTGCAACGCAACTGCATTTGGGGACGATACAGGCGATGGCCCCCAACTTCGGTCCCGAAGCCAAAAAGATCGTCGTTCGCCGCAAGCGAATGGGCGCCCTCCCACTGGATGATATTCCGCCCGCTCAGCGCGAAGGATTTCCAGACAGCGGCTTCTGGGCGCCAACCACCGCAGCACTTTACTGGTGCGATGGCAAACGCAATCTAGCCGAGGTCATCCAAGACGCGGAAATGGAACTGGGTCCCCAAAGTAATTTTGACTGGGTGGGTTATTTCAAATTCTTGCAGCGGCATGGTTACGTGGACTTCGTGCAGCAGTGACCTGCTGCGGTTCGCAGAAAGCAAGGAGGTGAGTTGTCTACTCTTGTATCCTCCCGCATTTGCCGCAATTAGTGTAATGAAGATTTCTCAACAGTTATCGCTTAAGGGCTGCTGCCTGAATCGAATTTCCACGAAGGCCTGATTCGGCTTATGAGGGCTGTATTTGATGAGGTTGTGTGGACGAAAGTATGACTTCATGGTAGTTGAATGTGCAGCAAAGAACACAGTTTATCTATATGCTCAGCTTCAAAGCGACGCTTCAACTGCGCCACCGTACTTGGGAGCCAATACCGCCTTGAGCCTTGGGCGGAAATAGAGACTCGCCATGACTGTTCTAACCCCACAGATTGTTACATCAACTTCCCCTGACGGCCATTTTTGAGGTAGCGTAGCTGGTATTCCTCCCATGAAATGCGATCGCGTTATTCCGCACCTTTTCGTCGGAGCGGCCCCGTTAGCTGATGACGACTTCCAACAGTTGAAAGCGCTGAATGTCACGGCGATTCTCAGCCTTCAGACGGAAGTGGATGGGCAGGAAGGTGCGATCGAAAGCGAGCGGAGTGCAGCGGTCGAAGCCGGCCTTAGCTTCACGAATCTGCCCGTGACCGATTTTGATCGGCTTGAACTTCGGTGGAAATTGCCTAAGTGTGTGGCCACGGTTGAGCGAATCCTGGCAGCCGGGGAGACTTTATACCTGCATTGCACAGCGGGCGTGAACCGCTCCCCCACCGTAGTGGTTGCCTACCTGCATAAGTGTTTGCAGTGGTCTTTAGAAGAGGCGCTGGAATACATTCGTGGTTACCGCAATTGCTGCCCGGACGAGGATGTCATTCGCAAGGCAAATTTCCATTTCGGAGAGCGATGGTGAGTCGTCTTGCCCGACCTGACGACGAATCTGCGAGGAAGAAATCTGAAGGGATACTCAGGGTCCCTGATTTACAACAGCGCAGAAGGTCTTCACTCCTCCTCGAGTCCGCTCACTTGTAAAGGCGCCTTTGCCGAGTACGCTTGTGTGGCTCTCCGAAGATTATTTTGGGTTTGCTTGCTTGTGAATTTCGTCCAGGCGCCTTTTCAAATAATCCTCATACTCCTGTTTTAACTTGGGATCGGTTGGGGAACCGTAGATCTCGCTCGATTTGTACTTCCCTTCGTCAAACTTCTTCTTGGTCCATTCATCATGAATATGGATCTCGTCGGCGCGGTCGAGCACTTCTTTGACGAATTGCGGCGGAATAAAATAAATACCTTCGCGGTCTCCGACGGCAAGGTCGCCCGGCATCACGGTCACGCCGCCGATTCGCACCGGAGTGTTGATGCCGGTCAGCATGACGCTATCGATAGGTGTGGGGTCGGCGGCTCGGAAGTAGGCGGGCATGTCGATTTCCGAAAGGCCGTCAAGGTCCCGAATGCTTCCGTCCACGACCAGTCCGCCGCTGCGCGTTACCTTCATCACGTAGTAAAAGAGATTGTCGCCGACGATCGTTCCGTTCACTTTCTTGCCGAATAGATCCACCACGAGCACGTCGCCGGGCTGCAGCATGTCGATCGCGGTCTGATTGGTCAGGCGCTCGAGACCGTGCTGCTTGGCTTTCTCTTTCGCCACTTCGTCAACGTCGGCGCGCAAGGGCATGAACTGAACGGTGAAAACTCGCCCCACCATGGTCTTGCCGGGGTGAAGGACCACAAATCCGTCGGCGTACTGATTGTTGAACTCCTTCTGTTGGAGCACGGCCCAGACCTCCTCCGACGATAGCCCACGCGCCCTCTCGATTAGGTTGTCGGGCACCTTGGGACGTCCATCGGGAAGGCGGTCGAATGGGTTCTGCGCCGTGTAGTCGATCAGGTCCGGCTTTGGAAATGTGAACAGTTGCGCATGAACGCAATTCGGCAAAAGTAGAAGAAGGACACAAATCGCGAAAGATGTGATCCCTTTGCTCACACCGATCCCCACCATTCTGGTCATTGGAATTCTCCCTTAGGAGGTTCCGAAATTCTCAAATCGGCGTTGATTTGTCAAACGCAAACCTGCGCGGCTTCGACTTCAGTAGACCACGATTGACTCGTCGGATAGAAGCTCTTACCAAATCCGGACGACGCAAGGCAGCTATCAGTTATGGTTCTAACCAACTCGTGTCCCGACGATCCGCCTCGACCTACGTTCATTCGCTTGCAACCCGGGTGAAGAGAAGGAAATGCTCACAGAACTTGAGCCGCAAGCTTCTTTGGCGGCCCTAGTCGGTAGTCAACGTTCTATCGCCATTACCGATCATTGGCCAACGCTCAAAATGTGTAACGCCTGTTAGCGTTTGGACGCCGGCGAAATTCGTACACCCCTGCATTCGCGCCACAGAACTGAATCGCCAGCACTTTCCCCATAGATATCTAGACTTGAGCAAAGAACAAACCTACGCCAAAATCAAAAGCGCTGTACCATCCAGACATTGGATGCTATGCGATTCTTCGGTATTGCCAGATGTTTGCCGTCTGGAGCCGCTACCACCCACCAGATCATTTCCGAGTCTTCAAGCATGACCCGAGTCTTGCCCTGAAGGCCGATGTTAAGCACAGCCCATTTTCCCGTGTTGGTATTCGCGGCCACCCACACGCTCTTACTGTCGGCAGCGAAGTCTATGCCGTTGATTCCCACCCAGCCTTTAACAGTTACTGTGCGTTTGGAACCATCTTCCAGAGAATAGAGATTGAAACTAGGGTTCTTCTCTGAACCGTCCGCGCTGGAGGTCAGGAGAACTCTTTCCATCCGGCGACAGATTCCAGGCAGGCGTCTCTGTTTTCGATCTTGAATTGCGGAAGCGCTTCGCTCTTACCAGTAACCGGATCGAAACGAAAGAATGACAGCTCTGTCGTGCTTTCCACATGGTACAGACATACCGCCGACGGCGGGCGGGCACATTGTATGTTTCCGATTCTGCGATCCCGCAAGACTTCTTGCGGCGGGCCACCGACAAGAGGTACACGCATCAATCGCGTTGGTGCGACCGAATTGCCTACCTTCGGCCAGGCTAGGTAGAGGAGAGACGAATTGTCAGGAGCCAGACGTGGGATGTTAGCCTCCTCGCTGCCTCCGACCAGTCGCTCCGCTACATTCTGGTCAATCTGCTGTTTGAAAATGTGAAAGATTCCATCGCGGTCGGACACAAATATGACGGCCTTGCTGTCGGGTGTCCACGCAAAAGCAATGTCCCTCCAATCGTCGAGCGTGAGCCGTTTTGGCGTGCTAAGGCTCGCGCCATCGAAATGCACCTCCGAAATATATATCGTCGGGGTCGTAGAGGACTTTGTATACGCGATTCGTCTGCCGTCGGCGCTGGCGTTGAGATCCGACACCCCACCCGGCGTAGCGGTGAGACGTGACGCACTGCCAGTCATCTGTCCGCCGGAATCAAGTGATAACACCCAAAGGTTTGTATCTGTCTGATTCGGTGGCGGCTCAGACAACGTGTAAACGAGGTGATTGTCCGCTGTCCAAACCATCCTCCACCCCAATTGTGCGCTGGCGTCCAATTCCGGATTTGTGCCTTGCGGAGACACGATGATGTTTTGCTGACCGCTGCCCAGATCGAGCAAGCTTATATTCATCTTGCTTGCCGACTGCCCCAGCTCTTGAGTAGCGGTCACGTAGGCGATTTGTCTTCCGTTCGGTGACCACGCGGGCGGACCGAAACTAGACCCCTGTGTCGCGGTAAGGAGCCGCCGTGGATTTTCGCCATTCTCGCCCATCACCCACAGTTCTTCGTTAGGAGCCTGCTCTCTGATGAACGAAATCTGTGATCCGTCGTAAGAAACGGAGGGAAAATTGCCGTTTTCAGTTAGCCTGTGAGACGCACCCCCCATGATCGGAATTTGCCACAAGCTGGAGGAAGATTTCGGTCCCTCGACCCATCTCGCGATGAGGTGGGAACCGTCCGGATACCATGCGGCCGGTACGGCATTGAATCCCTGGGGAAGGTTGAGGATGTGAGTTTCTCCATTGGCGATCTGCCGCAAATACAAACCAGTCTTGTCAGCAAAGGCAAGAAACTGACCGTTGGGAGAAATCACGCCACCCAGAACCGGAACCTCTTGCGAATTGGCAGTCAGTCGCTGCTGTTTGAAACTAATCTGGCCGTACAGCCAGTGTCTTACACGCCAGCCCGCGGCTACTCCAACCAGCAATACCACCACTACAGTGAACAGGCGCCACGGCGTAAGAACGAAACTGGATCGGGGAGCAGTCCTAATGACTGTGTGGGGATCTGCTGATGAGTAAGCCTGCGGAGGTTCAAAAGGTATCAACGCACCGATGAATCGATAGCCGCGTCGCGGAACTGTCTCGATAAAATGCGGGCTCTCAGCTGAATCGCCCAGAACCTCCCTCAATCGATTGATTGCCTTTTTCAGCGCCAGTTCATAGTCAACGAAGGTGTTTTCTGGCCACACTCGTTCACGAAGTTCTTCGCGGGTGATGGTTTGTTGAGGGTGCTCCAGAAGTGCTTGCAGTACTTGGAAGGGTTGAGGCGCCAGCTTTAGCCGCATGCCAGCTTTTCGAATCTCGCCGGCAGCAAGATCCACTTCAAAGATTCCGAACTTTACCAATTGACGTTGGCCTGCGGAGGAGGCCATCGCGCACCCCAAGGGTGCCAAGTCTATCACGGTTTGTCCCAATACCTTGACCACCGCCGGGAACCTGTGTTTGTTACCCCTTGGCATTCAACAAGTCGCGATGGAACTTACAAACCACTCGAGCGGTCCTTGATCTCTGTGGAGAACCGCGCAAAGGTGAGCGCTGCATTAGCCCATTCTTGAACCGAAGAATGAAGGCGAAGACGCACGGCTGTTTGGCGCGGTTCGTTCCTCTCTCCGGTTAATCGAGGCGCTCACTATGACAAGCATACCTTCACCACGACGCGGGAACGTTCGGCGGCTTCTGGCTCCTCTTGTCCTGCTTGGGCTTCTTTCTCAGGTTCCGACAGCCCTACACGCCCAGACACAGCCCCCAAGGCAGCACTTCACCTGCAACATTGGGTACACACGGCAAGAGTGCAATGTCGCTACAACCGCCTTGCGAACAGCTCTGGCGCGATATGAGGCAGATTCGCTGCAAGACTGGACATGGGTTCTGGTGCGAACAGTGGATTGGAAACAGCTTCTATCGGATAAGGGAATTAATCCGAATGATCCGGCATTCAGCAATCTCACAAAACGAGTGACGGTACTAGACGGCTCATTGCTCGAAACGAAATCGATTCGTGGAGTAGAGCTTCGCATGGTATGGAAAATGCCGGTCGACGATCTGCTCGATTTTGTGATTCGACATGAACTTGCACACGCTTTATGTAATGAGCGCGCCGAATCCTCCGCCAACCGTGCGGCAATTGACCTTAAGAATAGGGCGCCCCTTTCCTGCCGGGCAATTCTGATTGCAGAGAAACATTGAGGGGAAACGCGAACCACGGTGCAGGGGCCGAACTTGATTCCGGGGACAGGTTGCGATGGTGCGCCTTTGCCCGCCTTGAGGTCCAATTTAACCTTCTCGCGAAGGACTTCCGGATTAACCACAAGTTTTCGGCATTCGTCTATCCACCAGTTCAATTGCCTCAGCACGTCTTTTTGCGCGTTGGCAAGGAGGCGGAGCAGGAAATGGACAGGGCCCGCGACCTGCGCCTGCGAGCGCAAGAAATCCCCCAGAACCAATTCAATGGTTCGTTGTCCACGTGTGCCAAATTGGAAAGATCCCGATCGAATGTATTCATTAGAGGACCACAAGAACTACATAAGAAGAGGCGGAGAGCTACTTAGGTTGGCGAGCTTTCTCTCTCATTCGCTTGAACATCTCAGCCTGCTCAACCGCATCATCGAGCGCATTGTGGGTGTGCGGTGACGGCCCCTTTAGCTCGGATCTAATCCGGCTCGACCGCGTATCTTCCCATGCGCAACCCGTCATGCCCATGTAAAAGGACTTGATGTCGATGCCGCCGAATCCGAAGGGGTTCTCACCCAGGTATTGGTGAAAATAGAAATTAACGAAGGCCCAGTCAAACGTTCCATTGAACCCCACGAATACAGGGTTTGCCGCCGTGAGTTGAGGTTCTCGAGAATGTCGGACATGTGGCCCGCCCGCTGAGTTGGATTGATGGGATTTTCCTCTGAACCCGAGCAGTTGGCTGTGACATAGGTCACAAAACAATGTGACCAACAACCAACCGCAGAAAAATCCGAAGTTAGACGCCCCACAGAGGAGGTTCCAGATGGGCTTGGGTGGATGCTGTGACGCCCGACGTCATTTCAGCAGTTGAACGGATCTACCGCGACATGGCTCGACCCGAATTGCCTCAGCCGATTCCAACTCCCCTAGGTCCGCTATCGATCAGAAGGATGAATCGGGACGAAGTACGAGACATCATTCAGCGTAAACGGATCGCATCCTGCGAAGAACTACAATGCATCATTACCAATGCCAAGGAATATGGGCTCACGCACGCTGATAGAGAGCAACTGAGTGTCGATCTTACCATCCAGGCCGCGCAAGCACGCCAGCCGAGAAGTGGAAGAGACCACGATCCCAACGATCGCTTCATTGCGCAAGTCTTGAATCTGGTGGAGACGCCGTTCGGTTTCGTTGACCGGTCATTTGCCGAAGAGCTATTGCGTGCGGGATCGCAGAACATATATCACCGTAGAAAGCATCAGCCTCCACGATGCAGTTGCTGGTGCGCACAACGCGCGTACGTGTGGCAATTAGTGGGCGAACATGGCGAGAAATCCCCGGAGGGATGGGCTGCGATGCGAGTCTACGCTCTGCTAGAGGAACTGGAGTGCAGTGCTAAACCGCAAATGCCCAGTCTAATACGCTAAGATAAGAATGCAATTCTTCCAAATCGCGCAAGGAGACCTAATGACAAACCTAGCAGGCGTGGTAGAGATATTGAAGACGGAACATGATCGGTTAGCACGTGAGATGAATGCGATCGGTCAAGCTCTTTCAGCCTTTGGGGCTGCTTACAAAAAGAAAGCGGTGAATCGTGGCAAGATCTCTGCCGCAGGACGAGCGCGAATCGCGGCAGCTCAGAGAGCACGGTGGGCAAAGATGAAGACAAGCACCACTAAATCAAATGTCGTCACAATGCCGAAGAAACGAACCATGTCTGCCGCTGGTCGCAAGCGAATTGCTGCGGCACAACGCGCCCGATGGGCGAAAGTAAAGGCCGGGAAGAAATACGCTTGAGCAAATAGAAACTCGTAATTGGGATGCCTGGGATCTGATGAGCCTGGGCATCTTTCATTTGTTCGGCATCGCGCCTGGCGCAATGTCAGGTAAGTGGTGTAATCGCAAATCGAGGGAGAGCGGCCTAAACATGGAAGAAGAACCTAAGGTTCTATTGAAACTTGCAGTGGCAGTAAATGAACGCTGGATCGTTCTGAATGGCGTCTGATGTAGCTCCTTGGCGCTCTCTATCAAACGAAAGTGCAAACCGAATTCCCGGAGCAACGACTCGGCATCGTAACGAACCAAAATTCAGGCCGCTGCATTTCGTTGGTCCTCGGGTCCGACCGTGCTCACAATGACAGTAAATGCCAGGGCAGGCGGTTGCTTAAGCCGCCGCCGTGGAGGCGTAATGAGCTGTGCCAAGCCAGATTGAGAAGTCCTTACAGATTTGCCTGGCGCCAACAAGCGTCAACCAGCCGCGACTGACGGCATCGCGAACGTTAATGTGCCCGAGGCAAATATCCGCAAGAGCCCTGACATCGGCGACTACTTCAAGGTCCACGCCGAATCCCGGATCGAAGAGGCACACGTCAACTTCGGACTGGTTGAGGATGAGCCAGTAACGCCGTTTCGGCGCCTGCCGAAATTGGAAGTAGACGACGACACGGTGATCCGGCAGATTTTCTGTCCGTACCAGCCGGTGCAGGACCCACATGAGGAAGTCCGGATCGAGGTGCTCGTCGCGGAGATCACGACTGGACCACTTATACCCCCAAGCTCCCAACGACTCGACTACAGGACCGAAAGCCCGGCCTGCGTCTGTGAGGTGATACTCGAACCCTCGTCCGTGTGAGAGCGGTTTCCGCTCGATGATCCCGATATGGGCCAAGGTGTCGAGGCGCTGGCAAAGCAGATTACGGGATATGCGCGGTACGCCTCTGTGGATGTCGGCGAAGCGCCGGGCGCCGGACAGCAGTTCCCTCAGAATCAAGGGCGTCCAGCGCTCGGCAAAAACTTCCGCAGCGAGGGCGACGGGGCAAAATTGGCCATACCCCTTCATGGAGTACAGGATGAACGCATTGTTGCCCCACCGCAAGTCCAATTTTCGAACTACCTGTTCATTCACGTTCGCGAGGCAGGAAGAAATGTTCGAGGGTCTGGTGCGCAACCCGCCTCCCCAGTTCTGCGCCGAAAGCGGTCGAGTTGCGATAGTGCATCCCACCGTAGATTCGGGCGTTGAGAATATCAGTGAGCGCCTGACTGAAGCGGTCGTAGGACCGGACCGGTTGGAGTAACCCCGGTGCCGGGCTGCTCATAGTGAAATGGAGCTGGTCAGAGCCGAAATAGGCTCTGAGCACCTCGACAACTGAGCCGCTGAAGCAGCCGTGCGCGGCCGGATATTCGGGGTGGTTCGGGGTAGTCACGAGTCCGATCCAAGTGGGGTCCGCAATCAGATCCGGGTTTCCGCCGCCCGCACGGATCGCGGTCACAGGCCGCCAAAACGCGTACTCGAACTTCGAATCCCAACAACCAATGAGGGCGTCGGACGCCGCAGTAGACAGCATTGCGAACAGACGCGCCGTAGCCAGAACCGAAAGTTCCTGATCGGTCGCAATGCCGCGCCAGGTGCCGTGCCACTGCAGCATCGGGTGGACGCCGGTGCCACCAACGAAGTTTCCAAGGTCCGTCTGTTCCGCGGTGCGGGCGCTACTGATCGCGCCTCCGTATGCTTTCGTCTCATCGTAGTCGTGCAACCACACGTCGCTATCGAGCGTCGGCGGAGGTGGCACGCGGAACTGCGACGGACTGGTCATCGTCCAGGGCGTGACAAAGCGAATCCACGGTGTAGCCGCAGGGAGGAAGCCCGGTGGCGTGGGTTCCCAAATGCCGGGTCCTGGGGGAGGCGGAGTCCATCCAGTCCCATCGTTCCGTCCGTCATTGGCTCTCAATGCAAGGATGGCGGCCGCGGTTTGTTGACCTACGGCGATGCCGTTACGTTTTCCTTCTCGGTGTCCGGGTATGGCAGCGAGGTAATCGGAAAACTGCTGATCGAGCGCGGTAGATTGGGTTGGGTACAGCGCGACTAACACGTCGTGAGCGGCTGCGGCCACGGCCGCTTCCGGCAGCGCTGGAACACGCACGTCCGGCTTGATTCCAAAAGCGGTGAACGGAAAACCGCAAATGGCATTCACTGCATCGTACACCGCGATTTGAACGATGGCATTCTCGACGGATCCCTGCTGCGGAGACTTGCCCCCGATGACGGCGATGCTGTCGTCCGCCACCGCGTTCCAGAATACAATGGCATTCGTATCGAACGCCGGGTGCTTCGATTCGTGGCAGAATGGCATACCATCCCTCTGCGCGAAGGCCATCGTGGCCGTCAAGACGGCACAAAGACAGGCAGTGCTGAACATCGTTTTTCTCATCTTTTTACTCCTCTTCGACAATTTGGAACTCGGCCGACGGAGGGAATCGAGAGACGACTTCCAAGTGAAGGGTAGGGTGATTAGCGAGCCGGGGGAAGCCCTAAAAGTGAACTACGAACGTTTGTCACGGAGTCGTAGCGTACCTCCAGGAATATGGTGAGACCGGAATATCGCTGACTTAAGTGAGTCGCGAAGTTGCGCATGGAGCCTAACACCTGTGCGTGCAACTGTTGGAAGTCGTGATCTACTGAATTCTTTTTGAAGATGGCCTTGTCAGCAACCTTGTCGGATTCGGAGCGGATTGCGCAAACCCCACGTTATCGGAGCCGTCTCAATTGGTCCTGAACCAAAACAGCATAAAATCTAGATGCTCAATTGGCGTCGCTTAGCAGTCGGAACGCCACTGTCTTTCTCGTTTGATTGTGCCGAGTGTTCCGACATCACGGTATAGGGTGCCCGCACAAACCATTTCCCTTACAGCTGCCACGCGCTTTGTCTCAGACGCCGGACGGGCTAAGCTAATTGAAATGGATGTGAGGTGATCCGGTCTGTAATGGTGGAAGCGATCTTGTGGGATAACGATGGCGTTCTCGTTGATACCGAGTGTCTTTTCTTCGAGAGCACTCGAACGATCTTGGACACAATCGGCATTCAATTGAGATTGCGACAATTCCTCGATTTATCAATGCGAGAAGGGCGCAGCGCGTTTGAGCTTGCCATCGAGAGGGGGTGGGGAAGACAACAGGTCGCGGAGTTGAAACGCGAACGCGATTTGCTGTATTCGGAAATGCTGCGCAAACAGACGCGCGTGCTACCAGACGTGACGGAAACCTTGCAACAACTGCAGGGGCGCATGCGGATGGCAGTGGTAACCAGTTCGCAGCGCCAACATTTCGATGTCATGCATTCCGATACCGGCTTGCTGCGATATTTCGAATTTGTCCTCGCACGGGAGGACTTCCGCGAGACGAAGCCGAATCCCGAGCCTTACCTGCTCGCTTTAGAACGACTTCGGATGAAGGCCGACAACTGTGTCGCGGTGGAAGACTCAGAGCGCGGACTGGCTGCGGCCCGCGCCGCTGGCCTACGCTGTCTAGTGATTCCAAATGATATGACGCGCGCTTGCAACTTTCGGGGGGCCACCGCCATTTTGCCGGGAGCGGCGGCGGTTCTCGACGCCTTGGCCGACTTATAGTCAATTCTTTCCCGTTCGACCTACCGCAGAAGACGGATGTAGCGAGCGATGAGCCGATCAGTCACAGAACAAGGAAAACGATGAGGATAATAACGATGATGGCCAGCGCTACACCGGGACTTCAAGGCGGCTCCAATCGCCTCCAACTTGCGAGTTGAGCGTGCCTGCCGCCGATACACCGATCCAACCAGTTGTCTACCGTTCGTGTAAACTCGACGTGCAATTTCCAGAATTCAATCGTTTTAATAGGGCGATAACATCATGACTACTGGTTCTGATCCACGGATCTCGTCTCGCCTTTGGCTATGTGTTGCGGTTGCGGCGTTCGGGCTGATCGCCCTCTCTACGCGCATCCCATTGCGCGTCCACGCTCAGGCGGCGCAAGCTCAAACGGCTCAGACGCAAACGCCTCACCCACGACACCATCGCGAGGAGCTCCCGGCGCACTCGGTTGCCCCGATTGGCACGCTTGATTCCGTCGCCACGGTTCACGTGGACGTAACGCCGTCGCACGTTCTGAATACGATCTATCCCGATACAGCGACCGGCGCGTGGATGGATGATTTGAGCAGGGCGCAAATAGACAACTTGAGCAAGCCCGAGGTGATTCAGGGGGTCAAGAACCTGGGTTGGGGTTCCATCACCATGCGCAACAACAGCGAGTTGCGCTTGTCGGCATGGCACTGGAACGAAAACGGCACATGGAGCGATCCGGCGACGAAGAGCGGCTACTACGTCGGCAGCGCTGATTTAGGCGAACCGATTCACTACGGCTATTCGTATTCGCTGCCCCATCGCGATTTTATGACCAGCGGAGATTTACCGTTGGTTGCTGGTTTTCAAAGTTACTGGAAGAGCAATCCTTACTTGACCAGCCACTTCACGGGCGAGAGCGATACGCTGCACCCGCAATGGGTGGTGATCGATATGGGCGCGGCGCGCGCGGTCAACGCGATCCACATTCAATGGGTTAATCCGTATGCCGTGGTTTATGTGGTGCAGTACTGGGTCGGCGACAACAATGCGATGGACTGGGACATGGGCCCGAACGGGATGTGGAAGGCGTTCACGTCGGGCGCGGTGCTGAATGGCACCGGCGGGGATGTTCGTCTAAAGCTTTCGGATGAGCCCGTCACTACGCGCTTCGTCCGCGTGTTGATGTCGAAGTCCTCCGGAACTTGCGACACTCACGGGTCGCAGGATATTCGAAACTGCGTCGGCTACGCCCTGCAGACGCTGTCGGCCGGTACGATCGATGCTGAGGGGAAATACGCGATCGTGTATCCGCCGAACGGCAAAGAGCCCGGACCTGGACCGCCGCCGGTTCTGCAGGGTGCTGGAGAGCAGGAAGTGATCGCCGGTTCGGAGGCAGACCTGGCTGGATCGTTTTTCGCTTCTTCGGTCGATCCCTGGCATCAGGCCGACAATCTGATCACCGGCGGCCACGATCAATACAACGGCATGGACAATTTCTTCACCAGCGGACTGACCATGGGCCACGCGGCGCTAGTTGCATGCGCGGCGATCTATGACACTCCCGAAGATTGCGCGAATGAAGTTTCCTACATTCACAAGCGTGGCTATCCCGTGGTGGGAATTGAAGTCGGGGAAGAGTGCGATGGCAAGCACATGACGCCGGAAGATTATGGCGCCGTCTACATTCAAGTGGCGGATGCGGTCCACAAGTTGACGCCCAGCGCCAAGTTGGGCGGCCCGATTTTTGAAGGCGTGGATAAAGACATCACGCTCTGGCCGGATGAGGAGGGCCGCACTTCCTGGATGGAGCGATTCGTCGATTACCTGAAAGCCCACGGTCATCTGAAGGATCTCGCATTCATGTCGTTCGAACACTATCCTTTTATGGTCAACGGATTCACTCCACCGAACGACTGGGCATCGCTATACCTGGAACCCGGAATTATGAAGCATGTGCTGCACATGTGGCGGCAGGATGGCGTTCCCACCGAGGTGCCGCTGATTATCTCCGAGAGTGGAATCATCGCGGGGCAAAGCGGACCGGGCTACCTGGGCGTGACTGGCCGTTCCATCTGGGAAGTCGATGCGTTTGGCACCTTCTTTGAACAGGGCGGCACGGCGTTCTATCGTCCTGCAATCAACAATGGCGCCGTTGGTCACGGACTCCTCGATCCGGAGGGTGGCGCTGATGGCGGAGGGGCGTATGGCACGCCTGCATATAATCCGTACTCCTCCGCACACATCATCAATTTTGAATGGTTACAGCACGAGGCGGGAGCGAACAAAATTTTCCCTACTTCGGCAGACCTTAAGGACGCCGCCGGACGGACCGTGGTTACGACATACGTTGTTAAACGTCCGGACGGGAACTGGTCGTTGATGCTGATCAACCACGATTTGAACGCGGCGCACCCGGTCCGCCTCGTCATCGACGATGCCAAGCGTGTCAGCCATCCTTTCATCGGATCTGTTGCTCTTGTGCAGTATGCCAACAATCCTTCTGAGAATAAGAACATCACGATGGCTGCCGCAGCGGATGGGATGTACACGCTCCGTGCTGGGTCGATCACGGTGATTCGCGGGAAGCTGCGGTAGTTCAGCCGATCTATCGTTCCCGATCGAGCCTACACTTCTAAGAACGAATACTGCGGAAGAGACCTGACGGGTAAATCAGGAGTCAGTTTCCCAGTTGCCGACCATCCGTCCGGACCATCGGATGAACTGGAGTGATGCACGTTTCTTGCGATACGATTGCTTCCGCTCCTAGGCGTAGAGACTGGAGGCGGTATGCGGACGCTGATTCAAGACTTGCGCTACGGCCTGCGCATGTTGCTCAAATCCCCCGGCTTCACCGCCGTGGCCATACTCACCCTGGCGATGGGCATCGGCGCCAACACGGCTATTTTCAGTCTGATTGATGGCATCCTCATGCGCGCGCTGCCGGTGCAGGATGCCCGGCAACTCGTGGTTCTCAGATGGAGCGCCCGCAAGGCGCCCGATATTCATAGCCAAAGCGGCTACGGGGACTGTGGCCCAGGACAGTTCTCGCGGAATGGCGCCTCTTCTGGCTGCTCGCTTTCCATGCCCTTCTTCAATGACGTAGCCTCGCATGTGAGCGCGTTCTCCAGCGTTGCCGCATTCGCTAACGCTTCTCAGATTGACCTGACCGGCAACGGAACGGCGAGCGTGCTTCGGGGGCAGGCGGTATCCGGCGGATTCTTCCCGGTGCTCGGCGTTCGTGCTGCTGCAGGACGCCTGATAGGGCCGAGCGACGATTCGGTTTCCGCACCACCGGTGCTCGTCTTGAACTATGGCTACTGGAAACGTCAGTTCGGCGGCTCGCCCTCAGCGATTGGAAAAACAGTTCGTCTAAACAATGTGCCGTTCACGATTGTCGGCGTAGCCGATCCGCGATTCGACAGTTTAAGTCCGGGGCTCGTCTACGATGTGTGGCTTCCGCTTTCCGTGCTGTCGCAGATCTACCCGTTTCCACGGGTAAAGGCGCGCGTGATGGATGCTTACAGCTGGTGGCTGGTCGTTATCGGTCGGCTGAAGCCTGGCGTCGGTAGGTTGGAAGCGCAGGCCGCCGTAACAACGCTTTTCCGCAACGATATGCTGCACGGCGCGAAGCCGCTCTCGAAACCGGAGGATGATCCGCAAGTCGATGCGCTGCCTGCGCAGTCTGGACTGAGCGGCTCGACGACGGAAATTTCTGGTGAATTGTACGTCCTGATGATGGCCGTCGGAATTGTGCTGCTGATTGCATGCGCCAACGTGGCGGGTTTGCTGCTCTCGCGCGCGACGGCGCGGCAAAAGGAAATTGCGGTGCGGCTGGCGCTCGGGGCGGGCCGCCGAAGAATCGTGCAGCAACTCCTGACGGAAAGCGTTCTTCTTTCGCTCGCAGGCGGCGCGCTGGGGATTTTGTTTGCGATTTGGGGCACGCGTTCGATTGTGACGCTTTTGACCAGCAGTTCCGACGAGCCGTTCGGATTCAGCCCCGGCATTGACGGGCGTGTGCTGCTGTTCACGTTCGCCGCGGCGGTACTGACGGGCATTATTTTCGGGCTCGCGCCCGCGTTTCGCGTCACGAGCATCGATTTGACACCGGCGTTGAAAGAGGGCACGAGAAGTTCGGCGGCGGAAGGGCGCGCTAGGGGAAGATGGTTCAGTTTGGGCAACGGTTTGGTGATCACGCAAGTGGCGCTCGCAGTGGTTGTGCTGGTGGGCGCGGGACTCTTGGTGCGCACACTGCAGAACCTTAGAAATGTAGACCCCGGATTCGATACCCGCAATTTGCTGACATTCAGATTGGATCCGACACTGATCGGATACAAGACGCCGCAGATTGATGCGTTCTACAGGGATTTGCAACAGCGTATCGAGGCAATTCCGGGGGTCGAGTCAGTGAGCTACTCGAACAGCACGCTGCTGAGCGGGTCGTTGTGGGAAACGGGCTTCCATCTTGAGAACACGGCGAAAGATCAGCAATCGAATGCGGACTATCTTCCCGTTGGTGCCGGGTTTTTCTCCATGATGCACATGCGGCTGCTTTCGGGACGAAACTTCAATTCGGCGGATTTTTCGGAAGCCGAAGCGGCGGAGGAAAGGGAAAGTGCTCGGGCAGACATGGAGAAAGCCAAAGACGCGGGACTTCTCGCTCCGAGCGGGAGCGCACCGGTTCCGGAGAGCGCGGCAAAGGAGCCGCCCGTGCCGGTGATCGTGAACAAGACGTTCGTGCAAAAGTATTTTCCGAAAGTGAATCCGCTGGGAGTTCATTTTGGCGCGCACGAGGCCGACCCCGCAAAAGAGGATTGGGCAAATCCAGGCTGGGAAATTTTAGGGGTGGTGAGCGACGCGAAGTATCAAGACCTGCGCAGCCCGGTCGACCCTACAATGTACGTTCCCTCCAGTGGCGGCAACACGAGTTTCGAGGTGCGTACGAAAATGAATCCCACCACAGTCAGCGCTTCCATACGCGGCGTGTTGAGTCAGATGGACAGCAATTTGCCGGTGTTCGATGTCCACACGCAGGAGGAGTTGATCGACCAGTTGCTGTTTCAAGAACGCATGGTTGCGAAGCTGTCAGGATTTTTCGGTATTCTGGCGCTGGTGCTAGCGTGCATTGGATTGTACGGGCTGCTTTCGTATGAAGTGTCGCGGCGTACGCGTGAAATTGGCATTCGCATGGCCTTGGGCGCGCAGAGGCACGGCGTCCTAAGGCTCGTTGTGGGGCGTGGCATCGTCCTGGCGATTACTGGCGCCATAGTGGGTATCGGGGTGGCACTGGCCGTGACGCGCTACCTGAAATCGATGCTCTACGACATTCATGCGAATGATCCTGGGACAATTGCCAGCGTGGCTATTCTGCTTACGCTGGTCGCGGTCGCGGCATGCTACATTCCCGCCCGCCGCGCCATGCGCGTCGATCCAATGGTTGCCCTGCGGTACGAATAGTCCAGACTGCGCGCAAACTCTTCCTGGGAAGAATCTTGCGGGATTTGGTGACATTGCCAGCCCCGTCCTTCCCGAGTTACGGGCAAACCTTACCTTACCGATTAGGGAAGGGTTGCCGACGATTGACGAACGAAGCTGCACGACATCAGAACATGCCGTTTTCGTTTGCAGCCGCGTCCGGTATGCGCTGAAGCACGTCCCAGTGCTCGACGACCTTTCCATTCTGGTCGAGACGAAAGATGTCCATGCCGGCCCAATCGTGATCGCGCGGCCACTGCTGAAGCGTGTGGAGCACGACGTAGTCGCCGTCAGCGAGCACACGCTTGAACTCGACGTGCTTGCCAGGATATTCCCGCGTCATCCGGTTGAAATACTCGATGAACCCCGCCTTCCCCTCCGGCACGACGGGATTGTGTTGGATGTATGTGTTTCCAACATACTTCTCAACCGCCTCGGCTGCCTTCGACTCGTTGAACATGAGTTCATAGAAGGCCAGAACATTGGCTTTGTTGCGCTCGGACTTGTCCGCCATTCAGTCTTTCTATTCTTCGGCGCCGCCCCGAATTAACCTGGAGTGCCTCTAGCGGGCACGAGGGTGTTTAGGGATCTGCTGGGGCGCATCTGCGCGCCGATCTCACGAATGGTAGCACTTCCGATCGGATCACGGGCTACACGGAAATTGATGGTCACGAGGGCTTATACTCGATTGCTTCCGTATGGCCGACGTTCGCTCGCTCTGTGGTAGACCGGGGCAAAAAGTCGATGTAACGGGTCACTGCAGCTTCTGGTACTCGGCCCTTACTTGTTTCAGAAGAGCGATGTCTGGGTCCGCGTCCTTCCAGATGGCAAGAAAGTTTTTGTAGTCGGCAAGAGCCTGCGCTCGTGCAGCATCTGCGCCGAGTCCTTGAGAAGTCTTTGCGAGCAGAGCATTGGCCCGTGCGGATCCCAATCGGGCCAGCAGCCACAATTTGGGAGCGCCAAGTGGCGATACGTAGTCTGGTTGAACGTTCAAAATAACCTCGCGATGCTTAAGGATTTTTCCGAATTCGGAGATCGCAGCGCCCGGATCATTAGTACTCAAATACGCGAGGCCGCGCACATAGGCTGGATAAAGTTCCATCCCAAGCTCCACCGGTTTCGTGGGTTCCAGCAACGTGATTGCCTGGCGCGGATTTCCTTTTGTCATCTCGATTTGTGCGCGAACCATCGGTACGTAGCCGCTCTGAGTCATGGTGTCAGTTGGATGGTCCTTACTGAACGTGTCGACTAACTTTCCTGCTCTGCCCACTTCTCCAATTTCCGCCAGCAACTGCGCCGCTCCCATTCGCGCACGCTCTAGGGACAAAGAAAGGGCAGCGTCAATCAGTTCTCGCCCGCGAGAAGCATTGCCAAACCCGATCTCGACCGAAGCCTGTTGCAACAGGAAATCGGCGGCGGAAACTTTGTCGTTCTGCCCCTTCGCCATCTGCACCGTGCGTTTCCACAGTTCCCGGGCTGCCGTCATGCGTCCATAATAGGCTTGGGTTTCAGCCGCAAGAAACAGCATCGATTGCTCCTGCGGCTTGCCCTTCGACCATTCCAGTTCACTCTGCATTGCGACCCGATCGTTGCGAAAAAAAGCGATCAGATATGCGATCTGGTGAAATTGGAAATCGCCAAGATTGCGAGAATAACTGGCATCCAGCGTCGATTTCGCGTCGTCCAGTCGACCTGTATCGAGGTAATACTGCGCCAGGTTCTCATAGGCGATCGCGCTGTCGGGATCGACCTTGAGATGTTCACGTGTCTCGGTGATGGCTTCTTCTATCCGCCCCATTTTTCCGTAGTTTACCGCCAGCAACAGGTGCGGATAGTTTTCGTCGCGCGGGTATTCCGAAATCCAAAGCCCTAGTCCCCGGTCGGCCTTGTCGAGTTCGCCGGTGACGATCGAGTAATAGCAGGCTTCGATGAAATTCTTTTCGCGCTCACTTGAATGCTCACGCGCTTCAAAAGCTTTGCGGAGAGGCTCAAGGCCCTGGGCGATTTCTCCCAGGTTGACGTAGGAGATTCCCAGGTACCCGTACGCGATAGCGAAACCGGAATCCAATTCCACCGCTCGCTTGAAGAAAGGTATGGCTTCCGCGTCGCCCTCGCGATCGAACATCCTTTTGCCCTGGGTGTAGGCCTTCAGCGCTTCGTAGGATGAGGTTGTCACCTGCTGGAGAGGCTTGTCGAATTTCTGCACTGACGCCAGCGATTCACCCAATTCTGCGCGCAGCTTCGCCGCCGCTTCACCAACGCCATTGAGTGCTTTTTCCTTCGATTCCACGGTGACTTGCTGCTGGGCCAGCCTGTCTCCACTCTGGCAGTTGATTGCTTTCAACCCGATGACATAATCGCTACCCAGCGTGCCAATCGAACCTGCAATGTAAGCCTGGCTGTTGGTGCGCAGACAAACTTCGCGAGCCAGCTCAGCAGTCAACTTCGCGTCCACTGACCGCGACATCAGTTGCAGCGTCTTGGCAACTTTGCTGTCAGACAGCACGTGGAGGAACGGCGACTGCTGCAGAGAGACACCCAGCGCCGTCTTCAGCGTGTCGTCAAAGATTCCATCACCGGTGCTGTTGTTGAAATCGGCCAGAACGATCATGTCCGTCGCGGCGAGATGTTCGGGCTGCCGATGCGGGCGATAGTAGAAACCGATCGCAATCAAGGCTCCCACCAACAAGAGAGCAAGCCCGCCAAACATGAAATGCCTGAGCCGCGCTTGTTTGCCTGCATGGTCTGGGGGTGAGTGTTTCGATGCCGCGATGGCTTTTGAAGCTGCGCCGAAGGCTTGTCCGCTTTCGGTGTTGCGTTTCAGGCGCACCAGATCCGCGCGCATCTCCGAAGCGTGCTGGTAACGCAGAGCGGGATCTTTCTCCAGTGCTTTAGTAATAATGTGTTCCAGATGAGGGGGAACTTGCGCGTTCGATTTGGTGGGCGTTTCCGGCGATTCATGAAGAATCGCCCCATAGGTCGCCCCCTCAGTGACTCGATCAAAAGGCAGGCGGCCCGTAGCCATTTCATAGAGAGTTACGCCGAAAGAAAACAGGTCGGTGCGTTCGTCGAGCGGCTTCCCCGAAACCTGCTCGGGCGACATGTAACTGACTGTCCCCAGAGTTACATTGTCCTTGGTGAGATGGTTCATCGAGACGGTAGGATCTTCTGAGCCAGAATCGGATTCTCGAGCCGTTCCGGGATCTGTCCTTTTGGCTAACCCGAAGTCCAGGATTTTGGCGTTTCCCCGCTTAGTGATAAAGATGTTCGCCGGCTTAATGTCGCGATGAATGATGCCAACTGCGTGCGCTGCGTCCAGAGCGTCCGCAATCTCAATCGAAAACGATAAGAGCGTGTCGATTTCCAGGGCGCGCCCGGCGATGCGATTCTTCAGCATGATGCCGTCGAGATACTCCATGGCAATGAATGCAATGCCATTCTCGTCGCCAATATCGTGGATCGTGCAGATGTTGGGATGATTCAGAGCCGAGGCAGCCTGGGCTTCTCGCCGAAAACGGGCGAGAGCGGCTGCGTCGTTGCCTAGATCTTCGGGCAGGAATTTGAGAGCCACATAACGCTGCAGCCGAGTGTCTTCCGCTTTGTAGACCACGCCCATCCCCCCGCCACCAATCTTCTCGACAACGCGGTAATGGGAAATGGTTCGTCCAATCATAATTGGGAGTCAGACACAGCGGCTAATGGTAGCAGACGATCTCTTCCTCGACGTGAGAACTCAGTCGGACGCTCGTCCACCCCGCAATGCCCGGTTTCATTTCGAGGAAGCATACGCCAACGTGGCTTGGAGACAGTGAAATCTCCGGGGTGCCTTAAAAGCGGCTTCTTACGCGTTGGCAACAGAAAAAGCAGATTCCGGGCGGTTGACGGGCAATTCGGAAGTTATTGCGGTCCAGAAGTCGGCTTCTGGGAAGTCTCTCAGAGTTGGAACTGATAAGCGCCTTTTTGCTCTCCAACGGTGGTGTTCTTGCCGGGGGAGTGCAACAGGACAATTTGACAAACAGAAAGATCGCGACTTATTTGTGAAACAACGCGAAAAGGTTGATGATGTGGCCTCCGAGGTGCCAAGTGTCAATTTCTACTAGTCCCTCGGGCGGGTGTCAGAAGTGAGGAAACTGTGGACGTCGAGAGCAATCCCAAAGGATCTACCGCACCTCGAAGGTTGCCTTGCCGTGTTGTGGGCACTCTCGCATCTACTTTGCTCGTTGTCGGCCTTTGCGTCACTGCGAGCGGTCAACTGGCATTGCGCGAAGGTTCCCCGGAAAGCGCTGACGACGTCTTGTTCCACGTCGAAGTGGAAAATGCGCAAGGTTCCCGTGTTTCAGTCCCGAAGGTGCACGCCGCCAATTCGAAATCAGTTTCGGTTGAATTCGATTTCGACCGGGAATACCAGCCCGGTGATCGCATCATATTCAATGGTCCGCATCGGATGGCCGTGCGCCTGGACGACACTGTACCTGAGTGCCTGATTTACTCGCCAGACGGTTCACCCGGACATCTGACTTACGAAATCCCTTACGGACGCGCTGAGCAGCAGACCGGAAGTGCCTATGCGCCTGAAGCCTTTGTTGGAACTTCTCATCGATTGCGATTTCGCACGTTGAACAGACACGAGCTTTCCGCGTATCGCAATCTTGCGCTGAATCCCTGTGACCTTCCCCTCCAAGAGCAGCAACCAGCTCGGTTTTTCCCGCACGCCAGCTCCAACAGCGTTTCCCGGAGCCTATTCGACTTCGAAGCACGCAATGCGATCGATGGATCATCGCAGAACGGCCATCACGGAGTCTGGCCTTACGAGTCCTGGGGCCCGCAACTGAGAACGGATATCTGGTGGAAGATCGACTTTGGCAGGCTCGTTAAATTGGACAAGGTTCGCTTAATGGTCCGGGCAGATTTTCCCCACGACAGCTACTGGAAGAGCGCCGAAGTCGACTTCTCCGATGGAAGTCAGGTGCCGCTGCGGATTGAGGGGTCGGCGGCGTTTCAGGAGTTTCATTTTCCGGCACGACGGGTTTCGTGGTTACGTATCGCACACGTAGTGCCCGAGGATCCAAGCAAGTGGTGCAGTTTCATTGAGGTCGAAGCCTGGGGAAAGGATATCCCTTAGATCACAGCTAGATCACAGCGTCATTCCGTGAGCAAAGGTGATTACAACGGACCGCGTTACACTCGGCCCGCACGGACGAGTCTAGCGGTACCGGAGAGACCGGATTCATGAAGCGCATCCTTGTGACAGGCGCAACTGGAAAAGTGGGCAGTCAGTTTATCCAGCGCCTCTTGAACAGCCCTGGTGCCGACGATGTGACAATTCGAGCCCTTTGTCACAATCGCCGCCTCGAAGCTCGCAGGCAATTGGAGGTCGTAAGCGGAAACATTTCGGACCGCGACGTCGTGCGCGCCGCAATGGACGGGGTGACTCATGTCGTTCATTGCGCTACCTGCAAAGAGACTGAGAATAGCGTCATCGATGTTACCGTCAAAGGGCTCTTTTGGTTGCTTGAGGAGTGCCGCCAAAGTGAGCGCTTTCAACAGATCATATTGATTGGCGGAGATGCAGCGCTGGGCCACTTTTTCTATCCCCATCCCGTTCCAGTGACTGAGCAGCAGAAACACAGCGCATATCCAGGCTGTTATGCGCTCTCGAAGGTCCTCGAGGAGGTCATGCTCGAGCAGTATTTTATCCAGTACGGTCTGACGGGATGCTGTCTGCGAGCACCGTGGATCATGGAAAAAGACGATTTTAAATACACGCTCAGTTTTGGTGACGACGTGTTCGGAGGACCGCGATGGCGAGAGTTTGTTAGCCCCGAGACCGCCGATGACTTCGTCCGGAGCAAAACAGTGCCACTGATGCTCGATCCAAACGGCCAACCCGTAAAACGGAATTTCGTCCACGTTAGCGATCTCGTCGAAGCGATGGTTCTTGCCCTGGATAATCCCAAGGCACGACAACAGACATTCAACATCTGCATGGATGAACCGGTGGATTACAGTGAAGTTGCGGCGTACCTCCTTCGAACACGGGGAATTCCTTCGGTCGCCATAAAGACGCCTTACTGGTCGACGTGGCTCGACAATGCGAAGGCGAAGCTCCTCCTCGGGTGGAGGCCACGGTTCGCCTTGCCACAGCTCATCGATGAGGCTTGGTCCTATGAGCGCAGGGCGCTGGAGCCTCGGAGAATTTGGTATCCGGGTTAAAACCCAAGACTACCTGAAGATCCACGAGCAGGAGGCTGTTCGTAAAGCCGGAACTCCACTCGCTGGGTGGCGATTTCGGAGGACGGCACGCCACAATCAGATACCGAATAGCAGCGCGCCCTCTCGGGCACACCACTGATAACGTTTGCCTGATTTGTTCCCCGTATTCCAAACCTCAGGGGTCGTTTCGTGGAAGAAATCAGCTGGCTCGGCGTTAGCTTCGGATGCGTTCACCATCGCGAATGCTTCTCTGAGGGATTCGCGCTGATCGGGACTGATCGCGCCTTCTGCAGGAGACACGAACAGGGCTGTGCCGGTTCTCGCGACCGTTGAACTTTTTGGAAAGGCCGCGCTATTCTGTTGGCTCCGGCCCAAGTCCGGTGTTTGACCCATCGCGAGGCCTGGAGGAACCTTGGACCTTCGCCTTTTCGGGCGATCGGCATCCCACGTCGGTAATATTGCTGGGTTGTTCTCGGCCGGTACGCTCGGTTGAGGAGCTTCGTGGAGTGTGCGGTGAACTCATGTGAGCCTAGCTTCCCTCGTGGCGGCGGGGCTTTGGGTGGCTCCCGGCCCCGTCGTACTTACTTCGAAAACTTCCGTAATTTGCTAGCCACTACCGGTCCTCGTAGGCTTGAATCAAGCAAGACCTTTTAGACCCCACAGAAAGACTGGCCCGGAGATTGGAGGTGGCCTCCAGTCTCCGGTTTTTATCTTTTAGGTTGATGAGCGGCGGTCTGCTCGCAGCGCGGAGATCGTTTAGGCGTTTCGCTTCACTTCGAGGAGATCGTTTATTTCTTTGACGAGGAGAAATAAATTTTCAGAATCTGCTTCGGTCGCCGCGAGGGCGGCAAGTTCCATCCAACGTTCGCGTTTTTCCTGCAAATAGAACCTGATTCCTGTGAACGTCCAAAGCGTAGGCTCTTTCCTCCGTTTCGTCGGTATGGAGTCGCACCGAGACGGCTTTGCGTTATGAGTGAATCAGCTAGCCATTGCTTCGGACGTTGATCGCCTCCCTTTTCCACGGCCATCTTCCGTCCACGAGCGTGAATCCTTAGTCTGGTTTTCCTATTGATCAAGTCGCACAGTCCCGGTGATACAGTAGTGCCGCCCTGCTCCAATGTGCACGGTCGGGCCGTCTCAGCTTGATCTCTTATCCCGCCTGCTCCGGACCTCGCATTCTTCGCGCACTCTCTGATATTTGTCTGCGAGTTTTTGTAGCTCGTCGTCGGACAAATGCTCGATGTCGATCATCTCGTTCTGCGCCTGATCGATGGACTTGATGATCTCGTCCAGCTTGAGATGAATGGCGCGCGCGTCGCGGTTCTGCGTGTTTTGGATGAGGAACACGACCAGAAACGTTATGACCGTGGTGCCCGTGTTAATGATCAGCTGCCAGGTATCCGAATACCGAAAATAAGGCCCTGACACGAGCCATACGACGATCGTGAGAAGAGCAAAAAGAAATGCCCACTTGTTGCCGACCCAGTTGGCGGCCTTCGTTGCGAAAACGTGAAAGCCTTTTTCTGTGCCATGGTTTGCCATCCCCACAATATAGGAAATCGGCGTTCGCTTAAAAAGTGACGCCGAAGGCGCCGTCGTTGCTCAGAACACTGAAGAATGATGCCGTCACTTCGGCTATCCCGGCGGTGATGTTGACCTGGCTTTCACAGAAAATGCACGGCAAATGGAAAACGCCGGAGCCAACGGTTTCCATGAAAAGTCCGATGCAATTCTGGGGCAAGTCACAGACTCGCTCTTAGCAACGGTTGATCGACTTTCAGATTCTCGGCATCATCACTCATTGGTTACTTCGTTCCCTTCGCCTTATCAATCCACCCCACATCATTCCATTGCTTGACGAGAATGAGCACTTGGGTATCCTCCAGCGTAAGCGGAGGGGGTACCTTTCTACCTAGGCAGCGGCATTGGGATCCGAGGTCCTGCCGACTATTGCAAGTAGGATCGAAGATGGTGTCGAGCCAGCGGCCGTCCTCCGATTCCCTCCACCTCAATCGTTTTCACCTCGGCAAAATCTCCATCGTTGTGTTTGTATAGACCCAGACAAATCACGGGCATTTCTTATTGGGTCGCCATTCATCCGACAAACAGCAAGGCGGTTATTTACATCGAATCGAGAGATGAGTGACTATGCCACCACCGTTCTGCATGTTTCGCCCGATATTGCCCTAGCTACATCCCGAACGAAGGCTTTGTCGGAGATCGGATGGCACGTGGTATCTGTACAGACTGTCGTGGCTGCCATGTTCGAGATCAGCCTTGGCCGGTGCGGAACCTTGCTCCTCTGTCACAAGCTTGACCGGAGCGGCCGATGTACTCTCGCGGACTATTTCCATCGCCACTGCCCCAGCCCTTACATTGTGGCTGTCCTCGCTCACAAAGACGATCATTATCCGCCGCGAACCCATGCACAGATTCTATATTCGCAAGATCATGGTTCCCTCGTGCGACTCATGCGGCGGCGGCGTAGCTTCAGCGGGAGCAGCACCCGTAGTGAGTGACCACGTGTAGCGTACGTCTCAGAAAACATCGCTTTCTAAGCTTGACCCGATAATGGATCACCAATACGAAGGGCAGGTTACAAGTGCAGGTTTCAAACGGGGAAGCCATGGGTGCAAAACGGCAAGAATATAGAGCTATGGGATTAGTGGTTTGGTTTCTGCTCGCCTGCTTTGGCTATGCACAAGCGCCAAAAGGAACATCCAGGACGCAAATCGTTCTCCTTGGCACGGGAACTCCCGCACCCGAACCGGAGCATTCCGGCCCGTCTACAGCCATCGTCGTCAACGGCACTCCATATATCGTCGATGTTGGCACCGGAATCGTCAGGCAGGCTGCGGCTGCTCGCAAGAAATGTGTCCGAGGACTGGAGCCTGTAAATCTCAAGATCGCCTTTCTCACCCATCTGCATTCCGATCACACTCTTGGATTTCCCGACCTGATCCTCACGCCCTGGGTTGTGGGAAGAAAGGAACCGCTGGAGGTGTATGGCCCTCCAGGAACCAGCGCCATGGCGGAGCATATTCTCAAGGCGTACGCGGAGGACATTGATATTCGGACAAGAGTCAAGATCGGCACAGGGGACATGGAACACTCCAACGCTGCCGATTATAAGGTCAACGTACATGAGGTTCTGCCGGGTATCGTTTACAAGGATCAGAACGTAACGGTGACGGCGTTTGCGGTACATCACGGCAAGTGGGCTCATGCCTATGGTTATCGATTCGAGACTCCGGATCGAACCATCGTGATCTCGGGAGATACGAGACCGGACGCCGCAATCGTGGATAACTGCCACGGATGTGACGTACTGATTCATGAGGTCTATACACAAGCATCGTTCGACATGGTTTCTCCGGAGTGGAAGCAATACAGGTTGGCGTATCACACGTCATCCAAAGAGCTCGCGGAGATTGCCACCAAAGCGAAGCCGGGCTTGTTAATTCTTTACCATCGAGCGAATCCAGGCTGCGTTCGAATGGCTAACTCCGAAGCGTGCCTCAAGGCAGGAAGTGAAGAGCAACTACTGAAAGAAATTCATCAAGACTACAGCAGCAAAATTGTCGCCGGGCATGATTTGGATATTTACCGATGCCAAACGGAGTTCGGAATCGATTCGAATTCGGAAGTGACTATGGGAATCCAATGGCGTCGGGAGAGGAGAGTGCGACGACACTTCTTACTCCCAGCAGCTTATCCCCCCAATATCTCAAAGCCATCAGTCTGCCCGCAAACTCTTTTCCGGTACAGATGTTTCGGCGTGCATCCTCGCGCTCGACAAGGCGCTGAGATCCGGGCGCCGGGGCTGGATATTTACCTGATCGTAGCCAACTTCTCACATCCCATATTCATAAAGTTCTGAAGCTTGTTTTGCTGAACCCGCTTCGACGGGTTCACACATACGTGATTTTCTGTATACAGTGGACGACAGACGGGGGAGTAGTCTCTCCTGAGCTGCCACAACGTCCTGGAGATGTCATGAATGAACGTACCCTTCGGGTGCTCGTTGTCGATGACAATGAAAGCGTCCGTCGGGGAATTCGGCAAGTTCTCCAATCCCAGGCTGATATTGAAATTGTCTCTGAGGCCGTGGACGGGACCGATGCCCTTGCAAAGGCACGGCAGCATTTGCCCAATGTCGTCCTTCTCGATGTCACAATGCCTAACATGGATGGCTTAGAAGCGGCGCAGAGTTTCAAGCGGGAATTTCCCTCCGTTAGGGTTGTCATCGTGACTCAACACGACTCCCAGGGGTTTAAGTGGGCGGCGTTGGCGGCTGGTGTAAGTGGATACGTTGTAAAGAGCAATGCTGGCCGAGACCTGATTCCAGAACTGCGACGAATTCAAAAAGCATGTATCCGCGTAGAGGAAACGCACACGCCTTTCACAAAAGAATGAGGATTTGAAGTGTCTCAGGAGATAGCTTACGAAATGAGCCGATACGATGCGTACCGTTCATATGCGCAACTTTTCCTCGGAGGCGGCATGGCAAAGGAAGCACGCTTGTTCGAGTCCCTCGCCGATCTGTGCTATGAAAAAGAAAAAGCGCAATTACTTGGTCGGATCGACCAAATGTTGGAAGCCTGGGTTGATGAAAGTCTCCCCAAAAAGGGGCCTAGGAAAAAGATGACCGCCCTTACGATGGGAAGTCGCATCCTAGGTCAAATTTATGGAAACCGTGGCGGCGGAGAAGAAAGGGTCTCCGGAAACGAAGGCCGAACTGATGTCCGTGATCGGGCAACTCCTTGAAGCGCAGCAGGAACGCGCGATGGATCTCATTTTCTTGGGCAACTCGCCAAAAGACGCGCGGGAATATGGAAGGCTTTCGGAGCAGATCATGGAATTGCGCGCGAAATTGCGGGAACTCATGCCGAAGCTCGAAGACGAGGGCAACGGGAAACAAGAAAATAGGTGAAGCCCAACGAGCCTTGTTCAAGAGTCGGGCTCTCGCGACGGCGGGAGCCGTTGGGGTTTTCGGTTTGCGCTGCCGAAAACCTTTTCTGCTAGCGTTGTCATCGAAGTTCGAAAGCGTGCTCGCCTCCGTCCAGGTTAGGGCTTAGATGACTGGGGTCTCTAGGTTTGGCCTTCCGAGGCAGCGCTTACCGGCTGCACTGCCGGCATCTTTGCGGAACGGTGCCGGTTTGCGCGGCCCGAAATATGCCAACGAAAAGTTGATGAGACCATCGCACCGACCACGAATCCACAGCCACTCTTTTTACCCTCCACACATGGGCACCACGCCCCGACGCCTAGGGTGGTTCGGGCTTCTTCTATTGCACGGCGTATGTACGCTCGCGTACTCCGAATTGTTCTTGATAGGTGTACGTAAAGCGATATACGTTTCTTTTCATCCGTGACGGGATTTAATGAAAACGCTTGAGGAAGCGCGCAAGAGGCAGGAGGACCTTATCAAAGGTTTAGCAGACCCAATGAGTGTTCCCAAGCGCAGAATTGACGACCGCATTCGCCAACTGTGTGCGAAGGCGACAAGTGCGTCCAATGGTGATGCAGAATCCGCTTTGCAAGAACTCTTGGTTTTGGTTCATCTCAAAGCTGAGCGCCTGAAAGGTCTAGCCGCACGTCTGTTGCTGAACGGTCAGCGTTTGGATGGGGAACGGCGAAAATCCTTCCAGTGAACTTCATCGTTGACGACCCAAAAGAACACAGACCGTATTCAGACGCTGCGTAACGAACGAGCGACTCTGACGCAAAACCAAGTAGATGCAATGAAGCGAGCGACCTATGTGGGGATGACGGCAGAGGAAGCAAGGGCTTTCGAGGCTCGTCGCACCAAACTTGAAGCACTCACGAAGGAGCTTACTCACTTGGAGCAAAACGACTCGAGTTCCTAGGTCGGATTATCGCGCTCTCCGAGCTGCAACCGATCTTCCTTCCTTTCTAACAACTCGTTGAGTTGATGAACCAACTCACCGAAGGTCTGCGGGTCTTGCTCGACAGCAATCTGCTGACACAACTTGTTCATCCGAGATTGTTCTTCGGGTGTCATCGTTACGATGAAGAGGCAGAGCAATGGTAACCGGCCACACCTCTGCCAGCATCCAATTTCCGGGTTATTTTGGAAATTCTCCGAAGAGTTGTCTGTCAGGGATTTTCCTAAATTTTTGTAGCGAACAAGGCTGGGAAGCCACTTTTCCCAAGGCCTTACCTCTAGGTTTTGCGCGACGGAACGTCGTGAATGTTCAGTACGTCAGGATGTCCATCCTCCCGCTCGCTATCGCAAGTTTCGGCTGTTCGTCCCTGCAGCCAGACAATGTCTTCAGCAGTCTGCACATCCCGAGAAGACGGCGTCCACAGATGGAAGATTGTGCCACAGTTCGGACATGTGATGACTTGTCCGCGAGCGTATCCTCCGGTCGGAGTGATATCAGTCTTGGCAAGAATCCACATTTAGAAGGGTTGGAAAAAACGGGTCCAACCTTCCCGGATTGGACCCATGGAGTCTCTTGTTTGTACCGCCTCGGGAAGTCTACATCGAAGGGAAGTGCTGGTGTTCGTAATCCGTAACAGAAATGGGGGAGTACACACGATGTTCCCACATCTCTGTCAAGCTTCGCTCCGATCCATCTCCCCCATGGTGTTGTGAAGAAAACCCACGGCCCCCCACGACGGGGTTTTTGATATCAACAACATTGGGCCGTGGAAACGAAAACCCAGCCGCTCATACACGGCCGGGTTTCGCCGGTCCTCTGTCGAATTGGGGGAGGACTATCCCTTAACCATTGGGCACATTTTACTGCGGTTCCTGCGCGTCGCAGCCGCTCATACTCTTTGTTCGGAAACGAACCAAACGGAGAACCCAGCGTCTGTCAACGCTGGGTTCTCCGGTTCCGCTTTTCCATTCCATGAGAAAAAGCTAGGCAAGATCGTACGGTTTTTCCGTTCGTTGTGTCAGTACGGAACCGTACTGATTTGCGGGCAAAAAGAAAACCCAGCGGGTTTTCCTTCCCAGCCGCCAGGTTTCATCTTTCGCTTCACTTTGTGCCAAACAATAGCGAAAACATTGTATACCTTGTCGCAATGGGCATCACAGAAACAACCCAACGTCATCACCTTATGAGCGAAGCAGCATGGGTGAGATGGATTTTACAACTCGCCCAAGCTTGAATTGGCATCAATTTCGCTGGCGTGCTCGCCATTTTGATGTAGGCCAAGGAAAGCTCCCCCAATCAAGGTGGCCTGCACAGGTGGACAATGCTCGTGGGCTGCGGTGCTGGGTTGCTTTCGGGGGAAGGAGGCCTAGCACGCGGCCCAAATCCGCACAATGCCGTGGCGTGTACTCTGCCGCAATCGATAAACTTCCTTCCGTCATGAAGCCTGCCTTATTTATTCTTCGCTCGCAATCCTCAGAACTTAGTCTAGAATCCGGAGCAACCGGAGGGCGTATGACAACTCTGCAGAAACTTTGGGGCACGGACGAGGGACAGGATATTGCCGAGTACGCAGTAATGCTCGCAGTCATCTTGGTGATTGTGGTCGCAACGGTTCGCCTCGTCGGTTCAAATTCCAACACCGTGTTTTCTAACGTTGCTAGTTCGATTCAGTAGGACTATCGCGATAACGCCAGAAACTCCGGACTTCAGGACTACCGGTGCCCGAAGTCGAGCATCTACCAAAAGGCGTTTCCGTGACGCGTCCATTTGCTTCAGCCCATCGGCACATCAAAGTAAAAGGTCCGGGCCGAAACGGCTTGAGGCGCGCGGCGTTTGGCGTTTCACGCTAACGGCAGGGCATCCGACCAAACTGACCCTTTTAGTTGACGGCCATGTTAAATTTGGGCTGCTGTAAGGAGCATTGGACGATGAAGGCCGATTCCAGCTTAGTTCCCGAGTGCTGGATATGCGGGCAACCCTGCCCGCTGGAAGATTGCAAAGTAGACGAAACCGGATTGCCGGTGCACGAAAAATGCCAAGTTGCCCGGCTGGCGCTTTTGAACGCGCTGCTAGTAGACGGGACGCCCACAGGTGGCGCTGCTTAGCTTCGGATTCTTTCTACCGCGCAGCGGTTTCGACCGAGCCGACAGCGGATGCGCTTAACGATGCCAGTACCACCCTCAAATCGTCGCACCGCCGACCGGAAAGACGACAGCGGTTTGCCTTAGCGCTTCGATATTCAAGAATGGCTCTTTGAAGGTCGGAAAGAACGGACGGCGCAGGGTAGTCGGTTTCCAGTGCCTTGCTTCAGAAGGTTGTCGATTCTGTCTTCCACGCGACGCTTCAATTGCATGCGGGGACAATGTCAAACAATTGTATCCGGGACAATACTGTAAGCACCCTACGCAAACAAATTCAGCCGTAGCCCACGAGATGCAACCTCAATCTTAAGACGGTGTCCGTTTTGACACAGCCTCACCTCTTCCCAAAGGCAGTACTTGGTTCACAGCATCGCCCCCACTGAGCACTTCAAATCAGACCAGCCCTACCGGAGGACGACGTCTTTGAAACAATCTTCCGAAAGAACGTAGAGAGGGCCGTTGGGCCGAGGAAGAGGCCGAACCCGCGGAGTTCGGCCTGAAAGTTACATTCTCGCTATAGTGAGTGTTTGTCGTCGGGGTCGAGCGTTCTTCGGCCCGAGACTGCCTCCACTATGCCAACGGTTGATGAGGAACGCTCGTAAGACGCGCGTGCAGTCGATTCAAAACCACCCAACTTTGCATGGACCTACTGCAGATTGAGCAGAGGACCCTGGTTATCCGGGAAGTTGCCGGTGTTCAGAACCTGGATTCCGGCCTCATGGTCGCCGTCGAAAGGCGTCACTGTGCTTGGACATCCGGCCTTACCAGCGTCGACCGGCGGCCTTTGACCGTGTCACTCGGACACCCTGCCAGACCTGTACGCAGGCGATGCCAGTCCGGCAGCAGGAATACATCCATATCGCGTGACCGCATGATGGACATCCGGCCGCACTGGGCTCGCAAAATCGGAGACCGCGCCGAACGCCATTCACTTCACAGCTCCTGCTCAGTTTGGTGGCGTCGAAGGTCGCTGGACTCCCGAAGAGTTGCTGCTGGCGGCGGTTGCCGCCTGTTTCACCACCACTCTTCGAAGCATCGCCAGCAGCACAAACTTCGACTATGCCGACCTGGAGGTGGAAGCCTCCGACACGCTGCGCAGGATGGCCTCTGGCTATAACTTTTCCGACATCGTGATTCGCCCAACGATGAAGATTCGAAGCGCAATTGCGCGGCGTTATCGAGAGTCTGGAACCGAGCCGTAACGCGCCACTTAAACGGCACCGACACCACGCTAGACTTCCATAGCGTGGCGTTCTTTGCGCCTGCCAGAGATGGAAAAGCGTTCCAGCGACAAAGAGGGAAGTGTCTCATTGGTGGGTAGGCACAATGTGTTCTATCCGCCTCTTTGAGCGGAGGTGCTGGTTCACTCAGAGGTGGGTCTGCCAGTGCTCTCGCGATGAGGTCATACGCCAATCCAGGTCATCGGTCGCCTTTGAACGGCCTAGATTTGGAGGTAGCCGTTGTTTCAAGGCCGAGCTCGCGTTCAACCAAAGAGCAACAATTTAAGAATGTGTGACGGCGACGTTTGCTTGGTCCTTGATATGCTTGGCAGAGGGGCACCATGATTGAAGACTTGTATGACCTGATTGGGGGGCGTAGCACTATCGAGGCGGCTACGGAAATCTTCTACGACAAAATCCTGCAGGATGATACCTTGCGCCATTTCTTTGAAGGAGTGGACACGGCGCAAATCCGCTCAAGGCAGGCTATGTTCATCTCCATGCTCCTCGGCGGACGAGTGTACACAGGGAAGGATATTCGCGACGCCCATGCCCGCTCCCGAGACCATGGACTGAACGCTGCTCACTTCGACCAGTTCCTCAGGCACTTTAGGGCATCCCTGGAAGAAGCGGGAGTCAAGCCGGAGAACGCCGAGAAAATCATGAACCGGCTGGAAGTCAAGCGAGGAACCATACTGGACAAATGAGATTGCTTCTGAATAGCAACGGCGGTTGCCAACGGTGTAGCGCGAGAGCCTCCGGAGCTCTTTCAATTTAGTTCACTCGGCCTGAATCTTCGGACGCACCAAGGTCTTTAACAACTTTCGCATTCGCCATCAGCTAGGCTCCCTGCGTGGCGGCGAGCGCAATCTCCAACCCTCTGCGTTGACCTCAGTCACCCTCTTGTTTTGAGGGCTCGTTACGCGGTTGGTCAACCTCTTCGACGGCAAGTGTCTCTGCGCATTCGGCTTTTTCGTCGTAATCACAGACTCGACCGGGATGGGCTTGTTTGCATTTCTGGCAAAGTTGAGTAGCCATTGTTTCCACTTCCTCCAAATTCGCGAAAACTCACATCGAAAGGAACGACCTGAGGGGCCGCCTGCACCTTCACCTTACGAACTCGTAATGACGTATGGTCAGAAGCTCGGTCCAGTTCTGAGGCGTTAGAAAACAGTCGAAAGATCAGTGCAATGGTGATGTTGCAACAGTCACAGCGGATCACAACGGTAAAATCTCGCAAGCTGATTGTACTCGCTCACCATTATGCAGATGTATTCAACTAGCCTGAACAAACCCGCAAGAGCTATCCGGAAACCGGTTTGGCTGTGGGCCTGCAGTCCAAAATCGGACCACGGATTAGAGCGATTATGCGAGATCTTCAGAGGTATGAACCTCAAGACGATCCGCGCTTCCGGTTCGAGGCCGCTCGCTGCGAGTGGAAGGTGACCAATTCAATCATGGCATCGGAGAACAGTGCAGAACTAGCTCATGGGAGCGACTCGATTGGCTGAAGCGGAATCTTGATGGTGGGATGATGACGGTCGGCTATGCCATTCTCGTCTGCCGGAGAACGCGCGATCTGGCACTTCGGTGTCAGCGTGTCTCTGTAAGGCCAGCGACCGTTACAGCCTTAGCCGCGCTCTCCCGCGAGTGATCACGAAATACGGGGAGCCCGTAAAGAGCTTCTGCTTGGTGGCAGATAATTCGCATGACGAAGCCGTGATTTTCGCATGAAGCGAGCGCGAAAGAGAGAGACGAACAGACGAGAAAGCACACCTTCTCCATGAGGATCCTCACAGAGACGTGTGATTGCCGTCACATAAGAAGAATCTTGGCAATGTCAGCCTTGTCCTACCGTATTTGCTTGGCGATACAAGTCAGAACAGAGACCTTTCCCCCATGTCACTAACAGAATTAATCGCATCGCTAAAAGAGGGCCGTCGTCGTTCCGAGCAGCAATCCTATGAACAAGGTGCCCAGATTATCAGACGGCTTCAAGAGTTGCTTGACGTACCCACCCAAAGGGTCAAAGCGCAATACCCCAGCGCAGACAGTGTGGGCGAACGAGGGTCAGACGTAGGATCGACACACTGAAGAAAGCCAACTGTTGAAATCTGCAACACTGTTGCTGGTTTCTGTAATCTCCCTGATACGAAATTGCAAGAAACATTTCTGGCCCGCGGGGGAAGCAGGAAAATAAATCTTAACTGTCAATTAATGAATTTGCGTTTGATGTCCGCAAGCTGCGATTCGCCCTCTGCAATCAGTGAGTCGAGCATTTGTATCGCGAATCCATCGCCGACGTAGGGTCGGAGCTGTCTCATTCCCAACAGTGTCGCTTCCATGAGCGTGAGGCTTGGAATGACGATGTCCAGCGAATCAAACACGTCGGCGACAGGGGAAGTCAAATTCATCGTCTACCTCCATCGGCCGGAGATGCGTTCGATTGGTAATCGACAAACCCCTGAACCGCCGATAGTTTACCCGGGCATTCAGGCAACCTTGAGCCGACGCTTGCACATGTCATCCTGACCTCGATCAGGTCGAGCAGAGATTTTAGCGTCATTCCCGCATTCAGCATCCGAATGAGATCATGCACGGTGAAGCCGACCTGGTCTCCTGCCAGAACCAATCGCTCGATAGCTCCGTATACGCTTTCGTCATGTGCCTTGCCGAGAGTGGCTAAACAGTTTTCGAACCAGCTGTTCCCTTGTAGTTTTGTCATTGTTCTCGGACCCTGCTTCGAGATTTCGTTGCTTCCAGTCTGAAGACCCATACCGATCTCCCGACTAACTCCACAGAATAATCTCTCGAAATCAAAGGGTATTGTGTATCGCGGGTCACAGGCGAATGTGACTGGGTGCACTCGCTCGATTTGGTCTCTAGGCGATCTTTACGACACGCGCTCCGCAGACTCACCGCCGGGGGGCCACAAGGACCGACTTATCGACTGGTGGTGCTTAATTCGAGCTCCTCGCTCGGGCTCACCACCGGTATTCCCCTCAACCACTCAACGTGTCCGGAGCCAAATTCAGGAAGCGTTTTCCTCATGCACTGTTCACCCTGGGGAGGGTCTTTGCCTTCTGGGGAGGTCGGAAAGGTTTACCCGCATCCGCTATTTCTAGCGACGAACATTGCTTCCAGCTTGTGCCCTTCTTCGTGGGCTAACCGCGCTTCGAGCTGTTCACTCACTACGCCTTGAGCTCCTACGAGTGCAGCCTCATCTTGCAGGATGAGACGCGAGGGTAGATTCTTCGTTTCACAAAGACGTTCCGCGATTGTCTGTCCAACCATGACTCCCTCACCATTGCCGGCTGAGATCGACGACCGGGGTCTTGAAGAAATGGTGTCGAGCTCGATGCAGGTAGAAATTCATTACGAGGACATTCTTAGATCTACCTTCGGCAAGCGGATGTGATCCCAATCAACTTGTCATCACGAAAGTAATCTGGGACAGGTAACCGCGCAGCGGCGCCACTGTCTGATCCGCTGCAACGCGGCCCCAGCCTTGGCCTGCTGGCGCGTGGAGCCGAAGCGTTGGAAGTCTGGCGGCGGTATCCGATAGGGACACTGTAGTGTTAAGGCAAGTCCGTCTACGCTGGTCCTCGGCTCAAGAAATCATTCAGCAAAGGCTATGATTTTCGCTGCAAGGGGATTGCCACGACACGGGCCGCTATAGACCACATTCACCGTTCTTCATCGTCAGCAATATCGATTCGGTGCGTGAATGCGGGTTCTCGTCACCGAATCTGATCGTTGTCCCCGCTGGCTAGTCGGTGTCGAGCATCTCTTGACACTTTCTGATTTCCTCGTCGCCCTTATCGTCATCGCTAGCGAAGGGTGGGGCAGCCTCAGTTGAGAAGATTCGATCCTCACACGTCCTAGCTTCCACCCAGCACCTTCGCCGCTTCCTCGTACGCCCGCTGATATTCCTCGTGGTGCTGCGCATAATCCGGAGAATTTGGATCGTAGGCGACGTACCAATCCTCGGGATAAATCTCGATAATCTGCGTATGCATTTTCAGCGCAAAGGGAATGAGTTCGGTCATCGAGCCGACAAGCCCGCCGCCTCCGGGATTGCTCGCCTTTCGGGTTTGCAATTCGAGCGCGACCTTACCTTGAGAGTTATGGAAGTTTCGGCACCAATCGACGGCGCAAGTCGAACCGCGCTCTTCATTGTGTGAGTCGTCCATCGTGAGTGCTTGGCTCCCGATCGCGATGCCGTTCCGCGTCGCGCGCTCCGCGACCGCGTCTGCGAACCCTAAGTCTTCCGGTTTCCCGAACGAATTTATTCCCACCATCAACTGCTTCGGAGAATTCAGAGAATGCTCGAAGTCGAGCATCTTGAAAATGTAGTCACGCCAGACACCGGCAGAAAATCCGTGGCGCTTGAGCGCGAACATGCAGGCAGGGTAAGTTTCGCCGCCGCCGCCGAGCCCGAAGCGGATGTAGCCAATATTTGGATTCGATCCGTAGTGCTCGACCACCGCTGCCATGAATTCCTGGTAGTTGCGCATGAAATCTTTTTCCCAGAAAACTGGAACGCGGCCGAAGTTGGGGCATTCGACGGAATTTACTTTGTCGAAGACGTAATCGGGAGTGACTTTCGATTCGCCGCTGTATCCTGTCGCCCTGGTGATGAAATTAATTCGCTTTCCGGCGGCGATCCAGGGCGCGATGCGCTCGTCGATTTCCGACCACTCGTAGCGTGGGCTGGCTTTGGGGCCGCGGTCGATCTGGTCCCACAACAGATAGAAGTTCGCCCCGCACACGACTGGATTGTGCAGAAGCAGTTGCGTAGTCCGTGCCTGCATCTGCTTGTTCGGAAACATGATGGCGAAAAGTCCGTGGGGCGCGTCAGGCACAGCGAGGCCCGGCAGCGAATCGCTGCACTTAGGGAGTTTCGGCGCCGATTTTGAGTTCTTCGGTGCTGTCTGCTCTGGCGCGGGTTCCTGGGCGAGCCCGGCTGAACACATGGCCAACATGATGGCGGAAACAAGAAACGAGGAAATTAGCTTGGATTTCATCCCGGCTCCTTAAGAATACTAGGGAATTGATTGACGGATGAGCTATTCGGGCGGCCGTGAAACACCGGCGTGTTTGAGCGCAGCTAGTTTGGCCCTAGCTTTGAACCCGAAATTCAGCCTGGAGTTGCGCCGTAAATATAAGAGCAGGGGGAAACTAGCCGGAGATGGTTTCGCGGTGAGATGCGCAAAATTTTGCGGCCAGCGATTCCCCGAACGCCGGGCCCGCAGTATTGAGGAATTGGCGTCGTTACTTAATCAGTATGTTTGCTCCCCGTAAGAGCCGCTCCGCTCAAACGTTGCCCGCGAGCGGACTGCTGATGCGTCGACTGACATCTCTGGGTCCTTACTGCAACCCTCGTCCTCTGCATTCTCTCGATCACATGGGGTCGCTAGGAAAGCATGCCCCTCGCCCGCGTCTGTAACCGCGAAGCCGACAATTTGGCCGCGAGCATTTATTCTCCCCGCGTCGAGGGCAAACAAGGAAGAACCCGGAGTCGCGAGGGCATTAAGATCCCGCACTATACCGTGCTGCCAAACGAAAACCCAGCCACTGGTTAGCTATGAAAGCCATACAGATTTCTTCATCTTGACAGATCGCTAAGTTACTTACATATGTGTGCGTCATGCTCCACCGATACAGAAGCATCTCTCTCCCTGGGCCAGGAAATCAATTCCAGTTTTCGATGGAGGACTCACGTGTCTAATCAGCCCACCGATTCTGCCAAGAAAATGTCGTCGAACAATCTCAATCGCCAAGTGGGTCAATATGGGCTTGTTGCCGCTGTGGCGGGCGTCGGTATGCTGGCACTAGCGGAGCCCGCTGCCGGAGAGGTGGTAGTTACCAGGAAAACGATTCCAATCCCCATGTCGCCGGAAACCATGCCTGAGCACGTCAAAATCTCCATGGCCAATAACGGCGTTGTCAATTTCTCCTTCAGCCTCGTTAACGACCCCTCCAGTTCCTTTCGAGCGCTAAACGTAAAACCAACCAACGACGTTGTCGGAATGAGCAGTTTTTACACGAAGGCGTTGGCACTGCCGCGTGGGGCTAAGATCGGTCCTTCTGCCGATTTCTTGTATTTGTATCCTTACTCGATGATCGTTGAGGCAAGTCGAGGTTCCAGCAGTGGCAAACGGTTCATTGGATATTGGGAGGATTCCAAGGACCGCTATCTCGGAGTCCGCTTCCTGATCAACGGCGAAACGCACTATGGATGGATACGCCTGACTGTGAAGACAGATCCGCAACAGCACGGACCCTTCATGTCAGCCAAGATCACTGGTTACGCTTATGAGACTGTGGCTAACAAGCCGATCTTCGCGGGAACAGCGGAAAAGCCGGTGGCAGCGGTTCCGATTCCGGAGAGCATCCGAATTCAGAGCGGAGCATCGCTGGGCATGCTCGCACTCGGCTGCGAAGGCATACCACTGTGGCGGCGGAAGGTGCTGTAAGTAGCTGTAAGCCCGACGGGACGCGCGATTCCGCGTAGGCGGCTTAGGATATGTGCAACTTATTGCGTCTTGACGCGCCTTCATCCTTATCGTAGAGTCGTGCGCTGTCTGGCCACCGCCTGATTTTGACTGCGGACGTTGAAGGACCCGAATTGGTGAAGCGCCATTTGAAGTCATGCGTCGTCGTACTCATGGTACTTGCAGCGATCTCTACATCAACCTGTGGTGGCGGCTCAGACCCGGCAAAAACACCACCGCCCCCTACCTTCACCATTTCCATCGCGGTTTCAGGACTTTCAGGCGGAACCTTGGTGCTGCAGGACAATGGCAGCAACGATCTCTCGATCACGGCGAGCGGCACATTCGCGTTTACCAATTCGGTGAACAGTGGCGGTACTTACAATGTCACCGTTCTCACGCAACCCACAGGCGAGACTTGTTCGTTAGCCAGTAACAGCAGCGGAACTGCTACTGCAAATGTAGCAGTTGCCGTCACTTGTGTTCCCACGTCTACTAACTTCACAATCAGTGCCGTTGTTTCGGGCCTCACGGGCACGTTGGTCCTACAGAACAACGCCACCGACAACCTGACGATAACGACTAACGGAACTTTCCCGTTCGCAGCGCAGATTCCGTCAGGCAGCGCTTATAACGTAACCGTTCTAACTCAGCCTTCCGGTCAAACGTGCTCGCTTGGCAGCAACAGCAGCGGCACGGCTACCGCTAATGTTGCAGTCGCTGTCAACTGCACTTCCGCGTCCAGCAACTTCACCATAAGCGCCGCTGTTTCGGGCCTCACCGGCACCTTGGTACTACAGGACAACGCCACCGACAACCTGACGATAACTGCAAATGGAACCTTCCCGTTCGCAACGCAAATCTCCTCGGGCGCTACTTACAATGTTACGGTTTTTACTCAGCCTTCCGGTCAAACCTGCTCGCTTGGTAGTAACAGCAGCGGAACAGCCAATGCAGACGTAACTGTGACGGTGACTTGCAGCACGAGTTCCTCCGGGTTTGGCGTATACACGAACAAGAATGACAACGCCCGTACCGGGCAGAACCTACAGGAAACGGTGTTGACTCCGCAAAACGTAAATGTCAATACCTTTGGAAAATTGTTCTCTTACCCCGTCGACGGAACAGTACAAACGCAACCTCTTTACGTGGCAAACGTATACGTGCCCCTCCCTCTAAACGGAACTACGGGCAACCACAACGTAGTGTATTTCGCCACCGCCAATGACACCGTGTACGCCTATGACGCTGACGGACTTGTGTCTGGTCCGCTCTGGCAAACCAGCTTCGTTAATCCACCGTCCGTGGTGCCCGTGCCGGGATCATGTGTTAACGCCAGCGTGAGGATTATTGGCGTTACGCCCACACCGGTCATCGATCCCAGCACGAATACGATGTATGTGGAAGCGCGAGTTCTCGAGAATCCGACAGATACATGCACCGGAACCTATGTCCACCGGCTGCATGCCCTGGACATTGCTACTGGTCAGGAGAAGTTCGGCGGACCCGTCATCATCGAGGCCTCGGTTCCCGGGACAGGCGAAGGAAGCGTGAATGGAGTGCTGTCCTTTGATCCTCAGAAGGAGAACTCCAGGCCCGGTTTGCTGCTTTCCAAGTCCTCGCAGGACACAAACAGCGTTGTGTACATGGCCACGGCGTCCAACGAGGACACGCAGCCCTATCATGGCTGGATTCTCGGCTACGATTCTCAAACGCTGCAGCAGAAATACGTCTACAATTCCACGCCAAATGGCGGATTAGGCGGCATATGGCAGATGGGTGGGGGACTCGCGGCTGATACGGATGGCAATATCTTCGTGCTGACTGGAAATGGAACCTTCGATAACGTTACCGATTTTGCCCAGTCGGCGCTGAAGTTGGCGCCGAACGCCGGCAGCCTTGTACTCGCCGATTACTACACTCCAAGCAACTACGTAACTCTTAATAAGAATGACTGGGATGTTTCCTCGGGCGGAGTCTTACTGTTGCCGGACCAGCCGGGCAGTCATCCGCACCTCATGATCGGTGGGGGCAAAGAAGGAACAATTTACGTGATGGATCGGGACAACCTGGGAGGCTACCAGACGAGCAGCGACAATATCGTCCAATATATCGTGGGCGCGATCAAGCCATCTGTAGAAGGAGGATTGTCAAATGGCATCTGGAATACTCCCAGCTATTTCAACGGCAATGTTTACATTTTTGGACAGAATGACTTCCCGAAGATGTTCGCCTTGAATAACGGACTACTGCCTACTACTCCGACTTCCACCGGTAACGTCAGCATGCGAGGTCCTGCCGCAATGATCTCGGCAAACGGGACCAGTAACGGCATTGTGTGGATGCTGCAGTACGATACGACGATACCGACGCTCTGGGCCTTTAACGCCAACGATCTGACCGAAGAGTATTACGACACAATCCAGAACTCTGCGCGTGACGAGGTCTCGACCCGGCCGATCATCCGAGTCAATCCGACGATTGCCAATGGTCGGGTTTATGTGCCCTCGAACAACTTCGTGGTCGTTTACGGTCTTCTGCCGTGAACTGCCCCGCGGTCGACAACGCGCTGAAGGCCGTGTGACGTAGAAAAGAGTCTTCCCGCTAAGGTTTCCTCAGATTTTGACTGGGACGAACATTGATGCGGTGAGTGTCCAACCATGATTCACCACCGCGTCGACGGGTAAGCGGCCGAACTTCGTCGTGAGAACCGTAGCCACGGTGGTGCGCCGCCTTAGAGACCTCGCACGTCTTCACCTCACGCCACTGCCAGCGATTCGGAACCGCGGCGGCGGTCATTAAGTCGTTGCCATGTCTAGGCATTCAGCGCTTTGCTTAATCGTGTGTAGGGAAGATGGACGCCTCGCATCTCGGCTCCAGACTTCTGTGTTTCGGCGGACTCACTCGGGCAACGCGAGTAGCCAAGTAAGTGGCCGGTGGAAGCAGCACCATCGTGCACAACTGAGGTCGATGATTTTAACGACGATATATCGCTCATCGATGAGGAGCTGTCGCGACTGTTGCTACGATGCAAGGCACATGCAATATCCGAAAACTGTCCGCCCAGAAAGTGACGTTGTATCTGTCCGGGTTTTGGCCACTGGAAAACGAGGAAGCCAAGATTGATCCGAGGGGCGGCTTGCCGAAAAACTCAATGAGTTTTGGAGGAGACTATGGACGACCCGATACGCGGCTTCACAATCGAAGAATTTGCGTCAATCACCGGAGGGCTGATCTTTGAGGTCAGGAACTGCCTCATGGCGATCGTTGGCTACTCTGAACTTGCGAAGAAAGACCTCGATCCATCGCATCCAGCCTTTGCACATGTCGCGAAAGTGCTGCAGGTCGGAGAAAGGGGATTCGCCACAGTCGGACAATTTGACCGCGAGTTTCACCGTCGCAGAAATGAGGCGCGAGGGGCGAAAGAAGAGCAATCGTAGGATTGTGTAGCGCCCACAATTGATGAAACGAAGGCGATGCGCTGATTGACTCGATGATGCAGCTCCATCCACTTCGTAGACTGTTCTAATTCGAGGCCAAAGTTTCTTCGCGCCGCCATTGGGCCAATCACGGAAATCGAGCGGGATCGGGTTTTAAACCCGCGCGGGCTCCTCACGCTGGTTGGTCTCCTTTGTGAATCGGAACTACGGGAGAGAGGCCTGTCGGCGAAACACGTGACATGGGAGGAAATCAAAACGCAGCGGACGGAGGAGTTGATGTTCGAGTCGAATTGGACGGCGTCTACACGATTGATGTTCGGATGCGTTTTCCTCATGCACTCTTCTGATCATGATGGGCTATGACGCTCGCTCCGAAGTGCTGCTCTATTACTTCCGCCTGGAGGAGTTGTGCATGTTTAAAGGTGTTGCGAGCTGCAGCCCGCTCTGTAAGTCCCAAGCGAAAATGTTGTGTTCGGGGTCGAAGCCAACCCGCCGCGCTTTCAGTGAGGCCACGCCAAGCAAACCCTGTAGTTCGCTTGGCTGGTTCCCCCCGCTGTCCGCCAAGATGAAAACGTCTCGTGTGCCCCATGGCATGGAGCCCAGGTAAACGTCTGCGACTTTCACAAGCTGAAATCGGATGTCGCCACTCATGTTGGACTCGGTTTGGGTGCCTATGATCCGAATGGGGTCCCAACAATCGCGCGTAGCGCTCTGGAAGAGCACAAGATCAGACGCGCCGGTGTCGACCAGGAGGCGAAGGCTCCGCTGCCGCATCTTCATTTCGACCAGAGGGAACCCGTGATAAGCCTCATACGGTATCGTTGCGAGCGAAGGATCGATCGGGCCGACTGTAATTTTCTTGGATTGGTAGTCGATCGTGAACGCGCTCTGGTTCAGGAGGGCGAACCCGATGATGGCGTCCACTCTGGTTCCCAAGGCTTCTTCTAGTACGAGAGGTCACGCACCACAGCTGGCAACACATTGGCATGAAATGGACCCAGATTTACGTCCCGCGTGGTCACACATTCTGCCTCCTGCGGCATCGTCTGGGAGAAGGTGAATATCGAGACTCCTTCGACGGTACCCGTCAGGCGGAGTTTCTTCGCGACTCGCCCATCCAGGAGGCTGGGGACGGTTCCGGTATCAATCAAGAAATTCAGGTTTTTCAAATTTCCGACAGAGCCACGAGCCACAATTACGTAGCCTCGGTAGAGCTTAAAGGGTATTTCGTTTGTGGTGCCTGTGGCCGAGACACCTTGCAGCGCCACACCAGCTGCAAGAACCGCTGCTGCAAGAGTCACTCGTCTCATAGGACCTCCTCGGCAAAGCGGCGCAAAGCCAATAGAGGAGAGCAGCGGTGGTCTCGGGTTCACCATTCGCCTCGCCCAGCGAAATGCGCCTGTTCGGGAGTAGCAGGAGTCACGGAAGAGAATCTTGAGGAGAAACCGAGGGCGGGGTGATTCTTTTCCGAGGTGAAGCTGAGGGCGTTATACTTCAGTCATTTACAGCGTGGGCAGGTCCAATGTCGGGCGAATTTCGTTTAGGTTCGTGGCTCGTTCAGCCCAGCCAGAGCTCCATCTCCTATGATGGCAAGACCACGCGTCTTGAACCCAAGATGGTTGATGTGCTGGTTTGTCTGGTCGAGCACTCAGGGGAAACGGTTTCCAAAGAACAGCTGATTCGCAGAGTTTGGGGGGAGACCTTCGTCACCGATGACGTACTCACCCGCTGCATATCGGAACTCCGCAAAGCCTTGCAGGATGATGTTAAGGATCCCCACGTTATTCAGACGGTCCCCAGGAAAGGGTACCGGCTGCTATTGCTCGCGGAGCCAGTCGGGAAAATCAAAAGCAGAAAACCGCGGCGTTATATAGCGGCCGGTGTGCTGTTGTGCTTGGCATTGGGCTTGGCGGTCACCTACGCTCGTTTCCGCCGTCCTGCCTCCTCGATTCGTTCGTTGGCGGTACTGCCTCTGAAAAACCTGTCTGGCGATCCGGCACAGGAATATTTTGCCGACGGCATGACCGAGGCAGTTATCGGACGCCTATCCATGATCCGCGGCCTGCGCCTCATCTCTCGCACGTCGGTGATGGGCTTCAAAGACACACGCATGGCCTTGCCGGAGATCGCTAAAATGCTGCAGGTCGATGCCCTTGTCGAAGGCTCGGTAATGCGGGAGGGTGGCCGCGTTCGCGTCAGTGCCCAATTGATTCGCGGTGCGACCGACGAGCACCTTTGGTCCGAGGCCTACGACCGCGAACTGGGGGACGTCCTCAGTCTGGAGAGCGACGTGGCACAATCCATCGCTCGCAGAGTGGAGGTTACGGTCACCGGGGAGGAACGCGAGAGGCTTGTCGCCGCACGTCATGTCTCGCCTGAAGTCTATGAGACTTACCTTAAAGGCGAGTTCGCCAAAAGGAACAGCAGGGCTGAGATCCAAGAGAGCATTACCTACTTTGAAGAGGCGATCGGGGAAGACGCTACGTTTGCGCCGGCTTACGTTGGTTTGGCAACCGCGTACACTCAACTCGGCTCAAGCGGCATCGGCGGGGCTCCTCCGATCGAACTGCAGCCGAAAGTGATCAGCGCGACTCGAAAAGCGCTTGAACTGGATCCTTCTCTTCCTGAAGCACATGCCCTGCTGGCAGATGTATACGAGGAACAATGGCAATGGAGCAATGCCGAGGGTGAATTCAAGCGCGCCCTTGACTTGAACCCAAACGACGCCGGGGCGCACCTCGCATTTGCGGGATGGCTTCTGTCCCAGGGGCGCACCGATGAAGCACTGACCTGGTCGCTGCGGGCCCGTGAGCTTGATCCGGAAGGGAGGGCTAGCACCGAAATCGCTTGGATTCTGTTCAACGCTCGCCGCTACGACGAAGCCACACATGAGTTGCGCAGCGTGCTGGCAGTTCGACCGAACGATGCCACAGCCCTGTGGTTTTTGGGCTTCGCGCTGATCGCCAATGGCCAGTCCGAGGAAGCGATACATGTGCTCGAAAAAACGGTTTCCATTATGGACCGTAGCCCAGGAGCCATCGGTGTGCTGGTCAGGGCGTATGCCCACGCTGGGCGACGGACAGAAGCACTTCGGCTTCTCGCGGAATTGAAAAAACGCGAGCAAGCAGGTTACGTTCCCGCTGCCGCCTTTGTGAACGCATACTTAGGACTCGGCGACTCCGAGCAGGCATTTGCCTGGCTTGAGCGCGCCTACCAGGAGCAGTCAAGCATTTTGCTGTGGCTCAGAGTTCATCCTTTCTTTGATCCCCTGCGCGCCGACCCCCGTTTTACAGACCTGCTCCACCGTGTCAAGCTAGACAACGCTCGGTAGCCACGGTTCTGGGTAAGCAAGACCGGCTCCACTGACGCCATCCTTCCATCCGCACTCTTATTGAGCGAATGTTTCGCTCGGTGCACGTTGGGCGTTCTCGTTTTCAGCCGGTGCTGCTACCTGTTTGTCGACCTGCGCTTCCATATCAAAGATGGAAGCTGGGCGCACGTGCACAAGTAGAACAGTCGCGGACTGCTTGCGCGCCGAGATATCGAGGTGGGTGAGTTCCATTTCATCGGCATAGAGGCGTCTACGCGGTGGGCGGGAGTGCCCGGCCCTTCCATGATGCCTGACGCGGGAGTGGTGGACCCGACGGACAAAACGTGCCGTGAATACGTAGAGTGATCGACTCAAAATATCTAGATCAAATTCGGACAGAAGCGAAGCAATTTTGGCTCCCATGCTCAGCCTCGATTTCGGAAGGTGAACGAACCATTTCTCGGCCAGAGAAGCAGAGAAGAGAGGGCCGGGTCTCCCCGGTCCTCTCTATAGCGGCAAATGTTTCTTGACTTCATCGCTCCATTAAAGATCCGCCGCTGGCGTTGGACCGTCACTGGTTTGGGGGCACGACTCTGTCGGCTGTGAACGTGATATCTACTTCCGGGGTTCTCACGCAGTCTTGGCCTTTGCCTTGAAGCGAGCAGACGTAGACCTTGACCCGTTCCTTCGAGTTGGTTCTTGTTTTTGAGCCTCTGGACCTGATCGACTCTCAGGAGGACGACCGGGTTGCCGCTTGGATCATAGGCAAAGAAGTATGCTCTCGAGCTGTAGAGATTCTCTCCAATGTGCTTCCAGCTCCCGAACAGCGTCGAAACACCACCGTTCTGATGATCATTTGAACCCGTCGCTTGCCAAACACCACCCCCGGCAAACGAAACCAGAGCGGTGAACGTTGCCCCACCTTGGTTGATGCGAGTGACGGTGTTGAGCCATGTTCCCCGGACGGGTGCGGGTATCGCGTCTTGAGCTCGAGCGGTTGAATTCATGCCACCCACGGCCACTGAGAACGTGGCGAGTCCAAGCAACAGAGCTATGCCTGAGCGTTTTGCGTTTGCTTTCGCTAAGACGAGGCTATTCAGAATTGAATTGTTTTTCATGGAGACCTCCTTAAGGTCTGAGCAAGCTCTACGGTTTCCGGAATCCGGTGCATCGGCTCTGAGTTGCCTGACAAATTCGCCATATGGCAGGGTGAAGGGTTGCGTTGCGCTGGAGACTCAAGGCTCGCCTTATCTTCAAATGAATTTCCGCTCGCACCTGCAGTTACTATTTCCAGCCGGTACTGGCACGCCGCAGTAGCGACGTTAGGTTGCCGCGGCGAATGTGTCGATGCAACCGCGATGATATGCAGGCGACATAATAAGTCACGACGGCATCTGCCTGATACGGCGTAGTTTAGGGCAGGTAAGAAAGATGTGCAAGAAAAATGTGCTAGACTTTCACCGTGGCCACCTGGATGCGGCCGTCGCACATGGAACACGAAGCTCCATATGGCCGCGCTTCTCCGCCTTCCACGATTCGTTTTGGCGCGTTTGAACTCGATCTTCGAGCCGCTGAGCTGCGTAAGAACGGCCACAGAATCCGGCTCCAAGAACAGCCCTTTCAAATACTCGTCGAATTGCTGGAGCGCCCGGGTCAAGTCGTTTCGCGGGAAGAGATCCGCAACAAGCTGTGGCCCAATAACACGGTGGTCGAGTTCGACCACAGCATCAATGCGGCCGTGAAGCGGCTGCGGGATGCGCTGCAGGACTCGCCGGAAAGCCCCCGCTATATCGAGACTCTCGCGCGAAGAGGGTACCGCTTCATCGTGCCGGTATCGCGCGAGCAGGAGAACGCATCCCCGCCGGGAGTCGCGCCGCTCACTGCCACTGCCGCGACGATCGAGGAGGGCTTAACTCGCGTACTCGACGACGACCCATCACGAGCCGCGGTTCATCGAGACTGTTCCGACTGCTGATTACCGGTTGATCAGCCCGGTGGAGATCGCGGAGGGTGCCTCGGGTGTTGCTGCGGCAGTCCCCTGATCCTGCCGATGGCGGGGAGGCCGGGTTTGCGACGGAGTCGGCAGCGCACAATGCAGCCGGACGAACTGGGCGAATACGGTGGAAGTGGGTGCTGGCTGCCTGTGCTGTGGCGGCCGGTTTGTTATCGGGTGGGATTTGGTATCTGAGCCGTCCGCTTCCGCCGCCGCGCATCACGGAATACACCCAGATCACCCACGATGGCCGCAGCAAAAGTCTGGGTGGGACGGACGGAACAAGGCTCTATTTCTCCTACATGTCGCCAGCCTCTATTGCCCAGGTTGGAGTCAACGGCGGCGAGATTGTCCCTCTTCCAATTACCGTGCCAGGAGCCCACAGTTACATGGTGGACCTGTCTCCTGACGGTTCCAATGCCCTGGTCCGAGTTTATCCCGTCGACCGTTCTCTCTGGGTAGTGCCCATCCTGGGAGGATCGGCCAGACGGGTGGGGAATCTTGATGGCGCATTCTCGCCCAATGGGGAGTCCGTAGTTTATTCCACAAACCAGGGCGAGGTTTTCGTCGTCCGGAACGATGGAACTGAACCCCGCAAATTGGCGACTGTAGGCCCGTTCCCCGCTTCGTTCAAATGGTCGCCAAACGGAAGAGTCATCCGGTTCAACCGGGGCGGTCTGCTGTGGGAGATCGCATCGGACGGTTCGGGACTTCATCCGCTCCTTTCCGAATGGCATGAGCCGGGTGTTCAATGTTGCGGCAGTTGGACGCCTGATGGGCAGTTCTATGTTTTCAATCTGCAAAGCGGGTCGACCGGCAGCCAGATATGGGCTCTCGATGAGCGGCGCGGGCTGTTCCGTCGGCCACCTTCCCTTCCGGTCCGGTTGACAACGGGGCCAATCATCTGGGGCGGGCCACGTTCAAGCCGGGATGGAAAGAAGATCTTCGCGGATGGTCGGACCCCGCGCGGCGAGCTGTCACGAATTGACCCCAAGACCGGTGGTTTACAACCTTTCCTCGGCGGGATCTCCGCCGAATTTGTGTCCTATTCCAGCGATGGAAAGTCCGTGGCCTACGTCTCATTCCCCGAAGGTGTTCTATGGAAGGCCGACCGGGATGGAAGCAACCGCGTGCAGCTTTCACAACCACCTGTGCTTGTGGTCAATCCACGGTGGTCGCCTGACTCGAAGCAGATTCTTTTCACCGATCTCCGCGAAGAGACTCAGGAGATTTATGTCATTCCTGCCGAAGGGGGCAGCGCACGAAGGCTGTTACCCGAAGAGGCTGCTCGCAACGCCGATCCCTACTGGTCTCCCGATGGAACAAGAGTTGTCTATGCTGGGAAAGGCTTCCGACGAGAGAGCTCAAACTGTGCATTTTGGACGTGTCCAGCCGGACGGATCGAAACGATCCCCGGATCGACTGGCTTCTTTTCCCCGCGCTGGTCATCCGATGGAAGGTATATCGCCGGACTGGACCGAAACGCCTCCAACTTGCAGGTCTTCGACCTGAAAACGCAGCGATGGACTGCGCTGACCGCAAACGGCGACGTGCAATTTCCCAGCTTTTCGCGGGATGGCCGGTTTATCTACTTCCTGCATACGGGGCGCGACCAGGGTGTGTTCAGGATTCCCGTCACGGGCGGAAAACCGGAGCAAGTCGCCGACTTGGGGGAGTGGCACTTGACCGGTTTGGTCGGCTTTTCGATGAGTCTGGATCCGACAGACGCCCCGCTGGTGCTTCGCGATGTTGGAAGCGACGATATCTACGCCCTCACTCTCGAGGAGAAGTGATCGCCTAGAACTACCTCAAAATGTCCGATTACTCTCTCGAATCGAATCCGAAACGCAGATGTTGGAGGCCCGCTCGATTCCTATGCCACCGCACCTCAAAATTGCCAACACTTCAACTCAGCGCCCCAGACAGCGCACGGACGCCGCTCGGACAAGAAATGAACTGATCACGATGATTTTTGAGTTGATCCGAGGCCGAGCTGCGAGCTGAAAGGAACGCGCATACGAGGATCGTCTGACTACCGACCGGCATCTCATAATTGCAGAGGATACCAGCCTTGAAATGCTTGAAAATGGCGATGCGAACGACACGAAGACGCTTAGCGATTCTGACGTTGAGTGCTTGCGGCTTTGTGCTTTCAGTGGCGATGCCTTGGGCCGGAGCGCTCATCAGGCAAGCAGCGCCCGCGTCCACGCCGTCCGTTAGCGTGCTACGTAATCGGTGCATATGATAAGGCAGATGACCTTCGGGGGTCGAGGAGTCGAATACCCTTCCAGCGTGAAGTCGCCATTGCGACCGCCTGAAGCTCTGGCTGGAGACCACCTTTCCTGCCTTTCTCACGAGACTTGCAAGAATCGACCTGCACAGGAGAGAGATCAATCCCCTTGCCTGCAACACGAATGATTCTTCCTCCTGCGTCTATGATCAGATCATCCCGAATGATTCGCCCTGAAATGGCGTGATCTTTCTGAACTATTCCCTCGCCGCGTCATAGAATTGATCGAGTGATTGGAGACGCCTTCCCGTTGTAACAGAGGGTGGTCCTTCGTGAGCAGGATCGCGTTTGGTGTTGACGAAATAAGTTTCGGAACCAAATAACAGTCCGTGATGACAGGTGGCTCTCGGTCAGCCAAGCAGATTAGGGCAGGTAACCCGTTTTCTACAGGTCTCCATTCTAGTGTCCATCGCCCCCCGGGCATTCTCGCCTTTTGCCAACATACTGCCACATAGATCGACTGGCCGACCGTCATCAGAGCGACGACAATCCTTTTCAGATTTGTCCCATCCGAATTCGCGGTCCAGAGTGCGGAGACTAGAGTTCATCGCACGGCTGTTATCGCAGGTCTGTCCTTTTCTGACGCGACTCGCGTTTCCTCCTCCACGGCACAGCGGAATCCAGACGAAAACCCAAGGAACTTGTAAACGCTCAGTGCAAGATGTACTGTCTTGGGCGACTTGTCACAAGAGCGGGCCCCCGACGTCCGAATGAGCAAAGGAATTGCGATGAAAGCATCGATGCCGGCCAGCACTCTTCTGCTGTTTCCTCTCACGCTGTTGGTCTTGTCGTGTAGCTCTTCACCAAAACCTGTCGTGTCGCAGCAGAAGGAGTCTGGGGGGAAGCCCATGAATGTTGCATGGGGGATCGACCTCACCACACTGCCGGGCACCCGTTTTCGGGCGACCTTCCAGGATAACGTCGTGCGCATCGATGCCGACACGGTGAAGCGCACCGCGCGCGGCGTCAACAAAGATCACGACATCTATTTCTTCGATAACGTGGCCGAAGTGCGAGACAAGCTGGTTCCCGGCAAGGTGGTTCTGTTCGAAGGCCTGACCTTCAAGCGCATTCAAGCCGTAGCCACTGATGGTTCGCGGCTGATTGTGGGAACGGGTACGGCCTCTCTCACAGAGCTTCTCAAGGATGCGGACATCGAGTGGCACGCGCCGATCAACTTCCAGGAGCTTCATGCGCAGAAGATGCGGAACAAGGCCGCGCTGGCGCACCCTCGAATGCCGCGTGCGATGGAACTGGCACAACGAGGGTGGGGACTCGTGGAACCGCGCGTCTATGCGGATGAAGGTGGAGGCGAGGCGCCGACCGAGAAGGAAGAAGATGGATGGGACACAAAGTTCCTTCCCAAGTTCAGTCCCGATCGGCTGGACTTTCAGGTGGATATCAAGAGAAAGGGCGGACTCTTTGGCGTTGCCGACATTGACGCCGACCTGACCGGCAAGGGCTACATCCAGAACTTCGAAACCTCGCTCTCCATGGCAGTGAACGGCGGGAACATGAGCCGTTTTGATTTTTCCAACAAGAAAGTCAATGGGACCGTCGATTTCGACTGGACGGTTGGCGTTCCCGGGGAAAAGCCGAAGGAAATGGGAGAGGAACGAATCAAGCTGCCCTCGCTGATGACGACGCCCTTAATCATCGGAGGAATTCCATTCACACTGGAGATCGGCGAGGCGCTCTTATTTCATCCTGCGTTCACTACGAAGCTTCAGATCGCAAAGGGCGCGTTTCACGTTGACTACAACGGCGTGACCGGACTGAGTGTCACCTCGGGCAACGGGTCTGCCGAAGGCCAGAACACGAGCCAGGCCACCGCGGATTCCTCGATTCAGACCTCGACGGCGAATTCGCCACTGGCGGCATTCGGCCTCGTGGTGGCCGTTGCCCTGCCGCGGTTTGAGCTGAAGACCGGGGCTGAAGAATTTGTGGAAGTCGTTCCCGACTCCGTTGCCAACTACGCCGCTCAACTGCTGGAGAAAAGGACGATCGGACGCTACATCAAGAAAGCGGTCAAGAATGTACTTGAGACCGGGGCCGCCGCGAACTTCCAGGTGATCATCTCCACGACCGCTTCCCACTCCGGCAATCTGAGCCTGGTGCCGTGCCAGAGGTTCACCATGCATGTGGAAGGACAGATTAAAGCGGACGCGAAGGTTCTTGGTATCAGTATGCCTAAGCTGCCCGATGTCCCGTTCGAGAAGCCCTATAAGGTTTTTGAGAAGGATGTAGACCTGCCAGTACCGAACGCAAAGATCTGTACCGGGTGATGACGGCCAAGTGGCGGAGCCGCGCAATCTTTCGCCGTAGCTCTTGGCCAGTCCACGGGCCGTGTTCACCAGCGCAGTCCGGGCTCGCACCAAGCCTGCCCGTGCCCGAATCGTCATGAGATCGGCTTGTGCCTGTGCGCTGCGATGCTTCACCGGAGATAGCAACTCCGGATCGATCCGGGCCAACCGCGCCAGCGTCTGCGCATCCAGCCGATCGTCTTTCTTGCGACTCTCCCCGATCAGCCGCACCTTGCGCGCATTCGCCACGATCACTTCATGCCCCAGCGTGGTGAGCAGACGGCTGATCCAGGGCGAATGCGTTCCCGTCTCCAGCGCGATGCGGCAGCGCGGCAGCGCACTGAACACTTCCTTCATTGCTTTCGGAGTCGTACCCTGCTTCTGTTCCCGCAGCACTTCGCCCACTTCGTCGAGCAGACAATACCAGCTGGAACGATCTCCCAGATCCAGACCGATCGTCAGTTTCGGTTGAGAAAAATTCCCGCTCTGCTTCGCCACTGCGGTGCTAACCTTCTTCATTGCCGGTCTCCTTTTTATCTGTGCCTTGAGCACGTCGATAACTTGGGAGAGTACCCCGCATCCCGTCCGGAGACCGGCCTTCTCCCTCGAAAACACTTGGCTCAGGCGATACGCGGCTGGAGAGTGACTGAGTGTCCTAGGCTCTCTAAACGCTTGACTAGGTATCGCTTCAAACCCTCTGCGTGGAGTCGGTCGAAGTAATTGCTGCCCAGATCGGTGTAGGCGCAGCGCTTCCGTTGTAGGTGATATCCGATCACCAGGATGCTATGGGCAACGGCGATGATGGCGCACTTTCTGCCTCGACGAGCAGCAAGCTTCTTAAACTGAGCTGAAAGATAGGTGTTCTTCGTGCGAGCCGCAGCCCATGCGGATTGACACGCCATACGACGCAACCAGGGACTGCCTTTACGGATCTTGCTGCTGATCCGCTTGCCTGCACTCTCGTTGTTTCCGGGACACACCCCTGCCCAGCTAGCAAGATGTGCTGCAGTTGGGAACTGACTAACATCTGCTCCCATCTCTGCGATGAAACTCCAAGCCGCCACACGATCCACCCCGGGAACCGTCACCCAACGATTCAACGCCTCCGCCAAGTCCAGGTGCTGTTGCCCGAGCTGATCGAGTCGAGCGTCTAACAACTCGATTTCAGTTTCGATAAAGTACAGTTGGCGAAGCAAGCTCTGTAAAAGAAAGCGGTGATGATCCCGCACCTGGCCTTCTAGCGCTGCCTGTAATTGTGGGATCTTGGCGCGAAGGTGCCCAAGAGCGAGGTCCGCAAGTCGTTCGCAGCTCTGTTCACCGCCGATGATAGCCGCCAGAATCGCTCTGCCACTCTTACCCAGAGTATTGCTGGCAACGCTTGCGAGCTTGAGATTGGCATCCTCGAGCACTTTCTGAATCCGGCTTGCGATACGAGAATGCTCCTGCGACAAGCTAGTTCGTGCCCTGGTGAGATCACGCAGATCGCGAATCACCAACGGGGGTATAAAGCTGCCCCGCAGCAGTCCGTGTTGCAAAAGTTCCGCGATCCACTGACAGTCCTTCGTATCCGTCTTGCGTCCCGGAACTGCCTTGATGTGCTGGGCGTTTGCCAGAACGATCTGAAAATGACTTTCGAGAACGTTCCACACCGGCTTCCAATAAACGCCCGTGGATTCCATCGCCACGTGCTCAACGCCAAACCCCTGCAACCACACGACCAACTCTCGAAGCTCGCGGGTCGTGCATCCGAAGCGGCGAATGTGCTTCAGCGGTTTGCCCGATTGCGCTATCAGAACACAAGCAGTGATGGAGGACTTGTGCACATCCAGCCCGCAGCACCGCGGATACAAAACTTCCATAGCTGTCTCCTTCCGCCGTGCGACGTAAGGATGCACAAATCGCGAAAGTCTCCCTCGCGTGCTCCTCTCCGAAGAGAGGGCGACAGTCCGTTGTTCTCAACGGCATCCAGGGTCAAACTCATCCGCGGGCTCTCAGGCTCCACTAAGGCGAACGACCTCGTACGTCCACGGCTCCGATAGCCTAACTCGTTTTCATTGGCCGTTGTGCTCGATCGAGCATGTAGAACTCATCCCATCTGATTTCAACAGTTATCCTCCCTACAACCCCCACAGGCGAATCAGCGGCACAATGTCAGCGATGTGTGAAGAGTATTCAGCTCGCAGCAAGGTAGTCCTTTTCCTCGCACGCCTCGAATCGGGAGCACGAGGGGCTAAAATGCTCGACCTCGACGACCTAATTGCCGGATTGATAATTGAGGATCAGGACGCGATTCCCACCGCTTTTGCCAAACTCGGCATGACGGGTGAGTTGATGGTTTTGCCGAAGCATCAGCCATTCTTGGCACCGGACGCCGCAACCAGAGTGCTGGAAAGAATCCACCAGTCCCAACCTTTCTCTCAACCCATTCCCCAGTCGCAAGATATGCCGATCTCTCCCGACCTTGGAGAAATACTGGCTGCTGCAAGCGATTTGAGGAAGCAGGTTCAAAGCAAGGAAGTGACTCCCCTTCACCTCTTAGCAGTGACGATGCGCAGCTCAGACAGCGGCGCACTGGCATTTCGGGATGTCGGAATCACCGAACGAAAAGTGTTAGAAGCGATACGAATCGAAGATCAAGCTGGATAAGTCGAAAGTGTCTGAACAGGCTTGGACTGGTTGGCGTTACCGTCAGCTCAATGAGTGAAATCGCCTGATAGCGACAGCTATGGACTCTGTGAAGCGATGTCTCGTAAGCACCGTACGCTAGACAGATAAGCTGCTTACATTTTTGAACTTGACAGCCGAATCCACGCGAAGTAGGCTGAACACCCCAAGTGAAACGCCGATTCTTGCCAGAAGCAGCTTCTAGCGCTCCAACCCCAGGATCATTGGCTTCACCAGCTTTAATCATTTCTGGTGCCGCCAGCTGTATGGCACCTAACGACGGTCATCCCGATGAAAAAATCTCTTCTTACCTTTACTCTCGCAATCTCATGCGCAGTCTTTACCTTCAGCTTGACGATAAGCGCGCAGGCACAGACCTTCAGCTATCTCGCCGATTTCAATGGAGCTAACGGTGCGAGTCCAGAAGGATCGGTCGTCCAAGCGACGGACGGGAACTTTTATGGCACAACCGACATAGGTGGCGCGAACGGGGAAGGGACTGTCTTCCGGATGACGCCCTCTGGGGACGTCAGCACGATTTACAGTTTCTGCTCTCAACCCAAGTGCGCCGACGGGGCATTTCCTTTTGCAGCCCCCATCCTCGGAAGTGATGGGAACCTCTACGGAGCGACGGCGGGTGGAGGGAGCGACGCTGCCTACATATTTGGCTCGGGGGTCATCTATAAGATGACGCTCGACGGCAAGATCACGGTCCTCCATATCTTCTGCCTTTCCCTACCGTGCACTGATGGACAGTCGCCGATGGGGCTGACGTTAGCAAGTGACGGGAACTTCTACGGCGCAACCGACGTCGGAGGGAAGTACGCTGGTGGCGTGGTGTTCCAACTTAGCCCGGCCGGCAAATTTAAGTTGCTGTACACGTTTTGCTCGCGGGCGAATTGCGCCGATGGGGAGACTCCGTTCTCTCCGCCCATTGAAGGCCACGACGGGAATTTTTATGGTGCAGCCTACGGCGGTGGGACCAGAGGCGGCGGTGTCGTATACGAACTGACAGCTTTAGGTGTCTACAAAGTGCTCTACAACTTCTGCAATGCTGGTTTCGAGATATGTCACACCGGCGCAGATCCATTCTCGATCGTGCAGAGTGCCAACGGCAACTTTTACGGCACAACCGCGTACGGCGGCCGCTATGCCTCGCAATTCACAGCAGGCGGAGGGACCGTATTCGAACTCACCTCAACTAATCAGTACATCCAGCTGGCGAGCTTCGACAACACTCACGCCAATCCCGCTGGGGGACTAACGTTGGCAAGCGACGGCAATTTCTATGGAGTAGCACAGGACGACAGCCCCAATCTTTCGGGCACGATTTTTAAAATTACGCCGGAAGGCGCGGTCACTTCGCTTCACAACTTCTTCGGCAATGAGAATGGCTATGCTGCGCTTGGCCCGCTGTTTCAGGCCACGGACGGCAATTTCTACGGAACCACGATCTACGGTCCCGGCATCGGTGGCTTTGGCACGATATACCGCCTTTCGAATGATCTGAGCCCGTTGGTGGAACCCGTGCCCGCGGCAGGGCGGGTCGGGAAGAAGGTGATCATCCTCGGCAACAACCTGACGGGATCGACCGGCGTGAAGTTCAACGGCAAGGCCGCGACATTCACGGTCGTTTCGGATACCGAGATCACGGCAACGGTTCCCTCGGGTGCGACTACCGGCAAAATTTCCGTTGTTACCCCCTCTGAAACGCTGAACAGCAATCCGCAGTTTGTCGTGACGAAGTAACGTTGATGAAACAGTCGGAGCAGTTGGAGATTATGCACCTGGTTACTTCATATCGGATCGCCAAACGGTCTCATTGCGTCGATTTGGAGTAATTTGTTGACCATTGTCCTTTCCGAATCTGAGTCGGTTGCGTAGGTGGCGAAATATCGCTATTACACTCATCTTCCGGTCAGTTTCAAACGCTTCAGATGTGAAGTGAATCGAAAGAAGTCTAAATTTGAGTGTTAAGGCCCACCAGCAATACGGTAGAATCGCTTCCTGCGCTACGTAGCTGCCTTCAGTTCCTTTTCGAGTGCGGAACCAATTGACGACAAGGTACGCCTAACTGGGTTTCACAAATCAGTCGTTCAGCTTCCAATACCCACTGAGCGGAGCCTTCTGGACCTTCTGCTCGCCAAGCAGGAGGTTCAACGCCCTACCGACCGTATCCCGGTGCTTTCGAAGCAGTGCTGCCAAATCATCCTCGGCAACCACTACCTCCCCGCTCGGGTAGCGGCGATGGACGCTGTGTCCATAGCTTAAAATTTTGTCAGCGAGGATTCGAACCTCTTTTTCCTTTTTTTTCGTTCGTTGCGCACGTTCGGCGCGTGTCTCATCTGTCTCAATGGATTGTCTGGACGCGACTGCAATTCGGAAAGCACGAGTGACCGCCGCACCGAGTCTCCAGTGGGAGGCAATCCAAGAAGAGATGCGTGGAGGGGTGCTCGGAATCTGAATGATCCAAACCGAGTGGAATCGGTAAGCCCGGAGGATCCTGCCGTCAAGTTTGTTCAATTCCTCGCCAAGTTCGCGGAGGCGATCGTTTCTTGTTTGATATGCGTCCATTTCTGGTTGGGGCATCTCGACGATGCGGACCGTCGCGGGGTTCGACATAATCAGAGTTTGTTGGTTTAGAAGCGTGCAACTCGCGGCCGTGATCTCTTGTACTTTGGCGTGGTTCATCGCCAGTCTCCTTCGTGGTTTGGTTTTGCTGCCAAGTGTGGCGGAAGTCGACCTCGTTGGAAACGAACACGGATGGCTTCGCAGTTCTGCCAAGCATGAGCGCCACATGTGGGACATGGAACGGGGGCAGTCGAGAGAGTCAGTTCCCTCAATTTTCACAGCCACATCGTGCAACGTCTTGACGGCATGATGCGACCTCCCAAGACGGAAAAACTGTTCAATTGTGAACAGGCGGAGGAAATTACGAGTCAGACTCGGGATGGGGTGACAATAGCCCGCGAACACCTCTCATGCTCGACGAGCGTCTCCACTGTTGAAACATCGCTTCTCTGACAATGCCGGCGGTGTCAAGCAACTTTCGAGCGTACCTATCCGTGCTCTCGGAGAAGAGCGCCATTTCGCTCTTGTTGAAATGGCCGTACCAACCACAGGCTCGCTCGTAATCTTTTTTCAGGTTCAGACTTTCGGTCCGACCCATGCATCTCTTCGGTCACGCACTGCGATCATGATTACTACTTCGAACTCCTCTTCTCATCAAGAGGAGCGGGACGCTCAATCAATAGCTCAATGTTCGACTACACACCATGGCGATGTCCGGGCTGTCCCGCGTGCGAACCGAACTTGTTCAACTGCTCGTAATCCCATTGCTTGCGCATCATCCAGAACAACTGCACGGCCAGCCGACGGGCCATGGCGACTTTCGCAATCTTTCGTCCGCGCCGTATTGATTTTTCAGGATTTGGTGGCCAGGGAGGGAGTTGAACCCCCGACGCCAGCCTTTTCAGAACTCGGATTTCCAGTGTTTCCAACAACTTCAAAGGTTGCCGTGGGACTGCCAAATACTGGAAAATACGGGCAACGCGGGATGATCGCGGGTGATTGCAGGTGGGTGATTCGAACCGATTGGGAACCTAGGACACCTAGGACACCATTGAATTTCTTATCGTCGTCAGGACTCTTAGGTCGTTCCGATTTGGTGGCCGAGAGTTAACGCTTCATGGGATGCCTTGCGTGCAATCAATCCGAAGCCTTTCGAACTAGCTGACGTATGCAAGGCGCGGAACTTCCTTTGGGCCTCCACACCATGTTTGGTCGCGTTCGCAAATTCGGCTAAAGCGAGTTCGGTGGCAAACTTCAGTCCGGCAAATCCGTAACGTTGTGCCTCGCGGTTTACTTCTCTCAACACGGGACCTGCCGCCTCGGGGTGTCCGGACTCCAGAAGGACGCGGCCTGAGACCAAGTCGAACTGCAAACGGAGAAAACGATTCTGGCTCTCCTTTCCGAGCGGCTGAGCTGCTTCCACTTCTTTTTGAGCGTCGCCTTGTTTACCCTGTGCGAGTAATGCATCGATTAACACGATGCTGGCATTGAGTTCGTCGTCAGCTTGTTGCTCCTCATGAAATTGTGCTTTACTCGAACGCGTCGATGTTTCGGCGTCCAGATCGTGGCCTTCTTCGATCGCTAGTTTAGCCAAAGAGACACGGCTTTCAGCGGCACTCTGTTTTTCTCCGGCTTGACTCCTGAGCGCAAGAGCTTCTTCGTATCGCTTCCGCGCCAAGGTAAGATCACCCCGATCCAAAGCCAGATCGCCCATTCCGTTTAGCACATATGCAGTTGCATTCTTGTCTTCAATTTTCCGCGCAATAACTTCCGCCCGCTGGTACGCAGTCTCCGCTTTGTCGAGTTCGCCATTTTGTCTCCAGATGTCTCCCAAGTTGTTAAGATTAAGGACTACGCCTTCCTTGTCATCGACAGCTTGATACTCCGGAATGGACTCCTCCAGCAAGTTTCCTCGCTTCCATCAGATCGCCTTGAGAAAGGCGAGTGTCAGCGAAGTTACTGAGCGCGGTGGCAACGCCGTCCCTGTTGCCGACCTGCCGAAATTTCTTGACTGCTTGCTGGAACATTTGTGCAGATTGTGCGAGATCACCCCGCAGATAATAAAGTGCCGCGAGATCGGTGCGCATCATGGCTTCGCCGTTAGGATCTTTGGCGGCGATTGCGGCTTTCAAGGGCATTTCGGCAGATTTGAATTGCCTCTGCAGATGCACTTATGGAGGGCTCTTGCTGACAGAGAATGCCGTACGTTCGACTGACAATTACGGGTGATCCTTGTGCAGTCGCTTTGTCGATCGCTAGATTCGCGGCGGCACGAGCCTTGGTGAAGTCTCTATTGATCCATGCGGAGGCCTCGGTCATATCGATTCGCGCGTCATCGCCAAGGGGAGACGGCAGATTTCGCAGAGTCGCTAATGTCTGCAGTGAGTCCGACGCGACTGAGATGCATTTGCGCGGAGGCGAATAAGAGACCATAGTCCAGATTGTCTGGAAAGAGACGGAATAGAGAACGATACGTCTCAATCGCTTTGGGCCAATCCTGGACTGTCCTCTGATATTGGCCTTCGACCAGAAGGTGCTGTTCTTGGGAAAGATGATTCGAGAGTTCCAGGGCCCGCTGAGCCTCCACGCGAGCTTTTGCGTCATAACCGGTGTGCCACCATACGTCAGACAGAGCTGCGTGGGCGAGCGGGAAATCCGGGTCCGCAGCGATGGCTCCGTTAAGTAAGTCGCGAGCCCCGAAAGAAGTCGAATGCCCACAGCCTGGCTCGTCCCTCGGCGTAGAGACGGGCTGCTCTTTTCATTAGACGGAAGTGCGGCGCGTGTGGCTATTTCGTTTCCCTCAGATAACGGAGCTACACCGAGACTTCGCCGCAGTCTGCCCACCCAAATCCGCGACCAAGTGAAAAGGTCATTCTCGTCGCCGGATACGGCTTCCTCCGCGATCGTCTCTCCGCCGCGCAGTGTCTTGAACCGCACATCAAGACGAATCCTCCGCTTGGGGTCGCTGGGAAGCATAGTGTATGAGCCCGATACGACGACGATCGGCGCCGGGGTTGGTCCGCAAGCGTTGCAACGTCGATTTGCCAAGGGAATCTTCGTCTCGGAGGGGTAGATTCACTCTTAACGTCGCGCCACGTCTTCGCCGGAGACCATGCGGAGTTCTCCGCCTGCGGCAAGTTCTGTATTCAGCATTTCGCAGAAAGCGGAGGAGAGCCAATTGTCCTCTGTTCGGCCCGGCAAATTGCGGAAACCGAGCACTGCGACGGAACGACGCACGTGTATTCGCGGAATTGAGGTCCCGGCCTGGGCTGTGGATACCGGAGATCGATGCGTTTGGCGGAGCACGTAGAACACGATGCCCACCAGCAACAACACGAGCACGCGACGATCAACCAATGTTTTGTCGCATACCAGATTGGATCGGGACACGGATACAGTCGGGCGACGCAGCAATTGAAGTTGTGGAACTGGGAACTGTGCGAAGTCTCGACCTTAACGGGAGCAATGAATCGGTAGCCACGGCGGGGAATGGTTTCGATAAATCTGGGATTACTGGCATCATCCCCAAGAGCTTCTCGGACTTTCAGTACTGCCACTCCCAAGCTCTTGTCGAATTCGACAAAGGTATTTTGCGGCCAAAGTCGATTTCGGATCTCTTCTCGCGAAACAATCTGCCCAGAGCGCTCCACAAGCAACAGCAAAAGTCGGAAAGGTTGTTCCTGCAAGCGCACCCGCACCGAATCGCGCGTCAGGGTGCCATTGGCCGGATCAAGCACGTAGAGTCCAAAACTGTAGCTTGTTTCGGGAGCCGGCAGAATTATCTGTAGCAGGTGACTTCATACGACGGGCGAGGATTTTGAGCGTCGAGTTTAGCACGGGAAATGAGCCTAAGAACGAGTTAATCAAACGTTCGTAAGTCTCAGAGAAAACAAGGAATTAACGGTTAGCGCACAATTTGCTCACAGTTGGTTTGCTAATTCCTGCGGTTGGAAGCAAATTCCCCTCGTTGCAGCCCGTCGACCGAATTGAATCGCTGAGGAGACAAAGATGAGCTCTTGCCAATCGTGCGGCTCCGCTATAGCCGGTGACAGTCGCTTCTGTCAGACCTGTGGGTCACCGACAGAAGTCAGAGCAGCTGTCTCGATGCCGGCAGCCGAGGGTTCGGCGACGGCTCGGTGTTATGTCCCCGTCCGGAGAGACTGGATCGAAAACGATGGATACAAACGTAGTGGGAGCTCTCACTTATGTCGCCGGCTTCGTCACGGGGATTGTGTTTCTTGTGCTGGATCCCTACAAGGCGAATTCCTTTGTTCGCTTTCACGCTTTCCAGTCGATCTTCTTCAATGTCGCATGGATCGTCTTTTGGATTGTCTGGATGATTCTCTCGGCGGTGCTCACACCTTTGACGGCTGGAGTCTTCGGCTTAATTGCTTTGCCGTTGATGTTGATTTTCACTCTTGCGGGCTTTGGAATCTGGATCTTCCTGATGCTATCAGGCCTACCAGCAGAAACTGTTCAAGCTGCCGGTCGTCGGTAAATTCGCCGCCGAGCATGCGGGCGTCATTCTGTGATATGCGGTTCCGTCTCGCAAGGGGAAGAGGGAAGAAATGAGTCATTGTTCAACCTGGCGGCAGTGTTGTCCTATTGTCATCCACCCTTCGGGCAGTCTGCTGGAAAGAACTGCACCTATGCATAGAGAGTCGGATCCCGAAGCCGTGAAAGGCTAACTGGCGTCCCCCAAACACAGATAGGAGAAAAAACATGCAGATTTTTTCGAGATCGATGCTATTTGCCCTCATTGCAATTGCAGTGACGGCATTGGATTCGCCACCGGCACACTCCGCGGATTCCTGCCAGCCAGTATTCGAAGCGCTTACGAAATTGATCACGACTCCCAGCCATAGCTATACGACCAGCACGGCGGCAAATGGCGGCAAGACTCGAACTGCGGAGACGATCATGACCCATGGAAAGAAATACATCCGCGGAAATGGAAAGTGGATGGACACCTCCGTCACCACCGCGGAAGTCCTGGAGCAGGAAAGGCAAAACGAGAAAAACGGCAAAGCGAACTGCCAGTTGCTCCGCAGTGAGGCGGTCAAAGGCGAGGCCGCTGTGGTTTATTCCCTTAGCCGCCAAACCCCGGGCTTCAAAGAAGATGCCCAGATATGGATCTCGAAGTCAACTGGGATACTGTTGCGCGAGGAGCAGGACGTGGACATGGGAGGAGAAATCGGCAAAGCGCACAACTCCGCACAGTTCGAATACGGTAATGTTCAGCCGCCGATGTAAACCTGCGCATCGGCGGCGAAAGCCGAGCACAGATGCAGAATTCCTGCCGGAGGAAACCAATTGAAAAGCGATCGCGCATTTCCCGTCCTTCTTGGATTCGCTTTAGTTGCTGCAACTGTGTGCTGGTCTGCGACCGCCAGCGCGCAGGATTCCTGCCAGCCTATATATGACGCTCTGACCAGGCTGGCCACAACACCGAGCCATAGCTATGCAAGCATGACGGACCCATCCGGCGGCAAGGCCACGGCGACTGAGTTCATTTACATGCAAGACAAGACGTACATGAAGGTTGGCAGCAACTGGACACATGGACCGATTACCCCGAAGGAGCTTCTCGAGAAAGAGATGCAAAACCGGAAGAACAGTCATGCCAAGTGTCAACTAGTCCGCTCCGATTCGACGGAAGGACAAGCGGCCACGCTGTATTCGCTACATGGCGAAAACGAGCATTCCAAAGAAGACGCACAGGTGTGGGTCTCAAAAACAACTGGATTGCCGTTGCGCGAAGAAGCCGACGTCGAGCTGTCGGCAAGCCCCGGCAAAAGACATGTGTCGAACCGATACGAATACGGCAACGTCCGCGCTCCGATGTAGACGGGCCGAACAAGTGCCGCCGCAATTCTGAACAAAGGGAGAGGAGTCTGAACCATGGCGAAATTTTGTGTGGAGTGTGGAACCCCACTGGGCAGCGGCCCATTCTGCGTGAAGTGCGGGGCCGATGCGCGCAGCGTAGCCCAATCGGTTCAACCGCAACCTGCGTCCATGCCAGTCCGGCCGCCGCAAGCATCGGCGATTCCGGCAACGCCGGCAGTGCCTCAACCAGTTATCACACCGCCCGCTGTGCTGGCAGTAGGACAGGCCGTGGCCCCAAAGCAAGGCATGAGCACGCTAGCCAAGCTGGGGATTGCGGCAGTGGCCATCATCTTTGTCGGTGGCGCTGCGGGCGTGGTGGGCGTCTACTACGTTGCGCACAGAGTCAGCCAGAAGTATCACGAGGTGTCGGAAGAAATCCTCGGCTCGAGTTCCAGTTCGAGATCCGACCCGAGCAGCAGCCCTCGCAGAAGTGCCTCCAGCAGCAATGGCTCAAAGTCCGGCAGCGGATCTATGGGTGATGTCTGCCACTTATTGAGCAAGGAAGATGTGAGCAAAGCCATTGATGTTGAAATCGTTCGCACTGAGCCTGGAGACAACGGCTGTTCCTATATCGCCAAGGGCACGCAGGCGGAGATGTCCGCGAAACACATGAAAGCGATGGTGGCCGACAATGGCGCCGACAAGAAGACGCAGGAGATTGCCGAGAAGTTCGCTGGCGGAATGTTCAGCATGTTCCAGGCTGACAAGCCCGCGTCCGAGCAGGACCCATCAGGAGAAGTGCCGGTGTTCACTTTCGCATTAGATCAGAACGCCGCGGACGCGCAGATGCGACTCAATGCCAAAGTCTTGGGCAATCTGGGGCCTCAGCAAGGGCTTCCGGGCATTGGCGACCAGGCGTTTGTATCGGCGGACGGAATGATGATGGTCCGCAAGGGGAAGACCCTGATTCGAATCATGTACATCACCTGCCCTTGCGGCATGGAGCAGGTTAAGCCGCTAGCGAAGGAAATCGCAGATGCACTGTAAGGAGAGATCTGACACATGCTGCTCCAGGCTCAACAACCCGGATCCAATGCGTTGATGGTTCGGTACGCGCTGTCATGCTCACTGACTCTTGCGCTGGCGTTTTCTGTCGCGTGCAAAAAGAGGGACCCTCCGCCCACACAGACCGCTCCTGCGAATACCTCGCACAACGCCCCAGTCGACACATCCTATCTGCCGCAGGATGTGTTTGGGCGGGGAGCCGTTCCCGGGGCGACCGTTCTCCAGCCTATTGATCTTCATTCCTTGTCCGACACTGAATTGAAATACGGGATTGCGCCAAAACGAACAAGCCAAGTCGAATATCAGCCGGATGTGATCGTGATGGAACAGGGTGACAAGGCCATCCGCTCAGTCTCCAGCAACGGTATGGAGTGGGAGTTCGACTCGAATGCAGAACACGTAAGCGAATTTCAAGAAGGAAAGATTGTTTTCGCGACGGGCCGCGCTGTCGGTCGCGTTATCAGCCTCAAAAAAGACGGCGATTCGGTTAAAGCCATACTGGGACCAATTCAGATCACCGATGTCATCAAGAACGGCAAGTTCAAAATGGATTCTCCCATTGCTGCGGACAATATGATTTCCTACGTTGCCCCCGATTTTCCTCAGGAACCGGATGCGCAGCCCGAGGACAAGAAAAGTTCACGCAACTTGGAAAGCGGGCCGCGAATCGATCGTGCCGTAGTTGTGTCGCGGATACGAAATGGTGTCTGGACTCCGATCTCCGTCGCAGAGAGTTACTCTGATGGCCATCGCGACACCTTTCAAAAGTTGGGGAACAGGTGGGCAAAACCGCAGTTCGCCGTGGCGCATATGGATCCGTCTCTGCGGCTGAAGCCATTCAGGCACCTCCAGCGTGTCGCCGCTTTCCAACAAGTACCGGGCGTGCCGGGATTGCAGTTTCCACAGTTTCCCGAGGTGCCGTTTGTACCCCAACCTCCGGCTAAGACTGCCGGCACTCCGCCGACTGTTGATGTAAACGACATTCGAACGGTGGGTGTAATGAATCCCTCCTATATCGGGGTTCAGTTCTATTCGAAGGGCGCGCCGGGTGGACTTGCGGTTTTTGCCGAGGCGCTGATGGATGTCAATGACCTCCATCTACATTTCTCACTCGACATTGTCGGCGGCAAGATCATGACCTGCGGGATGGATCTGGGTGGTGCTCTGGGGGTGACCCTGCACATGGACTCCCACACCACCAAGGATTTCCAAGTCAATTTCCATAAGAAGTGGTGGGTACCGATCGATCTGACCATTCCGATAGGGCTCGGAAACATGGCCGGGATTCCCTTCAGCGTGACGTTCAACATGATGCTGGACGTCAACAGCGGCTTCAGCGCTAAACAATCCATCCTTACCGCGGAAGGAGACTACACATACACGGGCGGCCTCTGGGCCGGCTACAAGGAGAAAGGAGGGTGGCAGTTGAACCCCGTCTCTGATGTGAAAGCTCGAACTGACATGGGGCGCTCCATCCAGGGGGTCTCCGTTGGAATCAATTCGCTCGTGTTGGCGGCCTCGATTCGAGCCATGGTGGGCATTGGTGCTTTCGGGTTCAACACGGGCGTGTTCGTCGGAATGCGCTTCGACGGAACGCTTCTTCGGGCGCCCGATATAGCCTTTCCCTGCAGACAGGCGACGATCGAGGTTTACCTGGATTCGGGCGTCGGATATTCCCTGCCTGGTTTTGTCGTAAAGGTGATTAATGATTTGCTGAGCCTGTTCACGAAATACCAGATCGATCGCGTCGGCACGATCTTGAAAGGGCCGTCGGACCGATTGTTCCATGGCGATACGCAAATTCCAGCCGCTTGTGCTACGCCCAAGCCGGGAGGCAGTTAACCCATGAGCTACTGCGCAAATTGCGGAACGCAAAGTCACGAAGGGCAAAGTTTTTGCGCAGGCTGCGGCACGCCGCTTGGGGCTGACGCTTCCGGACACCCGACGACGCAGTCGGCTCTAACGTCCGGCGACGCTGCCAAGGCGGGCGGCGAAGCGGCTTCGCAGAAACTCGCGACCCTAAAAGCAAAGGAACCGCCTCCCGCCCAGGGTGCAGGCAGTAAGATCCTGATCGCTTTCCTCGTAATCTTTCTGGTCGGCGGCATCGCAGCTGTCGCTGGAGTCGCATATTTCGGATATCGCGCGAAACAGAAAGCCACCGCCGCGCTGAACGGACTCGAAGGCAAGTCGACCAAGACTTCGTCTTCGAGTCAGCCGGATTCAGGCGATTCCGGTGAAACTCACTCGGAAAGCAGCAAGGACGGAGGATCCGGCCGCGACACGGACAATCCGCTCTCGGCGGTGCTCGGCAAGCTGCAAGGCAGCGAAGGCGGCAGTTCCACTCCGATGGGCAACATGGCCAAGAGCATCTTCGAAGATCTCGGCGCGAAGAATCCGGATATGCCGGGGGATCTTCTCCGGAACATGCCGTATTCGACGCTTACGAACGCCCCGTCCTGCCCTGCCGGAGGGCAAATTGATCCGGCAAAGCTGGCGGCTGGAAAGATTCGCTTCAGCCCCGGAACAGTCCTGACGCACTCATGGTCGCTGCCGCTGGCGGATGCGGAAAGCGACAGCATTATCCGTTCCGTATCTCAACCATCTCTCATTTTTGAATACAACGGCATTGTGGCAGAAGGCTTAGATATGAGCATTAAGGGTCATGCGGACCTCAACAATACTGTCTGCTCAAAAGATATGGCCGAAGGTGAAGCATATTCCACAGGCTGGTCGTTCAAATCAGTCAAGGACCCGCTTACGCCGGGGTTATACCCCGGGGTCTCCCGCCAGCTTGTGCCCGCGAGCAAATTTAGCGAACTGAAATCTTCCGGTTCGACCAAGCTGGTTTTCGCCTGGTACGACTACATGGACGCTCTGACCGAGTGGGAATTGATTGCGTGGAAAGGAACGTTGACCCGCGTCGAGCCCGACGACGTCCAGTTTCCGCTGATCATCAACGACGAACGCGTGAACGTGGCGGCAATCCACGTTCGCGCCAACATGAAGGTCATCGAGAGCGGCGGAAAATTCGGCTCGCGCGACCAGCCCGCCGACGCGTACATCCTCGATGATCCCAATACCCCGGTCATGCTGTCGTGGATGATGGGCAAAGATATGCACCAAGACGACTCGTTCAAGGTGCAGTTAGTTCGTGTCACCTACCCAAGCGACAAGCCCACCATCGAACAGCAACTAGCGAAGAATCGCAAGGCGATCACCTGGGGGATCAATTTTGACTTCAATAGCGACGTGATCCGGCCGGTGTCGGACCCGGTGCTCAAAGAGATTGCACAGGCAATGGCGGACAAACCTGACTGGAAACTCACAGTCACCGGGCATACCGACAACATTGGCGGTCACAAGTACAACCAGGACCTCTCGCAACGGCGGTCAGCTGCGGTGAAGAAAGCGCTGTTCGAGCGGTATCACGTGGATCCGAATCGTCTCTCGACTTCAGGCGATGGCGATTCTGACCCAATTGATACGAACGACACCCTCGAAGGACGTGCACGAAATCGGCGTGTGGAACTGACACTTGATTGACGCTCGTACTTTACATTTTGTCAACGGAGAATCTCAATGAAACATCTCTTTCTGGCAGGAGCGATGTTACCCTCTATCTTACCAATGCAATCGGCCAGGCGAAGCTACTTACGAGCGACCCGCTGACCGGCCTTCCGCTAATTCCCGAACGGATTCTGGAAAGCTATGGACGGCATTACGGGAGCAATGAGCCCACAAAAATGCCGGACGCACGGTTTGCAAGAGTAAGATTCAGGGGAATTTCTACCCGCTCGTCTCTACATCTTTGCGAAAGACAACATCAAGGTCGACGCGAGCGTTGAAGCGACGTTTCTGGTATTCGTTGCATCTTACCGGGTTCAAGACAGTTCATGGTTATGACGTCCAGCGTTCGCAAGACGGGGTTTTACAACCCGATCGAACGATCTTGATGATTGTGACGGGAGACACCGGAGCAAAGGCAGAAACACGAATGCGTATGGCGTCGCGTATGAACATTATCAGCCGGGACTCTCCGAGAAAACGATCACAGGTCTGACGCAAGGAAAGATAGCCTGCCCATAGTCAAGAACCGCGAACTGGCATTAGCCGCATTGTCGCCAGATGGTTGAGAAAGGGCAGACGAGGTTTTGGAAACAGACAGTGTGCGCAGGAACAAAAACACGGAGGAACAGCTAATGAAACTCAAAGCAGTCTTGAACGGCCTCGAACGGAACGTCGATACCGGGAAATCGACTTTCGATTTTCTCCCATTCCTCATGACTGTCTTTGCCGTTGTCTTGACGGTCCCCATCAATTCCTTTTCTGCACCAGCACCACCCAATGGCTGGCAAACGATAAAGGATCCCACTGGAGTTTGCCAGATGGCTGTCCCTTCGAATTGGTCGACCATCCCAGGCACTCCGGGCCGAGTTGCGTCACCGGAGCATACTATGTCCGTCCTCTTGGCGGGCTTTAAGAGAAATCCCGCACCGATGACCGAAGCCGAGAAACATATGTTTAGCGTGGACAGGATGATCGAGAACAACGCTGATCGGTGGTTTTATGCCACGAAGCCAGTTACGGCGCAACACTTAATTACATACCACGTGAATGTTCCCATATCGGGGCACGTCTGCGCGGCGAAACTCACTGTCAAGGTTGGCCATTCCGAGGACGAACTTAAAATGGTTGCCGCCACCGTGTCTGCCGCGAAATAGAACGGCTTCGGCCAATGCACATTAGGAAGTCAGAGACCGAAAATGAAATTTGCCCCAAACCTACGGAAGGACTAGTGAACCGATGAGACTCAAGACATTTGCCGCCATGATAATCGCATGCACCTTGGCAACGTCCGCAAGCGGCGGCGCCTGCCAAACTGACGGCTGACCCGCTGACGAACCTTCCACTCTGTCCGGCGACCGATTCAAGGCTGCACCTCGGCAATGATCCCACTCGCCTGCCCGACGGCCATATGTGCAAGAGCACCATGCAGATGGATGTTTATGCGGTCTTCGATTCCAAAGTGGACGCGACTGTCGCCTGTTATGCCGCGCACCTCAACGGTTTCAAGAAGACAGATGCTTACGTCACCAACCGCTCGCAGGACACTTTCTACAACGCCGATAGAACGTTAATGGTCTCGATTACAGGCGAACCCGGCAAGCCCGATGAGAACATCGATACGCACGGTTTGGTGTATGCGCGATTTCAACCTGCCATTTCGGAAAAGACGATTCTAGGTATGAATCAACAAAAAGTCGTCTGCCAGTGAGCTTCGGCGGAGAACCCCTCGCTTTCTCAGCGCGCAGTTGCCGCAAAACCACAATTGGTAGATATGTGGAGAGCCTTGGCAATCGAACTCGCGAATCGAGCAAAAGATTTGCTCTGCGAACCAACGTTCGTGACGAGAATGAGCGATAGATCAAACAGGTTTCCAGAACCGTTCTTATTTCGTTGCTGTCCCTGGCGCTCGAACACTACCTAAGTCCGTACTAGTATCTCTTCAATGGTTTTGTCGGATTGTATGTTTCAGTCTGAATTCAACAACTGGTATCCTCCGGCGCAAGCGAGCAGCAACGAGCGAAGAGCTGCAAACCGTCATCACCAACTCCAAGGAATACGGACTCACGCTTTAACGAGAGGGATCAGCTCAGCGTGGATCTAACAATCCAGCTCGCACAGGCACGGCAGACCAGAGGCAGACGAGAGAGTCCCAATGATCGATTCATTGCGCAAGTTCTCAGCTTAGCGGAAACACCATTCGGTCTTGTTGACCGGTCATTCGCAGAAGGGCTGCTGCGTGCGGGATCTCAGAACATCTACCATTGTAAAGAGCACCAGCTTCCGCGATGCGACTGCTGGTCTCAACAACGCGTGTACGTGTGGCAATTCGTGGGCGAACATGGCGAGAAGTCCCCAGAAGGATGGGCTGCGATGCGAGTCTACGCTCTTTTAGAGGAGCTGGAGTACAGCGCGAGACCTGAAACACGCTAAGATATCTACGGAACGCATCTTAATCGCAAGGAGAACTAATGGAAAGCATGGCAGGCGTGGTACAGATGTTAAGGAACGAGCACGATCGCTTAACACGTGAGATGAATGCAGTCGGTCAAGCTCTTTCAGCTTTTGGGGCTGCTTACGGAAAGCAAGCGGGAAAACGTGGGAAGATGTCTGCGGCAGGACGAGCCCGAGTCGCGGCAGCTCAGAGAGCACGATGGGCGAAGGTCAAGATGAATAGCGTGAAATCCGACGTCTTCACAATGCCAAAGAAACGCACGATGTCGGCCGCTGGTCGCAAGCGAATTGCAGCGGCACAACGCGCCCGGTGGGCGAAGTTAAAGGCCGGGAGGAGATCGGCCTGACCCAATAGAACTCGAACTCAGAATGCCTAGGCTCAAGTTAGCCTGGGCATTTTTTCTAGTCAGCACCACTCATCGACTCATAGTCAAATCGGGTTTCCTCTCGCTCACTTGTGTAATCGCCTGTTAACGTAAACCATTCTCAGACACGACAAACGAGACGAAGCTGGAAGCAGCGAGACTGTGTTGAAACGCACACAGAAGCTAATCCGCAAACTGCTCATTGCACTACGCATGCCGTCTGGCGGTTCGCATGCATCCTGCGATAATGAGGTACTGATCAGGATGAAGAAACTCGTTGCACTTTGCCTTTGTGGACTGTCAATTCCTCTCCTTGCACAAACCAAGCTGCGAACGTTCACCAGTTCGGATGGTGTTTTCCAATTCAAGTATCCAGATTTGCTAGTTGATTGCACGTCTCCGGGAAAACACGACAACGGGTCTGCTTCATCTGTTTCAGAATCCTGTCTGAGTCAGGGTGCAGTCTGCGATGGTCCGGGAAGCGGAGGCAGCGCTTTGGCATGTTTCGCTTATCCGAAGGAAACTTTTAAGGACAAGCCTTACTTTGTTACCGCATCATTTTTCGTCTCTGAAATTAAGCCGGTGAAAACTGAGCAGCAATGCCTGAAAGGGTCGCCTGATTGGTTTGTGCTCAGTTCCAAAGCTAGAACGACTAAGATCAATCACGTTTCCTTCAAGACCTTTGAGATCGGGGACAACTGGACCAGTGGTGGCCAATCGGGACCCGTATATCGAACGTTTCACAATGGAACGTGCTATGAGTTGGGTATGCAGACTGTCATTTCACGTGCAGTGTATGATCCGGGAACTGTCAAGGCGTTCACCAAGAACGATGGGGCCGAAGTGGAGAGCCGTTTGGGAGAAGCCCTAAATTCCTTTGTGTTCCTCAAGTAGGGATTCAGACGATTGGCGAAATATCGCTATTTCACTCATCGACCTTCAAGAACGAGCGAAACAAAAGCGGAACCTTGTGATAACGCCTGGTCACAGCAAACGGCCTGAGTTCTAGATGGGGCGCCCGAGGGTGAGCCAGAAGGCTTCGATGACGAAGTACGCCAGGAGAACAAGCACGTAAGGACGCCCCGCCAACCGTCGACGCCTGTCAAACCAGATTAGGGCAAGCAGCAAGGCATCGATCAATACAAGGCAGACAGTCTGGGACGAAGATTGCCGAATGTGGAACCAGTATCCCATAGTTCTAGCCAGGCCTGCGGGCAACAGAACCAGCGTAATGCAGATCATGTATCGCATGTGCGCCGCGACATTTCGCCGGCGTATCGATGCGATCGAAACGCCGTACAACGCGGCGAAAAGCAGGAGCTGGGGCAGCGGAAAGGAACTCTGCGTTGCGAGCCACGTGAGTTGTCGCGCCGTCGCTCAAATGCTCGTGATATTCCTTCCACAACATCGCGACGGAGAAGACCATAGCGAAGGGGATGAGGATGTTCGACAGTTTCCCAAGAATGCGATGGGTCGAAAATGCCTTGTAGCGTATGGCAAGCGGCTGGAAGATCAATAGGAGGAGAAAGCAAAATAGCAGTACGGCGTGAATGTGGACAGCAGCCGTGATGGATTGGTCGAAGTGTAGGATCTCGGATAAATAAGGAATCCAGAAACCCGCGATGAAGATCGGCAGAAGAGCAATTAGGACATAGCCGAGATTGCGATAGGCACGCTCCATCCGCCGATGCCGACTGGCGGCATTTTAGTTAGGCACATGAGAATATTCAACCACCAAGCTCGTCGTACCATCGTTGCCAGGGATGGTTGGCGAAACATCCCCATTACACTCATCATTGATGGTAAACCTCCATGATCGAGAAAGAAGCATATGCTGTTCTAAATTGGCCGCACACCGGAAGGGGCAATGACGGCGACCAGTGGTTAGCATTCCGATGTCCTACAAACGGGTGCCCGTCGGAAGGTGTCGCACGTGACCGAGAGCATGACTTCGGCAGGTGCGGCATTTGCGGCGCGTTTATGGAAGTTGTAAACCCCGCAACCGACGATCCACATGCGCAAGAAGAATCCTCAATAACCCCTGTTAGCTCCAAGCCTGCAGAGCCTGCCAAACCGAAGATTGACTTGTCAAAGGAGATTGCCAGCGCACAGAAACTTGGTGAGCGGTTGGAAGAGCTGGTCGTTGAACATGGCCAATGCCCTTCCGATGACCGGAACATTCTTATGATGGCATATTGGTCACTCATTTTTGATTTTCACAAGTCAATTCTTATTCTTCTGGCGAATCAGTTTTGCGGCGGCGCGTTTGCTCTAGCTCGTCCATGCCTGGAAGCTCTAGTGCGTGCGCATGTTGCGGTGAAAGGATCGGCCGACGATTTAAAGAAACTGCAAAATGACACTTATATTACCGATTTCAACAAGATCGGCCCGTGGATCGACAAAGAGTTCGGGACTGATCATTTGTTCACGAATCTTTTGGAAACTGCGCAGGGTGCGCTGCACAGCTTCACGCACGCTGGTCTTTCTCAGATCGGAAGACGTTTCGATGGAGACGCCTTGAACGCGTCATATTATGACGGCGAAGTCGTTGAGGTAATTCGAGTTTCTACAAGTGCGGTTTGGATGGTCACGAACCTGGTTACGATTCATTTGGGATTCCGCTCTGCGGCGAACAAAGCTCAGGCGGCCTTTTTTGAATGGGGCAAGCACTAACTGGTTCAAACACCTTCAACGAGCAGCTCCTCAGACGAGGAATCGCGTGGACCGCACTCAGTCTGGCCAGTTGGTGAAAAATCGCGATTACACTCATTGACCCAACCCGCCGATCGCTAATGAGTGTAATCGCCTGTTAGCGTCAGTCGACATTAGGTTCCTGTTACCCGTCATTCGGGACCACGCAAAACTCACCGTCACGTTGACTTGCTAGCACACGACTCCTAACATGGCAACGCTGAGTTCGGGCACCCTTTGTGATCGGCCAAACCATCTCGCATTACCGAATCATCGAGAAGCTCGGCGGTGGCGGGATGGGAGTGGTTTACAAGGCCGAAGACACCGACCTTGGCCGTTTCGTCGCCCTGAAGTTCCTGCCTGAGAACGTTTCCCAAGACCGACAGGCCCTGGAGCGCTTCCGGCGCGAGGGTCGCTCCGCGTCTGCTCTGAACCATCCGAACATTTGTACCATCCACGAGATTGGGAAGAGCGGAAATCAATCCTTTATCGTCATGGAATTTATGGATGGGATGACGCTAAAGCACAAGATTTCCGGCCGTCCGATGAAAACCGAAGAGATTCTTCCGTTGGCACTCGAGATATCTGAGGCTCTGGATGCAGCACATACAGCAGGGATCATTCATCGCGACATCAAGCCCGCGAATATTTTTGTGACCAAGCGAGGGCACCCGAAGATTCTGGATTTCGGACTGGCTAAGGTCACAGATCCCTCCCGCGACGGAGGGAGTCGCGGAGGCAACAACGCAATCGATCTTAGGAACCGGAGAACAACTGACACTCCCTGGTTCTGCGCTTGGCACTGTGGCTTATATGTCGCCCGAGCAAGTTCGGGCTCAGGAGTTGGATTCACGTACTGATTTGTTTTCGTTTGGTGCCGTCCTGTATGAGATGGCGACAGGTCAGCTGCCTTTTCGGGGAGAGAGTCCCGGAGTCATTTTTAGCGCCATTCTGGAACGTATTCCCCTGCAGCCTTCCCGGCTGAATCCTTACCTGCCAGGCGAGTTGGTAAGGATCATCGGCAAGTGTTTGGAGAAGGACCGAAATTTACGGTACCAACACGCTTCAGAGATCCGAGCAGACCTGCAACGGCTAGAGCGAGACAAGAGTTCGAACAAGCGGTCCCGCGTGACCGGGTCGGTGATAGGTCGGAGTCCGCGAATACGGTGGATGGCTACGGCGGCCGCCGTCATCGCAGCGACCGTAGTGGCGCTGTTTCTTTGGCAAAGAACGCGCTCCTCATTTTCCTCACCGAAGGGGATGACGAGTGGGGAGCAGCAAACCGCCATCGCAGTGCTGCCACTGCAGAACATGAATGGGGATATCAGCGTTGACTACCTCAGCTATGCGCTTGCGGATGAATTGACCAGCGTTCTCACTCATTCCCGAACGCTGGACGTGCGCCCATCCTCGGCCACGCGCAGGTACGTCGCACGCGATCTGGATCCAAAGAAAGTGGGCCAGGAACTAGGTGTGGGACGGCTCCTGCAAGGGCATTTCATGAAGCAAGGAGAGATGCTCACGGTCACGTTGGAAGCGACGGACGTAGCGACTGACCGGCTGCTCTGGGAAAACACGGTAACGCAAAAAGCCGATAATCTGATTGGCCTCCAGGATCAACTCAAGACTCAGATACAACGTGGTCTCTTACAGGTTCTGGGAGGCGGAGGTGGCGCCATTGAGAACGCATCGGCTCCTAAGAATCAGGAAGCTTACGACCTGTATCTGCGAAGCGTCGCGCAGGCACATGATCCCAAACCAAACAAGGAAGCTATTAAGACTCTGGAGTGGGCTGTAGGAATCGATCCGACGTATGCTCCGGCCTGGGAGGCTCTCGGTCAGAGGTACAGCGTCGATTCCACCTATGGTGGCGGTGGAGAGGACATCTTCCAGAAGTCCAATCACGCGTTCGAGAAGGCGGTCTCGCTGGATCCCAACCGGGTCATGGCGGCCAGCAGCCTCATCACGAATCGCGTGGAGCGGGGCGATCTGGGCCGAGCCTTTGACGCGGCTACGGATTTGGTTCGACGAAGACCACAGAGCGCGGATGCTCATTTCGCGCTGAGCTATGTCTATCGCTATGCTGGAATGCTCCCAGAATCGATCCAAGAGTGCAATGCGGCGCGGCAGGGCGATCCAGGAAATTTCGCGTTCCGATCCTGTGTGTGGTCATTCCTGGAAGCGGGCAGGACCGATCGCGCAATGGATTTCGTCCAATTGGATGCGGGATCGGAGTGGGCAGCATGGGTAACTCCTTACGTGAGACTGGCGGAGGGCAACACTTTCGGAGCGCGGGCCGCCGCGCAGAACATGGGTGGAGGCATCGCGTATCACCGGGAGCTGATGCAAGCCTGCACGGCGGCACGGCGTCCAGCGGACTTGCCGAAGATTGTGCGCGATACTGAAGCCTCGGTGATGATCGAGCCAGATCCCGAGGCGTGGTATCACATCGGGGCGTTGATAGCATACTGCGGGCAGAATGAACCGGCTCTTCGCCTGCTGAGAGCGGCAGTGCAGCAGAATTACTGCGCCTACTCGGCATTGCTCAATGATCCACTCCTGAAAGATTTGCGGAAGGAATCTGCGTTCAACGGAGTGCTGACGGCGGGGAGCAACTGCCAAGCGGTATTAAGAAAAGGCAGGGAGTAAGCATGCAGCCGTCAAACGCCGTCGGAGCAGCGGGTGATAATGATGACATTTGGTAATGTGAATATTCTGTGACATTCTTCCCATTAATCACCATGCCAAATTCGTGATGTCACCATACGAAATCTCCGACGAGCATCTAGGGCCGTGACAGCGTAAAGGCTCGGGAAGTCCAGAATCCGGTTCTCTCAACTTCTCCTAGATCTCGATACCACCCGTTGACGTAGGTTGCTCACGATATTGCCGCTTCCGCAGGCCACTGACGTGGTTACTCCCGTTGGCATTTAGAACCCCCCCAACCCAGAAGCCTCAGGCCGATAAATCGCGGCTTCCGCTGTCCAGTCAAGCTTTACCAGTACAGTAGTTCAACCGTTAGAACTGAAACAACTTAACAAAGAGTCGTTAGCTACTGTCGGGGCCGGGCTGACTACAGGCTGGATTGACGAGCATCGAAGAAGGGTTGCATGGCTGACACCGAGACGTTTGCAGCTAGTGTTTTCTGCACACACAGTACAAGACAACGCTCTCACCGTCTCTGTCGTTTCTGCTTAGCCATTCCCGCAGTCAGGGGAGTAGCACCGTGCGGTTAGTTAGCGGTTTGGGCGTGTTCGCATTCGTGCCGCTTGAACAGCATTCTCAGCGCTTCCTGAGCATTGCCGGTGGTCGTCATAAATCCGTACGGTAGCGTACATACGTGGTAGACTCGCGTGTCAACCTGATCTCCGCTCTAATGCCCGCTGACAACTTCTTGGGGGAAGGAAAGCAGCGGGCACATGTTTTTTCTAGCGCAATCCCTTTGAGAGCAGGCTGTGGCTCACGCCCGAGCTGCGCAACCGGCAAGTAATGGCACCGCCGTGCCGACCAGGATTACATTCGGGCCATTCAGTCCCAACGCTGGCTAGCGTAACGTAACATGTGCTGGCGGCTGGCACGCACGACTGTCGCGGTGACTAACACAAGCTGACATGTCTGTGTCTGTCGTCAGCCCATACATGATCCAATTGTTCAATCCTCTGGTTGAAACCCTGCGCCCCCTCGTTGAATTAGTGTTTGTAGGATGGCTGTCGGGCGGCTGCGCCTTCTGATATGGGGTAGGTCGTAACGGTTGGGTGGCTCGTGAATTCCGAGCCGCACTTGTCTCGATGGCCTTTACGCGATCTTCGCACGTTTGATGAGCAGCGCCGGGCTCACTCCCAGACTCGCAGCAATACTCCTCAACGATTCACCCGCAGAGCGTCGGTGCGCAACATGCGCGAGATCCAGTGCCAGTGGCTTCGGACCAGGCAAGCGACCCTTAGTCCGCGCATTCGCTAGTCCTGCCCGCACACGCTCGCAGATCAGAGCACGTTCGAACTCCGCAACAGCGCCGAGGATGGTGAATAACATCTTGCCCTGCGGTGTGGTTGTGTCGCACGCTTCGTTGAGGGATACGAAGTCAATGCCCAGAGACCGGAACTCTTCGAGGGCTCGGAGCAAGTGAGACACGGACCGGGCAAAGCGGTCGAACCTGGCGACCAGCACACAGTCAATCTTCCTGCGCCTGGCATCGTGCATGAGCGCATTGAGCTGCGGTCGGTTGTCCTTCGTTCCGCTCACGCCGTTGTCCACATACTCGACGGCAGTCCAACCACGACGTGCGCAGTATTCGCGCAGCTCGCGTAACTGAACCTCTACATCCTGGCCCTTGTCGAGCGTACTTACTCTCGCGTATAACGCTGCTCTCATGACTCCCCCCGTTCACGGTTCAAATGTATTGTGACCGCTGAAATCGGCTTCTGGCGGCGTGGCAAGCAAACCACTTAGAACCCGCGCCGAAAGCGGGATCTGTGAACACTGCATCACGGCTTTTTCTTCCAGCGAGCACGCGCTGCTTTCTGTGCCCGCGCTTTCTTCTGGGCCTTTGACATGCCCTTCCCAGTCTTGGTGCCGCCCTTCGCGCCTCGACAGGCAGGACAGAACTCGACTACCACCATCTTCACGGTTGGGTGCTTCTCGCAGAACTTTTCCATAGTGATTTACCTTACCAAAGCTAAGCAGCCTCGTCAGCACTCGCGTTACGAGTGGACGCCCGCGACTAGCGGACGTTTCGGCTTTATGCAGCGAGTTGCAACTCTTGCGCCGGGATCTCCTCCAGCACTTGGCGCTGGCATCCGGCCAGGATGATCTTGGCGGTCCTGCCTATGGTCTCCACGGCTTCCAGCAGCATCGCTGGCGTCACGTCGTAGGCTGCGAGGTAAAAGTTCGAGGGTGATGTGATTCCGAAGTAGCAGCACACCGCGTAGGCCGTAGCCTCCGCCTCAAGCTCTCTCTGGCGCTTGCCGATCTCGCGACCATCGCGGGTAGTGATCTTCTTGCCGTCCGCATCCCAGTGGAGCAGGGAGTGAGCGATCTCATGGGCCAGTGTCGCCGCCTGCGTCGCGATGTCAGTCTCGCTGGTCCGGATCTCAATCTCGGTGCCCCTGGAAGTTCCTGCGGCTCCGTTAAGGCAACATCGTTCGACGAAGCGGACGACGATACCGCGCGATGCTGCAAAAGCTTTCAGCCGCGCCAGCATATCGTCGCCTCGATCTCCAGTTGATGCAGACGGCAACTCTGGCAGCGGCGTGCCGTCCGTCTGGCTAAGATCGAACACGTGGACCACGCGAAACCACAGACGCTTAGCCTCGTCGCCGTCAGAGGTCTTGTCCTTGAAGAACATCGGAGCGAGGATAGCAATCCCCTTCTCGCCCTTGCGCACGTATCGCCCGCATTTAAGCCACGTATGAAACCCACCAACGAACGTGGCGTCGGGACGCTGTCGCCAGATCAGCATCTGGTTGCCCCATGAGTAGTCCCAGAATGCGGCAGAGGTCCGGAGATAGTTCCGGAACAGCTCGCTCTGTCTTGCGGCATCTGTCTCGTTGGCTAACGTCTCGACAGTCTTCCTGATGCTGGCTGTCAGGTCTGCGGCTTTGCTTGGCTTGTCCATTTGTGTCCCCCGTGTATGCTCAGCAGCGCTGCGCATGTTTGAATTGCACGGTGAACATACATGGCACTCGCAAAAGTTGCGATGCCAAGCGGCGGTAAGCTCATGAATGCAAAGTCAGAAAAAATACTTGACAGCTTCGAGCAGCAACGAGCACAAAATCGGACGCGTTAAGAAGATCGCGACCGCGCAAACACGGCGAGCAGCGTGGCATTCAGCGGCAACGATGCGCCTGACCGGTTAGCAACGCGATGCCTAAGATCGCAAGGAAGTCGGGGGTTGTGTCGGGATCTGGTGCGAGACGCAGACGAGAGACGCGCTAGATTTGCGCTGGGAGTTTTGCTGTTTGGACGGAAGTACTACTTTACGTTTTTTGGAGAGCACGGGGGGTGGGTTAACCCCCTCGACCACCCTCTGAAGCCTCTATGTACTTGGCAAATGGACAATCAGAAAAGTAGGGCGGGGCAAGCATTGCAAACGCGCTATTCAACTTTTAGCCGCGCTGTGTCGCGGAGATTCCCTATATGAAAGAAGCGGAACCCCTTCCTTCCCCAAGGGAGGTTCCGCTTCAAGCTGGATCTCTTCCCCTTTAGGAGAGGTCCCGCTTCAAAAGCCGTCACAGCTTTCAGAACGACTTCTCAAGCATGACCTTAGGTGTTCCCGCGCCGGTTTTGAATTCCACGATGGTGACATCCACTGGCCCGAAGATGCTGCAGGGTTTCCCGGAGAGGACCTCGGAGAGAGCGCGTTCGGCTGCCATCCCGCCCGCTGAAACAGGCACGCAACGCGGGATTTGCTCGCCTGTATCCGCATTTCGTGGTACATTTCAGCCGTTATTTTCCACACTGAACGGACTGAAGGCTAGAAAACTTTCCATTGGCTGTCCGAGCCCCGACGTTAGGCTGCCGGGGCTCTTGGCAGGACAAACTCTAACTTGCACGAGGCAGGGGTTTGTCAGACTTGGCGAAGTCCGCGCTCTTTTCGCCGGTAGACGAAATGTGTTGAGCCCCTGTCCGCTCCAAGATCTCCTTCGCCCGCTTTGTCCATTCTGAATTGTCGGAATGCACCGAGAGAAGAATACCGCCCTCTTTGACTCGTCCCTCATATCGCACAGCTTCATATTCGGGAATTCCCATTCCGACTAGGGCACCCGTTAGTCCCCCAACGGCTCCGCCCACGCCCGCGCCGGCCAGAGCAGCCATGATCGGACCCGCCGCAATGAAGGGACCCAGACCAGGTATGGCAAGCGCTCCGATTCCAGCCAGCCAACCGAGGCCACCGCCGAGAAGAGCTCCGGTTCCGGCGCCTGCCGTTGCCCCCTCAGGAGCCTTAGTATTCTTCTCGTGAGCAAAGTCCTTTGTTCCCTGATTTTCCGGGAATAACGCCGAGATGTCCGTATTTCGAAAGCCCGCCGCTTTGAGCGCGTCGACACCATTCGCGGCGTCTGCTTCGGACAGATAGATGCCGAAAACTGCTGTATTTTTTCCTGCCATAATTGATTCTCCTTTGTGATTTGGCCTAACTACTGCTTGGATTTGACCTCCAACTGGCTGGTTACTTTACCCTCCGCCACTTCGGCGGCCTTTGCCTCGATTGCCTTTTTCTCTTCTTCCGACTGCACAGGCCCCTTTAACGTAACCATCCCGCCTTTCGTGACGATTTTGATGTTGTGGGCGTACGTGGACAAAGACTTGTCACTCACGATCGCTTTGCGAATCTGTTGCGTTATCTCCCGGTCGTCAGAATTCTCCTTCTGCTGATCGGCGGTTGACTCGTTTGCTTTTCGGTCTCGTTCATTGACCTTTGTGTTGTCGGCCTGCGGGTTGGTGGATTGAGTGGAATCCTGTGCGACTCCAAGCGCAGCCGCGCCAAGCATGATGCAGCTGAGCAGAAATGGACTGAGTAACCTTCTAAATCCAAATTTCATTCGTTTCTCCTTGTTCGTCCTTCGGGCAGATGACTTTGATGCTCTCGTTCTCGTTGCACGGCATGAGCTGGCACGCTCAGCGTCAAGACACGGAGATCTTTGATCACACCGTGCGTCGACCCGTGACAAATTGGAGGATGAAAGAAATCACGGCAAAAATAAGCAACAGGTGTATCAGCCCACCTGCCGCGTGAAAGACCGTGAATCCGCCCAGCCAGGGGTCTAGCAATATCACGGCAAGAATTGTCCAAAGATGCTCATTTGCCCTCCTTTCCGTTCGAATCTCGTTACTGCCGAACTCGTCAAATGTCCTTGACACGCAGTTAGTCTGGTGCAGATGTAGATCGGATGGTTGCGCCCGAAGGAGGCGGACTTCGGACTACCGACGCGAAAGGAGTAGCCAAGAATTGCCCCATCCCGTTTGCTGAGTCCGGAAAACAAAGATGGGACGATCTGTCCCGATGCCACTGCCTTTTGGACAAACTGTCCCACGGCCTCTCAGTCACGGATATCACTCTCTGTGTAGTCAATTACTTGCCGGGGCTCGTCCGGCACGAAACATGCAGCTTCATCGGTCGATAGCAAGTCCGAACGGATAGACAATGTATCGGAGGCCGGGAGTAGAAATGACACACGACAAATGTGAAAGCGTGGCATGGCAGAAAGTGCTAGTAACGGTTGGTATTGTGCTGCTCGGCACAGGCTTCGTTTTTGCAGACTCATCCAAGATAGCGAAGGATTTGCGCAAAAGATCATCTTCGGATCAGGTGACTGTGATCGTACAGTTCACGAAAGCACCTACCATCAAGCAGCACCAAAAAATATCGGGCAAAGGCGGAAAGCTGAAGAAGGAACTCGGGGTTGTAAAGGCCGCCTCCTATTCCATTCCGGTTTCCGCGTTGGCATCGTTGGCAACCGATCCCGACGTGGTCTACATCTCGCCCGAACGTCAGCTTTTCAGCACCGCCGTCGGTTCACCAACGGCCGTCCTCGACTATCACGCCGAAGCTGTTAATGCGCCGGTGGCATGGTCACAGGGTCTTAATGGCACGGGATCGGAGTGGCAATCATCGACAGCGGTCTCATTGACATTCCCGACATGCACAACGCTACGGTCTACAGCCAGAATTTCGTGGGCTCGGGCAGTGCCAACGACCAGTACGGTCACGGCAGCCATGTTGCTGGAATCATTGCGGGAACCGGCAAGAACTCTCTGGGGTCCAACTACTTCTACACATTCAAGGGAATTGCGGGTGGCGTAAAGCTGATCAACCTGCGCGTTCTCGATCAAAACGGAGCGGGAACCGATAGTCAAGTAATTGCTGCCATTCAGACCGCGATCCAGTTGAAGAGCAAATACAACATCCGCGTTATCAATCTGTCGCTGGGCAGGCCGGTTTACGAGAGTTATGCGCTCGATCCTCTTTGCCAAGCAGTGGAGCAGGCTTGGAAGGCAGGTATCGTCGTTGTGGTGGCAGCTGGCAACGACGGGCGCAACAACAATGCCGGGACCAACGGCTACGGGACTATCGCTGCTCCGGGGAACGATCCCTACGTGATCACCGTGGGGGCAATGAATACCGTAGGAACTTCAAGTCGCTCTGACGATCGAATCGCAAGCTATAGTTCTAAGGGTCCGACGCTTTTCGACCACATCGTGAAACCCGACTTGGTAGCGCCGGGCAATCGCATCATTTCGTTGTACACGGCTTCGCTGATTCTTAATCACCTATATCCCGGCAACGAGATTCCTAATTCGCTGTACCAGATCAACGGGAACACCACCGCTTCCTCTACCTATTATTTGCTCAGTGGTACGAGCATGGCGGCACCGATGGTGAGTGGCGCGGCGGCTCTGTTGTTGCAAAAGAGTCCGACTCTCACCCCTGACCAAGTCAAAGCCCGATTGATGCAATCGGCATACAAGAATCTGATCCCTTACAGCAGCGCGACCGATCCTGGCAGCGGTCAAACATTCAACGATCAGGCAGACATCTTCACAGTGGGAGCTGGGTATCTCGATATTCAGGCCGCATTGTCCGATACATCCCTCGCTGCGCTCAGCGCGAAGTCTCCCGCTGCAGCCTATGATTCAGTCTCAGGAAGCTTCTTCTTGGTTAACGACCCGACTGATGTCTGGGGAAGCAATGCTCTCTGGGGAAGCACGACGGTGTGGGGAGCAAGCCAGTTCGTCGGAAGTCAGTCTACGGTGAACGGCACGAACGCTCTTTGGGGGAGCAATGCTCTCTGGGGCAGCAATGCGCTGTGGGGTAGCACGTCCACACGTAGGTTTCAATGCGTTGTGGGGAAGCGGCGCTGTCAGAGGTAGCAACGCTCTGTGGGGAAGTTCGACTGCGGGTACAAATGCGCTGACAGTTTCTATCAGCGGAGACGATCAGTAATCGCTGGTGAACGCTACGCAGATTTTGCGAATAAACAACATTCACCGGTGGGATCTCTCACGTATGAACAAAATCGAATTGCTGTTCAAGGTCGCCCCGAGCGGCGATCCGGTCCTTCGAGGATACTGTTCAGCCTGCCCAGACACGGCCTTTGTGTTTGCGGTAAACACGGAGGAGAATCAACAGCTGATGCAACAGGCGTTCGACATTCACGCCGATGACGTCCATCGCGACAGCGATTGCTTGTGAGAAGTCGAATGGTCTACGAGACCATGAGTTTTCCCGCCAACTCAAGACTGTTTCCGATGTGATTCCTGCCTGTTACGGTCCGTGATCGCATTACCTTTCACCGTGATGAGCCTGTCGCCGTGTTCCGTGCAATGCACAATGAAGAATTTCGGTTTCTCTCCTATGGTCGGGCTGATAAATTCTTCAACTGCCGGACGCACAATAACCACTCGTCGTCCGCATCCTGGCGCTGGACAAATGTACGTTCCGGCCGATGGATCGAACATCGCCGTCCTCCGCCTTGATTCGATGCTTCTCAGACTTCTTCCGATAGTCCGAAAGAGTGCCCACAGATCGTGGATTTTGGGGTAATCACGTGAAACGAGTGTGTTTCGGGATCTGGAGCAAGACAGAAGCGGCCGTCGCGCTGTGTCTGCTGCTCTTGCTGTCGGGTGAGCAGTACTACTTTAAGTTTTTCCGAGGAGGACCGGGGTGTGTCAACCCCCTCGACCACCCTCTCAAGCCTCTTTGTACCTGGCAAGACAATGCATCCGACAGCCCGAAGATGCTGCAGGGTTTTCCCGAGCAGGGGAAGACCACAACGTCGATGGCAAAGTGGGGGACTTGGCCTTCTGCCGTCTATGTAAGTGAGTGTTGGATCTGTCCTTGTTCCTGTGGCGTTTTCCGATGGGAGACTGGAAAGCAGAGGCGGACAACCGATAGACACTTGAGGAAGAGGCCCTTACCAGGTCGATGGCTACATCAAGCTCGTCGAACCGAACGGCAAGGCATTTGACGCAGCCAGTTCTGACCGTGTTCGCAACACTGGTGCATATTGAACTCTGCTCGAATCCGCAAGAGTACGTCATCCACTCTCTCATCTGGTTTTGGTTCTGCCGTGAATGTTTGTCGGCACTGGCTGCATCGAGACGCGATGTAAGGAATCTTCATGTCGATGTTGTCGAAGTGAAGGTATCGGTCCGCCGTAATCATGGTGCACCTCACAGGAGTGCTGAAGGATGTGACTTCAACAGGATTGGGAGACCCGTGGACATGAAAAACTTTTCGCTGCGTCAATGCGCATCGTGATTAACTCTAAGAGGGCCACGACGCTCAAACCCGAATTAAGCAACTCGATCATCTGTTCGAGACTGAATCCAGCCTGCTCACCGACGAGGGCCAATTTATAAATTGCGTTGACTCGCGATTGATTATCCAAGGCAAACTCCAAGCGGCCCAAGGATTGATGCAGTCGGACGTGGTAGGCGTATGCACCGGTCTTGCCATTGTGCAAGAAATTGAAAACACAGGGTGGTCTGGAACTTCACTGCTGAAAAAGACTCGCCAGATCCGATAGAGTGGGTCAAAGTACGCAGGCCTATCTTCTTGTGGCCGGAGAGTGCGCCACGCAACCAGGCGGCTTCCCGCGCTGGGAGCGCCTCCTTAGGGAAATCATGCAGCATCTTCGGGCCATCGGATGTCACCATGGTGGGATTTAAAAACCCACCAACCAGGACGTATCTTTTCCGAGAAGTCGTTCTGAAAGTTAACGGCTCTTGAAGCTGGACCTCCTTCATGGGGGAAGAGGTCCAGTTTGAAACGGAACCTCGGCTTTCGGGGGAAGGAAGAGGTTCCGCTTCCTTTCACATACCGATGGGCTGCGACGTTATTTGGGCTTTCCTTCGTCGGCAACCCCGACAACTCGCCGTTGCTTCTGATCGGTGAGCCGCAGGATTTCTGCGATTAGAAGCGATAGTTTCTTGGGGTCTTGCTCTTTCGAAGCCTGTTCACAGAGCGACATCCACTGCTCATGATTTTCCGTTGCATACCTGATTAGGGAAGTACAACTTCATTGTACGCTCCCCGCACCAACCAGGTACGTCCGCCACTATGCGGTGTAATCAGGTGATTCACGCCGGTCAGTCAACAACGTGCTGCTGACTTTCTCAACATGCACCCGAAGACTGTTCTCCGCAAGGCTCGTGAAGGGTCACTCCCCGCTCACCCGGTCGGAACAGATCGGAAGCGCTGGCACTTCTATCTCTCGGAATTGGACGATTGGCTTCGGTCCCAAGTCACAGGTTCAGCGATGCGTGCTTAGCACTTAGCGCGAGCGAGTAGGCGAATTGGATTCGTTCACTCTAGGGCAGGGATACTTTCTGGATTGTGCAAGACGGAAGACTCTGCGCTCAAGCCAGATGCTGGGGAACAATAACGAAGAAGACTCTTCACTCCGAACTAGACGCTCCGATGTTCAGTAGGATAAATTCAAATTGCGACCGCTGCCAGAATTCAAGGAGCAAATGAATGCTGGCGCGATACCAGAACGGTTGTCTCCAAAAAATAACCCGGAAAGATGGAGCGGAAAGATGGCAGTTTCGCTGGTTGCACAAAGGCGCGGACGGCATTTCACGCGAGCGCAAGAAAACCATCGGACTGGTTAAGGACTATCCCGAAAACAGTAAGAAGCTGCAGGATTTACTTGCTGGACTGCGGCTAAACATAAACACTGATGGCCCGACAGAGTTGACCTTTGTCACTATGACCGAGGTTGTGGAGCATTACAAAATCAATGAGCTTGCTGATTGCGGTCGGGACGGCAAGGCATATTCGACCCGCAACCGGAAGACGCTAGTTCTGAACCGCTGGGTTCTCCCTCATTGGGGAAAACTTGAGCTCCGGGCCATTAAAACCGTTGCTGTCGAGCAATGGCTTAAGACGCTTATCACGAGGAAGTTTGGTAAACCGAAGCCTCTTGCAGGCGGCACGAGAGAGAAGATCCGGGACGCGATGAGCAGCGTTTTCAATCATGCAATCCGGTGGGAGTTCACAGACCGCAATCCGATCACAGGCCCCGCTAAGGGCTCAGGCGTTCGAGTCTCAGCAAAGCGCGAACGGACACCTGACATTCTCGAAGTCCCAGAGATGCACTTGCTCTTTGGGGTACTGGGAATTCGGGAAAGGGCTATGGTGTTTCTCGACATGCCGTCGGGACTACGCCGGGGCGAACTGGCTGGGCTGAAATGGTGGGACTTCGATTTCAAGAACCTCCATGTAAGCGTGACTCGCTCACTGGTTGACCAACACGTGGGCCCGGTGAAAACCGAGGCATCAAGAAAGCTGATGCCGATCGACGAGTATGTGGCTCAGGATCTGTTGGCCTGGTACGAAATAACCCCATACAAGGGGCCGTCTGATTTCGTATGGGCGACCGATGCCAACCGAGCTGGAGCCAAGCGCGGGAAACAGCCAGTCTGGTTGAGCACGGTAATGCGCGACTACATCCAGCCCGCAGCTCGAAAAGTGGGGATCATGAAGAAGATTTCATGGCACACGTTTCGTCACACGTTCTCCACGTTGCTCAAGAGTAATGGGGAAGATGTCAAAGTTGTACAGGAACTATTGAGGCACTCAACGGCCAGGATGACGCTGGACACCTACACGCAGGCTCTCAGTCCGCAGAAGCGTGCGGCTCAGAGCAAAGTTGTCGGCATGATCAGGCCAAAATCAAGTTGTACCGTCGTTGTACCGCGAGTTTCTGAGGAAATTCCGGTAACTCACTGATTAGATTTGGCGTCCCCGACGGGATTTGAACCCGTGTTACCGCCGTGAAAGGGCGATGTCCTAGGCCAGGCTAGACGACGGGGACGTTTTCAGGCAAGAAGTTCAGTGAATTCTTGATGTTAGCAGCCCGTCGGAACAGTGTCAAAATCACTTCCATCACCCTATCCTGATAATCGCGAACGTGGCGAGACTACAGCTCAAATGTAATTCTCAACCCGACGCTCGCCACATTCGCTACCTCCCACTGGGAAGCGGTAGAATCTTCGGGAGCTCAACATCCCATGTCTGATCCTTCATCCGTTCCGCCCCCAGCCACTCCGCCCGCAATTCCGCCTCCTGTGCCTGCGGGCCCAACCATCAACATCGGCGAAGAGTATGGAACGGCGAAGAAGAATCTCCCGCCGGCGAAGATCGTACTCATCGCGGTAGGTGCAGTGCTGGTCGTCGTCCTGATTGCGTCTTTCCTGAAGCGCGCAAAGCCCCAGGCCGCAGGCTCTCTCTACAATGTGGTTGCGGTGGAGATTCCCGGCCAGACGTCGACGATGGTGGCGCTCACCTTCACGGTGAGCAACAGCAGCAGCAAGTCTTTCTATGTCCGCACGCTTGGGGGCTCGTTGAAGCCCGCAACGGGCGAAGATTTGAAGGTGGATGCGGTCTCCGCAGTTGATTTCGACCGCTACTTTTCGGCATTTCCAACCCTGAAGAATGGTGTACAGCCTGCGCTCTTGCCCGAAGCTGAAATTCCGACCGGCGGATCTGTCACTCGCAGCATCGTTGTCGCATTTCCGGTTTCGCTGGAATCCTTCAACCAGCGCAAGTCTGTCAGCGTCGTCATCTGGCCATACAACGAGACGGTTCCGGTCGTCCTCACAAAATGATGCGTAGCACTTGCGTGAATGAGCCTGGATGGGTTTCCATAGCGGGATGAAACAATCGCGCTATTCGATCTGCTTTGCCCTCCTTCTGATCTCGATCCTTTTCCTGACGCTCCTTCCCGCCTATGCAGGGCCTGCTGGGAAGCAGGGGAGCTACATTTTCTATGTAGGCACCTATACGGAAGGAGGTAGCAAGAGCAAGGGCATCTACGCTTACCGCTTCGACTCTGAAACGGGACAGGCCGCTCCGCTCGGACTGGTCGCCGAGACAACGAACCCGTCTTTTGTCGCGCTGCATCCCAGCGGGCAATACCTTTATGCGGTGAACGAACTGCAGAACTATAAAGGACCGAATACCGGTGGCGTCAGTGCGTTTTTTATCGATCACGCTACCGGCAAGCTGACGTTCCTCAACGAAGTCGTCTCGCGAGGCGCCGATCCTTGCTACATCATCGTCGATAAGACAGGGAAGTTTGTTCTGGTGGCCAATTACACAGGCGGCAGCATCGCGGTGTTTCCCATACTTGGCGACGGCAAAATTGGAGAAGCGTCAGAATTTGTGCAGCATACCGGCCACGGGCCAAATGAAAAACGCCAGGAAAAGGCCCACGCCCATTCGATCGACCTGTCGCCCGACAACCGCTTCGCTTTCGTCGACGACCTTGGACTCGATCAATTACTCACGTACAAATATGACTCTGCCAAAGGGGCGCTTTCCCCGAACGACCCACCCTTTGTGAAACTGGACCCAGGAGCCGGGCCGCGACACTTCGTGCTGCATCCATCGGGAAAGTTCGCCTACGTTGTGGCTGAGATGCAATCTTCGGTCACAGCCCTATCGGTCGATCTCAACAGCGGCACACTGAAGCGAATGCAGACCCTTTCGACCTTGCCAAATGGATCCACGGGTGAGAATGATGACGCTGAGATTCAAATCCATCCTTCGGGGAAATTTCTTTATGCGTCGAATCGCGGACATGACAGCATCGCAGTATTTGCTATCGACCCGCTGAGGGGCACCATGACGTCGGTCGAAGATGTTTCGACGGGAGGGAAGACACCACGCAGTTTTGAAATTGATCCCACCGGCAAATTCATTCTGGCTCAGAATCAAAAATCCGACAGCATAGTGATTTTTCGAATCGACCAGAACACCGGGAAACTGTCAGCGACGGGACAAAAGCTGGATGTCCCATCGCCGGTCTGTGTGAAGTTTCTGGAACAGAAGTAGATTCAGTCGTCGACAATTTCTAGAACTGCGGCGCGACTGATTTCGTTTTCCTAGTTTGCGGTCACGGGCACAGGAGCACTTTTCGGGGTGCTGAGATATCCGGTAGCCTTGCTTTTGTCCACGCTCCACACTACCAGTTCAAAGAGTAGATGGTCGCGCCCTGAATAGAACTGAATCGGCTCGGACACGTTGCGATCTTTCTTCTCGATCGTCTTGTCATCCGACGTGACGTTCATCGTAAACTTGCCACGTTTCTGATCGGCTTTCTTCAATTGCAGGCTGACCGTGGATACCGGCTGGGGCTTGGCCCCCTTCAGGAGGGTGAACTCGTAATAATTGCGGTCGCCCTTATGCTTGAGAACTTCAAGGTCCGAACGCGTGTTCGCGACTAATCCGCTTTGCACGCCGAGGTCGCCAATCGTACTTTGCAGCTTCGCCTTGGTGGCCTCCAGATCAGCCTTGGCCGACGCCACATCGGTCTTCACACCGCCGACATCGGTTTTTACTCCTGCAATATCTCCAGTGACGGCTGTGATCTGTTCCTTCTGCTGGGCTGCCAGACGGCCCTCGGCAGCTTTTTGCGCGGACTGCAGTTCTGATGTCCTGCGCGCCAATTCTTTCTTGGTCATGCCAGCCTGCTGCGCCAGGGCTTCCGACTGCGCCTCGGCGTTCTGCATTCGGGCCTGTAGCTCTTTGACCTGCGATTGGCTGGAGTTCAGGTCGCTGGTCAGTTTTTCCACCGCGGAGTGCGTTGCATAGTGTGCGTATCCGAACGCACCAACTACGAGCACCGCTAACACTATGAGAATCCACTTCCCGGCAGTCGACTGACTTTCCATATGCACTTGCCCGTCTTCATCGGCCATACCCGCTTCCTCCTTGCGAAAGCAATAACTATGATGGATTTTTGGAGAAACTTAATTGTTCAGCAGGAACATCACAGTGTCAATTAGCTCGTGAGATGCTGAAGCGCGCTGGAAAGGTGTCTTCACCGGCGAAACACCAGCGCGTCGTGTAGTGTCGGTTCCAGGTTTCTACGAATGTCTGCGGCTTCACTAGCGCCCAGCCGAGCTTCGATCTGATCCCGCTTGGATGAGGCTGAAGAGGGAAGTGTGGTCTTCGGCAGCGAATCAGCGATCAGTTCCGACTTCGAGATGCACGCATATGCCAGTCGTGCCGGGAAGCCGGACTCGTCCAGGAATTGACCGTAGCTAAACCAATCCAGCGCGCTGGCGGAGTTGTCCTTGATCGAAACGTCCAGTTCCAGAGCCCTCTGGTAAAGGCGAAGCGCATCATCCACCCTGCCTGCTTTTGCCTGTAATTGCGCCTCGTTCACATTCGCGACGCTTTCAAGCTGCGCGTGGCCGGTTTGCGAAGCTAGTTTGCTTGCCATCTGGTAAGACCTTACCGCGAACTCGGGCTGCCTCGCGCGCGCCTGGCAATCGGCCATCCGCAAAGCGATCCCGATCACCAGTTCCGGAGACGGGCGTTCCTGTCCTTTCTTGTGCGAGACGATCTTCAGAAAAGACTCGTAGTGCGACGCCGCGGCTTGCGCCTCTCCCTCGCGATCGAGTTCCTGCGCGAGGTACAAGTGTGGCAGCGATTGCTGGGGATCGACGATCAGCGCTTGCGCCCATGTGGCGAGGGCTTTGTCCGAGTGTCCTCGCCGAAGTTCCAGAATGCCCATGTCCACAAGTAAGTTCGCATCCTTCGGCGAATACTTGAGTGCAGATTGCGTTACCGTCAGAGCCTCATCGAAGCGCTTCTGTTCAATCAGGAATTTTAAAAGAGCTTGCTGCGGTGCTGGATCGGCCGGGTTTGCCTGCGTCGCGCGTCTCAGCGCGACCTCCGCCTGCTGTGGCTTGCCGTCCGCCAATTCTTTGCGGGCTAGGCGCATCTGCACAGGGATGTCGTAAGAATCCAGTTGAGCGGCTCGCTGCAGGTCATGGAGGCTGTCGGTGTGCAGTGCCAGGTAGTAGCGCACCTGATCGACGGTGCCGAATCCCAGCAACATCAGGCAGACACTGACCCGGAGAGCTCGAGCTGCCCTGCTGGGACTTACTAGCCATCGCCAGGCGTTCGCAAGGCGGCCACTAGCGTCCGACGCGGCTCCCGAGATCTGATCGCGAGAGTTGAGCAGCAGTGCCGCAATCTTTCCATCTCGCAGCTTCCAGATAGCGCCATCGAGAATGAAATGGTGAATATTCACTAGAGCTGTGAGGATCAGAAAGCTGGCCGTGAAGTCGTGATGAAAAGCTCGACTTGCCAACCACGGTCCGGGCACGAACAATGCAATGCCGCCGACGATGAGGAGTCCGAAATACGCCATAGGACGCCAGTTTCGGCCCGTCGGTTCACACTTCGCTTCTCTGCGTGCGTAGTAGCTGGTGATCCAGAGATACTGTGCCGAATGCATGACGGCAAGCACCCCTGTGCTGTACCTGCTCTGGGGAATTTCCATACCCTTGATGAGGGAGAATGCGGCGGGAACGAGGAACCACAGGAATTGCGACGAATACAACGTTAGCGATGGAATGAGTTTCTTCCACCCAGTCTCACGCGCCAGACGCGACAGGCCAAAAATCGATAGCACAAGGAACGCGACGCCGAGAGCGATTTGCTCCCAGCGGCTGACTACTGCGGGAATCCCCAGCGATAAAAACAACGGGTCGTTCGCCCGTCCAGTATGGAAGCCCAGGAATAGCACCAGATAAGAAACGACAAATGCCCCATACAGCGCGCCTCGAGTCCTTTTGTCAGGATTGGCGCCAGCGCGGCGAGCGAACAGCATGAACAGGCCAAAATTCTGCCCGCTGTAGTGCCATGGGCTCCACGTCAAATAGATTGTGAAGATCCAGGGAAGCAAGTACCACCAGAAATGAGACAACAACAGCGTCAACACCAGTAACGCGGTGATATGAACTGTGAAGACGCGATATTTCGCAAAATCTTCCGCCCGGTGGTAGGCGCGATAGATCGTCGCCATGTAGTGCGGGTAATTAAAGAAAAGCGCCAGTCCATAGAAGGCCACCGACCAGATTCTCGTGCTGGAGGAGAGCGAGAAATACGAAACCAACAGCAGCGGAGCCGACCACGCTCCACACCCCACGATGAGGTCGAGCCACGGATTGTAGATCCACGGCGTGTTCGCTTTCGAAATCTGCTGGGACTTGGACATGAATACCTTCACTGCTTTCGATCAAGACAACCAGGAACATCACAAGTTCATGCCGGGCGGCATTCGATCGTCGTCCACGTACTCTGGCTGCTTCGCTTATTGAAATTATGGTTTGAGATCCCTGCCAGACCTACCCCTAACGACTCCGAAGTGGTAACGGAAGTAACCGTTTAAGGCGACCCTTGAAGTCCATTCAACCGGCCGGGCGGCGGGCCTAGATCGGCTTCGAACCTGGTACGGGGTGGGGAACTCCTGTATGGGCCGTCACTTCGGACGCATGTTACCCTGCCATCGGACTGTCTCAAGCGCTGCATGAAGCAAAGCGAGATCCAGCACGTTCCGAATTACCGTCAGCGTCGTGTGCTCCGGGCGGTCGCCGGATTCGAGCTTTTTAAAGGCATTTTTGTGCTTCTGATGGGGTTTTGCGCTCTCGCGCTGGTCCATAAAGATGTATGGCTTTATGCCGAAAGCCTTCTCGCTCTTTTCCACATCAACACGGATCGCCACTCGGCACAGTTGTTCTTGACTTTTGCCGATAGCGTGACCGACGCGCGACTCTGGGCTGCCGCACGCATTGCGTTCGCTTATGCTGTTCTGCGATTTACAGAAGCGTATGGACTGTGGAAGGGACGAACCTGGGCCGAGTGGGTAGCACTCGTTTCTGGCACTTTGCTTCTTCCGCTCGAGGTCCGCGAGTTGTTTCGCGGCGTGACCACGATCCGCTGCCTGCTTCTTGTTGGCAACGTGGCGATCGTGCTGTACATGCTTTATGTGATCATGAGCAATCGCAGACAACGGCAGCAGAGCGCTGGCAAAGACGCAACACTGATCGAGATGCCTCGCCGCAATCAGCAAGCACGTCCCAATGGATCCGGCGGTACTCCGACCTCTGTTCCGAAGTCTCGAAAGTTAGACTCTTTATAGTGCCGGGTTCATCAGACCTGCAACTGAAGTACGCCGTACGGAGGCTTATTGCAAGAATCGAACTCGCCACACCTTGACCTTCAGGCAGTCGCCAAAGACTTGATGACGAAGCGAGGCTTCGAGCCAGATTTTCCACCCGAGGTCGCGGCCCAGTTAGTTCAACTGAAAACGCACCCCCCAGAGATTGCTGCCAGCGGCGGTATAAGTGATCTGCGCAGCCTGTTGTGGTCGTCGATCGACAATGACACGTCGCGCGATCTCGATCAGATCGAGGTTGCGGAGCGTGGTGCGAATGGCGACGTAAAAGTAACCATCGGGATCGCCGACGTGGATGTGTTTGTTCCGAAGTCGTCACCAATCGATCAACACGCAGCGCGCGAAACGACTACGGTTTACACGGGCATTCGCAACTTCTCGATGCTTCCGGAAGAGCTTTCGACAGGCGCCAGTTCGCTTCTCGAGAATCAGGACCGCCTCAGCGTTGTGATCGAATTTGTCGTCGATCCCGCGGGCAGCGTGAAATCGTCCAACGTCTATCGCGCTCTCGTACGGAACAAGGCGCAACTGCAGTACAACTCGGTTGGAGGTTGGCTGGACGGGACATCCTCTGCCCCTCCGAAGATTTCGGCGTCCACCGAATTACAGCAGCAACTGCGATTGCAGGACGAAGTTTCGCAGCGTCTTCAAAAACAGCGACAGCAAAACGGCGCACTCAATTTGCAGACTGACGAAGTCCGGCCGTTGGTGTTGAACGACCAGGTGGTTGACGTGGTAAAGCAGCAGAAAAATCGGGCTACGGAATTGATTGAAGATTTCATGGTCGCGGCAAACGGCGTGGTAGCCCGTTTGCTGGAGAGGGTTTCGTCGATTCGCCGAATTGTCCGCTCACCGGAGCGCTGGGACCGAATCGTCCAACTGGCCACATCGCACGGGGAAACGCTGCCGTCGCAGCCGGATTCGAAGGCCCTGAACGATTTGTTGCAGCGCCGTAAGCTTGCTGATCCGGATCATTTCGCCGATTTGTCCCTCGCGGTGATCAAGCTCATTGGCCCCGGAGAGTATGTGCTCGAACGTGCGGGTGAGACCGCTGCCGGACATTTTGGCCTAGCGGTTCAGGACTACACCCATTCCACCGCTCCCAATCGGAGATTCGCCGATGTCGTGACGCAACGGCTGATTAAGGCGATGCTCATCGGCGAGCCCAATCCTTATTCGGACGACGAACTTACCGGAATTGCCGCGAATTGCACGCAAAAAGAAGACGCGGCGAGAAAAGTTGAACGGGAAATGTCAAAGCGGCTGGCGGCGGTTGCGATGCAGCGGAGAGTCGGGGATGTATTTGATGCGATCGTAACGGGAGTCACCCAACATGGAACCTTCGTCCGGGTGCTCCAACCGCATATCGAAGGACTTCTGGCGCAGGGCCAGCAAGGCCTTGATGTTGGAGATAAATTGCGCGCCAAGCTGATTCGGACCGACGTGCAGAAGGGTTACATTGATTTCGCTAGAGCGTAACGGCTGCTTTCACGAACCCACATAAAGCTGGAAGGGACCCCAGTAGAAGGGTTTGCGGAATGCACTCTTTGAATGCAGCAGCGAAAGCTTTGCAGCTCGCAGAGCGACATCCGGATCTTTGCCGCTATTCAACTCCTCGTAGAACTTGTCCATGAGTTCACTGGTGGAAAGATCGCTCGCGTCCCACAGAGCCGCGACAACGTTGTGCGCCCCGGCAAACAAGAATGCCCACGAAAGCCCTACCAGTCCTTCACCCGAATAGGCGCGAGTCCCCGCGCTGTAACAGGAAGAGATGGTGACGAGGTTTGCCCGAACGGGATGGTGGATGATGTCGCGAGCATACAGCTTGAACGAATCGCTCTTGTCGCTGTTGGGGGACAAGATGATCGCGGAATCGAGCGGACTCAAGCGGCTGGCCACCGCGTGCGTAACGAAATGTATATATGCGTATTGCTCGGGATTGCTATTCAGGTATCCGGCCGCCGTAGCCTTTTCGCCCAAGAGTCGGTATTGCTGCGCGGACGGAAAGTGTCGTCCGACGTTCTTGATCTCGACTGGTGCGTTCCGCAGTTCAGGGAATTCGTTGCTTGGAGAGATGGCGCTGCCTAAGAGGAGCAGGTTTCGGCCCGCAGGCCTGTGATCTGAACGGGGAGAGGTCAGCAGTCGCAGCGAATTCGCGTTGGCCACCATTACGTCATCGATCCAAAAATGAGCGTTTGGCTCGGGAACAAGCAACGTCTCGAAATTGAGGCTATTCAGCTTGCCGTCTGGAATGATGATCACCTTGCCGCTGGATACCATATTCGCAGCGGGAGCGATGAGCATGCGATACAGAGCGAAGTCTCTGTCATTGGTGGCGTCCACCAAACTTTGCGGACCGCTGAGCGACGCGTTGTGACGCTCAACCTCCTTTTCTATCTCGGCCGAAGAGGGAAGTGTGAATAGTTTCGTCTGTTTTGCGTTAATTGCCCAGAGATAAGAGCTTTGTTCGCCCAGCCAATAAAAGAGTATCGTCGCGTCCGTTCGCTTCGCGATGCTACCGACATTCAGCTTCGCGGGCGCAGCCGGCTTGCCTTTTGGCAGTAACCCCAACCCTTCGGCCAGCGCCCTCGCACGGCTGTGATCGGCCCAGCGGAGCGCCTCTTCGGTTCTTCCGTTTGCAATCAGGAAGTGGATATAGTCGTCGTAGATATGAGCGCCGTTTGCCAGAAACGAAAGCTGAAAATCGTCGTGCCGAACCGTTTCGCGGGTAGACTCGAGCGTCGCCAGGGCGGACCGGTATTGGAAGTCGGCAAGATCGCGCGACATCCTCCGCTCGTAAAGCAATGCCAGCGAGTGCTGGCATTGCCATTTCATGAAGGCAGGTGTGATCGGGTCCTGCTCAATCATGTGGAACTTGTTTTCCGCCTCCGCGGTGTCACCTCGCCGAGCAGCGATCTGTGCTTGAACAAAAAGTGGATAAATTTCATCCAGTGGACTATGAGTTTTACTTGCAATTTCGGAGGCCCGGTGGGAGTAGTCTTCTGCGTTTTCTAAGTTGTCTTTTTGAACGGCAAGCCTTGCGAGGGCACGTAAGACATTGTATTGCTGTTCCGCATTGTCGCCTTTTCTTGAAAGGGACAAGGCCCGTTGGAAAGAGTTCTCGGCCGCATCGAGTAGATGCGAATCCATCTGAATGTATCCTACGTCGGTCAAGGCATTTTCTTGCAGGTATACATCGTCAAGAGTAACGGCGTGCCGCTCGGCTTCCTGGAGAATTTCCATCGCGCGCTCGGACTCTCCAAGGCGGTAGCTGGCCCATGCGAGGTTCTGCTGTATGGCGTAGATGACATCTTCCGCTTCGAGGGCCTTGGCCGCTGCCAGTGACGCATTTGCACGGTCGATCGCTTCATCGAAGCGGGATTCCTTGATTAGCACTGCACTCAAATTCAGAAGCGAAGTAGTTTCCAGGAAACGATCGGCTGTCGTTCGAGAAAAGGACAGCGACTGCTCAAAATACTGCATTGCGTCCGCAAAATGATTCTGGGTGAGGGCGACTACGCCATAAGCCTGCAACGCTTCGCCGCAACTGGACATAGTCAACTGGGCGCACATCTGCTTGGCCTCGTCGAGTTCGGCAATAGCTTTCTGCAGTTCCAGCGTGCGTCCGTGAGCAAGGCCGCGAAGTGTGAGAACTGATATCGCGGCTTCGACGGGTACGGGTGCCGGGCTCGAAGATTCCAGCAGAGCCAGCACTTGAGGATATTGCTGACGCCAGTAGAGGGCCTCAGCTTGTAGAATCTTGAATTTCCAGGCCCAGTCCGGACTTGCCCGCGAGAACCGTCGATAACCCCGTTCTGCTTCTCGCTGGCTTACCTCTAGATGCCCATGGATGAACGCCTGCCGGGCGTGCTCAAAAGTGGAAGGCGCTGACTCGAATCGATCACAGGTCCCCAAAAGAAGAAGTCCCATGATTGGCGCAGCTATCCGATATAGGTGATTGCGCGAACGACGCGGCTGAAGCAAAGTTCGCATCTTCGAGGTGGCTTTGTGCGCTGGCGACTTAATCAGTGATTCGCATCGTAGCCGAAGCCACGATACTAAGGTCTCGTCACACCATTCGTCTTCGCGCTGCCCGCTTTGAGGCTTCCACCGCCGATGCAGCCCAACTGCATATCGAGCATGTTCAATGTGAAATAGTTGCTGTCCGCAGCTTTCTTTTCGAACTCAGGGTGTGTCTTCTCGACGCCCACCTCGATCTCAGCCAAGGACACAGTTCCAAAGTCGGGTATGAAGATGATATTCCCAAAGATTTTCACACCCGGAATTGGTATCGGGCCGATGCTCTTGACCAGCGAGCAGTGCAGCCTCGCAGACCCGTTGGATTTTTGTTTACCGTTGCCGTTTGTCCGCTTCTTCAGTTGGTCAATGCCAGTGATGCGAGCCTTGTAGTCTCTTTCCACCTCAACTGGAACGCCACTTGACGCTACGATGCCAGCATATTGCTGTCCGACGCGATCGAGAAAACCAGCATCTTGCAAATACGTACGATCGCCCTCTGGGCGAGTTCCGCAGATTCCAAGATCGAGCTCAACTTGTACCGGATATCCGCCAACCCTTAGATTTTCGAATCTCGTTCCCAGAAATGTCACCTTGGGAACGTGGCCGTCCTTCTCGGGGTGTTCGGTGGAGACTTGGGCCACCACGCGGTCGGCAGTAATTACCTCGAACACATTCAGTCCTTCGATTACCGACGTCGACAACGTCACGTAGCCTGAATGATCTTTGCCCCACAGATCTTTCTTTTGAATCTTGTTGCCTGATGCTCGCGTGTGACCGCTCTTGAATGTGATCAATCCCTCGAGGCTGGTTCCATCCGTTACGCGAGTGATGTGACCCTCTCGCCGGGTCTTCTCGATCACAACGTGGCCCTGGGGTTCAATCGGTTGTTTGATCGGATGCTTCAGAAATCCACTAATGACGTGCGCTTCAGCGTGGTACACGTGGTAGTACTTCGACGATTCATCGATCGGTTCCGCCGTTGCCGGTGACTTCGGATTTGCGGCCATGTGGTTAGTCTCCTCTGCGTGAGATCATTTTTCCAATTCGAGTTCGAACGGGTTACGGCTGACTTCCGTGGCTTGGCCCGTGTTCGTAATCCCGATAAGGGCTAAGTAATAAGTGCCAGGCTCTCGATCTCGCGGTGGAACTTGGACAAGATATGTGTCTTGGCTCGAGTTGGTGCTGATCGGCAGTGACCATTCCTTCGCTCCCGCGGCATTGTATACATCGGCCCTGTAGCTCGAGTACCCTGGGTCGGGCGGAATGTTCAGTAACAAAGCGAATCCTCTGCCGGGTTGCGCTTCGACTTTGCCGCTCGAAGCACCCCGAGTTTGCGTATTGATCGTGGTCCAAGGCAAAAGTTGCGGGTTGTTGAGGGCCGTTCTCATCCGCGGTACCGTCACCGCGTTTTGGTAGACGACCACTGCAAGCAGCAGCGCAAAGACCGGCACAGCGTATGCAGGTCGCACCCAGCTGAACCATCCGGACGGTGCCGGAACTCGTCTCGGAACCAAACTTGGCGCCTTCGACGCCGTGTCGGCGAGTAGCTCCTTGCTTTTCTCTATAAGTTGGGAACCTGCGCGCAGATCAGTGGCGCACTCGGCGCACGCGAAGAAATGTTCCTCAAACTGGTCGCGCTGCTCCGCGGTGAGTTCGTTTAACAAGTATCGCTCGGTCGCTGTCAGGCGGATTGCCTCTTCGTGTTCCATCAGTGCCCCTGTTCTCCCCAGACAGATAGTGCTAGCAGGAGGTGAAACGTTTCACTTGTCACTCCCGCTAAATGGCAACTCGCCGGCGCTGCTTTTCTGTGTTGCTAACGTATTGATCCCTAAAGGCTTGCTTCGCGCGATGGAGGAGGACACGCAGATAGTTTCGATCCACTCCAAAGTCTTTGCAGACGTCATCCTTGTCGCGCTCGTCCAGAAACACTTCTTTGATGAGCCTGCGATCGCGTTCACTGAGGTCGTCAAGAATTGCGCGCACAATCTCGGTCGTCTGCCGCGTCATGACTTCGCCGAGAACGTCCGACTTTTTATCTGGAATTTCGGCATCATCGTCCTCGTCATCCAAGGGTGTCGTCCGCGATGACGAACGGTAATACTCCAGCAGGACGTTGTTACAGACAGAATTTACGAACGGGCCAAGGCGATCCGCCTGGCGGATGCCTGCATCCGTTCGCAGAACCGTGAACACTCGAGCAAAGATCTCCTGGCGAACGTCTTCGATGGCCTCGGGCGAATTCAAGCGAGACCGCAGCTTCAACTGAATCAGTTGGCTGAAGTAGGACACGAAATGTTGTTCGGTCCGAAAATCACCCGCACGAAGACGCGCGAGGTAATCATTGTCAAATGCGAAGAATTGCACGGCCGGTGCCTCGGAAGCCTGCAGAGTGTGCGTATTTTACACCGCCGCGCCAAATTCGAAGGGTTTTTCGGCGAATTATTTCCCCACTTAGACTCGCGATCAAAAAAAAATTTCGTGACCGTGAAATGAAATCCGTCCCTTGCGCACTATGACAGTAACGTTGGTGGGTGGTTACTTCAACCACTATGGCCAATATGCCGCTGTGTTTCTAGCGGGCTTGGGGCGTGCGCATGAACCGTTGCCTCGGCGTGCGCGCGCCCCTCAGAAAAGGTGTGAGGAGCGGGAGGTACTGCCCTTGGAAAGCACTGGGGGAAGGGCCTTCAAAGGGCTGTGCCGGTCCGCTCCAATGCCTTTTGCGTTGTCCTCAAGCAAGCTGATTCCTAAATCTTTGGATCACTGGCGGCGTATTGTCGCCGTTCAATTTGTCGTGCATGCCTATGCCAAAACTTATGTCTCATAACGTTCGACTCGTTACGGAAGTGAATCAAGAGACTTCTATGATGGGCGTAATGCTTTCGTTACGCGTAGCCACGATGTCGTTAGTGCTCGGATCGATTCCACTCGTAGCTTCGGTTGCGATCTTCGCCTGAGCTAAACGATTCATTCCGAATCAGGATCATCGTCTGCAATGTCACGGGTCCTGAGTTCGCTCACATGGTCAGTTGGAAGAATTGCTAATACATCGGTCGCGAGCCGAAGCTGCCTTGGCTGCGATGAATCCGAATCCTCTGCCGCGCGCGGCCTTTTCGAGAACAGCCAGTTCGGTCCGGGCCTTGCCTGACTCTCCAGATTTTGTTCGTAACTCCGCATCAACCAATTGCGCTTCAAATTCGATTTCCACGAGATCGTAAGCGCGTGCCTTCTGAAGTACAGTCTGCAGTTCCTGACGTGCGGGCCCAAGGTGTCCGGACGCGAGCGCCGAACGTGCAGACGCCAGGTCGAATTGCAGGCGAAGGATCTGGTTGACGCTATTCGACGCCAGCGATCGACCGGCTTGCAGTTCGTTTTCTGCCTCGGAGCTTTTTGATTCGGCGAGCAGCGCTTCCACGAGTGTCACATTGGCATTCAGCTCATCATCGGTCGAATGATTTTCGTGAAACTGCTCTTTGCATTTCCGAATAACGCTTTCGGCATCCGGCGCGTGTCCCTCGTCAACTGAAAGCCTCGCGAGGGCTAGTTCACTCTGCGCCGTCGTCTGCTTGCCGCCAGTTTGTTTCCTTAACGCGAGCGCTTCTTCGTATGAGCTTCGTGCGGCGGGGAAGTCACCTTCATTCGCACGAGTGTCACCGATTCCAGTGAGGATGTATGCGATGGCCCGCTTGTCATCGATTTCCTGCGCGACTTTTTTGGCGCCCTCGTAGATAGTGATCGCCTCATCCAGCTTTCCCCGCCGGCGTGCGACTTCGCCCAGATCGTTCATCACGAGCGCAGTTCCATCTTTATCGTCCATCTCTTTGTAGCCCGGAACGGCCTCGGACAGGTTTCGAGTTGCAGCCGCGAGGTTGCCTTTCGCCAACGAGATGTCGCCGAGGTTGCCTAATGTCGTCGCAATGCCTTCGATGTCTCCGATTTCGCGAAACACCTTGAGAGCGCCCTGAAACATCTTCTCAGCACGATCAAGATCGCCCTTCTGATATTGAAAGGCGGCGAAATCGTTAATCGCCCGAGCTTCGTTGTCTCGATCCCCGGCTGCTGCGTAACCCTGCCGGGCATTCTGGCAATCCTGAGTTGTTTGTGCCGGAGACTCGCTGTCGGTATCGATTTCACACAGAACTCCGTAGGCTCGAGCCACCAGCAGCCGGGAACCCTGCGCAATGCCTTTCTGGACCGCTCTCTTGCCGGCGCTTTGCGCTCTTCCGGAGTCTTTATTACTCAGTGCGCGGGCTTCCAGGATGTCTATTCTTGCATCCTCACCTGTCGGCGCTGGAAGTCGCCGCAGCGCTGCGAGCGTCGCCAGCGCATCGTCGGGACTCACCCATCGCTGGTTGTCGGCGAGGCGAAGGCCGTAATCCAAATTGTCGGGAAATTGCGCAAAGAGAGTTTGATAAGACGCAATCGCTTTGTCTCTCTCTTGCAGAGTCGAGTGATAAAGGCCTTCGACCAGGAGGCGTTCTTCGGGGCCCAAGCGGTTCGAAAGGGAGCGAGCCCTTTCGGCTTCGTCGCGAGCCTTGACGCCGTACCCCAGATGATTCCATGCATCGGATAAAACTGCGTGGGCCAGTGGGAACTCCGGTTCGGTCGCCACCGCTTGAATCAAGAAGTTGCGGGCTGATACGAAATCGAAAGCCCACAGTGAATTCTGTCCTTCGGTATACAGTTTGACGGCGAGAGGTTTTGAAGGGAGAACGGCCCGGGCTTGCGCAATGAACTCGCTCGAAACAGGTGAAGAACCCAACCTCTGTCGCATCGAGGCGCCTGCTTGGCCCACGAGTTCAAAAAGATCGTCCTCTTTGCCCACTAACGCCTGTTCGACAACCGTTTCGCCCTTGGCAGTGTCCTGCATTCGAACATCGAGGCGTATTCGTCTGTCGCCCTTCGCCCCCGGCATCAACGTATAGGATCCGAGCACCACCACGTCTGCGCCTGGGTCGGTCCGAAGCCGCTCCAAAGTGGGTTTGGCAAGACTGTCCTCGTCACTCAGCGGCAGCTCTCGCTTGGCCCGGGCGACATCCTCGCCAGAAATCATTCGCACTGATTTATCAGCGGCCAGCTCAGTATTGAGCATCTCTGCGAATGCAGAGGATAGCCAGCCGTCCTCGGGATGGCCGGGCAAGTTTCGAAATCCGATTACGGCCACCGACCTGCGTACCACTACCGCGGACGAAATGGGCTTCGACTCAACAGACGAATTGCTCCCGTGCCTGCGGGCCCATAGCGCATAAATGATGACCGAGACTAGAAGGACGCCGAATATTGCCGCGAAGAGGTAAGGATTGCGCCAGGGCGATGCTTGGGTTTCAGCCTTCGCCTGGTCAGCCGAGGGGGCTTTTGCTTCCCTCGGCACGATGTCACCACGATGGGAAGCGGGATCTCCCTCGATGACGGTAACAGGAGCCAGAAATCGATAGCCTTTTCGAGGCAGAGTCTCTACATACCTGGGAGCCTCTGCGTTGTCCGCGAGTGCGTCCCGGATCTTCCGGACCGCAACCCCGAGGCTGTTATCGACTCGACGAACGTGTTGTCCGGCCACAAGCGCTGCCTTACTGTTTCGCGGTTGACGATCTGGCCTGGTTGCTCAACCAGCAGCACCAGAAGCCGGTAGGGCAATTCCTGCAACTTGACCCGGCTACCGTTCCGGACGAGAGTTCCCTCCGTTGTGTTGAGTTCAAATGGACCGAAGCGATAGAGCGCGGCCAAATTTTCCCCAGTTCTCGACGGCGGAAAATGTTAGCACACGGAATTAATCCACATCGCTAAAGGGTTGAAATGAAAACGTTTGGCAGTTAAGAGCGATTTAAGAGCCAGTTTCGTTGACGAGGCAGTAGAAATAGCCGACATTCACGTCCGGCGAATTCGGCGGAATCAAGCGGATCAAGAAACGCCGGGACTAGGAGCATCGAATGGGGCGTAGTTCTCTAAGAAGTCTCTTCTCACTTTCATGGGCGGCGGTGGTCCTCTTCTCGGTTGGCGCCTACGGTGACGATTCCTGCCAGCCTGTCTTCGACGCATTGACAAAGATAGTCACCACTCCCAGTCACAGTTTCACCACCCACACCGCTCCATTCGTGAATGGAGGGAAGCCGCGCAGCAGCGAGACGATTTTCACTCAGGGAAAGATATACATCAGGGTCAACGGCAAGTGGATGCCTAGTCATGCCACCCCCGCAGAAGTTCTCGAGCAAGAGAAGGAAAATAGGCAAAACGCGAAAGGGAACTGCCAGCTCGTTCGCAATGAACTTGTTGGAACAGAGCCGGCCGCGCTCTATTCCATGCATTCCGAAACGGATGGCGGTAAGCAAGACGCCCAAATGTGGATATCCAAAAGGACCGGCTTGGCGTTAAAGAACGAGGAAGACGTCGATGCCGGTGACGCTGCGACGAAGGAACATCGTTCCACCCGCTTCGAATACGGGAATGTGCAACCGCCTCTGTAGCGGATGAGTCAGTGACAACAAGGAGCTTGAGAATATGGGTAAATTCTGTACGAAGTGCGGCGCGTCACTGACCGGACCTTTCTGCATCAAATGCGGCGCGGATGCTCGAAACATAAATCCACCCGCTCAGTCAGTTCCGCAGCCAGCAACTCCCCAGCCTGTTCAGGCGCCGCAGCCCGTTGCGTCCGCGCCAGCGCCTTTCGTTCCGGCCGCAGCTAAGGCAGGGATGAGTCCTCTCCCCAAGCTTGGCATCGCAGCGGTTGTGATCATTTTTGTCGGCGGTGCCGCCGGCGTTGTCGGTATGTACTACGTCGCTCATCGCATCAGCCAAAAAGTCCATGAGGTTTCAAACGAGATTATCGATTCGGCAACCGGCGCGACCAACCCAAGCTCCGGTATGAAAGCCTCCCGGACGGCAACGTCGAGTTCGACGACAGGCAGTGTGGGCGACGTTTGCCGGTTCCTAAGCAAAGAAGACGTAGGCCGTGCGATCGGGGTTGAGATCGTTCGCGCCGATCGCGACGGAGATGGCTGTGCCTACATCGCAAAAGGCACTCCAGCGGAAATGACTTCCAAACACATCACCGCCATGATGGCAGCGCGTGGCGCCGACAAGAAGACGCAAGAGATGATTCAGGGCTTCACCAGTGGGATGGGGAAAATGTTCGAGAGTGAGAAACCTCAGTCCGAGCAGGATAATTCTGGCGAAGTCCCTGTATTCAATTTTTCGGTGGACCAGAATGCGGCTGAGACGCAGCTCCGGTTGAATGAAAGAACACTTTCGACGCTGGGACCCGCGGCAGAACTGCCCGGAATCGGGGACCAGGCCTTCGTTTCAGCCGACGGCATGATCATGCTGCGTAAAGGAAAGAATCTCGTCAGGATCATGTACATCATGTGCCCCTGCGGCACAGACGCCGTTAAGCCGCTCGCGAAAATGATCGCGGACCGTCTGTGATTTCTGTGTCATCTGCAGGTTGCACGGATCGCGCCCGCTCGAAAAATAGTAGCTCGAGGAATTTCCAATGATCCATCTCCGAACCCGGCTAGCAATTGCGGCAATGATCATCACGACCGGCGCTGTCACGCTAGCAGCGGGGACGAAACTGTTAACTGCAGATCCACTGACGAACCTGCCGTTGTATCCCGCGACAGATTCTCGGCTTCACCTCGGCAACGAACCCACACAACTGCCTTCCTCGACGATATGCAAGAGCAAGATGGATGCTGATTTTTATTCTGTATACGACTCGAAAGTCGACGCCACCCTGGCGTGGTATTTAGCTCATCTTTCGGGCTTCAAGAAGACTCACACCTACGCGGCTAACCGCTCGCAGGATACGTTCTACAATAGCGATGGAACGGTCATCGTTTCGATCACAGGCAGCGTCGGCAAAGATGGGGAAAACACGGATACCTATTCAGTGGTCTACGAGAAATTTCAGCCAGGCCTCTCCGAGAAGACGATCCTCGGCATGAATCAACGGAAGATCGTCTGCCAGCAGTAGCGTCTTACGCCTCTACTGTTTTGGGAACTCGATTAGTACGAGCCCATTGACGGGGATGTTTACCTTGATCACGCCATCCGAAAGTTTCACATCCTGCGGCGAAATATCGTCCGCAATCGCATTGAGCTTGCGCACCTGCGTCGGGGTTGGATAAGCGGGGCTTCCCATCGCCTTGTAAGCAGCTTGGGTATTCCCGTGCTCGGAATCTGCCCGAGTGATGCGCACGGAATGTTGTCCGGAAAGCCCGCTGAACTTTACCTCGACAGACTTTGGGCTACCCGCTTTGTCCGGATCGACCAGATTCCAAGCGGCAACGACCAGGGTTCCATCGTGACGCCGGGTGACCAGGACATTCGAAGCCTGCTGTGGAATCCGTTCCTCGCCTAACTGATGGAGCAATGCAAATGCCGCGTAGCTGGGCTTCTTGATCCCTCCCATCGCCATCAGGCCGAATCCTCCGTCAAAAGGCTCTCGCTTGGGGCCGCCCTCTTCGAAAACGTCGCTGAAGGTCCAGAACGACATCATGTTCACCAAGCCGTCACACTGGCGAATATCGTCGGCCAATGCTGCGCCAACATAAGGAGTGTCCCGCGCTTGGAGCGGGCCGAACGAAGGGACGTTCCATTCCGTCCACATCAGCGGCAAGCCGGGTCGAAGTGAGAGGCCAATTTGGTCGTGCACTTTCCTGATTGCGGCACAGACGCGTTGATCCATCGGAATGTCTTGTTTCGTTCCAAACAAATCTTCAACCGTATCGTCGGCGTAGCCATGGCTCGAAACAAAGTCGATCGGCACATTGTGGGACGCGATGTGTTGAATAAATGGCTCGACCCAGTGCGCCGAAGAACTAGAGGGACCTCCAACCCGAAGATGCGAATTCACCGATTTCAAAGCACGAGCGGTGTGGTCATAAAGTTCGTAGTACGTCGTTTCCTTAGGCTCACCGGTCCAGAAATCAATATTGGGCTCATTCCAAACCTCGAAATACCAGCGGGTGACTTCGTCGATGCCGTATCGATCAACCAAGTGACGGGCAAACGCGCGAATCAGGTCGTCCCATTTTTCATAACTCTTTGGCGGAGAGACGATGGGGTGGTACCAGAAAGGGTGGATATCCTGACGCAGAGCCAGTTTCTTCGGCATGAAGCTGATTTCAACGAAGGGACGCACTCCGTTCTCCAGCAGTCCGTCGTAAATCTGGTCCACGTATGAAAAGTTGTAAATAGGACGGCCCTGCTCATCTTCGTCGTATACACCCACTTCATCGTGCAAAATGTTGTGGAAGCGCACGTATTGAAGGTCGGTGGCCTTCTTCACTTCTCGCAGATCGCTTCGATAGCTCTCGCGCATCGTCAGAATCGCGCGGCCAGATCCAAACGTCTGCTCCCAAAAATGGGGAAATGGATGGGCCGGACCGCGAGTATCGATTGAAACCGTTTCAGAAGAAGCTTGCGCCGACGCCGGAATCGCCGACGTCGCGAGGCAAAACATAACAATCGGTATCAATATTCTTTTTCGCATAATCGAGTTCATCCACTCCGGATATCGGTGCTTCATTTCGGACTTTGTTTTAGTTCACGCTTCGACGCCAACCAAATGTCAGGCCTCTGCAACAAATTCCTTCGCGCGCACTTCTCGCGGAGCGGTTGAATTCAATCCGCGATTCTCTTCAGTCCACGCATGTCACTAACGCATCAGCCCAAACCGTACCTTGCTGGAGATTGTACTAAAACGCTTTTGTAAACCGTCCAGGAACCCCACGCTTTCGATACCAGAAAGGCTGAAGGAGGCCTCATGTGTAGCCGTGTCTGTTCTACTCTGCGCGTAATTTCGTCGATTGTCTGCGTCATCGTCATGTCCGTGGCTGCACATGCGCAGTTCCGCGCCGCGCTTCGCGGGACTGTCACCGATACCCAAGGCGCCGCGGTGGCGGGTGCGACCGTAACGCTCACCAACACTGCTACCAATGAAAAAATGGTTTCGACCTCCGACCCGAATGGTATTTATCAGTTCAATGCGCTCGGTCCGGCCCCTTATCAAATCAGCGCGGAGCACGAAGGCTTCAAGAAGAAGCTATTGGACCGGGTACAGATCATTCCCGAACAGCTGAACTCACTCGACCTTCAACTCGATCTCGGAGAGGTGCAGGAGACGGTGACCGTTTCCGGAACGACGCAAACGCTGGATACGGAAACAGCCACTATTAGCGGGACCATCAATACGAACCAGATTCAGCACATGCCCTCGTTCAATCGCGATGTCTTCCAGTTGGCGCAACTGGCTCCTGGAGTCTTTGGCGATTCTTCGCAGCAAGCTGGCGGCGGTTCGTTCACCACACCCGGAAATCAGGGCCCCGGTGGAACGCCATCAGGTTCCGGCGGAATATTCGCGACTGAGAATGGCCCGCAGATCCAGAGTGCTGGCGGCCAGTACGAAACGAACTCGATCGCGATCGATGGAATCAGCACGGTGAGCGCGGTTTGGGGTGGCACATCCATCATCACGCCCAGTGAAGACTCCGTGGAAGATATGAAGGTGGTCTCCAACAGCTATGACGCCGAGAATGGACGCTTCAGCGGCGCGCAAATTCAGGTCACCACGAGGAGCGGCACCAACCAATTTCACGGCAGCGCTTTCTTCAAAGCCTCGCGGCCAGGACTGAATGCTTATCAACGTTGGAACGGTGTTGGATCCAACAATCCCGGAACTCCCTCCTCGCGCGGCCTGAATCGCGATGAGAGCAGGTTCAACCAATACGGCGGCAGTCTGGGCGGCCCTATCTGGAAAAACAAGATCTTTGCTTTCTTCAATTGGGAAACCAGTCCTCTGAAATCGGTGACCACTGCCCAAGGTTGGTACGAGACCTCGCAATTCGACGCTGCGGCTGCTACACCTGGTAGCATCGCTGCTCAGTATCTCTCCTTTCCCGGCAATGCCGTTTCGACCAACGGTATTATCCCTCGCACCTGCGCATCGATCGGTTTGACCGAAGGCGTGGCGTGCAATACCACGACCGGCGGCCTCGATATTGGCTCGCCGCTCACGACGGGTATAGGCATGCAGGATCTGACTTACGGGGGTAATCCGAGCGCGCCTGGCGTTGGCGGCGGACTCGACGGAGTTCCGGACGTCGCATTCTTCAACTCGTTGAACCCGACGACCACTTCGCAAATGCAGTTCAACGGGCGTGTGGATGCCAACTTGACCAGCAAAGACAGGCTCGCATTTACCATCTACTGGATTCCGGTCTCCAACACGGACTTCACCGGACCGATTCGTCCGCAGAACCTGTGGCATCACACGCAGACCAGCAGTGCGTTCGCTCTGATCTGGAACCACACGTTCTCGCCGTCGTTGCTGAATCAGGCACGATTTAACGCGGCCGGATGGCGATGGAACGAAGTGACGAGCAATCCCCAGGAACCTTTTGGACTGCCGCAGGATACGATCGATGCGATCGGTAATGCGGCGGGTGCTACTCCCGCGACGCCCCAGTATTTCGGCGCTCCCGGACCAAGCCATCTCAATCAGTGGACCTACACCTTCAACGATGTCCTCACCAAGATCGCGGGCCGTCACAGTATCAAGATGGGCGGAGAATTCACCCGCCTCTTCTACCTGAATGATCCCGTTTACGCCGCGCGCCCCGGCTTTGGATTTCACAATCTATGGGACTTCGCTAACGATGCTCCTTACGGAGAGGGCGGAAATTTTGGAGGCCAGTTCAACTCGTCTACCGGCATTCCATTCTCCAACCGGCAGGACGATCGAGAAAATCTCGGCGGAGTGTTTGTACAAGACGATTTCAAGATCCGGCCGAACTTCACCGTTAACCTCGGCCTGCGTTGGTCGTATTTCGGCGCGCTCTATCCCAAGCAAAATAATCAGGACGTCATGTTGTTTGGTCCGGGAGCAAATCCGTTGGCCGGCCTGAACGTTCGGGTCGGAGGCAATCTCTACAATACGCAGAAAAACAATCTGAGTCCGATGGTGGGATTCGCATGGTCACCCGGTGCCTTGCAGAATAAGGTCGTGATTCGCGGAGGCTTCGGCATCAATTACAACCAGAACGAAATCGCTGTTACGGCGAACGCCAGCGGTAACCCGCCCAACGCCGTGACCCCGTTCTTCCACTGCGATTTCCCTTACACAACGAATCCGGCCTGCGCAGGAACGGGAATACTTTACGAGACTGCGACGGACATCAATTCAATTTTTGGATACGCACCGAATCCGGCAGCGATCACCACGTTCACTCCGCAAAATCTGCCGGTGAGCGGAAACGCTGTTCTCACGGGATTCCAGGGCGATCCGAAGACCATCGCGAACTACCACTACTCCTTTGACGTGCAAGATCAACTGCCATACAACATGATCTTCACGTTGGGATATCAGGGCAACCAGACCCGGCACCTTCTCGTTCACAACAACTGGAACGCAGTCGGTGGCTCGTATGGATTCGCCCTGAATCCATTGGTCAACACCATCAACTTCTGGGAAAACACGGGCAACGCGAACTACAACGCGATGATTGCCACGCTCTCCCACAATTTCTCGCATACGTTCCAGGCATCTGCCCAGTACACCTGGGCTCGAGCAATGGACGAACTTTCCGGTCCGTACTACCAGGATCCATATCCGTTCGATCCGAGTCTTGCGTACGGCCGCGCCAACTACGATGTCCGAAATGCGTTCAAGCTTTTCGGTCTGTGGCAGCCGGTGTTCTTTCACGGCAATCACAATTGGATCGAGAAGGTTGCCGGCGGTTGGTCGCTCAGCGGAATCTGGAACTTCCACACTGGCTTCCCGTGGGATCCGTTCTACAACGCAAGCACCAACCTCTACTACCAGAACAGCGGCTACGGTCAGCTTCGCCCGGCTGCAACGATTATTGGAGCCGGAGACACCACGGCGAACAGCGCATTCATGCAAAGCACCAATCCCAACTACGGAGGGGACGGCACAAGGTTCCTGTTGCCGCCATCCTTCGTTGCAGGTCCATCGTTCCCTGCGACAGCTCCAGCTCCGGTCCCTGGAATCCATCGCAACAGCCTGAATGGTCCAAGCTACAACGATGTGGATCTCAGTCTGAGCAAAGCCTTCGGCATCCCGCGCAATCGAATTCTCGGGGAAAGTGCGAAATTCGAAATCCGGGCGGATGTCTATAACTTCTTCAACAAGGTCAACATCAACGTTGCTTCGATCGATGGAAACCTGGGATCCGTCAATCCTGACGGTTCGATCGCCAGCGTCAATCCAGACTTCGGAGTGGCAGGCAGTGCGCTCGGCAGCAGAACGATTCAGTTGCAGGCGAGGTTCAGCTTCTAGTTCTCGTTGCGATTGAGGGTCGGAGAAACGATACGGCTGTCGGGCACTCGATTTCGCAATCGGAAAGCCGGACAGCCGTTTCGAACTGAGGTCTACTTAGCTGGAGATTTCTCAGGACTGTGAGACATTGCCACGTTTTCGATGTTAGGAGGATTGTGGCTGGGCGCCGGACCGCCATGCAGACTAAGTTGGCCTAGGCGACAAAGATTGATCGCGTCGCCGAGGATCCGGGTTGCCTCCTGCGGAGCGTGGAAGCCCATCGAATTTTCCGACATTACGAAATCGATCATGAACTGACCCTTCCGTTGATACTCGCGCGCTTGAGCCAGTTGCGTGTCGGTCAGGCCCTTTGCTTTCTCTGCCTTGATGTCGTTGATCAGATCGACGAGCGCGTCAAGCGCCGTATTTCGCAAATTGAAGAAAGTGTCCTGAATATCCTCAACGCGAGCCTTGAGTTCTTCTTCGGGGAAGTGATGGCACGTCTGGCAAGACCGGTTCACCTTGAGCAGGGGACTGTTCACATGATGGTCACTGATTTTCAATCCGCCCTGACGCATGTAAGGCATGTGACAATCCGCGCACGCAACGCCCGAGCGCGCGTGCACGCCCTGGCTCCACATCTCAAACTCCGGATGTCTCGCCTTGATCAGCCCTGCCCCGCTGTCGGGATGATCCCATTCCTTGATCTTCTGTTCATCTTCATGGGCGATGATGTTTTCTACCTTTAACCCTTTTGCCCACGGGAACGTAAGCCGCTTGTTCGGCGGCTGGAAGTAATAGGTGACGTGGCATTGGCCGCAGACGTAGCTGCGCATCTCCTGACGAGTGGCCATCGCGTTCACGTCGTAGTGCTGCACCCCCTGCGAAGATTTCAAGGCACGAATGCCCTCGATGAACGCAGGACGCGTCACCCGCAGTTGCATGGTCTTCGGATCGTGGCAATCGATGCAGGCAACCGCATGCTTCACCTGCTGCCGAATCTGCGAATAGGTCATGTGGGTGTCACTGATAACGTCGAAGCCCTTCATGATGTCGCCATTCCCAAGCTTGAGGAACGTCGTAACCAGCGATGCGTGACAGTTGATGCACATTGCGGGTGGCGCGAATTTCTGCCGTTCCGTGAATGTTTGGTCGTCGAGCATGTAGGCATGCCCGCGCCGCTCGCGATAGTCAGCAGAGAACGAGTATCCACCCCAAATCGTCTTGAGGCGTGGATCCTGTTCAAGCTTCGAACGCGCAACGACTGATCTCGGATCGGCCTGTGTCGGCGAGTGCGGCAGACCTTCGCTGCCGCCGTACTTCGTGCGCTCCATGTCCACCGTGCGCTGGTACAAGTCATACTGCATGGGAAAGTTTTTTGCCCATACCGCCGGATCGTCAACCGTATCGTCGAGTTCGACAACACGGTAAAACGGATTTCGCGCTTCCTGTTTTCGTTCAAAGATGTTTACGAGCAACGCCGTTACAGCCAACGTTGCAACGGCTGCAAGGACGATCACAGCCACGAGAAGCCGCCTGGATTTTCCTGGCTCAGGTTTAGTTGCCGATGTGTTCATGAGAACTCCGGGAAACGGGTGAGGTCAACCTTGCTGACGCCGATTCGGAGTGCCCGACCGAATTATGGCAACGCGTGCATTGCAATCCCTGCGCTTTTCCGTGCACAACATTGCCGTCGATTGCCGAAGTAATGTCCTCGTGGCAGCGACGGCAGGCATTTTCCGTTATTTGGTGATCAAACTTCGTGATCTCGATGGTGTCGGGGTATCTGCCAGACGTGAAGTAGAACGAATGCCAGAATCCGTTGTTTGCCTTTACGGCATATTTCCCGATGATATTGTGCGGTGTGTGGCAATCATTGCAAGTAGCCGCGGAGTGATGGCTCGACTTCAGCCATGCGTCATATTGAGCCCGCATCACGTGGCAATTCATGCACGCAGCAGGATCGTTGGTCAGATAGGAATATCCCTTGGCATAAACGAACGTGTAGGCTCCCAGGCCGAGCGCCAAGCCTAAAAGCACTCCGGTCACAACTAAAGTTGTCGGGCGTTGCATGAGCTTTCAGGGACAGCAAAGCATACGCCCAATACCCTGAAGTGCGAAGACGAAACTTGCAGTTCGCCGAATGTGGGTGGCCTGATCCCGTCTGCTAGGTGAGAAAGTTACTCAGACGATATGTAACTGTTCAAGACTGCTGCGGCTTCATAAGTAAAAATAATAGGGCAGTCAACGGCGAGAGTGCTCGACCGTTGGCTGCCCAAAAATCATTCTCCGGACAAGTCGTTTAGAAGGATTGTCCTTACTGCTGCGGAGCGGAATCCGGAGCGGCCGGGGCTTGGCCTTCGTGCCGATGTCCCTGCCACTGTTGATGCTTGCTCTGCATCTCATCCCACTTTTTCTGCTGGTCGGAGTCGAGCACCCCGCGGATCTGATCGTCTGTCGCCTTGTGCATTTCCATCATCTTCGATCTGCGATCCTGCTGCGGCGTAGAAGTGTCAGAGCGCAAGCTCTCCATCTGCGACTGTTGCGATTTCAGGATGTCCAGAACCTTCGCCTGCTGATCCGAGGTTAACTTCAGATGCTTGCTGAGCATCTCGGTGCGTTTCGCCGGATCAAAGTGCCCGCGTCCGTGATCGGGTGGTCCACCCGCCTGCATCGATTGTGAATCGTTGCCTGGGCTGTCTTGCGCCACCGAAGGTGTAACGGAATAAACCAGACCCGCCAGTACAAGCGCGAGCATAAGGTGTTTCATCATAGGTCCTCCAGAACTTATTTCGAACGTCTGCTGGTATGAACGGAATTATCGGCCTGAAGTTGTGAAACGTCCCCTTGTTTTACGAAGTTTTACGTGGCGTTAACAGGAACAAGACTGGGGACTTACGCGCGCTTTACGAGTCAATTGTCTGTTTTTGAGGAGAAGTCTGCGATCCCCACCTTAACAACAGTTCCGCCTGGCTGCGCCTTGTCATCTTTATGGCTATCCGAATGGTCCTTGGATTCCGCTGGCGGGGGTTGCTCGGTCCAAGCTCCGTAGACTCGACCTCCATAAGCTGCAATGCCGCTGTAGTCGCCGAAGAAGAAGCCACCCGCTTCGAAGGCCTCGTCCGTCCACGCATAGTTGCTGAATTGTTTTCCCGCGTCGGTAGAGCGCGCCAACACGACGATCTGTTTCCGATTTTGGGGATCTCGGCGCCGGTCATAGAAAATCACATTGACCGAGCCGTCGACGGGGTCGACTGCCATCCATTGAAAGAATTGCTCGGAGCCGTTGTGAATGGAATCGTCATTGACCCGAACGGGCGCCGACCAGTGCTTACCGCGGTCATCCGAACTGGCGACAAAGATATCAAGATCGCCGTTGCGATAGTCGCTCCACGACACGTACAGACGTTTACCCGTCGGGTCGATGGCGATCTGAGGGAATCCATTGGCGCGATCGAGCGTATCAATCGCGAACATGACAGGAGCCGTATGAACGACGGCACGAGCATGTGAGAATGTCTTCCCGCCATCACGCGAAGACGTCAGCATGATTTCATTGTCCTGGCTCCAGATCGCGTAAAACGTTCCATCAGGGGCTACGACGCCATCGAATCCCTCGACCGCACCATTGTCATCGCGCGGTAAACCGGGATGTGCATCGATTTCGACCGGCTCCGACCATGTCTTCCCATCGTCAGTCGAACGAGAGAGAACCATCTGTGAATCAGCCAATCGCCAGCGTGTCCATCCAACATAGAGATTGCCCGCGAACTTGCTTTTTGTGTTGTCGGCGACGATGTAAGGCTTATCTTCGAACGGAATGCCTGGAGTGCTGGTTTGCTCCGCCACCGCTATGTGATTTTCTTCCCACGTTTTTCCGCCATCCAAAGAACGTCGGATGAAGATTCCATTGCGCGTTGCATTGTGCGCCCAGTAGTTGAACGTCCCAAGTTTGTCGAACGCGATGTAGCAAACGAAGGCGTGTCCCTGGTTGTCGAATGTGGTGGAAACATCGCCGGACACTCTGTAGTTCTTGGGATCGACGCCTTCCGCAAGCTGCCATGTCTTTCCTGCATCTTGTGAAAATGCCGCGTGCACGTTGTCCTGGAAGACAGCAACAACTTGTTGTGAATTATTCGGGTTCACAGCAACTGCGGGCTCGGTGAAGAATCCCGGCGTTGGCGTGAGAGAAAAGACATGAGACTGTGGGGCCTTGGGTAGATCCTGGCCATGCATCAACGGATGAGCGATCAGTGACACACCAACGACGGAGTGCAGCAAGAGTCGAGAACAAGGACGCATCGGCATCGAAGACCTTTCTCTATTTCGAGATGAAGTTACGGGAGATCGTCACCACAAAGAGCCGCGCCCCCCGCGATCCCCGCGTCGGCACCGTAGTGCGCCATGAGCAGCGGGATCTCCGAAGCCTTCGGATTGACGCACCACCCCGGAAGACGCGTCCTAATTTGATCGAAGAACGGCTTCAGCATCGCGGCGACCCCACCACCCATAACGAGAACATCCGGATCGAACAGATCCACTATATTGCCCAGCCAGACTGTCAGGAGTTCAACCGTTTCCGAAAGTATTTCGTGGGCCAGAGGATCATCCTTGGCGAAGGCTTTGCCGACATGCTCACTGGAAACTGAAGCCAGATTGCCCTGGGCGAATTCTAGAATAGCCGACTTCCGCGCGGCTTCTGCCGCGAGTTTCGCGCGTGCTCGCGCACCAATCGCCGGGCCGGACGCGAGCACCTCGATGCAGCCTCTCTTGCCGCAATTACACACAGGGCCGCGATAGTCGATGCTTACGTGCCCGCCTTCACCCGCCGATCCAGTCTTGCCGTGATAGATCGCGTTATCGAAGACGATGCCGCTTCCGATCCCTGTTCCGATCGTGGCGTAGAAAACGTAGCGGAACCCTCGAGCAGCACCCCACCGAGTTTCTGCGAGGGCGGCCGCATTCGCGTCGTTGTCAACTTTCACGGTTACCTGATACTTTGCAGCAATTCGCTCGGCCAACGGAAAATTGCGCCAGCAGGGAAGATTCGGCGGGTTTAGAACAACTCCGGCCTTTGGATCGAGCGGCCCAGGGGCGCAGATTCCAATGCTCCGAATCCCTCCGGGTACGGACGACCTCATCGACTCGATCGCTTCGAAGACAGCTTGCAAGCCTGCCTCTGGAGTTCCATTCGCAATCATGGGCGTGCGGCTCTGCGCAAGAATCTTGCCATCGCAATCGACGACCCCGGCGGCGATCTTGGTGCCCCCAATATCGATTCCGAGGTTCGGACTGCTCGACGGAGCGCTCATGGCTGCCTCGCCATTTCGGCCTTGGACGGCCTTTGCAAACTGTATCTTGATCGTCTTGATTTCGTAAGGCTTCGTAGGAACCGTGATCACGTTGTCGTTGAGTGATAGTGCCGCGGCGCCCTTCTCCATCAAGTTCGTTTCGACCGCTGATTTAGCTCCGGGCGGAAGCTCTAGCTTCACATCCCCCTGTTTTCCTGCCCACTCGTAGAATCGCAGGATCAGCGCATCGTCATCCTCCGATTTCTTCAGCGCAGTGACAATAATGTTGTCTGGCTTCGCTTGAACAAAAGAGTGTTCGGCAGGCAACTTCCCGTCGTGCTTCTCGGTCAGCAGAGGTAGCAGTTTGTAATTCAATTCATATCCGCGATGGATGGTCAGAGCGTCTTTCCACCCGCCTCCATGGGGATACAGCGAGTACGTGAACTCGTGATGACCCTCATCGGCATGCGGGTCGGGCCAGTCAGGCGAACGCAAAAGCGACAGCCGCAGGACATTTCCCTTCGCGTCGTATCCATACTTGGAATCGTTCAACAGGCTGAGCCCGTGTTTCGCATCTGAAATGTCTGCCCATCTCTGTGCGGGAACTTCAAACTGCGCCTGTTCAGCGGGAGTATTGCGCGTTGTCGGACGTTCGACCGAGCCGAAAGGAATCTCATACGTCGCCTTCTCGCTGTGCACGCTGACGGGGAATGCCACTTTCAGCAGAATGTGTTTTTCGTGCCATTCCGTCTGCATCTTGACGTCGACGCGCGGGACGCCTGCGTACAATGTGATGTCGCGAACGAAGGTTGAATTCTGAAAATGGTTTTTCACTCGAATAACAGCACGGAGCGGGCCGGACTCGACTAGCTTCACTTCGTCGGCCTTGTCCAGGTCCCAGTGCTGCTTTTCGAAATCAGCGTCAATGTTCCATGCATCCCACTGCTTCGGTTTATCCACGAAAGTTTGCAGCAAGTTGCCGCACGTGGAATTCTTCGGTCCGCCCGTATCGGTTTCAGATGGGGCCAGAGATTCCGTTCCGCTCTTCTTGTCGAACAGGCTGGTAATGCATCCAGTCTGCCCATCGATCTTGACGCGGATGAATTCGTTCTCAAGAGAATCCACGGAAGCTCGCAGGACGGATTGAACCGGGCTTTTGGTTGTCGCCCCTTGCACAAAGTAGCTCTTATACCCGACAGAAGGAGTGTTCGACAGCAGCAGAAACCGTGCCCGATGCGTCTCGGCATCCACAGACAGCAGCTGAGTTTCAGCCGCTTTGCCGTCGAAGTCCGTGACCGCGATCTGTTGCGCTGATCCGGGTAACTGCGCTTCGATCTCCGTGACATCCGTACGCGGCCACGATAGTGGATTGAACAAAATAACCGGCGCGCCCTCCTTCGAAGTGTTGACGTGAGCCGCAATCTCCCGAAGTGACCGCGCGATCATCTCATTCGCGGCACGATCGACATCTTCGAGATTCCGCTCGGCGTCCAGATAGTTCACAGCGATACCTGAACCCGGCATGATGTCGTGAAAGTGATCGAACAGCAGGTTCTTCCACGTCAACTGCATTTCATCACCAGGGTAGGGAAGGGCGTAGAGGGTCGCCAATGAAGCGAATTTCTCGGCATTCAGAACGTTTTCTTCAGATCGCCGAATCCGGCGCTTGGTTTCGGCCTGGGTTGTAAAGACTCCGCGATGGTATTGGAAATAGAGTTCACCATCCCAGGTTGGCACCTGCATCGAAGGCAGCTTCTTTTCTAAGTCGCTGAAGAACTCGCTTGCGAAACTGAATTGCAGCTTCGGATAGACCGTCCCAGGTGCCCTCAGGTCGTCCGCGTGATCGAGCATCACGCGTGTGGGCCCGCCGCCGTGGTCGCCCACGCCGTACAAGTGCATCATTTCAGGATTGTCGGTCACCTTCGGTCCGTAAATGGATGGCATCCATACGGCAACATCCTTCGCGAGCGGCTCCGCGTCGATCCCCCCGGCATAGTCATGCGGGAAGTAGGTCAGAAGCTTGCTTCCATCTGGCGCCTGCCACCAGAAAAGTTTGTAAGGGAACGTCGTGAACTCGTGCGCCCATAGCAGCTTCTGGGTCACGAAATAATCCATGCCCGATTTCTTGTAGATCTGGGGAAGTTGGTAGTTGTACCCGAACGAGTCGGGATTCCAGCCGATCTTCACATCAACGCCAAAATTCTTCTGAAAATATCGCTTGCCCACCAGGATCTGCCGGACCAGCGATTCACCGTCGGGCATGTTGAGATCGGGTTCCACCCACATCCCGCCAATGATTTCCCAGCGTCCCTCTTTAACCCGCTGCTCGATTTGTTTGTAAAGATCCGGATACTTTTCCTGCATCCACTCATACGTTCGCGCGGACGACATAGTGAACTTGAAGTCGGGATACTCGCGCATCAGGTCGAGAACGCTCTGAAAGGTATTGCGAACCACCTCGACGGTCTCGGTCCACGGCCAAAGCCAAGCCATGTCAATGTGAGAGTTGCCCACAACCCGAATCCGGAACTGCTGCAGCCAGGGCTTGAGAACTTCCAATTTGGTGTGTGCCGATTTGAGCGAGGCGTCAAATCCAGATTGATCTCCCTTTTCGAGCGACGAGAAATCGATTGCCTTTACCGCTGCGTCCAATTGTTGCTCGCGTTCTGTCTTTCCATCTTCATAAGCCGTGATGATGGGGCTGGCGGAAAGAACCTCAAGGCGCACAAGCGACGGGCTCGGTCGAGACTGTGGAGGCTCAATGGTGATCTCGCTATGAAAGAACTCGGACTCGACGTCGTCCCCGGCCACCACCCGTGCCGCGATCAGGAACTTCTGCCCGGGCTGAGCGGATTGCGTAAGAAGCACCGGAAGAATGTTGTCGTCATCGCCCCGGTAGAGAATTCCTCCATTCGAGAACACAGTGATCTTTAATCCGCTCGGACTACCGAAGCGCAGATCCATCCAGACTCGCGAGCCCTGCGTGGCGTATCCATTTATGTTTTCCGGAATCTCCACCCAGCGCCGGAACACTCGCGTCCCCTTCCAATGCTCTTCCTGCGAATTCTGGCCGCCAGGCCCGGAGACGTTCTTCACTTTCCATGTGCCCCAGTCCGAATCGCTTACCCCCGGATCTTCCGGGTGCGGGATGTCCCCATGGAACCGCCACTCTGACTCATTCTGATGGGTCAGAGAATCGAGGCGGTCGAGCGTGGCTTTGTGCGGATCAGGCATATTCTGGCCTATCGCCAGCGATGCAGACAGCACGGCTGCGAGACATGGAAGAGAAAGAAGAGTACGCATCATTAAGGAGCACCTTTCGAAGGAAGCCACCGTCTAAATGTGGGTGAAGGCAGAACTGCCGAATGTTAGGCCAAATTTGGTTAAAAGCTAAGTCGATGATTCTACAGCCTCAGCCGCCGGAATTCGAACTGGCTGAAAAAAACCTGATTCCTTTTATCCAAATTATGAGTCCAAGTTGTTACCTAAGTAGGTTGACGGCGAACGGCAGCCCCCTTAGAATCGACCCTCGAATGTCAGTCGTTTCCAATCTTCGTGCCATGTGTTGTTGTACTTGTTGTTGTTGTGCATGCGTGTGCACTGGCGCGGGGAGGCTGCTGATCTAAGAATTCTTTCTTAATCCAAGCACTCATCAACCCACCGCCAGTAGCCCTGGCGGTGGGTTTTTTATTTGCCACGGAAATCACCAATGACTAGTTCAACCAATCCGACCAAAGAGACAAAGGCGCAAAAAGTCGAGCGCCTGAAGAAAGCGAAGAATCCTTGGGAAGGCCTCGAAGAGATTCGCCGCTTTGCGCGGGAAGGCTTCGACTCCATCCCCCCGGAATGGATCGGCACCTATTTCCGCTGGTGGGGCGTCTACACCCAGGGTGACGGCGCCGGTGTGATGGGCGGCAAGAATGGTGAAGGGCGCGCCCTGCAACGTTTCATGGTACGTATTCGGATCCCGAACGGGATGCTGACCTCGCAACAACTCCACGCCATTGCCGATTTAACCCGCCGCCACGCAAACGGAATCGCCGACCTCACCGTCCGACAAAACATTCAACTCCACTGGGTAACGATCGAATCTCTTCCGGAAGTCCTTGAGGGCCTCTCTCGTGTTGGCCTGAACACCATGGGAGCGTGCGGCGATGTCACCCGCAACGTTACTGGCTGCCCGGTAGCCGGTGTGGATGCATCGGAGGTAGTCGATGCTTCTCCGCTGGTACTTGAAACGTCTCACTTGCTAGCGGGCAACGCCGATTTCTACAACCTACCTCGTAAATTTAAGATTTCGATCGCGGGATGCCACTCATGGTGCTCCTATCCGGAGATCAATGACGTCGGTCTGACGGCGATCACTCGCTACACAAACGGCAAGCCTGAGATTGGATTTTCTCTGCGCGTAGCAGGTGGACTCTCCACCGAACCCTATCTCGGTGCGCGGCTCAACGCATTTGTGCGTTGGGACCAGGTCTCGCCAGTGGTAAAGGGAATTGCCGAGTTGTTTCGCGACTCCGAGGTGCTGCGCGAACATCGCGAGCGCGCTCGCCTCAAGTTCCTCTTTCTCCGTCACGGCTGGACCGCCGATCGGTTTCTCGACGAGTTGCAGCAACGCATCGGATTCAAGCTCGACCCAGCAGCCGAAGAGCACGCGCCGGATGATGTCTATCGCGACCACGTCGGAATTCACGCTCAAAAGCGGCCCGGTCTCTCCTATGTGGGAGCGGTCGTGTTGCGCGGACGCATCACCGCCGACCAGATGCAGTCGTCTGCCGATCTCGCACAGCGATTCGCGGGCGGCGAGCTAAGAGTCACCAACATGCAGAACTTGCTGGTGGTGAATGTCCCCACCGTCAATGCCGATTCTCTCGCAAAGGAATTTGACGCCGTCGGATTGCGAGTGGGCGGTTCTGCATTCGCGCGTGGGACTGTCGCATGCAGTGGGACCGAGTTCTGCAAACTAGCCATCACCGAAACCAAGAGCTTCTCGCGCTGGCTCGTGGACGAACTGGAAGAACGGCTCCCCGGCTTTGACCAACACCTGAAGCTGCACGTCACGGGCTGCCCGAACAGTTGCGGACAGCACTGGATCGCCGACGTCGGCATCGAAGGCAAAAAGATCAAGGTCAACGACCGAATGGTCGACGCCTACTATTTCTGCGTTGGCGGAGCTCTCGGGCTCAATCAGGCGACAGCGCGGCCCGTCGGATATCGCTGCGCGGCCACCGAAGTGCCTGACGCTCTCGAACGGTTGCTGGGCCGTTACGCTGCGGACCGCGAGCCTGGTGAGAATCTGCGACGCTTCTTTGCGCGTCACAGCGACACCCAGCTACGCCAGTTCCTGGCGGGCGAAATGATTCCGGCTGTAGCTCGTGATCTTCCACAAAATCTGGTGCATGCGGCTGGAGGTAACGGTGACTAGCCTATTTCCAATGTTCCTGAAACTCGAAGGCAAACGGTGCCTGGTCGTCGGAGCCGGCAACGTCGGCGAGCCCAAGATTGCTGGCCTTCTTGATACGGGCGCACGCATCAGAGTCGTCGCTCTCGACGCCAGTCCTTCGGTTCGTGAATGGGCCCGCGCGGGAAAAATTGATCTGGAAATCCGGCACTTTGAATCAAACGACCTCGATGGAGCATTTCTTGCTGTCGTTGCTACCTCTTCGAGAATTCTCAATGAACGGATCTACGACGAGGCCCAGAGGCGTCGTGTGCTGTGCAACGTAGTCGATGTGCCCGACCTGTGCGATTTCTTCTATCCGTCGATCGTACGCCGTGGCGATCTGCAGATAGCCGTCTCGACGGCAGGGAAGAGTCCGTCGCTGGCACAAAAAATCCGCCAGCAGCTCGATAAACAATTCGGACCTGCCTACACCGAATGGGTGTCAGAACTCGGTGCGACCAGGCAGCTCATTCTGGCCAGCGATCTTGATAAACAGCGAAAGCTTGACTTGCTGCATTCACTGGCAAGCCGGGAAGCATTCGAAGCGGCGCTTGCCGAGCTTCCGGAACTGGCCGCCAAAGGAGAAGGAGCATGAAGGGTAAAGTTTATTTGGTAGGCGCTGGTCCGGGTGATCCCGAATTACTTACGGTGAAAGCGCTGCGGCTTATACAAAACGCCGAAGTCATTTTGTACGACGACCTGGTCTCTCCTGAAATCCTTAGTCTCGCTTCTCGAACGGCTGAGTTCCACGACGTTGGCAAGCGTTGCGGTACCAAGAAGGTTCAACAGGAAGAAATCAATTTCCTGATGATCACCCTAGCCGACTCTGGCCGTCAGGTGGTCCGCTTGAAGTCAGGCGATCCGCTGATCTTCGGGCGTGCCGGCGAGGAAATCGAAGCGCTGCGCAAAGCCGGCATTGAGTACGAGATTGTACCCGGCGTAACCTCTGCGTTTGGTGCCGCCGCCGCCGCAGCGATCCCATTGACGCATCGTCATGCATCTTCGGCACTGGTTTTTCTCACCGCTCATCACGCCCAAGGAAGCGAAGCGGCGAATTGGAGCAAGCTCGCGGGCAGCGGTTCGACTCTGGTGATCTACATGCCCGGTCAGAACTACGCTGACATTTCCGACAAGCTGAAGGCGGCGGGACTTTCCAGCGGTACGCCCTGCGCCGTGATTTCTCGCGCGACCACTATTCATCAAAAGACATACCGAACCACGATCGCCGAACTGCACAGCTCGCCAAAGCTGGCGTCGCCAACTTTGCTGGTAGTCGGCGAGGTCGTTCGATTTGGTGATGCGGCATTGGATGACCTCAAGCTGCATTCGCAGTTAACACCAGCGTTGCTTTCAAACGATTCTTTCCGCTCAGCCATGAACTCTGATCAGGAGCAAGCCAGGTGAAACTCGAAGTCCAGGATCAATCGCAAGTTTTCCTTCCCCGAGACATCGCCAGCATTCAGCAGGCCGCTGAAAGCTGGACTCCTCAGCAGGTGTTGAGGTGGGCGTTCGAATCGTTCGGGAACCGCGTCGCGATCTCTTCAGCCTTTGGCGTCGAAGGAATGGTCGTAATCGATATGGCGTCGAGAATCAGCCGGGACTTTCGGCTGTTCACCATCGACACGGAATTTCTGTTTCCTGAAACCTACGCGCTGATGGACAAGATCGAACAGAAGTACGGCATCACGATCGAGAAAGTGTACTCATTGCTTTCTCCTGAGGATCAGGAGCGAACGAAAGGCGCCGCGCTCTGGACTCGCGATCCCGATCAATGCTGCAATCTGCGGAAGGTCGAACCACTCCGGCGCAAGCTCGGTGAATTGAGTGCCTGGATCACGAGTATCCGTCGCGATCAGACATCGGTTCGTTCAAGCGCGCGTCGTATCGAATGGGACGCTAAATTCGGCCTGTTAAAGATCAATCCCATCGTTGACTGGAGCACCAAGCAGGTGTGGCGCTATGTTCACGACCACAACGTTCCCTACAACGAACTTCACAACCAGGATTATCCGAGCATCGGTTGCACCCACTGCACGCGCGCGGTAAGGCCTGGGGAAGATCCACGCGCCGGCCGATGGTCCGGTTTCGCCAAGACTGAGTGCGGGCTGCACATGATCGAGCCTGCGCCCGACGCGTCCAAAGCAGCAAAGGTCGGTAGCTAAGCTGTGTCGCTATCCGGCCTGGCAGTACGCGGCCGAGATGCCTCCCCAATCGCGCCCCGGATCGATCTTCGGGAAGAAGACCGCGTGTAGTCGCTGCACGCACTCCTCGACCTTCGGTTCATCCACCAGAAACGAGATGGTTCGGTCCGACGTGCCCTGACACAGAACCCGCACGTCCATATCTGCTACGGCGGCGAAGACTTGGCTTGCGATCTCCGGACGCCGCCGGATGTTCTCGCCCACCATGCAAATCAGCGCGCGGCCATTCTCCCATCGGACGTGCGCGGAGTTTCGAAGCGCCTCTGCGATCGTCACCAACGGCGCATGGGATTCGACCAACAAGGACATGCGGCCGGGCGATAGAGCCAGCACGTCAACCGCGCAGTTATGCTGCTCGAACGCCGCGAACACGTTGTCCAGTACCCCATTAATTCCTGCTGCCGATTCGATTTCGACCGCAACGACGTTTCTCTTTGCCGTAATCGCGCTCACAGAACTCTTCGTCCGAGGACGAGTTGCAATCTCGGTGCCCGCCCCCTCGGGCCGTCGCGAGTTCAGCACATATACCGGGATGTTCTCTTTCATTGCCGGCGCGAGCGTCGCCGGATGTAGGACCTTGGCTCCGAAGTTCGCCAATTCTGCAGCCTCATCAAAACCCATTTTTCGGATCACGCGCGCATCACTGCAAATCTTGGGATCCGCCGTCATCACCCCATCCACATCCGTCCATATCTCCACGCGAGAAGCGCCGAGGGCGGCAGCGACGATAGCGGCAGTGAAATCGGACCCTCCACGCCCCAGCGTCGTCGGAACCCCATCACCGGTGGATCCGATAAAACCACCAAGCACGGGAATGCAGCCAGCTTCTAATTGCGGTAGCAACGCGTCCGGCACTCGCTGATTGATGAAATCCCAGAGAGGACTCGCTTGCCCATGTCGTTGGTCGGTCACAATGCAATCCCGCGCGTCAACGTGGACGGCGCTCGTACCGCCCTGGCTGAGAGCTTCGGAAACCAGATGGCTGGAGAAACACTCGCCGAACCCAAGCAATCGATCCTGCAATTCGAGATTCAGTTCCCGAGCCGCCTCAAGATTATGAAGCAGTGCCTCAAGCGCCTGAAACTCGCATCGCAACACACGATCAAGCGCCCCATTGGCGCTTCCCTCGACCAGGGAGTCAGCTAGATGCTCGTGTCTGACGTAAATTTCTCTGACCATGGCCAGAGCCGATCCGAGGTGGCCCGACGCCGCCGACCTGCCCGCTTCGAGAAGTTGATCCGTGACCCCTGCCAGCGCGCTGATGACGACCACACGCTGAAAAGGACTTCGGCTCTCGACTATGGAGATCAACCGTCGAATCGCGGCCGCGTCTTCCACCGACGTGCCTCCGAACTTCATCACTACCACTTCGTCGCTCTGCTCAAATCGGCTTAATCGCTGTAGTCCGCTCATGTAGTCCTTCCCAATCTTTGGCTCAAAGAAAAACCCACCACCAGATTGCTTCTGGCGGTGGGTTCGGTTGACTTGCTTAAGATTGCTTTACATCATCCGATCCCGTCCTCCAGAAGACACGTAGTAATTCGTGTCGACGTGCCTGTGTCTGTCGATGTAATTCGCTTCGACTTCTGGACGGATCGCTTCATGAACTTGAAGAATAACTCGAAATCAGCACCATCAGATTAGCCGTGGAACAGACCTATGAGAAATTCAAAATTGCGATGGCTGCAATCGCTATTTCGGATGAAGCCTGTCTTAGGCTTCGCCTTTCTTCATATGCGTCGCAAATTGGCGTAGCAAGGCCACAAACGCGGTTGACGCCACTGACAGCGTTCTGTCTCGCCGGTAGGCAAGTCCGAGCTCGCGATACAGTTCTGCGTCTTCCAAATCGATCAGCTTGACCCGCCCGGCCTCCACCTCATCCCGGGCGAAGGAGGCGCTGATCAGCGAGACGCCTAGGTCGGCTGCTACGAAGCTCTTGATCATGCCTATGCTTGGCAGTTCCATCCGGACTTGTAATTCGGCGCTATGCGGACGAAACAACTTGTCCAGTAGCCTGCGCGTATGCCCAGTTTTGGGGAACAAGAGCGGCTGTTTGACGATCTCGCTGACGGGAACAACCTTGTATTTCGCCAGCGGATTCTTGGGGCTGACCATCAGCATCAGCTTGTCGCGAAAAATCGGCTGGATTTTCAGGCTTGGCGACTGGATCGGCAAAGTTAGGATGCCGACCTCAATCATTCCATTCTCAAGCTTCTCAACGATCTTGTAGCTGAAATTGCGATAAATGCTGATCTGTACCGGAGGATATCGCCGGCAATATTCTCCAAACACTTCGGGCAGCACATACAAGCAAGTCGCTTCATTTGCACCAACCCGCAGCGTCCCTCGCGGCGTGCCGCTATGGTCGGCAACTGCCATCAGCGATTCATCCCGCAAATTTTTCAGGCGCTCGGCGTATTCATAAAAGATCTGCCCGGCGGGCGTAAGTTTGACCGTCTTGCCCGATCGATCCAGCAGCCGGTCGCCGTATTCCTGCTCCAGTTGCCGGATTTGCGCGCTCACAGCCGACTGTGAACGGAAAACCTTTTCCCCGGCACGGGAGAAGCTGCCTTGCCGTGCAACTTCCAGAAATGTGATGAGTTGATCAAAGTCCATTGTGGTTGTGCCGAATTATAGCGAACTCTACCTTTCGCGGAAGTTAATTACGTGCCCTTACCTGTCTGCGTTCGGCACTGTGAATTTTGCATAGCTTGCATCGAAATTCTGTATTGTACTTTGCTGCACTGGAGACGCTATTAAAGTAGAGCGTCAGTGTCTGGAAGATTGGTGTGGGTAACCGCCGCCTAGCAATGCACGCCCGCAAACAACTGCTTCGAAAGGAAATCTGTCTCTTAGACGAAGTCCATGACGACCCGTCTCAATTCGGCGAACGGCCTGCCACCCGCCCAGGGCCTCTATCATCCATCCCATGAACATGACGCCTGCGGCATAGGGTTTGTCGCCAGCATTTCGGGTAAGAAGAGTCACGACATCATCGAGAAAGGCGTTCAGGTTCTTTTGAACCTTGCCCATCGTGGCGCCTGCGGATGCGATCCTGAGACTGGTGACGGAGCAGGTGTTCTGATCCAGATTCCCCACAAATTCTTCGTCCGCGAATGTCAGAAGCTCGGTTTTTCCTTGCCCAAGGCAGGATCTTACGGCGTCGGGATGATCTTTCTGCCCGTCGAGAAGCATCCTCGCCTGCAATGCGAAGGCATTCTTGAGCGCATCGTTCGCGAAGAGGGACTCACTCTTCTGGGTTGGCGGGACACTCCCGTTTACGCTTCGGCCATCGGCCGCGTCGCACGTGCTTCGCAGCCGTACATTCAACAAATCTTTGTCCGCTGTGCTCCGGGAACGGATGAGGATGCGTTTGAACGCAAGCTTTATGTGGTTCGCAAGCGCGCCGAAACTGAAATTCGCGAGTCCGGCATTGAGGACGCAGACACGTTCTACATCCCGTCTTTGTCCTGTCGGACAATCGTTTACAAAGGCCTTCTGCTCGCGCCGCAGATTGAGAATTTCTATCGCGAGCTTTCAGACCCGGACGCGGTGAGCGCCCTGTGCCTGGTTCACCAGCGATTTTCCACCAACACGTTTCCCAGTTGGCAGCGCGCGCATCCCTACCGATACATCGCGCACAATGGCGAAATCAACACGCTGCGTGGAAACGTGAACTGGATGCACGCTCGCCAGTCGTTGCTCAATTCTCCCCTGTTTGGCGACGATCTGCGGAAACTTTTTCCCATCATCGCTCCCGATGGCAGCGATTCGGCGAACTTCGACAACGCGGTAGAACTTCTCCTTCAATCCGGACGCAGCCTTCCGCATGTGATGGCCATGATGATTCCCGAGGCGTGGGCGGGTAATCCGCACATGAAGCCGGAAAAGCGGGCATTTTACGAATATCACGCCTGCTTGATGGAGCCATGGGACGGACCTGCTGCGATCGCATTTACCGATGGCCGCGTCATTGGAGCGACGCTTGATCGCAATGGACTGCGCCCAGGGCGGTATGTGGTCACGCATGACGATTTGGTTGTGATGGCCTCTGAGGCTGGCGTGCTTGATATTCCCGCAGCACAAGTAAAAAAGAAAGGACGCTTGCAGCCGGGGAAGATGTTTCTCGTCGACACGGTGGAAGGTCGCATCATCTCGGACAAGGAGATCAAGCAGAAGCTCGCTTCACAGCAGCCGTACGCCCAGTGGGTGGCCGACAATCAGATCACCATGGATCAGTTGCCGGAACCGTCACGCATGCATTTTCCTGACGTGGAGACATTGCTTCGCCGTCAACGGGCGTTCGGCTATAGCGACGAAGACCTGCGCATGATCCTGTGTCCGATGTCGCTCAAAGGCGAGGAACCGATCGGTTCGATGGGAACCGACACCCCGTTGGCCTGTCTCTCGGACAGGCCGCAATCTCTGTTCAATTATTTCAAGCAGCTTTTTGCGCAGGTGACGAATCCTCCGATTGATCCGATTCGCGAAGAGATGGTCATGTCTCTTATCAGCTATATCGGAAGCGAGCGCAACATCCTCGAAGAGGCGCCGGAAAATTGCCACATGCTGAAGCTGGCGCATCCCCTGCTTACCAATCGAGACCTGGAAAAGCTGCGTCGCGTTTCAAATCGCGACTTGCTGGCTACGACCCTCCCAGCTCTTTTCAGGGTAAGGGATGGAGAAGACGGCTTGCGACGTGCCCTCGACGAACTGTGCCGCCGCGCATCGCAGGCGGAGAAGGCCGGATACTCGCTTTTGATTCTTTCCGATCGCGGCGTCGACAAAGATTACGCTCCCATTCCTTGTCTTCTGGCGCTCGCAGCTGTCCACAACTTGCTTATACGGGAAGAGACTCGAACTCAGGTGGCTCTCATCACTGAATCGGGTGAGCCACGAGAAGTCATGCACTTCGCGCTTCTGAGCGGTTATGGAGCCAGCGCGATCAACCCATACCTTGCTCTGGAAAGCGTCGAAGATCTCGCATGGCGCGGAGAACTAGGGGATGGCATCACGCCCGAGATCGCCGTCAACCATTTCCTGAAAGCGGTGAAGAAGGGTTTGCTCAAGACCTTCTCGAAGATGGGCATCTCCACCCTGCAGAGTTACCAGGGAGCGCAAGTCTTCGAAGCCATCGGGCTGAACAAAGACCTGGTCGACAGCTACTTCTCGGGCACGGCTTCGCGGCTCGAAGGAGTCGGACTCGATGTTCTGGCTGCGGAAGCGCAGCTGAAACATGAGTATGCGTTCCGTCCAGTTACGGACTTTGAGACCGAACTGTCCGTGGGCGGCAACTATCACCAGCGGGTCGGCGGCGAATACCATTTGCTGAATCCACTCACCATCAGCAAGCTGCAACATGCTGTACGGCAGGACAGCTACAAAACTTTTCAGGAGTACACCGATCTCATCAACAATCAGAGCGCGAATCTCTGTACGTTGCGCGGATTGATGAAGCTGAAAAAGGGCGACTCGCCTGTACCCATTGATGAAGTCGAGCCCGCCAAGGAAATCGTAAAGCGCTTTACGACAGGCGCAATGTCGTTCGGGTCCATTAGTAAAGAAGCGCACGAAACGTTGGCGATCGCGATGAATCGAATCGGCGGCAAGTCGAACACCGGCGAGGGCGGGGAAGACGAGGAGCGGTTCAAGCCCGATCCTAACGGCGACCTCCGGCGTAGCGCCGTGAAACAGGTGGCCTCCGCCCGCTTCGGCGTCACCGCGAATTACCTGGTGAATGCAGACGAATTGCAGATCAAGATGGCGCAGGGAGCGAAGCCCGGCGAGGGTGGACAACTTCCCGGCCACAAAGTCGACGAAGTGATCGCTCGTCTCCGCCACTCGATTCCGGGCGTTGGCTTGATCTCGCCTCCGCCGCATCACGATATTTATTCGATTGAGGACCTGGCGCAGCTGATCTACGACCTGAAGAACGCCAATCCGCGAGCCCGCATCGCCGTAAAACTGGTCGCTGAAGTCGGCGTCGGTACCGTCGCTGCCGGAGTTGCGAAGGCGCATGCTGACGTCGTGCTGATCAGCGGCGATTCAGGTGGTACCGGCGCGTCTCCTCTGAGCTCAATCAAACACGCGGGTATTCCGTGGGAGCTGGGACTCGCGGAAACACAACAAGTACTGTTGCTGAACGATCTTCGCAGCCGCATTCGCGTTCAGACCGATGGCAAGTTGCAGACCGGCCGTGATGTCGTCATCGCCGCGTTACTCGGAGCAGAGGAATTCGGATTCGCGACGACTCCGCTCATTGCCATGGGCTGCATCATGATGCGCAAGTGTCATCTGAACACTTGCTCGGTCGGTATTGCCACGCAAGACCCGGTCCTGCGCAAACAGTTCTCCGGTCAACCAGAGCACGTCATCAATTTCTTCTTCTTCATCGCGGAGCAAGTGCGCGAGCACATGGCCGAGCTTGGGTTCCGCACCTTCGATGAAATGGTTGGTCAAGTCGATCTCCTCGATGCTAAAGAGGCAGTCGACCACTGGAAAGCTCGCGGGCTCGACTTTTCTGCGATCTTCTACAATCCGCCGATCCCATCCCGCGTGTCACGCCGCTGCGTGCAATCGCAGGATCACGGCCTCGAGCAGGCTCTCGATCACAAGATTCTCGGACAGGTTCACCACGCGCTCGAAACTCTCACATCCGTCGAAGTCCGTTTTCCCGTGCGCAACATTCACCGCTCGGTCGGAACCATGCTGAGCGGAGAGATTGCTCGTCGTCACGGTTCTGCAGGATTGCCGGACGACACGATCAATCTCCACCTCAAAGGTTCTGCCGGACAGAGTCTCGCTGCATTCCTCGCCAAAGGCGTGACGCTCACGCTTGAAGGCGAAGCCAACGATTACGTCGGCAAGGGCCTGTCCGGAGGACGATTGATCGTCTACGCCCCACGCGACTCGAATTTCGCTGCCGAGGAGAACATCATCATCGGCAACGTCGCGCTCTACGGTGCAACCAGCGGCGAGGCTTTCTTCAATGGCGTCGCGGGCGAGCGTTTCGCGGTCCGCAATTCTGGATCGACCGCGGTCGTCGAAGGAGTGGGCGATCACGGATGCGAGTACATGACAAACGGACTGGTTCTCGTTCTTGGATCTTGCGGGCGTAATTTCGCTGCGGGCATGAGCGGAGGCGTCGCTTACGTTCTCGATGAGCGTGGAGACTTCACGCAAGAACGCTGCAACCTGGAATCGGTCGATCTTGAGCCACTACTCGAAGCACAGGATCTGCAGGTCGTGAAGGATTTAGTGACGCGCCATCTCGACCTCACCGGAAGTCGCCGCGCCAAGTGGATTCTGGACAACTGGTCCGATGCGGTTTCTCGATTTATCAAAGTATTCCCGCACGAGTTTAAGAGAGTTCTCGGCGTGAGCCGCAGTGAGCAGGCCTACATTCCGTCGGAGCCCGTTGCGGCCCTGGCGGGTGCAGAACAGGTGCAGCATGGGTAAGACGACTGGCTTCATGGATTATTCTCGCGAACTAGCCCCGCGCCGGCCCGTACTCGAGCGCGTGAACGATTGGTTCGAAATCTATCAGGACTTTCCCGAGGACCAGCTTCGCAAGCAGGGCGCCCGCTGCATGGATTGCGGCGTTCCGTTCTGCCAGACTGGATGCCCCGTCAGCAACCTGATTCCGGACTGGAACGACCTCGTCTATCGCGGACGTTGGAAAGACGCCGTTCGTCAGCTCCACGCCACCAACAATTTCCCTGAGTTTACGGGGCGCATTTGCCCCGCTCCGTGCGAAGCGTCCTGTGTGTTGGGTATCAATCAACCGCCGGTCGCGATCAAGCAGAACGAAAAAAATATCGTAGAGCGCGCATTTCTCGAAGGCTGGATTCGCCCCGAACCGCCAAAGCTTCGCACCGGCAAAAAAGTCGCAGTGGTCGGATCGGGCCCCGCAGGGCTCGCGGCCGCACAACAACTCTGCCGTGCCGGTCACGCCGTCACCGTCTACGAAAAGGCAGATCGAATCGGAGGTCTCCTCCGCTACGGAATACCCGAGTTCAAACTTGAGAAGCACATCATCGATCGCCGCCTCGACCAGATGTCCGCCGAGGGAGTGGAGTTCGTCACCAACGCCGAGGTAGGAAAGAATGTTGCCGTAGAAGACCTGCGCCGCGACTACGATGCGATTGTTTTAGCTGGAGGATCGGAGCAACCCAGAGATCTTAAAGTTCCCGGTCGCGAGTTGAATGGCATTCACTACGCGATGGAATTCCTTCCGCAGCAGAACAAGCGTTGCCATGGCGATACTCTGGATTCCACCCTCGACATTCTCGCCGAGGGTAAGCGCGTTGTGATCATAGGCGGAGGCGACACCGGGGCCGATTGTCTCGGGACCTGCCACCGCCAGAAGCCGCTCTCTGTGCATCAATTCGAAATCATGCCGAAGCCTCCCGACGAGCGTTCGCCCCAGACGCCGTGGCCCCTGTGGCCGCTGCAACTTCGCACCGAGGCCGCGCACGAAGAAGGGGGCATCCGCGATTGGAGCATCGCCACCACAAAGTTCTCCGGCGACGAGCACGGCAACGTGAAACAACTCCATGCGATTCGCGTCGGCCACGCTCCGAAATTCGATCCGATTCCCGGCACCGAATTCGCCATGGACGCCGATCTGATCCTGATCGCAATGGGATTTCTTGGCCCTGTCCGAAACGGGATGATTGAACAGCTCGGCGTGCAACTCGACAACCGCGGAAACGTCGCGACCGATCAGAACTACATGTCATCTATTCCAGGCGTGTTTGCCGCCGGCGATATGCGGCGCGGACAATCTCTCGTAGTCTGGGCGATCTCAGAAGGCCGCAAAGCGGCAGCATGCATGGATTCCTACCTTCGCGCATCTGCCCACCGGCCTGTGTCTTCCGCTGCTACGGGACGACAGTTCGCCTCGTGATCCCCACCCGATACCCAACGCAAGCTAAGATGTACGACGAGTCCGGAAGGGGCTCTCGGAACATGATTCAACTTGCCGACATCCAAGCCGCACTGGGACGAATCCGTTCCGACATCCGGGTTTCGCCTTGCACACATTCGGAAACGTTCTCAGGACTCACGGATAATTCCATCTTCCTCAAGCTCGATAATCAGCAGCGCACCGGCGCATTCAAAGAACGTGGTGCGCTGAACAAGTTACTCACGCTGACTGACGAAGAACGCTCGCACGGCGTCATCGCCGCTTCCGCCGGAAATCACGCACAAGGCGTCGCCTACCACGCCGGCCGCCAGGGCATCCATACCACCATCGTGATGCCCCTGCCCACGCCCCTCACCAAGGTGTCTGCCACACGTGCCTACGGAGCGGATGTCGTATTGCATGGTGCAAACTACGACGAAGCCTTTGACAAGGCTCTTGAGCAAAGCCGGCAGGATCATCTGACTTTGATCCACGCCTTCGATGACGACTGTGTCATCGCAGGACAGGGAACTGTTGGCCTCGAAATCCTTCAGCAGCATTCCGACATAGAAGTGATCGTGTCACCCATCGGTGGAGGAGGGTTGATCGGCGGCATCGCTTGCGCTGTAAAGGAAACGAATCCGCGGGTAAAAGTTTTCGGGGTGCAACCTTCCCGCATCCCGTCCATGAAAGCAGCAGTCTTGGAAGGGAAGCCAGTCACATTGAACTCCGCGAAGACCATTGCCGACGGAATCGCCGTCCGCCGTGCCGGCGAACGAACATTGCCACTGGTACAGAAGTATGTCGACGATATCGTAACTGTTGAAGAAGAGGAAATAGCCAACGCCATTCTGCTCTTGCTCGAACGGGAGAAGACGCTGGCAGAAGGCGCGGGTGCAGCCGCGATTGCCGCGGTCCTGAATCGAAAATTGCCGTTAAAGGGAAAACGCGTGGCCGTGCTTGTGTGCGGCGGCAATATCGACGTCACCCTTCTCGCCCGCATCATCGAGCGAGGTTTGGTGAAAGACGGTCGCCTGGTCCGGCTTCGCGTTCATTTGCCGGATTATCCCGGCGCACTGTACCGTCTCACCGGCATTCTCGCCGATCTTCGAGCCAACATCGTGGAGACTGCCTACGATCGTGCATATCACGGCGTGACCTTAGGAGACACGGCGATCGACATTACGATGGAAACGCGGGGTCCCGAGCACATCGCTGATCTTCTGAGCTCTCTTGTATCAGCAGGTTATACCCACGAACGAATCCTGTGATTCGATTACGGGGCTGAGGCGCTCATCGGATTTTTTTGTGAGCCTCCGCCGCTGCCTCGGCAAAGCAAGATGCAAAGGAGAGCCGCTCCACCCACTCCCGATCCAATTTCGATCCATTTTGGATTCGCCAGCCCTGCGCTCGTAGGTCCCGCTATGGGGCCGCAAATTTCGGATTCATCGTAGTTGTGCTGCTCACCTTCATGCACCGACGCTCGTTCCGCTGTTTGAGCTGTCGTTTGTGTCTTGGTCTTCTGGTGAGCGCCTTCGTGGTCGACATTCACGTCATCTTTTCGCGCACTCACCTGCAGGGTCCGATTCACGTCTGACGCCTCATACTGAGTCCACTGGTTACGCACCGGCACCACGCGAATACAATTCACCTTTACCCAAAAACCTTTCGATGTCCCTACCGATACGCTTCCGTGTGAGAGTTCGAGATAGTCGCCTTGAAATCGAGCCACCGATTCAGGAGCGAGCAAAACAGTCGACCCATCGAGCACGAGATTCGCGTTAAATCCCGCCTTGGTTTCAATCGTGTCTCCCGGGAAGACGGCAGTTGAATCCCTCGCCTCATCGTTATTGATCCACACGCCGCCCTGCGTGTGCAGGATGGCTCCCGCAGGCTGCTCGGCGCTGATCTGCCCAAGCAACGCTTGCGGCACAATCACCAGCAATGCCCAGCACAACAAATTACGCAGGATAAAGACACGCATCCGAGGCCCTTATATGCACAACGTCTCAGTCGAAATCGTAATTGGCTGTTCACTCGTCGTCTATTAGCACTCTGGGTGCTCGTCTGACGAACGAACTAAGCAAACTGGCGTGTAAATTCTCGGCGCGTATTCCGTAAAACTTTGTAAACCATGAAGTTGCGCCGGGATTCGCGATGTAAAGTAGAGACTGGGGCGTATGCATAAACCATTCCAAGCACGCTTTCACACCGTCTGCTTACTGGTTATGGCGGTGTTCCTTTTTCCGTCGCCCTTCGGCGTCCTGATTTCTTCTGGCAACGCCCAGGAAACAGCGCAGCCTGCAGTTGCCAGAAAGATCGGTGCCATCAAATCGATCAATGGTAGCTCGCTGGTCTTGGCGCAGGATGCCGGGCCTGACGTTCCTGTAACTGTGCAGGCGAACGCGCGAGTACAGCGCATCGCACCCGGCGCAAAAGATCTCAAAGACGCGGCTCCGATGCAGATGCAAGACCTGCAAGTCGGAGATCGAGTGCGAGTTCGAGGTCAAGCATCCGCTGATGGTGCTTCGATTGCCGCGGCGGAAGTTATCGTGATGGCGCATACCGATGTAGAAGCCCACCATGCGCAGGAGCAACAGGATTGGCAGAAGCGTGGTCTTGGAGGATTAGTCGACAGCGTCGATGCCGCGGCTGGCACGGTGTCAATCTCGATGACCGGCTTCGGTGGAAAAAAGACGGTTACTGTTCACACGTCCGGCAAGACGATCATTCGCCGGTACGCTCCCGACTCCGTCAAGTTCGACAACGCCAAAACCAGCACGCTACAGGAGATTCGACCCGGCGATCAACTGCGAGCTCGCGGTGAGCGCAGCACCGATGGGTCGCAGATAACTGCGGAAGAAGTCGTAACCGGAACTTTCCGCAATATTGCGGGGACCGTGAATTCTGTCGACGCCGCCGCAGGTACAGTCACGGTTCAGGATCTTCTGAGCAAGAAGCCGATGGTGGTGAAAATCACGCCCGAATCGCAGCTTCACAAGCTGCCTGCGGAGTTCGCGCAGAGAATCGCGATGCGTCTCAAGGGCACAGGGGCTCAGGCGTCCTCCGGAACAGCCGGATCAAATGTTGCGGCGAACGCACAGGCAGCACCTGCGGCCGGCGGTACAGCCAGCGGCGCTCCCGCAGGCGCTCCCAATGGCGGGATGAGGCAAGCAGGAGGCGCGCCTGACCTCCAGCAAATGCTGAGTCGTATGCCGACCGTTGCCGTCGCCGATTTACATAAGGGCGATGCCGTTCTAGTCGTCGCGACAGAAGGAACTGCAGCCGGTGCGACTGCCATCACGCTCTTGAGCGGCGTGGAACCAATTCTTCAGGCTGCCCCTACCGGCAGCCAGGCCATGATGCTTACGCCCTGGAGTTTGGGCGGCGCTCCTGGCGGTGAGGCGATGCAGTAGTCATCGAACGCGGCAATCATCGATATTGCCCCTGTTGATCTCCGCAATGGAAGGAACAATGAGGCTTCAGAAATACTCACATCTTTTTCTATCTTTGATGGTGCTTGCATTCTCAGTTGGATTGGTGAGCGCGCAAGACGCGGCCGGCGGAGCGCTTCGCGGGCAGGTTACGGATCCATCCGGTGCGATTATTTCCGGCGCTGACATCATCATGACTCCCGCTGCTGGCGCCCCGATTGTGGTGAAAAGCAACGCCCAGGGATCGTTCGAGTTCAAAACCTTGCCGGCAGGAAAATACACGCTGACGGTGTCCGCCGCTGGATTCACCCTCTACGAAAACGACAACGTCGTCGTCGCCGATCAACCGCTGCGTCTCAACATTGCAATGACGATTGCTGTTGAAGAGGAAAAAGTTCAGGTGTCCGATACGGCGCCCACAATTGATGTCAATCCCAGCAGCAATGCGGGCGCGATCGTGATTTCGGGCAAGGAACTGGAAGCACTGCCCGACGATCCCGATGAATTGCAGTCCGATTTGCAGGCGCTTGCGGGACCGTCAGCGGGCCCCAGCGGTGGACAGATGTACATCGATGGGTTCACCGGCGGCCAGCTTCCGCCGAAGTCCTCGATTCGCGAGATTCGCGTTAACCAGAATCCGTTTTCGTCCGAATACGACAAGCTTGGCTATGGCCGTATCGAAGTTTTCACCAAGCCTGGAACCGACAAGCTTCACGGTCAATTCATGATCGATGGCAACGATTCGTCGTTCAACGCGCCCAACCCGTTTGCCGGACCGGAACAGCCTTACTATTCCACGCAGATCAACGGGAATATCGGCGGCCCGATCAGCAAGAGCGCGTCGTTCTTTTTCAACGTCGATCGGCGGAACGTGAATGAGTTGTCCGTGATCAACGCCACGGATCCGGCGGGCGATGGAAATCTGAAGATCGCCGAGAACGTTCCGAACCCGCGCCAGCGCACGAATATCGGTCCGCGGTTTGATTGGGCGATCAATAAAAACAATACTTTGACGGCTCGGTACCAGTACTACCGCGACACTCAGTCGGGCGAAATCTCGAACCAGTTTTTTCTGCCGACTCAGGCGTACTCTCCGAAGAGCACCGAACAAACAGTCCAAATCAGCGATACGCAGATCATTGGCTCGCACATCGTCAACGAAACTCGCTTTCAATACAACCGCGATAACGAGATCCAGAGCCCTCTGGACACCAATCCCGCTGTGAGTGTCCTCGGCAACTTCACTGGAGGCGGCAATAGCGAGGGCACGCTCAACAACATCGAAAACAGTTACGAACTGCAGAACTACACGTCGTGGCTTCACGGCAATCATTCGTTGAAGTTCGGTGGACGCTTGCGGCTTACGCATGCCTCCGATTTTTCCACCTCCGGATTCAACGGCAGCTTCACATTTCCCACCTTTGCGGCCTTCCAGGCTGCGACGCCATCTCAACTCAACGTCACCACAGGATTGCCCACGGCTGAGGTCACCTATTTCGACGTTGAACCGTACGCTCAGGACGACTGGCGCATAAGGCCGAACATCACGCTGAGTCTGGGACTTCGTTTCGAAACTCAGAATTCCATTCACGATCACAACGATTGGGCGCCGCGGCTCGGCTTTGCCTGGGGAGTGGGCGGACGCAGCGGCCCACCGAAGGTTGTCATCCGGGGCGGTTCCGGAATCTTTTACGACCGCTTTCAAATCACGCCGTTGTTGCAGGCACAACATCTGAATGGCACAGCACAGGAAGAGTTTGTGGTCACGAACCCTACCTGCTTTCCCGGCCTTGATGTGCCGCTGAGCTCCGCAATATCAAGTTGTGGCACGCCGACGTCGATTTCGTCGACGATCTACCAGGTCGACTCCCACTTGCACGCACCGTACACGATCCAGAGCGCGGTCAGCGTAGAGCGGCAGATTACCAAGGCCGCTACAGTCTCGGTCACCTACCTCAACTCGCGCGGCTTCGATCAATTTGTCACCATCAATGCCAATGCAAGTTTTCCAGGAACACCCTGCTATCCGAATTGTGCCAGCGCCGCGCAGAATGTTTACCGCTACGTGTCCGAGGGCAACTTTAAGCAGAATCAGTTGATCGCAAACAGCAATGTGCGCATTGGTTCCAAGGTTCAGGTATTCGGCTATTACACCCTGAACTACGCGAACAGCGACACTTCCGGCGTCTCCAGCTTTGCCACGAATTCGTATGACATCAGTCAAGACTACGGACGGGCTTCATTCGACACGCGGCATCGCCTTTTCCTTGGCGGCAGCGTTGCCCTGCCGTATCTGTTTCGTCTGAGCCCGTTCATGATCGTGAGTTCAGGTTCTCCGTTCAACATCTCCTCGCCCTTCGATCTCAATGGGGATTCCTTGTACAACAATCGGCCGGGACTGGTTTCAACCGCAACGTGTCCTGCGGTTGAGAACGCAACCGGCTCCTCGATTTTCTGTACGCCCCTCGGAACATTCGACGCCACTGCTGCGACCGGAACACTGCTCCCCGTTAACTACGCGACGGGACCTAACCATTTCGTGATGAACCTGCGTCTCACTAAAACATTCGGTTTCGGTCCCAGCACAAAGAGGTCGGGATCGGGTGCGAACCAGGGTGGACCCGGGGGTCCGGGCGGCGGTGGCGGCCGAGGTGGTGGTCCGCGCGGGCCGTTGTTTGGCGGTGGTGGCGGTCCGCCCGCGATGTCGTCCAACTCGGAGCGGCGCTACAACCTTACTCTCGGGGTCAGCCTGCGCAACGCCTTCAACAACGTGAACGTCGCGAATCCGAGCGGAGTTCTGGGCTCGAAGTTTTTCGGTGTCTCCAACAACATTCAGGGATTTCCATTCTCCCCAGGGACGACAGCGAATCGCCGCATCGACTTGATCGCGACGTTCAACTTCTGAGTGAAGTGCATTCTTGTCGTCATATCGCAGCGTCCCGCCGGCAGAGTATTCTGATAGCCGGAGATTACACCGGATGTATTCAAGGGTGTGACGCTCGAAGACTGATTGGCACCTCTTCGTATCAGCCGCCGAAATCTGATCCGGCTCGCAGCGACCGCGGGAGTCGGTGCGCTCGCCGCAGACACTGTCCTCATCGAGCCCAATCGCCTTCAGCTCGTCAAACAGGAGATTCACCTGCGACGCTGGCCGTCTCGTCTCGATGGCTTCACCATCGCGCTTCTGAGTGATTTCCACTACGACCCTTACTTCTCCATTCACCCGATTAAAGCGGCCATCAACCTTGTGGCACAAATTCATCCGCAGCTGATCGTGCTCACCGGTGATTTTGTTTCGGTTCCGAATGTCGGAGAATCCATTCAGGGAGCGGCTGCGGCCGAGCCCTGCGCGCAACTTCTGCGAAAGATGCAGGCTCCGTACGGATTGTGGGCAGTGATGGGGAATCACGACTACTACACGGATCCAGATCATGTCACCCGTGTTTTGCGGGCGGAGGGAATTCAAGTGCTCGCGAACCAATCCGCGCCGATCGAGAGCAATGGCGGGCGATTCTGGCTAGCCGGTGTCGATGACGTTCTGGGACGCACTGCCGATCTCGATGGAGCTCTGCACAATGTCCCTGCGGATGAAGCCACTATTTTGTTGGCACACGAACCGGACTTTGCGGACCGTGTCGCGCGCCATCCGGTGGACCTACAGCTCTCGGGCCATTCTCACGGAGGCCAAGTGCGCTTGCCCTTCATTGGGCCGCTTTATCTTCCAGACATGGCTCGCAAGTACATCCGCGGACTCTACAAGATTGGACAATTGACGCTTTATACCAATCCAGGCCTCGGCACCGTGGAAGTTCCGGTGCGCCTGAACTGCCCTCCGGAAGTAACCCTGCTGACCATCCGACAAGGATGACGAGCCCAGGAAATCCTCGAAATCAGCGAGATGGTTGTGCAAACCCTTTCACATGGTAACCTCAAGCGTGAATGGGGTCCTCGCAACTGGCTGAAAGGGAACAAGATAATCGTTCGGAGTGTGGTGCTTCGGTTGCCACAGGAAGGGTGTACGTCAATCGTCTTCAACGGGGTACTAAAGTCATGAATCGTCGCAACTGGCCTGCGATCCTTCTAGTGATTTTGGCGGCTGTCGCCGCATCTTCGACGAACACGCCTGTCCGCTCATCGAACGCGAACCCGAGCTTTGAGCAGCGCGAGATCGCATTTTCCGCTGCGCTTCATCGCGCCTCGCAGTTCGCAGGAGTCGCGCATGTAAGTTCGCGTCCATCGTGCGGCGAGGTTCAACCCCCTGAAGAGATCGAGACGCCCAATCCGCTCCTCACTTCCTCGGCGCGCGGACAAAAGGTGAAGGTGAGCTTCATCATCGGCACCGACGGCAAGGTCCACAGTCCGCTCATCCTCGAGAGCGCAGGGATGTCCGGCGACTCACGCGTTCTCCAGACCGTGCGCACGTGGAAATACCGTCCCGCAACCTGCAATGGCGTACCAACCGAGACCGAAGGCAAGATCGAGTTTTCGAGTCGGTAATCATTACGCTAGAATTGCCTCAGTAGCGGGTGACCCGAGTGGTGGAAAAAGATAAGAAGCCTGGTGGACCTTTCGGCGCGCCAATGGACACTCCTGTCCGTAGCACCGACATGGAAGAACTCTATCGCAGATTGCAGCCGGCATCGCGCCGGGGCAAGGCTCCAGTGGAACCTGTTGCGGCGGCAGTGGAGGCCGTGCAACACCTCTCTACCGAGATGGATGTGGAGGATGCGGTGAGCGACATGGCAAAAGATCTGAGTGCGGATTCAGCAACAGTCGTCTGCGGCACGTGCAGCTACCGAAACCGGAAGGGCAACCGTTTCTGTGGAAAGTGCGGCAGCCCGCTGACTGGCGCGAGCGCAGCTTCTACGACAGAGATCGAGAGGCCGCAAGGGTTTGTTGCTCCACCGAGTCCGCAACCTGGTGCGAACGAGAGTCACCACTATCATCATCACTATCATCATCACTATTTCAACGGCGCGCCTGACGGAGCGTACCCGCGCGGAGCTGCCGATGTGGGGCGAGACGACAAGATACGGCCAACCGCGGCCTTGCGTGGCGACATGAGCCGCGCTGAAGCTGCAGTGCGGCGTATCACGCAGGAGTGGGTTCTGGCTTGTAACACTCGACACCTCGATGACCTGCTCGAGCTGTATGTGTCTGACGCGCTGGTCATGCGCTCCAATCATCCACCGATTCGCGGATCCGCGGCGGTGCGCGAGTTCTTCTTCGGAGCTTTGGGAGCGGGCTTAGGCGAAGTCGAAGTTGAGCCGGTGCGCGTTGAAGTGGCAGGCGATCTTGCCTACGAAGCAGGCCGATGCAAAGCCCTGATCCCGAGCTCGAATGGTAAGCGACGCGAGGAGCGCGGCAAGTATCTCTGGGTTCTGGCCAAGCAGCTAAACAGTGAATGGAAGCTGGCGGCTGACTGCTGGTCGAGCGATCTCACGCTGACGACTCTCGAATCCGACATCCCGGCAAATGCCGCGGTGAAGACAGCCGTTGTCCGCAAGACTCCCTGATCGTCGGGCTACGGGGAAACTCCAAGCTTCTCCAGTTCTGAGCGGAGCTGATCCGCGTTCTTGATCTCGATTGTGTGCATTCCCATTTTTGCCGCACTTTCCAAATTGAGCGCGCGATCGTCGATGAAGCAGCATTGGTCGGCGGGAATCTGAATCAGTTCGAGTGCCAAGCGATAAATATCGCGTTCTGGCTTGCGCAATCCCACGAAGCAGGAACTGACGAACACGCGAAAGATATTCTTCAACCCGAACCTCTCGATGCGATAGTCATTCAGCTCCCGCGACTCATTGTTGATCGTACCCATGAAGTATTTATTCGAACTGCCAAGTGCCTGGGCGAATTTTAGAACATCGGGAAACGGCGCCGAGAGCGTGAACATATAGTCGCGGAATTCGGCGATCGCGAATGGGCGCTCGCGGTAGAAGATCGTGCGTTCGAGGTAGTCGTCGAGGGTTATCTTGCCGCGTTCAAAGGAAGACACGAGCATCTCGTGACGGCTCTGAAACTCATCCGGATCGAGGTTGAAATGCTCGAGCGCCTTTGCACGCTCGGTGCGATCCCATGCGTTCGTAAGCAGAACGCCTCCAACATCCCAAAGCAGGGCGCGCAAAGACTGAGGCAAGAAATCTCTCCTGAGTGGCTGGGAAAAAGTGTAGACGAAGTCAGGGGCGAAGGGCGCTGTGCCATTTCCATTTTGGGAATATTGCGTCGGGAAGGGTATCCCCTCCCCCTAGCGGTGTAATGGAATGTTGTGGTGCGGGAAATCGCGAAATAGATTCGTGCTGACAACGACTTACGGGCAAAATCTTGAAAACAAGCGACTTGCGTTCAAACTTGTCGCGCAAGTTCTTTGTTGTCAGCGAGTGACTTTAGCTATTTCATCCAAAATCTTGATTCAGCGGCAGTTAAGTAACATCATCGCCCGATGTCAACTTGCGTCTGGGCGATGTACAAGCTTGAGTCTTCGCGGGAACGGTGTCAAGACCACGAAAGTAGATCAACGGATCTGAACATACTCGGTTCATTCAAGTCGGCCGTGCCCTCAGCGGCTGAAGCCGGGTCCATCACGCGGAATTTAACGGAGCGGCTTAGCCGCTCCGTTTTCAAAACAGTATGGAGGGCATGCCTCAAAGACTGCTGGGCCGTTTGTCGCGAAGAATGCGCCCCCGCAACCGTTGGCGAACACTTCATTTGGAATGCTCTCCGTGATTCTCGTTGTTTGGAGCAACACTCGACTGTCTCTTTCGCACATACAGTCTTATCGCGCGTTGCGCGACCGGCGGACGAATGCGTCCGCGGCTACATCACAACCTTCATTGCCTGCTGACGTCGGTCGTTGATTTGACTTCGGAGTAGTAGCCTTTTCGGGCGTTTACTTTCAGCTTGCGGCCGGATTTCTGGGCGACGATGGCGATGGAGCGGTAGTGTCCGTCGGGGCTGAAGAGGGCGGGGCGATAAGAGATCAGATACCGGCTGCGAATCACTTGCTGCAACTCAGACAGGCTTCGACTGAAGTGAGTGGCCGATCCGGGGAAGAAGGAAACTCCACCGGAGAGCTTGGCAAGGACCTTCATCGCGCGATTTCCAGTGGGATCGCTCATTTGGGGTCGTGTGTCCGAGTACCGGGTGCTCACCGTGTAGACGATCACTTCATCTTTCTCGGCATGCTCGATCGCCTGTTTCAACGTGGCGCTACTGGAATTGTCGTCTCCGTCGCTGATCACCACGAGAATCTTGGCGACGTGACGCTCTTCCGGCCTCTCAGCCAGTTTGTCGGCAGCGAATGACACGGCATCCCAAATTGCCGTTCCTCCCACGGGTACCAGTTGGTCGATGCCGCTGGCGAGTTCGTTCAGCTCCGGAGTAAAGTCCCTGGCAACGACGACTGAGTTGGAAAATCCCGCTACGAACGCGAGATCATCTTTTCCGGTAAGAACCTGCTTGATGAAATTGACCGCGGCATGCTGCTCGAATGTGAAGCGCTCGGTAATCGATCCACTGGTATCGATCAACAATCCGAGCCGCAAAGGCAGATCGGATTCGCTGTGAAACGACAGGACGGCAGCCGGGGGCTTGTGGTCATCCAGAATTTTCACGTCGCTGCGAGTGAGGTCACTGACAGACCTGCCATTGTCGGTCGCTGAGAAAAACATCGCAACTTCGTTCACGCTACTGCGAAGCGCCCAGACGCTAGACCGTGAGTCACGTACGGCTGGAACCGAGGGCACATGCGAGATCCCACGCTCGCTCGGACCCGCATGGTTCGACTCCTCGCAGGGAGAGCAAGCTGAGCCTTCGGATTCAGCCTCCGCGATCTGTTGCTTCTGTTTGAATTCCTGCAAGACCTCTTGGCCGAAAGACGAAGACGTCGCAGTCGAGGGCGCGAACGTGGGTTCGCTTGCCGCTGTAGAAACCGGAGGCGATTCCTCCCGGACCTTGATCTGCTGGACCGTACTTTGCGCCGCTCCGGCGAAGGCGGAATCGGGATCCTCTTCTAGAAATGTCTGCAACTCGCTGCGCGTTTCTTGCAAATTGTTAAGAGATTGCCACGATGCCGCCGCGTAGTAGTGAACGATTGCCGTGGCAGGGTGCTTTTGTTTATGCGCTCGATGAGCAGTCTCGATCGCGTGCTGGTAGTCATGGTTCAGGAACTGCGTGTAGGTCAAAGCCAGGAGCAAGTGGGAATCAAGTGGCGCAATCGATGACGCTTTCTCCATGGAGGCTTGGGCAGCGGCGGTGTCTCCCAGAGCCACCTGGGTGCGCCCGAGATTCAGATAGGAACTGGACAAATGATTGTCGAGCTGGATGGCCTGAGCGAATTCCTGCCGGGCCAGAGTGAAGTCTTTCAACTGAAAATAGGCGGAGCCGAGCGCGTTGTGGGCGGCCACATAGTTGGGATATATCGCGGTCGCTTTTTGCAGGCTCTCCACGGCGCTCTTGAAGTCATTCTTGGCGAGGAAGCGAAGGCCGTGGATGTATTCGTTTCGCGCCCGTCCGGGGGCTTTCAGATCGAACTTTGAAACCGTCGCTTCAGAGTCGGAAGCGACTTCATCCTGCCGGCGGTGATCCAGCTTATTGAGCGTGTACAGATCCATTTTTTCGCCGCCGACAAATAAAGAACTCAGGTTTCTTTCGGTACGTTCGACCTGGACCGCCTGACCCTGACCCGCCGCATAGGCTGCGAGCAGGATGAAGGCGCAAACTCCACGTTGGAGTGAATTGAGGATCAAAGTGCTGGTCCTAAAACGATCATTCAGCGGCACGGCGCAGAGACTCCCCAAAAATTGCGATTCTATTGTAGGCCGAAATCGGCAGCCACGGCTGCCGATCACGCGCAATTGGATATGCGACGGGGGCTGGAGGGATCATCCGCTATCGAGGCGGGATTGCTGGAAGCGTCCCGACCACGCGAGCCCGAAGTTTCGGATTGACTTCGGACCGGTGAGATAGTCTCGCGGCCTCTTCCGTGTAAGATTTTCGACGGCACCAAGAAGCGTTGCGTACGGAGGCTGCCGATGTTCGAATTGTGTCGAATATTGTTCACCCTGCTGCTGCTTTTGCCCTACTTATCGGCGCAAGAGGTCCACAATCACCGGGCACCCGAACATCTGGGAAAAGTCTCGTTCGCCATTTCCTGCGCTCCGGCTGTCCAGGAGCAGTTCAACCGGGGTGTAGCCCTGGTTCACTCGTTCACTTACAGCGCGGCGAGAAGCGCATTCGAGGGCGTGGCTAAAGAAGATCCAGGGTGCGCGATGGCACACTGGGGGATTGCGATTTCGTATTTTCGCCAGCTCTGGGAGCCGCCGTTCGTGACAGACACACTACCCATCGGACTGAAGGAGATCCAGTTAGCCCAACAAATGGGCGGTGGAACGGAACGAGAACGCCAGTTTATCCAAGCGCTGGGCTTGATCTACAAGGATGGGGCCACTGTTCCGTATCGCGAGCGCGCGTCGAACTACGAGCGCGCGATGAGCGAGGTTGCGGCAAAGAATCGGGAAGATGTGGAAGCCCAGGTGTTTTACGCCCTGTCGCTCCTGGCGAACGCTTCTCCGACCGGTAAGACGCACGCCAAACAGAAACAGGCGGCCGATCTGCTCGAGCCGCTGGATCGCGCCTACCCGCAGCATCCTGGAATCCCGCACTACCTGATCCATGCATACGATAACGCCGAGCTTGCGCAACGAGGACTTCCGGCAGCGAGAGCCTATTCGCAGATTGCACCCTCCGCTCCTCACGCATTGCATATGCCGTCGCACATATTCACGCGGCTTGGCCTGTGGGATGACTCCATCGACGCGAACCTGGCAGCGAGAAGATCGGCACATCAGGAAGGCGATACGGGAGAGGAACTGCATGCCATGGATTACCTGGTGTATGCATATTTGCAGAAAGGACGCGCCGCTGAAACCGCGCAGATCATTCAGCAAATGAAGAATATGCCGTCGAAGGGCGGAGCCGATTTCAAGGTTTACTATGCTTCTACAGCGATGCCGGTGCGCTATGCGATGGAGCGGCAACAATGGAGCGAAGCAGCCGCGATTGTGCCGCCGACCGGGGCTCCGCCGCACGTTACGGCAATCGCAGTCTGGGCTCGGGCGCTCGGACTCGCCCGCAGCGGACATCCCGAGGAATCCCGGAAAGAACTCGCTCAACTAGAAAAGATCGAAGAGCAGATCCGTGAGGCCGGCAATGAATACTGGGCAGCGCAAACGAGCATTCTGGTACGGGAGGTCGCGGCCTGGTTGGCGGAGGCGGAGCACAAGTCCGAGGAAGCTGTACGTGTCATGACACAGGCGGCTGCGGACGAAGATGCCATCGAGAAACTTCCTGTCACGCCGGGACCGATTGTTCCGGCCCGCGAACAGCTAGGCGATTTGTTGCTGGAACAGAATCATCCGGAGTTGGCACGGAAAGAGTTCGAGGCGGCCCTGGCAAACGCTCCAGGACGGCGCGGCGCCCTTCAAGGATTGGCGAAGGCGACCGAACTGACTACGGCGAAGTAGAACCGAACGTGAGATTGAACCGGCAACAGTTTGCCGAATCAGGCGGTGGGCTTTTCCAGTATCTTTCTTCCACTTCTGCTGGAACCCTTTTTCGACGAAGGCGGACTCTGAATACTTTTCAACGCCAGACCGTGAGCCACCGAAGTGAACTCGTTGCCTGCGCGAATCTTGTCCGCGCCGAAGCGCGTTTCGAATATGCGCCGCACGGCCGGAACGAACGAAGATCCGCCCGTGAGAAACACGGCGTCGACCTGCGCGAAGCGCACGCCGGAACGGGCGAGCAGGGAATCGACGCAGGTTTGTATCTGGTCGAGCTCTTCGGCGATCCAGTCCTCGAAGGAAGCCCGCTCCAACGCGGTCTCGATCTCGACAATGCCATCGGAGAATTTGAAAGTGGCCGCCGGCTCGTGAGAGAGCTCGCATTTGACCGCTTGCACAGCGCGGTGAAGGCGAAAGCCAAGGTCCTCTTTGATGAGGTGAATCAAAGCCTTGATCTTTTCCGGTTCGAGCGCGTGTCCCTGCACGCCACGAAGCATCTCCATTGTGTCGCGAGCCTTTAAGAACGAGAGATAGTGCCAGCGTTCGAGTTTCGTATAAACCCAGCCGGGGACCGTGAGGATCTTGTCGAGTGAGCGCATCTCGGAACCCGCGCCCAGCGCTGGAGCCACGAGATGGCGGACGATCTTGGCATCAAAGGCGTCTCCGGCGAGGCCGATGCCGGCATTGCCAAGAAGGTCGGCGGCGGTCCGGCCTCTTTGCCGAATCGTTGGTCCAACTCGAAGCAGAGAGAAGTCGCTGGTGCCGCCCCCGAAGTCGCCGATGAGAATCAGTTGATCGCGGTCGAGCGTGGATTCGTAATAGAGAGCAGCTGCCACGGGTTCGAGTTCGAACTCGACGGATTCGTAACCGGCTGTTCGTAGCGCTTCTGTGAGCCTGCTCTCGGCGTACCTGTTGGCTTCCTCATTTTCGGCCGCTACGAATTGCACGGGCCGGCCCACCACGGCCGCGTTGATTCTGACGCCGAATTGCTCCTCGGCATTTTGACGGAGGTCTTGCAGGATGCGGGCGATGAGCGATATCAGCGAATGACGCCGGCCGAAGACTTCAGTGGCCTGGAGGCTTCGACTGCTCAAGAAAGATTTCAACGATTGCATGAGCCGGCCGTTGCCGTCGCCTGAAAGATAGTGTTCGATTCCGTCGGGGCCGCTCCAGGACTTGAGCGTGTTGACGCCGCGTTCTTTGGCTTGCTCTAGATACAGGAGCGAGCGATAGGAATCGGTTGGCGATCCGAGCTCGGAAAAATGGGCGAGTTCAATGTCGCCGGAGCTGTTCGCAAGGGCGATCGAGCTATTGGTCGTGCCAAAGTCGATGCCGATAGTCGCGGTGTTCATCTTCTGAAATCCATCTCTATTCGTGGGTACGTTGATCTTAGGATAACCTGCGCGGATCGGGCGTTGCGGGAGATGGATGTTAGTGGAGTCCGTCTGAAGTGGTCTGACGCTGCGGCAAGCGCGCTCTAACGCTTGTAGAGCGTTGTTTGAGGATGATAGTTGCGCCAGTCGAACCAGTAGTCCTTGAGGGCGTTGATGCGATCGAGGCATCTGCCTTTGGATGGGCCGGAGATTGCGCAGCCTTGGAAATCCCATTCGCTGGCTGTGGCGCTGTCGATGAGGATCCACGGCTTCGCGGGCGGGACTTTTGCGGACGCTTTCTCTTCGTGGGTGGGGCTGGGAGCTCCATGGGCACTCGGCGGGACGCTGGCGCTACCGCTTGTTGCCGTGCTGATGCTTGCGGCTGCGCGGCTCGCGGGGGCGGGGGTGACTGGGCCGGGTGCAGTGCTATTGTCTTCTCCGGATTTGGGTGCGGTGCCTTGCGATGATTCTGGCGCGTTGATTGACGGCGCACTACTTGATTGCGGTGGATCGTCGGCGGTCTGCTTGAGAAAGAATTCAGCGTCCTTGCCGTCGATGCGGGATATGAATACGCGGAACGATTTCGCGTCTGGTCCGATGGCGATTAGCAAGGGCATGCCCTGCACGTGGTCCATTACCGGAGATTGTTTGACCAGCGTCTCCCAGGGATAGGCGCGGCCGGGGCCATCGATCTCGAGGCCAACGACAACATCGCGCGATTTAAGTTCGGTGCCCGGGAAACTGATCACGACAGGAAGCTTGGCGACCTCGGGCTCCCAGTTGCTGTCGTACTCCTTGATGTACTTCGGCACTTCCGCCAGCACTTTTCCGTTGGAGACTTCCGACTTCCACTGGCCGAAGGTGAGTTCGTCGCTGGGGACGAGTTCCAACGTTGCGCCTATCAGCGGGCCATATAGTGCCTTACCCGTGATCTGCTGCCACCATGTGCCGGTTTCCTTGTCGCGCATCAGGAAATTCTGGTTGTTGATGCCGGCAAGATAGAAATGCAGGGCTCTGCCGTTCACTGTTCGTGTCCACACCAGACCGGTGTGACACAGCGTTCAATAGGTGACGGCTACGGGCACGCCCTCAACGACGTCGTTGAGGATGTGGTGGTAGGCCATCTCCTTGATCGGGTAAGCACGGGCATCGGCGCCGAAACGAACGGCGAGGACCATCTCGCCCTTGTCGAGCTTGCTGTCGGATTCGTTGTCGAATTGCGCGCTCTGGACGGGGTGGAACATCCATTCGAAATAATTCAGGCGCGATATGACTGCGGAGGCGGTGACGACCACCATGAGGGCAGCGAGTCCGGCCTTTGTGAAGATCGTGCTGCGGCGCCAGAGGATGGAAACAAGAATCAGGCAGGCAACGGCGCACACGAGAGAGACGATGGGAGCACGATTGCGGATGGCCATCGCCCACAAGAGGCCTCGGGAAGTCTGATGCGCAAAGGGACGAATGATGAATGCGGGGAAAAAGAAAGCCTCGAAGCCGACGAATGCGGTGACGGCCAGAACGATCCGGAGGAATCGCGAGTGAGTTGGTGCGGCTTGCATGATGGAGGTTGTGGTCGAGTCCCCAGACTCGCGCGAATGCGGGAAATTCTAACGAAATAGATTGAGCGGTGGGGATAGTTGGAAAGTATTAGTTGGGGGGACGAGGCTCAAGCCCATTTCATTTTCGGGGCTAGCCGCAGTGAAGGGTCGCTCTTTTACAAAATAAAATGCCCCGACCTTTTTTGATCGGGGCATTCACATCTGGTCCGCAATCGTTATTGCGGGGTGAAGTTCTGGTGATAGCTGAGGCTGACCACGTCCTGGAACATGGGTGTGCCAGGAGGCAGGTTCGCCGGGTTCAGGAACTGCGTATCGAAGAAGTAGTTACGTTTCGGAGCGCCGTACACCGCAGTACAACACTTGAAGTTTCCCGTGTTGTATTGCGAGTAGTACATGCTGATCAGCGATCCAGAGTAGTTCACGGTCGCGCCGTTGGCTCCGCGGTTTTCGAGATAGCGAAGGAAGTTGTGCATGCCGCCGTCGGTGCCGAAATCCTGGCCGCCCCAGGCAGGTTGCGGGAAGGGAATGCTCTTTCCCGCGGCAATTGCGACGCGGTAATAACTGGTATTTCCAGGCCGACTGTTCATGTCTGCCGGGAAGCTAAGGCTCTCGAGGTCGCTCCACCCGATATTCGCGTTCGGCAGCGACGCACCGGAAGGAGGGTTGGAGAGAAGAGTGACGGAATCGGCAATGACGGCCGCGGCGGAGTGCGGGGTGGTGCCGTTCGCTCCCTGGGTGGGGAAGAACGGATCAGCCGGTCCGCTGTTGTAGTCACCGTAGATGTAGACGGGTACTTCGGAAGCGACAGTGAACCCGTTGCCGGAGGTTGCCGGTGCGATAGGGTGCGGCAGAAAGCTGGTGCCGGCCGCATCCATTCCGCCGTCAACGAGGCGCAACGCGTGACGCGGGCCCGTGACCATGTTCCACAATGCGGTCGTTGAGCAGGATGCGATTCCGGCGGTTGTTCCCGGAATGTAATAGGGCTGTCCCATCGTACCCGCAGCAATACCGAAGCCTGCTCCAAGATATTTCTGGCCCCAGGTATCGAGGACGTTGTCAGCGTTCACGTCTTCCGGAGAATAGGTGTAGTACACCTTGGGTTCAAGGCCGCCGTCCGGCACGCCAGCACTCGAAGCTGCGTTCACAACATCTTCCAGGCCTGACATACCGGTCAGACGGTTGTAGAGTCCGTTGCCCGTCGGGTTCGCATCAGGCTGCATTCCTCTGTGGTCGGAGAAATACAGGATGTAGCCGTTCTGGTTTGTGGCGTTGACGTTCTTTCCGGTTCCAGCGGCGTAAGGCGCTGCGCCTTGCAGCCAGAGCCAGAGGTTGCCCACGTCGAGTTCAACACTGTTCATCACGCCGACCGGGCTACATGAGCCCGCTGTGCCACCTGTACGGGTGTCGCGTGGTTCGCCTTCGCGAGCGTCATAAAAGTTGATCGGCAGCCAGTTCTGCGCGGTTGCTGCGGCACCGGTTGCGTTCGTGGCTACTTTGCCAGGTTGCAACTGTTGCAAGATGAGGATGGCAGGGCTGATGGGGTTGTAGCAAAGACTTGCAGGTGTCGCTCCGGGTGCGCAAGGCGTCATGCCAGCGTGCTGGTAGGGACCGGTCGGCGGCTGGTTGTAGCCTCGACCGAAGCCATAGCCAAGCCACTCTCGCGTAACACCGATCCACGCGCCCGCGTTGTTCAGATACTCGACGCGGAGCCATGTGCCGACGCACGGAGTTGCCTGCGTCACCTGCCCCAACAAGGGCCAGGTATTGTTTGCGGCGCAACCGGTAGGTGGTGCTGCTAGCCAGCTACCCGTGGCTTTTTGCGCCATCGCGTAGTACATGTTGGGACTGACAGTCTGGTAGTTCGCGTTCATCGCGAAGGATACGGCCGCGGCACCCTGAGCATTGGGACCAATTTGAACGTCGTTGGCATCGAGTGCGCCAGCGCCGCGCTCGGGGTGAAGATCCGCGAGCGAGTCCGCGAGCAGGATTCGAATCTCGGCCTTGTTGTAAAGGCGAGAGTCGCTCAACAGAGTCGTATCACCAGCCTGAGGGCGGCGGATGATGTCGATCGCGCCCACGTTAGAGTTTTGGACAAAAGGCAACTGCAAGTTGGTTGCGCCAGTCGCTCCGTTGGTGATGAATCCGGCGAAATTTACTTTGGAGATTCCGGTCCAACCGGTATTGGCCGCCCCACTTGGACTAATGCCGCCGCTCCAGCTTCCTGCGGGAAGTTTCACGCAGTTCGCAGCTGGGCCAGCGAGCGGAGCGCTCGGGCAACCGCCCGCCGCCGTCGGGACGTAAACCGATCCACCGTAACCGGATGCGGTCGGGTGACCATTTTCAAGTTCGTCGAGATAAACCTGGCCGACGGCAGCGATCTTGTCGGTAAAAGTCAGCGCTCCACCTTCCGCCAGGAACAGGCTCCCATTGGTGTGTACGCGTCCACCGAAGTTGAAATCGGGACCGGCGAAGTAATCGCAATCGCCATCGCAGAACACGCCGAATTCAAATGCAGGAAGAAGGGCAACTTCGACCGTCCGCGTCAGATTGACGGCTGCGCCAGTGGCGGCGGCGGTCGAATAATTTGCAATTTGTCCCACGCTAGCCTGACGGGTGGCGGTCACTTGAAGCGTGAATGGAATCAAGCTGGCGACCATACCCTGGTCCGGTCCGGATCCAACGATGTCCCACGAGCCGCAAGGATTGGGAGCATTCGGGCAGGGTTGCCCGTTGGTCTGGTTTGGAGGCCACGAGATGGTCTCGACATAGTTCATGTTGGTGATGTTCGAGCCGGAGACGTAGGTCGGGAAGTTGGACGGGCTCGTCAGAGCATTGATGGAGGCAGCGTCGGGCGACTGCGAGCTCTGATATAGGGTCGACAGCTGCGAAGTCAGGTTCTCGATGCCGGCTTCAGCGCCGTAGTAAGCGAGATTGCCTTCCAGATCATTGCCGCCCATGCGGGCTTCGTTGCTGACCATGTAGAGCAGCCCGACCGCCACTCCGGAAAGGAGAACGGTCATCAGCAACGCTGCAATCAGCGTGAAACCTCGTGAATTTCGATGGCTCGTACCCATGAATTCCCTCCAAACCTGTTTGTTCGACATCACTGGCAAGCTGTGGCTGACGGGCTATAAGAGTTACAGAAGCTCATATCCCGCAGGCTCACAGAAGTTGCCAGGTACATGCTTTGTGATCTCCTGCCGCCGTTGGTAAGACTTGCTCCCATGATCCAGACATTGACCTTCTGAATGAGGTTGGGAGACTGACCCGCCGCAATCGGATTCTGCTGGTTTGCGACGACGGTGCCGGTCGTCGTATCGACCACGTCGTAGGTGAATTGCAAGTTGATGATGTTGTCAGCGACAGGCACGGCCGTAAGTCCATTCACCTGGCGCATGAGGCGCGGGGTCTGGATCGTGCCGCCCGCGGCCGGAACTTGCAGGAAGTAGCTGACTGCATTCAGTCGGCAAGCAGTGGTTTGTGCACCAGCCGCGGCAGCCGCCCCTGCGACGGTTGCAAGGTTATTCGCGGTTCCGCCGCCGACCTGGTTGAAATTCAGTGCATCACCGCCGGCGAACGTGATCGAGTTCGCGTTCGGGATACCAGTGATTTCCGCGACGATTGCGGCGTTCTGCACCAGACTCGTACCGGTATTCGTCTTGCCGTTACCCGGCGTCGCCACAGTAAAGAGAATGAGGTCGCCGACGTTCAAGCCTCCGGGGGCAAGGATGTTATTGGGTTGAAGGCCACCGTTGACTACCGCGACCGTGGACGATGTCGAGCTCGGGAACGTGAACTTGAAGTTGTCCAGAGGAAAGTTGTAGTCGCAGAATATGCTGGTGACGCTGCTGTTGGTCAAAGCAGGAGCAGCGGCGATCACAGTGTTGTTCTGAACACCGTTGCCAAAATTGGGAAGAAGCCCATACATGTAGTTGGGTGTGCCAGCGCCGCTATTCGGATAGGTTCCGCCCGGCACATAGCAGGTTCCGGCTTGATTGCAGCCGAACAAGGAAGTGGTTCCCCCAGTGACGAGCTGCACGCCACCCGAGGGCAGTCCGGCGCCCGCCAAGCTGATGTCCTTGGTCATGAGTTCGATGGCGGCGCGCACGTTCTGCTGGGTTTCAGCACGCTGAGTGACGGTGAACGTCGCATCCATGCCGATCTTGAAAAGGCTGGCCATCATAAGAAGCACGGTCAGGCCGATGCTCGAGGCGACCAGCAATTCCAGCAGCGTGAAACCGCGTTGCGATTTCGAGGTTCTCATAAGTAAAGTCCTCATCGGCACTCAGTGATAACTGGAGACCAAGCCATTCGCGACAAACGAGCGCGCGGGCATGCCATCCTTCGTGTAACTGACGGTGATGGTGACGGCCATCATGTTGCGGTTCTGGCCGCCCGTTGAGAGCAGCACCTGGTTGATGGCGATGGTTCGCGTGAAATTGCCCAGGCTCATGACGGTGTCGTCGGCGTTGCCGAGAACACCATCGGGTCCAGGTAACACCATGCATTCGGCGCCGGCGTTGGGACAGTTCGCGCCCGCTTGCGTTGTGCAAACCACGTCATCGGCTGTTCCCACCAGTCCGTCGGGACCGGCGCAGAGCAAGGGTTGCGGACCGCTCAGGAAAATTCCGCCATCGACGATGTTGGCGACCGAAGTGAAAGGAATCTGCTGGCTGTTACGAGCCGTGTAGATGCTCTCGAGGGCCTCGTACGCCTTGTGACGGGCGATGAGATCTTCCTGGGCCGACTTGGTCACCTGCACCGCAGTGGCGAACGATGCGATGACAGCGAGAAGTCCAACCGACATCACAACGATGGCGATCATGACTTCGACCAGCGAGAAGCCGCCTTCGCTTTTCCGTGCGTCCGAATTAACGATTTTGTTTTGATTCATTGTTGTATCCATGTGGGCACGCCAGCTTGCTGAATAAGTCGCCATCCTCGAATGCGGCCAGTCGCTCCCCAAACTGAGATCGCGCGCGACGCGTACATCGTGTCCGTCGGACGCGTGAGATAGACAACGCCGCTGTTGTAGTTGCCCAGATTGTCTTTCGACGAGCCATCCGGAAAGAAGCAGACATAGTTGAGACTGCCCGCGCCGAGGCCCTGTCCAAAGTCGATCGGCTTGATGCCCGTGCCGAAGCTGTCGGGAGCACTGGCGGGGAATCCGGCGATGACGCCAAACACGATGTCGGTGGGCAAACTGTATGTACTGACCTGCTGGATTGCCGGCAACACACCGCCCACTGCCGGAGGTTGATACGTCACCTGCATGGTTCCAGCAGGAAACCCGGCGGGATTGAAGTTGACGTAATACTGGTGGCTCTGCGTGATGGCCAGATGTCGAGTGTTTCGCAAAACCTCAAGCGTCGTGGAATAGCCAGAGTCGAGGTGCGACTTATTCATCAGGGGCAGCATCGCGATGAAGGTGATGCCTGCCAGGACGAATCCAATCGCCACCACCACCAGCATTTCGAGTAGCGAAAACCCGCGCTGTTTCTTCAAGGTCATAAGCTCTTCCCGGGAACGAGGTGCCGAGTTGCCAAACGCCCTCTCCCGTCAGCCACTTCTACATTTGGGGGTTGAATCGCATTGTTCCGCATGCAACAGAGCGGACGCGCGATACCTGTCGCGTCATAGCCATCCTAGGAACGGGTGGGGACGGCGTCAAAGCACTACGGGTCAATAAACGAGCACTGGCCTTTTGGGATGCCGGTGGTTACTGAGGTCACTGACTGAGAACGCTCCAGTTAGCCGAGGGAAGGATACAAAGGGGAGGGACTTGGTCGTGACTCAGGTAACTTGTTTGCGAAACCGCGGGAACCTACGATTATCAACGAGTATGACTCTATCTGCCCTGCTAGTGTCCACAGACGAATCGTCGGCTGACGTATTGCGCCGAGTGCTGGGTGAGCTCAGTATTCAAGTCGAGTCCTGCCCGGACTTCGCGCGCGCCGCAATTCGACCGGCTCAACAGCGATTCGATGTCGTCATCATTGATGGCGATTGCCAGGACGTAATCTCACTGCTGCGCGAGACTCGCCTTTCACGGCTGAACGATGCAACCCTCGCGGTGGCCGTAGTCCCCACGCAGGAAAGCATTCGGGAACTGTTTTCGCTGGGCGTCAATTTCGTCCTTTATAAGCCGGTGGCCTACGACCGGGCACTCAGCAGTCTGCGGGCGGCGAGAGCCGTGATGCGCAAAGAGAAACGCAAGAGCGCGCGGGCATCGGTACACGCGCATGCGACCGTCGACTATGCGAACGTCGAACGCGAGAGAGCTACGCTGATCGATCTGGCAGAAGACGGCATGGCCGTGTTGTTTGGAAAGAAGCTTCCTCCGACGAGCAAGGTTTATTTCCAGTTCCAGCTTCCCGGACAGAAATCGAACATCCGGCTTTCGGGCCAAGTGATCTGGCAGGATTGGAACGGGCGGGGCGGCGTGCAGTTTGTCGATGTGCCGAAGACGTCCCGACGACTGCTCACCGAATATTTAAGCGCGCACCGCACCAGCGAGACGCAGCAGGAGCTGCCGGAAGTTACGGTTGAGATGGAAGAGCCGCTGCCGATGGTCGTGCCCGCATCTTTTGAATCAAACGACGCCGGCCCAATCAGAAAAGAGATCGGAAGCGGTGGCCGTAGCTTCCGCAGAGTCGACTCCGGCCATCCATCCGGAGAGCGCGGAGCCTGATCCCAACAATCGTCGTACGCAGTCCCGATACGCCTGCCGTCTGGGAGCAGAGGTTTACCGCACCGGAAAACCTGTTCCAACGCATTGCTGTTTGACGGATCTCAGTTCGGGCGGATGCTACCTTGAAGTGCCGCAGCCATTTCCGAAAGGATCGGAAGTTGAAATCGTGGTCCGCACCTATGAATTGAAGTTGCAGTTGCGGGGCACGGTGCAGGCTTCGCATCCGGGATACGGCATGGGAATTGCGTTCGAGCTGAAGACGAAAGACGAGCAGGCGAACGTCAAGAGGTTGACCGACTTCGTTGCTGCGAGCCAGCAGGCGAACAATTAATTTCTCGTGACCGGTTCTTCCGATACTGCCTTCCGGAAGTAATCCAGCGACAGGCGCAGGCCCGCTTCGAGATTGATCTTTGGCGCCCATCCCAGCAATCGTTGCGCCTTCCCGATATCCGGCCGTCTCTGCTTGGGATCGTCCTGCGGAAGTTCCTGATGCCGTATTTTGCTTTTCGAACCGACCACCTGCAAGACCATCTGAGCACATTCGAGAATTGTGAATTCGTTCGGATTGCCGATGTTCACGGGCAGATGCTCATCTGATTTTGCCAGGCGCAAAAAACCATCGATCTCATCACTCACATAGCAGAAGCTGCGAGTCTGGCTGCCGTCGCCGAAGACTGTCAGATCGTCTCCCTGAATCGCTTGTTTCATGAAGTTGGGCACGACGCGTCCGTCATTGAGTTGCATGCGCGGGCCGTAGGTATTGAAGATGCGAACAATGCGCGTGTCGACTTTGTGATAGCGGCGATACGCCATCGTGACCGCTTCGGTGAAGCGTTTGGCTTCGTCGTAGACTGAGCGTGGGCCGATCGGATTTACATTGCCCCAATACGTTTCTTTCTGGGGATGCTCGAGCGGATCTCCGTAGCATTCCGACGTCGACGAGACAAAATATTTGGCGCCGTACTTGTTGGCGATATCGAGGGCGTGAAATGTGCCCAGGGAGCCGACCTTCAAGGTCGCGATGCCGTGGGTATGGTAGTCGACTGGACTGGCGGGACTTGCGAGATGAAATACGTAATCGACTTTTCCGACGTCGAAGGGATCGCAGATATCCAGTTCTACAAATTCAAAGCGGGGATCAGAGCGCAGGTGCTCAAGATTTGCCCGGCGGCCGGTAAGAAGATTGTCGACGACAACGACGTTCCAACCTTCACCAAGAAGCGCATCGCTCAGGTGAGATCCAAGGAATCCGGCACCCCCGGTGACCAAGGCACGCCGACCACTCATGCTCTCTTGCCGTTCTTGAGGACAGCAGCGGAGACGCCGTCGGGATGAGATGCGGGCCGGCCAACGCTGTAATAGGTGAAGCCCTCGTTCGCCATGGTGTCAGGATCATACAAATTGCGGCCGTCGATGACGATTGGATACTTGAGTTCCTGCCTTATGCGGCCGAGATCGAGGTTGGCGAACTCTTCCCACTCCGTGAGGATCAGGAGCGCATCGGCTCCGTGGGCGGCGTCGTAGGCCGAGTCTGTGAAAGTGACCGAAGAGCCGAGGACAAAGCGGGCGCGGTCCATGGCGGCGGGATCGTAGGCGCGAATCTTGCTGCCTTCCTGAATCAGGGCCTGCACGATGAATAAAGCCGGAGACTCACGAATGTCGTCGGTGCCTCCCTTAAAGGCCAGGCCAAGAACTGCCAGGTTCTTGCCGCGAAGGGTCCACAGGGCGCTGTGAACTTTACGGAGGAAGCGATGGCGTTGATCTTCGTTGATGCGCATCACTTCATCGAGCAGCCGAAAATCGTACCCGCATTCGCGAGCCACGGAGCGGAAAGCCATCACATCCTTAGGGAAACATGAGCCGCCGTAGCCGATTCCGGGATTGAGAAAGCGCGAACCGATGCGAGAATCGGTGCCGACACCGTGGACGACCTGACTTACGTCGGCGCCGACAGACTCACAAACCGAGGCCACCGCGTTGATGAAAGAGATCTTCATCGCGAGGAAAGCGTTCGAGGCATGCTTGATCAGTTCCGCGCTTTTCGTGCTGGTGACGATGATGGGCGGAGGAAGCGAAACCCGATCCGGGCCCGGAATCGCATCGGCGCGCTCGTAATAATTTCCGGTGGTGAGCGGGGCGTAGAGCTCTTTCAGGATCGGGGCCGAGCGCTCGCCATCGCAGCCGATGAGGATACGATCAGGGAAGAGGAAGTCGGTGACGGCAGTCCCTTCACGAAGGAACTCAGGATTCGAGGCGATATCAAACAATTCGGGATCGACACCGCTGCGCAGAATGATTCTTCGTATCCATTCGCTCGTGTAAACGGGAACGGTGCTTTTTTCGACGATTACCTTGTAGTCATCGATGCCGCCGGAGATTTCGCGGGCCACCGATTCCACATAGGAGAGGTCGGCTTCGCCACTCTCGGTGGGCGGGGTTCCGACCGCAACGAAAATGACGGAACTCAAGCGCGCCGCTTCCGTCAGGTTGTCGGAGAATTGCAGACGGCTGCCGCGATGGCGTCCGAGAAGTTCCGGCAGGAATTTTTCATGGATGGGGACTTCGCCGCTTTTCAGCGCCGCCAGTTTCTGCTGATCGTTATCGACCAGGATGACATCGTGTCCGAGATCAGCGAAGCAGGCGCCTGCGACCAATCCAACGTACCCAGAACCCACAACGGCGATGCGCATCGAATTTATTCCTCAGGAAACTGAATCATCACGCGGCCCGCGGAAAGATGCTTCGAACTCAAGCCATTCGTTTTCGATTCTACGAAATTCTATTGTGCCGACTGCCGTCGTGCCCCGAAAAATTTGATTTGGCGCATCCAATAGATCAAATCGGGAAGCCAGGAACCTAGGCAATTACGGGCTGAGAACGGGCGTCAGGAGCGGCGGGGCCCGCGAAGTGCCACGCTAAGTGTGCACATTCTGTTTTCATGTTGACATCGCCGCTGATTCGCGCAAAACTCCGCACAGCCCTTGCAAAATGAGCCGCGCAATGACGTACTTGCAAGTCAAGTCTGTCTGACTACAGTATGACCCACGACCCTATGTTGCGGCCGGAGTCTCTCAATAGAAAACCTTCCTGGGGCGAAAAACAATTTCAGCAGAAGCCGACCCTATTTCCGGTTGAGCGCCGCAACGAACTGACCGACGTCGCCAAGACTCTGGCCGCGCACGGCGGAGGCGCGGTCGCTTTCGACCTGGCTCTCGACCTGGTTCTGAATGAAGTGGTCGAGCAGGCTCGAGGCGCTACTCACGCGGACGGCGCCGCCATTGCGCTGGCGCGAGACGGAGAAATGGAATGCCGCGCCACGACCGGGGCCTCTGCTCCGGGGCTCGGGGTGCGTGTCGAAAGCACGTCCGGGCTGTCCGGAGCCTGCCTGCAAACGGGAGAAATTCAGCACTGCACCGACAGCGAAATAGATGAGCGGGTCGATGCCGAGTCTTGCCGCGAACTCGGGCTCAGGTCGATTCTCGTGATGCCGCTGGATGACGGCGAAGGGCCATTCGGAATCATCGAGGTTCTTTCCTCGCAGCCGCACGCGTTCGGTGAACGCGATATCGAGGCACTGCGCAAACTCTCGCTCAGAATTGTTGAGAGCAAGAGGGAAGCCGAAGAGGGAGCAATGGCCCCCACGGAGCCTATTGCGGAGGAACCAGCATTGGAGATTGCGACACCAGAGAGCGGGACAAAACTATCAGTTGAGCTCAGGGATGAACCGATCGACGAAGCGATATCGACCGGAGGGCCTGATATCTGGACAAACAGCCTGGTCGTCCTTGTGATCATCGCCGCAGTGTCGCTGGGAGTATTGGTAGGATGGCGCGGCGCGACGAAGAAATTCACGAGTGCACCGCAGCGGACCACTGCTGCCGCTACAAGGTCCGGCACCGCGAGCCAGAGTCCGTTACAGGATATGAGAGGCGCCGGCAGCGTCGCCAACCCAGCAGCGCCGCACTCCGATCCGGCTGCTTCGACGACGCCTGCCAAGAGTTCGTCAACGAGTGCCCACGCCCCGGCGGCAGCACCCAACGGTGGTTTGGTTGTCACCAAGGACGGAAAGGTAATTTATCGGCTGCAAAATCCGCCCAAGCCGCCCGCTGGTGGGAACGGAGATGCGGATCCCGCTGTCAACTCGCCTGCTCCGGCGCGTGAATCCTGAATATCCGAGCGAAGCCAAGGCGCGAAACATCCAGGGACTGGTGATGCTGGATGCGCAGGTACTGAACGACGGTTCGGTGGGAAACATTGACGTCGTCAAAGGGGATCCTCTTCTAACAGAAGCGGCCGTCCACGCGGTAAGGCAGTGGAAGTACCAGCCTTACCTGGTGGACGGCCGCCCTGTTGAGAGCCAGACGCGAATCACAATCAACTTCGCGCTGCCATCTACTCGCTAATTAACTCTTCCATTCACACCCGACGTCGAGATGAAGATATTCATCTCGGCCGCCAGCGCGAATTTACAGAGAGTTGAGGAACGCCAACAGGTTCGCCGAATCGGTTGCGTTCAGTCCCTTGTAGTTGGTTACGACCGTCGCTGCCTCTCCACCATGCTTTTTAATCGCGGCATCGAGAGTGGTCGAACGGTTGTCATGCATGAACCCGCCCGCCTTCGCCTGGATGTTGGAAAGTCCCCAGAGTGGCGCGGTCCGCCACATGGTGAGGCCTGCCTGGCCGATACCGTGCGGTTGGAACGGAATGCCGCCGGAATCGCCGGTTCCCATGTCGTGAAGCAGGAAGTCCGAATACGGGCTGAATGTAACGTTGCTCAGAGCTGAAACCACGCCGGTCTTTCCACCGTTCGTTGTACGCAGAGTTACGTTCTGCTGAGTAGTGAAGCTCTGAATGTGGCAAGCGCTGCAACCGATGTTCTTGAACACCGTGAATCCAGCAGTTGTTTGCGACGTCGGAGGTTGCGGAGGGATCGGAGCCAGCAGGGACTCGAAATGAGTCATTTTGATCATATTGAGCTGGTTCGGATCCTGCGGGGCCGCCTTGTCGGGCTGACACGCGCTGGGGAAGTTCAATCCCTGCGGGTTGTGCTCGTTCGGATTGAACATGCTGGCGTCGCCAAAGAGGCTGTTGCTCGTGGTGATGCCCAATTCGTTGAATTCGGCATCCGCATTGAACTGGAACAGCGAGACTTCGCTCAGCTTCTGGCCAAACCTGGCAGGACGGACGACAGCGTTCTCGTCGGGAACCATGTTCGCGATGCCGGTGATCCCGAAGGGCTTGCTGATTCCGACGTTGGCAAGGATCGCCGAATCCGGAATATTGTCGATCAATCCAAAGCCAAACAGCTGCGGAGAGCGAACCAGGTTTACGACGGTCGCGTCTGCGGGGACGGTTTCGTGCGGCAGATTTTGCGCGACACCGTTTCCGGAAGCAGCCAGCCCGGTCGCCGTGGATGTGTAGGTGAACGTCGTTGGAGTGGGAGTCGCCAGAATCGTGAACGTTCCGTTATAGCCGGATACGCCAACGTTACTGATCTGCACGGCCTGCCCCGCTTTGAATTGATGGTTCGTGGTGGTCGTGATCGTGACCGTTGTTCCCGACTCGGCTGCGCCGGTCGCGGTAATCTTCATCTGGTTACAGCCAGGCAGCGTCAGGAATGTGGCGTTCGAAAGCCCGTGAAGTACCGGTCCGCCTTCATTCTCAGGGAAGGTTCCACCACCGTCGAGGTAGTTGAACGTGTTGTCCGGGTTCCACTTTCCGAAACGAGTACCGGTCACTATGCTGGTGTCGCCGGCGGTGCCAGTCAGAACGTTGACGCCAGTTCCATGGCAGGTGAAACAACCCGTTTTGGTCGATACCGGGCCTAGGCCACGAATCGGGTCCCATTTGACGACGAAGTTGCCATAACCCCCGGCAAAGAGGTTGGTAAGAGTGGTGTTGAGACCCGGAAGTGGCCCCCCAAATTGCCCAACCGTCGGCGGCGGTGGTGGCGGCGGCGGACATGTCGGGCAAACAGCCTGGGCCTTCTTTGCATAGCGCGACGGTATGGCGAGCATGCAAATTGCAGCCAGCAGGCAAAGTCCAACTAATGCGATACAACGTTTCATTCGTAGCTCCTGAGAGAACCTGACGTTCGGAAATTATGTTTTAGATAAATCCTCGCGAAAGGGGGGAGCGCGAAGAGTACCCTGGGCCCTAGGTTCGGTGATTGACGTCCCGAGTGTGACGCACTACTTCTTCCACCCGAACTTATATCGCAGATTGTCTGGAAACCGCGCGAATGTCAAGATGAAAATTCATGCGTCGATAGTGAGAAGTCCCCCAACTTCCCCGTCCATAGCGGCATTCGCACAGGTTGGCTCAACACGATAGGAAAAGAATTGTTGCGGAAGAATTCGAAAAGACTCCTAAGGGCCAGAGTCTTTTCTCTCTATTGAAAAGAAGCCCTTTAACCCTATTAAAGTCTTTGGTCACCGGCACTTTCTTCCCATTGCAAGAACTTGCAGGCTTCGATAGGCTAACCCTACTTGATTGATCATTTCGCCGTGTTCGTAGTCGGCGAATCACTGGTAGTTCAGATCCCCCCTTAACCACCGCAAGCGAAGGGTTCTCGCTTGGTCACCGATCGAAGTGAGTTCCATCTGTCGGCCGTATTGTCGAAACCGCAAATGGGACTGAGAGGGCGGAGCTGTGAACGGGATAGAAGAATTGGGCTCAAGTAATTTGCCAGTTGAGTGTCTAGAGGCAAGCAAAGACGCGCACTGGTACGCCGTTCGAACCCGTTCCCGCCATGAGAAACTGGTAGCGCGCCAGCTCGAGAAACAGGGCATCCAGGCTTTCCTCCCCGTAGTCACCAAAATCAATCAGTGGAGCGACCGGCGTAAGCAGGTGGAGGAACCCCTGTTTTCCGGCTACGCGTTTGTACGATTGGACCATTCTTCGGTCGACCGGGTACGTGTCTTGCAAACACAAGGGGTAGTGAACTTTGTAGGGGTGCAAGGCGCTGGCGTCGCCGATCCCGGATCAAGAAATCGACAACATTTCAACGCTTCTAGCCAGCAAGGTTTCATACCAGGAACGGCCCTACCTGCATGTGGGGCAGCGCGTGAAGGTGGTAGGTGGCGCACTGGATGGGCTGGAAGGCATTTTGACAGCGGAAAACACGGACCGCAGCGTCGTGATCTCGATCGGATTGATCCAGAGATCGCTGAGCGTGCGAGTCGCCGGATACAACGTGGAGCCGCTTTAAAGTTCTCTCCCTAATCTGACAGAAGGTCAGAAGGCAATTGCGAGGTGCAATCTCATGAGCGAAATAGAGATCAAAGCGAGCAAAAGTGACCCCCAGCAAAGCAAGAGCAAGGCGTCTCGTCAAGGAGATGCAGCGGCTGACCAGGGCCAGGGGAAGCCGCCTTCACTGAGGAGCCTGCGGGTTGAGGCCGAGATTTATGCCATCAGCCGGACCCTCGAACACACGGGCTGGAACCGCCGAAGGGCAGCCCAATTGCTATCAATCAGCTATCGGGGAATTCTATACAAGATCCGGCAGCACAATCTCACCCCTCGTCCTAGGAATCAGGAAGAACCGGTGGGGGAGATTATGAAGGCAGAATCCCAAAGTTAGAGTGTTTGCAGCGGTTTAGCCGCGGAACGATCGGCGCCGCCGAGCGAGAACTATCCCCAATGCCGGGGTTATTAGATAGGCTGGAGGTTTTCCGTGATGACGATAAAAAATTTCATATCGCCGCTTCGAGTATTGTTGGGGCTGCTGGCCTGCTCCGCTGTCTGTTTGGCGCAAGGGGATAAGGCTGTAAATCCAGCGCCAGCCGCGGCTCGACACGGCCGCCAAGGCAACGACGACACCGGGGTTCAACGATCGAAGTCCGCGCTATCACCTGCAGCCCGGGGACACATTCGATCTGAACTTCGACCTTAGCCCCGAATTCAACCAGACCGCCATCGCCGTGCAGCCGGACGGATTCGTTACGCTGCGCAGCGTGGGCGACGTCAAGGTTTCAGGGCAGACGATCCCGGAACTGACTGCGACGGTCCGTCAGGCGTACTCGAAGATCCTCAACAACCCGCCAATCTCGGTGAACTTGAAGGAATTCGAAAAGCCCTATTTCGTCGCTGACGGGCAGGTTGCCAAGCCTGGCAAGTACGAATTGCACGGCAACACGACATTGACTCAAGCCGTCGCTATTGCTGGTGGCTTTCAATCAGCCGCCAAGCACTCACAGGTGCTGCTCTTCCACCGAGTCGACGATCAGTGGACCGAAGCGAAGCTGATCAATGTGAAGAAGATGCAGAAATCACACAACCTCTCGAGGATCCTGTCCTCCATCCTGGTGACATGCTGGTGGTGCCGAAGAATACCTATTCCAAGATCGACCGGTTTATACCCAACTTGAGCATGGGCACATATCTCCCCATTCAGGTGCCGTAGGCGCTCGGGGAAACACCTGAATCGACACGCGACAATTTAGAAGGAAATACGGAGATCATATGAATGAAGCATTGAGCAGCTACCAACACAAGTCTTATTCGTTTACCGCGAGAGACGTGGCTGCGATCGGATTCCGCCATCAGAAATTGCTGGTTTTGTGTTTCGTGGGAGTTGTTCTTGGCGTGGGATTGTCGTCGATATTCCTGCCCGCGAAATACAAGTCTGAGACCAAGTTGCTGGTGAAGCGGGAGCGCGTTGATCCCGTGATTTCGCCGCAGCAGGATACACCGCTGACTTTCCACGACACGGTGGGCGAAGAAGAAATCAATTCGGAACTGGAATTGATGACCAGTTCCGACGTCTTACGCCAGGTAGTCAAGACCTGCGGACTCGACAAGAAGAAATTCATCTCCAGCATTTTGCATCCTTGGCAGACTGCGGAAAACCGGATGGATAAAGCGGCCGTCGATCTTGAGAGCCGACCTGCAGGTGGAAGTGCTGAAGAAGACGAACGTGATCAGCGTTTCGTACGAATCGCACGATCCTAAGACTGCGCAGAAGGTGCTGGCTACGCTGGACGAAGCGTATCTGCAGAAGCATCTGGATGTGCATCATCCGACGGGACAGTTCGAGTTCTTCGACCAGCAGGCTGACAAGTACAAGCAGGACATGCTGTCGGCTGAAGCGCAGTTGAAGCAGTTCGCCGGCTCACAAAACGGCGTGGCTCCCTCGACCATGCGGGACATGACCTTGCAGAAGCTGGCCGACTTCAGCAGTTCGCTGGAGACGACGAAAGCCTCGATTGCTGAAACCGAGCACCGCATCGCCGATCTGGAGAAGCAGTCACATTCGACTCCGTCGCGTTTGACCACGCAGATGAAGAAGGGCGACAACGCGCAGGTTCTCGAGAACCTGAAGGCTACGCTGCTGACCCTCGAAATGAAGCGGACCGAACTGCTGACCAAGTACCAGCCGACCTATCCGCTGGTGCAGGAAGTGGACAAGCAGTTGACCGACACGCGGGCCGGCGCTGGCGAAGGAAGAAGGGTCGCCGGTGAAGGAAGAAGTCACCGACCAGAATCCCACGTTCGCCTGGGTCAGCGGAGAACTGGCCAAGGCAAAGGCGGACCTGAGCGGATTCCAGGCTCGTCAGCAAGCCCTGAACAGCATCATCACGACCTACAACGAGCAATCGCGCAAGCTGGAAGAGCAGGGCATTCTGCAAGGCGACCTGACGCGGCAGTCGAAGGCGGACGAAGCCAACTACATGCTGTACACGAAGAAGAAAGAAGAAGCCCGCATCGAAGACGCGCTGGACCGGACGCGGCTGTTGAACGTCTCGGTGGTGCAGACGCCGATGCTGCCCAGTATCCCGACGCGGTCTCCGCTGATCTTCGCAGTCGTCGCGGTGTCTTTTGGCCGCGGCCGTCAGCTTGGGCGTGGTGTTCGCGATCGACTATGCGGACCAGTCGTTCCGCACTCCGTCGGAGGTTTTGAGTGAACTGCGAATTCCTGTGCTGGCAGCGGTTCCGATGCACTACGACCGCATGAGCCTGCCGGAATACGATGAAAATCGGAATGGTAACGGAAGTGGCAACAGCGAAGGCGGCGGTATGAGGGATGATGTTCGTTACGGTTCAAGTACGACCGGTACGATCGTAGAGGAACGAGGATAAGAGCAATGTTCTTAGACTTTTTCGGCCTTCGAGAGCAGCCCTTCGGTGTGACACCGGATCCGAGATATCTCTATCTTGGGCCGGGTCATCGCGAAGCCCTCGCGTCCCTGTATTACGGGATCGAGGCAAATCGCGGCTTCCTGTCACTGATCGCAAGACCAGGGATGGGCAAGACCACCTTGCTGTTTCACTTGCTGGCAAAGTTCGACCGCACAGCTCGCACCGCGTTCCTGTTCCAGACCCAATGCAGCTCGCGGGAGTTCATGCGGTTCCTGCTGGCTGAAATCGGGATCGAGACCGAGTCCCAGGATTTCGTGCGGATGCACGAGCAATTCAATCGCTGCCTGGTCCAGGAAGCGCGGGCGGGCAAGCGGTTCATCGTGGTGATTGACGAAGCACAGAACCTGGATCCAACGGTTCTGGAAACGGTTCGCCTGTTATCGGATTTCGAGACACCGCAGGCAAAGCTTCTGCAAATCATCCTCGTGGGACAGCCTGGTCTGGCCGACAAACTGGCGAGCCCTTCGTTGATCCAGTTGCGCCAACGTATTACGTCAGTGAGCGGGCTGAGCCCGTTGAATCCGGAAGAAGTGGGGCGCTTCATCTCGCACCGCATGCAAGTCGCCGGATACAAGGGAACGCCGCTGTTCACACCCGACGCGCTCGAGATGATCGCGCAGGTGAGCGAGGGAATTCCGCGACAGATCAATAATTATTGCTTCCACGCGCTTTCGCTCGCATGCGCGGTGCGGAAGAAGACGATCGATGCCGGGATGGTGCGCGAGGTCATGCACGATCTCGATATCAACCGGTTCGTTTCTGAAGTTGGATCTCCCCGCTTGCACATGGGATTGAACAGCGGCAACAGCGATCCCTTCCAACCCGTCGAAGAGCTCGGCGGCAGCGCTCAGAGCTATGTCAATGCCGCGATTGCTCCTGAAGCGGCAAAGGACCAGCTGAGTCCTGCTGAGGCGATCGAGCACATGCGCGATGTTGCGCGCCTGTTGCACAACTGGAAGGGTGGCAGTTCAGACCGGCAGTCAGCCTAGGCCGTTAGCGGCCAGATCCGCAGCGAAGAGACAAGGGCAGCAACGAGAATCCTATGAGCAGAAATTTCGAGTTGTTACAAAACCTGGGCAGGGAACGCGAGATGTTCGAAGCACAGGTGGAATCCAACACAACCCTGGAAGAGCCGGTGGTAGCGCCACCGGCAGTTGCGCCGGTCCCGGTTGAAATTCAACCGCTGCAGTTGAAGATGGAAGGTGCGCAGCGGGATGAGATGTTCAAGCTGGTACACCGTGTATTCCTGACGCAAGGAACGTCGCGCGGCCGCATGGTTGTGGTCTCAGCCATGGAGACCGGTAACGGGTGCAGCTGGATTTGCTCCCGCATGGCGGAAGTGCTGGCCGTCGCAGGTTTCTGGATCGGTTTGCGTGGTGGATGCGAATCTGCGCGCGCCCGGTCTGCATCGCCAGTTCGAGGTGCCGAACCATTACGGTCTTAGCGACGCGCTGCAGGTGACCGAGCCGATCCGGCGATTCGTAACCTCGCTGTCGCGGCCCAATCTGTGGTTGCTCAGCTGTGGCGCCGAGGTGGATGGCATGCAGGGCATGCTCACCTCCGATCGAATGCGGACTTTGCTTGCCGAGCTGCAGAGAGAGTTCGACTACGTTCTGATCGATGCACCGCCGATCGAGTCCGGCGATGAAAGCGTTGTTCTGGGACGAAGCTCCGAGGGAATTGTTCTGGTTCTGCGAGCAAACTCTTCGCGGCGCGAGAGCGCGCGGAAGGCGGTTCGGGATCTGGAACTCGCCAACGTTCGAGTGCTGGGCGCTGTCCTGAACCGGCGCACGTTCCCCGTTCCTGAAGCCATTTACCGGAAGCTGTAGGAGACAAATGTTCGAGAATCTCAAAGAAGATATCAGCCGGGCGATGTACCAGGCCCGACCAGACGGTTGGAAGCCGACCCTGCGTCACCGCATTGAAGTTTGCATGCGGCACTCGACGTGGCCGGTCATGGCCTACCGTTACGGACACTGGACGCTCGGTGTTCGAATTCCTGTCATTGGTCAGTTGCTTCGGTTGTCGGGACTGTTTTTCCGGAAGTTTGCTGAGATTCTTACCAGCGTACACATCGACGTGCACGCAAAGATCGGGCCCGGGTTCGTGATCCATTCTGTCTACGCGATCAATCTGGGTAAGACCAACATCGGCAGTAATTTCACCATCGCCACCGGGTGCCTGATCTCCCACGCATGCCGCGGCATCGGAGACGATGTTTACTTTGGACCGGGCGCGAAGCTGGTTGGCGACGCAAAGATTGGCAGCAACGTAACCATCGCGGCCAACAGCCTGGTGCTGACCGATGTCCGCAGCAACATGATGGTGATGGGAGTTCCGGCGCGAATCAAGTTGCCGGGTGGACGCCCACAGCGCTTCCTGAAAAAGACCGACGCTGCAGCCGTGCCGGCAAAGACCGTGGCCGCGACCGCAGCGCCGGCGCAGGCAGCCGCCACTGCCGCAAAATCAGAACGATCCCCCGCTTCCGTAACTGCTTAAAAGCTCAAGGTTACTTGGGCCAGATAGACACAGGAGAGAGAAGACCTTGGACTTTGCATGGAGTGAGGAGCAGGCGGCGTTTCGTAAGGAGGTTTTGCGATTTGCGAAGGAAGAGTTGAAAGACGACGTCATCGCGCGCGACCACAATGAAGAATTCTCGAAGACGCTGTGGAAGAAGTGCGCGGACTTCGGCATTCAAGGATTGCCGATTCCCACCGAATACGGCGGGGGCGGAGCCGACACTCTTACGACGGTGTGCGCGTTAGAAGCACTGGGCTACGGATGCGCCGACAACGGCTTGCTGTTCTCGATCAATGCCCACATGTGGAGTTCCGAGATTCCGATCTGGAATTTTGGAACCGAGGAACAGAAGAAGAAATATCTACCTGGCCTGGTCAGCGGCGGACTCGGATTGCACGCCATGACAGAGCCGGGATCAGGCTCCGACGCTTACAGCCTGAAGACCCGCGCGGAACGCAAGGGCGACAAGTACATTCTTAACGGATCGAAGACATTCAGCAGTAACGCTCCGAATGCTGACGTCACTATTGTGTTTGCCAACCTCGATCCGTCGCGCGGCCCGAACGGCGTGACGGCTTTCCTTGTAGACAAGGGAACTCCAGGTTTCACCGTCGGCAAGAAGTTGCACAAGATGGGCTTGAGAACTTCGCCGATGGCGGAATTGTCGCTGCAGGACTGCGAGATTCCGGTGTCAAATTTGCTCGGCAAGGAATTCGGCGGGCAGGCGGTGTTCACCTCATCGATGGAGTGGGAACGGATTTGCATTCTGGCCAGCCATCTCGGGGCGATGCAGCGGATCATGGAGACCTGCATAAAGTACGCCAAGGAGCGCAAGCAGTTTGGCGAGCCGATTGGTAAGTTTCCCGCGATCAACAACAAGATTGCGGACATGGATGTGCGCCTAGAGACCGGACGCCTGGCGCTGTACAAGGCGGCGTGGATGAAGAGCCAGGGCCGGCACCCGATCCGGGAAGCTTCGATTGCCAAATTGTATGTCAGTGAGGCCTGCATCCAGAGTTGCCTCGAGGCGATCCAACTTCACGGTGGTTACGGGTACATGACCGAATACGAACTGGAGAGGGAGCTGAGGGATGCAATCGCAGGAACGATCTACTCGGGAACCTCGGAAGTCCACAGAGTAATCATTTCAAGTTATTACGGGTTGTAGTAGTTGTGAGCGTTTGTCCCCCAAACTAAATCTAACTTGGGCTGGGTCCTGAAATCATGGCATACGTACTGCAGCAACTGCTAAGCAAGAGCGCGAAAAACTATCCGGATAAACCGGCAGTGTGGGCTCGCGGCAAGAGCATCACCTACCGCGAACTGGACGAGCGCTCGAACCAGGTGGCGCACCTGCTTCGGCAGCGGGGAATTCAAAAGGGCGATCGAGTTGGACTGTTTTTTCCGAAGTGCGTGGAATCCATCGTTAGCATGCTGGGAGTGCTGAAGGCGGGCGGAGTCTACGTTCCGCTCGATCCACAGGCTCCGGCCGACCGCATCGGCTACATCATCGGCAACTGTGGCGTTCGAATCCTCATCACGAAGAGTGACAAGCGCGCCGAGCTGGCTCCCGAAATATTGGAGTTGCTCGAGGCGTGCATCCTGGTCGAAGGAGATGGAAACGGTTCGGACCTGATTGCTTGGTCGGAACTGGCTGCTTTCCCGGCGTCCCATGCGCCCCAAGTGGCACTTGTCGAGACGGATCTGGCCTATATCCTTTATACGTCGGGTTCGACCGGGCGTCCGAAGGGGGTCATGCTGACCCACCAAAACGCGCTCACGTTTGTGGAATGGTGCGCGGAAGAATTCCAGGTTCGCAGCGAAGACCGTCTTTCGAATCATGCTCCGCTGCACTTCGACCTGTCGGTGTTCGATGTCTACAACACCCTGGAAGCCGGCGCGACGGTTTTTCTGATCACCGAAGACCTGGCGGTGTTTCCGACGAGCCTGGCGAACTTCATCGAGTCGCAGAAGCTTACGATCTGGTACTCGGTTCCGTCGGCGTTGATGTTGCTGTTGCTGCACGGGCGCATGACTCCGGAGAAGCTGAAGAGCCTCCGGGTGATCCTGTTCGCGGGAGAAGTTTTCCCGATGAAGTACCTGCGGCAACTGGCAGAGGTTTCGAGGGAGAGTGCTCTTTACAATCTCTACGGTCCGACCGAGACCAACGTCTGCACCTATTACAAGGTGGAGCGGGAGCGGCTGGAGGGCATGGAAAAGCTCCCAATCGGAATCGCGTGTGCGAATACCGAGTGTTTCTCGGTGACGCCGGAAGGCCGATTGGCTGGCAAGGGTGAGGCCGGGGAGCTTTATGTGCGTGGCCCCGCAGTGACCTATGGTTACTGGGCTGACACCGAAAAGACCCATAAGATGGTCGTGCCCAATCACTTCCAGGAAAACTTTGAAGAAAAGATGTACCGGACGGGCGACATCGTGACGGTTGGGGAAGACGGAAATTACTACTTCCAGGGCCGCCGCGACAGCATGATCAAGAGCCGCGGATACCGGATCGAACTGGGAGAGATTGAAACCGCGTTGCTCAGCCATCCCGGGGTACGAGAAGCGGCTGTGCTTGCGGTGCCGGACGAGATTATCGGAAACCGCATTCGCGCCGTTGTGGCGCCGCACGTCGCCGGTTCGGTGGGGATCCTCGAGTTGCAGCAGTTTTGTGCCTCTCGGGTGCCGAAATACATGATTCCGGAGCTCGTCGATCTGTACGAGGAGTTGCCGAAGACGTCCACAGGAAAGATCGATCGCGTGAAACTGGCTTCCGAAAGGCCGGTTGGCGTGGGCAAGTCATAGCAGGGCAAGAGTTTGATGTACGGCAGTTGCAAGTTCATACCATCACTGGGGAGAAGAAAATGATTGAGTCCGGACAGGTAAAAGACCAGATTCGCGAGTACGTGTTGGAAGAGTTCGCGAAGACCAAGGGAATCGACCAGATCACCGATCAGGAAAACCTGACGAAGAATGGAATCATCGATTCCATGGGCATCTTCCGCCTGGTCGCGTTCCTGGAGGAGACGTTCAACGTCCGCGTCGGCGACGAGGAGATCACGCACGACAACCTCGAGAGCATCGATGCGATTGAGCGCCTGGTCATGGCTAAATCAAAGAAGTAGGTCGCAACCGGCCGCGTCCGGCGGGCATCTGGTAGGTTGCCCGCTTCATCAAGCAGTTGCTTTCTCCCCTGTTCGACAAACAAAGCTGTAGCCGTTTCATCAGGATTTCTTATGCGTATAGGCCGCAAAGTTTTCTCAAACGGTGTCAAGCTCCTTGATTTGTTGCTGATGATGGTGGCGTTTGCCGCCGCGACCCTGCCGCTCTATCACCGTGTAGGGCGGATCAGCCTGGCAGAATTCTTCGAGCTGCGGGTAAAGCTCGGGAACCTGATCCTGTTCGCCAGTTTTGCGTTGATCTGGCACATCCTGTTCAGTGTAGTGGGACTGTACGGATCCAAGCGCTTGACCAGCCGGCTGGACGAAGCGGGTGACATCGCCCGGGCGACTACGCTCGGCACCGGTGTCATTGCTGCATTTGGTCTGGCTTTCCAGATCTGGGTGGTGAACCGAACCTTTCTGATCCTGTTCTGGGCCCTGTCCACCGTACTCGTCATCACCAGCCGCAGCGTGATTCGCGGGATCCTCGCGTACCTTCGGCGCCATGGCAAGAACATGCGGAACATGCTGGTCATTGGTACGAACCCGCGTGCCCTGCAACTGGTCGAGAGGATTCAACACAAGCCGGAACTGGGATACCGGATTCTGGGATTCGCCGACGAGAACTGGAACGGCATGGAAGAGTTCATGAAACAGGGACTTCCGCTGGTTTCAGATCTCGAGGCTTTGCCTTCGTATGTGCGCCGGAACGTGGTGGATGAAGTAGTCCTGGCGCTTCCGATTCGCTCGTTCCATACGTTCGCTTCGCAGATCGCGGCGGCGTGCGAACAGCAGGGAATCATCGTTCGATTCCTGCCGAACATTTTCGACCTGAAAGAAGCGCGTCATCGATCAGATGAAGTTCGACGGCGATCCGCTGATCAGCCACGACACGACGATTACGGATTTCTGGGGACTGACGATCAAGCGGACCATCGACATTATGGTTTCGCTGACCGCCATCATTCTTCTGTCGCCGGTGATGCTGCTGACCGCGTTACTGGTGCGGCTGACGTCGCCCGGCCCGATTTTCTTCGTGCAGAAGCGCTTGGGCCTGAACAAGCGGATGTTCAACATCTATAAGTTCCGCACGATGGTGATGGACGCAGAGGCCCGTTTGAAGGACCTCGAGCACCTGAACGAAGCCAATGGCGCGGTTTTCAAGATCAAGAAAGATCCCCGCGTTACGCTGATCGGCGCGTTCCTCCGCAAGACGAGCATCGATGAACTGCCACAGCTTTTCAACGTGCTCAAAGGCGAGATGAGCCTGGTTGGCCCGCGTCCCTTGCAGGTCCGCGACTACGAGTTGTTCGAAACGTTCTGCGGAGACTGGCAGCGGAAGCGTTTCAGCGTCCGTCCTGGAATTACTTGTCTCTGGCAGATCAAAGGCCGCAGCTCAACCACATTCGAAAAATGGATGGAGCTGGATCTGCAATACATCCGCACGTGGTCGGTGTGGCTTGACCTGGAGATTCTGGCCAAGACTGTTCCGGCTGTGCTGAGAGGTTCGGGCGCGGCGTAGACCGACGTTGTTAAATGTGCAAGCAGCGACACCGAACCCTCGTCATGAGGGTTCGTTTAGTCAGTAGGGTCAGCAGGCTTCGAGGGGACGAACCAAGGGTGGCAGGTATGGAGTTCAGGGACAAGGTGAGCAAGGTCACGGACAACATTTTGCAGCCGGGCAGTGCGGAGCTCGCGCCGATGCAGGTGCAAATGCCGACAGACCATCCACGGCCTGCCTTGCAGAGCTTTCGCGGAGCCGTGCATGAATTCGCTTTTTCCCAGGATCTCTCGGCTAGTTTGCGCAAGTTCGCGGAACGTGAGCATTGCAGGCTCTCGGATGTAACGCTGTCATTCTTTGCGGCTCTGCTGCAGCGTTACAGTTTGCAGGAAGATTTCATCATCGGACTTTCCGGTGAGCCGCATGGCGTCTTCCATTGGAAGAATCGTGGGGACGCGAACGTGCGCGAGTTGCTTGAGTTCACGCAAGGCCTCGCGGGCGATACCCCGGCGAACGGTGCCCATTTCAACGCTCTGTTTTCCTTCGTGCCGGATGCGTCGGCGAATTGGAACCAGTCTCTGGATACATCGAATACCCAATGTGATTTCGCACTTCAATTGCGCGATGGTGCGGTCGGAGTCGAAGGCCGAATTGGGTACGCCGCCGAACTTTTCGAAGCGTCCACCGTCGAGCGGATGGTCGGTCATTTTGAAACCATGATCGTGGCGGCGGTTTCCGATCCGGAGCAGAAGATTTCCAAGCTGCCGATGCTGTCGGCGAGAGAGACGCAGCAGCTTGCGGAGTGGAACCGGACCGACGTCGAGTATCCTCGCGAACTCTGCGTACACGAATTGGTGGAAGCGCAGGTGGCGCGAACTCCAAATGCAAGCGCCGTCGAGCATGGCGGCCAGCGCCTGACTTATAAGGAACTCAACGAGCGCGCGAACCAGCTGGCTCGATTCTTGCGCAAGCGCGGGATCGGTCATGAGTCAAGGGTAGGCATCTGTCTGCGGCGGTCTCTGGAACTTCCTGTAGCGCTGCTTGCCGTGTTAAAGGCGGGCGCGGCTTGCGTTCCGCTCGATCCCGCTTATCCGAAGGAGCGGCTGTCGTACATGCTGTCGGATTCGGAGACGCCTCTTGTGCTGACGCAGCCGGGGCTGCTATCCGAAGTCACCGATTTCGAAGCGCAAGTTGTGAACCTGGAGCCGGATTGGAAGGCATTTGCGGACGAGAGCCGGGAGAACGTGCGGAGCAGCGTTGAGCCGGAAAATCTGGCTTACATCATCTACACGTCGGGCTCGACAGGGAAGCCGCGAGGGGTGCTGCTTCCGCATCGTGGGCTGGTGAATCACAACGTTGCCGCCGCGGCTCTGTTTGGAATGACGACGACGGATCGCATGGCGCAGTTTGCCTCGATCTCGTTCGACATCGCGATCGAAGAAATCTTCCCGACCTGGATCTCCGGCGGATCTCTTATTGTTCGTGAAGAAGATGCGTCGCTGGCGGTAAGTGACTTCCTCGGATGGGTCGAGCAGAACCAGGTTACGGCTCTCGATCTTCCGACGGCTTATTGGCACGAGCTGGTGCGCGAGCTCGCAGAATCGACGGTCAAGCTGCCGAAGTGCTTGCGGCTGGTGATTGTCGGAGGCGAGAAAGCGTCAGTCCGGCGCGCTAGCCACCTGGCGCAAGCTTGCTGGGTCGAAGGTTCGCTGGGTCAACACGTATGGCCCGACCGAGACCAGCGTGATTGTGACATCCTTCGAGCCGAAGGCATCGGAAGAGATTCCAGCGGTTCTGCCCATTGGCCGTCCCATTGCGAACACCAAGATCTACATCCTGAACAAGAATCTGCAGCCGCTGCCGGTCGGCGTTGCGGGCGACTTGTACGTTTCTGGTCCCGGCCTGGCGCGCGGATATCTGAACCGTCCTGAGACTACAGCTGAGAAGTTTATCGCGGACCCATTCAGCGCCGAACCGGGCGCGCGCATGTACAAGACGGGAGACTTGGCGCGCTACCTCGCGAATGGAGATATTGAATTTGCGGGGCGGACCGACGATCAGGTCAAGATTCGCGGCTATCGCGTCGAACTTGAAGAGATTGAGGCGGTTTTGGGGGCGCATCCCGGAGTGCACGAAGTGGTGGTCACGGCTCGGGAGAATTCGTCCGGCGAGAAGACGCTTGTTGGATATCTCGTCCCGTCGCGTGGACAGGTTCCGACTGCCAGCGAACTGAGGTCTTACCTGAAGCAGAAGTTGCCGCACTACATGGTGCCGGCAGCGGTGGTTCTGCTCGAGGCCATGCCGAAGACGCCGAATGGCAAGGTGGATAAGCGCGCGTTGCCGGCTCCGAAGGCCGCTGACTTTGCTGCGACCCAGGAATACGTCGCACCTGCGAACGAGCTGGAAACGAAGCTGACGAAGATCTGGGAAACGGTTCTCGACAAGAAGCCGGTTGGAATACGCGACAACTTTTTCGAACTCGGCGGACATTCGTTGCTGGCGGCGCGGCTCATGCATCGCATCGAGCAGCAACTGGGCGAACGCCTTCCTCTGGCGACCCTGCTGCAAGGCTCCGACGATCGAGCAACTCGCAGCCGTGATGCAGGAAGAAGAAGGCTCGAGCTCATGGTCGTCGCTGGTGGCGCTCCAGCCACAAGGAAGCCATGCACCTTTCTTCTGCGTGCACGGTGTGGGCGGCAATGTTGTCGGGTTCCGCGACCTCGCGAAACATCTTGGACCGGAGCAGCCGTTTTACGCGCTCCAGCCGCAAGGTTTGGATGGCAAGCGCGAGTGCCTCACCAGCATTCCGCAGATGGCGGAACGCTACATTCAGGAAATTCGGCGTGTACGGCCCGAAGGCCCTTATCGCATCGGTGGATATTCGTTCGGCGGACTCGTCGCGTACGAGATGGCGCAGCAGTTGGAAGCGCAAGGCGAGCATGTGTCCGTGCTGGCATTGTTCGATTCGTATCCGGGAAAAATCGAAACTCGCGGCGATCAGATCAAGAGCATGATGGCTCTGCCACTGAAAGAGCGGCTGGCATTCATGCTGAAGAAGGGAAGCTTCGTAGTCATGACGCTGCGCAAGCGCCTGGAATTGCACTTTCTGCCACGAGCGCTACGCAACGTGCGACAGGCTTGCTCGCGAGCGGCGGCGACCTATGATGTGCAGCCCTATCGTGGGCGGGTGACGCTGTTTCGCGTGCGCGAGAAATCGGCGGGAAGCCTGCACGATCCCTACGCGATCTGGTGGAAGATGGCGGGTGAAGGCGTGGAATTGAGAGAGATCAATGGCGATCATCTCAGCCTGCTCAAAGAGCCGCAGGTACGGTTCTTAGCCGAAGAGCTTTCGGATTGCCTGGCTCATTCGCTGAAAGAAGATTCACTCGCGGTAGCGGGCAACTCATGAGCACATCGAACACAGACGAATTGATGGATACTCCGATCGTCGAGGAATCGGCACAAGCCGCCAGCGGCGCCACTGGCGACGAGATGGAGAGCGGCGGCGTCTCGAAGAAACTCGGCCGCTGGGTGACCAAGGGTGGATTCGCGATCCTGGATCAGGGGTTGATCTCTGGATCGAATTTCCTCATTAGCATCCTGCTGGCGAGGTGGCTCATTCCAGCCCAGTATGGCGCTTTTTCGACGGCGTTCTCAGTTTTTCTATTTCTTTCGTACGTCTACCAGTCGTTGCTTTCGGAACCGCAGGCGGTCTTCAGCGGTTCGGCGTATCGCCAATGCCTGCGCGGATATCTGAAGGCTCTGCTTAGCATTCAGGCTGTCGTAACGGCTTTTGGCGTTGTGTTGCTCGGCGGGTCCGCCGCAATCGCTTACGCGATGGGCAAAGCCGACGGCTTCCCGGGAGCGTTAGCAGGTGTCGCGATCGCGTCTCCGTGCATCCTGTTCTTCTGGCTGTTACGCCGCTCGTATTACATGAACCTCGCTCCCGCTCGAGCTGCAATGGGAGCGTTCATTTATTTCGCGCTCACCACAAGCGGCTTGTTCGTCGTGTATCGAAAGGCGTTGATTTCACCGTTTTCGGCATACCTGCTGATGGCGATCGGCGCGCTCGGTACGGGATTCTTCCTGCTGTCGCAGATAAAGAAGGCCCTGCCAGTCTGACACGTGCGAGGCTCCGACGGCGGCGCAGGCATGGAAAAAGCATTGGGAATACGGCCGGTGGGCGCTGGGCGTCTCCGTGGTGACATGGATTCCTTATTACATGTATTACCCGCTGGTGAGCATGTTTTCCGGAATGGCGCAGGCTGGGCAACTGCGGGCCGTGATGAATCTGGCGCTGCCACTCGAGCAAAGCTACACGGCGCTGTCGATCTTGTTTTTGCCGTACGCGGCGCGACGCTGCCGGGAGAAAGGCATTTCAAGTTCCGGGCCGCTCGTGCGGCGCATCACCTTGCTGTTTGTGGGCGGATCGGTCGTGTACTGGGCGATCCTGATTCCGTTCAAGAGCGTCGCCTTTCATCTTCTGTATGGCGGCAAATACATGGAGTTGGCGCCACTCATTCCTTACGTGGCTCTGGGGACTACGTTGTGGAGCGCGGCTTTCGGACCGGCGATTCTGTTGCGGGCGATCGAAAGTCCCGACTCCATCTTTTATGCCCGGATCGTGGCCAGCGTCCTCTCGCTCGTGGTCGGTGTTCCGGCAACATGGGCGTTCGGCCTGTGGGGCGTGGTTTGGAGCGTTATCGTCGCCAACATCGCGGCCTTCCTGATTTCGATGTACATCCTCCAGCGCAAGTCGAGTTCCAGTGCATTACCGAATCCGATTCTCCAAGGGGAAAACTAGTTCATGAACACACTGAAGACACTCCGTTTCAAGGCCTCCCGCACAAAGCTGCGCACCCCCAAGTCGTGGTGGGAGCATCGCGGCCTGAATGACAATGACGTGCTGTTTGCGTCCTTCGAGCGGTCTGGGAATACGTGGTTGCGCTTCGTGTTGTTCGAGGTTTTGAGCAACGATACCGCCGGATTTCTCAATGTGAATCAGATGTTGCCGGAACTGGGTACACATGAAAGCGGGCAGCACGTGCTCCCGAATGGCGGACGCTTCATCAAGACCCATCACCAGTACCGGCCCGAATATAAACGGGCGATCTACCTCATGCGCGATCTGCGCGACGTGATGCTCTCAAACTGGGCGCGCGACAAGGAGATGGGCTTCTCGCAGTACTTCGACAATGGCAAGGGAATGGACGGATACATCGAGTCGTTCCTGCAGGGCAAGGTCACGCGCTTCGGATCGTGGCAATCGCATGTGGATTCGTGGGTGAACTGTCCCCTGGCGAAGAGCGGAGACCTGCTCGTCGTGCGCTACGAAGATCTGCGGAAGGACACGGAGAGTGGGCTTGTGGAAATGCTGAACTTTCTCGGAATCGAAAAAGACCGCGAGCAGATTCGCCGCGCCGTCGAGAACAACTCGCTGCGAGCGATGCGCGAGAAGGAAGAGAAGGCCAAGAAATCTGGGGCTACTCTAGGAAAGGGAACTCTGCTGCGCAAGCACAACGTAGATCGCGAAGACGCGCGCTTCGTGCGCAGCGGTTCGGTTGGGGGATGGCGCGAAAAACTGTCCCCTGCCCAGAGCGAGATGGTCACGTTGTACGCGGGAGACGCACTGGTAAAGGCGGGATATCCGGCCGGGGCGAACGATGAAGTGTCCGCCGAGATGGCCACGGGAGTCCGAGTCTAGCTGGCACGATAGTAACCAGTGCGAGTATGACCAGTGTAATGAAGAAAATCTATGCACTTCCGGTGATGATACTGATGCTGGTCCCCCTGACGGTATCCCAGAAAAAAGATGCGGCGTCCGACGGTGGAACTCTGCGCCAAGCTGCTGAGCCGCTGGGATTCTGGGTGGGAACAACGATCCAGGGCCGGATGTGGAATCGCGATCCGCAATACAGGCCGGTGATGGCGCGGGAATTCAACTCCGGCGTTTCGATCGTGTTTCCTAATCTCACTCAACCGGAACGCGGGCATTTCGATTTCGAGGCGATGGACGAAGCCATGAGCTTCGCCAAGCAGCACAAGATGAAGCTGATGGGCCACTGCCTGGTGTACCGCAATATGCAGACTGGGTCCTGGCTCAACTTCCGGAACCAGGAGTGCGGTGGCTGGTCTCCGAAAGAACTGGATAGCGATTCTGAAAGAGCACATCCAGACGGTGGTGCGGCATGGCGGCGACACTTACTACTCGTGGGAAGTGGTGAACGAGCCGACGAATCCCACGCATAACGGTTGCTGGTCGCGGGTTTTAGGAGAAGACGACTACATCGTGAAAGCGTTCCAGTATGCGCGCGAGGCGAATCCAGACGCGCTGCTCATCCTGAACGATACGTTTGGACAGAGCGGGATCGACAAGGCACGCGCGGACGAATTCTTCTCGCTGGTTGAGCGGGTGAAAAAGAAGGGTGGACCGATCGACGTTGTAGGGACGGAGATGCACTGGGAATTGCCCGAGCTCCATCCCAACTACCTCGATGAATTCAAGGGCTTTCTGGACCGGGCCCGCAAGGTAGGCGTAAAGGTTCACATCACAGAGATGGATGTGTACCAGGGACCAAACGACACGCCCGAATCCTTCGCGAAGCAAAAGGAAGTTTTCTACAATATCGTGCATGCCTGTCTGAAAGATTCGAACTGCATCGGGTTCATGACCTGGGGAATCGCGGATCGATACTCGTGGCTGAGGACTTCGGACTGGAAGAATTTTCCGAACGCGAAGCCGGTGCTTTTTGACGATGACTACAAGAAGAAACCGGCCTACGAGGGCGTGCTGCAAGCTTTGAAAGAGGGCAGATGAGTTCGGGAATCACGGAGCGAGAGAGAAACAGCGGACTGGATGTTCGCAACAAGCGGTCGATGGGACTGCTGGTTGTGTTTGTCCTGGTCGGTTTCGCCGTCTCCCTTGCGATCATGATGTTTGCAGGTTCGTCCGATACGGCGGTCCTTACCGTCGCGGGCGTGATCCTCGTCGCGGTTCCGGTTATCGCTTTGATGGTGAAGGCGCTTCCTGAAGCGCTCGACAGCTTCAAGATTTTGAAAGCGAATTGGACGTGGTGGCATCCGCTCTGGTTCTTCATATATTTCAGTACGCTGGTTTTCCGTATTCGCGACGTCGGTGCGGCTTCCTCGAATCCACTCGACAGCTACGCGATGCTGCGCGTGATCCCCGAGGGATTGGTATCGCTGGCGCTGATTATCCGGTTGATTTTGAAGAAGCCGAACTGGCTGGGATCGTTATTTAGTGGAATTCCGGGCCTGATGGCGATCTACTGCCTGGTCTGCCTGGCGACGACCGTTATATCGGTGAAGCCTTCGTGGACGGCTTACAAGTCGGCTGAGTTTCTGGCCGATGTTTCGCTGCTGGCCGCCGTGGTCGCGAGCGCAGAAGGATTCTTCACTTACGAAAATCTCGTCGACTGGACGCTGGCTTTCTACGGTCTATCTCTTGTGGGTGTATGGGCTGGTCTTCCGATCTGGCCGACCGACGCCATGGATGGCGGACGTCTGACGGGCGTGATTCCGGTTGAAGCTTCGAACAGTGTCGGAACTTCGGGAGCCGTTCTATCGATTGTGGCGCTGTGCCGATTGCTGCCTGTTTTCGGGCGAGCCCGGAAACAAGCATGGTATTTGCTGCTCTTGATATTCGGCATTGCGTCAATGGTCTTGTCGAAGACGAGAAACGCCGAAGCCGCATTTCTGTTTTCAGTGATCCTTATCGTGGTCACCTCTCCCCGTCTGCGAAAGCACGTTGTTTGGGTAGTGATCGCCGCCGCGCCGTTAGTGGCTGTCGCTATCTTCGTCAACGATCGCCTGCCCGGCTATGCCGGGGATTTTGTGATGGGCGTGGTGAACCGCGATCAGTCGGAAGGCGCGTTCGGCACCTTGAGCGGCCGTACCGGTTGGTGGGCGTATGGGCTCGAGCAGTTGTCGAAACATCCGCTGACGGGCTTGGGAGCGTATGCCGCGGGCCGGTTCGCGGTGCTCGGAAAATTGGGAGTGGGCGCCGCGGCCATGATGCACAGCGACTGGATCGAGGTCATCATCGGCACCAGTTTCTGGGGACTGATTCCATTCGCGGGAGCTCTGCTGGCGGCGTGGTGGTACCTGATCCGCTGCATGCGCAGCGACATTTTCACGCCTGAGCAGCGGCAACTGGCACTGGAACTTGTCGCGCTGCTGGGAATGCTGACGCTGCACTCGTTCTTCAACGACGAGTTGGCGTGGCACTGTCCACTTTTGTATTTCGCAATTTTGGGTTACGCCGAGTTCATCCGGACGTATCCGAAGATCGTGCTTCGGCCTGCGCTGGAGTTGCGCCGGCTCGACACGGAGCAGTTTTTTGTTACACGCAACACCGTTCCGAAACCTGTTCACTAACTGTTAAACCGAAAAAAATAACACTGGGGGAGTAAATCGCAATGGCAAACAAGACTAGGATTCTCGTAACTGGCGCTGGCGGTTTCATCGGACATCACCTCGTCAAGCGCTTGAAGAAAGACGGACACTGGGTACGCGGCGTTGATATCAAGCGCCCCGAGTACGAAGCGTCCTCCGCGGACGACTTTCAAGTGCTCGATCTGCGCATCTGGGAGAACTGCCTGACCGCTACCCAAGGCATCGACCAGGTTTACAACCTGGCTGCCGACATGGGCGGCATCGGCTACATCACGTCGTTCCTGGCCGATATTTCCAAGAACAACATTCTGATCAACGCGCACATGCTCGAGGCCAGCAAGCAGAACGGGGTTCAGAAGTTTCTGTTCTCGTCGTCGGCTTGCGTGTATGCGCAGTACAAGCAGAAGACTCCAGACCTCGTTCCGTTGAAGGAAGAGGACGCGTATCCTGCCGATCCCGAGCCGGGCTATGGCTGGGAGAAGCTGTTCGCGGAAGAGCTCTGCCGCTACTACTACCACGACTACAAGTTCGAGACGCGCATCGTGCGCTTCCATAACGTGTACGGCCCGCTGGGCACGTACGACGGCGGCAAGGAGAAGTCCCCGGCCGCGATCTCGCGTAAAGTCGCGCAGTCAAACGACGGCACGATCGAGATCTGGGGCGACGGAGAGCAGACCCGCTCGTACATGTATGTGGACGATTGCGTGGAAGGCTTGATCCGCCTGATGGCTTCGAACCACCGCGAGCCTCTGAACCTCGGCACCGACGAGATGGTGAGCATCAATCACCTGGTGGACATGATCTGCGGCATCGCCGGCAAGAAGCTGACGAAGCGGCACGATCTGACCAAGCCGCAGGGCGTGCGTGGACGGAACAGCGACAACACCTTGCTGCGCAAGGCGCTGGGCTGGGAGCCGAACACGCCGCTGGACAAGGGTCTCGCCATCACCTACAAGTGGATTGAAGGCGAACTCAAGAAGAAGGAAGCGGGCGAATTGGCCGAAGTGAACGGCGACTGATTCAACCAACTCCAAAACCAATGGAAAATGCCATGTCGAACCCCTCGGCTGACAGTTGCGTGAAAATCCTGGGCGTCAAGGTCCATGCCACAAGCATGGACCGCGCCCTGGCGCGCCTGGAAACGGCGGTCACGCAAGGCGAAAAAGGGTACGTGTGCGTCACCGGCGTGCAGGGCGTGATGGAAGCGCAGATGGATCCGAACCTGAAGCGGATCATCAACAACGCGCTACTGACGATTCCGGACGGGCGTCCTACGGTCTGGGTCGGATGGTTGCACGGCCTGTTTCAGATGCGCCAGGTCACGGGTCCGACGATGATGTTGCGCATTTGCGGACTGTCACCGGAAAAGGGCTACACGCATTTCTTTTACGGTGGGAACGATGGCGTGGCCGATCAGCTGAAAGATGCGCTGACGCAGCGGTTCCCGGGACTCAATGTTGTCGGGACATACACTCCGCCCTTCCGTCCGCTCACCGCGGATGAGGAAGCGGATCTGGCTCGAAAAGTAGCAGAACTGAAGCCTGACTTCTTCTGGGTGGGATTGAGCACTCCGAAGCAGGAACGGTTCATGGATCAGTACATTTCAAAGCTCGACGCCAAGGTGATGCTGGGTGTCGGCGCCGCATTTGACATCCACACGGGACGCATCAAAGACGCTCCCTACTGGATGAAGGTGACGGGCGTGCAGTGGATGCACCGGATTTATCAGGATCCGAAACGGTTGTGGAAGCGGTACCTGGTGAACAATCCGAAATTTGTGTATCAAATCATGCTGGAGCTTCTTGGCATTCGGAAGCAGCAGGAAGTTTAGCGCCGAGTCGCAACCCACTTCGTCTGATCGAGTATCTCCCCAATGATTGCCAAACATGAAGGTTCTTCTCGTACACGGCGCGTACCAGCAGTTCGGAGGCGAAGACTCTGTCGTTAAGGCAGAGACGGAACTCCTTCAGAGCCACGGCGATGAAGTTTGCCTCTATGGCAGGCACAACGACGAGATCAAGAACTTTAACGTAGCCCAGAAGACGCTTTTCTTTCCGCAGACGATCTATTCCTGGAAGACCACCAGCGAAATCAGCGATGTAGTGCGCCGCTTCAAACCTGATGTGGCGTTCGTCCACAATATCTATCCCCTGATTTCGCCCTCCGCGTATCACAAACTGCACGCACTAGGTGTGCCCACCGTGCAGGTTCTCCACAACTTCCGTCCGTTTTGCATCAATGGTCTTTACTACACGCAGGACCGAGTGTGCGAAGCGTGTACCGGCGGGAACTATCTGAATGCGATCTCGAACTGCTGTTACAAGGGAAGCTATACTTTGAGCGCGCTGTATGCCGCGACAATGGCTACGAACCGATTTGCAGGCGTGATCGATAAGATTTCCGGCTTTATTTGCCTGACAGAGTTTTTCAGGATCAAGATGCGCGAAGCGGGCGTTCCGGATGCGAAGCTGTTCGTGCGGCCGAATTTTGTGCGTGCTCCGGAATTGCCGGCGGACCGAAAAACCGGGAATGCGTATGCGCTTTTCATGGGGCGCCTGTCCCCGGAAAAGGGCTGCTGGACGCTGATTCACGCGTTCGAGAAGTTGCCGCACATTTCGCTCAAGATCGTGGGCACGGGACCGATGGAGCAGGACCTGCGCAACTACATTCGCGATAAAGGAATCAAGAACATCGATCTTGTGGGATTCAAGAGCGGAGATGAGAAGTGGGAGATTCTCCGCAATGCTTTATGTCTTGTGCTTCCGTCGGAGTGGTACGAGAATTTTCCTGTGACCGCCCTCGAAGGATTTATGGCGTGCAAGCCCGTAGTTGCCTCACGCATGGGAGGCTTGCCCTATATCGTTGAGGAAGGGAAGTCGGGTTTGCTTTTCGAAGCTGGCCAGGCGGCAGAGCTTGCGCAGAAGATTCAATACCTGGTTGATCACCCGGAACAGGCGGTGCGGATGGGTGAGGCCGGCCGCCGGATGACTGAGACCACGTATGGCCCAGAACAGGGCTATAGCAATCTGATGGAAATCTTTTCGCAAGTACAGGCAGCTTGATTTAACGCGATATGGAAAACGAAGCACAAAATTTGGAGATGAGAGACGGGCCGCTGTTTGTGGTCGGGATGTGGCGCTCCGGAACATCACTCCTGTACGCGTTGCTCAACCAGCATCCGGAGATCGGACTGATGTATGAGTCCGACATGCTGACGCTTTCTCCGCTTTTTCTCATTCCTCGAAAGAGCTCCTGGTGGCTGAACAAGGTGGATGCTTGGAATGGGGCGTTGAGCCGTCACAAGATCGATCCAACTACGATTCCGGAAGATATCACTGACCTGCCGGGGGCATTCCGAGCTGTCGCGCAGCAGTACGCGTCGAAAAAGGGTGCAACCGTATGGGGATGCAAGTCTCCGACCTACTACGACTGCATGGCGCAATTCGGTGTCTGGTATCCGCAGGCAAAGTTCATCGTGATCTGGCGCGATCCCGCCGACGTCTGCCGCAGTATCGTTCGCGCAGCGGAAAAGTCCCCGTGGTTCGCCCGGCCCGGAATGGATCTGCGAGCCATCCTCGGCTACCGCCAGATGAAGCGCGAAGCGGACGAGCTTGAGCGGCGCGGGGCAGCTATTTATCAAGTGGAGTATGACGACCTGGTTCGCGATCCCGCGAAGACGTTGAATTCGATTTGCGAGTTTATCGGGATTCCGTTCGATCCGAAGATGGCTACGCTTGAGGGTGCCGACCGATCGGCGGTCTACAACGGAGAGCATCACTCCGGAGTGAAGAGTTCGACGATCGTCGCCAAGCGTGAACGGCCTGAAGTGCTTTCTCCGGAACTGAAGAGCAAAGTGGAACGTTATGTCGTCTATTGGCGAAATCGATCGGGAGGAAGGTGGCCCGTCAAGGCTGCCGTCACCGAAGGCACTCAGCCGGCATCGTTCTCCGAACGCACTATGGATTCTTTTAGACACAAGATCATGCGAATCGCAGATCTGGCAGTGCCGTTTTTCTATGCCGGTGTACCTGTCTCGCTGTGGCAGAAGTACCGCCAAATGAAATCTAAGTACCAACGAGTTGCACCTAAGCCAGGAGAGACCGAACCTGCATCCTCTTGATATGAGCTAAGTATAAGAATCTAAACGAGCAATGGCGCCTGCCGTTCTCATCAAATGGCAGGAAAAGTGCAACTTTCTTACTTTCCCCCCGAAAACTGAATGGGAGCTTTTGTGTTGACCTTGCGTGCCAACTTCGCGGCTTTCTGCGCTTTTCTGGTCGTTTCTTTTTCGGCTCATGCATTTGGCCAATCGGGGAGCATGACTGTATTGCCAGGCCTGAACACCGTTCAGAACAGGATCAATGCCAGCGCCGCACCGGACGTGACGATTGCGGTCGGCCTGAGCCAGTATTGCGAGCATGTCAACAGCGGCTATCAGTGCTGGTACAAGAGCGGACCAAACGCAAACCAGCCGGTAAATTTCCTCGGCAGCACAAGTCCGAAGTCGGATTCCGGGCCGTGGAGCCAGAACAGCAACAACGGCGGAAACACGCCGCATTGCCCGACGGCGTTTACTCCCAATTCCCAGATCATCCACGACAACGTCTACAACCTGTGGATTCTGGAAAAGCGGATTACCGCGTCGGGTGGTGGCCACAATTACATGTGCGTCGCCATCAGCAACGTCGATGACGTCTCGAATCCGTCGTTCAGTTGGTTCGCGTTCGAGTTCGATCTGGATTCCGTAATACCCTTGAACTCGCACGGAAATTTTTACTATCCCGATTATCCGCAGGTCGGACTGTGGCAGACTTCGACCACCACGACGCCTCCCTACGCGGCTGCAAGCGACCAGGCGATGTGGATTTCCTACGATCTCGAGGATGTAAACAGCGCCTCGAATATCAATGGCGTACTGGTCTGCGCTATTGATCTGGCAGGCCTCCGCGCAAGCACGGCTAGTCCGTGGGTGAACAATTCGAAGACCCCGGCCTGCACGGTGACTCATACGCTCACGGCGTTTAACCAACGTCGAAGTTGGGTCCCCGCCAACAATTCAGACACCGTTCCGCCAGTTGCGGCCGACGGCGAGATGTTCACGTACATGATTCAGCCGCCGAAAGACGGCAAGACTTATCTGACGGATCCGAATCATACGCAGGGCGTCGAGCAGTGGACGATCAACTGGAGTTCGGCGACTCCGAAGCCGACGCTGGTCAACAGCTGGGATCTTCCTTCCACTCAAGCTGGCGGAGATCAGCTTGGATGTTTCCTGCCGAACGCGTACTACAACACGATCTGCGTGCCTCAGCCCTCCACCTCGGCAACCGGCATTCACATCGATTCGCTCGGCGATCGCATGCAGCAGTTCTTTCACTACACGTCGAACGGCGGGCAGGGAAGTATCTGGACCTCGGTACACCAGATCCAGATCGCCCCGAACGCAACTACCCACAATCAGATCGAAGCCGACGTCCGCGTTCTGCAGCGAAACATGATCGCGCCGAACGCCGTGTTTCTTGCAGGCGACTATCCCATGATTGATCCAAGCGACTCCGGCGCGTGGGTGTTTCTGCCGAGCGTGGCGCGCGACAAAGCGGGTAACCTGCAGGGAATATTCGGAGTTTCCGGAACCGGCGTAAATCAGCATCCCGGTCTCGACAGCCTGCTATTCAATCCGGCGACGCGGTCAGCATCGCAGTCACGGATACATCGCAAGTCCCATCACCGAGCGGCGATGCGCAGGACACCGACAATCTGAACTACCGCTGGGGAGATTGGAACAGCGCCGTGGTCGATCCGGTGGATGGCTGCACAATCTGGGTGGCTGGAGAATACCTGGCAGGAACCCGCACCACCGAGCCCTATTGGTATACGCAGATGGCATCGCTTCCTGCGGCCAGCACATGTTCCAGCGGGCCGGTATTGCTGTCGAACGTGAGCCTGAACTTCGGAAGCCGTCAAGTCGGCGCGCAGAGTACGACGCTGGTCGAAACCATCAAAAACAATCAAAGCGTGCCGTTGAATATCAGCGCCATCTCGACGGGCAGCAACGATTTCACGCAAACCAATACGTGTATGCAGCAGGCGATTGCGCCCCAAGGATCGTGCACGATCAGCGTCATTTTTACGCCGTCGGTGTCTGGTACGCGAATCGGGACCTTGACGATTACCGATGACGCGAGCAACAGCCCGCAAACGATCGCACTCGCCGGCAGTGGAAGCGCAGCCACTCTCTCGTTGTCTGCAACAACGCTTGCATTTGGCAGCGAGGCGCTGAACATTCCGAGCACTGGCCAGGCTGTGACCGTTACCAACAACAGCCTTTCGAGCATCACGATCAGTTCGGTTTTGGCCAGCGGCGGCTACGCAGTTACGGGCAATTGTTCAGGAGCTATCCTGGCTGCCGGACAAGCCTGTACGATCACGGTCACGTTCAGTCCAACGACAACCGGATCCGTGCCCGGAACGATCACGATCAACGACAACGCGACTGGAGCGCCGCACATCATCTCGCTCTCAGGTACCGGTCAGGTAGCGCTTTCGTTCGCCGGGAGCCTCACGTTTCCCGCGACGAACGTGGGAACGTCGAGCGCACCACTAACCGCCACGATTACCAACAATACAAACCAGACTTTAACGCTCACTGCGACCGCCAGTTCGAACTATTCCGCGGTCGGCAATGGAACGTCGCCCTGCGCCAGCACCCTGTTGGCGAAAGCGAAGTGCACCTACGGCGTAACGTTCACGCCCACATCGAATGGCTTGGCCAAGGGTGTTCTAACGGTCTCGTACAATGCGGCTGGAAGTCCGGCAGTGGGAAATCTGCAGGGAACGGGCCAGAATGGCGGTGCGGCGCCATTTACATTCACTCCGGTAAACCTGTCGTTCGGGAACGTGGCTTTGAATATCGCCAGTTCAAAGGTCGTCACCGTGAAAAACGTAAGCTCGGCGGCGGTAACGATCAACAGCCTGAGCGGTAGCGGCTATTACACCGTGGCCGCCAGCGGGACCACGCCGTGCACCGGGGCCGTGGCTGCGGGAAAGACTTGCACGATGACAGTCACGTTCACTCCGCTCGCTACGGGCACCAGTGTCGGCGGCATCGCTGTAGTGGACACTGCGTCCGTAAGCACACAGATCTTCGGCGCAACCGGGAATGGCGTTTTGCCGATCACGATGTCGCCCACAAGCGTCGCGTTTGGAACGACGGCCGTTGGCGGCACGAGCGCCGTCCAGGTGGTGACGGTGACCAACACTCAGACGACGGCAATCACCATTAACAGCGTGGTGGCCAGCGGAGATTTTGTGTATACGTCGGGTGGTGCGACACCGTGCGGTACCAGCGTTCCCGCAAGTGGAACTTGTACACTTGGCGTGAAATTCAGTCCGACGGTGGCGGGCGCCATCAGCGGCAATTTGACGTTGAGCTATGGGGCAAGTTCGTCGCCGCAGGCCGTTAGCTTGTCAGGCACAGGGCAGTAGTTTCAAGCGCAGCCTAGCCCTGCGGCAGTGTTTTCTTAGGTCGTTAAGGCGTCGCCCGATCTCGTGTCGGGCGATATTTTTTGGCCTCTTCCAGCGCTGGACGCTGGCTTTTCAGAATCTGCTTCTCGATCTCGGGGATCGTCATCCAGTGAAGCGTTCCTTCCCATGAAGTCTGCAACTCGCCAGTGGCTTCGACTTCAAATACTGAGATGAGACATGGCAGATCGGCCGTGCTCCGGTAGCGCATTCGAAACGTGACGCTCGTAGCGGTCATTCCGGTTTCTTCCTTCACTTCCCGGCGCACGGCGGATTCTTCGTTCTCGCGCCAGCCAGCAATTCCTCCGGGGAAGCAGACACCGCGGCCATCATTTCTCAACATCACTAGAAATTGATCTCCGTTGCGAATGATGGCCAGCGACGATCGCAGCGCGCCAAAGACGGGGAAGGTTCGATAGAGAACGAGGCAAGTGTTGTAGACCAGCCAGAATGACTGGCGCTTAATCTTCTCGAGGAGGGTACCCAAGACGGAAGTCTAGCACGCGAGGCCGCGCCTGATTTGCGGTCGGAGAATCGCCTAAAGGAAATGGAAAAGCCCGCATCTCTCGATGCGGGCTGTTGTTTTTACGACCGTTTATTCTTCGAGCATGATTGGTTTATATCCGATCTGCACGGTCTTGCCGCTGAGTGCAGAGCGGTTGCCATCCACATCGTGTGACCAGACGTAGTTTGTAGGATACGTGAAGCTCGATGTGCCGCAGACTCCGTTGCTGCACGACTTTGCCGTGTCCCAAACAATCATTCCGTTGTCGAGGTCGCAGGTGTAGACGGTTCCGCTCACTGAGCAGGCGCTGATCGTGTGGCCGATCAGCCAGGTGGCCACTTGATTCCAGGCGGTGCCAGAGGCGGTTCCCTGCAGCCCGTACGGAGTATGGCTGTCCCAGGTGTAGACGTATTGACGTTGGATACCTACGCTTGCCCGCAGAACCGCTTCGCGTGCAACGTAGCCAGCGAGCAAGTCCGGATCGGTGACGCCCTGACCGGTGAGAATTCCATGCTCGTCATCCCACAGCGGAAGCGAGGTGAGATTGCGCTTCTGCGTTTCGGCGATGACCTGGCTGTAGATATCGAGGAAGGACTCGGGCGTGCCGTTCGAACCGTTCTGTCCACGCATGTGAACGTTGACGATGTCAAAGTTCGGCGCACCACCGGCCGCGACGTATCCGTCGAACCAGGTTGACATGGTCGGACCATGAGCCGAGGGGCTCAGGATCTTCGCATTCGGATCGAGGGAGCGGATGATGGCAGCGGCGTCCTTACCCATGCGAACGAGCTGGGCAGTGTTGCCGCTCCAGAAGCCTTTGTAGTCGGGTTCGTTCCAGAGTTCGTAGTAGGAGATGCGGCCTGCGGCGTGCGTTACCAGAGCAGTGACGAAAGCCTGGAACATTGCGTCGGTGCCCGTTCCGTCCGTGTTTACGTCGGTCGGAGCACCGCAGCTGAATTCCCCAGGCATCGAGCATCCGCCCGGAGCCTTACCCACGGCGAACTGAGGCGTATCGCCGAAGGTGTAGAGGACGTCCATGTGAGCCGATTCAGCACGATCCAGCCATTTGTCGAGTCCGCTCCAGTTGTAGATGCCGTTTGCGGTATTCAACTGACCCCACTTGATGCCGTCGTCCCACAGGCGAACACCAGCCAGGGTCGCGCCCTGGTTCTGTCCGTCCGTCGGAGGCCAAACTTTGCTTCCGTTGAAGCCGGCGTTGAAGAAGGTCTGCTGAATGCCCTTACCGTTTCCAGTCTGCTTGCTGACGGTAAGGCTCAAATCCTGCTTCGCGGTCTGTGCGGGCGACGAAGAGTCGGTCGCTTGCACGGTGAAGCTGAACTGTCCAACTTGAGTCGTGGTTCCGGCCAGAGAACCAGAGTTGCTGAGGCTGAAGCCGCTCGGCAATGAGCCGGAGGCCAGAGTCCAGCTGTAAGGGGCCGATCCACCCGATGCTTTCAGATTCGCGGAGTACGTGATCCCAGACGTAACACCCGTCAAGCCTGTGGTGGTGATGGTCAGCGGCGACACTGCGTCGGGGGTGATGGTCACCGAGGCGGTGCCGCGTCAGAAGAGTCCGCGTTGCTGATGGCTTTCACCGTCGCGTTCGTGTTGCTTTTCACAGCGGGAGCTTGATACAGGCCGTCGTTGTTGATCGATCCGACCGATGCGGTCCAGGTCACTCCAGTATTGGAAGTGTTGCGGACCGTGGCGGTGAACTGAAGACTTGTAGCCGAAGGCACGGTCGCCGTATTCGGGCTGAGCGTGATCGTCACCGGGTTTGAACTCGAAACGGCAATCTTCAGCGCTTCGGCTCCACCGCGGTTCGCCTTCTTGTCGACAACGTGAACGCCAAACTCGAAGGTGCCCTTTTTGGTCGGCGTGCCAGAGATAACTCCGGTGTTTCCGTTGAGCGATAGTCCCGCTGGCAGGTTGCCCCAGGAAAGGCTGAAATCGTAGTTGCCATCTTTGGCAAGCACGTTGATGATCGCGTTGTATGGCTTGCCCAGCTCGGCGGCCGGCAAATCACCGGATAGCTTCAGGTTCTTGGCTGGGGCGCGATCGGAAGGCGTTGGGGATTCACCGCTCGCGGCTTTCTGCGGAGTCACGGCAGAATGGGCAGCAGAGCAGGCGGTGAAACAGGGCAAAGTGAGCGAGAGGGCAAGGAGACCAACAAACGCAACCGCTCTTGCATTGGCAGGTTTTTGGCAGTTCCGAGCCGGAGGAAGTGCGTCGGATCTCATCTGGTTTTACCTCACAAATAGGGGGATCAAGAGGACATTCGCATTCAAGAATGTCCCTGAGGCAACACTAGACAGAGAAGGGAAACGAGCACAGATAACGTCGGGTCAATGGCCCAAAGGTGGTCCAATTGGACATGACTGAGTGGTGCTGCGAGAGGCGTGATTCGGTGGGGATAAGCGCTAGTTTAGCCGCGAATTATGCGGACGGAAGGCTCGGGGCGTGTATTTCCGTTGGGGGCAGCAGCTTCCTTTTGCGAAGGCTGCGAAGCCGCAGGTTTCGCAGCTGAATTCTGGCTGCCCAATGCGTACAAGACAACTTCCACGCGGCTGGATACGCCGAGTTTGTCGAAGATGCGGAAAAGATAGTTTTTTACGGTGTGTTCCCGCAGTGTCAGGCGTTGCGCAATCTCGCGATTGCTGAGGCCTTCGGCAACGCAGCGGACCACATCAAGCTCGCGCGTGGAAAGCAGTGCATCGCCGTTGGCGCTGAGGAATGACATCGGCACGGGTTCCGCAACGGCTTCGAGCAGAAACTGAAGCTCGCTGCTGCTGGCCCAAATCTGGCCTTCATGAACGCATCGGATGGACTTCGCCAAAAGTTTCAGCGGTTCGGTTCGGCAGAAAACGCCGCGTGCACCGCAGCGGAAGGCTTCAATGACGGGTGTTCGCTCGGATGCGTCGAGCAACATGATCACTCGCGTGGCCGGCGCGGAAGAGCGAACTTCGCGGGTCAGGCGAAATCCTGCGCGACCGTCAGATCCCTGGCGAGCGCTGATCAGGGCAACATGAGGCCGTTCGCGCTTGATTGCCGCCAAAACCTCGGCGCCCGATCCCACCGGAGTGGCCATGGTGAATTGACCGTCCCGGCCCAGTGTTTCGACCAGCAGCTGGGTGTTCATGGAGGTGCTATCCGCGGCGAAAACACGGATGCGATCATGTAGTGGGAAGCTGGTCAATTGAGCCATGATAGAGGCACCGACACCAAATTGGAGTCCTTCGTCTCCCTAAAGCTCGGCTGAAGAGAACACTTGATCAGTGTGGAGCGGGATGCGCAAACTTGGCTAGGTTTGAAGGTGCTTGTCCCCCACTGCCACCCCATTCCCGGGCAAAACCTTATCCGTCAAGGTATTCGGAGGGCTATGGCCGGTAAATAGCACTTTAGGGCCATTATCAAGATAGTTACCTAAGTTTTAGGTGGTTACCATATTGACAAAGGGTGAGTGACTTGCGCATGTACTGTGCAAGATTCTGCATGGAGAGGTTTCTCTCATTGACGCAATAATTCTGCACATGTTCTCCTCTATCAGCACGATTTCCCCCCCGTCGTACCTAAGGATAATCATTTCAATCCTGAACGGACTCGTGGTGGCTCTTTTGCCATTTAATGAGTGGTAATTCCATGAGGCCTTCGTCGATCCTTGCCACATTCGTATCGTTGGCTTGCCGTGCCGGTATCCATTCATGCAACCGGACCGCGGTTTCTTCTGCCCGGCGAGTCTCGCAGTCCGTTGATTCTGCACCCTGTTTTAGGCAAATCTTCAGAGCTTTTGGAGCGACCGCCGTTGATTCGCAAGTCTGCGGTAGGGTTCAGTTTTTTGGTCCTTTCAGATGTGCTGATCACTTTTTTCAAGGAGTCCTCGTGATACGAGTTCCACGCCTTCTCACTCACCTGATTCTGGCTGCGACTTTTGCCTTTGCCGGCGCGACCGCCTTCGCGCAAAACTTTGTGAATTGTGACAGTGCGGTCGTGTGTGTTCTTCCAGCGCTGGCTTTCTCGCAAACTGTAGGAACAACCAGCCCGGCTCAAAGCCTTACTGCTTATAACGGCACTGCCAGCAGCGTCACAATTAATTCGGTGAGTTCGAATCTGGCGCAGTTCAAGGTAGTGAGCGGCGCGACTCCAACGACTCTGGCACCCGGCGAGTTCGAGACCTTCACGGTCCAATTCACTCCTGATGCCGCGAAGTCGTTCGCGGGCAAATTGACCTTCACGATGACGGGTGTCGCGAATCAACTTGTCAACGTGACCGGAACTGGTCTCAGCGCGACTGTGTTGCCGTCGTTGAGTGTGAGCTCGTTGAATTTCGGAAATCAAGCGCTCGGTACGAATGGTCCAACGCAGAATCTCGTCATCACGAATAAAGGGACGACGGCGGTGAGACTTACAGGCGTGACGGTGACAAGTCCGTTCAGCCAGACCGGGTGGACCGCAACGACTTCAATTGGTGCAGGAAAATCCTTGACGCTGAAGGTCAGCTACACGCCAAGAAATCTCGGCAGCTCGACAGGCACCATCTACCTGACATATGACGTTGCTCCAAGCAACGGGATATCGCTGTGGGGAAGCGGCGTGGCGGCGACGGCGCTGGGCATCAACACGTTCCGTGCGTTACCGACCGCAACACAAACTTCGGCGTATCAGGCGACCCTGACGGCAGCCGGAGGGACGGCGCCATACACTTGGACATTGGCTTCAGGCTCGACGCTGCCGAGCGGGCTCACTCTTTCAAGCGCAGGTTTAATTTCTGGAACTCTGGCATCGACGGTTGGCATCCAGCAGTATCCCTTTAGCGCGACGGTCACCGACGCGGCCAACGCCACTTCCACCGCTGCGTTTACGCTGTCAGTGGCTAAGACCACCGGCTCGAACTGCGCCAACACCACGTTCAAGGCCTCGAACGGAAGCTTGCTCGTTCCGCTCACCGATCTCGGCACAAACCTGTACAACAACGCGGAGTCTGGCGGGCTGTATGCGAACGGCGTCAATACGGATGATCCGGGGCACGATTCCTTCGGACAGGGCTTGGCTGCCGGAATTCAACCTCTCGACAGCGATGGCAACCCGAGCACGACGGGCAAATATGCACTTCTCGGAATTGGACTTTCGATCACGCAGCAATCGTTGACGCAGTTTGTCTCAATGGCGAATGCGGATCCATCCAAGAACCCAAATCTCGTGGTGGTGAATGGCGCGACGGGCGGGGCAACGGCACGGGATCTTACCACTCTGACCAACAACGCTTTCTGGGAGGTCGTCACAAACGACTACCTTCCGAACGCGGGCGTAACTCCAAACCAGGTCGTCGCAGTGTTCTTTATGGACCTGGATGGCGGCCCTAACGGCGTGTTCCCCAAAGACATGAACTTGCTCCAATCACAGTATGAAAGCATCATGCGGAATCTCGTGACGCTTTTCCCGAACGTGAAAATGACGTACCTCTCCAGCGTCTATTACATGGGCTACTCTGGCGGTCTTCCAATGAAGCTGGACCCGGAGCCGTGGGCTTACGAGGCTGGATTCGCAGTGAAGAACTCGATCCAGGATCAGATCAACGGCGTCGGCAATCTGAACTTCGATCCGTCCGCGGGAACTGTCGTCGCACCGTGGATGGCGTGGGGTCCATATCTGTGGGCTAACGGAATGAGTCCTCGCAGTGATGGATTGGTCTGGACTTGCCAGGACGTACAAGGCGACGGAACTCATCCGTCAATTCCAGCAGGCCGCATCAAAGTATCCACTCAGCTGCTGAACTTCTTGAAGACGGATGACACCGCGGCGCCATGGTTTTTGGCGCCAGGTGCCAAGCCGGCAGAGGAATAGAAAGGCAAGCGCGGAGCTCTTCTGTGTTTCTGAAGCTCAACTCCGCTATGGTCAAGGAGAGTTGTAAGTTGTAGGCGGTTATTACGTCTGGAATTTCCAAAAGCCGGAATTGAGCGGATTTGCACAGCTATATCCGCTCAATTCCGGTTAACTCTTTGTATCGCAGCTCTCAACCTTGTGCACCGAAACTGCAACTAATGTTTCGTTCTCCGAAAGTGCTTGTTTGAAGAGAGTGGCATGCGAGCCCGGGAGGATCTATGTTGGCAAAAAGGTTGCGCCTCACACTTCTGTCGTACACCATTTTGTTGTTGGCCAGTTCCCAAGCCTTCAGCGCAGAGAAAATAATCCGTAATTTCAGCGGTCGCGATGGCATCAACCCGTCTGGAGGTCTTCTCATCGACGGCGCGGGCGTTCTTTATGGTTCTGCGCTTGACGGAACGGTCTTTAAGTTCAGTCCGGATGGATCTGGTGGTTGGGCCTACACGGTGCTTTGCCGTTGCCAGACTACTTATGCATTCGGCTCATTGGTGATGGACAAATCTGGAAATCTCTACGGCTCCACATTCTGGGGAGAGGTTTACCAGTATTCTCCAGGCGCTCCTGGCTCATGGAGTGCGAAGCGTATTTATTTGTTCGACGGAGAAAGCGGGAACGGACCGAGCCCGTTGGTCATTGATGCCGGAGGCAATCTTTTCGGCAGCTACGCTTCGGGCGGAACGCACGGAATGGGCTACGTCTTTGAACTGACGCGTGGCGCCAGCGGCGCATGGTCTATGACGCACGTCCACGATTTTGTCGGAACCGATGGTCAAGTGACAGCAGAGAATAACGCCTACACGTTGGTCGGCGGACTAGTGATCGATTCCTCAGGCAATCTTTACGGCACCGCAGGGCAGGGAGGATCAAGTCAGAAGTGTAGCGGAGGGTGCGGCGTAGTTTTTGAATTGACCAAGAGTTCCGGGAAATGGGTGGAGAAGATACTCCACAGTTTTAACGGAACCGACGGCATCAATCCGGACGCGACGTTGCTGGTCGATGACGCTGGAAATCTCTACGGCACGACTACCGATGGTGGCGCGCATGGCTTCGGCGCGGTGTTCAAACTCACGGCAGGCACTTGGCAAGCGAAGAACCTCTACAGCTTTAAAGGCACAAACGGGGACGGAGCGTATCCGAACAGTGCGTTGGTGATGGACGCCGCAGGCAACATCTTTGGGACTACGGAATCCGGCGGCGGCAGCGTCCACTGCGACGTGGTGAACGATGTGGGTTGCGGCACCGTGTTCGAACTCAAGAATAATGGTGGTACATATACTGAGTCTGTCTTGGCCAAATTTTCTGGCCAGGGCAATGGCGGCTTCCCTGGGGGAGTGATCTTCGGAGCTGATGGAAATCTGTACGGAATTGCTGAGGTGGGTGGCTCCAATAATAAAGGGCTGTTCTTCCAGATACCGCAATAACGGCAACTGAAAAACTTCGGCCCTCAAGCCTCTCGATATCTTCGAGACGCTATGAGGGCCGATTTCTATTTGCGAATGGCCTGTTGTTAATTCACCGTAAGCTGCGTGGTGACGGTGTGTGTCAGGTTGCCGCTGTTTGCGATCACCGTGATGGAGTAAGTGCCTTTCGGAGTGCTGCTTCCCGCGGTAAGGGTGAGGCCCGATGTTCCTGACGTCTTGATGGAACTGGTGCTGAACGATGACGTCAAGCCCTTGACCCCGGAAACTCCCGCCACCGTCAACGTTGCGGTTCCACTGAAGTTAAGCGGTGTGACCGCCAGGTTGAAAGTCGCCTTTCCCCCGACTTTCACAGTCAAGGCTGCATTGTCGACGGTGAGCCAGTAGTCGGGCATCTTAGGAGTGATGTTGCATGCGGATCCCGAGCCGCTCGGTGGCGCTTTGAAGCTCGAACTGGAATCCTGTCCCGTAGTGCCCTTCCATCCCGAGAAACTCTCCTGCGTTCCTGCCTTCGGACTCGCCACGACAAATTCCGTAGTCGAATTCGACGCGTTCCACCAGGTGTTATTCGAGGAACTGAGAGTGTTCTCGAAACTGTTCCAGTCCGATCCAGTCAGATAGCTGTCCTTGAACAGCACCTGCCCGCTGTTGTTTCCCTGGATGGTGTTGGAAGTATTCGTAAAGTTTTGCGTGATCAGATTCTTGGAGACGCCGGTTTCCCAATTCTTGACGCTGATGCCGCCCTGCTGCCCGATGACGATGATCTGACTGGGAGCATTGTTCATCAACACGCTGTTAGTGACCGATACATCCTGCGAGTTGCGCAAAACCAGGCCGCCGACATTTTGCGCAGAGGTGTGATTGCAGATGTAGCCATTCGAGAACGTGAACGGCCCCTCATCCTTTTCGAGGAAGATGGCGCTTAGGAAGTTATTCGACGCGTTGACGCCGCTGGTGCTGATGCTCTGATTGTCGGTGTCCCAATGAACTCCGTAGGTCTGATTGAATGCAACGGTGAATCCGTCGAGCGTGTCGTCGTGTACGCCCCAGGCATGCAGTCCCGACGTATTGCACGCGTAATAGCCTGCCTGCGCGCCGCGCCAGTTGTTATAAGACGTGGTCACGTTTTGCCACAAGCCATTCTTGGTTTGCGCCTGCTGAATTCCGCTGTCGCCGTTGTGCTGCGAAACGCTGTTCTCAACGGTGAATTTTGTAACAGGGTTTGAAATGCTGAAGCCCTGGCCGTTGTTCCACTGAAACGTGTCGGTGTCGAACAGAATGTTGCTCGATGTTCCCATCACTTCGACAGCCGCATTCCACCGGCAGGCATTCGAGTATTGGAACGTAATTCCGCGAACGACGACGTTCGACTTATTCTGGATTAGGAACAATCTGTCGTTCGATGCCACGTCCACGGTCGCTGTTCCCATGTTCGTTCCCGAAGGGGGCCACACATAAATCTGGGCGCCTTTTTCGTCGACGTAGAAGGTTCCCGGGAAAGTCATTTGGCCGAGCGACAGTACTTGGGTGAGGACGGTTCCATTGACGGCGACCATCTCTCTTCGCATCATGATTTCCTGCTGGAAAGGGCATGTACTTAGCTGGGGACATTTGCCCCAGTCATTCAGCCAACCATTTGTAAAAATGTTGCTGTTGCCCTGGTACGTGGCCCAAGCTGAGTAGACCTTTCCTCCGCTGATGGTGACGGTTCCGTTGGTCGCGGCCTGAAACGTCATGGGAAGGGAAGTGTCCTTGTTGTTGTGCTTGAGCGAAATGCTCTCCCGGTAGGTGCCGGGATTGATGATGACGCGGCTTCCAATGCCGGCCTGGTTGTTCGACTGAGCCTTCGAGGCCGCGGCGCCGATGGTCTTCAGCGGATTGGACTGCGAACCAGAATTCGAGTCGTTGCCGGTACTTCCATCCACATAAATGAATGCGGTCTCGAGATTCTCATTCACGTTGGCCTGGCCGAATGAGAGGTGAGAGAGAGTCAGAAAGGCGCAAATGAAAAGCGCAAAAATGCATCGTTGCATTGCAGAGGCCTCCGGCAAAACATCAAATGATTGAACTCGACAAATGGCCAGATGGAAAGAGAACCGGCGGTCCGCACAACATCTACCATTACGGCAGACTCAGGACGTGCAAACTGGACGAGCCTCAAGACGACGTGGTTTCGGAAGAATAACGGAATCGCCGGTAAATATGGAAGAGTGAAGGTTTATGCCACTACTCGGAAGGCCATGGACTCGCGGTGAAATTCCTGCGATAGGAAAAACTTTGCAGCAGGGCACCCGCGAGTCGAGAGTCTCGGAGTGCCCTGTTTGGTTCGGATTCTTACTGCACTTTGCAGAGGTTTTGAATGTCCGTTGCTATGGAGAGCGCGCCGTCCGCGGCCGATGGGATCGGATGCGGCGCATCGCTGATGCAGGCCTGCGTCTTGATGGGGGCCGAGATTGTGTTCTCCCACAGCATACCCTGCTCAACGGCTGCGGTAGGATCCTGACCGCCGAGGAGAACATTCACGCGTGTTTTGGAAAATGCTCGGGGCGCTCCGCCAAGAATGCTGTCAGACAGGAAGAAGCCGTCGGGAGGCGCGATGCCATCGATGGCGTTCTTGCACAACGGTTGAGGGTAGGCCGTATCGACGATGCCGGCCTCATCGACCGAGTAGCACGTTGAGAGTCCCTGCTGTGGATCGCCCGGGTTGCAGGTAAAAGCCTGTTGCGTGCAAACGGCACTCGCAGGCGGTACACATGCTTGGTCAAGCCGCGACATTGGAGGACCGCTCGTCTCTTCTACCATGGAGAAGATGGAATCCATGCCATAGTCGCTCAATGCATAGGCGATCGCACCCGATCCACCGCTGTTGCCAGTCGCACACAACGGCGTGGTCGTGCTTGAGTTGTGAATGTTCTGGTAGACCCACTGAGCAACGGTGGCGTATCGACATGCTGCGCGACGGACGCCTCCCGGCCCTGTGAGCCAGCCATTCGGTGTCTGGTCGGTAAATGGGGGGCCAAAGCTAACCTGCACCGTGGTATATCCGCCGTTCAAAATGCTCTGGACGACCGCCAGTCCGCCGTTGCTCGTTCCGTTGAAGAAGTCGGGTTCGTCGTTGTCGTACAGGGCGGTCCCGCCAGTACCGGTTCCAAACATCACCGTGCCCAGCGACGCTCCAACGGGCTGATTCACTTTCAGATAGCCGTTCATATCAGCCAGGCCTTCGCATGACGCCTTCACCTGATAACAAGTGGAAGTGGAAGCCGGGAGTCCGTCCGAGAATTCAGGACACGCGATGGTGGTGCCTGTGGCCGTGCCCAGAGGGTCGGTCTGCGTAATGGAAATGTTGGCGGTTGCGGAAAGGCTAGCGTCGCTCTGCGACGCCACGGTAACCGTGACCGGCATTGGAAAAGTGCCAGTCGTCGGCGCGATATAAAGTCCGGTGGAGTCTATGGTGCCGCCAGCAGGAGTGCTGACTGTCCAGACCACGCCTTGGCCGGCGGATCCGCCCACGACATTCGCGGAGAATTGCCAGTTCGCGCCTGCCCCGATTTCGGCAGGGAAAGTCGCCATCGAAACCCCTGGGGTCTGTCCGCCTCCGCCTGGATTTGAAGACCCGCCGCCACAGCCCACCAGTCCAAGAACACCAGCGACGATCGCGCACAACATCACATACCCGTTGGAAACTCGCACTTGCACCTCTCCAGCGTTAGGAAATTTGGAATTCTTTGAGATTGAGCGGAAACGTCACGAAACAGTTCGTTTCACGCAATCCAAGGCGACCCGACTTCGACTATTCAGATGCAATTTCGGCTGTCGCCAAGATGTCAAATGTCGCAGGTAAAAGGAATTTTCACGATTGTGCAATGACTCTAGGCGTCTTTGATGCAGAGTAAATCAATACTGGATTATTCCTTTGAAAGCAATAGTTTAGAGATCACAGAAGTGCTAGGATTTGGTTTGTTACCTATGGTTCATATGCAAGAAGTTTCAGCTTGGCTTACGTGGTGAAATCTGATCTACTGTTGAAACACAGCTCGGCTGGAAATGTAGCGTTCCCCCTCTGAATTTTAATTGCTTTTCTTGTGTCCCCCGCGTTCTGAGTGGTGGTTTTGTTCCTTTAGAGGTCGACGGCCACTGTGTCTTTTGAAGAACGAACCAGGGGAACAAAACATTCCAACAGCAATGAAAACTTCTGACTAAACATCCTTGGGAGAAAACAGCAGCTATGAATGCGTCTGTGCCCGATTTTGAAGTAGGAATTATTGGAGGCGGCCCAGCTGGATCCAGCATGGCCGCCTATTTGGCGAAAGCCGGCGTCAACTGTGTGGTCTTCGAACGCGAACTTATGCCGCGCGAGCACGTAGGCGAGTCACTTGTTCCATCCTCGACGCGCGTCTTCAAAGACCTCGATTTCCTTCCAAAGATGGAAGAAGCGAAGTTCCCACACAAGCTTGGTGCGGCTTGGACCGCCGCGTCCGACGCCAAGGTTTACAACATGGATTTCGGCGGAGTCTCCGCGGACTGCCATGTCGACATCCGCTTCGCCGAGCGTGAACAGGGCGTGGGTCAGAACTACACCTACCACGTTGATCGCGGCAAGTTCGACCTGATGCTGCTCCAGCATGCCAACGAATTGGGCGCCAAGGTTTACGAAGGAATCGGGGTTACCGGCGTGGATTTCAGCAATCCGAACCATGCCAGCGTGAAGTACACGATGGGCAAGAAGGAAATGGAAACCACCTGCCGCATCGTGGTGGACGCCTCCGGCCGCAAGACTTTAGTCGGCAACCAGATGAAGTGGCGCATTCAGGACAAGGTTTTCAACCAGTACGCCATTCATACCTGGTTCGATGGATACGATCGCCGCTGCATGGCTTCCAACAAGCAGACGCAGGGCGATTTCATCTTCATCCACTTTCTCCCGATCACTAATACCTGGGTGTGGCAGATTCCCATCAGCGAGACGGTCACTTCGATCGGTGTCGTTACCCAGAAACAGAACTTCGCCAAGTCGAAGGAAGACCGCGAGAAATTCTTCTGGGAGTGCATCAAGAGCCGTCCGGAACTCTACGAAGGCCTGAAGGCACAGGGTTCCGTGCGGTGCAAGCCTTTCAAGGAAGAGGGCGACTACAGCTACGCGATGAAACAGATTGTGGGTGACCGCACTCTGCTGATCGGCGATGCTGCCCGCTTCGTGGATCCGATCTTTTCGACAGGAGTCAGTATCGCTCTGAGCTGCTCGCGCTTCGCTCATAAGGACATTCTGAAGTCGCTCGAAACCGGCAACTTCAGCCGTGAGGCATTCTCGGAATATGAGCAGACTCTGCGCCGTGGCACGAAGAACTGGTACGACTTCATCACCGTCTACTACCGGTTGAACGTGCTGTTCACTGCGTTTGTGGCTGATCCGCGCTACCGTCTAGACGTCCTGAAGCTGCTGCAAGGCGACGTTTACGATGATGCTCAGCCGGAAGTGCTGAAACGCATGCAGAACATCGTCAAGCAGGTCGAAGCGAATCCGAACCATGCGCTTCATGCTTTCCTGGGCGATCTGACCGCCGATGCGTTCGTCGAAGCGGCTACGGTCTAAACCAACCAATTCACGACATTCTGAGCCGCCTCTCTGAGGTGGCTCAGATAACAAGTTATCGGGAGAAATCAGGGGATATGAATCATTCAGTGCCGGATTTTGATGTAGCGATCATCGGCGGTGGGCCCGCCGGATCGAGCATGGCATGCTACCTGGCGAAAGCCGGTGTCAAGTGCGTGGTGTTCGAGCGCGAGCTTTTTCCTCGGCCTCATGTGGGAGAGTCCTTGGTACCATCTTCCACCCGCGTCTTCAAGGATCTGGACTTCCTTCCTCAGATGGAAGAGGCGAAGTTCCCGCACAAGTTCGGTGCGGTGTGGACAACCAACGATCAGAATCCGGGATACGTCCACGACCTCGAGGGCTTGGCTCCGGACTACAACGTTGATATCCGCTTCGAAGAGCGCAAGCAGGAAGGCATGGAGGATCGCAACTACACCTACCATGTGGATCGCGGCAAGTTCGATCTGATGCTCCTGCAGCACGCGAACAAGCTTGGCGCTACCGTTTATGATGGCGTCAGAGTAGCGCGCGTTGATTTTGCGCCGCAATATCCGGAAGTCTTCTTCACGATCGGATCGAAGGAGATGAGCGTCAACTGCAAGATGGTTGTCGATTGCAGCGGCCGCCAGACTTTCCTCGGAAACCAGCTCAAGCTGAAAGTGAAGGACACAGTATTCGATCAGTACGCCATTCACTCGTGGTTCGATGGCTACGATCGCAAGGTATTTGCCAAGCGCGATACGAACCTGGATTACATCTACATCCACTTCCTGCCAATCTCGAACACATGGATCTGGCAAATTCCGATCACCGACACGGTTACCAGTCTCGGTGTGGTCACGCAGAAAAAGAACTTCGCCAAGTCGAAAGAAGACCGCGAGAAGTTCTTCTGGGAGACTGTTGCCAGCCGTCCGCTGATCGAAGAGACACTTCGCAAGTCGGATCGCATTCGTCCTTTCAAGGAAGAAGGCGATTACAGCTACGCCATGAAGCAACTGGCCGGCGACCGCTTCATGCTGGTCGGCGATGCGGGGCGCTTCGTGGATCCAATCTTCTCGACCGGCGTCAGCATCGCGCTCAACAGCTCGCGCTTCGCACACAAGGACATTCTTTCCGCTCTCGAAAAGAATGACTTCTCGCGGCAGGCGTTCACGGATTACGAGACCAAGTTGCGCCGCGGCACCAAGAACTGGTACGAGTTCATCTCGGTTTACTACCGGCTCAACGTGCTGTTCACCTACTTCATCAGCGACAAGAACTACCGGCTCGACGTCCTCAAGCTTCTGCAGGGGGATGTGTACGATGAGGACGCGCCAGAAGTGCTGACCAAGATGAAGGAGATGGTGACAAAAGTCGAGCAGAATGAGAAACATCCGTGGCATAAGTTGCTGGGTGACTTGACCTCGGATGCCTTCCGTCCGACGGTGTAATTGCCCGACTGTGCTATTGGCAAAATAGGCAAATTACGAGAATATGAGGAAGCCTCGACTATTGGGCTTCCTCAGGTTTTTTGACTCCCTCAATCGCTCGATCTAAGGGACCATGCCTCACACGAGCCGTAAATTCGTTGTTGCGTATGTCCTGCTTGTAGGACTTCCTATGCTTGGCCTGGCAGGCGTTCTTCGAAGTGGCCGTAGCCTGGTCGCCCCGATCTCGATTGACGGAGTCTGGAAGATTCAGGGCGATGCCAGTCGCTTGTCCGGTCAATCCTGCTCCAAAACTTTGACGTCTCTGCTGAATAGTCCTCTGACCATTTCGCAATCGGGCATAAGCCTGGCTCTCACTTTCAATACGCCTTCGAAGATTCCCGCATCCGGATCGTTGGATGGAACGAGCCTAAAGGCATCGATCATTCCGCCGCGAGACTCGAGTGCGGAGGCGGGTTGCAGCGGCGACCAAATTCCCTTTATTACCGCTTCGGTTGATCCCAAGAGCGAGCCGCGCATGTTGTCGGGGATTTTGTCAGTCAGCGGCTGCGCTTCATGCACGCCCGTGGAGTTCCGCGCCGTGCGCCAGCCTAAAGCCCCCGCCGGAGGGGCCCACTGATGCTCAACTTGTTTACCCTGGTGCTGCAGCTTGCGGTGGTTCTTGCCGTTTGTCGGCTGGTCGGCGAGATCTTCCTGAAAATCCATCAACCGCGAGTGGTGGGTGAGATGTTTGCCGGCATCATGCTGGGGCCGTCTTTGTTGGGTTGGGTGGCTCCGCAAGCTTCGAGCTACCTTTTTCCGGTTACAAGCCTTGGGTTTTTGAATGCTCTCGCCCAGGTTGGCGTTGTCATTTTCATGTTCCTTGTGGGCTTGGGAATCAATCCGCGGGAATTGAAAAAGCAAGGCCATGCCGCGGTACTGACAAGCCACGTCAGCATTACCGCTCCGTTTGTCCTGGCGGCATTCCTGGCGCTCTATCTGTATCCCCGATTGTCGGATGACAGCGTTGCCTTCACCAGCTTCGCTTTGTTCATGGGATCGGCGATGAGCATCACGGCCTTCCCGGTCCTGGCGCGGATTCTCTCCGAGCGAAAGATGCTGGCTAGCCGCTTGGGCACGGTTGCGATCGCTTGCGCCGCGGTCGACGATGTGACCGGTTGGTGCATTCTCGCCTACATCGTCGTGCTCATTCGATCGGCGCATTCAACCACCTCGATCTGGATCACGTTGGCTGGGCTGGCTGCGTTCGGACTGATCATGATTTACGGCGTCAGGCCGCTGCTGCGCGGCTATGAGCGGGTTTACAAAGCAAAAGGCGAGCTCAGCGAGAACCTGATGGCGCTGATGTTGCTGCTGGTACTGATCTCGGCACTGTGCAGCGAATACCTCGGTATCCATTTGCTTGTTCGGCGCATTCCTGATGGGCGCCATCATGCCGAAACAACGGCATTTCGTGCGCTACGTTCTCGACCGGTTCGAGACCATCACTGTGACTCTCTTACTGCCGTTATTTTTCGCGTTCACCGGATTGCGCACCAACGTCGGGCTAGTTAAAGGTCCGCAAATGTGGATGTATTGCGGGCTGATCATCCTGGTAGCGACGGTCGGAAAATTAGGCGGATCGACGTTGGCTGCCTGGCTCACAGGCATCCCTCTTCGCGAAGCAGCGGGTCTTGGAACATTGATGAACACGCGCGGCCTGATGGAGTTGGTCATTCTCAACATCGGGCTGGATATCGGCGTCATCTCGCCGGCGCTGTTCTCGATGATGGTCATCATGGCGCTGGTCACGACCTTCATGACGACGCCATTGTTGCGGGTCATTTGCGCCAAGGAACTTCGGGCAAGTACAGAGCCGCTGGCTAAGCCAGCGGCTACTCAGCCTCTAGTCTCCACGGGCGTACAAGCGTCGTAGTATTCAGCGATTTTCTTTTCCGGTCTGGAAGCTCTGTCGGCAAGGATGACTTAGTCCGCCTGCAACTAGCCTGGGATGCGAGGGGTTGACGCCCCGGCGACAGCCGGAGACGCCGACCGTGCCTATAGTGGCACGAGTCGTGACGAGGGCGGTGCCCCTTGTCTGACCCGGTGTTTTAGCGTGCTAGACTCAACCCAATGAAGTCGAATGCCTCTTAATTGCGGAGGCATTCAACAATTTTCTGTTCGAGGAAATATGAAACCAGCCATCGAGACACCGAGCGGCGTCTCTAACGATCTTTACAGTAAGACTGTTTGCTGCCTGCGCTGCGAACAAAAGCTACAGCGCTATCGCCTGATACGCGTAACGTTGGCGCCGGGCATCGCTGGTCACGCGATTCTTTCCTGCCCGCGCTGCGGACACGTGGAGTTTGTCTCCGATTCGAGTCCGCTGTTGCAAAATCTCGAGCTGGTCTCCGCTGACACGGGAGATGGAGATTAAGCTTTCGCGCCTTCGTCCAGCATTCCGAAGTTAGAAGGGAATGTCCTCGTCGGTAATCGGACCCGCGCCTGCTGGCTCGGGTTCCGGAGTGCGCTGATCGAAATTGTTCCCGCTTGATGCTCCGCGTGAGCTTCCGGCAAAATCTCCGCCGCCACCGCCTTCTCCGCGGCCGCCCAGCAGAATCAGATCACTAGCCACGACCTCAGTCATGTACTTCTTCTGGCCGGTCTGCTTGTCGTCCCAAGAACGGGTCTGAAGACGGCCCTCGACGTAAACCTTGCCGCCCTTTTTCAGGTACTCGCCTGCGATTTCCGCGAGGCGTTGCCAGAGCACGACGTTGTGCCACTCGGTGCGGTCCTGCCACTCGCCACCTTTGTCCTTGAAGCGCTCGTTGGTCGCGATCGTGAGCTTGGCCACGGGGGTGCCCTGGGGCGTGTACTTGATTTCGGGATCCTTTCCCAGATTGCCGATCAGTTGAACCCGGTTCAGACTTTTTCCAGCCATGGCAGTGCTCCTTTTCAGGGCCACTATAGCAGAAAGCCCCCAGTGGATAGCGTGTGGACTCGGCAGATTGGCCAGCGCAGGCCCACTTTGGACTGACTTGCCACCGACGCAACCCTGTTAACACCATGACAAGGAAGCCAATCTGGCAGTGAGGCGGACGCCCGAAGCCGAGCGCCAGACGCCGATTTCTGAGGTATAATCCGTCGCATGCCTGCCGCCCCCGGAGCGACTAGAGCCGTCGGAATGGTTCCCGACGAGCAGAAGTTTGAACCGAAGTCCAAAGGCCTTGCCACGCCTCGTAAGAAGAAGCCCAAAGAGCTCGCGGTGATCACCGAATGCTGTACCGGCTGCGCCGGCTCGCCGGCCTGCGTAGAGTATTGCCCGGTGGAAGACTGCATGTTCTGGGTGCCGGACGAGGATAATCCGCCGTTCGGCCGCATCGCGGTCGATCCGATCCTGTGCATCGGCTGCAAGAAATGCCTCAGCAAGGGCCCGGATGGCTGCTTCCTCGACGGATGCCCGTGGGACGCAATTGCGATGGTCGACACCGCTGAGGTGGAAAAAGAAGTCGGGCCGATGGCGATCTAGATTCGAGCTTTCAGCTCGCCATCCTGAGCGGAGTCGAAGGATCCCATTCATCCGTAGCACCTGGCACTGCAGGGAATTCGTTACCCAGACTCGGCGGCATCCTTCAACTGCAGCAGATCCCACTTGTTGCCATAAAGATCTTCAAATACCGCCACCGTGCCGTAAGGCTCGTTGCGTGGCTCTTCACAGAACTTCACTCCGCGCGCAGTCATGGCACGGTAGTCACGCCAGAAATCGTCGGTGTGCAGGAACATGAAGACGCGGCCTCCCGTCTGATTGCCGATCCGAGATGCCTCTTCCAGATTCGAGGCCTTCGCCAGAAGAATTCTTGGTGCCGCGGGAGTTCGGCGGCGCAACGAGCACCCAACGCTTGTCTTCGCCAGCTCGATCCTTGGACGGAGAATCCTCGATCAAATCGAAGCCGAGCATCTGCGTGAAGAAAGCGATGGCCTCGTCGTACTCTCGAACGACGAACGAGACGTAGCCCAGGGTTTGCGTCATGGATGCTGGTTGATGCCGTTCCGAGAGTATCTGGTTACTTGGCTTCTGCCCGCGCACGAATTGCTTGTTCGGTCTCCATCGCCTGCTTTCGCACATCGTTCGAGACGTCGGGAACGTCGCGCTCGTAAGGACGAATCGCGGGAAGGTCATCCACCTGGCCGACCAGGTACAGCGCGCGGAGTGACTCCCAGACCTGTTCCGTCGAAGGATCAACGATGGCAATCTCCGCGCCCGCGGCCACATTGGCGCCCGTTTGGGAAACGGAGCGAATGCGTCCCGGAATCGGCGAGCGAACTTCAACAGCCTGCGAGGAGCCGTCGGCAGCGAGTTTTGCGATCAGTCCGCCTTGATGAATCGAAGTACCGGGACGGTCGCTGTCGACAACGTGTCCCGCGGATGGAGCCGTAATCTGCGCCGGCACCAGCAACGCAGAGATCTGTGTACGCCCGGTCGAATCTCCGAATCGAACCAGCGATAGCGCCGCATTTCCGCGCACCATCGGCGAAGAATCCTGCAGCATCTTCAACAGCGTCTCGTGAAAGCTCGCGCCGGAAGTGTCCTGCCCCATCACCCAGGCGTCTGTGTTGCGAACCTCGTCGACGGGATGGAAGGCAAGCCGTACAAGGTCGGGATACCACTGCTTCGCGGTGGCGTCGGCGTGCGACATGCGATCGCCCAGTTGGACCAGCGCATGCTGAATATGCCGCGGCTTCTTCTCGTCGTGCAGGTACTCGGTCATCTGTGGATCCGAGAGATGCCGTCCGAACCAGGTATTCCACCAGAAGAGAAACGGCATGAGCACGATCAGCCATCCAGTGGCGAAGAAAAGAATTTTCTGGGTGCGCGACATGCTGCGCTTGGAGCGTGATGTGACAGCGCCTTGAGAGTCAGGACTGGAGACGGAGGTTTCTTGTTGAACCGACATGAATTCCCGGCAACGAACTATAGCAGATTGAATTTATTCTACGTCGGCGTCCAAGACGCGTTCCTGCTCCAGGTAGTGCGACATCGCATACTGCGCCAGAAGCGGCGTCTGGAGCCGGATTTCAGCGCCAATCCATTCGCCCTTGGCGTGAGGCGCGTCCGGCGCATGATTGCAGCGTCCTCCGCTTCCGAACTGTGGGCCGAAGTCCGCGCTCTGGATCTGATCAAAGTGCTGGATCTCGCGCCACGCGGCGTCGCCAACTGTTCCGGATACGTCAATTTTGAGCTTAAGAACGTTCATCGCAGCCAACCCAATCAACCATTGTGGTCACGAAGATACACGATGGAAACTCGCCCGCGAAATCAGCTATGTGGAAACCATCGGTACAGCATGAAGTACACGAGCACTCCAGTGACGGAAACGTACATCCATAGCGGCCACGTCCATCGCGCGATCGCCCGGTGCTGGTCGTAGCGCTCTCGCAGTCCGCGGACCAGCGTGATCATCACCATCGGAACGATCACCATGGCGAGGATCACGTGCGGGATGAGAACGATCAAGTAAACGATGTGCCAAAATCGATCGCCCAAAAAACGAATGTCGCCAACATGAGCGTGGAAATATAAGTAGCAGGCCAGAAACAAAGTGGATGAAGCGACAGCAGCGATCATGCAAGCCCGGTGTGCCGCGATCTTGCCGCGCATGATCAGACTACGGCCGATCAGCAAGAGCACTGCGCTCGTCCCATTCAAACTCGCAATCAGGGCAGGGAAGTGCGCGTATTCCTCAGGGATCAAGCGGCCGGCCTCGTTGTGCGGCGGTTCGCAATCAGCAATGCCAATCCGAACATCACGAGAGAAAACAGCAGCAGGGTGGCCATTGCCGAGGATAACGGGAAGCTAGTTTCCGCTCCGGGGTACAAAAGACTGCGCAGTGCTTCCACGCCATAGGTCAGCGGATTCAATCGCATGATCACGCGAATCCATCCCGAGGCGCCCGCCAGCGGGAACAATGCACCGGACACAAGCCACAATGGAATCAGGAACAGGTTCACGATTCCGTGAAAGGCCTGGGAAGAGTCCATCGGCCACGCTATCGCGAAGCCGAGCGCCGTCAGGGAAAACGAAACCAGAAATACGACGACGGCTACCAGCAAAACAGACAACAGTTCGAGGTGGACTCCGGCGAAGGGCGCGAAGATCAGGAAGATCATGCCCTGAATCGCCGCCAGCGTAGTCCCACCCAGAACTTTGCCGAGAACAATGGCTGAGCGCGGTACGGGAGCGACGAGCACCGAAAGCAGAAATCCTTCCTTCCGATCCTCGATCACTGACATCATGGTGAAGATCGAGGTGAACAGCACGATCATGATCAGCGCGCCGGGATAGAAATAGTCGAGGTAATGCTGCTGTCCGGGCCCGCCGCCGGACCGGAACGAGGTTCCAAATCCAGACCCAATCACTAACCAGAAAACGAGTGGAGACGCGAGTACTCCCACCACACGGCTGGTCTGACGATAGAAGCGAACGATCTCGCGCCACCAGAGGGTGAAAGCAGGCAACATTACTCCTGCCGATGCAGGGGTGCCGGCGCGCGCTAAAGTTGCCGCTTGTGTTGCCATCAACTAGCCTTTGCTGGAGGAGTCTTCGCCCCCACCGGAGCTGCCTTCTTCCCATCGCGCATTTCCCAGAACGCATTCAGCAGAAAGCACGCCGAGAGGGTCAGCAGGATCAGGGTCATAAAAAGACCGTCCATTGAAATCGAAAATGGTGAGAGGGTGATCATTCCAGTCAGGAAAATCCAAGCCACTCCAAGAAGTGGCACGATACCCAGAACCAGGGAAAGCAAAAGAATCATCGGACGCAAGTTACCTCCTCTTCTTTTTTGCTTTTTTGTTTACGGAATCAGATTCTGCTTCGCTGCTCTCACTCCAAAACTTGTGCCCAGTGCGATGGATGAAAACATCTTCGAGCGCCGGCTTACTCACGGAGATCGCCTGGATCTCGCCGGGGAAAGCTTCGACCACGTCGGGTACAAATCGATGGCCGCCTTCCTGTTCGATGCGCACTTGATTTCCCAACACCGTCGTTGCCACGTGGAAGCGCGCGCGGATGTGCTCTGCCAGAATTCCCGCATCCCGGGCAGCGTCGAGCAGGATCACGTCCCCGCCGATTTCGCTCTTCAACTCGGCGGGTGTGCCAAGCGCCACGAGATTTCCTTCATTCATGATTGCGAGGCGGTCACAGCGCTCGGCCTCTTCCATCAAGTGTGTGGTGACGAGCACGGATACGCGCTCTTCATCCCGCAAAATCTGCAGATACTGCCAGAGGTCCCGCCTGGCGCCGGGATCCAGTCCAGTCGTGGGTTCATCGAGCAGCAAGACTCCAGGATGATGCAACAGTCCCTTGGCCAACTCGATGCGCCGTTGCATACCGCCGGAGAAAGTACCGACCTGCTCTTTGGCGCGGTCGGCGAGCCCGACGCGCGACAGGATCTCCTCAATACGGCGCTTGAGCACGCTGCCTCGCAGTCCGTACAGGTGTCCTTGATGCCATAGATTTTCGTATGCCGTCAACTTCGGGTCAACGCTCTGTGCCTGAAATACAACCCCGATCTGTCGTCTCAGGCTTGCCGGATCTTGAGCGGCATCGAAGCCCACAACGACGGCGCGGCCGGCCGTCGGAATCATCAGCGTGGAAAGGATTCTGAAGAGAGTAGTTTTCCCGCTGCCATTGGGCCCCAGCAGACCAAATAGTTCGGCTGGGCGGACGTCGAATGATACACCGTTCAGGGCGGTGCGATTCTCATACCGATGAACCACATTTTGTACGGAAATGACGGGCGCCACGGAGTGTTCAGACTCCTGCCTGGCATCAGCAAGCGCGGCAACTTTTGAAACCAAAATTTGATCCCCGGGACTACTACCAGTTTACGACACTTCGCCCGAAAACTATCGATGATCGCAACTCTTTGGGCCCAGTGAAAAGTACCGAGTCGCGTATCTCTATGCCATCGAGGCGTCGCGCTGCGCCTGCGGCAGGCGTTCTTCGAACGCGACTGGGACGTGCCGCCAAACTTGGATGGCGAGAATAACGGCGGTTGCCAGCAACAGCGCTCCCGCAGCTACGTGGGTGACCGTGGAGATCACCATCGGAAGCTCCGGCTGCACCGCGTCGTGACCCCACGATACCCGGGTTAGAAATGCTGTAAATCCGAGGCACAACTGCGCGATCACTAGCGACAGCAGGACGATGGCAGGCCGACGAACGGCATCGATGCCGGTGTAGACGGTGAGCGCTCGAATGGACGTCCACGCCAGAACAAACGAAACGACGACCGCATTGGCAATGTGAGGCCACCAACTCAGACCGTGGTGGCGGAACATCGCTCCAAGCGTCAGTTGCACATACAGCACGAAAATCGACAATAAGGCTAACGTGAAGAGGCTTGGGCGGCGATGATCAAACTCGACTCGCGGGACTTCCTCAACCCATTTTTGCCCGGTAAACATTGCGATCGCTACCGCAATGCAGAAGTACGTCTGCGCCAGAGCAGCATGCGCTGACGACACTGCCGGGGGCAGATAGAACAGCACTGTAATGCCTCCAAGAACTCCCTGCGCGATGACTGTTCCCACCGCGGCGTAGCTGAGAATCCTCAACCAGCGCCTTTTCTCCGCACGCCACATCCAGACAGCAAGGATGATGGTGAGCAGGCCCGCTCCCTGGGCAATCATGCGATGCGTGTGTTCGAACTTCACGCCGCCGACCAGCTTCGGAATCTTGTACAGGGAACCGAACGAGGTGGGCCAATCAGGAACCGAAAGTCCAGCGTCGTTGCTGGTGACGAGCGCGCCAGCGATGATGAGGAGAAAAATCCAGCAGGCAAGTACAACGGCGAACCGGTGCAGCCCGCGGTTATAGGGTATGGCGACAGCTTTCAGAACGATGCCTCTTCGGTGAGGAAGATTTGCAGAGGCTCTTGCATTTCTCTGCTTCAGAGCAGAGCGGGCGACGCAGCCCGCTCCGTCCAAAGCAATATTCTATCAAAGCAAAAACTTACTCGCCGGCCGCCTTGAAGGACTGGTCAACGGTCTTGGAGTCCTTGGGAGCGACCGTGACTTTCTGGTCCTGCTCTCCAAGTTTCTCGTGAACGAATGCGATCGTGTAGTCGCCCGGAGGCAGGCCCTTGATCTCGTACTTGCCGCTCTTGTCCGTGACCGCGAAGAAGGGATTCTTCACCACGTTCACATACATCTTCATCCAGGGGTGCTGGTTGCACTTCACGGGAAGCATGATCTCTTCGCGCGCGAAGGTTTTCTCAATGGCCGGAGCCGATGGCGGTTGTGATTCGTTCCACTCACGATTGTCTTTCGGCGTGGGGTGAATGTTGTGCGTGGTGGGATCGCCGTTCTTGATCTGCACGGTCTGGCCGGCCATCACGCCCAAGACGTGGGGATGATATTTGCAGCCCTGCTGCTCGAGAACGATGGGCTCTTTAGGGGTATCAAAGTTACGGCTCCCCAACCCGTCTTTCACGTAGACAAACACGTTCGCAAGGTCGCCGCCGCTGACAACAACGCTCTCCGCTTCGTTGGTGCCCTTGCAGCCAGGATCCTGGCTCATATCGATTTTTGCTGCCTTCGGGGCAGTGCCGTCGAACTTTACAGTACCGCCGACGGTTGCCACTGTAGCCGGATCAATCGGAGTTGCCGGTTGTGCGGGAGCGGCCGATTCTGTCGCCGAATTGCTCGACTGCTCCGTGTTCTCTTTCTTGCTGCAGGCTGCCAGCGCGAATAACGCGAACAGCGCTACCACACTGACGATGAAAGATGTCCACCCTCTTTTGTTAGTCATGATGTCGCCCTTTCTTGGAGTCAAGTAGCGCCGGCATCTCGCCGGCTGTCGCGCAGACGTTTCCGTCCGCACGCTGGATGCTGAGAAATACAGGCAGCTCAAAACCCGCCATTCTACCGCGAACCACCGCTCGCCGTATGATGCGATTCCACGGCAGCCTGTTTGCGATCAGTTACGGGTTGAACGGCGGTCTTGGCTCGCGGCATCGATGAAGCGACGCGCCGCTGTTCGTCGGCTGTGAGCTGAAAAATGTAGTCGGTCAGAAGCTTGCGATGGTCTCCCTCATATCCGTTGAAGGTTGAAGGCGTTGGCCCCGAGAATACCCACTGACTGTTCTGCTGCTTGAACAGACCCGAAGGCATCGAGGTTCCGGGACTCACAGCCTGCGGATCGGTGATCCAGCGTTCCACCCAATCCGGCTTCAGACGCTCCTTTGCCAGCAGGAAGTTCGGGGCGGTAGCGATCTTGTCATGCGCGGGCTCGCCCGTTGCGTGGCACTTCAAGCATGGAGCCGCCGTACTCGAGAACAAGCTGCGTGCCATATCGTTCTCTTTTGCTGTGAGCGTGGGCACGGTCTCCGGTATGTACGGCAACGGTTGTTGCGAGAGCGCCTCGAAGAAGCGCACCAGCTTTCGCAGTTCGTTGTCGGAGAACGAGAACGTAGGCATGCGGACTTTCAAATACGGGCGCACGCCGTTCCGGTTCGTGTCGCTCGTGCTGAGCGAGGGATTCGAGAGGAACTTTCGCAGCCATTCCGGATCGACGCGAGCGCCTTCGGTCAGCAGCTTGGGCGGCAGTTGCTCTTGCGCGTCCTGATATTGCTTCATCCCCATCAGGATTGTTGTTTGCCCAGGGATGAATTGGTGACATCCCATGCAGTTGTACTTCTTGACCACCCACCAGCCCTCCTGGATGTCATGTCGTGCATCCCCAGGCTTGTACTGATAGCTGGCAGGCAGGGAAGTCTCCTGACTGCCCATCAAGAACGTGGTCAAATCGAGCACCTGCTCTTTTGTGAGGTGCACGTTGGGCATTCGCAGGGCTTCAGTCTCGCCTTTTACCTTACCCTGATCGTAGACGTTTGGCTCTGCCAGCTTGTGTTCGAAAAAGCCCTTGTGGTCGTACCACGGCTGTGTCGCCGGTCCATCGGGCAGCCGCGCCAGGTCTTCTTTGTCCTTGATCGGCTCTGCGCCTTTGCCGCCGCGCTGTGATATTTCAGTGAACAGAGCAAAATCCAGACGCTCGATCGGTTTGCTGCCTTCGTAGGTAAGTTCGGTTCCGATGCGTCCTTCATCTTCGAAGCCCGCAATCTCGTGACATCCGGAGCAGCCGTAATGACGAACCCACTTCTTGCCTTCTTCTTTCAGCGATGCGTCATCCATGAACGTCGCATCGGCGTAGGACGAAGGCTCCTGCTTCTTCTGAGTCATCAGGTAAGTTGCGATGTCCTCAGCGTCTTCGGGAGCAAGACGAAGGCTGGGCATCACGGTCATGTTCTGGACCTGAAGTTCGTGCCCGTCATTGGGGCACTTGCTGTGCTGGAGATCGAATTGGTAGGGCAGGTTCTTCTTAGCGTAGTCCTCGGGACCGATGTCTTTTTTCTCGTACGGGCAGTATGGCCGTGTACGTTCGCGGGCGTTGTGAATCCAGCGAACGAGGTAATCGTAGTTCGCCTTCTCGCCGACGCGCGTCAGATTCGCGGCAAATGTTCCGCCCATCACCTGATCGCCTTCGCCGATCGAGTGGCAGGCAAGGCAGCCGCGCGATTCGAATAGTTCCTTACCGTGCGCAGCGTTGCCCGGTTTGTGCTGCGGAACTTTATCGGTAAAGCCGGACTGCCAGATGTACGCCGAGATTGCCTGGATCTGGTGGTCGGTGAGCCGGAAGTTCGGCATCTTCGTTGTCGGACGGAAATCCGAGGGCTTTTTCAGCCAGACGGGAATCCAGTTCTTGTTCAGCTTGAGCCTAATGTCTTTGAGATTCGGGCCGACCTTCTTCAGGTCCTGCATCAAGCTGTGCGACTGAAAATCAAGCTGCTGCAAGCGAGCGTCGAACTTGCTGTTGGCGACTCGAAGGTCGACGGCCTGCGTGTTGAGCTTGTTGGCCTCGTCGTTCGATTCCGCAGAATCGGCCTGTTTCATCAGATAGGCAGTCTGTTTGACGTTATCTTTTTTCTGCGTCTCGATTTGCTTGATCTGTTGGCCGACCGAATTCAGGTCTTCAGGCTCTTTGTCGTAGCCCTCGTAGCGATGGCATCCCATGCAGCCGCGCTGCCGGAATAGATCCTTGCCGGCATTGATGGTCTGAAACTGCGTGTCGTTGCTGGCGAGCACCATGTCTGCAGCGTGGCAGGTCTGGCAACCCGCTTCGGAATTTTCCTTGGGGAACAGCGGCCAGAGCCAGTGCTCATAATTGCCGTGAGCTTTTTCAACGCTGGTCGTGGCGCGCCCGTTGCCCTGATGGCAGGGCGAGCATCCAAATTTGTCCGGATCATGAATCTGCAACAATTCGGGAGAGGTGTGACTGGCAAAAGCCTCCGCGTAATCGTCGGGCTTCTTGTCGCCTTTGGATGTCATCGCCGCCGGTGTGATTTTTAAAGGCTCCCGAGCGCCCATGTGGCACGATTCGCAGCGGTCGACGATGTTCGCTTCCGCTACATTAACCTGAACGATCTTCGGTTCCCAGTCCGACGTCTTCTTCTTCAGGCCATCAATCTGTGCCGGCGTGAGATCTACCATGTGATCCGTGACGTACTCGTCCATCTTGGCGCGAGCTTCAGTAACTGGCTTCAGGCTGTCGCCGAGAACCAGGCTCAGCTTCGTGCGCTCGTCGCGGATATCGTTGTAAGTCTTCTCCAGTTCCTCGAAGTTGTAGGACTCCTTCTTGCCATCGGGGAATTCGACTGTCGCCTTTCCTTTTTTGTATTCGTCGATTTCCTTCTTCTTGCTGGCTTTGGCGGAATCACTGCTTGCCGTTTCGTATTCGTAGGTCAGAGCATTGACGTACGCCCGGCGGTCGGTGAAGACACTTTGAACCGCCAGCAGCCGCGCGCTTGCATCGTCCAATTTCTTACGGGCGTCTTCGGATTGAGCTTTGGAACTGTCGAAGGCCTTCTGATAGTCCTGCTTCAACTTCGCATAGTCAGGATCCTGCTCGACATCCTTCTGCGAAGTCGCGGACTTCGAGCGGGATGTATTCAGTAGCGCGCTGTAACGCGTCTTGAACTGATCCTGGAATCCCTTCCATGGCCGCTGACCCAACGCCTCATCCCACAAGGCCCAGAATAACGTCACGATGAGGATGATCGTCGCGATGAGGTAGTGCGCGGCGTAGGACTTGCTTGTAATTGGATCTTGCTCGGGGATGGGTTTATCGGGCACGGATTCGTTCCCCCTGGGAGTTCGAGATAGCGATTTCAGATTTGGGATTGCAGATTTCAGATTGGGGAGCACCGCAAAGAGCCAGGCGGTCTAATGAATCCCCAATCCGAAATCTGACTTCTGCAATTGCCCTCATACGTTGAACCAGGGCGTAATCCACACGTACTTGATGTGCCACAAGAGCCGCAAAGCCATCTTCAGCGGCAAGGCGACCATGCTGAGCAGCAGGAAATTCATCAGCGAGAATTGGAGAAGACTCATGCGCTTAAAGTCTTTTCCCATGCGCCGGCGGAACATGGAATACACCAGGCCACCGCCCACTAGATAGAAGCCGCCAACGACAATCGCGCCGAAGATGCCTCTGCCTAAATTCGAAGTGATCCCGAAAATATCGGGCAAGTCACGGTTCACCTCATAAATAAGGCGGTTGTGGTCCCACGTTTGCCCCGGCCAGAACCACTGCCAGCCAGGCCCGCGGATGAACGTCCCGATGATGATCATCGCGACCCACAGGATGATGAAGCCGAACATGAATGTGCCAATCGAAAACTTGCGCTGCTTCCACGTGTAATAACCGCTGCCCAACGGATTGGTGTCGATGTAGGGAATCACCATCAGTCCGATGATGATCATCGTCGGCATGACCACGCCCGCGATCCAAGGATCGAAATAGACAAGCATCTCCTGCAGTCCGAGGAAGTACCAGGGAGCTTTTGCAGGGTTCATCGTGAGATTCGGATTCGCCGGCTCTTCCAGCGGAGCATTCAGCGTGATCGACCAGACCATCAAGATGATGGTGATAATGATCGCCGCGAGGAATTCGATGCGAAGAAGAAAAGGCCAAACGTGGACTTCCTTGGCCCATCCCGGCTTGAATGGCCACGTCTTGCGGTGATGTGTCTTGGCGAGCGCTGGATCCGCCTCGAGTTCGGCGATCAGCTGATCGTTGGCATGCGCCTGCTTCCAAGCCAGGTAAATGTAAAAGCCAAGTAGCGGAATCAAGCCAACGATCGGCACGTTGTCCGGCGCCGAGCAGATCTCCCACAGTTGTCGCCAGTCCATATTCTCTCCGCTATTCAAGTGGCGACAGCCGCCACCGGCTGCCGGGTCGGGTTAAAGCCCGGCCGTTTGAAGTGGTTTGCAGTCGAGCTCTGCTCGACGGACAGCCGAGGGCGGCTGTCCCCACATAGACCCCTCGCTTACTCTCCCGCCGCCTTCGGTCCCCGGCGCGGCTTGTCGGCTTCAGCTTCGAGCATTACTGGAGCCGGACCAGAAATTCCGCCGTCTTTGCGTACGCGCCAGAAGTGCACAATCATCAGCACCGACGCCACGATTGGGATACCAATGCAGTGCCAGATGTAGGACCGCAGCAACGCGTTCGCATCCACAATCGATCCGCCCAGCAATCCAAAGCGCACGTCGTTGTAGGGAGTCATGCCGAGCATCGATCCGAATGGACCTTCGTGTCCCAGCAGCGGCGTGGCTCGCGCCATATTCGTTCCTACCGTCACGGCCCAGAATCCGAGCTGGTCATCGGGAAGCAGATATCCGGTGAACGACAGCAGGAGCGTGAACACCAGCAACAGGACCCCAATGTTCCAGTTGAACTCCCGCGGCTTTTTGTACGAGCCGGTCAGAAACACTCGAAACATGTGCAGCCAGACGCCAATCACCATGAGGTGAGCAGCCCAGCGATGCATGTTTCTCAGAATCTTTCCGAACGGCACATCATGCTCGAGATAGAGCACATCGCGGAACGCCTGCACCTTGCTCGGGTGGTAGTAGAACATCAGCAGCACGCCGGTGTAGGTCAGGATGATGAACAGATAAAACGTGATCCCACCCATGCCCCAGGTGTAGCTGTAGCGCACGGCATCGCGGTTGATCTTTGCCGGATGCAGGTGCAAGAACACGTTCGAGAGCACGCCCAACGCCCGGTTGCGAGGCGTGTCATCGTGCTTGTGGCGGAAGATCGAGGTGTAGACCTGCGTCTTGGTCGGATCCTTCAGCCCATCAATTTGTTCCTTCGCCTTGGCAGGGATGTCCGTCTTTAAGGCCTGGATATCCTCTTTGACCTTGTCGATCAGCCCGACCTTGCCGTTCTTCCCGTTGCCGCCGTTCGGAGTGTTGTCGTCAGCCATAGATGAGTTTCCGATCTGCTGTAGCGCCAGCGCTCTGGCTGGCCGTTCCGAAGGCATCTCGCCTTCGCACACGAAATCTAAACTCCGGTCAAGAATGCTCCCGGATCGTTGAACTTGCTCGGTTGCCCTTTGGGCCACGAGTACAACTTCGACGTGTCCACCAGGATCTGCCCATCAGGGGCAAGTTCCAAGTGAGCTCGATCCATCGGTCGCGGCGCCGGTCCTTCGAAATTGATTCCTTCGCTGTCGTAGCCACTACCGTGGCAGGGACACTTGAATTTATTTTCGCTGGGCTTCCAGTCAGGGGTACAGCCGAGATGCGTACACCGCGCATAAATCACGAACAGGCGATCGGGCGTGCGGTCCACCCAGATGCGGTACTTCTGCTGGAACTTGGTGTCGACTCCCAGAGCGAACTCGGATGGATATCCAATCTTGAAAAGGGAATTGGGCTCAAAAAGCGTGCGGGGAAGGAAGAAGCGAAAAAATGCCAGAAACCATGCAGTCAGGAAGCCGGTGACCATCGTCCACACAAAGCGCCTGCGATGGCGGTCGATCTCCGTGAAGGGAGCGGTTCCTGCCACGCCAGCCGACGCGGCTGCTTTCGACGTACCGACAGCCGGCGTGCCGACATACTTCGTCGCATCGACCGAAGGACTTGCCGGCTTCTTGGCCGGTTCCGGATTCGGATTGACCTTGCCGGTCTCCAACTCCGCCATGAATCTCCTCCTCTTTCTACGGACGTGGGTCCTAGTCTCCGGCGGCCGTCGCGTACTGCGGCGCCGCTAACTCCCTGCCGAGATTGCGAATCGGAACGGACGACTGAACCGCTTGCTGCAAGCTTCCAAGAACAAGCTCGATGAGGGCGCGGATGAACTTGGGTGAATCGTTCAGGCCGCCACTCATTTCAAATTGTGTGATGCCCAACTCGTGCGCTTCGTGGCGTGCCTCATGGTCGATTTCTCCGAGCGTCTCGACATGGTCGGAGACGAAAGCAACCGGTACCACGCAGACCTCGCGAATGCGCTCTGTCGAAAGTTGACGAAGCGTCTGGTGCAGGGATGGCTGTAACCAGCGACTGGCTCCAACTTTGCTCTGGTAGCAGAGACGGTGCGGGTTGTTCCATCCGCCGCGTTGCAACAACAACTCAACAGTTTCCTGGATGTGCCTCTGGTACGGATCGCCCTTCTCAATTACCGATAGTGGAACACTGTGCGCGCTGAACACGATCTCAGGCCGGTCGGGCGCCGGAAAGCGCGATAACGCCTCGTTCACTTTTTCAACCACAGCGTCCAGGTAAGCCTCGTTCTTATAGAACGTTTCAATGGTGTGGACCGGGGTGGCCTCATGGAATAGCCGCCGCCATTCGTTCAGGCTCGACCCCGTAGTGGTAGAGGAATATTGGGGATAGAGCGGTAGAAGCACGATCTCATCGCACTGCGCGGCGCGCAACTGTTCGATCGCCTCACTGGTAAAGGGATGCCAGTACCGCATGGCGACGAAACATCGGGCATCCATCCCCTGTCCTCGCAGTGCTTCTTCGAGCGCACGAGCCTGGCGCTCGGTATTCGGACCGATTGGCGATCTTCCCCCAATGCTCGCGTAGTGATGTTGCACCTTGCGGGCACGAGTGGTCGAAATCAATTTGGCCAGAGGTTTGCGGCCGATTCGAGCGAAAGGGAAGTCGATAATATCGGGATCGCAGAAGAGGTTATAAAGAAATGGTTCGATCGCTTCCAGCTTGTCAGGTCCGCCAAGCTGAAATAGAACTATCCCAACACGCCGTGTTGTGCGCGTCATTCCCCAGAAACCCCAGAACGGATCGCACTCTACTCCCATCGCGGCGCGTGAGTCAATGGCCGAGTTGCAAAACTTTGACGAAGTCACGCTCGGCGTTGGAAAGATTGCAAAAACTATAGGTCACGAGGCAAGCTGTTATGTATGCCGGAGTTGCCCGACATCACGGCGTACATGCGTGCGCTCGAAGCGCGCATCCTGCACCAGCCCCTGCAACACGTCCGCCTGGGGAGTCCGTTCCTGTTGCGAACGGTGCAGCCGCCCGTCAACAGTGTGGAAGGGCGGACCGTAACTCAGCTGAGACGGATCGGTAAACGCATTGCGGTCGGCTTTGAGGGGGACCTCTGGATCGTTCTTCACCTGATGATTGCCGGACGTCTGCACTGGAAAAATTCTCCGTCAAAGCTGGGGGGACGCCAAAATCTGGCAGCGTTCGATTTTCCCAACGGAACCCTTCTTCTAACCGAAGCAGGCAGCAAGAAACGAGCCTCGTTACACCTCATCAGCGGGGAGGCGAATCTTTCGTCGCTGGACGCAGGCGGCATTGACGTCTTTTCCTCCGATCTCGAGACCTTCCGCTCCGTGCTCACCGCCGAAAATCACACGCTCAAGAGGTCGCTCACGGATCCTCGCCTGTTGAGTGGTATCGGCAATGCTTACTCGGACGAAATCCTGCATGCCGCGCAACTCTCGCCCATTGCGATGACCAAGAAACTCACCGATGAAGAATGGCAGCGCTTGTTTGACGCCACGCGGCGAACCCTGAAGTTGTGGATCTCGAAACTTGAGGCTGAGGCGGAACGGGGTTTCCCCGAGAAAGTAACTGCATTCCGCAAAGACATGGCGACTCATGGCCGGTACGGGCAGCCGTGTCCTCGGTGCGGCGATAAGATACTCCGCATCCGATATGCTGACAAAGAGACCAACTACTGTGCAAGATGCCAGACTGGGGGCAAGGTTCTCGCCGACCGGAGCTTGTCGCGCTTGCTCGGCTCAGACTGGCCACGTACCCTCGACGAACTGGAAGCCCTCAAGCGGCGCTAATGGCGCACAAGTTCCAAGATTGCTACTCGGGCAGACGTAAAACCGGGATTTTCCCTACAGCAGCCTTCCTGCTTTTCGCGTACTCTTGAGGCTCTTTTAAACCCTGAGAAATGGATTCCGTCGCTCAAATTTCGTTAGCATCCAAGGACTTGCTGAGATTTGAGTTCGGCTCGCCGCGAGAACGCGCTACGTGGGTCTACGGCCTTCTGCGCGAAATCCTCGACGTTCCCCTCAGTTCGCGCACCGATATCCTGTCAAAGCTCACGGCCAATATCGAAGCTCATCCGCACCGTGATGAGATACGCGAGGGATTCAGAGACTTTTGGTCGCATCACTCTTACGTTCGAGTTATCTCTGAGGCGGGCCTGCCGGATGAGATTTTCCTGGTCAGGGAGCTGTTTGTTCGCGCTGCCAAACGATTGTTGCCGGAAGATGAAGTTCGCGGCGATCTTTATGTTCTTCTCGATTCGCTGGATCTGAAGGAAGGCGACGCACGGTGGTTGAATTCGCTTCCAGATGAGCTGGTGACGTGGTGGTCCGGCATCTTCAGCCTCTCCACCTCCTCGATGCTGGCATCGTGCAAGGTGTTGGCCTTGCGCGCAGCCAATATTGCTCTTTCTCGCGACATGCTTCTGCTGAGCAGCGATAACGACATCACCAAGTCTGCCTTTTTTCATCTTCCTGGCTTGGTGGAATCCGTCGTTTTGAATCCCGAAGAGCTTCCCCGGTGGGAGAAGCAGCGTGACGCCTGCGTAGCGCAAGTACGCGAGATCAACGAGCGTCTCGAGAAAGAGGGCACCTCCGCCGGGTTGATCTTCCGTCTGCGATTGCTCCGATCGTTCCTTTGGCGGATCGACCAGGTACTCAGCCTCCGGAAGCCCGGAGCCGATGCACGCAAGTTCGCCGTTGCCTTGATCTTTGGATTCGCGAATCAGAGACGAATCATGCGAGTGGTTAGCACCACCTTTCGCCGCATGGCTCGCAGCGTGGTCGAAAAAACCGGGCGCGTCGGGGTGCACTACATTGCCAAGAATGCCAGCCACTGGCGACGCATGGGGGCGGGCGCGATCATGGCAGGCGTCATCACCTGCTTCACCGCGCTCGTCAAGTACAGCATCTCCACCCGGATTCAAGCTCCATTTCTGGTTGCGCTTGGACACTCGCTGAACTATGCCATCAGTTTCCTGATGATGCAGGCAGGAGGATTTCTGCTTGCCTCGAAGATGCCGGCAGCAACGGCCGCGACGCTGGTCGACGCGATGGAAGACCCCGCGAAGGATCACATGGCCAGCCTGCGCGCCATTTCGCAGACGCAGACGATCGTTACGATCTCGAACCTGTTAGGAGCGATTCCGGTCTCTATGGCGATCGACCGGTTGTGGAACTTTGTTTTTCACCACCCATTCCTGACTCAGGCAGAAGCGGACCACGGCGTGCACATGCTATTTCCGCACCAATCTGGAACCATCGCTTTCGCTATTGTGACGGGTGTCCTGCTCTGGCTCTCGTCGCTGGCCACTGGCTGGACGGCCAATTACATCGCCGCCAACCAGATGGAATCTGCGATCTCGAACAGCCTGCGGGTTCGTCACCGCCTGGGATTGAAGCGCGCGGCCCGCCTTGCGGAATGGATCAACCACCAGGGCCCCGGCGCCATTGGCTACATCACCCTGGGTTTCCTGCTGGGGACGGTTCCGATTCTCATTACGCTATTTGGCATCCCACTCGAGGTGCGGCACGTCACCCTGTCCGCAGCGAGCCTCGGTTATGCCATCGATGGGCTCTGGATTTATGGCGGGCTCAACCGGAACGAAGTGATCGTTTCAATATGCGGAGTGTTGGTGGTCGGCGTTCTGAACATTGCCACTTCGTTCGTTCTGAGCTTCTTGCTCGCCGTCCGCGCAAGGGACGTGGGTGACCAAAAAGCACGACTTTTCCTGAAAGAAGTGGGCCGAGAACTGGTTTCTCACCCTAGCGGATTTGTGGTCCCCACGCGAAGGCATTCCGAATCGTAGAGGAATCTATCAAGCCTGCGGTGCACCGGCCGTTTTAGCTTTTTCCATCTCTTCGATCACGGCATCGGCAAATTCCGAGGTGCCAGCTTTGCCGCCAATATCGCGAGTGAGCTTATCGCGCTCACGGTACACGCGTTCGAGCGCATTTCGAATTTGGGTGGATGCCTCATGCTCGCCGAGGTGACGAACCATTAACAGGGCAGAGCGCAGTAACGCTGTCGGATTCGCGACATTCTTACCCGCGATGTCCGGCGCCGAGCCATGAACGGCTTCAAACACGGCGCAGTTGTCGCCCAAGTTTGCGCTAGGCACGAAGCCGAGGCCTCCCACGAACGCGGCACACAGATCCGAGAGGATGTCGCCGTACAGGTTCTCCATCACGAGCATGTCGTACTGGTACGGGTTCATCACGAGTTGCATGCACGTGTTGTCGACGATGTGCTCGCCGTAGGTGATCTCCGGATAGTCTTTCGCCACATTGCGGGCGCAGCGCAAGAAGAGACCGTCCGACAACTTCATGATGTTTGCTTTGTGAATCGCATGAATCTTCTTGCGGCCGTTCTTCCGGGCATACTCGAAAGCAAACTTTGATATCCGCGTGCAGGCCTTTTCCGTCATGATCTTGAGGCTTTCCACTACTCCGGGCACAACCTCGTGTTCCAGTCCGGAGTAAAGGCCCTCGGTATTTTCGCGGACGATGATCAGATCAACATCCGGATATCGCGTCGGAATATGAGGCAGATTGCGGATCGGACGAAAGTTCGCGTAGAGCTCGAACTTCTTCCTCAATGCTACGTTGATGCTGGGAAATCCTCCGCCGACAGGAGTGGTAACTGGGCCCTTCAACCCGACGTGGGTACGCTCCAGCGATTCGGTTAACTCCTGGGGAATGTATTGCCCCGATTTCTCGTACGCTTCCGCCCCTACGGCGAATGTTTCCCATTCAAACTTGACTCCGGTCGCTTCGAGAATCCGAACCGTCGCCTTTGTGACTTCCGGTCCGATTCCATCGCCGGGAATCAGCGTTACTTTGTGAACCATAAGACCTTCGTCCTCTTTAGAAACCTGCTGGATAGGGTTCGACAACCGTGAAGGTCGGAGTTCAGCTTAAGCCTTGTGCACCCTTCATTTTAACCAAATCCTTCAACTCATTCATGAACTCTTTCACGTCCTTGAAATCGAGGTAGACAGACGCAAATCGAACGTAAGCCACCTTGTCGTAACGACGCAGGCGATTCATGATCAGCTCGCCAAGTTCACTGGTCTTGCGCTCGCGCTCGGCCGAGTCGATCACAAACGACTCTGTTTCGTTCACAATCTGCTCGAGCTTGCTGATCGGAACTGGCCGCTTCTCGCAAGCGCGGAGCAGTCCATTCAGGACTTTTTGGCGGTCGAATTTCTCGCGACGGCCGTCCTTCTTGACCACCATGTAAGGGATCTCGTCGATTCGCTCGTAGGTCGTGAAGCGCTTTCCGCACTTTAGACACTCGCGCCGGCGCCGAATGGATTCGGCTTCCTTGCTCTCGCGAGAGTCCACTACCTTGTCATTCGCAAATCCGCAAAAAGGGCATTTCATGGCACTTTTTTATAAGAGGATCAGTCCCGCATCTCTCGCTCTTGTCATCGCACCGCACGGACGAAAGGCGTTGCGAAGGCAAGTAAGGAGGAATCTGCTGATCCGATCGATGAGAAATTGTAACAGTTCGACCGCAATGCCTTGTGTGTTAGCGGAGTACCACCTACAACATCTCAGACTGATGTGGCAGATCTGGCGCAGGGGAAGTGGCGGGCAGCGGCGGTTGATCGGCGGAAGTCAGCCGGCCCGAAGGATCACTCGACGACCACCGCCTTCACGAGATTGCGTGGATGATCCACGTCGACACCCTTATTCACCGCGATATGGTAGGCGAACAGTTGCAACGGGATGACTTCCAGGATCGGCAGCAACAGTTCTGGAAACGCGGGCACATAAAAGACTTGATCCGTGTATTCTTCGACCTCTTTATCGCCCTCGGTTGCGACCGTGACCAAGGGCCCTTTCCTCGATCGGACCTCCTTCATTACTTCGAGGGTACGGCGGTAACGCAAAACGGAATCCGGATCATGATGATCGCAGGTCGCCAGCACAACTACGGGCAGCTTCTCATCGACCAGCGCGTTCGGGCCATGCTTCAACTCTCCGGCGGGATATCCTTCCGCATGGGCGTAAGAGATTTCTTTCAGCTTCAAAGCCCCTTCGCGCGCGATCGCGTAATGCACGCCGCGGCCAAGATAGAGAAATTTCTCGGCCTTGAAGTGAACCGAACCGTATTGTTCCGCCAGACGATCCCACGACGACAGATTCTTTTCAATCGCCTCGGGCAGGCGCATCAGCCGCTGCAAATAGGTCCGCGTCACTTCCGATGTCATACGTCCCCGCTTGCGGGCCAGGAACAGCGCCATCATGTAGAGGATCGTGACCTGGGTCGTGAAACTCTTCGTAGCCGGTACCGATACCTCCGGCCCCGCGCCGGTAATGAGCGCCGTTCTGGCCTCGCGCACGATCGTCGTGTCGGGCATGTTCGAGATGGCGATCGTCTTTACGCCGCGCGTCAGCGCTTCGCGCTGAGCGGCAAGCGTGTCGGCAGTTTCGCCCGACTGCGTGATGACCATGACGATGGGCTCGACTGCGGCGTGAGTGGAGCGGTAACAGTATTCGCTGGCATACTCGACATCGACGGCCACGCCCGAAAGATCTTCGATCATGATCTCCCCGGCGAGACCTGCGTGCCGGCTCGATCCGCTAGCCGCAATGATCAGCTTCTCAAACGTCAGCAACGCTCCTTCGATCGGATCGAGTTCGCCCGGAAAAATAATGTCATCCTTCAAATGCTTTTGGACCGTTTTCGCAATCGCAGTCGGTTGCTCGTAGATCTCCCGCCGCATTGCATGCGAGTGATCGGTCTTCGTAGTGCTTTGTTGTTTAGTCGGATTCATAATTTGTGACGTAGCGCCCGCGATCTTTGGCTGCTTAGGCTGCAGAACCTTCGAAGTGAGCCTCAATTTCTTCCAGAGTTTTGCCCTTGGTCTCAGGCAGGAACCAAGTGGCAGTCACGAAGTAAATCACGGTGCACGCCGCAAACCCGAAAAACATGGTTGAGTACCCGTGCTTCCCGACCGTCGGTAGAAAAATCGCGGCAATGGTCGTGGAGACTGCCTGATTCAATACAAGGGCGATGCTCATCCCATTCGAACGAATCCGGGTCGGCATAAGCTCCGAGAGCGCGAGCCACACGCAAACGCCCGGGCCCACGGCGAAGAATGCCATAAACACGAAAAGTGCGATGGCAACCGTCCAGCCGTTCCCGCTCGACGGTATCGGAGTAATCAATGCATTTTCGATCTGAACTGGTGCTTGTCGGGCGGCATCGAGATTGCCAAAAGGATTTGAGAAAAACGCCACAATTTTATTGGCCGGAACGCAGTTTTCCCGTCTGATATCGATCGCCTTGGCAGCCGGGTCGTCCGACCTCACAGCCTGGCTCGCAGTGCGGTAATCGCCGTACGAATAAATGACTATCAGCGAGGTCGGAGCACTTTCATCAATCGCACTGGTTCCCGAAGCCTTCAACAGTCTTTGCGAGAGCTCCTGGTTATAAACGAGGCTGGCGGTTTGGTTTGCACCGACCATTTGCTGGACGGCAGTTCTAGAGTCGATCCCCAGTTTTTCGGTGCGCCGAAAGAGAGCGCCGGTAAAAATCATCGACAAGATAATCCCAGCTGTGCCGATTCCCAGCAGAAATTTTCGTCCCTTGCGATCGACCAAAGCGACTCCCACGAGAGTTACGAGAAAATTCACAAAAGTGAAAATCACGTAGCCGATGTGCGCGGCCAGGTCGGAAAGCCCGCTCTGCAACAGAATGTTGGTGTTATAGGCGATGATGGAATTGATGCCCGTTGTCTGATTGCACGCCAAAATGATGCAGGCTAGCACAAAGGGAATCACATACTTTCGACGGAGTAGAGAGTCCTTGATCTTGCCTCCGGAGCCACCTGCGGACCTCTCAGACTTGGCTATCTCGTGCATCTCGCTAAATTCGAGATCTGCTTGCTCCGTCGTGCGCGACCGCAGTAACGCTGCATAGGCAGCTTTTTCCTTGTTGCGTTTAAGCAACCAGCGGGGCGATTCCGACAACATGAGACTTCCAATCACGAATAAAATTCCAGGAGGGAGAGAGACCCAGAAAATTCCACGCCATGCAGAATTTTTGAAAGCGAAGATTGCGTTTGCGTCGCCTAATTTTGAGATGGAATCCAGACGGAAGCTGAAAAGCAAACCGATCAGGGCCGCCATGGCAATCCCGGCGGTGAGTAACCACTGGAAGATTCCGGTCCCCTTGCCACGATCCGCCGCAGTCAGGCATTCCGCAAGATAAAGTGGCACGACCACGCCGATCAGACCAGCGCTCGTTCCTTGTAATAAGCGGCCGAAAACTAACGGTGTGTAGCCGTGAGCCAAGGCAATCATCGGAATGCTGACGACGAACATCACACCACTTATCGCCATCAGTGGTTTTCGCCCCATCCAGTCGGCAAGGAGCCCGGCGAACAACGTCGAGAACACGCTGCCCAGCAATACCGCAGCCACGACGATTGAAAGTTCCCCGCGAGATAAGCCCGACGTCGCCTCGAGATAGGGCAGCGCCCCGGCAATGATGCCGACATCGACTCCATACAGCAGTCCGCCGAGACCTGCCACGATCAAAAGAAAGCGGTTGTAGAAGGCCTTTTTATCGTCGGAGGGTGGCGCATTGCCCATTCTGGTTTCAGTGGCCATAGGTTGTTTCAGTCGACGGAGTGCGGATTGCCGCTCGCCGCACGTTTGTCAATCCACGCGAAATGAACCTGAATTGTAGCTTAGCTCTGAGCGCAACCCCGCCAAAGTGCTATACATCCCGGGCAAAAAAAATTTAACGGAATGCCCAACCAAGTAACTCCCTTGAGAAGCCTCGTCGGCTAGAATGATCAAACCGCTCAGCTTTTCAGTTCTATCTTTGGGAATGCGCCTTCCGAATGCGCTACGGATTCATTATCGACAACCGAAAGTGCATCGGATGCCATGCCTGCACCGTTGCCTGTAAAACCGAAAATCATGTACCGCTGACTGTAAACCGCACATGGGTGAAGTACGTGGAGAAAGGAACGTATCCCAACACCCGCCGCGTTTTTCAAGTCACGCGCTGCAATCATTGCGAGAACCCTCCCTGCGTCACGATCTGCCCCGTGACCGCGATGTACCAGCGCAAAGACGGAATCGTAGACTTCAGCGCCGAACGCTGTATTGGCTGTAAAGCGTGTATGCAGGCCTGCCCATACGACTCCATCTACATCGATCCTGATGACGGCACCGCGGCGAAATGCCATTTCTGCGCGCATCGCACGGAAGTCGGCTTGGAACCGGCCTGTGTCGTCGTTTGCCCGGAGCATGCCATCATCGCGGGCGATCTCGACGCCTGCGACAGCGAAATCGGAAAGCTGTTAGCGCGTGAGCCTGTCCGCGTGCGCAAGCCGGAGCAGGGAACGCGCCCCAAGCTTTACTACATCGATAGCGACGAAAGCGCGATTGTCCCTACGGCTGCGCGTCATGAGCCGATGTATATGTCGTCGCAGCGCAATGAGCATATTCATGGGGGCGGCGCCCTTTATCCGCCCGACAGTCCTCTTCTGCAGAAAAATGCGCTGGCAGCGTACGACGTTTCCCACGCGCGCCCTTGGGGATGGCAAGTCCCAGCCTATTGTTGGACCAAAGCCATCGGCTCGGGTGCTCTCGTAGTTCCTGCATTCGCGATGATGTTCGGTCTGATGGGCGGCGATCGTTGGCGCGACATCGTGCTGTCCACGATCGCGCTGTTCTTTACCGCAATTACAACGGTCCTCCTGGTTTGGGACCTCGAACATAAGGAACGTTTTTTGCGCGTGGTGTTCTCTCCCCAGAGCAAGTCCTGGCTGGCTCGCGGAGCCTTCATTCTCATTGCCTATAGCGGATTGGCGGGACTTTTCTGGGTCGGGGCCGTCTTGAATATTCCGATACTTGCGAGGATCTTGCTGTGGCCCACGGTTCTCGTCGGTTTCATGGCGGCGGTTTACACCGCATTTTTGTTTGGCCAGTGTGAAGGGCGTGACCTATGGCAGACGCCGCTTCTTCCGGTGCACCTGATCGTGCAAGCGGTGATGTGCGGAGCTGCAGCCCTTTCCTTACTGCCTGCCTTCGTTGGGGGATCCGCGGTATCGTTGTCGACCTCCCGAATCACGTTGATGATCACTGTCGCGCTTCATTTGCTAATCGTCGCGGCAGAATTCTTGATGCCCCATTCGACTGACAACTCGGCTTACGCGGCACGCCTGATCACGCACGGCCCGTTCAAGTCGTGGTTCTGGATGGGCGCGGTGGTTGTAGGGGGACTCGTTCCGATGCTCATGCTCGCGATTTCGTCGACTGATTTCTTGATCCGTTCCGCAGCGGTTCTCGCAGTGCTTGGACTTTTAGTGTTCGAGTGGTGCTTCGTCATGGCAGGACAGAGCGTACCCAACAGTTGAGTACCGCCGAGGTCCGGGCGATTAATGCGAGCGCCTCTGGGGATCGCAGTTTCGAAGGAGAATTTTAATGACGGAATTCAAGCGCGACGGCAGTCACCTGGCGTATTGTCCTCCCGTTGAAAAATGGGATGACTGGGTCGAACTTGATCCGGACGAGTGGCCGCGTCGCGTTGAAAAGCACTACCAATTGGTTCCGACCGTCTGCTTCAACTGCGAGTCTGCGTGCGGACTTCTCGCCTACATCGACAAAGAAACAGGGAAGGTTGCCAAGTTCGAAGGCAATCCCATGCATCCCGCCAGCCGAGGCCGGCTTTGCGCAAAAGGCCCGGCTACGATTAACCAGATTCACGATCCCGACCGAGTGCTCTATCCGATGAAACGTTGCGGGCCCCGAGGTGCAGGGAAGTGGGAGCGCACTTCCTGGGATGAGGTCCTCGAAACATTCGGCACCCGCATCCGTAAGGCGATCCAGGAAGGGCGCGGCGAGGAAGTCATGTATCACGTCGGACGGCCGGGCGCCGACTTCTACATGGAGCGTATGCTGCAGGCCTGGGGCATTGACGGCCACAATTCGCACACCAACGTTTGCTCATCGTCCGCGCGTCTCGGTTATTTGCTGTGGCATCACGCGGATCGGCCATCGCCGGATCACGCGAATGCTCGTTTCATCCTGCTGATGTCGGCCCATCTTGAATCAGGGCACTACTTCAATCCTCACGCCCAGCGGATCATCGAGGGCAAAATGGCTGGCGCCAAACTCGCGGTCATGGATCCCCGTCTCTCGAACACCGCCAGCATGGCCGACTACTGGATGCCCACGTATCCCGGCACGGAAGCGGCCGTTTTGCTGGCAATGGCCAAAGTCATTCTCGAAGAGAACCGCTTCGATGCCGCTTTCATGAAGGCGTGGACGAACTGGGAAGAACTGGAAGTAGACGGCTTCACGGCGCGCGGGCAAAGCTTCGAGGCCACGATCGAAGCTCTGAAAAAACACTACGCGCAGTTCACACCTGAGTTCGCTGAGAAAGAAAGCGGAGTTAAAGCCCAGGTCATCGTAAAAATTGCCCGCGAAATTGCGACCGCGGGCAGTCGATTCGCTTCGCATTTGTGGCGTGGCAGTGCGTCCGGAAATCTCGGCGGCTGGCAACCAGCCCGTGCTCTCATGCTCCTCCACGTGCTGACGGGATCTGTGGGCACGGAAGGCGGACACAATCTGAATGCCTGGAACAAGTTTGTTGCCAAGCCTTACAAATCTCCGCCACCGCAGAAACGCTGGAATGAGTTGTTGTATCCGAAAGAATGGCCGCTTTGCACGCACGAGATGTCATTCCTGCTTCCGCATTTCTTGAAAGAAGGCCGCGGGCGGATCGAAGCTTACTTCACGCGCGTGTTCAATCCTGTCTGGACTTATCCCGATGGCTTCTCGTGGATTGAGATGCTCCGCGATGAAGAGAAGCTGGGCCTTCACGCAGCGCTCACGCCGACGTGGAGCGAGACCGCGTGGTTCGCCGACTATGTTCTCCCCATGGGATACAGTTCCGAGCGTCATGACCTGATGAGCCAGGAAAGCTATGCCGGAAGATGGATTGGTTTTCGCCAGCCGGTGAATCGCGTCGTTCGCGAGAGGGCCGGGGAAAAATTCGAATACACCTACCAGACTAATCCCGGCGAAGTATGGGAGGAGGACGAATTCTGGCTCAACCTTTCCTGGGCGATCGATCCCGACGGCTCGATGGGCATCCGCGAGTATTTCGAGTCTCCCTACCATCCCGGACAAAAACTTACGCTCGATGAATACTACGGCTGGATGTTCGACAATTCCGTGCCCGGTCTTCCTGAAAAGGCCAAAAGCGAGGGACTCACTCCGCTGCAATACATGCGCAAATACGGCGCTTATGAAGTGACACGCGATGTCTACAAGCAGAACGAGAAGACGCTGTCCCCGGCTGAACTCACGGGAACTGAGGTCGCATCGAACCATGTAGTCACGAAGGCCGGCAAGCCTGTCGGAGTGATGGTGGGCGACAAGGCTGTGGTCGGATACAACACGCCGTCACGCAAGCTGGAACTTTTCTCGAAGACGATGGCCGACTGGAATTGGCCCGAGTTTACGCTGCCCGAATACTATCGCAGCCACATTCACATTTCCGCACAACCGCCGTCGCTCGGGCAGCCATCCTCAGAGTTCGACCCCAAATATGCTCCCACGGTCGAGTGGCCGAAAGATGCGCACGGCGATGTTTATACGTTGTTGCCAATTTTTCGATTGCCAAATCTGATTCACTCGCGCTCGGGAAACGCGAAATATCTTTACGAAATTTCGCACAAGAATCCGCTGTGGTTGAATCCTGTGGATGCGAAACGGCTCGCTGCGCGCACTGGCGACTTGATCAAAGTTCATACGGAAATCGGATACTTCGTCCTTCATGCCTGGGTCACCGAAGGCCTGACGCCCGGAGTGGTTGCCTGCTCTCATCACCTTGGCCGCTGGCGCGTGAACAAAGACGAGCAGATCGAGCGCATGACGAGTGCCTGGGTCGACCTGAAGGAAGTCGCCAAAGGCCAGTGGAAGATGCGTCAGCTGGAAGGCGTTTCGCCCTACGAAAGCAGCGATCCGGAAACGAAGCGCATTTGGTGGAGCGATGCCGGTGTTCACCAGGACATTACTTTCCCAGTTCATCCCGATCCCGTCAGTGGAATGCACTGCTGGCATCAAATGGTGCGCGTTGAGAAGGCCGCAGCCGATGACCGTTACGGCGACATCTTCGTCGACACTAATCTTTCATTCGCTGTGTACCAACGATGGAAGGCGCTGACGCGACCAGCTCCGGGGCCCGGCGGTTTGCGGCGCCCACTCTGGATTCCAAGAGTAGTCCGTCCCGCTGAATCCGCGTACTACATAAATGACGAGCAAGTCGTCCCCAAGTAACGCCGGCATCCGGGATTTCAGGAAAGCATTTCGCGTTCAGGGCTTGGCAGCATCACGAACCTGTCTGCTTCGTTAAGGGCAAGGAAAACGAAAACACTGAACCGCTCCCTAACTGGCTCACTACGCCGATCGATCCCCCGTGCGCTTCCACGATTACCTTGGCGATTGAAAGCCCCATGCCCGTACCGGGCGCCGAATATCGCTGGTTCTGACCGCGATAAAACTTGTCAAAGATCAACGGCTGCTCGAACGAATCAATCCCCGGTCCGCGATCCGCGATGCTCGTAATCAGTTCATCGCCCCGCACTTCAATCGTGACCTTTACAGGAGCCCCGGCCGGCGAATACTTTCCCGCATTCTCGAGTAGGTGCATCAGCACTTCTCGAATCCGGTCTACGTCTATACGAACGGCTGGCAGATCGGGCGGAACGTGAGTCTCCAGCGGATGTTTCGCGAGCGAAGCCTCGGCATCTTTCAGCGCAGGACGCAGCGCGTCCTCAATCGATTGAGACTGCACATCAAGTTTGAACATTCCGGAATCGAGCTGCGCCATCTCCGCTGCCTCGCCTACAAGGCGATTGAGACGGTCTGTTTCTTCATCGATGACGTTTAGCAGGTCGAGCCTTCCTTGCTCGTCGATCGTCACATTTGAAGTTAACGTTGTCACGCTAGCCTTGATCGAGGTGAGAGGAGTCCGGAATTCGTGGGTCACGGAATCCAGCAGCGCGGTTCGTAGTTTCTCATGCTCCTGCTCGGCACGATTCTTGCTTAGCGCCTCGAGGGCGCGAACCCGCTCCACAGCCAGTCCAGCCAAGCTTCCGAGGGCGTCCAATGTTTCGCGCGACAGTTCACCGCCGCTGATGCCCAAGGCCCCTACGGTACGCATTCCCAGTCTCAGCGGCACATAAGAGACACCTCCTTGCGTGATCGGCTCTCCGCGCAACAGGGTCGAACGAAGCACGCTCTCCTCGAATTTGGCGTCCAGCGATGACCGGTACACCGTGGGATGATCTGCCGCCATGGCCACTGCGCTGCTTATGGAGAAGATTTCCTGCAGGTATTTGGGCAATGCGTTTAGCAGCTCCAGCACGTTCTCTGACGCCAGCAGGCGCTGGCTCAATGCGTAGAGGCGCTCGACCTCTCCGCGCCTCTGCTTGGCGCCTTCCGCCTCATGGCGCGCTCGCTCGGACAGATTGCTCGCGACCAGCGCCGTGATAAGAAAAGCGAACAATGCCACCCAGTTCTGCGGATCGCTGATGGTGAAGGTGCGGACCGGCGGCAGGAAGAAATAATTAAAGGCGGCCGTTGCGCCCAACGCGACCACGACGGCATAGCGTAATCCCCAGTATGCCGAAGTGAGCAGGACAGTCACCAGGAACATCAGGGCGACCGTCGTGTGATTTACGTGAAGGCGATAGTCGAGTGCCGTAATCAATGCAATCGACACGAGGACAATCGCGAACCGCAGTGCTTGCGTTCGTGCCGACGTTTTCACAGACGCATTGTACGATGGAGATGACAAGCGCCACACCGAGGACGAAAATGCCGTCGATGCCCAAGACGCCGGAAGATTGGCTGAGCGAAGTATCCGCCGACAAGGCTCGCGGTATTTTCAAGCTGTTTCTCGGCTATGCACCCGGTGTCGGCAAGACCTACAGCATGTTGAGCGAAGCCATTCGTCGCGCCAGTCGAGGCGAAGATGTTCTGATCGGCGTGGTCGAAAGTCATGGCCGCAAAGCAACAGCTGAACTGGCTACCAAGCTCGACCGGATCCCGCCGCGCAAGCTGGAATACAAGGGCACAGTCTTTGACGAAATGGACGTGGATGCGATTCTTGCCCGCAAGCCTTCGGTTGTCGTTGTGGACGAACTCGCCCATACCAACATCGAAGGCAGCAAGCACGGCAAGCGCTACGAGGATGTCATTGACCTTCTCGACGCCAAAATCGACGTGCTCTCCACCATGAATGTGCAGCACGTGGAAAGCATTGGCCCTACGGTGCAGCAGATCACTGGTGTCCAAGTGCGGGAGACAGTCCCGGATTGGGTGATGCAGCGCGTTGATGAAATTGTTTTGGCGGACCTGACGCCTCAAGCGTTACAGAAGCGCATGGAACGTGGGGACATTTACCCCGTCGACCGTGCCCAGCGTGCTCTCTCGCACTTCTTTCGTCCGGGAAATCTGATCGCGCTGCGCGAATTGGCCCTACGTCAAGTGACCGGCGTCGTTGATCGCAGCCTCGATGCCTTCTTGGAAAAGGACGGCACTCAGCCTGCGCACACTGTGCGGGAGCGTATCGCGGTCTGTGTAAGCTCCAATCCAGCGGCGCAATATTTGATTGCCCGTGGATCACGTATGGCGCAGGCCATCGGCGGCGATCTTTTTGTCTTTTACATCGATGTCGGCCGCGACACGCGGCCGGAAGATCAGAAAACACTTATCGAAAATATCCGCTTTGCCGAGAATCTCGGTGCGCGCGTCATGCGATCCTCGGGTGGCCGCATCGCAGATGCTCTCGCGCAACTGGTTCGCGAGAATCACATCACGCAGGTCATCTTCGGACGTTCCGCACGCACTGGGTGGCAGCGATATCTCTACCTCTCCGCCATCCAACGCTTCTTGCGCGACTCGCCATCCGTAGACGTTCACATCGTCACGCAGGAGGCCCGCTGATGGCGGATCCAGCCCACATTCTCGTTGTCGATGACGAGTCGCAGATCACGCGCGTCTTGCGAACCAGCCTCTCGGCGCAAGGCTATGACATCCGTATCGCCAACAGCGGTGAGATGGCGCTGGAGATCATGAAAGATTGGCAGCCCAACCTGATCATCACCGATCTATCCATGCCATCCATTGATGGCATCGAGTTGTGCCGTCATGTGCGCGCCATCTCGCAGGTTCCCATCATCGTTCTCTCGGTTCGCGATAAGGAGCAGCAAAAGGTTGAGGCCCTCGATGCCGGAGCCGATGACTACGTGACCAAGCCTTTCGGCATGAGTGAGCTTCTGGCGCGGGTCCGCGCCAACTTGCGCCGGGTTCCGCCTGAGGATGAAGCCACTACTCTGATCGAGGTAGGAGACTTCAGCATCGATACGGCCGCACGCAAGGTGACGCTCCGCCGAAATGAAATTCGTCTCACACCAAAAGAGTTCGACCTGCTTGTCTACATGGCGCGCCGGCCGGGCAAGGTCATCCACCACCGCACTTTGCTCGGTGCGATCTGGGGCGGTCAAAGCACGGAGCAAGTTGAATACCTGCGCGTCTTCGTCGGTCAGTTGCGAAAAAAGCTCGAACCCGACTCCTCTTCCCCACGCTATATCGTGACTGAACCCTGGGTCGGATATCGCTTCGAACCCGGCGAATAACTCGCTCTGCCTCGCTTTCCCGCCAGCACGACTCCGACTTACGAAGATTCTACGAACCCTTTATTCAATCCTTATGCATCGGAACCTCTAATGCTCTTGGAGGCGGGAGATGGCGTCAGACGCCGCGGCCTCTCAGGAGAGCACGATGTCTACGATTCTCGGTGTTTCAGCAGAGGAACTGGCTAGAGTCTTCCACTACTACCACGAAGCTCTAGCTCATGATTTTGAACCATCGTCAAGCGAAACAGGCGCTTGGCAAAAACCTCCGGAGAAAGAGCGAACGTTAATGGTGGCCGCAGCCCACCTCACATTGCAGGAACTTGCGGACCACGACCGAACCATCGAAACCGGGGCGCAAGTACTTCGCCACGCCGGGTGAGGCGGACTGGGACTGCTGACGAATCTGCGCAGGCTGCGAGTCGGCTTTAACGGCTCGATCCTTACGAACTCTTTATGAACTCTTGACGCCACTCTTACGCCCGGCGCGATCCAATACTAGTGACGCGACGGAATCGTTGAGGATGCTGGAGACACGATGAAGATCGGTCTAGTGATTCTTTGTGTTGGAGCTGTAGCTATTCTGTTGCGAATTTTGAGCGGGTCTTGTGGGTGAACTACGAATGTCTCGATCTCAAGTTGTGCCCAGAGGCGAAGCAGGAATGGATCCAGAGTCGAGGAGAGTGAGGTCCATCTTCATGCGTCGTAGACATCGAACAGCCAAGAGTTTGTTTCGGAATCATGGTCGCATTGCGGTATTGGCACTTGTTTGCGTGGCACTATCATTTCCACTTCATAGCCAGGAGTCGTCGTCGTCGGAACCGGCGGCAACCAATCCTGGTCGGGAGCCAGCACCAGAGCTTCTGAAAGAACTGGACGCCATGAGGCTCCGGATCGAGAAACTTGAGGCGCAGCTCAAGCAGCGCGATGATGCAGCGCAACCGTCCATACTCCATCGAACAGGGCCACAAACGGCTGTTCCTTCTCCAAGCATGTCGATGACAGCAGATAGCGTTGGAGTTGCAACGTCGAGCGAATCTGCTCCTCCCGCGTCCGCATCTATCTCCGAGCCATTCGCATTTGCCGACTGGTCCTGGCTGAACGGTAATCCGCGCACCAAGGAGCCGGCTTTCGATTCCAAATTCTTCACCCCGGAGATTCGTGCCGACGTCGACTACACCTACGACTTCAACCATCCCAAGGACGATACGATCGGCGGATCGAGCGAGATTTTCCGCTCCAACGAAATTGGTCTGACGCAGCTGGGGGTCGGAGGTGACTTTCACTACGATCATGTCCGCGCACGCTTCATGACACAGTTCGGCATGTATTCGCAGACCACGCCGCGTAATGATGCCAGCTATTCCCGGGGTCAGTGGAACCTCGCCGACGCCTATCGCTACGTCTCGGAAGCCTATGGCGGCTATCACTTCGACGCCCTGCACGGTATCAATGTCGACGCTGGCATCTTCATGTCGTACGTTGGATTGTTCAGCTACTACAACTTTGATAACTGGGCCTACCAGCCGTCATTCGTTTCGTCCAACACTCCCTGGTTTTTTACCGGGATGCGCATTCAGGTATTTCCCACTGCAAAGTTAAAGATCGAGCCTTGGATCATCAACGGCTGGCAAACCTATGCCCGGCCAAATGGCAGGATCGGTCTGGGCGGGCAGATCCTTTACCGTCCGACAGGCTGGCTATCGATGCTTTCGAACAACTATGGGGTCGGAGCCGACGCGTTCGGCATTCCGAACCGGACGCGCATGCATACGGACAACAGCGTCGAGGTGAAGTATTACGATCGTCCTGATCGCTTCGTCGACAAGATGGCGTTCACCTTGACCGGTGACCTGGGCTGCGAGACGGGCGGCGGCGTGAACTGCACCACCAATCAGAAAAATGCCGCTGGACAGATTGTCTCCTACAAGCAGAGTTTCCTCGGATTCATGCTTTACAACCGGTGGTGGTTTCACCGAGACCGCTACGCGATCACCCTGGGCGGGGGGAAAATCAACAATCCCGGACGTTACCTAGTCCTGATTCCGCCGATCGACGGCGCGACGGCGACGACCGGGACGCCTTATTTCACCGAGAATCCTGGAGATCCTTTCAAAGCCTGGGACATCTCCGGGACGTATGACTACATGCCCAGCCAGTACATCACCTTCCGCTGGGAGTTCAACCATCGTCACGCGAACGTTCCCGTACTGGAGCGGGCCGGGTGGAGTCACGCCTCCGGGAGGAAACAACGGAACTCCCGGGTCAATGGTTCCGGGATGGCAACCTGATCTTCGTAATACGGAAGATCGCGCCACGATGGCGATTCTTGTGAAGTTCTAGCGGAGCCGTTTGTCAGGAACGCCGGAGGTTGAACATGCAAGACATTCTTTGGATCGCGGTGACGGTCGCCTTTTTCGCCGTCTCGGTCGCCTACGTTCATTTCTGCGACCGCGTGAAGTAGGAGGACTCGATGACTACGCAATCTCTCGTCATGTTGATCATCAGCGCGCTAACGATCGGATACCTGTTCTACGCACTTTTGCGGCCGGAGAAATTCTGAAATGACCCTCAACGGCTGGCTTCAAATTGTGGTATTTCTCGGACTCATCTTTGCAGTCACGAAGCCTCTCGGGGTCTTCATGACGAGGGTCTTCGCGGGAGAACGCACATTCCTTGACCCGGTCCTTCGGCCCATCGAGCGCCTGCTTTACCGCGTGACAGGGGTGGACGAGAAGCATGAAATGCGCTGGACCGAATACGCCACGTCCATGCTTCTCTTCAGCGCCGTATCGATGCTGGTCCTCTATTTCATTCAGCGCGTACAGGGAATGTTGCCATTCAACCCGCAACATTTGGGCGGCGTGACGCCTCAGCATCTGGCCTTCAATACTGCCGCTTCGTTTACGACGAACACGAACTGGCAGGCCTATTCAGGCGAAACCACGATGAGGTACTTCACGCAGATGGCGGGACTAGCGCTGCACAATTTCACTTCAGCTGCCACCGGCATTGTGCTGGCGATCGCGTTCATCCGCGGCATCGCACGTCGCCAGGTGCAGACGCTCGGCAACTTCTGGGTCGACTTTGTTCGCTGCTGCCTGTGGGTGTTGCTGCCGTTCTGCATCGTCGGTGCGCTATTCCTGGTGTCGCAAGGAGTCGTGCAAAACCTGAAGCCTTACGACACCGTGAAGCTTGTGGAGCCGCAACAGATCCAACACGCGGGCGCGGACGGCAAGCCAGCCGTCGATGCCAACGGCACTCCGGTGATGGACACCGTGACCACGCAGACAATCGCCCAGGGCCCGGTCGCATCCCAGGAAATCATCAAGGAATGGGGAACGAACGGCGGCGGATTCTTCAATGCCAACAGTGCGCATCCCTTTGAAAATCCGACGCCGCTTACCAACCTGCTCGAGATGTTTTGCATCTTCGCGATCGGCTCGGGACTGACCTACACGCTGGGCCGAATGACTGGCTCCCCGGCCCATGGATGGGCGGTCTGGTCCGCGATGGCGATACTGTTTCTCGTAGGAGTTACCGTCGCCTACTGGGCGGAAGCGCGCGGTAATCCTCTGATTCCGTCCACGGTCTCCCAAAAAGCGACGGCAGAGCAGTCGGGCGGCAACATGGAAGGAAAAGAGACTCGGTTCGGTATTGCGAACTCTGCCCTATTCGCAACCGTCACTACCGACGCCAGTTGCGGCGCGATCAACGGCTGGCATGACTCATTCACTCCGCTCGGGGGAATGGTGCCGCTCGTCAACATCATGCTGAGCGAGGTCATCTTCGGTGGCGTCGGCTCGGGCATGTACGGAATTCTGATTTACATCGTCCTGGCTGTCTTTATCGCAGGACTGATGGTGGGCCGCACGCCTGAATATCTCGGCAAGAAGATCGAAGCCTACGACGTGAAGATGGCGATGTTGGTCTCTCTGGTCTTTCCGCTGATCATCCTCACGCTCGCGGCGATCTCCATGGTGAAAGGCTTCGGCACCGCAAGCATCACGAATCCCGGCCCGCATGGCCTCAGCCAGATTCTGTATGCATTCGTGTCCTCGGCAGGAAATAACGGATCTGCCTTCGGCGGTCTCACCGTCAGCACACTCTGGTACGACGCCGCGACAGGAATCACCACCCTGGTTGGCCGCTTCTTCATGATCATCCCCATGCTCGCGATTGCCGGCAATCTGGCGCAGAAACGATACGTGCCGCCATCGCTGGGAACGTTTCCAGTGACGACGCCACTGTTCACGTTCTTGTTGATCAGCGTCATCCTGATACTCGGCGCACTGACCTTTTTCCCGGCGCTCAGTCTCGGACCGATTCTCGAACATTTGCTGATGTACGCAGGAAAGACTTTCTAAACAATATGGCCAGCCATCACAAATCGATTTGGGATCTCAAGCTCGTTCGCGGCGCCGCGCTGAGTTCGCTTCAAAAGCTTAGCCCACGCAACATGATGAGTAATCCGGTGATGTTTGTTGTAGAAATCGGCAGCGTCATCACCACGATTCTCCTGATCATCCATCCTCGCGACGCTTTCCGCTTCAATCTTCAGATCACGCTGTGGCTGTGGTTCACGGTGCTGTTTGCCAACTTCGCCGAAGCCATGGCCGAGGGCCGCGGCAAAGCCCAGGCAGAAACACTCCGCCGTGCTCGATCGGAAACAATCGCGAAGCGCTACACCTCGAACGGCAAGATCGAAGAGATTCCCAGCGCAAAGCTCCGTGTCGGCGATCTGGTCTCGGTCTCGGCCGGTGAACTCATCCCCGGCGATGGAGAAATTGTCGAAGGCGTAGCGTCCGTCGATGAATCCGCCATCACAGGAGAATCCGCACCTGTAATTCGCGAAGCCGGCGGCGATCGTTCTGCGGTCACCGGAGGTACCCGAGTGCTAAGCGATCACATCAAGGTCAAGATTACTTCCAACCCGGGAGAAACGTTTCTCGATCGCATGATTGCGCTGGTTGAAGGCGCCTCGCGCCAGAAGACTCCCAACGAGATTGCGCTGAACATTCTGCTTGCGGGATTGACGATCATCTTCCTACTGGCGGTTGTTACGCTTCAGCCTTTCGCCATCTACTCAGGATCGCCGCAGACGGTGTTTGTCCTGGTCTCGCTCCTTGTCTGTCTGATTCCCACCACAATTGGAGGATTGCTCTCCGCGATCGGCATCGCTGGAATGGATCGACTGGTTCAGCACAACGTGCTCGCCATGTCCGGACGCGCCGTCGAAGCCGCTGGTGACGTCAATACGCTGCTGCTCGACAAGACCGGCACCATCACATTCGGCAACCGGCAAGCCACGGAATTTCTGCCCGCTCCGGGAGTAACCGAGGCGCAGATGGCGGATGCCGCCCAACTCTCCTCGCTGGCCGACGAAACTCCCGAAGGCCGTTCAATCGTTATTCTCGCGAAAGAGAAGTACAGTCTTCGTGGACGCGAATTCGGTAGCCACGAGGCGGAATTCATCCCTTTCACCGCCCAGACCCGCATGTCGGGCGTGAATCTCGATGGCCGCGAGATCCGCAAGGGTGCCGCCGACGCGATTGCGCGTTTCATCGAAACCAACAACAACGTCGCGATGCCACCCCAGGTCCGTGAGACCGTTGAACGAATAGCAAACTCCGGCGGTACTCCGCTGGTTGTCACTGAAAACCGGCACGCAATGGGGGTCATCCATTTGAAAGATGTTGTCAAAGGCGGGATGCGGGATCGCTTCGCCCAACTTCGCTCCATGGGAATCCGCACGGTGATGATCACCGGCGACAATCCCTTGACGGCTGCGGCGATCGCGCGCGAGGCGGGTGTCGACGACTTTCTTGCTCAGGCCACACCGGAAGACAAATTGAAATTGATTCGTACCGAGCAGGCTGGCGGCAAACTCGTGGCCATGACCGGCGACGGCACCAACGATGCTCCGGCGCTCGCTCAGGCCGACGTAGGCGTCGCGATGAATACCGGCACGCAGGCCGCGAAAGAAGCAGGGAACATGGTCGACCTCGATTCCAATCCCACCAAGCTCATCGAGGTCGTCGAAATCGGCAAGCAGTTGCTGATGACGCGCGGGGCGCTTACGACCTTCTCCATTGCCAACGATGTCGCGAAATATTTCGCGATTATCCCGGCGATGTTTGCCGCGACATTTCCGGTCCTGAATGCTCTGAACATCATGCGGTTGAAGACGCCCGAGTCTGCGGTGCTCTCGGCTGTCATTTTCAACGCGCTGATCATCGTAGGTCTCATCCCGCTCGCGCTTCGTGGCGTGAAGTATCGCGCTATGAGTGCGGAGGCCTTACTTCGCAGGAACCTTCTGATCTACGGCTTAGGCGGGCTGGTCGCCCCATTTGTTGGCATCAAGATTATCGACGTGCTGATTACCGCCGTCGGTCTTGCGTGAGGATTTCATGAAGAAAAATCTGATCACTGCTTTGCTGATGACCCTGGCGATGACGCTGCTGTTGGGAATCGCATATCCGCTGGCTGTCACGGCACTGTCGCAGTTGTTATTCAAGGACAAGGCAAACGGGCAGATTGTCTATCGCGACGGAGAGGCCGTGGGCTCCAGGCTGATCGGTCAGCCGTTTATCTCCGCCAAATATTTTCATCCGCGTCCATCCGCAGCGGGCAACGGATACGACGCCGCGAACTCGGGAGGCACGAATCTCGGACCGACGAATCGCAAACTGATCGAGCGCATCGAGGCGGACGCTGCAGCCCTGCATAGTGAGAATCCGACGCAACCGGTGCCGATTGATCTGGTCACCACGTCAGCCTCTGGGCTCGATCCCGAGATTTCCCCGGCGGCGGCCGAATTCCAGATCCCCCGCATCGCGCGCGAACGCGGCATTCCTGAAACGCAGCTTCGCGCACTCGTCCAGAGGCACACCCGCGCCCGCGACCTCGGCCTCTTCGGCGAGGCACGGGTGAACGTGCTTGAGCTGAATCTTGATTTGGATAGTGCGCCGCGACCGCGTATTCAGTCGTCGGTCGCTAAGTCGCGCTATGTTCGGTGAAGCCTTCGATGAACTATTCAGCGCGTTTTCGCGGCCGTTTCCACTTCTTCGTAGAGTTCAGGAAGGCGTTGGGCGTCATCCACAGATTTTCCGAAGCGAGCTGATTCGTAAACGTCTGTGAACCGGGAAACTGGCTCGCGGAGGCGTGCATCCTCAATCTGCTGGACGAATTCCTGCGGTGTCTGCGCCACTGTTTTCCTTGTCCCTCGCTTGGCCACAACGCGTGCCATTCGCTGGTACCACAGGGCCGCCGCGTCTTCCGGAGAGCGCTCGGGATGTGCCCGCAGCCAACTCTCCTGAAGCCAGCGGACGATGCGGACGATATTTCCGAGCAGGAGAAGCAGGATAGCAACAATCCCACCCGTGATCGCCCACCGGGTAGGCGAGTGTTCGACGCGGTCCTGACTGCGGCTCGCCCACTCAAGCATCGCGGCATATTTGTCGCGAGCCCACTGGCGAGCGTTCTCCCAGAGATTGCGGGTGCTACTAACCGCGACCTGGCTCAAAACGTACTGATGGTTCGTGTCGTAGCTGACGATCCAATCGCGCCAGAACGATGCCATTGCATCAAGGTAAAGAGCGATACGGCCCCAGCCTTGCGGAACGCCGCCGCCAGCGGCAGGGGTCGGATCAAACATCTGCCAGCCGTACCCGGCGAAGTAGACCTCAACCCAGGAGTGCGCGTCCTTCGCGCGCACAATGTAGTAGCCGGTAAGGTCGTTGAATTCATCGCTGCGGAATCCGTTGACGACACGCGCGGGAATGCCCAGCGTTCGGAGCATGACAGCCATGGATGAGGCGAAATACTCGCAGTGTCCTTGTTTGCGCTCGAAAAGAAAATTAGCGATTGGATCTTTCACCGTATTGCGCGGCAGTTGCAGCGTATAGCCGTAGCGGGTGCGAAGGTAGTTTTCAATGGCGCTGGCCCGGTCGTAGTCGTTGGTGGCGGAAGCGGTGATCTGCTGGGCAAGGGCTTGAACGCGAGAGTCCAGTTGGGGAACGCGCAGGTAGACGTCGGAGTAGCGAGTGGGGACGTTTCGCTCGGCTGCCCGCAGGTCGGCCGGCGTTGGAGTCGAAATATCCGATGAGGCTTCGTAGTTAGTGATCGGGCGAGTCGAATCCGAGTCGTAGACGGCGCCCCCGCTATCGACCGAGTACAACTGGTACTCGCCCTTGACGGCCCGGCCCCATGGCGCAAGGAAGAAGACGTTGCTGCCGATGGGCTCCATCAGGACGCGGTAGTGAATCAGATTTTCCCGTACAGCGCCGGTTGAAACATTCGATCGTGGGCCAAAGTTCCTGCGAGGAATCACGAACGTCTTGTCGGCATCTGGCCGGAAATTGCCCTGGTAGTGAGGATTGGACCATGTGCGTCCATCAAATTCGGAAAGTGCAACTCCGCGCCAATGCAGGGAATAACGCCCGATTGTGTCGTCGTCGATCTGCACATGCATTACGACCGCGTTGGATTGCTGGATCTGGCCGATCTGGCCCAACTGCACCCGGTCGCTGAATCCGGTGGAAACATCGCTGCCGAAAGAATATTCCCCGAGATATCCGGCGGACATGCGGGGCATGATGAAGAACAGCGCAGCACCCCCGATCAGAATCAGCAACATCAATAGAGGTGCAAATCTGGCCAGAGCGAACGCGAGGTGGCGGTGCTCAGCGGGATCGCTCGAATGGCGTGCCTGAATATTCGCCGCTTGCCCGGAGCGGCGCATTTCCATGAGAACGAATGTCGCCACTGCCATGAGCATGAACGCGGCAAAGGAAAAGAGGAACGCGCTATCGACAGTCAATACGGCGGAGGACAGCACCATCAGGAACGCAAGAACGGCGAGGGTGACGTAGTCACGCTCCTTGCGAAGCGAAAACATTCGGATCACTACGCCGAAGAGTGCGAGGTGTATCGTCGCAGGCAGGAAGGCGCGCGAGAACACCAGATAGTCGAGGGCAAAAAACAGGAAATAGGCGATGGAAAGCGGAGTCGTCCAGCGTTCGGAAATGAAAAGCTTGCGCCGTTTGGCAATGAGGAACCCGCGGACGGCAAGCGCCGCGCCAGCCAGGATAGTGGCCGGGAGGTCTAGTCCTCCAGTAGCGGCTAACGTTCCAAAGCCAGTTAAAACAAGGAGATATAGTGCAAGCTCAAAGTAGTGGTCAATGGCCCTTGTGAGCGGTGTGACCACGATTTTTGAGGGTCGGGGAGCCATCGATTTTGTCAGCCCGGAGATCATTACATTGTTCGACATTCTGGTCACGATGGGAAGGGGCTAACCGCGCAATCTTGCACCGAAAGTCACTTGAACTTTCGGCAGGCGCAGCATTGCTGACAGCGGTCCCGCCGACTCCGCGACCCGGCCCGGAATGTGGCCCGGACGCTCTTTTCGCTTTCCCGCAACCGCTATGAAATTGAAAACTCGACACAACCTGAGTTCGGGCTTTGCAATGCTAAAATGTTCGGTCAGGCATCGGTCTCACGCGACGTACTCTCGCCAACCCCGCCAGGTCCGGAAGGAAGCAACGGTAACGGGCTCTTACGTGTGCAGTGAGGTCCCGGTGCCTGACTAAACACCCCCCTGATTTTCCCCGAATTTCTCCGAAGTTGCTGGCCCTCTCATTACTGAGATTTACACACCTTTTACGACTCTTTTCGCAAGAATTGCGAATTCGAGCATCAAGAGATAGTAGGGCTTGAGAAGAGTCCGCAGTCCCCAAGGAGGGCTATGAAGAAGCGAAATAGAATCCCCCAAGTTGCGCCGAACATCACGATCAGAGTCTCGGGAAAATTGTTTCGCGGCCACCTGGACTATCTCGAGCAGTTGATTCAGTCCGCGGCGGAGTGTCGGCTGTGGCCGTTGCTGAGCCTGTCGCAGCTGGAAGAGTTGGACCATGCAGCGATCGGTTATCTGGTGGACGGCGAGAACCGTCGCTTTGGCGTGATTTCGTGCCCGGCGTTTGTGCGCGAGTGGATGGATCGCGAACGAGGTAGTTCTGCGGCGTGACCTCTGAACCGCCATTGCTTACTCATCCAGGGCCGGCGCGTCTAGAGTGTAGGTCCGACGGAACATACGGAAAATGAGGAGAACGCCGTGATCCTTCACCGCCGATCCTGGATGCTGCTGGTGCTCTTGACTTTGCTCTCCGTGAATAGCGGGGCGCAGAATTCTAAGTTGGGTTCCGTCCTGGATATGTCCGAGTTCGTTCGCGACTGGCAAATTTCCAAGCAGTTCACCCTCGATGTAGCCAGCTCGATGCCTGCCGATCTCTACAGTTTCAAGCCTAACCCCGACGAAATGTCCTTTGGCGAGCAAATCATTCACATCGCCGGCGCGAACGTTTTTCGTCTTCAAGAAATCAGCGGGATTGAGGCGCCATTTACCTTCGATCCCGCCAAGCCGCCTCCGTCAGACAAGGCGACTGCTTTGAGGTTGCTGGGACAGTCGTTTGACTACGTCATCGACGCGCTGCCTAGGATCACTGGCGAGCAACTGCAGCGCACGTGGCATATTCCGTCGTGGAAGGGACGCAACGATCCGGACGGCCGCGCCATGATTCTCAACATGTTTGTGCATACGGCGCATCATCGCGCGCAGTGCGAAGTCTACATGCGGTCGAAAGGCATCAAGCCGCCGGACTACACGTTCTGACGTCGAATCCGCGAAAAGTACTGGTGGGTTAGACATTCTCCTCTTTATCGCTGAAAATGGAGGGTTTCCTATTTGCAGGAGCCATCTTGACCACTCGTCTTCGCGCCAAAATCAGCGCGCTAGGCACTTATCTGCCGCCTCGCGTTCTCACCAACGCCGACTTGGAAAAAATGGTCGACACAACCGATGAATGGATCATGGAAAGGGTCGGCATTCGAGAGCGGCACCTCGCCGACAAAGGGGTTGGCACCAGCGATCTAGCTGTAGCGGCGGTCAAGAACCTGCTCGAATCTCACCCGTTGGACTTGCAGGAGGTCGATCTGATCATCGTGGGAACCGTGACTCCCGACATGATGTATCCATCGACGGCCTGCCTTGTCCAGCACAAGCTTGGAATTAAAAATACATGGGGATTCGACGTGTCTGCGGGATGTTCGGGATTTCTCTATGCGCTGAACATCGGTGTGAAGTTCGTTGAATCGGGACAGTACAGGAAGGTACTGGTGATTGGTTCGGATGTGAATTCATCCATGACCGATTACACGGACCGTGCGGTCTGCATCATCTTCGGCGACGGCGCCGGAGCGGTGCTGCTCGAACCCGCGGAAGACGGCGAAGGAGTTCTGGATCATGTCGCCCAGGTGGAAGGTATGGGGGGACAGTATCTTTACATGCCCGGCGGGGGCAGTTTGAATCCTGCAACCCACGCGACCGTCGATCAGAAAATGCACTACATCCATCAGGATGGCAAGAATGTGTTCAAGTACGCGGTTAAGAAGATGGCGGAGATGACGGAACGCATTCTGGCGAAAAACCAGCTCACCGGGCAGGATGTGGACTGCTTTATCGCGCACCAGGCTAATCGCAGGATCATCACGGCAACCGCGGATCGATTGGGAATGCCGGCAGAAAAAGTAGTCATCAACATCGACCGGTATGGAAATACGACGGCCGGAACGATTCCGATCGCGATGAAAACTGCAGTGGACGAAGGCAAGCTGGAAAAGGGCGACCTGCTGCTTCTAGCGTCAGTCGGGGCCGGATTCACTTCGGGGGCTACGCTTCTGCGGTGGACGTTGTAAGAGGCGGCGTCAGGCGTCAGGCGCTGGGTGCACGACGGAAGTGGCGAGCCGCCTAAAGCCTGAGCCCGACGTCTAACGCCCGCCGTTAGACTTTCTTCCTACAATCCTTCACAATGCTTTGAATAATTTTCAGGGGTTCTAATTGAGCAAACCGATTCGCGCAAAAATCAGCGCCTTGGGCACGTATGTGCCTCCTCGACTGCTAACCAATGCCGACCTCGAGCAAATGGTCGACACCAACGACGAGTGGATCCTGAGCCGGGTTGGGATCCGCGAGCGACATATTGTCGAAAAGGGTATTCCCACGAGCGACCTCGCTGTGGAAGCCTCACGAAAGGCATTGGCTCAGCGCGGACTTCAGCCGACCGACATTGAGGCGATCATTGTCGGCACCGTGACTCCCGATATGTTGTTTCCTTCGACGGCGTGCATCGTGCAGAACAAGTTGGGAGCGAAGGGAGCGTGGGGCTTCGACTTGTCCGCGGCATGTTCCGCTTTCTTGTATTCCGTGCAGGTGGGCGCGCAGTTTATCGCCAGCGGGGCCCATCAACGGGTCTTGGCGATCGGGTCGGATGTCATGTCGTCGATCATCGACTACACCGATCGCGCGACCTGCGTGATTTTCGGCGACGGCGCAGGAGCAGCGATTCTGGAGCCGGCTGAGGATGATTCTGTCGGGCTTATCGATTTTATCCATGAGGTCGACGGGTCGGGCGGGCAGTTCCTTTACATGCCGGGTGGTGGCAGCCTGCACCCGACCAGCAAAGACACAATCGAGAAGAAGATGCACTTCGTACACCAGGACGGCCAGCAGGTCTTCAAGTTCGCCGTGCGCAAGCAGACTGAGTTGTGCTTGAAACTGCTGGAGCGAAACGGGCTGAAAGGTTCGGACATTGACGTCTTCGTCCCTCACCAGGCAAATCTACGGATTATCAACGCCACCGCGGAGCGATTGGGACTGCGATCAGAGAGCGTGATCATCAACATCGATCGGTACGGAAATACGACTGCGGGAACGATTCCGCTTGCTATGAGCACCGCCATAGAAGACGGCAAGCTGAAGAAGGGAAGCCTCGTTCTGATGGCCTCAGTGGGCGCAGGATTTACCATTGGCGCCACGCTACTTCGTTGGGCATTCTAAAAGCAGGCTTCAGCGTTGCTCGCCTCAGACAAGGCGCCTTGTCCTAGCAAAATCGAACATAGGGCGGCGGGTGACATTGGTAACTCTTCTTTCCGCATTTCGGTAGAGACTGCGCGGAGACGATCGTTATCATTAGATACGCTCGCCTACGTAGGAACGTCCGCGAACGTGGAAGCTCATGACTCGCAGACTCTGCCTTTCGCTGCTCCTGATTGTCAGTTCGGTCGCCTTCGCGCAGCAAGCCGATTCGCGCGAGGGAAAACTGCTCGTGCTCGAACGGTTGTGGAATGAGGCCCAGGTCAACCGGGACTCTCCTGCCCTTGACGCGCTGGTCTCCAGCCGTTTTGTGAACACCGAGTACGATGGCGAAGTCAGCGACAAGCAGCGCTTTCTTGCTGATATAAAAGATCCCCACTTCAAGCCAAAATTGGCAAATATCCAGGATCTTAAGATGAATTTCTTCGGCGATACCGCCGTTGTCACCGGGGTTTACCACACGCAGGGCACATATCAAGGAAAGCCATACGATCACGTCGGACGCTTCACTGACACGTGGGTTCTGGATCTCGGGAAGTGGCAGTGCGTCGCGAGTCATACGAGTCTTCTAAAGAAGTAAGCGGTCGCTTCCGTTTTATTGATCGTCCCTTTCAGACGTAAAGCCCCATCATCAAACATAACAATGCGCTCCGAAAGGCTGCTCCCTGCCTGACATCCCGGTTATAGCCTCATAAATTCTTTTTATCCCTTCAGCTTGAGCCCCAATTGGCTGACAGTGATCTAATCAGCCTCGGGAACAACGTTTTGGATCCGCACTGAATCGACCATGGACACCGTCTCTCAGCCCCGCACCTGGAAGGTTGTGCTGGCGTTCGCCATCATTTACTTCGTGTGGGGATCGACCTTTCTGGCAATACGCGTCGGCGTGCGCGAGGTTCCTCCATTTCTGTTGGCGGCGATGCGCTTTTTTGTCGCCGGGCTTGTTCTATATGCGTGGATGCGCGCCAAGGGCACGCCTTCGCCGACCCGACAGCAGTGGACCTCAGCCACCCTGCTGGCAGTTTTAATTTTTGTCTGTGATTACGGGCTGCTTTTCTGGGCAGAGCAACGCGTACCGTCGGGCATCGCGGCGGTCATGATGGCGACGATTCCCGTGTTCATGGCGGTTTTTGAGATCGTGATTCTGAAGACGCAGAGGCTGACTGCGCGCCTCGCGATTGCTTTGCTGATTGGCCTTGCGGGCGTGGGCGTTTTGGTAAGTCATTCTGTCGGATTCGGGGATGCTCCGATCGACACACTTGGGGCTTGTGCGCTGGTTTTGTGCGCCATCAGTTGGTCGGTCGCCTCGTCCGTAACGCGAATGCTGCCACTTCCCGCAGACAAAGGAATGAGTTCGGGCGCGCAGATGTTTGCAGGTGGAGTTCTCCTCATGCTGACGGCAGCAGCGCTCGGAGAATTTCACGGGCTCCCTCTGAATGCCGTGTCCGAAAGGGCGTGGTTCGCGCTGTTTTATCTGATTGTCGCCGGTTCAATCATCGGTTTCACCGCGTACGTTTGGCTGCTCCATCACGAGTCGCCGACGAAGGTTGGAACGTACGCATATGTGAATCCGGTGGTGGCGGTGCTGGTGGGATACTTTCTTGGTGGAGAGGCACTCGGAGCGCGGACTATCGCCGGCACACTGCTGGTCCTGGTGAGCGTAGTGGTGATCACGACTACGCCGAAAGTGAAACCGGTTGTGGTGCCATTGGCCGCGGAAGCGAAGTCAAAGGTGGCTGTATAGCCCACTACGATCGCGACAGCGCTTACTTTTCCGCGAACGGCGCCAGACTCTATGGGCGCGTCATTCTCTCCGGTTTTACCAGCTGATCGAACTCTTCACCGGTCAGGTATCCCAACTTTAAGGCTGCCTCCCGCAGGCTGGAGTGTTCCACGTGGGCAACGTGGGCGATCTGCGCAGCCTTGTCGTAACCCACTTTGGGAGCGAGCGCAGTCACCAGCATCAGGGAATTCTTCACGTACCCATCAACTTTCGCACGATCGATTTCGATGCCCTTGATCATGTAGTCGACGTAGCCGTGGCAGGCATCTGTAATGAGAGTGACCGAGTGCAGAAAGTTGTAAATGATCACGGGCTTGAAAACGTTCAGCTCGAAGTTGCCTTGGGATCCGGCGAAGCCTACGGCGGCAGTCGCTCCGTGAACTTGCACGCAGACCATCGTCATGGCCTCGCACTGTGTGGGATTCACCTTGCCGGGCATGATCGACGATCCGGGCTCGTTTTCGGGAATGATAAGTTCTCCCAGACCGCATCGAGGTCCTGAGGCCAGCCACCGGATATCGTTGGAAATCTTCATGAAGGATGCTGCCAGCGTTTCCATCGCGCCCTGCGCGAAAACGATTTCGTCATGCGCGGACAGCGCGGCGAACTTGTTGCCATGGGATCGGAACGGAAGCCCAGTCAGCTCCGCGATCTTCTTCGCTGCGCGCTCCGCAAATTCGGGATGCGCGTTCAAGCCTGTACCTACAGCGGTTCCGCCGATTGCGAGGTCGTAAAGGCCTTCGAGGGTCTGTTCGAGACGCCTGATGTCCCGATCGAGCAGACTGGCCCATCCGCCGAACTCCTGCCCGAAGGTCAGAGGGACTGCGTCTTGAAGGTGAGTTCGTCCCATCTTGACGATGCTTTCGAATTCCCTGGCTTTGGCGGCGATTGCATCGCGCACAGTCTTGACCGCTGGAATCAGCGCGTTTTTCACTCGGTCGGCCGCCGCAATATGCATAGCCGCCGGAAACGTATCGTTCGAAGACTGGGACATGTTCACGTGATCGTTGGGATGGATCGGCTTTTTCAATCCCATCTCGCCGCCCGATATTTCGATGGCACGGTTTGAGATGACCTCGTTCACGTTCATGTTCGTCTGGGTACCGCTGCCGGTTTGCCAGACGCGAAGTGGAAACTGATCGTTCAGCTTCCCGGCAATCACCTCGTCGGCAGCCTGGACGATCAACTTCGCTTTGTCGGCGGGGAGCTTGCCCAGATCCTGATTCACGAGCGCACACGCCTTCTTCAGCGTTCCGAAAGCGCGGATCAGCTCCGGTGGCATGGTGTCGCGTCCGATGTCGAAGTGCAGGAGGGATCGCTGGGTCTGCGCTCCCCAGTAAACATTTGCAGGAACGTCGATCTTGCCCATACTGTCGGATTCGCTGCGGGTTTTGGTCATGGAATCGATAACGGGGGACATGAAGGCTCCTGCGCTCGGAGAAGGATGAATGCAACCGGAAATTATATCGCGCAACCGTTCTGAATCTTTCAGAGCAAGACGTCGGCCACAGGCGAGGAGGGCGAGGGCACAGTCCAGTCGTCTTCGCGTGCTAGAATCATCGGTTTCCAGGGTGTGCTCGACCCTCGTTGCTCGGGTAACTCCTCACGAGATCCATGCCTGAATTCCTTGCCGCTGCAGATATCGAGACCTTGACGAAAGTGAAGGCGAAGCCTCATCCGGAGATGCAAACGGATGTTCTCGTCATTGGAGCGGGTCCTACGGGACTGGCGTGCGCGATCGAAGCGCAAAAGGTCGGCCTGAAGGTCATCGTGGTCGACAAGGGTTGCCTGGTCAACTCCTTGTTCCACTATCCGGCGAACATGACGTTCTTTACGACGCCGGAACTGCTCGAAATCGGTGACATCCCGTTCACGACGTCGCTACAGAAACCGACGCGCGAAGAGGCGTTGGAGTATTACCGCAAGGTGGCCGAGCACTACCGGGTGGATATTCGCCAGTACGAGTGGGTGAAGACGGTCATGGGCGAAGACGGGAAGTTCAGCATCACGGCGACAGATCGCGCCGGACGCCCACACGATTACCTCACGAAGAAAGTGATCGTCTCGACCGGATATTACGACCTGGCGAACCCGCTTGGAATTCCGGGCGAGGATCTTCCGAAGGTCTCGCACTATTACGGAGAACCGCATCCCTATTTTGATTCGGATGTTCTGGTGATTGGCGGCAAGAATTCCGCCGCGATCGCATCACTGGATTTATGGCGTCACGGTGCTAGAGTCACGCTGGTCTATCGCGGATCCCATCTGCACCATCACGTAAAATACTGGATCAAACCGGATATTGAGAACCGCATCAAGGCAGGCGAGATCGGGGCCTACTTCAACAGCACGGTGCAGGAAATCGGAATTGACCATGTTGTTTTGGTCACGCCTCGCGGCCCGATTCGATTGAAAAATGATTTCGTGCTGGCGTTGATTGGCTATCATCCCGATTACGATTTTCTGCGGAGCATGGGAATCGAGCTCTCGGAGGAACAGTGCAGGCCGGTGTGCGATCCGGTGTCACTTGAAAGTAATGTCCGAGGCGTTTACGTCGCCGGCGTAATCGTGGCGGGATCACGGACAAACGAAATCTTCATTGAGAACGGACGGTTTCACGGCAAGCAGATCGCCGCTGATTTGAAGCTCAAGCTGCGACCCTAGAAGGCCACGGCGAGGGCGCAACGCCCTCGCGACAGCCGGCTTAGCGGCGGCTACTTCAGCAGGAACTCCTTAACAAATACAACTGTCGAATAAAACTGGAAATCGCGATTCTTTTTCTTGGCAAAACCGTGTCCCTCATCCTTGCCGAGAAGCCACCACACCGGAGTTCCGTTCTTTCGTACGACTTCCACCATCTGCGCGGATTCGCTGGCCGGAACTCGCGGATCATTCTGTCCGGCGATCACGAAAAGGGGCTTGGTTATGTTTTTCGCCTTGTTCGCGGGAGCGATCTGCTCGAGAAAGTCATGCATCTTGGGATCGCGCTCGTCCCCGTACTCGACGCGGCGGAGATCCTTGCGATATCCAGAAGTGTGTTCCAGAAACGTCACCAGGTTCGACGGTCCGACAACGTCGACCGAACAACAGATCCGATCGTTGTAATTGGTCGCGACGGCCAACGTCATGAATCCTCCGTAACTTCCTCCCGTGATCATGATTTTGCCGGCGTCGAGGTCGGGCTGCGTTTGAATCCAATCGATCAACGTGCTGATGTCTTTATAGGAGCCTTCCCGCAACAATCCGTTGTCGAGCTTCTGGAATGACTTGCCGTAGCCTGTGGAGCCGCGCACGTTGGGGTAGATGATCGCGATGCCGAGCTCGTTGATGTAGTAGTTGTCGTGTCCGAGGAAGTCGGGGCGAACCTGTCCCTCAGGACCTCCGTGAATGTCGATGATGACCGGATGTTTGCCCGAAAACTTCGCGGGCGGTTTGTACGTGAACGCCGATATGGAGTGGTCGTCGAAAGATTTCCAGTGAATCAACTGCGGTTCTGAGAACTTGGACGTGTTAAGCCCGCCGGTTTCACTGAACGTCCAGCGTTCGACCTTGCCGGACGCGATGTCGGCGGAGTAGGCGTCGAAAGGTTGGCTGGCCATGCTCAGGCTGAATGCTAGTTCTCGACTGTGATCCCGCCACTCGATACCGCCGATCACTCCGACTGGAATCTTCGGGGCCGCAACTTCCTTCGCGGACTTGGTGTCCAGAATGTGAAGCTTGCTTACGCCGTCTTCATTAGCCTCGAACGCGATCCACTTGCCGTCCTTCGAGAGATCGAACTCACCCACATCCCACTGGAGCGAAGGCGTAAGAACATTCGCCTTGTGACTCGCGAGGTCCAGATAGACGAGGCGTTGAAACTCCGAGTCCGCATCGCTGGTCATGTAAACGCCTTTGCCGGCTTTCGAGAACCGCGCGTTACCGTAAGACACAGTGTCCGAACCCTTTGGGGTAAGGAGCTCGTTGTGACCGGATGCGATGTCGAGCAGCCAAACATAACTTTCAGCGGCTGAAACGCCGTTGAGTAGAAGGAGTTGCTTTCCGTCGGGCGACCAGTCGGCGACCTCCCAACCTCCGCCTTCCATCTGTCCGACCATGCGAGCACTCGCCGGGTCGTTGGCGCTGACCGTCCAGATATCTACGTCAGAGCCTGTCCGCTTCGTAGAACCGTAAGCGATGCGATCTCCCTGGTAAGACCAGCGTGGACTCGTGTTCCGGGACTTTCCGTCGGTCAGAAGCGTGATGTCGCCGGTGTTGACGTCGTAGAGATAGATCTGGAAGAACTCACCTCCCCCAACATCTTTTACAAACAAGAACGTCTGGCCCTTCGTCGGCTCGTATGCGGCGCCGGACACTCGATCGGGGAAGAAGGTCAGCTGAGAGCGATCTCCGCCGGGGAACTTTACCTCGTGTACCTGGGATGTGTCTGCAAACCGGGTGATGATCAGCATCTCGCGCTTCATGGGATTCCAACTGGAGAATCCGGCGGAGCGAAACTCGCTATAGCGAGCCACAGATTCTGCCAGGGATGCGGGGATCTTCGGAATTCCTTCCGCGACCAGATTCTCGTTGGGAGTGATCTCTCCGGTTTGCGCGAAAGCCGCAACTGTGAGAAGCAGAATCGAGACTGCCGAAAAAATGCGCTTCATGAACTCCTCCTGGCTTCATCGGACGGCGTGATGGAGATTCCGTTAGCGATCCGCGACATCGAGCGTGCATGGTAGGACACTCGTTGAAGGTGAGTCAACGCAACCTGCTTTTGCCCTTCGCAGGTTTCCCAAGTACCCTAGCGACTCCATGGAACTGCAACCTGAACAGCCGGTCGCGTCGATTTCGCTCGGAGCTTACGCCAGACTGATCCGCAGCAATCGCAATTTTCGACGGCTCTGGCTGGCGCAAATCGTGAGCGAGATCGGAGATTGGTTCTACACGCTTTCGATCTACACATTGTTGCTGCAGTTGACCGGGCACGCCGGATCGGTTGCGCTGGCGCTAGTCCTGCAAGTACTTCCACAAACATTCGCGGGGCCGACGGCAGGAGTAGTTAACGATCGTCTGAGACGCAAACACGTGATGATCGCCGCCGACCTGATTCGGTTCGTCGTGGTACTGGCAATGTTGTTCGTGCGGTCTCGTTCGCTGGTTTGGTTGGTCTATCCGCTGCTGCTGGCCGAGACGACGATGGCAGCATTTTTTGAGCCGGCACGAAGCGCCGTCATACCCAACATTGCTGAAAGCGATGAAGTTTTGGTGGCGAACACGCTGTCTTCGGCAACCTGGTCGGTAAACCTGATGATCGGGGCGGCGGCCGGAGGTGTCGTGGCCGTATTCCTCGGTCGCGATGCAGCTTTCATCCTGAATGCTTTGTCATTTCTGTTGTCCGCGTACCTGATCGGTGGAATGCGATTTGCCGAGCCACACGTCGATGCAGACAGGCCGCTGCGACCGCGTGACTTGGTTGACTTCTCGCCGATCGCGGAAGGCATTGCGTACATCCGGAATCATCCAAAACTTTTGCCGGCAGTATTCGCTAAGGCCGGGGAACTGATGATCGGGCCAAGTTGGGTCATCTTCACAGTAATGGGCGCGCGAGAGTTCTCCATGCACTGGCGCAACACAGATGCCGCCGGCGCAGCCATGCTCGGGATGAGCATTCTTTTGGGTGGCCGAGGGATCGGCGCACTGGTTGGTCCGCTCGTTGCCGCGCGATGGGCAGGCCAGGACGATCGGCGTCTGCGGCTCGGAATTTTGTTTGGATACCTGACGATCGCAGTCGGCTACGCGTCGCTTGGTCTGGCCAAGAACGTATGGATGGCGGCGGCCTGTGCGTTGGTGGCGCATGCGGGTGGTTCGACCGTCTGGGTCTTCTCCACCACGCTCCTTCAAATTAACGCCGAGGACCGTTTTCGCGGCCGAGTTTTCGCTGCCGACCTGGGACTGGGAAGCTTTACCTTTGCCACGACTGCGTATCTTGCCGGGCGGTTTCTGGATGCAGGATTTTCTTCCCGCACGGTTGCGACCACTACGGGAATCCTCATGTTCATCCCGGCCGCGATATTGGCAATGGCGCTTCGTTCGAAGGCGGACATCGCTTCTTGAGTTGCTCTTCGTGATTTGCGCGTCCGGCAAAATTCTCTTACACTTCGTCGCACGATTACGCCGCTGACTCCGGACTGTCCGAGCAAGACGCAGCGCCATGCAGTCTTTTCAGTTTCAAGTCGTCCTGGAATGTCCCCTCGAAACCGTCTTCGCGGTTTACACCGACATCGTACGTTGGCGCAATCGCAACATTTTTGGAGATATCCAATGGGTGCAAGGCAAGCCGTGGGAAGAGGGAAGCCGCCTGCGGATCGAGACCCGGGTTCCGTTGCGCAGCTCGATTGACCAGGTGGTGCAGCACTTTTCGCCGCTCGAGAGCGTCAGCTACATCAGCCATGTTCTCGGAATAACCGCGGAGACACGCGTGACCTTTCAACGCGTTTCCAATAGTCAAACGACGATTTACGTTGGCATGCAGCTGGTGGGCACCGTTTCACGCTCGCTTGGCTTTGCGATCGAGCCGGTGATTGCGAAAGCCACCAAAGGCTTCTTCGAGGAACTGCGCAGGGAGTGTGAAGCCGAGATCAAGAAAGAGGCGAAAGCAGCAGGTCAGACCACGAATCCAGGAACCTGATCGCACCCTACCAGAGCCTCAGGTCGTACTCAGGCGATCGATCTTCGCAGCCATGATGAAATCGCTTTCGGTCAGGCCGTCAATCTTGTGTGTCCACAACGTGATTTCCGCTTTGCCCCAAGCCAAAAGAATATCGGGGTGATGGCCCTCTTCTTCGGCGACTGCGCCCACTCGATTCACAAAATCCAAGGCCTGTGTGAAATCGGGAAAGCTAAACTTGCGATTGAGATGATGTTCGCCGGTAACGGTCCACGCCGGGACGCTGTCATGCAATTTCTGGAGATCGGCTCCTTTGAGCGCGGCAACTCCACCACGGCAGGGAACGCACTTCTTGTCGGCAAGTTGCTCGGGCATGATTCGACGATGTTACACCGATTTGTGTGAGCAGCGCAGCGCTCCGAACACAGGCATTTTGGATATTGAACACCCGCCTGCACGGAGAGTCGGGTGGTCTCTCCGCATTAAGACCTGTGTACAATGTGATACTCCCCTCCGGGCGGGACTTGCCTGATATCCGTCACATCGGAAAGGAATTGAAAGTGAGAGTTCTAGTTATCGGCGGCGCTGGATACATCGGCAGCCATGCTGCTCGGGCGCTAAAGAAAGCCGGACACGAAGTCGTCATCTTCGACAATTTGAGCACGGGTTACGAGTCATTAGCACAGGGATTTGAGCTGGTGAAAGGCGACATGCTCGACGCCGGTGCCATGCAAAAAGCATTGTCACGAGCGGACGCCATCATGCACTTCGCGGCCCATGCCTACGTTGGCGAGTCCGTAACCAATCCCCGCAAATATTTCCGGAACAACGTCGAAGGGGGCCTCTCGCTGCTGAACGCAGCGGTGGATGTCGGGGTCAAGAAGATTATCTTTTCGTCTACGTGCGCGGTGTACGGTGAGGTAACGAAGGTTCCAATCGCCGAGAACATTCCGCGCGAACCGGTGAATCCTTACGGCGTTTCGAAGCTGTTTTTCGAGCAGGCGCTCGAGGCTTATGATCGCGCTTACGGTCTTCGTTTTGCGAGCCTGCGATATTTCAACGCCGCGGGAGCCGATGAGAGCGGCGAGATCGGGGAGTTGCACGACCCCGAAACTCACCTCATTCCACTTGCTCTTCGGTCGGCGGCAGCCTTAGGTCCAGAGTTGAGTGTGTTCGGAGCGGACTATCCGACGCCCGACGGAACCTGTATCCGAGACTACATCCATGTTAATGATCTGGCGAGCGCGCATGTCAAGGCTCTCGACTATCTAACCGCAGGAAATAGTAGCGTAGCGGTCAATCTCGGAACCGGAACCGGCGCCTCCGTGCAGGAAGTGATTTCCGAAGTTGAGAAGGTGACCGGCAAGCCTGTCCGTCGGAAGACAGTGCCACGGCGGCCGGGAGATCCTCCGGCGCTCGTGGCCGATCCCACGAAGGCACAAAAAGTGCTGCGATGGAAGGCCGAGCGTGGACTGGACAACATCGTGACCACGGCCTGGAATTGGATGGAGCGAACGCGAGCCGCGACAACGCGGTAGCAATCCAGCAAGCTTCAACGAAGCGCACAACGCTGACGGGCAGATCATATCTGCCCTGGTGCTTGATAAACATCTTGAAATCTGGGGAACCTCATGGGAAATGATCTGGCAGGGAAGAAAGTAGCATTTCTGGGTGCGGGGAAGATGGGCGGCATCATTTTGCAGGCGCTTCTGAAGAACGGTTTGTTGTCGACGGCATCGACCTGCGCGACGGTGGCTCACGAGGAACGTGCTAAAGCGCTGGCCGAGAAGCTCAAAATAAAAGTCGGCACCAACAACGTTGAAGCTGCCACAGGCGCAGACGTTATCGTCATTGGCGTGAAGCCCCAGGTGGTTGAAGACGTCGCACGCGAAATCAGCGGGGTGCTTACCACGAAACAGCTCATCGTCTCTGTGGCTGCCTCCGTTCCAACATCAATGATAGAGAAGAACTTGCCGCCCAATGTCCCAGTGATTCGTGCGATGCCCAACACGCCTTGCATCTTGGGTGAGGGCATGACGGCGATTTGCAGAGGCAAACACGCGAGCGCCGAAGACGTTTCCCTGACTACGAATCTTTTCAATGTGGTGGGACGAACAGTTGTGGTCGATGAAAAACACATGGATGCGGTGACTGCGCTCTCTGCGAGCGGCCCGGCGTACATCTACATCATCCTTGAGTCGTTGGCGGAAGCCGGCGTGAAAGTGGGACTGCCGCGCGATATCGCAACTTTGCTTGCCGCACAGACCACTCTTGGAGCCGCGAAGGTCGTACTCGAAACTGGCGATCATCCTGCGTTGCTCAAAGATGCAGTGACCACTCCAGCCGGGTGCACGATCGACGCCATCATGGAACTTGAAGAAGGCAAGCTGCGAGTGACGTTAATCAAAGCTGTGGTGAAGGCTGCGCAGCGCGCGAAAGAACTGGCGTACGGGTAGAGTTCAGTGTTGAGTTCGATTCACTCTACCGATCCGGGATAGACGGCCTCGCCGCTCCGGAAACAGTCTGCAGGGTTTCCGACGGCCGCGGATTTCACAACGCCTGCTTGATCGGTGCAAAACATTTTCACGTGTGAGTCAGTGTCGAGAGGCAGAGCTACGATCCGATACTTCGTAGCTGGAGATCGGCTACAACCGAACAAGGCGAAATGATATCCACCCGCTTCTTCACTGGCGAAACCGGTTACACCTTCCGGGCCACCGGAGCCTGAATTGTCCGCCGAGGGGAAGAGTTCAGACAGCGCACAGCTGTACCCGCGGTCCTGGTGAGCCGCAGCGAAGACATTTTCGGCATCCGCGAAGACGGATACGCGTCTGCGTGCCGCCGACTCATTAAACTTATCCTGCTCATTGCGCAGGCCCGCCAGATAGTCGGAATCTGTCAGCGACGCGTGCACTGCCAACGTTATCTCGGTGAGCATCCAGATTTCCTTCTCTTGTTTCAGCGTGAATATCAGACGTGGCACAACAGGCAGGAACTGCGGTTGCCCATCTTTTGCGGTTGCCCATCTTTATAGATATGAACGGAAAGCTCGATTTCGTCGTTCTCACCCATTAAGCTGTCATGCTCTGCGGCGATTTCTGTCCGCTCGTGAGATTCCAATTTTTCGCTTACTAAAAGATTCGGGCCGGCGTCGAAAGTCTCGACATGGTCTTCCTCAGTTGCCATTGCCCGGGTAAATGCAGAAATCCGCAATGCGATGGAAATGTCCGGGCCCTCGCCTTTGTGAATCAGGGCGCGACGCGCTTCATCGGGCAAATGCTTCGTGAAGTCGTTCGATTCTTTGCCCATGAACATCTCGATGAGCGCTTGCCGGGCAGATTGTGGAGATGTGGCTGCTTTCTGGGCCAGTGACTGGGGATTGAAAAGAAGGCTTGCGCACCACACGAGAGCGAAATAACGCATACGCCTCCGCGACTCGATCATCGGTTGAATTTCCCATTCTATCGTTTAAGACTCCAGTGACAGGAGTTAGGTTCCAACCCGACGCGTACCTCGGAATGGATAACTGCCCCTCGTGCTACATTTCCCTAGAGCCCTTTGAGAGTTGCAATCTCGAAGCGAGCCTCGGACCCTCATGGAACCACGCCTCATTCTTATCCATCTGTTGCTAAAGCTGGGCGTGGCCACGGCTGTGTCCAGTCCGATGGTGCGTTCCAAAGAGTTCAAGAATCTTCTATTTCGCGAAGAGCGCACTCCGCGGCAGAAGGTTTACCTCGTCCTTTGGATCGCACTGCCTATCATGCTCGGAGTTTGGATCCGTCTCTCGGTGAAGAGTTTTCTGTCGGGGGACTTGAGCTTCGAAACCGCGCTTCTGTTGGGCGTAATCGGCGGGCGCTGGACGGGTTCTGTAGGCGGTGCGCTCGTGGCATTTCCCGCGCTCATCTACGGGGAATGGATCACCGTGCCGTTTTGCGCGCTGTGCGGATTTATCGCTGGCCAGTTGCGCACGATGGCCATCGACAAAGACGACATCTGGTTCTTTTCTCCGTTCATCGATCTCAGTATCTACCGCCTGATTCGCCGCAACCTGCCGCGTCCACGACTGTTCGACTGGCAGATCATGTTCTTTACGACGATCGTCGCTCTGCGCTTTGTGCAAACGGAGCTGTTCCGTTATTTTCCGCGTTCGATTTTCGCGCTCGAAAGCCGGGAGAATATCTGGGTCGAGGTTGCCATTTACGCAACGTCGATCATCGCCATCGGCATCGAGCTGAAGATCTTCAACAGCGTGCGAATCCAGATCAAGCTGGAAGAGCAGGAGCGCCTTCTTCTACACGCTCGAATGGAAGCGCTGCAGAACCAGATCAACCCGCATTTCCTGTTCAACACGCTGAATTCGATTTCGTCCCTGGTGAGATTCGATCCCGACATGGCGCGGGAAGTCATCTTCAAGCTGGCCACAATTTTGCGCCGACTGCTCAACGCGACCGAGGCCTTTTCGCCGCTTCGGGACGAGTTCGAGTTTGTGGACAACTACCTCGACATCGAAGTAGTTCGTTTTGGCCGCGACAAGCTGCGTGTGGTGAAGGAACTCGACCCGGCATCGCTTGATGTCGTTGTGCCAAGCATGCTGTTGCAACCGCTGATCGAGAATTCAATTAAGCACGGACTGGCGCCGAAGGTGGAAGGCGGCAGCATTTATCTTCGAAGTCGCTTGACGGACTCACGGTTGGTAATCGAAGTGGAGGACGACGGCGTGGGCATGGGCGGTTCGCAGCTTGAAGCGAGCACGCTGCCCGGGATGGGTATCGGCATGGCCAACATTGCCGAGCGCTTGCAGGTTCTCTACGGCGACACGGCCCGGATGACCATCGACAGTCATGAAGGGAAGGGAACGATCATTCGCCTCCGCTTGCCATTGATTGAGGCGATGAGTTCCGTTCCTGAAGGCTTCTACGCCGAGCGCTCAAGCACACGAAGGTAAAAATCTTCGTACTGCTTCACGATCTTTGTCGAACAAAAACGCTCCATCGCGACAGCTCGCGCCCGTTTCCCCATGTCCTTCAATTGCTGGTCATTGGTGAGAAGCTCGAGGGCATAGCGCGCCATGGTGTCAACATCTCCAACGTCGGCGAGATAGCCGGTTTTGCCATGGTCAATGACTTCGGGAATTCCTCCAGAACGAGTGGAGATGGGCACGACTTCGCATGCCATCGCCTCGAGCGCGGCAAGTCCGAACGATTCCAGTTCGCTCGGAAGCAGCATGATGTCGGCGATCGACAACTTTTCGTAGATCTGGTCCTGCTTGCCCAGGAAGAGCACGTCGTCGTGGATGCCTTTCTGCACCGCGAGCCATTCGGCCACAGACCGATCAGGGCCGTCCCCGATTAACAGCAGGCGCGATGGAATCTGCTTGTGGACGCGATCAAAGATCTCGATGACATCGTTGAGACGCTTCACCGGGCGAAAGTTCGATAGATGCACCAGCACTCGCTGGCCGTCGGGCGCGTACTCCCGCCTCATCTCTTCGGCAATCTTGGTATCGCGAAGATAGATATCGCAATTGACCGAGTTGTAGATCACCTCGATCTTGTTTTTCACATCGAAAATGCGTTGCGTGCGATCCTTCAAATAATTGGAGATCGCAGTGACCCCGTCGCTTTGTTCGATCGAGTAGCGAGTGATCGGCAGGTAAGAGCGATCGAGGCCGACCAGCGTGATGTCGGTCCCGTGAAGAGTGGTCACGAACGGTAACCGTTGGCTGCGAGGTCCGGCGGCCAGCATCTGGCGTGCGAGCAATGCGCTGACCGAGTGCGGAATCGCGTAGTGCACGTGCAATAGATCAAGGTCGTAAAGTTGTGCGACCTCGGCCATGCGCGTAGCCAGCGCCAGGTCATACGGCGGATAGTCGAAGAGAGGGTAGCGAGACACCTCTACCTCGTGATAGTGAATGTTTGCTTCGGCCCCGCGCAGGCGAATCGGCTGCGCATACGAAATGAAATGGATATCGTGCCCGCGTTGGGCGAGTTCCATGCCCAATTCAGTCGCGACCACTCCGCTTCCACCATAGGTTGGATAACACGTGATCCCGATTTTCATGGGCAAAGTTCGGCTGCTCGCACTGCTGACATTCGATGGTCAAAAATGGCGGTGGTTGCAGATTTTACACGAGTGGGAGATGAACCGGAGGCCAGAGGCCTTGCTACTGGGGGACTTTCGGTCCCAGCGAGTTGCTGTTGTCCATTTTGTCCAGATGCGCCTGAAAACGTTTCTTCGAATCTTCGGGCATGCCCGTGAACTCAATGCCCATGCCAACACCTGGATCGCGGGTTCGAACCACTGCGCTCGGAGACAGGCGCTCTTGATCGATCCAGAGATCGACGCGAAGAGCTGTCCCCACAGGGAGCGGCATGACCGTCTCAACATAACAACCGTTTCCACTGATGTCGGTGGCATTCACGCGTAGGGGCGTATTCACGCGTTCGTCGCGAAGTTCGAGAGGGAATGAAATTCTGTGCCGGAGAAATTTGCGCCGGTTGTCGTGGCGCTGCTGCGTTCGCTCCTCCTCCAACATTTCTGCCGGAAGGGCAGCCATCCAGGGACAATCCTGGTCGGCAACCAGTTGAACGCCAACCTGGGTTTTTTTCAACGCGCCCGCATCCACTACCCAAATGACTTTGCAGCGCGCCTTCCTGCCTTCGTACTGGACGCCGATCACATCGCCGACCTTGAGCTCCGGCTCAATGCCGTAGATACATGCTCCGGTCGAGCTGACATTTTGAGCGATGGCGTTCTGAAAGAAAGGCTGGTTGTTCGCACCCATGCCCCACACGCGCACCTTCAACTCCAGAATCGCACGCGGCGCTGACCCTTGGGCCGACATGAGCGGATATCCTCCAAACAACTGCAAGAAACGGTAGTTAAAAACATGATACTACGCGCAGTGAAATGAGCAGGTTACGAGAGTACTCAACTGTATCCATGAGATCCGCGCTCGCAATGCCTCACGTTGCATGGGACAGATCGCGATACGAGATCAGTTCGACGCCCTCCTTTGCGAGAAGATCGCGCGCACCCGGCAAAGTGAGCACGTGAAGCTCGGTCTCCCGCGACTCGCGAAGACGCGTATTGGCGCTACGCAGGTCGGCGTCATTGTAGCCGGGATGACAGACGAACTCCCACGTTCCGTCAGGAATAGACCTGGCGATGGCTTGAAACAGCCTTTCGTCCAGCGTGCCGGTTACTTCAATGCCGAGCGTGCCATCCGGGGTTGCGAATCCTTCCCGCTTAGCGGCGTTGTGGAATTTGCCTGCGAACCGGCGCAGCACCTGGACTTCGGCGTAGCGCGTCCAGAGTTTTGGCCGGGCCAGCAGCTCACTGGAGCGCAAAGGCATTCGCGGGCCGAACGGGTTTCTGAGGGCGTGAACTCCACAATCGGCTGCCGCGCGCAACAAGGGCCGCAGGATCTGCGGAAACACATGAGTGTGTTTGTGCGTGTCGACGTGCGAGACCTGAATGCCTGCCAATTGGATTTTCCGGATCTGCGCAGCAGCTTCGGCGGCGATTTCCGTGGGATTAATACGGCCTGCGACGGCACGCGCCGCGAATGATTTCAGACCGTCCCTGAAAGCGGTTGCGGCAGTCAGGGAGGGAAGAGCGTCAGCTTCCACCACCGGCTCGCCGTCGATCAGTACAACGTGGCAGCCCACGCTAAGACTCGGCATGTCGCGCGCGAGTTCGACGGCCCCGGCAAACGATTTTCCGTTCGCCATGAGAGTCGATGATGTAACGACTCCGTGGAGATGTGCTTCGGCGATAGCTCGATTGACACCCGACGTGAATCCAAAATCGTCTGCATTGATGATCAGCCGGCGCACGCAGCCAGTCTAGCAGCAGGCGGGAAAATCGAGGCTCCGGCAAGATCTTCAAATGTTCACGCAGGAAAACGCCAAGGTGTTTCGGCGATGCGGTAGGTTTTGATTTTCGCGTATACTCGATCGAAGCGCGCCATGCGCGTGCTCCTCTCTCGCTTCTGAAAAGCGCGACACCTCGTCGCCACGGTTCGAGGGGCGGTTAGCTCAGCTGGTTAGAGCGCCTGCCTTACAAGCAGGAGGTCGCAGGTTCGAACCCTGCACTGCCCACCATTTAAGCCGCTGGAATTACATCAGTTGCGGCTAATTGCTTCGTCTCTTCTTTCCTGCTGATTTCGTCGCTGTGCCCAGTTTTGTGCCCACCCATCAAAGCCATAGCATCAAGAACGCGGTCCGCCGACGGATGGACGTATCTGCTCGACATGGCGATCGAGCTGTGGCCCGCGATTCTGGCAAGAGTCCACACGTCGCAACCGGATTCCCCGAGTCGAGTTAGGAACGTGTGCCGCAGGCTGTAGAGGACGAACGCGCGGACCTTGCTATCCTTCAACGCTTTCCTATGCTGCTTTTTGATTGTGGATGGCTCGGCGTGTTCACTTTTCGTCGGTGCTGGCCAGATCCAACCCTCTTGAGGTTTCTCCGCGGCGAGCCAGCGACGCTCAAGGATCTCTCGAACCCTGCCGGTCATCGGCAAAACCCGACGCGCGGCCTTCGTCTTGCCGTGTGTGACCAACATCGTCCCGTGGCGGCCGTTTGCCCACGTCAAGTTTTCCCAGCTGCCGCGGAAGCATTCTTCCGGGCGCATGCCGCTGTCGACCAACAGAGTCGCGATATCGCCAAGCAAAGGAGGTGCCGCTGCGAGATACTTTGCCTCCTCGGCACGCGCCAGAACATATTCGCGGTGACCTTCGCCTGGCTCCAGTTTGAACTTTGGTGCATTCTCTATCTCTCCCCACTCAACTGCGAGATGCAGGACTCGCCGCAATACTCTCAGTCGGGAATTGACGGAGCTTGCTTTTAGCTTCTTGCCGCCTAGGCCCTTCAATCGAATCTGCGACGCGAAGTCTGACACGTGCTCACTCGTAATTTCCGACAGCGCGCGATTGCATAGGGCTGGGCAACCTTGCAGCGTTCGTATGCTGGGCTGATACCAAGCCTTCCACGTTTTGGTTGCGTTGTTCTCGACGCGTGCCTTTGCCCAAGGCTCGAAGCGATTCTTAATGAAGTCGCCAAGCGTAGTGTGCTTTCTCTCGCGAATGCCAACCAGGCCCTCAGCGAGTCGGGTCCGGTGGGCCGCCTCCATTTTCCGAGCCGTCTTATCGTTGCCCTGCTTTGTGGATTCGCGGATCAGTTTCCCGCTCCACATGAATTTGTACCAGTACACGTCTCCGCGCTTGTAGATGCTCATTTGTCTTTCCTTTCCGTGCGATTTGCGGCCCACTCTGGATGTCGGTCATACGACTCGCGCTTGCTCTTCTTGTCGGCCAACCATGAGCACGGATCAGAGCAATATTTCCGGCGCTTGTCACCGGCAATGAAATAGGGAGATTGACAGCTCTGATTTGCGCAGGTTTTCACCAAGTCACCGAGATTTTGCAGATAAAACAGGGAGTCCTCAAACGGAGACCGTGGCGGTGGTTGCTCAAGGTAGCTTTCAATTTCGGCGTTGATCTGGCTGGAAAGATTTATTCCTTCAAGGGCGGTCGTGGCGCCGCGCAGCTCATCTTCATATTCGCGCAATACTTTGGACTGCACCTGATGTCGGCGAAACCACTCGCGGGCCCGGTGAATGTACCAGTCACGTGCGTGCGGATCTTGGGTTCCCCAGAATGCCTGGAGGTATCGCTGCGCCCTTCTAAGAACTGTGATCGCTTGGGCCTCATCACGCCAGAGATCTGGCCATCGTTGTCCCGTCATCTTGCGGGTCCTAATCAGCCACTCCGCGATCTCTTTCCGATATTCATCCGAGGCAGGTACTGCGCCTGCTTCACGTAAAGACCGATATTCCGAGAGACTCAAGGTGTCCTCTGGCGGTGGTGGCCAGTTGACCAACCACTCCAATAACTTCTCGGCGTCTTGTTGGTTGATCTTGCCTAGAACTTTACTCGGCGATTTCTTGCTAGAACGCATTTAGTAGATGTCCTCTAGTTGAGTTCATGCTAAATCTATAAATAGTAGTTGTCAATCACAAGTTGAGGAATACGGAGAGACATCTCATGGAACTCGATCACTTACTCGACGTTGAAGAAGCCGCGGCATTCTGTCACATCCGAACGTCAACGATTCGCTCTTGGATTCTGAAATCTCGAGTGCCGTATGTGAAATTGGGCCGACGTGTTTTCCTACGAAAGGCTGATCTGGAAAAGCTGATCGCTGACAGCGTCGTCCCCGCAAAGGCTGGGGCATGAACATGGACCTGCACAAGAACGAGGTTCATCTAGCCGGGGAATTGGCGCGAGATCCGGATACACGCTACACCCCGAACGGCAAGCAAGTCACAACCCTTTCGGTGCTGACCAAGCACAAGCAGTTCAGTGAGTATCACCGCGTGATCTGCTGGGAACAGTTGGCGGAGAAGGCCACGCCACTCGCGAAGGGCGAATTCGTGAAGATTGTCGGTCGCCTCCAGACCCGGTCATGGGACGACAAGCAGTCAGGCCAGAAAAGGTATATGACCGAAACCATTGCCTGGCAACTCGCCGTTCCTGGCAAAGACGAAGTTACAACGAACGTTCATGGAGTGGGCGTGACGGATGATGACATCCCCTTCTGACGCGATCGCACAGACCGAGCGCGCCCTGCTGGGATCGATTCTCCTGACGAATCTCGTCTGGACGGAGACCGCAGGGCTTTCCTCTGAAGACTTCTTTCTTGGCAGCCATCGGGACATCTTTGCCCACATCGCGGCTATGTTTGAGGATCAACGGCCGGTCGACTGCGTTACGCTCACGATGGAGCTTGCCCAACTGAATAAGCTGGACCGGTGCGGAGGACCCGAATACATCGGGTCACTGATGGAAGTCTGCATACCCGAGAACATCAAGGCATACGTCCGCGCGGTTCGCGCCGCTGCTCAGGATCGCCGCGTGGCGCAGCAACTCGAGTTGATGACTGCCACCCGGGAGACGAACTCTCCGGAGAGCGGAACCGCCCTTCGAAAGCAGGCCGATCGGCTCCAACAATTGCTAAGCGACGAAGGCGCCGATTATTGTGGCTGGAAGAATCTGTTTCACAGTTACGAGGAAATCATCAACGCGCCGGCCGCGCGCTTCGCGATCGACGGTTTCCTGCAGGAAGAAGGCATCACCCTGATAGGCGGACTCGCCGGGCATGGCAAAACGCTTTGCATGCTGGCGATGGTCCGCGCTCTTCTCGAAGGCGGCAAGCTATTCCATCACTTCGCTGTAACGAAACCCGCGGAGCGAGTCATCTACTTGATTCCTGAGGCCGGCTTGGGCCCCTTTTCAGCCCGGTTGAAAACCTTCCACCTCCAGCAACACATTCGTGACGAACGTCTGTATTGCCGAACGCTATCAGCCCCACATCAGCTTGCCCTGACAGACCCTCGCCTCCTAAGTGCCGTGAAGGGTGCCAACGTCTTTCTCGACACGGCCATTCGTTTCATGGTCGGAGATGAGAACAGCGCTGCAGAGCAGAAGGTATTCGCTGAGACCCTGTTCAGCCTGCAACGTGCAGGCGCCCGGACTATCACTGGTGCGCACCATTCGCCCAAGAGCTTTGGCAAGGATAGCTTCATGACGTTGGAGAACGTGCTCCGCGGATCGGGTGACATTGGCGCCATGCTAACTACTTGCTGGGGACTGAGCCAAGTAGACGCTGCAAGCAACAGGATTTACATTCAGAACGTAAAGGCCCGCGATTTTTCGCCATGCGAATCATTCGTAATCGAAGGCCGACCGAGCCTTGATGAAACGGGCTTTTTCGGCTTAACTCACCCGCCGGGATTCTCAGGACACCTTTCCGATCACAAGACAGCGGATCGGAAACCCGGACGCCCTGAGATGCCCCAGAAAGACGAGAAGCGCAACGAAGCGCTGAGGCTATACGACCGCCATCAGAGCATTCGCGAGATCAGCAAGAAGTTAGGAGTGGGAAAGACGACAGTGGCTAGTGTAGTGCGTCACAAATAACAACCTTTATCTACCGACGAGCATCTTATGATAGAGGAGACGCTTGCAGATGCGAATCGCTCCAGCCATTGTGTTGAGTCCAGAGCAACGGACCGTGTTGGAATCTCAAGCCCGGAGTCGCTCTCTCTCGGTGCGGGTAGCGGAGCGCGCTCGCATCGTCTTGTTCGCGGCTTCCGGTCAGCAGGATCTGGAAATCGCCGCCCATATGGCGATTACGCCGAAGAAAGTTTCTCGATGGCGCCAGCGTTTCCTCGCGCTGGGCGTGGCGGGATTGCAAAAAGACGCGCCCCGGCCTGGACGCAAACCCAAGATCGGTGCCCGCCTGACGAAACGGGTGGTGACCATGACCACGCGCCAGCAACCGACCAACGCCACTCACTGGAGCACGCGCACCATGGCCGCGGCGGTCGGCATCAGCGAAGCCAGTGTGCGCCGTATCTGGCGTGCCCACGGGTTGAAACCGCATCGCCTGGAAACCTTCAAGGTTAGCAACGATCCTGCGTTCGCCGAGAAACTGGAAGACATCGTCGGTCTGTATCTCCATCCGCCCGAACATGCGCTGGTGTTGTGCGCCGATGAAAAAAGCCAGATTCAAGCTCTGGATCGTACTCAGCCCGGCTTGCCGCTGAAGCGCGGACGCGGCGCCAGCATGACACACGATTACAAACGCAACGGCACCGCCACTCTGTTTGCCGCGCTGAACGCGGCCAATGGCGAGGTCTTTGGCCTCTGCCAGGAGCGGCATCGGCATCAGGAGTGGCTCAAGTTTCTCCGCCTGATCGACCACACCATCCCACCCGACCGGCAACTGCACTTGATCTGCGATAACTACGCCACCCATAAGCACCCCAAAGTGCAGCGTTGGCTGAAGCGACACCCGCGCTTTCATCTGCACTTCACGCCTACCAGCGCGTCCTGGCTCAATATGGTCGAACGCTTCTTTCGCGACCTGACCCAGAACCGGCTCCGGCGCGGTGTCTTCCGCGATTTGGAAGAACTCATCATGGCCATCGGCACCTACATCGACCGGCACAACGAAAGTCCGAAACCATTCATCTGGACTGCGCGAGCCGCCGATATTCTAGAAAAAGTGAAACGCGCACGCCGCACCCTAAATAAACGTCAATCTGCATGACGCACTACACTAGGTGGGTCTCAGATGAAGCTCAATAGTAAGCACTTAAATCAGGATCTGCGGCAAGAACATTCCGAACGAAATACGAACCATCGGCGCAGAAGGCCAGCAACCCTTCACTACCGCTAAATTGTCGAGTTTGCCAACTCGTTACGTACACCCCCGACTTAATAACGAGAACTGCGTCCGGCCGATTGTTGGGTGGAATCTCGTTTAGCTTCGAAGAGAGCGTCTGCGCGCTGGCATACCCTTCAAAGCCAACGACCACAATAGGAACGGTAGAGATTGTTCCTGGAAGGGCGGCGAATGCTGTTTTCGTATTTGTAGCATCAGATTGGGTCGCGAGGTGACCAGTCCAGCGCCGACGAAGCTGGCGGATCTGGCTGACGGTCTGTTGAATGTCATCCCATTTTTTGGCCACGTTAGACTTGACTTCGATAGCGTAAGCCACAGATTCTGCGAGATAGAGTCGCTGCGTACCAACAGGGGCAGGGAAACTCGCGAAAAACGGCCATTCCACGACGACATCCAGCTGCCCCGAGACCTTTCCTGATGAATCTGTGATTGCGCCCGTCCCAAATCTATAAGGAAACGGGAATACCTTCTCAAGGAACTCACGAACGAGAACTTCGCGTTCGTCTCCCATAGCTGCTGAGGGAAGCTTCGATGTAGCCTCGTGATGGGCCATCATCACACTTTGAATGCCCGTGAGGCGTTTTTCGAGTTGTTCGATCATAGAATTGCATTTTACCAATCGGACTAGAATGTCCCAGAAGTGTCCCGAAACATTTCGGGCCATTTTCCCGGACGCCCAATCCCGACGGTGAACGGGAGAACTAAATCTCCGTTCCCGGAGGGATGATTCTGGGACTGTCCCATAATTCTCTACCTAGGGTAGTGGGACAGTGGGACAGCCGCCCCCGCCCCGCGCAGACCATCATGAGTGCCGCAGAGCTCAGCCTGGCTTTTCCCGTAAACAAGACTCGCGCAACACCCCCGCAGTGTCGACATCGAAGCGTGGACGATTACGAGAACAGTCGTAAAAAACACCTATCTAGGCACAAAATTGGGCACACCCACCCGCGATTCTTGTAGTAACTCGTTTCCTCTCATCGAGCCCTCATCTTCCTGCTAAGCAGGAGGTCCTCTTCGGCGTGCTGCTTTCTAGAACTTAGCTACTTCCGATTGAGCGAGAGTGCCCGACGGGTTATGCGTTTGCTCAGAGCAGGAGTATGACTAGCACATGCAGTCACCAGATGCATTGACGCCCGCCGAATTCGCAAGACTGACAGGCCTTTCGCTCGGGTACGTCTACTCGCAACTTTGGACCGGCAGATTGATCGCGAACAAGCTTGAGGGGCAGTGGGCGATTCCGGCAATCGAGGTTGAGAAGCGCAGAGAGGCAGTTACAGCATGAGTGAAGACTTCGACAGATTCATGGCGATGGCAGACATCTCGCGGGAGTTGGGAGTGCTTGATCCGGGAATCGCGATCGTATCTCAGCGAATCTTCAGCGAGGGCGAATGCACTGGGAGAGGAAGGCGCTAGGCGGATGGCACTGACCAAGAAACAGCAATTGTTCGTGATGGAATACTGCGCGGACCCTCAGACTGGCAAGACGGAAGCAGCGCGCAGGGCGGGCTTCTCCAAGGATCGCGCTCAAATCACAGCATGCGAGCTGATGAAGAATCCCGAAATCCAACGGGAGATCGATCGCAAACTGAGCAGGCGACTAGAAAGGGTCAAGCTAACCGAGCAGACCGTTCTCGACGAACTTCAACTGATTACCGACGCGGCAAAAGAAGCGGGTGCCGGCCATTGGCAGATGCAGGCACGGCTCAAGGCTACAGAAATGCTCGGAAAGTATCTCAAGATGTGGACGGAGAAAGTTGAGATCGGCATCGACGACGCGCTGATTGAGAAACTTCGGGAAGGGCGGCAGCGTGTCGGCATTGAGACTGTAAATGCGCCCTTGTTGCCCGCGGCAGAGGAGGCAGAGAACAGTGTCCAGTAGCCAGTCTGTCGATGTTCAACTCGCCAGTGATATCAGACGGTTCTACGCAGACCCGCTTGGTTTCGTCTTGTACGCATACCCATGGGGGCGGCCCGGCATGCTGGAGCATCACGAGGGCCCCGACCAATGGCAGCGCGAGTTCCTCTTGGAGCTCGGGGAGGAGGTCCGAAAACGCGGTTTTGATGGCGTTCATCCTGTCGCCCCTATTCGCATGGCGACTTCATCTGGTCACGGCATCGGCAAATCGGTCCTGTCCGCTTGGATTACGGACTGGATCATGAGTACCCGGCCGCGAGCAAAAGGCACAATCAGCGCAACGACTTTCACCCAGCTTGAGACGAGAACCTGGGCTGCTCTCGTGCAATGGACGAATCTCTGCATTACAGGTCATTGGTTCAACGTGAGCTCGGAGAAGATGTACTTCCGTGGGCAGAAGGAATCGTGGCTCGTTTCTGCGCAGAGCTGCAAAGAGGAAAACTCGGAAGGCTTTGCAGGGCAGCATGCGGCCGACAGTACTTCGTTCTACATCTTCGATGAGGCTAGCGGCGTTCCTGACAAGATCTTCGAAGTTGCTGAAGGCGGACTCACGGACGGCGAGCCGATGATCTTCCTGTTCGGCAACCCGACACGCAACACGGGAAAATTTCACCGCGTGATGTTTGGTGAAGAGCGCGGCCGGTGGAACAGCGCAACAATTGACTCACGTTCTTCACGCTTCACGAACAAAGTTCAAATTCAGGAATGGGTGGATGACTACGGCGAGGACTCCGACTTCGTTCGCGTTCGCGTCCGCGGTGAGTGTCCGCGCGCAGCTACAAATCAGCTTATTCCCAACGATGTCGTTGTGGCGGCGCGAAAGTTCAAAGCGACTGGGTACGAAAACCTTCCCAGAATCGTGGCGGTCGACGTGGCTCGCTTCGGCGACGATCGAACAGTCATCGGTATCCGACAAGGCCGGCATTTCCGCATCTATGCCACACTTCGCGGCGCCGACACGGTAGAGACCACGGCCAAAGTAGTCGAGTGCTGGGAAAGAGAAAATCCTGATGCTGTGATCGTTGATGGCGACGGCATTGGCGCTGGTGTCGTCGATCAACTGCGACATCGCGGCTTCGACTCTCAAGCCGGCCAGAACCAGTCAGCCCTGTTCGAGTTTCACGGCGGCGGCAAAGCCTTCGACTTCAACAAGTACTTCAATCGACGGGCAGAGGTCTGGGGTTTGATGGGTGACTGGCTGAAAGCCGGCGCCCAAATTCCTGACGATCCAGCGATGGAGATCGATCTCACCGGGCCGCAGTACGGCTACTCCAGCAAGTCTCAGATACAGCTCGAGAAGAAAGACGACATGAAAGCCCGCGGCCTGGCGTCGCCTGATTTCGGCGATACGCTGGCAATGACGTTCTCAGTCAACGTCAGCCCTCGGATGCGGCAGCAAAAAGACTGGTTCAAAGATCTACTGCGCTACCGGAATCGAAATCCGTCAATTCACGAGTGGATGGTCTAGATGGGAAGCGAAACAGGAGGAACCGCGACAGGGCACGCTACAGGTGACTATCGAATATTTGACTTGGGCGCTTTGGAACTAAGGGATGCCCCTTGGGGCAGCGAAATTCGCTTAGGTTCCGATATTCGATTTCTGCAGCGAACTTTTCTTCGGATGTGCCTGCGTCGTGGATTCGGAGAAATTCTACGGGAGATCCGCAGTTGCTATCGCGCATCTCACTTTCACGAAGTAGGGAATGGGATATTTCTGGGGTTCATCTTTCAGAGTGTCGGGAATCATTACCAACGGTGACCTTTCCTGATAGTTGTAGCGAAAACCTTGCAAGCATTCTGAGCATACAAGCTTTGGAAAAGGCTCGTCCGCATCTGGCATTGAGCGACCACGAACTATTCTTTCAAGGATGGTTCCGAGCAGAGAAATACTATGTCCACAATGCGGACAATCGATTACGTAAAGCGGAACAATGTCAATTATAACGCCGCGAATTATACCTGCAGGCCTCGTAGCGGAATAGCCATTCCTTGCACGTGCTCGCGAGCATTCAACTAGTTGATCCAGCAGGAATTCATCGACTCGCGGAAAATGGAATCAAGATGGGTGGAACCCACATCCTTGCAGTGGTGTCGCTCACAAACTGCCTGAAATATGGCCATACCACGAGACGAAATTCTGTTTCGGAGAAACGCTTCGCAAATTGATCCAGCGGCTCGCAGAGACTATCAGTGGCACGATCCGGATTGTGGATGGCACGATCGTCCAAGAGCCAGGTAAGACCGGGAGCCAGTGGAGGATCACTGTCACCTAAAGGTTAAAATGGTCTCTCGGCCGGTCCCAGTGTTTTCTCAGTCTGTATGCGAGGCGCAATTTACATGGTCGATTGATGTCCGACTGTTTCGATTTCTGGAGTAGTACATAAGGTTGGCGGACTGCCTGTTTTGCATGCCAACCCATTCCGGGTAAATCGCGTGCAAAGCTCTCGACGGCTTCCCGGCAAGTTTCGCGTCCTGGTTGGTAACGCGGATCGGCACTAATAGGCGCTTGATTGTTCAGAAGAACGAAGATCTACGATGCTGTAATGAGCTCTTCAGTGCTCGCCGATCTTCGCTACGCCCTGCGCCAGATTCGCCTTGCGCCGCTATTCACGATCACCGTCGTACTTACTTTAGGGCTCGGTATCGGCGCCACCACAGCGATCTTCTCGCTGATTTACACCGTGATGCTGAAGTCGCTTCCCGTCCCCGATCCAGGCAGCCTCTACCGCATCGGAACCGGAAAGACCTGCTGTTATTCGAATGACCCGCAAGGTGAATGGGGTATCTTCTCCTACGACTTTTATCAGCGTTTGCGCCGCTACACTCCGCAGTTCGAGCAGGTCGCGGCGTTCCAGGCAGAGCCGCACATCCTCAGCGTGCGTTACGGCAGCCAGGTAGGGCAGGCCCAGGCGTTGCTGGGCGAATATGTAAGCGGCAACTATTTTCAGACGCTAGGCGTTCAGCCGTTTGCCGGACGGCTCTTTACATTTGCCGACGACCAGAGGAACTCGGCCCCGGTCGCTGTGATGAGCTATCGCACTTGGCAGCACGACTTCGGGGGCGATCCCTCGGTGGTGAATGCCAACTTCACTTTCGAGGGCTTCACCTTCAAAGTGGTGGGCATCACGCCACCGAGCTTTTACGGCGACACGATGATGAGGATTCCGCCTTCTCTGTGGATACCTCTTCAGACGGAGTATCTAACGGACGCGGAAGCCTCCTACAACCTCGTTCACTCGAGTGCATGGCTTCGCGTGATCGGCCGGTTGCGGCCGGGAGCACAGCTTGCAGGCGCCTCATCGGAACTGACCTCCTTGTTGCGGCACTGGCTCGTTTCCGATGCCGACATGATGCCGAATCACCGGCAGCAACTGGAACAACAACTTCCGCAGCAGAGGATCGAAATCGCCCGGGCTGCGACCGGGGTCGGCGCTCTGGGCGACGAGTACGGCAGGAGCTTGAAGATGCTACTTGCCGTGTGCACAATTGTCCTGTTAATTGCCTGTGCGAATGTGGTGAACCTGCTGCTCGCCCGAGCAATGACGCGCCGGGCGCAGGTGTCCATCCAGAGTGCGCTCGGCGCTTCCGGGACTCGGCTGATCCGGCAGGCGCTCACAGAGAGCCTTGTGCTTGCCCTTTTGGGCGGAATCACAGGCGTGTTTCTGGCGGTTGCGGGAACCCACCTCGTGGTATCGCTTGCCTTCGGCTCTGCGAACGGGATCGCGATGCATGTGGGACTGTCGTGGCCGATGTTGGGATTCTGTGCGGCTGTGGCACTGCTGAGCGGTGTCTGTTTCGGTACGGTACCGGCGTGGCTGCTGGCACGCGCCAATCCCATCGATGCGATGCGCGGCGCGGGGCGTGCGAGTGCTGACAGCCAGCCGCATCTCCGCAAAATGCTCGTGGTGCTGCAAGTGGCGGCCTCGGTCAGCCTGCTGTCCGGGGCAAGCCTGTTAACACGAAGCCTGCTCAATATCGAGCAGCAGGACTTCGGGTTCACTGCACAAAACCGCATCGCCCTGCGCATGGAGGAGCCCCTGGCGGCGTATAGTCACGAGCATCTGAATCTGCTATACCGCGAACTGCAGGAAGGTCTGGAACGCTTGCCCGGCGTGCGCAGCGCCAGCCTGGCGCTCTACTCCCCGTTCACGGCACACTGGGACCAGGTCGTGGTCAAACCGGGAGAAGGGATGCCCAGCAGCGACGGCTCGCGCAAAGTGCTGTGGAACCGTGTGAGCCCGAGATACTTCGGCACCATCGGGCAGCAACTGCTCGAAGGGCGCGAATTCACGGAAGCGGATAACGCAAAGTTGCGACAGGTCGCCATCGTCGACCAATCATTCGTGCGCCGGTACTTCCCAGGCGTCGATCCGCTCGGCAAAGTCTTCGGCTTCTCTAGTCCCGCCAACAGCAGAGACTTCGAAATTGTCGGCGTTGTCCGGGATGCCAAGTACACGAATCCCGAAGAAGCGTCGCAGCCGATGGTGTTTGCACCGCTTTCCCAGCATTCCGACTACACCGACGCGTCCGCGAGCGACAATGAAAAGTGGAGCCATTTCATTACCGGAGCGCAACTGTGGATCAATGGCGATCCGGGGCGGCTTGACCACCAGATCCGGGACGTGTTCCGGGATGTGGATCCGAACTTCGCAATTGTCAGCATTCAGCCGTTGCAGCAGCAGATCGACGTCAACTTCGATGAGCGGCGCCTTCTTGTACGACTCAGCGGGTTTTTTGGTGTGCTGTCGCTGATTCTCGCATCGGTTGGCTTGTATGGCGTCACTGCCTACAACGTTGCGTGTCACACCCCCGAGATCGGGGTGCGCATGGCAATCGGGGCCGATCGGCCGCGGATTGTGCTCTTTGTACTTCGCGGCGCATTCGCACAAACTCTCCTCGGGCTTGCAATGGGTCTGCCTGTCGCATGGATAATCGGGAGGTTGCTGAAATCCCGACTTTACAATGTGGGCGCCATCGATCACGTGTCTCTTCTGCTGCCGGCGGCCGCTCTGTTGCTCTGCGCCGGCGCAGCGAGCTTGCTTCCAGCCCTACGGGCCGCTTCTATTCAGCCAATCGAAGCTTTACGGGCCGAGTAGAAGCTTAGTTGGCGGTCGCTTCCGGCAATCGTATCTCAACTTCGTTGTAGCATCATCGCCAATGTGCCGGCCGAGAACTTGACGAGCGCGATCCGCCGTTGCTGGCATATTACGGGCTGGTCTTTCCTAATCGGATCATGGAAAAGTGGCTCGTCATCCGGGAGTTACCGACCGCAACAGGTTTATGAAACGCGGGACGAAGCCAACGATTCTCGCAGCCCCGATTCTTCACAGTCGAAGTATGGCAGCCAATGTCCGACCCATGATCATCTGCTGTGTTGTGGCAGGCACATCGCAGGATTTGAACAGAGCCCGATATTGACTGACTACGCGTTCAATTCCATCGAGACCGCTGTCGGATCCGAATACCAGTTTCACAAACGCACTTTGGTCGTTAGCTGGCGTTGCCGTTTTCCATTCCCCTTGGCCGGACCACCAGAAGAATTTCTTAAATTCCTCCAGCCGATTGCTCATCTTGGTCAATGTGGAACCGCTAAGGTCGAAGAAGACGTTCGGGTTCCAACGCGCAACTTCGGCGGCCCACTCATATTCGGGATTACCGCAGTGAGCTCCGACGACCGTCAATTTCGGAAAACGTCGCGCAATCTCCTCCAGATAAAACGCCCGCATCCGGTGGGAGGCCACGTCCTCCGGTTGATCCACCGTACGACGCAAAACAATGCCGGTGTGAAACATCAGTACCCAGCCGTACTGGTTCGCGAGATCGTAAACCGGCAGATACGAAGCATCAACATAGGGTTTTCTTACGAATTCGAGTTCGCCCAGACCACGATAACCTAGCGCATGAAAGTCTTTCGCTTGCGCCAGAACGTCAGTAGCATCTAAGTCGACAAAGCCGAACGGGACAATCTGTTTTGGGTACCGCTTGGCCGCCTGGGCCACCTCCACACGATGAGAATACGGAGTCAGCACACATGCCGTCAGATTGATTCGCTCCGCCAGCGTCACCAGATCATGAATGAAATTGGGATTGTTTTCTTCGAAATGCACGTGGATATCCACGATCCGATCACTATCGTTGACCGGAGTTGCGGCCTGCTCATCTAACAAACATTCGTCGCTTGTCCGCTCGCCAATGCAACGTAGGTGCATTGCTGTCGCGGCCCCGCCAGCTGCCCTCAAAAAGCGTCGACGTGAGATTCGAGAGCCCATGAATTTCTCTTTTCCAACTCAGAAACGCGCTGGAGCTAACGGAATCTCCGGATAAAAAGGGTGTGCCGGTCCCCTCGGTAAAGGCCTAACACGTACAAAATGATCTTGCCCTTGTTCGAATAGATCCCCTGGCGAATGCGAAGCAAAGGTACGCCAGCAGCAATGCCGAGAACTCTGGCAGTAAAAGGATCGGCCGCAGTAACATCCACTTCTTCGTCCGCGTGCGATACCTCGACTCCATAATGGCGTTCCAGGATGGAGAACAGTGAGACGCGATCGAGCTGTGTGCGCGTTAAGTCAGCGAACTCGTCAGCAGACAAATAGCAAGTCTCGATGGCGAATGGTTCATTCCCTCCGAGCCTCAATCTTTCGACCTTGATGATCCGACCACTGGCCGGCAGAGCCAGCCGTGCCGCAAGCTCCGGTTCCGAATCTAGAACTTTCAGCGAGAGCAATTTCGATGAAGCCGTGAGTCCACGTAGCGACATCTGTTCCGTGTAGCTCATCAGCCTGTTAAAGTAAATTTTCGGCGAGGCAACGAATGTGCCTGCGCCGCGCCGCCGTACAACCATTCCTTCGCGTTCTAATTCTGAGAGGGCGTGCCTTGCCGTCATGAGGCTGACGCGGTGAATCTTGGCTAGTTCCCGTTCTGAATCGACCTTGTCACCTGGTTTCAATTGTCCCGACTCAAGGCGCTTGAGAATCGTGCGCTGAATCTTCTGGTAAGCGGGTTGTCCATTTTTGCAAAGTTGCGTCATGAACAGGCTTCAAGACGTGCACCATACTACAAAGTTCTCCGGTGTCCAACACAAAAACTGATACGCTCACAATGGCGTTAGAGCGATGGTACGCATCGCGACTGCTCCTATTCGGGCCGCTGTAAGGGTTGCGGGAATATACCCACAGCAGCTGAGCAGAGCAAATTTTTTGATTGCTACCGAACTGGATGCGGACTTCATCTTTATCCTTTCAGGCATATTGTCCGCTGACAATTCACTGAGACGCTGCCTTCACAGGACGGCACTGCATCCGGGCGCGCATTATAATTTTGGGACCGCGCTAGGTCAGCCGAGGCAGAAATGTGATGCAGGACAAGGAGAGAAACCGCCGAGTCGCCTGCCCCAAGAGTTGATGAGGAAAACCGCGGGCTTGATTGTCTTTTTGCAGTTGCTTGCATTCGCTCCGTGTCTATGCGGAGCTCAAAGTAATGGGAAAGCTTCCGCATTGCCTCGGCTGGCCCTCGACAGTTTCTCAGGAGCCATGAGAGAGCAGATCCAGGAAGCTTACGACTACGCACGGACTCACCCGAAGGAGGCTAAGGCGAGCGGAACGTTGGGTATGATCCTTCAGACCTACAGCTTGCTGCGCGAAGCAATCAAGTATTACCAATATGCGGCCGACCTAGCCCCCGACGAGTTTCGCTGGACTTATTATCTGGGACTCGTCGAAGGCGAGCAGGGACAGTGCGAACAGGCTGCCTCAAATCTTCGCCTCGCTTTGCGTATCGATCCAGACTACATTCCCGCGAAATTACACCTCGCGAACTGTCTCCTTGCCTCCGCCGACTGGGAAGCCAGCCAACAACTCTATAACGATGTTTTTAAGCAGGATCCCGAAAATCCTGACGCTTACTATGGACTAGGGCGGATCCGTGCCAGTCGCCATGACTATGTCGCGGCCGCCCAGGCATACAACAAGGCGCTTGCAGAGTTTCCGGCTTTTGGAGCAGCGCATTACGCTCTGGCGTTAGCCTATCGCGCTCTCGGAGAGACAGAGAAAGCTGAAGAACAGCTTCGTCTGTTTGAAGAACATAAAACGGAGGCCCCTCCGGCCAATGACCAATTGCTGGCCGAAGTGCGTGCTCTAGACCGGAGTGCAATCTTTCAAGTGCGGGTGGGAATCGATCTCGAGCGGCAGGGTAAACTGGAAGAATCCGCTGCGGCGCATGAAAAAGCGCTAGCCATCGACCGCGACCTAGTGCAAGCGCATATTAATCTGATCAAGTTGTATGGGGAACTGGGACAGTTCGAGAAAGCCGAGCAGCACTATCGCGCTGCCACCCAACTCGATCCGGGTTCGGCTGAATCCTACTATAACTACGGTGTACTTCTGTTGAGCGTCGAAAAATATCAAGCGTCTGAAGATGCTTTTCGGAAGACGATTGATATCAATCCTTATTACGCCAACGCTCACAATAATCTCGGATATCTCCTCGAAAGGAAGGGCCTTTTTTCGGAAGCGGCGAATGAATACCAGAGAGCCATTGAAAACAAGCCCGGTGATCGTCAGGCGCACTTCAATCTTGGTCGTATCTGGGTGAATCAGAAGAAATACCAGGAAGGTATCGGCGAACTCGAAAAAACGATTGAGCCAGAAGATGAGAAAACCCCGCGGTACTTGTATGCGCTAGGCGCGGCTTTCGCTCGCGCGGGGGACCGGCAGAGTGCTTTGCGCTTCATTCGCCGCGCCCGCCAGAGTGCTGCAGAGCGAGGACAGTCGGATCTTCTGGCTGAGCATTGATCGCGATCTGCACGCCTTAGAGGGCGCGAGCGCAGCGCAGTGAAAAAGGGGAAAGGGGCTTCGGTAAGGACGTTGCAGCCATTCAGCTTTTCCCGCCGTGGCTTCCTACACGTCCTATTTATAGGACTGATTGGTGGAAACGGTCTGCTCGCTAGTCTTTCTGGAAATCCTCAGATTCCACTCTTCCGTGAAGTTGCCGCAGAGGTCGGACTGAAGTTCCACCATTTCACAGGTGCAATCGGAGAGTACTACATGCCCGAAATCATGGGCGCTGGTGTCGCTCTATTCGACTACGACAACGATGGTGACCTCGACGTTTATCTGATTCAAGGTTCGACCTTCGACGCAGCGCAAGACCCACGTCACTCGAAATTTCCGCCACCACCCGAATGGAAACCGGGAAATCGTCTGTTCCGCAACCTGCTCAGCGAAACTGGGAAGCTGCAGTTCGTGGATGTCACGGAACAAGCCGGAGTAGGACACATCGGGTACGGAATGGGGGTCGCGGTTGGAGACTACGACAATGATGGCTTTCAAGACCTCTACGTCACAAATTTTGGGCGCAACGTGCTGTATCACAACAACCGAGATGGAACCTTCACCGATGTGACAGCGAAAGCCGGCGTCGATGATCCTCGCTGGAGCACGGGAGCCGCGTGGGTCGATTATGATCGCGACGGTCATCTCGACCTTTTTGTTGCGAATTACCTGGATTTCACGGTTAAAGGCAACCGGCAATGTTTCGCGTCAACGGGAGAGCGGGATTACTGTACTCCGAAAATGTACCAACCGGCGCCCACGCGCCTATTTCATAACCGAGGGGACGGAACGTTTGAAGATGTCACTTCAACGGCGGGGATCGGAGCCGCTATAGGCCCTGGATTAGGCATTGTTTGTGCCGACTTCAATGGCGATGGCTGGCCCGATATTTATGTTGCGAACGACGGAGCCGCGTCGCATCTCTGGATGAACCAAAAGAACGGGACGTTCAAGGAACGGGGCGCGCTGTCGGGAACCGCTTTGAGTCCGGATGGATTACCTCAGGCTGGCATGGGCGTCACGGCGGCCGATTTCGACGGCGACGGCGACGAGGATCTCTTCAAGACCAACCTCACCAACGAAGGGAGCAATCTCTATGTTAACGACGGGCAGGGCAATTTCCACGATGCATCGGCGGAGCTCTGGACTGTATTTGCCGACGTTCCCTTACACCGGGTTCGGGACCGAGTGGTTTGATTATGACAATGACGGTCGCCTCGATTTGTTTATTGCTAATGGTGCAGTGAACCGGATCGAGTCCTTGCGGGGACGCCCCTATCCTTTTGCCCTGCCGAACTTGTTGTTTCACAACGAAGGGGACGGAAAGAAATTCCGAGAAATGACCGCCGCTGCCGGCCCCGCTTTGCCCTATCTGAGGTGAGTCGCGGCGCCGCATTCGGGGACATCGATAATGACGGCGCAGTGGACATCGTGGTTACCAACAACAACGGTCCGGTTCGACTTCTGCTGAACCAGATTCGTTCTTTGAACGGCAACCACTGGCTCATGGTTCGTCTGGAAGCCACTCATGGAAATCGCTTCGGGATCGGCGCCACCGTCGAACTCCGTCAACGAGGGCGAAACCTGGTGCGTCGCGCCCATACAGAGTCCAGCTATCTAAGCGCGAGTGATGTCCGCGTCCATTTTGGTCTGGGAGGAAACACGAACATCGACGGCTTGATCGTGCGATGGCCAGACGGCCAGCGTGAGGCCTGGGATAAGATTCATGCGGACCAAATCGTTACGATCCGTCAAGGAACAGGCCGTACTATTTCAACTCAAGGCTAAGGTTCAGAACTCTTCCAGACAAGTTCTTAGCAGGCAAGATTTGCCAGCCTCCCGAATTAACTTCTTGACAAGCGCTGCTTGCATTGCGTAGGTTTCCCCACAACTCTATCGAACCGCTCTGGGACCCATAAAAAGAATAACTGCCTCAGATGGCATGCTTCGCATGGCGTCCTAAAAGCAACTTGGCATGATTCCATTGGCTAAGTTGCCCAGATGAGGTCCGCCGCAGTTGGCTACACGCCACCGGTTTTCAAGGAGGATATGGCGATGATCAGGACCAAATCAGTTGTTCTGGTTTCTCTGCTTACTCTCGGCTACGTGTTGGCGGGATTCGTTCAGCGCAGCGAGGCTCAGGTGCTTTTTGGCTCGGTAAGTGGAACGATAACGGACCAGAGCGGCGCCACCGTCTCTAAGGCGCATCTCGCCTCCGTGAACAAGGCCACGGGCGTTCAAAAAGAAACCGATGCGGATGGCAGCGGCCACTACATGCTCACTGATCTCTCTCCGGGCGCCTACGACATTACGGTGACGGCGACCGGGTTCAAGCCGACTGACCCAAACCGATGTGACCGTTGGTGCGAATGTGGTTACTAACACCAACTTCAACTTACAAGTCGGCTCGGTATCAGAAAAGGTCACGGTAGAGGCGCAAGGAGTAACGCTGCAGACCGAAAAGACCGACGTTCACACGGAGATCTCCGAAAAGGCGATCCAGGAGATGCCCCTCAATCAGTATCGAAATTATCAGACACTGATTAACCTGGTACCTGGAGCTACGCCGGGGCAATTTCAGAACGCAATTGCGGATACGCCAGAACGGGCTCTAAGCACCAACATCAATGGCACGAACCGCAACAACAACAACACTCGCGTGGATGGCGCTGCGGACGTATTCGTGTGGCTGCCTCACCACACCGTGTATGTGCCCCCGGCAGAGACAATTCAGGAAGTGAACGTTTCTACCAACAATTTCGATCCTGAGCAGGGCATGACCGGCGGCGCGGCTATCACCGTGATCACCAAATCAGGCTCGAATCAGTTCCACGGCGTCTTATTCGAATATCACCAGGACCAAGCCCTCAGGGCGAGACAATACTTCGAAACACCCGCGGTGCAACCGAAGAAAGGGACGAGCATTCTGAACGATATGGGCGGCACCTTCGGCGGCCCGATCAAGAAGGACAAGCTGTTCTTTTTCGGAAGCTGGGACGGAACATTTGAACGAGATAACCGAAATACTGGACTGGTTACGGTACCGACGCAGGCGCTTCGCAACGGTGATTTCAGCGGCCTTAGCACTCCAACCGTAATCTATGATCCCAGCACAGGGGCTGCTGACGGCAGTGGACGCACGCCTTTTCCTAACCAAGCAGCCATTCCGATTAATCCGATTTCGGCGCAGATCATTGCCCTTCTTCCGCCGCCAAACGTGCCCGGAGCCGGCGATATCGACAACTACTTCTTTTCAGCCACCCAGCGCCTGAATCGCAACGACTTCGATGGCAAGGTCGATTGGAATCGCACCACCAATCACAGCATCTTCGTCAAGTACAGCGCCATGAAGTCCCTATTTCATGGCGTGCCGAGTCTGGGTAAGGCGATTGGCGACTGCGCTTGCGACGGCGGCCTGGGCGATTTCCATTCGTTCGTGCAGCTCGTTACAGTGGGCCACACGCTCACACTTTCCCCTACCCTTGTTGTAGACGGGAACGTGGGCTTTACGCGCATGAGCGAGTTCGGAAAGACTCCGGATTACGGAACTAACATCGGCTCGGATGTGCTGGGCCTTCCAGGAACAAACAACGGTTCGGACCTGCGCAGCAGCGGGTTTCCTTTCTTCGCTGTTTCCGGTTTTGCAGATATTGGGAATCCCGAAGGCTGGAATCCGGCATTCCGCAATGACTGGAGCTTCACTACTTCCCACAATGTGCGGTGGTCCAAGGGCAAGCACCAGGTTAGCGCCGGGATCGATATCATTCATCACCATCTAAATCATTGGCAGCCGGAGTTGGGATCAGGTCCGCGAGGCGAATTTGATTTTGATGGTGGCGCGACAGCTTTAAATGATGCAAACGCGGCTGCTCCAAATCAATTCAACGCCTGGGCACAGTTTTTGCTGGGCCTGCCTGGCGGAACGGTAGTAGGTGGGTTGGGCAAGAGCGATCAATTTATCAAGGCCACCGCGAAGGAGTGGCAGTTCGGCTGGTTCGTTGGAGACCGCTATCGCGTTACGAACAAACTGACGGCGAACCTGGGTCTCCGCTACGAATACTATCCATTGATGCAGCGCGATAGCGTCGCCAAGTTCGACCGATACGATTTCGTCAGCGGGAATGTGCTCCTGGGTGGGATTGGCGGGAATCCCGACAACCTTGGAGTCACTACCAGCAAGAAGCTCTTCGCCCCTCGCATCGGATTGGCATATCAAGTAAGCGACAAAATGGTCGTGCGCAGCGGATTCGGTATCACCGTTGATCCGCTTCCTCTCGCCAGACCACTGCGAGGCTTCTATCCGTTCACGGTCGGGTCAAACTTTGCTGGAGTGAACAGTTTTGCTCCTGCGGGATCCTTCTCCTCGCTGGCAAGTCCGCTGCCGAGCGGAGCAATCCCGGTCGGTATTCCGCCAATCTGCTGTCCTGATATCAGCAGCGGCACGATCCCGCTGCCCCCTCAAGCTCTGGAGCGCAGCGTCGGGCCGGGCGAGTTGAAGCGCGGGTATATCGAATCCTGGAACTTAATCGTTGAGCGCAGGCTGCCAGGCAATTTCCTCGGGTCCGTGGGATATGTCGGCACCCAGACCGTTCACCAGTTTGGCGACTTGGACGTCAACTCATCTCTGCCCGGCACTGGAGCGGCGGGACAGCCTTACAACAAACCGCAGTACCAATTTCGAACCGCAAGTACCTTATTTTGGCAGGGCTTCCTCAGTGCGAACTATCATGCGCTGCAAGCCTCCCTTAACCGTCAATTCAAAAACGGTTTCCTGGTCAAGGGCGCATACACGTGGTCGAAAGCCATCAATTGGACCGATGACGATGGCTGGGCTGGCCTCAATTGGAATGATCCCAGCGTTCTGCAAAAGAATCGAGGGCCGGCCGGCTACAACACACCTCAGATCTTCCAGATGTCGTATATCTACGAGCTACCTCTGGGCCCAGGAAAGCGGTGGGCCAATTCAGGGGCCGCGTCCAAGATCGCTGGCGGATGGCAAACCAGCGGTATTTTTAGCGCCGTTTCTGGCCAACCATTTCAGTTAACCGCATCCGGCGCTTCATTGAACGCTGTGGATCAAACGCAAACACCTGACCAGGTCGGGCCGACGCACAAACTTGGCGGAGTTGGGTCTGGTAACGCCTTCTACGACCCAAGTGCGTTCGTGCCCGTGACGGATGTCAGGTACGGCAACGTTGGCCGCAATAGCCTGCGGGGACCGGGCTCTGTAAATTTCGACTTCAGCCTGTTCCGCACGTTTAAGATCGCCGAGCGGGTGGAATTCCAGTTTCGCGCGGATGCCGCCAACCTCTTTAATGCACCCCACTTTCTCAATCCCAGTGGCGACCTCACCAGTGGGGATTTCCTGACGATCACGAGTGCCAAGAACGACGAGCGCCAGTTTCGATTCGGACTGCGATTGGCATTCTGATTTGAAATGCAACCTTCGGGGGCACGCAAGGCGTGCCCCCGTGGGTGTCTTTTGCTTCTCGGAGAAACTGGACCATGAAGCGTTGCATTTTCGTCCTGTTGCTATTCACGCTCGCAGTTGCCGGCCAAACGCCTGCCAGATCGCGGTGGACTTCTCTGTTCGGCGGCAAAGATCTGTCGGGGTGGAAGAAGAATGGCGACGAAAAGTGGGTCGTGGATCAGGGGACGATCCTTTGCGAGAGCACAGCGAACAAGTACGGTTACTTAACGACCGAAAAGACGTATGGGAATTTTGACTTGCGCCTCAAGTTCAAGGGCGAGGCGGAAGGAAACAGTGGCGTGTTTGTCCACTCCCGGATCATCGGGGTCGACCCGGAGCATGGCCCTGACATCGAAGGAATGCAGGTGGAGGTCGATCCTGGCAAGGGCAAGCATACGGGCGGGCTATACGAGAGCGGTGGGCGTGGCTGGGTAGCGATGCCGACAGCAGAGGGCGAGAGTGCGCTCAAGCCGGGCGAATGGAATGACCTCGAAGTCTCGGTCCACGGCTCTCACATCACTACTCATGGGAATGGCGTAAAGGTTGTGGACTATACGGATCCTGCCCCCAAATTCACTGACGGCGTAATCGCCTTGCAGATTCACACGGGTGGAGGGGTGAAGATGCGATGGAAAGACATTGCCATCAAGGAGAATTAAGGAAGCCGCATCTGCTTAGCTTTCATATAGAATTTTGCGATTCGGCACCATGAAGCGATTGAATCGGCGAAAATTTCTGCAATCTTCTGGCGGCGCTCTGGTGGCAAGTGTGAGCGGTAAGGGCACTGCGATGGCAAACAGTGTTTACGCTCATCAGCGCATTGTCTCCGAGACAGCCAGTTCCATCCCAGCCATCGTGGCCGATGAAGGCAAAAAGCCGCTGCGACTCGGTCTAATCATAGACATCGGCAAAGATCCTGATGCCGCCCTCGCCAGGGTCCACGAACTAGGTCTACCGACCGCTCAGATTTTTGTGGATGAGTTCGAGGCAGATCTCGCGGGCCAGCTGCGCAGGTTGCTCGGCAAGTATCAAATCGAGGCGACATCCCTGGTAGTCGGTGGACCCGGGAAAGAAGTGTGGGACTTTTATCAAGGGCCGCTAACCATCGGCCTGCTTCCTGAAGCGACGCGCTCAGCCCGGATTGCGCATATCAAGAAAGCGTCAGACTTCGCTAAGCGGTGCGGCATATCTGCCGTACAGACGCACTGCGGATTCATTCCCGAAAATCCGAATGATCCCGAGTATCGGGACACCGTCGCAGCGATTCGGGAGGTCGCCACTCATTGCAAGGGCAACGGGCAGAACTTCCGGTACGAGACCGGCCAGGAGACTCCCATCACGCTCGTGCGTGCGATCGGTGATGTCGGGGTGGACAATCAGGGCGTTAACTTCGATCTCGCCAACTTGATTCTTTACGGGAAGGCGAATCCCGTCGATGCCATTGAACTGCTCGGTCCTTACGTGCAAGGAATCCATGCCAAAGATGGCATGTGGCCGACGAACCCCAAGCAACTTGGGGAGGAAGTTGCCATCGGCAAAGGCAAAGTGGATTTTCCCCGTATTATCGAGCGGTTGAAGCAGCTCAATTATCGCGGCGCGGTCACCATTGAGCGGGAGATCTCCGGACCGAAACAACTCGAAGACGTTCGCGCGGCCAAAATGTATTTAGAAAAATTGATCGGATAGCTTGGAGGGCACATGCCAGTTGATCCAGAGATGCCGACTCTATCAAATGAAGTTACCCGGCGAAAATTTATCGCCGTAGCAGCGGGAACGGCCGGCGCGATGTTGATCAAACCTACCTTGGTGCGCGGTACCGCGGCCAATTCAGCGGTGCGCGTAGGGTTGCTGGGTTGCGGTGGCCGCGGGACCGAGGATGCGACAAACCTTGTCGATACGAGCGGGGCTCGCGTGGTTGCTCTGGGCGACATGTTCCAGGATCAACTGGACATCGCGCGCAAACATTTCGACGACATGCAACAAGGTAAAGGATACGCAGCATTGGACGCATCACAGCTTTTTGTTGGGCCCGATGCGTACCAGAGGATGGCAGCCTCGAAGGAAGTGGACGCGATAGTAATAGCTACTCCGCCCCACTACCATCCGCAACATCTGGAGGCGGCCGTCGCTGCCAAGAAGCATGTTTATCTCGAGAAGCCGGTGGCGGTTGACGTTCCGGGCGCATTGAAGGTAATGGAAATTGGCAAACGTGCGGACGGCAAGCTGAGCTTCGATGTGGGATTCCAAATTCGCGATTGCCCTCCGTTTGTGGAACTCGTGAAACGCATTCACAATGGCGCTCTCGGAACGATTGTTTGCGGAGAGGCTCACTACCTGACGGGTTACATCGACAGGCCAGCCTGGCCCAATGCGTCGCCAATCGAGCGGCGACTGCGCAATTGGATTTACGACCGAACGCTATCCGGCGACATCATCGTGGAGCAGAATATTCATGTCATTGATATCTGCAATTGGATTCTAAAGGACCATCCGGTGAAAGCTTCCGCAACGGGGGGACGCCAGGGTCGCCCAGCCAATGATGGCGATGTCTACGGAAATTACAACGTGGTCTTCCATTACCCCAATAACGTGGACGTGACGTTCAGTTCAACTCAATTTGCCAAGGGCTGGTGGGATGTGACCGAGCGCTTTTTCGGGACAAAAGGTACATCGCAATCACCCTACACTGGACCGCTGGGTATTTGGGGTGACGAACCGTGGCAATACCCTCTTTCTGCAAAGCCGGGAACCGAGCCACAGACTTTTTCGGTAACAGGAAATTTTACTTCCAACCTGGAACTTGCCGACCAGGAAAAGAAAAAAGCCTTCGTGGAGAGCATCACCAGCGGGAACTTTCATAATCAGGCGGCAAAGGGATCAGAATCCGCTTTGTCGTGCATGATGGCACGTGCAGCGGCCTACACCGGTCGAGAGGTAAGCTGGGACGAAACCTTGAAATCCAAGGACGTTTGGGATCCCAAGATCGATTTGAATAAGCTGGGCTGAGGTGCAGATGCGTCCTTCACGTCGCGAATTTCTGAAATCTTCGGTAACTACGGTATGTGCAGCAGGTCTTAGCCCCGCGGCGCTAGGCCGCTCGCTCTCAAGGGGCGCAGTCCTCGCACCACCTTCGCCGCTCTCCTTCACGAAGGGCCTGGTCTTCGACATGTTGCCGGATAAGCTCAGCTATGGGGACCGCTTCAAACTGGCGCGAGATGCCGGCTTTGAGATCGTGCAAGCACCGACTGAGGCAGATGCACGCAAGGCTGAAGAGATCAAGAAAGCCGCCGATTCGGCGGGTATTCACATCGACTCGGTGATGAACATGGATCATTGGAAGTATCCCCTGTCCTCAAGCGACGCTGCCGTGGTGGAGAAGAGTCTTGCAGGAATGCGGACTTCTCTGCACAATGCCAAGCTCTGGGGGTCAGACGCCGTCTTGCTGGTACCTGCAGTCGTCGACGCGAAGACTTCTTATCACGATGCATGGGAGCGCTCGCAAAAGGAAATCCGCAGTTTGATTCCACTCGCGGAAGAACTCAAAGTGGTCATCGCGATCGAGGAGGTCTGGAACAAATTCCTGCTCAGCCCTCTCGAGATGGCGAAGTACATCGACGAATTCCAGAGTCCCTGGATAAAGGCCTGGTTCGATGTAGGGAATGTTGTGTTGTATGGCTATCCGCAGGACTGGATTCACACTCTTGGAAAACGGATCGTGAAGGTTCACCTCAAGGATTTCAAACGCAAGGAAGATGGATACGCTTGGGTGAACCTGGGTGAGGGCGATGTGGATTGGAGCGCAGTGCGGCAAGCCTTCTCTGACATTGGTTATTCGGGCAGCGTGATCACCGAGCTTGATGGGGGCGACGAGTCGTATCTCCGCGACGTGAGCCAGCGCATCGACCGCTTAGTTCTGGGTAGGGCTGAGTGAAGCAGGCATCACCAGCTAGACGATTCCACGGAATCCGGAAATAATCTCCCCGTGGGCCGATCTTTCTCGATGGTTTCTCGAAGAGATTTCCTGTCCGCAGCCTGCGGTCTTTTAGTTCCCCAGTCGAAACGAAAAGTCAATCTGAAGTTGCCATCAGCACTTTCTCCGATTCGTTTTCGTGAAGTCGCCGGGCAAGCCGGACTCGATTTTGTGCTTCAGAACAATCCGACTCCACGTAAGCACATGATCGAAACAATGGCGGGAGGAGTGGCGGCTTTCGATTACAACAACGACGGCAAGGTGGATATCTTCTTCACCAACGGTGCGGCAATTCCGAGCCTCGAAAAGGACTCTCCGAAGTTTTTCAATCGGCTTTACCGTAATGACGGTGGAATGAAATTTACGGACGTCACCCTAGAAGCTGGTGTCGCGGGCAAAGGCTACTCCATGGGCGCCGCGGCCGCTGATTACAACAATGACGGGCATACGGATTTGTTCGTGGCCGGCGTCTATCGCAACATTCTCTATCGCAATCTGGGCAACGGCAAATTCGAAGATGTGACCGAAAAAGCGGGAATCAAGAGCGACAAGTGGTCTGTGGCTGCCGGCTGGTTCGACTTCGATAACGATGGCTGGCTGGACTTGTTCGTCGTCAACTACGCCCACTGGACTCCCGAGTTCGATCGCTACTGTGGTGACCGTGAGCGCAATTTGCGTGTCTACTGCCATCCGAAATATTTCGAGGGACTGCCCAACACACTCTACCGCAATCGTCGGGACGGGACATTCGAAGATGTCAGCAAAGAGGCTGGCATCGCAGAACACATTGGCAGAGGTATGAGTCTCGCTTTCGCAGACTACGACAACGACGGTTTCACCGATGTTTTCGTGACCAATGACAACTTGCCGAACTTCTTGTTTCGGAATCGAGGTGACGGAACATTCCAGGAGGTCGCTCTTGAGGCCGGCGTCGCATTGACGAACAACGGAGCGCCAATCGCCAGCATGGGAGCGGATTTTCGCGATTTCAACAATGACGGGCTTTGCGACATCAATGTGACGGCATTGGCCGGCGAGACTTTCCCTCTGTTTCGTAACATGGGCAAGGGTTCGTTTCTGGACGCAACCCATGGGAGCCAACTAGGACAGCTCTCGACTACGCGCAGCGGATGGAGCAATGGATTTTTCGATTTCAATAATGATGGCTGGAAAGATCTGTTCACCGCCAACTCCGACGTCAATGACTTAATTGATCTGTTCCAGTCCACTCATTACAAGCAACCGAACAGTATCTTCGCCAACCTGGGCAACGGAACATTCCGCGACGTATCAGCGGACGCGGGTTTTAGCCTCGCGCGCGCCCACCGTGGTTCTGCTTTCGCGGATTTTGACAATGACGGAAAAATCGACATCGTGGTGAGTGCACTCGGTGAGCCTGCCGAACTCTGGCAGAACGTGAGCCCTGACTCTAATCACTGGCTTGTGCTGAAACTGACCGGTACTCGCAGCAACCGTGACGGCATCGGAGCCAAGATCAAGCTGGGCGATCAGTTCAATCACGTAACCACAGCTGTGGGATACGCTTCTTCCAGCCCCTCCAGCGTCCACTTCGGAACCGGAAAGCTGGAAAGGATAGAGCGAATCGAAATTCGCTGGCCCAGTGGGACTATACAAGTACTACGGGATATCACGACCAACCAAATACTCGAAGTGCGCGAACCGACCAAGTAATCGGGAAAGCGTGGCTCCTAGTCAGGGAGCGGTGATCTCAGTATCCTGCCTGGCCGCCTCGGCCTGGGCTGCCGCGGAGCGCTGCAGCGACTGATATTCTTTAAGCATTTTGTTGGCGAGCTCGATCTGGCCAGTTGCTCGGTAAGCCTGTGCGAGCTGATAGTGGAGTGTGCCGTCTTCATCGCTGGCCAGCGCTACGCTTAAGGTGGGGAATTGCGTCCAGGGTCTTCCCGGTGGCTAGTTCGGACCGTGCCAGTGCTTTGTGAACAGCCAGAGATTTCGGATCCCTAGTGGCGGCCTGCTTCAGCAATGGGATGGCCTCGACTGGTCGCTGAAGGTCCAGCAAAGTATCTCCCAGAAGGTAGTTCAGTTCAGCTGAGTTGGGCTGCTGCTGTAGAAGTTCCTGAAACAGCGGCAAAGCCTGGCTGTAGTTTTCGCCGAGCTTCAGACTGATGGCTAGCTCTTTCTTGACCTGCGTATCATTGGGCGAGAGCTGCACGGCTTTCTGCCACTCGCTGGCGGCCTCGCTATATTTCTTCTGGCTGTTGTAAATGTGAGCTTTTAGTTCATGCAGCTCCGCAGACGGCGGCAACTGACCGAGACGGTCGAATGCGTTTAGTGCCAATTCATTGTAGGAACGCGTTATCCAGTAGAAAGATTCAGGCGTATTTGCCGACTTTGCGGCCGCGATCAACTCGTCATATTTTCTCGCCCTGAACTGACACTCCGGCGTCGCAGAGTGGCAGTCAAGGAATGGCAGCTTGGCTTCCCGCTGTTCTTCGGTTTCTGCCCATTCAGAGTGTCCGGTTCGCCGATAAATCTCCGCCAAGCCGCTGTGCAGGCCACGCAAGGTAGGCATGCGCTCCAGCGCAAGGCGATAAAGGAAGAAGGCGCTGGAGAATTGCTGCTCGCGCAGTCGGGCCTCCCCAAGCAATGAAAGTACGTAGCCGACTCTGGAGCGGATCTTTGCAATTTTTCGAAAGTCCTGCTCGAAAGCGATTCGTAAGAGCGTCCGAGGCCGTACCAAGCCTGGGCATTCTCCGGGTCGTCGCCAGTGAGCCTGTGATATTCGACTGTCGCTTCTTCCGCTCGGTCAAGGGAAAGCAGTGCACCTGCGAGCATCTGGCGAGCCTGCTGCTGGTCCGGTTGGAGTTCGAGGACCGTCCTGAGTGGCTTGACAGCCGCCACCGTCTCGCCCAACTGCAGACGCGTGGTCCCGAGGAAGAGCCAAGCCGGCGCCATCTGCGGATCTAGTTTCACCGCCTGTTCCAATTCCGGGATGGCTTCCCGTTTTTTGCCGGCCAAGTGCAGGGCCATGCCTAGGTTCAACTTCAAACCCGGATTGTTGGGCACCGCCTTATTCAATTCGCGGTACAACGAAATCGCCTGCTGGAAATGCCCTTCGGCCATGAGTTGCTTAGCCTGCTGGGATTTGAGAGCTAAGCTATCGATTTGTGGCGTCGGGTAGGCCAAAATCGACGCCACGAAAATGAAAGACACTGCTGCAAGCTTCATAACGGCTCGAGACGGAAAGCTGTTTCCAAATTATAGGCAGATGCGATCGAGCCGTCACCCGGCGGGGGAGGTCTGGAATGTCTGTTTGGGAGGAAAAGCTATGAAAATTCAGCGGGCGCTCTTTATGCTCACTAGGGTCAATCTGGCGATCCTGATGTTTCGGCTCACAGTGCCGAAGCCGAGCGTTCTGCATCGGAGTGGCTCGTCGTTAGCACAGCGTTGAAGCGTTGGACTTTCACTTCCAACGATTGCATTAATCACCAAGGTTCCAGTCGTGTGTGACTGTTCCGACGACCGTCGGGCAATGCAAAGGCGACGTACGCTCCCGGAATGGACGCTTGCAGGGCAGGATGGCCGGCGACATCGTGCGTATGCGTGGTCGCCTGCGCAGCGGCACAGAATACGACATATTCGCGTCCGTCGATTTGATATACGGCCGGCATTCCCTCGACCGCAGCTTCCACCTCCGCCTCCCACAAGACTTTCCCCGTCGCGGAATCGAGGGCTCGAACCTTACGATCGCGTGTGCCAGTGAAAATCAAACCACCTGCCGTCACCACGGGGCCAACCTTGGGAAAATGCGAACCGGTGTCCTTGAAGCCTTTCGCAGCCAGCTCGGGAACTTCGCCAAGAGGCACTTGCCATTCGATTGTGCCCTCGTTGAGGTCGTAAGCCGTAAGCGTCGTCCAGGGCGGCGCGATCACCGGCAATCCGCTGCTCGCGAACATAAAACCGAAGCTGCTTCGATAGCGGAGCTTTTCGGGCGGAGCATTCGAGATGGTTCCACCGGGAATATTTCCGGCAGCTTCTTCCGGAGCAGATGCGGTCACGCGCTCTGGATGGAACAGATACGCCACAAGCGAATCTAACGCCGCATCCGACAGAGAGGATATCGCGGGCATCGGAGCCACGTCCGCGCGTGACAATGGCTCGCACGTCATCCCCGCTTAGTCTCGATCCTACGTCATTGAGAGATGGCACAGCCGGAGGCTGCCCTGCCAATTCGGCGCCGTGACACAATTTGCACCTTGATTGATAAACTTGCCGGCCGCGCTCTTCCGGGGAACGGCCTTTCGGCAAGCTCGCATCCGGAGCCTCACCTCGCGAGTTCAGTTCCAACTTGAGCAGACAAGGCAGATCTTTCGAGACAACGAACAACTTACCGTGTGCAGGATCGACGGCAGCACCTTGAAAATTGGCACCGCCGTTATTTCCGGGCATTTCGACAGTATTGATTACACTGGGCGGCGTGAAGAGACCCTGATTCCGTGCTCCTTCGAGTGTCTTAACAATCTCTTGGCGTTCCTCACTGTCCAGAAACGGGCTCAGGTCTTTGCTGGTGAAACTCTGACGGCCAAACGGAGGTGGCTTCAGCGGAAATGGCTGGGTGGGCCACGTCTCCTCGCCGGGCATCTCTGATGCGGGGACGGGGCGCTCTTCGATTCGGCCAGAGCGGCTCGCCCGTTTCACGATTGAACACCCACACGAAACCTTCTTTTCCAACCTGGGCGACCGCATCAACCATCTTGCCGTCGTGGCGGACAGTCAAAAGCATCGGAGCCGTTCCATTGTCGTAGTCCCAAATGTCATGGTGCACCATTTGGAAATACCAGATTAATTTTCCGGTTCGCGCATTAAGCGCAAGCAGACAATCACCGAACAAATTCGCACCCGTTCGGTTGGCGCCGTAGAAGTTGTACTTCGGGCTTGCGGTCGGAACGAAGACGATGCCGCGTTTGACGTCTAAAGAGAGCCCGCTCCAGGCATTGGCTCCGCCCACTGTCTTCCACGCGTCTTTCGGCCAAGTGTCATACCCAAGTTCTCCGGGATGCGGCACAGTGTGAAACGTCCAGACCAGGCGGCCGGTTCGAACGTTGAACGCGCGAATGTCGCCCGGACCAGACTCGTATTCTTCGTTTGTGGCAGATCCCAGGATTAGCAGGTCTTCGAAGACCCGACCTGGTGTCGTGGATTGAACCAGGGTCAAACTCTCGGGATCGCGTCCGAGGCCATCTCGCAAATCGACCCTGCCATTCACCCCGAAATTCATGATTGATTGACCGGTTCGAGCATCAATCGCCTGCAGAAAGTTGTCGACTGCGAACAGCAATCGGCCCTCGGAGTGGTCTGAACTTTCCCAATAGTTGATGCCACGATTCGTGATCAGATGAGTTTTCGTAGCGTTGGGATGAACCCACACTTGGCGTCCCGTGGCGGCATCGAGCGCCACGATGGAGTTATTACGTGCCAGAACGTACATCGTTCTGTCGACCACGATAGGGTTAAACAGATATTTGCTCCCATCGCCGGTTGGATAACTCCACGCAACCCGCAACTGGCTGACGTTTGATCGATTGATCTGGTCGAGCGCCGAATACTGAGCTCCATCCGGACCGCTAGCGTAGTCCCTCCACGCAGAGTGCTCCGCTGCAACAACTGCGTTAGAACCGACGCGAGTAGACCTTTCGTGGCGGCTCACCCATCCGTCTGTCTCCGATGTCATCCCCGGATGAAAAGCAAGAATTATTCCCGAGACGGCCAAAAGCGCAATCACTTGTTGTCGCATTCGTTCACTTGAACATATGCCCATTCCGGCATCGTGGCTTCTAGTACGTTATCAGAATCAACACTGCTCGGTCGTCGGCATTGCAGAATCAAAGACACCCAGATACGCTGCGAGTAAACGCGCGGCTGACAGCAAGAAAATGGAGGCGACGGGCAAATCGCAAGGAATTCCTCCTTAAGTTAGCGCTTATGGGGCAATGCCCATCGGGGGCTGCCGCAGTTTCCGCCAGCGTTCCGAAGGAGCCGGTTCAGTCGGTGCAAATCGGTTTCGAGGAGGTGCTTGAGGTTCTTACAGGAACGCTCTTTGGAGTGCTTTTGCACTGCTGTCCATTGCGATCTTTGCGAACCTCCTGGCGATTCTGCAGCAGGCTCGCTCGCTAGAAGTCCCTATTTTGGGTTTCTCTTCGGCCGCGATGCGATCTGCAAGACGTTGCTTCTCTCAGTGAGTCTGAGAATTTCTGCGACAAATTCGGAAAGGCTTTTCGGATCCTGCCCCTGGACGCTCCTCGCACAGAGCCATCCACGTTTCGTGGTCTTTCATCGGGCCGCTCGCCTATCCGCGTAGGTTCTTTCGGTTGGTTCTATCTTCTCATGCACTAATATAGGCGCTGCCTTCCCTCCCCGAAAGAAGATCGACCTTCAGAAAGTTTTTGCCTGCATGAACACCGTTTGCCCCCAGGTGCGGAATGGAGATCGAACCATCCAAAATAGGCGAGATAGAATGACTAGCTTGTGGGGAACGGTTCACGCCTGAGAAGCGGAAATAGTTCTTCCGGACTGTGCCCAATTTTGTGCCCACCAGCACTCCCCACCGAGAAAGACCAATTGCGATGACTATGCTTCTAAGTGCCTGTCCCATCACACTCTTTCACAATTGGCCGCAACTCTCGGTAATTGGCGCAAGTTGTTGAATTCCCGTTCAACCAATCCTTACAAGCAGGAGGTCGCAGGTTCGAACCCTGCACTGCCCACCATATTTTTCATGGAGTTACAGCGAGTGTGAGAGCGCTTGAAAAGGTCCGTTTTACTCTTCGTTTTACCTTTAGCTTGAGATCGAATCACTCTGCTAGACTTCTTCCGCCTTATGGGTATCCTCGTCGCCTATCTCCTGGGCGTCCTTACAGGAACAACACCAGCCAACGGCCCTAGGTCAGCCCAGAGTCCTCAGTGCGATCGCGAGTATCGTGTGCAAGACTCGTTGCGGTGGGCAGCCTGGTGTGCGTTCTTCGCGGCGGTCGCCTATGCAGGAATCACGTTTTTCCAATGGCGGGATTCAAATCACAATTTCACCATATCCGAACGAGCTTGGATCAGCGTCGACGGAAGCATCACGATTAAAGACCAAAATGTAAATGGAGTAGGCGAACATCAGATAGTGACGTGGACAGTGGTTCCTCAAATTTCAAATTACGGGCACACCCCAGCGACGAGGGTGAGCGTACTCTTCAAAATTGGTGCGGGTATGGGTGTCAGAGTGCTTTGGCGCGAGCGCTTATATTGCAAGGAAAACGAAGATATCTTTAATGATCCCAAGAGCCGCTCGGCGCTCCTGCGATATTTCCCAACTCACCCCTTAAGCTAGACTATTCTGCCTTTAGCAAGCAGGGCCAGGCTCTCCCGACCGCTTTCCGCTACCTCATTGGGTGCATCGTCTACAGAGACATTTTCCGCGATGTTCATCACACCAAGCTCCTTTACCACGCAAACAATGCCAGTCAGCCTGTCCATCCGGACAACGCGCCCAATGTCAGCTACCTCCCGGTAGAGAGTTTTTCACTGGAGGACACTGAGTCGGACTAATTTAGTTTAGTGATAAGAAGGACGAGGGAGCTGGAGGAAGAGAGACAGCCCCCTCGCTGTGGGCCGCAACAACCCGCCGCATCGAGAGGAGTCAGAACCCGACGCGAATCTGTGCGCCCAATTTTCACTTGCGAGGTTTATACGCATCTTCGAAGGTGCGACCACCGGCAGCGCGCCATGCTTTTTCGCGAATCTTGCGTCCTTGCTCGCTTACGAGCTTGCCCCACTCTTCGTTATCACTTCGGCTGCTCGAATCAGCGGCGCGGCTGCGTCCGCTGAAGTCGGTCGGGAAGTTCGGCCCGGCCCATGGTGTGCAGCAGAACAGTACCGCCAGTCGAGTCTTATCAGCGAACAAGAACTGGATAAACCCATTGAGGGACATCCATTATCCCAGTGTCGATCCGGAGTAAGATCCTTCTGAAAAGCGCGCTCGTCGACGCTTGCCGCGACAATGCTCTTTCAGAGAGGAGAGGTGATGAAAAATCTCATACTCGCAGTATCGATCTTTGCGCTAGTCACGTTGACCTTGGCCGGCACAAACGAGAAAGGGATAGTCGCGTTCACCCCTTCACAAGTACGATGGTTCACCCCGTCGTACTACACCGACGGCCGCGAGCGAGCGCAGTTGCTCGGGGATTCCAGTCGGGGCGATGTGTGGGTCGATCGAGTCAAGATGCCCGCCGGCAAAAGTGTCCTGCCGCATACGCACCCCCAGGACGAACTGGTCACAGTGATCGAAGGAAACTGGTATCTGGGCGAGGGAACGAAATTCAACCCTACAAACCTGAAGGGATACCCCGCAGGCAGCTTCATCGTCATCCCGGCCGGCGTACCTCATTTTGTTACGGCGAAAGAAGGTGAGGTGATCGTTCAACTCAACGGCAACGGCAAATTTCACACGGATTACGTTGAGAAATAAAGAGAGCTAGGTCAGGCGGCAGTGCCACACTTAAGTCATCTGGAACGAGGGGTCCTTTTCCTGAAAAATACGTCGACGAGTGCGGGATAGCCTCGACTCGACAAACGAAAGCCATATGGGAAAACTACTGTTCGTAAATACCAACCGGATTAACGGCATCTTCGGAGTTGTGATTTGCGCAGCAATTGCTGCGTGTGGGGTCGGGCTCACCATGGGCGGGAATTACGCAGGCGCCTTGCTCCCTCGAAAACACTTGGCTCAGGCGATACGCGGCTGGAGAGTGACTGAGTGTCCTAGGCTCTCTAAACGCTTGACTAGGTATCGCTTCAAACCCTCTGCGTGGAGTCGGTCGAAGTAATTGCTGCCCAGATCGGTGTAGGCGCAGCGCTTCCGTTGCAGGTGATATCCGATCACCAGGATGCTATGGGCAACGGCGATGACGGCGCACTTTCTGCCTCGACGAGCAGCAAGCTTCTTAAACTGAGCTGAAAGATAGGTGTTCTTCGTGCGAGCCGCAGCCCATGCGGATTGACACGCCATACGACGCAACCAGGGACTGCCTTTACGGATCTTGCTGCTGATCCGCTTGCCTGCACTCTCGTTGTTTCCGGGACACACCCCTGCCCAGCTAGCAAGATGTGCTGCAGTTGGGAACTGACTAACATCTGCTCCCATCTCTGCGATGAAACTCCAAGCCGCCACACGATCCACCCCGGGAACCGTCACCCAACGATTCAACGCCTCCGCTAAGTCCAGGTGCTGTTGCCCGAGCTGATCGAGTCGAGCGTCTAACAACTCGATTTCAGTTTCGATAAAGTACAGTTGGCGAAGCAAGCTCTGTAGAAGAAAGCGGTGATGATCACGCACCTGGCCTTCTAGAGCTGCCTGTAATTGTGGCCTTCTAGCGCTGCCTGTAATTGTGGGATCTTGGCGCGAAGGTGCCCAAGAGCGAGGTCCGCAAGTCGTTCGCAGCTCTGTTCACCGCCGATGATAGCCGCCAGAATCGCTCTGCCACTCTTACCCAGAGTATTGCTGGCAACGCTTGCGAGCTTGAGATTGGCATCCTCGAGCACTTTCTGAATCCGGCTTGCGATACGAGAATGCTCCTGCGACAAGCTAGTTCGTGCCCTGGTGAGATCACGCAGATCGCGAATCACCAACGGGGGTATAAAGCTGCCCCGCAGCAGTCCGTGTTGCAAAAGTTCCGCGATCCACTGACAGTCCTTCGTATCCGTCTTGCGTCCCGGAACTGCCTTGATGTGCTGGGCGTTTGCCAGAACGATCTGAAAATGACTTTCGAGAACGTTCCACACCGGCTTCCAATAAACGCCCGTGGATTCCATCGCCACGTGCTCAACGCCAAACCCCTGCAACCACACGACCAACTCTCGAAGCTCGCGGGTCGTGCATCCGAAGCGGCGAATGTGCTTCAGCGGTTTGCCCGATTGCGCTATCAGAACACAAGCAGTGATGGAGGACTTGTGCACATCCAGCCCGCAGCACCGCGGATACAAAACTTCCATAGCTGTCTCCTTCCGCCGTGCGACGTAAGGATGCACAAATCGCGAAAGTCTCCCTCGCGTGCTCCTCTCCGAAGAGAGGGCGACAGTCCGTTGTTCTCAACGGCATCCAGGGTCAAACTCATCCGCGGGCTCTCAGGCTCCACTAAGGCGAACGACCTCGTACGTCCACGGCTCCGATAGCCTACCCCGTTTTCATTGGCCGTTGTGCTCGATCGAGCATGTAGAACTCATCCCTTTTGGCATTGCGGGATTCGCATTCTGCTTGAAGATAGCGACTCAGCGAGCCGAGATTTACGAACATGGTTTTGTCTCGAAAAGCATTTATGGCAGCGTCAGCGGCCGCTATTCCGATCTCAAGTCGATCTATCGAGTGGCCGTTCGGCGAAACGGAGTTCTTACAACCAATATCTTTCTCACCGTCAACTCTGGTCAGAAACTAGGCATCAGCAACGAGAAGTTTCTTAAGGGCGACGACAAGATGGAGCTCCTGTTGGACCGCGCGAGTGGAGACCTTGCTGAAACCTGGGCTAAGAACCTCGACAAGGGGACTGAAGCGGTTTGGTTGAAGGACGGTGACAGGCCGCTGCTCAAGATTCGTAAGGATGGTGTGTTGGTTGAACCGAAGAACGGTCTACCCACTTTTATTCCTTTGCGTCAGTTCCAAATCAAAAACGCGACATTTCCGGGTCCAGTCCAGATTCTGCAATCATGATCAAAAAATCATGAACATTAACTCCGTGGCCCCGAACTACTTCGTCGGACTAAAGCTGATTGAATTGCTGCTCGGCAAGCAACAACAATCTAAGGCTGCGACGAACAGGGGCTGAGTCGACGCCGTTAAGAGTTATCGAGCGTCCAGCGGAACAATGGGCTCTTGTTGCATGTCATAGTGTCCACCTTTTGCTAGTTCCGATCTTTGGACGGATCTGTTGTGGGCCATCGCACGGCGTTTACCGCGCCACAGTGCGGGCATTGAGCCGGGTAAGCGCTCTTGGACACCGCCGGCGCGGAAGGTCTCTCTACGCGGAAGACTTTTTCACACAGCTTGCACGTCACGTCCTGGTGCATTTGAGGCTCCCCGCCTACATGCCCGCCGGCTAGGCGGTGCAACGCGATGCACTCCGTAACGGTCGCACTTCAACGCCTCTTGTTGCTCTGGCCAGCCGGCAAAGTTGGCAGGCTACACTCCTGACGACAGCACAGGATGTGATTGAAATCACATTTAGGCAAGAGAAAACAGAACATCGAACAAGAAAGAAGGAAATAACCTAGCGGAGCCAGAGAGGGAATCAAGTCTTTACATTTGTTTGTGCGATGCGTACTGAGGCCAACAGGGCGAGCCATATCGCAGCGCATTCCGAAGGACAGTTTCCTACTGAATCGATGAGGCTGCTGCGACCGAGATCAATGTCGGTAGTATGTCGCCCAAGTTGCCGCCCTTCGGCTGGCCAAGACTGAAATACGCCTTGTTGTACAGGGGATAGATCTTTTCGTAAATCTTGCGCGCTGCGTCGTCCGGCGTGAACTCGCGATTGGGCGGACAGATTTTGTCCTGCGCCTCTTCAATCGTCTTGAACGTTCCCGCAGCCAGAAATGCAAAGATCGCCGAGCCGAGGCTCACCACACTCTTGCTGGGCACTAGGACCGGGCGTCCGAGGACGTTTGCATACACCTGATTCAGTACCTCATTTTTCTGGGGAATGCCGCCTGCATTGATCACGCGCTTGATGTGAACGCCGTTGCCTGCCATCCGATCGAGGATGACGCGCGTGTGAAACGCTGTGCCCTCGATGGCAGAGAATAGCTCGTCTTGCGCTGTGCTTTGCAGATTCCAGCCGAAAGTGACGCCCCTCAGATTCGGATTGACCAACACTGTCCGGTCGCCGTTGTCCCAGGTCATGCGCAACAATCCGGTTTGTCCCGCCTTATATTTTTCCAGGCCCGCGCTCAATGTCTTCACATCGGTGCCCGCCCGCGTAGCAATCGCGTTAAAGATGTCACCGACCGCTGAGAGCCCTGCCTCGATTCCCGTGCGCAGCGGATGCACGCTCCCCTGAACCACGCCGCACACACCAGGTACGAGATTCACCGATGGAGTAATCCCGATGATGCAAGTGGATGTGCCGATCACGTTGACCATGTCGTCAGTTCGGCACCCGGCCCCAATCGCATCCCAGTGAGCGTCGAAAGCGCCCACCGGTATGGGAATGCCAGTCTTGAGGCCAAGCTGTTCAGCCCAGTAGGCAGAGAGATGCCCGGCGATTCTGTCTGACGTGGCGTAGTCGCCATCCAGTTTGTTTCGAACGCCCTTGAGAAGGGGATCAACCTTGATGAGGAAGTCTTCGGGCGGAAGTCCTCCGAGCTGCGCGTTCCACAACCACTTGTGCCCCATCGCACACACGCTGCGCTTCACCTGTTTGGCGTCCGTGATTCCGCACAGGGTCGCGGCCACCATATCGCAATGCTCGAAGGCAGAGACGAATTCGGATCGCTTCTCGGGGTTGTTGCGAAGCCAGTGGAGCAGCTTCGAAAATCCCCATTCGGAGGAATAAATTCCACCGCACCACTCGATGGCCTCCAATTTCTCACGGTGCGCGGCTTCGGTAATTTCCGCGGCTTCACCCTTGGCGCGATGATCGCACCAAAGATAGTACTCACCAAGCGGCTGAAGGTCCTTGCCGACGGGGATGACGGAAGATCCGGTCGTGTCGAGCGCGATCGCCTGTACATCGTCGCCACGGATGTTGGCCTTCTTGAGAACGTCACGGGTGGCCGACGCAAGGGCCTTCATGTGATCGGCATGAGATTGCGTGGCGTATTCGGGATCTTCGCGTTTTCTGTGTAGCGGATATTCGGCGAGCGCGGAATCCAGTAATCCGCGATCGCTGTCCACGAGTGAGACCCGAACGCTCAGGGTTCCGAAATCAACTCCAGCCACGATGGCCATTTCTCTGGCTCCTTGGCACGACCGTGCCCTCGCAAACAACGCTATGCAGTTTGCCAGATTGAGAGGTTATGCTTTTTTGGCGAAGCTGCAGTGTTAGAGTAATCGTTTGCTGCGTGCCTGTCCAAACGTGGGAAAGTGGGAAACGCTTTTAGGGTGTGTGGACCCCTAGTCGACGAAGAAGACGCCTCACTTCCTCTGGGACCGATTGGTAAGCGTTTGCCAAAAATGGTTGGGAAGACTTTGAAATTGCTCGCTATGCAGAGGTCGTAGCCCTCGATTGAGCTAGTGCGACGCGTAATGCTTAGAGCTTTTTGTCCGTGAGTTCAGGACGTCAAAGCTGCCGTCGGGCGAAGCCGTCAATTCCAGGTAGTGGCCTGCATCCGGGCCATCGGGATTGGCGATGTACTCCGCAGGTACGTTGTGCGCGTTCCCTCCCTCTTCGGAGAAGTGCAACTGCCACATGTTTTCGAGGCGCGGCGATTTTTCGATATTTTCCCAAGCGGAGGGCGTACCTCCTTTCTTGCCACCGTTGTCCATGATCGCAACTCGTGGAGCGATGGCGTTCAAGAATGCCGGACTGTTGCTTTGAGACCAGCCATGATGCGAGACGACGTAAATATCGATGGCGCCGACCTTATTCGTGGGGCAGACCAGTTCCATTTCCTTGTCGCGGGTGAGGTCGCCCAGATCGAGAATCCGGAGCTTGCCGAAAGTAATCAGCGTGCCCAGCGAATGCAAATTCTCAGTCTGATCTGCTGGATAATGCTCGGCAGCTTTGCAAGCTGGGTTTTCGTTTCCCGCCCCGGGCAGGGCACGATCGATAACTGCGCCGTCGGAGCTGATGGCTGTGGCTTCCAGCCCATGGACTGGCAAATTGTCGCCGGGCTTCAACGTAAGCCGCTTGAACTTATGAGCCAACAGAAGGCGCTGGTACGCTTGCCAACCCTCGACAGTCGGCGCATCCGTGCTCTCGCGATTGTCGCCGTGATCGATCACCGTACCGATGGGAATTCTGTCCGCCAGTTGGGGAAGTCCGCCAACGTGATCGGTGTGGAAGTGCGTGATGAGGACGTAGTCGATCTTGGATAATCCGGCGGATTTTGCGGCGGCAATGATGCGGTCGGCGTCACGGCTGTCATTGCCGGGCCAACCGGTATCGATCAGGAGTGACTCTTTAGCAGGTGTCACAAACAGGGTTGCTTGGCCGCCCTCGACATCGACGAAGAATATCCGCAATTCTCCATCGCGCCTTGTCTGGCTCGAGGACTGCAAAGATAAGGATAGAGAGAGCAGCAATAAAAGGATGGAAGCCATGAGAGGTGCTACAACTTTCATTCGTCTGCAACCAGCGATGAATGGCATGAATGGGGAAGGCCCTTTGTTCGAAATGCGAAGCAACGAGATCATCATTCACTCGCCGTTTCTCGTCAAGACGGCTCGATCGACGTTAGGATGAGGGTGGAGCCCCGCAAGTGGAAATTAGCAGCCGTTGCAGGCGATAAAGGGATCAGTCGGTAATAAAATCTGACAAGCAGAATGCATGACTGACAAAATCCAGCGCATCCGGATCATCGACTCCCACACCGGAGGCGAGCCGACACGGCTTGTTGTCGCAGGCGGCCCGGATTTGGGGAAAGGTCCACTGACGGACCGTCTCGAAAATTTTAAGAAACAACACGACGACTTCCGATCCGCCGTAGTCAATGAACCACGAGGCTCCGATGTGATCGTCGGAGCACTACTGTGCGAGCCTCAGGATGCCAAGTCAGCGGCAGGCGTCATCTTCTTTAATAATGTCGGCTATCTGGGCATGTGCGGCCACGGAACGATCGGGCTGATTGCGACGTTGCACTTCATGCATCGTATTGTCCCGGGTGAGCACAAGATCGAAACGCCGGTGGGAACCGTGAGCGCCGTCCTGCATGACGACCGCCAGGTCACCGTACACAATATCGCGAGCTTCCGCAGTGCCGCCAATGTCGCGGTAACGGTGCCTTCGTACGGAACGGTGTACGGCGACGTTGCCTGGGGAGGAAACTGGTTCTTCCTGGTGCGTGATCACCAGATGGACCTGACTCTCGCCAACGTCGAGCAGTTGACAGACTTCACCTGGGCTATACGACAGGCACTTCGTCAGAATGGGATCTCGGGCATCGACGGGAAAGAGATCGATCACATCGAACTCTTCGGTCCATCTCAAATTCCCGGCGTCGACAGCAAGAATTTTGTTTTGTGTCCGGGAAGAGCGTACGACCGCTCTCCATGCGGCACGGGCACAAGCGCCAAGCTGGCTTGCCTTTACGCGGACGGCAAGTTCAAAGAAGGCCAGACCTGGAAACAGGAGAGCATCGTCGGAAGTGTATTCGAAGGCAGCGTTAGGGTAACCGGTGGCAAGGTGTATCCGAGCATCAAGGGCTCAGCGTTCGTGAATTCTGAGGCAGAATTGCTTCTCGATCCGATGGATCCACTCTGCATGGGCATCCGTACATGAGTGAGCCGGCATACGACGCTATCGTTGTCGGCGCCGGAATCGTCGGAGCGGCATGCGCGGCCGAACTATCTCGACGCGGCATGCGGGTTCTCATCATCGGAAAAGACATGATTGGCAGCGGTGCAACCGCTGCCGGCATGGGCCATATCGTTGTCATGGACGACTCGGCCGCGCAGTTCTCGCTGACGCATTACTCGCAGCAACTGTGGGAAAAGTTGAAGCCCGAGTTGTCGGTCGACGTCGAGTACGACCCATGTGGCACGATTTGGATCGCAAGCGATGAGGACGAGATGCGCGAGGTTGCACGCAAGCGCGACTACTACAACGAGCGCGGAGTTTCTGCCGAAGTGCTCGATGCACAAGCGCTCCATGAACTTGAGCCGAATCTGCGCCCGGGGATGCTTGGTGGACTTCTTGTTCCAGGTGACAGCGTCGTGTATCCGCCGTGCGCGGCGTCCTTCCTTGTGAATCGTGCACGGGAACACGGCGCCGACGTTCATCTCGGAACCGGAGTTGAACGAATGGGCAACCGAACTGTGCGGATGGAAGACAGTTCCGAGTTTTCCACGGCTTTCATTGTGAACGCTGCGGGAGCTTCTTCACCCGAACTAACGGAAGGCATTGAAGTCAGGAAGAGAAAAGGACATCTGGTCATTACCGATCGCTATCCCGGATTCGTGAGGCATCAACTAGTGGAACTCGGATACTTGAAAAGCGCACATTCCGTGAGTTCCGATTCAGTGGCGTTCAACGTTCAGCCGCGTCGCACGGGGCAGATATTGATTGGCTCCTCGCGCCAATATGGATCGGAGAGCACGGATGTTGATAATGCGATTCTGGTTCGCATGCTGCAGCGAGCGCAGGAGTACATGCCCGGAATTGGCCGGTTATCAGCCATTCGCACGTGGACTGGATTTCGGCCGGCAACCCCAGACAAGCTTCCATTGATCGGCCCTTCCGTCACGGACAAATCTGTGTTTCTCGCGACCGGGCATGAAGGATTGGGGATCACAACCTCTTTAGGTACCGCGCATCTCTTGGCGGACCTTATCGAGGGAAAGACGCCCGAGATTCCAAGCGAGGCGTATTTGCCTTCACGCAATCTGAAGGAACAAGTCCATGCGTAGCGACGTCCGACTGAAGGTGAACGGAATTGAAGTTGTGGTTCCTTCCGGAACTACCGTCGCAGTGGCCATGATGTTAGCGGACCAACCTTGTCGGACTTCGATTACCGGGGAGCCTCGCGGGGCGCTCTGCGGCATGGGAATCTGTTTCGAATGTCGCGCTGTGATCAATGCGAATCAGCATTGCCGAACCTGTCAGACGCTTTGCGAAGAAGGAATGTCCGTTACGACTCAAACTTGACGAAAGAGAGCAGGGAAGTGAGTTCGAACAGGGAAATTCGTTTCGAAGTGCTCGTGGTCGGCGGTGGGCCAGCGGGCATCGCTGCGGCGGGCACCGCGGCGAAGTGCGGCCTACGCACCGGCATTGTCGATGACAATCTCAACCTGGGCGGACAGATTTGGCGAACGGGAATAACCAATAATTCTCACGCGCACGGTGCGCCGTGGCTGAGGCGAATCCAAAACTCTGGAGTTGCTATTCTCTCTGGCATGCGGGTGGTGCATCAGCCCGAGGCGGGCCGTCTTCTCGGCGAGGCATCGGATGGAATCAGTGAACTTGCCTACGACAAACTCATTCTGGCGACGGGTGCGAGAGAAAGATTTCTACCGTTTCCCGGATGGACGTTGCCCAATGTCATGGGCGCTGGCGGCCTGCAAGCAATGGTGAAAGCGGGTCTGCCGATTCGCGGTAAGCGCGTCGTGATCGCCGGAACCGGACCGCTGCTCCTCGCGGTTGCCTCGTATCTACGAAAGCACGGTGCCAGGATACTGGCGATCTGTGAGCAAGCAGGCTGGGCAGGCTTGGCAAAGTTTGGTCTCGAAATTTCTCGCTGGCCGTCGAAGATTGTGCAGGGAATGCAGTTAATGTTCGACGTTGGCGGGAACCGGATTCTGAGCAATAGTTGGCCGGCAGTTGCTCACGGAGATCAAAAACTGGAGGCCGTGACCATCGTGCATGCCGGGCGCGCTAAGACCATTGCGTGCGACTATTTGGCCTGTGGCTTTCACCTCGTGCCCAACATCGAATTGCCGGTGTTGCTCGGCTGCGCAACGGCAAATGGCTTTGTGCGGGTCGACGATTTCCAGCAGACAAGTGTTGAGTCGGTTTATTGCGCAGGCGAACCGACCAGCATTGGTGGCGTGGACCTTGCACTCCTTGAAGGGCAGATAGCCGGCTTGGCAGCCGCCGGACATAAAGCAGACGCGAAGTTGCTCTTCGTGCGACGCGAAGCGGCGCGCAAATTCGCGAAAATTCTGACCAAAACGTTTTGCTTGCGACCTGAGTTGAAAAGCCTCGCACTACCGGACACCATTGTTTGCCGCTGCGAAGACGTTACGCACGCCCGCTTGCGTCCTCACAATTCATGGCGGTCAGCGAAGTTGCATACGCGATGCGGGATGGGGCCATGTCAGGGTAGAATCTGCGGACCCGCAACTGAGTTCCTTTTCGAATGGAATCCAGTTTCGCTGCGGCCTCCGATTTTTCCCGCGAGAATTGAGACCCTGACGGCCTCCATCGATCAGCACGAACCGAGTGCCGTCATTTGATAGGAGAGCACGGATGAAATGGAAGGGCGTGATCCCGGCAATTACTACCGCCTTCACCGACGACCTGCAAGTCGATCACAGCTTCATGACGAAACACATCCGCTGGCTCTTCGAGAACGGATGCGCTGGAATCGTAGCGCTCGGATCGCTGGGAGAAGGGGCAACTCTTTCGTTGGACGAGAAGAAAGAAATCATGCGTAACTGCGTGGCCGCTGCTCGCGGGCGTGGTCCCGTGGTCGCAGCGATCTCGGCGCTATCGACGGCGGAAGCTGTCGCGTTGGCGAAGTCGGCTGCAGAGCTAGGATGCGACGGGCTAATGGTCTTGCCTCCCTATGTCTACCAAGGTAATTGGCGCGAGATGAAAGCGCACGTCACGGCGGTCTTCGGGGCGACTTCACTACCGTGCATGCTGTACAACAATCCGGTTGCCTACGGCACCGACTTTTTGCCGGAACAGATTGCCGAACTTGCAGCTGAGCAGCAGAACCTCGAAGCAGTGAAGGAATCGAGTACCGATGTCCGGCGCGTTACGGCCGTTCGCGCTCTGCTGGCCGATCGACTGGCGATCCTGGTGGGAGTCGACGATGCGATCGTGGAAGCGGTGGCAGTGGGCGCAGTAGGATGGATTGCCGGCCTGGCCAATGCGCTGCCGCGCGAATCAGTGACTCTTTTCGACTTGGCGGCAGCGGGAAATAGTGAAAAGGCTTTTGAACTGAATCGCTGGTTTCTGCCCCTGTTGCGAATGGACACCGTGCCGAATTTCGTGCAACTCATCAAACTGGTTCAACAAGAGGCGGGAATGGGGAACTCTCGAGTTCGTCCTCCACGTCTCGAGCTGGCGGGTAGTGAACTGGAGCAGGCCCAACAGATCATCAGCAACGCTCTTCGATCCAAACCGCAGAATGTAGGGAATTATGCCTTCTCAGACAGAAAATAATGTACACAGCGCTGCCACGGTATCGAATCGATCTCTGCTCGGCCAATCATTGATCGGTTTCCGTGACGGGAAGAGTTCGGCAGGGCCGCTCTATGCGGTCAATCCGACGACGGGCCAGCAGATCGAGCCTGCTTTTTATTCAGCCAATGTGGAGGAAATTCAGCAGGCCGTTGCGCGGGCGGTTGAGGCTTTCGATGTGTACCGCCTCACCTCAGGCCGGGTCCGCGGAGCTTTCCTTCGAAAAATTGCTGAGAAGATCGAAAGCATCACAGGGGACATCGTCGAGCGGGCTGGGCTCGAAACAGCGCTTCCTGCGGGACGTTTGCAGGGAGAAGTCGCGCGCACCTGTGGCCAGCTCCGGTTGTTTGCGCAAGTCGCAGAAGAGGGATCGTGGGTCGATGCTCGAATTGATCGCGCTGACCCGGATCGTAAGCCTTTACCCCGGCCAGACATTCGATCCATGCTCCGACCGCTGGGACCGGTTGTGGTGTTTGGAGCCAGCAATTTTCCGCTCGCATTCTCGGTGGCTGGGGGAGATACCGCATCGGCCCTCGCGTCCGGAAATCCTGTCATTGTAAAAGCTCATCCCGCGCATCCCGGAACCAGCGAATTTGTGGGCAGAATGATTCGAGAGAGTGTTCGTGAGTGCGGACTTCCGGAAGGGACATTCTCACTTCTCTTTGACGCCGGTATTCAGGTGGGATCACTACTGGTGAAACACCCATCCGTCAAAGCCGGAGGTTTCACTGGCTCGCATGCCGCTGGAAAAGCTCTGATGGATCTGGCAGCGTCACGCCCCGAGCCGATTCCTTTTTACGCGGAGATGGGCAGCACGAATCCGGTATTTATCTTGCCCGGCGCCCTCCACGAACGTGGAGACACAATTGCCGCTGGCCTACATGCGTCCTTCACGTTGGGTGGAGGTCAATTTTGTACAAAGCCGGGGCTGATCGTCATCCCGCAAAATGACAGAACAGATCGATTCAAAGAAAAGCTAAAAGAGTTGGTCGCTGGTTCTCCGCAGTTCCACCTGCTAACCAAATCCATACATTCTGCGTACGGCTCGTCTCTGGCTGAACGCAAGCGTGAGTCTGCCGTCGCCCTCACAGCTGAACCGCCGGCTCGAGAAGCCGCCAATGGCTTTTGCGCCGATCCCGCAATTTTCGAAACGGACGCGACCGTCTTCCTGAAGTCCGATCTTGCAGGAGAGATTTTCGGACCCACAACTCTCCTGGTTCAACATTCCAACCGCGAACAGGTTCTGCAGATTGCTCGCGCGCTCGAAGGACATCTGACGGCAACGATTCACGGCACAGATCAAGATCTGCGTGATTTCTCCGATCTTGTTTCGATTCTCGAGACCAAGGTGGGACGTCTTGTATTCAACAGTTTTCCGACCGGAGTTGAAGTCTCGCCTGCCATGGTTCACGGAGGCCCGTATCCTGCTAACTCTGATGGCAGGTCCACATCCGTTGGAACGCGTGCGATTCAGAGGTTCGCCAGATTAGTCTGCTATCAGGGGTTTCCTGACGAAGCGCTGCCAGAAGAATTGAAAGAAGCTAATCCGTTGAGCATCTGGCGGATGGTCGATGGTCAAATGGTGGGCCGCTAACTTTACAGCGGTAAAGCGAAGCCCGCTCGATTCCATTCATAGTGGAGTTGACCTACGACGATCTTTTGGAATTTGTCGCGGAATTCTTTCTTCGCTGTATCGGTCGTCGATTTCCCAAAGGCTCTTGCCATTGCAAAAGCGGCGTCTCTGCAGGTAATCGGGCAATATCAAGCCAAGTGAATCCACCTGACTCGCGGGCCGGAGGTTGGCCGCCATCCTCACCATCTCCGCGGGTGAATTTGCTTTCATCTTTTGCATGACCTGCCCTCGATGCGACTTAACCGTGATTTCGCTGATGCCCAGTTCTGCGGCTGCTTGTTTATTCAGCAAACCCGACACCACGAGTGCCATCACTGGAGCACACGGGCAACAACGAACGAAAAGGAACGCCCAAAAAGAGGACGTACTGCAAGACGATGCGCCCAGACGAATGTTCGGACGAAGAAAAGTGAGTGCGTCTTCTCACGGGCGAGATGGAATTGGTACTCTTCGAGCCCAGCAGAGCACCAACCCGCGCCACGAATCCCCCGTCGATAAGGAACTGTCTCTGCTGCAGAGCTCGGTCTGATCCTGTACCAACTCGAATTTCCTCTGCTACAATCCATTCACGGGGCAGGGACAGCTGCTCTGGGTTGGTGTTTGCCTGTAGCACAGTTTGTGGACAACGGTTTGGCATGGTGTCCGTTAACTTCGGAATTTGGTTCTACGGGGTTGCAACACGACGCAGGCGAATCGATTGAACCTGAGGAAAGCCGCTAAACACGCGGGTTTCCGATAAAGGCAAGAAAACAAGTTGGGGACGTAGTTCAGTTGGTTAGAACGCTGCCCTGTCACGGCAGAGGCCGCGGGTTCGAGTCCCGTCGTCCCCGCCATTCTTTTCAAGCACTTGCAACCCTAGCGTCCGGCAAATCAGGGGATGTTAGGGGACGATAAGCGCCGAACGAGAATGGTCCCATCCGAAAACGGTTCCAAACAGCGCTCATTGGATTAGGTTTGTCTTCGGCAAAATACCCGTCGGCAAAATCGCGTCGACCAATTTGTCCTGCGCCAAACGTTTGGTCTTCGATGTCGCCTGCAGGTACTTGTTCGTGACATGAAGGTTGCTGTGCCGCAAGTAGTCGCGGATTGTGAGTTGATGTTCGCCCATCTCCGCCAGCATGGTTCCAACCGAGTGCCGAAAGGTGTGCCAGCCCACACCCGTGATTCCGATCCGTCTGAATGCAGGCTGAATTTTCTTCTTCAGGACTGAAGCTAGATCTAACGGCTTGCTGCCTCGCAGTCTTTCGGAAGGGAATACGAAATCTTCCGGTTTGTTGTAGAGACTTTGCGATCTCCACTCCTGCAAGGAATGCTTCAGGCTTGGATGCATCGGCAACAGCTTTGCAGACGCTTCCGTTTTTGTGCTCTTCAGGTTTCCACCTCGACGCCAGTAGTACGAGTGTTGGACGCTGATGCTCATGTTGTCGAAATCGCACGACAGCCAGCGTAGCGCCCCAAGTTCGCCTTGACGTATACCCAAGGCGCCTTCTAGAAACACGAGCAACTGATCCCGAAACTCCAGTTCTGCCAACCCGAGCTTGACCTGTTCCGATGACAAAACCAAGGGGGATCTCTGACGTTTGGCGCTGATCCGTACGCCGGTGCTCGGGCCTCGCTTGCCTCCAGCTCCCTACCGGTATCCCTGAAGATATGGGATTGTGGCCACAAAACTCCCACCGAACGGCGTGCGAAAACAAAGCCGACATCACACACTTGATTTTGGCTTTGGTTCCATCCGCCACTCCGGTCGCCCGTAGCCAGCGCTCTACCTCGACAGTTTTGACTTGTTCTAGTGGCAGATTGCCCCAGCGTGGGACAATCCAGTTCTTTGCGTAAATTATGTACGCATCCTGTGTGGATAAGGCTTTGAGAGGCAGTTCCTCTTGAGAGTAGTGCTCCCAGAGCGTGTTGATTGTGGTTCGCCGCAGGTTCCTGTGTTCGCAGCGATTGTTGATGGTTAGCCGAAGAGCGTCTGCTGCTGAGTGTGCCGCAGATTCGGTCGGGTATTTCTTGACATCCCCAACCTGTGCTTTGCGATGCACCAGCTTCCCGTTGATGTCTTCTTCCCACCATCGGTAGACCCAGACTGCCGGTCCCTTCTTCCGCTCTTCTCGTTCGACGCTTCCGTGTTGGTAACGTGTCCGTCTAAACAAAGTTTCTCCTTTGTTTAAACGGTGTCGGCGGACACCGTCAGAATAGATCGGCGATTCGTTTCGGTCGAGATGTTTTTTGTTCCTCACCGTGCCGATGATCAGCTGGCGAGTTTGCCGAGCCAACGATCCAGCGTGGAGGCACGAAAGCGCCAACGTTTTCCAACCTGGACGGCGGGAATTGATCCACGTCGTGCTTTCGTGCGAAGAGTTCGAGGGTGCATTCTGAGAAGCCTCGCGGCTTCTTCGGTGTCTAGCAGTGGCTCAAAGTCTCTCTGACTCTGAACCTGTTTTCGTTCTTTAACTTCCTCAGTTGCCAGGTTAATAGGTTCATTGGCGTTCTCTATCATTGGAGCATCACCTCACACCGCGACGCTGGGTTAAAGTCCAGTTGATCTCCCAGCCAATCATCGGGTTCTAAACTGGAAGCAGAAATCGGTCAAACGGGTTCACGCGGCGTTTTTCGCGTATTTAACAGGTCGCGTGACGCGTGCAAGTAACCGGTTGCCGCGCAATCATTTAGCGCGTTGCAACAAAGACCACCGATGGCACGGTGATTGGGGTGACGCCAAATTATGAGCGGCGGCTCATGTGGCCGCGTGTACTACTCGTAACCACTTTGAACTGTGCTGGTTGTGCCAGATAACCGCACGTACAGCAGCAAGGATTCGAGTGTGCCTGACTGGGTCACCACCCGTAGCGATCTCAGTTGAAAAGTCCCATCGATTAGAACGCGATTGACTGCTGGACGCAGAGTCTGCCAATTCGCTCTAGAAATCGAGCGTCTGCAGTATCTTTGCCGCTCCAGAGACACTGTCGCGTCCCAAACTGAACCGATAAGCCGAGTTCGCCATAGTCAACTCCCAAACCACTGCTGAAGATCCGGTTCTACGCCGAACACCGATTTCGGTCAAAACTCAGGGGAATCGATGCGATTTGACCGAAATTTCATTCCGGATTACGTTCTTGACGCTCGCGACCGGGAAATTCGTCTCGGGCACAGGAGTCACGGGTGTTTTCATCTCTCGAAGAAGTCAGTGCAACGGCTTAGGTCGACCGGCTACATCGCCGATTCGATTGCCACAACAACGGTGTATCTGGCGGCGAGGCTCCAGAAGCCATTGCTGCTGGAAGGGCCCGCAGGCAGCGGTAAAACGCAACTCGCCTACGCTGTCGCACAGGCCGCAGATACAACCGTGGAGCGCCTGCAGTGCTACGAAGGAATCAATGAAGAGAAGGCGATTGGCAAGTTCGACGAGCCTCTCCAGAGACTTTGCGTTGAACTCAAAGCAAAGACCGCGAACTTTGATTGGGAGTCTGTGCGGACGGAACTGCACAGTCAGCAATTCTTCAGCGCCGGCCCGCTTCTGCGCGCTTTGCAATGTGAAAGGCCTTGTGTCCTGCTGATCGACGAATTGGACAAGGTGGACCAGGCCTTTGAGGCCCTGTTGCTGGAATTGCTGAGCGTGTGGCAACTCAGCATTCCGAAGCTCGGCACAATGCAGGCCAAGAGCATTCCGTTCGTCGTTCTCACCTCGAACGAAGAGCGGCGCATCGGCGATCCTCTTCGCCGGCGTAGTTTTTATTTGCGCGTTGAACATCCCACCGCGGAGCGGGAGGCGGAGATTGTCGCGCTAAGGACACCAGACTCCAGCCACGAATTCCATGCCGGAATGGCGGGGCTTGCCAAGGCATTACGGGGATGGAGTTTGGAGAAGCCGCCGTCCGTCTCGGAAATTCTGGACCTGGCGCAGGCACTCAAGGTCCTCGGCGCTGAGCGAGTCACGGCAGAAATGAGAGACATGCTGCTGCCCTTGCTGGCCAAGACCGAGGCTGATCGGCGAAAGCTGCTCTTGCGAGATGGTTTTGCCAGTCTGGTCTACGACGCACAGCAATACTGCACAGAAACTCTGCAAGGGAGCGTCGCATGAACCGGGGCTTCTCCGTGGCACTCATACTTTGCGCGGTCTCAAGTTGCTGGGCACGACCGCCGAAACCAGCGACCCGGCTTGAGGCCGAATACTACGTTGCAGCCTATGCGCAACACTACCGTGTGCCCGTTCCATTGGTGCGCGCCGTTGTTGAGCGCGAGTCGGATTGGCGCGCGTGCGCGCTCTCTTCCAAGGGCGCGGCGGGCCTGATGCAACTCATGCCCACGACTGCCCAGCGCTTGCGAGTCCGGGACCGCTGCGACATCAATCAAAACGTCTCCGGTGGCGTGCGTTACCTGGCATGGCTGATGCAGCTGTTTCATAACGATCTCAGGCTCGTAGCTGCCGCCTACTATGCCGGCGAACACGTGATCGGCAGGCGCGGACTGACGTACCGCAATCCGGACGTGGTCGCGTATGTGTCGAGAATCAGAGCGACTTATCTTCGCCAAGTCGAATCGGCAGCCAAGTCTGAGAAAAACACTTCGGAAAGAGATATGCGATGAAAATCTGTTTGCGTTTGGTGCATCTGATAACGCTCACGACCGCGCTTGCGCAGGCGGCAGCCGCGCAGGCTGGCCTGCCAAAGGCACAAATTGTCACCCTGAATCTGGACCCGCAAAACGTCACCATCCTGCATTTGCGACGAGGGTTTGTCAGTTCCGTCCGGCTGCCGGAGGAGGTCAGCTCCGTCGTGCTGGGAGATCCCGGGGCCTTCAAGGCCGAACACTCCGAGGCGGAGCCGCAGCTGGTTTTCTTCAAACCGACCAGCCCAAAGCCGGCCGAGACGAACGCGCTGATTACCACCAAGACGGGGCACGAAGTTTCTTTAAGCCTGGTGAGCGAAGGGAATTCAGACCGCGGCGGGGCGGTCGATTACGTTCTGAAATACGAGCAGCCACGTAGTGTTCTGATCGGACCGAGCCATTCCAGCTTCGTCATCGGTGACACAAAGAGCCTCACACAGGAGAGCCCGCCAATTAGCAATGCCCAAGGCAAGACCGTCAGTGACGAACAGGAGTTGCTCAGACAACAAAGACTTGAGGCTCCGCACTGGGAGGGTAAACAGTTGCGGGTTGCAGTGGGACGGGCTGCCGGGGCCGACGAGCGGATGACAGTAATGTTTTCCGTTCTCAATTCCTCTCCTAGGACGATCGAATTGTTGCCGCCACAAATACAACTTGCCGGGACATCAAAGGCCAGACATGGGAAGGCGATTAAGTCCGAGCCGGTGGCCATCAAGGATTACCAAATGACCGCGCGGCGGCTGGCGCCCGGTGCAAGGGCGGACGGAGTTGTCATGTTCGAACGTCCCACCTTCAAGGAATCAAGAGAACGATTGTTACTGCAGGTTGCGCAAGCGGAAGAAGTGGACCGCCCGGTCCTGGTGCCGATTGCGTTTGTGGCCCCGGCAAAAGGAGCGACGAAATGATTCAACCAAACCGACAGAGCGGCAACGGAAGCGGTTCAACGATTCAAGAGTCAGCGGCAAGCGAATCGGTCATCGCCGCACCCGCCGTCGGAGACGCACTCGGGCAGGAGACGGAACTCGCGACAAGAGCAAAGCAGCGTACCAGACAGCAGTTCCAACAGAACCGGTTCGTGATCATCGGGGCCGGCGCGCTTGTAGTCGCTTTGCTGATCTTCGTTGCTACGTCGATGCCCGGCAAGCACCCAGTTCCGAAATCAAAGAACGGTGCGGCCACCACCACGCAGGACGCGACGTCGGAAAGCAGCGCCACGCCTGGTGATAAGAGCCTGTTTCCTATCACTGATTCTGGTCGGCCCGCCACAAAAGAGACGCACGAAGGATTTCTGAACGAGCGAGATCTGCAGCGGACGGCAACTGGACGGCCAACTCCCGGTACGCCTCGTGTAGGACCGGGAAGTACAGACGGAACGCTAGCATCCATACCGCCCTTCGGAGATCAGCAGAACTGGCAAGCGCCGCCTTACCAGCCGCAGACAAGCGCAACCAATGTGGCTGACGTTCCTGACCCCGGCAAGACGGAGCGTGACGCGATGGAAAAGTCCTCGCTAGTTTATGTGCGCAGCATTTCTGCGCTACAAGGCAATTCTCGCGGCGAGGAAATATCCAGTGACCCAGGACCGGATATTGGCTTAGGTCTGGCCACAGGAACGCGATTGCGGGCGCGCCTGGAATCAGCCGCAAGCACGGCGGTGCGAACTCCGGTGCTGGCTGTGATCGAGTACAACTACGAGCGCGACGGGGAGATCGTTGTCCCCGCTGGGGCGAGGGTGGTTGGACACCTGCAGGACGCGGACCGCTCAGGCTACGTGCGCATCGAGTTCGACTCACTGATGATGCCCGATGGTGCGGCCATGCCAATCCAAGCCGTTGCCACGGATCTGGAAATGCGTCCGCTCAAGGGAAAAGTCGAGGGGAAAAACACGGGTAAGAACGTGTTGGTCCGGTCATTGTCGGGCATCGGCCAGGTTGGGGCCACCTTGCTCGGACGCGGCAATTTGAACCAGCCTCTAAGCGAGTCGGACCTTGTGCGAGAGAGGGTCAGCAACAACATCGGCGAGGCCGGTGATGAGCAAATATCGAGGATGGCAGTGACCCAGCACATCGTAGTCACGATCTCGGCCGATACTCCGATCTACGTTGTGCTGGAGCAGACACCAAAGTCGAGCGCGGCTCGAACCCAATCAGGGCTGCACAGTACCCAGCTAGCTGACTCGCCGAACGCTGAGGAACTTCGACAGTTGCTACAGCTGCAGCGCGAACTGAGTCAGTCGAGTACAACAACGCGATGATGAAAGCGACCGAGAGGCGCAACGAGGAAGACGCTGATTAATTAACACCAGAAACGCCGTCGCACAGACCGGATTTCGCGATTACTTCCGGTTTGCCGAGCATCCGGGAGTTGGCCCTACTGTGGTTTGCGTTTCAGCGGCTTGCCAATCGCGAGCAGGAAAATGGCACTTTTGTCTTTTGCGTGTGGGGAAAAGAAGTTAACTACATCATCGTCGAAGAACGTCAGCCCGGTAGCACCCAGGTGCTGAGCATATGCAGCCAGGTAGATCCTGCCACCGATGGCACCCGCTTCGAGTTGCACGGCCCGATAGCCGCGGTTTCCATATCGCTCCAGAATGTGTTTTAAATCGGCGAGAAAGAAGATGTCCACGCAGGCGTCCGCCGGAAGCTCTTGCCCCAGACCAAGATGATGGGCCTCGGCGCGGAATTGTCCCTCCTTCAAAAGCTCTAGGGTGCTCGGCTCACGCCGGAAGATGTATGTGCCCGGCTTGAGCCCCTGCACTGAATGCACGATCAGGTAAAGATCGTTAAGCTGCGCGCCTGGAGGGTCAAGGAAGTCAGCCGGAAGGCCCCGCGTGGCGGAGTCGAGAATGGTGGCAAGTTGTGCCAGTGTAATGGATGCCGCCTTATCAAACGTTCGGGTAGAACCGCGGCGCAGGATCACCTGCTCGATCGTATCTTTCGGTTGTTCTTCTTCCGGCAGGCGCGGAAGGCGAACTGCCTCGCCCGCCAGAGCGGAAGATGGAGGGACTGATGGCTGGGCGCGCCACTGATTTACTTCCTCTACAGACTCAAGCGAAGACGCATCGTGCATCTCAAGCATGGCGGGATATTCGACCTCGTGTTGTGAAAGCGGGATTGTCTCCAAGCCAAGCGCCGGGGCCTCTCTTGGTCCCGGCAGCGAACTCTCCGACGTGCGCCCGATCGGTACGAGGCAGAAGGAAACCTCACGCCGCGTATCCAGATCGAGGAGGCGGTTTACCTCGGCGTCCACGAACCCGAGCACGATCTCGGCGGGCAGCCCCGAAGCCGCAGACACCGCCAGCATGTTTGCCAGCAGGGTGCCGTTGTCCCAACCGAAGTGTCGATAGGTGCGCGCCTGGTATTTCCAAGCGTTCCTCCAGTAGGTTCCGGTGCAGATGATAGTCGCGGGCGCGTGAGCTAGTGCCGGTTCCATCGCCGTCATGTGAGCCAGGTTTCCGCGAAAATCGCCTTGTCGTAGAAGCTGTAGCGATACATCCGCCGGATTGAAGTGATATACCCCGGCACCCAAATCCGGGAGATTGCTACACACGACGTACAGTTCGATCTCGTAGAGAGCTCCGGTGCATGCTGCGGCGCGAAAGTAGATTTCTCCGCCCTGATATGCGCGCTGTTTGGTAATCCCCGCCGAGAAATAGAGGATGCGGGCCAGATCCTGAAGGTCAGGAACCGATTCAGTCCGCGACGAGGGCTCTCGCTCTGAAATCGCGGAGAGCGCCGACACCCCTGTTTGCGGCACATCCCGGGGCAGCGGAGACGGCTCTATCTTTGGATAGATTTTGAAAGGCTGCGGCCGATTCGCCCAGTCTAGAACGTGCGGATGGTTACGAATACTCCAGTAGGAGTGCTTCGTGCCATCGTGATACTTCCAAGCTGCCCGGATTTCACGGTTGTTCATCGGCTGCTACGCCAGACTAGCACCTGTCGCGACCACAGGCGCAATGAGCTTTGTGACCGCAGATTGCGCCTTGATGACGGGCTAATCGGAAACTATGCCGGGCCAGGAGTCGGCTAGTTGGAAACTCCATTGGGAGCTTGCTGTCATTGCGGGCGGATCATGGCCTACGCGGGAGCCATTTCGGTCCTGAAGCCGTCCTCCGTGGAGATTCGCGTTCGCCATCCAATTTGACTGAATGATCGGCTACTGCAAACGAGCCGAATCGCACCGAAGAAAGGGAGTCGTTCACGTAAGACAACATGTCTCCAGATTTGTCCATCTCGTCAGCAGGCCTTTTCTGCCGCAGGTTTGCCTTGAGACTCCCGTTGTGAGATGCACCAAACGCAAACCTATTTTCATCTGATAAACCTTCCGCTTCCAAGTAGGACATGACGAACGTTCACGCGAGCACCCTTTAGATTCAATTGCAGTCGACACGCGCCTGGTCGTTTGCGAATTTGTCCTAGGAGAGCCGCCCTTTCAATCTCCCTTCTGCCCTACCTGGAAAAGCCTTTCCCGATTTGCCCGAAATTTGAAACGAACCTATGTTCTCGCCTGCGACGCGGGAGATTCACTCAACGCAACCGCAGAAGAGGAGCCGTATGAAATTGTCGAGTTGGGAAAAGAGGCGGCAGCGCTTCGTTCTCACTATTTGTTTGACCATTCTTGTCATTCAGTTTCTCCCGTTGGTGGCTTACGCCCAGAACCTCGGAGCCGCGCCGGCGACGGGACAGGCGGTGCAGGGGCAGACGGCGGCGCAGCCGGAAGGCACAGTTTTGAATTTGGTCAACTGGGTGGGCAACGTGATAGCGCCTGTGGGGGCAGCGCTGGCCGTCGTGATGGCTGTGGTGGCCTATTCGCAAGGCCGCGGAGTGGCGCGCTGGGCAGTTACCGCGGGCGGACTGCTAGTGGTCTCGGGTCTCACACGTTTAATCGAATTCTGGATCCAAAACGGCACAGGGGGCGTGCAGTAGCAACACCGGGGAGCTCTTCCAATGACGCTGCCGCAAATCCTGGTCGATCTGATGAAACTGCTATTTGACATGGCAGCTCCGGCCGCAATCTGCACCATGGTCCTGGCTGGGGTCGCTTTGCGGCAGGAAGGCGGCGTGAACTTTCAAGCCGGAGGGCGTTTCCAACGTTGGGCGCTCTGGTCGGTGATCTTGCTCACGCTGCCCCAGTTCCTTTCCTGGTTTGCGGCGCAAGGAATCTCAATGCCCCCACAGGGCGGCAACATCAGTAGTCCATGGGTCACGAGCGTAGAGACGAGCTTTACCGGCTTTGTCTCAAATGTTGTGGTTGCCAGGCTGACTCCCGTGCTCGCTGCTTTCTGTGTGCTTAAGGCGGCACTTGATGCAGGCCGAAGGGCATAACCCGCTCGGGTCGATCATCGCCGCTATCTTTCTGCTGTCTGCTTCGGGCATGGTCCAGCTAATGAAGAGTTGGAACAGCGGCACGGAGTTCGCGACGACGGACATGTTGACGTCCGCATGGAACTTCCTGGCAGGAACGATTCTTCCGGAAGCGGCGGGTCTGGCCGTGGTGGGCGCGATCTTTAACTACGCGCGTCACCGGCCATTCATGCCGCTGGTTGGATCGGGTCTGGCGTTCTTGAGTGTTTCGGCCATCTGGAAGCTGGTTCTGGCCATGGTCGGCTGATGAAGAGAAGGAGGTGATGGCAATGAACTTTGCGAATGGAATGCTCAACCTGACGAGCTGGCTGGGCAACGTCATCATGCCGACCGTGGCTGGATTGTTCGCTGCCGCCGCCATTTTTAACTTCACCAAAGGCCGAAACTATCAACACCTGGCGTATGCGGCTCTGGCATCGCTGATGTGCTCGGGACTGCTGCGGGCGCTCGAATCATTCAGTAACCAGGCGGCCTGGAACAATCCGGACCGCTACTGGATCTCGATCCTGACGCTGGTCAACTGGGTCGGCAATGTTCTTCTCCCGCTTTACGGCGTGCTGCAAGTGGTGCTGGCAGTAACTCACTACGCCGGCTTGCTCGAACGGATGACGGTGGGCGAGGCCTGGGTACGGAACCTGGTCGCGGCGATGTGCTGCTTCGGGTTGTCGGGCTTGCTGCGCCTGGGAGAGTTCTGGATTCAACACGGCACTGCTGGCGTGCCGTAGGAAAGGAGTTCAAACAATGGCATTGCAGGTGACACCAGTGAATCGGAATTTGCAAACAAGGGTGACGTTCATGTTTTTGGAATTTGAAGACCTGTTCGTCGTGCTTGGGGCGGCAGCCGTGATGAATATCGTCGGCCACTTTGTGGGAGGAGAAATCGCCGGCATGCCAATGAACCTTGTTCTGCAGTACGGAGTGCCGTTGTTCATGGTGCCTGTGCTGATGGCCTTCAAGTACGGCAAGCCACGCGGCTATGTCCGCGATCTCGCCTTCTGGTACGGGAAACCTCGCGCTTACTGCGCCGTGGCGCGCGACCGGGAAATCAGGACCGCATATCTACGGGAGGAATAGGGCAGTGCCGCTGACGCTTGAAAAACACGAGAGGAAACTCCACGATCCCGCCTTGTGCGAGCAGCTTCCGGTCCGCGATTACCTGGACAACGTCGTTGTCCGCACGAACGGCTCTCTTGTGGCGGGGTACGAAATGAAGGGGCTGACTTCGTACTTTGCCAGTGACGAAGGCCGGGACCGGGGCAAGCTGATGCTCGAAGCACTGCTGCGGTCGCTGCCAGAGCAGAGCATGAGAGTGCAATTCCGCTTCGAGGTGGTGGAAGACCTGGGTGATCTGCTTCGAACAGTATGCGGCCGGGCAGCGGTCGGAACGGAGCGAAGTCATTGCGCTCGATGCGCTGCGGGTCGAGAGATGGAGAACGAAAGAGATCGCCGGGGCCTACATGCGGCCTCTCTTGCATATGTATTTCATCTGGGACCCGGTTGTGCACCACCGCATCTCGGGCAAGCCGCTGAAACCAAGAGGTGAGATTTTCAGCTTGTCGGCGCGGAAGTCAATTGAGCGAACGCGGCGGGAGCACCAGGAACTCCTGTCGGAGTTTGAAAGCCTGCTGCGCGGAGCAGAGACGGCGCTCGAAGCGGCCGAACTTGGCGCGCGACCGGCTGAACGATGAAGAGCTATTTGTTGAAGCCAAACGGGCGCTCAATCCCCTGTGTCCGGACCGGCACCCATACAGACGCGGAGAGGAGCAACTTTTATACTCAAGCGCCCGTGAACAGATCGCCGACGTCAGCATCGTCGATGAGACGGACTCATATCTGAACGTCGGCGGGATTCTGTATTCGTTTGTCAGCCTGAAGGATCTGCCGGACGCAACGTATCCTGGAATCCTGAGAGACTTGGTCGCTCTTGATTTTCCGGTCATTGTAACTGCCCAGATCACGATCCCCGACCAGACCAAAGTGCTCAAGGGCTACAAGAGCCGGTTGCGCAAGATGCAGGCCGCGCAGAGAGATTCGAACGGCGGCCTCCGGATCAACGTCGAGGCCCAGGTCGCCGAGGCTCAACTTGTCCGGGTGCAGCAGGACATTATTTCGAGCTCGGTCAAAACCGCCAAGCTGAGCCTGGTAATCGGGACGCGCACCTCGCAGCCGGCGGTCACGACCGCGGACCTTGAGCAGGCCGAACGCACCATCGACAACCGGCGGCAGCAGCTCCTGTATGCCATCGTGCGCATGAACGGCGCCAAGGCTGTGGCCGAGACTCTGGCGAAGAGAAGACTGTTCTTCAGTTCGCTTCCGGCAATGGGAGACGCGGACAAGCGCGACCAGGATTTGCTTACCTCAAACGCCGCCGATCTTGTGCCGGTGGAGATGCCGTGGCGCGGCACGCCGCGCTCTCCGCTCTTCCTGCTCGAAACTCCTTACCGCCAGTTGATTCCGTTCTCGTTATTTGATCCCGGCTTGAGCGACGCCAACATGCTGGTGATGGCAAAGAGCGGTGGCGGCAAGACCTTCATGGTCCAGCAGTTTCTGTTGATGGCGGCCCGCGATAACCCTTTGATCTCGATCATTGAGCGGGGTGACTCTTACCACCCGCTGGTCGAGCTAATGGGCGGGCGGATGATCACGATGTCGCTCGATACCGACCAGACGATCAATCCGTGGGACCTGTCCGAAGGAGAGAAAGAACCGAGCAAAGACCAGGTGGCGTTCCTCAAAAACCTGACGCGGCACATGCTGGGCGAGGGGCGAGCCGAGGACACGGAACTGCTCGACAACATCATCACGGAAGCCATCCTGAGGACCTACAAGAGGGCGGCGATCCGGCCGTCGAATCCCATTCCAACTTTCTCAGACCTGCGCGACGAGCTGGCCCAGTGGCGCGACGAGGAAAAGAACCAGCGGGTGATGGACGAAGCGCACCTAGCGGCAATCAAGCTGCGCAGCTGGACCGGTGAAAAGGGAGTGTACGCAAAGCTGTTTGATCGTCCGACCACGATTTCGCTCGACAACCCATGGCTGTTTTTTAACGTGGAGCAGCTAAGTGATGACCCGAGGCTTGAGACGGCCATGAGCCTGCTGATTGCCCACGCCACAGCACAGCGGGCGGCGGGCAAGGCGGGCAGAAGGAGCATCACTGTGCTCGATGAGTGCTGGTTCCTGCTCGATTCGCCTGTGCTAGCGCCGGAAGTAGTGCAGCTGTTCCGCACGGCGCGGAAACGTAACGCCAGCGTCTGGGGCATCAGCCAAACCGCAGAAGATTTTGTCGGGACTGAATCGAACCCCAGGGTCCACGGGGCCGGCATCGTCAAGAACACCACAACCAAGATCATCGGCCAGCAGCCCGGTGACATGACTGCCTTGCGGGAGCACTTGCACCTGAACGAGACAGCACTTAACCAGATCAAACATTTCAGCGCACCAGTCAAAGGCAAGAGCGCCGATGCCCTGATCGTCATCGGTGAAAAGGCTGAGACCACGCACACGATCCGCATGTCGTCGACTGCCGTCGATTACTGGATCATGACGACCTACGCGCGGGAGCGCGTCTATCGCTCCTGGTGGCTGGAGCGGCGCAAAGGCACGCCGCTGATTGACGCGTATATCGAGCTGGCAGACAGATTCCCGTTCGGTCTGGCCGATGTCGATCCGCTGCCGGAAGAAGTATCGGGAGAAGTAGCGAGAGGAGCACTTTTATGAGGAGGCGAATTTCAGAGATGCTCAGCAACTCTAGGTTCACAAGCATCAAGCGTCTTTTGGCTGTCTTGGTAGTTGCGTTCTGCTTGTTGCCGACAACAGCGAGGGCGGCCGGGATCGCGGACATACTGACGTTGATCCAAACCATTACCAGCACACTCCAAAACGCGATTGGAGGCGCTCTCAGCGGGATTCAAACGTTGAATTCAACCATCAACAACTTCCGGCAACAGACCATCTGGCCGGTCGCGGCGATCAATCAGGCGAAAGCCTCGGTGACCTCGACCATTGCGCGATACCGCGGTTTGATGTCCCAAATCCAGACCATCAAGAACAACAGTGCGACGCTCGCCAATCCATCGCAGTTGGAATCGGTATTCCGGAACGGCCAGGCGGGGTCGATTGCCCAACTTACGCAGATGTACACCAAGGTCTACGCGACAGTCCCTCCCCCAACCGATGCCCGGCCAGTGCATCGCAACATGATGGACATGGACGATGCACTGGCCATGGGCTCGCTCAAGACCACGGTCCTGTCGGACCAGACGACCCAGGGAATGCTGGCCCTTGCCGATCAGCTCGAACAGCAGAGCGCGGCGGCTGCGCCAGGATCAGGCCCGATGCTCTCGGCGCAGGCGCAGGTAGCGGACCTTGAGACCCAGGCTTACATGGCCAAGATGCTTGCGGCGGAGCTGCGGCAGGAAGCCGCGAAGCTCGCGCACCAGAACACTCTGCTGAAACAGAGCGCGGCGTCGACACGCAATCTGCAGAACCAAATACAACAGGTGCTTTCGCACCCATAGGAGCAAAGAAGTGATACTCAAGTCATTCACTCGTGCTGCAAAGTTTATCGGCAACGCGCTGGCCTTTGCGCTCGCGCTTGCCGTTGTAGTCATGATTCTCCCCAGCAAGGCCCGCAGCCAGCTAGGGCTCGACCCCTGCTGCGCCATCATCTCGGTGGGGCTGAGCAGTATTTCGAACCTGTTGAGCAGTGTCGTGGTCGCAAAACCCCTGGGCGCGATCCAGCAGCTCGAACAGCAATCCGCCGACTTTGAGCAGCAAGTCGTGTTTCCGGTGACGGCTATCAATCAGGCCAGAGGCTTGGCGACGCAGGCGCAGGCGCAATTCGTTCAGATGCGCCAGGTCTTCCAACTCCCAGTGTCGAGCGCCACTCTGCCTACGTCGCAACAACTGGAAAAGAGTCTGCTGTCGCGCAATCCCGGCGCCGTGCCCGAGGTCACCACCAACTATGCCGCGCTGTACGGCTCGGTGATGCCGGCAACGGACGCCTCGCAACCGGTCCGTGACCTGGTGGACATGACGGATGCCGAGGCCCAGGCCGCTATGAAGAAGTCCGTTGAGATCGACGCGTTGGCCGATCTTGAGCTGCAAGCCGCGGAACAAATCAACCAGCAATTGCAGACCGCAGCACCGGGGAGTGCGGCAATTCTGGAGGCGCAAACATCGGCGTGGCTGGTGCGTGCCAATGCGTACACGCAGTCGGCCATGGCGGAATTGGTCCGCGTCCGCTCGATCGAGCTTGCCAATCAAGGGGCGCAGCTTAAATTCAGCTCCGCTCATACATCCACGCTGCACAACAATGGGAGTCAGGTGCTTCAGCAGGGAGCGCATTAGCCGTGTTTTATTTTCAACAGCTCATGAATACGGCTATGGGAGGCATCGATGCCACGAGCATCATCCCCACCGTAACCAACATCGCGTTTGCGATCCTGTTGGTTGGTTTCCTCATCGGCCTTTACCAGGCAGCATTGCGCGGCGGAGACCTGCAGGCGCTCGCGGTCACAGCGATCAAGTATCTGGTTGTTGCCATGATCATCGCCAACTGGGCGTCGGTCTTCCGGGACGTGAACGGGTCGTTTAATGCGGTCGCCAATTTCATCGGGTCAAGCTCGGGCGCGAGCGACATGTTCCTCAACTGGATGACCCAGCTCCAGCAACAAGCCACGAACAACCCCGGCTTGACCTTTTGGGACCTGATCAACGGCGATGCCGCGGGTACCATCACAGTGCTCCTGCTGCTTGTTGCCTATGTGCTGTATGCGCTAGCCATCATCGTGTTCTGCTTCTTCTACGTGTTGTTTGGCTCGTTGCTATACGTCCTCGGGCCTTTGGTGCTGGCGCTCATTCCAGTATCCGGCATCGGCCAACTGGGGAAGACCTATGCCATCAACGTCATGATCTGGAACGCATGGGGCATTCTGTATGCCGTCTTCGGCGCACTGATTACCGCGATCCATTTCAATCAAGTCAACGATGTACTGGGCAACGGATTTCTTGGTTTTCTGAAGGGCGCACCGGACTCGCTCATCCTTGGCCTAGTGAGCATCTTCTACGCACTCTCGGTTGCCCTGGTTCCATTCATTGCCAAGCGGATTATTTCCGGCGATGTGGGATCAACTGCATTCACCTTGGTGCGCGCTGGGGCGGTCGCCGCCGGCGCCGCTCTGGCTGGAGTGAGCGGATTTTCTGCCGGAGTAGGCGCAGGGGCGGGAGGCACCTCGAGTTCGGCGGCAGCCGGCGCAGGCGGCACGTCCACGTCCGTCACTCTAGCCTCTTCAATGCCGCCCCCGTCGCCGGTATCTTCCATGGCTGGGTTTCTGCGCTCGGGAATGACAAGCGTGATGAACAGCGGCACAAGCCCGGTAGCCCCTTCCCCCAGCACAAACGGCACCGGGAACTCCGGCAACGGCAGTCGCTCTGCCGCTGCCCCGGCCGGGGCGGGCTTTGGCTATCGCCCGCACTCAGTGACCCAAGCCATCACCTACAACGTGGCGCGAGCGCTGGGAAAAGCCGCGGGAAGGAACAAATGCTGAAGACAACTAGCACGCGAATAGGAGGCTTCGATGTGGAGACGACCACCGATCTGGGAGCCGGAAGGAACCAAGTTTCGGCCGTACAGCATCACGACGCTGATCTTCTTTTATATCGGGAAGTTCTTCGGACGATTGTTCGGACGACGTTAGCAAACAACTATTGAGAGCGGCACCATTCGGGAGCAACGATCATGTGGTTGAAAAAGAGCAAAGACAAAAAGGACATGGACACACCGGAGAAGCTTCGCTACAGCCACTACTACGAGCATGACGGAGCTTTGCGGGCCTATGCCAATCGCGCCATGGTGCTGGCATTTCTGTGCGTGCCTGCGACCATGCTGGCGCTGGGCTTTGCGGTCTACGTTCGCTTGCAGCCGCCCACGATCATTCGCGTGGATGAGGACGGCCGGGCTGTCGTAGTGGGCAAGGCAAAACCACAACTGTCGGTCACACAAGGAGCCGGATCGGAACCAACGGAGTTCGAGAAGCGTGCCTTCGTGCGCCTGTTTCTTGAACGCTACCTAAACTTCGCGGCCTCGAATGTGAGCCGCAACTGGGCCGAGAGCCTCAACATGATGACCGCCAACCTGCGCCGGACGGCCTACGCCGGGATGCAGAAGGAAAACATGATTGGAAAGATCCAGGACGATCAGGCCAGCTCGGAATTTCAGTTGCGCTCCCTCGAAGCTGCAAAAGAGGATCCGCTTACCTTTGCGGCTTTCGGAGTGAAGGAGATTCACCATGTGCACGAGCACAACGAAACCGTCGACAAGGTAGTGAGCGAGTTTCATGTTCGGCTGGTGGTGGAGAAAAGGTCCGAGCAGAACCCCAGCGGCCTGCTGGTTGGCGAGTTCTGGGAGCGGGCGATTGAGGGAGAAAAGCGCGACTGGGTATTGCAGCAGGCCGGACTCAACAGCGTGCAGTAACTCTTACGCATGACTGTTAGGCAAAGGAGCAGCAGATGGAAACCAGATCACGCAACTGTCACGGCGCCACCAACGGCGGTAGCCGGCGCTGGCGCGGCGAAAACACGGCGCAGAAGACCGGCCACCGATGATGACCATGTTCGATATTTCCTGCCAAAACCTGGATCAACTCCGGACAAGCCGGAGTTGGGACGCGAGATGCCCAATGAGGGTGAAGCGCTAATCGAGGCTTTTAAGAGTGGTCAGCCGTTCTATGCGTTAACGGTATGCAAGGCGGCGACGGAGGTAAATGGAGGCGGCAGCCCTGTGATCGTGAAGCAGGCTGTTGCACGCACCTAGTTTCTTAGTTTGAAGACATCAGCACGAAAAGTTCTCAGATGACCAAGAAAGTGTTTTGGTCTTTTGAGCGCCCCGCAGCTTTATGTGGGGACATGTGCTGACCGGGCATCTCTGAACTTGAGGGCCTGGCCGAGCGAACCCAAAACGGGGAGCAGCCAGGCGAGAGCGAGGAGAAGCTTGCGGTCACGCAAACTCCTTAACTCTTTCCTGGGTTACTCCCCCGGAAAGAAGAACAGTTAAGGAGAATAAAAAATGACGAAGAATACTACAACGACGAACCAATACAGAATCCCGGCCGACCGAATCCAGAACCTTGAGATCGACCGCAACGGCAGAATTGCGCCGCGGCTGCACGATCTTGAGCCCCTCGAGAACACGCTCCTCGGCGTGCTCTATCCCGGAATTAAGGTTGCCAGCGTCAACGTCCCGACCGAACCTCTCGATGATTTTGAGGAGTCGCAGGTCGAGAACGCCCTGGCAAGGCTCATCTGGAACGACGTCCACTACAAATTAGTGGGTGCGAGCGGTTCCGCAAAGAAGGGCAAATTCTACTTTGTGGACCAGGAGCACAGCCGTGATATCGCCGAGCGGTTCCAACATTCCCCACAGGCGGCGATTGTATATCTCGGGATCCTCGTCTCACCCTGCAAGGTAATGATGGAGGCCCCTGATGCTCGCGTGCTGGTGGTGCCGGACGGTGCGCTCGGAACAAATGATTGCGGGAGTTGGATCGCGAAATCCAAGTTCCAGCTACTGCAAAAAAAACACGCCGCGGAACTCGTGGCTCACCAGGTTAGGCGGCTTCTCAGGGAACGTTATGGAAACGTTCGAGAGGAGGACCTTGACTTGGACGAGCAAGAAAGGCTATCGCTCGTCGAACAAGCGGAACGGGAAACGGCCGCGAAGGTCTTGTCCTCGAACCGCTTCTACCAGTTTCGTATGGCCTTTGCCGGTACCCAGGCGAAAGGCTCATTCAAAATCATGGAGGATGATGTTGCCGACGCGCTGGAAGCGGACTTTATCTTGCCGGAGAGCGCGGTCAAACCAGGACTGAAGATACCGGCGGTAATGTACTCGATCTTCGGGCCGGGCAGAAGATTCGCGGGCAACGTAGGAGTTGGTATCCGCGAAGTCTCCCGCCAGCTCGAGTTTGAGTCCAGTTACACGCTTGTAGAACATGCTCCTGAAGACTCAATTCAGCTGGAAATTTTACCCCAGGCCATGAAACAAGTGGCCAAGCTGAGTGAGGCGGTGGGCGAGGGCCGCTACGAAGAGTTGCTGGAACTTCTAGGCCGGCATCCGGACAAGGGTTCGGATGCGTTGGAGCTGGACCCCAACGAAGAATTCAGGGTCGTCGAGGGACTGCTCCTGGCCGACGCCAGCGGCGAAATCGTCCGTCATCCTTACGTCAACAATCAGCTCAACAAACTGCTTGCGCGCTGGGCGTTCAAGACTGCGACAGGAGGAGGCTTTCGTCTGCCGGGGTTTGCTCTCATGCACGACGGCTATCTCTTCCTGAGAGATGGCAAAGTGTTTTCGGGTTCTGATTGGATTCCCGAGCACAAAGCCATTGTGCAGTTGGCCTCCAGGTACGGCCTGTGCGTTCGCTATCCGATACGCATGGTGGACGACCTGCTCCCCTTCGGAAATTTGTCCGACGTGGAGATCATCGCGCAGCTCAACCAGGACCTTCGCCGCCAAAATTGCACGCTTACCGAGTCGGAAGCGCAGGACTTGGTTGCGCGGCAACTACGGTTGGAGGGCACCTATGTGCTCCACTCCCAAACGGCGAAGAAAAACGGCGGCGACTATGACTTCGACTGGGTCTGCGTGGTCGAAGAGGACCGGTTTCCGCGCTTCGTAAAAGACCGGTTCTCAAGAGGTGTCGGGCAGCAACAGGGGAAGAACAAGGCCGACAAGGCCTGCGACCCCTGGTTTAATTTGGAACATGTAGCCATGAAGGCAAGAGGTAATCACATCGGCTCGATCACCGACCTGATGACCTCGTGCCGGGCAGCGGGTCGTGAAGAGCTTGCGGCGCAGCTAGCCAAAGAGCTTCAGAACGCACTCGACAGCCTCAAGTGGCAGGTCCAGCCCGACCTCAAGTTGGTCGCCGAAATACGCCAGCAGGTCGGTCAGGCGGCTTGGCTTCGTTACAAGAACGAACGCCGGGTTTCTGATCTCCCGCTGCATCTTGAAACGGAGAAGACCGACCGCATCGGCCATCTCTACAACCATGTTCGCAAGCAGATCGAAGACTTGCTGATCAACAAGGCCCCGATTGAGGCATTCAAGGCGCTCGTGGTGGGCGAACAGGTCACCCGCGAGATGCTCGAGGCTTGCCGGTTCGTCAATCGGGTCTACGCCGCGAAGATCGGCGAGATTGCGGAAAGACGCGAACAACTCAAAAAGCAACTGGAAAAGGCCAAAGCCGAGTGGGACGAAGTTCGGCAGAGTCCCGACAAGGAACTGCGGAGAAAGAAGCTGTTCGCAAAGACCCAGGCCTACGCCACTTGTCACTGCGACGAGGAGCGGGGCAAATACGAGATGCGGGCCGTTCTGGCCTTTATCCGTATCTGGGCCCAGAACAAGATGGAGAACCGTATGGGCTGGCTGCAGGCGCTGAACCGTATTGTGTGTAACGGCCAGCGCTCGAGCGGCTCGATTCTCTTTCTTGCTTTTCCGCAGGAGATGATCGTGAAGCTGGCGGAGCGCACCGGAGGCAGGATGGTCCGCGTGAACATCCCAAGGCTTTACGAGGGATTCGTCCGTATCGATCCATCAGGCCGTGCCTTCCTGGTTGATCCACTCAAGGACGGAGGACAGAAACACACCTTCCTGTTCAAGTACAAGGACGGGAAGATCCTCCTCGACGACACGCCCGAACAGGCCGAGAGCACATCGACCGAACTTCACGAAGAGTCGGAGAACACGGCGCAAGCCACGGTCCCCGATGAGGCCGTGGAGTTTCCACCCATTGTTCCCGATGGGGAAGTGGACGACGCGCCCTGGGTTATGTAAGGGAAGCAACCGCTTTGAGCGGAATCCTCAACAGGATTCCGCTCAGGGCCCAAAGAGGAACTATGAAACGATTCTTGTCTTTCATCCTTATATATGGCGCTTGCACAGGCGCGGCCTTCCCCCAACAGACAGACCCGCCCGCTCCGGGCGTCGTCCACGTGGCCACCGCTCTCAATCACTTGACCATCTTGGAATTTCACGAGCCGGTCACGATGGCCGCGGCGGGTAGCTCTGACTTCCAGATCGAGCGTCAGGAGAACAAAGTTTTCGTCAAGCCGATGAAGTCAGGTGCCTCCACCGACCTGTTCGTCTGGACGGCTTCGAGACGATTTGCTTACGAACTTGAGACGACCCAGGAGGTGAAGAACATGAATTTTGCCATCGATAATTCAGCGCCCGTGCCAGCCGCTCATCTGGTTGTGAGTCCATCTACAGACCAACTCGCGGACCTGATGCTGACCCGCGCTTTCTTGGGAACCGTTGAGATCACCTCGGTCAACACGCGGCCGCCAAAGAACCAAGTAGGCGTCCGCGTAGAGCAAGTGTTCCGAACCAGGAGCAGTGTTTATATCCACTACACGATCGAGAACAACAGCAAGAGCTCCTACCACGTCGCTGCCCCGAGCGCATACCAGGTGCAAGGGGATCATTCGTCCATTTCCTTGTCGAGCTTTGCACACCAGCAGCTGGACCCGCGCTTATTGGAAAAACTTGTCAGCACCCAAAATGTTTCTCTTCCTATTGCTCATGCGGAAAGCGCTGCCGAAGATCTGGCGACCAGGCGAGGCAACTCAGGGAGTGGTTGCCATACGGCAGGATCTGAACTCGCCGGCAATCGTGCATCTGGTGTTTGAGGGCGGCGTGAAGGCCACGTTCGTACTCTAACCATGAAGGAAAACGCACAAGTTGGTCGAATGCGCGAACGCCTCATGGAGTTTCACGCGCACGACCCGGAGGCGCGTCTCTTTGCGAGTCTGCTGCGGCAGATTGAAGACCCGCTCAGGCCGCGAGATGAAAATGGACGCTTACGCCTTAACCCGATTCTCCTTTTGCTGGCGGTGATCCTTGTGCTTGCGACCGGCACATTTCTGTTCTTCAGTTTTGGTGGCTTGTGACTTCAGAAAACGAATATCGCCTGGGCCGCCGCGTCTATCATCAGGACCGCGAAGAAAGCGTTGGCGCTATCCTGGCCGTCGTTGCAATCGTCGTACTGGCCGCTGGCTTTTACATCCTGGTGCATCGCTTTCACCTGCGCACCGCGCAATTGCTTGAGATCTCCCTTTATCTTCTCTACGCTTTGGTTGCCGCGATCGCGGTTGCATGGTATGCGCTCACCTTGCGCAAGCGCCGCGAACTCAATTGGCCTCACCCTCCTTTATTTATAAGCCAGGCCAAAGACCGGAAAGCCGTCAACGACGCAAATGAACAGAACGCGATCGTGCTCGGCTATGACGTGCACGGCAAGCCCTGGCTCTGGCCCGATGCGACGCGCGTGATGCAGTCGGTCGTGTTCGGGGCCACTGGTTCGGGCAAGACCACGCTCCTTAAGAACATCATCACGCAGGACCTTTTCCGCTTCGTCGGCCCCCCCGAAGACCGGCACCGGATTCCCATGCTGATCTTCGACGGCAAGGGAGACCAGGAGTTTCTTTCCGATCTTCTTCCAGCCATAGAGACAGCCGGCCGGATGCACCAGTTCAGAGTGCTGAGTCCTTCCCAGCCCGACATCTCGGTACGCTACAACCCCTTCTTCAGCGAGCAGGGCCTGTACCAGGAACACGCGAACTTTGTCTTTGAATCGTTCGACCTGAAGGAAGACTTCTTCCACGGCCATCAGGCGACCTATTTGAGCGACCTCGTCCGTGTGCTGGCGCACACCGGCAAACGCTTCAACATCCACGACGTGCTGGTGCTGGCGCTCGACCAGCAGGTGTTGCGGGAGCAAATTGCGATTGCTCGCAGCCTGTCTTCAGGCGCAGGCCGGAGCCAGCAACCAGCGTCGTTTGAACTTTGAAATGTCGGTCAGGAACTTGCGGCAGTCGTTTGAAGACCGCGACCGCGTGCCTAAGATCCAGGGACTGCTCAACGAGCTGATGACCTTTCTGGAAGACGACCTCTCGGTCATCACCGGGGCATACGACGAACTGCTCTCGCTCGATGAGGTTATCGACAAGGAACTGATCCTGTTCGTCTCGCTGAATACCAACAAGAACTCGAAGGCGGTCACGGCCCTGGGCCGGATGCTGCTGCAGAACATGCAATTGATGATCGGAAAACGCTACGAAAACGAGCGGGAACGCCGGCGGGAAAATCGGCCGATGGTCAGCGTCATTCTCGACGAGTTCGCCCCGTTTGCCTATTCGAACTTCGCCCAGATTTTGCAGACGGCGCGCGGCACCAATACCGCTTTCCTTTTCGCCCTGCAGGCGCTTCCACAGCTCCTAACAGTCGGCCGAGGCTTCAAAGACGATGTCTCCTCAGCCCCAAACACCAACATGTTACTGCGCACGAAAGACGAGGAGACCGCGCAGTATTTCCTCAAGGCATCGGCGCGCGTACGGCAGACGCGGCGCACCCTGACCGTTCAGCGCAAGGGAGTATTTGAAGACCGGTACGAGCCTATCGGATTTGGCAGCGAAACCGACATCAAGGAAACCAGGGCGGAGGACGAACACATCAAGAACCTGCCCGTTGGCCAGATGGAAATCCTGATGACCGACAACCGGGTGGGAACGCTCCATTCCCATCTCCATGTGCGCGTGCCCCGGCAGTACAAGTTCCCCGGACTTGAGCCGAGGATTTATCCCAGGCTCCACGCCGTTTCCCACGTCGAAGGCGCGAACCTGCGCTTCAAAGACCCCGAACTCGTCCGGCGCAACGGCCGTCTGGCCGCGCGCTTTAGCCGCTTAGCATGAATGTGAACCGTACATTTCGGATTGCCGTTGCTGGCCTCTTCCTGGCTCTGGTGTCGCCCGTGTCGAGCGCCCAGGGTAACAGGCCGAGCTACGACCCTTTGACGCAACAGCGCTCTTCCAAGCAAAAGGACGGCTTCGTCGATTCCACCCTGAAGCGGATCAATCCTTGCGACACAGACTACGGGCAACATCTCGATGAGGGCCGGAGGATGGTGCTCCAAGAGACGATTGAGAGTGCGTACTTCTGGTCAAACATCGTGTCTCTCGGTCTGCTCGGGTGCCTGTTCATCATCATTATTTATCAGCACAGAGTCCAGCGCAGCCGGGAGTGGAGCGCGGCGGAAATGCTTGCGCAATACGAGCATTCCCTGTCACTCGCGAATGCACAGGTCGATGAGGCCACGCAGAGAAATTACGGCTCTGATGGAGGCCTTGACTCTGCTGAGAGAGTCGGCGCTCCGTTCCCAAGCGCTTCCTGCGGACATTCCGGATCATCCCCGAGCACCGGCGCCGCGAAGCCGAGCAGCAAGCACACCGCCTTTGCCAGCATCGCCAGCAAAGGACAACGCTGTCAAGCCGACGACCTGCGAGCACGGTAAGCGCAGCGCCAGCGACGCAATCCGGCAATCAGATAGGACTCTTCAAACCGGAGGTTGACCTTGTTATGAAAGTCAATTCGCTCGAACAGCAGCTTGGCCGTTCGCGGGACGAAGCCAAACTGCTGCGACGCCAGGTGAACGAGGCTGGCCAGCGGGCGCAGGCAGAGGAACAAAAGAACCGAGTCCTCAAGGGCGAGTAGGGCGGCAGACAAATATAAGGAGTCCGAGAACGATGTCGAACGACGAAAAGAAGGGCCAGTCGAACACAACAGGAGGCCCGCTCGACAAGTTCGAGCCGGGCGGCGAGTTGGGGCCAATCGAAGACCGTAACGAGTACGAACGGAGGCTTAATTCCTTGCCTCCGGACCAAAAAGAGTTGGCCCAGGAAAGCACCCGATTTGCCGATCTTTGCCAGTACTTCTCCCAGCAGAAGATAGACCTTCCGCCTGACCTCCTGGAGCAAGTCGGACGGCTTTCAAGTCTAGCAATTTCGGAGCGCATTCGCGCCGTGAAGAGCATCAATCGCGAACTGATGGAGTACCTCAATGATGTTGGTCAAGATCCTGGGATTCGGCAGTAACTGGTGGGCGCGTTTCGGCCGCGATCCCCAGGATCGCTACCGCTTCACCCGGCACGCCGCCTACTTTAACTCCGCAGGCGTGCGCTGTGGCTCGAAGATCCGGCGGCACTGGATTGTTCCCGGTCTGATCCGCTTTAACGGCGCGGGAGACTTCAATCCTCAGTTTCCGAACCGCGCAGTCGGCAAGACCTTCGAATGCGCTGACCTCATCTTTGCGCTCGGCGGAAACCGCATCTTGTTTCGCAGGAAAGTCGCACAATCGGGCCCAGATTACTTCCTGTTGGTTGTTTCGAGCGACAGGTTCGGCGGCTTCGACTTTGAGGATACTGGCTGGAGATCCCAATCGGTGACGCCAATCGCGGTGAGCCATTTGCGTGACAAGCAGGAAGCAATGCTGCTCATGAGAGCCGCCGATTGGGTCCGAACCACCCTCGGGTTCTGGCAACTTCGAGTGTCTTCAAATCTCCCGTATGGGGCGTCGCTGGAGTTGCTCGAAGATGCCGCTCTGAACTGAAGGTACTGGTCTATGCGATACGCCAAAGGCGGCTTGGTCATCAACGCGGAACGCGACATTCCGCTGTTGCTCCAGGTCCGCAATTCACGCTTCGTGAGCCATGCTCAGTTGTTTGAGTTCATGAAGTTCGGCGGTGTCGACCGTTGCACGAAACAGTTTCAACTGGCGCGTGAAGCGGCTCGTTACGTACGGGCAATTGGAGCTCTGCCAGGAGGTGTACTGGGCGCGGCTCTGCCGTCTATCGGATCGGACGGCGCGGGATTGCGCTGCTCGAACATCATGGCGAATTCACGACAGTGTTGCATTCCAATACTAGAGCATCTTCCCCATGTTTCACAGGCGTTCCATTCGCTTGAACTGAATCGAATTCAGCTGGGGTTGGCGCAGGCAAACCTGCTTGCGGGATGGCAATCGGAGGTCGAAGTGGCATCGTTCAATACGATTTCGCGGTCTCCTTACGAGAAGGATTACGACGCCATTGTCGATGTGTGGGTCGGTGACAAGAGAGCGCAATTCGCCCTGGAATATGAACGCACCCTGAAAAGCGTCAAGGAGTATGAACGCGTTCGGGCTGCGCTTCAAGCGAGCGTCAAATCGGATGCATCCTCTACCTGACTTCCGGGGTCGAGTTCTGGCTCCATCTCCTCGACGAATTGCGCTCCGTCAACAAATCTCTGGCGTTTGCCAACGCCAAAGACTTCGCGAAAGAACTTCTCGACACACCGGTCGTGATCGCCCGCGATGCGGCGAGCGTCAGGTTTAGGGAGTTACTGCTGAATAGAGAAAGGAACAACTCGCAATTGCGCGTGCTTTGCCTCATCGGCGTCTTGTCGTGCGGCTGTTCGTCGCAGCGCGCTGCCGCGAAATTGACCGCTTTTGGAGAGTCTGTAACATGCCGTCCGACCAATCACTTGCGCTCTGACTCCCCTCTATATTTCACGCTTGTTAGAACGTCCCTGTGCGAGTGCCTGGAAGCCTGCCTTCAGTGCTGCCACCGCGTGCTGGCCCCCTGGCTCCGCGCTCAGTTGCCGATCGGCGAGCAAATGGTCGTTCATGGATCCTTGCGCAAGCCGTTTTCATATTCCTTGACTTCCCGGATGCCAATGGCAAGTCTCAGTGCTCCGTCTGAGCATCGCACGCACTTGACCGCGCAGCGCTGCTCGTCTGACGCAAACCACCAACAAACAAATCCACACACACGTTGGCACAAGCAACACCGTCAATTCCGCAGTTCTGGCTTCTCCTGACAGACAATTCGCGCATTCAGCCGAACAGCGCCACACCAATCTGAGCGGCAATCTTGGGCTCTATCTCCGCGAGTTGGCGACCTTCTTGTTGTCCGCCAGATCAGCGGCATGTGTGGTTGTTGATGTCCAGATGCTGTCCACTTCGCGGGGCCATTCGCACGAGCAATTGGCTATTCGCTCGACTGTCTGAGTGCACATCAGCTGGCAACTGCGAAGTCTCCTCGTATGAGTTGACGGCCTCTTTGCTGTTCGGCCAACCACCAGCATGTGACGTTCTTGTCGCTGTTCCGCGAATTCCACCGCCTGACTCTTGGGCAGCTGCCGTTCCCGGTGAACGCTGCGAGTCGGCCGGTACTGCGCATGAAGTGCGGACCCTTTACCCGTGGCTCTCGATGGATGGCTTGCCGTGGTTTGTGTGCTTGATCTTTGAAGGTGTCGGCGAGGTCCGGCTCTTGGCGGTTCTTGCACAAACGCATTTGCGGGCGCTGTCCAGAGCGGCGATCTGGCAACGAGGTGGGCTGGCGCATTCCCGCTCAGTACGTCACCGTTCGAACAGAACCGTCACGAAGTTGGACGAGAACAAATCGCCTGAAGTGCAGCAGCGCGCTGGGCAATTTGTTGAGGGCAAGCAGAACGGAAATCAATAGACAAGGAGCACATCATGTTTCAAAGCAGAGGACCAGTCAGCTTTCACCCGTTGTTTACGGCCGAGGACATTGGACTGCGTAAAGATGCCAGTGTCGAACACGCAATCAAAGTATTCCTATACATCGGCGAGGCAATCGCGTCGCGCTGGGTTCAAATGCCAAAGGGCGTCTTGTTGCTGCAAGCAGTCCCAGACAGTCCTCAGTCTGGAGCGATCTATCTGTACGACCGTGAACGGCAGATCTTCTATTTCGCGTGCTTCGACCAGGGGCACGACGACAGCCTGAGCGTCGAAGAGTTCGAACAGCTGGTAACCGAATACGACTTGGTGTCGTGGACCGCGAATCCTGCTCTGCTTCCGACTTTCAACAAGCCGGCAAGGGCGTGATCGCGAGCGAGGTGAAGTCATGGACAGACCAAGCCAAGCGAATCTCAAACCGGCGTTGCGGTATTTCAAACTGTTCGTGAATCGATTGGCCTACACCGTGCAGTCTGCGAAGCCGGACAGGAACGGCAAGCACTATTACTACCGTTCGAAGGACGGTAGGCGGTTGTCGCTGGAAACGATCCGCGAACATCTCAACGGTCGCCTGACCATGGGCCTCTATGCGCTCAACCCGAAGACGCAGCGCTCCAAGTGGGTCGCGATTGACGCCGACTATGAGAACGCGCTCGACGATCTGCTCAAGCTGCAATGGGAGCTGAGGCAGGATGGTGTGGAGGCTGCGCTTGAGAAGTCCCGCCGCGGCGCTCATCTTTGGATCTTTGCCGCGAAACCACTGCTGGCGCGGCATTGCCGAATCTACATCTATAACCTCGCCCGCCGGCTGAGAGTCCCGGTGAAAGGAGGCGCAGGACTAGCAGAAGGCATCGAGGTATTCCCCCGCCAGGACGAGCTGGGACCGGATGAATTCGGGAACGGGATCAGAGGGCCGCTTGGGGTCCATCGTGCCGTTGAAAGGCGGTATTGGTTTTACGGGGCCGACTACAAATTCGAGGCGCAGTTGGATTACCTGGAACGGCTTAAGAAGATCACGGAAGCGGAGATGGCGGCCTTCGTTGATGGCCTGGAGATGCCGCAGGAATTCCGGCCCAGACCAAAAGTTGAGCTGCCTCCCTACGATCCTACGCGGCAGGAGTTTCGGATTCTCGATCACGTTCGGCCGGTGCGCAAACGTTCGGGGAATTATTGGGCACGATGCCCGTCCTGCGCTGAGCAGGGACGAGATCTCGGCGGGGACAATCTGGCGGTTTCGGTCTCCGACCCGCGCAAGTACAAGTGCTGGGCGGGATGCACCAAAGAGATGATCCGCGCCGCTTTAGGACAACCAATTCGAGTCAGGAGGGCCGGCTGAACATGAAGAATGTGGCGACAACTCAAAGTCATCAAGGTGGATCACCGAGAGCTTTTGGCCCGACAGGGACTGCGTCTCCCGGTTGTCACCTTGAAACATCTCCGCAGCGCCGGCATTTACTGCCAGCCGTCCATCTCGATTGAACACCAGCACCTGGCGAAGAAGTACGTCCTTCGCGGGGTCGAATCCGGCGGAGCCGTAGCCGAACTGGGAGCCTATTCGGGTTTTGTGGATGAGCAAGGCGCCGCGCTCTCCTGGCTGCAGCGCATCGACAGCATCGGTGTCAACGGCGTACACGCAATCGTGGTTGCCCCAGTGTTGGTGCGCGTACAGATGCTGCGGATTGAACGCACGTATGACCTACTCATCACGCGGCACAGCCTCGCAAGTTCAACAAACCAGCAAAGGCCACGGCTCGAGAGTTCAATTCTCTTCCATGGACGTAGAGGGAGCCTGGAGATGGAGCTTTGGGGAAAAGACGCAGCCTTCAGAGGCGCAGTCTGCCCCGTCTTCTACAGCCGGAGCGGAGAGCCAGTCACCTTGCCGCGCGAACTTCAAACCGCAGCGGCGCGACTGACAGCTGCGGTTGCGTGTACGGGTTGCCGGCACTGCCATCTCCTCGAACCGAAGCCCATTGCCGTGGACGCCGTAAATGATGTCACTGCGCCCGCAGAGCGAACAACTCAAGAGCGTGTTGATATCGGTGCTGCCTGACGTGTTGCGATGAACGAACCGTTTGAAGCAAATGATCTGCCGGAAATCGACGAAGTCCTTGCGGACCCGGCCGCATCCTTTTGGCTCAAAGCCGCTCTGCATTCGGCATTGTCTCGTGATCCAGTTGATGCCGCTAATGATTCGGAGATCCTGGCCCGATTGCTAGACCGGAGATGTCGGGAAATCATCGAGTCAGCGTCGAAGGATTCCACTCTTCCAGCGGCTTGAAGCGAGGTTCTGCGACCCTCTCAGCTGAACCTGTAGCAGGAACACTCGTTCTCCGGCTCCAACATGAGCCAGTCGCCCCGTCCGCTTCCTCAATCAGACTTGAAGACTAATTTGCCAGGATCGGTTGAGGAAAGCTGAGCGTACTGCTGTCCCTCCCACTTCCCAGTGAGCATGCCTTCTCGGGGCGTCCTCAGAAACCCTTACACGATTGGAGAAACAAAATGCCGAAAAGCATAAACAAAGTGATCCTCGTCGGAAACGTAGGCGCAGATCCCGAAGTCAAGTACACGCCGAGTGGTGTCCCGGTTGGGAAATTCAGCCTTGCCACCAATGAACGCTTCAAGAACAAAAGCGGCGAGTGGCAGGACAGGACAGAGTGGCACAACATTGTCGCCTGGCAGAGGCTCGCTGAGATCGTTGGCGAATATGTGTCCAAGGGCTCGAAAGTGTATATCGAGGGGAAGCTTCAGACCTCAAGCTGGGAGGACCGGCGGAGCGGCGAGAAGAAGTACCGGACGGAGATCGTGGCTCGCGACCTCGTGCTACTGGGCTTGCGAGAGAACGGCAACTCGAAGCAGGAACAGGCCACCAGCGGCGAACAGCGTGAGCCTGACGATGCCGAGTCTGGCGAAATCACGGACGAAGATATTCCGTTCTAAGACGGTCACACCAGAACCAGGCTGTTCAGAAACAGACCGAACAGGAGAAAGTCATGAGCCCTGCAAATGGACACGCAAATGGCGCTGCAGTCAGTCAGCCCAGTCAAACCACAGGACCTCTTGCGGCGGCAGACGTGCTCGATGTGCCCGCGACGTCACCACTTGCCTCTCAGAAGGTCCAAGAACTGTTCAAAGAATTGGAAGTCCCGTTCGACCCCTCAGTGATCGAGTGGCGCGTCACCAATACCATGAAAGACAAGCTCCGTGGCCAGGTGATCCCTTATGCAGATCAGAGAGCGTACACCGACCGCCTGAATGCTTTGGTTACTCCCGCGGGCTGGACGCGGAAATACGCCATCCATACCAGCGCAAACTTCCAGCGAGGCAACGACCAGAGGGTCGTTGCCAAGATCTTCGTGACATGCGAGCTGACGATCTTTGGTCTCGGTTCCCACTCGGCGACAGGAGAGGAATGGGCGGACGACGACAATGCGGGTACGAGCGCCGAAGCGCAGGCTTTCAAGCGGGCTTGCTCCTGCTTTGGCCTGGGTCGGTATCTGTACCATTTCTCAGGAGTGTGGGTCGATCTCGACGAGCGAAAGCGACCCAAGAGCATTCCCAGGCTCTTCGGCTGGGCGACTCCGCAGGGGTGGAGGCAGGGTTTGAGGCCTGGCCAGGAAGCCGACACCACGGTGTCCAATCCGGCTCCGAGGGAATGATCTCGAAGCAGGGACCGCCTCACCGGGGCAGAGATGTAAACCTTGAAGAATCAGACGCTTTGATTCGCCAGATTGAAGCGATGGCAGAACCATTAGGCAGACGTCTCTATCGCGGCGTGTTGAAGACCGTTGCCAGAGTTTGGAGTCCCACCGAGATTCTCGATGTGGATGTTCTGCGAAAAGTCTTGGAACAAATGCAAGTCGGCGGAACGCGGGTTGCGTCGATTGGATGCTGCGTTGAACACGAGTTGGCCCCGAAACTCTGGTTCCCATTCTCCGCTCGTTACGGCTCGATTCTCTGGCTCAAGTCGACAGTCTGGACAGTCTCAGGAAAATCGTACTCGCAGTTGAGCAAGCGGCGGGAATCACCCACTGAAACACCTGTGGCAAGCTCTGAGACCCACACCCTCGAAGTCCCCGCCTATTAAAGGACAGCTCGATATTCTTTAATAACAGGATTCGTTATTAAAGGATGGAACTGCCCCCCTTTCCACTCCCTGGGCCCTTCAGTCTTGCACTCCGCTCGAACCGATCCGGCGATCAATCACCGTACTTTGTTTCCGAGGTTGAAAGGAAAATTCTATGGAACGCGAACTATCAAACGCAGAACAAGCACTTCCACCCGAGGAAGCCGCAGCCAAGGCAGCTATCCTGGCCGAATGCGAGCGGCTGACGGAAGCGGGAATCACATTTATAGCCGTACACTTCGACGGTTCAGGCGATGAAGGCGTGAATGAAGATATCAAGTGCTACGCCACTGAGGACTACGCCTACGAAGAAAGCGAGGTCCAGGGCGCCAACTTCTCCCACCTGCAGGAACACTTTGAGACTCTTGTCCCCTACGGGTATGAGAATGGCTGTGGAGGCTTCGGCGATGTGATCTTGAAGGTGAATGCTCGCAAGATCACGGTTGAACGCAACGATCGCTTCGAAGACTACACAACGTCGAGCTACGAGGTGTAGCCATGGCCCACCCATTGAAGCACGCCGAAAGCAGCGCCCGCAAATTTGGCGGCAAAGCCGAGGACTACCTGCTAGTCCATAACTGGTTTGATGAGTCCAAAGCCTTCCTCCCGG
>CAWGBW010000006.1:0-70621 GCA_963820895.1 uncultured Acidobacteriota bacterium
CGGGAGATCAACCTCGCGCAACAGAAGCCCTACACGGGCACGCACAACTCCGGCTACACCGAATGCCAAGAGTTCTTTGGCGCCATTACACTCGGCAGCCAGGAACCGCTAGGCAATCAGATTGTCACTATGCTGGATGTAGCATTGCGCGGAATCGGCGACCGATGGCACGACGTCGTGATCCCCGGCTTCGATTTCTGCGTAGTGGAGAACACTCTGGGCAAATACGGCACGCGAGTCGAAACGCTGACCAAAGTGCCTATCCACGTGCAAGAGTTCGTCGCGCAGTAGCTGCCGAGCCCTGGTCGGCGATGCGGAAGTAATCCGGGAACTCTTCAGGGAGTTGTCTCCCGGGCCGAGACGGGGGCTCGGACTGGCCTCGAATAACGTGACGGATGACGAAGCCCGTGAACGACGGACGAATGGGCCCGTCTTTGGGAGCTCTGGCTCTGGGCGCAGATGGACTTGTAGTCTGGCGAAGGGACTAAGGCGCAATTGCTGCCTAGTCGGATTTCGATAACGCTCGCGGCCCTGAAGTGGGTACGACAGCAACCGATGCTACGCCTGTAGTGATGCGAATCATTGTGGGATATACGCGAGTCTTAGTACCTCAACGGCGTAGCGTTTCATCTTTCCACGCAAAAAGTGTTCCGGATGAGGACGCGGAGATGTCTCATTTGTAAGTAGGTAATAAACTGTGTTGTTCCGGGACCTCTTGGAGCGGGGGCGCCCGGCTCACCCGCGATAGAAGTTGGCTAATCGGTGATGCACGCGAGAGAAGCGCCCAGCCGGCCAACTAGATCGTTGTATTCTTCAAAGTCGCGCCACTCGTACCTGTTCTTGACCTTCGTGGTCGGGTGCCATCGCGGAAAGCCGTTGTACATCGGGTGATTATGTAGATCGATAAACCCCGGAAAGATAATTCCCCCAGTGTCGACGATGGGTGGCTTCGCTACAAGAGGAGGCTTTTCTGCGATGGACTCGATACGCCCTTCGCGGATGACAATCCAACCCTTCGAGATGACCTTGTCAAGTGTCACAACGGTCCCGCTGAGAATTGCGTCTTGAGCCTGCAGGGCTTGTACCGCCAACGACAGAAGAATGAGGTACTTGATGGATCGACGGCACCCACTTCTCATCATCACCTCCTATGTCGTTTCTTTAGCAATCTCAGATTGCCGCTCTCAGCGCAGCATGCGGCCTGCCCGAACAGCATAGGGCGGGATCTGATCGAGAACGTGATCACTCGTCCAGACGAGCGCGCAGGAGGAGCCGCGGACTGGATGCATAAACTGCGCGATCGGCTTCGAGTCTCTACTTCCGCCAAGGCTCAAAGCGGTATCGGCTCCCAAGTACGGTGGCACACGCTCCCATAGAAGTTTGTGATGGCAAGACGAACGTCCCAGTTGCTCACTGTGTCCGTCAAACGGTCAAGGTAAAGATTCCGCCGGGCCACGGCGGCGAGATCAAACGCCCAAAGGAAACTCATGAGGGGGTTGATAAAGAGCTTGCTGCCCTGCGTTCGGGGATGGCGGTGATGGTCACCGAAGCGCCCTTCGATCGCGGATACAATGCTTCCGTTGACGATGCTGGGTTGCCTCGACGTTGTCAGATCGGCCGCGTTCACGGCATCGATGTACAACCCAACTTCGGGCATACTCTTCAGCAATGCGGTGGCGCCGAGGAATGACCCCTCGGCTGTCAAAGCTGCCACGTTCTCCAACCAGTTCGCATGGCAGACGCCATGGTATGTATCGACACCAAATCCGAGGCAGGCGACGATTCGCGTCGGCACATTCATGGCCGGAACGGCCGCGAGGCTTGCCATATCCTCCGCCGGTGTGCCGAGACCTGCTTCATCGCCACGGAGGAGGATATCGGTGCCTCCATCGACGAGCACAATTGCATCCAGCGCAAGCGATTCTACCAGGTGGGCATAACCTTCTGGATCGGAGCAACGCCCAGCTTTTCGAAGGCATAAACTCTAACATCCTCCCCTCGCCGAGAGAGAAACTGAGCCAAGGCGCGCTCGGGGAAATATAACTCTGCTCCGGTGGTGCCCGGCTCGATTGCGTAAAGAGCGCGTGTCAACGCTTGCGCCTTGGTGGTTTCAAGAGAACGAATGACAGGTTAGCAAGGAACACCTTCTTCCCGAAGCGACCGCAGTCGTTCGTAGATCGGAAGTCCGGCATACACGTCAAACCCGCCGCCGGCGCCCGACACAAGCACACGCTGGCAATTTTCGAGAGTCGATGGCAGGTGGAGTTGGTTCATCAGTGCTGGACTAGAAATAATAGTGCAGAATCTCCAAAACGAGGTACGCAGCGCGGATGAGTCGATCGGTTTCGTCGTCCGTTAGGATCTTGCCTGCCTCCGACTCAACCTCGCCGATAAAGTTGAACAAGGTGTTTGTATAAGAATAAGACGAGAAGGAGGAAGCCACGGCCTGCAACGCCGTCCGTAGGCCTGCGGGTACGCGCTTGTGGGTCTCGATTCTGGTTAATATCTCATTGACACTTTGCAGGTGATGCGACGCTGTTCGCAATAAGAAAGATTTCGAGCAGTTGAAGCATGGAAACGGGCACGGCCACGTTCGCCGCCTTGTCGAACCCATACTCGGTCACCAACTGATTCAGCCGCTGATAGAGACTTTCCGAGTCGCCCAGTCACAATGATAAGCGGGGTGGATCTATCCAGGAGGATCTGCGGATCAGGCGCGCCAAATCGAAGCCATGCAGATTGGGCATCTCCAAGTCCAGAAAAATCCCATCGAATCTCTCCTGATTCACTAGGCGAACCGCGTGCTGGCTATCACTGACCGCACGCACATTCGCTTTCAGTGGCATGGAAACCTCAGTCATTAATTCCAGGCTTGCGGGGTCATCCTCCACAACAAGAAGTTTCAGCGGCATGCCCACCTGCTTTGGTCCGCAATGGACAAGATAATGACCGGGATGTTAGCCGTCTCGGAGTTTTTCCGGAGCGCCGTCAGGGTTTCGAATCCGTCGCTGCCAGTGGAGTGGGTCTCCACGCTCCGTAGACCAGCCCAGCAGCAGTTTGGCGAACTTCTGCGCTGGGGAGTTACTCAAACCCAGAGTGCGGATTTCCTCATAGGCCGAATAGTAGTTGCGGCTCAGTTGTTGTGCCACTCGTGACGCAACTTCCTCGTAGTCGTGCAGAAATTTAAGTAAAGCGTCCGCCGAGATGAAGTTAGCTTGCCCCGGCTCGATCATTTCCGCTGTCACCTCGTAGGGGCGATTGGAGATTGTCGCGCTCAGTCCCGGCACGTCCCCGTGTTCGCATATCGTGGTGATAACCGTTTTGCCGGCCCCTTGAGGTGGTTGAGAGCTTCACCTTCCCGGTGCAAAAGACAAAGACCCCACGCCCCCGCTGACCCTCTATGAACAACATAGCGCCGCGGGGATAGATCGCAGAAGACGTAATGTCGTCCAATCTCTGCACTATGGGTGCGGGACAGATTGCAGAAAAGATGCTGCTCCCGCACGGGGCACGTCATGCAGTTATCGAGACGGCCGTAAGGCGATTTCATAAATGTTCCTTATCTAATGAGGTGAACAGAATGAAAACGTATAGTTGCAATTGGCTCTTTAGGAAAAAACGATTCTCAGGTGCTTTTCGGATGGCTTCTGGGAAGAAAGCTAACAATGCGGAGAAATGCCCCATTCTCCCGATTCACCGAGTTGAGCGGGACATGAGGGCCATTGCGGAGCGCGTCTGCCAGCCCGATCGTCGCCACAGTTCCCAGTTCTTCAGTCAGATGTAAGGTCGTCCAAGCCGAGCACGGTCCACATAACCAGACTACTCGGTCTCCTTAGGATTGAATGTCGGGAACCGTGGCTCTGTTTCCAGTCGAAACAGCCTTCCACCCGCTAGGTGGCGAAACGAAGCAGAACACGACGGATTTGCACATTTGGCAAGCATGACCAATCCCCTCGGCACGAACGCTAGGCGCTGACGCGCACCGCCTCCAACTCTGGGATGCAACGCGAGTTTTGCAAGGATTTGACAGCGTCTTCGGCCGTGAGTCGGCCCATCACTAGTGCCAGCTTGCGGTTGGTTGTCATATGGAGAGGCGTCGAGTCAACGCGCTGAACATATTCAGGAGCGCGGGTACCGTCACGGTTCACTTTCACAACAAACTTGATGTTTTTCATATTTGATGTCCTTCAGTTCTGAGGAACGCGAATAGTGTGGCGGGTTCATTTCCTTGAAGTCGAGTACACCACTGCTGTAAACGGCTTGCCACACTCCAAGCAACTTGCCTCTGATCGGGACGTGATCAATCCGCAAGAGGGACAAATCCTTTGCGATTGTGACCCGGCTAGTTGCGGTTTCAGTCTTCGCATCCAGTGGAGCAGCAAGGTCGTGAGCAACAAGATGAGCAGACCGAGGGAAATACTGGTCACATTCATGAAAACTACCCTCCTTGGCGAGTGCTGCACCAAAAGGGGATGGGCAGGGGATCACTCGCTGAAACGCCTAAGTGTGGGAGTACTTCAGATGGACTGGCTTAGGTCAGAGGACCTGAAAGAGGAGAAAAACGTAACCACCCCTAAGCTCTATTATAGCAGTCCGTCCCCCTGTCGTTGCCAAATGTGGCGGCGTACCATGTATCCAATGAGCCCATAATGTTTTGACCTTTTCCTCTCTGATCGCTTGGTGGCTGCCGATATCCGTCTTCGAGAAGAGCCCGATGAGGAAGACGATGAAGAAGAGAAACATGATCAGAACGAAGAAGATGACAACCCAAACGAGGGCTATTCGGAGTAGGCACAGACATGCCTCGATCACGCACGGCGAAACGGCAGTCGAAGAGGACCAAGGCGGTCGTGCCAGTGCGCCTCCGAATCGCGGGGAGTAAGGGTAGCCATCTGGCTCACACGCTCGATATGAGCAATCATGGCGTGAAGCTGGCGGTTGCCGAGCCGCAATGAAGGTTGGAGACCAGATCGAAATTCAATACCGCCAGAAGAACGCACATTTCAGAATTGCTTGGATTGCTGCTGGCATGGGTTCGGAGAGGCAGATCGGGGCTCAGTGCTTGGAACCGGGAAAGCAACTTTGGGGTGAGCACTTCCTTGAGCAGGCGGATGAGTACGAAGAAAAAAAGTGACTTTGGACCTGAAGCCTTGCATCGCTACGGGCTGGCGCACTTCCTTCCCCGTCGCTTTAATACTTTAATACATACCTTCGACAGTCCGTCATGGTGTGCGATGTCGGGGACAGTTCGTGGCCGCTCCGCTACTGACGGCGTTGAGGATTGCCTTGAAGAGGGTGTGGAAACAGAGGCGGCCCCCCATTACGCTACCGCCACCGCCAAGCTTTTCAAGCATGCGGTAGCGGGAAATGGTCTGGCCGATCATCGGCGCGAATCTTACGTCCAATAGTGGACCTAGTCAATGAAAGCAGAGGGGATGTCGTCGACGTAGTGCGACGTTTCCGATTCCGCCAAGAAATAACTCCTCATAAGGAACGGCAAAACCCATCGGTGCCCCGCGGAGAAATGTTCGAAAATCGTCCGTCAAGGCGGCGGGCATGGCCCACCATTAGAAGAAAATCACCAAAGCGTGGAAGCATCACTCAAAATCTCGGAGAAGATCTCGTTCACCCTGTCGCAGACCTCCTGGCTGCGCGATGTTTCAAGTACCGCATGATGCTCTCAACATCGGAGTGTGCCATCCAAAGTTAAACGGTTGGCACATTGATTCCCTCCGCGGCGCAGCGTGTGGCAAAGGTGGCTCGGAACTTGTGAGAACGGCCAAACGGCTGGCTGCCGCACTTTGGTGGTCGGGGTCGGGCGGGGCTTCGGCATCGCTTTTCCCGCCGTCTCAGCGGTATGGGGTTGGCTCATTGAAATGGATGGAGTACGGAAAGGGACGCACAGTGTGATTCACCTTACGACAAGGGGCTGGCGACGAGGAAGGACAAACTTGCGAATTTCTGAAAAAATGAAAATCTGAGAGCGGCCTCGACCACCCCGAACAGAGCTCCGTCAGGAGTCCACGCTACCAATATGTTCTGGAGTATTCCGATGCCCCGGAAGAAGAGCTTGAGCCGTCCGAGTGAGTCTTACCCATGTTCCGCAAGCAGAGGTTCCCCCCTGAGCTTGCGTTGCCTGATAGATCTCGTCGCGTTGCTATCCAGCCGTGAGATACAGGCTAAAAATCCAAGCGGCGTAAAATCGAAATTAGAGGAAAAAACTGTGCAAGTAGTCGCAGGAGTGGATCTCGGCGGAACTGCCATCAACTACACGTTGGTAAACCGGGAAGAGCAGTTTCTGATCGAGGCGTTATGCGAGCATCCGGCACTTTCGAGGCAAGGACCAGAGGTCTGCCTCCGGCAGATCGCCGATGGTCTCAAGATCGCCACTGACTTGGCGAGCGTTGCCCTTGGGGATGTCGTCGCCATCGGCCTGGACACTCCGGGGCCGGCCAGTGCCGCCGGGCAGCTTAGTGCCCGCGGTTCGACCAACTTTGTGCATCCCAACTGGGCGGGATTCGATATCCGCGCCGGTCTGGCGCAGAAGGTCGGGTTGCCCGTGTCCTACTTGAATGATGCCAATGCAGCCGCGCTCTGGGGACACTATTCGATATTCGGAGCCAACAGCCGTGAGACATCGGTTTCCGACGTCGTCGGTACGGGCAACGGCGGAGGCATCATCCTCGACGGAAATGTCGTGAAGGGGAAGAACGGATTCGGAGGAGAACTCGGCCACGTGCTGATTCCTTACCAAAGCATTGTCGGCATTGCCGGAATCAAGCCACACTGCAATTGCGGACGCATCGGCGACCTCGAGTCGCTCTGCTCTCTAACCGCGATTGAGAAAACTCTCCTGCCATATTTTCTCCAGCACTATCCGAACCACGAGTTGGCGAAACTGGGATCCCATGAGGCGGCCAAGCTCGTTCGCGGGCTCGCGGATCAAGGCGATCCCATGTGCAAAGAAATTTTTCGCGTTCAGGCCCATGCCCTGGGACTCTTTTTCGACGAAATGGTGAATACCTTCGACCCGGATGCCTTGATCATTGGTGGCGGTGTCCTGGAAACCAGTCTTGAATTCCAGCGCTGGTTCGTGGCAGAAATCCGTGTGGGGATGCCGACGCAGCGGGCTGAGCAGGCGAACATTCCCATCCACGTGATGCCGAATGGCGACACCGCCGGGGCACGTGGCGCGGCCCTAGAAGCCCTGAAACTCGCGAAGCAAAGCGGTCTCGCATAGTCGGCGGGCAAGCTTCGAAACGCAAGCTGATATCCGTTTAAGAGTTTGTCGGACAGCTCGTGCGTGGTTGGTTTCGCAGTTCTATACGTGAAAGCAGCTCAGAGGTGAGCTAGAGTGGCAAAAACTAGAGTGCCTGGCCAGCGGAGGCCACCGCCATGCGCTCCACTAACTCCGATGCAGGCCCGTCTCTCAAAGAAACGCGCCTTGAGCGCCCCGTGTTTCATCGCCATTGCGTTATTGTGCAGGATCGAGCCGCGTCTGGACGCGGCTGGAGCGAAGCTGGGAACTGGACCGTACTAGGCTCCGCCTTGCCTTCATTCAAGTAAGGTGGTTAGCGAGTGGCTGAGATTTCGTTTTGCGGAGATGACCGTCCTGTTCAGTCACCTTATAGTGAAAGAATGATGCCCCGCGCGAGTGAAGACCTTTCCCGGACCAAGCCGCCGCTCAGAATCGCGGTGGACATGGACGAGGTGATTGCCGACTACTTCGGGGAACAGGTTGCCCGGTATGAATCATGGAGTGGTTCAGCTGTCGATATCTCGGCGACTGAAGGAAAGAGGTTGCGGGAGTGCGTGCCGCCGGAGCACCGCGAGTTTGTTAGCAGGCTTCCGCGCACGCCGGGGTTCTTCGCCAATCTCAAGATGATTGAGGGAAGCCGCGAAGCACTGGAGGTACTGTCGCAATTTAGCCAAATTTATATCGTCAGTGCAGCGACAGAGTATCCCAACTCGTTGTGCGAGAAATTCGACTGGCTGGCCGCGAACTTTCCTTTTATCGATTGGCGGCAGATCGTGCTTTGCGGCGACAAGTCCATCATTCGCGCCGAATACATGATCGACGACAACATTCACCACCTGCGCCGATTTGAAGGCGAGAAGATCCTCTTCGACTCACCGCATAATCGCAAGGTGCCGGACGAGGTGCACCGCGTGCATAATTGGGACGAGGTGCTGTCCTTCTTCCGTGCTCAGGGCGTGCTCCCCTCCAGCTAGAATTGATTCAAGAATCAAACTCTCCACTGTCTATGTCATACAGGCAGGAAATGCGGGAGAGCACAAGGCGGTGGTGATCGGGAGCGTGCTGCTGAGATTGCTGCCGGCGAAGGGGGGGCAGGTGAAAGGTTAGGTTCTTCTCCCCCAACTCTTGGTAGTAATGTCCACTTGGACCGAACTGGTCCGGCTTCTGAACTGCTACCAGAAATCGCGGTAGACACCTCCTTAATTAAGGGTTCCGTTTTTCCAGTGAAGATGAGAAAATCACAAATTGCCGGAGGAGACTTGGCTTTTAAGCTTCGGCTGCACTTGGAGTTAGGCTGAAGATTTCCCAACGACGTTGGAAAATTTGGAGCCTTGCGAGAGAGAAATTTGAGTCCCACTCTCTCCGCCATATTTTTTAATCCCTTGAAAATAGGAGCCTAGGAGTTCGGGTACCTATTTCCGCCAAATTCCGGCTACCTGAAATGGCTGCCCCTACATTTGCTACCGCTGCTTCTTGGGCGGGAGTTGATCTGCGCGACGCATGAAGGATCGTTAGAAGGGAACTGACTGTGGAGTGCCTGTAAATATCAGGGTTCGCATGATTGAACCGAGTTTGACTTCGAGGGATCGGTTGGCCGGCGACAACATTCGTGAGCCCGGAGATAACTTTAGATCGAGGACACGGCGTGCATCGTCCCAGTGAAGGTCTACGCCCATCCACTCTCCGTTGCGATAGTTGAAAGACGAACCGTCGTCTTCGTAAAGATGGAAAGAAGCGTCTGTCCCCGGATAAATGAAAAGTGATAGAGGCTGGTCCACTTTCTCGGCGGTGTGCTGTTTTATAGGACCGAGCGGAATAATGGCTCCGGCCCGAACGAAGATCGGCATCGTGTCGAGGTCGACCGGGCGTGACACTTCGCGACCACCTTCCACTCTTTCCTGGGTCCAGAAATCGAACCAGGTGCCGCGCGGCAAATATACATTCCGCGACGTCGCTCCTTTTTCGAGGACCGGCGCTACCAAAATATCTCGTCCCCACAAATATTGGTCTCGACACGCGACGGCTTTGGGGTCGTCCGGATAGTGCAGCCACAGTGCACGCATCACAGGCATGCCCGTAACTGTGGCTTCACGGACTGCGCTATAGATATAAGGAAGCATTCGATACCGGAGCTCCAGAAACTTACGACAGATGGGCTCGACCTTGTCGTTGTGCAGCTGGGTTGAATCAGGAATTGCCGCGCCATCGTAGTTGCGGATTTCGGTCGGACCGGGGTCGCCGGTATTCCATCCCCAGGGCAAGCGCAACTTCCATGCCCGACCATGGGAGCGAAACAGTGTGCAGAATGCCCCAAACTGAAACCAGCGCAAGTAAAGCTCCGCTGAAAACTCTTTGGTGGGGACGAAGCCCCCGATATCTGTTCCCCAGTATGGAATGCCGGTGAGCGAAGTGTTGATTGCGATGGAAACCTGCGTCTTAAGCGTTTCCCATGTGGAGTAAACGTCACCAGACCAGAGGAACGATGCGTAGCGCTGCATTCCGGCGTATCCGTTGCGATGGAGGGCATACGGGCGCTCGTTGGGACGATCGAGCTGTGGACCTTCCCAATGCATACGGTTGCGCGCAAGACGTGAAGGGATGTCCAGAGGATCGCCCTCGTCGGGCCACCAGCCGTCGATTCCCATCGCAAAATTCTTGCGATGCGCATCCCAATAGCAGCTCGCTTCATCCTCATCGAAGGCAGACAGTTTGCAGGTATCGCGCACCGTGCCACGAAGCTTGTCAGTGAGGATGACGTCGTGAAGGACTACGCGAAAATTGTCTTTGTGCAGCTGGTCGATGATTCTTTGCGGATCGGGAAATACCCTGGGATTCCATGAGAAAGAGCCGTTCTCTGTATTCCATCCTGAGGGACAGAAGCCAGTGCCGAGATAAATCAGGGAATCGCAGGGAAGCCTCTTGTCGCGGAATGTTTTCGCCTCAGCGAGCACCTCGTCACGACTCGCAAGTGTGCGGTGGGACTGTTGATATCCGAGACTCCAGAGAGGCGGCAACTCAGGATGTCCCGTGAGTGCGGAGTATTCGGACATGATTGTTGCTGGGTCCGACGAGGCGACAAAGAAGATATCCAGAGGGAAAGCTGTCTGCAGCGATGTTGGAGTGAACTTCGACTGAGGGCCCGTGAAGTCGAAGGTGCCGAACGGCTGATGAAAGAAGATCGCCCAACCTGCGGTGCCGATGATCCACGGGATGGGGACGCGTCCGCCGTGCGTTTCGAGCTTGTAGCCGCCCTGTCCGCTGACCATCTTGTCGGTAGAAGTGCGCCGATCAAATTGGGGTCCGCCTTCTCCTAGTCCAAGGAGCGGAGATTCACCGGTTTCGAAGGAGACGACACCAGAGGTGCGGTCGACGGTGAGAGTTTGGATCGAGGCGCCTCTTGCATTTGAGATTGCGATAGATAACGGATCCACGGAGGCGTGGATACGCAGTGTGCCGGACTGAAGGACCTGCTCTCTGCGATCTTTGTTCAGCTTCGCGACTGGGGCGCCCCAAGCTTCGCGTACGAGCGCCCCGCAATAAGTAATTTCTGCTGTTTTTCCGTTCTTGACGGGGAGTATCGACAGCCGGATGGTGTTCGAGCTGACGCTGGCGATCTGAAGTTCGAGGTCTTGATCCACGCTTGACGGACGAGTGTCCGCAAAGACCTCTTGCATTGGCAAAGTCAATGCCGCAGATGCTACGGCGAATTGCTTCAGGATGCGGCGTCGGCTCCATTTGTCGTTCATGTGTGTTGTTTCTCGAACTTTCTCAGTGGGAGTCGCGAGCAACGCGTGAGCCACTCCCGCCGACGAGAAAATCCAGATCAGCCCCCAAATGCGCCTGCTGCACATGCTCGATGTAGAGTCGCTGCCAGCCGCGTTGGGGCAGAGCCGGAGGTTTCCATTGTGATCGTCGGGCGGACAGAGTTGCGTCGTCGACTTCGAGTTGAACTGTGCGGTGAGCAACATCCAGAGTGATGACATCTCCGGAGCGTACGAGGGCCAAGGTTCCGCCCGCCGCAGCCTCAGGCGAAGCATGTAAGACGACGGTGCCGTAGGCGGTGCCGCTCATTCTCGCGTCCGATATGCGAACCATGTCAGTGATTCCCTTGCGTAGCAGTTTCGGCGGCAACGGCATGTTTCCTACTTCCGCCATTCCCGGATAGCCGCGGGGGCCACAGTTTTTGAGAACCAGGACGCAGTTCTCGTCAACATCCAGATTCTCATCGTTGATTCGTGTATGGAACTCCTCAATGGATTCAAAGACGACTGCCCGTCCTTGATGCTGCATGAGGTGAGGACTCGCTGCGGAGGGTTTGATCACCGCACCATCGGGAGCGAGATTGCCGTGAAGGACGGCAATTCCGGCATTCGCCTTGAATGGAGTTGCGAAAGAATGGATTACATCAGGATTCCAGCACGGCGCTTCGGCGACGTTCTCCCCCATTGGTTTTCCATTGGCGGTCAAAGCATCACGATGAATTGCGCCTGCCTCGCTCAGTTCGCGCAGCACGCGAGGTACACCGCCTGCGTAGTAGAAATCCTCCATGAGATATTTTCCGGAGGGCTGGATGTTGACGAGGCACGGAAGGCTCGACGCCAAGCGATCGAAGTCATCGAGGTTGAGGGACACTCCGATGCGGCCTGCGATCGCAATGAGATGGATAACGGCATTTGTTGAGCCGCCGATGGCCGCGTTAGCGCGGATTGCATTCTCGAATGCCTCACGCGTAAGGATGCGTGACATGCATAGATCTTCCCGAACCATTTCTACAATGCGACGTCCAGTCATTTGCGCGAGAGTGCTGCGCCGGGCGTCGACTGCGGGAATTGCTGCATTACCGGGAAGACTCATGCCGAGTGCTTCAACCATGCTGGCCATGGTGGACGCGGTACCCATGGTCATGCAGTGACCCTTCGAGCGATGCATACAACTCTCGGCCTCGAAGAACTCTTTTTCGGGCATCGCTCCGGCGCGAACTTGCTCAGACATCTGCCACAGTCCTGTTCCCGATCCCAGGTCATGGCCTTGAAATTTACCGGACAGCATAGGACCGCCGGAAAGACCGATGGTCGGCAAGTCGCACGATGCGGCCCCCATGAGAAGGGAAGGAGTCGTCTTGTCGCATCCCATAAGGAGGACGACACCGTCCATGGGATTGCCGCGAATGGACTCTTCCACATCCATGCTTGCGAGATTTCTGAAAAACATAGCCGTCGGGCGCAGCTGGGTTTCGCCGAGGGACATCACCGGGAACTCGAGCGGAAAGCCTCCGGCCTCCCAAACTCCGCGTTTCACGAATTCAGCCAGTTCGCGAAAATGCGAATTGCAGGGAGTGAGCTCTGACCACGTGTTGCAGATGCCGATGACGGGGCGACCATCGAAGAGATCGTGGGGCCAGCCCTGGTTTTTCATCCAGCTGCGATACATGAACCCTTCGCGGTCCTGCCGCCCGAACCATGATTGACTGCGCAATTTTTTCATCTGGCAATCCTAAACTTTTTCATTTTCGAAAATATGACAGCCAACGCGCTAAATGATCTTGTCGTGTTGAGGAAACCTGATTTCGATCCAGGTTCCGAAACGCGTCGCTTTGCTCCGCGGGGCGGACGAATGCGTCCGCCCCTACACAAGCTCAAGATCTTATCGCATGCTACAGCATGGTGAGTAAACGATTACTGATTCGGCGCTATAATGCCGGAATTGCAGAAGGCTCGATTCCGAGGAAACGTCATGGATCAGAAAAAAGGTGTATCCCGCAGGCAGTTTGTCGCTTCCGCAGCCGCGGTTGCGGCGGTATCTTCCTTCCACGTTACTGAGGCCATGACTTCGATCGGGAGGAGCGCGACGGCAGATGCGTTCCAAAGCGAAGTGGCGCTCACTGACAATCCTGGTTGGCGCGACCAGGGAGTTGAGAATCTGGCCAAATCGCCTCATGCCAAACTGCGGAACATTCCGGTCCGAGCTGTCACGATTCAAGCGGGCTTCTGGGGCGCTCGACGCGAGATCAATGTCACAAAGAGTATTCCGACGATGCACGATTTGCTCGAAGTCAATGGCCGTATGGACAATTTCCTCCGGCTAGTGGGAAAGAGCAACGCCCCGCAACGCGGTCCTGTTTATTCGGACTCTGACGTCTATAAGTGGACGGAGGCGGTTGGTTTTGTACTGCAGTCGGGAGATCGGCCAGACCTTCGGGCCACCGCCGAGAAAGCAATCGCGGAGGTCGTGGCCGCGCAGGAACCCAGCGGATATCTGAATACTTATTACGTTGACGATCACAAGCCGCAGCGGATGCTGCCGCAGACGCAGACCACCGGGCACGAACTCTACAACATCGGACACATGCTGCAAGGCGCAATTGCCTACTATCGCGGCACAGGGGATCGGAAACTACTCGACGCCGGTATTCGCTTCGTCGACGACTTCCTGATTCCCAACTATGGCCCTGCGCCCAAAGAAGCCGATTGTGTCTGGACATCCTGAGATTGAGATGGGCTTGATCGAGCTTTACCGGATCACGGGCGACAAGAAACAGCTTGATCTTGCTGGCTACATTCTGCAGGGGGACAAGCGGATCGAGCTTCCAGAGCGCCGAACGATCTACATGTACAGCGGTACGCCGTTTACAAACCGCACCAAACTTGAGGGCCATGCAGTTCGTGCCATGTACGCGTGCAGCGGAGCCACCGATTACTACTTGGAGACGGGCGACGACACTTACTGGAAGACACTGAACAAACTCTGGAACGACATGACGACGACGAAGATGTACGTCACCGGAGGGGTTGGGTCGCGATCGGACGGAGAGGCTTTCGGCGATGCCTATGAACTCCCGAATTTCCAGGCATACGGAGAGAGCTGCGCTGCGATCGGCAACATGATGTGGAATTGGCGCATGCTGGCCGCAACCGGCGATGCGAAGTTCACAGATGTCATCGAACGCGCTCTGTATAACGGAATTAATTCCGGAATGTCCCTCGATGGGGTGATGTACTGCTACCGCAATCCACTCGCTTTCGATTCATCGACCGGGGACAAGATTCGAAATCCCTGGTATGACACGACCTGCTGTCCTCCGAATCTGGAGCGGACCTTTGGGTCGTTGCCGGGATACTTCTACAGCACCAGCAACGACGGTATCTACGTGCATCTCTACGACAATTCGGAACTGGATTGGCATTTGGAGAACGGCACGGGTCTGAAGATCACGCAGAAAACGAACTATCCATGGGATGGGAACGTGGATATGACCGTATCCCCGTCGCAGCCATCAGATTTCACCTTCTATTTGCGAATTCCCGGCTGGATCGACAGTGCTCAAGTGTCGGTGAACGGTAAAGGAATGCCGGGCGCAAAGGCGGGCGAATATCTACCTATTCGTCGGCGATGGTCCTCGGGAGATCGCATCACCCTGCAAATGGCAATGGCACCGCAGGTGCTGGAAGCGAATCCACGAGTAGCGGATGACACCGGACGCGTCGCTGTCCAGCGCGGTCCTCTTGTTTACTGTCTTGAGGGGCTAGATCAGTCGAGCGGAGTGAACCTGAGCAACGTTGCACTGGAGGTTGGCAAACGACCTGACTCCGACTTCCAGAGCGAGATGAAGAGCGATCTTCTGGGCGGAGTGCTTGTGCTGCACCACACGGGAATTTCGTACGAGAGAGACGCTTCTGAGAACGCTCTCTATCCCCGCTATACGGGAGTTGCCGACAAAACGAAGAAAGTTCCGCTGACTTTCATTCCGTACTACGCGTGGGCGAACAGGCAAGCGACGACGATGCAGGTTTGGACGCCACTGGTCCGCTCCTGACGTTTAGGTCTAAACGGAGAATCGCAAGTATTTTGTCGGCATGTTCTCTTTAATCGAGGAGCGGAAGGTTGCGCTGGAAAATTGCTGTCCTGGTGGGCGCGGCGATCGCGATCAGCTACCTCGATCGCCAGACTCTTCCGGTTGCGATCAAGGCGATCGGCGAAGATATCCCGCTTTCGAACCAGCAGTTTTCTACGTTGCAATCGGCTTTTCTATTCTCCTACGCCTTCATGTACGCCGGTGGAGGCAAGCTCTCTGACGTACTGGGGACGCGTCGAGGCTTTACAGCGATCATGATTTTCTGGTCGCTGGCTTGTATCAGCCATGCTTTGGCGTTGAGTTTCGGGATGCTGGCGGTCAGCCGATTCCTGCTAGGTATGGGAGAAGGCGGCGGCTTCCCTACGGCGACCCGAGTCGTTGCAGAATGGTTTCCGACGAGTGAACGGGCAAGCGCGATGGGCATAATCAATGCCGGAACATCGGTGGGGGCCGTTGTCGCTCCTCCGTTAATTGCGATGATCTTAACCTTCATGAGTTGGAGATGGATCTTCGTGATTTCTGGCGCGCTCGGCCTGCTTTGGACTGCGTGGTGGCGTACCGCCTACTTCGCTCCTGAGCAAGATCGTTTAGAGAAACCGCCACGTGATCAGGAATCAGGGGTTGACCTGCGATGGATCGACCTGTTGCGAGTTCGCGAAGTCTGGGGAATGGTGACCGCGAAATTCCTGAGTGACGCAGCCTGGTACTTTTATCTTTTCTGGTTGCCGAAATATCTTTATGACGCGCGCGGATTTGACATCAGGGCGGTGGGCGCGTTTGCCTGGATCCCCTACGCTGCGGCCGGGGTCGGTTGCCTCGCAGGTGGCTGGTTCTCGAGTTATCTCGTGCGCCGAGCGTTTCCACTAGGCGCCGCAAGAAAGATTGCTCTGGGTCTGAGCGCGGTCGTGATGCCACTGGTAATTTTCATTCCGCATGTCGCCGTGTCGTGGGCCATCGTGGTCTTCAGCATCGCGTACTTTGGCCAGCAATCATGGTCGACCCTGGTGATGGTGCTGCCGACGGATTTGCTCCCGCGCAGAGTGGTGGGATCGGTGGCGGGACTTGATCGGCTTCGGCGGCGCAATGGGTGGCATCGCGTTCGGCCAATTGGTGGGATATTTGTTGGACCACGGTGTCGGCTACGGCAGGGTTTTCGCGCTCGCGGGAATGTTTCACGTAATCGCCTTCCTGATTATCCTGCTGGCGATTCCCGTTTTCGAGCCGGCTGCGATTGAATCGCGGTTGATTTATCAAGGAGCGCGATGAAGATCACAGAGATTCGTACGCGAGTGTTCCGGTGGCGTGGAAAGACCGTTCCGCTGCCCCCGCATTTCTGTACGAACCCAATGGATCTGTTGCAGTTGCCGCAGGCCTCCATGGGAACATTCACGTTCCATGGATGGCTCGTGGTCGAGATTTTCACTGACGACGGCCTCGTAGGAATTGGCAACGCCGCCCTTGCTCCGCAGGTCACGAAGCAAGCGATTGATCTCTATTTGAAGCCGTTGTTGATGGGACAAAATCCATGGGACATCGAATTTCTGTGGCAACACATGTACCGCAAGACGATGGCATTCGGGCGCAAAGGGATCGGCATGGTCGCAATCAGTGCTGTCGACATTGCGTTGTGGGATCTTCTGGGCAAGTCAGCGAAGCAACCCGTATTTAAGCTGCTCGGGGGCAGGACCAAGGCGAAAATCCCCGTGTACGCCAGCCGTCTTTATGCCAGCGAACCGGGCGAACTTGCGAAAGAAGCAAAGCAGTACAAAGACGATGGCTACAAAGCGATGAAGCTCCGCTTCGGATGGGGCCCGTCCGATGGAGCCGCCGGCATGCAGCGCAACCTGGAACTCGTTCGCACCGTGCGGGAAGCTGTGGGGGACGAGATCGACGTGATGGCCGATGCCTACATGGGCTGGACGCTCGACTACGCCAAGAGAATGCTTCCGCTTCTCGAACCTTTTCACCTGCGGTGGCTGGAAGAGCCGGTTATCCCAGACGACATTCACGGTTATGTCGAGCTGAAATCCTACGGACGGATTCCGATCGCGGGCGGAGAGCACGAATTCACGCTGTATGGATTTCGCGATTTGCTTGAGGCGCGGGCCGTTGATTACATCCAGTTCGACACGAACCGCGTGGGCGGGATTACGCAAGCGCGCAAGATCGCGGCTTTGGCGGAATCGTACTCGGTGCCCGTGATTCCGCATGCCGGACAGATGCACAACTATCACATCGTGATGGCGAGCCTAAATTCTCCGATGGCGGAATATTTCCCGATGGTGGATGTTGAAGTGGGGAACGAACTGTTCTGGTATTTGTTTGCGGGTGAGCCAAAGGCGAAAGATGGATTCATCGATTTGTCCGACGATTTGCCCGGGATGGGTTTAACGATCGATGAAGCAAAGCTAGCGGATTTCGAGATCGTGGAATAACGGATTAAGGAGAGACTGGAAGAATGACGAGGCTGGTTCAAATCAAGAAGGGGATCGTCCGGCGGGTGGCGCTGGTGGAGGAGCCACACCTTCGCGTACTCGACGGCTGCAATTCTGTGTTCGAACTCGCGCAGTCGGCCATCAAATCACGCACCAAGCTCAGCGACGTGGTGCGGCAGAGACTCACGAGCGAACGTCTGGACTATGACCTTGTATACAACGGCGCCTCAGAGTGGCGCTTGTTGCCGCCGATTGATCATCCGGACGAACCGTCTCGCTGTATGGTCTCGGGAACTGGTTTGACCCATCTGGGAAGTGCACGCGATCGGCAGTCGATGCACGCTGCCGACAAGAACGACATGACCGATAGCATGAAAATGTTCCACTGGGGTAAGGATGGCGGCCGACCCGCGCCGGGACAAATTGGAACGCCGCCGGAATGGTTCTTCAAGGGCAACGGGACCATGTTGAAAGGTCACGGTCAGCCGCTTGAGATTCCCGCTTATGCTGAGGACGGTGGGGAAGAGGCGGAGATTGCCGGCGTCTACGTGATTGCTCCGGATGGGTCGCCATACCGAGTGGGGATGGCCGGAGGCAATGAGTTTTCCGATCATCGATTCGAGAAGAAAAACTATCTGAATCTGGCAGGCTCGAAACTTCGAACATGCGCGTTGGGCCCTGAGATCGTTGTTGATCCGGATTTCTCGTCTTTGGCGGCGAAGGTGAACATCGACCGGGGCGGGAGTTCAGTCTGGTCGGGAACTTTCCGAACCGGGGAAACGGAAATGTGCCACAGCCTGCGGAATCTCGAGCATCATCACTTCAAGTTTGAATCTCACCGGAGGCCGTGTGACGTTCACGTCCACTTTTTTGGAACGGACTGCTTAAGTTTTGGCGCCGGAATCGCCCTTCAGGACGGAGATGTAATGGAGGTTGTGTTCGAAGGGTTCGGACGCGCTCTGCGCAATCCGGTCCATGTGGCCGCATCGGTCCCTTCGTTAGTCGAGGTCAGTTCGTTAGGATAGAGGCAATGTCAAAACCACGCGTTGCAATTCTCGGGCTCGGCATCATGGGTGGAGGGATGGCGACACGGCTGCTCTCCTCGGGATTTCCTGTGTCGGTTTACAACCGAAACCGCGAGAAGGCTAACAAGTTTGCGGAATCAGGCGCGTTCGTCGCTGGTTCGCCAGGCGAGGCGGCGGCAAGATCAGAGATTGTGATCAGCATGGTCGCAGACGATGTGGCGTCCCGAAGCATATGGCTCGAGGAAGGCGGGGCACTGGCTGGAGTTAGCGCAGGTTCATTGCTGTTGGAATCCAGCACGCTTTCGGTCGACTGGGTGCGGGAACTCGCGGCAGCCGCTGCCAAGAAGAACTGCGAATTCCTTGATGCGCCCGTTACCGGCACGAAGCCGCACGCTGCCGCGGGCGAACTATTTTTCATGGTAGGGGGCTCGCCCTCAGCCTTCGATCGCGCGAAAACAGTTCTGTCGGTTCTCGGCAGGGAAGTCGTACATCTTGGGCCGAACGGGAGTGGGGCGCTCCTGAAGCTGATCAACAATTTCGTGTGCGGCGTTCAGGCCGCGACGTTCGCCGAAGCAATGTCACTGGTTCGAGCGTCAAATCTTGATCGTGGAAAAAGCGTTACTGTCCTGGGGAATAGCGCGCTGGCGAGTCCTCTGATCAAGAGGATGATGATCAGTCTGGCGGCAGATGACTTCACTCCCAACTTCCCGCTCAAGCTGATGACCAAAGACATCAGCTATGCAATCCATGAAGGTGCGAAGTGCGGGCTTCCACTTCTGACCGCTTCTCCTGCGCTGGAGGTATTCAAACACGCGATGGACGTGGGTTTGGGCGAGCAAGACTTCTCTGCAGTCCTGAAGTCCGTAGGCAAGTCCTAGTTCAATAGATTTTTACCATCGGAGACGAACCAGGGATAGCGCCTGGCGCGGTAACTCAAAGTGCAGATCTGCAACTCCCTTCTCGATGGGAATTTCTTCCGGAGAAATCAAGAGCTGCAGTTGTCCTTCTTTTTGCAATTCACTGAGTTGAACAGCAGAAAGCGACTGCGGCGATCCCATGGTCTTCCATGCCGCAAATGCGTTGCTGTGAGTTGAGTCGATGCGGAAGTGCTCAAGTCGACCGTGCCTGGTCGCGACCGGAAGCCCATCGATTGTTAAGTCAATGGAAGCGGGTGCAGCGTTGATATCGTCGTCATGGTAATTCCACATCAGGACATCGATTTCGTGATTGTTTCGAGCTCCAATGACATTGATTTCGGGCTGCCCCCGCACTCCATCGCGCAGAACCTCTTCTGTCGACAACGCTCCGGAACTTGTGGCTGCGATCCGCTCCTGGCCTAGCAAGGCAAACATTCGAAACGCGTTCAGGACAGGTTTGTCGATGCCGTTGGTGGCGAGTTCACGGAAGCCCTCGAACGGCGGCTGATTTTCGAACTCAAACGCCCAGGTCACCGCTCCCAGGAAATTGATGTGCTCATCTGCGGCCATGGAATAGATTCTGTCGAGCACTTCGGTGGTGTATACCCCGTATAAAGGGCCGTTCCGGTAGGAATTCTGAGGATTGTCTTTGGCGGAGCAAGCGGCACAGCCTTCGGGATCGGATTCTCCCAGCACGACCGGCGTATGACGCCACTCAGGAAATGACTGGACGATGCGAAAGCCCTCCTCAATCGAGGCAAGCTGGCGGGCAATGCCCATGCGCACGTGTCCATCCTCCCACTTGGGAGAGCCTTTGGGATGGAAGGCGATGAAATCCACGCGCGAACCAATTTTTCCATTCGCGAAATTCGGCTGGTGTGCACAGTGGGTGAGGAACTGTCGCAGAAATTCGGCGGCTTTCGGAGATGCAGGACCCGTGCTGTCCGGGCCACCAATACGAGCCCGAGGCAGGGCGCGCAAGATTGCGTCAACAGAGAAATCGTAGAGCTTGAAATATTCCTCCGGTGTTCCTTTCCAGTAGCCGATGTCAGGCTCGTTCCAGACTTCCCAGAGCCAGGTCTCGACTTCTGGGGCGCCGTAGCGGTCACGCAGGTGCTGCACAAACTGAAAAACGAGTTCGGACCACTTCTGATAATCCTTTGGCGGGTATGCCCATCCGGTAAAGATGTCACCGTGTGGAAAGTTGTGTTTATAGGGGATGGGATGAGTCGAGAGAGCTTCAGGCATGAATCCGATCTCGACCAGCGGTTTGATTCCCGTCGAGTGAAACTTGTCGAAGATTTGGTCCACGATCGTCCAACTGTAGATGGGCTTGCCTGCTGCGTCCTCGGTGTACGCATTCGTCGATCCCCACTTCAGGGAAGACGATCCATCACCAGTCGTTAGAAGATTGTGCACGCGCACGTAGACCGGGGCCGTAGTGAGAGCAGCCAGTTCGCCAAGAAGTTTTTTTCCGTTGGGAGCGTATGTGTAGTTCGGCTCATCGTAGCCGAAGAAGCTCCATATCGGGCCCAACGTTCCGCCGGATTTGTCGGCGTGAACACGAATATCGACACTCTTCGCGCCCGTTTGCGGCCACGAACGCGTGCTCATACCACAAACAAATACAATCAGAAACGAAAGCAAAAGCTTGCGAGATGGTGAAAGGGTCGGATCAATCCAGGTCATTGCGATCATGGCAAAGGTTGCAACTCGATGCGAACGATTGGTCTAACACTACTATGCGGTTCCGAATCGCATGCAGTATAAAGGCGAGAGGCAGAAATGCAGAATCGTAAGCTGAAATCTTGATGTTCGTTTGCCGCTGGAAAATTTTTGCTTTACTGATTGGCTCGGTTGCGATTGTCTCGGTAATGGCGGCACAGGCCCGCTCGGACCGTGCGGGTGATATCGTATCCGCGTTACGGAGCCGGGATTTCGACAAGGCCTTGGCTTTGCTACGCCCCGCCTTGAGCGAATCTCCGAAGAATCCTCAGCTTTGGGCGTTCCAGGGGCTGGCGTATTCGGGCAGAGGCGATCAGAAGGCCGCGCTTGCCTCATACCAAAGCGCGTTGGGGATCGCGCCCGATTATCTTCCGGCGCTCGAGGGCGCTGCGCAGCTTGAGTACGACGCCGGCAACGCGGCGGCGATTCCGCTGCTGGAACGTGTGCTGCGCTTACGTCCCAACGAAACCACCAGCCATGCCATGCTCGCGGTACTCGCGTACAAGAAGCGCGATTGTGCCACGGCCACGCGACATTTCGCGCAAAGCGGCCCCTTGGTCGAGTCGCAGCCTGGGGCGCTGCAAATGTATGGCGCTTGCCTCATGGATCTCAGGCAGACTGGCAAGGCGATGCCTGTTTTCCAGAAGATTCTTGCTCTGCATCCGGACGATTCGCGAGCGCGGCGCAGTTTGGCTGCAGTTCAACTGGCAGCCGACCAGCCACAGGAAGCGCTTGCGACATTACAGCCGATACTTTCGGTTGATCAACCCGAGGTGGACACGCTCCAACTCGCGGCGGCAGCCTACGAGGCGAATAAAGACACGCCGAATGCAGTGAAGACACTTCGCGACGCCATTGTGAAAAATCCAAGGAATGTTGCGCTTTACGTGGATTTTGCGAATATCGCAATGACTCATCAGTCCTTTCAAACCGGGATCGACATGATCGATTCGGGGCTGAATGTCGAGCCCAAGGCCGCAGAATTGTACCTGGCACGCGGCGTTCTATACGTGCAGTTGGCCGCTTTCGACAAGGCACAGGCAGATTTTGAAAAAGCGGAGCAACTGGATCCACAGCAATCGCTTAGCGCAGCGGCGCAGGGAATGGTCGCAGAAGAAAAATACCAGAGCAATCCTGATGAAGCGTTGGCCACCGTGCGCGCAAAACTGGCAAAAAAACCTGGCGATGCATTTCTCTGGTACCTGCAGTCGGCCATCCTCGCGCAGAAAGCTCCGGAGACAGGCAGTGCCGATTTCCAGAAAGCGCTTCAGTCCGCCAACAAAGCGGTGACGTTGCAGCCATCACTCGTGGCCGCGCACAACGTATTGGCGAAACTTTACCTGCAATCCGGCCAGAATGCCCTCGCGATCAAGGAGTGCAGGCTCTCCTTGCGCATCGAACCTTCCGACCAAACCGCCTTGTATCACCTGGTGATCGCTCTGCGAAAAAAGAACGACCGGGCTGAGATCCCGGAACTCCTCAAACGGCTGGCCCACTCACGGCAGGAGGCCGCCAAAGAGGAAGCCGACCGCAATCGCTACAAGCTCATGGTAGAGCCAACTTCGGAGACGCAGGCGATCAAGTAGGTTTTCCAGTAAACCTTTACTTGCAGTTGCAAGGCCCGTGATAATGGATTCTTCATACAAAGGCCCATGTTCATGACGATCACCCGCCGCTCGTTCGTATTGCTCTCACTTTGTGCATCGGCGCAGCCGCTGTTGGGACAGCAGGGAATTGCTTCGCGCGATGTCAAAGCGCAAGCTAAGCCCGCGCCGTCCGGACGTCCGTTCAACGCGCATTTCACCGACGTCGCGAAGGCCGCAGGGCTGCAGATGCCGACCATTTACGGAGGCGTCGAATCGAAGAAATACATCATGGAGGCGAACGGTTGCGGATGCGCCTTCATCGACTACGACAACGATGGCTGGATCGATATCTTCCTGCTTTCAGGAACGCGATTGGAAGGCGATCCGCCTGAGGCGACGAACCGCCTCTACAAGAACAATCGTGACGGCACTTTCACGGATGTGACCGAGAAGGCTGGCCTGCGCGCAGTTGGGTGGGCGAATGGCGTCTGCATCGGCGACTACAACAACGACGGGTTCGACGACATTTTCTGCACGAATTTCGGACAGAACCGGCTCTATCGCAACAACGGCGACGGCACATTTACCGATGTGACCAAGCAGGCAGGTTTGTTGGAGTCGGGGCCCGCAAGGTGGGGAGCCGGCTGCGCCTTCGTGGATTACAACCGCGACGGTCTTCTTGACCTCTTCGTATCAAACTACATCCGCTTTTCGTTCGAGCATGCGCCCGCGCCCGGCGAGAACTCGACATGTAACTGGAAGGGAGTCCCCGTAAATTGCGGACCGCGCGGACTTCCAACGGGCCGGCATTCGCTTTATCGCAACAACGGAGATGGCACGTTTACGGACGTCACGAAGCAGTCGGGGATCGCCGCGGCCACCGAGAGCTACGGGATGACGGTCGTCACTGCGGATTTTGATGAGGACGGATGGCCGGACATCTTCGTAGCGTGCGACTCCACGCCCAGCCTGCTTTTTATGAACAATCATGACGGGACGTTCCGCGAGGAAGGAGTCATGCGAGGTGTCGCGTTGAGTGACGATGGTATGGAACAAGCTGGCATGGGCGTCGGTGTCGGAGACTACAACCTCGATGGTCATCTCGATCTGTTCAAAACTCACTTTATCGGAGACACCAGCGGCTTCTATCGTAACGACGGAAAAGGGAATTTCGACGAAGTAACGCGGCTGGCTAAGGTCGGGGTGGAAACGAGGTTTACGAGTTGGGGCGCGGGACTTGTCGATCTCGACAACGATGGCAATCCGGACGTGCTATTTGTCACGGGCAGCGTCTATCCCGAAGTTCAACGCAAACTCCCGCAATATCCTTACAAAACTCCGCGTGTGCTTTTTCGTAACCTGGGCAATGGAACTTTTGAAGAGTTGGATACGCAGGCGGGCGAGGGAATCACTACGCCGCACAGCAGTCGCGGCTGCGCGTTTGGCGACTTTGACAACGACGGGGACATGGATGTGCTCATCGTCAACCTGAACGAACCGCCTTCGCTTCTGCGCAACGACCTAGCAGGAAAACAAAATTGGCTCAAGGTGAAACTGGAAGGCGTGAAATCAAATCGCAGCGCGATTGGCGCACGAGTGTTGGTGCACTACGGAACCAAAGTGCAAGCGCAGGCTGTGCTGAGCCAGTCAAGCTACTATTCCTGCAATGATCCGCGGCTACATTTTGGGCTTGGCGCATCGACGTCGGCCGACGTTGATGTGTATTGGCCGAACGGGCTGCACGAACAGTACAAAAAGATTGCCGCAAATAAGCTCATAACAATTCGTGAAGCGGCTGGAATTGTTACGAACAAGGGTTGGGGTCGTTAAGCGAATCGTTTTGGCACAATTCCGCTTGCTAGCGTGAGTCATACTCCAAAAAAGTTCTTGACAGAGGCGGAGCATAATATTTATACATTAGCCGCTGCGAGTAAACGTTTTCTCGCGGCTGCCCCGAGTGTCTGCATTCTCCCGCGGGCCACATTTGTAGGAGGCACCCATGCCCAGTTGCATGCCGTCTCGTCGCTTGTTCGCATTTATCGGTGTTTTCCTCTTTTCTGGTGAGCGCAGCCTTCGCACAGTTCACGGCCAGCATTCAGGGTGTGGTTCAGGATCAGAGTGGCGCCGGCGTTGCCAAGGTTAAGGTCGACCTCGTGAATACCGCGACCGGAGTCATAACGGTCGCAACAACGGACGAATCGGGCAACTACCGATTTATCAGTCTCGCCCCGGGCAACTACAAGATCACTGCCGAATCCGCCGGATTCTCGAAGTCCGAGGCAAGTGTCACCCTGCTGACCGAGCAAAATCTGAATGTCCCGCTCTCCCTCAAAGTGGGCTCGGTAAGCGAGTCGGTGATCGTCAGCACGGAGGCGCCGATCGTAGATACCGCTGACAGTCGAGTGCAGATGACCCTCGAAAATCAGGGCGTGGCGCAGTTGCCTATCATTGGACGAAACCTGGTCACTCTCGTGACGATGGCCCCTGGAGTTTCGGGTTTGGGGACCAGCACATCCGGAAGTCCGGCGTCGGGAGTAGACAACTTCTCGACAGAGGAGCAGGTCGATGCCAGCGCGAACGGACAAGGTCAGAACAACAATCAATACATAATCGACGGTCTCGACGTCACCAGCGGAATTCGCCAAGGCGTGCTGAACCTGACTCCTCAGCCAGAGTCGATCCAGGAAACGAGCGTTCAGGTGAACACGTTTTCTGTGGAGCATAGCCGCGCAGCTGGCCTGCAGACGATCTTCACGACCAAGTCCGGTACTGATTCGTTCCATGGCTCCGCTTCAGACTTTTTCAACTATCAGGGAATGTTCGCGAACCAGCACTTTGTCAGCTCTTCGGCGAGCCCGTACAAACCGTTCCACTCGAACAATCTCGACTTCTCCGTGGGCGGGCCTATCATTCCCCACCACAATAGTTTCTTCTATTTTGCGGTAGAACCGTTGCGTTCATCCGCGAGTGCCGGCGGATTGGTAACGTTCGCCGATCCGCAGTTCATCGCCTTCTCCCAAGCGAATTTTCCGAATACCGTGGGCAGTCATGTGCTGGGCACGTATTTGCCTTCTGGTGTCGGCGGCGTCACTGTGCAGCAAACGGGGCAGGATGTTTTCGGTTCCGACCCCGGCGGGTGCGGAACCACAGCGGGGCAAAATGGGGTTCCCTGCACTTTGCCGATGATCGATCAAGGATCGTTCGGCGCCACCCAAATCCGAAACGGCACACAATATTTTGCCCGTATCGACCAGGGTTTCAAGAATGATCGTATTTACGTCAGCCTGTTCCGGACTCTTCTTCTGACCGGTGCAGCTTCCCCGATGCCACAATTCTCGGCTTTGAACAACACTTGGCAGGTGGCAGGTCAGGCGTCGTGGACTCATACGTTCTCGCCGACGACCCTGAACGAGTTCACCGCAGGGCAGAGCAGAGTGGAGGGGGTATTGGGAAGTGGCGCGAAGGACTACACGGTTCCTTCGATCTCTGTTAACGGAATTAACGCGGATGGCGGCCAGGCTTACGGAGTAGGTTTCGCGCAAGGCGACTTCATCCAGCACAACTATCACTGGCGCGACGTGCTCACTCACGTTCGCGGCACGCACACTCTTAAGTTCGGTTATGAAGGCTGGTATGGAGACGACGTCGAGCCTTTCCAGGGACCATGGTCGCAACCCAAGTTTGCCTTCGACAACCTTCTAACTTTGGCTCAGGACGCACCCAGCAACGAGAACGGCGTGATGTTTAACCCAGCCACAGGCCAACAACAACTGTGGAATTGGGATGCAGCGGCACGAACGTTCGGATTATTCGTCGAGGATACCTGGAAGGCGAGAAAAAATCTGACGATTACCCTGGGACTGCGCTACGACGATAGTGGCAACCCGTGGTCCAAGAGTCCATCAACAGTATTCGGCAACTTCTATCTAGGTACCGGCGACACGCAGCAGCAGCAGATTGCGAACGGCTACGCGAAGGGAACGCACAACGCTTTATTGCACTCGGTCGACAATCTGTACAGTCCGCGCATTGGTGTCGCGTGGGATCCGACTGGGAAGGGCGACTGGGTAGTCCGCGGCGGATTTGGAATCTATAACAACTGGCTGACATCGGCCAACGTTCAGGAAGAATTCCGCGGGAGCCCTCCAGGATTGGTATTGCCCGTATTTTTCGCGGGAACAGCAACGCCTCCGATCTTTGGGCTCGGAACCGGCAACAAGCCTCCGTTTGGGTTCACATTCCCCACATTTGCGGGTGGGTTGAATGCGCAAGGTGGAGTTGTCGGCGCTAACTTCGCCATCGGTGGCATCAACCCGTTGTTGAAGTCGCCGAAGGCAGAAATCTGGTCCGCAAGCGTAGAACGCAAGATCAGCAGGATCTTTGCAGCGACAGTCGGATATAGCGGCTCGCACTCCTACGACATCGTCGGTAACGGGAATGCGGTCGGCCTCGTGTCTTACGGCGTGGATATAAATGTGCTGCCCGGAGATTTGATTACACATCAGAGCCTCGCTGCCACGCGGCTCAACCCGAGCTTCGGATCGATTTCGTATGCCGACAACAATCGTTACGCCAACTACAGTGCGGTCTTCTTCGATTTGAAGGGACGATTCTCGCGGGGGTTCGTGGACTTCTCCTATACACGCTCGCGATCGAAGGATGACGGGCTGGCGTATCCGACTCCCGACAATCCTGCTCAATTCTATGGACCATCCATCTTCGATGTTCCGAACCGATTCTCTTTGACGTTCAACTACTCGCTGAAAGGGCTGAATGGCGGCAAAGGTGCCGTGGGCTACCTGACGGGTGGTTGGGGCATTAGCGGTACGACAATCTTCCAGTCTGGGTATCCTCTGACCGCTCAAAACTTTAACGGTTATAACCCTATCTGCGCGGATACTTCGAGCACCGCTCCGGCGTGCCCGTCTCTTGCGAATCCCGCAGTTGGGTACGCGCCCGGAAGCGGTGACTATAACGCTGACGGCAACAACCTCGATTACCCAGACGCTCTCAGTTACAAGCAATCGACGGATAACAAGTCTTGGCTGACGGGAGCGATTCCAAAAACCAATTTCGGCGTTCCCACGTTTGGACTTGGGGGCAACGAGAAGCCGATGCAGTTCCGTGGGCCGAACTTCTTTGAGACGAACGTCAACTTCTACAAAGATACGCACATCACAGAACGGGTGGTTTTCCAATTCCGGTTCGAAGTGTTCAATCTATTCAACCGGGCAAACTATGCAAACGTCGATACCAATTTCCCGGACGGGAACTTCGGCGCAGCGAACGCTTCCCATGAACCTCGCTTCTGGCAATTGGGCGGCAGAATTTCCTTCTGATTCAGTTGTAGAAGGGCAAGAGCCAGCCCTCCCGGCGAGAGAGGGCTGGTTTTTCATTTTTCGTGAAAGCACGCGATCTCTAACCTCTACTTGTGGTGCCCGGTGTATGGCTTGACGTACGATGTCTCGTGAATCAGCGTCCAATAACACTGCGCTTGACGTACGATGTCTCGTGAACCAGCGGCCAATAACACTGCCGGAGAGTCGGCTACGCCGATCCGAATCAATAAAGACAGTTTTAGGTCAAAGCAGGAAAGCCTCCGCCATCTTCGCATTCGTTGTTTTGCTCCTCTGCTCCTTCGCTGGCGCTCAAAGTAGTTCGGACCGAGCTGCCGTCATCGCGTCAGCTCTGCGTGACGGACAATTCGACCAGGCACTCGATCTTCTTCACATAGCGCTGCAGGAATCTCCGCGTGACGACATGCTGTGGACGATGCAGGGAGTAGCCTATTCGGGTCGAGGGCAGAAGAAGGAGGCTCTCGCGTCCTTCAGGAGCGCCTTAAAGATAGCCCCGGACAATATTCCAGCGCTACAGGGTGCAGCACAACTCGAATACGAAGCCGGCAATGCGGCCGGCATCTCCATACTCCAACATTTGCTGCGTTTGCGGCCCAACGATGCCACCAGTCACGGCATGCTGGCCGTTTTGGAGTACCAGCAGGGAAATTGCGCGGAAGCAGTTACTCATTTCGGAAAAACAGGATCTCTGTTCGATTCACAACTTCCGGCGCTGCATGCCTACGCGACTTGCCTGGTGAAGCTAAGACGTCCTGAGCAAGCAGCGGCGGTTTTCGCGCGTGCCCTGGCTCTAAAGCCTGATGACATTCGCGAGCGCAAGCTCTTGGCGTCCCTTCAGGTAATGGCGCACAAGCCGCAGGATGCTCTGGTCACGCTCGAACCGCTTCTCGGGGAGAATCATCCTGACGCCCAGATTCTCGAACTTGCGTCGAGCGCTTACGAAGATGCTCATGACACGACGAAAGCGGTCGAAGCATTGCGACAGGCTATATTGCTCGATTCTCAGAACGTAAGTCTATATGTTGACTTTGCGGCGATCTCGTCGGCTCACCAGTCATTCGACGTCGGGATCAACGTGGTAAACGAAGGCATCAATCTGCTGCCAAAAGCTGCCGCCCTTTTTTTTGCGCGCGGAGTTCTCTACGTGCAGCGTGGCGAATACGACAAAGCGCAGACCGACTTTGAAGCCGCATACGACCTCGATCCAAGCCAGTCATTGAGCGTTGCTGCGCAAGGACTGGCTGCAGTGCAGCAGAATGATCTGGATCATGCGCTTGCCGGGGTGCAAGAAAAGCTGGCTCACAAACCGAACGATCCTATTCTTTTGTATTTGCAGGCAGATGTCCTGGCTCAGAAGGGTGCCGAACCGGGCAGTGCGGAATTTCAAACTGCACTGCGGTCGGCCAAGAAAGCTGTCGCGCTGCGACCCACTCTTGCGCCCGCACGGGGCGTGTTGGCAAAGTTGTATCTTCAGGCGGGCCAGTATGCGGAAGCCGCGGTGCAATGCAAGAAGGCGCTCGAGTTCAATCCCAAAGATCAAGCCGCTCTGTATCACTTAATACAGGCGGAGAGGAAGAGTGGAAACAAGCGCGACCTGCCGGAGTTGCTCAAGCGCCTAGCCCTGCTTCGTCAGGACGCAACCAAAGAAGAGCGCGAACAATATCGCTATAAGCTCGTAGAGGGCGACGTCTCGAAGTGAGTCAAGCCATCGCCGCTTGATCGAGGATCTGTCTCAACTCTTCAGCGTGACGTACGTGCTGTAGCTCTCCTTGTCAATATTCATGAACGGCCGCATTGTGACCGCTGCGCCATCGGCGGAGCTAGCGGACCAGTCTCCGGTTGCATTTTGTACTGCCTTAGGCTGCAACAGTGCTTTTTGATCGAAGGCCGGTTGTGAATCGGCCACCGCAAACAGTACTAAAGGTCCTTGAATCAGCGACACCATGTTCTGGTGGTTGGCGTCAACGGGTTCCAAGTGCAAAGGCATAGGCAATTCAAGCTCGATTCGATCTCCGTCTTTCCACGTTCGCCGAATGCTGGCGAAGGTGCCCGGATCGACTGAATCCGAAACCCGCTTGCCGTTGACCGAAAGCACCGGGTTGGGGCGGACCCAGCCAGGAATGCGCACGTAAATCGTGTAGTCCTTGGACTGTGAGCCCGAAACCTCAATCTGAATTTTATTGTCGAAGGGATACTTTGTCTGCTGTTTCAGTCCGTATTGTCCTGCACCGTCCTTCCATTTCACGCTGGAGGGCGTAAATAGATTTACGTAGACACCGTCGGAGGACCGCAGGTAGGTGCTGATGTGGTAGTCGGCGGCAAGCTGCGGGAATGTTCCGGAGCAGCACGGCCACTTGTCTCTGTACCAGGCCTTCTTGCCCGTTGCGGCGTAGTCGGAGTAGTAGAACGAGGTTCCATCGGCTTGAATCGGCCACGCCCCGAGGATCGTGTTGTACAACACGCGTTCCATGCTGTCGCCATACCGGGAATCCTTGGTGACGCGCAGCAGGTAGCGTGCGATTTTGAAATGACCGTAGGCCCCACAGGGAGTTTCAAAGCTCGCGTGCGTTGTGGTCAGACTCGCGCCCAGTTGTCCAGTTCCGGGCTCTCCGAATGCTTCATTGGGTCCCCATCCGCCAGTCGAGAAGCTCTGCGTCGTTTGCAGCATCTCGAAACCGTTCTTGGCGGCGCGCAGGTGCTTCTCGCTTCCAAGGGTGATGTAGGCTTGCATCGCAGAACTGAAGGCGTTCACGTGGCTGTAAGCGTGTTCGAATGGCATTACGTTGTTTCCTTCGGAGAGCGGGCCGAAATACGTGTCGTCTTCGAGGTATTTTTTCGCCATGTCAAGGTAAAGGGATTTCCCGCTCCGCTGGTAGGCTAGAAACAGGTTTTCGGGCAGAGTATAAGTCTCGTCCCACGTGTAGGTCGTGTCCTTGTGCGGCCTTGAGCGCTGTTCGGCACGCGATAACGCCTTCTCGGGTAAATACGCCACCATCGCTCGCGTGAGCTTTTCGAGAATGTCCATTGCCATTGGATCATGGGCATATTCGTGTGCGTCGATCAGGCCGCAGCAGAGTTTGTCGTACGTGTAGGCGGGAAGGCGATAGTCGACGAAGAACTTCGCTTTTGCATCCAGTGTCTCGCCGTATCCTTTGACCAGGCGATTGATCTTGGCCCGCGTCTCTTCCGATCCCGTCACCGCATAGGCGCGCGCCAATCCGGAAACGTATTGCCCAAAGCTGTGGCCGGCGATGAAACCACGAAACTCGCCTCCTTCCAGGCTGAAGCCTGTCAGGTCGTACCATCCACCCATGTCTTCGCCCGGAGCCGGCAATCCGGCGACTTGCCGGTAGACCTTTAGCATGCGGTCATCGTCGAGATTCTGGAAGCGCGCATGATTCTCTTCGAACTGCCGCTTCATTGGGCCGTCGAGCAATTGGACCTCGGAGTAGGAGAAAGTTGTGAGCGGAGTGGAGACCGCCATCAAACTTTTTTCCGGGCTTGCCCATGCGGGGAGAACGCTCGCGACATAAGCGCCGCCCGCCGTGGCGGTCGTTGCTTTTAGAAATGTTCGACGATCCATGCCAGACACCATATGTACGCCCTCCGCAAGTCCGAGAAATCGTTTACCCAGCTAAGAGGCTATGAGCCTGCTAACTGTTTGTCAATGATCGAAGCTCACACCAGGTCCACTTCAGAACGAGTCCGTTGAACTCTGTTCAAGCGGCATCTTCCTGTGTGAGCGCGTTCTCGATCTCCGCTATATCATTCGAATCCAGGCGGAAGTCTGCCGCCCCGACAATCCCCGCAACTTGTTCCGGACTTCGAAAGCCGACGATGGCACCCGTCACCGCGGGATGATTCAAAGTCCAAGAGATCGCCACCTCGCCGGGACTGCGGCCATGGCGAAGGCCAATATCCCGCAAGCGTTCGACGACGCGCAGATTGCGGGACAATGCGGGTTCCTTGAAGCCGGGCAAATTGCGCCGCCAATCTTCGGCCAGGAAATTGGCAACGCGCGCTTTCGTCATCGCTCCCGTAAGCAGCCCCGCATACATGGGCGAATAGACAATCACGCCGATATTTTGCAGCATACAAAACGGCAGGATCTCCTGTTCGATCTCGCGCCTGACGACCGCGTAAGGCGGTTGCAGTGAAGTGACAGGAGCAATACTCTGTGCGCGCCTCATCTGCTGCACACTGAAGTTGGAGACTCCAATCCATCGAACTTTGCCTTCATCTTTCAGGCGGGCGAGTTCCGCCCAGCCTTCTTCAATATCTTCATCCGGTTCCGGCCAATGAATCTGGTAGAGATCGATCGCGTCAACTCCCAGCCGGCGCAGACTCTCTTCACATTCGCGGCGGACTGACTTGGTTTTGAGGCAGGGGCCTATGTTGCCGGTTTCATCCCATACACGTTCGCATTTGGTGAAAATATACGGCCTCGGAGTTCGGCCTTGGATCGCGCGTGCGACCACCTCTTCCGAATGACCCAGACCGTACAGCGCGGCGGTATCGATCCAGTTGAGTCCACGGTCGAGGGCGGCGTGAATGGCGGGAATCGAATCACTTTCGTTTTGCAGGCCCATGCTGCCGTTCCAGCCACTGCCGCCAATGGCCCAGGCGCCAATTCCAAGACGTGTGATTTCGAGATCGCTGTTTCCGAGTCGACGGGTTTCCATGCTTTTTTCCTAGAAGTTCTTTTTCGGAAACTATAGCATCCGGTTGGGCAAACGTTTACTATACCAGCGGCCATCGTGGTGTGCTGGGCATGGTTTAAAGTTTCGACTCACACACAGCGCGACCGCAGGAGATAAATCCATGTTTTCCGATTCCAGAAGAAAATTCTTGCAACAGGCCGGAAGCGCGGGAATTGCCTGCTCAGCCACCATGCTCGGTGGGCATTCGGTCTTTGGTCGATCCATGGAGATGGCCCAATCTGCAACCGCGAAATCTGACGCCGTTGCGCGCGTCTATGTCGACACACGCCGGACCATCTCGCCCCTGGATCAAAACTTGTTTGGGTCGTTCCTTGAACACCTGGGCCGTGCAATCTATGAGGGTATTTACGATCCGGTGTCTCCGCTATCCGATTCCAACGGATTCCGAAAAGATGTCATGGAGGAAGTGCGCAATCTGGGGGTTCCGATCATCCGGTATCCGGGCGGCAATTTTGTGTCCGGATACAACTGGCTCGACGGCGTCGGGCCTAAGAAGGAACGTCCACGCGTGCTCGACAAGGCATGGAACACGATCGATACCAACCAATTCGGCACTGACGAATTCATGGCGTGGAGCAAGATCGTCGGAAGCAAGCCGCTCATGGGATTGAATCTCGGTACAGGCACGGCGGAGAGAGCGGCAGCATTGGTCGAGTATTGCAATCTCGAGAAGGGAACCAAGTGGAGTGACTTGCGGCGCAGTCACGGCGTTGAGCAGCCATACAAGGTGGAACACTGGTGTCTGGGAAACGAAATGGACGGTCCGTGGCAGATCGGGCACATGACTGCCACGGAATACGGAATGAAGGCGCAGGACGCTGCTCGCCAGATGCGCGCCGTTGATCCTTCGCTAAACCTGATTGCGTGCGGATCCAGTGGTCCGGCCATGCCGACGTATCTCGAATGGGATCGCGAAGTTCTGGAGCAGTGTTACGAATACGTCGACGCATTGTCATTGCATCGCTACCTCGGAAACAATGACGAAACTGGGAAAGATAGCTCCAAGTTTGTGGCCATGAACCTAAGCATGGAGCGACAAATCTCGGAAACACTGGCCGTGTGCGATCTGGTCCGTGGACACAAGCGATCGCCTAAGAAGCTGTGGTTGTCGTTCGACGAGTGGAATGTCTGGTATCGCGCTCGAGCTGGCGACGCAACGAACGGACACGGACAGGAAGCGCCCCATCTCCTGGAAGAAGTGTACAACTTGGAGGACGCTCTGTTGGTCGGCGGAATCTTAAACAGTCTGATGCGCAATGCCGACCGGATCAAGATCGCATGCCTGGCTCAACTCGTGAACGTGATTGCTCCGATCGCAACCAATGCAAAGGGAGTGTTGCGGCACACCATTTTTTATCCGTATAGTTGGGCACTGCAATGCGCACGGGGCACCGTGCTAAACCTGCTGGTGGAATCGCCGACCTACGAAGTTTCGGGAATGGGAGATGTTCCCTACCTTGATTTGGCGGGGACTATGACGCCGGACGACGGCAAGGTTTCTCTCTTCATCCTGAATCGAGATTTGACCAAGCCACACTCGATCGAAATCAACTGGCAAGGACGAGCGCCCGGAAAGCTCGTCAATTCAATGACGTTAACCGGCAGCGATCTCAAGGCCTTCAACAGCTTCGACGCTCCGCAACGCGTCGCCCCGCAGCCATTCGACAAACCGGGAACATCGGATGGACGCTCCAAGTTTGAGGTTCCGGCTCGCTCGTACACCGTACTTCAATGGACGGCCTAATTGCGCAGCAGGCGAAGGGCTTGTGTGGAGGATTACGGACGCCCCGGCTTCTTTCCGGGAATGAGTTTGGCATTGCCCGGTACAAGTCGAGTCGATTCACGCAGAACGAGGTGGGTCTTCAAAACGTATTCGGTTCCCGTCGGCGACGGCGTCGGCCTTTGTAATTCCTCCAAAAGTGCATTGAACGCGAGGCGGGCGAGTTCTGCCTGGGACATCTGCACCGTTGTTAGCGCAGGCAGGATAAATTGCGCGAGTCGAATATCGTCGAATCCGACTACGGACAGGTCCGCAGGAATCTGAATTCCTTCCTCATAGGCTTTTCGCATGACGCCCATCGCGGTCATGTCATTCGAACAAATTACAGCCGTGGGCCGTGTCGCTCCGGCCAGCAGCTTGCCGTAAGCAGAGATGCCGCCTTCGATCGTGTGAGTTCCCTCCACGATTATTGACGGATTGACCTCCAACCCGATCTCGCCCATCGAGGCGAGAAATGCCTGCTTGCGTGCCTGCGCGGATTTCAAATGCAGTGGACCGGAAATAAAGGCGATGTCTTGATGTCGCAGCGCGGCGAGATGCTGAACCGCTTGCCGGACTCCGTGCAGGTAGTCGATGCGGATGTTGCTGACCCGCGGCCGTGCCGGCCCTACGTCGACGAAGACCAGCGGGACCTTTCGAAGTTTGAGATCCTCGAGCAGCACTTCTTCCATGCCGAACGTCATGATGGCGACGCCCTCGACCCGGCGCTCAATCATCCGCCGAACGGCCGTCTCCATGTGCATGGGGTCGTTCCCGGTAGACGTAAGCATGATTTCGTAGTAGTGCTCGACCGCGATCCGTTCGAACACTTGTACGATCTCGGGGAAGAATGGGTTAGTAATTTCCGAAATGATGAGACCGAAGATCCTGCTTCGTCCAGAGACCAGCGCACGAGCCTGCGTGTTGGGATAGTAGCCAAGCTCTTCCACCACGTTCCAAACACGCTTTGCAAGCTGCGGGTTGACAGTCGGAATCCGGTTGATGGTTCGAGAAACGGTCGCCGTGGAGACCCGTGCCCGCTTTGCGATTTCCCGAATGTCCATGAGTAGGGTGGCGCTGGTTGCAGATCGAAAAAGAAAAATGATGATACCAAACCATGGAACATCTGACGGCTGAACCAGAATAGGTAGCATTTCTGTAAGCAAACGTTTACCATGGTGCCGGTTTGCGCAACCGAAATCGAGATCCTCTGAGATCCTCTCATGATAGGTCGACGGCAATTTCTTCGTACCACTCTCGCGGGCGCAGGAGCGATTCTCGCTACCAAAGTGTCCTCTCGCTTCGCATGGTCCCAGTCGAACGCTGGCGACGCCCGCATTGAGGTGCTGTTGAACGAGCCGTTGGGCGTTATCTCGCCCAATATCTACGGGCACTTCGTCGAGAACTTGAGTGGGGTGGTCTACGACGGCATCTGGGTTGGCAAGAACTCCAAAGTTCCCAATGTCGACGGACTTCGCAAAGAGCTGATCGAGGAAATGCGGAAAATAAACCCGGCAGTCGTGCGCTTTCCCGGCGGTTGCTTTGCGGATAGTTATGACTGGCGCGACGGCATCGGCCCGGTCGACAAACGGCCCCGACGAACAAACTTCTGGGCTGGAGGAGAAGCAAACGGGGCACCGGCAAGTCACCGTTACGATCCGAACGAGTTTGGAACGAATGAGTTTGCGCACTTTTGCAAGCTGATCGGCGGCCAACCCTATCTTGCGGCGAACCTGCGGAGCCTTTCGGCGGCGGAGTTCTATCGCTGGATCGAATACTGCAATTCGCCTGCGGGAAGTACGACGCTGGCCGACATCCGGGGCGACGCGGGATTCAAAGAGCCCTTCAATGTGCGTTACTGGGGCGTGGGGAATGAATCGTGGGGATGCGGCGGAAATTTCACCGCTCAGGAATACGCAGTGGAGTTTCGGCGATTCACGACCTGGGTGCCGGGGTACGGTCAAGAGCTGTCATTCATCGGCTCTGGACCGAACGTAGACAACTGGGCGTGGACCCGAGGATTCTTCGAAGAGGTCGCTCGCAAAGGCAAAAACGAGCTCAAAAACATCTACGGATGGGCGCTCCACCACTACGCCTGGAATCTCAGTCGGGGCAAGACTGATGATTGGAACAAGGGAAAAGGCGACGCCCTCAAGTTCGATGCCGTCGATTGGTATGAACTCCTGCGCGAAGGCGATCGCATGGAGGGGTTGATCAACGGGCATTGGCAGATCATGGCGGAAGAAGATCCGCAACATTCCGTGAAATTGGTCGTCGACGAATGGGGCCCTTGGTATCGTCCAGGGAGCGAGGCCACTCCAGGGGATCAGTTAGAGCAGATGCCCACTTTGCGCGACGCCGTTTTCAGCGGAATGACTCTCGATATCTTCAATCGGCATCCCGAGAAGGTCGCGATGGCGGCATGCGCGCAACTCATCAACTGCTTGAATAGCCTTTATCTTGCCCATGAGGACCGGTTTGTTGTCACGCCGGTGGGGCATGTGTTCTCGCTGTATGCATCGCATCAGGGCGGACAAGGACTTCGCACAATCTTCTCCGCACCCACCATCGACTACGACCGGGACGGTAAGCCCGCGTCTTTTTGGGGACTTAAGGGATCAGCTTCATTACGCGACAAGGAATTGACTTTGACGGTGGTCAATCCTTGTGTCACCCGTGCACAGGAAGCGGAGATTGGCGTTCGAGGAGCCGGCCTTAGGTCGGGGTCGGCCACCACCCTGGCTCACTCGGATATGCATGCGCACAATTCCTTCGATCACAAGACTGAAGTCGTTCCGCAAACTCGGTCCCTTGACGTAAAAGGGCGTGCGCTCAACTACGTATTTCCGCCAGCTTCGGTTACGAAGCTGGCACTGACTTTGTCTTAAGTGCAGGCAGTTAGGAGCGAGGGCTTTTAGCCGTCTCAGGCGGCGATTTTGCCTCTCCAGCTGTCTTTAGACTGGCCGTAACCCTTGCTTCAAGGTATTTTTCTAGAAAACGTTTACTTTGGTGCGCCCGAGCCTCGACAGCCATGCGCGCTAGTTTCGCCGAAAGCGAACGTGGCAGTAGCGAGACACGCCAGGGTTCTCCCCAATCCCTGAAGCGGGCCGTCCGAAGAGAGGACCGATGATCGATTTATCCAATCTCGAAGCTTGGTTTGTGACCGGCAGCCAACATCTCTACGGTCCGGAGACGCTCAAGAAAGTCGAGCAACATGCGGGCGTCATCGCGCGTGCCCTGGCGGGATCGTCGGAGATGCCCGTGAAGATTGTCGTGAAACCGGTCATGACAAGCGGCGAGTCTATTTACCGGTTGTCTCAGGATGCTAACGGCGCAAAGAACTGCATAGGCCTGATCACGTGGATGCATACCTTCTCTCCGGCGCGGATGTGGATTGCCGGATTGAAATCGCTCAGCAAGCCGTTGCTACACCTGCACACGCAGTTCAACGACGAATTGCCGTGGTCGACGATCGATATGGACTTCATGAATCTGAACCAGTCGGCACATGGCGACCGTGAATTCGGGTATATCGGAGCCCGTATGCGCCTCAGGCGCAAGGTCGTCGTCGGTCACTGGCAGGCTGACGATGTCCACTCAGAGTTGGGAGGATGGATGCGGTCTGCCTCCGCTTGGCATGATGCCCAGCAGCTTAAGATCGCCCGCTTCGGCGACAACATGCGCAATGTCGCTGTAACCGAAGGAAACAAAGTAAGTGCGCAGATCAATCTTGGCTATACGGTAAATGGGTATGGCGTTGGGGACCTGGCGAAATGCATTGGGGAAGCGACAGATGCGGAAGTAAGTAAGCTCACTGCGGAGTATGACCAAGCCTACGAAGTCGCCGTGCCTCTGCGCAAAGGCGGGTGCAAGCGCGAATCGTTGACCGACGCTGCACGAATCGAGATCGGGCTCCGGCATTTTCTTGAGGAAAGCGGCTCGAACGCATTCACCGACACATTTGAAGATCTGCACGGACTTCAACAGCTTCCAGGCATCGCCGCACAACGCCTAATGGCCGATGGCTACGGCTTCGGCGCCGAAGGCGACTGGAAAACCGCAGCCCTGGTGCGGGCAGTGAAAGTCATGAGCCACGGTCTCAAGGGTGGATCGTCGTTCATGGAGGACTATACCTATCATTTAAAGGACGGCGGCCAGGTCTTGGGCGCGCATATGTTGGAGGTTTGTCCCACTATTTCGGACGAAAAGCCTTCCGCCGAAATTCATCCGCTTTCGATCGGAGGCAAGGCAGACCCGGTGCGTCTCGTCTTTACGGCTACTCCAGGCAAAGCTGTGAACGCGTCGATGGTCGACGTGGGAAACCGATTCCGCTTGATCGTGAATATGGTCAATATTATCCAGCCTGAACATCCCCTGCCCAAGCTGCCCGTTGCCAGAGCGCTCTGGATTCCCGAGCCAAACTTGAAAGTTGCGGCGACCGCGTGGATTCACGCAGGCGGGGCACATCACACCGCGCTAAGCCGCGCGCTTACCGCCTCGCACCTTACAGACTTTGCCGAAATGGCAGGCATCGAGTGCTTGATGATCGACGCCGACACGAAGCTTCCGGCCTTCCTCAATGAATTGAGGTTCAACGATATGTACTATCACCTGGCGAATGGACTCTGATTAGCAACGTCGAAGGTGATCTGGAATCGCGCTGCGAAACAATCCTTGTGTTGTCAGGCAAGTTCTGAGGTCGAGAGGATCAACCGTGCGTTCCCGTGATTCTGCTAAGTTCGTCCGCGTGATCCGAAACGTCTTTTTTGCGTTGAGCGTTTTCGCAGTTTCAGCGACGGCCATCTCGTCTCAAGAAGCGAAGAAGAAAGCGCCAGCAGTGGCTGGTCCCATGCTGAAGCAAGGCATCGTGGATCTGGACACACCCGAATTCACCCTCAGTCTTGTTCGCTCCTCACAGACCGTGGCTGCTCTCAAGCCCAAAGCCGTGCCCGATTTTGATTTCACGCCTGGCGACCTGCTGACGGAACGCTCGCAAAATGGCTATTTCCATTTAGGAGATATCACGCTCCGGTTGCGAGCAGGGAAGTCTGCCGAATGGAGGAACTTCTCCACCGCACAACAGCGAAATCCAGTTCGAGCGCTGTCAACGTCCAAGGGCATTCTGGCGGCTGCCAATCTTGCTGCGACTCTGCCACCGGACCTTCCTTTGGAAATCACGCGTTCGTGGGAACTCGAGTCAGGGAAACTTGTACTGCGTTTTGTGTTGAAGAACAAATCCGCAGGGGCCGTCGAAATTGGCGCGCTCGGCATCCCGATGATCTTCAACAATGTGCTCAACGAACGGTCATTGGACGAAGCTCATGCCAAGTGCTCGTTCTACGATCCGTACATCGGAGAAGACGCGGGATATCTGCAGGTAACGCGACTAAGCGGTCACGGTCCCGCACTAGTTGTTGTTCCGGAAGGTAAGACGCCGTTCGAAGCCTACAACCCTATATTGGACCGTCCCGATGATTGGGGCGCAAAGCCCGTCTTCACCGATCCAACCCCGCGCGGAATTACGTTCGAGGGCTTTTACGAGTGGATGGTGCACAGTCGCGCCTACAGCGAGAACGAATGGAAGGCGGCGCAACCCTGGAATCCGCCGACGTCAGTCACCTTGGCACCGGGAGAATCGAAAACGTACGGTGTCAAATTCCTGCTCTCGGAGTCGATTCGCAACATTGAAGCGACGCTCGCCGCAAATCAGCGTCCCGTTGCCGTGGGAGTGCCTGGCTATGTCGTTCCCACGGATATGGATGCGCACCTCTTCCTGAAGTCTCCTAAGCCTGTTCGATCAATGACAGTAGAACCGCGCGGAGCCCTAGCCATCAGCGCGGGACGTTTGCTGGCGTCTGGTTGGAGAGCTTATGAGGTCAAGGGAACGACGTGGGGTCGGTCGCGACTAACCGTCACCTATGAAGATGGCGCAATTCAGACGATTCAGTATTTCGTGACCAAGCCTGAGGGCCGCGCAGTCGCGGATATAGGCCGCTTTCTGACTTCGAAGCAATGGTATTTGGATCCCAATGATCCCTTCCATCGAAGTCCTTCGGTGATGACTTACGACCGCGAGGCGAATCAAGTTGTTATGCAGGATAGTCGTGCCTGGATTGCCGGCCTCGGCGATGAAGGTGGCGGAGGGGCATGGCTCTCAGCTTTTATCAAAGAACTGGTTCAGCCTGATAAAGGAGAGATCGACAAGTTGCAGCAGTTCGTCGACGGCGTGCTGTGGGGCGGATTGCAATACAAAGACGGGCCGCATCAATACGGCGTGCGCAAGAGCCTCTTTTACTATCAGCCCGATGAACAGCCAAAGGATTTTTATCGCAGCGACTTCGATTGGACCACATGGACGAGTTGGAACAGGAAAGCATCGGAGCAGGTTGATCGTTCGTATGACTATCCACATGTGGCTGCGGCGTACTGGTCGCTATATCGTCTGGCACGAAATCATCAGGGTCTGGTGACCAACCACCCTTGGGATTGGTACCTCGATCATGCTTATCAAACCTCAATCGCTATGACAAACTTCGCCGCGGAACTTGGTGTGTTTGGACAGATGGAGGGTGACATCTTTTTAGATGTTCTGAGTGACCTCAAGCGCGAAGGGTGGAACGAGCAGGCCGACAATCTCGAAGCAAAAATGCGGGTCCGCACGGATCGGTGGCGAAAAGAAGCGTACCCGTTTGGCAGCGAGATGCCATGGGACTCTACGGGCCAGGAAGAGGTTTACGCGTGGACGAAGTATTTCGGCTACCGAGACAAGGCGGAGGTCACCCTCAACGCGATCCTCGGCTACGACCCGGCGATCCCGCATTGGGGCTATAACGGCAGCGCTCGCCGCTATTGGGATTTCATTTTTGCAGCCAAGGATCGGCGGCTGGAGCGGCAACTCCATCACTATGGCTCCGGGCTGAATGCCATCCCGCTTCTGGCCGAGTATCGCGAGCATCCCGACGATTTTTATTTGTTGCGAGTTGGGTACGGTGGCACGATGGGAGCCCTGACCGATATCGATCAGGATGGATTCGCTTCAGCTGCGTTTCATGGATTTCCCGACATGCTGAAGCCGGATCCGCTATCCGGGGATTACGGGCCAAACTTTTTTGGGCACGCCTGGAATACCGCCACTTATGTTGTTGACCATCCGCAGTTCGGGTGGGTGGCGTTCGGTGGAAACATCAAAGCCGAAAAAGAACTCATCAAAGTTTCTCCTCTGGATTCCTTTCGAACGCGGGTGTACTTCGCTTCTCTGGGGCTGTGGCTCACACTCGATGCAGGAACGTTCGAAGGTGTCGAGTTGAACTCCAAAACCGGAGTGGTCACCGTGCGTCTTTCTGCCGCCACACCCTTCACTTCTACGGCTCGATTGCGCGTGGAGCAACCAGCGAGGACAAAGAAGGCCTCGTATGCGCCTGTGAAGAAACTCGTTTCCGAACGAGGAGCCTGGGTCGTCCCTCTGAGTGACCACGCTTCCACGGTCGAATTGAACCCGGCCTCGATACAGTAGTTTAGAGAATCGTGAAACCTCTCCAAGGAAAATCACAGCCGCTCTACACAGTCCGCATTCGCGTTATACCATTAAAGAATGGACCTGCCCGTGAATCCCCCGCTTTTGCCAATGCTGGCCAAACGCGTGGAAGAAATCCCGGCCGAAGGCGATTGGATTTTCGAACCGAAGTGGGATGGATTTCGGGCGTTGGTATTTCGCGACGGCGACGAAGTCTTCATTCAAAGTCGCGATGAAAAACCGCTGAACCGTTATTTCCCGGAGTTAGTCGATTCATTACGTTCTGCGTTGCCGACGCGCTGCGTTGTCGACGGTGAAATCGTCATCGTCAACGATGATGAACTCGACTTCGATGCGCTTCAGTTGCGCCTTCATCCAGCGGCTTCGCGCGTGAAGTTGCTCGCGGCACAAACGCCGTCGTCTTTCGTGGTTTTCGATTTGCTCTGCGTTGACAGTCGGGACCTACGAGGAGAGCCATTTGAGGCCAGGCGCCGCGAGGTCGAGTCTTTGCTGGCGAAGGCATCTCCTCCGATCCACCTAACGCCTGCGACCAGTGACCGCAAGGTTGCTGCCGACTGGTTTCGTCGCTTTGAGGGAGCGGGGCTGGATGGGGTTATTGCAAAACCGGCTGCCGGGACCTACGAGCCCAACAAGAGAGTGATGCTCAAGATCAAACATGAGAGAGATTGCGATTGCGTCGTCGCCGGATTTCGCTGGCATAAGAAAGGCGATCGCACGTTGGTCGGATCGCTATTGCTGGGACTTTTCGACGACCAAGGAGCGTTACAACACGTGGGCGTGTGCGCAAGCTTCAGCACCGCCAAGCGGAAGGAACTCGCAGAGTTCCTCGATCCTTATCGTCAAGACGCTCTGACGAATCATCCATGGAAGAGCTGGGCGCAAGGGCCGCAAAACGGCGAGGTTGTAGGTCGCATGCCAGGTGGCCAAAGTCGATGGAGTCAGGGCAAGGACCTATCATGGGAGCCCTTGCGCCCCGAACTTGTGGTGCAGGTCGCCTATGACCACATGCAAGGTGATCGTTTTCGCCATACCGCGCAGTTCCGACGATGGCGCGCGGACAAGAAGCCGGTAGACTGCACCTATGAACAACTTGAAGTAGTTCCACCGCAGGAACTCGCGGCCATTTTTCGCAGCGGACGCTAGCTACTCGGCCTCTTTCTTCTCAGCAGCCTTCCTTTTACTCGCTTCTCGCCACACTCGTGTTGGATCGTCGTCAGGGTCAGGAGTTTCCTGTGGCGGCCGCGTCTCTTCCGGAACGTTGCGTAGGTTGATGCGAACGCGTGTCCAGGTCGATGACCGCCCGCGCATGGAGTCGACGAGCACATCCTCGATCGCAAGCAAAGCCGCGACCTGAGGATACTTGCTCTTCCATCTTTCGAGACCGGCCAAAGCGGCCGCCTTATCCGGTGAGTTCGCAACGACGATCAGCGGCATCTTTAATCGGGGCTTCTTGGCGACAGACTTTGCGCGGGATGGAGCTACGCGGGCACCTTCGGTTTCCATCTTGCGAAAATGTGGTGGCCACGGTGCATCGCCAAGTCCGGCCGACTCATCCTTTTCCGCGAGTTCGAGGAGCTTCTGGAGCGATCCAACTGAAGAATCCATCTGAGCATGCGGGTTACCGAGTTTGGAGAATCGTTCGGGAACTGTGAACACCGTGAAATCGGCGGGATCGCAGTCGGGAACTTCGTTCCAGTGAAGTGGTGTCGAAACTCGAGCGTCAGGCAAGGGGCGTACGGAGTATGCGGAGCAAGTCGTGCGGTCCTTAGCATTCTGGTTGTAATCCAGGAAAACTCCGTGCCGCTCTTCCTTCCACCACTTCGAACTGGCCAACGACGGCGCACGGCGCTCAACAGCCCGCGAGAAGGCTACGGCCGCTCGTCGAACTTCAGTGAACGTCCATCGCGGCTCGATACGCACATTGACGTGCATCCCACGAGAACCGCTAGTTTTGGGCCAACCGCGCAGTCCAAGCTCTTCAAGCAGGTCCTGAACCTCGAGAGTGACGCGTCTCACATCCGCCCAGCTCACTCCGGGAACCGGATCGAGGTCGATCCGCAATTCGTCGGGATGCTCAAGGTCGTTAGTCCGAACTGGATGCGGATGGAGTTCGATGCATCCGAGATTGACGATCCACGCGAGCCCACTGGCGTCATCGACCACGACTTCTTCCGCGGTTCGGCCTGATGGGAAGGAGAGGGCAACGGTTCTCAGCCATGACGGGCGCTGGTCGGGAGCTCTTTTCTGGTAGAACGCCTCCCCCTCTGCGCCGTTGACAAAACGTTTCAGAACGATCGGCCGGTCCCGAATTGCAGCCACTGCCCCGGGAGCCACAGCGAGGTAGTAGCGAACGAGGTCAATTTTTGAGATTTGCGCTTGCGTGAAATATATCTTGTCAGGGTGAGTGATACGGACTTCACGACCCTCGATGGAAAGTGTCTCGCCGTTTGCTTCTTTCGCCACGTAGACAGGCTACCAGAGCCATGTGGCACTTTGCCTGTCACGCGCCGCGTTTTGCGGTGCCCAACTCATCGAACGCTTTGAGCACTGATGAGTTGGGTATCCGCAACGCAGCTCGCCGGGCGTATGCAGTTCCTCTTGTCGTGACGGAGCCGGCCTCTCTAAAGCAGCTCCTTAAGGAATTGCATCATTCTCGGCCGCTACGATCTTGATTACTTCACTTCTACTTTGACTCGCATCCATGGATGAATGCAGCACTGGAAATGGTGCTCACCCTTGGACAAACCTGAGACCTCAGCATGGCTGCCTTGAAGTATGCGAGTCTTGGCGACATCGACTTTGGAAAAGCCGCCGACGCATTCTGGCACGGTCTGTTCCCCGGGAGCATTCAGTCCGTCTACGAACCCTCCGCCGAAGTGTGCGACTTCTGTGAAGGTATGGGGCTCGCCGCCCTGGTCCGCGACACTTAGAGAGGTTCCTTCCTTGATGTTTACAACATCGGGTTCGAAGTCCCAGTTGCGGTCAGGTTTTCCAGCGGCTGCCTTGGCGAAGAGGTCATCGAATGTCGTAAACGCCCCGAGCGATACGTTCTTGCAGAAGTCGGGGCCGAGAATAGCGTTAAACGTGGTTGGATCGCATTCGTCCAGCGCAATGACCTGTGCCACAGGGGGCGGCGATACTTTTGGTGAAGTTGCTTGCGCCAGCGCGTGAGTTCCGGCGATCAGAGTGAAGACAGCGAGCAAACATTTCATGCGATTCATTGGTGTTCCTTTCATCGGGTGGTGTCGGTTCAGTGTCCAGGGGGAAAGATTGTGGATAACGACGAGACGCTATGAGATCCGCTCGGTTGATACCTCGATCGGAACGCCTCTGGTGAGTGAATCGAAGACCGGCGAAAACGTAGGACCAAATTCGCCGAGTTCGCGAAGCTGTTCGTCCGTGACTTTGGCCTTGATTCGAATCTTTAATCGAATTTGTTGACAGCCATTTCGTACGGATGGATCGAGGCCGAGAAATCCGCGCAGGTCCACATCGCCGTCGAGTGAGGACTCGACCTGTTCCACGAGAATGCCGCGTGCCGCGGCGTGGTAGACCATCGACGTGGTTACACACGACGCCAACGCATGCAGCAGGTGCTCGACCGGGTTGGCCGCCCTGTCGTTGCCCAACAAAACGTCGGGTTCGTCAGCAGCCAGCGTGAATCCTGTTTTGTGCGATAACGCTTGGTTACAGCCATAGAAGGATCTGGTTTCGGATTCATTCGCTGCGCCATCGATCCAACGGTTTTCGATTTGAAAGTTGAAACGCGCCAGTTCCGGCAAAGCCTTGACGGCCTGGATTGTTTCTTTCAAACGTGCCGTCTCAACTCCATTTGTCTTCTGCATGACTTCGATCTTCATTGGGTTTGCGAATCCTTTGCTCGAGAGATTTGCGCGACCTGCCGCCTGCACAATTAAGAAGAGCAACGGACGGGCCATCCCGTCTTTTGCCGTTCGCCAACGGGATCAATCATTTCCGAACAAAGGAAGGAACATGCGGGTCACGACTTCTCGTGAAATACGGTTTGTCGCGAGAGGTCAGGCGAGGGATCGAATACGCAGAGGGATAGACGAATCAAAAATACGGCGCAAAGGAAATATCCTTTGCGCCGTATGCGGGGGGAAGCCACCCTGTTGATGTATCTGAGGCTTCGTATCCGGATCAGTTGTGAGATCGATAGGGCTTGCGAACAGCTGCTCGGATATCAGCCTTGCAGTGATGTAGCACTTCCAATGTGTTCCTGGAAGATTGACCGTCCCAGGAATCCTCATCGACGGGCAATCGCCCGACGATATGGCCGAGCTCGTGAAGCATGATCACCAGCCTCGCTTCCGGACTGTCGCCCATGTAGGAGGCTATCGACAGCAAATGCCAGCCGCTCTGTCCCCTGAGAGTGTCGGACGGGTAAAGTCCCCGCACGCGTGAGGCGCGAACGAAAAATGGGCCGTTGCTATTGATCTGCACCGTAGCGTTACTGCCCGCGTACTCGTTTGTCCTGGCGCCCCACGGATCTTTGTAGAGTGTTTCCCCGAGATCGCTTCGAGTGCTGGAAACCTCGGTATTGCCATTTGCGTCCAGTTCAAAGTGCAGGGATCGGAAAACGCCCTCGACGTTCGGCTCTGCCTGTTGAAACCAGGCCGAGCACTCATTTGAAGTTTGAAGGATCTGGAGCGCCTGGTTGCGAGTGCGGGCGATCAGACTGCCTTGTGGCCCCAACGCGATTAATTCCCCGATCGTGCGACTCTCGCAGGCCTCATATGCTTCCGAATTGTTTGGATCGGAACATCGGATCGCGCTCACTTCCAGGGCGGGGTGCATGACGACCGGTACGCTCGCGGAGCGTGAACTTGAGTCCTCGGATGAGGCGACCATTCTGAACGGCAGAACGGTGACAAGCACCATTGCGACGACGAATCTTCTTGCGGTGTGAAACATTGACTCTCCCTTGAAACTTTCCATTCGGAAAGTGCAAGGGAGAGGCCAGTTGTAGTTATCAGGCTAAGTGATCGCGCGATAAGGTGTTGTCGCTTTCCGCAGCGCCACTGCTCAGCAACGAGTTTTCGTCAGTCTCTATTTCTCGTTTCACAAACCGCGAGTTGATAGGAACAATTTCAGCTGATTTCGGGCGCTCGATTTGCAGAGCTTTCATGCGCGAGGCCAGCGTGGAAGCGGGAACGCCCAGCGCGAGGGCCGCGCCATTCGCTCCGGCCACCTTCCATCCGGTTCGTTCCAGCGCGTGAATAATAGTCTCGCGCTCGACTTCTCGCAGATCCTGTTTGGTCCTTGGGTTGTGAAAAGCGTTTGTGCTCTTCTGCTCACGAGCAGGTGGCTGGAAACTCTCAAGTGGCAAAACATTACGCAGGCCAAGTGTGCTATCTCGTGAAATGATGACCGCCCGTTCGATGACATTTTCCAGCTCCCGAACATTTCCCGGCCAACGGTAAGAGCGCAATCGCCTCAAGCAGTCGGCCGTTATCTGAAGTCGAGGCTTGCCAATCCGGCTGCAGAATTTGTCGATGAAGAGGCGCGCCAGCATTTCTACGTCAGAGCCACGAGCCCGTAGAGGCGGAACCTCGATCGGAAAGACGTTCAATCGGTAGAAAAGATCCTCGCGGAACAGGCCGGCGGCAACGTCTTTGGATAAATCGCGGTTGGTAGCAGCAACCACACGCACATCTACTTTACGAGTCTGCGAGCTGCCTAAAGGCTCGTACTCGCGCTCCTGGAGAACACGCAGCAACTTTGGCTGGAGCTCCAGAGGAAGCTCGCCCACCTCATCGAGGAAAATCATGCCGCCGTGTGCCAGTTCGAACCTGCCCGCCCTCCTGCTGGCGGCGCCAGTGAAAGCCCCTTTTTCATGACCAAAAAATTCACTTTCGCTGAGTGATGCCGCGATGGCAGCACAATTGATACGGACGAATGGTTTCGTCGCACGATGGCTGGCTTTGTGAATCGCCCGAGCCACTAACTCTTTTCCAGTGCCAGTTTCCCCCGTGATCAGCACCGTGGCTGGCGTGGCGGCGACCTGCCGGACCAGCGAGACGATTCCTCGAATGGCAGCGCTCTCGCCGATCAGTTCTGCGCACGTCTGGCGCTCATTGATCTCACTCTGGAGGTATGCAGTCTCTTCTTCCAACTCGCGCAGCCGATTTTCCGCAGCCAATTGTTCCTGCACGCTGCGCAAGATGAGGCTGAAACGATATTCGCCTGCAAATTCAAAACGCGAGAGGCTGGCCTCAGCGGCGAATGTCGCCCCGCCCGCACAAACAGCATCGAGGCCGCGCGGAACCCACGCGGAAACTTCGTCGATAGCCGCCATCTGCTCAGCAACATCGGAAAGACGTTGTGAACTGGCGGCAGTCAAAAACGAAGTCAAATTGCGGTCTATGAGTTTCTCGCCCGCAATTCGAAATAGCGAGGCTGCGGATGCATTTGCTCGCAGGATGCGAAAGCTGCTATCTAGCTCGAAGATTGCGTCCATTGCACTTTGGAACAGTCGAGAGAACCTGCGCTCGCTCTGGCGAACGGCAGATTCAGCGCAAATGCGGTTCAACTCCGCGGCGGCCCGCGCCGCAAAAATGCGAAACACGGCTTCCACATCCGATCCAAGATTCAGCGGCTTCGTGTCGAGGGCGGAGAGATGTCCGAGTACTGTTCCGTCAGCTCTCAGGAGCGGAACTCCGGCATAGCTGACGGCGTTGAGTTTCACCAAATCAGGATCATCGGGAAAAAGTTCGATCACGCGTTCCGGATAGTGAATGAGACACGTTTTCTCAATCACCTGTTCACAGGGCGTGCCCGCGAGGCTGTACTCGTAGTCCTCCACGAAGTGATCGTTCATCCAGAACGCAACTGAGCGGAGAACTTTTCGTTCCGGAATGTATTCAGTGACCCACACACCGGCGACACCCATGGCCAAAGCTGCGGAGCGTACCAGTGCCTTGAAGAATCCGTGCCCAGTCTCAGAGGAAGTTCCCTCCAAAATGTGATGGAGTAAGTTGTCCTGCTTGATTATTTCAGCCATAGTTCTCCCTCCACACGCCCGTGCGGATCTACACGCCAGTTTTTATGTGTCCTGGGTCCCCTGCTGCTTCGGTGAGGATTTCAGGCTACCAAAATCCTCCAAATAAAATGTCTACCAGAAGTAAATTTCATTCAGGCGGACATGTCATCAACGCGCCCGGACTTGTCTCGGTGTCGTTCCGTAAAGCCTTCGCCAAGCGCGGCGCAACTGTCTCGTGGAACCGAATCCTGCTCGCTCCGCCGCACCTTCTACGTCAATCTGTGTTTGGCTAATGAGTTCGTATGCCAGGGTGGCACGAAGGCGATTTCGATAATCCGATATGCCCATCCCGGTATGTTCGTGAAACAAGCGCGAAAGGTGACGACTGCTAGCGCCGGCGATTCGCGCGAGCCGACTGACATCCCAGTCTCTCGCCGGGTTACTTGCGATCGCGTCCTGCACTTTGTGAACGGCCGGATGAATGTGATTGCGCCCTTCCAGCCAAGGCGAGAGCTGTGGATCTCCGCCAGCGCGCCTCAGGTAAGCCACTAGATAGCGGGCGATGGCAGCGGCAGTGGAATCTCCGACGAATTGGCCTACAACGTGGAGCATGAGATCGATGCCCGCCATGATTCCAGCGCTGGAAAAGCGGCCTCGATCTTCTACATAAAGCCTGTTTGCCAGTACTTTTGCTTTCGGCGCGAGCAGGGCAAGTTCTTCGCAACACATGTAGTGAGTCGTACAACAGTATCCGTCGAGCAGACCGGCTTCAGCCGCAATGATCGCTCCCGAACAAATCAAGACCAGCTTGTGGCTGGGTCTGACAGTCGTTCGCAGCCAATTCACGATTGCAACTTCATCACTACGGTCCCGTTTTGTTTTTCCAGCATCGATCTGACCGGCCGGCATTATCAATTGCTCGGTGTCGCCAACAACAATCACCATCGCTTCGTTAGGGATCGTGCCGGGCAAGGGCTCGATTGAACCAACGGTCAGGCCAACCGAGGAGTAAATTGACGGCTTTGCTCCTATGTACCGCACGTCGAAGTAGACATGACTCTGCTCTCGATTGGCGCGTCGCAACACTTCGAGTGGACCTGCAAGGTCGAGCAGCAGAAGCCTCGGCGGCACCACTACGTACACTGGTATCGAATGCAAAGCAGCCCCCTCGCCCCAATCAGGAAACCGATCAATGGATGTACGTCACGAGGCCGCCTTTAAGGACAGTTTCAGCCTCTCCACGTAAACGGTTCACTCATCCTAGCGCTTTGAATCCTACTAAAGAAATACCTAATTTGGTCGTTTATAGGACAAAATCGGACATCTCGTGCGGAACTAGTGAAGAGATATTCTTGAAGGGAGTGGATCAGGAATCACGCTCTCGCCTACTTAGGCCAAACTGCGTGCAATTTCGACATCCACTCTCATGTCGTGGTTCACATCGCCTTCTTTTTCATATTCGATGGCTACAAGACGCGAAAAGTTCATTTGATGCAGTTCGTTCATGACCTCGGGTATCTTCGAGATGCCTTTTCCCAAAATCACATTTACATCGTTTCCAGAAGCTTCGATGTCCTTCAGATGAACGAGTTTCAGTCGTGGTCCGAGCTTTCTGATTGCGTCGACGGGATTTTGGCCGCAGGACGCGAAGTGTCCCACGTCCCCCGTCGCTCCTACCGTTTGCGAAAGGCCGGAAAGTGCGTGTAGAACGTCTTCGGCGGTTTCGTAGGCGAACTTCTCACCCTTGAAGAAATGATTGTGGATCGAAAACGTAAGCCCTGCGGCCGAGAACCTTTGGTCAATACGATTCAGAATGGCTCCGGTAGCATCCCCCGTTACGTTCTGTGCGCCAAGAATCTTTGCAAAGCGAATGGCCAGCTCAAGTTCCCGATCCTCTTTGACGGTGGCGCTGTAGTAGGAAACGCATCGGATCCCGGCGCGATCAAACTTTGATCGGGCGGTCTCAAATAATTTGTCGGTGGGATGATTCATCAGCATGAATTCTCCGCGCGACATCTCGATCTGGGAGACATCCAACTCCTTGAGCTGAGCGACCATGTCATCCAGACTCAGATTGTGATAGCTGTAGGTCCCGATGCCTACGTTGAGTCTCTTTGAGGGGACAGGCGGCAGTGCGAGCGCCAGAAATCCGGCACCGGTTGTTTTTGCGAATTCTCTGCGTGTGATTCCGGCCAACTGCCTGAATGAAGCGGTCATGAGGAGCCTCACCTCTAGCTGATTCTAGGGCTACTTGGGTGAATTCACCGGTCGGGGAGTGATGTCGGCGTTGATCATGCCTGCAGCCCATCGGATGGCATCGATCAGCATCTTTTGAAATTCGGGTTTATCCCAGTTGTCCTTCACATGCCCAAGCGTCGTGTAGTACACCCGGCCTTTGCCGTACATTTTGGCCCAGGTTACAGCGAAGTCACGATCGCTGCGATGAACATTCTTGTTCGCGATGTCGACCTTAGCGGGATCGAGACGCATGAGCACGCGCAGTTTATCGCGCGAATAATCCTTCATCTGATAGATCTCGTCCCGCAGCACAAATGATTTAGGCCACGGCTGCATCCCGGGAAATTGGGAATCCTCCACTAAAATCGGTGCGTCGAATGTTCCCCATGGATGCTCATCGTAATATCCGCCGATCATCTCGCCGTATTCGGGCCAATCAACGAATGTGATGGCGGCGCTATGGATGCCGATGAATCCCTTTCCATCATCGTGAACAAACGCGAGAAAATCCGACCTCTGCTGCGGATCCATCTCGAGATCACCCCCCGTGAAAAAGATGACCGCATCGAAATCGTTGAGATTTTTTGCGTTGTATTCCAGCTTTTTCTTCGTGAGAGCCTCGGCGTCGGTGCGAAGTGTGGCTTCCCACAGCCCGGTTTCTACACCAAGCCTTTCAATGGTTGCCATCGCGTGCGAAACAGATTCGTGGCGATATCCTTTTTCTTCTCCGATCACCAGGATATGTTTCTTGTGAGCGGGATCGGATTGCGCCAAGGCGAAAAAGCACAAAAGTCCCACGACGATGAGAGACTGAGAAACGCGCCAAAGAAGCGCCTGAAAATCACAACAGAAAGACAAGGGCTTTTTCATTTTCCAGTTTTCACTGCTGGAACATCAGTCCAACTTCGCGCGCTGTTGCTTTGCAAAACCGCATCGAGGATGGTGAGCTGTCGAAGCCCGTCGGTAAATTGCGGATACTCAGGTTCGGAATCCGCCTTTCCGATCGAAGCATAAAACCTGCGGAAGACCTGCTTAAACGTGTCGTCGTACCCTTCACTGTGTCCGCCTGGAAGGTCCGCGTATGTCCGGGCACCAGGTTTCAATAGCGAAGGGTCCTTAATGTAGATCTCATTTCCTCGGTCCCGCCTGCCGGACCAAAGCTCGTCCGGTCGTTCCTGGTCCCACGCAACTGAGGCTTTGGTCCCATAGACCTCGATGCTTAGCCGATTCTTCCGGCCAGCTGACACTTGGCTTGCAGTGACACTTCCGCGAGTTCGACCGCCCATACGGAAAATGACTGCGCCGAAATCCTCTGTATCGACCGGCGCCTGGATGTAATCTTCCGGTCCCAGAAGCTTATTCGCGAAGGTTTCGACGGAGTGCTTGGGTTGTTTTCGAGAGGTATGGAACGTCTGTAAATCAGCGCAGAGAGATGTGACCCTCAGGCCTGTAACGTGCTCGGCCATGTCGAAGAAATGCGAGCCGATGTCGGCCATGCAGCGTGAAGGCCCCCCGGCGCCTGTCTCTACCCGCCAGTTCCAATCTGTGTCGTAGAGCAACCAATCCTGCGAATACGTGCCCTGCACAACGAGAATCTCACCGAGATCGCCGGCTTCTCGCATGCGTCGCATCTGCTGGACCATGGGGTAGTAGCGAAGGTTGTGACACGTGCAATTTCGAAGTCCCTGGCGCTTCGCAATGGACACCAGTTCTTCGCCCTCGGCAACACTGGTAGCCAGCGGTTTCTCGCAGAGCACATGCTTGCCAGCGGTAAGAGCGGCCTTGGCCATCGGGAAGTGCTGAGCATTTGGCGTGCAGATGTGGACCGCGTCGATCGCGGGATCACGAAGAATGTCTTCGTAATTGGTCGTGATGTTTGCGATCGAAAATCCGGAACCAAGACGCCGCGCGGCATCCGCGTTTCGGCCCGCAATAGCGACGGGCTGCACAGACTCCACGCGCCGCACTCCCTCAAGGTGAACTCGTCCCATAAAACCGGTGCCGAAGATAGCTGTCTTAAGAATTTTCATGATTGATCTCTATTGTTCATTATTGTTCGGCTGCGTCTACGTCCACCAAGCTGCGCCGGGTTTTTCGCGGATCATGATGCTGTTCAAGAGACTGGCCGCCTTCGTTAGACCCTCCTCGGAGGACAGCAAGCTATCCTCATGTTCGATCGAAAGGACGTAATCGTAGCCGAACATGCGAAACGTGGATATCAATTCGCTCCAGAACTCGACACCATGACCGTAGCCGCAAGTCCGGAAGATCCAGCTACGGTCACGTTCTTGCGTGTAGGGTTTGGTATCGAGAACACCTGTGCGGTTGAGGTTGGTGGAGTACAGCTGCGTGTCTTTTGCGTGTGCGTGGAAGACAGCATCTTGAAGAATACGCACAGCTTCAATGGGATCGATGTTCTGCCAGAAAAGATGGCTGGGATCGAAGTTGCATCCGACGTTCGGCCCAGCGATCGATCGAAGTCTAAGCATAGTCTCGGGGTTGTACACCAAAAACCCCGGATGCATCTCCACCGCGATTTTGACGCCATGATCGGCCGCGAATTTGGCGTGTTCGATCCAGAAAGGCGCAGCCACCTCGTTCCACTGCCAGTCGAGCACCTTGAGAAAATCAGGAGGCCATGGGCAGGTCACCCAATTGGGCGCAATTGCGTTCGGCGAATCTCCCGGACACCCCGAGAAGTCAACCATCACGGGCACGCCTAACTTTTCAGCGAGCAAAATCGTCTTGCGACTCACCTCACGATGTTGTTCCGCGATGGCCTTGTCCGGATGAAGGGGATTGCCGTGGCAGCTCAAAGAGCTGATGCTGAAGCCATGATCCGACAGCGTTTTCTTGAAGTCACTCAGCGCCGAGCTGTTTTCGAGCATGGCTGGTTTGCAATGAGCATCGCCCACATAGTTCCCCGTGGCCAGTTCCACGGTATTAATGTTCAGCGCGGCAAGTTTCTTGAGAACAGATTCCAACGGCAGCTGTGACAGCAACGGCGTAAAGACCCCAACTCGCATAGCCTCTCCTGAAATGACCGGGACATTCTATCGCAGCTCAGTTATGTTACCTTTACGTTCGGCGTTGACGCGGAATCCCATGCTCGAAGAGCCTTCCGCAGCACGCCCCGACGAATGCATTCAAGGGAGACCGCCTTGCGTCAATCTAAACCCGCATTGCTCCTGCTCACATTTTTCTTCTCTCTGACAATTGCTGTATCGGCCCAGAATGAGGCAGCCGTGGATTCCTCGCTGCCCTTACCTCCGCACGAGAAGAAGATTCATTTGAAACATGTCCTCGTCATCGGCCAGACCAAGGGATTTGAGCATGACTCCGTTCCCGACGGTATGGCGGCCATCTACAACATGGGCCGGGAGAGCGGTTTGTGGGACACGACGCTCCGCACTGACGTGGAACTCATCACAAAGAAAGATCTTCAGCGGAACACCAAAAATCTGGACTACTTCGATGCCTTGGTATTCGTCAGTACCACGGGGGAGTTGGACCTCGACGACAGCCAGAAGTCAGACATGATGTCGTTCATCAAAAATGACGGCAAAGGCTTTGTCGGCGTGCACGCAGCACTCGATACCAACTACAAATGGCCTGAGTACGGCGAGATGATTGGTGGATGGTTCGATCAACATCCCTGGATGACGTTCAATGCGCCCATTGTGAATGAAGATCCGACATTTCCCGCAGTGCATCACTTTCCCAAGGCGTTTCTGAAATATGACGAGATTTACCAGCCCAAGGAGTGGTCGCGAGATAAGGTGAACGTTCTTCTCAGTCTCGACTCGGGGAAATTGAACTACTCGAACAATCCGCGCATTCATAGAAACGATCACGATTTTGCCGTCGCATGGGACAAGATGTATGGCAAAGGTCGTGTCTTTTACTCCACATTGGGTCACACCGAAGAAGCGTGGGACGATCCGGACATCCGAAAGATGTATTTCGAGGCCATCAAATGGGTGCTGGGCATGACCGATGGCAGCACGATGTCTCATCCTCTTCCGCAAACAACCGGTGCGGGGCGCTGAACCGGCCGTCATGAATGTCCTCCGAAGATCTTTGCGGTGGATTGTCTGCGTAGCGTTCATCATCAGCGGCGTACATTCCTCAGCACAAAATCCCGCTCAGAAAGCGCAGGCGGGAAGCGAGGTCAAGCAGAAAGGCGCGCCCGGCTCCAAAACCTATCCGCCAGAACTGATTCAGAAAGGCACGGCCCTGTTCCGGCAGGATTGCTCTTTCTGTCATGGACGTGACGCCGGTGGGGGAGAAAGCGGACCCGACCTCACCCGATCGAAATTGGTCATCGCCGATGTGGATGGGGACAAGATTGGCCAAGTGGTGCGCAACGGTCGTCCAGATAAAGGCATGCCACCCTTCGATCGCTCCGAGGAGCAAATCGCGGGTTTGGTCGCCTTCATTCACACCCAACAAAAGAACGCGGTGGTAGCGAGTTCCGGTCCAAAAGGGAGTGGTGGACGAAAAGGAGTCGACGTCTCGGATCTTCAAACTGGAAACGCGGAAGCCGGCAAGGCATATTTTGAGGGAACCGGTGAATGCTCCAAGTGCCATTCCCCAACGGGCGACCTCGCGGGCGTAGCGTCTCGTTATCAGGGCTTGGAACTTGAAGAACAGATGCTTTATCCAAAGCACCCGACGTCCAAAGCGAGCGTCACGCCTTCTGGTTCTGAGCCAATCGAAGGAACCCTGGCCTATCTGGATGAGTTCACCGTGGCGCTGATCGATTCCTCAGGTTTTTACCGGTCGTGGCGCACCCGTGACGTGCAATACAAGGTGGACGAATCTGTGAAGGCTCATGAAGATCTTTTCGGCAAATACACCGATGCTGATGTGCACAACCTTATGAAGTACCTGCAGACCTTGCGTTAGCAGCAAGAAAGCGATTGCCGTTTCGCGCCAGTCCAAGGATCACGATCAAATATGAGCTCGTTGAGGATCAAAGTTCTTTTAGCGCTGATTGTTCTTTTATGCGTAGCGTCGCCACAACGGTCGCAGGCCCAAGGCGCGACCGAACAAGTGCTCGTCCATCCGCCGGCCGATAGCTGGCCTGGGTATCACGGAGACTATTCGGGAAGGCGTCACAGTTCTCTCACGCAGATCAATCCGCAGAACATAAAAAATCTCACGCTGGCATGGGCATTTCAGACCAGCCAAGTGATGGAGATAAAGTCTTCGCCGCTGGTGGTGGACGGCATCATTTACTTCACTGTTCCCGAGAACATCTGGGCCGTTGACGCACGGTCGGGTCACCAGGTCTGGCACTATACGCACCCGCGCAGTCCGGGAGAGCACATCGGTCATCGCGGAGTAGGGATGTACAAGGATTACCTTTACTTCGTCACACCTGATGCGCGCCTGGTGTCCCTCAACAGAAAAGATGGCAAGGTCCGCTGGAACGTGCAGGTTGCTGACGTGACGAAGGGTTACTGGACGAGCATGGCGCCCCTCATAGTAGGGAACCACGTCCTGGTTGGCGTCTCAGGAGATTTCGACAACCTGAGAGGATTCATTCGTGCCGTCGACCCTGAATCGGGCGCGACGCAGTGGCAGTGGAATTCAACCCCTCCGGTCGGAACTCCCAATCAGACGACTGGCGGTATGACATGGATGACTGGAACCTACGATCCCGAACTCAATCTTGTCTATTGGGGGACGGGAAATCCTACGCCGGTCCTGAATGGATCCACACGCCCGGGCGACAATCTCTATACATGTTCCATCGTCGCGCTCCATCCCGATACAGGCAAGCTCGAATGGGCCTTTCAGGTTTCACCCCACGACACGCACGATTGGGATGCGGTTGAGACACCCGTGCTCGTGGACGGAGATTTTCACGGCGAACCGAAGAAGATGCTGATGCAGACTTCGCGCAACGGCTATTTCTTCGTGATGGATCGCACCAATGGCAAGAATCTGTTGACGGCACCTTATGGTCCGGTGAACTGGACCCTTGGAATTGATAAGGAAGGCCGCCCGATTCCGAATCCGGCAAAGGAACCGGCGCCAGATGGCCGGCTGATCGCTCCAGACGAAGCAGGGATGACAAACTATCGGTCGCCGAGCTTTGATACAAAGAACGGATTGTTCGTCGTCGATGCGCACCCCAGCTGGAGCATTTATTTCGCGAAGCCCGCTGACGGCGTCTATGGTTGGGCAGGAGCGGATTACGGAGTCTGGGGAAAAGGCGTGATTGAGGCGATCGATTATCAGACGGGAAAAATCCGCTGGAGTCACGATGTTGGGCCGGATGGATCAGGTGCGGGCGTGTTGACCACAGATGCGGGGGTCACATTCACGGGTGACGCCCATGCCAATTTCATCGCGCTTGATTCGAGCGATGGAAAAACTTTGTGGCATGCCGGGTCCGGTTCGCGTATCGCCAGCTCTCCAATCTCTTACGAAATCGATGGCCGACAGTATGTGCTGATGAGCAGCGGCGGCACGCTGTTTGCCTGGGCACTTCCCGAATCAGACTAAACCTGTCCGGTTCAGCCTCTGGTGAGGCGTCCTTGTTTGCTACACTGGCCAGCGCATGCTGGTTCCCCGCCGAAAAATCTACGACGTTCTGGTCATCGGATCAGGTGCAAGCGGTGGCTGGGTCGCGAAAGAACTTACTGAGCGAAACTTGACGGTGCTGATGCTGGAGGCTGGACCTCCACGCGTTCCGACTCGTGATTTCACTGAGCACATTTGGCCCTACCAACTGAAGTTTCGCGGCTTCGGGAATCAACAGCAACTTCTGCGCACGCAACCGGTACAGCGCTTGTGTTATGCCTGCGATGAATATAGCCATCAGTTTTTTGTAAACGACCTTGAACATCCGTATACGTTTCCGCCTGATAAACCGTTTATGTGGATACGGGGACGGCAAGTCGGCGGAAAGACGTTTTGCTGGGCGCGCGAAAGCTATCGATTTAGCGACAACGAATTCAAAGCGGCGAGCCGCGATGGCTACGGCGACGATTGGCCCATCAGTTATAAGGAACTCGAACCCTATTACGACAAGGTCGAAAGCTACATCGGTGTCAGCGGTTCACGGGAAGGTCTTCCGCAAATGCCGGACGGCCAATTTCTTCCGCCGATGAATTTATCGTGCGGGGCGGTATCGGCCAAAAAAATCATTGAACAAAAATTCGGATGGCGCGTCATGCCGGATCGGGTCGCAAATCTGACTGTCCCGCACCGCGGCCGTCCTGCCTGCCACTATTGCGACCAGTGCCAGCGTGGATGTTTTACTGCTTCCTATTTCAACAGTCCATCGGTAACGCTTCCTGCCGCTGCTCGTACTGGGAAATTTACGTTGGTGAGTGACGCTGTTGTGAGTCATCTGATCATGGACCAAAGCGGTCGTGCGAAGGGCGTTCACTACATCGATCGAGTTACGGGGGAGCATCGTGAGGCGCACGCCAGTGTGATCGCGGTAGCTGCGGGTGCGCTGGAATCGACCCGCATCTTGCTTAATTCCCAATCGTCGGCATATCCGAATGGCGTCGGCAACTCATCCGGTGTGCTCGGTCGATATCTGATGGATCATTTCACAGTCGAAGGCGCGGGCGGGTTGATTCCGAGCCTCCAATCGTCCAAGCGGGAGGAGACTGGACGACCGTGCGGATTTCTGATTCCCAAGTATGTGAATGCGGAGGGCACTGCAAATCGAAATTCGACCTTTATGCGTGGCTATCGCTTTGACGGCGACGGAAGCCAGGAGCTGTATGGGCATGCTTTCCTGATGCCAGAATTCGGAGATGCCTGGCGCAAACGAGTGCGCGAGGAGATTCCGTACTACTTCGCCATCGAGGCGCAGGGGGAATGCCTGCCGCGGAAGGAAAATTACGTCACGCTGGATCCAAGCAAAAAAGATGCATGGGGAATCCCGGTGCTTCATGTGAACGCGAGTTATGGTGACAATGAAAAAGCCATGGCGCGGGCGATGCGTTCCGATATCGATGCCATCCTCGACGAAATGAAGTTGAGTGATGCCTCTCGCGCCAAGCCGGACCTCAGTATTTTCGGCAAGAATATTCACGAATGCGGCACGGCCCGGATGGGCAGCGATTCGAACAAGAGTGTTGTGGATGGCAACTGCAAGGTGCATGACGCTCGCAACGTTTTCGTAACGGATGGAGCGGTATTCACGACGCAAGGCTGCTACGAGCCGACGCTTACGATCATGGCGATCTCCGCTCGCGCGGGAGAGCACATTGCGCAGGCTTTCCGTCGAGGTGAAATGTGAGTGAGCCCGAACATATCGAATCGACGGATGAAATCACGCGCCGGAGTTGGTTGCTTCGCTTAGGTGAAATGGCGTTTCTCGCGGGTGTGAGCGGACTGGTTCCCGAAGGCCTCTGGAGCCAGCTCGACAGCGGCGAAGGTCTTACCAGTTTGCCGCCGGGGCTCTACACGCCGTCCGCCGACCATCTGGTGCACGTGTTGCAGCACTCGGGAAAACTGGTTGCAGTTCCTCGCGGCAGTGAAGTTGAATACGCATTGCCGTCGTCACTTCCATTTCATCCACAGTTTTTCTCTCCTGGAGAATTTCGGATGATCTCAAGGTTCGTCGAGATTGTTCTGGGAAGGCTGGAGCCCTCTGCTCTTTCTCAAGTCACACAGTGGCTTGATCTGTGGCTCCATTCCTCAGCCGAAGTGCTCAAGGCGGCCCGGAATCTCAATCCATCGCATCGCGTTCTTGCCGCAGCATACTTCGGAGAGGCATCGGTCCATGAAACGGAGACGTCGAATCCTCAGCTGATTGCACGGGCAGGCCTTAGGGCTCTGGACGGTCTCTCGCAAGCGCATCATGCCAAGGTGTTTCAAAAACTCACCGACTCCGAGCAGGAAAGTCTCGTCACTACTGTCGCAAACAAATCAGACTCCCCACTTCGGAGCTTCTTTGAAATCGTGCGCGCGGAGGCGATCCGAGGGTTTTACACGTCATCCGAAGGTCTCAAAGAGCTCGACTACAAAGGCAATGCGTATTATCCGCAGTGTCCGGGTTGCGTCACGGATCAGAAGCCTGAGTAGGTGTGAACCTAGTCAGGCCGTCTGGGCATTGGGTTTCCTCATCAAACCTCCAGTTCGCGAAGGTAGGGAACGCTGGCCTTCATCATCTCCAACTGCATCTCGACGAAGTAGTTCTTGATTCCCCCGACCTTGGCAGCCGAGAAGATATTCTTCCAATCCAGAGAATCTTGGCCGACCGGAACGATCTTCTTCGTTTCCTTCGACCAGCCCTGTACGTGCATGGAAATGAATCTGCCAGGATATTTTGTGAAATATTCGGCAGCGTCGTAACCCTGGCTGATCGTAGATACCTGAAACTGAAACTTCACCAACTTCGGGTCGAGAAGACCAAACAGCAAATCGTAGGTCCGCTTTCCGTCGACGACCGACAGCTCGAAATCCTCGTTGTGCAGACCTTGTTGAATGCCGGCTTTGGCCGCCTGTTCACCGATCTTGTTGTACTCGTCCGCGGCCCGCTTTACGTCGTCCACGGTCGGATTTTTCGGACCGTCGAGGCTTGGCACCAGCATCTGCGTTAGGCCTACGTCCTTTGCCCACGCGATGGCACGTTGCTGATCGTCCCTGAGTTCCTTGATGCCAAAATGCGAACTCACGCATGTGACCCCGGCATCGGAAAGAATCTTTTTCAGTTCGGCGCCGCTATATTTCGCGAGCCCGGCGAATCCCGAGTCCGCATAACCGCCCGGCGAACAGAGTTCGATGCTCTGGAACCCCGCGGCAGAAAGCTGCTTGATGGTGCCGGGGAAATTCTTTGCGATCATCTCCCTGACAGGCCAAGTCTGACAGCCGATAGGCAGGCCCAGAGGATTCGCATGGAGTTGTGGCACGCGTGTCGAGAGGTATCCGGCAGCGGCGCATGTCGCTGCACTCTTTACGAAAGTTCTGCGAGAAATTGCCGACATTGCGGTCTCCTAAATAAAGCGAATAATTTCACAGCTCCCATCCAGCTCTGCGTTCGGGATGAACGAGTTTCTGTGCGGCGTCCAGATTCGTGACTTTCATGCTGGAACGATCCCAATGGAGTGGTTGCCCCGTCTGAGAAGCGACATTCCCCAGCAACAAAGTTTCAGTCACCATACCCTCGAATTCAAAATTCCCGCCGGGCTTTGCTTTGCTTCCTTTACAGGCGTCAAGCCACTCGCGTTCGTTTCCGGGAGAGCGCGGCAAAGTTTTCGGCGGCTGCTGAAAGCTATTCATTTTCGCGTCCGGAATCAGTTTTGGACTTCCGCCGTTGAACGAGCACAGGATTTTCCCGGTGTCGCCCACAAAAAGAAGGCCTTCTTCCTCCTCGTTATCGCCCTTCAGAGGGCGCCCTTCTTCGAGTTCATCCGGCCGGGCTGGCTTCAGACCGCCATCGTACCAGCTGAATTTCACTGGCGGCATATTGCCCCGGGCCGGAAAGTTATATCGAATGATCGATGCGGCAGGATAGGTTTCGTCGTAACGGTCGGTGGAACTCGCCTCCACACTGTCGGGGGCTTCGAGTTTAAGCACCCTGAAAATCGTGTCAAAGCTGTAGGAACCCATGTCGCCGAGCGCACCGCAACCGAAGTCCGACCAGCCACGCCAGACAAACGGCAAGTAAGCATGGTTGAAAGGACGCTGAGGCGCCGGGCCGAGCCAAAGATCCCAGTCCAACCCTTCAGGAATGGGTTCGGATTCCTTAGGCCGTTCGAGCCCCTGAGGCCAAAATGGACGACTCGACCAATTCATCACTTCACGCACCGGACCGATCGCACCGGACCAGATCCATTCGCACAATTGACGAGTGGCTTCTGACGCCTGGTTCGCGACGGCAATCTGAGTTGCCACGCCAGTCTCCTTAGCAATTTCCGCGATGCGGCGTGCTTCGTAAACCGTGTGCGTCAGTGGCTTCTGACAGAAAACGTGCTTCCGTTTCTTCATTGCAGCCGCAGAGATGACCGCGTGCAGATGATCGGTCGTGCAGACAACGACAGCATCCAGGTCCTTTTGTTTTTCGAGAAGTTCACGGAAGTCGGTGAAGGCTGCACACCCGCGATACTTGCCGGAGCGCTGCCCGTTCCCGTAGTACCCGTCCACAATCTTCTGAGCAGGATCACGTCCCGCAACCCCGCCTGTGACCTGGAGGGTGTGACTCAACGTGATTGGTTGATCGGGGCTGAGCCAATCCCATCCGCTTTTGACACCCAGCAAATCTTGGACGGAGTTACAGAATTCGTGGGTGCCCCACTGTGGATAGTTGGAGGCCGATTTGGTGACGTCGCAAACCGCGACACCCTGAACATCAGGCTCTTTCAGGAATTTAAACATCACGCGCAAGCCTTGCGCGCCAACACCGATAAAAGCGACATTGACTCTGTCGCTTGGAGGGACAAAGCCCGCACCGCCTAGGACTCTTCGCGGAAGAATCGTGAATCCCACGGCTGCTGCTGCGGTTTGCCCCAAGAATTCGCGGCGAGAAACAGTCATCTTGTGATCCGGGCGCGATTGATATTCCATAATTTCTCCAATCCTGCGTGATTCAGAATCTCGGACGCTCACCGCAATCTTGATCGGACTGGTTACTTTACCCGAAACGAATGTCAATTTGTGTGTGTTTTCAGACTTCAAGGTGGACGCTGTTTGCGGAGCTTTTCGGCAAACGCAAGCGTCTTGCGTCGGCTGCTCTTGAGAATCCTTGCTCAGGCTGATTTGACCACAGCAGCGCTTGGCCGCTCGGGCTCAAATTCGCAAATCGCCCGAGCGAATTCGTGTGGAGCGTGTGTGTCTTTAGGATATGGAGAATGTCCCGTCAACAGTTGATACAGAACAACCCCCAGGGAGTAAACGTCGGTCGAAGTTGTGATGGCGCCGCCCTGAATCTGCTCGGGACTGGCGTACTCCGGCGTCATCGGATTGGCGACCGTGGATTGAGAACTTAGCGCTGGATCCAAAATCTTGGCGATACCGAAGTCCAACAATTTCGGTATGCCGTCTCGAGTAACGAGAATATTGCCCGGCTTGATATCACGATGAATCACCAGATGCTGGTGAGCGTACTGTACCGCGGAACAAACCTGCAGAAAAAGGCGCAAGCGTTCCGGAACCGAGAGTCTTTGAGCGGCGCAGTATTGATCCATCGGTGTTCCTTCGATGAGTTCCATCACCAGGTAAGGGATGCCGTCATCGGTGGTTCCGCCATCGAGAAGACGTGCGATATTCGGATGATCGAGCGAAGCTAGAACCTGCCGTTCGTGCCGGAATCGCTCTAAAACAGATGACGTGTCGAGGCCGACACGCACGAATTTGATCGCGACTTCCTTATCGTATTGCCCATCGGCGCGGACCGCGCGATAGACCTCTCCCATGCCACCCTGGCCAATCTGCTCGACCAACTGGTAGACGCCAATCCTGCGGCCGAGCCGTGCACGCTGATCGCGTGAATCTCCGGCCACAGTCTTCAGGTCGATTGGAGACTGATTGAGGAAAACGCTGCCAGCATCCTGGTGAGACCGCAGCAAAGACTCCACCTCGCGGCGAAGTTCAAGATCTCCGGCGCAGGCGGAGTCGAGAAACGCCGGTCGCTGCTCGACCCCAAGAGGGATGGCTTGGTCAAGGATGGCGCGAACTTGCTGCCAGCGCTCGGGATTCATGGAGCGGCACTCCGATCCAGTTCGCGATGAAGCCAAGCTCGGGCAGTGATCCAGTCGCGTTTGACGGTTGAAGTCGAGACGCCCAACACCTCTGCCGTGTCTTCGATCGAAAGCCCGCCAAAGAACTTTAGTTCCACGACTTTTCCTTGCTGAGGATCCATTAGAGATAACGTTTTGAGTGCATCGTCGAGAGCCACGACATCAACGTCGATCGGTGGAGCGTCTTGCTCAGCCTCTTCCAGAGCCAGACGACAGGCCCCACCACCTCTTTTTTCCGCTCGGAACGCACGAGCGTGGTCCACGAGAATCTGCCGCATAAGCTGTGCAGCGACCGCAAAAAAGTGAGCGCGATTCTGCCATTGGGGAAGATCCTGATGAATCAGTCGCACGTAGGCTTCGTGAACCAGAGCAGTGCTTTGCAGGGTGTGCTCTTGGCGCTCATTCCGTAGATAGTGCTGAGCGATACGTCTGAGTTCGTCGTAAACAAGGGGGATAAGCGAATCGAGAGCCTCACGATCTCCGTTTCGCCATCGGCCCAGCAGAACCGTGACCTGTGTAGGTGGCTGTCCTTGCACCGTGCCGGCCCCATTTTGCGCCGGGAGCGCAGCATATCCGGTGCCCAAATCAGTGTCAACGAGTGAATCGCTTGAAAATAGAAGGGTTTGCAGTGAAACAGCACGTGATTTTGTCCCCTGTAGCGTTCTGCAGAGACAACATAGCGCACCAATAAATCAAGAATCTGTGAACCGATCCGGCCCGGATTTCCGCCTTTCAAAACAAGGGGGACACTCGGCAGGTCGTCACGACGGTTTTACCGCCGGATATCTCGCGAAGCTGGCCGCTAGCCGTGGCGCCTGCAGAGTGGACACATTCAAAACCCCAGGAGTGAAATATGCCTACCCTAGCGTCTCGTAACGCGTGCTGGATTCTTCTGCTCCTGAGTGCCGCGGTCGCGAATTCTCAGGATTTGCGCGTCAAGAAAAGTATCAACGTCGACGGAAAACCCGTTTCCACCACAGAAATACTCATCAAGGGATCAAGGGAACACATCGTTACCCAGTCCCCCACTGGGACTGTCATCACGCTCAAGCAGTGCGATCTGAAGCGGACCATCACTTTAAACGAAGACACCCAGACCTTCTTTGTCGCCACCGATCCGCAAGACGATCTCGTCACGGGCGCTCCGGCGGTGGATGCAGGCGCCTCCATCTCTGAGACCAGCGTGGTGAAAGATACAACCGAGAGGAAGCCCATATTTGGTCTACCGGCTCGTCGCCTGAAGACCAGCGTCACACTAAAGTCGTCGGAGAACGCCTGTACAAAGCTCAATCAAAAATTTGAAGTAGACGGCTGGTATGTGGATTTGCCCAAGGATCAGGCGCTTTGCCAAGCCTCTCTGCCTCCAGTGCGTCAAGGTGCCGGTTGCAACGACCGAATCGTGCGCAGCCGAACTGGAGCCGGCAAGTTGGGATTTCCGCTGAAGGAAGTTATTGCGTTGCACAATGACGACGGCACCACGACGACCGTCAGTGTCCAACTCACCAGTCTTGCCAGGCAAAGCTTCGAGCCGGAAGTGTTCGATGTTCCGGATGGATACCACGAAGTGAAGTCGCTGGCCGAACTGAGTGGCGCTCCGGCCAAGACGGAGGTTGCTGCTCAAACTGCGACGGCGTCTTCGCCGACGGCAGCGAATGGCGGGCCGCATCCAGCCGCAGCGAAGGCGGGTGGCAAGGTTCGGATCGGAGTCGCGCCTCCGGAAGCACAGATGGGTCAAGGCAGTAACTCGGGCGCGGACTACAGCACGCCGATTCGTGGCGCCGAGATTGCGCTTATGAGTGGGCCGGCGGTCGAAATCATGCCGCTGGATTCCCACGTTCCGATGCAACTTCAGGCTGAGGCCAAGCAAAAGCAGTGCGACTACATCATGTACTCGTCGGTGAGCGTCACTCACGGGCAGGCGACTGGACTCGGAAAGTTCGCCAAGTATGGAACGATGGCAGCGAGCATGACACCGATGGGAGCTATGGCGCATGGGATGGGTGCAGCTGCGCGGCGGCCCAGGCTGCGTCGGCCGCGGCATCGCAGATCGCTCAGCAGCAGGCGGTGAATCAGTTGGCCGGGTTTAACGGACAGATCAAATCGAAGGATGACGTCAATGTGCAATACCAGCTGGTGGCGACCGGGCAGACCGCGCCACTTCTGCAGAACACGCTCCAGGGGAAAGCGAAGGCAAATGGGGAAGACGTGCTAACACCGTTGCTGCAGCAAGCTGCGACTAGTGTGCTAACCGAAGTCAACAAGAAATAGAGATCCCGGCCGAGAGATCCAGGCCTTGCGGCCTGAAAGTTCGGGGCGGCCCAAGAGGATGAAGATAACTGCGAAATCGATCAAGTATTTTGCTGGACGGCCTGAACCAATCTCGATCTCTTTTTCCGCCTCTTGAATCAGGGAGGCATTCCGCAGGTCGTCACTGTCAGACTTCCACCGGGAATCGCGAAACCCGGTGCTTGCAGAGGCGACCTGCAGAGTGCGACCCAGAACGTCCGTCCCAGGAGTGGATCATGCCAACCCTTACCTCCCGGCTTTCCTGTTTGGTTGTGGTTGCGGCGATTGCCACAGCGGCAGATGCTCAGGACCTGCACATCAAGAAGAGCATCACGGTCGGGGGAAATTTCATTTCGAGCACCGAAACATCGATCAAGGGAGCCCGCGAACGGACCGTGAGCCAGTCGCCCGGCGGTAGCACGATTACCATTCGGCAGTGCGATCTGAAGCGCACTATCACTGTGAATGAGCAGGCTCAGACCTACCTGGTCGAAAATGACCCTCAGGATGATTCCGCCGCTCAAGCCGCTGCAATGGTTTCGGGTATAGGACAGGCTGACGCCGGAGGTTCCATCACCGAGACGAGCACCGTTACCGATCTAGGAGACCGGAAAACTATCTACGGTTTCCCCGCGCGGCACCTGAAGATGAAGGTGACGGTGCAGTCGTCCCAGAATGCGTGCTCGCAAGTCAACCAACAGTACGAAGTCGATGGCTGGTACGCGGACATTTCCAAAGATTTGGCGGGAGCGTGCCAGCAATCTCTCCAGCCCATCCACCGAAAAGAAGGATGCAGCGATCGCGTGATTCGTAGGCGCACTGGCAGCGCGAAGCCTGGATATCCACTCACCGAAACAGTCACCCTCCAGAGCCCTGATGGAAGCACCTCGCAGATCGGCATGCAGACGGCCGAGATCACGAAACCTGTTCTCGAAAAAGAGTTATTCGATATTCCAGCCGGGTATCACGAAGTGAAATCATCGGACGAACTGGCTGGCACGCCTAATGCTCAGAGCATCCAAGCATCTGCCGCATCATCTTCGACGCAATCGCTGGCAGGCGCGACTGCGAATAGTGCCATGCAACGACCCAGCCCCGCCCTGATGTTCAATCCGGCGGCGCAGGTCGCAATGCAGCAGCAGGCGATGGCCATGAGTCAACAAATGGGGGCGAACGGTGGAAACTTAATGGGGGCCGGGGGTATGCCATCCGGAGTGCCTAACGGAATGGGCACGATGGGTGGCAACCCGGGCAGTGCGGCTCCCCCACCGGCTCTGCTTGGGCCAAAAGCGCCGGGCAAGATCCGAATTGGTGTCGCTCCGCCGGATGCTCAGGTAGGGCAGGGGAGCAACGCAGGCGGGGACTACAGTACTCCGATCCGCAATGCCGAAATCACCCTGATGAGCGGTCCCGCGATCGAGATCGCACCGCTTGAGTCTCACGTTGAAACGCAAGTCCAGGCCGAGGCTCAGCAGAAGCAGTGCGACTTCATCATGTATTCGTCCGTAGTTGTGAAGCACCCGCAAAGCGGCGGTTTCGGCAAGTTCGCCAAGTTCGGGACGATGGCGGCCAGCATGACCCCGATGGGAGCGATGTCCCATGGCATGGCAGCGGCAGCTGCGGCACAAGCGGCTGGCATGGCAGCCTCCCAGATGGCGCAGCAACAAGCCATGAGCCAGCTAGCTGGGTTCAATGGACAAGTCAAGTCCAAGGACGATGTCACAGTGCAGTACCAACTGGTGGCGACCGGCCAAACATCGCCTGTCTTGCAGAACACTCTGCAGGGCAAGGCCAAATCTGACGGAGAAGATGTACTGACCCCACTGTTACAGCAGACGGCAAACGCTGTTCTGACGCAGGTCAGTCCGAAGTAAATTCCGCGAAAGCCGGCAGGCACGACTCGAACTTCTGGGTCGTGCCTTTTTCTTTTTCGGGAGGTGGATTGCCGACGGTTTTGACTTCCTCGAAAGTTGTGGGAAGATGAGCGGCGAGAACTGCCTTGGAAATTTCGACAACCGACATCCGGAGCCGGTGGGAATTCAGAATACGCCGTGCTCAAGAATTGATCCTTCGACATTCGGCGATCGCCAATGCAATGCGCTTTTATGAGGCGACATTGGAGCTTCAGTCAGAGATCGCTGCCCAATCCGCAAAACCCGCAGACCCCACGATTCCTTTGCGTCAGCAGATCGATTTGACGGCGGTTTCCAACAGCATGCCTGCCATTCTCGCCGTAAGTATGTCTCGAGCGCCGGACGCACTTCGCGCTGACGCGCAGAAGTTGAAGGAGGCGGGGGAAAGCCGATGGCGACACTTAGTTGAAGCAGCCGTTGCGTCTGCGCAGCCGTTGCCAGTCGGGTCTGAAGACTTCTTCGCGAGAGCGTGCTTGCAGCCGTTCGCAGAACATTTGCAGATGCAACTCGCCACCGATCCGAGAGACAAAAAGAATGTCTGTCCCGCATGTGGAGGTCCGCCCCAACTGGCGGTTCTCCGCCCAGAGGGAAGCGGCAAGAGCCGTTCGTTGCTTTGCTCCTTCTGCCTGTTTGAGTGGGGATTTCGCAATATCATTTGCCCGATCTGCGGCGAAGAAGACAAAGACAAACGGCCGAACTACCGGTCGGAGGAATGGACTTACGTTTACGTGGAGGCTTGCGATACGTGCCAGCATTATCTGAAGGCGGTTGATCTGACGATCGACGGAGCGGCTGTTCCGCTAGTCGATGAGGCAGCGCTGGCAGTGCTTGACGTCTGGGCAAGCGGCCTTGGATATAACAAGATCATTCGCAACATGATCGGTTTTTAGCATGAGTTCAACTTCAACCGCCGTTCTCGCTCAGCCTCAGGCGAGGCTGTAACTCTACGGTCAAGAAACTCCAGTAGGCCCGATTCTAGAGACAAAAATTTACAGTGGCGCCGGGCTGATCCGGCTATGATCCCTCTTAAAGGTGGCCAAGCCGCCGTGGGGACGAATCGTCGATGTTTCCGTCGAGCGGGCCGATCTGTCGTTGGTTGGTTTTAGGCCTGTTTTTACTCAGCTGGGTCTGCGTCCATGGCCAGACTGAAGTGAAGGGAACAAATTCCCCCGTCCCCTACCTATTGCTCGGAATCAATCAGATACGATCACCTCAGATGCTCTTAGTCGGGCAGAATCAGGGTGCTCGGCATCTCTGTATGCACCTCAATATGCACCCAATCAGAAACCTCATCTGATTTCTTGCCCCATTGGTGAACTCCGACCGCACCCAAGTTACGCTCGGCACAGACTGACAGTTGACTCATGGAAGTTGTCCGCCTTAGCCGACCGCGGCGACCTCGCGCTTAGCGATCCGATCGCAATCACCCAAGAAGGGTTTGTTATCGACGGCTACGCGCGGTGGGAAGTGGCGAAACGCACAGGTCGAAGAATGTTGGACTGTTTCGTATACGAACTCAGCTCGGACGAGGCCCTCGAAGAGCTGATTCGACACCCATTGTGCATCTCGCGGTTTGACCGACTTCGTTCGGATCGAACTGGCGCTTGATTTGGAAAAAGTAATCCGGAATGGATTGAGCCATGCGGGCGTTTTCTGTTGGCCGTGACGACTAAGAATGGCCAGAAGGTTTTAACCAGTGCGGCGGTTGACGGTTCGAACGAAACGGCATTAACCAGTGGAGACGTCTTGTTTCCAACCTGCTCGTCCGGATGGAGAGTTTGCCGATTACCTGAATGCTGTTCATCCTCAAAAAATTCGGAAAATCTCCCTTCTAGACGGATCGATTTCGGAAATCGCCGACGTTCCAGGTGACTCATTGTTTGGGAACATCGTCGTTTCCCCCGACGGGAAGCAGCTTGCCTATCCTTATCAGCAGTACTCTCCTCCCGTTGTGGAGTTGGCGGTGATTCCGGGTGGCGGAGGCACTCCTATTAAAACATTTCAGGTTCCTGGCTTCCTGGGGAACTCTCCGGTGGTCTCTGAATGGAAGGCGTTGCACTACGTGCTCACGAGCAACGGTGCGTCCAATATTTGGGAGCAGTCATTGAGCGCCTTGAAACCGAAACAGCTCTCTCACTTCAATTCCGGCGAAATATTTGATTTCAGCTGGACAGCTGACCACCAACATCTGTTAATGACACGAGGACAATCAAAGCGCGATGTTATTCTGCTGAGCCATCTTCACGGTGAGTAGCCCTCTTGCTGTTTCCAACTCACGAGTCATCGGGCCATTCACGGA
>CAWGBW010000007.1:0-38969 GCA_963820895.1 uncultured Acidobacteriota bacterium
TCGGCAACTGGGAAACTGACCCCTGATTTACCCGTCAGGTATCTTCCGCAGTATTCGTTCTTAGAAGTGTAGGCTCGATCGGGAACGATAGATCCGCTGAACTACCGCAGCTTCCCGCGAATCACCGTGATCGACCCAGCAGGGAGCGTGTACATCCCATCCGCTGCGGCAGCCATCGTGATGTTCTTCTTACTCCAGCAGGATTGTTGGCATACTGCACAAGAGCAACAGATCCTATGAAAGGATGGCTGACATGCTTGGCATCGTCGATGACGAGGCGGACCGGGTGGGCGGCGTTCAAATCATGGTTGATCAGCATCAACGACCAGTTCGCGTCGGGACGTTTGACGACGTACGAGGTAACGACCGTCTGTCCGACAGCGTCCTTCAGGTCCGCCGATGCCGGAAAATCTTGTTCGCCCCTGCCTCGTGCTGTAACCATTCAAAATTAATAATGTGCGCGGAAGAGTACGGATTATATGCAGGAGTGCCGTACGCGCCACCGCCATCAGCGCCACCCTCGGGATCGAGGAGTCCGTGACCAACGGCGCCATTATTGATTGCAGGACGATAGAACGCTGTGCCGCCCTGTTCAAAGAAAGTGCCAAACGCATCGACTTCCCAGATGGAGCGGCCAGTCACGCCCAGGTAGCCCGGTCCGCTTTGCCCCGCGATGATTCCACTCTCCGAAATAATCAGCGGCACCTCCGCCGGAACCCCGTCCTGCCGCCACATGTGCAACACGTGCTTCATGATTCCGGGTTCCAAGTAAAGCGACGCCCAGTCGTTCGGTGGAGTGAATCCGTTGACCATAAAAGGATAGTGTTCGAACGACATGAATGCGAGATCCTTCAGATGACCGTGGGCTTTCAGGTAATCGACGAATCGCTCCATCCAGGAAGTGCGGCCCTCCTCATCCGGCCAGAGCGTGATGTCTTTATCCACGCCTTCAAAAATCGGGCCGCCCAACTTGGCGCTGGGCGTCAACTTGTGGACCGCATCCGCCACTTGAATGTAGATGGCGCCATAATCTTCCGGCGTCTATGTGCTTGCCATCGCACTCTTCCCCGACTTCAATTCCCACCACGGGATAGCCACGCTTGTGAATGTAGGAAAACTTCATTGGCGCAATCTTCGGGAGTGTCATAGATCGCCGCGCATGCAACTAGCGCCGCGTGGCCCATGGTCAATCCGCTGGTGAAGAAATTGTCCATGCCGTTGTACTGATCGTGGCCTGCGGTGATCAGATTGTCGGCCTGGTGCCAGGGATCGACCGAAGAAGCGAAAAACGATCCAGCCAGGTCTGCCTCCGAACCGGCGATCACTTCCTGCTCTCCAGCACCCTGCAGAACCGGCGGCGGCCCAGGCCCGGGCTCTTTGCCGTTCGGCGGATACACAATCGCGTATTTCCCCTCAGCATCGATCGTACCGGCCGACAGCGTCTGCAGGGCGTAGCCGACGCAGTTTCGAATATCCTGCGACCCGTGAGTATCGCAAGTTCCGGAGGACTTCGACATCAACACGCGGACGAAGCGCGTAGTGACGGGCTCATCGGAAAGCTTTAGACGAACATCCCCGCCGCTGCCATTCAGCACCGCGCCCGACGTGAACGCCTTCCACATCCCGTTCGGGCCCATGTCCCAGTCCATCGCATTGTTGTCGCCGACCCAGTACTGCACCACATAAACCACGGCATACGGATTCACCCATTGAATATGGATCGCGTTGACCGCCCGCGCCGTGCCCATATCGATCACCACCCATTGCGGGTGCAGCGTATCGCTCTCGCCCGTGAAGCGGCTCGTGAGGTAAGGATTGCTCTTCCAGTAACTTTGAAAACCAGCAATCAACGGTAAATCTCCGCTGGTCATAAAATCGCGATGGGGCAGCGAATACGAATAGCCGTAGTGAATCGGTTCGCCTAAATCAGCGCTGCCGACGTAGTAGCCGCTCTTCGTCGCCGGATCGCTCCATGTGCCGTTTTCGTTCCAGTGCCATGCCGACAGGCGCAGCTCGCTGTTGTTGCGCAGGTGATGGAACCCCAACCCAGGTTCTTGACCCCCTGAATCACCTCGGGCTTGCTCAAGTTGTCTATTTGCGCCCTGCTCAAATCATCCATCCACGCGCCGGTCGCTGTATCGGGATAGATCGTATTCAGAACGTGCGACGGCGTTACGTCCACGTGAACCGTGGCGACGGAATCAAGCGTGCCAATCGGGGCAACCGAGTGCGCCGGGAGCTCCTCGCGATGGTGTCGTGGGTGAGGCGTTTGCGTCTGAGCCGTTTGAGCTTGCGCCGCCTGAGCGTGGACGCGCAATGGGATGCGCGTAGAGAGGGCGATCAGCCCGAACGCCGCAACCGCAACACATAGCCAAAGGCGAGACGAGATCCGTGGATCAGAACCAGTAGTCATGATGTTATCGCCCTATTAAAACGATTGAATTCTGGAAATTGCACGTCGAGTTTACACGATCTGTAGACAACTGGTTGGATCGGTGTATGTTTTCCGCTCGGCGGCAGGCACGCTCAACTCGCAAGTTGGAGGCGATTGGAGCCGCCTTGAAGTCCCGGTGTAGCGCTGGCCATCATCGTTATTATCCTCATCGTTTTCCTTGTTCTGTGACTGATCGGCTCATCGCTCGCTACATCCGTCTTCTGCGGTAGGTCGAACGGGAAAGAATTGACTATAAGTCGGCCAAGGCGTCGAGAACCGCCGCCGCTCCCGGCAAAATGGCGGTGGCCCCCCGAAAGTTGCAAGCGCGCGTCATATCATTTGGAATCACTAGACAGCGTAGGCCAGCGGCGCGGGCCGCAGCCAGTCCGCGCTCTGAGTCTTCCACCGCGACACAGTTGTCGGCCTTCATCCGAAGTCGTTCTAAAGCGAGCAGGTAAGGCTCGGGATTCGGCTTCGTCTCGCGGAAGTCCTCCCGTGCGAGGACAAATTCGAAATATCGCAGCAAGCCGGTATCGGAATGCATGACATCGAAATGTTGGCGCTGCGAACTGGTTACCACTGCCATCCGCATGCGCCCCTGCAGTTGTTGCAAGGTTTGCGGCACGTCTGGTAGCACGCGCGTCTGTTTGCGCAGCATTTCCGAATACAGCAAATCGCGTTCGCGTTTCAACTCCGCGACCTGTTGTCTTCCCCACCCCCTCTGGATGGCAAGCTCAAACGCGCTGCGCCCTTCTCGCATTGACAAATCGAGGAATTGTCGCAAGCTCAATTGAATGCCGATTGTGTCCAAGATCGTTCGAGTGCTCTCGAAGAAAAGACACTCGGTATCAACGAGAACGCCATCGTTATCCCACAAGATCGCTTCCACCATTACAGAACCGGATCACCTCACATCCATTTCAATTAGCTTAGCCCGTCCGGCGTCTGAGACAAAGCGCGTGGCAGCTGTAAGGGAAATGGTTTGTGCGAGCACCCTATACCGTGATGTCGGAACACTCGGCACAATCAAACGAGGAAGACAGTGGCTTTCCGACTGCTAAGCGACGCCAATTGAGCATCTAGATTTTATGCTGTTTTGGTTCAGGACCAGGGCTCCGTTCGTACTCCCTCACTGTCCGGTTGGTCGGCAACCCGGAAGTTATCCCGGAAACTGCCTAGCAGAGCCGCGGAACATCGCTCCCGCCGCAACGTAGCGACCAAACTCGCACGGCGCCAAGGGTATTTCGACAGACAACGCGTTCTTCGCATTGCGTGGATTCCTTCTCGTTTGATCGTTAATCAAGCATGTCGATTACTTCCGGTGTGCCATCCGTTCCCGGCAGGCTCACTTCCGCATGTTTTCGTCTAGAAAGGCAAACACGTCGGGCTCCCAAATGTTCACGCCGAGATGGAGGAAGTCGTGCCCATCGTCCACCGTGTGGCCGATGGGCGGATAGATTTTCAAGCGATGCGGCTTACCGATCTGCTCGCGGCGGGCGTCCAGCACCTTGCCGGACGAGAGGGAGTAATCGTTCTCGGCGTGAATGAAGAAGACCGGCGCCGCGATGTGGTCAATGGCGGCCAGGAGCCGCGCTCGCAACTCTGGAGAGCGATCAAAGCTATAGCCGGCTCCGGAGAAGACTACGACCGCTCGCAGGTTCGGTTCACGTTCGGCCAATAGCACCGTGAGCGAACCTCCAAACGAGTGGCCGATCGCGGCGACATCCCGCGCATCGACGTAAGGGAGCGCCCGCAGGAATTTGAGTCCGGACAGGGCGTCGGCCATTTCCCTGTTTTCCAGCAACTGCAACTGCAGCGCGTTGCGCGCCTCTTGCCCGTGTGTGGCGGATTCGCTGTTCATCAGGTCGACGGCGTTAGCGCCCTGGTCCGTGGAAAGCCCGACGCCGCGTCTGAACAAGTATAGGAATACATAGCCATGGCGAGCGAAGACCGGACCGAGTTTTTCGGCATTCCGCTCGTACGGTCCGAGGCGTTCCAGATCTTCGCGGGTACGGCCGCTGCCGTGATTCAGCAGGATGGCGGGGAACGGTCCGCGGCCCTGCGGGCGCCAGAGCATCGCGTGCAGGGTAGCCGACCCATTGTGGACGACTACGGTTTCAGGCCCGCCAGACGTCTGGCCCCAGGCCGTCGCGAGTGTGAGCGTTAGAACGAGCGGCACCAGGACGAACGCGTACAGCTTTGTCATTTGGCACTCCCCAATCACTGGATACCACGGATGCCACCGACTCTGTCGGAATGGGCCCAGTATATCCTCATCGCTGCGAAGACTCCTGGAGCTGATGGTGATATTTGGGCGTTCACTGGGACTGACGCGACATTCAAGGACCGGATCACCCGTGATCCCGGCATGATTCATCACGGAAAGAAGCGAGTCCAGCAAGGCCAACGGGGTGACCAGAACTGGTGCGATAGAATTGAACCTCGCAGAGGTTCAAGGGTGGAACCGAATCAGCAGCAATGCACACCAGCATATTTCCGCTACACGATTCGCCTACTCTCCCGCTTTCCCAATTTCGATCAGCCATTCATCGGGTCTTTGCGTCGGAAAGCCGTAAGCTTCCTGCAATTGCCTGATGGAGGACGTGCACTCGATGTTGGATGTGGCCTCGGTGGGAGCTTCCGATACCTGCGAGCTGCAGTCGGCCACAACGGAGAGGTAGTTGGCGTGGAGATTAGTCCGGATGTAGCAAGGGCCGCGCAAAGGCGAATCGAGGTAAACCAGTGGGCAAACGTGCAAGTCGTGGTTGGGGACGCTCGCGCCGTTGCACTAAACGGGAAGTTTGATGGCTTGATGCTATTTGGCGCCCCAGACATCTACGCATCCCCAGAGGCGCTCGCGCATCTACGGCCTTATCTAAAGGATCATGCGAGAGTTGTCGCCTTTGGCTCAAAACTCACCAAGCGTCGTTTCGGTGCGACTTTCAATATACTTGTTCAATTTCTGATGAAGCTTTCGTTCGCATCAACACCCAAACTGAACCTCGAGCCTTGGACACCCTTGGTGGCGTACTGCGCGGAGATTCAAGTTCGAGAGTATGTGAACGGGTCCTTCTTTCTGGCCTCTGGTTCAATTCAACCCGACAATCATTGAACGTCGATGCTCTCCTGGAGGGCGAACCTAGAATGGATACCTTTTCATTGATGAGTGGTCGGTAAACGTGGAGGTTGCGTGTGACAGAGCGACGATCATGGACGAGAAGCCGGCTTGGGATCCTACGCCGCCCCCCGGGATGGATTCGGACGCAATCCCGGCCACATTCGCCTCGACCAGTATTGGGGATTCGGACTATCGTTCGACGAGTAACAGCGGGTTCTGCCGTTGTGCCTGTGACGTGGCAACGTTAATCGTGGGACTACTTCAGGATCGCCCGTGATACGTAGGTGTACGTCATTTTTTTAGGAGGCGGCCTAGGGCCATCTCTGACGGCGGAGCCTTCCTGTTTAGAACAGCTTCGGCGACCATTTCACCCATCAATGGCCCATGCTTGAAACCATGACCGGACCCTCCGCCGACAATCCAGACGTTCTCCGCTTCGGGATGACGATCCAAAATGAAGTTGTGATCCGTCGAGTTTTCATACTGGCAGACACGACTTTCAAGCAGGGGAGCGTCCGCCATCGCAGGAAAGCGCATGCGCAAATACTCACGCGCGGCGGACAGTTTTTCTTGTGAAATCTCACGCTCCATCGTAGAGGGATCGATCACCGGTCCGCGGGTATCGTCAGCAATCTTGAAGCCCCGCCAATGGTTTCCGGGCACACCGAAAAACGGACGTTTGCCTCCATCAATCCAGGTTGGCAGTTGCGCTTCAGAGAAGCGTAGGTCGCCAGCGGGAGTACCGAAAAAAAAGACTTCCTGCCGAGTGGGTGTAATGGTTGGCGCCAGGAATGGGAACACCTTTCCGAGCCATGGACCCAGCGCAAAAACATAAGCGTCAGCTTTGAGGATCTCGCCATGACCGACATCGATTCCGTTCATGCGATTCGCAGCGATTGCGGACGGGGTGGCCTGGGCTTGACGATACTCGCCGCCAGCCTTGCGGAACGCCTCCAGAACGGCCTCACACCCACGACGCGCAGCAAGAAAGCCGGAGTCGGGTTCGAAAACGCTCCAGGACACGCCGTCGAAATTGATTTGCGGCCAGCGCGTGGCGCAGTCGGCGGACGAAAGCTTCTCAAATCGAATACCGGCCTCCTGTAGGGCCGGCAATGCAGCGGTCTCATAGGAGTCATCTGCGCCGGCCATCCGCAGCGCACCGCTCTGGAAGAAAAGCTTCAGATTCCACCGTTGCTCGTACTCGCTCCACAGCTGCAACGCCCGAGCCACCATCTTGATGTACATGACGTGCGCTGGACCATAGGTAGCACGAATCGTGCGCGTCTCGCCGCCGGAGCTTGCGCGAGAATTTCCCGGTCCCCATGCGTCCAGCAGAGTGACTTTCGCACCCATCTCGACAAGATGAAGAGCTGACCACCCACCGAATGCACCCGCCCCGACAACGATGACCGAAGTTCGAAGTGGACTTGCCAGCGACGATGAGCCGACCATGCAAGCTGCTCCTACGACTGCCGTACTTTGCAGGAACGTTCGCCGTGAAGTCTTGGTGCGAATCATGCTTCGTAACACCTGCGTTTTCGCAAGGCATTCTAACGCGCTTCCGGCGATATGGCGATTCCGGAAGCAGTCAGGCCGTTGACCTAACAGAAGGGACTACCCACTTCAACGGAAGACACTAGAGTTCCCGATTATGGGGTATACACCGCGTCTTCTTCTTCACGGGTAATGCTAGGGCCAAAGGTCGGATTCGAGACGGCAAAGCGGTGCGGATATTTGCCCGCGCTCAATTCGAGATTGAGTTCGTTTTGCGAAACCTAAATCTTCCTTCGGAAACTCTAACCCACTCTCCATCGACTGTAATCGCGACCCCCGGATGAGTGCTTGACCACAAACCATGTCGGTCGTACAGTTACTGCGCTCGACAGGAGTTCCTGAAGGGAGGAGACTATGAAGACTCTATCGATGTTTATGCTTGCGTTTGCTCTTTCCGGTTTTGCATCTGCTGACGAGCCCAAGAGCGCACCCAAGAATATTCCTGATTTCGATGTGCAAGGCATCAGCATGACAGAATGCCAGTGCACTGCTTACGCTTGTCCATGCCGTTCGAATGGCCATCCAAACCATGGTAGCTGCGACGCCGCCGACTTTACCTACATCAAGCGAGGACACTACGGAAAAGTTGACATGGCCGGCTTCAAGGCCGTGGTCGTTGGCGATCTAATCGATCACGATGCCAGCAAGGTCCAAGGAACTGCGTATTTCGACAAGAGTTCGTCACCTGCGCAGCGGGAAGCATTCAGTGAAATGCTTGCGTTCATGTTCGGATGGAACCCGCCACACATCGTTGGAAGCAAAGTCGTGTCCATCGATTTCAAGGAATCGCCCGACAAGAACACCTATACGCTTACGATCCCTGACATTCTTGAGGAGAAGGGCGTGATGAAGCGGGACAGCGACGGAAAGCCGCTGCACCTGGTTCCAGCGATGGATCTTTGGGGTAATCAAATCACGTACCTTGATAACGTTGTTTTCAAGTACCACGACAAAGGTGTCGGAGAATGGGATCTGTCGGGCCACCAGGCCAATGTGAAAGAGTTTCACACGACAAAAGAGATGTACTCAAAGAAAAAACTCCTCATGCAGCACGGAGACATGTCCGGCACGTGGACGGCAGAGCAGAAGGATATGATTAAACAAATGGGGATGAAGCCGGAATAGCTCGTGGCGTCTTTGGTTTAGCCCTGTCTCCTAGACAGGGCTTTTTTCTGAAACGAGGAAGTTCGCAATCGCGCAGCCGAGTCAACTGTGAGAATCATAGCTCCGGGAGCAGCCCTCACAAAATGGCACGCCGCAATCATGTGGATTTCGTTGGGCTCTTCGGGTTTCTGGTATGGTCGCAACAAACGCGGATCTTGGTGTTCTGGGTTTTCTGGGTGACATGTTTGGTTCTACATGTGGCGCAATGTGGCTATTCTTCCGCCAAAAATTGCCGAAAAACTTGCCAACGTCCCATATGCCGAGAAATAGGGCAGCCGGACCAACCCGCGATTCGAAATTCGGTTAGCGGACTGTCGTGCTGACCGAGGCGTCTGGCGAGGCGTAACTACATCGCCATCCACCAAGGTTCATCAGGCACTCCAGATCTTTGACTTGGTTGGTGGAGACCGTATAAAGGTCGCGGTCCCAAATCGCAATGTCTGCTTGCTTGCCTGTCTCGAGCGAACCGATTTGTTTTCCAGAAACATCTGGCGCGCGGCATTCGAGTCAAGAGCACAATGGCTGGCAGGAAATTGATACACGGAGTGTTTGGAGAAGGAGCTTGCGCATCCACAGTGAGGATGCGGCCGTGAAGCAGTAGCACGTCCGCGGTGGGATTTTGCGCAGGGCGGTCCTGGCAGTACAAAATGTTCCACGTGAATTACTTTGTACGTGCATTTGCCGGAGCTTAACGTATCACCAAACGCGTGAACGGAAACACATAGGCCTGCAGCGTCACCATGATTGCCACCAGAGCGGCCAACGCAACGCTGTGGAAGAACACGTAACGCAAGATGTCTCCTTCGTGTCCGTACCACTCGGTTGCGGTGCTAGCCACGACGATGCTCTGCGCATCAATCATCTTGCCCATCACGCCGCCACAACTGTTCGCGGCCGCCATCAGGGTGGAGGGCACTCCGATTTGTTCGGCTGAAATTCTTTGCAGGCTCCCAAAGAGCACATTCGACGAAGTGTCCGAACCGGTCAGCGCTACGCCCAACCAACCGAGCATGGTGCCAAAAAACGGATAGAGCACCCCAGTGCGGGCAAAGGCAAGGCCCATAGCGGCGTCCAGCCCTGAATAGCGCGTGAGGTAGCCAATGGAGAGCATGGCCGCGATCGTGAGCAACGAGAAACGCACCCGCACGACCGTCTTCCAATACACCTGGGCCATTTTCCAGGGCGTGAAGCCCATGATCAGGGCCGAGATCACCGCCGCTACCCCAATGCCCGACCCGGTAGCGGTCAGCCAGTTCAGCGAATACACCGCGGCTTCCAGCGTCGGCTTGCGCACCACCGGTGGCACGCGCTGTATCATCAGGTGCAATCCCGTGACTGGAAACTTAGGCGCCAATAGCTTGTCGAGGGCAGTCTTCACGGTTGGCAAACCCCACGCGAAAACTAAAACGCTCAAAACCAGCCAGGGTAACCAAGCTCTTGCTACGAGCGCCCGGCTGTGCCCGTGGGTGCCGCGCGCCGCGCGTTCACCCTCGTGCTCGAAGCCCCAGATGCGCTTGGGACGCCACTTCAACAGAAATCCGATTAAGGCCGTCATGGAAACCACGGCCGCGACCACGTCTACCAGCCACGGCCCATGGAAGTTAGAAACGAGAAATTGTGGGATGGCGAAAAATACGCCTGCGACTAAAACTGCCGGCCAAACTTCGATCATTCCTGCAAAGCCGGCGAATGCCCACACTAGCCAGAACGGCACCAGAACCGAGAAGAACGGCAGGATACGTCCCGCTTGCGCGCTTAACTGCAGAAGATCCAAGCCAGTAACTCCCTGCAGCGCGATCAGTGGAGTTCCAATCGCGCCGTACGCCACAGGCGCAGTGTTCGCGATCAGTGATAGCCCTGACGCCTGGAGCGGCTTGAACCCCAAACCGATCAACACAGCCGCAGTCACGGCTACTGGAGTACCAAAGCCGGCCGCGCCTTCAAAGAACGCGCCGAAGCTAAAAGCGATCAGCAGCAATTGCAGGCGCCGGTCTTGGGTGATCCCCGTCAGGCTCTCCTGCAGCACCTTGAACAGTCCCGCCTCGCAGGTGAGTTGATACATGAAGATGACGTTCAGGATGATCCAACCGATCGGCAGCAAGCCGTAGCCTGCGCCCAATACAGCCGTCTTGGCCGCCAGGCTGGCGGGCATGCCGAAAATCCAGATCGAGCAGATGAGCGATGTAGCCAGACCGAGCAGCGCGGAATAATGAGCCTTCATGTGCAGCAGCGCCAGCGATCCAAGCAACACGAGCGCAGGCAACGCTGCCAGCAGCGCGGACAGCCACCAGCGTCCGGTCGGGTCGTAGTTCTGCGGCCAGGGACGGGCAAGTGCCGGAATCCTCAATATCAGGACAGCTCCAATGATCGTCGCCAGGACCGCCACGATCCACGCAACTGGGTTGGCCGAGCTGGGAGAAGCTTGAGTTGCCGGGACTGTAGTAGAGGTCAATGGTTCCTCCTGAAGCCTGCACGTTTTCGTGAGGCATTCTAGTCCTCCGAGCCCTCTTCAGTGGATGCGGCACTTTTTCAACGAGACCGAAATGGCGCTCTTCCCCGAGTGCACGCCGTAGTGTGCGCGAAAACGTGCTTGACACCGCCGACATTGTCAGAGAGGCGATGTTTCGCCAACTATGACTTCTAGCGTGTCCGGGCAAAATGCCTTCGGGCTCAACACAGATGCCCTTCTGACAAACCAGACCCGTCTTTCCGCACCCTAATTCCTCGGTGCAGGTTTTTGGACAAGGGCCAACGAAACAGGCGGGAGCCGATGTATATTCCATTCGCGAGCCTACCGCACAAAAAATATCGACCGGGCGGCCGTCGCAGCCGCAACGTCCTCCAGGATCCAGGCAATGACCATCATGGCTGGGGATCATACATTTGCCCTTCCTATCTCGGCCAGATGTAAAGCCGCAGCGCTGACCGGAAGGGCACTCCGCATCTTTTGCGCAGATCAACGCCGTTTGTGAGCCTCGAGTTTTGGAGGGACTGATCTGGGTGGTCTGCGCCTGGGTGCTGGCGCACAAGCCAATGAGCAATAGAACTAAAGGCAAACCACGCAGCAATGCTAAGGGGATCTTCTCCATAAGCTCTGATCGGGCTCCTCGTCGTTTCTTGCGTTTGAAATTACTGTGCCTTGCCGCCGCTGAGTTATGCCCCTGAATGGCGGTCTACGTCTCCCATTTTCGAACTGATAGCTGTTAAAAACAGGCGATAGCGCTCATTGGCCCGATTGCCTTACGGAAGTCCTTTTGATTTGTCATTCGTGATGTCTCTGAAAGTAGCGCCGTCCCATTCCCAAACCCGCTCGACCCACCAGTCTTCAACCAGTGGCCACTTGTTCGTGAGGTTTACGTTCCGTCTGAGGCGAGAGCCTATTCCCTGAGGCCAGCGTTTCCACTGGCGCGGAGGTATTATGCCCTCCGCTTCCCACTAACGGTCTTTGGTTCCGTACAAATTTCCTGATTTGTCGAAGACGAGTCCTGCCACAGGGTGGACTCCGTCGCCGAAATTGTTCACGGGATTAAGGCTTTAAATTATGTGCTGCGGCACTTCTGTTTGTTAAGGCCGTACCGGTTTGTGCAGCACGATATACCGCGCCCATCCCTCCGCACCCAGCATATCCACGATTTGATATGACTGCGTTTGGGCAATGAATTGACGGCACCAACCGCGTGCAGCCTTGCCGCTTTACCCGGAGTTGGCGGTCCGCGCGAACCGTGCGCAACGCACTGTTCGGAGGGTCTCGTCGCTACAACAGACTCCAGGCTTAGAACTTGAAATCCAGCCAAGCCGAAATCTGGTCTACAGATCCGTGGGGGCCAGTGTTTTCGAGGAAAGCGCCAGGAAAGAAGTGCGTGTAGATGAAGATCATGCCTAGGTGCCGCTGTATTGCCCAATTCAAAACTGTTGTCGGCTGGCTGCCGACGTAACGTCCGTCGCCGGGTTGCCCAACCCGAACGAGGTTCCCCCCAACACCGTAAATGCCATCGCCGAGACTCCGGCGCCAAATGAAATCCCAGTTTTCCGTCACCGAAAGATCCTTGGTGAAGTGAACCGTCACCACTGGATTCAGCGCAAGTATATTTGCGTGTCCGGTCAGGTTCACGAGTTCGTGGTACAGACCCCGGGGGAACAAAGGATTGAAAGTCTGAAGATTGGGATGCGTGCCGCGACCTCCGCTGTCGGCGGATGCGACCAGTGCGAAGCGGGGACTGAAACGCCGTTGATTCAGCGTGTATCCCGTCTCCGATTCGATCGCCCAAGCTCGAATATGACCGCTGCCGAAGCTCCCGAACTGCGCCACTGGCTCGACGTCGAAGTCCCACGCGCCACCGATACCCCAAATCCGTGTTCCGAGAGTCTGCCGACGCTCGAACTCCATGCCTTGCTGAAACTTTGCATTGGAATGGCGAAGTCCGAAGTAGTAAAGATCGATGTTCGTCCTTGATTTTTGAACAGGGCCGGTCGCATAAACTCCCCAGAAAGTGCGAGTAGGGTCCGTATGGTCATCGAAGAGTCCGACATGTGTCTCAGCTGGCTTGCTGAGGAAGGCATCGAACCGCCACGCATCCACGGTAAAGATTGCCCGAGCGGCATCGAAGCTCTGGTGAACAGTTGGCCCTTCGCGTACTGAAACCCAGCGCGTGGTTCCGTACGCCAGTTCCTGCCTGCCTACACGGACGACGAGCGAGGCCCTCTCGTTACGAGTGATTCCCACATCCACGAATGCCTGGCTCAAGGCCAGTTCGTCTTTGTCGAATGGTCTGGGTCCGCCCGCGCGTCCGAACTCGAGCCCGCTCTTCATTTGCCCAAATAGTCGGAAACGGTCACCCCAGTGGAAATCTAGGTGGCCCATGTACCGCTGCAGCGAATAGGCAGGCCCCTGCGACCCCTTTCCCCATTGTGCGTTGTGAAAATACTCGACGTTGTGTCGTATCTCCCCACCAAACGAGAGATAGACATCACCACTTTTATTTAGTGGAATAAATTTGGTTCTGTCGAAAGGGTCTGTACCGCATTCCGGGTCGCGCAGATAACGGTAGTCCTCATCGTAGCGAAGATACTTGTAGGGAGGCGGCGCTGCACATGGCGACGCCTGGGCGAAAGAAGCGCGCGGGCACAGCGCCAGAAGGAGCGCTAGCCCGGGTAGCAGAGAAGCGCGCATGCTCTGGTTAGGTACTGCAGCGGAAGCCGAATGCATCTGTCCGCCCATCTCATTCCTTTGTCTCAAAGAGGCGGGCATGCCGGCACCTTCAACAGAGTTGTTGTTCTGGAAAGGCGCCTGTGGAACCTAAACGCGACAGGCCCGAATAGCTGGGCGCAACCGCCCACCAGGGGCCACACCGTCAGGATTTCTAACACTGAGACTAGTGATCGCATTGTCCTCCAAAGCCTCAAGCGGTGCTCGTTACAGGCCGGCGGTTCGGAAGACTTGCTTGCGTCGATTGCCAAGTGGTTAAACATGATATTTCTCCCTGGGAAACGGGCTGAGGGAGCGGATAGCGATTCATCTCATGTACTGCGCTCCTCGAGTTGCCACGAATGGACATTAGGTTTGGCGTGCCTTAGCATCGTATCGAAATATGCGAAGTGTTCGTTGCTCGGACCAACTCACAAGGAAAAACGTGGTGTTTTCCAACCTGGTTGACTGATACGTGCTAAGAAGGCTCTCAGCGTCGGCCCTTAGTCGGTACGAGTTCTCTAGCACCGCTTCATCTGACTCGTCTCTGAGGGAGTACACCGCGAAGTTAAATCGTGGCACGGCGTTCAGGCTTCGTGCCGGCACAAAGTTGGTGAGTGGCTCAGTGCTGTTAGTCAAGCACTGCCGCACGCGAAGGCAGAAGGATATTAGCGCACGGATAAGGGTAGGAAAAATCTCATGTCCCGGCAGATGCTTAGAAGGAGAAAGTGTCGTCGTGCTCATAGCGTTCTTCATTGCGAACTCCTTGCAGCTTGTACCGCTTCGGACGCGATAGTTCTCTAGATCGTGAGACCGCTAAATTCCTTTCAGACAAAAGGTTCTGATTTGAATAGTCTTCTCTTCGTCGAAAAGGCTCCCACTGGTGATGCGCGTTGCAGTCCTTGTGCCAATCAGTTGGGTTTGGGCGCGACGATGAACAAATCCATTGGATGTAACGAGTTAAGATACAAAGAACCGCGGCGCTATTTTTTTCCTGGCGGTTCGTTCAGCTCGCAGCCAATTTATCCAACTTTTGAAGTTTGTTCCGACGGCAATCTTTGCGCATCGAGCTGGCAAAGTACAAGACCTACCAAAAAACCAAGCCCGGGAGAGCGTAAGGGGCGTGCAGCTTCCCGGGCGGCGCTAGCCAGTCACCCTGACCTCTATTTAGTCGTTGCCGGACAGGTTCTTGGCGATTCCGGTGACTACAGCGTTGGGATCGTCGGTCCGGATGAACCGAACTTCGGATCCGTGATCCAGAACGATCAGGTTCTGAGTGGCCCCCGTGCTGAACGAGATCGAACCGGAGCAATCAGAATGCACCGAATACTTGGCGATGAATGTCACCTCGGAGATGGCACCGTTGTTGCTGATGGTGCCGCTGCCCGAGAGCCTACCATGGCCGTTGGCAGAGACCAAATCAACCGCCACAAACGGCAATCCGCTGACCGTGCCGGTGAGGGTGGCACCGTAATCACCTTTCAGGGATTGGTTGGAACACGACTTGTCGTCGATGCGCTTGGCATCGCCCGTGACCTGATCGTTGAGATTGTCGGTTCGAATGAACTGAACCTGTTCCCCGTCGCGAGAAATTACCAGGTTCTGCGTGGCTCCGGAGCTGAAACTAACCGAACCGGAGCAATCGGAGTTGATGGTGTAGCTCGCGGAGAGAGGCACTCCCTGGGAGATGACGCCGTTGTAAGCAACGGTGCCGGTACCGGAAAGGGTACCGTTTCCATCCGCGGTTACGTAGTCGAGCGCGGCAAAGGGAAGCCCGCTGGCCGTTCCCATAATCAATGCCGCGTAGGAACCACGCAAAGCAACATTTGAGCATGGCTTGTTGTCTTTCGCTTGAGCATTGGGGATGGCGACCACGACGGCCGCGATCGCCAGAGCGACGAACTTCATCGCAGAGCTGATTGAGCATTTCATAATTGTCCTCATTCCCTCTGTTGTTATTCTTCTTGGAACCGTTGGGACGATCGCCTCACAATCTAAGTCCACGCAAAGACTGACGACGCCTGATGTCTATTCATCGTGGACCAGTAAAAGCTTGGCTATCTTCCCGAATTGTGGCTACCGCTGCTAATGGTTATTCGTGTTCGTTGCAGTCCTTGTGCCAAACAGTTGGGTTGGCGCGACGATGAGCAAATCCATTGGAGTAACGAGTTAAACATTCCCATGACTAGGATCGGCGCGGATCTGCTCAAACAGCTCAGTAGGAGTATCTAATTGTTGGAGAGTAGGTAAGCGAATCTTAGAGGTGTCCGGGAGGACAATGCATCTATAGTTGACGAGATTCGCCAGCTGGCTTCATGCGGGCCGCATAGTTGCGCGGAATTCTGTATCTGTCCATTTTGTTTAGCAGGGTCTGCCTGCTTCTATAACCGAGGAGATGCGCCGATTTGGTGAGATTCCCCTTTGCCGCTTCCAGGACTTCCTTGATGTACTCTTTTTCAACTTCGTCCATTGTCTTCGGTGTATCGCTAGTCATTTCTCGCGGCTCATCGACCAGAACGGGATTGCAAAGACCACTGCGAGGTTTGGGACCGACAGGGTGAGTTGGAGTGCCGAAGTCCCAGGAGAACAAGACCTCCTGATCCCGTGCAACCGCCAGTTGGATTTGTTGCTCCAACTGTCTTACATTGCCCGGCCAATCTGTTTCAACGAGAAGTCGTAGCGCGCGATGCGAGATTGATCGGGTCCTAGATCCAAGCGCGCTGGCATACCTGTCGAGAAAATAGAAAGCCAGTAGGGGTATATCGTCTGTACGAGCACGCAGTGGAGGGACATGGATTGTAGCCCCAAAGCGATACAAGAAAGGTGCTCGAAGCCATCCCAATTTCAGAGCCTTTTCCGGATCTTCATCGGTTGCAGCCACCACCTTGACGCTAACGTGTACCGGAGATCTTGCGCCGATCCTCCACACTTCTTTCTCTTGCAAGACCCTAAGGAACTTGTCCTGCAGGGGAGGAGGCAGACTATGCACCTCGTCAAGAAAGAGCGTTCCGCTATTGGCTTGTTCGAACCATCCGGCCGATCCCTTCGGGTCGGCTCCCGAGATCCCTGATTGCGGCCCGTAACCAAAGATTTCAGCTTCCGCTAGACTTTCAGTGATTTGACTGCAATTGCGTGCAACGAATGGCCCCCCCGAGTTGTGGGATCGTTGATGAAGCGCCTGCGCCACCAGCTCCTTTCCAGTGCCCGTCTCTCCAAGAACCATTACATTCAAGTCGCTGAGAGCGGCATCTTGGATGCTCCCCAGAAGCCCTGTTATCTCCTCGTTTTTCCCAACGATTCCTACGGGCCAGGGGTAAATCTCACGCGTGCGACGGCTCGATCTCGGTTGCGGCGGCGCCTTAGACGGAGTGGAAGGCGCTAATCGCCCCAGCGCGAGGAGGAAAGCCATATCCTCACGGCTAAAGGGGCCGCGGTTGCGCCCGGCTTTTATACAGAAGAAGCCCACCACTTCGCGGGGACGACCGATCGGAACCAAGAGTGCCGAGCCTTCTTGTATGACCTCACCCTTAGCTAGGTGATCCTCCAAGTCGGCTTCGGATACCTCGATGGTTTCCTCCTGCCTAAAGTTTACAACCCCGCACTCGGAATGCATCTTCGACCCGTCTGCAGGAAACAGCCCGATAAATCCCTTTTCTGCGCGCACTACACGCAATACGGCTGGCACGATGTCACTGGCAAAATCCAAAAATACCTCGCCCCCGGCGGCCCGCCGTTGCACCTCTTCCAACAACTCTTCCTTGGGAGGATCCAGAGGCAGCCCGTTAAGAGACCTTGCGGTCTTGAACGTTAGTTCGCCGCTCGTCCTGCGTCCCGAGACGCGCTTGAGAGGAACTAGACTCAAATGACGGAAGTTGGCCGTCATTCCAGATCGCGAGGAAAAGACCAGTCTGTAACCGGCGATTTCAATGATGTCATCGTCCTTTAAGACCTTTTGATCTATGGACGCACCGTTCACCCTAGTGCCATACAAACTACCCAGGTCACGGACGAAGAACGCCGGAGACGGCTGTGGAAGGCGTATAAGTGCTGCATGACTCCGCGACACTCGCCGCTCGCGATCTGACAAAACGACATCGCACGATGCGGCTCTGCCAAGCACAGCAAGTTCGCAGTTGGCAAGAGCTCGCTGTCTCAGGAGTTTGCCGCTTCGATAGATGTCGAGCGTTGGCATGCATCGATCCTGCTGGAGTTTGTGACTTGCGCATGGCTCTTCGCGAGCCCTGTAGCCAATCTCTTCTATTCTAGTTCTCTCTATCGCAAGCTGGGATTTTACAGCAGGCTGCTCGATGCGTTGAGTGATTTTCGAGATGGAAATGTCTGACTCGTCAGTGAACGTTAACCTATCCATTTGCCGTTAGCCTCCTCGCCCTAATGAGGTACATTTTCCGGCACCTTCCCGTTTTGGCGTTTACGTCCTTCACCGATCCATATCGATTTGTGCACCGTTTGACTTGCGAGCACTGCGAGCCTAAGATGAGCCACCAACAGCCGAAGCGGTCCACTTCGATGATCGGCAAAACCGTATCCCATTACCGCATATTAGAAAAGATTGGCGGCGGAGGAATGGGCGATGTCTATAGAGCGCAAGACACTAGCCTAGACCGTTTTGTCGCTGTAAAGTTTCCGTCGGATGAAACATGCCTGAATTCTGCGGCTTTGGTGCGTTTCCGGCGAGAAGCGAGGGCTGCCTCCGGCCTTAGTCACCGCAACATTTGCACTATCTACGAATTTGATGACTCCGAGGACCGGCCGTTCCTGGTAATGGAACTACTCGCGGGCCAGACGCTGCAGAAGCTGATTGGAGGACAAAAACTCGACACAGAACGTGTGGTGGCGTTCGGAATTCAAATTGCCGAAGCCCTGGCCGCCGCACACAAGAAAGGCATCTTGCACCGTGACATCAAACCGGGCAACATCTTCGTCGTCGACGGTGATCTGGTCAAAATCCTGGACTTTGGACTCGCAAGACTCTCGCCGCTACCTTCCGTTGATACTGTTGCCGCCGCTGGTCTACGCACAGTCGACCCGGTAACCGAATCACGAACAATAATGGGGACTGCCAACTATATGTCTCCCGAGCAATGGGAAGGACAGACACTCGATGTCCGGACTGATCTTTTCTCCACCGGCGCAGTTCTATACGAGATGTGTACGGGGCACATTGCGTTTTCGGGAGCGAACATCCGCGATGCAATTCTCCACCTAGATCCGATCCCGCCACAACATTGGAACCTTAGCCTTCCGGTGAGGATTGTAGAAATCATCAATAAGGCGCTCGAAAAGGACCGGGAACTTCGTTACCAAAGCGCATTAGAAATCTCCACCGACCTGAAACGGCTAGAGCGGGATTTAAAGCGAATCGCTCCGGACCCTCTTATCAAGTCACGTTCGCGCGTGAGGGAACCGGAGATTCTGCCTATCGCGGTACTCCCGCTGCGGAACGCCACCAACGACCCTGAGGCCGAATTCCTCGCTGACGGAATAAGCGAAAGTCTTATTTCGACCCTGTCCCAGCTGCCTAACCTGCGAGTGACCTGCCGGATGTCTTCGTTTCGCTACCGCGGCGATTCGGTAGATCCGATTACCGTAGGCCGCGAGCTAACCGTGAAGGCAATCATAGTCGGAAGGATTGTTACCAAAGGAGATTCTCTGTCCGTCAACCTCGAACTCATCGACACCCTCCATTCCAGTTACATGTGGGGCAGAAGTTTCCTGCGAAAACGTGCGGATCTGGTAACTCTCCAAGAGGAGATCGCCGATAGCGTCGCTGATGAACTTCAAGTAAAGCTGAAGAGCGGGGAAAAGAAGAGTCTGGCCAAGCGTTCCACTCGAAACTCGAAAGCCCTGGAGCTATATCTCAAGGGCCGTTACCACTGGAATAAGAGAACGACAGAATCGCTCAGGAAGGGACTGGACTGTTTCAAGCAGGCCATTGATATAGATCCCAGCTATGTCCAAGCCCACGCCGGCGTAGCCGATTCCTATGCAATGTTGGTCTGGAACCTCGCGATTTCTTCTCACGACGGACTACCCAGAGCCAGAGCGTCTGCTCTAAAAGCTCTGGAAATCGATAACCGGTTGGCGGAGGGTCATGCTTCCCTGGCGTTCGTCAAACTGTTCTACGATTGGGACTGGAAAGGAGCGGACACAGAGTTCCAGCGCACGTTCAAACTCGATGCGAGCTACGCCATGGCGCGACAGTGGTATGCAATGGAACTGGCGGCTTTGGGACATTATGAGGAAGCAAAGCACACCACGGACCATGCCCTGCAGCTTGATCCTCTCTCCAATTCCATTAACGCCACCTCGGGGCTAGTATTCTACTTCGCGCGCCAGTTTGAGTCATCCTTGGCGCAGTGCCGCAAGACCATCGAACTAGATCCTAACTTCTTCGCGTCCCATTTCGTCTGTGGACTCGCTCTCGAGCAGATCGGACAACACGACGAGGCGTTGGCGGAGTTTCAGGCGGCAGTAGATCTGTCTGGCCGCCTGCCGTTGTTTCTGGCGGCGTTGGGCCACGGGTATGCCGTGGCAGCAAGGAAGACGGAAACGCATAGAGTAATCGACGAAATACGGGATGCTTCAAAGCACAAGTATCAGTCTTCTTACGCCGTGGCAGCAATCTACGCGGGGCTTGGGCAAACAGATCAGGCCCTGGAGTGGCTAGAAAGGGCCTGTGACGAGCGCGCTACCTGGATGATCTTCCTGAAGGTTCATCCGTATTTCGACAATCTTCATGGGGAGCCACGATTCCAGGAATTGTTGAAGCGATTCCAGTACGTAGGTTGAACCTAGAAACTGTTGCACATACCAGCTAGCAACCCTGTCTCCGCCACAGCCAGGTTGGAGGAAGTTTAAGCAAAGATTTCGTTAACCTTCTCCCTTGTTTGCTGACTGCGTGACGGCTTCAAGTAACGCATCGTCGATTCCATATCCGAGTGCCCTAACCACTGCTGCACCGTGCGCAAATCGACTCCGGCCCACAAGCATCGGGTCGCAAACGTCGCCCTGAACTTGTGCAGCCAGAAGTTGTCTTTGTCGAGCTTCGCCCGCTCGGCACAAACCTTCAGGCAGTCGAGAAAATCCAGCTTCGGATTGCACCCTGCAGTAGGGAAGACGAGATTGCAATTCTTCCGCTTTTGCCTTCCATGCTTTCAGTCGTTTCACCAGTTTCGTCGGAATGGGAATTTCTCGCTCTTTATATGCCTTCGGACTTCAGTTGCGATCGGGCTTGTGACTCACGCGCACGGTGCTGGCAGCAAAGTTCACATCCGACCAGTACGTGTACATCACCTCCTGCTCTCGCATGCCCGTCATCAGAAAGAACTCGAACCACAGTCGCTCCTCGTCATCGCACGATTTGAAGAGTTTTTCGAGCTCTGCCTCCTCATACATCTCCGGCTCTTCTTCGGTGTAACGGGGCCAGTCGTTTTTTCGCACTAGCCCTCGAATGCCGTTTGCCTTTAGAAAGGACATAACATTTGCGAACTTGTTCCAGCAGCTGCGCGGTGCCTGCTCTTTGGCATCTCTCAGGAAAGCACAGAACTTCAGCAGGTCTTTGCGTTCGATGTCTTCCAGAAACAGTTTCGGGCAGGATTCGGTGAAGTAGTTCAGCGAAGTTGTATACGCGGCGAGTGTCTTCGGCTTCTTAGTGAGCTTCGTTTCTTCCAGGTACTCGGCTACCGCTGCAGCTAGTGAACGGTTTCCGTCACCTTTCTCCGGCACCACGGTGACACCATTGTTTAGGGCGTTCAACTCGGACTCTTTACGCTGGCGACGTGCAGTCGCATCGGCGGGGTCTTTGCCTACCGACAGCCGTACCCTCCTTCCCTGCTCACGCCATTCCAGATAATAAGCGCCCTCTGGGTGTCGTTCCGGGTGGCCGTTAACGATGACCAGATCAGGCTTTACTCGGCCATTTGCAGACAGGATCACCGGGCAGTAACGCATGCCCTTGCTGGTTCGGACCCGTTTGGTGAGGTTGACTTCTTTGCACTGCGTATTGGCCACGGCAGATACCTCCGATTCAACTCGGAATCAGTTTAGGTATCACCGTCATGCAAGTGCCAGATAACAAAAGTAATGGCGGAGAGAGTGGGATTCGAATTCAGATCATAACGTAGTTTCAACAACATAGAGCGCACGGCGGGCATCATAAAGGCAGTGGAAGACGATGGTAAACAGTGCTAACGGATCACAAACGGATCACGGCTCAGTGATCACTTGAAAAGGACCAGCGATGGCAGTCGGAACGGGCACGGGCGACGAAATTCCGATGCCGTCGGGGCAGAACGAGAAGAGCCAAGGCGCGCGCAAATTCGTCCAAGCGCACACTTCCGAAAGTATGTTCGGCTCCAATGGTCTACGGGTAAGCATGAAAGGAACTACATCGGTGACGAGCAATTCCTCTCGTGAATGTCCGGGATTGTCGTTGCGAAGGCACTGAGGGCAAATACGGATCCACTGGAACACCAATCATCGCAGAATTGCAGAGGGCACTCTATCCGGAAGGCAAAGTGCGGATTTCAACACATCCCCGACAATCCTGCCAACCGAGCCTCGTCGAGTGTCGGTCAGGGGCTTCGCAATTTAGACACGGGGATATCCCTGCAGGATCGAGAGTACTTGTGCCTCGGCTCGCAGATCTCTCGAGGGTCCAGTTCTGCTCCCATTTGTGCAGTCTAGCGGCTTCACAGGCCAGGTGAGCTCTCGAAACTGGCTATTGTAGATCCATCAGCTGTTGCAGGGTCTTATCCGCATTGCGTTTAACCACAGGATCTTTGCTATTAGCCCGCATATCTTTGACATACGCGATGGCAGCGTCGACGTTAATCCAGGCGGTGTCCCCGCCGCAGGTGATTAACCATTGCGGTGCCACGTGCGATCCCAGATCCATTCCCCCGTCCTTGCCGAGTTTCCACTGCTTCTCTGTAAGGACAAGATCAAACGTTAATATTGGTCCCTTCAAGATGAGTACTCCACCTGGCCCTCGAACCGGTGAACGTGTAAACCTTAACAGCGAATCTACATGGCCCAAGGCATCGGTACTGACGGACACTTCGGCCCACGTCGGCGTCCTGGCAGTTTCTTCAATAGCATCGTTACGACCGTTACTTATCACATTGATAACCTTCCGTTCTGGAAGAAGGCCAGATCGGATGAAAAATCTGCTGGTCTCATACCATCCTTCGGGAGTTAATCTTCCGCCGCCGGTTTCGATGCGCCAAAACTCCTCGATCACTTTTGAAGGGACTGCTGGTGGCGATGTCGCTTGCTGGGCGAGACAGGGAATACTGATGAGCAAAAAGATGAAAATCCTTGGCATCGTTGGAACTCCTTCAAAGCGTATTCGTGTCATTGACCACCCCCGCACTTCTGCGGTTCCGGCTGATTTGGCTGGAAAAGACATGGCGCGATACTGCTTCCTCCCAGGGGAAAGAAATACATCGGCTGACTTTGGCTAGGCATACCATTGGGGCTCGTGGCAGTCGGACTGTGACTAAAAAAGAATCCGACCTTCCATGCGTACACCCCTCTGTTTAATTGGTTTGCGAGCAACTGCGCGATCGAGCTACCACCGCTAGGTGGACGTAAGCCCGCATGGCAGGTTTTGAGGACAATGGACGTTTGATTGCTCAATTGTGCGTTGGACAGCTGCTGATAATTGAGGACCGAAACGTTCGTATCCGTGCCCTGTCCCTGTCCCGCCGCTAGCACCGAAAGGGAGTACCCCTGGTACGGCAGCAGTGCGCCATGACCGTAGTAGGTTACTGAGCCAGTGATGGGGCCATTATTCTTCAACGCAGCCGCGACGTCTTGGACGGATGAGACTCGAACCGCGGGGAGCACTGTTCCCGACTGCGCCAACGTCGCTGCGTCATTTGCTGCGGCAAGAGTAAAGCGCTGGCCCATATAGTGGCAGTGCGTCGGATCCCCATCGAGGCAGTCAGCGCCGTTGAGACCCGGGTCTCCGATCAACTGAAGGTAGGTCGTTGCGGACCCGGCCGGCTGCAACTCGGATGGGTTTGCGGAACTATCTGGCATCGAGAAATCAGATGACGAGTCGTTGCCTGTCTGCGACAAACAAGGACACAGGGCGACTGATAATCCATTTTTGGAAGCGTTTCCTTCTGGCGTTGCCCATGCGCTGCCTGAGTCCACTTCTAGGGGCAGAGAGATACCTGACGCCCCCGATGAGGTTGGCACGGCCCATCGCTCAGTCCAAGAATATTGTGGAACCCCACCGAGAGGCCCAGTGGTTTGAGCCGGAATCCCACTCATATTCAACTGAATGGCGCCGTTCTGCGAGTCATTGATTGCCAGGCTACCGTCGGATAGGACAGCCAGAATCGTCAAGGTGTTACCCGGCTGCGCGTGATACGTCCAGTTCGCAGACCCGGAGCCGATGTTAAACGAAGCGATCTGGTCCACTGTGGTCTGCACGCCGTTGATCGGGACGGTGGTCGATCCCTTTGCGAGCGCAATGCCATTTTCGCCCAACACTAGGGTTGGCTGCTTAGTAATGTCGACCGATTGCGGGCTGAACGGCAAATTGTATTGCGTTCCAACCGCACCCCCGCTGAACCACCGCCTGGTACGGGTTCGTCAACTGCGTCCCGCGCACCATCGACACAGACCACGTGGCCAGCACTCCTCCTTGCCCATCGCTCTGCCTCAGTCATCGGAATTCGTAGATATTCGAGCCGAATCCCGCACCCTTTGGGCGAATCAAGTAACGAACGCATTCTCTCAAGATGATAGATTTCAAGGGGAGCAGCACCCGCTTTAGCCTGTAAGAGTTCACGCTCTCCGATCGTCAAGGGCTGATTAACAAAGAATGCAAATCCGTCCGCACTATTGGCGGCGACCCCCGCAAAATCATGCTCAAATTTCGTCTGGATGTCCTTAAAGGTCGCTGGCGTCGGAGGAAAATACGCAGCAGCAATCCATACCTTGCCATTCCGATTGCAGCGGACATCTTTCAGGCCGTCCGGGCCTCCCAACGGATGTTGTGGATCGACATCCTCGAATGACTCTAAATGCAATAGAGCGGCACAGAGGCGTTCCGCCTGTGTGGACCCGTTCCTCCAATCGCGCAGCGTTCCTTCGGTGCTTGCAGAGCTCATACTGTAATATCAGGCACTCCCCATCCGCCAAGTCAAAGCATCGCTTGACGAAGCGTCAACTCACATTGCGATGAGATTAGCCCTCGATAATCTCCCCCAGTTCATTCACCGATATATGCGGCACATGACGCAAAGGAACATTCAGTTTGTAGCGCGCGTGCCTGCGCTCCCCTTCCCTGATAAGCGCGCCTTTCTCCCCCAAATCAGTAAGGTCACGTGTCGTCGTCGCAGGAGACGCACCGGTGATGGTGCTGTACTTGCCCGCACTCATACCGCCCTTGAACCCTTCAGGCCCTTCCTTGAACATTCGAAGGAGCGCTTTCTCCTGCCTGTCGTTCAGCTCGGCCCGGATGCGGTCGAGCAGCTTCGTCTTGTCGATGAGGAATTCGATGAGCGCAAGGGTACGTCGCTGCGCTTCGATTGTCGTGCCAGCAAACCAGGCGAGCCATTCAGTAATTTCGTTGCTTTTGTTGGCCGCTTCCAGCGCCGCATAGTAGCGCGCGCGCCGTGCCAGGATTGTTGCCGCAAGCGCGATGAGGGACGGCTGCCCTAAACTCTGCGCCAGCGATTTTTCCGCGAGCGCGCGGCCGATGCGGCCGTTGCCGTCCTCAAATGGATGGACGGATTCAAAGTACAGATGAGCAACCCCTGCCCTTGTCAGCGCTGGCAATGGCTTCGCACCTCCGGGAGCGGTTTGGTTGAACCACGCAATGAATTGTTTCATTTCCGCCGGAACCTTCGCCGATGGCGGCGCCTCAAAATGAATCTTTGGCGAGCCCATGGCGCCGGAGAGAACTTGCATTGGCTCACTACTGGTGCGGTACCGGCCGATATCCTTCAAATCTAGCCTGCCGCTCATCAGCATGCGATGCCATTCAAACAATGTGTCGTCCGAAAGCTGCGCTGCGAAGGTCTTGTAAAGGTTGACCATCATCTCCGAGACGCCGCGCTCCGCCGGTGCGGCGCGCCGGTTGTCCGCCGCCAGCCCCAGCTGCCGCTGGATGGATGACTGGACACTTGCCCGATCCAGGATCTCGCCTTCGATCTCCGAGGTGGTCAGCGCTTCCGTGCTCATCGCCTCGACCGTCAGCTGATTACGGTCTTCGTCGCCAAGATGCTTGATTGCTCCGACAAATGTCCCTCCCCCAACGAGGAACTGTTGTTCGGCCGCGGCGAGGCGGGGCGGATTCCACGCGAATCTGGGCCAGTCAGGCTGCTGCCAGTTCCAGGTCATGAGCGATAGCCATCTTTTCTATCACTCACATTACGGCATTTTGTGAGCGATAGCAACCAGTTCTATCGCTCATGGCTTACCGGCTCATTTGCAACATAAGCCTTATCAATAGCTTAGAAGGACACCTGAGAGCGCCGCCTGTTGCCGGACCTCTCCCCTCCCCTCTCTTTGGCAATTGCATAAAGTCGTCTTTGAATCCGTGCACATCTTCAGGTATGCACGGCTGATGAAATGCGGTTATGCAGGCATGCAGAAAATCAGGGTTGCACACTGATATACATCAGAGCTTCAGCGCAGACTCACTTTTCAGCCATGAAGTTCTTCACACATGCAACAGTGCACATCAGCAGCATTGAAGTCATGCGGAGTTGAAGAAATGCATAAACCCAGAAAGTTATCAGCTGACGTCCTGCAAATCTTCAAGACTGAATAAATGCGTCATTGAAACAAGCTATACCGATGCAAGTTAATCCAATCAGCCTGATAACGATCAAGCGGGCCTCCAAGCGGATGAAGCAGCCGCGCAGCCTCACGGTTGAACAGTTTCAAAAGCTGAGCGTGGAACTGCATGAACCGCACAGGACGATTGCATTGGTGTGCGTTTGCTTCGGGCTGCGTATTTCGGAGTGCCTTGCACTTCGATGGTCACGTGGATTGTCTAAACAGCCGACCCCGCGTGGAGCGCGGCATCGTCGAGCGCAATGTTGACGACGTTAAAACCGACGAATCGCGAAGGTCCTTAACGATCGCGACAGAGCTGTTAGACCGGTTCGCGGTGTGGAAACAAGCAACTGAGTTTTCGGCGGACAGCGATTGGGTTTTTGCCAGCCCGCTGAAAATCGGAAGACTTCCATATTCCTATACCGGGGTGTGGCGTGAGCTGGACCGAGCCGCGAAAGCAGCCGGAATTGGTCACATCGGAACGCACACCTTCCGACACTCATACCGGATGTGGATTGATTCGCTGGGTGCGCCGATCGGAGTGCAGCAGAAACTTATGCGTCATTCCGACATCCGCACGACGATGAACATTTACGGCGATGCGGCAACGGAGGACATGCTCGAGGCACATTGCAAGATTGTGCGCCTTGCGCTGCCGGCGGTTTGAACGGCACGGAAGGATTTCTAACCTGCTGAAAGAATGGCTCCTCAGGTAGGATTCGAACCTACAACCCTCCGGTTAACAGCCGGATGCTCTGCCATTGAGCTACTGAGGAGTGTTGTGGCGGAAGGCTCCGCCGATTCATCCTAATGATAGCATTCGGCGCTCACTCCTGACGAGTTCTGATACGCTGAATTCGTTGAGGTGTTTTTTTATGGGAGGGCGTTTTTTGTTGCTGCTTCTTTGCTTGTCTTCTCTCCTGTTTACCGCCGCAATTCTTGCGGACGATTCAAAGTCTTCCTCCGCCGTTCCCGATCATCCGCCGGTCGCCGAGCCCAAGCCCATCATCGACATGCTTCACGGGACAAAAGTTCTCGACAACTATCGCTGGCTCGAAAAATCCGACAACCCGCAGACTGAGAAGTGGGTCTCCGAAGAAAATGCCTATACGCGCTCGCTGCTCGATCCCCTTCCCGGCCGCGACGCCATCCACAAGCGGCTGACCGAATTGCTTTCCATCGGGACCGTCACGCCGCCCGGGATCGCTGGACATCATTATTTCTATACGAAGCGCGAGGGGATGCAGAACCAGCCGGTCCTTTATATACGCGACACCGTCGACGGCCCCGACCGCGTCCTGGTTGACGCCAATCAACTCGCCGCTGACGGCACCATCGCCCTCGACTGGTTTCAGCCCAGCGACACCGGGAAGTACGTCGCATACGGAACATCTCCGGGCGGCTCCGAGATGTCTACGCTGCACGTCATCGAAACCAAGACCGGAACAATTCTCCCTGACACCATCGAGCGCACGCGCGCCGCGTCCATCGCGTGGCTGCATGACAATTCCGGTTTCTACTACACCCGTTATCCGAATAAAGGCGACGTGCCCGCCGGGCAGGAGATGTACAACCGCCACGTCTTCTTTCATCTTCTGGGAAGTCCTGTCGAGACCGACGATCCCATCTTCGGCGAGGGACGCGATCCCGAGGACTGGCCCAGCGTATCGCTCTCCAACGACGGCCGGTGGCTGCTGATCAATGTTTCCCAGGGATGGACCAAATCCGAGTTGTTCCTGATGGACCTGAAGTCGGGCAAGGCCGCAACCCGTCTGACCACGGGAAAAGATTTTCTCTACAATGCCGACATTTTTGACGGCAAGGTCTACATCACCACGAATGAAGATGCGCCGCGATACCGCGTCTTCGTCACCGAAGCGGGCAACTTCGAGCGCGACGCATGGAAGGAAATCATTCCGCAATCGGATGCGGTTCTGCAGGGCGCCGCCGTTTTCGGCGGAAAACTCTTTGCGCAATATGAACAGAACGCCTCGTCGCTGTTAAAGCTCTTCGATCTTGAAGGCAAGAAATTAAGTGACATCGAGCTTCCCGCGATCGGTACGGTGTTTGGCGCGAGCGGACGTTGGAACCGCGACGAAATCTTCTTCGGATTTCAGTCGTTCACCACGCCTCCGTCGATTTACCGCGTCGCGATGGGAACCGAGCACCTGGAATCGAAGGACAGCGCAGTGGCTCCCTACGTGGCGGGCGGGACATCCCTCTGGACCAAGGTAGACGCACCCTCGATCGATCCCTCGCTCTACCAAGTCGCGCAGGAGTGGTTCAAATCGAAAGACGGCACACGTGTCCCAATGTTCGTGGTGCATAAAAAGGGTCTGACGAAAACTGGGAAAAATCCCACGCTGCTCACCGCTTACGGTGGATTCAATGTCAGCCTGACGCCCAGTTTCAGCCGCACTGCCTATCTATGGATGGAGCACGGCGGCATCTTCGCCGTGGCCAACCTGCGTGGCGGCGCCGAGTTCGGAGAAGACTGGCATCGCGCCGGAATGCTCGACAAAAAGCAGAACGTCTTCGACGATATGATCGCCGCGGCCGAGCACCTGATCTCCGAAAAATATACGGACAAAAATCATCTCGCGATTCAGGGCGGATCGAACGGTGGACTGCTGATGGGAGCGATGATGACGCAGCGTCCCGACCTATTCCGCGCCGTGATCTGCCAAGTACCGCTGCTCGACATGATTCACTACCAGGATTTTCAGATCGCGAAACTTTGGATTCCGGAATACGGCACCTCCGAAAACCCCGAGCAATTCAAGTGGTTGTACGCGTACTCGCCGTATCACCACGTGAAGGCAGGCACCGAGTATCCCGCAATCCTGTTCATGACCGCTGATACGGACACGCGCGTGGATCCCATGCACGCAAAAAAGATGGCCGCGCTGATGCAGTCGGAAGCGAGGAATGGTCAGAGCAAGACGCGTCCGATCCTGTTGAGAATCGAATCGAAAGCGGGGCACGGCGCTGGGAAGCCCGTGACGAAACAAATCGAAGAGTTTACGGACGTGTATTCGTTTTTGTTCTGGCAGCTTGGAGTGAAGGACTAGGCTTTCCGCCATGCAGGCGTGAGCTACAACAAACCGCACTCTTATTACGCATCCCGTGCTGTGCTTGCGTCACTTAGACCGCCCTAACTGAACCACGGTATAGGACACTTATCAGCCTCATCGATTGCGGCTTTAGGCAACGAAAGTCAAACCCCAAAGTGTTGGCATTAGAAAATGCACACAGCTACGGTCAGGCGTCCCTAGGGGACGAAGCGATCGGGCGATTACTTTCACTGGGAGAATTCCCTGCTCTCAACTCGAACGGCTGAGAATTGGTAGGGATCTTTCGACTGCGCAGGCCGCTTGTTGCCGGCCTGCTTCGCTCAAGATGACAGGATCAAAAGAGTCCTCACACTTCTGTCCCTTCATGTCGTCCCTACGGGACTTGTTCCATTTTCTTTCGGCTAACCCACGGCTGTGCCGTGGGCTGCATTCTTTCGCCGCTTTTGCGGCTGGGGTGGACTGTTCGCACGGACGGGATTTGCCCTCCCTGATTCCTCCACCGCTTGAATCACACGCATGAGTGAGCAAGGTCACAGACTTTTCTTTCCGCACACTTGTAGTTTTGAATATCTGCGCTAAATTCGATTTTTGGATGCTGGCGGCGTCCGGTACGAACTTATCGGTTGGTTCCGGCGCTGAGCGGGAGGAGTGTCTGTGGAGTTGATGATTGGGAAAACAGAGAACGGGTGGGCGTGGGTGGTGAGGCGGCACACTGCTGATGCAGTTGAGATTCGCACTCTACGAAGAGCAGGTGGGGTATGGCAGCCGGGATCTGTGGCGATTCCCTGGTTGTTTGCGGTGGCGGACCCTGCGGAAAAGTGGTGGGAGCGGGTGCGGGGGAATCCGAAGCGGGCGGGAGAGATTTCGCAGGCAGCGTTTTTGCTGAAGGCGGAGATGATGGGATTGCACCTGGCGCTGCCGTGGGGAGACAGCGAGCGGTATGACTTTGTGGTGTGGGGGCGCGATGGGAGTGCGATGCGCGTGCAGGTGAAGGGGACGGGGAGACTGCATCGGGGAGGATATGAAGTGCAGCCCGTGCACACAACGCGGAAGGGCGGCAAAAAGCGGTACACAAAGAAAGACATCGATGTGATCGCGGCGCACGTGCAGCCGGTGGATGCGTGGTATCTGATTCCGATTGAAAAACTGGGGCAATCCAAATCTCTCCGTTTGTATCCTGGAGACGGCTCGCAAAGTGGTGCGAGCAATGCAGAGCGGACGAATCGGCGGAAAGTGCGTGCGGGCCAGCGGAGTTGGGAGCGGTGGCTCGATGCGTGGGAGGTACTCGGGGCGCTGTAGCGGGCTTCTCGCGAGCGGCATTGAGGTCACGAATCGCAGAAAAGAGTTTTGTCGAGCATGGACTGAGGTAGGATGGGCGGCCTGATCTTTTGCGATTTGACCTGGAGATGCATTATGCAACGCGTTCCCTTCCGCAGAATTGGGCGGAAACTTGTTCTTGTCGCCGCCATTTGCCTCGTGTCTGTTCTCGTCCTTGTTCCTAACAGCGTAGCGGCGGACAAACACCAAGCTGCCGACTGGCGCGCGCGGGTCACTGAGGAACTGCCCTTGCTCGGACATCGGAACTGGATTGCCATCGTGGATTCGGCGTATCCGCTGCAGACGAGCAGCGGAATCGAGACGGTGGAAACGGACGCCGAACAACTCGACGTCGTCCGCGTGGTGCTCGAGCAGCTTTCCAAAGCGAAGCACGTGCGTCCCGTGATCTTCACAGATGCGGAGCTGAAGCTGGTTCCGGAAGGTGACGCAAAAGGCGTGACTGCGTATCGCGAGGCGCTCGCGAGTCTGCTCGGCAAGAGTGGATCGCAGTCGCTGCCGCACGAGCAGATCATCTCCAAGCTCGACGAAGCGGGCAAGACGTTTCACATCCTGGTGCTGAAGACCAGGCTGACGATTCCGTATACGTCAGTGTTTCTACGCCTTGATTGCGGCTATTGGGATGACGACGCGGAGAAGCGGCTTCGGGAGAAAATGGCGGCCAAATAGTCGTCCGATCCGTGTATTTCCAGCGACAATTCTGCCCGCGCAAAACACAATAGTGGCGAGATACAATTGCCGACACTGTTGAAAGCCTGCTGGTCTCATCGAATGAGATTCTTGTCTCTCTTTATGGTTGCGGTGATTTCTTGCGCCGCCGCGCAAACTGGTCCTCGCGTCGCGCGGTTCGACGGTCCTTCATCAGTTGAATTGATTCTAGATGGTAAGCGCTCGACGCTGCGCGTCGGGCAAACTGCGGGCGATTGGACGCTGATGTCGGTGATTGAGGCGCGCGCGAATCCGGCAAAGCGCTACGCAATACTCGAAGACTTCGCGCATCCGGATGGGCGAATCATGTTTGCGGGAACGAGCGGAGTGGAACTCGATCTGCCGAAGAGCTCTGAGCCGACGTCGCAAGATCCGTCGAAGCTTTACATGGGACACACGATCGACGAGATCCGGCAGAGTGCGACGGACCTGCTGGGCAAAGAGATTTTGGCGAAGAGTGGCGATCCGGAGTATGCGGACGTTGCCGCGGTATTTCCACCTATCGGCAACAAAATGACGACGTACAGTTTCCTCGGAACTCCGGAGACGATGGACAAAGTTGGTTTCAACTACGGGGGACGGACGGCGAACTTCGATCCTGCGCCGTACTATCCGCCGATTGCGGCTATTCGGGAGAAGGGCGAGGTTCGCGACGGGTTGGTCGGAGGATATCTCCCGGTCCTGCGATTTGTGTATCCCGAGTCGGAGGGCAATTGGAGCGAGATGCTGGCATTTGCACCCGCGCGAATCTCGAATGCGAATGATCGTGTGCAGCCGGTTTGGTATCGCGTAGCACGGATTGAAAATCACCAACTGAAGTGGGCGCAATACGTGGATTCGTACCATCCGTTTCCGCCACGCACTGACTATGAACCGTCGATTTTTTATCGCGATCTTTATGAGTTGAACAAAACGTGGAAAGAAACGCTGGAGTCCGGGATGAAACTGAATGTCCCGGATGAGCGCATGGCGAACATGGCGCGGTTCGCACTGGTGCGCGAGATGATGACACGGGTTCACGACTATCCGAAGTACGGAGCAGTCGACAAAGATTACGCCGGAAGCGAGCACGACGGTTTTCCTGACACGTTCAATGTCGATACTTCCGCCATGTTGGAGTGGGGGTTGATCGATCTGGCGGGACGCTATCTCGACAACTACTCCGAGAAGTTCGTTCGCGATGATGGGTCGCTTCTGTATCGAGGCCCGGAAGTCGGGCAGTACGGGCGGATGCTGGCCGTGGTTGCGCAGTTTGTGAACTACGGCGGCGATGGGCAAATCGTGCTGAAACATCGCAAACGCATCGATGCGGTGGCGAATCTTTTGCTGATGCTGCGGGAACGCGCCAAGAAATTGCCGCACGACGATGCGGCGTACGGAATGATCGCGGGATGGAGCGAGGCTGATGCTTCGCTGGATGCGAATCCCGCGCGCTACATGCAGCCTTATTTTTCAAACAGCACCGAGGCATCCCGCGGATTTCGTGACCTGGGTAAGGTATGGGAACGCTTGGGGAGGACGAAGAACAGCGCTGAACTTTCTGCATGGGGACAGAAGTTGCAGCGGGAGGCCGCGGAACTGGAGCATGACATCCAGACCTCGATCTCGCGATCGATGCTCAAGGTGGATGACGAGAATATTCTCCCGGCAATTGCCGGAGTGAGGCAGCCGTTTCATGTAGCGGTACCGGCGGATCCGAGCGATCCGCAATTTCGTTCGTATCGCGCCTACGTCGAGATGATGGACTCGGGAATTCTTAACGAGGCGCAGGTGAAAAACATCGTGGAATACCGGTCGCGGCATCATGATGTGATTCTCGGAATGCCTGGAGCATACGGATTCAATACCGGGATCATGGCGGGATTTCTTTCGTACGGTCACGGATACGGGCTGTTTCAGCATGACATGATTCGCGAGGCGTTGCTGATGACGTATTCGGATATGGCGCATCAATACACGCGCGGATCGTGGACGGCTCCGGAGACGCGCAGCATTGTGCCGGATCAGGGAATTGCTCCCTACTGCACGCCCGCCCAACTTGTCGTGGCCCTGATGACGAAGTGGCTGCTGGTGTTTGAGGATCCGCAATCGGAAACGCTTTGGCTGGGAAAGGGGTTGCCAAGAGACTGGCTCAAAGATGGAAAAGTTGTTCGGGTTGAGGATGCTCCGACACGATGGGGACGCGTGGGATTCAGAATCAGTTCGCGAATCGCGTCCGGAAGCATCACGGCGGACGTTAAACTTCCGGCGGGATTTGCAGCGGTCGTCAATTTGCGATTGCGAGCGCCCGATGCGAGGCGAATAACGGCAGTCACCATCAACGGAAAAGACTGGGAGGATTTTGATCCGGAAGCAGAAACCGTAAAGCTTCCGGTTGGCACGGCGCGCGAATACAGCGTCGTGGCTCAGTATTGAGGGTATTTCTGGTCGAAAATTTGAATACTTCCATTTCCCTCGTGCGTTTTTGATCACCGGGACATCAATGTCTCGCCGCACTCACCTTCCGTGGCCCACAACGTCTAAAATGACTGGTCCAGCGATCAAGTCACTGAGTTCAATCCCACATCATTGGAGAAAACACCGTCATGAAGAAGATTGTCGCGATCGTCGTTTTGTGCCTGTCGTGCGCTGCGTTTGCCCAGGATCAGAAGCAAGATCAGAAACCGGCTACGTTGAAGAGCGTTCTGCTCGAGCAACTCAAGACAACGCATAACAACAAGGATTGGTTCGTGCCGACGAATGTGGCCGTGGAAGGCCTGACCGCAGAGCAGGCAAGCTGGACCGACGGAAAGGGCAACCATTCGATCGGACAACTTGCGAATCATCTGATCTTCTGGAATCTTCAGGTGCTGGCCAAGTTCAAGGGTGAGACTCCGGCAAAGTTCAGCGGGAACAACGACGAGACGTTCAACAGCTTCGACGCGAAGAAGTGGGCCGACACCGTGCAGCAACTGGACAAGGTATCGACGGATATCGAAAAATTCGTGGAGTCCGCAGATGACAAGACGATGGAGAAGATTGCGTCCACTGTCGCTCACATCGGTACGCACAACGCATATCACGTGGGGCAGATCATCTACATCCGCCGGCTGCAGGGTTCGTGGAATCCAGAGAAGGGCGTGAAGTAGCTGCGGCTAGAGCGTTACGTGCGGTGCGGTCCGGCGTTCTCACGTTCAGGTCAAAAGCCCCATCTTCCTCTTGATTTCGTGGACGCGGCCCTCAAGGGCCGCTCTTCCATCTTTGAAATCTACGACGTAACTACATTCAGTAGTAGACGTTTTGGGCGGAATCGCCATCCAAGAGCAGCTTACACAACATGTGACCTGGTTGCAGGGGGACAGGATTGCACTACTGCTCGAAGGACGCTTTCAAAATTTCACAATATTTTCTGGCGGCTGCCTTTTTTTGTGGAACCGCCGTTTGCCAGACATCACGCATCGCACCGCGCATCGCCGAAGGTGATCCTGCGATCAATACGGAAACAGCGTTTGATGTTTCAAACTTTGCGCCGGGCACGTTCGATGAGGCGACCGGTGACACGGCGGTGCAGAAAGATGCGTCGCATAGCCGGTTTGTGTCTCGCATGGTGAAGCGCGGATTGGAAGACCAGAAAGAGCTTTACCTGACTCCCTTCAAGCCATCGAATTTCAAATGGGATGCGGTGGTGCTGGCGGGAACCGCAGGTCTTCTGATTGCAGATCGGCATATCGAGAATAGTCTCCCAGGGGGCGATCACACGGTCTATCAAACCAGCTCGAACATCGCGATCGCCGGACTGGGCGCCACGTTGGGAAGCGTCTGGATTTACGGGATCAAGACAGACCATCCCCGTGCGAAGGAGCTGGGAGGGCTGGAGTTGGAAACCCTCATCAATACTTTCCTGATTTACACGCCGATGCAGTTCATTGCAGGCCGACAGCGACCGGGGGAGGGCAACGGGCACGGAGACTTCCTTCGTCATCATGCGATGAATACCTCATTCCCGGGCGGACACGCGATGTTTGCGTGGGCCATGGCGACGGTCGCGGCAGAGGAATATCCAAATTTCTGGGTGAGGACCGGAGCGTACACGGCTGCGCTAGCGGTAACAGTGGGAAGATTCCTGGGACGCGATCACTGGTCGTCAGACATGCTGGTGGGAACCGCGCTGGGAATTGGAATCGGGACTCATGTGTTTCATTCGCATTGCGATCCGGAGTTGAGCGATAGTTGCAAGCATCATCATAATAAGGTGGAGTATCGAGCTGATCAGAAGTCGCCGGAATAGCGGGATCATTCGAGCATTTTCGCGGACCCGCGGCGATTGGATCGATGACAAAGTCTGGATAACCTCAGCGCCTGAAGGCGGCATACATTCTGCACAACTTACGGCATCGCTGATGCGATGCCCTGATACGATGCGCGCCATCATGTGCGCTCTACTCGGCTACGGCGATACGAGCCCGCATCATCCCGAGCATTTACACGGGCCTACGACAGTTCGCGGCCTATTTCCCAGTGATGGCCGAAGGGATCGACTACGCGGCCGATGCGCCAGCCGTGTTCTTCAGAGACCGGATAGACTTCTTTGGCGCCGGCTTTGATTGCCTTCGCGAACACGGCATCGGGATCATTGACCGTCAGAATGATGCGGACCGTGATGCCGCCGAGCGATTCGGGGCTGAAGTTGTGATGGTCCGGAGATTCATCGCTGAGCCAGAACTCCGCGCCGTTGACTGAAAGACGAGCAACCACACTTTCGGCGTCTCCCATGCGAAACACCTCCACGGCGCCGAAGGCAGCTTTGTAGAAGTCGACGGCACGGGCACTGCGGCGAACGCAGAGCCAAGGAGCAATCGTGGTTGCGGACCGTGGCGCAGATTTCAGGCGTGATTTGCTTCGAGCGGTACGACTCTTGCGAACAGGACGTGTGGATTTCCTACTCTTCTTCTTTTTGGGCATAGGATCGCTTCAAACCTTCGATATGAATCTTACTCATCCCTAGCATATCTTTCATTACGCCCCGGATGACCATTGCTTATATTGCCCGCATAAACAATTGTTGCGCGTTGGCTTTGGCAATTGCGGATTCTCCTTGACGCTGGTGGTTTTAGCCCAGTAAAAGCACATGTGGTCCCAAATGAAAGTCTTGGCGAGGTTCTGATGAAAATGTTTCTTTCCAGCGTTTTATGCCTGGCGGGTTGTGCGATTTTTGCAGGTTCGCTTTTCGCGCAGGCGGATGGAGGATCCCTGGCATATCCAAAACCGAAAACGGTCGATCAAGTGGACGACTATCACGGCACCAAGGTTGCCGATCCTTACCGCTGGCTGGAAGACGCCGATTCCGCGGATACGCAGGCCTGGGTCGAGGCGGAGAACAAGCTGACGTTCAGCTATCTCGAACAGATTCCGTATCGCGGAGCGATTCGCGACCGGATGACGAAGCTTTGGAACTACGAGCGGTACTACGGTTCCGCAACAGCAAGGCGGACGCTATTTCTCGAGCACAACAACGGGCTGCAAAATCAGAATGTGCTGTTGGTGGCCGATTCATTGACGGCCGAGCCCCGGCTGCTGCTGGATCCGAATACTCTCTCGGCGGATGGAACGGTCGCGCTCTCCGGCGTCGCCGTCACCGATGACGGGAAGTTGATGGCCTACGGAATGGCCGCGTCGGGATCGGACTGGCAGGAGTGGCACGTCGCGAGTGTGGATACCGGCAAGGACCTGCCAGACGTGCTCAAGTGGGTGAAGTTCTCGGAGCAGCGTGGACGAAGGACGGCAAGGGATTTTTCTACAGCCGCTACGACGAACCGAAAGGCACCGCTTTAAGGACGCGAACTATTTCCAGAAACTCTACTACCACAAGGTTGGCGACACCGCAGGCGAGACAAGCTGGTCTACGATCGCCCCGATAACAAGGAACTGGGATTCGGCGGCGCGGTAACGGACGACGGCCGATATCTCATCATCCGGTGTGGCAGGGCACTCGTCCGAAGAACCGCTTCTATTACAAAGACCTGACGCAACCGAACGCAGAAGTGGTAAAGCTGCTCGACGATTTCGACGCGCAGTACCGGTTCATTGACAACGACGGGCCGGTTTTCTGGTTCCGGACGGATCTGGATGCCCCGCGCGGCAGGGTGATCGCAATCGATACGCGGCATCCCGAGAGCGCGAACTGGAAGACGGTCGTTCCGCAGAGAGCAGAGAAGCTGGAAGGCATGAACGTTGTGAACAACAGTTCCTGCTGAGCTACCTGAAGGACGCGCGCAGCGAAGTTCGTGTCTACGACCTGAACGGCAAGTTCGTGCGGAACGTCGACCTGCCGGGAATTGGCACGGCCCAGGGCTTCGGTGGCAAGCGGAACGACAAGGAAACGTTTTACGCATTCACGAGCTTTACCTCGCCGACCACGATCTACCGTTACGATCCAGCAGCGGGAAGAGCACGGTGTTCAGACAGCCGAAGGTCGACTTCGATCCCGACGCAGTTCGAGACCAAGCAGGTTTTCTACAACAGCAAGGACGGCACGCGCGTGCCGATGTTCCTTACCTACAAGAAAGGACTGAAGCTGGACGGAAGAATCCGACGCTGCTGTACGGATACGGCGGATTCAATATCTCGCTGACGCCTGCAGTTTCAGCGTTCCGACATTGTGTGGATGGAGATGGGCGGCGTCTACGCTCAGCCCAACCTGCGCGGCGGCGGCGAGTACGGCGAAGAGTGGCACCAGGCGGGGACCAATGCGAAGAAGCAGAACGTGTTCGACGACTTCATCGCGGCGGCCGAGTGGCTCATCGCGAACAAATACACGTCGACGCCGAAGCTGGCGATCGGCGGCGGAGCAACGGCGGCTTGCTGGTGGGGGCGTGCCTGACTCAGCGTCCGGACCTTTTTGGAGCGACACTGCCGCGATGTGGGCGTGATGGACATGCTGCGCTTCCACAAGTTCACGATCGGGTGGGCCTGGACGTCGGACTACGGATCGTCGGATGATGCGGAGGAGTTCAAGGCGCTCTACGCGTACTCGCCTCTGCACAACCTGAAGCCCGGCACGAAGTATCCGCCGACGCTGATGGCGACCGCGGACCACGACGACCGCGTGGTTCCGGGACACAGCTTCAAGTTCGCGGCGACCATGCAGGCGGATCAGGCCGGTCCGGCGCCGGTGCTGATTCGAATCGAGACGAAGGCCGGACACGGCGCGGGAAAGCCGATCTCGAAGATCATTGAAGAGACGGCGGACGAGTGGGCTTTCGCGGCGCACAATTTGGGTATGAGTGTGACGCTGCAGTAGGGCGTACTCGGTCCTCAGTACTCAGTATTAGGTCTTGTCCGACCTTCAACGATCCCACTTCCGGCAATGACGGCCGGAGGTGGGGTCCTGTCTCCTCTGTCCTCTTTTTTCCATGTTAAGATTCTCGAACTTTGGGCCGGATGGCTTCCTCTGCTTGCCGTCGGGCTTGCACCTCTTGCCGGAGGCTTGTCCATGCATTGCCGTTCTTTTCTTTTTCGTCTCGCTTTCCTTTCGATCGTCACGCTCCAGGCGTTGATTGCTTGTCCAACTCTGAGCGCGCAAGAGACGCTGCCGAA
>CAWGBW010000008.1:0-804789 GCA_963820895.1 uncultured Acidobacteriota bacterium
ACGCTTTCCAGACGATGACCGAGGTGCATACAGTTTCGATCGTCGCGAAGAACAAGTACTCAGGAAGAGCGGGCGTCTTGGCACCGACAAGAGGCGGAACGAAGGTTAGAAATCCGTTTATGAGGGTCAAAATTGTACCCGTGATGATATTCGCCAGCCGGTTCGCTCTAAACGGAAGTAACCGAGACGCCACAATCATGGCGATGGGTATTTCCATCAAGACCGCTGAACCCAGCAGAGCCCAAGGTGGCAGATGTGGGGCGTCGGATAGATTTGGCGAGTCAACAATAGCGAACAGTGCGATCACGTCCGCATACAGGTAGTTCAATAATACGAAGATCCACAATAAGGACAACCGCTCCTTTGTGTTATGCATGTCAACCTCCTACGGAAGAGCAATGCAGGATCTGAGTTGCGCTCCTGCGCTTTGTGCTGTGCATTTGGGCACTTTGGGAATACGGGCGAGAACATCAAAAGGATGCAAGGTACGAGAGAGTATCCGAAAATTTCTGTAGCACCTGCATCTCTTGCGTCTTTTTTGGGCACTCATCCGTATTACGAGTATGGTGGGGGCGGCCGCACTATCGCTGGAGGGGCTTGTGGCAGTGGATGCGGATTTGGTCCGGCTTCGCCGAGGCGACCTGAACGCTCTCTCGGAACTGATTGCCCGGTACCAGAATCGGTTGTATCGATACCTGCTGCGCATCGTGCGGCAGCCTGCCGAGGCGGAAGACCTGTTCCAGCAAACATGGTTGAGGGTAGTCGAGAAGATGCGCTCCTTTGATGGAAGTCGCAATTTCGACGCCTGGCTGTTCACGCTCGCGCGCAACCTGGCGATCGATCATTTGCGCCGGACTCGTCCGCAGAGCCTGGACGAGCCGCTCGCCAACAGCTGGCATAGCGAAACCGTGGCGGACCGGATTCCGTGTAAAGACCGCACGCCGCTCGATCACGCGCTCGCGGCCGAGCGCCGAAGAGATATCAGCGAAGCGATGGCGGGGCTGACGATGATCTATCGCGAAGTCCTCACATTGCGGTTTGAGGATGAGATGAAGATTGAGGAAATCGCGCAGGTGACAGCGGTTCCGGTATCAACCGTGAAAGCGCGGCTGCGACGTTCGCTGGAACAATTGCGTTACGCGCTCGAAGCGCGGTATCCCGGAGGTACATGGCAATGAGCGAGCACGACAAGATTCGAGAACTGCTGGCGCTGGCCTCAGCCGACGCGCTGACGAGCGCAGAAGAAAAGCAGGTTGCGGAGCATCTGTTGTCTTGCATCTCCTGCTCGAACGAATTGGGGGCTTGGGGGCCGATTGTGAGCGAACTCCGCCGATTGCCAACGCCGCAGCCTTCTTCGTGGCTGGTGCAGGCCACGCTGGCGCGTGCGGAGGCGAAGCTCACCGAAAGGGCCGAGCGCGATTGGAACCGCCGCGTAATGATTGTTGTCGTGGCTTTTGCGTGGCTGCTGACGATTGCGACTTGGCCGGTTTTCCACTTTGTGAGCGGACGTTTCGGGAACTTGCTCGAGCCGCAGTTCAGCCATACGTGGATCAGTTTTGCCGGGTTCACCGCGCTAGGGTGGCTCGTGGGAGGGGTAGCCGCAGTGATGCTGGCAATCCGGCAGCGCGGCGAAAGGAGGCTGGCATGAGCCGTTTCACAAAGGAATTGCGCGTGATTCCAAAGGCAGCGTGGGTCGTCGCATGGCTCGCCTATTTGTGCGTCACGGTGCCGTTGTTCCTCTTCGTGGCGCCAACGGATCCGGAGATGGGCAAATGGCCGCGCTGGGGTCAGGCGCTGCTCATTTACGGATTTCTCCTGCTCCAGGTGGCTTGGGTTGCGCTGATCGGATACATCTATGGCGACGCGAAGCGGCGGCAGATGCGGTACGCAATGTGGACGCTGCTGGCGATCTTCATTCCGAATGCGATTGGGATGATTCTGTACTTCATTCTCCGCGACCCTCTGCCGAAGGCGTGCCCCGGCTGCGGGCATGTCGAAAAGGCAAAGTTTCCATTCTGTCCGCACTGCGGCACTTTGCTGCAGCCAACCTGCCCGAAATGTGAGAAGCCCGTTGAGCCGGCTTGGGCGAATTGTGCGTATTGCGGACAGCACCTTCCGCAGCCGGCGACGCAAGATACACAAAATTCCTCTGTGGCGACGTAACGCCGTGCGCCTTCGCGATTTGCGGTCCGAGTTTGAGCGGTTTCGCTTCCTCCGTTTGTTCGACGCTGTTTCATTGATAAGAGGGTGCTGGCTTGTTATTGCGAATCTTGTGAAGTCGTCCGAGGTCTGGATGAAGGTTGAGCCCCCAGGTCTTGACGAGCGGAAGAATTTTCTTGAGCGCCCACAGATGCAGATTCTGAAATTGTGTGGGCAGTTTGTCGTAAGCCAGGAAGATGCTCATGGGGGACGAGGTCTGGCTCTGGATTCTTAGGTCGGTTTGCTTTTCCCTCGTCGATAAGAGTTCGGAACTCTTTCGCCGATAGTTCGGGAATGCGCACGATGCTGCGTCCTACGTGTTGCAGACTCTGTTCGTGTGAACTGTCGATGAGCACGATCCCAACCACATCGGCTGGATACTTTGCTGATGTGAATCGGTAGCGGACACTTCTACCGATCACCAGCTTTAATCCGTGGATGCAAGAGCGGCTATTTTCTCGCGGTCTGATTTGGCAGCTCAGCGCGGAGGTCTTCTTTGTGATGGATCTGTTCTTCGGACAGGATGGGGGCGAAGTCTTCCATCTCAAAGAACTGCCGGATTTCGACTTCGGAGTCGCCGGCGTGGGGGCTGCGCTTGACCCACTCGATGGCCTCTTTAAGGGACTTGACCTGCCAGATCATGAAGCCGGCGATGAGTTCCTTGGTTTCGGTGAAGGGGCCGTCGACGACGGTGCAAGACTCGCCGGAGAACTTGACGCGTGCGCCCTTCGAGCTGGGCTGGAGGCCATCGAGGGCGAGCAGGACGCCAGCCTTCATAAGCTCTTCGTTGAACTTTCCCATCTCGGCCATGAGCTGTGGATCGGGGAGGGCGCCTTCTTTTTCTGACTCTGCGGTTGCTTTGCCGATGACCATGACTCGCATTGCGAAATCTCCTTTGGGTGAGCGATTGAGAGCGTACTTGGATCGCTGTTGCTCGCTTTCGTACGGGCTCTCTGTTGATACGTCGAACGGGGCGCGGCCGAATCGACATGAGAACGAAATTTTAATTGATTATTTTTTCGGGGAGACAAAGGTCTGAAAATGTCACGCCGGGGGAGGCGGCAGCCCGAACGCAATGAGCACCTGTTAACTCTGTATATCTTGTCGGACCGAAATTGAAAAACGGAAAGAGACTAGCCCGAGGCGACGTCTTGCGGATTACGCTGTTGCTGGAGTTCCGCGATAAATTCTTCCTGTTGCAGCTGGTGACCGCGCCTGAGAAGTTCGAGTAGAGGATCTTCCAGATCGTCATTCTCTGAGGCCGCGCTCTTGTCGCCCGGTTCGAATTGAGCGAGGTCGGCTAGCAAAGCTTTCGGCGAGATGTTGAGTTCAGGCAACGCCTGAGGACTTTTTTGTAGGAAGCTGATCAGATTTCCCACCTGCGCCCTCTGTTCAGAGGTACGGGAAGGGAATTCCACACCCATTCCACTGCCCGGATGGGTAACCCGCACCATGCCTTCGGTGTGCACTTCCATTTCGTTGGTCTTGACGCAGAGATCTACCAGGGCGCGCTCGGGAAACGGTGAATCCGTTTGCACGTAGCATCCGCCCAAACTCAAGTCGGTTAACTTGCAGTGTGGGACGGTTTCATCCGCATCGGCCCCGAGGCTCGTTGCTGCAGCCTTGAGCCACTTCTTCAACTCTGCCGAGATTTCTTCTGCGACGTCAATGAAGTGGACACCGGTCTGACCATTTGGATCTGCCCAGGCAACCTGCCCGTGCGCTGCCAATTCCAGACTGCCGTCAGGAAGCTGAAAGCGAAAAGCCATAAGGGCACCCGCCATCTGCGGTTCGGCAACCAGAACGTCCATGCCTGTTTCCGACAGGTCGAGCAGAATGCCATCCAACTTGCGCGTGTCCGGAAGCGTGATTTCCACCGGAGCTTGTACCGGAACCCGAAACGCCCGTCGCCTCTCCCGGCTCAACATGGCGGCGGCAGCCCGCAATCCCGCGCTGGCTGCCTCTTCGGTCAATGGCTTGTACAGCACGAAATGGGTGCCCCCGTTCAGGATGTGGCGCACCTTTCCGTGTTCTCCGACCAAGGCGATGTTCAGCGGGGCACTCCCCAGTTTTTGGGACTGCTGCAGAACATCCTCCGCGGTCTTCTGATCTTCGAAGTCAACGATCAATGCGTCAAACTTCTGCTGTTTGATCCGCTCTAGCGTGGTTTCGAGGTCGCTCGAACGATCTAGGGCAATGCCGAAGGTGGGCAGGACTTTGCCCAGCACATCCGCCGCTGCGTCGTCACTCGATATCAGCAGTGCTTGAACGTTCATAAATCGATGATCGATTCGAGAATGATTCCTTATTGTTTACGGCCAGCGAGGTGCTGCTGGTCGGGATGCTTTGGAAGAAGATGCATTTGAAGAACCCGCGCCAGCCTTGGCTGCCATCGAATCCTGACCGCTCGAATCATCAACTTCCGCCAATACGACGTTATCTTCTTCATCGCTCTCCGCCAGCAAAGGAGCTACTTCGCGAAGCTTCTCCGCAGCTTGCTGGAGCATTTCGATCTGTTTGCCAAGTTGGGCGTATTTTGCCTGTTTCTGCCGCAGAACCTCATGGATATCTTTCATACAACCCCCTGCTGGATATTTAAAAAGGAGACCTTCGATGGGTCAACGGTAATCACCCCACAGCGATTACTGGGGTAACGCAGCCGAATGGATACGTCTCAAAATTATTTTGGATTGCTGCAGAAAATAAAGCACTTGAACAAAAATGCTTTGGCGGCACGGGCCGCGAACTGAACTTATCCCGTCAACGAGGGAAGCCGACCGGCAGATCCAAACAAGAAGATTGCTCCAACCACAATGCTGTACGCAGATGTCATCAGGGTCACCGCTCTTAGGGCATTCGGACGCGCGAGGGTCGCTGAGAAAATTCCTGCGGCGGATGCGCACATCAACGTATTCATCGCCAGCAGTCCGAGGATGAACATCAGCAGCCCCAGAAGCCCGACCGCGGTTCCCCCGAGATTCGCCGCCATCAGAAAAAGCAGTATCTGTGTAGGTGTTTCTGCGCCCAGGCCGTGAATTACGCCCACTAGGAAACTGGAACTCGTTCCGTAGCCGTCTTTAAAGACCTGAGGAGCCTCTACCCGCGTTCCGCCAAAGATCCGGCTGAGCCTCCAATAGATCCACAGCGCTCCATTCACCAGCAGTGTGATGCGGGTGCGGGGCGCATGTGTGTGCGTGCCCGGACGAAAGAACGTACCCAGAACATACAGTCCGAGCACGAGCAGTGTGATTCCGACCAGCCGTTCAGCCCAGCGATCAGTCGCCGGAGGCAATGCGATGCGGAAGACAACCGCCGCCGCGCCTAGCAGCGCCACGGTGGTCGCATGTCCTGCCACGTACAGCAACCCGTACTTCATGGAGTCTCGCGCCTTCGATTGGACGCTGCTGATGTCGGTGATGGCGGCGATGTGGTCGTAATCGAGTCCGTGTCGGAATCCAAGCACTGCGGCCGAGATCAGGGCCAGGCGAAGGTTCACGGGATCGATCATACGAAGACTATCCGCTTGTCCGCCTGCAGAAGGGTATGCCGCTCAAGACAAGCTGGGCTTAAGGCTAGCACAGTCGCGGATGGTGCCCGCCCGTGCTCATTTCTTGGTTGTAACCGCTGCTGCCGGGGTGGGAGCGACTTGCGCAGCCGGCGGAGCCGGACCGATCATCTCCCGCAAACGACGCGAAAGGATTGCAGCGAGTGACTGGTAAAATCTCGACCCCAGATGAGGAAACAATTCGAACAACGATTGCAAGGTAGGACGGTCTATAAAGAGCGACTCCACCGGGTCGTCTGCCACTACGTTTGCCGTTGCTGGTAACTCGTCCAGGAACGAAATCTCGCCAAATACCTCTCCCGCCTCAATCTTGCGCGATGGTCCGTGTGAGGGAATCTGGGCGGATGCCGTGCCTTTTAACAGCAGATGGATGCCGTGCGTACGCTTTCCGCGCTGCACGATCTGCTGTCCGGCCTTGAAAGATTGACGGCTGGCTTTGTCGACGATGAGCGCCCAATCGTTCGCGGTCAGATATACCAATCCATTCTTGTTTTTGGAGAGTGCGGACAAATCTTTCTGCGGAGATTCTTTTATCATCGAACGCTGGACAGCTAGCGGAGAAGAGTAAGCCACGAATCGCTTCGAACAACAGGGCTGAAGCAAGACTAGCAGAAAATCCTTTGGCATGATGCCGAGGGAAATCCTTTGGTTACGTAGGACTCTTCATCGAGTTCGTCGCCGTTCGTGTGACCGCGTCGATCAGAACCGTGCTAGTGTTCCCGCTTTTTACGCGCCCTGAATGTGCGGTAGCGTACACTGATTGCATCGCTTCAAAATATATGCTGGGGGGGCCGATCTCGTTCGCATTTCCGTTCTCAGGAGCCTGCAAGGCTTGGCCAAAACCTTCGAGCTATCGGTCCCCGGTGTACAAGCGCTGGTCGAAACATTCTGGAAGTCGTTTTTGCAACGAGATACAAAAGCTCTGCGTGATTTTTATTCTCCCTAAGCCCTCGTCTTCGGATCTCATTCGGAACGGTCGGAAGGTGGGATCACGGTCGCTACTCGCAGGGCAATCGAGTTTTTTGGAGAACACATGGCTCTGCAAAATCAGATCGGCCCAATCTCCATTCAGCTGATCAAGCCAGAAGCCGCCGTCGCTTCGTATATATTTAGTTTCTCGGCGGTCGAAACGCGACAGGACGGACAGCCTGGTGGCACGTACGAAGAGATCCGATTAGGTCGCGCTACCAAAGTCTTCGCTTTGGACCGAGCCGGAGATCCAAAGATCGTACACGAACATTTTTCGATCATCCCACCATCCAAAAACAGAGGTTCGTCTTTGGTATAGGCTTCGCAGAATTCTACTCAGCTCGGCGATCGAGCGAGTGCCCTCAGAACACATAAGGTCATTGCGGGGATAGAAAACCGTTGACCGCAGTCATACCGCTTCTCGCCGCAAGCCGCCCTGGTTCTTACAAGAAGGGAAATGACCGGCAACATGGGCCTCGACAATCGAATCGCAACGCGCCACGTTTTTGAATCGCGGATCCAGGTCAGTGTCCGCAGAGGCGCTCAAACCATAACGGTTCAAGGGTGGACCCGCGACCTGAGCGAAAGCGGCTTGGCAGCCTTCGTCGCAGAAAATTTGGAGATCGGCGAAGTGCTCAGCCTTCAAATTGATGTGGGAAACTCTGAAAAGGCGACGATCGCTGCCCGCGTCGCTCGCAAGCTGGGAACGCAATATGGTTTTCAGTTTACGGCGTTAAGCTCGGAACAACGCCTGAGCATTCATGCCATCTTGAAGGGAAAAGCCATCCAGCCAAACGAAACTACACGCAAATAACAAATGTAGCCCTGGACGCATTCGTTCGGGGTTGTGTGCAAAAAAGCGCACAAAAAGGTCAGGGAAAGCGTTGGCGTACGACACGAGCACCACCTGCCCGCACACTTTGGAAGGTTTCCGACCTGCTAGCGAACCTCTGCTTCCCATTTCTTTCTTTGCTTTTCGATCGCGGCATAGCAGTCGCAGGCGGCGTCCTGAAGCTTTTGTCGGTCCAGGATGCCCACGCTCCCACGGGAATATTCAATCATCCCCGCCTTCTGCAAGATCCCTGCGGCCACAGTGACACTTGCTCGACGGGTACCCAGCATCTGTCCGAGAAACTCCTGTGTAAGAGGAAGCGTGATGCCCCCAACCCGGTCATGACTCATTACCAGCCACCGCGCCAACCGCTCGACGACATTGTGCAGACGGTTACAGGCCGCCAGTTGCGTCGACTGCATCCCCAGAAACATCGCAAAACGCTGCAGGTCGCTTTGAAATTCAAGACAGTCCGGGAGAATGTTCAGCAGACTCGCCACCGGCACACGATAGCCCGTTCCGTCTCCTTGCGTGACTACTCTCAAGGCGCTGGTCTTAAATCCGAAAATAACGGGCGCACCCACGAACCCCTCGCTGCCAATCAGTCCGACTTCGACGGACTTTCCGTCCGGTTGAGTCGTCAGGACAGACGCCAACCCCTCATTCAGAAAATAGATTGACTTGATCGTTTCGCCGGTCTCATGCAGAACCTGATGAAGCCGCAGCCGCACGAATTCCAGAAGCGGCACAACCTGTGAGCATTCCTTTCGGCGAAGGCTCCGGAGCATCAGATTGCCGATTTCTCTTCCTTCTGCATCCAGCACGACTTGTGGGGACGAACTTAACGGGCGGTTCACAGGGTTTTTGGACAATCCAGCTCCTAGCATCGCGGTCGTACGGTCTGTTTTTGCAAGGAACCGTCGTCGCCAAACGTGCGTGGCGGCACGATGCTCGAAGAGACGTCAATGACAGTACCGTGAATTGTTTTTTTTGTATGTCCGTTATCGCACCCACAAAAGCTCACAAAGGCGAATACGCCGAGGGACGGTGCTCTCGCCGTGACCGGGCATGCAGAGAGCTTTTTGAGTTCCCCGGAGTCAATGTGTGAGCGAAGGTCTTCCTATGGACACGAAGAGCGTTCCGAAGTTTGCTGGATATCTGGAAGACAAGTCGACTTGAAAGATTGCAACATCGACGCCCAAGGATTGGCAGCAACGGGGAATGTTACGCAGCCAGGATTACAGTGCGGCACCACTTTAGTTCGAGTCGCACCTCAGTCAGACGCCCCCAATCATGTCCTGCAATTGATCACTCAGGCGACGATCGAAGACGATAGCGCTCGGCCAGTACAGCCCATGAAATGCCAGAGCTAGGCAGCGAGCCCTGTTCGTCGCCCGCGCGAGCGCTGATCGTCTGCACCTTCCGAAATCCAGCGCGCTCCCAGTCGATGCCCTCCGATATGAATGCATGAAACCGAGTTTCCCGCGAGAAAGACTGCACGGGGACGATAGGGTCGTTCACCTTGGGGCCAAGGCGTTCGAGTACATCCCGGGACGGTACGTCGGTGCCGGTGAAGTCCAGCTCCTCAAGCACCGGTGTTTCGCCACGCCGATGAGAGCGAACGCATACGACCCGCCACAGTGCAACGCGCCGTGGAAGCGCGAGAGCGAGGACGTCTCCTGCTGCGAGACGCGAACTAATGCGCTTGGGAGGACGCAGGCGCCTGCGAGGCGGCTGAGGACCGGTCAGCTGTGCGCGAGCTTTCTCAAGCACCGCGTGGCGTTTCGGAAGTAGCTTTGGATTTTCCCGCCTCCACACCTCGAGATCTGCACCGCCGTCGAGTACAGCCAGAGCCCGATAGCGGATTTCAGGATCGAGTCGACCGAGCTTTGATTGCGTGACCGCAAAAGCGAGAAGCGCGATTCCTTCCGATTCGTCAAGATACGCTCGAAACTTTTCAACAATCAATTGGGTTGCGGCACCATCCTCGATTCCGTCTTCCAGAAGTTGACGATAGTGATCGCGTATGTCGCAGGCCAAGTCGTCTGAGAAAAGACCAGTCCCCCAAACTCCCATGGTGCGCTCCTTTTCGGCTTCGATTGTATCGGCAGCAGTGCCAATTTTGCGGGACACGACGTGGCCTGTCACGCTTCGAAAAAGCCTGATTTTGCTGAGAATGGTGCGCCCTGAGAGATTCGAACTCCCGACCTTCTGGTTCGTAGCCAGACGCTCTATCCAACTGAGCTAAGGGCGCGGATCTATGCGGCAGGATAAAACTGAACCCCGATTATAGCTAAGATTTACTTCTCTGAGAACTGATCCGCACCTTCTGCTCGGAATCCTCAAGCGTTAGTCCACCATTCAAACTCAAACTGGAGCACGGCGCCGACTTTGGGATCCGAAGCTTGAACCACGAAGGACACGAAGTGCCACGAAGGAAATTCTTGAACCGAAAACCTTCGTGATACCTCGTGTCCTTTGTGGTTCAAGTTCTAAAGACCGTTCTGAGCGACGGCGGCGTCCATCGCGAGTATGACCAAGACTGTGAGATCAGACGATCCAGACTGGCAACGCGCCGCCAGAATGAACTACCCGCTCTTTTTTCAACAGCCGTTGGCCCGGTTGTTGCCTTGGGACCCCGAAGTAATTCTTTCCCCGTCGTCTGCAAATCCTACAAGGAGCTCGAACTTCGCCGCTTGTATTTTCAACGGTTTGCGGACGGCACGCTGGTTGCTTTAGAGAAGGGCAGACGAAGTGGCGCGCAACGGGGTGCTTCAGAGAATAACTTCGGCCAGAGGTTTTCTGTGAGCACCCCTTGCTTTATCCCCCAAAAGCGAACGCTGCGTCAGCCCTCCCCATTCGTTCGAACCCACGTATCGGGTTCTTTTTCTTCCCCTTTTCGCGGTCTGTTGTCCAGCCGTCCCCTTTTGCTAGACCCGCTCTTGATCAAGGCTCTAAAACAATAAGGGATCGAGGCATTCGCCCTGCTGGGCGCACCTCAATCCCTCTCAAGTTCCGAACCTCGTTCTTTAAGCCAGCACCACGGGCTCTCGCACAGAGATGCCGGCCTGTCTCAGCAACTTGGCGACGGCGTCCTGCTTCAGGCGCGACGCGTCGAATTCCACTCGCACCGTGCGCGCCTTTTCGTCGAACTTCACCCGCCGGATGCCATAGACCTCCCTCATATTGTCGATCGCCCTCAGTTCGTTCTCACCGGGCAGCGTCTCGTAGTTGAAAACCACTTCCAGGTAGGTCATTCGCTCAAGCCCTTCTGTATGATCAGGTTGACGTGCCCGAAAATTTCCGGATGAATCCAATATAGAGCATTAACGATCCAACAAGAAGGGCTCGTCGTGGCAGGTTGCACGTCGTACGGACGACTGAGCGATTGAGCCGGCCAGCTCGCATCCGACGTCTCAACTCAGAGAAATAGCGGAAAAGATTTCGCTGATGATTGCGCCATGAACACTTCGAATCCGACCCCGTCGCTTGCACGCGACCCCGTCTGCGGGATGAATGTAAATCCTGACACGGCCCGATACACCGCTGAGCATTCGGGAAAGAAATACTTCTTCTGCTGCGGCAACTGCGCCGACAAATTTCTATCGCACCCAAGCGGATATGTGGACCGTCCAGCACCGGGATTGGTGACCCTCGGCATGCCTTCCGCACCCGTTGCGACTGCGGCGGCCGTCATCGAGCGCGACCCCGTTTGCGGCATGAATGTGAACGTAGCATCCACGAAACACAGTCACGAGCACGAAGGGAAGAAATACTACTTCTGCTCGGCAGGATGCGTTGACACATTCAAGGCTGACCCGCAGAAATATCTAAGCAAACCAGCCTCCGGCTTGGTGACTTTGACGACGTCGTCTTCGCCGAAGACCTCACCGACTTTGGAGACCGGCTCGCGCAGGCCGGAAGCCGAGAGCCAGACGTCTTATGTGTGCCCGATGTGTCCCGAGGTTCGCGAAACAAAGGCCGTCCCGTGCCCGAAGTGCGGCATGTCTCTCGAACCAGAAATCCCCATCGCTTCGACGCGCACCGATTACACGTGCCCGATGCATCCGGAGATCGTGCGTCCCGGGCCCGGATCGTGCCCCATCTGCGGCATGGCTCTCGAGCCTAGCACCGTAACCGCGGTCCAGGAAGAGAATCCGGAATTGCGCGACATGACCCGGCGTTTCTGGGTGGCGGTCGTGCTGACCGCGCCACTGCTCGCCATCTCGATGGGAGGCATGATCTGGCCTCACCCCACCATGCGCATCCTCGAAGGTGCGCGCCTGCCGTGGTTGGAAATAGTTCTCTCAACCCCAGTCGTTCTGTGGTGCGGGTTGCCGTTTTTCCAGCGCTTCTGGACCTCGCTCGTAAATCGCAGCCCGAACATGTTCACGTTGATCGGGTTGGGCACGGGAGTTGCCTACACCTACAGCGTCGTTGCGACCATAGCGCCGCAAATCTTTCCCGAGTCCTTGCGGCGAATGGGCGGATATCCTGACGTCTACTTCGAGGCCGCGGCTGCGATTACATCGCTCGTCCTGCTCGGCCAGGTGATGGAACTGCGTGCCCGCAGCCGTACCAGCGCTGCGATTCGCGCCTTGCTCGATCTGACTCCAAAGACTGCCCGCCTTCTGGCGGAGGATGGATCGGAAAAAGACATCCCGCTCGATCACGTGAAATCAGGCGACCGTCTGCGCGTCCGTCCGGGAGAGACGATTCCTGTCGATGGCATAGTGCTTGAAGGTCGCAGTTCGGTCGACGAATCGATGATTACGGGCGAGGCGATCCCTGTTGAAAAGGAACCAAACAGCAAGGTGACCGGCGCGACGATCAACTCGACGGGATCGTTCATCATGCGCGCAGAGCGCGTTGGACCGGAGACTCTGCTGGCGCGCATCGTTCAACTCGTAGGACAAGCTCAGCGCAGCCGTGCTCCTATTCAACATCTAGCCGACCGAGTTGCCGCCTGGTTCGTACCTGCTGTGGTCGCAATTGCCGTCGCGACGTTCTTCGCGTGGTTTATTTTCGGCCCGGAGCCGCGCCTCGCCAACGCGTTGGTGAATGCGGTGGCCGTCCTGATCATCGCTTGTCCCTGCGCTCTCGGACTGGCAACTCCGATGGCGATCATGGTTGGCACAGGACGTGGCGCTCATGCCGGTGTTCTGATCAAAAATGCGGAGGCGCTGGAAAATCTGGAAAAGGTCGACACGATCGTCGTTGATAAAACAGGAACGTTGACCGAGGGGAAACCGAAGCTCGTCGCAATTTCGTCACTCCAATCTGGACGGGAAGACGAAGTGTTGCGGCTGGCTGCAAGTCTTGAGCGCGCAAGCGAGCATCCTCTCGGCGCCGCCATAGTGAATGCGTCAAAGGAAAGGTCTATTCAGCTCTCAGATCCTTCGACGTTTACTTACCTCGCGGGCAAGGGCGTCCGCGGTACGGTGGAGGACCGATCCGTTGCTGTGGGGAGCTTTACGTTCCTTTCGGATATCGGTGCACTTGCCGGGGAGCAGAAACCACATTTTGTGCCTGGCGTACCGGGCGCTACCAATCTCGCAGTTGCGATCGACGGGAAATACGCAGGCACCCTTTCAGTCGCGGACCAAATCAAAGAGTCCACGCCTGAGGCCCTGCGCGGTCTTAAGCAACTGGGTCTGCACATCGTCATGCTCACCGGAGACAGCCGTACCACAGCCAAGGCGATTGCTGACAAACTGGGATTGAAAGAAGGCGAGTTCGAAGCCGAAGTTCTTCCTGACCGCAAGGCCGAAGCAGTCAAGAAACTTCAAGCGCAGGGAAGGGTTGTTGCGATGGCTGGAGACGGGATTAACGACGCTCCGGCTTTGGCTCAAGCAGACGTAGGCATCGCCATGGGTACCGGGACCGACGTGGCGATGGAAAGTGGCGGCATCACACTCGTCAAAGGCGATCTAACCGGAATTCTCCGCGCCCGAAGACTTAGTCAAGCAACGATGCGCAACATCCGTCAGAATCTGTTCTTCGCGTTCATCTACAACGCGATCGGAGTACCCATCGCCGCCGGTGTACTTTATCCTTTTTTCGGTGTGCTCTTGAGCCCCATCTTCGCAGCAGCCGCGATGAGCTTCAGTTCGGTTTCTGTAATCGTAAACGCGCTCCGGCTGCGCAATCTGAAGCTATAAGGAGCGCTGGCATCCCTGCCGGCTGTAGCGAGACTGGCCCGGCCACGCACTAGCTGCAAACTTCCTCTCACCGTATTCCCACGTAGATATCAGCCTGCAAATTCTGCGGATCTCGCGCGCGCTCGTCGTAGATCTCATAATCAGCCCGGTAGGCCCGGTCTCCACCTACCGCCGTCTTCGGTAGTGAATTAATCTTCATCCACGCCGCCGGCAACACCTGGTCGGCCGGCCCCTTGTCGGTCGTGAATACCGCGAACTTTCCGGCCGCAATTTTCTTCGACACCATACCCGGCGGCACATCGGCATCGGAGGTCACACGCGAGCCCAGCAAGAACGTGTACTCGCCGTTGTGATCGGTCGCGTAGTCGGTGTAAACCGCCACGATCGACGGGTCCGCCTTGTTCGGGATCTTTTCGATCAGACCTTCCTGAATCAGCCGCCCCCACTGCTTCCCGATGACGCCACCTGCGGTCATCTCTTTTGGGTTACTGGTCCGTGCAGTGATGCCTACAACGGTGAATCCAGCCGCGTCCATCACTTTCGGCGCCATCATTTCTCCCCTCAGCTTTTTCAATTGCTCGACCGCGTTGTTGTTCTTTGGATCGAGTTGCAGCGATTTCTCGTAGTTCCGAATTGCTTTGTCCTTCTCGCCTACCTTCATGTAAGCCTCGCCCAGGCTGTCGTACACGTTGGACGATTGCGGGTGCTCCTGGGCATTCTTCTCGAATGTCTTGACCGCATCCGCATCCATCCCCGAAAACAGCAGGTGATATCCCAGAGAATTGAGGGACTGCTCGTCAACCGCTTTCGGTTGCACTTTTAGCTCGTCGTATCTCTCAAGGGCCGCGTTCGTCCCCTTCAACTTCGCCAGCAGGAACAATCCCTCGCCGGGATCGGCTGGCCCCTGCTTATAGCTCCAGCCGTATTCGGTAACCACGCGACGCAGCACGGCGTTAGCCAGCGCAATTCCATTGTCGGAGTCGGCCATTACAACCAGGCCTTTGCCGGTTTCGGCATTCATCGTGAGAAGTGCCTGAAAGCCTTCATCTGCGCCGCCATGGCCAAACTGTCCGGGATTATCTTTCTCGACGAAGAAGCCGAGGCCCGCCTGATCAAGGACCGGGGTCAACATCTGCTCAACCATCATTTGGGAGAGGATGTGGTTCGCCTTGCCCTGCTTCGAAAGTGCGATCTCAATTGCAAATTTTGCCAGGTCGGTAGGCGTCGTCCACAATCCGGCGGCCGCCATCTCCGGATAGACATGCCACTTCCCATGAACAGGCTTTCCATCGATGTACGTCCCGCTGGCCGTCATCGCTGCTCGATTTGCCGGTAGTGGCTGATCGTAGCTGCTGTCGTTCATGCCGATCTTGTCGAGTACCGTTTCGCGCAAAAGGGAAGAAAAGGATTTTTCGGTGACATCCATCATCAGCAATTGTTCGATGGTGACTCCGCCACCTGAGTAACGGGACTTCGTGCCGGGTAGAAGATCGACGCGAATTGGATCGGTGTTTGCCGGCTTCTCCCCGTTCAAAACCTGCACAAGAGTCGGCAGCGGGGCGTCCACGTCATAGCCCGGAAAGCCATGCACGGTCAGCCCACCCGTATGGGACATCAAGCGGCGCAGCGTGACCTTCTCCGATTTCGTGAAGTCGTTTTCTGGAACTTTCCATGTTTTCAGCTTCTGATTCACGTCCTCGTCGAGGGAAAGCTTTCCGTGCTCGACAAGGTAGAGGGCCGCGGCTGCAGCCACCGGCTTGCTGATCGATCCCGCCTGAAAAAGGGTCTTGGTAGTCACAGGGGTGGCGTTGCCGCCTCCAACCACCCCGAAAGCTTTGGCATCGACGATCTTGTAGTCTTCGATTACGGCAACGCTCGCGGCGGGCACGTTGTAGACCTTCATCAATTCGGCGAGGCTCAGTCGTGTCGGCGCTTCGCCAGTCTTCGTCGGCAATTCGACGGCCACCGACTCAATGCGGGCGAGCCGCGAAGATGCATCAGTGGGCATCAGTCGCGGGAAAGCTGAAGTGTTGGAATGGAAAGCGAACAGGCTGAAAAGACCGCAAAGCGCCGCGGCAAAGACAACCAGAATCCTGTAGGAAGGTTTCCTGTCACCTGTCATGGAGCGCTCCTTTTGCATCAGCTCTAAAAGTTTGACGTAAGGGAAAGGCCGAAGTCACTCAGTCAACGACGCACCGCGAAATTCATGGGGATATCGCGCTCACAGCTTTCCCAGAAAATCCGTGACCTCTGGCTCCGTCCAATCTACCGCCCCGATGAATTTCCGCCGCATCACACCCTTGCGATCGATGATGTAGGTTTCGGGAAACTTGAAGGAGCCATAGAGATTGCTGCTCTTCTGCGCCGGATCACGGACCGTAAGCAGGTTGACTCCATGATCCTTCAGGAAACGGCGGTAAGCATTCTCGTCGACGTCCACGCTTACCGCGAGAACGGTAACGCCTTTCGCTTTCATCCGTCGCTGCATCTCAACCAGTGAGGGCATCTCCTCCACGCAGGGCGGACACCAGGTCGCCCAAAAATTCAATACAACGACTTGCCCTCTAAACTGGTTCAAAGCCACCATGCGATCAGAATCGTGCACCGAAAATTCTGGAGCAGCCACACCAATCCGCGGCGGGCGCGACCCGCTATGACACCCAAATGACGCTACCAGCAAAGGAAGAAACAGGAAGGGAAGACGAGTCAGCCGGCGCACGCAGCTATAATAATAGATTCAAGGAGGGGTGAAACGTGGAAGAGCGGCGCTTCAACGCCGCATTCGGCGGGTAAGAAAATACGGGCTTTAGCCCCCGAGCCGCTTCGAAATCCAATTCATGTCCCCAACCACCACATCGCTGGCGCCCGACGTCTCCATCATTATCCCCGCGCGGAACGAAGAATCCAATCTGCGGACCTGCCTCGAATCACTCATCTCGCAAACAAACGTCCCCTTCGAAATTATCGTAGTCAACGATCATTCCACCGATAAAACTGGGGAAATCGCCTCCTCCTTTGCCGGAGTTCGCGTCCTGGAGGCCGGCCCGCTTCCCGCCGGATGGACCGGTAAGAACAATGCGGTGACCACCGGGGCACGGGCTGCCCATGCAGATTGGATACTCTTCACCGATGCCGATACTGTCCATCTTCCCGGGTCCCTCGACCGGGCATTGAATGAGGCGAAAGAGTGCTCTGCTGATCTCCTGTCGTACTCGCCCGAGCAGATCGCGATTACCTTCTGGGAAATGGCCACGCTTCCGGTCGTCTTTGCCGAGCTCGCGCGACAGTATCCACCATCGAAAGTCAGCGATCCTGACTCGCCGGAAGCGGCGGCGAACGGTCAGTTCATCCTGGTGAAGCGCGAGGTCTACGAAGCTATCGGCGGACATGCGGCCGTGGCCTTCGATATTCTTGAGGATGTTGCGCTTGCACGGGCCGTCAAAAGGTCCGGCCGTAAAATCCGTTTCCGCTACGCACCCGACGCCGTTCGCACCCGGATGTACCGCGACTTCCACCAACTCCGTGAGGGTTGGACCAAGAACCTCGCCATACTATTCCCCGGCCCAGCCTATCTCTTGTTCAAAATGCTCCTTCTCTGGACTTTACCCTTCATCGTCGTCATTGCAGTCGCCGCGATGAAGCTCCACCTGCTCTGGCTGTCGGTCGCAGCAATCGCAATCGGTTTCGATTTCATGCTTATTCGTCGCGCAAATTTCAGAACGAGGATGACCATGCTCGCCGTAGTGTTCGGAATGCCCATGTTTGTTTATCTACTCTTGAGATCCCGTAGAGCCCACAAGAACGGCAGGGTGTCGTGGAAGGGCCGCATCTACGATCACGCACACGCCTCGTCCGTTGCACAAGACCAGACTTCGATGACGGCAGAGAAGATCGCATGAGGAAGGAATTCTTCTTCTTCTTTGGGGCCATCGCACTCGTCGCCTGTTGCGCCCTTGTATTCCATGTCAATGCCGCGCCCCCGGATGATTCTCCGCAGTTTGCGAACAGCTTGATCGAGCCTGGAATCAGCGTCGGCTCGCTCAAGATTGGAGACAGTCGCGACCGCGCTCTCGAAATCTTTCCCAGGAAGCCCGAGGACCAGGAGTGGGAGGATCCGTGTGGAACGACAATTGATTGGATCGATACCACCAATCCCGTCGGTCGGGGCGACGTCTACGTCCGGCTGAAGAAGGGCAAGATTTTTCAGATCGAATCCGCGACCACACGCTTTCACACCGTCGAGGACATAGCGACATTCGACTCTCCCGAAAAAGTTGCCAACGCCTACAAAGAACTACGGGCGTATGCCCTCCTTACTGCTCTCAGTCCGGCCCTAGGATCGCGGCCGCTGGTTTTTTGGATCGACAAGAAGAAGGGGATTGCTTTTGCTTTTGCCTACGACCCTCCCCATCACAAGCGCTACGTTTACAAGGTCATCGTTTTCGGCCCCAACAAAGAGTTCTGCCCCGAGCAGGAGAAAACCAGTTCCAACAAGTGGCAGGAAATTCACGCCTATGCAGTCGAGCCTCCGATCGAACTGAGCCCTGAATCGCAATGACCGCTAGCTCGTCTAACAAAGAGGCCGATGGGCATGCATCTTCGAGCCGGTTGCGATTGAAAGTCGTTGAGTTGAGACTATGGTTTATCTGACACGTAAAGCTGAATTTTCCGCCTCGCACTACTACAACAATCCGGACTTCTCTCCGGAAGAGAATCTTCGTCTCTTCGGTAAATGCAACAATCCCAACGGACACGGCCACAACTACACGCTGGAAGTGACGGTGAAAGGTGATGTCGATCCGCGTTCCGGTTTTGTCGTCGATCTCAAACAGCTGAAAGAGATTATGAATCGCGAGGTCCTCGACGCGATGGATCACCGTTTCCTGAACAAAGAGGTACCTGAATTTGTCACACGCATCCCGACCACCGAGAACCTCGCCATCGCCGTTTGGCAGCGCCTCGAAAGCAAGCTCCAGTCGGCGCACCTTCACCGAGTCCGCGTCTATGAGACCCCGGACCTCTTCGTAGATTTCTACGGAGAAAGGGAATGAAGTCTTAGGCCCAATAGCCGGAAACGAATTGCGAATAACCAGGATATGAAAGCCCACCTCAGCCGCCGATATTTGTTCTCCGCTTCGCACCGCCTTCACAGCCTCGACATGAACGCGGAGGAGAACCGCGCCACATACGGTAAGTGCAACAATCCTTATGGACACGGTCACAATTACACCGTCGAGGTGACCGTCAGCGGACAGGTCGACCAGGCCACCGGCATGGTCTGCAATCTGGTCGACCTTGATGCATGTGTCGAAAGGGAAGTGCTTTCCCGCTACAACCTTGAGAATTTGAATACGCTGAAAGAATTTGCTGTAACCGTTCCCACCACGGAAAATCTATGTGTTGAGATCTACGAAATATTGCAGCGGAGCTTCCCCCATGCGCATCTGGAAAGAGTGAGACTGGAAGAAACCATGATGAACTCCTTCGAATACACGGGGGACGACGCAAGGTCCGACAGTCGCCGGTAGCCCGTGCTCCTTCAGCGATAGCAACGCACCAGGGAAGTCAGATTAGACAACCTATGAAACCAGCCCAGCTTGAACAAAAAAAGGAACAACCAACATTGACCAGTGCCAGTCTCGACGAACTGGTTCGCGAAATGATCGTACGTCTCGGCGAGGATCCGACCCGCGAAGGGCTTTCTAACACGCCCGCTCGCGTCGAGAAGGCCATGAAGTTCTTGACCAAAGGTTACGAGGAAGATCCCGAAGCCCTGCTTAAGGGTGCGCTCTTCACGGTGAACTACGACGAGATGGTTATCGTTAAAGACGTCGAAGTATTCAGTCTCTGCGAGCATCACATGCTGCCGTTCTTCGGTAAGGTGCATGTCGCCTACATCCCGAATGGACGCGTCATCGGGCTCAGCAAGATTCCGCGCCTGATCGAAGTTTTCTCGCGCCGCCTTCAGATCCAGGAGCGCCTCACCACCCAGATCGCGGAAACCATCCAGAAGGTGATCGAGCCGCAAGGCGTCGGCGTTGTCATCGAGGCTCGCCACCTCTGCATGATGATGCGCGGCGTTGAAAAACAGCACTCCGCTGCCGTCACTTCCTCCATGATCGGTTGTTTCCGCGACGAGCAGCAAACACGCCAGGAATTCCTCTCGCTTATCCGCCAGCGGCCTAACGGCGTCTAGAACTTAGCCGGTAAGCAGATATCTTCGCCTTCCCTGAGCGAAGGCGAAGATGCTGCATGCAGCATTCGGAAAGTGAAGGGCTGCAGCCCCGGCTGTCCTTGAACCTTCCCACCTGCGCGCCTACAATGACGCGATCATGACTGCATCCGTCTTCATCGGGACCAGCGTCGATGGCTTCATCGCGCGCCTGAACGGCGATCTCGATTTCCTCCCGCCCGACGGAGGCGAACCTCATGGATACAACGAATTCATGGCGACCGTCGATGCCCTCGTCATCGGCCGCAAGACTTTCGAAACCGTTCTCGCGTTTCCAGAGTGGCCTTACGGCAGCAAGAAAGTGATCGTGCTTAGTGGTCGCACACTCGACTTGTCAGGAGTTCAAGACGGCAGCGTCGAGCAGATGTCCGGTCCGCCGCAGGAAATTGTTTCCAAACTGAATGCTCGCGGATTTTCGCACCTGTACATCGACGGCGGAATCACCATTCAGAGGTTCTTGCGCGCCGGATCGATTCACCGCCTGATCATCACCCGCGTTCCGGTCCTCATCGGGGAGGGAATTCCTCTGTTCGGCGCGCTTCCGGGCGACGTCAAACTGCAGCACGTTCAAACCCGGCATTTTTCAAGCGGCTTGGTGCAAACGGAGTACGCCATTACCCCAAAGCCTATCGGCGTCTCGTAGCCTGCTTTTACCCTGTTACAATCCCTGCCTTTAGGAGATCCAACGGTGAAATCGCTGCTCCTGTTCGCCCTGTTCCTTACGACGTGTTCAGCCCAGAATGCCGCTCCGTCCGGAGGAAAGCAGAAAGTTCTTTGGCAGAAACTGCAGGCCAACATCGAGCACATCGACCAGAATCTCGACGGCGTGATGGGCGTCGCCATCGAAGATCTCACGACGGGTGAACACTATTACTTACGAGAAGATGAAGTCTTCGCGCAGGCCAGCTCAATCAAGATTACGATCCTCGCCAATCTCTATCAGCAAGCCCAGCAGGGCAAACTGAAACTCACGGATCTCTACACGGTGCAGTCGTCCGACCTGGTGCAGGACAGTTACATCATGAACGGCCTCACCCCGGGCATCACGCGCGTGACCTTGCGGGATTTGGCTACGATGATGGTTGCCGTCAGCGACAATTCCGCTACCAATGTGCTCATCGAACGTGTCGGCATGCAGAACGTCAACGCGATGCTTGACTCGCTCGGACTCACGCACACGCGCCTGCGGCGAAAGATGATGGACCTGCAGGCAGCGAAGGAGGGTCGGGAGAACATCTCCACGGCTCGAGAGATGACGACTCTGCTCGATGCCATCTATCACGGCAAGGTTCTCAACAAGGAATCGACCGCGGATTTCTTCAAAGTACTCGTCATCAACAAAGACTCTTGGATTCCGCGAGATCTTCCTGCGGACCTCCAGGTCGCCAACAAGCCTGGCTCTCTCGAAGCCGTGCGAAACGATTCCGGAGTAGTCTTCGTTGAAGGCCGTCCTTACGTGATCAGTGTGATGACTTCTTTTTTGCGCAACGAGCGCGACGGCGAAGATGCGATCAGCAAGGTCTCGCTAGCCGCATGGCAAATGTTCGACCGCCTCAGCCGCGCCACCGAATATGGACGAGTGGTCTCTGCGGGAAACGGTACCCGATAGAGTTTCTGCAGCACAGCGAATTGCGGAGGATCTTGCGACCCTCCGCAATTGCCAGTTCACTTTCCCATCCTCACAACTTCACAGCGAACGCAGGAAGTTCAAAAGATCTTGCTTTTGCGTTGAAGTGAGCGCGTTGTAGGCTTTCACTACGCTGTTGGCTTCTGATCCCGTGCTTTGGTGGGACTGAATTGCCTGGATCAGATCGTTCGTGCGGCCATCATGCAGAAAGAACAGTCTCTGCCCAAGGCCCCACAAAGGCGCTGTGCGGAAGTCTTGCGGTCCCGCCGCTCCCTGGAAAACGCCGTCGGACAATCCCTTACCCATCTTGTGCAGCGCGAAATCTGAATAAGGGCTGTAACTGACGTTGGACATTCCCGTGAATTGAGAAGATCCAGTAGTCAGGGATGGTGAGTGACAGAGCGAGCAACCGATGGAAGTAAACAGGCTCGCGCCGTTCTTGGTAGAGCTGGTCGAAGCGCCAGGAGTTGGCGGGCCCAGCAGTCGGCTGAAGAAGGCGAAGTTCAACAGGTCCGAGCCCATCTCCGCCGGTGTTCCAACTGTGGTGTTGAAGTTAGGACTGCTTGTGTTTCCGTTTATCAGTGGGGTGACATCCTCGGGAGAGTTATTGAACGCGCACCCCGAGGACACATTCCGTTCATTGGGAAACAGTTCGTTCGTCACGCCCTGTTCCACGTTGTAGGCCTCTCCTACGAACAGCAAGAGGGACTTGTTCTGTGCCTTCCATCCGAAGCGAGTCATCGTCCCATCGTTTCCGTTGGTGTTGAAGAAGCCGCCGATTTTTAGTGCCGCCCTCGACCCGGCTGTGGCCGTCAGGTTGGCTTGCAGAGTTGCGTCGGGAGTGGCTTCGACCAAGCCCAATCCGAACAATGGCGTGGGGATGCGAAAGATGACGTTGCCGTCGGTCACCGCAGTGGTGAAATCAGGCTGCGCCACCGTGCATCCGGCAGCATCAGAACGCCCGGTGACGGTGAACAGATCGTGCACGCCGCCGTCACGCGAGCCGTCAGGATTGCTGATGAAACGAGCCTCGCGCACCGGACCACTCGACGTGATGAATGACGGTACCGTATTGCTCGCTCCATCCAGGTTGGCGAGTCCGACTTGCGGGTTTGCCATCGGACTCTGCGGACTGGTCAATCCAGGACTGCTGCCGCCAACGGCGGGCTGCGCATGACATTGGGCGCAACTGGTGGCGTTAAAGCCGGGGCCAAGTCCTTTTCCTTCTTCCCCCGCCACTGTCCCAAGGACAGAATCGATTTCTGCAAACCGTTCCTGAGCCTGGTTGAAGAGGTTCTGTTCATTTGCGTTGAGCGAGGAATAGAAACCTCCCGCGCCGGCAGGACCACTGCGAGGACCAGGATCATTCTGGGCTTTGGCCTGGAGGGTTGTGAAAAGAACGGTAACAGAACATACAGCAAAAGCGGAGAGGGTACGGTAATGCATTGCTGCACCTCCGTGCAGGGTGGACACACTACGGCATCAGCTTGTGCCACTGGGTTTCGAAGACGGCGCGGGTCGATCTGCTGTTCAGTTCATGCTGCGAGCCAGCACGATCGCCGGTCTCGTGCCCCACCGCGAACAGAACAGCGCTATGGGTGTGATGGGAGCCCCACTGGGATCATCTCCTCGAAGGGAGGAAAGAGCGGTACAACGTTGCGGAGGAATTTATTCTGAGAAGAGAATGCGGTCAAGTACACACAAGTGCATCCCGACCCCATTCAGTTATTGGGCGGGTATTAATACCCGCCTCATCATTCAAGAGTTTTGCGCAACTCGCGTCGAAGAATTTTGCCTGAGGCCGTCTTGGGAACCGCGTCGATGAAATGAACTTCACGCGGCTGCTTGTAATGAGTTAGGCGGTCGGCAACAAAACAGCAGAGTTCGTCTCCAAGTTTCCCGCTGTCGGCGTATCCATCGCGCAGCGCGATAAACGCGACCGGCACTTCGCCGACCCCGGCCCTGGCTCGACCCACAACGCCGCACTCCTTGACTGCCGGATGCTCGAGAAGAACGGCTTCCACTTCGGCGGGCGCCACAGAAAAACCGTTGTACTTGATCATTTCTTTTCGGCGGTCCACCACACGGTAGAAGCCCTCGCGATCTCGTGTGACGACGTCGCCGGACCAGTACCATCCGTCCCGTAAGACTGCGGCCGTGGCTTGCGGCTCCTTCCAGTATCCAAGCATGAATTGTGGGCCACGCATGACGAGCTCTCCCGGATAGCCAGAGGGCGCTTCGGTCAAATCATCCGGTGTGTCGGCGGGATCGATGTCCGTCTGCGACAACACGCGGCAATCTGTAAGGGCCATCGGATGCCCGATTGAATCAGGCCGGTAAAGATTCGGATCGAGAAATCCAACATGTGTGACCGGCGATGCTTCAGTCATGCCGTATCCCTGGCAGACCAGAATGTCTGTGAGCAAAGTAAAGCGGTGCGGAAGCTCCGGAGCAAGCGGGGCAGCACCCGACTTCACCCAGCGCACTTTATGCTCGCGAGGAAATTTACCCGCTTCTGCTGCCTGGCAAAGTGCGTTGATGGCGGGCGGAACCAGGGGAAGCATGGTTGCGCCTTCCTCCACCATCAGGCGCGTACATTGTTCCACGCTGAATCTCGGCGCCAGAATCAGCGTCGCGCCCAGCACCAGCGACGGATTCAACATCACGTTCAGCCCGTAAATGTGATACAGGGGCAGAAAGCACAGTATGTTGTCGTCTGAATTCAACTCCGTGCCATTCGGACCGAGGAGTTGAAAAATATTGGAAACAAGGTTGGAATGCGAAAGCATCACTCCCTTGGGCAATCCGGTTGTGCCGCTTGAATAGGGAAGCGCTGCGAGCGTGACGTCCGCGGAGTCCACGGGTTGCGGAACGCTTTGCGTCCCTGCGGTCATGAGATCCGAGAAGGCCTGTGCTCCTGTCGAAGCCTGGCGCGTCGTGTATACCCTTCGCAGCTTCGGCAAGCCCTTGAGGTTGATACCGTCGATATTTCCCCCGTCGGTGATGAGGAGCACCGCTCCCGAATTCTCGAGTTGATAGCGCACTTCGCGCTCGCGATACGTGGGATTCAGCAGCGTTGGAACGGCGCCAGCTAGCGTTACAGCGTGGACGGCTGCGCAGAACTCCCAGCAATTGCATAGAAAGATGGCGACCACGTCACCGGGCTGAACTCCGGCGGCGACGATGCCGCGCGCCACGCTCTCAATCAGCTCCCCCAATTCGGCGTAGTCAAGCCGGCGGCCGCAGGTCGTGTCGACGATGGCTGTTTTCGTTGGCTTGCGGCGGCAGGTTTCAAGGACCAGATCGTGAAGAAATCGGTTGCGCGGGTCTCCGTAGAGTTCCGTCCGCAGCGCCTCGCCCGCGTGGCGCGGTACGGTGCTTTTTGTGGATTGCATCAGCTGTCCAACTTTCGCAAGAATTCCTGCTCATTCATGCGGTACTTGAAAGCCTTGCGGCCATCTATGAAGACAACAGGAACTTCGTCGTTGAACTGCCGGCGAAGTTCGGCGTCGGTGTCGACGTCGATCTCGCGCCAAATGAAGCCGCCGCGGCGGGAGAGCTTGGTCAGGCTCTCTTTGACGACTTCACAAAGGTGGCATCCCTTGCGGGAGTAAACCACGACAGCGTGAGGCTCCGGCATGCGCCCGCGATTCTACCCCGAGCCGTGGCATCCCTTCCAGCAGCAAGTTTGCCGCTCTCTGTCTGTGACTGAGATCATTGCGGGCCGACTGGCATTCTGGTATCACACTTCCAATACCGGAAGGTCGCTGCTCGGGTAGCCGTGTTCCACCCGGCGACGAGGAGGGGAATCCTGGCCAATCAAAGCGGTAGGTCCGTCCTCTGTATTGGAAATGATCCGGTTTCCTTAAACTTTCGATGTTCCAACCTGCGGCTAAATGGCTGGACGGTTTTGAGTTCAGGCAGTGGCTTCGAAGGAGTGAAGCAGTTTGAGCGCGAATCGGTCGACGCCGTCGTTATCGACCTCAACGACGATGGCTCCGAAGCGGCTCTCATCGCCGGCCAGATCAAGCAGATGAGGCCGGAGATCCCGGTAGTGTTCGTTGTCAGCGATCCAAAGCTGCTGGTGGCCGGAGCCACAAAACAGGCCGATGCCGTCGTTTCAAAAGCCGAGGAAAAGGCGCATCTGCCGGTTCTGCTTTCCAACTTGTGCAATCCGGGATAGCCACGCCTGGTCTCGCGCCGTGTCGGCAGGTTCCGCCGCCGAACGGTAGAATGCAGTCCATGCCAGATCTCCACCAAAAGCCACTGAGAGGAAAAACTGCGCTGGTTACCGGCGCAGCCCGGCGACTGGGTCGCGCCTCGGCCTTGGCCTTGGCCGAAGCCGGCGCTGATGTAGCGATCACGTTCCGGACCTCCGCCCGCGAGGCCCGCGAGACGGTCGTCGACCTGATGGGCTTCGGAGTCCGGGCGTTTGCCTTGCGCTGTGACGTAACAGAGGAGGCGAGCGTCCGCGAAATGATGAAGGATGCTGGGCAGGAACTGGGTCGCATCGACATCCTGGTCAACAATGCGGCGAACTACGAGACTGCGGAATTCGAACGCTTGACAGTCGCACAGTGGGACGCCATCTTCGCCTCCAACGCGCGAGGTCCGTTCCTCGTGGCCCGCGAAGCCCTGAAGTGGATGCGTCGCAAGCGCGGCAAGGGCGCCGGGCCGATTGAGGCCAAGATCATCAACATGGGATCGCTGGGGGGCCTCCGGCCTTGGTCGAGCCATGCGCACTACTGCTCCTCGAAGGCAGCGGTTCACATGTTGACCAAGGTCATGGCAAAAGCCCTGGCACCTGAAATCGCGGTAAATGCAGTCGCACCGGGAATGATCGATCTGGGAGAAAAATCCGCAGCCGGTTTCATGCGGAAAATGGCGAAGCAAACCCCAATGTTGCGAAACGGGCGCGGAGACGAGATCGGCGCGGCTGTTTTGTTCTTCGCAACCGCGCCTCAGTTCATCACCGGCCAGATTCTTGTCGTAGACGGCGGCCTCGGGCTGTAGCCCCTAGCCTTCGGCGCTGGTGGGATCGATTATCTGCTTCACCTCAGAGATACGATTGGCAGGAAAGCCGCCTTGCTTCGCATGTTCTCGAACCATGTTCTCGTTCGGGGCGATATAAACGCAATAAAGTTTGTCCTGCGTAACATAGCTGTGCAGCCATTGGATCTTTGGCCCTAGATTGTTCAGCACGCTGCATGACTTTTGCGAGATCGCGACCACTTCCTCAGGAGTTACGTTCCCAATCTTCGGGATGTCGCGCTCGATCACGTATTTCGGCATATTCCTCCCCGCCCATAGTTTGAAGTTGTATCTGACCCGGCGGCGGACGAGATTGTAGGCGAGCGTGCAGAAAATAGCTATGTCTCGCCCGCTCGCGGTATATTGAGGTCGAATGAAGAAATCGAGGGCTAGAACGTCGCGGCGGCTCGTCCCGTCGTCGAAAGAAGCATCTCCCCGGAGCACCACAAAGCCTCGCTCCGAGGAAAAAGTTCGGTTTGCCGTAGCCATCTTGGCCGCCGGCAAGGGCACCCGGCTCAAGTCGCAACACCCTAAAGTGTTACATGAAGTCGGCGGAAAGCCGCTGCTGGAGCACGTTATTCGCGCCGCCGTGCGCGTTGTTCCTGCGGCCGATGTCTTCGCTATCATCGGACACGAGGCGGACCGCGTTCGCGAGTCGATGAAGCACACCGGAATCAACTTCGTGCTTCAGGCCGAACAGCGCGGAACTGGACACGCCCTGATGGTCGCTCGCGACGCGCTCAGCGGATACGATCACGTCATTGTGCTCTCCGGCGATGCACCCCTCATTACACCGGAAACCATCGACAGTCTGCGCAATTTCCATCTCGAACAACAAGCCGCCATGACCCTGTTGAGCGCCGACCTCGACATTCCCACGGGCTACGGGCGAGTCCTGCGCAAGGGACCGCGTTCGGCCGACGTGACTTCCGTCGTAGAAGAGAAGGATGCTACCCAGGCGCAGAGGAAGATACGAGAGATCAATTCCGGCTTTTATGTTTTCTCCGCGCGCGATCTTTACGGCAACATTGACAAGCTTTCAACGCACAACGCGAATTCGGAATACTACCTCACCGAAATGGCAGAAATCCTTCGCAAGGCTCGACGCCCCGTGGTGGCATGGAAGACTGCAACTCCGGGCGAAGTGTTGGGCGGCAACACACGCGCGGAGCTATCCGGCATTGATCAGCAATTGCGAATGGAAAAATGCCGCCAGCTGATGGACGATGGCGTAAGCATCTTTTTCCCGGCGACTTGCGTGATTGACGCCGATGTCCAGATTGCTCCCGACACTGTCATCGAACCTTTCGTCCAGTTGCTCGGCAAGACGAAGATCGGCACAGCGTCACGGGTGGCATCGTATTGCGTGATCCGCGATTCAGAAATCGGAAACGGAGTCGTGATCCGTCCCGGCTGCATCATGAACCAGACGCGCGTCAGCAACCGCGCCATTCTCGGCCCCTATTCTCATTTGCGTCCCGGAAGTGACATTGGCGAAGACGCCCACGTAGGAAACTTCGTCGAGACCAAGAAGATCAAGCTGGGAAAGGGCTCGAAGGCAAATCATCTCACCTATCTGGGAGACGCGGAAATTGGGGCGGGAGTGAACATCGGCGCTGGCGCCATCACCTGCAATTACGACGGCGTTCACAAACATAAAACGGTCATCGGCGACGGAGTATTTATCGGCAGTGACACCACGCTCGTGGCGCCGGTGAAGGTCGGAAACAATAGCTACATCGGCGCCGCGTCCTGCATCACGGACGACGTCCCGGACGACTCTCTCGCGTTAGGACGCGCGCGCCAGATTACCAAGGAAGGCTGGGTCCGCGAGAAAAGGTCCGCAACCGCCAAACGAACTTAACCCTCCCGAGGACGATTCCAGCGGATCCTTTGTCTTTAACTTCGACTGTGTTGACGTCGAACAGGAAACTTTCAAACAAAGAAAAGCGCGAAAGTCTCGACGGACTTTCGCGCCAAAATCTGTCTCGAAGTTGATTTAGTGGGTCACGGCAGCAAACAATTCCGAGTGCATCAGCGACTGGAATTGCTGGTCATTCGCCTTGAAGTTCAGCTTTACATTCGAGCCTTCCGACTCTACCGCCGTATTCTCCACCGCAACCTTCTCGGCTGGCGTCGCGCTAACTTTCTTGTACAGCATGTAACCCTTCAACAGCGACGAAACCGTTGCTGCCGTTGTGGTGTCAGAGGTCACAACCGTCATGTCGAAATTCACGCCGCTGTTGAAGCTGAGCGTGTAGCGCGATCCCAGCAAGCGCTTTTTCATGGTCTCGTAGTCGGCAACTTTTGAGGCGTCGCCCATCGCCGAACGCATCAGATTCTGCGTTCCTACCTGGTCGAGAATGCTCCATACCGGCGCCGAGTCGACATCGGTCATCATGTCAGACATCGTCCCGTTACTATCGATCCCCATTGCCTGTCCATCTTTTGTGTCGAGGGCGACGCGGATCGAGGTGTTATCGCCGAACAGCAGGGAACTGTCATCGAGAAAGCTCATGACAAACCCGCCATCCATGGGATAAATATCAGAGTTGTTGTATTTCTTAGGCACATACTTCTGCAGCTTCATCTTCTTCAGGACCGCCTTCATGTTGAAAGGGCCGCTGGCCACGCCCACGGTCTTCACTCCCTGTTTTCCGGAGCGGAACGACGCAAAAGTAAGGGTGTCGATATCTTTTTCAGGATCGAGTCCGATGCTCTTGAGTGCGGCCTCGAACTGTTTGATGTTGTCCGGCATGAGTTGCTGCTTCAGCGACATCGCCGTCGGCGAGTCTTTCATAGCGCGATAATCCACCGAAATCAGCTGCAGCAAATCGGCAGGAATGGCGGAACGGGCGGAGGAATTCAGTGGCATGGCATACGCCATGGTCGCCAGCAGCATCGAAACCAGGCAAATTTTCAACAGTTTCATAAAGCCTCGAAAGTCAGACTAAAGCTAGGATTGCGCACACCTTATCTTGGATGCGCGATCGAGCCTTGTAGTTATTGGATCGCTTCATTCTATTTCACTTGCAGACACAATTTACCAACCAAAAGTACAAGCCCCGTTGACTGCCGGGGGACGCCTTCGTACATGCTAGTCGTTATCCGGATCCCCCGGCGGACGTCGATCCCTCAAGAAATGATTTGCGTCCAGAGGCGCGTCAATTTTCGTAAACGCGAGCGGCCTCTGGCTGAAGTTAAAGCAATCCGACAGATCGTCGGCGTAGGCATCTGCATAGCCTAGAGAAGACAACCCAAACACGCCTTCGATCAGGTTCAGCACGCTGCCAAAATCGTGGTTCGCGTGCGAGATGTAGCGTGCTTTGGCGAACGGTGAGATCACAATGAGCGGCACGCGGAATCCATAAACATACCCGGATCCCCAGCTGGCGCCGTCGTTGACCACCTTGGGCGCAACGTGGTCGTACCATCCGCCCCAATCGTCCCACGTAACAATGATCGCAGTGTTCTTCCAGTAGCCGCTGGTGCCGATCGCGTTCACGATGGACGCGACCCACGATGGGCCCCCAGTCCTTGACGGATCTCCGGCATGGTCTGAGTTCGGAGCGGAGGGCATCACCCAGCTCACGGCTGGCAGTTGATTGCTGCTGATGTCAGTCAGGATGGGTGCGGGATTCTGGGTGCTGTACAACACCACGTGATTCACCCAGTCCGGTCCGACACACTCTGTCGCATTTGGTGGCGCGGCATTGGGGCCGCACATATGTTCAATCGCATTGGGGCTCGTCCACAGCGAGCCTGCAGAGGGCGTGTAGTAACGCCAACTGATATTTTTGGCGTTTAATTCATCGGTCAGTGTGGGGTGGTCGCTGCACGGATACATCTTGCCCGATTCATTGCCGTGTGCATCGATCACGAAAACAAATTCGTTCGGGGGAGAGGTACATCCCGTATTGTCCTCCGAGTTCGCGACTCCTTGCGCGTTTTCAGCGATGAAGTGGTTGCTTCCCGCCGACGGTGTCGAAGTTCCGGAGATGATGAATTGATGCGCGGGAAAACTGGGGCCCTGGTTCGTCTGGAACATGCGATCGGCGAAAGCGTATTGTTCCGCCATCTGGAAATAGGGCTGTACCTCCGTCGGATTCACGTACATGTATTGTGCGTTAGGCGCGGGACAGGGAAGTCCGGGCGCCGTGCATTGGACCGGGATTTGGTCAGCACCGTCCATCTTCCCGCCGTCGTACATCGATACAAACGCGGAATGCGCGTGACTCAAGTCGTAGTTCGTTCCCAGCGAAATGGGATTCAGCGGAATGGTCTGACCCGCGGAGTCGAGGCCGCTGCTGGCGATGTCGGCCCCCGCGTTGATCAGCACCGGATCATGGAAGAGATTGTCCGGGGTCCGGTTCTCTTGAAAGATGATCACGATATGTTCAATCTTTCCCTGTCCACCATTGCCGCAGCCGTTAGTCGCAAGCAGGAGCGCAATAGAACACACCAGTAAAGCGGAGAAGCATACGAAGACAGCGCGGCGCATCAGCCAACCTCGAAATTTCTAGGGACTCCGATACTTAGTGTCCTAAACCCGTGCCGCGGGTTTTCCTCTCGCTGGAAGTTTCGCCATCTGCGGGTTTAGTCGCATGTATAGGCGGGTTGGGAGTTGCGAAGAGCGAAGAGCCGGCTTTTCAATGTCTATTGCTGAATCGCCGCTGTTCGTCGCCTGGCTTCTTCGACGAACGGAGAGTCTTTGAGTGAAACCAGGTTGATTTCCACGTTGGCGAGCGCCCCGGTGATCGCCGCCTTGGCCAGCGCCGAAGCCGTCGTCAGATCGGATTTCATATTTGGGTTCGTGATCGGGCCCAAAGAAGTCGCAATGCCGGCAACTTCGTACGACTTTTCCGCGACGCTCAGCGGCACCGCAGTCGCTTCCTTGAGGGCAGCGTCGATCATGCCTTCACGGGATTTTTCGTCCGCTTCAGTTCGGGCCGCCTTGTAGGCAGCCATGACCGAGTTGTAGGATTCGGCATCCTCATCGACTGCCGCTTTCAATTCCTCGCGAAGAGTCGTCAGTCGCGCGATCGCCGCGCTCAGTTGGGATTCGAACTGCAAGTAAGCTTTTTTCCCCCGCGACATCGATGCCACCATGCCTGCGAGGCCGGCAGCCATGGCTCCAGCCGCTGCCGATGCGCTGCCGCCGCCCGGAGTCGCCGTAGGCGCGGCCAACTGCTCCACAAACGGCTCAACCCCCGCTCTCAGCCCGCCGACCGCCATCTTTCCGCCCATGACCGCAGTAAGCCGGTTCTCGAGGATCAAGGACGAATCAAAATTCTCGACCTGCAAAAACCACTCGGCGGCTTCTTCAAGCGCCTTCTTGGGGATCAGTCCCACGATTTCGCTCGATAGCGGCATCACGCCATAACGTGCAGCTTCACGTTTCACGAGTTCGTAGACACGATGCACCGGCGTCTGCTCGAAGTCGGTAAGATTCATCGAAACCTGAGCGAGCCCTCGCACCAGAAATCCCGCGCCCTTAACGAATCGCATCCCGCCATTTGAGAAGCGCACGGCTTTCGCGATCTTCTTCGCGATGTCAACGTTCGTTGTGTTGAGAAAGACGTTGTAGGCGATCAGGAACTTTCTCGCTCCAACCACAGTCGCCCCCGCTGTCGGATGCACCCTCGCTTCCCCAAAATCCGGACGCCGCGCCGGGTTGGTCGCGATCTCTGCCCGAATACCTTCAAACTGTCCCCGGCGGATATTCTCTAGCCCCTGTCTCTCAGGGATTCTTGCAGCCGACTCGTAGAGGTACACCGGGATCTGAAAACGTTTCCAGATCTCTGTTCCTACGTAGTTCGCCATTGCGACGCAGTCTTCGATCGTGACCCCTTCGATCGGTATGAACGGAATCACGTCCGCCGCTCCCATTCGCGGATGCGCGCCTTCGTGGGTGTTGAGGTCGATGAGTTCCGACGCCTTCCCCACTCCGCGAATCGCCGCCTCCTGAATGGCATCGCGCTCTCCAACCAGGGTGATGACGCAGCGGTTGTGATCGAAATCCATCTCGCGATCGAGCAAGTAGACGCCGGGCACCTTCATCGCCTCGACGATGGCGTCGACTTTGGACTTGTCGCGGCCTTCGGAGAAATTAGGAACGCATTCGACGAGCGTAGACATAACGGAAGAGGATATAGGGCTATTCAGCGGGGATGCAAGGCTGGCCCGCGTCGCTATTCCATGATCGTGTTGCGGCGGACGCATTCGTCCGCCCGCAGAGCGCAGCGAGCCGTGCCGTCAATGCTTGCTGGAGAATTTTCCAAAGCCCAGCCGCACTTGCACCGTGTTCACGCCCGGATTCGGAGTAGCCAGCCCCGCATTCGAAATGTGCATGTAGCGCAGTTCGAGGCTCACGTTGTGCCGCTCACCGAGAATGTGCACGCCCAGCGCGGCTTGATCTGTGAAGTTCACAGTGTTCGTGCCAGTAGGCACATCGTGATTGGTGAAAAGTGTTCCGCCCGTCAGTTCCAGATACGGCGAGATCCGTCCGCGCCGTTCAAAATTCCACTTCAGGACCAATGGATCGAATCCCGCACCGTAGGCGGTGTTTGCGGGTTGAAACACCAGGAACAACGGCACGCCATCTACGGCATATTCGAAGCGTCCGCGAAGGAAACTGGGAAGGTGAGCTCCGGTCAGTATCCATCCGTATCGGATGCCGGCATTGAAGGCGCCCGTATTGCCTCGGCCTCCGCTGACGGAATGTCCCCCGCCGGCCCAGACTTGAAGCTCGTGTCCGCCTTGCTCGGGTCCAATTTGCGCCGCACACATGCACGACACGAACGATCCAAACACCAGGATGGCCAGAACCTTGAGAGCGCGCATGCTATCCGCGTTCTTCCCGCGGATGCTCCAGGCAGAGCTGCATCAGATCTCGAGCGACACGAGGGGTGTTATGGCGTGCGACTCCGGCGTCCTCGAGATAGTCTCCAAGCACGGGAACCACTCCCAATGCCTCCACCGCATCGAGATCGTTCACGATCTGGCAAGCGCCTTCGAGCGCGTACTTGGCCTTCATCTCGTCAGAAACCGGCGTCCGGTTAATCAGGGCGTAATCAAAAAGCTGCTGCTGCGCATGTCGATTGAGCGCGCGAATGTGATCGGCGGCGGTCAAGTCGAGGCTCTCGTTCGCCTGCGTCATGAGATTGCAGATGTAAACCTTCGTCGCCGGCGACCGCACGATTGCATCGACGATCCCGCGCACCAGCAGGTTCGGAATCAGGCTCGTAAAAAGCGATCCCGGCCCGATCGTGATGAGGTCGGCGCTGGCGATGGCTTCGAGCGTTTGCGGCATGGGACCAACATCCGGCGGAACGAGAAACAGTTCGCGAATGCGCCCCTTGCTGGCGGTGATATTCGTTTCGCCAAGCACGCGCGTTCCATCTTCCATCAACGCTTCCAGTTCGATGTTCGAGGTCGTTGCGGGATAAATGTGTCCTCGCGTCAGCAGGATTTCCGACGAAAGGCGCACCGCCTCCGAGAAGTCCGAGGTGATCGAAGTGAGTGCTGCCAGAAAAAGATTTCCGAAGCTGTGGCCTTCGAGGCCGGATCCCTTGTCGAAGCGGTGACGAAACAACTTTGACAGCAGCGCTTCATCTTCGCTCAGGGCAACAATGCAATTGCGTATGTCGCCCGGCGGAAGCATGTTGAACTCTTTGCGCAGTCGCCCGCTCGATCCGCCGTCATCGCTGACGGTGACAACGGCGCACAGGTCCCGGATGGCGATGGCTTCGGTTCGCGCAGAAGGATCGCCGGGTGTCAGGACGAAGCGCTTCAGGCCTTTGAGCAGGGTAGAGAGGCCGGTGCCACCGCCGATCGCGACAACGCGGACACTCCCCGCGTGAGCGGCTTCCTGCGGCCTCGCGAGCTCGGCGGCTTTCACTTCCATTGCAGGTTTTGCTGTCTAGATTGACTCTTCTCCGCCGAAATTGTCCTCGTCAGAGTCCATATCGGCGCCCGGATCCGGGTAGAGCAGCTCGGTAAAGCGCGGGTCTTCCGCCAGGTTCTGGAAATCGGAATCATTTCTTGCCTGAAACCGCAGCGCCGCGTTCAGTTTCAACGCCTCGTCCAGACGCCGGAGCGAATCTTCCACATGGCCGGTCAGGCAATCGAGCGCAGCCAGCCCATACACGACATAGTCGGCTTTTGCATTCTGCTTCTGCAGCTTGTCCAGATGCTCACGCGCCGTTACGTAGTCGCCCACATTCATCAACGACACGGCGTAGTCAAAGTGCTCTTCCGGCGTCTTGAACTGGTTGGCCGTCGAGCGCTCCAGATGCTGATTGCAGATGTTGAGGTGCACGTTGGCGCGATCGGACAGCTCTTTGCTGGGTCCGGTCAACACCTTTTGAAAGTGCGGCTTTGCCTTGTCGAACTTATGCTCCTGCATCGAGCGCAGGCCCGTTTCGTAACTCTGCAGAGCCTGGGTATATCGTGGATCTTCCGCTACGGTCTTCTTTGCGCTAGGTTTCTGAGCCATGTGTAAAACTCTTCCTGTGCTCTTCGTAATGGGAAACTCCTTGCGTTTGTGTTCCTGCCTGAGGAGTAAAGTATTACCCAAAGGATAGGTACAGGTCTAGTTGACGAGACGGTGTCTACAGTTTTCTCACCGGTTTGGAGAGCGCTTTGCGGCAGCGAATCGCCGGTGCCTGAAATTCGAGGACATTAGTTGATCGTTGCCGCCGAGTTCAGGTCGATCTGTTTCCAATCTCCCTTGATGATTCCAGCGCGAATCTGTGAAGCCGTCTTTCCCTTTTGGTTCTGCTGGTAGGTGTAGTAAAGCTCCTTGAGGCATGTCGAGCACTGCGCGCCGTGCGTAGTGTCGAAACAGCTATGGAGACTGTTGTGTCCCATCCGGTCGCAATAGCAGTAGCAGGGTTGCTGATGCAACACATTAGGAATTTTCGCCGCCAGTTCGTAGGCGTGAGTCTGGTAGGGATACTGTGCGTCCGGTCCCCACAGATCCGCCTTGGAGAGGATCGGGGGAAGTTTCGTTCCTTTGGCCGGAGGCAGCCGCGTTGTAGGCCGGAACGCCGCCCTCTTCCTGCGGCGCTGCCCACTGCGCTGAGACCGTTAAAGTCACGATGAAAAGGAATGCCAATGTGAGTCCACGGCGGACCATTTTGTCTTGAAATATTCGACGTGTCATAAGAGTCCTCAAACCCATCCATTGTAACCCCCAGTCGTTGTCCAAAGCCTTCCCGCGCACCGAAGAACCCCGCGAAACAACCCGGTGCCCTCTCTGGAGGTTCTGTATACAATAGGATGCACATGCCGGGTTCTTCTTCAGATCCAACCCAGAACAACGCGACGACGGCGACTCCAGTCGCGGCCGCCATACAACCGGCCGCGCCAATTCGCAGCGGCATTGGCGTCTGGCTTCGCGATCTGATCATCTCGGTCGCCATCTCTGCCTTTATCATCATTTTCCTCTACCAGCCCGTTAAGGTCGAAGGCACCAGCATGATGCCGTCTCTTGAAGACCAGGAACGCATCTTCGTGAACAAGTTCGTTTATCGTCTCGAGCCAATTGAGCGGGGCGACGTTGTCGTCTTCCGCTATCCCCGCGATCCGTCTAAGAGTTACATCAAACGGGTCATTGGGATGGCTGGCGACCGGATTCGCATCGATGCCGGTCAGGTTTACGTCAACAATGTTGCGCTCGACGAGACCTACGTTCCCGCTGAGTACGCGGACACTCGCACTTATCCGGAACTCGTTGTGCCTTCCTACAGCTATTTTGTGCTCGGCGATCACCGCTCGATGTCCAACGATAGCCGCGACTTTGGCTCCGTCAATCAGAGCTTCATCTATGGCAAGGCCGTCTTCGGCTACTGGCCCATGGACAAGCTTGGACGCGTCCGCTAACCACCCTTCCTCACACCAAAGAACGCCAGTACCCGCAGTTCATGCTTTGCGTGAACTCTCTCCATCGCCCACCCATAGTAATTTGTTGTATCCGCACGCCGGTATGCGCACGTCTAAGGTGTGCGAGACGCCGCACCTAGGATGACAAGCGACGTTACCCTACCAACGCTGACGACCGGACAATTCTTCGGAAATTCCTGTCGCGAAGTGATCACGCCGTCCTTCCGCTTCGCCGAACTGGTCGCGACCGTTCCCGAGCGGGAAGTTCCTCGCCATCCGCACGATGCGCCTCATTTCATTCTCGTCACCGAGGGAGTCTACGTAACTGCCGCGCGAAACCATGCGGGTCTCTGTTCCGTCGGCACTCTGATCTTTAATCCAGCCGGCACCACGCACCGCGACTGCTTTCGCAGCACAGACGGGGAAATTCGTCAGCGTCAGCATGGGCGCCGATGCTGCGAACCTATTCGAAAGCGCCGGTTCCGTCCCCGTCGTCGTGGGGAGCAGTTCGCCTTCATCGCTTGACGGGGACGTCGGTGACCGCATCGTCGACGAAGTCCGAAACAGCCTTTCACTCCGGACGCCGGTTCTTGAAGGCCTTGGATTCGAACTGATCGCCCTCGTCTCGCTGACTCCGGAGAGAACCACCTCGCGGACGCTGCCCGGTTGGCTGCTCCAGGCGCGCGAGATGATCCATGACTGCGCCGACCTCGGCCTGACAATCGCCGAACTGGCCGACTCTGCCGGGGTTCATCCTGTCTATCTCGCCCGCGCATATCGCCGGCATTTCGGTTGCTCTCCCGGGGAGTCCCTGCGTTCCATTCGCCTGCGACGAGTTCGAGAACTTCTCGGCGGCACGAACCTGCCGCTCGTCGAGATCGCCCTGCAATGCGGCTTCTCGGACCAGAGTCAGATGACCCGCGCCTTCTCAAAAATCTTTAGAACCTCGCCCGCCCGCTACCGTGAATTGCGGCGTCGCTGCTTGCCTGACCGATTGATCGAATGAGGCGCCCCGGAGAAGCCTCAGGTTCGAAAATGACAAGACGGGAATCCGCGGCGCAGGTCAAAATGACAATCGACAAACGACAGTCTGCTTCCGGAGGCGTTGCCCATGTCCCGATCGTTTCCGCTGTTGCTGCCCATAACTCTGCTGGCCACCCTCGCTTTCGCTCAGACACCTGCACCCGGCAACGATATGCCAAAGGCGTCCGCAAGCGAAAGCGGGCTCTCCGCCGACAAGCTGCAATCGATGGAGGCTTCTGTCCGCGCTGGAGACTTCAAAAAGATCGGCAGCGTCGTGATCGCCCGCCACGGCAAGCTCGCCTACGAAGCCTACTTCGATGGGGACGCGGCCACGCTACGCGATACGCGCTCCGCAACCAAGAGCATTACCGACATCCTGATCGGCATTGCCATCAAGGACCGAAAGCTCAGCGGGGTCGACGCACGCATCCTGGCGGTGCTTCCGGCGCGCGCCCGCAAAATGCAAAATCCCGACCCGCGCAAAGACCGCATCACGGTCGAGGACTTCCTCACCATGTCCTCGCCGCTTGAATGCGACGACTGGAGCGACGCATCCCGCGGCAATGAAGAGCGCATGTACATCATCGAAGACTGGGCCCAGTTCATTCTTGACCTTCCTATTCGCGGCCGCATGCACGTCGGCGAGCAACCGGAGGAACCGAAGTATGGACGGTCTTTCAGCTACTGCACCGGCGGTGTTTTCGTTCTTAGCGAGGTATTAACGAAAGCCACCGGCATGCGGACCGATCACTACGCGCAGGAAAAGCTCTTCGGGCCGCTCGGCATTACCGACGCGCAATGGGTCTACTCGCCGATGAATGTCCCGCAAACCGGCGGTGGCCTGCGCCTGACCAGCCGTGACCTGCTCAAAGTCGGCCAACTTTATTTGAATGGGGGAAGCTGGCAGGGTCGTGCGATCGTTGACCCTTCGTGGGTCAAGGCCTCCACGCAGCCCCACGCGCAAATCGATGATGTGACCGAGTACGGCTACCTGTGGTGGCTCAAGGCCATCAAATCGGGCGATGCAGCCTATCCGTCCTTCTGTATGAGTGGCAACGGAGGCAACAAGGTCTGTGGATTTCCCGGCCTTGATCTCGTCGTCGTCATTACCAGCACCAACTACAACACGCGTGGAATGCACGAGCAGACCGAGAAGCTGCTGACCGATTTCATCCTCCCTGCGGTGACCAGGTGACGGACGTGGGCAAACCCGATCGTACGTAGCGAAAAAAATACTTTTCCACCGGGTCTCTACCCTTGGCCCACGCAACTTTCCCTGCTAATATTCGTAAAATCCACTGCTCGGAGCGAGAATGCAGGCTATCCTTGCGCTGGAAGACGGCAGAGTCTTCCGAGGCAAAGGCTACGGCGCCAAAGGCGAATGCTACGGCGAAGTCGTTTTTAATACTTCCATTACCGGATACCAGGAAATTTTCACCGACCCTTCCTACTCCGGACAGATCGTCGTTCTGACGAATCCACAAATCGGAAATTACGGCACCAACCAGGAGGACAACGAAGCCACGCGTCCGTGGATCGAAGGCCTGATCGTGCGCGAGTTCTCGCGCGTGAGTTCCAACTGGCGCTCGCAACAGGTGGCCGAAGAATACCTGGAACAGTTCAAAGTGCCGGTCCTGTCGGATATCGACACCCGAGCTCTGGTGCGCCACTTGCGCGATCACGGCGTGATGCGCGGCGTTGTGTCGACACTTGAGAGCGACGCGGAAAAGCTGGTGGCGAAGGCACGCTCGATCCCAAAGATGGACGGCACGGATCTTGCCAAAGAAGTTAGCACCAAGCGTCCTTACGTCTGGGAAGTGGGCGAGCGTTCGCACGAGCCAACGGCAGTCGTCGGAGTCAAAGACGAGCCGCCGCGATTCCACGTGGTCGCGTACGACTTCGGAATCAAGCAGAACATCCTGCGCAAGCTGCGCGGTGAAGGCTGCAAGGTGACCGTCGTCCCGGCGCAGACTCCTGCGGAAGATGTCCTCGCTCTCAAGCCGGATGGAGTGTTCCTGTCGAACGGCCCCGGAGATCCCGAGCCGTGTACGTACGCCGTCGATTCGATCCGCAGGCTTATGGGACGCCAGCCGATCTTCGGAATCTGTCTCGGACATCAGCTAACTGGAATCGCGTTGGGCGGGAAAACGTTCAAGCTGAAGTTCGGCCACCACGGCGGAAATCATCCCGTGAAGCAGTTGAAGACCGGCAAGATCGAGATCACGGCGCATAACCACAATTTCGCCGTCGATCCGGATTCGCTCGCGCAGAGCGAAGTTGAATTGACGCACATGGACTTGAACGACGACACGCTCGAAGGCCTGCGGCATCGGAATATGCCGCTGTTCAGCGTGCAGTATCACCCGGAAGCCGCCCCCGGCCCCCACGATTCGCATTACCTGTTCAAGGAATTCACCAAGATGATGGAGGAGTGGAAGGGGTAGCGGTCTATGGCTGTCGATCTGTTATGCGCTAGTGGCGTCTAGATTTGAAAGGGCGGGCCTTCAAGGCGCGCCATTAAGAGCGAAAGATGATTTGCGGCTTTAGCCGCTGCGATCCGGCGCGTTGAAGTCGCTCCGGGGGAACGCAAGAATAAAACTGCATAAATGCCAAAGCGCACTGACATCTCGAAGATCCTCGTCCTCGGCTCTGGACCCATCGTCATCGGGCAATCCGCGGAGTTCGATTACTCCGGCACGCAGGCCTGCAAGGCGCTGAAGTCTGAAGGCTACGAAGTCGTGCTGGCGAACTCGAACCCGGCCACGATCATGACCGACCCGGAGTCCGCCGACCGCACTTACATCGAGCCACTCACGATCGAATATCTCGAAGAGATCATCCGCATCGAGCGCGAAATGTCGCCCGGCGCCGGATTTGCCGTTCTTCCGACGGTTGGCGGCCAGACTGCGCTCAACCTCGCGATCGAACTCTCCGACGGCGGCGTCCTTGAAAAATACAATGCGACCCTGATCGGCGCCAACGTCGCGGCGATCAAGAAGGCCGAAGATCGCCTCTTCTTCAAAGATGCAATGCAGAAGATCGGGCTCGACGTTCCCAAGTCCGCTCTGGTCAACAATACGAAAGATGGGATTGAGTTCGCCGGGAAGATTGGATTCCCGGTCATCGTAAGGCCTTCGTTCACACTCGGCGGCACCGGGGGTGGTATCGCCTACAATCGCGAAGAACTCGGGGAAGTCCTAGTCCGCGGCCTTGACCTCTCGCCGGTCCATGAAGCGCTGATCGAAGAATCCGTGCTCGGATGGAAAGAATTCGAACTCGAAGTGATGCGTGACACGAAGGACAACGTCATCATCATCTGCTCGATCGAGAACTTCGATCCAATGGGCGTGCATACCGGTGATTCGATCACTGTCGCTCCCGCGCAGACGCTCACCGATCGCGAATATCAAGCGATGCGCGACGCATCGATTGCGGTCATCCGCGAAATCGGCGTCGATACCGGCGGGTCAAACATTCAGTTCGGCGTGAATCCCGAGACCGGCCGGATGGTCGTCATCGAAATGAATCCGCGCGTCTCGCGTTCCTCGGCGCTGGCCTCGAAAGCGACGGGCTTCCCGATCGCCAAGATCGCGGCCAAACTTGCCGTCGGATACACGCTCGACGAAATCCGCAACGACATCACGCGCAAGACTCCAGCCTGCTTCGAGCCGACGCTCGATTACGTTGTCGTAAAAATTCCCAAGTGGCAGTTCGAGAAATTTCCCGGTGCGGACGACACGCTCGGCCCCCAGATGAAATCGGTCGGCGAGGTCATGGCGATCGGCCGCACCTTCAAAGAAGCTTTGATGAAGGGCATCCGCTCCCTTGATACCGGCAAGAAAGTCGGGGCCGACAAGATCGAGCCCAAGATTCTCACACAGCGCCTGGTCACGCCTCATCCGGAGCGGCTGGCCTACGTTCGCTACGCCCTGCGCCAGGGACATACGGTCAAACAGATCGCAAAAATGACCTCCATGGATCCCTGGTTTCTATACCAACTGAAGGAAATCAATGACCAGCAGCTCGAACTCGAAAAGCATCCGATGGAGTCGATTCCTCCAGCCGTGCTTCGCGAGTGCAAGCGCATGGGATTCTCCGATGGGCGGCTCGCCCAGGTCTGGAGACTCGACGGCCAGGAGAAAGTTCGACACCTGCGCAAGAAGCACGGCATCCTGCCGGTCTACAAACGCGTCGACACCTGCGCGGCGGAGTTTGAAAGCTTCACGCCGTATCTCTACTCGACTTATGAAGACGAGGACGAAGCCGCCCCGACCGACAAGAAAAAAGTGATCATTCTCGGCAGCGGACCGAATCGTATCGGGCAGGGAATTGAGTTCGATTACTGCTGCTGCCACGCCTCATTCGCGCTGCGCGACGACGGCTACGAGACGATCATGATCAACTGCAACCCCGAGACCGTCTCCACCGATTACGACACCAGCGACCGGCTTTACTTCGAGCCGCTCACCTTCGAAGACGTGTGGGCCATCTACCAGCATGAAACTTCGAAAGGCGCGGACGTCGGCGTGATCGTTCAGTTCGGCGGACAGACTCCGCTGAACCTTGCGCTTCCGCTCAAACAAGCGGGCGTAAAAATCATCGGCACATCGCCCGAGTCGATCGATCTCGCAGAAGACCGCAAACAGTTCAACAAGCTGCTTGAAGAGCTGGAGATCCCTCAAGCTCCCGGAGTCATGGCCACATCGATTGAAGAGGCCGTGGCAGGAGCGGGTCGCATCGGCTATCCCGTACTCGTTCGCCCGTCCTACGTGCTCGGCGGACGAGCCATGGTCATCGCCTACGACGATCAATCCATCGTCCGCTACATGCAGGAGGCCGTGGAATACTCCCACGATCGCCCGGTATTGATCGATCACTTCCTGGAAGACGCGATCGAGGTTGACGTCGACGCACTCTCTGACGGTGACGACGTCGTCATCGGCGGAATCATGCAGCACATCGAAGAGGCTGGAATTCACTCCGGCGATTCTTCTTGCGTATTGCCTGCGGTCGATATTCCGCAGAACCTCCTTGAGCGGATGCGCGAATACACCTTCAAGCTGGCCAAGGCTCTGAAAGTCGTCGGACTGATGAATATCCAGTTTGCGATTCCGCGGCGAAGCGGCGAAACAGGGAACGGTTCTGAGGGCGGGAAAGTCTACGTTCTTGAGGTAAATCCGCGCGCCTCTCGCACCGTTCCGTATGTCTCGAAAGCAACCGGCGTTCCGATGGCGAAGATTGCGGCGCGTCTCATGACCGGACGCAAGCTCCGCGAATTCCTTCCCGACTTCATCGAGCGGCGCGCCGACCTCGACACGGGCAGCTACTACTACGTGAAGTCGCCGGTGTTTCCGTGGAATAAGTTTCCCGGCGTGGATACCGTCCTCGGCCCCGAGATGAAATCCACCGGAGAAGTCATGGGTGTCGCCGACAACTTCGGAGAAGCTTTCGCAAAAGCCCAGAGTCGCTGCCGGACAGAAGCTACCCACGCAAGGAGCCGTGTTCATCAGCGTGACCGACCACGACAAGCGTCACGTCGCGTCGGTCGCCCGCAAGTTTGTCGATATGGGTTTCAAGCTGGTCGCAACCGCCGGCACCGCCGACGTGATCGAGGCTGCCGGCATGAACGTGGAGCGGGTCTACAAAGTGAAAGAAGGACGCCCCAACGTCGTCGACTTCATCAAAGGCCAGCGCATTCAGCTGGTAGTCAACACGCCCACAGGCCAGGAACCCTGGTTTGATGAAAAAGCGATCCGCCGGGCAGCCGTGACGGCAAGAATTCCCACGATCACAACACTGGCAGCGGCCCGCGCCGCCGCCGAAGGAATCGCGGCATTGCAGCGCGGAGAAGTCAACGTTCGCGCCCTGCAACATCTGCATGCAGAGAGAGCAGTCAATCGCTGAAAGGCATGAGGCCTTCCTTCGTGTAACTTCGTGTCCTTAGTAGTTAACGCTTCTTGGGTCTTTGGACGCGAACCCTGGGACCGCCGGACATTTGAAGTAAAATTGAATGTCATGCTGCTCCAAGGAATTCTTCCTCCCATCACGACGCCGCTTTATGCGGACGGCAGTATCTATTTCAAAAAGCTCGAATCGAACGTCGAGCGCTTTTCCCGCACTCCGGTGTCGGGAATCGTGGTTCTCGGTTCCACCGGAGAAGCGATCATGCTCTCCGATCAGGAGCGTCGTGACGTCCTGAAAGTCGCCCGTGAGACGGCTGCCCCAGGCAAAGTTCTCGTGGCGGGAACGGGCGTCGAGTCGGCGATTGAGACCCTTCGCCTCACCGAGTACGCCGCCGAGCTCGGATACGACATCGCCATGGTGCGCACGCCGCACTACTACAAGAAGCAGATGGCGCCTGCGAATCTACTGGCGTTTTATCGCTCCGTAGCCGATCACTCTCCGCTTCCCGTGATCATCTACAACTTCCCGCAGGCCACCGGATACGACATTCCCGCCGAGGTCGTCATCGAACTGGCTGAACATCCGAACCTGATTGGCATCAAGGAATCGGGCGGCGACGTCGAGAAGGTTCGCAAGATGGTCTCTGCTACCCGCCACATCCAGCGTAGCGCCACCGTGACTGAGACCTTCGAAGCTGCCACGCCGCGCATGCTCGCGGCGGCCATGACTGCAGACGCCAACAATGGCGGGGAACTGATCCCCGTTGGAGTTTTGTCCGGAGCGACTGAGGCCAAGCCTTCGTCCTCCGCTGTCAGCGTGGTCGGCAAGATGAAGACTCGCCAGAAGGAAATTGGATTCCAGGTCCTCGTCGGCGCCGCCCACAAACTACAACCATCTCTCGACGCCGGTGCCGTCGGCGCGATCCTGGCATTTGCCTGTCCAGCTCCCACCGCCTGCTATGAAATTTTTGCCGCGTGGAAAGAGGGGGACGCCGGCTTGGCGAGCCTCAAGCAGCAGCGCATCTCCGAAGCCGCCCAACGCGTCGGTGGAGAATTCGGCATCCCGGGCCTGAAGTACGCGATGGACCTCAACGGCTACTACGGCGGACCTTCTCGCCTCCCGTTCCTTCCGCTGACCGGCACGCAGAAAGCGGAGGTCGAGCGACTGATGGAGAATGTCAGAAACTAGCTAGGCCCTCGATCTCCTCGATAGAAGCCAGAAGCTGCTAAAACAAGGGGATACCCTGCTTGTGATCAGGATCACACCGGGCGTATACTCTATTAGAACGAACGTTCGAATTATCCGCGCACGGGATTATGGGAACTCCTTCCACAGCCACGCGAGTAGCACGCTCCCAGCGCCGCGCCGCACCCGGTCCTGAGACTCGTTACGATCGTCGTCTCGCCGAGATCCTGTCGCATGCCGCCGAAGTCTTCTGCAAGAAGGGATACGAAGGCGCATCCATGCGCGATCTTTCGCGCGAGAGCGGGATGTCCCTCGCCGGGCTCTATTATTACTTCAAGTCGAAAGAGCGTCTCCTCTACCTTATCCAGAAGCACACATTCACGACGATCGTGGAGCGCTTGAAGTCCCGTCTCGATCACGTCGACGATCCCCAAGAGCGCGTTCGCATTTTCATCCTGAACCATCTCGAGTATTTCCTGGCGAATCAGGCGGCCATGAAGGTTCTGTCTCACGAAGCCGAGGCGCTCAAGAACGGATTCGGCTCCGAAGTTGCCGCAATCAAGCGCGAGTACTACCGTATTTGCGTCGGCCTTATCGACGACCTGAAGAGTAACCGCACTCTCCAGGTTTCAACGCGCATTGCGGTGCTGAGTTTGTTTGGCATGATGAACTGGATTTATACCTGGCACAACCCGCGCGTGGACGCCGACGCAAAGTCGATTGCCCAGGAGATGGGCGACATTTTCCTCCGCGGAGTGATGTCCGGCGCCAAGGGCCGCAAGGAGCGATAGCGCAAGAATAGGGCCAAAGTGTAGATTTCAGATTTCGATATTCCGAATCAAGGAGTCATTTTATGGCGACAACAATGCAGCCGACGACCGGTGAAGGCGCAAAGCAGCTGGTTAACTATCGAACCGACGGCGGAGTGGCGATCATCGAAATGTGCGATCCCCCCGCGAACACCTACACCTACGAGATGAACCAGCAGCTCGATGCCGCTATCCTGAGAGCGCGCATGGAGAACGATGTCTACGTCATCGTCTTGACCGGCGCGGGTGACAAGTTTTTCTCCGCCGGCGCGAACATCAAGATGCTGTCGAGCGTCGATCCTACCTTCAAGTATTACTTCTGCCTCCATGCCAACGAGATGCTGCTGCGCCTCGAACACACGCCCAAGCTTGTGGTTGCTGCCATCAACGGCCATTGCGTCGGTGGGGGACTCGAGATCGCCATGGCCGCCGATATCCGAATCGCTCGCCGCGATGCCGGCAAGGTCGGCCTGCCCGAAGTCAACCTCGGTGTCCTCCCCGGAACGGGCGGCACGCAACGCCTCTCTCGCCTCGTGGGAAAGAGCAAAGCCATCGAGCTGATGGTTACCGGCAACACCTTCTCGTTTGAAGAGGCGCAGGAGTTCGGCATCGTCAACGACATCTTCGAGCGCGAAGGTTTCATGGAGGCGATCATGGAATATGCTCGCCAGTTTTGCCCGCCCAACAAGGCAGCCAAGGCCGTCGGCCGAATCAAGCGCGCCGTCCAGACCGGATGGGAGATCCCGATGGAGTCTGCCCTCGCCGTCGAGCGCGAGAATCAGCAAATCCTGTTCCAGAGCGAAGACGCAAAAGAAGGCCTGGCAGCATACGTAGAAAAGCGCCCGGCCATATTTAAGGCGAAATAGCTTGTGTGGGGACGGTCGACCTCGGCTGTCCGTCGGGCGAATGCCCGGCTGCTCACTCATCAAGGATATCGGATGCTGACAGCGACAAAAGCAAATCTTAAACCCGGAAAATTGCTCATCAATGGTGAATGGGTCGACGCCTCGAAGCGGTTCGAAACGATCAATCCTGCCACAGGCGAAGTCCTCACCCAGATCGCGGACGCCTCTGCCGCGAATGTCGACGCCGCAGTCGGCGCCGCACGGCGCGCCTTCGAAGACCGCAACGGTCCCTGGCGCAAGATGTCGGCCAGCGAGCGCGGACGCCTGATCTGGAAGCTTGCCGACCTGGTCGAAAAGAACATCGACGAACTTTCCGAACTCGAAACTATCGACAACGGTAAGCCCATCTTCGAATCGCGCTACGTCGACATGCCGATGGTGATCGACGTCCTGCGCTACTACGCGGGACTCGCCACCAAGATCCATGGCGAAACCGTCAACACCTTTGAAACTGCGTTCACCTACACGCTTCGCGAGCCGGTAGGGGTCGTCGGCCTCATCGTTCCGTGGAATTTTCCACTGTTGCTCGCCTCCTGGAAAGTGGGTCCAGCACTGGCCTGCGGGAACACGCTCATCCTGAAGCCGGCGGAGCAGACTCCGCTAACTACGCTCAAGTTTGGAGAGCTGGTCGTCGAAGCCGGATTTCCTGCCGGAGTCGTCAATATCCTCACCGGCGGCCCCGAGACCGGAAAGGCCATCGTCGCCCATCCCGGCATCGATAAGATCGCGTTCACTGGATCGACCGCCGTCGGCAAAGAAATCATGCGCGGCGCGGCCGATACCCTGAAGCGCGTCACTCTGGAGCTCGGCGGCAAGTCTCCCAACATCGTCTTCGCGGACGCTGATGTCGACAGCGCCGTGAAAGGCGCGATTAACGGCATCTTCTACGGCAAAGGGGAAGTCTGCAACGCAGGATCGCGGCTTTTTCTCGAAACCAAGCTGAAAGATGAGTTCACCGAAAAGCTGGCGGCCCGTGCTTCCAAGATGCGCCCGGCTGATCCGCTCGATCCCAAAACACGACTCGGTGCGATCGTCAGCCAGGAGCAGATGCAGACCGTACTCGGCTTTATCGAGGCAGGAAAGAAAGACGGTGCCAAGCTGGTGGCTGGCGGCAACCGTGTTTCAGTCAACGGCGACAAGGGATTCTTCATCGAACCCACAATCTTCGGTGAAGTAAAGAACGACATGAAGATCGCTCGCGAAGAAATTTTCGGACCCGTCCTCTCAGTCTTAACCTTCGACGACATCGACGAGGTTATCGAACAAGCGAACAACAATCCGTACGGTCTGGCCGCCGCCGTCTGGACTCGCGACGTGAAAAAAGCTCACACCGTCTCGCGCCGCCTGAAGGCAGGCACGGTGTGGATCAATACCTATGGCCTGATGGACGCGTCGCTACCCTTCGGCGGATATAAGAGTTCCGGCTTCGGCCGTGAACTGGGCGCGCATGCGATGGAACACTACACCGAACTGAAAACGGTGTGGCTGAACATGAGTTAAAGGCGATTCCGGGAAGGGCATGGCTTTAGCCATGCCATACGCGATCGCGAATAGATTGGGCTTCAGCCCCTGTGTGCTTATTGAGGAGTGGATTTATGCCCGGAAAAGTAGCAAAAATCGGAACCTTCAGTGACTGGATCGGCCTGTTCAACGATTGGCGCAAGGAAATCGGCGTCAACACCGATGACATCGAGGCCTTCAAGTTCGATACGCTCTACGGCGCAATCGACAACGAGGACATCGAATTCGGCCACTACAAGGGCCGTCGCAAGTGGGAGAATCTGCGCCAGATTCCCACCCAGCAGATGCGCGACGCGCTCATGAACATGATCGTCTACCAGGGTGACACCGAGTTCGCCAGCGTCGAGCAGCAGCGCAACTTGCTCGACAACGCTCCTACCGATTGGGATCGCCGCGCCATCACCCGCGTGATGATCGAAGAGATGCGTCATGGATGGCAGATGTGCGCCCTACTCGTCGATCACTTCGGCTACTCCGGAAAGGTCGAAGCGCAGAAGATGCTCGAGCGCCGTGCCTTTGAGAACAAGCGACTGCTTGGAGCCTTCAACGTCGACGTCGACAATTGGATGGATTTCTTCACCTACACCGACTTCGTCGATCGCGATGGCAAGTTCCAGCTCCAGATGCTGAAGTATTCCGCCTTCGCGCCGCTGGGACGCTCGATGTCCTACATGCTTCGCGAAGAAGCCTTCCACATGGGCACCGGCAACGACGGCCTGCGCCGCATCGTCGAAGCCGGAGTGATTCCGGGATGGCTCATCCAGAAATATCTCAACAAGTGGCTCTCGAGCTCTTACGACCTGTTCGGCACGGATCATTCCTCCTCGGCGCACTGGGCCTACGTCTGGGGGATCAAGGGACGCTACGACGAGCCGAAGAACGAGAAAGCCGTCGATCTCGACGACCTGAACGACTACAACCGGAATCTCTATCGCGACGAGGTCGCGGGATTAATCGAACGCTTCAACCACGTTCTGAAGCCCGGCGAGGCGAAGCTGTATGCCCCGGATATCAAGTTCAACCGTTTCATCGGCCGCTGGGCGAATCAGAAATTCCACGCGCAGACCGGCGAACTTCTCGACGATCGCGCCTACGAAGAGCATCTCAAAGACTACATGCCTGCTGCGGCCGACAAGAAATTGCTGCTCGAAATTATTCAGAATGAAAAGAAGTGGATTGCTGAGAAGACGGGCGCCCGTGACCCACTGTCGACGATCGGCGAAGTAAGGAAGTCCGCGATCAATTTGTAACGACCCATGGTGTAACAACTCATGACGACCACGCCCTTGGATGCGAAGCTCGAACGACTCTCTCTACGAATTGACGGAGCGGTGGCTCGAATCCTGTTGCAGAATCCGCCGCTGAACGTGATCGATATTCCGATGATGGAAGAGCTCGGCGCGCACGTTCGCCCAGATCGAGGCGAATCCAGATGTTTGCCTGACGGTGCTGAGTGGAGAAGGGAAGGCATTTTCCGCGGGCGTCGACGTTGCCGCCCACACTCCCGACAAAGTCAGCGACATGATTGCCGCCTTTCACGGCGTGATTCGGACGATGGTCGCGTCCAGGAAGGTGACCATCGCCGCAGTACACGGACACTGTCTCGGCGGCGGCGCAGAACTGGCGATGGTCTGCGATATAGTCTTCACCGCCGATGATGCGCAGTGGGGATTTCCCGAGATCAAGCTCGGATGTTATCCGCCGGTTGCGTGCACAGCCTTGGCCGCCTTGGTCGGACAGAAACGTGCCGCCGAGTTGATTCTGACTGGCCGTGCGCTCACCGGAAGGGAAGCTGCAGGCATAGGTCTGGCGACTCGCGCTGTTCCGGAGCCTCATTTGACTTCCGCCGTCGAAGAGTCTGTCGTTCAGATACTGTCGCTGAGTCCGGCATCTCTGGCAATGGCCAAGAAGGCATCCTATGCCTGGGACTCGATGCACTTCGACAAAGGCCTTGCCCGCGCAGAGAAGGTCTATCTCGACGAATTGATGAAGACCGCAGACGCGCAGGAAGGCGTCCAGGCTTTTATCGAAAAGCGAAAACCGGATTGGAAGGGACGTTAGCTCGCGATGGACTACGAAATTACTCCCGAAGAAGTCAAAGCCAAGCTCGATTCATCCCAGACATTCACTCTGCTCGACGTCCGCGAGCCATGGGAGTTCGATGCCGCCAACATCGCCGGCTCCAAACTGATACCCATGGGCGATATTCCATCCCGCGCGCATCAGGAACTCGATCCTGAAGATCACATCGTCGTGCTCTGCCACCACGGCGTCCGCTCCATGAATGTCACAGTCTGGCTGCGCCAACAAGGCTTCGAAAATGCGCAGTCGATGCGCGGCGGCATTGACGCCTGGTCGCGCGCAGTGGACCCCAAAGTCCCGCTGTATTGATCGATCGACAACGCAAGCAGAGCGGAGCGAAGAAGTTGGAGTTAGTAGCTAGAAGCTAGTAGCCATTAGCTGAAGCGCCAAAAAACCGCCGTATCCTCTGCTATCCTTGCTCCTCCGGCCAGCCGGACAGCATGATCACAGACTGCCACATCCATATCCAGCCGATGGAGATGTTCAAGCCTCACGCGCTGGAGTTGATGAAACAGAAGCGGCCGAACTTCGATCAGATCGTCGAATACTGCAAGTCTCCCCGCGCATTTCTCAAATTCATGGACGCCAGCGGCATCGACCGCGCCATGCTCATCAATTACGTCGCGCCCGAGGTCATCGGATTCACCGCCGGCGTAAACCAGTTCGTGGCCGACTATGTGAAGGAGAATCCAAAGCGCCTGTTGTCGTGTGGCAGCCTGCATCCTCGCCACACCACCAACGTCCTGGCGGACGTCGAGCAGATCCTGCGACTCGGCATCCAGATGATCAAGATTCATCCGCCGCATCAGTTGCTGTTTCCCAACGACTACCTGACCGGAGCCAAGGAACTTGAGATTGTCTATCGCGCGGCTGAAGCGAATGGCATCCCAGTGATGTTTCATACCGGCACGTCCATCTTTCCGGGAGCGCGCAACAAATATGGAGATCCAATCTATGTCGACGACGTCGCCGTCGATTTCCCCAAGCTGAAAATTCTTTTAGCGCACGGCGGCCGCCCGCTCTGGATGAAGACAGCCTTCTTCCTCGTCCGCCGACATCCCAACGTCTACCTGGACATCAGCGGCATCCCGCCCAAGACGCTGCTCAACTATTTCCCGCGCCTCGAAGAAATTGCCCACAAGACGCTCTTCGGCACAGACTGGCCAGGTCCCGGCGTTCCGGATATCAAAAAGAATCTGGATGATTTCCGCGCCCTACCCATATCCGAATCCATTCAGCAGCAAATACTCAGCAAGACGGCGTTAACCTTGTGGCCAGCGTGAAGGCATTCGAGCAAGCAGACAAAAGCGCACCAAGGTTTTTGATTTCCCTGGTGCGCGTAGCTTCCTTAGTGACTAGAGATGTTGGTGTGGAAGTCCGCTACTTGCCGGCAACAGCCGAAGCCGTTTTTCCCGGCAAGCTCGTCAGCCAAAGCCCCGGCCGCGTAAATCTTCCGCAAAGATTCCTGGATTCCCCGTGAGTCCACCGACACAGCACGTCCCAGGGTATCGCTGTAAGCGAAGTTCCACGGCAGCGACTCGATGTTGCCATCGAAGATGATTCCCACCACTTCACCCTTCTTGTTGACGGTGGGTGATCCGGAATTGCCTCCGATGATGTCCGCCGTCGAAACGAAATTGAGCGGTGTCTTCAGGTCGACATTCGTCTTCCCCTTCATCCAACTCTCCGGCAATTGATAAGGGGTCTTGTCCCCGTGTTCGGCCGCGTGCTGGTAGGCTCCGCCCATGTTCGTGGCAAAAGGAATCGTCTTACCGTTCTGCTGATATCCCTTCACCTCGCCATAGCTCAGGCGAAGGGTGAATGTAGCATCGGGAGGCTGCGTAAAGCCGCTCTGCGCGAACCGCGCCTTCGCAATCGCGGTTCCATCCCGTCGCACAACGGAATCCACCTTATCCTCAAACTCTTTGCGTGCCGCCCGCGCTGCCGGATCGATCACCCGCATCGCCACGATCAGGGGATCGGTGCTCGCATCGATGGCAGCCTTTCCGCCCTCATAAAGCTGCTTGCGCACGGCCACGTCATCCACTTTCGTATTGGCGATGAACTCCTTCGCCGCGTCCGCCGGAGTTTTCCCTTGCAGAACCTTCTGCACATCTGGATTGTCCTTGCCCAGAGCCTCCTGCATTTCGCTCAAGGAATCCGTCAGCAACACCGTATCCAAGGACTTGTAGATCGGTTCACTCGAGAACAACTGCTGTTCCAGGGAAGGAAGTGCGGAATCCCGAAATTCCCGCATCCTCTCCCCGTTCGGCTTCGGCTTTTCGTCCGCCGCCCGGACGAGGAACTTCGCAATCTGCGACAGGTGCGACGCGAATCCCCGCATGCGCTCAAGATAAAGAAGATTCGGATAGATCGTCTGCTGCGTCTTGATTGCCTGTGCAATCTCTTCCCACGGATCGCCGCCTGCCGCGTTCTTCGAATCGGCCTTGAAAGCTGCCCGCAGTGCCGCTTCGTCTGCGCCCTTCTTGTCCATGATCGTCTTGTCGAGCAAGCCCGACTGGTACCCGGTGATCGCCTTCTGCGAATTCTGCAAGCTGAAAATGTCTTCCTTCGCAATGCGCGCGTTCTCTTCCGACTGTTTGCTGAACTCTTGCAGCAGGGCGATACGCCGCGCGAACAGTTTCAGCAGCGACGGATACTGCACATCCCGCATGAACTCCAGTTGCGCCATCGTCAGCAGCCGGCCGGTGCTTCCCGGATGTCCCGACACAAAAATCAAATCGCCATCTTTCACGCCGGTCGCCGACCATTTCAGATAGTGATCCAGGTGCGCCGGTTTGTCGTTCTCGTAGACGCGAAAGAACGTGATGTCGAGGTCGTATCGTGGATAGGTGAAGTTGTCGGGATCGCCTCCAAAGAACGCGATATCAAACTCCGGCGCGAACACCAGTCGCACGTCCGTGTACTTTTTGTACTTGTAAAGGTTGTAAACCTGCCCCGAGTAGAACGTCACAACGTCGCACCGCAGCCCCGTCGAAGTCGAGCACGTCTTCTCCACCTCAGACATCGCGCTCCGCTGAGCCTGTCCCGCCTCCGCCGCCGACATCCCTGGCTTCACACCGGCATTTACTTTGGACGTGACGTCTTCAATCCCCACCAGCTGATTCAATTCCAGGTTTGGACACTTCGCCTCGTCGGCTTGCGTCTTCGCGTAAAACCCGGTCTTAATGTAGTCATGCCCTTCGGTCGAAAGCTGCTGTACACAGCCCGCTCCCACGTGATGATTCGTGAAAGTCAAACCATCCGCCGAAACGAACGACCCTGATCCGCCATTGTTGAACCGCACTGACGACAGCCGCACATGATCCAGCCATTCCTGGGTCAACTCGAACCCATACTTGGCTTTGATCTTGGCTTTGGGGGCCTCGTTGTACAGCCACATGCCTTCGTCGGCGGACGAGAAAGTAGAAAAAATGAAAATAACAGACAGTAGTGGTAGAGAAAGAGGCGCTTCATTGGCGTGGTTCCTCCATGAGGAATATGACGAACGTGCACAGCGACGCGGGGGAGGGTGAGCAAACTCTTTATGATACGCCCCCGAAAACCGCGATGGCAAAATGGGAGAGCGACAACTCGCGAAGCAAGAAAAGGTTCCCTTAGTGAACCTTCGTGCCCTTAGTGGTGAATGGGTTGTAGCTTTTGTTCGCAAAGCCGCGCTGGGCCGAAGGTTGGAAACTTCGATTCGTTTCAGGTATAAGAAAAGGTTGCAATCCCGCGTACCTCCTCGCGCGGTCGCAACGCAAATCCCTGAGCCGAAGCGAGAATCGAATGCCTAGCGTGTCCTCAACTCAGCCCTCGAAGGGACTCGAGGGAGTGGTTGCTGCCAACTCCAAGATCTGCTACATCGACGGAGAACGCGGCGTTCTCGCTTATCGCGGCATCGACATCCACGAACTCGCCGACCACTCCAACTTCGAGGAAACCTGCTATTTGCTCTGGTTCGGAAAGCTTCCTTCGCGCCGCGAACTTCGCGAGCTGCATGACCGCCTAGCCGAGGAGCGCAAGGTCGACGCCTCCATCATCACTCTGCTCCGCAACGCCCCCCGCCACGCCCTTCCCATGGACGTGCTGCGCACCGCCGTTTCGGCCCTCTCCTTCTACGATCCCGAGGAAAAGAGCAACGACCGCAAAGCCAATGTGGACAAGGCAATCCGCCTGACGTCTCAGATTGCCATGATCGTCGCGGCATACGACCGCATCCGCAAAGGGCATCAGGTCGTCGAGCCGGATCATTCCCTTTCGCACGCCGCCAATTTCTTGCTGATGCTGAACGGAAAGCATCCCAGTCCGACCGCCGAGCGTGCGCTCGATATCGCGCTCATCCTTCATGCGGACCACGAGCTCAACGCTTCCACATTCGCAGCGCGAGTAACGGCTGCCACTCTCTCCGACATGCACTCGGCGATCACCTCCGCCATCGGCGCGCTGAAGGGGCCGTTGCACGGCGGCGCAAACGAAGCCGTGTTTCATATTCTGGAGGCGATCGACGAATCTGGCGCCGATCCCATCGATTACGTCAAAGGCATGTTGGCTCAGAAAAAGAAAGTTCCGGGCTTCGGACACCGCGTCTACCACACCGAAGATCCCCGCGCCACGCATCTGCGCGTCATGTCTCGCGACCTCGGCAACTCCAGCGGACAGGGCAAGTGGTTCGACATCTCGCACAAGATCGAAGAGTTCGTGAAGGCCGACAAGAAGCTGAACGCCAACGTGGACTTCTACTCCGCCTCCACCTACCACACGCTGGGAATCGATGTCGATCTGTTCACCCCGATCTTCGCTATCTCCCGTATCAGCGGCTGGGCCGCCCACGTCATCGAGCAACTGGACGACAACCGCCTGATCCGCCCCCGCGCCGACTACCTCGGTCCCGCCTACCCAAATCAGTACGTCCAAATCGACCAGCGTTAATTGGTGGTCGTGGCTTGTCCATTGCAACACCTATGTGGGGACAGCCGCCCTCGGCTGTCCAGCCGGGCAAAGCCCGGCAGTGTTTGCAGACAGTCGGAAAGCCAAAAGCTCTCCAAGCAAACCAAGCGTCCCCTGTAGAATAGAAGCGGCATCTGTATGCACCGGATTTACCTCGACAACAACGCCACCACGCCTGTACTGCCTGAGGTTTTCGAGGCAATGCGCCCCTACTTTTTGGAGCGCTTCGGAAACGCCTCTTCCATCCATAGTCACGGGCAGGACACTCGTGCGGCCGTCGAGGACGCCCGCGAATCCGTTGCAGAGCTCCTCGGCTGCCGTGCGTCGGAGATCATTTTCACCAGCGGTGGAACCGAGGGCGACAATCTTGCGATCTCAGGACTGATCGAACCGGGCGATCACGTGATCACCTCCAGCATCGAGCATCACGCGGTGCTCCACGCCTCCAAGCATCTCGAACAAGTGGGATGCGAAGTCACCACCGTGCCTGTCGACGGACGCGGACTGGTCGATCCCGCCGACGTGAAACGCGCGCTGCGCCCAAAGACAAAGCTCATCTCCATCATGATGGCGAACAACGAAACTGGAGCGCTGCAGCCAGTCGCCGAGATCGGAACGATTGCCGCCGAGGCCGGCGTCGCCTTTCATACCGACGCCGTGCAGGCGGCAGCCAAAGTTGAAATCGACCTAGCCCGAATCGGCTGCCACGCGCTCACGATCTCCGGACACAAGATCAATGCGCCCCAGGGTGTCGGCGCGCTTTATTTGAAGAAGGGAACGAAGCTCCGGCCATTGTTTTACGGAGGCCGTCACGAGCGCTCCCGCCGCGCCGGAACTGAGAACGTGCCTGGAATAGTCGGTCTTGGCAAAGCGGCATGGATGGCAAGGCAAGGCCTGCAGCGCGGCGACGACGCGAAGATGGCGGCCATGCGCGATCGTCTCGAGAAGGGAATTCTCGCCCAAGTCGACGACGCACTAGTTAACGGAGACCAGACGGCGCGCGTGCCCAACACGACCAACATTCGATTCGATCACGTGGAAGGTGAATCCTTGGTCATCGCTCTCGATCTAAAAGGACTGGCCGTGTCCACCGGTGCGGCGTGTTCATCCGGCGCAATCGAACCATCGCATGTCCTGATTGCGATGGGCCTTCGCCCAGACCAGGCACGATCCAGCATCCGCTTCAGCCTGGCCAAGCAGACGACCGCAGAAGATATCGACGTCGCGTTGGCGCTTGTACCCGAAACCGTGGCGCGCCTGCGAAACCTGTCGCCGACGTACAAGAAGAGAACAGAAAACATCCAAAAAGCAATCGACGAGACGCAGAAGCTAAAAGCTAGAGGCTAGAAGCCAAGAGCTAAGAGCCAAAAGCTAAGAGCCAAAAACCATCGCATGCCAAGAGACACAATCGCGGTAGCCATGTCGGGCGGTGTAGATTCCTCCACCGTCGCAGCCATGCTCCGCGCCGAGGGCCACAACCTCATCGGCCTCACCATGCAGCTCTGGAACCAGCGCCGTCTTGCTGGACACGAAGGCATGCCCGAGCAGGTCACCGGACGCTGCTGCTCCCTCGACGACGTCTACGATGCCCGCCGCGTCGCTCAGCATCTCGGCATCCCTTACTACGTCGTCAATCATGAGGATCGCTTCGAGCGCGACGTGGTTCGTCCATTCGTCGAGGAGTACCTTTCCGGACGGACTCCCATCCCTTGCAGCCTCTGCAACAATCACTTGAAGTTTGATCAGCTTCTGATTGTGGCTCAGCAGATTGGCGCTGAGCGCGTTGCAACCGGACACTATGCGCGTGTGGCCTACGACGATCCGAGAGGACGCTGGCTTCTCAAGCGTCCTGCCGACCACAGCAAGGACCAGACCTACTTCCTGTTCGGCCTGACCCAGGATCAGCTCAGCCGGACACTATTTCCTCTAGGCGACATGACCAAGCCCGAGGTGCGCGAACTCGCTCGCAACCAGGGTCTCGCTCTCGCCGAAAAGCCCGACTCGCAGGAAATCTGCTTCGTGCCCGGCGGCGACTACAAGCGTTTCATCGATGCCTACCTCGCCGAGCAGGGCGAATCGCTCCCCGACACCGCTGGCGCCCTCGTGACCACAAACGGTGAGGTTATCGGTGAGCACACCGGCATTCACAATTTCACCGTCGGCCAGCGCAAGGGACTGGGCGTCTCCACCGGATCGCCTCTGTATGTCATCCAGATCAGCGGAGCGAATAAGCAGGTCATCGTCGGTAGCGACGAGCACTTGTACACCCGCACGCTGCGCACGCGCCGAGTGAATCTGATCTCGGTCGACGAACTTCGCGATCCGATGCGTGTCACCATAAAGATTCGCCACCGCCACGAACCCGCACCAGCGACCATCGAGCGCGCCGCCAACGACGAAATCGTTGCCACCTTCGACGAACCACAGCGGGCCATCACTCCAGGCCAGGCCGCAGTCTTCTACGACGGCGACACGGTAGTAGGCGGCGGCTGGATCGCCTAAACGCGCTTCCCGAGACAGTGGAATGTGGGCAGAGAAGCTCGCCGCTATAATCCCCGCATGGCGTCTGCCAATCCTCCGCTGCCGATCGCTCAATCATCCCCGCCTGCTCCTTCATTCTGGTCTAGCGAGTCTTCGGCGCTGAAGCAAGGCATCAAGACCGGACTCGCCGGCACCATCACCTACGCGATCTACACCGGATTCCATCTACACCAGGGTTACTGGGCGGTATTCGCCGCGCTGGTTGTGACCCAGGCCAATCTCGGCGCGGCGTGGAAGGCGGCGCTCTATCGCACTATCGGATCAACCTGCGGAGCCATCGCCGCCGCGATGTTGATCCCTGTTCTCGGAGACGGACCGGTGGGAGCGGGTATCGTCCTGTTCATCCTGGCAAGCTTCTTCGCCTACCTGACGGTTCTCCATCCCGCGTTCACCGCCGCCGGATTTACCGCAGCGCTCATCCTCGTATTCGGCGGCCAAGGAGAACCTGGGCACATGGCATGGCTCCGCGTCATCTACACCATTGAGGGCGCGTTCGTTGCCTTCACCGTAGGAGCGCTGCTGTGGCCGGTTCGAGCCCGTGTTGCCTTGCGCCAGAAAATTGCCAACATCATCGACGGAGCCGGGGTGCTCTATCGTGCGGTGACCGCGGCCGCGCTCGAAGGAGTCGACAACGAGCGCGAGGTGCACGAACTTGATCGCAAGCTCCATGACCTGCGCCGCGGCATCACCCAGCAAATGGACGAGGCCCGCAGCGAAATCGCATTCTCTCGTTTCAATCAGGTTGCGTATCGCCAGTTCGTCGATTCTAGCGACCAGCTTCGTCGCCGCCTGACCGCAATGGCTGAGGACCGGTCCCTCTACGTGCATGCCCGCGTCGAGCCCGGTCTTTTGCCGTCTTTGCCGATTCTGGCCGAAGCCACGGTGAATACCTTCAGTTCGTTGGCGGAGGCCTTGAGAGGCAGCAAGGACGTGGTGGACACCACCTCGCTGAAAACCGCCATCGACAGCCTTGATGCCGATCTCGCGAGGCTGCGCGCTCAGCGCGCGACCGCTCCGTTTGCCCTCGACCGTATGCTTCCGTTCTGGGCGCTCGTGTTCAATCTCAGGGAAATTGCGCAGGATCTGTCGCAGCTCAACACTGCCCTTGCTAGCTTGACCTGATACTTGACCTGATATTGGAAGTGAGACGCCCTTGAGTTTTCCTCAGCTGGGTGTGACATCTAACGTTGACCCAAATTCAAAACAGTCCATCCTCGTCAAGGCGGAGGCAGTGCAGGCTATCTCCGCAAAAAAACTGCACTAACTCTTTCGCTTTCAATAGTTTGACCCCTAGCCCCCAGGCGCTCAAGATTTTGCGGACAGTTTTTGCAGAACCCATGCTAGTCAAGGCTTCCAAGAGGGGGAGGGGAAGGGGGATACCCCGACAATCCCCGATTTCCCAAATCGGCACGCTGAAAGAGTCATCATTCTTCGATCATCCCGAAATTATTTTCTTGGGGAAATTCACCGCCGAACCGTAAGAAAAAATCTGGAAAATAGCCCTGCATAAAGTCCCGAAGCGCGGTCGGGAAACCGAAGCGTCGTCGAGAAAGCCCAAACGCGGTCGGAAAGCCGAAGTGCAGTCGAGAAAGCTGAAGGGCAGAGCCCAAAGGGCTGTCAAGAAAGTCCCGTAGGGACGACCGAAAATAGCCCGGCGCTTCCAGCGCCGGGAATCCGAGACAAATCGGGATGCGTCCTGTAAGGACGCCTGAAACATCCGCAGAGATGAACCCACGATTTAATGGCAGCGAACCCAATTGACAACGAACTACTCCAAATCGGCCCGTTCTTCGGGCTATAATAAAAGAATCGTGCCAAAGTACTCCATCGTTGTACCTCTACATAACGAGCAGGAGAACGTCACCGATCTTTACGATCGCCTAAAAGTAGTGATGGAAGCTCATGGCGAGACGTTCGAGATCGTTTTAGTAGACGACGGATCAAGCGACCACACCTTCGCCATGCTGCGCGAGATCGCGGCGGTCGACAGTCGCGTGACGGTGGTCAAACTGCGGCGCAACTTCGGTCAGACTGCAGGACTTGCCGCCGGATTCGATCACGCGCGCGGGGAATACATCATCGCCATGGATGGCGATCTGCAGCACGATCCCAACGACATTCCCATCTTTCTGGAAAAGATTGCTGCCGGTTACGACATCGTCAGCGGATGGCGCAAGAACCGCGTCGACAATTTCTGGATGCGCCGCATTCCCTCGCGCATTGCCAACTGGATGATGGCCAAGATCAGCGGCGTCGATATCCACGACTTCGGCACCACGTTCAAAGCGTACCGCCGCGACATTCTTGAGCAGGTTCCGCTGTACGGTGAACTTCACCGCTTCATTCCCGCGCTGGCCTCGTGGCATGGCGCGACCGATTTGCGAAGTAGCGATCCGCAACGTGAACCGCGAGCGCGGCGTCTCGCATTACGGCATTACGCGCACCTTCCGCGTGTTCTTCGATCTGCTCACGATTCGCTTTCTGCTGCGCTATCTATCGCGGCCACTGCATTTCTTCGGCACCATCGGCATGATGAGCATCTTCGCCGGCAGCGCGCTGGTCGCGTGGCTCGGCGTCGAAAAGTTCCTGCGCCACGTTCATATCATGGCGACTCACGGTCCCTTGATGATGGCTGTTTTGGGATTGCTGATTGGCGGGCTAAACCTTCTGGCGATCGGACTGCTCGGCGAGATGCAGGTTCGTCACTACCACGAACCCAGCCGCAGAGCGCCTTACTCGGTCGACCGCGTCCTCCGTTCGCAGAACGAAGAGCACAGCGTCTCCGACTGACGAACGTAGTCTGGTTGTCCCAACTCATTCCCACTGAGCCGCAGGTTTGCCTTTGTGCAGCCACGCGATGAAGTCTGTCATCGGCGGAATTCCGCCCAACTCCCGCAGCCGCGTCGCATTCTGCCCGCGATGATAGTGACTATGCATCGCAGCCTGTGTCAGCGCCTGTCGCACGCTGATCGTTGCCGGAGGTTTGAACCACGGAATCTCGATCGTCTGTTCGAGTCGCTCGGCAGTCGCCGCCTTCAGCTGGGAGTTCAGATCTGCCAAACCTTGCTGTCCATATTTCTTTAGATCTGCTAGCGCTCGGAAAATCATCCATCTTGTCAAGGACGAATTGCGACGTGCGCGGACCCGTCATGTACAAGAATGCGTGTTGCACCATGTGGATGTGGAACAGCCGTTCGCGAATCGCTCTGTCGTCCAGTGCTGGAGAATGCGACTCAAATGCGCGCCAGTGCTCCGCATCGGCCCACTCCTGATGTGCGAACAGTTCCTCGAGGTATGAACTCACCGGATTTCTCCTTTACTGAATCGAGTCTACTTGAGTCGACGATCAGGTTTTGGCGGAAGGACCAGCGGTCCCGCAGAGGTATAATGAGCCGTTTGCCTTACGGGAGAATTTGTCCGCCATGGAGAGAGCCACGCAATACGAATTGCAGCTCGCCCGCCGCATGTCGCGTTTGGGCACAGAAACCGCGTTCGAGGTGCTGAACAAAGCGCGCATGCTGGAGCGTCAAGGCAAGAACATCATTCATCTGGAGATCGGCGAGCCCGACTTCGACACGCCTTTGAACGTGGTCGATGCAGGCGTGGATGCGCTTCGCAAAGGCTGGACGCATTACGGACCTTCCGCAGGATTGCCTGATCTGCGGCAAACTCTCGCGGAATACGTGAGCCGAACGCGCAACGTGAAAGTCAGCAGTGACGAAGTTGTCGTGGTCCCGGGTGGAAAGCCAATCATCTTCTTCACCATCCTCGCCCTGATCGACGAAGGTGACGAAGTTATCTATCCGAATCCCGGATTCCCGATCTACGAGTCGATGATCCACTACGTTGGCGGACGCGCAGTGCCGATCCACTTGCGGGAGGACCGCGACTTTTCCCTTGATGTGAACGAACTGGCTTCCCTCATCAACGACCGGACAAGGCTGATCATCCTGAACTCGCCGCAGAATCCTACGGGCGGAGTTCTGGAGCGTCGCGACATCGAGCAAATTGCGAAGGCCATCGGCGATCGCAACATCATGGTGCTGTCCGACGAGATCTACAGCCGCTTGCTCTTTGATGGCGGAGAGCATTTCTCGATCATGTCAGTTCCCGGAATGCAGGAGCGCACGATCCTGCTCGACGGCTTTTCGAAGACCTACGCGATGACGGGGTGGCGAATGGGTTACGGCGTGATGCGTCCAGACCTCGCTGCTCATATGACTCGCCTGATGACGAATTCAAACTCCTGCACGGCAAGCTTCACGCAGGTCGCGGGGATCGAGGCAATTCGCGGCGATCAGGCTTCCGTCGATCACATGCGCGACGAATTCCAGCGGCGTCGCGATGTTTTCGTTGCCGGGCTGAACAAGATCAAGGGATTCTCCTGCCGCATGCCGAAGGGAGCGTTTTACGTCTTCCCGAACGTCAAGCAGACAGGATGGAAATCGAAGCCGCTGGCCGACGCGATCCTGGAGCAAGCTGGAGTCGCCGCTCTTTCGGGAACGGCATTCGGAGAATTCGGCGAAGGCTATCTGCGATTCAGCGTGGCCAATTCGTTGGAGAATCTGCAGCAGGCTCTCGATCGTCTCGATCAGTGGACGAAGAAAAACTTGTAAACGGGCTGCAAACGATAGACACGGAGGACGTAGAGTTTCATGGACTTGCCGGTGTCGCTCAGTGACCTCTGAGTTGAGATGACCGAGGTTTTATGGCTAAGAAGAAAAAGGTGTCTGCACCCAAGGCCAGCCGTCCGCAGGCGTCGGGCTATGGATTCCCCAAGGGAACCAAGGGATTGCTGCCGTGGTCGTTTGCCGAGCAGCGGCTGAAAAAGTCCCACAACTACTGGATTACAACGGTCAAGCCAGATCGCTCTCCGCACACGATGGTGGTCTGGGGATTGTGGCAGGACGGCCGATTTCTGTTCAGCACCGGAAGCAAATCGCGGAAGGCCCGGAATCTGGCAAAGAATCTGCACTGCATCGTCGCAACTGAGCAGGCGCACGAAGCCATCATTGTCGAGGGCATCGCCGAAATTGCTGATGTTGCGTCACGGAAGAAGTTTCTGCCCGTGTACGAGAAGAAGTACAAGTTCGACATGGGTGGGATGAAGGACGACATCCTTTCGATGAAAGAGCCGGTGTTTGCCGTGCGTCCAGTCATTGTGTTCGCCATGTGGGAAAAGCACTTTCAGAGTAAGTCGACGCGGTGGAAGTTTTAGCGGCTCAGAAAGGCATTTACCACTAAGGGACACGAAGGTCCACGAAGGACCACCAAGATCTCTTTGTGCAGCTTGTGTCCTGGATGCTAGTACTCGCGTAACCGATCTTTCTTCCCCTCAAGCTGTTAGCATAAAACTTCCCCTGTGGTACCAATGCTGAGCCTACGCTATTTCGTGATTCTCCTGTTTGCTCTGCCGCTGATGGCGCAGAGCAACACCGGAGAATTGCGGCTTAAGGTGACCGATCCTGAAGGATTGGGAGTCAAGGCTCCGGTTGAACTAGTCAGCGAGATCAACGACTTTCACAGCACGCTGAGCACCGACGACGCGGGGAACCTCGTAGCCAAGCGCTTGCCCTTTGGCTTGTACCGAGTGGAGATTGATCAGCCCGGCTTCGCGGAAGTCTCTGCGCCGGTCGAGATTCGTTCTGCTATTCCGACACAGTACTCAGTGACACTCGCGCTGGCTTCCGTCACTACTTCGATCAACGTCCAGAATTCCGACACCTTGATTGATCCGCATCGCGCCGACTCCGCCAACGAAATCGGCAGCGAAACGATCGCAACGCGGACAACCTCATTGCCAGGAAGATCCTTGCAGGATCTGGTGAACTCGGAGCCAGGTTGGCTGTATGAAGGAAACGCGGTGCTGCATCCGCGGGGCTCCGAATATCAGACGCAATTCGTTGTCGACGGCATTCCTTTGACCGACAACCGGTCCCCGAGTTTCGGTCCTGAGATCGAGGCCGACGACGTCGATTCGATGAACGTCTACACCGCGGGATTTCCCGCCGAGTTCGGCCGCAAAATGGGCGGCGTCATCGAGGTCAACACCCTCAAAGACACCAAGCAAGGCTTGCACGGTCAGGCCGCGCTCTCAGGAGGAAGTTTCGATACCGGAACAGCATTTGCGCAAGTGCAGAACGTGTGGAAGGGAAATACGCTCGGAGTGAGCGCTTCGGGAAGCACGACCGGACGTTATCTGAATCCGGTCGTACCTGAAAATTTCACCAACAACGGCACGACTGGAGATTTCTCAGCGCACTACGAGCGAGATCTGACTGCGGACGACCGCGTGGGCGTGATCGTGAGACACGCCTTCTCTCGTTTCCAGATTCCCAACGAGCAGTTGCAGCAGGCAGCGGAACAGCGTGAGGACGGGGACAACGGCGAGACCATGGGAATTGTCTCGTACCAGCACGTGTTCTCTTCAAATGCGCTGGGCGCGCTGCGGGGTATGGTTCGCGACACTTCGAGCAATTTGTCGTCGAATCCGGAGTCCACGCCGGTGATCGCGTTTCTGAATAACAATTTCAGGGAAGGATACTTCAACGGCTCCATCGCGGTGCATCGCGGCCGACATGAATTCAAGGCAGGCATCGAGTCGGATGCGATGTTTCTGCACGAGAAGTTCAGTGACATCATCACGGACCCGAGCCGCTTTGATGATGGCACTCCTCTGACGTTCGCCTTCAGCGGAAGCCGGCCGGACCTGGAACAATCCGCGTACGTGCAAGACCTGATTCGCCTGGGAAATTGGACAGTGAGCGCGGGCCTGCGCTGGGATCACTATCAGCTTCTGGTCAATCAGAACGCAGTCAGCCCGCGGCTGTCGGTGGCACGATACTTTCCATCCGCCGGAGTGGTGCTGCACGCTTCGTATGACCGGATCTTCCAGACTCCTTCGTCGGAGAACATCCTGCTCTCGAGTTCGTCGCAGGTGGTTTCGCTCAGTCCCAACGTGTTTCGTTTGCCAGTCGAGCCATCGCATGGAAACTATTTTGAGATCGGCGGGACCAAAGCGTTGTTCGATCATGTCCGCGTCGACGCTAACTACTATCGACGTTACGTGAACAACTTTGCGGATGACGACCAGATTCTCAGCACGGCGGTGAGTTTTCCCATTGCGTTTGATAAAGCGGTGATCTACGGAGCGGAAGGGAAGATTGAAATCCCGAAGTGGGGACGCTGGTCCGGCTATGCGAGTTATTCCTACATGGTGAGCAACGCTTGGCTGCCGGTGACGGGCGGCCTATTTCTGGGCGATGACGCCGATGATGCGCTGACGCAGATTATGGGTCACTTTCCCGACTCGCAGGATCAACGGAATACAGTGCGGCTTCGTCTTCGGTACCAACTGTTGTCGCGAGTGTGGGTTGCGGGTTCGACGGAGTATGGAAGCGGATTGCCATTTGAATTCACCGGCGATCGCGATCTGGCGTTTGCGCAGTATGGTGCCGCCGTCGTGAACCGCGTCAACTTTGGTCGGGGCCGCGTGCGTTCTTCTCTGGCGATTGATGCGTCAGTAGGAGCGGATGTTTATAAAAGTGAACATTTCTCCACGCACGTGCAGGCGGACATGGAGAACCTGAACAATCGCCTGAATGTGATTGATTTCGGAGGATTGTTTTCGGGCAACGCGATTGCTCCCCCGCGGAGCTGGGCGTTGCGGTTGCAGACCAGCTTCTAAGTGCGCGGGCTAAAGCCCCATTAACTTTTGCTTCTTCACGTGGCCCTCAACGGGGCGCCCTTCCTGGAGTTCCTTCTACGGGGAACCTTTCAGACCGATTCTTCCTTGCTCAGTCATACGACGAAGTATTTGGCGGCTGGATGGTGAACTACGATCGCGGAAGTGCTTTGTTCTGGTTCCAATAAGAATCCCGAGGTTAGGCGCACGCCTACGTTTTCTTCAGGCTTAAGCAGAGCGAACAGCTTGGTTTGATCCTCGAGGTTCGGGCAGGCTGGATAGCCGAACGAATACCTTGATCCGCGATATTTCTGGTGGAAGAGATTGCGAATCTCGGGAGCGTCCTCGTTCGCAATGCCAAGCTCTTCGCGCATGGTCTTGTGATGTAGTTCGGCTAGAGCTTCGGCGGTTTCGACGCTCAGGCCGTGCAGGTAAAGATATTTGGTGTACTCTCCGCCTTCAAACAGGCGCTGGGTTTCTACGCTGGCCTTCGCTCCAATGGTGACGAGGGAGAGTCCGATGACGTCGAACTTGCCGGATGATTTCGGCGCGAAGAAATCCGAGACGGCCAAACGACGGCCTTCTTTTTGGCGTGGGAAGGTGAAGCGCAACAGCTCCGAAACAGAAGCGAGATGCTCCTGCGACGGCCCGCGAGACGCCGTTGCTACCGCTTTGGGGACATTGGGGGCATAGACAATAACGTCGTTGCCATCGCTTTGGGCTGGATAGTATCCGTAGACTACCGCCGGGCCAAAGAGTCCCGTCTCTGCTACTTCGTCTTCGAGCTTGCGCAGGATTGGACGGAACTTTTCGTCGACCAGACGGATGTAGTCGGACTGCGACGCCGTTTTCAACTGCCACTGATTCTTGAACAGGGCGGTCTCGTTGATGTAGCGAAAGACTTCCCGCAGGTCATAATCTTTGCGAACGCGGATGCCCCAGAATGGCGGTTCGGGAACGTTGGGAGCGTCCCCCACGACGGCGCTGCGTTCGGCGAAAACCGGTCCAGTCTCTTCGTCGACAGCGCTCGCCTTTGCGTACTCTTTCACGGTGCGGCCCTCTTGCAACCTAGTCTCGCGGGCTCCGTTTTCGGTGGAAAGGTCTTCCATGATGTGCAATCCGGCGAAGGCATCGTCGGCGTAGAAAACACCGTTGCCGTATTCGCGGCGGAGATCGTCTTCGACATATTTGCGGGTGAGTGCAGCACCGCCACAGATGACCGGGAATGCGAGCTTCTGCCGCTCGAGATCCTGGATGACATATTTCATCTCGAGCGTCGACTTCACAAGCAAGCCACTGAGGCCGATCGCGTTGGCAGCGTGTTCCTGGGCAGCCCGGATAATGGAATCCCCGGGTTGCTTGATGCCGAGATTCACGACTTTGTATCCGTTGTTCGACAGGATGATGTCGACCAGATTCTTCCCGATGTCGTGGACGTCGCCCTTCACTGTCGCGAGGACGATGGTGCCTTTCTGCGAGCCCGACTTCTTTTCCATCTTCGGCTCGAGATAGGCGACCGCGGCCTTCATCACTCCGGCGGAGTCCAGCACGGACGGCAACTGCATCTTGCGCGCGCCGAACAAGTCGCCGACAGTCTTCATGCCGTCGAGCAGGACGGTATTAATCAGTTCCAAAGGCGAGTAGTCGGCCAGCGCGTCTTCGAGTAATACTTCCAGCGGCTTTTTGTTTGCCCCTTCGCCGACAGATCTCTCGCCGTTGATGATGGCAAATTTCAACTTGTCCTCGACCGAGAGCGTGTCTACGTGCGCTGTGGTGGAGGCTGCCGGTTTGCCCTTCATGCCCGTGAAGTGCGCCATGTAGACCTGGAGCGGGTCTCCCGCGGATGCGTCGCGGAAGATCAGCTTGCGCGCAAGGTCGACTTCCTCCTGCGGAATCTTGTAGAGCGGATAAATCTTGGTGTAGTTGACGATGGCCATGTCGAGGCCATGATCGACAGCTTCGTGCATGAAGACGGAGTTCAGCACGCGCCGCGGGTACGCGTCGAGACCAAAGGAAATATTGCTGACCCCGAGAATCGTCTTTACGTTGGGCAATTCCTTCTTGATGCGCTCGACGGCCTTCAGCGTCTCGATGCCGGCGGTTCGATATTCTTCCTGCCCGGTGGAGATGGGAAGCGTGAGCGCGTCGAAGATGATGTCGGTCGAGTCGAGTCCGTATTTCTTTGTCGCCAGATCGTGGATGCGGTGCGCGATCGCGACTTTCTTGTCGGCAGTCAGGGCCATTCCATCTTCGTCGATAGTCAGCGCGATCACTGCAGCGCCGTAACGTTTCGCCATCGGCAAGACCAGCGACGTTCGCTTCTCGCCATCCTCCAGGTTGATGGAGTTGATGATGGCGCGTCCGGGAATGCGCTTGAGAGCTTCTTCGACGACATCCGCTTCGGTGGAGTCGACCAGAATCGGCGCCGGAACGCGCGTGGCAATCTTTTCGAGAATGGAGGTGATGTACCCCTTTTCGTCTTCGCCCACGATGGCGCAGCACAGATCGAGCATGTGCGATCCCTCGTTGACCAGCCTTTTCGCAAGGGCAAGGATGTCGTCGTACTTCTTGGCTTGCACCATCTTGCGGAAATGCTCGACGCGTGTCGTCGTGTTCATTTCCTCGGCCACGACGAGCGGCTTGGGATCGAGATCGAGGGGAACCGTGGTGTAGGCGCTGGATGCCGAGGCCGTGCGCTTCACATCGCGCTTCGCGGGTTCGATGCCGGAGACAGCGTCGACTACCGCTTTAAGGTGCTCGGGCGTAGTACCGCAGCATCCTCCAACGATGCGGACGCCGTAATCCTGGACGAAGTGTTTGTGGTAGTCGGCGAGTTCTTGCGGGGCGAGCTTGTAGACCGCATGTCCGCCAACGTTTTGCGGCAGACCCGCGTTGGGCAGGACGGAAACTTCCTTCGTCGAGTTGAGCGCCAGGTACCGGACCGCGTCGTTCATCTCCTTCGGGCCAGTGGCGCAGTTAAGGCCAATGGCATCGACTTCGAAGGGCTCGAGCGCAGTCAGCGCAGCGCCGATTTCCGTGCCGAGCAGCATAGTCCCGGTTTCCTGAAGCGTAACCTGAACCTGCACCGGGAGCCTCTTGCCAGCCTTTCGCATCGCTTCGAGGGCGCCGATGGTGGCGATCTTGGCTTGGAGTAGATCCTGCGCGGTTTCGATTAACAGAACGTCGACGCCGCCTTCGATGAGGGCGGCGGCTTGCTCTTCGAAGGACTGGACCATTGCGTCGAAGCCGATGTGCGCAAGTGATGGCAGCTTTGTGGTTGGCCCCATCGATCCGGCGACAAAGCGCGGCTTGTCTTCGGTGGAGAACTGCCGCGCGACTTCCTTTGCGAGTTGCGCGGCCTTGACGTTAATTTCGCGCACGCGATCACGGAGATCGAACTCCGACAGAACGATGGAGGAACCGCCGAAGGTGTCGGTCTCAACGATGTCGCAGCCCACGCGGAAGAAGTCGGCGTGGATGTCACGAATGATGTCGGGGCGGCTTAGCACCAGAACTTCGCTGCAATTTTCCTTGCCCCAGTAATCATCCAGAGTGGGATTGCGCGTCTGGATGTTGGTGCCCATCGCGCCGTCGTACACAACGACACGATCCTTCACGATTTGTAAGAAATCTGCCATTTACGCTTCTAGCTCCTAGCCGCTAGCTCATAGCTAGTCGACTGAAAGACAGATCGGCATCGATCTGGGTGAATCTTTGGCCAAGAAAGGTCGCGTATATACAAACGCCGGTCTCGAGTGGACCGGCGTGAGATCGAAAGCAAAAACGTATCTCGAAGGCTTAGCTTCCCGGCACCATTTCTGCCGGCGCTCCACCATTGACGTCGGCCTGATTGAAAACGATGTTGGCTCCCATATGTGCTGGCCGGGGGGCCAGCATTTGCTCCTTGCGGTAGATAAGATTGGAAGCGTTGAACGTTGCCAGTTCGAACCCGTGACCGTGCGTGATGGCGTCTGTGGGGCAAGCCTCGACGCAGTATCCGCAAAATATGCAGCGGTTGTAATCGATGTTGTAGACCTTGGCGTAGCGTTCGGCGCCGCTGACGCGGTTCTGGGCCGTGTTCTCAGCAGCCTCGATATAGATGCAGTTCGAGGGGCAGGCAGCCGCGCAGAGGAAGCAGGCCACACATTTTTCCAGGCCGCTCTCGTCGCGCTGCAACACGTGCGCGCCGCGAAAACGGGCTTCAATACGGGCGCCGCGCAAGGGACCCTTGCCGTCGGGATAATTCTCGACGGTGGTGGGCTGGAACATCTCCCTGAAGGTGATGCTCATGCCCTTGGCGATTGCGGCGATATTTTGAAGGACCGGCATGCCTATTCAGTATACCGAAAGAAGGGCGAAATCGTCGCTGGGCGCGAGTTTGAGAGGTAATAGGTGGATGTGGCTGGTACAGAGCGAATTTGTTGATGCGTTTGGAGTCATGAGGCTGCATGCTCTTCGCGCTCCGGGATATTCTGTGAGAGTGGACGATCCGCGAGGAAGTCGAAATCCGGAAATCGGTTTATGCGTGCAGTGCACTTACATGCGTGAAATCCGTTCGGACCGCGGATCGGTTTTCTACCAGTGCCAATTGGCTGCAACGAATTCTGCCTTTCCTAAATATCCCCGACTACCGGTTATCCGATGCTTGGGATACAAGCCCAACGCCGCTGAAGGAGCCACGGAATAGTCCAGCCATCAAATGAGGGTGTCGCGGATTCGTGTGACCGCTGTCACTGCATTGGCTGCAGTTTGTCAGCACCATGATGGTCGGAGGGAGTCATGCTGCTGAAAATCATTGGCGGGATTGCCATTTTCCTGTTCGTAGTTTGAGTGATCGCCGTGCTCCAGGGCTGGAGCAAAAATACGGTGACCGATCGCATCATTGGGCTGGCATTCATAGCGCTGTTCGGTGTAGGCGCGGCCTGGGGCGCGAGGACGGTGTTTGGAATATTCCGATGGCCAAGGTGAGAGACGTTGGAAATACAAAGCCTGCAGTCGCGAAGAACGCGTTCGCAGGTCAGGCTAAGAAACCAAGTGAAGGGGCGGTTGCATCGGTCCTCGGCCCGACTCTCCCTCTGTGGAGAGAGCTTGTGGCGGACTTGAAACGGGAGCTCAAGATCGACACGGCTGAGTGGCACAGTGGGGCTGTGAAATGTGGATGGTCCCTGCGTCTACAGCTCAAGAAACGCAATATCGTCTACCTGGCACCGTGCGAGGGATTTTTCCAAACCAACTTCGCCTTGGGTGATAGGGCTGTGGCTGCGGCGAAAAAGAGCGACCTTCGAGCAGACGTGCTCAAGATCATCGCAGACTCGCGGCGTTACGCAGAAGGAACGGCGGTCCGGATTCGAGTCACGAAGCCAGAAGATCTGGTTGGCGTCAAGAAATTGGCGAAGATCAAGATAGAGAATTAGAGAACATCACTTCAGTCCAAGTTCTTTGGCCAGAGCGTTCCACTTAGAGTCAACCTTAGCTTTTGTTTTCGCGTCCATCGTAATCTCGTCGGGCCATGGGCGGTGGAAGCCTTCGGACGCCCACTTCCGCGTGGCATCGATTCCCATCTTCGACCCGAAATTCGGCAGCCGGCTGGCGTGGTCGAGTGAATCTACGGGGCCCAGCATGAACTGGATGTCGCGCTCCGGGTCGATGTGGTTGAAGACTTTCAGCGTAACGTCGGCGAGATCCTGCACGTCGACATCTTCGTCCACCACGACGATGCACTTGGTGAACATTGCCTGGCCGAGAGACCAGATCGCATTCATGACTTTGCGGGCTTGTCCCGGGTACGACTTCCGGATAGAGACGATCATCAGATTGTGGAACACGCCTTCGACCGGCATGTTGATGTCGACGAGTTCGGGAATGGTCAGCTTCATCAGCGGGAAGAAGATGCGCTCGACTGCCTTGCCCATGTAGGCATCTTCCTGCGGAGGCTTGCCGACGATGGTGGTTGCGTAGATCGGATCTTTCCGGTGGGTCACGCACGTGACATGAAAGACCGGATAGAGATCTTCGAGCGAATAGAAGCCGGTGTGGTCTCCGAAGGGACCTTCGGTCCGAAGTTCGTCGAGATTGATGTATCCCTCGAGTACGATTTCGCTGTTGGCCGGGACGTCAAGGTCCACAGTCTCGCATTTCACCAGATCGACTGGTGATCCGCGTAGAAACCCGGCGATCATGTACTCCTCGATCTCGGGAGGGGCCGGAACGATAGAACAAAAAGTCACGACGGGATCTGTTCCGATCGCAACGGCAACCTCCATTTTTCCCGACGGACGGTCGCCGTCTGCCAGGACGCTGCCTCCAGAACTGCGGGCCATGATGTCGACGGCTGCAGACCTGCCATCTACGGCATCGCGCATCCGTTGCCGCGCATGTTCCGCCGCAACTTTCTGACGCTGCCAGTGCATCCCTGTCGATCGCTCATCGTAGACCTGCATGCGGTACATTCCGAGGTTGCGTTTGCCGGACTTCGGATCGCGGGTGGTCACACAAGGCAAGGTAATGAACCTTCCGGCGTCGCGGGGCCAGCATTGCAGGATAGGGAAGTCGAGCAGGGAGAAGTTGTCGCGCTTGATGATTTCTTTGCACGGGCCCGTAGGCACGCTGCGCGGGAAGAATTTTCCCGCTTCTGTCAGAAGCGGCAGCATCTTGAGCTTGTCGAGAAATCCTTGCGGGGACTTGATGTCCATGAACATGCGGATGCGGGCGCCGATCTCGTCGTAGGAGTTCACGCCCATCGCCAGCTTCATGCGCGCTTCGGAGCCGAACTGGTTGATCAGGAGCTGGGATCCGGAATGGCCCTTCAAGTTCTGGAAGAGTAGAGCGGGACCTCCGGGAATTCCGTTGAAGTCACGGCTCTTGGATACGCGGTCGGTAATTTCGGCGATTTCAAGAGTCGGGTCGGCTTCGGTCGCAATACGTTTAAGTTGGCCGGCGCGGTCGAGAGCCGCGATCCACTGACGGAGATCGTCGAAGGGCAAAGGATTCCTCTCTGTGAGGGACGATTATAAGGGATTGGTGGGGGAAACTCTTTGTGGGCCGGTTAGTACGGGGCCGCGTTTGAGGCGACGCACGTGTGCTTCCGTTGCCGGGCCGGCTTTCGTGAGGTCCCTCGCTTTCGCTCAGGATGACAGAGTTTTATTTTGCGAAGACAGCGCGTCGAATCGACAAATTCTACTTGCGCTGCTCTAGTTGGACTGTGGCTGTTACTGGTTCGCCGTCCCGGATTACTCTCACTTCGACTATGTCTCCGACTTTGCTGCGGCGTAGGGCGTCGGTGAAGTCGTACAGATTCTTGATGGACTTGTCGCCGAACTGCACCAGGACATCGCCGGCCTTCAATCCTGCCTTGGCTGCGGGAGAGTTCGGCTTGACGTCTGAGAACTTGACGCCATCTTCGGTGTGTCCGAAATCGGGGATCGATCCGAAATAGGGTCCATAGCCGCCACCTCCGATGCCACCCGCAGGCTTGTCGTCGGCAACAACCTGGAAGGCGGGCGCCTCGGTAGCATTCGCCAACTGCGTCGTAACGTTCTGGACGACGTCAAGCAAGCGTGCGGCCGACGCGGAGTTGATCTTGTCCGCTGTGTCCGAGGGTTTGTGATAATCGGAGTGAAGTCCGGAGAAGAAGAAGAGCACCGGAATCTTCTTGCTTACAAAAGAGGTGTGGTCGCTCGAGGAGTAGCCTCCGGCTGAGTACTCGATTTTGAATGGTGAGTCTTTTTGCGCCTGTTCGAGTGACGCCTTGAAACTGGACCCGGTGCCAACGCCGCCAATGTAAACTTTGTCGTCTTTGATGCGGCCGATCATGTCCATGTTGAGCATGGCTACCGCCTTAGAGAGCGGCTTCGTCGGGTCTTTCACCCACGCGGCTGAACCCAGCAATCCTAGTTCCTCTCCCGCGAAATCCATGAACAGGATGCTGCGCTTTAATTGTCCGCGTTGCGATGCGAAGATGCGGGCGAGTTCCAGAACTCCAGCGGTTCCGCTGGCATTATCATCCGCTCCGGGATGAATCTGTCCAATCTGCGACGGAGCCAGCGAGTCAAAATTTCCGCGTCCCAGGTGGTCGTAGTGAGCCCCGATGATCACGTATTCGTCGGTCTGGCCGGGCAGCCAGGCGAGCACATTGTTAACCGTGGCGCGCCTCGTTTCGATGTCAATCTTAAGCGCGAGGCGGAGGGTTTCGGGAAAAGCGAAGGAGTTCGGTTTCGTGCTGGAATTGATCTGCGCCTGCAACTCCTTCAACGATTTGCCCGCAGACGAAAACCACGAATCGACGGAGGCGTTTTTCACTTGCACCATTACCACTCCGACGTTCTCGGGACCGCTCACGCTGCCGAAACGGGTCAGCAAATCTTCTTCTCCATCGCCCAGCTTGCCGTTCAGCACGACAACCGCCTTCGACTCCATGATTGCGGGCGTTGATTGCTTTCGTGACGAGCTGCGAATGCTGCGTGAGGCCATGGTTGCCGCTCTTGTCGGCGAATCCTGACGGCTCGTAGCGCAGGACCACGACGATCTTGTCTTTTACATCGATGCCGGCATAGTCGTCGTAGTGAAATTCTTCGGCTGTTGCACCATATCCCGCGAAGACCAGCGGCGCATCGACCTGACCGGAGGAAGAAAAACTGAAGGGGACGAAGTCCTGTTCGATCTTCAGTTCGGTTCGTGAGTCTCCCGTGCGTACGGCGCAGCGATTATCAGATTTCAGCCGCGCCCCAGTGATCACCGAGAAGGGCTGTGCATATCCGTTCACTCCGGCCGGTTCGAGATGAAGGTCTCTGTATCGCTTTTCAATCAGGTGTTCCGCACGCGCTAGGCCCTTGGTGCCCGCACCCCGGCCTTCCATGTTCGGAGAAGCCAGAGTCTTCACGTCGTTCAGATATCGATTCGAATCGGCATGCGGCAACGTCGCCGCGGCGGAAAAAAGTGCGGCCGTCGCGAGGAGGAAAAGTGCATGCTTGAACCGGCGGAGACTGAGCATCAAATATGTTCTCGAAGAAGAAACGATCGTATGGGGCTAGAAACGCAGTGTCAATCGGGGAGCAGCTATTGCGGCAGTGTTTCCGGGTACAGCCTGCGCCGGCAATCGGGACAAATTCCGTGGGTGAAGTCCGCTTCGCTATGTTGTCGGATGTAAATTTCCAAATCATGCCAGAAGCCTTGCTTGTCGCGAATCTTGCGGCAGGCGGCGCAGATCGGCAGCAGTCCGCTCAAGCACTTGACGCTGGCCAAGGCGTGCTGCATCTCGGCGATCAGGCGCTCCCGCTCCGCTTCTGCCGCTTTCCGCTCGCTGACATCGCGCATGATGATGCAGGTGCGCGCTTCGCCCGTGGCATCGCTGAATACAACCGAAGAGATTTCTACAGCGAAGAGCGAACCGTCCGTACGACGGGCACGAAGCTCTCCATGAGCCCTGCCAGTCGCCTTCCGTTGTTCAATCAAGGCTGCCAGACGCGGATCGGATACATCCATGAGCCCGTCCCGTCCTTCTCGAAGGATTTGCTCGCGGGTACGGCCCAATATCCTGCACGCGGAAGGATTCGCATCGAGAATTCTGCCATCGGGCGCAGTGAGCATGATGCCATCAAGGCTGTGCTCGAACAGCATGGCATAAAGGGTATCGTCGCCTCGTTGTGATGTTTGTGCGGAGATTCCGTACATGGGCGATGTCAGTGACCCGGTTGCGACTCCCAAGCGTCGCGAAGGTCCCCGAAGTTGTTGCGATTGTACGAAACCGTATTTCCGTCGACAACTACTATCGCTAATGAAGAGGTAACTCTTTCGCAATCATGTTGCGATTTTAAACACCGATTCCATGACCTCTTTCCAAGCAACAGACTCAGGATCAACCAATGCGAAGTGGTCGGAGTGCGCGATCTCAACCAGGGTAACGTCTTCTTTCTCGTGGTGCTTTCGCTTTGCCGCTACGTAGTCTCGGCTGAAGGCGGGGGGCACGATGTCGTCGTCAAGTCCATGAATCAGGAATTGGCGCGATCGAGGAATCGAAAGCCGCATGGGATCCGCTTCCCGGTAATGATCGGGAACCTCGGCGGGTTTTCCGCGAAGAAATTCGACAACGGCATCACTGCTCAGGTGAAGGTCGTAGGCCTTTTGCAAGTCGATGACCCCGGCAAGCGAAACGACGCCGGCCAAGGTAGGTTCATGTGAGGCCAGGCAGAGGGCAAGTTGTGCGCCGGCGGAATGTCCGACCGCGATGACCTTCGTGGGATCGAAATTGTGCTGCGACGCTCGTTGCATCAGGAAGTGAAACGCCGATCTAATATCTTCAAACGTGCCGGGCCAAGCCCCGCCTTCATTTCCAACGCGGCGGTATTCAAGGTTGGCGGTCGCTAATCCGCGGCCCGCAAGGGCAGCGCAGAGATGGCCTCCGTATTCCAGATCGTATTTCGCACGCCAGAATCCTCCGTGAATGTTGAGGACTAGCGGCGCAGGCGTTTTCTTTGCCTTGTCGCCGCGAGGGAGGCACAGGTCCACGAATTGATCGGGATCTGTTCCATATGGCAAGCGCTGATCCGCGGGAGGTGGTTTCCGGCTGAGGATGTCGTCGGACATGCAAGCCCGATTTTACCTGCCCGGCGGGTGTTCTCCGTCACGGTGTTCAATGCGTGACGTCACTGCAAAGATCCTAGCCGTCAGTTTAGGGTGATCTCCGCTTTCCATTAACACCAACATCCAACTCTCATTCGGGATCGGGCTCGCACGAGCAATCTCGACCCACGCTTTTCCGGGCGCTTTCCTGAAGGAAGGAGACCCTCCCATGTTTGCCAGAATTCTCGAAGTTATTCCAAAAGCAGAAAAAAAAGAAGAAATGATCAAGACGATCCGTCTTGAAGTGTTACCCATTCTTAAGAGAGAGCACGGTTTTGTCGAACTGCTGCCGCTTCTGCCCGAAGCCGCGAAAGACCCGATGATCGTAGTTTCACTCTGGAATGCGAAACGCGATGCCGAGCGTTACGTCGAGGCGGCATTTCCGAAGGTCGAGCAGATCCTTCGGCCGTTCCTGGCGGTTCCGCTGACGGTCAAAATGTTCGAGGTAGAGACGACAATCTGCCGGCACCTGATTGAAACGCTGACCCAAGCTGCCTGAGGTCTTTCTCTCGGACGCGAAGGTGAAGCTTGAGCTTGGGCTCAGATTGGTGACAGAGTCTGGGGAAGCTCCAGCGCCTGAAGGCGGCATGATTTTGCGCCAGATGCGGCATCGCTGAAGCGATGCCCTGATACAAAGCGGATTTTGTCCCCGTTGCAGCCGGAGCGACGTGCTCCGGCTTTTTCCTTTGTCGCCACGGTGGAGATTGATGCTCCGACTCAGATTGGTAACAGAGTCTAGGGAAAGCTCCAGGGCCTAAAGGCAGCATGATTTTGCGGCAGATGCGGCGTCGCTAAAGCGATGCCCTGATACATAGCAGACTTTGTCTGCAGTCTGAAGCCGAAGCGATGTAGTCCGGTTTTTTCTTCGGAATCGATTGTGTGACGAGAATTCCAGCTACTCGTAGCGCAGGGCTTCGATCGGATCGAGATTCGCGGCGCGGAGGGCGGGGACCATGCCGCTTACGATTCCGACCACACCGAGGATCGAAGTCGCGACAACGAGGGTCATGGGCGAAACGATGAGGCGAATGTCTGCAGCCTCGGCGTGTTTGGCGAGAGCGCTGTAGAACGTGATGCGCCCGGCGAAAATCGAGACAGCGTACGACAGGATGATTCCGAAGACTCCGCCGACTGCCGTGATCACCATGGCCTCGGCCAGGAACTGGAAGAGGATGTCGTGGCGGCGCGCGCCCAGGGCCTTTTCGACTCCTATCTCGCGGGTCCGCTGGGTAACGGACACCAGCATGATGTTCATCAGACCAACGCCGCCGATCCCAAGCGTGACCGTGCCAATGAAAGCGAGCAGACCTTTCAGGGCAACGATCAGGATGCTGAACTGGGAGAGTTGCTTCTGGGCGTCGAATACAAAGACAGCGCGCTGATCGTCGGCCTTGAATCCGTGTGCCATGGCGAGAGTGTCCCGAACGACTCTGTCCATCTTGTCGTGATCGAGCCCTATGGAGTCCATCCAGATGCCGTCGAGGTAGTGGTTGTCCTTTAAAACATCCATCGAATTAAAGGGAACGTAGACGACGCGATTGTTGTCGTTGTCGCCTTCCTGCATGCGCGGAGCACCAACGCCGATCACCTCAAACGACACGCCATTGATGCGGATGGTCTCTCCTATGGCAGGCATGCCGGAGAACAACTTGTCGCGAGCCTCTGAGGCGACGACCGCGTAGAGGCCGTGCTGCATGTTGTCGGCATCGTTGAGGAACCGGCCTTCGGCGATGTCGAGGTTCCAGATTGACTGGATCGACGGGTCCAGACCCATGACGGTGAAGGTAAACGAGCGGTTATCGTTCTGAACCGTGGAGTCTTTCTGCGCCATGCGGACGACGTGTTTGCACAAGGGCAGGTTGTTGCGCAACAGTTCGATGTCGTCGTTGGTAAAGCGCACCTGCACTCCAGCCTTGTTGCCGCCGGCCTGCTGAGACGTGCGGCCGGGGAATATGCCGACGGCGGTTGCGCCGAAACTCTGAAAGATGGTTTCGATCGCTTTTCCGAAACCGTTTCCGTAAGAAAGAAGCAGCACGACCGTGGCGATGCCCCAAGCCATTCCAGCCATGGTGAGCAGGGTGCGGCGGAGATCATGTCGCATTGCAGAATAAGCTTGTTTCAGAAGATCACTGTGCATAGCTACTCTTTACGGAGGGCCTCCACGGGTTCGAGCAAGGCGGCACGGCGGGCGGGATACAGCCCAGCGGCGATTCCGGCAACGGCGAGGGAGAACACGGCCAACGCGGCCGTGGATGCGACAAGTTTCGGCGGATCGAATCCCTGCCCCATGTTCACTCCGGAAATCATAGCCATGAGTCCGGCAGCTCCGCCGATGCCGATGCCCCCGCTCAGAAGAGTGAGGAATGCGCCCTCAACAAAGAACTGAAACATGATGCTGCGTTTGGTGGCACCGACGGCTTTGCGAAGGCCGATCTCGCGGGTACGATCAGCAACCGCGACCAGCATGATGTTGATGATCCCGATCGCTCCGAGGGCGAGGGTGACTAGTCCAACGCTGCCGAGAAAGACATTCATGGCGTCAAAGATTTTGCCCACCTGATCGGCGGTCTTGACGGTGTCCCACTCATCGAAGGCATCCGGATCCGTGGGATTGAAGCCATGATTGCGGGCGATGATCTTGTGGACCTCCTGGCGGGCCTGCTCGTGCAACGCCCGCGAACGCGGCTGGTAGTTGATAAACGAAATCACATTCGTCCCGATGCCAGTGTTGAGAGGGCGGAAATAGTTCTGCATCGAATGAAACGGGACGAAGCTGCGCAGGTTCTGGTTCATGTTGTCGCCGTGGCCGACCTTCTGCAATGTCCCGATGACAAGGAAGCGAACGCCGTTGAGCAAGATCGTGGCGCCGACCGCGGGACGGCCGGGAAACAAGGTACGGCGGACTTCGTCTCCGATGACGATGACCGAGCGCTTTTGCGCGTCGTCAAGCTCGTTGATCCACCGGCCTTCGTTAGTCGGCAGGTTACGAATCTGGTTGAAGTTGGCCGGAACCCCCATGATCTGTCCGCTGGCCTGATAGAAATCGCTCACCGCGCGAATATCTCCGCGAGAGATAGCGGGCGCGGCCGCGGCGACGCTGGGACAGTCGGTAAGGATGTCCTCGTAATCGTCGTAAGTGAGGTAGTACTGGCGTAACGCGGTGAAACTGCCTTGCATGGCGGGGGCGCGTCCCGACCAGATGAACATGACGTTTTCGCCGATGGAGTCGAATTGACGACGATTGCCGGCCCGGAATCCTTCGCCCAATCCGACTAGCAGCAGCAGGGAACCGACTCCCCAGGCGATTCCGAACATAGTCAGAAACGAACGCAATTTATGCGCCCAGAGGGTACGAAGTGTCTGCCCGAAGATATCGAATATACGGCGCACGCGACTCTTTCGATTATAAGGGCACGCAGGGGATGGAATTCTGCGTCCGATGCCGATCTTGGAACTCTTTCGCGCCCGAAACGGTCTCGCGAAATGTCGTTGGACGGGAACGGGGACGAGGACGAGGCGAATCTGGCATGCGTCTTGTGCTAGCGAGGGTTCGCACATAACATTCAGAATCATTCAGCCCGAACCCCGTTACATCCGAAGGCGGGCCCTGTCCGTTACTCCTGGTCTTGAAGGAGGAACAATGAAAAAAGCTCGATGGTGGGTGACCTTGGCCGTTTGCCTGATGATCTTGCTGGCCTGCTGCGCTTCGACATACGGCCAGACATCGGACAAAGGGGACGAAGGGCAGATTCTTGCCTTGGAGAACGCATGGAATCACGCCGAGGTCCAGCACGACCCGGCTGCCCTGGAGTTGATCTTGACCGACGACTTCGTGATCACCGAGCCGGATGGCACAATGCAGAACAAGCGCCAACACATGGCCGCAACGAAAGACGCGTCCTACCACTACGATTTGCTGGTCTCTGAAGATTTTCGAATCAAGATGTATGGAACAGTCGCGGTGGTGACCGGTACGTATCACGAAAAGGGATCATCGAAGGGCAGCCGATTCGACCGGCGAGGCCGGTTCACCGATACGTGGATTCGCATTGGGAACACGTGGCGGTGTGTTGCCAGTCACGATAGTTTGCCGGTGAAGTAGCTGAACCCCTTCTCGTTCGATCGTCGGCACACCCGCAGATCGAGCCCGTGTAGCCGAGTTTCAATAACAATCCTCGACCTTCCGGCAGAAATCCGTTCCGAATCCCTCGTTAGTTCGTTATTCTCTAACCGGAATGTCTACTCTTGCCCTCACCGAACTGCTGGGCGCGACGGTGTATGACCCGTCCGGCGCCGCAGGACGGGTGCGGGAAGCGACGGTTGCGCCGCAGGAAGACCGGTCGAGGATCGCGTCGCTCATCGTGAAAACGAAGACAGGGAACCGTCTGCTGCCGTTCACGGCCATTGCTGCGGTCAACGGAGGGATTCGGTCGTCCACGCCGGCGATGGAATGGCCCGCCGCCAGCGGGATCGAAGGTCTGTTTTTGCTCGAGCGCGACTTGCTGGATCAGCAGGTAATCGACGTGAATGGCCGCAAAGTTGTGCGAGTCAACGACGTGGATATTGAGTTCGACGCGCAAAAAGCCGTGGGCGCACCGCATCTGGTGATGCGAGTTCTTTCGGTGGACGTTGGGGCCCGGGGAGCGGTACGCCGACTTCTTCGCGGCGTTGCGCCTCGTGTCGCACTGCAAGCCCTGCTGGGAAAGATTCCGCCCCGTAGCATTCCCTGGAAGTTTGTCGACCTGATCGAGACGGACCCGGCGCGTCGAGTGAAGCTCAAGATTTCGCACGACGGTCTCGCGAAACTTCATCCTGCCGATATCGCAGACATCATTGAGGATCTGGCGCCCGACGAACGCCAGGCGGTATTCCAGACTCTGGATGAAGAGACGGCTGCTGAAGCTCTCGAAGAAGTCGAGCCTCGGGTGCAGAAGGCGATTGTTGAGTCGCTCGATTCTGGGCGCGCTGCCGACATCGTGGAGGAGATGGATCCGGGTGCGGCTGCAGACTTGCTTGGCGATCTCTCCGAAGATCGCACCGAGCAAATCCTCGTGCAGATGGAACCCGCTGCGCAGCAGGAAGTGGTGGAACTCCTCGAGCACAAGGAGAGGACTGCTGCCGGCCGCATGACCACCGAATTCCTCGCATTACCCGTGAGCGCGACGGTGCAGAATGCGATCGACACGTTGCGCGAGTTTGAAGGGGGCGTGGAGGTCGTCAGCACGATCTACCTGGTCGATTCCCAGGGAACTCTGGTGGGAGCCGTCCCACTTGCCAAGCTGGTGCTGGCACCTCTTTCAGCGCCAATGTTGTCCCTGCATCAAGAGCCTCTCATCCTCGCTCACGAGGGCGCGGAAGAGAACGAAGTGGCCGAGTTATTCGACAAATACAACCTGCAGACGCTCCCGGTGGTCGACGAACACAACAAACTCACCGGTGTGATCACGTCTGACAGCGTCATCAGTATGCTGCGCGCGAAGCTCTAGTCACCCCACTCAGTTTGCGTCGCGATTGGTCACTGACACCCGGAACAGTGGCTTGGCGGACACATGAGACGGCAACTCAATTTAAGCCAAGCTGTGCCTGAGACACTTCGAAACTCAGGTTTGGCGGGCAATTTGAGAACTTGCCCGATTTTCATCACAAAGAAACGGCGGCGGCATGAACATTCGTTGCGTTGTGCACTTTTCGTTTGGCCGAATTCACGGAATGCATTTATCCTGTGGCGTCGTTCGCGAGTAAACAGCTTCACTTTTATGTCTGAGAAATCTGCGCATGAAGTTCCTCAAACGTTCCAAAACCCGGATCTTGCTGTTCCTCGCCGTCGTCGGTCCGGGGTTCATTACCGCGAACGTTGATAACGATGCCGGCGGCATCCTGACCTACTCGCAGGCCGGCGCTCAATTTGGACATCTTCTGTTGTGGACGATGATCCCGATGACCCTGGCGCTCATCGTGGTACAGGAGATGTGCGCCCGGATGGGGGCCGTGACTGGCAAGGGCCTGAGCGACCTGATTCGTGAGGAATTTGGCCTTCGCATCACTTTCCTGATGATGTTGGGGATTCTCATCGTTAACTTCGGCAACGTAGTGACCGAATTTATCGGAATCGCAACCAGCCTGGAATTGTTCGGCCTCTCGCGGATATTCACCGTTCCGATCTGCGGTGTGATCGTGTGGTTCATCGTGGTGAAGGGACAGTACAAGACCGTTGAGAAGGTGTTCCTGGCCGCATCTTTTTTCTATGTGACCTATCTGCTTGCGGGGATTCTGGCGCACCCTTTGTGGAAGGACGCGGCGATCGCGACATTCAAAACGCCCAAGCTGCGTGCCTTTCGCGACAATGCCTACCTTTTCATGATCGTTGGCGTTGTTGGGACAACCATCGCTCCGTGGATGCAGTTTTATCTGCAGGCCTCCATTGTGGAGAAGGGCGTCACGAAGCGGGGATTCAAGGATTCGCGTCTCGACGTGATCACCGGATGCGTTTTCACGGACATAGTCGCGTGGTTCATCATCGTGGCCTGCGCCGCGACGCTGTACATCCATGGCTTTCGAGATATTAAATATGCGGCGGATGCCGCCCAAGCACTGAAGCCACTGGCGGGTGACTACGCTTACATTCTGTTCGCGGTCGGTTTGTTCAATGCTTCGCTGTTTGCGGCTTCGATTCTGCCGCTTTCGACTGCGTATACAGTCTGCGAGGGTCTGGGATTTGAATCCGGGGTCGACCTGAAGTTCGGGGAGGCGCCGTTCTTTTACTGGCTGTACACGCTGCTGCTTATCGCAGGGGGAGCGCTGGTGCTGGTAATTCCAGCTGAGCAACTGATAAAGATCGTTCTGTGGTCACAGGTGCTCAACGGAGTGGTGCTTCCATTCGTACTGGTGTTCATGTTGCTGCTGATCAACAAGAAAGAACTGATGGGGGAATACACGAATTCGCATCTGTTCAACGCGGTGGCGTGGTCGACCACGATCATCGTGATCGTGCTTTCCGTCGCCTTGATGCTGTCTTCGATTACTGGAAAGACGGGTGGATGATGCGGATTCTCAAATGAGCTTGCCGGCCGCCAGGTCGTTCACAAGGGTGAGATCCGCTTCCAGAAAGTCGAATTTCGGAAGATCCTGCGGTAGCGCCCATTGCATGTCTTTGAATATCCGATTCTCGATTTCTTTCTGATACTGGCGCACTTCGAAAAATCGCAGCTCTACCATGCCGCCGTTCGGATACTCGTGCTGGATCCTGGCGACTTCATTTCCGATGGTGGCCACAATCCCCAGTTCTTCCTCCAGTTCGCGGCGCAAGGCATCGCGCGGCTGTTCGCCTTCTTCAATCTTGCCGCCGGGGAATTCCCACTTGAGGGGCATGGTCTGATGGCGAGTACGCTGGCACACCAGCAGCTTTCCGTCCTGAATGATGAGGCCCGCGACGACGCGCTTCATGGCTGGGGAACGGAACTCGCTTGGAGTGCGCTTGCCACGGGATCGACACAACTGGTGAAGGTGAAGGCAAAGGCGGCCACGCCCGTCGAACAACGAAGTTCAACCTCATGAGTGGCGAAATCATGATTGTCCACCAGGAAATACATCCGAGCCGAGTCCACGACAAGATAACTTTCTTCGGGACCGTTCGGGCTGCTTCGAAAGCGAGTGTCTCTCGTGGCCTGGCCGCGGGTTAACGGCTTTCCATCCTGGAGAATCGACACTTCGGCGGAGGGCATGTGGGGGCAAGCCATGACCAAGTTTACGGCGGCCGCATCGTATTTCAACCGTAAAGTGTGAGCGCCGGTCTCCACCGCCTCCATGTACTCGGCGGTGGAGGCCCAACGTCCATCGGCGTAGATGAAATTTTCCTCGAGCTTGCCGGTATAGGCGTAGTCAGCGATCTGATCTTCTTTGAAGCCGCCCTCATTGCCAAGTCGCCCGCGCCGATTTCCCAGATATAGTTCGCCCGTAGGCCGGTAGCAGACGGCACCCATGGCGTCTTCTTCGCGCACCGGTGGCATCAATTGCGGAAGGTCGATCGAGGCATCCACTTCTCGTAGCAATTCCTGAATGACCTGCTCGCATTCGGCGTAGCCGCCCTCGCCGAAGTGTCCCCATCGCAAATATCCATCCTTGTCGAGCAGGTACTTGGTGGGCCAGTAGCGGTTGGCGAAAGCCTTCCAGATCTCGCGATTGCTGTCGATCACGACCGGATAGGTAAGTCCAAACTCGCGAATGCCTCGCTCCACATTCGACTCATACTGCGCAAACGTGAACTCGGGTGTGTGGACACCGATCACGGTCAATCCCTTGTCGCGATAACGTTCGTGCCAAGCCTGCACATAGGGCAGCGTGCGAATGCAGTTGACGCAGGTATAGTCCCAGAAATCGACGAGGACTACCCGGCCGCGCAGTTGCCGAAAACTGAGGGGAGTGGAATTGAACCAGACTCGTCCGATTTCGGGAGCACGGACCTTGCCTTTCTCAACCCTCATGCGGGAGAGTCTTCCAACTTCTTTCCGACGATAACGGCGCAGTCCTGGACGAGGCTCTGGTGTTCAGATGAAAACGCGGCCGGAAAGTGGCTGTCGATATCGAGCTCTCCGACTACTTTCCCATGAACAAAGATCGGTACAACGATCTCTGATTTTGTTTCGAGGGAGCACGCGAGATAACGCGGATCCTTGTTTACGTCGTCCACCACCACAGTCTGCCCACTGGAAGCGGCCGCTCCGCAAATGCCCTGATGCAGCGGGATGCGCGTGTGCGGAGTCATGGCGCCTTCAAAGGCTCCCAGAACAAGAACCGGAGGCTGCGCTCCGGGCTCGAGCATGTAGAAGCCGACCCAGTTGTATTTCAGCATGCGATCGTGCAGAAGCTTAGCCATGTTTCGCATGAGATCCTCGGCTGAACGCGATGCGGCAGCGAGGTCGGTGATCTCTTTTCGAACTTCATCAATTCGGGTGGTGACGGCCATAGTGAAATCTTAACTCAGCGGGCGTAATCCTCGACTCGGGAAGCCGAAACGGCAGTGATTTCACGGATTCCTTTCGCGCGGGGGAAATAGTTCTGGGTGAACGGCGAAAGCCAAGGCCTCCAGCCCTTGGATCAGGGTTGGAGCAGGGGTGTTGAGAAATTCGTCGGGGATACAGTAGACGCGTCCCGCCTGGGCTGCCGAGGTTTGACTCCATCCTCGATCGCGAATGATTTTCTCCAGGGGCACGCGATCCCCGGCGCCACACCACGCTGCGATGATAATGTCGGCGTCAAAGGTAGCAAGTTCCTCCGGCGATAGCTTGCGGCCCGGCTCACCGATGAACGTGCCTCCGGCGGCTTCGACCAATTCAGCGACCCACTTCTGCGATGCGATGATGGGCTTGCCCCACTCTTCGCAGAAAACCCGCGGCCGTACGCCGTTGCCGACTCGTTCGCGAACTTCTTCGATTCGCCGTTGCATGGCAGAAATTACCTGCGCCGAACGGATACTGCCGCCGACAACTCCGCCGATCACAGAGATATCGACATAGATGTCTGCCAGGGTTTTTGGGGCCAGGCCGAGAAATCGAACTCCGGCCTTCAGGATTTCTACTACCGCTTTTTCCTGGTAGGGAACAGCGGCGATCACAAGGTCGGGATCGGTGGCAATGATCTGCGACGCGTCGGCGGTCCATGAATCCGAAAGGATTGTCCGGGCGCGCTTGCTGACGTCAGGAACGACATCGGCGCAGTACTTCGTGCAGGCTACAACGCGATCCAGTTCGCCGATCGCGTCAAGGATAACGGTCGCACTGGGCTGCAGGGACGCGATCCGGCGGATGGAGGGCTCGGGCATTCGTACATCTTAAACACTTGCAGCATTGAGCGCTGCCCGAAGAACATCCAGGGCGAGATCGGCGGCATGATTCGAAGCCGGTGGCAGCGCTTCCACCGCGGCAATCAAGTCTTCGCGGGTCAGCTTGCGCGCTTCCGTAACGGTCTTGCCGAAAATGAGGTCCGTCAGCGCAGAGCCGCAGGCAATGGACGGAACGCAGCCCCTGGCTTTGAAACGAGCTTCAACAATCTTTCCGCTGTCGATGCGCAGGCTGAGTCGAAGAACATCTCCGCATACCGGATTCTCAGTCTCGGCGACAGCGTCAGCGCCGGGAAGGTCTCCCGCATTGCGGGGATTCTGAAAGTGGTCGAGCAATTTGGGAGAGTAAGGCGGCATGTTGCAAACGGAATTTCGGCATCACTTGAGAGGCGCGGTTCCTTCAGGAAAATGAACTGTCCAACCCCGTTCGCGTGCCACGGGGACAAGATCAGGGTTGGGGTTGATGGCGAAGGAGTGCTTGGCGATTTTCAGCATGTCGACATCCCATCGCGAGTTTCCGAACGCGGCATCGATATCTTTGTTGACGACTTCACTCAAAGCTTGCGGCTTGCCCGGGCCGGAGGGCACTCGCACCAATCGATCGGTGACGATCCCATTTGCGATCTCCGCTTTTGCGGCCAGAATGTGATCGTCGGGAATGTCAAATTGCACCATCCCAGCGCGGATCAGCCATTCGTTGGATGACGAAACCGCCCACACATCACATCCGTTATGGCGCAATTGCCTGACCAGTTGCTGCATCTCGGGGAAGATGTGACCGGGAAAGGCCGAGGTCATAAACTCCGTCGCCGCATCCATGACCGCCACTTCGGAAAGCCCCTGATGCATGGTCACCATCTGGCCGCACATATCGTCTTCACTGACCTTTCCGGCCTTGTATTCGGCGTAGCGGGCGCGCATCCTGGCAATGACTTCGCCGCTTACAAATCCCTTTTCCATCTCCCAGTCGAAGAAGCGTTCGCCGGCGTCGCCGGACCAAAGGGTACCATCGCAGTCGAATGCGGCCACGCGCGGCTCAGTCCGCAACACCGATTCGAGAAAGGAGTTCGTGGCAGGGGATGGAGGATTTTGGGCCAAGAGCAATCTTATCGCAGATTCAAAAACGATCGGACTTCACTCCGGCGGTCGGGATGACGTGGCGGAGAGCGCTGCATAGTCCGCAGGCGTGTTGATGTTCAGGGAAACGAATGGATCGTTCACGGGAACATATTGAATATGTTCGATGAATTGATGCTCCACAGTGCGAGCGCTACTTCCCGGATCGGCTTGCAGGAAGGCCTCGATCATCTCTCGGCCCACGAGATAAGGGTGACCGTGCTTGCCGGAACATTCTGGAACGACGGCCCACACATTGGTGGGCGATCCCTCGAACGCTTCGCGCAGGACCTGCAGGGTCGCAGCCTGGACCGGCGGACGATCAATCAATGTAATGATGGCCGCATCGCGTCCACGGTTTAAGACTTCGTGCAGTCCGACCTGCAATGAACTGAATTGACCGCGGCTGGGGTCGGGATTCGTCACCATGGAAGCACCACTGGCATAGACAATCGGAGCGAGGGTGGACTCGTTCTTCCCGCTGACGACGACCACGAAGTCCGCTGAGCTTCCCAAGGTGTCGATGGCAGCCGAGAGAAACGTCCCCTGCAGGATGGAGGAATTGCCGGGTGGCCAGGGGAGCAGGGCTTTTTCCGTGCCCATGCGCGAGGATTCGCCTGCGGCAAGAATCACGCCCGCGAAGCTTGCAACTCGTGGCATGGAGCGGAAGATAGCAGAAAGGCGAAGGAAAGTCAGTGCGGGGCTAGCGCAACTAATTGTCCTGATCGACCAGTTTTTCGGCGGAGTCAGGAGAATTTGTTTCTCGGGCGCCCTTGAACCAGCTTAGGTAGGGAAGCGAGGCGGTCGCATGCCGCCGGATCGCAATCAGTTCGGCGGTGATTGCAATCGCGATTTCCTCAGGAGTAACTGCGCCGATGTCGATGCCAACCGGAGCATGAACGCGATCGAACAGGTGCGCAGGCAAGCCCTCCTCCTGAAGAGCCTTAGAAATGGTGATTACTTTCCGCTTTGAGCCGATCATGCCGACGTAGCGAGAGCGTGTCTGGACGGCCCATCGCAGCAAACGCATATCATCCCGGTGACCGCGCGTGACAATGACAATGTAGGAAGACTCGTTGGGCTCGAGATTTCGAGTGGCGTCATCGAACTCGAGGGCATGCACCTCGCGGGCGCCCGGGAACCGTTCCTGAGTCGCGTAGGAAGAACGATCATCGGTCACGATCACATCGAATCCGGACAGGGCCGCAGTCTTGCAAAGGTTGTGAGCTACGTGGCCTGCACCGAAAATGTAAAGTAGCGCTGGAGGAAGGACGGGCTCGATGAAAATTTCGAGCGTACCGCCGCAGACCAGTCCCGTGTCGTATTTCGGATCCTGGTTCAAGTCGAACTTTAAGGTTCGGGGCTTCTCCGACTCCATGACTTCCCGGGCCGCCTGCCAGACATCGGCCTCGACGCAACCGCCGCCGATCGTCCCTACGATTGATCCGTCGTCGCGCACCAGCATCTTCGCGGTCTTAAAGGACGGAATCGAGCCGCTGACGCTGGTGATGGTGGCGACTGCTCCACGGCGTCCTTGCCTCCGAAGCTCAACGATTTGCTCGTAGATATCCATGGATGACAGGACGTTCTGACGATTATCAGTCGGTTATCAGGAGGAGTCAAACGATCGGGTAGCCGCGCTCGGTGCCTTATAGTATGTGAGCGATCGGCGGAGAGGACCTCAATGAAAGCAGTCCGCATTCATCAATTTGGCGGTCCAGAAGTCCTGAGCTACGAAGACGTACCCGATCCCGAGCCACGCAAAGATCAGGTGCTGGTTCGGGTCCGTGCTTGTGCGCTGAATCATCTCGACCTCTGGGTTCGAAAAGGACTGCCAGGGGTGAAGCTACCGCACATCCTGGGAAGCGACGTCGCCGGAGAGGTCGTCGAGGCCGGTGAATACGTGAGCGGTTTCATGCCGGGACAGCGCGTGCTGCTTGCGCCCATGCACTACTGCGGGCGTTGTGTGAAGTGCGTCGCAGGCGTTCAGAATCAATGCCGCGAATTCACGGTCTTGGGCAATGCGGTGGATGGAGGGAACTGCGAGCTGATCGCCGTTCCAGTTGCTAACGTGATTCCCATTCCCGACTCTATGGATTTCATCCAGGCAGCGAGTGTGCCCTTGGTATTCGTCACGGCATGGCACATGCTGATCGGGCTAGCGGGCATTCGACCGGGACAAACAGTACTCGTGCTAGGTGGGAGTTCGGGCGTCGGGATTGCAGCGATTCAGATTGCGAAGTTGTTTCATTGCCGCGTAATCACCACGGCTGGAAATGAAGCCAAACTCGAAAAGGCCCGAACTCTCGGAGCCGATCACGGCATCGACCATTACAAGCAGAAGATCTCCGAAGAAGTTCGCAGGATTACTAACAAAGAAGGCGTCGACATTGTGGTCGAACACGTCGGAGTGGCCACTTGGGACGAGAGTGTGAGATCGCTGAAAACCGCCGGCACTCTGGTTACCTGCGGCGCCACTACAGGACCGAATGTCGCAATTGATCTGCGTCACCTGTTTGCGCGGCAACTGCGGCTGCTCGGCTCTTACATGGGAACGATGGGAGAACTGCGCGAGGTACTAGGCCATGTCTTCACGGGGCGACTGAAACCCGTCGTAGATCGCACGTTCCCGCTCAGCGACCTGCGCTCGGCGCACGAGGTTCTCGAGAATGGACAAATGTTTGGGAAGATTGTGGTGATTCCGGACGGGGCAAAGCCCTAAGGTTGCGGTGTTGGGGACGGCCAGGCGTCCCTGTGCGCCCGGTCTGGTTTAGAATATTTACACAATGTCTCGCGAACTGAATTTTGGCCCATACGTAGATATCGAAAACGGGAAGAAGGTAGTTAAGGATCTCACCTTCGGGAATCCGACTCCCGAGGGAGTCGTGCTGACCACGCTCGACTCCGCTGTTAACTGGATGCGGAAGAGTTCGATCTGGCCGATGACTTTTGGCTTGGCTTGCTGCGCCATCGAAATGATGTCAATGGGCGCGTCGCGTTTCGATATCGCACGCTTTGGCGCCGAGGTATTTCGGCCCTCTCCCCGGCAATCGGACCTGATGATTATTGCCGGACGCGTTTCGAATAAAATGGCGCCGGTGATCCGCCAGCTATGGGAACAAATGCCTGAGCCGAAGTGGGTCATGTCGATGGGTGCTTGCGCAACTTCGGGTGGGGTGTTTCAGAATTATGCGCTCGTCCAGAGTGTGAATCAGGTGATCCCGGTCGACGTGTATGTGCCGGGATGTCCGCCTCGCCCCGAGCAACTCATCTACGCCATCACGCTACTCCAGGACAAGATTCAGAAAGAGCGGGGAACCATCCGCAAAGCTCTGAACTTATCTTAAGAGTGGTGACTACAGAGTGGGTGACTACGGCAGCCGGAAAATCAGCGTAATCCTTTTGGGGGCTTCGATCGGCTTGCCATTCAAAGTGGCAGGTTTGTAGCGCCATTGGCGGACAGCAGTGATCGCCGCGTTCGCCAGCGCCGGTGGCCCGCTGACAAATTTAATTCCCTTTATCGTTCCATTCTCCGCGACCGTGGCCTCGAGGGTCACAGGACCGGCAACCCGCTCCGATCGCGCACGCGGCGGATAAATCGGGTCTACCTTTTGAACCAGGGTCGCCGGTACCACTCCCTGTGAAACCGGTGCCCCGAGGGTCGGTAACTTCGCTTCTCCCGATGCCATGCGGAGGAGTTCATTCGGATCGCCCGTATCCACCAACTCAATGGCCGGCGGGGATTCACTCGAGGCCTCAGCTGATGCTGGCGTGGATCGAACCGTGGGATCCGTCTTCTCTGGCGTCTTCGACGAAGGTGCCGATGCACCGGAGTTCACGGATTTTTCCGCGGGCTGAATCTCCGCAGCATTCTGTAACGGATTCTTCGTCTGTCCGCGATCCGCGGGACGAACCGTCTTCGCCAGCACATTCTTCTGGGGCGTCAAGTCCGCGGTAGGTTTGGCAGTAGCGATGGGCGCGGAACCTTGAGCCTGTGCGGGAGATCGAGTGCCAGCCACATTCGTCCCGCTTGACCGCCAGTTCAATCGAATCACAAGCGCAATCAGGAGAATGGCAAGTGCGGCGGCTCCGATGACAAGGTAGCGCTTGGTGAGGAATGGCGCGTACCACTGCGCGTCGCTTCCATCGCGAGGAAGGATGGCAGCCGGAGTGAACAGGGCAGTGCGGCGTGTGGTCGAAGCGGACGTCGCTGTTGCTGCGGCTTGACGCTCGCGTTCGTAAGAGTTCTCAGCAATCTCGGCGAGCGAGCGAAGCGCATCGATCTGCTCTTTTTGGAATGCCCGCGGACGAGCCGAGAAAGCCTCGAGGATGCCAATCATTCCCGTACGGCTCCGCAATGGCACAACGACCAGCGATCGAATTCCCAGGCTGCGGCAGGCATCCGCGTCGACGCGTTCGTCGGTTGCCGCGTCCTCGCAGACGAGGGTGGAAGCGGTACGCAGGCACTCTCCGGAAATGCCGGAATCTGTATTGAGTGGCACTCCGAGAGGCGGAGCCATATCGCCACTGCGCGCTCGACAGACGATAAGATCGTTGGTGCGGAGCGCAATGGCTGTACCGTCGGCACCTCCGAGAGCTCGGGCGGCGTCCGCAATGGCAGCCAGGATCGAGTCAGTCGAACGTGTCCCGTCTTCCGCACTTTGGCGGATGACGTCGATTACGGCCAGACTATCCGGAACTTGTGTTTCAACGGTTGACATAACATCTTTGGGACGAGCTGAACTTGCCCGGCTAGCCACTCCAGGTATTGAGGAAACAGGAAGCGGCGGGTCTCCCATGGGCAGCGCAGCTCAAAAAGTGAGTGACCAGAAAACGAAGCGCCCAAAACGAAGCGGCGATGTCGTGAATGGGTGTTAGTGTGTCGCAAATTGGGGGTGCTGTCAATCCCGAGCGGTTGTCGTGGCGCGCGCAGACCTGTGTGCTCCGACACCGGGCCCGAACTACTGATTGACGTCGTGATGATGATTTGAGGCGAAATACGGCATGGGGCCGCGTTATAATCGTTCTGCCACTTGGGGTGTTTTATGGATCTGTTTCCCGTCGGCTCCTTCCTGGTTCTGTCCTCTCTACTGATCGCGTTACCCGTGTGCGCGCAGAGTGCGCCTCCGGCCCCAGGTCAAAGCAATGCTTCAGCCCAGGCCGCCGTAGGGCAAACCCCGGCTGTAGTCGAACCAACTGGACCCGTTGCGGCTAACGCGCCGCGGATGTCGAAGCAGACGCGCTACGAGATCATCAAAGATTTCGAGACGCAGATCGTCTATTCGCGCACGGCATTCCCGATGGGTGCACGGGGTTTAAATCTCCGCGAAGGCGTAGTCTCGCCGCAAGGACAGGAACTGCAGCAACTCCTCGCTATCTGGGGACCATCGATCAAACCGGGAGATCCTGCCCATATCTCTTACGTCCGCATCAAGGACGATCACATTCACTTTGATCTCAACGGCGGCCCGGTCCACCGAAAGAAGTGGTATCAGCACATCCAGGTCTCAGGCGCGAATGGCACTCCTGTTCCGCTGTCGAACGATCAATCCACCGACAATCCTCACGGCAGCTACCTGGACGTTTATTTCGAGAAATACGTCCCTGAGATGAGCGCCGCGCAGTTGCGAGAGCTTCTGCTTCCGGTGCTTGACTTCAAAGCACGGAGTAAAGAAGAAGCTTATCTGGACACCGTGCCTCCGAAGGCGAAAGAGGCGATCAAGGCGCATCACGTGCTGGTCGGGATGAATACAGAGATGGTGATTCACGCCGTAGGCAAGCCTCCGAAAAAGGTGAGGGAACGAGACGGCGACACAGACTACGAGGAGTGGATTTACGGGCAGGCCCCGCAGGACGTCGATTTCGTGCGCATTATCGGCGACGAAGTGGTGCGGGTTGAGACCATGAAAGTCGGCGGCCAGAAGATAGTGCGCGCCGAAAAAGAAGTAATCATCGAGAAGCCCGACAAAGACACCGAGGCAAAGCGCCAGCAGGAAGACCGTCCGGCCAATGCGCCGAGTTTGCGCCGTCCGGGTGAAGATTCAGAAGACGTGCCGAAGCCAGCGGATTCGATCTCTCCAATGCCTCCGGCGGCTCCGCCGGATATCCCGCAGACCGGGCCTCCCGGGCCGGGAGAGATCATCGCAGGCCGGCGATAGGAGCCTGGACACGGTAAATCGGGCTGATCCACACCCGAAGTCCATGCCTGTCAACGTTCGCGTCACGCAAGAAACTGCACATTGACAGGTGCAATTTGCAAAGGCATAATCTTCCGAGTTCAGCCCACCCCCAGCTTCAACCTTCCTGTCATTCGCGGATCAATCAGATCAATCGTTAATTCCGACCTTTGTCTTGCTTCGACGATTCTTTGTACTCTGCTGCGACTGTGGATCCGGCATCGGCGAACGAGAAAGCCAACGAAACATTGGAAAATTCTTGACGATCGACTTCCACGTAAGGATAAACAAAATAATTCAGAGCCTTGCCATCCTGAGCCGGCGCCAGTTGAAGATCCCGTCCCATGCTGAACTGAACCCGGTTCACGTCGTGCGATCCAAAGAAGTAGTCACGCTTGTCCGGATGCTTCCACGCCTCTGAGATGTCGACAGGAATCCATCCCTTGCCGTCGACGTAGAAATCGGACCAGCAGTGATAACCGGCGATCTCGGATGAATGTTTGTCCGGCGGGAGAGGGAATCCAATCTCGAATCGCGCCGGGATGCCTTGAGATCGAGCCATCGCGATAAACAGCGAATGAAAGTCAGTGCAGTTGCCCTTCTTGGCGTCGCAGGCGTAGAGCACGTCACCGTGTCCCCAACCGGTGCCGGTCTTGTCATACTTCATCGTCGTGAACACGTAGTCGTAAATGGCCCGAGCTTTGTCGATTGGTTCCGTTTTGCCCTCCGTCACCTTGACTGCAAGATCAGCGGGAAGGCCCGTGATGGGCACAAGCGCATCCGGTTGCAGATTTTCCAGCCGCTCTTTCTTCTTGAGAGACACATTCCTGACCTGCACGGCAGGATTGAGTGCAACGCGTTCGTGGCGTACGACGTCATATTCCACGTCGAAATGCAGATCCGGCTTAGTCGACTTGCTGGTTTCAGCGAAGTAGATTTCGTCGCCGTATTTTGATTCGTGCGTCTTTTTCAGCGGTAAATCGCCTTTGGCGGAGATGACTTTCACGTCCTGGAATGCGTCGGATTGCGCGACGGGGATCCACACACGAACTTTCTTCTCCGCGGCAACGTTTTTGATCGTGAAGGAATAGTGAAATGTGAAGTGGCGAGAGTTCTGGGCGAAAGATGCGATGGTCAGCAGAAACAATGGGAGGAAGACACAGAACTTGCGATGCATTGGCGGCATCCTTTCTAGGGCTGGTGACGGTTGGGCGATTTGAGAAACGACACACGGGCGTTTTGGGTGAAACGTCGTCAGGTGAAACCGCGCTTCTGAATGCGCATGAAGGAAAAACACCGGAGGGTTCACGGCGATTCGGTATTTTAGCAGGACCTTGAGCGTTGTCATCCTGTGCGAAAGCGAGGACCCTGCGCCGAGCCGAGTGTCATGGAGGATCTCTGTCGATGTCTACTCGGGCCTGATCGGCCAGTCGCCATCCGGTTTGGAGAATCTGGCAAGAAGTTCATTGGAATAGGCAAGCATTATCGCGAGCGGCTGGCTAAGCTTACGGGACTGAACCTCAGTCAACCGCCAGGAGCGCCAGGGTTCACGAAGAAATTCTTATAACGGCCCGAAAGGGCAGCGACCTCATCAAACATCGAAGGAGCAGCAATGCAAAAACGCAAACTTGGAAAAAGCAATCTGGAAGTCTCCGCACTTGGGCTGGGCTGCATGGGACTGAGCTTTGGCCTGGGGCCGGCAGTCGACAAGAAGGAAGGGGTCGCCTTGATTCGCGCGGCCGTCGAACGTGGCGTCACCTTTTTCGATACGGCAGAAGTCTATGGTGCGTTTACCAATGAAGAACTCGTGGGCGAGGCGCTGGCTCCATTCAGAAGCAAAGTTTCCATCGCCACCAAGTTTGGGTTCAAGATCGATCCGAATACGGGCAAACAAGCGGGTCTGGATAGCCGGCCCGAACACATCAAGGAAGTGGCGGAGGCTTCGCTCAAGCGCCTGAAGACCGATGTGATCGACCTCTTCTATCAGCACCGCGTCGATCCGAACGTGCCTATCGAGGACACGGCTGGGGCTGTCCGAGACTTGATCCAGCAAGGCAAGGTCAAGCACTTCGGCCTATCGGAAGCAGGTGTGAAGACGATCCGCCGCGCGCACGCAGTGCAGCCGATTACGGCACTACAAAGCGAGTACTCGCTTTGGTGGAGAGAGCCCGAAGTCGAAGTGATTCCTACCCTCGAGGAACTCGGGATCGGGTTCGTGCCCTTCAGTCCTCTGGGGAAGGGGTTTCTCACTGGGAAAATCAGCGAGGACACGAAGTTCGACAAGAGTGATTTTCGCAATATTGTTCCCCGCTTTTCACCGGAGAACCGCAAAGCGAACCAGTCGGTTGTCGATCTGCTGGGCAGCATCGCTGCGCAAAAGAAGGCAACCACTGCGCAGATCGCTCTGGCGTGGCTCTTGGCGCAGAAACCGTGGATCGTTCCGATCCCTGGAACAACCAAGTTGCATCGCCTGGAAGAAAACGTCGGCGCCGCTGCGGTCGAACTGACGCCGGAAGATCTCCGTCAAATCGATAACGCGGCCTCGAAGATCGAGGTGCAAGGGGCTCGGTATCCCGAAGAACTACAAAAGCTGGTAGGCCGCTGAGTCTCGGAGTGGTTACGGAATTAGCGAAAGTTGTCGCGCCCTCGTAAAGTTGCCGACATCAGAAGCAAACGAGTTCAGAAGGAGGAGACATGCATGAGCGGAACAATGCTTTGGCGGATCAACTTTCCAAGTCTCAGGAAATCACCATCACCGTGACCGGCAGAAAATCCGGACGCGCCATCTCAGTGCCGATCTGGTTCGTGTGGGATGACAACAAGTTATATCTCCTTCCGGTGACGGGTTCGGATACGCAGTGGTACAAGAATGTACTGAGCAATCCGACGATGCAGATTGAGGCGGGCGGCGCGAAGGGCAAATTCCAGGCGATTGCTTTGACCGCCAAGGCCGAGGTTTCCGCGGTGATCGAGAAGTTTCGGGCCAAGTACGCCGGCGATGTGAAGAAATACTATTCAAAGTTCGATGTCGCGGTCGTCGCGCAGTAAGATATCCACTCAACCAAATCACGTGCATTCCGATTTGCCTTTGGAGGCCTATGATCACGCTAAATGTGAATGGAGTCCGGCGCGAGGTGCAGGCAGCCGACGACACTCCTCTACTTTATGTTTTGCGAAACGACCTTCTGCTCATCGGCCCCCAATTCGGCTGCGGACTTGCACAGTGCGGGGCGTGCTCCGTCCTCGTGGAAGGCAAGGAAACCCGTTCCTGCGTGACCCCGGTTGCCAGCGTCGCGAACCAGGAAATCACTACGCTTGAAGGTCTGCCCGCCCGCTGGGCCAAGCAAAAGGGCCTCTCTGCGGAGCAAGCGAAAACCACGCTTCACCCGGTGCAGCAAGCCTGGATCGAAGAACAGACTCCGCAATGCGGGTTCTGTCAGAACGGGATGATGATCAAGGCGACCGAACTTCTTGAAAGCAATCCGACTCCGACCTTCATGCAAATCAAAGCGGCATTCACCACATCAGGAGTGTCGCCCAATCTCTGCCGTTGCGGAACTTACGTCGCCATCATGGACGCCGTGAAACATGCCGCCGAGATCATGGCGAAGAGGAGCTAACCAATGACAACCGTGATTGAGTCAAACTCCCCCCAAAAAACAGGAAGCGTTCTCGGCCCATCACTCTCGCGCCGTCAATTCATCAAAGCCGGTGGCATTCTTGCCGTAGGTTTCAGCTTCGTCGGCACGGAGTTTCTTAAAGCCGATAGCGGCCAAGCCTCTGCGTTGAAGAACTCACTCGATCCCACGCTCCCAGGCTCATGGATCGAGATTCATCCGGACAACACGGTCCTGATTCGCACCGGTAAAAGCGATTTCGGCCAGGGAACAACCTTCACCGCCTATCGTCAAATTGTGGCCGATGAACTGAGCGTGCCGTTCGAGGCGATCACGACGGTGATCGCGGGAGACACCGATCGCACTCCCGACGGAAGTGGAGCATTCGATTTCCTTGGACGCGGAACACCGAACATCCGTAAGGCAGCCGCGTACACGTATCAGGCTTTGCTCGACCTCGGCTCCGAGCGGCTCGGTGTGCCCAAGGACAAACTCTCGGTGAAGGACGGAGTCATTTCCGGCGGCGGCAATAGCATTTCGTACGGCGATCTTGTTAAGAACCAACAACTGAAGCTCACGATTCCCGTTAAGGGGGACCTCACCAGCATCATGGGATTGACCATCGAAGGCGATCCCCCGATGAAGCCGGTCAGCGAGTACACGGTGATCGGCAAATCGTTCAAGAATTCCATCATTAGTTCGAAAGTACAGGCCAAGGAAACCTGGGCGACCGACGTCCGACTGCCGGGCATGTTGCATGCCCGAGTGGTGCATCCGAAGTCGCTGGGCTCGACGCTCGTCTCTGCCGGGCAAGTGGACAAAAGCAAATTTCCGAATTCACAGGTCATCGTGAAAGGAAATCTCGTGGGCGTCATTGCACCGACCGAGTGGGAAGCGATTCAGGCCGCCGAACAGGTAGCCGGCGGTACGAAGTGGACGGAATGGAAGGGTCTGCCCGGCAACGCAAAGCTCTACCAGCATCTTCGAGAGGAAGCGGACTGGACCTCGGCACCCGTCTCAAAGAGTGACGCCGGCAAAGGCGACGTCGGACCCGTCCTCTCGTCGGCTCACAAGAAATTTTCCGCCACTTACCAGTTGGCCTATATGAAGCACGCGCCAATCGGTCCGACCATGGCTGTTGCTGATGTCAAAGCGGACGGGACCGTTCATCTCTACACTCACAATCAGAATCCGCAGGCGCTTCGGGGTGAAATTGCAATGATGCTCCGTACCACGCCCGATCATGTGATCGTGCATGCCTACCCGGGGCCGGGTCACTACGGAAGATCGAACGGCGGAAACTCGGGAGCGGAAGACGAGGCCGTCCTCCTCTCGCAAGCCGTCGGCAAACCGGTACGTGTGCAATGGATGCGCGCTGACGATATGCAGTGGTCCACCCAATCGTCCGCCGCGTTCTCCGATGTTCAAGTAGCTATCGATGAAAAAGGCAAAATCGCCGCCTATCAGATTGACCACTATATGCCCGCCATGCAGGACGACCGTCCGATCGGAGCGGTTCTCGCCGGCCTTCCCACCATGGCGGCTCCCGATGTTCAGTCCGGTGGCGTCACTTCCACGGTCAATGGCATTGAGGATCCGTGGATTTACGCTCCCGTTGCCAACGTGGTTGAGCACGGTCACGGGACATTCCAGGTCGGGCAAAAAGCGTCGCCAATCGCCGTCGGTCTTCGCGACCACAGCATGCGTACGCCTGGACAGTTTCAGCAGAACTATCCGCGTGAACTGGCGATCAACGAGGCCGCAGCGCTCGCGGGCGCCGATCCGATCCAGTTCCGCATCGACCACGCCAGCGAAGAGCGCGTCGTCGGTGTTTTGAAAGCCGTGCGGGATGCCGCGGATTGGGACACACGCCCCTCGCCTCGTCCGGATGCGATTTCCACCGGATCAGCGCAAGTGCGCGGCCGCGGAGTGTCACTCATGTTGCGGAGTGGCACCTACTGGGCCTGCGTTTGCCAAATCGCCGTCACTCCCAGCACAGGCGCCATCGTGGTTGAGAAATACACGATTGCGGTCGATCCCGGCATTGTCGTGAACCCGATGCAGTTAAAGCGAAATGTCGAAGGCGGTGCAATCATGGGAATCAGCCATGCGCTCTTCGAAGAAGTCACGTTCGATGAGAGCGGTATCACTACCGAGGACTGGACTTCCTATCCAATTCCGACCATGGCCGACATCCCCGAAATCAAAGTTGTGCTCATCCACAATCCGAAGGTCGGCGCCTACGGCGGAGGTTCGGAAGCAGCCAATGCGCTGGGTGCTCCCGCAATCGCAGCGGCCCTTCACGACGCAACCGGGAAAGTCCTTCGCCGGCTGCCGTTGAAACCAGCATACGTGCAGGCCGCTTTGAAGGCGTGAGGCGCATCGCGGCGTACAAAGGAGGTATTCTCAGAGCGTGAAAGCCAACGGCAAGGTGTTGACCCTGCGGCGCGCAGTTGAAACGCCGGCAATGAATGGGGACACAGACAAACTCGCGCGACTGCTTGCTGCCTATGCTCCTCATGATGGCAGCTTCGAGCTGCGTATTCCCGGCCTGCACGCCAGTCGCCTGTCACGCGCAAACACCGAGTGCTTTCACACCCTCCGTCTGCCCTGTTTGTGCATCATCGCGCAGGGTGCCAAGACGGTCATCGTGGGGCAGGAGATCTACGAGTACGACGCCTCGCGCATGCTCGTATTCTCCGTTGCGCTCCCAATTGCTTCCCAAGTCACGCAAGCCAGCGCCTCCGAGCCGTACCTCGGACTCAAGCTTGATCTTGATCCGCAAAAGATCGCCGAACTCGTTCTGAAGGTGTATCCGCACGGACTACCTCCAGCGCAGGACAGGCGCGCAATATACGTCAGCCCGCTCGACGGTAGCATCATCAACGCCACGATCCGATTGATGGAATGCCTCGGCAAACCCGGCGACGCCGAACTGCTGGCACCTCTCATTTCGGAGGAGATTCTGATCCGCCTGCTGCGCAGCCCGATCGGGATTCGCGTCGCGCAGATGGGATTTGCCGAGTCCAGCGTGCAACGTGTCGAGAAGGCAATCTCTTGGCTCCGCGCGAATTTTTCACAACCGATGAAGGTCGAGGATTTGGCCGATCTTGTACACATGAGCATGTCGTCGTTCCACGAGCACTTCAAGTCGGTCACCTCGATGAGCCCGCTGCACTACCAGAAGGTGCTGCGTCTGCAGGAGGCGCGACGCCTGATGTTGTCGACGATGATGGACGCAGGCGCGGCGAGTCTGCGCGTGGGGTACCTGAGCGCCTCACAGTTCAGCCGCGAATACAGCCGCTTCTTCGGGAATGCGCCCACGAAAGATATGGCCCAATTGCGTCAGGACAGCAGGGTCTGGGCCTGATGCGCGATGAAAGATATGGAGCGGGAGACCGGGATCGAACCGGCGACATCCAGCTTGGGAAGCTGGCGTTCTACCGCTGAACTACTCCCGCTTTCAGGAATCAAACTCATGGTAGCACAGCAGTTGCGCCTCTTGTGACGTGACCCAATCGGGCTTTGCTCGATGGACAGACGAGACAGCTGTCCCTACATTTCATCTGCGTTCTGTTTCTCGCGCGTGCTTCGTGAAGTCGCCTGCTCATTCGTGATTTAATGGTCGCCCGATTCCTCGGGCAACTTTCTATGGACCAACAGAAGTCTTCCTCGCGCCGCAGCTTTTTCACTCAAACACTATCCGCGAGTGGTGCCGCGTTGTTGTACCCCGCGTTGGGTGCAGCCCGTGTGATTGCTTCGCCGTCCAGGCCTGCGTCTCCCGACATCAAGCCCTTTGAGTTGGAAGAAATCACGATCTCCGAATTGCAGGATGGAATGAAGTCCGGCAAATTCACCGCCAAGTCGCTGGTCGAGAAGTACACCACACGCATTGATGAGATCGACAAGACCGGTCCGGCGGTCAATGCGATCATCGAAAAGAATCCGGATGCCATGGAGATCGCCGAAGCCCTGGACCGCGAATTCAAGGCCAAGGGCTCTCGCAGCCCCTTGCACGGAATTCCCGTTCTCATCAAAGACAACATCGATACCGCCGATCGTATGATGACCACTGCGGGATCGCTGGCTTTGGTCGGCTCTAGTCCGCCGAAAGATTCGTTCGTTGCCCAGAAATTGCGCGCCGCCGGCGCGGTGATTTTAGGCAAGACCAACCTGAGCGAGTGGGCCAACATTCGATCCAGCCACTCCACCAGCGGATGGAGCGGCCGTGGCGGGCTGACTAAGAATCCGTATGCGCTTGACCGCAATCCGTGCGGATCAAGTTCAGGAACGGGCGCCGGCATCTCGGCCAACTTTGCCGCAGCAGGAATCGGTACGGAGACCGATGGGTCGATCGTTTGTCCTTCGTCATCGAACGGACTGGCGGGGATCAAGCCTACAGTCGGCCTCGTCAGCCGCAGCGGCATCGTCCCGATCTCGCACAGCCAGGACACCGCAGGGCCGATGTGCCGTACGCTGCGCGACGCGGCTATTCTCCTGAGCGCGCTGACAGGTGTCGATCCTGAGGACCAGGCAACCGGCGAGAGCACCGGCAAGTCGCAGCCTGACTATGCCCGGTTCTGCGATCCGAACGGGCTGAAGGGCGCGCGGATCGGCGTCGCGCGAAAGTTCTTCGGCTTCAACGATGCCGTCGACGCGTTGATGGAAGAAGCCATCGACGTAATCAAGAGACAGGGAGCAACTGTGGTCGATCCCGCCGACGTCTCAACCTTGGGGAAATTCGACGATAGTGAAGGCACCATATTTCTGTACGAACTGAAGGCGGATCTCGCCGCATATCTGGCGCGCCTGGGACGGGGTGCGCCCGTCCACACCCTGAAGGACGTGATCGATTTCAACGAGCGCAATCGGCAGAAAGAGATGCCGTACTTCGGACAGGACATGTTTATCAAATCGGAAGCCAAAGGCGGGCTCACAGAGAAAGAATATGTGGATGCCCTCGCCCGCAATCACCAACTCGCACGCACTGAGGGCATCGATGCAGTCATGGACAAGAATCAACTGGACGCACTGATTGCACCGACAGGCGGTCCGGCATGGATCACGGATCTGATCACTGGGGATCATTTTTCCGGCGGCAGTTCGAATGCCGCAGCCGTGGCCGGATATCCGAACATCAACGTAATCGCCGGATCGGTGTTTGGCCTGCCCGTGGGCATCTCATTCTTTGGCCGTGCCTGGAGCGAGCCCACATTGATCAAGCTGGCGTATAGCTTCGAACAGGCGACCAAGGCAAGGAAGGCTCCGCGATTTCTGGAGAGCATCACACGCAGCTAGAGTGGTCGGGCCGGAGTTATAGAGTGCGACTTGGCACACTAATTTCTCCCGAGCCGAATTTCCTGCGGCTAAGGGTCATCGGCGACGAATGCTCTCATTCCTTAGGATACGGACGGAACACTACAGGTGTCTGGATGCTATTTCCCTGAATCCACGGTACTCGAGTGAGAAGAACGACTCTGAAGCGGAACATTCCATCGAAGAAATACTATCGAGCGGAGTGATTGAAACCCAACGATAACTATTATCAGAATTTCAACGCTCTAATTTTTACGACGTTTTGCTTTTCTCGTGCTAGCCTTGATCGCATGAGGGGGTACGAATGACAAACCTGAATAAGGTAGTCACTTCCCTGCGGCAAGAGTACTCCCGTCTCGAAAGTGAGATGGAACGTGTAGGGAAGGCGTTAACTGCTCTCGGCAATAGCAGCGGGAACAAGCTCAAAAGGACGAAGCGAGTATTGAGCGATGAAGCCCGCCAGCGAATTGCAGACGCGCAGAGACTACGCTGGGCGAAAGTGCGGAAGCAAGCTGCCAAGCTAGTCAAGTCGTAAAGTAGTTCCTCTTAAAGACCGTACCGGGCCTCGTTCGTTACTTCCCCAACAATCAGCGGGCGGGGCCTAAGCGGAACCCCCACCTTAAGTCCATCGAAACCATTTCAGGGCCAGCGCGAACGACACACCTCCCCAAACTACCATTACAAGTAGTCGTGGCCACTGATGCAGAAGCGGTGTGCCCTCGAGAATGCTGGCGCGAAGAGCGTCGTTCAGCGCGGTGAGCGGCAGAGCCTTGATCAAGGGATGAATCACCTTGGGAAATCTCTCGTACGAGAAAAATACTCCGGAGAAGATCCACATCGGCATCATCACCAGATTGATCAGGCCGCTGACACTCTCAATCTTCTGTGCGCGGCTCGCCGTTAGCAGGCCGACACCGCCGAAGGTCAGCGAGCCGATAGCGGCAAGCAACGAAATCGTGCCGATCGAGCCCAGAACACGCATGTGAAAGAAGAGAACGCCGAAAACCAGTAACAGTCCTACTTCAATGATCATCAGGATGAGCCGGCTCGACGCCAGCGCCATCAGGAAATCGCCGCGGCGCATGGGCGTTCCGACGAAACGCTTGAGGAGTTTTCGCTGGCGCATATCGACCAGGGCGAAGCCGATGCCCCACATCCCCGAATTCATCAGATTCATTCCCAGCAGACCGGGGATGAGGAAGTCGATATACCGCGAGCCCGGCTCGGATGACGTAACTGTGTTGGTCGCCACGGCATCTTTTCGGCCCGCGGCGGTTTGCAGGGCGTCGTTGGTCTCGGTCCTGGCCAACACGCTTTCCGGACGCGCCGGATCGTAACGGTAGGCGAAGGCTCCCTTGCCGTCGGGTTCGATGACGAGATCGAACTTGCCAAGGCGAAATCCTTTTTGTGCATCTTCAGAATCGAGCACCTGCAGTTTGAAGAGCTCGTGTTGCGGTGACTTCGCAAGCAAGTCCTGCGCGTGCTGCGCTTCTGCTCCGCTCACGATGGCTACCGAGACAGCGTCACCCGGCTTGTTGCGGAAGGCGATTCCGAGACCCAGCGCCAACAGCAGCGGGAAGATGAAGACCCAGAACACTACTTCTGGCTCGCGCTTGAGTTCAAGCATGCGCGCCATGAGCAGATGTCGATAACCGGCCCAGCGTCCGTTCGGCGGAGGGGCCGCGGGTCTTGTGGGTGCAGCTTTGATCGGTGTTTCTTGTGCCACGCTCATACTTTGGATACCGTTCCTCAGCGTGCCTGGGGTTTCCATTTGTTCAGAAATTCGGCCAAGGCGTCTGGTGTAAGGCCTCGCGCATCCTCAAACTCTCCGTTTTTCTGGCTAACCAGTAACTTCCCATCGCTCTCGGCAACCGCCAGAGCTGGTATGCCCTTGTCGAGCGGGATGTCATATTCCTTCACCAGGTCAAGGTTCTTTTTCTCGTCGGGTCCGAGGTCGATGTGCACGACTTCATAGTTTCCGGCCACAACCGACGAGAGGTCTGGGCCATGAAACGCAAGATCCAGCACGTGACAGTCGAAGCACCAGTTGGCGCCAAAGACCAGCAGCAGGCGCTTGTGATCCTTGGCGGCTTTCTGCTCGGCGTCTTTGATTTCCGCACGCGCGTTGGCGCTCGCAGGGTAAATATCCTTCTTCATATCCGAAGGCTGCTTCAGTTGTGGATTGTCCGTACGTTCGACGCCAACAATTCGCCATTGCTCGCCCTGCTTTTGCCAGCCCTGGGCATCGGTAACATTCAGGGTTCGTCCGTCGGCTGCGACAACTGCTGCGCGAAAGATAATGCTCGCGCGTTCGGGGCGGACTACCAGCCGAACAATGTCGGCCTTCATGCTGCGCACCTTCAGGTCGAGCCAGAATGTTGTGTCGGCATCCGCCGTATGATTCATCGTCTTGATGCTGATCTCTGCCGGCGGATCATTACTGTAGAGGCCTGTAAGAGTTGAGGCGTCCCCGGTGAGGACCGCGCCCATCCACTGCTGAAATGGAGGAAAGCTACTGGCATCGGTGGTTGCCGGAGACGAAGTCTGCGTCCAACCGGCAGCAACAAACGTCAGAACAATCGTCGCAAAGAAAACAAACCTGTATCTTCGGATCATCCTCACTCCTTCGCCGGGTGCAAATTACTCTTCGCGCAAATGGCGTCCGGTAAGCCGCACGAACACGTCCTCCAGGCTGGCCTGGCGGGTTGTCAAATGTTGAAGGACTCCGCCTTGCCGGTCGATTGAATCAAGCAGCGCCGGAATTGTCAGATGTGGCTGCTTGACGTTGAGGGAGATCAGCCCGTCGTCTTCGCGCACCGATTCCACGCTCGGCAGGGCGCGCCACGCAGGCAGTGCCGCTCCGTCGGACCCGCTGACGGAAAATTCCACCACATGATTTCCGCCGAGACGATTGATAAGGTCGGACGGTGAACCTTCGGCGATGACCTGTCCCTGATCGACGATGGCGAGGCGGTCGCAGAGGCGCTCGGCCTCGTCCATGTAGTGCGTCGTAAGCAGGACCGTCCCGCCTTCTCGTTGAAAGGCCCGTATGATGTCCCAAAGCTGGCGGCGGCTTTGGGGATCAAGCCCTGTGGTCGGCTCATCCAAAAACAGAATTTTCGGATTGCACACCAATGCCGTTGCGACCGCCAATCTCTGGCGCTGGCCCCCTGAAAGTTTGCCCACCCATGAGTCTGCCTTCTCGGTAAGCTGCAACTGCTCGAGGACTTCATCGGTCGACCGCGGTTGGCGGTAAAAGCTGGCAAACAACTCGATGGTCTCGCGCACGGTCAGTTTTTCCGAGAGTCGCGTCTCTTGCAGCGAAATGCCCAGCCACTCGCGCATCTCTCGCTCATTTTTCTTCCAGGAATGCCCTAAGATCGTGACTTCGCCCGAAGTGGGGGCGAGCAGTCCTTCAAGAATCTCGATGGTGGTGGTCTTGCCTGCGCCGTTGGGGCCGAGCAGTCCAAAGCATTCGCCAGTCTGGATTTCGAGGTTCAGCCCGCGCACGGCTTCGAGTTTGCCGTCGTAAGTCTTGCGCAGATCGCGGCACTGAACGGCGGTCGGCATTGGGAGATTCTACCGGAAGACGTTCGTTGTTGCCGCGTGAAAGCGGGTCATTGGACGCTGTTTAAAGAATGGGGTAGGACGCTTGTCATCCTGAGCGGAGTGAGTGATTCACGGAGCGAAGCACTCACTCAGTCGAAGGATCCCATGCCATTTGGACTGAGATCGATCACCGACTCCAGGCGCTAGTCGCTTCGCAGTGCGATCATCGGATTGATCTGCGATGCTCTCCGCGCCGGCAGATATCCTGACACCAGGGCCACGGCTACGAGTGCGACCGCCATCCCTGTGTAGGTCAGAGCGTCCCACGGCGAGGTGTTGAAGAGCAGCGCCGCAATGAGGCACACACAAGCGATCCGACCGTACCTACCGCGATCCCCCAGAGAGCGAGGCGCAATGTTCTGAAAAGGACTCCCCGTTGAACGCGGCTCGTGCTTGCGCCAAGCGCCATCCGGACACCGATCTCCTGCTTCTGCCTCGTGACGGTGTAAGAGATAACGCCGTAAATTCCAAGGGCCGCAAGCAGCAGGCCGAGCCCGGCGAAGGACGCAACCAGCAGCATGAAGAATCGTCGGGGCGAACTGGCTCGATCCACTATCGTCCGGATAGGACGAAACTCCGCGGCTGGCTGTTTGGGATTCAGATCCCGCAGTGCCTGAAGCACAGTTCTGCCCAGCGCTGCCGAGTCCACCCGGCTGCGCACGACGAGTTGGGCGCTCGATGGGCCCTGCTGAGTAGCGGGATAGTAAATCTGTGCGCCTGTTCCGCCCTCGACCGTTTCCTCATGGACGTCGTCGACCACGCCGACGACAAGATCTTCCTCTTTGTCGCGCATCACGATTTTGTTGACCGGATCTTCTCCCGGCCAGTAGAGACGCGCGGCCGAGGCGTTGATCATGACCACCGGTTGACTCTTCGGACCATCGGACCATGTGAAATCGCGTCCTTGCAGATGAATTCCCATCGCACGCATGAAGCCAGGCGTGACCACGTACACCAGCGGCTCCGGTAACTCGCCGGGCGCGAAAGTCTTTCCCTTGGGGACGGGAGAGTCCCACGAGCGGTTCGGGCCAAGCGGCAGGTAATCGGAGATGCCTGCGGCTTCTACGCCAGGCAGTGAACTCACTCGCGAGATGACTTCCTCGAAGATTACACCGCGTTTTATGGCGGCGGCGTCATTGGTTGGCGCAGTATCGTCGTAATCAACCTTGATCGACGCAGCCCGGTCCGGTTGGAATCCAAGATCCACGTCGAGCACTTTCATGAAGCTGCGCAGCAGCAGACCCGCGCTCACCAGCAGTACACAGGCCAGAGCCACTTCTGAAATCACCAGCGCGGAGCGAACCCGCTCATGCTTACGCCCTAATCCTGCGCCTTGCCCGGAGTCTTTAAGAATCTCCTGCAAGTTTCCGCTGGCCATTCTCAGGCCGGGCAACAGACCAAAGAGCATTGCTGTAAGGATCGCGATGAAGACCGTCCACCCTACCGCCTGGCCGTCGATATGCAGAGTGCCGAGAAGTGGCAGTGCGACCGATCCCTGGTGTGCGAGCCAGCCGATCAGGATCAGAGCCAATCCCAATCCCAACACCGCTCCTGCTCCTGAAAGCAGAAGACTCTCCATCAGCAGTTGTCGGACGATGCGGCCACGGCTCGCGCCGAGGGCTCCGCGCACCGCGAATTCCTTGGCACGCGCGGCGGCACGGGCAAGTAAGAGGTTTGAAAGGTTCACACCGGCGATGAGCAGAATTGCTCCGACTGCGCACCACAACGCAATCAATGAATGCCGAAGTTTCCCGGTCACATAATCTTTGAGCGATCCGGGAATCATGTTGCCCTTGTAACGTCCTTTCGTGTCGGGATACTTCGGATTGAAATACATGTCGGGAGTGACGCGATTCGCATCGTCAAGGGCCTGGGTGAGGGTCACTCCCGGTTTGAGGCGGCCGAGCAAGGTGACGATGTTGCCCCAGTCGCGCTCGAGATTAAGGTCCAATGGAGTGAATAGATCCACCTTTGCGCCTGGGGAGAACACTGCTCCGAAATCGAAGTTTTCGGGCAGAACGCCTACAACTGTTAGCGGCGTTCCGTTCATTTCGATAGCCGTGCCGACAATGTTCGGATCGGAATTGAACTGGCGCCGCCAGTACGCATTGGACAACAGAGTCACAGGATGCGCACCGGGGCTCGCTTCTTCTGCCGTGAACAAGCGGCCCATCGAAGGCTGGAGTCCGAGTACCTGGAAGAAATTGCCGATGACTTCAATGCTCGTGGCCGGTTCGGGCTCGCCACGTCCGGTGAGCCGCAGGTTGTCCGCGCCTGAGAAGGCCATGTATCCGGTGACGTCCTGGTACACGCGACTGGTGGCGCGAAATTCTTCATAGGCATCGGCCGAATAGGTGGAGCAAGACATGCCGCATCCAGTAGGAGGCGGGGCGATCCATACGAGTTCCTGCGATTCCGGAAAGGGAAGAGGGCGCAGCAACAGCGTATTCACCACGCTGAAGACGGCTACGTTAGCGCCGATTGCCAGCGCAAGAATGAGGATCGAGATTGCAGCAAAGCCCGGGTCGCGGCCAAGCTTTCGGAAGGTATAGCGTACGTCCCAACGGCATTCGCCCCAGTACTCGCGGATCCGCTTGCGCTGTTCCATTTTCTCTCCGAGTTTTTCTCCAACATGTTGCACAGCGTGAATGTCCCCAAATTGGCGTTCGGCCTCCTTTTGCGCAGCCTCCGAACTCCAACCTTGGGCGATCAGATCATCCCGCTTGGCCTCGAGATGAAAGCGTAGTTCATCCTTCACATCGGCAGCAGGGTCAGGACCGAAGAAGCGGGCGTAGCGTCTCCAGAAAGGAGGCGAACTCATGAGGCATTCTCCGAAAGCGGGGGTTGGGTGGCGCTCAATACTTTAGCGACGGCAGCGGCGTAGGCCTGCCAGATTTTCGTTTCCTCTCTTAACATGCGCCGTCCGTCGAGAGTCAGGCTGTAAAACTTGGCCCGCCGGTTATTCTCGGAGAGCCCCCACTCACCTTCCAGTAAGCCCTTACTCTCCAGACGCCAAAGTGCCGGATACAGGGTACCTTCCTCCAGGAGCAGCGCATCGTCGCTTTGCCGACGGATGAGGGTTGTAATCGCGTATCCATGAAGTGGACCCCAAACCAAAGCCTTCAGTACGAGGACGTCCAACGTGCCACGAAAAAATTCCAACTTCGCTCGATCCATTTGCCCCCAGACCTCTTTATCAGTGTTCTAAACCACGGCTTGCCGCCCCCCTTTGATTACTAGGGGAGTAGTTTTCTTAGACGCACCAACGGCGCGATCGTCTCCATGAATTTAGCGTTTGCTTCTATTGCGCATGGACAAGTTGTGCAGAAGATCGCCGAACACCATCCCGTGGACTCTTTCTATCTCCTTTGACTAGCGGAGGTTACTGAACTCATCGTTTGGTGATTTCGATCACAAACTGTCGTGACGTCCGCCATTTGATCGACTTAGCGGTTGGACGAAGATGTCGATGGAGAACGGGAGATGCGCCTGCCGAGCGCATTCCGGATCCGCAGACTATATGGAAGGGTGAGGGTAGGGAGGTTCCGATGGGCACAACCGAGATCCATGAACCAGAAGTAAAAGTAATCAAACCGGCGGGCCGCCCAGGGGGCGCCGCTGCGCCCCGGGCAGATCTCGCCACGGCTGGCTTTGCGCCGAGAGTCATGTTCTCCGACAGTCTTCTGGACTATGGACAGGCGCGGAAACGCAAGGCGTTCGCCACGACGACATCATTCATTTTCAATTGCTTTGCGATCGGCGTGATGTTGATCGTGCCGCTCCTGTTCACCGAAGATCTGCCGAAAGCTCAATTGCTCACGTTCCTTGTGGCTCCGCCACCTCCGCCGCCACCTCCGCCGCCGGCGGCTGCCCAGGTGACGCGTGTGGTCAAGCAGATCCAGACCGACATGCTGAACACCGGTCAACTGCGCACCCCAACCAAGATTCCGCAAAAGATCGAAATGATCAAAGAAGAAGAGGCGCCGCCGCCGCTGGCAACCACCGGAGGCGTGGTGGGTGGTGTTCCGGGAGGAATCCCAGGGGGACAACTAGGTGGTGTCATCGGCGGAATCGTGAACTCCACGTCCAACCTGTCGGCGATTCCAAAATTTGCTCCGGTCACTCCGCAGCGCGTGCGGATCTCCCAGGGCGTCACCAAAGGATTGTTGATTCATAGACAGGAGCCGACGTATCCGACACTGGCGCGTGCGGCCCGGGTCCAGGGAGATGTCATACTGAGCGCGGTCATCGATGTTAACGGCCAGATTACAAACCTACAACTGGTCAGCGGACACCCCATGCTGGTTCCCGCGGCTCTCGACGCGGTCAAACAGTGGCGTTACAAACCGTATCTGCTTAATGGGCAACCGGTAGAGGTGGAAACCACCATCACCGTGATCTTCACTCTATCGTCTTGAGGGGGAGGGCGCCATCTGGGAGCGCCAGGAGTCTAAAACATGGCTGCAGAATATAATTATCGGGTTTCTGCCTGGTGGACGTCGGGCCGCACCGGCTTGGCCAAGTGCGAGTCCTCCCCAAACACCATCCATTTTTCCGAGGCTGCGGAGCTCGGCGGACTGGAAGGCCGCTGGTCTCCCGAACAGCTTCTGCTCTGCGCTCTCGCAGGCTGCTTCACCACCACCTTTAATGAGGTGGCCCGGACTTCAAAGTTCGAATACACCGACCTGGAAGTTGAGATCGAAGGAAGCGTTCGGCGCAGCCGGACATCTGGGTCCAGCTTCAACGAAATCCTGATTCGTCCCAGGTTGACCGTCAGTTCCGAGGATCAGCGCGAGACCGGGCTCAGTTTGTTGAGACGTGCGAAATCCGTTTGCCTGATTTCACGTGCCATCACCATCCCGCAAACACTGGAGCCAAGCGTTGATGCCGTCAAAATGCCAGTGGAGGGATGGAGCAATCAGGATGCGCCCGTCAAAGTCGGAGCATGAAGGCGAGATGGAAACAGGCTCGCAGGGGGTGCGTATGATGTTCTCCTACAGGTTGGTACGTTTGATCGAAACGCACGCCGATGCGCTCGCCGCTGGACTTGAAGAGCGGGCGCAGGCCAGCATGCAGGTCGCACACTTTCGTGAGATTCCGCCACATGAACTGCGAGAGCGAGTCTACGAAATTTATCGCCACCTCGGCGAATGGCTTCTCGGTAAGAATGAACTCGATATCGAGCACCGCTACAGAGAAATTGGCGCGCGCCGCGCACGCCAACGGGTACCGCTCAGCGAGGTCGTGCAGGCCATCGTCCTCACGAAGGAAAATCTCTGGGATTTCCTGAAAAGCGAGGCGCTCATGGATCGTGCGATCGAAATCATGGGGGAATTGGAACTGCTACAAATGCTCGAGATGTTTTTTGATCGGGCGATTTACTATGCCGCTGTGGGGTACGAAGAAGAGGTAGCTCGATCGTCCGGAATCCGGACGTTGAGGGCGAGCTAGGGGGCGGAAACGGATGTCGATGTCATGGGAAATGGAATACAAGAAACGGCTGAAGACTGCGGACGAAGCGCTGGGGTGCGTGAAGTCCGGAATGCGCGTTTACATTCAGCCCGGTTGCGCCGAGCCTGAGACTCTGGTTGAAGCGTTGATGCGGCGCGCACCCGATCTTTTCAATGTAGAAATCGTTCACATGATGACCATGGGATGCGCGCCTTACGTCGCGCCGGAGATGGCAGGGCATTTCCGCCATAACGCCATGTTCATCGGCGCCAACGTCCGCCAGGCCATCAACGAGGGCCGCGCCGACTACACACCGATCTATCTCAGCGAAGTCGAAGGACTCTTCGAAAGCGGCCAGATGCCGATTGATGTGGCGCTCATCGAGGTCTCTCCACCCGACTCTCACGGATTTTGCAGCTTCGGCGTTGGCGTGGATACAACACTGACCGCCGCCAAGGTCGCCAAATATGTCGTCGCGCAAATCAACGACAACATGCCGCGCACTTACGGCGACAGCTTTATCCATCTGAACCGAATCGACGCCATTGTCGAGTCGTCGCGCCCGTTATGTGCATTGAAACAACCGGTGTTGACCGACCTGCATGTGGCCATCGCCCGTAATGTTGCCGGCCTCATCGACCATGGGTCGGTGCTGCAGACAGGGATCGGCGGCATTCCCGATGCGATCTTGCCTATGTTGATGGATCGCAAGGATCTGGGCGTTCACAGCGAGATGGTCTCGGATGGGGTCATCCCTTTGATTGAAGCCGGAGTGCTGACCGGAGCGCGCAAGAACTTCAAGCCGCGCAAGATCATTCTCGGCTTCGCGCTGGGATCGAAGAGACTTTTCGAGTTCGTCGATAACAATCCCATCTTCGAGTTTCATCCCACCGCATATTCAAATGATCCCGGCCTGATCGCGCGCAACGACAACATGGTTGCGATCAATTCCGCGCTGCAAGTCGATCTCACCGGACAAGTCTGCTCCGATTCGATCGGAAACCAGTTCTACAGCGGCATCGGCGGGCAGGTGGATTTTCTGCGCGGAGCGTCGCGATCGAAGGGTGGCAAGCCCATCATCGCGATCTCATCGACTGCGAAAAACGGAGCCATTTCGCGGATCGTTCCGATGCTGGCTCCCGGGGCGGGAGTTGTTACTTCGCGTGGTCTGGTTCGTTATGTCGTCACCGAGTACGGAGTCGCGTACCTGCACGGCAAGACGATTCGTGATCGAGCCAAGTCGCTGATCGAGATCGCGCATCCCAAGTTCCGTGCGGAGCTTTACGAATATTGCGAGAAGACTAAGTGGTGGCAGCATCCGCAGACGGTGCAAGCCGTCCTGACGGAGTAGGCGCCGAGGTGAAGCAATGTCCGGAGCAGCGCGTGGCAACATCACCATCAACGTCGAGGAGTGCAAAGGATGCGGGCTGTGTGTCGAGTCCTGCCCGCCCAAGTGCCTGGAACTTGCTGCTGAACTGAGCCACTACGGCGTTCATCCCGCTCGTTACAGCGGACGCAGTTGTACGGGATGCGGCATCTGCTTCTATTGCTGTCCAGAGCCGGGCGCCATCATCGTCTACCGCCTGACACCGCCACCGAAAGCAGCTCGGCCTGCGGCCAAGGGAGGCGAAGATGCGGCAGCTCTGTAAGGGAAACGTTGCAGTCATGAAGGGCGCGGTCCTGGCCGGCTGCCGGGCATACTACGGATATCCAATCACTCCTGCCAGTGAAGTCGCCGAAGCGGCCGCGATGTATCTACCCGAAGTGGGTGGAACCTTTATTCAGGCTGAAAGCGAGACCGCGTCCATCAACATGGTGTATGGCGCAGCGGCCGCGGGCGAGCGCGTGATGACCGCGTCTTCCGGCCCGGGCATCAGTTTGATGCAGGAGGGAATCTCGTATCTTGCCGGGGCCGAGCTGCCGTGCGTGATTGTTGACGTGATGCGCGCAGGTCCCGGGCTCGGCAACATTGCCCCAGAGCAGAGCGACTACTTCGCCATTGTCAAAGGCGGTGGCCACGGGAACTACCGCAATCTTGTCGTCGCTCCCGCGTCCGTGCAGGAGATGGCTGACCTTACCGTCCTCGCCTTCGAGCTCGCCGACAAATACCGCAACCCCGCGATCGTGCTTACCGATGGCTTCGTTGGGCAGATGATGGAGCCTCTCGATCTCGAATACCGAGAGATCGTGCCGCCGCCGAAGCCCTGGGCGGTGCAGGGAACCGCGGAGACTCGGAAGAACATGGTGAGCTCGATTTACCTCGAGTCTGACGATCTGGAAGAGCACCAGCGCCACATGGAAGCGAAGTACCTTCGCGCGCAGCAGACCGAAATTCGCTGGGAAGAATATCGCACCGAGGATGCCGAACTGGTCGTGGTCGGCTACGGAATCGTGTCACGAATCCTGCGCTCCGCCGTCGATGAAGCCCGTCGGCGCGGGATCAAGGTCGGCCTCTTCCGTCCAATTACGCTGTGGCCATTCCCATCGAAGCAGCTGGCATCGACCGCGATGCGCTCGGAAAGAATTCTTACGGTCGAACTGAGCAACGGGCAGATGGTGGAAGACGTTCGTCTGGCGCTCGAAGGCAGACGTCCAGTCGAATTTTATGGTCGGGTCGGCGGCAACGTTCCTGCAGTAGAAGAGTTGCTGGCAAAGATGGAAGAGCATGTCGGATCTGCAGTATGAACGTGTAGCCCCGGACGCATTCGTCCAGGGCAGAGGCGTCTGGGGGTTACGAGACAATGGAGACCACGATGGCGAATGAAGAGGTGAAGCCGGAGTCGCAAGCCGCCAGTTACGAGGTCGTCCACGAGAAATCCACCGCGTTTTATCCGCTCTACGAACGAAAATCCGATCTCAAGCAACAGACTCACTATTGTCCCGGGTGCGGACACGGTGTTGCCCACAAACTTATTGCCGAAGCGCTCGAAGACTTGAAGTTGCAGGATCAGACGATCCTCGTTAGCCCCGTGGGTTGTTCCGTATTCGCTTACTATTACTTTGATGTCGGCAATGTTCAGGTCGCTCACGGACGCGCGCCCGCTGCGGCGACGGGCCTGAAGCGAGCCTGCCCGGAGAAGATTGTCATCGCCTACCAGGGTGATGGAGATCTCGCCGCCATCGGAACGGCCGAGATCGTGCATGCCGCCAACCGCGGTGAAAAAATCAGCGTTTTCTTCGTCAACAATGCGATCTACGGTATGACGGGCGGGCAGATGGCTCCGACAACCCTGGTCGGCCAGCGCAGCACCACCTCTCCATGGGGCCGCCGCCCAGTCAACGAAGGATTTCCGCTGCACATGGCCGAAATGCTGGCCTCTCTCGAAGCTCCGGTCTACATCGAGCGCGTCGCGTTGTCCGACAACAAGAACATCATGAAGGCACGCCGCGCCGTACACAAAGCTCTCGAACTGCAGCGCGCCGGCGCGGGATTCACCTTCGTCGAAATTCTCTCTCCCTGCCCAACCATCTGGGGGAAGGATCCCGTTGAGGCGCGGAAGTGGGTTGCCGAAAAGATGATCCCCAATTTTCCGCTCGAGGTGTTTCGCGATCGCAAAGTGGAGATTCCAAACAACAACGTGCCTCCGCACAAGACGGTCGCGGAAGTGGTCGAAGGCGAGCGCCAGGCCGCCCGTGAAGCTTTCATTCCAGGCCGTCACCATCACTTCGAGCACATGGGCATCAAGATCGCCGGTTTCGGGGGCCAGGGAGTTCTACTGCTCGGGCAACTTCTTGCCGAGATGGGAATGCGCGAGGGTCTCGAGGTTAGCTGGCTTCCTTCTTATGGCCCAGAGATGCGTTCGGGCAGCGCTCACTGTCACGTCAGTCTTTCCAAAGAGCGCATCGGGTCGCCGGTACTTTCGCATCCGGACGTTCTGGTGGCGATGAATGAACTTTCGTTGAGAAAGTTCGCCGCGCAGGTCGCTTCCGGAGGAACCATCATCTACGGCGGCGATCGTTTGCCCGATGATCTATCCATTCCGCAGGCGCAGGTTATCTGCATCCCCGCGTCCGAGATCGCAGATAAGCTGGGGTCGGCCAAAGTGGCCAACGTCGTCATGCTCGGAGCGCTGCTGGCCGAGACCGAATGTCTGGCATCCTCGACCGCGATGAAGGTGTTGGAGAAAAAGGTTAAGAACCTGGAGCTTCTCGAACTGGACCGCAAGGCGATGGATGCAGGGCGACTCTACATTGACCACACCGTCGCAGTCGGCGCCATCACACAAGCCGATGGCTTCGCACAATAAACAATTGCGTGCGTCCTAGAACGTTCAGCCCCGGACGCATTCGTCCGGCGTTGCGTACACAGATCGCAATGGCGACAGCGCTGCCATTCGCCGACATGTTCGGCACTCGTCGCTGCGCTTCGAGGGGCGGACGAATGCGTCCGCCCTACACGACCAAACTGCGACAATTCTTTCTGGCACGGCTTACACCCATGAGCCCCGGGCTCTACCGGGGCTCATGCATCGTGCTGAAAACGAGGCATATCCCGTCTTGCTGTGATCTGAATCACAAGAACCGGTGACATGCTTCATATCAGGAAGATCCTACTGGTGTGATCCTCAGGACGGAGTGCAGGAGGTGTGTCATGGCACTCGTCCAAGCCAAAATCGAAAGAATGGAAGCCGCGATCCCCGATCGCGCGCCACTGCCGAAAAGCTCTGCAATTTCGGTGCAGAACATTTTGTTTGCCACCGATTTCTCGGCGACCTCGGAAGCGGCCATGCCTTACGCCGCCGCCATCTGCCGCCATTTTTCAAGCACGCTCCATACCGTGCACGTGCTTTCGGATGCCAGCCTTCTGCTGATGAACGGTGGCGTCGACTACGTCAGCATGGGCACGATTTACGAAGATGCCCACACCGAGGTGAAGGAGAAGCTGGACCACCTCTCTGAAAGTTTCGAAGGCATCCCGCACCGGAATTACGTCCGGCATGGAAGGGTCTGGAAAAATCTATCGGCGATCATCGAGGAGAACTCCATTGATCTCATCGTGCTGGGAACGCACGGCCGCACCGGACTGGGCAAATTGTTGCTTGGCTCGGTGGCGGAAGACATTCTTCGCCATGCCAAGTGCCCGGTATTGACGGTGGGCCCGAAGGTTTCCGGAAGGGCAAAACTACCGGCATTTCCAGATCGAAAGCGGGATCTGGCGCCGCCCGAACTGGAACTGCGTGAGATCGTATGCGCGACAAACTTTGCGCCGAATGCCGAGCGCGTTGCGCAGGAAGCGTTGGCGCTCGCCGCGGAGTTCAACGCCCGGCTTTCCATCATGCACGTGATCGAGGACTACGCAGGTCTGCGGGAAAAACCTGGTCCGATTGATGATGCGGTGAGCAGGTTAAAGGAACTCGTTGCCGGCCCTACGACGTTGCAATACGCTCCCGAAACGGTGCTCGAATTCGGCAATCCTGCGGAATGCATTTTGAAGGTCGCATCAGCGCGGGAGGCGGACATGATCGTACTCGGCGCCCGGTCGTCCCTGGATGTAGGCACGACGCATTCTCCATGGTCCTCCGCGCATCATGTGATCGCAAACGCGCATTGCCCGGTGCTCACCATTCGAGAGTAGAAACGGAAGCTGATTGGGTTTGGGTCTCAGTTCGTTGGTTGGGTGGCTGCAGCCGAAGCGCTTTCTTCGGAGACAGCAGAGCTACATTGCAATTGCAGTTGCGATTTACGCAGCCATGTGGGCGGCGGACCGGCCCGTCCCGATCAGCGGCACGCTCATCTACACATTGCCACTTTGCAATTTGATCGCGCTGGTGCAGGACCATCTTGGCTTTCTTTACCGGCGGGAACGCGCCCTGCACTCGTGGTCGATCTATATCGCCCTGGTGTTCACGATTTCGATTGTTGGGGTGGCGGTCGTCAATGTCATCCAGTTTCCTATCCAGCGGCTGCCGCAACAATCCCTGTGGCAGTTTCTAGCGTCCGGATGGAAGTTCCCCTTCATGGCGACCATGATAGTGGGCATCAGCACGCAGCTTTATCGGCGCACGCGTGACCGCCTCGAATCCAGAAACAGGGAACTCCAAAGGACGGTTGAAGTCGAGGCCGCAGAGCGCAAGGTCCACGGAGAGGAACTGAACCAGGCGCGCGAGATCCAGCAGTCTCTGCTTCCCAAGGAAATTCCGTGCGTTGCGGGATTCGAAATCGACTGCGCATGGGAGCCGGCCCGCATCGTCGGCGGCGACTACTTCGACGTGATCAGGCTAGGTGATTCTAAGCTCGGCGTCTGCATCGCTGACGTCGTCGGAAAGGGAGTTTCGGCAGCGCTGCTCATGGCGAATGTTCAGGCCAGCGTGCGGGCTTTCGCGTCCGAGTCAATAACTCCCGCCGATCTCTGTGGACGCGTGAACTCTGTTCTCTGTTCCAGCGTTGCCAGCGGCAAGTACGTGACATTCTTTTATGGCGTTCTCGATGCGGAGCAGAGAACCTTGCGCTACTGCAATGCGGGACACCCTTTGCCGATCCTGCTTCGCGCGGGCTCGAAAGCACTTAGACTCGAGAATGAAGGAGCGGTTCTCGGAGTGTTTCCGCAATGGAGATACGAGACATCGTGCCAGCCACTCGAATACGGCGACCGGCTTCTTCTGTACACCGATGGAATTACGGAAGCCGAAAATCGCGCCACTGAGGAGTTTGGTGAAGAACGCCTGATCGCCAGTGCGTTGGCCTGCGCCGGAGAGTCGACGAGCACCGTGAAGTCCAGACTGATTGGTGACGTGAAACAGTTCTGCGACTTTCGTCTACGGGACGACGCTACACTGATCGTGATCTCGGCGAAAGAAGCGAACTCCGCGTCCGAGATTGTGGAAGACGAGATGTGTTTGTTGAGTTCTAACTTGAATGAATGAACCGAATTGAAACGCGTTTACGAAATTTATATTTGAAATCGTTGTGACAACTTAGGGCGGGGGCTACAATCATCCGTTCCTCGCAGAATTTAACCACTCACCAACTGTACAGCTTTTCGATTGTGAGGGCGCAAACAGTATGGCCTCATACGTTGCGAAACCCACGCCTCCGAATCAGGACAAGCGCTGGAAGTTAGTCGATGCCACAATGCGCCGGCAGGGCCAGCAGTCCCGGGGCCTGATAGAGACGCTGCACACGGTGCAGGAAGCTTTTGGCTATCTGGACACACAGGCGCTGCGGTATGTTGCGATGTCGTTGCGCGTTCCGCTGAGCCGCGCCTACGGCGTTGCCACCTTCTACCATTTTTTCACGCTGAAACCGGCTGGCGAACACACCTGTGTCATCTGCATGGGCACGGCGTGTTATATCAAGGGAGCTCCACAGTTGCTCGATGCCGTACAGCGCGATTTGGGCATCACGCCCGGCGAGACAACGGCCGATAAAAAGGTCTCATTGCTTACCGCTCGTTGCCTGGGATCCTGCGGCCTGGCTCCGGCAGTTGTCTACGATCAGGAAGTTGCCGGCAAGGTCGGCACATCTGCGATCCGCGAACACCTGAAGAAATGGACACACGCATGACGCCTGAGGAACTCGATCAGATAGCCGAAACCGAACGTGCCGCGCAGAGCCAGTTCACCCAAACGGTGAATGTATGCGTGGCTGCGGGATGCCTCTCCTGCCAGAGCCAGTCTGTAAAGGATGGACTTGATAAAGAAGTCACTCGCCGGGGGACCAAGGACCACTGCCAGGTCAAAGGTGTCGGATGCATGGGGCTGTGCTCCGAAGGTCCACTGGTCTCGACCGGCACCGGAATTTTGTATAAGAAAGTTGAAGCGGCGGATGCACCGGCCGTCCTCGACAGCCTTGAGGGGGATCCCGTCTCACGACTCGTTTGCCGGACAGACGTCCCGTTTTTTCAACGCCAACAAAAGATCGTGCTCGAGAACTCGGGCGTCGTTGATCCCGACCGTATTGAGGACTACATCGCTGCCAACGGCTACACCGCGCTGATGAAAGCTCTGACCGAGATGTCGCCGCGCGAAGTCACCGATGAAGTTACCAAGAGCGGACTTCGCGGCCGTGGGGGGGCGGGCTATCCCACGGGTTTGAAGTGGAGCACGGTATCGAAGTCGGTGGGCACGCAAAAATATGTGATCTGCAATGCCGACGAAGGCGATCCCGGAGCCTTCATGGATCGGAGCGTGCTCGAAAGCGATCCGCATCGGGTGCTTGAAGGCATGCTGATCGCGGGGTACGCGGTTGGCGCGAGCGAAGCCTATATCTACGTGCGGGCGGAGTATCCTCTGGCGATCAAGCGGTTGCGCACCGCCATTCGCCAGGCCGAACGTCTGGGGTTACTTGGCTCGAACATTTGCGGCACGCGCTTCACCTTCCGTATTGACTTGCGGCTGGGCGCAGGCGCTTTCGTCTGCGGAGAAGAGACGGCCCTGATTGCGTCGGTGGAAGGGAAGCGCGGCACACCGCGCCCGCGTCCGCCTTATCCGGCGATGGAAGGCCTGTTCGGACAACCCACCCTGATCAACAACGTGGAAACCTTCGCCAACATCGCTCCCATCGTCCGCAACGGCGGCGACTGGTACGCGCAGATCGGCACCGAGAAGAGCAAAGGCACGAAGGTCTTCGCGCTCGCCGGACGCGTCGAGAACACGGGACTCGTCGAGGTTCCCATGGGAATTTCGCTTCGGGAGATGGTGTTCGAGATCGGTGGCGGAATTCCGGAGGGCCGCAAGTTTAAGGCGGTACAAACGGGAGGGCCGTCTGGCGGCTGCCTTCCGTCCGAATGCCTCGATATGCCCGTAGACTATGAATCCCTCGCCAAGGCCGGCTCGATCATGGGATCGGGCGGCATGATCGTGATGGACGAGAGTTCCTGTATGGTCGATGTCGCCAAGTACTTCATGGACTTCTGCATGACGGAGTCCTGCGGCAAATGCATCCCTTGCCGCGTCGGTACGTACCAGATGCATCGCATCCTGTCCGCCATCGCAAACATGAGCGCCACCCCGCAGGATCTCAAGATGCTCGAAGAGCTTTGCGATCTGCTGAAGCACACCAGCCTCTGCGGCCTGGGACAATCCGCGCCCAACCCGGTCGTCAGTACGCTGCGCTCCTTCGCCGAGGAGTATCGGGCGCACATCGAAGATCACAAATGTCCTGCCGGAGTTTGCGGCCAGCAACTTGTCGGAGAAACCGCATGAGCCCAGCACCTGCCCCGGTCAAGACGCTCAAAATCGACGGACGCGACCTCAGCGGCCGTCACGAAGAAACCATCCTCGACGTTGCCCGCCAGAACAACATTTTCATCCCGCGCCTCTGCGAGATGGATGGACTTTCTGATGTGGGGGCGTGCCGCATGTGCCTGGTCGAAATCAAGGGCCAGAACAAGCTGCTGCCGGCCTGCGTGACCGCGGTGGAAGAGGGAATGGAAGTCACGACGGACTCGCCACGTCTGCAGGGCTACCGAAAAATGATTCTTGAGTTGCTCTTTACCGAACGCAATCACGTTTGTTCCGTATGTGTCTCGAACGGGCATTGCGAAATGCAGATGCTCGGGCAACGGCTTGGTATCGATCACGTTCATTTTCCGTATCGCTATCCCAAAGAGGAGGTTGACGCCTCTCACGATCGCTTTGTCATCGACCATAACCGGTGCATCCTGTGCACTCGCTGCGTGCGCGTTTGCGACGAGATCGAGGGAGCCCACACCTGGGACATCATGGGACGCGGTATCGATGCCAAAGTGATCACCGACCTGAACGAGCCGTGGGGATCGTCTGATACCTGCACCAGTTGCGGCAAATGCGTACACGTATGTCCAACCGGAGCGCTGTTCGAAAAAGGACGCTCCGTCGCCGAAATGCTGAAGCGAAGGCAATTCCTCCCTTATCTCACGATGATGCGCGAGGAGAACGAGTGAGCCGCGGCGTAGAAGGAACGAGCACACTTCATGAGTAAAAAGCGAATTGCAACCGTTTGGCTCGATGGCTGTTCCGGCTGCCACATGTCCTTCCTCGACATGGACGAGCGACTCCTGACGATCGCCGGTGCGGCCGACCTCGTCTACAGCCCGCTGGTCGACGCGAAGGAGTTTCCTGAAGGTGTGGATGTCGCCCTCGTCGAGGGTGCCGTCAGCAGCGAGGACGATCTCCACAAAATCAAGATCGTCCGGGAACGCACGAAGATCCTGGTGTCTCTCGGTGATTGCGCAGTCACCGCCAACGTACCCGGCATGCGCAATCCTTTCGGCACTAAGGCGGTGTACGACCGTGCGTATCGCGAGAACGTCACCTTCGATCCGGGCATACCGAATCAGGTCGTGCCCGCACTGCTACCAAACTCTCGTCCTATCCACGAGTTTGTGAACGTGGATGTCTTTGTCCCGGGATGCCCACCGTCGGCCGACACGATCTATTACGTAGTGAGCGAATTGCTGGAAGGCCGCAAACCAGAAGTTAGCCTGAGGACACGCTTTGGCGCGTAACTCGACAAACAAGCTGATGGCCAAGAGCTAAAAGGTTAAGAGCCAAAAGCCAAAAAGCATTCGGCCCGAACCAGAGGGTAAGCAGAGAGTCAGCGAGGGAGACGTCGTGAAGCAGGGCAATACGATTGTGATCGATCCGGTCACCCGGATCGAAGGTCATTCCAAGATCACGCTTCACCTCAACGAGGATGGTCGAGTCGAGGACGCGCGTTTCCACGTCACGCAGTTTCGCGGCTTCGAGAAACTGAGCGAAGGACGCCCTTTTTCCGAGATGCCGTCGCTCATGGCACGCATCTGCGGTATCTGCCCCGTAAGCCATCTGATCGCGTCGGCCAAAGCGTGCGACTCTTTGCTCGCCGTCAAGATTCCGCCCACTGCTGACAAGCTGCGGCGCATTTTCGGCCTGGCGCAGGTGACCCAGTCGCATGCGCTAAGCCTGTTTCATCTGTCGTCGCCCGACCTTCTGCTTGGCATGGATGCCGATCCTGCCATCAGTAACATCTTTGGCGTTGCTGAAAAAAATCCTGAACTTGCTCTCGACGGCATTCGCCTCCGCCAGTTTGGACAGAAAATCATTGAGCGCCTTGGAGGCAAACGCATTCACCCCGCATGGATCGTTCCTGGCGGCGTCAGCGAGCCTCTGACCGAGGACAACCGTGATGCGATCCTGGCGGCCATCCCCGATGCCCTCGCCATCGCCGAACGCACCCTCGAATGGTTCAAGAGCACGATGGAGAGTTTCCGGGAAGAGATATCCACGTTCGGAAACTTTCCAACGTTCTTCATGGCCATCGTCAAGAAAGACAACGGCCTCACCTTCTACGACGGCAAGCTTCGCATTGTCGACGCTTCGGGGCACGTGGTTGCTGACGATCTTGATCCCACGCGATACTACGATTACATCGGCGAGAAAGTTGAGCCCTGGAGCTATCTCAAATCGTCATATTACAAACCGAAGGGATTTCCCGACGGCATCTACCGCGTTGGTCCCCTGGCACGGCTCAATGTGGCCGACCACTGCGGGACTCCGCGCGCCGACCAGGAGCTTGCGGAATTCCACGAACTTCAACGCACGGCTGTCCTCAGCTCGTTTCACTACCATCACGCGCGGCTGATCGAGATCCTGTATTGCATCGAACGCCTGGAACAGTTGCTGAACGATCCGGACATACTTTCGAAGCATGTCCGCGCCGTAGCCCGGCCCAATGCACTGGAAGGCGTCGGCGCCGCTGAGGCTCCGAGAGGCACGCTTTTCCATCACTACAAGATCGACGAGCAGGGGCTGATCCGGTGGGTTAACCTCATCATCGCCACCGGGCAGAACAATCTAGCCATGAATCGCAGCGTCTTGCAGGTCGCGAAGCATTTCGTGCACGGCAACCGTCTCAATCGAGGTATGCTCAACCGGGTTGAAGCCGTGATCCGCTGTTACGATCCTTGTCTTAGTTGCTCAACCCACGCCTCCGGACAGATGGACCTTCATATTCAGCTCATGGGTCCATCCGGAGAATTGCTCGACGAAATCTCACGCTAGCCTCATTGCACTTCTATGCCGAGAGCTTTGATCATCGCCTACGGGAATCCTTTGCGTTCCGATGACGGCCTTGCCTGGGTCGCAGCCGAGTCTCTGCGGGAACAATTGCCTCGCGAAGAGGTCGAGATCCTGTGCCTGCAGCAACTGGGCCCCGAACTGGCGGATCCGATCAGCGCCTGCGAATGCGTGGTTTTTATCGACGCCGCCGGCTCTCAGGGGGCGCCCGGCAAGATTCAAATCCAGCAACTCTCGACTGAGACCACCGGACCAATCCCACTGTCAAGTTTCTGTCACGCCGTAGCGCCTGATGCGATCCTTCGTTTGACAGCGCAGCTCTACCACGCAAAGCCGAAAGCTTTTTCGGCGACCATCGTTGGCGAGAATTTCGAGCATGGAGAACTGCTGTCGCCAGCAGTAAGAGAAGCGATCCCGGTGCTGGAAAGACGAATCGCAGACCTGATAGAGAGCACTCTGAGGAAGAAAGCAGCGAGTTGAGAAGAAAATAGACGAAATAGAAGTTTCCTCCGCGATTCTCAGTGTTCCCGGTGGTAAAGCGCCCTTGTTGAAAACAGAACGGGTCACGCCCTCGTCCTGTCAAAGAGGCGTATCCTTTGAAGGACAGCCGCTAAACTGAGTGAGCCCGGCCAGCCGAGCGTGCGAAGCGGTCGACTTCTGGGGGAGGCGTCGGATGTGTCTCGCAGTGCCAGGCCGCGTAGTTGAAATCATCGATGCCAGCAACGCCGCCTTCCGCCAGGCAAAGGTCGACTTCGGCGGTATACGAAAAGACATCAACCTCGCCTACACTCCCGAAGCTGAAGTCGGCAAATACGTTCTCGTTCACGTCGGATTCGCCATCAGCGTGATCGATGAGACCGAAGCCAATCGCATCTTCGAATACCTGAAACAAATGGGCGGACTGGAAGAGGAACTCGGTGAAGTTCGTCAGTGAATATCGGGATCCGAAAGCCGCCGAGCAACTCGTCGCGGCGATTCGCAAGAAAGTCACTCGCCCCTGGACGATCATGGAGATCTGCGGCGGCCAGACTCACACCATCGTAAAGAGTGGCCTGGAGGATTTGCTCCCACGCGAAATCACACTGGTCCACGGACCCGGCTGCCCCGTCTGCGTTACTCCCATCGAGCTTATCGACAAGGCGGTCGCGATCGCGAACCGTTCCGACGTGATTTTCTGTTCATTCGGCGATATGTTGCGCGTGCCCGGATCGTCGAAGAGCCTGTTCGACGTGAAGGCCGAAGGCGCCGATGTGCGCATCGTTTATTCTCCGCTCGACGCTTTGAAGCTGGCGCGAACGAATCCTGCCAAGCAAGTCGTCTTCTTCGCGGTAGGTTTCGAGACCACAGCTCCCGCGAACGCGATGGCCGCATGGCAGGCTGATCACGATGGCGTCGAGAATTTCTCTCTGCTGGTTTCGCACGTGCTCGTTCCCCCGGCCATGGAGGCGCTGCTCTCCTCCGACAATTGCGTCGTTCAGGGGTTTCTCGCCGCTGGACATGTCTGCACCATCATGGGATTCGGAGAGTATTTTCCCATCGCGGCGAAACACGAAGTGCCAATCGTTGTCACCGGATTCGAGCCGCTCGACATTCTCGAGGGCATCTACATGACGGTGAGCCAACTGGAAGAGGGCCGTCACGAAGTCGAGAATCAGTACGCGCGAGCAGTCAAGCGGGAAGGGAACCGCCCTGCGCAGAAAACCATTGCTGAGGTATTCGAGATCACTCCGCGCGAGTGGCGCGGCCTGGGAGAAATCCCCGCCAGCGGATTTCAGCTTCGCGGGCGCTTCCAAAAACACGACGCCAATCTCCGCTTTCCGTTTTCTGGCGTGCCCGCACACGAGTCGCCCGAATGCATCTCCGGACTGATTCTCCAAGGCATCAAGAAACCGCACGACTGCCCGGCTTTCGCAGTGAAGTGCACGCCGGAAAATCCGCTAGGCGCTCCGATGGTATCTTCCGAGGGTGCGTGCGCGGCCTACTATCACTATGGCAGACGCCAAAACCAGCTCGTTCAACCTGAATTGTCCAGTCCCGCGAGTCGCTGACGATCGCATCGTGCTGGCGCACGGCGGCGGCGGACGCCTGACCCACCAGCTGATCGAGAAAATCTTCATGCCCGCGTTCTCGAACGCCATGCTCGAACAACGCCATGACGGCGCTGTTCTTTCCATCAACGGATCACGCTTCGCTTTCACGACGGACTCATTCGTCGTGCGCCCGCTGATTTTTCCGGGCGGCAATATTGGCGACCTCGCCGTCTACGGCACCGTGAACGATCTCGCGATGTGCGGTGCCCGCCCGCTCTACCTGAGCGCCGGATTTATTCTTGAGGAAGGCCTGGAGATGGAAACGCTGCGCACAGTGGTTGCATCGATGCAGGCAGCGGCCGCAAAGGCAAACGTCAAACTCGTCACAGGAGATACGAAGGTTGTTGACAAGGGAAAAGGCGACGGCATCTTCGTTAACACTTCAGGCATCGGGATCATCGAAGCGAACGTCAAGTCGCCGATCAGTCCTGCGGCGGTTCAGCCGGGTGACGCTGTCATCATCAGCGGAGACCTGGGCCGCCACGGCATCGCGATTCTCTCCGTGCGTGAAGGTCTCGAGTTCGAATCACCGATCCTGAGCGATACCGACTGCGTGTGGCCTGCGGTGGAGGCTCTTCTGAATGCAAGAATCGAAATTCACTGCCTGCGCGATCTTACTCGCGGAGGCCTTGCGACGACGCTCGAACGAGATAGCCGGAGACCGCAACATCTGCATCAAGCTGGAAGAGGCGCTGATTCCCGTTAATGAAACGGTGCAGGGTGCCTGCGAAATTCTGGGGCTCGATCCACTTTACGTCGCGAATGAAGGACGCTTCTGCGTGTTCGTGCCGTCCGAACAGGCGGAGTCCGCTCTCGACATAATGAAGAAGGTGCCAGTGTCTCAACATTCGGTTCGCGTCGGATCGGTGTCGGAAGCGCCCGGCAGGATCGTCCTGCTCCAAAGTCGCATCGGAGGCAACCGCGTTGTCGACATGTTAAGCGGCGAACAGCTTCCGCGAATCTGCTAATGCGGCTGTAGCTTGGATCACTCGCAGACAGCCCGCGCAAACATCATTCTCAACATTTCAAGCTTCCTTGCGTGCTGGACGCCCGGGCTTCGCCCTTGGCGGGACGGACGAATGTGTCCGTCCCTATATTGATCTGCGCTTCGCGGCTGCAGGATGGGACGCTCGGTTCACCTAGGACGTCACCTTCTCTCCGGCCGACGGTCCAAACTCAAAGCCTTCCGCCATCGCTCGCCGGAATTTCTCCCGCTCCTCGGGCGTCATCTTCCGGCAGCGATCCCGCCACTTCCATCCCCGATGCTGGCGCGGTCCGTGTCCGCCCAGTCCGCCGAACAGAATCCGGCACAGTGCTAACAATCCCAGTGCCTGCCAGAACGTCAAAGCGCGCCAGCCGAAAAGTGGTGGCAGCAGCCAGTTCCACAGATGCATCACCACTTCACCGCCCACTAAGGCAAACAGCGCCATCGCAACGATTCCCAACGGAGCCATCCAAAACCATTTCCTTCTCATGTTCGATTCCTCATTTCATAAATTCGTCGTAAACGCGGCGCAAGCGCTCCCGCAGGTACAACACCGCATACCGCTTACGCGACAACAGAGTGTTCACACCAACGTCAGCATCGGCGGCGATTTCCTTGAAGCTGCGACCCTCAATTTCGTGCGCCACGAACACCTCGCGCTGTTCCACGGGAAGCTCGTCCAGCGCCGACTCCAGTTCGTCCCAAAGCAACTCGCGCACGTACCGCGCTTCCGGTCCGGCTTCGGGCGAAGGCAGCAGGTCCTCGATGGACAAGTCCTCGCCTTCGGTGTTTGCAACGGCAACGTCGCCGAAGCTTTCGGGATCCTTTTTGCGGAAGAGGTCGGTGATCCGGTTCCGCGCGACGCGGAACAGCCATCCCGTCACGTGCTCGATCGGCATGAGCAGGCGGTTGGCTTCCACCAGCCGGTAGAAGACGTCTTGCAAGATGTCTTCAGCATCGAGGGGATCGGGCACCCGCCGCCGGATGAAGTTGCGCAGCCGGGACTGCTCCCGCTTGACGACCTCCGAGATGCGCTGGTCCTGATCGAACGCCATCCGCTCCAGGCTCGCCGCTTCGTTCATCCAGTTGTGTAGACGAATGAGGGGCACAAATATTGTAGGCGCGTTCCAATATGTCTAAATGCCTTGTTCGTGCAGGCTTGCAACCTTGACGTTTGCCTGCAACCTGTCGCAGAATGGCCTGCCTGCGAGGACTCATGAAATTCACTCGCCATCGCTGTTTTGCTCGTTGTCTGCCAGCCTATTCGTAGACGCCGCCGCAACGAAGGTGGTTAGCAATCGGGACGGCAATTGCAGTGTCACCGTGCCCGACAACTGGATCCTCCAACAGAATGTGGGAATCGCGCAATCCGCCGACAAGAAAGTGGCGGTCGTGGTGAGTTCTCCCGGTCACGGGCTTGGCAGCCTGGCCGATGTGGAGCAACTGGCCCCGACTCTTTACCCGGACGATAAAGTGACGAAGAAGTCCGGCTCTGAGTTTGAGATGGAAGGTAAGAATACAGCGGACAAGCCGAACATCTATCGCGCCATTCCGGCCGGTTCAAAGGTATGCATCGCAGAGATTACGTACGAGAGTGGAACTGCCGCGGATGCCCTGACCATTATCGAAACGCTCAAGGCAAAGTAGCGGCGATAAACATGCGCCGGAATTCTCGGCTCAATTCACATCGCCAGGTTTTGATGACGATGAAAATCGAGGGTGCGAAAGTCTCACTTCTTGACAATGCCTGCTGCGATTACCCCGATCGTCCTCCATTTCTACCCGATACCCCGGATACGCTTGCAATCCCGGGCATGCGATGAATGTGTATGCCTGCGAAAAGAAAGTCGAACCGTTGCTGGCCCGGGTACGAAGCGGTGCCAGGAAAGAAGCAACACAGCCAGGGAAGCTGCGCCCAAAATCCAAAAAGAAGTTGACTGGCCAAGAGAAACAATTACGCGCTGGCAGGGAACGTCAGCTGACAGCTTGGGAAAAAAAGCATCCCGGCTCGACCCGCAAAGCGGCGCAACACTTACACTCCCCGCTCAAAAGAGCTCGACCTAGTGACTGCTCGCCAGTAATGAGAAACGCCGGATGTCCCAGGTGTGTATTTCATCGGCGCCAGCGCTCTGCGATCGAAACAAGATCTACCTTCGTCCATCCGTTAAAATCAAGAGCAGTCCATTACGACTGATAATCTCGACATGAAAATTGGAGTGTTAGCGCTGCAGGGCGATTTCGATGCCCACCGCCGGCGTCTCGAAGAACTCGGCGCCGAGGTAGTCCTGGTACGAAAACCCGAGCAACTCGACGAGATCGACGGCCTAGTCATTCCCGGAGGCGAGTCCGGCACATTTCTAAAGCTTCTGGGCGAGAAGGGATTCGAGAAGCTGAAACAATTCGTCCGGGCCAAGCCAACCTTCGGCACTTGCGCGGGGGCGATCCTTCTGGCAACCGAAGTCGAAAATCCATCGCAGGCGGGACTGGGCGCACTCGACATACGAATTCGTCGCAATGCCTACGGACGCCAGATCGATAGCTCGATCCGTGAAGGAACATTCCTTCGCGATTTGGAAGGCAAGCTTGCAGAATCTCCGCTCGAAATGGTCTTCATCCGAGCCCCCAAGATCTCACACGTGGGCAACGACGTAGAAGTTCTGGCCACCGAAGGCGCTGATCCCGTAGCCGTGCGGCAGGGAAGTGCCATGGCAGCAACGTTCCACCCCGAACTGTCCGACGATCCCCGCCTTCACCAAGTCTTCCTGAAACTGATCAGCGACACGAAAACCAAGACCCGAAAAAAGTAAGCGCCGAACAGGAACAGCGCCAGAGTCTTGATAAACCCTCTGAATCGCTCGAGCGACGACTACGCTCCGGACTTTCAAAAACAACTTGACATGAAGATCGTGTAACTGTAAGGTTACGCATTATGCGTGACCGATCGGTTACATATGCAACGGCGGCAAGCGAGGTCACTTTTCAGGCCCTAGCCGACCCTACCCGGCGGGCCGTGCTCGATCTTCTCCGTCGCGGAAGCCAGCCCGCGGGACAGATTGCCAACGCGTTTCCGGTGTCCCGGCCAGCGATCTCTAAACATCTTCGCCTTCTGCGCCGTGCTCATCTTGTCCGCGAGCATCGCGAAGGCCGCAATCGTGTCTACCGACTCAATCCGGAACCGCTTCGTGCCGTCGACTCCTGGATCGAGCACTACCGCGTCTTCTGGACCGCAAACCTGAACAGCCTCAAAGCCTTCGTCGAGACCGAGTACGAAAAAGAAATGCACGAAGAAAAGAAGTCATCTCGAAAACAGAAGTAGCCTGAGAAAGGAAAACAAATGCGCAAATCAATCCGCACCTCGCTTTTCCTCACATTCGTAGTTACATTGTCGGCGATCGTCGCCACCGCTCAAACCGACTCAGAAAAGGCTTTCAACACACTCAAGGCCATGCCGGGTACGTGGGAAGGGAAGACTACAGAGGGCACCAACAACATGCCTGTACGAGTCAACTTCAAAGTCACGGGCGGAGGCTCGACCGTCCTGAGCGAAATTCTCGGCCATCAAGATATGATTTCGGTGTTTCATATGGACGGGCCGGGACGTTTGTTGATGACACACTACTGCGCGGTCGGAAATCAACCGCGCATGCAGGCTGCAGTCTCTTCCGACGGGAAGACGTTGACGTTCAACTATGTCGACGCCACCAATCTCTCGTCGGCCGATGCTGGACACATGCAGAAGATGGTGCTCACCCTTCTCGACGACAATCACCACACGGAAGAGTGGACCTTCGTCGATCACGGCAAGGAGCACAAAGCCCTGTTCGACCTTCACCGCAAGATCTAGTTTGCACACGTAGAGCGAGCGGCCATGGTCCGCTCGCTCCCGCTAACATGGCGCCTTCGCCCGGAAGATCGGGCGCGGACAGCTCGGAAGGGAAATATTGATGGCCACCACGACTGTTACTCCGGATCACGGCACGATCGTCAGCGAGATCGACATTGCTGCTCCGTGCGAGCGCGTTTTCAAGGCACTGATCGACGCAGAGGAAACGCGCCGCCGGTCTCCTACTCTCTCCGCTTATGAGATGGATCCGAGGCTTGGAGGAAAGTGGCATCTTGAGGTGAACCAGCCGCACGACGGCCAGAAATTCATTCGGCATGACGGAGAGATCATCGAGTTCGATCCTCCGCGACTGCTGGTTTACACGTGGCTGGCAAACTTTCACAGGGATCCCAAGCGCGCCTCGACCGTGCGATGGGAACTGACTCCAACAAAGGCAGGCACGCGCGTGAAAATGACGCATAGCGGTCTTGCCTCCGAAGTGGATGCCTCGAAGGCTTACGCCGGAGGCTGGCCCGGAGTGCTCGCAGAACTGAAGGCGTTTTTGGAGGGCACCCGCTAAATATGCAGGATTTGATCGCTACGCCTTTAGTGATTGCAACTTTGAGTGCATGCAAGTGAGGAAAGAATGTCCACAACTTTTGTCACGCCCGATCAGGATGCAATCGTCAGCGAAATTCAGATTTCCGCCCCGCCCGAGCGGGTGTTTAAGGCCCTCTCCGACGCCGAAGAGCTGAAAACCTGGTTCGGCAGTCCGGAGTGTCCAGTTAAATTCTGGAAAATGGATGCGCGCCTTGGCGGCCAATATGGCTACGCCACGGAGCCAGGCAAGATTGTCGTGAACGGCGTCAACGAGTTCATCTGTCACGGCGAAATTACGGAATACGATCCGCCACGCGTGCTCGCATATACATGGATTTCGAATTGGCATGACGACCCGTCGCGATCCACGGTGGTTCGTTGGGAGCTTACGGCCAAACACGGCGGCACTCACGTGAAGATTACGCACAGCGGCCTCAGCACGCTGCCGGTTGCCCGCAAAGACTACAGCGGCGGGTGGACGGAGGTCGTCGAGATGCTTAAGAAGTTCGTCGAACAATAATCGTCGCACCACACAGCAAAACGCTTTACAGGCTAGTTCAACGAACAGGAGAGAAACAAATGGCGATCGCCACGATTACGCCCGATCAGAATGCCGTTGTCGCTGAGATCTTCATCGCAGCGCCGCCCGCCCGCGTGTTTCAGGCGATCAGCGATCCGGCCCAGTTGCCGAAGTGGTGGGGCCAGAGCGGGATGTATCACGTGACGAAGTCTTTCATGGACGTGCGCCCCGGAGGCAAGTGGCGCAGCGATGGAGTGGGCGCCGACGGCCAGACTTTTTATGTCGAAGGCGAATACCTCGAAGTTGATCCGCCGCGATTGCTCGTTCACACCTGGATCGGCAGCTACACGGGTCCAACCAAAACCATTGTCCGCTGGGAACTGGAGCCGCAAACCGTGAACGCGCTCCATCCCAGCGGCCCCAAGAAATCGGGCACGGGAACGTTGGTTCGCGTCCGCCAGGAAGGCTTTGCCGGAAACCTGGAGCTTGCGAAGTCACACGGTGACGGGTGGAAGCGCGTCCTCGGCTGGCTCGAAGGCTTTGTCGACGCGTGGAGAAACGTCAGGGGCGGGGTCGTAGAAAAACGAAAAAACACCAGCAGGACGGACAAGAGTGTCCGTCCTACTCGAAGCTATTTGAATTCCTGCACGAACAACAGGCTCACGGGTTGTACCGGGATCGGCTTGAATGACTTTCCCGCGAGCAATCTCTGCTGATCGTCCACGCTTTTTTCCCAGGACGCAAAACTGACGCCGAGCGACGACACCGCTGAATGGATTGTGCGGGCAATAGAGATTGCGTCCTGCACACTGCTGATCGCGCCGATCAGCGTGAAGCCTCCTGCTGCGGCGTCAAGGCCTGAGGTCGCGATGTTGACGCCCATCTTGAATTTCTCGCCGCCGGTCATGCCTTCGCTGCCCAGCTTAGAGTCTTCCATCCCTGGATAGCGCACAAACAAGCGCGTGTAGTTGTTGGCAAATCTGCGAGCGGGAGGTCCTTCGACCGGGGTAAACCCAGGAAGATAGATCGGTGCCAATGTAATTTCTTGCTGCGCGAGTTTCAGCTTGAGGATTCCCTTGTTCGTCTCGACTTTCTTGATCTCAGCCGGGCGTCAAGTCGAGAGCGTCGAAGGAGGGTTGGCGCTCGTCGCCGGGTGCGATTGTCATATCGCCAAGACCGTCTTCGCCGGCGCGTTTCGACGGCGGCGTGGTAGCGCCTTTCTTGTCGTAAGACGAAAGAAATAGGAATCGAAGGCGATCCCGCGTGAGTTCGCACTTTACGGCATGGTCGAGCTTGTGACCGCGCATTTCGGCATAAAACAAAACTGGCAGCCCTTGGCTGGCTACGACGTCAAAGCTCTTAATGGCAGCGTGCCCGTCGTTGGCCTGAAGGAACACGAGCCCCATCATCTCGTTGGCCTCTGCGCCAAGAGGGAAGAGGGCCAGGGCGATCTGCAAATGTTCACTGGCCCGTTTCAATTGTTGCTGGGCATAGGCATATGGAACGGCAAATCCGCCGACCCGGTTCCTGGATTTGTTTTGTTCCTTCTTCTTGACGCGGGCGCGCTTGGCCCGCAGCGATCGACGATTTTCGGGACCGTTGAAGGTCAGGTTCATGCCACGATTAAACAGGTCCGCGAGCAAGTCCTCGGCCTCATCGATCTCTTCGTCGTACTTGGTGCGCTTGCCATCGAGAGTGCTCAGGTGAAGCGCAGCTTCGTCCTTCGCGCCTTGATCGTTGACCAGACTGCTGAAACAAAGTGAACTTCTTGCGTGACTCGTCGACATCGCCCATGGCTTCGTAGAGCAATGCGAGGTTCCATTGGGTGAGAGGAAATTCAGGCGCCAAGTCGCCAGCTTTGCGGAAGGCTTCCTGGGCGCGGTCGTACTGACGCTCTGCCAGGGCGCCGTAAGCTGAGGCATACAGCCGGCGAATTTCGGCGCCATTCGAACCTGGCAATGCGATGAGAGACTGGAGGTCGGCGATGCGCGCCCGCGCCTCAGGAGCGTCAAGCGCAGTGGGCGCGACTTCGAGATATTTCTGGAGCATCCTTTCTGCTTCGGCGGTTCGGCCATTCGTCTCTGCACAATTGGCCAGGTTAAATGCCATGGAGGCACTCTTGGCCGACGCAGCTTTGAATTCTCCAAGAGCGTTGCATAGGCTCGACCTCGGGCCTTTATTTGTTTCGGTGTTCGAACCGGCATGCGCAATGGATTTCAGTGAAGTTTCCGCAACCGGAGTTGGCTGAAGAGCGGCGGCGTCACTCTCAGCAGACGCGTCTTCTTCGTCCGGCAGTATCGTCCTGGAGCGATGCCTCGAGTCCGATGCTTTCGGCCAGGCGATTCAACCGATTGATCCGCTCACGGTCGCTTTCGCCGGCAGGAGACCCATTCTCTCCTGTGGTGACGAACGCCAACAACAGAAGCAGCCTCTGTCTTTGTTTCGGATCGCGAGTGCCGGCTCTGGATTTGCGAAGATATTCAGCAGCCTGTTCGCGGTCTCCGAGTTGGTAGTAGCAGAGCGCAAGGTCATAGGCCAGCACCGACTGGTTGGGGCCCAGTTTTATCGCTTCTTCGAGTGCAGTGGCCGCTTCCTTGAACTTGTGCTGTTCGTAGAGTTTGTGAACGTTGCCCAGGGTGTCTTTGATCCGATTCTTGATCTCTTCGTCCAGATGCTTGATCGCGTCGGTCGCTTCGCCAGTCTCGAATAACGCCTGCGACTCGGCGTATTTCTCACGCGCCTCGACAAGGTGGCCCGACTTTTGGAGGCTTGCCGCTTCCTTGATCGAAGCCTTGGCTTGTGCCTGCATTTCTTTCTTCTGGGCTTTTTCCGCATCGTCTGCCAAGGCCAGAGAGCAGGAGAGCAAAGCGAGCAGAAATATGGATCGTATCCGCATTCGACCTTTCCAGAAACTTTGTAATCTCGTGTAAGGACGGCCCGTTCCGTCCGGAGGGGGGACGCGGTCACTCTAGCCTTGAACGCCGCTAAAGGCAACTGAATTGGTGGAATGCTCGAATTGGGAGACGAAACCGGAGCAGAGCCACAGATCAGGTGCGGCCGATGATGGATCAACAGCGCTCGACGGTTATCAGAGACCGCCGACCTTCGGAGAGCCCGGCGGTTCAATCACGCTACGGCTCAGGACTCGACAATGTCCGCTTCAAATTGTTGGAAGATGGCTACCATTTCTTCCGATTCCCGATCACCGACATTGTTATTCTTCAGAGCTTGCCGGGTGTAACCAATACTGGTGTCCCATTCGTCCTGCGTGATGCGAAGGCCGACATGGGAAGTCTTCATGTCGCGTCCAATGTAAAAGCAAGGTCCGCCTGCCAATTGAGCCAACTGATCTACCAGCAACTGCCGTGATCTTTTCTGCGTGTCGACGCTGCGCGCGGCGAAGCGAGCAAATTTCGGATCGTTCCGGAGCATTCGATACGTATCATCCACAAACGCCGCGATCACGTCATAGCCTCCGATTCGTTCGTAGAGGGAAGAGTCGATTTTGTTTTTGTCCGCCATTGTTCAATAGATTCACCAGAAGAACATCACGACGCTCACAAGTTGCGAAAAAACTGCTCCAGACATCCCTGATGGACCAGGGGGCCTACAACCATTGGCAGACAGTTCCGGGATCGGAGTAAGTCGAAGGGCAATTTTGCGCTGCCAGCGGTTACGCCCATACTCTGCCGCTACAATGGCCTCGGTCATTGGCGAGGCCTTTTGTGAAAAACCATCGTCGCATCCCAAAAGCACATAGATATTGAGCTCGTCAGAAAGAGGAGTCATTCATGTTCAGACCGGATATCAGTCGTCGCGAATTCCTGGAGATTGCCGGAGGCGCCGGCGCCGCGCTGGCGATGCCAACTCTCGCGCGTCCAGCCGTTTCTTCAAAAATGATCGGCATTCAGGTTGGAGCCGTTTCCTTTGTAGACGAAGGCACGGAGAAAGTCCTTGACGTGCTGCAGGAACGTGGTGCAGTGAATACGTTGTTTCTTGCCGTATTTACCTACGGCCGCGGCATCGCCGGACGACAAATTCCCGGCCAACCGCTGCCCGATCACGGTAAGCAGGAATACGACCTCAATTTCCATGGCGGAAATTTCGCCACTCCTCATCCGCAGTACTACAAGAACACGGTGCTCAAGGACACGCGCGCGCCTGACCACGGCAATCTCGACATTCTGGCCGAGGTGCTGCCGGCGGCGAAGAAGCGCGGCATGAAGGTCATCTGCTGGCTGGAGGATGTCTTTCGCACCGACCTACCGAATATCGAGAAGGTGCAGGAGCGCGATTTATACGGCCGCAATGCCGAAACGCTGTGCGTCAATAATCCGGACTACCGGAACTTTCTGACCGGTCTGGTCGAGGACTATGCACGCTCTTATGACATCGACGGCATCATGTGGGGATCCGAGCGACAGGGAGCGCTATGCGACAGCCTGGGGGCGACGCACGACACGCCGCCGGTCGATCCAGGTAACGTGACTTGCTTTTGCGAATTCTGTCAGCGCAAAGCGAAGCGAGCGCGGATCAATCCGGATCGTGCCCGGCAGGGATTCCTCGAGTTGGAGAAATTTGTCCGCTCGTCGCGCAGCGGCAAACGGCCGGTAGATGGCTACTTCGTCCAATTCTGGAGGCTGTTGTTGCGATATCCGGAACTGGCCGCTTGGGAAATGTTGTGGACCGACAGCCTGCGCGAGACCTACGACGCGATCTACAAAACTGTAAAGGGTGCGAAACCAACGGTTCCTGTGGGCTGGCATATCTGGCACAACAATTCTTTCAATCCGATCTACCGCGCTGAACAGGACCTGCACGAACTCTCAAACTACTCGGATTTTATAAAGGTCGTGATGTACAACAACTGTGGCGGCGAGCGCATGGCGCTGTACGCGGAGAACATCAGTTCGACACTCTATGGGGATCTCTCAAAACAGAGCCTGCTCGACTTTAACTACGCAGTTATGGGATTGAAGGAGGGCAGCTACGATCAGATTCCGCGCACCGGCCTTTCGGCGGATTATGTCCATCGCGAAACGAAACGTGCCCTTGAGGGTGTCGCCGGCACGAAAACGCTGATCTGGCCGGGGATTGATATCAATATCCCGACCGCAGCCAATCACAGCAAGTGCTCCCCGGGTAGCGTGAAGGATGCCGTTCTCGCGGCATTCCGTGCGGGAGCGCCAGGAGTAATCCTGTCTCGTAAATATTCCGAGATGCGGCTAGCCGATTTGTCGGGTGCCGGAGATGCGGTTCGAGAGTTGAAGTTGGCGAGTTGAGAGTTTGGACCTGAGCTAGTCACCCTCGACAATCTGCGGAAAGGCGGGCAGGGTAGTGCCTGCTATCAGCGAATGTCGCCAGGCCGCGACCGACTCGGTCAACGCCGTGACACTGATCCCATGGAACTCTTTGGGATATGCAACCAGATTCTTTCGCGCTCGCTCAAACAATGAGCAGGCCCCCGCCACATTTCCTGTGGAATGATGATGGAAGGCAACGGCGACTTGAATCAGGCCCTGAAGAAACTTTTTTTCTGGGCCGTTAGTTTCCCGCCACACGTCTTCCCAAGTCTCATGAGCGTCGAAAAAGCTACGCTCGTTGAAGAGCTGAATGCCACGGCGGTACTGGGCCACTTGCACAGGCAAATCGTAACAGGACGGAGCTATCGCACAAACCCAGGCGCTGTTACCTGCGTTTCCACACTAACGATCGTGTCGAAGTTGCGTCCAATAATGAAGATTGCTTGCGAACTGACCTGCGGCCAGGAACCTTTGTTAGGGGTCGCAAGAGTCATGCAGATGATCGTTCGATGAAAAATTGGCCGAAGGAGGAAACGCTATGAAGAACGGGCGCACGCTCACGTTCCTTACCCTGATCAATCTGGGAATTCTGAGTGTTCTGTTGTTGAACCAAACTCGGACGGTTCAGGCAAATGACAACTCCTCCGTACTTCGGGGTCGCGGACTCGAAATCGTCGATGCCCAGGGAAAAGTCCGGGCGTCGATTCAATTGGTGCCAGCCGGCCCGGCCCGGAAGGCCGATGGCTCCGTGGTGAACGAGGGAAAGATCTATCCAGAGACAATGCTTTTCCGCCTCATTCGGCCCGATGGGCGACCATCCGTTAAAATCTCTACTTCAGAGCAAGGCTCGGGACTCACGCTCGGCGGCGGCACCGATCCCACTTACGTCGTGCTGAGCGCCGACGGTGGCGATCCCTCATTGGCTTTAACCAATAAAGATGGAAAGCTGCAACTGATCAAACCGTAAAGCGCCGATGGCGGCTGGAAGGCCGCAAATTCGATCACCGCGCTATACTTTGTATATGTCTGGGGTTCCGCAGAAGACTTTCTACCTTGAAACTTTCGGTTGTCAGATGAACGTCCACGACTCGGAGAAGGTCGTGGGAACGCTCATCCAAGACGGCTACCGCCAGGTCGAAACTGTCGAACAAGCGGACCTGATCCTCTACAACACCTGCTCGATCCGCGATAAGGCAGAACAGAAAGTGTTTCACCGCCTCGCCGACTACAAAAAGCTCCAGGCGCAGGGCAAACGATTCGGTGTGTTGGGATGCGTCGCGCAGCAGGAAGGCGAAAAGATTTTCGAACGCGCCCCGCATGTCTCGCTGGTTTGTGGATCGGCATCGTACCGCAAATTGCCGGAGATGCTGGTCCAGTTGGAAAACGCAAAGCGTGAAGAGTCACGAAGCAGGGAACTCGCGTCCATGGACGAAGCGTGGGTCGAATCCTCCCAGAATTCTCAAGTGCGCGGCGCCCTTCGCGGAGCGTCTCTGATTCGCATCACCGGCCTTGACGACCGGCAGACCGACGAATGCTTCGAAACCGAATTCGCGGCACGTACGAATCCTCATCGCGGTTACATCACCATCATCGAAGGCTGCGACAAATTCTGCGCGTACTGCGTGGTTCCGTTTACTCGCGGAAAGGAGCGGAGCCGTACGTCCGACTCGGTGCTGCAGGAAGCGCGCCAGATGGCGGATCTCGGGTACTCGGAAATTCAGCTGCTCGGGCAAAACGTTAATTCTTATCGGGATCCATCTGGAAAAAAGAGCTTTGCCGAACTCCTGGGAGCCGTAGCCGAGGTTCACGGAATCCGGCGCGTACGCTTTACGACCTCGCACCCTCGCGATTTTGGTCGCGATATCGTCGAGGTGATTGAAGCCGTTCCAGCCTTGTGCGATCACGTTCATCTGCCTGTGCAGAGCGGCTCGACCCGGATTCTCGACGCCATGCAGCGGCTTTACAATCGCGAACAATATCTCGAACGAATTGCCTGGATGAAGTCCGCCAAGCGGGAAATCAGCATCACAACGGATGTGATCGTGGGATTTCCTGGAGAGACCGAAGCTGACTTTGCCGAAACGTTGAATCTTCTGGATGAGGTGGGATACGACAGTGTGTTTACCTTCAAGTATTCCGCGAGGCCCAACACTCCGGCGCTGAGCCTGGAAGATGCTATCCCGGAGGAAGAGAAGTCGCGGCGATTGGAAGTGTTGATGGCGAAGCAGCGGGAGATTCAGGTCGAGCGCTACAGCAAATATGTCGGATCCGAGCTTGAAGTAATGGTTGAAGGTTACAACGAAGGCAGATCGCAGTGGATTGGCCGCACTTCGCAAAACAAGACTTTGAATTTTGCGGCTTCGGCGAGCCCGGGTATCGGGCAATATGCGCAAGTCCGCGTCACCCGAAGCTTTCCCAACAGTCTCGTAGGAGAATTGGTGGTATAAGGTAGGCTGAACGGGAGCCCAAATCGGAGAACCCATGGAAGTAGAAATGACAATCCGCGGACTGATGATGGATCCGTTGAGCAACACACCAATCGTGATATTGAAGGATGTGGGCGGAGAGACGGTGTTGCCGATCTGGGTGGGCGTGTACGAGGCGAACGCGATCGCTCTGGAGATGGAAAAGGTTTCGACGCCTCGACCTATGACCCACGACCTGATCAAAAACGTCCTGATGGGCCTGGAGACACAGGTTCACAAAGTCGTCGTGACCGAACTTAAGGAAGATACGTTCTATGCGGTGATCTGGTTGGAACGCGGCGGCGAAGTCATCAGCGTCGATTCGCGTCCGTCGGATGCGCTGGCGTTGGCGTTGCGCGTCGATTGTCCGATCTTTGTAGATGAAATCGTGTTGAAGACTTCCAAGCTGGCCGCGAATATGTCAGATCGGGTTACAAGTGACGAATTGCGGAAGTGGCTTGAGGGCTTGAACGACGAGGATTTGGGGAAGTACAAGATGTGAACGGGCGTTTCAGCCCCCACGGCGGCATCCCTCACCTACCTGCAGGCTTCTCTCTCGCTTTACATAATACCTGTTATCGGACATTGAGTTCCTAGCAAGCTCAGCCTTTGATCTATGGGTTTACGTGCGTCACGGCGTTCTTTGCCGCCGGGGCTGACGAATGCGTCCTCCCCTACATTTGGGGATTGGTTAGGACTAATTTGGGGTGGAACAGCGTGCCGGCGACTCGGGTCGCTACCGCCAGGAGGTCTCGCTGGTTGGCGAAGACTTTGACTTGTCTGGCGCGGGAGAGTTCCGGGAGATTGACGGTACGTCCGGAGCGGATGCGGGCGGCGGTTTGCTCATCCGCGGTGACGCACGGTAAATGCGGCAGAAGTTTTCGGGGATGAACGAAGCACGCCTCGAGTGCCTCGGTCATTCGCAGGGATTTCTGCTTATTCTGCTTACCCGGTTCTGCCATTTCGGCCACGGCGCCCCGGATTGACTTTGATTGAATCGACGTTTCGTTCCACTGTCTGGGGCGAAGGCCGGACGACTCTGCGATAGCCGTCGAGACGCCGACGTTGCCCAAATCCCGATTCCCTGCCGCCGATGACAGGTGCTCCAATGTGCTGGCATCGTCCAACGTAAATTCTGCGACGGCGGTGCGGCGAAGAGTTTCCAGATGTGCGCCGACACCCAGGGCCTGGCCCATCTCATGAGCGATCGAGCGCATGTAGGTTCCTGAAGCTACATGTGCACGAAAGCGAAGGCGTCCGTTTTCGAGTGAAACGATCTCGAACTCTTTGATTTCGACAGAAACGGGCTTCAACGATACTTCTTTATTTTTACGGGCCAGCTTGTAGGCTGGCACTCCATTGATCTTTTTGGCGGAGAACGGCGGGGGAACCTGTTGGATGACTCCGCGAAAGCGAGCGGCAAGGGGTTCAACGTCCTCACGGCGCAGACTGACCTCTCTGGACTCGCTGGTGGGTTGGCCATCGGCATCATATGTATCGGTGGAAAACCCGAAGCGAATTGTGCCTTCGTATATCTTTTCCGAGGCGACATAGAATTGCGCCAGCCGGGTGAAACTTCCAACCACGAGCGGAAGAATTCCAGTGGCCATGGGATCGAGCGTGCCGAGATGGCCGATGGAGCGCTCGCCGAGAATGCGCCGGACGCGGTGCACGACATCGTGAGAGGTCAGGCCTGCGGGTTTATCGATGATCAGGACGCCGTTCATGCGGGAATTTGGTAATTTGGTAGTTCGCTCATTTTTGAAGGCAAGGAAGCAAGGGTCCCGGAAGGCGCGGCTGGCCGAGTTTCCAAGTACCACGTTAACAAATTATTGCAACGTTGAGTCTCCGATATGTTTCCGATCAAAGACGACCAGCCTCGATACAGCACGCCATATGTCACCGGGTTCCTGATCGGTCTGAACATCGTCATATATTTCTTTCAATCGATGCTGACCCGGCCGAGCGCGGAATTGTTTGCACGGGAGTTCGGGGTCGTTCCGGCGCACCTGGCGGCATTTCTCGCGGGCTCTCCACGCTACTCTCTTCCCGAGGTCGTGGTTCCCTTTTTCACGTCAATGTTTCTTCATGGCAACTGGATGCATGTCCTCGGAAACATGTGGTTTTTGTACATCTTTGGCGACAACATCGAGGACTACCTGGGGCACTTCAAGTACATCGTGTTCTATCTTGTAGCAGGATTGGCCGCGATGGCCACACAGGTTGCAGTTTATCCGCACTCGGACGTTCCGACGGTGGGGGCCAGCGGCGCGATTGCCGGAGTGTTGGGAGCGTATTTCCTCCTTTACCCACGAGCGCGAGTGCTGACGTGGTTCTTTGTGTTCGTGATGTACCTTCCGGCATGGATCGTCTTGGGGGAATGGTTCGTGCTGCAATTCTTCTCGGGTGCAGCCTCTCTGTCGATGGCTCAGGCCGGGCGGGACGTGGGTGGCGTCGCCTTTTGGGCGCACATCGGTGGATTTCTGGCGGGGTTGGCGATGATCAAGTTGTTTCCGGAGAGGCAGCGACGGTATCCGTACGCCTATCGCTAGATTCCCAGCTACATCCGACGAAACTTCCGCTTCTTCCCGATGATTCCTCGCTTTTTGATTGGATATTGCCGATGCGCTGAATAATAAATCCCCACTTCTGGATGTCACCAGAAGTGGGGATTTCTTCTTTACGAATTCCCTTCATTCCAACCACGGTTCCGACTACTTTGTCGGGCGGGACTCTGGCGGGACCAGACCAGCGAGGCGATAGTAAACGACCAACTGTCCGTAATGCTCGCCGCCATGTTCGATGAATCCGTAAGCGAAGTCATAGACGCGAATTTTCTGGTTTCCGTAAGGCTCGAGATCGTTCATCCCTTTATCGCCTTTTGCCTTGAGCGCCGCTGCTCCATCCTCGTAAGACTTCTTCACCGCTGCGACCACATCGGCCTTGGTCTTGTACTTATCTCGCTTCATGTCTTCCTCGGCGGGTGGCTTCTGACCCATCACCGCATTGATGAAGTAGTAGTTGGCACCCGCGGCGTGCAGCAACTGCTCGGCGAAGCTGCGCTGCGCGGGAGTGGGTTTGTAGTCGTACTTGTCTTCGGGAAAATCTTCGGCCATCGCGATGAGTTTGCGCCCTACGTCATTCCATGAGTCGATGACGACTTTCGAAGGGCTATAGGCAGGTTTGGGAGCAGCGTCTTTTTTCATCGCGTCCTGAGCGTGCACTGGAATCGTGACGCTCGAGACCGCCAGAATCAGCACGGCAAGAATGGGCAATTTACACATGTTCATTTTTCTCCTTGGGTGAGTTGGGCGGGGACATTGTAGTCGCGCACGGTCTCGAAAGGAAAGTGCCGGAAATTCATCGCATCGCCGCCGGGGCGATATCTTCGTTCGGCTACTTTTTCGGCTACTTGGAGGATGAGGCTTCGTCGAGGACTTCGCGGACCTTACTGGAAAGCGAAGCAGGTGTGAACGGCTTCTGCAGGAACGAAGTTCCGGGATCGAGAACGCCGTGATGGATGATGGCGTTGGTCGTGTATCCAGACATGTAGAGCACCTTGATGGTGGGACGTCGTGAGGTGACGTGTCCAGCCAGTTCGCGGCCTCCGATTCCCGGCATGACCACATCGGTCAACAATAGGTCGATCTGGCCGGGAAACTGGTCGCTCTTCGCAACGGCAGCCACGGAATCGGCTACCAGAACGTTGTATCCGCAGGCGTTGAGCACGGCCTCAGCAAGGTCGCGAACCTGAAGATCGTCTTCGACCAACAAAATAGTTTCGGTTCCGGGAATGGTGGACGATGACATCGGCTTCCCAAACAGATCTTCGGCCGGCTCATCGACCGCAGGAAGATAGACCTTGAAGGTCGTACCGCGCTGGGGTTCGCTGTACACCTCAATCGATCCGCCACTCTGCTTCACGATGCCGTAAACCATCGAGAGCCCCAGCCCCGTGCCGCGCCCCATCCGCTTTGTGGTGAAAAAGGGTTCGAATATCTGGGCTCTTGTTGAGGAGTCCATCCCGACACCTGTATCGCTGACGGCGAGCAGGACATAACGACCGGCAAGTGTTCCGGCATGCTCACGGGCGTAAGCGTCATCGAGAACGACATTCGCGGTCTCAATCGTGAGGCTGCCGCCGCTAGGCATGGCATCGCGAGCGTTGACGGCGAGATTCATGATTACCTGCTCGATCTGGCCGGGATCGGCTTTGACCGATGCGAGGCTCGAAGACATCACAGTGCTCATGGTGACGTCTTCGCCAATGAGGCGACGCAGAAGTTTATCAACGCTGGACACCAGGGAGTTAAGGCTGATAATCCGTGGTTGAAGCACCTGCCGGCGGCTGTAGGCAAGCAGCTGGCGCGTCAGAGATGCCGCGCGATCTGCGGCGTGATCGATGCGAACTACCAGGCCGCGCGAGTCTTCGTCTTTGAGGCTCTCGAGAAGCAATCCGGTGTATCCCTTGATGACGGTAAGCAGGTTATTGAAATCGTGAGCGATGCCGCCTGAGAGAGTTCCAATTGCTTCCATCTTCTGGGTCTGGCGCAATTGCTCTTCAAGTTTGCGGCGATCGGTGATGTCGAGCGAGAAGCCAATCAGCCCGATAATCTTGCCCTGAGGATCGAAGTAAGGACTCTTGGTGGAGAGAAATGTGTGGCTGGCTCCCGCCAGGGTGGTGGTGAATTCATAGGTTTGCGGCTTGCCCGTCTGAATGATCAGAGCGTCGGTACTGCGAATAATCCTGGCTGTTTCCGGCGGGAATAGTTCCTCGTCGGGTTTGCCGATGACGTCCGGCACGGTGCGGGAGATCATGCGCGCTCCGGGAGTATTGATCATCACGTAGCGGCCCTGCACATCTTTCACGAAAACGACTTCGTTGGCGCCCTCCATAATCGATTCGAGGAGCCGATGACTTTCGCCCAGTGCTTCTGCACTAAGCTCGTGCGCACGTTGAGTGAGCAAAAGCCGCACGTATGTAATGCCCAGAGATATGAGGACTGCCATTGCGGCGATGACGAGCTGCCCGCGCACAATCTCGGTGGCCATGAGAACGACCAGCAGCGGAAAAATGAGGGGCAGCAGTTGCGTCATCAGCAGACGCCAGCGGGTAGTGCGCACGCCTGATGCTGGCGAGCCGGGATCGTTCCATGAGCCGGCGATCATGATGGGAATTAGTAAGGTCACGCTCCAAATGAGATCGAACGACTGTCCCGGGGACGGTTCGGGCATGCCTAGAATGAAAAAGAATTCAGTGACGACCGAGACAGCGCGGAAGTATCCGAAGCGAAGAAAGAGCGTTCGATAGGGCCCCGCCGGCATACTGGTGCTGCGCAGAAAGAATCCAACCGTGATCAGAATGTCGGTCGAGAAGGCAAGGCGCCAAGGCTCGTGTCCCTCGCCTGGAAGAGCGAGGTTGGAGGTGTACAGCGAAAGCAAAACAAAAACGATGGCGACCTGCGCGAAGTCGAGAACGCGGCGCCAATCCGTCTTCTCCGGTTCCGACTCAGGGTCCAGGAACAGGCACATGACCAGAGGAGCCGTCCATGCGTTGACGAACAGGTCAATTACCCAGGAATGGCGTCCCAGCGTAGGACGAAAACTCTCTGAATACGTGTTTAGAGCCAGGCCGCAGGTGAGGATGCAGAAGCCTGTTCCGGCAAGACGCCAGAAGGTCTGTCCGAAAGGTCCAGAGCGCCTGGCAGCCTGAAAACATGCTACGACAGCGATGATGCCAATCGAGAGTTGCAGCAGATCAGAGAGCAGAACGCGAGAGCGATTTTGCGCAACGGCAAGAATGACGACGCAGTGTGCGAGCCAGAGAGAAAAGGCAAGAAGACGGATTCGGTTCGGTCTCCCCATATGTCTCGCGCAGAATTCAGGCTGCGACGATTGCACCTACATCCTACCCCGGGATATTGAAGATAGTGTTTACACGCGAGGTTAGGGTTGTGTCAAAAACGTAGTACGTGAGGACGGTAACAACTATTTAGTGGTGGTATCAACCGTCGATTCTGGCATCACGCAATTGCCTCACGGCCGTCTCGGAACTTACGGGCGAGTAGTAAACCTCCTTGAAGGTATACGAGCGGGCCTTCGATCCGATCACCGGAAGGATCTCGATGTGCCAGTGATAGTCGTCGTCAATGGTCTTCCAGTAACCGAGATTCTTTGAGGGATGAATGCTGCTGGGAGAAGTGTGCAGGACGAGATGGAACTCCTCGGTCACGGTTCGAATTCGTTGCAAGGTACGACGTATCAACGCGGCAAGATTGGTGCGCAATCCCGGCTTGTTCAGACCGGTCCGCTCGAATGAGGCTTCGTGATTGCGCGGCATGATCCAGGTCTCATAGGGGACGCGCGGAGCGTAGGGACCGAGAGCGAGGTAATCTCCGCGAGCCTCGATCACACGTTGAGCCTGACGCTGCTCCTGCTGAACGATGTCGCAGAACACGCAGCGCTCCTTGCTGGCGAAATATTCCCGGCCTGCGCGAAGTTCATAAAGGACGCGACGCGGGACGAACATCGTCGCGGTGATCTGTGAAGTCGGATGGCTGAATTCCTGGCCTGCGTTCTTACCGTAATCCTTGAACAGGCTCACGTACTTGATGCGCGGATCGCGCTTGAGATCGAGGATGCGTTCGGCGGCGAGGCGCAGAAAGTGACCGATCTCCTCATCGCCCGCGACCCAGAGATGATGATCGTGGCTGCGGTTTTCTACGATCACCTCGTGCGCACCCACTGAATACATGCGGTCGTAAAGGCCATCGCCGCGGCGCCCAGCTTCGCCTTCGATGTGGTACAGCGGCCGAGGATGGACGACTGAGCGAGCGGACCACTGTGTTCCCGGAGCGTCCGGAGATGCCGCGATCACTTGCTGGGGCGAGGCCGCATCCGCGCAAAAACGGCAAGGCTCATCGAGGCGCGGAGTGGCATCGCCCGGATCATCGCCGGTGATGACCCACGAGCGGGTAATCGGGTCTTTGCGCAGTTCCATAAGAAGGAAAAGGAGAACATCCGCGACAGTTTGAGTCAACCACATTTCCCGCGATTGTTTGCTGTTGAGGCATGGGAAATGCCGCACAATGGGTGCACGGCGCTTTGTTATAATCCGCCGAAGCCCGCATAGATGACAGAGCCGTCCACTCCGCTGATGCGGCAGTATGCTGCCGTCAAAAAAGACCATCCCACCGCGCTTTTATTCTTCCGGTTAGGCGATTTTTACGAGCTTTTCTTTGACGATGCCGTGGTTGCGTCAAAGGAGTTGCAGATCACGTTGACCTCCCGCAACAAGGAAAAAGGAATGGCCGTTCCGATGTGCGGCGTGCCCTATCACGCGGCAGAGGGATACATCGGAAAGCTGATTCGTAAAGGATTCAAGGTTGCGATCTGCGAGCAGATGGAGGATCCGAGGCTTGCGAAGAAACTGGTGCGGCGAGAGGTTACGCGGGTCGTTACGCCCGGCACGGCCGCCGATTCGTCCCTGGGATCCGAAGAGAATAACTTTCTTGCCGCGTTGGCCCAGGTTGGAGATCGCGTCGGATTCGCGGCCCTGGATCTTTCGACCGGCGAGTTCCGAGCGACCGAGTTTTCTGGTGAGGGAGCGCTGCGGCGTGTACAGGAAGAGTTGGAGCAACTGCGGCCGAGGGAAATTCTCTATGGTTCGGCAGCGCCGCTTTTTGAGAGCGCACAGAGTGGGAAGTATGAGCTGCCGACGATCGCAAGGCCGGACAGTCGAGGGCCGAAGCCGACACACAGTGTGAGTCCGAGAGCATCGGGTGGAGGGTGGACGGAGACACCGCTCGACGACTGGATCTTCGCTCCCGATCACGCTTTTCCGCTCCTGGAAAATCATTTCGGAGTTCTGTCGCTCGAGGGATTTGGACTGGCGGGCAGAACCGCGGCTGCATCGGCTGCGGGGGCAATCTTGTACTACGTGCGCTCGACGCAGCGGGGATCGCTCGATCACGTCGATCGTATCGGATGGTACGAGCGGCAGAATTGCCTGGTGCTTGATGCGGTCACGGTTCGGAATTTGGAACTTATTGAGCCTCTGTTCGCTGGAACCGATCCCGGGGTGACGTTATTCCGATCGATTGACTGCGCGATCACCCCGATGGGAAAGCGGCTGCTGCGAGCGTGGCTGCTGCGTCCGGCCTTGGATTTGGGCGAGATCAACGGGCGGCTCGACGCGGTCGAGGCGGGCGTGAAGGACATCGTCGCGCGTGAGGAATTGCGCAAGGCGCTCGATGGAGTTTTTGATCTGGAACGATTGCTGAGTCGCGTGACGCTGGAGACGGCGAATCCGCGTGATGTGTTGGCATTGGCAGCTTCGCTAGCCAGGATTCCCGCAGTGAAGAGTTCAGTGGCGCGATTGGGATCCCCACGATTGCACACGCTGCACGATCTGCTCGACGAACTGGATGATCTGCGCTGGCGCATCGATCAGACAATCGTTCCGGAGCCGCCGCTGACTTTTGCCGATGGCGGAGTGATTGCTCCGGGCATTGATCGTGACCTGGACGAACTCCGGGAGCTTTCACGCAACAGCAAGGCCGTCCTGGCGCAAATCGAGCAGCGGGAGCGCACTCGAACCGGAATCAGCTCTCTGAAAGTTAAGTTCAACTCGGTCTTCGGTTACTACATCGAGATCTCGAAGTCGAACCTGCATCTGGTGCCGCAGGACTACGACCGCAAGCAGACGCTGGTCGGGGCGGAGCGCTTCACGACCCCTGAGTTGAAGGAATACGAGACGAAGATCCTGGACGCCCAGGAAAAGATCGTCGACATCGAGCGGCGTCTATTCACCGAATTGCGGACAGCGATTGCGGCTGAAGCCAGGCGTATCCGGCAAACGGCGCTGGCACTGGCTGAAGTAGATGTCCTGGCTTCGATGGCGCACATAGCAGCGCTGCGGAACTATTGCCGTCCCCGATTTGCGGAAGGTACGGGCGAACTGGAGATTGTCGAAGGCCGGCATCCTGTCATCGAGCAGCAGGAATTGGCTGGCGGCAGCGAGCGGTTTGTGGCCAATGACCTCTATCTGAACGACAAGACCCACAACGTCCTTTTGCTTACTGGGCCGAACATGGGCGGGAAGTCGACTTATTTGCGGCAGACAGCGCTGATTGTGATCATGGCGCAGATGGGATCGTTTGTTCCGGCGCGATCGGCAAAGCTGAGCATTGTGGACCGCGTGTTTACGCGCATCGGGGCGAGTGACAACCTGGCACGGGGTCGCTCGACGTTCATGGTCGAGATGACGGAGACGGCGGCAATTCTTCACACGGCAACGGCGCGGTCGCTGATTTTGTTGGACGAAGTTGGACGTGGCACCGCGACCTATGATGGTCTGGCCATCGCATGGGCGGCGGTTGAGTACCTGCATGCGCGAGTGCGCGCGAAGACGTTGTTCGCCACTCACTATTTCGAACTGACGGAACTGGCGGAACAACTTGCAGCCGTCAAGAATTTTCACGTCTCGGTGAAGGAGACTGGTGGAGGAATTGTCTTTCTCCGCAAAGTTGAACCGGGGGCAGCCGACCGCAGTTACGGCATTGAGGTCGCCAAACTGGCCGGATTGCCGATCGAAGTTGTCGAGCGGGCGCGCGAAGTCTTGGCGGAGCATGAGTTCGCCGAGCAGCAGGCGACCGCCAATCTATCGCCCGGAGCAAATCCTCCGCCGACACAGTTGACGATCTTTACTCCCCTCTCCCAGCCGGTGCTCGACAAACTGCGCGCCGTGGATTTGAATCGATTGACGCCGCTCGAAGCGCTCAACCTTCTCGCGGAACTGAAAAAAGAAATCTGATTGCAGATCATGAAGAAGAGTCTGGCGCAAGACATAGGGCAACTGCTGATCATCGGCTTTGAGGGCACCGAGATGAATGCTCGGATCGCTTATCTGCTAAAGAGATTGCAGCCGGCCGGCGTCATCCTCTTTGCCCGGAATATCAAGAATCCTGAACAGACGTGGCGCCTCTTACGCGAGTGCCAGAAGTGCGTTGCGACTCCTCTGTTTACTTGTGTCGATCTTGAGGGCGGCAGCGTTGACCGGTTTCGCGATGCGATTGGCCCCGCACCGTCCCCGGCGGACGCCTACGCTACCGGTAATCGCAAGTTGTTTCGCAAACACGGGCAAGTTATTGGAGAGAATTGTCGCGCGATGGGCTTCAATGTTGATTTCGCTCCGGCGCTCGATCTGGCGTTTGAAGCATCGCGGAGTGTGATGGGATCACGCGCAGTTTCAGCTGATCCGCGCGAGGTCTCTGTTTATGCCCGCGAATTTTTGGCCGGGCTTGCCCTGGCGAAGGTTCTGGGATGCGGCAAACATTTCCCCGGATTGGGCGAGGGGAAACTCGACAGCCACCACGAGCTCCCCGTGATCGACAAATCCATGAAGCGCTTGTGGACCGAAGACCTGGTTCCCTACCGTACTCTGCGCCGGCAACTTCCCTTTGTGATGATCTCTCACGCGGCCTATCCGCAGGTGACGAAGGCGTATTTACCAGCGTCGCTGTCTAAATTGTGGATCACCGATGTACTGCGCAAACGGATCGGTTACAGGAACTTGATCGTGTCCGATGATCTCGAGATGGGCGGCGTGCTGTCGGCGGCTCCGGTGGGCGAAGCTGCGGCGGGATTCGTTCGGGCGGGCGGCGATCTGTGCCTGGTGTGCCATCGCGAAGATTTCGTTGCGCAAGCGCACGAAGAACTTACGAAAAACGCGGAACGCGACAAACAGTTCGCGAAGCGGGTAGCGGAATCGTCCCGACGCGTTCTTGCCTTTAAGAAGAAGTGGGCACCAATACTGCGGGTGGCGAAGGTGCCCCAGCAATCGAAAATCGATAATCTGACTCGGAAACTTTGGGGGTTCGGCGAACAGGTCCGACTCGAAGCACTGAACCGCGCCGAGGACACACGGCGGTGTCCAGCGTGAGCGAGAAAGCGATGGTTGTGGCCGGCGTGATGAGCGGGACCTCGGCAGACGGGATCAACGTTGCACTGGTCCGCATCGGGTCGGGCGGAGGAACTCGCGGCCGCAGTGCTCGGGGACGCCCGATCAAGCTTCTTGGACATGCCGAATATTCTTATCCGCCCAGAGTTCGGCACGCTGTGCTTTCGGCCATGAATGCGACCGATGCCAGTGTTGCCGATTTGTCGCGGCTCAACTTCGTTCTCGGCGAACTCTATGCAGATGCGGTGATCGCTACCCAGCGACGCTTTCGAGTAAAGGCAAATCTCGTTGGATGTCACGGGCAAACGTTGTACCACCAGGGCGACGCGCGCCCGTTCCTGGGGCGCAGGGTATTTGCGACGTGGCAAACGGGCGAAGCGGCGATCCTCGCTGCACGAGTGGGAGTGCCGGTCGTGTCGGACTTTCGTCCGGCAGACATGGCCGCGGGTGGCAAGGGTGCGCCGCTGGTTCCCTACCTTGACTACCTGTGGTTTCGCGATCCGAGGGTCGGCCGGATCGTGCAGAATATCGGGGGGATTGCGAATCTCACCGCGATTCCCGCAGGTGCAGGCGCGACCAAAATATTCGCGTTTGATACAGGGCCCGGAAACATGGTGATGGACGCTGTCACCGAACATTTGTTTGGCCTCCCGTACGACCGCGGCGGGAAGATCGCGGCTTCAGGGAAGGCACTCGACGGCGTTGTGACGAAGATTCTTGCAAGATCGTTTTTCAAGGCCAAACCCCCGAAGACGGCGGGGCGTGAAGAGTTCGGGCGGGAGTTTGTGCACGAGTTCCTGTGTTTGTGCGGGCGCACACGAAAAGAGGACATCGTCGCGACCGCTACCGCTCTTACTGCACGATCGATCGCCGACGCGGTCGAGCGATTTGTGATTCCCAACAGCAAAAAGAAGTTTGGAGAGCTGATTGTGTCCGGTGGTGGCGCCAAGAATCGTGCGCTGATTGCCCTGCTCTCGGAATATCTTTCGCCACGTGGGATTCGTGTGCGATTTTCCGATGAATTCGGTTTACCTGCGGAGGCGAAGGAAGCGACGGCGTTTGCCGTGATGGCGCACGAGACGTGGAATCGGCGGAGTTCGAATGTGCCGTCGGCGACCGGGGCTCGGAGGGCGGCGATTCTCGGGAAGGTTAGTTATGCCTGAGCGCGGCTGCCGATTGGCGGAATTGGAGCAGTCCACAAAGAGAGAGCAGGATGCCCTTGCGACAACTGGCGGGACACCGGCGCGAATTGTTGCGATTCGGTACTTGCTCGGCGCATTTTGCTTGCTGACTTTCTTCTTTTCCCTTTCTTGTTCTTCCAGGCCCGACGCTGACACTTTGGTGATGCTGATCGAGTCGAGTCCGACGAATTTGGATCCGCGGATTGGCATCGATGGTCAATCGGAGCGGATTGACAATTTGATCTTCGACGATCTGCTGGCGCGTGGCGATGATCTCAATGTCGCGCCCGGACTGGCGGACCGCTGGGAGATTCCCGATCCCCTCACTTACATCTTTCACCTGCATGCCGGTGTAAAGTTTCATGACGGGCGGCCCCTCAGTGCGCGTGACGTCAAGTGGACAATCGATTCGCTGCTGCAAGGCAAAATTCGCAGCACGAAGGCGGCAGCCTACAAATTTATTGATCGCATTGAGACCCCGGACGACGTCACGGCCATCCTTCACATGAAGGAACCCGACTCCACATTGCTCTGGAATCTTTCTGACGGCGCCATCGGAATCGTGCCTTACGGCAGCGGAGAGGAGATGGCGCAGCATCCCATTGGCTCGGGTCCCTTTAAGTTTGTTAGCGCCGAGACGGATCGCGAAGTAGTGCTCGAGCGCAATCCGGAATACTGGGGCGAGAAGGCGAAGCTGGCACGAGTGCGGTTCGCGATCGTTCCCGACGAAACGACCGAGGCGCTCGAACTCCGCAAAGGCAGCGGCGACGTGGCGATCAATTCGTTGACACCCGACACGGTCTACACGCTGTCACGCGAGCCGAACCTCTCGATCGAGAAGGGCGCTGGCACTCGGCTGGCCTATCTGGGATTCAATTTGCGTGATCCGATTCTGAAGGATGCGCGGGTTCGACAGGCGATTGCATACGCGCTCGACCGCGGACCGATGATCGAACACCTGTGGCGTGGTGAAGCCGAGCCAGCTCGCAGCATCCTGCCCACGCAGAGTTGGGCGTACAACGGATCGGTCCCGGCCTATGAGCACGATTCGGAGAAGGCAAAGCGGCTTCTCGACGCCGCCGGATTTCCAGCGCTAAATGGTGTTCGCTTCCACATCACCATGAAGACCTCCACCGACGCCAACACCCGGCTGATGGTGGCGGTCATGCAGCAGCAATTGCGAGATGTCGGAATCGCGCTCGATATCCGAAGCTTCGAGTTCGCCACGTTTTTCTCAGACGTGCAGCACGGGGCGTTTCAGATGTACGGACTGCGCTGGATCGGGGGCAACGAAGATCCTGACATTTTTGAATATGCCTTCCATTCGTCGAAGTTCCCTCCTAATGGTGCGAACCGAGACTATTATTCCAACCCGAAGGTGGATGCGCTGATCGACAAGGCGCGGCGTGAGATCGATCCCAGGACGCGGAAGCCGCTCTATGCCGAAGTGCAGAAGCTGCTGGCCGACGATCTGCCTTACATCAATTTGTGGTATCTCGACAACGTTCTGGTGCGGACGAAACGCGTGCGGGGCATCAAGTTGAATCCCGCAGGAAACTTCGATTTTCTGCGCACCGCGGAACTGGTTTCGTCCTCAAACTAGGATTTATTCCCCTCAGGGCTCGATCTGCTTCATGCCGACAGCGTGTTAACATCGACGTAATCTCTCTCCATGCGCATCCTCTTTATCGGCGATATTTTTGGACGGCCGGGGCGGACAATCGTCAAAGACCGCCTGCCGGGCATCGTGCGCGACCGCAAGATCGATCTCATCATCGCGAACGGAGAAAATTCCGCGGCCGGATTCGGCATCACTCCGGCCCTTGCCGAAGAGTTATTTGAGTTGAACATCGACGTCATCACCACTGGCAACCACGTCTGGGATAAGCGCGAGATCGTCGACTACTTCGAGATGGTCGAGGGAAACGGGCACGGTCCCGCGCGTCGCGTACTGAGACCGGCAAACTATCCCGCCGACATGCCGGGGTCCGGGCTTTACCAGGGATTTAAAGGCAAGGTGCCCTACGCCGTGATCAACCTGCAGGGACGGGTGTTCATGGCCTCGAATGATGATCCATTTCGCGTTGCCGACCAACTCCTGAAGAAGGTCGAAGCCAAGGTCATCCTGGTGGATCTTCACGCCGAGGCGACGTCGGAAAAAGTATCCATGGGTTGGTATCTGGACGGACGGGTGACCGCCGTAGTCGGCACCCATACCCACATTCCGACCGCTGACGAACGCGTTCTGCCCAACGGGACGGCATATATTACCGACGTCGGGATGAGTGGTCCGTACGATGGAGTTATTGGCGTCAAGAAGGAACTGGTAGTCGGCAAGTTTCTGAACGGGATGCCCGTCCGGTTCGAGCCCGCCACCGGCGATGTCAGGCTGTGCGCGGTGGTGATCGATTGCGATGCAGATACCGGGAAAGCCCAGAAGATTGAGCGCCTGATGCTCTCTTGAGCGAGACTCGGTAGATCACACCTAGAATGGCTGCAAGATCTCGACAATTGTCCGTTCTTCCAGCGATCCAGAGCAAAAAGGCCTAGGTGACCGAAGGTACTATCGTGCTACTTGACTTGTTCCTGCAGCCGTAAAGAGAACGTTAAAATCAAAAGGCGATGCGTCGGACCCCTCAAATTTTCTGCGCCGCGTTAGTGGCGATGTCATTCGCCGTCGCGGGAGTGGTGCGCGCGGCCGACAATCCGATGCCGCCTCCGATTTCGTGTGGCAACGGATTGATCGGCGGCATCAACTGCATTCCGACCAGGAAAGACTTGAAGGACGCAGAGGCGGCGTTCAAGCGGGGCATCAAGCTTCACGAACGAGACCGGTTCGAAGAAGCCTTCGAGCAATTCGACGAAGCTGCCCGGCTTGCTCCGCAAAATATGCAGTTTCTGACGGCCCGCGAGTCGGTGAAGGCGAAGCTGGTCTTCGGCCACATCGAACGTGGAAACCTGCTGATGTCGTCGGATGCTCGGCTTCGCGCCGCTGCGGAATTTCGCGCCGCGATGGACCTTGATCCCGACAACCAGTTCGCTCGCGATCGTTTCGACGAAGCCACCCGCAGCACCACCGCGACTCCGTGGAGCAGTTCCCTACCCGGACGCTTCGCTGAATCGGTCGAGATTCACCTTGAGCCCACAGAAAGCGAGGCAACCTTTCATTTCACGGGCGACTCGAAGACTCTTTTCGCCCAACTCGCCGCTGCCTATGGGATGAAGGTGCAGTTTGACGAGTCGGTGCCTCAACGGCAGGTTACCTTTAACGTCGACAAAGTCGATTTTGCGACGGCTTTGAGGCTGGCGTGCCAGGTCAGCAAGACGATGTGGACCGCGCTGGATACCCATCAGTTCCTGGTCGCCAACGACGACACGCAGAATCACAAGCAATACGATCGCTTGTCGCTGCGCACCTTTCTTCTGCCGCCAAAAGCTACCCCGCAGGAGACTACGGATCTGGTGCTGGCGATGCGGAACATGTTCGACGTGCGCTACATCAATTCCGGTCAGACTGCGAACACGATCGAGTTGCGCGGCCCTCGTCCGGCGCTCGATGCCTGCGCAAGATTGCTGGATCAGCTAGCTGTGGAGCGTCCGCAAGTGATGCTTGACATCCGGGTTTTCCAGATTAACCACCAATTGACGCGGAACATCGGGCTGCACATTCCAAATTCGTTCAACATGTTTAACATTCCGGCGATCGCGCTGGCGGGACTTGGCGGGCAAAACATTCAGGATCTGATCAACCAACTCATTTCTTCGGGCGGAATCAACCAGGCCGGCAGCTCCGCGCTCTCCGGCTTGCTGGCACAACTTGGCGGTCAACAGAATTCGATCTTCGCCAACCCGCTGGCCACATTCGGCGGCGGCCTTACCTTCATGGGATTGAGCCTGGACAAGTTGTCCGGGGCACTGTCTCTCAACGAGTCTTGGGTTCGCAGCCTGGAAAACCTGTCGATGCGCGCAGGCCAGGGGACCGATGCCACCTTTCACCTCGGCGAGCGCTTCCCTGTCCAGAATGCAAGCTACGCCCCGATTTTCAACTCTCCGCAGATTTCACAGGTGCTCGGCAACCAGAGCTACATCCCGCCGTTCCCTTCCGTGACGTACGAAGATCTTGGACTAAACGTAAAGACGAAGCCGACCATTCATGGGGACGGCACTGTCACGCTGCAACTGGAATTGCAGGTGCGATCACTGACCGGGCAAGCCGACAACGGTGTGCCGGTCATTTCGAACCGCGAATACAAGGGCAGTATCCGTCTGAAGGATGGGGAGCCCGCCTTCGTGGCGGGAGAGATTTCGCGCAACGATACGCTGTCGATGAGCGGCATCCCGGGACTAGGATTCATCCCCGGGCTCAATCAAGCGATGGTGAACAACTCGAAGCAGGAGAACGAAGACGAGTTACTGATCTCCATCACTCCGCACGTCTTGTCTAACTTCACCCGTTCGACCGCGGACATCTGGCTTCCCGAAGGTCAATCCTCCCGGACCTCGAACTAGTTCTTCGTGGCGAAATCCACAAGGCTTTTGTAGACATCCAGCATCTTCGGATTGGGATCGATACTTCCTACCCTGCGGCCATTGACGAACACCGTCGGGGTTCCAGTGACTTCCACCGACTTTCCCAGCGCGATGGAAGCATCGACGCGAGCCTTGGTCTCCGGCTTGGCGGCACAAGCAGCGATCTCTGATCCCTTCACACCGGACTCATCCGCAATAGCAGTGAGTTTTTCGTCGGCGGTTTCGGCCGTGATATCGGCCTGCTTCTCATAAGTTTTGGCGACGAATTTCCAGAACGCGTCGCTTGAAACGCGGCCCACACAATCCGCATAGTTCGCGCCCTTGGCAGCCCAGTTGTGCATCTCGAGGGGAAAGTTCTGGAAGACGAAATGGGCCTTCGGTTCGGCAGCGAGCAAGGCTTCAATCTGCGGCTGAGCGTTCTTGCAAACGGGACATTGCAGGTCGCCAAACTCCACGATGAGAACGTTCGAGTCTTTGGGACCGCGCGAGGGCCCGGTGATGCCCTTGTCGAGAACCTTCTTCACCGGCTCGAATGGGCTCGCGCCGAAGGGTATAACGTCGCCGACGATGGCATGCTTTCCGTCTTTGGAAACATAGAAGCGGGTGAACTGCTGTCCCTGCTGACTGGCGAGCACGACGGAAACCTCAGCCAATCCCGGGATCGTCGACGGCTTGATGCTTGAAATCTTCCAGGTCAAATCGGGCTGATAACCAAAGGTCTGATGGAGGAACGCGTCGACGGTTGCGTCCGTGGGAAGCTCTTCTTCTGACGTCGCCGCTTTCGTGGCGGATGGCGCTTTCGGCGCAGCGTTTTGGGCGGTGGCAACCGTGAACAACAGGCATAGAACGCAAAGCAGATTGAAAATACTACGCATGGCTTCCTTTCAGACTGTCTGGATGTACCGCGGAACGCGAGACGAACACTTCAGGGATTTCGTCTTCTTCTAGGATACGACGAAATCCTCAAATCTCGGACTTGGCTGCGATTGGAAAACGGCGGCCGTAGCCGAATGCCTTTGGTGAAATCTTGAGTCCCGGCGCAGCCTGTTGGCGCTTGTATTCCACGCGATCGACCATCCCCATCACTCGGCGCACAATGTTGATATCGAATCCATGGTCGGCAGCAATCTGCTCCGCTGCGTGCGAATCTTCCACGTAGTCTTCGAGGACTGCGTCGAGTATCTCGTAAGGCGGAAGCGAGTCGCTGTCTTTCTGATCTGGCCGCAACTCCGCCGACGGCGGCTTTTCGAGTGTCGCTTGAGGGATGACAGCATGACGAGAATTTACGTATTCGCTCAGGCGATACACCATCGTCTTTGGAACATCCGAGATAACCGCAAGACCACCGGCCATGTCGCCGTAGAGCGTGCAGTAGCCGACCGCGAGCTCGCTCTTGTTGCCGGTCGAGAGAACGATGGCGCCAAACTTGTTCGACAGGGCCATCAGCAGCATGCCGCGTGCGCGCGATTGTAGATTCTCTTCCGTGACGTCTTCCTTTAAGCCTGCGAACACGCCGCGTAGCATTTCCCGGTAGGCCTCATACGCGGGGTTGATGGAGATCAGCTCGAACCGGATACCCAGATTTTTGGCCAGGGTGCGCGCGTCGTCGATGGATCCGTGCGACGAGTACGGCCCGGGCATGCCGACTCCGATCACGTTTTCGGGCCCAATTGCGTCTGCTGCAATCGCGGCGGTAAGCGCGGAGTCGATGCCCCCGCTGAGTCCGATGATCGCCTTCTGGAATCCGCACTTGTGCATGTAGTCGCGCGTTCCGAGGACGAGCGCACTGTAAGCGCTGGCTTCCTCTCCGGGAATTTGCTCGTGCATATCGCCGGTCAGCGATTGGGAGTCGAAGAAGATGAGGTCTTCTTCGAACGACTTTCCCTGTGCGATGATTTCGCCTTCGCGATTCAATACCACGCTGGAGCCATCGAAGACGAGGCTGTCGTTTCCGCCGACCTGATTGACCAGCGCCACTGGGACTTTATTTTGGCGAGCGATGCTGGCCAGCATGTCACGCCGGAACTCCCGTTTCCCGATCCAGAATGGAGAAGCGGAAATGTTGAGGACGAAATTCCCCCCGGCCTGAATTAGCGATGCGACCGGATCGACGGTATAGAGCCGTTTCTTCCAGAAGCGCTCGTCATTCCATGCATCTTCGCAGATGGTCAGCGCCATCCGGTTTCCGCAAAAAGAAAACAGACCCTGGCTCTTTGCCGGAGCGAAGTTTCTCATCTCGTCGAAAACGTCGTAGGTTGGGAGAAGCATCTTCGACTGGACGAACGCAATTTTACCGTCCATCAGCAAGGCCGCCGAGTTCATCACGGTCTTGCCCGCGTCTGTGCCTGACGGGGTTACCAGGCCACAAATGACCGCAATTCCCTGCGTTTCGACCGCGATATGCTCGGCCGTTTCCCGATTGCGGGCTACAAAAGCAGCACGATCGACGAGATCGCGTGGTGGATACCCACATACCGAGAGTTCAGGAAAGAGGATCAGGCCCGCGCCTGCGGTTTTGGCGCGGCGGGCGTAGTCAATGATCTTGGAGGCATTGCCGGAGAAGTCCCCAACCGTAGGGTTAATCTGTCCCAACGCAATCTTCACTCTTCAAGTGTAAAACCCGCTCGCGGTTCTTGCACAGTTCCGGAACGAGACATGAAGGAAAGGAAAGTTGGCGCTATTTGCTCTAAACCAACTTACACCTGCTACAATATCGATTTTGTAACATATGGAGGCAGCGCAATGCGCTTACGAAGTCGCGTCCGTGTCAGTCTTTCTTTCTGTTCGATCCTTTCATTGACAATCTTCACCCCTCTTCTCGGTTCCGCGTTCTCGCAATCCGGTGGAAAGTCCCATCCCTGGATGAACACCCAGCTAACTCCCGACGAGCGCGCGTCGATGGTCGTTAAGGAGATGACGATCGACGAAAAGATTTCGATGCTGCATGGTACCGGCATGGAAGGGCTGAGCCTAATGAGCCCGCTGGCCGTCCACTCGAATGGCGGCGCCGGATACGTTCCTGCGATTCCGCGACTGGGGATTCCGGCCATCCAGATGTCCGACGCCGCTTATGGTGTGCGCAACAGCGGCGAGAACGGCCGCTATTCGACCGCCCTGCCGTCTGACATCGCAGGAGCAGCCACCTGGGACTTGGAAGGCGCATATTCCTACGGAGCGCTCATCGGACGCGAACTGCGAGCACAAGGCTTCAACATGTCATTGGGCGGCGGAATGAACCTTACGCGTGAGCCGCGCAACGGACGCACTTTCGAATACATGGGTGAAGACCCGGTGCTGGCGGGCAAGATGGTGGGGTCGGTCATGAAGGGCCTGCAGGCGCAGCATGTGCTGGGCGACATCAAGCACTACGCCCTGAACGATCAGGAGAGCGGGCGAAACGCCGTCAACATCACCATCGATGAACGAGCCGCACGGGAGAGTGACCTGCTTGCGTTTGAAATCGGACTCGAGGAATCGGACGCAGCGGCGGTCATGTGCTCGTATAACCGTTTACACGGCGATTATGCCTGCGAGAACAAGGCTCTTCTCACCGACATTTTGAAGAAGGATTGGAAGTTCAAGGGATTCGTTGTCTCTGACTGGCAAGCGACTCACAGCTCTGCCAAGTCGTCGGCAGCCGGGCTCGATCATGAACAGCCAGGCTGGATCTTCTACGGAGACGCCTTTAAGAAAGAAGTAGAGTCCGGGAAGGTTCCGAAATCTGAGCTTGACGATCACGTGCAACGAATTTTGCGTTCCATGTTTGCGACAGGAGTGGTTGATGATCCCGCGCAGAAGAGTGTGGTCGATGCGGTCGGTGGAGCGGAAGTCGCACGGAAGATCGAAGAGCAGGCCATCGTTCTGCTGAGAAACGAAGGATCGCAGCTTCCCCTCGATGCCTCCAAGGTTCACACGATAGCCGTGATTGGTCCGCATGCCGATGTGGGCATGATCTCGGGCGGTGGCTCGGCGCAGGTCGATCCGCCGGGCGGAAACGCCATCCTGCCGCCAGGCAAAGGTCAGACTCGTTGGCTGGAGCCGATGTGGTTCCCGACCTCTCCGCTGAAATCTGTGCGGGCGAAGGTGCCGGGCGCGAATGTCCAATTCAATTCTGGCGCGGATCCTTCCGCGGCAGCCGCTTTGGCGAAGACCGCCGACGTCGCCATCGTGTTCGCCTACCAGTGGGAAAGCGAAGGGATGGATCTGGACAGCCTTTCCCTTCCCGAGCATCAGGACGAGCTGATCAGCGCGGTCGCAGCGGCGAATCCGCACACCGTTGTCGTCCTTGAGACTGGAGGCCCTGTAACGATGCCGTGGGTCGGACAGGTCAGCGCGATCCTCGAAGCCTGGTACGCGGGCAGTGCGGGATCGGACGCTGTCGCCAACGTTTTATTTGGCGCGGCCAATCCGAGCGCAAAGCTGCCAGTAACGTTTCCACGCTCCGAGGCCGATCTGCCGCATCCCACAGTCGTGAAGCCGCCTCAGGCCACCATCGACGCGGACCGTGAGGGCTGGAAGCGAATCGCCGCCGGCCTGCCGGTATTCCAGGTGACCTACGACGAAGGTGTAAAGGTCGGCTACAAGTGGTACGACGCCGAGAAGAAGCCGGTGCTCTTCCCCTTCGGCTACGGCCTGTCTTACACGACCTACTCGTACTCCAATTTGAAGGTCACGCCGGGAAAGAATCCCCACATTGTATTCACCGTAACTAACACAGGGAACCGTGCCGGGGCCGAGGTCGCCGAAGTCTACGCGTCGCTCCCCGCGTCGGCGTCCGAGCCACCGAAGAGGCTCGTTGGCTGGAGCAAAGTGCAATTGAATGCCGGAGAGAGCAAGGAAGTATCAATCGACGTGAACCCGAAATTTCTTTCGATCTTCGACACACAGCAGCACGGCTGGAAACTGATTCCAGGAGAATATGGCTTCATGGTAGGAGGATCGTCGCAGACCTTGCCGCTGAATCAGTCGGTTACTCTAAACTAGACGCCTTGCGAAGGGCGAGAATAGGCCGTCGTGACCGAATCGGCTGATCAGAGGGCTAGGAAGTCTTCGCTGCGGCGAGAACTTCCGGAACCACACAATCTACATCTGAATCTTTCGTCCGGTGATTCACGATACACGCCCTGAGGCAGAACTTGCCATGGAGTGTCGCGTTCGAAAGATAGACCTTGCCGCGCCCGGTCATTCGCTTCAGCAACGCAGCATTGAAATCATTCAACTCCGCATCGGACATGCCCCCGTTTCCCCGATGACGGAAACAGACTGCGCTCAGTTCCCCGGGAGCGAGCAACTCCAACTGCGGAGTGTTCCGTATCGACTCGGCGAGACGCCGCGCCTGGGCGAGATCGTTCGCGATCGAATCGCGGAATGCCGCCAGCCCGTGATACCTGAAGGACAGCCACAGTTTCAGGGCACGGAATCTTCGGGAAAGCTCCAGCGATTCTTCAAAGAAAGCAAAACCCTCGACGGGATCCGCACTCAGAGACCGCGCATATTCTCCGCTGTGCGAGAACGCCTTCTGGGCCGCCTCGGCCGACCGGTAAAGCAGGCACCCGCAATCCAGAGGCTGGTACAGCCACTTGTGCGCGTCGAGCGATACGGAGTCCGCGTGATCCAGCCCGTCGAACCTGTCTGCCTGGGCAATCGCCGCCAAAGCGCCGTACGCACCATCGACATGAAACCACGCTCCATAACGCTCGGCAGTGTCCGCAATACGCGGGAGAGGGTCGATGGATCCCGTATTGACTGTGCCCGCGGAAGCGACGATGGCGATGGGAATTTTGCCGGCACGCCGGTCTTCGGAAACTTGACGATCCAGCTCTTCGGGAATCATGCGGAACGAATCATCGGTGGGCATCAGGCGCAAGTTGTCGCGCCCGATGCCGAGTAGCGCCACGCTCTTGGGAATCGACATGTGCACTTCGGTGGAGGCATAGATCACTCCACCAGCGCGAACACCTTTTTCGTTTGCCGGAGTCTTCGCCTCGCGAGCCATGGCGAGGCCCATTAGGTTGGCTGAGGATCCACCGCCGGTAAGGTAGCCGCGAAAGCCCGGACATCCGACTGCTTGCGAGAGCCAGCTGACAACGGTTTGTTCGATCGTTACAGCCGCGGGACCCGAACGCCACGCGGTCACATTCTGGTTGATGACACTGGCCAAAAGATCACCGACCGCAGCAACCGGTTCGCCGGATCCCAGAACATAGCCGAAGAAGCGCGCATTCTGCACCCGCGAGAGACGCACGATCTCCGGCAGAAGATCGAGCGCAGCTTCTCCTAGACCCTGCTCGGGCAGCGGAGCTTGAAACAGGCGTAGCGCCTCGTCTCCACTCGTCGCCGGTGCGACAGGCCGGGAGTCGAGTTCATCGAGATAGCCTGAAGCGAGCGCGGTCACACGATCGGCGAGCTTGCGAAACTGATCTGAAGAAATTTCCAGCCGGTTCATACAGGAATCAGTCTCCGCCAGCGGGAAAAACGGTGTGCCGCGGAGCAGGCATCGGGACTGAGCCCTTCTGGTCCACCCAGAGCACGCGGTTGAGTTGGCCCGCGCCCGCGGCGTCCGGACGTGAAAAGTTCATCTTCATCGACACCTTCGCGCCCGGCGCATCCTTCTTGTTGGTCTCGTAAATCAATCCATTTTTCAGATTGCGATCGTCGACCTTGTACGGCGCCTGGTCACCGCCCCCGGAAAACAATCCACTCATGATGGGAGCGTAGGCATCATTCTGGTTCATCGGCGGAAGCCCGAGCAACGATTCCATCGTGTGAATGATGTTTACCGTTGTGTAGAAGCGGTGCTCTACATACGGCTGCGCAACCGTGCCGGGAGAATATTTGCTGATCACGAATGCGGTGGAGCGATGCGCATCGACGTGATCCGCGCCGTCCTGCGCGTCGTCTTCCAATACGAAGATAGCGGTGTCGTCCCAGTACAGACTGTGTGACACAGCGTCGACGACGCGGCCAAGGGCAAGATCGTTGTCCGCCACCGAAGCCGCCGGGCGCGGAAAGTTCGGCCGCGTTCCACCGGTGTGGTCGTCCGGCAGATACAACAAGATGAACGACGGCATTTCGAACTGCGCTCCCTCATGAGATTCGCGGGCACGAACGTACGCGCCAAACTCGTTCAGGAATTCGTCCGCGCGAAGCTGGTCCGGATAATCCGTATTGAAGTCCGGAAAGAGCGGATCATAGTGATTTCGCAGGAGCGCCTTGTTCGGCTTCACGCCGCTGAATAAAGGGACCTGCCATGGCCACGGGCTCATCGAGCCGTGTGGATCGCCGACATTCGGCGGGAGCGTGCCGCCTTGTCCAAGTTCGGTGCGCGGGCATTCCGACCCTTGACCGGAGGGCGTTCCCTGCTTAGGGCTGGCCGCCTTGGGTTTTTCGTTGCACCACTCCGCGCTGACGAACTCGCCATAGACGCGATAGCTCACACTATGATGAGCTAGGTTGTCCCACAAGAATCCAGTCGACGGATCGTCGATGTCCGGCTGATTGTGCTCCAGCGGATATTCGTCGGCATTCTGGCCCTGGAAGTCATAGGTACGTTCCTTGCCGCGGTAAGCGATCTGCCACGTCTTCTCGTTGTAGTCCGAAGTGATCGCCGCCGTGGACCACAAGTGCCCGTCACCTGATACCTCGCCGCTATCGTAAAAATTATCAAGCACCCCGAATTGCAGCGCGAGCTTGTGTTCGTTCGGCGTGATGTCTTCGCCGTACATGGTGAGCGAAGGATCGCCGTCTCCAACCTTCAGATCGCCAAGGATTTGATCGTAGGTCCGATTCTCTTTCATCACGTAGATCACATGCTTGATCGGATTCTGCCCGCCGGCGAAGCTGAACTTGCCTGGATCGGCGTGCAGCAGATTATCCCGTTCGGCGACTTGCGTAAGCTGCGAAAGCTTCTCGAGGGTCTGCGGAATGCTCAGACGCGCAATTGAACCTTTCAGCAGCGTCGGAATGTACGGATGATCTTTATGTTTCGTCTCGTACACCGTCTTGCCCATGGCCTTGTTCGGCCCCGTGCCTTGCCCTTTGGCGCTGCCGATGAGAAGGTCATCCTCATGCACTGCGAGCGAACTTGGATACCAGTCGGTGGGGATGAATCCAAGCGCAGGCCGCGGTGCTGAATCGCTGGCGGCGCCTGCGTGATTGAGATCGAATACGGCGACGGCATTGAGCGAGGAATCCGCGACGAACAAATAACGCCCGTCCTTCGATTGCGCGAGAGCCGTGGGATAGCTTCCTGCATACTTTTGCGCAGGCATGCTGGTCGAGAAGTAGCGAGCGGTTCCCTCTTCGCTGGTTGAGATCGCAGCGACCTCATCCATGTTGGAGAGCGCGACATAAAGAGTCTTCTCGTCCGGACTCAGCAGCATCGCAGTGGGATGCGACCCTGGGGCGATGGGCTCCTCGGGCTGCTTCAGCTTGATGTGGCGAACCACCTTGCTGCTGGTGAGATCTAGTTCCGCAACTTGCGACCCATTCCACAGGCTGCACCATGCGCGGCGGCCATCGCGGGAAGCCACCACCGTGTAGGGGAATTCAGAAGGGACCAGACTTCTGCTGCTGAGATCAAAAGTCTGTAGAACTTTTTTGGTTGCCGGGTCGAGAACGACAACGTTGTCCGACAGGTTGTTGGCGATGAGAAGCTTGTCGTGCCCCTGATCGGAGACCACAGCGATACCCGCGGGATATGGAATCGCCATGTGCGGAGGCGCTTTCAGGCCGACTGCGAGCTTTTTTCCGGTGGTCAGTGGCTGCAGCGGCACGGGGATCAGTCGCTCTTGCGCGACCTTGCCCCCGGCAAAGGTGTAGACGGCGATCGCATTTCCCGTATTGCCGGGCTTCGCCCCCGTCGGATCCGATAACGATCCAACCGATGCGTAGAGATGTTTGCCGTCCGAGCTGAACGCCAGGCCAATGAAGTAGCTCTGATGCGATTCGTCACTGAGGCGGGAGTCGGGATACTCCACGATCTTGTTTGTCTGCAGATCCAGAATGGAGATCGACTGGTGCGCTAAAGTCTCCTGCGTGCCATAACCGTCGTTGAGCAGAGCGGCATAGCGTCCGTCGGGACTGATCACCATGGTGGCCGGAAAGCTGTTGGTGCTCCCAATGCGTCCGGGCGACGGCACAGTCAGCATCTTGCTGGTTGATAGATTCACCGCCGGCTCTGGCGCGGATTCCTGGGCAAATGCGATGGTCGAGAAAACCAGAATCAATAAAGCAAGCGTGCGACCGCAGGCAACAAGGCTCAAGGATCCTCCGCAACAGCGTTTGCTGTAAGTTCGAGAGAGAAAGATGAGCGTAATGCAACGCGGGCGCACGGTCAAAGCGACAGTAGCGCCGCCCGTCCCCGCGGTTGTCGTGTAGGCGGCCCGCGCAACCCATTCAACTCGGGCGAGACAGGTATTCTTCGTCGGATCGCAACTTGAATGCGCTGAGGTAGCGCGAGGACTAAATGCCCGAGGCCCTCGGAGTAGAAGGGGCTCTCTCGGGAACAGCCGTAGGTCCCTCTTCCCCTGCATGTACGTTGTGGCGCACGTCAGAGCCTTGCACCCAGAAGATGACGTCTTCGGCGATGTTGGTGGCGTGATCGGCAACGCGCTCGAGGTTGCGAGCCACGAGCAGCGCGTCCAAAGCCTGGCGGACGACTTCGGGTCTCTCATTCATCGCCTTGACGAGTTGAATGAAGGCATCGTCCCGCATGCGATCGATCACATTGTCCATCTCAAGGACGGCCTGGGCGAGTTCTACCTTCCCTTCGATGAATGATTCGAGGGCGCGGCGCACCATGGCGCTGACAGCCGTTCCCATGCGCGCAATATCGACCGGTAAGTCAACGACGGGAAGTTCAACCATGTCCATCACGCGCTCGGCGATATTGACCGCCTGGTCGCCAACGCGTTCGAGATCCGAATTGATCTTGGTGACGGCGAGAATGAAGCGGAGATCCACTGCCATCGGCTGCTGCATGGCCAGCATGTCAAATGCGGCTTCGTCGATCTCACGCTCGGCGGTGTTGATCAGGCTCTCGCCTTCGAGAACCATCTGGCACCGGGTCAGGTCACGTTCCACGTAAGCCTGGCGAGCACGATCCACCGCCTGCTCCGCGAGTCCTCCCATGCGAAGCAGCCGTTGCCTTAGATCGTCGAGCCCTTGCTGAAAACGGGTGCGCATTAGTTCAAACCTTCCTTATCCGAATCTGCCGGTAATGTAGTCTTCGGTTTTTTTGTCTGACGGCTTGGTAAAAATCTTTTCGGTCTTGTCGAACTCGATCATCTTTCCCAACAGGAAAAACCCGGTGAATTCCGCTACTCGAGCCGCCTGTTGCATGTTGTGGGTCACGATCACGATGGTATACCGCTCCTTCAACTGGAAGATCAATTCTTCGATCTTGCCGGTCGAAATCGGATCCAAAGCCGAGCAGGGCTCATCCATCAACAGGACTTCAGGTTCGACCGCGAGCGCGCGAGCGATGCACAGGCGTTGCTGCTGGCCGCCGGAGAGGCTGGCGCCGGATTTCTTGTGCAGATGGTCTTTGGCCTCGTCCCACAGCGCAGAGACTTCAAGCGAGCGTTGCACGATCTCGTCCAGTTTGCGCCGATCTCGAAATCCGTTGAGCTTCAGCCCTGACGCAACGTTATCGTAAATCGACATCGTTGGGAACGGATTTGGTTTCTGAAACACCATGCCAACGCGACGGCGCAACTGTGTGGGAGACGTTCCATTGTAGGCGTCAATTTCTCCGATACGGACGCGGCCTTCTACGCGCGCTTCGGGGATCGTTTCGTGCATGCGATTGATGCAGCGAATGAATGTCGATTTCCCGCACCCCGAGGGTCCAATCAGCGCGGTGGCGTGGTTCGCTGCCACCTTGATATTGATGTTGTACAGCGCCTGGCCTTTGCCGTACCAGGCATTCAGGTTTTCGACCTGGATTCCAACGCCCATAAGTTATGCCATTCCAAACGATCCGCGACGCACTACGTAGCGAACGGCCGCAACCGCGCCCACAATCAGGACGATCAATACAAGAGCTCCTGCCCATGCTTGCCGGTGCCATTCATCGTACGGAGAAATTGCATACACGAAAATTTGCAGCGGCAGCGCGGCCGTCGGCTGGTCGTAGTGCAGGTTCCAGAATTGATTGCCGAACGCCGTAAACAGGAGAGGCGCGGTCTCGCCCGCAACCCGCGCGAACGCCAGCATGATTCCGGTAATCACGCCGGAGGTCGCCGTGCGCAAAGTGATGGACAGCGTTGTACGCCATCGAGGAACGCCAAGTCCGTACGCCGCTTCGCGCAGGGCTTGCGGCACCAGCAGCAGCATTTCCTCCGTGGTCCGGCAAATCGTAGGCACCATCATGATCGCCAGTGCAGCGCCTCCGGCCAACGCGGAGAAGTGCTTCTGGTAGAGCACGACAATCGAATAGCCGACGATCCCGATGACGATCGACGGGACACCGTTCAACACGTCGGACGTGAATCGGATGATGCTGCCGAAACGGTTGCGTCCGAATTCGGCGAGATAAATACCGGCGCCGACGCCAACCGGGACGCCGATGATGCTGGCAATCCCGAGGATGAACACCGATCCGATGATCGCATTCGCCATGCCTCCACCCGGTTCGCCAACGGGCTTTGGTGTTTGCGTGAGGAAGGCCCAGTTGATGGATCCCACTCCGCGGTATACGAGGTAGCCGAAGATCGCTATGAGCGGCGCCAGTACGAGGACAACTGTGAGAACCGCGACACCGCTCATTACATGATCGGTAACGCGGCGGCGCAAGCTGATAGGCGGAACGCTTTGGGAGAAACCGGCGGATACCGCTTCAGACATTGCCCCTCGCAGGCTGGCCACGGGTTACGGTCCACACCAGCAGTTGTGCCAAAGCATTGACGATGATGGTCACCACGAATAGCGCCAGGCCGATCTCGATCAGCGCCGACAGGTATGTGTCCCCGGTGGCTTCACTGAATTCGTTGGCCAGAACGCTCGCCATCGTATAGCCCGGGGCGAAAAGCGATTTCGCGATCTCTGGACGGTTTCCGATGACCATGGTGACGGCCATGGTTTCTCCCAAGGCACGTCCCAGACCGAGAATGATTCCGCCGACAATTCCAGCGCGGGCATTGCGCAGTACGCCGAGTCGTATCATCTCCCAGCGCGTCGCGCCTAGGGCGAGGACGCCTTCGCGCTGGTGCTGCGGCACGACCATCAGCACCTCGCGTGTGATCGAGGAAATGATCGGAACGATCATGATGGCCAGAATGATTCCCGCGGCCAGCATGCCGATTCCATAATGCGGGCCCGAAAACAAGGTCGTCCAACCCAAAGTTTTAGATAGAAAAGGCTGCACGTAGCTACTCAGCAACGGCACCAGAACGAAGATGGCCCACAGTCCATAAATGACGCTGGGAATCGCAGCCAGCAATTCGACAAAGAACGACAGCGGTCCGCGCAAGGACTTAGGACACATCTCGGTGGTGAAGACGGCGACGCCGATCGCCAATGGAACGGCAATGATCAGCGCCACAAGAGACGAAACCAGGGTGCCGTAAATGAACGGCAAGGCTCCGAAAAGCTCATTTACAGGGTCCCAGTCACTGGCGGCGAAGAATTTGAAGCCGAAAGCGTGCCAGGAGAGGCTTGAGCGGGTGATCAGCTCATAAACGATGAGAGCAAGAATCCCTAAGACCGTCACCCCACAGCCGGTCATGGCAAGTTTGAACGCACGATCGGGAAGCTCCCCGCTCGAAGCGTGACCCAGCGGCGACGGGCGACTCTCAGTCACGGCTGTAACTCTCGCTTCTTCAACGGGTTGCGGACCGTGCATATTAGGCCGGGGGAATGCGGGGTTGGCCATCGCCTCCAAGCTAGCAAAGTGTTGTTACAAAGGTGTTAAAATGAATCAGGTTTTTAAGCCGTCCTGGTTCCCTCACCACAGGTTTGGGTCATATCCGCTGAGTGCCACTCGTGGGCCTCGGAACAATAACTGCAAGAAATCTGTCCTTCCCTCAGAAATCTGAGATTCGTTCGTTTATGGCAATTGCAACAGAGCACGGAAAATTGGTCTTTCGAAAAACGGAGCGCGATCTTCTCCGGCTTTCCAAGGGATACCAGCCAGACGTCGTTCACAGCTTCCGTACCACCACCCGACGCTTGGAAGTTTTGCTGGAGCGGCTCACGCCCAAGTCCGGACGCAGCGAGAAGAAGCTCCTGAAATTGTTGGGAAGAATTCGCAAGCGGGCAGGCCGCGTTCGGGATCTTGATGTTCAGCTGGCCGCCCTTCGCAGTCTGAAAGTTCCGCTTGAGCCTCGCCGCAAAACCCAATTCACCCAACGCCTGCTCGAGCTTCGCCTCAAGCAAGAGAAGAAGCTTGGCAAGATGTTGAAGAGGAAGGATCTGCGCGAGATTTTGAAACGCTTGCAGCGAGTGTCTCGGGCGGCGGATCTCAATTCCACGGCGGATCCCTCCATGGTTGCGAAACAGATGATCGCCGCGGTCGAGCGGCCCAACGGACGCATCGACGAAGACGTGCTACACCGCTATCGGACCGTTGTGAAGCGCGCCCGCTATGCAGCGGAATTCGCGCCGAAGTCTGAAGAAGCGACCCATCTGATCGCTCAACTAAAGCGACTGCAGGATGCCTTGGGAAATTGGCACGACTGGCTCATCCTGACTCAGACTGCCGAGCAGCATCTGGGCGCGGTGAACCAATCGCCGTTGGTCGCCGCCCTGCATAACGTGATGCGAGGCAAATTTCGACACGCGGCCGCGGAACTTTCCGCGAACACGACCAGCCCGGCACTGCCCACGAACCAAGGGCAGCGCCGGCCTTCCGTCGAGATAAACGAGCCTGCCAAGGCTGCGTAAAGGCCCAGGTTACCTTTTCCGCCAGCAACCCTCCGTTGTGCTTCATCCCATCTAAGCCACGGACGCATTTGCCTTTCCACATGTAAACTGTGAGCCTTCATGCCCACGTTCGCCGCGGTTGATATCGGTTCCAATTCCGTTCGCCTCAAGATTGCGCGCCTCCAGGGAGGCCGTCTCCGCCAACTTCACGAAGACCGGGAGGTCACCCGTCTCGGCCAGGGAGTATTCGGATCGGGCTTTCTTACGCCGGATTCGATCGCCGATACCGTTCGCGTTCTTCGCCGCTTTCACCGCGCCACGCAACAGATTGTGACCGACAACGTCCGGGTTGCAGCGACCAGCGCGCTTCGCGACGCGCGCAACTCGCAGGCATTTCTGGAGTGGATTCGCTCGGCAACCGGCTGGCGCGTCGAAATCATCTCTGGCGTTGAAGAGGCCCGGCTGATTCACCTGGGACTGATTTCAGGATCACGCGTCGACAGCGCTCCCACCCTGATGATGGACCTCGGCGGCGGAAGCTGTGAGTTGACCGTTTCGCGTGGTGGCCATATTCGCGACGCGGTCAGTCTTCCTCTGGGAGCCGTCCGCCTGACCAACGAATTTCTGCGCCATGATCCCCCGCGCAAGGGCGAGTTGAAACGGCTGCGGGGGTTCGTCGCCCGCGAAGTGAACCGCGTCGTCGACCGCATCACGAATGCAAAAGTGAAGGGCGTGATCGCAACCTCCGGAACCGCAGAGGCATTAGCCGCAGTAGCAAGCCACATGCGGAGCGGAGTAAATCGCCAGCGCAACCTGGTGTCGCGTGCCGAGATGAGCCGAATTGCCAAGCGCATTGCGCGGTTGCCGGTTGGCGAACGTCGCAAGGTCGAAGGTATCGGTCCAAGGCGCGCCGAGATCATCGTGGCGGGAGCGACGGTTTATCACGAATTGCTGGAACGGCTGGATCTCAAGGGATTTCGCTATTCCCCACTCGGCTTGCGCGACGGAATTCTCGCGCAGATGGCGGCGGACTACGATCACAGCACGCGCTCGGGCAGGCAGATCGAATCAGAACGCTGGGAATCGATCATCAACGCAGTCGCCCACTATCACGTCGACCGCAAACATGCCATGGATGTTCGCGATGCAGCGATCCAACTGTTCACCGATCTTCGGTCCGTGCATCGTTTGCCGCCGGAATATCGCGAATGGCTGACCGCGGCCGCGATGCTTTACGAAGTCGGTGACTACGTGAATCGCAATGGACGCCATCGCCACACCAACTACATCATTTCGAACTCGGAAATCCTTGGATATACGCCCCAGCAGCGACGCCTGATCGCGGCCATCGCACGCTATCTGGGAAAATCCAAGCCCACGCCGGATGACGGCCCTATGAAGGTGATCGATGCGGCTGCCCATGCAGATGTCGAGAAAGCGATCGTGCTCCTGAGACTTGCTCGGGCGTTGAATCTGGGTCGCAGCCGCGCCGTGGAGAAGGTGCGGACCTCCGTCCGCGCAGGCGGAGTGAGGCTGACGCTCGTCCCACGGCGGCGCATGGGCGTGGATCTGGAACAGTGGGCGATTGAAAAAGAGACCGACTACTTCCGTGAAGTATTCGGACGGGAACTCTCAACGGCGGTTTCGTAAAGGGTTCGCAGAACTTTTGGCGTAACACACCACTGCAAGGTGCCCGACGTACGCCGCATCTCGACCTTTGCCACCCCGCCCTTTTTCAGCTCGAGCGAGGCCTCGCATCCAGAGTCGCTGATGATCGCTCCCAGAAACTGACTGAGGTTGGGATTGTGGCCGACCACCATGATCGCTTCCTGGCGCGAATATTTTTCGAGCAGCTTGCGAAAGTCCGCCAGGGCCGCCTCCGGGCGCAGAGCATTGTCGATCTGCAGCTTTCCTTCGTAACCAAGTTCGTTTCCCACCAGGGACGCGGTTTGCGTGGCGCGCTTCAATGGACTGGAGACGATCGTATCCACCTGAACGTTCAGTGCGGTCAGCGCGCGGCCGACGTATCCACACTGATCGATTCCCTCTTTATCGAGAGCGCGCTTTTCGTCCTTTTTCGGATTCACCATGTGCTCGCCAGCGCTCGCATGGCGAAGAAAATATAGGATCATGTCAGCTTATCGTTCCCTTCCCGCACCTACTTTACTCCTCTGCGATGCAGGCGGAGCGGGCATCAGAGCAGGCGCTTTGCCTTCCGCGACACTCATCAGGAAATCCTGCGAACTGAACGATGCCGTACCCGTGGGCGGACGACGGTTGCGTTTGCCGTGCACCGGTTGCCACACGGGAATATAAGTGCCGTCGCTCAACAAGGTTCGCGCTTTGCGGTTGTCGGCCAGATAGGCATCGAGGATCTCGTGCCGTACCCGGCTACGCAGCATCTCATCGCGCAAGGGCACGATCACTTCCACACGCTCGTACAGGTTGCGCGGCATCCAGTCGGCGCTGCCCATGTAGATCTCAGCATCGCCGTTGTTCTCAAAATAATAAATTCGGCTGTGCTCGAGAAATTGCCCGACGATGCTGCGAACACGGATGTTATGACTGACACCCCGCACTCCCGGCCGCAAAGCGCATATCCCGCGAATGATCAAATCGATCTGCACTCCGGCCTGCGAGGCACGGTAAAGAGCTTGAATAATATTTTTGTCGAGCAGCGCGTTCATCTTCGCGACAATGCGCGCCGGTTTACCCGCTCGTGCGTGATCCGCCTCGCGGTCGATCAGGGCGACGCACTTCTCAGCCAAATCCAGGGGCGCGACCAGAAGCGGTTCGTAGCTGGGATTCTCTGCGTACGCGGTCAGAAAGCTGAACACGTCATGCACCGCACGAGTGACCGCCGGATTCGCGGTGAACAGACTGAGGTCGGTGTAAATGCGAGCCGTGGTCGCGTTGTAATTTCCCGTGCCAATGTGGACATAGCTGCGCGTCACACCATCCGGATCTCGACGGACGAGCAACGAGAGCTTGCAATGAGTCTTCAGGCCCACAAGGCCGTGGAACACCTGCACCCCCGCGTCCTCGAGATCGCGGGCCCATCGAATATTGGAAGCCTCGTCGAAACGCGCCTTCAATTCCACAACCGCCGTGACTTCCTTGCGTGACGCAGCGTCCATCAGCGACGGAACGATCAGAGAGTGCTCGCTGGTGCGGTACAGGGTTTGCTTAATAGAAAGGACGTTCTCGTCCTTCGACGCCGATTCGATGAACGAAACGACGGCGTCGTAGGAGTCGAACGGATGATGCAGCAGGATGTCGTGCGACCGGAGTTCCTCGAACAGGTCTTTCGCCTTTGAAGTCAAGCGCAGCTCGCGAGGCGAGAAAGACTTGTATTTCAGCTCCGGGCGCTTCACTTGATCGTAGATCGCAAACAGCCGCAGTAAATTTACCGGACCGTTCACCGGAAACACCTGCCAGGGATCGAGTTCGAATACCGTGCGCAGGCGGTCGATGATTTCAGGATCGGCGTCCGCCTCAATTTCCATGCGGACCGCATCTCCCTTGCGCCGGTTGTGCAGCTCGGCGCGCACCGATTCCAGCAGGCTGCGTGCTTCTTCCTCGGCGAGGTAGAGATTGCTATTGCGGGTGACGCGAAACGGCGCCGAAGAAACAATGTCGTAGCCGTGATACATGCGAACCGCATGATGCGCCACGAGATCGGCAAGGAAAATGAAGTCCGAAGTCCCTTCCGAGGGGAGCCGGACGAGGCGCGGCAGAACACGCGGAACCGAGACCACCCCCGTGTAGGTCAGAGCAGAGCGCCGCCGCCGCCGCAACAGAAAGCCTACGCACAGCGCTTTGTTGATCACCCGGGGAAAAGGATGCGCCGGGTCAACAGTGACCGGGGTCAGGAGCGGATCGAGTTCTTTTTCGCAGTATTCCTCGATGAAGCGCAGACCTTTGGAATCCAGTTCGTGCAGCCCCAGCACGCGAATGCCGTTTTCCGACAGCGCGGGCCGCAGGCGCGCATTCCAGCAGTCATACTGATCGTCTACGAAATCATGCGTTTCCTTGCTGAGCGCGTCGCGCTTTTCGGTGAGCGTAAGGCCGTCGGGACCAGCTTCGTTGTAACCATCCTCGATCTGCTGCATCATCGCCGCAATACGCACTTCGAAGAACTCATCCAGATTGTTGGCGGAGATGGACAGGAATTTCAGGCGTTCGAGAAGCGGGTTGCCAAGGTCCTCGGCCTCTTCGAGCACACGCCGGTTAAACGCGAGCCAGGAAGTGTCGCGGTTGAGATAGTACTGAGGATTGTCCAGCGAGATGCGGGCCATAGGACGCGCTGACTGATGTATTTCGGTGAAGTTGACTTGCCGACTAGAGGCTTTCGCCGCTGCGCCGATCCGAACGCGAGCCGCCAGTATAAAGCATTCGTTCGGCTGGCTGCCGCGGACGACTCAAACACCTTACGGTTTGTTGCAAGAAAACCCGGCACTGGGAACAAATTTCATCATTCCCAGTGCCGGCTAGGTCCTTCCGCAAATGTCGCTCTCGCGAGCCTTTACGGCAGGTAGTAACGGAACGAACTAAACACCATTGCGTCGAGTCCATGTGGCTCGTTTGGCGAGCTCGCACCCGACCAGGTTTGCCGCGAAACATAAGAGAACTGCGGACCCCATTGGAATCGGCCTTTCGATCCGTTGTAGAACTTGTACCAGAAACCTGCACTGCCCTCGATCAGCACGCGGGTATCGGCCGTGCAGCTCGAAAGTCCACCCGGCAGAAATCCGTTGGTGTTCTGGGGACCGGTTTCGACAAAGCATCCCGTGTTGCTGAATTGCGGAGATCCGTAGCCCACAGCCTTCCCAGTGACGGGATCGAAGAAGGCAGTGCGGGCCGCGTACTCTGCACCGGCGTTTAAATAAACGTCCAGTTTGGGTCCGTGATATTCGAGCGTGCTGAGCCCTTGCAGGTTCTTGATCAGGCCCAGAGTTCCGTCCGGCCGGATCGCCGCGTCAGACAAGCCGACGCTGCCGTATCGTCCAATTCCACTCCCGCCGAATCCGTGCAATCCGAAGTCAACGTGCTTATTGGCAAACGACCAACGGGCGTTGGCTCCAAAGCCGCCGCCATTCTTCGAGCTGTTGAATGCACCGCGAGCGTTGGGACCGGGAGTGGTACTGAGGCACAGGGTGGTAGAGGCAACATCTTCACAAGGGAAAGCGCGATCGCGGAAGCGGGCGTAAACACCAAATATTTCGTAGTGTCCAAAACCCGGCTCGAAGACGATCTTACCGACGATGTCAGGCGAGGGATTGAACGCATACGACGCGGCCGGTGAGCAGGTCGTGGAGACGCTCACTGCGCCGCTGCTGGAGGTTGTGGTTGTGCTCGCGCAGGTCGTGATGCCGGAGTTGTAAAGTCCGCCACCAGCTCCCGCCGATCCCAACAGAAAGTTCGCGGCGTTGCCGTGCGTCGTCAGGGTGGCCTGTGGATTTTCCATCGACAACGCCAGCCACACTTTGTTGTTGAAGTTTTTCGACACGCGCAATCCGAACTGCCGGGCCCAGCTGAAACCGGCCGTGTACTGCGCGTCGATGACCATCGGCAACGCCTCACTGCGATTGTCGACGCCCTTCTTGGTTTCGGTGACCAGGCTCCACATCTGGCCGCCCGTGAAGGTCCACCCGTTATCAAAAGCAGCCTGACCATAAGCTTGCCGCTGCCGGAGCGTATAGCTGTTGCTCTGGTTGTTATTGGAGGTAATACCGGCGGAAAGGAAATCGGCTTCGACGTAGCCAGTCAGCTTGACGAAGTTCAGTTTTCCTTCGGCAAGCATCGAGACTCTTGATTGGCGGCCGGACCCGAAGAATTCTGAAATCGAGCTTTGCGACGCGCCGGGCATCGTCAACGAGTTCAAAGGAGTGTTGACGTCGGCTCCCAGTGCTCGCGACCGGCGTACAAACTCTGCGGCCAGGAAGCCTCCCGGAGTGATGGTGATTCCCTTCATGTGAATAGCAGTCGGCGGCTCGGAGATCTTCTTCTGCGTGTCCTGCACCGCGACCACCGTGTTCGCCATGTTGGTCTTCAAGTCGGTCACGTCAGTCTTCAGATCCGTAACGGTCTGCTGCTGCTGGGTCGCGGCGGTCTGTGCGGCCTCGGCTTTGCCGGATGCATCCGTCGCCGCACTCTGCGCCTGCTGCACAGCTTGATCCTTGGTGTGAAGCTGGTCTCTCAGTTCCTGAATCTGTTGCTGCTGCTGCGCCAGCGCGGCCTGTTGCGAGGCGATTGCATCCTTCAGCGACTGCACGTCAGCCGCGGTGATTGTGGCCGACTTTTTCTTGGTCGTTTTAGGCGGCGTACTGGTTTGCGCGAACAATCCAGTCGCCAGTAGCAGAACTAGACACACCTTCCCCTCTGACTTCATTCCACTCTCCTTTTTGCCGTGCTAGATGAAAACGCCCCGACGAACCGGGGCTATCTGACTTGCTTGATTGCGTCCTTAACCTTCGCTACCACGTTGTCCGGCAGTGGCGCGTAAGCCAGGGCATTCGTCATTTTCTGCCCGTCCGAGACCATCCAATTCAGGAAATCAGCCAGGATTTTGCCTTTTGATGAATCCTTGGACTGAGCCGGAATCAGCAGCCAGGTAAAGCTGGAAATCGGGTAGGCTTCCTTACCCGGAGCATTCGTGATCGACACCCGGAAATCTGCGGGCATCTTCGGAGCCGACGCTGCAGCCGCTGTTACGCTATCCAGCGACGCTTTCACGAAAGCGCCGGATAAATTCTTTACGCTTCCATACGGAATGTTGTTTTGAACGGCGTAGATCAACTCAACATAGCCGATGGAACCCGACAACTGCCGAATGAGGCCGGCAACGCCTTCATTACCTTTGCCGCCCATCCCGATCGGCCACTTCACCGAGGTGTCGCTCCCCACCTGGCTTTTCCAATCGGAGCTCACCTTGGAAAGATAGTCCGTCCAGATGAAGCTGGTTCCGCTGCCGTCGGAGCGGTGTACGACAATAATTTCTTTGTCCGGAAAAGTTATCTCTGGATTTGCCGAGGTGATTGCCTTGTCGTTCCACTTGGCAATCTTGCCGAGAAAAATTCCGGAGAGCATTTCGGACGTGAACTTCACTTCCCCGGTCACACCGGGAATGTTGTACGCCGGAACAACTGCGCCAAGAACTGTAGGAATATTCAGAATCTTGAACTTCGCATCCTGCAGTTGCTTGTCGGTCATAGGCATGTCGCTTGCCCCGAAATCGACCGTGCCTGCTGTAACCTGTCGAATGCCGCCACCGCTTCCAATCGGCTGATAGTTGACTTGAACGTCAGAATGAACTTTGTGGTACTCGCTGAACCACTTCGAGTACATCGGGTTGGGAAAGGTGGCGCCTGCTCCGTTCAGCGTGGTCTGCCCGACCAGCGGCATGGCCCCAAGGACGCACACTAACAGCAGCACAAGTTTGCGCATTGCGAGATCACTCCTCCTTAATAGATGTCCCCTTTCTATCGTCGCAGTGTTAAAAGACGGTTACAAACGGGTGAATTTCTGATGAACGAACAGTAGGAAGTTGTTGATCGCGTGGATGCTCTGGCTATTCCGCTGCTTGCAGGCGGGCAATTTCGCGGGGAAAAAGTGTGTTTCCAGGAAACTCGCTGCGCAGTCCAGAGAGCAACTGGAGAGCCGCAGATTTATTTTTTTCGCGAACGTAAGCGATGGACAGCAGAATTCTCGCGAAGGGCTTGAGGTAGTGTCCATGTTCAGCGGTCTTCTTCAGATCGGCAATGCCACCTTGCTTGTCTGCCGGCAATCCGCCCATCTTCAAGATCCATCGGACCGGGGCTGCCATGCTTCCGATAATGTATTTGCTGAATCCGGTGGCAAGCAGAGCATCGTAGCAGTCGTTGCAGACGTTGAGCAGCTCCTGCGCTGATACCGAGGCCTCCTTGGTGTAATGAAGGGAGGCCAAATTTCTCTTCTCGATGAGCGCGGCGTAGTCTGCCTGCAAGCCTGATGCGAGAGTCGAGGCAAAAAGTGCGTCCCGATCTTTTGCATCTTTCGCGAGCCGAGCCTGCGCCAGATTTCCCGTGCGATTCAACGCCGCCTCGAAACGCACTTTCAATGCGGGATCGGGAGCCAACTTGGGCCGGTTGTCGAATGCAGAATCATTTTCGTAGAACTGCGACTCTAAAACTCCCAGCCGATTGAATTCCGAAAATAAAAATCCGGCAGCCTCACTGACAGGTCCCATGGGATCGTCCGGGTGCAGGGTCTGCCATGCGGTAAAGTCTTTCTGCGCGGCATCGAAATCGAGGTTGTATAGCCCGGAGAATCCGCGATCGAGCGCAGATACCACAACCGGACGAGGATCGTCCTCACTTCTGGCGGACGGATGCAAAACCATGAACACGCATAGCAACGCCAGGGTGACCCACATCCGCGAATTCGGTCTCCTGCTCATCCTCAAGGTTCGACTATTATCGATCATTTGCAGCCGTTTGCAATCCAAACTCGTTGCTCACCAGTTAGATGGCACCCTTCATGCAACTGGTAGTCTGCGATGTAAACATTTGTCACTTCCGGATGAATCCGGCGGTCGAGGATAGAAAGCTCAATGACTGACTCCGCTTCTCGCTTCGCTCCCGGTTGGCCGGGAATCCCCCCGCGTTGGACGTCGAGCGCTAAGACGGGGATTGGCACCGCGCTGAACCAACACAGTAAAGTCTGGTTCACCTTAAGCCACGGAATCCTCAACGAAGTCTATTTCCCGCGAGTCGACCAAGCCTGCACCCGTGACATGGGATTTCTCGTCACCAGCGGCAGCGACTTTTTCTCCGAAGAGAAGCGCAACTGCACTTTCGAAAGCCGCCCGGTGGAGTCCGGCATCCCCGCTTACGACCTGGTGAATACCTGTATGTCGGGGCGTTACCGAATTCACAAACAAATCTTCAGCGATCCTTACCGCAACGTCGTCCTGCAGAAAGTGCGCTTTGAGCCTCTGCAGGGAAAACTCTCCGACTATCGCCTGTACGCTCTCCTGTCGCCGCATCTGGCGAACTGCGGCAATGGCAACACCGGATGGATCAGCGACTACAAAGGCTTTCCCATGTTTTTCGCCGAGCATGGAGGGGTCACTCTCTCCTTCGCCTCGACAGCTCCATGGCAAAAGATGTCTGCAGGTTTTGTCGGTGTGTCCGATGGCTGGCAGGATGTCTCTCAGCACTTGGAGATGCAGTCGGAGTACACCCGCGCCGAGAATGGCAACATCGCCTTGACCGGACAGATCGATCTTGCGGCCTGTAATGGTGAATTCGTTCTTGCGCTTGGTTTCGGGGGGATCTGGACCGAAGCCGGACAGCATGCGCGCTCCAGCCTGTTTGAAGATTTCTTCGAGCTGCGCAGCCACTATGTTTCCCAGTGGAGTAACTGGCAGACGAAGTTGATGAAACTCGATGAACCGCTGCGGCAGAATGATCTGTATCGCACTTCAACCGCTGTTCTGCGAACGCACGAGTCCAAGGATTTTCTCGGCGGAATCATTGCCAGCCTCTCGATCCCCTGGGGTTTTAACAAAGGAGATGAAGATCTCGGCGGCTACCATCTCGTCTGGCCGCGCGATCTGGTCGAGACCGCGGGCGCAATGCTCGCTGCTGGAGCGGTTTCCGATGCTGTGCGCGTTCTCCGCTATCTCGAAGCCACGCAAGAAGCGGCCGGAAACTGGGCGCAGAATTTGTGGCTCGACGGGCGTCCCTACTGGAGCGGCATCCAGATGGACGAGACTGCCTTCCCTGTTCTGCTGATCGATCTTCTGCGTCGCGAAGCGCCGCAGGCTCTAGGAAAGCTTGATCGCTGGTGGCCGATGGTGCGCAGCGCCGTTACTTTTATTCTGCGCAACGGACCGGTCACGCAACAGGATCGGTGGGAAGAAGATGCGGGATACTCTCCGTTCACCCTCGCCGCCGAAATCTCGGCGCTATTGGCTGGCGCGGAGATCGCTGACCTCTCGGGCCACTCCGATCAGGCACAGACCATGCGCGAGGCTGCGGACGCATGGAATGACAATATCGAGCGCTGGGTCTACGCCAGCGGAAGCGATCTGGCTCAACAACTCGGAGTAGAAGGCTACTACGTTCGCATCGCGCCTCCCGACACCGATGGAGCCTCGTCTCCAACGCAAGGATTCGTTCCCATCAAGAATCGTCCCCCCGGTCAGGATGGAGAGCGTGCGTATCAGATCATCAGTCCCGACGCACTCGCGCTGGTCCGCTTTGGTTTGCGTTCGCCGGACGATCCTCGCATCCTGAATACGCTGCGCGTGATCGATGCTTTGCTGTCGGTCGAACTGCCACAGGGGCCGTGTTGGTACCGCTACAACGGCGACGGCTACGGCGAGCACAAGGACGGATCTCCGTTTGACGGAACCGGCATTGGACGTCCCTGGCCGCTTTTAGCCGGAGAGCGCGCGCACTACGCACTCGCCGCTGGACATCGCGACGAGGCCGAAGCGCTGTTAACCGTAATGGAGAATTCAACCTCCGGGCACGGCCGGCTTTTGCCGGAACAGGTTTGGGATTCCGCCGATCTTCCGGCCCTCGAGCTCTTTCGTGGAAAGCCGACCGGCTCTGCGTGCCCGCTGGTGTGGGCTCATTCTGAGTACATCAAGTTGCGCCGCTCGCTTCGCGAAGGCAAGGTGTTCGATCAACCACCACAAACTGTCAAACGCTACATCGTAGAGAAGCACGTGCGACAGATATTTGGCTGGAGGTTCAACAACAAAACGCGAAGCATCCCACGCAACAAGACCCTTCGGGTCGTCCTGCTCTCCCCCGGCCGGATTCACTGGAGCGTCGACGATTGGAAAACGTCGCATGACACCGACGCTCGAGATACAGGACTAGGCGTCTACATCCTCGACCTGCCGACCGCGTCACTGCCGGCAGGAGCCCAAGCGGTGTTCACATTTTTCTGGCCAGATCGCAACACCTGGGAAGGCACAGACTATCGGGTGACGGTGGAGCAGGGGTAAAGACGTCAGCGAAAAGAAACTCCTTTGTGAGACTCAGTGTCCTTATGGTTAAAGCTTTTAGTGGTTAAAGTTTTCGCCGATCGCGAAGCGTCCCACGCAACAAGACCCTTCGAGTCGTCCTGATGGAAAGCGTCGCATGACACCGGATCAAAACACCTGGGAAGGCACGGACTATCGAGTGACGGTGGAGCGGGGGGATAAAGACGTCAGCGAAAAGAAAATCCTTCGTGAAACTTAGTGTCCTTAGTGGTTAAAGCTTTTAGTGGTGAAAGCTTTTGATGGTTAGAGCTTCGCCGTCGAAAGCCTATTCCTCCGGACTGGAGTAGCAGAGTTCCACGACCGTGCAGTCGTCGCTGAGAGGATTTCCCGCACAGAATTCAGTGACGGCTCCAAAGATCCCTTCCAGGGTTGGAGACTTGGCGGCAGCTTCTTCGAGCCGGAAATCTTCGAAGAAATCTCCCATCGCGTTTTCCGCCTCGGTGACACCGTCGGTCACGAGAATGAACTTGTCTCCCGACTTCATCTGGCAGGTGGCACTTTCAAACGTGGCGTCGGGCAGCAATCCCACGGGCACGTTTCCATGTGGAGGGCGAATCACCTCGCCGGCACAGACCAGAAGCGGCGGCACGTGTCCGCAGTTCACGTATTCCAGTTCTCCGTCGCGGCGTAAACGGGCCAGCAGCACGGTCGCATATTTTTCGCCGATCAGCTTGTCAGTAAAAAAGCGGTTGACGGCTACGATGACATCCAGCAACGGCACACCCGAGAGAAGATGCGAGTAAATCATTCCCTGCAACGTGGATGCCAACAACGCAGCCGAAACACCTTTTCCGCTCACATCCGCCAGCACCACCGCCAGGCCTTCTTTCGTATTCAGCGCATCGAAGAAGTCGCCTCCGATTTCTTTACAAGGCAGATTGCGGCCGCGAAGGCGGGCGAATGGCACTTCGGGAATTTTCACCTGCATCAATCGTTGCTGGATGCTTGCCGCGATGCTGAGCTCCTGCTGGTAGCGCCGCGATTCTTCCTCGGCTTGAACCAGCCGCGCGTTCTCGATCAGCGACGCGGCTTCTGTCGCGATCGCGTGCAAAATATCCTGGCTGACGGCCGTGATGTCCCGCGAAGCAAATCGCGAATCGACGTAAAGCACTCCCAGCGCCTGCGGAGCGTTCGCACCCGGTAGCGGAGTCTGCGCATCGCGCGTCGCCTGCACCTGCATTTTCCGCAGCGGGATGCACACCACAGTCCGCAAATCGTAGGCAACAATACTTTGCCGTCCCGCCATATCGAGTGACTGGCTCGTATCGGTCAGGAGGAATTCGGAATTCGAACGCATCGATTCTTCGAGAATCGAATGGGAGATGGTCTTGTCGTCGAGCAACGGCTCTTTTTTCGCGTTGCGCCCTGCCGCCAACCGCAGATTTCCTTCTTCATCCTTCAGGAAAACGTAAGCACGTTCCGCTCGAGTCAATTGCAGCGTGACGTCGAGCATGGTGATCAGGATTTCGTCGAGCACGCCTGAAGTGTTCAGCTTCCGGGCTGCTTCGAGAAACAGGCGAAGAGTCTCCAGTTCGGTCGTCTCCGGCTTCATTCCGATCCCGGAGATCTGGCTCAGGAACTCGCGTGCCGTATTCGAGGTGGCATGCGCCGGATTGAACAGGATATAGGCGGAATCGCGCGCGCCGAATTCAAGCCGGTCGCCGCGCTCCAGTTTTTGCCGCTGGACTCGCTCCCCGTTCACGAACGTTCCGTGCTTGCTTCCGAGGTCGACAAGGAAAAACTCCTGCCCCTCCTGCACGATCTGGGCATGATCGCGAGAGACACGTGGGTCTGCGATCACCAGATCCTTGTCCACCTTGCGCCCCACGGTGAACGGCGTTCGATTCAGGACGATATTTTTTTGCTCGCTCCCCTGCACAAACACGAGCGCCGGAAACACACCGGAGGTGGTGCCGTGGCTCGATTGACTGATGGTATTCAAGGCCATGGAGGGTAGAAAGGCGCGCTGATCGCTGCGTTTTAACTGCACGAAGCAGAATTCGCCGCTCAAACAGACTACTCTGCCGCTGCGCTCCCCCGCAAGATGCGCCCGGTATAAAACGTTATAACTCGGCACACTCCGCGATCTCCGCGGTAGACGAACTCACTCTACTCCCAAACTGCCCAACGCTTCTTCCAACAATGCGCCATCAATTCTCAACCGCCGGCCGTGCCCCTTCACGTCTTCCAACACATCAAACGCCCGGAACAACCGCATCTTCGCAGCCGCATACTGCTCCGCATCGTTCAACGGACGCCCGTGGGCCGCGCTCCAATCCGCCAATGCGCCCTGCGGCAAGAACACGCTGACCGCAAACGTCACCTTACGGTCCGAGGTCACATCAAAAATAAATTCCGTCGCCGGAGCTTCCGGATCCTCCACGAGAGCTGCCCGTTTGCCCACGAAGTAGTACTGATACACATACCCCTGCTCGCCCGTGTAGGTTTTCAGCCGTCGAACCGTCATCCCGCCATTATGAATCGATCCCGCAACTTTGTCGCCGAACTTGCCGCAGAGACAAAACGCCTCAAGAGAGTTTATGGTTGCAGGCGGCACTCATTTCGAAGTCGGAGACATGATCCATGCTCAATCGCAGAATGTTCCTTAAGGCCGCCGGCGGTGCCACCGCTGCGACCGCTCTTGGAGTCAAAGTCCACGCGCTAACCGCCCCACAGACCGCTCCCGCCGTGCCCGTAGCCGCCAACGATCACATTCAAATCGCCCTTCTCGGAGCCGGTGGTCAAGGCCAGTACGACACGCGAGTCGCCGCCCAGGTTCCGGGCGTAAAGGTTGTGGCCGCGTCGGACTGTTATGACGGACGCATGGAGCACTGCAAAGAACTTTGGGGCAACGATATTTTCACCAGTCGCGATTACAAAGAAGTACTCGCGCGCAAGGACATCGACGCCGTCATCATCGGCACTCCGGACCACTGGCACAAGCAGGTCGCGGTCGACGCCATGAAGGCCGGCAAGGACGTCTACTGCGAAAAACCCATGATCCACGTCTACGCCGACGGCCCGGAGATGATCGAAACCGCACGCTCCACCAACCGCATCCTCCAGATTGGAAGCCAGCGCGTCAGTTCGGTCGTTTACGCCAAGGCGAAGGAGCTGCTCGCCGCGGGTGCAATCGGCCAGCTCAACATGGTCACCGCGCGTTGGGACCGCAACTCCGCGATGGGTGCATGGAACTATACGGTCCCCCTCGACGCGTCACCTGAAACCTGCGACTGGCCGCGCTTCCTGGGTACTGCTCCCAAGATTCCATTCAACGCCGAACACTTCTTTCAATGGCGCAAGTGGAAAGCTTATGGCACCGGGGTTGCCGGAGACCTCTTTGTGCACCTGTTCAGCGGCACGCACTTCATCACTGGATCGAACGGGCCCACTCGCGCCATGGCCACCGGCGGCCTGCGCTTCTGGAAAGACGGGCGTGATGCGGCCGACGTTCTGCTCGGACTCTTCGACTATCGCGAGGGCTTTAACCTCAGCCTTCGAGTCAATTTCGTTGACGGAGGCGAAGAAAGCGAGGGTCTGATCTTTACCGGCTCGGAAGGCACGATGGAGATTGCGGGAGAGTCCGTCATCATCAGCCGTACTCCTCGCGAAAAAGAACCGGGCTACATGGTTGGGAGCTTTAGCGAGGCGATGCAGAAGCAGACCCTCGCCAGCTACCACCAGAAGTATCCGCGCTCGCATCCCTCAGGAGCGACAACCGCCGCATACGAAAAATTTGTCGCGCCCGAGGGCTACCAAGACAGCTACGATCACTTCCAGAACTTCTTTGCTGCGATCCGCTCGCGCAAACCAGTCGTGGAAGATGCAGTCTTCGGCTATCGCGCCGCCGGGGCAGCACTACTGAGCAACCTCAGCATGGAGCGCGGCGCAGTAGTGAAGTGGAATCCTGACACTGTGAAACTGGAATCGTAAACACCGTAGCGTCGGCGCTCCCGCCGGCTGTCGCGAGGGCGCCCCCGCCCTCGCACTCTGCATTGCGGAACTCTGTACAGGAATAAAAGGACGGCCCGAAAAAGGCCGTCTTTTTTTGTTATGTGTGAGTATTGCCTACTCGCCGAGCTTCTCGAAGAATCTGCAAATCGTCTCAATCCCCCGATAGAAATTCGGGATATGAAATTTCTCATTCGGCGCATGCAGGTTATCGTCCGGAAGGCCGAATCCCATCATCACACTGGGAATTTTCAGCACATCCTGGAAGTCGGTGACGATCGGAATCGATCCGCCCGAGCGAATGAACACTGTGTCTTTCTTAAATGTGTCGTGCAGCGCCTCGGTCGCAGCTTCGATGTACTCGTTGTCGGTGCTGACCACGCAGGCAGGACCTTTGCTCCACACTTTCACTTTCGTATCGATCCCTTTCGGCGTGACCTTCTTCACGAACGCCAGATACTTCTTGAGGATGTCGTCCGGATCCTGGTTGGGGACGAGCCGCATTGACACCTTCGCCTTCGCCTTCGCCGGAATGACGGTCTTTGCCCCATCGGCAACAAACCCTCCCGGCATTCCGTGAACTTCGAGTGTCGGACGAGCCCAGGTGCGATACAGCACCGAGTATCCGGGCTCACCAGTGAGCACCTTCGAGCCGACCTCTGTCTTTCGGTAGTGCTCTTCTTTGAAGGGCAGACGCTTCCATGCTTTGAGTTCGGCCGCGGTCGGCGCTTTCATTCCTTTATAGAAGCCGGGAATCAGCACCTTGCCCTTTGAGTCCTTCATCTTGCTGATCATCTCAATCAGCGCGAAGAACGGGTTCGGCGCCGCGCCACCATACATGCCGGAGTGCAAATCTGTTTTCGCTCCGTAAGCTTCGATTTCCGTGTAGACCAGTCCGCGCAGGCCTACGCACAATGTCGGAAGGTCGGGCGCAAAGAGTTCGGTATCGCAGACCAGCGCAAAGTCCGATTTCAGTTTTGCTTTCTGCTTGCGGATGTATTCCGCAATCGATTCGCCGCCAACTTCCTCTTCGCCTTCGAAGATCACCTTCACGTTGATGGGAAGTTTGCCGCCACCTGCCTGCATCAAGGCTTCGAGCGCCTTCACTTCCATCCAGAGCTGGCCTTTGTCGTCGACCGCGCCGCGCGCATAGAGGTTGTTATTGCGTTCGGTAGGTTCGAACGGCGGGCTGTGCCATTCGTCGAGCGGTTCTGCCGGTTGAACGTCGTAATGCGCGTAGCACAGCACGGTGGGCTTTCCAGACGCGTGCAGCCAGTCCGCGTAGATCAGCGGATGTCCCTTGGTCGCGATGACCTCGACATTCTCGAGGCCAATGCGCTTGAGTTCGCTGGCCACATAGTCGGCGGCCTTCTTGATATCGGGCTTATGCTCGTCGAGCGTGCTGACACTAGGTATGCGGAGAAGATCTTTGAGTTCGTTTAGAAATCGCTGCTGATTACTGCGGGCAAAATCGACTGCGGGAGAGGCCATGAGGATGAAATCCTTTCTTTGATTCAACGATCCGGATGCGAGCGAAGAGGCGTGGACCGGTGCTTCGTGGAAACGAATCAGTATAGCTCTGGACCGAGCTTGCTTGCTGCGCGCAGCCGACTGAGGTGCGATCAGTCCGAAAACGTCTACGACGCGATTCTCAATGGCGCGAACCGCTCCAGCGAAAATGCTCTCAGATCGTGCGACGGCTTCTCACCGCTGATCACGTCGGCCATCACTTGCCCTGTGATCGGGGCGAGCAGGATCCCATCGCGAAAGTGCCCGGTCGCAACGAAATACCCAGGCGTTGCGGACGCATCGAGGATAGGCAGCGCGTCTGGCGAACCGGGACGCAGGCCAGCCCAATCCTCCAATATCTTCGCGTCGCGAAGTGCGGGCACCAGGTCAAGCGCAGCTTGATGAAGGCGCTGGATCGTCGACGGAACGGTTCGCTTGTCAAATCCAGCTTCTTCGACTGTCGCTCCGACGAGCAGGCGCCCGTCACTGCGTGGAATTAGATAAGCCTGTGGGGACCGGATCACGTGCAGCAACGTTGTGGATGTCGGCATGGCGAGACACAGCATCTGTCCCTTCACCGGCCGCGTCGGAAGATGTTTCGGACCAATCGTTCCTGACCAAGCTCCGGCACAGTTCACTACCTTTGGCGCAAGAAATGACGTCTTCGTTGTTGTCACCCCGGAGACCGCGCCATCACTGATGTTCACTTCGGTCACCGTGTCGCCCGAGGAGAAACGAACGCCTCGGTTCTTCGCCGTCTGGATCGCGGCCTTGGTGAGCGCTCGGGGATCGACGCTGCGCTCTTTCAGTAAGATCGCACCCTGAATTCCGTTCGCCGCCAACGCCGGCTCGAGTTCGCTGAGTTGAGATTGGGACAGAGTTCCGTCTGGCGCGGCGTGACTCGCGGCCGGAAAAAGGATCGTTCCCTGCTCTCGCAAATCCACCTTCATTCCAGACTCGACTTCAAGCTCGTGCGCGAATTCCGGATACATCGCTGCACTCGCAGAGGCCAGCGACTGCAATGCCTCCGGAGTTTCTGGCGCGTAGTCCACCAACATTCCGCCTGCCGCGTATGAAGCTTCGCGGCCGGGTTCTCCGCGCTCCACCAGCAAAACGGCAGCACCTTTCTTCCGCAAGGCGATGGAAATCGAAAGCCCGATAATTCCGCCCCCGACGACAATCACGTCCCAATTCTTCACACCAGCATTCTAAAAGAGTTTCGGGAGCTTCGGGTCTCGGGCCGGTCGGCAACTTCGATTGGCACCGGCAAATAGATGACAGCGGGTGTTAGCCCGCATAAAATGACTCTCATGAAGAAGTTCATCGTTGCCGGGTTCGCGCTGCTCATGTTCGCCGCGCCAAGTATCGCGCTGGGGCAAAAAGATAAGGACGACGAGCCGACCTCGTGGGTCTATTTCTCTGTCGTCAAGGACGAGAACGGAAAACCGGTCAGGAATGCGGCCGTGATTATGCATCCCGTCGGTGACACCGGCAAGCAAGGTCGCGGTGGGCTCGAGTTAAAGACCAATCCAGAGGGCAAAGCCGACTTCGAAGGAATCCCTTTCGGCAAGCTTCGCGTGCAGGTTCTGGCCCATGGATTCCAAACCTGGGGCGACGACTTCGACGTGAACCAGGCAAAGACTGAAATCACAATTAAGTTAAAGCGCCCGCAAGGACAGTTTTCGGTCTACGACGATCACGCGAAAGATCCGAGCCCGAAGCCTGATGCTCCCGCTGAGGACGCCAAGAAACCGAACTGACCTGACCGCAATCAAACCAGCAACTGTGCTAATGCGATGGTGAGCTATGGACTACCTACTTAAGACCGAGCCTTCAACCTATTCTTTTGCGGACCTGCAAAAGGAAAAGACCACCGTTTGGGATGGCGTCTCGAATCCCGTGGCCTTGAAGAACATGCGCGGCATGAAACCCGGCGAGCGGCTGGTCATCTATCACACCGGCGACGAGAAGAGCGCGGTCGGAACGGCCACGGTCGTTTCGGTGGATACCTCGGATGCGCGCAACCCGCAGGTGAAGATCAAAGTGGGCAAGGCAATCGCAAAACCGGTGACACTGGCCGAAGCCAAATCAAGCCCGTTGTTTGCGGACTCTCCGCTGGCGCGCCAGGGACGCTTGAGCGTGGTGCCTCTGAACGAATCGCAGTTTAAGTTCCTGACCGGCGATAAATAGAAATTAATCGCAGAAATCAGAAATCCTCGCTTTGTCCCTCTGATAGGAGGACAACACGGGGATTCGACTTTCTACTGTCACCGCTACTCGCGTTCGAGTTACTCGACGACTACGAAGCCTTCGCGTCTCTCCGGATCAATGCCGCGTCCGTAAAGAATCCCAAACCTAGCATGAACGGGATCGCACCAAAAGCCGCTGCAATCTGCGCGTCCGGTTCGATGCGAGCCACGATGCTGAAAGCCAGCATGTATCCAACGGCTCCGGCGATCAACAGAATGCCTGCGCGGCGTGAACTTGCAGCCTGCGTGAGATCGGGTTCCATGGGGACGGCTACGCCGCGCTGGATCGCAGCCAGCCGCTCATCGGTCCGCAACTTGCGGACGCGGTAGTAGGTGTACATCCCGAGGATTGCCGTGGGCATTCCCAGAAACATGATGACTGCTGCGAGACCGGTGAGTCCATCCATGGTAGTTCTCCTTCGCTTTGCGCTGATCGCGCCTGCCTGCGTCGCTTGCTGATTTAAGGTACGGAGCGTCGCTGGGGAAAGTTCCTGACAATTATTCAGGCAAATCTCGTCTGAGGGTGTCTGTACGGAACTTGAGTCACGATGGACTGATTACTTCATGGCTGCGGCGTTTGCGCGGGAAGCGGCGACTTGCTGGCGCATGAACTGTTGCGCGGACTTGGGGTCGAGGACCTGGGAGAAGTAATAGCCCTGCCCGTATTCGCAGCCGAGTTCGCGCAGACGTTCCATCTGCTTTGCGGTCTCGATGCCTTCCGCAATCGCCGTCAGGCCCATCTTGTGGGCCAGCGTGATGGTGAGTTCTACGATGTCGGCTGTGGCGTTGTCGCTCTGCATCTCGCGAATCAAGGAACGGTCGATCTTCAAGGCATCGATGGGAAACTGGCGCAGACCGCGAAGCGAGGTCGATCCGGTGCCGAAATCATCGAGGATCACGCCAATTCCCAGATGTTTCAGGTGAGACAATACGGTCACGGTGAGCTTCGGATCGGCGGCTGCGATTGCTTCGGTGATTTCGAGCTGAAGACGTGAGGGATCAATCCCAGTCTCCTGCAGCGCATCCTGAAGATCGTTCACCAGCCGCGCATCGGCGAACTGGCGCGCCGAAACATTCACGGTGACGTTCATGCGCGGTTGCGAGGCGGCGTCAAACTGCCACTCGCGCAGCTGGCGGCACGCTTCGACGATCAGCCATCGACCGACGGAAACCAGCAGTCCCGCATCTTCGGCCGCCTCGATGAAGTTGTAGGGAGAAATCAATCCCTGAGTCGGATGGTCCCAACGAAGCAGCGCTTCGAAGCTCACGATGCGGCGCGAGTCAAGCTGGATGATGGGATGGTAGTGCACTCGAAATTGGCGCTCGGCAAGCGCGGCGTGCAGGTCGGATTCGAGACGCAGGCGGCCCACCGCGCGCATATGCATGGCTTCATCGAAGACCTCGCAGCGCGATCCGCCGAGCGCCTTGGCGCGGCGCATCGCAACATCGGCGTCTCTGAGCACATCTTCGGGGCGACTATGTTCGGACGTGCTCACGGCAATTCCAACGCTGACGGACGCACGGATTTCGCGGGCATCGACTGAGAAGGGCTGCGCGACCGCAATCTGCAACTGTCGGGCAATGCGCATGGCGTCGCTGGGGTCGCTCACGCCTTCGACCAGCACCGTGAACTCGTCTCCACCCAAACGGAACAGCACCAAATCGAGCGAAGGACTAGCGCGATCGCGGCGCGCGGAAGCGTCGTCCTGCCGGAGCGAGCCGGCGAGACGACGCGCGATCTCGGAGAGAACCTGGTCTCCCGCAGCAGGAGCCATAGTCTCGTTGAACACCTTGAAGTGATCGATGTTGACGAGAAGGACTGCGTGGGCGCGTCCAGACTCATGTCGGGAGCGCACGAAGGCATTCTGGAGACGATCGAGGCAGGAGCGGCGATTCAGAAGTCCGGTAAGAGGATCGTGAAAAAGGTGATGTTCGAGCTGCTGCTCGGCGCGGCGGCGTTCGGTGATGTCGCGGTTGACGATGACCAGCTTTGCGACCTGTCCGTTCTCGTCGCGGATCGTGCTGGCGACCGATTCAAGAACGCGCCAGCTTCCGTCCTTGTGCTTGATGCGGTAGTCAAGCCGCTTGCCGATTCCGGTCTCGCGCGCCTCGCGTGCTGCATCGAGAACGCGCATGCGATCCTCGGGATGAATCTGCTCGAAGGATGAGGTTTCGCCAAGTTCGGCGGGCGAGTATCCGAGGATGCGCTTGTAAGAAGGACTGTTATATAACCGGCGACCTTTCACATCGACGAGCGCGATCATGTCGACTGCATTTTCTGTGACGATCCGAAAGATTTCTTCGTTCTTGCGGCCTTCGCGTCGGATCCGGAAGATTCGGAACTCTTCGCAGGCCAAACCGATCAACAGCGATCCCAGGACAAGCCAAATCCATGCGGGCATTGAAAGCGCTCCTGAGAGAAGCTATCGGCAGAAATTGAGGTTGGTGTTAGTGGGGGCATCCCGCTCCATAAGCGCTAACTTAAGGCACGATTCGTTTGCGGTAGACGGTCAACCCATCCCGACGGAAATCGGCCGGCCTGGACTGGAACGTCTGGCTTCCCCCAAGCCGACTTCTGGCCCGGAACAGTTTCCGGATTGCTCGTTAAACGCAAGTGTACTGCTCGGCGCGCTTCGCCCAGAACTGCGAACACGTTGACTAGCCTCGAACCCCGTCCTTAAGATGAATGCTCCGGCGACAAGCGTCTCCCATGATCGGCCAAACCATCTTGCACTATCGCATCATCGAGAAGCTGGGCGCCGGCGGGATGGGCGTAGTATTCAAAGCCGAGGACACCAAACTCGATCGCTTTGTTGCGTTGAAGTTTTTGCCCGACGAAGTGGCCAAAGATGCTCAAGTCTTGGGCCGCTTTCGCCGTGAAGCAAAGGCCGCTTCTGCTCTGAACCATCCCAACATTTGCACAATTCATGAAATCAACGAGCAGGATGGGCAGACGTTCATCGTGATGGAGTTTCTGGATGGCGTCACACTCAGGCACCGCATCGCGGGACGACCATTAGAGACTGAGACGCTGCTGGAGGTAGCCATCGAGGTGGCGGATGCGCTGGACGCCGCGCACACCGGAGGTATTGTTCATCGCGATATTAAGCCCGCTAATATCTTTATCACCAAACGGGGGCACGCCAAGATCCTGGACTTTGGGCTGGCCAAAGTTGCCCTCCTGCCGAAAGCGCAGTCGGTGGGGCCCACAGCGGCCACCATCGCCGACAGCCATGAGCTTCTGACAAGCCCCGGCGCGGCGGTTGGCACCGTCGCTTACATGTCCCCGGAGCAGGCCAAGGGCAAGGATCTCGATGCCCGCACCGATTTATTTTCCTTCGGGACAGTGCTGTATGAGATGGCCACAGGAGCCTTGCCTTTCCCGGGAGAAACTTCAGCAACCATCTTCGACGGTATCCTCAATCGAACTCCGCTGCCGCCGATACGGTTGAATCCGACAGTACCACCCAAGCTGGAAGACATCATCAGCAAGCTGCTGGAGAAGGATCGCGAACTGCGCTACCAAGCCGCGGCCGAACTTAGAAGCGATCTCAAGCGGCTCAAGCGCGACACCGAATCGGGAAGGCTCCAGGTTCAGGATTCCGCGGCCGTTCGCGTTTCGAGTGCAACCGTGCCCGTCGCAGGAGCCGAGCGCGGCTCCAGTGGTTCGGCCCTGGTCGCGGCCGCGCGCCAGCATAAAGCCGGCGTTGGAGTCATGGTCGCCGTCGTACTGCTACTGATCGCCGCGGCTGCATTCGGCATATACAGCTTGTTTTTCTTCGCCCGTAGCCAGCCTTTCCAGAGCATCAAGATCACCAAGATCAGCGGCACTCACAATGCGCGGATCGGGGCCATGTCTCCCGACGGAAACTACCTGGCCTACGTGTTGAATAGCGAGGGTAATGAATCATTGTGGCTGCGCCATCTGGCCAGCGAAAGCAACGTGCAGATCATTCCGCCAGAGCATGTGCAATACTCCGCCCTGCGCTTCTCTCCCGATGGCAGCCACATTTACTTTTCGCATACCCAATTGGTCAGCGGTCCTGCGTCTCAGGAGTACGATCTATACCGCATCCCCGTGCTGGGTGGAACTCCACAACTTCTGGTCAAGGATATAGACACGAATCCAAGTTTTTCTTCCGACGGGCGGCGCTTCGCTTTCATACGCGCCAACGATCCCGACCCTGGCAAGTACCACCTCCTCATCGCAAATGCCGACGGCAGCAACGAAAAGAGCATTTTCGCCGGTCCAATGGCCAATGTGATGTCGGATTCAGCCTGGTCGCCGGATGGAAAGGCGATCGTCGGTACGATCTTCGATCAGGCGGAAGACAGCATAAGCGCGGTGATTTCGATTGATCCGGACACCGGTGCCCAGAGGACGATATCCAGGCCGCCATACACAGTGCTAACCAACGTGTCCTGGCTGCCCGATGGAAGAGCCTTGGCAGTAATTTACTCAAGCATGGAAACAAACTTCAGCCGGCAGCAGGTTGGGCTGATCAGTTATCCGGATGGCAAGTTTCGTCCAATTACCGCCGACACGAATGACTATGCCAACTTGAGTGTCTCCGCCGACGGCGCGACCATTGCCACTGTCATGCGCCAGTCGGTGCGCGACGTCTATGTGAGTTCAGGCCTAAAGGCCGATTACTCCGACGCCAGGCAGGTTAGTTCGGGAGACCCCGTGCCGGTGGTCGCGTGGGCGAGAGACAACAATCTGCTGACGGAGCAGGGGTCATCCATTCGGGAGATCAGCCCGAACGGCGAACTCAAGGGGGAGATCGCTTCCGAAAAGGAGTCTGCGGCGATGCAGCCTAACGGCTGCAGCGACGGCCACCTTGTTTTCGCGCGCGGGATGTTGAAAACCCTCTCGGTGAACATCTGGCGCAGTGAAGCGGATGGCACCGGATTGCACCGTCTCACCGAGGGCAAGAGAGATATGTTTCCGATGTGCTCCCCGGATGGCAAAACCGTCTTTTATATGGATATGACCGTTCCTGCCTATATGAAAGTGTCCATCGACGGAGGTCAGCCGGAACGAGTTACAAAGGATTTTGCGGAATTCAACGCCGGTTTTGACGTTGCCCGCGACGGAAAGACGGTTGTGCTGGGCACCTACGATTTCAAAGCCCAGAGGCCAACGATCTCCCTGGTTTCTCTTGATTCCGGCCAGGTCCTGCGAATGTTCGAGTACGACCCGCGGCATCAGGGGCAACCCCGCTTCAGCCCCGACGGCAAAGGTATCGTCTACCCTGTCCGTGAAAAGGGAGTGGACAATTTGTGGCTGCAACCGCTGGACGGCGGCCCCGGCCGACAGTTGACGAACTTCGGTTCCCTCAAAATCTACTCTTATCAATGGTCGCCCGATGGCAAGAGCCTGGCCCTGGTGCGCGGAGATTCTCCTTCGGATCTGGTGTTGATTCAGAATTCTCCAGGGAAGTAGTCAGAACCCGCTTTGGCCGACTCCGGACGAGTTGTTGGATAGTTTCCGTATGGCATAACTTTGGTCAAACGTCGGCGGTCGTACCCCGTCTAACCGTAAGCGGGATATCTGGAAGCAAATCAATATCAGATCAACATCAGGAGTACACCTACCATGAATCGGCCTGCACTTGCGCTCGTTGCGGTCACTCTTCTGGCTGCCGGTGGAATGAGTCTTCAGAGTCAGGCTCAAACGCAAAACCAGCCTCCCGGCCCTGCGCGCTCCCGGTCCGAGGAGATGGTGGACCGGTGGAACGACATTGGGAACAAACTCATTGCGATGGCGCAGGATTTTCCCGAGGACAAGTACGATTTCAAGCTGCAGAAGGACGAGCGCACTTTTGCGCTGAATCTTCTCCACGCAGCCGCGCTGGATTTCGTCATACTTCGCCGGATTTCCGGATCAAAGCTAGGACCTGACTTCGGCGAAGGCGACAATCCGACGCGGGACGCTTTTAAGACCAAGGCCGAGGTAGTCAAGTTCGTGCAGGAGGCTGTCGCCGACGGAGCAAAAGTGATTCAGCAGCAGGGCGACGCAGGTCTGGACAACACGACCAAATTCTTCGGCAACCGGATGATGCACAACTCGTCCATCTGGACCTTCACGATCGAGCACAGCGGCGAGCACTATGGCCAGCTTGTGGTCTACTATCGCGCCAACAATCTGGTACCTCCAGACTCGCGGAAATGACGCCGCGATCTGCGTGATCGCCCCTGTGCGCTGTTCAATCCTGAAGCGAGTTCGGCCACGTTCAAGCTGCGCGGAGTTTGGTACCGTAGGCGAGGCTGGCGCTCCAACTGCCCCGCCCTTGCGGAGTGAGGTCCAAAAAGTGCCAGATGGGCGTGTACAGATCGATGCCACGTTCCTGGATATCCGGACCCATCCGGGGATGTACCGAGTACACGTGATGCACAGTACCTTTCGCATCGCGTGTGAAGACAGAAATGGTCGAGTCCTGCCCGCCTTCTTTATCTTCACTGCCTAGGTCATATTTGAAAGTGTTGTTGCCGGCGCTAAGAAGGCGGAGCTTGTCCCACCCGCGCTCGCGACCGTAGGCGCGCAGGGTCGGGAGATCGGCGGCAGCGACGACTGCAAAGTCGAGATTCTGGGCGAGATGATGCGCCACACCATTCGCGCTATCGAGCCAGGCCGTACACATCGGGCAAGCCTTGACCTGCTTTTTTCCGAACATGAAGTGATAGATGACCACCGAGCGATTGGGCTTGGTGAAGAGTTCGCTGAGGCGGACGCTGCGCGCACCATCGCCGGCGTTAAGGTCGCGTGGACCTTCTTCAAATGGATAGTCCTGAATGGAAGCGCCCTCAGGAAGTTGACGGCGCATTTCAGCGACGCGTTCGCGCTGGCGCATGAGATCAATTTCGGCAAGTCGGAGCTGCTCGCGCTTGACCAGATATTCGGCCGACTCGTTGGTCAAATTGGTTTGCCGATACGTCCCATCCACTATCGTATTCACCATCATGTTTTCCTCCAATCGCGATTCTCTCTTTCAGCGGGAACAAGGTGCAATCGGTGAATCACCGGAGGCGCATCGTTTCCGGGATGCCCATTGTCCATGAACTCTAGCCGTGTTCGACCCGCGCCTTTATATCCGCGTACGCCGCTTCAATAAGACTGCTTAGCGCCGCGGCATTTGTTGCGATTCCCGGCCTAAGCTTCACATGGCGCATGAACTTGCCGGAACCTTGTAACAAGCGGTCCGGATCTCTCAGCGCTGCGCCCTGAAAGAAACCCACGTTAACGTGCGAAGTGAATACATTGACATAGCCGAAGGGTACATCGCCAAAGCAGGCGACGGGACAACCGTCATGGAAAAGCTCGCGGACTTCGTCCCCGGATTTTCGCATCAACTCAAACCACTGGTGCGCAATGGATCCCAATTCACCGGCATGCTCTTTCATCCAGGCATCGATGGCGGGGTCCCGCTCAACGGCGCCGTTGAATCGCAGCAATTCCGTTCTCTTCATCGCTGCACTTTCTTGCTTTTGAGGTCTGAGTTTATGTGACACTCTTCCCTTCCTCGAGCGGAAAAAATCCGGATCGCGGACCGAACTTATGCCTATCGTTCTCTCCCGACGAGAGTCTAACCTGAAGTCCAAAATGACGTAGTGTGGAGTATCTAGGTCCCCGGCAAGCTGTCCAAAGGAAAGGCAGGGTGCAAATGCTGACGGATTTGCGTGACGCGGCTCGACAACTGCGCAAGGCGCCTGGATTTGCGGCGACAGCTTTGATCACGCTGGCACTGGGGATTGGCGCGACGACGGCGATCTTTACGCTGGTACACCAGGTGATGTTGAAGTCGCTGCCGGTAACCAACCCGGCAGAGCTGTGGCGGATCGGAGACAAAGATCGCTGCTGCAACTGGGGCGGCTATACCCAGGGAGACGAGGGAGATTTTGCCCTGTTCTCGTGGGAAGCCTACAAACATTTTCGCGTCCACACGCCGGAGTTCGTCGACCTGGCGGCACTGCAGGCCGGCAATGCAGCTCTTGGCGTTCGCCGAGAAGGATCACAGGCCCCAGCGGACACGCGCAATGGGGAGTATGTCTCCGGAAATTTCTTCAAGACTTTCGGTGTGCAGCCGTGGCTCGGTCGCCTGATGACTGAAGAGGACGATCAGGAGGGCGCGGCCCCAGTGGCGGTGATGAGCTACCACATCTGGCAGGACAAGTACGGATCCGATCCCTCCGTAGTTGGCGCAGGCTACCAGATCAATGGGCACGCGTTCACAGTGATCGGGGTGGCTCCGCCGGGATTTTTCGGAGCGAAGCTGGCTGGGTGGGGCATGCCGGATTTCTGGTTGCCACTCACGAGCGAACTGCTGATTGATGGAGCGACAGCGCGGCTGAAGAGGCCAAACGGCAACTTTCTGGATCTGATCGGAAGAGTGCGTCCGGGAACGAATCCCAAATCGCTCGAAGCGGAGCTGAGGGTGGAGTTCCACAACTGGCTGGAGAGCCACGTGCCTGACATGGAACCGGGCGAGAAGCAACTCTGGCAGCAGCAGACTCTCCACCTGAGTCCCGGCGACGCCGGGGTGACAGCCATGAGAGAGCAATATCAGGATGGGCTCAAGCTGCTACTGGTGGCTGCCGGATGTGTATTGCTCGTGGCCTGCGGGAATTTGGCAAATCTGATGCTTGCGCGCGGGTTGAAAGATCGCGCGCAAACTTCGGTGCGCGTCGCACTGGGTGCATCGCGAGCGCGGCTGGTTCGGAAGTCACTAGTGGAGTGCACCACGTTGTCCGCAATTGGCGGCGTGTTGGGCATCGCTGTGGCGTACGCGGCAACCAGGCTGATTTTGCATCTCGCGTTTCAGACCGGCGGTCCCAGTAACTACGTGCCGATTCATGCAACGCCTTCCGTACCCGTGTTGCTGTTCACTCTGGGCATCTCGGTTCTGACCGGGATAGTTTTCGGGATTGCTCCCGCGTGGGTGACTTCGCACGCCGACCCGGTCGAGGCGCTTCGTGGGGCGAACCGTTCGGTGGGAGGCGGCCGCTCCTGGGCGCAGAAGTCCCTGGTCATAGCGCAGGGAGCGATGTCGCTTGTCTTGCTTTCAGCTGCGGCGCTGCTCGGCCAAAGCCTGCGGAACCTGCAACACCAGAATTTCGGTTTCGAAACTCAGGGCAGATATATTGCCTGGATCAACCCCATCTTGGGCAACTACAAGCCCGAACAACTGATGCCGATGTTCCGGCAAATCAATGAACGTCTGGGCCAGATTCCGGGCGTGCGCACGGTAGCGCCTGCGCTCTATGCCCCAATGACCGGAGATAGCTGGAACAACGGCATTCGTGTGGAGGGCAGGCCTGAACCTGCAGCGAAGGAAGCTACGGGAGCGGGATTTTCCCGAGTCATGCCGGACTTCTTTGAATCGATCGGCGCCAAGATGGTGCTGGGCCGCTCCATTACGGAGGAGGACACCGACGCGACGCGGAAGGTGGCAGTAATCAACGAAGCGTTCGCGAAGAAGTGCTTCAAGGACCAGAACCCGATCGGGCAGCATTTTGGTCCGGACAAGATCAAGTACTCCGCACTGTTCGAGATCGTCGGGGTCGTGAAAGACATGCGGTACATGACGTACGACTACAAGGAACCGATCCGGCCAATGTACTGGCTGCCAGAAGCGCAGACTGTGCAGTATGACGATCCGGCCTATACGAGCGGCGAAATCTGGTCGCACTACTTGTACAACATCGTCATTTGGGCGCCCGGAAATCCGCCGGGGATGGAAGACCGTGTGCGCAAGGCGCTGGCGAGTATCGATCCGAATTTTGTTCTTTACGGAGTTGACCCGTATACCAAAGTCGTCGCCAGTGACTTCCAGCAGGAAAATATGATCGCAACCCTGACTACACTCTTCGGCGTGCTGGGCCTGGTGCTTGCCGCGATCGGCCTGTACGGAGTGATGGCTTACACCGTGGAACAGCGCACTAGCGAGATTGGGGTTCGGATGGCGCTAGGCGCGGATCGCCGACAGGTCATCAAGATGGTATTGGCGGGTGCCTTTACGCAGATAGGCATTGGGCTGGCACTTGGCATTCCGGCAGCCATCGGAGCAGGCAGACTGATGAACAATCAGCTCTTCGGTGTTAAGCCATGGGATCCGGTCATGCTCGCGCTGGCTACCTTGATGCTTGGCGTGGCGGCGCTGCTGGCCTCGGCGATTCCGGCACGTCGTGCGGCGGGTGTCGAGCCGATGGTGGCATTGCGGAACGGGTGATGAGGGATTGGCCAACGAAAGTTCAGTCTGACAACCCGACTGTTCGTTCACCCACCGATACACCGCCTGTATGAACAGAAAAGACGGATAATCCCGGGATCGTCGGGGCCACCGAGCCAGTGGTTTGGACGGGCCCCCTTTCGATTGAGTCCGGGCCCCGCCACATACTCCCTCTAATCTTGATTGCAGTCGGCGATGGGTTGCGTTAGCCTTATCTTGCTCTCGCGTTTTTCCCACCTCTTTTCGCTCTCCAGCCGAATTGTGTCCTACTGGTGCAATGTCTGTGCAATACAGCGCGGTCGGAGGCAACCCCACACTACATATAGTGTTATATTGCTTGACGCCGCCTGAATTTCGCCGTTACAGTAGCTTAAATTTGTGCCCGCCCTCTCCAGCCAGAGGTGTACACGCAGGACAGTTTTGGTCGCAAAACGCCGCGACTCGCATCGAAACGGTTGAGTGGAATCTTTGTGGTTAACAGGGGTTAAATCCCCGGGTTTCGCGCAAAACGCGCGCAGCACGGGCAGTCTCGGGGCCTGATCCCTTGCGGCTGGTTTAAGGAGTTTACGTTGCTCAAACTGAAGAGACTTCAGATTCTCGGGTTCAAGTCGTTCTGCGACCGCACGGAACTCAAGTTCCACGGGGACGGCGTGGCGGCCATCATCGGCCCGAACGGCTGCGGCAAGTCGAACATTTCCGACGCCATTTCGTGGGTGCTGGGCGAACAGTCGGCCAAGACGCTGCGCGGAGCGCGCATGGAAGACGTGATCTTTGCCGGCACTCGCGACCGTAAGCCCACCGGCATGGCGGAAGTCTCGCTCACCTTGATCGATCCCGAGTTGTATGGCGGGGCCGAGGCAGCCGCGCCCATCGAGATCGACATACAAGATGACATGCCGCAAGCGGCGGAAGCGAACGTTACCGAGGATTGGGATGAGGCTTCGATCCGTGCACGGGCCGCGACCGATACGGATCGCGCGGTGGAAGACGCTCAGCCGGGAAAAACCGAGGAGATTGAAATCCCGCGATCGAAGGTCAACACGATTGCGGTCGCGTTTCCCGACGACGAACCGATCTTTGCCTTGCCTGCACACAACGTCATTCCTCCAGTGATGGGCGCTTCGGTGGGGACGTCAGCGCCGCATGTGGTGCTGAAGATCCGGCGCCGGAAGTTCAACCAGCAGCGGTTCCACGCAGGCGAAATTGTGGTGACGCGCCGGCTGTTCCGCTCGGGGGACAGCGAATATCTGCTGAACGGAAAGCTTTGCCGCCTGCGCGACATTCAGGAACTGTTCATGGGGACGGGCCTCGGGCCGGAGTCCTACGCGCTGATCGAACAGGGGCGCATCGGCCAGATTCTGAGCAGTCGTCCGACCGACCGCCGCGCCATTCTCGAAGAAGCAGCAGGCATCACGAAGTTCAAGACAAAGAAGCGTCTGGCGGAAGCGCGGCTCGAAGACGCCAAGCTGAATCTCAACCGTGTGAACGACATTTTCGAAGAAGTCACGCGCCAGATGAATTCGCTGAAGCGGCAGGCGTCGAAGGCCGAGCGCTACGCGAAGCTGCGGGATGAGATGCGCGCGAAGCTGCGCCTGGTTCTGGCGAGCAAGTTCGCGGCGATTGAGCAGGAGAGCGTCCAACTGGATGCGCAATTGGATGAACTCGCTCACGAGATGCAGCATCGGGGCGAGGAAGTCCAGCAGCTCGAAGCCGAGCATGCGGATCGGACGCAGCGCGGATATTCAATCGATGCGGAACTGCGGGAGAACCGTGACCGCATCAGCCAGATCGCGATGGAGATCGACCGGGCCCATGCGCGGCGCCGGCACAATGAAGAGCGTTGCGCGGAGTTGCTGGTGCGTTCGGCGTCTGCCGAAGCGGAACTGGCGCAGGCGCAACACCGTTTAACCGCTCTCGAGGCGGAGCGGGAGTCGAACCGGCAGATCCTGGAGTCGGCGGCGGCGGATGTGGCGGCGGCGCAAAGTAATCTTGCGCTTTGCCAGCAGGACGCGGCCGCTGCGACGGCGGGCCTTGCGGAGATCGAACGTCAGCAGGAGGAGTCGCGAGTCTCCATCTTCGACACAGTTTCTGCGGCTTCAAGATTGCGCAATCAACTGGCGCAGGCGGAAGAACGGCTGGCAGGTGTGGACCGCGAGGCGCGACGGCTTGAGGCAGAAATTGAAAACGCGAACCTGCAGGTTGAGGCGTTCGGCGGGCAGCGCGGACAACTTGCGCTTGAGTTTGAAAGTGTCACGCAGCGGGTCAGCGGATTCGCGGAAGAGATTGCCCAGCTGCGAAGCGTGATCGAATCGAAGAAGCAGGAGGAATCCCGCGGCAAGACAAATCTCGACACTCTCCGCGCGGAGTACGCCACGGCACTCGGCAAGAGAGGGTCGCTTGAGGCGGTTATTGCGGAGCATGGCTATTCGACCGAGTCGGTGCGCAGACTGTTTCAGTCCGGAGTGATGCAGGGCGGGCTCGCTCCAGTCGGAGTGCTGGCCGATTTCCTTGAAGTCGAGCCGCGTTACGAGCGCGTGGTCGAAGACTTCCTGCGCGACGAGTTGAATTACATCGTCGTGAAATCGTGGGATGCGGCCGATGAAGGTCTGCGACTGCTGCGATCTGATGTGGATGGACGTGCGACTTTCCTGGTGCATCCAGAGGACTCGCAGGCGAAGTTCTCGTTTGTGCTGGACGAAGCCGCTCACTCCGCGCCGCCGGCAGTGCAGATCGTGCCGCTGAAGAACACGATCCGGGTACTCGATGGATTCGGCAAGTCGTTGGAAGTGATTCTTCCGAAGCTGCGCGACGGCTACATCGTGCCGGAGTCAAATGTCGCGCGCGGTCTGGCGCTGGAGAATCCCGACGCGTTTTTCCTGTCGCAGGCCGGCGAGTGTTTTCACAACGTGACGGTCACGGGAGGCAAGCAGAGGACGGAAGGCCCGCTCTCGATGAAGCGCGAACTGCGCGAAGTGATGCGGCTACTGGAGGAATTGGAGCGCGCGCTGCGTGAGGAAGAGACGCGGGTGCTGACCCTCGGACACGAGATCCGGGACTTCTCTACCCTGCTGGAACGGCTGGAAGGCGAGAAGCGCGAAGCGGAACTGGAAGTGATGACATCGAGCCATATGCTGCAGCAACTCGAGTCCGAGATGGGCCGGGTGAGCGAAAGGCTCAACGTCGCCCAGATGGAATTGAAGCGCCTTGCGGCCGATCGCAACGAGCAGGAAGGCATTCTGTGCGCGCGCCAGTCCGAGATCGAAACCCACGACCTGCAACGTGCGCAACTCGAACAGCAGATTGCGGCGGGTCAGGAATCGCTCAGCATGTTGCGGCGCCGGCGCGAAGAGTCCGCGCAGACGACCTCGCAACACGCGGCACGCGTCGCTACTTTGGAAGAGCGGCATCGGTCTGCGTCGGCTGTGCTGCAGCGCATTGAATCAATCTTCTCGGAAATGGGCGAACGGGTACACGCCTTGGCATCACAGATCGAAGGCTCGGCGGCCGAGAAGCTGCAGCGCGAATCCGAGAACGAGCAACTTGCGCAAAGCGCCGCCGACCTGGAAGCCGAGCGCAATGCTGCGCAGACTCGCGAGGGCTTACTGCAATTCGAGACCGAACAGCTGCGGACGCGGCTGAGCGAGATCGACGAACTGCTGCGCACGGGCCGCATGCTGCTGGACCAGGCACGAGATCGCCGCGGTGAACTATCGGCGGCGGCGGCAAAGCTGGAATCGGACGCACAGTACATGTCGGAAACCTGCCTTAACGAACTCGGGGTGGAACGCGACGCTCTGATGGCGGACACTTCCCTCGTTGCCGTCACGGGCGAGCAACTTGCGACAGAAGATCAGATGTACCGCGAGATGCGATCCAAGCTCGACGCCATGGGTCCGGTGAACATGATGGCGCTCGAAGAGTACAAGGAAACGGCGGAGCGGCATTCGTTCCTCGAAACGCAGCGCAAGGATTTGATCTCGTCGATCGAGAACACGATTGCGACGATCAAGGAGATCGATCAGATTTCGCGGCAGAAGTTCGAAGAGGCGTTCGGCAAAATCAACGAGAACTTCCAGGTGACCTTCAAAAAGCTTTTCGGTGGCGGCCACGCCTACATGAAGCTGACCGACGAGGAGAACAGTGCGGAGAGCGGCATCGACGTCATCGCATCGCCGCCGGGCAAGCGACTGCAGAGCGTGTTGCTGCTTTCGGGCGGCGAGAAGGCTCTGACTGCGCTCGCGCTGCTGGTGGGAATTTTCCAATATGCGCCGAGCCCGTTCTGCATCTTGGACGAGGTGGACGCTCCGCTCGACGAGGCGAACGTCGGACGCTTCACCGATCTGGTGAAAGAGATGAGCGTGCAGACGCAGTTCGTGCTCATCACGCACAGTAAGAAGACGATGAGCATCGCACCGGTGTTGTACGGAGTCACCATGCAGGAGCCCGGCGTCTCGAAGCTTGTATCGGTGCGCTTCGGAGTGCAATAGGGCAGGCAGGCACGAATCTGGGGAAATCCGGGCCGGGTCGTGTCATTCCAGGTTATCCACCTCCGTTCCTCAGCTTTTCCACAAAGATCGGGAGCGAATGGAAGGACTTATGTTGCTCTCCATCAACGTTCCTTCCTGTCAAGATTTTTCTCTCTGAAAAGCGCTGGGCGCCGCCAGTAGAGCGTGACGATGATCGTTGACATTTTTTTCTGACCAGCTAGAATACCCGTCGCCTCTTACCTGTAAAATTTCATGATGAGCACTGACCTTCTCGACTCCGTCCTCTTAAAGACCGACTTCCCGGAACTCAAGCTACGTGCCAGCGGCAAGGTTCGCGATGTGTATGACATCGACGACGAGCGGCTGTTGTTTGTCGCGAGCGATCGCATCTCCGCGTTCGACTACGTGCTGGCGACGGGCATTCCGAACAAGGGCCGCGTACTGAACCAGATTTCGCTGTTCTGGTTCGATCACCTGGCCGACATCGTTCCCAATCACCTGATCACGGCTAACGTCGACGAATTTCCGCCGGCGGCGCGCAAGTATGCGAACCAGCTTCGCGGGCGCTCGATGCTGGTGCGGCGCGCGGAAATTTTTCCGGTAGAATGCATTGTCCGCGGCTACATCTCCGGGTCGGCGTGGAAGGAATACAAATCGACCGGCAAGGTTTCGGGCATCCCGCTGCCTGCGGGATTGAAAGAATCTGATGCGTTCCCCGAGCCCATTTTTACGCCGTCGACCAAGGCGACGTCCGGACACGACGAAAACATCTCGTTCGACCAGATGTGCAAGATCGTTGGCGTAGAAACCGCCAGCCATCTGCGCGATCTGTCATTGCGCGTTTACAAGCAGGCCGCGGCGTATGCCCGCCAGCGCGGGATCATCATTGCCGACACTAAATTCGAGTTTGGACAGACTACGCAGGGCATCACGCTTGCGGATGAAGTTCTGACTCCTGATTCTTCCCGCTTCTGGCCCGCCGACAAGTATGCTCCGGGACGGGCGCAGGATTCGTACGACAAGCAGTACGTTCGCGACTACCTCGAACAAATTCAATGGAACAAGCAGCCGCCGGCACCGGCCCTTCCGCCGGATGTGGCGCGCCGCACCAGCGAAAAGTATCTCGAGGCGTATTCCCAGCTTACCGGGCGCAAGCTGGATGTCTGATTCGGCAGAGGGAATGATCGCCCGCTCGCTCAACGTATGACGATCGCGGACTGGCTCATCCTGGCAGTGTTGTTGATAAATGTGATCGGGGCCGCCGTGCAGGGCTTCTTTTCCGAAGCTCTCACCATGGCTGGCCTCGTGGTCGGATACATCGTAGCGGCTTGGAAGTATCGCACCCTGGCAGAATGGTTTCAAACGTTCTTGAAGAACCCGTGGTTAGCTGAGATTCTCGGCTTTCTCATAATTTTCTTCTTCATCGCACTCCTGTTCGGCCTGGCCGCCAGGGTGGCTCGATGGGTTATGAAAGAGGCTGGACTCAGCAGTTTCGACCGTTTCCTCGGCGCAGTTTTGGGGCTTGCCAAGGGCGGACTGATGGTGGCCGTGATCTTGATGGGAATGGCGGCATTCGCACCGACTTCGAAGTTCTTGCAGGATTCACAACTGGCGCCCTACTTTTTGGTGGTAGGACGGGCTGCCATTTGGCTGGCTCCCTCGGAGTTGCGCGTCCGCTTCTATCAAGGTCTGGACCTCATACATCAGGCGCCTCAGAAATTTGGCAACCAGCCTGCTTCTCCGCCGAAACCGACAACGGCGCACTGAACAAATTCAGCCGAAAAGAGACGCACTGTGAAAGATCAATTGGAAGCACTCGTCCTGCAAATGTACCGCAGCAATATTCTTTACTCGGAAGGCGTCCGCGAATTCAAGAAGCGCTTCATCCTCACGGTGCTGCAGGAAAACAAGGGCAACCAGTGCCGCGCCGCCCGCGAGTTAGGAATGCATCGCAATACGCTCAGCCGCACCATCACTGAATTGAAGATTGATGTTCGCCAGCTTCGCGACGGCGTCAAGCGTCCGCCCCGAAGCACCCGCGCGGTGTCGGCGTTTGAGAAGAAGATCGTTCGGTGAAGACTTTCCGGTCTTAGGCGACTGCTACCTCCGGGAGGTGGTCTCTCGGCTCCCAACATATCGTGCACTTTGCTCATCTGCGACTCATCGCACGGCGTGAGATCCCAAATAAAGAAAGGCAGCCCGAAGGCTGCCTTTTGACTTGTGGTGAGCCGCTGCTTACTGCGCAGCAGGCTTTTTGCGGGCAGCAGTTCCCGGCTTCTTCGCGGCAGGTGCTGTCGCTTTCGCGCGTAGCAACTGTCCCTTTTCCATCACCATCATGAACGGATTCGGAGTGTAGGAAGCAGGCTCGCCCTGAAAGTCGAGGCTGGCGTTATCTTTCGGAATCAGACGCACAGGAACCTTGTCTTCGAACTTCAGGGTGATGTCGGCTTTCTTGGCGTCGATGTCATCGGAACTGCCGGCGATCTGGAACTCCGTCGGCGTCGTGCTCATGACCGTGCCATTCATCTGCACGGCCTTGCCCTTGATGGCATTCCACACGGTGTCCTGATCGGGCTGACTGCCGTTGGAGAGCACAAATTCCCAAGTGGCGAAGTCCATCTTGTCGGGAGGCGTCTTGGTGACCATTTCGTGCGCCTGATCAGCCGGAGAAGGAGCGGGCGCGATCGCGACCTGTGCTCCACCCGCCTTCGCTGCATTCAGAACGTCGGGCCATCCCTCGTCGCTGCCATGGAACTTCACATATTGCGAACGCGCGTACTTCTCGATGCCGGGCTGACTTTGAGCAGGGGCGACCGCGGCTGCACGTGCTGCGTACCAGATTCCGTTCTGGTAATCCGGCGGGGTCTGGCCGAGGTAGGCCAACGCCAAGGGATAGAGCAAGCTCAAGTCTTTTTGGGAGTCCGGAGGATTTGCATCGACGGCGGCCTTGAGGTGAGTGGCGGCCTTGGCATTGTCCTTATCCTGGAGAGCGCCCCAGCCGATACCCGACTCGAAGTTTCCGGTCATCTGTGCCTTCATTTTGGCGAAATCGGCGTCGCTGGTTCCCTCAGGCTTGTTGAATTTCGGCAGGCAATCCAATCCCTGCTGTCCATATTTTCCTGCGTCCGTGGCTTCCTGCTTGCCATTCGCATCGCCGCCCTGGGAGCTGGCTCGGTCCACGTACGTCAACAGGGTGAGAGCTGGAACCTGGCAAGGATCCACGGCCACGAGCTTGGTGGCGGTTTCCATGGCCTTTTTGACGTTGCCGGACTGCTGGTAGGTCTGCATCAGGATTTCGAGGGCCTGATTTTTCATGACACTATTGCCATACTGCGTAAGAAATGCTTCCAGGCCACTGATCTTTGCGTTGGCGTCCTTCTGCTGGATGGCTGCGACGTATGCGTTGTATTCGGCGGGATCCTTGATCACTGGTGCAGCGGCCTGCGCGGCGGGCGCCGCTTGTCCCTGTGCGGCAGGCGCAGGCGCGGCCGGCGCGGCCGGCGCGGCCGGTTGTTGTTGGGCCGGCTGCGTGGGATTCTGGGCGACCGCGACCATCGCTACCCCAAGCGCAACCGTAAGCAGAATCGTTTTCATCAGTATGGCTCCTTGAACCTCGGGAAATTTTTCTAGGGAATCGTTTTCTTCACAGCTTGCGCAGCAACAGCATTCCGTCTGGACCGCAATGCGTTCGGATCCTGCTTTGGAATGCCGGACTTCCTGGCAGGGCGCCCCGGGAAGCGTAGGGTATATCGGTTGGAACGTGTGGCCGCTGCCCCTTCATCCCGGCTGGCCGGATTATAAGTACCTCTTCATCCGAAGGCAAGCGGTTCGCAACCTCCCTCCCCTATATTGCTAAGATGCAGTTAACGGAGATCGCGGATGTTCCGTCTGCGACTCGTTGAGGAGACGCCTCTTATATGGACACCGCACACCCTCTCGCCGGGCAGGTCGCCGTCGTCACCGGGGCCGGTCGCGGCATTGGAGCCGCTATCGCCCGCAAACTAGCTACACTCGGCGCGACCGCAGTTCTCTGCGGACGAACTCAATCCACGCTCGAGGAAACAGCCCGCACCATCGTCGAAGCCGGTGGCAAAACGGAAGTGATTCCCTGCGACGTAAGCGTTTTGCACCAGCTGGAATACGCGTCGGCTCGGGTGGAGAGCACGTTCGGCCGGCTCGACGTCCTGGTCAACAACGCCGGCATCGGGGGTTTCAGCGATACGCTGCACAACCTGCCTCCGGAGGACTGGGATCGCATCCTCAACACCAACCTGCGCGGCGTTTATTACGCCATTCGGGTCTTCGCTCCCTTGATGATTCGCGCCTACACAGGACACATCATCAACATCTCGTCGCTCGCTGGAAAGAATCCTCTGCCGAACGGGGCCGCGTACGCCGCGTCAAAGTGGGGATTGAACGGGCTGACATACTCCGTGGCCGAAGAACTTCGTCCGCACAATATTCGTGTCGCGGTCGTATGCCCGGGATCGGTTGATACGGAGCTGAGCCCCCACGCGGGGAAGGATCCGAAGAAGATGCTGCAGTCGGAGGATGTCGCGCACGCCGTTGCGATGCTCGTGACGCAGGCTCCGCAATCATTTATGAGTGAAATTCTTTTGCGGCCTACGCAGAAGCCTTGAACATCAAGAATCACTTCTTGAAGAGATTTTCGAAGGCGGCGCGCGCATCGTTGGGCCGTGCGGTTGCGGGAGTCGAGGTCTCTTTTTCTCTCGTCACACGCATCTCGTAGAACGTGCAGTCGTTGCGTTCATCTTTCTTCGGAATGCGCACCGGCACCAGCTGCATGCATTCGAAACGGCTTCCGGGATCGAAGTACGTGCACTGCCGGCACGAGTGCAGCTCGAAGGCGCACTTCGGGCACTTCCCTTCTCCCGATGTTCCTTGCAGCACGGTGCCGCATTGCGCGCAACGCGAGACGGCGCGAGTTCCCGGCATATAGACCGGGCGTGGTCCGAACGTATTGTCTCTTTTCGGAGGCGAGGCGCCGGCGCCGGACCTTTCGCCAGAACCCTTCCTCTCGTTATCGCGATCGCGATCCTGATATCCATGTTGACGGTATTTCGCCACAGAAGCCTCCCCAAGCCCGCCCGTATTCTCCCCCGGCAACGCCGAAGGAGCAAGTACTGCTTTGAAATGACTCTCGCGAGTGGCGTTTGAGAGTCTGCCGTCGCCGAGAACGCTACAATCATTCCATGATCCACGAGATCTTGCCGGTCGGCATTTTGCAGTGCAACTGCTCCATCATCGGGGACGAAACCACGCGTGAGGCGATGGTCATCGATCCGGGCGATAACATCAGCGACATTCTCGACATCGTCCGCAAAAACAATTTGCAGGTGAAGCAGATTGTCGTCACCCATGCGCACATCGATCATGTGGGCGGCGCGATGAAGCTGCGCGCGGCGACAGGCGCACCCATCCTGCTCAACCAGAACGACTACGAATTACTCAAGATGTTAGACGTGCAAGCCACATGGATCGGGGTGCCAACTCCGGAGGCAGTTGAGATCGACCACAGTGTTTCCACGGGGGAAACGGTCAGTGCTGGATCTCACACGGCGCAGGTGCTTCACACGCCGGGACACACCGAAGGCAGCATATGTCTGTACTTCGCTGCGGAAAAAAAGCTCATCGCCGGCGACACGCTGTTTGCAGGATCGATTGGACGCACGGACCTGCCGGGCGGATCGATGCGGAAGATTCTGAACTCGCTTCACGGAACGGTGCTGGAGTTGCCGGACGATACCGTAGTGGTTCCGGGGCACGGGGAGCTCACTACGATTGGCGAGGAGCGCCAAAGCAATCCTTATTTGGTGAAGCGGTAGATGGCTCTCGGCTCTTAGCTCTTAGCTCTTAGCTTTGCACTCAGCGATGGGGAATCTATTTTCTTTCCAGGTGTTGAATGACTCTGCTGATTCCCTCGCGAAATTCGTCTTCTTTCGCAATCAGGCTGATAATTAAATATCCGTCTGCGGGAAAATCGTAGAAATGTCCGGGATGTACCAGTACTGACTGGTCTCGCACCAACTCGATTGCCAGTTCCTCATCCGTGCAAGTGACGGGGACTCGCAGAATTGCGTACCAGCCGCCTTCCACGCAGAGCCGCTGGCAAATATCTTGCCCGGCAATCCGACGATCAAGTTCTGTCAGGTTGGCTTTGACGCGTCCCATCAACTGCTTCTGTATATCGTGCCGCTGGTCCAGCAACGTTGAGATTGCCCATTGGATGGGAGCATTCATCGAGAGATATGTGTCGGCGATGACATCAAGGCGGCCGACGGCGGCTGCGCGTTGCTCGGCCGTTCCGCTGATCACGATCCATGCCACCTTCATCTGAGGGAGCGCGGAAATTTTTGAAAGACCGCTCAGTGTAAAAGTGAGGACATCGTTGTTGCCAGCGAAACTCGCTCTCGGCTGGTCGTCAATCCGGTAGTCGAGGAATACTTCGTCGACAATCAAGGCAAGGCCGTGCTTTCGGCAAAACGAATTCAGCAGTTCAAACTCCTCAGGGTGGATATAGGACCCAGTTGGATTGTTCGGATGCACGATGACCACGGCGCGAGTTCGCCTCGTGATGACCTTCTCCATGGAAGGAAAGTCCATCTGCCAACCGTGGTCGTAGAGCAGCGGATAAGGAACCAGCTTCACATCTTGCAAATCGGCAAGGAATTCAAACAACGGGTAGCTTGGCTTCGGCACCAGGATTTCATCTCCCGCATTGCAGAGCAGGCGGAAGACGAATGAATATCCTTCGCTGGTGCTGGTGGTGAGCGTGATTCGTTCGGGGTCAAGATCGCGGATTGCGTGTGCGTCGCGATAGTAGTTCGCGACCGCCTGGCGGGCCGGAAGAATGCCTTTGGATTGCGGATCGTAGTCGAGCGCTTGTGAAGATTGTAGGGAGGTCAGAATCGTGGGAGCATCGTAGGTCAATCCGATACGCGTTGGATTGGAGGCGCTGAGATCCAGCAACTTCTTTTCGGCGGCTCGTGCTTGTTCGATGGCTTGCGTGAAACGGTTTTGCGCAAGCTGCCAGTTCGTGCGTTCAGAGAACATGCAGGGATTTTATGTGATGTGGGCTGGATGAGCGGGGCTAAAGCCCCCGCTTAGATCCTTCAACTTCTCTGGTTGATCTCGAACGCAGAAGGCTTAGAGGCCTGGCGGCACTGTCCGATTCGCCAGTTCGTGCTTTGTATCCTGGGTGACGTCGGGAATGACTACGCGCTGCAGACTGGGCCAGTCCCTGATACCGACCGCGGGACATAGCAATCCTTTCCCTTCCGGTCGGAGAAGCTGGCGCAAGGTCTGCACTCCGTAAAACAATCCCTCGCCTGAATTCGCGGCGACGATCAGATGAGATTTGTCCGAGAACAACAGGTATCCCTGCTCGCCCACAGCCTGGTCGGCTTTCAGGCCGTTGCGCGCGAGGAAGTCACGCACGCGTTCGTCCTGCAGCCGGGCCAGCACAATGGCTCCGCCTTCGGCCTTGCCGGCGGCCTTCATGCCGAGGATATCGAGCCTGAGTCCCGACTGGTCTTGCACTTCTTCCGCGAGAGTTTCAGCGGCGATGCGGTCTTCCGACTGATGTCCGAGCTGCACAAAAATTTTGGTGTGGGGACCAACCGAAAATCCACCATCACGAAGCTGAACCTCTTTCGGTGCGGGCTCAATCTTAATCGGACCTCGCACAGGCGAATCCATCGCCAAGAGCGCCGAGGCACCCACGAGAACGCTACCAATCGTCCCTAAAAGTCGCTTATTCATCAGGACCCCAGAACCAAAAGTCAGGCTCTATTGTACCCGCTCGTGCAAAGGGCGCTGCGATAAACATGCCCTTCCCCTTTTAATAAACCCGTTAGCGCCCCTGATTCCTCGGTCCTTTTTCGATTTTCGGATCACTTCGCAAACCCTTCTTTATTAACCACATACGGCATTTTTGTGACATCTCCGCCATAGTTGGCTTCAAGCACGTCCACCAAGCCTTGGACGCAGCGGCCCGCCATGCCCTTTTCGGGGTCGGAGGAAAGCCTCGTAATGCGCGCGGCGCTGGCGAAATGGGGCATCAGACGACAGCGGTCCGCGATCCCCGGATCCCGCAGCGGCGAGTCGGCGGGCAAAGGCTCTGTCTCGTAGACATCGAGCGCTGCGCCCGCGATCCATTTTTCCCGAAGCGCGTGGGCGAGCGCGGCCTCTTCGACGACGGGTCCGCGAGAAGTGTTGACCAGGTACGCGGTCGGCTTCATCTTGCGCAAGGTGGTTTCATTGAACAGATGAAATGTGGGCGTCGCGCTTTCGCCCGCGCGAAGCAGCGGCACATGAACGCTGACGAAATCTGCACCCCGCAGAGCCTCTTCGAAAGGCACATATTTGATCCAGGATTTTTCTTTGGTCAGTCCGCGAGCGTGCCGCAGATCGTTGATCTCTTGGATGGATTTCACGAACGCGTTATCTTCGTAAGCCGGGTCGTAGCAGAGCACGTTCATGTCGAAGCCGACACACTTCTTGATAAAGGCCAGGCCGATGCGTCCGGTGCCAATCACGGCGACAGTCTTGCCGGTGACCTCATCGCCGAGGAATGGCAGGTATGGATGCCAGTATCCCCACTGCTGGTCGCGCGTGAGATGTTCGGCGGTCCACATGCGGCGGGCCAGCGTTCCCATCATGAAGAATGCGAACTCGGCGGTGGCCTCGGTCAAGACGTCAGCAGTGTGCGTGAATGGCACCTTGTACTTGTTGGCGTCGGCGCGGTTGATGTTGTCGAAGCCGACGGCGATCTGCGCGACGACCTTAAGATTTCCCTTCCCAGCTTCGAAAACTTCCGCGTCGATAGGATCGCGAAGCGTTGTGATCAGGCCGTCGATGCCCGACTTTACCTTTTCGACAATCAAACTTTTTGGCGGAGCCTTGGGGTCGGGATGGATTTCGACTTCGTATCCACGCTGGCGGAGCAGATCAATCGCGTCCCCGATATCGCAGGTGGCAAACACGCGGAATTTCTTATTCATAAGTTGGGATGAGCCTTCGTCGATTTCTGGTGCGACGATTCTTAATCTTGCTGCGCTGTTCGGGAAATATCATACGCGACGTGAAGGTGTACCCGGCGCTAGCCCATCGCTCGACGATCTCTGAGCCCTTGCGTTCGGAGAGGCTCGACGAAGACTTACTTGGAGGCTGCCTTGGTGAATCCCTGCGCTTCCATCCAAAAGTAAAAATCATCGATCCAGTGATCGCTGGTCGTGTGCTGTTTTTTGGTGCCGAAGCCGTGTCCGCCGGCGGAATAGATGTGAGCTTCCGGCTTGTTGCCCGCAGCTTTCAAGGCGTCATAAAACTTGACCACGGAATCGCCGGCAACGTCGTCGTCTTGCGCCCATGCCATGAACATCGGGGGAAGCTTCGGCGGGATCGCCGGCATCACGCCAAACGGAGCGCCGTAGATGGGCGCGGCGAAGTTCGGACGTGCCGAGACATCCGATTGCAGCAGAGTTCCGCTCGTGACCATGGCGCCGGCGGAAAATCCGAGAAAACCTACACGTGCAGGATCGATGTTCCATTCGGCTGCATGTTGGCGAACAACCTTAATCGCCTGAATTCCGTCGGCGATCCCGTATTTGCAAGCCTCGTCGAAGTTCAAGTCAGCAGGAATGCCGTCTCCCTTTTTCTCCATGATGCGGTATTTCAGGATGAAGGCCGCGATTCCTTTTTGCTGAAGCCATCGCGACAGGTCCTTCCCTTCGAGGTCGACGGCGAGTGCGACGCATGATCCGCCGGGAGCGATGATGACAGCGGTACCGGTAGCTTTGGCCTTGTCCGGAAGGAACGCCGTCAGGGTGGGACTTACTACGTTGAAGATAACGGTGCCGAGCGGAGTGTTCTCAATGGTCTTTTCCTGCTGCGTCCAACGCTCAGAGCCGGGAGCGACGCCCGGCCAAATGTTTATTGTCTGGCCGACAGCGCTGCATGCTGCGAGTGACAGCAAGAGGACGAAAAGGAGGGCACGCGATCGCGACGTTTTCTGCATATATGGTCTTCGAGCTTCGATGAGATTCTTCGCTCCGGGAGCAGGCGAAAACATCGATCACTGAGGAACGAGCGAGTCCTGCTTGGCCTTGTTTGCCGCCGCTGTCTTTTTGGGATCTTCTCCAACGGTGAGAACGGTCATAAAGCGATCAATCGTTTTGATGGTGAAGCGCTCGCTGAAGCCGGCCAGGAATGCGATCAGGAAAGCGAGTTCCGGGTTCGCAATTTCAGCTTTGCCCGCTGTGCCTTGCGCCGAGATGACGCCCACATAGTAAACGAGGTAGACGAACCATCCGAAGATCGCGCCCATGACAGGCTTGCATAAATACCAGAGCTTGAAACTGCGATCGAAATCCTTCGTCGAGATGTGCGTGTAAAGCCCGTACATCCCGATCGTAACGCCGCCGAGGGCGCCGAACCAGGCAGCCTTCGCGCTATTGCCGACGATGTCTGCCCAGAGCCAATAACTGGGATAGCGTTTGACGAAGTATCCGAGCCCCAAGATGAGGATCAGGCACGCGACCTGCACGGCGAGAAGCTGCCATGCTACCGGCTCAGCGTCGGCGCTGGATTTGGCGCGCCAGGCCGCGACCGATGCCTTTTCGTAGCTCGACTGGGCGTCGGCTAGTTTGCCAATTGCGATCTGCGTGCGGGCGGCGGCAATCTGGCCCTCAATGTCGGCGTAGCAGCCATGCGCCTCGGACAATTCCCTGATGGTGCGTTCGACCGCATCCAATTGCTCGCCTAGTTTTATTGCCGCCGGGCTGTTGGGATCATCGGGAGCATCCGTCGTAGGAGGAACGGCTGCGACAGCAACAGCATTAGCATTAACACCTGTACCCATCATGACCTCGACTGCGGGGAAGGATTGCAAACGTCGTTAGTGTAAACGCACTGTGCACTGGTTTTGCAACCCTTCGTTCGAGGCATTGAAAGCGTAAATCTCTGATCGGCGCCGCTGACTACTTCTTGGCGGAGTGATGGTCGTAACTCATAACACGTGTGACCTTCCATGCACCGTCCTTGAATTGCCACAGGTGAACGAACTGCCCTTCGCCTACGCCCTCGGTATCCTCGTGCCCCGGATGGTGAAAGCGGTGCACACCGAGTTCGAGCATGCCGTATCCCTTCATGTGGTAGACCTTCAGCGTGCCCGGGACAAGCTCGCGCGTCACCTTTCCGCAGATGTTGTTCTTGACGCTGTCGGTCAGGGCCGCACGGCCGAGCGTCACTCCACCCTGATCGTGAAAAAACTCGACGTTTTCATCGATCAGCGCGGCAAACTTGTCGAGCTCGCATTTGTTGTAGGCATCGAACAGAGCGGCATCGAGCGCCGCGCCTGCTCGATCAAGTTCTTCCTGATTCTGAATCTTGTCGAGAGCAGGAACGGTCTGTGCCCCGGAGAATGGCGTGAATGCGGCGGCGAGAATCAAAACGGACGCGAGAATCGGGACGGCGGAGCGAAATGACATGGATCTCTCTTTTCGGAGCGGGAGTTAGTTGCTGATGGGGGTACGGACAGAGGGCGGACCAGGTTCCATCTGCGGTGGGATTGAGGGATCGGGGGAAATTTTGCGCTAGATGCAATAAAAAAGCCTGCTCAACTGGAGCTGAGCAGGTTCGGTGCATCTTTATTCAGCGGCGCCTTGAACTGGCCGTTAGGCAACCAGGTGACGGCGCGAGCGTTCCCACCAAACCTTGGGATCGTCTGGGCGGTCGAGCATTTTGGCCAATTCCTTCTTGATCTCGCGCAGGCGATTGCTGCGCAGTTCGAGAACAGTCTGATCCAACTCGGTGTGGCCTGCTTTGCCCATGGTACGGGCGTTGAGGTTGCGCAGATCAGCAATTTCCTGGCGGAGGCTGGTGAGATGTTCCGAGATATAAGGCATCTCTTCGATCATACGCTGTATTTGAAGAAGCGCCCGGATTATTCGGGTTGGGCCTCACTTTCGCGCGACTCAGGCGTCCAAACGGGACGCAGTTGCGTTTTTTCGTGAGCTACCCGGCGTTGAAACGCCGGTCTATTTTCTGGCCTTACTCCGGGACTGCGCGGCGGTTTGCGCATCCGACTGCCAACATGCTTGACTTCCATTCGGCACGGGCTATCATGGGGCACTTTCCCCGACCGACGCCTGGTATTCGGCCCTGCACGCATCTGAATTCTGAATTAGCGAGGAGGACCCTGATGGCTACCAATATCGAACTGACCCGCCGCGTTCTCGACGAAGTGTGGAACAAGCGAAACTTGAAAGTGATCGATGAACTCGTGGCGGACGACTTTGTGTTTAATGATCCGATGGCACCTCCGGGCGCGAATGGAGCTGAGGCCTACCGGCAATTCGTCCACGCGAATCTGAAAGCGTTTCCCGATCTACACCTTACTGTGGATCATGCCATCGCCGATGGCGACATCGTGGCGTGCCGGTGGCATGCGACTGCCACACACACGGGCGACCTCGCCGGACATGCCGCGACCGGAAGAAAAATTTCGATCACCGGCATGAACTTCAATCGCATTGTGAACGGAAAGTTCGTTGAGAGCTGGGGAAACTGGGACACCCACGGCATGATGCATCAGTTGGGCTTGGTAGCTATGCCGGCGGTGGAAGAGGTCGCGTAGCGATTCCGCAAAGTACGAATGGTTCCGGCGCCCCTGTGAGGCGCCGTTCTTTTCCTGCGAAGGTTTGCCCGACGCTTGGAAACGCCGAGCTATTTTCTCGGATCCCTACAGGAATTTGATTTGTTGACGGACGCGAGTCTTGTAGCGAGTGTCCTCCAACAAAACTTGAAGATCATGACTGCACGCGTCGATCTGCAGCTCTATCGAATCCCCGCTTCACACTCGGCCTGACGCAATTTTCTAATCGGCGGATTCGTCGGTGGAGTCGCCGGCTGCGGGCTCATCATTGCCCAGATGGAACATGGCCGCTTGAGCTTCCGCCGCGGCGCGCAGTTCGTCGAGTTCGTGCATGCTGCCGGGTTCCGGCTTGTCCTGTTTGCGCTGGCTTCTGCGCTCGGCCTTGTCGCGCTGCTTCTGCTGCCGGGTTTGCTCTTTCTGACGCTTCGTAAATGTCGATCGGCCTCTCGGCATACGTTCCCCCTTAACATTGATCTCAAATCAGTACGAACAATCTTGAACCACGAGCGACTGGCGCTCACTTGTCTACCAGCGCGGTTCGCGCGGCTGGCGTGCATGGCCGTGGTAGTCGTCGCGGCTGCCACCACCGCCGCCTCCACCGCCAAAACGCTGACCGCCTTTCGGACGGTCGGTTTTCGGCCGAGCTTCATTGATGGTCAACGGCCGTCCACCGAGGTCGGTTCCGTTCAGCGCCGCAATCGCATTGGTAGCTTCGGTAGCATTCGTCATTTCGACGAATCCGAAGCCGCGCGAGCGTCCGGTTTCGCGGTCAATCACCAGCGTGACCTTTTCCACCGCGCCATGCGGCTCGAACACATTCCGCAGCTCGGCTTCGGTTGTACTGTGTGGAAGGTTGCCAACATACAGATTCTTCATCGCAATTCCTCTCTCAATAACTCGGCCGGCCTCAGGGCCGTCTGCACACTCATTCCGGTTTCGAGCGAACTGGAGGTGCGCTCTTCTTGGCGTGACCTGCCGCCGTCTTTAGCAATTCCCGGTTTCGTTTTCGTTTGGCGATCTTATGTTTTCGTTCGCGGTGAAATCTGGATTTGTCACCATTCAGTCCGGACATCAGGCCTCCTGCGGCGTTTTTGTGTCAGCAACATCCGGATATCCCGAACCTCTCCGGCATTAAGGTTAACAAGGCAAACCACGGCGGCAGGCACACACCCGCCACCCACTCTGGATAGGGACTCCACAGTGCGATCTTGCGAACGACAGTTGGAAATTTCGGGGCTGACGATGCGCCTCTCGATCTCTCAATCGCGAAGGCGCAAATGCGGTGTGAGCGTGTCTTCGAGGTTAAGTATCTTGAGTATATCCTGTTTGATCAAGACACGCTCGTCGGTCGCCGAAAACCGATTTGGATGGTAACGAGGTGCGATGTATCGTGAGCATCGTCGCACGAACACGCCGCGCGCTTGATCCGAATTCGATTGCCAATTTGGGACATTCCGGGTAGCATGCACTTGTGCGTTAGACCGAATCGGTTTGAGCAGCCCTTCGCCTTAACAGCAAGTCATCTGCGCAAGTTTTTTCCCGAGTCCCTCCAGCGTAACTAATCACAGAAGGAAACAAGAGTACAAAACACATGGAACAAGGAACAGTAAAGTGGTTCAATGACGCCAAGGGTTACGGCTTTATCAGCCGCCAGAGTGGCGAAGACGTTTTCGTGCATTTCTCAGCGATCCAGGCGGGCGGTTTCAAGAGCCTGCAAGAGGGCCAGACGGTGCAGTTTGACGTCACCAAGGGTCCCAAGGGCTTGCAAGCGGCGAACGTTCAGGCTGTCTAAGGGCGACCGAATCATCGAGGGGCGATCTGCACAGATCGCTCCTTTATTTTTTGCATTGAAGTTCAACTGCACAAACGTTCGACAGCAGCGCAGCGATCTGTTGTCCGCGAATCGAAGCTCACACCACCGGATCAATGATTCGCCGACGTAGAATGTGAAAATCTAGTATTCTTGAGTAGTGCAATCTGCTTTTTACCGGTTGCCCATGGATTCTTTCTGACTCTCGACGACACTAATCATACCTACGCGATCATCCTGCACAACGTCCGAACGTACCGCTCGGCCGGAGTGATTGCGGTGGTTCGAGGGAAGCGAAAAACTGAAACGATCCTGAAAGAGTTCGAAGAAGCGCAAAGCTCATCCGATCACCACGCAGGTTGGCGTTACTTTATCGAGAAGACTGAGATGGCGGCAGGAACCGATCCTGCTGAAGCCACGCACCAGCGCCAAGCCGCACTCGAACTGCGAGAATCCAAAGAATCTTCCGACACACCTCCGGCAAACGGCCACAAGTAAGCGGCTTCCTTCGCTGCACACTACCTCCTGAACGTTGTGGTACACGCCTCGCTCGCGACGCTTTCGGCCGTGATACGCCCCGCAACAACTCACTCGCTCTTCGCAAATTGGAATTCCCTCTCACAATTGAAGACTGTGGTGTATAAGAGGTCCCGCCGGCAGCACAAAATAAAAATCCCGGCTGAATCTACGGAGGAGACACGAAATGAAGAAAAAGCTGATCGTGTTGTCTGTGGGGGCCTTGATGGTTGCTGTGGCGGTGGGCGTTGTTCAGGCCCAGAAACCCGGCATGAAGAACATTACCTATGCGGCTGCGAGTAGCGCGGACTTCAAGGCTAGCCCCTCAAAAGGAGTTTACGAAGCGGTCATTTGGGGCGACATGGAAAAGGGTCCGCATGCGACTTTCACGAAATTCGATCCCGGATACGACGCGGGTATGCACAGTCACACCGCCGATATCTCGATCGTCGTCATCAAAGGCGCTTACCTCTACAAAGATGACGCAGGCGAAAAGCGCGTGGGACCGGGAGATTACCTGCGGGTGCCGGGCGGCCACAAGCATTGGAGCGGCGGCGACAAGACCGAAGGCGCAGTTTTCTACGAGGAAGGCTCAGGAAAGTTCGACGTCATCCCAGCGAAGTAGCAGGGTTGACGAGATCCATGGTCGTACGCACTCCATTGTCAACGGAGCGCAGCTTATGTAGGGACGGACGCATTCGTCCGTCCCGCCGAGCACGAGCGAGGCGTGCGGCACCGCGAGGCGACTGAATCAATGGAAGTGACCTCTGCGGTCTAAACTCTTGCCCTCTACGCTTTTCCTGCAGTGAGATCACATCTTTTCCCTCCGAACTGTGCTAACCCAGAAGAAGTGTCTAAGCATTTCTGCGAAATCGACGTCTTCCACGTTTGAGGGTAATCATGACTGATATGACAAGAAATGAATTCTTAAAAGGCTGCGCCGTAGGCGCGTGCTCGTGTTCCCTGGTTGCGCTATCCGCAACCGGGACAGCAGCGGCGCAATCCAGCGACTCTGAGATCAACGCACTGAAGGCGCAGCGCGAGGCCATCCGAATTCGTTATGCGAAGTTGCTCGGCATACTCGATGAAGAAGTCGATCAGCCCACCCGAAAGCGCATCTTCGAACGTTTGGGGCGAGCCTGTGCGGATCAGTTCCGCGCGATCACCTACGACAAGTACAAGAATGATATCCGCGGTTTTCTGACCGCGATCCAGGCCCCGGGCGGATGGGTCGAACAGGCTGAATACAACGAAAAGACAGGGACCATCCGAATCGTCGACCGATCAAAGACCTGTACCTGTCCGCTGGTCGAGAAGGGACTCACACCCTCCGACCAGTGCGAATGTACATTGGGCTGGCAGAAACAAACCTATTCGGCCATTTTGGGAAGACCAGTCGAGGCGGAACTGGAGGAATCGATCCTGCGGGGCGGCACGCGCTGCGTGTTTCGAATTCAGGTGGTGTAGAGCCGGGGGTTACGTCGGGTTTACAAGCGCCGTCTTCGCACGAATAAGAAAGCCCCGCTCATGCGAGCGAGGCTTTGTACTTACTGAAACCTGACGGCCAACAGCTATCTCACGATTCCCCACGCTTCCCGAAATTTCTCAAACTTCGACGCTTTCCTCCACCGGACCGGATACAACTTCATCGACTTGTATTTCAAGAACTCCTCCACCGGAAACAAATACCACGCATTCTCCGGCACGATGTAGGCCACCAACAAATCGATCTCACTTGCGTTGTATACCCGCAGCGAGCATCCACGCGCATGAAACGTGTACTCGCCGTACCGGCCCGCACGATGCGCTGACTTCACTTGCACCCGCAGCAACTTTTTTCCGTTGTCGACAATCAGGTCGTACCGAGTCTCTCCCCAGGGCTTTGATACCCGCAGTCCGAGACTTGTCGCCTTCGCCAGAAACGCGGCCTCCGCCATCTCCCCGCGCTGCTTCCGCGTCAGCCCCACCCAACCAGTGCCACCACTCTCTGACATTCCAAGCCAAAGCCGAGGAATCTGCTTCACCCCGCCCGCGTCCCCGCACTCTCCCACTGCCCCATCCGCCGCCCGAACCAACTCGTCTCCCATACATCACCGTTTCTCTCCCGATCGCAACCACCGAAGATTCCCTTCTTCACAATTTTTCCGCCATAAATCAGCCGCGCTCCGCCCACCCGGCTCCTCGCCACTGAAACGAGAAGCAGGGCATCTCCCGCCAATCAATTTGTCAAAGATCAAGATGAGCTCGAGGGTGCCCCATCCTAAACTCGCGCTTCTTGCGAGTTTAGGGTGGGGATTTTGACTTTCTCTCGGCGCCCAAAACAAAGCCCCCATCGGACTCGAGGTCCGTGGAGGCCCAGCCACACATTGTGGCAAGTCTAGGCTCGCAGAAAATATCGGAGAATTCCGTGAATGTGATCACGGTGCAGCGTGACGGGAAGCACGCGATAGGGGTGGCCCATTCAAGCCTGACTTTGGCTTGAGTGGGGCAGTTCGACGGCATGACAGAGTTTTCCCACTGCTCGCTCGCGCTGGCGTGCGGTCCATTCCGACTCGATTTCAACGCGTCCCACGGCGCCCGTTGCGTGATGCAGAAAGCTGCTCCACGGCCAGTCTTCGGGACGCTCACACAATCCCTTCTTCACTGGGTTCCAATGAATGTAGTGCAGTTTCTCTACAAACTGCGCATGATTGCGAACGTTGAAATCGTAGTAGCGTTTTTGCCAGAAATGATCGGCGTCGCCGATCAAACGCCGTGTGACTCCCTGCTTCAGCGACTTCAGGGCGTCCGCTAAAGTAGGTGGCCTATTCAAGCCTGCCTTTGCCTTGAGTGGGTATACGGGTGGCCCATTCAAGCCTGACTCTGGCTTGAGTGAGTAACCGGGTGGGGCAGTTCGCTCCGGCTCGCTGACGAGAAGGTGGATGTGCTCCGGCATCACGACATATCCATATACGCGAAGGCCGAAACTACGGCGCACGCGCTCGAGCGCGTTCTCAAAGACTCGTCGGCTCGCGTCGGACGTAAAGAGCGAATGGCGGTGATAACAACAGAAGGTTACGAAATGGCTTTGCCCGGTGTGCTGATAGCGCGTAAGGCCCCAAGGCATGAGCTCAGCGTAAGACCTCGGAGTTCCCCACTCAAGCCAAAAGAAGCCTTGAGCGGGCCACCCGCCCAGCCTTCGCGGTTCTCAACGACTGCGCATTCATCCTGACGACACTCCGAGATTTTGATACCCACGTGTCTGTGGTAAGTTTCCCGCTCCCCGCCTAACCGGCTATCACCCTCAGAATCTCGCGAACATGCAGAGCCGCGCAATCCACATGAGGGAAATCTGTATTGCTGTCATTGAATAGCAGCGTCAGATCCGTCCCAGCCAGTAGGATGGTATCGACCGCGTGGCGGTCCACCAGATGATACGCAAGCGCTGTGAGCTTCTCATACTTCTCGGTCGACGCCTCGCCCGTTGCCGCCAGTTCGACGTACGTATTGTGAATCACGTCCACTTCGCCCGCTCCAGGTCGCACCACTTCCACTCCGCTCAAGGCCCCAAATAAATCGGACTCGATCACGAATCGGGTGCCAAAGATGGCCACCCGCCGCGCCTTACGCGCCTGCAGGTCCCGGATCAGCGGATCGATAAGCGACACGATCGGCAGGGCAGAAGTTGCGGCGAGTTCCTTCGAACAGAAAAGAGGAGTGATCGCCGGGATCGCCGCCATCTCGGCGCCGGCAGCCTGCATGCGGTTGATGTAGCCGTTCAAATACTCGGCCAGACCGACACGGTCCTTGGCCTCGACATACTCAAACACACGCGGTGTCTGGGCGTGGATGATCACAACGTCGAGGGCGAAACCGAGCTTCTCGCATCCGCGTGCGAGGTTCTCGTAGTAGTAAACGGTGGCCCCGACACCGAGTCCGCCGATCAATCCCAAACAGCGAGATTTGTTCATCCACAAAGACTAAAGCATTCGACCTTTTGTCACGTGCTTCGTCTGCAGACTCTTCTCAAAAGAAAAAGCCCCGCTCTTGCGAGCGGGGCTTTTGACTTTGCTGAAGCCTGACGCCGGAAGGCCGACGCCGGGTTCTTAGTACATGTCGCCCATGCCGCCGCCACCGTGTCCGCCTGGCGCTGGAGCGTCCTTCTTTTCAGGAATCTCAGCGATCAGGGCTTCGGTGGTGAGCATCAGGCTGGCGATCGAGCCGGCATTCTGCAGGGCGGTGCGCACGACCTTTGTGGGATCGAGCACGCCTGCCTTGACCAGATCCTCGTACTCGTTGGAGAAGGCGTTGAAGCCGTAGTTGTTCTCCTTCGAATCGAGCACCTTGCCCAGGATGACTGCGCCTTCTTCGCCGGCGTTCTCGGCGATCATGCGCAGGGGCTCGGTGATGGCGCGCTTGACGATGTTGATACCGATCTGCTCATCGCCTTCGGCCTTCACCTTGTCGAGTGTGCTGGCGCAACGGGCCAGAGCCACTCCGCCGCCCGGGACAATTCCCTCTTCCACGGCTGCGCGCGTCGCATGCATCGCGTCTTCCACGCGGGCTTTCTTTTCCTTCATTTCGGTTTCGGTTGCGGCGCCGACTTTGATGACGGCTACGCCACCGACCAGCTTCGCCAACCTCTCCTGCAACTTCTCGCGGTCGTAGTCGCTGGTGGTCTTGTCGATCTGGCTGCGAATTTCCTTCACGCGGCCTTCGATCTCGGAGTGCTTGCCCTTGCCTTCGACCACCGTCGTATTGTCCTTGTCGATGGTGATCTTCTTGGCTTGGCCGAGGTCGCCGATCTGGACGTTCTCGAGCTTAATGCCGAGATCTTCCGTGATCGCCTTGCCGCCGGTCAGGATAGCGATATCCTGCAGCATCGCCTTGCGGCGATCGCCGAAGCCAGGAGCCTTGACGGCCGCGACTTGCAGCGTGCCACGCAGCTTGTTGACGACGAGAGTGGCGAGTGCTTCGCCTTCGACGTCTTCCGCGATGATCATGAGCGGCTTGCCGCCCTTGGCGATCTGCTCGAGCAGCGGGAGCAGGTCTTTCATCGAGGAGATCTTCTTCTCGTGGATCAGGATGTAGGCGTTCTCGAGGGCAGCTTCCATGCGCTCGGGATCGGTGACGAAGTAGGGCGAGAGGTAGCCGCGATCGAACTGCATACCTTCGACCACTTCCAACTGGGTCTCGAGCGTCTTCGACTCTTCGACGGTGATGACGCCGTCTTTGCCGACCTTCTTCATCGCTTCCGCGATGATCTTGCCGATGGTCTCGTCGTTATTCGCCGAGATCGTGCCCACCTGGGCAATCATGCCGTCGTTGTTGACGGGCTTCGACAGCTTGTCGAGTTCGCCATTGACGCGGTTGCCTTCTTTGTCGAGCTTGCCGCAGATGACGGTGACGGCCTTCTCGATGCCGCGCTTCAGGGCCATTGGATTGGCACCGGCAGCGACGGTCTTGACGCCTTCACGGAAGATAGCCTGGGCGAGAACGGTGGCGGTGGTGGTGCCGTCGCCAGCGACGTCCGAGGTCTTCGAAGCAACTTCGCGGACCATCTGGGCGCCCATGTTCTCGAGGCCGTCTTTCAATTCGATTTCTTTTGCGACGGTGACGCCGTCCTTGGTGATGGTCGGCGAACCGAATTTCTTTTCAATAACGACGTTGCGGCCCTTGGGGCCGAGTGTGACCTTCACGGCGTCGGCCAGAAGGTTGACGCCGCGGAGGATCGCTTGACGCGACTCTTCTCCGTGAACGATGTGTTTTGCCATGTTTCAATCTCCTTGATTCTTTGAATTCGCTTTTAAGCTTTCAGCTATTCGCCGTCAGCTTTCAGCCAGGGGTTTCTAGCTGCTCACTCCTGGCAAACCTCTTGTCATCCTTCGCATTGCGCAGAGCGCGATGCGAAGGATCCTACGAACCGCCGGAGCCGGCAATGCCGCTTCCGGGGCCCAGAAAAAACGTTACCGCTTCGAACTGGACAGTTCTTTCTTGGCTGGGGCTGCGGCGCCGGTGAGGATGCCGAGGACTTCTTCTTCCTTCATGATGATGAAGTCTTCGCCGTCGATCTTGATCTCGGTGCCGGAATACTTGCCGAACAGGACGCGGTCGCCTTCTTTTACAGCCAGCGGGAAGACCTTGCCTTCATCGTTACTGCGGCCTTTACCGGTGGAAATGACTTCGCCCTCCTGGGGCTTGTCCTTGGCCGAGTCAGGAATGATTATGCCGCCACGGGTGGTGGCAGCTTCTTCGACGCGACGGACCAGAATGCGGTCGTGTAGCGGTGCGAATTTCGCCATGGTTAATTCTCCTTTCAGAATTAGAGAGGTCAACTTCTAGTTGATCTGCGTTAAACCTATGATTTGGTTGGGGTAGGTGCTGCTGTTAGCAGTTGTGCCTATCGAGTGCTAATTGTAGCAAAGATGAGTGGGGTCTTGTCAAGCAGAGGGATTTGCGATCGGCAAGAGTGAAATTTCTGCTGCTTCTGTATAGATGTGCATGGATCCTTCGCTGCTGAGCATGGACAACGGTATGTGGGAACGCAAGGACTTGATCTGGCCTCGTTCTTACATTGCTGTATTGACGAGGTGAACGATGCGACGAGTTCTGGTGTCCGCCGTCAGTGCGTTGTTGTTGGTCTTTGGATTCTCTGGTTGCGCGAGCGACGCTGAAGTCAAAGTTCTCGCTTCCGAGCCTTCTTCCCCATCGACTCCACCGAAAACTATGCGGGCATTTCGATCGGAGAATGAACTGGCTGCGTATCTCCGCGAGATGGCGCAGAGACACACCGCCGCTTTGAGGGCAACCGCGTATTTCGCTACCGCCAATGCTCCGATGGCGGAGAAGTCCAAGGCGTTGGGATCGATAGCCGCCGATGCCAAAGATGACTCCATCACCAATGTGCAGCACGAGGGCGTGGATGAGGGAGGCATCGTCAAGGCGCATGGAAACTATCTTGTGGTGTTGCGCCGCGGACGCCTGTTCACGGTTTCGATTGCTGACCATGATCTGAAGCCGGTTTCAAGTTGCGATGCCTTCGGACCGGACATGGATCCGCGGTCGACGTGGTATGACGAGATGCTGATTTCGAAAGACACCATTGTCGTGATCGGTTACAGCTACGAGCGCGGGGGTACCGAGGCGGGATTGTTTCATATCGGCGACGACGGCAGGCTGACGTACCGGTCGACCTATCAACTCCGTTCGAATGACTACTACTCGTCACGGAATTATGCGAGCCGGCTGATCGGCAACAGGTTGATCTTCTACTCTCCGCTGTACATGAATCCCGGAACGCAGGATCCGTTTCAAGGGTTCCCTGCCGTGCGCAAGTGGCACAAGGGCGCAACCCCGGGCGAATTTCGGCGAATCGTGGCAGCAACGCAGGTGTACAAGCCGGCGTATCCAATCGACGCGAACGATAGCGAGACCATGCACACGGTCACGTCCTGCGACCTGGCGGGCGGCGAATTTGATTGCAAAGCGACATCGGTGATCGGCCCGGCCGGACGAGTGTTTTATGTCTCGCCCAAAGCGGTTTACATCTGGGTGACGAGTTGGGCGTACGAACCAAAGCCGCGGACGAGATCGATGCTGTATCGCATGCCGCTCGATGGTTCTGCCCCGAGCGCGTTGAAGGTTTCGGGAAGCCCCGTGGACCAGTTCTCGTTTCTTGAAAGTGAAGACGAATATCTGAACGTTCTGGTGCGATCCGAAGGGGCGGGAGACGGGATGTGGCGATCAGAAAATGCCGCAGGAGGGGTTGCGCTGATGCGAGTTTCCGTCGACAGCTTTTCGGACGGAGGCGCTGATGTGCCGACGACGAGCTATCGCCGCTTGCCGACTCCGAAGGGTTATGCGTTTCAGAACCGGTTCGTGGGTGAATATCTACTCTACGGAACGGGCAGCGGTTGGTGGGCTGCACCGAAGGCCGCGCGGTCTCCACTTTATGTGGTGCGGTGGGGGACAGGGGACGTACACCAGCTCGCGATGGATCACGCCACGGACCGCATCGAAGCAATGGGATCCGATGCGGTGGTCGTGGGCAGCGACGGCAAGGATCTGCATTTCACGGCGGTGAGCCTGGGGGATGTTCCGGCGGCAGCGGATGACTATGTAGAGAAAGGGGCGTCCCAAGGCGAACTGCGCAGCCATGGATTTTTCTACAAAGCTGAAGCGGAAGACTCAGGGATGCTGGGGTTGCCGATCAGCGTTCCGGTGCGTCCGGGGTACCGTCATCTTTTCGAGACGTCGGCGGCGATTGTGTTTTTGAAGAACGACGGATTGCAGTTCCGCGAACTGGGACAGTTGGGCGCTCAGCCGGAGAATGCGAAGGACGACGGGTGCCGCGCATCGTGCGTGGATTGGTACGGAAATTCGCAGCCGTTGTTCCTGCGCGGGAGGATCATCGCGTTGTTGGGGTACGAGATGGTCGAGGGAGCGATTGAACGCGGGCAGATTCGCGAGACGCGAAGAGTGAATTACGCGTCGGGGTTGGTTGTGTCGCAGAGGTAGGATGAGGCGCGCCCACGGCGCAATGGGGGCTCTCCGTGTTTGAGGTGGCGCCGCGTCCGATCGCACCACGAAAGTGGCGGAATCTTTCTTCTTACTTGTCGCTGACTCGATCCATCGCTGAGAGTACAGATTCAGACAGGCAGGTCCAAGGGGGACGATGCAAGCCATCACGTGTTTGCGGTGCAGGCGGGAGATCGAGGCCGGCGACAAGTCGGTTGCGGTTTATATGTTTGCGCAGACCGTGGGCGTACGGCCGAGACAGAAATCGTCAGCCAATCGGATAAGCTTTTGTCCGCAGTGTGCTGTGTCGCTGGCTATGGGATTGCCACCTGAGGGCGCGCTCAATATGGCGGCGTGGGAGATGATTCGCGATCTTGTCAGCGCGGAGCCTTCGCTCAACGATGCGGCGTGGGAGAGTTTACGCGGTGTAGTTGGGTTGCTGGCTTCCGGGAAGGACGAGGAATCCGCGTCGCGATTTCGGCGCGCGGTCTGAATTCATTCCGATCGCCGAAGACGTCAAAACATCTCCCATCAAGATCCTCTGCGTCGATACTCTTCCAGTTATTACTCAAGTGACTACGGTTTGGCTTCGGCATCCTTCTTTTTGGCGAAGCTGCGGACGTAGTTGACCAGATCCCAGGCTTCGTCGGTTTTGACGCGAGGCCCTTCGGCCGGCATGTCGTTGTGACCGTTTTTGATGATGTAAAACAGCTCTCCGTCCGTTCGGTCCTTGAGCGTTGCCGAGTCCGTGAAGTCTTTGACCGTGAGTTTCATTTCCTTTGCGGTATCGCCCTTACCATTGCCCTCGCTGCCATGACACATCTCGCAGTCCATCACCCACCACTTCTTAGCGCGCGCCATGGACTCAGGACTGGACTTCACCGGATTCGTCTGCCTTGCGGCCTCCACGGGAATCGCTGCGTAGTCCGAAGCCTTGGACGAAGCCGCACCGGGAGCCTGTTGTTGGGCAAACGACAACATGCTGAACAGAACGAGCGTTGTGGGGAGAAGGACAAAGCGAATCATGGAAACCTCCTGCAATTGCGGAGTCGCTTACAGAAGATTGTAGGTATGGGGCGTGAAGGCGGGATGTGATTGAGATCACACTGGACAGTTCAAACGCGGGGTCAGCCTTTCAGAGCTGCGGCAGCGGCTTGCAGGGGTGCGTCGATGGATGCGGGATCGGAAAGGCCGCCTTGCGCCATGTCTCTACTGCCACCTCCGCGTCCGCCGAATTTGCTCAACGTTTGTTTCATCAGCGACCCCATATCGAAAGGCTGGCCCGCAGACTGCGCGAATACGACCGAAGGTTGAGGAGACGTTGTGCCCAGCAAAGCAACAACCGCCGGAGACATTCGCGTCAACTTTTGAGCGAGAAGTTTCAGAGAGTTCATTTCGCGATCGGAGTAGGTGCGGGTGAGGATGCGGCGTCCATTTTCTTCTGGAGTTTCCGCGAGGAGGGACGATGCCTGAGCCTCGGCCAGTTCCTCCTGTGATTGTTCGCGCTGTTTGCGGAGGGTGCGGATCTCATCGAGTGCCTTCCGAGCCTGTTGCGGAACGTCGTAGATATGCGCGGAGAAGAGTGCGGCGGTCTCGGTCAGTGCTGTGTAGTCGCGGCGAGCGGTGATCACGGCGCGCTGTCCGGCGACGAATTCGACGCGCCACCCCTGGCGGACTCTCTCGGCCTTGCGCAGAAGAACACAGCCGATCTGTCCGGTCTGAGTGACGTGTGTGCCGCCACAGGCGCTGAGATCGAACTCCTTGATGTCGACGATACGAAGTTCATCACGATCTTCGACGGGGATCTTGCGCAGACCTAGCTTCCCTACTTCCTCGCGCGTCACGTAGCGAACTCCGACTGGGCGATTCTCCAGAATGATTTCGTTAGCGAGGCGTTCAGCGGATTCGATCTGCTCCTTGGTTAGGGTTGGCGTGTCGAGGTCGATGGAGCAGTAATCATCGGCCATGTGGAAGGAAACCGTGGGCAGGTTGTGCAGGCGAACGAATGCCGCGGATAGAACATGCTGTCCGGTATGTTGCTGCATGTGGTCACGGCGTCGGGTGGAATCGATCTGTCCGCGAACGCGTGTGCCGGGCGCCACGTCTTTGAGGGGCGCCTCGAGATAGTGGACGATGCGGCCATCTTCGGTGTCGGCAACCTCGGTGACGCGAGTTTGTTGATTCGGGCCGATGGAGATGGATCCGGTGTCGAAGATCTGTCCGCCGCTCGTGGGGTAGAAGGCGGTGCGGTCAAGAACGACTCCCGGACGTGGAGAGTCGGTGAGTTCGCGAATTTCTGCCTCGAAGTCGTAGAGGAAGGAATCGTGGTAATAGAGGCGGTCGGTCACTTGGATAGAGTTATTTTAAGGCAAGATTCAAACGTTCAACACAGAGGGAACTGAGGGGGAGCATGTCGTTGCGTCTGAGCGTGATTCGGAAATGAGCTCAGCAACTGAGATGTTCCTCTACAAGATGGTGGCGATTCCTACCTTTCGTAGGGTCCTTCGCGCCGGCTCCGCCTGCGCTCAGGATGACAGATGTATATTGGTCATTCCATCCCACGTTATGTATTGATCATTTCATCCCACGTTATTTAATTGATCATTTCATCCCACGATTATGTATTGATCATTCCATCCCACTTAGAAATTTTCCAATCACACTTGGAGATTTTCGCTTTAGTACGGACCGATGATTCCGGCGATCTGGCGGGTGGCGGGCCTTGCGGACTGCGACGGCTTCGCGGGTGCGTGGGTCGCAGTCTTGTCCAGGACTTCGAGGTATTTCAAACCTGTGCCGGTGTTAAAGAGGACTACTGTGTCCTGCGGTTGGAAGAATCCGCTGGCCAGCAGTTTGCGGTAGGCGACTAGGCAAGCAGCGCCTTCTGGTGCGGCGAAGATGCCTTCGAAGTTTGCCCAGTGACGGGTAGCGTCGAGAATTTCGTCGTCCGTTGCGCTGACGGCGGTGCCGTGACTCTTCTTTAGTATGTCGAGAATGAGATAGTCCCCGTAGGGCTTTGGAACGCGCAGTCCAGCGGCCATTGTCGAGGCATTCGGCCACATTTCCGCGGAAGGCTTGCCCTCATCCCAGGCTTTCACAATCGGCGCGCAACCTGCAGATTGCACACATATCATCTTGGGCCTTTCCGAGCCAATCCAACCCAAGGCTTCCATCTCATCGAAAGCTTTCCACATGCCGAGGAGGCCCACGCCTCCGCCGGTGGGATAGATGATGCCATGAGGTATTTGCCAGCCCAGTTGTTCGGCGACCTCGTATCCCATGGTTTTCTTGCCTTCGACGCGGTAGGGCTCTTTGGTTGTGGAGACGTCGAACCAGCCGTCCCGGGCCCAAGAATCGGAGTCCTTCATCTCGGCGACCTTGCGGGCGCAATCGCTGATGAGGCCGTCGACCAGATTGACGTGGGCGCCGTAGTAGTCGCACTCCACGCGGTTGGCGATGGGAACATCCTTCGGCATGAAGATGTGGGCTTCAAGGCCGGCCGCTGCGGCATAAGCGGCGAGAGCCCCGGCGGCATTTCCGGCCGACGGAATCGCCAGTTTCTTCAATCCAAAGTGTCGCGCCATGGTCACGGCGGCGGAGAGCCCGCGGGCTTTGAACGATCCCGTGGGGTTTAAGCCCTCATCCTTGATGTAGACGTTGGGATACTCGCGGCTCGGAATCAAGGGCGTGAAACCTTCTCCGAGGGACACGGGGTTGGCGGGAGGAAGGACGGCGTCGTATCGCCACATGGTCGGCCGCCGAGCGGCCAGGCGGGCGGAGGAAAACGTGCGTTTGATGGTCGCCAGATCGTACCGCGCGTAGAGCACGCCCGCATCTTTGGGACAGACCGATTGAGGGCGATCCGCCGGATAATGTTCGCCGCAGCGCGTGCATTCGAGGTGCGTCATCATGTCGAATTGCGAGTTTAACATCGGACGCCAGAGAGGGTTTGCAGCCCATAATCGGCGAGATCAAAAACTCCCCGATTGGAAAAGAGGGTCGGGTGTGGCATCATTTAGGGAAAGCACTATCCCCCGCCAACTCGTTAAGGACCTTGAGTCCCTTAGAGAAACAAGTCGAAAAGGAGACACTCCGTGAAAAGTAACCGTACCCGTATGTTTATGGCATTGCTTTGCGCGCTTGGAACAAGTGCGGGAGCGGCCGCGAGCAGCCCGGGACAAGACGCGAGCGCTCAGACGCCAAATCCGTGGACGCTTCAGGCAACGCTGTCGGCATCGGATCATCCCCCGGATTTCGGTTACGCCGTGGGGATCAGCGGGAACACAATCGTGGCCGCCGCAAGTACATCGATCGACGTCTATATTCAACCTACGTCAGGGTGGAGTACTTTGGCCGTACCCGCTGCGAGGTTGAGTACTACGGATGGCGGCGCGCTGACGGCGGTAGCGATCACCGGTAACACGGTAGTGGCGGGATCGACGCAAGTCGGCGGGATTGGCGCGGTGTACGTCTTCGTCCAGCCAGCGGGTGGCTGGAAGAACATGACGCAAACGGCGAAGCTGACGGCTTCGGACGGCCTGACCGGAGACCTGGTAGGAATTTCGGTGGCGATTTCCGGCAACACCATCGCCGCCGGAGCGCTGCAGAATAACTCGGTGGGCATTGTCGCTGGGCAGGAACCGCATGGATCCGGAGCAGTCTATGTGTTCTCGAAGCCCGCGACCGGATGGAAGGACATGACTGAGACGGCAAAACTGACGGCGTCGGACGGCACCACGGGCGACGATCTTGGCTATAACGTGGCGATGCAGGGCGATACGATTGCGGCCGCGGCTCCGGATACCGTGGTGAACTCAACGAATCTTGCCGGCGCGATTTATATTTTCCAGAAGAGTGGAACGCAGTGGGTGAGCGGAACTGAGACAGCCAAGCTGACGGCGTCGGACGCGCACAACGTCACTGTGCTCGGGTTGGGACTCGGCATCAACGGAAATACGCTGGCAGCAGCGGCGTTCGATAAAGCGTACATCTTTCAGAAGCCGGCAACCGGCTGGAAGAACGCCACCCAGAATGCAGAGCTGGCGAGTACTTCGTACGTCACACTGGGTTTGAATTCAGTTGTGGTCACGCCGACATTTGTGGCCGTGGGGTCGCCCCTCGATAAAGCCCCGTTTGCCGACTTGTTCATCAAGCCGGCGTCCGGGTGGGCGAACATGCGGCCCACGTACCGGCTGAAACCTCCCACCAGCAATAAGAATGGATCGGATGGATGGTCCCTCGCTGCGAGCGGGACAACGTTGGTGGTGAGTTCCCCGCTGTTTGATGGCGTTGGTGGAAACGTCGTTTATGTTTACGGATTGAAGACGGGAACGACAACTCAAAAGTAGTCAGGCATCGTTCATCGAGCAGCCGTTCGTCGCGGAAGATCGCGGCGGACGGCTTTCGTCTTTTTAGCGACAACCTTCTGGGATCAACATTGCTCCGTTATCAACGAAGTCCCCGAGCGGCAACCTTCAATCTTTGAGGTAGTATCAATATCCGATTCATCAAGGAGAGTTGGCACATGAGCAAGTTTTTAACAGGATTGATTATCGGCATCATCTTGGTACCGCTTGTAATTTACCTGTACTTCTCGACTGGTATGGCTCCCGTGGCGACGAATGCTTCGCCTATGCCGTTTGAAAGGATGTTTGCGCGCATGGCGCTGCACGCCGGGATGGGCAAGGCAGCATCGCAGACGCCACCGATCGCGGCGGACGAAGCCGCATTCGTGGCCGGCGCTCAGACGTATAAGGAGCATTGCGCCGTGTGCCACGGTCTGCCGCTGACTCCGCAAACTGCAATTTCCAAAGGACTGTTTCCCGAGGCGCCGAAGTTGATGGAAGGTAAGGGCGTCACGGATGACACGGCGGGCGAGACGTATTGGAAAGTTTCTGGCGGAATTCGGATGAGTGGGATGCCGGGCTTCGTGAGTTCACTCTCCAGCACGCAGATGTGGCAGGTGAGCCTGCTGCTGGCGAATGCCGACAAGCTGCCACAGGCGGCCAAAGATATTCTGGTTTCGTCGACGCCTGCGGCTCCGGCGCCCATGGCGGTTCCGACCATGCCGGCGACTACTCCGACGCCGAAATAGAGGCTGGTTCGTTTTGAGATTGGCGACCCGCGGATCATCCCGCGGGTTTTTCTTTTCGGTACGGCCGCCATCTCTCGCACGGCAATTGGTGCGTGCTATAGTGCGATTCTGCGATGGGATCGTTTCTCTTTTTTGCGTTTTCGTGGTGGGCGATTGCGCTGCGTATCGTGGCGATCGTGCACTTCATCCGACGGCGACCGAATTTCTTCTGGCTCTGGATCATCCTGTTCCATTGGGTTGGCGCGCTGGTGTACATCCTCGTTGAGGTGATTCCGGACGCAGGGTTGTTGCGGAGTTCGTTTCAGGTTTTTCCACGCAGGCGCCGGATTCACGAACTGGAACGGGCGGTGCTGGACAATCCCTCCGCGGGGAACTACGAAGAGCTTGGCCTGCTTTATCTGGATGAAGAGAACTGGGCACGGGCACGGGTGTGCTACGACAAATCTATTTCGTCGCGGGCTGACTCCGTGGACCCGTTCTACAGGCGCGGGATCACCGAAGTGGAGCTAGGAGATTTTGCCGCGGCCGTGCCGGACCTGGAACGCGCGGTGTCAGCAGATCCGGACTACGATTTTCATCGTGGTAAGGGACTGCTGGCCTGGGCTTACGCGCAGACCGGACAAAAGGAAAAAGCGGACGCGATGTTCCGCGAGGCAGTGCGGATTTCGACCATATCGGAGACGTATTACCACTACGCGCTCTATCTCGAATCGCAGGGACGGATTGTGGAGGCGCGGGAATGGGCGAAGAAGATTTTGGATAAGAAGGCGACGATGCCGGGATATTTGAAGCGGCGGGAGCGTCCGTGGTTCCGGAAGGCGCGGATCGTGTTGGGCCGGGTGCAGGGGTGAATAAAGTTGAACCGGGAAGGATTTCAGGGCAGCGTGGCGATCTTTTCGACTGCATCGGTGGTTCATGACGTCGTATGGTCGATTTTGACGATTTCTTCGTCCCTCGCGAGATCCCTCCGACCTCTTCGCGGATGTTAGCATTGTGAATGGTGACGCTTTCCAAGCCTTCCATACGCCTGCTGGCGACTGACATCGACGGCACGCTGCTCAACCCACAATTTCAGATTTCAGACGGCGATCTCACGGCGCTGCGGAAGGCCCATGCCGCCGGTATTGAGGTTGTCCTGGTCACGGGACGGCGGCATGCTTTTGCCATGCCTATCGCCAAGCAGCTTGGATTTGATTTGTGGCTGATCAGTTCGAACGGCGCGGTCACGCGGTCGATGGGCGGAGAGACGTTCCACCGCGACATGATGCCGGCGTCGACATGCCGGCAGCTCTGCCAGGCCATGCAGGCGTTTCGCGGCAATACCGTTTTGACGTTCGATCAGGAGACCAAGGGCGCGATCGTCCTCGAGCGACTCGACGAACTGGGAGCGAGCATCCGGCGATGGCTTGAGAAGAATATTGAGTACATCGAGTTCGTGGTGCCAATCGAGAATGCCCTGTGGAGCGATCCGGTGCAGGCGATGTTTTGCGGAACGATGGCACGGATGAGCAAAGCGCTGGTTGCACTTGAAAGCGCTGGGGTAGACGGATTAGTGACGATCCTTCGAACGGAATATCCGGACCGCGATCTTTCGATGATCGACGTGCTGAATGCGGGGTGCTCGAAGGGGCATGCGCTGGAGCGGTGGGCGAAGCACCGTGGGTTTGAGCGTGAGCAGGTCATGGCCGTCGGTGACAACCATAACGACGTGGAAATGCTTGAGTTCGCCGGCCATCCAGTTATCATGGGAAATGCGTGCGAAGAGCTTCGCGGACGAGGCTGGCGGGTGACGCGCGGCAACGACGACTGCGGGGTCGCAGCAGTTGTCGAATGGGCACTGGCAGAAGCGCCACTGGTCAGCGAGGTCTAGCCAGGCGGCCGTTCGAGTGGGGATGAAAAGGATTTCTTCAGTATCGAGACTTGGCATCATCGCGATGATCGCGGTGGCGGCACTTCCCTGCCTCGCCACAGAAGTTGCGGTCTTGAAGAACGGGTTTGCGATCCGCCACGAGCGGCGCGAAACGATGGGCGATGTCACTCGCTTGTACGTGAATGCTGACGGTTCCAGTTTCGTGGACATTCCTACCGCTCAACTGGATCATATTGAGGCCGCTCCCGAACTACCCGCATCGGCTGTGAAAACTCCGCCTAGCGGATCTGGCGTTCAGCCTGCCCCGGCTAGCACCCCGAGGAGCGGGTCCAGTTCCTCACCGTTGGGAAGAATAGCAAACGGGACGCATCCGCCGGCCCCTGTGTCGGCGCGAGGGCCTGCTCCGCGGGTGAACATCACCGAGGTTGTTAAGGATGCGAGTGGACGGTATCAGCTTGATCCGGATCTTGTAGACAGCGTGATCAAGGCAGAGAGCGGATTCAATGTGCGGGCGCGGTCGCCCAAGGGCGCGCAGGGCCTGATGCAACTCATGCCTGGAACTGCAACGCAACTGGGAGTTCCGAACGCCTACGATCCACAGGCGAATGTTGATGGTGGAACGAAGTATCTGCGCGAATTGCTGGAGCGCTACAATTTCGACCTCGTGAAGGCGCTGGCGGCGTACAACGCAGGGCCGCATCGAGTCGAGCGATTTGGCGGCGTGCCTCCGTATTACGAAACTCGCGCTTATGTGGCCCGCATTGTGCGGGATTTCAACAAGAAGAAGCTCGCGCAACAGAAGGCAGCGGCGGCCGCCGTCGCCGCTGCTAAGAAAAGTTCTGCTGCCAAAAGCGCTCAGGCGCACTCTCCGTCCGCTAAGACGCCTCCCACAAAGGGTGCGGTGCAGGCTAAGAGTTCGGCCAGCGGCGGAGTTGGGCAGTAGGCCAATCCTCTCTAAATTTTCCCAGAACCTATATCAAAGGCAGCGGACTTCGCTCCTTAATAAACAACTTCAACCTGCACCTGCGTTTGACCCTTGCGGCTGAGTCGTTTACCTTTGGGGTGGCCGTATCCCATTTCGCGTTGGCTGGGCCGCGGTGCGAAGTTCTCCCTCATGGACAAGAAGCGCATCCTGGCCAGCATTGTTGTGTTTCTCGTTTTGGCAATTCTGATTTACCTGCAATACAGGCACTGGCGAACCTTCGATTGGGGTACCTTCTGGAGCCAGACCAACCGGATCAATAAGCTCCATGTTTTGCATGGGATTGCGCTGATATACCTCGGCTACCTCATGAGGGCTTTGCGCTGGAAGATCTTCCTCAACCCGGTGCGGCCGAAGACCCGGACCCTCGACATGGTTTCGCCTACGCTGGTTGGATTTACCGGCTTGGCGCTACTGGGGCGCGCAGGAGAATTCATCCGCCCTTATCTGATTGCACGTCGCACGGACTTGCCGGTCTCATCGCAAATTGCGGTATGGGGTGTGGAGCGAATTTTTGATATCGGCGCGTTCACCGTGCTGATGCTGCTTGCGATTTTCCTTCCCAGTGCCCTGCCTTCGATTCCTCACCCGGAGTATTACCAGAGATTTCGTGAATTGGGATTCTTCCTGACAGCGCTTGTGGCCGGGACGGCGCTCGCGGCCGTAGTTATTCGACGCAACGGTGAGAAAGTTGCGGCATGGGTGGAGACTCGATTCGCCCACTTGTCGTCGAATCTTGGTCATCGGCTGGCGCAAAAGGTGCGTGAATTCGGAATGGGCCTGAATACGATCGACGGTCCCTTGTCGTTGTTGTGGCTGAGCATGGTTTCAGTGGGGATGTGGTACGTGATCGCGCTGGCCTACCAGGAAGTCACGCATTCTTACGGCGTCGATGCGTTGTCGATTCCGGTTTCACAGCTTTTGATCCTGATGTTCTCGAGCATGCTGGGATCGATGCTACAACTGCCGGCCGTGGGCGGCGGATCACAGATGGCGACGATCGCAACCCTGTCGAGTGTGTTCGACGTGCCTCCGGAACTGGCCGCGAGTTGCGGCATCCTACTGTGGCTGGTCACGTTTGCCGCGGTGGTTCCTTCGGGATTGTTGCTGGCGCATCGCGAGCGCCTGTCGCTCAGAAAGCTGTCGGTTGAAAGCCACCAGAAGTGACGGGTCTCTTTTTCTTCTGCAATCTCATCCTTGACTACAAGGGCGAGACATCGAAAATACACTGATCGCTCTAGTAGGCGACTCGTTTCTGCAGTCCTTGAGAAAAATAAATTCAAACTGCCTCGCCTTTATTTGTACGCAAGCGTACATTGATAAGGTCCTAGTCGCACATCTCCGCTGACACGATAACGGTCCTTTGCGTACTGAACCGAAAGGCATTTCGTGTCCCACGACTCACACTTCTCCGAACGGGAACCTTTTCCAGGGTCTGCGGCACAAGCACCCACTTCCCCCGAGGTTAATGCGGGGGAACGTGAATTGAGGCATCTGCGCAGCCTGCAGATTGCCGCCATCAGCGATGCGACTTATCTGGGAATGACGGCGAAAGAAGCCCAAACCTTCGAGCAACGAAGCCAGAGGATCAAAGAAATTATCATTGCGTTGGGAAGAAACGAAACGTAACAGAGGCGAATCACCCGACTACGTTGCCTCCTCCAGCCACTTCGTCTTACGTTGCTCAATCACAGAATAGCAATTGCACGAGCTCTCGAGAAGTTTTGAACGATTGAGAATGGTCACACTTCCTCGGGAGTACTCGATCAGGCCTGCTTTTTGCAGAATGCCCGCAGCGACGGTGACGCTGGCCCGACGGCTGCCCAGCATTTGTCCCAGAAACTCCTGGGTCAAGGGAAGCGTTTCGGCGCCGATTCGGTCCTGGCTCATCAAGAGCCATCGAGCCAGTCGCTCGACCACATTGTGCAGCCGATTGCAGGCGGCAAGCTGAGTGGATTGCATCGACAGGATCATGGAGAAGCGAAGCAGGTGAGCCTTGAGTTCCGGGCACTGGGGAAGGATGTTCAGTAGATTTCTTGCGTCCAAGCGATAGGCGCTCCCATCCGATTGCACGATGACCCTTAATCCGCTGCTCTTGAAACCAAAGATGACCGGTAGACCGACGAAGCCTTCCCTACCGATCAATCCAACCTCAACGGTTTTTCCGTCGGGCTGGGTCGTAAGCACAGAGCCCAATCCGTCATTCAAGAAATAGACGGACTTGATGGTTTCGCCAGTCTCGTGAAGAAGCTGGTGCAGTCTCAGCCGAACAAATTCCAGGAAGGGCAGAATCTGGGCACACTCTTGCCGGCGGAGACCTCGCAGGATGAGATTGCCGATTTCTTTTCCGTCCCCATCCATGGGGGAGGATCGAGGCGCACTGAGAATGCGAACTGCAGAATTTTTGGACACGTCGGCTCCTTCGCGCGCTGCGATTTATGCAGTCTGATTTTTGCAAGGGACCGTCGCCAGGTAATGCGTGGCGGAACGATGCTGGAAGAGACAGTTACCACACTACGCTCAAAGGAGACGCTTGTATGTCTCTAATCGCTCACATCGGAGCACGTGGGGGAACTTACAAATGAAGCGTTTAACGCCCGACGCGTTTTTGGTGTGAATCGCGTTTTGCAATCGAACTCCATCCCATCAACCGCCCCGACCAATGCCGACGGAGGTTATGAGAGAGGCCTTATATGACGGCGATCGCCTACGGGGGGTGTGGTATCAATAGTTTACGCGCGGGGTACTACGGGCTAAATGGGGGGGTGCGGGCCATTTTGGGCTGTGCATGGGGCACACCCTTGGGATACATGGGGTACACTGCGACAGTAGCGTCGCCGGGGCTGTAGCTCAGATGGATAGAGCAAGAGTTTCCTAAACTCTAGGTCGGCGGTTCGACTCCGCCCAGCCCCTCCAGCTTATTTACTGCCGCGTTTGCCGGAACGGTAGACGGGTGATTTATCGTGGGCGTCTAGAACCCACGCCCCGGCCTTACTTCGCGCGATGATACCTTTGCGGCCACAGTTGACACAGGTACCAGCAGTAATACGCCCATCGGCGAAGTCAGCCTTTATCTTCTGCAATGATTCGTCGGTAGGATACATCTCAGCGCAGCGCATACCCGGATTCTACCACCGGTGGATGGCTGGCTCCTCGTTGCTATCCATCCACAACCCATCCACAACGCTGCCCGGCCTAGAATTTCAGCATGAACGAACCTACTTGTTTGCTACAGATGCGCTGCCCGCAACCTGATTGCGCAGGACTCGGCCCGCAATCCGCGCAAAACAAAGCACGATTGAAGGAAATGCTAGACGCTGATGACGTGAGCATGTTTGGCCAGACATTCGGCCACACGTGGAAGGTAACAAAGCAGGAAAGGGAGAACACGCGTCGGGCAATGGAAATGGGCGCACTGTAATCTTCTACCGGCCAGCGCCAGCGGCCCTCCTGATTACAAGGCTAAGGCTGCTTGGGGGCACAACCGGGGTACAGGGTAACCGTCCTACCTCGCGTCCGTCCAGTGTTTATGCTGGTTTGTTACGTGTCGTACTGCTGCGGCAGGCTGTTTAGGAAACCGCTGCTGTATCCAACTGAGCTACGGGGCCCGAAGCGCCGGATCCAGATAGTTCGATCCGGCAAAGAGCGTCGAATAACCTCAAAGCCTTCCTCAATGCCGTAATGGCGGCTTCGCCGACGGACAGCGTCTAACAAAAATCATAAGGCCTACGCCGTTTTCCCCGGCTCCGGGTCAGGGATGCGGAAGCCGGTAGGCTTGGGGGCCACCTGGCTCGCCAGGATTTCAGGGGTAACGTTCTGATAGTTGGACGCAATCATCAGGAGTGTCGTTTGATCGACAGTCACCTTCTCAGCCACGCCCAGCGCGAAATAACTTTTTCCAAACATCTCGCGCGCCGTCTGCATGCACGCGGAGGAATAGACGCTCGCACAGATCATCCGGAGCATATTTGTGGTGAAGTCTTCCGAAGTTGCCATTGCGATAAACCTTTCTCTATGAAATTTGTAAAACGGAAATTTGGTCCGATGATACGCGACTGGCGGCGATTTTCAGCGGCAGCGTGCAGATGAGTTCCTAAAACCAGTCGCTGCGATAGGCGATCCACCAGGAGATGAAGAGTATGGGCACAGTAGCCGCACACGCCCACCAGAACGGCAACAGGAAATCCGCCACCAGTCCGAGGAGCATGAATACAATCCAGAACATCTTTTTCTGCACGGCACGATTGTAACCTTCGCTAACCTCTACTCCCACTCGATGGTTCCCGGAGGCTTCGAGGTGATGTCGTATACCACGCGGTTTACGCCTTTCACCTCATTCACGATGCGGGTGGAGATAATTTTCAATACCTCGTGTGGCAGCGGCACCCAGTCGGCGGTCATGCCGTCTTCCGAGCTGACGGCCCGAATCGCGCAGGTGTACGCGTAAGTGCGCATGTCGCCCATGACCCCAACTGACATCACGGGCAGCAACACTGCGAATGCCTGCCAGACTTTCGTATAGAGGCCGGCCTGCTTGATTTCGCTGACTACGATGTCGTCGCACTCGCGCAGCACGCCCAGTCGTTCCGGTGTCACTTCGCCGAGGACACGCACGGCAAGCCCCGGCCCGGGAAACGGTTGCCGCTTCAGAATCTCGTCGGGCATACCGAGATCGCGGCCGATATTGCGGACCTCGTCTTTGAACAGGTCCTTCAGCGGCTCGATGAGCTTGAGGCTCATCTTCTCAGGCAGTCCGCCGACGTTGTGATGCGACTTGATGACCTGCGACGGTCCGCGCACCGACCTCGATTCGATCACGTCAGGGTAGAGAGTTCCCTGCACCAGCCATTTCACTTTGCCTTCGGTCTTCTCGATTCGCCGCGCTTCCTTTTCAAAGACCTTGATGAACTCGTTGCCGATAATCTTACGTTTCTTCTCGGGATCGGTTACCCCGGCCAGCTTTCCCAGGAAACGGCTGGTGGCGTCGACCGCGTCAAGATTCAGTCCGAGTTTTTCGCGCAACGTCTTCTGCACTTTCTCAAACTCATTCTTGCGCAGCACCCCATTGTTCACAAAAATGCAGGTCAGGCGGGACTTTCCCTTCGCATCGCGCAGCGCCCGGTCCACCAGTACGGCAGCCACAGACGAGTCGACTCCCCCTGAAAGCGCGCAGATGGCCCGTCCTGTTCCCACTTGCTTCTTGATCTGTTCGACGGTTGATTCGATGAAGTGTTGCGCGGTCCACGTGGGCTTCGCACCGCAAATCTGGAAGACAAAATTCTTGAGAATCTGCGTGCCCTGCGGCGTGTGATGCACCTCGGGATGGAACTGGACTGCATACCACTTCTTTTCCGTATTCTGGATCCCGGCCACTGCATGGTGGGTCTTGGCCATCAATTCGAAGCCCGGAGGAAGTTCCAGAGCTTCGTCGCCGTGCGACATCCACACTGCCAGTTTTCTGGCCATCCCCTGAAACAAGACTGAAGCGGAAATAATATCGACTTCGGCGTGACCGTACTCGCGCTTTTCCGCCGGACGCACCTTGCCACCGAGCGTGTGCACCATGAATTGCAGCCCGTAGCAGATGCCCAGCACGGGCACGCCAAGCTCGAAAACGCCGACGTCGGCGGGCGGCGCGTCTTTGTCGTAAACAGACCAGGGCGCCCCGGACAGAATGATGCCGGCCGGATTGTAGGCCTTTACTTCGCTGAGCTTCGCCGTACACGGGAGCACAACGGAAAACACATTCTGCTCGCGAATGCGGCGGGCAATGAGCTGGGTATACTGCGCGCCAAAATCAAGGATGACGATGGAGCGGTCGAGCGAAGTTGAATTGAGCGGGGATTTGGTTTCCACCAATGAGTTTCTCAAATTCCTGGACAGAGTGTAAAGGGATGACCCGCCCCTGGGCGATGTTTTCGACTTTGATCGCAAGAAGCGGATAGATCGCTGCCACTATTTTCGGCAAACATGCCTTATGCACCGAACCATTGAACCGACGATCCTCTACTTCGGCACACCCGTGGCTCTTATCTCCACCATGAACGAGGACGGAACGCCCAATATCGCGCCCATGTCATCGGCATGGTGGCTTGGATGGAGTTGCATGCTAGGCCTGGGATCCATGGGCAAGACCTCCGACAACCTGATTCGAACGGGACAGTGCGTAATCAACTTGCCTTCCGATCAACAGGTTGCTCACGTGGATCGCTTGGCTCTCACCACTGGCAAAAATCCGGTGCCCGAGAAAAAACAGGGTTGGGGATACCGTTACGAGCCCGAGAAATTTCGCCTCGGAGATTTGACTCCAATTCCCTCCCTGGCGGTGGCGCCGCCGCGCATACTGGAGTGCCCGTGCAGATGGAAGACACTGTCCACGACTGGAGGCCTTTCGGAAAAAATGTCTCCGCCAACGCGTTTGAAATTACCGTCGTGAAATTGCACGTTGACGAGTCTCTGCTTACGGGAGACGCATCACGCCCGCATATCGACCCGGAAAAATGGCGCCCTCTGATGATGAGTTTCTGCCGCTTCTTCGGGATCGGCGATGAAGTCCATCCGTCCCGCCTGGCCTCTTCAAATTTCATGAAAGCGGCGACTAAATGAGATTTGGGATCTTAACCGGCAGGTAAAACGTTCGGGACATCGCTGAGGATCAACTCATCACGGTCGACGCTCGTCGCTAGCAGCGCGACCGGCGGCCCCGGAACGGGTGACGAAGACATCTGAGCAGCCAGCAACGCCGGCATCTCAGCGATGAAGACATAGCCTGCGAGCCGGGCCATATAAAGCCAATCCGCGACTGCGAAGTAGACCAGCGTCACCGCAATCACCGCCAAGGCAACCAAACGCCAGGGCAGCAGACCGGAAACACCCAGCAATGTCGAAGCAACCGTGCTGGCAATCACGAAGACAATCAGGTGTGCGAGACCAGTCCACGTACTCACCGCCAGGACAGCACCCAATCGCTCGCGGCAGAACGTAGCAGCTGCCGAGATCGCGCCGATCGCATCTTCTCCGTCCCGCACTGCGAATATGCCGGCCAGCGAAAGAAACCAGTTCAACACCCAGCAGAAAAAACAGCTGGCCGCGGCGAGGGGAAGGAAGACCAAAAACGCGAGCGCGGGCTGAGGATTTTTGTTCGGGGAAACGAGGCTCGCCAAGATGCCTGCACCCAGGAATCCGACCAGGGCCGCAACCAAGGCTGCGATCCTCAGAAAGCTGAGCCGGGCCAAAGATCGGAAAGGACTATTGTTCCGGTCTCCTGCTACCCGCCTCCGAAAAAATTCAATTACCGCCGGAACCGTTACCGCTCGGCCCAAAGAGGCAGCGATGATCCAAAAGGAAGCCATCATCATCGCGGCCAGAAGCGCAGGGATCACCGTGCGATCGAGGCTTCCACGCAGGATGTGGAGAATCGCCTGCCACACCAGGATCGGTTGCCGCGTTCGCATGAACAGCAGTTCGCCGTTGGTGACGGGCACCGTGCTCAGAAACTCGAACAGTCCGAAAAAGAAGAGTAGCACCGCTGTGGCACCCACCGCCCAGCGCCACGTAATCTCCGCCAATGTAAACGAAGGACGTCGGAAGGCCGCGCGAAAGCCTTCAAGGGTAGGAGAGGCGGACATGCGCACAGGATAAATCAGACTCGCCTCGTGCGCATACCACCGCAAATATGGAGGTTGCGAGGAGCTACTTCACGACAAGATTCACCATCTTGCCGGGAACATAGATCTTCTTCACAATCTGCTTTCCGGCGCAAGCGGCCTTCACCTTTTCATCTGCCAAAGCGTGCTCGAGGACAAAAGCTTCGTCCGCGTCGGCAGGCACGGTGATGCGGCTCCGGAGTTTGCCGTTGACCTGCACAGGGATTTCGATTTCTTCTTCCTTAGCCAGGGCCGCGTCACACTTCGGCCACGTAGCCTTGAGCAGGCTGCCCGTTTCGCCGGTCATTTCCCACAACTCGTGCGCCAAGTACGGAGCGAACGGCGCCAGGAGTAGTACCACATTTCGTTGCACGTCTGCGAGAAATGGCGCCGGAACTGCGCCCTTTGCAATCGCTCCCTCGGCCCCGTACAGCACGTTCACCAACTCCATGATGGCCGAGATGCACGTATTGAAGTGCCAGCGTCCCTGAAAATCGTCGCTCACGCGCTTGATCGTCTGATGAAGTTTGCGCTGGATGGCACGCGCCTCTGGCGTCAAGTCGCCGGAAACTGATTGCCGAGATGCCGTCTGATTTCCTGCGTTGCGCACGAAAAATCGGTACACGCGTCCCAGGAAACGGTGGATGCCTTCGATCCCGGTATCCTGCCAGTCGAGATCCCGGTCCGGCGGCGCCGCAAACAGGCTGTAGAGTCTGGCCGCATCAGCGCCATAACGCGCCACCATCTCATCAGGCGACACGACATTGCCCAAACTCTTCGACATCTTGGCGCCGTCTTTGATCACCATTCCTTGCGTGAACAGACGCTCCACCGGTTCATCATTCGAAATCATGCCGAGGTCACGCATGAACTTCGTCCAGAAGCGCGAGTAGATCAAATGCAAGATGGCGTGCTCGACGCCACCGATGTACTGATCGATGGGAAACCAGTAGCCGGCAATTTTTCCATCAAACGGCGCGCGATCGTTGCGCGCGTCGGTGTAGCGGTAGAAATACCAGGACGAGTCGACGAACGTGTCCATGGTGTCGGTCTCGCGTCGCGCCGGCCCGCCGCACTTCGGACACGTAGCCTTTACGAATTCCGGCACACGGCCCAAAGGCGAACCGCCGGTTAACGCAATGTCGACGTTCTCCGGCAAGATCACAGGCAAATCTTTCTCGGGGACGGGCACGATGCCGTCCTTTTCGCAATACAGCATGGGGATCGGCGTTCCCCAGTAACGCTGTCGCGAGATGCCCCAGTCCTTAAGCCGGTAAGTGACGGTAGCTTTGCCAAAGCCTTTCTCTTCCGCGTGCGCCGCCATTTTCTTGATGGCGTCCGCGCAGCTCATGCCGCTATACGGCCCCGAATTGATCACCATGCCGTCGTGCGCGGTGAACGGCATCTGCGGCTCGGTCATCGTCTCTTCCGGATCATTCGATAGGGGAAGAATGACAAGCCGCATTTCGATTTTGTATTTCTTGGCGAATTCGTAGTCGCGATCGTCGTGCGCCGGAACGCTCATGATCGCCCCGGTGCCGTAATCCATCAGGATGTAGTTCGCAATCCAGATCGGCACTTTCTCGCCGCTGAACGGATTGATCGCATACCGGTGAGTGTTCACGCCGTGCTTCTCGATCGCACCGATATCGCCTGTCTCTCGCGCTTTCCGCTGCTCGGCAATCAACTGCTGGACCGATTCACCCAAAGGCTGGTTGTACCGCACGAAGTCCGCCACCATGGGGTGCTCCGGCGCGAGTTGCACCGAGGTTGCGCCGAAGATCGTGTCGACCCGGGTCGTAAACACGCTGATCGTCGATCCGGCCGGCCCGGTGTTGCCATCGACATTGAAATCAATCAGAGTGCCTTCGCTTCGGCCGATCCAGTTACGTTGCATCACCCGAACTTTTTCGGGCCAGCCTGGCAACTTGTCCAGATCTCGCAACAGTTCCTCGGCGTACTTCGTCGTACGCACGAACCATTGCTCCAACTCCCGTTGCTCGACCAACGTGTCTTCATGGCGCCAGCAAGTTCCGTCGCTCAACACCTGTTCGTTCGCCAACACAGTGGCGCATTTAGGGCACCAGTTCACTTTGCTCTTCTTGCGGTACACCAAATCGCGCTCGAAGAGTTTCAGGAAGAACCACTGGTTCCACCGGTAGTATTCCGGAAAACAGGTCGTAACCTCGCGCGACCAGTCGTAAGCGAAGCCCAGGCGCTTCATCTGCGACTTCATGTTCGTGATGTTGCGCAAGGTCCATTCGCGCGGCGGCGTGTTGTTGGAAATTGCGGCGTTCTCCGCCGGCAACCCGAACGAGTCCCAGCCCATGGGATGAAGCACGTTGTAGCCGTTCATCCACATATAGCGGGCGAGCGCATCCCCGATTGAATAGTTGCGGACGTGTCCCATGTGCAGCGCGCCCGAGGGATACGGCAGCATTTCCAGGACGTAAAACTTTTTCTTCGTCGAATCCGGCTCGGCGGCATACAGGGCAGAATCCTGCTGCCAGCGTGTCGCCCACTTCATCTCAACGCGCTGGGGATCGTACCGCTCGTCATTGAGACGATCGGCTTGCGTCGTAATCGCTGTTTCTTCCTCTTGTGACATATAGGATCCGGCGGGAAAGCTGAAACTTGAATTCTACAACGACGGCTGGACTGCAGCCCGCGGATCCAGTCGAAACAGTCGCTGCGGACCGTATCGGGAGACGAAAACTACGCGTCTTTAACCAGACTCTTCAGCGCGTCGACATTCTTGCGGTCGTCTCCGGGACTATCAATCGGGGTCTCAGCAATGAAGGCCGAGTGCGCCAATCGGAGATCGTTTAGCAGAATCCGAAAGGTTTCCTTTCCGATGGTTCCCTTCCCGATGTGCTGATGGCGGTCCAGTTTCGATCCGCGCGCAGCCTTGGCGTCGTTGCAGTGCCAAACCTTGACGCGATTCAATCCGATAGTGGCGTCAAGGTGCAGCAAAGTCTCGTACATCCCGTCCTTGCTGACGATGTCGTATCCGGCAACGTGCGTGTGACATGTATCGATGCACGCGCCGACTGGAACGATTCGGTCCAACTTCTCCAGCACCTCCGCTACCTGCTCGAAGCTTCCACCGAGCGAGAATTCGGCTCCAGCCGTGTTCTCGATCAGGATCGTCAGTCCGCCTGTGACCAGGTCAAGCCCCTGGGTCGAGGCCGCAATCGAGGCCGCGGTGCGCAGCAAGCCCTGCTCGCGATCTGCCCCGCGAAACGATCCAGGATGCAGTACGAGGTAATCCGCACACAGCGCAAGCGCACGTTCAACTTCTCCTCGAAAAGCCTCCATCGACTTTTGCAAGAACGAATCGTTCGAACTTGCCATGTTCACCAGGTAATTGGTGTGAATAACAAGAGGCTTGAGATCGTATCGGGCCCGCAGCCGGTTCATCTCGGCGCACTGCGGCTCCGCAAGTTCATAAGGAGCCCACTGGCGAGGGCTCGATGAGAACATCTGGAACGCGTTGCAACCCAGCCTGTAGGCGCGCTCGGCGGCGTTCTGCACGCCGCCAGCAGAGGATGTATGAATACCGATACGGCGGGAGGTTAGCCGTGGCGGCTTCTTCGGCGCCGGCCCTTTGAGGATGTCTAATTGGCTCCCCACAGACAAAGTATGCTGTCGCAGAGACATTGCCAGCAACATCTCGACGGAAAATTTTGCTTTGAAACGCCATTTTGCTCTATTTGCGGTGCATCTATCCTCAAAGGTAAACTTGATGGTCCGCTGTCTACCGGCAGTCCGCCGTCTCAGGTGAAGATATGTTAGTTGTCATGAAGGCGCAGGCCAGTGAAGAACAGGTGCGCGCCGTTTGCGAAAAAATTGAAAAGCTTGGCTATCGCGCTCACTCGATGCCGGGCGCGACTCGTACCGCCATTGGTATCACCGGGAACAAGGGCGAGATCGAACAGGGCACGCTCGAAGAAATGCCGGGCGTACAGGAAGTCATCAAGGTCTCGAAGCCCTACAAGTTAGTCAGCCGTGACGTAAAGGAAGAAAACACCGTCATACGCTTTCCCGGGAGCACGGCCACAATCGGCGGAACCGGTCTGGCCATCGTGGCAGGTCCTTGCGCCATCGAGAGCCGCGAGCAAGCATTCACAGTCGCTGAGCGCCTGCATCGCGCCGGAGCGCAATTCTTTCGCGGAGGTGCCTACAAACCCCGCACCTCGCCTTACTCCTTTCAGGGACTCGGGGAAGAGGGTCTCCGTATCATGGCGGAGATTCGCCAGCAGTTCGGCATGCGGATCATCACCGAGGCCATCGACCACGAATCCCTCGATCTGGTCGATGAGTACGCGGACATGATCCAGATTGGCGCACGCAACATGCAGAATTTCTCGCTGCTCAAGCGTGCCGGACGCGCCCGCAAACCAGTTCTGCTCAAGCGTGGCATGTCCGCCACTCTCGAGGAATTCCTCATGGCCGCCGAGTACATCCTGAGTGAGGGCAACTACAACGTAGCCCTCTGCGAGCGTGGCGTGCGTACCTTCGCGGACCACACCCGAAACACTCTCGATCTGAGCGTTGTCCCGGCAGTCCAGCGCCTGAGTCATCTGCCGATCCTGGTCGACCCGAGCCACGGCACCGGCAAGCGAAACAAAGTGACCCCGCTTTCGCGAGCTGCTGTCGCAGTGGGCGCCGATGGCCTGATGGTCGAGGTTCATCCGGATCCCGATCAGGCTTTGTCCGACGGCCCTCAGTCCCTGTTTCCCGATCAGTTCGACGAACTGATGAAGCAAGTCCGCCAGATCGCGGCCGTTGTGGGCCGAACCGTCCCGGCGATTGAAGTCAGCGAAGCAGTCGCAGTCAGCAAGTAGTTTTTCACGTCAACCGAGAGCACCTAGGATCGCATGAATACTGCGTGTCGCAATTTGCTTGGGTGTGTCGCCGTCAGTCTGTTGACGATCGCTATTGCCCGAGGCCAGGAACCGCCGAGTAACGCAACCGGCAAAACGGTTACAAACAATGAACCGAGCCGCTCGGTAATGGTCGACGGAGTTGCCGAGCCGGTTTATCACAGGGGCCCGGGGATTACTGTTCCGCAGCAGACACACAGCCCAGATCCCGCATTCAGCGACGAGGCCCGAAAACGGCACATCGAAGGAGTGGTAACTCTCGCGATCATCGTTACGTCAAAGGGCGAAACCACGGACGTACGAGTGTTGAACGGTCGAGGGTACGGCCTCGACGAACAAGCGGTGGAAACAGTACGCCGCTGGAAGTTCCGCCCCGGTTCCAAGGACGGAAAACCCGTTTCGGTTGAGCTAAACGTTGAAGTTTCATTCCGCCTCTATCATCATCCGTGAGACCAAACCTCTGTTAATCTTGCTTCTTCACGGATTGCCTTGCGTAAGCTCCTCTTCATCGCTGTGCTACTACCCATCCTCGGCGGGCTGGGCTGGTGGTATTTCCGCGAACAGCAAATGCCCGACTACGGGCCCGCATTCCGCGAATACGCCTACGTCTCCAATGGAAAGAGCAACACGGTCAGTGTGATCGACCTGCGGACCTTCGCTTTGGCGAAGACTTTGCACGTCGGCAGCGAACCCACCGGCATCGCGGCCAACAGCAAGAAAAATGAAATTTATGTCGTGAATGCCGGATCGAATAGCGTCACCATCATCGACGCTGAGAGCAACACAATCGCTGCGACCATTGGCGTTCACGCCCGCCCTTATTTCATCGATGTTTCCGAAGACGGGAAGCGTGCCTACGTGGCAAACTCTGCCTCGTCGAACGTGAGCGTGATCGATATTGAAAAACGTCTTCTGATCGGCAACATCCGGGTTGGAACCTCGCCGGGGCTTGCCCGGGTTTCTCCCGACGGCTCGACAGTGGTGGTATCAAATCGAGGCGACAATACTTTGTCTCTGATCGACGTGAAGATGCTGCATGTGCGGGCAACCCTGCCCGTGTGTCAGCAGCCTGAGGACATTGCAATCCTGCCCGACTCGAGCAAGGCCTTCGTCTCCTGCTCCGGATCGTCCCAGGTGGCGTCGATTCAACTCAAGAAAGGCGCGAAAGAAGATCGTGTGCTGGCCCTCATCGATGTCGGCCACACGCCGGTCAGCCTCATCCTGAAGCCCGACGGGGGAGAGATGATCGTCTGTAACTTCGACGCGAACAGCATCTCGATTATTGAAACTGGAAACGATGAAGTCGGCAGCAGTCAGGAGATCGGCCAGCATCCATCGAAAGGACTGGTCACCCTCGACAACTCGCGCCTCTACGTATCCAACTTCGGCTCGAACAGCGTCGCCGTATACGATATTGATACGGGCCGCCGGATCTGGACCATGCCGGTCGGCAGTCATCCAGATAGCATGGCTCTTACGCCGGACCAGAATTACCTGCTCGTAGCCGATACGGAATCCGGAGATGTAACGGTCATCCAGAAGCGAAAGCCCCGCCGCACTTTGGAGACGTCGGAATATTCCCTGATGACTTTGATCCCGGTGGGAATGCAGCCGAATGCGATCGTGGTGAAGGCGTTTCTCGCAACCACGCCCGCAAAAAAGTAAGCCCCTGGGCGCGAACCGAGGGGCTTCAAGATTGTTTAGACCCCGAGCCTATACCGTGGCCTTGGCGCAAAATCGATCGAATGCGGCTTTCAGATCCGCTGCGATCGCAGGCGCTTCGCGCGATTCAATGTCGCGCCTCTGCATCATGTAGACGAGTTCACCATCCCGCAGAATGCCAATCGATGGCGAAGATGGCGGATATCCGGTGAAATAACCGCGAGCGCGTTCGGTAGCGTCCTTCTCCTGCCCCGCAAAAACCGAAAATGTCTTTTCGGGCGTAACGGCATTTTGCAGAGCCATGCGCACGGCAGGACGCATCCGTCCAGCGGCGCATCCGCAGATTGAATTCACAATCACCATCGCGGTGCCCGGACGATTCTTCAGCGCCTGATCGACTTCGTCAACAGTGTGAAGCTCTTCGATACCCAGCTTCGTCAAGTCTTCGCGCATCGGCACAACCATAATTTCCGGATACATCGGCATACTCACAGTTTCCTCCCCAGTGGATCTCTTCCCATTCTATCGCGAGATGGCTCTCAGTAGGACTTTACTGCCATGTCAAGGCACTAAGTTCTCTACAAACCGATGTGTATATTGAATTCGTCGTATGCTGCTGCTTGAAAACATTCCGCTGGCGCCTCTGACCACGTTTGGCGTCGGGGGTGCTGCCCGGTTCTTCGTCGAAGCGAGGTCTCGCGCCGACGTTCAGGATGCCGTCGCCTTCGCCCAGATCGCAGCAATTGCCACTCTTCGTTCTCGGAGGCGGCAGCAACCTCGTCGTCTCCGATTCAGGATGGCCCGGCCTGGTGCTCAAGATCGGCATCGTCGGAATCGAACGCATGCCCGGATTGCGCGAGGGGAAAGCTCTGTTCACATCCGGCGCGGGCGAATCCTGGGACGGCTTCGTCTCGGCCGCCGTTCAGGCTAACTGCGCTGGCATCGAATGCCTGAGCGGGATTCCCGGCAGCGTCGGCGGAACTCCGGTGCAAAACGTTGGTGCGTACGGGCAAGAAGTCTCCGAAACGATCGAGTCGGTAGAAGCGTTCGACCTCAAGGACAACCAGTTGCGTGAGCTTTGTCAGGAGGCGTGTGGTTTCGGCTACCGTTCCAGTATCTTCAACACCGCCGAGCGCGGACGCTTCGTCATCCTGCATGTGACCTATGCACTCGATCCGGAAGGCGCCCCTCACATCGAGTATGCCGACCTCAAGCGGCATTTCGAAGAACGTGCATCGGCACCCACTCTCTTCGAAACCCGCGAAGCCGTGCGTGAGATTCGCGCGCGCAAAGGCATGTTGATCGTCGATGGCGATCCAGACAGCCGCAGCGCTGGATCTTTCTTCAAGAATCCGGTCGTGTCTGCAGAACAGCATCGCGATCTGGAAAAACGAGCGAACGCCCAAGGTTTGACCTTGCCGAGTTATCCGGCGCTGGAGAGCAGAAAGAAAATGTCGGCCGCGTGGCTGGTGGAACATTCCGGATTTCATCGCGGGTTCAGCCTGGGACACGCGGGAATCTCCAGCAAGCACACACTAGCCATCGTCAATCGTGGCGGAGCCACCGCCGCAGAAATCCTCGCCCTGAAGGATCAAATCCAGCGCCGCGTCCAGGAAACATGGGGGGTATCCCTCGATCCAGAGCCGGTCATGGTCGGATTCTGATCGCGTAGAACGGACATCCCTCTCGGTCGTCTTCGAATTCTCATTTTGATTTGAATCTGCAATCGAGAATCGCCAGAATGCGATTCTCGACAAGCCGTTTCTCCCTGCAGGCATAAGTTCCGCAAGTAATTCACCTCCCATCGTTCTCCCAACAAATTCCTGAACAGAACCGGCCTACAGGTGGTCTTCATGTTTGAGGGCAGTCGAGTGGTGACGGGAGAGGCGACTCTGAGCGATGTTCTGCCGTCTGAGCGGACGAACGAGGAGATGCTCGAAGCGCTGGTTCGGGAGCATTCACGGCTGGTCTATCGCATCGCCTTTGCCGTGCTCCGCCGCCATCACGATGCCGAGGACGCTACGCAGGAGACATTCATGCGCGTGCTGCGCTACAAATCGAAGCTCGCGACGGTCGAGGATCCGAAGGCTTGGCTGGTGCGGATCGCCTGGCGCGTCGCTGTCGATCGCAGCAGGCTTCGCGGTCGAACTCGCGAGATTCCGTTGGACGATCCCGAAAAGCCAATCGAGGAACCGGCTTCTCCAGATGCGCTAGCGGACGCTACTGTACATGGCACTCAACTCGGTGCGGCACTGGAGAGAATGATCGCAATATTGCCCGCCAAGCTGCGTGAGCCGCTCGTGTTGTCAACGGTCGAAGATATGTCTCCCCAGGAGGTTGCGGCAACTTTGGGAATCAACGAATCAGCTGTGCGCTCGCGCGTGTTCCGCGCTCGACAGATCTTGAAGGAAAAGTTGCAACCAGCGATCCGAAAGTTACGGTAACGAATATGCCAGATCAAAGATACGAGCGATCAAAGACGAGCGACGGTCCACAGGATGAACTCGACCGCCTGCTTGACAGCGCGCTCGCGAAATACTCAACAGTGGAGCCGAGGTCAGGGCTGGAAGAACGAGTTTTGGCAAACCTTCAAGCCGAGAGGAAAAACGATCCCTCGCGCGTTCGGTGGCAATGGGGTCTGGCAGCGGTAGTAGCAGCCGTAGTTGTTGCCGCCCTTTCGTTTTCGTGGAGACTCGAGACGACGAAAGATCCGTCCGTCGCGAGTCACCCAGCGGTACAGGATTCAAGTTCGCGGATACCGGAAGGACAAATGGCGCGACACGACCTGAATACCGACACTCCACAAAGATTTGAACCCGCCCACCGAAAAACCCCACATCCGCAGATCGCGCCCATTCCGGCCGCAGGTCCTAAACTCGACCAGTTCCCTTCTCCTCAGCCGTTGAGCGAGCAGGAGTTGGCCCTGGCAAAGTATGCGAGCACATTTCCTGAAGAGGCCATCTTAATCGCGACAGCGCAAGAAGAATTTGAAAAAGAAACACAGCGAAGAGCAAAACAATCGCGGTCTGAAGTCGATCTTCACGGCGGCGATCAAGAAAGGTAGACGAATATCCATGCGAAAAATAATCGTGGTGCTAATTCTTGTTCTTGCAGCAGAAATCGGCATCTCGGCGAAACCAGTGCAGGCGCAGGAGGCAGCAAAAGACACCAGTTCTGCACCCGAAAAAAACAAGCCGGTTCAATCCTATCGCCTCGATTTTTCCTTCAATGAGATTGTGGACGGGAAGAGCGTAAACACTCGTCACTACTCGATGAACCTCATCGCCGCCGGTACTCCCAATGAGATCAAGATCGGCACCCGTGTCCCAGTCGCCAGTGGTTCAACCCCCAATATGGGCTCGTCGTTTCAGTATCAATACCTGGATATTGGTACGACTATCTGGTCTCAGCTGAGAGAGCATGCTGACGAACTGACTTTGGCCGTCAGGGCGGAAGTCAGCAATCTCGACGTGCCCACGGGTGACCACGGCGGGGCAATGTTACCCCCCGTAGTTCGTCAGATCAAAATCGATGGCGAGACACTGCTTATCGTCGGCAAACCAATCGTGATAGGCGGTGTGGACGACCCTAACTCCAAGCGCCAGTTCCAACTTGAAGTGGTCGTTACGAAAATTAAATAGCCGACCGTGTGGGACGGGCACTTATGTCCGTCCCACGAAAAACAGCTCTCAACCTTGGGTGCCGGCCAACCCCGCCGCCTGCTGAAAGATTTTCACGAACATCTCGCGGGTTAACTTCCCCGTCTGCGTGTTCTGATTTGATGGATGGTACGACGCCAGCAGGACTTTGCCGTCCGGCATCTCGTATGTTGCTCCGTGCTTGAAGACATAGGCTTTCTTGCCCGCCAGCAGCCCTCGACGCTTCACATAATTTAGATACGCATCGAACCCAATCTTGCCCAGAGCCACGACGACTTTCACCTTTTCCAGTCCAGCTAGTTCACGGTCGAGGAATACGGAACACGCCACCAGTTCGGAGGGCAGCGGTTTGTTGTCCGGGGGAGCACATCGCACGGCGGCAGTGATGTAAAGATTTATGAGCTTAAGGCCATCATTGCGATCCCTTGCCGTCGCCTGGTTGGCAAAGCCTGTCTCATGCAGCACCGGATACATGAAGTTTCCCGATGCATCGCCGGTAAACGGTCGGCCCGTTCGATTCGATCCATGGGCTCCCGGCGCCAGCCCCATGACAAGGACTTGGGCCTGCGGATCGCCGAATCCCGGCACCGGCTTGCCCCAGTACTCCCAATCCAGATAGGCGCGCCTTTTCACACGCGCAACTTCCTCGCGATATTTCACCAGCCTCGGACAGCGAGTGCAGGTGACGACGTCGTGGTTGAGGACGGTAAGCCAGTCGCGAGCCATGGGTCTTTGTGAATGAGTTCTTTATCAATCGCTCAAACGGGATCCGGGGCAGCAGAGTATACCGCACATGCTCTTTTCGCGAGAGTCTGCATCCCAGTCGTCAAAATGATTGTTTAAGCGTTTTGAAATTCCCTTTTCTGAATTGGGCCTTAAGTCTCAAGGCCCATTGACTGCCTCGGTCGTTTGACGGTGCTCTCTCTCTGTCTTTACACTCACATTAACGGTGCGTGAATACGTTTGCCGCGCCGTGTCAGTAAAGTGAAAGGCCAATCGTGAGTCCGTCACAGACGATAGACACAAAGAACAAGGACGGGGTGAAGCGCGAGATTTCCGTGGAAATTCCTGCGGACGAAGTAGCGCGCGAAACTGAAACCCTGGTCCAGAAGTATCAGAAAGTGGCCCGGCTGCCAGGATTTCGCGCCGGCCACGTGCCCCCCTCCATCATTCGCCAGCGCTTTAAAGAAGATCTGAAGAGCGATGTTGTCGAAGCGCTCGTTCCCCGCTACTTCCGCAAGGAAGCCGAGAAGCTTGGGATGATTCCCGTTTCGCAGCCGCGTGTCACCGATCTGCATATTCATGACGGCGAACCGCTGCGTTTCAAAGCCAGCTTCGAGATCATGCCCGAGATCATTGTCGAGGGCTATAAAGAACTTCGGGCTGATCATGTGGAGGTCGTCGTAAAAGACGAAGAGGTTGAGGAAGCTCTGAACAGCGTGCGTGAACAGCACGCCACCTATACTTCGGTGGAGGGACGCTCCCTCGCCGATGGCGACTTCGCGCAGGCTTCCATGGACGGACGCCCCAAAGATACTGACGACAAGACCCAGCCCGTCCACATGGACGAGGTTCTGATCGAGATCGGCGGCAAGAATACGGTTGCCGAGTTCAGCGAGCATCTTCGCGGAGCGAATGCCGGTGAAGATCGCTCCTTCGACGTGAGCTATCCCGAAGATTCGAACGACAAGCGTCTTGCCGGCAAGACTTTTGTCTACTCGGTGAAGGTGCAGGCGATCAAATCGAAGAGTCTGCCCGAGCTGAACGATGACTTCGCCAAGGAACTCGGCGAGTTCACCAGCGTGGACCAGGTGCGCAAGCAGATCCGCGACAACATGGAACAAGAGCGCAAGCACACCGTGGAGCGCGAAGCCAAAGACAAACTTGTGGCGGAGCTCGTAAAGCGTAATGATTTCGAAGTGCCCGAATCGCTGGTCGATCGCCAGATCGATCTTCGCCTCGAGCGTGGTCTTCGTGCACTCGCTTCGCAAGGCATGAAGATGGAGGACTTGAAGAAAATGGACCTGCCGCGACTTCGGGTGGGCCAAAGGGACCAGGCTGTGCAAGATGTAAAGTCGTCGTTGTTACTGGATCGCATTGCGGAACTGGAAAAAATCGATGCCGGCGAAGACGAGATCAGTCATGAACTCGAAGCGCTCGCGCAGCAGACAAAACAGACTCCGGAAGCGGTTCGCGCTCGTTTGACACAGGATGGGGGCCTCGATAGAATCCGGAGCAGAATCCGCAGCGAAAAGACCCTCGATTTTCTGTATCACCAGTCCGCGTAACTCAGGCGGACCATTCGAATCCTCTCCATGCAAGATAAGAGTTGCGTCGGGGCGGAGTGTGGCAGGTGAACGTGAAGCCGAACGATTGGCAAAAAAATGACCCGCAGATGATGCTGGTCCCGATGGTCATCGAGCAGACTGGGCGGGGCGAACGCGCCTACGACATTTATTCCCGTCTGCTTCGCGACAACATCATCTTCATAGGCACGCCGATTGACGACAACATCGCCAATCTGGTCATCGCCCAGATGTTGTTTCTGGCTCAGGAAGATCCGGAGAAAGACATCCAGCTTTACATCAACTCTCCGGGTGGTTCGATCACTGCCGGCATGGCGATTTACGACACCATGCAATACGTGAAAAACGATGTGATGACTTTGTGCGTTGGCCAGGCGGCATCGATGGCTGCGTTACTTTTGGCATCAGGTGAACCCAAAAAGAGATTGGCTCTACCGAATTCGCGGATTCTAATACATCAACCGTCTATGGGCGGGTTATCCGGGCAAGCTACTGACATTGATATCCACGCACGAGAAATCCTTCGCATGAGGGAGATCACGAACCAGTTACTTTCGAAGCACAGTGGACAGAAACTGGACAAAGTGGAGAAGGATGTCGAGCGCGACTTCATCATGAACGCGCAGCAGGCTAAGGAATACGGAATCATAGACGATATCATTTATAAGACGGCAAAAGCGGTATGATCGCCCTTCGCGCCTGAAGTCAGCAACTCATCGGCATGAAGGTCCGTTCGAGGAAATCGAGACCGGGGTCATGGCCGTGGAACCGCTGAAGGAGTAAGCCGAGTGAAAAACAAGTCGGGAACCGACGAGATCCTACGCTGTTCGTTCTGCCACAAATCGCAGGACGCTGTAGCCAAACTGATCTCGTCCCCCAGCGATTATCCCCGCGCCTATATTTGCGATGAGTGCGTAGCGGTTTGCAATTCCATTCTCGAAGATGACCGCACCGCAACTCCTCAGGCGACCACGCCCAATCAACTGCCGAAGCCCCAGGAAGTAAAGGCCTTCCTCGACGAATACGTCATCGGGCAAGAGCAGACCAAAAAGAAGCTGGCTGTCGCGGTCTATAACCACTACAAGCGCATCTTCATGAATCGCCAGAAGACCGGCGACGGAATCGAACTGTCGAAGTCGAACATCATGCTGATCGGCCCCACCGGCACCGGTAAGACGTTACTGGCGCAGACCTTGGCCCGCATGCTGGATGTTCCCTTCGCCATCGTCGATGCCACCACGCTGACCGAAGCGGGCTATGTCGGCGAAGACGTTGAAAACATCATCCTCAAGCTTTTGCAGGCTGCCGACGGAGATGTAAACCGCACGCAGACCGGCATCATTTATATCGACGAAGTGGACAAGATCGGCCGGAAGGACGAGAACCCGTCGATCACTCGCGATGTCTCGGGCGAAGGCGTACAGCAAGCCCTCCTCAAGATCCTCGAAGGCACCATCGCCAACGTTCCTCCGCAGGGTGGTCGTAAGCATCCTCACCAGGAATTCACCCCGGTCGACACCACGAACATCCTCTTTATCTGCGGAGGGGCTTTCGTCGGCCTCGACAAAATCATCAGCCGTCGTATGGGCAAGAAATCGTTGGGCTTCCGCACCGGCGAAGATGCCGAAAAAGAAGAGACGATCTCTTCAAAGAAGCGTACTCAGGAACTTCTGCAGGACGTTCAGCCAGAGGACCTCATCAAGTTCGGACTTATTCCTGAATTTGTCGGCCGTCTGCCCGTCGTGGGAATGCTCGAGGATCTCGACGAATTCGCCCTGATCGAGATTCTGACTCGGCCAAAGAACGCGATTATCAAGCAGTACCAGCGCCTGTTTGAATTCGAAAACGTTCGCCTCAAGTTCAACGACGAGGCCCTGCGGGCCATCGCGCGTCAGGCCATGGCACGTAAAGTCGGAGCTCGTGGATTGCGTATGATCCTTGAAGAATTGATGCTCGACTTGATGTTTAACCTCCCAAGTCAAAAGAAGTTAAAAGAATTTGAAGTGACGCGGGAGATGGTGGAAAAGCGCAGCGCTTCGTTTGCCACCGTCATGGAAAAGGCTGGATAAACACCGTTCCAACTCCAGAGACTTAATCTCCGGCAGAGAGGGCAACCGCCCATCTCTGCCGGAACTGTCAGTGATCCTGGTTGCAAGGCGAAATACGGGCAGTTTGCAATTTGCTTCACATGAGTCCTTCGAGACAACGCCTTACAACTTAAATGCCATGTCGCCGCAGCCTCCGCTCAGGTAAAATCGTAATAGGTCGTCGTCAGTCCGTACTTCCCAGGGAGATTCAGTGACTACATCCAAGGAAAAATACGAGTCCCGAAAGCTGCCCATGATGCCCATTCGGGACGTGGTCATCTTTCCATTCATGATGACTCCGTTTGTTGTGGGTCGCGAGTCGAGCGTGCGTGCCCTGGAAGAGGCATTAGCGGCTGACAAGAAGATCTTTCTGGCGACCCAGCACGACGCCTCGATTGACGAACCCAAGTCCAACGAGATTTACCAGGTCGGAACGATCGTCAACATCGTTCAGAGCCTCAAGCTTCCCGACGGCAACATCAAAGTACTGGTCGAAGGCATCGAGCGCGGGAAAATTCTGCAAGTTGCGGACACCGACGGCTACATGCAGGCCACCGTCCGGGTCGCGCGCTTTACCACCGAGACAAATCAGGCTCTTGAAGCCAGCATGCAGCGGGTCACCACACTGTTCGAGCAGTACGTAAAGCTCTGCCAGGCGCTGAACTACGAAACCATGATTTCGGCCGTGCGGATGGAAGACCCCGCCAAGCTGACTGACGTGATCTCCGCCAACCTGCAGCTTTCGATTGAAGAGAAGCAGGAACTGCTCGCGATCTTCGATCCCGCCGAACGCCTTACGCGCATCGCCGACGTCCTCGATATCGAAATAGAAAAACTGAATGTCGACCGCACGATCCAGTCGCGCGTAAAACGCCAGATGGAAAAGGCGCAGAAAGAGTACTACCTCAACGAAAAGATCAAGGCGATCCAGAAAGAACTGGGCCGCGGCGAGAAGAGCGAGTTCGATGAACTGAAGAAGAAAATCGAGTCTGCCGGCATGCCGAAAGAAGTGAAAGACAAGGCCATGCAGGAGTTGAAAAAGCTCGAAGCCATGCCGCCCATGTCGGCCGAGTCGACCGTTTCCCGGAACTATCTCGATTGGCTTCTGGCCGTGCCGTGGAAGAAGCGCTCGAAAGAGATCCGCAATATCTCTCGCGCCGAAAAGGTTTTGAACGAAGATCACTACGGATTGGAGAAGATCAAGGAACGCATCCTCGAATTCCTCGCCGTCCGCCAGTTGGTCAAAAATCCCAAGGGATCGATTCTCTGCTTCGTTGGACCTCCGGGCGTTGGCAAAACCTCGCTGGGTATGTCGATCGCCAAGGCAACGGGCCGCAAATTTGTCCGCATGTCGCTCGGCGGTGTGCGCGATGAAGCTGAAATCCGCGGCCACCGGCGCACCTATATCGGCGCCCTTCCCGGTCAAATCATCCAGATGATGAAGAAGGCCGGCACCAAGAACCCCGTCTTCATGCTGGACGAAGTGGACAAGATGTCAATGGACTTCCGCGGTGATCCGTCTGCCGCGCTGCTCGAAGTGCTCGACCCGGAACAGAATTTCATGTTTGTCGATCACTACCTCGACGTCGAATACGACCTTTCACAGGTCTTCTTCGTCGCGACCGCGAACGTCATGCACACCATCCCTGCCGCACTTCAGGACCGCATGGAAGTGCTTCGCCTTCACGGCTACACCGAGCAGGAGAAGCTTGAAATCGCCAAGCAGTTCCTGGTGAAGAAGCAGATGCTGGCAGCGGGCTTGTCGGAGAAGAACATCAAGTTCACCGACGAGGCTATCACTTCCCTCATTGGCTCCTATACCCGCGAAGCTGGCGTCCGCAACCTGGAACGTGAAATCGGCAACGTCTGCCGTAAAGTCGCGCGCAAGGTTGTAAAGGAAGGCGAGAACTACTCCATCACCATCACCGGCGACAACGTGAATGACTTCCTCGGAGTGGTGAAGTTCCGCGACACGCTGGCCCACGAGAAGAGTGAAGTGGGCTTGGTTACCGGTCTTGCCTGGACCGAAGTCGGCGGATCGATTCTGAGCACCGAAGCGAGCGTCGTCGACGGCAAGGGCAAGCTGACGCTCACCGGAAAGTTGGGCGACGTCATGCAGGAGTCGGCGCAGGCGGCCATGTCGTATGTGCGTTCACGTGCGCATCGTCTGGGCCTGACCCGCGACTTCTACCGTAATCTCGACCTGCACGTTCACGTTCCCGAAGGCGCCATCCCGAAAGATGGGCCGTCGGCGGGCATCACGATTGCCACTGCCATCTCGAGTGCGCTGAGCAAGATCCCGGTGCGCCGCGACCTGGCAATGACCGGAGAGATAACGCTTCGCGGCAAGGTTCTTCCCATCGGCGGATTGAAAGAGAAGCTGCTGGCCGCTCATCGCGCCGGGCTGTTCGAGGTCATCCTGCCGAAGGACAACGAGAAGGATATAGCCGAGGTGCCAGAGAATCTTCGGTCCGCGATGAAGTTACATTTCGTGGACACGATGGATCAGGTGCTCCAGATCGCGCTTGAGTCGCCTCTTCCAGTTCTCGGAGAAGAACCAACGCAACCGATCGCGCCACTAACCACCGGGACGACAGACGCCACCACAGCCCATCAGTAGGTGGGAGCGGCTCTGAGAATCAAGCTGAACTGAAAAGCAGAAGCCCGCGCAAGCGGGCTTTGTTCTTCTTAGTACCGTCGCCTGTACTGCGGAATCGATTCTAGGCGCAGACCACTCGTATCCGCTCGCACAACTCGGCTAGCGACCGCTCCACGCACGCAGTAAGCCACTGCTCGAGCGATTGCCGTTGATTGTCCGGCACATAGTTGAACCGGACGCCGCAAGCATCGGCCGTGCCCCAGACGACTCTTCCCGATACATCCATGATTTCTCCTGTACGCGGCAGGGCGAATCTCAGATCCACATCCTCGCCCACCTTCGGACAATGGCCGCTTGCTCCGCCATCCATCTTCAGCGCCAGGCCCCCGTCACCAAGATTCACGACCAACACCTCGCTCAGCGGGTAGTTCCGCATACTGACGGATGCAACAATGCTCACCGGCTCACGATGATGTCTTCGGCGTTGCGCAATGCGCGCGCTGTAGGCAGCCCGCAGGCACCTCTCAATCTGGACGGCCGACGCGGGCTTGTGGATCAGCAACTGAACTCCCGGCGGCGAAGGCTTGTTTCAGGTCGAGCAAGTCACGCACAATGGCCACCAGAACGGCATGACGGTTCAACTCCGATCGCCGCACGGCACACAAGAAATCCGACAGGTTGTCGATCTCGCGCCAGTCCACAATGATTGCGTCGAATTCGTGGGACTGGATCATCGTGAGCGCAGCAGCAGTTCCTCCAACGATTCTCGGAGCCGCATGCAGTTCATTCAGTACGGTGCGCGTGATCCCGCGAAACTGGATGTCATCGCATAAAAGCAGAGTGTGCATCTCGATCTTTTGCTTTCCAAGTGCGTCCATCGCTCTCTCCCGCAATGCCTTACTACACAATCAATCGGCCCCGCTGGCGCGAAGTTGATCCCGATTCCGGCACGCCAGAGAAATGGCCGGTTACCTCCGTGTGGTGACGGCCGTAAAGGTTTCCGAACTACGGCGACCCCACTATCGTCGGCAGAGGAGGGACGGGAGAAGCTGATATTCCTGTTGACACTCTGTAACCTGGATGCGAGTCTCGCGATGATCTTCGCCGCCTTCGAGTTGCGTTGATCCGGGAGACTCAATGAAGAAAGTGATCCTCGCACTGCTGGCCGTCGTTCTGCTCGTCCCGGCCAGCATAGCTGCCGCGCCAGGCGATGTGACAGCACCTATCCGTCAGTTCATCGACGGTTTCAACACTGGAGATGTGAAGTCCGCTTATGCCGCCTACGCGACGACCGGCGACATCCTGATCGTGGATGAGTTCGCGCCTCATCGCTGGATCGGTCCTCACGCGGCGCAGGACTGGGCGGCGGATTATGACAAGCATGCAAAGGCGACCGGCGTATCAGATGGCAGCGTGAAATATGGCGCTACAACGCGTACTGAAATCGAGGGGGACGCTGCCTACGTCGTCATCCCCACGGTCTACAACTACAAGCAAAGCGGGAAACCCACCACCGAAGAAGGACAGATGACCTTCGTCCTGCACGCAGAAGCCGGCAATTGGAAGATCAGCAGTTGGATATGGACAGGCGTTAAACCGCATCCCACCAAATAGCGCTCTTAGGTGCATTGCCTCCCGGCCCGTGTAGAGGCGGACGCATTCGTCCGCCCCGCGGGGCGAAGCGCCTCGTACCGAATATCAAGTTTCAAGTCGAAACAATCGTCTTTCCCAATTTCTTCACATCACACCGGGCGAATGCGTGCGGAGCTTCACAATCTTCGTTGGCTTTTCCCTGCGTCGGCACCCTCCCTTGCCAACCTCACTCTCACTATAGGAAACTTGGATATGAGGGTCTTATCCCGTTTTCTCGCGGCGGCGACTGACGTTTCCCACTTCCCCGAGCCCACGATCCCTGAAGTCGCATTCCTCGGCCGCTCCAATGTAGGCAAATCCAGCGTCATCAACTCGCTCGTCGGCACGAAGCTGGCGCGCACTAGTTCCACCCCCGGACGCACCCGCAGCATTAACTTCTTCGAAATCCGCTGGCCGGGAAAGCCACGTCCGGAAGTCATCTTCGCTGACCTCCCCGGATATGGATACGCCAAGCTCTCTCGCGAGATTTCTCAGGAGTGGCCCAAGTTTATTGAGCCGTATCTCAATGACCGGCCCACACTGGCCCTCTGCGCAGCTCTCATCGATGTCAATGTTCCCGCCCAGGAGAGTGACCGCCAGTTGCTGGACTTTCTCAGCGCCTCGGGACGCGACGTCCTCGTGATTGCCACCAAGAGCGACCGCCTTTCAAACAACCAGCTCAGGAACGTTATCAAAACGCTGGGTCAGGAGTACCCCTCGGCCACCCTGCTTCCTTATTCTTCTAAGACTGGCGTCGGGCGCGAAGAGCTTTGGAAGCACATTCGCCAGGCCGCGCAGCAAGCGTCACTCGCGCACCCGTCTCCTTCACAGCGGCATGCTTAGACGTTCCCTGTGCTCATCTAAAGCTCTCCGCTAATGCCGCTTCTTTTCCTGCCGATAGAAGTTGCAGAGCTGCGGACATGGCGGAAGAAATCAACTCGGGTGTCGCTTATCTCGCCGCTTTGAAGAAGAGCGGTACCGCAGCCGCTGGCGCTCCGGCCAAATACCCTTCAGGGCCGCCAGCCGAATCCCATCCTTCGAATCCCCCCACGGGAGACGAATTCAAAGGAGTTGAGAAGCGACGCAGCATTCGTTACAGGTGCGAAGGAAGCGCCCAGATTCGCGACGAAAGCTGCGAGGTCTCGACCTGGGCCACGTTCACCGACATCAGCGTTCATGGATGCTATGTGGAAGCCCAAGCCACGTACCCCGCGGGCACGATTCTCAACATGAAGCTGGACGCCAATGGTTTCCGCATCGAGACCAAAGGCAACGTGCGCGTGAGCTATCCCTATCTCGGCATGGGGATCGCATTCATCGACATCACCGACGACAACGTAACGCAGTTGAAGCGTCTTCTGGCTACCATCTCGCATCCCTGCATGATCATGGGCCCTGGGATCGCTTCCTCTCTTCCTGCGGTCGATCCCTTGTCCGAGTTGCCCTCCATCGCGAATCCGGAAGCTGCGCTTCGCGCTCTGACAGAATTCTTCGAAAACCGTCAAATGCTCATGCGCGATGACTTTCTGAGGATCGTCCGCAAGAGCCAGTCCGACGCCCCCAAGCCCTGACTCAAGCGTCTCTCTAACATCCCCGTTCGGCATCGACTTTGCCTCCGCCACCTTCCCTTGCCGCTTTGGACGGCGGATTGGTTATCATGTTGAGGCGATGGCTCTCTATCTCATCACTGGCATTGGCGGTTTCATCGGCTCGTCCCTGGCGCGCGAATTGCTCGCTCGCGGCGAACAAGTTCGTGGCGTCGACAACTTCGCGACCGGCAGTCGTGAGAACCTCGCTGAGATCCTTGGCCGCATCGACTTTCGCGACACCGACATTCTCGACCTCGATGCCATGCACAAGGCGTGTACCGGTGTGGATTACGTTCTTCATCAAGCCGCAATTCCTTCCGTGCCGAAATCGGTTCTCGATCCTCTCGGAAGCAATCGCACAAATGTGGACGGCACCGTCAACGTCCTCGTCGCCGCGCGCGACGCCAAGGTAAAGCGCGTCGTCTATGCCGCCTCTTCCTCGGCCTACGGGGACACTCCGACGCTCCCGAAACATGAAGCGATGAATCCCGACCCGATCTCGCCGTATGCCGTAGCCAAGCTGGCCAGCGAGCAGTACATGATCTCCTTCTACCGCTGCTATGGCCTTGAAACCGTGTGCCTGCGTTACTTCAACATCTTCGGACCTCGCCAGGATCCTTCCTCGCCCTACTCCGGTGTGCTGGCAAAATTCATCACGCAAATGCTACGCGGCGAACAGCCCACGATTCATGGCGACGGCGAACAAAGCCGCGACTTCACCTACATCGACAACGCCGTCGAAGCGAACCTGCTGGCCTGCAAAGCTCCTGCGGCCAAAGCCGCGGGACAAATGTTCAACGTCGCGACCGGACGCCGCGTCAGCTTGAATGAGACGTTTCGCTTGCTTCGACCACTGACCTCGTACCGCGGCGAGGTGAGCCACGGGCCGGATCGCGGCGGCGATATCAAGCACTCGCTTGCGGATATTTCTAAAGCCGAAGTGGGACTCGGATACAAGCCGCTAGTCGACTTCGAAGAAGGACTGCGACGTACGGTCGAGTGGTACCGGAACGCTGTGATATCGCCTGAGACAGCAGCGATCCGAGGTTAGAAACCGATCGCTCGCATTTTCATCCAATAGAGCGAGGACCGATCGCCAGTGAGTCATATCTGCATCACCTGCGGAACGCAATATCCCACCTCCGATACTGCTCCAGCAAATTGTTCGACCTGCCAGGACGAGCGGCAGTACGTACGGCCGCAGGGTCAAGGCTGGACTTCCCTCGCCGAACTGCAGAAGGAGCATCACAACGACTTCTTCGAAGAGGGAGAACATCTCTGGGGCATTCATACTCAGCCTCAATTTGCCATCGGACAACGCGCACTGCTCGTGCAGAACGACAGCGGCAATGTGCTTTGGGATTGCGTCAGCCTGATCGACGAACAGACGATCGAGAACGTGAAGAGCCGCGGCGGTCTGTCTGCGATTGCGATCTCTCATCCGCACTACTACACGAGCATGGTGGAATGGAGCCGGGCCTTCGGTGGCGTTCCGATTTATCTGCATGAGGACGATCGCCAGTGGGTCCAGTTCAAAGATCCCGCGATCCAGTTCTGGAATGGCGAAACAAAAGTCATCGGTGCCGGGCTAACCCTCATCCGCGTGGGTGCGCACTTCAAGGGATTCCAGGTTCTCCACGACGCTTCCGGCAGCGGAACGCTAATGACGGGCGACATGCCGCAGGTCTGCCCGGATCGTCGCTACGTCAGCTTCATGTATAGCTATCCCAACTACGTCCCCGTCGATGCTCCCACGGTGCGGTCGATCGTCAGTAAGCTGAAGCCTTACGCCTTCACCAAACTTCACGGAGCCTGGCCGCGCTTCGATGTCCTCGGGGATCCGAAGGCGGCGATCCAACGCTCAGCCGAGCGCTATCTCCGAGCCATTGGAGATCACGATCCCCTGTAGACCGTCCCCAGCAACGAACTCCACGAGAGAAGCGCCGCTAGCCGGGCGGTCTCATTACGTTAGTGATCTACGACGCGATTACCAACCCCTTTAAAGTGTCCGCATGACACTTTCCTCTGTTGTTCTTTCTCGTGACTGGCAAGAAGTAAGCGTTCTGGAATGCATCCTCGGCGGTCTTCAGATTGATGTTGCCATCGAAAAAGAACCACAGAAAGCTCTCGAACGGCTGGGAAAGTCCAAGGTTGACGCATTGATCGTCGACTGTGATCTCAACGGGAGCTCGCAGTTCCTGCGCGAACTGCAGAACTCCGACAAGCGGCAGAGTCCGGTCCCTCTGGTCATCATGGGTGGACAGCGCCGCACCCCGAGCCTGGACGCCACCGGTGCGCTCTTCGCCTTCCAGAAGCCAATCTCCGTCGAACAGGCGGTTCGCACATTTACCGCGGCGCGCAGCATGATTCTTGACGGACGCCTTCGCTATCACCGTGCCGGGCTCGACCTGCCTGTTTTTGTGAAATCCAAGGGACGTAAGGTGACCAAAGCCGACCTGGTGAACATCAGCCAAGGCGGCATGTTGATTCATGCGGAAGGCCCGGTTGACGCCTCTGCCGCTCTCCAGATCTCCTTTGCGCTTCCTGGATCAAAGACCGAAGTAAAGGCACAGGCCAAGGTTGCGTGGCACGACGCCACCGGCAATTTCGGAATTCGCTTCGTGAAGGTTGCAGCCAGGCAGGAACGAAGTCTGGAACTGTGGCTGGCACAGCAGTTTCTGGCGAATTAAAGCGTCAGATCAACGGAACCGCATATCCTCTTCCGGATCCTCGTCATTCTCTGGAAACCCGGCTGAGCGGGCCAGCCTCGCACCGAGGCTGTCTCCTCCGAGAACCTGAAAAAAGCCCCAATATAGCGCCGCCACGATCAGGGCAGCGCCAACTGCCATCGACAGCGGCCACTCGGGAGCTTCCTGAGTTATCGCCAGGAATACCAGCCCAAACAACAACACTCCGGCGATGACCACCATCGTATGGATGGTCCATTCAAGTCCCCGGCTAGACAGTGGCTGCGAAAGCCAATCCAGTTGCGAGGTCACCACCTTTGAAAGCCGTGGAAATTGCTCTGCTAGAGATTCAGCGCTGCTCACCTCCATGCGAGGAGGCAGCTCAATCACTTTGACCGGAGCAGCCGACACCAGTAGCCCGTCGTCGACGGTTGCAAGTCCCGACCCGCCACCGTTTGCCGGCGATGAACGCGGCAGTTTCGCGGCTTCGAATGCTGGGATCGAGAAGATCGAGTCACACGGATCGAGCCGCAGCGACACTTCTTCCAGCAAATCCCCGAAGATCCAGGTATTAAGCTGTCGAGTGATTTCTGGCGGCAGATCAAGGAAGCGAAGTCCGCACTGGCCGGAAAAGGTGGCCCAAACGACTTCGGCGCGAGCCTCCACCCGCAATCGTGGATAGCGCAGCTCGAAGCGCACGCGCAACTGCTGGCGTGGACGAACCGTAGTTACCACCTGCGCTCCGATTCCTCCGTGGGTAACGTTGCGAATAACCCCGCCGTTTGCGTCGTCCAGCGTGAGATACGTCAACGTCCGTAGTTCATAGCGGTGCTGGGCGCGCGCATGCCGCGCTAGAGATATTCCTGCATCCATAAGCGTCGCGGGAAGGTGCTGCTGGTGGCCAGATCCCCGTTGTGGAAATCTTATGCTTCGAGCTATTGAGGGTTTAGTAACTGGACTGGTTCAGACGTTCTAAGCTCGATATCCCGATCGGGCGGGGCCACTCAGAAGCTCAACCTTCCAGTCCTACTCCGGCGGCCTTCCCAGGAAAATCTCTTTTGCGGGCCGTTCCGAGGCTTGCCAGATCTTCACCGCCTCGAAGAGGATGATCGTCCCGTAAGTGACGGCAAGCCATACAATTACCGCTTCGATCGGCAATCCGGACCATGCCCCGATGAAGATTCCAACCATGGCTTCGCGCTGATAGTTCCACCAGCCGTAGGGCAGAGCCAGAGTCGCTTCCCAGAGCATGCTGACCAGCATGGTGAAGAACATTGTCAGGCTCAGCGCCCGCCAGTTGATGAAACGGCGCGTCGTCGGATAGAAGCTCATAGACGGAATCAGGCCGCCCACTACAAGGATAATGAAATACCCCGGCCACCCCTCCGGAACCGGCGACAGCCACTTTTTGTAAGCGATCGCTGCGGCAATCAGCGCCAAGCCGATCATCATCGATGTCGGATGGAAGCGCAGCAGACGCCGTTGCGCGCGCCCTTCTCCCCGGTAGTCGTCGATGGTGTAAGCGGCCAGCCAGTATTCGCTTAGCCAGATATATAGAAGGAGAATCGTAATAAATCCGGCCAGATAAAAGATGTACTCTTCGACTGGGCACCGGGTGCCCAAGGGCCGGTGCTCGCACGCCTAGTGTGGCATTCGGATTGGGAAAACTGAAAAGCCACTGCGCGAAGACGAAATCCAGCAGACACCCGATCGGGACTAAAATCCCGAGCGTCCGCCAGAAGGCCTTATGCGGGACCTCTAGCCCTTCGCTCGGCAGGAACCATCCCGCGATCCCAATAATGGGCACGATAAAAAGCAGGAGGCTCCACGTATATCCATGAGGCGTCGCGTTGGGCTGGATCTGAAGCGCTGCCGGAACCCGCACCGAGCGCAGGGCGATCGTTGCCGGAACGACCATCATGGCGAGCATGCCGATGACGATGCCGGCCGAGACCCTGGAACTTATGGCACTTCGGTTACGCGGTTGGGCCATTCGGTCTTCTTGCAACCCGTGAACTCGGGATAAGATTGAGTTGCCCGGTTTCGATCAGCTTATGCCTTTGGGTCCGGATTCAAAATCGCCTGTTGGAATCGCGATTCAAAAGTCCCGCTGTACAGAATTCGATTTTTCGAGCAAACTCTCTGCGACGCCTGAGTTCGAAGGTTCGCAGATTCTACTCCTCCCCTGGAATCACAACGCAGCGTTCCCCTTTTATACGGAATGACGAAAAGTGGGATTTCCCAAACTAAAGGGCATGTCTGAAAGGGCATGTTCGTGTAATTGCAAGTGGGCCAAAAGACCGATAACTTACTCATGAGCTATCTCTAGATGGCGACTCCGACAACCAAGCCGGACGTAGAGTCGAGCAATCCAGACGCAGGCATCGGTGTGCCTGCATGGCCGACTTCCGACCATGGCTTCGCCATTGTCGACGCATCTCGCGAGGACCTTCTTCAGCCGTCCACTTCGCAGGACGCACTCCAGGCGCTGCTTGGTTTCTCGTCGCTGCACGACCAGGTGCGCCGCAGGCGGGCGCTGGCAGCGCCTCACACAGTTTTTGATTCCAAGACTCCCGCTACAGAGTTTGAGCCGACCGAGCAATTCATCCTTGATGAAGTCCTGAAGCTGGTCGCCGAGCGGGCCGTTGCCATCACTGGCGCCGATGGTTTGGCCATTGCGCTGGCGGAAAATGACGAGATCGTCCTGCGGGCCGCCGCGGGCATTGTCCGGCCGGATGTCGGAGCCCGCATCGACCGCGACTCCGCTTTCTCCGGAGCCTGCTTCCGCACCGCGCAGGTGGTCAACTGCGACGATACAGAGACCGATCCGCGCGTGAACCTGCAGGCTTGCCGCAAGCTGGGCGCCCGCTCCATGGTTGCGGTGCCGCTTTGCGGCCGCAGACGGGTGATCGGCGTCCTGGAAGCCTTCTCTTCCTGGCCATTTGGATTCAACGAAACCGATGTCAGCAACCTGACTCTGCTCGCGGAACTAGTACTTTCCGCGCTCAAGCCTGAGGACGAAGACCGATTCGCCCAATCCGCCCAGGCAGCGGAGGCAAAGCTGGATTCGATCAAGGCGCCGGATTCGCCGCCACCAGCCGCCATAACGCAACCTTTACCTGTTCTTCCGCCGGATCTTCTCTTGGCTTTATCCAGGACGAAGCCTGCACCAGCGCCTGAAATACCAGTCGCGGTAACTGTGGCGTTGGAAGATCCAGCCAAGCCGTTGGGAGTTTCCGCGCCAGAAGCGGCTGCTGAGCAAGTTGCAGCGCCTGGTCCGTCCATTGCAACCGAGGAAACTCCTACAGAACCGCAGCTCACCTTCGGTGCTGAACCGGAATCGAAACCGTGGCTTTTCGGCAAGCCCGCTCTGCTCGTCGGCATCGTAGTGCTGGTCGCATTCGTAGCCGGGGTTCTATGGAAGCTGAAGACCGCGCAACTGAATAGCGCGATCGTTCACAACGAACCTGCAGTTCAACAAACGGTCTCGGCGGGATCGAGTGCCGCATCGTCCACGGCCTCTCCTACGAATACCGGGGTGGCAACGACACCGTTAAGCACAGACGCTACGTCGGAACCGAATTCAGCCGGCACCGCTCCAGCAACGTCCGAAGAGTCTTCGAAGTTTCCGCACGTGACAGGAGTGCGCCACTGGTCCTCGCCGGATTCAAGCACGGTTGTGCTCGACCTCGAAGATCAGGTGCAGTATGAAGCTCACCGCCTGACAGGCCCAGATCGGATTTACTTCGACCTGCACGACACCCAGCTTTCACCAGAACTGAGCGGCAAAGCCATCGAAATCGGGGACCTGTTGATCAGCCGCGTTCGTCTCGCGCAGCCCGTCGCAGGGATGACTCGCATCGTTCTCGAAACCAAGACAAACACGAACTTCTCCGTGAAGCTGGAATCGAATCCCTACCGTCTCATCGTAGAAGTACGTAAGGTCGGATCGGCGCCGAAGAGCGCGGTGAACTTGTTCCCGAACGCTCCCACGACGGACACCAGCAAGCTCGCGATCGTGATTCCGCCTCCGACGAAAGAGGATTTGCAGTTGCGCTCCAGAGTTCCAAAAATGCGCATCGTCGTCGACGCCGGTCACGGAGGCTGGGATCTTGGCACGGTCGGTCGACGCGGGCTGCTTGAAAAAGACGTGGTGCTTGAGATTTCCCAGCGGCTGGGCAAACTCCTGCAGAGCCGCCTCGGCAGCGACGTGATCTACACGCGCCAGGACGACAACTACATTCCGCTCGACGAACGCGCCGAAGTCGCCAACCAGTCACAAGCCGATTTGTTCGTTTCGGTGCACGCGAACTACAGCGACCTGCCTTCGGCTCGCGGAGTCGAAACCTACTACACCAACACCTTCTCCGCTCCCGGATCGAAAGATGCGGGCACCAAAGATGCCGATGCTCACTCCGTCGCTGGAACTCTGAAGAACGCTTTGACGCCGGCACTTTCTCCCGCCGACCTTCACGATCGTATCGAGCAGTCACGCAGGCTTGCGCTCAGTGTGCAGCGTTCGTTGTATGGGACGCTATCGGTGCAGAATCCCGGCCTGCGGGATCGCGGGATCAAGGAAGCCGGCTTCGTGGTCTTGACAGAGAGTGCCATGCCCGGAATTCTCGCCGAGGTTTCGTTTGTCAGCAGTCCGACCGACGAACAGAAGCTTCGCAGCGACGTCTACCGCGAACAGATTGCTGAGGCGCTGTACAAAGGAATCGCCCGGTACGCCGCAAGCTCTCGCGGCCTGAAGCTGGCCAGCGCAGCTGCTTCGAAATAGCTCCACTCCCAACGATCCAACTCAAACTTAAGTCCTACTTTTGTGCAGCCCCTGCATTGCCTTTCACGTATCCCGCGCTCAAGGTTCCCTTGTTCTTCGCAACGGGCAGGAGCGTGGGATAGAACTGGACGAACGTCGTGTCCACCGCCGCATGTTCCGCGTGACACTTGTAGCACTCCGCCGTTGTGGGGACCATCTTCGCAGTCTTGCCCTCGCCGAAGCCGAAGAATGCCCATTTGCCCTGGAAGCGCGCCTCGTCCTTCACGTGAACTTCGAGTCCCATCAGCTCCGTGCCCTGATAGTTCCCGCGCTGGTTAATCGATCCCTTTCCTTCTGCTTTGCGGACTTCGAGCACCAGCATCGTCTTGTCGGGCCAGGTTCCAGTCTCCTCAAACGCCTTGTAGGATTCGGGATTCACGAAGACGCTGTCGAACATGTGATGGTCCATCTGCATGGCATCCGGACTGTAGCTCATATCGAAACCCGTCGACAGATAAACCCACTGGCGATAGTTCTCGGGGAACTTGAGTTGCGCGTCACTGGTATATTCCGGACCCGAAGCAGGCAGGGGCGCTGATTTCAACAAAGCAGCCGACGACAGCAGCACCACCACAGCAAGCAGCAGAGTTATTGGTTTCGTCATCATGCGTGGGAGTATCGCGCGCTCTTTCACTGAACGCCATACCATCGGCTGCAGGAATCCGGCCGCTGGCTGCAAAATTCGCCTTTCCTCCCGTTCCTGGCATACGATTCAGCATATGGACGCGAGGCGCACCCGGAAAGAGATGCCGCAGTGGTTCTGGATTGCAGCCATCTTTGCGGGTGCAGGTCTGTTCGACGCGACCCAGAATGTCTTCGTCATGCGCGCCGAAGGCATGCATCATTACTGGGCACGACTGTTCGCCACGCTCTTCTTTTCGTGGTTGCCGTGGATGCTGGCGACTCCGCTGGTCCTGAGCCTGAGCCGCAGTTTTCCGCCCTCGCAATGGAAGAAAGCATCCACGTGGATCGCGCATCTCATCGCCTGCGTGGGCATAGGCCTTATTTATGCCATGTGGGTTGCTGTGTGGGAATTGGTTCTCAATCCCTGGGCATACCCGTCGGGATCCGGTCCGTTTTCGCAGCTTTGGCTGCACAAGTTTTATGGCGGATTGCTTTCGTACGTCGTGCTTTACGGCATGATCCTGCTCGTTGGCCACATCCTGCGGACGCGGGAAGAGTTCGCCTTGCAGCAGACCGAGACGGCTCGGCTTAACGAGCAGCTTTCGAAAGCGCAGCTCAACGCCTTACGCCGCCAGATCGAACCGCACTTTCTGTTCAATACGTTGAACGCCATTGCGGGACTGGTGCGGGAAAACCGCAACGATGCGGCGGTGAGCATGATCGCCGAATTGAGCGACTTCCTCCGCCGCGTGGTCAAAGACTCCGATCGCCAGCAGGTTCCGCTCGCGGAGGAACTGGAATTCTCGCAAAGGTATCTCGACATTCAGAAGGCTCGCTTTGCCGAACGCCTGCAATTCACCGTCGATGTACCAGCCGAACTTCTCTGCGCGCAGGTTCCCAGCCTGATTCTTCAACCCATGGTCGAGAATGCGGTGAAGCATGGCATTGCCAAGCGTGTGCAGGGTGGAGCGATTCGCATCGCTGCCTCTCGCTCGAATGGAACGTTGACGCTGCGTGTGTACAACGATGGTCCGAGTTTGCCGCCAGATTGGGAGAAAAGTCAGACGGGAATTGGGATGGCGAATGTGCAGACTCGCCTCCAAGGCTTGTATGGCAAGGCTTTTCATCTAAGCATGTGCAACCGCGCTCCGGGAGGCGTCGAAACTTCGATTTCCGTGCCGTTCGTTGCAACCGAATCGAAGCGAGGCGACGAGGCGATTGATCCAACCAGTTCGGCTGAGCTGGTGAATTCGGACCGCGCATCGTCCTGAGCGGAGCTTCCGCGATCTTGCCAAGTTTATTATCTAGCTGAATCAAGAAAGTCGAGATCGGAACCGGTGCGCTCCGACGATTCCCTTTCTAAAATTCGCACACTGATCGCCGACGACGAACCGCTGGCTCGCAGCAATCTCTCCGTGCTGTTGCGGCGCGACCCGCAAATCGATCTGCTCGGCGAATGCGGCTCGGGAACGGAAGCGATCGGAGAGATTCGCGTCACACATCCGGACCTGCTCTTCCTCGACGTGCAAATGCCCGAGTGCGATGGATTCGACGTCATCGAGATGCTCGGTACGGAGTTGCCTCCCGCAATTGTCTTCGTTACCGCGTATGACCAGTACGCGTTGCGTGCCTTCGAAGCCGGAGCGCTCGACTATCTGCTGAAACCTTTCGACAACGCGCGCTTCGAACTGGCGCTCGGGCGCGCCAAGCAACGGATTCGCGGGATGAATCGCGGCGAGAACCGACCCCGGAAGCTGGAACGGGTCGTGGTCAAAAGCGCAGGTGAAGTGTGCTTTGTGAAGATCGCCGACATCGACTGGATCGAAGCCGCGGACTACTACGCGTGCCTGCATGTGGGTACGAAAAGCCATCTGCTCCGACGCAGTTTGTCGGACCTGGAGCAGGATCTCGATCCCAATATCTTCTGTCGGGTGCATCGATCGAGCATCGTGAAACTCGATCGCGTCCGCAGCCTGAAGCTGCGCGAGGACGGCGAGTACGAACTCGTCCTCGACAATGGCGCACGAGTTCGGCTCAGCCGGCGTTATCGCAAGCAACTGGAGGAAAGAATGGGTGTGGGATTGGATTCGCGATCAGAGAGTTGAGAGACGGGACATTCTCTATTCCGAGGGATTGGTTTCGCGATTTTTCTCCGCGATTTTGGCGGCGTAACAATGCTCGTGAACCGCCGCGCCATTGCTGTCTGTATTGCTGGTCTCAAGCGTCACAGGCTTTCCGCAGAGAGGACAGATCGGCGCTGGGTTTTGCAATATGACCACGTACTCTCCAATCAGGATGGGGCGACAGATTCCACTCAAGCCAGTCGCGATTGATCATTTTTTGCTTTGGCGGTGAATGGCAGCACCCGCAGGCGCTTCAGATTTCGTTGTTTCGACGAGTCTATCAGCCTTACGATCACAAATAGTAGAGCCCGGGAGGTCCTTTCCAAAGCTCGCGACGGTGCCTGGTCAATTTCCCGAAAAGAAAATCGAACCGGGGTCGCAGGGTATCCCCCTCCCCCCTCGATCTATTGAAACAACGATTTAGCGTCAAATCGCGAAGAAATCTATGATACACAATCACTTACGGGCAAAATGTTGATGTCAAAGAACTTACGGGCGAATTCAACCGCTACAAGTCCCGTTGTGGGAATACGCTTCTGCGCTCACAGTCACGGCCTCGACAATCATTGCTGAATGGAAGCGGGGGGCGCAAGATTGGATGTCACGGGGAGGATGTGGAAAAGGGATTCAGGATCCGAACACCGTCAATCTCCCGGCTGCTTTGCATATCCTCTGACAAGAGAACGCCGCAGCCGGTCTGCTTGGCGGCGCGAAGGACCAGAGCGTCCCAGAACGAAATGCCGTGAAGACGGTGAAGGTGGGACATTTGAATCGAAGAAGCTACACTCTGCGATAGATAGAAATCACGATCGGCGATTGTGAATCTCGTCGCGGTTGAAGCGCCATCCGCGGGAGTGGCCCTGACCTGAGAGTTGCTTGAACTCCTCAATGGTGCGCTCTGGGTCGTCCCCTCCCGCAATTGTCTGCAGGTAGTCACGAACCAGTTGATTCAGACTCTTGCCGAGGGCCTCCGCCTTTTTGCGGGCTCGCGCCACAATCTGATCATCAATCGATAGCGTCACGTTCATTAACACCGTATATGTGTACACGAGTTATGCGTCAATCGTTAGGCGAATATGGGGAGGGGTCATCAGACATTGATCGTGCCTCAAGTGGGAGGCATTCGTCGCATTCCGTGACGTCTATCGAGCCTGCCCTTATTGCATGGCTTGCCTTACCTCGTTTAGGTTTGCGCAGCGAGTAGATTGCGGGTGTCACACTCGTCGCTTCCGCTCCTCGGGGCGGACGAATGCGTCCGCCCCTACACCTAGTTCACGGCCGGAGCACCGCCGTATTTCTCCAGCCACTTTAGTTCTTCGCGGACTTTTACTTTTCCGTGCCAGGGATTTTTGCCGAGGCCGTGGCCTTCACCGGGAAAGACCAACAGCTTGTTTGGAATCCCGAGGGAATAGAGCGCGTGCTCTAACAAATAATCTTCGAGCACAGCCACGCGGATATCGTCCGCGCCCGCGACCATGTGCGTGGGAGTTTTGACTTTGTCCATCTGGAAGATCGCGGCTTCGTCGTGGTAGCGCTGCTGCGCCTCCCACGGACGTCCGCCGAGAAAATATGCGTCGTCGAATGTGGTGTCGTCGTTGCCCCAGTTGCCGACGTGCTCGACCGCCCCTGCGCCTGTGACCGCGGCCTTGAAGCGTGTGGTCTGGGTGATGAGCCAGTTGGTCATGTATCCGCCATAGCTGTAGCCGCCGATGGTGAGGTGGTCAGGATCGGCGATCCCATCTTTCACCAGCGCGTCGACGCCTTCAAGAATGTCCTTGCCCGGACGCGAGACCAGCACCGGAACGATCTGCATCAGGAACTTGTCGCCATACCCGGTGGAGCCGCGGTAGTTGGGACGAAAGACTAGCCACCCGTTGGTGGCCGCGAGCCCAGCCCAGTTGTACCAGTCTGCGCTGAAGTTGTTGCCGTCGGCGTCGGCGGGACCTCCGTGGATGAGGGTCAGCAAGGGCAAATGCTTCGCCTCGAACTTGCCCGGTGGATAAATCAACATACCTTCCACCGTGGTCCCATCGTCGGCCTTCCACTGGTAGGGCTTGCCTTGCGGTAAATCGCGCTCCGTGAACAGCTTGTTAAACGACGTGATCGGGCGCGCTTGATCGATCTTGTCAGAGGAGCCGGCGAGATAAATTTCTTCGGGCTTGCCGAGGGACGAGTAGATAAAGGCGACCTTGGGAGAATGCTCCGCCACAGAGATCGTTGAGTATGTTCCCTGCCATTGGCTGATTCGGCGCAAGGAGTCCGTCGGTTTGGCAATCGAGTACATCTGGACTTCAGTTCCGAGTCGCGCCGACGCGAGTACCTTGTCTCCCGTCACGACGTAGCGCTCGACGGGTCCGACGAAGGCTTTGTCCCACTGCTCGACGGAACCGGATTCGGTGTCCACCCAATAGAGGTGAGGTTGGTAATCGCGGTAAGGTCCGGCAACGTCCCCGACTTCGACTTCGAAAAAGACGTGGCGATTGTCGCTGGCCCAGCGGGGATGGACCTCGACCGCTTCGTTCTTCGTGACCTGGCGCGGAACGACCGGAGTGGGTGTGCTTCCGCCCGCGATCGGCGTCGCACTGAGATCGATCAAGTAAAGTTCGACGTCTTGGTATTTTTCCTCGCGTTGATTGATGGCGTTGGAAAGGAACGCGAGCTTGTGGCCGTCGGGGGAAGTGACCAGATGGTCGACGCGGAAAGCGCTGGTTGCGATAGCGCGAGTGCCGGGAGTGAGATCGGGCTGCGGCTCGGGCTGTCCTTCTTTTTTGTCAACGGTCTGCGGGTCGGAAGCGTGGCGAGCCATGGCTGTCTCGAGATCGAGGGCGAAGACCGTGTCGCCGCGCTCGGCGGTGCGATATTCCACGACATCTTTCCAGTCCCTCTTGTAGTCATCCTTTTGCGCCTTGCTCCAAGGCTGGCCGGTCGAAAAATAAATTGTCCGCGAATCCGGCGACCAGGCGAATGCGTGAACCTCTTCTTCTCCCTGTGTCACGGGAAAAGCTTCGCCGCCATGGGGAGAGATCAGGTAGATCTGGCTGGTGGACTCATCCTTTGCATCGGAGTCAGATTCGTCGGACTTCCCTGCTCCGGTCTTGCGGTCAGAGAGGAAAGCGATCCATTTCCCGTCGGGCGACCACTGGGGGTCGGAATCGTGGCCGGACTGGGTCAGCGGAATTGGCGAACCGGGCTTGCCGTCGTCGCGGTAGAGCCAGAGATCGGTGCGGAAGATCTGCTGGTCCCAATCGGCGCGCTCGGTTGCGAAGACTACGGAATTACCGTCCGGGGAGATTTCGACGCCCGAAAAGCCGACGGAGTTAAAGAACTCGTCGAGCGTGAGCTTCGGCTTGGTTTGAGCGGCCAGAGCGAGAACACAAATCGGAATCAGCGTGACAGCCAAGACATATCTTCTTATGGGCATAGGGTTCCCGGTGGGAAAAAGGTTTATACATCGCGGGATTCGCTGGAGGCAAGTCGAGTGGGACGGGAAGCATCGATGTTATGCGCAGGATGATGAGAATCCCGCGACAGGTTGCGTGAAGTCGGCGCGCGAACGCCAGAGAATCCACAGCAAAACGGTGAACGCGATGACGGAAAGCTGGATGTGGGTCCACCGCGCGAGCGGACCGAACAGTGGAAGGAGGAAGGCCATGTACGTCAAGACGCGAATAGGAGGCGACGTTCGCTCCTGCTGGTGGGATAGTGCGTAGTCCGCGAGGAGCAGGATGACGACAGCGAGGACGAGTAGATCGTAGACAAGCAGATGCGGATTCGTAAGGACCGCCGCCAGTACCAGCGCGGAAAAGCGAACTGGGAGCGGGCGCTTTGAATTCCAGATGGATGTCGCGAATGCAATCACAACCAGCGAACTGAACACGTAGAGCAGCAAAGCAATTGGCTGCCATGGAACGAGCAGCGACCAGAACGAACGCAGTGAATGCATCTGGATGGGAGCGAGTGCAAGTTCAGCGGTGGCAATCCAACGGGCGGGGTGAAGAAGCATGTCGAAATATCCGTGCATCACGCCCGGTCCGAAGCAGATGCGAGCAACACCCAGCTGCGCTGCGGCGGACAAAAGCAATCCCGCGAGTGAGCTCCACGAACGCGCGAGCAGAAAGATCAGCGGGAGCGCGACCAGGAATTGTGGTTTGAGCATCAGCAATCCCAATGCGACGCCTGCCAGAAGCGGCTTCCGTGAGTGAAAGGCGAGCGACGCGGCTGTGAAGCAGGCGAGAGGCAGAGCGGAGAGTTGAGCGCGCACGAAGAGATGAAAAAGAGGCGGGAATGCGATCGCCGACAGCCAGACCAATCCTGAATGAGCCGCAAGACTTGGACAGCGCTTCAAGACCGCGAAGACACATACAAAATAGATCAGCAGACTCAGAGCGACCCAGACTGAAGCTGCGGTAAGAAATGGGAGTGTCGCGAGAGGAACGAAAAGCAGGCCGACTTGCGGTCCGTAGAAATTCGGGACGCGGACCGAAGTGCTGCGGCCGGTGATTTGCTCGACTTCGCGTTGCTCGAGCGCGTAATCGTAGAGTTCAGCCGAACGGTGTTGCGCGATCAGACGGGCGGAAATGTAGATAGGCAAGAAATCCTGAAACTTGATGTTGCCGGCGCGATCGAAGAGGCCGGGCGTAGCGTAGTCGACGGCACAAACTCCCCACAGGCAGAGAGCGACGACGATGGCTTGTGCGCGCAGGCGGCGCGGTGTCAGCCATTTCAGGAAGCCCGCCGATGTTGATTGGACGGGCTCGGAGAATGTTGTCACGAGACGGGCTCGGCGTTTTTCAGAGCATCGTCCATGGTCTGGCGGGTGTGAGCGGTGATGGGCTCGAGGCGCCATCCGTCGTCGTACTGGCGAAAGCCGACGATGGATTTGTAATGCAGGTCACCGGAAAAGAGCGCGTCGCCGACTTCGTTCATGGGAAGCCACTTCCAGGTAAATTCGACATCGGCGATGCTGCCCTGCTTGCTCACGCCGGTCACGCCGATGAGTTCACGCTTTGCGACCGGAATTGTAATCGAAGGCTTACGCGCCTCTTCATCGGCGACGAGAGTGCGAACGGTTTCGACTCCAGACGGCGTCAGAAGAACGCTCCAGCAAGGCGCGGGCACAATGCCGGGCGGGCATGTGGACGAAGTTACCGAGATCCATCCGTGGCGCTGAAGTACAAGATATTCGGGCGAGAGATATTCCTTGTTGGATAGAACGCCCATGTGCAGGACGTATTCCTGCGGGGACTTGAACGTATCCGAACTGGCGATGAGAGCAGTGGCAAGGCGGCGGGTGAGAAAGTCGCGCGGCGAGCAGGAGGTGAGAATCACCAGGCTCGCGAATACTGTGGCCAATTTCTTACGCATGGTTTCGGCGGACTTCAATCATTCGCGTGGATCCACTAACTCCCCACCTCTGGCAAATTTGACCGGAAAGGAGGCCCCACATTAACGAATTGAGTTGGCTCCACTGTCTGAATCAACGACTTGTGATTGTAAATAAATGGGAGCGCTTATGCGGGCGGAAAGGGCGGGAGGTAATCTGTCCGTCAAATTTCGCAGCCCAGCGGCCCGGGATCGGATAAGCGCAACTCGGGCAGCAGCCATCCGGAGTGAGCGCGTAATCTTCGATCTGGTATCCATACCTGCGAATCACGGTCTGGTTGCACTGTGGGCATGGCGTGTCTTCGAGGCCGCCTACCTGGCCCGGAATATTTCCGGCATAGATGTAACGCAGACCGGCGCTGCGCCCGATCTCGGCGGCGCGCAGAAGGTCTTCGGGCGTGGTGTTTCGCTGGCCGTCGCCTTGCATTTTGTAGTCAGCGTGAAAGGCGGTGACGTGCCATGGAATGTCGGGCGAAACTCCGGCAATGAACTCGGTGAGCTTGCGAATCTCATCGTCCGAGTCGTTGAAGCCCGGGATGAGGAGCGTGACGATCTCGAGCCATAGTCCCATGCGGTAAATGCGGCGAATGCTGTCGAGGATGGGACCGATGCGCCCACCCAGTTCGTGGTAGTGGCGGTCGTCGAAACTCTTGAGGTCCACCTTGTAGAGATCGACCCATGGACGAATATATTCGAGAACCTGCGGAGTGCCGTTACCGTTGGAGACGAACCCGGTAAGCAGTCCGGCTGCCCTGGCCTCCTTGAAGATGGCGACGGCCCATTCACTCGTGATCAGCGGCTCGTTGTAAGTGCTGACCAGAACTTTCGCGCCTTGCGCAACGGCGTCGCGGACGAGAGATTCAGGAGTGACCGGTAATGGAGGAGACACGGCATTGGGATCGCGCAGGGCCTGCGATGTCACCCAATTCTGGCAATACCCACAGTGCAGATCGCATCCCAGCATGCCAAAGCTGTAGGCAAGAGCTCCGGGATACGCATGGAAGAATGGCTTCTTCTCGATGGGATCGCACTGCATGCCGGCTGTGTATCCCCAGGGAACGTAGAGGGTGCCGCCCCGGTTGAAGCGCACCTTGCAGACGCCCGGCTGTCCTTCAGGAATGGGGCAGCAATGACCGCAGGAAAAGCAGCGGACGCGATGGTTTTCCAGTTTCTCGTAAAGAGAGTGGTCGGCCTCACGGACTTTCTGGTCAACGATGTCGCGCAGGGTGGGCACTAAGACCTCTTGTGAATATTGTAGACCCGGTTGTCGAGCGCTTCATCGAGTTCCGCAATCGTGGCGACGTATACTAGCTGCATGGGTCTTTCACTTGGCTCGGGATGACACGGCATTCACGATGACAGGGCTAGTTGCGGGCTTTTAGTTGGCCGGCGGCGGGCTTTTCGTAGGGGCGGTGTTGTTGCATCCAGCGCTCGGCATCGAGTTCGATGGCGGTGACCTGGGCGCGGGTGAGGCGGGCTCTGACAAATGGCGAAAGGGTTTTGCTCGCGTCATCGCCACTGGACCGGGCCACTACCATCCAGAAATAGGCGCGATTGGCGTCCTGAACAACGCCGCGGCCGCTGAAGTAAATCGATCCAAGCTTTGATTGAGCTGAGACGTTACCCAACTCGGCGGCTTTGGTGAACCAGCGAACGGCCTCGCTCTCGTTGAGTCTCACACCTTCGCCGGTTGCGTAACGCAGACCTACTGCGTTTTCGGCGACGGGATCTCCCTTTTCAGCCATCTGCTTCAGTTGCTCGAAGGAAGCGGTCTCGACCGCGGGATTCGGAATGTTGGGCGAAAAATCGGACTTGGGAGCCTGAGTCGACGCAAGGACCGTAGGCAACTGCGGGCTGGAACGGCCGTGAAATTTTTGCTGAACCCAGGGAACTACATCGCTCTGAAGGACGGGTGCCGCATAGTATCCAAGCAACAGCGCAATCGTAGCGGCGGCGCAGACGAGAATGATCAATTGCGAACTCGGCAAGTTGATGCCGGGGTCGGCATCTTCGTCTGAATCGGATTTCTTATCGACAGTGGCGAGCTTCGCTTCGTTTTGTTCGTCCTTCGCCTTTTGTGCATCGGCGGCCGCGAATAGAATACTTCCCTGCGGAGGAGCGAAGACCTCGGTCTTCTCCGCGGGTCGCGATGGCAGATCCTGCGGTTGCGCGGCACGGTGGACCGCGCCCAAAACGACCTCGCTGAACCGCTGGAGCACGCGGCCATCAATTTCGGAAAACGCATTGGGGTCGCCGGAAAACACTTCGATCAGGCCGACGGATTTCTGATCCACACGGACGGGAACGGCGACGATCGATCGCACGCCCAAAGCGCGGCAGCTTTCCTGATCGACACGAACATCCACCTCAGCGTCATCGCATCGCAGTACTTTGCCGGATTTCACGCACTCGCCGGAGAAGCCCGATCCCACTTGCAAGCGCGCGCCAACGGGTGGAGCCTCACCGCCTGCGCTAGCGCCGCAAACCATGAAGTCCTGATCTTTGTCTGCCAGTGCGATCGCAGCCCCGGAGGCACGAACCAAGGTTAGAGCGCGTTCGGCGATCAATTGCAGAGCGCCGGCAAGGTTGGGCCCGAGAGCCTCCACTTGTCGCTGCACGGCAGTGACGGTCGCCAGCGCGTCGGTGTAACTCGGCCGAGGAGGGCTGGCTTCGCGTGAAACGGTGGTGGAAATATCCCCTTCGCTGTTGGCGACCCCCGCCATGACATTTACAAAGAGCCATTCTCGAAGGCGGGAAAGGGAGTCGGAAGGAAGATCAGCGAAACGAAGTCCCGCACGCCCAGATCGGTCGGACCAGATCACGTGGCCGGTCGTGTAGATGTGTTCTGGGCAATCTGCCAGATCAAGACATAAATTCAGGCGTGTCTCAACTTCGAGGGGCGTGTGGCACTGGATGGCAATGCCTTCTTCGCTGATATCAACAATCTCGTGGAGATCGAGCATGGCGCCCTTGGGATCCGCAGCAAAGCTTGCGTACGCGGGCGTCTGAATCTTGTGTCGCACCCGCCGCCGGCGGTTGGGAGTCGCAGGGACCAACGAAATTATGGAAGACATGGGGAGCCCAAAATCGTGTAACACCATATTAGCGCGGAATGTGGAAAAGTCAGCAAGGAATGAAATCATTAGGGCCTGTAATGATCTCTTTCGGAATCCGCGTTAACAGCGCTTAGCCTGCTTGCCGCATGACCTGCTCCCGATGCAGGCTGGAGATGCGGGAAATCGCTGCAACCATCATGCCGGAAAGCAATTGCATGGTGGCCACATCGCGTTCGTCGAACGCGCCCGGCGACGACGACAGAACTTCGAAGACTCCCAACGTCCGCCGGTAATGGCGCAAAGGAGAAACCAGGATTGAACGGACACCAAGTCTCCGGCAGCTCGCCAGGTCGACGCGGGGATTACGTTCGGCGTCGTGACATAGCATGATCTCGCCGGAACGGACTGCCTCCGCCGAGATGCCGGCATCGGTTTGCAGCCGGACACCGAGGTCAGGAGCGGTGCGCCCGGCGCGGGCGCGACAGACGATTTCGTCTCCCGCGCGAAGCGCGATAGCGGCTCCCGTGGCGCGGGTGAGGTGTTGAGCACGCTCGGTAATGGCGCTGATCGCGGGCTCCAGATCTAATTCCGCCGGATGAATTTCGACTTCTTCGTTGAGAGACACAGCACGGAATCCCGACGCGGGATGAGCAGCGGTGGCAAGACGAAGCTGGCTTCGCTGCGCGAGCGACGGCATCCGCGAGTGGTCGGCTGGGTTGAGCGCTTGAGGATCTGGTACGGTGCGCAGCAAGTCGCGCACCAGACTATCAAGCTCAACGTCGGTGATCAGGTGCGCCGACTGCTGGTTGCGCAGCGAGCCGCCAAGTATGCGTGAGAGGCCAACCATCGCCTGACTTCCGCAAGCCAAGCAATAAGGCTTATTGCTGGTGCTGATCAGCTCACACTGGACACAAAAACTGGCGGACTGCAAAGGGACAAAATTAACGTCCTTAAACGTGGTGCCATAAACAGTCTTGCCAAACATTTTAGGGTCCGTCCTCGCTTCCCGTTAGTGCTGCTGAATGTAAACAGGGAAAAGCCTGCAAAAAAGTGACGGCACTGGTTCCTCCGTGTGGAAAAGGGGCTTGAAACTCAGCTACTTGCGCGGACAGTGTGCAGGATTTTGCATCCTTCGTCGAGTCCGTGAGGGGAAGAACTGCTTAGGCCACTTTTTTGTAAAGACGATTGCTTCGACAAGGCGGTTGGGCTATTCTGACCTAGATATTTCACGGTCCAACCTGGACCGCTGGGGGATTTATGGAATGGACAGCACCAGCCTTTGAAGAAGTTTGCCTCAACTGCGAAATCAACTCTTACGCCAGCGCGAAGCTTTAGTCGGCAGTTCTCCCCTGCAATTATGAACCAGCGAGCCGTCGCACAATGATCTGTGCGATGCGCTCGGCTGCGTGTCCATCCCACAAGGGAATGCTGCGCGCCCCGGGTTCTGTTCCCTTTTTCTGCATCGCCAGAGCTTCAACTGCAGCACTCTTTAGCCTAGCTAGATCACGCCCTACAAGCTGATTGGTACCCTGTTCGATTGTGATCGGCCGTTCCGTGTTCTCCCGAACTGTGAGACAAGGCACGCCGAGATATGTCGTCTCTTCCTGAATTCCTCCCGAGTCGGTAATCACGATCGAGGCGTGTTTTTGCAGAGCCAGAAATTCCAGGTAAGGCAACGGTTCCAGCAAACGCAGACGCGCCGTGTCGGCGAATGCGTTTGGAAGCGAGTCCAATCGAAGACGGGTGCGCGGATGCACCGGGAAGATGACGCTGAGCTTTGCGGTGAGCTCCATCACCGTGGCAAGAAGTTCTTGAAGCCAGGGCAAGTCGTCGACGTTCGAAGGGCGATGCAATGTGACGAGTGCGTATGGCGAAGATGGATCGGTCGAAGCATGTTGGCAAACTTTCGGAAGCAGCCGCACCAGCGAGTCGATCATTACATTGCCGACCCGGTGAATCTTTTCCTGAGGAATCCCTTCGCGCAGCAAGTTGGCATCGCCATCGGCGGAAGGCGTGAAAAGCATTTCAGAAAGCTGATCGGTGAGGATGCGATTGATTTCTTCGGGCATGCTGCGGTCGCCGGAGCGCAGTCCAGCCTCGACATGGCCGATGGGGATTCCAAGTTTCGAAGCCACGAGAGCGGCGGCAACGGTGGAATTGACATCACCATAGACGAGCAGGAGATCGGGCTTGCGATCGAGCAAGACCGGTTCGAAGGCCATCATGATGCGCGCGGTTTGTTGGGCGTGCGTCGCGGAGCCCACCTCCAGATTGCAATCAGGGTGGGGCATTTCGAGCTGCTCGAAAAATACCGTCGACATGGCAGCGTCGTAGTGCTGGCCAGTATGAATAAGTGATTGCAGCACGCCCTGATGCGCCGACAGGGCCCGCAAGACGGGCGCTGCCTTCATGAAATTCGGACGGGCGCCGACGACGTGAAGAATATGCATCAGGAAGTGGTTTCGGAACTCAGAGATTGTATCTGCTCGGGCGTGAGGTCTAGCGGGCTATCCGGCCTGGGCAGTAATCAGCGAAGGTTGCTCTTGCATCGCGATGACGGCGGAGTGGGCAAGAGTGCGGTCGAGTGCATCGGCCAGAGCGGTGGGAAATGCTCCAGTGAGAAGGTTCACATCGAGCTGAAGATTGCGCCGTGAGTAGAGGCGGTAAACCACGAGCGATCCGCAATGGCGATTGCCGGAGCTGACGAGATCAAGAGAAATGGTCCAGGCGCGGCCGTCGAGATCTTTCGGAACGCCGGGCTTGCTCCAGCGAAATGAGTTCAGCGTGTGACCGGCAGAAGGAGATGCGATCCGTTCGAAAGCAACGAGTTCTCCGGGCAGCGTGTCGAGACGCAGTTCGAACGAGTCGAAATCGTTGCTGCCAAAGGCAGCGAGAAGAATGCGGCGCACTTGCTCGTAGTCGCGGGCGACCTTGAGTTCTTCGCTAGCACGACGAATTGCCAGGTTGTTCACAAAGATTTGAGGCTGGTCGAGCGTTCGGTGGGCCACACGGGCAAGTTCTCCGAACTCGAGGTATCCGAGATGCTGGACGCCAATCCAGATGCCGATGCCGAGGACGGAAAGCACCAGGCCCAGCGAGCTCCCAGTCGGCCAGAGCAGGAACAGACTCAACATGGCAAAAATCGCCGACACGCCATAAAGCAGAATCACGACCTGGCGGTGCGTCATGCCATGCTGCAGCAGCTTGTGATGAATGTGCTCGGCGTCCGCGGTGAAGACCGGGCGGCCGCTGATCAGACGGCGAATCACGGATAGAACCGTTTCCAGGATGGGCAACCCGAAGGAAACGATCGGGATCGCCACTGCGACAATGGTCGGGGCCTTCTGCGCGCCGTACAGAGAAAGCGCGCTCAGCAGGAAGCCGATAAACAAGCTGCCGGAGTCCCCGAGAAAGATCGTTGCAGGATTGAAGTTGAAGCGAAGGAAGCCGAGAATGGCGCCAGCCAAAACGATGGCCATCAGTTCAACGAGATTCGGACCGTGCAACAAAGCGACGACGAACACTACCATCGTCGAGAACAATGCGGATCCGGCCGCCAAACCATCGAGGCCGTCGATCAGGTTGAAGGCATTGGTGATGGCGAGCACCCACCCAACCGTAAAAAGCAGTTCGACGAACCAGGGCAACGGACGATCGCCGAAGATTACGGGGATGTTGATAATGCGCAGGCCGCCGGCGTAAAGCATGGTGGCGGCAATTCCCTGCACCGTGAACTTTACATAGGGACCGACTCCACGAAGATCGTCGTAAACGCCGAGAAGAAATACCAGCGCTGCCGGCACCAGGATTGTGACAAGCGTCCTGAGGAAGTGAGGCGTCTGCAGACTGGGATGAAGCTGAACCCAAATTGCTCCAAGCCCCATGCAGAGCGTGAAACTGATGAAGATGGCAACACCGCCGAGCCTTGGCAATGGGCTGGAGTGAAGGTGTCGTTCCTGCGATGGGACCGCAACCCAGCCGCGAGAAGTGGCTATATCCCGCACGTACCGCGTGAGTACGAACGCGAGCAGAAGGGCCGAAAAAAACAATCCCAGGTAAATGACGGTCAACTACGCCACCTTGACGAACATGCCGGAGAAATCTGCAATCTAGCGCAAACTTTCAAACGCAAGTATCGCAGCGACGTTCTGCGGTTAGTAGTTAGTGAATAGATTCCTTGTTGATGTGCAGGGTGCATCGACTCTAGCAGGCGCACGAAGTCGGTTCAATCTGCGGGCCAGAAAAAGCTGTGGAAATCTAATGTGGAGGGCTAAATTCATTGAGGGGTAACCGCTGCGGTATGTGCTAAACTTTTGTTCAAATTTCACGTACAAGATCAGGGGTCTTTTGATGAAGTTGGGCACCTCGGGTTGCACCTTCCGCGGCCACTTTTCTTTGCTCGTCCTTGCTCTCATTCTGAACATCCCTGCCGTAGTTTTGGCACAGCAATCCGTGCCGCCCGCCCCCGATGGATTGCAGAACAGTAACCCATCAAATTTGCCCCCAGCGCAGTCGATACCCGATGCGGCGGTCAGCGCTTCTGGCGCGCAAGCGGCGAAGCCCAACGATCCGGCGAAGACCGCAATGGACATGTCCGGGATGGTGAAACTGGGGGCCGGAGACCTCATCGAGGTCAGCGTATACAACGTACCGGAACTGGCCAGCAAGGTCCGAGTCAGCAATGCAGGCGACATCTATCTGCCGTTGATCGATTACGTGCATGTGGACGGCCTGACGCAGGAAGAAGCACAAACACTGATTCAGAAGCGGCTCGAGGATGGCGGATTCGTGCGCAATCCTCACGTGTCGATCTTCGTGGATGATGCCGCGTCGCAGGGCGTCACCTTGATCGGCGAGGTTTCGAAGCCGGGCATCTATCCAAACACGGCGTCGCACAAGCTGTATGAAGTCGTATCGCAGGCCGGCGGGTTTACGTCGTCAGCCTCGCGCAAGATCGCGATCTTGCGGCGCAACCAGGTGGAACCGATTCATGTGGAACTTCCTCGAAATCTTGCGGATGACACCAGCAAGAACGTGGACGTGATGCCGGGCGACACGATCACGGTGCCGCGTGCACCGATCATTTATGTCGTGGGAGATGTGGGGCGGCCTAGCGGCCTGCTGGTCGACAACGGCCAGCTTACGGTGCTGCAGGCGCTTGCCCTGGCCGGCGGAACGAACAAAACAGCCAAGCTGGGCGCGGCTCGCATCATTCACAAGACCCCGAGCGGAATGTCGGAGTCGAAGGTAGAAATCAAGAAGATGCTCGAAGCGAAGGCTCCTGACATCACGCTGCAAGCGGACGACATTCTTTTCATCCCGGTCAGCGCCAGAAAAATTCTGGCAAACCGGACGTTCGAAGCGGCGATCAATGCAGCCACGGCCGTCTCAATCTACAGCATTCGCCCTTGATACAGATGGAGAAGCGAGATTCAGTCTCGCCGGGGATCGATCAGAGCCGAAAGCACTTCGATATATCGCTCCGCGGTGCGTGATCGCGAAAACGTCTTCACGATGTAGGCTCTTCCCTTCTTTCCGAATACCTCGCGCAACTCCGGATTGGACGACAGCTGAATGATGGCCTGCGCCAAGGAGTCCGCATTTTCGGGTTCGATGACGAGACCTGCTCCTGCTTCTTCCAGGATCTGCCTGGCCTGACCGTCCACCGCCAAAATCACTGGCCGCTCGCACGACATGAATTCAAGCATCTTCGTCGGAATGACAGTCTTGAACACGTCGGTTTTCTTTAGAAGAACGAGGCAAGCGTCGGACGCGGAGATGAAGGCCGGAATTTTTTCCCGAGGCTGCTGATCGAGGAATCTTACGTTGGTTAGTTGGCGCAATGTCGCAAGAGCCTTGATCCTCTCTTTCTCTGCGCCTTCGCCAACAAGCAGAAAAAGAACTTTGGGATTCTCGCGTTGAAGTGTGGCGGCTGCATCAAGGAGCGTCTCGAGACCGTGTGCCATTCCCATGGTGCCGACATAACAGACCAGAAACCTGGATTCGGCACCGAGATCGCTGCGGACAGCATGGACCGCACTGGCGTCCGCGGGTTTGAACAGGTCGGTTTCTACGCCGTTTTCAATGACTGCGATCTTCTCGGCGGGTACGCGCCAGCGGAGAATCAGGTGCTCCTTGAAAGCCGGGGTTACCACTGCGATCAAGTTCGCGCGTTCATACAAGAATCGGGCGATCTTCGACAGTGCGGTGTGCAGCAGAGAATTTTCTTTTCCAGCGCCGACCGCAACCAGAGACTCGGGCCAGAGGTCGCGCACCTCGAAGACCAACGGCACGTGCCGGGTGAAGGAAAGCCACCAGCCCGAGAGGCCGACGAGAAGTTGGGGCGACGAAGCGATGATGACATCGGGGCGAGGAAGAGCGAGGCCGCGCAGCGCGGCCGAAAGGAAGAAGGATGCGTAGTTGCGCATGCGTTCATGCGCCTTGCGATTGGGCAGTGGCCAGAGCCAAGTGCGATAGACGGTTACGCCGTCGACTTTCTCGCGATATGTGAGACGCCGAAGGCGCGGACGCCACTGGTCGGGCACGACACCGGTGGGATGATTGGGAAACCCGGTGAGCACCGAAACATCGTGTCCAGCCACGGCCCAGTGGTGAGCGAGCTCGGACGCCCGAGCAGCAGGCGCGCCCATCTCCGGCGGATAGTATTGCGTCACGTAAAGAATCTTCACGCGGTCTAGTAGTAACAGAGTTTGAAGACGCTTTTATAGCAGAGAGCGCGAGCCCGATTCGCGCGGCTGTGGGCGTAACTCTCCCAGCGGTCTGCCACTCGCGCGAAGAAATCTTCTCCCGTCAGGCGATGCATCACTCGTAGCTGCACGATGTGCAATCTGTGATAGAAGCGGCTCGCGACCATAGGAAGCCGGGTTCCGGACTGCTCGTAGAGCGACCAGAATCCGAGGTCGTAGGAATCCAGATTGTGTTGCAGGGTTCGCACTCCGCGAGTGAAGAGGTCGCGCGAAGCATCGTCCTGAGTGGCAAGAAAATAGTCGTAGACTCCCCACAGGGCCCAGATGAAACCGTTCAAAATGTGAGTAGGCGGCGAAACGATGTACTCTTCGAACCACAAATCCCCGGCATCATCGGTGAACGCAACGCCTCCTTGTTCGATTGAAAGCTGAAAACTGGCGAAGGCACTCCTGGCCGCTTCAAAGTACTTGGGATCGTCTGACTCCTTACCCGCGCGGACCAAGACCGAGATTCCCTGCCCTTGCGCGAGCGCCGAGTACCATGGGGCTTTCAGCGTGTCACGATATTCCCAGTCAAAATGGTGCTGCCATACCGAGCGTCCTCTGGAGTTCTGCTCGAGATGCGCGCACAGCCAGTCGGCGATTCGAAAAAATTTCTCGCGCCGCTGTGAGTCGCCGTTTTGTTTCCACAAGTTGTAATTACCGAGCCCATATTGAGCAATCGCGATCGGGTTATGCTGCAGGCCGATGTATCCGTGATAGTTGAGTTGGGGAATCCCGTGGTCATCGAAGGGGCCTGCGTAGTCCGCTTTTTCGGCGAATGGCATGTAGTACTCGCCCAGTTCGTGCGACGGAGCCCGCAGGTTTTCCGCGGGAGTTTCATGCCAGAACGTGAGGTGGCTCGTCCCACCCAGAAGATAGGCGCTGAAGATGCGGCGGTAGTAGCTAAGACGAGGCAAGAATAATCTGACGACGGTCGCAGCGAGGAACTCCTCCGTCTGCGCTTCTCCGCGTGTCAATGCTTTTAACGATTCATAATACGGTATGCAAGACCGATTCAAGAGCGCACTTGGTAGAGGGCCGTCACCATGTCATCCTTCTGCACCGCGACGGTGGTCAAGGCAAGGCACGAGGTGGCGTTGTTCCCGTCGGGAAATATCGCGTTGCCATATTGGAAAAGGCGCATGGGCCAAGAATCTTTTGTCCAGGACAACTGGGATTGCCACTCCTCTCCTCGATTCAGAACGCCGCTATAGACGCGCACACTGCGATCGCGATTGACCTCGCTCGGCTCCACCATGGTCGAGAAGAAAAGATGTTCGGCGACACGACATCCGTAGATCGACGAACTGCTGATGCCAGCGAGCTTTGATAGATTCCCGTTGGGATCGAGGCGGTAAATGAAATTCGACTCCAGCGGCGTGTCCGAAGCGAAATAGAGTCCACTCTCGGTCGGCACCGCTGCGACGGCCCGTGCCTGCTGATTGCCGTGAAGAATTATTTCGACCTGCGAAAAATCACAGGAAGCGCGCAAGACCCGGCACTCACCGCCGTTGTCGCCGGTCAGCACCCACAAACAGCCTTGCCACGGATCGTGAACGATGTTGTGGACGTGACGGATAGCTCCCTTCGGAAAGGTGTGGACAACATTCCACGTGGCTCCTCCGTCGAATGAACCGTAGATGTGGACCTCGTCCCGCGAGGCATTGTCGAAGTATTCTCCCCAAAACACCGAACCCTCCGGAGTGGCTGTCACATGGAGAGGCCGAGTCCCGCGAGTGATCTTGTGGGTAACGCGAAATTCGCTTTCGTTGCAGCTGAGCGCGATGATTGCGCCGGGCACGGCGGCAACGAATCCATTCGGAACAACTGCCAACGAATGAAAACCGTCGCGAAATAGTCGTGAACTCAGCCTGCTTGACGCGGAACAACTTCTTTTCCATCCGGGATGAAATTTGCCGAGCGTTTCCCAGATCAACGGTTGCGCGGGATTCTGCACCGTCGTCCTGACCAGGTTGTACTTCCGAGACGCGTAGAGCTTGCTTCCAGACCAGGCAAGAGCTCGCATACCGGGCATCCGGGCGATCGGTTTGAGCTGTCGCTCGGTGGCCTGAGTTAGCGGCATGGTTGGGTACACAAGGCTCAATTCAAAGGTCCCTGCTTCGGCAATGCAGATCCGAAGGTGCTTATGGCGTCATCCTGGAATCGTTAGAAATACTACGGCAGGAATGTCTTCATGCAGAAACAACTTCCACCGGCTTTTTCGAACTCGGACGTGTCGACGATGGTTGGTGCCAATCCTTCCTGTTCCAGTATTCGTTCCAGTTGAGGAGTAATATGCGGAGTAATGTAGCACCCGTTGATCACGATCCCGTTTCCCATGAATCGATGAGCTTCCTCGACGTCAAGCAGGTGGACGCGTTTCCAGTGGCTATGCACGGCAGCGAGGGCATCGACAGAAAACGCTCCGGCAAAAATGAGCGCAGCTTCATTGTTCAGAGGGCACAGGCACGTGTCGAGGTGATAGCAGTAGCGGTCAATCAACTCGAGTGGGACGACAGGAATGCTCATCTCGGCCATCGCTGCCGTGAACTTGTCAATTGCTCTCCGGGTGCTTCTGAAGCCGTGGCCAGCGTAGATGCACGAACCATCGGGATGCCAGAGCAAGTCGCCTTGTCCTTCGAGATAGTCCTCGCCGAAATCCAGCTCGATCAACCGATACTCGTGGCGACGGAACCACTCGGCGTAGAACGGGACCTCGCGCTGTCTTGAGTCGAAGACCATCCGGCTGGGTACCGCGAATTTTCCGTAGCCGTGCTTATGGCCAACGAAGACCTGGTTGGCAGCGAACACCATATCTTCCAGTCCTTCTACGGGATCGATGGTCTCGATCTCACACCCGTTCTGGCGCAGCACGGTGCTGAGATTCTCCCACTGCGAGCGTGCTATGACGCGGTCGACTGCGGAATTCTTCAACATGTAGGGATTTTTTTGATCCACGACGTCAAAAAATGTCGGCGGACAAAGCAGCACTTTGGGCATACGGATTCATGGTAGACGGGGTATGTAGATGCAAACAAGATCTACTCGACTGCCTATCGGCGGCAATTGCCGAATTGTCGGCAAAGCGCACCCCCTGAACGACGGCATTGCGAAGAATTGATTTGGCCTATTCAAGTTAAGAACCCTTGGCACTCCAAGTGCTCATGACGTGGAATCCTCGACTGGGTCGAAACTCTTTCGACAAGGGTGAAATATGCTGAGCCGATGCGCCAACCTAGAATGTTGCAAGCCGTTCCTGCGACTCAGAGAGGGCAAGCTGTTTCTGGTCGAAACAGGGGGCGTGACGAAATCCGGGGAAGCGACGGCTCCGCCGTTTTTTCCTTCCCGAAGACAGAGGAGGCTGGTGGAACACTACTGGCTTTGCGACGCCTGCGCCATCCGGTGGACGCTGGTCTATGACCGTCGCTGCGGAATCTCGCTAGCGCCGTTGCCGGTGGCAGTCCAGTCGGTCGACATCAAGTTGACCACTGGAAATCGAGGAGCAGCCTGAGGTTCTGAGCTGTCTATCGCACTTCTACTCTTCTCCAAACCCTCCAATCCTCACGGACCGACTTCAACATCTGGAGAGTGCCCTGGTGAAGCCAATCACGCGTCTGTTTTCTGAGGTGCGAAAGAGTCTTTGACCGGGCGTTCTCGGTTCCCAGGTGGATGTTCGCAACCTCCCATCCCATGGCGTGGAGAAGACGCATTTCCTCACCGTAGGTTTTCAAAGTCGCGAGTTCGATGCGACAGCAATGAGGACTGAGTCGACGAACGATCCAATGCCCGCGCAATTGAACAAAAGGATCGGGGCATCGCACGGCGCGGCTCACGATCGCATGGTAGAGAATTTCCGAAGACCCATCGCGCGTCCTGGCCCAGTGACATGCCGAGGCGACTAGCGCTTTGGCTTCCCGAGCGATCCTGCCTCCGTTCCAGTCGGCAATGGCAACGTAGCGGAGATGTCCGAGGCTGCCCATGCCAGCGACGCGGCGGGCCAATCGATATTTCAGTCCGCGAGCGGGGAGCATGTATTCGAGGGCGTCGATGGCGCTTACCGGAACATCTTCCTTGACCGTGGGCAATCCATCGAGCCGGGCCCAGAAGTGAATGGGGTCGCGCAGTTTGCTTTCTGCAATTCGTCGAAGCCAGTCGTTTTTTTCCCCGAGCACGAACGGCAGGCCGCGGGACTCCAAACTTTCTCGATATCCCTCGAGGATGGCGTCGCAGATGTCTTTGCGCTTGAGCGGCAGGTGGCTGGCCTCGACTGCGAGGTGAGCGCTGACGGCGAGTCGCACAAGATCGTTGGCGTAAGACAACGGGTACGCTTCGTCGAAGTCATTCACGCCCCAGATCAGGCGACCCTCGGAATCCCGCCATGTTCCGAAGTTCTCGACGTGCAGGTCTCCGACCGCCAAGATGTGTGGACCTTTGGACAGTTCAGGGCAGACCAGCGGCCACATTTGCGCCCAGCGATAGTACGTTGCCCGCACGAACGGAAACACCGCGGCAAACATGTTGGCATGCTTGAGGCGAATGTCTTTCTTGATGATGTCGGTGCGATTGCCGAGCCAGGACTCAAACTGGCGGGTCGCTTTGACGATGTTCATCGCGTCCGCAACGATAGCGACGCGCGGAAGGCGCGTCAACGCTAGATGTCAGGGGCAAAGCGATCGCCGAGCGCAGGAAAGGCTGGTTTACCTTGGTCCCGGCGCTCGGCGACACGCTGACAACTTGACTTGAACTTTCAATCAGTGCTGGTAGAAGGCGGCGTTCTTTTCCACGAAATCCTTTTTGTCCTCGGGCACGTCTTCGAGCGCATGGATCGCGTCGGAGGTGCAGGCCGGGATGCAAGCGCCGCAGTCAATACAGCCATCCGGGTCAACGTACATCTGGGTCGAAGCCTCGAAGGCGGGCTCGTCGGTCTTGGGATGGATGCAATCCGTCGGACAAACTTCGACACAAAGAGAGTCTTTGATACAGGTATCGGTAATGACGTAGGCCATGATGAATCGATCTCCACAGATGGAATGAGCGCTCTGGCTCTCATGTGGAAGTTTATGAAAGCAAGCACGAAGCCTTCGGTGACTGCGGTCACAAGTTCGTGTGCGCAAGTCAGGAAAGGGCTGAATTGGGCGTGTTTGTTCTAGAAGGCGAGCCGGGCGAGGACGGTTGACCTCGATCACGCGGAACTGTGAGTCGAGTCACAGAAATATAAGGTGGATAGGTCTTAAATAATCACAATTGAACTAGGCCTTCTAGTCATAGGATCGCCCGGCCGCACCCACAGAACCCCACAAGCCGTTACCCCAGACGGCAGCGGCCGGGCGCTTGAAGGCTCTCAAGGAACCTTCCGCCTGACCTCCTGATGTGGCTCTGTCGTGTCTAAGCGTCTCTGGCCTGTGTCCCTTGCGACACATCTGTCGCCATGCGACCACGTCTGGACTACCTGATCACTCCAGCAACCATCCTCTAATCAATGACATACGCTCTGGCTCCTGCACTGCTACTACAACGGCGGGTGCTGTAGCGAGGAGAGCCGGCAATGATCAAGATGGCCGTAGCCAAGAGTTTCCATCGACGGAAGGTGGGAGTAGCTGCAGCGGTTCTCGTCATGGCGGGATGCGCAGTTGGGCAGAACGCTGCTATGCGCATCGCGAAGCCCTCTTCCCGGCGTGTGCTGGTTAGCATCCCCGACCGCAAGCTGGCTGTCATGGATGGCGAAACCGTCGTCGCTACCTTTCCCGTCGCGGTTGGAGCGGCCGAGAGTCCCAGCCCGGTCGGCGAATTCCGAATCGTGAGCCGCGTTTCGAATCCGACCTACTACCACCCGGGGACCGTGATCCCAAGCGGCAAGAGCAATCCGGTGGGTACGCGATGGCTTGGACTCAACCTTAAAGGCTACGGGATTCATGGGACGAACGCGCCGCAATCGGTTGGGAAGGCGGCGTCGCACGGCTGTGTCCGGCTGCGAAACCGCGACGTTGAGCAGCTGTTCAGCATGCTCCACGTGGGTGACGCCGTCGAGATCCGAGATATACGAGACGAACAGGTGGGCCACATATTCGGCAACGGCGGCGAAGAAACGGTCGTCGCGCAATCCCAGGTTTCAGTTCCAGCAATGGGGCAGTAAACGAATTCAGAAGTACGAAGTGCGAATTCAATTTCCGAACCTCAGGAGAACGTTATGCAAATGTTGATGACATTCATGGCAGTGGTGGCAGGGATGATCTTCTCCTTGTCGATCGCGTTGCTGGCGGAGGAGCTAATCTTTGGACAGGTCTTCCGGCTGTTCTTCTCACAGACTGCGGCTGCAAAGGCACAGCCGAAACGTTAGGCGATCGCCCCTGCTTGCTGTGGCGGTGTCCAAACAGTACCGAGCGGGCGGGGTGAGCCAACGCATCCAGCGGATATAATTTGGCTATCCCAAACGCCATCCTAAACTCAGTGAGCCGCACTCTCCGTTCTGCGCCGGGCCTGCATCTCCCTCTGCGGGTACTGTTGCTGATTCCATTACTGGCGGCAGGCGCGGCCGCGATTGATTGGAGCGTCCCGGAACAGCAACTTGCCCGCAAGATTGCTACCGCGATCGGGAGCGGGCCCGCGTCGCTATCGGTGGAGAATCGATCGTCGCTCGGTCGCCGTGACGCGGAGATTATCCAGAACGGAATGCGAAGTGTGCTGGAGGGCATGGGCGTGCGTTTCAGTGCGGCGGATAAATCGCCGTTCGCGGTCAACATTTCGCTGTCGGAGAATTCCACGTCGTACGTTTGGGTCGCTGAGATCCGGCGCGGGCGGGATGCGCCTACCGTTGCGATTGTTTCGACAGCTCGTCCGCGCACCGTGAACGCGGCTCATGACTCCGTGCCTCTAAGTCTAAGAATCCTCCCTCTATGGAGTCAGGCGTCTCCAATTCTGGATGTTGCGGTGTTGGAAGAAGGAGTGAGCCCGACACGCATCGCAGTGCTCGAAGCCGAGAAAGTCTCGCTTTACAGAATGCAGGACGGCAAGGGAGCGCTCGAACAGAGCTTCAACGTTCAGCATGACATGGCTTGGCCGCGAGATTTGCACGGTAGATTATTGCAGGGCGCAGACCGCACCCTGGATGCGTATCTGCCGGGAGTCGTTTGTCGCGGTGCGTTGAATTTGTCGGGAGGCTTCAGTTGCCGTAACGGCGATGATCCCTGGCCGATAGTCGGCGGGAGCGGAGTATCCAAGCCTTCCCTTCTCAGCGCATTCTTTTCTCCCACGAGAAATTTCTTCACCGGAGCCTTGAACCCTTCGGCGGGGACGATTCATGCTACCGCGCCGTTTTACTCGGCTGTATCGCTACGAGGGAATACCCCGGATTGGTTGTTCGCCGGAGTGGACGGTCAGGGTCACATTGTTAGCGATGCCGTGGAGCGGGTGGTCAGGCTGAAATGGGGCAGCGACATCGCCGGTGTCAGGACAGCCTGCGGCTCGGGATGGCAAGTGTTGGCCTCGAGTTCCGACGAAGGCATTTCGGATACGGTTCGAGCATATGAATTTCCCGATCGTGATCCGGTGGCGGTGAGCGCGGCGATCGAATTTCCCGGAGCTATTTCCGCTCTCTGGACCGAGGCTAAGGGCGATACGGCCGTGGCTGTGTCGAAGAACGAAGAAACAGGAAACTATGAAGCTTTTCGTCTGGCTGTGGCTTGTAGCCACTAGCCTGCTGGTGGGATCAGGTGCGGCACATGCGGAGACGCGGCCGCAATATGGCGGAACTCTGCGCATCATGATGCGCGCCGCACCCGCATCGCTCGACCCTGCTGACCGTTTGCAATCTGATTCCTCCGGTCAACGCACCGTCATAGGACTGATCTTCGATACGTTGGTGACTACGGACGAAATCGGTCGCGTGAAACCGGCACTGGCCGAATCATGGCAGACCTCGGGTCGCGCACAACTTCGTATTCGCCGCAATATAACGTTTCATGATGGAACTCCGCTGACCGCGGAGGTAGCGGCCTCGTCTCTGCGCTTCGCCAACCCCTCCTGGAAAGTCTCTGTGGACGGCGAGACCGTAATCATCGAACGCAGCGAGATTTTCCCTGACCTGCTATCGGAACTCGCGCTCCCGAGAAATGCCATTGCAAAGCGAGACGCGGATGGAAAACTGAAGGGGACAGGATCATTTGCGATCGGAGATTGGACGGCGGGGAAAAAGTTAAGCCTGACTGCCGCGGACCATTGCTGGCGAGGGCGGCCCTTTATCGACAATATCGAGATCGAGATGGGAAAGAGTTTTCGCGACCAGATGTCTGCGTTGCAACTCGGCCGCGCGGACCTGCTGGAGGTCGCACCGGAACAGTCACACCGCATCGCGCAGGAAGGAAAAGTCTTGGCAAGCTCTTCGCCGATGGAACTGCTGGCACTTATCTTTTTGCGCGACGTTTCCTCGGGTGACGAGAAAATTCTGAGCGAGGTGCTGGCCTGGAGTGTAGAGCGCAACTCGATTCGAGATGTTCTGTTGCAAGGGGTGGGTCAATCGACGGGCAGCATCCTGCCAACATGGATGAGCGGCTATGGATTCGTGTTCCCCTCTGACGCGGACATTCCGAAGGCACGCCAGCTACGCGCCCAGGTTCGCTCCACCGCTGTGTGGAAACTCGGCTACGACGGTTCTGAGCCAACGGATCGCCTGCTGGCTGAACGCATTGCGCTTAACGCGAAAGACGCCGCCCTGACCCTGCAGCCCACAACTTCCGGTGCGGTCGACGTCCGCCTGGTGAGAATTTCCCTCGCAAGCGCGGATCCATGGATCGCGCTCGCGGAGGTGGCCACGCAAGCCGGACTACCGGCAGTGCAAGGCAAGGCCGATTCAGTTGAAGATCTATTTGCCGTGGAACAGGCGCTGCTGGCCTCGAGACGGGTGATCCCGCTGATTCATCTGCCGGTGTCGTACGTTTCAGGATCAAATTTAAGAGGTTGGAAGATCCAAGCCGACGGATCGTTGGATCTGAATTTCACGTGGATGGAGAGCGCGAAGCCGTGACCTTCCGCCGCAAACTTCTTGCTGTGTTCTCGCTGACAGTTTTCGTGTCGGTAGCCGGAGTGGCATGGGTCGTATTGATGGTTACGCGCAATGCGTTCGAGAAGTCGGAAGACGAACGCAGCTCGGCTCTGGTTGCGCAATTCCAGCGAGAGTTCGATCGGCGCGGAGAGGAAGTGACGCGGCGGGTAGAAGGTATTGCTTCCACCGAACCGGTAACTCGAATCGGCGGGCTGGCGGGTGGAGCATCCGTCGTTTCAGCCGAATATCTTGATCTTGCTCGCTCCCTGGCCGAGAGCCGGCAGCTTGATTTTCTGGAATTGCTGGACGAAAAAGGACTGATCATTTCGTCGTCACAATCGCCGGCAAAGTTCGGTTATCCCGATGCGGCATTCGATACCCTCGCCGGATTGAATCAGCAGAATGCATTTCTGAAAGTGGAGGATCTGCAAGACTCGACGGCGCTGGGGCTTTTTGCTGTACGGGCGACACGTGCAGGCGACCATCCTGTGTATGTGGTTGGAGGACGCCGCCTGGACAAGAATTTTCTCGCGGCTCTCGACCTGTCTCCCGATATGCGAGTCCTGCTGTATCAGAACCAGAGCGATCACTTCTCTCCGGACCTGCTCCTCGATCCATCGCCCAACCGAAAGGATACGAATGTTGCTCGTCCTCCCGACAAATTCGGGGCACTGATCGATGCGGTCAAGCGGTATGACGGAGAGATGGCAGGCGTCGTTACGTGGTCGTCCGATCAGGCTGACGAAGAGATATTCCATGCGATCCCTCTGCGCGGCGCCGGAAGGGAGCGGCCTCTGCTGGCGATCCTACTGGTCGGCAACTCGCGGAGGTCTTACGTCGTTTTGAAGCGCCACATTCGCGATTCGGCGTTCCTCGTCGGTGGAGCCGGCATCGTTCTGGCAATCCTGCTGAGCAGCTGGCTGGCAGCGCGCGTCACGCGACCGGTGGAGCAACTGGCGCAGGCGGCGCAAGATGTCGCAGTGGGAAACTGGAGCTCCAGCGTGGAGGTAGAGGGGCACGATGAGGTCGCCCAGCTCGCCGCCGCGTTCAATCACATGACGGCGGAGCTGCTGTCTCAAAAAGAACGGCTGGTGCAAACCGAGCGCGTGGCCGCATGGCGCGAGCTGGCGCGGCGCCTGGCGCATGAACTGAAGAATCCTCTATTCCCGCTGCAACTTACGGTGGAGAATCTGATCCGCGCTCGAACGCAGAACCCGGAGCAGTTTGAAGAAGTCTTCCAGGAAAGCTCGCAAACGTTGCTGGCGGAGATTTCGAATCTCAAGAAGATCATCGGGCGCTTCAGCGAATTTTCCAAGATGCCCCAGCCGCAATTGCAGGCAGTGCAGATCAACGAGATCGTCGGTACAGTCGCACACCTCTTCCAGGCGCAATTTCAGGCGCCGGGGCGCAACGCAATCATTTGCGACCTGCAACTGGACGGCAAGCTTGAGCCTATTGCGGCCGATCCCGAACTGCTGCATCGGGCTCTTTCCAACTTAGTTCTGAATGCGATGGATGCGATGCCGAATGGAGGCAAGCTGTCTGTGCGCACTCATGATGAACCGGCCAACGCGATTATCGAAGTAGCCGACACAGGCTCGGGCCTGACGCCCGAAGAGTGCGAGCGCATCTTTACTCCGTACTACACGAGCAAGCACCATGGGACTGGATTGGGACTGGCGATCGTGCAGTCGGTGATCAGCGACCACGGAGGCAGGATCGGCGTCCAAAGCGAACCGGGCCGCGGAACGACATTCCGCATCGAACTGCCAAGGAATCGGGTCGCGACAGTGCGTCGCCAAGACTCGGAAGCAGGTGTGGGAGAGCTGTCTGAATCGAGGAGGAACGTTGCCGCCCAAAGCGCATCTCTTGATCGTCGATGATGAGGCCAACACGCTGGCATCTTTGTCCCGCGCATTTCGGCTGGCGGGGCATGAGGCAACGGTGTGTGACAACGCGGCGCGAGCACTGGAACTGGCCAAGGCGCAGACATTCGACCTCATCCTCTCGGATGTGGTGATGCCCGGCAAAGACGGGCTGGCGCTGCTCGAAGAACTCAAACAGCAAGGCGTGACGGCACCCGTCGTCATGATGTCTGGCCAAGCGCATATCGAGATGGCGGTTCGAGCCACGCGATTGGGCGCCCTCGATTTCCTGGAGAAACCGGTTTCGACCGATAAGCTGCTGTTGACTGTCGATAACGTATTGAAACTCCAAAGACTCGAGAGTGAGAACAAGCAACTACGACAGCGTCTGGGAAAGCACGAAATTGTGTGGAAGGGCGACGCGATGCGGCGGGTCATGGCGCAACTGGAAAGAGTCGCCGCCAGCGAATCGCGCGTGTGCATACTCGGCGAGACAGGGACCGGGAAGGAATTAGTGGCACGCACAATCCACGATCGCAGCGGACGATCCTCCGGCCCGTTTGTGACATTGAATTGCGCAGCCGTGCCCGCGGAATTGATCGAGTCCGAACTGTTCGGGCATGAAAAAGGATCGTTCACCGGGGCATCCGGGCGTCATGTTGGAAAGTTCGAGCAAGCCGATCAAGGAACAATTTTTCTCGACGAGATCGGCGACATGCCCCTCCAGATGCAAGCGAAGCTTCTACGCGTCCTCGAAGAAGGTGAGGTTGAAAGGATTGGCGGGGACAAACCGATCTCGGTGAATGTCCGCGTAGTTGTTGCCACCCATCGTGATCTTGAGGCGCGAGTGCGCGAAGAGAAGTTTCGGCAGGATTTATTCCATCGTATCTACGTCTTTCCCTTGGTACTGCCGCCGTTGCGCGAACGGCGCGACGACATTCCGACGCTTATCGAACACTTCGCGCAACAGGTATGCGCACAGAACGGGTGGAAGCCGGTTCCCTTCTCGGGCGACGCGATGGAGGCTCTGCAATCGCATTCCTGGCCGGGTAACGTGCGCGAACTTCGCAACATGGTCGAGCGGCTGATGCTGCTGGCGACCGATGGTCAGGTTGACCTAGCGACGGTAGACTCTGCGCTGCCAAAGGCGTCTTCGACTCAACTCCGCGGAACAATTGGAGCAAGTTCAGGACCGCTCTCCGAGCGCGTGCAGTCGTTCGAACGCGACGTCATTCTGGCCGAACTCAAGCGCACGCATCACAACATGAGTGCAGCCGCGAAAGCGCTTGGCCTGGAACGCAGTCACCTGTATAAGAAGGCGGAGCAACTCGGAATTGATTTGCGCGCTTTGCGCCACGAGCAAGGCCCGACAGACTGACTCCGAGTCACCGCCGACTTCGGAGGGTGCTGTGGCGCGATCATGCTTTCTCATCTGCCTTCTCTGCCTGTTCTCATGCGGTGCACTCTGCTCAGAGCCTCCATCGCCTCCAACATATGGGGTGCGCATGGAGAAGGCGTGGATTCCGATGCCAGATGGAGTTCGACTCGCCGTGACTTTGTACATGCCCGATGGCGCGAAGGCCGGCGAGAAGGTCCCCGCCCTGCTTGAATATTTGCCGTATCGCAAAGACGACGGAACTGCGGCCGGAGACTATCCGAAACACACATATTTCGCTCGGCGCGGCTACGTGAGCGTTCGCGTCGATATTCGCGGATTCGGAGCGAGCGAGGGCATTCCTCCTGAGCGCGAGTATTCGGAGCAGGAGCAACTTGATGGCGAGCAAGTCATCGCATGGCTCGCGGGGCAACCGTGGTCGAATGGCAACGTCGGCATGTTCGGAATTTCCTGGGGCGGCTTCACGGCATTACAGATGGCGATGCGCCATCCACCGGCTCTCAAGGCAATCGTCGCCCTGCACGCAACGGCGGAACTGTTTCACGATGACGTTCACTATGTGGACGGCATGGCGCATGTCGACGAATTCGAACTGAACATGGACATGGCCCAAGGCTGGGCCGGCGCTCCGGATTATTCGCTCGATGAAAAGACAATTGGACCGCGCTTCGAATCGCCTCCGTGGTCACTCCTGTATCTGAAACATCAGCGCGACGGGCCCTTCTGGCGCGACCGCGTGCGCCCGCTCAGCGAAATCACGATTCCCACATTCCTCATCGGCGGCCTGCAGGATGGTTATCGCGACAACGTGACCGACATGCTGATGAAATCGAAAGCTCCGATCAAGGCGATGATTGGACCTTGGAATCACTCGTATCCCAACGATGCGGATTTCGGCCCACGTGTGGAGTGGCGCAATCAAGCTGTCCGATGGTTTGATCACTGGCTGAAAGGCCGCGACACGGGCGTCGAACAGGATCCCAGGCTCGTGTTCTACATGCAGCATTGGCACCCACCTGACCCAAACTTGCAGAGTGTGCCGGGAGAGTGGCGGAGGGAAGACGTTTGGCCTCCAGCAAGCGCTCAGAATATGCCGCTCTTTCTTTCACCCGATCATTCTCTTTCAGGTTCGGCGACGGTCCGCGACACTCATCAACTTAAGTACGTCCCGACTGTCGGAGTGGAAGCCGGTTTCTGGTGGGGAGAATTGTTGAGCGATCCGCGGCCGGTCGACGCGTTCAGTCTGGTCTACGACTCGGCGCCACTGGAGCATGAGACGGCAATTCTCGGACGTCCTCACGCGCTGTTACAGGCCTCGGCGACCGCGAAGCAGGCGAATTGGTTTGCGCGGTTATCGGACGTCGCTCCCGACGGAACCGTTACGCAAATCACTGGCGCGGGAATCAACGGGGCACAGCGGGATTCAATGACCGAGCCGCGTGATCTTGAGCCCGGCAAAGTGTATCCGCTCGATATCGAGATGCACCTTACGTCATGGATTTTTCCGAAGGGACACCGCATTCGAATTGCGATTTCAAATGCACTGTGGCCGATGGTATTGCCCACACCTTATTCCATGACCACATCTCTGGCACTGGGTGGACCTCAGGGTTCCCGGCTCGTGCTTCCCGTTGTCCCCTCGAAAGGAGCGGAGGCGCCGGCATTTTCGGCACCGGAACCAGCCGAGGAACGCACCGACATTAAGAGCGAAGGATTCCCGTGGCCCGGAGAATGGACTGTGGAGCGCGATGAGGCCGGTCAGAAAACCACCGTTCACTGGAAGGGCAAGGACGGATACGAGTATCCGTGGGGCAAGCAGGATGATTTCGAGAATCTGACCTACGAAGGTGATGACGCGCATCCCGAGACCTGTATCGTGCGTGGGGAGGCCGAGAGCATTTTCACACTGAAGGGACGAACACTCACGTGGCGCGGACATCTTTCGGTAACGACGGATCAAAATAACTTTTACTACAAATACACTCGAGAACTCTTGAAGGACGGACAAGCTTTCAAAACGAAGACGTGGCAGGAGACGATTCCCCGGGATCATCAGTGATGAAGAATCGCAGAACGGTCGATCACACTTGTCTTTGAAGAGCGCTGTAGATGTCTCTAGGTTTCCACTAGAGCAGGCACAGAGGCTTTCAAGTCCGCCGCTAGTAGCCGGTGGAAGAGTTGCTCTCCCGCCTCCCTGCGCACCGAGAGACGGCCTGCCCCATACGCGCGAGACTTCAGACCACGCTGCACGTCTTCGCAAATTCCGAGATCTTCATCCTGCACGCGGTTGCCTACGTTGACCGACTCGGTGTTGTAGGACTGGCGACCCTCACTCACGTCGCTGAAGTAAAAATCGAAAACCACAGAGCAATGGTCCTGGTCGATCGGTATGACATAGTTCGTGTCCATGTATCCCTCGTAGCAGTTGATCATGAGGTTGGGATATTGCCAAAAATACCAGGCACGGTCGCCCTTGCGCGTTGCGCCGGTAGCCGCATCTTCGTCAGACGCGACCATGGGGCTGGACTGCAGGCAGTAACGATCCTCGTTCTCGATGGTGTACTGCTTGTAGTCGAGGACAGAGCTGAGCCCCTTGTGCAGGTGCGGAACGTGGTATCCGCCATCGAGATAGTTATCGACGTACACCTTCCAATTGCAATTGATGTCGTAGGTTCGGCGATCGAAGTAGTGGAGCTTTGTGATCCCCAAAGGGGCGACCCGCCGCACCAGTCCACCCAGAAATTCGTTTAGAGAAATCGCATGGGGATCGAGGTTCACGAATACGAAACATTCCCAGATTTCAACGCGAATGGGAACGAGACCGTTCTCAGCGCGATCGAAGTTTTCCACGCCATCAAATTCAGGCATGCCCTTGAGCGATCCGTCTAGCCCGTACTTCCATCCATGATAAGGACACTGCAGGATCGATGCTTGTCCGCAAGGCTGAGTGACCACCGCAGCCGCATGATGGCGGCAGACGTTGAAGAAACCGCGAAGGATGCCCTCAGCGCCACGCACGATGACGATGGGCTCGCCAGCGATCCGCGTTGAAACGTAGTCTCCCGCGTTTTGCAGTTGGCTGGTGCGGGCGACAAGCTGCCAGGTCTTGCCGAAGACGTTCAGACGTTCCATCTCAGCAATGCGGGCATCGACATACCATGGGGCCGGAATGGTGGAAGCTTCGGATAGAGGAGCTCGATCGTTGTATCTGGAAAGAATTTGGTCGATTGTTTCCTGCATGTGCGCTCTCGGCTGACTTCAAGAATGAACTGAGAATATCAGAGGCTAACGGCGCTGGTTTGCGCGAGCCTTCAGACGCGGCTCCGATGCAGCGGCCGGCGTGATGCCGATTGCCCGCTGTAATACGTCGAGGAACTGCTGAATTCGAGCTTCCTTCTTCTCGGCCAGCTCCCCTTGCCTGCGGAAAAGGCCGGGATCAAGCTCGGCGGTTAAGAACGCATCCTGGAAGCGTTCGACCATCCAATCGATGATCGAGACCATCATTTCGATATCCAAATCGTCGCGAAGTTCGTTCCGCTCGATTCCAAACCGAATGAAAGCCACGGTGCCATATGGGTCTTCGCTGATGAGGAAGCGATTGATCTCGCGCTTGAGGACCAGATCGGTTCCGTAATTCCCCAGCAGAGAAATCCTGTATGGAATCCAGTCTTCGTGCACGAGATGCTCGGTGCGTGCCAGCCAATAGCGAAGGATCTCGAAAAATCCTGACTCCTTTACTTGCGTCGGAACGTCGAGGTACTTAGCAAACGAACGCACGGCCCGTTTGTACACCTCGAAGAACAGGCCGTCTTTGCTGCCGAAATGCTGGAAGATGGAGCCCTTCGCAATGCCGAGCGTGATGGCGATGTCGCCGACACGGGCAGAGTGATACCCGTGCTCTGCGAAGTGTTGGGTCGCAGCCTCGACGATGCGGCCGCGCTTGGCCTCGGAACGAGGACGGACCTTGGACTGCCGTTGATATAGAGGTGGCGAAACTCGACTACTGGCGATGCCTGGCATAAGTGACTAAAAGTCACGGCAGCATACCGTGAAGCTCTTTGGGATTTCAACTTCATTTTTAGGGCATGCTGCGATAAGGTTATTCGACTTTGGATATCGGCCGTGACTTTGAGTCATGGCCAAGGCTCTTTTACTTTGGTATACGACACCATCGTCGTCGGAGCAGGCCACAACGGCCTGACAGCGGCTGCGTACCTTGCACGGGCAGGATTATCGACGCTCGTCCTCGAACGTCGCGAAATTGTTGGGGGATGCTGTGTCACCGAAGAGATCGCTCCGGGTTGCCGCGTGTCGACAACTTCATACATCGCGAGCATGTTGCGACCCGAGGTGATTTCAGAGCTCAAGCTTGCGGACCACGGACTGCGAATGATTCCGTGCGATCCTGCGATTCAGGTGCCCTTCCCCGATGGACACGTCGTCCCCTGGTGGGCAGATCGCGAACGAGCGCGCCAGGAATTTTCTAAGATTTCCACCAAAGATGCCGCAAGGTTTGTGCAAGTTGATGATCAGCTCAAAAAGCTGGCACGTTATTTGCAGCCGTTCTTCATGGAACCTCCTCCGGAAATTGATACCTCGAGCCTGAAGGGATGGAGTGATCTCTTTCGTACCGGGAAAAGATTTCGAGGCATTTCCAGCTCGGAAGTTTCCCAGCTTGTTGTCTTCCTCACCGGCAGTCTCGGAGAATTCCTCGATCAGAACTATGAGTCCGAGAAGATGAAGACCATGTTTCTTGCCAACAACGTGTATGGCAAGCATGGGGGGCCCTACCAGCCGGGCACCGCGATCGGCTTGCTCTTTCATTTGCTGAGCGGCGGCGAGCACGAGTTGCAAGGGTTCTACGGGCACGTGATGGGCGGTATGGGCTCGATTACACAAGCGCTCGCAGCATCGGGAAAGAAGTTGGGAGTGGAGATCAGGACGAATTCTCCCGTCGCGCATGTCGACGTCCGCAACGGCAGAGCACGGAGCGTCGTGCTCGAGGACGGAACCGAGTTGCGGGCACGCATGATTCTCTCGAACGCCGATCCCAAGCGAACGTTTCTGAAACTTGTCGATGCCAAGGATCTTCCGGAGGATTTCCTGTTCGCTGTGCGCGGGATCAAGATGCAGGGCCCCTGCGCCAAGGTCAACATGGTCCTGTCTGAGGAGCCGCGCTTCACCGGTACTTCGCCGCAAGCGACGGCACTCGAGCGGACCTTTTATACGCTGGTTCCGTCGCTCGAGTTCGCGGAGCGTTGCTACGACATCGCAAAGTTCGGAGAGATTCCGGAAGAGCTGTGGGTCGATTGCGTGATCTCGTCGAACGCGGACGACTCGCTTGCGCCGGCGGGAAAGCACATCCTGACATGCTTCGTGCAGTACGTTCCGTTCCACCTTCGCGAGGGCAATTGGGATGAAAAGCGCGACTTGCTGGGTGACCGCGTAGTAAAGAAGATCGCGGAATATGCGCCGAACGTTCCGAGTTCCATCATTGCGCGGCAAGTTCTGACGCCGCTCGACCTGGAACGCACATATGGCCTCACCGAGGGCAACATTTTTCATGGCGACCTGCGGTTGGAGCAACTTTTCTTTATGCGCCCTGTGCCGGGATGGTCGCAGTATCGAACTCCAGTCGATGGCCTCTATTTGTGCGGTGCGGGCGCTCATCCGGGCGGAGGTGTGACCGGAGCTCCAGGCCGCAATGCCGCGCATCAGGCTTTGCGCGATTGGAAGAAGGGGCGATTTCGTGAGGCCGTGGCTTGAGTTCCATCAAATGGACATTCCGCTTCCCTGTCGAACGTTGCTGACATCGAAAAGGCGAATACGAATATGTGGGTGACTAACGAATTTCAGGAGCAATCATGAAAAAGAAAGGCATACTCGAACGCTTAAAAGAAGGTCCAGTACTGGGAGATGGCGGATACCTTCTTGAACTGGAGAAACGCGGGTGGGTGCGCGCGGGTCCGTTTACACCCGAAGTCGCGTTGACGTACCCGAATGCGCTTCGCGAATTGCACGTCGAATTTCGTGAGGCCGGCGCCGAAGTCCTGCAAGCGCTCACGTTCTACGCAAGCCGCGACAAGCTTGCAACCGTAGGCCTCGAAAACAGGCTGGAAGAACTGAATCGCTCGGCGGTTCGTGTGGCACGCGAAGTGGCGGGAGATCAATGCCTCGTTGCGGGCAATCTAAGCCTCACATGGATGTACGAACCAAACAGTCCTGCCGCGGCGGATCGAGTTCGCAAAACGTTCGACGAACAACTCGCGGTGCAGGTGGACGAAGGCGTCGATTTCATCATCGGTGAAACCTTCTCCTGGCTCGGCGAGGCTCTGATCGCCGTGGAGCGCGCCAAGAAAACGGGTCTGCCGGCGATGGTCACCATCTGTTTCGAGAACAAGGACGAGACTGCTGAAGGCACGCGTGCAGCCGACGCCGCCAAGACGCTTTTTGACGCGGGTGCCGATATCGTAGGGATGAATTGCCTTCGACCGCCCGAGCACATCCTCGGGCCGATGGAGCAGATGCGTAAGGCCGTCTCGGGATATCTGGCGTGCCAGCCGGTAGCTTACCGAACTCCGAAAGATAAGCCTGACTTCACAAGTCTGCCAGAGTTTCCTTACGCTCTCGATCCTCTGCAATTGACGCGCAAGGAGATGGGCGATTACGCCATTCGGGCACGCGATGCCGGAATAAACTTCATCGGCGCCTGTTGCGGCACGGTGGCCATGCACATCAGGGAAATGGCTCGGGTGCTGGACAAGCTGCCCGCAGATTCTCGCATCTGGAAAAAAGGCGGCGAGAAGCCAATGTCAGCTTACGAGTACTACGACCATGACAAGAAGGTGGAGAGCACGAAATAGGAACTCCATGGAACAAAAGGGGGGCCCGTCATGGGCCCCCCCCCGTTAAATTCTTCCACTCTGGATCAGCTCGCTTTGCGGACGCCTGGGTCTTCCGCATGGATCAGCGGCATTTCCACCAGATGCTCGCTGAGGAACCAGGATTGCAATTCGTTGGCGCGTAGCACATCGCTGATCGCCATATCGTTGGTTCCATCATCGCCAAGTTTGTCCGCACGTTTCGCCAATTCACGACACTGTCCGATGATGATCTGGTGCGCGTCGAGCAGGCGCGAGATCTGAACGGGCACTTCTTCCCTGCCTCGCGGCGGACGCTCAATGCGAGTTGTCTCGGCAACGTCGGCGGCCATCGCGATTGAAATTCCTCCGAGCAACTGGATCCGCTCGGCGATGGTGTCAACAATCTCGACCTGCTCGCCGAAGTGCTTGTCGAACAGGAGATGAAGTTGATAGAACGTTGGGCCGGCAACTTGCCAGTGTGATTTCTTGTAGAGATCCCGCAGCGTCATCGAATCGGCGAGCAACTGATTCAATTGCTCGGTCATTTCCAGGCGTACAGGCTCTTCGAGGTCGAGCGGCAATGCGTGTGACACTGTTCCGTAACGCTGAATTTCGGCAGCGCGCTGATGAATGCGAGGCTGAGCATCGAGGGAATGTCGATTGTTCGAAACTTCTTTCTTAGGCATGGAAGCCTCCTTCTTCTTTCTCTTTGTGAACGGTATCAGGGGGCCGAAGCACAACGAAAAATGCGGCCCAACCCAGGCAGTACGCTTTGATGCCGCATTGTCGTTTAGGATGCCAGTCTTTTCAAGGGGGGACTAGTAGACCGTTCCAGCGAACCGGGCTGAAATACTGCCGCAGCCCAAAGCGAAATCATCGAGCGCTGCCAAACTGCGGCGGTCTGATCTTCCGCTAGTTTGACGCCACTATCAACGGTTGTTATCATCAACCTGCGGGGTGGAGCAGTCTGGTAGCTCGTTGGGCTCATAACCCAAAGGTCGGTGGTTCAAATCCACCCCCCGCAACCAACCTGGCTTTGCCTTTCCAATCACTTAACAAAATCACCCGTAACAATTGAGGTCCAATTGGGTCCAAAATTCAGGAGCTTAACGGCTGCCCGAGGTACGGCGCTATGCGGCACCCATCTTCACTGATTGCGTGTTGCGTGCGTGTAATCCATCGTGGTGCGAGCATCCGACTGCCTTAGGCGGTTCTGCGGGTGGCCATCGGTACCTGCAACTAATCCATGATGGTAGCGTTACCGTGGCGAAACGCATGAAAGCCTGCGCGCCCGATGTCTAGCCGGCGCAGGAGCGGATGCAGTTTTCGTTTGCGCACGGTATCAATATCCCAAGGCGTGCCCTCACTCGTGGCAAATATCAAATTCAGCGGATTGGGTTTCCAAGTCCGAAGGCGCCCGCGCAGATGCTCGGCCGCCAGCTGTGGTGAGATCTCCACGACACGATTGCCGCGAGATGCATCTAAGGTCATCGTGACTGATTGATTCCGAGCAATGGGTAGGAGACCTCATCTGATTTCCTGCCCTGATGGTGAACTCCGTCCGCACGCCAGGTACGGCTGCGTCAATTCTGTTCAGCGGGCGCTTTACGGCGGACCTTGTCGAAGAAATCGAAGGAGAAAGTGACCTTGCTGACCGGGGTCGGCACCACTGGGCGCCTTCAGTGCAGCGAAGCGTTTGCCGTCGGGATGGACGTCGAAGGTTGAACTTGGCTCTCTGCTGCTGAGTCTCTCGTCAGCGAGTGTCTGCAAGGTTTTCGGCTGTTCCAATTCGAGCGGGCTAGGTTATCCTTGCGCACGCCTTCGCGTGGCCAGTTGCCAAGTCATGTCTATGTGCGACGGGCAGATCGTCACGAAATGCAGAGGAGAAAAAACCATGAAGTACATGATCACTTGGAACGAACGTCCGCAGGGCACGCCCATCGAGTACGAAAATGCACAGAAGCGAATTCTAGAGGTCTTCAGCCCGTGGAATGCGCCCGCCAAATTCAAGATTGAGTCGTTCGTCATCCGCGTCGGTGATTGGGGCGGATATATGTTGATGGAATGTGACGACCCGCTCGAAGTTCACAAGTTCTGTTCGATGTTGCCTGCCTTCACGTTCGAAGCTCGTCCCGTCGTCCCGGTCGCCGACGCCATCCGAGTGGAACTCGAAGCTATGGCCTACCGCGATGGACTGAAGAAGAAGTAAAGGCACCTCGGATGCTGTCTCCGAAACTCGTCTGGACGAGCTAAGTCGAGTCAGCGAGTTTCGGTGTTCAGCTGGTACTCGCCAGAGCAGTTCACTTTCTCAGTGGCAAGCCCTGATTTGGATGATCCTGAACAACGATGCACACCCTCGCAATCAATGCCACAAAGCTCAGAACTCTCTGCACTCCTCTCTTCTCACTGCCCATTCACAGGCGTCGCCGTGGTAACAACTTTGTTCGTTCCGGCGTCCATGGTCGACGTGAAAAGGAGGCTCGTTTCCTTGACCGAGATAACGCTTCCCGGATCCAGTTCGCAATAGACTGTCCTGAACGCTAACGCACCAGTCGGGCTCGATCCCCTTATGCCTCTGCCATCGGCGATCGCCTGGCGTCCCGGGATGCTGACCACCTCGCTGGATGCATCTCCTTCAAGGGTTTGCACTCTGATGATGAGGTTGCTGACTGTGATGTTGTGGCCTGACGCATTGAGCAGATCGCAGCTCACGGTTTCGGAATTGGTGGTGTTCTTGATTGGAGGCGTTCTCCAGGGCACCAAAGCAGCTCCCGCAGAGCAAGCGGCGCCCAGAAGAATACAGGCGGCGATTTTCCGGCTCGGTTTTATCACGATTGGGTTCTCCTTGAGGCGAAGTTGCTGCCGCGCAGTATCTTACTGCAACGTAAGCTTACCCGCTCGAAGGGCCTTGTTTCACCTGAACTGTCGAAATCGGGAGCTGACGGTCACTGAGGATGAGCGGTCCAGAGGTTCAACTTTGCTTTTTTAGGTTGGGGTTTCCAGGAAAACCACTCGCCTGCATTGCTGATTGACTCAAAAGACGCATGGGCCCAAAAGAACCTATGGGGTTCGATTCTTCCTGGTCAGCGCGACCTGTGTCCATGAAATCCGTGTAGATAGTGGGCCCGAAATCACCCGCTTTCCCCTAGTCGCTGGGACTTTCGGCCAGAAGCGAGAACTAATTCTGATCACTGTCGATGTGGGCGTTTCGCGAACGTGGAGAAAGGCGAAACACGAAATTCGTACCCACGCGAATTCCGTTCTGGGGCCCCACGGCACCAGTCGAGTCCAAAAAATGCGCCCGCAGATAATCGACATTGAAGCGGACAGCATAGGATGGGGACAGTCTGCGTTCCACTCCGGCTCCAATTGCCCAGGAAAAGCGTGACTGCCATCCCCTGTAAAACACGTCGTTCACCGGAACAGATCCATCCACCAAGGTCATACCCACCATTGGTCGAATGAGGAAACGCATATCATGTTTCTGAGCCGCCACAAACACCGGACCTGCGAAGGCGCTAAAAACCGAGCTGCTATGTCCGGACTCGGGATCCCTTCCGGCACGAACATAGCTGGAATCTAAAGTCGCGCCCCAGCTGGGATTCACGTTGATCGTTCCGCTGGCCTCAATGCCATTCAAATGGACCGCCGGCTTTCCCGAAAAACCCAAGTTTAGGTAGGAGTAGCCTACAGCGATGTCACTTGGAGTGCTTTCGGCAGCGATTGCAGGACCGTATTGCGCGAACAAAGGAGCAGCAAGGACAAGCGCGAGAGTGAACAACTTTATCAAGAGTCGCAAGGCTGTCCCTGACTCTTTCAATCCAGATCGCAATCGAGCTGCTTCATCCTTAATAAGCAATGTCATTTAGTGAACACTCAGAACAGCAGTTCCGCTCACGTCCTTCATGGTCGCGGTCACAACGGTGCTTCCGGCGCGGGCGCTTCTCGCGATGCCCGACGATGTCAAACTCGCCACGTCTGGCGAAGATAGTGTCCAGGTTACCCAAGGCGTCACATCCACGGTCGTGCCATCGCTGAATCTCGCCGTGGCCCTGAACTTTGTGGAACCGCCCAGTTCGAGAGCGGCAGCCGCAGGCGTTACGACGAGTGAGCTGGCCTTTGCGCCTGTGACCGTCAGTTTCGCGGATCCCACCTGCCCATCGAGCACAGCCACAATGGTAGAAGTTCCAGAGCTTAGCCCGTTGGCCTGACCCGCAGAGACTGTCGCAACCGAGGGCGCCGAAGAGGTCCATATCGCGAAATCTGTCACGTCTTGAGTCTTGCCATCTGCAAATGTTGCGATGGCAGTGAAAGCGACTCCGGTTTGGGCGGGTATGCTGGTGCTGGACGGCGATACTCGTATCACAGTCAGATCTGGGTTGACGAGAATGGTGCTGGTCCCTGTGACTCCGCCGAATTGTGCGGAGATCACTGCATTTCCTCCGGAAACTGCCCCGACGCTACCGGTGTTGTCGACCTGGGCGACCGCCGTGTCCGAGGAACTCCAATTGGCGTTATTCGTGACCGCTTGAGTCGTGCCGTCGCTCAAGGTGGCGATGGCAACGCAATCTACGAAAGTATTGGGCGCCATTTCGGCAGTGGGTGGATTTACGGAGATGGAAGTGACCGTCGCCGCGCTCACGTTGAGCGGCGCTGAGCCCGAGACTCCGTTAAAAGTGGCGGAAATGTTGGCTGTGCCCGGACTGACCGCGGTAGCAGCGGACGTGCCTCCGTTAGTAGCGACCGCAGTGTTGTCAGAGCTCCATGTCGCATCGTCGGTGATGTTCTGGACGGTGCCGTCGCTGAAGCGGCCAGCCGCGCTGAAATCCAGCGTGGTCCCGACTGCAAGTGTCTGCGATGCCGGGGTGACCGTGATCGAAACGATCGTGGCATTCGTGACTGTGAATGTGGTGGAGCCGGTGATGGATCCCAAAGTCGCCGTGATGGTCGTGGTTCCCGGAGACTGACCTCTCGACAGGCCCGTGTCGATGATCTGCGCTACCGCAGTATTGGATGAAGCCCAAGTCACTTGTCGGGTCACATTCTGAATGGATCCATCCGAGTAATTGCCGAGCGCATGAAACTGCAGGGTCGTTGAAACCGCTATGCGTCCGTTTGCCGGAAAGATCGAGATTGAAATCAACGTCGGAGCCTGGACACTTACCGACGTGCTCCCGCTGATCGAGTTGGAGGTCGCGGAGATCGAAAGCGAACCAAGGGCGAGAGCGGCTGTCAGCCCGCTACCGTCGATCGACGCAATGTTGCGGTTCGAGGAACTCCAGGCGACAGTCGAAGTAATGTCCTTGGTGCTTTGATCGGAAAATGTCCCGGTGGCTGTGAACTGATTAAGGGTACCGAGAATCAACGCTGGATTGGTAGGTGTTACGGCAATCGAGACCAGAACAGCATCGGTAACTGTGAACGTGCCACTTCCTGCCACTCCCGACAACGTGGCGTCAACCGTCACCGAACCTGTCGAATGGCTGGCGGCGAAACCTGAGCCCGAAATTGTGGCTATATTGGTGTTGGAGGAAGACCATGCGACCGTGCCAGTAATGTCCTGTGTCGATCCATCACGGTAATGGCCGATCGCGGTAAATTGCTGACTCTCTCCCAACGGAACAGAGGGTCCGGGTGGCGTAACTTCGATTGATTTCAGATTTCCACCGATACCTGGAGCGAAACTGCCGGAGCCGCAACCGCTCAGCAAGCCGAGGCACAACAGAGCAACGCAGGCTGCACGAGCCTTCATGAGGCCTTTCCATCCATTCAATCGGGAAAATCTTGGCATTTCAAATAAAGGGTCAGGAATCATTACGCGCCACCCATGGCTTCGGCAGAAACCCTGTCAAATCAGAGATCCGTTCCACCCCATTGATTTGGCGGCAAGTGTATTCATTGTAGGCAGGCTGCTGGTTGCAAACAATCGCACGAAAGTGTAGGTTACCTCGGATTTTGAAGGGAGTTCTAAAGCCTTCCCTTTCATCTGATTCGATCCATCAGGATGGGGAGTCTTTCGTCTTGCCTGTTAAGCTTGTGACCTTTTTCACGCGCTCAACCAGACTAATCCAGCGAAAGGTCCGTTCCGTCCATCGGCACGGAAACGAGTTCAGGAACTGCAGGAACATCGCATCAAGTCGGTGGAAACTGACGCTATCAAGCAGGTGAACAGTCTAGCCGAATAGCAAATCTTCCTCAAGGTGCTGCACTCAGTGCGGAGCTCAAAATATGGGCAGACACCTGGAATTAACGACACTTTACACAGCGTGGCAAGTTGGCTCAACCGCCCCATCCGCGGTCGCCCGGCTTTCGGCAGTTGGCGGTCGACATCGACCTTTGGCATACAATACTCGCAACACGTTCCGACAATTCAGGTCGCCGGCTTGTCCCCTTTTCGCCATTGACTGTTGGTACGGTGAAATAACGCTTGAAGAATCCCGAGCAGATGTCATCAAGATCATTCCGGAGCCATCGTCGTAGGGCGGTTTTGCTATCTTTTGTTCTGTTACTTCAACTTGCGACTACGCGGTCGCTTGGACAGGGCTCCCGCTTCCGGGCACTCGCGTTCTATTCCGAGAGTACGGAACCAGATCACGTCGACTTCGCGAAAGATGGCTTGAAATTTCTGAGTCAACGGGCGGCGATCGACCATTTCACGCTGGAGACAACGACAAGATGGGATGACCTGAATGATGACCGGCTGAGGAACTATCAACTGGTGATCTGGCTCAACGAATCACCGAGTAACGCCGAGCAAAGACACTGCTTTGAACGTTATATGGACCATGATGGCGCGTGGCTCGGTTTTCATGCTGCCGGCTACAATGATAAGGATACGAACTGGCCATGGTTTGTCGACTTTCTTGGCGGCGCTGTATTCAACAGCAACAGCTGGCCTCCGCTGCCGGCTCGCCTGATCATCGACGATCCTGCACACCCCGTGACGGTCAACGTTCCCACCGCTTTCGAAACCCCGGCGAACGAGTGGTATGTCTGGAATCCCAGTTCCAGGCTGAACAAAGATGTTCGCGTGCTCGTCACGCTTGATCCGTCGAACTATCCAATCGGACTGAAAGACGTCCTCACCAGCGGCGATCTACCAGTCGTATGGACCAACACGAAATACAAAATGCTTTACGTGAATATGGGTCACGGCGACAAGATATTCGCTAGTCTTTCGCAAAACGATCTCATCGATAACGCGGTCAACTGGCTCGGCATGGGCGCCACGCGGGGCAAAGGGATAGCGGCTGCAAACCGAATTCCGGTCAATTCAAATGGAATGCGGATCAACCCAGGTGGCATCGCACTGAATCCGCAGACCGGCAAGTTTTATGCTGTCAATACAGCACAAAACAAGGTGACCGTGCTCGATGGAGACGGACGGCTTCTCGCCCGAATCCCACTGGGCAAGGCACCCGAATCAATTGCCATAAATCCCATTACGAATCGCATTTATGTCGCAAATGGCGACAGTGCCTCGGTGACGGTAATCGATGGCGCAACTGACAAAGCGATTGCGAATGTTTCAGTTGGTGATCTTCCCTATTCGATCGTCGTCAATCAGGCTACGAACAAAGTGTATGTATCACGGACATTCAGCGATGTCACAACGGTGATCGACGGAAGAACAAATGTCGCTACCACCCTGAAAGTCGGCGCAGGTGATGCGGTAGCTGCGGCATCTCTCGATGACAATACTTACCTGATCAACTATGAAAGTCCGGAAATAACGGTGCTAGGCGGTACCCATGATCACGCCTCTAAGATAAAAGCCTCGACTCACCTCTGGGCGATTGCAGCCAATCCGGAAAAGAGGAAAATCTACGCCGCTAGCGTGGGCAATGCCACCGTTACGGTGATCGACAGCAACTCTTTCGCAAGTAAAGTGGTGAATGTCGGCGAACTTCCTTGCGCTATTGCGATCGATTCAAGTCTGAATAAAGTTTTTGTTGCGAACTATGGGAGCGGCAACGTTACGATTATTGACGGTACCACCGACTCGGTTGTGGCAACAGCCAATGCCGGCCCTAATCCCCAGGCGATAGCCGTCGATTCAGGCAATCACAAAGTGTTTGCGGCGAATACTCGCGCAGGCACCGTAACCGTTCTCGATGGAATCAACCAAACCGGAGTGGGGACCATAAAGACAAGGGGAACTCCCTTCGCGATCACAGTCAATAGCAAGACTCACAAAGTGGTAACGCTGGGCCTTGGGGGCGATCTCACCGTGATCGACGGAACCACATTAGCGATGTCGTCGCCCTCAAACCCGCAAAGCAAGTAACACAGCCAAAAGAGGACTTCTGTGCAAATTCAGGGGCACTTTCTACGCACTTTCGGCGCAATGCTTTTTCTTTCGCTGGGCGCATTGGCGCAAGGCTCCCATCCCATTCTGGCTATCGGATCCCCCGCGCCAACTTTCGAACTTCCTGGAATTGACGGCGCGATCCATAAGCTGGGGGATTACTCTGCGAGTCCTGTCCTGGTAGTAATTTTCACCTGCAATCACTGCCCGATCGCACAAATGTATGAGCGCCGTATTGCAGAACTGGCTGCCGACTACAAGGATCGCGGAGTGAGTGTTGTGGTGATCGAGCCCAACGATCCCAAGGCGATCAGGATTGACGAGCTGGATTCTTCGGACATCAGCGACAGTCTCGAAGAGATGAAGATTCGCGCTGAATACAAGTGCCTCGCTTATGCATATCTTTATGATGGCGAGATGCAGGCGGCGACAAATGCCTACGGGCCGCAAGCGACTCCTCATGCCTTCGTGTTCGATCAGGAGCGGCGCCTCCGTTACGAAGGCCGAGTTGATAACAGCTATCGCTTGGAGCTGGTGAAAAATCATGAGGTGCGCGACGCCATTGATGCTCTTCTGGGGCATCGCGAAGTTGTGGTCAAGCACACTGGAGTGTTTGGCTGTTCCACGAAGTGGAAAGAAAAGCATGTGTCCCAGGCCGAGCTTCTACACAAGATCGAATCAAAGCCCGTTCCGCTGGAAATGGTATCGGCCGACGATCTGAGAAGGCTGCGCAGCAATCCCGAGAAGAAGATGTTGCTGGTGAGTTTTTGGGCAACCTGGTGCGGGTCCTGCATCCACGAGTTTCCGGATATTGAAGGTACCTACCGGATGTATAACGTGCGCGACTTCGACTTGGTAACTGTCTCGGCAAACATGCCGGACGAAAAGGATTCGGTTAGCCGCGTGCTGCAGAAAATGCACGCCACCAGCCAAAATCTGCTTTTCGACTCCAACGATACCGCTGCTCTACAGACCGCATTCGACCCTGCTTGGGAGTCGGCCGTGCCGTACACGATGCTGATTGCTCCCGATGGCAAAGTGCTGTATCAGAAGCAGGGATCGGTCGACATTCTGGATTTGCGGAGAACCATTCTCGCGAACCTGCCTTCGGACTACGAAGGCTTCAACCGCTACTGGTCGGAACGCTAGACTCGCAACCTAATCGTTCAGCCCGAAGTATTAAGTCGTGGGGGCTCTATAGCTCGCCCGATTTGTGTGCTAAGACGTAGGTAGTTGATGCCATTATGTAACCGTTGCTCCGGGTAGAAAGGAAGGACCCGATCGGCACGAGGAGAGCGCCCAGTAGCTTCCAAGCCACTTTGCATGGAAGGCTCAAGAAAGTCGGAAGGTAATTGCGAATAAAAACGTAACCCATATCCACTAGAGTGAACATAGGTCCAACGCACGTGCCGTCCTCAATCACGAGAAAACCGGCGCGGGAAAACAGCCGAGAATGTCCTATAAGCGTAAAATTCTGAAAGTGATTCGGATACCCATGAAACGCCTGTAGGAAAGGGGTAATGGCGATCAACTTGCCCCCCGGCTTGAGGATACGAAACATCTCATCCACGGCCCTGAACGGATCCTCCAGGTGCTCCAACACAGCCTCGCAATAAATCGCATCGGCACTGTTATCGGCATAGGGTAACTGATGGGCGTCAGCCACGACATCGACATTTGGGAATGGCCCTACGTTGAGGTTCACCAACTTGGAATCGGGGCGGTCGGGCCCCCCACCAATCGAAAGGCAGAGAGAATCTTCTGGAGCGAAAGTGATAACGCGGTCGAACGCATCGCGGGAGGCTTTGGTGCGATAGTCGTTCAAAAGTAGTGCCTTCACTCGTTCCGTCGCAGAGGATTTTTTTTCGACAGCCTCCTTTGTGTACTGTCGTGACATGACCTCAGACTGATGCGAGTATTCTTCAGCTTTCGCCGCATCTGTAACTAAAATTGGAATTCCATCCGCCGTCAGTCTGTAAGCTGTGCCGTCGTCCGCAACCAGCAGTTTGCCTTGCTGTCGCAGAACAGCTCTAGTCTTGGGACAGACCAATATTTGCCGTTTCAACTGTTCCTGAATGCTGACCATGCCCGAATGTGCCTCGCCTTCTGCCGCTTTGACGATGTATATCATTTTTTCGCCGCCGAGGTCACAATGGAAAGTGTTTACATTCAGTCCATGGGCTGTGCTGGAAGTGGTCAACACCGCGTGGCACATCATTCGAACGTCGCCCCACCATCGTTCGCGGTTAAACGATTTGGAAGGAGTACCTCGCGGTGTTGTTGGTGTCAGTTCCGGTAACAGTTCAGTTTGGAACTGGGTTTGATCCGGTGCATGATACTGCAGTTGCAAACTTCGTAGAATCGCGTCAGACCTGCCATTCTGCGTTGAAGTGCAACCCGCTGCTCTCGCGCGCAACTTTGTGCAATGGATTTTAAAATCCGCTGCGTCTCGCAATTTGCAATTAAACAAGGACTTCGGGGAAGAAACGGTCGCGGTTCTCAAGAATGCGTGAAGGCGAAGGATGCTGCCGCGCTGGCACCTCTCAGGCTGGGACTGCACTGCCTGTTGGTACGGAATCTGTGAGCATCCTCATTCGATAAAAGACGGCCATGAACATCCCAAAGGTCGCGCCAGCGAATGACGAAACGATGTAGGGATTGGTCCAGCCACCCAAAAGCCAGAGTCCAAACATCACAGCCAGCCATGGCTTTGCTCGATGGCGCGCCGCCAGCAAGTCTCGAGTAGTAGATGCGACTAGCAGCGAAATTCCCGCGATACCGACAATCCCCATCTGCATCGTCAGCGACATCCATTGAAGCTCGTACGAATAGAGGTTCTGCTCACTACGGATCAGATCATGCGCGTGCTGGCCGATGCCTTTCCCGAAAATGGGCCGCGTCTCAATTTCGTCAAGCAAGGCCCTAGACTGCTCGATGCGAGTTAAGTCGGAATCCGATGTCTGGTCCGAAGAAAACCTTGTTGTGAGAACAGGCGAGAGCACGTCGAAGGAGTACGTGCCAATGACGATGATCGCAAAGCCCCAATACATCAACAATCGGAAGCGCCGTTCGATCACGAGTGCGGATATGATAGCGAAGAGATCGATGAACCAGATATAGCGTCCGTAAGAGATCAATCCTGAAATCAAGAGTGACGCGATTAGGAGCGGTGTCCACCGACGCTTAAAGCGAATTCCGCTGACGCTCGGGCAAAGAATTGCGAACAGCGCGAAGCCGCCGACAACGTCTGAAGAAAATCCCAGGCGCGTAAGTCCGAAAGCGATCTCGCCGCTGACCAAGGATGCTTCGCCGAAAATGGACTCGATCATCGTTGCCGGATCGACGCTCCAAATGAGCAGTCCAAAGATGAGCCCGACTTTGATCAGGCCCACCGCGACGGCTGCATACACAACAGTGCGAACGACGCTCTCGGGTTGAATGAGCTTCCGTCGAACAAAAAACGATGTGAGCCAGGCCATCAAGACCGTGGAACAGATGTCTTTGAGTTGAAGAAATATTTGCTGCGCTTTTGTTTCCCCGTTCAGGACTGCGATGAGGCTCCACAGGCAGAGACCGCCGAAGAACGTACCCAGGAAAATCTGCTCGGACAGCGTCGGCCAGTGATATGAGTGCGTGACGATGAAGAATGCGAACGAAGCGGCACAGACTGCGAAGAGAATGGTCTTGACATTCAATCCGAAGATGCTGCCGGTAGGAAGGGATACGGCGACGAATAGCAAGACTAGTAGCGACGTCGCTGCGATAGGACGGTGCCGAAATGGAGGATCAACGATCAATTCCTACAGAGAACCAATCTACTTTACGAGATTTGATCTGCGCCTTATTCTACGTCAACGATGCTGCAAAAGCCTCTCCTTTCAGCATATTCGTACCTGCGTTCGGAGTTTCCGCGCGCACCAATTTCGGCTTCTGCCGTCGCGCACCGTGCCGGAATTCGTGACTGCGATTGCGACTTTCGCGGTTGCAAGGCTCGGGTGCGGCCGAGCGATTCGCCGCAACTGGTGGCGAGGAGTCCAACAATACCTTCGTCCGATATACTCGTTTTCTCAGCTGTGGCTTAATTGTGGTTGTCGCATTGTATGAAGGGAGATCTCAATGACGAAATTGTTCCGTTTGACCACGATCCTCTGCCTCTTTCTTGGGATGCTAGTTATCACCGTAGCTTCCTCGGCGCAGGCCCGGCCGCCCATCGCCGACCAGATCGCCAAAACCTACGGAGTTGATTCGTGGGGTCAAATTGAGGCGATCCGGTATACCTGGAATGCACAGTTCCCCGGAGTGAATATTTCCCGTTCGTGGACCTGGGAGCCCAAGACTGGGCAAGTCTCCTTCGAAGGAAAAACCAAGGACGGCAAGCCCCTAAAAGTCACGTACAACAGCAATCAACTCGGCAGCCAGCCGGCCGTTGTGAAGGACGAAGTCGAGCCAGGTTTTATCAACGACCAGTATTGGACGCTCTTCCCCTTCCACGTTGTTTGGGACGGAAGCGCAACCGTGACTGATGACGGTATGAAAAAGCTGCCGCAAGGCAGCGGTTCGGCCAAGAGAGTGGTGGTGAAATATCCTGCGGAAGCTGGAGGGTTCACGCCTGGGGACACCTGGGAGCTGTTCGTCGGCAAAGACAACCGCGTCGAGCAGTTTGCCTATCACCGTGGCGGGGCTACGAAGCCGAGCCTCGTCATCGCAACGTGGGCAGGCTATAAAAAGGCCGGCCCCATACTATTCTCGACGGACCACCGCGGCACTGCCGATGGTAAACCGCTGCACATATTTCTTTCGGACGTGGCGGTGAAGGTGACCGGCTCGGATACCTGGGTAAAAGCGCAATAAAGGAACGCTGCGCGAAGTCGCAGATCTTCAATTCTGATATAGCATCCCCTTGACGAGGTTCAATGATGACGAGCTCAACCTCCGTGCGAAGCGACGCAACCACGGTGACCCATCAATCGCAGGCCGCAAACGGTCTGGCAATTGTGCGGGTGACGGTCGGCGCAATGTTCGTGTGGGTTTTCTTCGAAAATCTTGGGAAAGGCCTCTACACCGCGGCGGGCTATACGGGCCTGATCAACTACTACCTGAAAGCAAGCCATGCGCCGGCTGCGTGGAAAGCGGTCATGGGACTCGCCGCGAATCACGCCGCGATGGCTGCTCCGCTGCAGGGACTCACAGAAATCTCTCTCGGTGTTTTGCTTGTCATCGGACTGCTTACGCGACCTGCTGCGTTTGTCGCGTTTCTGTTTCTCGGCAGCCTCTGGATTTCGGAGTGGGGCACTTCGTGGATTTGGGAGCTACTCGTTCCGGTGCTGGCGGCACTGGGACTCGCGATCGGACGCGCCGGGAGAAAGTGGGGAGTCGACGCCTGGCTATCGGAACGGTGGCCTTCTTCGCCGTGGTGGTAAGTGGACCAATTTCACGTGCGAGTGTCCGTCATCATCCCCACCCACAATGAAGCGCAGTCCATCGAGCGCGTTCTCGCGGACCTCCCGTCGGAACTCACAACCGAGGTTATCGTTGTCGACAGCAACTCGAATGACGGAACTCCTGAAATCGCCGCACGAATGGGAGCACGCGTTCTTCAGGAACCGCGGCGCGGCTATGGGCGCGCGTGCCTGACAGGTCTGGCGTCGACAAGCTCACCTGATGTGGTTGTTTTCCTTGACGGCGACTACAGCGATCGGCCCTCCGAATTGCCGATTCTTCTTGCCCCAATTGTCGACGGGAGTGCCGACATCACTCTGGGCTCTCGACTGCGGGCGCGAACCTCTGCCGCGGCGTTGCCTTGGCATCAGATGTTTGGCAATCGCCTCGCCGCTCGCCTGATCAGGCTCCTATACGGACTAAGAATCACAGATCTCGGCCCATTTCGCGCGGGGCGCGCGGACGTACTTCGTTTGCTCGACCTCGAAGAAACGACATACGGATGGGCGGTTGAGATGATCCTTAAGGGTGCACTCGGTGGATACCGCGTAGTTGAAGTCCCGGTCAGCTACTACCCGCGAATTGGAAAATCGAAAATCAGCGGTACTTTGAAAGGCACCGTCGGCGCCGGTTGGTTCATTCTTAGCTTGATCGTGCGCTATTATTTTCGACGCCGAAAAGCTGAGACACCGCATCCGGACTAAGGTCTCTTCAACAGTTCATGAAATCTTCAGGGGAAACGGCAGTGCGTGCTTCGGGGAGTGATTGTGTACTGGTCATCATGGCGAAAGCGCCGCGACCGGGCGAGGTCAAAACCCGTCTGACTCCGAGCCTTTCCCCTGCTGCGGTCACTGACTTTTATTGCTGTCTTCTGGACGACACTCTATCGCTGGCGCGGTCATTAGGCGATGTGGAAGTTGCCGTCATGTGTCCGGACTCCGACGTAAGTGACATGGTGCAGTTGGCAGGCGGCAGAGCGAGCGTCGTTGCGCAGAAAGGCGACGGTCTGGCGGCGGGTCTTACATCGGTATTTGCTCATTTCGCGGCAGACCATCAACCACGCACGATTGCATTCAACAGCGACAGTCCTCACCTGCCGCCTTCTGTTCTAGAAGACGCGTTTGAAATGTTGGCCTCGCACGACGTGGTGATTGGACCCACCCACGACGGAGGCTACTATCTCATTGGAGCAAAGGCGTTTCACCCGACCCTTTTCGCGCAGGATGGAATGGGTACGAACAGCGCACTGGAGAGACTTATGTCGCGAGCGAAATCCCTGAAGCTCTCCGTGGGATTTGTAACTTCGTTTTACGATATTGATGTAGTGGACGACCTGACTCGGCTGGCCGAAGAGTTGCGGAAGGCTCCAGCAAGGGCGCCGCGGACGGCCCAGTGGCTGAAGGAGTGGGAACTCTCGACGGCCCAATTGCGAGCGGGCACTGGAAAACTGTGAAAGACGCCGCCGAGTGGAGAGTCTACATACTAGGCGCCACGTTGTGCATGGCGCTAACAATCTGCTCGCGCAACTTCGGCGATCGAGGTGGGCCGTACTTCATGGCCTCATTGACGATTGCGTGCATTGCCTACCTTCTCGCGATTCGTGAGTTTTTTGCTACGTCCAAATTTAACCGGCGGGTTCTCGTCATCGGGCTCATCATGGCTGCGGTGTGGCATGTTGCATTTCTGCGCGTCCCCGCTGGCGCCGACGACGACATTCATCGATATGTCTGGGATGGACGCCTGCAAAGACTCGGCTACAACCCTTATCTCGTCGTTCCCAACGATCCTGCGGTTCAAGGGCTGCACACTGCGGAAACCCGTAACTTGAACAATCCGGATCTACCAAGCCCATATCCACCGGGAGCGCAGATTTTCTTCCGAGCGGTGACAGCGATCCAGGAAACTACCTTTGCGCTGAAAGTAGCATTCGTGATTTGCGAGTTGCTAATGGTGTTTTTGTTGCTCGACGTTTTGCGTTGCAGCCAACGAGAAGCGCATCTGGTTCTGGCATTCGCATGGAATCCATTGCTGGCTGTCGAGGTCCCAGGGAGCGGTCACATCGACATTGTTGGCGCGCTACTGTTACTGGCGTCGGTTGCGGCGCTAGGGCGCCGATGGCGCGCTACTGCAGCCGTCGGGCTTGGACTGGCAATCGCGGTGAAACTGTTGCCGATCGTTCTCGTGCCGCTCTATTGGAAACGGGTTCGCATTCGCGATGCTGCGTTGGCGGCAACCGTGGCCGGACTCTTGTACCTGCCATTTCTTGATCACGGCCGCATTCCGATCGGATCGCTTGGAACGTTCATAAATAGTTTTCGCTTCAATGGCCCGGTGTTTGCCGCGCTCCATCGATTGGCCCCCCCGCAGTTGCTGGTGGGCCTGGCAGGTCTCGTCGGATTGGCAATGGCAGTCTGGCTAAGAAAAGCCAAGCCCGAATGGTGTCCGGACGCATTCGTCTGGCCAATTGCAGCATCGCTTCTGTTCGCGCCGGTCGTGTTTCCATGGTATCTGCTGTGGCTGCTGCCATTTCTAACGTCGGCATCGACGCTGTTGATCATCCTGTGGACCGTGAGCATTACTCTCACTTACGTCCAATGGCATTTGCGCACGCTCGGACATCCGTGGGGGACTCTTCCTGGTTGGATCATCCTGCTGGAATATGGCTCGGTGGGAATCGTGGCTGTGATGATCGCTTTGCGCCGGATGAGGGCGAGAAGCCGGCAACAGGCCGATCGCTAACCCGGCGAGGTGCCGCCCTTTCCTTCAAGTTGCGCCCAGCGCTCATAAAGTGTATCGAGATCTTTTTGTGCCGATTCCATTTCAGCTTGTGCAGCGACCAGCTTTGGTCCATCGCTGGCAATTGCAGGGTTTTCCAGTTCCGATCGTTTGCTTTGCAGCACCTGCTCCGCTTCCAGAACCCGCTGCTCAATGCCGGCGTATTCCCTTGCTTCCATATAGGAGAGCTTTTTCGGTGCATGGGGACGCGCCTTGGAGGCCGCCGGAACTTGACGTGGGGACAGATCAGTATCTTTCGCGGATCGCTTACGCTCAGCCTGCCAAGCCTCCCATTGCGTGTAGTCGGCGAAGCTTTCGACGCCGCCTTGCCCATCAAGACCCAGGAGCACGGTGGATACACGATCAAGCAGGTATCGGTCGTGGGTAACCAGGACGAGAGAACCGCGAAATTCGAGCAGACTTTCTTCCAGAATTTCCAGCGTCGGAATGTCGAGATCATTTGTAGGCTCATCGAGCAGAAGAATGTCGGCGGGCTGCAGCATGAGTTGAGCGATCAAAACTCGGGCGCGTTCCCCGCCAGAAAGCTTCTCAACTGGTTGGCCGAGTTGTTCGCCCGTGAACAAAAATTTGGCGGCCCATGAGGCAACGTGAATGACGCGGTCTTGAAAGACGACCGAGTCCCCTTCCGGAGCCAATGCCCGGCGCAACGGGATGTTCAGGTCCAACTGTCGGCTCTGATCGAAATAGACAATTCGCAAGCGGTCGGCTCGACGGACTCCGCCACGCGTGGGAGCCACGTCCCCGCGCAACATGCGCAGCAGGGTTGTCTTGCCGCTGCCGTTCGGCCCTACCAAGCCGACCCGCATGCCCGCTGCTATGACGAAGTTCAACCTCTCAAACAGCGAACGATTTCCAATCTCGAAGCCGACATCCTGAAGTTCAATCAGGCGCTTGGTCTTTCGATCTGTCGCAGAGAAATCGATTTGTGCGGAGGCACTCCGCGTTCTGGAGTTCAGGTCGGCAAGTTCGCCCATCAATTCACCGGCCTTATCGATGCGCGCCTTGGATTTTCGAGTTCGTGCCTTTGCCCCCCGCCGGAGCCACTCGATCTCGGAGTGCACCAGATTCTCCAAGGCCTCCTGACGCTTCGATTGAGCATGGAGGAATTCCTCTTTCTTCTCGAGGAACGTGCTGTAGTTCCCGTGTACGCGCAGAACACCATTGGGAAACACGCGATTGAGTTCCGCCATTTCGGTGGCTACATTTTCAAGGAAGTAGCGGTCGTGGCTGACCACCACGCAAGCGAAGGTCGCCTGCTCAAGTAAGCCCTCAAGCCATGCGATTCCGGCTAGATCCAGATGATTGGTGGGCTCATCGAGCAGCAAGACATCCGGTTCCTGAACCAGCGCCTCGACGATGGCCAAACGCTTTTGCCAGCCCCCGGACAGCGAACTCGCTTCAACATCTAATTCTTCGAAACCCGCGCGACCTAAGACTTCCGCAAAGTGGACGTCGCGGTCCGACTCACCTGTTGACGAGAGTCCTAACGCTTTCTCGACGACAGATCGGACGGTGGATCCAGCGACGAAACTTGACTCCTGTTCAACGTAACTGAACCGCAGTCGCTTGCGTACGGCCACGCTGCCACTATCTGGCAGCACGGTCCCGGCGAGTGTCCGCAACAATGTCGATTTTCCCGATCCGTTCGGGCCGATTACCCCGATACGGTCTCCCTCCGAAACGGTGAAAGAAACCTCCTCAAACAGAGGCTTCACTCCAAAGGCTTTCGAGATTTTTCGTGCGTCGATGATCGGCGTCAAAAGAAAAAGGGCTCCCGGAATGTTCGAAACGATCGTGCGGTGCTGGCTGTCGGCTTACAAAGAGACTATCAGGCGGGCTGTCGCAATATTCCCGCTACGCTTGATCAGGGCCAGGTAACGAAGATCATCAACTTCCAATTACCGACTACCGTGCAATCACAACCGTGGTGCAGGAACTGCTTAGTTTTGGCAAATCGCGATTCGCAGCCATGCGGACCTCGAGTCTTGGCCGCTCACCCCGAATGATCGGGCAATAAGAATCCGGCTCTAGTAACGCTCCCTGCAGACGTCGACGTCCGGCACAACCACCGTGACATGATTCGCGAAACTCGCATTGACCGCAGACTTGCGGAAGTGCGCGTGCCTGCTCGAAAGGTATTGAGCTGAAAATGTTGGCGCCTTCAGAGAACAAGCCGGAAAGCCGTTCCCCCGAACCCGGCCAATAGACGCAGGGTTGCGTGGTCGCTCTGGGCGTCACTCGCACAGTACTCACGCCACATCCGGCACGGAGCGGTGGAAGTCCCGCCATTGCTCGAACGAGCGGTTCGCCAATTGCGATTGCGTCGGTCTCCTCGAAGAGTCGCCGGAACCCTTGCCAATACTCTTCATAGGTCAGTGCATAGACATCCGATCGCACGGCCTGGTACACATTCACTCGCAAAGGTGCCTCAAACCGTTTCGCTACTCGCGCCACATCCGCCAAGCGCATGTAGTTCGACTTCATCATCACGGCGATGATGGTTACAGGAATTTCAAGCCGGAGGCACCGCTCCGCCTGCTGGTGGATAAGTTCCCAATTGCCGGACCCGCGCTGTGCATCCTGTTCCTCTTGCGTGGGGTAATCCAGAGAGAACTCGATATCGTGGAAGGCCTGGAGTTCATCGTCTTCCAGAACAGCGACGCTGTGACCGTTGGACGTGATGGTGAGCTTCACGGGCTGTGATCGGAGATAGCGCAGTATTTCCTTGAAGCCGGGATGCATACCATTTTCGCCCGTGCCAAGATTCACGGAGCGTACTGGGATGCTTTCCATGACGGCCTTCACTTGATCCAAGGAAAGGCGGTCCGCGCGAGTCGCATCGCGATAGCAGAAGGCACACGCAAGGTTGCACTCGTTCGTGAGGCCAAGGCCTAGCGAAATGCCAGCGTCAGCGGTCAAGTCGCTGCGCATGAACGATGAAGGATGCGGTGTGGAGTTTTTCATGAACATCCCGCATTCATTGCGTCTGCCGTGCCAAGTAGTGTGTGTAACGGGCGACTGCGGCGAAATCAGGTCGACTGCCTAGTTTGCGCTCCAGCTCAAACACGCGGTCGTACTCAGCATCGAGCGAAACCCGGGGAGATAGATAATCCGAGGTGACGCGGACGCCGCGCTCCGCGACGACGGTAAGCGACGCCTCTTTCAGCATCGCTCGGGTTGTGTCTGGCACAAATAGCCGAACGCGTCCGCCATACAGAGCCTCGTTGCCCCACTCCGCGTTGAGATTTTCTTCCGCAGCAATCAGATCGCCCGCTTGAATGGCTGCCTTCAATACCTCGCCGGCCCGGTTGCGCACGAGGACTGAGAGTATCGCTGATGAATCTCGGAGGGCGCGGGCAGCAGCGCTCAACACAACGGCTGGATCGCGGACAAACTCCAGAACGTTGTGGCAAATAATGACATCGAACGTTGCTGCAGGGAACAAGTTCGCTAACTGGTCGGCATCGCCGTGTCTGGTTTCAATTCTCTCGGCAATGCCGGCATTCTGGGCAGCGAGTTTGGCGATATCCAGCATCGCCGGAGAAGAATCCAGAAGCGTCACGTGGTAGCCCAGGCGTGCGAGGCGCAAACCGTTAGCTCCAGTGCTGGACCCAAGATCCAGCGCACGCAAGGACGGTTTGGGCGGCGGCAATACTTCCTGCAGACTGGCGAAGGGTAAATCCAGGCGCAATCGACCTTCGGGAGTTTCAAGGTAGCTGGCGTATTTGTCCGCCTGACTCTGGAAGCGTTCGTTGTCGGCTTTTGTAACCATGCTCCTCGTGCGCCATCGGCGAAAAATAATTCCTGGTCGAGTCGCTGATGATTACCAGAGCGTATCCCGAAAGGATCGGGAACGACAAGTTGGCTTCTGCGAATGAGCCGCGGACGAGCGACGGAAACGTTTACAAGGCTTGGGCGAAGAAGTGAGGTAACGAGTCCGCTCCGACGTGGGCAACGACATCGCAGGCGACGGACCTGGAGGCTTGAGAATCCAGGAACTTCAGGAGCTAGACATCATCTGACAGCGAAGCCATGCAGATACTCGGTGATCGGCCTGTTTCGACGGACCTCGTTCGCTTGCACAGAGACATCGGACTTGACGGAAGCCATTCGAGTGGCATGACAGTCTGTGTGAACAGTCGAGCCCTGTTCATCAATTTTGGAATCGTGCATTTGACACATTCTGCCGCATATTCGACAGAAGCGCACCGACGGAGCAGGTAGGACCAACATAAGGCGACCTCCACCAAAACACGTCACGGGGCTTGGCAAGGTTTTGGCTGTGTGAACCGAAAAATACAACTCCAAGGCATCCATTGTCTGTCCGGAAACGTACATATGAAAATGACTAAGGTCCAATCGGGACCGGGTTTATGGACATGCCGCCGGCTTGCACGGGTTAAGTCCAATTCCCGTCCAAATTCGCACTTCATTCACGAGCACAAGATCGCCAGGTCCGAAGGCTGACTCCCTAGGCGATCACTGAATCTTGCCTTGGGGTGTCGGGAATCTACCTGCGATCGAAAGGATTTCGACGTATGGAGTACATGGGTGCCGATGAACCAGGATGACATTTTTTGCGTGATTTGCACGAAAGCGATAGATCTCAACAAGTTCAAGCGGCATGAGCACGGCCTCGCTGTGCATGACCGTTGCTACGTTTTAAAGATGCAATCGTTTTCCCCAAGGACGACAGCTCCCCGCTCAAGTGATCGAAGCGACGCCAACCGCGTTAAAAGCCAGAAATCTACCGGCCGACCCTGCGCGCGATGAGTATTGACTTCGCCTGAGCAGAGTCATACCTCTCAACCGGGTCGGGACAGTTTCCGCAAACGATATCGGGAACTTGTAGAGAAACCGTCTCCCACTGGTAGCGCTGGATTTCGCGAAGATATACGGGCCAATGCACGAAATCGACAGAATGTCGAAGAACAAGAAAGTCGGGTGGCCTCTTCGCATCGTCTTCGGCCCTGAAGGCAGAGATTCCACCCCGGATCGGATTCGGGAGGTAGAACATCAGTGGGATGTCTTCGTAGTTGATGAGGATTTCGTCGTCGGGTTTTGTATTCTGCGCCAGCCATTCGATGACCGGTTTGTTCGGATCGGATGGGTGGCCATACACTCGCTCCCCCAAGAGGTGCAATTCGGGCCGGACAATCGTGGCATGGCGAAGAGTGGCGGGGCGCAACACATGCAAAGGCAGGCTGAGCCACGGCGTGAAAATATAAATGGCCGCTCCAACCCAAGTGAAAGCACTCCTGTGGCCTGCTCCACGGAGGAGTAGCCAAGCAACGAGCAAGGAACTCACCGGTAACACGACAATTGTGTACCGCAAGAACGGCGCGACAGTTACTGTCTGGACCCAGAACAACAGCATCACGATCGCGGCGCACGCAATAACAATGATCCGTCGTTCCACCTCAACCAATTCCCCCCAGTGATAAATCAAAAGAAGGATCACTCCGCCGAGAACGACGAAGGGCAAGACGAATTCGTTGATGTTGAATACATTGCGTATGAATCGCTCCCGCCATGAGCCCATGGGCACCGAGAGCCTGCCCCAGATGTGGTAGTAGAAAATAAACGGCATAACCAAGGCTGTCCACGCGACGCCGACGAGTACCGGGCGCCACCACCTGTCGCGCTGCGAGATGAGCGCATCCAGAAAAAGAACTCCGAGAACGGGAAAGACGGTTCCGTAATCCACCTGGAACCAGCACCAGGCAGCAGCGACGAATGCTACGGCGCCCCACGGTTTTCGGAATTGCCAGCAAGCGTAGGCAGCCAGCGTCAGCATCAGAAACAGACTCGAAAGTGCGTAGTACCGGCATTGACGACCGTGCAAGACCCAGTAGCCGTTTGCCAAAAGAAAAATGGAAGCGAGAAGCGCCAGCTGTGCATTTTCGAAATACGTCAATATGAAGAGATACAAAACGAGGACAGTGACGATGCTTGCCAAAGCAAAGGGCAACCTCGCTGCCAATGTGGTCGGTCCGAGCATTTTGAAACTGAGAGCAGCCGCTGCGAACTGGCCCCAAGGCTGCCATTGCCAAGTCGTATCTGCTTTGAAATCGCCCCGGCGAGCATAAAAACGAATTGATGATTGCGGATCGCTTGTTCGCTGATCGATGGTCTTCGAATCTTCGGCGGCGAAATGGTCTCCGGTGATCAGATTTATGCCGTCGTAGGCCAAGGGACGTCCGAACCGCATCATGCGCTGGCCCATGACAGCGGTAGCGGCTTCATCCTGCCAAAGATAGGGACTGTTAAGACGCCACAGGAAAAGTATCGCTGCAACGGAAGCGACAATCACGAATGCGGGAATCGAAGCGGACTTCCAAAACCTGTTGTCGCGCATTTAAGTTGAACCGACCACCATATTAGTGCAATCTCGATGACGGGGGCGTGCGAACGCAGACACCACCCGTCCGTAAACTCCCATTGTTGTGCCCACTTTCTGTCCCAGTCGGCGTTTCTGCTGAGTTGTAGCACTGATTTCGTACAGGAACCCTCAATAAAGACTGTGGGTACGACCACATCTTTTGTTGAATGGGGTCCTCATGAAAACACGCAATCTTCGAGCAGCAATCACAGGAGCCTCCGGATGGGTTGGCTTCAACTTGTGCAAACTCTGGCTAGCCAAATACGGTCCCAATAGCGTCATCGCCCTGAACGGTCCGATCCAACATGACACCGAGCGCATGAGGCTCGACGAACTCCTGCAGTGGCCCGTCCAGCACATACCCCTGGAGTTGAGAAGTCATCCCGCTATCGGCGGGGACATAGAGGACTTCGACGTTCTCTTCCACCTGGCCGCGTATGTGCGCACGGAGGATGACTCTTCCGAGGTGCGCATCAATGATGATGGAACTAAGCGCCTTTTCGAGGAACTGGGAGACAGGCTCCGAAAGAAGCACGTCGTCTTTACCAGTTCTGTTTCAGCGGTCGACACGACCCACACAAGGGGCGGATGGATGGAACCTGCAACGACCTGTGCCCCCCGCACCGAGTATGGACGCAGCAAGCTGAAGGGCGAAGAGATTGTTCAAGCGGAGTCGGTCCGCCTCGGCTTCACCTACTCGATTCTGCGGCTTCCTATTGTCTATGGCCCAGGCTACAGGCCCGGGGGAATGTTCGGTTTCTTTCATGACGAATTGCCGCGAAAGACACTGGGCAGTCGCCTCCCGTGGCCCGGGAGAATATCCGTCGTGGAAGTTTCGGATCTGGCACGCATCCTCGCAGAGGCGGGAGTCCGAGAGGAGATGCGAGGAAAGACATTTTTTGTGTCCAGCTCGGAAGACCCCAGCATGGCGGAGCTCGCTGAAGAAGCTGCAGATTGTCTTGGCGTCCAATATCAACCATTGCCGATCGAAAAGCCGTTGTTTCGCTTGGCGAGCGTAATAGCTAAACTGCTGTCCGCGGCCCGTTTTCTGCCCCACGCCGTCCGGATCCTGGGCTGGCGCGTTTCCCTGGTCGTCGACGGTTTTTGCTGCGATGGATCGGAACTGACGCAGTTGCTTCAAATGAAGTATTCCCCCTGGAGAGAATCCTTACATCGCATGTACGAACTCCCTGCCCCTTGTGTTGAGTTTGACATCGAGCCATCAGAGCAAGACAAGGTTGCCTCTTGATTCTCGCGCTGCTGGCGGCCGGAATAGTTGTGATCTGGTAGGCAGCGTCTGTTTCTGCGCTGCCTAGTGTCACCCGCCCAGTCTCCGACTCGATTTCCATACCTTTTGCAGATTTCTGTTCCGCACTCACGTGCTGCATGTCTAAGAAGATGAAACCAGACTTCCTAAAAGGAGGAAGACATGAAGCAAATGAATGTTCGATTTGCAGTGATAGCAGTTTTGGTCCTGCTGGGCGTGGGATCGATCAGTCAAGTTTGGGCGCAGGATGCGAGAGGCGTGCGGCTGACCGCTCGAAAGAATGTGACGATCAACGGATTCGAAGCGCAACTGCACGGCGACTATCGTGAGTCGGGTACTCCAACTCGTCTCAACGCTGAGTTAGAGCACATCAACATTCCAATCGGAACGAAAGTAGCCTTCTGCACCGTGAGGAATGGAGTGAGCACGCTCATCGGCGTCGGCAGCGTAAAGACTGTCGGAGGTGTGTTGACCGCCTCTGTGGAACTTAACGTCAACGATGGCGAGGTGGTTCCAAACATCGATGCCGGCAACCTGCTTCAGGCCCGACAACGAACAGCGGCTCCTTTTATCAAAAGCCCGACATGCGGATCGCAACTGATGATTTCTGCACCGTTCCAGCAATAAATCCGGCAAATGCAGTCGATTTGTTTCACAAACCCGTCCTTTTCGCCTCGTTGAGAGAGGGACGGGATTTTCTCTTCGACAATTCACGACGAGCCGAACGAGCCGAAAAGCTTAGTTTGTCTTTCGAGCCCAAATCCAGTCTCCCTTGTTATCCCCATGTGAGCAAACAAGCTGCGGACATCGCTCACCGTTCCTGCGCTACAATCACGGGATTGAACTGCGGCGCTCGCTCCAACCCCTCTCAGGCTGAGCGAAAATCGCGGTCCTCAAACGATCCTGAACTCGCAGAACATTTTCGAATTCGATTGAGCATTGCACAGTGAATCGTGATCGGGAACTCGTGAAACGAGATCGGAGCGTAGGCTTTCGGATCTTGTTGGCAGTGTCCGTTGTTCTTCTGATCGTTGTGTCAGTCTGGCTCATCCGCCGAGCGGCAACAGTCCACAACTCCGCACGGTTGTCGTTCAACCAAACAATCCAGCCCATTCTTTCCGAGAACTGCTACGCCTGTCACGGCCCGGATCCTGGTGCGCGAAAAGCCGGGTTGCGCCTGGACCGTGCGGAATCCGCCTTTGCTGCGCACGAAAAGTTCGGTCCTGCAATCGTCAGAGGAAATCCAGACAGCAGTCCGCTAGTGAAGCGCATCGAGTCCAAAGATCCGAAGGAGCGAATGCCTCCTCCAGAAGGACACCGAACGCTCAAGCCGGATCAGATCGCGCAGCTGCGCCAGTGGGTGAAAGAGGGTGCAGTCTACGAAGAGCACTGGTCGTTCATCCCACCCAAGCGCCCCGCTGTGCCTGTCAACAACAATCAGCAGTGGACCCGAACGCCTGTTGATGGATTCATTCTGAGCCGGTTGGAGAAGGAAGGGCTGAAGCCATCGGAAGATGCGGATCGTCCGACGCTGATTCGCCGCGTCACCTACGATCTCACGGGTCTGCCGCCCACTCCTGAAGACGTGCAAGCTTTTGTGACGGATCAGTCCGCGAATGCATACGAGAAAGTCGTCGACCGGCTGCTGGCAAGTCCCCGTTATGGCGAGCACCGCGCGCATTACTGGCTGGATGTCGCCCGCTACGGCGACACGCAGGGCCTGCACCTCGACAACTTTCGCAGCATCTGGCCGTATCGCGACTACGTGATCCAGTCTTACAACCAGAACAAGCGCTTCGACGATTTCGTAAAGGAACAAATTGCGGGAGACATGTTGCCGTCCAAAACCTTGGACTCAATCGTCGCGTCCGCATTTCTCAGATCCGGCATCAGTTCTGGTGAAGGCGGAGCCCTCATCGAAGAATTGCGGGTGAATAACAAACGCGAACGCGCCGAGGCCTTTGGAGCTGCCTTCATGGGGCTGACGACTGGATGCGCCGTCTGCCATGATCACAAGTTCGATCCCATCACGCGTAACGATTTTTACCGGCTCACGGCTTTCTTCAACAACCTGACCGAGAATCCGTCGAATGATGATCGGGAGGACTGGCCGCCGTTCATCCGTGTGCCACAAGATAACAATCGCGCGGCCTACGAACAGATTCTGGCGAAGCGCTCCGGAATCGAAAACCAGATCAACCAGCGGCGTACACGAGGCAGCGAGCTTGTAACCGCTTGGCTCAAGGACTCTCAGTCGAAGGCACAGCCTGTCAGTTCTGCCGGATTGCAGGTACGTCTTCGGTTCGACGAACAAACTGGAGTGAACTTCACAAACTCGGCTCCTGAAGCCAAGTTTCGCACAGTTGCCGCCACCGAAAGCCCGGTGATTTGGGGTGAGGGAATTTTGCTCTGGCCCTACATGCGAATGGACACGACGACTCGGCTCGATTTGCCCGACGCCGGCGACGTGGAAGGAAATCAACCATTCACTGTCGCTTTCTGGGTGCGCCCGGACTTGCGACCGCTCGAATCGAAAGATCCCAAGCAGCCAAGCGGCGTGATCCTCGGGCGCGCCGACGGCAAGCAGGCGTCGCGCGGATGGCAACTGCGCATCAACCAACGCAAGCTGGCATTCACAGTTGCGCACGACGCTTCGCACGGTGCTGCTACTGTCGAGACAAAGGATGTGGCTCTTATCGAGGGCCGGTGGAATCACATCGTCGCGACGTACTCTGGTTCCGGCAAAGCCGCCGGGATGAAGCTTTACCTAGACGGCCACCCGCAAGATCTGAAAGTAGTGAAAGACACGCTTGCAGGCACCATTCACACGTCAGCGCCGATGACGTTCGGTCGGATATCGCCTGACATGGACCCACTTCGGCAGTCCGCATTCGAGGACTTCCGCTTTTATGGACGAGAGCTTACCGCCGAGGAGGCTTCCCGCGTCCCATTCGAGGATTATGCGTCTGAGATCGTTCAAAAGCCGCTTTCTTCATGGTCAGACGACGAGTTCAAAGTGGTGAGCGACTTCTATTTTTCTCAGCGTGACGAGGCCACGCGCTCCCGCGCAGCGCAGCTTCCAGGGCTCAACAGCCAACTCGACGCGCTTTCGAAAGATGGCGCCATTTCAATCATCAGTGAAGAAGCGCCCGGACTCGCATACGCCGATATGCTGACCCGGGGAGTCTACAATGCACGGACGGAACGCGTGCGGCCAGGAGTGCCGCATTTCTTGCCGCCACTTCCGCCAGGAGCGCCTTCAGATCGCCTTGGTCTCGCCGAGTGGACGGTAAGCTCCGACAATCCTCTCACCGCTCGTGTCACTGTCAATCGCATGTGGCAGGAAATATTCGGAACAGGCATCGTCGAAACGACCGAAGACTTCGGCGTCATGGGCGCACGGCCAAGTCATCCGGAACTCCTCGACTGGTTAGCCGTGGATTTTCGCGACAGTGGCTGGGACGTGAAACGCTTCTATAGACAACTGGTGCTGTCTGCAACTTATCGCCAGTCGTCCCGCGTCACACCGCAGCTTGCTGAAAAAGATCCAAAAAACCGGCTTCTTGCCCGTGGCCCGCGATTCCGCATGGATAGCGAGATGTTGCGAGACACTGCCTTAGCTGCCAGTGGCCTGCTTGTCGAAAAAATCGGTGGCCCGAGCGTGAAGCCATATCAACCACCCGGTATCTGGGATGGAAGCCATGACGCGAGCAACACCAGAAAATATATTCAGGATCACGGCGACGCACTGTATCGCAGGAGCCTCTACACATTCTGGAAACGCATGGCCACGATGCCTGACATGGATACGTTCGATTCCCCCGTGCGCGATGCGGCATGTACTCGCAGGCAGCGCACCGACACTCCATTGCAGGCTCTGGTCACGATGAATGAACCGCTGCGCCTGGAGGCATCGCGGAAGCTGGCAGAACGCGTGATTCGTGAGTCTTCTAATATGGACGCCCGCCTCGACTTTCTTGGTCGAGTTTTGCTTTCGCGAGACTGGAACTCTCGGGAAAAAACGATCCTCGAAGGGGCGCTGACAAAGTTCGAAGCGACTTACTCCAAGGATCCAATGGCCGCGGCGAAGCTCCTGAATGTCGGCGAGAGTAAAGTTGATAAATCGATTCCGGCACCGGAACTGGCTTCATGGATGCTGGTCTCAAGCGCCGCGCTGAATCTGGATGCGGTGGTGAACAAATGAGTTCCCAAAAACGTGAGCCCGGAAAGCCCGCCTGCGACCATCTTTGTTGCGATAACCATGGAACTGGGCCGACGATCTACGATCTTTCCGTGCCCAAATCGCTGCGCGACGAGTGGCTGCGGCTCGAGAGCCGGCGCCACTTTCTCGGGCGCACGGGAAAGGCTTTGGGTTGGGCCGGCCTGTCTGTTCTGATGGGAAACAAACTCGTCAACGGCGTAGCGCACGCGGCAGAACCTTCACTTCCCGGCCCTGAAGCGCTGCACTTGCCGAATTTTCCGCCGGCGGCGAAGCGTTCCATCTACCTCTTTATGTCTGGCGCACCCCCGCAAATGGATATGTGGGACTACAAGCCGGGATTAGCGTCACTTTACGATAAAGATCTTCCAGACTCCATCCGCGGCAACCAGCCGCTGACGGGCATGACGGCAGGCCAGGCAAGATTTCCCGTGGCTCCGTCGCATTGGAAATTTGCCCAGCAAGGACAGTCGGGACGCTGGGTGGGCGACCTGCTTCCCTACACCGGCAGGATGGTCGATGACCTCGCGCTTGTCTACTCGCTGCACACTGACGCCATCAACCACGAGCCGGCGATCCTGTTGATGAATACGGGCAACATGATCCCGGGGAAACCGTCCATGGGTGCCTGGCTGTCATACGGCCTCGGCAGTATGAACGAGAATCTTCCAACATTCGTGGTGCTCAATTCCACGCTGATCCCTCATTCCAATCAACAGCCCATCTCGCCGAAGTTATGGAGTAGTGGATTTTTGTCGAACGAATACTCCGGCGTCGCATTCCGCTCAGAAGGCTCTCCGGTTTTATATCTTGATAATCCGCAAGGCATGAGCAGCAACACTCGACGCACGTTGGTGGATAGCGTCAATGCCATCAACCAGCTAACTTCCGAAGACATGGGAGATCCGGAAACACACGCGCGGATTCAGGAATACGAGATGGCGTTTCGCATGCAAACCTCGGTTCCGGAGCTGACAGACATGCGTGACGAGCCCGCGAGTACGTGGGCGCTTTACGGAGAAGATGCCAAGAAACCGGGCACGTTCGCCTACAACTGTCTTCTCTCGCGGCGCATGGCAGAACGCGGCGTCCGTTTCACACAGATTTATCAGCGCGGATGGGATGTCCACGGTGACTGCGTCGGCATGCTGCCGAAGTTGTGCCTGGCAACGGATCGGGGATGCTATGCGCTGGTCACGGATCTGAAGCGCCGAGGGATGCTCGACGACACACTGGTCATCTGGGGCGGGGAGTTCGGGCGCACGGTTTACAGTCAGGGTGGTCTCTCCAAGGATAATTATGGGCGCGACCATCATCCGCGATGCTTCACGGTCTGGATGGCTGGAGGCGGCGCTAAGGCGGGACTCGCCTACGGTGAGACCGATGAGTACAGCTACAACACAGTTCGTGATCCTGTACATGTTCGCGATTTCAACGCTACACTGCTTCACTTGCTGGGGATCGACCACGAAAAACTCACGTTCAAGTTCCAGGGATTGGACCAGAAGTTCACAGGCGTGATTCCGGCAAAGGTTGTGACTGGGCTGTTGAGTTAAATTGAGGTCCGCAATGAAATTGCAAACTCGGAGATCGTTCCTGGCCGCATGTTCGGCCACCGGTCTGGCAATGGCTATCCCTCCGTTTTACGTTCGCGCATCCGACAAATCTGGTACTCGCTTGCCGGTACTTGGCTCCGGCGCGCATACGTACGAGTGCGTCCATGACTGGCTTGTTCCGCCAGAGGGTTTGGTGTGGGGCGATACCCACGGACTCTGCCAGGATCAGCAGGGCAATATTTACGTCGGACACACGGTGCACAAATCGAGCATGCGCGGAGAGGCGATCGTTGTATTCGATGAGAAGGGACGCTTCATTCGCGCTTTTGGGGAAAGCTTTCGCGGAGGCGCGCACGGACTGAAGTTGCGCCGCGAGGGGAAAGAGGAGTTTCTCTACCACTGCGACATTAACCGCTGCAGGGTTGTGAAGACCACGCTCGCCGGGGCAGAGATATGGGTGCACGGGTATCCGAAGGACGATTCAAACTATTCAGAGCGGCCAATCGATTTCGTGCCCACGAATGTCGCCTTCGCTCCAAATGGAGACTTTTACGTCGGGGACGGTTACGGCTCGAATCACATGTTGCGGTACTCGATGGAAGGAAAATTCCTCGGCGAGATTGCCAAGCCCGGCCACGGCGACGCTGAATTGGACAATCCCCACGGACAATGGGTGGACCCACGCGGTGACAAGCCACTGCTGGTCGTAGCCGACCGTGGAAACCGGCGCATTCAGACTTTTACGCTGGACGGCACTCATTTGAAAACGATCAAAGATGAAGCTCACCTGAGAATGCCGTGCAATTTTCATATCCAAGGCGAGTGGATTGTCTGCCCCGATTTAGACAGCCAGGTCTGCATCCTGGATCGCGAGTACAAAGTAGTAGCGCAACTGGGAGATGGGCAATCGGAGAACGGCGAAGTCGGGTCCCGCCGCGCGCAATCGCGTTCGGAATTTACGCCGGGGAGGTTCATCACGCCGCATGATGCTATTTTTCTTCACAACGGCGACATTCTGGTAGCCGAATGGTTGCCCATCGGGCGAATCACACTTTTGCGCAGGACGTAACGGAATCCGCATGCCACTTCGAGTCCGCGCGTGGATCCTGGGCATCGGCATCGCCTCAATTCTTCCGTTGGTTATCCTTCTGTTTTTCGCACCGCCTGATGGCCTTCAGCGCACCGAGTTTGCCCAGTTCCTCGGTCGCTTTCATCCGGTAGCGGTGCATCTACCCGTCGCTCTGTTGCTGCTCGTGCCACTTCTGGAGCTGGCCGCTCTCTTTCGCGAGCGCGTGCATCTGCGACAATCGGCAGGTTTTGTGCTGGGCCTCGCTTCCGTCACCGCGATCGCATCCGCTTGGCTCGGATGGCTTCTTGCCTGGAGCGGCGGCTACGAAGGTTCCTTGATAACGCGCCACATGTGGGGCGGCGTCTCACTCGCCGTCGCAAGTCTTCTTTGTTGGTTGCTCTACGAAAAGCGAAGTGCCTCCCTTCTAGTCTTGGTGGGGACGGTAGGCTTGCTGACTTGGACCAGTGATCAGGGCGGCAAACTGACTCACGGCGACACGTTCCTGACCGAGCATTCACCCGAACCCCTGCGTCGGCTGCTAGGTGAACAGAAAAAGACGCAGGTTGATCCAACTAGTTTTTACGCGACACGGGTACAGCCAATCTTCGACGGTAAGTGCGTGAGCTGTCACAATGCTGGAAAGTTCAAAGGCAAGTTGCGACTGGATGGCTACGATTATGTGATGCATGGCGGCAAAGATGGCCCCGTCATCCGTCCGGCTGACACCGCAAAGAGCGAACTCTTTCGGCGCGTAACTCTACCGGCTGAGAGCAAAGACTTCATGCCTGCGGCTGGAAAACCTGCGCTGACTCCAGCAGATATCAAAATCCTCCAAGTGTGGATTTCCGCCGGGGCCACGGTACAGGTCGCGGATTCGGCTGCCTTGCCAGCGTTGGCCAGAGAGAAACCTGCCGCAGCTCCGATGACGGCTGACTACCGTCCTCTATTGAAGGTGATTTCGGAACTGGAATCTTCGCTGGGGGTGCGTCTGGTACCGCGTTCGCAAAATCCGACTGACGGACTGATCCTCCGAACGCTGAGCGCTCCGGCCAAGTGCACCGATGACACTCTTGCCCACCTTACTCCGGTCGCAAATTTGATCGTGGACGCCGAACTCGCCCGCACGAACGTGACGGACAAAGGGATGACGGCTCTCGCCACCTTTTCCAACCTTAGATTCGTCGATCTCTCCAGCACCGCTGTAACTTCCGCTGGAACAAAAGAGCTTCTGAAGCTCGACAAACTGGAGTCGCTCAACCTGACGGAGACGAAGGTCACGCGCAGCGCGATCGAGCCGTTCCAAAGCAAGCCCGGTCTGAAGCGGATCTACTCCTTTGAAACTCAGTGAACCGAGGCGCAAGTTTAAATTGCGCCGGTGAAATGAAAAGTGTGGATCGGGCCCTACTTCAGCGATACACGATACACATTGAGCGAGTAAGCCCCGAGTTCCGCGGAAATCATCCCTGCTCTCACCTCAGCGGTGGATGCGTGAGGATAAACCGCCTTTGGATGGTCGAAGGTATTCTCGGTATTCAGGTCGGCACTTTGCAGAGTTGTTACTTCTGCCGATCCAGCGTAGCGGGTTGCGCCCAGGCGGATCTCGCCTTGTCGGGCGGATGAGGTGTTGTTGATAACCTTCACGATCAGCTCGTGTTTGCGCTCATCGACGGACGCGCTCGTGTACAGTCCCGCTTCTGCCTGTGGAGAGACGGGCACCACACGTGTTCCAACATTGCTGGCAAAGAGTTGCTGCACATAGTAGTCAGTGGTTCCGTACGAGCGGAGATTGTCGAACCAGATCGCGTCCGGAGTCCACTGCCACGCCTCGACATGCGCCATCAGTGGAGCATATGACGCCATCTCCACAACGTCGCCGTTCCGCTCCAGTCCGGTCATAAATGCCGCTTCGGAAATTGCTGCCGCCCAATTGTTTTTGTTGTCAGGTTTGGCCACACCCGAAGTCTGCGCTGCGAACTCACCCGCGAAAACCTTTGGTCCCGACCTGGCATAGTGATCGTAGCGACCGGTGTTCGAAAGGAACCACTCCGGGCTCATGTAATAGTGCTCATCCACGATATCGGCTTTGAGTTGCCGCCAGTTGGTCCACATGCTCTCGAAAGGCTCGCCGGCAGGAGCGGGACCAGCGGCTACGACCAGTTTGATCTCCGGATGCTTCGTCTTTAATGCAGCCGCGAATACTTTGTAACGCTCCACGTATCGCGGTCCCCACTGCTCGTTCCCTACTCCAAGCATCTCGAGATGAAACGGCGCGGGATGTCCCAGTTGAGCGCGCAGCTTTCCCCAAGGCGATGTGACTGGGCCATTCGCAAAATCGATGAGGTCCAACGCATCCTGAACGTACTCCTCGAGTTCTTCCAGCTTGGCCGTCTCGTCAGTGTTGAACTGGCACGCCATACCGCAATTCAGGATCGGTAGCGGCCTCGCTCCGATGTCCTCCGCCAGTTGAAAGTATTCGTAAAAACCCAATCCGAATGACTGGAAATAGTCGGGCGCCGGCCTTTGATCGAATTCATCATTCCAGCGGTTGATAATGGTCTTGCGCTGGGCAATATCTCCGATCGTCGTCTTCCACCGGTACCTATTCACCAACTGTCGGCCCTCAACAATACAGCCCCCGGGAAACCGAATAAATCCGGGATGAATATCCTGCAGTAATTGTCCAAGGTCCTTGCGCAGTCCGTTGGGTCGATGCTTGAAGGTATCGACCGGAAAGAGCGATACCATGTCGAGATCGACATAGCCGTCGCCATCGACGAACAGATTCAACTGCGTCTTCTGTATGGTCGCGTTGGCGCGAATGACAGTTTCGAAACGCCGCCATTTGCCGTCGAAGTTTTCCAGTTTGCCACACGCGATTTCGTGGCCGGTCGGGTCGGTCAGGGTTGCGCGGATCGCCTTCGCTCCGCCGCCTCGAACGTAGGCGGAGAAGCGATACTCCGAACCGTTCTCGAGACCGATGCCCCGAAAACCCGAATTCCAGAACCCATAACCTGATTCGTAGACTCGCGCTCTCAGGTAGTGAGGGTTCGTCGCGTTTAACGCATCTTCGGTGCGTATGCTGAGTTCGCCCTTTGGACTGTCGATTCCTTTTGCGCTGAACCCCATGATCTCGTGCCATCCTGCAAGGGGCTTATCAAACTCGAAGGAACGATTCTTAACCAGTTCCGGGTACAGCCCACCGTCGGCAGCAAAATTGATGTCCTCGAAAAATATCCCGAACATCTGCGGAGAGATGGATGCTCCCGGGTGAGCAACATCGACGTTAATGACCGCAGGACTCTGCTGCGCGTAGGTGACGACCACAAACGCCGAGAGCACGAATGGGAGAAGTGCGATCCAGATTTTGGAGGGCATAAAGGCGGCCTCATTATAGAGCCGTCGCGGAGGAAAACTGACGCCCTTTTCTATCATCTTTGGACGAGAATAGCGGTCGCCATGTTAACTGTGATCAGAGTGCTCGGCTTTCCATCGTGTCAGCCAGTATTTCTAATCGCTTTGTTTAACCATTTTAATCGTGGGTTCACAAACACAGAAAGCCTTTCAATGTGAATGTTTCGCTGCTTGTTGGCGAGGCCAACGAATTGGCCTCGACTCCATATGCTTCCTTTCTCGAATCGGTGTTGACAAACGGGCAAGCCTACATTTATATAAGCGCTTAGATTTATATGTTAGCGCGCCACTTGGTATTCTCGAAGACCCGGGTCGAAAGCTTGCGGTAAACCACCAGCTGCTATCAGAAGGATGAGGCATAAATGAAAACGATGAATGAGCGCTTCCTGTTTGCCTCGGCCCCCGACAGCTGGGGCGTGTTGGACTATCCAGGGCCTTCGTGGTCGCAATCCTACGAGAAGATGCTTGATGAGATGGTCGCGGGCGGCTATTCGGGGACAGAATTGGGGCCTTACGGGTTCTTCCCCACAGATCCCGAAGTCCTGCGGCCGCAATTGGAGAAGCGAAAACTAAGCCTTCTTGGATCCTTCGTGCCGGTTAAGATGGGCGACCCGTCCGCCAGCGTCGAGGTAATCGCGCGCATCCGCAAGGTGGGCAAGCTTCTGGCGAGCTTAAAGGCACCATTCCTTGTCATGGCCGACGATCAATCGAATGAACGCAACGCTTTTTCCGGTCGGGCGCGCGATAAGGGTTGTCCGGCCTTGAGCACCGACCAGTGGCGGCACGTGGGCCGAATTGTATCCGATGCGGAGCAGGTCGCAGACGAATTCGGACTCGACCTAGTATTCCACCCTCACGTCGCGACATACGTCGAAACTCCAGAAGAGGTCGAGAAATTCTTCGACGCCACGTCGCATACCAACATTGGCCTCTGCCTTGACACTGGGCATTGTGTTTACGGGCTAGGCGATTCAGTCAAAGAGGCGGAGAAATACAAAGATAAACTGCGCTTCGTCCATATCAAGGATTGCAACTCGAAGGTGCTGGTTGAGGCTCGACGCAACAAGTGGACTTTCGAAGAGGCGATTGAACACAAAATATTTACCGTGATTGGACAGGGCGATATCGATTTCACTGCTTTCTTCCGCTCGCTAGTGAAGAACGGATATTCGGGATGGTCGGTGGTGGAGCAAGACGTAAAATTTGGAGACACCACGATCCGTCCGGCCGAGAGCGTCGCCGCCAGCCTGAAGTTCTTGCGAGGTGTGGTTGCGGACCTCGACGCCGTGGGTGTTTCGTCAAGGTCCTGAAAAACCGATTAGGCGTGAAGTTCTGAAAGGCCAGATGCGAAAACTAGGGGTCGGTGTTTTGGGAGTGGGCGAGATGGGGCGCCGCCATGCCGAGAATCTTAGGCGCGTGGTGCCGGATGCCCGCCTGATCGCAGTCGCGGATGTCTCGGCCGAGCGAGCCCAACAGACGGCCACTGAACTGGAAATCGATAAATCCTTCAGCAGCCTGGAAGCGATGTTGGAGTGCAAGGACATCAATGCCGTCGTCATTGCAACTCCAGACAAGTTCCATGCGGCTGGAATCAAGCTGGCGGCCGCGGCCGGTAAAGATATTCTTTGCGAAAAACCTCTGGCCCTCACACTTGGGGACGCGCATGACCTTCTCGCCGCTGTGGCGAAGTCCCGAGTTCGCCTCCAGGTTGGATTCATGCGTCACTACGATCCTGCCTACGCCGCGGCGATGAAACGTATCGAGGCCGGAGAGATTGGAATTCCGGTTGTCTTCAAGTCCGTCGGTCGCGATAAAGACGGGCCGCCTCTTTCCGCCTATCATTCAAACCTGAATGGAATGCTGTTCTACGGCAATACGATTCATGACTTCGATCTCGCGCGCTGGCTGATGCAGGATGAGGTGTCCGAAGTTCACGCCTACACAACAGTTGCCATCCGGCCGGAGGTTGCCCAGTTCGGTGATGTGGTTGCAAGCGTCGTCAACTTGAAATTCGCTCAGGGAGCAATCGGCAACGTCGAATCGCACGCGCAGGCCGCGTACGGATACGACGTTCGCACTGAGATTGTCGGCTCTAAGGGATCGATCATGGTAGGAAGTTTGAATCGCATCCCGGCTACTTTTCTCGGCACCAATGGCGGCACGCAAATACTAGCCGACCATTTCCTCAGCAGCTTTGCCGATGCTTATGTAGCAGAGATGCGCGATTTCGTGGACAGCATGTTGCAGGAACGTCCACCCCGCGTCAACGGAGAAGACGGACTCAAGGCACTGGCAATTGCCGCCGCAGCCGAGAACTCCCACATGTGCGGCCAGGCGGTGAAGGTGTCGCTCGGCGCGCCTGTCTCTGTGTCATAGGTCCTAGGCCGCAGATACGAAAGTTCCTTTCTTACGATCGCGCTGTTCGCTGGGGTGTTCAACGGAGGATCAAGTGAGTCACGCAACGGCTGCATCTTACAAAAGTCCTCTACACGAGATGACGCAATCCACGCCGACCAGTCTGTGGAATGATTCGGCATCGGCAAAGGAACTTTCCTATTCGATCGAGCATGGCGCCGTCGGAGCTACCTGCAATCCCGTAATCGTCCTAGGCGTGTTGAAGAGCGAGATTGACGCGTGGAAAAAGCGTATTCAGTTGCTGATCAAGGAGCGTCCGCTAGCAACTGAAGACGAGATCGGGTGGCAACTGGTGAGAGATATCTCCGTGGATGCGGCAGCGCTGTTGAAGCCCATCTTCGATGAACAACGGGGTAAGAATGGCCGTCTTTCCATTCAGACCGATCCCAGGTTATTTCGGGATAGCCAGGCGATTTTAGAGCAGGCCATCGAATTCGCTGCGCTTGCGCCCAACATGATCGTGAAAATCCCCGTCACCCAGGCTGGGATTCCCGCGATAGAGGAAGCGACCTATCACGGCATCAGCATCAACGCGACGGTCTGTTTCACACTTCCACAATGTGTTGCCGTGGCCGAAGCGGTCGAACGAGGACTTAACCGGCGCGAACGCGAAGGCAAAGAAATCGCGACGATGGGGCCCGTCTGCACCATCATGGTTGGCAGGCTTGATGATTGGCTGAGGGTTCTGGCGGAAAAAAACAACATTGCCATCGATCCAGGATATTTCGAGTGGGCCGGCGTTGCGGTCTTCAAAAAGACGTATCAGCTGTTCCAAAAGAGAGGCTATCGGCTGCGTCTTCTATCGGCTGCGTTTCGTAACCACATGCACTGGAGCGAACTGATTGGTGGCGACGTGGTAATCTCTCCGCCGTATTCATGGCAGCTTCGCTTTAATGCTAGCGATATCGAGATAAGATCGCGGATCAACGAACCGGTTCCAGTTTCAATCGTCGAGACTCTTTCCAGGAAATTCCCGGACTTTTGCCGAGCGTACAACGAAGGTGGCCTTGCTCTCGCCGACTTCGACTCGTTCGGACCGACCGTCCGAACACTGCGGCAATTCATTTCCGCCTGCCATGACCTTGATGGGGTAGTCCGCGACTTTCTGCTCCCCAATCCCGATATCGCATAGATAAGCAACTAGTCGTCATTTTGAATCCGGTGAAAGACCCTGATATTGTTGCGTCTGTAACTATGGCATCCTCCAGAAAGCCCAGAGCTACCAAGCCTGGGAAAGCGGCGAGCATCTCCGACGTCGCCCGCGAATCCGGCGTCTCCATTTTCACCGTCTCGGCTGTGATCAACAATAAGGCGCATGTGGGAAAGAATTTGCGCGAGCGGGTCGAAGATGCGATTCGCAAGCTCAATTATCGTCCCAACCTCATCGCCCGCAGCTTGAGCAAACAGAAGACGCAAACCATCGGCATGATCGTGCCTGATATTGCGAATCCGTTTTTCCCGATGGTCGTTCGCGGGGCCGAGGATGCCGCGTTGAAACAGGGCTACAACCTGCTTCTCTGCAATAGCGACGACACTTTGCAAAAAGAAGAGAGCGCCATCGAACTGCTGCTGTCGAAGCGGGTTGACGGGATTCTTCTCACCAAAGCTGCCGGGGATTTCTCGCCGTCACTCCGTCAGATGATTAAAGAGGTCAGTGTTCCGTTCGTCCTGGTCATGCGAACCTACCCGCAACTTACAAAGGACGCCGTGATCAGTGACGACTATCAGGGTGCCTATGAAGCCGTGTGCCACCTTGCGCGATCCGGGCGCCGTCGCATCGGGTTAATTTCCGGACCGTTGAAGATCAGCAACGCCAAGGAACGTTGGCGTGGATTTCGAGATGCCCTTGAAGAAACCAAATTGCCCTACGAGCCAGAACTGGTCGTCGAGGGTGACTACCGCATTGAATCCGGATTTCGCGCAGGTCATGCGCTGCTTTCACACCGCCCGGATGGCATCTACGTCGCGAATCACCTCATGACGATCGGATTGCTGAAGGCCGTCGAAGAGATGGGATTGAGTTGCCCGGAAGATTTCGGCCTTGTCAGCTTCGACGACTATCCGTGGCTGGGAGTCTTTCGCCCGAGGCTCACTACGGTCGAGTTGCCCAAGCATCAACTCGGAAGTGAAGCAGCCGACCTGCTCATTCAGCGAATTGCAGGCAATCAAGGCAAGTCGGTTCTGAAGAAGTTGCAGCCGGAGCTTCGTATCCGCGAATCCTGCGGGTTTGCGCAATTTGTTTCCAGCGGACAGCGCCACTCCACGCCACCGGATGCAGAGACGGTTGTTGCCGGGATCAAATAAGAATCAGCCCATTCTTAGGCTTCGCCGAAGTCGAATAGTGTCGGACGCAGCGTGAACATTCGGGTTCGGTATCCGGCATAGATGAGACCAGCCGCCAGCCAGATCAATCCTGCGTACTTCGTCCAGGGCTGCAGGCCGATCAGCAGGACGAAGCAGAAGACGCCGCCGAACGCCGGAATGAATGCATCCACAAAGAAGTTCCGGCGACCTGCTGCCTGCGGTGCGAACCAGAAATGCAAGAGCGCCACAAGATTGACGGCCGTGAATGCGAGTAACGCGCCGAAAGTGACAATCTCGGCGGCCCGCTCCCAAGGAATCGTTAGCACCGCAATGTACGCGAGGATTCCTACAATCCACTCGTTGTAAACGGGATTGCCTTTCTTCGGGCTCAAGTGCCCGAATATCTTTTTCGGAATTACGTCGTCCCGTCCCATGCTGTACAGCAGCCGCGCCGCACCGACGTGGCCCGCAAGACCGCACGCCATGCTGGAAATCAATAGCACGATTCCGTAGGCGGTGAACAGTAACGGCCCGCCTGCGATTCTCGCTACATCCATGAAGGCGGTTTCCTGATTTTGCAGCGTCGTGTGATCGGGCCAGACCAGTTGGGCCAGGTAGACCTGTAGTCCGCTGAAGAGTCCGGTGAACAAGCAAACCAGGACTGCCGCCAGCAAGACATTTCGCTTGGGGTTCTTTACTTCCTCCGCGAGGATCGAAACGCCATCGAATCCGATAAACACCAGTGCTGCAAAAGACGTCCCCGCCGCCAACGCCCTCAGATTGAACGTCTCCGGATTGTAGATGGGCTTCAGCGAAAACAAACCGGCGATCGTCTGATGCAACACAATATGGCGGAACGCGAGCACCAGGAAAACAGCCGTAACCAGCAGCATCAGGCCGAGCAGCACTTCATTGGTGCGGGCGGTGAATTTGATTCCCTGCACGGTCATCAGGGTGATGAATCCCACGGTGATCGCAGCCAGCAGCGCAAACGGCACTTGCGGCACCATGCGATGAATTGCCAGGACGGCATACAACGAGTTCTGAATAGGCTGGAAAAGATACTCGAGAAACATCGCCCATCCGAGAATGAAACCCACGTGCGGGTTCAGGGCCTTGCTGATATAGGAATAAACGGATCCTGACGACGGATACACGTTGGCCATGCGCCCGAAACTGACCGCCGTCACCGACATCGCCACCATCGCCAACAGCAGAGTGGTGACCGTGTGTCCGCGAGAAAGAACTTGAGCTTCGCCGAACAGAGGAACCGCGGCGATCGGTGACGTCAGTATGATTCCGTAATAAACGAGATCCCATAGGCTGAGAACGCGCTTCAGGTGATGTCGCCCAGATTCTTTAGCCTCTGTAGTTGGCACGCCTGCGTTTTCTCTTTCCTACAAGAAGTAGCGTTCCCTTTTGCGTTCTTCGTCGTACTTCAGGCGTGCGGCCTTAACTGCCTCCTGCTCAGATACCTCTGCGATCGGGACATCCCACCATGACTCGTACCCCGGAACTCGCTGGTCATACGATGCTTCGATTACTACCACCGAGGTGCGTGACTGTTGGCGGCCGGCAACCAAGGCGGCCTTCAGTTCTGCGCCGGTCCGAGCGCGTGCTGTCCATGCTCCAAGACTCGCAGCGTTGGTTTCAAAGTCCACCGGCACCAACTCACCTTTGTACTTCCCTTCCCGGCGATATCGATACTCGGTCCCCATTCCTTCGTTGCCGCAACTGCGACTGAGCCCGCCAATGCTGGAGAATCCGTGATTGTCGATCACCACGATGTTGAGTTTGTAGTTCTCCTGTAAGGAGGTAACAATCTCCTGCGCCATCATCAAGTACGAGCCATCTCCGACGAGCACATATACCTCTCGTTCGGGATGCGCCATTTTGACGCCCAGCCCACCGGCAATTTCGTATCCCATACAGGAGTAGCCATACTCCATGTGGTAGCCGCCAGGTTGACGCGTCCGCCAGAGCTTGTGCAGGTCGCCGGGCATGCTGCCCGCGGCGCAGACCATGATGTCCGACGCCTGGGTGAAGCCGTTGACGATGCCGATCACTTCCCCCTGCGTGATGGGAGGATCTTTACGAACGCTGTAGATGCGGTCCGTCTCTTTCTCCCAAGCCGCACGGAAAGTGTCGATCTTGGTCTTGTAGTTTGTGTCGACCGTGTAGCCGTCGACCTCCCGCTGCAATTCTTCGATCGTGATGCGAGCATCTCCGGTGAGCGCGACTGCAGAGTGCTTGTTAGAATCGAACTCGCAGACATTGATGTTGATAAAACGAACCGCCGGGTGTTGAAAGGCGGTCTTCGATGCAGTGGTGAAGTCGGTGTAGCGTGTGCCGACGCCAATGACCAGGTCGGCCTCGCGCGCAACAATATTTGCGCCCGGAGTACCGGTCACTCCAACCGCTCCGACATTCTGGACGTGGTCGAAGGGTAGCGAACCCTTCCCAGCGTTGGTCTCACAGACCGGAATCCCCGTGGCCTGCGCGAATTTGGAAAGGGCCTCCGACGCCTGGGAATAAAGGACGCCACCGCCCGCAACAATGACTGGCGTTTTCGCGGCGCGAATCCAACTCCCCGCAAGCTTTAATAAACTTTGGTCGCAGCGGTTTCGCGCCATCGACCATACCCTCTTCTGGAAGAATTCTTGGGGAAAATCGAGTGCTTCCGCCTGCACATCCTGCGGCAAGCTCAAAGTGACAGCTCCGGTTTCGGCCGGAGAAGTCAGCACTCGCAACGCCTTCCGGAAGCGCTGTCAGCAATTGTTCCGGACGCTGAATTCGATCCCAATACTTCGATACAGGCTTGAAGCAATCGTTGACGGAAACGTCCTGCGTAGAAGGGGATTCCAGTTGCTGTAGCACGGGCGCGACGTTACGCCTTGCAAAGATATCTCCCGGCAGCAGGAGCACAGGCAGGCGGTTAATCGTCGCGAGGGCTGCCCCGGTCAACATGTTCGTAGCACCGGGTCCGATGGAACTGGTACATGCGATCGTTCTCAGGCGAAAAGTTGCTTTGGCAAACGCAGCCGCCGCGTGCACCATTGCCTGTTCATTGCGGAACAGATAGTAGGGCAGCCCTGGATCCTGCTCCAGCGCTTGTCCCATTCCTGCGACATTTCCATGCCCGAAAATTCCGAAGCAGCCTTCGAAAAAGCGATGCTGCTTGCCGTCCCGTTCGACAAATTGATTTTTCAGGAAGGAGACGATGGCTTGCGCGACTGTCAGGCGTCTTGTCATAGGCTTTGCCCTAGTCAGGATAATGCCTGCTCCCCGTTTCAACCTCGCCATCCAACGCTCGCAGACAAACGAGCGAAGGTCCTATTCGCGCACCAACGGCAGGCGCGGATCAGTCGCCTTCCAGGTGGAGCGGATCCATGCACGCTGCGTATCCTCTGTGACCGACAACGCACGGGACGACCCAGCCAGGAAATTCAGGTAGTAAACATCGTAGCCGGGCCCTGCCACCACGGCGTGATAGCCATTGCGCACCAGGACAACATCTCCGTCGCGCACCTTGACGATCAACTCTGACTCTTCCCCGCCATAGAGATGTTGCAGAGCGAAGCCTTCATTCTGAATCCTGTAGTAATAAATTTCGTCGAGATCGACCTCTGCCGGCGGATTGTGCTTGTCGTGCTTGTGAGGCGGATAGCTCGACCAGTTCCCGCCCGGGGTATAGACCTCGATCACCATGAGCTTGTCTGCCGGGAATGCCGGAGCAACCACGTCCACGATCTGGCGCGAAGCATTTCCGCCGCCGCGCGGCCCGCTCGCCACGTCCGCAGGGGTGACCAGCATAGGCTCAAGCTTAGCCTTGGAGGGCACACGGCATTCGGCGATTTCGCAAAGGGTCTGGGCGGTGAACGAAACCTGATTCTGTGCCGGGATATATAGAGTGTAGGGAAGCCCGTCGAACACATGCTTGCGTTTGCCCACCTGCGTCGGCCCCTGTCCCCAGTCGGCGATACAGGTTCCTCCCAGAATTACAAAGGCTGCTTCTTCATCTTGGGTTCGTGTCTTAAGGACATCGCCGGGCTGCAAGCGGTGGACGAAGAAGCTCATCCACTCCCAGTACGCCTGTTCACGAGGCAGATCCAAAAGCTTGCCCGCCTGCTGCGGAGGAAGGGTCGCCGAGTGCACCAGCCGGGTCTTTTCGCTCAAGTCTATGATCACCTGAAGGTCAATCTCATCTAAACGTTTTGAAACTATGGCAAGAGGGCTGGCATTTTGTCAATCAAGAATTCGCGTTTTGTCCATCTATCTCGCCCCACATGCGTTTTTAGCCTGTTCATGAGCCTGTAACATTCCGTTGTTATGGTGTGGGCGCCGCCAAATAATATTGGTTCGGCCTTGCGAAATTAGTTGACCTTCGCACTCAATCGTTGATATAAGCGCATCGTATAAACGTTTTGACGATCCCCAAAAAGTCCAAGAAGGCCCGGAGACGGCGGGCGGCAAGCTTCGGAGGAACTATGAAATCGAATCGACGCGGTTTTACCGTAATCGGTGCGGCTATCGACGCCGGCAAACGCGCTGTCCCACACTTCTGCCTGTTCCTGTACGCGTTGGCAGCGATCTGCGTTTTCATTGGACAATCTCACGCGAAGGTCGGGGCCGGCATTTCGGGAATCGTCGCTGACGCAAGCGGCGCTATCGTTCCCGGCGCGACCATTCAGGTGACCGCCACAGACACCGGCATTGTCACGACACGGCAATCCAACTCCGACGGTTTCTATGCATTCGTCGACCTGCAGCCCGGCCACTATGACATCCAGGTGAGTCAGTCTGGCTTCAACACTTTTCGCCAGACCGGCATCGTGCTCGACGTGGATTCGGCGAAGGTCGTGAACATAAAGCTGAGTGTCGGGCAGGTCAGCGAGAAGGTGGAGATCTCTGCCGATGCGGTGCAGCTTGATACCGCCAGCACCCAGTTGGGAGAAGTTATCAGCGGCGAGACGATGACCTCTGTGCCCCTGGTGACACGCAGCTACACCGATCTGCTTGCCCTTCAGCCAGGCGTCACGCCAACTTCATCCGGCCTTGCGGGAGGGCAGGGCGGTCAATTCAGCGCTACGGGATTTACCTTCACCAATATTTCGGGCGACCTCAACGCCGGCAATCTCTCGGTTAACGGACAGCGCGAGTCGTCCAACGGATTCTTACTCAACGGAACCACGGTGCAAGAGTTCGCCTTCTCTGGGGCAGGCATCATCCCGAATCTTGACTCCATCGCTGAATTCCGCATCGTGACCAACAACTTCGACGCGGAGTACGGCAATTACGCCGGCGGCCAGATCAACGTCATCACCAAATCCGGCACCAACAAACTTCACGGAAGCGCATTCGAATTTCTGCGAAACCGCTCGTTCGATGCCACAAACTACTTTTCCAAAGTCAAGGACGATCACAAGCAGAACGAATTCGGCGGGACAATCGGTGGTCCCATCGTAAAAGACAAGCTTTTCTTCTTTGCGGACTATCAAGGAAATCGCGTCATCCTGGGACAGAGCGGCGACACTGGTCACATTCCGGTTCCCACGACCGCAGAGCGTAACGGAGATTTTTCGTCAGTTGCCAGCTCTTTTTCTACGAGCGTCGACGCAACTAACAACCCGATCGCGGCGATTGTTCAGGGCAGCAATTGGGCTAATGAACTGGGCACTCGTTTGGGCTACGGCGTGAATGCAGGTGAGCCTTACTACTACACCGCTGCAACTATCAATCCGGCTACCGGAACAGCCTTCGGTAGCGATTGCACGAGCAACAATGCCACGACCGGATGCGTCTTTCCCAACGCACAGATCCCAGCGACAGCTTTCACGGTGCCTTCGCAGAACCTGCTGCAATTCGTTCCTCCCGGCAACGCGGGAGATGGAATATTTTCGAACCAGGCAGCGCCGAGTCGGCTTGGCGACAACAAGGCGAGCGGGCGCGTCGACTTCAACTCGCACTTTGGCCTCCTCAGCGGATATTACTTTTTCGATCAGTATCGCCAGAGTATCCCGAACATTTTTCTTCCTGGCTTCGGCAGCGACTTCACCGGCCGGTCGCAAGTAGCCGATATCGGAGACACGAAGACGATCAGCGTTACGTCCGTAAACGAATTCCGGGTCGGACTCACCCGGCTCCGATTCCTCATCCACAAGCCAACTGGCGGCAACGACGTCACTCCCAAGTCTCTGGGCTTCGAGGAAGGTCCTGACACACTAGGCATCTCTCCTTCCCTGCCCCAATACGCGCACGTTCCGAACATTCATCTCAACAACTTTTCGTTTGGCGCATCGGGCGGACCGCTCGGCGTCACCGAGACGACCGCGCAGGTCATGGACAACTTCACGCGTATCATTCACACCCATACGCTGACTTTCGGCGGTCAGTTCCGTTACAACCAGCTGACGGAATATAACGGCGGATCGAATGGCGACTTCACCTTCAACGGTGCGGAGACAGGCGTAGACTTCGCCGACTTTCTTATCGGAGCGCCGACCGGATATTCGCAGGGACAGGGATATCCCTCGTACGGCCGTTCGCGATACATCGGCCTGTTCGCGCAGGATAGCTGGCGCGTGAGGTCGAATCTGACCCTGAATTACGGGCTGCGCTGGGACGTCAGCCGTCCGTGGTCCGAAAAGAATGGACAATTGGAGACGCTTGTACCCGGACTCCAGTCGACAAGATTTCCTGGTTCACCAACAGGATGGGTGTTCCCTGGGGATCCCGGCATACCAAGCACGCTGGCTCCCACGCGCTATAACAATTTCGCGCCTCGCATCGGACTCGCGTATTCACCGGCTTCCGACAGCGGGCTCATCAAAACTTTGACAGGTGGACCTGGCAAGACCAGCATCCGCGCCGGTTGGGGGAAGTTCTACAGCACCTTCGAAGGCGCGACGAACTTCAATGAAATCGGAGACGCTCCGTTCGGCGCGTTTTATGGCAGCCCAGTGCCGCCAGAATTCGTGACGCCATTCGTCGATCGTGGAACCGGCAACATTGAGGGACAGCGCTTCCCGGTCCCATTGCCGACAACCTCAACGGTAATTAACTGGGCAAACTTCCTGCCCATCGGCACTTCACCCGCCTTCTACTACAAGAACGTTCTGCCCTATACCGAGGAGTACCAACTCTCGATCGCTCGGCAGGTCGGTTCCGCAACATTGCTGACTGCGAGCTATGTCGGAACGCAGGGCCATCACCTGATGTCTTCGCTGGAAGCCAACCCTGGCAATCCGGCACTCTGCCTGAGCGTTAGTCAGGACAGCCAAATTGTCGACGGAGTGAATGGCAACCATTGCGGCCCCAACGGAGAAAATGGCGTCTATCTCCCGATCGCCGGAGGCACGATCAACAGCACGCGCGGACCGTTCGGTGCCAACTTCTCCAGTGACGGCTATTTCATCACCAGCGGCAAGTCGAGCTTCAACTCGCTTCAACTGAGCGTTCGGCAGCGGGTGAAAGGACTGGAATTTCTCGCAGGCTACACCTATTCGAAATCTCTCGACAACGGTTCGGGATATGGAGAGCAAATCAATTTCCTGAATCAGAATGAAAGATCGCTGTCGGCCTTCGATGTGCGCCACAACTTTGTGGTGAGCTACGACTACCATCTTCCCTTTGATCGTTTTGGCGGCCCGAGCAGGCTGGTAAAGGGTTGGAGGCTCAGTGGTATCACGCGCTTCTCCACCGGCCTTCCGGTCACGCTGATCGAGACCGACGACAATTCGTTGCTGGGCACAAGCAGCGCCGGAGCAATATCACTTCCCATCGACAGGCCCAACGCTATTCCTGGACCGTTGAAGATCACCGATCCGCGCACCGGCCTACCGTACTTCAACACTTCACTGTTCACTCCGGAAACGATCGGAACCTTGGGCAATGCTCGCCGACGCTTCTTCGCCGGGCCAGGGTTGAACAATTGGGACATGGCACTCTTAAAAGACACGCTCATCAAGGAAGGCCTCAACTTGGAGTTCCGTGCCGAACTGTTCAACGCCTTCAACCATGCACAGTTCGGGCAGCCGGACGGGAACGTCGACGACCTGGGATCGTTCGGCGTTGTTCACACCGCAAATCCGGCGCGCATCATGCAGCTCTCGCTCAAACTACTCTTCTAAGCGAGCGGAGTTGTGCCTGTGGCGAGATCAGATGGTCCGCTGCCAAGCGGACCATCTGAGAAATAAAATTCAATTCCGCCTTCCAAGGCCATGCCGGCCTCCGTTAACCTCGCTGTTGAAAAATTGAGGCGATGAAATGACGCGACAACGAGAAATCTCATGAAACTTACGCAGGGTTCAAGTTCTCGCCGAGCTTTTCTCAAGTCGTCCGCCGTAGGCTTGGGAGCCTTGGGCGCAGCCACTTCCGTCTTCTCGGCGACCGGACACACCTCGGCTCTTCCAACGCCTGCGGCAGACTCAAAGCCTCCTGCATCTGATATCGCGGTTTGGGTCACAAGTGCGAAACAACGATTCGCGGCGGGAAAGCCAATCGCATGGCAACCGGCGCCGGCAACTCCCGCACCCGACGCGATCCAGCTCGTCGCGACCAACAAGTTCCAGGACATTCTCGGATTCGGCGGCTGCTTCTCGGACGCCGCCTGCTATGTCATCAGCCAGCTACACGAACCCGCGCGGGAGAAACTGCTTCACGAGATGTTTCATCCCTCCGAGATGGGCCTGAGTGTGAATCGCACATGCATCGGCGCAGCCGACTCGGCCGCCACACTTTACAGCTACGACGACGGAGACGCCGATCCTGAACTGAAGCGGTTTTCTATCGACCATGATCGCGATTACATTCTTCCGGTATTGCGCCGTGTGCATGAGATCAATCCGGAGGTTTTCTACTTCTCTTCTCCCTGGAGCCCCCCCGGCTGGATGAAGTGGAACAAGTCGATGCTGGGCGGTTCGATGAGCCGTCAGTATCTCGCTTCGTACGCACAATATTTTCTGAAGTTCGTTCAAGCCTATGCCGCCGAAGGCGCCCCGATTCGCGCCATCACCACGCAGAACGAGATCGATACCGACCAGCACGGGCAGATGCCGGCTTGCACATGGTCGCAGGAGTGCGAAACTGAATTCATTACCGATCACCTTGGGCCTCTGTTCGAGAAGAACAACTATCCCGCAAAGATTTGGATCCTCGACCACAACTTCGTCTACTGGGGACGCGTGATCTCCGAACTAGACAATCCTGACTTCAGAAGGTATGTGAATTCCGTCGCCTGGCATCCGTACACCGGTGATCCCGGCATGATGAGCAAGGTGCACGCCGCACATCCAGAAGTTGAAATGTATTTCACGGAAGGCAGCACTGACTACAACGATCCGCACTACCAGGATGACTGGACCAAGTGGAGCAAGACCTACACCGACGTCCTCACCAACTGGTGCCGCGCGGCAGTAGCCTGGAACATGGCTACCGATGAGCGCGGCAAACCCAACATCGGACCTTATCCTTGCGGAGGGATCCTGATCATCAATCCGCATACGCAAGAAGTGATCCGGAGCGGCCAATACTGGGCGCTGGCACACTTCTCACGGACGATTCGAAGAGGCGCCCGTCGCTTCGAGTCCCAAAGCCAGGCAGCCAATCTCAGCCACGTCGCTGTCGAGAACCCCGACGGACAAAAAGTCCTCGTGCTCACCAACCTCGGCGGGGCACGGACCGTGCAGGTCAACCATGGCCTGGTTTCAGCCAACATTCCGCTCGAAGAAAATTCGATCGCTACGCTACTTTGGAAGTAATCTCGATTGTGTGGGAATCCGGACAGGAAGGCTTGAGTGATGCGGCGGCGTGAATTCATAAAATCCGCGTTGGGCAGCGCGCTGCTATTGAAGGCCTCGGGACTCCTCGCGCTGGAAGCCGGCTTACCTGCTCCAACTCCCGATCCGAAAGTGAAGCGTGTCCTGGTGATGTTCAAGTGTCACTTCGACGCAGGTTTCATCGACACACAGACTGCCGTCGTTCACCGCTACTTCACAGAGTTTTTTCCACGCGCGATCGATCTTGCTGGCCAACTCCGCCAGACTGGCGACATTCGCTATGTGTGGACCACTGGGTCATGGCTGCTCTATGAATACCTCGAGCAAGCTTCTGCCGCGGAACGCTCACGCATGGAGAAAGCTATCGCGCAGGGCGACATCGCTTGGCACGCTCTGCCCTTCACCTGGCAAACCGAAATGATGGACGAATCGATGATCGCGGGCGGCATCGGTCTGTCGCAAGCCTTGGACCTCCGTTTCGGGCGTACAACCACCGGCGCCAAGATGACCGACGTCCCCGGACACACCCGCGGACTGATCGCGCCGCTCGCAGCACACGGGGTCAAGTTCCTGGATATCGGAGTAAACGACGCCAGCACGCCCGCCGAGCTCCCTCCTTTATTTCTTTGGAAAGATCCAAAGGGATCTTCCCTCGCCGTCATGTATCACCACGGCTACGGTGGCGTAGTCACCATCCCGGACTCCGATGTCGCGATCGCTATGGTTGTTCGCGATGACAACGAAGGACCTCACACCACAGACGAGATTAAGCAAACCTACGCCACTCTTAAGGCTCGGTTCCCTAACGCCGAGATCACGCCGACGAGCCTTACCGAGATTGGCACTGCAGTCGATCTCCATCGTAGCTCTCTGCCAGTGTTTGGCGGCGAAATCGGCGACACGTGGATTCACGGTGTCGCCAGTGATCCGCTGAAAGTCGCCAGATATCGCGAAGTGGCCAGACTGCGCCAGACTTGGATCGCTCAACGAAAGTTCGGCGTCGGCGATGCAGTCGACGTCGCCCTCCTGGGCCACCTTCTGCTAGAGGTCGAGCACACGTGGGGCACGGACACGAAGACCTGGCTCGATTTTGATCACTACACTCCCATAGATTTGACCCCGATGCTCGACACCAAGAACTACAAGGTGGTTCAGTTCAGTTGGCAGGAAAAGCGTCAGGATCTCTTCGCGGGGATCGCATCGCTTCCGCCCCTGTTAAAGGACCAGGCGCAAGCCGCGGTCGACAACCTTGCAGCCACTACGCCGCAACTATCGCACCCAAGCTCAAGCCCCGCCGGCAGCGACGTCGAAACCGAACACTTCATCGTCGCGCTCGATCCAAAGAACGGTTCGATACGCCGCCTGCGCAATAAGAGGTCGGGACGAGAGTGGGCCTCGAGCGGACATCCGTTAGCCCTCTTCTCCTACCAGACCTTATCGCAGCAGGATTATTCCCGCTTCTTCGACGCTTACGTGGTCAGCGAAGAGGACTGGGCGAAGAAAGATTTCGGCAAGCCCAACATTGAACGCTTCGGAGCAAAGAGCCAGGAGTGGCTCCCTTCGGTCGCCGATCTTCAGGTGCAAGAAGACCAGCAAGGCCATCGCCTGCTCGCGCATCTCGAGATCAATGATGCCGAGGCTCTGCGTAGCGGGCGGGCCGCGTTTCCTCAGAAGATGTATTTGGAAATGTTTCTTCCCAAGGCAGAACCGGTGATTGAACTGAACTTTTCCTGGTTTCAAAAGCCTGCGACGCGTCTTCCGGAAGCCCTCTGGCTGACTTTCAACCCGGTGGCTACCGATCCCAAGGGCTGGACGCTCGAAAAATCCGGCGGCTCGGTCTCGCCGCTGGATGTCGTCCGCTCCGGAAACCGTCACATGCACGCGCTGTCAAAGGGATTCGGCTACAAGGATGACCACGGATCCTTCTTCGTCGAAACACTCGATGCTCCGGTCGTTACTCTGGGCATCAAGTCTCCGCTAAGTTTTTCGAACGTCCAGCCCGATCTTTCGGGCGGCGTGCATAGCAACCTCTTCAACAACGCGTGGGGCACCAATTACATCATGTGGTTCGCTGAGGATATGCGTTTTCGATTTATCCTGCGCGCATGAATTCCATTCCGTGCCGGTCGCAACGCTGACGCCAAGCAGGCGCCCAGGAGCAAGCAACTTTGAAAAAGAGATCGAGAGTGTTGCGCTGGTGGTGTGCTGCCGCATTCGTCGCCTGCACCTTTCCCTTGGCATTGGCTGCGCCAGCTCAGCACGACCGGATGGTGATCGTCATTAGTTTGGACGGATTCCCGGCCTATGCACTCGACGATCCGCGCTTACCAATCCCGACTCTTCGGAAGCTCGCGCGCGAGGGCGCCGTCGCCTCGTCCATGCGTCCGGTCAATCCGACCGTCACATGGCCAAACCACACGGCCATCGTGACGGGTGTTGACGCTGCGCAGCACGGCGTACTTTACAACGGCATACTCATGTTTCCCAATGATGGCGGCGCTCCAAAGGTTGAGCCGTGGCATGAAAAGGAGGTGATGGTCCATGCGCCGACCATCTATGACGTGGCCCACCAAGCCGGCCTCACCACCGCGCAGGTCGATTGGGTCGCGATCTATCACGCGAAAACAATTGACTGGCAGTTTCCTGAAATTCCCGATCCTGACGGAGAGATCGAGCGTGACCTGATCTCCGCCGGAGCGGTGACTCGCGAACAACTGCGAACGTTCGAGGACAGTTCGCAAGCGTGGCAAGACCAGATCTGGACCGCCGCCGCAGAAGACATTCTGGAGAAGCACAAACCGAACCTTCTTCTTTTTCACCTGCTGACCGGCGACGATACCAACCATGAATACGGGCCGATGAGCCACGCAAGCCTTACTGCCTTTGCTTTCCTCGACAACCGCGTAAAACAGATTGTCGATCTCATCGAGCGAACCGGGCTTTCACGCAGCGCCACGCTAGTGATCGTTTCAGATCACGGCTTCCGAACGTTCAGGCACAAGATTCATCCCAATGTTCTTCTGCGAAAGGAGGGATTGCTGACGGGCAGTCCAAATCATCCGCAGGGCGATGTTTGGGTCGTACCCGAGGGAGGCACGGCGATGGTCTACATTACCAACCGTGATCGCCGGGGCGAACTGATCCCGAAACTGCGCCACATCCTGTCCGGCCCCGAAGGAATTGATCATATTTATGGCCCCGACGAGATTGCATCTTTAGGTCTGCCGACACGATCGATGAATGATCAGGCTCCAGATCTCGTTCTCACCGCGACTCCCGACTATTCCTTCGCCGGAGAACCCAATGGCGACTATCTCACCGAAGGGAACGAAGCGGGCACGCACGGCTACATCAATACCGATCCCAAGATGCAGGCCATCTTTCTCGCGTGGGGCGTCGGCATACCGAAGGGCGTCCAGTTAGGGAACATTACGAATCTCGATGTAGCTCCCACGATCGCCGCGATGCTGGGCCTCGACATGAAGCAGGCGAAGGGTCACGCCATTCAGCAACTCGTAAAAGAAGTTACGGCACGTTGATTCATCCAAGCCTACAAGTTAGGAAACGCGTTGGTCCGGTTGAGCCATCCCTGCAGAAACTGCGGAAATCGTTGCGCGAGGCTTTTGTAGTAGTTGACTCTTCCCTGCTTGTATAGCCGGTACACTGATACTTCGTCGACGTTCCCCAAAGCTTGGATGCACGCCGCCCCAATGGAGCCATCCTCGACCAGATGTGCCCCCAATCCATTCAGCACCCGTTGAAATATTACGGTGGCGTGCGTTCCAGCGTTAACGTAGAAGTCGCAGACGATGTTGGCCAAATCCTGCAACTCAAAGTCGTCGCCCCTCATCTTGTCCCAGTAGAGTTCGCGATAGATGATCCCGGCCTGCGCGTCAGTAAGCGATCGCAGATTTTGTGAGGTGGGCTCGATCCCCAGCAAATCGTGGGAGCAATGTTGAAAGGTAGCCATCGTCACTCCTTTATTGGTCTCGCCGCCAGGATCAGTGGGATCGTCCACATAGCCACCTTCGAAGCGCAGCAGGATGGGCAGAAACAAATCGAAGCTCGCCACGGTACCTCCTTGAACGAACGGTTGGTTACTGCAAAGCCATAGATTTGGAGAACAATTCCCCGGCAGCAACGAATGCCATCAGTGCGTAAGCGATTTTTTCAATTCCGCCGCTCTCACATTCGTCATTTCAGTCAAGCTGGCTACTTTGATGAGCGGGGCCAATGTACCGCCTTCCACGAGGCTCGCCTGGAATGTCGCAGCCGCATCTCGAAAGCGCAGCCAGGCGCGCTGCGACTCGCGCAACTTGAGCTTCTGTGCGCCGTCGAGTTGGCGTAGGAGACTGTTGTAGACAGTGTTCATCTCTCGCTGTGCCACTTCGTAACGCGCATTCTCACAGGACCGCATCGAACTCTGTGTAGCCGCCTGCTGGCAATCCCGCTCGCTCGGCGTGGCCGGGCTCACGTCTTGCGCAAATACCCCGAAACCGAGGCCGAACGCTATGCCAACGGTCGCAATTCGTAATAAAGACGAGATCCGCATTCGCCCGATTATGGTCATGTCAGCAAACGGAAGCAAGGGAACACCCCTCCTAGCTGGCGCTTTTTGGCTGCTGTTGCTGTACTGAAGCCCACTTCGCGTGCTCCTGGGAAACCAGCGACTCAATTCTTTCTGCCAACAACGCATGTGCATCGGCGCTCCCCCCATAAGGCGCCGCATTCCCGAGATAGACGTACTTTTCGTGCTTCAGCGACTCACACGTCGACCGGTAACCGATCCAATTCTGCTCATACTGGTTCAGGTGCAACATACCCTCCAGTACTGTAATCAGAACGCCAAGGCCGCCCGTCACCCATGTCATTCGTGGCAAGTTGATCGCCGACATCAGCGGGATCAGCGCAGCCGCTGCGATCTCGATCATCTTGATTCGTTTGTAGTACCGCTGGTTGAAGAGGCTTTTTCGATCGTACCAACTGATCTGATCCTCCAGACGTTCCATGATCGGATCATTTGTCGATGCGTTCGACGATTGAGTGTTCATGGCTGCCGATTTTATCCCTTCTCCCTCATCGGAAGACAACTATCTGTCGAGGGTGTCAATTGCGATGCCGCCGCCACAAACGGTATCGCGACCCACCAAGGCTTGGGACTACACTTATCCAACAATTTCACACATCTCCACTTAGAAATGCGTAGGTCTCAGCGCGCCCGAAAGGTCTCATGAAGCTTCTGGCAAAATTCAATCTCATCCTCTTGCTCATTTTTGGTGCCGCCGGTTTAGCAATCTCTCAGCTTGCCTACACGTTTCTCATCAATAACGCACGCCGAGAAGTCACGCAGGAGGCGGAGTTGATGATGGCTAGTACCCGGTCGGTTCGCGACTACACCGCAGAGAATCTGCGGCCACTACTGGAGAAGACCCCGGAGCACAAGATAAAGTTTCTGGCCGAGACTGTCCCGGCCTTCGCGGCGGTCAATACCTTTAATCGTCTTAGGAAGAAATATCCTGACTACTCCTATCGAGAAGTTTCGTTGAATCCAACCAACCCTGAGGATCGCGCTACTGATTGGGAAGCCGACGTCATCGCATTTTTCCGGGATCATTCAGATCTGAGAGACCTTAAAGGAGATCGAGAGACGCCGACCGGACCGGCGCTTTATCTTGCGTCTCCGATTCGCGCCGATGAGAGCTGTATGGAGTGCCACAGCCGCCCAGCCGCCGCGCCGCCGGCAATGATCGCGTCGTACGGTTCCGACCACGGCTTCGGTTGGAAGCCTGGATCATTGGTCGCCGCTCAAATCCTCTCCGTGCCCATGTCCGTGCCGGTAGGGATTGCCAAGAAAGCCTTTCATCTCCTGCTCATTTACTTGGTGATCGCATTGGTCGCGACCATCATCGCTCTCGACGTTGGCGTCTATTTCATTGTAATTCGCCCGCTGAGGCTTGTCTCGAACGCCGCCGATCGCGCAAGCAAGGGCGAAACGAATTCGGCTCCGCTGCCAGTGAAAGGCAACGACGAGATCGCCACAATGACTGCATCGTTCAATCGCATGCAGGTCAGCCTGGCGAAGGCGTTGAAACTTCTGGAGTGAAACGACGTCTTGATTAGGATCAGCCCGTCAGGCATTGGAGAGATTGAAGTTGACTGTTACCTGCGTCTGAACTGGGACTGGCGATCCGTTGATGAGGTATGGCTTGTAGCGCCACTGTTTGACTGCGTCGATAGCGGCCGGGATCAGCATGGGATGTCCGCTCACCGTTCTGAGACTTTCAATCGCGCCGTCCTTCGAGATATCTACATCGAGGACAACCATGCCCTGCACATGCGCTTGCCTTGCCAGGTTCGGATAAGTGGGCATGACCTTGCTAGTAAGCAGGCCTTGAGCAATATCGGGCGAGAGGTTTACTCGTTTCAACCCAGTCTCTGCTGGGTTTTCTGGGTTCGACGTTGTCTCGTCGAGGTTTTGCGCGGGTGCCTGCGTTTCAGGAACGCGAGTTTTCTCCGGAGAGAGTTGCGCATCGCCATTGGGTTGGTGGGAATCCGTCGCTGCAGCGGGTGAACCGGCTCTCCCGGTTGCGAGTATGCGTCTGCCGACGACACCCCCTGCCACGAGCAGACTTGCTGCGATCACGATAAGAATCCATGAGGAAGATTTCAGACCCGCTGTCTGCGGCGCCGGCACAGGCTTGGAGGGTTCTGAAATGACGACTGCCTTGGGCGCAGATTCGATTCGAGCCGTCTTTGGCATCTGCACGACCTTAGCCATCACGGGGCCTGACAAATCTGAAGCACTCACCCTTCCCATGAACTTTGCGCGTTGTTGCGGGGATTCGATTTCCTCTGCGACTTTACGGCACAAATCGGCTGTCGAACTGCATCCAGAAGCTGCCCGCTTCACCACGACATCCGCAATAGGGCCAATATCGAGGGCCAGTTCCCTGCTGATTCGTTGTAGCGTAGCGGGATCGAATCGAAATGCTGTCGTATCCGGATTCGAGGGAGCTGTCGCGGCAGCCGCCGCTGCAGCTCTTGAGTCGCGGCTCACAGTAGCCGGTTTCACTTCGCCGGAACTCCCAAGCAGACGGCGCAATGGCTCTACCAGCAACTGGAGATCGGACTTCCAGCGAGCGTGGGTCAGTTCCACACAGTTTCGATAGGCTAGATCTTTTAGCGACTCCGGCAGTTGCTCGGCGCGCGGCATCTCGGCGCCTCGCACTAGAACCGGGATGACGGGGATATCTCGTCGTAATGCGGAAACGACTTCCTCTCGCACAAAATCTGCAGGATCTTCCAGTCGTCGAACTCCAGCTTCATCCTTCGCGGTAACCCAGCCGGGTCCGATCAGTACCAGCAACACACCACAATTCGCAACGCTTTCTTCGATCGCCTTTCGAAAGTCTCTCCCCGCCTCGATGCCAGCTACATCCATGAAGACTTTCTGCTCGCCGAAGTTGGCGACCAGATCGTCGAACAGACGGCCGGCTTCTCCTTGGGTGTCGCTGCGCCGGTAACTCACGAAGATCGCGCGCAAATTATGCACCCCACAAGGCTGGTTGTTATCTTACTGCCCCCACTCCACTCGGTCGCTGGCGCCAGCAATGAAAACCAGTGTACTCTCGACCGTCAACCAATCCTCAACCACGTAGTCGAACCTGCACCACCGTTGATATCAATCTCCCCGATCCCACTTCGTAGCATCTGCCGAGTTGGAACTCCGTGCTCAAACCGTATAAATTGACCGGATGCGGAATGCACGGACTTGGTCGGTCCTTTTTGTTTTTGCGCTCGTTCTCTTAACCGGCGTCACAGTTCTCACGGCGGGTTCTCATCCGGGCAACGCCTCCTCTTCTTCCTCACAGGAGTGGCCGGTCTACGGCGGTTCTCCTGAAAACAGGCACTACTCATCTCTGACGCAGATCAATCGCACCAACGTAAAGAATCTCCAACTCGCTTGGACGTACGACACCGGCGAGAAGGGCGGCGTTCAGACCAGTCCGCTCGTTGTTGGCGGCGTGCTCTTCGGCATCAGCCCGACGCAAAAGATATTCGCGGTCGATGCCGCCACGGGCAAGGTGGTGTGGAACTTCGATTCCGGCATCAAGGGATTGCAGCCGGACCGTGGACTGGCCTACTGGTCCGACGGCAATGACAAGAGAATCCTCGTTGGCGTGATGAACTTTCTTTATGCGCTCGATGCCGCCACGGGCAAGCCTGTTCCGACTTTCGGAACCGACGGCCGCGTCGATCTCCAGGAGAACCTTGGACGCGAGGCTCGTTGGCAATCCATCGCGCTCACCAGTCCCGGTGTCATATACAAAGAACTCATCATCGTTGGGGGTAGAAATCCTGAAACGCTTCCCGCTCCCCCAGGCGACGTGCGCGCTTACGACGTGCGTACCGGCAAGCTGCGCTGGTCTTTTCACACGATTCCTCATCCCGGCGAATTCGGTTACGACACTTGGCCGAAGGATGCTTGGAAGACCAGCGGGGCGGCCAACAACTGGGCCGGCATGACGCTCGATCCACAGCGCGGAATCGTCTTTGTTCCCACGGGCTCGGCGGCGTTCGATTTTTACGGAGCCGACCGCATTGGCGACGATCTGTTCGCCAATTGCCTGATCGCGTTGAAGGCGGAAACTGGAGAGCGCCTCTGGCACTTCCAGAGCGTGAAGCACGATCTTTGGGACCGCGATTTCCCTTCCGCTCCCGTGCTCGTTACCCTGCGTCGCGATGGCAAGCCCCTGGACGCAGTGGTCCAGACCAGCAAGCAGGGATTCCTTTATCTATTCGATCGCATCACCGGCAAGCCGCTTGCGCCGATTGAATATCGCAAATATCCGGCCAGCCCCCTGCCGGGAGAAGTTGCCGCCTCTGAGCAAGGGCTGCCGACTTGGCCCGCCCCGTACGCCCGGCAGTTGGTCACCGAAGACATGCTGACCACCCGAACTCCGGAAGTTCATCAGTGGGCTCTCGATCACTTCCGCCCATCGCTGCATGACGGACAATTCATCCCTTTTCGTGTGGGCACCGAGACCATCGTCTTCCCCGGCTTTGATGGCGGAGCCGAGTGGGGTGGACCGGCTGTTGATCCGGATACCAGCATCATTTATGTCAATGCCAACGAAATGGCCTGGACCGCCGCCTTGTTCGAGGACAAAGGCGAGCGCGGTGCCCAGGCCCTCTATCTCAGCCAGTGCGCCGTTTGTCACGGACAGGACATGAAGGGTTCGCCGCCGGCGATTCCTGCTCTCGCAGGGATCGGCGATCGTCGAAGTCCCGCCGACATCACCACGACCATTCGCGGCGGCAAGGGACGCATGCCCGGCTTTCCGAATCTTTACGAAGATCAACTCAACGGATTGGTGAGCTTCCTTCTCACCGGAGAGAACAAGGAGCTCTCCAGTTCCGATCCACAACTGCCAGGAATGAAATATCGATTGACAGGCTACCGGCGCTTTCTCGATCCCGATGGCTATCCGGCGATCACTCCACCTTGGGGCACCCTGAATGCGATTGATCTCAACACCGGCGAGTACAAGTGGAAGGTCAACCTCGGAGAGTATCCGGAGCTCGCGGCCAAGGGTCTGAAAAATACCGGCTCGGAGAACTACGGAGGCCCAGTCGTCACTGCAGGCGGCCTCGTCTTCATCGGCGCAACCAACTACGACAAGAAATTTCGCGCGTTCGACAAGTCCACAGGTGAACTTCTTTGGGAGACAATGCTGCCCTTTGCCGGAAACGCCACTCCCGTCACCTACAGTGTGAACGGCCGGCAGTACGTTGCTATCGCGGCCGGAGGCGGCAAGGATCCGAAATCAGGATCGGGCGGAGTGTATGTCTCGTTCGCCTTGCCCGAACAAAGCAGCGATCAAAAATAAATCGTCGATCGGATTTTTCGATAAGGACGTTGCGTGGCTGTCCCTTATCCGTGCTCGCACCAACGTATATACGACACTATCATAGAAATTCGGCGTATCAATGATTTGTTCTTGACCACCGCCGTCGCTTGACGCAAAACTCTCTCTCACATTTTCCAAAGCCACAGCCATCTCGTCCGTTTAGGGCTCGGCCTATCTGCGGGGGTTCAAATGAAGCGATCCAGTGACGCACTCTTCCAGTTGGCATTTCTGTTTTTTCTGTTAACCGCTGTCTCGGTCGGACAAGCAGTCTACGGAAATATCATCGGTACAGTTACCGATCCCAGCGGCGCTTCCGTCCCCAATGCCCCAGTCACGCTGAAGGATCTTGATCGTGGCACCGTCTACCAGGTCACCACCAACGCGAGTGGGAACTTCGAACAGACGCACCTGCTCGCGGGACGATATAGCGTTACCGTAAACGCGCCCGGATTCGGCGCCTTCGAAGCTACCGCCGATGTTCAGATTGATGCCTCCACGCGCGTCGATGCAGCGCTCGGCATCAAGGGTGAAGCCACCAAGGTCGAAGTCACCGAAGAGACCCCACTGCTAAAAGTCGATCGCGCTGACGTCAGCACAACCCTCAGCACGCAGGAACTCGGCAGCCTGCCCATCATCAATCGCAACCTCACCTTCACCATGCTGGTCACGCCGGGCACCCAGATCAATGACTGGCAGCACGCATCGTCTGAAAATCCTCAGTCCGGATATCAGATCGACGCCAACGGTCAGCAGTTCACGGCGAACGGCTTTCTTCTGGACGGCACCGAGAACAATAGTTCGATCCTTGGAATTGCTGTCATCAACCCGAACATCGACTCGCTGCAGGAGTTCAAGATCACCACCAGCGACTATGATGCGCAGTTCGGCTCGGTGGCAGGCGCGCTCATGCAGGCCACAACAAAATCCGGGACGAACAATCTTCACGGCTCGGCGTTCGAATACCTGCGGAATGATTTCTTTAACGCCAAAGATTGGACGTCACAGTCGCTGCTGCCCCTCCGGTGGAACCAGTTCGGCGCCTCGGTGGGCGGGGCCGTGATCAAAAACAAGGTCTTCTTCTTCGCCGACTATCAAGGCACGAGTCGGCGCCGGTCAGCCTCCATCACCTCAACCGTGCCCACTTCTGCCGAAAGATCGGGCGACCTCACCGCGTTGTTGGGCGATTATGTCTGTGCCGACAAGAGCAGTTCCGCCACGCCGTGCGCGACTCCGTTTAACGTGACGACCACCGAAGGCGACATCGTTCCGGCACGCACGGGGATGGTCTTTGATCCCTCCACTGACGACGGCAGCGGCAACCGACTGGCCATCTCGTCCAACCATCAAGTGAACGTGCTTCCCTCCGTACCTGCGCCCATTCAAAACCTTCTGGGATTTCTGCCCCTCCCACAGGACGAGACTTCCATTTCGAACAACTATGTCGCCACTGGAAGCGAGCGCTTCAACAGCGACCAGTTCGATGGACGAGTCGACTACACATTTTCTGACCGCCTCCACTTCTTCGGCCGCTACACGCTCGCGGACTTCGATCACTTCGCACCCGGCGCCTACGGAGCGGAGGCCGGTGGACCTTCCCTCAACGGCATTAACTTCGCAGGAACCGCACCGGCTCGCAATCAAAGCTTCGCTCTTGGAGCTACACTCACTCTTAGTTCTACACTCGTCACCGATTTCCGCTTCGGTTTCTATCGCTATCGAATCCGGGTAAATCCCAATGGCGTCGGTACAACCCCCGCGTCCGACTCCGGACTCCCCGGCTTGAACCTCGGCACGACCGACACTAGCGGCATGCCCGCCTTTTACATCAACGGAAACGGCGGTTTCAATTTCGGATATTCCCTCGCTGTGAATCAATGCAACTGCCCGCTAAAAGAAACCGAAAATCATTTCCAGTGGGTAAACAACTGGACCAAGACCCACGGCAATCACACCTTCGGATGGGGTATCGATATCCGCAGAGCCCAGCAACAGCGCATCCCCAGCGACGCGCATCGTTCTGGCGAACTCACCTTCGGTGAGAGCATCACGGGGAGCCCGGTCGTCGACGCGCAGGATCCAGTCTCCGGCAATATCCCCGACGGTCCTACCGGAGGCGGCATCGCATCCTTCCTGCTCGGGTTGCCGGGCAACTTCTCCCGTTACTTCACCGGCGCGGGCTATCAGCCAGGACTACGGCAAACGCGTCTTTTCTTCTACGGACAGGACTCCTGGCGCGTAACGCGCAAGCTCACCTTGAATCTCGGCGTGCGTTATGAGAACTATCTTCCGCAGACCGCGGCGCATCCCGGTGGGGCTGGAAGCTTCGATCCGAATACCGGCGAAGTTCTGGTCGCTGGAGTCGGCTCGGTTCCCTCGAACATGGGAGTGCAGACCTACAACCTCGGCTTCGCTCCCCGCCTCGGAGTTGCATACTCCGTCACAAATCACACTGTGGTCCGCGCCGGATACGGCCGCAGCTTTACCCCCGCGGGTCTCGGAGCAGTATTCGGTCAGGCGCCGGACTACGATCCTCCAGTGACGATTCCCCAGCAGATCAATCAGGACAATTCTTATAGTCCGGTCTTCGATCTGCTTGCGGGACCTCCTCTTCCCTCAAGCCCCGTAGTCGGAACCAACGGACGTTTCCCGTTGCCGGGAGATCTCAACGTCTTTTACTTTTTCAATCCGCCAAGCTCCTTCCGTGTTCCCCTGGCAGATTCGTGGAACCTGACGGTACAACACGAAATCGCCCCTACACTCACCGCGGAAATCGGCTACGTCGGAAATGTGGGACGCCACCTCTTTGTCAATCCCAATGTGAACCAGGCCGCTCCGCCCAGTCCGAATTGCGATCCCGATCCCAGCGTTGCTGGTGGTTGCAACGACTTCGACTCACGGCGACTGTTCTTCCAGAGGTTCGGACTGTCGCAAGGCATCTATGAAACCTGCAACTGCGATAACTCCAGCTATCACGCTCTGCAGGTAAAAATCCAGAAGCGCACGAGCAAGGGCCTCGACTTCCTTGTCATCTACACCTACGGCAAGGCGATGGCGAACAGTGAGACCGGCGGCGCCTACGCCAACAATCTGAATTGGTGGGAAGATCACAGTCCCGCAAACTACGACCGCAAGCACACTCTGACGGTTTCTCACGTATGGCAATTGCCCTTCGGGCGCGGCCGCCACTGGGGATCAGGAACCGGCAGAGCGATGGATCTGGTTCTCGGAGGATGGGACCTGAGCGGTATCAGCCGCTTCGAAAGTGGTTTGCCCTTCACGCCGACAGCCAACGGAAATCAGCTATACGCTGACTACAACCAGGTACGTCCGGACCAGGTTGGCGACCCGAATGTCTCCAATCCTAGCGCTGCGCTGTGGTTCAATCCCGCGGCTTACGTCGATCCACAAGGCGTGGGGCGGCAGGGATTCGTCCATCACAACTCCCTGCGCGGTCCCGGCTTCTATGAAGTCGATCTGTCTCTGGGAAAGGTTTTTCGCATCACGGAGTCGAAGACTCTCGAATTCAAGTGGGAAACCTACAACACTACTAACCACGTGAACCTCGTGAATCCCGACAGCTACATCTTCGATCAGGATGCCGGCAAGATATTCGGCGCAGCCGATATGCGCCAAATGCAATTCGGATTGCACTTCCGCTTCTGAGACCGAGGCCAGCCGTGTTGACTCTCAACGGCTGGCCTGTTTTCATGGTCTCGTCTTCGTAAGGAAATCGCGGCATCTTCTCGCACCTGCTGTCGTTGAAGACCATTGTTCAAGATCAATAAGGATCAACGAATGAAAATCGCTCGCTTGTCTTGGCTCGGCCTCTTCCTACTCGGCATCGGACTTAAGTTCTCAACGGCGCAGCAGGCAGAGCCAAACCCCGCTTCCGATGCGCGCTACAAGGTCGACGTCCTCATTGTCGTCGGCCATCCCGACGACGACATCGAGGTAGCCGCGTACACCGCCAAGCTCATCGAGGAGCAGCACAAGACAGTGGCGGTCGTGTACGGAACTCGGGGAAATTCCGGCGGCAACGCCGCGGGCCCCGAGCAAGCGAACGCTCTCGCTGACATTCGAGAGATGGAAGCCCGCAAGTCGCTCGCATCCTACGGCATCACAAGCGCATGGTTCCTGCACGGATCAGATAGCCCCGGCGGCGATGTGTTGCGCTCTCTCGAACTTTGGGGCCACGGACAGTCCCTCGAAGAAGTGGTTCGTCTGGTCCGCATTACTCGTCCCGAAGTCATCCTGACGTGGCTGCCGAACTACGTCGTTGGCGAAAATCACGAGGACCATCAGGCCGCGGGAGTCCTTGCGACCGAAGCCTTCGATCTCGCCGCGAACCCGCTCGCCTTCCCCGAGCAAGTAGAGGCCGCGCGTAACCGGATGAGCATCGGTAACTACGGAGAGGGCCTTCGCACTTGGCAGCCGAAAAAGATCTACTACTTCTCGGACTCAACGCATTTCGATTTCCTGAAGGGCAACGGACCCGAGTACAAGACCGGCGATGTGTCTCACTCGCGCAAGATCCCGTATTCACGCATCGCGGCAGAAGCCTGGGCGCACTACAAAACTCAAAATGACTTCACCGACGCGCAACTGAAGGAATTCACTGAAACGCCAGTGCAATTGATATTCGGGAAATCCCTTGTCGGCGGATCCAAGACCGGAGACGTATTCGAGGGGATCACACCTGCACCCATTCCCTATGTCCGATCCCGAGGCTACGAGTACGCTCCTTCTGGCCTCACGGTGGAACTCGGAGGGCCATGGTCGTTCTACCGAACATTCTGGCGTGCCCACAACATTGAGCATATCGAGAAGCTCTATGCGCCCGAAGCGCAGGTCGCGCCAGGTGAAAAGCTCTGGGTTCCAGTTTTGCTGCGCAATGACACGGACAGTCCGAAGCAAGTGGAACTGAAACCGACGCTGCCCGAGGGATGGAAGGGGGAGCCAACAGCGACAACCTTCAGCGTGGCCGCGCACGATTCTTACGCGATCCAGTTCACAATCTCGTCAATGGCAGCGCAAAAAGGTTCGTGGCAAACCTTGAAATGGGACGCCGAGAGCGACGGCAAGAAAATCGGGGGCATCACGTTGCGAGTCAGTGTGGTATCGAACGGCCTTCCGCAATAAAAGCGCTTCCACCCCAGGAGCTAGTGAACATTCGACGCCTTAATCACATGAAGAGAAGGACCGGCACGTCACGGTGCAGCCATTCCGACTTTCCATAGCCGTGTCATCCTGAGCAGCGTATGTTTGCCGCGAAGGACCTATGCAACTGGCCTGAGGCGGATATTTAAAGATTCGCTGGAACATCTTGCGCGACGGACGTTTTGTCCAGCATTCCACTCTTCCCAATGAGCAACCACGCACAAGTGCAGGCCAATGCCACAGCCGCTCCTGACGCGAGTGCAGGCAACCAGCCGAAGTGCTTCACGATGATCGGCACCAGCGATGTCGAAACGATCCCGCCGAGAATTCCGGCCGTGTTCATGATGCCTGAAGACGCTCCGGCATCTTCCTCCGCGATGTGCAAGGCGGTCGCCCAGAACGCTGGCTCCGCAAAATACAGGAACCCAACGCTCAGACAAAGCGCCGCCACTGCGGCAACCCGGTTCTCAAATCTCGCCGCCGCGAAAAGCAACGCTCCGGACATCCCATAGCCCAACATGATGACCGCTCTCGCGCCCGCAACGCGGCCTCGAGTTGTCGTGATGCGGTCACAGAAATATCCTCCCAGCGGCGTGAAGGCAAACGCCGTCAGCCAGGGCAACGCCGCAACCAATCCCCCGTTCAGCATCGTGAATCCGCGTACTTCAACCAAATAGAGATAAAGCCAGAACACAAAGATGAAGAGCACATAACCTTCGCAGACGTAGCTGAGAGAAAGCAGTAACACATTGCGATTCGCAAGCAATTCGCGCAGAGATTTGGACGCGCCTTTCTCTCGAACCCGTTCAGCCGTGCGGCCACCCGTGATGTGTTTCAACTCGGAATCGGTCATGCGCCTGTGATCCCGCGGGTGATCCGTAACCGTGAGTCGCCACACCAGCGCCAGGACAAGAGCCGCAACGGATGTTATGTAGAACGAGGCTCTCCATCCCACCCGCACCATCAACCACGAGACCAGCGGAGAAGTCACCGCAGCGGCGATCGACGCGCCGGCGATCATGATCGAGTTTCCGAGACCTCGTTCCGCGAGCGGTGTCCAGTTCCGGATTGCCCGCGCGCCTACAGGAAATGTCGCCGCTTCTCCCGCACCCAGCAAGAAGCGCAGCACTAACAACGAGATCAATACCGCGAGGCTTCCAGAGAATATCCGTCCCGGAAGCAAACCCGTCAGCACCGAGGTGCCGCACCACACCAGTGCGGCAACTGTAAGAGTCAATCTCGGCCCGACGATGTCGCCGACGCGGCCAGCCGGAATCTGGAAGATCGCGTATCCCCAAAGGAAACTGCTGAAGATTTGACCCATTTCCGTCTTGCTCAGCGACAGATCCGGCATCATCATCGCCGCGGCGACGGAGATATTCATCCTTTCCACGTAGCTGACGAAGGCGAATCCTCCAACCATCGCGGCCACGAACCAGCGCACGGCGCTCTTCCTGGATCTCATCCAGTGTTTGTCCTCGTTCCAGTTTGAGTCAATTTATCGGAGTGATTCCACGTTAGACAGATCAAGAGTGCGCGTATCCGATCGCAAGGCAGTAGACGCAACCAGCGAGAAGAAGTGTATCTCCATTTTTCGCCACGACACTCAGGTGTTTCGAAGGGACCCGAGGTTCCCGGCTCGGGTATTCAACGGAAATGAACCAGCCGGGAAGATTTCGCCAAGTTGGAGAATGTCAAAACCCCGTTAGAGGCTGTCCTTGACATACTTTTGACAATCCCCTGCAACCTCCCTCGACATCTTAGCGGCTCGTCACGTGCCAGTAATTCTGACGCGCGCCTGCGTTGTTTCAGCCGAGGAAACGCCGGCACTGATAGACAACCTCGTCCGAACAAAGAAAAAGGAGTGGAATCCCATGCCTGACTCCCCATCAAGACCAGCCAAGTCCGCCGGTCGCCGCAGTTTTCTCAGACAAAGCCTCGCTACCGGAGTTGCCGGTGCGGGCGCGGCTGTCCTCGCCAACACCAACTTGTTCTCGCAGTCAACCGGCAGTCTGAGCCGAGGGGACGCCGCGTTGCTGCGCTTTGCGGCGGCAGCCGAAATCCTCGAAGCCGATTTCTGGATCCAGTACAACGAACTCGGAGGCATTCAGGACGGCGAGGTTCCGGGAGGAAGCGGAAGCCCTGAGTACACCGAGAAGCTGGAAGGACTCGACGAAGACTTCCCACAGTACATTCACGACAACACGGACGACGAGATCACACACTTCACCTTCCTGAATGCGTATCTGGAATCGAAGGGAGAGGCTCCGGCAAATCTTGATCAGTTCCGCACGCTGCCTGGCAGCACCGCAACGGGATCGAGTGGAAAGCCTCGTCTCACCAACCTGACGCAACTTACGCTCGATACAAGCTGGTACACACGTTACCGCGACGGCTCACACAATCCCGACCTCGATCCGAACCATGTTTTCCCGCAGGCCGTGAAGGGACTACACGAAGGGCAATTTACCGCCATTCCCCGAACCGACGATGACCTCACGCCCGACCCTCACCTTCAGGCGATCGCTAACACTGCAGCCTTCCACATGCCGACCATCGAACAGGGAGGCAACAGTCTGTATCCGGCGATGGCGCAGCGGGCAAGGAGCGTCGAGGTCCTCCGCATCCTCATCAGCATTGGGCCGACAGAGACCATGCACTTCCAGACTTGGTCTGACAAAGCAGGAGCCACGGTCAGCGATCCTCTGGCGCCTCTGACCGATCCCACCAACGGCCTCTTTTTCCCTAACCTCAACAATCCACCCTTTGGCGGAGAGCTATTCGAAACGAGCCTCATCATGCCTGAGCCCTGTCCTTTCCTAAGCCGCAAGCTACCGCGATGTTCGGTGATTCGGCCCACGAATACAGAAGGAATCGCGAGGGGAACGGTGAAGTTCCTAACCGATATGGGACTGTTTATCGGACAACCGCCGGCGTTTTTTCAGGCGATGCACAAGCTAGCTGCGGCAGCGGATGCCGCAAGGCGAGAATAGTTCCGGGGCAAAAACGTGGTGCAGCACAAAGCGATTCAAGGGACGGTCCCGGCCGTTCCTTGAATCGCCGTCTCAGCTAGTTAAGGTATGCATCGGAAGCTGGTTCGATCATCCCCAACGTGGCTGCTCGTCCAGACTGATTCCCAGTGCAGTCTTGGCGATTACTTCGTGCGCAAGGAAGGAGTTCGCCGGATGTATGCGTCCCAGCCGCGCATCTCGCACCATCCGTTCATATCCTCCTGAACGGAAGATGCCGGAGCCCCCGCTCAAATCCAGGCCGAGATCCACGACGCGCCAGGCGCCTTCGACCGCGTGATACTTAGCGGCGAAAATCTTCGACGGCCACTCCGCACCATGGTTCACTCCGCTGGACCAATCCTCGGCGATCGTCTCCAGGTGGGGCCCAATGGACTCGAGCTCGATCACCATCTCGGCAATGGCATGCTGGGCCTCGGGATGATAGGCCATCGAACGCGTAAGCCCGAGCGACTTCTTCCCTTTCAACGTCGCGATGCTCTGATCCAGCGCGCGCTTTGCCAGCCCGTAATAGACGTTGCCGAATCCCATCAAGGCCCAGGCAAACACGGACAGAATGAAGGCATCGACTCCCGCCCCGCCAGCCGGGACGATTCGAGCAATGGCTCGGTCCGGAACGAACACGTTCTCCAGGACAGTGTCGTCGCTGCGCGTGGCGCGCATGCCGAGGACATCCCACGTCTCTTTGACCGTGTAGCCGGGAGTATCGCGCCGCATGAATGCGTGGATGATCTTCGGCTGATTCGGATTGCTGACATCCATGCCGTGAATTCCAAAGCGAGTCCACACGGGGCTCAAACTGCCGAAGTGCTTCCGGCCGGAGAAGCGATATCCCCCCTCGACGCGTTCGGCCTTCGTTGTTGAGAGCAGAACCGGGATGTCATTGCCACCCTCAGCGTGGCCGGCGGCAAAGATCTCGCCGGCTACCGCCTCGCGCAGCATCCACTCAAGCGATGTATCTCCCGCGCGCCAAAGGTCAGCAGCGACGCCCAGCCAGTAGACATGCATATTTACTGCAAGAGCGGTCGCTGGGGCGTAGTAAGCGAGGCGGCGCTGCTCGCGGCAAACTTCAGCCAGACGCATGCCCAGGCCACCAAGTTCTTTGGGAACCGGCAAGAGAAGATATTTCGAAGCACGGAGTTCCTCGAAATCTTCGGTGAAGAAGCGGTTTTCCTTGTCATAGATGGGCGCACGCGATTCGAAACGTGCAAGCATCTCGTCGGTAAGAACGCTCCGAGGTTGCAGGCCGAGTTTTTCGGAGTCCCCAGCGCCATTGTCATTACTGCGCTCAATCGAAACAGATGGATTCAGAACGGTAGCCATGTGATTTTCCTCTCGTCCCGGAGACTAACGACCCGGGTATTCTATAGTGGTAATTGGTTCGCGGGACTGCAGGGCAGAGGCACGAGGTCCAAGTCCGGCTTGCCGCCCGATAAGCCGGATCGGAATAATTCCGGGCACCTGATCCCGGTATCGGCGATACGTCTCCCCGTAAAACTGCATGAGATCCCGCTCTTCCCATGGAATCGCCATCAGGATGTAAGCGGTCGTGGCGATGGCGAAAAACAGGTGAGCCATCGTCATCCTCGGTGTCGCCCAAAAGATGCACAGCCAGCTGAAATAGATGGGGTGACGGACTACGCGATACAGTCCGGGAGTTCGGAATTTCAGGCCCGTGTACGGCCGTTGGCGGAAGTTCAGATAGACCTGCCGCAAGCCGAAGAGGTCGAAGTGATTGATCAGAAACGTCGCGATCAGTAGCAACACCCACCCGGCAGCGTAGACATAGTAGATCGCCACTTGTCCCAGTGAACTCTCGACCTGCCATACGAGGCCCCCGATGGGCTCCCATCGCCAGAAGAGCACCGCGAGGGCAACGCTGGATAACAAGACGTAGGTGCTACGCTCGGCGGCCGCAGGCACAAGCTGCGTCCACCGCTTCTTGAACCACTGGCGGGCCATTAGGCTGTGCTGTACGGCGAAAAGGCCGAGCAAGGCCGCGTCGATCGCGACTGCCTGCCAAACCGGGCCTAGACGCCCGGAATCGATCGACTTGGGCACCCCGAAATCGCCCAGGAAGGCAATGGCGTACAGAAAACTGGCAAAGAACACTAGATAGCAAACGGCTCCATACACCAGCATCGTTACGCGCCCGATCATGCGAGGCCTCCCCATTTCGACGGGGGACTGGCCTATAATCGGCTGGTTTCGCCAGTCCCCTGTGCGATATTTGCACTCTAGCGGCGGATCAGACGGTCTGTAACGAAAGAAAGCCAAAGAAATCCCAAAGAACGGGGCGCAGGCGCTGCAATGTGAACCCTGCCGCCCTTGGGCGCAATCATATGGAGGCCAGGCAAATATCAGGTCTGGTCGGAGATGTCTACTGAATGTCGATCGCGGATACAGGCAAAGCTCAGCCCAGATACCAGTTCGCTGAGTTCACCATCGATCTGGAACGAGCGTCCCTGACCAGGGAGGGCCGGGAGGTAAAGCTACGTCCCAGGGTCTATGACGCCCTCCGTTTCCTGGTCGAGAACCGTGGACGCCTGGTCAGGAAAGAGGAACTGATCAGGACCTTGTGGCCGGACGCATTCGTCACTGACGACTCGTTGGTTCAGTGCATGGTCGAGTTGCGGCGCGCCCTCGGAGACCGTGCCCAGGAAATCCTGAAGACGGTTCCCCGGCGAGGATACGTTTTTGAGGCTTCCGTAAGTCCTGTTGCTGAAGCGGCGATCGGCCTTCCCAAAGCTGAGGCCCAGTCTCAGCCACCCGCTGTAGCCCCACGCCTGCCAACGCCACGAGCCCCCCTGGTAGGCCGTGAACGAGAATTGGCCTCGATTCAAAAGCTGTTGCTGGATCCCGATGCCCGGCTCGTGACCTTGACCGGCTCGGGAGGATCCGGCAAGACTCGGCTGGCCATTCAGGTGGCCGAAGAGCTGTCGCCCGCATTTCAGGGTCATGTGTATTTTGTCGGTTTGGCCTCGGTCAGCGATCCGACTTTGGTTCCGGATGCTATTGCCGATTCGTTGGCCATCCGGGAAGCGCCCGGAAGGCGATTTCTCGATCTCCTGAAAGAGTATCTGCAGGCGCACGGTTCTACACCAATTCTGCTATTGCTCGACAACATGGAACATATTCTGCCCGCAGCGGAAATTGTGGCAGATCTGATCCAGACCTGTAGAACGCTCAAGGTATTGGCGACGAGCCGCGCGCCTCTTCGCGTTTACGGCGAGCACGAATATCCCGTTTCCCCGTTGGAACTGCCGACGGACCCCCAAACGCAATCATTTGATTCGTTGGCCGCGAATCCCTCGGTTTCGCTGTTTGCGCAACGCGCGGCTGCCGTAAAACCGGCGTTCCGGCTGACAGAAGATAACGTCCGCATCGTGGCGGAAATCTGCTTTCGAGTGGACGGCCTGCCGTTGGCGATTGAGCTTGCGGCGGCTCGTGCCAAGATGCTTCCGCCAGCCCAGATTCTCGCTCGCCTGGAGAGCCGGTTACAGCTGTTGACCACCGGAGCGCGCGATCTACCGGAACGTCAGCAAACTCTGCGCAACGCTATCGACTGGAGCTATGACCTGCTGAGCGACTCCGAGCAGAAGTTGCTCCGCAGGCTCGGCGTCTTTTGGGCGGGCTGCACCCTAGAGGCGGCGGAAGCGGTTTGTGACACCAGAAGCGACCTGGGTTCCGATCTTCTCGAACTGATGTCGTCGTTAGTCGACAAGAGCTTGGTTCAACAACGAGAAGATAGCAGTGGAGAAGCCCGTTTCCGGATGCTGGAGACGATTCGTGAATATTCTCTTGAGCGCCTGCAAAAGAGCGGTGAGGCAGAGGACACGAGGCGAGCGCACGCGGCATATTGCCTCGTGGTGGCCGAAGAGGGCAATCCTAATCTGAATGAAGACGAGCGTGCCGAATGGCTGGCTCGTTGCGACAAGGAGCACGATGACTTCCGCGCCGCGCTGGACTGGCTGTTGCAAATCAACGACCTCGCATGGGGATTCAGGCTTTGCCTTTCCCTGTTTCGCTACTGGGAAATGCGCGAACAGTTCACTGAAGCGCGAACGCGGATGGAAGCCATTCTTCATCTCGCCGGAACCACTCACTCCAAGGAGCGAGCCAGGGTCTGCAATTTTCTAGGCGCGCTCACAACCGCGCAGGGAGAGTTTGCCGCCTCAACCCGCTTTCTGGAGCGCGGATTATCGATCTCCCAGGCGCTGAATGATGACTGGGGCATCGCGACTTCCCTCAACGCGTTAGCAGTATCGGATCGCGATCGCGGCGACTACGTGGCCGCCCAGGACAACTTCGAAGCGAGCCTTTCCTGCTGGCGAAAGGTGGGCGACAAAATCGCTGCGGCCCGCTGCCTTCACAATCTCGCCAATGTCGCCAAGAGTCGACGGGACTACACGCGCGCGCAGATCGCGCTTATGGAGGCGATACAAATCTTCACCGAACTCGGGGACCGTAGTGGAGCTGCATGGTCATTAAACCAGCAAGGCGATCTGACACATGAACTGGGCGACAACCGCGGAGCGTATGTCATATACGAAAAGGCCCTGGTGGTGTTCCGCGAATTGGGAGAAACCTGGGGCGTTGCGCGATCGCTCGCCGACATGGCTTCCATTGATTGCGAGGAAGGCAACTACTCGGCCGCGCAAACCTTGTACCGTGAGAGCCTGGAGGTCTTCGTGGGCCTCGAACATCGACGCGGGGTGGCACGTGTTTTGGAGGGAGTCGCCTGTCTCGCTTTAGCGAAGGGCGATGCGCGCCGCGCTCTGTTGGTGGTTTCAGCGGCAGCAAACTTGCGAGAAAGCCTCGGAGCGCCGCTGCCTCCAGCCGAGCAGAAGAAGTTGGATGACAGGATACTTGGGGCGTGGAAATCGCTGAGCGAAACGGACGCACAGTCTGCGTGGGCCGAAGGTAGAGAGATCGCGCTTGAGGACGTGATCAAGTTGGCCGTGGCGGCCGAACCGGCTACACAATCTTCGCGGGGTCGATGAGCCTGCGCACTGCGGCCACGCGGCTGGCGGGAATGTTGGCCTTGCGCGCATGCTCCAAAATCGTATCTTCATCCGGAGCGAGATACACGCAATAGACCTTATCTTCCGTGACGTAGCTGTGCAGCCACTGAATCTTCGGTCCGATCTCCGCGAGGGCTTGCAGAGAACGGATCGACACCTCACGAATTTGGGCCTCCGACAGTGAGCCCGCCCCAGGAATCTCGCGTTCGATGACGAACTGTGGCATCAACTGAAATTTTACATGAATCCAACAATTATTTGGTCAACGGCTTGTCAACTCACAGAGATTCGTCACGTACTCCTCGTGAGACAAATCCCTGCCCAGTGATTCCGTTTCGATTCGCCTCGCGCATTTGGCGCTCGACTATAATTACGGCAATCCCCTTCTGTTATGCGAATCGGCATCGCGTTATTTGTCACCCTCGTTTTAGCGATGATCGTTCTCGCGCAAGATACTCACATACCTGACCCTTCACAGCCTCCGGTTCCGCAGTTTGAAGATGTCGCTCAGAAAGCTGGACTCGGCGTGTCGCACATTTCCTCGCCTGACAAGAAATACATCGTCGAATCGATGAGCGGCGGAGTCGGGTTCATCGATTGCGACAACGATGGAAGGCTCGACATCATTACGGTGAACGGTTCTACGGTCGAGCGTTATCGCAAGGGCGGCGACTTGATGATCACGCTTTACCGGCAGGTCACTGATCCGAAGAGTGGCGAATTGAAATTCGCCAACGCTACGCAGGACTCCGGTTTGACCCGAAAGGGCTGGGGGATGGGCGTTGCCGTCGCCGATTTCGACAATGACGGCCAGCCGGATATCTATGTGACCGGATTCAATGGCAACGCCCTGTATCGAAATCTCGGGAACTGCAAATTCGAAGATGTGACCGACAAGGCCGGGGTAGCCGGCAATGGCTTCAGCACCGGCGCGGCCTGGGCCGATTACGATCGCGACGGCCACGTTGATCTTTTCGTCTCCCGCTACGTGCACATCGATATCGAACATCTTCCCGAATTCGGCAACGATCCGCACTTTTGCCGGTTCAAGACAATTCTCGTGCAGTGTGGTCCGTGGGGCATGCAGGGAGAATCCGATCTTCTGTTTCACAACAAGGGCGATGGCACTTTCGAGGAAGTTTCAAAGAAAGCCGGCGTCGATGATCCTCATCATTATTACGGACTCGGCGCGACTTGGGGTGATTACGACAACGACGGCTGGCCGGACCTTTATGTCGCCAACGACGCCGGCCCGAACTATCTGTATCGCAACAAACACAACGGGACTTTCGAAGACGTCGCGCTTCTTGCGGGTGTCGCACTGAGCGGCGATGGGATGCAGCAGGGATCGATGGGTGTCACTTGGGGCGACTACCTGCATGAAGGACGCCTCTCGCTTCTCGCGACCAACTTTATCGAGCAGGGATCCATCCTGTATCACAATCTTGGCAATGACAGCTTTGCCGACGTGAGCCAGCGCGCCAAAATCGTCAAGCCAACCTATCCGCTGGTGAGTTGGGGAACATCATTTTTCGACATGGACAACGATGGCTGGCTCGACTTATTCATCGCCAGCGGGCACGTGTATCCGCAGGTCGACAGCATTCCCGGAGGCCCGCCGTACCGTGAGCCTCTTGTTTTGTTACGCAATCATCGTGACGGCTCATTCGAGGACGTTTCCTCGACGTTGTCAAAGTTACCGGCACACTCCAGCCGCGGCGTCGCATTCGGCGATGTCGACAACGATGGCCGCGTCGACATGTTGGTCCTGAATGTCGGTGAAGCGCCTTCCCTGCTGCTCAATCGCAGCGAAAATCACAATCATCGAGTGCTGTTTAAACTCGTTGGGACGAAGAGCAACAAGGCTGCTATCGGCGCAAGAGTCACGGTCAAGACAGGATCCGTCGTGCAGATGGACGAGGTCCGCAGTGGTGCAAGCTATATTTCGCAGAATGATCTGCGCCTGCACTTTGGATTAGGCGTCAAGCGAGAAGATGAACGAGGTGAACATTCGCTGGCCAAACGGCGCGAATGAAGCGTTGAAAGATGTCGCCGCTGATTTTCTCTACACGGTTGTCGAGGGCGAAGGCATCAAGCAAACGGTCCCGCTTCCGCCGCTGCCATAGACGACTTGCCTGCCCAAGCCCACTAGTCCAGCGTGGGACGCGCCGATCCGCCGAGAAGCGAATTGTTCATGTTGAACAGGTTGTGATGCCCTTCCGCTCCACCCCATGCAAACATCATGCTGACCATCGGGAAGCCGCCCGCTCGCAGGGTCAATCCTGCCGCGAAACTGTGCTTCAGATGACTGAATCCGAGATCACCACGGTTCTCGGCGACTCTTCCCTGATCCGCCATGAACTTGAATCCGAACGGCCCCCAGATCGAGTGTTCGAAGTTTTCCTGCAGCAGCAGAAGATTCGGAGCGCGGAAACGGTAGTCCTGATAGCTGCTGAGCGAGAGCGAGCTGTTGAGATCTTGTCCGCCCAGGCTTTGCTGGAAATAGAAAGGAACAGTACTCGTGCCGGATGTGATCGACTCCGACATCAAAAAGCGAACGCCCAGCGATCCATTCAGGTTTCGTGACGTCGAGACTCGAGGGCACGGCTTCGACGGCGCGGCACAAGAATCGGGGCCATTTGCGTCGGTGCTCTTCGCGGCCGTCTCCGTGTAGCCGTAAAGATAAAACGTATGGTTGAGGTCGACCGTCCAGCGCAGAAAAGAGTTGTCCGAGTTTGATGGCGCGAAGAATTCCTGAAACCTTCCGGAGTAATTCAATTCGAAGCGGTCCCCTATGACGGGCTTGATGCGAACGCCTTCTCCCAGTTGAAAGTATCCCGGCTGATGAGTGAGTCCGGGCGCCGTCGCATCGTTGTACACAGTTTCGATCGAGGGCACGGACTGTCCAGTCGCAGATCGGACGTTAACGAAACGCCCATTGACTTCGCCGAACAAGGAAAGATTCAGGTTGCTGATGGCGGGAAACTCGAAGACGGGCTTGATCGCGTTGGCTCCGACGATCGTCTCACGCATCCCAAAGACTGAAGCTCCAGCAAGCGTGCTGTCATTGCCCAATCCGAAGTAATTCAGCTTGTTCAGCGAAATGGTCTGCGCGTAGAGATTGACGACGGTGTAGGGATGAACCCTGACTTCGGACTTCTTCGCCTGGTCGGGCGGGTCGCCTGCCCTAGATGAGCCTGGAACAACGTGAATGGTCGCCATCGGAGTATGAACCAACTTCATATAACCGCCAGCGCGCCACGATCGGTTCGTGGACCCGACCGCATCGACGTCCCAGCTCATGCGCCAGGTCTCAGTATTCTTGCTCGCCACAAAAGCCATCCCCAGCCCAAATCCATTCTGCGGCGGCATGCTGCCGGTGGCGATGTGTAAAGGATGATCGGTAAACAGTCCAGTTACGCATTCCATCACTGACTGCCGGTTGAAGCTTTTGCAGGCGTCGGCGAAGCGCTCATGTTCGCGGCGAAACTCTGCCCGCAACATGCCCTCTTGAGCGAGCGCGGACGTAGACACAAACCATAAGATCGCAATCAGTTTCCAACGCATCGCACCTCCGGCAATCACACAACTATCTCTTCTTCGTCTTCTTTTTGGGTTTGGATTTCGATTTCTTGGGGCTGCTCTTTTTCTTGGCTTTCCGCTTGGGCCGGGCATCGGCTACTGCCGCGATCTCGATCACCTTCTTGCGTTTCGGCGCACGCCGGGCATTTTCCGCCGCCTCGTGTGCGTCGTGGATTGCCTGTGTCATCTCGCGGATATATTTCGCCGCCTCGCCTTCAGTCTTGATCGCGTTGATATAAGTTTCGCTGCGATACTGGAGCGGCAATCTCCTTGCCGCGTGGTGCAATTGCTCGACCTGCATTTTGAGCAGTGATGAGACCTTGCGATTCGGATTCCAGGCACTCTTGGGAGGCCTTGGAACATGAATAATTGCCATAGAAGCCCTCCGGCGGGGATCACGCCGCATTGCTAAACATCGAAATCAGGACAATCGGTTCGCATTACATCCAGAGACAGAATGTTTCGTGCTGGATCGACATTCGCTCCGTTCGGCTCAATGAATACGTCGGCATTGGTTTCTCGAGGCGAGCGAGGACTGTAGTCGCCAAGGAAGAAGTTGGTCACGGTCGCCGGGATCGACGCGTGATCGAATACGCGATCCACAACCGTTCCCTTGGAAATCCAGGGAGACACCAGGACAGCCGGAACGCGCACACCTAGCCGATCGAAAGCGAACGGCATGCCCGTGCCGGTATCGTTGGCCGAAGCCTTGAACTGGTCCGGTTTGCACGCCGGCGGCGGTACGTGATCGAAGATCCCGCCGTGCTCGTCGTACACGATCAGAAGCGCCGTGCTCTTCCACAAGTCCGGATTCTGCTTGATCGCGTTATAAACCGACGCGATATACAACTCCCCGGCTTGTACGTTGTGGTCAGGGTGCTGATCGTTGGCGACCTCTTCCCCGCTATCAGAATCATGGTCGCTGTAGTTCGGCTCGACAAACGAATAATCCGGCAGAGTTCCCTTCTTGCAGTCGTTCAGAAACTGATCGTATGTGCCGAACAATTCGGGCTCGTTCTGAAGGAGATTTATGATCTCCATCGTCGAACTGGTCGTGTCGTAGTAGTAAAGCTTGGAGGTGTGCTTCGGGTTCGCGTTGATCAGGCGGCTGTAGACGCTCTTGAACGGCTCGTTAATGTAGAGCAGGCTCATGTCCACGTGCCCGAACGACGTGCCGTAATGTGCAAAGGCTCGATTGCAAATCGTCGGACCCGGTATCGACGCGAACCAACGATTGAAGACCGCAAACTCCGTCGCCAGCGTCGTCAAAACCGGCAGCTGTTTCTGCGTGAAGTAATACATGATTTTGTGCGAATGATTTACGTCTCGTTGCTGGTTGAAGTAGCTTTTCACAAAACCCTGCATGTTGGCGACGCGATTTGGATCAGTGCTTCCCCCAAAGATCTGCAAATCAACCGCAGGAAAATGATGATCCGGATCAGGGTCCAGCTGGCTTTGAAACTTTGCCAGTGGCTGCGGCTTCACCGCGCTCCCTTTCGTATCGGGATTGTTGAACGCGTCCTTATCTGAAACTCCGTCGATCCGCCCATCCACCGCCTTCAGCGAACCCAGCATGTGATCGAACGAACGATTCTCCATCATGAGTACAACGATATGTTTCAGATTATCCAGTCCCGATGACATAGCTGTATTTCCTCAGTCCGTTCAATTTCTTAGAAGTGAACCAGAAAGACAAGTGCTCAACAAGACTCGGTAGAACATCCTTGAGCGACGGAGCAACATTGACTCAAATTGAGATTCTGCTTCGGCCATACTCATGACGCTTTGCGAAGTCTCACTCACTGGATGGTGAACGCAAGAGTCGATCTGTTACAAATCGCTGCATATTCCGGGATGCACTGCGCTGCAACCTGAGTCCGATTGCTCGCGTCGCTGATCAGTTCTGGCTAGGATGGGACAGCTTTACATGCTCGTCGAACTGGGATTGCAGGGATTTTTGAAATTCTTCGCGGTTCGGCCGATGCCCCGCGCCTTCTGCCTTGAACAAAACATTTGGACAGAACGTGCAGTGCGCTTCAACCGGTATGTCCCCTAACGACTTACTGACGCGAAGCGTGGGCTTTTTCATCGACGCTTTTGTTTCTCGGGCTTTTCGGTCTTTGGAACCGGCCCAGATTTTTTCTCCTGCTGAACAAACGAAAGCCCGCGCTTCAGTTCGGCCGTCAGATCGGTGTTCTCGGTTGTCACATGCAGGGGTTTGCCGGATTCCGCTCCCAGCCAGGCGTTCAACTCCTGCGGTGTGGTCGTAACGAACCGGCCCTCACGACGGACCGGCATCCCTTCTGACGCCCACCGTTGCACTACAGAAGCCGGTTCTCCAAGAAACGCGGCGATCTTCTGCCAGCCATTGAGCGCCTGCGATTCTCCGGCCGGCGGCGCGTCTTTTTTCGCTTTCTTCGGCATGGGGATATTACAAAAACAAATTGCCTTGGATTGAGGCATCCAATTTTACAGGCTCCGAACATTGCACGTCATCGTTTTGTACCTGATTCACCCGCTCGCTCACTGCATAGTGGCGCATCGATCCGGAATAAGGAGCAAGGAGACGGAGAACCCCGCCGGAGTCTGCTGGAGCTGCCCCTAGCCAGCGCTCGTAGTCCGCGGGCGCCAGGATGACCGGCATCCGATCATGAGTGGCAGAAATGGTGGAATTCGCCGACGTGGTGAGGATCGTACAGCTTTCAATGACTTCGCCCTTGACGCTGGTCCAGCGATCCCAGAGTCCAGCAAAAGCGAAAAGCTCTCGATCGTCGACTTCGAAGCAGTATGGCTGTTTGGAATTGGCGCTGCGCTTCCATTCGTAGAAACCGTTGGCGGGAATCAAGCATCGCTGTGTCCTGAACGGATCCCGAAATGAAGCCGTGGTCGTAACCGTTTCAGACCTGGCATTGATGGATTTGAATCCCACTTTCGGATCGGTTGCCCACGACGGAATCAGTCCCCAACGGAGCAGCGACAACTCGCGGGTCTTCTTCTTCGGATTCAGCCGCACAACCGGGACGGGTTGCGACGGAGCGATGTTATACCGCGGCTCCCACTCGTCTTCATCCGGAACTGCGTCAAAATACTCCGCAACAATTTGTTTCCGCCGGGAGAGGCGATAGCGCCCGCACATGCGCCAATTATTGCAGATCACACATCGTGGCGGTAGCTATCGCGATCCGGAACTCACATCAGACGCGGTTGGACGGATGTCGGCCGAAAACCGCGACGGCTGTGGACGATAACCGTTACGTGTTCGAACCTTGTATTTCTTAAGCTGATCTCCGACCAGCTTGACGGTGATCGCGCGCCAGCCTGTGTTCGGATTGGTTTTGGGGTAATAGCTCAGGGAGTACAAGTGAGCGAGGTCATCGCGAATCGAACCGAACGCGCGGGTTTCGTCTCTCCAATTCTTTGCGAAGTACGCCTTGCCCCCGGTGGCGGCGGTCATACGATCAAATACCGCGGTTGATACGGGCTCAAGCCTGGCCTCGCGCGTGCTGATCATATAAATGGACACACCGGCCGATTGCGCAAACTCCGCAACATCTTCGGGCGGCACCACACTGGAATTGTCTGGGCCGTTCGAGAACACCACGACAACTTTTCGGCCCGTATTCTGTGCGGCATCCTTAAGCGTCATCAAGAGTGCGTTATAGAGCGCTGCCTGGTCTCCCGCCACGGTGGAACGTACCGCGCGAAGCAACTGCGTCCGGTCGGAGGTGAGTGAACTGACGCGCGAAAGATCTCGGCTGTAGGAATAGAAGGCGATCTTGTCCGCAGTTTCAAGCGAGCGAATGAAGTCGGAGATCGCGTCCTGCGCGAAGACGAAGCCGCGATACATGTAGTCGCTCGTATCAAAGAGTACGAATACATTCGCGCCATTCACGAGTTGGGCAAGGGTCTCGGGTCCGCCGTCTACTGCGTGTCCCTCGGCTCCTTCCGGTACTGAACTGGTCATGTCCTGTCCAAGCTCGTTAAGGCGTCGGGCTGGTCCGTTGCCTTCCGCAAACGTGGCGGTCTTCTCTACGATTCCATCCTCAACGATGGCGAAATCGCTGGGCCGTAGGCCAGTAATGTAATTGCCGTTCTTATCCGTTACTGCGACATTCAGCTGAACCATGTTCACTACGACATGGATGTTCGGGCTCTCCTGGGCCTTGCCGGTACCATCTCCAAGAACTACGAGAGCGAGCGCGATCAGCAGAAAACATTTACTAACCATGGTCTGACATTCCTCCGTGCAACCCCGAGTGCTGGGATCACTACTTTGTGACTCTGTCGTCGAGCGGAAACATCATGGTCGAGCGGAACTGATCCTTGTTGGTGTTGCGAACTTGCCTTCACGAAAATCGGCGCCCGCCTCGTGCATCGCGCGAAGCAGGGCTGGCCAATCTTCAAAATCCGTAGCAAAGATTCTTTCCACCATGCGCCGCGTGAGCTCAGGCACGATGTGGTTAAGCATCACTGGCTGATACCCCGCCTCGTCGGCCAGGCGCGCCCAGTACAAGTTGGGCGAGTCCCACGACTCTGCAAGAAACCGGCTTGAATATCCGGAGAACGGCGGCATGGGCGCAAGGTTCAGCAATTCGAGCCCGTAATTCTGCGCCATGCTGGGATGCGGCGTGCCGAAATTGTGAGAGAGCCGCTCCCAGTTGATCTGTTCCGGATGCTGCCTGGTAAGGATTTGCAACTCTTGTGTTGCAGTTCCCAACGAGCCCGACTCGTCCGGATACTTGCGTTGAAATTCCGCCGCCAGGTAGAAAGTATCGGCCGGCATCATTTCGGCGAGCACCTCGGCATCTTGGCCTGCGTTCAGGGCCTCTTCTATTTGCCTCGACCGCTGTGACAGCACTCGGTCCGCTAGGATGACCAGCACCTTGCCTCGTAGCTGTTCATCTTTTGCAGAAGCCGTGATTAACTCCTCGCCGGATTTCTGATAGAGAGCAATCGCGTGCAGCTCTGTCGGAGTGACGTCCCACCAGCGAGGCAGGATCGCGCTGGTGAACAGCTCAGGGGTCATTTCTTTCCAGATCAGGGCCTGCACGCTGTCAGGTGCGATGAAGTCCTGCTCGAGCTGCGCCAAAGCATACGGGAGATCGGCTAGCGATCCGACGAAGTGTGCTCCTCCGCCCGCGGGTGAACCTTGGCCCAGAAGCTCCGGCGCTTGCCAGAGTGTCTTGATGCCGCCAACCGTTTCCCCCGCAAAGTCGTGCGAGCGAACGAACAGCGGATTGTTATGCAGAGCCTGCGCTCCCGGTGGTTCGTAGTACGCATAGTTCAGGCCGACCAGAGTGTCTCTCTGGAAGGATGCGAGCTGCCCTCGCGCTTCCTCAATCTGCGAGTGCGACGCAGTCGGGGATTTGAGAAGCTTCGGCAAATCCGTGTGCATCTCGGTGTCGGTGTGGTGATTGTTGTAGATGCCGGCCGCCCACTGGGTCCGCTCGCCGTTAGTGAAGATCGGCCGCGGCATTTCGAACTCCCGTGTTTGTGCCGCAAGCAATACCACATATTCTTCGGGATGCTTTCCGCGTTCCTTTGCAGTCAGTCCATCTCCAACGGTGGTAATCGTATCGAGCGAGACAAGCCGCTGGTCATCGAGCACCGCGCGAAGCCGGTTGGCAACCTCCCGATGCATCTGCTTACCCTCGGGCGTTGTCTGCGGAGGACCCGCCAGCAACTCGATGATTTCGTCCTGCGATCCGTGAGGCTTGCCCGTAGAGAACCGGAATATCTCTCCCATGAAGTTGCGACCCGCGTCATACAGTTGGGAGGCCGAGCGAATTCCTGCGAAAGGCTTGATGACTCGTTGCCACGAATCGTCTACGTGCGCATTCGAGATCTGACCCTGCCGGGCCAGGATCTGCCAGATTCCGACATTCGCCTGGAAGGTACCGAAGGCATTGCCGCGAACTCGACATCGGCACGTTGTTCAGCGTCTGTGCAACTTCGAGGAACGTGGTAATCGACTCGTCGCTGAGAGACGGAAACTCCGAAAATATTCGATACTGATCGCTGAACTCCTCGAATTTGCGCGCGAGCAGGCTGACGGTGGCGGGCGCCAGTCGATGATCCATGGGCCGGCGGCTATCCAGCTCGCTGACCGCCATATAAACCTGCAGGGGACCCGTCTCGGTCGGAGCGCGGGAGAGTCCAAACATTGCCTGGATCAGTTCATCGGGACGGCTTAGCCCGTTCGTCTGTTTCGCCCACTTGCGAACCAGGCCAGAATTGTGACCGCGCAGGAGAATTTCTTTCCATTGATCGAGACCACCGGGAGTAAGCGGTTCGCCCGCGCCATCCAGTTGCAAACGCGTAGTAAGCAGAAGCATCGCAGGAGCCGGACGGAACGCGCCGCGCGTTGCGCTCGACGACCGGTCCGGCGCGCGAAGTCCGTTGTAGAAATATCGCAGGCGTCGCGAATCGGTGAAATACGCTTGCTGCTTCGCTCCGGCGCGTGAGAGCACATCAAAATACGCTGCCAGCCATCCTTTATCTTTTGCCAGGAGCTTCTGAACGAATGCCGCAGGGGAAGATGGGCTAGCTCCTACCAGATCCTTCCACGACGCTTCCGCGGCCAAACCGCCGGGGACGTTGATCTTGCCGCCGGTGATGCACAACTCTCTGCCGTAAAAGTCCAGCACTGCGCCATAGGGAGCAAGGTTTGCGATGCCAATCGATTGTTGCAAATACCTTCGCGTTTCGGGATCAAGTCTTGAAAGAGCCCAGTAAAGCCGCGCAACGCCAGGATCGTTCAGCATCGTGTCGAGCATGTCGCGGCTGTTCTCGACGTAGTTCTTCTTGCTGGCGTTAGTCCAGTCGCTTTCGGTGAAAAGAACCGGCACGTGCGTTGAGGAGTATGAATACTCGAACGGCTTGCCGCCTTGCAGGGCCGCCTCCAACTCTGGAAGCGGGAATCCCGAGTCGATCGCCAGGAAGGCGCGCTCTGGATCTTCCGTCTGCAGCGCCGTCTCTGGCTGTCCGCAATTCGCGCGAGCGCGGTAACCCAATATGCGGAGCACAACTTTTGCGTCATCACAGTTGGTGACACGAAGCACCATGCCGTTATTTGAAGCCAGCGCTGACAGCTCCCTGGCCTGCACCACGTACCGTCGCAACAAGATCAGAAATTCCGTTGGCCGGCTCGATCCTTCATAACCTTGCGTGAACACGTTTCGGCTCAGCAGGGGAAGAACCTCTTCCGGCCTGACTTTCTGGCTGATACCCGCCATGCGCAGGAAGGATCGCAACGGTCCCGGAATCACGAACTCCGACGAGACCTGATGCGGCTCTTTTCCGGGATCCGCTGGGCTGGACGCAACGTTGCCATTGAGCGCGTTTGCCAGGGGACGCTCCCCGTCACGCGCAAAACTAGGACTGGTCAGAAGAGACAACAACAGGATAGGCAGGCAAACAGGACATTTCACGGCTGGACCCCTCGGAGCCAACCAAGTTCCACGTTGCCCTTTAAATCGATCCCGGAAAGCAGGGTGTTTGCAATTGCGAGATCGAAATTTCCCCAGATCTAGGCTAAGTGAACCCGAGCCATAGCTCCCGATTTGATGCCCGAAAACATACTCCAATTGGACGACTGTATCCAAGTGTTTTTTGACAAGGAAATGACATATCGCTCATCGGGACAAGCATTTTGACCGCAACGCAACGTCTCGGCTCACATCGAGGGTCGGGCGAATCAGGCTGGAACTGCGAGCTGGATGGTTTGCTTGTGCAGAAGAGAACGCACCATTTTCAATGCCTCCACCAGATCGCTGGCGGTCGATGCGTACGCAATGTAACCATCGGGCCGCACTAGACTTAGGCCCGGATGCTGTGACAATCGCAACTCCGCGACTTCCGAAAATTCCTCCTCTACCTGGCGTGCGGATTTCTGCGCCGGCTCCCCGGTTTCGCTATTTAAAAAGATCAGGAAACGGCTGCCGATGCCCTCGCCGCCACGAATGGAGTCATCGAAAAATCTTTTTCCTGGCCCCTCCACAATCGGGCTTCCCTTATATGCAATTCCTAGTTCCGACAGCCGTTGGACGAAGGCGTGCTGGAATGGAGCGAGTCGTGAAACCATCGGAATCACGGTGTCGCGGATCGCCTGGGCAAACCTGTTTGGAGTTCCCATTGCCTTGGTCAGAAGATGAGTTGTCTCAATGACATCACGAATGACAGGAAGGCGCTCTGAGCCATAACTATCGAGCAACTGCTCATTCGCGCGGCCGCGGACGGCGAAGTCGAGTTTCCAGACCAGGTTCCAGACATCGTGGAGCCCGGTATTCATTCCCTGACCGCCGAAGGGGCTATGAATGTGGGCTGCGTCTCCGGCGATGAACATGCGGCCTTCGCGTAGCTGTCCGACATGCCGATGATGGATGCGGAAGTAGCTGCTCCAGCGCATGCTCCGAGCTTCGATGTTGGCGGGCGCGCGTTGCGCGAGAATTCTTCGCACCAATTCCAGAGAAGGGACATCCCCTTCGGGCTTATCAATCGTTGCCACAACTCTTCTGCGAGTGGCACTCATCGGAAAAATGGCGACCGGGCCAGACTCGCTGGGACAGAGTTGCAATTCATCCGCGGGCAACGCGTCGTTCGTCTCGATGTCAGCCAACAGGAAAGAATCGTCGTAGGACGCTCCTTCAAATGAAAAATTGAGGGAGTGGCGCACCGCGCTGTGTGCGCCGTCGCACCCCACCACGAATCGAGCCGTCAGGTCGATCTTTTCTCCGTTGCGCTCGAGAGTTACATTGACGTGATCCTCTCGTTGGTCCGCGGAGATGAATGTCGTCTGGTACTCGACGTCTCCGCCTTTGCGTCGTAACTCTTCGACAAGCAACTTCTCCGTCACATCTTGAGGCACCATTGCAACGAAGGGATAGATGCTCTCTTGCGGAGCGAACTGCATGTGGGCGAGTCTTCTTTCATGCGTCGAAATCGACACTGACGTGACTCGGTTTGCTTTTTCGAGAAATGGAGGGACGACTCCAGCCATGTCGAAAATCTCCATCGTCCGGGGAAAGATCGCGAGCGCTTTCGAATACTCCGATTGCGACGAGCGCATCTCAACCAGTCGATAGCGCAATCCTCGCCGCGCACATTCGTTTGCTAGAAATAATCCGACTGGTCCGGCCCCGACAATCAGAATGTCCGTATCCACTTGGCTCTCCATAATCTCATCCCTCGCAGAATCCGCTGCATCAGACTGCTGGTCTCACCATCGACGAATTAGCCTAGCTCGCCTTTGCAAATGGCAGACGAAACTGGGTCCAACGAAATTTGAATGGAGCGCCCTCGCTCCGGCCATCGCAACCGCGCTTCAAACCCCGCCTCGGAGAATGCTCCGTTCACGACTTCCCGACCCTCGGAGAAATGTCCCCAATCTTCAAAATGGATGGGAACAATCGTGGCGTCAGAGAAATAACGTGCGGTCTCCACGCCCTCGGCGGCAGTCATGGTCAAGTGATAGGGGCCGACCTCGGGAACGCGCGCGGCGCCGAGATGGAGCAAGACTACGCGTATGGGAAATCTTTTCGCGACTTCAGCAACTCCGGGATACCAAACGGTGTCGCCCGAAATATAGACCGCAGCTTCAGGCGCTTGATTCGACGACAGTACGAATCCGGTGACGGCTCCACGATCGAGTCCCTCGGGTCCGTGACGGCCCGGAGCGGCAGTAACGCGGACAGTCTTCCCGTTGCCAGCGCTGAACTCAACGCTCTCCCACGCTTTCAATCCGAGGCTGTTGTTGCCCAGGCGCTGCGATCCCTCCGGCGTAGTAAGGACGCTCTTCGCCTTCACGAGAAGTTCACTTCCCGCGTGATCCAGGTTATCGGAGTGGTGATCATGGCTGAGCAATACGTAGTCGAAATCCCCCAACTTCTCGGGACTCACCGCGGGAGAGTGAAGTTTTCGAAGCGTTGCTGGGCCCGACTTATATTCAGTGCCGCCGGGATCGAAAGTAGGATCAGTGAGCCAATGCAGCCCGCCAAACTCCAGCAACGCAGTTGGCCCCCCAACATAAGTGATCCTCAGTTTATTTTTCATCGTCGCTAATGGTTTCGATCGCTTCAGCGGAAGTTGAGATTCATTTTCCTGCGCAACTTTTTTGGGTGATCGGGTTGTTTTGTCGCGATAAAACCTTCTGATTTTTGTATCAGGTAATCGCTGTATCCCCGAGAGCACCGACTTGTGGAACTCTCAGTAGATGGTATCTGCATCTGATAGACGTAGACAGTCAACCCGAAGTAGCAGGAAAAAGTTAAACCCTTGGTTGCATTGTTTTGCCGCTTCGCTTTGTGCTGCTCTTGTTTGCGGATCTTAGAAATTTTATGTGATGCGCCATCAACGTACGCATCACCATATGACGGCATATGACGGCGGGTTATTAAAACCGAAATTGGGGCGAAATTGAGCGTAGGAGAGGGATTGCGATGAAAGTTTTTTTGGCAGGTGCAACTGGAGCCATCGGAAGGCGCCTGCTTCCCCAACTGGTTGCAGCAGGTCACATTGTGACGGGCACTACTCGCTCGCCGGGCAAGGCGGATGGGATTCGACGGCTCGGCGCGAGAGCCGAAATCATCGACGCGCTGGATGAAAAGGAAGTGATCGAGGCGGTTCGCCGTTCACAACCCGAAGTGATCATCCATGAGTTGACTGACATCCCGGATCGTTTTGACATGCGCCATTTCGATGAGGCTTTTGCTTTGACTAATCGCCTCCGCACAAAGGCCACAGACTACCTCATCGACGCGGCTCAGAGAGTCGGTTGCAGGCGATTTATTGCCCAAAGCTACACAGGCTGGCCCTACGCTCGCACCGGATCGTGGATAAAGAATGAAGACGACCTGTTCCTTTCGACTCCCGATCCAGAGGTTCGCGAAAGCTTCCAAGCGATCCTTCACTTGGAGTCGGAAGTCTTGTTTTCACCAGGAATTGAAGGCTTCGTTCTTCGTTATGGAGCTTTTTATGGTCCGGGCACCTCTCTCGGTCGGGGCGGCGCAATGCTGGATGACATCCGTCAGAGGAAGATTCCAGTCGTAGGCAAAGGAAGCGGATACTGGTCTTTTGTCCACATCGAAGACGCAGCGACCGCCACGCTGGCCGCGGTAGGTGCGCCAACACCCGGTGTTTACAACATTTGCGATGACGAGCCTGCGCCAGTTGCACAATGGCTTCCGTACCTGGCCAAAACCATCGGAGCCAAAAAGCCCCGGCATATGCTGAAGTGGATTGGCCGCATCGTGATCGGAAAACATGGTATCGACATGATGACCGAGATTCGCGGTGCCTCCAATGACAAAGCGAAATCCTTGCTTCCTTGGAGACTTCGGTGGCCGAGTTGGCGAAAGGGTTTTCGAGATGGCCTCGGAGAGCCTGTCCAGGAAATCAACAGGGTGCGGAGTCTCCCAAAAGCCGGATAGCGAACCGGCGTCCTCGACCAGATGACTCCGTTGGGGCGGCACGCGCGATTATTCTTTGCGCGACGCTCGTTTCCAACCAAAAATTCAATTACCCTCTTCAGAGAAGAAATGGCTCCGGAGGAGGCTTTTGCCAGAAAGACACGACCCTGTTTGGTACAAAAATGCAGTCATCTATCAGGTACACGTCCGCACGTTTTATGATAGCAACGGGGACGGCGTCGGCGACTTCGAGGGATTGGCGCAGAAACTCGATTACCTGCGCGATCTGGGCGTCAATGCAATCTGGCTAATGCCGTTCTTCCCCTCGCCTCTTCGAGACGATGGCTACGACATCGCAGATTACACGACCGTTCACCCGCTCTACGGGACCCTTGAGGATTTCAAGAAATTCCTCAACGCGGCCCATGAGCGGAAACTTCGAGTATTGGTTGAACTCGTCCTCAATCACACTTCCGATCAACACAACTGGTTTCAGGAGTCGCGAAGCTCACGGGACAATCCCCGCCGCGACTGGTACGTCTGGAGTGAGACGGACACACGGTATAAATCGACCCGGATTATCTTCATCGACACCGAGATGTCCAACTGGGCTTGGGATCCCATTTCCAAGTCCTACTACTGGCATCGATTTTTCAGTCACCAACCCGACCTCAACTACGACAATCCGGTAGTTCGGCAGCAGATGTGGGAGGTGATGAAGTTTTGGCTCGACCTGGGAGTTGACGGCTTCCGTCTTGACGCCGTGCCGTACCTGATCGAGCGCGAAGGTACGTCCTGCGAGAATCTTCCTGAAACTCATCTCATCATCAAGGAACTACGCGCTCGGATGGATAGTGAGTACCCCGGCCGAATGCTGTTGGCCGAGGCCAATCAGTGGCCCGCCGATCTGCGTCCATATTTTGGTGAGGGAGACGAGTTTCACATGGCCTTCCACTTCCCTCTCATGCCTCGTATGTTCATGGGCTTGAAACTGGAAGATCGCAAACCGATCACCGAAATTTTGCAACAGACCCCTGAGATTCCTCCGTCGTGCCAGTGGGGATTATTCCTGCGCAACCATGACGAGCTCACCCTTGAAATGGTGACCGACATGGAGCGCGACTATATGTACGACTCCTATGCGCGCGATAAAGTGATGCGCCTGAACCTGGGGATTCGGCGTCGTCTCGCGCCCTTGCTCGATCACGACCGCCGTCGGATCGAATTGATGAATGGCATGTTGATGTCCCTTCCGGGAACTCCCATCATCTATTACGGCGACGAAATCGGCATGGGAGATAACGTCAAGCTCGGCGATCGCAACGGCGTTCGCACTCCCATGCAGTGGAATGCGGGCTGGAATGGTGGCTTTTCAGAAGGAGATCCCGAGAGCCTTTACTCTCCGCTCCTTCAAAATCCTGTATATGGCTATCAGGCGATCAACGTTCAATCGCAGGAACGCAGCCAGCATTCGCTGCTGTCGTGGATGCAACACCTGATTCGCGTGCGCACTTCGACTCCCCTGTTCGGTTCAGGATCGATTGAATTTCTGTACCCCGCCAACCATCGGGTACTGGCTTACGTGAGGCAACTCGACGACCAGGCCATCCTGGTAGTGAACAATCTTTCGAGTGCCGCGCAGGCCGTGGAATTGGACTTGCGCCGCTACAAAGGAAAGGTGCTGATCGAAATGTTCGGAGGCAATCTTTTTCCGCGCATTGGCGATGCACCCTACATGCTGACAATGGGCCCATATCAGTTTTACTGGTTCAGATTCCGGCGAATCTAGTTTTTTCGATCTCAGTTGTATCCGCGGCGGAGGCCGATGGCAGACGAGAACATACTCACGGACGATTTCATTCGCCAGTTGATTAATGTGGGCGAAGTGGACATCCTTGTCGGCGTTCCTACCCACAATGATGCCAAGACCGTGCAGTCCGCCATCCAGGCCATTCAGGCTGGCATCCTGCGCTCGTTTCCACGGGAACGAGCGGTCATCATCAACGCGGATGCTGGTTCTACCGATGGCACGCCCGACCTTGTGGTGGGCGCCTCCATCAGCGACGTGCGCCGTGGATTCAACGGCTACACACTGAGGACGCTTCACTGCATCAGCACCCAATATGCGAAGAGTCCGTCGGCCGAGACGGCGCTGCGCACCATCCTCGCCGCGTCCGAAGTCCTTCGCGCCAAGGCCTGCACCGTGATCTCGCCAGAGTCGACCACCATTGAAGCGCAATGGGTTGACAATTTGATTCGGCCTATCTATCGCGAAAGCTTTGACTTTGTCGCGCCCATCTATCGCAGGCACAAGTTCGAAGGCGTACTCGTCAGCAATCTCGTTTACCCGATGACGCGTGCGCTCTATGGTCAACGACTGCGCGAGCCGTACGCCTCGGATTTCGGATTCTCCAGCCGTCTCGGCAGCCAATTTCTTTCGGAACACAGTTGGAGTCGTGAGTCTGGGCGCGATGATCCGCGGATGGACTTCACGATCAGCGCTTTGACCGACGGCTTTCGCGTCCAGCAGACTTACCTCGGGGCAAGGGAGCAACTGAAAGCGCAATCGCGCGATCTGGTGCATGCGATGAGGCAAACGATCGGGAGCCTATTTTCTTCGCTGGAATCGAATTTCCCCATCTGGAGCACGAAGAACGGCTCGGAACCGATACTTACGACCGGACCGGAGTTCGATGTCACAGTGGAACCGTTCCGCGTCAATCGCAAGCAACTCAAGCAGATGTTCTCGGAAGGCGTGGCCGAGTTGGGCTCGGTTCTTCAGTCGATTCTTACGGAAGACACGCTAGGGAAGCTGCAACAGATCGCAACCCTCGACGAAAGCATTTTTCACTTCGCTCCCGAACTTTGGGTCAAGACGGTTTACGAATTTGCCGCGTCCTATTACAAGGCTGTCATCAACCGCGATCACATTTTGCAGGCTCTAGTGCCGATTTATCGCGGCCGCATGTTTACCTTCCTGTCTGACAACCGCAATGCTTCGTCGGCAGACGTCGGCAACGACATCGAAAGCCTATGCCTCGAGTTCGAGCGATCGAAGCCTTACCTGCTTGAACTCTGGAACAGGGGAAAGTGAGAAACCGATGCGAGACATTATCGTAGGAGAACTGACGCAGGCCGCTCAGCAGATTTTCAGAGGCTTTGCACATCTGTTGCCACGCCTGATCGTGATGCTCATCCTTATTTTTGTCGGATGGCTCATCGCCTATATTTTGAAGTCGATCCTTCGAAGCATCCTCCGGTTCGCGAAATTCGACAAGCTATTCGAGAGAACTGGCGCCTCGCAGTTGCTCAATCAGGCCGCCTTACCCTCCCCGACCGAACTCATCAGCCGCTTCGTTTTCTGGGTCGCGTGGCTGGGATTCGTGATGCTGGGCGTCAGCGTCCTCGGCATTGGCGGACTGCAGGAGCATGTCGACCGCTTCTTCATATTCCTCCCAAGGCTCGTCGTCGCTTTGCTGATTATGTTCTTTGGTCTGCTGGTCGCCAGCTTCTTTTCACGGGCGGCCCTGCTGGCAGCGGTAAACGCGAATCTCCCGTCTCCACGGTTTCTCAGTGCCTCCGTGCGAGGCCTCATCATCGTGTTCGTGATGTCGATGATGTTCGAGGAACTTGGATTGGCCGACCAGACGATGCTCCTGGCGTTCGGCATTGTCTTCGGGGCAATCATGCTGGGTCTCGCGATTGCATTCGGACTTGGGGGAAAAGATATGGCCCACGAATTCTTGGAGAACCGGTTCGTGCGACGCAGGAAAATGGACAAGGAAGATGAGCCTTCACCGCTTTAATCTTTCGTCGCATCTGACTCTGCGGACAAGGTAACGCAATAACTCAACTGCACCATCAGAGAACGAAATAACGATGCGATTTCCCCGGTCCAGCGGTATCTTGCTCCATCCGACTTGCCTTCCCGGCCCCTTTGGCATCGGCGATTTCGGCTCGGAAGCGTTCGCGTTCGTCGATTTCTTGAAAGCAGCAGGACACAAGTTGTGGCAAGTGCTCCCGCTGAATCCAACGGGCTACGGCGATTCTCCCTTTCAATGCTTCTCGGCGCGCGCGGGAAATCATCTTTTGATCAGCCTTGAGAAACTGAAGGATCAATCCATTCTCGAAGCTGGCGATTTCAATGACCAGCCGGCTTTCCCCGAGGAAACAGTGGATTTCGGCGGGGTGATCCAGTGGAAGACTTCCCTCCTCAAGCGGGCCGCCGAACGATTTCTGAAAAGCAACGACGGCGCGCGTCGGCGCGCTTTTGACGATTTCTGCACGCAGAACGAATCATGGCTGCCCGATTTCGCCCTGTTCATGGCGTGTAAGGAAGAGCAAGGCGGCGTTGCCTGGAATGCATGGCCCATCGAGATCGCACGCCGTGAACCTGCGACCATTACAGACGCGAAGGAACGCCTGAAAGATTCGATCCTCGCGGTTCAGTACTGGCAGTTTGAATTTTCTCGTCAATGGCAGGAGCTGCGCGCCTACGCCACCAGCGCCGGTATTCGCGTCGTTGGAGATATTCCGATCTACGTCGCCCTCGACAGCGCCGATGTGTGGACGAATCGCGAGTACTTCTACCTCTCCGAAGACTTGCAGCCCGAAAAAATCGCTGGCGTTCCCCCCGACTACTTCAGCGCCACCGGGCAATGCTGGGGCAATCCCATTTATCGCTGGGACCGCTTAAAGGAAACTGGATACCGCTGGTGGATTGAACGCTTCCGCGGCGCGTTGACTCTCTATGACGCGGTTCGCATCGATCATTTCCGCGGATTCGAAGCCTACTGGGAAATTCCAGGCAACGAGAAAACCGCTCTCAATGGCAAATGGGTCAAAGGGCCGGGCATGGAGCTGTTCGCTGTGCTCGAGCAGGAGTTTGGAAACTTACCGATCATCGCGGAAAATCTTGGCGTCATCACGCTCGAGGTTGAGGCGATCCGCGAGCGATTCGGCTTTCCGGGAATGGCGCTGCTGCAATTTGCATTCGGGAACGATCCCCAGGGTCCCTCCTTCCGTCCTCACAATTACACGCGCGAGCTTGCCGCTTACACGGGCACCCATGACAACGACACGACGGTCGGATGGTGGAACAGTTCCGGTGCTCAGGACAGCATCCGAACGCCCGATGATGTCGCCAAGGAGCACGATTTTGCCCGGGCCTATTTGAATTTCTCCACCGAACCTGTGAATTGGGTGCTGATTCGCGGCATTCTCGCCTCCATCGCCGACCTCGCGATCATTCCCCTGCAGGACGTGCTCGGACTCGGCAGTGAAGCCCGCATGAATCTTCCCGGCACTTCGAAGGGAAACTGGTGTTGGAGATTTCGCAAAGGAGCGCTCACTCCGCAACTCGCCGACCGCCTTCGCCAGATGGTTCTGATGTACGATCGCTAGCGCGCCGATCCTCTCTCGCCGCCACCCTGTTTTTTGGAGAGCCCGTGCTCAAGCATGCGCTTTGGATTGTTCTGCTGCTTCTTCTCCCGTTGCAGCGTTCCGCATTCTCTCAGTCCGAGTTGACTGCCGCGCAACTCCGAGAATCGTTTGCACACCCACCCGACAACTCGAAACTCATGATGCGCTGGTGGTGGTTTGGACCCGCGGTAACAAAGCCCGAGATCAGCAAAGAACTGCAGCAGATGAAAGCGGCCGGCATCGGCGGCATAGAAATTGCCACCCTCTATCCCTTGGCGCTCGACGATCCCCAGACCGCATTCCACAACCTGACATTTCTCTCCGATGAGCACATCGAAGCCTTGCGCTATGCCGCCCAGGAATGCCACAGGCTTGGGATGCGTATCGACATCACGCTGACCAGTGGTTGGCCCTTCGGCGGCCCACACATTTCTGTCAACCACGCCGCCGGAAGACTTCGCGTTGAAACTATTTCGCTTCCCGCTGCCTCGCGCTCAATCATGGCGCCGGCTCTTTCAACCGGAGAGCGGCTCATAGCCGCTTTCGAAGTGGTTGGCTCGCCAGGCAGATTGGACTTCAAGCAGGCAAAGTCGATTCCTCTGACAATGATCGAGAATGGCCGTCTGGGTTTCGACGCATCTGCCACCTCGGACTCAAGCGCGGTCTTTTTCATCTCCAGCCGGACCGGGATGACCGTGAAACGTGCGGCAGTCGGGGCCGAAGGCTTCGTCCTCGACCACTACGATCCAGAAGCGATCGCCGCTCACCTGCACGCAGTCGGAGATCGCATGATGCAGGCCTTTGGTGACAACCCTCCATACGCCGTCTTTAGCGACAGTCTCGAGGTTGAGGATTCAGACTGGACCGACAATCTGCCGGAAGAGTTTCGCAAGCGTCGCGGCTATGACCTCATGCCACATCTTCTCTCTCTGGCCGGCGATGTTGGCCCCGAAACCGCAGCGGTACGCCGTGATTGGGGACGGACGCTCACCGAACTTGCAGATGAACACTACCTCATGCCGCTGCACGAGTGGGCTCAAAAGCACCGCACTCTCCTCCGGTCTCAGACCTACGGAACTCCCCCTGCCACACTCGCCAGCAACCGATATGCGGACCTGCCCGAGGGCGAAGGCAAGGCAACGACAAAAATGTGGCGGCAGTTTTCGGACCTGCGTTGGGCCGCTTCCGCCGGTCATCTCTTCGACAAGCCGGTCATCTCGTCAGAAGTATGGACATGGCTCCACTCTCCCGCATTCCGAGCGACCCCTCTCGACATGAAAGCCGAAGCGGACCTGCATTTTCTGCAGGGGATCAACCAACTCGTCGGACACGGCTGGCCCTACTCGCCTCCCGGCGCCAGTGAACCGGGATGGCGCATGTATGCAGCCGGCGCCTTCAATGCTCACAATCCCTGGTGGTTCGCGATGCCAGATCTCTCTGCGTACGTTCAGCGAGTCAGCTTCGCGCTGCGACAGGGCAAGCCTGCAAATGACGTGGCGCTGCTCTTGCCGAACGACGATGCGTGGGCTCGCTTCAAAGCAGGCAATCCTGCATCTTCCTCACCCGGCGCCAGCATCGACGACTCGATGCAGGAATTGTTGGGCAAGGACGTAATCCCGCAAGTACTCGACGCCGGATTTAGTCTCGATTTCATTGACGCGGATGTGATCGATACGGCAGGGATTCCATATCGAGTCCTTATTCTGCCAGGGATCGAGCGGATTCCGTTGCAAACGTACAAGAAGATCGAGCGGTTTGCCGCACAGGGCGGATTGGTCATTGCAACCCGCCGGCTTCCCTCGTTAGCGCCCGGCTTGATGAACTCGGGCGTGGAAACTTCGGAGATCGAACAACTATCCCGGCGCATGTTCCGGGATCACAGTGCCAAGGGTCTGTCGGTGCAAGACGAAGCTGAGCTCGGACACACGCTCGCCAGCCATCAGAAGAGCGATGTCTTATTCACTCCCAGTACGCGGCAAATCGGATTTATCCACCGTCACCTGAGCGAAGGCGATCTGTATTTTGTGGCCAATACGAGCAATGTGCCACAAAATGTTCGAGCCAACTTTCGATCGGGTGTAAAGTTTGCGGAATGGTGGGATCCATTTACCGGCCAGATTTCGCGCCTTGACGATCCATCGAATGTTGCGCTGTCGCTCCGAGCCTACGAGTCGCGACTCATCTTCTTCTCAAATTCGCCAACCAAGGCGCCGCCATTGCATTCGCAGGCTGAAGCAAAGACCATCGATCTTTCCGCTGACTGGAATCTTACATTCGCCGGAGTCGACCAACACTCCCGCATGTCCAGGCTGCATTCTTGGGCCGACGACGAGCCCTTCAAATACTATTCGGGTCAAGTCGCCTACGAAAAGACCATCGAACTCCCTTCTGACTTGGCCGCCGGCGCCATCACTCTGGATTTCGGAGCCGGAACTCCTCTGCCGATTCCTGATCCTCTACCTGAATTCAACATGCAGGCCTACATCGACAGCCCGGTGCGAGAGGCTGCGGAAGTCTTCGTTAACGGACAGAGGGCAGGCGTGGTCTGGCATCCGCCGTACACGATCGACGTAACTTCATGGATGAAAGCGGGAAAGAATGATCTGCGGATTGTCGTCGGAAATACCGCAATCAATTCCCTTGCGGGACGCGCTCGTCCCGACTATCGCTTGCTTAACGATCGATACGGAGAGCGCTTCATTCCGCAAGGAATGGATCACCTCGAGCCCATTCCCTCGGGAATCCTCTCAGGCGTCTGGCTAAGAATTAGCGCGCGTGCCACATCAAAGCAACGCTGATATCAGTGAGCCCCGGCGATGTAGTTTCCATACCCGACCACGATGGTCGACGCAACCAGCACGATCAAGCTGCACAGCACGAGTAGCTTGGTTCGGGCGCCGGTTCCCTTCCACTCCTTCAACGCGATCCCCCAGAGTGTGCTGAAGATGATGATGCTGGCCATGTGCAGCGTCCAACTGGAGAACTTGAACCGCCCCATCTGCGTCTCGCCCATCGTGTAAAAGAAAAACTGCATGTACCAGGTCGTGCCAGCCAATGCCGAGAATAAATAGTTCGCCAGCATCGGAGCCTTCTCGGCCGTGGTCTGAGCGATCGCAGCCCTCGCCGCCATCTCTTCGCCGGGAGCATCGGTCACGGCTTCGAGGATGTGTTCTTCACTTCGACTGGGAACCTCGCCCCGCGATTCTGCGATGAAATACTGATGACCGGTCTGGTTGCGGACGTTGAGAATGACGCACCAGATGAAGTTCGTCGTGAATCCACCAGCAAGCAGCACAACCAACACAGGCAGCCCCTGCCACAAGTCAGTGGTGCCGTGCTGAATTGTCAGCGCCTTGATAGGGTCGCCGGCCGCAAGCCCGTAGGCGAAGCACGCGCTCATGATGCCCGAGAACGTCGCTACTACCAATCCCTTTTTCAGATTGAATTCCTTGATGGACGCACGCTTCTGCTCTTCCGACATTTCCCGTTCTTTGGAAATGCCTGCTCCGCCCGCAAAAGCAATGCCCACCATGCAGATCGCAACACCGGTGAGGATGATGAGTCCTGATCGGCTGCCCAGTACTTGACTGGCAAATTCTCCACGAAAAATCGGCGGCATCAGTGTTCCGAAGGCAGCCGTATAACCGAGAGCAACCGCCATTCCCAGAGACATTCCGAGGTAGCGCATTGTTAGCCCGAACGTCAGCCCTCCCAATCCCCAAAGCACTCCGAAAGCGTAAGTCCAGAAAAGGCTGCTGGCCGGGGCTTCGTGCAGCACAGATGAAAGATCCCGAGTCATGGCGAGCGCCAATATCCACGGAGCGATGATCCAGCTAAAGAATCCGCCCACCAGCCAATAGGTTTCCCAAGCCCACTTCTTCACGCCGCGGTAGGGAACGTAAAAGCTGCCGGATGCGAGTCCTCCTAGCCAGTGAAAGAACACTCCTAGCACAGGATTTGGGTTCATTGAATCCTCATGGGAGAATTTTGCCGAATCAATTTAACGCAGGAATGCTTCCGCCAGACCACCATCCACAGGAATCACATGCCCCGTGGTTTTTCCGCTCTGCTCGCCTGCGAGCCACACAATCGCATTGGCGCAATCTTGCGGCAGGATCGGACGCTTGGTCAGAGTACGCTGCGCGTAAAACCCGGCGAGCTTCGAACGCAGCTCCTCCGTAGTCTCGGATTCCGTGAATTCGATTTTGTATTTTTGCAATGACTGGATCACGCGATCTCGCGGGAACATCGTCGAGCCCGCGACCACGGTAGCCGGTGCGATTCCATTCACTCGCACGATCGGGCTGAGCTTGATCGCCAACTCGCGGATCAGGTGATGCAGTGCGGCCTTGCTCGTGTCGTAGGCCTCGCTGCCTTTCTTCGGGACCACGGCATTTGCCGAACTCGTCAGCACCATCGCTGCGGGTAACTTTTGATCCTGCAGCACCCAGCCCAATTGCTGGGCGATCAAGTAGTTGCCAGTCACGTTCACTTGGAGTGTCTTAGCCCATTGTTCAAGCTTGAGTTCCCCATCAGGGCCAGGCACGGGATAGATCGCGGCGGTGTTGATGACGATGTCGATCCCACCGAATCGTACAATCGCGAATCTGACCGCGGCCGCCAGCGAGTCAGCATCACCGAGGTCCACTCGCGTGTGTGCGACAAATTCACTGTCGGAGACCTTACCCACTTCGGCGGCCACACCGCCCGCGCCGGCTTCATCAAAGTCGGCGAGCACAACATGGGCGCCCTTCTTAGCCAGCAGCAGCGCGACCTCGCGCCCGATTCCGCTAGCCCCGCCAACGACCAACGCGATCTTCCGGCTGAATTCTGCTTCCGCTGGCATGCGCTGCAGCTTGGCCTCTTCCAGAGCCCAATACTCGATGCGGAATGCCTCCGACCTTGGAAGAGCGACATAGTTGTGAAATTGAGTGAACTGCTGCGAATCCTGCGCCCGGCGCGCTTGCGGCAAAGGATGCGACACCGTACCGTCCTCCAGCGCATTGGCACCCGCCATCACGTGAACTGCATTGATAAAGAATTCGGTCGTGATGCGCGCTTCCTTCTTATTCTTGCCGAAGCCGAACAGCCCCAATCCCGGGATCACCACCACCGACGGATTCGAGTCGCGCAGCTTAGGTGAATCCTTGATCGCCCAGTCGTCGTAATAGCTCTTGTAATCCTTGCGATACGTCACGACCTGCTCCCGAATTCGCTTCTTTAACACTCCTGCATTTTCTTTCGCCGCATCCCACATCACAAACATCGGGCAGACGCGTGTTCGCAGGAAGTGATCTGGACAACTGGTGCCGAGTTCACTCAACTCTTTTGACCATTCGGAACCTGCGAATGCCAAGGCATCCTCGTCGTCAGCATAATGGGCGATCACCCGCCGGTTGGACGAGAGTGCCCCACGAAGCGCAGGCAGAATTTCGATCGCAATGTTCTTTCGATCGGCAGCCGGACCATGCACCGCTCCGCCGAACACAGAGGACTTTCTCTCTCGATGCCGAGTGACGAATTCACCCATCTGGTCGATGGTCTGAATGCTATTCAAGTAACAGCCGCGCTGAGTGGTTCCCCAAGTGAATAGTCCATGCCCGCCCAGAACTAGGCCCTGGGCAGCGGGATTGTCGTGTATGGCTTGCTCGATCAACATCGCGAGTTCGAATCCGGGGCGTTGCCAGGGAAGCCAGACAATCTTGCGATCGAACTCCTTGTTGAACTCGGCCAGCTTCTCTTTGCCATTTGCGCTCGCCGCCAGGGCGATTGCCCAGTCCGGATGAAGATGATCCACATGATCAAATGCCAGAAATGCATGCAGTGGTGTATCGATCGACGTCGCAACCCGGTTCTCGCCGAAAGCAGACAGGCGATAGTAGCGCACCATCTCGTCTTCAAACTGCTCGCCGCGATAAAGGGATTTCAGCTGCTCCAGGCGATCAAGATAAAGAAGCGCGAAGCCGGACTCCTTAATAGAACCTAAATCGCCGCCGCTTCCCTTCACCGCCAGCACGCGAGCGGGACTGCCCGTAAACGGATCCGGCAGTTCAAACTTCGAGCTCGTATTTCCCCCACCGAAATTTGTGATTCGCAAATCGGCGCCCAGCAGGTTCGAGCGGTAACGCAGCAATGCGAGCTGGTCGTTTTCAAGCGACTGGGCTTTGTTCTCGTCCCACAAATCTTTCAAATATGTAGTCGTTTTCGTTTCAGGCATAGATGCTCTCGCAATATTGTGAAAATCGTTCCTCGTGCCGGTCCCACTCATCGCTATCCAGAGGTTCAAAAACCTCAGTCGCAAATGAGCGGTCGATGATCGCGCGAACTTCCTCGAGAGAAGATGCGCCTCCGGTCGCCAGGATCTGCATTCCTATATTCCCGAGTGCCGTGGCCTCCGCCGGTCCGGCCAGAACTCGTCGTCCTGTGGCATTCGCGGTGAGTTGATTCAGAATCTTGTTCTTCGATCCGCCGCCGATGACGCGAACCTGTTCAATCCGCTGATCAGTCACCTGCTCAAGGCTGTCTAGAACAAGACGATACTTAAACGCGAGACTCTCCAACACTGATCGCACAAACCCAGCTGGCGAACTTGGAATTGGCTGGCCGGTCCGGCGGCAGAAATCTCCAATCGCAGTCGGCATGTCGGATGGACGAAGGAAAGATTCGTGATCGGGATCCACCAGATGCCGGAATCCATTCTCTTTCGCTGCAACATCCATCAGATCGCGATATTCGTATGCATGCCCTTGCGATGCCCAGGATTGCCGGCAGCCCTGCAGTATCCAGAGACCCATCACATTCTTCAAGAACCGCGTTGTTCCGCCGACACCGCCTTCGTTGGTGAAGTTCAGCCGTAAAGATTCGGCCGTGATTACCGGAGCATCAAGCTCCGTGCCGACCAACGACCAGGTCCCGGAACTGATAAAAGCGGTGCCGTTCCGCGCGGAAATCGCAGCCACCGCCGAGCCCGTATCGTGGCACGCTGGCGCAATGACGCTGGTCGACATCAACGACGGTGCAATATCTGGCAAAAGCGAACCAACAACTGATCCCGGTTCCACGATGGGCGCCGGCAGATTTGCGGGCAGGTCAAGCTGATTCAGCAAGTCGCGCGCCCAAGTCCGCTTGATTGGATCAACCATCTGCGTCGTAGTTGCGTTCGTGAATTCACAAACGATGTTCCCGCTCAGCCAATAACTTAGAAGATCGGGGATGGTAACGAAATATTTAGCGGCCGCGACAATCGCAGGATTGTCACGACATTCCGCATAGAGCTGGTAGAGCGTATTGATCGGCATGAACTGGATCCCGGTCGACCGATAAATTTCCTCGCGCGGAATGCGCCGGCAGACTTCCTCCATCACGCCTTCTGTCCTGCGATCTCGGTAGTGATACGGATTCTGCAACAACTCGCCGTCGGCTCCCAGCAGCGCATAGTCCACGCCCCACGTGTCGACGCCAACACTTGTGACCTCGGCAGTGTTCAACTTGGCGAAGCCGTCCCGAATCTCGGACCAGAGTCTTCTGACATCCCAACGAAGTGACTCGCCGTCACGAATCGGCTGATTCGGAAATCGATGCATCTCTTCTGCAGTGAGGATTCCCGATTGCAGCCGCGCCAGGACGGCACGCCCAGTTTCAGCGCCCAGATCGAACGCCAGGTATTTGTTGCCCTGAGGAGAGCTAGGCATAGGAGGATACTGTGTTCGAATTTTTCTCCGCTCTCTCTTTCGTGATCCGCTCCAGATATCCGCCCTGACGAAATGCCGCCATTGGATCTTCGGGCAACCCCTTTGATTTTCTCCACTCATGCAGCGCCGGTCGGACGTCAGTAGCAAATGCGTCCTGCAGCAGGCTCTCAGCGCGAACCAGATCGCATTCTTTCTGTGCGCCGGCAAGTTCGCGGTGATCAACCAGCGCCGCCTTGGCGAATAACTGTTGAGCCATATTCACAGTCTGAATCATGGCCTCGATCTTGCCTTTCAGGTTGTGGCTCTGATCCACCATGTACGCAATATCGGCCTTCCCGCCGGTCTCAAATTCGAAGTAGCCAATCTCGTGGAATATCCGGAAAACCTGGTACGGATCGATTGATCCCAAGGTCAAATCATCATCGGCGTAACGGCGGTCGTTGAAATGAAATCCGCCCAACATGTCTTCCGACAAAAGCCACGCCACGATCTGCTCGATATTCTGCGCCGCATAGTGATGGCCCGTGTCCACTAGCACCTTCGCTTGTGGTCCGGCCTGGCGCGACAGCAGCAACGCCATGCCCCAGTCTGCAACGTCCGTGTGATAGAACGCCGGCTCAAAAGGCTTGTACTCGACGAGCAACCGCTGCGACGCAGACAGTCCGCGATGCGCTTCTTTCAATCCGTCGGCAAACCATTGCTTGCGCTGTCGGATGTTGGCCGTTCCCGGATAGTTCGAGCCATCCGCGAACCACATGGAGATATCTCGACTGTTCAGGCGCCGAGCAATTTCGATGCTGTCCTTCGTATGCCGCAGGGCCCGTTCACGAACCTCCGGATCAGGATTTCCGAACGAACCGTACTTGTATTCCTGATTCTGAAACAGGTTTGGATTGATTGATCCCGGTAGGACTCCATATTGTCCGGCGAACGCCTTGACCTCATTCACGCTGTTAATGCCGTCGCGAAAATCCCAGAGCACGTGCAAGGCAACGGTCGGGCACACTCCGGTGAGCAGGTGCACCTGCCCCGCATCGCTGAACTTTTCCTCGGTGGTCGTTGCCGCAGCCGGCTGGATAAACTTCCCGAAACGCGTCCCCGTATTCGCGAATCCCCAGGACGGTAGCTCGATCCGGAAGTTTTCGAGCGCCGAAAATATCTTGTCACCCGCCCGTGCGTCCATGCCCAAATCTCCTTGACCCAAGGATTCCCCGCGCGATCCCCCAGCCGACAATCAGCCTCGAATTCTACGTGTAACGATACCTGATCTGACGGAAAGAAAGCGATGGGGACAGCGGCAATGCCGCTGTAAGACCTGCGCCCGGTGAGAAAGCAGAGGATGCGGTCACCAGGGGGAAAACCTGCGAAAACAAAATGGGAGGGCATCAGCCCTCCCATCAATTGACGAAGCAGAAGATCGAATCAGGCAGCGGTTCCCACCGGTTCCCCTACACGAATCTCTTCCTCTTCATCGCTCCTGAGTGCAACGTGAGTCTTCGCAACCAGCATGTAGATTGACGGCACAACGAACAGCGTGAACACAGTGCCGATAATCATTCCGCTGACCAGCATGATGCCGATGCTGTTTCGCGCTCCAGCACCCGGGCCCTTCGCAAGAACCAGTGGAAAGTGTCCGAAGACCGTCGCCGCGGTCGTCATCAAAATTGGCCGCAACCGAGTATTCGCGGCCCCGATGATCGCTTGCAGCTTGGTGGATCCTTGTTCCTGCAAGTGGTTCGCGAACTCGACGATCAGAATGCCGTTCTTCGCAATCAGGCCCACCAGCGTAATCAAACCGACTTGGCTGTAGATGTTCAGCGTTGTGAAGCCCAGGAACGAAAACGCCAGGGCACCTGAAATCGCCAACGGCACCGATCCGGCCAAAATAATGAACGGATCGCGGAAGCTCTCAAATTGCGCCGCGAGCACCAGGTAGATCAGCACGGCCGAGAGCAGGAACGTACCGAGAAATTTGCTGCCCTCAACCCGGAGCTGTCGCGATTCACCTGCATAGTCGACAGTGAATCCTTGAGGCAGTGTTTTCTTCGCCTCGTTCTCCAGGAACGTCAGCGCCTGATCCAGAGGCACGGGCGGCGGAATGACGCCCTGAATTCGGACGGCATTCAGCTGCTGGAATTTATTCAGCGTGCGAGGCTCGGTCGTCGTCCGCAAAGTTGCAAACGTCGAGAGAGGCACCAGCTTGTCCGCGGATCCCTTCACGTATATCTGTGAAAGTTGATCCGGAGTCAACCGCTCCACGCGTTTAACCTGCGGAATGACCTTGTAGCTGCGGCCCTGAATGCTGAACCGGTTGACGTAGTTTCCGCCAAGCATGGTCGACAGGTCCTGCCCCGCCTGGCTCAAATCGACGCCTTGCGAGCGTAGTTTGTCGCGGTCGAAGACCACTTCAGTCTGCGGCTGATCGAACTTCACGTCCGTATCCGCAAAGATGAAAATACCGCTGGCCATCGCCTTCTGCACAAGCTGCTCGGCGATCTGGCTGACCTGCTGCGGCTCCGCCGACGACGCGATCACGAAATCGACGGGGAAATTTCCTCCGCCCGGTAAAGGCGGCGGCGTCAGGGGAATGACCCGGATTCCCGCAATCTTCGAAAGCGAGCCCGCGGATTCGACGAGCAACTGCTGCGTCGTCTTGGTCCGCTGGCTCCAGGGTTTCGTGACCATCCCACCAAAACCGCCGCTGGGATTCGTAATCTGGAAAACGCTTTCGTTCTCAGGGAATGACTTGTAAACGTTGTAGACCTGCTCCGTAAACAGGTTCGTCTGATCGAGAGTCGAGTTCGCCGACGACTGAATGACGCCGAACACCACTCCCTGATCCTCCGCCGGCGCCAATTCGCGCTGCGAGAACATGTAGAACGGAATCATCAATACCGCGACGATCGCCCACAGAGTCAGCACGACCGGCCGGTACTGCAATGTTCCGCCGAGCAACCGCGTGTAGAGGCTGCGTACTTTCTCGAATTGCCGGTTTACAAATCCGGCGAATCCTTTTTCCGCATCTCCCTCCCGCAGCAGCTTCGAACCCATCATCGGCGACAGGGTAAGAGCCACAATGCCGGACACAACCACCGCTCCCGCCAGCGTGAATGCAAACTCGCGGAAGAGAGCACCGGTCAGTCCGCCCTGAATTCCGATAGGAGCGTAGACGGCAGCCAGTGTGATGGTCATGGCGATGATCGGCCCAACGAGTTCGCGCGCTGCCTGTTTCGCGGCCTGGTACGCCGACTTGCCCATCTGCAAGTGGCGCTCGACGTTCTCCACCATGACAATGGCGTCATCGACGACCAGACCGACCGAGAGCACAATCGCGAGCAAGGTCAGAAGGTTGATGGTGAATCCGGCGATGAGCATCAAGAAAACCGCACCGATCAGGGAAATCGGAATCGCAACGATCGGGATCAGAACCGACCGGAAAGATCCAAGGAACAGGAAAATGACCACCACAACAATCAACAACGTTTCGCCCAGCGTGTGCAGCACTTCGTTGATTGCGTCTTGAATGTATGCCGTCGAGTCGTACGGAATCCCCAACTTCATCCCCGTCGGCAACTGCTCTTGAATCGCGGGCAGCGCGGCCCGGACGTTCTTGATGACTTCCAGGGAGTTAGCTGTGGGAAGTACCCAGATCCCCATGAAAGTTGCCGTCTCACCATTGAAACGGACGTCCTGGTCGTAGTTCTCCGCGCCGAGAGAGACATCGGCAATCTCGCCAAGGCGGACCACTACACCCTTATCCTGCTTGACCACCATCTGTTTAAACTCGTCGGGCGTGCGCAGGTCCGTGTTGGCGACGAGGTTCACCGACACCATCGAACCCTTCGTGCTGCCAAGCGCAGACAGGTAGTTATTCTTCGCCAGGGCATCGTGCACATCAGACGGAGATACGCCCCGGGCAGCCATCTGCTCCGGCCGCAACCAAAGCCGCATCGCGAAGGTGCGATTGCCGAGAATGTCGGCGCGCTGCACACCGCTCACGGCGCTCAACTTCGGCTGAACTACGCGTGTCAGGTAGTCGGTGATCTGATTCATGTCCAGATCTTTCGCCGAAAACCCGATATACATCGCGGCGAACTGCGTGTCGGCAGTTTGCAAGTCGATCACTGGCGCCTGAGACTCAGGAGGCAGGTCGTTTCGCACCTGCGCTACCTTCGCCTGAATCTGTGTCAGAGCCGCGTTGGTGTCGTAGTTGAGTTTCAGGTGGACGGTGATCGTGCTCATCCCCTGCGCGCTGGCCGACTCCATGTAGTCGATGCCGTCCGCGCTGGCGATCACGCGCTCAAGAGGCGTGGTGATGAAGCCCCGCACCAGGTCGGCGTTCGCGCCGACATACACGGTCGTGACTTGCACCACCGAAATATCGCTCCGGGGATACTGCCGCACACTCAGCGAGCGGATAGCCTGCAAACCGGCGATCAAAATCACCAGGTTTACGACAATCGCCAGCACCGGACGCTTGACGAACAGATCTGTGAACTTCATTCTCGCTCCTTCGAGACCCGTGTTGTAACCGTCTGGTTTAGCTTTCCTCGGGCTTGGGGGTGGGACTATTTCCGGGCTTTACAGTGTTGTTCACCAGGACGGCGGCGCCATTGCGCAAGCGGAATACACCCGAGCTGACAATCTCGTCTCCAGGATTCAAACCGGAAATCACCGCGACTTGGTCACCGCGAGAACCCTCCAGCTTCACGACCTGTTGACGGACGCCGCGATAGGAATTCCCTTTTGGATCCTTCATCTCCGTCACGACGAAAACTGAGTCTCCGTAAGGCGCGTAGTTGATCGCGGAGGCAGGCACTGGCGTGACTTCGCGAGGTTGTCCCAACGGCAGTTCCACTTGCACGTACATTCCCGGACGAAGCTTGTTGTCCTTATTCGTGACGATCGACTGCACCTGGATATTTCGAGTCTGCTCGTTGATCACGGAGTCGAGGGCCGTAATGCGGCCCGTGAAGGCCATATTGGGCAAATCACTGTTGGTAACGCGTAGAACATGCCCAGGCACCACCTTCGGCGTCTCCTGCTGTGGTACTCCGAAGTTCACATAGATAGGACTCAAAGACTGAAGGGAAACAATCGCCTGCCCCGCCGCGAGATATTGTCCAAGGCTGACTTGGCGAATTCCAAGCACTCCCGAAAATGGAGCGTGGATCGTCTTGCGCGCGATCGCTGCGCGGACGTCGCCGACCTGCGCTTCAGTCGCCTTCTGCTGAGCAGTGGCTGTGTCGTAATCCGATCGTGAAATCACGCCTGCGCCTACCAACTGGTTCGCGCGGTCATAATTTGTCTTCGCCAGATCACGTTGCGCTTCCAGGCTGGCCAACTGCGCGCGTTCCTGACGGATATCCAGCTCGACCAGAACATCCCCTTCGTGGACCCATTGGCCAGACTCGAAGTGAATCTTATCGATCGTTCCAGGTAGATCGGCGCTCACGGTCACGCCTTGAATGGCTGCCGCCGTGCCGATTACCGTCAGGGTCGACGGCCAGGTCTGCTTCTGCGCTACAACTGTCGTGACTGCAGTCGGCGGTGGCTGATAGGACTTTCCCTGTGCAATCGCAGCTTCAACTTGCTTGAATTTCGCAAATCCAAGGCCGCCCACAAGGGCCAGCAGTACCACCAACATCAAAACCATCCGTTTCGCCATACGTACGCTCCAAGCTGTAACAAGAACAAGTAGTTGTTGTTTGGGCTACAACAGTCGAAAAGCCGTTGTATCGAATAGATTTCGGCAACCCGGAAAAGGATTCAGAGTTGTTCGGGTCGGAAGAATTTTGAAGCGCAAAAATTTGCACGGGGCCTATCATTTTCCGCTCTGTTAAATCGCTGTAAATGACCTGTCTTCCATGACGTTGTCTCCCATTCTTCATAATTGCACCCCTCGAATTTCCGGGGAACCATAGGAATAGCGAAACACGACTCGTTACTCTGATCGTACAGATCGACGAAACCTTGCCTTTGGTAGTTGTCGGTTGACTACTCGTCCCTTCGCCGGATGCACTCGCGGAAAAACGCTTCATGGGACGACCAGTTGCCTTGCACTCCTTCGAACACTGATCGCTGACTGGTCAGAAACGATAGGAGGCTTGCCGATGAAGTTGCGGGATGGATATACCCGGTTGCAATACCGGAGACTGTTGAACTGTTTAATTGGGATCGGTCTGTTGCTTGTGGCATTTTCAACAATTCAGGCACAGACAACAGTGGGCACGGGTAGTGTTACCGGCACTGTGAATGATCCGACGGGCGCTGTTGTAGGAGGTGCCGTCGTAACCATTACGAACACCGCCACGAATGCGGTGACGAGGTTAGCGTCCAACTCGTCTGGCGCCTACACATCCGGCGCGCTTACTCCCGGGCAATATAAGGTCCAGGTTTCCGCCAAAGGCTTCAGCAGCATCAGTGAAGTTCTGAACGTAATGGTCGGCAATACGGCCACATTCAATGCAACACTGCAGGTCGGCCAGGAAAGCCAGGTCATCGAAGTTCAGGCGGGCGGAGCTGAAGTCAACACCGAACAGGCCACGGTTCAGGGCGTGCTCACTCGGGCGCAAATCGAAAATCTCCCGGTGAACGGAAGAAATTTCCTCGACCTTGCCCAGCTCGAGCCCGGTGTACAAATCCAGGACGGCACCAATTTCGATCCCACCAAGGTTGGATACTCCTCAATCTCATTCGGCGGACGATTCGGCCGCAGCGCGCGCATTCAAGTCGACGGAGTCGATGTCAGCGACGAAACCGTAGGCACCACAACCCAGGACATTCCGGCCAGCGCTATCGCCGAGTTTCAGATCAGTCAATCCAAACTCGATCTTTCAAACGATCTGACTTCGTCCGGCGCCGTAAACGTCACCACTCAATCGGGGACCAACGCTTACCACGGTCAGGCATTCGGATACTTCCGCGACCACAATGCCGCCTCCGCCCATCTCCCGACCCCGCAAGGCTTGGAGAATCCGGCGTTTCAACGCAACCAGTTCGGTGCGGCGCTCGGGGGAAGAATCATAAAAGATAAGCTCTTCTTCTTTGCTGACGGAGAGCGCACCCTCAACAATCTGCAGTCGCCAGTTGCATTACCCGCGCCTTTCACAGCGGATTCGGGCTTTTTCAACGCTCCCTTCCGTGAGACCGAACTCCTCGGAAAACTGGATTATCAGATCACTAACAACGCGAAGATGTTCTATCGCTTCGGCTACTTCGCAAACATCGCCAACGCGACCTATTTCGCCTCCAGCTTCCAGGTCTACAGCAACAAAGACAACTCCCGCTCGCACGTTCTCGGGCTCGACTTCAACACTGGCACCTTCACACACAGTGTCCGCTTTGAATATTTGAAATTCCAGAACCAGATTCAGGACGGTGATGCTGGACAGCCCTTCTCAAGTTCCGGACTCACTCTCTTCAACGGCCCATTCGCCGCCGGTCCGAATTTCCTGGCTCCGCAGTCGACTCCTCAGAGCGATCATGAATTGAAGTACGACGGCAGCAAAGCGATACGAAACCACTTGGTCCGCTTTGGTGCTACGTACAACCACATCCAAGGCGGCGGCTTTGCGGCGTTCTACAGCCTCGCACCTGTTGTCTTCTCAGCTCCGAACTTGCTCGATGCCAATTGCGCTACTGTCAGCGCAGCTTGCCCGGCGGGCCCGGACGGAACGACAGGCTCGAATCCTCTGAACTACGATGTAGCTGCCGTTATCCTCGGCAACGGAATCGGTTTCGCCACCGCGCAAAAGGCATTCGGATTCCCCGCCGGCGGTCTCGGACCTGACAACCGCATCGCGCTGTATGTCGGCGACAGCTGGAAGATCAGGCCAAACCTCAACCTGGAGGTCGGACTGCGTTACGTCCGGGATACCGGCCGCAACGATGCCGATCTTCCCGGCATCCCCGCACTCAACAACGTCGTTTCCGATTTCCCGAATTTGGGCGCGCGGATTCGGCAGCCCAACCGAAACTTCGCTCCGCAGATCGGAATTGCATGGGATCCCACTCGTAGCGGAAAGACAGTAATCCGCGCGGGCGCCGGTCTCTACTACGAAAACACGATCTGGAACAACGTTCTCTTCGATCGTCCGACTCGAGAGGCGACCGGTGCATTCCTGCAGGTCGGCGCAGGCTGCAATGGCCCGGGTGCGCCAGCCGCTCCGCTGCCCGTTCCCGGCGGATCAATTCCGATTCCCGACGGAGTTTGCGGTAACGGCAGCACGCCCATCACCATCGGTGCCGCAGCCTCAAACATCATCAACCTGCTTCACACCTATCAGTCGTCCTATCCTTTCACGCCTGATCTGCAGAACGGCGGCTACATCGGCAACTTGCTGGACTCGGGCCTGGGCATAGGGACGAACACCGCTCCCGCCACCTTCGGTCCAAACTTCCAGACTCCCCGTTCCTTCCAGATGAACTTTGGAATCCAACGCCAGGTCTACAAAGGCACCGTGATCAGCGCTGACTTTGTTCGCAACGTGGAAACACGCTCTCTGTTGGGTGTGGACCTGAACCATTCAGGTGATACCCGCTACTTCAACCTGGCCGGGGCGCAAGCTGCGATAGCTAATACGATTGCGGCTTGCGGAGCTTCATCCCTGGCCGGAGCACTGGCCGCTGGCGGATGCTTGCCACTGCAGCCCGCGAACCTGGGCGCGCAGATGTCAGACTTCGCTGCGCAGGGCCTGACTGCCTCGTATGAACTCGGAGTTGGTGGCACCACTGTCACTGGTCAGCCTGGTGCCGGCGGGTGTCCTGCAGTTGGTTGCGCATTCTCCGGACTCAACGCCGGCGCCGCCAACATGAACTTCCTGCTTCCAATCGGACGATCGGTTTACAACGCGCTCGATTTCAAGTTGGTTCAGAATGTGGCCAATCCGCTCAAAGGGATCAGGAATGCAAACCTCCAGATTGCTTACAGCCTCTCGAAGTTCGTAAATCCTGGAGGCGCAAATCCCAACCCTCAACCGGCGAACTACCAACAAGGTTCGGATCAGGATTTCGTTATCGGTGCAGTGGACAACGCAAACCCACTGCGCTTCATGGGACCTTCAACGCTCGACCGACGGCATCAGCTTTCCTTCGGCGGCAGCTTCGACCTTCCTTGGGGGTTCCAGACGGGAATCATCGGGCATTTCTACAGCCCGTTGGCAACTCCACTGGTTGTACCGAACACCGGCTTGGGTAATGGCGAAATCTTCCGGACAGATTTCACGGGAGACGGCACCCCTCAGGATTATCTCCCAGGAACGAAAAATGGCTCATTCATGAGGGGCATCAAGCCGGGCAATTTGGGATCGGTCATCAGCTCCTACAACCAGAACGTGGCAGGCCAGGCCACTCCGGCCGGTCAGGTTCTGATCGCAAACGGCCTTTTCACACTCTCTCAACTTCAGGGAATGGGCGGCGTAGCTCCTTCCCTTCCAGCACCCATCTCGGACGCTGTTGGTCTGGCGTGGCTGAAGGACATCGATATGTCGCTGCGATGGAAGTACAGAATCAAGGAAACCGTAACGATCGAGCCCGGAATTGGTTTCTTCAACGTTTTCAATTTTGCAAATTTCGATCTTCCTCCAAACGTCCTGAGCCCCTACTTAACCGGGGCTCCAGGCAACATCGGTGCGACCAACTATCTCGGAACCCAAAACGTTCGGGTAGGCGCTGGCACCGGAGTCTACGGGCTGGGAGCGCCGCGAGCAGCGGAATTCAGCCTGAAACTGACCTTTTAGTTGAGCTCGGGCAGCTCAGCAGGCCGCCAACTTCGGTTGGCGGCCTCAGACTGCAGACAAAGTCCCGCTTCGTATCAGGGCTGCGCTTTAGCGATGCCGTAACGAGTACAAAATGGATGCGCCTTTAGGCGCTGTGCCACCTCAGGCTTTGTCGGCAATCTGAGGCCGTCAACTTCGGTTGGCGGCCATTTTTATTTGCGTGAGAAAGTGTGAACGACTGAGAGGAATGACACTGATGGGTTGGAGCGTTTTCACCTGCAACTTCGATCCGAAACACGCAACCTATTTGATGCTACCTCGGAAAACACTCGGTGGAAACACCCAGCCTAGTTGCTCCATCCCAGCACCTGATGCTCGAAATCAAAGCTGAGGCGCTTCAGCCGCAGCATCGACAGGCCAATGAGCCCGTCATACTCCGATGCGGAGCTCTCTTGGCTCGCAACCACAGACGCCCGCGCTGGACCCACCTCGTCATTGCCAAACCGTGCCTGAGGCAGCACGATATTGCCGTACGAAATCGTCCCCGAGATGTTTTGTCCGGTTCCGGTACCCACCGACGGGTCATAGTCGAGATTTGTGAGTGCACGCTTGAACAGGACAAGGTGTGGCGTGCCCGTATCCAAAAGCAGGCGAAGCTGCCTTCCGCCAGCTTTCAGATCGACTGTGATGAATCGCGGCCCGGCAGTAAAGGGCGCAGAATGCCGCTCTCGCGTAGACCGCAAATAGATCTTGTGCTTCTGATAATCGATGGTGAAACTGGATCCCCCCATCACATCCAGACCGATGACAGCATCAATGCGGGTTCCAACGTTTCGCGCAATCTTTGAAAAGTCGGTGACCATCACTTGCAGATTGCGCCTTTGCAGAGGTCCCAGCTCAAGCTGAGGCAAAGTCACTCTCTCGCCCGAGACGCTCGTGTTGAAGAGCGCAATCCCGCTAGCCGCACCCTGCAATCTCAGCTTCGCTTCGACACTCTTGTCGATCATGCTCGGGCTCGTGCCGGTATCGACGAGCAAATTCTGGTGATCGAGATTTCCAATTCGTCCTTCAACTACGATCAGGTATCCGGCGTACAACGAAAAAGGTATCTCGGTAATTCGCTCTTTCGGCGGGGGCGTTCCCGATGTCAGGTTTCCTCCGAACGCAAGCGCGCCCACCATGACGTGAAGAAACGCAGCCAGCAGCCAGTGTGAGCTTCTGAAGAAATGCGGGGCGCTTGGAATGTAGGTGGATTGTTGAAGCTGTTCTGTAGACAGGCATTCACGGTGCCTGCAGCCCGTTGCGCCGATACTGCCCCCGCGCGCCATGCACACAAGACGGATGCACCGCGCAGAGATTGCAATCAGTGGGATGATTGAACGCCTGATGAGGACGAAAACCTCGACAAGCCTCGATCGCTTGAAGTTTTAGATTTCTAGTTGTTTTGTCAGGATCAGGCGGGCACAGAATTTCTCAGGAGTTCTGTTCGATCACCTGTTGGAGTTGCGCGCGGTAGCCGCGGCTACAAGACAGTTCCTTGCCGTTCTTCAGCACAACAACATACTCGCCGCTGTTCACCGGGATCAGCTCCTTGATCTTCCTGACGTTCACAATTGTGGAGCGATGAATGCGGATGAACTCGCTTGGATTCAAACGCTCCGATGTGCGCGAAATGGTTTCGCGCAGCAGGTAAGATTCTTTGCCTACATTCAGGCGCACGTAGTTCGCAGCCGCTTCGACCCAGTCGATTTCGTTCAGGTCCAGGAAGATGACTCTGCCCTTCGCCTTGATCACGAGGCGATCTTGCGGCTCGCCGGGTTGTCCCGGCGCTCCGGCTTTCAGGCGAGCCAGCAACTCCATCAGTCGATTGGTAAATTCGCGGTTCCCCGACTTCAACAAATCCATTCGCGCACGTTCGATCGCCTGATGCAGCCGTTCCTGGTCGAATGGCTTGAGCAGATAATCGAGCGCGTGAGCTTCAAATGCGCGGATCGCGTACTGGTCGTACGCCGACGTGAAGATGACCAGTGGCATCTCCTCCGGCGGAATTTGGTTCAGCACCTGAAAACCATCAAGGTCCGGCATTTGAATGTCGAGGAGCAGCAGGTCCGGACGAAGGCAACTAATCGCAGACACGGTTTGCCTTCCGTCCTGACACTCCGCAACCACGGCGATGCTCGGTTCAGCCTCGAGCAATATGCGCATCTTCTGTCGCGCGAGCCGTTCATCATCCGCGATCACGACGCGGACCAGAGTTTTACCTGCCATTTCCCGTGAAGGCAATGCCGCAGAATCTGGATGCATGAGCGCGCACCACAGGGAGAATTCCCCTTGGTATACCAATAGACGTAGAGCCAGCAAAATCGTTTCATTTTGCGGAGACGAAAATCATTTCTCCCACTCATGCATTTGTCCCTTGGCTTCATGCTCCCGTCCCGGACCTCTGGAATGCCGCGCCATTCTTGCGCATAATCGCATTGTCGTTATGGCTTCCGGTAACTACTCTCATCCTTCCACTCAAGCCTCGGCCTCTGAGGTTCTCAAGGTTGTTGTCCTTGAACTTCACGAACTTCAAACGCAATACAAGGAAGTAACCAGCCGGATTCGGAATTTGCGAATCGCAGTTGACGCCCTGCGGGAACTGGGTGACACGTCACTTTCCGAACCGGACGAAGCAACAGAGGCGTCCGCTCGCCGCACTCGAACAACCGCAAAAGAAATTCCCGGCGAGAACCCGCTGCGGACTAGATCGCGGGCGCCCATTTCGCGCAGCAATCCTAACCCGCACCTCCAACGCGCCTGCCGAATAGCTCTGCTGGAGACCGGGGATGCCCTCTCCATCGACGAAATCTACTCGCGCATCCTGCGCCGCAAGTCTTTCGAATTCGTCGATCGGTCATCCGCCATCCAGGCAATTCACGCGGAGCTCGATTCGATGCTCCATCAGGGAGAATTGCGGCGGATCGTCGATTCTCGAAATACGACTTGGCTACGCGTAGCGCCCCAAAAGACTTCATAGTCCGAGACGCGGATGCCGTTTCGTTTCAGTGAGAAAAACAGCAAAACTTCTTCCCTCACCTATGGGACGAGTACCCGTCTAATAGGGATGGGTTTCGCTCTGCCGCCCTTTGCGCATGATTGAATAAAGGATTACGATCCCGCTTGGTTGACGAGGCTTCCCGCGAAAATGAAAACAAACTGTGAAGCATGCGGAGCAGCTCTCTCGCCTGACTCCGACGCCTATACTTGCGCTTCCGGTTGTACCTTCTGCGCAGCCTGCCATCTCAAGCAAAAGGCATGCCCAAAATGTGGCGGAGAGGTCGTCCGCCGTCCCAGGCGGATGTCCGTGCAGTCGGATCCGAAACCTCGACCCGCTCGAACCCTGCGTACGTTCTCCGGGCTCGTCTGGGGAGTCAGCTTTGCTGTTTGGGCATTCATCTGCGTCGCTGCGACGTTTACGTTTTGGGAACTCTACCGCTCGACCGAAATGCCGATGCCCTTCATGAATACGCTTGGGCTCGAGTTAAGTCAGGTCCTCACATATTTCCCCCTCACTCCCTTCGTCTTTGCCTTCGCGATGGAATATCCGATTCGGCGTGACAACTGGAAATATCGCTCATTGCAATACCTGGCAGCGGGCGCTCTCTTTAGTCTCGTGCACATTCTTCTGCGCGGCGTGACCCCGTTTGCGATGTACAACTCGAAGGCCCACGAGTGGAACTCCGCGATCTGGAACTCAAAAACGCATTCATTTTCGATCCAACTGTTGGCCCTCAAGCGTCTGTATTTCAACAATCTCATTGATGACATTACCGGCGTCTTCGTGCCGATCGTACTGATCGCCCATGCCATCTCGTATTACTTCAAGTTTCAGGACCGGGAACTGCGAGCGTCCCAACTCGAAGCACAGCTCGCAAAGTCTCACTTGCAGTCCCTGAAAAGCCAACTGCAACCGCACTTCCTGTTCAACACCATGCACTCGATCTCGGCTCTCATGCTGACCGACGTTCGCGCCGCCGACCGCATGATTACCCGCTTGGCAGACTTACTCCGTATGAACCTGGAATCGGCGGGAACTCAAATCACGACGCTGAACCGGGAACTGGAATTCGTGAACTGCTATCTCGAAATCGAGCAAGTGCGATTCGAAGAGCGGCTGACCTTGAGTTTTGATATCGCGCCCGAAACCCTGGACGCCCACGTTCCGCTGTTACTACTGCAGCCTCTAGTAGACAACGCCGTGAAACACGGCATCTCTCGTATGACATCGGGCGGCAGCATTTGGATCTCTTCGCGGATCGAGGACGGAGATCTGAAACTCGAAGTCAAAGACAACGGTCCCGGCTTCAGAACTCAGGCCAGCGATCGCGGTTGCGGTCTCGGACTGCGCGTGACCCGTGAGCGGCTTGAGACCCTCTACGGCGAGAATCAAAGCATAGAATTGATATCACCGCCTGAAGGTGGCGTCGCCGTTCTTGTGACCATCCCCTTCGCCGTCTCCGCTGAAAAGGAGATCATATTCTCGGCGGATGTCAACGGCGAATCCATGCTGCTTCAGGAATCCGCATGACATTTGTAAGTCCTCGTCGCTGAGATTTTCAGAAACACTCGTCTTGCGCTGAATCCCATTCTGTTCCTGCACTTCTGTGAACCTTAATATTTTCCTGACCTCAAGTTACAACTTCTTGTAGAAATCTCTCTGCGAACCGCTCTTCATCCATTTTTCCCAGTCCACAATCAATGTCGTCCTGAAGCATTTTGAAATCCGCTGGTCACGTTTCCTCCAACTCCTGTCCCAACCTGGCAAACCGTAGGGCTCCTTGGACACTGGCATGCAGAACGACGACGTTGCAACAACGCGCGAAGACGGGTGACTTCTGATCGCGATGGGGCATAAGCGCGGTCGGAAGATTCCGAATATCCCTGGCGAATGTTTTCTCGGCACCGCAAAACGACTACATCTCCCGCACTCGCTTACTTGCGCCAGACAAAACGTTATCCCACGAAGGAGACTCCGTATGGAATGCAGCTTTCGTAGCTCTGCCACTCGCACCTTGTTGGTGTGCCTATCTCTTCTATTGTTCGGATTGTGCTCCTTTGTGAATGCGCAGGATGTGGCTTCCCTGACCGGAGTCGTTACAGACGCGAGCGGCGCGGTCGTGACGGACGTAACTGTAAAACTCACCGATACCAAAACCAATGAAAACTACGAAACGAAAACCAATTCGGTCGGCGCGTACACCTTTCTGAAGGTGTTGCCCGGCACGGGATACCGCCTGACTGTCACTAAGGAGGGCTTCGCGCAACAGTTCATCGACAACATCTATCTCGGCGCCAACACGACCCATACGCAAAACGCGCAATTGAAAGTCGGCCAGACCACCGAGGCCGTCGAGGTCAACGGCTCTGGCTCTCAAGTGTCCCTCAACACCACCGACACCACCGTCTCCGCCGCCCTCGATATGCTGATGGTCCACGAGGCTCCCATCTCGCTTCGCGACACTCCCCTTGGACTTCTGAACTATTCGCCGGGATACACCTACGCCACCGGCGGAAGCGACAACACCTTGGGCAGCCGCGACGGCTCCGTTACCGGGGCGCGTGGCGATCAGAGCAACTACACGTTGGACGGCCTCGACACCAATGACTTTGGCACAGGTCAGGCCGGTGCAATGACCGCCAACGCGCCAGTCGATTCGATCCAGGAAATGCGCATCGAGACCGCAAACCCACTATCCGCCGAAGGTCGCGGAAGCGGCGCCATGGTGCAACTGACGACCAAGAGCGGCACCAACAAGTTTCACGGATCGGCCGCCGAATACAACCGCACCGCCGCCACCGAAGCCAACGACTTCTTCAACAACCGGCAGAATCCAATTATCCCCAAGCCGCCACTGACGCGAAACCAGTTCGGCGTCAGTCTCGGCGGGCCGATCCTTAAAGATAAGCTGTTCTTCTTCTTCAACTACCAGGGCCGGCGCGACGCGGTCTCCGACGCCGTCAACGCCATCGTTCCTCTCGATTCTTTCCGTGCCGGCAATGTCGGCTACATCAACAACAATGCGGGATGTACAGGCACCAGCAGGATCAATACTCAGCCGGACTGCATCAGCGCATTTCCCGTCTCTGATACCAGCCTCGATCCAGCAGGAGTCGGCCCCGACCAGGCTCTTTTGACCTTCATCAACTCTCGCTATCCACGCGCGAACGACCTGACCAGCGGCGACGGCATCAACACCGGAGGCTTCCGCTGGAACGCTCCCGCTCATTACACGTCGAACGACTTCGTCACCCGCATGGACTACAACCTGAACAGCAAAGATGAAGCTGTTCGGGCGCTTCAGCATCGTTCGCAGAACTCAGGGAGACGATGCCAACTATGCCTCCGCCGAGCTATTTCCCGGGGATCCTGTAACGCATCAGATCATCGATCATAGTTATGCCTTCGTCATCGGCCATACCTGGACGATCAGCAACACCAAGGTCAACCAATTCAACTACGGCGAGACGCGCGGCGTGTTTGGCTTCCCCAACCTGTTCAATCCTCCGGGAACCACGCAATACGCCGCATTCATGCCTACTCCATCGGGCATACCGCAACTGGGTGTTCCCTTCTACGGCGGCAGCAGCCAGCATCGATCGGTGCCCATTCCCGTCTTCCGGGATGACTTCAACTATGTCCGTGGAAAGCACAACATTCAAATCGGTGGCACATTCAAGCCGATCAAAGACAGCAACACGCTGGTCGGCGACTTCAATCTGGTAACGGTTGGCTTGGGAAGCCCGGTCAACAGTCTCACTGGTCCGGCGCAGATGCTCGCCGATCCCGTAGCCAGTGCCGACTGGAGCTACGCTTACGCGTTCGCGCTGGGACGAGTCTCCAACATCGCGAGCAACTACGAGAACGATCACAACTTGCAGCCGCTACCGCAAGGCTCCGGTCACTCCAGAAACTATCGCTACTACGAGACCGAGGCTTACCTTCAGGACAGCTGGCGCATGCGCAGCGACCTGACCATGACCTATGGCTTGCGCTGGCAGTATTACTCCGTGCCCTATGAAATGGACGGCTTCCAGACCGTCCCCAACATTGACTTCGCCTCGATGTACAACGCGCGTGCTGCCGCCGGACAAGCCGGCATCAGCGGTGATGCCGCCGCTCCGACCGTGATGTATAACTTCGGCGGTAAGGCGAATCATGCCCCAGGCTACTACCATCCCGACTGGCACGATTTTGCGCCGCGTCTGAGCTTCGCTTACAACCCCTCGGCGACAAATGGTTTCTTTGGTCGCGTGCTGGGAGATCGAAAAACCGTGATTCGCGCTGGCGCGGGCATCGTCTTCGATCACACGATCATGTCGGCGATCAACTTCTTCAACGACCAGTCATCCTTCGTCTTCGGACAAAGCGTTGGTACGACGTATCAGAACGGATTGACTACTGATCCGCGATTCGCCTCCGTCGGGGCGATTCCTCCGATCATTCCGCCGACGCCGGCCTCCGTTCCAGTTACCCCATACCTCAATCCGCCGGGCTCCCAGTTTCTGTACAACGGCCTGGTCGGAAATGAGAATGAACTGGCGGTCGATCCCAACTACAGGACGCCCTACTCCGAGACTTTCACGCTAGGCGTTCAGCGCGAATTGCCCGGCAACTTTCTCTTCGAAACCACCTACTTCCTTCGCATGGGACACCGGCTTCTCTCGCGGTCCGATGCGGGACAAGTCGTCGATTTCAAAGATCCGGCTTCCGGACAATCGCTCGTGCCGCAGTTCACCAATCTCTCTCTGCAAGCCAGAAGCGGTCAGCCCATCTCGGATTCGGCGTTCTTCGACAACATGATGACGCCGACCATCCAGGCAAACTACTTCGGCCTGGATTGCCCGGGTCTTGGCTCACTGATCGGCCTCACAGTCTCGCACTGCGCCGACCTCACAAATCAGCTCTTTGGCCCGCTGCCTGCCATCGGTGACATGGCTGACACCGTCCAGGCTCTTTACGCGGGCATCGGCCTAGGACCGATGATTCCGTCGAACGTTGGCCTCGATCCCCAGTTCAGCAGCCAACTTTATTTCGGCAACAAGAGCTACTCGAACTACAACGGCCTGCTCACCAGCCTGCACAAGCGGATGTCGCACGGCCTGCAGTTTGACGTTAATTACACCTACTCCCACTCGATCGACAACAGCTCCACTGTCGCCAACATCGCCGAGGGCTCAGCCGCTACCGGTGGATACGGCGGTTTCCTCTGCGACGCGATTCAGATTCGCTCCTGCCGCGCCAATTCGGATTTCGATGTCACCCATCTGATCAGCGCGGACGGACTCTACGATCTCCCGTTCGGTCGTGGACATTGGATTGGACACGGCGCTTCCGGCTGGATGAATCAACTCATTGGCGGATGGCAGGTCGCGTTCCTGAACACCTGGCATTCCGGCTTCGCCTTCACCACAGTGTCAGAAGCATTTCCGGTAAGCTTCAACGCCAATAGCCCGGCGCTGTTCGTCGGAAATCGTTCTGACATCAAGACCAGCGTCCACAACGACGCAGCCACAGGACAGATTCAGTTGTTCGCCAATCCCACAGCTGCGCTGGCCGCCTTCACCGGGCCGATCGGCTTGCAGGGTCCCACGCGCAACAACCTGCGAGGTCCCCGCTTCTCGAACACCGACCTCTCGCTCAACAAGCACTTCATCATCAAGGAGAACTACGGCCTCGAATTCCGCGCCGAAGCCTACAACGTATTCAACCAGGTCAACTTCGCACTGCCGACCGGCAGCGTTGCGGACACCAACGCTCCTAACTTCGGCGTCATCACCAGCGACGTGGGCCCCCGAGTCATGCAGTTCTCGTTGCGATTCGACTTCTAGTTGTCGTAGCGAGTCGTAGCGTGCAAACACGAAAGCCGCACATTCATCCGGATGTGCGGCTTTCTACTTGCCCTGCCTAGGATCGTCGACTATCGACCAGCTCTAGTCTCGGCCTGCGCTGCATTTGCAGCCAGGATGAACGAGCTGACAGCATCCACAACGTATTCATTCTCGTACCAAAGAAAAGGCCACCCCTCTTTGAGTTCCGGATAGTCGGGCTGGATGATGGTCACGCCGGGGATCATTCCGCCGGGAATGAAGGTGTAATCGGCGCGATTGTTTCCATACGCGATCAGCTTCGACTGCGTTCCCACGGCCGAAACATAAGAAACGTTCGACGCCGGATGCCGGCCCAGCACGTAGTCAAGCGCATGCAGCGTGTATTCCGGCCCAATCGTCTCCGGAAATGCGCGGTGGAGAAAATACATCTCGGTTCCAAATCGCGTAACCGTACCTGACCCTCCCCATGTTCCCGTCGAAATCGGCACTCCATACGGACTCTGCGACAACATCGCCTGCAGCTTCGGCTTGTACGCAGTCAGCGCGTCTTCCACACTGCGTTTGAAGTCTTCGTCCATCCGTGGAATCGCGCGAGCTGCTGTCCCTCCCAGGAAAGCAAATTGATCTTGAATAACCGGCAGCAGTTTCTTCAGAGCTTGCCGGTATTCTTCGGCGCCCTTGGTCGCGATCAACAGCTCGACCGCAGCCTCAACTTCAGCGTGCTGCAGATTGCTCCCGGTTGTATTGAAGTATTGAAAAGTGGCTGGCGGCTGCTTGTGTTCTTCGTCCCAGACCCTGATCGCAGTCTGCAAGCACTCGTCTGCCGTCTTGTCATCAAATCCGCGCAACACGCGGCTTGCCGCGGCCAGTCCGCCAACCGCGTCATAGCTCAGCGCCGTTGTATGGGTGGTGAATGCCCAACGGTCGTCAGCCAGTCCTGAATGAATACCGTCGCTTTCAAGCGCTCCCATCCGCCCCACGTAGATTTGGCCGTCGGTTTTCGAAGCGGCATCGCCCAAATACGTGTACTCATCCAAGGTCGGCTCAATGATGCCCGGGATCGCGTGCCCGATCGTGTGATACTGGGCCAGCAGCAACAGCACCCCGTGTTGGACCTGCTGCACAATGTCGGGAACTCCATCCGGCTTCCTCATTTGCACCAGGCGCGCTGCTTCGTCCACTGATGTGTCGTCCGAATTCACGTCGAAGTCTTCTTTAGCCATCGCGAGATCCATGATCACGCGGGTTTGCGTTTGCGTGCGCAGGTCAAAGTCGCCGGCGTCATACCAGCCGCCGATGTTCAGCCCGGGGATATGCTCTCCCGGCGAAAATGGAGAATCGGTAGTTGGACCCTGCTTGTAGCCATCGAAGTGCGTGTAGTTGACCGGAGCCTGCCTGGCATCGTCCAGATGCGAGGCCCCGTGCCACGTGCGGTAGCCCTCGCGCACTCTCACATGATCCATCTGCTCGGGCAGATACGTATTCAGCGACAACTGCCAGATTCCGTCGTAAATGTTCGGTGCAATGCGGAACGGTGCCGTCTTCTCCCCCGCATATTCGATCGTATAAATCCCCGGTTCGCGCACTCCGGAAAAATCAAACTGGGCGTACTGATAGCGCATCCATTTGCCCCAAGGTTTGATTTCTCCGTTGAACACCTCAACAGATTCGCCCGCCGAACCGATTCGCAGCAGCCGCGCCGTCTTCGGCGCAGCGAAATTCGGGTCGAACTCGATCACCGCAATCTTCTCTCGCTCGGGGGTATACCCGACTTGGTTGTAACCGATCACTGGACGCCGGCTCCAACCGCTGATCACGTTCGGACGAAGGTGCCACACAACGACATCCCCGGTCTTGCCGGCTGGAATGATCGTCCTCAGCACGAACCAACCGTTTTGCGCCTGGTTGCGGCCGTCAAATAACTGGACGGGACCGGAGTCTGACACAATCGAAATCCTGGTCAGCGGATCTTCGGGAGACAACACAACGTTTTGTCCCGCTGCCAGGGCCATCGGCTCGGCGCTCTTCTTTGCCTCTTTTTCCATCGGCCCGTCGGCGTGACGGGGAAAAATTCCAGTGGTGTCGCCCATGACATACGACTTGCCAAAGTAGAGCGAGGGCAGGAATTCAAGATTGAATCCGGCCTTTCCTGCCAGGGCATCGGGCACAGGACGATCCAGTTGCACAGCGACGCGAATGCCCGCCTCCCCGTCAGGCCTGACATCGATGCGGTATTTCAATCCATGATCCGGATAACTGCAAGAAGCCGTGATTTCGTCCGCCGCCGTGCCACGCTTGCGCGATTCAAAATCCGGAATCGGATCCCACTGCGCGGGCGTCGCCGAAAGGCGCACGTCCCCGTTCGTGGCGATGCGCTCCCCGTACAAAATCATCTCCATCCCGCTCATCTTCTGATCGCCAAAAACCTTGTGATACGAATTGTGAAACAGCAGCACACTCATCCCTCGGGTTTCGAGGACGTCCTTATCTGTCAGCTGAAGTTCGCTGCTTGACCACAAAGGAATTACCATCCCCAGCAAAAAGGCGACAAGGAAAATGTTCCGATCCGGAAGGCGTTGTTTACACATGTGGCTCCCACCCCGGCTGGTACTCCCGCGTCCACCCCTTCATGGCCTCGGCATCGTCGACGATCCGGCCATCCTTCGGATCCAGGTGCAACTCGCGGCTCACTTCCCACGCAATATTGGAAAGCTGCAGCATCGTGACTGAAATGTTGCCTACACTGATCGGGGCATTCAACTTCTCGCCTTTTCGGATCGCCGCAATGAAGTTCGCGAAGTGCGCGTCGGTCATCGAATCACGCCCCAGCAGATCCGACGACGACGTCTCCTTGCCCGTCTTGAATTCGCTGGTCTTTTTGCCATTCAGGTCGTACATCTCGTAGCCATCGCGATCCATCAGGACGGAACCACTCGTGCCCATGATGGTCGCGCCTCGATCGCGTCCGTAATACTTCATCCCCTGGCAACTCTTCCCTTCCCACGTGATCGTCTGATCGTCGTACTCGAAGCTGGTGACAAGCGTGTCGTAAAACTGCCAGTCGTCGTCAAACTGGTAACGGCCGCCTGACGCCGTCACCCGCTTGGGATAATCAACGCCGAGCGCCCAGCGGCAGACATCAACTTCGTGCGTCCCGTTGTTCAACGTCTCGCCCGTTCCATAAATTTTGAACCAGTGCCAGTTGTAAGGGTGCACATTATCCCGATATGTCCGCCGCGGCACTGGCCCCTGCCACAGGTCCCAATCAAGCTGTGGAGGGACCGGCGCCTCCTTCCCCGTTCCGATCGATTTTCTCGTGTTGCTGTACCACGCCTTGCCAAAATACGGCTTCCCGATCACTCCATCGCGGATCTTTTGCACAACTTCGATGGAATGCGGTGACGAGCGCTGCTGCGTCCCCATCTGCACCTGCTTGCCGTACTTCTGCTGCGCCCTTACCAGCAACTCTCCCTCGGCAGGATTGTGGCTGCAGGGCTTTTCCACGTAGACGTGCTTGCCTGCCTGTAATCCGGCTATCGCCATCGGGGCGTGCCAGTGGTCCGGCGTCGCGATCGTGATGGCGTCGATATTTTTCTGTTCGAGAACTTTGCGGAAATCCTGCTCAGCGATGGGAGCCTCTCCCATCTCTTGCCGCGTTGTGTCAGCAAATTTCTGCAGGATGGTTTTGTCGACATCGCACACGTGCGTGATGCGCGCTGCACTCTTGTTCGCTTTCAGGGACGACAGGTGTGCGTAGCCCCTTCCGTTCAGGCCGATGACCGCAAAGTTCAGGCGATCATTGGAACCCATCACCTGGGCATAGCTCTTCGCTGTGGACCCAATCGCCACCCCCGCCGCGCCAACGGCCATAGCATCGATAAATTCACGTCGTGTCACCATTTCATCCTCCAATCGCCCCATGGTTGAAAACCCTTGTTGATTTGCCCGGGCAATCCCCAACGGTTAGGTATTGCCAGGAACTAAGTTCACAGAATCAATGACGGTGGAAGCGCATCCTCTCCCGCGCCGAACTGCTGACTCGGCTTCGGGCCCATCGAAAACACAATGGTCGCTCCATTCGCAATGTCGGCGTGCCGGAACCAGAGCTTGGTGTGCGGCTTACCGTTGATTGTGATCGATTGTATGTACTGGTCGGCCGGTGCGGTCCGCTTCGCCTCGACAATCAGTTTTTTGCCTGGTCCCAACTCGACTTCGGCGCGATCGAACAGTGGTGTCCCGAACACATAGTTCCCGCTTACCGGATCCACCGCATAAAAACCAAGCGAACTGATGACATACCACGCGGACATCTGTCCGCAATCTTCATTCCCGGCTAGTCCGTCAGGCTGGTCGTCGTATTCCATTTCCAGCAGGCGTCGTACCCGGTCCTGCGTCTTGTGTGCGGCACCGGCATATGTGTAAAGGTAGGCCATGTGATGACACGGCTCGTTGCCGTGCGCGTACTGCCCAACCATCCCGGCAATATCCGGAGGAGCATCCGCCGGAAGCTGTGAGCTCGTGTTGAACAAGGTATCGAGCTTCTCCACAAACTTTTCTGGACCGCCACACAGCTTGATCAATCCCGCCGGATCATGCTGCACCGTAAAAGTCGTCTCCCACGGATCGGATTCGGTATAGTCCCGCCACTGTTTGGAATACCCCATCTCCGTCGACGTAAACGGTTCAGACCACTGGCCGGTCTCGAGTTTTGGCCGGATGAACCCCGTACCCTGATCAAAAAGATGCTGGTAGTTTTTCGACCGCTCTACCAGCAGCTTGGCTTCTTCGCTCTTGCCCGCGGCCTTCGCGATGTGAGCTACCGCCCAATCGTCGTACGAGTACTCCATCGTCTTGCTGGCCGACTCTTCTTCCTTGTCGCACGGGATGTAGCCCAACTTTCGATAGAACCCGAGACCGCGATAGTCGTCGTCCATCGCACGCTTTTTCAGGAGCTCGTAGATTTTGGGAAAGTCGATGCCCTTGAAGTCCTTTGCCAGCGCCTCTGCAAAAACCGAACTTGCGTGGTATCCGGTCATGCAAAACGTCTCGCGCCCCTGCAACGGCCAGATCGGAACTCCGGCGGGACTTTCTTCCGTCATGCGAGCCAGGCAATTCACGAAATCCGGCACGCGCTCGCCCTGGACCAGCGTATACATCGGATGCGCGGCGCGGTACGTATCCCACAGCGAAAATGTGCTGTAGTTGTGCAGGCCCTGCGGTACCTGATGAACCTTGCCGTCCATCCCGCGGTAGCTGCCGTCGACGTCATCGAACAAGGTCGGCGCCACCATCAAGTGATACATCGCCGTATAGAAGATCCGCTTTTGCCGCGCATTGCTCGTCGTGATTCTTATCCTGGAGAGATTCTTGCTCCAGGCCGCGTGCGCGTCTCGCCGAACTTTATCGAAATCCCACCCCGGAATCTCCGCGTCCAGGTTCTTCCGCGCACCCTCGGCGCTCACGCCCGAGATCCCAGTCTTCACCAGTATTACTTCGCCCTTCGTGGTCTCAAAATTCAGCAGGCATTTCAGCGAATTCCCTTTCGCTTCTTTCTGCTCCCTACGGAGAAACTTGTCCTCCGACGCGATCTGCGACGAGCGGAACGGCTTCGAAAATTTCATCGCGAAGTAGATTTCCCGCCCCGGAGCCCATCCCTTCACGCTGCGTCCACCGACAACCGTGTCGTCTCCCACAATCTTCAGGTCAGCCCAAAGAATCGGCGCACTCCCGTACCCGTGAAACAGGTCAAGGATGAAGTGACTCGTGTCGCTCTGCGGAAACGTGTACCGATGGATGCCGACTCTCTCGGTCGCGCTTAACTCCGCCCGGATGTCGTAGTCCCTCAAAATCACCGAGTAGTATCCCGGTTCGGCAATCTCGTCCTCGTGACTGAATCGCGATCGGTAGCCTTCGCCGGGATTCTGTCGCGATCCCGGAAATATCTTGGTAGACTCGGTCCCGGGCATGAGCAGAAAATCCAGCATGTCAGAAGCGCCCGTTCCACTGAGGTGGGTGTGGCTGAAGCCCATGATCGAACTGTCGGAATAGTGATAGCCCGAGCACCAGTCCCAACCATCATTGAAGGTGTCCGGACTCAACTGGACCATGCCGAATGGCACCGTCGCTCCTGGATATGTATGCCCATGGCCCCCAGTCCCGATCGCAATCTTGACGAACCGGGTCAGGTCCTCATCAACTGCCGCAGGCGCGGGTTCGGCGCTCGAATGCAATGGAAACTTCTCGAAAATCCCACGGCCGACCAGCCCGGATAAGGGAAAAGCGGAAAACGCCGATAGAAAGCTACGTCTCGAAAGCATTTCGGACCCTGCCTTTTAACCTGACTAGGATAAAGACCACCTTGCGCCCGTGCCTCAACCTCGTGGCAGGATGCAACCCAGAAGATTACCCCAAAATCTAGCCAGCTGTATCCTCGGACTCCTCAACTGACCTCGCTCTATGTTCTGATTCTGCACGACTTGGCCTCTCCCAGCGATCCTCAACACCCAATGTCGAACTCCTGCGCAAAAAATTCGTATCACCACTTGTAAGAATCCTGAGCGCTCAACGTCATTACTTATGAAAAGCAACAGCAGGAGGCGTAATCTGCAAGTCGCACTCAGAGAAAAGCCAGCCATCGCACTTCCGCTTGAACTCGAATGCAGTTATCGGGCGCATCACGGATTGGTGTTTCGCACGGCGTACCGAATCACCGGCAACGCAGCCGATGCCGAGGATGTGCTGCAGGTCGTATTTCTGCGCCTGCTGCGCCGCCGTCCGGACGCCGGCCCTCTCGACAACGAAGAGAGCTACCTGCGCCGGGCCGCCATCAACGCAGCCCTCGACGTCATTCGCGCGCGCCAGTCTGACCGTACGGTGGAGCTCGATATGGACCTGCCCCACTCGGAAACGCCGGAACTGCGCCGAGCCCTCGCGCGAGCCATGGCTCAGCTCAAGCCGAGACCCGCGGAGATATTTACCCTGCGTTTTCTCGAAGGCTTTACCAACGGGCAGATCGCCAAAATGCTGGGTATTTCACAGGTGCTGGTGGCCGTCATCGTCCATCGCACACGGCAACAGCTTCGCAAGGAGCTTGCCAGTTATCTAGGAGACAGGCCATGAAGAACGACAAATTTGATCGTCTGCTGTCGACAATTCAAAACGAGAAGGTGGATGACAAGGTCGTCGCCAAAGCGAGCGACAACGTCTGGTCTGTCCTGACTGGCGAGGCTCCGTCCTCAGACCTCGATGCGCGATCCTTGCGCACCTGCGACGATTTTCAGTCCCTGATTCCAGCCTACTTGGATCGAAGGCTTGCTTCAGCTCGCCTGATGCTGTTTGAAGATCACGTGCATGCCTGTGTCAAATGCCGGCACGCTCTCACGACCGCTCGCGAAGGCGAGAAGCAGGTCGCATGGCGCTTCGAACCGAAATCTCGCTCGCCGCGCATCTGGCGCTGGGCCCTGGCAACAGCCGCTGTCGCTGCCATGGCATTGGTCGCGGTCGCATTTAACAATGATCTTCTTCCCGGCCAGAATCCAATTCACGGCGCGGTGCAGGTCGCTAACGGATCGCTGTATGCCGTATCAGGCGACGAGGTCCGCCTCGTTCAAGCCGGATATCAGATCGGTAACGGCGCCACGGTTCGCACCGCCAAGGGATCGACCGCAGTGCTCAAGCTTCAGGACGGCTCACTGGTTGAAATGAGCGAGCGCGCCGGAGTCTCCGTTTCTCGCGCGTGGAAAGGCACCACGATTCACCTCGATGACGGCCAGATCATCGTGCAGGCTGCCAAGCAGCACTCCGGACGCCATCTCTACGTCGCCACTGACGATTCCCTGGTCTCCGTCAAAGGCACGATCTTTTCTGTCAATCACGGGCTCAAGGGATCTCGCGTCGCCGTCATTGAGGGCGTCGTGCGCGTCGATTCCGGAGACACTTCGACCGAACTCCACCCTGGCGACCAGACGACCTCCAGTTCCAACGTGTCGAAGGTTCCAATCAAGAACGAAATTGCATGGAGCCGCGATTCCGCCAAGTACCTTGCCCTGCTCGGTGACTTCGCCATCCTTCAGAAACAGTTCAGCGCGATTCCCAGCCCCGGATTGCGCTATGAATCGGACCTCCTGCCGTACGTTCCGGACCACACGGTGGTCTATGCCGCGATCCCTAACTTGTCCAATACCCTGTCCGAAGCCGGACGCCTTTTTCATGACCGGCTCCAGCAGAGTCCTGCGCTTCGCGAATGGTGGAAGCAACAACAGAAGAATCACGGGCCGAAGTTGGACGATCTGTTCACCCATGTGCAGAAGTTCAGCAGTTATCTCGGCGATGAGATTGTCTTTGCCGCGGGCAAGAGCAATGGCGCCTACAGCGCTCCTGTAATCCTTGCCAGAGTGCGACAGCCCGGTCTCGGGGGTTTCCTGCTGAAGGAAAGTGCCGCGCTCAAGTCCGATCGTTCGCGGGAAGCCTTGCAGATCATTCACGACCCTGCGGCAATTCGGCCCTCGAAAGATCAGCCGCTACTCGTCTACCTTGATAACGACCTGATGATCGCCAGTCCTTCGGCTATCGACCTGCAACAGACAGTGATGCACGTAAAACAAGGAGGCAACGGCTCTTTCGCTTCAACTCCGTTCCACGAACATATCGCTCAGGCCTACCAGCAGGGAGCGGAATGGCTTTTCTGCGCCGACATGGAACAAATTATCGTGCAGAACGTACATGACAGTGGCGGCAAGAACAGCCTTCCTCCAGGACTCTCCGACGTGCGCTATCTCACAATGGAACATCGCGAAGTTGGCGGCAAGACGGACAATCAAGCCGCTTTGACGTTCGCCTCTGATCGGCAAGGCGTAGCCTCCTGGCTGGCGGCCCCCGCTTCCATGGGATCGCTCGAGTTTGTTTCGCCCGAAGCCAGCATGGTCACCTCCGCGGTGATCAAGAATCCGCGAAGCATCCTCGAAGAACTTTTCCAGGCGATTGGCGCTGGCGACCAGGACTTCTCGCAGCACACGGCCGAGTTCGAATCGAAGAGCGGAGTCCGCGTCCTCGACGACATCGCAGCTCCGTTGGGTGGTGAAGTCACGCTGGCCTTTGACGGGCCCATCCTTCCAACCCCGCGCTGGAAGCTAATCTTCGAGGTTTACGATCCGGCCACCCTGCAGTCGACGATTGAAAAACTAGTCGATGCCTACAATCGCGAGAACCCGGAGCATTACGTCATGCGGCTCACGAAGAAGCAGATGGGTTCGCAGAGGTACTACGCGATTCGCAACTCGTCGAAGACATCCACCGAGATCGACTACGCCTTTGTCGACAACTATCTGGTTGCCGCGCCTGACACCGCAACCATCTCGCGTGCCATGCAAATCCGTCAGGCAGGTTTCTCGCTCACCCATTCCTCCACGTTCCAGGCATTGCTGCCGAACGATGGCTACACCAATTTCTCCGGGATCTTCTACCACAACATCGGACCGGTAGTCGGACCGGTCGCGGAGGAACTGAAATCCAGCGGCGCGCTGACGCCACAACAGCGTCAATCCATCGACGCGCTCACCGCAAATTCCGCGCCGGGCCTGATCTACGCCTATGGCGAGCGCGACCGGATCCTCGTCTCCAGCAACAACGGGTTCATGGGATTCGATCTAGGCACGCTGTTAACAATGGGCCATAATGGGCCCTTCCTCCCACAGATGATGCTGGGACGGGCCGTGGCAGCGGCGCCTTCAACTGAGTGAGTACAACGGCACAACGCGGAGCAGCCGAGGTCGTCGCCCAGCAGCAGCCTCCGTCTGCTCCGCCAACGCCGCTGGTTGAACTCCAGAATCTTTCTGTCCGCTTCGGTAATCGCGATATCTTGTCCGGACTTACAGCGTCCCTTCGCGGACGCGCAATCGGCCTCCTCGGACCGAACGGCGCTGGCAAGTCCACACTGATCAATACCCTTCTCGGCTTCTATCGCCCCAACGCGGGTTCTGCCCGCATCTTCGGACACGACATCCGCACTGACGGTAAGAAGATCAAGGCTCTCGTCGGCTACATGCCCGAGAACGACGCATTTATCTCGAAGATGACGGCAGTCTCGCTGGTCCAGATGATGGGGGAACTCTCAGGCCTTCCTGCCGGCATGGCGCTTGAGCGCGCGCACGAAGCTCTCTTCTATGTCGGCCTCGCCGAAGCACGTTACCGCGAGGTCGGCACCTACTCGCTCGGCATGAAGCAGCTCGCGAAGCTGGCTCAGGCGATTGTTCACGGACCGAAGTTGCTCATCCTGGACGAGCCGACGAACGGCCTAGATCCCTCGGCGCGCCAGAGAATGATCCGGATGATCCGGGACATGCGCGACAGTGGAGAAGTCCGCATCGTGCTGTGCTCTCACCTGCTGCGCGACGTCGAAGATACCTGCGACGAGGTCCTGATCCTCAAGCAAGGACGCATCGCTCACTACTCCGATCTGAACGAAGAACGCCGTGCCAACCAGCGATTTATTGAGATGGAGTTCTACGGTGCGAACGGCGATTTCACCGAAGCCATCGAGAAACTCGGCTGCGAATGCGCCATCCGCGCCAACCGCATGAAGATCATCCTGCCCGATGGCATCGAGTCGCGCGACATTTTTCGTATCGCGGCTGAGCGCGACGTCCGCATCCGCAAGCTGAATTTCCGGCGCGATACTCTCGAGGATATTTTCCTCAAGGCCATGGAAAGCTGACAGCTGAAATGAACCGTTCGACACCTCAATTCCGGAGCCACGATGGCCGTCTATAGACGCACCTACTCCTCTTACTCCGGACAGGTCACGCCGGCGTGGTCGCGCTTCCTCGTTCTCTTCCGTTACGCCAAGCGCAATCTTTTCCGCTCGAAATTCCAGACCGCGCTCTTCGTCGCCTGCTTCTTCTACCCGGTCGTGTGCCTCATCCTGATTTACGTCGCTAACAATCTGGCTTTCCTGCAGCAGATCGGCGCACCCGGCAACGTTCTCACCATCGACAACAAATTCTTTTTCTACTTCATGAACGTCCAAGGAACGTTGGCGTTCATCCTGACGGCGTTCGTCGGACCCGGTCTGATCTCCTCAGATCTCTCGAATGGAGCGCTGCCGCTGTACTTCTGCCGTCCGCTCTCGCGCGCGGAATATGTTCTCGGCAAGGCGTCCGTGCTCGGAATCCTGCTGTCGCAAATCACGTGGATCCCTGGCGTGGTCCTCTTTCTGGTCCAATCAACGCTTGCTGGGCCAGCCTGGATGTGGGACCACCTCTGGATCGCGGGCAGCCTCATCGTCTCCTCCCTGATATGGATCTCCGTTCTCTCGCTTCTCGCCATGGCGCTATCCGCCTGGGTGAAGTGGAGGATCGTTGCCGGAGCTCTGCTCTTGGCGATGCTGTTCTTCGGGGCAGGCTTCGCCCAGGCAGTGAACGCGGTGCTGCGCACGTCCTCGGGATACTTCTTCAATCTTGCGTACTTGATGATGACCATCTGGAATTCGCTCTTCAACACCGATGTCACGCGAGCCATTCCCGTCGTCGAAGCCTGGACCGCCATCGCGATCTATTGCGTCATCTGTCTCGGGTTACTGTTGCGCAAAGTTCGCGCCTACGAGGTGGTCCGGTGAACGACCGCATCGTGCTCGAAGATGTTTCGAAGTTTTACGGCGAAATCCTTGGCGTGAACCGTGTGAATCTCTCCATCCCGCCCGGGATTACCAGCCTCGTCGGACCAAATGGCTCCGGCAAAACGACGCTGATGAATCTGATGACGGGACTGATTCGTCCCACGCAAGGACGCATCGAGGTCCTCGGCCACAAGACCACCGATCCGGAAAGTTTGTTCAAGATCGTCGGTTACAGTACGCAGTTCGATGCTCTTCCGAAAGGATTGACCGGGCTTCAATTCGTGCGTTCCTACCTGCTGTTGACTGGAATCGACACCGACAACGCCGAACGCCGTGCCCGTCAGGCGATTGAGCGCGTCGGGCTCACGGAGGCGTCCGACCGCAATATTGCGGGATATAGCAAGGGAATGCGACAGCGTATTCGCTTGGCGCAGGCTCTGGCCCACGATCCGAAAGTTCTGATTCTCGACGAACCACTGAACGGTCTTGATCCGCTTGCCCGCTCGGAAATGATCGCCATGTTTCGCTGGGCTGCCACGCAAGGTTCGTACGTGATCATTTCCAGCCACATCCTGCACGAGGTCGACGTTATCTCCGACCAGGTTGTCCTCATGAGCAACGGATATGTCGTCGCGGAGGGCACCATCCAGGACGTTCGCAGCGAGATCAGCGACCATCCCACGCAAATTCTCATTCGCTGCAACCGGCCCCGCGAGCTGGCCGCCAAGGTCATGGCCTCGACCGACACCATGGAAGTTACCGTTCACAAGGACGAGCGCGGCCTGTTGCTGAAAACAAAAAATGCCGACGAGTTTTACCTGTCCCTGAACAAGATTGCGCTCAATGGAATCGAGATCGAATCCGTTGCACCCGCGGATGACGACGTGCTCTCCGTCTACGAATATCTGATCGGTACCGATGAGGTTGTGCGATGAAGAGTATCTGGTGGGCACAGATCAAATCCGTCATCCGACTGGAGCTTCGCAAAACGTTTTTCGCCCGCCGCGGGCTTTGGATCTATTTCCTCGCCTTCCTTCCTGTACTCCTGTTCGTCGGATTTTCGATCGTCAATGCGAGCCAGATCCGCCAAAGCTCGCGTGTGGCGCGGAGCGGCCAGAAGCACCTCACTTTTCAGGATTTGCTCGCCATCAAGTCAGGAATGGCGAAGCAGGCAGTAACCGAACAGCTCGGTCAGCCGCCGGTAGTCTTTCATTGGAACGAGACACGCAATCCCGGAACGCCTGACGAATCAACCGTCGCTCACGAGGAGTATCGCTATTCCGACGGCCTGAACGACCTCTACGTAACCCTCGCGGATGGCAGGGTCGATACCACACACATCCAGGAAGGTTACAACCTGGGCCGCGATTCCATCATGTTCGCGGGCGTCTTTCAGTTCTTCTTTTTACGGCTTGCGGTATTCTTCGGCTGCCTGGGCATCTTCATGAACCTGTTTCGCGGGGAGATTCTCGATCGCAGCCTTCATTTCTACTTCCTCGCACCTCTGCGTCGCGAGGTTCTGATGGTCGGAAAGTTTCTCGCCGGCCTGCTCGCCACATGCGTCATCTTTGTCACCAGCGAACTGCTCCAAAACGTCGCCTTCCTTTGGCACTTGTCTTCGGGGGCGCGAAATCTCTACCTCTTCAATAACCACGGTCTGCAACACATCGCCGCTTACCTCGGTGTGACCGTGCTCGCCTGTATCGGATACGGCTCGTTCTTTCTTGTCGCTGGCATGTTATTCCGCAATCCGATTCTGCCGACTGCAATCATTCTGATCTGGGAGGCGATCAATCCCTTCTTACCCGCGCTGCTCAAACAATTCAGCGTGATCTATTACCTTAAAGCGTTGTGCCCGGTCACCATTCCGGCGCCACCCGACATGCCTCCGCTGCTTGCTCTCCTCATCTCCACTCCCGATCCCATCTCCCCTCCGATCGCGGTCATCGGACTGTTAGTCGTCGCCGCGCTCGCCCTCTACGGCTCAAGCATGCAAGTCCGCCGCCTGGAAATTAACTACACAACGGAATAAGCAACGCGGACACTCGCGCAGATTCAGCACGCCCAGCTGAGAGAAAAACAAAAAGGGATGAAAAGCTATTTGGCTTTTTCGTCCGGAAGGCGCGACTCCAACACCACTCGCCGCGCGACAAGATCATCAATGAACGCATCGTCCAGTGCGAAGGACTGCTTGAGCACTTCTCGCGTGTGCTGTCCCAACAGGGGCGCCGGTGAGCTCGGCGATCCGGGCGTATCCGATAACTTGATCGGCGTTCCCGTGACCTGATGCCGTCCCGCCGTCGGATGCTCCATGAACGGAAACATCCGGCGCACTTCGCTCTGCGGATGCTGCGCCACCTCTGCAAAATTCCTCACGACCGAACAAGGGATGCCCGCCGCATGCAACCGGCTCACCCACTCCCCCGCAGGACGCTCCCGAAATACCCCGTCCAGCAGGGGTTCCAGCACATCCCGATTCTTTATTCGCAAAGCGTTACTGACATAGTCAGGATGCTTCTCCAGATCTGAACGCTCGATCGCCTTACAGAATGTTGACCACAATTTCTCGCTGCCGACTGCGATCGCCACCTCGCGGTCGCTCGCATGAAACGTCCGATAAGGCACCACCGTCGGAAACGAAGTTCCCATAGGCACCGGAATCACATTCGATCCCAGAAAGCTCATGTAGTTCGAGCTCATGGTCGAGATCATGCTGTCGAGCATCGAGACATCCACGAACTGCCCTACGCCGGTCTTCTCCCGCGAACGCAGCGCCAGCAGAATGCCGATCACGGCGAATAATCCCGCCGTCACGTCCGTCACGCCATAGCCACAACGTACCGAATCTCCTTCTTCCGTCCCGGTGATGCTCAGTAATCCGCTCGATGCCTGCACTACGAGATCCATCGCCGCTTCGTCGCGCGACGGGCCCTGTTGCCCGTATCCCGAAATCGAGCAGTACACCAGCCGCGGATTTTTCTCATGCACGTCCTTGTACCCCAAACCAAGTTTGTCCATCGAGCCCGGACGGAAATTTTCCACCAGTACATCGGTCGTATCGATCAGGCGCCGGCACAAATCGAGTCCCTCCGGCTGTTTCAGATCGATTGATATTCCCTGCTTCCCGCGGTTCAATCCCAGGAAAAAGCTCGCAATCCCTCCCGCGAACGGGGGACCCCATCCACGCCCCATATCTCCTGAACTCGCCTCCAGCTTGTAGACTGTCGCTCCATAGTCGGAGAGCAGCAGCGTGCAATAGGGACCGGCAAGCGCATGCGAGAAATCCAGCACGCGGATTCCCCCGAGCACAGACTCAGGCCGCGCGGCCGAGGAGAAATTGGAGTTTGCGGGCATCCGGGACCAGAAAAGGTGAAAGGCGATTGTACAGACGGTCCGAGGCGAGCGAACAGATCCGCTTACGAATTGGTTCTTACGGTGTTTACCAGCGTGCCGATTCCATCGATCGCGATTCTCACTTCGTCCCCGACGTGCAGCGTAAACGAATCCGGCGGAACAATCCCGGTCCCGGTGAAGAGAAAACTTCCGTTCGGAAAAACATTGTCCCGGTAGAGAAACTCCACCAGCGTGGTCAGTTCCCTTTTGATTGCGCTCACGGCGACCGAGCCCGAAAATACGTTGGCTCCGCCGCGTAAGATTTCCAGCCGTATCTCGGTAGTGCGCGGCAAAGGCTCAGCCGCAACTAGGATGCCGGGGCCCAAAGCGCAACTCCGGTGATAGACCTTCGCCTGCGGCAGGTACAACGGATTCTCGCCCTCGATGTCGCGCGAGCTCATATCGTTGCCGATCGCGTATCCCAATATCTTGCCCGCCGGACTGACCAGCAGAGACCAGCTCCGGCTCCGGCACCGACCACTTCGCATCTTTCCGGATCGCGACCTCGCCGCGATGGCCAACCACGCGGCTCGCAGTCGCTTTGAAGAAGAGCTCAGGCCTGTCGGCGCTGTACACGCGATCGTAGAAATCACCGCCGCCCGCCGATTTCGATTCTTCCATCCGGGCATCCCGGCTTCTGAAATAGGTTACGCCCGCCGCCCAGACTTCTTGCGAGCCAATCGGAGCAAGAATTTCGGAATCATCCAGGTGAGTGCGTCCACCACTGCCGGTCTTCCGCACGAGGCCCGCCAGATACTCGCCCAAATCCTCGCGCGCGATCAACGCATCCCACGTCGGCTCGGCGCCATCATAGAAGCGCCCATCGACTTCGATCGCGTACCCGCTCTTTGTGCGGTACAGCCTGATACGTTTCTCTGGAGTCACCGCAGACTCTCCTATTTTTCGAGCTTGTACACTCTTTCGGTCAAAGCCCACTTCTCATCCGGCTTGGCCTGAGGCAAAGCGACCTGGTACTTCCACATCAAATTCTCCCACTCCTGCACCTTGGGGTTGTTTCGATCCGCCTCGCCCTTGGCCTCAAGCGTGAAACGATCGTTCGTTTCCATCACCAGGAACAAGCGCGCCCCCACGAGATAAATTTCCATGTCCTCGATCCCGGAGTCCTTGAGGCTCTTCGTAATCTCCGGCCAGATCTTTTCGTGGTAACGCTTGTATTCCGCAATCAACTTCGGATCGTCCTTCAGATCGAGCGCGAGACAATATCGCTTCATGGCGTCACCCCGGCGGCCACACCGACCGGTGCGGACATTTTTTCCGACGGTCGATAGCCGCTAATCGCAAAATAGAGTATGTAGGCGTGGCAGATCAGCGGCACCACGAAGGCACGCTGGATATCCCACGCATCGGAAATTCTTCCCATGATCACGGGGCACATGGCCCCGCCAATAATCGCCATCACCAGCAGCGACGACCCGAGCTTCGTGTACGGACCAAGATTCTTGATGCTCAGCGCGAAGATCGTCGGGAACATGATCGAGTGGAAAAAGCCGATGAGCACGATCGCCCAGACCGTCGGCCGGCCCGTGCCAAAAAGTACGACCAGTAACGAAAGCAGCGAGCATCCCGCGAACAGGCTCAGCAGTCGCGGAGGAGCGATCTTCTGCATGATCGCCGATCCCGCGAAGCGTCCGATCATGAATCCAGCCAGGTGCGCCTGCAAGTATTGCGCGGCTACCTTCTCGCGGGTTCCCGGCATGATGAATTCGCTGAACCGAATGATGAAACTTCCCACGCCCACCTGCGCGCCCACGTACAGAAACTGCGCGATCACACCCAGCGTCAGGTGACGATGCGCCAGCGTTCCGCTCAAATTGACTTTCGCGGAACTCACATCTTCGGTCGTCGACTCGCGAATCTCCGGAAGCTTGGTGAAGTAAATCAGCATGGCGATAACCAGAAAGATCCCGGTGATCACCAGGTACGGAGCCTTGACCATGTTGGCTTCCGACACCCGGTAGCCCAGCAACTGTGCGGGCGACATTGCCGACAGCTCTGCGGGACTATGTTCGATTCCCGACAAAATAAATTTCGACCCCAGCAGCGCCACCAGCACAGCTCCCAGCGCATTGAACGACTGCGCCAGATTCAGCCGCCGCTCCGAACTTTCCGGCGGACCGAGCGTCGTCACATACGGGTTCGCTGCCACTTCCAGAAACGATTGCCCACACGCCATCACGAACAGTGCAAAGAGGAAGAACGAGTAAACGCGCACCGTGGCAGCCGGAATGAAAAGCATCGTCCCTGTCGCGCAAACCAGCAGTCCGATCAGGATGCCGCGCTTGTATCCCACGCGCTGCATGATCCATCCGGCGGGAAACGCAGCCAGAAAATATCCGCCGAAAAATGCCATCTGAATCAGCGACGACTGCATGTCCGTCAGCCCGAACGCCTTCTTCAAATGCTGAATGAGGACGTCGTTGATGTTGACCCCGATGGCCCAGATAAAAAACAAGCTGGTCACCAGGACCAAGGGTGCGAGGTAGCGGCGTTCCGTAATCGGAGCAGATTTCGTCATGCGGTATTAGGCACCTAGGTCAGCGCGCGATCGAGATGAACGTATCCCCCATCCACAAACAGATGTTGCCCGGTCGTATGACTCGATCTTTCCGATAGTAGGAACACCACCATCGCGGCAATCTCGTCCACCGTTGTCATGCGCTTCTCCAGCGGAATTTTCGACAGAATCACAGCCAGTTTCTCGTCCGGCTTCTCGAACGTGTCGAGCCAATTCCGGTACAGCGGTGTCATCACTTCGGCAGGCAGGACAGTGTTCACGCGAATCCCGTAAGGCAGCAACTCCGCCGCCCACTCCCGCGTCAGCGCCATGACCGCGCCTTTCGAGGACGCGTATCCCGACGTGCTTCCTTGCCCGGTCACCGCCGTCTTCGAACCGATATTCACGATCGCTCCGCGTGACGCCTTCAAATGAGGCAGTGCGTAGTGCGCCATGCAGTAGTAGTGCACAAGGTTCCGTTTCAGCGACGCGACGTACTCGCCCGGATTTCCCTGCTCCAGGCCCACCTTGTCATTCCGCCCGGCGTTATTGACCAGCGCGTCGATTCGTCCAAACTCGCTCACCGTCTGCGCCACAGCCTGCTCGCAGAGCTGTGGATCTTCAAGGTCCACAGAAATGAATCCGCACTTGACGGCGGTATTCTTTAATTCCGCCTGCAGCACCGAGCAGGCCTGCACATCGCGGTCGACCGTCACTGGCACGGCCCCTTCCTTAACGCAGGTACGCACGATCGCCGCGCCAATGCCGCTGGCGCCTCCCGTAACGATCACCACCTTGCCTTTAAGCTCTAGATCCAAGCATTACCCTCGCAGATTAAAAAATCCGCCATCCAGTGGATAGTCCTGCCCCGTAATAAATGATGCCTCGTCGGAACACAAGAACAGAGCCAGCGACGCGACCTCCGCCGGTTCCGCCATACGCCCGACAGGCTGCGACTTCGCCAGCTTGTCAAACATTTCCTTCTCGCGTCCCGGATACGTTTTCTTCAGATAGTCATCCACAAACGGCGTGTGCACTCTCGCCGGGGAAATGCAATTGCAGCGGATGTTGTGAGCCAGAAAGTCGCGCGCCACTGAATACGTCATCGCGATGACGGCGCCTTTCGTCATCGAATATGCAAATCGGTCCGACAGCCCGGTCGAACCCGCGATCGACGCCATATTAAGGATGACGCCCCCGCCTCGCTCCTGCATGTGCGCGACCACCGATTGCATGCAGTTATAAAAGCCCTTCACATTTACGCGGATGAGCCGGTCAAAGTCCGCTTCGCTCGTGCTCTCGACCGTGCCGATGTGCGACACGCCGGCGTTGTTCACCAGAATGTCGATGCGCTCACGCGCGAACAGCTCCGCGAATGTAGATTTGACCTGCGCCTGATCGGTGACGTCGCAAGCATGTGCCAACGCGCGACTTCCAATCTGCTCGCAGGTCATGGCCGCAGATTTTTCATTCAGGTCCAGGATGCGAATCGCCGCGCCCTGTGCCGCGAATCGCAATGCGATCGCCTGTCCAATCCCGCTTCCCCCGCCGGTAATAACCGCGGTCCTTCCATCGAGCCGAAAATCTCGTCCGGACTTGCTCTCGCCGCTCAGAGCGAAACCCCTCGCTTCCAGGGAATGAAATCTTCCTGCGCTTTCACCTCCGCCTTCACCTGCGTTTCTCCGCTCGCAACTTGCACGACGTAGTCCAGGATCGTCTCACCCATCTGCTGGATCGTCGTTCCACCATCAATAATGGACCCCGTGTCCACGTCGATGATGTCGCCCATGCGCTTCGCCAGCGACGAATTTGTCGACAGCTTGACCACCGGCGTGATCGGATTGCCCGTCGGCGTTCCCAACCCTGTCGTGAAGAGCACCACGCTCGCCCCCGCTCCGACTTGCGCCGTCACGCACTCCACGTCATTCCCCGGCGTGCATTGCAAATTCAGTCCTGGCTCTGATGAATACTCCGGATAGTCCAGCACCGCCGTCACGGGCGACGTTCCGCCCTTCTTCGCCGCGCCTGCCGACTTCATCGCATCGGTCAGCAATCCGTCGCGCATGTTTCCCGGCGACGGATTCATCTCGAACGCCGATCGCACCGCCGCGACCCGCGCCGCATAGTCGCGCATAAGCTGAATAAAACGGTCTCCAACTTCCTTGTTCTTCCCGCGATCGATCAGACCTTGTTCCACACCGCACAACTCCGGGAACTCCGAAAGAATGGTGCGCGCGCCCAAACCCGCCAGCAGGTCGGACGTGTGACCGATCGCCGGATTCGCCGAGATCCCCGAAAATCCGTCTGATCCTCCGCACTTCAGCCCAACACACAATTTCGATAATGGTGCCGCGCTCCGCCGCGCCTTGTTCGCCTCCATCAGCCCCTTGAATGTCTGCCCGATCGCATCTTGCATCATCGCAGCTTCCGACCCGCTCTTCTGCTGCTCCAGAATGAAAAGAGGCTTGGCAAAATTCGGATCGCGTTTCTTTACCTCTTCGCGAAGAATCTCGATCTGTGCATGCTGGCATCCGAGGCTGAGCACGGTCGCTCCCGCTACGTTCGGATGGTGAATGTACCCGGCAATCAGTCCGCAAAGATTTTGCGCGTCTTCCCGCGTGCCGCCACACCCGCCTTCATGCAAAAGGAAACGGATGCCATCCACGTTCTCAAAGAGCCGCTTGCGCGTCGGAGCAGCCTCTTCAACCTTCTCGTTCGAGTTTCCAACGGCTTCAATTTTTCCTTCGCGATACAACTTCGCCAACTCGGCTACCTGCTGGCGGTAAACCTGCGGCGCCGCAAATCCCAACTCTTCCTCGAATGCTTGCTTCAGAACCTGAATGTTCTTGTTCTCGCAAAACACCAGCGGCACCACGATCCAGTAATTCCGCGTGCCGACCTGCCCATCCGATCTCACGTATCCCTGGAACGTCTTTTGCGCCCAGCGCGAAATGTCCGGCGCCTTCCATCCATACTGCTGCGACTTCTCGTGAAATGACGACGCCTCGTGACGAATGTTCCCTGTCGTCAGCACTTCCCCGGCGGCGATCGGCTTCATGGCCTTACCAACCAGCCCGCCGTACATGACGACGCGGTCGCCCACGGCAAGATCGACGGTTGCGAACTTATGTTTTGCGGGGACGTCCGTCTGCAGCTGGTACACACGGCCATCAAACTCAACGGCCTCGCCGCGCTTCAAATTGGAAAGGGCCACCAGGACGTTGTCGCGGGAATCGAGCTGAAGGACGTTTGAACTCATCAGGAAATTGAAGCCTAAGAAGGGCGATCCCCGGAAGTGTAAACGTTCAAGTCCACCACCCGCAATCAGGCAAAGGATATCCGCACTCAAAATTCAAAGAAAGCACAGAAGCGGCAAAAACCTTAGTGAACCTTCGTGTCCTTAGCGGTTAAAGCTCTTAGCCTGTTTCACCCAACCTGTTCACGAAGCTGTCATCCTGATGGGCCGACCTCGCAAAGCGGCCACGCGAACAATTCTCACGAGCACAAGCAGAATCCACGCTCAGTGGCGGGAAAGCTCCCATAAACGATACCCTGTGCCCTAGGCACAACTAAAACGATGATCACACTCGCCGACCTGCACACCGCCCAATCCCGCCTCGAAGGTGTCACAATACGCACGTCGCTGATTGAATTTCCCGAAGCCATGTGGGGACAGCCGCCCTCGGCTGTCCGCCTGGTGCAGCCCGGCACCAGGCTCCTGCTCAAGCCTGAAAACCAGCAACCTATCGGCGCCTTCAAACTTCGCGGAGCATACAACAAAATCGCCGCCCTCTCCGAAAACGAACGCCGCCGCGGCGTCATCTCCTACTCGAGCGGCAACCACGCGCAGGGGGTCGCCTATGCAGCCCGCGCCCTCAAAGTGAAGTCTGTAATCGTCATGCCGAACAACGCGCCCGCAATCAAACACGAAGCAACGGCCAGGCTCGGAGCGGAAATCGTCCTCGTCGGCCCGGGCAGCGACGAACGCAAGATCAAAGCCGAAGAACTCGCCGCCCAACACGGATACGTCATCGTCCCACCGTACAACGACGAAAAAATCATCGCGGGACAAGGCACCATCGGCCTCGAAATCCTCGCAGACTTACCCGAGGTCGAAGCCGTCTTCGCCCCGGTCGGTGGCGGAGGACTCATCAGCGGCGTCGCAGCGGCAATCAAGCTGACGAATCCGAAAATAAAAGTGATCGGCGTTGAGCCGGAACTTGCCGCGGACGCGCAAGCCAGCTTGCGATCCGGAAAGATTGTTCAATTCCCCGCCGAACAGGTGTCGCGCACCTTGGCCGACGGCCTCCGCACCCAAAGCATCGGCGAACTGAACTTTGAGCACATCCGCGCCTACGTCGATGACATCCTCACGGTCACCGAAGACGAGATCCTCCAGGCTATGCAACTTCTGAGCAGGAATCCCGAGACCGTCCCCGAACCAAGCGGCGCCGTCTCAACCGCCGGCTTCCTCTACCACGCCGACCAACTCCCTCACACAAAAATAAACGTAGCCATCATCAGCGGCGGCAACATCGAACCCGAAATGCTAGCCACCCTCCGCAAGTAGCCCGGCGCGAATGTGCGGCGGGCTCCCGCCGGCTTTAGCGGCGTGGGATCGTGTCAGTAGTGCTGCATCCGCCGGTTGCAGCGGCTGCGTCCGCAGGCGCAGCGCGCCGACGAAGTCCCGCTTCGTATCAGGGCATCGCTTCAGCGATGCCACAGCTGCGCAAAATCAGTACCGCCTTTAGGCGCTGCAGCGTTAACACTGTGTCATCAATCTGCGACGGCGTCCCGCCGCACGCAAACTCGCTGACCAACGGTTTTCCACCGGCCTCGAATGTTCAATTGACCTTGACTTAAAACCAACGAATGATGATCCTGATAACAGTTCAAGAAAATCATGACCAATGCGCCTGACAGCGGCCGTAACTCCTTTGTCCCCAAGATTTTGCCCGCAACCCATTGCAGCCCTGGGATTTTTACAGCATTTTCCCCTAACTCCATGATTCCAGAGGACCAGGGGGGAGGGGGGATACCTACTCGCGGCCGCCAGTTCCCCTTTCGGGAATTCCTATTTCTTGCTGTTTTTGCGATGGCGCTGGCTCTTTCAACTCAACTCGCTTCTGCCCAAGCCCAGCGCGGAACGTTGGTCCACGAGGCGACGATTCGCGTCGCTCCCAGTTCGGACGCCGCGAAACTCGGTCAGGCCGCTCGCGGGCACGAACTCATCATCATCGACACCAGCCGCGACTGGACTCACGTCGAAGCCATCATTCGCGAGCCGCGCAAAGATTCCGACGAAGACGATCCAGAATCCGAAGGTAAGACCATCACTGGATGGGTTCTCAACAAAGCTCTCGTCGGAATGAGCACTCCCAACGGCGACAAGATCATCTTTGGCGAAGCGTCGAACTCCGAAGACGAGGCGAGCCGCCGGCGCGGACGTCGTGACGCTGCGCAGGATTCAATGCGCCTGTATTACCGCATCTATGATCTGTTCCCAACTTCGCCTCTCGCGGCGGAAGGCCTTTACCGCGCTGCGGACATTCGCTGGCAAGTCGAACGCTCCGATGTCTTGACTCGTCCATCAGCCCGCGAACGCGAAGCCTACATGCGCGGTCAGATTGACGAAGAGTGGATGAAGCTCGTCATCAAGAAATTTCCCGGAACCAAGTGGGCTGATCTTGCGGCTTTCCACCTGATCGAAAACAAGCTCTGCGGCGACTGGCAAGGCGCGTCGAAATGCCCCGAGAAAGAATCCGACTTGTACGAGAAATACGCCCGGGAGCACGAGCAATCTCCCTCCGCTCCGGAAGCTCTCTACGACGCCGCATGGCGCCAATCGGCATTGATCGAAATCTATAAGACCGAAGCCAACCTGAAGAAGGCCGATGACGCTAAGAATCGCGCCCTCGCACTCGCACAAAAAGTCGTCAGCCAATACGGACAAAGCGACTGGTCCAATCGCGCTCTGACGCTGATCTTCTACGTTCAGCAAGGTATCGCAACCTGGGGAAACGCCAGCGACTAACGCTGTCAGTCTGAGCGGAGTAGCTGCTTCGCGAAACGCGGAGCAGTTGCGCAGTCAACGAATCCCCAAAGCAGGCTGACACTCGAAGTGAACTCCCGAATATCAGCTAACCTGCGATATTGTTTTCTGACTTCTTTGGAGGATGATTGAACGACTACCTGCTCTCATTGATCCTGGGGATTGTCGAAGGCCTCACAGAATTTTTGCCAGTCAGCTCGACCGCGCACCTGCGGCTTTCGGAAGCCTTGCTCCACATCAGCTTGTCCGACGGATATTGGAAGATGTACTCCATCGTCATCCAGCTCGGGGCGATTCTGTGCCTGCCGGTTTATTTCCGGAGTCGCATCACGAAGTTTCTGTCCACTTTTCCTGCCGGGGAAAATGGAGATCGCACCATTCTGAATCATCCACTCAGCCTCACCGTGGTCGCATTTCTCGTCACGGCAATGCCTTCGTTCCTACTCACCAAGGTCATCGGCAAGCATCTTGAAGACATCACCATCATCGGATGGTCGCTGCTTGTTGGCGGAATCGTAATGTGGATTGTTGACGCGACGCACGCGAAGGCGGAAGCTGCTGGCCCACGCGCAAGCAGCAAGATTCGCACCTGGAAGATGGAAGCGATGAGCCTCGGTCAAGCGATCTGGATCGGATTCTGCCAGATCTTCTCGGCCGTATTTCCCGGAACCTCGCGCTCGATGGCCACGATCGCTGGAGGACAGCTCGCCGGAATGTCGCGCGCCGCTGCTCTCGAATTCTCGTTCTTCGTGTCTATTCCAACGATGGCCGCAGCGACGCTCTACACGCTCTACAAATCTCTTCGTGGAAAAGGCGAGAATCCGATCGGTGTCGCCCAGATCGACAACCATGGATGGATCGTGCTCGCCATCGGCTTCATCGTCTCGTTCATCGTTGCCTACGCTTCTGTGGCGTGGTTCATGGGATACGTTCGCAAACGTGGATTCACCCCGTTCGCCATTTACCGCATCATTGTGGGAATACTTGTGCTTGTGTTCGCAGCGCGACTCGCTTGAATTGCAACCCCACAAGCACTAGTGGGTCGAAAAAGATCGATGCTAGATTTGCTCCGATAACCAGCTGAACACCACCCGACGATTCGGTCATTGTCGGAACTACTCCTTCTTGGCATAATGTACTGGCTCTGGCCATTTGCCTCGCCGAACCTTGTGTTCGGCGCAACATCCGGCCTTCATGGATTACTTGGAAACGATATTTGTTCCCACCGGGAACCGTCGGCTCAATGAGCTCGTCGGATTCCTGATGTGCGTCTCCGCGCTCCTCCTTTTTCTCGCTCTTATCTCCTACTCCCCGCTTGATCCGTCGTGGGACAGTGCCTCGGTGCTGACCGGCGCGCACGCCGCCCGCAACTGGATCGGCGTGGTTGGCGCTTATGCTTCGGACGCCGCCCTGCAGTTCTTCGGCGTTGGAGCGTTTCTGCTCGTGATTTTTCCGGTCATGCTCGGCGCTCGTTGGTTCCGTTCCAAGAAAGTGCAGTCCCCTCTGGCAAAGAGTCTCGGCGGAATCTGGCTTCTGATGTTCCTTCCGGCGATGCTGGCGCTGCTCCCAGGCCATCTGCGCTGGATGCACGTGATTCCCATCGAAGGCTTGATGGGACGCGTCGTCGGCGACTTCCTGATTCACTACCTGAATTTGGTTGGCGCGTATATCGTCTGCGCGACGATTCTTGCGGTCGCGCTTTATCTCACCACCGCGTTCTCCTTCTCGGCGATCCAGCTGTGGGCTCCGACGCGTTTTGCCTTCGTCACGGCGCTATGGAATCGCTATGAGGATTGGAGACGTGAACGTCTCAAGAGACGGCAACAGAAGGAACTGGACCAACGTCGAATCTCGAAGCCCATCGTCAAGACCCAACTGATTCCATCGCGTCCAGCGCCGCAGGTACAGGCGCAAGAACCTCGCCGCACTGGCATCGAGAAGATGCTGGAAGAGGAAGCGCCGGTTACGAAATCGTCCTCGGGAGGAATTCTTGCCGCGTCGATGCCGCCGATTGCCGCAATTGAACCTGTAGCCGATCCGGAAGTCACCGAGCGTGCCGACAGCAGCCGCAAAGCAAAGACAACGATGCCGCGCATCGCTGGCGGATACAAGCTGCCGTCGAGCAGCCTGCTGCAACGCCCTGATGAACAACAGGCGGTGGACGCCGATGAGCTCAAACTGCTGGCACAGGTTCTTACCGAGAAATACGCCGAGTTCGAGGTCCACGGACAGATCACGCAGATCAATCCTGGTCCGGTCGTCACAACCTTCGAATTCAAGCCGGAAGCGGGAATCAAGTACAGCCGTGTGACCAATCTCTCCGACGATCTTTGCCTTGCTCTGAAAGCCGAGAGCATCCTGATCGAGCGCATGGCTGGCAAGAGCACGGTCGGAATCCAGGTGCCGAACCGCCAACGCGAGATCATCTGGCTGCGCGAGAACATCGAGTCGCAGGAGTTCATGGGCTCGAAGTCGAAGATGACGATCGCCATGGGCAAGGACATCAATGGCCGCATCGTCACTGCCGATCTTGCGGGCATGCCTCACCTGCTGATCGCGGGATCGACGGGCGCCGGAAAGAGTGTCGCGATCAACGCCATGATCATGTCGATCTTGTACAAGGCGACGCCCGATCAAGTGCGACTCATCCTGGTGGATCCGAAGCGGCTCGAACTTGGTAATTACGAGGGAGTTCCACACCTCTACACGCCAATCATCACGGAACCGAAGCTTGCAGCCAACGCGCTTCGCAATGCGGTGCGCGAAATGGAACGGCGGCTGAAACTGCTCGCCGCCAAGGGCGTTCGCAATATCGACCAGTACAACAAGCTGTTCGACCAAAATACGCCGAGCCTGTTCGAGGAAGGGTCGGACGAAAAACCGATTCCCTATATTGTCATCATCATCGACGAGTTGGCCGACCTGATGATGCTCGATTCCAGCAACGTCGAGGAATCGATCACACGCCTGGCGCAAATGGCTCGCGCGGTAGGAATTCACCTCGTGTTAGCAACGCAACGTCCTTCAGTGGACGTGATCACCGGCCTCATCAAGGCGAACTTCCCGGCTCGCGTTTCCTTCCGGGTTGCGACCAAGGTCGATTCGCGGACGATTCTCGACTCCAACGGCGCCGAAGCGTTGCTGGGCAAAGGCGACATGTTGTATCTGCCCTCAGGTTCAGCGCGCGTGCATCGCTTGCACGCTCCGTTCGTCACTGAGAAGGAAATTGCCGCAGTGGTCGAGTTCTGGAAGTCGCAGGGCATGGCCGAATACCAGCAGCAATTCCTCGAAGCGCCGAAGGAAGAGCGTGAGGCGGGCAGCGGAGCTGGCGGCGATTCTGGCGAGTCAGGCGGCGCCGAGGACGATCCGATGTACGGCGATGCGGTCAAGCTGGTGATCGAATTTGGGAAGGCTTCCACTTCCCTGCTGCAACGGCGGTTGCGCATCGGCTACGGACGCGCCGCGCATCTCATCGACCTGATGGAACAGGACGGGATCGTAGGAGCCGCGGACGGTCCGAAGCCGCGTGAAGTGCTGAAGCGGCCCGACTGGATCTCGGAGATTGAAGAAACGATGCGTTAGGACTGACGAGTTTCTGAAAAGAATAAAGGGCGGCCAAAAGCCGCCCTTCACTTTTTAGCGTTGCAGCTTAGTACCGGAACACGATACCGGTCACGATGCGGAGGTTCTTGCCGCTCGTGTTGCTGTTAGCGTGGGTCATGAGCCAGTCGGCCTGAGCCGCACGGAAAGCAAAGTTGCGGTTGATGTTGAAATCAACTCCACCACCAGCCATGAATGCATAGCCATTGCCGGTCACGCTCACGTTACCGAGCGAAGCGGAGGCGTGATCGCCGCCGATCAGGGCGTGCACGAACGGCGTGTAGAGCTTGTTCGTACGCAGCGAGAGCACGGGTCCGAAGGTGTAGGTGTAGTTGTTGAGGCTCACTCCACCCTGCTTGGCGTAGGAAGCGCCCAGGTCAGCAGTGATACCGAAGTAGTTGTTGAAGTTACCGTTGAAGGCGAAATCGAAACCGTTGCCGTTTACGCCGCCTTCGAGATGGGAATACTGATAGCCACCGAAAACTTCGGTCTTCGGATAGTTGTCAGTCTCGCCTGCCATGGCAGACGCTGCGACCAGTCCAAGAAAGCAAGCTACGACGATAAGTTTACGCACTGTTAACTCCTCCAGGGATTGATAGAAATTTTTGGGCTTGTGAGCTCAGATTTAGCCCGCCCATAGTTCCGCACAAGTTCGACCCGATCGAACCGGGATGATCCAATTGAAATTCAGTGCGCGGGGATCGACAAGTAACGGATAGACTTGTCCTTGGTAACCACTAGACATTAACAGTATATATATTCATATAGATACGTCGGATAGCTAAAACGGTACATCAATCGCGTTTGATGCCGCGGAGTGCGTCGGGAAGCCAGCTCTTATATCGCAGGAGTGCGATTGCGTTGACCGTTCTCGACGACGATGGGTCCCGTCGATTGCTGAAGACCAGATAAAAAAGCCCCGGACCGTCAGGCATTTCTCGATGCAGCGTGCCCGCCGGACCGTGAGCGATTTCCAGAGTTGACTTGGTTGCTGTCGCCTTCTGCCAGTCCGCAAATTCCGCCTCGCTCAGGAGGTAGACATCGACGCCATCGTCTGGCTGTGGCGCTGGTCGCTGCGCTCCTCCCGAAGGATCGGCAACGGCGCTCTTGCCGATCGCAGTATTGAACGATCCGACTATTGCTACCTTCTTCGAATCTTTTGGCAGAGTGAAGATGTAATAGCGAAATCCATGCGGCGGCAACGAGAAAGATTTGTTGAGCACGAGTTGATCGGGTTTGGACCCGAGCGCCTCGCGAACGCCCTGGGCGAAAGGGTCGCGGCCGCCAAAAGCCCAGACCACCGCCAGGACAAGCAATAGGAACAAAGTCCAGAGGATGATTCGTCGCTTCTTGCGCTTTGGCGGCGGCTGATCCGTCACTTGACCCTTTCCTTCCTCAGCCCGCGGACTGCAAGGAGAAGCAGTCCGACGACAGTGAGAAGCATCGCGGTCCAAAGAATGACGGTATGCCGTTCGGACCACGGTCGTGAATCAGGGCGGCGGGAATATTGCGGATTATGAGCCCCGGGCAACAACTGCGCCTGAGCAGGCGTCGATTCCACGTGAAAGAATCTCGCGTAATCATAGATTGGCGCGGGCAGACTCTCGTCGCCGTAATAAAGCTGGAGAGCCGATTTTCCTTGTGCATCGAAATAAACACGCCGCTCTAGTGCCAGCGGTTCGACGGAAGTAATGGACAGCGCAGGATTGTCCCCATTGTCGATGACCAGCGTGAACTTCCTGGTGTCGCCGGAGATGGTTATAGCGAGTTCTTCATTGGTCACAAGCGTTCCGCCCCGATTGAAACGCACCCGGCTGATCTCACGCCGAACAAATTGAACGCCATCCGAATCCTTCACCCCAACGGTGCGATGGAAGTTCGTCTGTGCCGCGGCAACGTGCAGGAGCACTCTGCGGACGGGCACTTTCTCGGGAACATTACAGACAATCTCGGTGTTGTGCTGCTTTTGCTCCGGAGCCGCGCAGGATCCGAATGTCGTCCAGACGGCGTCGCGGGCCTGAACGTTAAAGATCGTGGCACCCTTCACTTGCTTGGGCTCGATTCCGGGAGAGAGCTTTATGTGAAGGAAGCGGAAGCTTGATGCCGGCACCTTGACTTGGGAGTTGGAACCCAACTGCTCTTTCGAAAAATCGTAAAGGGTTGATGAAGGAAGTTTGACGTCGGTGGCCTTTCCGGATTCATTGCCTCCCGAGACCGAGGCCGTTGCCACGAAATCGTGGGCCTCGATGCGGAGGCGGACACGATCGTATTCCCGCAAGGACGAGGCATCGAGATCGAATTCAGTATGGCCCGACACCGTTCCGAGATTCAGGATATCGGCCTCGAGTTCTTCAGAAGAGACTCCCGCATCCTGCTCAGAGATCGCATATGGAACCGGTGTGTTGCCGGCATAGAGGCGCAGATCGCCGAGATCTGGCCGCGAATGCGCCCAAATCTCTTCGTCGATGATGAAATAGTTCTGATGATCCGGCTGCGAGATCTGAACGTCGCGGACGTTTGTGAAATAAGGGATGGCTGCGTCCGGCCGTTCTGACGTGTCGGCAAAAACGAATATCAACAAAAACGCCATCCATCGCAGGCTCATGGCGTCGGCGCGCCTCCGCCAGATTTTGATTTGGCAGACAGCTTGAGCCAATCACGCTGGTACACGAATGAGATTGCAAGCAGGAGAATGCCGAGCACGATGAAACTGATGATGCGGTATCCGCGATCGAGTTGCGATACGTCGTAGACAAAAACCTTTCCTATCGTGAGGGCGATCAGGATAAGCGCCTGCCAACGGACGAAGGCGCTGCGCCGGAAAAATCCAATAATCATCAAGAATGCGCCGTAAGCCATCCAGAGCGCGGAGTAAGTGAAATCGCGTTCGATATCGTTGCGGTGGAGATCGACGTACTGGTATCCCCTCGGATTCTGAAACCTCGGCGCAATGGAGGCGATCTGCCGCGAGTAGTAGTCAGACACTTCCCGGCTGAGCGCGATCAACGCCAAAACATTCAGGGCCACGACTGCTACGTTCGCGACCGTGCGGCCAGGCTCGTCAGGGCGCTGGGCCGCGTACCACGCGACGGCTCCGAGCACGGCCACGGCAACAGCGTAGGTGGCCATCCGCATGTTGAAGATCAGCTGAGTGGTCTGGAAATTGTCCACCAGCAGCAATCGCGCGACGCCCAGAATGAGAGCAATGAGCGCCAGAACATTCAGGAAATCGGACTTCATGCGATTTCCTACCCAGAGAAGGACGCCTGCTTCGACGAACCAGCCGATAGTGATCCAGTGAGCATCGAGTCGGATGGGAATGGCGATCGTAATGAACCCGATTGCAACTGCCAGATGGAGAAAGTAGAGAAGCCGGATGGAATCTGGATCAAGATTCCTGGCATGCACCTGGCGGCTCAGGAGGATATAGATCGCTGCCAGACCAAGGGCGAACCACGCCATGTAGGTCTTGTCGACGGCCTCGATCATCGCGTATGCCTGGAGGAAATAGACAACTGCATTCACGAAGGCGAGGACGGCAGGGATTGCGGTAAATAGGGCGTTCTCCCCTTTCGGATGAAGGGTGAGCAACGGCGCGACGGCGAAGATCGCAAAAAACAGAGTGGCAAATGCCAGCGTGGGAGTGAGTTGATTGCGCGTGTAGAACTGGGCGTACCACCCGAAATAAAGTAGCAGCGTTCCGGCGTAGCTCATCACAAGCAAGCGGCGCCAGGGCTTGATCGTCACCAGCACGAGGGTGGCGATATCGAGAATCGCTACGTACGAGAACAGAGCAAATTCACGGTTCTGCCCGGTTGTAAGGAGAAGGGGCGTCGTAAGGCCGCCTGCAAGCGCGAAGGCGGCGAGGATCTGTGCGTCCTGGGCGAGTGCCATCGCAGCCGTCGCTGCAGTGACCGCTAGCATCATGGTGAACGCGACTCCGCTGGGAATGAGGCTGTAAACCTGAAAGGCCGCCCACAGCGAGAGGTAGAGGATGCCGATGCCGACGGCTTTGAGCGAATAAGAAAATGTGGCGTACCCCTTGGTGCGAAAACGCTCGCTCCAGATGACAACCCCAATTCCGGCGAGCAGGCCGATGGTGATGCGTCCGGCGGGGCCGATCCAATTGTTGTCGAAGGCAAACTTCAGGAAGTACGAAACTCCGATGAGCAGGGCGGTGATGCCGATGCGGTTAAGCCAGTGCGAGCCGATGCGGGACTCCAGATCGGCTTGTGGCATGGCCGAGGTGGTAGCGGGAATGGGGCGCAAAGGCGCGGCGACCATCGATGAGACGGTGTCCGGCGGGATTGGAGACGCAGGCGGCGGTACCTTCGCAGGCTGAACTGCGGCTGGACTGACTACGGACCGGGGATCAATCTGCAACTGCCGCTCAATGCGGTATACCCGAGCCGTGAGCTCGGCGAGGCTGCGGCGAATCGCTTCCAGGTCGTTCTGCAGATTGTCCATAGAAGGACAGGAAATTATCGGTGAAACAAATCAGGCTTGCACGCTATTTTTATCAGCGGGGGTAGTGACAGCGCTTCCGTCGAGGCCCAGATCCTTCGCGATCGGCTTGAGCGCTTCGATGCAGAAACCGATGTGTTCATCCAGTTCGACTCCCAAGTCGGCAGCTCCGTTGATGATGTCATCACGGTTCACCTTGCGGGCGAATGCTTTGTCCTTCATTCGTTTTCGGACAGACTTCACGTCGACTTCGGCAAGAGACTTCCCCGGCTTGATCAAGGCGACAGCGGTGATGAATCCGGCAAGTTCGTCGCAGGCGAAGAGAGATTTTTCCAGCGGCGAATCGCGGGAGACGCCCGAATATTCTGCGTGCGACATGATGGCGCGGCGGATGTCGTCGGAGTAGCCGCGCTCCCTGAGGATTTCATTTCCCTTGTACGGGTGTTCCTCGGGCGTTGGCCAGCGTTCGTAATCGAAATCGTGGATGAGGCCGACCATTCCCCAAAGACTTTCGGCTTCAGGAGAGCCGTCGCCGAACTTGCGGGAACATGCCCGCATACAAGCCTCGACAGCAAGAGCGTGCTTGCGCAAACTTTCTGATTGGGTGAACTCAGTTAGTAAACAGTACGCCGACTCGCGATTTATCATCAGTTCCCCTGTTTTTGTGGATCTCAAAGTTTGATTCGAGAAATGCTAAAGCAGGTGCTGCACTTTTTGTGCATTTTATTCTTGACTTCCACAAGGCGCATGCCGCAGATTGTCCCTGCAGTAGACCTCTCCCCCATAAGAGTTCCTGCTTTGTGAGCTGTAAGGAGGGCCCGCTCTGGCACTCCCACAACCCGATGGCTACGACCCTAGCCCCTGTAGATTCAAGGGAAGTCGTTCGTTGCGATCACTGCCTGTTAGTTCAGTTCCGCACAACCAATAACAATTGCCGACGCTGCCATGCGTCTCTGGACGAGGAACCGGAGCCGGAACCCATGGTGGTGGCACAACCGGTGATGATGCCCATACCGGGGACTGGCCGCGGACATCTGAACTTAGCGACCTCCATCCGCTCGCTGCGATTGCGCAGCGGGCTTAGCCAGCGGCAACTCGCCGGAAGAATGGCGGTGCCCCGCACTTATGTATCGAAGATAGAGAACGAGAAGGCCACGCCTACGTTGTCGTCCCTGGAACGGCTGGCGCGCGCACTGGAGGTCACTGTGCCCGAACTGCTCAGCGGCGGAGAACGCAGCCGCCAGGAAGAGATCAACGAATTGATGAAGGATCAATTCATCGCCGAGCTGCTGCCATTTGTCACTCAGTTGAATGGCATGCAGATGTCCAGCATCCTCACGCAGGTGAGGGATCTGACGATTCGACCGCGGCGGACTGCGTAGGGAGGGAAAGTTTCAAAGTTTTATCCGGGCAACCAGCCAACACTATGCCGGGACCATCCTCTGGTCCCGGCTTTTTTTTCGGCTCTCGGCCCTAGCTAGGCTCCTGGGGCGGTTGAATCCCAAATAGATTGATCTTCATCTATCCAGCATGGGATTGGAAAAGAATCAGAACATTTTCGTTGGAGTGGACGGGCCTCCGCATTCGGAGGGGATCGCCGGGAACGGCCATTCCCAGGGATATTCGAGGGCGCTTGGCGGCTCGAGTGTCGCGGACGGTTCCCTGTTGGATGCTTATTCAAGTGCCGTGACCAGCGCGGTGGAGCATGTCAGCCCTTCGGTTGTACACATTGAGGTGCACCAGGCGCCGGTCCGAACTCGCTCGGGCGAGCCCCGCGAACGACAGGGTGGCGGCTCCGGATTTGTGTTCACGCCGGACGGGCTCATCCTCACGAACAGCCACGTCGTGCACGAGGCGATACGAATTGCGGTGACATTGCCGGATGGCCGACGCATGCCCGCGACATTGATCGGAGAAGATCCGGCAAGCGACCTGGCTGTGATCCGGCTGGAGCGGCCTCAATTCGATGATCCGGGATTGACTGTCGCGACTCTTGGAGATTCGCAGAAGTTGCGCGTGGGGCAGATTGCCATTGCGATCGGCGCTCCGTACGGGTTCCAGTCGACGGTGACGGCCGGGGTCGTGAGCGCGCTTGGGCGTTCGCTGCGATCGTATTCCGGGCGACTGATTGACGATGTGATCCAGACCGACGCGGCGTTGAATCCCGGAAACTCCGGCGGTCCGCTGGTCGATTCGGCTGGGAAGGTGATTGGCGTAAACACCGCGACCATTCTGCCGGCGCAGGGAATCTGCTTTGCCATCGGAATCAACACGGCGAAATTCGTTGCCAGCCGTCTTTTGCGGGACGGAAGAATCCGGCGAAGCTACATCGGGCTCTCGGGACAGACGGTGCCGGTTCATAGGAGAGTCGTGCGTTTTTATGATCTGCAAAAAGAAACTGGCGCCATGGTGCTTTCGGTTGAGGATGAGAGCCCGGCAAAACGCGCAGGACTGCGTGAAGGCGACATTATTGTGGCGCTCGAAGGACAGCCTGTAGCCGGTGTGGACGACCTGCATCGCCTATTGACGGAGGTTCGGGTGGGCGTGAGCTGCGTCCTGACGGTGCTGCGCTGGACGGAGAAACTCGAGTTCAAAGTGGTGCCGGAGGAAGCGCGCTAAATCTTTCATCTGCCAGGATTTTGGCGAAAGAGAAACTGGCAGGCGGCACAGTCCAACCGTGCCAGACTCGCATGCTTTGTGTCATTGCCAGCCTGTTCCCCTATGTGTTAGCCTCTTTTTGGAGAGGTCACTTTGCACCACAAAGTACCCGAGGGGCTGGATCGTAAGGAAAGCGAAGTTTACCGGCGGCTTGATCCGGCGGGGCTCCCTAGACATATCGCAATCATCATGGATGGCAATGGGCGCTGGGCAAAGCGGCGCCACATGCCGCGAGTCGCCGGACATCGCGCCGGAGTCACATCGGTGCGTTCGACAGTGGAAACGGCGGCCCGGATCAAGATACCTGCCCTGACTCTTTACGCCTTCTCCGAGGAGAACTGGAAGAAGCGCCCGACCAGCGAGGTCGGATTTCTGATGGGTTTGCTCAGCCGCTATCTGAAGGCAGAAGTGCCCACACTGAACAAGAACAACATCCGGCTGGAATACATTGGACGTCAGCACGAGTTGCCGGGCGATGTGCAGGAGCGCATGGCATGGGCTCGCGAAGCGACTGGACGCAATACCGGGATGGTGCTGACATTGGCGCTGAACTACAGCGCGCGCAGCGAAATAGTGGACGCGTTCCGGTCGATGCTTCACGCGGCGGCGCAGAATGGCGGAGTCGATCATTTGCACATCGATGAAGACGCGGTGTCGCAGCATCTGTACACGCGCCACTTGCCGGATCCGGACCTGGTGGTGCGGACTTCAGGGGAAATGCGCTTGAGCAACTTCTTGCTCTGGCAACTTGCCTATGCTGAGATTTATGTCACTCCGACTTTGTGGCCGGATTTCCGCGGCGTTCATCTGCTGGAAGGCATTGCGGAATATCAGAAGCGCGAGCGCCGTTACGGTGGGCTCAACCACAGTGACTCGCATTCTCCTGCGGAAACCGTAAAGGCTTGAACCAGTAAGGACACGAAGGTTCACTAAGGCAAAACATTTTCGCGGGCGGCGCTCGTTATAATTGCCCGGCCACCTTTCCGGCGCAAACACTTTCCTTGATCAAACGCATTGTCACTGCAGTTATGCTGATTCCGATTGTGCTGGTGCTCATTCTGCGGGCGCCGGTATCGGTGCTGGCTGTGGTTGCAGGCATCGTGGCCCTGCTTACCATTCATGAATTTCTGAAGCTCACCGAATCGTATGGCGTGAAGCCCATGCGGCTGCTGACCCATATCTTCACCGGGATCTTCTTCTTGCTGCTGGCTTTTGACGTGGGGAACGACAAGCCGCTTCTCTCGACGGCGGTGTTCGTGTATTGCCTTGGATTCGCTGCGGCGCTTGCGCCATTTATTTTTCTCACGCGCGCCATGCGAAGTGAGGATCTGAGCACGGGGTATCCGGCGGCGGCGGCTTCGGTTTTTGCATTCACCTATATCGCTCTTCCGATGGGAATGCTGGTGCAGCTTCGGCAGCAGTGGGCGGGTGCGTTTTATCTTCTTTATCTGCTACTGGTGGTCTGGGCCGGAGACATTTTTGCTTATTTTGTCGGAAAGTCGATGGGCCGTCATCTGATGGCTCCGCGAATCAGCCCGAAGAAAACGTGGGAGGGCGCGGCAGCCTCGGTGCTGGCCAGCGTGGCCGTGGGGTGGCTGCTGTTTCATTACGCTCTGCCATTGAGTTCCGCGATGTTGCGCGCCGGGCTGATTCAGCAACGGGATGGGTTGTTCGGGCTTGAACAGCCGGCAATGGGTCCGATCATTCTCTTAACAGTCGTTCTCAATGTCGCGGCACAACTGGGAGACTTGGTGGAGTCCTTGATCAAGCGCGGAGCGGGAGTGAAAGATTCGGGAGCGCTGTTGCCGGGCCACGGCGGCATGCTGGATCGCATCGATGCCCTGCTCTTTGCCGCGCCGGTGCTGTGGTACTTTGCGGCTTGGCGCGTTATGCAGTAGCTCTCCCAGGGTTCAATCTCCAGATTCGACCCAGAAACGCGTAAAATAAAGGGCCTGTCCTCATGAAACGTATTGCCATTCTGGGATCGACGGGTTCGATCGGACGCAGCACTTTAAGCGTCGCGGAGTCCTACCCTGACCGATTTCAAATCGTTACGCTTGCCGCCGGAGGCAACCTCGAGTCTGCATTTGAGCAGGCGAAAAGGTGGCATCCACGACTGATTTCGCTCGCTGCGGAGGCAGACGCGGATGCTCTGAGAGTGCGGCTCAAGAAGGAAGGGCTTGCCGAGATTGAAGTCGTTCACGGCGCGGCTGGAACCGTGCAGGTGGCGACTCATCCGGAGGTCGATTTCGTGGTGAGCGCGATCGTCGGTGTAGCTGGCCTGGAGGCGACGTATGAAGCGGTTCGCGCAGGCAAGGCGATTGGACTTGCGAACAAGGAGTGCCTGGTCGCGGCGGGCGAGCTGATCACCGCGGAGGCACGCAAGCAGAGCGTTCCATTATTGCCGATCGACAGCGAACACAATGCGGTACACCAGTGCATGCGCGGCGGGCGCATGGAAGAAGTTGAACGCGTATGGCTTACAGCTTCCGGTGGGCCGTTCAGAAACACTCCGCAGTCCGAATTTGTCTCCATCACCGTCGAGCAGGCGCTGAATCATCCCACCTGGAAGATGGGCAAGCGGATCACCATTGACTCCGCAACCCTGATGAATAAAGGCTTTGAGGTGATCGAGGCGTGCCGACTATTCGATCTTCCGGCCTCTCAGGTGGACGTGATTGTGCATCCGCAGTCGACGATTCACTCGATGGTGGAGTTCATCGACGGCAGCATCCTGGCCCAATTTTCGGTCACGGACATGCGCCTGCCGATCCTTTATGCCTTAACATATCCTGAGCGGATTCAATCGGACCTACGCTTTGCGGTCAGTGACTTGCGTCATCTGGACTTCAGCCCACCCGACCTGAAAAAATTTCCCTGCCTGCGCCTTGCGTACGAAGCGGTGGAAGCGGGGGGCGCAAAGACGGTCGCGCTTAATGCTGCGGACGAGGTCGCGGTCGCGGCATTTCTCGAGGGCAGGATACGGTTCGATCAGATCCCGAAAGTAATTGAAGAGGTTCTGGGCGGAACAAGCAACACTCCGCCGGGTTCTATTAAGAAGGTGCTGGAAGCAGATGTTGAAGCACGGCGGGAAGCGAGCGATCGCGTGGCCCGGATTGCGGATCGTCCCCGCGCAACATCTTTCGCGTAGTTCTGGAATCTAATAGAGGGAGTGCACGTACCTCAAACTCAAATATGTCCGATTTTCTGACCTCTCTTGTCGCTGTCGTAGCGGTTCTTGGCTTCATGATTCTGATCCACGAGTTTGGCCACTACGCCGTGGCGAAATGGCTGGGTGTGCGCGTGGAGCAGTTTGCCATCGGCTTCGGCAAGCGACTCATCGGCTTCCGGCGAGGCGAAACGGATTATCGGATCAACGCAATCCCTCTTGGCGGCTACGTCAAGATGAGCGGCGAGAACCCGATGGATCAGCGTACGGAAGATCCACGGGAATTCTTGAATCACTCGCGCTGGCATCGTTTCCTTATCGCGATTGCCGGGCCCACGATGAACATCCTGCTGGCGATCATCCTGCTTACTACCGTGTACATGGTGCACTACGAATATCCAGCGGTTGACGACCAAGCTCCGGTGATCGGCTGGGTGTTGAAGGACACGGCTGCGGCGAAAGCAGGATTCGAAGTTGGAGATCGCATCACGAAAGTAGCCGGGATCGAGAATCCCACATGGGAACAGGTAGGCCTGAGAGAGATGCTGAGTCCGGGCCAGCCGCTTGAAGTTCAGATCGAACGTGGCGGGAAACTGCTGGACAAGACGGTCGTCCCGGAACCTAGCGGCGTCGATCAGATCGGGTTTGCAGGCTGGGCTCCGAAAGAGCAGACGGTCACGATCACGGATCTGGTCGAGGGCATGCCAGCCGACAAGGCTGGACTGAAGGAAGGCGACAGGATCTTAACGTTGGACGGTCGGCCAATGCCCGCGCTGGCGGCCATGATCGAGACTCTGAAGATCACCAAGGACAAGCCGATCACGTTGACAGTACAGCGTAATGGCCAGGAGAAGGCTTTCACGGTTCAGCCGGTGCTGTACGACAAGACCTATCGCATCGGTATCGGCAGTTTGCAGATGAAAGTGAAGACGCTTCCCTTCGCCGAGGCGTTCAGCCTTTCGCTTCGCGAGAATAAGCAGAACGCCCTGCTGATCCTGGAATTGGTCAAGAAAATGGCTCAGCGCAAGATTTCCATGCGCTCCATCGAAGGTCCGATCCGTATTGGACAAGCTGCGGGAGAAGCCGCTCGACGAAAGGGCTGGACTCCGCTGATGAGCCTGACGGCTGCGATCAGCCTCAACCTCGGCATCTTCAACCTGCTGCCGATTCCCATTCTCGACGGTGGCGTGATCCTGTTCCTGCTGATCGAAGGCCTGATGCGGCGTGACATCAGCATGAATATCAAGGAACGGGTCTATCAGGCTGCGTTCGTCTTCCTCGTACTGTTCGCTGTAATGGTCATCTACAATGACTTGATGAAGACCATTCCTGGGTTAGCAGACCGCCTACCGTAAAATCAGTTGCACTATGAGTCGTTCTGCCACAGTGAAAAAGCCTGCGCTTCGCGCGCAGGCGCTGGACCGTGGAAGAGAGTGCCTGCGCATGCAAGGATGGGCAGAGGCTGTAACCCATCTGACGGCGGCCGACGCTGAACAACCTCTCGATCCAATCGATCTCGTCGAATTGGCGAAAGCCAGCCTGCTGATCGGCAAAGACCGCGAAGGCGGAGAGATTCTAGCGCGCGCGCATCAGGCTTTCCTAAGCCGCGGTGAAACGCAACTCGCGGCTCGGTGCGCGTTCTGGTTAGGTTTCAATTCCTTGCTGAGCGGCAATCTCGCCGTGGCCAGCGGCTGGCTTTCTCGCGCCGAACGACTGCTGGACGAACACCCCGACTGCGTGGAGAGAGGCTATCTCCTTCTTCCCGTGGGCTACCGACTGGCGCACTCCGGCGATGGCGTTAAGGCATACGACGCATTCCTTGAAGCGGCAAAAATCGGCGAGCGTTTTAGAGATGCAGACCTCACGGTTCTCGCTCGGCAGGGCCAAGGCCGTGCGCTGATCCGCCAGGGAGACCTCGGCCGCGGGGTTGCTTTGCTGGATGAGGCCATGATTTCGGTTACCGCCGGCGAAGTTTCTCCCCTGACGGCGGGCGGCGTGTATTGCAGTGTCCTTGATGCATGCGGAGAAATCTTTGACCTTCGCCGGGCCCAGGAATGGACATCCGCGCTGGAAAACTGGTGCGCGGCGCAACCCGACATCGTTCCATACCGCGGGCATTGCCGGATACGACGCGCTGAAATTTTGCAGCTTCATGGGGCGTGGCAGGATGCGATCGACGAAGCGCAACAAGCATGTCAAAAATTGAGTGAACCGACGCCGAGAGCGGAAGCCGGAGCAGCGTTTTACCGGCTGGCGGAGCTGTATCGGCTGCGCGGAGAATTCGAGTCGGCCGAGGAAGCGTACCGGGAGGCTAGCCGGTGGCAGAGGTCGGCGCAGCCGGGGCTCGCGTTATTGCGCCTCGCACAGGGACAGACCGAGGCCGCCAGCGCAGTCATACGCCGGATCATGGACGAGGTTCGCGAGTACGGTAGCCGCGCCCGGGCGCTTGATGCCTTCATAGAAATCATGGTCGCCGTCAACGACGTCACGGCGGCGCGCGCCGGAGCGGATGAGCTAGCCGCAATCGCGAATCGCTACGATGCGCCGCTGCTTCACGCCATGTCAACGCGGGCGAACGGGGTGGTCCTGCTTGCCGAGCAAGATGCAAAGCGGGCCTTGTCGGAATTGCGCCGTTCCTGGGAGACCTGGTGCGAACTGGATGCTCCATACGAGGCGGCGCTCACACGCGTCTTCATGGCGAAAGCTTGCAGGGCCATGGATGATTGCGACGCCGCAACCCTCGAACTGGAACTGGCCTGCGAGATCTTCAAGAAACTGGGAGCGGCGCCCGATCTTTCACGGACGAAAGCAATTTCAACCCAAAGAGCTGCGAAAGGTGAAAGTCCGCTCACGGCCCGCGAGATTGAGGTTCTGAAGCTGATCGCGTCGGGAAAGACCAATCGAGCGATCGCAACCGCGCTGAATATCAGCGAAAAAACCGTGGCTCGTCATGTCAGCAACATCTTCAATAAGCTCGACCTTCCCTCTCGTGCCGCAGCGACGGCCTTCGCCTACGAGAACCAGCTCGTATAGGCTCCTACATAGAATTACCCACTAAAAATATTTCAAAATGATGGGTACTTTGTTCGATGCGGTGAATCCGGGATCCCTCTACTCTCATCTTCTGGAGAGGTGATTATGAAAAGCCAATTTCGAGCAGAGCGGGTTCATACCATCGTGATTGGAGCCGGCCAGGCAGGACTCGCCGCCGGGTACTTTCTGGCGAAACGCGGGAAATCGTTCCTGATTCTCGATGCCAATCAGCGTGTGGGCGACGCCTGGAGAAACCGCTGGGATTCGCTACGTCTGTTCAGCCCCGCACGGTACGTGCAAATGCCGGGCTTTGCGTATCCGGGACCGGGAGACGCTTTCCCCACCAAGGATCAGATAGCGGATCACCTGGAGACCTATGCAAAGCATTTTCGCCTTCCCGTGCTCGGGGGCACCAAGGTGGACCGCCTCTCGAAGGACGACGGCCGATTTCTGATCGAGGCCGGGGGTCAACTCTTTGAGGCTGATAACGTCGTCGTAGCGATGGCGAACTACCAGGTTCCGAACACTCCGGCGTTCGCTCCGGCGTTGAGTGCGGGGATCGTGCAAGTCCATTCTCATAAGTACAAAAATCCTTCGCAACTTCGCGATGGCGGAGTTTTGGTCGTGGGCGTGGGAAATTCTGGAGCTGACATCGCGATCGACGTGGCGAAGCGTCATCCGACATGGATTGCAGGGAAAGAATCGGGGCACATCCCGTGGCCCATCGACACGTTCGTGGCTCGACACTTTCTGATTCGACTAATCCGTTTTCTGGGACATCATGTGCTCACGACGAGCACTCCGATGGGACGGAAGGCTCGACCAAAGATGCTCACTCAGGCGAGCCCTCTGGTCAGGGTCAAGCCGCAGGATCTTGTCGACGCCGGCATCAAGCGCGTCGGCAAGGTGGTCGGTGTTCGGAATGGACAGCCACTGTTGGCAGAAGGCGGGACGCTGGACGTTCAAAATGTCATCTGGTGTACCGGATATCAGCCGGGGTTCACGTGGATCGATTTGCCTGCGTTCGGTGAGGATGGGCGCCCGGCACACGAACGCGGAGTGGTGGCGAAGGTTCCAGGTCTTTACTTCGTGGGACTCCATTTCCTGCACTCAATGACCTCAGCGACGGTGACGGGGGTTGGCAGGGACGCGGAGCACGTTGTGAAGGCGATCTATTCCCGGCAGGCTCCGGGTCTGAGCCGGGACTGGACACTGCGTCCGGCGGAAGCCGGTTAGTTCTGAGGCATTTGGAGGGGACTGCGAGGGCTTTCGAGGCTCCTTAAGAGTGGACCCGCAGCACAAGGACGTCCCCTTCACCGTGATAAACTAGTAATTCCCAATGGCTACGATTCAACGCAGAAAAACCGTAACTACCGTGGTTGGTGGTGTGCGCGTGGGCTCGGATGCACCAGTTGTGGTGCAGTCGATGACCAACACCGATACGGCAGATATCCCTTCCACCGTGCTGCAGGTCGCGGCGCTGGCTCGAGCCGGCTCTGAGCTGGTTCGTATCACTGTGAACAACGAAGAAGCCGCGGCGGCAGTGCCCCACATCGTCCAGCAGCTCGACAAGCAGGGCGTACGTGTTCCGATCATTGGGGACTTCCACTACAACGGCCACGTGTTGCTGACGAAGTATCCCGAGTGCGCGCGCGATCTAGCGAAGTACCGGATCAATCCAGGAAATGCCAGCATCGGTCGCGGCGGCGATTCGAACTTCCGCACGATGATCGAAGTGGCGGTGAAATATCAGAAGCCCGTGCGGATCGGCGTGAATTGGGGATCGCTGGATCAGACTCTGCTGACTCGCATGATGGACGAAAATTCGCGACTCGCGGAGCCTTTGGACGCTCGGGAAGTCACCATGGAAGCGATGGTGGTCAGCGCACTGAATTCGGCGGCGCTGGCACAGAAATTCGGGCTGCGAGCCGATCAGATCATTCTCAGCGCGAAAGTCAGCGGCGTTCAGGATCTGATCGATGTTTACCGCGCACTGGCCGCACGTTGCGATTACCCGTTGCATCTCGGTCTTACCGAAGCGGGCATGGGCGCGAAGGGCGTTGTGGCGTCGAGCGCCGCGATGGGCGTCGTGCTGCAGGAAGGCATTGGCGATACGATTCGTGTCTCGCTGACTCCGGCCCCCGGAGGCGATCGCAGCGAGGAAGTGCGCGTCGCGCAGCAAATCCTGCAGTCGATGGGCATTCGCAGCTTCACACCGCAGGTCACGGCTTGTCCAGGCTGCGGGCGGACGACGAGCACGTTCTTCCAGGAAATGGCAGAACAGATTCAGACATACTTGCGCGAGCAGATGCCGTCCTGGAAGGGACGTTATGTAGGCGTCGAGGAAATGAAGCTGGCTGTCATGGGATGTGTGGTGAACGGCCCGGGAGAGTCCAAGCACGCCAACATCGGTATTTCCCTGCCCGGTACCTTCGAAGAGCCCAAGGCACCTGTGTACGTCGATGGAAGGCTGTTTACGACGCTGAAAGGTGACCGCATTGTCGCGGAGTTCATCGATATTCTCGACGACTATGTGGCCTCGCACTACGCGGCGCGAGAAGCTGTGAAAGAAGAAGTTCCAGCCAAAGTTTAATTCTTCCGCAGAACAAATCGGGAATGCAGGGTGCTGAATCAGCGCTCTCGCATTCCTATGTATTCAAGCTTCGTCGGAGTTCTGCGGAGGCGCTATGCCTACTGCCCAGCTAGCAGGAAGATGGGTGCTTGCGCAGGCGAAAGCGGCACGGCGTTGCCTGCGTCGGTCGTAGATCCGGTATCCGCAGCCGAGACAACTGCTTCAAACTGAGCCGGCGAAAGCCCGGTGGCGACGACGGTGAGCGTCAGGCCGTTGAGTGGCGTTCCGGCTGAGCTGGTCAGTCCGGTAATTGCGACCCTAACCCCAGGGATGAAGTTGTTGCTCGCCTGGAAGGTCGCCAAGCCAGCTTGAATCGAGAATGAGGTGATCACAGCAGGCGCGCTGCAGCCGGTGTCTGTGCAACTGCCGAATGGCGCGGTGATATCCGTAATCAAGATGTCCGGCGTGTTATTTCCTCCGCTGGAAATCGTGCTCGTGGTGGTCTTAACGTCGGCGATGGTGCCCGCATCGCAAATACTGACGTAGACGTGGCTGCTGTCGGAAGCCGCAGTGGTGAACATGCGGAAGCGGGTTGTCCCCGGAGCATAGGTCGTAGGCGGAGCACAAGAGGCGACCGGAGCGACCGCATACTGCGCGGCGGCGAACACCGGCGGTCCCAGCAGAGATAACGAGGAAGATGAGGGCAGGAGCGTCGAGGTCGGCTGCTTCGGGGTCATGCTAAGCGCGTCGAATACGGTCAGCATCGGAACGATACACGGCGCCGCGCTGCCGACACTGGGGTCGGAGCACGCTGTTTGCGACGCATAACTCGCAACGTAGAAACGGGAACCGTCCGTAAGCGCAGCGATGGAGACGGGAGAGCAGGCCGTCGAGCACGGCGGATTCGAGCCCGCGGTCATTGAGATTGTCGAAAGCAGCAACGGTGTGTCGTTGGGAGTGCCGCTGAGATCTGTGCCACCGGTCGCAGAGAAAACGGACACGGTCCCCGCAACGGGATTGGTGACATACAGACGATTCAGGTGCGGATCGTAGAGAAGGAAATTTGCGCCCGCTCCAACCGAGAGGTTCGTCAGGCTGGGAAGAACGGTCTCGGACGCTGTGTCGATCGGAACCAGCGTTCCAGCGCCTTGGGTCAGAACGTACACGCGCTGGTTGTCCGGACGCGCGACTGCCCACACGGGCGTAGCGCCGACTGAGATGGTCGCAAGCGTGGAAAGGTCGATCGGTGAAAGATCAACGACGGTGTCGTTGCCCTGATTCACAACATAGAGGTGCTGGGCGTTCGCGGTCTCCGCGAGTGCGACCGGATGAGAGCCGGCGGGAAGATATGTGATAGTGCCGATCGAACTCGATGCCAGATTCAAAGCAGCGACGGAATCGGTGCTTGCGAGATTCGAGAGGCATGCAGGATCGTTGTCCACGCCATAGTTCGCGACGTAGACCGCGGTGGCCTGGGTCGTCGTCAGGAAATCCGGCAGGTAGGAACAAGTCCACTGCGGCGCGCCGGTGGTCGGATTGATCGGTCCGAAATTAGGAAAGGTGAAGGTCGTCGGATTCCCCAGACCGCTAGCGACGGAGCTTGCTCCCGCAGGGGTGAACGCGGTAACCACGTCGGCATTTCCGGCGAACATACTGCCTGCCCCGGCCACGAACACGCGAGAGTTGTTGGGAAGGGCGGTAGCATGAGTCGGGTTGACGCCCATATTCGCCACACCGACGTTAGTATCGCCGGAAACATCGATCTGAAGGGCGGTCCCGGGATTGAATGATGCGTTGTTATTGATCCCAAACACGGCGTGGAAGGCTGAGGGGCTAGGCGGCGTCGGATTTACCGGAATGACGACCGGACGGTAGACCTCGCCGCAAGAAATAGTGATCATCGTTGCCAGCGCAAGCGCGGCCAGCCCACCCACACGTCTAACAATCATCGGCACCCCGAAGCAGACTTCCTACTCAAATGACAGAATTGAATATTGTAATCGCTGACTCGCTTATGCGCCAAGGAAGGAGACCCGTTCTCGGCTTTTAACGGCTCCTAGCAAAGGATGCGCGGGCTCAGGCGAGGGATGCCCGAGAGACGGAGGCGAGGATCCAGCGGCAGCGTTCCGCTCGGCGTGAAGCGATTTGGATAGCCGCGAGTTCCCTATGAACGTCCGCGGCGTGATTTTGCTACGGCGGCTGCAGGACGTTCGCCCCCGGCCGTTGCTGCTGGCTTTTTCTTGCCTTCCATCTGGGCCAGACTCTGCTTCAGGGCCGCCATCAAGTCGACGACAGGAGCGAGTTTCTTTGGCTTTTCCACAGCAGCAATTTCGCCGCCTTCCAACTTCGTCTCGATGAGTTTCTTGAGATTTTCCTGGAAAGTGTCTTTGTATTTCTCAGGGTCCCATTCATCGGCGAGGGCCTCGATCAACTGATGCGCGACTTTTACTTCGGCATCTTTGAGTTCGACGTCGGGAGCGCCGAATCCCTCGACCTTGCGGACCTCCTCGGCGTAATACATCGTGTGGAGCATCATGCCGCCTTCGTGAGGGCGCAGAAACACGGTGTACTCACGGTTGTGCATGGTGATCTTGGCGATGGCGACGTACTCGCTTTCCTCGAGAGCCTTGGTCAGCAGGGCGTAGGGACGGCGGCCTGCTTCCTCCGGCATCATGTAGTACGAAGATTCGAAGTAGACAGGATCGACCTCGCTGGTTTTTACGAACTCGAGGATCTCCATTGTCTTGGCGGTCTGCGGCTCGATCTTCTTGATCTCGTCGGGCTCAATGACGATGTACTCGTCCTTGCGAAATTCGTATCCCTTCACCATATCGCTTCGATCGACGACAACATTCTCCGCCTGGCAGACGTACTGCTGCTTCAGACGTGATTTGTCGGTTCGGTGAAGCATGTTGAAGGAGATGCCAGAGCTACGAGCGCCGGAGAAAAGGCGCACAGGCATGGAAATGAGACCGAAAGTTAAGTGTCCGGACCAGACCGACGACGGCATAGTTCCCTCGCAGGCGTCTTGGGCGATTTCTGCGCCTCTCGCCGAAGTTAATGGCTAAACCCAACAAGCAGAGAGAGTTTAGCGTACAAAGAACATTTGATGCATCAAATGCACGGCATGGGGAATCGAAAATCGTAGCCAAAGTGATAGTGGCTTCGGCATTCCCAGCACCAGCAGTGGTGTTAACCTCTTAGATTCCAACATTTCAAAGGAGACGTGATGGATGATCTGCGGTTCCCTGTTGGCAAGTTCCGTTACGAGGGCCCCTCAACGGATGACCAGAAAAAAGATCTGCTGAAGCAGATTGCACAAACTCCGGCAGAGTTGCGCGCGTCGATTCAAGGATTGAGCAACTCACAACTGGACACCCCTTATCGCCCCGAAGGATGGACCGTGCGGGAGGTGGTGCATCACGTACCTGACAGTCATCTGAATTCGTACGTGCGATTTAAGTTGGCACTCACGGAGGATGAACCAACCATCAAGCCCTATGCCGAGGATCGCTGGGCAAAGCTGGCCGACACCAAGGAGACCCCGGTCGAGGTTTCACTTACATTGCTGGATTCGCTCCACGATCGCTGGGTTCGACTGCTGCGCTCTCTCACCTCTGACGACTGGAAGCGCAAGCTCCGACATCCGGAGCGAGGAACGATGACGTTGGAGGAGAACCTTGCACTCTACGCATGGCATGGCAGACATCACGTCGCACACATCATGGAGCTTCGCAAGCGCATGTCGTGGTAGGGGGAGATAAACATGATCGCGAGAGTGTGGCACGGGTATACGAGACCTGAGCACGCGGACTCTTATGAAGCCATGTTGAAGCCTGAGTTGCTGCCAGGGATCAGCAAGGCGAAGGGATATCGGGGAAGTTATTTGCTCAGAAGGAATGCGGGGCCACAGGTCGAATTCATCACCATTCTGCTATGGGAATCGATCGACGACATTCGGGCCGTCGCGGGAAACGACTACGAGACGTCGATCATTCCCGAGGATCGCTTGAAGTTCCTCTCGCGGCACGATGCGAAGGCTTCGCACTACGAAGTTGCGGAGACAAACGGGCTGACAGGCATACTGTGATTGTGGTCACAACGATGCTGGCGCTCCCCGTTCAGAAGGAGGTTACGATCCCGGAGGATCACAAAACTTTGGTGATCTTCCGCGCCCATGCCGGGGACTCTTAGCATTGAAACCGATGTATCGCATCGGTTATTTTCGTTTTCCGGTCGGGAATATCCTGCTTGCGCTTGTATTTCTGGCTCTCGGCTTTCTTGCGCTGCCTGCTGCCTCTTCGCAAACCGCGGTGCGGGATTCGCAAGCATCGTCCACGTCCGGCTCGGCATCTTCCGACAACTCGATCGCGGCTGCTGCGCGGGATGCGAAAGCACAGAAGGCCGCCCGCGCCAAAAAAGTGTTTACCGATGAGGACATGGAGGCAGTCTCAGGTCCGCTACCAAAGTTGCGGATGGAAGGCGCGGAGAACGGGGACGAGGTGGTCGCTGCAATTGCCAAGTACAAACAGGGTCACACTCCCGAAGAAACTGAACGAGCGGTCCGCATCTGGTATGAGCGCTATGACGAGATGCTAGCGGGAGCGATCCAGGAGAACCTCGACATCAGAGTCTTACGCGAGGCGAATCAGAGCAACGGATACGAACTTTGCCAGCAAAGCCAGGACTATCAAAAGTGTCAAAGCCGGCAAATGGCTGAAATGCGTGGAGCGAGAAACGATCAGTTGCAATCCACCAAGAACGGCCAGCTTGAGGTTCGCATCCAGCATGTTTTCGGAAAAGTGCGCGCCGGCCTGATGCAGAACAACCTGCGATACGATTGGTTCAAGATTCGAACGACGAATGGCATCGACGTTTTCTGAGTTGTGATCCCTTTTGGCGGAACCTACCGGATTCCCACATTCCACAACAGATAGCTGGTGGCTTCGCGCAACGCGGCGATTCCCCGTTGAAAAATATTGCGCGGACGCGAGTCTGGGCGGGGCGCGACATACACCGGACCGAGCCCCTCATGCTCGAGTAGTTTCCTGATTCGGAAGACGTGATAGGCATCGCTCACGGCGACGCAACTGTGAAGTCCGTTGGCGCGCATGATGACAGCCACGCGCGTCGCGGATTCCGAAGTGTCGCTGCCCTGAGTCTCGGCGATTAGGCTGCGTTCCGGAACGCCATGGTGCATCAGGTAATCCCGCCCCACACCCCCTTCGCTGAAGGTGGGATCGAGAGCCGCGCCTCCCGTCGTGATGACGACGGGGGCGAACCCGCGATGAAAGAGATCGAGGGCGTGGTCCAGTCTGGCGCGGAGAACGGGCGAAGGACGGCCGGAGTACTCCGCCGCGCCAAAAACGATAATGGCATCGGCGGGATGCAGTTCGGCAATCGAAGCAGTGTGAGTCACCCGAAACGCGGTGACGATGAGAAGCGCAAGAAATGCAAGGACAACAGCAAGCAGCAGACGAACCCACCAGCTCGAAAATATGGGCTGGTTGGCTCGATCGTCGTTCATCCCTGTGCGAAGAAGTTCGAGATCTCGTCGCCTGGAATCGCGCCTTCCCGGATTACGCGCCAGCGAACCGTCTCGTCACTCAGATCGATGATGGTCGAGGCGACATCACGCGGAGAATTGCCGCCATCCACGATGATGCTGATCCTTCCCTGCAACTGATCACGAACCTGTTCAGCGCTGGTGCATTCCGAAGCGCCGCTCAGGTTCGCCGAAGTCGCAGTAATCGGGATTGCCGCAGCGGTAACTACGGCGAGTGGGATCGCGGCATTGGGCACGCGCAACGCGACGTTGCCGGTGTTGGCTGTAACCTTCAACGGAAGACGGGAGCCGGCTTTCACGATGATCGTCAGCGGGCCCGGCCAGAACTTGTGCGCCAGCGCGTAGAATTCCTCAGGCAGCGGCTTAGCGAGTTCCTCTGCATGATCCACGCTTTCGATGAGAAGAGAGAGCGGCTTGTGGCGGGAGCGCGTTTTGATGTCGTAAACCTTGTCGACCGCACGCAAGTTAAACGGGTCGGCGGCTAGACCGTAAAAGGTATCGGTCGGCATGCCGAGAACTTCACCGGAACGGATCTGATCGGCGGCGTACTTCACCAGGGATGACTCGGGAGTGAGGGAACTGATTTTTACGATCTCGGCGCGCACAGCGCTCCCTTCCAATAAGTGCTACAGCTTCAGATTAATTTGGACGGCGGAACCTATCATAATACTGCGCTAGGCTGCAACGCGAGGCAGCGTATGATTTAGCCGAAACAAGGGAACTCCCAACGAACATGCAGCGGACCTCAGACAGCGGGACAGCGCGAAGCCGGTTACGCCACATTGAAGGCCGGCACAATAGCCTGGCGAAGGAACTCCGGCAGGCCTTCGCGCACGCTGAACGCACCGAGGATGGCTATTGCGCGATCGACGGCTTGAAGATTGTGGAAGAGGCGATTCGGAGCGGGTTAAAGTTCCGGGCCATCTTCTTCCGGCAGTCGGCCGAGAATCTGGCCGACCGGTTTCTTCCGCAGATCGGCGCGAATGTGGAGACTGTGGTGTTGGGCGACCAATTGTTTGATTCCACAGTGCCAAGCGAGTCTCCACAGGGAGTGGCGGCGCTCGTCCGAATCAAGGATTTCACTCTCGACGACGTGCTGGAGCGCCTACATTTGGGTCCGCTGATCGTAGTTTTCGGCTTGCAGGATCCGGGGAATCTGGGGACGATTTTGCGTTCAGCCGAAGCATTCGGGAGCGCCGGGATCGTTCTGGGAGAAGGAACGGTGAGCGCGATCAATTCGAAGGTGATTCGGGCATCGGCGGGATCGATCTTTCGCTTGCCGATCGTTGCCGCGAAATCCAGCGACGCAACCCAGAAGCTGTTCAGCAAATTGCGCGAAGCCGGTATGCGGCTGCTGGCAACGTCCTCTCATAAGGGCGCTCCCCTGGATGATGCGAAACTGACGGAATCTTTCGCCGTGTTTATCGGCAATGAAGGCGCGGGATTGCCGCGGTCCGTGCTGAGCCAGGTCGACGAACTAATAACGATTCCGCATGCATCGAGCGTGGAGTCGTTGAACGCCGGGGTCGCCGGGAGCCTCGTTTTGTACGAGGCAGCGCGCCAGAGGCGAAAGGTTTAGTGTCGTCTTAACAATCCCTTAACAGCATTACTTTCAGCCTGTTTGGTCTTTCCAAGTCCCCTCTCCCGAGGGAATTCCTCAGCGTTTCCTCTCTCAGGTTCCTAACGTAACCAAGTAAATAATCCCCGCAATTTCTCGGCTGCCGACCATTCTCTCTCTGATAACTGAACTGCCGCTCAACAAGGCGAATCGGCACAGCAGTTCAAGTGAGGGTTGAACTATGAGATTGCCACTTCATGTCGGATTGCTGCAGGTCGAACGACTCGTCTTTCGTACGCTGCTTTTCTCGCTTTTCCTCACTCCCCTACTCTTCCCCTGCGCGATCCAGGCGCAAGAAAAAACGTCCGACTCGATTCATGGCGCTGGGTGGGTCGTTATTCCGATCAACGAGTACAAGGTGCTACGCGCAAAAGCTTATCCAGTTGAACACGATCCGGAGCCCCCGCCACTGGACGCCACACTCACTCGCGTCGACTACAACCTGACCGTCACGGGAGAGGTCGCGGAAGGACGCGCCGAACTTACCGTCGACGTGTTGAAGGACGGGTGGGCACGAGTGCCGGTTCCTGCAGGGTTGCTGGTGCGCGAGGCGCGCACTGACGGAAAGCTGGTGTCGCTCGTTCAAGGACCTCCGGAGCGAGGACCTGGACATCTGTCCGCACTCTTGTCGCACTCGGGGCGCTGGGTGCTGGATCTCGTGGTGGAAGTTGCCGTAAGCGCCTCAGCCGGAGATGAGACTTTCTCCCTGCCGTCTACTGACTCCGGTGTGACGCGTGCCTCGGTTCAACTGCCGCGCGGCAAGATCGATCTGAAAATTGGCGGAGGCCTGATCTCTGAGAAGTCGGAAAGTGCCAGCGAAACGAAATGGACGGCGTACGGAAGGGGAAATGAGCCGCTGACCTTCACGTGGAGGAAAAAGACGGAAGATCATCACACGGAATTGCCGCTGCGGATGCGGGGATCACTGACCCAACTGACCAGCCTGGCCGAGGATTCGTCTTCAATCTACGCGGAGGCGAATGTCGACGTTGTGCAAGGCGCCGCACGCAACGTGCACCTTCAACTGCCGCAGGGACTCACGATCAATCAGGTTTCGGGGGCAATTGTGGCTGACTGGGAAATGCGCAATGGAGAACTGGTCGTCACCTTTCTCGAGCCGGTCGAACATAGCGCCCGGTTCGTGATCGCCGGCGAAGCCCGGCTTCCGCGAGATGGAATCGTCGACGTCCCGCTGATGCGACTTCTCAACGTCGAAAAAGATACGGGGGGCGTAGCGGTAGAGATTCTCGGCGCGGGTGAGATCAAAGATCAAAAGGCCCAAGGATTGGAAGAGGCGGATGCTACCGATCTCGGCGAGATGGTGGCAAGCCGGCAGTCGCCTGCCCTGATCGCGTTTCGTGCGCGCTCTGGGGAGGCCGGCGCAACGCGCTCTCTGGAGGTGAACGTTGCGCGCTACGACCAGCAGGCCGTGCTGATGGCAAATATCGAAGAGGCCCGCTATCAAATCCTGATGAGTGCCGATGGCAAAGAACTGGTGCAAGCACGCTACGCGGTGCGGAACAACCAGCGCAATTTCGTCAAGCTCAGTCTGCCCGCGGGAGCGACCGTCTGGAGCGCATCGTTGGGGGGAAAGCCTGTGCGCCCCGGCCAGTCGCCTGACGGAAACCTGCTCTTGCCGCTGGAAAAATCGAGAGGCGGAGATGAACCTCCTGCATTTGAGGTCGAGATCTTGTATCTCACGAAAGCTGCGGCCTGGTCGGACAAAGGACGACAACAAATCACGCTACCGGCTCTGGACTTGCCGATCTCACGGACCGGCTTGCTGCTTTACTACCCGCCGACGTTTCGGATCACGCCTGAACAAGGGACGTTCCGGGCACAGCAGTACCAGTCCCCCATCTCGACTGCACTAGCGTCGAACGGACGAGTGGATCTTCCGCCACCGGCGACGGCCCCGCCGGTGAACTCACCGCAATCGGAAGCTGACAAGGAGCGGCATAGAGACGAAAAGAAAGATGTGATGCAGGCCCTGCTCGATTCCTTCAAAGCGAAGTCTGTCGGCGGAAGGGTCACCGGCATCGTGCCGATGAACGTAAATTTCCCGGCATTCGGCCCGTCGATATTCCTTGTATCCGAACTTACGAGCGAGAACCAGTTTCCCGCGGCCCAACTCGATTTCCAGCGTGACAAAAAGGCAGGTTCGCGATGAAAAAGATGACTCTTGTTCTGACGATGTTCTGCGCTTGCGTGGCGATGTGTCGCGCGCAAGAGAACCTCAAGCTCCCGTTACCGGACGCAGGGAATGTCACACTCACACTCGACGAGTACAACAAGCTGGTGGAACTCGCCGCCAAGAAGCCGAAGATTGAACAGACCCCCCTTCCCTTTGTGATCAAGCGGGCGGACGTGACGTTGCAAGTTCAGAGTGATTCCATCCGGGGAATCATGAATTTGCAGGGAGAAGTTTTTCGCAAGGGAATCAGCAAGGTCTCCCTGGCCAATGGAATGACCGTTCTCGATGTGCGTCAAAGCGGCAAGGTTCTTCCGTTGACCCGCGAAAATGGCGCGCACGTTGCGTTGTTGTCGGGGCCCGCAGAATTTTCGCTCGCTGTGGATACAGGGCTGCCATTGAAGATCGAGGCCGGACGAGCATCGTTCACGTTTCCGACACCATCGGCTGGCAGCGTTCAGGTCTCGTTGGTGCTCCCCGGGGATCATACGTTTGCCAGCGTGAACGCGGGACTCATCACAAACCGAAAATCGGAAAACGGGCACACCAAGGTGGAAGCAACGTTAATTCCGGGCCAGCCTGCAACCTTCTGGTGGACGACCCAGGAAGTCATCGTTCCCCTGGTGCCGCGGGAAGTGCGTTTCCTATCGGAGGAGAAGACTCTGGTAACGGTCAACGAAGCTGAGATGAGAATCGCTGTGCTCGCGGATATTTCGATCATCCAGGGTGAACCCTCGCAATTTCAATTCGAGGTACCAGCCGGATACGAAGTCTCAGGCGTAACCGGGGCGACTCTGGATTCCACGGAGATTCAATCAGGGACAATGACGCTGAAGGTCAATTCGCCGAGTCTGCGGACGCACGAATTTCTGATTTCAATGGAACGGTCGATGAATGACGACCATGCCGACATGCCCTTTCTGAGCTTTCGAGGTGCGCAGCGCGAGACGGGGGAGGTACTGGTAGAAGGCGCGGGAACAACCGAAATCTCAAGCAAGGAAGGCGGCGGTTTGAAACGCATGGACGTCAAAGAGACGAATGCGTATCTGCGATCGCTGGCGCACTTCCCGCCGCAAGCAGCATTTCGTTACCATCGCCAACCCGACCAGGTTCCGACCTTGTCATTGAACTGGGTGAGGTTTCCCGATGGCAGCGTACTCGCGGCTGTCGCCGAGAGCGCGGTAGTGACGACGATGGTCACATCCGAGGGCAAATCGTTGACCGAGGTCAGGCTGAACATCAGGAATCAAGCTCAACCGTTCCTGAAGGTTTCACTGCCGCCGGATGTGAATATTCTGTCCGCCGAAGTGGGCGGCGAGCGTGTGAAGCCCGTTCAGGCGCCCGATGGCAGCCGGGTGCCCTTGCTGCGGCCCGGATTTCATCCCACCGATACCTATTCTGTCTCATTCGTATTCATGCATGCGGGAACGCCGTTCTCGAAAAAAGGCGGATCCGATCTGACCCTCCCGATCATGGATATTCCGATCAGCGTTCTTCACTGGGAAGTGTTTTTGCCGGAACAATATAAGGTGAAGGATTTCGGCGGAAATGTGATGGCGGCGGATCTGGTGCCTGCCGCGTTTCGTCCCGATGTAATGAGTGTTTCGGGCACCGGAACAATGATGTCGGCCGATGCAGTGAACATTGGCTACCTCGGAGCAGGACAACTGGGCGGGATTCTGTCCGATCAGGGAGGCGCTGTTTTGGCGAATGCGCGAGTCACCGTTAGCGCGCCGTCCAGCGGCTTCTCGATGACTACAAACAGTGATCAGGAAGGCCGCTGGGCCGTATCCAACGTGCCCAGTGGTCCAATTCAGATCAGGGCCGAGGCTTCAGGATTTCGAACTGTCGTCCGCAATGCCCCTTACGATTCGAACCGTCCGGCCAGTTTCAATTTTGAACTCGGCGTGGCCTCGCCTGCGGAGACGGTCACGGTAATGGCTGAGACGGTGGGTGGCCCGATGCGGAGCTATTCCGAACCACAGGAGATGAGAAAAAATTTGCCACAACAGGCATCTGCCAACGTTGTGAATCTTCAAAAACGAGTCGCCGGAGTGCTGCCCGTTCCGGTTGAGGTGCCACGAGCGGGCACATCGTTCAGCTTTGTACGCCCGCTGGTGCTCAACGAGGAGACCAAGGTCAGCTTCAGCTACAAGAGCCGCTAGCTTCTATCGAAATAATTGTGCCCGGCGAACTTCACGATGTGCCGTAGTCCGTTGGAATGGCATAGAATGTTGGTTCGCCGGAGCGTGGATGAGCAAAGTTGAAGCATGGAAAACGTGGGAGGGCCGCGTTGTAGAGGGCAAATACTCTCTCCGACAGTGGCTTGGCGGATCCGACCACAGTGCGGTTTTTTTGACTGACCGACCAGGAAAGCCCGCGGAAAAAGCCGCCATCAAGTTGACCGAGTTCGATGGTGAAGAGGCAGACCGCGAGGTCGAACGCCTGCGTGCTGCAGCAAAGCTGTCACATCCCCACCTCATTTCCATCTATGACGCAGGGCGTACCCGCATCGGTTCTACTCCGTTGGTCTACGTAGTAATGGAGCACGCGGAAGAGGACCTGTCGCAAATTCTTCCGCAACGGCCGCTCACGCCTGCGGAAGTTTCCGAGATGTTGTCCCCTTTGCTGGACGGGCTGTCGGACCTTCATAGCATGGGCTTGGTACACGGGCGTTTGAAACCGTCGAACGTTCTGGTAGTGAGCGACCAACTCAAGCTGTCAACCGATCAAGTGACGTCAGCCGGAGAACCGGCAATTAACCGCCGGCAGGTTGGGGTCTACGATGCGCCGGAGAGTTCATCGGGAACCGTATTGCCGCCCGCCGATGTATGGTCTCTCGGAGTGACGATCGTAGCGGCGCTTACGCAGCAGGCTACGCCTGCAGCGCAGGTCGCAGAAAACGATCCGGCAATCCCCGGCAATTTACCGGAACCGTTCCGCGGAATCACGCGTGACTGCCTCCATCTCGATCCGAGCAAGCGATGCACGATTGCGGAAATTCGAACACGCCTGCAGCCTGTGCGACGGACGGCACCCGTCGAACCTGAGCGTAAGCGGGTAGAAGTGACGGCGCAGCGGAAACCGGAGCCGAGGGCTGCCGAATTGCCGCCGGAGAAGAAGTCAGACGCGAGCCGATTGCCGGTATTTGTGATTCCACTCGTGATTCTTGTGGTGGTGCTCGCCGCCTGGGGGCTCTTCCATAACAAGGAGAAGGATTCGTCCGCACCGGCTGCGGACACCAGCCAGCCAGCCACGTCCCACGCTGCTGCGCCGCCATCGACAACCACTCCGAAGCCGGACGCTTCAAACCCTGCGAAGAAGGCAGTAACCGGCGGGGGTTCCGTACTTCACCAGGTAATGCCTGACATACCGCAGAGCGCCAAGAACACCATCTCGGGAACAATCAAGATCACCGCGCGGGTTGAAGTGGATGCTTCCGGAAAAGTGACTTCCGCGAAACTCAAATCTGCGGGCCCGAGCAAATACTTCGCCGGGAAGGTGTTGAAAGCATCGGAGGATTGGCAATTTGCGCCACCGCAGTCGGCAGGGCAACCGACCTCCAGTGCATGGCTGCTGCACTATCAGCTGAAGCGATCCGGGGTTCAAGCCTCTTCAGAACGCGTGTCGCGCTGAAGTTTTTCGGCTTCACGCAGTTTCCACACAATCTGACGAACCATCCCGAGCAGCAACTTCGCGTCATATGCTTCGAGCTTCATTCGCAGGATAAGTTGCCGGGCCTTTCTCTCGAACATCTTGTCGGTACCGGGCTTCACATATCCGCTGAGGCGGAGTGACTCGAAGAGACATTCGGTAATCTGCTCCGTGTTCTGGATCGTAGCTCGCTCGGATTTTTCTTCTGCCACCGCGGCATTCGCACTGCGCGACAATTCGTACAGACAGACTGCAACCGACTGTCCCAGGTTCATCGAGATGTTGGCGCGGTGGGTTGGGATCGTCATGAGCCAATGACAGTGACTGAAGTCTTCGTTGGTCAGTCCTATCTTTTCTGATCCGAACAACAAGGCCACAGGAGAAGCTTTCATAGCTACCCGAATGAGCCCGGAAGCGTTTTCGTCCAAGCTTTTCGGAGGCTGTGAAAGACTTCGATCGCGCACCGCGGTTGTGCCCACCACCAACGAGCAATCACTGACCGCATCGGCAATGCCTTCGAACTCCTCGGCTTCTTTGAGGACATTAGCTGCGTTCACAGCGGAGCGCGCCTCCCGGAATGCAAGCCGGAACGGATTGACGACACGAAGGCGATGCGAACCAAAGTTAGTCATGGCTCGGGCGGCGGCACCAATATTCAAAGGATTCCGAGTCCGTACTAGGACTACGACGAGATTGTTCAGATCGAAGAGAGGCAAGCGCACAATTCTAGCGAACTCGTGCTCCCAAGTCTTGGTCACGCGGCCTACCAGACATTCGGGTGCACTCTTCTGAAATCACGACTCCGGACCTCGTAGGCTGTGCAAACGCGCTTCCGCAAGTGCTTTTGACACGGGCTTATGTTTGTAAAAAGAATGTCAAAAAGGCCGTTTTATGCGGGTATTCGTGGCCAAGGCGTTGTAAGCTTCAGAGGTCGAGCCGCTTCCGACCTGGGGCCTGTTTAACCGGAAGCTCTCCCCTCTGAACAATCGAGAGATAATATATGGGGAACTTTGCAACTCCGTTTACTGCCGGCAGACCTATGAACCCGGTACCGTCCGTAAAACCTACAGGCCGAATTCTCGTCGTGGAAGACGATCCCGCCGTGCAGAAAGCCCTGAGAAGGCTTTTCGAGACGGAGGGCTACGCTGTGGAAACGCAGTCGGACGGCAAGGCCGCCCTGGATAGTTTCCAGGCATGCGCGCCTGCCGCCGTCGTTCTTGACCTGCGCCTGCCCAAGGTTTCCGGACGCGACGTCTGTAAGGAAATCAAGTCGATCGCTCCTGCTCTGCCGATCGTAGTGTTGAGCGCGGCGTCCGACGTTTCCGACAAAGTTTTACTGCTCGAACTGGGCGCCGACGACTACGTCACCAAGCCATTCAGTCCGCGCGAACTCTTAGCGCGTGTCCGGGCTGCGTTGCGCCACACGGCGAGAACGCCTGACGTGCAGATTGTAAGCTTCGATAACATCTCGGCAGACTTCAAGAAGATGGAAGTGAAACGCGACGGCACAGCGGTCGTGCTGACGGCGCAGGAATTCAAGACTTTTCAATTCCTGGTTCAGAATGCCGATCGGGTTATCAGCCGGGACGAATTGCTGAACGAAGTTTGGGGATATCAAAACTATCCCTCCACCCGAACGGTGGATAATCACATTCTGAAACTCCGCCAGAAACTGGAGAAAGACCCATCAAGCCCGGTACACTTTCGAACGGTACACGGCATGGGTTACAAATTTGTACGCTAAATCTCGTGAAGCCGTCTCCCGAGTCCGTACATAGCCTCCAGACTGAGTCCGGGCACCTCCTGCCGCGCCTGCGCCTCCGGACCCGATTCCTGTTGTCGATGCTCCTTATTACAGCAGGACTTACGACCACGAGTCTCCTGCTGGTTCGCCGCAGTGTTCAGACTAATGTCAGGCAGAACATCGCCGTAAGTTTGCGCGATTCTGTGGCCGCCTTCCAGGATTTCCGTCACGAGCGCGAAACCATGTTGACCAGCGACGTGGCCTTGCTCGCGGACCTTCCCATCACACGGGCGATCATGACAAGCCCCGATCCGGTCACAATCCAGGATGCGTCACGGGACGTCTCGGAAATTGCGAACAGCGATCTCTTTGTTCTGGTCGACCGCAAAGGCAAGATCGTTGCTCTGCATACCAAGACGCCTGGTTTCACGGAGTCCGCTGCAGCGAAATATTTTCAGCAGTCAATTGAAGAAGATCGAGGGGAAACCAGCCATTGGTGGTTGGGCGGACACCATCTTTATCAGACTTTTATCGAGCCGGTTTATCGTGGCTCGCGAACGGATGGAACTCTCCTCGGGTTCCTGGTCATCGGATACGAAATCAATAACAGGCTGGCCGCTCAAGTAAGCAAGGTTGCAGGGAGTGCGGTAGCGTTCTCCTGCGGCGACGAGGTCGTGGCAACGACGCTCCCGCCAGCGCAGTTGCAAGGCCAGAGCCTGAAGACGCTTATCACCGGTTCAGTGCAGGTAGAACCGCACGAGATTGAAATTGGTAACGAGCGTTTTCTTGCCACGTCTCTCGAACTGTCCGGTTCGCAGACCACCGCCGTTCGCCTGAGTGTGCTGGGCTCGTATGACCAGGCGACGCGGTTCGTTGACCGCCTTAACCGTTACCTGCTCCTACTGGGACTGGCAGCAATCGTGGTTGGCAGCGGACTGGTCTTCTTCGTATCCCATACATTCACTCGGCCGCTGGGTAACCTGGTGGTCGGCGTCCGGGCCCTTGAGGGCGGAGACTTTCATCATCCGCTGGATTCGCGCGGAGGCGACGAAGTTGCCGAGTTGACCAGCGCCTTCGATCGCATGCGAGCCAGTTTGCTCAAGACCCAACAAGATCTGCTGGAATCGGAGCAACTCGCAACCATCGGGCGAATGGCGAGTTCCATCTCGCACGATTTGCGTCACTCTCTTGCGGCGATCGTGGCCAATTCGGAGTTCCTGTGCGACAGCCATCTGACTCCGGCACAGCGCGAAGAACTGTATCAGGAGGTGAGGACGGGCGTGAACCTGATGACGGATCTCATCGATTCCCTGCTCGAATTCGCCCGCACGCGTGAGTCGCTTAGCGCAACCTTCGGGAACGTATCCGAAACCATTATGAGATCGGTGCAAGCCGCTCGCCTGCATCCCCGTCATCACTCACGATCGATCGATGTGATGTGCAGTCCTCATGTGTCAGGATGGTTTGATCAGCGCAAATTGGAGCGGGCTCTATATAATCTTTTGCTGAACGCTTGCGAAGCTGCCCCGGCGATCGATGGACAGGTTGAAGTTACGGCTGGAGACGTTGCGGGAGCGATAACGATATCAGTGGCAGACAACGGTCCGGGGATCGCAGAATCAATTCGCGACCGCCTGTTTCATCCTTTCGTCAGCTACGGTAAAGAAAACGGAACCGGGTTGGGGTTGGCGGTAGTACAAAAAATCGTGCAAGATCATGGCGGAGAGATTTTGGTCGAACGCACGATTCAGGGCAAAACCGTATTCCGAATTGTGCTGCCTGGCCGCGGGAAAGATAACTCCCGCGAGAGCCGGGAAAATGCCGTAGAGCTGTCTTCTCTTGTGCCCGCACAGGGCGGCCTTACTAACCAGGTTTCTCGTTTGCGTCCGGATTCATAGGCACACCGCTCGTCTTCCCGAATGCCTAAACCCCCCGGACGGCGTAGGAGGACGTGTGAAGAGTCATCGCTTCTCAGTGGTCCGCGGCGTTGTACTGGCTGCCGCTTTCATCCTGCTGAGCATCTACGGCGTAGGACAAGCTACTCCCTCAGCGGTTCCCTCTTCAGCCAACGACACGGCGGAAGCAGTGCGCGATCTGCAAGATCAGGTCCGCCAGCTTCGCAGTCTCGTGGAAACAATGCGCACGGAGAATGCACAGTCGACGGCGGAGATGCACCAGTTGCGTCAGGACCTGCAGGCGACGCGCGCGCTGTTGGAACCCCCAGCGTCTGCCAGTGGATCAACGACCGTAGCCATGTCTGGTACGACTTCCACACCTGAATCGACTACGGCAACCGCCGAAGCAAGTCCCCGGACGAAAAACTCCATCGATGAGCGCGTGCAAAAACTGGAAGAATCCACTTCGTTGATGGGTTCAAAAATCGATGAGCAATACCAGACCAAGGTTGAAACGGCTTCGAAGTACCGCGCCCGGCTGCACGGAATCGTGCTGATGAACGCTTTTCGCAACGTGGGACACTCGGACAACCTGGATTTCCCAAGCTACGCAGACCCAGTGCGTTTGGGCAGCCCCACAGCCAGCATGGGGGCAACGCTGCGTCAATCGGAAATCGGGTTTGAGATCTTCGGGCCGGACGTTGCCGGCGCAAAAACATCAGCTGACATTCAATTCGATTTTTCAGGGGGCCTGCCCGCCACGGGAAATGGGGTTGACTTCGGCGTCGTGAGAATGCAGACAGCCAGCATCCGATTCGACTGGCAGAATACTTCTGCAGTCGCGGGACAAGACTCGCTGTTCATCTCGCCGCTGTCACCGACATCGTTTGCTTCGCTCGCGACGCCAGCGTTCGCGTTTGCCGGCAATCTGTGGGCGTGGACACCGCAGATCCGCGTCGAACATCGGTTCTTGATCTCCGACGGGCAAACAATCAGCCTGCAAGCAGGAATACTCGACAATCTGGATTGGGAACCTCCCTACAATGCGTTTTACCGCACCCCGCAAGCGGGAGAACTCTCCGGCCAACCGGCGTACGCGTTCCGTACCGCATGGTCGCGTCCGGTTCAGGACCGCACCCTCAGGTTCGGAGTGGCCGGTTATTATGGACGGCAAAACTGGCGCTGGGACCGCAAGAACGACGCGTGGGCGGCCATGGCGGACTGGCAGATACCGATTTCTTCGCGACTCGAACTTACAGGTGAGTTTTACCGCGGCCGGGCCATTGGAGGCCTTGGCGGCGCCATCGGCACTTCTATCGTTTATGGGGGCGACCCAACGATAGCCACGAGTCCTATCCGTGGACTTGACACCGCTGGGGGATGGGCTCAATTGAAGGTCAAACTGACGCCAAAGGTTGAGTTGAACGGCGTTATTGCTGCGGACGATACGTTCACGAACAACATACGCGGCTTTGCCATCGATCAAAACAACTTCGGTCCCATTCTCGGAAGGAACGAGGGCACCCTTGGGAACGTGGTCTTCCGTCCTCGTTCGGATTTGGTGATGTCGGCTGAGCTTCGGCGGCTGCACACATTCCCCGTTTACAGCAAGAGCAGCAGCGCAAATCAGGTCAATTTGTCGGTGGGGATCTTGTTTTGACGACCTGCTCAATCGCCCGTGTCCTGACTCTGGTCGCGCTGGCTTTCGTTGCCGGCGGCATGCAGGCTCAACAGACACTGAAAGCGCATGTCGATATCACGCGGAACGGACATCGCCTGAAAGACGCATCGGAGGCTGTGGTTTGGCTCAATCCGCTGGCAGGGCCAGTGGCGCCCCCCCGTCAATCGCAGATTCCGCAACTCGTGCAGAAGGACAAAAGCTTTCATCCTTCTCTTGTCGTAATCCCGGTCGGCGGAAAAGTGGAGTTCCCCAATCATGATCCGTTCTTTCACAATGTGTTTTCCCTGTTCGAGGGAAAGCGGTTCGACCTGGGACTGTATGAAAAAGGCAGCTCGCGCATCGTGCAGTTCGACAAGGCTGGCATTTCATTCATCTTCTGCAACATTCACGCGCAGATGAGCGCCGTGGTAATCGCATTGTCGACTCCGTACTACGCGATATCTGATGCTCGGGGAGACGTCACGATTCGCGACGCACCCCCGGGCCGTTACAACTTGCAGGTTTTCCATACAGCGGTTGCGCCCGATACGCTGCGCGCACTGACGCGCGAGGTAACAATTTCCTCGGGAGAGACGACGTTGGGTAGCTTTACCCTAGCGGAATCTGATGTGACGATGTCGCACACGAACAAATACGGGCGCGACTATGACCGTCCGCAGCCCGACAGCCCGGCCTACGAGCGACCGTAGTTCATTCACTCAAAAGAGAAGAAGCGTGCCGTTAAGCACGCCCCTCTCGCCTCTGACGTTTTCACTTTGGTCTTTTACAGCTACTTGCCAGTCGTACAAGGTCTAGCTATTGAAACCAGGTCTATCGACGTCCACTGCTTGAGTGGCCTCCGCCACCGCTGCTGGTATGACCTCCACCGCCTCCTCCGCTCGGATGGCCGCCACCACCGCTTGGCGCGCGGCCGCCGCCACCGCCACCTCCACCTCCACCTCCACCGTAGCTTGGAGCGCTATGCGATCCTCCCCCACCGTAGCTCGGAGCGCTGCGCGGCGCGCTATAGCTGGGCGATCCGCGCGAGCCACCGTAGCTAGGAGGCGCTGAGGAGTAGCCGCCTCGGGAGTTTCCTCCTCCGTACGACGGACCACGCACGATTGGCTGACGCATATCGAGCTGGGGCCGTGAGGCTCCGCCGCCATATCCGTTCTGGCTGGAGCCGTTACTACGCGGACTCACAGAACTGGGTGCCGTGCGGTTCCAATAATTTGTGTTTCCGCCACGAGAGTAATTTGCGCCTGACTCGCCGCGAGATACCCCGCTGCTCGATGGCGGAGAGAATGGACGAAATCCGCCACGGTTTTCTGACGGCGAATTCTGAACGGTACCGCGCTGCGGCTGTGGACGGTTCGCACCCGTATTTCCGAATTCCGACGATCGAGTGTTGTTCGTCTGCGGCGGCGTAAACGGACGGAAGCCACCACGATTTTCAGCCGGAGCAGACTGATTCGAACGCGCCGGACTTCCATTGTTCATTTCGTTCGGCCGCGTGCTGCTGGCCGGAGGATTGAACTGCCGGAATCCTCCGGGTTGATTGCCTGTACCGCGCGGATTCTGAGCACCCGTGGTGCCCGCTGCACGATTGTTGGCAGGTGAGTCGAACTGCCGGAACCCGTCACGGTTTCCGTTTTGTCCCGATGAGCCCTGAGCCGCGTTATTTCGCGCGCCAGAATTGTTCACTCCGCGATTCTGCTGAATTCCGGCGCTTGGGCGCTGCATCGAGTTGCCGCCACGCGCGGAGAATTCAGTGCTATCCCTGCCGCCGGCCGGAACTGCACCCACGCGGCTTTGCTTCATCGACTGCCGCAGACTAGCCGTCTGTTGCTGGAACGATACGGGCCTAGCCGTGTTGTTGCGAGTTCCAAAGAAACGTTGCGAACCGCCGTTGCGAATTGTCGATGGCGCTGCGGCGCGTCCACTCGCCGACAAGCTCGCTCTGGACGGAACGACGGGCAGGTTTCCCGCCATCATGCGGGCGCCGCTCAATTGCTGGCGCGTGGCTGCGATGGCTCGTACCCTGCCGGCGCCGAAACGGTTGGCATTGACCGTCGACATCGCGCGCAGCACGTGGTCGTTATGAATATTGTTGATGTTCGAGTAGCGGTTGCCCCGATGCAGCGGGCCTATACCGCCATACCGGTTGATGTTCGTGACGTGGATATTGGTGATGTTGACCACGCCAAAGCGCCCGCGGTATCCGCCCCACCATGGGTGGAAGAAATCACACGGACCGATCGGGAGCCAGCCGAAGCCGCCCCAACCGCCGTATCCAAAGCCGAAGCCGAAACCGCCGCCCCATCCCCAGAACGAAACGTATGCAGGAGACCAGAACGGGTTATATCCAGCCCATACCGGCCCGGGCCACCACGCCCACGAATTGCCGTACGGAAACCAACGTCCGTAGTGGTAGGGAGCCCAACCCCACGGCTCATATCCGACCCAGGTCCAGCCATAGTAGGGCTGATAGGTCCAATTGCCGTCGCGATACGGAACCCAACCATCTGGTTCGTTCGGAACCCAAACGTCTCCGTAGTCCTGAACCTTATCCCAACGTCCGTAGGCGTCGAGGTCCTGCGTGCCGGTGTATCGACGGTTGGTATGCCGCCAAGAATTCGCGTCGCGGATGAGGTGATCGCGATCGCCGTTCCAGCGATCCCATTCGTCTCGATCGGGGGCAGATGAAATCTTGTACTGCGCAGAGTTTGCATCGCCGCGAACGGTAGCCATATCTCCGGCGCGGACTTCCGTACTGCCCTGAGGAGTAGCGATTTGGGCTTCACCTTGGCGAACGATCACAATCGTGTCGCCGTCGGGCCGGACTTCCACTCTGAAAATTCCGTCGTGATGAGAGGGATGGACCGACACATTCGGAGTATCGATCTCGGGTTCGGACTCGCTGTCTTTCGAAACAACATAAGTCGCGATGCCTTCGCCGACTTGGATCTGGATATTTTTGTGGGTCAGGTTCGCAACCGTGGCTTTGGCGTTCGGACCCAGGCGAAGAGTATTCGCAAAATCGAGCTGAAGTTCCGTGCGGGCATCGTTCGCCGTAGAGATTTTGTCTCCGGTCATGACTGGCTGGTTGAGGGTCACCGCTGACCAATCACCAGAGTCGCCGCGCTGCGCCGAAACATCTCCGTGGATCAGACTCACACGAGCCACGCCTTGATCTGTGGCGGCGGGCGCCTCGCCCGATGGCCCGCCCGGTTGCGCTTCCGTCGGCTGAGCATTGGAGGCTTCAATATCGGAAGGATTATTTGCGTCAGGACTCGTGGCGTCGATCGCGGGAGAGTCGGAAGGTTGCTCCTGTCCAATTTCCATTGGCGCGCTCGGCTGTTCGGACGGACCAGATCCCTCTTCAGTCGTCTGAGCAAACGCGTTCAGCGACAACGCGGAAAACAAAGTCAGACTTAAAACTCCAAATCGATGGATGTGGACCAGTTTGTTTTTCATACTGCCTCTCAGCGCCCCGGTTGCTTCACTCACTCGTAGAGAACTCACGAACTGAGAAAAGCAACTGGCGTGCCAAATCGAGCATGAATAGGAGGCCGTAAATCCAATGTTTTCAGAGCTGTTTTGAGGGCGACTGCGATCGAGGTGCGGAGAGGCCGATGAAAGCGGCTAGCATTCACCAAGAGTGGTGGTTTTCGGCCACCCTCGCTGGATTTGCGACGGTCAGGAACCGGCCATAAATTGTGCGTACATCCGGTGAAACGCGTGGACACCTTTCTCCTGTGTCACGCTGTAACGGCCCCGATTGTAATTCTTCGAGCGAAGATTCTTCTGGACAGTTTCGCAGATGGCGACATCTTCGATTTGAATCTGATTGCTGAACTCGACGGATGCCTTGGCCGCGGGCGCGGCACGATCGGCATCCGGCAGGTACCACTCGAAAATCGCCAGTGAACGCTCCGGCTCAACCGGCAGCACGATATTCAACGAGACGTTGTCGGGATAACAATTAAGCATCCAGTTGGGAAAAATCCAGAAATAGTCGGTCGTTAAATCTTCGCGCGCCTCCTGATAGCGCCGCGTGGTCGTGTCTCCCGGCTGGGCACCGCGAATTGGGCTGAATTGCCTCACGTGATTCGGATGGGGCTCGACCACGTAGGCGTTGAAATCGAGTTCGCGATTCAATCCCGGATGCACCGTCGGCAGGTGATAGCCCTCTAGATAATTGTCGACATATGTTTTCCAGTTGCACTTCATGTCGTAGGTTCGCCGCTCGAAAAGCTTCATCCCGGCGAAGGGAAACTTTGCCGCCTGTTTGGGCAAATCTCCTAGCGTAGTGGCCAGTGGCTGCGCCTCGGGATCCAGATTCACAAACACCAGGTTGAACCACTCTTCAACCCGCAACGGAGCTAGTGAAAACTCTTTGGGGCGAAATCCATCAACCCCCTCGAATTCAGTCGCACTGATTAGGGATCCATCCAAGGCATAGGTCCAGCCGTGATACCCGCAGCGGAACAGCTTGCGCGAGCCACAGCCTTCGGCAACCGGCCCGGCACGGTGACGACACACGTTCGAAAAGCCACGCAGGATGCCATCCCCCGCCCGTGCCAGCAGTAGAGGTTCTCCGTTAAATTCGATGGTGAGGAAATCTCCGGGGTTTGACAACTGGCTGGAGTGGGCGACAACCTGCCACGTGCGGGAGAATATCTTTTCCTTTTCAGTGGCAAAGACGTAGGGATCGGTATACAGGCGCGAAGGCAAAGTCCAGGCCTTGGCGATATCGGATTCAACGTGAAGTGTTGCCTTGTCGATTCCCATAGGTTGGTCGGGGCACCATTCTAAGGTACTCGTCGTGCGCCTGATGCCGCGGCAGTTCTTGAACCGGAGTTGTGAAATGCATCAAAATCAATCCTCTGCCGCAAGACCCAGAATTGGCGGCGTTCCATCCATGACAGAAAGTGGCGTGGGTCGCGACAGAAATTGGCAATTTTGCGCAAATTGTAAGGTCGAAACTGACTCAGAGGTGTGGGTGGCCGATGAAAACAAACATGTTTCCCGAATCGGCTGCGGAACTTTGGTAATTACCGAGTTTGGCCCGGCAAGTGCCAATATCCAAAGCGACTGAGTCATTCGTGACCAGACTGAAACGAAAGTTAAAACGAGGGAAAAATCGAGATGCGTAAACAGAAGGGTTTCTCGCTGATTGAGCTGCTGATCGTGGTGGCCATCATCCTGATCATTGCAGCGATTGCTATTCCTAACTTGATGCGTGCGCGTATGTCAGCCAACGAGTCATCTGCCGTGGGCTCCGTCCGTAGCATCAACACTGCCGAAATTTCTTACAACGCGGCGTATTCCAACCTGGGCTTCGCAACCACCTTGTCATTCCTGGGTGGCCCTGCGGGCGCGGCTTGCATTCCGTCGACCAGCAGCGGTTGCTTCATCGACAGCGTTCTGTCACAGGGAACGAAGAGCGGATACAGCTTCGCGTTGCAGGTTGGTGCTAGCCCGGCAGTTGGCGGCGTAGTGCCTTCTTACAGCGTTGTGGCTTCGCCGGTCACGCCGAACCAGACTGGTGTTCGCTACTTCTGCTCGTTCGAAGACGCAGTTGTTCGCTCTTCGACGGCTGCGATCACTGCTCCTTGCCCGGCTACTGTCCTGGCGCTTCAGTAATGTAGTTTGGCGAAGTACTCGGGGGAGGGTACCAGCCTGGAGCAGCGAACGAAAGTTCGCTGCTCCTTCACTTTTTGGGGATCATGTATCCGGTAACCTCGAGTGCTTATCTTGATTGCCATTCTTTGGACCCTCCAATAACAAATTTTGTCACTGGATCTGCTAGCGCGAGTCGTAAAGACATCCTCTCAGATTTCGAGTCCAATCGTTTCTATGGATTAGCGGGATTTCACTTTACCTGAATGAAAACGCAATTCGGCATGCAACCTGCGTATAGAAGAGTGTTCTAACCGAAAGTCACAATTTATCCCCGGCCCCCGAGGGGACTCGCTACTACGAGAGGATTAGACGAAAATGCGGAAACAACGAGGTTTCTCACTCATCGAACTGCTGATTGTAGTTGCCATCATCCTGATCATCGCAGCCATTGCCATTCCCAACTTGATGCGTGCGCGCATGTCGGCTAACGAGGCGTCGGCCGTGGGCTCCGTCCGTAGCATCAACACTGCCGAAATTTCTTACAACGCTTCCTATTCGAATTTGGGCTTCGCAACGACCCTGTCGTTCCTGGGTGGCCCTGCCGGCGCAGCTTGCGTACCGTCGACCAGCAGCGGTTGCTTCATCGATAGCGTTCTGTCAGGGGGAACGAAGAGCGGCTACAGGTTTGCACTCCAGGTCGGCGGAAGCCCGGCTGTCGGTGGCGTGGTTCCTTCGTACAGCATTCTGGCAACTCCAACGACCGCGAACCAGACTGGCGTGCGCTACTTCTGCTCCTTCGAAGATGCAGTCGTTCGCTCTTCGACGGGTGCGATCACCGCTCCTTGCCCGGCGACAGTCACCCCGCTCCAATAGTTTTGGTTTGAGCTAGCGAGTACGTGGGGGAGGGTACAAGCCCGAGCAGCGGACGCAAGTTCGCTGCTCTTTTACTTTTTGGGGCCATCCACCGCAATTAATTCTCGATTTGAAACTGGCATTAACCGCCTGTGTTCGAGCAGCTTACGCCTGGATCGCCGAGCGGGTCGTGTCCTCACCATAGCAATCCCGCCCGATTTAGCTCATTATAAGGGGTCGCAATCGTCTGGCTTCTGGCTTCAGACGCGGGTTTTGCAAGAAGAGCCCGTTCGGCGTTCTATCTTAGCCAAGAAGACAGCGAGGAGGGCGAATGTCGAAACAACGTGGTTTTTCCCTGATCGAGCTCCTGATCGTAGTGGCGATTATTTTAATCATCGCCGCGATTGCAATTCCGAACTTGATGCGCGCGCGCATGTCGGCGAACGAGGCTTCGGCGGTGGGATCGGTTCGCAGCATCAATACAGCTGAAATTTCCTATAACGCCACCTACTCCAACCTTGGCTTTGCGACCACGTTGTCTTTCCTGGGTGGACCAGCGGGCGCGGCTTGCGTTCCGTCGACCAGCAGTGGCTGCTTTATCGACAGCGTTGTGTCCCAGGGAACCAAGAGCGGCTATACATTTTCTCTACAGGCCGGAGCCAGTCCGGCCGTAGGAGGAATGATGCCGTCGTATAGCATCATCGCCTCACCGATCACGCCCAACCAGACAGGAGTTCGCTACTTCTGTTCCTTTGAGGATGCGGTCGTACGCTCGGCAACAGGGGCCATCACCGCTCCCTGTCCAGCCACTACAGCCGCGATGCAGTAGTCGCAGGGAACATTAGTTGACGAATCCTCAGGGCGGCGCCACGGCGTCGCTCTTTTTTCCGTATTTTCCAGATCCCGACACTGCCACTCCGTGCCCGCGAATGACAAAAAATGTCATCGCAAGCGGCCGATTTATTAGAGACAGCAGTCGATGACGTTCCGGTCGCGCCAAATCATTGAAAAGATGGGAACGAAACCAGCGTGCTGGAAAGGCATTTGTGGCCACGTAGGTGCAGAGACATCAGTGGAAAATGGGGGATGTTGAAAACGCACAATTTCTCTGATCGAAATTGAATCGACGGCAAAGGATAGATCCTTATGAAAAAACAGACGGGATTCTCACTGATTGAGCTGCTGATCGTGGTTGGCATCATTCTGATCATTGCAGCGATAGCCGTCCCGGCGCTTACACGCGCTCGCGTTTCCGCGAACGAATCTTCTGCTGTGGGTTCAGTTCGAACGATCAATACTGCTGAGATCTCGTACGCCGCGGCGTACCCCAATTTGGGATTTGCCACAACCCTGTCGTTCTTGGGCGGACCGGTTGGAGCAGCCTGCATTCCCTCTACGAGCAGTGGATGCTTCGTCGATAGCAGTCTTTCCAGCGGTACGAAGAGCGGTTATGCGTTCACGCTGCAGATTGGCGGGAGCCCAGCAGTTGGAGGCGTTACCCCTTCTTACACAGTGCTCGCGGCCCCGCAGAACATCAACTTCAGCGGAGCGCGCTACTTCTGCTCTTTCGAAGACGCCGTTGTACGCTCTTCGACAGCAGCCATCACTCCGCCGTGCACTGCAACCCTGACACCGCTTCAATAATCGGCATCATCAACGTTTTTAACTTCATACCGGAACTGCTGAAATCGGCGCCCTGAGGGCGCCGATTCCGGTTACGAACGTACCTAACGCTCGCGGCCGGACTCACGCCTGAGCTACTGCCCCTCGTATAATTTTCCTTTATGACGACAGCGATTGAAGAGGTCGAGGTCGGCTCGTCCGAGCCGGTACCGAACTCCAAGACGGCGATCGATGGACTACTCTCATCTCCGAAAAAGCGGAGCTTCGTCCTATCTCTGCTACTTGTTCTTGCGACCATTGCTGTCTACAACCCTGTCGTTCGCAACTCGTTCATCAACATCGATGACAACGGATATCTGACGGAAAATACCCACGTCCATCAGGGCTTGACTCTGTCGACTCTGAAATGGGCGTTCATAACGTATGACTGCGAAAACTGGCATCCGCTAACCTGGGTTTCGCACGCACTGGATTGGCAATTGTTCGGGAAGAACCCGGCGGGACATCACTACATGAGCGTCCTGCTGCAGGCAATGAACGCGCTGCTGCTGTTCCTTCTTTTGCAACGAGCCACAGGTTTCACCTGGAGAAGTTTCTTCGTAGCGGCACTTTTCGCGGTTCATCCGGTAAATGTTGAATCGGTGGCGTGGGCGGCCGAACGCAAGAACGTGTTGAGCATGACGTTTTTTCTGCTCGCACTCCTAGCGTACGTGTGGTATTCGGAGCGACCATCTGTTCGGCGTTACGGCGCGGTGGCAGGATTGTTTGTGCTCGCCCTCCTGGCAAAGCCTCAAGTTATTACTTTCCCTTGCGTCCTCCTGCTTTGGGACTTCTGGCCACTGCAGAGAATCGGATCGCCCGACGGCCGGGAAACGTCGAAATTGTTTACACGAAGCTCGGCCCGATGGCTGATCCTCGAAAAAGTTCCGTTGCTCGTGATATCTGCCACGGACGCTCTGATTACGATGCGAGCGCAGCGTACAGCCGTGCACAATGCGGACTATCCGCTCGTAGTGCGTTTCGAAAATGCCGTGGTGGCCTACGCTCGTTATGTCGGCCATGCAATCTGGCCGGTTCACTTGTCACCAGCCTATCCGCATCCCGGAGGCGGGATCCCTGCGTGGCAATGGGTCGCAGCCTCTGCATTTCTTGCCTTTGTCACCATCCTGGTCTTCACCTCAGGGAAGCGATATCTGCAGATCGGGTGGTTGTGGTTCCTGGGAACTCTCGTACCGATGATCGGAGCGGTGCAGGTCGGGGATCAGGCGATGGCTGACCGATATGCTTACATCCCGTTCATTGGCCTGTTCTGGATGATTACCTGGGCTGTCGCCGACGCTGCAGGAAAGTGGAAGGTCTCTTCACGATGGCTCGCTATACCAGCTTGTATCGCCATCGCAGGCGCTGCGGTGATCACACCGCGACAAGTCAGCTACTGGCACGACAGCGAAACTTTGTGGAGATACGCGATTCGAGTGACGGACCGCAACTTCATGGCGCACTCCTATCTAGCGGCTTTTCTGTCGAAACAGGAACGTCATGACGAGGCCATGGTGGAGTACAAGGTGGCTGAGCAGATTCACGCTTACCCGCTTACCCAGGTCGTTTACTTTGCCGACTACGAGTTACGACATTCACACGTCGACGGCGCCATTGAAGATGCGCAGCGTGTGATCGATGGAACGAACGATCCGACGGCGCGCGAGCTGGCTTTTCGAGATCTCGGAATTGCATATACCCAGCTCCGTCGTTCCGCCGAAGCAAAACGGAACTACGAGAACGCCTTGAAGCTGGACCCCCGGGATCCGTATGCACTCATGGGATTGGGACTGCTGGCATATCGGGATGGCAACTTTACGACGTCCGCCGATTTCTTTTCACGCACGGTGGCTGTTGACCCCAGCGACTTCGACTATCTACTGCTGGCCTCGGCGTTGAAACAAGCGGGCCGGCCAGCGGAAGCCAAAGCCGCCGAGGAACAGGCTCATCGAGTTTCGGCCGATTGGACGCAAGCGCAACAGAAAGCCCGTTGGTTCATCGACAATTAGGCCGCCAGGAAGATGGCGCTCTAGTGACCCCCGTAACCCGGCAGGCCGCCTCAAATCCGCAGGGTTTACTTATAATATTTGTGACAACATCTGGTTTGATTTCGCTTTTTCGGCATTCCCGTGAGCAAACTCGCTATTGAAATTCTTGGCCTGGAAAAGACCTACATGGTCGGGTTTTGGCGCAAGCGACCGAAGCGCGCGCTGCAACCCCTACACCTATCGGTAGAAGAAGGCGAGATCTTCGGCTTTCTAGGTCCTAATGGGGCGGGCAAAACCACGACGCTCAAAATGCTGATGGGATTGGTATTCCCTACAGGTGGCTCCGCTCGCATCCTTGGCCGCGATTGGATGGACCCCGAGGTCAAAGCGCAGATCGGATTTCTTCCAGAGCAACCCTATTTCTACGACTACCTCACCGCCCACGAGCTCCTCGAGTATTACGGCCAACTCTCGGGAGTAGAGGCGAGAGGGCGAAAACAGAAAGTCGAGAACGTGCTGCAACGAGTCGGGCTCACCGATGTAAAGGGCATGCAACTACGCAAATTCTCAAAAGGGATGTTGCAGCGTGTCGGTATTGCGCAAGCCATCCTGCATGACCCCAAGCTGGTGTTTTTCGATGAGCCCATGTCGGGTCTCGATCCGATTGGCCGAAGAGATGTCCGCGATTTGATGGCCCAGTTGAAGGAGGAAGGCAAAACCGTCTTCTTCTCAACGCATATCCTGTCGGACGCGGAGGCTCTCTGCGATCGTGTGGCCATCGTCCACAAAGGAGAGTTGCGAGGCATTGGTGCTGTGGATGAACTGACTTCTGCGGTCCAAGGCAAGATTGAGGTGGTCTGGCAAGGGACGCAGATTCCTGCTTCGATCAAAGCGCTGGGAGCTGAGTGCTTCGTCTCCGGCGATCGTGTGCGTGCCGTCCTGCCTGAGCCGCAGCAAGATGCAGCCATCGATGCGCTGCGCCGTGAACGAATCCGGCTGATCGCCGTCACACCTCTGCGAACCTCGCTGGAGGCTTACTTTGTCGAGAAGCTACAACACTCTCAGAAGACAGCGGGGACTTTGGCATGAACTCGCGTATCTTTTCGATCGCTTCGAATACCTATCGTGAGGCCGTTCGTGATCGCGTTCTCTACAACCTGATTGCGTTTGCCTTATTGCTCTCCGGAGCTGCGATCTTTGTAGGACAGATCTCGATCGGGATCGAACGCCTGATTGTCGTGAATCTTGGGCTCACTGCCATCACACTCTTCGGAATCGTCATCGCCATCTTCATTGGCATCGGTCTGGTATCAAAGGAAATTGAGAAGCGCACGCTTTATACGGTGCTTTCCCGTCCGGTCAGGCGGTGGGAGTTCGTCGTTGGAAAATTCTTCGGACTTGCCGGGACGCTGGTCGTCAATACATTCTTCATGGCGATCGGGGTATTCGGAGCCCTGCTCTACGTGGTACACAAGTTCTCTGCGGCAGACGCGTCTATTCTGATCGCTCTTTACTTCATTATTCTCGAATTTCTGATCGTCTGTGCACTGGCCCTCTTGTTCTCGTCATTTTCAACGCCGTTGCTGTCGGCAGTTTTCGCGTTTTCACTGTTCATCATTGGAAGCTTCGCCGATGACCTGCGTGGTTTTGCCAGCCTGACCCATGGTGTCGCGAGATGGTTCGCTACGGCAGCCGCCTACCTTGTGCCGAATTTTTCCGCCCTCAACGTGATCAACGCGGTCGCACACCAACATCCAATCGGATCGCAGCTTGTTCTTCAGAACACGTTGTATGCCCTGTTCTACACGGCGATGGCTCTCAGCGCCGCAGTTCTGATATTCGAGCGCAGGAACCTGAAATGAGGGGCAGTCGAGTCACGATTTGGGCTACCACCTGCCTGTTGCTCTCGATGTGTGCTAGTGCGCTGCTGGTTCGCCAGATTGACAGGACTCGCCCAGCGCAAGAGGACGAAGACGCACTCTACATCAACTCTCCGAATCTAGTGAGACGCACCAGCCTGGGTTTCAATGGCTTGATGGCCTGCATCTATTGGACGCGAGTCGTCCAATACTTCGGGCATCGCCATTACGAACATGCGCACAGCTTCAACGAGCTCGCTCCGCTGCTGGAAATCACGACTGCGTTGGATCCGCAATTGCTTCCTCCCTATCAATTCGGTGCGAGTTTCCTGGCGCCAAATCCTCCCAACGGCGCCGGTCAACCCGAGCGCGCCATCCAGCTCATGGAGTACGGGATACGGCACAATCCAGACAACTGGCGTCTCTATTACAACCTCGGCTTCGTTTACTACACAGAATTTAAGGACTACAGGAAGGCCGGAGAGGTATTCCTCCGCGGATCGAAGGTTCCGAACGCGCATCCTGTTCTGAAAGTCCTGGCGGCATTGATGAACGAGCACGCGGGAGACTTTGCGACCGCCCGAATGTTGTGGACGGCCACGTATGAATCGAGCGGAGAAAGTAACATCCGGGAAAATGCTGCGCAGCATCTCCGCAGCATCAAAGTCGATGAAGACGTAACCAATCTCCAGGCTGCCGTTTCGCAATTTGGGCAGCATACTGGGCGCCTGCCATCGAGCCTCGCAGAGTTGTCCAGTGCGATGCGATTCTCAGGAATTCCGGCGGACCCTGATGGCAACCCGTACAAATTGACCGCCGACGGACGTGTCGTCGTTCAAAAACCTGAAGGCTTCCCGTTCATCACAAAGGGCTTGCCTCCGGGCTACAAACCGCCGGTCACCGCCAAGCCTCTCGGCAATTCGTAAGCGTTTTCTACGCGCCCTTTCCTCAGCAGATTCGACGATCCAAGTCTGCTTGCCTCTATTGATTGCTAGGATGGAGGAGCATGGAACGAGCGTCATCCTCAGAACCGACAATTCTTCATTCCGCTCGGCAATATTGGGATGCCTTCCGTTCTCATAGAGGCTTTGTAGGGGCGGCCCGAAGCCTTTCCGCCTTGTTGTGGGAGTTCGCTATCGATAGTCTGCCCTCGCGAAAACGGCTGCGCTTTGGCGATGCGGATTACGACTGGGAATATCGGGTGAACACCACGAGCGGAGCCGTGAGGTGGAAGGAACGGCTGCTCGGCAAGTTCCACTCGGAGTACCAGCCTACCGAACCGGGGGTTTTCCACGAGATGATGTCTTTGCTGCGCGAGCAGAGCCGTTTTGAATTCGCCGACTATACCTTTGTCGATCTCGGTTCCGGGAAAGGACGCACGCTCCTGATGGCGTCCGACTATCCCTTCAGAAGAATTGTTGGGGTAGAACTTCTCTCCGCGCTGAATCGGATTGCGCAGGAAAACATCAGCAAGTACCGCGCGGATTCACAGCAGTGTTTCGACCTGCAAACGTTGTGCGCTGATGCCGGCGAATTTGAGCTGCCGCAAGAGCCTCTGGTTCTCTTTTTCTTCAACCCTTTTCCCGAGTCCGTGCTAATACGGGTCAGCGAAAGGATCGAGGCCTCGATGGCTTCGGCGCCGAAATCAATTTACATCCTGTACCACAACCCCTTGCTCGAGCATGTGTTCGTGAATTCCCAGAGGCTGGAGAAGATCACTAGTGCACACCAATATTCGTTGTTCAGGTCGAAACGATGATCAATGCAAGACGCGGTCCTAAAAAGCAAAGCCGACGCCACCAGAGATCAGGCTGCTTCGCCAGTTGTAAAGATTGTTGGGATTATTTGGATTCTGCTCGAATTTGAAATACCGGGTCTCGTACGTCGCCTTCGCGTACCACTTGCCGAAAACGTAGCCGGCACTCGCTCGAACAAAGTAGCCATGATCGAAATTCGGATGGGGCAGTTGCAATAAAGAGCCAGCCGCGCGGAAACGTGGAGAAAATTCCGGGGCTCCTTGTGCCTGAATGAAAGCCCTCTTGGACGACCCAAATGTGTATTTGACCACCAGTGGGATTTCGAGGAGTTCCATTTTGTCGCGAATGAAGACTTGATTGTTGACGTTGGCAGGCGGAAGGATGATTTTGCGAATCTGGGCATCGGCACCAATCGTCAGGTTATGAACCTGAAAGGCGAGCCCGCCATATAACGCGTATTCCTTCGCATGGTTCGAGGTGTCCGTAGGCAGGCGGATCTCGCCTCCGGCCAGGATGCTGGGTCCTCCCTTTTTGGGGTTGCTCTGGATAATGGTCAGTTGGCCGTCAATTCCGGCTTCCAGCCCCGACTTTGACGGCAAGGAGCCGAACTTGTCGGAGGTCTGGCCAACATCAATGCCGAATGTGCCTCGCTGCGAATATGCGGGAACTGCCAGCGTTAAAAGTAAACACACTCGTACCAAATGCGTCGTGCAGCGCTTCATCCCTGGTCTTTTCCTCCCTTGAAGGGAAACGTCCACACTACCGCACGAGGGCCAAGAAAAAAGTGAGCAGTTGTGGTTCTTAGGATTCTAATTCTTTTCGTGTGATGCGGAAGGCGGCGGAATCGTTTTATGCATCCGCTGCTTAGGGAGTGAAAAGGGCGGGAACGAGGCCGACTGGCGATGATGGAAGCCGGATCGCGCTTCAGGTCGCGCGATCCGGTCAAACCGAGAATTATGAGCCTTGTTTCTCGAGCGTGACTTCAGCTTTTTTTACTGCCTGTTTCTCCTTGCGGAAAGCACGCGCGACGTCGCCGAGAGGCACTGGTTCGGACAAGGGACCAAGTTGCCACAAAGGGATTTCCCCTTGTGCGTAACTGTAAACGTCCGCCGCACCGCCGGCGATTGGATTCTCCGCCGCCATTGCATGCGGCTCAGCATGCTCCGGATGATCTGAGAAATGAGTCACCGAAATTTGGTTAGACAGCACGGGAGCGGACTGTTGACCGAAAGCTGTGGCTGCGAGCAAAACGAACAGCACGACCAGGGTAGTTTTCATAGACGTTTTGTCCAATTACGCCACTGTAAAATGCACGAGGGTACCCAAACACAACACCTTATTTTTCTTAATGTTACAGACTTAACTTCAGACAACGCGCAATGGTTTGCACAAAAATGGAAGGCCGTTCATTCTCAAACGTGACCATTTAGATCTCCGCGTTCGACCGTGATACTTTTGCGCCTGCCGCAAGCGAGTTGTATGGTTCCGCTGATTTCGGAGTTAGAATTTCGCCCGTGAGTCTCGAAAAGCATCGCTCGACCACGTTGCTGTCAGTCGCCTTACGTTTCGCCCTTGCAGCCCTATGTTGCGCCGTTGCCATTCCAGCGATATCCCAGACAGATTGCGCCGACGGCAATGCCCCACTGGATATGACGCCGCCAAAAGGACTGTCTCCAGAAGAACTGGTCCGAAAGCTTAGCGAGCAGGAGACCAAGGCACGCGAGGCCCGGGAGCACTACACGTTCACCCAGGACGTTCTGGTTCAAACGCTGGACGGGACAGCCGCCGACGGACAATTTCACGAAATCACACAAGTTTCCTTTGGGGAGAAAGGCAAGCGCGTCGAAAGCGTTAAATTCGCCGAGCAATCGACCCTTCGGGGAGTTCAGTTAACCGCAGAAGACGCCGACGATGTCCGGTTTTTCATGCCCTGGATGCTGACGACCGACGAAGTTTCCCAGTACAAACTGACATACGCCGGACAGCAACACGTCGACGACCTGGACACCTACGTGCTCCACGTCGAGCCCAAAACTGAGGAAAAGAACAAAAGGTATTTCCAGGGGCGAATATGGGTCGACAACCGCGACTTCCAGATCGTAAAGCTGTGTGGCAAGAGTGTGCCCGATGTTCTGAAAGTGAAAAAGAAACAGCCCATGGATATCCGGCCGATGTTTGTCGGGTATCGTCAATACGTCGATGGGAACTGGTTTCCTGCCTACGCGAAGGTTGACGACACGCTCCATTTCAATGCCGAATCGGTTCATATCCGGCAGGTCGTCAAGTTTACCGGGTACAAACGGGCGGGCGCCGGCGAAGCGGTTTCGAAGCATTGAAGGCTAGCGGTAGCGAGGAAATCGCATCGTCACTTGAACCACAATCTGAGGTATGCTGTACTCACTTTTATGGCCGACGAAAAGGAAAAAAATCGTAGCAAAGACATCGTCCTGTGGATCATCACGGTCGCGCTGGTGGCGCTGGCAATCTTTTGGTACAAGAAGTAGTTTTCGTCCGCCTTCATCCGCGCAAATTACCGCGCTGACCCGCGCCGCATTCTGATCCTTTCGAATCGTGTCGACCTGATCGTTCTGAGGCAGGTCTTAATATTCTTCTGCGCACCCGCACTTTGCTCCTTCTGACCCCTACAACCGGGCTCTCCTTTCCGCTCGAAACAGAATGTTGCAGAAATATTCATGATTGACAGTAGTTGTCCAGGTGCGCAGAATCGTGCGCATCATTTGTTCGCTTCCATCGAGAGGTTTGTGGGACCTTACGCATTGTGCGTGGCAAGTCCAATAGAAGCCTCTAACCCTGTTTCCTTGAAAACTGATTGTCATTGACCCTAAGGAGAAACTCACCAATATGAAACGAAATTTCAGTGGGCTCAGCCGTTTGGCTGCGCTCGCATCGATTGCCTGCGTGGCAACTTGCGCATTTGCCCAGGACGCTGCAACCACCCAACCACATCCGATGTTCGAACGCCTCAGGCCGGTTCTGCAAAATGAGGTTGCAACACCAGCAACGCCCCTGACTACATGGAACGGATCCTTCGTTTTTCAGAATAAGACCTACAAATACAACATGGTGGGAGCGGCGCCTTCGACGGGAAAATCCACCACCATCCCGGTGTTCATTATCCCTGTTGTTCTGAAATTCAAGACGTCTAGCGGAACGACCACTTTCAGTCCATTGTCTAAGCTGTCGAACGGACAGACGGCGGTCAGCAATACGACGGGCTCTCCGATCTTCAACAACCTGGACTTCAAGTCGGGTGGCGTCGACATGGGAACGACACAATACGAAGATGCCTACCAGCGCGGGAATTTCTGGAGCACTGTGTCCAAGCATAAGGGCTATCACCTTCTGCTGGGAAAGCCGACGACTCTGCCGACGCTCACATTGACCGTGCCGGCTGCTGACGGAATGGTCACCACTGATTTCGGGATCACCGTGGGAAACGCGGACATCTTCTGGTTTGACCTTCAACTCCAGAGCTACATTTCCAAGCACACCCAGATCGTGCCGAATTCGCTTCCGATTTTCGTCACATATAACTCGTACCTGACGGAATTCGGCGGATGCTGCATTGGTGGCTATCACAGCGCCTTCGGCAGCACGGCAGCGCCGCAAGCCTACGCGCATTTCACCTACATCAGCACACACGGAATCTTCGCGCAGGACGTGTCGGCCCTGTCACACGAAGCGGGCGAGTGGCTGGATGATCCGCTTGTGGTCAACACGAACGGAAACACCGTACAGTGCGGAATCCTGGAAAACGGAGATCCCGAAGAAGGTTTCGCGAACTTCGGTGCATTTCCGTTCACGTTCAACGGTTTCACCTACAACCTGCAGGACTTGGTCTACCTCCCGTACTTCGGAGCACCCAAGAGTACATCCGTGGGAAATCAGTTAACGTTCCAAGGAAATCCCTTCAACCTCGGCGTGTGTTCGAACGGCGGCTAAGCCCGACGATTTGGAACATGCAAAACCCGCCTGCAAGGGCGGGTTTTTTGCTGCGGCGGCATGAAGGAACATATAGCGATCGCAATGCGCCGCCTCAATCACGCGGGCAAACGAACGCGATGTCCGCTCACTTCAGACTTTGCCTGTTCATCGGGTAAGATACTTCGGCTGCAGCGAGGGCAGTTTTCGAAGGCGTCTCGACTCCAGATATTTCTCTCACGATGAACCGCGAATATCACAAAGGTTACAGCCAGGAACTTCACCGGGACATGGAAACGCTCGTGTTCGGGCACGCAGGGATGCCCCTGCTTGTTTTTCCCACATCGATGGGGAAATTTTTCGAATACGAAGACCGTGGGGTAGTTGGCGCGCTTTCCCACAAGCTTGATCGGGGCGAATTGCAGATTTTCTGTCCTGACGCGATCGACACCGAGAGTTGGTACAACCGGGGCGTCCATCCACGTGTGCGTCTGATGCGGCACCTGCAGTATGAGCGATACCTTTTGCACGAGTTCCTTCCGTTCTTGCGATGGAAGAACCAGTCGCCACAACTATCCGTGACGGGTTGCAGTTTCGGCGGATACCACGCGGTCAATTTCGCCTTGAAACACCCTGACATAGTGACTCACTGCGTCAGCATGAGTGGAGCATTCGATATCCATCAGTTTCTGGACGGTTACTACGACACCGACTGCTACTTCAATAATCCTCCGGATTTCGTACCCAATCTGAGCGACGACTGGTTCCTGAGCCGCTACCGCCAGATGAAGATTGTGCTTGGATCCGCCGACTGGGACATCTGTCTGGATCAAAACATAAAATTTTCGAACATTTTGCATGGCAAGGCGATTCCTCACTGGCTGGATGTGTGGAACGACAATTCGAGGCACGACTGGCCGCTCTGGTTACGGATGGCGGTCAAGTACTTCTAGCAGCGATCAGCAGATTTGCGGTGCTGCAACTCTGAACGGGAACATTTCGAGGGAGTCACCCATGAAAAAGATTGGAATCGTGTTTGGGATGGAAAATACATTTCCTCCTGCGCTGGTGGACAAGATCAACTCCGTGAAGGTGGATGGCGTCGAAGCAGAATTTCTGAAGATCGGCGGCATCCGCATGGATGAGCCCAAGAAGTATGACGTCATCATCGATCGAATCTCCCAAGACATCCAGTTCTATCGCGCCTACCTGAAGAATGCAGCGCTGCAGGGCACGATTGTTGTGAACAACCCGTTTTGGTGGACAGCTGACGACAAGTTCTTCAACTACGCCCTGGCGCACAAGATGGGTGTGGCGATACCTCCGACCGTAACCCTGCCTCACAATAAGCATCCCGAAGGTACAACGGACCAGTCGATGAGGAACCTGATGTTTCCTCTGAATTGGCAGGAACTGTTCGATTACGTCGGCTTCCCTGCTTTTCTGAAACCTTACTCCGGCGGCGGCTGGAAGCATGTTTACAAGGTTCATTCACCGGAAGAGTTCTTTCATCACTACAACCAGACAGGCGATCTGTGCATGACCCTGCAGCGTGGCGTGGAATTCGATGAATATTTCCGCTGCTACGTCGTCGGGCAGGAAAAAGTGCACATCATGAAATACGATCCGAAAGCGCCGCATCACGAGCGTTATGTGAAGGGCAATCCACCGCCCTCGACCCCAGCCCTTCGTGAGCGCATTGAGAAGGATTCACTCGCGCTCTGCAGGGCTCTGGGTTATGACCTCAACACGGTGGAGTTTGCCGTTGAGAAGGGCATCCCGTACGCGATCGACTTCTTGAATCCGGCGCCCGATGCCGAGATCACTTCCGTAGGCCAGGAAAACTTTGACTGGATCGTGAATGCGGTGGCAGACATGGCGGTCAAAATGGCTTTGAGCGGCGCGAATCCCACCGCGGACTTCCGATGGTCGGAATTTCTGGCGGGAGCGCCAGCGCCGAAGACCGCGCCCAAAGGCGAACCGGCATGGGTGGCGGAGCGGAAGCGCGGAAAGGCTTCGAAGTAGTCGTCTATGAAGGTTCTATGCATCGCTAGTTGGCTTTTATTGGCCGCGCCATTCCCGTGGGCGCAGAGTTCCCCTCCGCTGGACCAGTCCAACTTCACCAAGAGCCCGAACGAACATACGATTCAACAAATTGAAGATCCATTTCATGTCCGGACAATTGCGGGAACTATCACCACCGCAAGGGGCGAAGGAGGACGTGCCGACGTTTTGCTCGAGATTCAGGGTCCAGGAGACGAGCTTACAATCCGACACGCGCTTACCGACAAGCACGGGCACTTCAAGATCTCCAAGATGCCCGAGGGAAACTACAGATTCAAAGCGACGTTTTTTGGATTTCAGCCGGTGACCGGGACGATCATCGTTTCTAAGCATGCGCCTCAGGTGTCCGAAATCAAGATTGAAATGCAATTGGGAACCTGAGTTGATCCAAGCAACCTCGCTGAAAGCAAACACTTGGTTCCCAACTCCAATCGGAGCAACGAACTCTCTTCAGACCCAATACGATGAAAAGCAAGGTTGCCGCCAAAACCGTTGACGAATACCTATCCGGGCTACCCGAACCCGCCCGCAGCACGCTGACGCATGTTCGCGGGGTGATTCGATCTGTGGTGCCCAAAGAAACCACAGAGGTCATCAGCTACCGGATCCCGATGTTCATGTACAACGGCATGCTGGTCGGATATGCAGCGTTTGCGAAGCATTGCAGCCTGTTTCCCACAGGCTCCGGAGTGATCGAGCGGTTTCAAAAGGAACTGAAGGGTTATCGCACCTCAAAGGGAACGATTCAATTCCCATCGGACAAGCCCTTGCCTGACGCTCTACTGAAGAAAATCGTAAAAGCCAGGGTGGCGGAAAACGAGGAGTGGGACTAGCCCACACTCCCGAACCACCCGTTGGGGATTGTTATACTATTCAGATTCGCTTTGCCAGTGACACAGCAATGCGGCCGGCAGTCAGCAATTCCCCTCCTCATGGGGTTGAAGTGAAAAGTCTCTATGCAGCCGACCTTCACTATCGGGATTGAAGAGGAATATCAGACAGTCGATCCCGTAACCAGGGATCTTCGGTCACACATTCACGCCGAAATTTTGGAGAAGGGCAAGATGATTCTCCAGGAGCGCGTGAAGGCCGAGATGCACCAGTCCGTGGTTGAAGTGGGCACGCGCGTCTGCAAGAGCATCAAGGATGCGAAGGCCGAAGTCAAAACTCTGCGCCGCGACATGGTGCGACTGGCAAAAGAGAACGGCTTACGTCTGGCCTCAGCCGCAACCCATCCGTTTGGCGACTGGCGGTCGCAGGAGATTCATCCCGACGAGCGTTACAAGAATATCGTCGAAGACATGCAGCTCGTGGCCCGCGCCAACCTGATTTTTGGCCTGCATGTACACATCGGCATCGAGGATCGCGAGACGGCGATCCATATGATGAATCATGCGCGTTATTTCCTTCCGCATATTCTCGCGCTGTCGACCAATTCGCCATTCTGGCTTGGGATGAATACCGGGTTGAAATCCTATCGCTGCAAAGTATTCGACAAGTTTCCCCGGACAAATATTCCCGACTACTTTCCAAGCTGGGGCGAGTACGAGAATTTCATAAAGCTCCTCATCAAGACCAACTGCATCGACAACGCGAAGAAGATCTGGTGGGACATCCGGCCGCATCCATTCTTCAACACCATTGAGTTCCGGGTGTGCGACATCCCGATGCGTGCCGACGAGACGATCGCACTGGCGGCTCTGATCCAGGCCACGGTCGCGAAGCTTTACAAGCTTTACACAGCGAACCAGGGATTTCGCCTATACCGCCGTGCGCTGATTATGGAGAACAAGTGGCGTGCAGCCCGCTACGGGCTCGACGGCAAGCTGATCGATTTTGGAAAGCAGAAAGAAGTTCCCGCTCGCGAGCTGGTGTATGAGTATCTGGAGTTCATCGACGATGTTGTCGACGAACTGGATTCCCGCGAAGAACTGAACTACCTCCACGAGATTCTCAAGCACGGTAGCGGGGCCGACCGGCAACTGCGGGTGTTCCAGGAAACCGGTGATTTGAAGAAAGTAGTGGACTACATCATCGAGGAGACGGAAGCAGGCCTTGCGGAAGATGAAAAACCGGCGACCGTCAGAAAAATAGGTTAATGACGATTTCTGTCCGGCCCAACCGCATCCAGTTGAATCACACGCCCTTCGACCCCGAATTCACCCCTGGGGCCCGCAACGCGATAAACGTCTGTCTCCGCGTACAGCCTGACGAACGGGTCTGTGTGATCACCGATGAAGCGACTCTGGAGATTGCCGCGGCGATCGTAGCCGAAATCGAAAAGATCGGCGTTCCCTACCAGGCGTGGATACTTGAAGAACTCGCTGAACGTCCCCTGAAAGACTTACCACGCGAAATTCTGAACGATCTTGAGATCAGCCACGTGTCGATCTTCGCCGTCAAAGTTCAGACGAACGAGTTGCGCTCGCGCATCCAGATGACCGATGTCGTGAACCGGCGGAAGATCCGTCACGCGCACATGGTGAACATCAATCGCCAGATCATGCTGGAAGGCATGCGTGCCGACTTCCAACGGGTCGACCGGTTGAGCCAGAAAGTAGTCGAGATGGTGCGGATCGCTTCGAAGATTCGCGCTACGACCTCGGCCGGAACAAATCTCTTAGCCGACCTGAACCCTAGCTACAAGTGGCTGAAGACGAGCGGCATTATCTCTCCGGAAAAATGGGGAAACCTTCCGGGTGGCGAGATCTTCACCACTCCCGGCGAAGTGAATGGAACATTCGTGATCGACGGAGTCGTAGGCGACTATCTCTGTGCCAAGTTCGGCAATCTCAAGGAAACGCCTCTTACCATCCAGGTCAAGGGAAATCGGCTCACCGAAGCGCATTCCGAAAATCGCGAGCTCGAAAACGACTTCTGGAAATACACCCACACGGACGAAAACAGTGATCGAGTGGGTGAATTCGCCATCGGCACGAACATCGATCTGAAAGATGTGATCGGCGAAATTCTGCAGGACGAAAAGTATCCGGGCGTCCATATCGCCTTTGGCAACCCCTACGGAGCGCACACCGGAGCCCAGTGGGACTCGACCACTCATATCGACGTGGTGGGCCGGAAGTTTAATATCTGGGTCGACGATACTCAGATCATGCAAGACGGCAAGTTCCTGATCGAAGCGTGATCCCTCGGACAAGCCCATGGTAGAAACCGCTGAAAAGACGCTTACAGAATTATTGAAGAAGACGTATGCGGCTTTCAATGGCCGCGATATTGATGCCGCGCTGGCTGCAATGACTCCCGACGTGGAGTGGCCCAATGGGATGGAGGGCGGAATCGTTCACGGTCACGACGGAATCCGCGCTTATTGGACTCGGCAATGGGGAATCGTTGATCCACATGTTGATCCCGTGACGTTCACACCTGAGCCTGCCGGCGCCGTCGCAGTCGGGGTGCATCAGGTGGTTCACGACCTTTCAGGTAAAGTACTTCTCGACCGGATGGTCGACCACGTGTATTTCTTCAAAGAATCCCTGATTAGCCGAATGGAAATCCGCGAGTAACGTTTCTAAACTGCCCGACTATGATTCCTCTGCTGCGCAGGCAGTTCAACGACAGCTTCACTCCAGACAAATACCAGGTGTTCCTGCGCCGCGTCGACGAGGCGTGCGGGACGCACGTGCAATTCCGTCTTTCTGAAACGCCGTGCTTTTTTCCGAAACCGCTGCTTGACCGTCTGGCGACCGACGGACAAGAACTGATTCATCAGCTTGTCGACAATCCCGAATATCACGCGAAGTCAGATGAAGCGGTGCCTCCCGAGTTCAAAGTGCCGAATGAGGCTCCGCATCCGATGTTTGTGCAAGTCGACTTTGGACTGGTTCGCGGCGAAGACGGAGCATTGGAGCCGAAGCTGGTTGAGTTGCAAGCCTTCCCTTCTCTGTATGCCTACCAGGGACCACTGGCGCAAGAGTACGTCGATACGTATGGATTGGAGGCTTTCGCATCAAAGCTGGAACCTTCAGCGCGATTGAAGTACTTCCTCAGCGGTCTGGAAACCGATTCCTATCGCCAACTGCTGTACCGGGCAATTGTGGGCGAGAATGATCCGGAAAACGTGGTTCTGATGGAGATTCATCCAAAGGAACAGAAGACCCTTCCTGACTTTCTGCAGACTGAAAAACTTCTGGGTGTGCGGACGGTCGATATCGTTGACATCAAGAAAGAAGGATCGCGGCTTTTCTACGAACGCCAAGGACAGCGCATACCCATTCAGCGGATCTACAACCGCGCAATTGTCGACGAACTCGAGCGTAAGAACGTCAAGCTGAACTTCGACTGGAGGGACGATCTCGAGGTCGAGTGGGCGGGACATCCGAACTGGTATTTCCGGATCAGCAAGTTTTCGATTCCCTATCTACGCCATCCTTCCGTACCGAAGACGTGGTTCATGGATCAACTTGGTGCAGTTCCCGCCGATCTGGAGAACTACGCCCTGAAGCCGCTTTATTCCTTCGCTGGCCTGGGAGTTGTGATTGCCCCGACGAAGCACGACATTGAGGGTATTCCCGCTGACAAGAGGCCTTACTACATCCTGCAAGAGCGGCTGAACTTCGAGCCTGTGATTGAGACACCGTTCGGTGGAACGAAAGCCGAGATCCGCGTCATGTATGTGTGGCTTGACGAACTGATGCCGGTGCTGACCATCATCCGCATGGGCCGCGGACTGATGATGGGAGTCGATCACAACAAAAATATGGAATGGGTCGGTGCCTCTGCGGGCATGTTTTTGGAGTAGCGCCAGATCTTCCGCGGTCAGCCGACCTTCTTGACGATGCGAGTGGCAAGTTCTTTGCCGTTCGGTCGTCGCACAAACATCGTGTCGCCCTCAAATCGGACCGACACTGCTCCGCCGGCTTTGAATTCTCCCGGAACGTAGCCGCCCGAACTCTTTTTGTCGAATTCACCGACGAATTCCACGCCGTCCACTTTGATAACCACAGCGTTTTTTCCTGGAGCGAGCGAACCTGTCCTCTGGCTCCGGACTTCCCGCTCAGCTTGACCCCAGTTTTCGTAGTCCCGGCCTGGAATGCGACCGCCCTCAATGTAAATCTCCTCGGCCCGCCGGCGGATCGCTTCGCGCAGATCTTCAGCACCCGCGACTGGCTTGGCGGAATACGATGCAGCTTTCTTGATCAAGACTTCACCTGCCACGTCGGAAAAATATGCAATGTCCCTATGTTAGCCGATCCAAACCACAACCGGCCGGGGTGGCATCATACAGAGGGACGTAGCAATTTCGGTTGTGGGAAGTAGAGACAGCAATTCCCGAAACTAGCTTGCGCTCCATCGCGTTCTGGTTGCTCGCCAAACGCGACAAGGCAGTTGACCGGATCGGATGAGGGGCCTAACATTACCGCCGAACCGTCCCGCGCTCTCATGATCGGACAGCAAGTATCGCATTATCGCATCCTTGGGAAGCTCGGGGGCGGTGGTATGGGTGTGGTTTACGAGGCCGAAGACCTCAAACTAGGCCGCCACGTAGCCCTGAAGTTCATTCCAGAGAACCTGGCTGGCGATCCCAAATCGCTGGAACGCTTTACGCGAGAAGCTCGTGCTGCTTCTCTTCTGAATCATCCCAACATTTGCACCATCCACGGGATCGAAGACAACAACGGGCATCCTTTCATCGTAATGGAGCACCTCCTGGGCGAGAGCCTGAAGCAACATATCGCCGGCCACGCGATGCCAGTAGACGAGGTGCTGGATGTGGGCGTGCAAGTCGCGGACGCGCTGGTTGCTTCGCACGCCAAAAACATAGTTCACCGCGACATCAAGCCAGCGAATATCTTCCTGACGCCAACCGGGCAGGTGAAGGTGCTCGATTTCGGTCTGGCAAAGTTGGTACACAACCTGGGTACCGAGGATGATGCCGGTTCAGACAACTCCCTGACTGCAGTCGGCGTGATACCGGGCACGGCGGTGTATATGTCGCCCGAGCAGGCGCGGAGCGAAACGGTCGACGGTCGCAGCGATCTTTTCTCGTTCGGCGTCGTGCTTTACGAAATGTCCACCGGCAAGAAGCCGTTCACCGGTGCGAACTCGCTCGTGACTCTGGATGCGGTGCTGCATTCGAAGCCGGTTCCGCCACGGGACGTCAATCCCAAGATTCCCATCGAGCTGGAAGGAATTATCGGCAAGGCGATGGAGAAGGATCGTAACCGTCGCTACCAGAGCGCCGCCGAAATACGATCCGACCTGGCGCTCCTGAAACGCGAGGCAGAGTCAGGAACGATCAAGACGCCGAGCGCGACAGCCAAGCTGAGAGTGGCAACCCGAACCTTCGGCAGAAATTCAAGCTGGCAGACTTATTTGCTGCTCGGCACGGCAGCCCTGTTGCTGACGGTTTTGGCCGCGGTGGGAGCATGGTGGTACAAGCATCGCGAAGGCAGCGGCGAGCAGAGGAAGAACGCGATCGCTGTTCTCCCCCTTCAGAACATGAACGGGGACGTGAGCGTGGAATACCTGAGTTACGCTCTTGCGGATGAATTGACGAGCGTTCTTACGTACTCGCGAACGCTCGATGTGCGTCCCTCGTCCATGACCCGCAAGTACGTTGCACTTGACCTGGACCCGAGGAAAGTGGGCCAGGAGCTTCGCGTAGGCCGGCTGTTGCAGGGACATTTCATGAAGCAGGGCGAGATGATCACGGTCACGCTGGAAGCAACCGATGCGGCAACTGACCGGCTGCTCTGGGAAAGCACGGTATCGCAAAAGGCCGATAATCTCATTGGACTCCAGGATCAGCTGAAGACCCGCATTCAGCGTGGATTACTGCAGGTTTTGGGAGGCGGAGGTGGCGCCATCGAGAATGCCTCGGCGCCGAAGAATCAAGAAGCCTACGATCTGTATCTGCGAAGCGTTGCCCAGGCACACGATCCCAAGCCAAATAAAGAAGCGATCAAGACTCTCGAGTGGGCTGTGGGAATCGATCCTTCGTACGCTCCCGCGTGGGAAGCTCTCGGCCAGAGGTACAGTGTTGATTCCACATATGGCGGCGGCGGCGAAGACATCTTCCAAAAGTCGAATCACGCGTTCGAGAAGGCCGTGTCGCTTGACCCCAACCTGGTCATGGCTGCCAGCAGTCTGATCACGAATCGTGTCGAGCGGGGCGACCTGGGCCGTGCGTTCGAGGAGGCTACCGCGTTGGTCCGCCGACGGGCCCAAAGTGCGGATGCCCATTTCGCATTGAGCTATGTCTATCGTTATGCCGGCATGCTGCCGGAATCGATTCAGGAGTGCAATGCGGCGCGGCAGGCGGATCCGGGGAACTTCGCATTTCGATCCTGCGCGTGGTCATTCGTGGAGGCAGGCAAGACTGATCGCGCATTGGACTTCATCCAGCTCGATCCCGGATCGGAATGGGCAGCCTGGGTAACTCCGTATGCGAAGCTGGCGGCGGGAAACATCACCGAGGCACGTAGCGACGCGAAAAGCATGGCGAAGGCTCCGTTTTATCATCGGGATCTGATGGAGGCTTGTACGGCGGCGCAACGGCCGTCCGATCTGGCCAGAATCGTGCGCGAGTCCGAGTCGTCCGTTATGATCGAACCGGACGCGGAGGCGTGGTATCACGTGGGCGCGCTGCTGGCCTATTGCGGACAGAGTGAGCCGGCTCTGCGGTTGCTGAAGGCCGCCGTACAACAAAACTATTGCGCTTACTCTGCGCTGTTGGACGATCCTCTGCTCAAGAATCTTCGAAAAGAAACCGCCTTCAATGAAGTGCTAACGGCGGCAAGCAATTGCCAGGCGCTCTTGAAACAAGGGCGGCAGTAAAATCCATTTGAGCTACCAACTTTTCCCATGTCCAATCTGACACGCCGTGACATCTTACGTTCTTCCGCAGCCGTCCTCGCCGTGGCCAACTTTGCGCCCTTGGCAGCGGGCGACACCTCAGGAGCCATCACTCGCAAAGGACGCATCCATCAGTCCGCCAGCCGGTGGTGCTATTCCCATTCCTCGATCGATGAGCTCTCGGAATACGGCGCCAAGATCGGCCTTCGCGGCATCGACCTGCTGAAGCCCGAGGAATACGACATCCCTCGCCGCCACGGCTTGATTTGCACGATGGGCTACGGCGGGGGCGGAGATATTCCCAATGCGCTCAATCGCGTGGAAAATCACGCGGCGATTGAACAGGCCTTCCGCACAAATATTCCCCTGGCAGCGAAAGCTGGCGTCCCAAGCGTGATTACGTTCTCTGGAAACAGGGCGGGGATGTCAGATGAAGAAGGAGCCAAGAATACGATCCTGGGGCTCAATCGCGTGAAGAAAATTGGCGAAGACAATGGCGTGAATATCTGCCTCGAACTTCTCAACAGCAAACGCGATCATCACGACTATATGTGCGATCACACCGCCTGGGGGGTACGAGTCGTCCAAGAGGTGAATTCACCGAATGTGAAGCTGCTCTATGACATCTACCACATGCAGATTATGGAAGGGGATCTCATCGAGACCATTCGCAAGAATATCCAATGGCTCGGGCATTTTCACACCGGCGGTGTGCCAGGCCGTCACGAACTGGATGGCACGCAGGAGGTCCAGTGGGCGACCGTCATGAGCGCGATCGCGGACTCAGGCTTCAAGGGATATGTCGCGCACGAGTTTGTGCCGACGGCAGAACCTTTGGAATCGTTGCGGAAGGCCGTAGATTTGTGTGATGTCTAACAGGAAGGGAATGCCCGGAGCGCGTGAATCGCGGCAGACTCCGGGCCTTTGAACTATTTACTACCGCCATTGGCTGCTGTGGTTTCCATGGTCAGCGGACGGTTCAACTCCAAAGTCAGCTGGGTTCCGGCTGGCAGCGTTGCCGAGCGATGCTTGGACAGCCAGTGTCCAGTGGTCGCTCCGGCTCCGATGGCGCCTCCGACAAGCATACCGACCGGCCCTCCGGCCAATCCACCAATCAACATTCCGCCCGCGGTACCGCCACCTTGTTCGATCGTGTCACGCCGGCTGTGAGTTGATCCCTTAAATTGACCTTCGGAATTTACGTCGGCGCCCGGGATGCTGGTATCGGTGAGGGTGGCATCGAGATAGAAGCGTTCGCCGGTGGGAAGAATCACGGCCTCTGGCAGCATGCCGATGGTCGGCCGGCCTGATATGCGGCGCGGCTCGCTCACCTTGGTGACGCGTCCCTCAATGGTGGCTCCGACGGGGATCACCGTCTGGCCGTTAATGACAATCGGTTGTGTGATGCTGCCGCGAAACTGGTCGCCTGCTTTGTTGCTGAACGTGGCAAGGGTCGTATCGAGACGCACCATGAGCGCCGTTCCAGAGGGAACCGGCGAACTGCTCTGGGCAGCGAGCATCGTTGACAGCAAAGCGAAGGACAACAACGGCCACTTCTTCATGCAACCTCCTATTTTTCTGGGGCTTGTTTCGACTTTAGTTTATGCAGCCCACAGCGGCAAGAAGCAGTCGACCGTTGGAACCACCGGAGATAAGGGCAATAGCATTTTGGATATTTCAAAGCCGGAAATTGCGGTGGAAAAGTGTGCTCCCAGGACATTGCAGCTACCTTCATCCGATATAATCGTGGGTTTCGCAATGCTCATGTGTAACGTTTGTAAGCAGTCCGCCATCGCCGCGGCACAACGCGGGCCGCGTTTGCCGCAGACATTTTGCTCTGAAATCTTGTTCTAATCATCAGCCAAAGGAACGTAATCACCATGTCAAATATTGCAGCCATTCATGCACGAGAAGTTCTGGATTCGCGTGGCAATCCTACGGTCGAAGCGGAAGTTTTTCTTGCGGACGGTTCGATGGGTCGAGCCATTGTTCCCAGCGGGGCTTCCACGGGTGAGCACGAGGCAGTCGAACTGCGGGACAACGACAACAGCCGCTTTGTGGGTAAGGGAGTGCAGAAGGCCGTGGAGAACGTAAACGGCGAAATTGCAGAAGCTCTCGCCAATTGGGACGGATTCGATCAACGATCCCTTGACGCGAAGATGATCGAACTCGACGGCACGGAGAACAAGGGTCGACTGGGAGCAAATGCGATTCTGGCAGTTTCTATGGCTGCGGCGCGCGCATCGGCCGAGAGCTTGGACATTCCGCTCTACCGCTATCTCGGCGGCGCCGGCGCGAATACGCTGCCCACTCCGATGATGAACATTCTGAATGGCGGCGCGCACGCGGACAACAACGTCGACTTCCAGGAATTCATGGTCATGCCCGTGGGTGCGCCATCGTTTTCTGAAGCGTTCCGATGGGGCGTCGAAGTCTTCCATACGTTGAAGGGCGTTCTCAAAAAACGCGGATACAACACCGCGGTCGGCGATGAGGGTGGCTTTGCACCCTCGGTCAAGTCGAACGTGGAGGCGATTGAGGTGGTGCTGGAAGCCATCACAAAGGCTGGCTACAAGCCCGGGGAGGAAATCGCGATCGCGCTCGATCCGGCAGCCAGCGAGTTCTATCAGGACGGGAAATACGTCTTCAAGAAATCCGACAGGTCGTCAAAGACATCGGATGAAATGGTGAAGCATTGGGCGAAGTGGGCAAACGATTATCCCATCGTGTCCCTGGAAGACGGATTGGCAGAAAACGACTGGGAGGGATGGGCCAACCTGACCAAGGAGATCGGCGGAAAGATCCAACTCGTCGGCGACGACCTGTTCGTTACAAATGTCCAGTTTCTTCAGGAAGGCATCGATAAGGGAGTCGCGAACTCGATCCTGATCAAAGTGAATCAGATTGGCACAGTGAGCGAGACCCTTGATGCGATCGATCTGGCCCGACGCAACGGCTACACATCGATCATTTCACACCGCTCGGGCGAGACGGAAGATACGTTCATCGCCGATCTGGCTGTAGCGACCGGCGCTGGACAGATCAAGACTGGCTCGGCGTCGCGAACCGATCGCATCGCGAAGTACAACCAGCTCTTGAGAATCGAGGAAGAACTCGGTGCAACCGCTAGGTTTCTCGGACTGAAGGCACTGAACTACAAGGGCTAAAGCCATATCGATCCAGTGGAGGAGTACATTTTGTCGCGTCCTAAACCACTAGTTCTCGTTATTCTCGACGGCTGGGGATATCGTGCTGAAACCAAGGCCAACGCCATCGCACTGGCACGCAAACCTACCTACGACCGCCTGATCCGCGAATATCCCAACACGTTAATTCATACCAGCGGCCCGTATGTAGGTTTGCCGGAAGGCCAGATGGGCAACAGCGAAGTTGGCCATCTCAACATCGGCGCCGGCCGCATTGTGCACATGGACATCACGCGCATCGACTTGATGATCCAGAATGGCGAATTCTTCTCGCACCCGGTACTACTCGCGGCCATGAAACATGCCCGGACTGGAGATCGCCGGCTGCATCTTTTCGGTCTCGTGTCCGACGGGGGAGTCCATTCGCAACAGGCTCATCTGTACGCGCTGTTGAGGATGGCGAAGCAGAATGGGCTCGAACGCGTATTTGTACACGCCTTCATGGACGGCCGCGATACGCTGCCGACAAATGGTGCCGGCTACCTCGAGCAGTTGCATCAAAAGATGCGCGAGTATGGCTGCGGCAAGATTGCGTCCGTCAATGGGCGCTATTACGCCATGGACCGCGACCGCCGTTGGGAGCGTATCGCAAAGGCTTACAACGCCATGGTCCTCTCCAAAGGTGAGGGTGGTGAGTATTCCGATCCCGTGCAGGGGATGAAAGATTCGTACAACAAGGAAATAACCGACGAATTCGTTGTCCCATTCGTTTGCACGGACAGCCAGGGAAAGGCGCTGGCGACGATCGGCGATGAGGATTCGTGCATCTGCTTCAATTTCCGAGCTGACCGTGTACGGCAAATGACCCGTGCACTGACACGCAAGAGCGGGTTGAATGCCCAGGAAGGAAGCGATCTCCCGGGCGCCGGCGACCTGGACACGACCATTCCGAGCGATCAAGGCCCCAAGAATCTTCACTATGTATGCATGACGCAATATGACAAGAATTTCTCGTTGCCGGTGGTAATCCCGCCGGAATCGATGGGGAACATTCTCGCCAACGTAATGGGCGGGCTGAACATGCGCAACCTGCGTGTCGCCGAGACGGAGAAATACGCTCACGTAACGTATTTCTTCAATGGAGGAGTGGAGAAGCCATTCCCCGGTGAAGATCGCGCGATGGTTCAGTCGCCAAAAGTTGCAACCTACGATTTGAAGCCGGAGATGAGTGCCGCGGGCATTGCTGACACGGTCGTCAAAGCGACGGAGGACGGAACCTTCGACGTACTCATTGTGAACTTCGCCAACGCTGATATGGTCGGCCACTCGGGCAAAATCGAGCCCACAATAAAGGCGGTTGAGACCGTGGATTCATGCCTTGCACGCATTGAATCCGCCGTCCGAGCCAAGGGCGGAGCGATGCTGATCACCGCCGATCACGGAAATGCGGAGATGATGATCGATCCGAAGACCGGCGGCCCCCATACGGCTCATACGACCAACCCTGTTCCCTTCATCGTAATATCCGAAAACTCGAAACAGTTTACGTTGAAACCCGGTGGGTCATTGCGGGACATTTCTCCCACGGTGCTCGGCATGCTTGGGATTGACGAACCGAAGGAAATGACGGGAACCGACCTGCGGGCTTTCTCAAAAGATTCGAAGCAAAAAGCATGAACCACACGATGCAGGTGTGCCTCGGCAAGGCCGTGGACGACACCTTTCGTGTGGTTGATGTTTCAGAGCCGGGTTTAGTTCGCCAGCAACGCCGGCGCACTGGATAACAATCCTGCAGCCAGTTCCAGGTCGTGCAAATCTTCGCGGCTAAAATCCTGCGCAAAGCGCGGATCCAGCCCTTTTCGCGAAATCTGAATGACTCCGACAACCGCAGAGTCGCGATCCATGATCGGCACCGACATCAGCTTTTGAATGGGGGCGGGAGTTGCCATCTCATCCAGTCCGTTGGCCTCGGGTTTGATCGTCTCAAAGATGCTGGCGTGCTTCACACGCGCAAAATTGTTGAATATCTCCGCTTTCTTGCTCAGAGCAGTGTGGGCAGCAACCGCTTTGCTGGACAACGGAATTGCTCCCGTGGTGCGTAGGTGCTCGGGAAACACGAACCTCAAAAGGCCACCTTCCAGACGGAGCAAGGCAACCTCGGTGTATTGGACCCGAAAAACCTTGGCGAGGACCATACACAGATCCAACGCAGACACTCCCTGGCCCAGTACCGTTCCCAGAGGAAGCAGATGTTCTGGAAGAGCAACCTCTTCCATCATCGTTTGATCGTTATCTTGGGTCATAGGTAGCTCGCACTTCTTCACCGAGAAACACCAACTCTATCGCACGTTGAACGCCACAAGGTACTTCCCGAAGTAACGGCAGATTGGAGAATAAGCCCTTTACTTTCAGCAATAAACGGCACGAAAGGCCCATTGCGAGGCTGTACCAGGCACTTTCGGGTCAGACGCAAACCAACACTACATTGACAGTTTTTGTCAGAGTGAGAAGACGCTAAGTCCGCCTGCCAAACTGTTTTTTCTCGGCCCGGCTCGGGTACACTTTGGCCTTATGACTAATCCGCCACAGCCAAACGTTAAGTTGACCAACGATTCTAATTATCGCGAGAATTACGCAAACAGCGTGCAGATGCGAGTCAACATTTGGGACTTCTTCCTGGTTTTCGGGACGTTACAACAACAGACTGAGACGCAAGTTGAAATCCGCAATTTTCAGGGCATTTACCTCAGTCCGCAACAAGCGAAGGCGTTGTTAGGTCTCCTTCAGCAGAATATTGCCGGCTACGAATCGGCCTTCGGTGAAATCAAGCTCGATCCCCGCATGGCCCCCCAAGGGCCGGTCCATTGAGTTCTGTCGGTTGAATCCGTGCAGACTTTCCACGGGTGGTCGTGTCGAAACCTGGTCCATCGAACTTAGTCGGCCTTCTGCAGATACAATGACTCCTTTCATGCGATCAACTCTGCATCCGGCATGGGTGTTTGCAGCCATTTTTGCCCTTACATTTTTGCTGCATGCACCTCTTTTGCATCTTCCATACTTCTGGGATGAAGCCGGATATTACGTGCCGGCCGCTCGCGACCTCCTCCTGACAGGCAGCCTCATCCCCCACACCACGGTCTCAAATGCGCATCCTCCGCTGGTTCTGGCGTGGATCGCCTTGTGGTGGAAGTGTGCCGGATTTGCACCCCTCGTGGCTCGATCGGCCATGATCGTAGTCGCCGCGTTTTCGCTCTTTGGACTGTTCCGATTGGCTGAGAGCGTCAGCAACCGCGAGGTCGCGATTGCGTCGACGATCTGCACCGCTTTGTATCCTGTGTTCTTCGCGCAGAGTTCCCTGGCCCAAGTGGACCTTGCGGCGGCGGGACTGACTTTCTGGGCACTGCGCGCGTACCTGGAACGGCGCACGATGGCGGTGACCGCCTGGTTCACACTCGCAGCGCTCGCCAAAGAGACGGCCATTCTCGTTCCCATCGCTCTAGCGGGATGGGAACTGATCGGATGGTTGTCGGGAAAGAGCACTTTCCTGCGAAGGCTTCGGGAACATACATTCCGCAATCAGGTGTACGGAAATGTGACCCCTCTCTTGCTGCCTGTCCTGCCGCTGATCGGCTGGTATGCGTACCACTATTCAAAAACTGGGTACGTCTTCGGCAATCCGGAATTCTTTCGTTACAACGTCGCCGCTACGCTGAGCCCGTTGCGTTTTCTATTGGCTCTCATGTTGCGGATATGGCAAGCGTTTGGCTACATGCATTTGTGGGTTCTGAACTCGGCAATGCTGTTAGCAATGATGTTGCCGCCTATACAAGAAGACGGTAGTGAACGGCGGCGTATCGAGATACCCGCACAAGCAGTCTTCTTCGTCGTCATTTTTGCGTACATCGTTGCGATGGCCTTGATTGGCGGCGCAGTGTTGGCTCGCTATATGTTGACTGCGGTTCCGCTGGTCATCGTGCTGGCAATCTCCACGCTGCGACGCCGAGTTCCGCAGTTCACCGCCGCAACCGCGCTCATCGCAGGAATATTCGTGCTGGCATGGATATGGAATCCGCCGTACGGGTTCTCTCCGGAAGACAATCTTGCTTATCGCGACTACATCGTCTTGCATGAGCACGGCGAAAAGTTCATCGAAGCACGCTACCCGATGGCGAATGTCTTGACAGCCTGGCCGGCATCGGATGAGTTGTCGAGGCCGTGGCTCGGCTATGCGACTCGCCCGGTCAAGGTGGTTCGCGTCGAGGATTTCTCCGTCGACGAGATGATTTCAGCGGCGGACTTTCGTTCTAATTTCGATGTGGCACTGGTGTTCTCAACAAAATACGATCCGCCGCACCCTCTGCTCGATCGTTGGAAGGGATGGACGGATGTGAAGCGCCGCTACTTCGGATTTCATCGCGATCTGCCGCCCGCAGCCGCGGCGCAGATATTGGGAGGACACATCGTCTTTTCAGAAACGAAGAGCAATCAGTGGATTGCTGCGATTGAGATCGAACACGGCCAGGTCATCGATGCCAGTCTGCGATAGCAACGCACTGTATCTTCGCTTTATCGTTGCATCAAATGACAAGAGTGAGTCTTGATCACCAGCCACACTTCTCGCCCTGGTTCGAGTTGCAGAGAGTCACGCGCAGCAATCGTGAGGTGAGCTTCCATTTCCACTCTGCCCTTTACCCGCGCCGAGATAATCACGTCCCGCTGTTCCAGCGATTTGATAGATCCCGGAATTATGTTACGGGCGCTCAGACCGACAGGCGCGGAGGTCGCCAGCAAAATATCTCCGGCCCGAATGCCGACCCGCAGCACGGCACCTACTCCTCCGCGCACCAATGGAGTTTCCAGCAACAACAGTCCGCCCTCTCCTGCGATCCGGCAGGTCATCGTTCCACGCTCAGGCCTCACAGCTTCGACCACGGCATCAAAAATGTTCTCGAATCCGGCAAGTTGCGCAACCGTCTCAAGCAAAGGCGCAGTCATTACTTCGTGGGGAGTTCCCTGCGCCACGATGCGTCCGGCATCTAGAACAATTACGCGTTCCCCTAATGCGAAAACCTCTTCCCTACTGTGCGTGACGTAGAGAATTGGGATTTGGTGCTTCTGATTCCACTCGCGAAGATCGTCGATGATTTGCGACTTGGTGGGAGCATCCAGCGCAGCAAGCGGTTCATCGAGAAGAAGAACGGACGGATCGGTGACGAGGGTGCGGGCCAGAGCGGTTCGCTGCGCCTCGCCTCCGGAGAGTTCCCGCGAATTTCGTTTTTGCAGATGAGAAATTCGAAACGCTTCCAGTATCTGCAAAACCCGTTTCATCCGCTCTTGGTAGGAAAGATGCACCAGTCCGTAGGACACATTCTCTTCAACGGACATGTGGGGAAAGAGAGCAAGATTCTGAAACACATAGCCGACTCGGCGTTTTGCCAAGGCGACATCGACACGTTTCTCCGAATCAACAAACACCCGATCGCCGAGTGAAATCTTTCCGGCTCCCAGTTTGGAAAGCCCGGCAACGCAATCCAGCAAAGTAGTCTTCCCGGCGCCCGATGGTCCGAAGAGGATGGTGATGCCCGGCAATGACTCGAATTCGACATCCAAAACGAATGCCTGAGCCGGTCTTCCGCGTTCTGCCTGGATCTTCGCCCTCAGCGATGTGAAGTTAGAAGATGAAGACGAGACTATAGCCATTTCTCCGACTGCAGGCGTGTCTGCGTCGCTCATGGCGCCTATTTTACGGGATGGATGACCCAGGCTTTGCGGTTCATACCATAGATAACCGCGAGAAGCGCAAAACTAAGCACGAGAAGAACGAGTGCCGTATCGTTTGCGCCAGCGTAATCCGCCGCCTGGACGCGATCATAAATATCGATGGAAATCGTTCGTGTCACGCCTTGAATATTTCCGCCGACCATCAGCACTACGCCGAATTCGCCCATCGTATGGGCAAAACTCAGAGTGGCGCCCGTGAGGATGCCAGGAATCGACAGCGGAAGAATCACGCGAAAGAAAGTGCGGATGCGCGATGCCCCTAAAACCGCCGACGCCGTAATCAACTTCTGGTCCACACCAGCGAATGATGCGGCAAATGGTTGAACTGCGAACGGCAGGCTGTACAGGATGGATCCGATCACCAACCCGCTAAACGTAAACGCGAGAGAGTGTCCGGTCAGCGAGATCCACCAGCGCCCCAGAGGACTCCGGGGGCCAAGCGCGACCAGGACGTAGAATCCAAGCACTGTGGGCGGTAGTACGATGGGCAAACCGACTGCGGCTTCGACGAGGAATTTCCATCGCCAATTTGAAAATGCGATCCAGTGCGCAACGGGAAGTCCAACGACCAGCAGGACGAGAGACACGGTGACTGCCAGCTCAATGGTCAGCCAGAATGTCTGCCAGTCAAATGTCATGTGATCGCGGAGAACTCGGAGGATGATTACAGATGCGGCCCGTCTTTAACGACTGGCAGGCGGAACAATCCCGTTCATGCGCAGGTAAACAACCATTTGCCCGTAGTGGTCGAACCCGTGTGATGTCACTGACATTACCAGTCCAATGCGAGACACCGATCCCTCGCCAAATGGGCTTCTCACCGTGCCGTTGAGATTGGTTTCGTTCACGGTTGCTATGGCGGTATGAACGTATTCAAACGAGTCGTTGAGGTATTTAAGAATGTCGGCTTTCGTCACGACCGATGCCGGGCCCGATTCGTCGCCAATGTCCACGGGAGGCTTTTGCTCCATAAGGGCTGCCGCAAGTTCGTAGTTCACGGCGGCCACGTGCTTGATTTGCTGGCCAAAAGTGCGCACGTTTTTGAACTCGCCAGCGGTAGGCGCAAAAGAGAATTTGTCCTCCGGCATGGCTTCGCACGCCGGAACAAATTCGTGCTCAAAGTTGCTTACATTTCGATTTAGTAATTGCGTGACTGTGCGGCGTTCTTCTTTTGGTTTGTTCGACTGCGCCGACGCCGAGAGGGTCAGCACCAAAAGTCCGCAACAGAAGTATCCAATTGTTTTCATCATACGGGTCCCGTCTTCAATCCCGCACAACCGCGGGTGTCATACTTAACTCTGCGCCGGTCAGGCGATGGCGGCGAATGGTCGTCAAGCCAACGACCATGGCGACAGCAGACCATGCCAGTGCGACCGGAACTCCTTGTTTCGCAGCCAGTTCGCCCCAGATCGCGCTGCCGACGGCCATTCCGCCCTGCAACACCAGCAGGTACATGGAGAGGGCCCGGGCGCGCATCCACGAGGGGCACATCGTCTGCGCCACGACATTAAAGCATGCCAGAATCCCGATCCAGGCGGCACCCGCGGTAAACAATACCAGACAGAGCCATTCAAAGATATGTACCTGACCGGCGGCGAAGGTCATAGCCGCAAACACAACTGTAGCCCCGGCGACCAGGCCATCCACGGAATAAATCACGCGCAATCTGGGAAGAACCGCCGCTCCGGCTAGAGCGCCGAGTCCAAAACATGTGAGCAGAAAGCCATAGCCTTGGGCTCCATGCGGCTGACAAATCACAGGTAGAAGCGCCAGGAGGGATGTAGCGCCAACACTGAATGCGCCAGTCCGGATCAGAACGGATCTCACTTTTCGAGCGCCGCGTACGTAGCGCAGGCCCTCCATAATCGCTTCCCCAACCCCATCGGTGGCAAGCGGCTTTTGCGGAGCACACTTCCATGTGTACAAAAAGATAATCACTCCAAAGAATGAGGCGGCATTCAGCAGGAACGACCACCCGGAGCCGGCTGACGCCACAACTACACCGCCCAGCGCGGGGCCTACCGCTCGCGCAACATTGAAGCCCGCAGAATTCAAGGCCACCGCCGAAGCGTGGCGTGCAGGCGAAACCACCTCAGGGGTGATCGCTTGCCAGGCGGGATCGTTCATCACCGCGCCCAACCCCATGACGAATGTGAAGACCAACAGCATCCAGGGGGTCACGGAGTTCAACAGCGTGAGGATTCCGAGAGCCACGGCGGCCACGATCATCCAGCTCTGAGTAAACAGCAAGAGGCGACGCCGGTCGACCATATCGGCCAGGGCTCCGGCGGGAAGCACGACCAAGAACACGGGAATCGCCGCGGCAGCCTGGACTAGTCCTACCATCAAGGGAGAACTGGATAGCTGGGTCATCAGCCAACCGGCGCCCACGTTCTGCATCCACGTACCGGTGTAGGAAACGACCGCGGCAATCCACAAAGAACGAAAGATCGGTTCACCCAAAGGCGACCAGGCGGGATCAGCGCGGCGAAAGCGCCCTCCATCAACTACCGGGACTGAAATCTGATCCGCCATCTAATGTCTATTTCTGAACGTCATTGAGCTGTTGCATCTGCCGCAAACGGCCACTGGGAATCCTTCCACGCGCGGACCAGATAGATGACCAATCCGGTCAACAAAATGACGGCAGCGTATCTCATCTCCTTCTGCCAGTTCTCCCGTTTGAACAATATGAAGAGGAAGCCTGTGCACGCCAGTAACGCTGGTAATGGGTACAGCCACATGCGAAAAGGACGTGGCATTTCAGGGCGTCGGATCCTGAGCACGATCAATCCGACGGCCTGTACCAAAAATTGCAGGATGAGCCGTATGACAACCAAGGCGGCAATAGCATCTTTGAGCCGCAAGAAACAGAACGCCGCAGCCACGACTCCCAGGGCTAATAAGGAAACATGGGGAAATCGATAGACGGGATGCACTTTCGCAAACGCGCTGAAGTAATTTCCGTCTTTCGCCGCCGCGTAGGGTACGCGCGAGTAACCCAGCATGAGAGAGAAAACTGAGGCGAACGCCGTGGCGATCACGAGTCCGGTAACGAGCCTCGCCGCCCACGCTCCGTAGACTCGTTGCATGAACAGTGAGACAACATACAAACCGCTGTTGTTTTGTCCGGCCTTGAGCATCTCCCGCCAAGGCACAACAGCCAAAATGCACACATTCATCACTAGATATAGACACGCGACCAACAGAATGGAAAGCAGCAATGCCCGAGGAATATTCTTTCCGGGATCCTTGATTTCATCGCCCAGGAAGCAAACGTTGTAATACCCCCAATAATCGTAGGTGGCAATCAGCATCGCTCCGCCAAGACCGACCCAGAATTGATGATTGAGCGTGAATGCTCCCGGAGGAAAATCGAAAGCCAAGCCAGCATTGAAGTGAGTCAAACCAGCGTAAATAATCCAGCCGATCGTTCCCATTACTCCGAACCAAAGCACTTTCGACAGGCGACTAATTGCCGTGATGCGGCGGTACAGGAGGAGCACCGTGAAAAAACAAATCAAGACCGCAACCGCGGTTCCCGGAGTAACGACCCAGCTAACCTGCAATGTGCCAGCCCAAGGAATGTGAAACGCGGCATCGTGGTGCGCATACACAGTTTCGAGTTCTGGCCAATAGTATGCGGCGTATCCGGCCAAGCCGATGCAGCCCGTCGCGATCGAGAGAGGCGCCGAGAATGAGACTTGCCAGATGAACAAGAACGAGATCAGCCGACCCCATTTTTGCGGACCGTAGATTTCCCTCAAGTAGCGGTAGGAACCGCCGGAGGAAGGCAGCGCTGCACCCAACTCCGCCGAAACCAAGCCGTCGCATACGGCAAGCAACGCGCCAGCGATCCATCCCAGCAATGCCTGCGGACCGCCCATCGCGCTTAACACCAGCGGCATGGTGATGAAAGGCCCCACGCCGATCATGTCGATCATGTTGAGCGCAGTTGCGCTCCCCAGACCCATCCCTCGGATGAGACCGGGTGAACTGGCTTCCGATTTTGTTGGAGAATCCATCGGCTGGTTTGAGGAAATGCTCAGAGCTCAGACCACATCCGCCGCTATCAACAACGGAAATGCCTAGTTCTTTTCGTGGCCCGCGCTCAACAAATTCACAAACAACCGTACTGCTCCCGGTACTCCTGCGGGCAACTGGCGGAAAAAGGCGTATCCCGTATAGATGTACGTTCCTTTCCCATATTTCCCTCGCACCAGTCCGCCCTTCTGGTCGCCTTCTCCCGGATCGTGCGAGGACAATAGTGGCTGGAAATGATCGTCCCAACTATCCATGAAGTACAAACCGCGCTCTTGCACCCAACCATCGAAATCATGATCGGTGATCGAGTTGGGAGAGTGGAAAACCGAGTCGTCAGGCAAAAGCATCTTTACTGGAGCGTCCTCGACCGAGACCCGCGCCCGGCTTATGTCAGCCGGATAGGGTGTGAACTTTCCGCTGTTAAATTCTCCGACGCTCGCGTTGTATTGCACGATCAAAGTTCCACCTGCTGATACGTAATCGAGCAACTTCTTGTTGTTCGCCGCAATGGCCTTCTGCGTGTCATAGGCGCGAATTCCGAGCACAACGGTGGAATATTGTGTTAGGTCCTGGCTCGCCAGAGTATCCGCGACAATTGTCGTGACATTCATTCCGAGCTGTTGCAGAACTATCGGGATATCGTCTCCGGCTCCCATGATGTACCCAATCTTCAGATCATGAGGCGCGTTTACATCGACCATGCTGACGCGTTGACGTGCCGGTTGGTAATAGTAAAAGCTGCCCAGGTCGTCCCTTGTCACTAAGGTGTAACCTTCGCTGAACGACTGGGCTTCCGAGGTCAAGATCGCATGTAATGTTGCGCGTCCCTGTTGCAATCCGGCAGGGAATACTTTGAAAGTCAGCTCTTGCTTTTCTCCGCGCTGTTTTGCCGAGAAAAAAACTTGGGATGGTTCTGAACGCCAACCTTGCGGCAGTTCCAACCGTAGCTCGCCCTGGGCGCTGCGCTGCAGATTGCTCGTCACACCAACAGTCACCGTGGACGCCGATCCGTTGCGGGTCGAGATCACTTGCGTTCCGGGTTCGATCATCACGGAAAATGCCGGTACGACGGCCAGAGTGCGCGAGCGTTGCTTGCCGGCCTTGTCAATGAACGGAGTGACGACGGCGGCAGAAATACCGTTTCGCGCATGGCCATCGTTGGGCTGAGTAGCCGAGTACTCTATACGCGCCCGAAGGGCGGGCGGTGGAAATGGAAGCGATGCATACTTCTCATTGTCGATGTGGTTGATGCTCTCGGTGTCGGGATCGTCGCGATGCCAATACGGACGCGTGAACGGAGTATCTTTGGGCGCGCGCAGGCGAAAGTTGACGTGCAGATCATCTCCTGGCTTAACCGTCTCCGGCTTTGACTTGCTATTGATCGTATTCCATCCTGCTGGAACCTCAAGGGCGACATGATCGATCACAAGGGGCAGCTTCGAGCCGTTGTGAAACAGAACGGCAATTACAAATTCTTCTCCGGGAGAGACGGCGGTCAGTGCTTCGGATTCCTTTGGTATATTCTGTGTTCGGCCATCGTCGGATGACACATTCGCGGTGAGTTGAACTCCGAGCGCAAGATTGAGCGCTGTTTCGGCTTGCTGCTCCTTGTCTGCGATTCTGGTCAGCAGGTCAACTTTCGTTGCTCCGGACACATGCGCACGATCAATGTCGCTCTCCACTTTGTGAAGTGCCGAGACAATCCGCGTCAGGGCCGGAGCGGCAAGAGAGACGTCACTTCCCTTCGCTTTATCCGTTGCTTCAGAAATCCATTTTGCGATTTCGCCAAGTTGCTGCTTAAGGCCTGGAAGCGCCTTCGTTCCAGGCTCCGCGTATTCGTCCAACCCGAGCAAGCTGGTGTCGATTCCGTCGAAGAAGTCCTTCTCATGAGTTTCTTTCTTCTTTGCGGAGTCCGCTGACTCCACCAGCCTGTAAAACGTGAATCGATCGCCCGGTTCGACCGTCCAGTTCGCTGCGCCTTGCGATAATTGGTGGCGCAATCCCGCCATCGAGAACTGGATGTAAGACATCCCCAACGACTCATCGCGTTGTCCTGTGTTGAGCCTTACCGTCCAGTCAGAATCAGGACAGCTCATGGCACCGAACCCGCAAACATTCCCGATATACAGCTTCTTGGGCTGCCAAGGCGCGAGTCCGGATGCGATCTGCTCTGGAAACCGCTTCGGATCCGCCGCGGCCCGGAAAGCCTCTCGCGTCAGGATGCTCGACGCTTGATGGTTTCCATGGCCATCGCGATCTGTGCCTGAAAAACGCGCGACAAGCACATCCGGGCGAAATGTGCGAATCACGCGGACCATGTCGGAAAGAGCAGGGTCATGCCCGCCCCACTTGGCGAATGTCTCGTCGGCACTTTTCGAGAATCCGAAATCGGCGACTCGCGAAAACCGGTCTTGCACTCCGTAAAATTGATCAGACGCCAGCAACTCTTCGGCACGCAAGACACCCAAGACATCGGATAAATTGCTGCCGATCTTATTTTGCCCACCCTCGCCGCGGTTCAATGTCATCAGCAGCGTATTTATGCCGTGACCCCTGGCTTCCAGAGTCAACATTCCGCCATCTTCGTCGTCGGGATGGGCTACCACCTGCATCAGTCGTCCGGTCGTCGCCATTCGTCGAAGCTGCAGGCGTAATCCGGCGGCACCTTCATCTTGCGGTATCGCAGCGGGAATTCCCTGATAGAGAAGTCCAGGAGGGTCTGCCAGATTGCGGGCTGCCACAGCGGCGGTCTTATTGTCGCGACTGGAATGATCCGCCTTGTCGGCAACGCTGGTCTGCGATGGCGAAACCGCCGCACACAAAAGCAGGAGCGCAATAGCGTTCACCGAGGAAAGAAGAATTTCAGAAATAAGCCGAGGCCGGCGGCACCAGAGCCGCGCCAGACTGGAGGGTTCGGAATGTCTCACGATACAAGGATGGGGCCTGCACCCACTTTGACGCAAATTCTTTCGCCTGAACTCCTTGAGTCCGGGCTCAGAGCATCCAGGTACCGAACAATAATTCTCCCTCGCTTACGATTTGCAGTTCGACCCACCCTTCGAGAGGTAAAGAGTCAACAGGCAAACGATTCTGCCAAAGGCTGAATCGCAGTTTTAGTCTGTTCGTCGCCGGCGAAGTTGCCGCGCCCGCTTTCCTCTCGGCCGAGTGATCGACAGTTGGATTCGCCGGCGTGGCCAGCAGCCATGCGAGTGGGAATCCGAATTCGAAATTTCTGACGAGCGCGATGATTACGCGGCTATCCGGGCTTGCCGACGACGTCAGCAACTTCTGCGCAGATCCATCCTCAATCTTCCACTCTGCAAGCTTTCGTCCTCTTACTGACACATCCGCCCTGAGGGCCCGCCGCGGACGAGGTTCGCCCGGTGCCCATGATTCGATGTTCACGACAATTTCGAAATCTTCTTCGGGAATCTTGCCCGCGAAATCCAGCCGTCCGTACAGGTACGTTGCATCGATGCCGGTGTACACCGAATCCAGAAGAAACTGTTTGCCGTGCATCGCTCCCGCCCGGTGATCTGCGGTGTAGACAGCGGCGCCCATCCATTCGAAGTAACTCACCTTGTCGCCGGCAACTCGGGGATGGATATACGCAGTTTGCGGAATGAACGCGGGGCGGACTTCTCCGCCTGTGATCGGCTGTGCCAGATAGTCCGGAGGCACCGCGCCCAACGCTTGATAGACGTTGGACAAGTGCTTCCGATAGAGCTCGTCAAAATCACGATCGTTTGCGGAATGATGCTCAGGCCCGTACCACCAGTTCCAGTCGCTTCCTTCAGCGATCAAAATCTCATCGAATGCAAGCTTGCGCTGCTCTTCCGTAGCGTGCGCGGCATTCTGCGCATAGAACTCGCGCGCATGATGCAGATAGTCCCACGCACGATTGTCCTCGGGAGCACCGATCCACACGTTAAAGTTCGCGTTAATCCACGATCCCGGGACGAGAGAGGACATCCGGTTGAAGTCTTTGTGACGAGCAATCGCCTCTGAAACCGTCACCGCCTCGAGGCCGGGCTCGTGCTGCAGCGCATCATAGAAGCATCGTAGAAATTCGCGCCCGGATTTTGGATAGTATTCCCACGCATTCTCGCCATCGAGAATGATCGAAACGACGGCATCTCTGCCTTTGGCAAGCACGGGCCGGGCTGCTTCTTTGATATTCCCAAGCAGATGCCTCGCAGCGTCTGCCGGCGGCATACCCGAATATACGAATCCGATCAGGTCCGAGATCGTATGGTCGCGAAACACCATATGCATCGCGGTGGATCCATTTTCATAGCGATGAATGTTGTACAGGGTTTCAGCGAGATGGCCAGGGAGCTTGCCGCTGTTGTCGCGTGCGAAAAACATCCCTGTGCTCCGTCCGAGAACACCTTCATCTGTCGCCATCCACTGGACGCCCACGCTGTGAGCAATTGCCAACGCTTCTTCTGAAACGCTTCCTTCTGATGGCCAGATTCCCTTCGGCCGAACGCCAAATACTTGCTCGTGCAGATCGAGACCACGCAGCAGTTGCTCGCGGGCGTCCTCTGGATGGCGAAATCGATTTTGCGGCAGCGGAAGTCCCGGTGATGACATGGCTCCGGCGTTGGTATCGCAGACGAGAGGCAAAATTGGATGGTAAAACGGCGTCGCCGAGATCTCGATCGATCCCTTTTTCGCCGCTTCCGCGTGAGCCGGCAGAACGCGGCCGAGAAGTTCGCGTTCCAGGGAAATCACAAGCTTCTGTTCGTCCAGCGAGAAGCTGCGACCCTTCTCGACGAGCGATGCTACTTCTTTTTCCTCCAGGAAGAATTCGTCGAACCATGCGATCTGCGACAACACCTGCAAGTCGGTAAAATCCTGTGCCTGGAAATAGCGTTCTGCGCGCTCGGGATTGTGTTCGTGTTCGCGGAACCGCTCCCATAACTCGCGGTATCGCGGGTACCGTCCGATCACATTTTGCGGATTTGCCTGAAACAAATATTGCAACGCGAAACGACGCTCGTTCTGTGTGAGGTCTTTTGCCGGCTTCGCGGCGACGGTCAAGAACGGGTCTTGCGCGGTCCCGGCAACGTAATCCTGGATTTGCACCATCAGCGACGGCACAAGATTGAAGTTCTGGTGTACGTTGGGAAACTCGTCCAGCAATTTCACCATGCCGTAGTAGTCCTTAAGAGCGTGCAGGCGCACCCAAGGCAAACGGTATTCACCTGTAACCAGGTCCTTATAAAACGGCTGGTGTTGATGCCAGAGGAGAATGACGCGCAGAGACGGCATAACGAAAAATCAGTCTAGCATGCGGTAATCGGGACACCGCGTCGCTCGCCGCATTTCGCAAGGTCCGCTTGACTCGAGGATATTTTCCGGAGTCCTATAGTTGCGTCATGGAACAGTTGCTCCGCAATGCTCGATACGCAGGGCGAATGCTCGCAAAGAATCCTGGATTCACGACTGCCGCAATTCTTACACTTGTGTTGGGAATCGGCGCTAACACTGCGATCTTCACGGTCACCAACGCCTTGCTGCTTCGGCCCTTTCCCTACTTTGAACCGCAGCAACTTGTCAGCGTCAAGGTGACGGATAACGACAGAGAAAGCTCCACCACTCTTCTGCGATATGAAATGATTCGCGATTCCAGCAAGTCATTTCAGACCGTGGCCGTGTGGGCGAACGATAATCTCAATCTGACGGGCTCGGGTCAGCCTCTGCAGATTCCGGTGACGCGGGTCTCGCCTGGTTTTTTCTCGATGCTGGGCGTGCAACCCACCCTGGGTCGCATTTTCAACGACGGTGAAGGGATTCCGGAAGCCAAGCCCGCAATCGTCCTCAGCAACAAACTGTGGCACACGAGATTTCAAGCGGACCCCAATATCATTGGACGGTCGGTCAATCTGGATGCCACTCCGAGCACGATCGTGGGAGTTCTCCCCGATGTGCAGTTTCCTTTTGTGGGTGCGGCCCCTGGGATCTGGTCTCCCCGATATTTCGAATTCTCTCTGATCCCGGCGCCGCGTTTGCGGATGGGGGTCGGATATCTCGACGTCATCGCCAGGCTGCGGCCGGAAGTTTCCAGAACCAGTGCCGATGCAGAATTGGCTATGCTCAATCAACGTTACCGTGAGCAGAACCCCACCGCACCCGATGCCAATCCGACACAAGGTATGACTACAGTATCGCTGCGCGATTTGGTCGTGGGTAATGTTCGCGGCAAGGTGCTGGTTCTAACTTTCGCCGTGGGCGTCGTTCTGCTGATTGCCTGTGCGAACGTTGCCAGTCTTCTGCTTTCTCGGGCGCTCGCGCGCCGCAGAGAGATCGCTGTTCGCACCGCTCTCGGAGCAAGTCGCGGTGCTTTGATTTCTCAGCTTTTGACCGAGAGTACGCTTCTCGCACTGGTGTCTGGAATTCTTGGAGTCGGCTTGAGTTGGATCGCGACCCGAGCTTTAGTCTTCTGGGGAGCCAGCCTGCTTCCCCAAGGAATTCGGATCGCGATCGATCTGCGCGTTCTCGCCTATACGCTTGTCACTTCGATCGCTGCTGGCATTGCATTCGGAACAGTTCCTGCACTGCAACTCGCTCGTGCGGACCCAAATACTGCACTGCGCGACGAAGGCCGAGGCGTTTCAACCGGACGCAATCGCTCTCATTTGAAGAACCTCCTCGTGGTTGCGCAGGTCGCGCTCTCCCTCGTCCTGCTGGTTGGAGCGGGATTGTTGCTGCGGAGTTTCATGCGACTGCTTGACGTCGACCCCGGCTTCGACGCTAGTCACGTTTTGACTATGGATGTTTCTCTTCCAACGGTGAAGTATTCAAAGCCTGACCAGCAAATCGCCTTTTTCGATGAAGTGCTGCGTCGCATTGCCGTGCTTCCGGGAGTGCGAACTGCCGGAATGTCCGCGGCACTGCCGCTCACTTCGATACGCGCAACACCCGTTCTGGCTGAGGGGCAACCGGACGTGCCTCTGGCGCAGCGTCCATTCGTGGATATCGAGGCGATCAGTCCGAAGTGGTTCGAGACGATGAAAGTGCCGTTTCGCAGTGGCCGCACCTTTACCGATGCCGATGGCGCTCAAGCGCCGAAAGTGGTGATTGTGAATGAAACTTTCGCCCGTGAATTCTGGCCGAACGAAAGTCCGGTCGGTAAACATGTGGTCGTCGGTCGATGGCCGGCTCCAGCTGAAGTGATCGGTGTGGCTTCCGATGTGAAGAACAAGGGGTTGGAGCAGCCCACGCAACCGCAGCTTTACCTCGCCTTCCCACAACTTCCTTGGGGCAACATGAATTTGCTGGTTCGAACCTCGGTGGCGCCAGAGAGCTTGATCGGCTCCGTGAGATCGCAGATTGCGTCCATCGATCCCGATCAACCACTCACCAATATCCAGACCGTTGACGAACTTGTGAGCAGCTCGCGCTCTCAGCCGCGCTTCATCACGATCCTGCTCGCGGCTTTCTCCGCAACCGCGCTCACACTCACGATCGTCGGGATCTATGGAGTGCTTGCGTATTCGGTATCGCAACGACTACAGGAATTCGGAATCCGGCTGGCCTTAGGCGCCGCGCGCGGCGACATCATGGGCATGGTCCTGAAGCAGGGACTCCTTCTAAGCGGGATAGGTATCGCAATCGGACTCGCAGCTGCATTTGCTCTAACTCGCCTGATGTCCAGTATGCTCTTCGGTATCGGTCCGCTCGATCTCAGAACGTTCGCCCTCGCTCCCATGGTGTTTCTAGCCGTCGCCCTCTTCGCCTCTTATTTGCCCGCGCGACGAGCGACAAAGGTCAGCCCAGTGGAGGCGCTGCGATGAATTCGGCTGCCAATCCGAACTGGCCTTGGCGCCGACGTCCAGGGAAATCACGGATGTACATCGAACCCATAATCGTGTACATAGAAAGCGGACTTTGAAAACATAGACATGAGGTGCGGAACGCCCTGCTTGACTTGTTTTGCAGTTCAGACAACTATTTGTTTTTGATCCGGCTAATCATATGAGCCCCGAATCCGCCATCGCCAGCCCGCAGCTTCTCACGGAAAATGACCTGTACCTTTTCAACGAAGGCAGCCACTACCGCATGTTCGACAAGATGGGTGCTCGTCTCTCCTCATACAACGGAGAGGCTGGGGCGATCTTCAGTGTGTGGGCGCCAAATGCCCGGTCGGTATCCGTGGTCGGCAGTTTCAACGGTTGGGATCCGAAAACTCATCGTCTCAATGCGCGCGGCTCGTCTGGAATATGGGAAGGTTTTATTCCCGGAGCCAACCACGGTGCCCTTTACAAATTTCATATCGATTCTCAACGCCACGGTTACCGCGTCGACAAAGCAGATCCGATGGGAATCATGCACGAGAAACCTCCGCGAACGGCGTCGGTGATCTGGGATCTTGGTTACGAGTGGAACGATCAAGAGTGGATGCAAAAGCGGGGAGAACGCAACTCGTTGCGGGCTCCACACGCAGTGTATGAGGTGCATCTGGGCTCGTGGATGCGGATTCCGGAAGAGCACAACCGCCCGCTCACCTACCGCGAGACTGCTCCTCGGTTAGCGCAATACGTTGGCCAGCTTGGGTTCACACACGTCGAATTTCTTCCTGTGATGGAACACCCGTTCTACGGCTCCTGGGGTTATCAGACCACGGGATATTTTGCTCCGACATCACGATACGGGACACCGCAGGATTTCATGTATCTGGTCGACTACCTGCACCAGCATGGCATCGGCGTAATCCTGGACTGGGTACCGTCGCACTTCCCTTCCGATGCTCATGGCCTGGCTTATTTCGACGGAACACATCTGTACGAACACGCAGATTCCCGCCAAGGGTTTCATCCCGACTGGAAGACTCACATCTTCAACTACGGTCGCGCCGAGGTTCGCAGCTTCCTGATGTCGAGCGCGATGTTCTGGTTGGACAAGTACCACATCGACGGGCTGCGCGTGGACGCCGTCGCTTCCATGCTTTATCTGGACTATTCGCGCAAGCAAGGCGAGTGGATTCCGAACAAGTTTGGCGGTCGCGAAAATCTCGAGGCTATCGATTTTCTGCGCCGCTTTAATCAGGAAGTGTACAAAGAGCATCCTGACGTTCAGACCACCGCCGAAGAGTCCACTTCATGGCCCATGGTTTCGAAACCGATCTATGTGGGTGGACTTGGATTCGGAATGAAGTGGGACATGGGCTGGATGCACGATACGCTGCGATATTTTCAGAACGATCCCGATCCATCGCAAGTATCACCAGAACGATCTCACGTTCCGCATGCTGTATTCATTTCTCGAAAATTTCGTGTTGCCGCTTTCCCATGATGAAGTCGTTCACGGCAAAGGTTCTTTGATCGGTAAAATGCCGGGCGATGAGTGGCAGAAGTTCGCCAATTTGCGCCTGCTCTTCGCCTATATGTACGCGCAACCGGGAAAGAAACTGCTCTTCATGGGCTGCGAATTCGGGCAAGTCCGCGAATGGGCTCACGACACCAGTCTTGAATGGCACGTTTTGCAATACCAGGTGCATCGCGGCATTCAGAGCTGGATGGAACAATTGAATCGCTTTTATCGCAGCGAACCGGCCATGCACGTCTTCGACAACAGCGCCGACGGGTTCGAATGGGTCGACTGCACGGACAACATGACAAGCACAGTTTCCCTGCTGCGGAAGAGCGAGAATCCGCAAGACTCTGTTCTGGTTTCATGCAACTTCACACCGGTTCCGCGCCTGGGATACCGCGTCGGCGTTCCGCATGGTGGATATTGGCGTGAACTGTTGAACAGCGATGCTCGCGAGTACGCTGGCAGCGGGATGGGCAACCTCGGCGGAGTTCAGGCGGAAGAAATTCCGATGCACGGACGGCCTTTCTCTTTGAGACTAACCTTGCCGCCGTTGTCCGCACTATTCCTGAAAGCCGGATAGCCGCTGACCGCCTGCGGGTGGGCGCAGACGAGCCATGCTATCCTCGCTTTAGCTCTCGTCCCATGCGGATTCTCACCCGCTACATTTTGCGCGAAGTGGCGGCTCACGCCCTTATCGGCGCGGCGATCTTCACGTTCGTTCTTTTTACGCGCGATCTCGGACGTATTCTTGAACTCGTAGTCCGCGCCAGCGCGCCTCTTCCAAGCGTCGCTGAAATCTTTTCGTTCACCATACCCCTCGCACTCACGTACACGCTCCCGATGAGTGTGCTGGTTGGAATCTTGATCGGCCTCAGCCGCCTTGCCGCCGACAGCGAAATCACCGCCATGCGCGCCAGCGGCATGGGCGTATGGTCCTTTCTGCGCGTGCTGTCGATCTTCGTTCTCACCGCGTGGATGATTGCGCTGTTTAACGGACTTTACATCGCCCCCCGCTCGCAGGCAGCGCTCGGCCGGTTGGAAGACCGATTGAAAGGCTCCCAGGTTTCATTCGAGATTCAACCTCGCGTCTTCTACGAGGGATTCCCCAAGTATGTTCTCTACGTGCAAGACGTCAAGAGTGCACAAGGGGCGGCGGTCTGGAAGGGAGTGTTCATGGCGGACGTCTCGGACGCCGCCAACCCGAAGATCACTCTGGCGCGAGAGGGTGTTGTGGTCAGCGAGGGGCCCGAGCGTTTGCATCTCCATCTGGTGGATGGTTCGGAGCATGAGACCGACCCCAAAGACTCGGATCGCTACCTGATTTCGACGTTTGATGAGACTGACATTCCGATCGAGATGCCATCGACGGAAAACAAAAGCGACGAATCGTTGCCAGCGGGCGTGATGGACACCGGAAGTCTCCTGAGAAAAGCTCAACGCTCCGATCCGGTCGCCGCGCGATGGTATTTGATTGAATTTCACCGCCGCTTCGCGTTGCCCACCGCTTGCCTGGTGCTCGCACTTGTCGGAATTCCGTTGGGCCTTTCGTCCAAAAAGAGCGGCAAATCTGGAGGGTTTGTACTCACCATCCTGCTGGTCTTTGCCTACTACGTAGTTTCACTGGTTGGCGTATCGCTGGCCCGACAGGGCAAGGTGGACGCATGGTTTGGTGCATGGCTCGCTGACATCGTTTTCTTTTCACTGGGATTGTTCCTGTTGCTGCGCGCCGAAAAGCGTCCCATAGAGTTTGCATCGTTTCGAAAATTCGGCAAGGGTCACCAGACTGTGCTGCAAGCCAGCTTGGGGCGCGATCGCAAGGAAAATGCCTTCGAACGTGCCTCGACGCGACGCCGGGTCTTCAGCGCAAGTTTTCCTACGCTTCTCGACGATTACATCCTGCGGGACTTCTTCGTCTACCTGGGGATGATTCTGTCGACGTTCCTGGTTCTGGTACTGGTGTTCACGCTCTTCGAATTGCTCGGGGACATTCTGCGTAACAAGGTGCCAGCAACTGTGGTTGCTGAGTACCTGCTGAATGTCACTCCGTATCTGCTTTACAACGTAGCGCCTCTGGTAACGCTTCTGGCGGTTCTTGTCACATTCGGCCTGATGCAACGCTCGAATGAGATCACCGCCATCAAGGCCACCGGAACCAGCATTTACCGAATCGTAACGCCGGTCATTGTCGCGGCAGCAGTGTTTGCGGGCGCGCTGTTCTTAGCCGACCAGTTCTACCTGCCTCATACCAATAAGCGGCAGGAAGCCCTGCATAACGAGATCAAGGGCAAGCCCGCGCAAACGTACCTGCGTCCTGATCGCAAATGGATCTTCGGGAAGAACCAGGACATTTACTACTATCAATTCTTCGATCCCGATCGAGATCAGTTCGGAAACATTTCTGTGTTCCAGCTCGACAAGGCGACTTTTAGCGTCACTCGTCGAATTCATGCAGATCGCGCGCGCTGGGCTGAAAACTTGAACCGGTGGGAGTACGAGCGAGGCTGGGAACGAGTTCTTAACGTCTCCGCGATTTCCAATTATCGATCATTTGAGGTTGCGACTTTTCCCGAATTGCCGGAAACACCCTCTTACTTCAAGAAGGAAGTGAAGCAGTACAGCGAGATGAACTACAAGGAACTCCGGCGCTACATTCGCGATTTGCAACAGAGTGGATTCGATGTGGTGCGCCTCAGGGTGGAACTTCACAAGAAACTGTCGTATCCACTCATCACTTTGATCATGGCGGTGCTGGCGATACCGTTCTCGATCTCGACCGGAAAACGGGGGGCAGTGACCGGCGTCGCCGTTGCGCTGGGAATCGCCGTGTTCTATACCGTGGCATCCCGCCTGTTCGAGGCGATGGGAAACCTTAGCTTCTTGCCCCCGGCCGTGGCGGCCTGGTCCCCGGACGTCATCTTCATCCTGGTTGGCGGGTATCTGATTTTGAAAGTGCCCACTTAGAGGCCTCGGTCAACCGAGCATGGGGTCGTTTGACCCGAAAGCCAGTCTTCGACTGCCTCATTTCACTGAGATTCCAGAAGGGTTGTTATCGGTTGCGATTGGCGATTCGACATTGAGTGCGCCCGTTGCGGGCGTAACCGAATACTGGGAAACCGTGGCTCCATCGAAGTTTGATACAAACATCCAGTTGTCGTCGCCGCGAATCGCGATCGATGTGGGCCGCGCACCCGTGGCAACCGTAGGGGGATTGAGCGCAGTCAAACTCCCGGTTGTTGGACTGATTTTGAATGCAGAAACGGTATTCGAAGAGGTTCCGACTACGTACACGTTGTTCCCAAAGGGATCAACAACCAGAGGTCCGGGCGCGTTAGCGCTGCCAGAGAGAGAGAACGGGGAGCCGCTAACCGCGACGAGACTGCCGTCAGCATTCGGACAAGGACCGGGCGAAATAATATCCACGCAGATCTGGTAGGCGCTGACTTTGTTCGTCGGCGGGCCGTTCGTAACGTAGGCGAATCGGTCGCAGGGATCGATTGCAACACCGGCAGGAACGGCTGCCGTTGAAACGGATGCGACCGCGCTCGTTCCCGGCGGATTTCCCAATGCTCCGGTCGAAGTGTCGACTGAGAATTCCCAAACCATGTAGTTGACTGCATCGACTGCGTAGAGAAACTCTGACGCTGGCGGGCTGTTACCCGGCGTTGAGCACACGGCGTTTTGAACCCCATTGATTCCGATTCCGGGGAAAACGGTTGGCGTAGCCGCGACCGAGACGATGTTCGGAACCGACAAGGTAGTTGGAAAATTAAAGTTTCCCTGCACTCCAGTCAGAGCACCGCCGTCGGCAATGGCATACACGCAGACACCGAACTGTGTAGTCGTTCCGGGACAAGGCATTGCATTCGGAGCGGTCGAGACCGAGTTTGTCCCCTCGGCGACGAAGAGAAATTTTCCAGCTGAATCCATCGATAGCGAGATGGGGTTGGGGTCAGAAACTAAGCTTCCCGCCGCGGTTATGGTTCCGTCCGAATTCACCTTGAAGGCCTGGATTCCAGTAGCGCTTCCGGTGCATGCGGAGTTCTCATTCAGAACCGCATAGGCGTACGCCCCTGCCGGATCGATCACCATCGAAGCCGGAAGGCCGTTCAGAATGCAGGTCTGTCCCGAGGTGGACGACGGAGAGTTGGCAATTGCCGAAACGTGTCCATTGTTAAGGCTGAAACTGAACGTCTCGATCACCGCTGAACCACGACTTCCCACTAAAAGAAGACCATTGGAAGATGCATTGTAAGTGCTTCCACACGCCAACAGGAATGCAACCAAAATCAACGATCCCACCCCAAGCAGCCATGATCGTTTCGACATTCTTCGGATTATCTCCATACTTTTGTGTGAGAATTGCGCGAGTACGCCTCGAAACCCGCAGGCCGGGTTCCTCAGACTCTAAAATTGCGGGAAATCTCAACCCATTTGTGTATCAGGAATGCGCGGGAAGAGCAATCTCGCATCAAGACTGTTGGAACGCTGGGAGCTCTCAGGAGTTGCCCGTCACGCCACAGGACAGTATACGAGAAGTTCACTCCAACGTCAGACGTCGGAGGCCGCTGGCCAGGGACTGGATTGAATTTGAGCGATCAAAACGCTAAAGCCTAATTAGCGGCCTACGCTTTTACTTCCGCCGAAATCGGTTCATCCGCTTTTTGCGGGCGCTGCCCACTGAAGATCAACGGGAGTCGGATCTCGACCAACAAACCCTTTCCCTCCCGATTGAACGCCGCGACCCTGCCACCGTGAAAGCGCACAGCCCTCTCGGTAATTGCCAGGCCGAGCCCGACGCCACCCGTGAGCCGGCCGCGAGCATCATCGAGGCGATAGAACGGCTCGAACAGCTTCCCCAATGAGTCCGCGGGGACACCCGGACCCGAATCTCCGACTGCAAGGACCGCTTCGGATGCACCCGCCCGGTTTTCACTTTTGAGTTCTATTTCAACTGAGGTCCCTTCCTGAGTGTAACGAATCGCGTTTCGCACGACATTTTCGACGGCGCTATGCAAAAGTGAGGCGTTGCCCCGAACTTGCCAGTCTCCTTCGGGGATGACCGTGCGTACGTGGCATCGCCGGGCTTGCGCCTCAAACTCGGCGTCCTCGGTTACATTGGCGACGAGTTCATCCAGCGGGACCGGAGTCTGAGGCACCAACTGCTCTCCGTCCTCAAGGCGAGCCAACGTCAGGATGCGGCCAATCAACTCATTTAGACGGCTCGCTTCCAGCTCGATTCGGTCGAGCATGTCCACGCTTCCCGAATCCGCGCGCTGGCGAGCCAACCCAAGGGCAACATTCAGACGCGCGAGCGGGGAGCGTAACTCGTGGGAGATGTCGTTCAACAAACGGGATTGCGCCTTGAGCAATGTCTCGATCCGCTCGGCCATCGCATCGAAATCCCGCATGAGGCCGGCAACTTCATCACGCCGCGTGCTGGACGGCGCTCCCGTTCGCGCCGTGAGATCTCCCGCCGCCAGTTGACGCGCCGCTGTTCTCAACCGAACTATCGGCTTGGTTAGAAACCAGGACAGCAGATAGCAGACGAGTCCGGATGTAATGACTCCGATGATCAGGCCTGTAAACGGAACTCCGCGAGGCCCAATGAAGACTCTGGGCCCGGGTGGCAAGCCGAGCACTATAGTAAATCGGTGTTTTCCATCTAACGACGCACGGGAGTCCCGCACTACAGGCGGAGCCGGAAACAGAAATCCATTCTGAGGAACCCGCGGTCCGCCGGACGCAACGCGCATGGCCCAGTCCGGTGCGCCGCGTTTTGAAACTTCGATGCCGTGCTCGTCGAATAAATACGCACGCACATGCTGGGTAGCATCGACTGTGTCGAGATATTCCCGGAGCTTTGCGTCGCCGCCTTCTTCGTAGGCGTTCACCGCGTCATTGAGGATCGTCGTGCGCAGAGCTTCCCAGGTGGAACTTCGCGGACGGAATGCGATGGTGACGAGAATCGCGAGCACGACAAACAGCGCCTGCGCTATCCAAAACGACAGGAAGATTCGAACAAAGAGACTTTTCATTGTTGGTCAACCCACACGCACGCAATCCGCGTCAGGCTTTCACTTTCTCTCGCGGCCGCGCAAAAATATAGCCTACGCCTCGGACGGTCTTGATGTGCTCATCATTTTCGGTGTCGCCAAGTTTTTTTCGCACCTTGCTCACGTGCATGTCGATACTTCGGTCGAAGGGAGAAAACTTGCGGCTCAGGACCGCGTTGACCAGCCGCTCCCGGGGGACCACGCGACCCGCCTCACGCAGCAAGACTTCCAGCAAATTGAATTCAACTGAGGTAAGGTCGACCGGCTTCCCTTCCAAACGAACGGTTCGCGTAGCGGGATCGAGCTCGACGTCCCCCACACTCACGAGATCCGGTGCGGTAGAGCCACCTTCTCCCCGAGTTCTGCGCAACACCGCGCGGATGCGCGCTACCAGTTCGCGTGGATTAAATGGTTTTGGCAGATAATCATCCGCCCCAATTTCTAATCCCACAATTCGATCAACGTCTTCACCTCTTGCTGTGAGCAACAAGACGGGGAGACGCGACGTCGCGCGAATTCTTCGCAGCACTTCGAAGCCGTTGATTCCCGGCAGCATTACATCGAGAACTGCCAGCATGTACTCTTCAGCGCCAGCTTTCTTGAGGCCGCTTTCGCCATCGTGCACGCATTCGGTCGTGAAGCCTTCGGCGCGCAGATATTCCCCGACGAGGTGGCAAAGTTCTACGTCATCATCAATAACGAGTATTCGTTCCATTGGTTCTCATCATTCTGCAACAATCCGAGAAACGCCTGTAGTAAAGAATTGTCAAACGGAGAGTCCGCCGAACTGCACAAGACGACTAAGACTAGAAGCTTGCCGCGCTTTGCGCACGCATAAACCCTAACTATTACAAAACTTTACGCTGGCTTACCGACTTTTTACCCCGCCTCTCTCAGCGTCGTGTTTCCATCAGAGTACGCAGTCCAGATGCCTGGACAGAATGAGGAGTCCACATGAAAGCAATTCGAAATCGCTTGCTGGTCGCCGTCATCGCCCTTTTGTTCGGCACCGCAATCGCCAAGTCCCAAACAGCAGACGCGCCGCCTCCGCCACCCATGCATGGCCACGAATTCGGCATGGGCGGCCCAATGATGGGATTCTTCGCAAAGCAACTGAATCTTACCGAGGACCAGAAGGCCCAGATGAAGTCGGTGATGGAAAAAGAACATCCCACCATGAAGCCGCTGATGCAACAACAGCGGCTGATTGATCAACAGCTTCGGCAGTACGTCGAAGGCATGTTTGATCAGGCGAAGGTCCAGGCTTTAGCCACACAGAAAGCCCAGGTTCAGGCTCAGATCACAGTGCAGGAAACGCGCATCCACAACGAGCTTTATCAATTGCTCACGCCCGATCAGCAAACGCAGTTAAAGCAAATCGAGGCGAAGCACGAAGCGCGAATGCAGCAGCACATGAACGAGGCGCCGCCCCCTCCTGCGCAGGACTAGTTTTGGCCGCAACTCTCTGAATGGGACAGAGAGTTCCCAGTCGCCGGCGCCAGGTCTTGGTCTCCTAAGACTCTGGCGCCGGTCAAGGTGGTCAGTATGTTGACCGATTCATTCCTCTCTGAAGCCGCGTCCTGCTTTTTCATCGCATGGATCGTGATTGTCCTGGCCGTCAGCGTCATCGCGTTTGGTCGGGATATTCTCCGCCCTCGACCTTTTTCCGACTAGATATTTTCGATCGACTGTAAGGGCTTTCACGCTCAGACATCTGATTTTGTCAATCCATTTTTCCCTGCATTCCAATCCACGGTATTCAGGGAGTCCTGTGTGCATCTTTCTGCGATCTTGACAGTTGTTTTGTGACAGATATACTTGCGGAAAATCCGGGAAACACCTATCCCCGGTCCGTGTGTATCTGGCCCTGGCTTCATTCTCTTTTTCGCGAGGAATACTGGTGCGATGAAGTGTCGATTGTTCACTTCAGCTGCAAGTAAGCGTTGGCGCATTTCGAATGCGCGCGCCAAACAGGGCGGGTGTCACGACTTTGACACAATTCCATTCTTGGGACCCAGCTGTACCATCTCAAACCCGAACTCGTAATCTGAATCTCCCCCATATGACAGCAGACGACTCTTCATTCCAAACAGTCACACATCAACCATCAGCATCAACGCCAGGACGACAACGAGCTCGCACACTCCCCCGACAGAGCTTTGCCGTTTCTCTTTCGGGCGACCACCTTAATCGGAAGACTGCACCGGGAGGTCCCCACATGAAATCCCCTAAGTTCCGAACGCTAGGCTCGGCCGCTGCATGCGTTCTACTCGCCCTAATCACAACCGCTTCGCTATCTGCCCAAGACATCTCCTCTTCGCCAAGTTCTGCGAAATTCGGAAACACGTACATCGGCAAAGCCTCTGGCGGCAAGGTTCTCACCATCAACAAGATCACAAGCAAGAAGGTGACGATCAATAGTGTCAGCTTTGATTGTGACGGATTTGGTTTGTCCTCGGGCCTTGCGCCTTTCACTCTTGGTCCCAGCCAGACGCTCACTCACTACTCGGTTTTCTTTCAGCCCACGGCCGCGAAAGCTTACAACTGCAACTTTGTGCTCAGCCTCAACGACGGGACATCCCTGAAAGTTCCACTCACTGGAACCGGATTGAAAAGCTCGGCAGCGTCCTCCGTAGCTCCCTCGTCGCTGACGTTCTCAAATCAAGGCTTGGGACATCAAAGCGGTGCGCAGACGGTGACCGTCACAAATACCGGCAGCCAGAGCATGAAGCTGACTGCGATCACACCGTCCTCGCCAAGTTTCACTACGAGCGGCGTTGGCTTGCCGGCGACCATCGCGGCTGGCGGGAACGTGAAGGTGTCAGTTTTCTACAACCCCAGCCAGATCGGTTCGGAATCAGGAGCGCTCGATTTCACATTCGACTCTGTTCCCGATGACGGCACCGGTCTCACCGGAACGGGAGTGGCATCGAGTTCACTATCGATCTCGACGCCCCCGCTGCTGCCGCAAGCCACCAAGAGCGCTGCCTACCATGCAGACCTGGCGACTAGCGGTGGGAACGGGCCGTTTACCTGGAAAGTTTCCTCTGGCTCTCTGCCGGGTGGACTAAGCCTGTCTTCTGCTGGCGTCATTACCGGGACGCTGAGTTCCTCGGTCGGCACAGGAAACTACACATTCACCATCCAGGCCACTGACTCGGGCAACGCCACCGCCAAAACAGCATTCACCCTCGGGGTCCTCTCGAATCTCGGGGATAACTGCAACGACATTTCCTTTGACATTCCGAAAACATCCACGGCGATCACAGCCCTGAACGACCTCGGCACAGGCAGCTATCAGGGATCTCAGGGAGGTCTTTATCCGAATGGAAGCAATGTGCGTCCCTCGACCCACACGTCGGATGGAATCGGCATTGCGCAGGGCATTCAAGCTCTCGATTCCAACGGGAATCCAAGTTCGAGCGGAAAGTATGTCTTGATGGCGATCGGAGAGTCGACCGCTCAGCAAGAGATCAGCCGCTTTTTACCTATCGCGAATGCCGATCCCGACAAGAACTCCTCGTTGGTGATCGTCAACGGAGCGCAGGGCGGTGCGACTCCAAACAACTTCACCAGCTCGAGTTCCGCCTACTGGTCGACCGTGCTGAACGACTACCTGCCGCAGAGTAATGTGACGGCGAAACAGGTCGTTGCGATCTGGGTCGAGGACACCGATGGAATCGCCAGCGGGACCTTCCCCAGCGACATGACGAACATGCAGTCGGAATACGAAACCATGATGCAGACCATGCTTAAGCTGTTTCCGAACTTGAAGCTGGTCTACTTCTCGTCCCGTATCTATGGCGGCTATTCCAACGGTGTGGGTAAACCAAGCAATCCGGAACCGTACGCCTTTGAAGGTGGGTTCGCGGTAAAGTGGGCAATTCAAGACCAGATTGACGGTAAGTCCAATCTCAACTACGACAAAAACAAAGGAGCCGTGGTTGCCCCGTGGATGTCGTGGGGTCCCTACTACTGGGCGAATGGGATGCTCGGACGCGACGACGGAACCGTGTGGGATTGCCAGGACTTCTCACCCGATGGCACGCATCCGTCGTCTGCTTACGGCCAAATGAAAGTCTCGAATCAGCTGTTGAATTTCCTTAAGACGGATGCGACGACGACTCCGTGGTACCTCTCCCATTGATCGAACCGCTCCCCGGGCTCAGTCGAACTCGGGGAGCACTTGCCTCTTCTTCGAGAAATTGTCCTAACCCATGAAAACGAATAGGGTTAGCCAATCACGGAAAGCTCCGCGACTGCCAGTCGGAATTACGAGAATCCACGCCTCGCATCTGAGAATCTAATGCACCGATGCGCCAACGTCGGTTATTCGGATTCATTTCAGTCGTTCAGGTCATCCTCTTTCTAGCCCATTACTTTCTCTATAAAACCTGGACTTTCGGCTTCGCGAATTCCTCTGCCTTCGACAATCGCGGGCTGCCGGTCATCCTCGCATTTCTCTCAGTCAGCTTTGTCGTCGCATCGCTGTTGGCTTTCTCTCAGACCAATGCTCCACTGCGCGCTCTTTATCGAGCCGCAGCTGTCTGGCTGGGCTTTCTCAGTTTCCTTTTCGCCGCGGCGATTCTGTCGTGGATCATCTTCGCCGTTACCGCGCTCGCACGTGGCAGCTTGAACTTTCACTTGCTGGTACAGATTCTGTTCGGCGCCGCCTTTGCAGTGGGATCCTACGGGCTGTTCAATGCAACATGGACCCGCATCACGCGGATTCGAGTGCGCCTGGAAAATCTTCCCAATGCATGGAGAGGACGTAAAGCAGCCTTAGTCAGCGATGTTCATCTTGGCCATGTTCGTAACGGAAATTTTCTGCGCCGGCTGATCGCAAAGATTTTGAAAGAAGAGCCCGATCTGATCTTTATCACCGGCGATCTGTTTGACGGTACCGCCATCGATGCGCCTCGAGCGGCCGCTCCTCTCAGCGGGCTCACCGCTCCGCATGGCGTTTATTTTGTCGCGGGCAATCATGAGCAGTTCGGGGACGATAGCAAGTACTTGAACGCAATCAAAGCCGCGGGCGTCAGGGTTCTTAACAACGAACGAGTCGAGGCCGATGGTTTGCAGGTTGTGGGGGTCGCATACCGAAACGCGACATCAAACCACGACCTTGCTTCTGCCCTGAGCAGCGTTCCTCTGGACCGAGAGCGCGCCAGCATTCTCCTCACTCACGCTCCCGATCATCCTGAGGTCGCCGAAGCCGCAGGCTTTTCGCTTCAGCTGTCTGGCCACACGCATCTGGGCCAGTTCATTCCCTGGAGTTGGATGGCGCGGCGGATGTACCGCCAATTTGTCTATGGCTTGAGCCGCATCGGCCGCATGCAGGTCTTCACCTCAAGCGGTGCCGGAACATGGGGCCCTCCACTCCGGCTTGGGTCGAACCCCGAAATCGTTGTCTTGGAATTCGACTAAGGCGAACTTCCAGGGCATTCGTCGATTCCTCCTCAATTCTCTCGTCGCGATGACCGATTTCATCGGATCACCTCGCCGCTGCTCAACGATAGGTGTGGTGCCTGCACCAGCGGTGACCAAGCTGGGACCAGCGGCCAGCTAATCGGTTTGAATGCACGGGAATGTAGCGTCCGAGCACGCATGACCAATACTTCGTCCCATCGTCCAACAGATCAGCAAAACAACCAGGAGGATGGAATGAACAGAACTGTTGTTGCGGTTCTAACAAGTCTGATGTGCATCGGTGGGACGTCCATCGGTATCCGGGCACAAACGGCTGACGCCAATGCTGCCGACCACACAGCTCCTAGCTATGACATGAAGGCCCAAGCCCTGCTTGATCTTGAAGGAGTCCAGAAGAAATTTGTATCTCTTGCGAACGCACTTCCTGCCGACAAACTGACTTGGCGCCCTTCGGCCGACTCACGTTCGTTCGCCGAGGTGCTGTTGCACGCCGCTGGCGAGCGCTATGGGATTCTCGCCCTGATGGGGGCTACGCCGCCTGCAGCGTTTGACGGAAAGACGTTTGAGAAATCCACCACAGATCAAGCCCGTATCGTCGACGAACTCAACAAGTCGTGGGATTTTGCTCAAAAAGCCATCCAAGGGATGACCAACGGTGACTTCGCGAAGCTGTTGCCAAAGCTCGGCCCCCAGGCGAATGCGGGTGACGTGATCTACATCCTTGTAGCGGACGCGCATGAGCATCTTGGCCAATCTGTTGCCTACGCACGCGAAAACGGTATTACTCCACCGTGGACCGTCGAAGCGAAGAAGAAGGCTGCCGAGAAGAAAGCGCAACAAAAATAATCCCAACTCAGACGTCGATAGTTCTCAGGGAATCCGGCTACGGCTTCGGGGCGGGCGGATTTTTTGCCTGCTCGTCCAGTCGCTTCAGATGAGGATAAAAGGGGCTCACCTCGAAGGGCCTCTTCTCCGCCGCCGAAAGTGGTCTTGGAGCTTGGCCTCGCAGCAACTCGATGCGATTTGACCAGGGATCAAGGGATATCCGCGATCCCAGTGGCAGCGCGGCTGTTTGCTCGACGTTTTCCATCTGCAGATGCTTCCCCGGGTCCGCCATCGCCTTCATCCCTACGAGATGGCTGCTGCCGAAGTCATTGCTAAGGCGGCCGTGCAACAGGTTGGGCAACTGAGGTGAGCGTGCTTCCATCGCTTCCAGAAACAATCCCGCAGCCGCAATCTTGTCTTTGTACGGAGACTTTGAGAACAGTTCCAAGCCCTTCTTGTCGGCTTCCGCTTCCTGCGCGGCATCAAAATGAAAATTCAGATGGGCAAAGATTTCAAGATCGGTAAACGGCAAAGTCAGGCCCGACATGAATTTTTCACCCGTCGAATGCTGCAAAACAATGTGGGCCAACTCATGGGATAACACGGCCGCCAAGGTCGATTCATCCGGCAGAACATCTACGAGGCCGCGGCTCATCACGATCGTGCGCCCCATTACGAACGACTCAAGAGGCATCGTTAAGAGGACACGACAGCGAATCGCGGGAATATCCAGATCGTTCGTGACCAGGATGTTGTTGACGACCGTTTGAAGAATGCGGTTCACCTCGCCGTCGGGGGCCATCAATCCTGCCACCTGCAATCGTTCCACAACCTTATCGTCGGCGGTATAAGTTGTCTTGCCGACGGTGTAGTCCGGATTCAGGTCCTGCGAAGTTTCGTGCCTGTTGGGATCGACGAAGGTCGGGGTGTCCGTCAACTTTTTCGCGAATTCGCGATGATCCCCCGCATTTGCCAAGTCGTAACCCCAGACCCGTGTCTGCGCCTTGAACCAGACTCCATGTCGCGAAGGATCATGCGGGTCCGATTCTTCGGTATACACGTAGGCCGGCATCCACACGATGCTGATCGTGTTGAGCCTCCAACTGTCGAAGTGGAATGATCGCTTCGCGTATGCCTTGGACCGGTACGTGCCCGTAAAGCGGACGATGTTGAAGTCCTGATCTTCAACCCAGATTCGCCCAAGAAAGCCTCGGCTCTCCGAGTCCTGCTTGGGAGCGACGTTCAACACCGCACAATGAACGTCGCCGAGATCCTCGAAGCGGACGAATTCGAAGTCGTAATTCTTTATGTCGAAGTGACCGTAGTCCGGAAACAACGCTTGTGCGAAGCCGCCAGCCGCAAAGGTGTCCGAGTCTCTCAGCAGTTTCTTGACGCCGCCGGCTTTCTCGTGTTCGTCGCCGGTGAATGACAGTGTTGTCGCACCCTTGCCAGCCAAATCGAGGCGGCTCAAGAAATAGTCGTCATCTTTGGGTGAGGTTCCGAGCGCTTGATCAGGCTGCTCTTCCTGTACGTAGGTCTCGATGATCGGGTGAAAGTTGCGCAGGACGTCGTTCATTCGCCGCTCTTGCCGCGTCGCTCCCTCAACCACTTCGCCTAGCGTAACCTGCTTATGCGGACGAGCTACGGGCGCCGCTTGTGCGGGTGCGGTGGTCTGCGGCGACGGGGCATCCTGAAATCCTAGAAGTGCGGGCGTGCATAGAAGGAACGCTCCGCCCCATACCAGCGCAAGTGCCTTGTTTACGGACATATCAAGATTTCCAGTTTAATCCCTTGTGGCAATGAAACCGCGTGAAAGATACCACGGAACCGCATCCACAATTCACCATCATATCGTCCCGAATGATGATCCGCTCTGGTACACTTCGCGCATGAAACCGACTACACGAAGAGAATTCGTCGCTCAATGCGCAGGTGGAATCGTGGGAGCATGCGTCCTGTCCGAAATCAGCCTGGCCGCGGGTTCCGGCCCGTCTGTCCGGTTTCCTTCCGCGCCGCGCGACCGCGTTGCGGTAGCCGCATATCCGTTTCGCGAATTCATCGTCGGATGGAAGGGATGGGACGGGAAGACGCCAAGCACAGTGCCCGCGTCCCAGCAGATGGAGTTGAAAGACTTCGCTGCGCACGTGGCCGAAAAGTTCAATGTTCACAAGATCGAGCCCTGGAGTCCCATCTTCCCCTCTACAGATCCCAAATTTCTTGAACAGTTCCGTGCCGCAGTGGAGAAGGCTCACTCTGCAATCGTCGATATCGCAGTTGATGGCGGCCACAGCCAGTATTCCCCAGATCGCGCGGAGCGTGAGAAGGCCGTGACCGCCAGCAATCAATGGATTGATGTTGCGGTTGCGCTCGGATCACCCAGCATTCGCACTCACATTGACGCCGCGAAAGACGCGAAGCCAGATGTGCAGCTTGCCGCCGACACGTTGTCCCGTATCGCCGACTACGGGGCGAAGAAAAATGTTGTGGTCCACCTTGAGAACGACAACCCGGTGAGCGAAGACCCGTTTTTCATCGTTCAGGTCATTGAGAAGGTCAACAGCCCGTGGTTACGAGGCCTGCCGGATTTCGGAAACTCTCTGGCGGCGCATGACGAGGAATTTCAGGACCGGGCAATGGAAGCCATGTTTTCCCACGCCTATGGAATCTGCCATGTAAAAGACGGCGAGGTCGATGATCAAGGCAAGACCTCCCACGTGGACATGGCCAAGGCATTCGCTACGTTAAAGAAACACGGATACAAGGGCTACTGCTCCATCGAATACGATGCGCCGGGCGATCCCTACAAGCCCACCGCCACGATGGTCGAGCAAACGGTAAAATTCTTGTCGAGCTAACAGAAAAGCGCACCGCACAGAATCAATCGGCGGCTCTGGTTCGCGAGCAAGTCGATTGCTGCTGGCGCCTGTGGGTCGACGATGTTACTCTGCCAATCCGAAACCGAACTCAAGTGAGGAGAACTATGAAATCAAAGATTGTGGCTGTGCTCGTGTTGGCTTTCTGCGTCATGGCCAACGCCGCCGATCGCAAGCACATTGTCAAACCACGTCCCGCCGACCAAAAGGCACTGCCGTTCAGTGATGCAGTTCTGGCGGGCGACACTCTCTACGTCGCGGGCCATCTGGGAACGGATCCGAAAACAGGACAAGCTCCCGATGACCCTGAGCAGGAAGCAAAACTGGTCATGGAGAGCGTCAAGCAAACGGTCGAATCCGCGGGATTCGCCATGGATGACATCGTTTCGGTCCAGGTGTACTGCACCGACCTCAAATACTATGAAGCGTTCAACGGCGTCTACAAAACCTATTTCCACGGCGATTTCCCGGCGCGCGCTTTTGTCGGCGTCGCGAAGCTGCTGCGGAGCGCAAAGTTCGAGGTCATGGCAACCGCCATCAAGAAATAGCGGGCTAGGGGCACGTCTTTCGTTTTTTATTCGCCAACGCGTCGCCTCATGTGCTAAATATATGAGCCATGCGGAAAGCGCTCAATCACCTCAGGAAATGTGATCCTGTACTGAGTGCGATCATTGAGAAAGTGGGCCCTTTCCGTATGCAGTACGGCTTGCCGGAGTTTGCGAGCGTAGCCGAAGCCATCGTTTATCAACAACTGCACGGCAAGGCAGCGGAAACGATCTTTAAAAGGTTCACCGCTCTTACAGGTGAGCCGTTAACCCCCGCAGGCATTCTCAAGCTGAGTGACGAACAGCTTCGCGGCGCGGGTTTGTCCAAGCAGAAATCGTCCTATCTGAAAGACCTGGCTGCGAAAACCGCTTCGGGACTGCTCAACTTTTCAGAGATCGATAAGCTGTCGGACGAGGACGTCATCCAGCACCTGACTCAGGTCAAAGGAATTGGCGTTTGGACGGCCCACATGTTTCTGATCTTTTCCCTTCGCCGCCCCAACGTGCTGCCAACCGGAGACTATGGCGTACAGATGGCGCTCAAGAGGCACTACAAGAAGCGGAAGCTACCGAAGGCGAAAGATATGGAGAAAATCGCTCGGGCATGGGAACCGTATCGCAGCGTAGCCTGTTGGTACATGTGGCGGAGTCTTGATATCAAAACGTTGTAGACCGCAGGATTCCCTCTCACTGTGCTCCCCGCCTTTCCTGTGGTTAAATGACTATGCATGTCTGAGATGAAAATCCGTGTCTTGGTTGCGAAACCAGGACTCGATGGGCACGACCGCGGCGCCAAGGTGATAGCTCGAGCCCTCCGGGATGCCGGGATGGAAGTGATCTACACCGGTCTTCGCCAAACTCCCGAAATGATCGTGACGGCTGCCTTGCAGGAAGATGTTCAGGTCATCGGCCTCTCCATTCTTTCCGGAGCGCACAATGCCATTGTTCCTCGCGTCATGGACCTTCTGAAGCAAAACAAAATGGACGACGTCATCGTCCTTGTCGGCGGGATCATCCCGGATCAGGATGTCGATGGCCTCAAAAAAGCGGGCGTTGCCGCAATCTTTCAGCCTGGAACGGCCATGGACCAGATCGTGCAGTTCATTCGAGCCCATGTAAAGGAACCCGGCGTCCCGGCCGGTGGGAATGCCTGAGATCGATCCGGCTCGCGTGCAGAAGCTCTTCTCTGGAGCGATCGGCCCGGCACCGTGGTATTGGGAAACGTTCCCCAAGTTCCGCTCTCGTTCCGGACAACAGTTTGTCTGGACTCATCACGGCACGGAAGGTCCCCTCGGCCATCTGGTCACGTTGGGCCTCGAGCAAGACTCCGACAAGATACGGCTGGCGCTGAATACCTACTGTCGTCCATTTCTTGTGCCTCCGGACCTCCTCGGAGTTTGGTGTCCGGAAGGCCGCAATCTTCGTTTCGCGTGCTTCGATCCCGATCAGCTCAGAGCCTTCGACTTGGCGGAGATTGCCGGATGGTTCAAGCAATCCTCAGATCGCATTTACGCGGCCACACCTCCCGTCGCGGACTTTGAAACCCAGATCGCGCTCAATGCTGGTACGCACAACATCGCCGTGCCCGCAGAGCTCTCAACGGTGGATGAACTGGTCGTCCCCACAAGCTACAAGGCGATGTCGAACGATGATCCGGCGTTCGCGCTATTCGTGTTTTACTTCCAGGCTGGACTCGTTCAGGTGCTTCCTCAGAGATGGTTCACGGCCGCGCAATATCGCGTCGGCCAGCAATGGATCACCCGAGCCGTCCGAGATCCGGAAACACAGCGCATTGTGGGTGAATGCTTTGGAGTGGGAACCTTTCTTCTGGAAGAAGACGGCTGCCGGTTGTCCGAGTGGGTTACGCGCCGTTAGTAGTTCGCGTCAGTCGTCCTCGGCGTTCATGCATGATTCTGGTCAATGGAACGCTCCGCCTTTCAACTCGAGAGCCGTCCCGGTCTGAACATTATTCGTTTGACATCGCCGGACGGAACGAACCGTCTCACGGCTGAACTGGTCCGCTCACTGACTGCCCGGATCATCGATCTGTCGAAACGCCCCTCGCCACTCATCATTTCTGGAAACGATCGTTTCTTTTCGGCTGGTGCGGACCTGACCGAAATCGCCGCGCTCAACGGTCCGAAAGCGTATGAATTTGCGAAGATGGGGCAGGTGCTCATGGATCAGATCGCGGACTTCCCTGCTCCGATCTACGCCGCAATTTCTGGATACTGCATGGGAGGCGGCCTCGATCTGGCGCTTGCTTGTCACCATCGCATCGCCTCCCCTGACTCCGTCTTTGGACATCGTGGCGCCGCCCTCGGCCTGATGACTGGCTGGGGAGGAACCCAGCGCCTGTCCCGCATCATCGGGAAAGGACGCGCCCTCCAGATGTTCGTCGCTGCCGAGAAACTCAGTGCTCACGACGCGATGGAACTTGGGTTGGTGGACGGAATCCACGCAGAGCCGGTGGATGCTGCGATGGATGCGATCGGAAGAGTGCGAGAGCTTTAACTGAAGCCGTAGTGTGGCTCTTCCGAGAGCCTGAATCGAATCAAAGGCCTCGTCTTCACCTCATTGCGCGCCTCTACCCCGCTGGTATACCGTAATCAGTCCGCCTATTGGATTCATGGCCAACCGCACCGAAACTCCCGCAGCGAACACCCCGTCAGGCACCATTCTGACGACCAAGGTCGATCCCACGTCGCCTAAGTTTGAGGCGAATATGCGTTTCTTGGCCGACCTTATGTCGCAGGTCCGCAACGAAGGCGAAAAGATCTGCGAGGGTGGAGGTTCCAAGTCTACCGAAAATCAGCACGCCAAGGGTCGGCTGACGGCTCGCGAGCGCATCGCATTGTTGTCGGATCCAGAGTCCTTCTTCGAACTCGGGCTTTACACCGCTTACGGGATGTACGAGGAGTGGGGCGGCGCCCCCTGTGCGGGTGTCATCACCGGGCTGGCGCGCGTTCAAACGCGCATGGTGATGATCATCGCCAACGACGCCACTGTTAAGGCAGGCGCGTTCTTTCCGATGACGTCGAAAAAAGTTATTCGCGCTCAAAACATCGCCATCGAGAATCGCATTCCGACAATCTATCTTGTCGATTCTGCCGGCGTTTTCCTGCCCCTGCAGGAAGATGTGTTTCCCGATACCGATGACTTCGGCCGAGTCTTCCGCAACAATGCTGTTATGTCGGCGATGGGAATTCCGCAAATCGCCGCCATCATGGGGATGTGTGTGGCGGGCGGCGGATACCTACCTGTGATGTGCGATCACGTACTGATGACCGACGGCAGCGGCCTCTTTCTGGCTGGACCCGCGTTGGTTCAGGCAGCCATCGGTCAAAAAGTTTCCGCGGAGGATCTCGGTGGCGCCGCAATGCACTCGGCCATCAGCGGCACGGTTGATTTCCGCGAACCCAACGACGAAGCCTGTATCACCCGCGTTCGTTCCATCGTTGAGAAGTGGGGATACCGCCGTCTCTCGCCCTGGGATCGCAAGAAGCCAGTCGAACCCGAACTGGCTGCGGAAGAAATTTATGGCATCTACGATCCGTCGCCTGCGCGTCCTTACGACATGAAAGAAGTTCTTGCCCGGGTTCTCGATGGAAGCCGCTTCGATGAATACAAGCCTGAGTATGGCAAGACACTCATCTGTGGCTACGGAAGAATCGGTGGCTTCGCCGTTGGCATCGTTGCCAATCAGAAACTGCACGCGCACCAGACCGATCATGAAGGCCACAAGCGAGTGGAATTCGGGGGCGTTATCTATACCGAGTCCGCGGAGAAAGCATCCCGCTTTATCATGGACTGTAACCAGAATCTGATTCCGCTCGTTTTCTTTCATGATGTGAACGGATTCATGGTGGGCCGCGACGCGGAGTGGAGCGGGATCATAAAGGCCGGCGCGAAGATGGTGAATGCTGTTTCGAACTCGGTGGTACCAAAGATAACGGTGATTGTCGGCGGTTCCTTCGGCGCTGGACATTACGCGATGTGCGGGAAAGCCTATGACCCGCGGTTTGTGTTCGCGTGGCCCACGGCTCGGTATGCAGTCATGAGCGGAGACTCCGCCGCAGGAACGCTGGTCGAAATTAAAGTGAAGCAACTCGAGCGTAGTGGCAAGAAACTAAGCGACGAAGAAAAGAAGGAGCTGTACGAGTCTGTAAAACGAACTTATGACGAGCAAACCGATCCGCGGTATGGAGCGGCCCGCTTGTGGATCGACAAGATCATCGACCCTCTCGAGACCAGGGACGCGATCACGCAAGCTCTCGAAGCCGCTGCGCTAAACCCGGACGTGGCAGAGTTCAAGGTAGGAGTGCTGCAAACTTAGATTTCTCGGTGTCGACCTGCTTGCAAAGATGACCAACGCCGTAAAATTGATCGAATGTCCCCGTGATGCGTGGCAGGGTCTCAAAGGAATCATCCCTGCCGACCTGAAGTGCGACTACCTGAAAGCTCTGATCAGTAGCGGATTCAAGTACATCGATGCCGTTTCCTTCGTGTCACCGAACGCCGTTCCCCAGATGGCAGACTCCGAAGAAGTTTTGAAAGAACTGGATCCTCCGGACGACGTGGAGATCATTGGCATCGTCGTAAATGAGAAAGGCGCAGAGCGGGCGATCCAGACGAAGGCGGTTTCAACACTCGGGTTCCCCTACTCGATTTCCGAGACATTCCTGCGTAAGAATCAGAATCAGTCTGCAGAAGGTGCACTCGAAGAGCTGGAAAAAATTCAGAAGAAAGCCGATGACGCTGGATTAGACATGGTCGTTTACATCTCGATGGCATTCGGCAATCCGTATGGCGATCCCTGGAGCGTGAATGACGTCGTCGACGCAGTCGAATTACTGGAGGCGGAAAGCTTCAGGATGATCTCTCTGGCAGACACGGTCGGAGTCGCGACAGAGCAGCAGATTGCCGAAGTTTTGACTTCAGCGCTGGACCGATATGATTACCTTGAGATTGGCGTCCACCTGCATAGCCGGCCGGAACAGGTTGCCGGTAAAATCCTGGCAGCTTACGACGCCGGGTGTCGCCGCTTCGATTCGGCTTTGGGAGGCTTGGGAGGGTGTCCCTTCGCCCAGGACGCGCTTATTGGCAACATTCCGACTGAGGTAGTTGTTGAAACTCTTCGTAAACATGGCGCGGAGTTGCCAACCCTGAAACCACTCGATAATCTTCTGAAGGCAACCGGAGGCATCGCAGCCAGATACTCTGAGTCGCATGCCGCCGACTAGGAATTGCATGCGAAGTTGTATCTCCTTCACTCAGCGTTGGCAGATCTTTCCGCTTTCTTGGAAATCCGTACTCGAGTTCATTCATGAGCTATAGCACGATCGAGCTAGCATACGATGGCGACGTCGCCACGATTACACTGAATCGCCCCGACAAACGAAACGCCATCAGCTTCGAATTGATCGACGATCTCCTCAGCGCGCTCGACGAGGTTGAAAAGTCGAAGGCGATTGTGCTGATTCTTACCGGCTCGGGCAAAGCATTTTGCTCAGGCATGGACTTGGATAACCTGAAGTCCCTGCTCGGCCGCACTCCGGAACAAAACGTTGAGGATTCGCGGACCATGGTGCGTCTCTTTCGGTCCCTGTATGAATTCCCGAAGGTCACGATTGCGGCGGTCAACGGACCTGCCATCGCCGGGGGAACCGGGCTCGCATTCCTTTGCGATTTCACGCTCGCAGTTCCCGAAGCAAAGTTTGGATACACCGAAGTCCGCATCGGCTTTGTGCCTGCGATCGTCTCCACATTTCTGCTGCGGCAAGTTGGTGAGAAGCAAGCGCGCGATCTCCTGTTGACCGGCCGTATCTTCGGCGTCGAAGAGGCGACCCGAATGGGCTTGATTACCGAAACGATTCCGGCAGAGCAGCTGCTGAGCCGTGCCCGCGAGTTGGCATCCGTCCTTACCGCAAACAGTTCAGCCTCGCTTCGCGCCACAAAACAATTGCTGACCGATCATGCGCGCGCAGAAGTGGATGCTCAAATCGAAGCCGCCATTCGCGAAAATGCTGCCATCCGCAGCACCGCAGATTTCCGTGAAGGAATTTCGTCTTTTCTGGAGAAGCGTAAACCCGTCTGGACGGGTAAATGACCTCCAACAATCATCATTCGCTGAATGAAACAAAATTGCGCGTCCGGTATGCTGAGACCGATCAGATGGGCGTGGTGTATCACTCAAACCATCTCATCTGGTTTGAAGTCGGTCGGGTCGAGTTCATGCGCCAGATGGGCCTGTCGTATCGGGATATTGAGCGCGAAGATGGTCGCTTTATAGTGGTAGCAGAGGTGAGATGCCGTTATCGGGCGCCCATTCATTACGACGAAGAGGTCATTGTACGGACGTGGCTCAAAGGCGTGCGGAAATCAGTAATCACCTTCAGCTACGAGCTGGCAAGAGCCGACAACGGACTCCTGCTGGCTGAAGGCGAGACCACACATGTCGTTACCGACTCAACCATGAAAGCCGCGGCTCTTCCCGATAAGTATCTGGACATGTTTCGAGCGGCAATTGGAACTAAGGACGAATCGAAGCCTTGAACGCATTGCACATCAACGGAAACGATCTCACGCTGGAAGCAGTCCGCGAAGTCGCAGTCGAGCGCCGCGCCGTTCTTCTTCTGCCCGAGGCACGGCAAGCAGTCGATCAGGCGCGGTCTGTGGTCGACGAGATTGTTGCCAGCAACAAACTTGCATATGCCATCACCACCGGCGTCGGTAAGTTGAGCGATGTGCGCATTGCCGGCGACCAGATTCGCGAACTGCAGGTCAATCTGGTTCGATCTCACGCGGTCGGGGTCGGCGCTCCGTTAGCCGTGGCAGAAACTCGCGCTATGATGCTGCTTCGCGCAAACTCACTGGCTAAGGGACATTCTGGGGTGCGAGCTCTCGTCATCGACACTCTCTGCGAGATGCTGAACCGCTCGGTCACTCCCTTCGTCCCCTCGCAAGGCAGCGTGGGAGCCAGCGGCGACCTTGCCCCCCTTGCGCACTTGGCCCTCGCTCTCATCGGTGAAGGAGAGTGCTTCGACGAGAAGGGATCTCGGATTCCGAGCGCTGAGGCACTGAAGCGCGCTCAAATCAAGCCCCTCACTCTTGAAGCCAAAGAGACGATTTCACTTATCAACGGCACGCAGGCCATGCTTGCGATCGGAATCTTGTCGCAGCTCGCGGCGGAAACGCTGGTCGATTCGGCTGACGTTCTAGGCGGTCTGTGCTGCGATGCCCTCAAGGGTACCGACACGGCTTTCGACGAGCGCATCCACAAAGCTCGTCCTCACGATGGGCAGATGAAGACTGCGGCGAATTTGCGCCGCATGCTGGAAGGCAGCCAGATCCGGGAGTCGCATCGAGATTGTGGCCGCGTGCAGGATGCATATTCTCTTCGCTGTATTCCCCAAGTCCACGGGGCAGTGCGTGACACTCTCGCGCATTGCCGTTCAACGTTCGAAACTGAGGCAAACTCGGCCGTAGACAATCCGCTGGTCTTCATCACCGATTCGAGGAACTCGGAGGGCGACGTAATCTCCGGCGGAAACTTCCACGGAGAGCCCCTTGCCTTCGCCTTGGACTTCATCGCTATCGCGCTGAGCGCGCTGGCAGGCATCAGCGAGCGCCGCATCGAGCGGCTTGTAAATCCCGCCCTCAGCGAAGGATTGCCGCCATTTCTGGCTCCAGGCGCGGGACTCAACTCAGGCTTCATGATGCCGCAGGTCACCGCAGCTGCGCTGGTCAGCGAAAATAAAGTGCTGGCGCATCCGGCGTCCGTAGACTCGATCACAACTTCCGGCAACAAAGAAGACTATGTCTCCATGGGTATGACAGCGGCCCTTAAGCTAAAGCGGATCGTCGACAACACTCGCAATGTCCTGGCCATCGAGGCGATGGCTGTCGCCCAGGCGCTCGACTTTCTTGCGCCCTTGAAATCCTCAAAACGCGGCCAGGCGGCACATGCAGCGATCCGCTCCGTTTGCGCAACCATGGAGAAAGATCGAGTAATGTATAACGACCTGTCTCGGATCGCAGATTTGATTGCCACCGGAAAAATAGCAGACGCGCTACGCTAACCTTCTCGCGGGAATCTCAAGATGAAAACTCTTACGGAATACCTGAAGTTTCACACCAAGACTCATCGGGCCTATGTCCACATCACGCCTCAGGTCGAAGAGATCGTTCGCAAGAGCGGTGTGCGCGAAGGCATGGTGCTGGTGTCAGCCATGCACATCACAGCCGGAATCTACGTAAATGACAATGAGAGCGGCTTGATCGAGGACATCGATCAATGGCTGGAACATCTCGCTCCCTTTCGCAAAGATTACAAGCATCACGAGACCGGCGAAGATAATGGCGACTCGCACCTCAAGGCATTGCTGATCCACCATGAAGTCATCGTTCCAATTACCGCAGGCAAACTTGATTTCGGAACGTGGCAAAGAATCTTCTACGCTGAGTTCGACGGGCAGCGGGACAAGCGCGTCATCGTTAAAGTAATGGGGGAGTAAAGATGTCCGAAGAACTGAATGAGTTGAGAGAGCACGCCGCGCACGCCAAGGCGGATCCCACGCTCGCACCAGTATCCCTCACAATGGCCGTCCTGGCCGTACTGGTTGCCGTTGTTTCGCTGCTTGGACACAGAGCTCATACCGAAGAGGTTGTTCTCCAATCCAAAGCAGCCGACCAGTGGGCACTGTACCAGGCAAAAAACGTCCGCCGCCACATGGATGAACTGTTTACCGATCTAACCTCGGTTCAGGCGACGACGGATTCGGCAGCGCTATCGAAGTTGCGCGAGAAGTATGCGGAAGAAGCAAACCGCTACAAAGAGGATCAGAAAGAACTCGAACCTGAAGCCCGTAAACTTGAAGGCGAAGTTGCCGTAGAAGAAAGGCGTGCCGATCGCTATGACTTGGCCGAGGTCTTTCTCGAGATCGGATTGGTGATCACCTCGATCACTCTGCTATCCGGTCGACGTTTGTTCTGGTGGCTTGGCATCGTATTCGGGATCGTTGGCATTGTCGTATCTGCCACGGGATTCATGGTGCACTGACGACGAACCTGCCTACTCTTCACGACCCGCCGCATTTTCCGGCACGCCCGCAGTTGCTCCTACCTTTGTGGCAATGAACGATCCGATTGCCAACACATCCATACGGGTGCGTTTGTAGCAGTCGATAGCCTCTTCCGGCGTGCATACGATCGGCTCATTCTCGTTGAAACTGGTATTTAGAATGACCGGGATCCCCGTCTTGCGGTGGAACGCGGCAATCAGGTCGTAGTACATCGGATTCTCATCTCGACTCACAGTTTGCAACCGGCCCGTATCGTCCACATGGTTCACGGCGCACAAATCCTTCCGTTTTTCCGGACGGATTTTGTACACATGCAACATGAATGGTGACGGATGATCATGCTCAAAATATTCGTGCTGATGCTCTGCCATAATTGAGGGGGCAAATGGGCGGAACCACTCCCGGTGCTTGATGCGTGCGTTAAGTACATCCTTCATATCCGGCAAACCCGGATGAGCGACGATCGAACGATTCCCAAGGGCCCGAGGCCCCCATTCCATCCGCCCCTGAAACCATCCCACAACCTTGCCTGCCGCGATATGCTCCGCCGTTTCGTTCAACAGTGCTGAACGCTCGTGCTTGCGAAATTGCAATCCAGCGTCGCGCAATGCCGATTGAATGCGAGAATCCGTAAACTCCGGCCCGAGATAAGACTGTTTCAGCTCGTGTCGCCGCGCCTGCTTCAGAACCGAATGATAAGTGTGCAGCGCAGCGCCGATCGCCAGCCCTTCATCTCCCGCGGCCGGCTGAATATAGGTTCGACGGAACGGAGTACGGTCGAATATCTTCCCATTGCCCACGCTGTTTAGCGCGCAACCGCCCGCCATCGCCAGCTCATCCACGGGGACGCGCCGATGCAGGCCATTCAGTAGGTGAAAGAGGATCTCCTCGAATCGACTTTGCATTGCGAACGCGAGATCCATATCCCTCTTCGCGATCTCCGTATTCAACTGCCGCGGCTTCCCAAACACTTTTTCCATGCGCTCGGAAAAATGCCGAGCCAGCCGCACCGTTCCATCCGGCAATACCTGCATTCCTTGGTTGCTGCCCAGAGGTTTGAAATAATCAAGATCGAGCTCAAACGTTCCATCCTTTGTGCTGACGATCTTCTCGATTTCGTTGCGGTAGATGTCTGTTCCGTAAGGCGCGAGACCCATGACCTTTCCTTCATCGCCGTACCTGCTGTACCCGATAAACTCGCAGATCATGGTGTAGAAACTGCCGAGCGAATGCGGAAGGAATACCCGGTCGAGCACTTCAATCTCGTTGCCCTCGCACCGGGCCGTCATGGTCGAAACAAAATCACCGGATCCGTCGTAGCTGACTCCCGCGGCCCTTTCCCAAGGGGAACAGTAGTAGGCGCTAGCGATGTGCGCGATGTGATGTTCGAGGTGATGCTCCTGAAATTGGAGACTCGCGAGATCCACATCCAGAGCCTTGGCGATAAGGGAGCGCACATCGCGCATCGCCTCTTTCCGCTGGCGCAGTCGAATGAAGTTCAGAATCTTTGCTGGATTGCGAAGCGCATACCGGACTTTTTTATCCAGATTTGCGCTACTATCCTGCCCCACCGCAACATGCTCGACATCGGAAATGCCCGCTCCGACAAAATCCAGACAGGCTTTGATCGCGAGTGCGGGAAAGCCTCCAAAATGCTTGTGCCGGTTCAGTCGCTCTTCGGCGATCGCGAACTTTACCTCTCCATCAACGATAATTGCCGCAGAGGCATCCGCGTGGAACATGTTGAGGCCCAGAATGACCATCGGTGGGACTTTATCTCCTATAGATATGCGTGCTCGGTTGGATCATTCGTCGAGGTTGGGCCTGAGCTTTGATGTCTGAAGGATTCCGTCGAGGAATGCGTCCGTTTCAACCTTGGTGTTTGCTCCCGTTGCGAGAGATTTTTCAATTCCCAAAGTCGCTAACGTGGTGCACACAATCTCCTCAAACCTGATTGCTGGTGGCGCTTTCGAGTCGGCAATCGATTTCGCGAATGCCTCCCACTCGGCACGATGTCCCTTGTCCTGACGCCATCGCGAATGAATCTTGTGCTTTCGTCCGCCCCGGACCAATTCCAACTCCAAGAAATCATCCAGCACTGCCGCGCATCCTCCGCCGAACACCTCGATACGCTCTTTCGAATACGCGCGGTCACCGTTCGCCACATACGTGATCGAACCGACCGATCCGTTGCCAAAACGAAGGGAGACCAGCACGTTGTCTCCGCTGTAGCGAGGTGAGCCCCCGATGGCCCGGCCTTCGACTTCAACAATCGGTGAGCCTGCAAGAAACATCAGAAGATCGACGAAATGACAAACTTCTCCGAGGATTCGCCCACCGCCCTGCTCACGATCGTTGATCCAATGATCCTTCGGAAGATGTCCCGCATTCACCCGACAGTGCAACGCCAGCGGCTCCGACGTGGAGGAAAGGAAAGATTTCATTCGCTTCGTCATCGGAGCAAAGCGGCGATTGAAGCCGACCATGAAGGCTGGCCGCACCGCCGGCTCAAGCTGAAAGTAAGCACGACTAATCGAGTACAGCTCTTCTTCCGACAAACACAGCGGCTTTTCGCAGAATACGTTCTTCCCTGCCGCGAGCGCTTCCATCACCTGCCTGGCATGCAGGTGGTGCCTTGTCGCGACGACTACCGCGTTGATTTTTGGGTTCAAGAAAACGTCATTCTCATTCGTCGTGCAACTGTAAAATCCGAATTTAGTCGCAGCGTGTTGGGCGTGAGACCCGGTCGCCGCACAGACCGTGAGCAAAGCTGAGTTCGATGACGCCTTCATCGCGGGAATTAGCGTCGAAGAAGCAAATCCACCAGCTCCCAGAACTCCGACCACCACTTCTGTGACGGGAAGGAGGGCCTTCACATCTTCGCCGCGCTTCTCCGGCACGAGAGCAAGCGTCACCGATTCCTTCACATCTTCCGAATACTGGATCACAACACCCAGATATCGCTGACGCGCTCTACCTGTGATGAGTTCGTACGCTCGCGCAGCCTCCTCAATAGGAAAGCGATGCGTGATTAGAGACCCCATATCGATCTTTCGCTCGGCGACTAATTGCAGGAACGCTTCCATGTTCCGGTTCTCGGTCCATCGCACGTATCCGATCGGATAATCGCGACCCTTCTGCTCGTAAACCGAATCGTAGCGCCCAGGTCCGTACGACCTGGAGATGCGGAAATCGAGTTCCTTCTCGTAATACGCTTTACGCTCAATCTCCATTCCTACAGTGCCGACAGCAACGACAATTGCTCGATCGCGCGCTACCTCTCCCGCAAGGTTGACCGGCTCGCTGCTCGGTGTCTCCGCCGTGATGATCACCGAATCCACGCCCGCGCCTCGGGAAATCTCCGAGCACACATTACGGAAGACAGACGTCGAACTCGCAACTAGATCTGCACCCAAGTCTCGCGCGAGAGCAGCTCGGGAATCGTCGATGTCCATACCAACGACACGGCAGCCGGCAGCCTTCAGCAATTGCGCCGTGATCTGTCCCATCAAGCCCAAGCCGATTACGCCGACGACGTCCCCGATTTCTGCCTGGGATGTTCGAACTCCATGAAGCGCCACCGCACCCAGGGTGGCGAACGCCGCCTCGTCAAAAGGAACGTCAGCACCATTTCCAAGATTACCCACTGGAATCCGTGCGGCCAGCAACCGTGGAACGCACGCGATTTCGCCATGTACGGCGTATCCCGCTCCCGCGCAAGCTACTCGATCTCCCGGCTGAATATCCGTCACGGCTTCGCCCACGCCTATCACGGTTCCGGCACTGCTGTAGCCAAGGGGCTGGGGCTGGTCAAGCCGGCTGCGCACAGCATTCATCGCCGACAGAATCCCCTCTCGTTGCGCTTTGCTGATGACGTCTCTCACCAGATCCGGCCGGGACTTGGCCTTCTGCAACAGACTCTTTCGGGCGAATTCGGACGAGGCTCGTTCCGTGCCGGCCGATACCACCGAGGCGGCGATGCGCACCAGCAGGCAACCGGGCAGCAATTGCGGAGCAGGAACTTCCTCCACCGTTATCTCCCCGGTTCTCGCATGTTGCAAGACTTGTTTCATGCCGTCGCCACTTGCCTCGGAAGCAGGTCTGATTCAAAACGCCGAGCGCCACCATCCAGAAATGTCTGCTGCCACAATTCGAGTGTGAGGAATTGCCAGATCTGCATCGACCAGTCATTCCGGCCGCTTCGATGCTCGTCAACGAACCGTCGAACCACGTCTGGACGAAATATTGCTCGCTTGTTCACCTGAGAGGTCGACAGCAAATCGTCGACCATTTCCCTGAGATCATGCGCCAGCCAATAGTCTACCGGCGCCCCGAATCCCGCCTTCGGCTGCCGCAGGACTTCCTGGGGAAGGACGTCTCGCATCGCTTGCCGCAGAATGTATTTAGTCGTCGGCCGCAACCTTCCTTTCAATTTGAGTGACGGAGGCACGTTCCACGCCACGAACTCCGCCAGTTCACGGTCGAGGAACGGCACTCGCACTTCAACCGACGACGCCATGCTCATTTTGTCGTTGTAGGTGAGGTTGAGGCTGGTCATGAAGATTTTGCTATCGAGATAAAGCATCTGGTGCAGGAAGTCGGCGTCTCGCACACGATCAAAGGCTTGCCTGTGATTCGCGGTCGGATCAGCCACCGATGACGCAAAGTCTTCGGAATAAAGTTCCGTTTTTTGATCTCCATTCAGATAGGTGCAGTTCGTGATGAAACGATCGACCGAACTTAGAGACGCGCTGCGCGCCATTTTTTTTGCCAGGCGCAGACATCCTTTGATCCTGCTTCCTCGCATTCCCGGCGATGACGATAGTCCAGCTTCAATCATCTGGCGCGCGCGCGAGGGCACGCGCGTGTATGCCTGAGCCCAATAATGCGCGACGTGCTTTCGATATCCCGCGAACAGCTCGTCTCCACCGACACCCGAAAGTAACACCGTCGACTCCTTCCGGGCTTCGCGGCAAACCAGATAGGCAGTGATGATGGCTGGATCCGCAGTCGGCTCGTCCATGTGCCAGATGAGTTTGGGCAACAACTCAGTGACATTCGGATCCACTACGATTCTCCGGTTCTCGCAGCCTAAAGTCCGCGCACAACGAGACGCCACTTCCGGATCGTCCAGCGTATTTTCGCCGACGAGATATTTCTGAGGAAAGGTGACCGTGTACGTTCGAACCGGCTGATTGGTCGCCTTCCGCATCATGGCCACGATCGATGAAGAATCCAGCCCGGCGCTGAGGAACGCACCAACCGGAACGTCGCTGACCATCTGCCTTGCAACAGCGGACTGGAACCGTTCACGAATTTCGTTTGTCAGGTCGGATTCCGAACGCGAGTACTGCTGCCCCTTCAGGAGGAAACGTCAGATCCCAATATTGCGAGACCTTGAGTTCACCCTTGCGGAAGATGGCGTAGTGCCCCGCAGGCAGCTTCAGGACGCCCTGAAACATCGTCTTGGGATCGGGAACCCAGAGAAAAGTCAGGTACTGATGTAGTGCGTCTGGGTCGAGTTCAGCTTCGATCCCCGTCACTTGAAGCAATGCTTTGATTTCCGATGCGAAGGCGAGGGATTTGCCCTTCTGAAAATAATAAAGCGGCTTCACACCAAAATGATCGCGCGCGATGAAGATCGTCGGAGTGTCACGACGCAGGTCGCAGATGGCGAAAGCGAAGATGCCGTTCAAGCGCTTGACGCAGTCCGGACCCTCTTCCTCATACAGGTGTACGACGACTTCCGTGTCGGTGTGCGAGGAAAAGACGTGGCCTTTGCTCTGAAGCTCCTGCCGAAGTTCAGCGAAGTTGTAGATCTCGCCGTTGTACGTGATCCAAACGGTGCGATCTTCATTGCACATCGGCATGTGACCGACCGCCGACAGGTCAAGAATTGCGAGACGGCGGCTGCCCAATCCGACGTAAGACCCGTCTGGGAATCGTGTCTCCCACAGGCCGGAATCGTCCGGCCCGCGATGCGCCTGCACACGCGTCATCCGCGCCAGCGTCTCCCGATCTCCGCAATTGACAAGACCACTAATGCCGCACATTCGCGTTAACTCGTCCCCGTTGGCTCAGCTTTGGTTTTCAACTCGTAGATCTTGGCTTTGATATGGAAGAACTGGACGCCTTGTAGTCCGCAATAGATCAACCCTGGAATCCCGTCAAGAAACCCGGCGCACACAAAATATTTATAAGCAAAATATGCGAAGGGCGATCCAGGGACCATGAATAGTTTTTTTCGTAACCACCGGCGACGCTGCGCCTGGGATCCGAATAATGATGGCGGTAAGTCTTTTGCGTTCTCAGTTCCCTCAAGCCATACCCGCGCATCCCAGTTGGAATATTCATCATGCTTTCGAATGTAATGCGATAGCGACTCTACATTGTGATGGAGTAAAAAGTTTCGCAGGCTAGTCGTCTTTCCTGGCGACCCATCCGCTGACTGCACTACAACGTGTTCATGCACTTCCATGTCTGCCATGGACTGATCCTGCTCTTTGAGCCGGCATTCGAATCTCCCCATTGCCACGGCGAAAGAGCGATAGCTTGTAGAAACTTGCTCCGCTGTGACGCAATTCGCGACCTAGAGAAAAACATTCGCAGTGCGACGTAGTAGCCATCGTATTGCGGATTTTGTATCGCCGTGCGAATTTCGTCGGTCAGTTCAGGAGTCAGAGCCTCATCCGCATCAACAATAAATACCCAGTCGTAGGCTAACGGCAGCGAATCCATTGCCCACTGACGCTTTTTGGGCCATCCACCCTCATAGTGAAATTGCACAACGTGTGCGCCATGCTCTTTCGCGATTTCGACGGTCGAATCGGTGCTCTGGGAGTCGATGACATAAACCTGCCCAACATTGCGCAGGGATTCAAGGCAGCGGGGCAGGTTTCGAGCTTCATTGCGAGCTGCGACGATCACGGACACGGGCAGAAGCGCAGCACTATCGGCAGTTCGCGCTTGCGTGAATTCTTCCAACTTGGGCATGGGCGAGGAACTTAAACATTTTACTCTGGACGCTCTAGGAAACAGGCCATTTCGAGGAACGGTTCTTCGGCGAAACGCTCATCCCCGATCGCGCTGCCCAACCGAATGACTCTCGCACCACCTCTGCAGTACATATAGAGACCAGGGACGCGACCAGGAAATCGATCCACCGAGGAAGCCTCGCCAGACCCGCTCGACTTCAGTGCCGCTCAGCAACCCACCGAGTGGGCCCTGATCGATTCGTTTTGCGGTCAGAACCCGTTCGATCTCCGATCGAAGATCTTGCCTCATCCAGTGCTCGAAGGGCAGTGTGAAGCCACGCTTTCGGCGATGCACAATCTCATCCGGGAGCGATCCATCGAGTAACCCAATCAACAATTTCTTCGGCGTCCCATTCACCTTCCACTTGCCCGGAAGCGCCAGTACGGCCTTAGCCAGCCGGTGATCAATGAACGGGACTCGCACCTCGAGCCCATGAGCCATGCTCATAAAATCGGCATCGCGCAACAGGGTATTTAGCATGTAGTTACGCGATTCCAGATACGAGACTCGATTCACGCTATCCAGGCCGGAAGTTAGTTCGAGTGATTTCCGCTGAGAGGCGAAGGCAATCTGTTCGTTGCCGTTATTCACTTCGCGCAGCAGCGAATCGCGTTGGGTCGGCGTGAATAGCATCCGGCTCAGAAAATAGGGATGCAGCACTCGCCCGTTGTCTCGCGCCAGCGACGTCAGTTTGCGGCTCTGATCGCTGCCAGGCGCAACCGCACTGAACGCCGACGCCAGCGGGGAACTCAGCGCCCGGGGCACATGGCTCCATGTTTTCGCGAACCGCTCCATTCGGGGCACGGTTCGGAAGGTTGAATATCCGGCGAACACCTCGTCACCGCCCAGCCCTGACAATGCGACCTTCACCCCAGCTTTTCGCGTCTCTCGCGAAACGAAGTATGTGTTCACTCCGTCCATCGTCGGCAGATCCATCGCAGCGATCGCATCTGGGATTGCAGCAAGCGCGTCCTGTTGCGAAACGTTGATCTCGATGATGGTCCGTGTGGAACTTGTTCGCGATCTCGCGGGAGTGTTCTGCCTCCGAGAAGTCGGCCTCACGAAATACGATCGAAAAAGTGCTTGGCCTTATGCCACTGCGACTCAGGATACTGACCAGCGCACTCGAATCGATTCCTCCGGAAAGAAACACTCCGACTGGGACGTCGCTCACCATTTGCATCCGTACTACTTCTTCCAGAGCGGACTGCAATTGAATGTCGGCGATTTGCTCTTCGCCCCACACCGGCGATTTATCTTCCTCACCGGGAGTCTTACCTATCAGATCCCAATAAGGAATCTCCTGAACTTCGCCGCCCATCCACGACAGGCTGTTCCCCGCTGGAAGTGCGCGTACACCCTCAACTATCGTTAACGGATCGTATGCGGACCCGAACGTCAGGTAATTAATCAGTCCAGCGTGATCCAGATCAGGTCGAATGAGTCCTGTTTCCAGCAGGGTACGAACCTCTGAAGCGAAGATAAAATACGGCCCGCTCTGGGCATAGTAGAGAGGCTTGATGCCCATCGGATCGCGCGCGATGAAGAGGCGATGTTCCCTGGCACTCCAGATGGCGAATGCAAACATCCCGCGAAACCTGTCGAGGCACTGTGCCCCCCAACGCGCGAAGGCCTTCAAAGCTACTTCGGTATCGGTATGGCTCGCGAAGATCGTCCCGAGCTTTTCGAGTTCGCCTCGTACTTCGCGAAAGTTGTAGATCTCCCCGTTGTAGACAATCCAGTTGCCATTCTCGGGATCATGCATGGGCTGGTGGCCCAGAGGAGAGAGGTCCACAATCGCCAGCCGACGACTGCCCAAACCGATTTCTACAGAACCATGAGCGGAATCTTGCAGAACGATCGTGCCCGAATCATCCGGCCCGCGATGCGCCAGCGACGCAGTGCCGCGTTCGAGCACTCCATCGGGGATCTTTCCATCTTTTGCGATGATTCCGAAGATTCCGCACATGTATGAAGAGTGTTCTGATTCTGGACTCTTCTCATACTAACGCGTGAGGACCAGAGGCTGGGATTGCCCGCCGAATGGCATGTGGCAGGCTAACTGTTCGAAATTATTTCCAGATGATGATGCCCATTCGAAACAGGAAATGTCTTGAGATCTCAATCCTGTTCGCAGGCGGCAATGATCGGGAAAGAATTTCTCGGATTTCGGCGGGCACGTACGCCCTTCGCACCGAGGCCACGCCATCCACGCGCGACACATAACTCCGCATGAGAAGGAACCCGGCATAAACCAGCATCAGGTGCAGCGGGTGACGCACCAGGTCGTTGATGAGCACAGCACGACGGCTCACTCGCAGGGCCTCGGCTGCGAATTTGGACAGTTCCTCCGGTTTGAGGTGGTGAGCAAACAAACTGCAACTCACCAGGTCGAAGGCGCCATCGGCGAACGGGAGCGCCAGCGCATCGGCGACTAATGTTCGGTGGTCTGGCTGCAAGTGAGTCGAAACTCGGTCCAAATCAGTGATGTCGAGTTCGATTCCTTCGTCCGCAAGTTGCTTAGCTGCCGTTCTCGGTACCTCACCAAGGCCAGCGGCTACTTCCAGCATCGAAAAGTGTGTTTGCCCCGTCTCTTCCGCAACTCTTTCGACGAGCTTCCGGGTCGTGGACACCCCGCCAAACCAGTGGTTGATCCGGCACAAGTCGCGGAGGGATTTCTCAACTTCAGCAGGAGGGCACTCGTTCGTGTCTAAAATTTCCGGTGAATCAACACGCTGCATGAGTTTGAGGAAAGGCGACAGATCCGATTCTTTAAGAGGGCTCGAGGTCAAAATTGGCACTACGCAAGAATTATTGGGAAATCATATCCGAAGATACCGGGTTAGGATGCGAATTGTCCGCGAGGCGCACCGACAATATGTTCGCCCGATTCTTTCTGGTTGCCATAGATCTTACAGTCGACCGAGTTCGCGCGATTGGTACACTACTTCGAATGGCAAGTCTTCGCGGACCGTTCCTCCCAAGAATGTTCGTCTGGCTCTTGCCCCTCTCGTTTTTCCTGCAAATCGCCTCCATCGGACTGCTGCACCAGTACCGCAGCCGGCCCGGCAATGACAACTTCGAATTTGGTTGGGAGATGGGCCGGGTCGCCCGCTCCATCGCCCTAGGCCACGGTTTCAGCAGCCCCTATGAGGGCAATACTGGGCCGACTGCCTGGGAGCCGCCTCTTTATCCCTACCTGATGGCCGGTGTCTTCAAGATCTTCGGCATCTATAGCCATGCGTCGGCGTGGGTGCTGCTCAGCATCAACAGTCTGTTCGCGACCTTCACGACGATTCCAATTTTTCTAATTGCGCGAAAGACATTTGGAGAGCGAGTGGCCTCCTGGTCTGCCTACGGATGGGCCCTCAATCCCTACATCTGGTACTGGTCGATTCACTGGATCTGGGACACGACGTTCACGCCACTCGTCCTCTCGTGCATATTCCTGCTCGCACTCCAGTTGCAGGATTCGCCCGAATGGCGTGACTGGATTCTTTTTGGCGCGCTCTACGGCGTGGGAGCGCTCGCCAATCCCACCATGCTCGTATTTCTTCCGTTCTGCGGCTTATGGATCTGGCGCCAACGATATTGCCGCCGACTCCCCTCACTGGGCCGCATCGTGCTTTCCTCCATCGTCTTCTTTGCCGTCCTGTCACCCTGGGTCCTGCGCAACTACGAAGTGTTTGGTCGCTTCGTGTTTCTCCGCGATGATTTCGGATTGCAGGTTCGGCTCGGCAACGGGCCTTCTGCCGACGGGATGCTCATGGCTTACTTGCAGCCCAATCTCAACCGGCTGGAGTTGCAGAAATTCCAGAACATGGGCGAACTGGCTTATGCCGAAGCATGCAAGCAACAGGCATTTGACTGGATTCGTCAGCATCCGGCCCGCTTTGCGGTCATCAGCCTGAAACGTTTCTTCTACTACTGGAACGGCGTTCCGAGGCCGAGTGCCAGCACATCGCCGGTCGACTTCCGCTCATCCGCATTTCTGGCCACTTCGATCCTGGCATTGTGGGGGCTCGGACGCGCCCTGCGCCAGAAACGGCCAGCAGCTTGGCTGTTTGCTGGACTGGTACTCACTTACCCAACGGTGTATTACTTCGTTTTTCCGCATGCAAGATACCGACATCCCATCGAACCGGAACTTCTGATCCTGATCGTTTTCCTGCTATCGGAAGTGAACTGGACGCGCGGTGTCAGACGCGGTAGTCCAGCCACCGTGTGAGACAATTTCGAGTTCCTGAAGCGTAGATCGGTCGCCGCATGCAACTCTCGGTCGTCATCATCACATTCAACGAAGAGGCCAACATCGGCCGCACGCTGGCGAGCGTGCAACCACTCGTGGCCGACGGTGAGGGGGAGATCATCGTTGTCGATTCCGGCTCGACCGACCGCACCGTGGAGATAGCAAAATCGTTTGGAGCGATGGTGTTCGTCGAAGAATGGAAGGGCTACGCGGCGCAGAAGAATTCGGCAATCGACAAAGCGACTGGCGAATGGATTCTTAGCCTGGACGCGGATGAAGAGGTCGAGCGCGATCTAGCGACGTCAGTCATTCATGTGAGTCAGGACAGGCCACCCTATCCGAAGCCAGAACTCCTTGAGGCGATGGGCGTTCCGGTTCGGCAAATGCAGGAGTCGCGCGCGACCACTGTCGGCTACTGGCTGCAGCGCAGGAATCTATTTCTGAAACGATGGATCCGACACGGCGGTTTCTGGCCTGACCCAAAGCTGCGATTGTTTCGCCGCAGTTCAGGCCGCTTTGAAGATCGCGCGGTTCACGAAGACGTCAAACTCGATGGGAAAACGAGCCGACTCATTGGCTGCGCGATCCTGCATCACTCCTATCCCACCCTCTCCGACTACATCGACCACATGAACCGCTATTCATCACTCGGCGCTGAGATGGTCGTCGCAAAGGGCAAGGTTCGGTTCAGCGTTATCAACATCGCTTTTCGCCCTGCATTCACCTTCGTCTACAACTATTTTTTCCGCCTCGGATTTCTCGACGGGCGCGAAGGCCTGCTGTTGCACCTCTACCACGCGATCTACGTCTCCTGGAAGTACGCCAAGGCATGGGAATTGTCGAGAAACGCTCAAAAGTCTTGATCGTGACTGCGAACTTTGGGAACGCCACCTGACCGACCGGTCGTTTTGAGCGCGATTCTTCACCTTGCTCCACGACGTGCCCTTCCCTATCATCACAGCAGAGCACTGGGGTTCGCATGCCAAAAAAGCGGTCTAAGCAGCAAGTCGCCGACAATCCCGTCGCAGATGTTTTTGAGAATCGCCATCCGTCCGAGGCCGAAAAGAGCTGGGCGGATAAAACTTTGGCGCCAACGATCGAGAAATCCCCAGAGCGCCCGATCGGCTCGCCCACCGGCGTAAACCTCGATGAGCAGGGACGTGCGCTCTTCACTACGATCTCGGGGCTTCCCATTCGCAGGCTCTACACCCAAGCCGACCTGCCCCTCGATTGGAGCGAAGACCAATACCTCGGCTTCCCGGGCGAACCGCCCTTTACGCGCGGCATTCACGCCACCGGATATCGCGGCAAGATGTACACCATGCGGCAGTTCTCCGGGTTCGCTTCACCCGAAGAAACCAACCGTCGCTACAAATACCTTCTCGATCACGGCGGAAGTGGCTTGTCGGTCGCCTTCGACCTGCCGACTCTGATGGGCTACGACTCCGATCACCCGGCCAGCGAAGGCGAAGTCGGCAAGTGCGGAGTCGCCATCGATTCGCTGGAAGACATGGAAATTCTCTTCCACGGAATCGATCTGGAAAAGACCACGGTGTCGATGACCATCAACTCCCCCGCTTCGGTTTTATGGGCCATGTATTTGGTCGTGGCCGAAAAGCAAGGGGCGGACTGGAAGAAAATTTCCGGAACCATTCAGAATGACATCCTGAAGGAATACATCGCGCAGAAGGAATACATTTACCCTCCAGCGCCGTCGATGCGGTTGGTGATCGACACCTTCGAGTTCGGATCGAAATTCACGCCTCGCTTCAACACAATCTCCATCAGCGGATATCACATCCGCGAAGCAGGCTCCACTTCACTTCAGGAACTGGCGTTCACGCTCTATGACGGCGTGGAATACGTGGAATGGGCGCGGCGACGCGGCCTTGACGTCGACGAGTTCGGCCCCCGCCTCAGTTTTTTCTTCAACGCGCACAACGACTTCTTTGAAGAGATCGCGAAATATCGCGCCGCGCGCAAGATCTGGCATCGCGTGATGAAAGACCGCTTCGGCGCGAAGAACCAGCGCACTTGGCTTATGCGGTTCCATACGCAAACTGCTGGAGTTTCCCTGCCTGCCCAGCAGCCGATGAACAATATCGCGCGTGTCGCAATCCAGGCGCTAGCGGCGGTACTCGGTGGCACACAATCGTTGCACACAGATTCCTACGATGAGGCCCTGGCACTTCCGACGGAAGAAGCCGCGCGTATCGCTCTTCGTACGCAGCAAATCATCGCCTACGAGTCCGGAGTCACGCAGACCGTCGATCCTCTTGGCGGATCCTATTTCCTGGAAAATCTGACGCTCCAGATGGAAAACGGCGCGTTCGACTACTTCGGCAAACTCGACGCCATGGGCGGGATGGTGAAGGCGATCGAGCGCGGCTATCCACAGAAGGAAATCGCGGAGTCAGCCTACCAATACCAGCGAGCAGTCGAGGCGAAGGAAAAGATTATCGTCGGAGTCAACGAATTCGCCATCGAGGAGGAGCCGCCGCACACTCTATATATCGGCGAAAGTGTCGGTCTGCAACAATCGGAGAAGCTGAAGGCTCTGCGCTCGCGGCGCTCGAATGAGGAAGTCCAGCGTGCTCTTGAGGCGCTCAAGAAGGCGGCAGCGCAGGAGCCGAAGGCCGCTTCCAACGGCCATCCTTCTTCGGCCAACACGATGCCTCTGATTATCGACGCGGTTCGGGCCTACGCAACCGTCGGCGAAATATGCGAGGCGCTCCGGCAGGTCTACGGCACGTACACGGAAGTCAGCATCACCTAGAAGTCGCGCTCAAGTTCCTCGTGTCAAAACACGCATGCCCTGCGGAGAATCCCCCGCCATGGCTCGGGAAGTTCCGTTTCCTCCGCCTTGAGCTTCTCTAAGTAATTAGAAACACACATTTGCTGAAGAGCACGCTGAGATGGTCCCCGGCGTGCCAATTGACTCTTTGGATGACCGCGCCACTCCACGAACAGCCGATGCCTAACGGACCCGACACCGAAAACAGGTCAGGCTGGAGAACCGCGCAAGTGTATGCACTGGCGAGCATCTGCCTCCTGGTGGGGGTTGCCTTGGGATTCCTGTACCGCGGATCGGCGTCCCACGCTGCTCCTGTCGATCAGAAAACGCCAACGACTACTTCAGCGAATCTGCACTCGCAAATGCCGAATCTTGACGACATGAAGCGGATGGCGGAAAGGAAGGCCGAGCCGCTGATGGCCAAGCTGAAGAATGATCCCACTAACTCGGATCTTCTCAATCAAGTCGGCGCTATCTACAAAGCGACCCATCAGTTCGATGAGGCGGCAACATACTTCCAGAAAGCTGTTGACGCGAATCCGAAGAATCTCGCGGCTCGTACCGATCTGGCCTCGTGCCTGTACTACAAGGGGGATGCCGACGGCGCAATCGCTCAACTGCAGCAGGCCTTGAATTACGATCAAAACGATGCGAACTCGCTATTCAACCTGGGGATGATCCGGCTGCAAGCCAAGAATGACCGGACGGGTGCGGTCAACGAGTGGCGGAAATTGTTGAAATCTAATCCCAAGCTGCCTGATCTTAAGAAGAGAGCCGTTGAAAAACTGATCGCCGAGGCACAGAAACCCAAGCCGGCAGAATAGTCTCCTAACCTAATCCTCGCGACTGCCCATCCCTTCCCGTTCGGATCTTCCGTCAGCCACATCACATTCGCCGACATTGCTAGGAATTTCTACACCCACCTCTGAAAAAGCCTGAAAACTCTTAGTCCGCGGCAACAGGCAAGTACCACTCCACATCCAACGCATCGCTGTCTTGGCCGATGACGAACGTCATGGGGGCCGCCCTAAAGTTTGCTGTGAAAGGCCGATGGAACGGGTATGGCCATACTTCTATCTTGGTGGCGCCGGTGGCGGCCGCTACTCTTCATCTTCCTGAGCTGCGCAGCGAATTCCGCCAGCGCACCGGGCGACCGGCCTGAATTTACCTACCGCAGCAGCACTTCGGAAGTGCGGCTGATATTTTCCGCCGCAGACCAGAATGATCAGCCTGTGCCGACCCTGCAAGCTGCGGATTTTGCGGTCGTCGACAAAGGATTCATCGTCCGCAATTTTCAAAGCTTTACGCCCGTGGACTGGACCCGGCTCAAGATTGCTGCGATTGTCGACGCCAGCGAATCGCTCGCCCCGAACTTTCAGCAGGAAATTTCGAAAGTCCAGGAACTGGTTTCGCGAACTTCCGAACTCTCCGACAACAGCCTGGCAATTGTCTCGTTCCACGGAGCCGAGCCAGCTTTGCTCTGTCGCGGGGACTGCCCACCCGACAGCATTACGGAACGACTCAAGGCTTTGCGCTCCCAACATTTGACACCCCTATTCGATACCATCGCGTTCGCTTCGAAGACACTATCAAAAGGCAGTGTGCCCGACGAACAAAAGGTTCTCATCGTTTTTTCCGACGGCCTCGACACCGTAAGCCGCGCCCCAATGCGAGAGGCGATCAACGCCGCCCTCCAAAATGACGTTCAGGTTTATTGCATTGATCTCGGTCGTGGACCCGCGTCTTCTGGTTCAGCCGTCCTGCGCAATATTGCGGATGCCACTGGTGGTCGCTATTTTCCAGCTAAGACAGGGGTTGCCCGTGCGATGGATTCAATGCTCGATAGCTTCCGCTCGAGTTTCGTCGTCAGTTACCAACTTCCAAGCCGGACTATGGGCTTCCACGCTGTCCAGATTCTTCCGACCCACAAGAGCAACCTGCAATTCCGCAGCCGAAGCGGATATTACTTTCCAGACATTGTTCGCTAATTGAGGACCTATGAGACGCATTGCCATCCTGATACTGACGTTGTTTGTTTCCGTCTGCTCGTCCGCACAGAGCAGCTCGCGACAGCAAGGCACAATCATCCGCATGCGGATGACGGACTGTCTTGGCGCCCAGCATGGATTCATGGCAGCGATGTCGGGCGCCGGAAAAGCCGACGCAACCGGATCTCTCTGTCCCGAATATGTTCTTCTGGCTGACAGAGTGGTATACGTCATCAGTGGCAAGGGCTCCGACCAATTGATCCCCCTCGCAGAATCGACGCGATTCCGGCTGGTAAAAAGCGAAATGCTGATTCGTGTGGACGACGCTCCGAAGGAAGTCCGTTTTCATATCAAGGCCATGGTGCTGCGGCCGGAGTGGGATCGCAATCAGATGCTGGAGGAAGCCGAAGCGAGCGCGATGATCACGCGGCATCTGGACACGACCAACGCTCGGGAACAATGAGCGTTTGCCGAAAGCTACGTTCCTTACTTGCGGGGTTTTCCCACTCGCTGCGCAGTCGTTAACATCTTCGCCACCGTATCCAGATCTTTGGGCCGCACCTTGCCTGCGGGAATACGCATGCCCGTAATGTCTTCCAATCTCAATAGAAGATCCACGAGCGCCATGGAGTCAATCAATCCCGAAGAAACGAGAGGGGTGTTCTCTTCAATCACCACGCCAGGTTTGCGGATCAGCGCGGCGACTTGCGCAATCATCTGCTGGGCTTCAGAGGTCATTCGAGGGCTCCAGGGATAGCGTTCAATTCGGGGTGTTCCATCACCAGCTTTTCGCGGGTGGCGGAACGGGCCGGTTTTCCAGCTGTACTCTTCACGATCCATTTCGGCGCCTTCAGGAATATGGTCCGGATCGCCACGCCCATCGATTGCACCACACTTCTGCGGATTTCCTGTTCGATCTCGACGGCTTTGCCTGGGTCCCTTTCCGTTGTCTCTGCCACTACGACGATCTCTTCAGTTCCGAGATCTGGATTGAAGACGCCCAGCGCAATCGCTCGACCGTCATGCACCGCGGGATGGATGGAAACGATCTCTTCAATGTCCTGCGGATAAATATTTTCGCCGCCGACGATCAGAAGATCCTTTCTTCTTCCCACTACATAGAGCTCATTCAGGTGCAGGAATCCGAGATCACCCGTGCGATACCAGCCATCCGTGAGAACTTGGGCCGTCAGGTCATCGCGCTGGTAATAACCAGTAAAGAGGCAATCGCTTTTGATAACGATCTCACCGACGCATTCGTCGCTTAAGCGATTGCCTGATTCGGAGACGATGCAAATCTCGTGGCCCGGCAGCAATTGTCCAGAAGACACCAACTCCACCGCTCGCTGATCACCTTCCGCACGCAGAACGATGCGATGTTCAGTGCGAAAGAGTCGAGCATCAGCCCAGATTCGCGATGGCCCGAAACCCTGCACGTCCGATTGTGTTATGGCAAAAACGTCTTCGGCCATCGCATAGCTGGATTGCAGCGCCTCGCTCCTCAGCCCGAAACCTCGGAATGCCTGGCTGAATTCGCGCATGCTGCTCGCCCTGACAGGCTCGGAACAATTGATCAGCGCTCGCAGGGACCGCAGATCGTAGTTTTCTCGCCTGCTTTCCGGCGTTCGCCGAGGAATGAACTGGAAGGCAAAATTAGGCATCCATGCCAGTGTGCATCTATGTTTGGAAATAATCTCCAGCATGCTGTCGGGATGCATCACCCAATCCACCGGTGATTGCATGACTACTGGCAGATGAAAAACCATCGGCAGCATGAAGCAGGCAATCAGCCCCATGTCGTGATAAAGCGGCAGCCAGCTGTAGACCCGGTCACTCGTGGCATCGACTTTCAACGCTTTCCCGAGATATTCGAGCTGTCGCAATACGGCGCTGTGCGTGAGGGCGACTCCTTTCTGAAGGCCGGTTGTACCCGCGGAGTGTTGAATAAACGCGAGCGAGTCCGGAGCAATCGAAGGCATCTCCACGTTCAGAGTTACGGTGCGGTCGTCGCGTTCGCACGCTCGCAGCAGCCTTGTCCCTTTGTCGAGAGTGACGTGACCCACCATCTCGTCCGGGAATTCTTCGTCAATGACGACTGCCTTCGCTTGCAGGTTGGCTGTGACGCCCGCGAGGCCCGAGCAATATTTCTCGGCCTCAACCTTAAAGTTCGGATAGGCGATAAACGCGGGAGTTGCCCCGATCATCATTGCTCCGACAAATGCCGCCATCGCCGCTATGCCCTGAGGCATGATGATGACGACGCGATCTCCGGCCGCAACCTCATTCTGCACAAGCGACGCGGCTTGTCTTCTAGCCTTCTGTCGGAACTCGCCAAAGGTAACAGACTGCTCCTCGTCTTCATCGATCCACGCCGTAACGAACCTGAGCTCTGAAGGCGCCGCCTCCAGAGCATCGATCAATGTGCGAAATTTCATTGAGCCATCATCCCATGCATCGACTGTATTGCACGCGTCCACTCGACCTTGTAAGTGGCCGGGGCGATCACTATGCTGGTTCGTTGCCTCCGTCAAAGAGCAAGTGCCGTCGCAGGTAACGGCTCACTTCGCAGCATCCGTCTCTTCACATTTTATTTCGTACATTCTTCGGGAGGAACGTGTTCCAGGGCATCGCGTACCTTACAGGTTTTCTTCTTTGTGTTCTCGCGTGCCGCACCGTGCGTGCCCGAAGTGCCCGTCAGTCAATGCTGCTCATCGCGAGCTATGCCCTCTACCTCACATGGAGCTATTGGTTCATTGCCATTCTCGTCGCATCGACGGTAATGAATTTTGCGATGGGACTGTGGCTGCGCAGGAAACCGTCAGCCGGAATTCTTGCCTTCGGAATCTGCTTGAACCTGTCATTGCTCGGCGTCTTCAAGTATCTGCCTGAGGTTTCGGTACAGTTTCCTTTCTCGTCGTTGCAGATGCTTTCTCATCTCGCGCTTCCCTTGGGAATCTCATTCTGGACATTCCAGGCCATGAGCTATTTGTTTGATCTTTACCGCGAAGAAGAAATTGATCCGACCTTCGTCGAGTTTGCCTTGTACATGGCGTTCTTCCCGGTAACGATTTCCGGGCCGATTTGCCGCTTGCCCGACATGCTTCTGCAATTTCGCTCGGACCAACCTACCCGGTGGAGTGACGTCACCGACGGCTTTCGTAGAATCGGCATTGGCATATTCATGATGTTGCTCGCCCGTCTGCTGGGACAAGGAATTCTGAGCGGCGGCGGCATCGACTCCGGCTTCGATCGCACAACACATTGGAGCGGATCCGACGTATGGTGTCTTGCAATCGGATTCGGACTGCAATTGTTCCTCGATTTCGCCGGCTATTCGCATATCGCAATTGGTGCGGCAAAGGCTCTCGGATTCACCGTTCCCGAAAACTTCAATCGCCCTTTTGCCAGCGCGAATCCATCGATCTTCTGGACCCGCTGGCACATGTCACTTTCGTTCTGGATTCGCGACTACGTCTTCATCCCGCTCGCCACTATGCGCCGCGAATCCTGGTGGAGAAGTTTCGTTCTAGTCCTTTCCATGGTCCTGTTCGGGCTGTGGCACCGCGCAAGCATTCTTTTTCTTGTCTGGGGCACGTATCACGGTGTGCTTCTGGCGCTGCATCGCCAGGCGCAGCAACTACAACGCGAACTTGGGGTGGAGTCTGAGAGCCGGCTCTGGCGGACATCCTCCTGGTTCGTTTCCATATCCCTGATCAGTTTCGGCTGGATATTCTTTCGCAGCAGTTCCTTCGCACAAGCCCGCCAGATGCTGTCTGCAGCGCTTTCACCGACGAGCTATTCCACTCATTTTCTCAGCCCGAGTTTGTACGGGCTCGTTGCACTCATAGCCACAGGGTATGCGGTCACCCTGCTTGCCGTCGACGTAATCAATCAACATTCGAATCCATCGGACTCCGCTTCGCAGTCGAAATCGTTCGCCGCACATCTGGCCCGCTGGCGATGGTATTGGGTTCCGCCCCTCTATGTTCTTGCCGTTATTTTCCTGCTCATCGCCACGTTCACCCGGGGCGCCAGCGCAGCGCAATTCATGTACAACAAGTTTTAAGGCGCTTTCTCACCTTTTCGCCTAGTCAACATTCGTGCCATCCGGCGCGAAGACAGGGAATCCATCCCAGGGCCTAGACAACTTCAGTTGGCTCATCGCTGCGATCCGGTCGTGTTGAAAAAGAAAGAGTCCGAAGTTGTACCGAAGCACACGGTCATCCGGCTTTTGCCGAATCGCCCACTCGTACTTCGCAGCAGTCTGATCGGGACTCTCCGGCGGCTCTTGTGTCTTCAGCATCAAACGCAGAACCTGGTCCGAGTGATTCAACTGGTTAATGAATGGAGGTTTTTGTAACCGCTGCGTCATCTCGGTGTCGATGCGTAAACGATCATATCCAGTCAACGCCAGCAACTGCTCGCATTCAGCTTCCGACGGAGGTTCTGAATCGCTCGCCGTCTGCGATGACTTTAACGGCAACTTGCTCGCAATCCGCGAGAACATTGCGCGTGCGAGCAGGTAGTTCCCTGCCGGAGTCAAATGCACGTGCTCGTAGACGAAGTCAGAACCCATGATACCGTTGGCGCTTCGTTCGGAGAGAATTTCGTCCGCATCCACCAGTTCGACTCCGTCGCCAGAGGGCGCCGCCGCACGATTGATCTCGTTGATTCTGCTGTCGGCGCGAAATCGCAGCGTATCCAGATCGCGCGCTAGATAAAACTTGGCCTTCGCGACGCGATAGTCTCCAAGATTCCACCATAGGCGAGCGACACGAAATTCCAGTTCAGCGTACTGGTCATCGATTTTCTCTGCAGACTGATACGCCTTGAGCGCGTCAGCATAGTTCCGTGAACTTTCGAAATCCGATCCCTGACGCACTAACTCAGCCCAGGAACTGATGTCGCTCTTCGACAAGCCAGCGCGGTGACTAGATGCGAAGGGTGCGCAGTCCTTCACATTCGTGGCAACCGTGCTGACGATCACTCTTGCACCCGATTCGCGCGCCACATTGATGGTGTCCCGAAGATTCTTCTCGAAGTTCGCGTACACGCTACTCATCAGCGTAGAGCTCGCAGGCACCTGCTTGTCGAGAAACATTTCCATGCCGCCCCACTCCCGCTTTTGCGTTCCCAACTGGGTCAGCGTCTGCCCGATGCGAGTGGACCGAATCCAGATGTTGCCGCGGATCACCGGCATGCTCATTCCCGAACGTGTCAGGGCGGTTCCCGGCCCGTACGGCCCGACGACTTCATTGTTGCCTGAATAGATGATGAATAGATCAGGGCGCTCGCCAGCCAATCCCTTTGCAATGGGCAAAAGTACGTGAGAATTAATGGCTACGCTGCCGGTGTTAACCACCTCGAACTTCATCTCGGGATAGCGCAATCGGAGCATCACTTCCAGGTAACGGCTGAAGGCGTAGGCGGGATCGGGATCTCCCATCGCCGCCGATTCGCCAAGGACGAAAATACGATAGGTTCCTGCCGCCTTCTCTGCCGGTATCGCATACGCCTGCGGAGTCTTGATCATCCCGGGAGGAAAGAATGGCGCAGGAAAAAAGAGGTTGTAGCACGACGCTGATTTTCCATGCACGGTACAGGGCACGGTCAGCGCGGTAGGATAGCCTACATTGAATATCCGCAGCCCGGCTTCGACCAGGACTAACAGCAGCACGGGCACAAGTATGGCCGTGGCGAGTTGCAACAGCCAAGCACTCTTTTTTCTGCGCTCGGTCAACAAACCTTCGGACTCGGCTTGCGTCGGTGCAGGCATGTAGGCATTCACTCCGTGCGCTTCGCACTCGATACAGGGCTGGACCAGGTCCTTCTCCGTGGGCCTAACCACGGCATCGAACCTTGAATCATCCAGCCCTGTCGGTTCCCGTGCACGCCATACTTTGCTCGAAAATCAAGCACGGCATGGAGCGGAAAAACGAAGTACCGGCGCAGATATTCAGCGCGAGTGCCCGGCCGGCAAACTTCACCTGGACTTCGGCGCCTTGCGGCTGCCGCTCGCGATGGAAGTGACCGTTCCATCCGCATTGTGAGCGGTGGAGTGGCACGTCAAAGTGCAGGTATTGGTCCCGTGATTGTAAGAGATCGGTGCAGCCCCATTTTGCACGACAACACTGGCATCAAAGTTCACCAGCCGCTCTCCGGTCACCAGCGGAGAAGGTGCGCCCATCCCATGCGCCGTATGGCACACCGAGCAACTGAATCCCTGCTGATAGGAATGCATGTTGTGTTGTGTGAAGCTGGTGTCGGCGAATATCTGGGTGAGATCGTGACACTTGGCGCACATCGCGAACGGGCCGGCTACGGTCGTATCAGGGTTGGGAAACAGATTGGTCACGATTCCGCCCGGCACCACGGCCTGGCTGAACTGGTAGTTGCGCTCGAGGATATGCGCATTGATCGACCCATGCGGTCCGTTCGGACCAGTGCCGCCGAACTCGCGGTTGTCATCGCTGTTGTGGCAGTCGGTGCAGAACAGTTGCGTTCCTACCGTGCGTGACGACGCAAGCCCTTTCTCATCGAGCATGTTCACCAACAGGCTTGGTTGGGGCAGCGGGCTCGATCGAGCGTGAGTTACGGGATGACTCGAAGTCGCCGAAGACGCGAACTGGGAAATGAGATTCAGTGGATCGGTTGCGCTGACCAGACGCAATGGCGCGTAACCGTAGACGATTGACTGCTGTTTGCCGATGCTCGTCCCGTGGCAGCGAAGGCAAGTCTCGTATTGATTCACCGCCGGAGCGACCGCTGTAATTCCGTCGACCGCGCTGATTCCTGTCGTTCCCGCCTGCGACGGGCGTATTCCGGGAGCTGCCGTGAACTGAATCGTCTGGTTCGACGCGTGGGCACTGTGACAATCCACACAGGCAGCGTGACGATTGTTGTTCAGCACAGGTGTTTCCGCCGCGTCGTGATAGTTGTTGCCCGACGGGATGGGATGACTGATCTTCGCAACCTCAGCCATGATGTTCGGAACAGCTGGCGACAAATACGTGCCGCCGCCATGACAAGTCATGCAGCTTTGCGTAACCGAATCATACGAAGGAGATGCCGGCGTGGCCGGTCGCAGCAACCTTGCCGGCGCCAGCGAATCGTGCGTCATATGGCACGAGGAGCATGCGTTCACGCCTACTGTGGGATACTGCCCAGCGTGCGCATCAGACGAAATCTGGTTCGTGGCAATCTGATGAATGCTGTTCGTATAGCCCGCCAGCGGATTGACCTGCCCCTGCACTACGCGATTCGGGTCATGACACGCGAGGCACATCTGTGCGCTCGAACTATCCCTCACCAGAAAATTCTGCGCAATCTTGTCGATATTCTGCACGTGCGGATCGTGGCAGCTCGTGCACTCAATGTTTCCACTGACCAACTTCACCGCTCCGGTCGGATCAGCGGTCTTGCCCTGCGTTGCCAGTGATGCGACCAGGCTGGGAGCATCCTTCAAGGGCGTGATCAAACTGAAGGGGTGGGATCCTGTGAGCGTTGTGCCAAATGAGTCGGCGCTGTTCATCGAACCCACAGTTGGCAGCGGTCCATAGGCCGCCGACTGTCCTACGCCGACCGTGCCGTCGTGACAACTCAAACAAAGGCTGCTGGTAACGCCAAGCGTGGGCTGCGTGTTCCCTTGATTGGTGTCGGTAGTGCTCGTATATGGAACGTATGATCGCTGGGACAGTTTCTGGTTCCAGAGCGGGGTGTTTCCGCCGAGCCCGCTATGCGGAGCGTGGCAGAATGTGCAGGCGAGACTGCCTTGGGAATAAATCGAGGCGCCACTCGCGCGGCTCAGGTTGTGTACTCCTAGCACATCTGCCGTGGGTTGTACCTGCGCCGAGCAGTACGCGATCAACAACAGGCAACTCAGGGGGAGGAATCTCTTCACGGCTGTTTCCCTCCTTCGCTGCCCGCGCCGTAGTATTGAAAAATCTGCACGCGCCGATTGAACGAGTCCACCACGTAGATGCGGTCCTTCTTATCGATTTGCAGGCCGGTGGGCAGTTGAAACTGTTCGGCCCCAGTTCCCTTCCCGCCGAAGTAATAGAGCAGTTGCCCCTTCTCATCGAATACCTGGACAACGCCCCAGGCACCATCCACCACGTAAAGATGCGACTCCGAGTCGAACCCGATTCCCTTGGGCCGAAACATCCAGCCGGTCCCGTCGCCCGCCTTCCCGATGGAGTAGCGAAAGGTTCCGCCCTGATCGAAGACTTGCACGCGGAAATTCATCGCATCCACGACAGCGAGATCGTGTCCGTTCAGCTTCAGCTCCGTCGGAAAGTTGAATTCCCCATTTTCGGTTCCGGGCTTGCCAATGATCTGAAGCACGCTTCCCTGCATATCCATGACAAATATCTTGTTTCGCAGCGTGTCGCTCACATAAATTCGTTGTGCCGCTGAATCGATCGCGATGCCAGTAGGACGCTTGAAAAAACCCTCGCTTCCCTTGATGCTGCCAATCGCACGCCGGAATTTTCCGTTCGAGTCGAAAACGAAGACTTTGCCCGATTGCGAATCGGTTACGTAGATGTTGTCCTGGCTATCGACAGCGACGCACTGCGGGCTGAGCATGGGATCTTTCCCGGCGTCGCGCCTCGACAGAAATTTATATTTCTGCTGCTCGAAGTCGAAGATGTGGACGCCTGCAGCGGATACGTCAGTCACGATGATCCGGCCGCGGGAATCGGTGACCACGCTGTACGGACTCACCAGGTAATGGAAGTCAGGCTGTCCAGCCACGACGTCGACCACCTTGGTCCAGAAACTTCGCTTCGGCTTGACCTCTCGCTCCAGGCTGAAGGCGCGCTCAAAGGAAAGTTTGCGCCCGCCGTCCATCAGCAAATCCGGAGCGGAAAGCGGATGTATCGTTTCCTTCGGACGCTTGGCCGCCATGCCAACGCTTGCGAACCACAGCACAAGCGTGCACAGGACCAGCAGGTCCGAAAGGACCAAACCTTTGCGCGCAGCTAAAAGAAATCGAACCATCTTGTTATTCCGGCGAAATAGGCCGTGTTGCTGGCAGGAGCGCCGACCGCGCTGATGCCTTGATCAAAACGCGTGTAGCCCGCCTGCAGCCCGATCCGTCGCAGGTGATACTGCAGCTGGGCATTGTAGATGGCAGTGTTATTGTGCGAGAAAGTCTGGCCGAGAGTGTTGCTGATCGCGCGATTGTAGCTTCCCGAAACCACCAGGCGGCGCATCGGTGTAACTGAAAATCCTCCGCCATAGCTGGTGCCGCCAAAAGTGATGAAGTCGCTAACGCCGGGCGTTCCTGACACCGGCACCAGCCCGCCTGCGCCGAGCAGCGAGATCCCGGTTGAGGACGTGTAATCTCCGGTGAGTGAAAACTTCCGTGAGCCGATCGAAGTTGAATATCCCTCGCTGTGGCTGCTGGTACCTTGGAAGTTTGTAAGCCCGCTATGCGTGCCGTTAAATGCTGCCGTCCATTGCAGCCCCATCCATGGGAGCCTGCGATGCACGTTGCCGCTGTAGCTGTAGTAAGAGGTCGTGTACGTGACCAGGATCGATTGCACGTTCTGCGCATAGCTGAACAGGCCGGTCACCCGCCACCCCTGGAATTTGTGAAAGAAATTTACGTTGCCGACAAACCCCAGCGCATTGTTCCCCTGCCCGTTGTTGCTGTCAATCACAGAACCGGAAAAACTCAACATGTCCCATAGACGCTTGCCATAGTTCACGGTTCCGCTGATGTATTCACCCGTGTAGTTGTGGCCGAAATAGTATTGGTTGTAGTACGTTGCCTGCCCACTGGCCGACAAATAGTTTGTGAACTGATACGTCGCTCCTCCTCCAAATGTCGAAGAGTGAGACCCGGTGCCCAGGTTCACGCCCACGACTGGAGTTCCGCTTCCGCCAAGACTCTGCGCCAGATATCCATTCAGATTGCTGGTGTAATTTTGTGCGAGGTTTAAAGACAGTTTTTGTGTCGGGTGGAAACTCGCACCGGAACTGATGATGTCGTCGGTGTAGCTCGAAACATTGGAAGTCTGTGCTTCCGACGAAAAGTAGCGCGTATCCGCCGAGGAGCGCGTGAAATTCGTGAAGAATTGGCCGTTTAACGGCAACCGGTGCTGCGCCCCAAATCCCACATCATTTCCGGTTGAATCTTGTATAGACGCCTGCGCTCCCGATAAGAACTGCGGAAACTCCGAATTCAACTGATTGCGGTCGTAGAACGCGTTGAGGTCGAATCCCGCGATTGAGTAGTTCGAATGAACGTTCAGGATTTTGTTGTTCGACGCCGTTTTCTCATCTGTGCCGAAGATCGTTCCACTTCCATCGCCTTGCGAATATCCGACACTCAGTGTCGGCAAGCCGGGGATCAGGGCGGCCCAGCTGACGCCGAATCCCTGATTCCTGCCGATCGTCGTGAAGTTGGGTTCAGCAGTCAGTCCGAAACTACCGCTGGTGTTGCGATCGAAGTGGTAGTTCACGGATCCGGGGAAATGGCTCCCGGAAAACAAATTCGCGGTTGCGGTTACACCACTGGCTCCGGTTAATGATTGAAAACTCGAGTTCTGTCGTGACTGGTTGTAATAGGGCGTCACGTTAAACGAGAGGAAATTGGGATTGTAGTAGTAGCCGTCAATGTCTCCGTCAAATCCCCAAGTCAATCCGTGGTTCGATTGAGCGAAGTCTCCGTAGTTGCCGCTGTAGCCTGCACTAAACAGGCCTCCCGCAGAGAGTCGAGTGTTGTCCCCGATGGCGACCTGCGGAGTCTGCGATCGAGGAGGCGCTTGGGAATAAAGGAGTGGCGCCAACGCGAAAACTGCGATCCCGAGCATGCAAGTCGGAATTTTCGTCGCCCAATGCATTTGCCCCGCCTTTTCCGCCTACCTTCTCAAGGGCACAATCGTTGCCAAACGCGGCTGTGTACGGAGGATTCCAAGTGCTTAGAAACGTTGTGCTTATCAGCTCGAAATCGGCGGAGTGCAAGGAAATCGTCGGCTCGGTGGGGAATATCACCCGTCGTTGCGAGTCGAAACCCACAACGGGAAAAAATCCTCTTGGCAAGATTAGAAAAGCCCGCCAGGATTGGCGGGCTCGAGTCAAACTGAGTTGTCTAGACGACTTCGACCTTCGCCTTCGCCCGCAACTGCTTCGCCAGGCTCGAACGCAATTTCTCATACTTGCTCTTCTGCAACTCCGTCTTCAGTTCTCCCCTAACCTCTGCCAGGGGCTTTTTTCGGGGAGGAGTATGACTGTTGAGGCGGACAATCGTGTATGCGCTCTCGATCTGTATGGCTCCACTCACTTGCCCCGAAGCAAGAGACTGCAGGACCTTAACTACCTGCGGAGGCAACTTGTCGGCCGTGACTGATCTGTGATCTCCCATGTTCACCCGAAAGTCGTCGTCGGAAATCTTCTCTGCCAGCAGACCGAACTCCTGATAGTTCTTCGTTGCCTTGGCCTGTCGGACCGAGTCATCCGCTTTCCTCTTGGCATCTTTGGCTTTTTCCGGAGTAGGTTTCAATGGCGGTAGCACAGAGATGCTTTGGAAGGAGAAAGCTTCGCCTTGTTCGTATTTCGCCGAATTCTTCGCGTAATATGCCTGGACTTCCGCGAGTGAAACGACAGCCTTGCTCTCTACATCCGACTTGAGCACTTGCTCGATGAGCAGCGAGCGCCGCATTTGCTGGCGTAGCTGTTGTTCCGAACCGTGCATTTCAATCTGCAAGTACTGCTGGTACTGATCGGGACTGTTGAACTGCTTCTTGAATTCAGCCTCGCCACGATTCAGTTTCTCTGCCGGGACGACTAGTTTGCGGCGTTGCGCTTCCTGATAAATCAGCTCCTCGAAAATAATCATTTCCAGCGCGCCCTGCCGGATCGAGGCCTCCTGCGCTTTCGGGAACCCATTGTGCTGCTGAGCATAGGGGAAGATGGTGTACATCTCGCGCAGCAGATCCCGATCCGTCAGCACGGCGCCATTCACTCTCGCTACCGGCTTGTCGCTGACTTGCATCACCGACGTTTGGGCTGAGGACGCTGCTACCGCCGTCGGCGTGTGCGAGGCAACCTGCGCGTATGCCATTGAGAGGCCCGCTAGAAGCACTGCGTAGACGGAAAGTTGCTTTTTCATATTTCCTCGCTCACCTTCAAGAAAAAAGGGGAGAGTTGAAACTCTCTCCCCCGTGTCATTCCACCAAGGTCTACTGGAAGACGGTCTTGATGTTGTTGGTGTTGTTCGCTTCGTTCGCCTCGCCGAAGTGGCACTGGCGGCAGAACTGAGCCGTCGAGGGCGCATTGGCGTTGGCTACGTTGTTGATGTTCGGATTGTAGGGGCCGTTGATGAAGAAGTAGGTGGCGTAGAACTTGCCGCCGCCGTCTCCAGCGATCGGGCTCGCCGTGCTGGACGCGTACACCGTCATCACGTGCTGGTTATGGCAGGTCGTGCAGACTACGTATGGCTTGCCAGCGCCATTCACGCCGAACGGTTGCGACCACTTCCCAGGCGCCAGCGCTGGATAACCATAGTTGGCGACGAACTGAGCATAAGGGCTGCCGGGCGTCGGTGCATTGTATTTCGTCCCGCTAAACGTCAGGCCATACGTAGCTAGGCTGCTGCTGATCATGGCGTTGACACCCACCGGGTGATCGTTGGTGTAGTTTCCTGCTCCCGCGCCGTCGCTTCCGAGCAAGGTCGGAATTGGCTGGCTGCCGTACGCAGTGTTCGTCAGCAGGCCGATTCTCTGTTCATACGACTGGTTGGCCATCATGTTCTTCGAAGTCAAGTTGCCGTCATGGCAGCTTAGGCAGAGAAGAATTCCGCCGACTTCCTCACTACCGGTTGAAATCGTGGATGGCAGTACTTCTGTGATTGCTCCGCCATCGCCGAACGCAATCGTTTTGCCATACAGTGGGCTTGCATCCTGACCCCACAGTGCATAGCTGCCGGCATCAGCCGCGCCCTTTTGGCCGGAGCCAAATGAGCCGCTATGCGGTTGGTGGCAGCCCGCGCATCCGCGGCCGCCGTTATTGTGCGCGCCCAGGACGTCGACTGGGGATGTCCAAGTCTGCGCCATCCCGAGTCCAGCCACCGCCAGAACGAACATCGCTACTACAATCGCTTTCTTCATAATTTCACGACCTCCATAATGTTCTTCAGCTTGTTACTAAACTCCTAGAGGCTTAGGCCGTGGGCTGCATCGTGCGCTGGGCGCCGGTTGCAACCGCCCCTCGTCCTACAGTTATGCAACTCACCGCCCGAATTGATTACGTGCCCAAATCAGAACCATCGAACAGTCGCCCGATTGAATAGAAAGGACTTAGCGTTTGCATATCCCACAAGTGCGTATTCTCAACTTCGATGGGACTGGGGGAAAACCACCACTGCGGCGAGGACGTAGGTCAAATTCCGCAGCTCAAAGGAAGAACGAGGTTGTTGAGAAACACCACAGGGGGGACGATTCGCGGTGGTCGCGACGACCAGTCGCTGAGAATCGCTACTTGCTTTCCGGAGCCTTCGCTTCGCTGACGGGCAACGGTGTAGGAGCTGGCTCCTTAGCCGCTCCGCCCGCCTTCTTGACTGCGTTGCTCTTCGCGTTCCTTGCGCTGCTGTTCAGCCTCCGCGTCGGTCACGTAGCGAAACTGCTGAACGCGCCCAGGAAACATCTCTGAGGTGAAAATTCGGTTGTTCTTGTCCACGACGATTCCCGCCAGGCCCTGAAACTGCCCCGGCATCAGACCATGTCCGCCAATGCGGATCAGCAACTGATGATCCTGGTTGAAAACCTGGATCCGATCCTGCTGCCCGTCCGTTACCCAGATGTGTTGATCGGAATCGATCGCGATCCCTTTTGGCCGTGCAAAATAGCCGGGCCCGTCGCCCGCTTTGCCGAAGGTGCTGATGAACTTCCCATCGGCGTCAAAAATCTGGATTCGATTGTTCAGCGTGTCGCACACGTAGAGATTTCCTTCCGTGTCCACCGCGACGGCGGTCGGCTTGGCGAAATCTCCGGGCGTCGTCAGTTCGTGCTTGCGCCCGGTCGTGCCGATCTTCCGCAACAATTTAAGGCTGTCCGCGTCATAGACCAGCACCTGGTCCAGTTCGACATCCGCCACATACAAAAGGCGGTTCTCCCTGTCGATGGCGAGCCCTCCCGGACCCACCATGCCATCGCTGATGACGTCTTCCGCCTTGTGACTCGCGTCAAACACCAGAATGTGCCGCAGGCCAGGATCGGAGACAAACAGGCGGTCCTTGTCGTCCATCGCCAGCCCGATGATGCGGTCAAAATGGCCATGAACGTTGTTCTTGATCATCTCGACTTCACGAGTTTCCGTGTTGAAGATGAAGATTGCCCCCACCTTCTGATCGGCTACGTACAAGTTGTTCTTGGAATCCACCGCCATGCCGTAGGGCTCGGCCAACTGAAATAGCACCTTGCTGTTTTCACTCGCCGGTTGTGTGCCCGCCAGCCGATCCATCCATTTCGATTTCTTGGTCGGTGCGGTGTCAACTTGAGAGAGCTTCTGTGCCGCAAAAAATGCTTGGTAGCGGATGCGGGCGACCGCTGGTGGATTCGGCCACACGATATTCGAGTAGTCGATCACCGCCGGAGTCTTCGGCGCCTCGTCCTTTTTCCTTTTCTTGGCAGCAAGGGCATCCCCGGGCACCAGCAGGATCAAGCCTGCCAGAACGACCAATAAGGTCAGCGCTCTGCCGAAACAGATCGAGGTGGCTGTCGATACTTTGATCATCTTCCGGTTCCTGGTCCGCATGGCATTACCTCTTGGTCAGATCTTTGTGACAGCTGGCGCAGAACGCCGCATTATTTGCCTGATCCTTCACCAAGAGATCCGGCTGTGCGGACGAATGCGGCTGGTGACACGACACGCAATTGATCTTCGCGACGAGTTTGGTCACGTCCGAAGGGTCGACAACGTCGGAAACCGGGTGTCCGTCGGTCGGATGCCCGCGGCCGAACTTGATCGGCAACACCACGACTTTGTTCTTGGCAAAGTAGTCATCCGGCAGCCGGACGCGCCCATCGAAAATCGTGAACAGATGCTCTGCCTCAAGCTTCTTTGGCTGCGAATCCGGACCGTGACACTCGAGGCACACCGCATCCGTTGTCTTGGCGCGGAGTAAATGATCGTTCTCGCCTCCGTGCGGTTCGTGACACGTCGCGCACGCCTGCTTGAACGCCGGTTGATGCAGGTTGTGCTTCTTACCCTGGTCGGCCTGCTCGGAATGGCATCCGAGGCAAGTTGCCACGCCGTTGGTCTTCGGCAGCCCGGGTTGACGGCTGGCATGGGGGTTGTGGCAGTCGGTGCAATCTCCAGCGGCACCCGGATGCTGCACCTTTGCCTTGGCGATCTTTTCGGCCTGCTCGCTATGGCAGGTCACGCACAGCGACTTCACATCTGTCTGCGTCAGAACGACCTTGCCGTCCTTAGGCGCAGCGTGGCAGAGATCGCACGACTTATCGGCAAAAGGAGGATGCAGAAACCGCCGCATCAGCTTCGGGGACGCCGATTGATGCGGATCATGACAGGTGGTGCAGTCCGCAGCAGCGAGCGGCTGATCATGATGAACCTTCTGCAGCGAAGCATCCTTCACGTCGTGGCAATCGATGCACAGCGCCGGAGAGCTCTTAGTCAGGTGGAAGTCGAACTCCGCCTTTCCCGCTTCACCGGTCTTGTGCGTCGTGTGGCAGGTGTCGCAGCCCATGTCGAGCGCGGCATGCCTGCTCCCTTTCTCCGGAACGTTCAATCCCTGCTGATGGCAGCTCAGGCAAAGATTTGTCGCCTTATCGCCGGAGACCGCTTTCAGCAACTGGTTCTTGTTGTCGCTGCTATGCGGATCGTGACACTTGATGCAGTCGCGCACTGCTGGGGGATGGACCGTTCCCTTAATGCTGGCCGCATCTTTTTCGGAATGACAGCTCAAGCACAGCGATTGCGGAGTGGAAGTGATCAGCTTGACCCGCGTGATGTCCTTGTTCACGCGAACCTCGTGACAGCTCAAACATCCGGTGGCGATCGCGGAGTGTACCGCCTTGCCCTTACTCTTTTCCGCGTGGCATTCGAGACATTTCGCCGAATCCACATTCTTGTCGAGAGGTACCGGATGCTCTTTCGCAAGAGCTGGCGTCAAGCAGACCGCAACGAATAACACTGCCCGGGGGAGGGCCCGTCCAAATTCGATCATGAGCGCACGCTTTGAGGATGCTGGGAGCATTGCCGACTCTTGCATATGCACGCTCCTCGCCTTCTATTTGGGAAGAAAACTGCCGGGGTCTACTTGGCCTGTAAATTATTGCAACAAATAATTCTTGGGACGAGTCTGGGTTCGCCGGATTCTAAACCTATTCCGCCTCCCTGCAACAAGAATGAGGGTTCTGACACACCGCTTCGGTGAAATTACGCATAACCTTCACGCCTTACCCAAGCGCTCCTGCCCGAATCCTCTGCAGGATTTGTGATCGGAATCACATGTCGCGGACTCGAGGATCAATTCACAGTAACTCTTTGTTCCAACGAGGGTTACGGCTCGAATACGAATCGCGACGGGTAAAGCCGCGACACCGTCGATGTTCTGGGTTTCAGGGTCGCTTAATGGGGGTTCTCAAGCTTGGCGCGGAACGTGCATTTCAGCCATGTGGAAGAGAAAACATATGGCCCTGTCACTTCGCACTGCGTCGCGCAAAATCTGGCAGACTCTTAGCTCCATCAAGACCGGCGTCATCCTGATCATTCTTGTCGTTATCTTCTCGGCCGCCGGCACCATCATCCTGCAGCGCCCCATTACTGATTCTGATGACATGCAGCGGGCTTACTCCCCTGCCATGTTGCGCTTTCTCGACGCCACCGGCCTCACCGACATATTCCACACACGCTGGTTTGTCGCTCTGATGATCCTTGTAAGTCTAACCATCATCGCTGCGTCGATCGAGCGCTTCCCGAACGCATGGCGATATTTTGCTCGTCCCTACAAGAGCCCCGATGAAGGATTCCGCCGTGCTCTGCCCACACAAGCCCAGATCCGCATTGCGGATGACGAAGAAGGCCTGAGCGCTGCCGAGCGCGCATTCCGCAGCATAGGCTTCAAGTCCGAGCGGATCGTGCGGACCGACAGCTTCTCCCTTTTCTCGGAGCGAAACCGAATTTCCGAAATGGCGGTGTACATCGTGCACGCCAGCCTGCTCCTGATCTTCCTCGGCGGAATCATCGACGCTCTCTACGGCTGGCGAGGATTCGTAACACTCAATCCCGGAAAATCCAGCAACCAGATCGAACTCAGAAGCGGCGATTCGAAGACCTTGCCCTTCTCCATTCGCTGTGACGGCACCGGAGAGGAAACATACCAGGACGGAACTCCGAAGCGCTGGTGGTCGAAGCTTGCGATTGTCGACGGCGGGCGAGAGGCCCTGCAGAAAGAGATCGTCGTCAACGACCCTCTGGTCTATCAGGGAGTGCGCTTCTATCAGGCGAGCTATGGACGTACCGGCAAACTGGAGCAACTTATTGTGACCGCGAAGCCGGCAAACGGCTCTGGCTTATCCCAGGAAGTCTCGCTCGCCATGAACCAGACCATCGCTCTCGATCCTGATACTACGGTTCAACTCGTGCAGTTCATCCCGGACTATGTCGTCGAAGATGGCCACGTATACGCGCGAAGTAACGACATCACGAATCCTGCCGTACACATGGTGGTGACTTCCCGCAAGAGCAACGCCAGCATCAACTTCTGGCTTCCGGAGATACCGGGCGTTGCCGAGAATGCATCCTCCCCCTACAACTTCGAGCCGAAGGATCTTAAGACCGGGCTCTTCACCGGACTGCAAGTCTCCCACGAGCCCGGACAGTGGGCAGTCTGGGTCGGCGTGATTCTCATGGCCATCGGCCTGACTTTCGTCTTCTACGTGATCCACATGCGTTTCTGGGTCGTCTCCGTTCAAAACGCCCAGGGAGAGTTAGTGCTTTGGATCGGCGGCGCCGCGAATCGCAACCGCGACGCGTTCGAGCACACGTTCAAGAAGCTTGTCGAATCGATCAAGAAAGAACTGGGCGCGGGAAACGTCGAGCCAGTTGAACAGGCTGCATCGCTCCCGCGAGCAACCATCGCCGGAAGATGATTTCGGACACGGAGGAAGCACGTATGGCACGAGCAAAAGTTGAACAGCATCCCGCGACCGGAACGACCATGGTCGTCCTTGTGGGACTGGGCATCGCCTTTCTGCTGTTCATTGCTTTTCTCAATGTGGTGAAGAGCGGAAACATTCTGAGTGAATCCAACCTGCTCTACGCAGCCCTGGTCTTCTACGCGGGCGCGGGAGCCTTGTACCTCGGCTTCGGAATCACCGGTACGGACTCCTACATCAAGTTCGCATCCATCGCAACATGGGCCGGCTTGGTCGCCAATACAGGGGCAGTCGCCCACCGATGGTATGAAGCCGGACATCCACCCTTTGCCAGCATTTACGAAATGTTGCTGAGCTTTGTGTGGACGCTTGCCGCCCTAACCCTGATCGCGGAAAAGCGTTACGGCGTAAAAGTGATCGGCACCGTCACCATGCCGGTCGCGATCGTAGGCGTGGTGCTGATGGAGCTTCTGCCGAGCGAAGTGAGGCCTCTGGTGCCCGCGCTGCAATCGACGTGGTTGCATGTGCACGTCACTCTCGCCATGCTGGCCTACGCAGCCTGCGCGCTCAGCTTCGCTCTGGCGATGATGTTCCTAATCCAGGACAAGGTGAAAACCGAGGCCTTCCTTGCCGCCACCAGCCTCTTCACGGTTGGCATTTATGCGGCGATACTCACGCGTTTCGAAAGATGGGGCGGCCTCAATGTCGTTGCCTGGGACCCTGAAAACAAAGCCGAGGTTTTTGTCTCTCGCGGCGTACGCCTGTTCGTCACAATTCCGGATCTCGGCTGGCTGATGCTGCTGGTCCTGATCGCGGTCGCAGTCCCTTTGGCGCTGGTCGTCATTGGCCGGATAAGGAAGACGGATGCCTTCCTGACGACCGCAAACCGCGCTGTTTTTGTGAGCATTCTCCTCCAAACGCTTAGCCTGATCTTCTTCCTGCTTCGCGCCCGTGACGGACGCTATCCCTCCCTTGATGCCGAGGGGCTTTATGCGACCACGTTGGCCGCCAGCCCGTTTATCCTCTCCGCGTTGGTAGGAGGAATTTTTGCGAATTTGCTCTATCTGCTGCTCTTGTGGCGGCGTCAAGACCTGGAGCGCCTGCTGCCCGACGCCGACGCACTCGACCGCATTACTTACAAAACGATCTGCATCGCTTTTCCGTTGCTCACCCTGATGATCGCCGCCGGCGCCTATTGGGCGAACCGGGCTTGGGGCTCGTATTGGAACTGGGATCCCAAAGAAACGTGGGCGGCGATCACATGGCTGGTGTACGCGGGATACCTTCACATGCGCATCACCCGCGGATGGCGCGGACGCCGCGCCGCTTACTTCGCGATCCTCGGATTCGCGGTCGTGATGTTCACGTTCTTCGGCGTAACTTACCTTCTTCCTGGATTGCACGCATATGCCTGAGGCCATCCACCACATGACAAATCCGGTAGTGCCAAACGAGGCTAGCGACGACGCCAGACCAAAGTCTCCCAAACGATCGTTCAGCGTTGGCTCTGGCTCACGCGAGGCAGCCGCTGCCTCGGAATTTGCCAAAGACGCTATCCCGCAACTGCGAGACGCTGGCCTGCCCTGGTTTCGCATTAATTGGGAAATCAAGGCGTTGTTGCCAATTGCTTGCGTGCTCCTTGGCGGAATGCTGCTGTTTCTGCTCGCGACCTTGTCATGGCGCGATCCGGAGCGCCACACCATCCTGCTCGTTGCTGGCGTTGGCGCCATCGCCATATGCGGAGCCCTGCTTGTCGTCCTCACCTACACAGTGCAACGACCCATGGTCGAACTCCAGCAGAAGATCGCACAGGTCGGCAGCGGTGATCTCGGCGTTTCGGTAAGTTTCTCTCACCGCAACGATGAGATCGGGGACCTTGGACGAAACTTCAACCAGATGGTCGAGCAGCTACGAGAGAACCGCCGCGAAATTGAGCGCCTCCACCGCACCCAGATGTCTCGCGCCGAGCATCTCGCGACTCTAGGTGAATTGGCCACCGGACTCGCTCACGAGATTCGAAATCCACTCGCGGGGATTGCCGGCGTTATCGAGATCATCGGCCGTGACCTGCCCTCGACCAGTCCAGCACGCGCCGTCGTCAAGGATGTGCGGCTCGAAATTGCCCGTATCAATCACATCGTCACCGATCTATTGCAAACTGCTCGACCTCATCCACCTAACGTCAAAAAGAGCGACCTGAACACCACCGTGGAACATGCCGTGATGCTCGGCCGTCAACAAGCGCTGTCCAAGAAAATCGAGATCAAGCTGCACAAGGATCCGACGCTGCCTGAAGTCGAACATGACAGCGACCAGATCCATCAAGTCATGCTCAACCTGCTGCTGAATGCCATGCAGGCGATCGAGGACAAGGGCGTTGTTGAAGTGACGCTTGAGAAAACCGCGATCACAGCCATCATCACCGTGGCAGACAACGGACGCGGCATTTCAGCCGAACATCTTTCAAATATCTTTCGACCGTTTTTCACCACCAAAGGGGACGGCACCGGTCTCGGCCTTTCGCTGGCGAGACGCGTCGTCGAAGATCATCACGGCCGTATCGATGTAACCAGCGCGGTCGGTATGGGCACAACCTTCGCTGTTGTTCTGCCACTACAGAGTGCAGCGAAAGGTGGCGTGCATTGACACTCAACCACCATTGCGTTCAGGGCTCACAATAAAGACTTGAACCACAAAGGACAAAAAGTTACGCAAAGTAGAACTTGAGCGACCATGACTTCGTGGTTCTTCGCGTCCTTGTGGTCGTGGCTTTGGTCTCCCGCCCGGCGTACCCTCTGCTTCTATTCCGTAGTAAGCTAGGCCCAGCATGCCAGCAGACAAGATTCTGATCGTCGATGACGAACGCCTGGTGCGTTGGTCTCTTCGACAGAAATGCGAAGAGTGGGGATATCAGGTAGTCGAAGCTCCTTCCGGTGATCCCGGTCTACGTCTCTCCCAGAGCGAATCTCCCGACCTGGTATTGCTCGACGTCCGCATGCCCGACATAAGCGGAATCCAGGTGCTGGAGCAAATCAAGAAGGCGCATGACGCTCCGCCCGTCATCATGATCACCGCCGATCCGCAGCTCGATGACGTGAAAAATGCACTTAAACTTGGCGCTTATGATTTCGTCGGCAAACCGCTGGATTTCGAGGAGTTAAGAGTCACCATACAGAACGCCCTAGAGGCCACCCGGCTCCGCACCGAGGTGCAGTCCTTGCGTGGAGAGGTTCGCCGGAACACCGGCTATCACGAGGTCGTCGCCGTATCGCCGAAGAGCACCGAGTTGATGAGCTTCGTTCAAAAAGTCGCGGCCAGCGAAGCTACCACGATCCTCATCCAGGGCGAGAGTGGGACCGGCAAGGATCTCGTCGCCAAAACCATCCACTACGAGAGTTCACGGCAAAATGGCCCGTTCGTTGCCATCAACTGCTCCGCGATCCCGGAGACGTTGATGGAAGCCGAATTATTCGGACATGAAAAGGGCGCGTTCACCGACGCCAAGCAGATGAAGAAAGGGCTCTTCGAAACAGCCCATTCGGGAACTCTGTTTCTCGATGAGATTGGTGAGCTTTCCCCGCTCCTGCAGGCCAAATTGCTTCGGGTCCTCGAAGACCAGGTAATTCGGCGAGTGGGTGGCATCCGGGACATGCAGGTGGATGTGCGGGTCATTGCCGCGTCAAACCGCGATCTGGAGAAGGCCGTCCGCGAAGGTCATTTCCGCCAGGATCTTTACTATCGTCTCGCCATCATCGCCATCTTCATCCCGCCGCTTCGCGAACGTTCGGAGGATATCCTCCCTCTGGTTGATTTTTTCATCGGTTGGTACAACAAGAAGTTTAAGAAATCCATTCGCGGTATTAGCCCCGAGACACGCCGATTACTGGTCGCGCACAACTGGCCCGGGAACGTGCGGGAACTTAAGAACTCGATCGAGCGCGCCATGATCCTTGAGGACGAATCTATTCTTCGTCCCGTCTACATGCCCTTCGCCGTGGGCCAAGCCGCCCGCAGCGGCTTGACTGCTTTCGAGCATAGCAGCGCAACCGGCGACAGCGGAGGCAAACAACTCGCCAACGGACGCGTAGTTCCACGCCTCTACATTCCTGAAGAAGGGACTTCACTCGAAGAAGTCGAGCGCGCGATGGTTGAACTGGCAATGCGCCAGGCAAACGGCAATCAGACCCATGCCGCCCGATTGCTTGATATAAGCCGCGACGCCCTGCGCTACAAACTGAAGAAGTTCGAACTGGTATCCGCCGGGGACGAGGAAGTGGTCGATTCGGTCCCCTCCGAGAATTCCTCCGCCTAAAATTGCAAAAAAAAATCGGGAACCCGTGCGGGTCCCCGTGGCGCCTTATGAATTGAGTATGAATTGCGCCAAAGCTCTTCGTTCGGTTGACATCCCTAACCCTTCGAGGCGTGCTCCTTCGCTTTCGCGATGTACTGCTCGACCTGCTGTTTCTGCGGATAGTCCGGATTGGCTTTCAGCAGTTGCTGCCAGGCCTCGATTGCCCCCTTCGGATCACCCTTGCCCTGCCACCGAACCCAACCAAGGTTGAACAGCGTTTGCGGATGCCCTGGCTGATATTTCAAAGAAGCTTCCATCATTTCCAACGCCTTGTTGGCGTCTCCGGCGTACCAATACGCGGTTCCCATGTCCGTCCGCACATCGGAGTTTTCGGGATGAATCTTCAGTGCCCTCTCGTAGTAACCGATGGCGCCTTGGTACTGCTTCCCGTCGTAATAGACGTTCCCGAGTTTCACCAATGAGTCGTAGTCATTGGGATCCTTCTCAACCGCGGCCAGCAGCGGAGCTGCGGTCTGCGCAACTGCCGCCTGCGCCTCTGCGTCATTGCCCTTCGGCGATGCGCTTGGCTGAGACGTTGCCGCGGCCGCGGTTGTCGGGGTCGGCGAAGCCGATCCACGGAATAAGTATCCGAGTGCAACGCCGAGCAGCAGACAGAATGCAGCCAGCAAGTACGCTTGCGCGGAAGTCCATCCATCGACCGCATTTGCGACAGGCCGAGGGAGTTGCGATTTAGTGGACTGCGGCGGCTCTTTCTTGAGTTCGCTCATTTTTTTCTCTCTCCAAACTGGTGCCGGCAAGCGCTCTTTTCGGCGATTCAAGGTGGAACAATCGGGTGACCGCTGTGGTCATCCGTTCTTGCTCTTCCTTTTCTGGAACCTCCTTGAGTTCGCGGGCAAGGGAGCTGGCAATCTTTTGTATGACTTGAGTAGTGATTGCATGAAGTGCATGATCCTGCTCCCGCGTAAACGGCCCGCGCTCTTGAATGAAGGACTCCAGGTCTTGCCGGCAAATTTCTTCGAGCCGCAGGCGCAGGGCCACGATCGTGGGCACAAGCGTCTCGCACCGCAGCTTCAAACGAAAGGCTCGAATTTCTTCACTTAGGACTTTCTCGGCTGCGTCCATCGTGGGCACGGGAAGTCGCGTCTCTTCTTTCGCCATCCTCTCCAGCCCCTCGAGGTCATACAGGAGAATGCCGTCCACTCGGCGTACGTCCGGGTCGACGTCGCGTGGCACTCCAAGATCCACGATCACCAATGCCACCCGGTTTCGCTCTGCCGCAATGCGCTCGGCTTCCTCACGGGTCAGCACAACATGCGGACATCCCGTCGCGGTGATCACGATGTCCGCCCGCAACATGCTCTTCCAGCGATCCGCCAAGGTCGCAGCGGTACCACCCAGCCTCTCGGCGACTGCGCGTGCCTTCGAAAGCGATTGGTCGATCACCAGCACCGATCCGGCGCGGCTTGCGAGGATAAGATTTGCCGTGAGTTCGCTAACGTCGGGGGCTCCGAGCAGCACGATACGGCGGCCATCCAAGGTACCAAATACCCTCAAGACTAATTCGAATACGGCCTCTGGAATTGAGCGCGCAGAGTTATCGACGACTGCTTCTTTCTCAAGCCGTCTCGCCGCAACCATGCCCGCGTCCACCGCGAAAGTCAGGAACTGTCCCACGGCTCCAACCGTTCGTGCGGCCTCACAGGCAGAGTTGACTTGTGAAACGATCTCCGGTTCGCCAAACGGCAGCCCGTCAAGTCCAGAGATCACGCGAAACATGTGAGCCAGAGCTGCATCGTCAATCAGACGATAAAAGTGTTGCCACTCGCTCAGCTTGAGGCTGTAGGAAGAAGTCAGGAATTGCGTCACCGAATTGGCGGCCAGGGTAGGCTCATTGGCCCAGATCCAAAATTCGGTCCGCCGCCAGTTGGAGACCACAACGACCTCTTCGATGCCCTCCGCGCACTTCAGTTGACGGAGCACATCATAGCGGCGACTCTCCCCGATCCAGAACCGCTCCCTCATGGCCAGCGGAGCGGTGCGATGGTTCAATCCGATCACCATGAGCATGGGTTCCATGACAGAGACCTCTAACGCAAGTTGCAACCGTGAAAGCGCAAGCCCGATGCCAAAGCAAATGATGTCCGCCCATAAGTGCACACAGCAGTTTCAACAGGTTGCGCGCCAATCGGGAGAGATTTCGACTGTTAAAATTCGCCGCACTGCGGGATATCACTCGTTCCACGAGCATTTTCACGCGAATCTGCCTGGAGGAATAACTAGTGCCTTGTCGCAATCACTCTCGGAGGTGACCGCAATCACAGACCGAATAGCCCCAATCTAGAGAAACTGCAAGACGGTTAGTAAGTTCTCATTCAGTCCCAAAGCCTGGGCGCGGAACCGATGTGAAGCGCCGCGACCCGGCAGAAGGACCAAGATATCCGAAAGGAAACGCAATCATGAAGATTACAAAACTTGTGGTTCTGATCGTGATGATCGCCTTGGCATTATTCCTGATTCTTCCGAACCTTTCGTGGGCAGCGGATGACGGCGCGACTCTTTACAAAGCAAAATGCGCGGCGTGCCACGGTGCGGATCTCGCCGGGAAGCCGGCAGCGAAAGCCCCCAGCCTGATTTCGGACGAAGCCAAGAAGTCATCGGATGCCGACCTTACTGAAATGATTGCCAACGGCGGCAAGGAAAAGAAAGCGATGCACGCGTTTGGGAACAAGGGCGTCACACCGGATCAGGTGAAGTTGCTGGTCTCCTATATCCGCGGAGCACAGAAGTAGGCAGCATCGGCAGAGATCGCTGTTCCGAGAGCGAACCCGCGCCGACCCAGGTTAGCGCGACACGTTCGAGGGTGTGTCATCCACTTATCGGCACGATCTGACGGGAAGTCAGACGTCCGATTGCCCCTCTCGGTTCGCCACAAACGGAACAGCCAGCCCGGGCCTAGGTGCTCACCCCGAGGCCCGGGCGCTAATACTCGTGAGCAAAGAAGAGCGCCACCATAAAAAAGCGGCGCGAAGCACGAATCTGGCGCCGCATCGGTCGCCTGCGGAAGCCTTCCCCCGGCTTCTGCCTCACTTTTGCGAAGTCCGTCACTCCCCCCTGTGATCGAAATCACAGCCTTTTTCACATCCGAAACGTACTCTGACTTTGCTTGTGGGAGTTCTTTTAAGCCGTAATAGGGGGCAATCATGGTGGTTGCAGGCGCTACTCCAAACATGGGCCGCGTGGCCCAGGACTTCTCCAAAAATCCACTGCTCGTGTATTGGGAGATGACTCAGGCTTGTGGCTTGGCCTGCAAGCACTGCCGAGCCGAGGCGATGCCCACGGCGAATCCGCTCGAACTGAACACCGAGCAGAGCAAGCGCTTCCTCAGCCAGCTTGTCGATTTCGGGGATCCTCTGCCTCATTTGATTCTGACCGGTGGCGATCCCCTGAGCCGCAAAGACATCTACGAATTGATCGACTATGCCAACGGACTCGGCCTGGAAGTCTCGATTACGCCCAGCGCCACTCCCGAGCTAACGAACGATGCGATCAGCAAGCTGAAAGCTCATGGCATTCAGAGCCTCGGTCTCAGCCTTGATGGCTCCTGCGCCGCCAAACACGACGCGATTCGCGCCGTCCCCGGAACGTTTGATCGAACCATCGAAGCCGCCCGCCACTGCGGGCGTCTTGGCCTGCCGATTCAGGTCAACACTCTGGTCGCGGAGGAAACTGCTGACGACCTTCCGGCCATCTACGAATTGCTGCGCACCAGCTTTCCCGTCATGCGTTGGAGCCTGTTCTTCCTGATCTCTGTTGGACGAGGCAAAGCTTTGAATGAAGTTTCCCCCGAAGAAGGCGAATGCATCATGCGCTGGGTATTCGATCTTTCCCAGCATTCTCCGTTTGCGGTGAAGACGACCGAGGCCCCTTCCTATCGCCGCATTGCGATCGAACGTATGCGTACTTCCGGAATGGCGAAGCCAGACATGAAGGAAACTTCGGTCTACAAGGGATTTCAGATTCGGGACGGGCACGGCATCGTCTTTGTCTCGAATCTTGGAGAGATCTATCCTTCGGGATTTCTACCGCTGCATTGCGGCAATGTGCGCACGGGTTCTCTGGTAGACGTGTATCGGAACTCCGATGTATTTCGGTCGCTGCACTCGCCCGACGAATTCCACGGTAAGTGTGGTGCCTGCGAATACAGCCACATCTGCGGAGGTTCGCGTGCCCGCGCATTCGCTCACACCGGCGATGTGCTCGGGACAGACCCGTTCTGCCCCTACGAGCCAGCCGGAATGCACACGTCAGCCGTCTAGAAACGCAGTCAGGCAATGGCAACTCAGCCCCAAATCGACCCGACAGACATCGGTACTGAAGACGCCCGAGAAGAATCCACCATCCGACTCGTGAACCTGCGAAAGAAGCTGATTCGGCGTGCTCTGCCCGACCATTCTCAGATCTTCCGCCGGAATTTTCAGGTTGGTTTTCTCCTACTGAACGTCTGGCTGGGAGCTACTTTCTATTTCTGGGTTCGGGCTCTTGAAACAGGAACCGATGGTTTCATATCTCAGCGTCCGGCTGGAGTCGAAGGTTGGCTCCCGATCGCCGGACTCATGAACCTCAAGTATTGGCTGGCCACCGGACGTGTGCCAGCGACGCATCCTGCCGCGCTCTTCCTGCTCGTGACTTTTCTGGCAATCGCATTCCTGTTTCGCAAAGCGTTTTGCGCTTGGCTTTGCCCCGTTGGGACTCTCTCTGAATATCTCTGGCGCATCGGTCAAAAGATTTTTGGTCGAACATTCCGCATCACTCGCTACGTTGATGTCCCCTTGCGGGGACTGAAGTATCTGCTCCTCGGATTCTTCGTCTGGGCGGTCGCGAACATGTCCGCCGAGGCCGTTGAAAACTTCATGCGCAGTCCCTACGGCGCCGTTGCCGACGTTCGTATGCTCAATTTCTTCCGCGGTGTGGGACCGACGGCGGCCGTCGTTTTAGCTCTCCTGATGATCGCCTCGTTGCTGGTTCAGAATTTCTGGTGCCGCTATCTCTGCCCTTACGGCGCACTGCTCGGCCTCACTTCCATTCTTAGCCCGGTCCGCATTCGGCGTTCTCAAAGTGCCTGCATCGACTGCGCAAAGTGTGCAAAGGTCTGTCCCTCCGCCCTGCCGGTCGACAAGCTGATCACGATCAAGTCGGCGGAATGCACTGGATGCATGGAGTGCGTGGCGGTCTGTCCTTCGGAAGGCGCGCTGAGCATGTCTCTGCCGCCGTGGACTCGTGCTCCTCGCGACGGCAGGCTCTCCCCTTGGGCTGTCGCAGCGGGAATCGCAGTTTTATTTTTCGGAATTGTCGGATATGCAAAAGCTTCCGGATATTGGGACGGCGATGTTCCGGATCATGTCTACCGTCAATTGGTCCCCGCCGCCCGAAGCCTGGAACATCCCGCGGAGTAAGTTCAGAGAAGCGATCTCACGAATACAACTGGATCGGCTGGACGACGCGAGTAATGGTGCCGCTCGGGCTCGGCTGGTCGGGCTTCAATCCGCTCTGCATCGATGCGAACAAACCGAGTAACTGTCCGAGAATCACATCCAGCACGGCACGGTGTTGATCATCGAAGTTAGGTCCGAGTCCCAGCCGGAGATATCGGTCTGCCAGATTTGCCGCATCATCGTTGTCAGTCGCGGTGACGACCATGCGGATTTTGCCGAGGCGCTTTCGCTGAATCTCGCGCAACAGGTCGAGCTCGTATCCACGCCGCCGCGAGTCGGTCGAAAGGAACGCGGTGAACATGCTCTCATCGTTAACACTCGACATTGGCCCGTGACGTAATCCCAATGGGGTTTCCGCAAGCGTAGCGATCTTGCCTCCGCTTAGCTCCACAACTTTCAGAGCGCATTCATCGGCCACTGCCCGCAGCGCACCCGAACCGACGAAGCAAGCGCGGGTACATCCTTGACTCGTTGCCTCCGCGGCCGCCTCCGCCGCAGCGGGAAGGAATGCTCTCCCTGCTTCGGACATTTGTGACACGACATCGCCGAACTGGCCTAGATCTTCCAGATGGGCTACGCATTGCGCAGCCAGCACCATGTTGCTGAAGGAACTGGTCATGGCCAGGCCGCGGTCATTGACCGAGTCATCGAGGACGAGCGCGAACGCCCGATCCGGATGGCGCGCGCATGATTGCGCCATGGGGGCGGTTGCGTTGCAGGTGATCACGAGGTGACGAATCTGTGAATTACGGTTGAGGGCTCGATCAAGCAGCGCGACCCCTTCCGGACTCTCCCCCGATCGGGAAAACGAGATCCATAGATACTCTCTTCCCGCGCGGTGGTATTCGTCGAAGTCGGTCAAGAGGCTCGTACTCGGCAACGCCCAGACGTCGCAACCCCAGCGGCGCCGCAGCAAAGGCGCAAGTGCCCTACCGCTGTAATCCGAAGTGCCTGCTCCTACAAGATAAACCGTCGGAGACGAGGTGCTTCCCCGCCCGATCCCCGCTTGACGCAGGGCATGATTCAAGTCTGATTGTCGGTCTTTGCAAAGCTTGTAGGTGGTGTGCCAGGTGTCGGGTTGCTGGAATATTTCGCGCGGAGTATGCACCAGACCGCGCTCCACTTTTTCCTGATCCGGCAGGTCGAGCAGCGTGCGCAACGGATTTTCCAACGCGAAAACCTCCCGCAAAGACAGAGTAGTCTATTACAAACCGTCCTAGTTGAAAAGCTTTCGAAAGGAAAGGAAATACCCTTCGCAAGGAAACGTTACTTCGAAAATTGCTCTCTTTTGTCGCCCTTACTGCAACTCTTTTCTTGTCCCAGACTCATCTCGATTCCTTTGTAAAGATTTTTTACTGCTTTTGTCTTCAGTAGTTGCGATTCGCGTGAAACCACAGACCACTCGGCAAGCAACTAATCTGCTGCAAATGTGTTTCCTTCGCTAAGGAGAAAAACATGAGTCGTGGTTCGCATCGCCTGAGTTCGCTGTTGCTAGCCGCCGCACTGGCTTCTTCGTTCGCAGGTATCGCCTGCGGAAACCACCATCACTATCGGGCTTACGATCCGTATTACACCGACTATCACGTCTGGGATAACAATGAGGTCGTCTACTATAACCAGTGGACCACTGAAACCCATCGTGACTCGCATCGCGAATTCAAGAAGCTGCCGCCTAACGAACAGAAGGATTACTGGACGTGGCGTCACAATCACGATCGCGACCATGATCGTGATCACGACCGCGATCATCACTAGAAATTAATGCAGGCTCTCAGCGGTCAAGCGCCCTGAGAGCCTGATCTGTTGTTGTAAGGCGGGCTCCCAATCGCACGAAATCCGCAATCGTCTTCTCCCCGTCCTCTTTCTTCAAAGTCTCGATCGCGTCCTGGACGACTGCAACTTTGCGTCCGCGTTCGATCAGGCCTTTCGCCGCATAGCCTACGCAATACTCAGTCACCACGCCGAACACAACAAACTCTGCTTCTGTACCCAGGTGCTTCACCAGTTCGTCGGCATGCCGACTTTCGAAAATGTTGAGTGTCTGCTTCTCCAGCAGGATCTGCTGATACTGGGCCAGGTCTTCCGGAATCTTCGCTGACTCGTCATTTGTAATGCGCGCAACTTTGTCGGTCAGCGCCTCCGGGACAAGTTCTGATCCCGCGGTTCCCTTCACGCAATGCGGCGGGAAAATCTTGAACTCCGGATCATTCGGCGTATGAAAACATCCGTGCGATACCAGAAACACCCTGTCCTGACGTGCCGCATCGGTAAGGCGCCGGATGTTGGGCAACAACTTTTCGGCCCCCGGAACGTAGAGATGTCCCCCAGGCAGCATGAAGTCGCGCTGCACATCGACTTCCCAGAATATGAAATTCTTCGAAACCATGGCTCTCCTTCCCCGCGAAAGCCGAGCGTACCATCCTCGTTTAGCAACTGACAAACGCTGGTGAAAGCGATCGAAGGTATCAAAGAAAGTCTCGCAGTACCGGCTTTCCTTCGTGAACCTTCATGGCCTTCGTGGTTAAATGCCTTGCGAAGTAGTTCCGGAGATCGAACGAATGAGCCAGGAAGCACCTGCCAAGCCCGCCTCAACGAAGCTGGTAATCCGCAACATCGGCCTTCTTCTCAGCGGAGATCTTGATCGCCCGATTTTAGATGCTGACACGGTCGTCGCCGTCGACGGCTCCATTCACGCCTTCGGCAAGGAGAAAGACATCGACACCTCGGGTGCGACGACAACCATCGACGCCAAGGGCACGGCGCTCGCTCCCGGATTGATTGATAGTCACGTGCATCCAGTGTGCGGTGACTGGACGCCGCGCCAGAACCAATTGGGATGGATTGACAGCTGCCTGCATGGGGGCGTGACCACCATGGTCTCGGCCGGCGAAGTCCACACACCTGGCCGCCCCAAAGACATCATCGGGCTAAAAGCGATGGCGATCTTCGCCCAGCGCGCCTTTCAGGCATTTCGGCCCGGAGGCGTCAAAGTGTACGCGGGTGCGCCGGTGCTCGAACAAGGCATGGTCGAGGATGACTTCAAGGAACTCGCCGCAGCGGGCGTGAAGTTTCTCGGCGAAGTCGGGCTCGGCAGCGTCAAGGACGGAACCACAGGACAGCGCATGGTTGCATGGGCCCGTAAATACGGCATCCAGAGCACGATTCACACCGGCGGCCCTTCGATCCCGGGATCGAGCCTCATCGATAAAGACATGGTCCTCGAAACTGACGCGGACGTGATCGGCCACGTCAATGGCGGCCACACCGCATTGCCCGACGATCAGATCGTGGAATTGTGCGAGCGCTCGCGACGCGCCCTGGAAATCGTCCACAACGGGAACGAACGCGCAGGACTACTCGCGCTGCGATCCGCCAAAGAACTCAAGCAACTGCACCGGGTAATTCTCGGCACTGATTCGCCCGCCGGTTCCGGTGTGCAGCCGCTTGGCATCCTCCGCATGATCTCCATGCTGTCGTCGCTTGGAGACATTCCGGCGGAGCGGGCGATCTGCTTCGCCACCGGCAACACCGCGAAGATGCGCAGCTTGAATTGCGGCCTGATCGCAGCTGGGCGCGAGGCAAGCTTCGTCTTCCTCGACACCGCGCAACAGTCCGCGGGAAAGAATTTGCTCGATAGCATTCAGAAGGGTGATCTGCCCGGCGTCGGCATGGTTGTCATCGACGGCGCCGTCAGCATCCAGCGCAGCCGCAACACTCCGCCGGCGACTCGCGTGCCGGAGGTCGTCCGTGCGTAAACGGTGCCTGGCATTCTTCGCAACCTTCATGCTCGCAACATCGCTCATCGCGCAGTCGCCGGTTCCCGAATGGTGCCGCGCTCTGCCGCGTCCCGAATACAGGAATCTCCAGCGCGTTCCCGTGAGCGATCCGTGGTTCGAAGTTTACAAACCAACGCCGGGAGTTTTTGCCATCTACGAACCGCACCAGGCCGAGGAAACAATCGGCTACCTCATCGTAGGCAGTCAGCGCGCGCTCCTGTTCGATACCGGCATGGGCATCAGCGACATCAAGAAAGTTACTCAGGAACTGACCACGCTCCCGATCGTTGTATTGAACTCGCACACGCACGACGATCACGTTGGTGGCAACTGGCAGTTCGATGACGTCTATGCACTGGATACGGATTTCACTCGCAAAAACGCGTTAGGCTCGCGTGAAGACGCCCAGGAAGAAATCACACCAGATCAGATTTGTGGCTCGCTGCCGAAGGGATTCGATTCAAAAACCTACGCAACACGTCCGTGGAAGATCAAGGCCTACACGCATGACGGCGATCGTTTCGATCTCGGTGGACGCACCATAGAGGTGATCGCGACTCCGGGGCACACACCGGACGCGATCACCTTGTTCGATCGGGCCAACGGATTGCTCTTCACCGGTGACACTTACTATCCCGCGCCCATCTGGCTGTTCCGGCCCGAAACCGATCTCAATGCATACGCGGCATCGATCGCGCGCCTGGCCGCTCTCGCGCCAACTGTCAAACTCGTTCTGGGTGCTCACAACATTCCTGTGGCTCAACCATCGGTGTTGCCACGCCTCGTGAAAGCATTCGATTCGGTGCGTACTGGGAAGATCAAGCCGACGCCGGACTCGGCAGGCAAGGTCCTCTATAAGGTGGACGACATCTCGTTCCTGATGCGTGCCCCGTCGACTCACTGATTCAGCGCAACCCGTCTTCGCCTTTGATCTGATCTTTCGTCAGTCCGCCGACGCGCGGCAGTGGACGCCCACTGTCCGTCACCGCCACCGCCACCATGATTTCGTTCGCACGCGGCGCATCGCTCAATCGCACTTCCATGCCATCAAAATGGCTTCGGACGAAGGCCGCATCCTTGTGCCCCAGCGGAATATCGAGCACGACGCCCAATCCCCCGCGCTTCTTCGATGACGGGATCAGCGCGGCACCTTTGCCCAGCACGCGCCGCACCGGCGTTCCCAGCTTCGGATGCAGAATCGCCGCGGCATGTTCGAGTTCGCCATTCTCTCCTACCGCCGCCGCCTTGCCGTAGCTCTCCGCCGATGGCCCCGAGATTCCGAGGGCAGCCACCGCACGCGATGTCAGTAACTCGCCGAGTTCTTCTCCAATCGCCATCAACTCGGAGAGATCCTCGACGTACTTTCCGGCAAACGGATTCTCGATCACCGCCACAGCCGCGGCCTTCCTCACCGAAGGAGAGATTTCCCGGTCCATCTCGCGCTGCGTTTCTTCAACAAAGGTTGCGATCTTGCGGATCTTCGCTTTCATCTCTTGTTTCTCATCTCAGCCCGTCCTCGCCTTTGATCTCCGAAGCCTTCAGGCCTCCCACGCGAGCGTGAACGCGTGCCCCGGTCGTCATGACGAGAGCTAATAACATTTCGTCGGCGCGCGGAGCATCGTTGATTCCGACTTCCATCGCATCGAAATGGCTGCGAACGTAGGACGCATTGATGTGCGTGATGGGAACGTCGAGCCGCGTTCCCGGACCGCCGACTTTCTTGGTCGAAGCAACGATCGCCTTCGCTCCTCCCAGAACTTCTCGCATCGCGTACCCGCCTGGCACATGCCACAGGGCGCCGTGTTCGAGTTCGCCTGCCGATCCGACAATCGCGCCCTTACCGTAGCCCTCAACAACTTTCGTATCACCACCCAGGGCTGCGATCAACCCGCGAGCCATCTCCAGGCCAAGTGGCTTCAAGTCATCCATGAAACTTTCGATGTCGGCCACATACGATCCGGCAAAGGGATTTCGAATTACTACCAGAGCCGCGGCCCTGCGCAGGGGAACGGCGGCCACAGGACCACCTTCGTGAAAGATTTCCTCCACGTACGTGACTTTTTTTCTGACGACCACGTCAGGCATTTACAAGCATCCTTTTCTGTCGGAAGCCGGATGCTAGCGTGGACTCTGCCAGCTTTCCCACCACCCGCGTATCACCCTGAAGATGCAACGCCGCACTCCGAATCAGTCCGATTTTCATGAGTCTTTCAGCAGTCAGCGCACCTGCAGCGAGAGCATCATCGATTTCTCGCGACGATAACTCTCCCACATGCTGTGTCACCAACCGATCCCCGAGATCACTGTCAGGCGCAAGATCGCATGCGGGAATCCGCACAACCGACGGGTGCCCCGGTAGATCGACAGCATTGGCGATGATCGTTGCCGCCGCATCGGCCGCAGCCGCTCGATCCGCGAGGACCGTCACCGCATCCGCGATTCCCAGCGAGAAACTTCTGCCTCGCCACCCACTGGTCGCTATCCCGCGAACGGGATTCCTCGAGGTTATAGTCGACGTCCCGAACAGCGATGGACGATCCGGCCGCTCCACCATCCCGACGACGAACTTTTCGTCTCCGCCCAAATGAAGAGAGATATCGCCGCCGTTGTTCACGTAAGCACGCGACAGGCTCGACGACTCTACCATCTCGCCAAGAATCTCTTCCGCCACTGCGCCCGCAACGGCGGCCATCGGCGTCACAAAATACTCGCTAGCATAGGGCAACACCGCAGCAGTCATCCGCCGAGCGATGCTGCCAGCGGGCCACTCCGATTCCGCGCAACAGGCCTGCCGGAGAAATACCAGTTCACTGCACAACTCGTCGAGGATTGAGGTAAACCGTCCACACGCTGAGTCGTACGCATTCTTAATTTCTCGCGGCGCGCCGAACCCTTCCACAATCAGATCAATCGGCCCGTCGCTCAGATGAAGTCTCCGCCCATCTGGCAGCAGCCGCATTTGTGCGCGTTTGTTCATTGCTTTCTCGCCTTCGCCATCGAGTCGAACGGCCAGGGATTGTCCGTGCGCGAAACGACTCGGCGCCGTCCTTCCGGTTCCACCTCGATGGAACTCAATGGCCGAACGCTTTCCATATGTCCGCCAAGTTCGGCGTATCCAGAAAGGGTCAAGGTAAATTCGATGGGAGCGACCAGCGCCGGAGTCGGAACATAACCGAACGCATTCTGCGGCATCCGGGTCACGTCCACCATAAAGGTTATGCCGCCGCCGGGCCACACGTAGACGGGAGCGCCGCCGCAGGTTACACGAGTCAATGCGTCGCGAACCGAGTGAGTCAGCTTCACCGGATTTTCCGTGACTCCCGCCCGCAACGACCCCCCGGCTCCGCCCATGAACAGCACGGTGCACATTGCCGGTTCGCAGTTTTCTTTTATGCGCGCGACCGAGATGCTCAACTCTTTCGGCAACTCCTTCTCGATCGGCTTCAGATCTTCTCCCAGTTCGAAATACGCGTGATGCTCCCCAGTCGTGCTCACCATCAGCAGGCGCATTCCCGCCCACGCTTTCTTGGAATTGAATTTCCCCAGAATCGACAATGGATTGTCGATATTCGTTCCACCCCACCTTGTTCCCGGCTCCGCCACTTGAAAGTATCGACCCGGAGTCGAGCGTCTTCCCTTCAGCTTGATTCCAGTCTCGGGCACACCCAGCAGTTTGCCGGCCTGATGCTCCGACAACACTCCGGTGATGTGATCGTCCACTACGACAACATCGTCGACTTTGCCGAACCACTGCCTGGCAAACATTCCGATCGTCGCCGATCCGCAGCCCACGCGCATGCGCTCTTCCTGGACGCCATCCACCACGGGGGCCTTCCCGGCCTGCACGTTAACTTTGGCGCCGTCATCGATCGTCAATTCGACTGCATTTCCGTTGCACAACTTCAACAACGCATCGCAAGTTGCAGTTCCCTCCCGCCGGCTTCCACCAGTCAGGTGCCGAACGCCGCCGAGTGAGAGCATCTGCGAACCGTATTCGCTCGTGGTCACATGCCCGATCGCCTCGCCATCGGCACGCACCGTGTTGCACTCGGCTCCGAGATGACGGTCGGTGTCGATCTTCACCTTGACCCCGCAATAGCTGAAAATTCCCTCGGTGACCACCGTGACCATGTCCACGCCTTCCACCTGCGACGAGATGATGAAGGGCGCGGGCTTGTAATCGGGATAGGTTGTGCCCGCGCCGATGGCGGTCACAAACGTCTCGCCATGACTCACTAGCGATCCGTCCCAATCGCGGCTGCGCTCGAGAAACGGAACAACGGATTCGCCTCGGCCGACCGCGCGATCCAGGACCACGTGCGGATCCAGGCGGACCAGCTTGCCATCGTGATTGCCGTAACGGTCGCACGAACCCGTTCGTCCCGGCTTGATGTAACACAGCACCGGACACGCATCGCAGCGGATCGCGTCGTCAGCCACGCACGCCTCCGTTGGCCTTCGTAAGAATCGCTGCCCTCACCCGGTCCGGCGTCGCCGGAATCTTATGGATGCGCACGCCGATCGCATCGTGAATGGCATTGAGGATCGCCGGCGCAGTCGGAATGACCGCCTGTTCGCCGATTCCCTTGGCACCGAATGGCCCGATCGGCGATGGATCCTCGATGAGAATCGATTCGATGGGCGGCACATCTCCGGCTGAAGGAATGAGGTAATCGTGCAGGTTCTCGCCCTTACCCGGGAAAAAATTCCTCCATCAGCGCCATGCCCAGGCCTTGCGCGACTCCACCTTCGATCTGGCCTTCGATCAGCGTGGGATTGATCGCGCGTCCAACATCATGCGCTGCGGTCACCTTCAGCACACGCACAGTGCCGAGTTCCACATCCACTTCAATCTCCGCCATGTGCGCGCCGAATCCGTACACTGCATAGGGAGTTCCCTGCCCGTTCTCGTCCAGCGGCGTGATGGGCGGATCGAAAGTCGCTTCGCAAGTGATTACGTATCCGTGTTCGTCAAGCGGCAAGTCACTCAAGTCAACGGCTCTTTCGATCACCGTCTTCTGAAACTGTGATCCCGCCGGGTCGAAATCAATCGAGCCGCACTTGCACGCACCGGCGAGCTTTAGAATCTCGTCGCGCAGCTTCGTTCCCGCCATGTGCGCGGCTTTCCCGGTGACAAATGTTTGACGCGATGCTGAAGTCTTTCCGCAATCCGGGGTGATCGACGTATCTCCGGAAATCAGGTCGAATTGGGATATCGGCGCCCCAATCGCGTCGGCGCAGATCTGCGTGACGATCGTGTTCGATCCCTGACCGATGTCAACCGCGCCCTGATGCAGCGCGATACGCCCGTCTCGTTTCAGGCCGATACGCATCGTCGACGGATTCGGCAGCGAGGTGTTCCCGCAGCCATACCACATGCCCGCTACACCCACGCCGCGACGCAGCGATCCATTCGCTTGTGAGTTGAATTCTGCCGAGTTCTGCCTAGCTAGCATCCACTGCGGCCGAAGCGCCTCGAAGCAGGCGCGAATGCCGACGCCCTCGTTGAGCACTTGTCCGGTAACGGTAGGAGTCGTGTTTTCGAGCGCGTTAAGGATGCGGAACTCCAGGCGGTCCATTCCGACTTTGTCCGCCAGATCGTCGTAGAGCTGTTCCTGCGCAATCGCCGCCTGCGGAACACCAAATCCGCGAAACGCCCCAGCCGGAACAATGTTCGTGTGTACCGCGCGGGTCAGTGCGCGATAGTGCGGGACGAAGTAAGGTCCGGAAGCATGTACGGGTACACGCCCTGCCACGGTTGGTCCCCACGAAGAGTACGCGCCGGTATTGAAGTCAGCGGCGAAGTCGAGCGCAACGAGCTTCCCTTCCTTGTTTGCCCCGGCGCGCAACCGCATATGCGCCGGATGCCGCTTCGTCGTCGACACAATCGATTCGTTGCGCGAATACACCATCCGAACAGTCCGGTTCAATTTCCAGGCCGCCAGGGCGAGAAACGTTTGCACCGAGAGATCGAGCTTCGATCCGAATCCCCCGCCCACCGCCGTCGGAATGATCCGAACATTCTCCGGGGCAATGCCCAGGATCTTCGCAATGTCATTGCGGTCCATGTAAGGCGATTGCGTGCACGCCTGGATCTCAACCGTATCCCCAACACGCCGGGCAAATCCAGCTTCCGGCTCGATGTAGGCGTGCTCAACGAATCCAGTCTCATACTCGCCTTCGACGACGAAGTCCGCGTCGGCAAGAGCCTGATCCACATCGCCGCGAACGACGCGTCCGCGTACCAACACGTTGTCCGGTCGACTCTCGTGAATTTTCGCTGCATCCGCCGCCAATGCCTCATCGATCGTTTTTATTGGCGGCAAGATTTCCCACTGCACCGGGAATTCCGCAAGATCCAGCGCCTCGATCGCTTCTGGCTCGCCGACGATCGCTGCCACGGCCTCGCCACGGAATCGAGCTTCGCTGTGAGCGAATACCGGTTGATCCGCGAATTTCGGGATCACACCATAACAGTCGATTCCGGGAACATCTCCCGCCGTCAGCACAATCTCAATCCCCGGATGCTCGGAGATAAACCGATTAAGATCACCAAACTGAAATCTGGCGCGATGGTGAGGACATCGAATCGCACGCACTGACAGCGCATCGGCAGGAACTTCGTCGGCGCCGAAGACCTCTGAACCATCAATTTTTCTTTGCCCGTCGAGCCGAACTAACCGGGCTCCCACGGCTGCGCCTGTTCGCGGCGGCAGTTGATCGTCCACATAGTGCGCCGCTTCAACAATCGCTCGCACGATTTTTCGGTATCCGGTGCACCGGCACAGCACACCGCCGATCGCATCCAGCACTTCGTTTTCGCAAGGGCGATGAATTCTTCTCGAGCAAGGCCGTCGCCGCCACCAGCATCCCCGGAGTGCAAGCACCACACTGTGCCGCCCCGTGAAAGAGAAAGGATTTCTGAAGCCGGTCGCGGAAGGGGCTTCGCGACGCGAGTCCTTCGACCGTTGTGACGTCGCATCCCGAAACTTGTCCGGCAGGAACCAGGCACGCGCACACTGGCTCTCCATCCAGCAGAACGGTGCAAGCCCCGCAGTCGCCCGCGTCGCATCCCACCTTGGTTCCAGTGAGCCCAAGATCCTCGCGCAGCACACGCGAAAGCCGTCGGCTGCCGCATGCCGTCACCTCTACGTGCTTGCCATTCACACGGAACGAAACCAGATTCTCATCCGTGCGCGCAGGCAGCTTCTGCGTGGTGACCATTTATGCTTTCCCCACGCAAGCCTCGAGCGCGCGGCGGACCAACGTCAGCGAAGCGTCGCGGCGATACTCGCCAGTCGCTCGCACATCGTCAATCGGCGAGAGTGAGCGCCAGATCTTCGGCCCTGACGGCGCCTCCGATTTCAGCGAGCGCCCGGCCTTTCAAATCTCCTTCCAGCTTTCCCAGCCGCTGCGCTGTCGCTGAGCACGATCCCACGGCAATCCGCGCATCTGCGACGCGGCCATTTCCATCGGATTGCACTACCGCGGCCACCATCGAAATGGAAATCACCAAATATCGCCGCGCCCCGAGTTTCAGGAATACGGAGGCCGCATCCTCTATCTTCCGCGGAACCCAGACCGCCGCAAGAATCTCGTCTGCCTGTCGCAGCGTCTTGCGATTTCCGACCATGAATTGCGCCAGCGTAATGCGACGATGGCTCGTGCTGGACGCCAGCTCGACTTCAGCATCGAGGGCAAGCAGGGGAGGAACTCCATCCGCGGCCGGAGAGGCATTGCACAGATTCCCGGCGACGGTCCCGCGATTCTGAATCTGCACCGATCCGACCTCGCGTGCCGCCGCCTTAAGGGCGTCAAAGCATCGCGGGAGCGGACTGCGAATCACCTCGCTCCAGGTCGTCAGCCCACCAATTCGAATCCAGTCCGGCTCGACCGAAATTCCCCGAATCTCGCCGATCCCAGAAATGTCGACCACGTCGCCCGGTGGCAGCCGTTCTCCTAGTGCAGGATAGAAGTCGGTCCCTCCAGCCAGAATCTGCCCGCCGGATGAAGCCAGCACTGCAACCGCTTCGCTCAAATTTTTCGGCTTGAGGTACAAAGACTAGGTCCCCCCAAATACCTTACGGATCAATGCTTTCAGAGTTTGTATACGATGCCTGGTACTTTGTACAGCGATCTTCAGGCCGGAAAAAGCCGGCTCATGGTCTCAGCTCGAAAGTCGAAAATTCCCTCTACGTCTCGCTTCACCACCGCCTTGTAGGCCACCCAACCTAGCCATCCGAAGGGCAAAGCGTAGGTCACGAAATCACGCATCGATCGTGCCGCCCTGGTAAGCCTCGAACCGATGCTCATGATTCCACAATGCATAGGGTCCGGAAATTTCGCGGTCAACAAAATGGTTCGGCTGATTCCATTGGGAAATCTCCGTCGTCCATCGTACCGGCATCCAACGCCAACGCAGCCGATAACGGATCAAGGATCCAACCTGCAGTTGCTCAGGAGTATGGACCATTTGAAAATCAAGCCATGGAGGAGTGATTACCTGCAGATTTTCGGGCCGGGAAAAAAATTCAAATATCTCGCCAACCGGACGCGGTAGCCATTGCTCTCGTTCTAGGACATAAATATGCATTTTCTTGCACTGCCGAGCGCTCAAGGTCGCACAAATTGCATCTTAAATAGGATCTGGCCTTCATCATTTCAGTTCGGCTCAGGCAAAGCGAAAAATCTCCGCAAAGGGGGATTGACACTGGTTCTTCCCTCTGGCACAAAGGATAGATATGTTCGCGCAGTGGAACATCAAACCGTGGGCGCTCATGATTCTAGGATGCCTGGTTTTCCTCATGCTCCTGATCGTGGTGTTGCCTGACGTCGATCTCCCGGATGCCGCCTTTCACCGCGGGACCGGGCCCACTGCCATTCACGCCCAGGCGAACGCCGCGCCGCCATTGCTCATCGTGGCTGCCGTCCAGCTATTTGTGCCCGCCCTGCAAGTTTATCCGCCCTTCTACCAGCCCGGTGCACTGATCAAAATCCCGGACCCTGGCTCGCGTCCGATCTTGCTGCAAACATTCCGTTGCTAGTCATGCCGTTCCTGCCTGCTTCGCTGTAGTCGCGCAGGCAAGAGTTGTGTCCAGCGGTGAGGCATTCGGGTTCCGTTACCTCGATTCCTTGCCGTGCAGAAACGCCATTCCCTCGACACAAAAATGCAATAAGGAGCGACGACATGATGAATTTTGAATTCGACTACATCCCGCAACACAACCTGGCAAATCTGATTCAGCAAGCATCGGCCAGGACGGGATTTAGCCCCACCGACATTGCCGCGTTGGTCAATTCCGATCTCGACATTGATCACCTCCTCGACTACATCACTGCCGTGATGTCCAAACGCATGAACTGACCACCCAGCCCTCCCCTCGCTGCGCGTGGTTGGTCATGCTCTCGGACTCGCCTGGATGGTTTCCGTCTCTCGGAGAATTCCCGCTTCTGTGTTCTAATTCCCCGTCATTTCCTTTCGTAACCCTCGGGAGAGCACATGCGTCTTTCTCAACTTCACCGGATTTCTGTCGCCTTCGCCGTCTTCATCTTGGCGGGTACCATCTGGGCTCAGTCCGCCGCTCCGGCTTTGCCTGCCGATCTCGACGCCTGGGTGGCGTCGTCGATGAAAACCTTCGACGTGCCCGGGATGGCCGTCGCCATCGTCAAGGACGGCAAGATTCTCCTGGCAAAGGGATACGGCGTCCGCAAACTCGGCGATCCGACTGCTGCCGACGAGTTCACCATGTTTGGCATCGGGTCCAACACCAAGGCCTTCACCACGGCCGCGCTCGCGACGCTGATCGACGATGGAAAGCTCGCCTGGGATGACCCCGTCTACCAGCGCCTGCCCGGATTCGTGATGTACGACCCGTACGTCTCTCACGAGATGACGATCCGCGACCTGCTCACGCATCGCAGCGGCATGGGACTTGGCGAAGGCGATCTCCTGTTCTGGCCCCACTCGACCTATACGCGGGAAGAAGTCATCCACAAGCTGCGGTTTATGAAGCCCGCTTCCAGTTTCCGCAGCCACTACGCTTACGACAATCTTCTTTACATGACTGCCGGCCAGATCGTTCCGGCCGTCACCGGCACGTCATGGGACGACTATGTTCATCAGCACATCTTTGTCCCGCTCGGCATGAGTCACTCCAACGTCAGCAACTCCGCTTTCAAGCCGGGCGATGACTATGCCTCGCCGCACTCGCGCGTCGACGGCAAGTTGCAGGTCATTCCCTTCGGCACACTCGACAACGCCGGGCCCGCGGGATCCATCAACTCCTGCGCCGCCGACATGGCGAAATGGGTACAGCTGCAGCTCAATCGCGGAAAGTTCGTCGATCGCGAGGGCCGCCTCTTCACCGAACAACGCTCAAAGGAAATGTGGTCGCCGCAAACCATCCTGCCGATCGGTGATCCGCCGGCGCCCCTCGCCGCCTTGAGACCGAACTTCGCCGACTATGCCCTCGGTTGGGGCCTGCGCGACTATCACGGACGCAAGTTGGCAGGCCACACTGGCGGAGTCGCCGGCTTCGTCTCGCGCGTCATGCTCGTGCCCGAGGAAAATCTCGGCGTCGTGATCCTTACCAATGCGGAAGAAGGCGGGGCGTTCGACTCAATTCTTTATCACGTGCTGGATCATTTCTTTCACCTGCCGCCGACCGACTGGATCGCTGCCTACAAAGCCGTGAAAGACAAAGAAGAGAAGGACGCCGCGGAAACGATGAAGAACGCCGAAGGCGCACGCGACGCAACTTCCAAGCCCTCCCTTCCTCTCGACAAATACGCTCGGGTCTACAACGATGCGTGGTATGGCCCGATCACCATTCGAATGGAGAATGCTGGTCTCGTCATCACCTTCGATCACACGCCAACGATGATCGGCGACCTTCAGCACTGGCAGCACGACACATTCAAGGCACACTGGCGCACGCGCACCATCGAAGACGCCTTCGTCACTTTTTCCTTGAACCCTGACGGCTCGATCGATAGCGCCCGCATGGCCGCGGTCTCGCCGCTGGCAGACTTCAGCTTCGACTATCAGGACTTATTGCTGAAACCGGCAGAGAAGAAATGAGCCGGACATCTACCGCCACGTTCAGACCTCCGGGGTCATGATCGGAGTCAGCCCGCGGGAGAAAATTAATGTGCCCTTTGTCTGCAAATAAGACACGAGTCCACAAAACAGACGCTCAGACTTTGCGCCGCGGATCTCTCCTGGAGCACGGCCGCCGACCTCGCTCATTCTGCCCGAGTTAAACGGATCTTTCCATCGAATCTCTCCCCGGCTAACGGCGTTCCGAATGCTAAGTAGCCTGTCTGTATCCCTCCCTCAAACTCTTAAGTCCAGCGCCATCATTCGCCGTCAGCCTCACGTTCGGAAAGGATCATTCAGTGGAGACCGCGGTACAGAAAGCCCAGATCCCTGTCGTCCCCGCAACAAAGTCCATCCCGACCCCAGCCCTGTTACTCGCCATGCTTGGTGTCTCCGATAAAGTGAGCGATCTCATCCTCTCGCCGGGCAGCTTCCCCATGGTCGAGCTTTCCGGAAAATTGTCGCCGGTCAAAATCTCTGGAATGGGGCCGCTGACACCGGAAGACACGCGCCGCATCGCGAATGAGCTGATCGCCGGAAGCAAACAGGCTACAGAATCGTTGCAGAGCTCCGGATCGTGTGACATTTCTTACCGCGTCCCCGGCCACTGCCGCTTTCGCGTGAACATCTTTCAGCAGCGCTCCAGTCACGCCATCGTCATGCGCGTCATACCGCAGACTATTCCCACGCTTGCCGGCCTGAACCTGCCGCCGCAACTCGCGGAGATCGCCGACCTGAAGAATGGAATTGTGCTGGTCACCGGACCGACAGGCTCAGGGAAATCCTCGACACTCGCTGCCGTGCTCGACCGAATCAATGAGACGCATTCGTACCACATCCTCACCATCGAAGACCCCATCGAGTTCATGCACCGCCACAAGCGCTCGATCGTTCACCAGCGGGAACTGCACAGCGACACGCCGAGTTTTGCGCTCGCTCTGCGCGCCGCTTTGCGGCAGGCTCCAAAAGTGATCCTTGTCGGAGAGATGCGCGACAAAGAGACCATCGAAATCGCACTTGAGGCTTCCGAGACCGGACACCTCGTCCTCTCGACCCTTCATACGATTGATGCGTCGAAAACCGTCGAACGCATCATTGGCGCATTTCCCATGTCGGAACAACACATCATTCGCAACCGGCTCGCGAAAAGCTTCCGGGCCATCGTCTCCCAGCGCCTCATTCCCCGGCGCGACGGAAACGGACGCGTGGCGATCGTTGAGATCCTCAAGTCAACCCTGCGGACTCGCGAATATGTCGAGAAGGGCGAACAGGATGGCAAGACGCTGCTGGAAGCGATGGCCGATGGCGACACGGACGGAATGCAATACTTCGATGGAGAAATCGAAAAGCTCATCCGCGTGGGACTGGTCGAGATGAGCACTGGACTCGCCTATGCGACGAATCCCGGAAACCTGACTCTTCAATTGGCGGATTTCGCCGCAGACGAGGAAAAGTAAGGGCTTCAGAGGACGCGCGATCAGCGCAGAAAGACGCGCCCCGCATCCTCCACTCGAATCCGCGACTTTCGCCGCCCACCGGTGGCCACGTTGTACGCCACGAGCAGGTGGTCTTCGACGATCAGCAACTCTTTTTCACTGAGCCATCCAATCAATGACGCGTGTGGCACCGTCGCAACTTGCTTCGGTGGATCCTCCATACTCTTCACCGCAACAATCGGCATGTCTGCCAAAGCCTTGCGAATTCGCGCAGACTCTTCCGGGCTCGCCTGTCCCTGCTCGGAAAGCTGAATCGGCTTGTTCGTCTGGGCGGTTGCGACGATCGTCATCGCTACCAACTTCAGTTCCGGCGATACCTGTGCGCTCGGAGTGTAGAAGCTCACGTCGTAGTCGGTATTCTTATACGTAGCTTGCTCGTCGAAAAACGGACGCGCCTTTCCTCCGGCAATGACCAGCATCTGATCGTTGCTCTGGTTCGACCACCCGCAGCAACCGGTATCCGGGATCGCTTCCAGGATCATGCTGCCGTCCGAAGTCGCGTCCAGCACGCGCTGCAGAGGTTCCGCCAACGCGGTGGCGGTCCACTTCCCGCTTTGCTCCTGGTACAGCGAACTGTTCTTATAAGTTGGAGCCGTTTGCCCCGCGACATACTGCGTCATGAGGAACGATCCCTCGACGCCCGTATCGGACACCCACACCGTGCCCACCGGGCAGCTTTCTTCGCAGCTACCAGTCGAGCACCGGCAATCGGGCAGTTTGGTCGAAACCAGTTCCTCGCGTCCTGCCCCGGAAAGATCCGTCTGCCACGCCTCCCACGTAATGGTGGTCGAGAGGTCTACCTCCTCACGCTGCAGCCGCCGGGCCTGGTTGGCAAACCAGACAAGATGCTTTCCGTCCGCGGATAGATAAACTGCAGGCGCCAGTTCCGTCACCGCCTGATTCGATCCTGTCTCTACAACTTTGCGGTCCGCCCCCAGGTCAATCGACGACGAGGCGCGGCCGTTCCATATCCAGACCTTGTGCGGTGCGGCTTCTTCTTCCGACAGCGGCAAAGATACTGGTGTTGAAAATAGGATCTGCCCCACTCGATTCACCGAAAGGTTTGCGGGTGAAGTCACCGCCTCGGCGGGAACTTTGATGGTCTCTTTGACGGCGAACGTCACAGGATCGTACTCGACCATCTCGCCTGGCGCCCGCAGCACCCACAAACGCTTGCCCTGCGCCAGAAGCGGGGACGCTGCCAACATCGCTACAGCTACGACCCATATAACTATTCGCATGAGAAATGGAACTCCATCTCAACTCACAAAGCAAGCGGGCATCGCTATCCTTCGTGAACCCTCGTGTCCTTAGTGATAAGAGCTTTAGAAGTGCACGCGAGGGGGCACTACGGAACGCGATCGCCCGTCACGGCGGCTCACTTCATCTCGACGAGAGGCAACTCCACGAAGCTCGCCTGGCTGCTTGAGTGATAGATGCGCTGGACCGCCTTCTTGTAGTCTCCTGGTTTGGCCCAGAAGATATTCGTCACAAACGTCTGCGGATTCCGATCGTACAGCGGGAACCAACTCGACTGCACCTGCACCATGATGCGGTGTCCCGGCAGGAACACGTGGTTCGCCGTGGGTAGCGTGAAGCGATACAGCAATGGTTTGTCCGAGACAATCGGCTTCGGCGTCTCCAGGCTTTCTCGATATCGCCCTCGGAAGATATCCGCGGAAACCATCAATTGATATCCGCCCATCTTCGGCTCCGCCGCGACTTCGTCGGGATACACATCGATCACCTTCACCACCCAATCCGAATCTGTCCCGCTCGTCGATGCAATGAGATTCGCCACTGGCTGGCCGCTGATCTTCATCGGTTCCTTCAACACGTCAGTTAAAAACACTGCGACATCCGGACGCCCCGAAGCTTCACGCTGGTCGTCGACCAGCCATTGCGCCCAGGTGAAATCGCCGCCGTATCCCACTGGCTGGATCGGTCGTGAGCGGAAAGGAACTGGCTTGGCCGGGTCGGACACGTACTCATCGAACTCCGCCGAGCCGCTCTTCGGCGTATCGAAGCTCAACTTCGAGCCCGCTTGCAGATAGACCGGCTTCGGATGTACCGCGCAACCCGACTCGCATCCGGACGGCCACGATTGCAGCCGTCGCCACTTGTTCGATCCCGTTTCAAAAGCCGTCACCGGTGCCACGTCGCCCTTCGCTGCTCCGTCTTTCAGATACCGGTCCAGGAACGGGCGAAGGATGTTCTCCCGAAAATAAAGCCCGGTATCGCTCCGGAAATTCAACGCGCCGAGTTTGCTCGCGTCGCCAATCTCCTGCCCGTGATGCCACGGCCCCAGGACGAGAAACACTTTGTCGTTGCCCGTATCCTTTGACTTGATGGCCTTGTACAACGCAGGTGCGCCGTAAATATCTTCCTGATCCCACAAGCTGTCGACCACCATCACAGGAACCTTCAACGGCTGCGCTGCCAGGATTTTGTCCATCGCCTGCTGTTGCCACCATGAATCGTAACTGGGATGTTCCAGCAACTTCTTCCAGAAGCCCATCTGTTCCAAACCATGTTGGCGGCCCAGCTCACCCGCGGATCCAGCCGCCATGTAAACGTCATAGTCGTCGAAGTGATCCGTCCACCACTGAGCGCGGTTGTCGCGGGTTCCTTCCTGCTCGTAGATGTATGGCATGTTTTGCTGACGGAAGGCGCCGTTGTGAAACCAGTCGTCTCCCATCCAGCCGTCGACCATCGGATTCATGGGTACCGCTACCTTCAACGCGGGGTGCGGATTCACCAGCGCCATCAGCGGCAGAAATCCGTCGTAAGAAATCCCCAGGATTCCGACCTTCCCATTGCTCTCCGGAATATTCTTCACCAGCCAGTCGATCGTGTCGTATGTGTCGGTCGAATGATCGACCGTCGTGGGATTCAACGGCCCGTGCAGCGGCCGCGTCATCACGTAGTCACCCTCCGATCCGTACTTGCCCCTCACGTCCTGCACAACCCGTATATAGCCGCCGTCGACGATCACCTCGGTCGCGTTGTCGTATCCATACAAAATCGAAGCAAGATGCGAACTCGCTGCATGGCCGAGTTGCGCGTTGGCGCTGTACGGAGTGCGGGTCAGCAGGATCGGCGCATTCTTGGCGTCCTTCGGAACTGCGATAACCGTGTGCAGTTTCACTCCGTCTCTCATCGGGATCATCACATCCCGCTTCACATAGTCGAAGCTGTCCGTGACCGGCTGGATCTTTTCCGGCGACTCATTGGGCAGGGAGACCTCGGCGTTTTGCGCAGATAAGTTTTGTGGATACATCTGGACTGCGAAGAAAAGAGCAACCAGACACACCGACCAGCCACGGCCAGACATTCTCATGAAGGGTCCTCAGAAAATCGACGAATATTACATCGTCGCGGAGAGCCTTGCCAAATCTGAGGAGAGAGCCGCTTCGTTGGCGGCTTTTTTCTTTTTCCGAACAGATTAAAACTTTGCGTTCAGATCCTTTCGGGAAATGGTAGGCTATCGGGACTCAACCCAGGGTCAATCAGAACACTCAAGATGCGGCTTCGCAATTGTTGAGTATTTTCGCTGCCCGCATTGAGAGTAAGAGCTTGGAACGATGCGTTTTGCGCAACAACTGAAAAAGGGATCGCCAGAAATAATTTCCTCGCAGCGCCCCCGGAATATCCGTCGCGGCAGCGAGTTTTATCCTCTTTCCGCTTCCCTTATAATGACCGGGACCTGTTCTCCACATCGCCCTGTTTCTTCGATCTTTCGCTCGCGCTCTCCAAAATATGCCGGTTGAAAGTAAAATGCCCAAGCCTGGAATCGAAGCGGCAAGCCTGACCGACGTCGGTCTCCTGCGCGCGAACAATGAGGACTCCTATCTTTACTGGGAGCCGGATTCCGACGCCGATTTCGGGCGCAAAGGCCGCTTGGCCGTCGTCGCTGACGGTATGGGTGGATACGAGGGTGGCCAGGAGGCCAGCCGTCTCGCCGTCGAAACCGTCCGGCACGTTTACGATCGTGACTTCTCTGGCGACGCCTGCCACACTCTCGCTGCCGCTTTCCAGTCAGCTCACGACACGATCCAGCGTTACGCCGTAGAGCATCCTCAGTTCCAGGGGATGGGCACCACCTGCACCGCGCTCTCGATCATCGATCGTAAACTCTGCTTCGCGCACGTTGGTGACAGCCGGCTTTATCTCGTCCGCGACGGCAATCTCACTCGCCTGACTCGCGATCATTCTTATGTCGGACGCCTGGTCGAGAACGGCATCGTTCGCTCCGAAGATGCCGAATCCCATCCTCAGCGTCATATCCTCACTGCAGCACTCGGTTCGGGGCGTGATGTATCTCCCCACGTACCGGAGCAGCCTGTTTTCCTCGAAGAGTCCGACACGCTCATTCTGTGCACCGACGGCTTATGGAGCATGGTCGGTGAGGCGGATCTCGCCAAGGTCGTGAACGAGAGTGCTCCGGCAGAGGCCTGCACGAAGCTCGTTCAACTCGCGCTCGAACGCGGTGGCCCCGATAACATCACTGTCCTGATACTTCGCGTGTCGGCGAAATAGTCGGCTGGCGCCTCTCGCCAGTGTGCAAGAACCTGCAAACCCTACCTTCCGTGTCCCCCGCTCGATGAAAAATACGTTGGAACAGAAATGCAATCTTATGCACATCGTTCTGTTTTGTTTCCCTGCGCTTCTTCCAAGCTTTTGAATTTACTGGGGCAAAATCCGGCTCCCGGTTGCCGGATTTGGAACTAGGGTTGCTATGTCCCTTATGATAATAAAGTCTATTATTTCAATGGAGTTTATGGAATAATCCTCAAACGTTATGAAAATCTCCCAAAAAGGTCTGTACGCTCTGCAAGCCATGATGATGCTGGCACGGCATCACCGTCAGGGCGCGATCAAGATTCGCGACATCGCGTACGAAGAGGGTCTTCCCGAAAAATTTCTGGAATTGATTCTCCTCGAACTGAAGAACGCTCGCATGGTCGACAGCACCCGCGGCGCCAAGGGCGGATATATGCTTCGCCGCGATCCTTCCGACATCTGCCTCAGCGAAATCATCCGCCTGATTGACGGGCCACTCGCGCCTTTCGGCGATGCCGAGCATCTTCGTGAGTTGATCGATCGCGATCTCGCGCACCGCGCTCTCTACCAGGTATTTCTCGACGTCCGCGATGCGGCCGCGAGCATTCTTGAAAACACGACGCTGGCTGATCTGATTTCGGGCGACATTCAAGCCGGCAAGGGACGCAAGAAACTGAAAAATTCCAAAAAAGAACCCGCCAGCATCCTCCCCATGGTGGTTGGAGGCCATAAGGGTGAGTAAACAATCGATTCTAGGGATCCTGCTTTTCTCCATCTCCTTCACCGCAGCTTGGGCGCAAGGCGACTCCAACACGATTCGCGTAGGCGCTTTCCCCAACATCACGCACGCGCAAGCGATGGTCGGAAAGGCCAACGGCTTCTTCGACAAAGCCATGGGACCGCAAGTCAAAGTGCAGTGGACCAGTTTCAACGCCGGTCCTGCCGCGATCGAAGCACTCTTCGCGGGCGCGATCGATATGACCTACGTCGGACCGAATCCGGCCATCAACGGATACGTCCGCTCGAACGGCGAAGCGCTTCGCGTCGTCTCCGGCGCAGCCAGCGGCGGAGCTTCTCTGATTGTCCGCAACGATGCCGGCATCAACAAGCCGGAGGATTTTCACGGCAAGCGCGTTGCTTCGCCGCAATTCGGCAACACGCAGGATGTCGCGCTGCGCAATTGGCTGAAGAAAAATGGCATGGATACCAACGACAAGGGCGGCGACGTGCAGATCGTTCCCATGGCCAATCCCGACCAGCTCACGCTATTCCTGAAAAAGGATCTCGATGCGGCGTGGGCTCCGGAGCCTTGGGCAACCCGCCTGATTCATGAAGGCAATGGCCGCCTCTTTGTCGACGAGCGCACGCTGTGGCCAAACGGACAATTCGTCATCGGACTGCTCGTCGTGAATACCAAGTTCCTGAACGCGCATCCTGATCTGGTGAAGAACTGGATCCGCGCCAACGTCGATCTGACCGACTGGATCAATGCTCATCAGCCCGAAGCCAAGAAACTCCTGAACGAGCAGATTCAGCGCGAAACCGGCAAGCCGCTGGCTCCGGCCATTCTCGACGAAGCTTTCTCGCGCATGCAGGTCACCTACGATCCGCTGCACACCGCGCTCGGAGCGGCTGCGCAGCAGGCTTTCGAGGACGGATTCCTCGGCCGCCAGATGCCCGATCTCTCACGTCTCTACGATCTGACCCTGCTCAATCAGGTGCTCGCAGAGAAGAAGCGAAAGGCAATCCAATGAGCGCCAGCTTTCAGAACGTCCCAGCGCAGTTTCCGATTCAGGTCGATCCTATTGTCCCGGCGAGCCGCAATGGCCGTGGTAGCAACGTCGTAACCCTGGACCGTCCCATACGCTCCGGCGCGCCTGGCGTTGCCAAGGTCGGCTTGCACGACATCTCGCTCAGCTATCGCACGCAGAGCGGCGAACGCCTGCTGGCGCTCGACAACATCAATCTGCAGGTCACACCCGGAGAATTTTTCTGCATCGTCGGCCCATCCGGCTGCGGCAAGTCCACGCTGCTGCACTGATCGCTGGCCTGCACGCCCAGACTTCGGGACAAGTTCTGGTCGATGGCAACCCGGTTCAGGGTCCTGGCACCGATCGCATTCTGATCTTTCAGGAACATGGCCTGTTCCCCTGGCTCACGGTGGGACAGAACGTCGAGTTCGGCATGAAGATGAAGGGCGTTTCCAAGGCCGAGCGCAGAGAAAAGACCGAGTACTATTTGCGCCTGGTTCACCTGGGCAAGTTCAAGGACAGCTACATTCATCAGCTTTCAGGCGGAATGCGGCAGCGCGTCGCCATCGCACGCGCGCTGGCCACCGAGCCCGACGTTCTCCTGATGGACGAGCCCTTCGCCGCGCTCGACGCCCAGACCCGCGACCTGCTGCACGACGAACTGGAGCGCATCTGGAGCGAGACCGGACGCACCATCATCTTCGTGACCCACAACGTCCGCGAAGCCATTCGGCTGGGCGATCGCGTTGTCCTGCATGACCTTCCGCCCCGGCCGCGTAAAGAGCGAGTTCCCCGTCGATCTGCCTCGGCCGCGTCATCTCGAAGATCCGGACAGTTGCGCGTACTGCCCGCGACATTCTCGACGAACTGCGCGACGAGATTAACCGCTCCCTCGAAGACTGAATACAACGCCGGCGTCAAGCCGCACATCGAACCGGGAGCCTGATGCATGAAACGCGCCCTACGCTTCATCATTTTTTACGCCGCTCTCTTTGGCTTGTGGACGCTGCTCGCTGAGCTTGAAGATTTGGCCACCTTATCTGTTCCCCACGCCGTGGGGCGTCGGCGAGGCACTGTATGCCGGGATTCGCCGATCACAGCTACTGGATCGCCATCCGCGTCAGCATGCAGCGCGTGCTGATCGGCTACGCCATTTCTGTCGTGCTCGGCATGATCCTCGGCCTGGGCGTTGCCAGCAACAAGTTTCTCGAAGAGACCATGGGCGGCTTGCTCGTCAGCCTGCAGAGTCTGCCCAGCATCTGCTGGTGGCCGCTCGCTCTGCTCTGGTTCGGACTCAATCAGAACGCTATTCTCTTCGTCGTCATCATGGGATCGCTGCTTTCGGTCACGCTCGCCATGGAAGATGGCCGCAAGCAGATGCCCAAGATCTTCGGCCAGGCCGGACGCAATCTCGGTGCCAAGGGATTCAAGCTGTTCTGGTACGTGCTTGCTTCCGGCTAGCCTGCCGTTCATCGTCTCCGGTCTTAAGCAGGGCTGGGCCTTCGCCTGGCGCTCGCTGATCACCGCCGAAATGCTTTACCTCAGCCTTGGCCTCGGCCAGGTGCTGATGATGGGCCGCGACCTGAACGACATGAGCGCCGTCATCGCCGTCATGTTCCTGATCATCGCCCTCGGCTACATCGTCGATGGCGTTGTCTTCAAGGGAATGGAACGTCGCCTGCAGAATAAGTGGGGGCTGACACCAGCCTGATCGGAAGCATCTCAAGGCGACAAATCCGTTAGAATCGTATAAATTCATCGTTTATTAACGAATGAAATGCACCGTTCACGTATTATTGTGCGAGTTAATGTCTACTACGTTTATTGTATTAATGGTATGACTTGTCTAGCGTGTTCCCAGTGTTCGGGCTGCTAGCCGAGGAAAAAAGGAGAGTTGGCGCAACGCGAGTTGCGTCCGCGCTCCTGTTGTCTCCCCCGCAGATTGCAGTCGTCTAAAACTCAAAAGGAGAGAACAGTAACTTCCATGAAAGCTACGAAGAAGTTGTTTCTTGCCAGTCTTGCCCTCACCGCAATAGGCGGATGGGCGCAAACCAGTGCCGCCCCTAAGCCGGCAGCCAAAAAGAAGCATGCGGCCGCGCCGGCTCAGCCCGCCGTGACTGCAGCCGACGTGCAGTCGCTGAAAGATGCGATTGCCGCCCAGCAACAACAGATTCAGCAACTCACGCAGCAACTGCAGCAGAACCAGCAAGTCTGGCAACAGGCGCAGCAACAGGCACAGCAGGCGCAATCCACCGCTACTGATGCTCAGCAGAAGGCTGCTTCGGCATCCAGGCCACCACGGACCAGGAGCAGTCCACCGTCACCAAGCTGTCGAGCGACGTGGCCGACGTAAAAACGGCTGTCAACAGCAGCGTGGTTGCCGGACAGGATCAGCAGAAGAGAGTATCTGCGATTGAGTCCGCCTTCGGTCGATTCCGTTTTGCGGGCGACGTCCGCGTCCGCGGTGAAAATTTCCTGCAGCAAGGCATTGCGGATCGCAATCGCGCCCGTGTTCGCGCCCGCTTCGGCATCGACGGACAGCTCAGCGAGGATTTTCTCGGCGGCATCTATATCGCTACCGGAACCCTCGGCGATCCCACGACCACCAACGAAACCCTGACCGGCTTCTTCGACCGCAAAACCATCGGGCTCGATCGCGGATACATCACCTACAATCCGGTCGCGCACAAGTGGTTGTCACTCACCGGCGGCAAATTCGCCACGCCGTGGACCCGCACTTCCCTCACCTTCGACCAGGACATCAATCCTGAAGGATTCGACGCCAAGGTCTCCTTCGACACCCACCATGGTCCGCTGCGCAACTTCACCGCGCAGGGCATGTTGCTTCCCCTCAATGAAGTCACCAAAGGGCCCGATTCCTTCGCCGTCGGCGGTTCGGTAAACGGAATTCTTGAGTTCGGACCGTGGACGCTGCGTCCGTCCTACACCTTGCTGAACTGGCATCTGGCTGACGCTCTGCTCTCGGCCTCCGCCTTCAACACGGGCGCTACGACGACAGGCGTAGGCGGCTCCACCCCCGCCGGCCCCTTCCCGATCAATGGTGAAGGCCCCGGTTGCGCCACCGTATGGAATGGCACCAAGTATTCCGCCGGCTTCGCTCCGTGCGCGTTCGCAGCCAACGGTATGACCAACTCCACCTTCTTCGACTCGAAGGGCGTGGACCACTTCCTGTCGAAGTTTCTCTACTCCGACATCGTTCTCAACAACCAGATCAAGACGGGCATCGCTCGCCTTCCGTTCAACCTGATGGCTGAGTTTGAACAAAACCTCAACGCCCACGCGAATCCGTTCGACGCGGCCGGCAACGTCACCGATCTGGGCAAGCAGGACAAGGCCTACGGCTTCGACGCCAGCTTTGGACAAGCGCTCAAGAAGGGCGACATCCAGTTCGGATATTCGTGGTGGCGCATCGAGCAGGACGCGATCATCGCCTCGTTTGGTGAAAGCGACCAGCGCGCACCCAGCAACATCCTGCAGAACCGTATCTACGGTGTCTGGAAGCCGCAGAAGAATACCGTCGCCCAGTACACGATGTGGTTTGGACGCACGCTGAATTCGGGCCTGGAAAATAACTCTGCCTTGGTTAACGGAACCATCAAGACCGCCGGCACCAAGGAACCGACACTCAAGCGTCAGCAGTTCGACCTCATCTACACCTTCTGAGGGGCGCCTTCCCTTCAGAATCGCCGCCGGCCCGGTTTTGGCCACTCTCCTTTTCCGGGTCGGCGGTGTTTTAGATTTGCCAGTCAGTCTCGAAACAAACGAAATGCAATTGCAGGAGGCTCCACATGTCTGCACAAAAAATTACCGGACAAGAGTACGACGTTCACTCTCTCCCTGGACTCATGGGCTGTGCTCGTCGCTCTGGTTCTCGCTTTAGCCGTTCGATTCGATCTGCTGAAAAGGATTCCCTGGTAGTTAACTCTCCCTGTCCTCCCGGAGGTAGGTTATGGCAACAACCGTTGAAGTTCCGCGTTCCCAGTCAGAGCGCGCTCCGCTGAATATCTTGGGATTGGTTCCCGGCGTCTTGCTGCTGATCGCCGTCGGATACGCGGGAAAATTTCTCGAGAAATTCCTGAACACATATGCCAAGGCGCATCATTGGACTTTTCCCAACATCGAATATGTCCTGTGGGCGATCATCATCGGCCTTGTGATTTCGAACCTGCTCAGCGTTCCGAAAATCTTTCAGCCTGGCATCGCCACGTATGAATTCTGGCTCAAGGTCGGTATCGTCCTGCTCGGCTCGCGCTTCATTCTCGCCGACATCCTCAAGCTGGGGGGGATCAGTCTTGCGCTGGTCGTGATCGAGATTTCGTTGTCCCTCCTATTGATGCACTTCCTGGGACGCGCCTTCAACCTCACTCCGAAGCTGACCACCTTGCTTGCCGTGGGATCCTCGATCTGCGGAGTCTCCGCCATCATTGCGGCCAAAGGCGCCATCGATGCCGACGACGAAGACTCCACCTTCGCCATCGCCGCGATCCTCGCTCTCGGTGCGCTCGCTCTCTTCACCTTCCCGCTGATCGGACACTCCATGCACCTCAGCGATACGGCTTTCGGATTGTGGTCTGGCCTTGGCGTGGATAACACCGCCGAAGCGACTGCCACCGGAGCGCTCTACTCCGACGCTGCTGGCAAAGTCGCTGTCTTGGCCAAGACAGCGCGCAATGCCATGATCGGGTTCGTCGTTCTTGCGTACGCGATCTACTGGGCGAAGCGCGGCCAAGCCTCCAACGTCGGCAACAAGGCAGCCTTCCTCTGGAATAAGTTTCCTAAGTTCGTTCTGGGATTTCTTGCGATTTCGCTGCTGGTCAGCTTCCACACCTTCAGCAAAGATCAGGTGGCTTCGCTGGGCAATCTCTCGCGCTGGGCATTCCTGTTGACCTTTGCCGGAGTTGGTTTGCGGACCAACTTCCGGGAAATGTCTAAACAAGGATTGCGCCCCTTCGTCGTCGGAGCACTCGGCGAAATCATCATTGCCGCGCTGACCTTTGGCCTTGTCGTTGGAGCGAACCGCATTTGGGGCCTCGGATAGAGTGCATGAAAATAGGCTGCGAGCAGTTTGCATCGCAGCCTTCCAATTCTGATGTCCTCGAAACAGGTCTGGCGCACGAACCGGATCAGCGCAGGTTACTACCGGGTAGTTCGCCTTCCGACCACTTCCACCTATACTGGAGAGAGACGTCATGCATTCCAGAATTCTGTCTTTAACGCTGCTTTTACTGATCGCGGCCGCTCCTGCCACTTGGGCCGTCGAACATCAATACGCCACAGCCAAAATTGTCGACGTTCAGCGCAAGACGCGCACGCGGGTCGATATGTACCTGGTCAACACTCCGATCGGAACCGAGATTCCGTACTTCGTCATGACCGTGCAACTCGACCAGACTCAATACGTCGCCGAGTTCACTCCCCGCCACGACGATGAGGAACTGCCGGCCGACTGGGTTGCCGGAGCCGACGTCTCTATCCGCCTGGAGAAGCATGCCATGTTCCTCAAGCAGCGCGACGGTTCGGAATCCCGCTGGATCGTCACCAAGAAACGCCAACTGAAGGAAAAAGAGAAACCGAACTGACGCCCATCGCCAAGAACGTCCTGATGAACCGCATTCCGCTCGCCTTATAAACGCATCGACGGACAGGAGCGTCCGTTCCACGCTACTTCCCTTCCGTGCTCTCCTCGCCCTCGGCGGATGATTTCTTTTCCGGGCGCAATAGCGGAAACAGGATCACGTCTCGAATCGTGTGCGAGTCGGTCAGGAGCATGCACAGGCGATCCATGCCGACGCCAACGCCGCCCGCCGGGGGCATGCCGTACGCCAGGGCGCGGATGTAGTCCTCGTCCATCTGGTGAGCTTCGTCGTCGCCGCGCTCGCGCTCCTTCAACTGCGCTTCGAAGCGCTGGCGCTGATCTTCGGGATCGTTAAGCTCGCTGAAGCCATTGGAAATTTCCATCTGCCCGGCATAAATCTCGAAGCGCTCGGTCCAGTCTGGCTCATCGGGCTTCTGCTTCGACAGCGGAGACACGGCCGTCGGGAATTCGTAGATGATCGTCGGCTGGGTGAGATGCTCTTCGGCACAGGCTTCAAACAGGGCCGCGATATTTTTCCCTGTGGGCGCGTTCGCGTCGTAGGCCATGTGCGCGTGAGCCGAATTGAATCGCTCGACAAGTTTCTTCACGCCCTCGCTGCTGGTGAAGTCGCCCATCTCCGGCTTTGCGCCGGCCTTTTCGGGCCAGAACTTGAGGATGGCTTCGCGCATGGTGAAGCGCTGCCAGTTCGACCAGTCGATTTCCTGGTCGCCCCACTTCGACTGGGCGCTGCCATTCACGGCTTTGGCCGCTTCGGTGATCGACTCCTGCGTGAGGTTCATGATGCCCTGGTAGTCGGTGTATGCCTGATACGCCTCGAGCATGGTGAACTCAGGATTCCAGCGCCATCCCAGGCCCTCATTGCGGAAGTTGCGATTGATCTCGTAAACGCGGTCGAGCCCGCCGACGACAAGGCGCTTCAGATAAAGTTCGGGCGCGATGCGCAGGTAAAGATCCATGTCGAGCGTGTTGTGATGCGTCACAAACGGACGCGCCACCGCGCCGCCGGCAATCGGCTGCATCATCGGTGTCTCGACTTCGATGAAATCGTGCGAGTCGAAGGTGCGGCGCATCGACTGAATCATCTTGGTGCGCTTCAGGAATACCTCGCGCACTTCCGGATTCATGAAGAGGTCGACGTAGCGCTGGCGGTAGCGCAGCTCAACGTCGGTGAGCCCGTGGAATTTTTCAGGCAGCGGCAGCAGGTCTTTGCTGAGGAAGGTGAGTTCCTCAACGTGGACGGTCAGCTCTCCGGTGCGAGTGCGAAACAAATATCCGCTGGCCCCGACGTGATCGCCCAGATCGAGCAGCTTGTACAGTTCGAAGCCCTTGTCGCCGACCGCGTCCTTCTTGACGTAGATCTGCAGCTTCTTCCCGCCCTGCTGCAGGTGCGCGAATCCGGCCTTGCCCATGAGGCGGATGGCCATGATGCGCCCCACGACGCGAACGTTCACACGCGTCTGCTCGAGTTCCTCGGCAGTCTTGGAGGTGTACTCGGCCAGGATCTGCTCGGCGGTGTGCGTGAACTCAAACTTGCTGCGATAGGTCGGCTGCCCGAGAGCCTCAATCTGCTTCAGCTTCTCGCGCCGCAGTTCGTAAATGTTGTCGTCAAGTCCCAAGCAATCGCCTTTTCCCTTCCGAGGAACGGTGATTATAGCAACCGCAGTTCACGCGGATTTCGAGGGGGTGAGTTTTTATCGAACCGGCTTTTCGGCATTTTTGTTTTTTGCATCTAGCGCCGCAAAATATTCATTTCATGGAACTTATCGCAAAGGTCGCACTCGCCGACTCGCAAAATATTCTATCTAAAGCAGTTACACGTAAAATATTCATAAACAAGGGTTTAGTTATCGTGACTGCACAAACCTGAGATCCAGACCATTCCCTTCCATTGAAGGCCTTTTCAGCGATTCCAGTAAAGGTCGTATGTCACAACTTTGAGATTTTTTGCTGTGGAAATCGCAGAGATCACTCCGCGAGGAGTGCGAATTCGCTGCTGGGTGGTGAAAAGCTCCGAACTTTATTACAGTAAGGCTGCATTTTGGGGAGAGAGAAAAGATGATCCGCATGAAGCTGCTGATGTGCGCGCTATGCCTGGGACTGGTTCTGCCCGCGACGGCTCTCGATGATGACATGGCACATCATCATCACGACGCCAACGAAAAGCTGGGAAAGGTGTCGTTTCCGGTTTCATGCTCTCCTGCCTCTCAGAGCGAGTTTGAACGTGGAGTGGCGCTGCATGCACTCGTTTGAATACGAGGAGGCGGAAGCGCAATTCACCGAGATCACAAAGACAGACGCGAGTTGCGCGATGGCGCATTGGGGAGTTGCTATCAGCCTGTTCCACCAGATCTGGGAGCGTCCGGAGGATGCGACGCTGAAGCACGGCCACGATGAGATGGAGCAGGCACAAAAAATCGGGGCCAAAACCGAACGCGAGCGCGGATATATCGCAGCTCTGGCCACTTTCTATGGCGACCCATCCAAAGATCACTATCTGAAGCAGGCGGCCGCGTACTCGGACGCGATGGGAAAGCTTTACGAAAAGTATCCAAAAGACCTGGAAGCGGGAGCGTTCTACGCATTGTCGTTGCTGGCATCGGCAAAGCCGGAAGACACATCGCACGCCGCGAACAAGAAGGCGGTCGCAGTGCTTACGCCTTTGTTCCAGAAAGAGCCCGATCACCCCGGGCTTGCGCACTACATCATTCATGCCTGCGATTCGCCGGATATGGCACAGACGGGACTGGATGCGGCGCGCCGCTATGCGGCGATCGCGCCATCGTCGGCACATGCGGTGCACATGCCGTCGCACATCTTCGCCCGACTGGGACTGTGGCAGGAAGATGTCGAGGCGAACCTGAAATCGGTCAACCTCACCGAGAAGTCGGGGGAGACGTACATGCGCGGGCACGAATTGCACGCGATGCACTTCCTTCTCTACGCGTACCTGCAGACAGGGCAGGATGAAGCTGCCAAACAGATCGTGGACAAATCGAAGCAGATCGTGGCGGGCGCACAGACCATGGACCATACCGGGATGCTCGAGTACATGGGCTACGCGGCGGCGCACTTTCCCGCGCTCTACGACCTGGAGATGCATCACTGGTCCGAGGCCGCGGCACTCGAACCGGATCCACATGCAGAAGCGCATTTGCAGTGCATCACCTACTGGGCGCGCGCCATCGGGTCGGCGCACATGAACGACGTGGAAGCAACTCGCCGCAACGTGAAGTTGTTTGACGATGCAGAAGAAGCGGTTCGGCATTCCAAATATGCGTACACGCTCGAAGGACGCCGTTCCTCCTCATTGCATGATGAAGCACACGCCTGGCTTGCTCTCGTCGAGCACAAGAATGACGAAGCGTTGCAATTGATGCGTGAAGTAGCCGATCACCAGGACCAGGCAGGAAAAGCGGAAGTCGACATTCCCGCGCGCGAGATGCTGGCGGACATGCTACTGCAAATGAAGCAGCCCGAGAAAGCGCTGGCGGAGTATGAGAGGTCGATGAAGATCGATCCGAACCGTTTCAATGGGCTGGCCGGAGCCGCGCAATCCGCTGAGGTGGCACATCAGACGGCGAAGGCGACTACGTATTACAGTCAGTTGCTGAAGAACTGCGATGGCGGGAAGCATTCCGAGCGTCCGGAGCTGCGCAGCGCGAAGACCGAAGTCGCAAAGAATTGACCCAGCAAATGCTGCACCGATAATCGACGAGCTCTTGTGTATGTATAGCGTTCAGCGCCTGGTCTACGTTTCGTTCCTGCTAAGCATACTGGCCGCGCCGACTTTTATTGCGGCGCAGGTTGCTTCTGCTGCAAGCCATGCGGAACGGCCGACGCCGCCGGCCCGCGATCCTCACAGTGCCGGCTATGTCAGCGCGAAGGAGTTGCCTGACGGCACGATTCCGCCTTCGGATGCAGACGGAAATTTCATCATCGGCCCCACCCACAATCCGGCGGAGGAATTGTCCACTGCTGACAAGCCATTGAAGGGCAAAGTCGTGGAGTTCACGATGAACTCCGGCGACAGCAAGATCTTTTCCGGCATTGCGCGGGATGCCGGAACGTTTGGAAGTCCGGACCCCAAGGATCCTGCAAAGCTGATCGTGACGACGAGCCATCCTGCGCCGTACACACGCAAGGTGGCCGTGTACGTTCCCAGTGGATACGTGGAGGGTACCATCGCGCCATTCATCGTCGGGGCGGATGGGCCGGACGCGATGCTGTTTTCGGCGTTGGACGCACTCATCGCCGAACACAAACTTCCCGCGCTGGTCGCCATCTCGATAGCGAACGGCACCGGCGACGCACAAGGCAGCGAGCGCGGACTGGAGTACGACACTATGTCGGGGAAGTACGCAGAGTTCGTCGAGAAAGAAGTGTTGCCGCTGGTCGAAGCGAAGGCGCAGGTCAAGCTGACAAAAGATCCAGAGGGCCGTGCCACGATGGGCTACAGTTCCGGCGGGGCATGCGCTCTGATCATGGCCTGGTACCATCCCGAGCTCTATCATCGGGTGCTGGCCTACTCCGGCACATTCATCAACCAGCAATGGCCGTCGAATCCGGAGACACCGCACGGCGCATGGGAATTCCATGAGCATCTCATCCCGCAAACTGCGTTAAAACCGATCCGAATCTGGATGGAAGTCGGAGACAAGGATCTGCTCAATCCCAATGTCATGCGCGACGACATGCACGACTGGGTACTCGCCAATGAACGCATGGCGAAGGTACTCGCCGACAAGGGCTATCACTACCAGTTCGTATTCGCACGCAACGCCGTGCATGTGGACCGCGCGGTCCGGCAACAAACTCTTCCTGACGCTCTGCGATACCTTTGGCAGGGATACCCAGTCTCAGCCAGCGTGAAGTAATAAACGGGGCCACTTCTTCCCTTCACAAATCTGAGCTCTGTCAAGTTCCACAGAATGCCGCATGACTGTGTTGCAACGTTCCTTTATAGGAGCGGCAGTTGCCCACCCCACTATTCCGTCGAGTAGGTCCCCGTTTGGAATTCTGCAAAAAGTCGAAAAAAAGACTTGCATGTTATATAGTGTTGTAGTTAACTATAACACTAGATTTGCTTCTTGCAGATTCATTCGCACCCAGGCCCGGGGGATTCTGCAGTCAAGGCAAACACCTTTGAAGATTTGAGGAGAATGCATATGAAATCCCTACGAATGATGTTGGCTTTAGTTGTGGTCTCGCTCGCGACTGTGGCTGTGGCGCAGTCGGACACTCAGCCGTCGGACGCCGCGAAGTCGTTCGACAAAATGAAAACGCTTGCCGGTACGTGGGAGGGCAACGTCACGGTCGAGCCCCCGATGAAGGATATGGCCGGCAGCCCGCTCATGCGTATTACGCTGCGTGAAACGTCGCGAGGAAACGCCCTCGTCCACGAAATGAAAGGTGCCGGCGATCCGGACGATCCGAAACGCTTCGACCATCCGGTCACCATGGTGTACCTGGATGGAGACAAGCTGACGCTGACTCACTATTGCGATGCCGGAAATCGGCCGCACATGGTGGCTAAATCATCGCCCGACGCAAAAGCGGTGGAGTTCGGTCTGGTGGACGTCTCTGGCAGCACGGCGCGCGGGCACATGGATCACGCCGTCTTCACAGTGGTCGACCCCAACCACCACATCGAGGATTGGACCTACATGATGCCCGGGGACAAGCCTATCCACGCACACATGGACCTGCAACGTGTAAAGTGACGCTAACTTCACAAAGGACGAATTGGAAACCAGGATGGACCGTGAGTGGAACGACAGTCAGCCGATTTACCGCCAGCTTCGCGATCGCGTGGTCGCGATGATTCTCGACGGCCTGCTCAAGGAGGGCGATCCGCTGCCCTCAGTGCGCAACGTCGCGGCGGAATACCGGGTCAATCCGCTTACGGTCCTCAAGGGCTATCAACAGCTCGTGGATGAGGGGCTGGTGGAGCCCCGGCGAGGACGCGGCATGTTCATCAATGCAGGGGCACGCAGCGTTTTGCTGAAGGGCGAGCGACAGAAATTTCTGACTGAGGAATGGCCCAGGATCAAGGCGACGATTGAACGGCTTGGTCTGACGGAGGAGGAGCTTTTGAATGGCAATTCGAAACGCCATGTGTCAAAGCCCTCCAAAGAGGAGCGCTGAACTATGGCATGCATCGAAGCGCGCGGCCTGCGCAAGAATTTCGGAACGACGGCCGCGCTGGATGGAGTTGATCTGCGTGTCGAAGCCGGACGCGTTCTTGGTCTGATCGGCCCCAACGGCGCAGGAAAGACGACGGCGTTGAATGCGATTCTCGGTCTCACTCCGTATGAAGGAGAGCTGAGAGTGATGGGGCGCGATCCGTGGAAGGAGCGCGACGTCCTCATGCGCGATGTTTCATTCATCGCCGACGTGGCGGTACTTCCCCGCTGGATGCGGGTTTCACAGGCTCTTGACTATGTCGGCGGAGTGCATCCCCGTTTCGACCGGGCCAAGGCAGAAGCGTTTCTCGCAAAAACGACGATCCAGCACAGCAGCAAGATCAGGGAACTGTCGAAGGGCATGGTGACGCAACTTCACCTGGCGCTGGTGATGGCCATCGATGCGAAGCTTCTGGTTCTCGACGAGCCCACTCTCGGCCTCGACATCTTGTTTCGCAAGCAATTTTACGATTCCCTGTTGAATGACTACTACGATCGCAGCCGCACCATCGTTGTAACCACACACCAGGTGGATGAAATTCAGGATGTGCTTACCGACCTGATGTTTATCAACCGCGGACGCATCGTGTTTTCCTGCAGCATGGAAGAGTTTGAATCGCGCTACATGGAAGTGATGGTGAATCCGGAGCGCGTGGAGGCGGCACGAGCGCTCAAGCCGATGCACGAACGCGGGGCGTTGGGCCGCAGCGTACTTCTGTTCGATCATGCTGACCGGCAGCAACTCACCGCGCTGGGCGAGGTGCGAACACCCAGCATCGCGGATTTATTTGTTGCGGTCATGGGCATGGACGCGCCCGCGAAAGGAGTTGCACGATGAACACAACCTCGAATGCGATCCCGGACTCCGCCATCGGCGCACATGCCGAAGCAACCGCTCTAACTCCAACGCATCCGTTTTACTGGTGCGTGCGGCGCGAATTATGGGAGAACCGGTCGATCTACCTGGTGCCCCTTACCTTGGCCGGGCTTTTTCTTCTCGGCTTCATGATCAGCTTGGCACGCCTGCCGCGACAGATGCGTGATTTGCCGTCGTACGATCCCGTACACCAGCGCAGTATCCTGGCAATGCCCTACGAATTTTCAAGCGGGCTGATGATGCTCGCGGTCATCCTGGTCAGCGTGTTCTATTGCGTCGACGCGCTGCAGAGCGAGCGCCGCGATCGCAGCATCCTTTTCTGGAAGTCGCTGCCTGTGTCGGATTTCACCACAGTAATGTCGAAGGCGCTGATCCCAATCGTGATTGTGCCTGTGTTCGCATTCGCTGTTGCCGTCGGCGTGCAATGGATCATGCTGCTGCTGAGCAGCGCGGTCCTGCTGGCGAGCGGACAGAGCGTAGTGACGTTGTGGTCGAAGCTCTCGTTCTTCCACATGTCGCTGTTGCTGCTCTATCACCTGTTAACCGCACATGCGCTGTGGCCCGCTCCTGTGTACGGATGGCTCTTGCTCGTTTCGGGATGGGCGCGCCGCGCAGCATTGCTTTGGGCGCTCGTGCCGCTGGTTGCCATTGGGGCCATCGAATGGATCGTGTTTCGCACTTCGTATTTCGCTAACCTGATCGCATCCCGATTCATCGGAGGCAGCGAGGCCGGGTACAACTCTCCCGACATGTTTCCCACGAACCCGATGACGCATGTCCACGCGGTAAATTTTCTGTTGAGCCCCGGACTGTGGATCGGGCTGCTCGTGACTGCGGGCTTTCTGGCGGCGGCCGTCAAGCTACGCCGCCATCGCGGCCCGATCTAGCTCCGTCGGGATCACGCTGTCCGTTCAGTGCCGAGCCTGCCGTATTTCTGCGTGGCGTATCCAACGATGAGTCCGACCATCCCACCGGGCAACATGATCTCGAAGTAATATCCATGCTGCAGGTGCGCGACGATGAAGGCCAGCAGCAGGCCCACGGCAAGCCCGAAGACGATTCCCAGAGCCAAGGAATGAACTTTACGTGCGAACACGCCAATGAGAACCCCGGCGATAATTCCCTTGATGGTCGAACCGATCACAATCCCAACGATGTCAGCACGGACCGCCGGGGTGAACCACGACGTCAGTCCGTCGAATACACCCAGAATCGCGCCCAGCAACAATCCAAGAATGATTTTGTTCATACGCCCTCCGATGTTTTTAAACCTCTACTGCTCTATTACCCGTTTTTCGGGTTTCCTTTAACGGCGCGAAAAAAGAATAAAAAGCAGCCGCATCAGCAAATAGGCTGCGACCAAGATAATGGCGGTGCTGTGGCGGGAGCAGACCCGCTGGAGACGTTCGAGAATGCTCTCGGAATAAGCAGTGACCGGCGATCCCCCGAGATAACGCGCCAGGTCATCGCTCAGTTCTGCCACGGACTGATAGCGGTCCGCCGGCTCGGGTGACATAGCCTTTTTACAAATCGCGTACAGAGGTCGAAGGGCGCGCGCGGGAACTCGGACTGGGGCCGCAAGATTTGGCGCGTCCAACAAAAACGAGAGAACGGCCCCGAGGGAGAAGATGTCGGTCCGGTGATCGATCTCGGCACTGCCGCGTAGCTGCTCGGGAGACATGTAGCCTTGCGTGCCGAGAACTCCGCCGGATCCGGTTGCGCGCGGGGTATGGGCGCCAGGCGTGTCTTCCGGCATTTTTCCCGGATCGCTCATCGAAGCGGATTCACTCGCAACTTTCGCCAAGCCCCAATCCATGACGAGCACTTCTCCAAAGGATCCAATCATGATGTTCTCTGGCTTCAGGTCGCGATGGATGACGCCGCGGGAATGGGCGAAGCCTACGGGCTCCGCGATGCGCTGCAGCAGACGAAGCCTATCCGGCAGGACCAGAGAAGAAGCGTGCTGGGCGAGTGTCTGTCCCTCGACATACTTCATGCAGTAAAAGACGCGACCATCGGCGAGAGTGCCGGCGTCATGAACGGGCACGATGCCGGGGTGCTCAAGGCGCGCGAGGATGCGAGCCTCCTGCAGAAGGCGTGCCGCGAGGTCATCCGATGGCGACGCGAGATCAAGAACCTTGAGCGCGACGTGGCGGTCCAGCACCGAGTCGTCGACTAGCCAGACGCTGCCCATTCCTCCGCGAGCCAGAAGATTCGGATTGCTGTATCGCGTTCCGGCCAAGTCCGGCGCCTGCATCCCGCTTTGGAGGCGTGCCACAATCTTGTCGGAGATCTGCGTCATTTCAACTCCAGACCGAGGAGCGACTGCGCCTCGCGGCGGAACTCATCGTCGGTTGCGGTCATCTCGCGAAGCTGATCGAGGACGCACCGGCGAAATTCGCGGCGCGCGAGTGCGAGATAGTTGGTGACGTCGGTCGAGGTCAATCCGAATTCGGTTGCGAGCTGCGCGTATGACATCTTGTCATCGTCGTCGTTGAGATCGTAACGCTCGAAGAGACGGAAGTGGAGCGACTTCCCTTCACCTTCGAGACAGTCGCGGAGGCGCTTCACCCCGAAAGCGAAGAGGCTGCGCGCCCACTCGCGATCAAAAGTGTCCTCCGGCGATGGGTTGGACGAAGCCGCGTTCAGCTCGTGTTCCGCCTCCTCGAAGTCGACAGAGATAGACAGGTGCAGGCTTCCAGCTCCGCGCTTGAGGCGAACTGAATCGCGAACCTGCTTCATGAAGAGACGATCGGCGCAGGTGCGAAGAAATGTCCTCAGGCGAGCTTTGGAGCTGTCATAAGAGTCGAGGAATTCTTTTTCCAGAAGGCGCGTGAAGAACTCCTGGGTGAAGTCGGCGGCGTCTTCGCTCGTCAGGTTCCACTTAAGGCGGGCGTATTTGTAGATAGGCTTCCAGTAGACGGCGGTGATAGCGTCGATCGCCCGCGAGCGGGCCTCAGCGTCATCCCCCTGCGCCGCTAATATCAGCGAGTGGCGAGTCTGCGGGAAATTGCCCTGTGAATTCGTCTCCATGTAAGCGCGAGTGCTTCGCTGGAGAGTGTAGTGGGGGCGGAAGCGGGCGACAAGCCGACGGACCGGCCAGTCGCGTCGGAAGGACACCTCAAACTACAGCGCCTTCTGGCTTGAGTTCGATGAGCTTACGCTATGGATGTTACTGATTCGGCACGGTCACGCCACCTTCGATCTTGGGTATGCCAAAGTGCCCGCCGAGGTGAGAGAGGTCGAGCGGGCTGATCGACCCGGAGACTTCGATGAAGGTGACTTCGTTGGCCCGGGCAAACAGGATCGCGATGTTGCTGATGGCGTTGTTCTGGAAGTGAATCCACAGTTCGGTGTCACCCGGGCCGCCGTCCTTCGGATGATTGTTCATGAGTTGCTTCCACCCGGCGGCATGGTACTGGTTCTTGACCTCGGTGACGGCTTGGGGGTCATACATCCAGGACTGTGCAAAACGATAGCGATGGACGGAAACTCCACTTACGCCGGCGATCACACGCCGAAGGTCCTCGTCGTTTGAGTCGAGTTTCGAGGCGAGGATCAGCATGGAATGATCGAGCGTGAACTCCGTCTTCGAGGAGGCAATCTGTCGCAGAGACTCGATGCTTTGGGGAACGGCGTCATACGACTGCTGCGCGTGCGACCAGGTAGAACCGGCGAAGAGAACCAGACTTAGGACGAATAGACGGGCCTGCCTCATGACGCTCCTTCGGACTGCTTACGAGAATGTGTAGTAGCCAACTTGTAATGCGTCGTCTGGCTCGGCGCAATGCAGGGCAGATCAATCGCGTCTCATTCGCTAACTGACTGATTTCAATGAATGGAGCGTGAGGCAATCACTAGATAGTGGGCCGCAGTTTTTGGCTTTAGAGCGAAGCTTTTGAGGCAGCGTGACTATCTCAGCCGACCGTTTCGTCTGGCCCGCCCTCCCGGGGTGCGCTTTGGGCGCGCTCCACCCAGAACCAAGGCGCAAACGCGGTCGGTAAATTCGGGGGTCAGGCGGGCATGCTGGATCAGGAACCGCATATAGATCGGACCGTAGAGCGAATCGAGGAGAAGGTCAGGATCGATGTCCCGGCGCAACTCGCCGCGCTGAATACCCCGTCGCAGAGTCGCATAGGCTTCTCGGCGGCGAGGCATGAGGAAGCGCTCGCGGAAGGCGGCGATCAGTTCCCCGTCGGTCTGCCCGGCGGCGAGGATGGCGGACACGATGCGTCCGCGCGGGCTGGTAAAAATCTTGACCAACTGGTGCATCTGGCGGCTGATGTCTTTGGCGAGGGCACCTGTGTCAGGAAAGTGAAGATTTCGTTTTGTGCTGCTGGCAAATGCATCAGCGATGAGGGCCCCCTTGTTGGGCCACCAGCGATAGACGGTCGCCTTCCCGACACCGGCGCGGTCCGCCACCTCTTCGATCGTGAACTCGGAAAAACCGGTTTCGCCAAGGATCTTCAGCGTGCTGCGCAGGATCGCCTGGCGCGCCTCTTCGCTGCGCGGTCTGCCCGGAGGCCGCTTTCCGTTCGGGGTTTTACTGTAGGTCGTTTCAGCGGGGCTTTGCCGCATTGCTCTACCGTACCATATAATGACAGGACGATAATTAGAATCCGATACGATCAGTATCGAATCTAGAATAGAACTTGCAGGAGCCACTTGGGGCAGGCCGATCGCATTATTTTGTCGAGTTTTTGGGGAGTAATTACAGCCAATGTGGATTGTTGCATTAGCCCTAAGACGTCCTTATACGTTCATCGTGATGGCGCTGGTGATTATCATCCTGACGCCGCTTACAATCCTGCGAACTCCTACCGACATTTTTCCTGACATCGATATCCCAGTCGTTTCCGTCGTCTGGTTCTACACGGGGATGGCGCCGCAGGATATGGCTGACCGCATTGTGGCTAACTCCGAGCGCGGAATCACGACGACCGTAAATGACATCGAGCACATGGAGTCCCAGTCGGTGTATGGACTCGGCGTGATCAAGGTCTTCTTCCGTCCGGGAACGAACGTTCAAGGCGCGATCGCGCAGATTACAGCGATCTCTCAAACTTCAGTTCGGCAGCTTCCGCCGGGCACGACGCCGCCGCTGATCATTTCCTACAGCGCTTCGACCACTCCGATAATTCAGCTCGGTCTGAGCAGCAAGACGCTTCCCGAGCAAGACCTCTTCGATCTTGGGCAAAATTTCCTTCGTAATTTTCTGGCGACAGTGCCGGGAGCCGCCACGCCGTACCCGTATGGCGGCAAGTTGCGGCAAATCCAGGTAGACCTCGACCTGGCGAAACTGCAATCGTACGGGCTCTCGCCGAATGACATCGTGAGCGCGGTCAACGCGCAGAACATTATTCTTCCATCCGGAACCATGAAACTGGGCCCGCTGGAATACGACGTGGAGATGAATGGCACGCCGCAAACCATCGCGGAGTTGAACGAGCTTCCGGTGAAAACGGTGAACGGCGCGACGCTCTACATGCGCGATGTCGCGCACATCCGCGACGGATTCGCTCCGCAGACCAACATCGTGCGCCAGGACGGCAATCGCGGCGCCCTGATGTCGATCTACAAGAACGGCAAAGCATCGACACTGCAGATCGTAAAGGGGATCCACGGTATCGTGGAGCAGGCCTCACAAGCTCTGCCTCCGGAACTCAAGATCACTTCCCTGTTCGACCAGTCGCTTTTCGTACGCGCTTCCATCTACGGCGTTTTGCGCGAAGGGTTGATTGCCGCGGCGCTGACGGCCGCCATGATCCTTCTCTTCCTTGGAGACTGGCGCCCGACAATCGTCATTTCGATATCCATCCCGCTTTCGATCTTCGTCTCGATCATTTTGCTCGGAGCGATCGGGCAGACGATCAACATCATGACGCTCGGAGGTCTGGCGCTCGCCGTCGGCATCCTGGTGGACGATGCGACCGTCGAAATCGAGAACATCGAGCGCAACCTGGCCATGGGGAAAGAAATGCGGCAGGCAATTCTCGATGGCGCACAGCAGATCGCGGTTCCCGCTCTCGTATCGACGTTGAGCATCTGCATCGTGTTCGTGCCGATGTACTTCCTCAGTGGCGTGGCAAAGTTCCTGTTTGTGCCTCTGGCCGAAGCGGTGAGTTTCGCCATGCTGGCCAGTTACCTGCTCTCGCGAACGTTGATCCCCACTCTCGTCATGTACATCATGCGAGGACACGAACATCGCGAGGAAGCACCGAGCTCTTTCCTGGGACGTTTTCAGCGAGGTTTCGAGCGAAAGTTTGAAAACTTCCGGCGCGGCTATGAAGCGCTTCTGGAGACCACGCTCGAGCACCGCGGCGTGTTTGTCATCGGCTTCCTTGCGTTCTGTGTATTGTCGCTCGGATTGTTTTCTTTCCTCGGGCAGGATTTCTTCCCTCAGGTTGACGCTGGATTACTCCGGCTTCATGTTCGCGCAAGGGCCGGGTTGCGTGTAGAAGAGACGGCCCGCCTCTGCGACGAAATTGAAGGATATTTGCGCGGACAGATCCCGCATGGACAGTTGCAGACGATTCTCGACAACATCGGTCTACCGAATTCCGGGATCAACCAGTCGTACAGTTCGAGTGGAACCATCGGCACCAGCGATGCGGAAATTCTGATCGCGCTCGATCCGGAACAGCATCCGCCGACGGCTGACCTTATGCGGCAACTTCGCCAGTCGCTTCCCCGGCGCTTTCCCGGAGTGGAGTTCTTCTTTCAACCGGCGGACATCGTGACGCAGATCCTTAACTTTGGCCTGCCAGCGCCCATCGACGTTCAAATCGTCGGCACGGACATGCAAAGCAGCTACTCGCTGGGCCAGCAGATCGCGAACCGGATGCGGCACATTCCGGGCGCCGCCGACGTCCACGTGCAGCAGATGTTCTCGCTGCCCACTCTGCAAATGGACATTCAGCGCACCCGAGTGACGCAGGTCGGCCTGACCGCCCGCGACGTCGCCCAAAGCGCCTTGGTATCGCTCAGCGGAAGTTTTCAGACCTCGCCGAACTTCTGGCTCAATCCCAAGAACAAGGTCACGTATCAAATCGCCGTGCAGTCACCGCAGTACCGCATGACCGACCTCGATGACCTGATGAATGTGCCCGTGATCTCGGGCCGGGGATCGCAGTTGATGGGAAACCTTGTGCAACTCACTCCGGCCGTGCGCCCTGCGACCGTGAGCCACTGGAACGTGCAACCGACCATCGATGTCTATGCCAACACTCAGGATCGCGATCTGGGTGCTGTGGCCGCCGACACCGATAAAATCCTGAAGACATTCGAAAAGGATTTACCGCGTGGCACGCATATCGTCGTGCGCGGGCAGGTGGCAACGATGCGCTCGTCGTTCTTCGGACTGGGAGTCGGCCTGGTTGGCGCCATTCTGCTGGTCTACCTGCTCATCGTTATCAACTTCCAGTCGTGGCTCGATCCTTTCATCATCATCACGGCCCTGCCTGGTGCGTTGGCGGGAATCTGCTGGTTCTTGCTGCTGACGCGTACGACATTGAACGTGCCCTCGCTTACGGGTGCGGTCATGTGCATGGGAGTCGCCACCGCGAACTCCATCTTGATGGTGAGTTTCGCGCGCGAGCAGATGGATGAAGGCATTCCGGCGGTGAAGGCGGCGGTTTCAGCCGGATATACCCGCGTTCGCCCGGTGCTGATGACGGCTTTGGCCATGATCATCGGCATGGTACCGATGGCATTGGGCTTCGGTGAAGGCGGCGAGCAGAACGCGCCGTTGGGACGCGCTGTAATCGGCGGATTGTTGTTCGCCACGGTCGCTACACTGTTTTTCGTTCCCAGCGTATTCGCAATTTTTCATAGCCGTCGCGAATCAAAACGCGACCGCGCGCAACAAGCATAGCGGTAGTGGCAATTAATGAAGACTGAACGGGACAGCGGAGCCAAGAATGAGCGCAGACTACACGACGAAATCAACCCCGGTGGCAGAGGACAAAAAGCCCGGCAACTCGGAGCAGCCAGGGGACGAGAATCATCCGCACGGCGTCCAGGCGCAGCGCGATGAAGAGATCTCGCAGATGCAGCAACGTTCGCGCCATCAACAGGCCAGCGTTGAGCCCGCGCCGGACATGCCTCCTGCCCCTCCGCGTACGGCGCTGATGATCGTCGGCGTTGTTCTGGTCATTCTCATCGTCGCCGGCGTACTTACGCTGATCAGTCACGTTACTCACGAAAGAGCTCTCGCCAAGGAAACTGAGCGCGACGTGATTCCGACTGTTGCGATCGTTCATCCTACGGCGGAGAAGCCGAACGAAGAACTCGTTCTGCCCGGCACGTTGCAGGCTTTCGAGGAATCTCCGATCTATGCCCGGACCAGTGGATACCTGGTGCGCTGGTACAGGGACATTGGGAGCCACGTAAAAGAAGGTGAGCTGCTCGCGACGATCGACACGCCGGAAGTGGACCAGGAATTGAATCAAACCCGCGCCGCGCGGCAGCAGATCGTCGCGCAAGTCGAGCTGGCCAAGATCAGCGCGGACCGCTGGGAAAATCTGCGCAAGAGCGATTCAGTGTCCGCGCAGGAAGCCGACCAGCAGACTAGCGGCTACAAGCAGGCACAGGCCAACCTGGCTTCGGCGGACGCGAACGTGAGACGGCTCGAACAATTGGAGGGCTTCAAGAAAGTCTACGCGCCATTCTCCGGTGTTCTTACCAAGCGTAACGTCGATCCTGGAGCGTTGATCAATGCCGGAGCGGGTGCTGCCGGGCGCGAATTGTTCGATCTCGCGCGCGTGGATCCTCTGCGCGTCTACACCAGCGTCCCGCAGGCGTACTCGGCGTACATCAAAGTCGGGTCCACCACGACGGTGACGTTGCAGGAATTTCCTGGACAGAAGTTCTCCGGCAAGATTGCGCGCACCGCTCAGTCGATCGATCCCACAACGCGCACGCTGCTCACCGAGGTTGACGTCCCTAATAAGGACGGGAGCCTGTTGCCCGGTTCGTTCGGCGAAGTCCATTTCGCCATCGGATCGAATGTAGACAAGGTCACCATCCCGGTGAACGCCATGTTGTTCCGCTCTGAGGGACCTCGGCTCGCCGTCGTTGGATCGGACAAGAAGATCCAATTGCGGCCGATCAGTATTGGCCGCGACTATGGCGCGTCGCTGGAAATCCTTGGAGGCATCGCGCCCGGCGACCAGGTCGTGATCAACCCTCCTGATTCGCTGGAAGAAGGGCAGGAGGTCAACATCGCTTCGGCTGCGCAAGGACCATCGCAGAATCAAGATTCGCAGCAACAGCAACAACAGCAACCTAAAAGTCCGCAGGAACAGGAGAATGCTCCGCTGCAGAAACAGGATCAACCGAGCGGACAGAAAGGAAGCGGGCGTTGAGGCGGTCATTCATTCCCATCCTTTTTGCATGCATCATGCTCGCGACAGCCTGCACAGTCGGGCCCAGGTACAGCCGCGCGCAGGCACCCGCTCCGGCGCCTGATACGTGGAAGACGACGCCACCCTGGCAGGAGGCCGCTCCGAAGGATGCGATCCCCAAGGGCACATGGTGGGGAGTTTTTCACGATCCCGCGCTTGACGGTTACGAACAGCAACTGCTGCAAGCGAATCAATCATTGACGGCCGCGCGCGATCGCCTGAACCAGGCCCGATCACTGGCTCGTGTGGCAACGGCGAACTTTTTCCCGCAAGTTGCGACCGATCCGAATCTGGTGCGCGAGCGTGGATCGGGAAACCGTCCGCTGAACGGAGTTTCCGCCGCCGTGATCGGAGCGCGTCCTTACACGCAGAATGTTTATTCCATCCCGTTTTCGGTGAGCTACGAAGCGGACCTGTTCGGGCGAGTGCGCAAAAATCTGGGAGCAGCGAATGCGACCTTACAATCCAACGCCGCCGATCTGGCGAACGTCCAGCTAGTCCTCACGGCAGAACTGGCGGCAGACTACTTCACGTTGCGCGAACTCGACGCCGAGTACAAGGTGGTGCAGGAGTCAGTCGACTCCGAGCAGAAGGCCATGGATTTAATCAAGCGCCGCCATGATGGCGGAGTTGCCAGCGGCCTCGAAGTTGCGCAGCAGGCCACCGTGCTCGATTCCACGATCTCGCAGGCGGCCCTGGTGCAGCAATCTCGCGCACAATATGAGCATGCGATTGCCGTCCTCGTCGGACAGCCCGCTTCGACGTTCAGTGTTGTAGTCGCTCCTCTGAGTGCCAATCCACCGCCTGTGCCATTGGGCGTGCCTTCGGATGTGTTGGAGCGGCGTCCCGACATTGCAACTCTGGAGCGCGAGATGGCGTACCAGAATGCGCAGGTGGGTATCGCGCGGACAGCTTTTTATCCGCATATCACTTTGAGTGGCTCGGGAGGCTGGCAGAGTACCGACATCGCTTCGCTGCTCAGTGCGCCGAGCTTGTTCTGGTCACTGGGCGCGGACGCGCTCGAGCCGATCCTGCAGGGCGGGCGCAATCGCGCGAATCTTGCTGCTGCCCGTGCGGCTTACGATGAATCTGTGGCGAACTATCGGCAATCGGTGCTGACCGCGTTCCAGCAGGTGGAAGACGGCATCAGCAATCTTTCCACGTTGTCGCAAGCTCTCTCCACGCAAGGCGCGGCGGTCGAAGATGCCCGGCGCGCTCTGGAGATCGCCAACAACCGATATGTCGGCGGCGTCACCAACTATCTGGACGTGATCACGGCTCAAACGACACTGCTTTCAAGCGAGCGGCTTGAAACTCAGTTACGCGGCCAGCAAATGGTGAGTTCCGTCTATCTGGTGAAAGCGCTTGGTGGAGGCTGGGAAGCAAAAGAGATCAAGGACGAGCAGGTTCGTCCGCACCCCGGTCAGATCTTGCAGCAATAGAGGCTCCCTGCTGCGGTACACTAGCGGCGATCTCATGAAGCGACGATTTTTATTCTTCATAGCGCTGGCGGTGGCAGCCTCGCTGACCGCTGCCGCTCAATCTCCCAACACCGCCGACATGGCGACGCCGCAGGAAAAGCACCTGCAGAGCGTGCATCAACTGACATTCGGCGGACAGAACGCCGAGGCATACTTCTCCGCCGACGGCAAGCAACTCATCTACCAGTCCTCGCACGGTGACGTGAAGTGCGATCAGATCTTCACGATGAACATCGACGGCAGTGACCAGCGCATGGTCTCGACCGGCAAGGGCCGTACTACCTGCAGTTTCTTCTATCCCAACGGCAAGAAGATTCTTTACGCATCGACGCACCTGGCGAATGCCGAGTGCCCGCCGCGTCCTGATTTTTCGAAGGGGTATGTATGGGCCGTGTATTCGGGATACGACATTTTCACGGCGAATCCGGATGGCTCGAACCTGAAGCAACTCACCACCACGCAAGGCTATGACGCCGAGGCCACAATCTCGCTCGACGGCAAGAGAATTACGTTCACATCGATGCGGAATGGCGATCTCGATATTTATACGATGGATGCCGATGGCAAAAACGTAAAGCAGTTGACGCACGAACTTGGCTACGATGGTGGTCCGACGTTTTCTCCGGACGGCAAGTGGATCGTCTATCGCGCCTACCATCCGCAAAGCGAAAAAGATATTGCGGATTACAAGGAATTGCTTGGGCAAAATCTCATCCGGCCCACATCGCTTGAAATCTGGATCATGAACGCCGACGGCAGCGGCAAGAAACAGATCACCAATCTGGGCGCGGCCAGCTTTGGCCCCGCATTCACCGCCGACGGCAAGCGGATCATCTTTGCGTCGAACTACGATCCGGAAACTCACGCCACCGGGGGTATGGGGAATTTCGAGCTCTGGCTGATCAATCCAGATGGCAGCGGACTGGAACGCGTGACGCACTCGGACGGCTTTGACGGATTCCCCATGTTCTCGCCCGACGGAAAGAAGCTCGTATGGGCGTCGAACCGCAACGCGAAGGCCCCGCACGAAACCAATGTATTTATCGGGGACTGGGCTCCGTAGAAGCCGCTTGGCGTGCCGCTCGTCCTGCCTTCACCCTTTTCACTGCTAGAGTCTTATCAACCCATTTGTCCGCGGTTACCAGATCTTGTGCACGGGCAGCCTCGTCTTCGCAATTCAAATCTGCTCGCTCGCGATACATCAGGTTCATGTAAGCCATCGCGCCGTCGTAGTCAGGACGCAGTTCGACGGCTCGGCTCAGGCTGGAAATTCCTTCCTCGATAATCGAAGAGTTCTCCGATCGCAGGTTGTCACAAAGCTGTTTTTGCTCTGGAATCTTCGCGTCCAGATGTTGTTCGGGACGAAGTTTGAAGGCCGCACGGGCCTCCATGCGTGGATGATAGATTCGGGTCCAATCGATTACGCCAATCGCATAGTAAGTCTCAGGGTCCTTTGGATCGACTTCTGAGGCCTGCAAATAATAAGTCTTGGCATCCTCCCATTTTTTCAAGATCAGGTAGATATAGGCGATTCCCTTCGCAGCCTTGGCATGTGACGCGGCGGCGGCGCCCGTGTCGAGAACTTGCTGATATTGCTCAATGGCTTGGTACGCAATGAGAATGTTTTCTTGGGATTCAACACCGGGAATGAAGTTATCGGCATAGGCGGTCGCCAGGTCCATGTGGCCTTCAACTTGGCCAGGATCAATTTCCGTTGCCCGCCGGAAATGCTGGATAGCCTCGTCAATATGAGACGCTCTACGGGCGCGCACTCCCTGACTGAGCTCGTCCTCATACGACTGGGCACGAAGCGCTGTAACGCAGCACACTATAAGAATTGGGAGAACGATGAGCCGGAGTTTCGGGAACATAGGCCTCCGTCAAACGCGATTGATCTTACGCCTTCGCTGAACTGATTGGACAGCGAAAGTTAGTTTTCGGCCACCGAGTTCGAGCGGCTAGCCGACTCCCGTATCCGGCTTCCCCACCACGCAACCGTCGATAGCATACCGGCCCAGCCTAACCCGCGGACGACCATTGCGATTTTGGTGTCCAGACTGAGTACGCCCAGGCTCGAGAAGATTGCGTAGAAATCGTGTTCCACGAAATCCGGATCTCCGGTCGTAACCAGTGGCAAAATCTGCGCCCGGGCATCCGCCATGTAGGTCGCGGTGTAGAGCCAGTTCTCGAAGAAGAAAAACAGGCAGAAGACGAAGCCAGCAGGCTGCCGCTGCGTGAAGAAGTATGCGGCCAGCAAAAGCGGAACCAGCCACTGCAACAACGTGCCTCCCCATAATCCGAGAGTAGGACCGAACCAACCGAAGAGATTATGCCCGCCTTCGTGAACGACGAGATTGGCGTTGTCGATGAAAAGAAACTCGCCATGCTCTGAGAAGGCGTAGCCGAGGAAGGTCACATAGAAGATCAGCCACGCCACCAAGGCCGGCCGCGATACTGGCTTCCACGGTTCGTCGACAATCGATTGAAGATATTCCCGCATGTGCCTCTGCACATCGTAGATGCGGGCGTCGCCCCGTAAAAGGTTACGAATGGGTGCACGGCGGACAGCGGGTTGCACTGCACACTCGAGCGGTCAATTGCCGTCGCGGCCGGGGGTCCTTTCTTGCTAAAGTGGTCTCACACTTCTTCCAACAACTGCATCAGAGACGAGGGTCGCGAACAGCAACTAATTCCGCGACCAGGAATTGTTTATGAAACTACGTCAATGGATCATCGGGATCGTATTGCTTCTGCTTATGGCTGCGGCCGTCGGCGGCATGCTTTGGACGCGCGAACTTCCTGAACAGGCGGATGACACGCAGGCGGTTCAGACGAAGAAAGGATCCGGCCGTAGGGCGGCTGGGTCCGAGCATCCGCTGGTGGACCAGCGTCCGTTGTTGACCGCACAGCGCATGGGAACAATGGCGTCCACGCCAGAGGAGCAGGCTCTTGCGCACGAGGCGGCCAAGGTTGGAGACCATGAAGTCGATCTCGCATTTTTCGACTCTCTGCGAACCGCCCAGCAGAATCCACCGCCGCTCTCGCCCGAGGCCGTAAAGATCGCGGCGCGGCGCGACAAGGGCGAGCAGGCGGTGAAAGAGGACCAGGAAAATGTGGCGCAACTTACCAAGAAGTTAGCGACTGCTCCCGATGCACAGAAAGACAATCTGCAAGACCAGATCGATGTCGCGAAGGCGCAGGCGGATCTGGACCAGGACGAACTCGACGACGCAACGGAAGATCTCGAACAAGCCGGGGGAGATCCGCAGTCGAAGCTGAAGCGATTGCAGACGGAGCATGAGGAAGGTGAGCACAATCCGCGATCTATCGTCGGCTCGGCAGTGAATCCTCGCGAGCAGGACTTTCAGGCGCACACATTGTTGAGTGTGTTTCGTGCATGGCAGGCGCTGCGTGAGAAAAAGGCTTTGCTCAACCAGGCGCTCGACGAGGCGGTGCAGAAGCAAAGTTCACTGATCAAGCGGCGCGCTCAATTGGCGGCCCAGGTCGAGAAGGACAAGCAAAGCCGCGACGCCGCGAAGCAGCAAGCAACGGGATTTTCGAAACATACAAACACCACCAGCCGCGACGACTCCAAGGCTGCCGCGAAATCAGCCATGGACTCGCTGAAGCAGTACACGCTCGATCAGAAGAACCTCGCCGATCGGGGTCGCCGCATCCAGGACGAACAGGACCTGAACGACATTTATGCTCGCTGGATCGGATTGGTCGAGGCGCGCGAGCGCTCCGCGCTCCACCACATGATTCAGGCGGTGCTCTGGATTCTTGTTGTCCTCTTTGTCGTTTATCTTTTGAGCCGCCTGGTCGATCGCATATTTATTGGGATGTCGGAGGAGAACAAGCGCATCGACACGATGCGGACCGTCGTTAAATTCGGACTACAGGCAATTGGCGCGCTGGTTGGGCTGTTTATCGTGATTGGCATGCCGACGCAAACGACGACCGTGCTCGGGTTGGCCGGTGCGGGTCTTACCGTCGCGATGAAAGATTTTATCGTCGCCTTCTTCGGCTGGTTCATCCTGATGGGACGCAACGGCATTCGGGTAGGCGATTGGGTCGAGATCAACGGCGTCGGCGGCGAAGTCGTCGAGATCGGATTGCTCAAAACCGTTCTGCTCGAAACCGGTAACTGGACCGACTCCAGTCACCCCACGGGACGCCGTGTTTCGTTCGTCAACAGTTTCGCGATCGAAGGCCACTTCTTCAACTTCACAAGTTCCGGTCAATGGATGTGGGACGAACTCGATATCCTGGTTCCGGCCAGCCAGGATCCCTACACTGTGATCGACAGTATTCAGAAGTTAGTCGAGAAAGACACGCAGGAAAATGCAGGCAAAGCCGAAGCCGAATGGGCGCAGACCACGAATCACTATCGCGCCAAAACGCTGAAGGCGACGCCAGGAATCAACGTCGTCCCTACAGGTTCGGGGGTTGAAGTCCACGTCCGCTACATCACGCGCGCTTACCAGCGCCACGAGACCCGACGTCGACTCTATGATTCCGTGGTGCAGATCATGCACGGAAAACGCGAAGCCGTGAGGGCATAAGCCGCATCTCTTCCCTGAACGGATTTTTCAGGACTCATATGGAGGGTTTTCATGCGCATTTATTCCGGGCACGTTGTCAGCGTTTTTCTGTGCATGCTTCTGGCGACAGTCGCATCAGCGCAGCAAAGCAAGAAAGCAGGTTCCGAGGCGGCGGCGAAGGCTCCATCTCATCCGAACTACAAGCTATTCAATCCGGAGACTATTGCGAAACCAACCGGCTACTCTCATGTGGCCGAGATCAACGGCGGCAAGATCGTTTATATCGCTGGACAGGTAGCGCTGGACCGCTCCGGCAATCTGGTTGGCAAAGATGATTTCCGGGCGCAGGTACAGCAGGTATTCGAGAATCTGAAATCAGCCGTCGAGGCCGCACACGGAAACTTCAGCAACGTCGTCAAGCTGAACTACTACTGCGCAGAAACCGTCGACGCCTCGCAACTCCCGGCTCTGCGGGAAATCCGCGACAAGTACGTCAACACCGCGGAGCCACCGACTAGCACGCTGGTGTTCGTGAAGCGATTGGTCCGGCCTGAGTTGATGCTCGAGGTCGACGCCGTGGCCGTGGTCGAGAAATAGCGGGATCGCGATTTCCAGGTCATCGTTCGTGTTCTTCCGGAGGAATGTCTGAGCGAGGCGGGCGTTGTGCTGAATCAAGGAACTCTTATCGTCACCGGCGCAAGCCGTGGAATCGGCGCGTCCATCGCCAGACTGGCTGCACATCGTGGATACGCGGTGGCAGTCAATTTCTGCACCGGTGAATCGGAGGCCACTCAGATCGCGGACGAGATCAAAACGGCAGGCGGACGAGCTCTTCCCATTCATGCCGATATTTCCAAAGAGAAAGACATCCTGCACTTGTTTGAAACAGCGGAGCGGGAACTCGGACCGATCAAGGGTCTTGTGAACAACGCCGGCGTCACCGGAGGCTTTGCGCGCGTAGAAGAGGTCACGCTCGACGCTATCGAGGCCGTATTCGCGGTCAACGTAACAGGGTCGATGCTATGCGCTCGCGAGGCGGTACGTCGGATGTCGACACGCCGTGGAGGTACGGGCGGCGCGATCGTAAATATTTCGTCACGCGCAGTGCACACGGGATCGCCAGGTGAGTGGGTGCATTACGCCGCATCGAAGGGCGCGATCGACACCTTCACCATTGGCCTGGCTCGCGAAGTAGCAACCGAGGGCATTCGCGTAAACGCTGTAGCACCCGGCCTCACCGACACCGATATTCACGCGGCAAATGGCGAACCCGGCCGGCTTCAGCGGTTAATGGGAACCATCCCCATGCAGCGCGCTGGTCTTCCCGACGAAATTGCCGAAGGCGTTCTCTGGCTGCTGTCGCCAAGCGCCTCGTATACAACAGGCGCAATCCTCGCTATCGGCGGCGGCCGCTAGCTTATCGCATTCAGCGCCTGATCAAGATCATCGAGAAGGTCGTCTACATCTTCAATCCCGACCGAGATTCGGACCAAGCCATCGGTAATTCCGATCGCCTTGCGTCCTTTTACCCCGAGCGCCGCGTGCGTCATGGTGGCTGGGTGCGAGATCAAAGTCTCAACTCCTCCCAGCGATTCGCCCAGGGAGCACACCCGCACTTTTTTGAGCATCTTGTTCGCATTTTGCAGCGATCCGGTTTCGAAGGTGATCATCGATCCGAACCCGCTCATCTGGCGCTTGGCCAGCGCGTGTTGGGGATGATTCGCCAATCCGGGATAGAACACGGCTTTGACCCTCTTGTGCTTCGACAGGAAATCCGCAACAATGCGGCCGCTGCGGTCATGAATTTCCATGCGCGCGGCCAGCGTCTTCACCCCGCGCAACACCAGCCAGCACTCGAACGGAGAGAGAATCGCTCCCGCAGCTTTCTGCAGGAATGCCAGCTTCTCGGCGTGTTCTTCGCGCGCGCAGACCACGACTCCACCCAGTCCGTCGCTGTGGCCGTTCAGAAACTTGGTGGTCGAATGCACAACCATGTCCGCGCCCAGCACCAGGGGCTGCTGGAAGTACGGTGACATGAATGTGTTGTCGACGATCAACAAGACTTTGCGCCGCCGACAGATGGCGCTGATCGCGGCAAGATCGCTGATGCGCATCAGCGGATTGGTCGGCGTCTCCACATAGACCATCCGCGAGTTTTTGCGAATCGCGCCCTCGACGTTCTGCGCGTCGGCAGTGTCGACGTACGTGAACTCCAGTCCGAACCCGGCCATCACCTGGTTGAACAGCCGCGGAGTTCCACCGTAAAGATCGTTGCCGCAAACCACGTGATCGCCAGACTTCAGCATGGTGACGATCGCATTGATCGCGGCCATGCCGCTGGCGAAGACGCGGGCGCCAATTCCACCTTCGAGCGCGGCAAGATTTTCTTCCAGACGCGTGCGCGTCGGATTCGACACGCGCGAGTATTCGTAACCCTTATGCTCGCCAATTCCCTGCTGCACGTAGGTCGAGGTTGGATAGATCGGGACGGTGACCGCTCCGGTCAGTGGATCGGGCTCCTGTCCAGAGTGGATAGCGCGAGTGGCAAAGCCGAGATTAGCCGTTTTCTTTGGTTTCATGGATAAATCACTCGAAACGTTGAACAGTCGTTATCGTGCAGCCCCGGACGCATTCGTCCGGGTTGGCGTGCCAGCGCCATGGGTTTTAGGAAGAGATCAAACAACAAAAAGCGCCCCCATTACGATCAAAACGAAACAGATCTGCGGAGTCTTTACATCCCACCCTCAAAGATTTTCTTAGACAGATATCGCTCAGCCGAATCAGGAATAATCGTAACGACGCGCTTTCCAGCACCCAATTTTTTAGCAATTTTCAGCGCAGCGAAGGCGGCCGCGCCGCCACTCGATCCAGCCAACACCCCTTCTTTCGCCGCGAGTTCTTTCACCATTCCGAAAGCTTCGTCGTCCATAACCATGAGCACTTCGTCGCAGACGGAGCGATCAAACGTCTTCGGAATGAAGCTTGCGCCAATGCCTTCGACTTTGTGCGGGCCCGGCGGACCTCCCCCGAGTATCGAACCCTGCGTTTCAACGGCATACGCGAGAATGCCCGGCAACTTCTCTTTCAGATAGCGCGCGACGCCTGAGAACGTTCCAGACGTGCCGCATCCCACGACGAGGGCATCGACGCGTCCATCCAGTTGCTCGAAGATCTCGCGAGCCGTCGTCTCGTAGTGATAGTCAGGATTCGCCAGGTTCTCAAACTGTCCCGCCATGAATGCGGTGGGATCGGTAGCCACTAATTCTTTTGCTTGCCGGATCGCGCCCTGCATGCCTTCTGCGTCGAGAGTGCGAGTGACCTCGGCGCCGAGGGCTCGCATGATCTTGACCTTCTCCTCTGAGAACCGCTCCGGCACGAACAGCTTCACCTTATAGCCGCGGTTCACTCCAATCAGCGCCAGCCCGATGCCGGTATTTCCCGCGGTCGCCTCGACGATGGTTCCGCCCGGCTTGAGTTTGCCGTCTTGCTCGGCGCGGGCGGATGATGCCGATGGCTGCCCGATCCTTTACGCTGCCGCCTGGATTCAGGTATTCGAGCTTCGCGAAAACGTCCGCGGAACCGGCTGGAACCAGCCGTTTCATCCGCAGCATGGGAGTTTCACCGACAAGTTGAGTGATGTCGTCGGCAACGCGCAGGCGGGACATTTCTGAGGTCTTGGAAGTCACCTTACAGGGTACGCAGCAGGCTGGAGAACCGTCAATTCTCGGGGAAGGCTTTCACCACAAAGGACACGAAGTTCCACGAAGGAAAACTCAAACCTTAATCTCAACCTCTTGGATTCGCTCGGCAATCTTGCAGGCATTCCTTCGTGGAACTTCGTGTCCTGTGTGGTGGAAGCCTCTTGCGGCAGTCCATTTCAGCCCACACCATCCCCCATCAGAGCGAACGTCCTTTATAATTGCCCGCCATTCACAGGTTGAAAGGAATCACATGCGACGTGTTGCCGCGGCCCTGCTGGCTTCTTCGTTGATTATCCCCAGTTCTTCGCTCGGGGCGGACGAGGCTCCGATGGCGGGATACTCAAAGAATTCGAGCCAGAGCGAGCGCGAGTGGGAGACGAAGTTCCGCGCTGTTCCTGACGCCAACAATTTGCGTGAATACATGCGCCGCATGAGCGCGCGTCCACACCACGTCGGATCGCCTTACGACAAAGACAATGCCGAGTGGATTCTGGCGCACTTCAAGGAGTGGGGATTCGATGCCCACATCGAGACCTTCAACGTGCTCTTCCCGACTCCGAAGGTGCGGGTACTGGAGATGATCGAGCCTACGAAGTTCACTGCGAAGCTGGAAGAACCCGCGCTGGCGGTGGATCCGACGTCCAATCAGAAATCCGAGCAGCTTCCCACCTACAACGCCTACTCGCCCGACGGAGATGTCACGGCTTCCCTTGTATTCGTGAACTACGGCCTGCCCGAAGACTACGAGAAACTCGATCGCCTTGGCATCTCGGTGAAAGGCGCGATCGTGATCGCCAAATACTATCAATCGTGGCGTGGCGTGAAGCCCAAGATTGCGGCCGAACACGGCGCGATCGGCTGCCTCATTTATTCCGAGCCCCACGATGACGGTTACACACGCGACGAGGTTTTTCCGCAAGGCTCGATGCGCAATCCGAATGGCGTGCAGCGGGGTAGCGTGATGGACTTCGCTTCGGTGAGCCCTGGCGATCCACTCACGCCCGGCATCGGAGCCACCGCGGATGCCAAGCGCCTGTCGGTCAAAGAAGCGAAGAGCATCGCGGCCATCCCGGTGCTGCCGATTTCTTACGGCGACGCACAGCCTCTGCTCGCCGCTCTCAAAGGACCGATGGCGCCCGATGATTGGCGTGGCACCCTGCCGATCTCGTATCACGTCGGGCCGGGCCCGGCAAAGGTTCACCTGGAGCTCGAATTCAACTGGGATCTCAAGCCGGTCAACGATGTCATCGCGAAAATTCCCGGCAGCGTCGCGCCGGACGAATGGATCATTCGCGGCAATCATCATGACGCGTGGGTGAATGGCGCGGAGGATCCGGTGTCCGGGCAAGCTGCTTTGCTCGAAGAGGCCCGTGGCCTCGGAATACTGCTCAAGCAGGGATGGAAGCCGCGGCGCACCATTATCTACGCAGCGTGGGATGGCGAGGAACCGATGCTGCTCGGGTCGACCGAGTGGGTCGAGACGCATGCCGACGAACTCCGACAGCACGCCGCGGTCTACATCAACTCGGATGGCAATGATCGTGGAACGCTCAACATGGGCGGTTCGCACAGCCTCGAGAAATTCATCAACGGCGTGGCTCGCGACATTGAAGATCCGGAAACGAAGATGACGGTGTGGCAGCGACTGCAACTCTCGAAGATCGCGGAGGCCAAGTCCGCCGACGACAAGAAAGAGTTGCGCGGACGTTCTGACTTGCGCATCGCAGCGCTCGGATCTGGCACGGACTTCACCGGATTTCTCGATCACCTCGGCATCGCGACCCTCGACCTCGGCTACGGCGGCGAAGATGAGCAGGGTATCTATCACTCGATCTACGACGATTTTTACTGGTACACCCATTTTTCAGACAGCGATTTCGTGTTCGGACGGGCAATGGCCCAGACGGGCGGTACGTCGGTGATGCGATTGGCCGACGCCGAAATTCTTCCATTCGACTTCGTCAACCTCGCTGACACGGTGCAGACCTATATCAAGGAACTGGAAAAGCTGCTCTCGGACAAGCAGGATGAAATCCGCGAGCGCAACCAGGAACTGGACGAGGGAGTATTCAAGGCGACGAACGATCCGAGGCGCCCGAAGGTTGCTCCAGCGCGCGAGGAGGTCCCACCCCACCTCAACTTCGCTCCTATGCAGAACTCTTTGGAGCTGCTAACGCACAGTGCGGATCGCTATCGCAAAGCGCTCGCGCAGAAACAGGGATCGTTGAGTGATGCGCAAACCGACTGGCTGCGCGCACTAAACACGCAACTCATCGCCAGCGAACGCAAGCTGACGAATGAAGACGGACTGCCGCGCCGCTCATGGTACAAGCATTTGCTCTATGCTCCAGGCGTTTATACGGGCTACGGTGTGAAGACTGTGGCGGGTGTGCGCGAGGGAATTGAGCAGAAGAAATATTCCGAAGCCGACGCAGAAATTGTCCGGGTTGCGAAGGCGCTGCAGGACGAAGCGCAACTCGTGGACTCAGCGGCACAGGTACTCGAGAAGTAGCTGATCTGGCTCGGATTGCTCTGTACTATTTCCCGCCGCTGGCCGCAGTGGCACTGCCGGCATAGTATCCGGTCTTGGTGCGTACGATGAGCTTGCCGTGTCCCTTGGCTTTGGCATCCACGCGGATCTGGCGGAAATTTCCAGTCTGTTTCGGCGTGGTCGGCTTGTAGCCGATCGCATATTGATTGCGGATATCGTTTGCGATGGTGCTGCTGATGGCGTCCACTTCGTCGAGAGTCTTGGGAAAGAAAGCGATTCCGCCGGTACGCTGCGCGATGATGTCGAGCGCCTTGTGGGCGCGCTTGGGATGTTCCTCATCTCCCAGGACGCCGATGGCGTAGACCGAAGGACCGCCCTCTTCCTGCAATTTCTTCACAGCCTGCTCCAGCGTCTCGCTGCTCGCGTTATCTTCTCCATCCGTCACGACGAAGATGACTTTCTTTTCGAGCCTGGCATTCTGCTTGAGGTGATCGGCGGAAGCAACGACTGCGTCGTAGAGAGCCGTGCCCCCGCGCGCATCGATTTTTTCGAGCGCCTCTTTCAGCTTGAGAAGATTGTTGGTGAAATCCTGGTCGAGATATTGTTCGTCATTGAAGTTGACGACGAAAACTTCGTCGCGCGGGTTACTGGACCGCACCAGGTTGAGCGCCGCCTGGTTCACCTTGTTGCGCTTCTCCCGCATCGATCCCGAGTTGTCGATCACGATGCCCATCGCAACCGGAATATCTACATGGTGAAAAGAGATGATGTTCTGCGGCTTGCCGTCTTCGAAAACGCTGAATGCCGCCCGGTCGAGGTTGGTGACAATATGCTGTTTGTCGTCGACGACAGTCGCGTGCAGCAAGACTTCGTCCGCTTCTTTCTTGAAGACAAAGATGCCTTGATCATTCAGTCTCTGGTTGTCGTCGGATTGGGCATCGGTCGCGGGAGGCTTGTCGACGGATTTTCCGGGCGCCGGAGCCTGGTTCTGCGGAGTGGGATTCTGGGGAGCAGCCTGTTGCGGCGGAGCAGAGGGCGACGGCGACTGGGCCGGCAGCGCCGAATGCAGCCCAGCCCAGAAGACGATCGTTAGAACTAGAAGAACCCCAGCGCCCTTATTCAGCAGGCGCGTAATATCCCGTCCTGGCATACACCTTAAGAGGAGGCAGTCCTTTCGGCGGCAACAACTTCACTTTTATCTTACGCCATTTGCCGTCGCGCACAACCTTGGTGGGACGGTAGCCCAGCACATATTGATTGCGAAGTTCGACTCCGATTTTCGTCGCCACATCACCCAAATCGTTGGGGTTGTCGATGGTGAAGGCTCGGCCGCCCGTGAGCTCCGTAATGTCGCCAAGCAGTTGCGGGCCCAGGCGTTCTTCCACCGCGGAAGCATAACGATCGTAGATGCCGATGGCATAGATCATTACGTCCGCTTCCTTGACCAGAGACTTGATCTCGTTTTCTGTGTAGCGGCTGTGATTGTCGCCGCCGTCGGAGATGATGAGCAGCGCCTTCTTCGGATACTTCGCCTGCCGCATTTTGCTGACGCCCATATAGATGGCGTCGAGCAGCGCGGTGCGTTTCTTGGGAACCGCGAAGACCAGCTTGTTCTGAATGTCGTCGACCGAACTGGTGAAGTCGCTGATGTCCTCCGGTTCGTCGGAGAACGTGATCATGAAGAACTCATCCTGCGGGTTAGCGGTCTTGAAGAATTCGATCACCGCTTCCTTGGCCCGGTCCATCTTGCTGCTCATGCTGCCGCTCGAATCGAAGATGACACCGAGCGAGACCGGAGCGTCTTCACTGGAAAAGCTTCGGATCTCCTGACCTGAGTTTCCTTCAAACAGCTGGAAGTTTTCTTTTTCGAGCCCGGTCACCAGGCGGTTCATCGGATCGGTAATGGTCACCGGCACCAGCACGAGATCCACATCCACTTTCAGTGGACGGACGCGGGCGCTCAGGCTCGTCGTGGACGAAATCAGCTCCGCCTTCGGAGCCTCGACCGGCTTCTCTACCTCTCGCGGCTGAATGTGAACATCATTGACATCTGTGGTTTGCCCAAACGACAGAACACCCAGACACCCCAATACGATCAAGGCGAGAACTAGCCTGTGCCCCATATGCGTATACCCGAAAGCGAACGAATTTTTTTGCAGCGCGTTAAGAGTCGGATCCCAGGAGAGGACCGCGGAGGCACTTCGAGCTAGGGCCTTCGGACGAGATGACCGACGCCCTTTTTCAAGGCGGGCCATAAACACCTCAATGCGGCAGATGTTAGCACGGCTCAACCGGGACGGCGCAGAGTTTTTGTCAAATATTAGTGACAAAGTCCTAAAACGTCGATCGGACGCGGCATCGGCTGTGATGCCGCGCTTTCCCGCATTACCCGGGGATGACATTCTCGCCACTGCCCACGCCCCGACGTCCTCCGCTATCTTGTTACAATCAAAGGTTTCCTATGCCCGACATACATCCGTTCCGCGCTCTTCGCTACAACCTGCAAAAAGTTTCAGCATCGCAGGTGGTTACCCAGCCTTACGACAAGATTACTCCCGCAATGCAGGAACGTTACTACGCGGCCAGCCCGTACAACCTGGTCAGAATTATCCTCGGTCGGCGCGAACAGGCCGACAATACTGTGGAGAACGTATACACGCGCGCCGCCGCGTATGCCCGAGACTGGCGCAGCCAAGGCATCCTGCAGCCGGATTCGCAGCCCTCGATCTATACCTACACCCAGACCTTCACCAGTCCCGCGGGCGGCAACTGCGAGCGCCGCGGATTTATCGCACTCGGCCGCGTCGAGGACTATTCGGCCAAGGTCGTCTTCCGTCACGAACAAACCCTGGCCAAGCCCAAGGCGGACCGCCTCGACCTGCTGCGTGCCACCCGGGCGCATTACGAACAACTGTTTCTGCTCTATGAGGATTCCGGGGAGATCGATTCCCTGCTCCGGCCCAAGTCCGGCGCGGCGCCTGCGATCGACGTAACCGACGAATATGGAGTCGCGCATCGCGTCTGGCAGATTTCCGATCCGCAGGTGCTCGCATCGGTGCAGGAGATGATGCGCGACCGGAAGCTGGTGATCGCCGACGGACATCACCGCTACGAAACCGCGCTGAACTTCCGCGACGAGTGCCGAAAGAGTGCGGGTAAAGCCGATGCCGAGGCTCCTTACGAATTCGTGATGATGACGTTCGTGAACGTCAATGATCCGGGACTGCTCGTGTTGCCGACACATCGCGTCGTGCATTCGCTGCAATCATTTTCGGTGGATCAGTTTCGAAAATCTGCCGGCGAAATATTCACGGTCGAATCCGTCAGTGGTGCCCTCGATGCCGCGAAGGCAGCGGCGCTGTTGCGCGACCGCGGAAGCAGCGGGACCGCCCTTATGGCAGTGACCCAGCAGGGAAATTTTCTGCTGCACTCCCCGAAGACCGCGAATTCGAAATTCCTCGCTGGACTGTCTGAGCGGCAGAGGTCGCTCGACGTCGTCGTGCTGCACAAGTGCCTGCTCGAAGGCGTCCTTAAGTTGTCGGAAGAATCGATTCGCAACCAGGAAAACTTGTCGTACATTCGCGATGCAGGGGAAGCCATTGGACAAGTGCGAAGCGGGGCGGCAAATGTCGCGTTCCTGATGAACCCGTGCCCTGTCCAAAAGGTGAAGGAGATCGCGTTCGCCGGTGAAGTGATGCCGCAGAAGTCTACCGATTTCTATCCCAAGTTGCTCAGCGGACTCGCCGCCTATGCGCTGGACTAACCGCTTGCGTCTGGCGAAACCGCGTGCCGAGGTCGCGGACCGCCCAGCCGCGCCCCCAAGCTTGCGAAGAGATCCTATCGCGCGCAGCCCTCTCGCTCGCGCCGTCGTCCTCGTTCTGTTGTGCGCCCTGCTGATGTCAGGCGCTCCCGCTGAGAAGCACCTGTCAATCTATTCCGTCGCGGCAAATTATTCCCTTGCTCTCGTGCAGCGTGAAGGGCGGGATTATGTCGGGCTCCTTGAACTACTGGAACCGCTCGGCAAGGTAAGCGCGAAGGCGGACAACGTGCGCTGGCGCCTGCGCTATAACAACACCGAAGCCGACTTCCTTTCCGGCAAGAATCACGCGCAGGTGCAAGGACGCGACGCCGACCTCGGTGGAAAGTTCCTGCTGGAAAACAAGCGAGGGCTCGTCCCTGTGTCATCGCTTGCTTCGTTGCTTCCGCGTGTGCTCGGCGGTCCCGTGAGCTTGCACGAAGAATCCGACCGCCTCTTCATCGGCAGCGTGGCCAACCACTTTACGGCGTCACTCGCCGGCGACAATCCACCGAAACTCGTTTTCCATTTCGCCGCTCCGGTAAACCCGAGCATCGCGACCGAAGCGGGAGCGCTGCGCATGACCTTCGCCCGCGAACCCGTAGTCGCCCCGGCCTCACCCACGCTGACGTTCGGCAACAAGGCGATGCCGTCCGCCACCTATAGCGAGAGCAACGGCATGGCGGTGGTCACTGTCAGCACGACAGTCCCGGTGATGGCAAGTTTCTCGAATGACGGCCGCACCGTGACCATTGCCGCCACCGCGCCCGCGACGCAAACGGCCGAACAGCAATCTCCCTTGCCAACTGCATCTGCAACTCCGACAGCGCCGCCGCAACCGGCACAGACGACTCCAGTCGCCACCCCGGCCGCTCCCGTGTCGCGACGCTACTTCGCCGTGGTCGATGCCAGCCACGGTGGGGACGATCACGGTGAAACTCTCAGCAACACGCTTCTTGAAAAAGATGTGACCGTTGCGCTGGCCCGCAGCCTGCGCCAGGAACTTGAGAGCCGCGGCATCACTACGCTCGTGCTCCGGGATTCCGACGCGAACCTTCCCGTCGACCAGCGTGCAATATTTGCCAATGCGGATCACGCCGCGATCTACGTTGCTCTTCACGCCGCGTCCAGCGGTCGAGGAGTACGCATCTACACCGCGCTGCTTCCGCTCGGGGGCGATGATCGCGGTCCGTTTCGTTCGTGGAACACGGCGCAACACGCCGCGCTTCCCATGAGCCAGAGCGCAGCCAGCCTGATCGCAGGTGAATTGCAGAAGCGCCAGATTCCGGTGCGCGATCTGGCGGCCCCGTTGCGACCTCTTAACAGCGTGACCGGACCGGCAATCGCCGTCGAAGTCGCGCCCCAGGGATCGGACGTCATGCAACTGACCGCGCCCGACTACCAGCAACTGATCACCAGCGCCGTCGCCACAGCCATCGCTGCAGCCCGCGATCAACTCGGAGGCGCGCAATGATTCCTCGCCACCTTGTGATTGGAGTTGCCGTCCTCATGCTGGCCGCGCTGGGACTGTCGGGCTACGCGTGGAAGATGCGGAAGACTGCCGCATCCACGACGGTCGCGAATGTCGACACGCGGCCGCTCGCGCCGCCCATCGCCGGTCCCACGGAGCAAGTGATTCTCTTCGTCGCACATGACGACAATGGGACGTTACGCGCTGAGTCAGCGCAAATTCCCTTGCCCTCAGGACGCCAGCAGCGCGCGGAAGAATTGCTCCGCGCCCTGCTGTCCCTCTATCTCGAAAAATCTTCGCCGCACTCCATCGCCGCGGGCTCGGAAATCCGCAGCGTATTTCTGATCGATCCCGGCGTAGCAGTAATCGATCTCAACGCCGTGTTCGCCAACAATCACCGCTCCGGAGTTCTCGTCGAGGAACTCACCGTCACGTCACTCATCCACACTATCTCGGCAAACATCCCGGGCATCGCGAAAGTGCAGATTCTGATCGACGGCAAAGAACGCGACACACTGGCCGGACACGCCGATCTCTCCTCTTATTACGATGTCACCGCGGTCAACCAGCTCGCGACGCAGCTTCAGTCGGGCCAATAACTTCCCCGGTCGCACGCAGTTCCTCAAAAAAGAAAGCGCGGACAACAGCCCGCGCTCATTGTTCATCAAGTACCGGCAAACAGCAGCTAAGGTTCGGTTTTTCCTTAGTGAAACTTCGTGTCCTTAGTGGTGAAGGGTTTTCATCCACAAAGAAATCCGGCTTAAGATTTTTCCAGCCCCTCGATCTCTTTCTTAGTACGCTCCAGGATCTCGCGGATCTTCGCAATCTTTGCGGAGTCGTGCGATCCGCGCGTGGCCGCCTTGAGCGCCGTCTTCATCAGCTCTGCCGCCGGGCGCATCACCTCCGCGCCCTCTGCACCCATCCACGGTCCCCAGTCACCTGCCTGTTCGGCGCGCTGCCAAATGCGTTTGACCGTGTCGGATTCGCCCTTCAATTCCGCCTTACCGGCATCGCTCAGGGAATAGGTCCGCTTCCCTGCCGCGGCGTCTGAAGTCACCATGCCTTCATCCTCAAGCTGCTGCAGCGCCGGATAAATCGCGCCCGCGCTCGCCTTGTAAATTCCGCCGGACTTGGTCTCCAGCTCCTTCATCAACTCGTAGCCATGCTTCGGCCCGGCCTCCAGCATCGAAAGCAACGCCAGCCGGATCTCGCCCGGGCCAAAAAACCGTCCCCATCGCCCGCCGCGTCCCCATGGAAATCCACCACCCACAAAAGGTGTCGCCATACCTCCGCGCCACCATGTTCCACATCTTCCGTACATAAACGAACTCCTTTTCAATTTACTTTTGATCTGTCGATCAATATATCGTTAGATACATCGAATGTCAATCAAGATGCAAAAGCATTGGCATGTAGCCCCGGACGCATTCGTCCGCGGTTGCGCGAAAGCGCAATAGAAAGCGGCAGAAAGCGAAAAGGTTAAGGGACAATCAAAGCTCACGCGGACGACGGTCGGAAGCGTCGCCACCAGCCCTGATTCAGCGAAGCCAACAGTAGTGCCGGCGCCACCTCCGGCAAGCGGCAATCTAATTGTTCCCGCGAAACATTTCCTCCGCCTTCACCGTAACCACACCCAGCCTCAAACTCGCCCGCTGACAACATTAAAGAGGAAACATGACCTCGAACCCCGGCCGGACCGCTGGAATCTGGTACCTCCTCCTCATCCTGATCGGTCCCCTGCGTTTGCTCTATATCCCAAACAAACTCATCGTCGACGAAAGCGCGGCGGCAACGGTCAACAACATCGCCGCCCACCAACTGCTCTTCCGATTGGGGATGGTGAGTGAGCTGCTCGACGCGCTCATGCTGATCTTCCTCGTGCTGGCGTTTTACCGGCTGTTCGAGAGAGTCGATCGTCATTTGTCGATGCTGGTTGTAGTCCTCGGCGGGCTGATGCCGGCCGCGATGTACCTGGTCAACGTCACAACCGATGCGGGTGCGCTGATGATCGTGCGCGGCGCCGATTTCCTGTCAGTATTCGACAAGCCTCAACGGGACGCGCTGGCCTTGCTGCTTCTACGCCTGCACGACCATCTATTCACCGCCACGCTGCTGCTTGCGGGAGCATGGCTCTTCCCGCTCGGTATCCTTGTGTACAGGTCGCGTTTTCTGCCGCGACTTGTGGGTGTGTGGCTCCTCATTGGAGGTACTGCCTGGTTGGTGATGTGTTTTACGGGATTTCTGGCGCCGCAATATCAGGACAAGGAGTTCGCCGTCTTCCAACCCGCCTTCTTCGGCGAGATCGCACTCATGCTGTGGCTTGTGATCAAGGGAGCGAAGCCTCCCGCAATTTCCGAAGGGACGTCATCTCTGGCAGTGGGCTAGCTTGCGTCGCGTAGTGTTAAAACAAACGCGGATCGCCCTACGCTCCGCGCTTCCGCGATTTAACCCTGCAATTTGGACTGTTCCGATTTTTGGGGGCTTTCTCTGGCCTGCATGGCAGTTTGAGGCCCTCTATTTCGGATTTTCCGGGTCGTGAATTCTGCCACAGAAGCTGCCTCTTTTCAGACGCCGGTCCCTGTGCCATACTTAATTCGGTTTTTCCCCCCTTTCCCCTGCAGTCGGCTTTCCCCTTTTAAGTTCATAAATTCAAAGTGCGGGGCATTCCTTTGATTAGTTCCCGGATATCGCCACGTCCCCATCGGACCGCCACCTTCCGATGTTCCTTGCTTTTCAGCTTTATCGTGCTGTGTTGCGGCGCGTCTGCGTATGGCGCAGCGCCGGCAGTCACACTGTCGCCGACTAGCCTGACGTTTGGAACGCAGCTCAAAGGAACCAAGAGCGCTGCTCAAGTCATCACTCTTACGAACACGGGCACAGCATCTCTCACGCTGTCGAACATCGTGCCCAGTTCCCCGTTTTCGCAGACCCGAACCTGCACGGCCACTCTTGCGGCGGGCGCGAGTTGCACCATTTCCGTTTCCTTTACGCCGGCAGTCAACGGCGTAGTGAACGGAACTCTCACCATCACCGACAACGCGGCGAATAGCCCGCAAGTGGTCTCCTTGACGGGAACGGGGACGATCATCAGTCTTACCCCAGGCACCCTCAATTTCGGGAACGATGCCGTTGGCACGGCGAGCGCGTCTCAGCCGATCACTCTGACGAACGTGGGACAATCCGCGGCGAACATTTCTGCCATCACGATTCAGGGAACGAATCCTTCCGACTTCACGCAGACCAACAACTGCTCCACCACGGTTGCCGCCGGAGCGTCCTGCACAGTCAATGTCGTCTTCACCGCGGGGGCTGCGGGTAGCCGCAGTGCCACGCTGAACGTCGCTCCGACAACGGCGATTGCGCCGATTCCAGCCACTCTGACTGGAACGGGTACCACCGCGACCTCGGGGCCGGTCCCGTTCTTGCATCAGCCCCTGGCACCCGCCACTCTCGCCCCGGGCAGTCCGGCAACGACTCTCACGTTGAAGGGCGCGGGCTTTGCCGCGGGAGACACCGTTCAATGGAATGGCTCAAGCCGCACCACCACCTTTGTCAGCAGCGGCAAAACTTCAGGCTTCGCTGCTTGTTTCCGACCTGGCATCTGCCGGAACTGCGCAGGTCACGGTGAAGAGCGGAGCAGGCGGAGTGTCCAACGCGCAGGCATTCCAAATCTCCACGTCCGTTTCAACTCTGGCGATGGCCGGATCGGCCCTCGGTGTCGGATTAGATCCCCGCGGAGTCGTGGTCGCGGATTTCAACAACGATGGCAAGCCTGATCTCGCCGCCATCAACCGCGGATCTACTTCAGTTTCTATTCTGAAAGGCAATGGCGACGGTACCTTCGCCGCGCAAAGTTCATTCGCCGTCGGCACCGATGCCATCGCGCTGGCTGTGGGCGACTTCAACGGCGACGGTAAGACCGATATCGTTACCGCGAATCGCGCCTCGTACGACATTTCCGTTCTCCTGGGGAATGGCGACGGCACCTTCCAGACCCACGTCGACTACAGCGCCGGAACCGAGCCCATCAGCATCGTTACCGCCGACTTCAACGGAGACGGCAAGCTCGATGTCGCGGAGGTTAACAGCGCGGACAACACGATTTCCGTCTACCTCGGCGTTGGCAATGGAACATTCCAGGCGCAAGTCACTTATCCGACGGGATCCAGTCCCAATGCCATCGTCGCAGGAGATTTCAACGGGGACGGAATTGTCGATCTCGCCGCCGCTGATTCGGCCACCAGCAATATCGCGCTCCTGATCGGCCATGGAGACGGCACTTTTGCCGCGGCAACATTTTTCGCCACCGGCTCCGACCCCGACGGCTTGCTCGCCGCCGATCTCAACGGGGACGGCAAACTAGATCTGGTCGCGGCCAACAATGGAAGCAATTCGATCTCGGTCCTGTTGAATAACGGAGCAGGCACCTTCGCCACCGGAGTTTCTTACCCGGTCGGAAGATTGCCATTTGCGATCAGCGCCGTCGATGTCTACAACACCGGCAAGCTCGCGATTGCTGTCGTCAATTTTTCTGACGACACCGTCTCTGTGTTACCTGGAAACGGAGACGGCACTTTCAATGCGACGTCAGCCGTGACATTTGGTACGGGTGAAGGGCCGATCGGAATGGTAGTCGGCGATTTCAATCTCGACGGCAGACCTGACCTCGCCGTTTCCAACTCGGACGACAACACCGTTTCCGTTCTGCTGCAAAGTCCCGCAGTGACCCTGTCGACCACATCCCTGGCATTCGGATCCCAAACCGTCGGCAGCACAAGCGCCGCGCAAACCATCACGCTTACCAATGCAGGCAGCGCGACGCTGTCGATCAGCAGCATCAGCCTCACCGGCGCTAACACCAATCAGTACGGCGAAACCAATAACTGTCCCCCGACTCTCGCCAGTGGCGCGAGCTGCACCATCAGCGTCACGTTCTCTCCGACGCTGACCACCACAGTGACCGCCAGCGTTTCCATCAACGACAACGCGGTCGGAAGCCCGCAGACTGTGAGCCTGCTCGGCACAGGAGCCTCACCCGCCGTCGCCTTCTCGCCCACCAGCCTGACCTTCAGCACGCAAACCGTGGGCACGACGAGCGCCCCTCAGACCGTCACATTGACGAACATGGGCAGCGTCACGCTCGCCATTACTTCGATTACCGCCAGCGCCAAATTCGGTCAGACCAACAATTGCGGCAGCTCCCTGACATCAGGAGCGGCCTGCACGATCAATGTGACCTTTACTCCGGCCGCCACCGGCACCACAACGGGAACGATCAGCGTTGTCGATAACGTTGCCGGCAGTCCTCACACCGTTAGTTTGACGGGCACGGGTGCGGGCGCAGCAACGATCACATTGACTCCGACGGCGCTGACATTCGCCAACCAGGGCGTCAACACGGCGAGCGCGAAAAAGCCTGTAACGCTCAGGAATACCGGCGCTGGCCCATTGACCGTCACGAGCATTGTGACCACGGGAAGCTACTCTCAGACGAACACGTGCGGCGTCTCGGTCGCCGCCGGTGCTACCTGCACTATCAGCGTCGGCTTCACTCCAACCGTCGTCGGCGCGAACCCGGGAACGGTGTCGATCACGGATAACGCCGCGAATAGTCCGCAAAGCGTCAGGCTGACTGGAACAGGGACGGCGACCAATATTACGTTTGCGCCCACCAGTTTGAATTTTGGCAATCAGGCCCTGAACGTGAAAAGCGCCGCACAAGCCGTCAAGTTGACGAACAAAACTGCAGCCCGATTGACGTTCACGAAGATTTTGACGTCGGCCAACTATTCGCAGACCAACAATTGCGGAGCGGGCGTTGCGGCAAACGCGAGTTGCACCGTCAATGTGAGCTTTACGCCAACCACGGCGGGAACCATCGGGGGAACGCTCACCTTCACCGATAGCGGAAGCGGATTGCTGCAGACCGTTCCACTCTCAGGTACTGGAATTTCGGCGACCGTTGTCTTCTCACCAACCAGCGTCACCTTCGCCAACCAGTCCGTCGGATCGTCGAGCCCGGCTACGAGCGTGACCCTGACCAACACTGGGGCGGCTGCGTTAACCATCACCAGTGTCAGCGTCATTGGAACGAACGCGGGTGATTTCTCGCAAACGAATACTTGCGGCAGCTCGATTGCCGCGGGTGGCTCTTGCTCCATCAGTGCCGTCTTTAAACCGACGGCCTCAGGTACGCGAACGGCTAGCATCAGCGTCAGTGATAGTGCCGCCGGAAGCCCTCAGGCCCTGGCCCTGACAGGAACGGGCGTCGCACCCGCTGTCACGCTGGCGCCGACAAGCCTGACCTTCGGCAGCTTCTCAGTGGGCTCCAGCAGCAGCGCGCAGAATGTGACGTTGAGCAATTCCGGCAATTCGACATTGAATCTCACCAGCATCACGGTGACTGGTCTCGATCCTTCGGATTTTACACAGACCAATACTTGCGGAACTTCTCTCGCCGCGGCCACCAACTGCACAATCAGCGTGACATTCACTCCGATCGCAGCGGGCTCGCGTTCAGCGAGTCTCTCCATCGCGGACGATGCCACAGGCAGTCCGCAGTTCGTTGCGCTGACGGGAACGGGAAATAGTTCCGGCATCAGTTTCAGCACGTCCAGCCTCACGTTCGCGGCACAGTCTGTCGGAACCTCCAGCCCGGCAAGTGGAATTACTCTGTTCAACACCGGCAGCGGGACACTCTCAATCACGAGCATCACCGTCACCGGCGCAAATTCCGGAGACTTCTCTCAGACCAACACCTGCGGCACATCGGTCGCCAGCGGATCGAATTGCACCATCAACGTCACTTTCACGCCTACCGTTGCCGGTACGCGAACCGCGGCGATCTCTGTGGCGGACAATGCTTCGGGCAGCCCACAATCAGTCTCACTCACCGGAACCGGCACCAGTGGCGGTCCGGATGCGACGTTGACGCCAACCAGCCTTACCTTTGCTTCGCAAAACGTGCTCTCTACCAGTACCGCGCAAACCCTCACCTTGAAAAATACTGGTGGTGTGGCGCTGAACATTCTCAGCATCGTGGCCAGCGGCGATTACTCACAAACCAACGCCTGCGGAACGCCCCTTGCGTCCGGAGCGAGTTGCACTCTCCAGGTGACGTTCACGCCATCCGCGGCCGGGACCCGATCGGGATTCATCACGTTCAGCGACAACGACCCATCGACTCAGCAGACCGTCAGCCTGACCGGAACGGGCACTGCGCCGGCCAGCACGGTGTCGATCGTTCCAGTGCAGGTTTCGTTGACGCCGGGTCAAACTTCACAATTGCAGGCCTTCATCAGCGGTGTTGCCAGTTCCAACGTCACCTGGACAGTGGACGGCATCGCAGGCGGTAACAGTTCCGTAGGAACGATCTCCGCAAGCGGCTCCTACATCGCTCCGGGTGCCGCCGGATCGCACACCATCACCGCAACCAGCACGGCGAACACAACGCAGAAAGCCACCATTCCCGCTGTCATCACTTCTTACAGCGGAACGTTTGTGTACCACAACGACAACGGGCGTACCGGACAGAACCTGGAAGAAACCGTCCTCACGACTGGCAATGTCAATCCGACCCAGTTCGGAAGACTCTTCTCCTATCCCGTCGACGGCCAGATTTATGCCGAGCCGCTCTACGTGCAGGCTGTAAACATCCCGGGTCAGGGCACCCACAATGTGACGTACGTGGTAACGCAGAACGACACCGTCTACGCCTTTGACGCGGATGGAATCACAACCACGCCCCTGTGGAAAGTGAGTTTCCTGACCAACGGAGCACAGGCGCTCAGCACGAGCGACATCGGCGGATGTCTTAATATTTCGCCTCAGGTCGGCATTACATCGACCCCTGTCATCAATCCGCAGACCAACATCATGTACGTGCTCGCCCGCACGAAAACGGTCTCGGGCGGAGTCACTTCGTATTTCCAGACTCTGCACGCGCTAGATATCACGACCGGCTTGGAAACGCCGGGCAGTCCGGTGGTAATCCATGCCACGTATCCCTCCGCCAGCGGCACGGTGACCTTCAATCCGCAAACGCAGAATCAGCGCTCCGGATTGTTCCTGGATAACGGCGTTGTCTTCATCAGCTGGGCTTCCCATTGCGACATCCAGCCCTATCACGGCTGGATCATGGGATACCAGGAAAGCACCTTGCAGCAGGTCGCCGTGTTTAACGCCACGCCGAACGGTATCGAAGGTGGCATCTGGCAAAGCGGCGCAGCGCCGGCCGTCGACGAAAACGGAAACATCTACCTCATGGCAGGAAACGGAACCACCTCCATCACCACCGGAGGCATCGACTACAGCGAGGCACTGATCAACTTCAACTTCACCGGCAGCGCGCTGGCCATCAGCGATTATTTCCTGCCGACAAACTTCCAGTCGCTGAACAATTCCGATCTTGATCTAGGATCGGGAGCGCCTATGCTGATCCCGACCCAGCCTACAGCTCCCACGGAATTGCTGGTCGCCGCCGGCAAGCAAGGAGTCGTCTACCTGGTGGACCGCACCAATCTCGGAAAGTTCAGCGCCTTGGGCAACCAGGTCCTGCAAACGCTTCCGGCAGGCACCGTGCCGACAGCACACAGCATGCCCGCCTACTGGCAGAACAACATCTATTTCTGCGGAGTCAGTGATTTCCTGAAATCCTATTTGCTCTCCAACGGATTGCTGTCAACGTCGGCGACTTCGCAATCGCCTGCGAAATTTGGGTACCCTGGCGCGACTCCGGCGGTGTCGGCAAACGGAGCGAAGAACGGCATTGTCTGGGCGATCAGCACCGCGCAAGGCAGCTTCGCATGGCTGCATGCTTACGATGCGGTGAACGTTGGCCGCGAGCTGTACAACACAGGACAAAATCCGACGCGCGATCAGGGCGGCCTTCTGGTGAAATTTAACGTGCCCACCATCGCCAACGGAAAGGTATACGTGCCAACGCTAGGGCAACTGGACGTCTACGGCCTGCTGCCCAAACCTTAAATCACAAATCGCTCATGTCGGGGCGGACGCATTCGTCCGCCCCGAGGAGCGCAATCGACGAGTGGAAGCCCACGGTCCCTTGCAATCTGCAACGTTATCCCGTCAACGGCGTTCCAAGCAGATATGCATCCATGGTTCGCCGCTCCGGACGGATCGAAAACCCGTCATAGAGCAGCTTCCTCAGAACGGAGTCGGGCCGCAAATACCAGCTCGCCCAGGTCAGCGGAGAGTCGCCATGCACGTCCTTGGCGTCGATCTTCGCACCCGCGTCCAGCAAAAGTTGGATCGTCTCCTCGCTGGCGAAGGCAGCGGCGCGATGCAGAGGCGTTTCACCGCGAGTGCGCGCATCGCGCATGAATGCTCCGGATTCGGCCCCGGGACTGGTTGGGATGTTCGGATCAGCTCCGGCATCCAGCAACACTCGGACTACCCAGTTTTGTGCAGCACGATGGGACGAGAGCGCGGCATGCAGCGGCGTCTCGCCCGTATCTTTCCCGCGAGAGTTCACGTGGGCGCCGCTTTCAATCAGAAACTGACACAGGCGCCAGTGGCCGTGAAACGCCGCACCATTCAAACCCATGTCCTCGCCGAAAGATCGAAGCGTCTCACCTCTTGCGAGCAGGAACTTTATGGCGGAAACGTCGCCGTAGTAGGCGCACCATTGCAGCAGCGATCCGCCGTCGGTCGTCCTGGAAGTCGGCGAGTGCCCTTGCTCCAGATAGTCAAACACCAGGTCGGTACGCCCCTCAGCGATTCGCTCCAGCATAGAAAGTCCTTTCTGGCAGAAGTACGGTGTACAGGCCAAGAGAAAAGTATTCTAACTGCCTGCCAGTCGGCCCCGCAGCACCGCCGAATCTTGTGTAGGGGCGGACGCATTCGTCCGCCCCGAGGAGCAAGGCGACGAGTGTCACCGTCATCGAACCCACCATCCATCACCAACGCCTGATTTACAATCCCGAAGATGTTCTATCGCTCAGATAATCGAACTCCCGACCAGCTTCGTCCCGTCAAAATCACGCCCGACTTCATCACCACCGCCGAAGGCTCGGCGTTGATTGAGGTCGGCAACACGCGCGTCATCTGCACTGCCTCCATCGATGAGGCCGTCCCGCAGTTCATGCGCAATACCGGCAAGGGATGGATCTCGAGCGAATACAGCATGCTTCCCCGCTCCACGCTGACCCGCACGCCGCGCGAAGTTTCCAAAGGACGGCAGAGCGGCCGCACGCACGAAATCCAGCGCCTCATCGGTCGCTCCCTGCGCTCCGTCGCAGATCTCACCCGCCTCGGAGAACGCACGATCTGGATCGACTGCGACGTCATCCAGGCCGATGGCGGCACCCGCACCGCGTCGATCACCGGAGCATTCGTCGCTCTGGGCTTAGCCCTCGAAAAACTGGTGGACGCCGGCACTCTCCCCGCCGTGCCTCTCAGAGATTTCATCGCGGCGGTAAGCGTTGGCATCGTCGACGGCGAGATCCTGCTCGATCTCTGCTACGAAGAAGACTCTCGCGCCGAGGTCGACATGAACTTCGTCATGACCGCGGGCGGCAAGATGGTCGAGTTGCAGGCCACCGCCGAACACCAGGTCTTCGACGACGCCCAACTCGCAAAGCTGCATCGACCTTCGCAAAAAAAGGCGTGCACGAACTGATCGCCCAGCAGAAGGAAATGCTGAAGGGACTAACAGTCCAGCGATAAGAACATGAGTCCGGAACTCGCACAGTTCCGCAACGAGGGCCAACGCCATTTTCCGACGTACAAAAATCGCGCTCATGATGCAAGCGCACTGGCAAGAAGACTGTTCACCTCTTCGGCAAACGGATTTGCCACGGTCACTCCGTTCCACGTGAATCCATCCTGCAGATCTTCAGAGACAAGCAGGCGGCATCCCGCCGCGGACGCTGCAGCCAGAATAATGGCGTCCCATATGCTGAGGCCATGGTCGGCCGCGAGATCAATCGCTGAAATGAGGACCGAAGGCGAGGTCTCGACCTGCGAGAAGGCATCTTGCCAGCTTAAAATCGCGGAACGAGCCTTTTTTGGCGTGCGTCCCGCCTTGCGAACCAGGACGTGAAACAGTTCTCCTAGCACCTGTACCGGAAGGAATGTGCTTTCGGCAGATAGTTTCTCGATGACGTCCAGTGCGGCCTTCTTGCGGGCGGCGCCGTTGACGCCTTCGGCGTAAGCGAGAATGTTAGTGTCCAGCGCGACTCTCACGCGGATCCTTCACTACTCATACAACTCATCGCGCTTCCAGCGGCCAATGTTCGCGACGGACTGGGATCGTAGCCGGCCCAGCAGCGCACTTCTCGCGCCGGCGGCAGTGGCGTCTGCCGCGATAGGCGCAATCCGCGCTACGGGCCTGCCGTGGCTGGTCACCACGTAACTCCGGCCCTCTTTCACCTCCCGAAGAAGCTGGGAGAATTTCCGGTTGGCTTCCGCAGCTGAAATGGCCCTTTCCATAAAGTAGTTATATTACCTACTTTTGCTGCAGAGGTCAAGATACAACTTGCGTCCGCTCTCCCATTCCGGAACTTGCCCAAATCCGGAATTCAGCGCCTTACTTTGCCCCTCTTTCCCGTCTCGTAATCTTCCCCCGCCAATCCCTTCGCGCTACGGTGAAAAGCAGCCATGGGAATCGTTCACAGCATCGATCGCCGCAGCGAAACTCGCGCTCCGGCGGAACTGGGAGTGACCATCTGGGGCGTCGATACCAAGGGAGACCGTTTTCTGCAGGAGGCTCGCGCCCGCGAAATCAGCCTGAGTGGAGCGCTCCTCACCGGGCTGGACGTCGAACTCAGGTCCGGCGACGTCGTCGGAATTCTCTATGCCAACCGGAAGGCGCGATTCCGCGTCGTGTGGGTGAGTTATATCGGGACAACCTCGCAAGCTGCACGCGGCCGTGCACCGCATTGAGCCCGACGTCTGTCCATGGCAGGCGCTGCTGGCAGAGGAAGGCTCGATCAGCAAAGGGCCAGCGCATCCCGACAATCCGCAGAAGACCTAGAACGATCCGCCTCCCGAACGGCCGAGGCAACGCCGCGCCTTACCCGATCCACACCGTTTTAGCATTCAGAAATTCCCGGATGCCCACCGCGCCCAACTCGCGCCCGATTCCCGATTGCTTGACGCCACCGAAAGGAATGCGTGGGTCCGACGCCACCATCTTGTTGATGAACACCATTCCCGCTTCAAGTTCATTCACAAAGCGTTCCGTCTCGCCCTGATCGTTGGTCCACGCGCTCGCGCCTAGTCCGAAGCGCACGTCGTTCGCAATGCGGATCGCCTCATCCAGATCTTTGACCCGGAAGATTGAAGCGACCGGGCCCAAACAATTCCTCGCGCATACGCGGGAGAGTCCTTCGGAACATCCGTCAGCACGGTCGGCGCGTAAAAATTTCCCTTGCGGTCCAGCGGATGACCGCCAGTAAGCAGCTTCGCTCCGGCCGCGATCGTCTTCTTCACATCCGCGTCGAGATCTTTCACCCCATCCGGCGTGGCAAGCGGTCCCACGTCGGTCTTCTCGTCGAAGGGATCGCCTACTTGCAGGCTCTGCATCTTCGCCACAAACTTCCGGGCGAACTCTTCGGCGATCGGCTCGGCGACGATGAAGCGCTTGGCCGCAATGCAGGATTGTCCGTTGTTCTGCACCCTCGCGGTGACGGCCGTGGAGACGGCCGCATCCAGGTCGGCACTCGGCATCACGATAAACGGATCGCTCCCGCCCAACTCGAGCACCGCTTTCTTGATGTGCCGGGCCGCGCTGATTCCCACCTGAATCCCCGCCTGCTCGCTGCCGGTTAATGTTACGGCTGCGATCCGCGAATCGTTCAGCAACGCTTCCACCTGCCCCGACCCAATCAGCAAAGCTTGAAATGCGCCTTCGGGAAATCCCGCCTCCAGAAAAATGCTCTCGATGGCCAGCGCGCATTGCGGCACATTCGACGCATGCTTCAGCAGTCCGACGTTGCCCGCCATCAGCGCGGGCGCGGCGAAGCGAAATACCTGCCAGAAGGGAAAGTTCCACGGCATCACCGCCAGCACCGCCCCGATCGGCTGGTAGCGGACGAAGCTCTTCTTCGCGCCGGTCTCCACCACTTCATCGGCCATGAAGCGCTCGGCATTCTCGGCGTAATAGCGGCATCCCGTGGCGCACTTGACGGCTTCGGCCACAGCCGACTTCAGCGTCTTCCCCATTTCGAGCGTCATCAGGTGCGCGAACTTATCCTTGTCGCGCTCAAGGATTGCCGCCGCCTTCTGCATGCGCTGCGCGCGAACCGCGAACGGCGTTTTCTTCTCGGCCTTGAATACGCGGACCGCCAGTTGCACTTTCTTCTCGATCTCGGCTTCCGACAACGCCGGGAACGTCTTGATCACTTCTCCAGTCGCGGGATTAATGGATGCAATAGGCATATGAGATTTCCTTGCAGAGTTTCAGCAGCAAAAGGATAGACCTTGGGCCGGACCGACGACGCCGACCGGCTCGCCGCGAGTAGCAGACTAGCAGGTTATTTCCACGAACGTTTTTTGTGCGGATCGTCTCGGCTGGTCCTGGGATGCTCCCACATGTAGCGCAAATCAGAGAACACTTCCGTACTGACCAGCAATATCGCCACGAACGCACATACCAGCATCACAAGGATCATGGCAGCAGAACCTGAAATCGCACACACAGACTTTCTCTGATGTTACTGGTTTCGTTCGGTAAGCTTCAGTGATCCAAATCACTACGGAATGTGGACGATTCCCTGTTCGGATCGGGCTCCTGCAAGCGATCCTATCCACTGATAACTTTTGCATCACGCATGATTTACAATATTAGGTACTTCCAGGCACTCATCTCTCATCCGCTCTAGGAGGAATCTCATGAAGCTTACCCCGGGCAAACTAGCCGGACTCAAGAAGGTCTCAAACGACAAGGGCGTGATCGCAGCCGCCGCCATGGACCAGCGCGGCTCCCTGCAGAAATCGCTCGCCAAGGAAAAGGGCGGCGAAATCACCGACGCGATGATGGAAGAATTCAAGTCGCTGGTCACCGAAGTCCTTACCCCGCATGCATCCGCCATCCTGCTCGATCCCGAGTGGGGACTGCCCGCCTCGAAGCGCCGCGCCAAGAATGCCGGCCTGCTGCTTGGCCTATGAAAAGACCGGATACGACAAGACCGGTCCCGGCCGCCTGCCCGACCTGCTCGATGTCTGGTCCGCTCGCCGCCTGAAAGAAGCGGGCGCCGACTGCGTGAAGATCCTGCTGTACTACACGCCGGACGATCCGAAGCACGTCAACGAGATCAAGCATGCCTGGGTTGAGCGCATCGGCGACGAGTGCCGCGCCAACGACATCCCGTACTTCCTCGAGTTTGTCGGATACCAGGAAGGCGCCGACGAAAAAGGCCTCGACTACGCAAAGAAGAAACCGCACATCGTCACCGAGAGCATGCGCGAGTTCAGCAAGGACCGCTATGGCGTCGACGTGCTGAAAGTCGAAGTGCCGGTGAACATGAAGTTCGTCGAAGGCACTAAGTCGTTCGGCGGACAGAAGGCCTACACCAAGCAGGAAGCCATCGACTTGTTCCACAAGGCCGCGAACGTTGCGACCAAGCCGTTCATCTATCTGTCGGCGGGCGTCAGCAACGCCGAGTTCAGCGAAACCCTCGAGCTCGCCGGAGAGTCCGGTGTGAAATTCAACGGCGTCCTTTGCGGCCGCGCTACCTGGAAAGAAGGCATTCCGATTTACGCGAAGCAGGGTGCCGACGCATTCCGCAAGTGGCTCGAGACCGAAGGCGTAAAAAACATCAACAACGTCAACAGCAAACTTAAGACCGCCACCAGCTGGCACTCCATCTACGGCGTAGAACTAGTCCACGCCTAAGCAGCTCATGTAGGGGCGGACGCATTCGTCCGCCCCGAGGAGCAAAAGCGACGAGTGCCAACCGTTCGCGTCTAAGTTCGACCTCGCCGGCACATCCCAACTCCGCTCGCACCCATCCGCTCTGCCGATCCCGATAAAATACCCGCATGCCCACCGTACTCATCACCGGAGCATCCGGCGGCATCGGATACGATCTCGCCAAGCTTTTCGCCCGCGACCATCACAACCTCATCCTCGTCGCACGCAGCAAAGATAAGCTCGAGCAGGTCGCCGCCGAGCTCGAACCAAACGGCATCAGCGTAAGAACCGTCGCCCTCGATCTCGCCCAGGCCTCCGCCGCGAAATCCGTCTTCGAGCAACTCCAAAGCGAAAGCCTCACCGTCGACATTCTCGTAAACAACGCCGGCTTCGGAGCACTCGGTCCGTTCGCGCAAATGCGCGAAGAAGATATCGCCGGACAAATCAGCCTCAACATCACCGCCCTCACCGAACTGACGCGTCTGCTTTTGCCGCAAATGATCGCGCGCCGCAGCGGACGCATCTTGAATATCGCATCCACAGCCGGATTCCAGCCCGGTCCGCTGATGGCCGTGTACTACGCGACCAAGGCGTACGTAATTTCTTTTTCAGAGGCAATTGCGAACGAGTTGCAAGACTCCGGAGTTACGGTCACCTGCTTCTGTCCGGGCCCAACCGATACCGGATTCGCCGCTCGCGCCGGCAACGACAAATCGCGGCTCTTCAAAAAGTTCAGTGCGATGAGTTCTGACCAAGTCGCCCTCCAGGCATACCGCGCCCTGATGGAAGGCCGTACGCTGGCCATTTCGGGGATTCAGAATTGGATGCTCGCCCAATCCATCCGCTTCTCTCCTCGCAAGCTCGTGACCGCAATCTCGCGCTGGGTGAACGAACCCGCGTAGGCGATTCGATGTCAGGAAAAGGCTCCTGCCGAAGGTGTACTCTACGTCTCCAGAGCTTTCCTTCAAAGAAAATGCCCCGGACGCAGGACGCCCGGGGCACCACGTTTTCTGCTTCAAACCGCTTCCGTTCCGCCATCGACGAACAATTCGACTCCCGCCACGAAGCTGGAATCGTCGGACGCGAGAAACAGCGCAGCCTTCGCGATCTCGTCCGGCTCTCCCATGCGGCCCAGCGGCACGCCCGAGGTGAGCTGTGTTACCACGGCCTTGCGCTCCTCCTCATTCTTCGCCAGCCCATCCAGGCCCGGCGTCTCGATTGGTCCCGGACTCACGACGTTCACGCGAATCTTCCGCGCCTTGAGATCGGTCGTCCATGTTCGCGCGAACGATCGCAACGCGGCTTTGGTCGCCGAGTAAACGCTCAGCGCCGGGAACCCTTTCGACGAAACCACCGACGCATTGATGAGGATCGATCCGCCATCCGGCATCAGCGCCAACGCCTTCTGTACCGTGAACAGGACGCCCTTCACATTGATGTCGAACGTCTTGTCATACGCCTCTTCGGTGATCTCGCCCAGCAACCCCGGGACGACCACACCCGCGTTGGCGAACACCACATCGACGCGCCCCTTCTCCTGCTTGATCTGGGCAAACAGCTTGTCCAAATCGGACAGTTTGGAAACGTCTGTCTGTACGGCCTTCGCTGATCCGCCGATGCTCTTCACAGCCTTGTCCAATTCGGATTGCCGGCGGCCCGTGATGTAAACGTAGGCCCCTTCTTTCGCGAAGCGCTGCGCGGTTGCCAGTCCGATGCCAGTTCCTCCACCCGTTACCAGTGCGATCTTCCCTTCCAGTTTGCCGGCCATCTTGTTGCCATCCTTTCCGGTTACTTTTGAACCGTATGTTTCAGATGTAGGCGCCTCGACGACGGGATTCACCTTTTTTGGACTGGATGGTATAAAAGTGCATCTAATACTTTATGGCAAGCCCAGTAAGTCCGGGAAAGATGGGGCGCCCGCGCGAGTTTGACGAACCCGCCGCGCTCGACGCGGCCATGCGCGTCTTCTGGGAGAAGGGCTACGAAGGCGCATCGATCGACGACCTCACCAGCGCCATGGGGATCAACCGGTCCAGCCTCTATTCCACCTTTGGCGACAAGGAAGCCCTCTTTCACAAGGTCGTCGCCCACTACCGTCAAGGGCCAATGGCGTTCTTCGGAAAGGCCCTCGATCAGCCCACTGCTCGGGGCGCTATTGAAGGATTGCTGCGCGGGACGGTGAGGTTCCTAGCCGATTCCTCGCACCCCAAAGGCTGTCTTTCGTCTGCAGGGAGGCTTAAGTTGCGGATCGGGCGCGGAAGGCATCCAGCAGTCTATGGTGGACTGGCGCAACGGTGGCCTTTCCCTGTTGCAGAAGCGGATGCAGCGGGCCCACGCGGAGGGCGACTTGCCGAAGCATGTGAATCCTAAGGATCTTGCACGCTATGTTCTGATCTTGATGAACGGCCTGGGAGTGCAAGCCGTAAACGGAGCTACCGCTTCCGAAATGACCCGCGCGATAGATTTGGCGCTGGAATCTCTTCCGCTATAGGAAATAGAACAAAGCGAAGGGCTCCGTCCGCGCCGTTGCAGGACCTATCAAACTGACAAACTTTTACGCAGCTTTGCAATTCTGCACGCATTCACCGCTAGCTTCTAGACGAAGTCCGGTCTAACCTATTGACGACGTTTCCCCCCAACGCCGCACACAGGAAGGCTCGACGAGAAAAGAAGCCTTCCGAATGAGGTGTGTTATGGCAAGCTCTGGAAACACTTCTCACCACGCTGCACGCGCTTCAATCACTTCTCTCCCTCAAAAACTTAACTCAACCAAATGCTTCCTGGTTTTCCTTGCGATCGCGACCTTCGGCGCCTCCGCCGTCTCGCAGGACGCGGCTCCGGCCGATACTGCAACGCAAGGCTCCACGCTACCCTCGACGTCAGCCTCCATCACCGTACCGGCGGGCACAGCGATGCCGCTGGTTCTGGCGATTTCGGTCCAAAGCAGAATGATTCATCGTGGAGACGACATCCATGCGCAGATGGCGGTTCCCATCACCGTCGGCAGCCAGGTTGCAATTCCCGCAGGCAGTTTTCTTCAGGGCAAAGTCGACAAACTCCGCCGCAGAGGGACACGAGCCGAAATTCAACTGCAATCGGCCAGCATAATTTTCCCGGATGGATATATCGCGACGCTTCCCGGATCGCTCACCATCGAGAGTGAGGAAGGCACGGCATGGCTGGACGCCGGTACCGGAACGAAGGTCGGCGCCATCATCGCTCCCTTTTCCGGACTCGGAATCGGCGCCGCGATCGGCAGCGCCGCTCACACAACGCAAACCACCAGTCTCGGAGGAATGACGTCGACCACGAACAGTGTGAAGGGCATCGGTATCGGGAGCCTGGTGGGCCTCGGCATCGGAGGAGTCGTCTCCCTTGCACTCATCGCTCACAGCCACCAGTTCTACATTGAGACGGGCGCTCCGCTGCTGATGACTACACCCGAGCCAATCACTCTCGCGCAAACCCAGGTGGACAGCGCGAATCGAGCGGCACTCGTGCATCCGGTCAGCCTTCCGCCGCGACCAGCCCCAGTGGTGATTCCGTCCGGACCCGTCAGCCATGGCACCTGCATGACTCCCGGAACTCCGGGTACTTCGCCCACCATCATTCCCGGCGCCGTCGGAGCCAATGGCATTCCCGGACCGCCGACGGTTATCCCCGGCACGCCGCCAACGGCGGGCTCGCCGTATCCGTGCCCGTAGAACTTCATCTCTGGCCCAGACCGGTTTGGCCTTCGTATCGAAAGGTGCGAAGGCCAACCACTCCCGCTATCTGATGTACTCTGGATTCGCGCACCTCAAAACATTCCCGGATCTGATCTCATGCCAACTCTTATCGCTCAGCCCACTCGCATCCAGTCCGCTGGAAATAAACCGAAACTCATCGACGAATACGTTGGCCGCGTAAACTCCAAAACTTCCGCAGCCAGCGTCGCGCACATGCGCAGTCCCAGTGGATGGCTGGAGCCCGGCCAGACTCCCACCTTCGACGAGTTCACCATCGTTCTGAAAGGCACGCTGCGCGTCGAGCACAAGGGTGGATCACTCGACGTCTCCGCCGGTCAGGCCGTCATCGCGCATGCCGGCGAGTGGGTTCGCTACTCCACGCCGCACGATGATGGAGCCGAATACATCGCGGTGTGCCTGCCGGCATTCTCCATGGAAACCGTTCATCGCGATCAGGGCTGAATCCGGAAACGGATCACGCCGCGAATTCGATAAAATCATCAGCGATGGCAAATCGCTCAGTAGCAGTATTCGATCTCGGCGGCGTCCTGATTGACTGGAACCCGCGCTACCTCTACCGCAAGCTCTACAACGGCGACGACGCCGCCATGGAGCATTTCCTCGCCAACGTTTGCACCTCCGACTGGAACACCCGCCAGGATGGCGGACGCACGCTCGCCGAAGCCTGCGCTCTGGTAAAGGCTGAGCATCCCGAGCACGCGCGCATGATCGACGCCTGGCGCGAACGCTACGAAGAGATGCTGGGAGGTCCGATCCAGGGCACCGTCGACCTTCTCGCCGAGATGCGCTCTCGCGGAATTCCCCTGTTCGCGCTCAGCAACTGGTCGGCAGAAACCTTCCCGGCGGCGCAAAAGCGTTTCGACTTTCTGGGCTGGTTCCACGGAACGGTTCTCTCCGGAGACGTGCGCCTGCTCAAGCCCGATCCGCGCATCTACCACCTCCTGTTCGAAACGCACGGCGTGAACCCGGCCGACGCGGTCTATATCGACGACCTCCAAAGAAATGTAGACGCCGCCAATGCACTGGGAATGCACGGTATCCGCTTCACCGATCCTGAATCCCTACGGAAGGAATTGTCAAAGGTAGGCCTGATCGCAGAGTAGTGGGCCAACCACGCGTCGCTGCACAAATCGTGTAGCCCCGGACGCGTTCGTCCGGGGTGGCGCGCGGAGCGCGCCATGCTCACGCTCAAGGCTGCATTACTCTGGATCGGAGTTGTCGGGACTATCTTCGCGGACGAGTTCTTCGGCGTCGGTTACCGGGGAGGCAATGACGTAGCCTCCGCTCGCCCACTTTCCTAGATCTACGATGCGGCAGCGGTCGCTGCAGAAGGGGAAATCCGCTTCGGTATTCTTGACCGGCTTCTTACAGATCGGGCACTGCAGCTTCAAGGAGCGTTTGCGGGGCATCGTTTCCCCCTTCACAGAATTCGTGCGACGAGGTCGTAGTCGTGGGCTTCGGTGATTTCGCAGCGATAGAAGTTGCCCGGCTGCGGCGTCGAACCTTCGGGGAAATCATTCACGAAGACCTTGCCATCAATTTCAGGAGCGTGCATCGCGGTGCGGCCTTCAAGAAGCAATTCGGTCTCCTCCGATTCGCCTTCGAGCAGCAGATCGAATTCGCGGCCCACCAGTTTTTTCTTTTTCTTTTTGCTGATCTGGCGCTGAATCGACATCAGGTGCTTGCGGCGGCGCTCGATTTCGTGCGGCGAAACTTTCTTGTCGAGCGCGTAGGCTCCCGCGCCTTCCTGGTCGGAGTAGGAGAACGCGCCCATCCAGTCGAACTGGGCTTCGCGGACGAAGTCGCAGAGTTCGTCAAATTCCTTCTCAGTCTCGCCGGGGAATCCGACGATAAACGAAGTGCGCAGCGTCAGGTCGGGAATGATGCGACGCATTTTCTCGATCGACCGCAGGAATACGTCGGCTCCGCCGCCGCGCTTCATCCGCTTCAAGGCCGTGGCCGACGCGTGTTGCAGCGGTACGTCCATGTAGGAGCAGATCTTGTCGTGCGAGGCGATGGTGTCGAGAAGCTTGCCCGTAATTTTGTTCGGGTACGCGTAAAGGAAACGGACCCAGCGCAGGTCTTCGATGGCCGCGAGTTTTTCGAGCAGCAGCGCGAGGCCGTCCTTCAGGCCGAAGTCTTCGCCGTAGCAGGTGGTGTCCTGGCCGATGAGCGTGATTTCGCGGACGCCCGATTGCGCAAGGCGCTCGGCCTCGGCGATTACGGATTCGAAGCGGCGCGAACGAAACTGTCCGCGCAATTGCGGAATGATGCAGAAGGTGCACGGATGATCGCAGCCTTCCGCGATCTTGATGTAGGCCATGTGTCGGGGCGTGGCCAGGATGCGCGGGGTAGCGTCGTCGTAAAGATAGTTCGGCAGATCGCTGACGGCGCCGTCCCAGGTATCGCGGGAGAAGCGTCCTTGCGCGGCGCGGGCATCGCCCTCCGCTCGCGAAGGAAGCACGACGAATGGCGAATTGCTGGCCGGGGCAGGGGCAATCCCGGTGGCGGACAGAATGTTCACCAATTCTCCGGTGCCGACTACGGCGTCGACCTCGGGAATATCCTTGCGAATCTGATCGCGATAACGCTCGACGAGGCATCCCGCGACGATAAGTTTCTTCGCCTTGCCGGAAGTTTTGTGCCCCGCCATCTCGAGGATCGTGTTGACGGACTCCTGCTGGGCGCTGTCGATGAACGAGCAGGTGTTGACGACGATGATGTCGGCGTCTTCAGCGCGGCGGGTGAGTTCGGCTCCGGCGCGGGCGAGCATGCCCATCATGACTTCACTGTCGACCAGATTCTTCGGGCAGCCGAGGCTGACGAAGCCCACTTTCTGTGGACGTTCGGAGGGCCGGTTCTCCTGAGGATTTTTTTCGCTCAGTTCGGGGGAACCGCTGACAGTGAGGTCTTTTACAGGCATGCAATCTTTCTATCTTAACATTTTCGGACCGCGCGTCCTCTCCGCCCGCGATCATGCGATCGCAGCAAAAAACCATCCACTACATAAAGGACGCGAAGGTTCACTAAGAGAACATTAGAGAGCTTTTTGCTTGGACCACAGAAGGTAGCATTTGGAGGATTTAAACAGGGGGTTGTCGTGCTAGGCTAAGCTTTACCGCCGTAACAATTTAGAACCATCTCGCAGGAGGGGAAATGTCTGCCAAACGGCTTCTGGTTACGATCCTGTTGGGTGTGACGATACTGGGTGCGTCGGCATTGGCTCAGGACGAAAGAAACGAGATCGGCGGACTGATTGGGCGGACCTTTATCAGCGATCAGGGCATCAAGGGCGCGACCTTTTTCGATCCCATCATTCACTCCGGCAAGGGCCTCACACTGCAGGGAGAGTACGCTCGCCGTTTCATCGTGACACCCATCTGGTCGATTTCGGGCGAGGCCATGGTTGTGTACAACCCGGACGAAGATTTGAATGCCGGAGAGTATGGGCATGCCGTTGTTCCTCACGACTACAAGCAGCTGTTCGTCACTCCGGCGGCGCGAGTGAACCTTTTTCCCACTACGGCGGTTTCTCCCTGGGTGAGCCTGGGCGCGGGCTTCGGACATTTTAGCCAGAGTAAGGGACTGGTTTATGGGACGACGAATCCCGGAAAGTCGACGACAGGAGCTGTCATCGAAGCTGGAATCGGACTCGACGTGCGAGTGTGGAAAAGAGCCAGCATCCGCGGTGAGGTTCGAGATTTCTGGTCCGGCGAGCCGGATTTTCCTTTGGCTGCAACAGGAAAGACCCGCCAGCACAACTTCTTCGTAGGCGGCGGCGCCTTCTGGCGCTTCTAGCAAATCCAGTTTGATTATCGAAAGTTCCTATGGCGCGCTGCGCGCGCCACCCCGGACGAATGCGTTCGGGGCTACACGATTTGTGTAGGGGCGGACGCATTCGTCCGCCCCGAGTCGCGAAGCGACGAGTGTCCACACTCAATAACTCCCCGGCACACGACGTCCGAGATTAACCAACCCGGAAATGTCCTCGCGAAACGAAGCCGCCCCGGCGCCTTCTGGCGGAGAGAGTATTATGACGACCTGACTCGCGGGCGAAGAAGAACAGATGAACGATCCTGATATCACAGATTCCCCCGACAATACCGCCGGCACCCTGCGGTCTACTCCGAGCCATCCCGAAAGCAAGTCTGCCCCGCAGGGCCCGCGCTGGGCCACGCTAACGGCCACCTTCCTCGGCATCGGCCTCCTCCACCCCGGCCCCGGCACCTGGGGATCGGCCTCCACCGTCCTGCTCTGGACCGCCATCGCCTATGCACTTCCCGCTCCCCTGCGCACGCCCGTCATCATCGCCCTCGCTATCCTGGTCATCCTCATCGGCATCCCCGCCGCCACCCGGGTTTCACGCGCCAACGCCGCCAAAGATCCCCAATTCGTCGTCATCGACGAGGTTGCCGGACAGCTCATCGCCCTGATCGCCATCCCGCTCTCATGGAAAACTTTCCTCGCGGGCTTTATACTTTTTAGAGTCTTCGACATCATCAAGCCGCCTCCGGTGCGGCAACTGGAGAGGCTTCCAGAGGGTACCGGGATCGTGCTCGATGACGTTGCAGCCGGAATTTACGCTCTCGCAGTCATGCAGCTTCTCCTCCGCTTGGGTCTTATAAAATAGTATCGGGCTGCGAATCTCCCGGGCCGCGTGACGGCTCGCCGTTCAAGCTCTTTACCGGGTGTTTTCTTTCATGTCACTTTCCGATCGAATTCTTGGCAAGAAAAGTATGAACGGCGGACCGCACATCGACTCGGTCGTTCCCGACTGCGCGCTTACCGGGGGTGAAGTCCGCATCAAGGGCTCCGGCTTGCGTCCGCAGGAACTTCTCCGCCCCAAGGTAAAATTCGGGGACTTCGAAGGTCCCGTCGTGGTTAGCTCCGACGGCTTTGTGGTCACGCGGATTCCCGAAGGAGCATCTTCCGGCCCCGTCATCGTCGCCACCGACGGACACGTCAGCAATCCCCACGCCGTCAAGATCGCAGTCCCGATCGCTGAAAACTTGCACCCGGTGACCAGCCCCGCGGTTGATGCCGAGGGAAATATCTACGTCACGTTCTCCGGATCGCGCGGCCAGAAAGTGCCCGTCGCAGTTTTCAAGATTGATACCAACTACGCGGTCAAACCGTTCGTCGCCGAAATGATGAACGCGACCTCCATCGCGATCGATTCCGAGGGACAGATCTATGTCTCCTCCCGTTATGACGGCGCCGTCTATCGCGTGGCTCCCAACGGCAGCACCACAACCTTCGCCGAAGGGTTGGGCGTCGCCACCGGGATCGCCTTCGATCGCGACCAAAGCCTCTACGTGGGAGACCGCAACGGCACCATCTTCAAGATTTCGCGCGACCAGCAGATGTTCGTCTTCGCCACGCTCGAAATGAGCGTGTCCGCCTACCACCTCGCCTTCGGGCCGCACGGCGATTTGTTCGTCACCGGTCCCAACGATCGCGTCTACAAGATCGATCCCAACGGGACAGTAAGTACGTTCTACAAAGGACTCGGACGACCGCAGGGACTCGCCTTCGACGGAGATGGGAATCTCTACGTAGCCGCCTCGCTGGCAGGAACGCGCGGCATCGTGAAGCTTACGCCCGATGCCACACCAAGCCTCGTCGTCTCCGGCCAAGGCCTGGTCGGACTAGCCTTCGCCCCAGCCCGCTCCGTAATCCTCGCCACCACCAGCGCCGTCCACCACCTCTCCTGGAACATCCCCGGCCTCCGTTCCCTCCCAGAATAAAAAACGTACGGCCGCATCCTATGTAGAGGCGGACGCATTCGTCCGCCCCGAAGGAGCAAAGCGACGAGTGTGACTCGCTGGCAAGGGCTGGCAAAGTGTGAGCTCAGCAGCACACGAACTCGCGCCTGGTTTTCATTTAAACTTCTACCAGTGAACGCTGAAATCATCGCGGTAGGCTCCGAAATGCTTAGCCCCTACCGCATGGACACCAACTCGCTCTACCTCACCGAGCAACTCAACCTTCTCGGCGTCGATGTCATCCACAAGAGCATCGTCGGAGACAATCTCCGCCACCTTGTGGGCTCTGCCGAACACGCGCTGTTCCGCTCCGACATCGTCATTTTCAGCGGCGGCCTCGGCCCCACGGAAGACGATCTCACCCGCGAGGCCGTGGCCGAAGCGCTCGGCGTAAAACTGCATCGCGATCCTGAAGTCCTCACGCGCCTTGAACAGCGTTTCGCAACTCGCGGATGGAAGATGACCGCCAACAACTCCAAGCAGGCTGACGTCCTCGAAGGCGCCACCGTTCTGCCCAACCCGAACGGCACCGCTCCGGGACAGTGGCTGTCTGGACAATTCGAAGGACGGGAACACATCATCGTCCTTCTGCCGGGACCGCCTTTCGAGCTCAAAGGATTGTTCGAAGGCGAGGTGCGCGAACGCCTTCGGGCCAAAGTTCCGCCGGCGCACTTCTTCGTGCGCACGTTGAAGATCGCCATGCTCGGGGAGTCCGCAGTCGATGCGCGTGTCGCGCCGATTTACAAACGCTATCCCGATGTTGAAACCACGATCCTGGCTGGAGCCGGTGAAATCGAGCTTCATTTCCGCACCAGCGCCGCAACCATTGACGCGGCGCAGGCACGCGCCGACGAGGTCGCCGAACTCGTGGAAGACGAACTGGAAGATGCCGTTTATTCGCGCAACGGAGAGTCTCTCGAGCAGATCGTCAGCTACTGGCTGCAGATGCGGAACACCACGTTGTCGGTCGCTGAATCCTGCACGGGAGGCCTGCTCGCCGAGCGCATCACATCCATCAGCGGCAGCTCGCGCTACTTTCTTGGAGGAGCCGTCGTCTACTCGAACCAGCTGAAGACCGAGCTTGCCGGAGTTCCCGAAGAGATGATCCATCGTCACGGAGCGGTCAGCCGCGAAGTTGCCGCCGCCCTTGCCGAAGGAATTCGCTATCGCTGCGAATCGACCTACGGCGTCGGGATCACTGGAGTAGCAGGCCCAAGCGGAGGCACCGCCGAAAAGCCGGTTGGCCTCGTCTTCCACGCCATCGCCAGTGATTCCGGCACAGAAGTCGAGCAAAGAAATTTCCCCGGCGACCGCAAACGCATCCGCCGCTTCGCCTCCACCATGGCTCTGGACATGCTGCGGAAGAAGTTGATGTGAGGAGAGCCGTAGGCTCTCAGCTTTTGGCTTTTGGCTCGTGGCTACTAGCTTCTAGCCACTAGCTACTAGCTACTAGAAAAGCCGAAAGCCGAGAGATCAAAGCTAGAAGCTAGGAGCTAGAAGCTAGAAGTAGCAGCCCAAAAGCCAATAGCCAAAAGCCAATAGCGGTTCACTCATGCGCCTCTTCATCGCCCTCGACATCGACGACCAAATCCGCGAGCGCCTCACACTCTTCATGGACGGCGTCCGCAACTTCGCTCCTGATGCAAAGTGGGTTCGCCCCGAATCGCTGCACCTAACGCTCAAGTTCATCGGCGAGCAGCCGGAGCACACCGTCGACCAGATCAAGCACGCGCTCGAATCAGTCACCGCGGCAACTTGCGAAATTCACTTCAAGGGATACGGTTTCTTTCCAACGTCAAAGTCCGCGCGCGTTTTCTGGGTCGGCATGGAAGCCGGGCCCGAGCTCGCCACACTCGCCAGCGTCATCGACGACAAGATGCCCGGTCTCGGAATCGAAAAGGAAACGCGAGCCTTCAGCCCGCACCTGACACTCGCACGCGGCGCCGGACGCTCAGGCACGCCCCACCGTGGCCGCGACGATAGCCGCAATTCGACATTTCAACGTCTGCAGGAAAAGCTCGCATCCCTTCCCGCACCCGAGTTTGGTACCATGACCGCCCGCGAGTTTTTTTTATACCAAAGCCAACTCTCGCCGAAAGGATCGAAATACACCAAGCTATTCAGCGTCAAATTAAAGTAGCGAACCCCGTGTAGGGGCGGACGCATTCGTCCGCCCCGAGGAGCAAAGCGACGAGTGCCACAGCCGACGCATACACAGCAGCCGTAATGAGGCACCAATAGGGAAGGAAAGGTCTCAGCGAAATTGACACTCCGCATCGATAAGCAATCAAAGAGTGTCAGTCCAAACCGACACTCCGCGAAGTAGCCAGCAAATCACCAAACTTTTTCACCGACTCCATGTCACGCCTGGTCCTCATCGCCGCCATCAGCTACCTTCTGGGCTCGATTCCCTTCGGGTATCTCCTGGTCCGCGTCTTTCGCGGAGAGGATGTCCGCCGCAGCGGCAGCGGCAACATCGGCGCGACCAACGTCTCCCGCAAGTCGCCGGCGCTCGGCATTCTCACTCTTGTGCTCGACGCGGCCAAAGGATGGCTCTCCCTCGAAATCGCGGTGAAGCTTTCCCACGTCTGGCCCGACGATCTTCATCTGCACCGCGTGATGGCCATCTCAGCGCTGTTCGCGATCACCGGACATCTCTTCCCTGTCTGGCTTCGCTTTCGCGGCGGCAAAGGCGTCGCCACCGCTCTCGGAGCTTTTCTCCGCTTCATGCCGATGGTGGTACTCGCCGCAGTCATTATCTTCCTCATAGTCGTACTGGTCTCCCGCCGCATCTCGCTCGGATCGGTCGTTACCGCAGCCTTGTTCCCGGTAGTAGTCTGGGTTCTGAGTCTCTCGCATGACCCCGTCGTGATCGGGATCGTTTCCATCACCGCTCTGTTTATCATCGCCCGGCACCGCCAGAACATTCGTCGGCTCCTCCGCGGAGAAGAACCGCAGTTCTCAATGGGACGCAAATGAGCGAGATTGCCATCATCGGCGCGGGCGCGTGGGGCACAGGAATCGCCGTCGTCCTCGGCCGCAAGGGCACACACCGCGTGCGCATCTGGGCTCATGAAACCGACGTCTGCGAATCCATTAACCAGCAGCACATGAACCACCGCTTCCTCCCCGGAGCGCGCATCCCCGATTCCGTCACCGCCAGCAACGAGCCTGCCGCCGTGCTCGACGGCGCACAAATGATCGTCAGCGTCATGCCGTCGCAACACTGCCGCGCACTGTTCGAACGCATGCGCCAGATGATCCCGCAAAACGCATTGATCGTGAGCGCGACGAAAGGCCTCGAAGAAGGATCGCTCTCACGCATGAGCGAAGTCATCGCCGACGTGCTCCATCGCAACGGTGGAGGAGCGCACCCAATCGGCGCTCTCAGCGGACCATCCTTCGCAGTGGAAGTGGCACGCGGCGATCCCACCGCGATCACGATCGCATCGCAGGATCCCGACCTGCTCCGCACCGTGCAACAGGAGTTCAGTGATTCGAGCTTTCGCGTTTACCGCAACAGCGACGTCGCTGGCGTCGAACTGGGCGGCGCTCTGAAGAACATCATTGCCATCGCCGCCGGAATTTCCGACGGCTTGGGCTTCGGACACAACTCAGCCGCTGCCCTGATCACGCGCGGACTCGCTGAAATGACCCGCTTGGCGATAGCATGCGGCGGACGCGCCGAAACCATGGCCGGTCTCGCAGGCCTGGGCGACCTGGTCCTGACCTGCACCGGTGGCCTATCCCGAAACCGCAGCGTAGGCGTCGAACTGGGGCGCGGCAAGAAGCTCCCTGAGATCATCGGAGCGATGCACGGCATGGTCGCTGAAGGAGTCTTCACAACCACAGCCGCAGTAGGCCTGGCAAAAGTACGCGGCGTCGAGATGCCAATCACCGAGCAGATGCACGCCATCCTCCACGAAGGAAAGTCGCCTCGCGAAGCGATCCAGCAACTAATGTCGCGGAGCGGCAAAAGCGAAACAAATTGACAAGCAGTCCTTCGTGAATCTTAGTGTCCTTAGTGGTGAAAAGGTGTTCGCTGTTGCAATTGATACCGTGATCAAAGTCCGGAGGTCCGAAATGCAAATTCTGCGCACCACAATCGCGATCCTAATTCTGCTGTTCCCGTTTTCCCGCTCAAACGCGCAAACCAAGACAATCGCCGAGCGCCTGGGCTATCCCGCCGATTCCAAGCTCCTCATCATCCACGCCGACGACCTCGCCGTCGCGCACTCCGAGGACATTGCCAGCTTCGATGCCCTCGAACAAGGCGCGGCAACTTCCGCCAGCATCATGATTCCCTGCCCGTGGCTCATCGAAGTAGCCGACTACGCAAAGGCTCATCCCGACGCCGATCTCGGACTCCACCTCACCCTCACCAGCGAGTGGAAAACGTACCGCTGGGGATCGGTCCTCTCCAAAGACAAAGTTCCCAGCCTCTACGATTCCGCCGGATATCTCTTTTTCGATGCCGCGCCATTTCTACAAAGCGTCAAGGCCGACGACGTCGAGCGCGAGATTCGCGCGCAGGTCGAACGCGCCATCGCCATGGGGATTCATCCCACGCACCTCGACAGCCACATGGGCATGCTTTTCCTGCGTCCCGATTATTTTGCGGCGTACGTCAAGGTCGCTCACGAATACAAGCTGCCGTTCCTCGCCGCCATCGATCCCAACACACCGCCGGAGATGAAGTCTCTGCTCTCTCCGAACGATGTGATTATCGATGCCGTCGCCATCGCCAACCCATCCATCCCCACAAATGGATGGAAGAACTTCTATTTCGACACCATCAAGAGCCTGAAGCCCGGAGTCACCGAACTCATCATCCACCTCGCGCACGACGACGCCGAAATGCAGGCAGTTTCGGTCGATCACGTCGACTACGGCGCAGCCTGGCGACAGCGTGACTACGACGTCATCACCAGCCCCGAATTCAAGAAGGTCTTGCAGGATAATCACGTCATCCTGATCCGATGGAAAGACCTGAAAAAGCTCGTGCAATAGCAGCGACTTGCGCGGACGTACTGTCTCGAGAGTACTTTCGTAACGCCCGTCCAGCGCGGATTCCGTGGCCGGCGCCGGTTTCCCCGATAAAATTCTACATATACCTTTGAAAGCCGCCGCCACTTCCCCTTCGGCGTCTGCGACGAACGAAGGAAGAACCTTGTCCACCAGCACGCCACATCACGCGCGCGTTCCGATTCTGTACGTCATTCTGAGCGTGCTTCTGGTCATCAGCATTGTCCCGATGTACTTCTATTCGTCGTACGTAGAAGGCATCAATCGCGACCTTCTGAAGACCAACGAGATGATGACCCAGAACGCCGTGACGCGCTCGCTGGCCGACGATCTTTCGCAGCACGAGCGCTCGCTGCAGGTCATGCTGGTAAACCTCTCGTCCGCCATTCAGGTGACCAGCGGCGGGGATATCGGCGACAAGAATATTGAGGCTCCGGAACTTCGGGCGCTGCTCGAAAACTTCGTCTCTTCTTCTGATGCGGATGAAATCGCCTACGCGACCCTGCTGAACGCGGACGCCAAAGGCATCTCCGCCGGACGCATTCCTTTCGACGCCTTCCTTCAGCGCGAACTCGAGCATGCTTACTCCGCCGCGCGCGAAGGCCGCGCTTACACCGGACAGGCGCTCGTAGTCGGCGAAGGCAAATCGGCGCGCACCGTTTTCCTGGTGAGTTATCCCGTGCAGTACCAGACCAGGTTCCTCGGCATGATCGCCTCGGTCGTCGATTTGCAATTTCTCATCAGGCGCCTGCGCGATACCAGCGGCGGTGGACTCGTTCCTTATGTTGTCGATGCCCAGGGACGCCTGGTTGCCGCGGCCACTTCGGAATTCGCGACTGGGCAGGACATGAAGAACCTCGAGATCGTCCGCACCTTTGTGGATGCGGGCAACAAGGTTCAGATCAACGAGACCCACGAGTTCATCGTTCACAACGGCAGCGAGAAAATCGAGATGCTCGGCACCTACAGTCCGGTGACCTCGCTGAACTGGGCGGTCGTGGTGCAGAAGCCGCGGCGCGAAGCCTATCGCGGCGTCTACGAGATGCAGCGCACCGAGCGCCTGCTCGCGATTCTGGCGGTGCTGATCAGCGTTGGTGTTAGTATCTTCGCTGCCCGCCGCATTACGAATCCATTGGAGACTTTGACGCAATCAAGCCGCGCTCTGGCCCGCGGCGATTTCTCGCAGCGCGTTCGACTCTGGAGCCGCACGGAAATCGGTGAACTTGCCCAGACTTTTAACACCATGTCCGAAGAACTCGAACGCTTCGTCGAAGATTTGAAGCGGGCAGCTGATGAGAATCGCGCACTGTTCATGGGGTCGATCCAGATGCTTGCCGGAGCGGTCGACGAAAAAGATCCCTACACTCGCGGTCACTCGGACCGCGTCACGCGCTATTCCCTGCTGATCGCCAAAGAAATGAAACAACCGCCGGAGTTCATGGCGACACTCCAGGTGTCGGCGCAGTTACATGACGTCGGCAAAATCGGCATCGAAGATCACATCCTGAAAAAGCCTGGGGCGCTGACCGAAGAAGAGTTCGAGGTCATGAAGACGCACACGACCAAGGGCGCGAACATTCTGCGCCCGGTCACGCAGCTTGCGGAAATGCTGCCGGGAATCGAACTGCATCACGAGGCGCTCGACGGCCGCGGATATCCCTACGGATTGCAGGGAGATCAGATCCCGCTGCTGGCGCGCGTCATCGCCGTCGCTGACACCTTCGATGCGCTGACCACCAATCGTCCCTACCAGCAGGCGCACACGCCGGAGCAAGCCTTGCAGATCATCAAGAATCTCGCGGGCAAGCGCCTCGATCCGGAAGCAGTCGCGGCTCTGCTCGCGGTATACGAACGCGGCGAAATCAAGATTCAGCGTTTCACCATCAAGCGTCCGATCGCGCAACCTGCGGCGGCCACCGCTGCAGCGGCCGCAACCGCGACTCCTGCCGCTACTGTTGCTGCGTCAGCTGCTGTCGCAGCACCTGCGGTTCCTGCCGCGACGACAACTCTCGAGCGATCCCCTATTTAGCCAACCTGAGTCCTTCGGGCGCTCTGCGTCCCGGGTGAAGATGTTCGCCTAAAGCGTGGCCACGCGTCGCTGCACAACCAGGAAGTAGAGCGCGACCAGGATCAGCAGCACACCATTCACTCCCAGCACCACGGGGGCGGTGAAGGCTGGCACGAGCCATCCGGAAACGAGGTTGCCTAGCGGCATGCCTCCGCGGAACGCGCAGTTGTACACGCTCATCACGCGGCCGCGCATCTCATTGGTCGTGATCAACTGCACCAGCGATGTGACCGTCGCGAACACCGCCATCATCGACGCGCCCACCAGCACCAGCATCGTGTAAGAGATGGGCAAAGCTTTCGAAAGAGAGAAGCCCGCGATGCCCGCTCCCAGGCAGATGAGCATGCTCAGGGCGAAGCGGCCTTTCTTCGAAATGTTGCCGAGTCCGGCAACGCCCAGCGATCCGAAGATCGATCCCACCCCCATCAGCGAGAGCAGGTTGCCGTAGGTTTCCGGGCCGCGATGGAAAATGTCTTTCACGAACACTGGAATGTAGGTGCGCATCGGCATGCTGAGCGCGGTCATGCAGAAGGCGAGCACGATCAGCGCTTCCATCGATCCTTGTTTGCGGACGAATTGAATTCCCTGCTTCAGGCTGCCGAACATCGAGTCCGATGATTTCTGCGGCATGAATCGAGCTTTGATCATCAGCAGCGAAATCACCGGAGCCAGAAACGAAAGCGCGTTCAGTCCGAAGCACCACTTCTCGCCGAAGCGTGCCAGCGTGATTCCGGCAAGCGCCGGACCAACCGTGACCGCGAGGTTGAACTGGATAGAATTCAGGGCGATGGCATTGGGCATATCCTCACGCTCGACCAGCGTTGGGATCAGCGCCTGGTACGCGGGACCGCCGAATGCCTGCGCCAGCCCGGAAACGAACGAGAGGCAGAGAATCATCCACACGTGGACCAGGCCAGTCGCGACCACCAGCGTCAACACGGCGGCGCTGCCCATCTGGATGTATTGCGAGATCAGCAGAATCTTGCGGCGCTCGGAGCGGTCGGCGACGACGCCACCGATCAGCGAGAAGAGAAAAATTGGGATCCCGGCAAGAAACTGGTCGAGCGCCAGCAAAAATGCGGAATGGCTTAAACGGTAAATGAGCCATCCCTGGGCAACGATCTGCATCCACGTGCCGATGCTGGACGTGCAGGCACCAATCCACATCAAACGGAAATCGCGGTATTGAAATGCCTTGAAGATTTGGCGCAGCGTCGGCTTGTGCATGTGCTCCGGGCGGTTAGTGAACGACCATTGTATCTTCGCACGTATCAGATGCTCGAAAAGCCGGTAAGGCTCAACGGGGCAAGCGGGCGTCCGGCGTCCGGCGCTGGGCGTCCGGCGTCCGGCGCTGGGCGTCCGGCGTTACCCGCATACGAATGTTCCAGAACAGCCTGTGTAGGGGCGGACGCATTCGTCCGCCCCGAGGAGCAAAGCGACGAGTGTCATCCCAAACACGTCCCCGAGCCCGGAAGATTTCAAAACAGCGCAGCGCAGCAGAAGTGCGGAGAATCCGACGAGCGCAGCAACAACAGCGCCGGCGTCCGGCCGGCGCGCCCGCTTCGATCCCGAACCTACCGCTCCAACCTAGCCTGGCCCAAAGCCGCCACGATCCCCCGCGTAGCCCGCAAATAATCCCCCGGCTTGATCAAAATCTGCAGCCCCCGCACTCCCGCCGAAATCGAAATCACATCAAACAACTCGATCGTCTCGTCCACCAGCACCGGAAACTCCCGCTTCGTCGCCAACGCCGTAACTCCTCCGCGGATATATCCCGTCAATCCCTGCAATTCCTTCACCGGCACAAGCTGAACTTTGCGCTCACCCGCGACCGAAGCCAGCGCCTTGAGATCGACCTCCTGGTCTCCCGGGATCACCGCCATCACCACGCCATTCCGCTCTCCACGCGCGACCAGCGTCTTGAAGACCTGTTCCGCAGGCAATCCAATTTTCGCCGCCACGGTCTCAGCAGCAAGATCCTCGGGATCGACCTCATACTCGTGCAGTTCGTAGTGAATGCCGAGCTGATCGAGAAGACGCACAGCGTTAGTCTTGGTAGCCATAGCAGAGATTCCTAAATAGTAACGCCGGCGACCCGCCGGCCGTGGCGCGGGCGACCCCGCCCGCGTACCCCAACGCATCCCGAATCTAAAACCTTCTTCACCTGGCTCGCAAGCGCAATCCCCGAGTAGCTGCAAATAATCCGGGCAGCCGTCACATAGAAGTGTTGATGAAGGTTCGGAATTTAAGTTGAATCTGCTGCATCGCTTCGATTTTTATGAAATCTTCTGGCGCCTGCGAATCTGTTTGGGGATGTACTCGTCGCTTTGCTCCTCGAGGGGACGAATGCGTCCGCCCCTACACACGCTCGGTCCGGAAGCCGGACGCCCGACGCCCGCCTAAAATCCTTCCGCTACCAGTTCTTCGATGGTGAAGGAATCTTGCGATGCGCCACGGGTCATTTTTTCAACGTATTTCGCGATGAGATCGGCTTCGAGGTTGACGGGATCGCCCGGCTTCAGCGAATGAAGGTTCGTCATCTCGACGGTGTGCGGAATGATGGCAATCGTGCAGCGATTTCTCTCGAGCTTGGCGACGGTGAGGCTGATTCCTTCAATACAGATCGATCCTTTGTAGACCGTATATTTCTCGATCTCTTCGGGCATATCGATGTGCAGCCAAAAGTTTTCGGAGTCGGCGATGCGTTCGAGTTCGATGAACTTGCCCACGCCATCGACGTGCCCTTGAACAATGTGTCCGCCAAAACGTCCGTCGGCCTTCATGGGCAATTCGAGATTGACCAGTGCGCCTTCGTGGATGCGCGAGAACGATGTGCGCACCCAGGTTTCGGGCGCGAGGTCGGCGCAGAACGATCCGGGCTTGATATCGAGCGCCGTCAAACACACACCGCTCACCGCGACGCTGTGTCCGGTACCAAGTTCTTTGGGAGCGTTCTGTGCGGAGATGGTGATGCGGCGGTTTTCGCCACGCTGCTCGATGCTCGTAATGCGGCCGACTTCTTCGACAATGCCTGTGAACATGGTTTTCTCCGGGAACTGACAATCATAATTCACCCGCACGGACTTTTCGCTGTGCATCGCTTAGGGGACAGAGATTCCAAGTCAAGAGCTGCAACCACTAAGGACACGAAGGTTCACGAAGGAAATCTTGAGATCCGGCTCGCTTCAATCGCCGTAGGGATCGCGAAGGTAGCCTTCCACCGCGAAGTCTTCTCCGAAGCGGTGCAGGTGGACATGCTTCACCTGCGCGGCCTGGCTCATGTGACGGAAGCCCGGTCCGGCGGCGAATGGGATCGATCCGCTGCCGGCAAGAATCTTTGGCGCGTAGTAGAGGAAAACTTTGTCGACCACGTTGGAGGCCAACGCGGCCCAGTTGACGGTCGCTCCGCCCTCGATCATGAGGCTGGTGATTTCGAGTTCGCCAAGACGATGCAGGATCGCCGGAAGATCGGGACGCCCGTCAGTCTCGAAGGCCGACATCTGCTCGACGCGCACGCCGAGGGCTTCAAGCTGCGAACGCTTTTGCTCGTCGGCGGAGGCGCAGAAAATCAGGACATCGTTCTTCCGTTGCGAGGCGACATCCTGCACCAGGCGCGAGTCGACGGGAGTGCGCAAGCGAGAGTCGAGAATCACGCGCAGCAGTGGACGCCTGCGCTCGCGTCCGCTGCGGTCAGTCAGCAAGGGATTGTCGGAGAGGATCGTTCCCGCTCCGACCAGGAGCGCGTCGTGCTGGTGACGCATCTGCTGCACGTGAGCGCGAGCTACTTCGCTTGTGACCCATCCCCCTGCGGGCATTCCACCGGAGCTGGCCAATGCCTCGACTGGAGGCGGAGCGATCTTTCCGTCGAGCGTCATTGCAGCTTTCAAGGTGACCAGCGGAACTCCGTGGCGGATGTAGCGGGCGAAGGCCTCATTCAAACGCCGCGCCTGCTCTTCGAGACGTCCGACTTCGACGTGAATTCCGGCAGCGCGGAGTTGATCGAATCCCTTGCCGCTGACCTTCGGGTTGGGATCGTCCATGGAAGCCACGACGCGGCGAATGCCCGCATTAATCAGGGCTTCCGTGCAGGGAGGAGTTCGTCCGTGATGCGCGTGCGGCTCGAGATTGATGTAGAGGGTGCCTCCGCGAGCTTTCGCGCCAGCTTGCTCGAGCGCGAGGATCTCGGCGTGCTTCACGTCGGCGTACGTGTGAGTTCCGGTGCCGACGACGTTGCCGCTGCTATCGGTGATGATCGCGCCGACGTAAGGATTGGGTGAGGCCAGGCCGTATCCGGCGCGAGCGAGTTCGAGGGCGCGGTGAAGAAGTTGGTCGTCGGCGGAGTGGTCAGGCATTGCAAGAAATATATCGTGTTTTGGAACTGCTCTGTCATTCGGCGGGTTGGCTGGCTTCCGGTGTGCGTTCGTGACGGCGGAAGAGTTGCGTGGGTCCTTCGCGCAGAATTCGCGCTCAGGATGACAGGGCGGTGGCGCTTCTATCTTCTTGGTGGGAACGTGAGGTCGGAGTCGTCCTCGATGCGGGAGGCTGGTTAGCTCGGATAGCAATCCTCAGGGGCTAAAGCCCTTCTCATTGTTGTCGGGCGATTGGCAGCGCTAAAGCGCTGCCCTGATACGAACCCTTTTACGAACCCTCTGCGAATCCTTTTACGAAGCCTTTACGGCACGGCTGAAGCTGTGGCATTTCCGAGTCTTTCCAGTCCAGAAGTCTGCAAAGTCTCTAGTCCCCAAATCTCTGTCGCCGGACCAATTTATTCGAAGAGGGAGTCTACGAATTCTTTGGGGTCGAAGGGGAGGAGGTCTCCGGCTTTTTCGCCGACTCCTACGTAGCGGACGGGGAGGCCCAGTTCGCGACAGATGGCTACGACCACTCCGCCCTTTGCGGTGCCGTCGAGTTTGGTCAGGACGATTCCGGTGACTCCGGCCGACTCGGTGAACATGCGGGCCTGCTGCAATCCGTTCTGTCCGGTGGTTGCGTCCATGACCAGCAACGTTTCGTGGGGAGCGCCGGGGATGATGCGCTGGGCGGTGCGGCGCATCTTTTCCAGTTCGGCCATGAGGCTGGTCTTGGTGTGCAAGCGGCCCGCGGTATCGACGACGACGTAATCGGTTTTGCGGGCTACGGCGGCTTGCAGGGCGTCGAATAGGACCGCTGCGGGATCGCCTCCGGGTTTGGTCTTGATCACTTCGGTGCCGGTTCGCTGTCCCCAGATTTCAAGCTGATCGATGGCGGCGGCGCGAAAAGTATCGGCTGCGCAGAGCAGAACATTTTTCCCCTGCGAGCGGAATACCTGGGAGAGCTTGCCGATGGTCGTGGTCTTTCCGGTGCCGTTGACGCCGACGACGAGGATGACTTCCGGCGAACCGTCGACTTTATTGACTGGGCGCGAATTCGCGGAGGTGAGAATAGCGAGCAGTTCGTCTTTGAGGAGGCGTTTGAGTTCGCCGACGTCTTTGATTTGCTTGCGGTCGGCCTTGTCGCGCAGCTTTCCGAGCACTTCCTGAGTAGTGGTGGATCCGAGGTCGGCGCCGATGAGAGTGGCTTCGAGATCGTCGAGCGTGTTGCGGTCAATCTCCTTGCCAAAGGACACGACTTCGTCGATGCGCTCCGCAAGATTTTCGCGGGTGCGCGTGACCGCCTGCTTCATGCGGTCTAGAAACCCAGTTTTTTTCTCTTCCTCGAGACTGCCAAATAACGTCTGAATCATAAGAGGCCTGAAGGTTGATTATACGGGGATCGCGTCGACTGACGTGGAAAGCGCGCTACTGGCTGCGGCCGAGGCAATGATCTGGGGCGAGGTTGTGGTCCCCACTACTTTCCCAAAAAGAACATTCCATACAAGAAATCACCAGCGCTTGTGAGAGGCATCACAGCCTGTTTTTCCACGGGTCCGTGAAGATCGCTGGTAAGAAAATCGCCGACTTTTTGGAAGTGTCATGCAGCAGAGATTCGCAGTGGTGGTTCTGGCCTTAGTCGCATTCTTCTCGAACATTTTCTTCGTCTCGCCAGCGGGCGCATGCCCCTCGCCGACTGCCGGAAAGGCGCAACCTGAGTTCGTCACAACCACGCCACAGGCGGAGTTATTGCGCCGGAGCGAGGCCGGGGACGCCGATGCGCAGTACTGGCTGGGGCGATGGTATTTGGAAGACCAGAGGTCTGAGATCAACTACGCCGAAGCCGCGCGCTGGCACCGGCGGTCGGCCGAGCAAGGATGCGCCGCGGCACAATATGCGCTGGGCGCGCTTTACGCAAAAGGACTTGGAGTGGCGGAGGATGCAACGCAGGTTGCGACGTGGTACCGGGCCGCGGCGGAACAGGGATGGCCCGCGGCCGAGAATGGATTGGGCTACTTGTACTTTCACGGCAAGGGCGTGCCACAAGATCATGCGCAGGCTGCGCACTGGTACGAGAAGTCCGCCGAGCACGGTTACGCTCCAGCCGAAAATAATCTGGGCGTGGCGTACGCCTACGGCGAGGGAATCCCGCGCGACTACCAGGAAGCATTTCACTGGTGCGGGCTGGCAACCGAGCACGGAGTGGCCGTCGCTTATCACTGCCTGGGCTCCCTTTACTACTGGGGACGAGGCATCCGGAAGAGCTATGCGCGGGCGGCTGAGATGTTTTCAAAAGCGGCCGCGGCCGGAATCGCGGTCGCGCAATCCGATCTGGCGTTGCTGTACATGAGCGGCAGGGGAGTAAAGCAGAATGACAGCGAAGCGGCAAAATGGTTTCGCAAAGCGGCCAATCAGGGAGAGCCGACAGGAGAAGCGGGAATGGGATGGGCTTACGCGTCGGGACGCGGGATGCCGCAGGATTATCGACGAGCCGCAGCGTGCTTCCAACACTCGGCGGAGCTCGGAGAACCGATGGCGGAGTATGACCTGGGATTGCTCTACGAAAAAGGATTGGGAGTTCATCTCGACTACGTGGAAGCGTACAAGTGGCTCTCGCTGGCGTCGTCGACCGGCAGTCGCGCCAGCCAGGAAGAGTTGAAGTCGTTGTCGAAGATCATGACTCCGCCGCAGATTGGGAAGGCGCTGCTCAGCATCGCAGAATGGAAAGCGACGCACGGCACTGTGTCGCATCTATCCACGATGGAAGGAGAGGGTGCGGGCGAAACGAGCTGGAAGGTTGCCGGATCTGAGTAGAGATTTTCAGGCCGAGATGAACGGAGCGTCGGTTTGATGTTGCGTTGGCGGGCCGGCCGGTTCTTCGGTTCGGACGGGCAGGCCGAAACCATTCACCAGACGGCGGCGGTGCTCGAGAATCTGTTGCATTTCTTGTGGCGTGCCGCGTGCCGGAGGGTCATTTGAAATCGCGTCGTTCAACATCGCCCAACTGACTTCGGATGCGATGACGGAATCGCGCGCCTGGGGAAATCCCAAGTTCTTCCCGGCGAGGATGGAGCGGGCAAAGACGTCGACCATCACGTCGAGCTTCTTGTCGTTGAAGGCACCGGTTTTCTGAAGGGTGTGATTGACGCCGTAGAGTTCCACGGTCGCGTCGACGAAGTCGTGGCGCATGCGGGCAACGCCCTTACTGCCGATGGCGTCGACGTAGCAGTTGTGAGGCTGCTCCTTGGCGAGATGGCCGTAGACGAATCCCTGGGTAATATCGAAGACGACTCCGTTGGCGAAGGTTCCGTGGGCCTGAACCCACCATGGCTCTTTGTAATCCCACATGCGAATGCCTTGGGCGTGCCAGCTGTGATATTCGCTTTGCGCGTACCAGCGCGCGACATCGACGTAGTGCATGCCGCAATCGTGGAAAGGGGGACCCTCGGGACCATGTCCTTCGAGCGGCATGTGTCCGGGCGTCATATGACAGACGCGGATGATGGCGAGTTGACCGATCTCGCCTTCGGCGATGAATCGCTGAATATCTTTGTGATACCAGGCGTTGCGGTTGAAGAGATTGACGGCGACGAAGCGGTCGCTGGCCTCGATCTCGCGAACCAGTTGCCACTCGGTCGCGGCATCGGCGGCAATGGGCTTCTCGGCGAGAACGTGCTTGTGATGAGCAAGGGACTGACGAATCTGTTCGGGACGAGCGTCAGCGAGTGTGAACAGACCTACGGCGTCGATCGAAGGGTCACGGAAGATGGCGTCGGGATGGTCGTAGATAGTGGCGTTGGGCAGCCGCTCGCGCGCCAACGTCCGCGCCGACGTGCAGATGTCGTAAACGGCAGCGATATCCCAGACGTCGCTGGCTTGCATGGCAGCGGCGAACCCGCGCCCCATCCGGCCATATCCGAGGATTCCCGCCCTGAGCTTCTTTGGCATGCGATGGAAAGATGGTAGCGGGGACGGGGGCGGTAGACCGTGATTGGGGTCACAGGGGGGATTGCGTCGGGTCGCGAAACTTCGGGCTTTGGGCTTCCGGCGCTAGGCTTCCGGCTCTCGGTTAGTTCTTGACGTAGCGGTAGAAGCGGGATTCGCCGCGGTTGGTCCAGTAACGGTTGTGGTAGTCGTCGATTCCGGGGCCCGCGTGGAGGAAGCTGTAGAAGACGTGTTTGGAGGGGCGGACCACGATGCCAACGTGTCCGTGCCAGACTACGAGATCTCCGGGCTGGGGTTGGGAGACGCGCTGAAATTTTCCGACTCCGTCGTAGAGGTCGTCGGAGCTGGCGTAGTTGTAGGGAAATCCGGCGCGTTCGTAGATGGCGTGGACGAGATGGGAGCAGTCGTGCTCGGTGAATCGCGGCGTTTTGGAATCGAGCGCGGAGGCCAGGACCGCGAGCCGGTCGTCGGAACTGAGTGCCCGGCCGGCTTTCTTGCTGTGAGCTTTTTCCGGGGACGGTACGGTGGCGGTTGCGATATTCGACGGCTTGGTGGAATCCGAGATGTCCTGCGCTTGCGCTGCGTCGAGCGCAAATGGACAGAGCAGGAGCGCGAGCGCGGCTTTCCCCAGAATCCCCATTGTCTATTCTGATGCGGATTTGTCGGCTTGCGGAGGTTACGATTGTGCAGCGACCTGACTGCTGACCTCACCGGACGAGGCAAGCGCAAGACGCCCCCGCAACAGAACGCCAGGTTCTATTTTCGGGGTTACGTGGTCTCGGGGTTTCTTGCTGGATAACAGCGCGTCACAAACCCCACTTCTGGCAAACTCTGCCAGAAGTGGGCACCTGAACCTGGGAGGAAAGTTGTTGCTTCAACCCGTTTTGGGCGGGGACTTGATTTCGGGAGTGGTGCCGCAGTCGCGCGAGGTTTCGGTTTCTTTTTTTGTCGCGATGGAGTGGACGGTGTTGCGTTCTGCTGGAGTATGGGGTGATTGTCGGGTAACAGCGGAGCGTCGGTCGGTGTGTCTGAGAACATGCAATTGCTCGACAGGCATATTGCGATGGCAAAGAGCGTTCGGAATTTCAATTGCTTCTCCCTTCCCTGCTAACGTGGCGCACTCTGCCGGTACTAACTGAACGGGTAGGTTTTTATTCCGCGGTTCAACTGGTGAGGAGTCCGCCTGCTGTTCTCTTCTTTCGCCCCTTCGGGGCTTGCTCTATTCTTGCTGTGTTCTCCCCACGGCTTATGCCGTGGGCTGCGTTCTTTCGCCGCTTCGGGGCTTTCGTGATTGCTGGTCGGCACTAGCTTTGGATCGGGTAAAGCTTGGGCCGCTGTTCATGCCGTGACTACTGATTTTTAGGTTTCGATTGGCACGTTGACGGACAGGGTTTCGAAGGCGGTAGTTTTTCCTCGGAATCGGATACGAAGAGGCCGCATCAGTTTGCGCCACCGCCTCGAACTTCAGCGGCTGAAGCCCTGGCGATTTCGCGATACTGCAGCGGCGCGGCTCTAAGGCGCGACCTTTCAAAACAGCATCGCGCAGGCGTTTGTGCCGAGTGGGATGAATGCGCTGACGTCGAAAAAGTACCGTATCGCTCATCTGATAAACGGTCAATGAGTGAAATCGCCTTCCATGAGAAGGCCGGTTGGAGTCAAGTTGGTTTTTGTGGTTTGTGTTAGTCATCACTTCGTCTCCCCCGCCGGGTGGCCACTGACGCCATGCTTCCATCCGCACTCTAAGTGAGCGATTCATCCGCTCGGTGCAAGTTGGGCGTTCTCGTTACAGCCGGTGCTGCTATCTGTTTGTCGCCCTGTGGTTCGAACTCGCTGAGAGTTAGAACCTGGGCCAGGCAATAGACGCAGTCACCGGAACTCGGCTTTGGGGCTTCATCTCTTTTTCTTCTTCGCAGAATCTTTTCAAGCTGCCATCGGCAACAGCATTCGAAGGCGGTTGTGCAACGGTTCGTACGCTTCTCCGCTCACCCACAGGTGATGCAGCAATACCGCCAGCTTTCGTGCCGTCGCGATGATCGCCCGTTTCTCGCCGCTCTTTCCGCCGCGCTCGGCCAGCTTCAGTCCCCCGCGCCGCAGATCGCAGTCCACGCCAAACGGTCCCAGAATGTGTTGCGCTCTCTGCACCAGCAGCGTGCGCAGATACGGATCGCCTTCCTTGCTGATGTGCATCTGCGGCTCACTCTGTCCGGAGTTTCTTCTTCCCGGCTGCAATCCCAGATAACATCCCACGTCGCGGCTCTTGCCGAAGCGATGCGGATCTTCCAGTGTCAGCATGAAGCTCAGCGCGATCAGCGTGCCCACACCCTTGATCTGCTTCAGCAGCGCTGTCTGTGGATAGCCCGACGTGGGAGCGATTTTCCTGTTAGCCGATCCGATCCCTAAATCGAAAACGCCGGATTACCTTCTATCACCTTCTGCTCGAGATGCGGACGTTCGCCCTTGCGCCAGAGCATTGCAGCGTGTCGAACGCGATAGAGAATAGGTCCGCCATCCGGCTGGTCCTGGCGAACGATGGGACGCGGCAGGCAGATGAAGTCCGTCTCTAGCTGGTCCGCTGCTGCGTGCACTACCGAATACCCATGGCCGCCCATGTCAACAAACGACACGTGCGGTGACAAATCCCGGTTGGAAAGCTGGCGTGACTTCTGCACGTCACCGCTCTTCGCATATTCCAGGCATGACCGAACACCGTGACGCACTAGCATATTAACGGTGGGTTGCGGACGGTTGTCACCAGGACCTTGCCCGAGGAACAGCGCCCGCAGCGGGTCGTCTTTGTGCAGCTGATATTCCATTGACTCCACCATTCCGGGCGCAGAGATTGATCCAACCACGAATGCCACACCTACGGGCTCAAAGGGCTTCGGTGGGAGAGACTTCGCCGATAAACCAGCCCAGAAGCTATGCGCGTCGCCCGCCACCGTGGCAAACCCCGTAATCCCATGCTTTTGAATGAAATCGTAAATTTCACCGCGCTCCTGATAGAAAGTGCTGGCGTCCGCGCCGCCAAAGCTGGCATACCCAGCACCGGGCCAGGCGCTGGCAACCATCCCTGGAGGAAGGTTCTGCGGGTCGGCGCGCATATCCAGCGTCGAAGTTGTGCTTCCCCAGATCTTCCAGGCAGTTTTCGAATTTCGCAGTCGCTCCAGAAACCACGCTTTTTGCTCGGCTCCGAGCAGGGTCTGCGCTGGATCCACCTTACGGAGGTTCGGAACTTGCTTCTCCCCGAAACGGATGGTGTTGGGCGGTTTGCCCCCGTTGTAATCCCGGCCGCCATCGATGATCTCAAGCACCTCCTCAGGCACGAACTCCGCATAGTCCTTATTATCGAAAGCTGCGTCAGCGAACTTGCTTCCCGGGTCCTCCGATCGGTAGCTTCGCTCGTCGGTGATCATGAGCTCCACGTTCCGGCCCCAGCGGAGCGACCGGTATCCCGTCAGACTATGGATCGCCGCAAGATTGTTCGCCTCCTGCCCGAGTCCATGCTCATCGAAAACAGTGACCGGGGCATCCTTAACCTCCGGTGCGTTGAACTTTTCTGACGAGGGACCACCGCTCTTCACCATACGCGCGGGCTGATACTCAAAAAATGCCTGCATGGCTGCGACCTTGCGAGTCTGCGCGGGACGCGTTTTGCCGTCGAATACTTGCAAGGCTTGCCAGCCTTGCCAGCTGTACTCATGGTTGTCCCACATGGGAACAAAGGGCCAGCGGGCGCGAGCGTCCTGCACTTCGGGATCATGCAGGTAGGCGCGATACACCGCACGGTAGTCATCCACGTTCACTGGGATGTGGAAATCGTGAATTTTCTCTCCTTGAGGATAACGAACGATTTCCCTGACCTTGCGGTCGTAATAAGTGGCGCGGTCCTCCGGATACCAGACCAGCTCGTATATGAAGTCGCCCAGGTGCAGAACAAAGCTGAGCCGGTCCTGCTCAGAAGCGTGCTCATCCTCGAAGATCATTCTTCGGTACGCGTTCTGCGCTCCGAGGTTTGCGTTCTGACAACTGACGAACGCGAAGTGTACCGGCCGAGAATCATCATCGGCAGGCGCGGTGATGGTGCGGCCGAGGCGGCTGCCGGAACCCTCAGGATCGGTAAAGCGATACCAATAGACCTGGGCCGGCTTCAGTCCTCCGACCAGCACACGACAGGTCCAATCCGCCTCCGCCGAAATCGACACTCTCTGAGTTGCGATCACACGCTGGAACGTCTGGTCGAGCGCCACTTCGACGATCAATTCCTGGGCCGGTTCAGGCTGCGGGGCGCGCCGGGTCCACAGCAATACGCTGTTGCTGTCGGGATCGCCGGAGGCTACACCTTCCGGGAAAAGGTCGCGACGCTCGCGCCAGGAAATCTTCGAGGGAGTCGAGAATGAGCGACCCCAAGCCGCTTCCGCACCAAGCACCGCGGCCACTGCCAGAAAATCGCGACGGCTAATATTTCCCATGCTGTAACTCCTTCTTTCCGCTGCAAGGCCCACGCACACTCGAGATGAGACGTCTCGTCTCAAATAGTGAGAGCGAACATGTCGGCCCACCATCTTGGACGGTCTAGCGCTGCGAGCGTGATCACAAGATCTTGCCTATTGAGTTGGTTCGCCCTTGAGAAATGTTTGCTGAACCCGCGAAATGCTTCACAGGATTTGAGGGCGATGCCAGCCCCCACCCGCCACATGAATTCCCCCAGACGTAGGCTACGTTCCGTATCCGCGGGGGGACAGTGGTTCCTTTCTCCAGCTTTGGATTACGCTGGTAGGAATGTGCCCACGCTGAAGATCTCGCGGTTTGCATCGAAAACCCGGGGTTCTCGCAACGTGTCCTGTCGTGACCTAAGGTACTCGCCAATGCGGCTCCCGCCCTGAGCGCGCAACGGTCTGCGCCGCCTTCTGTCCCTTTGCCCGTGCAGATCGCTAGCGGGAAGAAGGTGTTCATCTCGAACGGCGGAAGCGACGTCAGTTCCCAATACAGTTTCAGGCTCTATGGACTGCCCGCCCAGGCATATGGCCCCTTTTATTCAGCAATGCAGAATTGGGGACACTACGAACTGGTGGCGACTCCGGGCGAAGCGGACTTGGTTTTTCAGATCAAGTCTTCCAACGCACCTACGACCCCACTGCAACTCGAGGCGGCCATCTTCGATGCCAGAACCCGCTTTCTCCTGTGGAGCGTGAGCGAGCCGGTGCAGATTGCAAACCGCAAAGCTACATGGCTGAAGAATTTCAATAAGGCGATGGACGCTCTGATGGATGACATTAAGGAACTGGCAGTTTCCGGCGCCACCGCTATCATGCAGCCCGCTGAACCCCAGAAGAAGTGATGCTCTGGCGGAGGAGAAGGTCTACGGCGACGACTTTATCAGGATATGTACGAATCGAGGGGGCGCCCAAAATCAAGACCCCGATCTGATCGCGTCGTGCCCATTTTTCAATTGCTTCGGCTTGGTTGTCGTAACGTACGCCATAACGCTCATCAAGACGTATTCCACGCGGCACTCCACTCTGCGCGTCGCGTATAGAAATACGCCGCCATGCAGAAGTCGAAGACTGCACAAAAGATTCCGTAAGCGAGCGGGATCGCGGTCAGTTGGCCCGGCTCGAAAGCGGCGTAGGCTCCATGCGCCTGAAGTTCGTGCAGCAGGTCCCACAGCCCGTGCAGAGAATACCCGACAATCAGGGCGAACGGCAGGCGTACGCCCAGCAAGCCTATCGCGACAAACGCCACGACGACAGCTGTTTCCACTCGCCACGCCGTCGCCACTTCGAAGTAGGCCGCAAAAGCCAGGTAGAACGTGGCAATCATGATGAGGAACATCGCGTAGAAGATCTGCTCTGCCTTGGGGCCGGGGATTTTCCTGACGATGACGATGGTGCCCGCCGCCGCCATCAGCCCGATGACCGCGTAGAGGATCACGATCACAACAAATCCAAGCATGCTGTATCCCTCGCCCATCGGTCTGCCTCCCTCTCATGGGGTTACGTCTTTTCCATCATAGCCTTGATTCCGGCCACGAAAAGCCACCAAGGTTGGTGGTATCAACGCGTTTATTGGCGAAAAATCTCCTTTCACTCATCGAGCGGGGTCCAATCTACAAGATCCAGATTCTTCAGTAGGATCGAGAGGCGACAAGTGTTAGTCATGACTTCGTCTCCCCAGCCGAGTGGCCACTGACGCCATCCTTTCATCCGCACTCTTAGTGAGCGATGGATTCGCTAGGTCCAAGTTGGGCGGTGCTAACCTTCTTCATTGCCGGTCTCCTTTTTATCTGTGCTTCGAGCACGTCGATAACTTGGGAGCGTACAGCATCCCGTCGGAGACTGGCCTTCTCCCTCGAAAACACTTGGCTCAGGCGATACGCGGCTGGAGAGTGACTGAGTGTCCTAGGCTCTCTAAACGCTTGACTAGGTATCGCTTCAAACCCTCTGCGTGGAGTCGGTCGAAGTAATTGCTGCCCAGATCGGTGTAGGCACAGCGCTTCCGTTGCAGGTGATATCCGATCACCAGGATGCTATGGGCAACGGCGATGATGGCGCACTTTCTGCCTCGACGAGCAGCAAGCTTCTTAAACTGAGCTGAAAGATAAGTGTTCTTCGTGCGAGCCGCAGCCCATGCGGATTGACACGCCATACGACGCAACCAGGGACTGCCTTTACGGATCTTGCTGCTGATCCGCTTGCCTGCACTCTCGTTGTTTCCGGGACACACCCCTGCCCAGCTAGCAAGATGTGCTGCAGTTGGGAACTGACTAACATCTGCTCCCATCTCTGCGATGAAACTCCAAGCCGCCACACGATCCACCCCGGGAACCGTCACCCAACGATTCAACGCCTCCGCCAAGTCCAGGTGCTGTTGCCCGAGCTGATCGAGTCGAGCGTCTAACAACTCGATTTCAGTTTCGATAAAGTACAGTTGGCGAAGCAAGCTCTGTAAAAGAAAGCGGTGATGATCCCGCACCTGGCCTTCTAGCGCTGCCTGTAATTGTGGGATCTTGGCACGAAGGTGCCCAAGAGCGAGGTCCGCAAGTCGTTCGCAGCTCTGTTCACCGCCGATGATAGCCGCCAGAATCGCTCTGCCACTCTTACCCAGAGTATTGCTGGCAACGCTTGCGAGCTTGAGATTGGCATCCTCGAGCACTTTCTGAATCCGGCTTGCGATACGAGAATGCTCCTGCGACAAGCTAGTTCGTGCCCTGGTGAGATCACGCAGATCGCGAATCACCAACGGGGGTATAAAGCTGCCCCGCAGCAGTCCGTGTTGCAAAAGTTCCGCGATCCACTGACAGTCCTTCGTATCCGTCTTGCGTCCCGGAACTGCCTTGATGTGCTGGGCGTTTGCCAGAACGATCTGAAAATGACTTTCGAGAACGTTCCACACCGGCTTCCAATAAACGCCCGTGGATTCCATCGCCACGTGCTCAACGCCAAACCCCTGCAACCACACGACCAACTCTCGAAGCTCGCGGGTCGTGCATCCGAAGCGGCGAATGTGCTTCAGCGGTTTGCCCGATTGCGCTATCAGAACACAAGCAGTGATGGAGGACTTGTGCACATCCAGCCCGCAGCACCGCGGATACAAAACTTCCATAGCTGTCTCCTTCCGCCGTGCGACGTAAGGATGCACAAATCGCGAAAGTCTCCCTCGCGTGCTCCTCTCCGAAGAGAGGGCGACAGTCCGTTGTTCTCAACGGCATCCAGGGTCAAACTCATCCGCGGGCTCTCAGGCTCCACTAAGGCGAACGACCTCGTACGTCCACGGCTCCGATAGCCTAACTCGTTTTCATTGGCCGTTGTGCCGAGAAAGGGCATGTAGAACTCATCCCATCTGGTTACAACACGCTAGGATGTTAAACAGAGAGGCCAGAGTACAATCTTCAAGCGAAAGGCCCTCCGATGACCATCCGTATTTGTGCTGCCCTTTGTTTTGCAGCGGCTATCTCCGTGACTATGGCAGCACAAAGCGAACCTGTGCTGGTGTCCTCGAACATACCAAAACACCCTCCACTGGCATGCCAAGCCCGCATTGAAGGCTCCGTAAGTTTGACCTTCGCTCTGACGGCAAACGCTGCTGAACCAACGGAAGTTGAGGTGGTGTCGGGCCATCAGTTGTTGAAGGGTGCTGCCGCAGAAAATGTGAAGACGTGGCGCTTTCAGAACTCTTATGCTGTCAAACGGAAGTACGAAACTACGTTCGATTATCGGCTTCCCTCAGACGGTCCGCAAAAGGTCACCTTTGAATCGTTTCACCGGGTGGAAATTTACACTTGTCTCCCAAGACGCATAGACGAGTGACGGGCGATAAAATCGCCATGTCGCTCAGCGGTCAAAACGTGTAATCGCCTGATTACATCAATCATCGTGGAACTCAGCGACGATTCGGCGTAAAGTGCTGGCGGTGAACGCTCCACAGCAAAGCTACCGATAGCCCGTTCGCCATGTCTTAATTTTTCTAGCGGCATCCAAAAATGCTGCCAGGATTGCGTGTCGGTTCAATTCCTTCTTGACTTGTCCGGTCGCATCATGGAATCGCTCTGTGCAGCGGCTGGCAAACTCGATTCGGATGCCGACAGAAAGAAAGTCTCCCCCTTAAGCAAAACCTCAATAGCCTCCGAGAGAGCGAATATACCCTCGCCTTTTGCGAGTGCTCCTCGAAATCCTGCCTGGCGAGCGAGTTCGAGTAGGGGCGGGCCAATGTGCTCTAAAGTAAAGAGCAAGAGCGGGATACCGGGATTAGCGGCGTGAATGGCGTGCCCCGCCTCCAGGCCATTTAGATTGGGCATTTTGAGGTCGAGTATTACGAGATCGGGCTTGAGGATCACACTTTTCTCAACAACTGAAAGACCATCCTCCGCCTCGCCACAAACATCGCACCCGTGGCTTTCCAGTAGTTTTCGGAGCGCATATCTTGAGTACTCGGAGTCGTCTGCAATAAGTATGCGAGGCAATCGTGCGATCCTCTCTCTTGTCTCTTGGATAGGAAATCGTTCCCTAGGTCGTCTAGCAATCAGGAAAAGCCTGTATTCTCATCGAGAACAAATCTAACGGTGTTGAACATCGACTTGATGTTTCAAAGCTTGTTTCCGTCGAACAGGTCACTGTTGAGAAATAGCGGTGCCTCCTAGTTGGCGAAAAATCGCGATTACACTCAGAATCCCACTTTGCCGCTCAAAGCGTGTAATCGCCTGATTACAACACTCTCGGCTTCAGTTTCGGATTCGGAATAGAATAGTTTCTTCGTTGGTTCTATTAAAAGAGCCCCATTGAAGTGATTAGCCGCGGCAGAAAGCTTCTCCTGACATGACGCATTTAGCTCTGAGTATTCGCTAATCAGAATAGAGGGCTAGAGACTGCATCACGAAGGGGGTCCGGGGCATTTGGTTTACGAATTCCACCGTGTCTTCAGCCTTCTCCAAAACTCTTCAGCAGAAGGAGCACGCATGGCAACAGCTACTGTCAAGCGAGATTCAGTGAAAAGTGCAAAGCGAGCAGGAGGACGTGAACACGCATTCTTCTTTGGACTCGCGTTCCTAGTCCTGACCGCGGTGTTTGCTGGCTTTGCACGAACGTATTTCTTGGCAGGGATGTTCCGGGCGAAACTACCCAGCTTGATCGTTCATGTCCACGGCGTGGTATTCACACTTTGGATCGCATTGCTCCTGGTGCAAGTCGCGCTTATCGCAAGCCGCCGTCCACGATGGCACATGCGGCTCGGCGTTCTGGGGATGTTTCTCGCACCGCTCATGGTAATTACAGGCTTCGCTACACTGATTTCTGGAATAAAGAGAGGTTTTGCTCCTCCGCCTCTCCTTCAAATAATTACGTCGACAGACACCCTGATCTTATGCTGCTTCGCAGGGCTCGTTTCGTGGGCATTTCTTGCGCGCCGCGATTCACCAACGCACAAACGTCTGATATTGTTCGCGACATTTCTAATCATTGCCCCTGCGATCGCTCGATGGCCGATCACGACCCCTTCCCGGTTCTGGGTTTTCATGTATTGCTTTCCCGCCCTGCTGGTCGCCTACGATCTTTGGACCCGACGCTCAATCCATCGAGCGACGGTCTGCGGTCTGGTGATCGTCATTGGTTTGCAACTCGCAAATCCTCCTCTGGCTCGCTCGGCCTTTCTGAACCAAATTGTGGCTCGTCTGCAGAAGTCCTGAGCGAAATTGGAGCCCAAACTGCGCGAAGTTTGCGCCCAGTTATTGAATCGTCGGCCAACCGGAAGCTATCCAGAAACGGGCATCTCAGAAGTAACGACTGGCGGGCGCTCGAAGACGCGACGACCTTAACGGAGCACCGCACATCCAGACCTCAAGAGCATCTACGAAGATGGCGACCGGAAGTTGAACTGATGAATGATGAAATATCGCCATTACAAACTGCGGATGATCTGTTCGGGGTGTCAAACACCGGGAAGTTCATCGTACTTGGCGTCAGTCAGTCTCCAAGTTCATCGTCCAAACAGATCAGGCGATTTCATCCTATCTGGATGAAACTGAGGTCAACACAACTGGACGTAAACCCCGAGAGGCTGACGGTCCGCAACACCGTTGCTGAAATATCGCCATTACACTCATTGATCTTTGGCGGTGGGTGTCTCGGTACGGTTGGTTAAATACCTAATGAGGTTCGGCTCCGCAAACAGAATGTTGCGCGCCAGATGAGAGCCATCAACGCAGAAGGCGAAAAAACCTGCTTCTCCCATTGCAGATAAGCGCCAGGAAACGTATGCGCCCGATTCGACAACTAGTGCCGCGTCAGGACGGGACTCTTCGGGAGTATTTTGTAGCTTATGCTGCAATGTCTCCACCGTGTGGTGTCCGGTGAAGCCCACTGCGACAAACGCTATTCGAGACAGCGACGGGCCAACAACATCAAAGTGTGTGCCTGCCGAATTCAGCCCTATGTGTGCCTGCCATAACCGGCGGAGCGGGCGCAATTGTCGAGCCGTATTTTCAACTTCTCCCCATTGTGCGCTGAGGTTCGATTTCACTTCGATGACGAAGGCGGTGGCTTCAGCAAGGTAAAGACGATTTATGCCCAGAGGTGCCGGAAAGCTCGCAAAAAATGGCCACTCAACTATCACATCAAGCTGTCCAGAAATCCGTTCGTCGGCGTCTGTGATAGCACCGCAACCGAACCGGTACGGCGCCGGGAATACTTTCTCTAGAAACTCACGCACTAGCACTTCTCGCTCATCACCCTTTGCAGCGTTTGGCAGAAGTACCGTAGCGCGGTGGTGTGCCATTAGCACCTCTTGGATACCCTTTAACCTCGCTTTGAGCTGTTCGTTCATTGAAGGGGCGCGCTGGTCTCCTACGGCGGACACAGACGGGCTTGTTTGTCTGCGAGAATTTTATGCCGATTCCCGTCGATGGTTAGCGAAAAATCGCCATTACACTCATTGAGGGGTTGTGGGCAGCCTCGGTCGGAGTCAATGAGTATAATCGCCTGTTTTCGGCAGTCTGCCAGCGCGAAGCAAGCATCATTGCTTTACCCAAGAATAAGAGTGCATCAGTTCGTCGCCAGCGATTCGTGCATTCTCAGGCTCGAGAAGAGTAAAAGTGCGGACGATGTCGTAACCGAAGGAATAAGGCTCAGCCGAGGCCGACGTGAGGTCATCGGGTACGGAAATGTGAAGCATGTCATTCAAATCTGAATCAAATGTGCGAATGGCAGACGAAGCTGCCGTTGCTCGGGAACGATACTCGCCAACGTGGTGACGATGGGTTGGATGCTTACCGGGTTCGACATCAAAGCCGGGCGGTTCCAGTTCTGATTGAGACTTAACACTATCAATCACAAACCAGAGCCAGTAGTTGAAAGCCTCACAGCTGTTCGCGTAGTCCTCGGACAATCTGGCCTCCTGCTGGATTGAGAGATTGGAGTAACGAGTATCGACATGTCGGAATTGTTCGTAGTGATGCTTGTATTTGGCCAACATACGCTCAGCCTCGGTGTGACGCGGAACGGCAAGCACCGATTGATCGTTAGGAATGGATGGTACGGAGACTGGTCGCGGATTCCGTGAACTACACCCAATCAACAAGTCGCATACCACTAACGCGATCACTCGCAATAACATGCAGGCATTATGCTCTACGTCAACCTCTTTGGTTCGCTCATTTGGCGAAAGGGATCCGTATAGCGCTCTTCGAGGCCGAAAAGGCGAAGCAAAAGCGCAAACTTGTGAGAACGCCTGTTCTGACCAGTTGATACAGAAGCGGGCGACAATCTCCTTATCGTGCGGGTAAGTCGATCACCATTGTGTTTTGGTCCTGCATTATCAGCCAGCGTCCGCCACGGTTAACGACGACGAAGGTTCGGATGGCTCGCCCTGCGGGATGCTTTACTCCGTCAGGCGACGTGAAGGGACTCCCGATGCTAGTCACAGTTCCCACTGCCACATTCTGATCCGCAAATCGGATGTCCATATTCTCGATGGTGTCGGTTGTGCCCTTCAGGAATGTTTGATGCACTTCACGCACCGTTTTGAGTGTTGCTTCGCGGCCCCGGTCACGACCTCCTAAAGGATTGATGTGGTTCCAGTCCTCGGTCGCGTAGTCGGCCGGGCCCACAAAACCATCGTCGAACGCCTTATAAAATGACTGGATCGCAGTGCGAACGGCTGCCTCTCTTTCGCCGCTCAGCGCCATACACGGTACCGTGAGGAAAAGACCAAGGATGACGATGCCGATAGGCTTCATGGGACGACCTCCCTTTTATCTCGGTCGATTATCCATCATCATCCTCTTAGTTGGCGATAAATCGCCATTACACTCATTGACAATGGTCCGCCACCTTCGATAAGCGGCTGTTAACAACAGCTGAGTTCCAGTTTGGTCGTCGACTGACCTTTCGGAGCAGGGGTCGTCCCCAGTACGCGATTTGTGGAATCTCGGTTACCGAGGTTTAATCCCGGCGGCTTTGATGATACGTGCGGCGTTTTCACTCTCGCTCACGACAAAGTGCGCGAACTCAGGCTGCGTCATACTCATTGGATCGGCCCCGTGCTTCGCCAGCCAGTCGCGCATATCAGGCGCGGCCAGAACCCGGGCGATGTCCTTCGCTAGTTTGTCCACCACTCCGGCCGGAGTGCCTGCGCGCACCCATACCCCATACCAAATTGGATAGTCGAAGCCCGTGACGCCGGCCTCAGCGATCGTGGGCACTTCTGATAGCAAGGGTGAGCGCGTGTTGGTCGTTACGCCCAAAGCGCGCAGCCTGCCCGCACGGATGTCGGCCAAGGCGTAAGAGATCGGTGTAATCAGGTAAGTGGTACGGCCTGCGACCGTATCGGCGATCGCTTCGGGGGTCGTGTTGCCAGGCACATGTACGGCCTTAATGCCCGTCGCTAGATTGAATTTCTCGGCCCCCAGGTGAGTGCCGGTGCCTATGCCAGCCGAGCCGAACTTCAGCTCGCCCGGCTTTGCCTTCGCTGCGGCAATGAGATCGCGGACTGAGGTGATGCCTGATGACGTGCCCGCCACCAGCACGTAGGGTTGGCTGGTGAGTGGAGCGACCGGAATGAAATCGTTCAACGGGTCATACGGCAGATTCTTCAACAGCGCGGCGCTGTAAGCCTGAGCGCTGGTGTTAACGAGCAACGTGTAACCATCAGCTGGCAACTGCGCAACCAGAGCGGGCGCCGCTGTACTCCCCGCGCCGGGATGGTTCTCTACTGTCACAGGCTGGCCCCATAGCGCGGTTAGCTTCGGACTGATGGCGCGAGCTATGATGTCAGGTCCACCACCAGCACCGAATGGTTCGATTATCCGCACGGGCTTCGCTGGATAATCTGCTGAACCTTGCAGCATCACAACCAGCGAACACACAAGCCCCAAAACCATCCGCGTCGACATGATCCACCGCCTGAAGGATTACTGCGTCACGACCGTAACGGACCCGAGATTTAGAGAATTGTAGCCTTAGCGAACGGTAGTTGGTGAAACATCGCCTCTCTGACAATGTCGGCGGTGTCAAGCAACTTTCGAGCGTACCTATCCGTGCACTCGGAGAAGAGCGCCATTTCGCTCTTGTTGAAATGGCCGTACCAACCACAGGCTCGCTCGTAATCGTTTTTCAGGTTCGGACTCTCGGTCCGACCCATGCATCTCTTCGGTCACGTACTGCGATCATGATTACTACTTCGAACTCCTCTTCTTCTCAAGAGGAGCGGGACGCTCAATCAATAGCTCGATGTTCAACTACACACCATGGCGATGTCCGGGCTGTCCCGCGTGCGAACCGAACTTGTTCAACTGCTCGTAATCCATTGCTTGCGCATCATCCAGAACAACTGCACGGCCAGCCGACGGGCCATGGCGACTTTCGCAATCTTTCGTCCGCGCCGCAGCACCAGATGAAAATATTTGCTGCGCCACTCCGGCAGGCTGCGCACCGTCACCTGCGCCGCTTCCACCAGCAGGAAGCGCAAGATCGAACTGCCTTGCTTGGTGATATGTCCCAAGCGTCGGCGATTTCCGCTGGAGTCTTCCAGCGGCACCAGGCCCAGATAGCTTGCCACCTGCTTGCCGCAGTGAAAGCGCTCCGCGTCGCCGAGGATGAGCACAAATGCCAGCGCCGTTAACACGCCTACTCCAGGGTGCGTTCGCAGCCGCTGCGCCGCCGGACAGTTCTCGACTTCGCGCTCGATCGCCTGCGTCAGCTCCGCAATCGCCGGATTCAAACGATCCAGCAAATCCAGCAGATCGCGCCGTCGCCGGCTCGCCCACGGAGCCAGCGTGAACGATTCCAATTGCTGCCGTCCGCGTTCGCGCCACAACTTTTTCTTGCAACGCAGGCCTTCGTTCAACGCCACCGCTTGCAGTTGATTCATGACACGCGTGCGTGCCTGCACCATGCGATGCCGATGCCACAACAACTGCCGCAGATCGCGGTTCTCCCAGTTTGGCACCCAGATCTTCGGAAACCGATCTTCGAGCAGCAAGCGCAGGATGAGTGGCGCGTCCTGGCGATCCGTCTTCTGCTTGCGTACCCGCCGCGTCCGAATTTCGGCCGCGTCGCCCATCCACAACTCAAACCGTAACTCAGCAACCAGTCGTTCGAACCAGCGTGCGTGCCCACTGGCCTCCATGCCGATGCGCACCGTTTCACCCGCACTCGCGAGAGCACGGTAGAACTTCTCCGCCTCACCGGGATGTGCGAGCCGTTTCTCCTCGACCTCTCCGGTCACGGTGTTGAGCAAAGCGATTTGTTGAAACTCGGGATGGAAATCTACTCCTATAATGATCATCGTTCGGCTCCTTTCTCCCGAGCCGGTTGGTTGGTTTTGCCACCTCCAACTCTAACCCGGGTGCGGGAGCCGACATTGTCATGGAATCAATTCACTCATCATGCCAAGGTCAATGAGCGCTATCGCCTGTTAGCAACGTCATCGATTTCGTGAATGATCACCGAAAATTCCGGTGGTATACTCGCCCGCTAGGCGAATGAAATCGCTGGTGTTTATGGTGCTTCACGAGGTGTTTCACGATGTCAGGTACACTCTACGGACTTGGGCCAGCCGTCCATGGCACACCGGATTGTCTATTGCGGCCCTCGCCATCGGCATTGGCGCGAACACGGGTGTCTTTAGCGTAGTCAACGCATTGCTGCTGCGCTCCCTTCCTTTTCGGGAGCCAGACCGCTTAGTCCTGTTCCATCAGCTCATTCCTCCGCACGATTCCGCGACGGAATTCCACGATTGGCGGCGACAGAGTGCGTATCTCGCCGATGCTGCGCTTTTTGAAGAAAACGACGTGAACCTTGGCGGCGTCCGTGTGGGAAGCCGGGCGCACGTTGCGCAGACATCGTGGAACTTTTTCTCGGTACTGGGCACGCAGCCGGTACTAGGCCGTGGATTTGCGCCCAACGACGACGTAAATGGCACGGGGTGGGGGCCGCCCGGACGCAACGCAGTGGCGGTAATTAGTTACGGACTTTGGCAGCAGTTTTTCGGAGGTGACGCGAAAGTCCTGGGCGCGAAAATCAAAATCGATGGAAATCCGTTGACTGTAATTGGTATCGCGCCGCGAGGGTTTGATTATCCGGGCAAGGCTGTCCTTTGGAAGCCCGCAGCCTTCAGCAGAGGCAACAATGGCTGGGGAACCGTGGCTCGGCTGAAACCCGGTATTACATGGTCCCAGGCGGATGCTGCATTTGCTTTGGAAGCAGAGCGCCTAGCGCCGAGATCGGACCACAGTCTCAACCTGCGCCCGAGCATGACATCGCTGCGGGAGGGACTTGCTGGGCCGGTCAAGAACGCGTCACTGATGTTTATGGGCGCGGTGGTATTGGTCTTGCTTATTGCATGCACGAACGTTGCGAATCTCCAGATAGCTCGCACCGCCGACCGCCGCTCGGAACTGTCGATACGCTCAGCTCTGGGAGCAAGTCGAGCCAGGCTTGCGCGGCAGCTGCTTGTCGAGTGCCTTCTCCTCTCGTTGGTTGCCACATTGGCGGGATTGACGATTGCATATTGGACAACTTCGCTGGCTTCAAAGGTTGAGCCTCCCCCACTGGGTGCGCAGTCTTATTCCATTCTCGATGGCGGCGTTTTCGTGTTCGCGCTCGCGGTGTGCCTAGTTGCTCCTCTGATGTTCGGCGGCTTGCCGTTGCTGTACGTACGTCGCATCCACGGGTTCCCTTCCCGCAGTTCGAATCAGACACGCGGTCCGCGGTTGCTTCGCGAAGGCCTGGCCAGCGCGCAAGTGATGCTCACAATAATTCTTCTCGCGGGGTCGGTGTCATTGGGGCAGGCGTTGGTCCACTTGCTAAGTGTCGACCGTGGATATGACGTGAAAGGAGTCGTGACGGTTGGCATTTCCCTGGATGGCACGGACCGCCAGATGGACCGGCGGCAGCTTCCTTATTTCGAGCAGGTGCTTGATCGGGTCCGAAGCCTTCCCGGAGTTCGCACTGCGAGTGCCACGGATTTTCTGCCTCTGTATGCCTCGGCATTTGTCGGAGGGCCGTTCGGGTTGGACGGCCGTTCCGCGGAATACAATTCCACGATGGTTCCGGTATTGGCGGGGTATTTCGAGACCATGGGTGGCCAGATTCTGTATGGCCGGGAATTTACCGACAGTGAAGTTCGCTCTGGCACCAGGGTTGCCGTGGTCAATGAGCGATTTGCGGCGGGTTTTGGCGGGCCACAAGAGGCAGTCGGTCATCAGCTCACGATCGAGGGAGACGCGCCGCGAAAGATTGTGGGCGTGGTGAGGGGAATGGAGTATGAGACCGATCCGACGCTGGCAAATAGCAACCAGGTCTTCATTCCGTCGGAGACTCCGGGCAGCTTCTTCTCCACGTTCGTGGTGCGCGTGGATGGCCGGGCGGAAGATCACCTCGCTGCAATCCGCGACGCGATCCAGTCGGTGGATCCGCAAGTTCCTGTATTCAGCGCGAAAACTATGGAGCAGCGACTAGATGAGATGTTCGCTGCCCCGAGGTTCTACCGGACCGCTGTTTGGATTTTCGCTGGGTTTGCATTGCTACTGGCGGTAATTGGTATTTACGGAATCGTTTCTTATGCCGTTGTTCAGAGGAGCAGGGAAATGGGCGTACGCATGGCCCTGGGTAGGACTCCCGTCCAGCTTCGGGAACTCCTATTGCGGCAAGGTTTGCTGATGGTTGTGGCCGGAGCCATCCCTGGAATTGCGGGAGTTGCGTTCACTGGACGTTTTCTTGAAAGCCTGGTTCATGGGGCTAGGTCCGTCGATCTGGTAACCTCGGCCGGCTTGGTGCTGTTCGTCGCGCTTGTCGCCTCGACGAGCATCTGGTCAGCGACGCGCCGAATCGCCAGACTCGATATCATCGCCATCCTACGCACCGAGTGATTCCCCAAAAATCGTTCGAGACAAGCGGGCCGCGGTATTTGTAGGTGTAGGGGAGTTCGAGCCAGCGGGACACCGGCGCTACTTCCTGCCGGATTATTTCCCAATAAAAACGGGGAGCCATTGCGGCTCCCCTGTTGTTACCGACCTGGTTTAGAAGTTGTATTTCACAACCAGTAGCATCGTCCTGGGGTGATTTGAGAAGACTGCTTTTGGCTTGTTGAAGGTGCTGGTGTCGGGTTCCAACATCGCGAGGACGTTGTTGCCGGTGTAGCTGGTGTTAAACGAGTCGCTGATGAAACCGGGCAGGTATTGAGCATGATTGAAGATATTCAGCGCCTGCGCCTGGAACTCGAACGACTGGTGCTCGCTGATGTTGAAGCGCTTGACCACGGTGAAGTCCATGTTGCTTGTGTGCGGCAGCGCCAGGGTGTTGCGGCGGGAGGAGGCCAGCATGAACTTGCCCCATCCATTCGTGGTATCGCCGCCAACATAATACGCGTTGGGATTGTTCGCGCCATATGCCACAACAAAGGGCTGGCTATCGGTATTGCCAACCGGATCGCAGTCTCCGCCGGGGCCTCCGTTGACCACCAGCAGCCCGCTGTTGCAGAGAGGCGTTACCCCGGTTCCGATTCCACGACGCCCTGCGGAATTTATGATCACGCGATCGCCCGCGCTATCTCCGTTCCCGTTGAGGTCGACGCCACCCTGAACGGTAGCGTACTCCGGAGACTGGAAGGTATAGATCGGGCCGAACTCCCAGTTGCCGATTACGTTTTTCGCAATCCAACTGTTGTTGTGTTTCAAGAACGGCAAGTCATACAGAGCCTGAAGCGTGACGCGATGGCGGCGATCCAGAGCAGAGTCGCTCCAGTCGCAGGCAAAGCACTGGAAATCCTGGGAGCGGCGAGGCGTCAGGTAAGTCGAGAAGACGTCGGCGGTCGAGTTGTCCATGTTGTGACTCCAAGTCCAGGCAACCTGGAACTGGAGACCGTTATTGAAACCACGAGTCAATTGCGTCTGAAGCCCGTGGTACCGGGATGCACCGTAAGGCATGAATCCAACTACGTTGGCGCCAGTAAAACCGGCATCCGCATACGCCGGTACAAAGCTGCTCAGGCTATCAATTTCGCCGTAGTTGATGGCGGTTCCTAGAGCATCAATGGCTGCTGGCGAAGGAGCCGAGAAGAACACGGGCAAAGAGTTGCTCGCAGAAATCTTGTTCTGCCGGTTCATTCTCTGCTGAACAGGAAGATGGATTCCGCGAGTCCCGACGTAACGAACTTCCACTGTGTATTTACTGGCAAAGATGTGTTGAATGCCGAGAGTCCAGGTTTCCGAGTAGGGTAACTTCTGGTCGGGAATGTATCCGGAGGTCGCAGCGCGGGCGTCGGCTGCGGAAGTGATCGGCGGGATCGTGGCCGTGAATGGCAAGCCACCACCTGCAAGGAAGCCTACTCCCGTTACGGATGGATCCTGCCAAAAGCAAGTGGAGGTCATGTCGGCTGTGGCGGTGCCTGCCGCCGCATCACAGGTCTGCTGCACTTGCGGAGAGGCAGACAGCACGCCGAGGTTGTCGTACAGCACATCCGTCGACATCGAGAACCCGCCTCGAATCGAAGTGGTGCCGCTGTTGCCCGGCGACCATGCGAAGCCGATGCGCGGCAGGAAGTTCTTTTTCTGTGTTTGCGGCGCCCCGAAGGTGATCAGTCCGGGAACGCTGGAGATCGCGTTCATCGGCTGCCAGAGCCGTTGCGAGAGTGGAACCTGGGTGAACTCATAGCGCAGGCCGACATTCAGGGAGAAGTTCTTGCGGATGTGCCAGTCATCGTTGGCGTACCCATAGAACATTTTTTGGTTTCCGTAGTAGGTCAGGTTACCGATGGAGCGTTCCGCAGTATAGTCGGGCACCTGATCGGTGAAGTATCCATCGAAGCTGGTGTAGTCGTAATCTCCGCGAACGCGTTGCGTGAAGCCCTGCGGCGAAATGTAGTAGCGGTATTCGGCGCCGAACTTGAAGTTGTGGTCGCCCTTGATCCAGCTGATGTTGTCGACGACCTGGTAGAAATCCTGAGAGCCGAATTGCGGGGCATTGGGATCGGGACCGAGCTGAACGCCATTGCCCTCGCCGAATCCAACAATCAGGTTGGGATAGGCGTCGAGACCGGTGAACGAGAAGTTTCCCGCAGGATAGTCGTTGAAATAGCGGTTGAATCCCAGTCGCAGTTCGTTGTTCAAGTAGGTCGAAAAATTGTGATATTCGCTCAACGTCAGAATGTGAAAGCGTTGTGGAACGACCGTGTAGAAAGCTGGGATCTGTCCGAAAATATCATTAGCGTTGGTCTTTTCATAGGCATAGCGCCCACGGAACTGGTCCTTGTCGGATATGTTCCAGTCGATCGAGCTGACGCCGGTGAAGAAGTTGGAATAGGAAGCACCTGAGAATCCAATGTCGCCGATAGGAACGGCCGTATTGCTTCCGATCGGAGAAGTTCCCAGGCAGTTCGGGTCCGAACCATCAGTCGCGGCTTGCTTGAGCGCTGCGCCGACATATTTCTGGAACTGAGTCACGTTGTTCTGATTGACGGCTGAGTCTGCTGCAAGCATGGCGTATCCCGCAGCCGTGGGACCACATGCGGTGGACGAGATCACCGCGCCGCTCGGGTTGTATTCCCAGTTGGTGAAAAAGAACAGCTTGTTTTTGAAGATAGGTCCGCCAACCTGGCCACCGAACCGATTGTTGTCATACCGCGTGTTGAAGGGCGAAAGGCCCTGCCCAACCTGTGAGAGAGCAACCTGCGAGTCCTGGGCGTTCAGATTGCGATTCTGAAAATATTCGTACAGACGACCGTGAACTTTATTGGTTCCGGATTTGATCGTCTGATTGAATTGTCCGCCCGAAGAGTGCCCAAACTCTGGAGAGAACTGACTCTGCAAAACCGTGAACTGGTCGACGGCGTCGTTCGGAATCTGGAGCAGAGGGCCAGTGACGCTCTTGTTGTTGTTGTCGACACCTTCGACTGTGAAGTTATTGTTGCGGGGGCGCTGTCCTGAGACGGAGGGACCGGTGCCGAGTCCGATGCCGCCGGCTGTTGCCACTCCGGCGTCAAGTAGGGCCAAGTTGATCACGCCGCTGCCCCCGGAGACGATCGGCAAATCTTCGAGCTGCTTGGTCTGGTAGGTATTCTGCAGCTGGGCGGTGGTTGTATCGAGTACGGGCGGGATGCCGGAAACTTCGATGGTCTCAGAGGCGGCGCCCGGCGCGAGTGTGATGTTACGGGTTACGGTCTTATTCAATTCGATGTCGACCATTTCGGCGACCGATTTGAATCCTGCAACTTTTACGGCGATACGGTAGGTGCCGCCGAGCAGATGGTCGAATCGATATTCGCCGGTGATGCCACTCTTGGCAGCGATGCTTACGTTGGTGGCCAAGCTGGTCACGGTGATCTCCGCACCCACCACGGCGGCGCCTTGCGAATCGATCACAGTGCCAATGATGTTTCCGTCGATTGCCTGTCCGAATGCGCCGGCGGCGCACAGTCCGATCAGACTCATGAGCGCGAACAAGAATCCGTAACGCTTGAGGACGTTCTGTACGCTCTTTTTCATTGTGTTTCTCCTTTTGCCACCTGGGACTAAATTTCGACGTAGACCGCGGCCTTTTTGACAGAACGCGCCAACAATCTGCTTTTCCCGCGACCTCTTCGCTGGAGGACTGCGCCCTTCGTCCCACCCCGCGCGATGAATGCAGAACACCTTCGCTGGCGCGATGTCTGGAATTAAAGAGATCCGGCGCAATCTTGGGGATCACGCCGGGGCCCGAGAAGAAACTCCCAACTATGGTTTCCTGGCCACAACTGACACGAAGACGGTCAGTAACGCCCGCCGCCAGCTACGGCGGACGTCGGTGAATGGTCTCACTCGACGTCCGGAAATTCGGTGAGTCGCGTCACGCCTTCCTGTGATCCCGAGTCGCGCCGTTGAGAGGCGACAAATTTGTAGGAACGAGGGCGAATCGGCGATAGAAAACAAGAAGCATTAAACTGGGGAGATGACTACTGCGACCTTGAATTCTCTATCCCGGGCTTCATCCGCTTATCTGCGATCGGCCATGCATCAGCCGATTCGTTGGCACGAGTGGGGTGCCGAGGCTTTTGCCGAGGCCCAACGCGAGAACAAGCCGATGCTGCTCGATATCGGCGCGGTGTGGTGCCACTGGTGCCATGTCATGGACCGGGAATCGTACGAGGATCCGCAGATTGCGGAGATCGTGAACGAACACTTCGTGGCAGTGAAGGTGGATCGAGACGAAAGACCTGATATCGACAGCCGTTACCAGGCTGCGATCCAAGCTGTGAGCGGACAGGGTGGATGGCCGCTGACGGCGTTTCTTACTCCAGATGGCAAGCCATTTTACGGCGGGACATATTTTCCGCCGGGCGATGGTTATGGACGCCCAAGTTTTCGGCGCGTCCTGCTGAGCATCGCGAATGCCTACAAGGAGAAGAAGGGGGATGTGGTCGAGCAGGCGCAGATGGTCGAGAGCGCAATCGCGCAGGCCGAATCGTTTGCGGGACGCAGCGGCAAGGTGTCGGGGGCAGCGATCACCGCGATCCAGGAATCTGCGGTGAAGATGTTCGATTCACGGCATGGAGGATTCGGGCAGGCGCCGAAGTTTCCCCACCCGTCCGCGCTGGACCTCTTGATCGAGCGCTATGCGCAGAGCCGCAAGAAGTCCGCCAGTGAAGGCGCCTTGGAGAACTCGAAGAACATCGGCGAAATCGTGAACACCACGCTGGAGCAGATGGCCCGTGGGGGGGTTTACGACCAGCTTGCGGGCGGATTTCATCGCTACTCGGTGGATGAACGCTGGGTCGTCCCGCACTTCGAGAAGATGTGTTACGACAACTCCGAACTGCTGAAAAATTACGTCCACGGATACCAAGCCACCGGGAATGAATTCTTCGCGGACGTCGCGCGCGACATTATCCGCTGGATGGATGAGTGGCTCAGCGATCGCGAGCGCGGAGGATTTTACGCGTCGCAGGATGCGGATATCTCGATGGACGACGATGGCGACTATTTCACGTGGACCCTCGATGAAGCGCGGGCCGCGCTTACCGAAGAGGAAGCTCAGGCGGCGGCGTTGTATTACGACATCAATGAAATCGGCGAGATGCACCACAATCCGGCGAAGAATGTGCTGTTCGTGCGCGCCGCGCCGGATGAGATTGCTCGGCGGATGAAGGTCACGCCGGATCGAGTGCAGGAGTTACTGAAGTCGGCGAAGACCAAGATGTATGCCGCGCGATTGAAGCGCGTGACGCCGTATGTGGACAAGACGGTTTATGTGGGTTGGAACAGCTTGTGCGTTTCCGCATATCTCGAAGCGGCGCGGGTGCTGAAGTTGGATGGTGCGCGTCAATTTGCGCTGCACAGTCTGGATCGGTTGCTGAGCGAGGCATGGAACCGAAATTCCGGCGGGGAAAACGATACCGGCATCTTGCTTCACGTGATCTCGTATTCGGATCCAGCGGCGGAGCATCGCGAGGTTTTGGGAATGCTGGACGATTACGCCTTCACGGCATTGGCGTGCCTGGATGCATACGAAGCCACCTCGAATCTGAGCTACTTCAAATTCGCGCGCGCGATCACCGATACGATGATCGCGAGATTTTATGACTCAACATCGGGCGGCTTCTTCGACAGCGAATTGAAAGGTGACGACAAGAAACTCGGTGTGCTGGGAACGGCCCGCAAACCGCTGCAGGACTCTCCCACTCCCGCGGGAAATCCGATGGCCGCCATCTCCTTGATCCGAATACATCACTACACCGGCCAAAAGTCGTATCGAGACAAGGCGGAGGAAACTCTGGAGACTTTTGCGGGCGTTGCGGAGCAGTTCGGGATCTTCGCCGCGACTTTTGGAATTGCTGTGCTGCACTACCTGGAAGACCCGGTTCAGGTGGTGGTGGTTTCCAGCGCGGACGACAAGAAAGCGCCGGAGCTGCTGGATGCCGCGATCAAGCCGTTTGGCTTCAACAAAACAGTTTTGCTAATCAACCGGAGCCAAGCGGTGGAGGAGAATTTGCCTCCGGTACTGGCCGAGACGATCCCGAAGCTCCCACAAATGCCTGAAAAGAGGTCGCTTGCTGTAGTTTGCTCGGGAACAAGCTGCCGGCCGCCAGTATTCAATGCAGCCGACTTGGCGCTTGCGATGGACTGAATGTGACTACGGGATTCACCCGATCAAAAAATAGGGGCCGACGGATTAGTATGAGTTCCGTCAGCCCGAAGATTGCAAGCCCTGTTAGTTGGCCTAGGTTGTAGTTACCACTAGTTACTTTGGTGACCTTGTAGCGAAAGCCTGCTTAGCATCTACTGCGGTGGCAGGGTTGTTGAGCAATGTGGTTGTCTGGGTGGGCACAGAAACAGTGGGCCACCGTCCGCGGCGGGAACCTGTTGGACGGCTGCTGCAATGAATGTGCCCACTAGTCCTACCATCAGGATACTGATCCTGATCGCACGTTTCATGGGTTCGTCTCCTATATCCACGTAGATATTTCTCTAATCTGAACTTCCACGCGGACACGAATTATAGGGCACGTGTCAAGTCCTTTGCGCAAGTATTTTACTTTCTGCTACTTCCCTCCTATTTTGTTCTTCTCCAAACACTCGGCAACAAGACAAAGAAATGGCGTTTCTTCAAGCCTGTAGCGTTCAAGTTAAACGTTACACCTGAAGGTTCACTCTAAGTTTTCAGGGCGGTGTCATTTCGGGAATGCCGTTTACGAATTCCGGACAAGTGGGCCTACTTTTTCCGTTGATATTCATGGGTGTAGATGGACGGGAAGTAGACAGGTCCTTCGCGGTGAAAGCTGCCGCTCAGGATGAAAGACGCTTGAAGGGAACTAGCGGCTATTTTTGGGGTGGCCGGACGACGTGGATCTGGTGCCACCGCCGGAAGAAGCGGCTGCGCTATGGACCGCGGTTGTTTCCTGGCGGGTCTCGGGAGCAAGGACCGAGTCTTGATGAGCGCGAGAGAGCGCTCGATCTACCATTCCCTCGAACATCGGAATCAAGGAGTCTTCCGGCAAGGGATTATGGATGTCGGACAGACTCTGCTCCCAACGCTGAGGCTGCAGCAGGGTTTGGGTGCCATCGCGCGCCGGCCGTTTGAGGGCGACATAGCTAAGCCATAAAACGAGACTGCAGTTGTAGGCCACCATGTTGGCCATGCTCATCAATGGTCCGGTGAGGTGATTTCCGATCCACGAAGAGATAAGAATCAACTCGATGACAGCGAACGATCCGAAGCCAAGAGCGATCCCGAAGCTCAGTTGCTTGCGGCTTACACCCACATAGTGGGCGAAAAAGAGCAGGAACAAAACCATTCCCACTTGAATGAACCGCACACAACGCTGGGAGGTAACGATTGCTTGCATCCACGGTGGGACTTCCGAGGAATTGGTCGAAACGGAGACAACTCCGGCAACCAACAACATCACCAGGCCAGCCCACTTGAAAAGTACCGAGCCGAGGTCACGCAGAGTGTGAAAAAGGCGAAAAACATCAACAAACACCTCATGGATGACTAAAAAGCCGAAGGTGACGCTGATTGCGTTACAGATCAAAAACAGATAGAAGGCGGCGTCATAGCTGCGTGAAGAGGCAGAAAACAAAATGATGAATGAGGCCAGCTGACTGAGGATGTAAGCGAAGAAGAACTTGAAATGGCGGAGCAGCCCGTGTCGGAGCATGAGGACGAGTATCCCCACTTCAAGTATGGGGTGGGTCATCCACAGCGCGTAGTACAGAATCTTTAGATTCTCACTCATACATACCTGCCACTCGACACAGGTGTAGCCGGGCGACGGCCGAAATCCGAGGCATTCCTCTCCAGAGATGTCGCTAAACCAGTAATGCCAAGGTAGAGCTTCACTGACGAATGTTCAATGGACTGAGGTAATCGTCCGTAACGTTACCTTCCCGGTAATGCTTCCACAAGGTTACCTTCGTGCTAAAGGAAATCCATCACAGTTCGGGCTGTGCTAAGGCGCTTATCTTCAATCACTTTACGGAATTCTCGCAAGAAAAGTTGCCGTATTCCGGTTTTTGGAACGCCATCCGAGGGCGGGCTCGCTTAACGCCGTTGCTTGGTCAAAGCGTCGGTCGCGAAAACGAAGTAGGACGAGTTCCAGAGTGCCGAGGGAACGGATCCCCGGGCCCTGGCCGTCACGACAATATTGAATTCGTCGGCGGCACCCAGATTCATGCTGCGCAGGAAATCGCTCGAGTTCTTGTCGCTTTCCTCGGCGCTTGGCACATTGCTGGCGGAGGGCTCAATCACGGCCAACCAGGCAAGAAATTGATGGATATCCCGCGTGCGGGGGTGCCCCGGCGCCACGAACGAGACTTCAGCTTCCTGGCTGGAAAAGTGCCAGGCGAGAGAAGCTGCGACATCGACCGCCTTTTCGTAGGCTTTCTCTGAAATTAGGCCGGAAGCTGGATTGTCGAAGAGAATGCAAACTCGACGCTCGTCCTCGCGGGCAAACTCGCGCACCTTTAACGATCCGGACTTTGCAGTTGCCTTCCAGTCGACGTGACGCGCCGAGTCTTCCGGCATGTATTCGCGGATCCGGTACAACTCGGAACCACGACCGCGAATGAAGCTCTCCCACTCACCCCGGACCACCGGAAGGATTTCGAGGACCTCGTCCGTTGGCTCGATGCGCGGGTAGACGAGCACTTCCCTGCGCAAGGCAACGTGGCGAGTCTTGGTGAACAACGCGAAAGGAAAGCGTGTCGCAATACCGAAACTGTTCTCCTGATAGCAGCCGCGCTGATCGAACTTCAATTCCAGATCCGCGGAGGCTTCGACCTTTGGAGGCACGAACGGAAAGTATGCCATTCCCTGAAAAATGCCAGGTGGCGGGGGAAGAACAGTGACCCGCCGGAGGCGTCGATCGGGAAGCCGAAGCCATTGCTGTTCCGAAGGGCGGTTGAACGGGAAGGCGAACGTGGTGGCCTCCCATTTCCATTCCTTCGAACCTTTCTTTTTCTTCTTATGGGTAGAGACGACGCGCACTGAAAATGCCGGGAGGAAACGACGCGGATTCATCAGGACAATGCGTCCAAGGACAGGGCGCCCGGCGAAAACGTGCTCCGGAAGACGAACATCGAGTTCCAGATAGCGCAATACCCATGCCGAGACGTATCCCGAAGCCAGGATCGCCGCCAGCATCGCCGCGACCACGATGTAGAGCAGATTGTTCCCCGTGTTCAGGGCGGCGATGCCGATGACCAGCGTGATCAGGGCGTAGCCGATGCCAGCCCGGGTAACGTCGTAATCGAAAGATTCGCGGAGGCGTTCGACGGCGACACGGCTTGCCAGGTATGGAACGGTCACCAGGCCAACCAGCGTAGCTAGTACGAGGGATGTCGATGCCAGAATCACCGTGGCCCACACATTGCCGGCGTCCCTCGACACTGTGGAGAACAGCGCAGTAGCAAACGCCAACCCGAGGCCGACGAGCGCGAGCAAAAATTTGACCCAGACTTCCGCCGTTGCCGACTGAAGCCATTGGGACAAGCGTCCGGGCACCGAGGGCGTTGTTTTCAACGTATTGGCGTCGACTGGACTCACCGTCTGGAGCCTAGCATCCCCCGAAAGAACGAACAATGCGGATCCGGTTGCACGAAAAGCGTTCGTAACTTTGAGGCTGAAATTCTACGGTCGGTTAGGGCTTGCGCCATTTCCTGAGCTGTTTCCACGCCTGAACCAGTTCCTGGAGTGCGCGCGTGGGCGGAAAGGTGTGCGAGTTGATGATGGCGCACTCGCGATAGGCACGCTGATAGAACTCGCGTACGCCATGCTCGCTGAGAAGAGAAAGATTGTGGACGATTTCCTTCAAATCTTCGCGGGTCCACATGTGTTCCCGCTTTCCAATATCCGGCCGTCGAGCCATGACGGAGGATTCTACTGTATTCGCTTTTTGTTCGCCATTTAATTCCGCAATCATCTTCCATTGATACTGACGCAGCCAAACGGGGCGACGATTACACGGCCTTCGGCCGCCATGGACGAATGCGTCCGTGGCTACACGAGCGGGGCTAGTATTCCGCCAGATCCTTCATGGCGAGGTACAGGTCGTTGGGCTGCGGGAGGATGGCGTCTTCAAGGATTGGCTGGTAGGCGACAAAGGTGTCTTTCGCTGCGACTCGCCGGATTGGCGCATCGAGCTGATCGAACAATTGATCGGCAATGCGTGCGGCGATTTCGGCGCCGTATCCCCAACTCAACGTGTCCTCGTAGGCAACGAGGGCGCGATTAGTTTTGGAGACGGAAGCGGCGATGGTGTCCCAATCGAAGGGATTGAGCGAGCGAAGGTCGATGAGTTCCACCTTAACGCCCTGCTCGCGCTCAAGCTTCTGAGCCGCCTGCAATGCGCGGGGAACAACGGCGCCGTAGGTGATCACGGTGAGATCGGTTCCGGGCTGCACGATTTTCGCCTTGCCGAACGGAATCATGTAATCGGGGCCGGGATAGGCAGCGCGCCCGTAGGATTCTCGGTAAAGCCGCTTGTGCTCAAGGAATAGAACCGGGTCATCGCAGCGGATGGCCGTGCGCAACAAGCCAGCGGCGTCGAGCGAGTTCGACGGGAAGATGACTCGCAGGCCGGGGATGTGGGTGAAAATACTCTCTCCGCATTGGGAGTGATAGATGGCGCCGCCGGTGAGATATCCACCGATGGCAACGCGAATCACCACGGGACTGGAGAAACCGTTGTTCGAGCGCCAGCGGATGACGCTGAGCTCGTCGCGAATCTGCATCATCGCAGGCCAGATGTAGTCGAAGAACTGAATCTCAACGACAGGCTTTAGGCCGCGAGTGGCCATACCGGTGGCGCGTCCCACGATCGCGGCCTCGGCCAGCGGTGAGTTAAAGACGCGATCGTTGCCGAACTCGCACTGCAGGCCAAAGGTCAGTTTGAAGACTCCGCCCTTCCCTTTCACCAGCTTCTGCTTCAGATACTCTTCGCGACTGCAGTCGGCGACGTCTTCACCGAAAATCACGATGCGCTCGTCGCGCTTCATTTCGTCGCGCAGCGTGGCGGTGATCAGGTCAGCCATGGTCTTGGGTGCGGGCTTTTTGGCATCCGTAGACTCGGCAAGAGGCTGCGTATCGAATTCGCTGGACGTCGGATCGAGGTCCGGCGAGTAGATAAAATTGCAGACCGACTCCGGAGCCGGGGGCAGCGCTTCTAGGGCGCGATCGACAGCTATCTGAAGCTCGGCATCGACTTCCTTTTCGAGCTGATTGATGCCCTTGTCGTCGAGGATGCCTTCGCGTAGCAGGAACATTTGAGTGCGCGAGACGGGGTCGCGCTGGGCATCGCGCTCGCGCTCAGAATCGGGACGGTAGAGCCGCTCGTCATCACTGAGCGAGTGCGAATACGGACGAGTGACATGAGCGTGGATGAAAGCGGGACCGTGGCCTTCGCGGCAGAATTTCGTGGCGCGCGTGAATGCGGCGTAGCTGGCGATCGGGTCGGTACCGTCGACTTCTTCGAAGTGGAAGTTGGGAAATCCCGAGACCAGGCGCGAAATGCTGCCTCCAGCGGTCTGAGCTTCAACCGGAACCGAGATCGCATAGCCGTTATCTTCGACGCAGAAGATGACGGCCAATTTTTCCAGGGCGGCGGCGTTCATCGCCTCCCAGAATTCACCTTCGCTTGACGTGCCATCACCGAGTGAGACGTAGGTGACTTCGTCCCCTTGAAAAGAAACGTTCGTGAATTGCCGATAATCTTTCGCCGCGGATGGTGATGTAGCAGCATTCGGATGATGAGAGAGGTAGCGTCCGCCTTCCGCGCAACCGACAGCCTGAAGAATTTGCGAGCCGGTGGGCGAAGACTGGGTAACGATGTGAAGCGAAGGGTAGCTCCAGTGCGAAGGCATCTGGCGTCCGCCGGAACTCGGGTCATCGGCCGCGCCTACGCCTTGCAAAAACATCTGGTAGGGCTCGACGCCGAGAGCGAGGCAGAGTGCGCGGTCGCGATAGTACGGATAGAACCAGTCGTATCCGGATTTCAGAGCAAGACCCGCTGCAACCCCGATCGCTTCATGGCCGGCACCGGACATCTGAAAGTAAATCTTCTGCTGGCGCTTGAGAAGGATCTCCCTGTCATCGATACGCCGCGAGGTGTACATCAGACGATAGGCCTGGATAAGCTGTTCGCGGCTCAGGCCTTCATAGTATTTGGATTTTTTGGCGCCGTTGGCTGCAAGGGCCAGCTTAGGGTCGGTTTTCGTCGTGGCCATCCGTTTTTGAGTCCTGCCTCTTAGATTCCCACTAGACTTTCTGCGATTCCTGCCAACGTGCGTGAACTTGTTGGATTGTAAATGGTCGAGCCGGGTTGGAGAAGTGTGGAAGATTTTTCATCATCAGAATGAGCAAGTTATCGCCTATTGGTAACGTTCCCGATGGTTACCCGGCCGACTCTTCTATCTTGTGAGCATCACGGTCTCCCGATCTGATCCAACTCTCGCTTCAGTGCGAGGCGATCGATCGAGGACAGCGGAAGGTTCAGGAACAGAGTTATGCGGCGGTCGAGCAGAAAGAACGCGTCCCGAAAAGCACGACGAATTTCGTCCTCTGTTCCAGCAACGGCCGCGGGATCGGGGACGCCCCAATGCGCGGACATGGGCTGTCCTGGCCAAACCGGGCAGACCTCGTTCGCAGCGCCGTCACAGACGGTGAATACGAAGTCGAGAGGAGGAGCGCCGGGTTGGGCAAACTCATCCCAGCTCTTGCTTCGCGCGGCGTCGGTCGGAAGGTGTGCGATTTCCAACTGTCGCAAGGCTTCGGGCCGGACTGTTCCGGTCGGGCGGCTGCCTGCACTGTAGGCGGTGAAGTCCGACCGGCCCTTCTGGTTCAGAATCGCCTCCGCCATGATGGAACGCGCCGAGTTCCCAGTGCACAAAAATAGAACGTTGTGACGTGCCATGTATCGCTCCCGATCCGGTCAGTTGCAGCAGGTTGGGCCGCAACAGTCTTGCGTAGTGGCACCCGGCTTGACTGCACGAATGAAAGCGCTGAGGAATTTCCCGTCGACTTGCGGAGCAAGCATGTCCACGTCGATTCCCTGCCCTGACAGAAATTCACGCGCATCTTCGGTGCGGTAGATTCGAGTCGGCTCGATTTCGATTTGCTCGAACCCGCTGGTCGCGAGTTTGCCGCGATATTCGTTTTCTTCCAGGGCTCCGGCAATGCAGCCGACCCACGCGAGTACGCTCCGACGAATTTCAGGCAGGATCTCGCCGCGCGTAACAACATCGGACACGGCAAAGCGACCTCCGGGCTTGAGGACGCGGAAAGCTTCGCGCAGCACTTTGTTCTTGTCCGCGGAAAGATTGATGACGCAGTTGGAAACAATGACGTCGACGGAATTGTCGGGGAGAGGAATGCTTTCGATTTCCCCCTTGAGGAATTCGACATTCGTGATGCCCGATTTGCGCTTGTTCTCATTCGCGAGCGTGAGCATCTCTTCGGTCATATCGAGGCCATAAACCTTGCCAGTCGGACCAACGCGCCGGGCAGAGAGCAGGACATCGATACCGCCGCCAGAACCAAGGTCGAGAACAGTTTCCCCGGTCTTCAACTGAGCCAGAGCGGTTGGATTTCCGCAGCCGAGCGAGGCGAGCAGCGCCTCCTCAGGAATCTGTCCGACCTGGGTCGCGTCGTAGAGATTGGTAGTGATGGGATCGCAGCAACTCGAGGCCGGTGCGGCGCCGCAGCAGGAATTGCCTCCGGACTTCACGCGCAGGGCGGCTTCTCCATATTTCTGTTTGACCACGTCCTTGATGTCAGCGGTATGAGTGCTCATAAACGGTATCTCCTACTTGCAGATTTGAACGATGTCCTGTGGCTTCACGGCCTTGCTACGGGTGCAACACTCGGCGTAAAGAAATTGCAGCAATTCCTGTAGGGCGGATGTGTTGGCGATGTAACGCAGAAATGTTCCCTCGCGGCGGACCTCCACGAGATCTTCCATCTTCAGCTTCTCGAGATGATGAGAAAGGGTCGAGTTCGGGATATCGAGTTCTTGCTGGATTTCGCTGACGACCAGTCCGTCGGGATGCGCGGTCAGCAGTAATCGCACGATGCGCAGGCGCTGGTCGTTGCCTATCGCAGAAAACATGTCCGCGTATTTGACGATTTGCTCTGAACTCTTCGAAGCGGAGACGGATTTAGAGGCAGGCGACATATTTCGATAATACTAGAAATATAGTTAAATGCAAAGCTCTGCGAGCGGCCGATCCCACTGGGCGTCATCCGGAAGGCCTGTGATGTCTTGAGGCAGCCGAGAGAAGCTGAAATCTCAGATCTGAGAAGTGAAAGCCGAGAACTGAAAGCTGACGGCTACCCGCTTGCTGCTTTATTCTGGGAGGAATGATTCGGACCCATCGCAGCTTTGATCCTAGCTCCATCAAATTGGTCATTTTCGATCTGGATGGGACGCTGATCGACTCGCGTCTCGACCTGGTGCATTCGGTGAATGCGGCGCTGCGGCACATTGGGCGTCCTGAGCTGCCCGAAAATGTCATCGCGAGCTATGTGGGAGACGGAGCGCCGGTCCTAATCCAACGGGCGCTCGGCGGGGAGAAGGTCGATGAGGCGCTGGTGCGCAAGGGACTGGAGTTTTTTCTTTCCTACTATCGTACGCACAAACTCGACCACACGACCGTCTATCACGGGATCAGCGAGGCACTGGGTTCGATTCAGGGTTCCGGGAATGGCAACTCGCGCAAGCTTGCGGTGCTTTCGAATAAACCTGTAATTCCGTCGCGTACGATCGTTGAAGCGCTGGGGCTCGGCGGATTCTTCGTGCAGATTTACGGCGGCAATAGTTTTGCAACCAAGAAGCCCGACCCTGAAGGCGCGCGCAAACTGCTCGAAGAGTGCGGAGTGCGGCCCGAGCAGACGGTGATTGTCGGCGATTCGCATACCGACATTGAGACCGGTCACAATGCCGGGCTGTGGACGGTCGGCGTCACCTATGGCTTTGCTCCTCATACGCTGGCCGACTCGTCTCCGGACGTTGAGGCGGATCATCCGCGAGAGCTGATGGAGTTTTTTGGGCGGTAACGGCGACGGTCTGCGGGGGTGCGCGGCCATCCTTATCGCGTGTTGAAGCGAGACTTGGGCTACACTTTTCTGTCATTGCGAAACCCAGATCACATCTTAAATGACCTCTGACCAATCTGGCTTCACTCCTGCGGAGCTGCGCAAGTTGCGCAGCATGAAGAATGCCTACGGCGTTCAGAAATTCCTCGACGACATGCCGTATCACCTGGAAGACACGGCGTGGTCTCCGCGGAAGGTGCTTGCGGAGCGATCGTCGCACTGTCTGGAGGGCGCGATTTTCGCGGCAGCGGCGCTGCGGGCGAACGGGTATCCCCCGCTGCTGCTGGACTTTGAGGCCGAGCAGGATACCGATCACGTGATCGCAATCTACCGTGAGGGCGGTTGCTGGGGCGCGGTCGCGAAATCTAACTACACAGGATGCCGGTGGCGTGAGCCGGTCTATCGGACGCTACGTGAACTGGCGCTGAGCTATTTCAATATCTATTTCAATCTGCGGCGGGAACGCACGTTGCGGCGTTATTCAGTCCCCGTAAACCTGAAACGCTTTGACTCGCAAAACTGGATGACTACCGAGAAGCCCGTGTGGTTCATCGTGTATCACCTGTTTGACGTGAAGCATTATCCCCTGCTGAAGAAATCGCAGGAAAAGCGCCTGCACCGGATTGACGATCGATTGTTCCAGGCGGAATGCCTGGGAAAAGCCCACAAAATCCAGAAGTGAGATTCGTGCGTTCGCCTTCCTCCAGCCGCGTTCCGTTTCAGAACATCCCCGGAAAACCGAACAAATGCAACCTCCCTTGGCCGACACGACTGAAGCCTGGCTGGCAAGTTGCCGATTTCAATTACAGTTCGGAAATCGTGACTAACCCGCCTTAGACGGTGGACGCAGGTGGAGGGAGGGATAGAATCTTGGAACGCGGCCGTCAACTTCCTATGAGCCCAACCAGCGAATTTGTAGACGCCCGCCGCCGCGCTCGGTACCCCTTCGAGGTTGAAGTGCGCGTTTACGCACGAAATTCTGCGGTGATCCGCGGGCATACGGTGGACATCAGCGAATCGGGTATCTCGGCGATGTTGCGGGTCGAAGTACCGCTAGGCGAGGTGGTCCGGTTGGAATTCGCGGTGCCTAGCGGCGAAGTGGAGGTTCATGCGCTGGTTCGGCAGCGGAGCGCCTTCCGTTACGGTTTTCAGTTCGTAGAATCGGAAGGAGCGCAGCAGAAGATCGCGCGTACTTGTAATCGGCTGGCTGTGGATCGGGCTCTGGAGAGTGACCCTGAGCAATAAATACCGAAGACCCTCGCACCAGAGGATCCTGAGTTTCAGCGGAAAGCCCGCACGTCTTCGTACCTCAGACCGAGTTGATTAAGATAGCTGGATGCGGATTGCTGGTTTCGCTTTGGTTCTCCTGATCGGCTACTGGCCTGCCATTGCGCAAGACGGCTCGGCTTCGCCGCAGACCCCTGCTTCGCCTGCGAAAGATTCCACCGGCATCGTCGAGAGGAATCATCCCCAACTCGATCTGACTCCCGGCCCGGACGGCAAGCTGACCCAGGAACAGATGCGCGAACTCACGCGCACCGTAACACAAAACTATCGAAACAACTATCAGCGAGAGCGGGAATACACCTTCGTCGAACGCGACGTTGAAAACTCCGTCGACGGAAACGGCAACATCAAATCCACCGAGATCAAGACATTCGAAGTTTTGGACATCTACGGTGAGCAGGTGCGACGGCTGATCGCGAAAGAGGATAAGCCGCTCGACGCGAAGGACGCCGACAAGGAAGAAGAGAAGATCCAGAAGATCATCGACAAGCGTAAGAACGAATCGGAAGACGAGCGCAAGAAGAGGGAGCAAAAAGAGGCAAAAGAGCGCGAAGACAGCCGCAAGTTCGTGACCGAGATTGCCGACACCTTTAACTTCACGCTGGTTGGAACCGAATCCTACGACGACCGGGAAACGTGGGTGATTGACGGCGACCCGCGTCCGGACGCAGAACTGCACGATAAGGATTCGAAGTTCCTCTCCAACTTTCGCGGCCGTTTGTGGATCGACAAGAGCGACCTGCAGCTTGCGAAGATGGATATCGAGGCAATCGACACTGCGTCGGTGGGATGGGTGTTAGCGCGGATTCACAAGGGAACGCGCGTGACGTTTGAGCGCACGCGCATGACGGACGAAATCTGGCTGCCAAGGCAATTGAAGTTTAAACTTGATGCGCGTGTCGCGCTGTTCAAGGGATACAAGGTTCAAGCGGAGCAGAGCTATCACGATTACAAGAAATTCCGCGCGTCCTCGAAGATCGTGGGCGTGGGCGAGATCAAAGAAGACAAGTAGACCTCGAGCGCTGCCGGACGTCATCTCACTTTTTCCAAACTACTGAATATTCTTCCGCGTTCGATCGTAGATCGCGCTTTATAATGCGTGGTCCCAAGCGCACCATCGATTGCCGCGGAGCTGTTTTGCGGGAACGATTTGATCTTCTCAGTGAGGCTTCCGCAATGCCAACCTTCACTCGTCGTGATCTGCTTCGGTCCGGGCTGGCTGTCTCAGCCACAACATTGGTTGCTCGACCCCTTGAGCGCGCACACGCTCTGTTGAGCGGGCATCCCGAATTTGCAATGCCGGAAATGTCGGCTTCGGTCGCTCCGCGGGAACACCTCTTGTTCGACTTCGGCTGGAAATTTCTGCAGGGCAATGGAGCGGATCCGCGACTGGATGTGCGATTTGGAATGGGTCAGGGAGACTTTGCCAAATCCGGCGACTTCAAATTCTCGACTGAGAAGTTTGATGACTCGAAGTGGCGCGACCTAAATCTGCCGCACGACTGGGGAGTCGAGTTGCCCTTCGTACGTGACGAAGAACAGAACTCGCATGGCTACAAGCCTCTCGGCAGGCGCTATCCAGAGACAAGTGTCGGATGGTACCGGCGCACGTTTGATATTCCGAAAGAAGATGATGGCAAGCGGATCAGCGTGCTGTTTGACGGCGCGTTCCGCAGCGCGCTGGTTTTCCTGAACGGATATTTCATCGGCCGCAACGACAACGGATATGCTCCGTTCTTCTTCGACCTGAGTGATTTCCTGAATTATGGCGGGAAGAACTATCTCGTCGTGCGTATGGATGCCAGCTTCGGCGATGGATGGTTCTACGAAGGCGCAGGCATTTACCGCCACGTATGGCTGACCAAGACCGATGCGCTTCATCTGGGCCGATGGGAAAGTTACGTGCGATCCGAAATAAAAGGCAACGGCGCGTCGCTGAACTTTTCGACCGTCGTCCAGAATGACGGCAAGCAGGCCGAAGGTTGCAAAGTACGGTGGCAGATCATCGATAAGTCTGGAAAGGTCGTAGCGACCGCTGACTCAATGTCTCAGTCGGTGCCTATTGATGGCGCTGCCACGTTCACCGCCTCCGCAAATCTTGCAAATACGGAACTGTGGTCGCCAGAATCGCCGACCTTGTATTCGGCCGTTGCGGCAATTGAGACATCCAGCAAGACCCGTGATGCCGAGCGCGTGACCTTCGGCATACGCGACATCAAGTGGGACGCCGACAAGGGATTCTTCCTCAATGGCAAGCCGGTCAAGATCAAGGGAACCTGCAACCACCAGGATCATGCGGGCGTTGGCGCAGCACTGCCCGACCGATTGCAATGGTATCGGCTGGCGATATTGAAAGACATGGGGGGAAACGCAGTGCGGACTTCGCACAACATGCCGACGCCGGAGTGGGTCGAGGCCTGCGATCGGATGGGCATGATGATGATGTGCGAGGCGCGGCTCATGAGTTCGAATCCCGAGGGCATGGCGCAACTGGAGACGATGATCAAGCGCTATCGCAACTCGCCGTCAATCATCCTGTGGTCGATGGGCAATGAAGAGTGGACGATGATGTACCAACCGCAAGGCGTGCGGGTGATCGATGCCATGATCCAGCGGACGCACGAACTCGATCCGACACGTCTTTGCTCGGCTGCAGTCAACACTGCTTTTGACACGCACTTTCCTGAGCAACTCGATGTCATGGGATTCAACTACAACCTCAAGGTGCACGACGACTGGCACAAGAAACATCCCAAGACACCTAGTGTTGGATCGGAGACCGCGAGCACGGTTTCAACGCGCGGCATCTACTCGACCGACAAACTGCGCAACTGGGTGAGCGCGTACGACCTGAACCATACGGACTGGTCACAGCTTGCGGAAGAGTGGTGGAAGTTTTATGCGGCGCGCGAGTGGCTCTGCCGGCGGATTCGCATGGACGGGCTTTGATTATCGGGGTGAACCAACGCCCTACGGATGGCCCTCAGTAAATTCACAGTTCGGAATCGTCGATATGTGCGGCTTTCCCAAAGACAACTTCTTTTACTACAAGGCGTGGTGGGGATCAGAGCCGGTGCTGCACTTGCTGCCTCACTGGAATTGGGATCAGCGCGACGGCGAACCGATCCCAGTGTGGGTGCATTCAAATCTCGATTCGGTCGAACTGTTTCTCAACGGAAAGGGCCAGGGATCGCAGAAAGTCGAGTCGCTGACTCATCTGGAGTGGAAGGTGAAGTACGAGCCCGGCGTACTCGAAGCGCGCGGGACGAAAGACGGAAAAGTCGTTCTGACCGAGAGGCGCGAAACGACAGGTGATCCGGTGGCAATACGGCTGACTGCGGACCGTACGGAGATCAATGCGGACGGCGAGGATGTGGCTGTGCTTACCGTCGATGTGCTCGACAAAGAAGGGCGCGCGCTTCCGACGGCGGCCAACAAGATCAGCTTTCGAGTGTCGGGAGAAGGTGCGCTGATCGGCGTGGGCAATGGCGATCCAAATTGCCAGGAGGCCGACAAGGAACCGGAACGCAGCCTGTTCAACGGTCTGGCGCAGGTGATTGTGCAGTCGACGAGAAATCCGGGGACGATTAGCGTTGAGGCCTATTGCAAGCCGTATCCGCGGCCGGTACTGCCGGCAGTGCGGGTGACGATTGCGACGAAGAAAGCTGAGCTGCGGCCCGCGGTGACGTAGGCGGGCCGTGGATTGTTTTCATTTGCCCGGATACTGAGTACGACTGGGGAATTATGTTTAAGTCGCGGCGTGAGTTTTTGACTTCTACTGCATTGGGTGTGCTCGGAACTGCCGCGCGACAGGTGTTCGCACAGGATCCGGGCAACTTGCCAGCGGGAGCTCCTCCCGCGTTTGGGGTTGGACCTGCCGTCGGACCGCCTGTTTCCACTACAACCTTTCGCGAGGCGGAGAAGCTCGTCCAATTTTCGCTGAACGATGCGGAGCGATCGATGGCGGCTGCTTCTTGGCCGAGGACGATGGCCGCAGTGTACGAACGAAGAACTGGTCCGCGAAAGCTGCCGATCGAGTCGACGATGGCCCCGGCTACGCGATGGGATCCTATGCTGCCGGGCGTGAAGGCCGTAACTCAAGAAGATCGTTTTGTAAGGAGCTCGGCCGAGGTCAGTTCCCTTCCGGCCAAGGATGTGGACATCGCATTCGCTTCCGTGGCGCAGTTGTCGCGCTGGATCGAAGGCAAACAACTCACCTCAGAGCGGTTGACTCGGATCTATCTCGATCGACTGGAGCGTTTCAATCCGAAGTTGCGGTGCGCGATCACGATTACGCGCGAGTTTGCCGTAAAGAAGGCGAAGCAGGCGGACGAAGAGATTGCTGGCGGGAAGTATCGCGGACCATTGCACGGGATTCCGTTCGGCGTAAAGGATTTGCTCGACACCGCAGGAATTCCAACTACGTATGGCGCGGAGCCTTACCGTAACCGCGTGCCGGATCAAGATGCGGCGGTTGTAAAGCGACTGCACGCGGCGGGCGCGGTGCTGGTGGCAAAGCTCAGCTTGGGTGCGCTTGCTCTCAATGATGTTTGGTTCGGCGGTCAGACCATGAATCCGTGGTTGCCCGAAGAAGGATCGTCGGGTTCGAGCGCCGGGCCTGGCGCAGCGACCGCGGCAGGGCTCGTGGGGTTTTCCATCGGCAGCGAAACTGGCGGGAGCATCGTGAGTCCGTCGATGCGATGTGGAGTAGCGGGCTTGCGCCCCACCTACGGGCGAGTGCCGCGCACCGGTGCGATGACGTTGTGCTGGTCGCTCGACAAGCTAGGCCCGATGACTCGCGGTGTCGAGGATACGCTGCTGGTGTTGCAGGCGATCTCCGGGCCAGACGCGGGGGATACGGCGAGTGTTCCTAGCCATCTCAACTTCGATGCAGGGGCAAGCGTAAAGGGACTGCGTGTGGGCTACTTCCCGCAATGGATGAAGGAACGTCCCGCAACCGAGGTCGACCGCGCTGCTTTGGAGACGATCAGCAAGATTGGTATGACTCCGGTCGAAGTATCGATTCCCGATTGGCCTTATGATTCGTTGAACTTGATCCTGTTCGCGGAAGGCGCTGCAGCGTTTGAAGATCTCACACTTAGTGGCGGCCTAGGCGAACTCAAGGCGCAGGTTCCCGACGCTTGGCCGAACTTATTCCGGCAGGCCCGGTTCTTATCTGCTGTCGACTTCGTTCAGGCAGACCGCTTCCGGCGCAAGGTGGCAGAGGAGATGGTGCGAGTCTTCTCCGAAGTCGATCTTCTGCTCGTGCCCTCTTTGCGCGACGAGATGCTGGTCATCACAAACTTTACGGGACATCCGTCGCTCACTTTGCGCGCGGGATTCGTGGAAGTGCAGAAGGCGCGCAGCGATTGGGCGCCGGATCCGAAGCATCCGTTGCCAACGTTCAGCACTCCGCGGCGAGTGCCGCACGGGGTCACGCTGATCGGGCGACTGTTTGACGAGGGAACTCTGGGCGCGGCTGGGGTCGCCTTAGAGCGGGCATTCGGCGTTGCCTCCGAGCGGCCAGTCGGATTTTAGCGTTCCGCAAAAACCATCAACCACAAAGTCCACGAAGAGATATCTAATTCCTTCGTGGGCATTTATGTCCCTCGTGGCCGTGCCTTTCTTGCCCGTTTATAATAGAGAGATTCTCTATCGCCGAAATTCGGTTCTGTGGGGCTGTCGGCGAGATCCGGCCGAGCGAGGCTCGGCATGTACGGACGAATGCGTCCGTCCCTACACAAGCAGCTTCGTCGAGGACAGAAATAGTCCTCAATAGGAGATACTTTTCTTAGGATTGCGGGGGCTGTATTTCATGGATTTCAAGCTCGTTTCCAGTTACAAGCCGCAAGGCGATCAGGCGTCAGCCATTCAGGCGCTGACTCGGGGGATCTACGACCGCGAGCAGCATCAGGTTCTGCTCGGCGTCACCGGGTCGGGCAAGACGTTCACCATGGCGAAGGTGATCGAGGCGGTAAATCGTCCAGCCCTGGTGATGGCTCACAACAAGACCTTGGCGGCGCAGTTGTATCACGAATTCAAGAGCTTCTTTCCGCACAACGCGGTCGAATATTTCGTGTCGTACTACGACTACTACCAGCCCGAAGCCTATGTCCCTGCCGCGGACCTCTATATCGAAAAAGAATCGACGATCAACGACGAACTCGACAAGTTGCGGCTATCGGCGACCAGGTCCCTGTTCGAGCGGCAAGACGCGTTAATCGTTGCATCGGTGAGCTGCATCTACGGCCTCGGTTCTCCAGAGGCCTACTACGGAATGATGCTCTTTTTGGAGAAGGGGCAGAAGATCAAGCGCGAGGACATCACGCGCAAGCTGGTCGACATTCTGTACGAGCGCACCAATGGAGATTTCCGACGTGGAACGTTTCGCGTGCGCGGCGACGTCATCGAAGTCTTCCCTACCTATGATGACATGGCGTACCGCATCGAGCTGTGGGGAGACCAGATTGAATCGCTGTCGCAGATCGATCCGCTGTTCGGCACGGTGAAGCAGAAATATGCGCGGCTGCCGATTTATCCGAAGACGCACTTTGTAATGAAGGAAGAGACGCGGGCCTCGGCGGTGGATTCCATCAAGCAAGAGCTGGGATGGTGGGAAGCCGAACTTGAGAAGCAGGGCCGCGTGGTTGAAGCGCAGCGCATCCATCAGAGAACGATGTTTGATCTGGAAATGATCAAGGCCATGGGGTATTGCCACGGCATCGAGAATTATTCGCGCCACTTCACCGGCCGCCTTCCAGGAGAGCCTCCGCCAACCCTGCTGGATTACTTTCCGCGGGACTATCTGCTGTTCATCGACGAATCGCACCAGACTGTTCCGCAGCTGCGGGGAATGTACGCGGGCGACCGGTCACGCAAGGAGGTGCTGGTCGAGTACGGATTTCGAATGCCGTCTGCACTGGACAACCGTCCTCTGACGTTCGACGAATTTGAACATCGTACGAATCAGCTGGTATATGTTTCGGCGACGCCGGGACCGTACGAACTGACCAAGTCGGCGGGCGTAGTCGTCGAACAGATCATTCGGCCCACGGGATTGATCGATCCTCCGGTGGAAGTGCGTCCAGTGAAGGGACAGATAGACGATCTGCTGCACGAGATTCGAGCACGGGTCGAGAAGGGCGAGCGCGTACTGGTGACTACGCTGACCAAGCGCATGTCGGAAGATCTGGCGGAGTACTACGCCGAGGTCGGCGTGAAGTGCCGGTACATGCACTCAGAGATTGAGACGCTGGAGCGCGTGAAGATTCTGCGCGACCTGCGCAAGGGCGAGTTCGATGTGCTGATCGGGATCAACCTGCTGCGAGAGGGACTCGATCTGCCAGAGGTTTCGCTAGTCGCCATTCTTGACGCGGACAAAGAAGGCTTTCTGCGATCGACAGGATCGCTGATCCAGACCATTGGGCGATGTGCGCGGCATCTCAATGGACGGGCGCTCTTGTATGCCGACCGCATGACCGATTCCATGAAGCGCGCGATGGACGAGACGTCGCGGCGGCGCGCCATTCAGTCGGCTTACAACGAAGAGCATGGGATCACGCCGGAGTCGATCGTGCGTCCGCTCGACATGACGCTGGCGGCGATTGTGGCGGCGGACTACACCGACCTGACGGCCGGTGAGAGTGAAGGCCTGCCGGAATTCAAGTCGCAGGAAGACGTCAACGCCTACATCGCCAACCTGGAAAGCGATATGCGGGAGGCGGCAAAGAAATTCGAGTTCGAGAAGGCAGCGAAACTCAGGGACACGATCAAGGAATTGAGGACGAAAGAGTTTTTGTTCGCATGAGGAAGATAGTTACCGAGCTTTCTGTCGCTCCTTGACGAAATTCGGATCTGAAATGAAATCTTCCACGACAATCCCATGCACTTGCGGCAAGCAAATACACTTGGAGATCAGTGGGAGTGGATTGCCACAGTATGTGAAGTGCCCTGTTTGTGGCGCTACGATCTATCTGGTCGAACCCCTCGGGAACATTGTGACACTGCTTCTCATGGCGCGCGCAAAGCAAGAACTCGCACAAACTGACGCTACCATTTCCACGCTCTTAAGTGCAGTCGCTGTTGAGGCTGAGATGGCTTACCTGTTCTTCAAGTGGAAAGCGATTGACTCTGGGAAGCTGCCCGACAGCCAGACTCCGGAAGACAAGGAGCAGTGGGAGGACGAGTGGTCGAATATGCGGTCCATTGGTAAGCGACTGGAGGAGTTATCCCGACTCCTGACAGATAGACCTTTCGATGAGTTCGCATATTTGAAAAGGGATCTCTTGAAAACCGCTTTCTCAGGCTATAAGGCTGACACCTCGATTAAGGATTTCCTGCAAGAGCAGTTCTTCGACAAACGAAGCGCGATCGTCCACTACGGGAAAATCGACTTTCAAGAAGAGGATGGTAAACAGTCGCTCTTGCTTGCCACCGCTTTGCTCAAACTGCTCCGTGCGATGGACGTGAAGCGCTACGATTTAACCTTCCCTACGAAGTGAGCCGGAGACAGAATTGCAACTCCCCGCCAAGGATGCATCTCCAGCAAATCGGCGTCACCCGTAATCATCACGTCCGCTCTACCGTTCAGCACTACCTCCAGCACCTTGTCATCCTTCGGATCACGGCACTCGCGCACCACTTGGATGGTTGAAACGAATTCGGCCGCGGCGCTCAACTGGGCGAGGAATAGCGCGCGGTCCTTTCGACTAACGTAGTGATCAAACTTTGAACGGAATAGAACGTTCTTCACCTCATCCATGGTGCCCTCGGAAAAAAGCAGGACACCATCGCGCAGCACTCTCTCCACGGCTTGACGGGGGACAGAAAGAGAAAACATGGAGGCGCTGGCGATCACGTTGGTGTCCACGACGCAGCGCATCAATCTTTCAAGATGTCAGCGAGAATTTCCTCGGTCATTCCTTGGGCGGACGCTTGCGAACTGATGCGGTCCATGGTTTGCAAGAGCTCAGCGATGTTCACCTTGCGAATGCGCTCGTACTCTTCCGCGGACATAATCACGGCAACGTCCCTGTTTTGGCGGCGGATGAGTACTGGCTCGCGCTGGGCGGCATCCAGTAAGGCTGCAAGTCGCTGTTTCGCATCCGTGGCGGATACCGTCTTCATTTGTCCATTATAGACAAAATAGACATTTTAGACAATCGCGCTCACTGACTTGCATGGCGACCCACATCGCACGCAATAGAGGCAGGGTGAGGAATATCATCTCGTGTCCGTCTCTACCCTTTCCCTTGTTCTATCGTCCGTAGGCTGCGCTGGCTGCAAGTGGTTTGCGGTGGAACGTGTATCCGTCGTAGGTTTCGGAGCGGAAGTTTAGATTTGGGGCGCAGAGTTTTTCAGTCTGGCTCAGGAACAGGTATCCGCCCGGCTCGAGATACAGGTGGAGGCGTTCCATGAGCGCGAGGCGTTGCGTGCGCGACAGGTGCGGCAGCACGTCCATGCAGAAGATGCAATCGAAGCGTCCGATGTAGACGGGCTTGGTGAGGTTCATGGTGTTGAAGGTCACCAGGCTCCGCAGGCGCGGCTTGACCAGCAAATGCGCTGCGCTGGTGTTCGTTCCATTCGAAGGGTTGTCCTGCGCTCCGTTCGATCCGTTCGCAACTCCAATCTTCGAGAAGCAGGCGCGGATCGTAGCCGGAGGCAATCCAGTCAGCCCCGATTGCGGATAGAGCCCGCGCTCGGCCGTCTTGATGGCCGACGGAAGTAAGTCGCTGCCTACAATGTGTACGCACAGGTCGCGAGCAGGCGCATTGAGCGAGACGGGAACGGAGCTCTCCGAGATGCCGCCGTTGCGTCCAGACTTGGATTCCTTGTTTCCGTTGCCGTTGTTCGATCCATTTCCATTGCTCGACCCGGAGGTTGGACTCTCACAGAGAGCCATCGCGATCGAGTAAGCCTCTTCCCCAGTGCCGCAACCGGCGCTCCAGATGCGCAGCGTGGAGCGGCCGTCGTCCGGCTTGCGCGCGTAAAGTTGGGGAGCGATGTGGCGTGACAGAGCGTTCATGGCTCCCGGATGGCGAAAGAATCCGGTCCTCACGTTCAAAACGCCGTCGAGAAATGTTGCCATCGCCGCGGGATCGAGATCCGCCGCACGGAAGCGCGCCAGCAGGGCCGCGGGAGATTCCAGCTCTTGTTTCTCAAGGTAGTCGGCTACGTGCGCCGCCAGCGCGCTGTTGGGACAATCGAGAAGAATTCCGGTCTGACGCTCAACCAGCAGGCGCAGTTCAGAAAGTTCGTGTTCGAGAATAGTTACGCCCGCCATCAATCTATGCATGATCCTGCCCCCGCAGGGTTATTGAACTGTGATTTCGCTGCAATCTTGAGAATCGGCGACACTTGAAGGGGAGGGCCTATTCTCATTTGTTAAACGCTGGCAGCCGAAGCCGCGTACGCCTTTCTGGAGTCCGCAATTCCCTGTTGCGCGACGACATTCATTTCCTTGTCGAGCGAAGAGAACCTTTGCAAGATCTCGTGAATACGAAGTGCCATGTTGCGAATCGTTTCCATCTGCGAACGGGTCTGGGCAGACAAGCTGCCCGGCTCGAGCAAGAGCAGATCAGAATTTCCCAGAATCGATGTCAGGGCGTCATTCAGGCTATGCCGCATTTCGAGCATGTAGCGGCCGAGCGTAGCTTCACGCTGCAGCGCGGAGAAGGAAAGCTCTGCCGCGCGCGCCCGCGCTTCGGCGCGGGATCGATGCACGGCCTCGGCAGCCGCCATCACCAGGGTCTCGAGCCATTGTTCCGAGGAGCGAAGAATCGAGACGCGTGGCCAGCGGTCGCGCACCAATTGCGCAGTCGCAGCGTCGTGAGACACACAGAAGACGGGCTGTCCTGTGGAGTGCAGAGGCTCCAGCACGACCGACAGAAGATCACGCCGCAGTTGGCCCACGATCGCGACATCGAATACGTCCACCGCGAAACGCGGCCACAACTCTCCGCTGAGCAGCGTGAAGGTGGGTACGTTTCGTTCCATTTGCCAGCGTGCGGTGACGCGCCGCGAAAAATCTACGTCGTCGGAGATGATCAGTACGGTCGGTGTATCCACGGTCCCAAGTTCCCTTGTGCTCGCTTAGAGACGGCTAAGCCCGTTGTGACAGTTTTCGTTCTTAAGTTCTGAAAGATCTGCCTTACTTCGACTGGGAAGAATCTGGATCCCACCCTGATGAACCGGAAACGTCGAATTCAGGTGCCTCCGCTTGGGCAGCCGCGGGTTTGGCGGATGCTCCTGTGGCCGACGCACCTGCTGCCGCCTTGGCTGCGGCCGGCGCAGGTTTCGCAGCAGGCTTCGCAGGCGTTGCAGGCTTTCCCGATGCTGCCGTGCCACTAACTTTGTCGCGTCCCAAGGCATGTTCCACCGAGGCGCGCAAATCGACCAGCATGCGAAGCGGCGAGCCGGACGAGTATTCCGCCTGGAACATGACCTTCCACGACTGGCAAATCATGCGGAGACGAATGATCGGCTCCTGCGCCGAAAACTGCGCTCGGCGGCAGTCGATGGTTTCGACGCCTTTGTCTTCCAATTCCGTGAGCCCATCGAGAATCACATTCAGATCGCCCAACATCAGGCGGAAGAAGGACCGGCGCATCAGGTAGCCGAATCGCGTAAACGCGACCAGCGCGACCGGCAGGTAGAAGAGATCGCCGGCGAGGCCTTTCGCTTTTCTTCCCTGCTCGAGAACGCCGCCATGCAAAAGCTCATCGAGCGAGCGGCATTTCTTGGCGGATTCCAGAACCCGATCCAGGGCATTCAGCCAGACTGGAGGCTTCAGATCTACTTGACCGAAGATGGGTTCGAGCGAATGCGCAACGTAAGCGAGATCGACTTCGGTGTCGCCGATGCCGGTGGGCGCCAGCTGGCTGAAGTATTGAACGAGCAGGAAATCAATTTTGTCGCGCAGGACTTCAGTTTTGGTTTCCTTGGCGAGAAAGTGCTGCAGCAGGCTGACCAGGCTGTCCGGGTTTACCAATGAACTGGTCTGCAGAAACTGGCGAAGCTGATGAACCTGGACCACTGTGTCCATTTGATCGAGCCATTGGTTGGCCTGCTCGACGGCTTCTTTTCCCGGAGTTTCGACGCCCGCTTCCAGATCGGCGCAGGCTTTGACGTCGATTGCGAATTCGCGGGCGAGTTCGAAGTAGATGGGATATAGCCGGCGAGCATTACTCCATTGCGATGCCAGGTCTTGCGTCGGGGTCGAAGGGTTCATGGTTTCACGATCCAGTTGGGCACGTCGCTGCGAAAGCGCGCGGCCACGAGGGTATTGCCGGGGTGATATTGCACGGCGACGACGGAAACTTCGATATCCAGGGATCCATCCGAATTGCGTAATCGCAGGAGATCGGCGAACTCAAGTGGAGTTTTGCAGGCGAACAGCACTTCGCGGGAAGTGCCGAACTCGATCACCGTACTCTCGGTAAAATCGGCGGGGCTTCCTGTCTCGATGAGTCGCGCCAGTTGGACCGGCATCCGCAGCGGCATAGCATCGGGGAAAAACCGAGCCAATCCACCGACCGGACTCAGGTCTCGCGCGTTTCGTGCCGTTGCTGTGGCTTGATGAGCCAGAGTAAGTTTCCCCTAATCTCGACTTGCGAATCGAATTGAAAGTGCGGTCGGCTCCCCTCTTCCTGGTTTGAAAGAGCATTGGAGAGCCGGGGTTCCGCGTTTCACGGGAATTGAAGCAACGTGGCAACCATCGCTGCGAACGGAAGGGCTAGCACCAAGGGGAACGCTTTTTCAGCGACTTAGCGTGCTCTTTCAATCCAGAGCACGATGTCAGCGAAGCCGCGCGTCTCATCCTGAGACGACATTCTCAAACTCGGCGGAATTACTCCGGAGACAAGCCTCCGTCTCAGGCTGCTCCGAATTCAATCAAGTGGTGAGACTTTCCAAATGTCTGCAGTTCAGCGAGTCGTCTCATGCTTTCACTTGCGAATCTGCATTACGCGTATACATTTACAGCTCATCTTCGTCCAAGGGAACGTGGTCGTCGTTGCTGAGACGAAGCTAACTTCACATTGGAGCAGCCGCCATGAACACAACGGTCACAGCGCCTTCGGTAGAGGTCCGCGCCGGATCGAAGTCACGAATCGGCTCCGTCGATCTCATCCGCGGATTGGTGATGATCCTGATGGCGATCGATCACGTCCGCGTGTTCTCCGGCGTGCCTGCGGGCGGACCGACGGCCGGGGTCTTCTTCACTCGCTGGATCACCCACTTCTGCGCACCTGCGTTCGTGTTTCTGGCCGGCACGAGCATCTTTTTGTACGCGCGTAGGCACAGCAATACATCGCAGTTCCTGGTGAGCAGGGGCCTATGGCTCATTTTTCTTGAATTCACGTTCCTACGGCTAGCCTGGACCTTCAACTTTGACTTCCGCGGCTACGAGATGGCTGGCGTGATTTGGGTGATCGGTTGCTGCATGATCCTGATGGCAGTGTTGGTGAAACTGCCGGTCACGGTGGTAGGGGCGATTGGGGTTGTGATCATGGGGGCGCACAACCTGCTGAATTCGCAACTGCGGCACCTGATTCAAACGGTGGATCAGAATCCGCTCTCAGGACTCTGGAAGATTCTCTACGTAGGCTTCTATGCCGGTCCCATCCAGTTTGGGCCGGACGGTCCCAATCTGATGGTGCTGTATTCGATCATCCCGTGGATTGGTGTGATGGCGGCGGGCTACGCGTTCGGCAAAGTATTTACGCTGGACGCTCCGGCAAGAACCCGGACTTGCTTCGCCGTTGGAGGAAGCGCCATTTTGCTGTTCCTCGTGTTGCGCGGTTTCAACCTGTATGGGGACCTGCGTCCGTGGCATACGCCAGCGGCTAGTGGGAACGGTGCGCCGGCGATGCCTTCATTCTTTGCTTTCCTTAATACGACGAAGTATCCGGCTTCATTGTCGTTTCTGCTGATGACGCTTGGACCTCTAATCGCGGTAATGCCGTTGGTGGAAGGACTGAACGGTCCGGTGGCGCGGGCCATTAGCCTATTCGGCCGCGTGCCGTTTTTCTTCTACATGCTTCACATTCCGTTGATTCATGTGCTGGCGCTGGTGGTCTCGAAAATACGCTTGGGATACGTCAGCCCATGGCTTTTCGCGAACCACCCGATGGGAAATCCGGAACCTCCCGAGGGCTACGCCTGGAGCCTGCCTCTTCTCTACCTGGTGTGGGCAATCGCAATCGTGATCCTTTACTTTGCATGCAGGTGGTTCGCAAAGGTAAAGGCCAGAGGCGATTGGTGGCTTCAGTACCTGTAAATGCGGCTCACTGAAGGGTGTGGCTGGAGGAACTCGTTCCAGCCGGACTGAATCCGATGTTGTACCGCTTCAGCTTGCGGTAGAGCGTCGCGCGACTGATGCCCAGCATCCTGCCCGCTAGAGCCTTGTCGCCATTGACCTGTTCGAACACGCGCTGGATGGTGGCGCGTTCGATATCTTCGAGATCTGTGGTCGACACGGGCGAGCGGGGCGACTCCGTCATCACGTGGCGATCTGCAAGGTCCGGATCAAGAATGGCGGTCTTCGACGCCGGCGGCATTTCAGAAGAGACGGGGAGCAACTCCTCGGCAGCGATGGAAGGCGGCAGATCACCGAGATCAATGACTTTGCCGTTTCCGAGGGCAACCGCACGCTCGACGCAGTTTTCCAGCTCGCGGACGTTGCCGGGCCAGTCGTACTGCATGAGAGATTTCATGGCGGCACTCCCCACGTGCATCTCCCCGCCGGGCGCGTAGCGTTCCAGAAACCAATGCACGAGGATGGGAATGTCGCTGCGACGTTCGCGAAGCGCCGGAACAAACAACGTCACGACATTCAATCGGAAGTAGAGATCTTTACGAAATGTACCGTTCTTGTACGCAGCCTCGAGATCGCGATTGGTGGCGGCGATGACGCGGACATCGACCTTGACCCTCTGATTGCTGCCGACCGGCCGAACTTCTTTCTCCTGCAGAACGCGCAGCAGTTTGGCCTGCAGTTCCAGAGGCAATTCTCCGACTTCGTCGAGGAAGATGGTTCCACCGTCGGCAGCCTGAAACAATCCCTGCTTCGACTTGAGCGCGCCGGTGAAGGCCCCTTTTTCGTAGCCGAACAGCTCGCTTTCGATCAGAGTCGGAACCAGAGATCCGCAATCGACTGCGACGAAGGGACGGCCGGCAAACGCCCCGCGAAAATGCATGGCGCGGGCCACCAACTCTTTACCGGTGCCGCTTTCGCCGTAGATAAGGACCGGCGTGCGCGTGTCTTTGAGCCTTGCAACTATGCGCAGGACTTCCTGAATCCGCGTGGAAGACCCGATGATTCCGTGGACGGCGGTTTCCGAATCGGTGCGCTGGCGGAGAAACTCGTTTTCTTCGACCAACCGGATCTTCTCCGCCATTCGGCGCAAAAACAGGCGAAGTTCTTCCAGTGGCGAAAACGGTTTGGTGATGTAGTCGTACGCGCCCAGCTTCATGGCCTGCACCGCGGTTTCGATCGAGCCGTGCCCAGTCATCAACGCCACTTCCGTGCGCGGCAACAGCTTCTTCACTTTTTCGAGAAACTCCAGGCCTGACATGTGCGGCATCACCATGTCACTGAGGATCATGTGTACGGGCTGCTCTTCGAGCAGGGCGAGAGCCGATTCGCCGCTCTCGGCCTCGAGGCAGATGAATCCAAGCGCCTCGCCTACCGTGGTGCAAAGTTTTCGGATTGTTTGTTCGTCGTCGACGACCAACAGACGGATGCGCAGATCTTCCTTACCACCAGAGTTGTTCACTCGGCCTTCCCAAAGGTCTTTGAGACCACATCGATCAGTTGCTGCACGCGAAACGGCTTTTCCACGCAGGGTGCACCGGTCTCACGCAAAGTCGCGACCGTCTCTTCGTTGGCGATGTCTCCGGTAATGAAGATCAGTCTTGATGAGAGGTCGGGGCGGTTGCGCGAGATCCATGAATGCACATGGCCTCCATCGACACCGCCGGGAGTTCGCATATCGGATACCACGCCAAGATAGGAACCGTTCTCAAGCAGGCGAAGAGCGTCGGCGCCGGACTCGCAGCACACGACTGGATAACCGCTGCGCTCCAGCGCGGCCTGCACGTAGGCCATGACGGCTGGTTCATCCTCGATGAGCAATACAGGCAGGGTTTGCTGCTTCAGTGCGGGTAAGCTCATGGTTGTTTGACTCCTGCGGCAACTCCGAGAGAGGCGGTGTGCGACAAAGCGGGGAAGCGGACGATGAAGGTCGCTCCCTGTCCGCCGGCGTTGTTGTGGCAGAGAATATCGCCGCCGTGTTCTTTGACGATACCGTAACAAATGCTGAGGCCCAAACCAGTTCCTTTCCCGACTTCCTTCGTGGTGAAGAACGGGAGGAAGATTTTTTCAGGGTGTGAGATGCCGTTTCCGTTGTCGGAGAACGAAACTTCCACAAAGTCTCCAGACTTGGTGGAAACGATTTCAATGCGGGCCGGACGCCCGATATCGTGAACGGCGTCATAGGCGTTGTTCAGGATATTAAGGAAGACCTGCTGCAACTGGTGCGCGTCGCCGAGAATTTCCGGCAGCCCCTCGTCGAGATGCTCCCTGACGTCCACGCCGTGGCTGTTGAAGTCGTACGAACGCAACTGGATCGTGCGGCGCAGAATCGGGTTCAACTGCAGGCCGCTGCGCTGCGGCGGCATCTGGCGGGCGAAACTGAGCAGGTTCTGCACAATCTGCTTGGTGCGCTGAGCCTCCTGCAAAATCACCCGCAGATCTTTGTGTGCGGTCTCCGGCAGGTCAGGGTTCTCCATCAAAAGATCGGCAAATCCGAGAATCGCCGTGAGTGGATTGTTGACTTCATGTGCGACGCCAGAAACCAACTGGCCGACCGCAGCCATCTTTTCGGCATGCACCAGTTTGTTGCGGAGGATGGCGGAATCCGTGATATCAGTGAGTACCACGATGATGCTGGTGACCGTTCCCTGCTCGTCACGCATCGGACTCAGATTGGCGGAAAATGTGCCAACGGTCCCATTACGGCGAACGATTTCGAGTTCCAGATTGTCGACCTGTTGGCTGCTGAGTGTGATCTGTACCGCGTCGGACAGATGGGCCTCGAATGCAGGTGCGGCCAATTCGAGTAACGGCCGGCCAAGCAGTTCTTTCTGTTCGAATCCAGCGTCATACCAGCGGCGGTTGGCGTAGCTGATCAGGCCAGCGGTGTCAGCCACGAGGATGAAGCTCTGCGTGTTGCTGAGGATCTTTCCTGAAAAATCGCGCTCGCGGTGAAGTTCGGACTGGTAGGTTCGAAGGCCGGTGACGTCGAGCATCAGGCCCCGGATTTGCAGAAGCTTTCCCTGATTGTCGTAGAGGCCGAACGCATTGATAAGGACGTGGATCGGCGATCCGTCTTTGCGCCGCAGGGTCGCTTCGAAGTTACGAAGATGGCCTTGCTCCTCCATGATCCGCGAGTGGCGCTCGCGTTCTTCGAGAGTGAAATAGAGCTCGGTAGGAATGTCGATCTGCAGAAGTTCTTCGCGCGTGGAGTATCCGAGCATGCGGACCATCGCATCGTTGACTTCGATGAAGCGGCCCACAGGCGTGCTGAAGAACAAGCCCTCCTGAATATTGTCGAAGAGCTCGCGGTAACGGCGCTCCGCCTCGCGGCGATCGGTGATGTCCTTGAAAACATGAATGGTCTGGAGTCCTTCGCCAGACGCTCCGTGCACGCGAGAGGTCGAAACTAAATAAGTGCGATCGAAGACGGGATGCGCGAACTCGTCCGATTCGTCCGACATGGAGCGGCAGAACGGGCAGGAATACGACGCGGTGTCGCTGGTGAGTGCCATCAGCGACCGCATATTGATGCCGATCAACTCGGCTGGAGCGACGCCGATCATCGCGGCCAGGGACCGGTTGACCCTGAGTACCCGGTCACTCTGATCGTGCACCACGATGAAGTCGCTGATCGCATCGAAAATCTCCATCCAGTGGCGATTGGCCTGCTCGATTCGGGTAAAGAGCCGGGCATTTTCGAGCGCCATTCCGGCGTGTCCCGCCATGGTTTCCAGAAAGCCTCGATCCTCCTGCGACAATGCAGGAGAAGTCTTGGCGAGGCAGAGGGCTCCATCGAATTTTCCGCCGGCGCCGGCAAGCTTTACCAGGATGCAATCGGTCCACCCCAAAGCGCTGGCTTGATCGGCGCCGAGAGCTTCCTCGGCCGTAGCGGCAACGACCGTATTTGGATACTGTTGCAGAAAATCAGCGAGAGCCTCTCCTAGCAGGCGATCCGAGTCCTGATTTAAGGAGTTTGTATCGGGACTGGCAAGCCTCGATATCGTCGAGGTGAATGTTTCGTTGCTCGGGACGGGCAGAAGCGCCGGCTTTGACTGCTCGTGGCGCGCGGCAATCTGCCACTGCCCTTCCTGCCGGACCGCCAGTAGTGCGGCTTGGGAGCCGGTCAGTTCGGCGATACGGCAAACGAACCGGCGCCCGAATTCCGGCAGCCGCAGAGCCCCATCAATCTCACCTGCAAGATCGATCAAGGCCTCGGCGCGGCGGCGATGTTTCTCCGACGAGTGCAGGTTGCTGGCGACCTCAAGCATGACGGCTGCCTGATTCGAGAGGGCGCGTGCCCTGCGGATGTCCTCTTGCGAAATGCCCGTTCCGTCAAGGCGGTCGAGCACGCCAAACATGCCAAGAAGATGGCCGTTGGTTCCGAGGAGAGGCACGGTCAGAAACTGATGCACGTTGTATCTAGCGACAACGTCGAGATTTGCCCCCGGAGTGCTGCTGGCCTCGTCGGTCCAGAAAACTTCCTTGGCCCTCAGCGCTTTGGTCGCGACTCCTTCGGGAAACACGTTGTCTACGCGGCGAGGCTCCCCGCGATCGACTCCGTAGCGAATACGGAATTGATCATCCTCCAGTAAAGCAATGAAGCATCGACCGAAGCCGAGGAAGTCGGCGGCCCGGGTTACAAATGCCTGAAGGAAATGGTCGAGGTCGCTGCTGGCGCTCAATTCTGAGGAAATTTCAAGAAGTTGATGAAGTTCGTGCGCCTGGGCGTGGGCGGTGGCATGCAACTCGGCATGCGCGACCGCAACTGCGCCAAAGCCGGTGATTGCCGAGACCAGGGCGCGCTCGTCCGCCGTGAAGTTGCCTTCCTGCCGCGGATATAGAAGGATCGCTCCCTGGGTTCGCGCGGTGCGAAACGGAGCGGCGATCATCATCCCTGCGGAAACGAGGTTTCCCAGGGAATGCACTTCGGCGCCGATCGAGAGAGTAATCGGCTCTCCAGCACTCACGGCGCGTTGAGCCAGGTCCGCCGCGAAGCGAAGCGTCTGCCGGTCGTGGCGAGCTCGCGCCGAGGTAGCGAGTTGGGGAGTTTCCGCCGAAACGGCCTTGAGTTCAAATGGACCCTCGCGTCGCAGGAGAACGCACACGAGCCGGGTGCGAAGCAGCAAGCGCAGGCGATCCGCCAGCGCCTCAATGACTGCGGAGACATCGGGCGTCGCGTGGAGGGCGTTCGCTACATCGGCAAGAATCTCGGCGCGACGGTGCTCCTCGCGGGAAACTTCGCCCAATCGTGCGGCTTCCAGCAGCGTTCCAAGTTGGGCTGCAAGGATCGTCGCCTTCGCAGCCAAATCCTCGTTGAAGAAATTGTCGTCGGCGTCGTGCAGGAACGTGACCGCTCCAATCACATCTTTAAATACGACCAAAGGCGCGGCCAACAGTGAGCGGGCCTCGAACTCCATCGCAGCCGGGAGATTTCTCGATCTCACACGGTTGGCAAAGATCGTCCGCCGCTGCCGCACGGCCTCCGCCGTAACAGCGCTTTCGTCGGGATGAAGCCGGATTCCCACGAAGCGTTCTGCCATCTTCCCATTCGCTTGCTCGCCGATCAGTTCCTCTGCCGCTTGACAACGCCAGAAGTAAACGCCGGAGACGCGGAAGAATTCCCGCGTGGCGCGACAGAATAATTCGATCAGGGAATTCGAATCGGAGCGGGCTCCAGCGCTGGCTGCAATGCGAAGCAGAAGTTTCTGAAAGCCTTCGTCGGACCCGGGAAGGATAATGCTTTCCGCAGAGACGATCGGACTTCTACCAGAAACTCCAAGAGCTGCACCGATGCCGGATGAGTAGTTTTCTCGATTCACAAGTGCTTGAATCTATTGGGAAAATAATTGTGATCTCAATTTGAGTCAAGGAAATTGGGGGGCACAGGTGCCTTCCTGTGAAATCCCGAGACTCTGCATGAGATTTTGTCTCACACTGAGAACAACCGGAAGCCATTCTAGCCGAATGAGACAGCGGTAACGATAACTAGTTCCCCAAGTGCAAACATCACTTAAGTTAACCTTCTTATTTTCATAACTATAGATGTCATTACTTTGGTTTTCGCCAGAAGGTTTGCATGGCCCGGGCGTTGCACTGTCAGGTTTGCCAGCTTTCCGTAAGAGGAGGAATTGTGTCTCACCGACTACTGGTGGCTACCTTGGCCGCCCTGACTTTGGCAGTGACTGTTTGCCCGCAATCGGTGCGGGCGCAAGCGTCTCAAAACGACGAAATTCTTCGTCGCGCAAAGACCAAGGTTCAACCTTCGTATCCCGAACTTGCCCGCAAGATGAACATCGCGGGAACGGTAAAGATTGAAGTTGTAGTTGCGACCAATGGTTCAGTAAAGGAGGCGCGTATTGTCGGCGGTCACCCGGTCTTGGCAAACGCGGCTCTGGACGCGGCCAAGAAATGGCGCTTTGATCCAGCATCGGCAGAGAGTTCCGGAGTGATTGATTTCAAGTTTGAGCCGCGGTAGTCGGCAGCCGCGGAGGAGATTCGGCATGACAATCGGCAAGAAGCTCTACCTAAACTTTGGCATCATCCTGACGACGGTGCTGGTCCTGTTCCTGGTGAACTGGTCCGCCGTGCAGCGGGAACACTCGGCCAAGGCACTGGCGGACACCACCAACGCCGTCCGCTTCCAGATGATGCAAAACCGCCTCTATCTGAGCAACTACTTGCTGAGCGGCGATACGCGCGAAGTCGATCGGATGAACGAGGGCTCGCGCGCGCTCAAGGAGAAGCTCGAGCATGGCACGAGCCTAGCCGCCTCCGATCAGGTGAGGTCCTCGCTGGCGAGAGTGCAGCAACTGGAGCAGTCCTGGGGAAAGGAATTTGCCCAGCCGCTGATCGAGAAGCGGAAAGATGTCGACTCCGGCAACGCCACCGTGGCCGAGTTGCAGATCTATTACCTCCAGAAGGACGCTTCTTCGTGGGTGAAGAATTCCACCGACTCACTGGATGTCGCCGACGGCGAAAGCCGCAAATCTGACGAAACCGCTGCCACGGCAACAATCGTCATTTCGCTGATCAGCACCCTGCTAGCCCTGTCGCTGGGCATCGTGATCGCTTACCGCACTGCCAAGGGCATCACCGAACCGCTGAACAACCTGATGAACGTGGCTCGCGGCATCGGCAATACCGGGGATCTCGAGCACAACATTGATGTGACGCGTCAGGATGAGATCGGCGAACTGGCTCGCACCTTCCACAAAATGGTCACGTATCTGAAGGAGATGGCCGGAGTTTCCGAAGCCATCGCCGGCGGCGACTTGACTCTGGAAGTGAAACCTCGTTCGACGCACGACACGCTGGGCAACGCCTTCGCCAAGATGGTCGACGGGCTGGGCGGGTTGGTGAAGAGCGTGCGCGACGCGTCGTCTCAAGTTGCGAGCGCCTCAAACCAGGTCGCTGGAGCGTCTGACGATTCCGCGAAGATCGGATTGCAGGCGTCATCCGCGATCGACGAAGTCACCAGCACCATGCACGAGATGAGCGTGAACGTGCAGAACATGGTGAAGAGCACGCAGGTGCAGGCTTCAAGCGTCAGCGAGACTTCGGCGTCCATCGATCAGATGGTGGCGTCGATCCAACGCGTAGCGGACACGGCCAAGGTGCTGCTCGACATCTCGAACCGGTCGCGCGAAGAGGTACACAACGGCATCGGGACCATGGAGAAGGCGACCGACGGCCTCAACCGCATCAACACCACCATCAATTCTTCGGGCGAGATCATTGGAGCCCTCGGACAACGGGCCGACGATATCGGAAAGATCATCGAAGTCATCGACGATCTGGCCGAGCAGACCAACCTGCTGGCGCTCAACGCCGCGATCGAAGCGGCGCGTGCTGGAGAACACGGCCTGGGCTTTGCCGTGGTCGCTGACGAAGTTCGTAAGCTGGCGGAAAAGTCCGCCCAGTCGACCAAGGAAATCTCGGAACTCATCCAGAGCATTCAGAAGGAAGCGCGCAAGGCGGTCGAGAACATGAATCGCTCGACGACGATCGTAAACGAAGGATTGGAGTTGGGCGGAGAGCTGAATTCAGCGCTGCGCAAGATTTCCAACGTGGTCACCGAGGTCTACAAGTTTGCTCAGGAGATCGGCGCGGCCACCAACGAGCAGTCGCACGGCTCGTCTCAAATCGCACGTGCTACCACACGCCTGAACGAAATCACGCACGAGATCAACTCCGCGGTCGAAGAACAGGCCTCGGGAGCGCAAGCCGTGGTGAAGGCCATGGAGCGCATGCGTGAATTGGTGCAGCAATCGACCTCCAGTTCGACCGAGCTGGCAGCTTCGTCGGAGCAGATGTCGAAGATGTCGCGCAGCTTGCTCGAATTCATTGATCGCTTTGCCCTGGCGGAAAGTGGGAAGCCACAGCAGGGCTCCGACGGACTGGGACGCAACGTACGCCGGGCTGCCGCGGGATCTCAGTTCTAGGGTCGATCGAGGTGCGTGACGTCATGAGCCGTGAACTTCATATCGTTGGTTTTCAGGTGGGCCGCGAGACCTACGGCGTGCCCATCACGTCCCTGCACGAAATCGTGCGGGTGCCGGATATTACAGCCGTTCCCGACGCTCCGGATTACCTCGAAGGCGTGATCAACCTGAGGGGAAAGATCGTCTCGGTAATGGATCTGCGAAAACGGTTCGGGGTGAAGCTGGCCACCGTGAAGAAGAACAACCGGATCCTGGTGGTGGAACACGCTGGGCGCCTCGCGGGCCTGATTGTGGATTCTGCTTCAGAAGTACTGAAGATTCCCGCGGACTCCGTCGAAGCTCCTCCTGCAGTTTTTCAGGAAGGTGGGTTGAACTGCGTAACTGGGCTGGGAAAGGTCGCGGGAAGGCTGGTGGTCCTGCTCGATATGAGCAAGCTGCTTGCGCCGGCGAGTTTGCAGCAGACGAACGAAGCGGTCGATAAGCAAGCAGCACCCAAAGCCGAGGCCAAGGGCGCCGGAGCGCGATAACACGAGACTTCAGTACTCGAATTCCACATATGAAGCGGGAACGGCAAAACGCATGAGCACATCGGGAGCGGCACCAGCTCCAATACTGACGGACGCAGAACTGAAGCTGTTGCAGGCGCTGGTTTACCAGGAATGCGGCATGTATTTCGATGAGCGCCGCACTCATTTCCTGCAGGACCGCCTGCTCCGGCGATTGAAGGAATGCCGCGTCGATTCTTTTTATGCGTATTACAGGCTCCTCATCAGCAGCCAGGGAAAGGAAGAGCTGGCCAAGCTGCTCGAAAACCTGACCGTCAATGAAACCAGCTTTTTCCGGCACAAGGCGCAACTCGACCTGTTCCAGAAGACCGTCTTGGAAGAGCTGCTAAAGCACAAGAGTTCACGGCGCGAATATTCGATCCGCATCTGGAGCGCGGGATGCTCGACCGGCCAGGAAGCCTACACGCTGGCCATGCTGATCACCGACGCTCTGGCCTACTACTACCTCCGCAATCCGCTGCCGGTCGACATGCCGTTGCCGAAGCCACTGATCCCTCCGCCGTGGAGGGTGGAGATTCTGGCCAGCGACATCAGCTACTCGGTGCTGCGCGCGGGACAGGAAGCCACTTACAGCGAGCACCAGATGTCGATGGTCGACTACGGCTACCGCTTGCGTTATTTCGACAAGGTGGCCGACCGCTATGCGGTGAAGAAGGCTTTGAAAGAGATGGTGCACTTCGACTTTCACAACCTGAAGACGGAGTACCTTCCCCAGCGTAACGATGTGATCTTCTGCCGCAACGTGATGATGTATTTCGACGAGGCTGAGCAGAAGCGCCTGATCGAAAAGTTTTACCGCTGCTTGAATCCACAGGGCTACCTGTTCGTGGGTCACGCCGAAAGCCTGCTCGGCCTGACCAAAAAATTCCAGATGGTGCACAAGGACAGCGGAACCGCATATCAGAGGATTGAGGTGCGAGAGTGACGAACACTCCGGACGAGCGAGGCGCGGAACTTCGGGATCTGTTCTTTGAGACATCCCAGGAACTGCTGCAGGCTCTGAACGACGAAGCTCTGAAACTGGAGAAGACTCCCGGAGACGAGGAGATCGTGCGGAGCATCCGGCGCACGGTCCACACTCTGAAGGGAGATTCGGCGGCGTGCGGTTTGCGCGAGCTGAGCGAACTCGCGCACCAGTTCGAAGATGCGTTATCGCTGGAGGGTTCCGCCTCGCATGCGGCGGTTGCGGAAATTGCATTCTCGGCGGCCGACGTCTTTACCGAGATGATCGCGGCGTACCACAACAACGGGAAGCTGCCATCCACCAGGAGCTTGAGCAAGAAGATCCAGGATCTGACCGCTGCGCCCAAGGCCGCAAAGACACGGAAGGCGAAAAAAGTTTCAGGCAAAACCGCAGCCTCAAAAACGGCGGACAAGGCCGGGCAGTGGAGCGAGTACGAGAAGCTGGCGATGGTGAAGGCGCAGAACGCCGGCAAGTCGGTATACCACGTGGCGGTAAAGATCGACCCGCATTGCGCGATGCCGATTGCGGGCCGCCAGTTGATCTACAACGCGCTGGCCGCGTTGGGCGAGATCATCGCGATGCGGCCGGATGCGAAATCTCCGGCAGCCGCCAAGGTAGTCGAGTTTGTTCTGGGCACGACGCAGACCGTCGAACAGATCGGGGCCAAGGGACGCATTCCGACCATCGCCGAAGAAGTTGCAGTCGAACTGTTACTCGCCGCTGAAGCATTCCAGACTGCCGATACCGTCGCCGCACTGGCAACGCCGTCGGAATCCGTCGAGAATGCGGCCGAAGCCGCTCCGGCAGAGATCGCTGCCCATCCCGCGAGTGTCGTCGCAACAGAAAATCTGCTGCGGGTCGAGGCGGGCCGTATTGATAACGTCCTGAACCTCGTTGGCGAACTCATCATCGGCAAGTCGATGCTGCAACAGGCGCTCAACGAATTCTCGAAGCGCTATCCGAAGGAACTGTTGCGCGGCAAGTTTGCCGATGCGATGGCCTTCCAGGCGCGCGTGCTCAATGATCTGCAACGTTCGGTAATGAAGATCCGAATGGTGCCGGTCGATCAACTTTTCCGTCGCTTTCCGCGGATGGTGCGAGACGTTTCGCGGCAGTGCGGCCACGAAGTCGAACTGGCGGTCAGTGGACAGGAAACGGATCTCGATAAAGGAATTCTCGATGCCATCGCGGAGCCTTTGACCCACCTTGTGCGCAATGCCATCAGCCACGGAATCGAGACTCCCGAGGAACGGCGCAAGGCAGGCAAGCCGGCGCAAGGAACGATCCGGCTGAACGCGTATCACCACGGAAATCAGGTCATTGTTGAGATCAGCGATGACGGCCGGGGCATCGATGTTCAAAAGATTCGCGCCAAGGCCATCGAATTGGGCCTCACCAACCGAGAAGAAGCCAGCCGCTTGACCGAGGCCGAGACGCTCGACTTCATCTTCAGGCCGGGATTCAGTACGGCGGAACACGTCACCGAAGTTTCCGGGCGAGGCGTTGGCATGGACGTGGTGCAGAGCGTGTTGCACCGCTTGAAAGCCTCCATCAGCCTTGAAACACAGCCTGGCAAAGGGACGACCTTCCGGCTGAAGTTGCCTCTGACGCTGGCCATCATCAAGGCGCTTCTGTTCTGGGTGGAGCAGCGGCTCTACGCCATCCCGCTGAATGCCGTCATGGAAATCGCGCGCACCTTCGAAGGAGAAGTCCACCAGGTCGATAACTACGAAGTGCTGCAACTTCGCAACCAGGTGTTGCCGGTTCTGCGGCTCGGACGTCCGGCGGCGGTGGCAGGCGATGCTAAATCGAAATTGTTTGTCCTCGTCATCTCGGTCGGCGAGAGGAAATATGGATTGATCGTCGACGCTCTGGACGGCGAGGAGGAACTGGTGATCAAGGCGCTGGACGATCAGACTTTTTCGACGGACCTCGTATCGGGCGCTTCCATCTTGGGAGACGGACGCGTGGTGTTGATTCTCAATCTGCCTGCGGTGGTTGAACATGTTGCCCGGTCGAGGCCGGAAGAATCCGGCCATGCGAGTTCGGGTCTCTTGTTGACGCACACGGACCGTATCCGTCTGGCAATAACTCCCGCTGTAGGAGGCCAGGCATGAATACAAATACGGTGCGCGTCCTGGTCGTCGACGATTCGGCCCTCATGCGGAAGCTGATTCCACAGATGCTCGCAGGAGATGAATCCATTGAAGTCGTCGGCACCGCGATGGACGGTTCGTTCTGCTTGAAGAAGATCGATGAGCTAAAGCCGAACGTCATCACGCTTGACCTGGAGATGCCGGGGATGAACGGCATCGATACTTTGAAAGAGATCATGCGGCGGCAACCGCTGCCGGTGATCGTGTTCAGCTCCCACAGCACGGAAGGCGCAATGGTCACCATGAAAGCCTTGGGGCTGGGAGCGTTCGACTTCGTGACTAAGCCGCGCGATGCGTCCGCACATATGACGGAGACCGCACGCGAATTGATCGCAAAGGTGAAGGCGGCCGCGGATTGTAGACTCAAACCCCGCGTGCTGCCTGGAGTTCCGCCTAAGCCCGAGAAGGCGAAGGCAGCAATCGGAGCGCCGACGAAAGTGATCGGAATTGGAGTTTCCACTGGTGGGCCGCAAGCACTCGAGTATGTGCTCTCGCAACTGCCCAGCGACTTTCCCGGTGCGATCGCTGTAGTGCAACACATGCCGGACGGATTTACAGACATGTTTGCACGCCGTCTGGATGAAGTTTGCCCGCTGCGTGTCAAAGAAGCACAGTCGGGCGATCTATTGCAGCCCGGGCGAGTGTTGATCTGTCCAGGCAACCGACACATGAAAGTAAAGCGGCTGCCGCTGGGAGACATCGTCGTGCTTGGCGACGATGCGCGAGTGAACGGGCATCGTCCCAGCGTCGACGTCCTTTTGCGCAGCGTGGCCGAGGAATTTCGAGCGAGCGCGATCGGAGTGATCATGACCGGCATGGGAGACGATGGTGCCGAAGGTCTGGGCGCTATCAAGAAAGAAGGCGGTATGACGATCGCGCAAAGCGAAGAATCCTGCGTGGTCTATGGCATGCCCAAAGCCGCGATTGAACGTGGTTATGCCGTTCGGGTCGTGGGCCTGGATGTAATGGGAGCCACGTTGCAAGCCGTTTGTGGACGATCTGGCGCGGTACGTGCCGGAAACTAAAGACTTTGGCGGCGAATGAAACGCGTGACCAGCGTGATCTGGGAACGAAGAGCCGCTCGTGATATCCGTAAGAAAGGGAGGTCTGTATGGAGCAGTTTGCACCGATAAAACGAAGCAAAGATGGACAGCCGGTCCGGTACCTGATCGTGGACGACTCCGTGTTTGCCCGTAAGAATCTCGCCCGCATGATCGAAACGTTCGGCGGGCAGGTGGCGGCTGAAGCCGGAGACGGCTTGACCGCTATCAGCGAGTTCGACCGCACCCATCCTGACATCGTGCTCATGGACATCACCATGCCGCAGATGGAAGGAATCGAGGCGGCTGAACGGATCGTTCAACAACATCCGGAAGCACGCATCGTGATGGTTTCCTCGGTGGGATACCAGGAAAACATCGTGGCGGCGCTTCAGCGCGGAGCGCGCCATTTCGTGCAGAAACCGGTGAAGCCGGAAGTGCTCTACGAAGTCATCAAGTACGTTTTGGGTGAAGACGGGGCCGTAGCCGGCGCCGCTGGAGCGGGAGCTTAAGTCCATGAAGATGGAATTGATTCAGCCTTTCATCAATGCGGCGGACGCCGTGTTGTCGCAGGGCCTGCAAGGCACGACCAAGGTGGGCAATCTCACCATGGAAGAGGACGCGTATCGGCGTAAAGGTGTGGCGGGCATGATCGCGCTCACCGGCGACATTGAAGGCCGGATCATTCTCGACATGGAACCGCAGACCGCCGTCAAAGTGGCCAGCCACTATGCCGGAGCCGAATTGCCCGAGTCGGACGCGCTGATCAAGGAAACCATCTTCGAGCTTGCCAACCAGGTTGTCGGCAACGCGATCTCGGCGCTCAACGACCAGGGATTTCATTTCCGCGTTCATCCGCCGCTGTTGTTGACGGCGGAACAGGGCGACAAGACCAACGAAGACACCGAAGCTCTCATGATCTGCTTCGAGACCTCCCTGGGTGATGTCTTTATGAATGTCGCTTTGCGTCACAACAAGCGCCGGATGGCAGATCACGCGGCGGTGGGAGCGTAAAAGCGCTGCAAGTCGTCACCTTTACGTCCTGCAGGTAAATCAGGCAAGCGCTCACACTCCTCGTCACGCGAGGAGTGGAATCTGGGCTGACCCTTCCCTTCCCAAATCATCTCCTGGATCCGCGAACCTTCTGAGCTCGGCATAATGCGTGATCAGCGTCGGCGGCGCAATCACCCGCTTGCCCGTCACCATCGCCTTTAACTCCAGAGCGTTTACTCCAGCCTTGCTCTCGAAGTGATTGTTGGTGATGACGAATGTTGTTTGCGCTTTTTGAGCGACGTTCTCAATCTTCGCCTTCCACTCGACCAGTTCTTTTTCCGAATACAGATAGTTGTATCGATCATTTCGGTTGTCGGAGTCAAACCAGTCATCGTAGTTTCGTCCGTGAAGGCGCACGTAGCCGATTGGAGCGGTGACGTGCTCGGTCGGAGCCAGCGATCTCCCGATCACGGGCTGATCGATATTGCAGAAGCCTACGTTCTTGTGCGCGAACGAGGCGAGAGTGTCGGGATTGTCCCAGGTTGAGTCTCGAACCTCTACCACGCACGGATATTCAATGAACTGGCGCACCAACCGGTCGAGATATTCCCGGTTCAGCGAGGTGTTCTTGAAAGAGACCGGAAACTGAATGAGTAAAGCTCCCAACTTTCCTTCGCTCGCCAGTGCATCCAGGCCCTCGCGCGTCTTGATCTCATCTTCGTCGGTCGGACGAATGCTCGCGGCGGAAGTTGGCTCCATGATGGAAAGCGGCGAGTGCGTGAACGCGCGATAGAGTTTGGCGGTGAACAGGAAATCAGGATTTACCGATGCGACTCGTCGGCACCAGACCTTCACTACTTCCGGCCGCAGCGGACCGTAGAAAGAAGTATTGATCTCGGTCGTGTCAAAGAAGCGAGCCAGATATTCCAGCGGATGAACTCGACGCTGGCGCATGCCAGGAGGATAGAAGATACCTTCCCAGTCCTTGTAAGCCCACCCTGCGGTACCAATCCGTACCTTCTTTTTGGATGCTTGGAGCGAGGCGGATTGAACCGTGGATTCCATGGAAGGAAGCGGCAGACGAGGGCACGGCCAGAGTAGCACAGGGATAAAGACCGACTGCAACGGATCCGGCGCAGGACGCTGCATTTCCAAGGCTTTCGGCTGTCCGATGTTCTGGCCGAACCATTTCGAACACATTCTGTGAGGACGCAAATCTGGCGGCAAGTGCTACGCTAGAAATGCAACCGCGGGTTTTCAATTCTGTTATGGACGTAATCATTTCAGCCATTGTCGGTTCCATCGTGGGAGGCCTGCTGGCATGGCTGGCGGTGCGCTCGCGTTCGGCAGCGCTCTACGCTCGTTTGGTATTTACCGACAAAGAGTTAACCACGACAAAATCCGAACTCACTCGCTTGATGGACGAAAGACAAGAACTCATTGCAAGGCGGGCAAGGCTGGAGTCCACGCTGGAAGCGGAACGAAGGGCATCCGATGACAAGATCGAATTGCTCGAGACTGCGAACGAACGTGCCGGTGCCGAATTGCAGAATGCATTCAAAGCGCTGGCGGCGGATGCGCTGAAGAGCAACAACTCTTCGTTTCTTCAGATTGCGCAGGAAACCCTCAAGCGCTTCCAGAGCGAGGCCCAAGGAGATCTGGATGCACGGCAGAAGGCCGTCGCCGATATGGTCGCGCCGGTTCGAGATTCGTTGACGAAGGTAGACGCGCAAATCCAGCAGATGGAGATCGCGCGCGGCGAAGCCTACGGCGACCTTCGAGCACAGGTTCAATCCCTGATCACGACGCAAAAGGAGCTGCAATCGGAAACCGGCAATCTTGTACGGGCGCTCCGCACTCCGAACGTTCGAGGAAGATGGGGAGAGATCCAGCTGCGGCGGGTGGTTGAGATCGCAGGCATGCTGTCTTACTGCGACTTTGCCGAACAGGAAACGATTTACGGAGAATCCGGACGCCTACGGCCGGACCTGGTCGTCAAGCTTCCGGGCGGCAAGACCGTCGTGGTGGACGCGAAGACGCCGTTACAGGCGTTTTTGGAAGCCTTCGAAACCACTGACGAGGAATCGCGACGAGCGTGTCTCGCCAACCACGCTCGTCAGGTTCGCGATCACATGAATACTCTCAGCGGCAAGAACTATTGGGAACAGTTCGAAGCCACTCCGGAATTCGTGGTGATGTTCCTTCCGGGCGAGACCTTTTTTAGTGCCGCCCTGGAGCAAGACTCCGGGCTGATCGAACACGGTGTCCTCAAACGAGTGATTCCGGCGTCTCCTACCACGTTGATCGCTCTTCTAAAAGCGGTTGCTTACGGCTGGAATCAGGAAAAGTTAGCCCGCAACGCGCAGCAGATCAGTGCCCTGGGAAAAGAACTCCACGACCGACTCAGGAAGCTGGCCTCTCACATCACGGGAGTCGGGACAAACCTGGATCGCGCAGTGGAGGCATACAACCAGGCAGTTGGATCGCTGGAGAACCGCGTCCTGGTTTCCGCTCGCAAGTTTGCAGACCTCGGAGCGTCGGTGGCAGAGGACATCCCCGAACTCGCGCCCATCGAGACGACGGCGCGGGCTCTCTCATTCGAATGGGATGACGAGCCCACCGAGATTACGAAGATCGAAACTTCCAAGAATGATCGAAAGGCCGGTTAGCTTTTCGCGACACTGGCCGCGCGCTCCAAATTGAAGCTTGCCAGTCGATGTTCCCCACGACCTCTCTTGAGGAAAAACGAATTCGACAACTGGTATCCACTCTTCCATTCCGCGGTGATTCTGTTCCACGTCCATCCATCAAATTAACGGGACCATCTAAGCCTATTGATTGCAACGCGGATCCAATACCGAATCCCACAGAAACATCCAAAAAAGCGTAGCTTGCGTCTTAAACTGTATCTATAATTTCGGAAGTAATTCAATCTGCACGGTTTAGCAAGGGCAGGAACGGGGCTTCCGTGGCACCGTACGTGCATATGTAAGTAGCCAAGAGTTCTATTCTCCGTCTCTACCGTTGGGACGCGGGACTGGTGCCGAAGACCATGAATCGGGGAAGCCAAGCTCGTTTCGTTGCGATCCTGCTCTTTCTGCTGACCGTCGCAGCGGTGGTCTTTGCCGGCTTCAATTTCCAGAAAGAGCGGCAATCTGCCGTCCCGGACGATGGAGTCTGGTGGGTTGAGCACAACGGCAGGCTGGTTGCCGACCGCGTCGATCCCCATGGGCAAGGCGCATCCGCGGGCATCAAGCCTCAAGACCAGCTGATCTCGATCAATGGCCAGGAGATCAAGAACACTCCCGGACTTGAGCGTCAACTGTACGCGACTGGAGTTTGGCACAAGGCTTCGTATTCCCTGCTCCGAAACGCGGTAGCACTCGATTCCAGCGTGCTGCTGATGCCCGCGGACCGTTCCCTTAATTTGTCCCTGAGATTGATTGCCCTGATCTACCTGGGAATCGGCGTGTACGTTTTGCTGCGACGCTGGACCGCGCCCGGGTCGATGCACTTCTATATCTTCTGTCTCGTTTCGTTCATCGCGTATTCCTTCAAGTACACCGGGAAGCTGAACGATTTCGACTGGATCATTTACTGGAGCAACATCGTCGCCTGGGTACTGCAACCGGCGTTGTTCCTGCACTTCGTTCTCATCTTTCCCGAGAAGCGTCGATTGGTTCGTAAGCAGCCATGGATTCTTGCTCTGGCCTACCTTCCGGCTGCAATTCTGCTTGGAAGACACGTCATCGCCTTGAGACTGGCACAGGCCACAGGCCTGCTTCGCTGGGATATGGACCGGCAGGAGATGGCGTTTGGTGCCCTGGTATTTGTCTCTGCCGCTGCCGTCCTCTGGTATAGCTACCGGCGTGCCAGCACCACGATTCTCCGCCAGCAATTGAAGTGGGTGACCCGCGGCACCATCCTGGCGGTCGTTCCCTACACGCTCTTCTACGTAACGCCCTATCTGCTGGGTGCGCTCCCAGGCATGGGGATGAAGTTGTCCGTCCTCTCGCTTGGCCTGCTTCCATTGACCTTCGGATATGCGATCTTCCGGTACAGGTTGATGGACGTCGACCTGATCTTCAAGCGCGGCGTGGTTTACACGCTCGCAGCGGCCGCAGTAGTTGGACTGTACTTCGCCCTGGTGGCGGGTGTCGCAGAGCTCGTGCACATGCAGAAGCCTGCCACCGGACCGCTGGGCTTGATCCTCGCGGTCGTGGTCACGGCGCTGCTGTTTGATCCGGTTCGCAAATGGATTCAGGATCGCGTCGATCATGTGTTCTACCGGACGGAATATGACTACCGGCGGACGCTTCTCGAATTCGGCCGCGAGTTGAGCTCCGAAACCGATTTACCGGCGCTGCTTTCTGCCGCGGTGGATCGTTTGTCGCGCACGCTGGCCGTCGACCGGATTGCAATCTTCTTGCGCGCAGGTGAAGAGTCTGAGCAGTTCTTTCTTGGCAAATCGATAGGAATGACTCCATCTGGAAAGTTGGACCTGACATTTCTAAGCGCTGCACGTCCCGAGCCGGCGAGCCACATGTTCTTCGAGAACACGCATCAGGTGCCTCGGGAGACTGCCGGCTCGCAAGACACGATCGCCAGGCTTGATCTGAACTACTACATTCCCTGCCGCGCTCAGCAGCGAACGGTCGCGGTGCTCGGGTTGGGGAAGACGAACAAAGGCGACTTTCTGTCGAGCGAAGACATTGAACTGCTCGAAACCCTTGGGGGATATCTCGGAATCGCGATCCAGAACGGACGTCTCTATGCCTCCTTGCAGCAGAAGGTCGCGGAATATGAGCGCCTGAAGGACTTCAACGAGAACATCGTCGAGTCGATCAACGTCGGCGTGATGGCTCTCGACATGGAAGATCGCATCGAGAGCTGGAACGCACAGATGGAAGTGATGTACGCCCTGCCCCGCTGGCAGGCACTCACCCAGCCGGTGCGCAGCGTCTTCCCGGCGGACTTCGTGGAAGAGTTCTATCGGATTCGGCAGAATGCCGGCATCAACAACCTCTACAAATTCCGACTGCTGACTCCGGCGGGGGAGACGCGAACCGTCAACGTCGCCATTGCGCCTCTCGTGACCCGAAAGTTCCAGGTGATTGGCCGTCTCGTCATCATGGATGACATCACGGAGCGAGTCGATCTGGAGAGCCAACTGTCGCAAGCTGACAAGCTGAGTTCTATCGGCTTGCTGGCGGCAGGCGTTGCGCACGAGGTCAACACGCCGCTCGCGGTCATCTCGTCTTACACACAAATGCTTGCCAAGCAGTTGCAAGGCGACCCGCAAAAGTCCGGACTGCTGGAAAAGATTACGCGGCAAACTTTCCGCGCATCAGAAATCGTCAACAATTTGCTGAATTTCTCACGCACCAGCGGCACCGAATTCGCCGATATCGACATCAATAAGGTTATAGGAGACACGCTGGCGTTGCTCGAGCATCAGTTCAAAACCGCCAAGATTCAGGTGCATGCTGACCTGACACCCGGGATCTCCGCGATACAGGGCAATTCGGGAAGGCTGCAGCAGGTGTTTCTCAACCTGTTCCTCAATGCCAAGGACGCGATGGTTGGCGGCGGGCAGCTCAAAATTGCGACCAGCAACGGCGAAATGGTGAGCGTAAGAGTTTCCGACACCGGTTCCGGCATCGCGGCCGAACATATTCAGCGGATCTACGATCCGTTCTTTACCACCAAGACGGCCCCGCAGGAAGGCCAGAATCGCGGTACAGGATTGGGCCTCTCGGTAACCTACGGCATCATTCAGGAACACGCGGGCAAGATTCGAGTGGAGAGCAATCCGGGAGCCGGCACGACTTTCGCCCTGGACTTTCCGCTGAGCAGGAAGGCGGTCCATGTCTGAAGCAGCGGTGATTTCACGCGGCACGTACAACAGCAACCCGGCGCCTACCGGCTCAATTCTCATCATCGATGATGAGGCTGCCATTCGTGAATCACTCCAGACACTGCTCGAAATGGAAGGCTTCGAAGTCGAAACCGCCGACACCGGCGAAGATGGACTTCTGCAAGTGGCCGAGCGGCCATTCGACCTCATCCTTCTTGATCTCGCGCTGCCCGGTCGGGACGGGATGGAAATTCTCTCCGAGATCCGCACTCACGATTCGCGGCTACCGGTCATCATGATCACTGCATTCGGAACGGTTGAGAACGCGGTCCGAGCCATGCAATCGGGTGCGACGAACTTCGTCCAGAAACCCTGGGACAACGAGAAACTTCTTGCCGATGTGCGGGCCGCCGTGGGATGGCGCCGGGCTGAAGAAGAGAACATCCAGCTCAAGCGCGCTCTAAAACAGCGGTACAACTTCGAAAACATTGTCGGCAAGAGCGAGCCGATGCTTAAGATTTTTGACCTCGTCGCCCAGGTGGCAAACAGCCGTTCCACCGTTTTGCTGCAAGGCGAAAGTGGCACCGGCAAAGAGGTGATCGCGAAGGCGGTTCACCTGAATTCGCCCCGCCGCGACAAGCCATTCGTTCCCGTAAACACCGGATCCATGCCCACGGACCTGCTCGAATCCACACTTTTCGGGCATGTCAAAGGTGCCTTCACCAGCGCCATCGCTTCGAAAAAAGGACTGTTCGAGGTAGCGGACAAAGGCACCTTGTTCCTGGACGAGATCGCCACCATGGGACTCGAGACGCAGGCAAAAATCCTGCGCGTGCTGCAGGACCGCCGCTTCATGCACCTGGGTGGAATACACGAAGTGCAGGTCGATGTCCGCATCATTGCGGCAACGAACATCGATTTGCGCCAGATGGTGCGTGAAGGGCGCTTCCGGGAAGATCTGTTTTACCGGTTGAATGTCATCACCGTCGAATTACCCCCGTTGCGACAGCGAAAGGAAGATATTCCCCTGCTGGTGGAATTCTTCCTTCGTAAGTATGCGGAAGAAAACGGGCGTGCGACGCAACGAGTAATGCCTGAGGCCTTGCGGCCATTAATGGCGTACTCATGGCCGGGCAACGTTCGCGAACTGGAGAACGTCATCGAGCGCGCCGTCGTACTCTCATCGGGTTCGGAAATTACGATGGATCTGCTACCGGAATCGCTGATGGGACGCGGCTCCTCGCTTGGCATGCACGAACCACCTCCGGACGCCTCTCTCTTTGAGATCGTCGAAGACTTTGAAGGGCGGGTCATTACCGATATGCTCGAGCGCTGCAACTGGAATCAGACGGAAGCAGCCGAGCGCTTTCACGTACCGCTCTCCACGCTGAACCAGAAAATCCGCCGGCTGAACATAGAGATCAAGAAAAAAGGCCGAACGTAGTTTCCGGCTTCGGCCAAGCCACCCTCCAACCTGACGCATGTCGTATCTGTCTCATTCCTCACAGTTTTTATGCAACCGGCACAATGCACGATGCAAGCTGACCACTGATGGCTGATCGCTTTCTCTGTTATATTTCGATCAAGCCCCGGGGAATCGCTACAGCTCGGCTCGCCGGACGTTTGATCCGCATGGAACTGATCTCGCCCACAGATTTCGTCAAGCAAAAAGTTCTCGCGGTTCAGGAATACATCTTTCTTGCCGCGCAGTCGGTAAGCAATCTCTTTCGAAAACCTCTCTACTTCGCCGACATGGTCCAGCAAGCTGACCTGATCGGCGTCGGCTCTCTCCCGATCGTTGTGTTGACCGGATTTTTTACAGGCGGTGTCCTGGCACTGCAAACCGCCAACACGCTGCAACGCTTCGGATCAATCACACTGATCGGGCAACTTGTATCGACGTCGATGGTTCGTGAGCTCGGCCCTGTTCTTACCGGACTGATGGTCGCCGGACGAAACTCTTCCGGCATGGCCAGCGAGCTGGGATCGATGGTGGTGACCGAACAGATCGACGCGATGCGCGCGCTCGGCACCGATCCAATGAAGAAGCTGGTCACGCCGCGTGTGACCGCAACGGTCTTCATGCTGTTCTTTCTCAGCATCATTTCGGACCTCGTGGGCCTCGCCGGTGGATTGATGGTCGCGAAACTGTTTCTGAGCCTGGATGCGCGGCAGTACTGGAGCAATGCCTGGCAGGTGCTGGTTTTTCAGGATGTCTTCATGGGACTGCTCAAGCCAACACTCTTCGGCTTCATCATCGCCACCATCGGCTGTTTTTACGGAATGAACGCGCGCGGCGGAACCCAGGGCGTTGGTCGCGCGACCACTCAAGCTGTCGTTGCGGCTTCGGTGCTCATTCTCGTTACCGATTTTTTTGTCACCAAGATCTTGATCTCGCTGCTTTCGTACAAGTAACCGATGTCTACCCCGACTTTGCCAATTGATCGGCCGATCGAAGTGGTTCACACTCCCGCGGATGCGGCCATCGTATTCGAGGACGTCCATCTTGCCTTTGAAGACAACCATGTCCTTCGCGGGGTTTCCTTCCGTTTGCCGTTCGGCGAAACCAAGGCATTGTTTGGCGTTGCCGGCTCTGGCAAGAGCACGATCCTGAAACTGGCGCTTGGACTATTGCCTCCCGACTCAGGACGTATCACAGTCCTAGGCAATGAAGTCACGCAACTGAAAGAACTGGATCTGTTCCCCATGCGAGGCAGGCTGGGGATGGTATTCCAGGAGAGCGCGCTATTCGACTCTCTGACCGTCCGGGAGAATGTTGCCTATCGCCTCACCGAGGAACATGGAATCTACGACGATCCAATCGATAAACGCGTGAGAGAGTCGCTGCGATTCGTGGAGTTGGAACACACGCTGGACATGTTTCCGGCTGAACTGTCAGGAGGCATGCGACGCCGGGTGGCGATCGCGCGCGCCATCATCACGCAGCCGGAATTGCTGCTCTACGACTCGCCGACCGGCGGTCTCGATCCCGTAACGTCCAACACGATCGTGGAATTGATCATGAAACAGCGGGATGTTTACCGCACCAGTTCCCTGCTGGTCACCCACCGGTTGCAGGATGCCTTTACGCTCGCAACGCATGAGTTTGACCAGCAGACCAATACGTTGCGGGTTCTCCCCCGCGGGCAATACTGCGATGTGCCGATGAGCTTCCTGGTCCTTCGAGACGGCAAGGTGATTTTCGACGGAGATATTCGCCAGCTCGCCCACACCAAGGACGAGTACATCCGCGAGTACATATCGTAGTTCGCTGGCGCGACGGGCTCGCGCTGCTATTTCCCCGACATAGCTTTCTCGACGTCTTCGGCCTTCGCAGGGAGCGACGCGCTCAGCTTTACGAGCTTGCCGTCAGCATCAACCAGGTAATCGTCTTCGATTCGCACTCCAAGATTTTCTTCCGGGATATAAATGCCTGGTTCGATGGTGAAGGTCATTCCAGGTCCAAGAGGCACCTTGTAGTCTCCCGGATCGTGCACGCCCAGGCCAATGTAGTGACCGAGGCCGTGAATGAAGTACTGATCCAGCGGCTGGCCGTGCAGGTCTTTGCCGTGAGTTTTTATGTACTCCCGTGCGACCTTATCCAACGACGTTTCGCCATCGCCAGAAAGCATGGACTTGCCGGATTGAAAGGCGGCAGCGGCAGCTTCCTGCGCTCCCAGAACGATGTCGTAAATTTCTTTCTGCCGAGCTGTGAATTTGCCACTTACGGGCAACGTCCGCGTGATGTCAGCCGCATACATCGAACATTCCGCGGCCGCGTCGATCACCACAACGTCACCCGCTTTCATCGTGTTCGTATTCTCGGAGTAGTGCAGCACCGTGGAGTTGTGACCCGATCCCACGATGGGGGCATACGATGGACGTTCGCAGCCGCGTTTTCCCCATTCGTACTGCAACAGGGCTGACACTTCATACTCTTTGACGTTCGGCTTGACGGCCTCCATGGCAGCCAGATGAGCGGCATCGGAGGCGTCCACCGCCTTGCGGATCAGAGCCGCTTCACCCGCATCTTTTGTCGTCCGCAAAGACGACAACATCGGCTTCACGTCTTGAAAGAAAACCATAGCGTTACTGTGACGGAGGAAGCCCAACATGTCGGCGCTCGCGGGAATTTCGCTTGGCGAAGACAGCTCGGTGTAGACAATGGGGCGTTGGTTGGCGAACAGCTTGGCGACTTCATCCGGAAGTTTGCCCGTCTCTTCTACTCGATCAAAGCCGGTCTGTTTCGGGGCGTCGGCATCCTCCGCGCCCATCTGCCTTCCGGTAAACTTCTCCAATCGAAGGTTGCGCGGGGGAAGGAACAGAATCTCGGTATAGGCGCGGGCCGGAGTTTCTCCTTTAGCCTCGACCGCTGGCGCGACCAGAAGTCCTGCGCCGGGCACGGTCACTCCCGAGAGATAGTAAAAATTGTCTTCCTGGCGAAAGTCATACACCGCATCCGATTGCTCGAGCGGCGCCAGAAGGACTACGACTCCGCCGGCCTTCTTGGCAAGCTCCTCGCGGCGCGCGTGATAATCCGAGCCAGGCTGGCGGTCAAGGGACAAGCTGTTACCGCAAATCGTCAAAACACTAAAAAAACAAAGCAATAGCTTTCGCATCCAAATCTTACCTTTCACACGACAGAAATCTGGCGTCAGGTTTGTTCCGCCATTACTTGGGCGAAGCCGCTACGTTTTTCCCAGCCTGAACGAAGGACTGAACATTGGACTTGTCAATGACCGCCGAACCCGTGTCCACGAAGGCTGGGATCGGGGCAAAGCTATCCTTGGCCCAGTCGGAGTCAAGCGATGCCGGCTTATGGTGGTAGAGATTGTCGAGCATCTGCATGCCGACGAACGCCATGCTGTACGGTTTCTGTGCGATCGTGGCGGCGATGACGCCCTTCTGAATCAGGTCGAGTGTCTCCTGATCGGTGTCCATGGCGATCACGACTTTGCCGGTCACGTGGTAGCTGTTGAGAACGCCCGCCACTTCCTTGCCCGACTGCGCTTCGAGACAGACGAAGCCATCCACCTTGTCGCGCTCCTTGCCTACGATCTGGGTGGTGGTATCGAAGGCAATTCTCGGGTCTCCCTGGATGTCGACCACGCGCGTAATTTTGATCTCGGGTGTCCGAGCCAACGCATCTTTGTAGCCCCTGAGACGGTCCTGCAGGTTCGGCTGTTCCGGCATGGTGAACACAACGACATTTCCCTTGCCTTTTAATTCCTGCGCAAGGCGCTGTCCTCCGGTGAAACCAGCCTGGTAATTGTTGGTGCCGATGAAGAACAATCGCTTGCTGGTCGGAGCATCGGAGTCGATGGTGATGACGGGGATGCCGGCGGCAACCGCCTTGTCGATACTATCCTTCAGCAACGATGCGTCCGCGACAGCAACCAGAATGCCAGTAGCTTTCTTCTGCACCGCCTGATCCATCGCGTCGCGCTCGCCCTTGGGATCGTAATTCTGGGGTCCGGTGAAGTCGGATCGCACCTTAAACTGCGACGCGGCGTTGGTGAATCCCGCTCCCGCGGTCTTCCAGTAAGGAACCTGCAGATTCGTGGAGACGAAGGCGTAGTACTCGTCGGAATCGTGGGAGGCACCACAACTCAGCATAACGACAGCCATCGCTATGACTGAAGCGGAATGGAGAATTCTATGCGAGCTAAGCATCGCATTCCTCCTTTCAAGAGTTCGTTGTCGCGATCGGATCGATTCAAGGGAAGATATTTCAGCGACTGGATTGTAAACGAGTGGTCAATCGAAGACCAGACGCCTGTGCAAGGATTTCCCCTGGCAATCACGAAAGCCGCATCGCATCTGACAAGTTCGAGCTAGCGGGCGGCTAAACTCCGACGGGGAACGGTTTTGTGTGGGTGGTAGCTCGGCCCGAAGAACGGCCAAAGCGGCCCTGAAGCAACGACATTAGTCCCGTGTACCAGTATCCAAGGACAAACAGCAAGAGGAATGGAACCGTGATGTAGTTCTCGTTCTCGACCGCGTAGTAGACGGTCATAGCGAAATACGCGCCGATCAACAGTTCGAGCCACGGAACCCATCCCAGCCTTTTTCGATACTTCGTCGCGCCCACCTTGTCCTGCTTGTTTACGACGCGGTATTTTGGCGTCCGGGCGAAGGCGCTTTGCTTGCCGATAAGCGCTTCGATCACCGCCTTCGTGTTCGTGATGGTCAATCCGATGCCGAGAGCCATCAGAAACGGCAAATACAGAAGGGCGCGAGGCCAGCTTCGGGGAAACAGCTCACGCTGCGACACGAGGTAGAAACTCGAAATTGAAAACGTCGAGGCCATGAACAGGGGCAGATCGATATAGAGCATCTGAAACCAGCCCTGGTAAAAGCGAATGATCATGGCCGGCAACAGCAGAACAGACAGCATGATCATCAGCGGATAACTGATGTTTGCCGTCAAGTGATACCACGACTCGATTTTTGTGTGCAGAGGAGCATCGCTGCGCATCACGCGCGGCAAAATCTTTTTGCCCGTCTGGATCAAGCCCTTCGCCCATCGCGCCTGCTGTGTCTTGAAGGCCGTCATTTCGACGGGCAATTCTGCCGGGCATTCGACGTCCTGCAGATAAATAAATTTCCATCCCTTCAGCTGCGCCCGGTAAGAGAGGTCCGTGTCTTCAGTCAACGTGTCGTGCTGCCATCCGCCCGCTTCGTCGATGGTTGAGCGGCGCCACATGCCTGCCGTGCCGTTGAAGTTGAAAAACAAACCGGTGCGGGCGCGGCCGGAATGCTCGAGCACAAAATGTCCGTCGAGAAGAATGGCTTCGACTTCGGTGAGAAACGAATAGTTCCGGTTCAGGTGCGTCCATCGCGTCTGCACCATGCCGATCTTCGGATCGGTAAAGTGATGGATAGTGCGCAGAAGAAAATCTTCTGGAGGAGTGAAGTCCGCGTCGAAGATCGCGATGAACTCGCCCTTGGCCGACAGCATGCCCTCGGCGAGCGCACCGGCCTTGTATCCATGGCGGTTCGTTCGATGGTGGTAGCTGATGGGATGTCCCAGCGCCGCATAGCGTTCTACCAGCCCGCCGGCAACTTCCACCGTTTCGTCAGTCGAATCGTCCAGCACCTGGATGTCAAGCTTGTCTCGTGGATACTCCAGCCTGCAGATCGCTTCCAGGAGACGCTCGACGACATACTGCTCGTTGAAAATCGGCAGCTGTACCGTGATGCGCGGCATATCTTCGAAATGCGCAGGTGGATCGGTGGTCCGGTTCTTTCGATGCTTGTAGTAGAGATAGACGAGGACGTAGCGGTGCATCCCATATCCCGCCAGTAGGATCAGCACGATGAAATAAGGTACGAGGAGCGCGATGTCGAAGGCATTGGCGTGGTAAAGCCCACGGAACGTGGTGTCGAGAAAATGCTGGCGGATGTAATGCCCAATGCCCTTGGGCCCGGCAAACGCACTGAGGCTTATCGTCCGAATGAAATGAGCAGTCAATCGATGAGTCCGGTGAAACCAGCTATTTTACCGGATTCGAATCCTCGACTCCCGACACGCGGTAGTTGCCTGATCTCTCGGACGACCACCGCTGTGGGAGTGACGGACAAGAGTGTCGGCTAAGCCGCCACTTGCTGGCGCTGCTTGAAAAAAGTCAGCAGCTCGTTGTTAACCTTGTCTTTCAGGGTCGCAGTCATACCGTGCGGCGCTCCCGGATAAACCTTCAGCGTTGCTCCTTTGATGAGTTTCGACGACAAAAGCGCGGAAGCGCCGATCGGGACGATTTGATCGTCGTCGCCGTGCAAGACGAGCGTTGGCACATCGAATTTCTTAAGGTCTTCGGTAAAGTCTGTCTCCGAAAAGGCCTGGATGCAGTCGTAAGAAGCCTCAAATGAGGACTGCATGCCCTGCAGCCAGAAGAAGTCCCGCAGTCCTTGCGACACCTTGGCGCCCGGCCGATTGGCTCCATAAAACGGAGCCGAGAGATCCTTGAAGAATTGCGAGCGGTCATTCGACACAGCTGTGCGTAAGTCTTCGAACGCTTTCATCGGCAAACCACCGGGATTAGCTTCAGTCTTTAACATCAGCGGCGGCACGGCACCGATCAGCACCGCCATGGCGACGCGACTCGTACCATGGCGCCCGATATAGCGCGCAACCTCGCCGCCTCCGGTCGAGTGACCGACGTGAATTGCATCCTTCAGATCCAACTCCTCGACGACGGCCGCGAGATCATCGGCATAGGTATCCATTTCATTTCCATTCCACGGCTGGCTGGATCGACCGTGGCCGCGCCGGTCGTGTGCAACGCAGCGGTACCCTCGCGATGCCAGGAAAAACATCTGGTCTTCCCATGCGTCCGAGCTCAGGGGCCAGCCATGACTGAAAACAACTGGCTGTCCAGATCCCCAGTCCTTGTAATAGATTCGAGTTCCGTCTTTCATCGAAATCGAGCTCATATGACCTCTATCCTCCTTCTTCTGTATTTGTAAATAACGTTTACGTTAGTCAAGCAACACGTTTCTTGGGAGTGACAATCGCTGGCGATCCTACAAGTGACGGCCGCTTCTCAAAGCGCCTCACGGCCATCACGGTCAAGACAACAAACGCCACCAGAACCAGCAATTGCGTGATCGCGAATGGCGGCTCTTTCTGGGTCGGAGCGACGGCATTGAGGACGGGTACTTTCTCAAAACTTTGCACCACCAGAACGAAGACGTTGAAGTAGAGGGCGATAGACGCGCTGACTAGATAGATTGAACGCCAGGAGCCGCGCATATGCAAGCCGTAGAGCGCGACGGTCGCGATCGTCAACACAAGCAACGAAAGGGTTCCCACGATGTGCGAAGGCAGAAGGTGATCGAACGGAAAAGCGAATCCGCTCAGGCTGGTAAGAATTGTGCTGGCGAGGAAAACCGCTGTCCACCGGCCGAGACGTTGCGAGGTCAGGAAGCCGTACATCACGATCAGCCCCGAACCTATCCCGACCAGGCTGATCAGAACATGCAGCAGTGTGAATGTCGCAGCAGACAACCCCAGAATCACAGTGACACCTCCTTGCGGTTGGGGAATTGTACGCCTTCCAATCCGCGAAGAATGGTAAAAGCGCCGTCGGTTGCTGCCGGCGAACGACTCAGCTACAAATAGAGCCACTGATGGATCCCAAATCGGCCGGCAACGACGGCGTGCAGAAACCCGTGGCATGGAAACGGTGGATTGTCAGCCGGTCTACTCCGTTGTGGATTGCCAGCGTTGCCCTCATCCTGAGAATCGGATGGATCCTGTTGGGCCACACCTATAGGTTCAAGGCTGCCGATGGCAATTTCAATTTCGGCTGGGAGATGGGAAGGGTCGCTGCATCGCTCGCATCCGGCCACGGTTTCAGCAGTCCGTTTGGGCCTGAGACCGGCCCCACCGCTTGGGAACCTCCTCTCTATCCTTATCTGACCGCAGGCGTGTTTCTGCTCTTCGGCGTCTACTCCAAGGCGTCGGCGTTTGTACTGCTGGCGCTCAACAGCCTTTTCTCAGCGCTCACTTGTGTCCCGATCTTCCTGATCGCTCGTCGCGTTTTTTCGGTGAACGTGGCGGTCTGGTCCTCTTGGGCATGGGCTTTATTGCCAAATGTGATGTTCTGGTGCACGCGCTGGATCTGGGAAACAAGTCTCTCGACATTGCTGCTGGCTGCGCTTTTCTGGCTCGCATTGACGCTGGAAGACCGCGACGGATGGCTGCCGTGGATCAGCTTCGGATCGCTTTGGGGCATCCTCGCGCTGACGAGCACTTCACTCTTGTCGTTCCTTCCGGCAGCGGGACTGTGGGCCTGGCACGGGCGATGGAAGCGCGGCAAGCGTTCGCTGGCTGGTGTGGCGCTTGCGTCGGCGATATTCTTTGCCATCATCACTCCGTGGCTGATGCGAAACTACGAAACATTTGGCAAGTTCATCTTTGTTCGCGACAACTTTGGCGCTGAACTGCGCATGGGAAACGGCCCCGGGGCCGACGGCACGTGGATGGAATACCTTCATCCCACGCAGAACGGTTTTGCCCTTCGGCAGTATCAAGCGTTAGGTGAACTCGACTACGTGGCGCTTCGCAAGGCGCAGGCCGTAGCATTTATCCAAGCCGATTTTTCGAGGTTCGTCCTGCTGTGCCTGAAACGCTTCATCTACTTCTGGACCGGTCCTCCGAAAGCCACGCAACCGCCATGGCTCAGCGAGGTGAAGAACTCAGCCTTCCTGGCCTCGTCGATATTGATGTTTTGGGGGTTGGGGCGGGCCCTCCGCTTGCGCAAGCCGGGAGCGCAATTGTTTTTCTGGCTGATCCTGCTGTGCCCCGCCGTCTACTACGTCGTGTTTCCCGCTCCACGCTACCGGCATCCTATCGAACCCGAAATGACCATTCTCGCTGTTTTCCTGATTACCCAAGTCGTGAAAAGCGAAGAAAAAGCGTCTTTGACTGCGGAACATTCATTGGACCGAACTCGTATCTAGTGGAGAGAAGCAGTCTTTTCTTCTGGCTGGGCACTCACGAATTGCAACGACCTTCGTCTAACGCCCTAGAAAATGGAGGAGTCATGAACCGACATCGTCAGTCCGCCAGTTGGTTAGGAGCCGTTCTCGGGTGCCTGTGCGCACTCTTCGTTTTGGCCGTTGCGGCGCATGCCTCTGACCATCGTGGATCACTCATCGAAGAGTTTCATCAGACCTACGCCATCACACCCGATGGCCGCGTTGAACTCGACAACATCAACGGTTCGGTCCATATTTCCAGTTGGGACCGGAACGAAATCAAGGTGGACGCAATCAAGTCGGCTGACACGAAAGAGCGCCTTGATGAGGCGAAGATCGAAGTCGATTCGGGTAAAGAGTATTTAGCGATTCGCACCAAGTATCCCGAACATGATCACAACTGGAACTGGGGATCGCACAACAATCCCGCCAGCGTGGAATATACGTTGACCGTACCGAAGACGATCAGGCTCGACGAAATCAAGCTGATCAATGGATCTCTGGACGTAACCGGGGTCACCGGCGAAGTTCGCGCCTCCTGCATCAATGGTCGGCTCGAAGCCCATAACCTGGCGGGACGCGCAGAACTCTCCACCATCAACGGAAGACTGGACGCAAGATTCGATCAGCTTGCCGGACAATCCGTCGATTTGAGTTCAGTTAATGGCTCGCTGGACCTGACGATCCCATCGGATTCGAACGCAGAAGTAGAAGCGAGCACGGTCTCTGGCGGCATCAACAACGATTTCGGGCTTCACGTGAACAACCATCGCTACGTTGGCCACGATATGCGTGGCGAAATCGGCCATGGCGGCGCTCGGATAAAACTATCGAATGTAAATGGCAGAGTTGAGATTCATCATGCGCAGGATGGGCACGCCATGAGCCCAGTCAAGGATCGCAGTCACCACGACAAAGATGACGACGATAACGATAGTGAAATCTGAACTCGCTTAGAAAGGTTTCGGAGGTGGCAGTGAGACGCTGCCACCGCCGCCGCCGGGATGGCTTCGCTACCCACAACCTAATAAATCGTGTAGCCCGGGGCCGGCGTGCGCAGGTCGGGTTTTGATGCCATCAAGAGCAATGCGCCCTCCCGCTTGAACGCCCGTAAATCTTCTAGGCTGTTAAAGGACTTCGTCTTGTAATCATCGGGTGTGGGCGTGTCGTCCGGAATGCGGTGGGCTTCCACGTTCTCGAACGCGTGCTTCTTGAACAGTTCGATGTACTCGGCCGCCGAACGCACGTGTACAGGGACTTTGAGCTTGTCGACCCACTGCAGCGAATACTGATTGTCTCTGTAAAGATTGATGAGGATGAACAGTCGGGCTCTCGGCGCCATGACTCGAAACAACTCCAACAGAGCGCGGTCCTGATCCGCATAATAGTAGAACGACTCCACGGATAGCACCTTGTCGAAGAAGTTCTCTTCCCACGGAATCTGTTGTGCCGAACCCCAGACATAAAGAATGTTTTCGAAGTCCTTCGACGATTCCCGCGCTTGCCTCACCATCTCGTCCGAGATGTCGACGCCCACCACCTGGCCAAAGCCTTCCGGACCGTCACCCACAAGTCGAGCGAGCAAGCGTGTCGCCCAGCCGGATCCGCAGCCAAGGTCCAGTACCCGCTCGCCGGAGCGCAGATTCATCAGCCGGATCGTTTTCTCGGTGATGTCGAGATGATGATTCTTCATCTTCTCGCCTTCACCGGCTGCGGCCCAGCGGTTGAACTCCTGTTGCAGCTTGTCGTCGGGAGTCTGTGGTCTGTCAGGCATATCGATTTCCTTGCATCATGGTCGAGAGGTCACCGGCTTCTTCGGACGCTCGTCCACCTCGAGATGGAAGATGTCTGGACGCGCGTAGTGACCCACGACGTCCAGATCATATTTTCCCCGAATAATCTGTGCGCGATCAATCTCCGCCGTCAAAATTACTTCTCCCTCGGTATTGGGCCCGGCGAGAAAATTTCCAAACGGATCGACGATGCAACTCCCTCCTCGCGTAACGATTGCGTCGGGATCGTTCCCGAGAGATGCCGGATAATCCTCGGGAAAATCTCGCTGCCGGTTGAACTGATTGCAGGAGAGCACGAAACAGCGACCCTCAACCGCGATGTGGCGCATCGAGGCAAGCCACGAATCCCGCGGATCTGCCGTAGGCGCGCAGTAAATCTCGATGCCCTTTGCGTACATCGCCGCCCGCATGAGGGGCAGATAGTTCTCCCAGCAAATCACTGCGCCAATCTTTCCAATGGCAGTATCGAAAACCGGCATCGTCGAACCATCGCCGAACCCCCAGACCAGGCGCTCCGAGGCCGTTGGCATGATTTTCCGGTGCTTGCCCATGTAAGCGCCGTCTGGCCCGAAAAACAGAACCGTGCAATACAACGTGCCGCCATCCCGTTCGATCACGCCGATCACCAGAAAGACGCCGGCGCTCTTCGCGGTTCGAGCAAGAGAGTCGACGGCTGGACCCGGAACATCCACACTACTTTCCCAATATCGCCGGAACTGTTCGCGACCTTCCTCCGTCCGCGAGCCAATGACCGCCCCGAAATCGAGACCACGCGGGTACGCGGAGACAAAAGCCTCGGGAAACACCACAAGACGCGCTCCCTTGCCGGCCGACTCTCGCGTAAGTGCGTGGACCTTCTTTAGCGTACGCTCCCGGTCGAAGATCACGGGGCAGGCTTGGACAACCGCGACCTTAAAACGATCTCCGGAGTGACTCTTCGTTTGCTTCTGATTTAACGATTTCCTACGCATGACATTTTGCAGCGCCTCGTACTATAAACCAGCGAAGACAGTCCCGCTCCCAGTTCGTCTTGATGAGCCCGTCCCGAGTTATCTGCAAGCAACCACGGCTCAACTTCTGTGTTACAGTTTTGTTCCGCATGGCGACCAGCCCGCAGAATGCGCAGCCGCAGCCGGATTCCCCGTCTTTTTATTGTCCCAATTGTGCTCAGGAAGTGAACGATCCACTGACCTGCGGGGACTGTTCTGCCGTCATCTGCCGGAGATGTGGTATTCCACTCGAATCCCCCGACGAACTCGGAATCGGCTAATGGACACTACCCCTGTCGCGCCGGCGGTCGTGAGTTCTTCCGCCGAAGGATCGATTTCCAATTCTAAAGATCAGCCGACCCTGGTGCGTGGACTCGGGTTACTCGATTCAGTGCTCCTGCTGGTCAGCGGCATCATCGGCTCGTCAATTTTCCTGACCGCGAAAGACATCGCTGGCCCGCTTCCACAGCCGTTTCTCTTTCTCCTTGTTTGGGTGCTGGGTGCGCTGATTTCTCTCTGCGCATGCTTTGCGTTTGCGGAGCTGGGCTCGATGTTTCCCGACTCCGGTGGACAGTACATCTTTCTGCGTGAGGCTTACGGTGATTTGGTCGCCTTTCTTTATGGCTGGATGCTGTTCGCTGTTGCCAATGGCGGATCGATTGCTGCGCTCTCCGTCGCGTCCGCCGCCTACCTGGGCCAGGTGATCCCCTTTGTCTCGCAAGGGCATGTTGTCTTCTCGCTGTTCGGCATGGCAATAACGCGTGCCCATCTCCTCGGTTTGGTATTGATTGCCATCCTCACTTGGGTCAACGTCGTTGGCCTGCGCTGGGGAGCATTGCTGCAGAACGTTTCCACGTGGACGAAGTTTACGGCGATGTCCGCGTTCGTTTTGCTGGGATTCGCTATCGGCAAGGGAAACTGGGCGAACTTCCATTCGACTGACGTTTCGCTCAGCGCCGGATTGGGCGTCGGCGGGCTGATCTCTGCGCTTGGGGTCGGGCTCATCGCGGTCTTCTGGGCTTACGACGGATGGGTCTACATCACGTGGGTGGCCGGTGAGGTTAAAAATCCGCGGCGGAATGTTCCGCTTGCGATGGTGCTGGGTGTGCTGGCAGTCGGAGCGATCTATATCGCGATGAATGTCACCTATCTCTACGCGATGCCAGTCAAGGAAATCGCCGCGCACGAGACCATCGCACACGCTGCGGCCGCAACTTTGTTTTCCCCGGGCGCCGCCGTTTGGTTGTCATTGGTGATCGCAGTTTCGTGTTTCAGCGCCGCCGCCACCTGCACGCTCTCAGGAGCCCGCGTCTATATGGCAATGGCGCAGGATGGCGTTTTCTTCAAGCGGATGGCGGTCATTCATCCCAAGTGGCGCACTCCCGCTTTCAGCCTTATTGGACAATCCATCTGGGCCGGAGCTCTCACCCTGAGCGGGCGCTACGACCAACTGTACACCTACGTGATCTACGGCATGGTGTTGTCCTACACCCTGACAGTGATCGCGCTGTTCTGGCTGCGATGGAAGCGTCCCGACATTCCACGCCCGTACCGCTGCACCGGATATCCATGGCTACCCGCCATTTACATTTTTATCGGAGCGGCTTGGACCCTGAACACCATCATCACGCGCCCGACCGAGGCATTCTGGGGAACAGCGATTGTCCTCGCCGGAGTGCCGGGATATCTGTACTGGAAGCGCGGCAAGCGAAGCGTCGCGGAAACCAGCTAGCAGCAAGCAATTTTGCCTTGCGGGCGAATGTTGTCGGTGTTATTCCTTCCTTTCTCGCTCGCTTTCGCCTGACCGTGGGACATACTTTTGCCTGATCCCAAACCGATGCCGCACAAGGCTGGCGCAGGCTTCCTCTCGCCCGGAGTTTCAATCGCTGATGCGGATGACCCGAATCGACCGAAACAGGTCATGGGCTTTCGCGACCTGCTGCTTTTCTACGTCATCACCGGGATCAGCCTGCGCTGGATCGCAACCGCCGCGGCCGCAGGCCCAAGTTCGATTGTCGTATGGGCCGGGGCATGGTTCTGCTTCTATACGCCGCTCGCGCTTTCGGTGTTGGAGCTTTCCTCACGCTATCCAAACGAAGGCGGACTCTACATCTGGACCAAGCGCGCTTTCGGCGACTTCTCGGGCTTCATGTCGGCTTGGACTTATTGGACCAGCAACCTGCCGTACTTCCCTGCCGTCCTCTACTTCGCCGCCAGCAATGTGCTTTTCATTCGACAAGCGGACTGGCAGCACCTTTCGGGGAACTCCACCTTCTACATCCTTTTCGCTTTGCTCACGCTGAGCGCGGCCACTTTGCTCAACATCGTAGGGCTCGACGTCGGCAAATGGCTGCACAACGTTGGCGCTCTCGCCATGTGGATTCCGGTCTGCATCGTCATAATTCTTGGCTTCGTCGCCTTGCATCGCTATGGATCGGCGACTTCATTCACGATTCACTCGATGACACCGAGCACTCATTTGAACGACTTGATCTTCTGGTCCGTGCTGACCTTCGCCTTCGGCGGCTGCGAAACGGCGTCGTTCATGGGGGAAGAAATCAAGAACGCACGCCGCACGATTCCCTTGGCGCTGCTGCTGGGCGGTGTGATCGTTACCATCTGCTACATCCTGGGTACGGTGTGCGTGCTGCTCGCACTTCCTTCGACGGAGGTGAACAGCCTGCAGGGACTGGTGCAGGCCGTCTCAGCGACAACATCGCGGCTTGGGATTCCCGGTATTCTTCCGGTCGCGGCGTTTCTCATCGCACTCAGCAATGTCGGCGCGGCCGGGGCGTACCTTGCCGCAGTCGCACGCCTTCCGTTCGTCGCCGGGCTGGATCGAGTGCTGCCGGCGTCCTTCGGCGCTCTGCACTCAAGATGGAAAACACCGTGGGTAGCGCTGCTCACACAGTTCGTCCTAGGGGTAGTGTTCATCTTCTTGGGACAGGCCGGAACGAGTGTGAAAGGCGCCTACGATGTTCTCGTCAGCATGGGCGTGATCACGTATTTCATTCCATATCTCTATCTATTTGCGGCAATGATCAAGTTGCAATTAGAGCCGGCCGGACCCGGCGTGATCCGGGTTCCGGGAGGAAGCGGCGTTGCCAAGCTAGTCGCAACGTTGGGATTCATTACCACTGCGCTGACGATTGCCCTGTCGCTGATTCCGTCGCCGGACGAGCCGAACAAGCCATTAGCGGTTTTCAAAGTAGTAGGCGGATGCGGCGCCCTGGTTCTGATTGGAGTATGGCTCTATGTTGCGGGCAAACGCAGGGCGGCTACCCCAAGAAGCGTGTAGCCCCGGACGCATTCGTCCGGGGTTGCGCAAAGCGCAATAGGGTGGTGTGGGTCAAACAGACAATCGCGAAGGATACCGGCTGTCACACTCGTTTGGCTGGGCGCGGACGAATAGGTCCGCCCTTACACAGGTGTCGCGGTCTTGCGGGGTGGATTGAAAAACGGCAGCGTGGTCACCTTTACGTTCGTCTTCAGCCGGATCGCTTCAATCGTGACTTCCATTTGCAGCGCCGTGCCAGGCTTGGACGACTGCGTCTCGATACTCGCCAAGGCGATCATCTTCTTTAGTGTCGGAGACCACGTGGTGGTCGTGGCCTTCCCGACTTGCCTCTCGGCCGAATACACGGGCACCGCGACACGCGAGGCCTGTGACGGAGCCGCTGGCGTTAGGCCATAGCGTTCGTAGAGTTGCTCGACATCCGTCCAATCGACTTCGAGTCCAACGAATTGGCGAGGCAGGCCATTCTTCGCGTCCCGCTCGAGAGCTTTTTTGCCGATGAAATTGTCTTTGTCGAGGTGGACCATCTTCCCGAATCCCAACTCATAGGGAGAGTACATCTGCGATGAGATCAATGCTTTCTTCGAACTCGTGTAGTCGACTTCAATCAACAGCAACCCCGCTTCAACACGCGCGACGTCAAGCGCCAGCATTCCCGCCGCGTGAAGATCGAACTGTCTGCCCTTATCAGCCAGCGCGTCCCACACCTTCACGGCATCGTTCCATGGCATCCAGATCTCGTAACCCAAGTCGCCGGTGTAACCAGTTCGCGAAATGTCGACAGGGATGCCCGCGATTTTGCCGTGCGTAACCCGAAAATATTTAAGATTCGCGATGTCCGCCTCGGCGACGGCCTTCAACAGCTTCGCCGAAGTCGGCCCTTGCAGCGCCAGTGCCGCGACCTTCTCAGAAATATCCTCGATCTGCACGTCCATGTTCAAACCGTTTTGCCGGAACCAGCGCAAGCTGGGATCGGCAGCGGTCCAGCGATAGACGTTCTCTTCGAGCCGCGAGATCGTGCCGTCGTCGATGACCTTTCCCTCTTCGTCGCACCAGCAGCAGTAAATCACCTGGCCCACTTTGACCTTGTTGATGTCGCGGGTGATCACCCGATTGACCAGGCGCGTCGCATCCTTGCCGGTGACCAAGTATTTGTACAGCGGCGAAATGTCGATCAATGCACACGCATTGCGAATCGCGTTGTACTCGTGCTCGTGATGCATTTCGTAGACGCTGACCGTGTAGTAGCCCGACCATTCGCGGTAGCTCAGGCTCTGGCAGAGGGGAAACGTTCTATCGTGAAACGCAGTTCCGATGGGCAAGCGATTTCCTCGTACACGGATTTGATTTTTCCTTCGTCAAACTTCGCGTCCTTCGTGGGCAAGAAGGTCAACCACAAAGGAGCCGAAGTTTTACGAAGAAATTAATACTTCAGAAAGTTGGATTATATATGCAGCGCGCGCTCGTGCGGCAACCTCCAACGGTTGACTGGTAGTCACGCAGGCAGCAAATATGCAGACAAAATGCCTGCTTCCGGATAGAATACCGATTCGACTTTGGGTCACCTATGCGAATCATCCTGCCAATCATGTGCAGCATCCTTCGAAGCTGGACTGTCCTTCCTAGCGGGCTCTGATCTTTTTACCGCCGATTCCCTGTCGCGCGTATTATTGCGTTTCCTGACACCTTTGCAATCAAGCTAGGAGCTAACAGCGCATGGCTGGTTCCAACTCATACGATGTTGTCGTCATCGGCGGCGGCCACAATGGCCTGGTGAATTCGGCATACCTGGCGCGCGCCGGCAAAAAGGTTCTCGTGCTCGAGCGGCGTCATGTGCTTGGCGGAGCCGCCTGCACCGAGGAGATTGTCCCGGGCTTCAAGTTTTCGGTCTGCTCCTACGTGGTGTCACTGCTCCGTCCAGAGATCATTCGGGACCTCGACTTGCCGCGTCACGGACTTGAGATCCTGCCGCTCGATGGAACGTTTACGCCTATGCCGAGTGGGGACTACCTGTGGCGTGTGAACGATCATGGCAAGACTCATCGCGAGATTGCGCGCCATTCGCGCGTGGACGCCGAGGCATACGACGAATTCGGTAAGGCCATGCAGGCCATGTGCCGGTTTGTAAAACCGATCTTGAGCATGGTCCCTCCTGACCCGACCACTTTGAATCCTCGTGAACTGATGAAGCTGCTCTTCATCGGACGTCGCTTCCAAGGTATGTCGAGCTACGACAAGTACAACCAGGTGCAGTTGATGACCATGAGCGCCATCGACTTCCTGGATCAGTGGTTCGAGACGGACGTGCTGAAAGCAACGATGTCTGCCTCCGGCATCATCGGCACTTTTCTCGGCGTGCGTTCTCCCGGTACAGCCTACGTCCTGCTCCATCACTATATGGGTGAGATCGATGGCGCATTCCGGGCATGGGGATTCGCTCGCGGCGGAACAGGCGCAATCTCGAACGCAATCGCAGACGCGGCCCGTGAGGCTGGCGTGGAGATCCGCACCAAAGCGGCCATCTCGCAAATCATCATCAAGAATGGCAAGGCCAAAGGTGTGGTCCTCTCAAACGGCGACGAAATCTATGCCGATGTAATCTCCTCAAGCGTCGACCCCCGGCTGACTTTCACGAAATTCATTGAAGCCGAACATCTGCCGGGTGACTTCCTGGAAGAAATAAACCGTTACAAGTTTCGCGGCTCTTCCGGCAAAGTGAATATGGCGCTTGATGCGTTACCTAATTTCAAGTGCATGCCCGGCCCTGGGGCGCACCTGCGCGGCGCGATCTCCGTTTCTCCATCCGTCGAGTACATGGAGCGCGCTTATGACGACGCGAAGTACGGCAATTTTTCGAAGCGGCCCTACATTGATATGGTGATCCCTTCGCTGACCGATCCATCCGTGGCGCCGCCCGGAAAACACGTCATGTCATGCTTCGTGCAGTACGCGCCATATAAATTGCGGCCAGGCCTCAACTGGGACGACCAGAAAGAAGCGTTCGGCAACACTGTGGTCGACACGATTTCGGAATACGCTCCCAACCTGAAAGACATCATCATCCAGAAGCAGGTGGTGACTCCGCTTGATCTCGAACGCGAATGGGGACTGACCGAGGGCAACATCTTCCAAGGTGAGCTTTCGCTCGAACAACTCTTCTTCCTGCGGCCTGTGCCGGGCTGGGCTCAATACCGCACGCCGATCAAGAATCTTTATATGTGTGGATCGGCGACTCACCCCGGTGGCGGCATCATGGGAGCGAATGGCCGTTTGGCGGCACTGGAAATTCTGAAAGACATCAAGGGAGCGGCCTAGATATGGGGGCGCAAACAGGAGTCAGTCAGCGGGATGTCGTCATCATCGGCGGCGGCCATAACGGGCTGATCACCGCCTTTTATCTGGCCAAGGCGGGGTACAAGCCACTCGTCCTCGAACGCAACGCACAAGTTGGCGGCGCAGCCATCACCGACGAATTCCATCCCGGATTCAAATGCTCGACGTTGGCTCATACGGCGGGACCGATTCTTCCGAGCATCGTTCGAGACATGCAGCTCGAAAAACACGGCCTGATGCTGATCACTCCTGAAACCTGCGTGACCGCATTCTCTCCCGATAATCGCGCGCTAACTTTGTATCAGGACGTCAACAAGTCGGCGCAGGAGATTTCTGCTTTCTCTCAAAAGGACGCGACGAAGTATCCGGAATTCGAGCAGTCGTTGACCAAGATCAGCAAGGTTATCGCCGACGCGCTCGCGACTACGCCGCCCAACATCGACGATCCCAGCCGCTCCGACTTGTGGAGCATGTTGAAGACCGGGCGGGCGGTTCGCAAGCTCGGCAAGAAGGACATGTTTCGCCTTCTGCGTTGGGGACCGATGGCTGTCGCGGATCTGGTCTCGGAATACTTCGAGACTGAATTGTTGCGCGTAGTAATTGCGGCTCGCGGAGTCTTTGGCACATTCCTCGGTCCATGGTCGGCAGGCAGCGCTTTGGTTTTGTTGATCCGCGCCGCGGCAGATCCTCACCCGGCCGGATCGGCATCTCTCGCGGTGGGCGGAATCGGATCGGTGACGCAAGCAATGGCTTCTGCGGCGAAGGCAGCCGGAGCCGAGATCCGCACTGGCGCCGAGGTCATCGAGATTCGCGTGCAAAATGGAGTGGCTTCCGGCGTACTGCTTTCGACCGGCGAAGAGATCCAGGCGAAAGCTGTGATCTCCAACGCCGATCCCAAGCGGACGCTGCTCAAACTGACCGACCCTGTTCACCTGTCACCGGACTTTGTTCAAAAACTTCAGCACTATCGAGGCAACGGAACGGTCGCGAAAGTCAATCTGGCGCTATCCGCGCTACCGAAGTTTACCGCCCTCAAAGACGGCGACTCGACCGCACTGCGGGGACGCATTCACATCGGCAATGAGATCGATTACATCGAGAAGGCATTCGACGAATCGAAATATGGCAATTTCTCACGCCAGCCTTATCTCGAAGCCACCATCCCTTCGCTCACCGATCCCACGCTAGCTCCCGACGGCAAACATGTCATGTCGATTTACATGCAGTACGCGCCGTACAAGCTCAAGGGCGATTGGGAGCAGCAGCGCAAGGCCCTGGGACAAACGGTCGTACAGACGCTCGCGCAATACGCGCCCAACTTGCCGGAACTGATATTGACGCACCAGATCATTACCCCAAAAGATTTCGAAGAAAAGTATGGTTTGACCGGCGGCCAAATTTTTCACGGCGATCTGGCGCTCGACCAGTTCTTCACCATGCGGCCGTTGCTGGATTGGGCGCGTTACCAGACGCCGATTCAGAACCTGTATTTGTGCGGCAGCGGCACGCATCCCGGAGCGGGTTTGACCGGCGGCTCTGGAGCTAACGCTGCACGACAGATCTTGAAGGCCCTGAAGAGTTGAGGATTGGGCATAGTGTTTCCTTTTTCGCCGAGCTTCATCCTCAATTTTTCTGCGGAAACGCGCACAGACTCCATTGTCTCAACGTGAGCACTCGAGTCCTTGGAGGACAATATGAGCCTCAAGATGCTGAGCAAGCAACTCCTGATATCGGCCTTTTTGGCGGCCGTATTTTCTTACGGATCGGCTCGCGCTCTGGATCAGCCGTCCGACGAGTCGATGGTCAGGGAGACGATTCAGCACTACCTGCATGGGCTGAAATTCAATGACGTGGAAAGTCTCAAGCGGGCGTTCTATCCCGACGCTAAGCTCTTCTTCGTGAAAAAAAACGGCAGCCTTGGAGAGCTGACGCAAACTGAGTGGTACGAAGGCTTCAAGGCGAACGCCGGCAAGGAAGAGAAGGGGGATCTGGGAATTGCCTCGGTCGACATCACTGGCACTACTGCATCGGTGAAAGTGGAGGAAGATTATCCCGATTCCCATTACACCGATTACGTCTCGCTGCTTAAACTGAATGGCGAGTGGAAAATCGTTAACAAAGTGTTCTACGCAAGATCCAAGCCCAAATAGATATTCGCTCCTGGAATTGAATGAAGCACTCCGCCATCCTCCTGATCGCCTGCCCCGACCGCAAAGGCGAAGTCGCGACCATCGCTGATTTCATCTTCAAGCGTGGAGGAAACATTCTCCACGCGGACGAGCACGGAGACCCGCAATCAGGCTTGTTCCTCATGCGTGTGGAATTCGATCCCGCAGAATTCGATATCGATCTAGGCGAATTTGGGAAGCACTTCTCACCGGTCGCCGAGGCCTTCGGCATGAAGTGGCGCCTCGCGCTTTCATCGCAGCGCCAGCGCATGGTGATTCTGGTTTCAAAATACGACCATTGCCTGGTGGATCTCCTCTATCGTCACAAGAGCGGGGAGCTCTTCTGCGAGATTCCGCTGATCATTTCCAACCATCCCGACAACCAGGGCATTGCAGACTTCTACAAAATTCCTTATGCGATCGTGCCCATGGACAAGGACAACAAAGATGCGGCGGAAGCAAAGATTCAATCTCTCGTCGATCAATGCAAACCAGATTTCATGGTATTGGCGCGCTACATGCAGATTCTCTCCAATCCATTCGTAAAGCGATATCCGCAGCGCATCATCAATATTCACCATTCATTCTTGCCGGCCTTCATCGGGGCTCGGCCTTATCACCAGGCGTTCGAGCGTGGCGTGAAGATCATTGGAGCGACCAGCCACTACGTCACCGAGGTTCTCGACGACGGTCCGATCATCGAACAAGACGTTGTTCGGGTCTCCCATCGCGATACCGTGGAAGACTTGGTTCGCCAGGGCCGTGATCTCGAGAAAGTAGTCCTCTCCCGCGCCGTACGATGGCATCTGGAAAACCGCGTGCTGGTCTACGGAAACAAGACTGTCGTATTCTGATTTACCACCCATTTCTAAATCCAGTCGGACATGTACTTTCGAGATCCCTCGCTTTGTCCAGCCTGCCTAACTAGCTCCACTAGTAACTTGCACCGTAAGTAACCTTTCGGCTTTACTTGAACATTAGTAAAGTTTTACAACGAAATTGGTCGTTTTTCGGGGGCAGCTTGGCCGAAGATCTTCGGTTTGAATTAGCCATTTTGGCGACCGTTCAGGGCTTCTATCAGAAGCTACTGCGGGACACACTCGGCGGCGAGGTGCCGATTCCGAGCGGCCTCGACGCGGACGCCCTGCGTCATTCCGATCGAGAACTTCCCAATACGCTTTCGCGGATGTACCGCTGGCTGCACTTGCTGGATATGGCGATCACCCCGGCGATGTTGCGCCAGGCGCTGACGCACGATACCGATTCCGAAGTCGCCGAGGCCCTGCTCCGTTACTTTGTTCGAAGGCGCGAACCGAGCGATGTCAACCGCGACAAAACCGATCTCATCGCGACTTTCCTTTACCGGCATCCGCGTGTTCCCGGGCAGTGGGAACAGCGAGGCTATGGGCTGGACGGCGCGCTGCCGCTTTCTCCGTTTGAGATTGCCCTGATTGAAATTTTGGCCGACAGCGACGTTCCCTCCTTGCCCGAGGAGCATGTGCAGTTGCTCCGCCGTTTTGATCCCTTCTTGCAAGAACTTTCGCGATTCCGTGACTTCAACGCGTTGATGGATTCTGGAATGATTGGGCGGGTTCGCGAACTAAAGCAGTGGCTGGACGCCTCCTTTTACCATCCAGGAGTCCTGGCAACGGTGTCGGCTTATAACGCCGCCTTCGGACAAAAATTTGACGACCTCTTCGTAAAGGCGCTGACTGAGATCAAGACATTCGGCCAGGCGCTGGAGGAAATGGGCGGCACCATCCTGACGACCGTCGACGGTGTCGAGGTGACGGTCGAGCACGTGGCCGCAATCGAAGAAAAGCAGTTGTTACAGGCGGACTACGGCAGCACGCTCGAGAAGTTCCGCCGCGTCTCCAAGCTTAAGAAGGAGCTGGACCGGCGTCCGCCGATCCGCCGCTCGCTCTTAACGCCTGCCGGGCAATCGTCTCGTGCGACGGGCGGAGCAGGAGCGGCGCCCAAAGCGGCAAAAGCAGTGCCTCCGAAAGTGCCCGCTGAGGTGCCGGTTTTTCAGCCGCCCGCAATTACCGCGCAACAGCTTTCCGCGGAAGAGAGCAAGCTGCGGAGGGTGGAAGAATCGATTCGCGTTTTCGTGCGCGTCGCCGATCCAAAATACCGCCAGATAGTACCGATGCGGTTCTTCAACCTGACGCTCACCAAGGCTGAGGCGGATGCCTATGGCGCGTCTTTCCTTGAAGAAAAAACTCCTCGCGCCGACGTTGCCCGCACCCTGATTCGGCTTGTCTCGGTTTCCGCTCGCGTCAGCACCGAACTGGAAGAGTTGAAGCGCAGCCAGAAAATGTCCTCCCTGTGGAAGCTGCACGCCGATTCCGTGGTTGTGTTGCTGGATATGGCCAGCACGTCGACCGAAGATGCGGGCAGCGTAGCGAAAGCGGCAGAACAAAACGGCGCTGGCGGAGCGGCCCGGGCCATCCATGAGTCGGTCCAGAAGTTGCGGAACCAGTCCGACGTCGCTGTAAAAACTCTTGCCAATGTGAGCTAGGCAATTCGACTTTTCAAAATCCTCAAATCGCAGGCAGCCGCCCCCATCCACGCCAGCCTTGGTGTTTTAACCCGTTTGTGGCGAATAGATAGCGCAAGCTTGCGAGAACGCCTGGTTTCATCAACCATGATTCTATGCGCTTCCCTAATTGCCCCTGATTCGAACTCCGCGGCAGTTTCTGGAAGCGGTCCATGCGTTGGCAGCTTACGTCCGATACCTGATGCTCCCAAACCCCGACAAGAAATCCGCATGACCTCAGGTGGGCAGCTTAACGATTGCTGATTCGCTGGAGGGCCTGGGCTGCTTCGCGGACGACATCCGGGTCTCTGCCGGCTGCGGCTTTGCGTAGATGTTCAGTCGCGCTCCGCAGATCTCCTTGTGCCGCCAGAAGCAACCCTAAATCCAGTTGTGCCCGACTGAAATCAGGCTGTAGTTTCACCGCCTGCTGATACTCGCTCACCGCCTCCGCCGATCGCCGCTCTCTAGCGAGAAGTCCACCCAACAATACGTGGCCTTCAGCAAGATTAGGATCCGCGTTCACTACGGCCTGCGCTTGTGTGCGTGCTTCGTCTAACCGTTGGGCGGCTAACAGCGCCAGAGCATAGTTAAAAAGATAGGGTCCATAGTCCGGACGAAGATGAGTTGCTTTTTGGAAGCTATAAAGAGCCATAGACATTTCATTCTTCCCTGTCAGCACCCGCCCCATCAGATCGTAAGCAGCCGCGTCGTACGGATCAATGCTTAGTGCGCGTTTCAAGGCGGTTTCAGCAGGTTCCATCTGCGCTTCGCGGACAAGGAGGGTGGCAAGGTTCAGGTCGCCCTCCGGCAAATCTGGATCCAGCGCAAGCGCTTTCTGAAGTTTCTCGATTGCGCGACCGGTTCGCCCAAGGTCGGCCTCAAACATCGCATATTGATTCCAGGTGCTACCGTCGAGAGGTGCCAAGTCTAGCGCACGCTTCAATATCTGCTCGCTTCGTGAGACATTCCCCGATGTTTTCAAACTAGCGGCAAAGGACCGCAATGCTGTCACAGATTTTGGATTGATGCGAACTGCCTGTTCAAACGCTCCAACGGCCGCTTGCGGATTTCCGCTGTTTTTCCATGCATCCCCAAGTGCGATGTAGAACTCCTCCTCGCGAGGGGGATCTTGGTTTATTTCTCGGGCCAGGTCGGCGACTCCCTTCTTCAGATTATTCTGACGAGCCACTTGCGCTACAGCAAGGTATAGGCTGTTTTCGCTCGTTTTCGGCAAGGGCGACGGATAATACGGGACCACTTCTCCGTGGTATTCCTCTGCATCAGTCAAATGACGTTCCTGAAGGTCTGCCTGAAGATCATGCATTGGGACCCTACGCTGAATGAAATGGTCCGTGATAAGTGCGTGAACTACATCCTCAGTTCTCCTTTTTGGCATGTGGCACGAAACGCAGTCGGCTGCATCCGGGTGCTTGCCCTGGGCAACCAAGGTGCTGATGACGGGTTCATGACAATGACGGCATTGTCTGGAATAGTAGCTTGTCGCTTCCTCGCCCGCGGGGAGCTTGCGATGTGGATCATGGCAGGACAGGCATGTCAGCGCCCCCTTGCTCTCTAGAAAGCAACGAGATTTCCGAAGTCGATATGCAACACTCACGAATTCAAATTTGTCATCGTATCCGGTGTTAGGGTCATGATCGAAGTAGAGGACATAGTCCTCAAGGGGTTGCCCTGGGATGTAGGAAAATATCCCCCGATTAGATCGTCTCACCAAAGCTGGGAGGCTGCCGCTCGTCGGCTCCAGGTGGCATTGCATGCAGAGTTCCATCTGGAGCTTTGAACTTAGCCGTGCAGGATTCACAATTCTGCTACTGATGTCCGAAAACTCAGCGCCTGCCTGGGCTGCTCGAATATGTTGGCCGCCCGGACCATGACATCGTTGACAATCAATCCCTTCGGGAAGGTCCCCAGTAAAGACCGGATCAGCGCCCGGAACATCGCTTCCGGAGGGCACTTGAGGATATCCATCGTGACAAAATACGCATCCATACGAAACCAATCGCCGGGTTTGCGGATGACTGGAATCAAATCCCGGACTCATGCCCCAATATCCACCTCGTTCCGTATACCAACCCAGAGGAAGTTCGATTAACGTCCCTCGTGCGGCACGGTGTAGGTAGGACCTCGAGTGGTCGCCTGCACCTATCACGTAGTCAATTTTCATCTCTTCGACATTCGTCTCATTTCCGTCGGACCCGATTTGCCACCGTCTCTGGTAATAGGCCTGGTCGCGAAAAATCATCGAGTAGTGCGTGTCAGACAAGGAGTGGTAGAACTGCGTGTTCCCTTTGTAGCCTTCGATTGTGTTCGCAGGAGAGGGCTTAAACAGGGATTTGGCCATTCCCGTCTGCCGATAGCTTTCATAGATTTGACTATGGCAACGCGCGCAAAGCCGGGAGTCGGCGTATTCGTTTACTGGAATGTTTTTAGGTGGGGTGACGCCTGAGACTGGTATCCCGGTTTTTCCCCAGGTACCCACAATGAGTCCACCAACGCAGAAAATGAGCCCAATCACGCAGCAGAGGCTGAACCGCCACTGAGACTTCATATCGGCTCCTTGCACCACTCGTTCCCAGGTGACGACTCCGCGTTTTCGGGCATCTCGTCGGTAAGAGACCCGAGGAACTTGATCAAATCTGCGGGAGCTTTGAGCGTCTTTAAACTCCGGTAATACATATAAGACACATCATCACGACATTGCAGAGGCTCGGTGTTTTGAAAGCGACTTTCTCAGCTTCTGATTCGTTTGAAGTGGGCGAGTTGGAACCCCTCGGTATTGCGCCCATGGAACCCTCCTTGTTTGCGCTCGGAATCGGCCCGATTGTACGCCTGGGAAGCAACAATGTTCACGTAGCCGATTACGGGAACGAATCCAAGAAAAGGGACTGAAAGCACCCAAAACCGTAAGAAGAGGAACATGTCGCGGCGCAATCCAACCGCAACTGTTGCAAAATCT
>CAWGBW010000009.1:0-162931 GCA_963820895.1 uncultured Acidobacteriota bacterium
ACCATTACTGAGCACGAGGTAGCGCAGGTCGAGCGCGCGAACGCCTCAGGCGCCACACCCGTTGTCTTCGTACACGGGCTCTGGCTTCTGCCCTCCAGCTGGGACCGTTGGGTCACGCTGTTCGAGGACAACGGCTACGTGGCGTTGACACCGGGCTGGCCTGACGATCCCGAGACGGTCGCCGAAGCCAGAGAGCACCCTGAGTTGGTCGCGGGCAAGGGGATCGGCGAGATCGCCGACTACGAGGAGGCGATCATCCGCCGCTTGAATAGAAAACCCGTGATCATCGGCCATTCCTTCGGAGGTCTGCTAACCATGATCCTCGCGGGCCGCGGGCTCGTCACCGCGTCGGTCGCGATCAGCCCGGCTCCGTTTCGCGGCGTGCTCCCGCTGCCGATCCCGGCGCTGCGCACGGCCAGCGTCGCCCTGCGCAACCCCGCGAACTGGAACCGAGCGGTCCCGCTCAGCTACGAGCAGTTCCGCTACAGCTTCGCCAACGAGGTCGGCGAGGACGAGGCGAAGGAACTGTACCTCGGCTATTCCGTCCCTGGTGCCGGCGAGCCGCTCTTCCAGGCAGCGTCCGCTAACTTGAATCCTTGGTCAGACGCGAAGGTCAACTCGACGAACCCGGAGCGAGGTCCGATGCTGATCGTCTCGGCCGACTCGGACCATACCGTCCCGTGGGCGATCGCGAACGCGGCATACAAGAAGCAGAAGCGCAATAGTGGCGTGACCGAGATCGTCAAGATGCCGGGCCGAGGGCATTCGCTCACGATTGACGCCGGCTGGCGGGAGGTCGCCGAGAAGGCGCTCGAGTTCGTCAAGCGGTTTACAACGATCACGGCGAAAGCAGCGTGAAGCAGAGGAGGACTCCGATGAATAATCAAACGGCCAGCTACAAGCGGGAGATGGTTGTGCCAGCGGAGGCGTTCGTCAATCGGAACGCGTCGCAGACTCGACTGATCGCAGGGGTCAGCGTACCCGATGGTCCGCTCATCACGGCCGTGATTGAGCATGCGCAACGACTCTCCGAACCGTATCTGTTCAATCACGCCATGCGTTCGTGGCTGTTCGCGGAAGCGATTGGCCGCATAAAAGGAATCGACTACGACCGCGAAGTCGTGGCTATTGGCACGATACTCCACGACATCGGCCTCACTGCGAGTGTGTCAGGGCCCAATCGCTTCGAAGTGAATGGCGCAGACGCGGCACTCTCATTCATCAAAGGCAAGGGTCTATCGGATCGCCGAACACAACTGATCTGGGACCTGGTTGCGCTCAACTCGACGCCATCACTGGCGCTTCACAAGGAGCCGGAAGTGGCGGTCGGCACAATGGGCATCGGACTCGACTACGGCGGCTTCGGAGCTGAGGCACTTCCGACGGCCGATGTCGAGCGCATCCTCGGCGCTTTCCCCCGATTGGGGATGAAGCAACGATTTGCCGATGCGTGCTGTCGGCTCGTCAAGGCGAGGCCGGAGACGAGCCACGACAACTTCCTGCGCGACTTCGGCGAACGATTCGTGCCTGGATACAAACCTGTGTCGACGGTCGACCTCTTGATGAACGCTCCGTTCGATGAATAGCGCCGAACCTTTCGCGACGGAACATGGTGTCACAAAACTCCGAGATGTTCTGTCTTAGCGAATATAAGAAGACCGGTGGGGTCTGAAATTCCTTGGTCAACAAAGGAGACAATTATGAAAATCGTAGTGATCGGCGGTACCGGACTCATTGGATCAAAGCTTGTCAACAAGCTGCGTGAGCACGGACACGAGGCAGTAGCGGCAGCACCCAACACAGGCGTCAACACCCTCACGGGCGAAGGACTGGCCGAAGTGCTGAAGGGCGCCTCGGTAGTCGTTGACGTATCCAACTCTCCTTCCTGGGAAGACGCAGCAGTGCTGAAGTTCTTTGAGACATCAACCCGCAACCTCCTCACCTATGGAGCGGCTGCAGGGGTCGGACATCATGTTGCGCTATCGGTTGTGGGCACACAGCTGCTGTCCGAAAGTGGTTACTTCCGGGCCAAGATTGCTCAGGAGAAGTTGATCAAAGAATCTTCAATCCCATACTCCATCGTGCATGCGACGCAGTTCTTCGAGTTCCTCAAGGGCCTTGCCGATATTTCCATGGTTGGCGACAAGGTGCATTTGCCTCCTGTGCTTTTCCAGCCGATGGCGGCCGACGATGTCGCGAGTGCCGTAGGCAAGATTGCGGTGGGCCCGCCGGCAAACGGCATCGTCGAAATTGGAGGCCCGGAACAGTTCCGCGTGGATGAACTAGTCCGGCGGCGCCTGGCCGCACTCAAGGATCCCCGCGAAGTCATCGCTGACCCAAACGCGCTCTACTCTGGGGCGAAGATCAGCGAGAGAACGCTGGTTCCGGGCAACAACGCACGCCTCGGCGAGACCCGTTTCGAAACCTGGCTCACCCAACCCGCAGCACAAATTCCGAGTGCACAACCTCGTACTAACGCCGCCTGATGCCACAGGTGTCGCAGTGTTGGCGCGACCCGTTAACAGGAACTCAAGAAAGAGGCCGGGACGGGTGAACCGGCTGCCCAAACAACAGAGAGAAGGAGCAAGAGTCATGAATCGAGAATCTGCCATCGCTACCGAGCACGCCATCGCTTTGAGTGACATGGGAAAAAACACTGGTCATCGCCTCTACCCTACACACGATGAGATTGCACAACTCGCCTTCAGTTTTTACGAGTCACGTGGCCGGCAAGCAGGCCACCAACTCGAAGATTGGCTGCGTGCGGAACAGGAACTCGTGCATCACTACGCATAACGGCGAAGCACTGCCCAATACAAACGACGCGTTGAAATACGCCGATCAATTGAAAGGAAAATCTATGACATTCACAAAGCTAATTTTGGCGCTGGCATGTCTCATGTCCGGCACGCTGGTAGCACAGGAGGCCAAGGTAACCGAGCTCTTCTCGAAAGACCTTACCAACCTTCCCGGCAAGGAAGGTCTCATGGTCATCGTGGAATATCCGCCGGGCAGTACGGACCCAATCCATCGCCACAATGCAAATGGGTTTATCTATGTGCTGGAAGGCTCGATCGTGATGCAGGTGAGAGGCGGAAAAGAAGTGACTGTGACACCTGGTCAAACGTTCTATGAAGGCCCCGATGATGTTCACGTGATTGGGCGGAACGCGAGCAAAACCAAACCGGCGAAATTCGTTGTCGTCTTCGTGAAGGACAAAGGCGCTCCGGTCGTCGTACCGGCCAACTAAATCAAAAGGGGCGAGCATTTCTGTTTCACAAAAACTTAAGGAGAAAACTTGTATGAGCACAATCACAGTGAAAGATGGCACGACAATCTACTACAAAGACTGGGGCAAAGGCCCGGTCGTCACGTTTTCACACGGATGGCCGCTGAGTTCCGATGCATGGGACGGACAAATGCTGTTCCTGGCGCAGAATGGATTCCGCGTTGTCGCCCATGACCGCCGGGGCCATGGCCGGTCCAGCCAAGCCTCGTCCGGGAACGACATGAATGGGTACGCCGACGATCTGGCTGCGGTCATTGAGGCGCTCGATGTCAAAGATGTCACCCTGGTCGGTCACTCCACGGGCGGAGGCGAAGTGACGCGCTACATCGGGCGACACGGCACAAAGCGCGTTGCCGCGGCGGTCCTGATCGCCGCCGTGCCGCCGATCCTTGTGAAATCCGCTTCCAACCCGGAAGGGATCCCGATCCAGGTGTTCGACGACCTGCGGAGAGGCCTTTTCAACGACCGCTCGCAGTTTTACAAAGACTTCGCCCCCATGTTCTATGGCGCCAATCGGCCGGGAGCGAAGGTCTCGCAGGGACTGCTGGACCAGTTCTGGCTGTGGAGCATGCAGGCCGGCCTCAAGAACTCTTACGACAGCATCAAGGCATTTTCCGAGACCGACTTCACCGAGGACCTCAAGAAGTTCGACGTGCCCACGCTCGTTATGCACGGTGAGGACGATCAGGTCGTGCCGATTAAGGATTCAGCAAAGAAATCGGCCAAGCTGATCAAAGGAGCCAAGGAAATCTATTATCCCGGCAGACCCCACGGTCTCACGGCTACGCACCAGGATGAAGTCAACGCCGACTTGCTGAAATTTGTGAAATCGGTCCAACAAGCTCGCAAGGCAGCAGCCTGAGTCTTTTGTGTTTCGACAGATTGATCGAAGCCGTTGGTCTACTGCCATTTCGCCCGATTTGTTTGGTGCCGTATGTTCGATCCTTGTGCGCGACATGTAGGGGAACGGAGTTTTCGCGATTTCTTCCGTTTGCCACCGACGAAGGAGAATCGCAGTCAGTTGGTGGACCCTACGTGTTGTGCATACGGATGAATCCGTAGATCAAGTCGATGGGGACTTGCATGATTGACCTTACGAAGATCGATGACGAGATAGTTACGTCGTGAGGCCAGGCCGAATCGCTGTCGGCGACCCAGTAGAACTGATCCCCTCGGTCATGAGCACATTCAGCACTGCCGTGTTTCTCGGGGTGGACTTGGGCTGGTATGGAAAACCAAGCGGCCTCGCGTCCATTGCGATCAATCCCGAGGGCCTGAGTCTCCGGAACGTGACGCGCCTGGAGGACACGGACGACATCCTGCGCTGGATCAAGTCAGAGGCCGGAGGCGGCAGCGCAGTTGTGGGGGTGGACGCTCCCCTAGTGATCCGCAACTGCACCGGCATTCGCGACGCAGAGCGCGAACTGAACAGCGAATTCAGGCGCTACCACGCCGGCTGTCACGCCGCCAACCTCGGTCGGCCCTTCGCCCGCAACGTCCTGTCGTTCAGTCGCAGGCTCACGGAACTGGGTTTCTGCCACGGCGCCGACATAAGGGCACGGCAAGGGGGGCGCTTTCAAATCGAAGTTCACCCCCACGCTGCGACCGTGAATCTCTTCGATCTCCCTCGCATAGTGAAGTACAAGCGAGGCCGACGCGCGGAAAGGGCAAAGGAACTGAACCGGCTAAGGGAGTTGATGCTCTCACGTCTCCCTTTGCTCGATCCCGCATTGTCGTTGCGGCTGCCTTCCGTGCCCACCACCGGCAACCTGAAGCCTGTCGAAGATGAAATCGATGCGGTGCTCTGCGCGTACATCGCGGCCCACTGGTGGTTCTGGGCAACACAGCGAAATCGCGTCTATGGGTGCAGCGGGACGGGCTACATCGTGGTGCCCGAGCGCAAGACGTCTTACCTTGCAGGCAAGAACTCGACACAGGGAGGTGACCGATGAAGGCGATTGTGGTGACGGATCAGGCTGCGGGAACGGCCGGGGTGAAGCTGGTGGAGCGGCCCGAGCCGCAGGCGGCGATAAACGACGTCGTTGTTCAGATTCATGCGTCGGGATTCACCGGGGATGAGCTGACGTGGCCCTCGACCTGGACCGATCGCGTCGGCCGTGACCGGACGCCTTCAATCCCCGGACACGAACTGGCCGGAGTAGTCATCGCTCTCGGCTATGGCACGACGGGGCTGTCGATTGGACAGCGGGTGTTCGGCCTCACGGACTGGTATCGCGACGGCACGCTGGCGGAGTATGTGGCCGTCGAGGCACGCAACCTCACACCGCTGCCGGGCGACGTCGACTTTACCGTGGGCGCGGCCCTCGTGATGCCGGGCCTGACCGCGTGGCAGGGGCTGTTCGAGCACGGCCGCCTTCACGCGGGGCAGAGAGTCCTCGTGCACGGTGCGGCCGGCGTAGTCGGTTCGATGGCGAGCCAGCTCGCACGTGAGGCCGGCGCGTACGTCATCGGCACCGGGCGCGCTGGCGGCCGTCAGACGGCTCTCGACTTCGGCGCACAGGAGTTCGTCGACCTCGATAACGACGCCCTGGAAGACGTCGGCGAAGTCGATCTGGTTTTCGATGTCATCGGCGGCGACATCGGGAAGCGGTCTGCGGGCCTGATTCGCGCCGGGGGAACGCTGGTGACCGTCACCGGCCCGACCGAGGCGCGACCCTCTGGCGGCCTGACTATCGACTTCGTCGTCGTACCCGATCGCGCCCAATTGAGTGAGCTCGTCCAGCGGGTCCGGGTTGGTCGGCTGCGGACAAACATCGGCAACGTGGCTGCCCTCGACGATGCGGTTGCCGCCTTCAACCCGACCGAGCGGATCAAGGGAAAGACGATCATCCGCGTTCATCCGTGAGGACTCGGGAATTGCCTAACGCCCACGAAGGTGAAATTCACGCACCGAAGGAGAGTTTAGATGTCGAACTCGGGATCGCATGGCCGGCACCCGGAAGGGATGATCGACGACGCGAGTGGGGAGCACAGCCCAATGAAAACCTCAATGAGAAGTCACAACGGGCGACGGGCTTACAAGGCTTTCATTTGTGCTCTCGGAATTTGGAGGCTTCGACTCTGGGGACGTTAAGGGGACGATAAGAAATGTCGTCCGGTATCATTTCGCACCAAACGATGTCCGCCGACACCGTTTGATATCAATCAGTTACATCTCATTGTTGCCCTGTCACGGCAGAGGCCGCGGGTTCGAGTCCCGTCGTCCCCGCCATCATTCTAAAGCGATTAATGAATGGTGCTTCCACTCAGGTCTATCCACAATTTCACCGACACCCTTCACTGAACGTTTCCGGCTTCGAATCCCACGGCGTCAAGAAATTTTCTCTTGAGACGCGATCATTTCGTTGCGGTCTTCATCCGCAAACAGGTCGAGCGTGGTTTGAATCCGCGAGTTGCCCCAAGATTCCCTGCACAGTCTTCAGCTACTCCTTGGCTTCGTTGACCAGCGTAGCAAAACTGGCGGGAGTCTCGAGCGCAACCGTGTCAAATGTAATGAACAACACCGGCACGGTGAGCGAAGCGACGAGACAAAGAGTCAGAGCTGCGATGCAGAGAACAAAATGGACCACGAACATCGATGCCCGTAATCTTGCCCGGACGACGCCTAAGAAGACGCGCTCCGAGGAGATCGAATAATGTGTCTGACTTGGAAATGAGCCGAGGCGCCGTTTTTTGACGAGATGTAAAGTAAAATCTCCCTCTGATCTGCTGGTTGATGAAGTGCGGAGAGTTTGCAATTCTCCTGACGACGACTTTTGCATAAAGATATTCATGATCCGGCCACACTTGCGAGAGGGAAGGCGCATATTCGAGTGCTAAACCGGCGGCAACTGCTGAGGGCGTTGGCGGTTAGTTCGATCGCTGTGAGCACGTCAAAGCTTGCACAGAGTAGCCTGCTGCAGGGATTCTCCTCGCGAAGGCCGCCACCCAGCCAGAGAAAATTCACTTCGCGAACCGTTGAGGAATTCATTCAGCGGGTCAAGGGAAAGATTTCTGATTCGAGGCTGGCATGGATGTTCGAAAACTGCTATCCGAATACTTTAGATACCACGGTAAACGTCAGCACCATCGACGGAAAGCCCGACACCTTCATCATTACTGGCGACATCGATGCGATGTGGCTGCGGGATTCGTCATGCCAGGTGTGGCCTTATCTGCAACTTGCTAAAGACGACGGCGATCTTCGACGGATGTTCTGCGGCCTGATTGCGCGCCAGAGTCGCTGCATCCTGATTGACCCGTATGCAAACGCGTTCTTGCCCGACCCCCGAGCAAAAAAGCCGCTCTCGTGGGCCGTCGAGGACATGACAGAGATGCGTCCTGGAGTTGCGGAGCGCAAATGGGAAATTGATTCTCTCTGTTTCTGTATTCGCCTTGCGCATGGCTATTGGCGTACTACAGGAGATGTATCCCCTTTCACATTGGACTGGGCACGGGCGATGCAACTCGTGGTGACAACGTTTCGTGAGCAACAAAGGAAGAACGGGCCGGGGAGCTACCATTTCCAGCGGCGAACCGAAGTGCCAACCGACACACAAATGCTCGGCGGCTACGGCAATCCCACGCGGCCTGTGGGCTTGATCCATTCAATGTTTCGCCCTTCCGACGATGCCTGCATGTATTCGTTGTCGATTCCCAGCAATCTTTTTGCGCGGGAATCTTTGCACCAGCTATCAGACATGGCCGCAGATGTTTTGCATAACGCAACGTTCGCAGGAGAATGCCGCTCCGTGGCTCAGGAAATCGAATCTGCACTTCTCAAGTTCGGACGCGTGCACGACGCGCAGTCTGGAGAATTCTGGGCTTACGAAGTGGATGGTTTCGGCAATCAGTTGTTGATGGATGATGCGAATCTGCCGAACCTGCTGGGCCTTCCGTATCTGGGCTGTTGTGCTCCCGATGATCCGATCTATCGCAATACGCGCTCGCGGGTGTTGAGTCCTGCGAATCCGTATTTCTTTAAAGGATCTTCCGCAGAGGGCATCGGCGGTCCACACGTTGGACTCGACATGATCTGGCCGATGTCGATCATCATGCGGGCTCTCACCAGTTCCGACGAGAGCGAGATACGGCAATGCCTGCGCTGGATTAGAAGCACGGATGCGGAGACCGGCTTTATGCACGAGGCATTTCATAAAAACGATCCGGCAAATTTCACCCGACCATGGTTCTCGTGGGCGAACTCGCTATTCGGCGAACTTATTGCAAAGTTGAGCCAAGAACATCCGCAGTTTCTCCACGAGAACTTGCGCTAACTCTGTCGCTCTGGTCCTCAAGGGAAGTGAGCGCCCAATAGAGCCTGTTGCCTGGCATCGAAAAAGGAGGAGATATGACTCAAGGAAACACGCGGTTGATTTTTCGTTGGATTCACATCGTGTTCAGCATTCCGATACTTGGCTACATCTATAGTCCGTTTGACAAGATTCCACAGTACGCGCCGGCCACGCGATTCTTCTTCCTGCCAGTCATGGTGCTCTCGGGATTGTGGATGTGGAAAGGGCATGTCGTCCGGCGACTGTTTTCGAGAAGAGCGGTATAAAAACGGAGCAAGAAAAGGGAAACTGTATGAAGGGAATCAAAACGAAAAGGGAACTGTCATCGGAGCAACGCGATCAACTGCTCAAAGAACTGAAAGCCCGCTTTGAGAAAAACATGGACCGCCATGAAAATCTCGAATGGTCAAAAGTGAAAGCGAAGCTCGAAGTTGATCCCGAAAAATTGTGGTCACTTAGCGAAATGGAAAATTCCGGCGGGGAACCGGATGTTGTCGGTCATGATAAGAAGGCGGGCGAATACATTTTCTTTGACTGTTCGCCGGAAAGCCCGAAAGACCGCCGAAGCCTTTGCTATGACCGTGAAGCCCTGGATTCAAGGAAAGAGAACAAGCCGAAAAATAGCGCCATCGATGTGGCGACCGCCATGGGCATTGAGATTCTGACGGAAGAGCAATATCAAGAGCTCCAGAAACTCGGAAGTTTCGATACGAAAACGTCAAGTTGGCTGAAGGCACCTTGCGGCATCAGAGAACTCGGCGGGGCCATCTTCGGTGATCGCCGCTTCGGGCGCGTCTTTGTGTATCACAACGGTGCAGAGTCTTATTATGCCGCCAGGGCGTTCCGCGGTTCGCTCAAAGTCTAAGAGATGGCACGGCACCGGCATCCGCGTGCGGGCTTTTTCGTCCCAGTTCGATTTCATGTACCCTGTCTGAAATGTTGGCCATCCGCTCGCGCTGGGCTGCAACGCTCTCCCGCTTCACGCCTCTTCTCGTTTTCATTTCGGTGAGCGCTTCGGCGGCTGTGGGCCAGACCGTCCCCGCAGCCGACCATCATGCGCATCTCCAAAGTCCCAAGGCCGCCAGGCTTCTCAATGAAGAGCACGTTCCCACCCGGAAGAATATCCTCAGGAGAAGGAAAGGCCTTATACCGCCAAGGATCTGGTCTCCGCGCTCGACGCCGCCGGTGTGCGACGTGCCACCGCCCTTTCCGAAGCGTACCTGCTGGGCACCCGATTGGTGCACATTCGCAACGAGTCTGCAATGGTAGACCGGGAAAATGACTGGACGCTGCGGCAGGTACGGCGATATCCGCAACGCCTTGTCGGTTTCTGCAGCGTCAACCCGATCAAGCCATACGCGATCGCCGCCATCCAGCACTGCGAGCGCATAGGACTTCGCGGCGGACTCAAACTCCATCTGGCCGCCTCTCACTTTCACTTCGAGAATCCTGAAGAGGTCCGCCAATTGAAGGATGTATTTCGTGAAGCGAATCGGCTGCGCATGTCGATATTGATTCATCTTCATCCAGATGACGAGAAGTGGGATGGCCGGGGCGGCGCACAGATTTTCATAGAACAGGTGCTGCCGCTCGCTCCGGACATATCGGTGCAGGTGGCTCACATGGTGGGATGGGGAGGGTACGACCGCAGCGCCGACGCCGCTCTCTCGACCTTCGCCGACAAATGCGCCTCGCAGCACCCGGCGTGTGACCGCCTCTATTTCGATATCTCCGCCGTGATCGTTCCGCCCTCGGCAGCCAAAGCGCCTCAGGGCAGCGATCTTCGATTCATGTACGAACACCAGAAAGATTTTCCAGAGGGGCCCGAGCGCCTCGCAGCCAATCTTCGGAGTATTGGACTCAAGCGGATCTTGTTCGCGACCGACTGGCCCATCTTCACTCCAAAAGACTACATAGCGTTGTTGCGAACGGATCTGCGCCTCACTCCCGCGGAGATTGACGAAATCTTTCGCAACGTTGCGCCGTACTTTCCCACTGAGCACTAGGCGACCGTGTGGGTTTCAAGAATAGCCTTGGATTCACCGGATGAGCCTGTAATTTGAAACCAGTTTCGATTTCTGTTTGAATACCCGCCGAGGAATTGCCATGAAAAGTTACAACGTCATCGGCTATCTGATTATTCTCTGTTACGTGCTGGCTTGTATCTATTTCGCGCCACCGCATTTGGGATTGTGGACTGCAATATTCATCGGAGCAGCCTACTTCATCTTTTGTTGGTTTCTCGGCGGGTTGTATTTGGCGGATGTCCTTCACTTGGGCATCGCTCATCGCTCTCTCGACTACAAAGAATGGTTCATGAAGGCAGTCACTCTCGCGAATAACGTCTTCGGGCTTTATGTAGATCCCATCGCTTGGGTGAATCGCCACCGATTGCACCATCGACACGCTGACCACGATGGGGATCCCAATAAGCTTGCAGGCGATGGGTTCTGGCGAACCATGTATCTCTGCGTAATGCCCTATCGATGTAAGGAGAATTTGGCCAGCGACAAGATTCTGAAATCTTGGTCGTTTCGGGTAGCTGCGAATCCCTATTTCGCAATTCTTGCCCAGGCGTTCAGTCTTTATCTCTTCTGGAAGCTGGTTGGCGATCTGAAATTTACGCTGGTGATGTGGATTGGAATGCGGATCTTCGCACTGTGGGTAAACATGATTCAAAACTACTGGACCCACACTCGCGACCATGGATACCGGCGTTATAACGACGATCCTGACAATGCCATGAACATCGGCGAGTGGCTACCGGTAACGGCAAGCTTCAGCGCCTGTTTGCAAAATAATCATCATCACTATCCGGGTCTTTTGCGGCTCAGCCACGACAAATCCGAATACGATTTTGGATTTATCACCGTGAAAGTCACGAAATATCTTGGCCTGGTGAAGGCAACAAAAAGAGGAGAAGAGATACCCGAGGACGTTCCACTGGGCGCGCTGGGTTTTTAGGCCGTCCTCTTTCTTCTCGTGAATGGTTCAATCGTCTGGCCCAAAAAGCTCGGTGAAAGTTCTTCGCCGTCCAGACCGTAGCGTTCCGGCCACTCATCAGGGTAGTAGTAGGTTCCAAACAATTTATCGATCCACGGAAAATGAATCGCGAAATTCTTATCGATGCCCTCTTTTTGAGAGGTGTGGTGCCAGTGGTGATATCTGGGCATCACCAGATACTTTTCGATCCATTTAGCACTAGGACTGAAATTGCAGTGGGTCCAGGTCGCGTGAAGGGTAACAAAAATCAAATACGCCAGGATGATCGACTGCGAAAATCCCAGCATGAGCGGAGCAAGAATGAATCCTCGCACCAGTGTGTCGTCCACGAAGTGGGAGCGTGAACCTGCGATCCAATCAAGCGCCTTCGAGGAGTGATGAACAGCATGAAAGCGCCATAGAAAGGGAACTTTGTGCAACGCCAAATGGATGAAATATTCGGCGGTGTCGGCAACCACAACGGCCAGGAAGAATTGCAGAAGCCAAGGCAGTCGAGCGATTGCGTGCTGAAGAACGGGAACGCCTAGATATTTCACGGCCTGGGTTGCCGGCAATAAAACCAGAAAAGACAAAACTTGCAGTGGGAGATGAGTGGACATGAAATAAACCACGTCCAGAGTCCACTCGTTTCGAAAGGTTCCTTGCTTTGGATACTGGGGCCAGAGCCTTTCGAGGGGAACATAGATCAGAGCCATCAAGAACATATCGAGTAGAAACCAGTCCAGCCCAATTGCCGGACCATCGTGCAAAGTGTCGTTAATCTGAACGCTTGATCCGCCTAATGCGGCCGCCGCGATGGCGAGCAACATTCCAGTCAATGCCAAAGTCTTCTTCTTGCGCCTGATTGAAGAAATGATTCCGAGCGCGATCGCTCCAACGATCAGGCATTCGATAAAAACGCGCATGATGTGCATCGGGTAATGTGGGCGCAGTTCAGGAGAGGTTAGTAACTGAGGAAAATGCAGGCACAAGACGGCTCCGAACGATAGACACCCAAAAAAGGCCGACAAAATTCCGCTCCACCAGCCCGTTCCAAAGCCGGTAGATTCTGCATCTCCGAAGAATTCATTAAGTTTTTGTTCGATCACGATAGCTTCTAGCTTACGGTCCTCGATTCACGCAAGCTAGTAATAAAATGAGAAACCTGGGTACTGACGGTTCCTCGGGTGGCCCTTTCCCACTGACAATCCCCGGCGCGTTAGTACAGTCCTCGCTTGACGGATTCTAGTGGTGTTGTGCTGGGCCTTACTCGGAAGTTGCAGGGTCAAGGTGAGCGCAGCTAAATTATTTGCGGACAGTTGGAGGCATGTATGAAAAGAGCCACCGCCGTGAAATCGGCATCTGCATTCATCGACCAAAGGATCAAGGATCTAGGGGATTGGCGCGGGAAGACTCTTGCCCATGTTCGTCAACTCATCCACCAGGCCGATCCCGACATCGTAGAAGAGAGCAAATGGGCAAAGGCAACGAACCCGGGAACACCAGTCTGGTCCCATGACGGCATTGTCTGTACAGGCGAAACGTACAAGCAGGTTGTGAAGCTGACGTTCGCTCGCGGAGCCTCCATCAAAGACCAGAAGAAGCTTTTCAACTCCAGTCTGGAAGGGAACATGCGGCGTGCAATCGACATCCGCGAAGGGGAGAAGATCAATGAAACCGCCTTCAAGCAACTCATTCGCGATGCGGTAGCAGCCAACTCTGAAACGCGCACTCCGCTCTCGATGAAGAAACCTTCACTGAAGAAAGGCGCAGCCAAGAAGAGATAGGGGGCCTCTCTCGCAGGATCAGGTTTCACCTAGGCAGGCCGATGCGTTGCATCAGGTTTTGAAAATGCGCATCCGGGCGCAGAGGATCGAACGTGGGCCGCAGCAGGATCGATGGATTGAAGTGCTCTGCGTAGGCTTTTTCCAGCCAGATCATTGCCTGATCGTTTTCGCCCAACCCCACATGGACCAACGAAATCGCCGGCGCATTTTGTCGGGATCGATTCTTAAGATCACTCAAAAGGATCGATGCTTCGCTTTTCTTGCCGGAAACAGCGTAGGCGTACGCCAGATTCGAGATGCAAGTCGTGCTGCTTCCCGACAAGGTAATCGCTTTTTGAAGTTCTCCGATTGCTTCAGCGTAGTTCTGCTTCTGCATCAGCGCGAGGCCGAGCTCGAGATGGCCGATCGCGAAGTTCGCGTCCATGGCGATCGCCTTACGACTTTGTTCGATCGCTTCGTCATTGCGATGCGCGACCAGAAGGATTTCCGCCATCTCCGCGCTGATGATCAGTGAAAGCGGATCCATCGTCTCCGCCTTTCTCATTTCTGCGATGGCTTCATCGCTTCGTCCCATCTCGCTCAAATGCCACGAATACCACTGGTGAGCAGTGGCGTAGCTGGGGCTGAGTTCAATCGCTCGTTTATATTCGGTCTCGGCCGAGTCCCAATCCCAATCGAAGGCGTCGAGAGAAAATGCCAGCGAAGTGTGCGCCTCGCCGAGCGTGTCGTCCGCATCAAGCGCCTTGATCGCAGCGGCTTTGGCTTTCGGATATGCCTCGCTCGGGGACAGAACTCCGTACTCCCAATCTCCCAGCAATGCGTAGGAATCAGCTAATCCCGCGTAGGCCTGAGCGTATTTCGGATCCTTTTCAATGGCCTGGTTGAAATAATCTACGGCCGCCCTCAGACCATCTGCCGTCCGCTTGTTCCAGAAGTAGCGACCCTTGAGATAAAACTCATACGCTGCTGGATCAACGACTCTTGTCTTCTTGAGGGACGCCTCTTCCTGAGGAGTGAGCTTGATCCGAATATGTTCGGCAATATTGCTCGCTACTCTTTTTTGCAGCGTCAAGGTGTCGCGCACATTGTCTTCGTAGGTTTCCGCCCACAGATGCTTATCGGAGGACGCCTCGATGAGCTGTGCTGTGATGCGCACACGATCACCGGAACGCTGGACGGCGCCTTCGACGACGGCATCGACATGCAATTCCCGCGCGATATCCGGAAGTGGCTTGTGCGACCCTCGGTATGCCATCGCGGAAGTTCGCGAGATCACGCGCAACGCGCTGATCTGCGCCAGATCCGTTATCAGTTGGTCCGTCATCCCGTCGGCGAAGTAGTCCTGAGCCGGGTCGCCGGAGAAATTGTTCAAGGGGAGTACCGCGAGCGATCGTATGCCGCCAGGAGCAGCGCTACGGGAACGAAACTGCCAAGCCTCGACGGCGGCCACAGCAATGATGGCCGCGATGCCGACAACGACCCAACGCGCCCATCGATGGCGACCGCGGGAAGAGGGAAGCGTCAGCCCGCCGCTTTTGGCTACGTCGTCCATTGGCGATGCCGAAACATCGCTGGACCGCTCGACTTTCCCGGGACGGCCGTCGCGATCCACCACCGATACTTCGGCGATGAACCGGTAGCCGCGCTTCGGGATCGTCTCGATGAACTGCGGATTCTCGGCCGAATCTCCCAGAGCGCTGCGGAGCTTTCCGACCGCGATGTTGACCGCCTGGTCGAAGTCGCCAAAACTTTCCGCGGGCCAGACTTGGCTGCGCAATTGTTCCCGCGTGACGACTTCTCCCGGATGCTTCAACAAGATCTCCAGTACTCTTAGCGGCTGCTGCTGGATCCTGATCCGCATGCCCGATTTGCGCACCTCACCCGACTGAAACGAAATTTCGTAAGTTCCAAATCGAACGACTGACGGGTTTGGCAGTGGGTCCATGGGCTGTTCGGGACACAACACGAGGTCGAAAGCACACCCCGCAGAAGACTCGTTTCAGAATATATGCTCGGCTAACTCTTCATCAATCAAGCACTTGTCGGAAAACATTCAGAATATCGCGAAAAAAGTCGCGGTAAATTGACGCTTCGCCGCTCTCGCGCCCACATTGAGCCATCAGCAGACTCAAAACCGATTGCGAGCCGAGGGAAATGAACCTGTTTGGATTGGACTCCCAGAGAACGCCCCAGGTCGAAGCCACAGCTTTTCGAAACGATCACCACTCGGTGGAGTTCGAAGAGCTGGCAATGCCGCTATTCGATTCTCTTTACAACTTTGCCCGCTGGATGGCTCGAGACACGCACGACGCCGAAGACATCGTACAGGAAACATACTTGAAGGCCTTGCGCGCATTCAGCTCCTTCCGCCCAGGGACCAATTTCCGGGCATGGATGTTCCGAATCCTTAAGAACACCTTCCTGAGTTCTCGCTCGAAGCTCGAGCGGCGAATGACGGTTGCCTTCGACTCCGAGAATGAACGAGTAGAACTGGCCGTCGAGTACGAAACTCCGGATTCCATCCTGATGAAACACTGCGATACCCATTTGCTGCGACTTGCAATCGAAAGCCTGCCGGCACACTCCTCGGAAATTCTGCTCCTGTGTGAAGTCGAGGAGATGTCTTATCAGGAGATCGCGGACATCCTTGCAATTCCGATCGGGACCGTAATGTCCCGTCTTTCCCGCGCCCGTAAGGCGCTTCGCGAGTTCGTGAGCAGTGCGTCCCGTGAATCGTTTTCCGCCCAAGTCGAACGTGGGTGAGGAAGGAGTCCCTCCAGCGATTTGAAAGCAGCGGAGAAGAGATGCGAATCAATCGAAGATATTTCGTGAGTCTTGCAACGGCAAGCCTGGCGTCAAGGGCTGTGGAGATTGTTCCCGAGGCGTGGAGATCCAAACCGCAAGGTAGCGCCGGCGTCCCTCCGGCTGTCGCGAGGGCGTCCCGCCCTCACCTCGCGGTGAGAACGCCGATAAAGGCGATTGCTTTCGACGCGCTTGTGATTTTCGACCCCAGGTCTGTTTTTGCGCTGGTGGAAAAGCTCTTTCCCGGCCGCGGTGCGCAACTAAGCAACGAGTGGCGCACGCGGCAGTTCGAGTACACATGGCTGCGCGTGGCTGCCGACCGATATTCAGATTTCTGGCAAGTGACGCGGGAGGCGCTCGTCTATGCGGCCAGGAAGTTGAAGATCGAACTATCGCCGCAGAATCGTGATGCATTGATGAGCGCCTATCTCGAACTGAAGCCCTGGCCCGATGTTGTGCGAGCGCTGCATGAATTGCGGAAGGCCGGATATCGATTGGCACTGCTCTCGAACTTCACCCCCAGCATGCTTGACGGGTGCATCCGAAACTCGAACCTTCAAAGCATGTTTGAGCCGATGCTCAGCACAGATCAAGCGAAAACATTCAAGCCAGCTCCAAGTGCGTATGACCTGGGAATCAACAGCCTGAGGTTGCGCAAGCAGGAGATACTTTTCGCCGCCTTCGCTGGGTGGGATGCAGCGGGAGCAACGATGTTCGGCTATCCGACTTTCTGGGTGAACCGGCTTAACGATCCAGCGGAGGAACTGGGCGCGACTCCAGGTGCGATCGGTATTGGCCTCGCAGACCTTGTGCAATATTTGAAACGCTGAATTTCCGCGTGGCGGAGCGTGTTCCATGGCACCGAGCGGCATCCGCCAGCGAGTGAAAGGGGCGCTCAGTTCGTTTTGCTGGTGAGTGCGTCCAGCTTGCGCAACATGTCCGTGATCTCTGGATTCGCCATGAAACTGTTCCACACGAGTTTGCTCCGGTAATTTTCGACCATCACTGTAATCGGAGCCTGGTTCAGTCCCATGTAGATGGGCGAAATCCAGTTGTGCCGGACGTCGTACGCGTCACGCGGTCCATAGATGCCCCACATCTGCGCGCCGAGTTCGCGATAATAATGTTTCAATGCTGCCATCGACGCATCCGGTGTGTAGGGGAACGACGCTAGTGCTCCGGTCGGTGTTAACGTGCCTCGATCGCTCTGGTCATCCGGGGCATGCGGCACGTAGCCGTCGGGGCCATCGCTCGCTGTCAGGCCCCACGCATCGGGACCATATCCTTCAAAGTGCTTCGGATTGGCGATGCAGTATGCCCGGTTGATCATCGCGATCTTACGATTGTTTTCGAAGTACGACGAGGTGAAACGGTCGTGCAGCTTCGCCGGGTCGAAGCCAGCATAAGAGTAGTGAGTGAAGAAAAGAGGACCGCCCGTTCCAACTCCGACATCCAGCTTGATCCCGTAATAGGTGTGGCCATTTCCGTAGTGGTCACCATCCATTGCACCTGACCAGCCCCGGCGATATCCAAGCGCCTGTTCCGACTGTCCGGCCCAGCCCGAGTAATACATGTCCACTGGAACGCCGTGGGTCGGAGATGACATCGCGAGCAGATACGTAATCATCACCTCATTGAAACCAATCAGGGGATGATGAATCTGCTGCGCCCACTCGGCCGACCAGTGCCAGTAGATGAAATTGCTTTTCGGGTCGCTGCGGTACCAATCCCACTCGACGGTTTCCCAGAGTTGCGTGATGCGTTTGTAGAGCGTTTCCTCCGCGCCGCTCTTGCCGCGGAAATATTGGCGCGCCGCGAGAAGCCCTTGCACAAGGAACGACGTCTCGACCAGGTCTCCTCCGTTGTCGAACATTCCGAACACAGGCAACGTCTTGCCTGTACTTCCATCCATAAAGTGCGACCACGCGCCGTGATAGCGCTGCGCATGCTCGAGGAAGTTCACGATCCTGGTCATGCGCTCGACACCTTGTTCGCGGGTAATGAAATGCCGGTCGACGCCCACTACCAGCGCCATAATTCCGAAGCCGCTCGCTCCGGTCGCAACAATGCGATCATCGCCAGGAATGTTTTCACGCGTCATTCCCGAGTTTGGATCAGCCCCGTCCCAGTAGTAACGGAAACAGTCCTGCTGCAGCATCGTCAGCAACTCATCGTCGTTGAACTCGCGGGTGGAAGCGCTCACTTCGTGGGATGGACTTGAATTGTGGTACTCCCTGTCCGACGCCACTACTCTGTATGTGTCAGTCATCCCCGACTTGTCAAGAAAATCCGTGTAGCCGTTAACTCCCGGTGTCTGCATCCCGATAGGCTCAAAGTTCTTTCCGTCAGTCGCGCGATAGACGATGTATCTCGCGAGGGAAGCGTTCTTCACCGGGTCCCAGAGAATCTCTACGTGCCGGTCGTACCCTGTGGCCCGCACATTGGCCGGAGGCTGTAAGCCTGTGCCCGCATCCGTTGGCTGGTCGTCATCGACACGAAATTCATCGGCGAGGAGCGTATGCTTCACGCCGTCTGCGCGCTCTTGATGAAAGACAACGTTCTGCAAGTGCTCAGGGCGGAATTGATAAATCGAAGCAGTACGGAACTCGCTGAAGGGAATGCGGACCCGCACCCATCGGCCCGCGGGCAGGTCACCGGCAAACTTTCCAAGAGGCAACGGATCGGTAAAGGAAGCAGGAAATTCCGCAATTTGTAATCCTTCGCGAGCTGTGGAAAGGGTGATGGACGGTAAATCCACAGCCGCAATGGCCTGCGGCGCATAGGCCCAGAAATAGAGGTTGTGTCCTGTAAATTCCGGGAAGCGGTTGCGGAAGTTCATCACACGAACTTCCGCTTCCCAACCCCCGCCAGCTTGCGATTGCCACTCCAGGCGCAAAGCGTTTGGAGGCGTCACGAACGTTTTCGTCTCGATAGGCAGGCGCGAATCGATCTGATCCACAAAACTGCCGCCATTCGCTTTTGCGGCGCTATAAAAATAATCCTTTGGTGCGAGGCTGTTATCAAAGACGGTATGCCTGTAGTAGTCGCTATCACTCTGCCCAAACAGACAGCAGGGAAGGAGAGCTGCGAACAACAGCGCCAACACCTTGCTCGTTTTCATGATGATTGCCTTCGTCTTCACTAAACCTTCGAGATCGAGAATCTCAGAATGTATGACGGAATCAGTATCACGCGTGAGGAAACGAGGGTCAAACCTCACGGACTTCGACACGATTCGTTCGCCGACTCGCAGTGACAAGACCGCACCGATGCCGATCGTCCCTCAACTTCACAAAGGTGCGACCACTCAATTGGCACAAAATTATTCATCGCCGCGGTTGATAGCCGGTCTCTCCTCCGCTGAACCTCCTTAAACACTGTTCCCCTGCTGTTATGGAATTTCGCAACAGTGCTGCAAAGAAGTACCGAATTCCTTTCCCAAATCGTTATTGCAGTGCTCAAAGCCTTGGCCCTGTCCAAATCGATCCGGCATCGGGCCTGGTATCGCTCACAAATCGTCTTGACTGTCGAAAATCTGCTGTGCTAAACATGGCTCCCGAGCTCTACTAAACCGTTTTTACCGTTGTATCGGTGGACAGCGCATGTTTCAAGTCTTGGGGCTTTCTTTTACGACCCGTAGCTAAGGAGAAATTTAAAATGAGTCGATCCGGTGCGGGGCTTCGTGTGTCCGTTGTTGCCCTTTGTGCGATTTTTTCCGCGTCGTTAGCGCACGCTCAATATCGCGCTTCGATCCAAGGCGTGGTCACCGATCAGCAAGGCGCGCTGGTTTCGGGCGCCACCGTGACTCTTAAGAGCCAGGAAACCAATCGACAGCTGCAATCTACGACGAACGCTGAAGGCGTCTACAACTTCGTCGAACTCGGACCGAGCCGCTATACGATTACCGTCGAGATGGGCGGATTCAAGACGTACACGGCGACCGACGTTCAGATCATCTCCGAACAGTCGAATGCCTTCAACGTGAGCCTTCAAGTAGGCACGGCCGGCGAACAAGTGCAGGTAAACGGTGACGCCGTTCCCCTCATCGATACCCAGACGGCCACTGTCAGTGGCACAGTAACGGCGCAGCAGATTCAAGCCCTTCCTTCATTCGGACGCGACGTCTTCCAGTTGGCTCAGTTGGCTCCGGGGGTTTTCGGCGACGGAGCCAGATCCGACAGCGGCGACTCGAATGCACTGCCGGGCAATGCAGGCCCTGGTGGCTCAGGAGCCACGTCAGGAATTTTTGCTACCGAAAACGGTCCACAAGTTTCCGCCGGTGGCGGACGGCGTGAGCTGAACAACATTCAGCTTGACGGCGTGGGAATCACCAGCGTCTCGTGGGCTGGAACCGCCGTGATTACTCCCAACGAGGATTCGGTCAAAGAGGTTAAGGTCGTCAGCAATAGCTATGACGCCGAAGACGGACGCTACCCTGGCGCGCAGATTAAAGTTATCTCGCAAAACGGTACCAACACCTACCACGGCAGCGCATTTTTCAAAGCCGATCGCCCCGGTCTCAATGCATTTACTCGTCGTGGCATCAACGGAGTTTTCGACCCGAAGAGGAACAACGCTAGGTTTAATGATTTTGGAGGCTCGGTCGGAGGTCCGATCATTCATAACAAGCTGTTCGGATTCTTCTCCTACGAGACAGTTCGCAACCACGGCACGACCAACTATCAGGACTATTTTCCGACTTCGCAGCTTTTGGCTCTTGCCCAACCTGGCAGCGCGGCAGCCCTTTACGCAAATTATCCTGGCGTCCTGGTTACCGGTGGCACGCTTGAAGAGGACGCTGGCTCAGGACACACTTGCTCCGACATCGGACTGGTCGAAGGATCAAACTGCACCTTTATTCCGGGCCAGGGGCTGAACGTTGGACGTCCGCTGACGTCGCCATTGGGCACCACGGATCCATCTTGGACGGATGTATTCAATCCGGGTGTCGGCGGTGACGGATTGGGCGGCGCCAACAACCTCGATCCAACCACTCCCAACTTCGCGTTCTACAACGTCGACACGCTCGACAACTCGGTGAACGTACAGTACAACTTCCGCGTCGATTACAACCTCACCAGCAAGGACCTGCTCGCGTTCAGCATGTACTACGTGCCCACGAGCAACGACTCGTTTAACGGGTCGCCCGTCCCGATGAACCTCTTCCACCACGAGGTCGTCAATGAAGCCGAGACGCTGCTTTGGAACCACACATTTTCGCCTAGCTTGCTGAATGAGGCGCGTATCAATGCGGCTGGCTGGCGCTGGCAGGATCTGAATAACAATCCCAACGGAGCCTGGGGACTGCCCGTGATTAATTTTGCGCAGGTCAACTCTCCGACTGACAGCAACGGCGTGATGTTGGGCTATGGCACGGCAGGTATCAGTGGCCTGGGTGAAGGTGTTCCGGGAACGTTCGACCAATGGACGTACGCAGTGAAAGACGTGCTCACTAAGGTCCACGGCAGCCACACCATTAAGCTGGGCGGCGAGATCACGAGACTCGAGTTCGTCGACCTCGCTCCGTGGAACGCTCGTCCAACGTACTTCTTCCACAACATCTGGGACTTCATCAACGACGCTCCGCGAGAGGAGCAAGCCACCTTCAATCCCTTGACGGGAGTTCCTTCCGACTTCAGAAAAGACACGCGTTCCAACATCTACGGATTTTTCGCCCAGGACGATTTCAAGGTTCGTTCCAACCTGACTCTGAACTTGGGACTACGTTGGGAATACAACGGTCCGATTTCAGACAAGGGCAACAATCTTGGCATCGTGGAATTGGGAAGCGGTCAGAACGCCCTCACCGGAATGCGCGTTCGCAAGGGCGGCAATCTGTACAGCCCGAGCAAGAATGATTTCGGTCCACAGCTCGGATTCGCCTGGAGCCCCGGTCACTTCAACAACCGGTTCGTTCTGCGCGGAGGATTCGGAATCGGATTCACTGGCCAGGAAGAGGCGACATCCCTCAACGGCCGCAACAATCCGCCTTTCCTGTCTCCTGCATTCAACCTGACCAACAGCTTCTGCACTGATCCGCCAGCGTGTACAACGCTGCAGAACCAGGTCGTCTACGGCCCCACCACCTTCCCGGCGGATGTGCATTCGTTCCACGGTTACGGAGCCAATCCGTTCGGTACCGCCAGCTTCGATCCAAACACCAACCTTCCGCTTCCCGGACCGAACTTCTCGCCTATCGATCTGACGGGATATCCGTCTCATTGGGACGACACGCGGACCTACCGGTATTCGGTGGAAGGTCAGTACGATCTCGGCCGGCAGTGGGTAGCGACTCTCGGATATCAGGGAACTGCGACTCGCAACTTGACGCGCCAGTACAACTTGAACCTTCTGTTATTCGCGCAGCAAGGGGTTGCGTTCAATCCCCTGGTGCCGCACGTCGACTGGTATGACGAGGGCGGCCGCGCCAACTTCAATGCCTTGCTCGCTGAAGTGCGCCACCAGTTTGGCCATTCCTTCCAGTTCAACGCGCAGTATCGCTACAGCCGCGCGATGGACACGGGTTCAAATAACTATGCCAACGGCAACTACCAGTTCACCATGAACGAGGACTATGGCAAGTCGGACTACGACTCGGCCCACGCCTATAAGTTCTTCGGAATGTGGTCACCAACCCTCTTCCACGGCCCGCACGGCTGGATTGAGAAAATCGCCGGCAACTGGACACTCAGTGGAATTTTGAACGCTCACTCAGGCTTCCCATATAACCCGATCTACAACAACTTCTGCGACGCCATCTATGCTGGCAGTTGCGGTGGAGGCGGTACCTCATCTCTTCGTCCGGCTGCCTATCTGGGCGGAGCCTCAGGCGATCACGGCAACGATGCCTTTATTCGACAGGGAGGCGACTTCCCCAACGGGGCTGCGGCCTACTTCACCCAACCGTCCTTCACCGCGGGACCGGACTTCTCTGCAGTCGTTGCAGGCGCGACTCCCGGACCGATCCCTGGAGCGCCCGGAATTGTGCGCAACGCTTTCGTGGGACCGCATTACTTCGACATCGATGCGACGATAAGCAAGGCATTCGGCTTACCCAACATGAAACTTCTGGGAGAAAACGCGAAAATCGAATTCCGCGCAAACTTCTTCAACCTGTTTAACAATCTAAATCTCACCAACATCCAGGGAGATTTGAACAACACTCACTTCGGGCAGCCTCAAGCCGCACTAGGAGCCCGAACCATCGAAATGCAAGCCCGGTTCAGCTTCTAACAATCTTTCGACAGGGACGCGTCTTGGAGCGCGTCCCTTTCTATTTCCGACTCCAGCGACAACACCGGTTGCATTAGACTCAAAGCGTGCGGCCTCGCAGCAACATCAGGATTGGATTGACCACCTCGCGAAGGCGCTTTCTCTTCGCCACTTCCGTTATCCTTCTCTCGGTCCTCGTCTTATCCGTTCGTCTTCCAGCCTTGGCCGCAACCGAAACGTTCGCCACGCTGGCTGCGAAAGCGGACTCCGCGCGCGACGCCGAACACCTCGATGAAGCCGCCGCACTGTATCGCCAAGCGCTTGCGCTGCGTCCATCGTGGAAGGATGGGTGGTGGTCGCTCGGTACGATCTATTACGATCAGGACGCTTATGCGAAGGCTGCACGTGCCTTTGAAGGATTGCTGAAGGCTGATCCCAAAAACGGCACGGGATACGTCATGCTTGGCCTCTGCCAGTTCGAACTCAAGCAGGATGCGGCATCCCTGAAAAGCATCGAAACGGGCCTCAGTTTTGGATTGATCAAAGACCAATCCTTGCGCGACGTCGTTCTCTATCACGAGGGGATTCTTCTGCTGCGTCAGGGGAAATTCGGCAGCGCTCAGGACACGCTCTCACTTCTCGCCAGTTATGGACAGCGCGGGGACCAAGCCGCCTTGGGCCTTGGGATGGCTGCGCTCGGAATTCGTCCGCAGAATATGCCCGCCGAAGGATCGGCCGAATCCGCCATCATCCTCCGCTTGGGCCGGGCAGAGGCCCTTGGCGCCAGGAAGCAGTTCGATGAAGGCGCCAAGATCTACGCTCAGGTAGTCGCAGATGCGCCAGAGTTTCCCAATATTCACTTTGCCTACGGGCGCTTTCTTCTGCTCGAACATCTGACCGACGAAGCGATAAAAGAGCTGCAGGTCGAGATCAAAAACAATCCGCAACAGGTGCAGTCTTATCTCGAGATCGCCTCCGTTCAATATCACGTCGACTCGCCAGAAGGTGTTAAATATGCCGAGCAAGCCGTGACGATGGCGCCGAATCTGCCTTTCGCGCACTATCTCCTGGGACTTCTCTATACGGACATAAACGAGTTTCCCAAGGCGATCACTCAGCTTGAATTGGCGGAGAAGAGCAACATTCACGAAACGGATCTTTACTACGCGCTTGGACGCGCGTATTCGCGCGCCGGACGCAAAGCCGATGCTGCGCGAGCCCGTGCAACCTTCCTGCGTCTGAGTTCCGCAGGTGGGAAAGAAGAGCCGAACATTTACGGAGAGCACCGTCCGCTGTCGCATGATCCCGCTTCGGGCTTCACACATTCCAATTCCGAGGCGAAGCAGCCCTGATGCGATTCCTCGATCGAAGAGGTTTCTTGCGTGGCTTGACCATGTCGCTGCCCGTGCTTCTGGCTCGACAAGGTCTGGGTAATATCTCGCAGGCTCTGTTGCAAGCCTCCACCCCGCCGCGAAATCTTTTTGAAAGCATTCCATCCTCTGTGAGTGGCATCGATTTCCGCCATTCCAACGGTCGCTCGACCGAATATTACCTGCCGGAAACGACCGGCGCTGGTTGCGCGTTCATCGACTATGACAATGATGGCTGGATGGACGTCTACTTTGTGAACAGTGGTAAATGCGATTTCTACGACCCCAAGCCACCGCTGCGCAACGCGCTTTACCACAACAATCGCGATGGCACCTTCACCGATGTCACCGAGAAAGCCCGAGTCCACGGCGGAGGTTATGGCATGGGCGCGGCCGTAGGCGACTACGACGGTGACGGTTTTCCCGATCTTTACGTAACTCAATATGGCCGAAGCATTCTCTATCACAATAACGGCGACGGCACCTTCACCGATGTCACCGAAAAGGCCGGGGTCGCGGCTCCCGGATGGTCATCTAGTGCAGTCTGGTTCGACTACGATAACGACGGGCATCTCGACCTCTTCGTCTGCCGCTTCGTCGAGTTCGACAAGGCAGCCAACAAATTTTGCGGCAACCTGCAGAACAACGAACGCTATTATTGCGTCCCCCGCGTGTATCCGCCTGCCCGAAGCTGGCTCTTCCATAACAACGGTGACGGCACCTTCCGTGACGTTTCGAATGAAAGCGGGATCGCCAAGTCCTTGGGCAAAGCCTGGGGCGTGGTCGCCACCGACCTCAACAACGACGGTTGGATGGATCTGTTCATCGCCAACGATACCGTTCCCAATTTTCTCTTTCTCAATCGAAAAGGTCACTTTGAAGAGGTAGGCCTCGATGCCGGCGTGGCTTTCAGCCAGGATGGCCGCGCACGTTCGGGCATGGGCGTAGATTCTGCGGACTACGATCAGGATGGGTGGCAGGATCTCTTTGTCGCCAACGTCGATCAGGAAATGTACTCGATCTACCACAACAACCATGACGTCAGTTTCGACGATATGGCCGGACCCCTGGGAATTGGCCGGACCACTCGTCTCATGAGCGGTTGGGGAGTGAAATTCTTCGATTTCGACAACGATGGCAACCTCGATCTCTTCTTGGCGAATGGCCACCCCGATGACAAGATCGAAGTCCACGCATCGCATGTGAAATATCTCGAGCCACTTCTTCTGTTTCGAAACAACGGTCATGGATTGGAAGATGTGAGCAAGATCGCCGGGCCTGCTTTCGCGGAGACGTTTGCCGCCCGTGGCTTGGCAATCGGGGACTTCAACAACGATGGTGCTCTCGACGTGCTCGTCTCTACCAACGGCTCCACTCCTCTTTTGCTGAAGAACTCTGCCGCAGCAGGCAATCACTGGCTGGGTGTGAAGCTTGTAGGAAAGAAGGCGAATCCCGATGCGATCGGTGCGCGTTTGACTTGGCAGGCTGGCGATCTGAAGAGAAGCCGCCTCAAAGTTGGCGGAGGCAGTTATCTTTCCTCGCATGACCCACGAGATGTGTTGGGGATCGGAACGAGAACAAAGATCGACCGGCTCGACATTCAGTGGCCGCAGCCAAGCGGAAAGCTCGAAACCTTTCGCGATCTCCCAATCGATCGCTACATCACCATCGTCGAAGGCGCCGGCATCCGTTAGCCCGGGAACTTCTCACCCTGCTTAGCGATGCGAATCCGATGATCCGCAAACTTGTGATGTCCCCCGGGCAATTCAAGCTTGGGCATGTGGCAGCTCGTGCATCCCGTCTTGGCGACCCTGCACACGCCGGGCTTCGCCTTCGCGGTCGTGTGGCATGCCTGGCATTTAGAATCGTAGTGCTGTGCGACGGTATCGAGCGGAAGATGCGGATCGTGACACGCAATGCAGCTGATGCGGGAATCGTCTTCGTCGAAGCATTTGCTGCCCTCAAGGCGATAGGGCTGGAATCGTAGCGTTGTGATGTCGCGGACGCCGGTCTGCGCGATCTCTTCCCACGTGCGATGACACTGCCCGCAGAATCTCGAAATCTCGCCGCTGCTCAGCGACGACAAATGCTTCATGCGGACACTGCCGGTCTCGCCATTCAATTGTGCATACAGATGAGTCTCCGTGTTTTCGTGGCAGTGTGAGCACTGCACTCCTGGTGTTAGTTTGTCGAGTATCAGCTCTCGTTTTTGTATCCCGCCCGTGGAGTGGCAACCGAGGCAACGCAACTTTTCATCCGTCCCCAAGCGTCGGCCTGCGGCATCGGCTAAATCCGATGGCGGAGTCTTGCTATGCCCAATCGTGATCGCCAGTCCACCGATTTCGCTGAAATAACTGACTCGGCTCTCATAAAACTCGCCCTGTTTCTCGAGGATGTAAGTTTGTCCAATCGCCGCGCTCGATCCAACGGCGAAGCGGATCGGCAGTGTGACCGTCTCGCTTCCCTTACTCACGATGTAAGAAGATTCGTCGCCGTGGCGCTCGACGCGAAATGAGTAAGGCCCGTCTACAAATGTCAGGACCGGGTTGCGAATCAACACGGCGCATTTACTGACGCTCTCCATGGCCTGCGCCATGGGCGTAGCGGGCTGGGTCTTGGCTTGCTGATGGCACGACGCGCAAGGACTCGCCGGCGGGCTCTGTCCGAAGGTCCCCGCGATGGACAACAAAAGAAAAATGAAGGCGAATCTGAATCGCCTGCGAAGCATGCGGTGGGTGGATAATCTCCAGAACATCACTGCGTCTTGGAATTCTAATCGCAGATGTCAGCCATCAGTATCCGATTCATTCACCAGTGTCGTACCATGCCGAATCGCGGAAGTAGGTTTTTCACGCGAATGGAAGCTACTATTTTCCTGCCAGTACAAAGCGTCACGCAAGAAATCGATTTGGACTGCATCAAATTGTTTCGTTCTTGTCTCTAAGCAGTCGAGGAGATATGCCACTTGGCACTCATTGCGGCGTATGTTGCAACTGGACTATCGAAGTGGGCGCTCCGGCTTGGCGGCCCCGGCCTCATCGTCATTGGGCTGGTCGACAACTCCGTCGTTCCAATCCCGGGTGGCATGGATCTTTTCGTGATTCTGCTTACCGCTCGCAATCGGGGATTATGGCTCTACTACGCTCTGATGGCCGTGGCCGGAGCGATGATTGGGGGCTTCCTGACATATCGCCTCGCGCGAAAAGGCGGCAAAGAAAGCCTCGAGAAGAAAGTTGGGAAGCGTCGCGCCGATAAGGTCTACAAACGATTCGAGAAGAGTGGATTCTCAACGGTAATGATCGGTTCGATCTTGCCGCCGCCGTTCCCCATGGTGCCTGTTTTGATGGCTGCAGGCGTTTTGCAATACCCGCCGAGGAAGTTTCTCACCGCCCTCGGTATCGGACGAGCCATTCGATTTATCGCTCTGGCCTATCTCGGAAAGATCTACGGTACGGCTATCGTGGGCTGGTTGTCTCGCTATTACAAGCCGTTTTTATATGTTCTCATCGCGGCAGCGGTGTTGGGCAGCGCTGCCGCCTTTGTCTATTTCAAGTGGTACCGTCACCGCGAACCAGCGAGCGCCGGAGCCAGAGGCTAGTCGGCGATAGATACCTTCTACCGAGCGGGTGCCGGCTGGGGCGTCGTGGCCGGTGCCGTCGCCTTCGGAGCCCCGAAGTTTACCTTGGGCGCCTCTCGCGATCCTTCCGATGCCGCGAAGTACGCATCATTGGGCTTGAAACCGGCCCATCCGGCAAAAATGTTGTGCGGGAACTGCTGCACGTAAGTGTTGTAGTCCTGCAGCGTCTCGTTATATCGCCGGCGCTCTACCGCGATCCGGTTTTCCGTTCCGGCGAGTTCATCCTGCAATCGCAGGAAATTCTCGTTCGACTTCAGCTGGGGATAATTTTCCACGATTAGAAGGAGTCGCCCAAGGGCTCCGTCCAGCTGGCCGTTGGCGGCGATCTTTTCCTGAGGGCTGCCGGCCGAAAGCAACGCCGACCGCGCCTTGGCGATGTCCCCAAACACGGTTTGCTCCTGCTGCGCATATCCCTTCACCGTCTCGACCAGGTTGGGGATGAGGTCGGCTCGCCGCTGCAGCACGATATCGACCTGCGACCATGCCGCCTTGACGCCCTCATTCTTCGTGACCAGCGTGTTGCGAACGCCGACGTATTGTCCGAAGAACACCAGCCCTACGACCAGCAGAATTACGATGATCACGATCACCGCGATCAGACCCTTACCCATCACGCCCTCCTTGAGATAAAAACTCGAATCGCGCTAATGGCCCTTTTCAGGCCATATCGACCGCGGAAATGACCTTTTCTAGTCCCGTCAGATAGCGATCTACCAAATCGTCGATGTCACCTTTCTTCGCTTCAGGCTTACCCCCGCGTGCATCCAGAATTTGGAGCATCGCCGAAGGGTCGAAGCCCACTCGCTGCCCGATCGCCGTCACCGCTTCACGCTTGCCTGAAATATTCTTCTCGCCCAGAACGATGAGCGCGTGTCGAAACAGTGTTCCCAGGGACGGTGCGGATCGCTGAAGGATCTCCCACAGCCTGGAATTATCTCCTGACGACACCAGAAGGTGCTGACGCAGCAGCACCAGCTTCTCCCTCAGTTCGTACTCCACTTGTACCCGATGCAGATGCATCGGGACCTGCAATCCCTCCAGGACGTTCGGGCCAAAGAGTACGCGATGATGCAGTTGCATATCCAGCAGTTCAATGGCGAATACGTCGAGCGAGTGCTCCAGTTCCTGCCGCGTCATGCAGAGTGGAGGAGGCTGCTTCTGGCTGTCCCACCACTTGGCAGCCGGCGTCAGAGCCTGCAGAGCCTTGAACGAGGTGTCTCGCAGAACGCAGAACATATTCAGGTTCGACAGTCCCGGATGGAACTCTCCGGATGCGGCCGAGCCGAACAGGATGATGCTCTCGATGTTCGGTCCGCCCGCCGTCCTCATCTTGCCTGCAAAATCGTCGATCAGTTTGTCGGGAATCATTTGGTCCTCATACCCTACCAGCTACTGCTCGCGCCGCCGCCACCGGAGCTTCCTCCACCGAAGCCGCCAAATCCGCCACCCCCGCCAAATCCACCCCCACCGCCAAATCCGCCACCGCCACCCCAGCCGCCGCCGCGCCGTCCACCAAAAGTCTGCGAGAACAACAGCCAGAACAGGATGTTGCGCAGCGGTGAAAACAGAACGATCAGGCCCACGATGATGATCACGACGATAGTGCCAAATGACAAGTGCAGGCTCTCATCGGGCTGCTCGCGTGCAGGGGCGCGTGGCCTCGACGCGGTCAGTTGAACCCCAGCGTCGGAGGCGATGACATCAGCCACGCGGCTGGTTACCAGAAATAGTGCCTGGCTGTAGTCCCCGCTGCGCATAAGCGGGATCGCCTCGCGCTGAAAGCCTCCCACCTTCCCGTCAGGAAGAATCCCTTCGAGTCCGTACCCGACTTCGACGCGGGCCCGGCGATCCTGTATCGCGTAAATGATCAGTACGCCGTGGTCTGTAGACTTCGCGCCCACGCCCCATTTTTTGAAGAGGTCTACCGCAAAGGTCTCTATATCAGCGCCATCTGTCGAGTTGACCGTGACAACGGCAATTTGGGCATGAGCCTTCTCGTCAATCTGACGGCAGACTTCTGTCATCTGCGAGAGGGTATTTGCATCTATGACATGCGCGAAGTCATTGACGTATCCGGTGGGTTGGAGCTGCGAAACAGATTCGGCTTTCGTACCTATGCTCAGCCATACCAAGGCGGCAGCCAAGCATACCTTCACGCGCCAGGTCACTCAAAAATTGTACAGGACATTGTCACAGGCCGCCGGGCCGGCCGCGGACCAACCGCACCGCGGCCCGGACTGCCACTGTCCTGGTGCATCAGAAATACATTCACCTTCGTAATTTGCGGTGGGAAGGCCTATGCGTGATGATGGCTAGCGATGTCTGTATCTGGAAGCACACGCCGTTGGGATCGCCTGCCCGTAGACCTCCCCGTCCGCGTCGTGACCTCGAAGGGGTTTTCGACGACGGTGGTGGAAGGCCGCGGCACCGAACTGAGTGAAGGCGGCATGGTTCTTTACGCCGGAATCCTGTTGAACCCAGGCGACTTGCTCGAAGTCGAATTCGATACTCCGACCCCCTCGCGGTTGCCGGCCATTGTCCGGTCTCGCAACGGCTTCTGCTTTGGCCTCGAATTCATCACGCCTCTGCCCGCGTAGCTGCTCGCCTTCCCCAGCCTTCCCATTCGCTTTGCCCTCAAAATTGTTCTAGCATCGTTAACTGTCGAGAGGGCCAATCCATGTACTTCGAACAGTTCTATCTGGGGTGCCTTGCGCATGCGTCCTACATGTTGGCGTCAGAGGGCGAGGCAGTCGTGGTCGACCCACAGCGTGACGTCGACCTGTATGTAAAGGCTGCGGAGCAGCATGGGGTCTCCATCCGGCACATTCTTGAGACGCACCTGCACGCCGATTTTGTCTCTGGCCATCAGGAACTTGCTGCGCGCACCGGCGCGAAGATTTACATGGGCGCCCAGGCAGGGGCGACATTTCCGCACGTTCCGGTGAACGACGGTTTTGAATTGATCTTCGGAAACGCCTCGATTCGAGTGCTGGAAACGCCCGGCCACACTGCGGAGAGCATCTGTTTGGTCGTGACGGACAATGAGAAGTCGACCGATCCTTGGGCAGTCTTGACCGGCGACACGCTCTTTATAGGCGACGTCGGACGCCCCGATCTCTCTCCTCGCCACACTCCGGTGCAACTTGCGGGAATGCTCTTTGATAGCCTGCACAAGAAACTGCTCGCACTGCCAGACAAAGTTCTGGTCTATCCAGCGCATGGCGCCGGGTCGCTTTGCGGAAAGAACATGCGCGCGGAGCGTTCCTCGACGATCGGCACTGAGCGCCTCACAAACTACGCTTTGCAAATCAAGAACAGGGAAGAGTTCATTGCGCAGTTGACAAGCAACCTTCCCGCCCGACCTGAATACTTCCTCAAAGACGCGGAGATCAACCGTACCGGCGCGTTGCCGCTCTCTGGGATGGCTCCGCTGCAGCCGATCTCGCCTGTTGATTTGCAAACGATGCTGAAAGAAGGAGAACTTGCGCTCGACGTGCGAAGCGGCGACGAGTTTGCCGCGGGACATGTCCCTGGCTCTGTGAACATTGCGTTGTCAGGCCAGTTCGCGTCGTGGGCTGGAATCGTACTGGGAGTGGCGGCGCATCCGGTCCTGATCGCGGAGACGGATTCTCAACTGGAGGAGGCGCGAGTACGATTGGCGCGCGTAGGGCTCGAAGGACTGAGTGGCTATCTGGCGGGAGGCGTTGCTGCGTGGAAGCAGGCGGGACTGCCCCTTGAAATCACTCCGCAGATGACGGTGGAGGATCTAAACGCTCGCCTAAAACAGGGCAAGATACAGGTGCTCGACGTGCGCCGTGAGCCTGAATGGAACGCGGCTCACATTGAAGACGCTAACTGGTGGCCGCTCGACAATTTCAGAGTCTCGCCACCAGAAATCGATCAAGATGCGATTGTCGCGGTGCATTGCAAGGGCGGTTACCGCAGCATGATCGCGAGCAGCCTCTTGCAGCGCGCAGGATTTAAAAACGTTTTCAACTTAGCGGGTGGTTTTGACGCCTGGCAACAGGCCAATCTTCCGGTTGCGACTCCGAAGCCAGTAGAGGTCTAGGGCTTGTGAAATCAGGGTTTCTTTGTCTGCATTTTCGTACGAACCGACCTGCCGCCACTTCCATCCCCCGCAAACGTTACGTTGCATCTTCAAGTCGTTTGCCCGTTTCAACTATTTCCGAAAGTAAACTTTCCAGTCGAGACTCTTCAACAGTCGGGTTCATGCAGGTAAACTTCAGGCACTGAACGCCCTTCACCCGCGTATGTCCGAGCACCGCGGTTCCACCATCAAACAGTTGCTTCCGGATGCTCGCGTTGAGCAAATCTGCGTCGGTCCCGGCGCCAGTGGGCACGTATCGGAATACGACGGTGCTGAGTTGTGGCTCGCACATCAATTGCAGTTGCGGAAGACGGCGAACGACGTCAGCCGCAAGGGCGGCTAGCGCGATAGTTCGGTCGATCATCGCGCCTAGCTTGATCCTCCCGATCGACTGGAACGAGATCCACAACTTCAAGGCATCGAAGCGTCGGCTGGTGAGGACGGAATTCGTCACCAGGTTGGGCACGCCCTCGTCTTCATGCAGTTCGGGATTCAGATAGTCGGCATGCATCTTGATGAAGCGAAAGTTGTTCGAATCGCGAAGCAGGAGCGCGCTGCAGGGAATTGGCTGCCAGAACAACTTATGAAAGTCGATGGAGAGAGAATCCGCCGCCTCGACGCCGCCGAGCTTGTCACGGTGTTGCTCCGAAAACAGCAAGGCTCCGCCGTAGGCCGCATCGACATGGAGCCATGCGTCCTCGGATTTCGCGATTGCACCCAGTTCCGGTAGGGGATCAATTGAGCCGAAGTCCGTAGTTCCAGCCGTCGCCACAATGGCCATCGGTAGCAATCCATTTGCGCGGATGTCTTGCAATGCACGGCGCAATGAACCGAGATCCATTCGAAAGCGATCGTCCACAGCGACTCGTACGACCGCGTCAGTCCCCAAGCCCAATTGGGAGGCGGACTTCTCGACTGTGAAGTGCGACACGTCCGAGCACAGAATGCGCAATTTGGGAGCTTCCGCGGGGAGGCCCGATTTCTGCGCTGACCAATTCCATTTGTTGTGCAGGAATGCGTCCCGCGCAAGCAGCAGCCCCATGTAGTTGGATAGCGATCCGCCGGTAGTAAAGGTTCCATCGGCGCCCGCTGGATATCCAGCTTCGCCGCAGAGCCAGCGAATCAATTCCTGTTCGACCACCGTAGCGATGGGCGCCTGATCGAACGAGTCCATGGATTGGTTGAGTGCGCTGATAACGACCTCCGCGGCCAGCGCAGCGAGCAGCGGAGGACAATGCAGGTGAGCGATCGTTGCGGGATCGCTGACCGCAATCGAGTTGGCGACGACCGTACGCAGGAATCGGCTTACATCGCCGCTTGGTGCGGGCTCTGTCGGAAACTGGAACTGGACCAGCCTTGCGAGGGCGGCGGCATCCTTTCCGCAATACGGTTTTGTCGGAAACGAGTCGCACACCGCATCGAGCGCCTGTGAAATCGAGCGCCGGTATGCGTCCTTGCTATTGTTGGAGGATGTCAGGAACTCGGTTTCAAACAAAAGAATCCTCGGCGGAAGCCATATGAATACCTGGACTGTTTACTTCTTAAGGCCCAGGACAAGGCACAGAATACCGCCGCCCATGAGGACAATTCCAACCGCCGGGGGCAGTTTCTTGCTGTCTTCGGTCTGGACGCTGAGTTTTGCCCCTCCGATAGAAACACCGTGATTCTCGCGTTGAGGAACCGGAACGACAAACGATAATGCGCCAAGGATGAGCAAAAGCACGCCCACTACAGGGAGACCCTTCATTGCGTATTCCTTCCGCCCAGCATCGAAGATGTGGTTCAGCTAGGCTATAGTGCGACAATCATACAAAAGAAGTGATACACGAGCGCAGAAAGCGCCGGGTAAGGAACGGAGTGATCGCAGAATGAAAATCAGTAAATTGGCAGAAAAGTATTCTGTGGAATCCGGCAAGCATTTCCGCCTGAAAGATTTCGACCCCGCTGACACCGCACATCTACATTCGAAAGACCATGCAGAGAAATTGCTGCAAGAGGGAATTGTGAAAACGGCGGAATTGCAGGATCGGCTGTACGCGCAGGACAGATGGGCGCTCCTTTTGATTTTCCAGGCCATGGATGCCGCCGGGAAAGACGGGGCGATCGAGCACGTCATGTCAGGCGTCAATCCGCAAGGCTGCCAGGTGTATTCGTTCAAGGCGCCTTCCGATCTGGAACTGCAGCACGATTTTCTCTGGCGCACGACGTGTGATCTGCCTGAGCGAGGGCACGTCGGAATTTTCAACCGCTCTTACTACGAGGAAGTTCTGGTGGTCCGTGTGCATCCTGAGATTCTGAAGGGCCAGAAAACTCCACCCTCGCTGGTCGGTAAGAATATTTGGGAGGAACGCTTCGAAGACATCTGCGGTTTCGAGCGCCACATGGCGCGCAACGGAACTGTAATACGCAAGTTCTTCCTTCACGTTTCAAAAAAAGAGCAGAAGAAGCGCTTCCTCGACCGCCTGGACGAACCCAAAAAGAATTGGAAGTTTTCCGCCAGTGATGTGCGGGAACGCGAGTGCTGGGACGACTATCAAAATGCATATGAGGACATGATCCGGAACACGTCGACCAAGCACGCGCCCTGGTATGTCGTTCCCGCCGATAACAAGTGGTTCACCCGGCTGGTGGTTTCTACCGTCATCGTCGAGACCCTCGAATCGCTTAAGCTGGCATATCCCACGGTGGATGAGGCGAAACGCAAAGAGCTGGAAGCAGCCAAAAAGCTGTTGCTCTCCAATAAGTAATCTAAATCCGCCACGGAAGGGATGGCCAGCAAGGTCCGCGGGCCATCCCGCCGTCTGAGAGCCTTTCCACGCCCCATGGTCGGGATTACTATAGACAATCGTTCATTTCCTTCCGGAGATCGTCCAAACATGGGCTTCCAAGGGTTCCGTAGGTGTGCGTCGTCTGCTGCGCGCTTCGTCCTCTTCGTGGTTTTGCCGTTCGTCGTCCTGATCGGAGGTGGCTACGCGCAGGTTAAGCCTGGCCGCCAGTCGAAGGCGGTCACGCCCGCTCAACCTGCACAGACGGACCAACCCGTCGCGACCGCACCCGATGCGAAAGAAGGGGGTAACTCGGAACCCGATAAGCCGGAGGAGAAAGCATTCAAGGGAATGAAGTACCGGCTCATCGGCCCATTCCGTGGGGGCCGGTCGTTGACCGCTGCTGGGATTCCGGGAGATCCAACGACGTACTATTTCGGCGCAACGGGCGGTGGAGTCTGGAAGTCGACTGACGGCGCGATGACGTGGTCATCTGTTTTCGACAAGGAAGGGACGTCGGCCATCGGCAGCATTGCGGTTGCAAACTCGAATCACAATGTGATCTACGTCGGAACGGGAGAGGCGTGTATTCGAGGCAATATCTCGCATGGCGATGGCGTTTACAAGTCCTTGGATGGGGGCAAGAACTGGAAGAATGTCGGTCTCCGCGATTCGCGCGCAATCGGCAAGGTCATCATCGACCCGACAAATCCTGACATCGTTTTTGTGGCTGCTCTGGGCCACCCGTACGGCCCCAACTCTGAGCGTGGCATTTTCCGAACGACCGACGGCGGAAAAAGTTGGGAAAAAGTTCTGTACAAAGATGAGAACACGGGCGGCATTGATGTCGCGTTTGATCCTGATAATCCGAATATTCTTTTCGCCGCATTGTGGCAGGCGAGGCGCACCTCGTGGAGTATGACTAGCGGCGGACCCGGTAGCGGACTCTATCGATCGAGTGACGGTGGGTCGACGTGGAAGCGCCTGGAAGAGCACGGGCTACCTAAGGGACCTTACGGCAAGATCGGCGTCGCAGTTGGCGCCAATTCAGATCGCGTCTATGCGCTGATCGAGGCCGCCAATCCTGATGGCGGTCTTTATCGTTCCGATGACGAGGGCGAATCGTGGCAACTGGTGAACCCAAATCACAACTTGTGGCAGCGGCCCTGGTACTACATGCATGTGATCGCCGATCCGCGCGACGAGAACGTGCTCTACATCATGAATGTGGACGCGTACAAATCAACCGATGGCGGCCATCTGTTCAACAAGGTCAAGGTGCCGCACGGCGACAACCACGGATTGTGGATCGATCCCCAAGACACTCGACGAATGATCGCCGCCAATGATGGTGGCGTCACGGTGACGCTGGATGGCGGTAAGAACTGGACAACTCAAGACAACCAGCCAACTGCGCAGTTCTATCACGTGATCACCGATAACACGACGCCGTACCGCGTGTACGGCCCGCAGCAGGACAGCGGCACCGTTGGAATCGTCAGCCGCAGCGATGATGGTGCGATCAGCGAAAACGACTGGTACGACGTGGGGGGCGGTGAGGCCGGCTACATTGCGCCGTACCCGCCGGATCCGAACATCGTTTACGCGGCCGACTATCAGGGGAACATCACCCGTTACGACCGTCACACCGGGCAGGTGAAGGCCATCACCGAGCAGCCAGAGCTTTCCGACGCGTACGGTGCCGCGAATCTGGAGCACCGCTTCCAGTGGACTGCTCCCGTGATGATCTCTCCACATGATCCGAATACGCTCTATCACGCGGGCGAGGTGCTTTTCAAAACGACCGATGGCGGGGTGCACTGGCAGCCGATCAGTCCTGATCTCACTCGCAACGACAAGAGTAAGCAGAAAGTTTCCGGGGGCGACATCACGATTGATGATTCCGGAACCGAATACTACGACACGATTTTTGCGCTCGCGGAGTCGCCCATCACCAAAGGATTGCTGTGGGCGGGCACGGACGATGGATTGATTCACCTCACGAAAGATGAAGGCAAGACGTGGATAAATGTCACGCCGAAAGACATGCCGGAGTGGAGTCGCATCAGCCAGATAGATCCGTCAACCTTCGACGCCGGGACTGCGTACGTGGCTGTCGACCGTCATCAGTTTGACGACCTGCATCCGTACATCTACAAAACCGGTGACTTCGGCAAAACCTGGACGAAACTGGGGCAGGGAATTCCCGACAATTCCTTTGTCCGTGTCGTGCGCGAAGATCCCAAGAAGCGTGGGCTGCTCTATGCGGGAACCGAAACCGGAGTATTCGTTTCGTTCAATGATGGGGCAAACTGGCGTCCATTAAAACTGAACTTGCCGACCACGCCGGTGCACGATCTGACGATAAAAGATAACGATCTGGTCGTTGCGACACACGGGCGCGCGTTCTGGATTCTTGATGACATTACGCCGCTGCGGCAGTACACCGACGATTCGGCGCAGAAAGATGCCTTCCTGTACACACCGGCGGTGGCCTATCGCATACAAGCGGGGGCGAGCAGTGAGCGGCGTCCTTCGAAGCGCGCAGGACAGAATCCGCCGGTAGGAGCCATGATCTATTACTTCTTGAAAGACGCGCCAAAGAAAGAAGCCGAGACCAAGATCGAAATACTCGATGCGTCCGGCAAGGTTATCAGGAAATACTCGAGCACGGAATTCAACACACTGGAAGAGCCGCCGGATCCAGACGACAAGAAAGCTGAGAAACAGTTGAAACCCGAGGCCGGCTTAAACCGTTTCGTGTGGGATTTGCGATACGAAGAAGCTCGCCGTGTTCCAGGATATTACCTGTATGAATACGGTGGCGGAGCGCGCGGGCCAGTGGCCGTGCCCGCACATTATCAAGTGAGGCTGACCGCTGCTGGGCAAACGCAGACGGCGGGATTTGATTTAAGGCTTGATCCCCGAGTAAACGTCAGCCAAGCCGATCTCGAGACGCAATTCAATCTGCTGCTTGATGCTCGTGAGGAATTGAGCCGCGTATACGACACGGTGAACCAGATTCAAGATGTCCGGACGCAACTGGCCGGGCTAAAGCGGCGACTGCCCGAAAGCGCCCCCAAAAACATCGTGAGTGCCGCCGACGACCTGGAGAAGAAGCTGGTAGGTGTACGGGAAGGCCTGATCAACCTCGAAATCACGGCCAATGAAGATTCGTTGGCTTACCCGCCCCAACTTGATGCGAAGTTGGCCTACCTCGCGATGGATGTAGGGACAGCAGACTCGGCTCCAACTGAGGCGGAAAGCCGCCAACTGGACAAGTTGAAACGCCAAGTCGGAGGATTGATTTCGCGGTGGGAAGACCTGCAGCGCCGGGATCTGGCATCGTTTCAGAAACTTACGGCTGAAGGTAGCCTTTCGACGGTGGTAGTGCCTCCTGCCGGCCGAACCGTGGACCAGCCGGAGGCGACGCATTAGGACGGTCCCTGTTGCTAATTGTGATACCAAGAGCCGGGCGGGAGATCGCAGTACCACGGAGGTTACTCCTATAACTTCTGTGCTACGTCGATGGCACTGTTGTGCCTTGTTCGACTTCAAGCCGGTTGATATTGTGCCGATAGCTCTTATGTAGTTCCTCCCCTGAAGGTGAAGGAAGCAGCCGGATCGGGGGGTGTTATGCGAATGATGAATTTTTGTTACGCGGCGATTGGCTTTGCGGTGGCACGCTGGATCTTCAAGCGGCAGGCAACGCCGGTAACGGATCCCGTCAGTCACTTCCGGTCCCAGGGCCTTCTGTAGAAAATTTTTCCCGGGTTTGGGCGCGCGCACCCGTTGCGCATCCATTTCGTCTAACGCGCGCCCACACTCTCTATCCCGCCTCGCTTCTTTGGAACTCCCTCATTCTTCGACCTAAGTACCGTTACCAACGTTTGCACCGGCCGGTCTCCTTTTCGCCTTCTCTCCATACAATTGAATGAGACGCTCTTCGGGATGCCTCTGCATCCAGTGCGAGTGCTCCGCCTGTATGGTTCGTCTCCTGGGAATGCGACCGCTTCTCGTAATGGCTGCTCTGCTGGCCGTGCTATCCCCTATGCGCTCCTTCGCGCAGGACGATCCCAATGAAATGCCCTTGGGAGATGTCGCCAGAAGCCTGAGAAAGAATGCCACCAAGCCTGCAAAACAGGTGATTGACGACGACAATATCGACCAGGCGCTCGCGGATTCTGAAAAACGCAAGAGCCTGGGCTCCTCGCTCAAATACCTCATGGCCGGGGACTCGAAGGGGTTCCAGGTATCGGCTCCGGACGTGACCTGCAATCTGGCGTTCACGGCCAACGTCAAGTCCTTGCTTTCTGCCAATCAGTATTCCCAGATGGATTTGCCATCCGACCAGCTTTCGAAGCTGGAAGGGCCGGCAGCGATCGAAGGGGATGCCCTGACGATCACCGCATTCAACGCCACCACCTGGCACGTAAGCGAGATTGCAGTGGCGTTCACTCTCGTAAAGAAGTCGAAACCGGAAGCCCCGCAGGATGATCTGGCAAGTGCCATGCAGGAAGTCCGTCCCGAACGGAAGCCTGACGTGACGGTGATCTACCGCATGCGCGCCGCCGCCCCGCCGTGGGAGCGGGTTGTTTTCAGCGCGCCCCTGAATCTGGATATCGCTCCCGGGGACGAGTGGCATTGGGCCATCGTTCAGGCCAAGGGATATCCGCCGCAGGGATCGGCGATTGCGGCGGCAACCGCTCCGACAAACGGTCCGGCGGTCACGCCGGCAGTTCCGTCAGCGCAGAGCTCGCCAGACGACGCTTCATCCCCCACTCTGCAACAGAAATAGCGAGTCGGAAACATCGCTTGGTCGTGACGATTGGCCGGGGTGCGGAAGTTAGTTGCCCGCCTTTAAGACGACTGTGTTCCGTTCGTCGCCCGCGATGATGCGATAGAACTTTTTCAGTTCCTCCGCGCGCGCCACGGGCACGCTCAGTTCCTTCACTTCGAAGGTGCGGGTGTAGTGAATCAGGTTTCCTTTTACTTCCGTCTTGGAGTGATAGCTGGCGAAGTCGTAATCGGCGTCCACCGCGGGCGGCAGGTCGTCGACGACGTATCCAGCGGGAATCGTGATATCGAAGCTGTCGGTATCGTGTGATGGTCCATCAAATTCGATTGCGAACTTGCGAGGCTCTTTGGTCTCTAGAATTCCACTGGTCTTCACGCCCAGCACGCGCGGACGCACCAGCAATAGCCCGCCGGCATTCTTGGCGTAGTTCTGCGCTTCGAATGTGTAGTGGAAACCGAAAGGCTGATCCGTCTGGTTTAGATTCAGGATCGTTGCCTGTGTAATGCGGAACAGAGACAGAGAGCCAGAGAGAAGATCTTCGATTGGCTTGATCTGATCCGCACTCTTCTTGATGTTTCGCAGGCGCCAGCGTTCGTTCGCAGCGCGGTCGCCGAGGCGTTGTTCGTCTACTTCGCCCTTCAATGTTCCCGCCAGATCGAGCGTCAGCTTGCCGGAACGCGCGATGCTGTTCCGTGAAGGCGACTGCCTCGGCAGTTCGACCAGTTCACCGCCATCGGTACTGACGAGCAAGCCGTAGTTTTGCTGGAGATAGCCCGCCGATCTCGCCAAATGGCGTCATCTCGTTCGTAGGATCGAAGTAGAGCAGCGTTCCCAGGCGTGGATGCTGAATTGTCGCTACCAGGGAGGGGTCGGCAACGCCGGCCGGCAGCTTGATCGCGAGTATCGCGTGGTTGAATGCGCCGATGCTCGCTGGTGTTTCCGGGCTGACCGAGCCTCGCTCCGAATTGATCACGACATAGAAAGATTCGACTCCGATCTGGCTCAACATGGAAGCCAGGAGCGTCGCTTTGTCTTTGCAATCCCCGTAGTGATGCGCGAATATCTCGGAGGCGCTGTGCGGTTGCCAGCCTCCGATACCGAGTTCGATCGCGACGTAACGCACATCGTGTTGCACGAACTTCGCCAGCACCTTCATTTTTTCCAGAGGTGTTGCAGCAGTGGCAGTCAGAGTGTTGACTTGCTGCGTGATCTGCGGAGAAGGGTCCCGGCGTCCGCTCGTCAGGTTCAGATACCACTTGCCCATCTCCTGCCAACTGCGGAAGCCATTCGCTGCCGGGCCTCCGGCTGGGAAGAAGGAAACGATCATATGTGCCGCGACCCCTTCAATGGGCGGCATCTCGGCTTCTTTGCGGATCGCCTTTACATCAGTGACAACCCACTCCCACTGATTGTTTCCGCTCTGCGCGGGCTTTTCTTCCGAATGATTGACCCACGTTGCCTTGTATTCCCAACCCGAAGGCAGTTGCAGGGAATAGTGCCGCTCGCGCGCGGGGATCTCGGATTGGAATGCCCAGACGCTTTGCAACACCATCGGCTGCTCTTCGGCTTCGTATTCGTAGCCGACGATGTTGCCGGGATCGGCGGCCGGAATCTGCAGAAGCTTGTCTTTCACGTCCGAGATCAGTTCGCTTCCCGCTACTCTCGGCAGGGAAACCTCTACGGCTTCCTTGTCCTTGATCTCGTAGTCTTTGCCCTGTGCCGGGATACACCAGCCGCGAAGGCCGTTGATCTTGCTGTGCGCATTGAACGGCACCGCGACCACACCGTACTCGCGTCCGCCCGGACGGAGGATTTTGTACACGACACGAACGCGAACCTTGATCTTGTCGATAGATTGAACGCTGACCGCGCGCTCGGAATAGAGGATCACGGCGTCGGTCTTCTCGTCGTGGTCAGGCAGAGGCGCCGAAACGACAGCGTGCATCCATGCCGGTGCATCGCCGGCGAGGGCAGGGCACGCAGTAGTGAAGACGCAGGCGATTGCGAACGCCGCAACCCGCACAGATCGCAGACTAGTTGCTCGCGGTGCTCGCACCAGGTTGCAGGATGACCTGTTGTTCATCTTCCGTCCTCACAACTTGAAAGATCTTGCGCAGGTTGGCGTAGTTCTGTTGCGGCAATACCAGAACGTCCACGTCCAACTGCACGATTGAGATGAAGCGTTCCTTTGTCGTTCTTCGCTTCAAGGCGAATACACGATCGCCTTGGCATCCAGCTTTTGCGGTTCGGGTATCGTTGAAATCTGCCATCCCAATGGGAGATCGATGGTGACGTCGTCGGACCGCTCGAAGGGATATTCGAAGTAAATGGGATGAACGCGATCAGCGTGATCGAACAGGTGTTTTTCCGGGGCAGAGAACAGTCCAACCGGCACCAGAGCCCGGTGTCCCGCGCCTGAAGCCCATCCACCCACCTTCACCGTGAATTCTGCGACCAGCGAAGGCGAGGCGCCTTTCCAGTCAGGCTGATTCGTTAGTTCGACGTCGCAGGCGATCGGAACAGCTTCCTTCACTTCATCTTCTAGAAATCTTTTGCGCGCGGTTTCGTCAGCAAAGCGTTCTTCAATCCTGCGCTGCGACGATTCAAGACCCGTGTAAGTGACGGTAACTTTACCTTCCAGGTCTCCGGATTCGTTCAGTTTGAGCTGCGCTTTGCGCTGGATTATCGAGTCGCTGGGCGCCGGCAGGGATGTCTCCAGCCACGATCCGCCGTCCTTGTCGAGTTTCAATCCTTTTACGCCAGTTTCCACCCAGGGCAGCATCCCGAAGGGTGTGAACGCCGCGCCCGGATCAAAGAAAGCATCTTTTCCGTCGAGCTTTACAACGACAACGTTCGCGTCCAGACGATTCCCGTCCATGGTCTCGGGAGAGAAAAAGTAGTTCTGCCGGTCAGGAACCCACATTCCCGACGCTTGGAAGCCGGAAGCGCGCGCCAGAGCCAGGAACAGCCACGTAAGTTGCATTCCGTTTCCGTATTGCTTCTTCCAGATGTCGTCGACGTTCTCGGCAACTTTTTCTTTATCGCGCTTTTGCTCCTGCGCGGTCTTTTCCGCTTCGTAGGATGTGTTCCGGATTTGCTGCACTCGCGTGTAAATCTTTTGCAGCTTCACCTGGGGTGTATCACTCGCAGAAACGATGGTGGCGACTGCCTCTTCCATCGCCTTGTGCTTCCCAATGAAACTCTCCATCTGATCGTTGCGTTTCTTGCCGAAGCTCTTCCAGTATTTGTCCGGTTCATGCTCGACGAAATCATCGCTGTACACAAAATCCACGCGCGATTTCATTTCGTTCGCTGGAGGCATGTAATCTTCTGTTTGAAATGCCGCAATGTCCTTCACTTCGAGCGAGATGATGTGATTGGGACTCTCTGTCGGGGGGACGGTTCCAACCGGCAGTCTGTTCCATGTCCAGCGCACGTGGATGGGCACGTAATTACTGGTGTAGGGCCTGAGCGAGAACTTCGCGCTCTTGGTGTACAGCTCGTTGCTCAAGATCCAGTGCGAGTTGTAGTAATAGTTTTCGGAAAGATCCGTCGTGTAGTAGTACTCGAGAATCGATCCCACCCGCACGTCAGGCAAAGTGAAAGTCTTCGCCAGGTACTTCACACCTCGCGCTTTCGCGATCGTCTTGTCGAACGCTTTCCCGTCGAACTCCACGATGGATCCGTCGGGCTCGATTGTGCGGGCGTGGATGTTCACGACCTTGCCCATTTCCTTATAAAACGGGATCTCAATGTCGGCGTATTTACGGCCCTCTTCCGAGAGGATTTTGATGCGGAAGTACACATCTTCATGGGCGGTCTGCCCGCGGTCGTCCCGATTGACTTCGCGGAACAGAATGAGGGCCGGCGCGCCTGGAGCCTTAGGGTCGCCTGTCATCTTCAACTCGTCCGCAGAGACGGGCTGGTAGCTGACAGACCAGGCTGGAACGCAGAAGACCGCTAGGGACGCACAAAGAGAGAGGACTGCCAGACGAAGGTTGGACATGGCGCACCACCACCTGCATGTGAGCTGAGTAACAAAGTAACCGTCAGCCTGAGGGAGGAAGTGTTGGCCAGAGAGGCTGCTACGGTCCCGTGCTACACGGATTTGTAGAGCACGCTACCTATGTGTCGGACGATACAATCACACCCTGCTCGTGTCAAGAAAATCGAGCACGTCATGGAACCACCAAAGTAGCGCGGCTTCAGTGATACCAATCACACCTTTAGCGAGTGACAGACAAAGTAGCCCTTTAATTACCCGCATGCTACATGCCAACCTTCACAACGAGTAAGTTCCCGTGAATTGAGATATTTGTGCAGATACATCCGAAGTCGTCACTTATGAATGGGCAAACATTTGCATCTTCGGCACCGCCCAAAGCACTCCCCCGGGGGCCCGTGCTAGACTGATGTTGACCCCAGTCAATTGAGGAACTTGCGATGAAATTCGGCGTCATTATTTTCCCCGGTTCAAACTGCGATCACGATGCTTTCTGGACGATTCAGCAGGTGGCAAAACAGCCCGCAACGTTCCTCTGGCACGAATCGCACGATCTGGAGAATTGCGATGCCATCATCGTTCCCGGAGGATTCGCCTTTGGCGATTACCTCCGCACCGGCGCCATCGCCAGGTTTTCGCCCGTTATGGACTCGGTCAGCAAGTTCGCTGCGGGCGGCGGCCTGGTCCTCGGAATCTGCAATGGATTCCAGATCCTGTGCGAATCCGGCCTGCTGCCGGGTGCACTCCTGCGCAACGTCGGCCTCAAGTATGTCTGCAAGCCTGTGCAGGTGCGCGTAGAGAACGTTGAGACGCCGTTCACGAATGCATGCTACCAGGGCGAGGTTCTCACCATCCCAATCGGACACATGGAAGGAAACTACTTCTGCGACGCGGCAACGCTCGACGAACTACAGAAAGACAATCGCATCGTGTTTCGCTATTCTTCGCCATCCGGTGAAATCAACCCTTCCGCAAATCCGAATGGCTCCATCGAAAATATCGCTGGCATTTGCAGCCCTGGAGGCAATGTTGTAGGCATGATGCCTCATCCGGAGCGCTCCGCCGAACCGGAACTTGGTGGCACCGATGGTATGAAGATATTCCAATCCATGGTCGGCGCATTGGTCTCGCGATAACTCCCTCAGCACAGAATTGACAATTTTTTCTTGGTATTAACATGGGTTTCGTTGTATCGTCTTGCCTTCTTCCCCCGTAAGGTAAGTTTCCTAACTGAAAAAGTTGTGTAGGCACACGCGGGGAGGCGTGTCTCTAATGACGCCAAAACAGATACTCGATTCCTTTTCAGATACCCTGATGCGGGACGAGCGAATACTTAGCGCCCGGGAACGGGCGTTGCTAACCAACCTGCTTCAACATGCAAGGGCAGCAAGCAGCGAAGATCAAAAGACACAAGCGGCGGTTTGGTCCGTCATTGCGTCCGCGGTGGGCGAGACCGTCGCACAGCGCGCTTTTGCGGTCTTAGGCACCAGCATCGTCGAACGGATTCTCGAAGGATCCGGACCGGTTCCAGATACGTCGATCCGTTCGGGCGACATTGGGACCGATCTGTTTTCGATGAAACCATCGGCGTTAACGCAAAAGTCCGAGCTGCCGACTAACCCGCAGCATCCCGGGCGTAGTGTTCCAACACCCTTGACGCCGAAGGATCCGCAACATCCCGGAACAGCCACGCCGACGAAAGTTCCGGTTCCGGTGGTTCCACCCGACCCGCAACATCCCGGTCACGCGGCTACGAGGACGATTGTTTCGACGTCTGCCACGGCCGTCGCTGAAAAACCCGCTGTCCTGCCGGCCAACTGCGTGGTGCTGGATGAATTTCTGGCGCCTGAGGAGTTGTCGGAACTAACTCGATTTGCAATCGAGCACGAAACTGATTTTCATGCCAGTGAGGTCGTCTCCCCCAGTTCCGAGAATGGCGTTGTCAACTATGAACATCGCCGTTCGCGTGTGCTGACGGACTTGCCGCGTCATGAAAGAGTCATGTTCGAGCGCATCAAGACGGTCCTGCCGCAGGTTCTCCAGAAACTCGGCATGTCGGAGTTTGAGGTTGCCAGTGTGGAAGCTCAAATTACGGCAAGCAACGATGGAGACTACTTCCACTTCCATTGCGATAACGGCAGCGATCCGGTTGCGTCCCGTCATCTCACCTTCGTGTACTTCTTCCATCGCGAGCCGAAGCAATTCGGAGGCGGGGAATTGCGGCTTCACGATGCCCGCTTGGAGGAAGGGGCCTACGTGAGCGAAGGCAGTTACCAGACTATCGTTCCGCAGCAGAACCAGATCGTTTTCTTCCCGTGTGAATTGCTGCACGAGATAACCCCGGTGAATTGTGAATCACGACAATTTGCCGACAGCCGCTTCACCCTAAACGGATGGCTGCGTCGATAAACAATTCGGCGTGGCTTGAGTGGATGGCGAGCCTTGTGGGGGAAAAGTCGCGGCAGACGCTCGCCGCGACTTTCCCTCCCGACCGCTACTATTGCCTGCTCGACGAAATGCCCTGGCACCTTGTGCCTCAGACCGCACGAGGGCGTTTTCAGGAACAGTCGCGCGGGGATCAGCCGCTGTTTCTGAATTCTGGCTGCTTCGTCGCCTCGGCGGGCGACCTTCCTGCGGAACTGCGCGAAACTGAGGAGACTGTTTCCGGCTTCGCGCTTCAAAACACCATCGCCTGGGTCCGCACGCATGCCAGTGGAGCGCTGCTGCCATTCTGGTTGGGACCCGAACTCGAGGCCCTGGTTCGCTCACTGCAAAATGAAAAGGGACCCGTCCCATCATCCATTCCGGCAAATTCGAAGGCCTTGTTGCTCGCGGCCGGCATTCTCATTCCCGAAGACATCACGGGCCATCGGGACGCGCAAGAAGAGAAATTCAAGTCCGCCGCCGCAATGTTCCAGCGCACCGGATTTGCGCCTCTGGCGGAATTGCTTCATCCGTTTCACGTCGCGACTTTGCGGCGCTATTACCGTCAGCTTATCCGCACCGGAGGAGTCAAACTCGGGGATCGTCAGAGTGACCGACGCTACGTTGCTTACAACGAACCGGTCGCGCGCTACTTCCATCGTCAACTCACGCCGGCCCTGAGCGTTGTTGCGGGAGAAAAGCTGAGGCCCTCATATGTCTATCTCGCCTCATATCTAGGCGGCGCCGAACTCAAGCAGCATATCGACCGCGCCCAGTGCGAATTCAGCGTTACGCTGTGCCTGGATTTCTCTCCCGAACCGGACTTGGCAACCCCGTGGCCAATTCATTTACAGACTCCCAACGGGACGGTCACTGTCTATCAAGGCCTGGGCGACGGCCTCGTCTATCGCGGAACCAAACTTCCTCACTATCGCCGTCCACTCGGCGACAATCAGACATCGACATCAATCTTCTTTCACTATGTGGGATCCGACTTCGACGGACCGCTGGAGTGACGTTGATAACTATTGCAGTCCGGAAATGATGTAAAGAATCGACAAAGTCTGGTTGTAGCTGTAAGCGAAATACTTTCCGTCGCGGCTCACTACCACGGGAGCAACCGTCACCACGCCGGCGGGCGCCGAGGGTTTCAATTCCTTAACTGCCGTTTCTTTCCCGGATGCAATATCCAATCTGAAAACCAAGCTGGGGAATTCGCCGGGATGGTACACGTACAGGGCTGAACCGTCGGTCGACCACTGCACCGCGGTGAAATTGCTATTGGCGCTCGGTATGGACCGGGGCGCGCCTCCGTCAGGAGAACCTTCAAGAGAATAAATTCCACTGGAACGGTCGGGCCGAACCCCAACAATGCTCTTGCCATCCGGAGAAATCGGTCCGCAGACGACGCCGTCTGGCGTCGTGGTCTTCGCAATCCCGGTCGAAACGTCCACGACGTAGCATCGCGAGGCGTGACTACCCTCGGCTCCATTGAGCGCGATGCGCTTTCCGTCGGGCAGAAATCGGGCCCACCCGTTGTGAATGTGCTCCACACCTGTGACGTTGATGACGCGGGGTTGTCCCGGTCCAGTGGAAAGAAGCGTGATCTGAGGAGCCTGGCTTGTCGAAACCGAGATTGCCCATTTGCCGTCCGGCGACAGCCCCCCGGCGCTGCCTTCTCCAAGACGAACAGGCAATGTCCCGTCGACTTTTCGACTAATGACCGCGTATCCCGGGCCGGCGGCTTCACTGGAATCCTCTGACAGAACGAACTGACCGTCGGAAGAAATGTCGCGGGCGGAGTTCCAATCGTGGTACGAGAGTTCAATATCTTCCTGGTTGCCGGCCGTTGTATAGCCCATCGCCACCCGCTTTGAATTCAGGGCAACCAGAACCCGGCCGTCTCGCGCGATGTCCTGCATCGCGACTCCCATCGGAAGATCAAGCAAGCCACGAATCTTGCCTAAGAGATTCACGGCAAAGAGGCTGATACTGCTGCCCTTTTCGATCGCGGTAAACCAGATCTCTTTCCCGTCGGGGCGCCAGGCCAATCCGCCTTCTGAATCCCATTCTTTCGACAGAGTCGTGACATGTCCGGCCATGTCAACCACGCGAACAGTGCCCCGATCGTCCCAAGGCGCCGGATGGTCCATGAAAGCGATCTTGTCGCCGTCGGGATTAAAACGAATATTGCTGATCCATCCTCCACTTTGGTAGATGATTTTGTTGACGGGATATTCGAGACGGCTCTGCCCATCGACGTAGTGGACCACCGCCAGGTCTTTCTTTGTGTCCCAGTCTGCCCATCGCACATCGGGAAGAATTTCCCGGGGAGATCCTCCGGCAAGTGGCGCGTTGGCCAGCATCCCATTGATCGTTTCCATCATGCCGGAGTGAGTTCCGCGCAATGCGAGAGCCAGTTCATCATTTTTTGAAACCCCTAGCAGATTTGCGTCTTTGAACTGGAGCGGCTGGGATTGCCGTGAGCTTCCGATGGTCGAGAACAGCTGCGACGGCTTGCCATCCCACGAGGCGCTGTAGATGACTGATTCGCCTTTGGGCACGAAGCGCGCCGCATAAACCGTGCCTGCGTCGAACGTCAACCGAGTGTAAGCCGGGTGGACCGCCGGAGCGCGAAACAGGAGGATCGTGGCCAGGGCGATGCTCACCAGCGACAGCAAAGCTACAGCGGCCCAGGGAAGCCGTGAGACAGGTTTCGGTTTCGGCTTCGGCTTAGGAATGACAACGGTCGCGCTCGCTGAGGCACCGCTAACAGTTTGCAGGGAAAAAACCAGGTCTTTAGCGGACTGAAATCGATTCTCCGGATCCTTTTCCAGACAGTGCCGGACGATGTCCTGAAAGGCCGCCGGGATGGCCGCTTGTTCGAAGTTTCCAGTAGACGGCTCTTCGAGAAGGACGGCCGTCATCGTGTCCACTTCCGTCTCGCCCCGGAAAGCGCGCTTCCCGGTCATCATTTCGTAGAGAATGGCGCCAAAGCTGAAGATATCGCTGCGGTGGTCCACGGCCTTGGCACGCAGTTGCTCCGGAGACATGTAAGCGACCGTGCCAATCACGGCGCCATGCTTGGTGACGGTTGGAAGGTCTTCGGGGTTTAAGGTTTCGTCCGGCGCGGCCTGAAGTTTGGCGACGCCGAAGTCAAGGATCTTGATCCGCTCGTCGTTAGTGAGAAAAACATTCTCAGGTTTCAGGTCCCGATGGACAATGTGGCGTTCATGCGCTGCCGTGAGTCCTTGGGCGATTTGCAGAGCGTAGTTTGATGCATCGCGGACCGGTACCGGAAGGCCGGCGATCCGAATGCGAAGCGTTTTGCCCTCGAGAAGCTCTGAAACGATGTAGGGACTGCTGCCTTCAAAACCCACATCGTAGATTGCAAGAATATTGGGATGATTGAGAGCGGCCGCAGCTCGGGCCTCCAGTTCAAAGCGCCGGAGATGGTCAGGGTTCTGGCTGGACGACGGGCGTATGATTTTGATGGCTACGTCACGGCCCAGTCTTTCGTCGCGTGCACGGAAAACATCTCCCATCGCGCCCGAGCCGATTTTCTCGATAATTCTGTAGTGTCCAAAGAACTGGCCTGTCATAGAGCTTTACGCCGCTCGCCATCGGAATGTTAGGTGCCCCCCTTCCAGTGAGTCAAGGCGTCGAAGCGGACTCGATATCCGCAATGTTGCACGAGAATGTTGCACGAGGCAGCAACATCCCATGCGTTGCCCGGAAGGAAAGTGCTATAATTCCTGTTCGCCTGCATTGTTATCGAGGCAAATCCTGTGATCTCCTCTAAAGGCGAATCCTGCGCCATCCAAGATCTTTAAATACGAGGTCGAACCATGTCCGGCCATTCTAAATGGGCCACAATCAAGCACAAGAAGGGCGCGCTCGATGCCAAGCGCGGCAAGATTTTCACCCGACTCATCAAGGAAATCAGCATCGCCGCGAAAAACGGCGGCGGAGATCCCGATGCCAACCCGCGCCTGAGAACCGCTATTGTCGCGGCCAAGGCTGAGAACATGCCTGCTGACAACATCAAGCGGGCGATCCAGCGGGGTACCGGTGAGCTGCCCGGCGTTAACTTCGAAGAGTTCAACCTTGAAGGCTATGGCCCAGGGGGCGTCGCGGTCCTTCTCGACATCAACACCGACAACCGCAACCGCACCGTCAGCGAAATCCGTCACGTGTTCGGCAAGAACGGCGGCAACATGGCCGAAGCAGGCGCCGTCTCCTGGATGTTCCACAAGAAAGGCGACATTATCATTCCCAAAGCCGTCGCGAAAGAGGACGACTTGATGAACATCGTGCTCGAATCGGGCGGTGAGGACCTGCACGATGACGGCGAAAACTGGGAAATTACGACTGAGCCGTCTGCTTACGAAGGGGTCCTTGAGGCCGTGAAAGGCGCGGGCATTACGCCAGCGTCTTCCAGCGTTTCTTTCATTCCTCAGAATTACATCAAGCTTGAGGGACCGGCTGCCAACACCATGATCCGTCTGATGGAAGCGCTTGAAGATCATGACGACGTGCAGAATGTGCACGCCAACTTCGACATCGATCAGAAACTATTGGAAGAAGTTGCCGGATAACTTCAGAAGCCCCCCGATTTCTGACGCCGCCTCATCGAGGCGGCGTTTCACTTTTCTGCGAAGCTACTGCCGCTAAAAAGTTTTCAACAACTTCGTGGAAATCATTGTGGAAAAGGGCCCTTGCGCCCGCGTAAGTGACTCACTTGTAGACGGTTTAACAGTTTGCACTGAAGCGAGTGCTGGCACTTTCGTGGCACATCGCGCGAGTAGAATGCTGAGCCAGTGCCCTCGTGCTGAAACTTTTTGGCCGAGCATCGCATTCGTTCATCGAGAACTCTCTGAAATTTCGCCTCGACAAATTGCTGGTGGATCGCGGCTTCGCCGCATCTCGCGAACGTGCGCAAGCGTTGATTATTGCCGGCAAAGTTCTGGTGAACGAGCAGAAACTAGACAAATCCGGAGCGCAGGTCGACGAAGTGAGCGCAATTCGGCTTCTCGTCGAAGATTTGAAATACGTCAGCCGCGGCGCGCTCAAGTTGGAGCGCGCACTCGAGCACTGGAAGATCGAGGTTCGCGGCAAGACCTGTCTCGACGTCGGAGCATCGACCGGGGGATTCACCGATTGCATGCTCCAGCACGGCGCCGCCCACGTCGTTGCAGTCGACACCGGCTATGGCCAGATGGATTTCAAGCTGCGCCAGGACGATCGTGTCCGCCTGCTCGAGAAAACAAACGCGCGCTATCTGACGCGAGAGATTTTGCAAGATTCCGCCGACTTCATCGCCATGGACGTTTCTTTCATCTCCGCGACCCTTGTACTCCCGGCCGTCATTAACTCGGCTTTTCCAATCATCAAAGAGGATCGTATTGGTCGCCAGATTGTGGTGCTGGTGAAGCCGCAGTTTGAAGCCGGCAGGGAACATGTGGGCAAGGGTGGCATCGTTCGAGATGCGCAAGCTCAGCAAGCCGCATTGCAGAAGGTCCGGGACGCGCTTCTAGCGCTCGAACCGAGGCAGACCGATGCCATCGAATCCCCCATCCTCGGCGCGGAAGGGAATCGGGAGTTCCTTCTATATGGGATCTTCTGATCCTTCGCCTTCGCTTGCCCATGCGGCAATTCCGTAACTTTCTGTACAATCACTCTTTCTCATCGCGATGACGACTTCCCAGAACACCAAGAAAATCGCCGCCATTATTTCGCGTCCAGGGCGAACCGCTGTTGCGGATATTCTCCCCGATCTCTTCGCCTGGCTCGATGAACACGGCTATGGGGTCGTGATCGACCAGGAAACCGCGACCTACGATTCCGGCAGGGAGGTAGTGCCTCGGGCCCAGATGGGGTCGCGAGCTCTGGACTTGGTGGTAGTTCTTGGGGGGGATGGCACGCTTCTGTCAGCTGCCAGGGCTACCGCTGCCATCGATGTTCCATTGCTCGGGGTGAATCTTGGCTCTCTCGGCTTTCTGACTGAAGTTCCCCTGCAGTCGCTTTACCAGATGCTCGACGCCATAGCTCAGGGACGCGCCGCCATTGAGCACCGCGCCTTGATGGAATGCGAGTTGCTCCGGGGCGAAACGGTGCGCGGAAGTTATCTCGTCTTCAATGACGCTGTAGTAAACAAGACGGCTTTGGCTCGCTTGAATACCTACGACCTCTACATCGACAAAACTTTCGTTTCCAGTTATCGCGCTGACGGAATGATCGTCGCAACTCCGACCGGCTCGACTGCGTATTCGCTCTCCGCCGGCGGTCCTGTGCTCATGCCGACAGTGAAGGCTTTAGTGATCACCCCCGTAGCCCCGCATGCCTTGACGCACCGTCCCCTGGTTGTGCCCGATTCGGTTGAGATTGAGATCGTACTGCGCATTGCCGATGAACTAGCCTACCTGAGCCTTGACGGCCAACCCGGGCTCGATCTACGCAATGGGGATCGCGTGCGGTGTCGCCGTTCCGAGCATGAGGTCGAATTATTTCGGACGGGCGGGGATTACTTCAATGTCCTTCGCTCGAAATTAAAGTGGGGCGAGCGACAGCTGGAGTAGGAGTCGTCAGATTGCTGCTCCCGTGCATCATCCCGCATTCCTGCATGAACCTCACCATACTGAGGACATCAGAGTGACTCTTGCAGGAACGTTTCGCGTAGCCGGCTGTCTGCTGGGCTTCCTACTTTCAATTCTGACTTTGCCGGCAGCGTCTCAGCAGCCCGGAACCAGGAAGATCGTTGGTTACTATTACGGCAAAAGCAGCGCCGCAGGTTACGCGTTCGAAAACAGCCCAGTTCAGTTATTGACCCACCTGATCTATTCGCAGGTGAAACCGAGTTCCCAAGGCGTTTGCGTCTTGGGCCATCCGGATGTGGACATTCCCAATCTTGCGTTGCTGGCGAAGCTGCGAACTCGCAACCCAGACTTGTCGATCCTGCTATCGGTCGGCGGATGGAGCGGGTCTACGTATTTTTCTGATCTCGCGGCGACTGACCGGACGAGAAGAAGGTTTTCCGCATCTTGCGTGGAACTTCTCCAGAAATATTCCTTCGATGGCCTCGACATCGATTGGGAGTATCCGGTTACAGGAGGAAAACCAACCGACCACAAACGGCGAAGTGACAAGGAAAACTTTGTCCTCTTGCTGAAGCAGCTCCGTCGAGACCTCGATGCATCGGGAAACGCACGTCGGGCCTTACTCACGATCGCATCAACTTGCTATCGAAGTCACTTGCAGGACCTCGCGACCCCGGAATTATCCGCCGTTCTGGATCGGTTCAACCTGATGTGCTATGACATGAATGAAATGGAGCCTACGGTGACCTTTCATCACAGCGGACTCTTTTCTCCCGCAAGCGCAACCGAAGACAATGCCAAGTACGCGAGTTGTGACGCCGCGGTGCGCTGGTATCTGGGACAGGGTGTGCCTCCGGCGAAGATTGTTTTGGGAGTCCCGTTCTACGGGCAGATATGGACCGGCGTACGGGACGTGAATCACGGGCTGTATCAGAAATACGGCGGACGAGCGGGTGACGACGGCGTCCTCAGCTTCCGTGAGATCGAAGAAACCTATATCCGTACGTTTCGCCGCTATTGGGACGCCGAAGCGAAGGTGCCGTGGCTCTATAGCAAAGAGACAAAGACGATGATCAGCTATGAGGATGCCGAATCGATTGCGTACAAGGCGGACTATGCGCTTAAGCAAAATCTGGGAGGAATGATGTTTTGGGACATCGCGCAGGATGACGGACGATCGACTCTATTAAATGCGATCTACCAAAAGATCGCTGTCAAATGACTCGGACCTTCCTGGTCAGAGTCTACGACGACGGGACGGCGGATGATGCGGTCGCGTTAACCCTACAATTCTCCCCGCAGCAGATCCGATAGAGTCTCTCGCCGCCGGATTACATCCGCGGACTTTCCATGAACTAGTAACTCTGCCGGTCGCGGACGCGTGTTGTAGTTCGAAGCCTGCACCATTCCGTAAGCTCCGGCGTCGAGAATAGCCAGCAATTCTCCCTCAGCCACGATTGGCAGCTCCCGATCACGCGCGAAGAAATCGCCTGTCTCACACACCGGTCCCACAATATCCGCCACCTCGGTCTCACCCAAGCGATTCGCCTGCTGGATCACCGGGACAATTTCGTGATAAGCACCGTACAGGGCAGGACGAATTAGATCATTCATAGCAGCGTCTACGATCAAGAAGCGCTTGCCCTCGTTCTCTTTCTTGTACACAACCCGGGTCAGCAAAAGTCCGGCTGGGGCGACAATGGAGCGCCCCGGCTCAAGCAGCAGATGTACTCCCAGATCTTTCAACGGAGACGCAAGTTCGCGCGCGTAGGTCTTGACGTAGGCCTCGAAATCGGACGCGTTCGGCTTGTCGTACGAAATGCCCAGGCCTCCGCCGGCATCGACGAATTCAATGTTGTGCCCGTCGGACCTCAGTTCTCGCACCAGGTCTGCAACCCGAGCCATCGCTTCAGCAAAGGGAGCCGGATCGGTTATCTGGGAGCCGATATGAACGCTGACGCCGCGAACTGCCAGATATTTCTCGCGAGCCGCCTTGGCATAGAGCGCTCGGGCATTGCCAATCGGTACGCCAAATTTGTGCTTGTGCAGTCCGGTTGAGATATAGGGATGCGTCTCGGCGGCTACATCGGGATTTACGCGCAACGCCACAGGCGCGGTCTTGCGCAAACGCCGTGCACACTCACCCAGAACTGCCAGCTCCGACTCACTTTCAACATTGAATAGCAGTATCCCGGCTTTGATGGCGGCCACGAGTTCTTCGCGGGTTTTCCCCACTCCAGAAAAAACCACCTGCCTCACAGCTTTGCGGTCAGTCTTGACGACACGTGCCAGTTCGCCTCCCGACACTACGTCGAAGCCGCAGCCCTTTCGCGCCAGCATCTTGAGAATGCTGAGATTTGAGTTTGCTTTTACGGAATAGCAGATCGTGTGTGGCACGTCGCGAAACGCGGAGTCGAACGCCTCATAGCGCTCGTGAATCGTAGCGGAAGAGTAAACGTAGAGGGGCGTCCCGTATCTGTCCGCCAGCTTCGTTAGGGGAATCCCCTCGCACTGGAGAACCCGCGCGCGACCATTACTCTCGCGAAAAAGAAACCCAGGAGGGCGCTCCGCAGCGCTATAACGACGGACCGTCATTTCTTCTTTGCGTGCGTCCCGCTGCGCACCCGGATCGCGACGACCGTCTGATCATCAAAGGTTTCCACTCCCGCGGAGTGCTCTGCAGCAGCCTTGAACAGCGAGTCAACTACGCACTGGGCCGATTTGTCCACGCACTCGGACACAATCTTTTCCACCCGGCCGCGTCCAAAAAGATCGCCCTTGCGGTTGCGCGCGTCCAAAATGCCATCGCTGAAGAAGACAAACATTTCTCCAGGTTTCATCTTGAACTGAAACTCGTCGTACTCCGCTTCGTCGAAAAGTCCAAGCGGCAGTCCGGTTGCCTCGATCACCTCATTCTTGCCGCCGTGCACATAAATAGGGCGGGGAAGTCCCGAGTTCGAAACCGTCAGCGTGCGGTGCTCGTCATCCCAGAGGGCATAAATGATCGATACGAACTGAGCCTCGATCCGCCGCTCTGCCAGCGACAGATTCACCGCCGAAAGCATTTCAGACGGCGCGGGTTCAATCGGTGCATGTGACCGGATAATTCCGCTGACCAGCGCAGCGTAAATCGCGGCCGGCGCGCCTTTTCCGCTGACATCTCCGATGACCAGCCCGAGCCTGGACATCGAGTAAGGAATGAAATCGTATAGATCGCCGCCAATGGCTCGTGCCGGGACGAATTTCGCCGCAACATCAAGATGCGCCAGCTTCGGGTTCGTCTGCGGCAGGAGCCGCCCTTGGAGTTCACGTGCGAGCGACAGGTCGCGCTCCAACCGGCGTTCCTGGCGTTCGATCTCTTCATACAGCCGCGCATTTTCGAGCGCGATGGCGATCTGTGCCGCCAATGTCGTCATCGTGCGCTGGTGTTCTTCAGTGAAGAATCCTCGCCGCGTGTGCTCAAGATCGAGTACGCCAACGACTTTGCTCTTGTAGATCAGCGGCACAGCCATCTCGGAGCGCGTCTCCGGATTGGCTTCCACGTACCGAGGATCCTTGGTTACATCCGGAACCAGCACCGCTTGCTGAGTTTCCGCCGCAGCACCGACAATTCCCCTTCCAAGGGGGATTTCATTCTTCAAATGAATGTTTTCGTCGAAGCGCAGGGAAAATCGATGTTCGAGCTTCTCCCCCGTCGAATCGAGAAGCAGAATGCTGAACATCTGATAGTCGATCAGGCGGCGCACCAACTCTGCGATCCGGCCGAGAAGCTCGTCGAGGTTCAAAATCGACGTCAGTTCCCGAGCGATTTCGTTCAACAAAAGAAGGATTCGCGCCTGCTTGGTCGTGCGCGTATAAAGTTGCGCGTTTTCGATGCCGGCGGCCATCCGCGAGGCGACCAGCGTCAGCACGCGGTTATGTTCCTCGGTGAAGTACCCGGGCTCGCGCGCCTCGAGGTCGATTACCCCGATGACGCGGTTCTTGGTGATTAACGGGATCGCCAATTCCGAGCAGACGTTTGGCACGGCTTCGATATATCGAGGATCGTCGCGGACATCCTCTACCAGGACGGCTTGTCGGGACTGGGCAGCAAGGCCGGTCACTCCCTCGCCCACTTTGATCCGGGTCCGATCCGCAAACTCCGGCGGATACCCAACCTGAAAGCGGAAGCGCAGTTCCTGGGTCTTTTCATTCAGCAGCAGGATCGCGAAAATCTCGTAATCAATAACCTTGCGCACGACCTCTGAAACCCGCCGCAACGTTGTGTCGAGATCGAGCGATGTGGCCAGAACGTCGGCCACCTCGAGCAGCAACGATTCCACCGGCAAGCGGTCTGATTTGGAAGTCACAGAACCCATCACTCGTATGATAGCAGCCGCATTTCATGGCCCCGTTATGCTTCTGGGATCGCTGCTTTGAAGAGCGGTGCGTTGAAGAAAAAACTAGAAACGATTGCGCCGAACTACTCTCTGGGCACGACACAAATGTCAGCCAGAGTGCGATATCTCTCTGCATAGTCGAGTCCGTAGCCGACAACAAACTCGTCTGGAATCTTGAAACCTACGTAGTCTCCCTCAAGCGGCAGCTTGCGCCTCGATGGTTTGTCGAGTAGTGCCGCGATTTTGAGAGTATGCGGCTGGCGCGCCATCAAGAGTTTCTTCAGGTAAGTCATCGTTAAGCCCGTATCCAGGATGTCTTCCACCAGAATAATGTTCTTGCCTTTCAGCGTCTGATCCACATCTTTGGTCAGCTTCACTTCGCCCGTGGAATCCCAGCCGGTCTTCAATTCCTGCGTGGGAGTGGGGCGGTTGCCGTAGCTGGAGACCCCGATGAAGTCAAAGGTCGCGTCCAGATCGAGACTCCGTGCCAGGTCGGCGAGGAAAATCGCGGCTCCCTTCAGCACGCCGACAAGAATCACCGACTGTCCTTTGAAATCTTTTGTAATTTGCGCGCCGAGTTCGGAAACACGCTTGGCAACATCCTGCCGCGAAATCAGCACCTTAAGTTCTGACATGGCGTTTCATATTAAACTAGGTGGGCAAAAGATTGAAAAACGCGCCAGATTTGCGCCACCTCCGGAACTCTGCCTGAACAATCACCCCACAAGAAATGAGGAGTTGAGCCAATCATGAATTTGAAAGGCGTCAAGCTGACCTGGCTGGGTCATGCAACATTCCGCATCGAGACTCCCGCAGGCAAAACTGTCATCATCGATCCCTGGGTTATGAACAACCCGGCCTGTCCCGACTCCGAAAAGAAAATAAAGAAACTCGACGTCGTCCTCTGCACACACGGCCACGGGGATCATATTGGCGATGCCGTCGAGATCTGCAAACAGCACAATCCCATCGTCGTCGGAATTCCCGAGCTTGTCGGCTGGCTGAAGAAAAAAGGCGTAAAACAAACTGCCGAGATGAACAAGGGCGGCACTCAAACCGTGGCAGACATCAAGGTCACCATGGTCCACGCCGATCATTCCTGCGGCATTCAGGATGGCGACCAGATGGTCTATGGCGGCGAAGCTTGCGGATACGTGATCGAGTTCTCAAACGGCGTGAAGGTTTATCATGCCGGGGACACGAACGTGTTCGGTGATATGGCGATCATTCGCGAACTCTATGCTCCGGAGATTGCCATGATCCCAATCGGCGATCACTACACGATGGGACCTCGCGAAGCGGCTTATGCCTGCAACCTGCTGAAGGCAAAAACGGTGATTCCGATGCATTTTGGCACGTTTCCAGTGCTGACCGGACGCCCCGGTGAACTGCAAAAGTTGGTTCCACGGAATCGAAGTGCTCGAGATGAAACCAGGCCAGACAATCGGCGGCTGAAATCGCAGTTCCTCGAAAGGCAAGACAGTGACTCAGAAGAAGAAAGACAGTCCCGCACGCTGGCGACACTACAACTTCACCACCTCGGGCCCCGTCGATGACTATCTCTACTCGATGCTGCCGAAGCGGGACGAAGTCTTATCCGAAATGGAGGACTACGCCTCTGAGCACAACATCCCGATCGTTGGCCCCGCCGTCGCTCGAGTTCTGGAGCAACTAGCGCTCTCCATCAATGCCAAAACTGTCTTTGAGCTAGGCTCTGCCATTGGATACTCCACGATCTGGTGGGCACGCGCGGTTGGCGAGAAGGGAAGAGTGATTTACACCGACGGCGATTCAAAAAACGCCGAACGAGCTCGGGGTTATTTCGCTCGTGCAGGAGTTTCGAACCGTATCACCCTCCACACCGGCGACGCGCTGGAAGTTCTCTCTGAGCAGAAGACCGAATTCGACATCATCTTCAACGATGTCGATAAGGAAGACTATCCACGTGTGCTGCGGTTGGTGGCGCCCAGGCTGCGTAAAGGTGGACTGTTCATTACTGACAACGTGCTTTGGAGCGGACGGGTTGCCGAAAAGAATCCGAAGGAAGCGACCACAAAAGCCATCCTCGAATTTAATCGTAACCTTTACGACTCGACAGATTTCCACACCACTATTCTGCCAATTCGCGACGGGCTGGCAGTCGCCCTAAAGAAATAGCGATTCGCGCATCGTTCGCTGTCACAAAAAATCATCTTGTAACCTCCCATTCACTTGCCCGTAACATTCGTTCTCTATAGTTCCGCAATTCCTTGATCGCGGTTCGGATCAAAATTCGGAACAACTGAGGATTCCAATGGCTTCAGCCAGTCCCACTGTCCTAGATGCCAAGCTGTCTCGTTCGCCCGGCAAGATTGGCATGATCGTTTTCGGAATCGTGCTGATCATCGGCTTCTCCTACGCGGGAGCGCATCTGCTCGGCGACCTTTCGGCGATGCACAGCGATTCCATTCTTCCCTACGTACTACTGGGAATCGCATTGCTCGTAGCCCTCGGGTTCGAATTTGTAAACGGATTTCACGACACCGCGAATGCTGTCGCCACGGTGATCTACACGCACTCGCTGGAACCTCACGTCGCGGTGGTCTGGTCCGGCTTCTGGAATTTCCTCGGAGTGATGGTCGTCTTCGGGACTGGTCGCTTTCAGCATCGTCTCGCTCCTGCCCGTCGAATTGATCTTGCAAGTCGGCAGCAAGGCTGGTTTCTCGATGGTGTTCGCCTTGTTGGTTTCGGCGATCCTCTGGAATCTGGGCACTTGGTACTTCGGCCTCCCGGCATCCAGTTCTCACACCCTCATCGGATCCGTTATTGGAGTGGGGATTGCCAACCAGATGATGGCAGGACGGACCGGAACATCCGGTGTCGATTGGGGACAAGCGCTGAACATCGGCAAGTCTTTGCTGCTCTCTCCGTTGGTCGGCTTCGGCGTCGCCGCGTTACTCCTGTTGGCGGCACGCGCCGTCATTCACGACGAGAAGCTGTATAAGGCGCCGGAAGGCAATGAGCCTCCACCGTTTTATATTCGCTGCCTGCTGGTTTTGACCTGCACCGGTGTCAGCTTCTTTCACGGGTCAAACGACGGTCAAAAGGGCATGGGACTGATCATGCTGATTTTGATCGGAACCGTTCCGACGGCTTATGCACTCAATCACGCGGTGACGTACAAGGAGTCCCAGGACTTCATCGCCGTTTCGCAGCAGGCAGCTCAGGCGCTCGACCATTATGTGACGCCCGGAGCAGTCATTGGCGACGCCCGCGACGATTTGACGGAATTCATCCGCAACAAGCAATTCACTCCAAACACCATGCTCGCGATGCGCACGCTGGTCAACGATGTGGGCACCGAAACCAGCATCTACAAGGAGCTGAAAAACGTTCCCAACGATCGCGTTCGTAACTTCCGCAATGATCTCTACCTGCTGAGCGAGGTTTTGCGGATAACCGGCAAGAGTGGGCAACCGAAATTTGCCGCTGCAGATGCCGCGATTCTCGCCAACTACAAGAAGCATGTGGATCACTCAACACGATTCATTCCCACCTGGGTGAAGGTTGCGGTCGCCATGGCATTGGGCCTGGGAACGATGGTCGGCTGGAAACGGATCGTCGTTACCGTCGGCGAGAAGATCGGCAAGGAGCATCTCACCTACGCTCAGGGAGCCGCAGCCGAGATCACCGCGATGGCCACGATTGGCGCTGCGGATGGATTTGGCCTCCCGGTCAGCACGACCCATGTGCTGTCCTCGGGAGTGGCCGGCACCATGGCCGCGAATCGATCGGGCATACAGTTGTCCACCGTTCGAAACCTGGCGCTTGCATGGGTGCTCACGCTTCCCGTGGCCATGCTCCTGTCCGGATCGTTGTTCTGGCTTTTCCGAAAGATCTTCTAGGGCGGGCGGAATAACGACTACTGCGGGACGGAATAACGACGGGCCGCAACATTCCACGTTGCGGCCCGATCATTTGCTACCTGATTCTGCGGCTACTTTGATTGGGTCATTTCGACGTCGATCGTGATGGTGATTTCGTCTCCGATTCCCCCTGGCATCGTAGTAATGCCAAAATCCTGCCGGTTGACCTTGGTCGTCGCCGACGCTCCAATGCGTTGCCCCTTGCCCATGGGATCTTTGATCGGCTCGGAAGGTCCATCGACGTCGAGAACGACATCCTTGGTCACGCCGTGGATTGTCAGGTCGCCGCCAATCTGCAATTTTCCGGGCCCCACGACCTTGACTTGCTTGGAATGAAACGTAATCGTCGGATATTTTTGCACATCGAAAAAGCGCGGGCTGCGCAAGTCGTTATCGCGCATTTCGACGCGAGTGTCCACCGAGTTTGCGTCAATCGTTGCTTCGAGCGAAGTCTTGCTCGGATCGGCAGGATCATATTTCGCCGATCCGCTCACTTTCGTGAACGCTCCTCGGACGGTGGACACGGCTAGGTGCTTGACTGCAAATTGCGCGGATGAGTGGTTGGGATCGATCTGCCAGGTTCCGGCTTGAGCGGCGGCGGATGCGGCAATTGCCAGGCTGGCGACGAGTGCCCATACAAGACGAGACATATAAGCGGGTTCTCCTCTGAAATAGTCGGACCCAGCCATGCTAAATGGATTTGACGGGAATGGCCAAAAGATCGTCGACCAGGCCGACCTCTTTTTGCAGGAAAGGCTCGCCGTGCGTGACCCCGCCCAGCGCGCCATAGAAACGAGCCATGGAGTCCACCCGCGCTCGAATTTCAGCCTGAGCAGGGAAGAGATCCTTACCGGCTTCCTGATCGCTGAACTGCGTCTTGTAAGCCATGATCGACGCAAACTTGCCTTCGAACTGCTCGCTGATGTCAACCACAAAAGTCGGACGAATGTCGTAGTACAGTGTCGCGTAAACAATCTTGAAAGGACGATGTGGAAGAAGTTGAGCACCGCCGGATTCTTGCCCGCCTGCGGAATCGTCGAAAGTCAGCTTGGAAAGTCCTGCGAGAAAACAGGCTTCATATCCCAGGATCGACGCCGTGTAGTGATCGGGATGCCGGCCTTTCCAATATGGCAGGATCACCACTCGCGGCCGCGTCTCGCGGATCACTTTCGCCACCTTCAGTCGGTTCTCCCAGGTGTTCTCAACCCGGCCGTCGGGAATATCGAGAGCCTGCCGCCATATGACGCCCAGGAGCTTCGCTGCATCGTTCGCTTCATTCTCGCGGTCGTCCGCGCTGCCGCGCGTCCCCATCTCTCCCTTGGTTAGGTCGAGGACCCCGGTGCGCTGCCCAAGCTGCGAGGCCTTCAACAGCGTGCCGCCACAAGTTTGTTCCACGTCATCGCGGTGCGCTGCGATCGCCAGGATGTCGAGAGATTCAGCCGAGAGGTTCGAAGACATGTCAGTCGAGATTGCCTTGCTCAAGCGCCACGTTCTCACGCACGATCAGTTTATGTGCAGCCATTTCCTTCAAGGTCGGAAGCACACGCTCCACCTGTTCATCGGTATCAACGAACGTGATGGCAACCGGCAACTTCCCGCCGGCTTCTACAAGGTGCGCCGCCTCCAGCCTTTGTCTTCCCAAAAATCCCGCAACAAAGTGAGTGGCAGTTGCGGCTTGCACATTTTCCTTCCGCAGGAAGGCGAGGATTTCCATATGCAGTGGCCGATGATGCCACGTGTCGGTGTCATTGAGATAAATCGTGATTCGCGCTGCCATCGCATCAGGCATTTTACTAGCGAACCTCCCCGGAAGACTGCCACTCGTGCCGTAGCAGCCCGTACAACTCCGAATCCACCCATTGATCCCACTTGCGAAGATGCTCGCGCTGGCAGCCTTCGTGTTTCATCCCCAGTTTTTTCAGAATCCGACCCGACGCAGGATTGTGCTTGAAGTGCGAAGCAAAAATGCGGTGCAGTCCCAGGTCTTCGAAACCGTATCGAAGCATTTCTCGCGATGCTTCTGTGGCGTAACCCTGTCCCCAGTAGGGCACGCCGAGCCAGTAACCGAGTTCAGCATGTTGCTGTTGCATCTCGATTCGCAGACCAATGCCGCCGATCTGTTGCCCTTCACCGCGCAACGTAATCGCCAGCCAGAGTTTGTCGGGGTCTTCGGCAAGCGCAAAGAAGGCTCGTGCGTCACGCTCGGTATACGGATGAGCAATCCGCAGCGTCGTCGCGGCTACCTCGCGCGTGCCGATCAGCGGCAGCAGTTCAGGAATGTCTGCTTCGCGATAGGGCCGCAGCACGAGGCGGTCCGTCTGTAACGCCGGCTTGGAGGACATACTCAGAGCGCCCGCGCCAGGCCTATGCCGGCCAGCGCTCCGCCCAGACACAGTAAATTGTTGCCGAGAATGTTAGCCGCCATTAGCCCCCACTGTCCTTGCTCGAAGTACGAGATGCTTTCGAAGGCGTAGCTTGAGAAGGTCGTGAACGATCCGCAAAATCCAACCACCACCAGCAAGCGCCAGCGCGGATCAATCAACACTCTTTCCGTCGTCCAGATCACAAAGAAACCAACAATAAAGCTTCCGAGAACATTGATGATGAGTGTTCCGGAGGGAAACATCAGGCCGAATTCCCGAGCAGCCAGACGGCTGAGGAAATATCGCAGATTTGCCCCGACGATGGCGGCGATGGAAATAGCGAGGACGTTTTTCACTGGAGCGCTCCTACAAAAGAAGTTCAATTCTGTAGGAGTTATCAGCCCCGATCAGGCCGGGCGGTTATGGCGAACTCCATCGCCTTCACTCATTTTTTATCACAGGTGTAGCGCAAAAGGCTTGCCACACTGTCAAAAACCACCAATCCTCTGGCCGACAAAACCTCAATTCTTCCTTTCAACCAGAAATCGAGCCAGATCTTTCAAGGTATTCGCGCGCTCGCCGAAGCTTTCCAGTTCGTCGAAGGCATTTTTCACCAGTGCATCCGCCTTGGCGACCGAATCCGCAATTCCAAACAGCGAAGGGTACGTCGCTTTCTCCGACGCAGTGTCTTTTCCCGCGGTCTTCCCGAGTTGCTCCGAGGTCTGGGTCACGTCGAGTACGTCGTCAACGATCTGGAACGCCAGTCCGATGCCCATCCCGAAAGCCCGAAGCTTTTTTGTCTCGACATCTTTCGCGCCCGCATACAAACCACCACTGACTAAGCTCGCCGTGATCAACGCTGCGGTTTTCGAGCGGTGAATGTACTCGACCATCTCTGAGGTGGGATGGCTATGCTCGGCTTCCAGATCGACCACCTGCCCACCAATCATTCCATCGACCGTCCCGGTGCCGCGCGCAATCTCTTCGATGATTCTCACCCTGGCTTCCGCCGGGCACTTCAGTTGGGACATGACTTCGTACGCCTGTGTCTGCAGCGCATCGCCCGCCAGGATCGCGATGGCCTCGCCGAAAACTTTGTGGCACGTGGGCCGGCCTCTGCGAAGGTCATCATTGTCGAGCGCCGGCAGGTCGTCATGAATCAGCGAATACGTGTGCAGCATTTCCAACGCGGCCCCGAGTTCCTCAATACCCTTTGGCAGGGAGCCGTCGATCATGCGCCCAGCTTCCATGCACAAGACCGGACGCAGTCGCTTGCCACCGGCAAACAGACTGTGACGCATTGCCTTGTGAATGGAGGCAGGATTCTCGGTTTCAAGCGGGATCAGGCGGTCGAGCGCGGCATCGGTCAGCCGCTGTCCCTGTTCCAGAATTTCCTTGACCATGCGGAGGCAGTATAACAAGCACGCAAGATGGAAACTTCTTTGTGCCGCGAAGAAAAAAAAGGACGCCCGATGAGGGCGCCCCACAGAAAGTCGACCCGATTATGCTGCGGCGCTTCGCGATGCACCTGTACTACGCAGAAGGCATGTAAGCACATTGCCTACATCGTCCGCGGGACAGACGTCGCTCGCGCCAGCCTCCAAGGCAGCCATCCACATTTCCTCATCGGGAATGCGGTGAGTGCACACGATCGACAGATCCGGAAAATCGCGGTGCAGGCTTTCAACGTCGGTCAGGCGCCAAAGTTCAATGTTAAGAATTACCGCTTCCGGGTGATTTCGCAGCAAGTCGTCCCGCAGTTCTTCACGGGTGCGGCTTACATGTACTGAGAAGTGGGAACGCAATCCACCGGCCAGGGACCGCGCGACTAGCGGGTCGTTCTCAAGAACGACAACACTCTGAGCCATAAAACCCCCATCATCAACCGTCGTAAAAGACGTCGACGCTAGACTAGGGCTGCGGAGCGGGCTGGAACAACCTCAACTCCACAGACAGCTGCAATGAAGAATCGATTCGCGAACGGAACCTAATACTCAACGGCGAACAGGCGCCTTTTCCGTTAGCGGGTCGAACGGTTCGGCTTGGAGCTTCCCGTTTTTTTTCAGCAGAATTTCAACTTTTCCTTCCGCCTGCTCCAGTTCCTTGCGGCAGACAGAGGAAAGTTGCATGCCTTCTTCGAAGAGTGTGAGAGATTTTTCGAGCGGAACCTCTCCCTTCTCCAGTTCCTGAACTATTTTCTCCAGTCGCTGGAGGCACTCTTCAAACTTGGCCAACGAGAATCGCTCCGTACTCCCTATTGTAATGAAGGGACACGTGACGGTGTCCAGTGATTTTTCCGTGAATAATTATTAAGGACAGGAACCGTCCCAATCCGGAATGCTTAGGCCTGGGCTGCCGGGCTGCGTACCCAAGGCTTCCAGCACATCCGCGGCCGAACTGTAACGGCCCAACGGCGCGCTGATCTGGGCTCCCTGCACCGTCTGCCGCACGGCGATCAGCATTTCCCGGGCTATCGCCACGCCTTCCGACCGGGCTGCCTCCGGAGTTTGTGCCCGAGCCATGCGGTCCAGGATGGAGTCTGGCACCGATACCCGCAGCTCATTCTTCATGAATTCGGCATTGCGTACGCTGGTCAGCGGCCAGATTCCGGCAACAACCGGGATTCGGCAGTGCTCAATTCGGCGCAGGAAGTTTTCCAGGAGTCGCAAGTCGAACACGGGCTGCGTCACCACATACTCGGCCCCGGCTTCGACCTTAAACTCGAACCTGCGAACTTCCTCATCCAGATCGGTCAAGCCTGGGTTCGCGCCCACGCCAATCACGAATCCTGTTCCTGCTCCGATTGGATTTCCTCCCAGATCCATCCCTCGATTCAGGCTGTGAACGATATTCACCAGCCCAATCGCGTCGACATCGAAGACGGCGGTCGCATCCGGATAATTGCCCATCTTCGGGGGATCGCCGGTGATGCACAGTAGATTTCTCACCCCAACCGCTGCCGCTCCCAGCAGGTCGCTTTGAATCCCGAGCACGTTGCGGTCGCGGCAGGTGTAATGCAAAATCGATTCGATGCCAACCTCGCGCTCAATCAGTATCGAGAGCGCCTGGTTGCTCATGCGCGCCGACGCGCGCGGGCTATCCGGGATATTCACCGCGTCCACGCCCACGGACTTCACGAAACGCGCCGCCTCAATCTCCTTGCGCGCATCGATTCCTTTTGGCGGAACAATCTCCACCATGGTCACGAACTCGCCCCGCGCCAGCTTCCCGCCTACCGGAGAGCGCTTCTCCAACGGCGTCACCTGGACTAGTTGCGGCTGCGGCTGGCTCCTGACGTGTGCTGAAGTAGCTTTCCCTCGTGCTTCGCCAACCCGGAGCGCCGACTTCATTACCCGGATGTGCTCCGGAGTAGTTCCACAGCATCCGCCCACCAGCCGCACGCCCGCGGCCACAAACTTTCGCGCGTAGCTTGCCATGTACTCCGGCGAGCACAGGTAGATGTTTCGCCCTTCGACCGAGCGCGGGATGCCTGCATTTGGCTGTGCCGCGAGAGGCAGGGAAGTCGCGGCGCGCACTCGTTCCATCGCATCCAGCATGGCAACCGGACCCACGCTGCAGTTGCAACCGATCACGTCGGCGCCCCACTCCTCCAGCTTGGCCACGAATGTCTGCGGATCGGAGCCGTCGAGACAGTTCCCGTCCTCGTCGATCGTGACTTGCGCGACCATTGGAATGGACGCGCTCACGTCGCGAACGGCCAGCATCGTTTGGTGAATCTCTTCGAGATATCCGAAGGTTTCGAGGATCAGGAGATCCACTCCTGATTCAACCAGCGTCGTAACCTGGTCTCGAAATGCTTCGCGGGCTTCTTCGAATGAAGTTTTGCCCAATGGCTCAATTCTGGTTCCGAGCGGGCCAACCGATCCTGCGACCCACACATCGAAGCTTTTGGCGGCCTCACGAGCCAGTCGAACTCCTACCCGATTTATTTCTTGAACCTTGTCCGCTAAGCTGTGTCGGCCCAAGCGGAAAGAGTTGGCACCGAAAGTATTGGTTTCAATGATTTCGGCGCCGGCCTGGAGATAGTCGTGGTGAATTCCCCGAATCAGGTCGGGTTGCGACAGGTTCAGTTCATCATACGATCGATTGATGAAGACGCCCTTCGCGTACAGCAGCGTTCCCATGGCGCCATCGCACAGCACCGGGGATTGCTTGATCCGCGAAAGAATATCGCCAGCCATGATTGCGAGGATACAGGATGACCAGCAATTTGTGCATCTTGGGACAGCGAATGGGCGGAGCCCGCAGCCGGACGGCGTAACCCGTAACCTGCAAGCGGCTGCCGGCAAATTTGCGCTTCAGATCTTTGAACAGGAGGGCGTATCCTAGCGCGAAAATCTCAATGAGTTAAAGCTCCCGCCCAGGCGGGACTGCCTGATTCTCGGAAGGTAAGCCATGAGGATTTTAGGTCTCGGACTCGCGCTATCGATGAGCTTCATGTTACAAGCCACGCCACCATCCGCCGTTAAACCGATGCCGGCGAAATCCACGCCAGGACAGACATTTCATGACTGTTCGAACTGCCCCGAGATGGTGGTCGTTCCGGGTGGCCACTTCACGATGGGGGCGCCCGCAAACGAAGTGGGCCGCGACGAAATCGAAGGTCCATTGAGAACAGTGAATGTCGGCCAGTTCGCAGTCGGAAAGTTCGATGTCACGCGCGGACAGTGGGCGGCGTTTGCATCCTCTACTCATCGCGATACTGTTGGGGGCTGCGCTTGGGCCGGACCGCTAGATGAAAAACTGGATCCGTCTCTTTCATGGCGCAAACTCTCCTTTACTCAGGACGACAGTCATCCCGTAGTCTGCATTACGTGGCAGGATGCGCAGGACTATGTCCACTGGCTCAGCCAGCAAACGAGTCAGAAGTACCGGCTGTTGAGTGAGGCGGAATGGGAGTACGCGGCTCGGGCGGGAACAACGACGCCTTATCCCTGGGGCCAAACGGCAAGCCACGAAAACGCCAACTACGGTACCGAGGATTGCTGCTCGGGACTCGCATCCGGTCGAGACCAATGGGTTCAGACTTCACCGGTAGGCTCGTTCTCGCCAAATAAATTCGGCCTTCACGATATGCACGGCAACGTATTGCAGTGGGTGCAGGATTGTTTTTCGCCAACCTATGCAGGCCTTCCGACCGACGGCTCTGCGTACCAGGAGTCGGTGCAGTTGAAAACTGCTCCTTTCCCCTCCGCGAAGGAGACGAACTCCTGTTCGTATCGAGTCGTTCGCGGCGGCGATTGGGGCGATCCATCAACCATGATTCGATCTGCATTTCGCAACATTGGCCCGGGGCCAGGCGCAACGCTCGAAAACTATCGCAGTGGCGGCCTCGGTTTCCGAGTCGCAAGAACACTGAATTAGTTACGGTGATCTAATTTCGCTGAGGAGCTACGAAAATCTCCCGACGTATAAGCGTCACGCAGTTCGCATGTCGGAAAGAGGCCGCCGGTCGGGCGATTGAACGGTTTTTCTCACCCGTTCAGGCGACAGTTGAAGATCGCAGGTCTGTTATAATCTTCGATTTCGCGACTAAATCTTCTTTTTTCATGTTGTTAGGAGCCGTTCGTTTGAAGAAAAGCGTCCTCGCCAAGGTGGTCGGATTCTGTGCCGTCCTCGTTCTCGCATCGTGTGGCGGATACAACAACAATCGCAACCGAACCCCAAGTCATGTCACCGAGCGGGTCATGGTTTCGCAAGGCGTCACTACGGGCACAAGCTTCGGCGCCATCTACATCATCAATGGACAGAATGACACCATACCAGGCCTGAGTCCCATGAGCGCCGGAAGTGCTCCCGGCTTGATGACGCTATCTCCGACACGAAACATCGCTGCGGCCTTCGATGCCAGCAGCAACACAATTTTTGGGATCAATACCGTTACCCAGGCCTCGATCGGCAGCGTCAGGATTTCTGCACCGACCTCGAGCATGGTGATTCCTAACGCAAGTCCCATCGCCTACGCGGCCGTGCCTAGCGCTACTGTTTCGGGTTTCTCCTTCGTCGGCGCGATTGCTGTGATGAACTTCTCCGGCAGCAGTCTGAACATGATCGCCGTGACCAACGCTCAAAGCGTTTTCTCGAATGAGAACGGAACACAACTCCTGGTACTCAGTAACGATTCGAATTCGATAACGCTCCTGTCTCCGCAGAGTGCCGTGCCTCCCGTCGATACCAGTTGCATGAGCACCGTGCCCAATGCAGTTTGTACCGTGGTTCCTGGCTTCGACCGGCCGGTATACGCGATCATCAGTGGCGGCACGGCATACGTCATGAACTGTGGTTTGCCGTGCGGAGGTACCCAGGCCAGCGTTTCGATTCTCGATTTGGCCTCGCTCACCGTCACGAACACGATTCCCGTCGACGCCGCGACCATAGGCTTTGCGAGCGGTTCGACTCTCTACGTTGCGGGAACCCCGCTCACCAACAACGCGTGCGACGGCCAGACGACGGCGGCCACCGTTTGCGGGCGTCTTGATGTGGTGGACCTCGGTTCTCAGACCGTCGTCGGCAGCGCTGTCATCACCGACGGAGTCCATCAGCGCATGGATATGACTACGAACGGCCAGCTTTTCATCGGCGCAAAAAATTGCACGAGCATCGGCGATGTGAACAGCCCCAGCGGAGAAGTACGCGGCTGTCTTTCCATCTACAAGACCGCCGACGGTTCGGTCATCATCCCCCCCGACAACGGCACGGTGGACGGACTGCAGGGTTTCATCAGCCGTAACGTGGAATATGTAGCTGAGGGTGGGGCCTTACGGGTCTACGACACCAACAAAGATATCCTGCTGATCAACAACTTCGTCCCCGAAGGGTCGATCAACATCCCCGGCTATATCGGAGATGTAAAGGCCATCGACTTCTTCTAGCCCGCGCGCGGTCAGGGTGTCGCAGGCTCCAACACCAGTTGGTGAGCTTTGCTGCTTTCAACTGCCTTGGCGCTGAATGGCAGCGTTAACGTCGTGCCTCCGTACCAGTTCTGCCACTGATCCATATAGTGAGGGCTCAGGAAGTTCCCGCCTTGCCCGGTCACGACGTTCAAAGTGGATTCATCGAGATTCGCCAGATTCGCCGTGAACCGCTCTGAAGGTCCGTGACGTCGGGACACAGCCTTCACCGTATAGCCACTTCCAGATTGTTCCTGCACGCCGGGTCCGGACCAATGCCGCACAATCGGAATCTTTCCCAGCACCGGGTGCTGGATTTCCACGGCGTTGTAAACTCCCCACCGCCAGGTCGAGAGATCTTTCGGCGCGTGTGGATCGTTCACCGCAGCCTCGACCGCTGCCGCTAGCAATTCGTCATAGCTCGGATAATTTTCCGGAAGCCAGCGCTTTGGGCGGTGCAGCAGGATATTCTCCAGCCACACTGAACGCATTTCCCAGGAGTATGTTCTCCAGTTCAAAGACGCATCGGGATCTGAATCTGCAGCGACGCTTCCCAGCTTCGGCTCGAGAATCAGCCGGCGCAATTCGCGAATGGCGTTCTCGGTGATCGTAGGCGCGGCCGACGACGCCTGCATCAGTCCATCCCAGCTCCGCATCAGGTCCGCTGCCTGCTTGGCGCGGACCGAAGGCTTGTTCGCGTGATCGATTGCGTAAACGAAGCGCTCCGCAGCGAACTGGTCGGCCTCCGAGTGAATGTCGGTTTGGAGCGCGAGCATGTCCGCCGTAGAGAACTGCCGTCCCGATTCCAGTACGTGATAGATGCGAGCCGTACGCCACGGCGCTTCCCACTCCATGCTCACAGGATTCGGGTAATTGTCCGGCGTGATTCTTCCGTTTGCGGTCGCGATGATTCCCGATGGCGGGTTGTAAACATTAGGCAGGTTGTCGAACGGTATATAGGAAATCCATTCGTGCGCATTGTCGGCGCCACTGGCCGGTAAGCTTCCATCCCCTGCCGCGCGGATCGGCACCTTACCCGTTGTGTGATAGCCGATGTTTCCGTCGACGTCAGCATAGACGACGTTCTGCCCCGGAGCATCGAGCTGCGAAAAAGCTTTCTTGAAATCGTCCCAGTTCTGCGCCGTGTTCACGTCAAAGAACGGAATACGCAATCCGTCGTACAGCGTCCACCGCAGAGCCACAGGACGCGTCTCACCCGGCACGAGCTCGGTAATAATCGGGCCGTGGCGCGTGATCTTCACGTCGACGTTGACGTCGGGCTTGCCTCTTACGTGAATGACCTCGGCACGGTGCTCGGCCTGAACCCATCCGTTAGGCGTTTGATAGGCGCCCTGACCATTGAAATTTTCGATAAATACATCGGTCACGGTCGGACCGACATTGGTGAAACCCCATGCGATCCGCTGATTGTGTCCCACAACGATGTACGGCATGCCGGGAAGCGATACTCCGGCAACATCGAGCGCCCCACAGTGCAGATGCGCCTCGTACCAGAGATTCGGCATCTGATGCCCGAGGTGCATGTCGTTCGAAAGCAGAGGCTTTCCAGTGACGGAGTGCGCCCCCGACACCACCCAGTCGTTCGATCCATTCACCGGCAAATCTTCCGGCATGGGTGCGATCGCGTCCGCGGGATATAGACTGGCGCGTTACGGAATTGTCCGGAGACTCCTCGTCATCGTCGTCATCCGAATCGCTTGAACTGCTTTCAGTCTGACCCAGGTCTTCGCGCATCACGGTTGGCGGACGGTCATGCCAGGAATTGTTAACGTATAAGTCCGCCGTCAACTCGGGACCCAGCTTGGCCAGGATCTTCTCGCGCGCCAGGGCGTCATAAAAGTAGTGGTAGTTCAGATCCTTGACCATCTGGTTGGCGATCACGACGGAGTCTTCCACCGTCCACGGCTTCGGCGTGTAGCGTAGGATGCGGAACTCAATCGGCAACTTATGCGAGTTCGTAGAAATGAAGGCGTTCACGCCTTGCGCGTACGCCTCCATAAACCCGCGGTCTCGAGCGCCCGCAATTTCGAGGGATTTCTTTGCGGCCGCACGCAGCCCAAGAACCTTCTGTTCGCGATCGAGTTTGACCGTTTCCTCGCCCAGAATCTCTGAAAGCTCTCCGCCGCCGAAGCGCCGCATTACATCCATCTGCCACAGCCTGTCCTGCGCCGTGACAAATCCTTGCGCGAAAAACAGGTCGTTCAGGTTCGCCGCTTCAATGACTGGCACGCCGTGGCCGTCTCTGGTTACCATCACGGGAGCCGACAGGCCTGCGACTTTCAATTGTCCGTCGAGTTGGGGCAGGGCGGCGCGTGTCACATAGTAGGCGTAGGCCACGCAGATGGTCGCGAGCAGCAAAACGGCAAACGCAAACCACAACAGAAAGCGCAAGAAGGAAGACCTGCCCGAAGCGGGTGCGCGAACTTCTGCCATGGTGCTCATGGGAACTTCCGATTGTATTCCACCACGCGCTGCACCATTCTGAAAATGAATTTCATTTTCAAGATGCCACGGTGGTATTCTGGCTCGCTACCATGCCTGCCACGCTGCAGAAGCGGATTGACGACCAGCCGAACCTTTCCCGGCAGATGGTTCGTGAGGCCCAGGACATCCTTCACCGTCATCTGAAGGGAGTGGGGCTCAAGCAGACGGCCCAACGCGACACCATTCTCCGCACTTTTTTGGAGACCCGCGATCATCTTTCGACCGACGAACTCCATCGCCTCGTCCAGAAGAAGGACGCGCGTATCGGATACACCACCGTCTATCGAACGTTGAAGCTTCTAGCCGAATGCGGCCTTGCCAGTGAAGTGGCATTCCACGACGGCATCGCCCGCTACGAACACCAGTACAACCGGCGCAGTCATCACCACATGGTCTGCACCGGGTGCGGCAGTTCGGTAGAATTTTTCTCGCAAGAGGTCGGGCAGTTGGAACAGGAGATTGGCCAGAAATACCACTACGTAACCACCCGCCACACCTTCCAGATTTATGGAGTCTGCGAAGACTGCCGCAAGAAGAATCAATCCGTTCGTCCGCTCTGAGCCTTGATTCCGCATCAAGCGTTTCTTTACCACGATTTCGGATTATTGATTTCGTTCTCCGAAAGATCGACTGCCGGACTTCAGGCAATCCACCGCCAATCCATTGCGCGCCACTCGAATGACGTCTGAATCGTCTGAGCAGTACGCTGGCGCTCCTGCCTTTCGAATGGGCATGTACGCGACCACGCGATACTTCGCAATTGGACCGCCCTTCTTCGCAGGGGCACAGCTCTCCAGTTCGAACACGAATCCATTCTTCTTGCCGCGCACGACCTCTGGGTCGATCCCCCACGCGGTGGACAGATCGGATAATGAGCAGGTGAATCCTTCCTTGGGATGGGCCTGCGCGTAGGCAATCTCGGCGGAGTTGAGCGTTCGGACTGAGGAAACAACCGAGTTTTCGTCGGTGGCCCGCATCGCTTCTCGCCTCTCGGATCGCGACGCATAAATTCCGAAACCGATCAGGCCGAGCGTTACGACTACTCCAAGGTATCCCAGCACGATTCCCGCAATTGCCATTCCCCGGCCGCTCAATCGCCCGGCACTCTTTCGAATGTCGTACAGCGACAAATATCCGAACACGAGCGAGACGATCGAGAACGGCAGAATAAAGAACAGCAAGCCCGCGATCACGCTGAAGATGGCTTTCCCGCTGGTCTCCGGCGGCAGTCCGAATGCGACGGAAGGATCGACTGGCGCGGCTTGTGCCTGGGAATCGCGGCCGCAAACTCCGCAGAAGCGCTCGTCTTTCGACAAGCTGTTTCCGCAGCCCATGCAGAACGAACTCATCCCGCCTTCTTTCCTCTGGTAGCCGCGCTAATGAGGTAGCGTTGCACCCGGCGCCAGCAAGTGAAATGGATAGAGGGGAAGGTTTCTTACGATTCCGAACAGGATGATTACGGCGCACAGAACTCGAATCCACGCGCCTGGAATGAATATCTGTGGGAATCCTTTGCCGCGCAGCAATCGAAGTGTCTCCGAACCTAGTCCATACGCGAGAAACGGCAGCAGGATCACCGTGAGAGGGTTCATTGCCCACGCTCCGCGCAAGTTTCCCGTGAGCAGTTGATGGAGTGCACGCAATGATCCGCAACCCGGGCAGTACCATCCGGTCAGATAGTAGAGAGGGCAGGGAGGATAGATCCCCGACGTTGCGGGATCGAAGAATCGCAAGAACACAATTCCGGCGACTCCTACCAGAAACGCTGCCGCCAAGAGATAGTGTTCTCGTGTCCGTGTCATCGTCATTCGATTAGTGATGATGCAAGCTGCCGATGATCCCGAGCATGAACATCAGCATCGAAGCGCCGATCGTTGCCAGGCCCAAGCCGAATGAGATCCAGCACCACAGCTTGGCGTTGTTCGATGCCGCCTGAGCTCCGGCAAGATCGCCGAGTTGCAGCTTGCTGTTCACCTGCGCGGCGTAAACGATGGCGGGGATACCCGCAGGTAGACAGCACAGCACGGTTGCGAGGATCGCGAATACCAGGTAATTCGACGGTGCGACCGCGCCCGGAGGAATCACGACGCCCGTGACCGGCAGTGATGCAGCCTGAATTGGCGGAGTCATGGATGGCTGAAAACTTCTGCCGCACTGGACGCAAACCGGCGCGTTGTCGACGTTGGTTGCTCCACACTGGGGACAAAACATTTTCTTCTCCTCGCCCGTTTGGGGATCTTCAACTATAGCGGTTGGCCGTTCTCCGCGCACCGATTGCTTGATCCGCGAGCATCCGTTTTGACGATTGCAGACTCGTCGGAACAGAACGCGCGAATGCCCGTCTGATTCGGACTGATAGGACGCGCCACAATCTGATATCGAGTGTTCGCGCCGCTTCCCGTATCCGAGGTACACCCTGAGAGTTCGAAGGCATACCCGTTCTTCTGCCCGCTCACGAGGCGCGCGTCGACCAGGTCCGTCAGATCGGACATCGAGCAAGTGAAGCCGCTTTCGGGATGGGACGCCGCATAACTGACCTGCGCCGAGTTGATAGTCCGAATCGATCCGGCAGCCGCACTTTCATTGGCCGCGATCCGTGCCCGAAGCAGATTCGGAATCGCGATGGCGGCAAGAATGAGCACGATAGGGATGAATGCGATCCCCGCATAGCCTAGAACCAGTCCGGCAATAGCGAGCCCTTGCCCGGTCAGCCGTCCCGCGCTCTTGCGAATTTCTGAGAGTGACAGGTGCCCGAGAACGACGGCGACGATTGAAAAGGGGAAGGCAAAAATGAACAGCCCGCTGACCAGGCTGAGAATGGCTTTGGTGCTGGTTTTCGCCGGTCCAACTGGAGTCGCGGTCGCTGCGACCGGGGAGCCTGCATTCGATGGGCTTTGGCGCCCGCACACGCGGCAGAATTGATCGTCCGCGGTCATGCCGTTGCCGCAAGCTGCACAAAACATGTTCATGCGGCCCTCCCGAACCGGCAGACTTTCGGAGCCACGAATTGGCTCGAAACATACGCTTCGCACTCGCGGCGCGTCAATGCGCTACCTTGATTCCGCCCACGTCTGGCCGGGCAAGTTCGTGACATTGCAAAAATTTGTCCATTGCTTTGAATTTGGCTTTTTGATACCTTGCCGCGAACGCCGTTTGAAGCAATCCCCCATTCGTTTCGATTCGGCGCGGAGGAGACCCTTATGGCTTTTTGCAATATGTGCGGGGCACAGGTTCCGGACGGAACCACGACGTGTGCCGCATGTGCAGGTCGCGTTCCCGCAGGTGCCGCTGCTCCCGTGGCAGCCAGCGCCGGAGGAATGGCCGACAATGTTGCCGGCATGCTGGCCTATATCACCATCATCCCAGCGATCATCTTCCTGGTGATGGAACCGTACAACAAAAATCGCTTTGTGCGGTTTCACGCCTGGCAGAACATCTTCTCTCCATGCGGCTGCAATCGCCCTTTGGATCATTCTGATGATCCTGACGGTGGCGGCAAGTATCGTGCCCATCGTTGGGCATCTGATCGTGATGCTCGCTTGGGCTTGTAGTTTGGATTGGGATCGTCGTGGTCTGGATCGTCCTGTTGATCAAAGCGAACGCAGGACAGATGTACAAGCTGCCCTTCATCGGAGACTTGGCCGAGAAGCAGGCCAACGCAATGTAATTCGCGCTGCCGCGTCAATTCCAACGTTAAGATGTAGCGAGTTCATTCTGCTTTTCGAGTGAACTCGCTTTAGTTTGTGTTGAATTTCCACGATGCTCACGCGCTTGACTTTCTCCCGGCAAGCTGGCAATCCTATTACCCTTTAACCCGACGGCGATTTGAATACGCCGAACTGTTGTCGGGTAATTCTTGAACGGATTGGGGCATTGAGTGCGAGTGCGGGTTTTCTATCACGACAAGTGCTTCGACGGAGCCTCTTCGGCCGCGCTGTTCTCCCGCTTTTATCGCGAGCGCATTAAGCGGCGACGTCGAATTTGAGTTCACCGGACTCGTCCACCGGGCTGGGGCGCTCTTTGATGAGAAGCAATTCGACGGCGACGAAAACGCTATCGTCGATTTCAAGTACTCCAGTTCGCCGAACATCACCTGGTGGTTCGATCACCACGAGAGCGCGTTTCTGACTCCCGCGGATGCCGAACACTTCGAACAGGACCAGAGCAATCGCAAGTTCTACGATCCCGATTTCAAGTCCTGCACCAGTTTCATCGCCATGATCGCGCAGCAGCGCTTCGGCTTCGATCCCGAGCCGGTCGCCGATCTCGTGTACTGGGCCGACATCATCGATGGGGCCCTGTATCCCGACGCCAAGACGGCGGTCGAGATGGAAGCTCCCGCCATGAAGCTGACCATGGTCATCGAGTCGGCGCCGGATCATGGTTTCGTGCCCAATCTGATCCCGTTGCTGGCGACGAAATCCCTTGCTCAGATTCTCGAAGAGCCATTCGTTGCGCCGTTGCTGCCTCCTCTGCTGAAGCGGCACGAGCTCTCCATCGGAATTCTGCGTGAGCGCTCGGAATGCAAGGATGGAACTATCTTCTTCGACGTCACCGACCACGAACTCGAGGGCTACAACAAGTTCGTCCCTTACTATTTGCATCCTGAGTCGGTGTACAGCGTGGGGTTGAGCAAGAGCAGCTTCCGCGTCAAGGTTTCAGTGGGATCGAATCCATGGGCTCCGCAGGAGCCTGAGGTGAATCTGGCCCGCATCTGCGAACGCTACGGTGGCGGTGGACACGCCCGCGTCGGCGCCATCTCGTTCAATGTGAACCAGCACGCCGCGGCCATCAAAGCGTCGCAGGAAATCGTTGCCGAACTGCGCGGCGCGATTCGCGCCAAGAAAAAATCCTGATTCTGTCCGGGACGAGCGATTATTTTTCTACCTGTGCCAGGCGCAGGCCTTCGTACTCCGGCTTGGTCTTCAGCTTTTTTGGAAAGTGCTTCTCGAATCGCGCCACTCCTGGGCAGATCAGGTGATGAACGCCCCTGAATCCGAAGAGTTCCATCTCCTTCATCGCCTCGTCTGCCGACCAGCCCTGCATCGCCATCCGGTAGGTGGCCACAGCCAAACCCGTTCGATCGTCTCCCAGGCGGCAGTGCACGAATATTTTTTTGTCGGGATTGTCCTGGATCAAGCGCAGGAATCGCGCGAACGTCTTGTCCTTCGGAAAAGGACAGTGCCATGGAATGGAAACATATTCCATGCCGGCTTCCCGGACGGCGACTTTCTCGTGCTTGCTTCGGCTGCCGCGCATGTCCACGACGATCGAAACTCCCATCTGGCGTAGCGCCTTCAGCCCGTCCGCTCCCGGCTGTCCTCCTCGAAAAAGTTTCGGAGTGATCTCCGCAAAATTTGGCAGGCCGACATAGCTCTTGCGGCTCCCCATCGATTTCTGCGTGGGAAGTGATTTCTCTTGGTTCGATTGGGAGTCAACTTCAACGACGAGAAGGGAACATACGCATATTCCAACTACTAAAGCGCGTGCGATTGATTCTCTTGCACTCACCGAGGATTGCATGCTCTGTCAGGAGTGCGCGCAATGCAAAGAATCATTCGCCGGCACCCATCATCACGATCGGCATTGTGGGCGTCGGCGAACCAGCCTCGTTTTCGATGGTGATCGCGAATGCTTTCGCTTCTGTTCCAGCCGGCAATGGCGGATTGACGACCGTTGCGCTTCCGTGTGCGTCCGGCTTGAACACACCCGCAGGGATTGGTGAACCCTGCGTCGGGATCAGCCACAACTCATATGCCTTTTGAGGCGGAAGCACCGGCATGTTGTTCGCGACGAACAGCAGCGAACTTCTGTTTCGCAGGTAGAACGCTTTTCCCTGCGGCTGCGGCGGAGTCTTGGCGGAAACCAGCGTGACTCGCTGCGCCTCAGGAGAAACGATAGGAGCGACGATGCGCCGCAAATCTTCCAGTTCACGCGTCGTTTGTGCGCTTTCCGAGCCCAACGATGCCACGCTCTGCCTCAAAGCGGAATTCTCTCTCCATAGCGAAACGGCGAACAGCAAAGCCGCCGCGGTTGCCGCCCAGCCCAGCCATCCCCACCACGGCGTGCCTGACCTCTCTTGAATCGATCGTGAGGGTGCCGACGCTGCTTCTTGAGCGACCGCTGCGAGCAATCGTTCGCGGGATCGCCGCGGCGGTTTCGGTCCCATCGTCGACATCGCCAGCAGCGCGCCATCGCCGCGAAGCTGCTCGAGCTCCAGGCGGCACTCCGCGCACGTCGCGAGGTGCTTCTCCAGCGCAACCCGATCCGCACCCTCAAGCGCATTCAGCGCGTAAAGTGCGAGATCCTCGCCGTATTGTTCGTGTCCGCTCATCTAAAACTTTGAATGCCTCGCCCCTAGTCCCTGGAATAGCCGCGTGAGACCTTTCAGCTTCATGTCTGAAACGCCTTGCGCAACGCCATCAGCCCTGCGCGAATCCTGGTTTTGATCGTGCCTAGCGGCTCGCCGGTTTTGGTCGCAATCTCAGAGTGACTGAGACCCTCGAAATACGCCATTTCCAAGGCTGCCCGTTGAGGTCCTGACATCGAACCCAAAACGCCGCGCACTCTCTCCGCCGCTCGCGACCGGTCGGCCTCGCCCACCAGATCCGGAGCTACCGAAACGATGACATCTTCTATGTCGGTTTCCGGACGCCGCCGCCGCAACGCATCGATGGCCCGATTTCTTGTGATCACCGCGAGCCAAGCCCCCAGGCTGCCCCGCGCCGAATCAAACGCCCCCGGATTTCGCCACAGTTGCAGAAATACATCCTGCAGAATATCTTCCGCCGCGCCCGTATCGCCCAATACTCGCAGCGCCACCGCATACACGATGGACGAGTAGCGGTCATACAGCTCCGCCATCGCGCTCTGATCTCCCGCCTTCATGGCCGTCACGGTAGCCAGATCAGCCGATACCGCTTGTCTGTCAGTACTCGACAAACGCTCTAATCTCTCTCTCTTTAGTACGTACCCGAGCCTGCGCCGGATTGGGCGCAACTGCATGATAATTCAGTTTCTTGACCTGTTCCGCACATCCTGTTTGCCCCGAGCGTAAGGAGCGCGGCACTACTGGGTAAGCTTGATCGCCAACTGTCTTTCGGGCTGTGTCATTTCGCCCCACAGCTTCTGCAAGTCTCGTTGCACGGAGATGTTCTCCGGATCTTTTCTCAACGCCAGCGCGAACCAGCGATACGCGGTCGGAAGATCCCGCGGCGTGCACAATCCCGCCGAATAGAGCGCGCCCATCTGGATCATCGCCTTGGGGATCGCCTGATTGGCTGCCGGCTTCAACACGCGTAGTCCGTGATCGCAGTCCTGAGCCGCGCCTCGACCGTACAAATATTTTTGCGCTTCGCTTACCGGATCGCCCATCGCAACTGCTGGCGCCAGCGTGCGGGGCCTCGGCGAGGCGTCTCGGCCTGCCGTTGGCTTTTCTATCTTCGCCGGCTTTGCCGCTTCCGGCTTTACCGCTGGAGCTGCGGGCTCCTTGTCACCGGAAGCGTCGTCGGTGTCATCCGCTGGAGTGCTCGGTTTGGTCCCGGCAACCTTTGTTCCCGGATCCGCAGGCTCACTCTTCGCAGGCACAGGCGTAGGAGCAGTACTCTTCGGCGGAGCGGCGCTCGTGCCCGCGGAGTCGGAGTCAGGATTGGTAGCGGGGATATCAGTCTTAGCGGAGTCCTTCGGCTGCGCGGGCGTTGCTACCGGCTGAGTCGGCACCGGAGTCGGCGCCTGTGTCTCCTGCTTCGGTTGCGCGGCCGCAGGAGACGTCGGATTCGCTGCGTCCCCGTCGGCGGGAGCCTCTGCTGTCGGCGAAGGCTTGCTCGGACTGCTATTGATCCACGGCAGTCCCTGGTGCTTCCACCGCAAATATCCGAATCCCGCGGCCAATGAGAAAGCCAACAGAATTAAAAACACTTTTCCCGCGCTTCCGCGCCTCGGTTCATCTTCATCATCCAGCAGGTAGTCCACACCCCTGGAGCTGTGCGAACTGTGCGGATCGATGCTCAGGCTGGCGCGCTTCCGCGGCGCTTCATTCAAGCCGAGAAACGAAGGGCCGCTGATCACCGTTTCGCGGTGCACTTCCGGATCCGGAGTGTGGGCGGGAACTGGGGGTCGAGGCGTCTCGACCGGACGGGTGGTCGTAACCGTCGGAGCAGCAGAACCGGGAATAGTCGAAGGAATCGTCCCGCTTGCGGCGCGCTTCGTTTGTGTTTCCGGCACAGCCGTCGGCGCCAGAAGCGTGGCCCCACACATCCCGCAGAAACGGTTATCCTCCGGATTATCGTTGCCGCACCGGATGCAGCGCATACCCCTCCTCAACCCGTGTACATAGCTTACGATATCTTGGACATTCGATGCAGTAACAGGGAATTGCGACGAAAAACTCTGGTGCCCAGGAGTTCACGTAAGCTCCTGTCATTCCTGCCGGAGAACGCTTATGTCCGGCCGGTCGAATTCGACAATGAATAAAGCACTTTCCAGCCAGCTCTCCCACCTAACGGTGCAAGGCCGCAAGATTGAAGTGCACCGTATTCCCGGCGCTGGACCGGAATTGATCTTTCTCCACGAAGGGTTGGGTTCGGTCTCTCAGGAAGGATTTTCCTTCGCGAGTTGCTGCCACTACCGGGTGTGCGGTGAGCGTTTATTCGCGCTACGGATCCGGCAACTCCGATCTGCTGGACGAAGATCGCGCTGTCACCTACATGCACGACGAAGCGCTGCTCATGCTCCCGAAGCTCATTGACCAGCTCGATATCGAAAATCCCATTCTCGTTGGCCACAGTGACGGAGGCTCGATCGCCCTGATCTACGCTGGATCTCACGACAGGCTGCGCGGGCTTATTCTTCTCGCCCCGCACGTATTCGTCGAAGATCTCAGCGTCAAAAGTATTGCCGAAGCCAAGGTGAAATTCGAAACCACCAATCTCCCGGAGAAACTCGCGCGTCATCACAAAGACCCGACGCGCACGTTCTGGGGATGGAACAATATCTGGCTTCATCCCGAATTTCGCAACTGGAACATCGAAGAATACCTGCCGCGAATCTCTTGTCCGATTCTGGCAATCCAGGGCGTCGACGATCAATACGGAACGATGGCACAGGTCGATGCCATCGCGAAGCAGAGCGGCGGGCCGGTGGAGATCCTGGCCCTGCCAGACTGTCGTCATTCTCCCCAACGCGACCAACCCGAAGCGGTATTGGCGGCGATCGTAAAGTTCGTGAAGGGAATAAGCGGTTGACCTTGCGTTCAGATCAATAAGCTAGTTGGCGGAACATATCGGTGTAAGCCGGCGTCTAAATCTACGGAGGCTTCCATTGGCCCCTACTCTCGCAGCGCTTCTTGTCCTGTTCTGTTGTCTTCCATCTCTCTCAGCGCAGTTCACGCCGCGAGGCGTGCGAGTCGGCGAAAAGTTCATGGAGGGTTTGGAGATCAAAAAAGTCTCGCCAGAGTACCCGCCACTGGCGCGACAAGCGCGCATACAAGGCACCGTACATCTTCAAATTTGGGTCAGCAAGTCAGGGGATGTGCAGGATATCCAGATCGTCAGCGGCCATCCGCTCCTTTCACCCGCTGCAATTGATGCAGTCAAACAATGGAAATACAAGCCATACTCGCTGAACGGCGAGCCCGTGGAAGTGCAAACGAATGTTTCGGTGAACTTTACCTTGGCGGCGGAGCCACCTGCCGACGGAATCGCAGGCGACATTCCGGGTGGTGCCGCGCCCGGTCAACTTGGGGGGATCGCCCCTTCGACGGATTCACAACTCTCGCGGACGACAGAACCCGGCCCACTGCGCGTCTCGGCCGGGGTGGAGTCAGGACTCATCGTAAAGAAAGTTGCTCCCATCTATCCGCAGATGGCTAAGGACGCGCGCATTCAAGGCGAGGTTATCCTGAAGGCGGTGATCGATGGGGAGGGCAATGTAGTTAGCCTCGAACTGGTCAGCGGCCACAAGGAATTGGCCCCGGCTGCCATCGAGGCAGTGAAAAAGTGGAAATACAGGCCGTACTTGAAGAGCGGCAAGCCGATGGAGGTGGAGACCCAGATCAAGGTTGCTTTCACGCTGCTGCCGTGATTCAGCCCTCATCAACCGTCACTTTTCAGCAGCGACAGCCAGCACCCTGACCGAACTCTCGTCCACCAGACGGCTGACATAACCGACCGCGCCAGGCGTCGAAATGATGTATTCCAGCAATGCCGCCTCTGAACCGCACTCCTTCAGCATCGATCCTTGGCCGGTGAAGACCGCCTTTCGCCATCGCATGCGGAACTCCTCCGGGGAATCCCCCACATGTTTGCGCAAGAATACCTCGTGCACGGGGCCGCCCTTCAACACGACCGGCATAGCACGAGAGCCATCCTTGAAACTCGATCGCGCTCCCGTGAACAGCTCGCGCAACTGCGAGGAAGTGATTTGCGAGATAGAAACATTTTTGTTGGCGACGATGAGCACATCCTGCGCCCATGCCCCGCTGCCGAAGGCGAAGACCAGGATCAATCCCGCCAGGACCACGAATCTCTTTTGGATGATCTTCATATCTCCGCCTAGAAGCTGAATCCGATTCGCGCAGCCAGCATGTTGGTATCCGGTTTCAGGCCGTTCGGATTGATGCTCTCGTAATATCCCAACGCGGTACCCCGGAGGAAATGGCCTTCTACTTTTCCGTAAAAATTCGAGTTGAAGTTGTACCGCCCTGAAATCACCCAGTCCTTCGAATAATTCTGAGACTGCGTCCAGTCAGCCGCTTTGTTCAGGTAGTGGCTGTAATAGCCTCCCACCTGCAGCTTTTTCGTGAGTTCGTAACTCGCCATCGGATACCAGGCGCGCTGGTCGATCGGCATCGGAAACACCTCTGGACCGAATGTGACCTGCAGGTGCACCGGGGTTCTCCAGTACTCGCCGGCCAGATGAAGTTTCGCAATGTCCCACTGCGCGTAATAAGCCGACGTCACTGCGGGAGGCAGGTGCATGCTTCCCTGCGGTCCGGTCGCGTCCAGCGTGTCGGACATCACACTTGTGCCGACGGTGATCCCGCGCCACGGCGTAACCCACGCGACATCTCCGCCGTAAACCGTGCCGCTTGGCGGAGAAGAGAAGGTCAGCCCTACTTGCGCGAGTTGCTGCACATAGCCGCCATTCGCATCCAGCACACTCGCACCGACGTGCGCGTGGTAGCGAACGGTTCCCATGCGTTCGCCCAGGCTTGCCCTGCCATAGACCTCACCACCGCGTTCCGAGAGATCGTAGTCGCGGTTGTCATTGGGATACATCGACTGCGGCAGCATCACCCAAAGGAACAACGAGTCCACATCCTGCGAGTCGTTGTAAAGGCCTAGCGGCGTCTTGATCTTGCCCACTCGGATACCGAGATGGTCATTCACGCTATAGTCGCCCGACGCCCAGTCCAGGACGATATTCGGCCCGCCGAACTGTCCCATCTGATACATGTGCAGCTGCACGCCGATGCGCAACTTATCGGTTACAGCGTCGCTGAAACTAACTGCGCCTTCGGTCCACTGCAAGCTGCCCGAGCTGGACTTCATGGTCAGGTAGTTGTTATTCGTGCTGTATAGAAGTCCCTGTGTGGCAAATCCGTGGATCTGAAGGTTCTCCAAGTCTTGCCCTGCCACCGCAACTGCGGTCAGGCAGAGCATGGCTAGAACACCGGCGCGTCGCGGCATGAGAAGTTCTCCTGCCTCTCCTATCGACAGACGGCGTGCTCACTTGAGTCAAAAGCAGACCCTTAAATCTTTAACCACGAGGGACACTAAGTTTCACTAAGGGAACCTTGAGCAGAATACGGTTCCCTTCGTGAAACTTAGTGTCCCTCGTGGTTAAAGGTTTTTCTCTACCAAAATCGCCCGCGCACCTCAGACGCGATTGTTTTCCGCGACGCTCTCGGCCTACAATCTCGCCTTACGCAATCCTGATGGCCACTTCCGACAAACTTCCGCAGTCGATGACTCCGAGAAACCCCGCCGAAGCGCGGCGGCCGGGCGGCCTTGACTACCGCGCCTATGAAGACGTCAAGATCGGAATCCACCGCTATCTTCTGAATAAGCTCGACTTCGAAGCCATCGCGTCGGTTCCACCCGAGCGAACGCAGGCGCAAGTGTTCGCTGTCATCCAGGGCGTGGTCGCTCAGATCAAAACGCCACTTACCGCCGCCGAGAGAGAAACGGTGGCTCGCGAGATACTGGACGAAGTCTACGGTTTCGGCCCACTCGAGCCGTTGTTGCAGGATCCCACCATCAGCGACATTTTGGTGAACGGCGCGAAAGAGGTCTACGTCGAACGCCGCGGCATGCTGGAAGAAACCAAGGTGATGTTCAAAGATGATGCTCATCTCATGCGCGTCATCAACAAGATCGTTTCTGCCATCGGCCGACGGGTTGATGCCTCGTCGCCGATGGTCGATGCGCGTCTCGCCGACGGCTCTCGCGTGAACGTAATCGTTCCGCCTCTCGCCATTGATGGTCCGCACCTGTCGATCCGCCGTTTCGGCCATATTCCGGTCACGGAAGCGGATCTGCTCTCCAATGAAACGCTGACGATCCCGATGTTGGGACTATTGAAGGCTGCAGTCGCCGCCCGCCTCAACATCATCATCTCGGGCGGAACAGGAGCGGGGAAGACGACTCTGCTCAACGTGCTCTCCGGTTACATCTCCGCTAAGGAGCGCATCGTCACCATCGAAGATTCCGCAGAGTTGCAACTGAAGCAGCGCCACGTCGTTCGGTTGGAGTGCCGCCCGCCGAATCCCGACGGCAAAGGAGCGGTTCAGGCGCGGCAGCTTGTCATCAACAGCCTTCGCATGCGGCCCAACCGGATCATCGTCGGCGAAGTGCGCGGCGAAGAGGCGCTCGACATGCTTCAGGCCATGAACACCGGCCATGACGGTTCCATGACCACGATCCATGCCAACAGCCCGCGCGATGCCCTCGCCCGCATGGAAACCATGGCCATGATGTCGAACTTGAACCTGCCGGAAAAGGCGATCCGCAAGCAGGTGTCGTCCGCGGTCAGCTTGATTGTTCAAGTCGCGCGTTTTACCGACGGAACGCGGCGCCTCACCCACATCACCGAACTCACCGGTATGGAGTCCGACGTAGTCAGCCTGCAGGATCTTTTTCTGTTCGAGCGCCAGGGAGTCACTCCCGAAGGCCACACCATCGGATCGTTCATCGCATCCGGCATCCGGCCGAAATTCGCTGAACGGCTCAGGGCTGCCGGATACGAACTGCCCACCGAAATGTTCGATCCGACAGGAAGAGGCTGGTAGAAGTTCGAGCTGCAACGCGCAAGGATCTCGCAGCCGTCCGCAAATTTCTCAAGAGTGTCACGGCAAGAAACTCTTTGCCGACATTGCTCGCTCGCCGTGAGGCAATTGCTGCGCGCGCTGAAGAGCGGCTTCGGCCTCTGCCTTGCTCAGGTTCTTCGCGATGGACTGGAGCAAATCTTTTCCTCGCGGATCTCCCGCAGCGTTAGCCGCGCTGAGCCACGAGTATGCCGTTGCGACGTCTTTCGGAATGCCGCGTCCTTGCGCATACATGTAGCCCAACTTGATCTGTGCGCCCGTATGTCCCTGAGCGGCAGCTTTCTGGAACCACGCAAGGGCCGCTCGATCGTCGTGCGGCAATCCCTCGCCGCGCAGATACAAATCCGCGAGATTGTTCTCCCCCAGAACATTTCCTTCCTCTGCCGCCTTCCTGTACCAGACAGCAGCGTTCGCCAGGTTGCGCTCGCAACCAAGGCCCTGGTCGTACATATACCCGAGGTTGCTCTGTGCGCTGCTGTCGCCGGCCTCGGCCCCTTTCTCGAACCAACGGAATGCTTCCGCGTTGTCCCGCTTCACGCCATTCCCTTCGAGATAAACAATCCCGAGGTTGTAATAGGCGCGGGCGAAACGCTGGTCGGCCGCAGTACGTAGCCAGTGTTGAGCTGCCCCGTAATTCACTGGCACTCCCCATCCATTTACATACATCACCGCCAGATTCACCTGCGCGGGGGCGTACCCGCGAAGCGCGGCCCGCTCGAACCATTGGAAGGCTCCCTTCTCGCTGTAGTCCGGACCGATCGCCAGCACCGATGCGAGTCCCATCTGGTTCTGTTCGAAAGCGTGCCCTTGCTTCGCCATTTGTTGAACCACATCGTTGTCACAGACGTGCGTGTCATTTCCAATCGCCCCCGACACCGCCGCCAGGCTGCATTGTTGCTTGCCATCGTCTTGGGCGTGCGCGTCCGCCGCCAATATTCCCCAGACCGCGATGCTTGCGGATAGAACGGCTAACAGGTGCTTGACCATCCGAGTGACCTCCGGTTTTCGGCCTGTACTTCGGCCGACTGGGATCACCCTGCCGCCCTTCTCCGTCTATCGCAATGCAATGTCGCTCATTCGTCGATACATCCACCATCATTCGCGCAACGAGCGGACCTCATCCAGTAATGCTTTGATGACAAACGACTTCTTTCTTCGTCCAACGGAACAAGCAGGATCATTGAGACGTAAATAGAAAGCAGCAGACATCGTTAGTGCACCATCCCCGGGGTTCAAATGATCAACGATTCATCCGAGCACCACTCCGACCGGGCGCGTTTTGGTCCGTTTGAAGTCGACCTTCAGACTCGTGAAATCTGGAAGTTCGGAACGCGGATAAAGCTGGTCGGCCAGCCATTCGAAATCCTGGCAATGCTTATCGGCCGCCCCGGAAAATTGGTGACGCGGGATGAACTGCGGAACCGCCTGTGGCCCTCCGACACTTTTGTCGACTTCAATCACGGACTCAACGCCGCCGTGAACAAGTTGCGGGAGGCGCTGAGCGACTCGGCAGACGATCCTCGCTACATCGAAACATTGCCCCGGCGAGGCTATCGCTTCCGCCTGGATGTGGAATGGCTGCCCTGCGGATCCCCGATCGGTCCCTCCGTCGTGCCTGAACCGGTTGCCGTTGCCGCGAGCCAACCCGTCGTTGTCTCCGAGGTGCTCGAACAACCTGCAATGGCAACACTTCGTTCCAGGATCGGTCGCGAGTCGAGCTCGCCCCGGCTCCTGCTGGTTGCAGGGATGGTCGGAGCAATACTGGTGGTGGCTTTGATGCTGCCGCAAATTTTTAAGCGCCACGATGCGAGACCCGCAGCGCGTGTCCTCATTGAGCGCACCGGGATCTTGTTCCCGGTTTCGAATACTTCGGGGCCCTCTTTTTCGCCCGACGGCAATTCAGTCGCTTTCTATCGACAGCACTCCGCCGAAGCCGAGTCCGGCATTTACGTCACGTCGGTGGGCAGCGATCAACTTTTGCAGCTCACGAGCAATGACGACGATTGCTGTCCAGTTTGGTCGCCGGACGCACACTGGGTCGCGTTCACCCGCGCCACCAACCACGAACACTTCATCTACATCGTGTCCGCAGACGGAGGACGGGAAGAAAAACGGAAAGCTGAGAAAACTCTGCCCATCGTCCCGGCTGCTTTCAGGCTGGCCTCGTCAATCACGACTGAACGCAGGCTCGAGACCGGTGGTGTCAGCGTGAGCCGCGGGCGAAATTAATTGGTCTCCCGACGGCAAGTCGATTGCATTCTCAGGCCCCTCGGGCATTTACCTCGTCGCTCTCGATACCTCGGCCGTGCGCCGCATTACGGTGACACCGCCTTCGGGAGAAGAGTGGGGTCCTGCCTTCTCTCCCGACGGAGAAAGCGTGATGTACATTCGCAGCCAGATCGGCGCGCCCGATCAGATTTGGGTTGTGCCGTCGACTGGAGCGGAGCCGCTCCGTCTTCTTTCCGAACGCGGAAAGATCGCCAGCCCGCCTCAGTGGTCGATCGATGGACGATCCATCATCTTCTCGTCCAATCGCACTGGTCATCCCGCGCTCTGGCGCGCTTCTCTCGATGCTCCCGACGCTGCGGTGCAGATCAGCGAAGCGGGTTCGCCTGCCTGGGATCCCGCCGTTTCACGCCGCGGATATCGCCTGGCCTACGAACGCGTGATGCGCAGCCTGAGTATCTGGGAAATGGATCTCTCCGAATCCCGCGAGAAGCGCCCGTACGTGCTCGTCTCTTCTACCAGCGATACCGATCAGGGGCCGGGACCGCAATACTCCCCGGACGGCAAGCGGCTTGCCTACATGTCCGACCGCACCGGGACCTTGGAAATCTGGATCAGCAATCGCGATGGCGGCCACGCCTTCCAGTTGAGCGCCGTTGGCGGCGCCGGGACACCCCGTTGGTCGCCCGACAGCCAGTCCGTCGTCTTCGACACCATGACGCAAAGCGGAAGCAAGATTGTCGCCATGCACGCCGACGGTGGAGCGCCTCAGATTCTTACCACCGACACATTTCACAACGTCTGTCCAAGCTGGTCGCGCGACGGCAAGTGGATCTACTTTGGCTCTGTACGGTCAGGCACGTGGCAGGTGTGGAAGATGCCCGCCACGGGCGGCGCTGCGGCGCAGGTCACTCAGCATGGAGGACACGCGGCACTGGAATCGCTCGACGGGAAATTTCTGTACTACTCGAAAAATCCCAACCCTGAGCCTGAGGTCTGGCGCGTTCCTGTCGGCGGCGGCGAAGAGGTGCAGATGCCGTTCGTTCGTCCGGGAACGTGGGCCAGTTGGCAGGTCGTTGAAGGTGGCATTCTGTTCGTTGGTCCATCGCTCGGTCACCAGGCGGTGCTCAGCTTCTTCGATTCGGCCAAGAACCGCACTACATCGATTTCGGTTCTTGAACGAATCCCGTTCTGGCTGGGCGCCACGCTCGACGGACGTACCATCGCCTTCGATCAGCCGGGCCGCGAGCAAGGACAAGCCATGCTGGTAGAAAACTTCCGCTAGCGCACCGCTGTTCTCCTTACCGGCTGTCGTGAGAAACTGCACGACACAAGGAGTATCAATGTCTGTCGACCTCTCCAAGCACTCCGATGCGCCCGAATGCTGGCCCGTATTTCGGCTGGCCGACTGGAAGGATACCTGCGCCACGCTTCACATGTGGACGCAGATCGTTGGAAAGATCCGCCTCGAGCTCACGCCGCTGGTGAACCATTGGTGGAATGTGCCGCTCTACGTCAGTTCCCGCGGCTTGAACACATCGATCATGCCGTACGGCAATCGCCACTTTGAGATGGAGTTTGATTTTTTCGAGGACAAGCTGGTCATTCGCACGACCGACGCAAGAACCGCCTCGGTTGATCTGGCTCCGCGCCCCGTCGCCGATTTCTATCGCGAGGTCATGGCTGCTCTGCGCTCACTCGGCATTGAAGTGACAATTTGGAAGATGCCCGTTGAAATCGCCAATCCCATTCCTTTCGACCAGGACACCGTGCATGCTGCCTACGATGGCGAATATGTTCGGCGGCTGTGGCGGATTCTGCTTTCCGTTGACGGCGTCTTCAAAGACTTTCGTTCGCGCTTTGTTGGGAAGTCGAGCCCATCCCATTTTTTCTGGGGCAGCTTCGATCTGGCGATCACGCGATTCTCGGGACGTCGTGCTCCCGAGCGCAACGATCCCGATCCGGTGCTGCGCAAGATCATGCAGGAAGCGTATTCGCACGAAGTGATCAGCGCGGGATGGTGGCCGGGGAGCGGCGAAATCACCGAAGCCGCCTTCTACTGCTACGCCGCACCGACACCGGCCGAATTCGGAAAGCAAAGCGTCCGGCCCGCCGCGGCGTTCTATCACTCCGGCCTCGGCGAGTATGTGCTCATGTATGACGAAGTAAGAAAGGCGAAGTCTCCGACAGCCGCGCTGATGGATTTTCTGCAGTCCACATACGAAGCCGGGGCCAGGACAGGGAAGTGGGACAGAAGCGAACTCGAAGCCGCATAAGCGTGTGTAGCGACGGACGCATTCGTCCGTCCCGTCCCCCAATGACCCAACGTAAGATTCTGATTCTAAACGTGTAACGGCGTCTTCGCAAATTGCGAATATTATGCTTAACGCTTCGCAAAACGCGAATTAAGGTGGAAGGGTGGCATAGGGCTCTGGGAACTTCCTAAGTGTGCAGGTAATCATCAAGAACGCTGGCGGCACGCTGTAGCCGCCGATCACACCTTGGAAGGTCCAGTCAGCGATTGGTACAAGGTAGCAAGAAACGCGCGTTGGGGAAGCCTGGCGGAGGTTCGGAAGGCGTATCCACACGCCGATTTTGTCGCTCCTTACACCGTTTTCAACCTCAAAGGTAACGCTTATCGGCTGATCGTGAAAATTGAGTATCGGTGGCAAATGATCTTCGTGAAACACCTGCTGACCCACCTGGAGTACAACAAGGGAGATTGGAAGAAATGACGGCACCGACTATCAGTTACGGAAAGCTGCTTTCTGAAGCTCAACCGGAGGTTGTGCGCAACGAGAAGCAGAACCAGCTCTACATTCAGAAGTTGGAAGAGTTAACGAGCCGCGACAAGGTCACCGCTGCCCAGGAAAAGTTGATCGCTCTCCTCACGGTCCTGGTGGAGGAGTATGAAGACAAGAACTACCCAGTCCCAGAAGCTGGTCCTCTCGATGTCATTAGGCATCTGATGGAGGTCCACAGCCTCCGTCAGAAAGATCTTGCGGAAGTGTTCGGCACCGAAAGCATCGTCTCCGACGTCTTGAATGGCAAGCGCGACCTCGCCAAAGAGCACATTCGCCGCCTCAGCGCGCGATTCCACGTCTCGCCGGCCGTCTTTTTCTGACCCATCGATCGAAATCTGTGCATTTTGAAAGCCGCAAAGCGAGATCCCAGGGCGGACGCCCGTTAGCCGGTTGCTGTGACAACAGGCTGCGCCGTGGCAATCGTCTTTGGTGTCATTCGTACCGCAGCGCCGCCATCGGATCGGTACGCATCGCGCGCCGCGCCGGGATGTAGCACGCCAGCATTGCGACGAATGCAAGTCCCGTCGCCACCGCGAGGAATGTTCCGGGATCGGTCGGCTTCACTCCGAACAGCAGCTTCGCCATGAGCCGCGACAGCAGCAGCGCTCCAGCGATGCCAGTCACCGAGCCGACCAAAGCGAGCCACATCCCCTGACGTACGACAAGGAACAAGACATCCCAGCGCGTCGCCCCTAGCGACATGCGCACGCCGATTTCATGCGTGCGGCGTGACGCCGAATAGCTGATCACTCCATAGATTCCGACGGCGGACAGTACGAGCGCGACCGCCGCAAAGATTGTGAGCAACAGCATTTCAAATCGCGGCTGCGCGTTCGCCTCGGTCACCACTCCATCCATGGTGACGACCTGCGAGATCGCCAGATTGCGGTCGAACGACCATGCCGCTTCCTTCATCGCCGGAGCCACAGCCGATGGATCGCCTGCAGTGCGCGCGACCAGCGTGACGTAGGAGACATGTCCAGCCACGTCGGATCCGGAGTCGCCGAGGAAGTCGTGGTTCTGAAACGCCGCCAGGTAGACTTCCGGATACGGCGCGGCAGTCCAGTCGCCCTGTTTTGCGTCCTTCGCAATGCCGACAACGGTCACCCACGTCGGAGGATTTACCTTGTCGTCGTCGAACGAAATTCGTTTTCCGATCGGATCCTCGCCAGGCCAATATTCGCTGGCAGCGCGCTCGTTGACGATGACCACGCCCGGGACTGTGACGGTGTCCGCGTCCGAAATATCGCGGCCCCGGACCAGCGGCAACCGCATTGCGTCGAAATATCCGGGTGTCACCATGCGATACACCGCGCTAGGCGATTCGCCAGGACGCGGTTTTGGCCGGCCTTCAACCACGAACGGCCAGCCCCAAAAATCCCCGATCAGCGGCAAGTGATTAATTCCCCCTGCAGCCTGCACTCCAGGAATCAATCGAACGCGCTCGATAAGCTGGCGATAAAAGATCGAACGGCGCTGCGGATCCGCTTCTTTCGATCCCGCGACCGATACGACCATCGAAACCACGTTGTGCGGGTTGAATCCCGCGTCCACCGATCGCAGGGCGGCGAACGTGCGAATCATCAAGCCGGCGCCGATCAACAGCATCAGAGCCAAGGCGAACTCCGAAATCACCAGCAGGCTGCGGAGCCGGTTGCGGCCGATCCCTTCGCTGTTGCTGCGGCCGCCTTCCTTCAACATGTCGTTGACGTTGACCGACGAAGCCTGCAGCGCAGGCGCAATCCCAAAGCCGACACTGGTCAAGATCGTCGCCGAAATCAGGAAAAGCGCCGCGTGCAGATCGATCGTCACCGTTTGTACCCGCGGAATATTCGCCGGACTCATCGCGATCAGCGCGCGCGTAGCCACTACCGCGAGACCCAATCCGGCCGCGCCCCCAAGGCTGCCAAGCATCAGACTCTCGGTGAGAAACTGGCGAACGATGCGTCCTCGCCGCGCACCTAGCGCCGCCCGCACGGCAACCTCTTTTTGCCGCGTTGCGGCTCGCGCCAGGAGCATGTGCGCCACATTCGCGCAGGTGATCAGCAGGACAAACGCCACCGCTCCAAGCAGCACTAGAAGCGGTGTCTCGATCTCTCCGACGACTTTTTCCTTGAGCGGCGTTACCACCACGTTGCGGTTTGTGCCCGGATACTGTTGTTCCAATCGTCCCGTGATCCCTGCGATTTCCGCGCGCGCCTCCGTGAGTGAAACGCCGTCCTTGAGGCGTGCAAAAATTCTCAGGCTGTTCCCGCTACGGCTGTGGATTCTCGCTCCGAAAGCGTTTGCCGTCCATAGCTCCGCGTGCGTTGCCCAGAACGGAGCAAACTGGAATTCCTGCGGCATCACGCCCACGACGATGTATGCATTTCCATCGAGCACGATCGGCTTCCCAAGGACATTGCGGTCGCTGGAAAATCTCCGCTGCCAGAGCTGGTAACTGAGAATAACTTCGCGGTCCGCGCCTTCTTTGTCCTCGCCCTCGAGAAACAAACGTCCAAGCATCGGCTCAACTCCGAGCATCGGGAGCAAGCTCTGTGTCACCTTCAAACCGATAATGTGTTCTGGAGAATCGGTGCCGGTGAGATTAGGCGACCAGTAATCCGCAGCTCCCGCGCTCGAGAAGGAATGGCTTTGGTCGCGCCAGTCGATATAGTTCGCGACCGCAACCGGACCCTCGCCATTCATCAAGATTGTTACCAGTCGGCCCGAGTCGCGATACGCGAGCGGCCGGAGCAGTACCGCATCGACCACGCTGAAGATCGCCGTATTCGCGCCGATTCCCAGAGCCAGCACAATGATCGCGATCGCCGTGAATGCCGGCGTCCGCAGCATGGCGCGCACGCCGTGGCGCACATCTTGAAACAGCGTCTCCAGAAAACTCACGCCCACGGCGTCGCGGCACTCCTCTTTCGTCATCGCGATCCCGCCAAACTCCAGCCGCGCCTGCCGCAGCGCTTCTTGCTGCAGAACGCCCTGGCTCACCAGCCGCGCTGCGTGCGCCTCAATGTGGAAACGCATCTCCTCATCCATTTCGCGTTCCATGCGAGCACGCCGAATCATGGCCGCCGACCACGAACGAAATCTGGGCCAAAGATTCATAACTCCTCCGCCGTCGTCTGCAGAATCCCGGCGATGACCGCAGTCATCTGGTTCCAGCGTTCCGCTTCCGATTGCAGCCTGCGTTTCCCGGAGGCGGTCAGCCGGTAATAGCGAGCACGCCGGTTGTTCTCGGATGCTCCCCATTCACTCGTGATCCAGCCCTGATGTTCAAGCCGGTAGAGTGCGGGATATAAAGATCCCTGCTGGATTTCCAGACGCTCCTTCGAAATCTGCTGGATCCGTAGCAGGATTCCGTAGCCATGCAGCGGGCTCAGAGAGACCGCTTTCAGGATCAGCATGTCGAGCGTGCCTTGCAGAAGATCGAGCTGTTTGTCCATTCAGACCTTCCTAGATCGTCTAGGAATACGCCTCACTCTCCTAGACTGTCAAGGAGAGAGTGAAATCAGAACAAGACAGCGGGGAAGGGATTTGTGCAGCGACGGACCCAGTCTGCCTCTGAGCGTGAGAAGCTGGGCTCAGCCAAAATTCTGTCAAGCCCCTAAAAGCGATGTTTTCCCGCCATCCGCCTGATAAATAGACAGAAATAAAATCCAGGAAATGTCCACTTTGCCCTGCCCCATTTGATATTCTGAATATATAGAGTGAAATTGGCGCAAGCTCCGGCTTGCGCCATCGCTTTTTAGGGACAACCTAACGACATGAGCAGGAAGCGTTTTCCAGACGGCGCATCGCGGCGTCGCAGGGAGACTGCAGGAGAGCGGAGCTTCGGCGCCACAATCACGTCAATCACCAAAGGATGGGTGCCCCGTTCTTCGCGCCTTTTGCGAAGGGCGGGTACGATGCTGCTGAACAGCGATAGATTTCGATTGAAACCGTCAGGCGACGCGATCCTCGAACGAGATCTTCCCCCAACCGACATCCACGTGGACCAGTCCGGGTTCGTCGAGCAGATACTGTCGATAACTGCTCCAGCGCCACTGCTCCGGGGACTCCACCAGTCCGCGTTTGACTGGATTGCGATGGATATAACGCAGTTTCTCGACGTGCTTCTTCGCAGTCCGCTCGGCATGACAGCCCATCGTATCGGCAGCATCGTACCCGCCCTCGCAAAAAACGCGAGAACGGGGCACCCACAGTTCAGGATCGGGAAAGGAAACGAATGGTAAGAGGATGGGCCACCCGCCTCGGCATGAACCCGTACTATCGGCAGCATCGTGCCCGCCCTCGCAAAAAGCGCGAGAACGGGGCACCCACAGCTTTGGAAGCGGAAACAAAAACCGAGATTAAGAGGGCGGGCCACCGTCCGCTTTACCGTCTTCGACGGCCCGTGATATTCTCTAAACGTCACAAAAGACAATCGATTAAAGACAGGAGTGCAGGAACTCTAGTGTTAGCCCGAGAGCAAAAGAAAACCCTCATCGACCAGTACGGGACGCATCCGAGCGATACCGGAAGTCCGGAAGTTCAGATCGCTCTGCTCAGCGAACGCATTGGCCAATTGACGGAGCACTTCAAGACGCACCAGAAAGACCACGGTTCACGCCGCGGACTTCTCATGCTGGTCAGCAAGCGCCGAAGCTTGCTCGACTACCTCAAGAAATACGATACCGAGCGCTACAAGATCGTCATCACGAAACTCGGCATCCGCAAGTAGGCATTCAACCTGGGACAGTTCGTTCCACCAAGGGTGATCCATTTCTCATTCGTTTTTGACGTGAGAGGTGGAGAAATTTCTGGCCTATTTCTGAGAATCCGTCTCTGGTGAGACGGTTCAGCATTGAGGAAATCTCCACACGTGCGTTTTTCAAGCGCAGCGAATTTCTACGACAGTACCGTAGAGGTTGAGGTGTGCCTGTTGGCACCTCGCACGTCCTTTCTCCTCGCGAACAGAACGCGAGCGGGACGGGTCGCCCATTTGACCGCTCACCCGCTGCTTCTTCGCTCCCGGCTCACGGTTCGCACCTCCGCAAAGGAAATCCAATCATGAAACCAGATCCAACGACAGTTACAGTCAGTCTCACCGGCGGCAAAACCCTCACATTCGAAACCGGAAAATTGGCCAAGCAGGCCCACGGATCCGCCGTCGTCCGTATAGGCGAGAACGTTGTTCTCGCGACCGCTACCTCAAACGCTGATCCCCGCGAAGGCATCGACTTCTTTCCTCTTACCGTGGACTACCGCGAATACACCTACGCCGGCGGGCGTTTCCCCGGAGGCTTCATCAAGCGCGAAGGCCGCATGAGCGAGCGCGAAGTTCTGACCAGCCGGCAGATCGACCGGCCAGTGCGTCCAATGTTTGCCGAGGGATTCAAGTGCGAAACGCAGGTGATTGCGTTCGTCCTATCGGCCGACAGTGAAAATGATCCGGACGTTGTGGGCATCAATGCCGCATCGGCAGCGTTGCATGTATCCGACATCCCGTTCCTGGGCCCGATCGCCGCGGTGCGGGTTGGACTGGTCAATGGACAGTTCATCGTTAATCCCACGTACGACGAAATGCGCGAAAGCCTGCTCAACATCATGGTCGTCGGCACAGTCGACGGCATCGTGATGATCGAATCGGGTGCGAAAGAAGTGAAGGAAGAGACCGTCGTCGACGCGATTGAATTCGGACACACCGAGATCAAGAAGATCTGCGCCGCGATCAATGACCTGCGTAACAAGGCAGGGAAGCCGAAGCGCAAAGTCGAGCCTCCGCAATTCGACGACGCGTACTACAACGGTCTTCGGGGCCAGATCGGCGAGCAACTCACTGACGCCCTTGACACAAAAAAACATCCGAAGGCTGAGAGCTACACGCTGGTCAAAGACATCAAGAAAAAGCTGGCGGCCGCTCTACCCGAAGGCGATGACGTCGCAAAACGCAAGCTCGATCATTACTACGAGGCACTGCGTGAGCGCATTTTCCGCGATCAGGTGATCAAGCAGAAGAAGCGTCCTGACAGCCGCGCGTTCGACGAGATTCGCGAAATCTGGATCGAAGCGGGAGTTCTTCCGCGCACGCACGGCAGCGCGATCTTCACGCGAGGTGAAACCCAGGCGTTGGTCACAACCACGCTCGGCACCAGCGACGACATGCAGCGCCTTGAAGGATTCGAAGGCGAAGCCAAGAAACGCTTCTTACTGCACTATAATTTTCCGCCGTTTTCGGTCGGGGAAGTGGCGTTTATGCGCGGAGCGGGACGGCGCGAGATCGGCCACGGAGCGCTGGCGGAGCGTTCGATTTCGGCGGTGCTGCCGGCGGAGGATAAGTGGCCTTACGCGATGCGGGTTGTGTCAGACATCCTGGAATCAAACGGGTCGTCTTCGATGGCGACTGTCTGCGGAGCTTCGCTGTCGCTGATGGATGCCGGTGTTCCGCTGAAGGCCCCGGTCGCCGGAGTGGCGATGGGACTGGTCAAGGAAGGCGATGACTACGCAATCCTGACTGACATCGCCGGCGCCGAAGATCACTACGGCGACATGGATTTCAAAGTCGCCGGAACACGCGATGGGATTACCGCGCTGCAGATGGATATCAAGGTAGCGGGAATCACATCGCAGATCATGCGCGAGGCGCTGGCGCAGGCACAGCGTGGACGGATGCACATCCTCGGAAAGATGGAGGAAGTGATTGCCTCTGGACGCGAGAAGATTTCCGATTACGCGCCGCGCTTCTACACGGTGCAAATTCCGACCGACAAGATCCGCGACCTGATCGGGCCGGGCGGAAAGATGATTCGCAGCATCGTGGAACAGACCGGAGTAAAGATCGATGTGGAAGATTCCGGTTTGGTCAAAGTGGCGTCGAGCGATCAGGCTTCCGCGGCGAAGGCGCTGCAGATTATCGGCGACATCACGGCCACGGCGGAGGTGGGCAAGACTTACCTGGGCAAAGTCACAAGGCTGGCGGATTTCGGCGCATTCGTCGAAATCATTCCGGGAACCGAAGGCTTGCTGCACATCAGCGAAGTAGCCGAGCATCGTATTGCGGACGTTCGCGACGAGCTGAAGGAAGGCGATCAGGTATTGGTGAAGGTGCTGGCGGTCGAAGGCAACCGTATCCGGCTATCGCGCAAGGCGATTTTGAAAGAGCAGCGCGCGAAGATGGCCGGGTCCGGTGGCGGAGACGGTGCAGCTCCGGAATCGCCTGTTGGCGAGAGCGAACCAGTTCCGGCGGGCAGCCTGGTGATCGAGGGCGGCGGCAATTTTCCGGATGATCCGGAAGAGCCGAACTTTAATCGCGAAGGCGGGGCACCGGCCGGCGGAGGAGATCGTCCTCCCCGCAGTGGTGATCGCGGCGGCGGACGCGGTGGCCGTCCCGGTGGTGGAGGCGGCGGACGACGTGGACGTGGCGGACGCGGCGGCGGCGGAGGCGGTGGTGGTCGCCACGGCGGTGGCGGCCATGGAGGCGGTGGCGGTGGTCGCCACTAGTTCACGTCCAGACAAAAACTACAGTGATTGATGGAGAGAGCTGCGATCAATGATCGCGGCTCTTTTTTTCGGTGCGAATAATTTCTTCACTGGTCTGGCAGTAATTTCTCTATGTCATTGTGCTGGCTCGTGATTGAAGCGCTCGTATCGCTACAGCCTTCCACGTAATGATGGGAGAATCATTCCTTATCTTTGAACCCTCCAGTTTCTGAGAAGTACGGTTAAGTCGTGCTATTTCAACCGCGTCAATTTCCTCCACAGACTTTGGCAAGTTCGTTGGCAGAGTGCTTGCAATAACCCTGACAGAGCCGCACTGGCTCCTGGAGGATTTGTGAACAAGATTAAATCGCTTTCGTCTCTCGCCTCTTTGGCGATCGCTATGGGCCTGATCTCCTGGGGCGGCACGCTCCACGCGCAAACAGCACCGTCTACGCCGTCCGATCAGCAGACGCCGCAAACGCAGCCAACACCTTCGCCGGAGATGCCGCCGCAATCGCAGCAGGCTCCGACGTCACAGGCGCCAGATACACAGGCACCGCCCTCGACGCAATCGCCTTCGACGCAGTCTCCGTCGCAGACGCCTGATTCGTCGCAGGCTCCCGATACCACGACTCCTGACTCTGCAAAGCCGAATTCGCAAGCTGGAGCGCCAGGTGCGACTGCAACGGGAACCGACAGCCAGACTTTCTCTGGAACGGTTTCGAAGCAGGGTGACAAGTATGTGCTGAAGGATGACACGGGACAGACCTACGACATCGACCATCAGAGCGAAGTAGCGAAGTTCGATGGCAAGCGAGTTCGTGTTCAGGGCACGCTCGATCCGACCGGCAAGAAGATCATGGTGAAGTAAAGTCGCTCACCTTCCTTGGAACGAAAGCGCCGAGAACTGCTAAGCCCCTGGGGCTCAGCAGTTCTCGGCTTGTTGTTTTTGAGAGGAAGCGGCGGGGGCGAGACGTCCTCGCTACTTTCTTCCACGACAGCACTTCACTGCTTTATTTTTTCTGCGAGCGTTACTATCCAACCTTCGGGGTCTTCGAATGCAAATTCGCGCATGCCGTAGAACTGTTCTTTGAGCGGCATGGTGATCTTGGCTCCGCTGGCCTTCACCGCGGATAGCAACTCGTCGATTCCTTCCACTTCGATGAACAGGGTGAGACTTCCACCGATAGGCTTTGCGCCCAGCGCGGGATAGTCCTCGGCGACGGCTTTGTGATCGTTGAAGAAGATCTCAACGGCTCCGTTAACCACCGATCCGAATACGTACGGCGCCTGCTCGGGAACCTTGATGGCGGGCTGGAAGCCGAGAACGGATCGGTAGAACTCCATGCTGGCTGCGACATCGCGCACGACGAGATTTGGCGTCAGTTTCTGGAATTTCATAGTGTCTCCTCAATGAGAAATCGGGTCGGGTGTGCACGCTGCTTGCGTATACCGGAGGCGTGACACACCAAGGTTGTGTGTTCGCAACGCCTCCATCCGCGTATCTTGCGAGTGAAACGCAGGTAGGGCCGCCTCATTTTTCGCTGGCGCTCTGGTGGAGCGCACGGGGCCCGCGAGGTACGAGACGAAGCTTAGCATGAGATCAGGGAAGTTTGTGTCAATGGGGTCTTGATCGGAGACGCCAACCTTCGACATCAACTTCAAGTTCCATTCCCGGCAAAATTGGCTGGAGATGGAGCACCGTTTTCTGTTTCCTGTCTTGGGATCTTAGATACTTACTGCTAGCGGTGCGGCCGGGTTCGGCGGCGTTGCTCCTAACGGCTCTACTTCGAGGATCAGGCCTTCGATTCGACGCACGACTACCAGTTCTCCTGCCGGCAGTGTAGACGGCGCGACCGCGTCCCAAAGCTCGCCGTGCACAAAGACCTTGCCTTGTGGCGAGAGAGCGGTCTGGGCCACCCCGGTTTCACCGACGAGGCCCTGCTCTCCGGTGACAATCTTGTTGCGGCGCGCTTTGAGAGCAATGGTCATCAGGAACGCTGTGATGGCACCGAGCGGAATGCTGACCGCGAGCGCAGTCGCAAGATGCACGCGCATCTCAGGGATCGGCGAATCGACCAGGAGCAGCCCACCCAAAGTGAGCAGCGCGATCCCGCCAATCGTCAGCACGCCGTGCGTAACGAATTTGGCTTCGGCAGCAAAAAGGGCGAACGCTCCCAGGATCAAAACGAATGCTGCAAAACGCGTCGGCAGAAGATTGAGTGCGAAGGCGGCGACAAGAATAAACACTACGCCGACGGTGCCGGGGATGACGGCGCCCGGGTGATTGAATTCGACGTAAAGGGCGAGGGCACCGATGGCCAGGAGAATGAAGGAGACGTTCGGATCCATCAGATAGGCGAGGATTGTTTCTTTGAGCGTCATTCCGAAGGGCAAGAGCGGTTGTCCCTGCAGATGAAGCGTGACGGTCTGACCGTTAAATCTCTTAAAAGACTTGCCGTCGAGTTGTCGCAGCAGGTCGTCTTCGTTGGAAGCGACGTATTCAATCAGGTGTTGCGATAAAGCTTCTTGATCGGTGAAAGACTTGGACTGGCGAACTGTGCTTTCGGCAACTTCGACATTGCGCCCACGCCGGGATGCGACGGAGCGCATGAGAGCTGCGGCATCGTTCTCCATCTTTTCTTTCATCACGTCATCCATCTTGCCCCCGCCGAGGACGACGGGATGTGCGGCACCCGTGTTGGTGCCCGGGGCCATGGCGGCAATGTCGGCGGATTCGAGGATGAAAAATCCAGCCGATGCTGCACGACTTCCACTGGGGGTGACGTAAATGATGACGGGCACCGTGGAGGCTGTGATGTGCTCGATAATCTGGCGTGTAGATTCAACCAGTCCGCCAGGCGTGTTGATCTCAATCAAAACAGCCTGATCGTTGCGGCGGGCCGCTTCGGCGATCGCACGAGCGATATACTCTTCGCTGATCGGCTGGATCGTGTCATTGAGAGTGACCTTGAGGATTTCAGCGCTTGCCGGGAGGCAGACGCACGCGCTTGTAAGGATGATGAGAACTAGCTTTTGAATCAGATTGCGTGATAGCGGCAGAGATCGCATAGGTCCTTCGCTTCGCTCAGGATGACACCGGGTAGGTTAGTGCAGACGGCCTCCCCGGCCGGTGCTGAGCGGTTCACCGGCTCCAGCGTCACAACACTATTGTCCGCCTATTTGTGGGCGGCGGCGGGACTTTCTTGGGCCGCTGCATCTGCGGGAGCGCTGCTGGCTGACGTTTCCGCGTTCCAGCCAGGGAGGTATTTACTGCCCGTGATCAGTCTTGCAGCCCGCTCGTAGGTCACATACGACCATGCCCATTGAATAATGACCAAGAGGCGGTTGCGAAACCCGATCAGGAACAGGATGTGGATGAACAGCCAGGAGAGCCAGGCAATGAAGCCGGAAATGTGAATCTTGCCAAACTGGGCGACGGCGGCAGCGCGGCCGATCGTCGCCAGATTGCCCTTATCCCAGTAGTGAAATCGGGGACGAGTAGCACCGGTACCTCCGGAAGATGCGGCCGGAAACCGCGCACCCGTCTCTATTTCTTTGCGGATAGTCTTGGCGACATATTTCCCTTGCTGGATTGCCACCGGAGCTACTCCGGGAACCAGTTTGCCGTCCTCGCCCTTCGATGCTGCGAGATCGCCGATGACGAATACTTCCGGATGGCCCGGAATGGTCAGATCGGGCTGGACCTCAACGCGACCTGCGCGGTCGACCGGCACACCTAATTTCTTGCCCAGGGCTGATGCCGCAACGCCGGCTGCCCACAGGATCACCGTTGCGGCTAGCCGAGTTGGTCCAACGTACACTGCGCCAGCCTCGACCTGCGTGACCAGAGTGGAGGTTCGCACCTCGACTCCGAGATCTTTCAACTGTTGCTCGGCGCTGCGCGAGAGATCGTCGGCATAGGCGGGCAGCACGCGCGGTCCGCCTTCAATGAGCAGAATATGGGTGCGAGTTGGATCGATGGAACGAAACTCGTGAGCCATCGCATGGCGGCTTATTTCCGCCAGAGTTCCGGCGAGCTCGACTCCAGTCGGGCCGCCTCCGATGACAACGAAGTTGATATCGGTGAGAGGCTCACCCGCTGCCGCCTGCCTCTCTGCCAATTCGAACGCGAGAAGAACACGCCGGCGGATTTCTAGAGCGTCTTCTATTGTCTTGAGGCCAGGAGCAAACGGCTCCCAATCTTCATGTCCGAAGTAGGAGTGACCGGCTCCGGCAGCGACGATCAGGTAGTCATAGTGGAATTCGCGTTCGGCCGTTTGCACCACCTTGCGCGTGAGGTCGAAACCGGTCACTTCGGACATCAACACGGCCGTGTTTTTGTTCCGGCCGAGAATCGACCGAATCGGGGCCGCGATCTCTCCCGGAGACAGGCCGGCTGTAGCGACCTGGTACAACAACGGCTGAAATGTATGGAAGTTGGCGCGGTCAACGACCGTGATCTGCAGGTCTGCCTTGGCAAGCGATTTGGCAGCATTCAATCCGCCGAAACCAGCACCGACAATCACCACTTTGGGGGGAAGTTTGTTCGTCATCTTGCTGATGTCCACTCCACTCTATAAGATTCAACGGGATGCCCGACGGTTCCATAACTTCTTCACCTAAAACTCTCGATTCGTCAACGACTTCCCGCACGACAAACTGGTTTCTGCCATCAGCCGGAGACCTGATCTACATCGCCGTACTCGTGGTCCTGTTGTTCTCGCCGCTGGTGGTTCGGCTTCTCGGAGATGCCGGAATCGGATGGCATATCCGCACAGGGCAACAGATTCTTTCGACGCACGCGATTCCCCGGGTCGATCCGTTCTCGTCAACCATGGGCGGTAAGACGTGGTACGCGTGGGAGTGGCTGTACGACGTACTCGTCGGATGGCTTGAAAGCGTCGCGGGATTGAACGGAGTGACCTGGTTGACGGCGGTTGTGATCGCCGGGGTTTTTGGCTGGATGTTTCGCCTGCTAATCCGCCGCGAAATGAATCTATTCTCGTCGACGATCCTGGTCATGCTTGCGCTTTCGGCGTCGACCATCCATTTTCTCGCGCGACCGCACGTGGTGAGCTGGCTGTTCACGCTCGGCTTCTTCTGGGTTCTGGACAACACGGAGCGAAATTATTTCAAAGGCATCGGACGCCACAGGAAGTTATGGGTGTTGCCGGTGCTCATGCTGGTTTGGGTCAATATTCACGGCGGATTTCTGCTGGGATTCGTTTTGCTTGCGGTGTTCTGGTTCGGCTCGCTGTGGACGTGGTTTCGTACGAAAGGGGACCGCATTGACGACGTGTTGCACAAGATCGCGGCAGGGAAGCGAGTGCGGGATCTGGCGCGCGTCGGGGTGGCTTCGGCCGTTGCCAGCCTGATCAATCCTTATGGATGGAAGCTGTATGCGCATATTTACTCGTACCTGACGAACCGCTTCCTGATGGATCACATTGAGGAATTTCAGTCGCCGAACTTTCATGGCTTTGCCGAGAAATCCTTTTTGCTGTTGTTGGTGATGTCACTCGCGGTGCTGGTGACTCGAGGACGGAAGTTGCGGACGAGTGAGGGGTTGCTGGTCTTGTTCGTGACCTATTCGGGCCTGTATGCGTCGCGGAATATTCCAATCTCTTCGATCCTGCTGGTGATGATCGTGGGACCGTGGTTGCCGAGCCCGCAGGTTCTTGAGAGTTTCGCGCTGCGGATGAGCGCGGTGGAATTGAGACTGCGGAGCCACTTCTGGCCCATCGCTGCCACCGTGGTCACATTCGTGATTGCGCTTCATGGGGGGCGCGTGGGTTCGAATGTGGTGATGGACGCGCATTTCGGGTCGAAGCGAATGCCGGTGGAAGCGGTCAACTACCTGGACGAGCATCAGGTACAGGGTCCGATCCTCAGTCCGGATTATTGGGGCGGGTACTTGATTTATCGCCTGTATCCGAGAGTGAGGGTTGTGGTCGATGATCGGCATGATTTGTACGGCGCGGCGTTTCTGCAGTCATACCTGCGCATGCTGCACATCGAAAAAGGGTGGGAAGACTTTCTGCACGATACTCATCCGCGGTGCATACTGCTGCCGCGGGATTCGCCGCTGGCCAATATTCTGGCGAAGACGCCGGACTGGGTCGTGATTTATTCGGACGAAGTGTCGACTGCTTTCGGACGGCGCGCGGGGGATCCGCAGAACTTGCGGGCCGCGTTGCAGTAGGGAATCGTTGCGTCATGAGCGCTTTTGCATCCGAGCGCGAGACGCCGGCGACAGCTTACGGCTTTCGGGGTGAATGATGTTTTCACTTCTTTTTGCGGGGCGAGTGTTGCCGGTCTTGCTCTCGTCGGCGCTGATGCTTGTTCTTGTCGGCTGCTCAAGGTCTTCTTCGCCATCTGCTACTTTCACTAACTCCCCACCCCCGCCAGGAAATCCGGTCGGCGCAAATCTTACCCAGGTCAGTTCGGATCCCTTCTCCGTCGGTCCGGGACAGCACGCCACGCAGGTCGAACCGCACATGCTGGCGAACGGATCCACCTTGGTCGCGACATTCCAGACGGGGCGAATCGGTCCCGGTGGAAGCACAGACATCGGTTGGGCGACGTCGACGGACGGCGGTACGACGTGGAGCCACGGCTTTTTGCCGGGGCTGACGAAGGGTGAGGGAAGCGGTCCCTACGACGCGGCAAGCGATCCAGCGGTGGCGTATGACGCGAAGCACGGCGTATGGATGATCGCATCCTTGCCGTTGTCCGGTACGTTGCACACGCCGGCTGTGGTGGTAAGCCGGTCCACCGACGGCGGGTCGACGTGGCAGAATCCTGTCGACGTGGACGAGACAGCACCGAGTTCGGATAAGAACTGGATCGCGTGCGACAGCTGGGCAGGAAGTCCGCACTATGGGAACTGCTACATGGAGTGGGATGATCCGTTGAACCAGGATCAGATCGTTATGAGCACGTCGAGCGACGGTGGATTGACCTGGGGGCTTGCCACGACGACAACCGATTTGGCGGACGGAATTGGCGGGCAGCCGCTGGTGCAGCCGAACGGGACGGTGATCGTACCGATCGAGGAGATTACGTCCAATGGCCAGGGCGTATTGATGGCGTCCTATATTTCGAGTGACGGTGGTGCGACCTGGAGCGCGCCGGTGACGGTCGCAACGGTCCAGTTTCATGCCGACGCGGGAGGAATTCGTAGCGGGCCGCTACCGTCGGCGGCGGTCGATGGCGCAGGCACGGTGTGGATCGTCTGGGAAGATTGCCGATTCCGGGCGCAATGTACGACGAACGATCTGGTGTATAGCACGTCTGCGGATGGCGTGAGCTGGAGCGCGGTTACACGCATTCCAATCGACGATGTTACGAGCACCGTCGATCATTTCATTCCGGGAATCGGGATTGACACGGCCACGTCCGGAGTCGCGGCGCATGTGGGACTGCATTATTACTACTATCCGCAGAGCAGTTGCACCGCGTCGACATGCCAGCTTTTTGTCGGGTATGTGTCGTCTGCCAATGGGGGCTCGACGTGGAGCGCTCCGTCGGCTCTGACCGGAGCGATGCTGCTGAGCTGGCTGCCTACATCGCAGAACGGACTGATGGTCGGGGACTACATTGCTACTGCATTCACCAATGGCGTGCCCCATGGAGTGTTTGCGGTGGCGCAAGCGAATGCGGGATCCAACTTCAATGAAGCGATTTATACGGGACAGGGGCTCATCGTGGCGAGCGCGGGTCGGCAGAAGTCGTCCTCAGGGGATCGCGTACTGCACACCATGTCGGACCGGATTGAGCGGGAAGTCCCGGAAAAGGGCTTGAGGCCGCCGTTGCGTCGGCGAATGCAGCGTCGTGCGAAGTGAGTCGGCTGTCAATGATCAAGGATTGGGTCGAACCGTGGGCGGGATTAGAAGCGGTCGTTGGTGTCGATTCCGAATCCGAGGATCGCGGTGACTTCGACTGGCTGATTGCCGCGCATGGCAGGCTGGAACTTCCATCCACGAAGCGCAGCAACGACTTTGGCCGTCATGTTGGCGGGTCCTGGGTCGAGGACGCGGATGTTCCGCACATTTCCAGCGGTATCGAGTGTGAAGGTCACGACCATGCGCGCGCGAGGTAATCCTTCGGCGAGGTCGATCCGGATGGGACTTGGAGCGCTCAGCGTTCCGCCAAAAGGATGGCCAGCCGAGGCCTCGTCCGCGAATTCCAAGACGGCCGTGCCTAAGGTTGTGTCGAGATAGGTCGTGTACTTCTCACCCCGTAAGACATTCCTGTAAGGCTCGAAGGCTCCACCGGAACTTGCTGTTGCCACTACAGTTACGCCAAGGGCTTGACGCGGTGTTTTAGCGGACGTTCGGTTGGGAATACTGGGGTCGGCAGCTGCGGAGTCGGAGCCGAACCCCGGCAATGTCACGATGCTGCTGCCGCCGCTGATCTCAACGCCGCGAACTGGCGGATTGCCGGCGGTCAGAGTACCTGCGCCGCCCGGTCCGGGTGTCGGAGAAATTCCGCTGCTGGCGGTTGGGTCGGAGCCGTGTCCTGTCCCAACTTTGGCCGCGCCGGGGCCCGTGCCGTTAATGGCGCTGCCGGAGCCGTCGCCGTGTCCGATGCCGGTGCCGCCGCCCGCTCCACCAATGCCGGGCTTGTCCCCGCCTGTCGGAGACATGGCAAGCGATCCGGTGCCCGCGCTCGGGGGCAATCCAACCTTGGAGCCGGGCTGAGTTGAAATGACCGCGCCCGCGTTCGACCCGCTGCCACCGTTCGTTGGGGATGCAAGGCCCGCGCCCGGGTCAACCGGTGCGCCCAAGCCTGCCCCTTTGCGGCCCGTTCCCGGGCCTGATGGGCTGGAGCCACCTCCGACCGATGGCGGCGGGGGCACGATGTTGTTCGCGAGCAGAGTGCCTCCCGGAGCACCTGCGCCACCCCCAGTTTTGCCAGAACCTCCGCCGACTCCGGAGAGCGATGGAGGCGGAGGAGTGACGCCGGGATTGCCTGCGTAAGGAGCTGCGGCATTTGCGCGTGTGCCGGTTCCGCCATTGGCGCCCACCGACGGCGGCGGGGCTACGACGTTGGATCCGAGAGTCGCTCCAAGACCGGTACGAACGCCATGCGGATTGCTGTCCGTCGAATTTTGACTGACGGAGGGAGGAGGCGGCACGACGTTGCTGGATAGAGTCGTCGCGGCCCCGTTTGAGCGCGAAGTGTCGACCGAAGGAGGCGGAGGAACAACCTCGCTAGCGCCGAAAATCTTGCCGATCAGGCTGCTCACTACCGATCCGCTGCCCGACTGCGACGGAGGAGGTGGGACGACTGTTCTGCCCGGATCAGGAACGCTGCCGCTGGCGAGACGACGCATGTCCGGAGAGATATCTGCCGACGGGGGCGGCGCTACGACTGAGGGCGATGGCAACGTCAACTTGGCGGATCGGGAGGTCGTGCGTTCTGGAGCCGAGACAGGAGGAGGCACGACGGACTCATGCATCATTTGCACCGGCGCAGTCGTGATTTCGCGGGTTACTCCTCCGGGAGCGGGCGGAATCACGTTCGAGGCCAACGCAGGACTGGTACGCCCGCGGTCCCGTGCGACATTGGGAGCGGGCGCAACGATTGCGGGCGTCAATGCCGGTGCGACCAGCTTATGTTCGCCGGGGACGCTGGGAGCGGGAGGAATCATCTCCGCGCTAAAAGAAGGAGCTGTCAGCGTGCGGTCCCGTGTGACATTCGGAGCCGGGGCGATCACGGATTCAAGCTGAACGCCATTGCGGGTGTAGTCACGTATGACATTCGGGGCCGGGGCGACAACGGTCGTGGCGAGATTCGGTGTGCTGCGCGAAGATCGCAATCCCTCGGCGGGAGGCGGTCCAGGATTCGGCTTCACGGCGAGCAGGTTGGCGACGGCATCGCGGGAAGCGGGAAGCTTCAGATTCGGAGCGTCGACGATGCGTGGAGTCAGAGAACCTCCACGCGCAATTTTGATCGTTTGCGTTCGATGGTGCGATTCATCGCCGCCAGCACGGCCCGACTTGCCGGTTTCAGCTCCACCCAGATCTTCGGTCCGAGGCAGTTCGTCCCCGGTGTAGTAGATGACGTCGTGGCTCGACAATCTGGGAGCGACGTAGGGACGCAACTCCGCGATCTTTACGTCTATGAAGATCGCGGCAAGGATCAGGAACGCCTCGAGAAAATACGACGGAATCATCACCCGGAACGGAATCAGTCCGAAGGGCGCCTCACCGGCCAACCGCGACTCCGAGCGCTTGAGCGCGGGTTTGATCGAGGTGCCGAACTCGCGCCATCGAGAGGTCCACTCGACAAGGAGCATGGGGCCTTCCTCGCGGATCTCCCGGACCTTAACGGGCACTTCGAGTTGGAGAATACTGCTCATGCCGATGACTGGCTGGGATCCTTGGAGAGGGTTATTTCAATTCTATCGCCCACCGAAGTTTTTGTTTCGGCCGCAATGCGACTCGGTAGTTCCAAGACTGAGGCAGCGCGTTGACGCACTGGAGCAAAGCGCCAGGGCCGGAGCTCAGGTTGAACGTGGATGACAGTCATCGCCCGATCGAGATAAATCACATCGATCGGAAACCCCATTCCTAGAGTATGAACGCCATGGCAGGGAACAATCCAGAGGCCCGAGCCATTACGAAAGTCATCGGGAGTCAGTCCGAGCAAACCACGAAGGCGAGTCCAATGCGTATCGGCGACTGCCAGCGACGTGGCGAGGTAGGCCTGCCTCGTTTGGTTAAAAGCCTGTCCTTCGGTTGCAAGACCTGCCATGAATCCCCATCTCGTAGTGGTGCCGGAACATACAGTGCCGGCTACCGTCCGCCCGAAACCGGTCCCAATTGCCGGATCAAGCTGATCACGGCTGGACCGATTGTTACAAAAATGATCGACGGCAGAATAAAAATTACAAGCGGGGGAACCATCTTGATCGTGGTCTTTGCAGCTTGCTCTTCGGCGCGTTGCCGGCGTTCCGTGCGGAGGGAGTCAGAGTGCACGCGGAGAGCCTGAGCGACGCTGGTGCCGAAGCGGTCAGTCTGAATTAGTGTACCAACAAGGGAGCGGATGTCGTCAACACCGGTCCGCTCGACCAGGTTGCGCAGAGCCTCGGCACGCGGCTTACCAGCGCGCATCTCGAGGTTGACCAGGTGGAACTCATCGCTGAGGTCCGGGTGAGCGTGATGCAGGTCCTGGCCAACGCGCATGAGGGCTTGATCGAGAGCCAGTCCGGCCTCGACGCAGATGACCGTGAGATCGAGCGCGTCGGGCAATCCGAGGCGAATGCGGTTCTGACGGTCGCGAATCATGCGCTTCAAGATGAAGCGTGGAAGAAAGAATCCGAGCCCCGGGATACCGGCCAGAAGAAATGGATTATCAAAGCCCGAGAAGAGAATGACGCCGACGAATCCGATCGCGGCCATGAGGACGCGGGAGCCGAAGTAATAATTGACGTCGATCGCGTCGCGAAATCCGGCCTGAATGAGCCATCGCCGGGTTCGGGATACGTCGGATGGAGAAAGAGGAATGGCCTTGCTGATGGGATCGAGAGCCTGCTCGATGCGTTCGCGGATCGCAGGTTTATTTTCGGCGGGCTGGGACTGCTGTCCGCCGAGAGCCCGCAAGCGAGCGCCGAGAACGGAACTCGGCGTGACGGCGGCCGCGCCAAAGGCGAACACGGCCAGCACCACGGTGACGAACACGACGATGATCAAGAGCAGAGACATAACGGGTTCCCGTATCCCTTAGACCTGAATGCGAATGATCTTACGAATTACGAAATAGCCGATTGTCTGCAGAGTGATTCCAGCTACCAGCAACGTGTGTCCGATCGGATCCTTGAATAGAGGATCGATAAAGCTGCGATTGAGCGCCAGCATGGCCATGACAATGATGGGAGGCATGCCCATCAGCAGGCCCATGGTCAGACGTCCTTGTGCGGTGTAAACACGGACCTGACGCTGAATCTTGAAGCGCTCGCGAATGACGTACGAAAGATTGTCGAGAATTTCGGCGAGGTTGCCGCCGGTCTCGCGCTGCAGCATCACGGCCGTGACGAAGAATTTCACGTCGACCAGCGGCACACGTTCGGTCAGGTTGAGAAGGGCATCACGCACCGGCATACCGAACTTCTGCTCTTCGTAGAGCTGGCGGAATTCGCCGGAAATGGGCTCGGCAATTTCGCTGGTGATCATTTCAAGCGCGGTGGTAAAGGCGTGGCCGGCGCGGACGGCCCGGGCCAGGGTGTCGATGGCTTCAGGAAACAATTCCTCGAATTTTTCGAAGCGCTTGGTACGCCGGATTGAAAAATACGAATAGGGAAGGATGAATCCGACCAGCAAAGCGATCCATGCGACTTCTGCTTTGCCCGTGAATGCATAGGAAAGAACCAGCGCAACCACGCCGGCGAGCGCCGAAAACCCGATGAAAGCCCCGGCGCGCATGTCGCTGCCGCCTTGCGCCAGCATCTTCTGCAATTCCGAGACGCGAGCCGAACGGCGGAGCAGGGTATCGAGCGCGGGGATGCGGCTGAGCTGCTCATCCCGCAGCAAAGCCAGTTCCTCTTCCGCGGCAAGCTCCGGAGCCTTGCGTTCATTCGACAGCCGCTCTTTGATGAGGCGAGCGCGGGCGTTGCGTTGATCGAACAGGGAGAACGCAGCGAACGCCAGGATGGCGACCACCGCAAACACGACAAGCGCAAGCAGGGCTGCTGGCATAAAACTCCTAGACCTCAGCCTTCGATTCGAACAAGGCGGGTCTCAGTCGCGCACCCGACGTCGCCAGTCGTTCGGCGAACTTCGGACGTACACCCGTAGCGCGGAATGCGCCTCGCACTTTTCCGTTCTCGTCGATGCCGGTGCGATCGAAAGAGAAAATGTCCTGCATCGCGAGCGATCCCTCGTCCATGCCGGTGACTTCAGAGATGGTAATCACTTTACGAGTGCCGTCAGAAAGGCGGGCGATTTGAATCACCGCGTGAACCGCGGACGCAATCTGCTGGCGAACTGCGCGCTCAGGCAGATTCAGGTTCGCCATTGACACCATATTTTCGATACGCGAAATCGCGTCTCGCGGCGAGTTCGCGTGGACTGTGGTCAGAGATCCTTCGTGGCCCGTGTTCATGGCCTGCAACATGTCGAACGCTTCTTCGCCACGCACCTCGCCCACCACGATGCGGTCGGGCCGCATACGCAAACTGTTGATGACAAGTTGCCGCTGGCGCACGGCGCCTTTGCCTTCGATGTTGGGTGGACGCGTTTCCAGTCGAACGATGTTTTCCTGCTTGAGCTGCAATTCGGCCGCGTCCTCGATGGAGACGATGCGCTCTGAGTTCGGAATGTATCCGGAAAGAACATTGAGCAGCGTTGTTTTTCCCGCGCCGGTTCCGCCTGACACCAGGATATTAAGCCGCCCTTTGACCATGGCCGAGAGCAGTTCAAGCATCGACTCGGTGAGGGTTTGATTTTCTATCATCTGCCGCGCCGTGACAGGCTCGCGTCCGAAACGGCGGATGGAAAGGCATGGACCATCGAGAGCCAGTGGCGGAATGATCGCGTTGACACGGGATCCGTCAGCCAGGCGGGCATCAACCATCGGCGAAGATTCGTCTACACGGCGGCCTACCCGCGAGACGATGCGCTCGATGATTTGCATCAGGTGGATATTGTCCTTAAAGGACAAAGTTGTCAGTTCGAGCTTGCCGGCTTTTTCGATATAGACCCGGTCGTAACGATTGACCAGGATGTCGGAGATGTTGGGGTCCTTGAGAAGCTGCTCCAGAGGTCCAAGTCCGAAAATCTCATCGAGAATTTCGCGCGAAAGCCGCTCGCGTTCCGCGAAGCTGAGAGGAACGACTTCACCGTTGACCGCGCTGCGAATAACGACGAGCACTTCGTCACGCGCCGAGTCACCGGAAGTCTTGCCCAACTTTTCCAGATCGAGGCGATCAAGGATTTTCCGATGCAGGTCAGCTTTGACCTGCTGGTAATCGGTGCGCTCGAAGGATTGAAGGTTCGCCATAAACGCCTAATTCTTTAAACCGACTTGAATAAAGACCACGCTGCCCGTTTAACCTCGACATCATTGCGCGTCAGTTCGTGCGCCAGCCCCGCGAAACTGCGGGCGATTTCCGACGTCCGCTGATCCATTACCGGCGTGCCGCGGTCGATCGCGCTGGAAATCGCGAAGTACTGATTGGGCACGCGCCAGAGCAGCTTTGCGCCAACGGCAGCTTCAGCATCAGCCTCACTGAAGCCGGAGACTTTACGATAGCGGTTTAAGACGAGCCGTACGCGCTCGCGGCTGCCAGTCTCGCCAAGATATTGCTGCACCCGCGCCGCGCTCCAAAGGGACGCAACATCGCTGCAAGCAACCAGCAGAACAGTTTCAGAGAGGCTCGCGATCAAACGGGTGGCCGCGTCGAAGCGCGAGGAGGCGTCGACCACGACGTAACGGTAGTGCGTCACCAGCATGTCGAACAGGCGGACGAATTCCGCTGTCGATGGATCAACCGTCGCAGGGACATTGGTGCCCGCCAGCAACTGCAGTCCGCCGTTATGCCGGGTCATGAAGCTTTCCAGCAGGGAAGCGTCCATGCGGTGCAGGTTGCGCGTCGCGTCCGCCACCGTGAACACAGGCTTCAGGTTCATGTGAAGCGCCGCGTGGCCCAAGGGAGCAAGATCGACAAGAGCAGTCTGCCCGTATGCGGACTGCAGCGCAAGGGCGAGATTCACGGCGACCGTGGTTGCGCCGTTTCCACCCTTCGCATTAATTACGGAAAAAACTTTCCCGCGCAAACCTTCCTGCTTACCACGCCGCTGGGCGGCCGTTATGCGAACAAAAGCTTCCAGCAGGTCGGTGGTCGAGGTCGGACGCTCGATAAATTCCCGCGCTCCGGCGCGCATTGCATTGACGATGATCTGGGGCTGATTCAGGTTTCCGATTGCGAAGACGGCAGTCTCGGGCATCTCCTGATGGAGAAGTTCTATGGCGCGTAATGCGAGCTGAGCATTGTCGTTGGGGATGTCGACGATCGTGACGTCGGGATTCGCGCCGCGCACTCGGCGAGTGACGGGATCGGACGAGGCGACAGGGAAACTGGTCGAGGCATGAACCGTTCGGGCCACACTGGTGTTATCAACAAGCACCTGGAGCAGGGCCCGCTGTTCATTGTCTGTAGCCACGATAACGACTAAAAGCTCTGGCATAACAACCTGCGGGGGTTGATTTGAGGAACGCTTCCGGCCCCCGTGCGGAGCGTTTACGTGATCAAAACGTACCTAATCGTGTTTGTCAAACTTGCCCGGCTCCAAGTACGGCTTCGGAGCTTTGGGCGGCGCAGGCGATTCGGTGTTTGGAGAAACACGGTGAACCGTACAAAGCACCATCAACTCGGAGTTACTCCTCTGTAAGCTTTTGCTGCGGAAAAAATTCCCCAAAATCGGAATGTCACCAAGTCCAGGAATCTTGTTGTAGATATCGGTCACCCGGTTGTCCATGAGCCCGGCGACGACAAAGCTTTGGCCGTCCTGTATTTCGAATTCCGTCTCCGCCTTGCGTGTGCTGAGAGCGGGAACCGTGAATCCAGAAATGGTCAGCGCGTTGGCGAAATCCAGAGTGCTGACTTCAGGCGCCACCTTTAGATGGATGAGTCCGTTCGGCATGATGACCGGAGTGAACTGCAAGCGGACACCGAACTCTTTGAACGAGATCGTCACCGCAGTAAAGCCCGCGCCGGGCTGCACGATTGGAAAAGGGAACTGGCCGCCGGCGAGGAAGCTGGCTTCCTTTCCGTTGACGGCAATCAGATTCGGTTCGGCAAGAATCTGCAGCAGGTTCTTGGTTTCGAGCGCCTCGATGACGGCGCCGAAATTAATGTCCGGACGAAACACGAACAGGTTGAGGACGTTGTTAATGGTCTGGGTGGTGGACCCGTTGGAACCGATGTTTTGCGTTCCGAATCCGCCGAATTGTCCGGTCGTGACGGTACCGATCGTATTTGAGGCGCCGTTGGAGATGAAATTCACGCCGAGTTGCGTGAGGGCTGAGCGATCGACCTCGGCGAACTTCACTTGGAGCAGAATTTCCTGTGCGCCAACGGGACCGAAAGTCAGGACGTTGACGACTTTCGGAGAATAGGCGCTGGCTAGTTCTCCGGCGCGCTTGGCGACATCTTCGGTAGAGACATGTCCCGAGAGAACGATGGCGGCTCGGGAAGGCGTGACGGTGATCTGTTCATCGGGGAAGACCCGGTGTTCTTCGTCCGCGCAGGCGCTCACATCGACATCGACACGAAGATCGAAGCTGCGCGAGCGTTCCAGCTCATCCCAGATGAGTAACGAAATCTCTCCCGGAGTTTTGCCGTGGACCAGAATCTGGGTTGGGGTGACGACTTGCGCGAAAGCGATCGCGGGATCCGTGAGCGAAATGCGTTTGAGGCGCTCGGTGGTATTGATGAGCAGCGACTTGCCCACCATCACGCGCAGCGGTGCGGAACCTTGGGTCTGCTGAGACTGGGCAGGAAGCGTCGCGGTCTGCGTGCCCGTGGGAACCGGGGCGGAAGCCTGGCCTGCGGCGTTGGATTGCTGCTGCATGACTTCTGAGAGGGCGGATGGAATCGTCGCAACTGCAAGCAGCAAACCAGCGATGAAGAACCTGCGCACGTTCATTTTGAGAATTGTCTCCCTGTGAGGAAACTGGTCGGCCTGCCACGAGGTGATTTGAAGAATCGGATTCTTCGGCGTCACTTGCCTTCGCAACCTTCGTCTGAGCATTTGATAATGTCTGGCTTCTTGTCGCCTTGGTAAACCTCAACACTCACCCCAGTGGGTGCCGGAGCGGGCGGAATTGCCTTTGCAGTCACAACGTGGCGAACCGGCGCATGCACCGGAGTGGGCGGAGCCGGCATGCCTTTGTAAAGACCTCTGGAGTTCGACGACGGAACGTCATCCTGCTTAGTATCGAGTGGATTGCGCAGTGCGAGCTGGATGTGGCCTTCGGAACTGGCCAGCGTGAGCCGCTGAGCGTCATCGGGCGATACGAGCAGAGTGATGACGGCAGCGTTCTGGGCTTCGCCGGTTGAGGTGCGCTCCAGCGTGTGTCCGGACGCGAGCACGGCGACATTCTGCAGTACCGTGGTCGTTTGCTGCTCGCCGGCGCCTCCTGGCGTTCCGGTAAGCAGGACGTCGACGCGCGTTCCCGGCGTCACAAACCCTGCGACCGAGACGATTTCATTCACCCGCACCGAAACGGCCCGCATGCCAGGCGGAATCAAGGAGGGAAGTCCGGAACCTGCATTCTCGGCGGCCAACCGGTTGGGAAGGATGAATTCGCCCTTGGAGATGGGGATAATAACGCCGTGGCCGATGACGTCCGAGCGCTTCCTTGGGGCTCCCGGGGGGAGATCCGCGCCAGGAATACGGATGATCTTGAGGTCGCGCTCTTCCACCCGCGCTCCCACCTGCAGGTCATTGGCAGCCACCATGACATCGACGCCAGGGTCTTTATTTGCTCCGCTTCGAGCCTGCAAAGTCCTGTAGACGTAGACACTTGTCAGCAGGCCGAAGGCCAGCGCCAGGACCCCGATCAGCAACAATCGTGAACGATTCATGCGTTTTCCTCAACCTACGTCAGTTACAGCTGAAGCCCTTGCTTCACTACTGAATGGAACTGGCGACGTTGGAAAACACGTTATTGGCGTTAGATCCGATCAGACGAATCGTCCCGACAACAATCACTAGAATCACTGCCAGCATGACGGCATATTCAGCGATGTCCTGACCCTGTTCTTCACACCACAACCTACGCGCGGTCTCTATAAACATTGTTTTTTCTCCTGCCCGCCCTTTGTTCGATCAATTGGAATGGAAACGACGGCCTTGCTGGGAACCACTTGTAGGCTCGCCGCCACTCAACTTAGCGTAATCATACCTGCATCTTAGAGCAAAGTGACAAATTCTTGCATCACCAGAATACCCATCGGTAACTGTATCAACCAGATTCCTCTTCCACTGAGAACCCGTCGAGAGGCGGAGAAAGAAAGAAACCGTCGCCGTCTCCCGCGGCGGAGGGCTCGCGTCAATCATAGAAATAAGACTGAGAGGCAGGTACAATCGCGACCATTCCGCAAGCCAGAGAGTCCAACGCGACAGCGATTTCCGGACGGTCTTACAAGACGTACGTCCGGATCGTGGTTCTAGCGATCCTTGCGACCCACGCTTTCTTCCTGTGGGCGGTTCGGGACCGAATCGCTCGAGGCGATCCGGACTTCACGGTTTTTTATACGGCCGGAAACATTCTCCGCCAAGGCCGCGGTGCCAAGCTTTACAACGCTTCCACGCAGGACGCTGTGCAGAGGCAATTCACGGCGAATTCTGACATTCGTCGAGGTCCGCTCCCCTACATTCATCCGCCGTTCGAGGCGCTGGTCTTTCTGCCACTCACGTTTCTTCCGTACAGCGCGGCATTTGTTTTGTGGAACTTGATCAACCTGGGGATGCTGTGTGCAGTCTGGTTTCTGTTGCGCAGCTCGATCGAGATCCTGCGACGGATTCGCTGGTGGGAGCTACTACTGCTGTCACTGGCGTTTTTTCCGATCTTTGCCACATTCCATCAAGGACAGGATGCAATTCTGCTTTTGCTGGTTCTTGCGTTGGCATTCCGCGCGCTTCACCGGAATGCGGACCTGGTGGCAGGATGTTGGCTGGGATTTGGAGTGTTCAAGTATCACTTGATCCTTCCTCTTGTCCTGATGTTGATTCTGTGGAGAGGACGCAGGCTGGTTTATGGCTTCGGCGCAACCGGCTTCTCGATGATTTTTATCTCCCTGGGCCTGGTGGGCTGGCATGCGGCGCTGCTGTATCCCTCGTTTACTCTGCGGATTGTCTCTGAAACGGGTTTTGGGGCAATACCGTTCCGGCAATTGCCGAATATTGCGGGAGTGCTTGGCGGATGGCGACACGTCGAAGATGTTGGGTGGCCTCTTCAAGCGGGCATCGTCGCGGCCGCGATCGCCGTGTTGGTTGCCGTCGGATGCCTGCGGAACCTGGCAAGGCAGACCCCCTTGGTGAACCTCTGCATAGCGTGCGCGGTGGTTGCGGCCTTGCTTGTGGGCTACAACACGAATACCTATGATCTTTCGCTGCTGATTTTGCCGTTGACGCTGGTCGCGGATTATTGTTTTCGAGAGCTGCGGGGCAATGAAAGAGTGACAGCCATCATTCTGCCGACGGTTCCTTTACTCGTCAGCCCGCTGTGGTTTTTTTTATGGATGGGTTGGCAGAGAATCAATCTGATCGCCGTCTTTCTTATCTGGTGGCTGTTCGCGATCCGGGCAGAGATTCTGCGCCGCGACTCGGAGCGTGATGCTGGGCCATCGATCGTGACTGAACATGCTTAGAAAAGCGTCCCTCGTAGCGATCGCGAGCGTGCTGGCAGCCGCGATGTGGTTCTGGGTGCAGCGCGTTGCGATTCCGCACCAGCAGGCGGAATCCGCAGCGCGCGATGCGCCCCGGGGAAACCTTTCGGACCTTTATCCAAGATGGCTGGGAGCGCGCGAACTATTGCTGCATGGCCGCGATCCTTACGGAGCCGACATCACGCGGGAGATCCAGATCGGATACTACGGACGCCTGCTCGATCCCGCGCGCCCGAACGATCCCAAGGATCAGCAGGCGTTCGCGTATCCCTTATACGTCGTATTTCTGTTGGCGCCGACCGTCACCCTGCCTTTCCCGGTGGTGCAGCACCTATTGTTTTGGTTGTTTGTTTTCCTGGCAGGGGTTTCGGTCCTGCTGTGGTTGCGAGCGTTGCGCTGGCAGTTGTCGGCGAGCGCGAAGTTGGTTTGGATCGTGCTCACGTTGAGTTGTTTTCCTGCCATTCAAGGCATCAAGTTGCAGCAACTCTCGGTGTTGGTCACTGGGTTGATCGCCGCGTTCTTCCTCGCACTGTCTCGCAGATATTTCGTATGGGCGGGGATTTTTCTGGCCGTGGCAACGATCAAGCCGCAGCTCGTCGCATTGCCGATTCTCTGGCTCTGCATATGGGTGTTGGGAAACTGGCGCAATCGGCAACGTGCGCTCTGGAGTTTCGGCATTGCATCAGCGGTGCTGGTTATCGGTGCGGAAATACTTCTGCCGGGATGGATCCACGAATTCCGGGCGGCCCTCGCCGCCTACTACCAGTACACCGGCGGAGGCAAATCTGTTCTTGATGTAGTTTTGTCGCCACTGTGGGGAAGGCTCGTCTCTGTGCTCCTGGTGGTATTGCTCGCGATTTACACATGGCAAGCCCGTCGTTCCGCCGAAGACAGTGTTCCGTTTCAGTGGTCATTCACAGTTGCGCTAGCCGTCACTCTGGCGGTGATTCCGATGTTTGCGCCCTACAACCAGCTACTCCTGGTGCCCGGCCTGATGGTCATCGGGCGTTCGCTCCGCGATCTATGGGCGAAGGGGCCCTTACCCCGATTCTTCGTGGTCATTACTGCGATCGCAGTCTTCTTTCCGTTTGCTGGTGCAGCGCTACTGGATGTGGCGTTGATTTTCCTGCCGAGCGCCCGTGTGCAGATCGCATGGGGACTGCCGTTCTATCCGAGTTTCGCCATCCCGATCACGATCCTGGCGTTGTTGCTGGTTACGCGTGGCGTGATCGAACCGGTTTCAAGCCGTCCAAGCTCGATCGCCGCGGCTTCCTGAAGCGCACGCGTCAATGCCACCGAGATTGAGAGATACCATAGTTGCAAAGCCCGGGTTTGCGGAGGGTGAGGGTTGTTTCGCGGTTCAGGCGTCCCTACGGGACGCCTCCGCCTGTTCGGCCCTTGCCCGGCGTTGGAAACGCCGGGCTATTTTCGGGCTCGCCTCCGGCGCGTTTTGGAGGAGCCGTCTCCCTTCGGGAACCATCGAGTCTTCTTTCGTCTCTCCTATTGATCCACACCAAGGGTGAGTCTATAAATCCAAGCGGAGCCCTATCTTGAAAATCATGCCATGTCGTCTCGGTGCGGTGGTTTGCATCTTCCTCTTTTCTTTCTCCGTCAGCGCGCAATCGGGCCGGTGGTCCGAGCAGAACGCGAATGACTGGTACGCGAAGCAGCCCTGGTTGGTCGGCAGCAACTACGTTCCGAAGGATGCCATCAACGAGTTGGAGATGTGGCAGGAGGGATCATTCAATCCGACCCAGATCGACAAGGAGTTCGGCTGGGCGGAAGGCATGGGCATGAATAGCATGCGGGTGTTCCTGCACGATCTTTTGTGGGAGCAAGATTCAGCGGGCTTCCAGAAGCGCATCAATCAGTTTCTGACGATCGCATCGAAGCATCACATCCGACCGCTGCTGGTGCTGTTCGATTCGTGCTGGGATCCGTTGCCGCAACTGGGGCCACAGCATCCGCCGATTCCCGGGGTGCATAACTCTGGATGGGTGCAGAGTCCGGGGGCGAAGGCACTAGGAGATCCCACGCAGGTTCCGCGGTTGAAGGCTTACGTGCAGGGAGTGGTGGGAGCGTTTGCGAAAGATGACCGCATCTTAGGCTGGGATGTCTGGAACGAGCCGGGATCAGACACGACGGGAAGCTATCCGAAGACCGAGATGAAGATGTCGGAGAAGTTGTCGCGGGTGGCTACGCTGCTGCCGCAGGCGTTTGCGTGGGCTCGCGAGGCAAATCCGACGCAGCCGCTGACCAGCGGAGTGTGGGATATCGATATCACCAAAGACGAGAACGCACCCGATGAGATCCAGCGTATTCAACTACGGGAGTCGGACGTCATTTCTTTTCACAACTACAGTTGGCCTGAATCGTTCAAGGCTGAGGTCGCGTGGCTAAGGAGATTTCACCGTCCGGTGATCTGTACCGAGTACATGGCGCGTCCGGCGGGAAGTACGTTTGACGCAATCCTGCCGATCGCGAAGCAGGAGCATGTGGCAGCGATCAACTGGGGCTTCGTGGCAGGTAAGACGCAGACTTATTACCCGTGGGAGTCGTGGCAGCATCCCTACATCCTGCATGATCCTCCGGTATGGTTTCATGAGGTGCTGCGAGCGGATGGAACTCCCTACCGGCAAGCCGAGGTGGATCTAATTCGGGAACTTACTGGGAAGAAGTAGATTCGAATGGCACGCGATTCGATTTACAATCACGTGCCATGAAGAAACTCTCCCCTCTGATGTTCATCGCCATCGTATTGCTGATCGGCTGCAACAAGGTGGGCGGTCCCAGTTCTGTCGCGAGCGCAGTCCCAGAAACTATAAAACCGAATGACGCCCTGTGGGCTAAGCTGCGGGACTACGCCGGTAGTTCCGCGACCGATTGCGGTCGTTTGGGCACAGGCGCACCGGCCGACAAGTCGAAAACGGCCAGCGATTGTGTCATGCAGGCCAGCCATAACAAGCAGCCGTTCTATATTGCCTACGATATGCCCGGATTGAGCGTGGGGCTTGCAGGCAATGCTGCAGGCAAGGACCTTTCGGTGCAGTCCCATGGCGAAGGTTCCGCAGCAACGCTAACCAGCGTAGATTGTCCTGCGGAGCTGAGGATCGCTGGAAGCGGACGGGTGACCTGCTACGCTCCGGGAGATATGGGATCGCTGGGGGATGGCCACACTGCCATTCCGGACGGAATGCCGAATCCGCACGCATTTCCGAAGGGAAAGCAGTAGTATTTGGTGGTTCGAGGGGCCGCGCCCGGGGGCATTCGACGTAGTCTGCCCGAATCACAGTCTGTGATTTCAATCACATCCTTAAGTGACCCGCTTTGTTTGTTTTAGAAGCAACACCCGGGACAATAAGATCGTTACACTAGTGTGTGGGCGTCCGGCTGGGGAGTTGGGGTAAACTTCAAGGATTCCGGATGTGATTCAGCCTATGTCTATGCTTTGGCTGCGGTTTGCACTCGCGTGCTACTTCATCGGGTTGGTTTACGCGTTCGTCGCGTTGACCCGTACCAGCGAATTGTTCAGCCGCGTCGCGCTACATGCTGCCAGCCTGGGCATGGTGTTTCACTTCGTCTCTCTGACGGAGCTATTCCTTTCCGGGCAAGTGGTGTGGGCGTCCGTGCACAACGGGGAGTCGCTGTTGGCGTTTTTTTCGATGGCCTTCTTTATGGTCATCTACACGATTTATAAGACGACCTCGCCCGGAGTCGTGGTCTTTCCCGTTGTCTTCTTTCTGACATTCGTGGCTGCCGTTGACGAGCAGCCGGTATTGCTGACCACGTATGTGTCCCATAAGGGATGGCTGGTCGCGCACATCATCCTTATCTTCACGGGATACGCAGCTCTGGTGTTGAGTTTTGGCGCGAGCCTGTTGTACCTGGTACAGGAACGCAGGCTGAAGTCGAAAAAGCCGACGAGCCTGATTTCATTCCTCCCGGCGCTTGAGGTGATCGATCAGATCGGATACCGGTCGCTGCTGCTGGGGTTTCCGTTCATGACGTTGGGGTTGCTCACCGGTTCGGTCGTAGCCATGACGACGTACGGGCATGTGGACTTTCTGGATCCGAAGATTTTGCTGTCGGTGCTGATGTGGGCCGTGTACATGCTGATGGTATTTACCCGCTGGAATTCAGGATGGCGGGGACGGCGCGCAGCGGTGCTGGCGACCTTCGCGTTTGTGGCGGCGCTGGCAGCTTGGGCTGCAAACTACTTTTCGACCATGCACAGGTTCGGGGCTTCATGAGATTCCAGCTCATCGGCGTGAATCACAAGAGTGCTCCGCTGGATGTGCGGGAGCGGCTGGCGATCCCGGAGTCTCGCCTGCCGGACACTTGCCGCGAACTGACAGCATATCCCGGCATTGAAGAGGGGATGGTGATCTCGACCTGCAATCGCGTCGAGGTGGTGACGCACACCACGAACGGGCACGCAGATTTGCGGGGATTTCTGCACGATCACTTTCACCTGGAGTCGGCAGAGCTCGATCCACATCTTTATGAATATCGCGAGAAAGACGCCGTGCGCCACCTCTTCAGGGTGGCATCGAGCCTTGATTCGATGGTGGTCGGAGAGGCGCAGATTCTTGGCCAGGTAAAAGAGGCATATGCGACGGCACGCGCTGTCGGCGCGGTGCGCGGCCAACTCGACCAGCTCTTCAGCCGGGCGTTCGCAGTGGCGAAGCGAGTGCGGAGCGAGACGGCGGTTGGTTCGTCGTCGGTGTCGATTGCGTCGGTCGCGGTCGAGCTGGCGAAGAAAATCTTCGGTACATTGCAAGGCAAGAATGTTTTTATCGTGGGCGCCGGCAAGATGAGCGAGCTGGCGGCGCGGCACCTGATGGCGCATGGATGCGCGTCGATCTTCGTTGCGAACCGGACGTATGAAAGGGCGATCGGACTGGCACAGAAATTTGGCGGGCAGGCGATCAAGTTCGATGATCTATACGCGACGTGCGACCGGGCGGACATCGTTATTACATCAACCGGGTCGCCGGTTGCGATTTTCAAACGTGAGCATGGCGAGCAGTTTCTGTCGCGGCGCAAGAACCGCCCAATGTTCTTCATCGACATTGCGGTGCCTCGCGATGTTTCGCCCGAGATGGCGAAGCTCGATGGCATTTTTGCATACGATATTGACGACCTGCAGCAGGCGGTGACGAGCCATGTCGCGGATCGGCGCAAGGAAGCAGAGCTGGCTGAGGCGATTATCACAAGCGAAGTCGAGCGCTTCGAAGCGCGACTGCACACGCTGGACGTGGTTCCGACAATCGTCAGCCTGCAAGACCATCTGGAGACGATCCGGCAGGCGGAGATCGATCGCGTACGCGGGCGGCTGGGACAGTTGAGTCCGGAGCAGGAAATCGCGGTTGAGGCGTTGACGCGCGGGATTATCAACAAAGTCATGCATACGCCGATCACGACCCTGAAATCGGCGGCGAAGGAGTCGGAGGCGACGACCATCGTGGATGTGGTGCGGAGGTTATTTAACCTGCAGACGAAGGGCGATGCCGCTGCAGAGGCTGGCAAAAAGGATGAAGTGGGGACGCGTCACTGATGGCTCGCCTGCGCATCGGTTCCCGCGGATCACAGCTTGCCCTATGGCAGGCGAACCACACCTCGGCGCTTCTCCGCGAGCGTGGGCACGAGGTCGAAATCGAAGTCATCCACACCACCGGCGACAAAATCACCGATGTCGCCCTTGCCAAGGTCGGTACCAAGGGGATGTTCACCAAGGAGATTGAAGAGGCGCTGGCTGCCGGGCGCGTTGATCTCGCAGTGCACTCCCTAAAAGATCTGCCGACGGAGCTTCCTGCGGGTTTTGAAATTGCTGCGATCACCGAGAGACAGGATCCGCGCGATGCCTTCTGCTCGCGCCACTATTCCAATTTTCAGGACTTGCCACAGAGGGCGCGTGTCGGTACCTCGAGCTTGCGGCGGCAGGCGCAGTTGAAGGCGGTCAGGCCCGATCTGGATATTCATCCCTTACGAGGAAATGTGGATACGCGCCTGCGAAAGCTGGAGCAGGGTGAGTACGACGCGATCATTCTGGCGTTTGCTGGGCTGAAGCGGCTTGGCAAGACTGAACTGGTGAAGCAGATCATCCCCGCGGAGATCATGTGTCCGGCAGCGGGACAGGGAGCGTTGGGCATCGAGATCCGGGAAGGCGACGCTGCCACGCGCAAGCTGCTGGTATTTTTGAACGATGCCAACGCCCGCGCGGCTACGACTTGCGAACGTGCGCTGCTGAACAGTCTTGGCGGCGGATGCCAGGTTCCGATTGGAGCATTCGCTGAGGTGAAGGAAGGAAGATTGCATCTGGAGTCGATTGTCGCGGATCCGGATGGCTCGAAATTGCTGCGCGATTCGAGAGACGGAGATGATCCGGAATCGCTCGGGAACGCGGCCGGCGCTGCGCTTTTGAGCCGTGGGGGCGATAAGATCCTCGAGGCCGTATATGGACGCGGACTGGCTGTGCTTCCGCAGCCTTGAATCTGACTTCCAAGGCTTTCGCCACAAAGGACACTTAGTTCCACGAAGGTCTTTTCTTCCGGCATACAATCTGAAACACCACAAGTTCGATTTTCATTGAGGCATGACTCCCAACGTTCTCCTGAAGATTTTGGGTGGCTCCGATAAGGCGAAGGCCCTTCGGCGCAGCATAAACTTTTGGCCGCCGTTTTTTGGAGCGCGAATCCGCGTCAAGCATATTGCGGCCGACATGATGTCGATCGATGTCGAGATGAAGTTGCGCTGGTGGAATGCCAACTACGTGGGGACGCATTTCGGCGGGTCGCTGTTTTCCATGACCGATGCGTTCTATATGCTGATGGTGATGGCGAAGCTGGGCAGTGATTACATCGTGTGGGATAAGGCTGCTTCCATTCGCTATCGGAAGCCGGGCAAGGGCACGGTGCGAGCCGAGTTTCGGCTGACTGAGGCACAGTTGGATGACATTCGTCGGAAGCTCGAGACCCTTACAAAATACGAACCGACGTTCAAGGTCGACGTAAAGGACCTGGAAGGTAATGTGGTCGCGGAAGTAGAGAAGTTGTTGTGGATTCGCAAGCGGGACTGGCGGTCTACGGAAGTGAAGTCTTAAGAGACCTGACAGCGGGGCCGTCAGACGTGTTGGCAAAGAAAGAAATGACAGATGTATATCCCTGAACACTTTCGCGTGCGGCACCATGAAGAAGCCGTCGCCTTCATGCGAACGAATCCTTTCGCGATTTTGGTATCGACCACAAATGACGGGCCGTTCGCCACACATGTTCCCGTCGTGATTCGTGAAGACGGCGAGAAGCTGCTCATTCGCGGGCATGTCGCAAAAGCTAATCCGCATTGGCGTTATCTCGAGGAACAGCCGAGCTGCCTCATGATTTTTCATGGTCCCCACGCGTACGTTTCGCCTTCGAATTACGCATCGCGGGAGAACGTTCCGACCTGGAACTATGGGGCTGTGCATGCTTATGGCCGGGCCAGGACATTTCACGAACCCGACCAGTTGCTGGGCGTTTTGCACGAGCTGATACCCACGTTTGAAGCCGCTTATGCGGAACAGTGGAACGGGCTCAATGAAGCTTACCGATCACGAATGCTCACCCACATTGCGGGATTTGAGATTCAAGTGGAGAAGGTCGAAGCCAAGTTCAAGCTCAGCCAGAACCGGACGAAAGATGAGCAGCAAAAAGTGATCGATTCGCTCAGCACCGTCGAGGATACGGCGATCAGCGGCACCGCGCGGCTAATGTGTGAACAAGGGTTGGGAATCAAGCCCGCAAAGGGACCGGCGAAGAACGAATGAATAAACAGCCCGGTCATGCGAGCCCGGATGCGCCTTTGAGGGGAGTTCGCGTCCTTGTCGGACGCGCGCGTCATCAGGCTGGAGCGCTTTCGGCCGCGTTGCGGCACTCTGGGGCGGAGGTACTGGAGATTCCATTCATCCAGATCAAACCGCCGAGATCATTCCGGCCGCTCGACACCGCGCTAAAAGCGTTGGGTACGTACGACTGGTTGATCCTGACCAGTGTGAATGGAGTGGATGCGATGTGGGAGAGGTTGGACAAGATCAAACCTGCGACCGCTCGGCGAGTTTTGAACGACATCCTGGCCGACAAGAGCAGGCTTCGGATCGCCGCGATCGGTCCCGCGACCCGAAAGTCGATCGAGAGGCACGATGTTCGCGTGGACGTTGTGCCGAAGGAATATGTCGCGGAGTCCGTGGTGCGCAGCTTGAAGTCCAAAGTAAAAGGGAAGCGCGTGGTGCTGGTTCGCGCGAAGGTGGCTCGCGATGTGATCCCTCGCGAGTTGCGTAGAGCCGGTGCGCATGTCGATGTGGTGGAGGCCTATGAAACCGTAGTGCCGCGAGCGTCGCGCGCGAAGCTCCGAGTCGCCTTGAAGAATGAAAAGAATCGCCCGGACGTGATTACGTTCACGAGTTCGTCGACAGTAAAGAACTTCATTGAGCTGCTTGAGATGAAGGGAAGGGCCAGGCGGGAAGCTTTGTGCGGGATACGCATGTCCTCGATCGGACCAGTAACTTCCGCTACGCTGCGCGAGCTTGGTCTTTCGGTGGATATCAAAGCGAAGGAATTCACCATACCTGGACTCGTGCAGGCGATCGAAAAGGCATTTTCGCTTCGCTGAGCCGACGCGGTTCCCAACTCCCGCAATTTTCCATCGAGCTTTAGTCCGAACAAAACACCCAATTGCCGAACCGAAATTATTTTGTTGGACTGGCTTCGGCCTTCTGTGTGGGTGCGATTGTTTGGGCCTGCTTCAGGTGATCTTGAAGGGTGGGCAAGGTTTGGGATGCCCAGTCTTTTATCTGGGGATCCAGCGCTGACTTACTGGCTCTCTGGAATTCGGCCACGTCCTGCTTGTGATCTTTAACCATGCCTTCCATGTAGGCGCGGTCGAACTCCTCGCCGGAGAGCGCTTCGAGCTTGGCTTTCGTTGCCTTATCTTTTGCGCTGATGGACTGCGGGAGCGTAACGTGCTTCTCGGCTGCGACCTGCTTCAGTTGATCGTTGGCCTTGCTGTGGTCGTCGATCATCCGTTGACCGAATTGTTTAACTTCCGGCTTGGAAGCTTTGTCGGTCGCCAAGCGTCCAAACTCAACTTCGGCCATTCCGCCGCTGGCAGCCTTCTTGATGAAGGTTGCATCCGCCTTCGACAAACCAGCGGCTGAAGCCTTGGAAGAATCGGGCGACGGTTTTGGCTCGGGAGAATCATTTGTCTGCGCGATTGCCGCAGAAAGGGCAAGCGCCGCGCCGAAGGAAGAGATCATCAGGGACTTCGAAAAACGGCTCACGGGGAAACTCCAAGTTTGTATTGTGAAATCCAAAATCTCTAATCGCGAGCCTAGCGAGGATGGGGAGTGGCCGGTATCGGGGATTCACTGGAAGGCTTCGCCCGGAAGCGCTGTACTTAATTCTCAGAAAGCAGGTGTTCCGAGAGGCGAGCAGGTCGAGTTCGTTACAGAAGTTTGAATCAGAGGGACGAAGACCCAGTGGGGCAGAGTTCCAATCTCGGGTAAGAAACGCTCCTACATTGCAAGAAATCATGTCCTTAAAGTAATACTTTAATGATATGGTCCCCCGCCGAGGAAGGAGTGAGGATAACGCATAAAGTTGTGATCACACCCACGGAGGGGCGTATGCAAGCGTCAGGATGCTCGTTTCTGATCTCGCGGTGCGTGTGGCTCTCCAACGCCTTGCTCGGCCATTGCGCGATTCAGTTCTTCTACCAGTTGCGCGAGCTTTGCAGAGTTCTGTTCTCTCGAAACTTCTTCAGCAATCTCGCGCCAGGGACGGGCGGATGGTACCGGAGTGGTCATGGTCGGCCTCCTCCTGGGGACTTGGTTGTAGCGTAGCAGAGCAGTGGGCGGAAAAAATTTAAAGAATTGTGAAAATTCGAAAACATCCGTCGACGCGATGGTGAATGTGACAGGCGAGTGCCCAACAACAGCCGATCCTCGCACGGCCGCTTTGCCTCCGCAGGAACCATCTTCTCGAATCCGGTGTCCAAACCTCACATACGGGTGTGGGGCTGATCCGATAGGAGTTTCTCGTCTCTCGAGATAGGAGGGCGCTTCAGCGTGACTACCTTTGATCTCTCGGGAGCACCCGCGCCGAAGACTGCCTCACAATGGCTGCTGCCTGTCAGTGGCCTCGTGATTGCGGCGGTGGTTGCCGCCATCGTGTGCCCTTTGCCTCGGGTTCACACACTCTCCGTTGGCGAAATTGTCTACGCATCTCTCAAAAGCATCGTGGTTGTGTTTTTCGCAAATGCCTTGGCCGTCTGGGGTATCGGGGCCTTTCGGCCAGAGATCAGCAAACGCGTTCTGCGACGGCTCGTTCTTCGCACTTCGATCGATGCCCTGTGGCTTGCGCCGCTTGTGCTGTTTATTCAGGAGAAGTCCATATGGGCTCTGGCGATGGGTGCGGTGCTCGTGTCCGCAACTGCAAGATCCATCTACTATCTTCAACCGCGAGACGGGGGCGACGATGGGAGCGAACTGCTGGAACCTCCCGCTGGCCCACTCAAGTTTGGCCTGACGGAATCGAGGACGTGGATCCGTCGACAAATGTATTCTGCGGGCGCCGCCCTATGCGCGCAAATCGCGGTGATGCTCGGTTTCGCCGAGTACCAGTTGGCGGCCGTGACACTGGTGGGCTTCAGCTCAGCCGCATGGACTTGGTCATACATGGCGGATAACGAAGGGCTTGCGCCTCGATTGTCGGTCCCACCCAAGTCCTCGTCGCAGATAGTCGTTGCTCTGGCGCTCGCCATGTTTTTCACGGTCGGTGGACTGATGCGATACATGACCAGTCACTACGGATCGGGCGGATTGGGCGCTGGCGTCGCGCTTTCACTGGACTCATCGCGTTCCGGATGGAGATCGGCGAGAGGTGCGAATTGTCGAAAAGGGCAAGTACGGGCATCACTACGGGATTCCTGCCGACGAGAAGACGTCCGAGTCCGCGCGATCTGCCGCTACCGATCCTGAAGAAACGCCGCAGGGTTCAGCTATATCGGCGAGGAATGAAAATTCCGGAATCATTCTGTTGCCAAAGAAAGAGGCGTCCACAAAGCTGGTTGCTCCCGCGCCCGCATCCGGAAACGGCTTGTTGAAGAGTGGCCGCCGCGCGAATCCGCTCATCATTCCGTTTAACGGCGTGTACTGGTTTTTCAAGGCACCGGATGTCCACCCGCCTGAAAAGTCTCGCGAAATGCATGGAAGTCCCGAGCTTCTTGATATTCACTCGACGGACAGGCGGCCACTGTCGATGGAGGCGCATGAGCACCTGGGCAGCTTGTTGAGCCTGGATTGCTGCAGCAGAATTCAGATCGAGATTCGGAACACAGACGTTTATCAGGAGACAGTCTCGCTGGAACTCATCCTCACTGACTCCAGCGTGCCCGGACATCCTTCGCAATCCCTTGGGACCATGGTGGTCAAATCCAAGCGTGCGTGGAAACCGTATGAAAAGCTTCGCCGGTGAACGAAACGTTAACCTTCCCCATACCGTCTAAGCCATCCATTCGTCGGTTCGACGAAATGAAAATCGTTTTTCGTCTCGATGCCTTCCGCGCGGACGATGGGGCGAAGGTTGCCATCGATCACTTTGTGCTTGTCCCGAGAGGCCTGTGATCCAGCGGCCGACTCGATCGCTAATGGGCGCCTTCCTCGATGATCGCTACGCCCCACGCGGGCAGTGCAACGTTAGCGTTTTGAGCGACGGCGTTCCCGCTGAGTAAATCTTTTCCCGCTGCGAACGTGTAGTTGACCTGAACTGGAGCGGCGGAGTAGTTCAGGACGTAGTGAACGGGATGCCCGTCGGCCAGCACGCCGCTGCGCATGATCGCGGGGAAGTGAAGCTGCTGTTGCAGGCCCCAGAGTCCGGCGCGCTTGACACTTTCCTCCACAATCTTCTCCGTGAGCGCATCACTTGGCATGAAGCCGAGATATGTGACCTCTCCCTTGCCGTAAGGAGTTCCGAGTGATGGCGGCGTAGTTGCCCCATACCGGATGCTGATAGCGAGCCAAGACGGTTGCAGTAGTCGGAGTGAGCAGTTCCATCCACCAGCGAGCAGTGTTGCCAGCGCCGGCGTGATAAGGATCGCCTTCCAGAGAAACCTCTTCAGGAATCGTGAACTGGTTGTAGCGGACTCCCGCAGCCTCTGCGATGAGCCCCGGCTGCGTCGCCGAGCGGACCTTTACATTCTCGTCAGAGAATCCACTCTTGAAGGTGTAGAGCAGGTGACCGCCTGCCTTGGCAAAGGCGTTGAGCCGTTCTATCTCCTCGTCTGAGGCGGCATAGAGAGCGGGGACGATGATCAGCTTGTAGTGGGAAAGATCGGTCGTAGAGGGATCGACGAAATCCACCTCGGCATTCATCCGGTAGAGCGCGTCGTAGAACGGGCGCATGACGTCGTTATAGGTGACGGTGGAACTCCATCCGAACTTGAATGCATTGAACGCGGTGAGAGCGCGATTGCTGACGTAGATGGCGATGCGATTGTGCTTGCGCATGTTCGCGAGTTGCGGGCCCAGCCGCGCAAGATCTCTGCCGATGGTCCCGGCTTCGTCGTACGTGGGATTGGGCTTGAAGTCCTGGCTCAGCAGGCCACGCCAATAAGTTTCGATTGCATTGGCGGTGGTTCCCCAGTGCCAGTACTCGACCATGTTCGCGCCGGATGCGAGATGACTGAAAGCCTGAAGTCGAAGCTGGCCAGGATACGGCGTCCACTCGGGAAAGCCCTGCGCCTCGGTTTCGATAACGAGGTAGTTCTGACCTCCACGCATCGAACGTGCGAGGTCACCGCCCAGAGCGATCTCGGTGCCAGTGAGATGACTTTCGGTGGGATGGTAAATGTCGATGCCGGCCACGTCGAGGGCTCGCGCGGCGTCAAAGTGATTCACCTCAGACTGGATGCCGTAGGAGTACCCGCGCCAATCGAGATCGAAGTTTTGCGTCACGAACTGACCGTGCCGCGAATGAGCGCGGACCAAGCCCGCTTGCCATGCCAGATAGTCCGTGACGAGGCCGCGTTGAAACTCGGCGAATGCCGACGACAAACTGGCGTTGATCGAGCCGTTGACGGAAGGGAAGTCGGCCCAGTCGTTGATCCGGTTGCTCCAATAGTCGAGGCCGAACTCCTTGTTCATGGCGGCAAGATCGGGATGCCGCTGGCGCATCCATTGCACGAAAGCGGCCTGCACGTTGGGTCCGCTGGTTTCGTAAGGTTTCGTCTCATTGTCGAGTTGATATCCGATAACGGAAGAATGATCTTTGACGTGATCAACGAGTGCGACGATGACCCGCTCCGCAGCCTTGCGGAACTCTGGGCTGGTGATGTCCATGTTCTGACGGCGTCCATATTCTGCGGATCCCCTGGGAGTGACCACGAGAACGTCCGGATGCTCACGCGCCAGCCACGTCGGAATAGCGTAGGTCGGTGTGCCCACGATGACCTTGATTCCGGCTTTGTCCATCGCAGCGAGGACGCGGTCGACGTGGCTGAAATCGAATACGCCTGCCTTCGGCTCAAGCGTGCTCCACGTGGATTCGGCGATGCGCACGACGGTGATGCCTGTGGCCTTCATCATCTTCACGTCTTCATCCAGGCGGTCGTACGGTGCGTATTCCTCGTAGTAGGCAGCGCCGAAAAGAATCTGCTGCTGAGGCAATTGGGCAACTGCACGGGAAGGGATCGCGATCGAAAAGGCGGCCAGCGCCGCGCCAAACAGTGCTCGTATTGCAGTCATGGGACCGTCATTCCTTGTAGGAGCGAATGACATCATACTCGCGGACATATCGGATTGGCGCTACCGCAAACGGAAATATCGCCTCAGGTGAGGAGGACTCGAAGTTGTGCGAACTTGAGAGAACGTCGCTCAGTGAAATCGGGCGAACCTGAACTTAGCCGTGCTTCACGAGCCGCAGGGAAGCGGAGTTCATGCAATACCTCAAGCCGGTCGGCCTGGGCCCGTCATCAAAGACATGTCCGAGATGCGCCGCGCATTCCGTGCACGAAACCTCAGTGCGCTGCATCCCGATGCTGTTGTCGTTGCCGGTACGAATATTCTCTTTCGCAATCGGAGCCCAGAAACTCGGCCAACCCGTGCCTGAATCAAATTTGGTGTCTGAAGTGAAAAGCGCATTGTTGCAACAGATGCAGCGGTATAGGCCTTTGTCGGTCGACTCGGCATACACGCCCGTAAACGCCCGCTCGGTTCCAGCCTTGCGCGTCACGATGAATTGTTCGGGGGACAATTGCTGTTTCCATTCGTCGTCGGACTTGTGCACTTTCTTGACAAGCGCGGGGCCGAGCTTCTTTCCGGAGTCGTCGAAGCCGATGACGGTGACGGAGTCTTTTTCTTCCGCCGTTTTGGCGGATACGGATTCAACAAACGGTCCGGCGAGCCGTGCAACGACACCGGCTCCGGCAATCGCAAACACCGAGTGAGTAAGGAAGCGCCTGCGGTCGATCATCGCTTTTCCGATCATTGCTTCTCCAATTCTATTATCCAAAAGTAAATGCAAAGGCCTGAACGCCGGGATCGAGGAATTCGATCTCAAACGTACGGTCTTCAACGGTGCCCTTTTGACGAATCAGCTGATACAGGCGATGTTCGCGAACTTCGCCTGATCCATCGGGAGCGGTATCCGCACCGCGATCATCACCCGGCGAAGTGCCGTCCAACTTGACCTTGAAGCGGGTCACCTTTCCATTCTTGGTTGGCCCCAACACGAGGTGCAGATCGCGGCCGTGGAAGCGAAACACGATCTTGCCGCCCGCAGCTTGGAGGACCGCGCTCTCTTCACCGACATTCCACGATCCGCTCAAGCCCCATTGGTTGAGCGTCGGTCTTGGAGGCAAGCTGTAGGTCTTGCGTTCATCCTGCGCGATCGGCTCAGGCGAGGCGAAGTGTTCGGCGCGATGGTATCCAATGTAGGTCTCCGGAGAACGGTGTTCGCCGGCGCCAGGCGCTGCCCCAACTCCATCGGCAGACACATTGACGGTGCCTCCGTTGAGTCCGGTCGCGCCGTTTTCTTTGAGCAGTTGCTGAATGACGCGCTCCGATTCGTCGTACTCGCCTTCTCCAAAGTGGTGGTATCGAATGCGTCCCTTGCCGTCAATAAAGTAGTGAGCCGGCCAGTATTGATTGTTGAAGGCCTGCCAGATTTTGTAATCGCTGTCGATCGCCACAGGGTAGTTCACCTTCAAATCCCGCACGGCTTTTTCAACATTGGAGCGCTGTTTCTCAAAAGCGAATTCAGGAGTGTGAACACCGATGACAACAAGGCCGGAATCTTTGTATTTGGCCGCCCAAGCTTCGACGTATGGCAGAGCACGCAGGCAATTGATGCAGGAGTAGGTCCAGAAATCGATGAGCACAACTTTTCCGCGGAGGGCCTCGCGGCTCAGCGGAGCGGAATTGAGCCACGCTACGCCGCCCGGTATTGCAGGCATGGCGCCTTCATCTTTGAGTTCCGGAGTGTCCGATTTAACCGGAGAGGCCGCCATGACCGGCTGAGGCGAGCGGAGCGCTCCGAGCAGATGTTCTTCCGCTTTGCTGGTGTTCACGAACGAGAATCGGGTGAGGAGATTCGTGTCCCACCCGAGAGCGATGGCAACCACGCCCAGGATGACGGCAACTCCGAGCCCTCGGCGAATCCATACTTCGAACGACAACGATCTCTTCATCGCTGCGAAAGCCCTGTTTCCCGCGAAGAGAGCGATACCCAAAGACGTCGCCGCTCCCAAGGCGAACGATAATAGTAAAAAAGAAGTGCGAGCGCCCGGTCCCTGAATGGCGGCGCCGGTCAGAATCAATCCCAGAATCGGTCCGGCGCACGGAGTCCATAAAAGGCCGGTGGAAATTCCCAACAGGAAAGATTTTCCAGATCCGGCGGAGGCCGTTGGTCCGCTTTGCAAGCCCGATCCAAACCGCACCAGCGGACGGCTCAGAAACTCAGCGAACGCAGGGAAGAGCAGAGTAAGGCCAAGGACCAGAAACACAGCCATCGCCACGTAGCGCGCACCCTGGTTGAGCCGGACAATCCAATGTCCGCCGAAGGCGGCCGCGATCGCCACGACTGAAAATGTCAGCACCATGCCGCCGAGCAATGGCAGGCTGGAGCGGCGGAATGGCTGGTCCGCCCGAGCGAATACGAAAGGAAGCACCGGCAGAATGCACGGACTCAAAATGGTGAGAACGCCGCCAACGAAAGCCAATAGGTAGACCGGCATTCCGAGCCCTTCCTGGCCGCAAACTGCGGCAGATTACGTACGTCTTCGCTGCAAGTTTAGATTCACAAGGGATTTCAAAAGTTACACGCTACCGCCGGTTGGGCCAAGTACTATCAATACCGTTTCATGATCCAATGTCAACATGAGCGGCAATCGGCCACAGGTGCGCGGACTCGAAGTCGATGGGCAGACGCGTTGCGCGCACTACCACAGTCCCGTCGACATCATCGCTATCAAGATGAAGTGCTGCGGCGACTACTACGCTTGCAAGGATTGTCATCTTGCCCGGGCGGATCACGAGGTCGTGTTGTGGCCGCGGAATGAATGGGGCGAGAAGGGAATTTTATGCGGTGCGTGTGGCGCCGAACTGACGATCAACAATTATCTGGCCAGCGGATATCGCTGTCCGATGTGCAGGGCGGAATTCAATCCCGAATGCCGGCGGCACTACCATTTTTATTTTGAAGGAGAGGTCTGAAGGAGTAGCTCAACAGCTTGTGCTCAGTCACTCTTCTTGAGTTGCTCACTCACGATTTGGAAGCCGGTGTTCGCCGCGGGCACGCCTGCGTACACGGCGGTTTGGAGCAACACCTCTTTCAGATCGCAAAGCTCCAAGTCGTGGGCCAAGCCGGCGCGCACGTGCAAAGCGAACTCCTCCCACCTTCCCAGCGATGCAGTGATGGCGAAAACCAAGAGTCGGCGTGTCCGCTGATCAAGTTCGGGGCGCGTCCAGATCGTGCCCCAGGCATAACGCGTAATCAGATCCTGAAAGTCACGCGTGAAGTCGGTGGTCGCCGCGATAGCGTTGTCGACGTGAGCATCGCCTAATACTTGGCGCCGCCGTGCCATCCCAACTTTGAATGAGTCTCCGCTTCCGGAAGTTCGTGGGAGCAGGAATTCGAACAGAGCCGCCGTAAATGATCGTGGCTGCTCGATATTGGAAAGATGCGCGGCCGCCAGGTGCACAGCTCTCGCACCCCCAATATCACGAGCCAACTTCTCGCCGTGCCCACTCCAGGGCGTTGACACGTCACGGTCGCCAGTGATCACCAAGGTAGGAGCCTTGATCTGCCCGAGGAGTTGCGTGTGGTCCATATCGCGCAGGGCAACGCAACATCCGGTGTAGCCGGTAGGATCTGTTCCCAGCAAGACGGAGCGGACGGAAGAGGCGTGCGGATTTTCCTTTGCCAAAGTTTCAGCGGAGAAGAATCGTTGCATGGCAATTTCGACGATCGCCGGCATTCCACCCTCGCGCACGGCTGCGATTCGCGACTCCCAATTTGTGCGGGGGACAAATTGAGGAGACGTATTCGCAAGGACCAGGTGGGTAACTCTTTGTGGGGCGTGGGCCGCAACCCACTGCCCGATAGCTCCCCCCATGGACAATCCGCAGAAGGCAAATTGATGGATATTCAACGCATCCGCAAGGGCGAGAATGTCTTTACCCAGCATCTCGACCGAATATTCTCCGGAAGGGCAGTCTGATGCGCCGTGGCCCCGCGTGTCGTATCGCAGAATCTGAAAGTGTGGAAGCAGATCGTTTACCTGCGGGTCCCACAGCGAATGATCGGTGCCGATGGAGTGCGACAGGATCAGGACGGGGCGTCCCGCGTTGCCCTGCAACCGATAGAACATTCGCATCTTGTCGATCGTTATGAAGGGCAAGTCATCGCTCCTTGCTGTCATCGCTCGCCAAGTCAGTGGCTAGCGCCTTGCGGAAGGCCTCGGCAGATCCGACGTACTGCTCCGACACTTCCAATTGTTTAAGTTCGGCAGGCGCGAGATGCTTGGTTACTTCAGGCATGTCGGCGAGCACAGCGGCCAGATTTCGTCCGTCGGCCAGGCTCTTCTTCGTCGCAGTTTCGAGGATCTTGTGTGCGACGTCGCGCCCGATCTTCGATCCAAGCAACATCATGGCGCGTTCGGCGAAGATCAGGCCCTTCGTGCCCGCGATATTTGCCCGCATCTTGCCAGTCTCAACGGAGAGACCTTCCGCCGTTTCTGCCATGGAAGCGATTGCGACTCCTGTTGACTGAACCACAGCGGAGACGATCGGCCACTCAGCTTGCCATCCGCCAACGGCGCGTTCGTGTTCCTGAACCATCGCTGAGAGAAATGATGAGACGAGTCCGGGCACTCGATGGGCCGCTGCCAAAGTAAGCGCACAGGCTGTGGGATTGCGTTTGTTCGGCATGGTCGACGATCCGCCGCGGCCGCTGTCCCCCGGTTCGCTTGCCTCCGCAACCTCATGCTGCATGAGCAATGAAATGTCTCGCGCCATTTTCCCGAGGGATGCCGTCAGAACTCCACAGGCACAGATGAGAGCCGCCAATTGATCGCGGTCGGTGTGCCACGGAGCCGGCGAGGTTTTCAACTCAAGTTCTTTGCCGAGAGCTTCGATCACGTTTGTTCCGCGATCGCCCAGTGATGCCAACGTGCCGCTAGCTCCGCCAAGCTGCAAAACCATGGCAGCGCCGAATCCGTTTTCCACGCGACGTTTGCCGCGGCGTATAGATCCTAGCCATCCTGCTGCTTTCAGTCCAAAGGTCACGGGAGGAGCCGGCTGCAGCAAAGTTCGGCCGAGCATCACGCTATCTTTGTGCGCGTCCGACAGCTTCGAAAGCGCTTTTTCCAATCTCGCTAGATCGGTTTTCAATATAGGTTGTGCGCGCTTCAGCAACAGGGACATTGCACTGTCCGCCACATCCTGGCTGGTCGCTCCCCAATGAACGTATCGCGCCGCTTCAGCGTCAACCTTGCGGACTTCCTCCGTCAATGCTTTCACCAGGGGGATAGCGGGCGTTCCGGCTCGAAACGCGGCATCCGCCAGGGCAGCGAAGTCGAATTGGGCGGATGCGGCACACTTCGTGATCGCCTTCGCCGCGTCATGCGGGATGATTCCGAGGCTGGCCTCAGACCTCGCCAGTGCCGTCTCAAATTCCAGCATGGCGCGCAAGACTGAGTCGTCGGAAAAAACCTCGGCCAATGCGGGCGTCGTTGCCAGGCTATCGATCAAACGCGCGCTCATAATTGGCTCCGGTTGTTCATGCTCAATCGATCACACCTCAAAGAAAACTGTTTCACGCTCGCCACGCAGGCGAATCTCATGGAACCACTTGCCAGCGTGCGCGGAATCGGTACCCGCGAATAATGTGGCACGCCGGTTCTCGGGCACCAAGGCGAGTATGGGATCTTCGACGTTGGCTGGGTCGTCTGCGAAATATATACGCGTGGCCAGTCTGTTCTGAAGTCCGCGTCCGAGGACTGAAACACTAATATGTGGTGCCTGAAGAACACCGCCTGGTCCGGGAAGACGGCCGGGCTTGATGGTTTCAAACGTGCATGACCCGTCGCCTGCCGTGGCCATCCTGCCAAAGCCGGTGAAGCAGTGCGCTGTCGAATGGTCCTGTGTCGCGTAGTTACCGAACGAGTCGGCTTGCCACAGCTCAATCATCACGTCTGGGACAGGAGCGCCACCGCCGTCGAGCACACGAACAGTCAGCGAAACACGCTCTCCCTGCACGCCTTCAGCGGCCACGCACGAAACGCTGCGGTGATCGGTGAGGCCTAAGTGCAGAAACGGACCGGCCGTCTGCGAAGGCGTGGGAGTAAATGTCATCGCGATTTCTCAAACGGCGTCGACTCACGCCCGCGTAGCACGATGTCGAAACTGTAGCCAAGCGCCCACTCCGGCTTCGTCGTTGCCAAATCGAATTTCGACACCAGACGCTGGCGTGCTTTTTCGTCGGGAATCGATTGCAGAATGGGATCGTAGGCAAGGAGCGGGTCGCCGGGAAAATACATTTGCGTGATCAGCCGAGTAGCGAATGCCGGACCGAATAACGAGAAATGAATATGCGCCGGGCGCCAGGCGTTGTCGTGGTTGCGCCACGGATAGGCTCCCGGCTTGATGGTTGTGAATGTGTAGCGTCCGTCCTTGTCGGTGAGCGTCCTGCCTGTCCCGGTGAAATTTGGATCGAGCGGCGCAGGATGGTCGTCATTCTTATGTGCGTAACGCCCGGCGGCATTTGCTTGCCAGACTTCAATCAGGCTATTCGAAACTGGCCGTCCGTCGCCGTCGATGACACGACCCTGCACGATGATCCGCTCCCCGAGTGGCTCTCCGGCATGGTGTACCGTCAGGTCGGAGTCGTTGGGACTCACATCAGACTCGCCGAAGACCGGTCCCGTGACCTCGGACAACGTGTGCGGCAAGAGAATCAGCGGTTGCGAGGGGGCGCGCAAAGTAGTCGAGCGATAGCCGGGATAAAAGGAATCAGGCTGGGTGCCTGGATCATGGCGGCGAAAGCCAACGATCTGCGTGGCGGATTCCTTCCCTTCGCCGGATCGAATGATTTTGTTCATCATCGAACGCGCTCAGAATACAACGCACGAAATTCTACAGCGACATGTCAATTCAGTTCATTGGAAGTCCGACGTAGTTTTCCGCAAATGTCAACGCGGCCGCTCGCGAACTGGTGACGTAGTCCAGATCAGCCAGTTGCCTGTGCGCTTCAAATGGGTCGCTGCCGGGGAACTTATGGAGCATCCCGGTCATCCACAATGAAAAACGCTGGACCAGCCACACCCGTCGTAGACATTTCTCCGAATAACGGTCGAGAGGTTCAGTCGCACCCGAGCGATAGAATTCGGCAATCCCCTCGGCCAGTACGCGAACGTCTGCAACAGCGAGGTTGAGACCCTTAGCTCCGGTGGGAGGCACGATATGCGCAGCATCCCCGGCCAGGAAAAGCCGACCGTGTTGCATGGGCTCCACGACAAAACCGCGCATGCCTGTAATCCCTTTTTGCAGGATCTCGCCCTGATTCAATTTGCTTCCATCATGAGTGGAGAGGCGCCTTTGCAACTCCTCCCAGATCTTTTCATCGGGCCAGCCCGCCAGGTCTTCGTCTGGAGCGCATTGCAGGTACAGACGGGTAATCTCCGGAGTCCGCATGCTGTGGAGCGCAAACCCACGCTCATGGTAGCAATAGATCAACTCTTCGGATGAAGGGCGGGCCGCAGCGAGGATGCCGAGCCACGCGAAAGGGAAGACCCGGTCGTACACGGTCAGGGCGTTCGCTATCGCTGGGCGACAGACACCGTGAAATCCATCGCATCCGGCGATGAAATCGCAGGCAATCTCCGAAGGCTCGCCGTGATTGCGAAATCGAATCTTCGGGGACGAGGAATCGAAGTCATGCACACTGACGTCTTCAACCTCAAAAAGAATTGTTCCTTGGGATTCAAGCCGCGCTGCGATCAGATCCTTCACAACTTCCTGTTGGGCATAGATAGTTATCGAGCGCCCAGTCAGATCTCTGAAATCGATGCGGTGACCGCGCCCTTTGAATCGTAGCTCGACTCCCTCATGAATCAGCCCTTCACGCATCATCCGCTGGCCGAGTTGCATCTGGTTCAGCAGGTCGACCGTGCCTTGCTCCAGGACGCCCGCTCGCACGCGCTGTTCACAGTAGTCTCGAGTTCGCGCTTCGATGATGACGGAATCGATGCCTTGCAGATGGAGCAAGTGCGAAAGTACGAGCCCTGCTGGCCCGGCCCCGACAATTCCAACCTGCGTACGCATGCTCATTTTCTTTTTTGCGGTGCTATCTTGCGGGCAGGGGTCGCGCGGACGCCGGAAAATCTTGCGATCACTTCTTGTGGCACGGGACGGCTCTCAATCTTTTCTTCATCGCTTGGGGAAAGGGCGGCCCAGACGCGGATTTCGAAGCATTCGACGGCCAAGACCTTCTTGTTAAACAGTCTGTGTCTGACACAAAAACTGCTGCGCCGCCACTCCGTGATCTCGGACTCGACTACCACGGTATCGCCGAATCGCGACGGAGCCATGAAGGATGCCCGCAGGTCGACCATGGGAATGCCTACGATCCGGTAAGTCTTGATCATTTGGGGCTTGGATATCCCAGCCTTCTTGAAGAGAGACGTGGTGCAGGCGTCGAAGAAGGCAAAGTAACGGGGAAAATAGACGATCCGCGCGGGATCGCAATCACCCCACTCGATCTCGATTGTTTTGCGGCTGATGATTTTCTTTGGCTTACCCACCCACGTCCCCGGTCCAGATTTCATGCGACATTGGCGCATCAGCGACTAAGAGTCGCGATCGCCTGTGTGTCGCCGTTCCGCTGATTCTCTCTGTTCCGCGGTAATCCTGCAACCTTGCCGACTGCGGCCGAGTAGCGAGTGGACAAAAGGGCCCCGGAGGGCCCTTGTCATCAAAGGTGAGTGAAGAGCGCCTGGCGGAGATGGTGGAAATCTATTTGAAGGTAATCACGACAGATTGCTCTTCGCGATTCAGTTCGCCTTGCAGTTGCCGGCGTTTCGTATTTCGTCGATGCGTTTCATGAATGCATTTGTCCATTCCTCGAGAGCCGCATCGTCGACATTCTGCGCGCCTGCGTCCCGCAGCCTTCGAACCTGCTTCTGGTCCATCATGTTGAAGCGCGCGACCCGGAAGATCGACTTCACGGTTTCACGATCCAGGCGTGTCAGTCTCTGGATCATGAGATCCTGCGCCTCTTTGAGCACCTGCTTTTCTCCCAACAGGGTTGCGCGCAATTCGCAATTTCCCGGATTCAAGAAAATCGTTTGCGGTTCATAGGCTGCGAAAATACCGCGGGGATTGGTTCCCAGGAGATCAAAGGCGCTCCGCTTCTTCCCGAAGGTGGAGCCGAGATCATGCACATAGATTAGCGGCTTCTGGCACACCTTAGCGTGTCCGGCGGCGGTCGAATCCCACTGGGCACAAACCAGCCGGTTCTGCTGAGGAAGCGCGTTGTAATAGTGGATGAGCCCCAGCGCCAGCCGGTATGCATCGAATTCTACTTTCTGCTGGTGTGTCCATTCCCCACTGGAATAGAACCTGGCAGCATCGGTCCAGGACCATGTCTCGTCATCGTCGGGATCGATCTGGTCTAACGGCAGGTCCCGCTCGGCGTTCACGACTTTAAACATGGCTGGCGCATCCTTAACGGAGGCCTTGTTGTCGGCGAGTTTCTTCCCGAATGGATCGTCGGTGCAGCCAATGCAGCTAGCCGCTCCGGCGGGGTACACGTGGTCAGCCGGAAAACCCAATACCCACATGATTCGTGTGGTGGCGACCGAAGTGAAGACCTCGTTGAAGCGCGGGTTATGGTCCGGGTACGGCGGCTTGAGATACTTGATCTTGAAGTGGTCCGCTTTGATCTCATGCTCGTTCTTGTCGTCGTTCCGCGCATACAGTGAGGCGGATTTCTCTCCGCTCTTGTCCTTTTCGACGACGACTTTTACGTCATCGACGCGAATCGGTTCACCCTTCCGGCTGAAAAATCCGCCGTCCGCGGTCATGTGCCAGCACTGAAACTTCATGCTGTCGCCGGGCACCTTGGAGAAGGCATAGTGCGGGCGGAAGTAGCAGGCAATCGTGTCGTCTGCCGTGAAGTAGGCGAAGCGGCTTTTCTCGGGCTCCGCTGGGTCGAAGTCAGGACCATTTGCGATTTGAGCCGGGGTGAGTACCGGCTGATCGAGCAGGATGCTGCCCGCCCGGATGCAAGGCAGCTTTTGTTCCTTGGTCATTCCATCGGGGACTTCGCATCCCTGGGTCTGGGCAGCCCCACTGGCTGCGCCTGACAGGACAATCGAAAGCGTACAAATAAGGGATCTTCGCAACATTGGAACTCCTTCACTCTTCCAGAAATCTTTCGCCGATCTTGATCGTCAGAACGGCTTCGCAGAACAAAAGTTGGGGACCGTGGCGAGGCCCGCGGGATTGTCGATCACAGCGAGATCGGCAGGTTTTTCCTTCCACTCGCAGCGGCCCTGAGCAAGCTCCTCGCGCTTCTTCTTGAATGCTTCCACCCACTGCCGGATAACGGAGGCCTCGTCCACGCCAGTTTTGAAGCTGCCGTCCTTGTTGTGGTATTGAGGCATCTGTGCCGCGCGCGAAGCCTTGAAGAGCTCTTCAATCTGATGGTCGGAGAGTTGGCACATCAGGCCGGCATCGAAACGGCGTCCTTCTTCGCTGATCAGCGGATCACTCAAGCCATCGTGTGCGGTCAGACTCTTGCGAAGGCCGGCCTGGCATTGCCGGGGCGCGCTTTCGGTGCCAACTTTGTTCCAGAGTTTTTTGCCCGACCAAACCTGGAGATTCATTTTTGCGGAGCCATTGGCGGTGAACCAGCCTCCACCCCCGAGTGTGGCGCCTACATCCTGGACCAGCATTACGGGCTTGTCGCACGTAGTGGTGAAGGGCTGTGTCTTCTGATCGACGTGCACCTTATCGCATGCGAGTCGTTGCTGCGGCGGTTTGTTGTCGCTATGTTGCAGGAAAGCGCCAAGCAGCTTCAAGCCGTCTCGTTCGTAGGTTGGACGGCCATTGGCGGTATCCAATTCTTTCCAACTCCACCCTTCCTCTTCCTTGCCGTTCTCGTACATCTTGTGGCCGGGATATTTCCGCACGATCGTAGCGGGGTCGAACAGATGTGTTCCTGCCGCACCCGAACCGGAAACCGGGTTCTCAGGGCAGTTGTGACATTCGACGCGAACGGAAAACCACGAGTCAGCGTAATAGCCCATCGCCCACATCAGCCGGGTCGAGGCGACTTCAGCGTAGACTTCGTTGTCATCGGCTCCGAATTTCACCTTAACTGGCTCTTCATCCATCTCGGGAGTTAACGTCTGAACAGTGCCGTCGGCGCTTTCCACCCGGGTGATCTTGCAGGAAAACTTGGGAGTCTTTCCGCCCATCTGCGATCCGGGCGCGGCGAAATCGCAAATCACTTTGTCGTTGAAGTGAAGCTGAAACTGTTTCTTGCCTTGCGCCGGACCCTCAAGAATGCTGGCGTCCGCTACGGGCTTCGGGGTGAAGAGAGACGCGGCGTGCATGGCGTCCAGACGATCCTTGGCGGAATAGAACACCTTCTTTACTTTTTGGTCCGCTGGCTCGGTGTCGGCGGTCTGCGCCCATAGGGGGCGTCCGAGAAGAAAAATCGTCAGAATCGCGAAGGAAAACAGGAGCCGGTGTGGGAGTTGAAACGAATCGATATGCGAACTAGGTGTTAAAGCGAATACTGATTCACTGGTCACAGGAGTTCCTCTCTTATCTGGGGCGATGACATCATCTATCATCGGTAGTGCGGAACACTATCCCACAGATGAGGACCGTCGGACCCTGGGATTGCCCTTATGATTTTTGGGAGTCGGGCAAAATCCCATGGCTTTTCGAATGATCGACCTCGATGCTATGGTGATCGGGAACGCTGAAACGTTGCAGGTGCAACGGCCACTATAGCGATGTGAAGACTTAAGACGCTGCCGATAACTCGGGCTGAGTCCGCGGTTGGCCTTAAGAGCTCGATTCGCAATCACTTGGGAAGGGATCGTTATGCTGTTCGTCACTCTCCATGGCGGCAAGCCTGAGAGAAACCCCCATAGAAACAACGTTCATGCCTACGACAAAGAAGGCAACATGATTACTTCGTGCGTATTGGACGACCGTGAGGGAGTGATTCTCAATGAACTTCGAGGCATTTATCTTGTCGGAAAATATTTGTACGTGGCAAACGCAAACAAGACGCAGAACAGCCTGCTCTGCTACGAAGGTTCAGGAACGGAATATCGTTTTGTCAGCCGGTTTGCGTCGAGTCAAACGTGCAGCGCGATCCTGCACCCCTTTGATTTCGCTTTCGACGGCATGGGCCATTGCTATCTTTCCAGCCAGGATACCAACGTGGTCACGCGCTTGATCGTCTCTGACGACGGCAAAATCGGAAGACCTGCACCGGTTGCATCCGCGCTGCCGCCTGCGGGAAAATTTCTGCCCGGAACTTTCGTCGCATCCTGCAACGGCACCTTGTGCAATCCGGCCACGACGCCGGTCGCGAATCCCGCTGGCCTTGCCTATTCGGACGTTGGAGCAAAGAAACACTCAGTTCGGGGAGTGGCATGGGCGAACGGCAGGCTCTATGTTGCAGACCAGCCCGCCTGCACTGTCAAGATTTATGACATCACCGGGAAATATCTGGGCGTGAGCAACAAGCTGGAGGCGGGATGTCCCGTTCATCTCCTGGTTCGCAATGGCTGGCTCTATGCCAGTGGTGGAGATCAGGTATTTTCGGCGATGCTACCAAATTCCCCGGACAAGTTCGTACTCAAACCGATCAGTACTGTGAAGGTGAAGAACTCCGGTGGAATGGCGTTCGGAAACTCCGGCAACTTTTACGTCGCCAGTCGCACGGAGAAAACCATCCTGAAGTTTGATGCTGACTTCAAGCCCCTGAAGTTTCGCTGTGAGCTGCCAGATGACCCGGAATTCTTGCTGCACGTTTAGACGGGAGGCCGCTCTAGTTGCGGAGATACCCGGCAGGGCCTGCAGGCGAATCCGCAGTTGAGGAATGCTTCGCTGTGCTCACCACTTGAGGTAGGCGCCGCAGGTAGAGAGTCAATGACGACTTGGCGTCGCAGTCGCTTTCCAGATGGCGAATGACATTCCTTGTGGATCCAGCACCACCGCCATTTCATCACCCTCTGGCAACATCGTCGGAGGAACCAGCACCTTAGCGCCCAGTTCTTCTGCCTTCTTCGCCGCACTATTTACGTCAGCGACTTTCACAAATAGCTGGACAAAGCTCGCGACTTCCGGCGGAGCGGGCCAGATCGCTCCTTGGATTCCCTCGTCCGAGCCAGTTCTGATCTGTCGACAGCCCAACGGATTATCTGCGATTACAGCCCATCCAAACATTCTGGTGTAAAATTCGGCTGTGTCGTCGGGATTCTTGGAGAGGATTTGAAACTGCGTCACGGGATTTGCCATTCTGTGAGTTCCTTTCTAAAGTACGTGGGGATCAGTCCTTTTTGGCTTTAGCCTTTGCCTCCAGGATTTGGGGCATCAGAATGTCTCGGACATAGTGCCAGTAGGGAATCAATTTGAGCGCTGATTGAGCGTATTGTTCGGCTGCGTCGAAGTCTGGCGAGGTTCGGTTAAGATTGGACCACGCAAGATTCATCAATAACTCTGGCTCGCCCCACGTCGGCAGCAATGGATCGCTAGCCGTCGATGTTTGTTTCTTCATCTGTTCCAGGCCTCGCTGATACGCCTCGAAGGCTTTGTCCTGCCCGCCGCCACGGTTGATCGGAAGACTCCAATACATTGGTCCCAGCACCCAATAGAGTCTCGGGTTATCAGCAGCCGACGCCTTCAGGTCTTGCAGAAGGGGCGAGATTCTAGCGACGTAGTTTTGGACCTGGGATTCATCTTTTCGGTGCAGATAGAGGATGTTTCCGAGGCAGGATGCCATGCCGATTTTTGCGTCGGCAAAGTCCGGATCGTGTGAAATCGCTTTCTCGAACTCGGCAATCGCATCCTGCAGATCCGCTTCGATGTCCGTTGGTGTTGGTGATTCGTTGAATCCGTTGATGGCCCTGCGCCACATTGCGAAACCTCGCCAGTACCGTATCTGGACGGTGAGCTCCTTTTTCCCGACAAACGGTAGAAGTTTCAGCGGGAGGATCTTCAGCGCGGCGCGGTCTCCTTCATAGTCAGCGCGCTGGATCTGGGCAACGATTCTGGCCGCTTGTTGGTGAGAGGGATCGGCCGCCCATGCAGTCGTCGCGATCACCGCTGAAATCACCAGGAGACCGAGCAGCTTGATCGCCTGTTCCGTAGTCGTCCATGTCAGACCGATGGATATACCCTTTCCGCGCATGCCGTTGCCCTCGCGTTCGAGTTCGAACTTAGAGGAGAAAGCATTGGCGGGCCAGAGATCTTCGGTAAACCGGCTCTTCTCTTCGGTGAATCGCGTTTGGGATGCGGCGGTGAACTGAGATAATTCGAGGCGAAATGATGCGCAAGGCCATCCAGCGCTATGCCCTCGTGTTTGTGGCGTGGCTTCCGTTCTTCGCACTGTGGGCGCTGTTTGCGATGATGTACGCGCATTTCCGGTTCTCCGTTGCGCTGGCAGTGAGCATGATCTCGATGGGGACCGCGGGCTTGCTTGGAATCGCCGTCTGGCACGTTTGCCAACGGTGGCCATGGCCGCTTCGGCTGAGCCTCAGGTTCTATCTGCTGCAAGTCTTGCTGGCGGCGCTGTACTCGGTTGCATGGGTGCTTTCCGCAGACGTGCTTGATTCGATCCGGCGCGGGAGCCGCGTGCTGCAGGACGTTTGGCACTCTCCTGTTCTCGGATGGCAGCTCTTGATGGGACTGTGGCTCTATGGCCTGTTCGCAGGAGTCTCCTACGCCGTGCAGACACGGAATCGACTGCACGAAAAGGAGGCTCTTGCCGTACGGGCGGAGGCGCTGGCGGTGGCTGCGCGTCTGGATGCCGTACGCGCGCGATTGAATCCTCACTTCCTGTTCAACGCGCTGCATACGCTGTCTGCTCTCGTGAAGTTCCGCCCAGCCATGGCCGAGGGTGCGATCGAGCGCCTCGGGGACATGCTGCGCTACACGCTGAAGGAAGATGGAAGGGAACTGGTGGAGTTCTCGGAGGAATGCGACTTCACGCGTCAGTACATCGCGTTTGAGCAACTTCGTTATGAAGACCGGCTGAAAGTAGATTTGCAGATTGATCCCGAATCTTTCCACTTCGATATTCCGCCATTCTCCATGCAGACCTTGGCGGAAAATGCAGTGCGCCATGCAATTGCGATCCGGCCCCGAGGTGGCTCAATCTGGATCTCGACTTCATGTCGCGATGGCGCCCTTACCATAAGCGTTCGCGATGATGGTCCGGGAGAGGGCGTGGATGAAGGCGAGTCGCATCAATTCGGCTTACGCTCGTTGCGGGAACGCCTGCGCGCGGCTTACGGATCTTCCAGTGATCTGCATATCGAAAACGGCCCTGGCGGCTTCAGTGCGACTTTCGTGGTTCCGTTCGCCGCGGAATCGTCGGAAGCCGGGCGGCCAATCGGTGACAGGGTGTGAAGGGCTCCGTCCTAATCGCCGACGATGAACCGCTGGCCCGGCGGACGCTGCGAGAACACCTGCTAGGTCTTGGTTGGGCAGGGTCGATTCATGAGGCACAGGACGGAGTCACTGCAATACGCATCGCCAACCAACAGAGGCCCGATCTGGTGTTTTTGGATATCGTGATGCCGGGGGTTACCGGTTTGAAGGTACTGGAGCAGCTGGACTACGAGCCCAAGGTGATTTTCACCACGGCTCATGATCAATATGCAGTCGTCGCATTCGAACTTGGCGCCCTCGACTACATTCTCAAGCCGTTCGGACGCGACCGATTGGAGCGTGTCATTCGTCGGGCGCAAGGGGAATGGAACGGGTCGGCCGCGCCCCTGTTGTCGCGGGCAAGGGAATCGCTGCAACGAACGAGTTCGCTGTCCCGAATCTTCGTGCGCGACGGGAATCGCATCGTTCCCATCCCACTCGCAAGCCTGGAACGAGTGCAAGGGACGGATGACTACGTAACTATCTGCACTGCGGGAAAGAATTATCTGGTGAGTCTCCGCCTCTCAGACCTGGAGAGCCGGCTCGAAGCAGCGAACTTCTTGCGGATTCATCGATCGCATCTCATCAACCTCGAATACGTAACATCCATTGAGCCGTACGATTCCGCACGTGTCCAGGTTGTTCTGAGGAGTGGAGCCCGCATCGTCGCCAGTCGCACCGGTTCAAAGCGGCTGCGTGATCTTGCTCTCTGATCCGTGAATCGGACTTAAGCCTTAGAAACGCGAGACCGATCCTCGAGCGCGCCCCACTCCTTCTCCCCGCACTCTTTGTTACCATGTAGTGCCAGCTTCAGCGTGGCACTCGGAAATGCACATTCCTGTCCGGCGGATTTCATCGATGGTGGGCAAACGCTCGTACGGTCCTGGAAATGAATTGCTGATTCTTACACTGCTGCTGGCAGCATTTTCTCCGGCGTCGGCGCAGTCAGCCAAGCCAACACCTACGCCGGGAACGGCGGCGGCTCGCGGCAAGCCAGTCTTTGTCAGCAATTGCGCCTTTTGCCACGGGCGCGATGCCGCTGGCGGCGAATCCGGCCCTGACCTGACCCGTTCTCGTCTGGTGAGGCGGGATGTCGAGGGAGACCAAATTCGTGCCGTGGTGCATGACGGGCGCGTCGAGAAGGGCATGCCGCCGTTTCCCGGACTCACCATCCCTCAGGTCAACGATGTCATTGCCTTCATTCGCGACCAAGCCAAGCAATTGAATTCCAAGCCAGGCGGCCGTCGCGGCGTCGACGTCGCCGATTTGCAAACCGGCAATGCCGAACAAGGCAAGGCATATTTCAACGGTCCGGGGAAATGTTCTTCTTGTCATTCCCCCACCGGAGATCTAGCGGGGATTGCCACGCGGCATGAGGGACTGGAGCTCGAAATGCGGATGCTCTATCCCGAGAATGCAAAGGCAAAGCTCACGGTCACGACCAAATCCGGCGAAACTTTTACGGGAACGCTCACCTATAAAGATGAGTTCCACGTAGCAATGAAGGATTCCGAAGGTTGGTCGAGGTCCTGGCCGATCCGCGCAGTCGATTACAAAATCGACTCGCCCGCAGACGCTCATATCGAGCAATTCGAAAAATACACCGACGACGATATCCATAACCTGATGGCCTACCTGCAAACATTGCGATAGGAAATATGAAATCTCCTTCGATGAAAAAAATGTTGTGCGCCACCACTGTGCTCTTGTTCTTCGCGGGCCGGCTTTGGTCACAGGGGCTTGATCCCGCAACCATTGCAAAGCCGCCGGTCGATTCGTGGCCGAGCTATCACGGTGACTATTCCGGTCGGCGACACAGTTCACTGACGCAGATAACGCCCCAGAACGTTTCATCTCTCGCGCTCGCGTGGGCCTTTCAAACTAACCAGGGCGCGCTCATCAAGTCGTCGCCTCTGCTGGTTGACGGCGTGCTTTACTTTACGGTGCCCGACAACGTCTGGGCTGTCGACGCCCGCACGGGCCACCGGATCTGGCGCTACACCTACAAGCCGAACGAAGGGATGCACCTTGGGCATCGAGGGGTCGCCATGTATAAACAATGGCTCTACTTCTCCACTCCCGATGCACACCTGATTTCATTAGACGCGAAGAACGGCAAAGTGCGCTGGGATGTGGTCGTCGGCGACATCAAGAAAGGGTATTGGACAACCATGGCACCGCTGGTCGTTCGGGATCACGTGATCCTGGGTGTGGGCGGGGACTTGGACAACATAGGCGCTTATTTGCGGTCCTATGATCCCGAGACCGGGAAGGTGCAATGGCAATGGGACACGACGCCTCCGGCCGGCACTCCGAATGCAACCACGGGCGGTACCATCTGGCTGACCGGAACTTATGATCCAGATCTAAATTTGCTTTACACGGGCACGGGCAATCCGACGCCTGTGTTGAATGGCAAGACGCGCCCCGGGGATAATCTTTATACCTGCACCATCGCCGCTTTGAACCCGGATACCGGAAAACTTGTCTGGGCCTTTCAGCCTTCTCCGCACGACACACACGATTGGGATGCCATCGAAGTCCCGGTGATGGTCGACGCTGACTTTCACGGAGAGCCGCGCAAATTATTGATGCAGGCCTCGCGCAACGGCTACTTCTTCGTGCTCGATCGCACCAGTGGAAAGAGTCTTCTCACAGTACCGTTCGGACCGGTGAATTGGACGTCGGGCGTTGACAAAGAGGGACGCCCGATTCCGAATCCGGACAAAGAACCGGCGCCCGATGGGCGCTTGATCGCACCCGATGAAGGCGGGTTGACCAATTTCCGCTCTCCAAGTTTCGATCCCAAGAACGGGCTGTTCATCGTTTCCGCGCGCGACAGCTACTCGCTTTATTTTGCGAAGCCTGCCGATGGCGCGTATGGCTGGGCCGGCGCGGACTACGGACTCTGGGGCAAAGGGATCATCAAAGCCATCGACTACCAGACAGGAAAAATTCGCTGGAGCCACGAGATTGGGGAAGGCGCTTCGGCTGGCGTGTTGACCACGGATTCGGGAATCACATTCACGGGCGACTCCAACGGAAATGCTCTTGCCCTCGATACCATCGACGGCAAAACTCTTTGGCACGCCGGTACCGGCGGTGAGATCGCGAGCTCTCCGATCACCTACGAACTAGATCACCGGCAATATATTTTGACCAGCGGCGGCGGAGTGCTATTCGCCTGGACGCTGCCGGAGAGTAACTGAAGCAACCTCAACTCCGAGGTGCTACCGCGAAGGTTAACCGACCTACTAACAGCCTAAGGTCGCATCTAGCTGCCGATCAGTATTTCAAAGCCAAAAACCTGGGAAGTGGGGAATTCGATGCTGCTTGGGGATTGACTACTTACAGTAAAAGAAGTCAGAATCAGTCCGATCGAATCGAGGGAACATCTAGTAAGGGGAATGGTAGGAGTGGTTACCTATCGAATATCCGACGGAACCTCTCTCCGAGTCTTCTGCTGGAACTACGCCCGCGCAGTCTTTCAACCAAAAACATTTCTGGTACGTATCCTCCTTCTCATTGTCGGACATGCTTGTGTGGGGAAAGCGTACGGGCAGGACCCGCAACCTGACGAGCGGCCACATCAGGTTCACGGCATTGTGATCAACTCAGTTACCCGCGCGCCGATTAGTCGCGCTCTGGTTTATACAGCCGATAATCGCTATGCAGCATTGACCGATAGCGAAGGCCGTTTTGAGTTCACTCTGCCCAGGGCCTCGACCGAGGCGACCGAAGTGTCTTTCGAAGGCCAACCTCAGCGGGTGTGGTCTGGCGCAGGTAGTTCGGAATCGGTGACGGCTCGCAAGCCTGGATTCCTGAGTGATCCGAACGACAATCGATTGTTTGGAATGCTCCCGATAAGTGACATAACAATTTCTCTCATGCCTGAGGCACTCATTAAGGGTCGAGTCATTCTTTCCGAGGCTGACGCGGCCGTGGGTACCAACGTCCAGATTTTCAACCTGCAAGTGCAGGATGGCCTGCCTCGCTGGATGCCCAGCGGGTCCGCAACAACGAACTCGACCGGAGAGTTCCGTTTTGCGGAACTGATGCCGGGAACATACAAGTTGGTAACCGATGAACTGATGGACAACGACCCAGTCGCTAGAGTTCCAGGCTCCCAACTCTATGGATACCCACCGATCTACTACCCTGGAGTAACCGATTTCTCGGCGGCAGGTACGATTCAACTCACTGCCGGGCAGATATTCCAGGCGGATGTCTCAGTTAGCCGCCAGCCTTACTACCCTGTAAAAATGCCAGTCACGAATGAAGAGGCGGCCGGCGGAATGAACATCAGCGTATCGGTGCAAGGACATCGAGGTCCCGGATATTCGCTGGGATACAACGCCGAGAAAAAGCAAATTGAGGGGCTGTTGCCGAGCGGTAACTATCTCGTGGAGGCGACGACATACGGCCCGACCTCAGCCAGGGGAACTGCGAATCTTGCGGTCAGAGAGAATGGCGCTGAAGGCCCGGTCATGACGTTAAGCCGAAGTAGTTCGATCCCGTTGGAGGTGCAGGAAGAATTCACCAGCACAACGCAGAGCGTCACGGGGTCGTGGAGTGGCGGCAAGCGCATATTCGCGATGCATGGGCCACGTGTGTATCTGCAAGCCCGGGTCGAGCCCGCAGAGGATTTCGAGCAGCAAGTAAGTGGGCAGATTCGCCCTCCAATGGGCCCGAACGATGATTCGATGGTGATTGAAAATGTGCCTCCAGGACGATATTGGCTTCGGTTGAGTTCGGGGCGCGGCTATGTGGCGTCAGCTACGCTGGGGGGAGTTGATTTGCTGCGTGAGCCGCTGGTGGTCGGGGCGGGGTCGAGCATGCCGATTGAAATCAAGGTACGCGATGATGACGCAGAACTCGAAGGCTCGGTGGCAGGAATGACTGGCCGCTCAACGGGGATCGGCGGAATTGTCACGTCAAAATCTTCTTCGTCCCGTGCCTGGGTTTATTGCGTTCCATTGCCCGACAGTTCGGGACAGTTTACTGAACTGGGCGTATCTGATGAGGGAGAGTTCAGTCAGAAGATGGTTCCGGGGAGTTATCGCGTTATGGCCTTCGATCACCCGCAGTCGCACCTTCCTTATCGTGACGCTGCGGCCATGCGGCCTTACGAGACGAAGGGGCAGGTCATTCATCTGTCTGGTGGGCAAAAGGCAACGCTCCAGGTGCACATCTCTTCCAGCAGCGAGTGACAGCTGAAGTCAACCCATGGTTCCGTGTCCAACATCGAAGCGATTGGTTCTTCTGGCGGTTCTCTGCCTGCCCGGAGCACAAAGGTTGGCGGCGCAGGCCGCGAGTGTTCCTCAAGCAGGAATTCCGGGAGGCTACACGATCGCCGGAACCATCGTGAGCAAAACAGACGAGCATCCGCTCGCAAGAGCACGAATTGTTTTAAGGGACGTGAAGGATCGGCAGAAAACTGAATCTTTGGTTACTTCGGAAGACGGCAAGTTTGCGTTCGACAGGGTTCCCGCGGGGAAGTATTCGTTAGAAGGTGCGAAACGCGGATTTATTTTCGCCGCGTACGATCAGCATGAGCAGTTTTCCACTGCAATTGTCACTGGCGCTGGTCTGGACACCGAAAGCCTAGTACTGAAACTCGCTCCCACCGCAATCATTGCTGGAAAAGTCTTGGACGAAGTTGGGGAACCGGTCCGGCGGTCGACGGTGACCTTGCATTATGAAAATCATCAACAAGGGGTAGATCAGATCCAAACGTTTCGTTCCGCTCAGACAGACGATCTGGGAGCCTACGAGTTCACCCCGCTCATGCCCGGCACATATTTCGTGTCGGCGAGCGCGACACCCTGGTATGCCGTACATCCAAATTCAGGACCATCGAGTTCCGGGCCTGAGAATCAGGCCGCTTCGCCCGCGACGGTTGATCGATCTCTGGATGTGACGTATCCGGTTACTTACTATCCAGACGTGACTGAAGCGGACAGCGCAGCCCCGATTCCACTTCGGGGCGGTGAGCGAATCCAGGTGGATATTCATTTGAATCCAGTGCCGGGTCTCCGTCTGATTTTTCACTTGCCAGGGGATGACAAAGCCGGATTCACGATGCCCCAATTAGAGCAATCTGTCTTTGACGGATCCACCGCTGTCCAAAGCAATGGCATCCGCATAATTTCACCGGGTGTCCTCGAAATCTCTGGTATTCCGGCAGGCCGGTACAACATTCGAATCCCAGGAGCCGGACAAGAATTGCAGATGAACGGGGTGGATCTCAGCGCAGATGGAGAGGAAGTTGACATATCGCACGCTGAAGCCTTGAGCACTGTCAAAGTTTCAGCGCAAGTGCTTGGGGGCGGTGCGCTCCCGACGGTCGTCGCCATTGGGTTGAGCCTTGGACCTCGAACGCCGGGAACCTGGCGAAGAATCGACTCCAAGGGCGAAGCGGAGTTCGAACGTATGGCGGCCGGCAGATACGAGGTCTTGATCGGGGGATTCGGAAAGCGCTACTCGATCCAGCACATCTCGGCGGAAGGAGCGGCAGTTTCGGGGCACACCGTGAGAATTGCGGCGGGCGCTTCCCTTAGTCTGACCCTCACTTTATCGGCTGGCGATGCGGAGGTACAAGGGACGGCCAGGCGCGCTGGGAAGGCCTTTGCTGGTGCAATGATAGTTTTGGTTCCCAAAAATCCGGATGTGAACCATGATCTTTTCCGCCGAGATCAAAGCGATCTCGACGGAACTTTTGTGTTTCATGGCGTAGTCCCGGGCTCTTACACCATTCTGGCGATCGAGAATGGATGGGACCTGGACTGGTCACAGCCCGGAGTAATTGCCGCGTACAGAAAGCATGGACAGACGATCGAAGTCGGAGACCAAGTTCGCCAGCCTCTAAATCTCGCCGACGCCGTCGAAGTTCAATCCAAGTAGACACGGGCGGACCGGGAATACCTGCTGATGATCCGCCGTTGCCTTTGAAACAAGTCCGCCTGAAAAAACAGAATCAGACGAAGCCAGATTATTGTTTCGAGCGTCAGTCAGCCGTGAGGAAGATCGGTTTGTAACCGATTTTGACGGTATTCCCTGTGAGCGATGTCTTAGTGCCATTGAGATCCGTCTGCATCAAGTAGTTCGAGGGATAGGTGTAGTTCGACGTACCGCAGGAGCCGCGGTTGCAGGACTGAGCCGTGTCCCAAACGATCTGACCATTGTCGACGGAGCAGGTGTAAACCGTGCCGCTCGCGACGCAGGGACTGATGCTGTGGCCGATGAGCCATCCCGCAACAACATCCCACGCCGTACCGGAATCACTCCCCTGCATTCCATAGGGCGAATGGCTATCCCAGCTGTACACATATTGACGTTGCACTCCGACGCCGGCGCGCAAGATGAGAGAACGAGCGGTGTATCCAGTGAGCATGTCGGGATCGGTGAGCTCACCTTTCCTGATGCCGTGCTCGTCATCCCATACAGGCAGATTGGAGAGGCCGACCTTCGCGGTTTCTGCAGTGACGTCGTCCCACATCGAGAGGAACGCTTCGGGGGAGGAGTTCGGCGGATTCTTTGATCCGCGCAGGTGGGCGTTGACGATGTCGAAGTTGGCTGCGCCGCCAGCCGCAACATAGCCGTCGAACCACGTCTTCATCGTCGGACCGTGAGCGGAGGGACTGATGATCTTGGCTGCGGGATCGATGGAGCGAATGATGGCCGCGGCGTCTTTGCCCATGCGCACGATCTGGGCTGTCGTTCCGGCAAAGTAGCAGGTGCAATCTGCCTCGTTCCAGAGCTCGTAGAATGCGATCTGTCCTCTGTAGCGGGTGACGAGCGCAGTCATGAACGCGGAGAACTTGGCGTCGGTGCCGGTACCGTCGGAATTTATGTCGGTAGGAGCGGAACAGCTGTACGCGCCGCTTGAACCGCACGGGCTCTTGGCCGGAATCTTGCCCGCCCACTTTGGAGTGTCGCCAATGGTGTACAGAACGTCCATCTGCTGAGCTTGTGCTTTGCTGATCCAGTTATCGAGCTTGGACCAGTTGTACACACCGCTTGCGGTTTCGATGTGTGCCCATTTCACGCCGTCGTCCCAGAGCCGAATGCTGCCCAACTTAGCCATTTGTTTCTGGCCGTCGGTCGGAGGCCAAGCGCCGCCGTTGAAGTCGGATCCAAAGAATGAAAGTTGGACTACGTTTCCATCAAGTGGTCGCGTGGTAGCGGCTTTGACAGGTTGTGAGGGCTTGACCATCAAAGTTGCAGACGCAGATTTGGAAGGATCCGCCACGCTGGTGGCGGTAATTCGGACGACAGTGGATTTGCTGATCCTGGGCGAGCGGTAAAGACCTCTGCTGGAGATCGTGCCTTGGGACGCTGACCAAGTGACGCCTGATTTGAACGTATTTTCGATGAGAGCAGTGAATTGCACGGCCTCCGACGACGCCACCGAGGAGCTATCGGGGGTGACATGAACGATTATGGCTTTTGTAGCTGCGCCATCAGCGGTTTGTGCGCCCGAAGAAACGGGACCGAAAGTGAGCGCGACGAGTGCGCACACAACGAGGGGGAATCGTCTCATGACTACAAGCCCTCCAAATAAGTTTTAAGAATCCAGCAAGGAATCAGCCAGAGGACAGCGCAACCAGGAACTCAGACGAACATGGCGAAAGCGAAAGTCCCGGACAAAACGTTGTAAACCCTTTTAGAATAATCGAGATAAGTTCGCAATTGGGCGAATACCCTAACACAGAAGTGCATGGCGCGGCGTTTGCGCACCTCGACGACGATCGCCCTCTACGCTACTATCGGCTGACGCCTAGCGAGGCATAAAGCCGAGGTCGTCGGTGTAAGCGGACTTCAGGCGATGCCACTAGGCAGTGGCACGTCCGTTGATACGGCGTATTCTGCTTACCTTCAGACCGTTGTGGCCAGGGATGAGATGACGGTCTGCCAAGATCGCCTTCCTGGCTATGCACTGCCACATTCTGCGAAATTGCTTGCGCGACTCCTGCGTGAAAAGAGTCCGCAGCTCGAAAGCGACGAAGTGGGCGCCCTTCCTAGCTCGCCTTCTCCTCTTCGCTGCGCTTCCGGATTGCGACTATTCCAGCGTCGGACACCTTGGCCCACTTTGAGTCATGCGAGGGCCCTGCGTCGTAGTTGTCGTGCCAGTTCCACCACTTGTACGGCGAAGACTGCGGGTAACCCTCCGGCGAATTCTCCCAAGTCTCCTGACGGCCTAGCGGCGTGAGGTCGAGATAGCTCCAGAGGGTTCCCATCCTCTCGTCGCCGCGGCCGTTGACGAAATATGTGCGGAACACCTTGTTGCCGTCGCGGAAGAATACGTTGTGGCCGTGCCACTCATCGACGCCGAAGTCCGCGTCGAAGCTGTCGGTCATGGTGTACCAGGGAATTTTTTCCCAGCCCATCCGCGTTTTCTGCCGCGCTATATCCGCCTGCGGCGCACGCGAGGCATACACCAAGGTCGTGTCGCGGGCATTCAGATGCGCGAGGTGAGAGACCTGGTCGGCCTGTAGCGAACAGCCCCTGCACGCATGCTCCGGCCAGCCGAACACTCCAGGCTCGAAGAAGGCGCGGTAGACAATTAACTGAGGTCGGCCTTCGAACAGGTCGAGCAGGCTGACCTTGCCCTGTGGCCCGTCAAACTGGTATTTCTTCTCCACCGCCATCCATGGCATCCGTCGACGCTCGGCGGCCAGTGAGTCACCGGCCCGCATATGGGCCTTCTCCTTTACGAGGAGCTCCTGCCGCGCAGCGTTCCACTCCTCTTGCGAGACGATCGGAGGTGTTTTTATCGAGATAGGCCCTTTTCCGTGTTTTTCGTCTTTCAATTCAATTGTTGCCATTTTATTTCTCCTTTGCTTTCTGAAACAGTCCGACACGATTCGCTTTCAAAGCTTTTCTGAACTTGCCGATGCACACCGCCAGAATTCCTCCGGTGGATCCGGCTCCCGCTACTATCGCCGCCGTACTTGCGATACATGCTGGGCACATATGCTCCTCCTCTGAACTCTTCGCTCAGGACCATTCTCGTTTCCATACCGCTTGTCTCAACCTTGGACTCGAGTGCCGCATCACCTGAACATTTCCCATTTCGACGGGAGCCGTCCTTTACGAATCCCGGCTGTGGACCGTCATTTTCTTTTGTTCATCCTTCGATGCATCACCGGGCGAGGAGGGAGCGACGAAATCGGACGTGTTATCCTTCGATCCGCCTCAACTGCGCCGGCAGAAGAATCCATCACAACGGAAATTGTGCGCTCCAGGTTTACGGGCAAAAATCGGAAAGGGCTCGGTCTTGAGAAGGATTGGAGCAGAGGTTTCAATCGGCCATTCGCATTGAATGTTTCCTGCCAGTCAACTTTTATTTATATCACTCGCGGACGACTGGCCGTCCTGATGGATTGGGGCATTGCGTGAAGTACTCGACGAGATGTTCGCCGCGGACTGGTCTCCGGATGGTACGGCAACAGATGCTACGCAACTCGCTGTGCGAGGATCGAGAATCGGAAATGCAGGTCGGAGTATCCGATCGGCAAAGTGATCGACGAGAACAATCGGTTCTCTAGTCGAGATGATGTGCCGCAATGCCTGACTAAATAATGGCAAGCGCTGCCAATCCTCTACCGGACATTCAAACCATGAGCTTACCCGTGACGCACGTTCGGACCGCGCCACCCACCCATATCTGGGATCCATTCTGCTCTATGTGAACGCGGCCCATACGCTTCAAGACTGTTCCCTGGCTGACAACATATTCCGAGGGCGCGATCCGACTTCCAATAAGCCAGTGTGCAAGGCCGGCGTTCAAGCTTCCCGTAACAGGATCTTCATGTCCGACATCCTCGACACTAAAAGCGCGTACCTCGAACTGTGCCGAGTCTCCATCTTTCGAGCGATTGAATGCAGCAAAGACTCCGACCTTCAGCCCTGCTAAGGTCGAGTAGTTCGGACGGACCGCCAGAACGTCCTCTCGGGAACGCAGCATGATCGCCAACCAGCCCGAGCCGTTGTCCACCCAATTCGAGGCCACGATTGCACTAGGCGACAGGTCCAAGCCCTTGACGACACGGTGCCAGGATCTCAGGCTCGACCGGTCCGCCGCGGACAAGTTTGGGCGCGACAAACGAAAGGCCCTCAGGTGTACGGCGGATGGGGATGAGCCCCAGCCCGCATTCCTGCACGACCTCTCTGCCTTTAGCAACTCCGCCCGCGGTCAACCAAACGTGACAGCTTCCCAACGTAGGGTGACCGGCGAACTGTACCTCCCGCTGCCGCGTAAAGATGCGAACACGATAGTCGGCATTGAGAGACGTCGGTTCCAAAAGAAAGGTTGTTTCGCTAAGATTCGTCCAGTTCGCAAACGCCGCCATTTGCTCATCGCTCATTGCGTCAGCGCCAATGACTACAGCCAGGGGATTGCCAAGAAAAGGTTCGGACGAGAACACGTCAACCTGTTGAAACGCGAATGCGGCCGACTTGGTTGGCGGCTGCTGTCTTGCGCTCTGCTTGACGTTGAATGGATGAATAGCAACCGCGACCGTACTAGCTGCGCCGAGATTAAGAAAGTCGCGTCGATCGATCAACATGCCGTCCTCCGAATGCTCGCTAGCTGGGGGTGGTGCAAATGCCCTGGCACGAAATAATTTCCACGGAGACCCGGGATCTGAGATGGGCAACGCTCACAATCAGTCCCGATAAACATGCACCTCGTCATTGCACTTCGGACAGTCGTAACCGGAGCAGTCTGATTCCCAATTGCGCGTTTCCGCCCTAGCCTCAGACAGGCTCAAGACTTCACGTCTACGATCATTTGTTTTATTGCTGTGTGGTGAAATCGTTCTCGCCGGATGCGCTACTCATAGCGCAAAGCCACCATGGGGTCGACCAGGGAAGCTCTTCGTGCCGGCAGAGTAGCCAGCGATCGCCGCGACAATCAGCAATATAACGGTTGCGCTGACGAGCGTGACCGGGTCGGTCGGCCTCAGTCCGAACAGCATGTTCGAGACGAGGCGATCACCGACCAACGCGACGGGCACGCCGATTACAACACCAATCGAGACCAGTGTACCAGGATTTCCCGCAGCACCATCCAGAGCATATTGGAGCGCCCTGCTCCCAGCGCCATGCGGATGCCGATTTCATTCGTCCGTCTTGTGACGACGTAGGACATTACGCCGTAGATGCCGATGCAGGAGAGAAAAACTGCGAGCAGTCCGAAGAAGGTGGAGAGCTGGGCGACGAGACGCTGGTTCGTGATCGAGCGTGCCACCTGTTCGTCGAGCGTTGTTACGCGGGTGATGGGCAGGTTCCGGTCGATCGAGTGGATGGTCTGTTGGACGGCAGCGGCGACCGGGCGCGAAGTCGCCAGTGTAGCGGACTTCGAAGTCGCCGAAGCCCCATGGATGCTGAGTGTACGGGATGTAATCGAGATTTACGGGTTCTTCCGGCAAGATCATCAAACTTGACGTCCTTCGCTATCGCCGACCACCGTGACATCGTTCTCGGGTTTGTCATCGCCGAGGCCATAGTGACGTCCGATCGGGCTACCAAGCGGAAAGAGGGTCTTAGCGGTGTGCTCGCTGATGATTGCGACACGTTGCGAGGTGCTCGTGTCGGAGGATGAGAAGTTGCGGCCTGCGAGCAGCGGGATTTGCATTGTCGCGAAATAACCAGGACCGACAACATTGTGCATGACGTTGATGTCTTCGTTGATATTCGTCCCGGGCACGACGATATTCGAGTTCCAGCTTCCTTCGTGGAAGGTAAATGCCGAAAAGCTGGCGGCCTTCACATTTGGCAGTGCGCTGACACGCTCTTCAATCTGCTGCGTGAGTGCTAGCTGTCGCGGCTCGCCGGGCTTGTAGCCCGCGGAGCTTGAGTCGATGTCGAGACGCAAGACGTTCTCTTTGTTGAAGCCAGTGTCGACATTATTCAGATTGACGAGACTGCGAAGAAAGAGCCCGGCTCCTACCATGAGGACCAGTGAGAGCGCGATCTGTGAGATGACGAGCGCTTTGGCGAGCGGATTCTTCCCGCTTGTGCCTTGAGAGCCGCGGCCGGCCTTCAGCGTAGTCAGTAAGTTGTAGCCGCGTAGCGCGGAAGGCGGGTACGGTGCCAAAGATCAAGGCGGTGGCAGATCGTGACTGCAACCGTGAAGAGCAGCAGCCGGGTATCGATGGAGACATCGAGAGGTATCGGGTCGAGTCCGCCTGAGACCATGCGTAAGAGAACGCGATTGGCGACTGACGCCAACGCGACGCCGAGCACACCGCCTGCGAGAGCAAGCGCGAGACTTTCAGTAAGGAGCTGACGGATGATACGGGTACGCCGCGCTCCGAGGGCCTGGCGGACAGCTAGTTCCCGTGCCCGCGCAGTCGATCGGGCAAGGAGCAGATTGGCGATGTTGGCGCAGGCTATGAGCAGGACAAGTGCTACGACGGCCATCAGGATCTGGAGCGGTTCTGAAAATTGGCGGCGAAGCGAGGAAAGGCCAGTGGCCATTGGTGTCAACGGGACTCTCGTCTTATCCAGTTTTTGCAGATTTTCCTGACTGAGCTTGGCGTCGGGAAATCCGAGCAGGATTTGCCGGAAGAGCAAATTCACATTGGATGTGGCCTCGCTGATTGAGACTCCGGGCTTGAGACGCGCCATGATCAAGAGGGATTCCGAGAAAGTTGTCCTTATATCCGCCGAAGTTTGGAGGGACCTCTTTGACCATGGAGAGTGGAACCCACATATCCGGGGCTTCGCCGACCTTGGTGCCGAAGAATTCAGGCGGAGCAACGCCGACGATGTTGTAAGTCGTGGCGCCAAGTTTAAGCGTGCGGTTCAGGACGTTGGGATCCCGCTGCAAGGCTGCGCTTCCACCAGCCGTAGCTGATGACTGCGACGGGGTGATCGCCTTCCGAGTTATCGTCGGCCTCATTCAAGGTGCGACCCACAAGTGCTCTCACGCCGAGGGTGCTGAAGTATGTGCCGGATACGAGTTGGACGTTCATCGGTTCTGATTCGGTTCTTCCCTCGACGAAGCCGTGGACATCGTTCGTCATGCTGAAGATGGCGGCAGTGTCGGAAAAGACCTGGTTTTCTGCGCGCATTCGACGATAGAAGGGGTAGGAGTAGAGTTGGGTTCTGGCGAAATCGTCGGTGATGCCGGAAGCGTTTCCTTTTCCGAGCAGAACGAGCTGAGCGGGATCCTTTACGGGTAACGACCGCAGCATGACGGCGTCCAGGAGGCTGAAGATAGCGGTATTGGCGCCGATGCCTAAAGCGAGCGAGAGCAGGGCGACAATTGTGAGAGCCGGGCTGCGCAACATGGCGCGGCGTGCCGTAAGCGGCGTCCTGGACAAAACTTTCCAACCACTCCCATCCCCAAGCCATATGACTCTTCTCCTTCAACAATGTCGCATTGCCAAATCGGCGTGACTGCCGCCTGGCGAGCCTCCTTTGGCGATAGCCCTGCCTGGATCTTGTTCCTGTTCTCTGAGTTCCAGGTGCAGACGCATCTCTTCTTCGAGGTCTGCGTCAAATTGCCGGCGACGCATCAGCATCCAAAGCCGCCTTCCGAGTTCGCCCAGCGAATTCATGCGATAGTTCCTTTCAAGCTGTCTGAATCACACGGGTAATGGCCCCGATCACCCGCTCGAACTGCGAGAGTTCCGTTTCCAGTTGCTTACGGCCCGACGTCGTGAGCTGGTAGTAGCGTGCCCGCCGATTCCCGGCCGTCGTTCCCCACTTGGCCTTCACCCAGCCTTTGATCAGCATCCGCTGGAGAGCCGGGTATAGCGACCCTTCCTCCACCTGGAGAACGTCATCGGAGATCGTTTGGATCGAGTTTGCGATTTCATATCCGTGCATCTCACCGGCACGTGCAAGCGTTTTCAAAATCAGAAGATAAAGAGTTCCCGGTGGAATCTCGTCTCGATGCAAAGACCGCCTCCTTGTTGAAAGCCTACTGCCATAGTTAGACTATGTCAGAATCGAAAAGTTAGCACGACGAATGCAATCATCTGCTCGATTACGAAGGCTTGGTCAACGGATATTTTCCGAATAGGGCCCTCATCGGCCTTTGCCAGTACGACGCGAATGCTTTTTCCCCCGCCTGCTCGAATCTGTCATCGCGACGCATGGCGCCCATGTGTCGGACGCTTTTCCCTCGAGTCCGCAATATTCTCAAATGTCGTTTCGCGTGGGAACTTCTGGGTAGACATCGTTGCCGACAAACAGACAGTCTTCCCCAAGTACTACTACGTCGTTCAGCATCGTAGACGAGCGGAGATTGTGGGATGGGGAGTCGCTCCCAATTTCGATCGCGCTCACGCTGCAGCCAAACGTATCGCCAGATCCGCCGAGGACTGAACATCCAGGTCGCTGATGCTGAAACGCGAATTGTTGGGTGCG
>CAWGBW010000010.1:0-9619 GCA_963820895.1 uncultured Acidobacteriota bacterium
ACTACGGACTTCGAGTCACCGACGTTGCTCCCTGAGGTTATTCACGATGGCCAGCACGAGCGTACCAGCGTGGAATCCAACCTTGCGCGGACTGTTATCGCGATACAGGGAGGACTCCGGGCCCGATGGATGCATCCACAGCCGCCGATTTTGGCGGAAATGGCGTCGAGGATCCAGTTCGATCTGGCTCGCGGGATCTCGCTACTGTCTCGACGACTGCCTGGAAGGGGCCATTCGCAAGCTGCTGCGCCGATTGCCGGCACCGGCCATTCATCCCAAAAACCACCGAATCCCGCTGGGGCTGGTCCTGTTATCAAGAAATCAAGTCACTCCTGAGCAATTGCGCGCCGCGCTGGACGCACAACACAGTTCAGGTCGAGGCAGGGTCGGGGAATGGCTGCAGGAATTTGGATTCGTCAATGAACGGCAAGTGACCGCCGCCTTGGCGCGCCAATGGTCATGTCCAATCTTGTCCGAGAGCGCTCGTCTCTCGGGATCGCAGGATCACCTGCAAATTCCTCTCGCGCTGATGGAGCACTTTGAGATGATCCAGGTGGAGTACATCGTGGCCAATTCAACTCTTCTCGTGGCCTTCGCCGAAGGGATCGACTATACCGCGCTTTACGCGATCGAACAGATGACCGGATGTCGAACCGAACCTTGTATGGCTCTTCCCAGCGTCATACGCGCTGGGACTCAGGCGCTCGCTCTTCATCGCGACGAAAATGAAATCACCTTTGATCATGTGACGGATGATGCTGAATTGTCCCGCATCATACTCAGCTATTGCGTTCGATTGGGATCATCCGAAATCCGGCTCGCCGCTTGCGGTCCCTATATCTGGGTTCGCCTGTTCCGATCTTCGCGTCATGCAGTGGATCTATTGATTCGCTCGCCACGCTCTGGCTGCTGACGTAGCACTGTTTCCTCAGGTCCGAATGGGGAGAAGGTGCCAATTCTCGCGTGAATTCGGCGCAAGAAATTGCGAATCCCATACGCACGAAGCATTAGAGCCCGATCCGGCGCAGCATCTCTTCGAACCGGCTGTCTGACGCAGAATATCCCATTTCGGATCGGCCCTTCTGCTCAAAGGCCGCGCCTCAGGAGGGAGAGAGTGGAAGGTCTTAGCCGATGGCCTAGCAGCCGGCGTCGATTCATGGAATCCAGCAGCTACTTAGAATTCTTCGGCTTACACTCCCACTGGCTGCAGCTTACTCGCGAGCAACTGCCTGAGCACATACTGAAGGATTCCGCCGTTGGCGTAATACAACGCTTCTTGCGGCGTATCGATTCTCACCAGAGCGGTGAATTCTGTCGTGTTGTCGTTCGTGGTGGCTCGGACTTTCACCTGGCTTCCCGCAGCAAAACGGTCAACGATGTTTCGAATTCCTGCGATTTCGAAGATTTCTTCTCCGGTCAGTTTGAGCGATTCAGCATTTTGTCCAGCCAGAAATTGCAGGGGAAGAATACCCATGCCAACCAAATTCGACCGGTGGATACGCTCGTAGCTTTCGGCGATCACAGCACGCACGCCGAGCAGGGCCGGTCCCTTGGCGGCCCAGTCGCGCGACGATCCGGAGCCGTATTCTTTGCCCGCAAGAATGACCAGCGGCGTGCCGGCAGCACGATATTTTTCCGAGGCATCGAAGATCGACATTTCGGTATTGGTGGGCAGGTGGCGTGTGAATCCACCTTCGGTCGAGACTAGTTTGTTGCGCAGCCGCACATTCGCGAAGGTGCCGCGAACCATGACTTCATGATTGCCACGACGCGATCCGTAAGAGTTGAAGTCCGAGGGTTTGACGCCGTGTTCCTGAAGATATTTCCCGGCGGGACCATCTTTCTTGATCGATCCTGCTGGCGAGATGTGGTCGGTAGTGACGCTATCGCCGAGAACGGCAAGGACCCGAGCACCGCTGATCTCCTCGACGGGCATGGGTTTCACGGCCATGTCATCGAAGTACGGAGCGCGGCGGATATAGGTGGAGTCGCTCTCCCACGCGTAGGTTTCGCCCTTGGGAACGGCAAGGCCACGCCAACGTTCGTCCCCCTGAAAAACCTCGCCGTAGGATTTCGTAAACATTTCCGAGGAGATCGACTGCTCCATTGTTTCTTCAATTTCGCGCGAACTCGGCCAAATGTCAGCGAGATAAACAGGCTGGCCATCTTTGCCCTTGCCGAGCGGATCCTTGCGCAGGTCAACGTCGATGCGGCCGGCGAGAGCGAAGGCGACCACAAGAGGCGGTGACATCAGGTAGTTTGCGCGGACTTCGGAGTTGATGCGGCCTTCAAAGTTGCGGTTCCCCGATAGTACCGAGGCAACAACAAGTTCCTTGTCGTCAATCGCCTTCGAGACTTCGTCGGGAAGCGGGCCGGAGTTGCCGATACACGTCGTGCATCCATAGCCGACCGTATGGAACTTCAGCTTCTCAAGATACGGCGTCAATCCGGCCTTGGCGAGATAGTCGGTCACCGTTTTCGAGCCTGGAGCGAGAGACGTCTTGACCCAGGCTGGAACAGTCAGCCCTTTCTCGACCGCTTTCTTTGCGAGAAGGCCCGCTCCAATGAGCACAGAAGGATTCGAAGTATTCGTACAGGACGTGATCGCGGCTATGACTACGCTGCCGTGAGTCAATGAATATTGCACCGATTGCGGAATATGTTTGTGGACGTTCGGGTCTTCTACGCCAACGGCGGTCATTCCGCCTTCCTGCTCCAATCGCGCGCTGGTGGCGGCGGGGATACCCGGAATCGGCCCGGTCTTCGCGGCCGACTTTGGTTTCATGAGGAAAGGAAGCGCCTTGCTGAAGGACTCACCCGCCTGCGACAAAACAACTCGATCCTGCGGGCGCTTTGGGCCAGCAATGCTTGGCTCGACGGTCGCGAGATCAAGCGAGAGCAATTCGGAGTACTCGGCTTCGGGCGTCTTGTCGTCGTGAAACAGTCCCTGTTCGCGGGCGTACGCTTCAACGAGCGCGATCTGCTCCGCACTGCGCCCGGTGAGCTTCAGATATTTCAATGTCTCTTTGTCGATCGGGAAAATTCCGCACGTCGCACCGTACTCGGGAGACATGTTCGCAATCGTCGCGCGATCGGCAAGGGACAAGTCACGCAGGCCAGGTCCAAAATATTCGACAAACTTCCCGACCACTCCGTGCTTGCGCAAAATCTCGGTGACAGTGAGAACAAGGTCGGTCGCCGTCGCGCCCTCGCGCAAACGCCCCGTCAACTTCACACCCACCACCAAAGGAATCAGCATGGAGACCGGCTGCCCAAGCATTGCCGCCTCCGCCTCAATGCCTCCGACGCCCCAGCCAAGGACGCCCAGTCCGTTGACCATGGTGGAGTGGCTGTCGGTGCCTACCAGCGTGTCGGGGTAAGCCGTGCGCTTGCCGGGCGCTTCGTGGACGAAGACTACTCGCGCCAAATATTCGAGGTTTACCTGATGCACGATACCGGTGTCGGGGGGCACGATCGCGAGATTGCGGAATCCGGTTTGTCCCCAGCGTAGAAAAGAGTAGCGCTCCTTGTTGCGCTGGAATTCGAGAAGTGCGTTCATATCGAGCGCGTTGGCAGTGCCGAACTCGTCCACCTGCACCGAGTGATCGATGACCAACTCAACAGGCTGCAGAGGATTGATGAGTGTGGCATCTCCGCCGAGCTGTTTCATCGCGTCGCGCATGGCTGCGAGATCGACGACGCAGGGAACGCCGGTAAAATCCTGCAGCAGGACGCGGCTGGGAGTGAAGGCGATTTCCTTGTCGGGCTTCGATTTGCTGTTCCAGTTCGCTAGCGCGCGGACTTCTTCCTTGGTAACGTTGCGTCCGTCCTCGGTGCGGAGCAGGTTTTCGAGCAGAATGCGCAGAGAGAAAGGCAGATGCTTGGTGGAGATGCCCTGCTTATCGAGCGCGTCGAGGCGGTAGATTTCGTATTCCTTGTTACCGACTTTGAGGGTGGAACGGCTATTAAAACTGTTTACGGACATGATGTGCCTTCCTTGGAAGGAATGATTGCGCGCACAGATGTGGCGCTATGTAGATCGCAACTTATTAGTGTAATTCGTTCGGTGGAAATTGCGTAGGGAGGGCGGACTCGCGAGCAGCCCCTTTCAGCTTGCTTGACTTTGTCTGCTGTGAACGGCCCTGACTTGTGACGACTGTGGCTTGCCGATCCCCCCGTGTTTTGGCCTGCAAGGGGTGACTTTCGAACCGATCTTTCGAAAGGAGGATGCTATAGAATCGGGGCATTCAGGTTGAAACTTATGAAGCGATTTCTTGCGGTTTTTCTTCTCGCGGTGTGTGGCGTTGCTTTTGTGGCTCCTAGTCGGGCGCAGGTTTATGCGAAGCCCAAGTCTCAGTCGCAGGCGCCTACGAAAGAGGAGCGGAAGCAGCAGAAGGCACAGAAGAAGTACGCCAAGGCTCAGAAGAAGGCAGAGCGCAAGATGCTGAAGACCGAGAAGAAGAACAGCATGCGGTATCCTTCGAAGCCTTACTAGATCCCCACTACGCTACGCTCCCATTTTATTTTCCGAAGCAATCGAGTTTTAACCTCTGATGCGAAAGGCAGGATGCCTTCGCGACAGCCGGGCTACTTTCACGCGCGGCTTACTTCGCGCGGAGTAGAAGGACTGGGACTTTGATACGGTGCTGGACGCGGGTGGCCGTCTCGCCGAGGAAGATGTCGGCGAGGAATCGGTGTCCATGAGTACTCATCGCCACCAAATCGCAGCCTTTGCTTTCAACCCATTTGACGATTTGGTCGGAAGGCTCACCGAAGGCGAGTTCCGCCTCAGTGGGGATGCCCTCGTTTTGGAACTCCGCCTGCACTCGATGAAGGTACGCGGTGTCATCCGAAATTTCCGGACTAACGGCGTCGGAGCCGTAGGTTCGGGCAGCCCATCCGTCGGCAACGTGAAGAAGGACGAGGCGGCTGTGCGCAAGCCTGGCCAGCTGCTTTACGTGTTCGATGATGGCGCGGTCGGTCGAGGTGCCATCGAGCGTGACCAAGATCGTGTCGTACATGAGTGCTTGCCGCCTGCCTCCGTTGGTCCTAATTCGAGCGGTTATCCACCGCTGATGAGTTGCCAAACAGTCCGCACGGAGTCAGGGAGGCCGTAGACGTCCATGGCGGTGATCAGGATAGCACTGGCCCATCCTGCGATCAGAAGAAAGCGCCCGTTTTTCCAGGTGCCCATGCGCTGGCGCGAACTTGTGAAATGCAGAAGGGGAAACATGGCAAAGGGCAATTGCAACGCAAGCACTACCTGGCTCAACGTGAGCAGATCAGTGACACTGTTGTCTCCTCGAATAGCGATGACGAGCACCGCCGGAAGTATGGCCAGCGATCGTGTGATCAGCCTTCGCAGCCAGGGCTTGATGCGCCAATGCATGAAGCCTTCCATGACGACTTGTCCAGCGAGCGTGCCGGTGATCGTGCTGCTCTGTCCAGCGGCTAGCAGGGCAACTGCGAATAACGTGCTGGCTGCAGCCGTCCCCAACAGTGGAGCGAGCGTCAGGTAGGCGACGCGAATCCAGTCACTGGAGGCGTTGAAGGGAACGAAGTGTCCACCAGGAACCGACACGCCGTGCTTGCCATAGAACACGGTTGCAGCGAGCACCAAGATGGCGGCGTTAACGAAAAAGGCGACAGCGAGAGCGACGGTCGAGTCGATGGTGTTGAACTGCAGGGCGCGGCGAATGGAAGAATCGTCCTTCTGCAGGCGACGGCTCTGCACGAGGGCGGAGTGCAGATAAAGATTGTGCGGCATGACGGTGGCGCCGATGATCCCGATGGCTACGTAGAGCATGCCGGCTTCTCGCAGGCGCGGGGTCACCAAAGCGCGGCCGAGTTCCAGAAAACGCGGCTGCGTCTGAGGAAGGACGAAGATCTCGATGAAGTAACAGACTGCAATGGTCGCGACGAGTAACAGCACGATCGCTTCGATGGTGCGCATGCCGAAGTTCTGCAGGGCGAGGAGCAGCAGCACATCAAGGCCGGTGATGATGACGGCCCACAACAAGGGAATGTGAAAAAGAAGATTGAGGGCGACTGCACTCCCGAGAACTTCGGCGAGGTCGCACGCTCCGATGGCGACTTCGCTCATCAGCCAATTTGGCAAGCGCGTCCAGCGCGGATACCAATCTCGGCAGCATTGCGCGAGATCTTTTCCGGTGACGACTCCGAGGCGGGCCGAGATGACTTGCATGAAGATGGCCATGACACTGGCGAGGCCGACCACCCACAGAAGCCCGTACTTGAATTGGGCGCCACCCTGGAGGTCGGTGCCCCAGTTGCCGGGGTCCATGTATCCGACGCTGACGAGGATGGCGGGACCGACAAAAGCGCGCCATTGTTGCCAGAAACTGGCTTCGTGGTGGGGAACGTCGACTGAACTGTGAACGTTGGAGAGCGAGAGATTGTCACGGTGGGAGGGCACCCCAGAAACCGGAAGAGCGGGATGTAAGGGTTCATTCGGGTGGTTCATCGGTCCCCAGAGATTCTGCCCGGGTAGGCGAATGTTAATGAGTGTACATCAAGAGGGGTTAACTATAGTTAACTTATTTTGGGGTGATATGCAACCCGGTACGGGATGACTTCCCATTTGCGGTGAAATCGGAAGGAAGCGGGGCGCGCTGCTAAACCTCTCCGCATTTCGAGTCGCGGCTCTTTCTGTGCTTGGGTCCGCCTACGTTCGGCTTTGCCTTTGCGGACGGACGAATGCGTCCGTCGCTACATGGTTGGAATATAATTCGGCGACGCATGGGGCTTACTGCCGGTACGAAACTCGGACCTTATGAGATCCAGTCGCCGCTTGGGGCGGGTGGGATGGGTGAGGTGTATCGTGCCCTGGATACCCGACTGGAACGAACGGTCGCCGTCAAGATTCTGCCTTCCCATCTGTCCAAGGATCCGGAAGCGCAACAGCGGTTCGAGCGCGAGGCGCGAGTTATCTCTTCCCTGAATCATCCGAACATCTGCACGCTTTACGACGTTGGCCATCACGAATCCATTCACTACCTGGTCATGGAGTACCTGGAAGGGGAGACGCTAGCGGACAGGTTGTGCAGAAGTCCGTTGCCGATGGCGCAGGTTCTGAAAAACGGCGTCGAGATCTGTGAGGGACTCGAGAAGGCACATCGATGCGGCGTGGTGCATCGCGACCTGAAGCCCGGAAACGTCATGCTGACGAAAACAGGGGCGAAGTTGATGGATTTCGGGTTAGCGAAGACGGCCGTGGTGCGGACCAATTCCTCGTCTAGCCTAACGGTCACGATGTCGACTCCCGTCGGAAGCCATCCGCTGACGGCCGAGGGCACAGTGGTGGGAACATTCCAGTACATGTCGCCGGAGCAGGTGGAGGGCAAAGAGGCTGACGCGCGATCGGATATTTTTGCGCTGGGCGCGTTGCTGCACGAAATGGCGACGGGCAAATGCGCATTCGAGGGAAAGACCGCGGCGAGCGCAATGGCGGCGGTGCTGGAGAGAGATCCTGTCTCAATCTCCTCCGTGTTGCCGATGGCACCCTCGGGGCTCGATCATGTCGTTCACGGATGTCTGGCGAAAGATCCAGACGAGCGATGGCAGTGCGCCGCAGATGTTGGACGCGAGTTGCGATGGATTGCTTCCGGCGGATCGGGCACCGGCGCAACCGCATTGCAACCGGCGGGCCCAGCGAGGCGATGGCGCTTGCATGCGGCCTGGGCGACTCTGGCTGCACTGTTGTTGGGGTTGCTGGTGTGGTCGGTTTCACGGGTCCATGAGCCCGCGAAAACGATGCGATCGTTCTTGCCGCCTCCGGAGCAGACAAATTTTGATTTCACCGGAGATTTTTCTGGACCGCCCGTAATCAACTCGGAAGGAACGGCGCTCGCATTTTGCGCGCGTTCAGCCAAAGAACGCGGATCGATCTGGGTACAGAATCTGGGCGAGGTTGCAGCGAAAAAGCTTGAGGGCACCGAAGGGGCGTCGTTTCCGTTCTGGTCGGCAGACGGCCGGTGGCTCGGCTTTTTCAGCGACGCTCGTTTAAAGAAGGTGCAGGCCACGGGAGGCCCGATCACGATTCTCGCGGATGCGCCTAATCCACGAGGCGGGTCGTGGAATCAGGACAACGAGATCATCTTTGAACCGGACTACCGGGATACGTTGTGGCGGATCAGCGCCGCCGGCGGCAGTCCGACGCGGCTGACACAGTTCGACAATGGAAAGCACACCACCCATCGGTGGCCCCAGTTCCTGCCCGACGGAAAGCATTTTTTGTTTTTTGCGACTAGCCACTCCGGCGACACCGAACGGGGAATCTATTTCGGTTCGATCGCAGATGGTTCGTATAAGCATGTGGTGGATTCGGATTCGGGGGCGCAATACGCGTCGGGATATCTGCTGTACCACGTGCAGTCACAACTGCTGGCGCAAAAATTCAATGCCTCGACAGGGGCGGCGTCGGGCGACCCAGTGCTGGTGGGGAATGCGGTGGAGTACGACATGGGAACGTGGCACACGACCTTTTCCGCGAGCCAGAACGGAGTCCTGATTTACGAACCCGGAGTCAAGACTCTGGGAATCGATCTTTATTGGATGGATCGAAAAGGAAACACACTGGGAAAGGTAGCGGAACGGGGTTTCTATAAAGGAGCCGGGCGACTCTCGCCGGATGGCAAGCGTTTGGCGGTGGCGATGGGAGATCCGCAAGCCGACATCTGGGTCATCGATTTGGTGAAGGGTTCGCGAACCCGGCTGACATTCGGGGGAGCAACGCATCTGCAGCCTTCATGGTCTGCCGATGGGCAACGCGTGGTTTACGTCAGGCAGAACGGAAGCACGGTAATCACAGGAAGCACGATCCGCATCCGCAATGCGAGTGGAGGCGGACAAGAAGAAGTACTAACGACTCCGGACGAACCAGCGACGCTGCTCTCGCCGCAATTTTCACCCGACGGGCGTTACCTCGTTTATACGTCACAGAAGGGGCCGACCGGCATCGCGGTGTGGGCGATGACGTTGACCGGCGAAAAAAAATCATTCGCGGTCGTGCCCGCGCCTCAGCCTCCTGCCCGACTCGTGCAGTCCCGCCTGTCTCCAAATGGAAAATGGCTGGCGTATAGTTCCACGGAGTCGGGACGTGAAGAGGTGTACGTGACGCATTTCCCCAGCGGGCAAGGGCGCTGGCAGGTGTCGCAAACAGGAGGAACATTCCCTTCGTGGAGCGGAGACGGCAAAGAGATCTGGTTCACAGCGACTGATCTGACGATGTATTCCGCCGCGGTTAATTTGAAGAGCGAGGAGTTCGACATATCTCCGCTGCATTCGCTGTTTCCGCTTACATACACTTCTCCGCTGGGAGCGCCTTACGACGTGAGTCCCGATGGGCAACGGATTATTTTGAACACAATTCCGGACACGGTTCCAACACCGCTGGTGCTAGTCGCAAATTGGGCGGCGGAACTCAAGCAGTAAAGAAAACGACCGGCACTTCCGAACGATTCTCCAAGATGTTGGGGACAATCAATTTCTGCGCAGGTGAAATATTGTAGCGGGCTAAAACCGTATTGATTTTGTGGCATCATGCGGTGCGGCTCGAAGTCGATCTCTTTCCTTTCCAACAGCGTCGCCTGTTTTTTCA
>CAWGBW010000011.1:0-227078 GCA_963820895.1 uncultured Acidobacteriota bacterium
TGGACACTTTGATTCTCGCACTCACGTTAGGAGAATCGCTGGTGTCAGTTGGCGATAAATCGCTGTTACACTCATTGATCTCGGTCGGTAAGAGATCGCGCTTTCCGATCTGTTTCGGGTTTCCGGCTGTCCGCGGCGTGATAACAACGTGATAGTTCCATGCTCAGAACCGAGCAGAATGAATCAGAACCCGTTCGAACCCGGTGCTGGTAAGCGGTGGAAGAATCTAGTAAAGTAGGGAATTTTCATTACCAGCCAGAACACCGTAGGTGATCTCAAAACCGGCGGGTGGCGCGTGGAGCCGGAACGATCCGCACTTGACTGTAGTAAAACTGTAGTAGTTCCACGTTCAAAACGCGGCAAATTGGATCACGACGGTGGGAATCATCGTGCTGGTAAGCCGTTGAAAAATCAAGTAGAGTAGAGAATTTTCCTAACGGTTCAGAACCCACTGTGGAACTTAAAATCCGCAGGGGCTAACCGCTCTGTGGGGGTTCGATTCCCCCTCCCGGCACCAGTGGCAATTTACCTGTTCTCCTAGAGCCCTACTTCGCCGATCTTCGATGACAACTTAATCAGTGTGATGGCGATAGGCGACAGCACCACTTGAGAGAGTCGGTGCGTTGTCTTCACAGATAGCTGAGCCAGGCCCAGTCCCGATGCTGGCTTCGGAATGTCATGAACCACAGGCAGGGCCGATAAAGGATTGCCACTGCAAGAATCCACATCGCGTAGATGAATGGCAGACCGTGACCGTATCCTAGAGGCCTCTGCGCGAAATCTGCGATGACAGTCCCGTAAAAGATCGGCTGATGAAAGGCGACCGCGATCAATCGAGCCATCACGTTCAGGAGATAGAGGTGCAGGACATAGTAGAACAGCGGAACCCGGCCATAGACCAACAGAATATGGCTCAACCCGCGCACAGCTTTGACTCCGTCAAGCAAGGCAAGCACGATGAGTGACGGCCCGAGTGTGATGAGCAAGTAATCGAGAGAGGGCGGATACTTGAGCACGTTGAAAAATGACACTGTGGTCAATCGAAGCGTTGGCTGAACACTCCATGCTCCAGCAGAACGTGGGTATCCGAAGGGCAACCCGTCGATTCCATTTCCGTAAAGATTGATCCCGCGGATTACGAAGAATAGGAGTGTTGCCGAGATTCCCAGAGTCAGAATCCATTTGCGGCGGTCAGGCCGAGGCAACACACTTCCGAAAGCGAAACCAATCGCCATCACACCGACCCACGGAATCAGGACGTACCTTACAGAGAACAAATAGTGAGCGGTGACCGCAATGCGGCCCGGAGAATGAAGCAATATCCAGAGCCAGTAAAGTTTTCCGAACGAAGCGGGATTGATGCGATCGAGCAGGTTGTGGGTGGCGACCATGACCAAGCCGAACGCAGCGATCCAGCGCACCGGGAGACGCACAATCAGCGCCATCGCTACCATGCTCCAACCCAAAATCCAAATCACTCCCCCATGCACCCAGGGTACGAAGCCCCAGGCGAAGTCGACGATCGTGAACTCGAGCAGGACGAGCCACAGACCGCGAGTCACGAAGAACCCGGACAGCTGGTTGAGCGATTTCCCGCGGCGCGTCGAGAGGAATGCGCCTGTTCCTGCCAGGAAAGCGAAGACGGGAGCGCAGTAGTGCGTAACAAAGCGGGTAAGAAACAGGGCAACGGACGCGTGCGTCATGTCCTCAGGAGCAAAGCGCTGGTACGTCATGAAGTCGCGGGTGTGATCCAGCGCCATGATGACCATGACGAGGCCGCGCAGGACATCCACGGACACCAAACGCGGAGCTTTTGCAGGGAAAAGAGAAGGTGGGGTCTCGATGGCGATTACCGCCGGGGAACTGGCGACAGCTACCATGCCACACTTCTCCGAGCATATTCGAATATTACGTCCATCCTTCGATCGTAACGATCGGGAAAATGGCGGATATCTCCTCGATGTCAATAAATTGCAAATAAAAATACCGAGATTCAATCGGAGGGATGTTTACGAGGTCGGTCGATGACTTTCGTCGACGTACCTGGAGGATATTCAGTTCAAAGATTCCGAAGCAGACTGAATCAGTCTTACGCCCGTCGAGATGAACGTAGCCATCTCACTCTTTCCGGAAGTCAATTCCGAGCCGATCCAGAGCTACTTTGAATGCCCCGGCGAGCGTGGCTTTTGTTGTCACGTCCGACAGGTTGATGCCGAGGTGAACGATCGTTTGCGCGATCTGCGGACGCACGCCGCTGATGATGCAATCCGCGCCCATCAATCGGGCGGCAGTGATCGTCTTAAGCAGGTGCTGGGCGACGACCGTGTCCACGGTAGGGACACCGGTAATGTCGATGATGGTCACGCGCGAGTTGGTTTTGACGATCGCTTCCAGCAGCGATTCCATCAGGACTTGCGTTCGGGCGCTGTCCAACGTGCCGATCACCGGCAGGGCGAGTATCCCGTCCCATAGTTTTACGACGGGGTGGACAGTTCCAGCAGTTCTTCCTGCTGATGCCGGATAATTTCTTCGCGAGACTTTAGATGGACCTCAGTCGTGTACAGCCCCATGGCATCCAGCAAAACCGTTACGGTCCAGGTCTCGGATGCGAGGGACTCGGCGTCTCGGCATGTTTTGCGAAGCTGGGCAAAAATCGGACGCTTGGCCGAGAAAACAAACGACGCAGTTTCTGATGGCGTGAAACCCTGCTGAGCGCGGCTGCTCGAAATATCCGAAAGCATGTTTCGAATGCCATCCCAGGCTGAGGACTGGAAGTCAGTAGCGCCGGTTTCGAGACCCTGCCTCATTTGCCGAAGGAAGACCGAACACTGTACCCGAAGGTCGTCCTCTTTAATAAGGTCGCTTCGGCGCAAGGCGCCGCTCATCTCCTTCATCCACTCCGCTAGAATCGTTGCTTCATTTTGCGCAAGGATTGCAGGCAAAACGGAAAGCTTATTGTTTATAGGGATTGCTCCCATCTCCGCTCCGATCTCATCATTTGCACAGGAAACCGGCGTCCACAGCGGCGCCGCGGAAGTGTGCAATTGACGTCGTGATCTTACCACTGAATGCTCACATCCAAAGCCACGGATGACGCTGTTCTGGCCTCACAAATCAACGCAGGGCGGGCTGAGTGAATCAATCGTGCAGGACGATATTCAGCAGGGAACTGTGAACCTGGAGTCCGCCTTCGACACCTCCGGCGTAGTTGATGAACCCCAATTTTCTGAACCGGTTCATGAAAAAACTCACACGCGAGCGGGTAGTCCCGACCATCTCCGCGAGGGTCTCCTGGCTGATCTTCGGCACCACCGGCTCGGGAACGCCTTCCTTGCCAAAATGAGCGACCATGAGAAGAACTCGCGCCAACCTCTTCTCGCTGGAATTAAACAGCTGATCGACCAGATCTTCTTCATAACGAATGTTTCGCCGCAGCAAGTAGGCGACGAACATATTGGAAAAAGCATGTTCCCCATGAAGAGCATTCATCATCGCCTTCTTTTCGATCCTTAAAAGCTGGCAATCCGTCATGGCAGCAGCAGAGCCTATCCGGAGAGGCTGTCCCGCGAGCGAGCCCTCTCCGAAAAAACTGCCTTCGCTCAACATGGCAATCGTCGCCTCCTTGCCTACCTTGGAGACGACCGTGAGCCGGACCTTGCCTTTTTGAATGTAGAAGATGGCGTCGGCCTGATCGCCTTGAGTGAATATCCGTTCTTTCCTTCTGACAGTGACGGTTCTTCTGCCCTCGCCGATGGTTGCAAGGAAGGTTTTAGGGTTGAACGTAGGACTCTTTTTGCGCGAAGCAGGAGGCATCGGGCACCAGTTTAGCTCCAATTCTGCTCATTTTCGAGCAAATGGTCGGGTTCGAGGAGTGGGGCATGTTGAGGCATAGGGAAACTGGTCAATTTTGACCAGACCCGAGTTGCCGATGAACGCGAAAATATGGGCGCCTTGAGTGGGGCGCTCTGGCGCTCGCGCAGAACCGTGCGTGGATCGACAACTGGCGAATCGGGGACCAATAAGTTGCAGCAGGTTCACCGTACCTCGCAAGGCGGCCCTAGGAGGGCGATCCTGCTTGCGTGTTCACCTTGTTAATCCCAGTGAAGTTTCCTTCGGTACTGCCGTAATCACGCCACGATGGTTGTATGTTCTGGCAGCGGCAACGCCTGGCTGCTATGGCGATCCCTGCCTTGTCGACGAAACCCTCGAGGCCATGGATCCAGCCGTCATTCAGTCGGGCGATGTAGTCGGCATCGGCATCCATACCGCCAACGCTCTTCGGGGCTACAAAATCGGACGCGAGGCACGTGCGCGAGGAGCGTATGTGGTGTTCGGAGGAATTCACGCGACCCTTTATCCGAATGAGGCGCACGAGTTGGGTGGCGCCCATGCAGTGGTGAAGGGAGATGGCGATGTGGTTTGGTCGCGAGTGCTGGAAGATTGCTCGCGTGGTACGCCATTAATGATCTATGAAGGCGGCAGGATTGAGGCATCCTCGTTCCTTCCTGCCCGTTGGGATCTCGTGCCGCGGAAAAGTTATATGTGGGCGTCCGTTCAAACGGTCCGAGGATGCCCGAAGCACTGCTCCTTCTGCTCTGTTTGGCGCACGGATGGCCAGCGTCCCCGTCAGCGTTCGTCCGATGTGGTCATCGAAGAAGTCGTTCAACTGAGAAGACTGGGATTTCGCTTCATTGCCCTTGCCGACGACAATTTTTATCCAGTCACACTGACTGACTTGCGCCTTGCCGAAGAGCAGCACAACCTTGAACGGCTGAACGAACTCAAGACCATTCGAGCAGAGCGGTTTTCGCTGATGGGACGACTCGCTCAGCTACCTTCGGACACAGTCTTCTTTACCCAGATCACGATGGAAGCTGCCGAGGATACTGAATTCCTCGATGCGATGCATGCCGCGCATATTAAAGGAGCCCTTGTCGGAATCGAATCGGTGACTCCGGAGGGCTTGAAGGACGTTTACAAAGACTTCAACTGCGCCGGGGAAGACCTGGTGAATCGCTTACGAACATTTCGCCAGCACGGTGTATACGTGCTCGGTTCATTCATCTTCGGTCTGCCCAGCGATCGGCCCGAAACATTCGACGCAACTGCCAATGCAGCAGTTCTGGCAGACATCGCATTTGCTCAGTTCGTCATGCTGACTCCTTATCCGGGTACAGTCGACTTTAATCGATGGGAGAAGCAAATGGAGGCCGCACCGGTGGAAGTTGCCGGGATTCCGATCACTCGCCGCTGGCTCATTCCTCAAGAACTTCGGCCCAAGCTTTATTGGCCTCACCCAACGATGTCGGCCGAAGAAATTCGCGGCCGGACGCAATCGGTTTGGGATACTTTCTACGGCCTCAAATCTATTTGGGCGCGGTCCAGTTTCATCAAGTCGCTGCGAGGCCGACTGGCCTTTGTCCTGATCTCCAAAATCTATCGGCAGATGTATGCAGATACCGGCATCGCCACCGACAGTGCCCGAGTTTCCCGATCCAGGCAATGGGCGCGCTGGTTGGCTAAGCCTTGCCAGCGGCTGTTTGCCGCGTCTCCGATGCCCCAACTCCAAATTCCCGGGCCGTGGAACGCCGCCGCCCTAGAGCAGACGACCTCCGGCAGCGATTGAACCGCTCGATCTAAGGAGGGTTCGCCAGCGCTCGGCAATCGAAGCGCTGGTTTTTCCTGCGGTCCGCACTGCGATCATTTGTCGGCAGCCCCATCCTCACAAAAAGGATCGTGCACAAACCATGCTTGGTGCGGGTGGGTTACCCATCCGCCGAATCCGTCCTCGCTAATGCCCGCACGATTTGTCTAACTGCTTTCCGAAATTAGTGTTAGAAAAACGAAAGCGCTCTACGGCATCAACTCATGTTGATGCTATCGAATCCCGACCAACCGAACGTCCCCTCTCGCCAAGGATTCATCGATGGTCGTCCGGGGACCAAAGCGCATTTCGGATTGGCGGAACGTGCCGGCTCAGTGACAAGGAGAACTTCGGATGAAATCACAGAACGCAGCATTGGCTCTGTATGAAATCGATCGAAGGGCAAGCCAGTTTACCGTTCAAGCTTTCGCAAGCGGACTGATCTCAGCAGTGGCGCACAGTCCTAAGATTGCGATTCGCGATTGGAAAGGGAGCGTCACGTTTGTTCCGGAAACTGTGTCGGATGCGAAGCTCCAGGTTGCGATCAAGACAGCTTCGCTGGAAGTGCTGGACGAGCTTCGAGATAGCGAACGGAGGGAACTCCAACGCGTCATGCACGACGAAGTACTGGAGACACGGAAATATTCTGAGATTGTTTTCGAGAGTTCCAAAATCAGCGCCGATCTCCTGAAAGAGAATCTGTGCCGCGTGAACGTGGAAGGTTCCCTGACACTCCACGGGATTACGAACGTTCAGGCGTTCACCGCGCAGGTAGCGTTCGGGGTGGACTCATTCCGCGCATACGGCGAGTTCACACTGCTACAAACGGAATACGAAATCCCGATCGCTTCTATTGCGGGTGGTGCGCTCAAGCTGCAGGACGAGTTGAAGTGTTCTTTCTACGTGATTGGGCGGAAGCAAGGTTGAACTTTGCCGATCTCGCAATCACTCTGAGGCTTTTCAAGACTTTCATGGGTAAAGTCGCGCGACGTTCCACCGTGTAGCGACCGTCCATCCTCTCTAGTCTTTTCGCATTATTGCCGCTGCCGTTGAATCGCAAGTATGTTCTCACCCACTCGGACGCTGCGGGGTGCGCCTGACCTGTGAGTCTTGCCCACAATCTTCCTGGCGTTGGTCCGAAACGAGGCGCCGAATTGGCGTCCGCCATCACTGAACACGATCTCAGGTATTACGGCTGGCGCGTGGTGCTGGCCGCCTCCTTCGGTGTGATGGCGGGCTTCGGTTCTCTATTCGTCTACACCTTCGCGGTTTTTGTAAAGCCCCTGGGAGCGGAATTCGGCTGGAGCCGTGAAGCGATATCAAGCGGCTTCGGACTCGCCGCTGTCACACTGGGGGTGTCCTCTCCACTTCTAGGCCGCTTGATCGATCGTTATGGTCCTCGCCGCATCATTCTGCCGTGCATGACGGTCTTTGGTTGCGCCATCGCCTCGCTGGCTCTGCTGCATTCCGGGTTGTGGCGGTTTTATGCAACCTGCTTCGTCTTGGGTCTGGTCGGGAATGGTGCGGCGCATCTGGCCTATTCGCGTTCCATCTCGACCTGGTTTCAACGGCGGTTGGGAATGGCTTTGGCTTTCGTGATGGTGGGGGCGGGATTCGGCGCGATGATCCTACCTGTGGTTGCGCAAACCATCATTAGCCGGTCTGGATGGAGGGCGGCATACCTGTCGCTGGGTTTGATTGCCTTGGTGCTTGGGCTGCCGCTCAGTTGGCGGTATATCCGGGAACGCAACCTGGTGGAGAGCGAGTCTATACAGCACAAGTCTATCCCTGTTGAACATTTCGGAATGGCTTGGCAGCAAGGCCTTTCGTCGTTCGCTTTCTGGATTATCGTTTCCGTCCTGTGCGTGAGTTCGATCAGCATGAACGGAGCGATCACACAGATGTCTGCGTTGCTGACGGATCGAGGAATTACGGCGCGAAGCGCGTCGCTGTGCGCATCGGTGCTCGGAGGCTCGAGCTTGTTCGGCAGGATTATCGTGGGCTGGCTGCTCGATCGCTTTTTCGGTGCGCGCGTGGCTTTCGCTGTAAGCCTGACCACTGCGGCGGGCGTCTTTTTGCTGGCGCGAGCGAATACCTTTTCTACGGGTTGCGTTGCAGCGGCGTTGGTTGGTATTGGGGCCGGTGGCGAAGCGGCGATCACGCCGTATCTCCTCACCCGTTATTTTGGTCTCCGAGCATTTTCGACCTTGTACGGTCTCACCTGGACGTTTTACGCTGCCGCGGCTGCAGTTGGTCCGGTGATACTGGGCCGCGCATTCGACTCGACTGGATCCTACGTCTCCTTGCTGAGCGCTCTTGCGGCAGGGTTGGCGATCGCGGGCGGAATGAACCTCCTTCTTCCAGCATATTCGAACTCAAGGCCGACAGACCTCGGCGGCGCGTGATCGCGACTTTTGTAGAGCTACTCAAAAGCAAATCTCCGTCCCGAACCGGTTATCGTGTCTTGATCTGGTTGTAGGAGGCTTTGACCAGCCCGGCGAAAGATTGATCGAAGAAACCGGAATCTTCTTCGTTCGAGCCTGCGAACTTTTGCCGCCATCCCTTGACATCGAATATTTTCGGCAGACCCTCCTGCACTTCTTCCAGCGTCTTGCCCGCGTTGATCTCTTTCTCGACCTCTAGATTGACGGCGCTCATGAGCTCCATGGTCTGCTCGATGTAGGACTTGTCGTGCAGCACGTCTCCGTGGCCGGGCACAATGGTCTGAGCGTCGAGTTGCGACATGGCGCGAAGAGTGTTCACGAAGTCAACCGGAAATCCTCCGAACATGTAGGGGACTGGATGATCGAGGAGATCGCCGGTGACGAGTATCTTCTCCGTCGGAAGATAGACGATCGTGTCCCCGGCGGTATTGCCTCGGCCCAGGTGCCTGATCTCGACAAGACGGTTACCGAGATCGATATTGAGTTCGTGATCAAACGAAACGTTGGGAACGAGTTGAACCACATTCTTGAATTCAGCCACCACGGGGCCTAATCCCGCTAGGGAGTGTTCATAATCCAGGCGGTCAGCAGCGGTGAGCGGAGATCCGTCGGGGTTTTTCCCGGAATCCAACACCTTCTTGAAGCGTTCCGCTCTGCTCGGGTAGCGCGTGACCGCGCCGGGATTGAAATCGGCGATCGTCTTCTGAGTCGCGGTCTGAGCAATGATCTGCACGGCGGGAAATGCCGCCGCATATACGGCATTGCCGAGTGTGTGGTCGAAATGCCAATGCGTGTTGAGCAGATAGGTCACGGGCTTGGCCGTCCATTGACGAATCTGGTCAATGTCTTGCCGAGTCGTGGAAGGCAACAGGCAGGAGTCGACAACGAGCACACTTTTTTCTCCGATGATGACGGTAGTGTTGCTTTGCGGAAAGGTGTCGGGCGCATCGGGATGGCGGATCTCGTAGATTCCCTCGGCGAGTTTGGTGACCGAGCGATCCTTGGTGGCAACAGAGTCGGCAAATAAGGATGTGGTGGCGAAAAGAATCGCCAGGGGCAGTAGCGCAGTGCGGCACCGAAAGTTTCGAATCGCCATTCGTCCTCGTCGTCAGGGGAGATCTACCGCACCATTGTCGACAAGCGCTGTGCCGCGAGTCTTGAACGTTCTTGCGGTCAAAGCAGGAATCGCCCCGGCGTTACGCCGACCAAGCGATGAAAATGACGGGTGAGATGGCTCTGATCGGCGAACCCCGTAACGAGAGCGACGGACGAAAGAGGATGGCTCTTTCGGAGAAGTTGCTTAGCGCGGTTGATGCGAACTTGAGTCTGGTATGCATGCGGTGGCATCCCGATTTTCTGGCAAAACACGCGATGAAAATGGAACGGACTTAGATTGGCCAATTGGCCTAGATACGCAAGCGAAATGGAGTCGGCAAAATGTTCGTCGATATACTCACGCGCGCGTTTAATGGCCGAGGGCTCCGTGGAAGTATCGTCGGAGGTGGTATGGCCGAAGCTTGAGAAGAAAAGTTGGAGGAACTCGAGCCATTTTTCCTCTTGCTCGAGTTGCGAGCCACGCCTCTCGATCGCCGAAAACATTGCCAAAAAGCGCTGCCTTAAACGTGGGTCGGCCATCACGAACTCGCGAAGGTTGGGAATGGGTATCTGACGACCAGCCAAGCTCTCGGAGCCCTTGTGGAGGGCGCGGACTTCTACATACATTCCGCAAAAGCTGATGCTGGATTGGGAGTCGACCCAGTTCTCGTGAACTTCGCCCGGCGGCGTGGCGACGAAATCCCGGTCTGTCACCTGGACAGATTTTCCGCGACGCCCGAGGTAGCCCCGCCCAGAGGTGTAGGCGCACAAGTGAAGTTCCTCGTGCCAGTGGCGGGGATAGGTGTGAGTGAGTTGCGTTCCGCGGGATAGAACAATTCCATCGAAAGCAGGCGAATGCCACACCTGCAAGTTTTCGTATTGCCTGGGGCGCATTCGTCCCTGGTTGCCCGCCATTCTTTGGTAGACGGAAGTGCGCGCGAAATGTAAGCGATGAAAAGCGTTAAGGGACGTCGTCGCTGATGGAATAGACCGAAATCAGCTGCCATTCCGAAAATTGTGATGGCCGGGAAGCAGGATTGATCCTAAGCGGCTCTTTTGGGCCGGCCCGGAGGGGGCGCACAGACGGTTTGGATGTAGCAGTCTTCGTGGATCGCACGTCCGAATTCGTCCGTCTTGCTGGTCTCGAGGCTCACGGGTTCCTTGCAGATGACACAAAGGATATCGCCGGCCTTCGGATGGCGGAAGTGTTTGGTCAGAGGAGACATATTGACTAATGCATTAACGATAGGAGCTTCCAGGAGAATGTACAAGCGGAGAGAGAACCCAGAAGTCCATCAATTTTCCGGTCAGTCAGTGACGATCAACGCGACGGATGCGAAAGGAGAATAAAAAATCGATTTGGTGATTTTCTGCTCTTTAATTCTCGTGCAACACTCGGGTGCCAACTCTCTAATTAATAAAATTGCCCGGAACCTCTTCGAGGAAGCGGGCGGAGTGTGGGCGTCACATCGGATGCACTGACGCGGTCATCGGAGTCTTCCGGCGCCTGCACAGCCAAATGGAACCAGCGAATGATGAGGACGATGGCGGCGAGCCACCAAAAGATCCACGTGTTCTGGAGGAAGGGAATCATGGTTCAACTCCGGGCCAGGCTTTTCTTGTGGATATATAACATAGTCCATAGAATTAGTTGTAATTAAAACAACGCAGACCTTTCGGAAAAAACGGAGAGGGATGCGACTACCGAAGAAACATTCGAGGGAGGTTTGACCTTCGAGCCGTCACATGGGTCCTTCGCTATCGCTCAGGATGACAAACTTTACTAAGTGACCGAGTGTTCACCGAGGAGGAGGTGTTTCGCGAGTCGCCGCAGAAAGCTGATCGGCCGCCTGATCCGAAACATCAGGCGGCGTCGATCAGCCGGGCGTGTCGATGGCTAAAAGTTATAGCCGACGATCAGGCGCAGTACCGGAGCGGGCTTTGACCAGAGGCTGGTCTTCATTTCGAAGAACGTGCCTTTGCGGAATTGGAGCCCGGTCAAAAGGTTGAAACCGGTCTCGTAGTCAAAATTTCCGAAACTGATGTCCCGTCCACCGGAGGCGCTGAAGCCCTGATGGATGAAGTTCAACGCGGGCCCGGCGCCAATGTAGGGTGACCATCTGCCGGTACGCGGGGTGAATGGCAAACGGTACGTTGCTTCCAGGTTGAGAGCAATCATATCGGTGAGTTCACCGAAAGCGAACTCGGCGCTCGGGCGGAACGAGATGTCACGCCGGAATATCGGACCGATTTGCGAGTGAACACCGAACAGGAAGAGCTCTGGATCGAGAGCCGCGCCAGCGCGAACACCCACTCTCCAGCGCTTTGCCGCACGCTGGATCTCGGTCTCGAGATTTTGAACCGGTTCGGGGACGGGAGCCGAGGGCGATGCCGGGCCCGCAGTTTGTCCGCTTGCAGCTTGCGTAACGGTGACCACGGTGGCGGTTCGAACTCCGGGTTGATCGCCAGTAATCGATTCGACGCGTACGCGAGAGCCGCCGGGGATCACCTTGGGCCTGGTTGCGCTGTCGCTGTAGACGAAGAGCTTGTACTGATTGTCATCGGTTCGAACAACCAGAGTATTACGGCTCGAAGAGACAGCCACGCCTTCGGTAGCGCTGTCGCCGCTTCGATCTCCTTGCTGTTCGATTTGAGCAGAAACAACCGGTTGAGAAACGGCGACTGACGTGAAAATGCCTGACGCCAGTACAACGGTGAAAAACGAAGAGACGACTTTTCTTGACATCATCAGAATGCACCCTGTTCCCGAAGCTGACAGAAAGACAATTTCTCGTCAGCGACATCGATAAAGTTGAAGGATTTGGGACTACGTTTTAGAGAAATGCTTTTGGGAAAATCAAAGAGGGTGATGTACCACGCCAAAATAAAACAGGCGTGAGCCATGTTGTTTCTATTTCACATGCAACAGAAGTGCGCTTGCGAAGTGCGAGTTTTCCGTAACGAAGTGGAAAACAAAGTCCGAAACTTTGACATTCACAACACCCGGGCCCTGGTAAACCTCCTGTTCAACTACCACCTGCTGGATCCGGTCACCAGAAGTTTTCTTCGTGATCAGACTCAGCGCCTCGATTGGAGTGCATATTGTTGCGAAAGGTTGGAAATGAAATGCGGCTTTGAGCTTCAGTTCAGGAGGGCGCAAGAGCGTTCACCCCAAACGACACCAGGTTTGACGAAGGAAGCCCCCAGAACACTGGCGCTCTGATTTCGTCTGCGGCTGATTTTCGGTTGAGACTCACGCACTGGCGGAAACATCGTTCAAGGTTTGATTCTTATTGCCGATAAGACCTAGTGGAACTATGAGCAGCTCACCGAAGGCAGTGTCCGCCGCGCGTTCGAGTCCGTGCCTGGCAAGACAACCGATTCTTGACCGGGAAGAGAAAGTCCTCGGTTACGAGCTACTGTTTCGCGAGAACCAGGAGGATACCCAGTTTGCATCCGATTGCGAGAACGCGACCTGCAGCACGATCGACACCGTCAATGTTATGGGCCTGGACGTGGTCTGCGATGGGCGCCCGGGCTTCATCAACTGCACGCGGAAGATGCTGCTGAGAGAATTCTTTTTGTTGTTGCCGCCGGACCGCGTCGTCGTGGAGGTACAAGAAGATGTGCCGACGGATGATGCCGTGATCGGGGCTTGCCAGCGGCTGAAGCAAAAGGGTTACCGCATTGCCATGGACAATTTTTCCGAGGATGATCCCCGAGAGCCCCTTGTCCCTCTCGCTGACTTCCTCAAGGTGGACATCCGGCGGGTCACCCCGGAGCAGAGCGCCAAGATCGTGTCGAGCCATGGTGGCAAACAGCTCCAGATGCTGGCGCAGAAGGTGGAAACGCGGCTGCAATTCATCACCGCCGCGAAAGATGGCTTCACGCTCTTCCAAGGATACTTTTTTCGGCATCCGGAACGGATGCGGGCCAGGCACATTGCTGGAAACCAGCCTGGACATCTTCGGCTGTTGAAAGCGATCTCGGCGCCGGCAGTGGATTTGTCGCTGATCGAAGATCTGATCAAGCATGATGCATCCCTGTGTTATCGACTGCTGCGCTATTTGAATTCGCCATTGCTGGGCATTCCCTGCCCGGTCCAGTCGGTGCGTCATGCGATGAATCTTCTGGGCGAGCAGGAACTGATTCGGTGGATTCGCATGGCCACCACACTGATGATCGCGCAGGGCAAGTGCTCCGACCTGATTCTGTCGTCGCTGGTCCGGGCGCGCTTTTGCGAACTGATTGCGTCCAAGGTCGATCATGGCCAATCCGATCTTTTCCTGATGGGCCTGTTTTCCCTGATGGACGCCATTTTGGAAGCCCCCATGGGTGTTGTGGTCGAGGGCCTGGCTTTTGATCGTGAAATGAAGATGGAGTTGCTGGGCGCGAAGATGGGAAGCGAAACGCGCCTCACGCCGATTTACCGTCTGATGGTGGCGCGCGAAGCCGGGGACTGGGAACAGGTCACAGCGCAGGCCAAGAAACTCCAACTAGCACTCTCATTCGTTAACCGCATTTTCACCGACGCCATGGACTGGGCAAACCAGATGGCTACGTCGGCTCCCTCGGCTTAACGACAAGAAACACTCTAGCTTCAAATATCAATAGATTTCGCGAAGCCAACTCATGCAAAAGCGCGAGCACCACCAACGAACTGGTGGTGCCCGCGCCCTGACGGATGGTCTGGCGAGTGGTCTGCTGTTCGAGAGACTCTTCCGTTTTGTTCTAGGCGTGCGCGGCTCTGGTTCGCGAGGACTGGCTCAGCCTTTTGGCCGATGAATCGTGCTCTCTTATATTGAACTGCTCCACCAACCCGCGGAGCTGCGCCGCCATGTCGGCCAGTTCGTTGGCGGCTTTCTGGGATTCCTGCGCACTGGTGGAGGTTCCCTGCGCGGACTGCGCGACCCCGGCAATGTTGCGAGTGATTTCGCCAGAGCCTTTAGCAGCGTCCGCCACGTTGCGAGTCATTTCATTGGTAGTTGCGCTCTGCTCCTCGACGGCGGTGGCGATGGTGGAGGAAATGTCGTTGACCTGGTGGATGACCGCACTGATGGTGGCGATGGCCTCTACCGCTCCGTGGGTGTCGGTCTGAATGGCGGTAATCTTGTGGCTGATATCTTCGGTCGCTTTCGCCGTCTGGCGAGCCAGTTCCTTGACCTCATTGGCGACCACGGCGAAACCTTTGCCGGCTTCTCCGGCACGGGCGGCTTCAATAGTCGCGTTGAGGGCGAGAAGCTTCGTCTGTTGGGCGATCGAGGTGATGACCTTGATGACTTCACCGATTTCTGCGCTCGACTCACCCAGCTTGCTGACGGTGGTGTTAGCGGCCTGCGCGGTCTCTACGGCGCGGCTTGCGATGGTCGCAGCTTCGTGGGCGCTGGAGGCGATCGATTGGATAGTCGAGGTCATCTCCTCCGCTCCGGTTGAAACGCTCTGCAAGTTCTGACTCACCTGCTGGGTCGATTCCGAGACCACATTCGCCTGGACAGAAGTTTCCTCCGAGTTTGCCGAGATCTGCTGGCTGGTGGAGGAGAGTTGCTGGCTCGCGCTGGCGACATGCTGAGCCGTCGCAGAAATTTTCTGAACCACATCATGCAGGCTGTTCTTCATCGTATTCAGGGCGGTGGCGGCGCTGCCAACCTCGTCCGCCGATTGCACGCGCATATCGTCCACACGGAGATCCTTGTCGGCAATCCTCGCGGCAAAGTCGGCACAGGCGCGAATCGGCCGGATGGCGATGCTTTGCGCGACAAAATAGACGACGATGATCGCGGCAACCACCGTCAGGAAGCTGGTAAGGAATGTGGCCAGCATGTTCGCCTTTGCGTTCTGTACGAGCGTAGCGGTGGGAGCTTCGAGAACAAAGGCCGCCCGCAGTTCGCCTACCCTCATGCCTTCCTTGGCGTAGCCAAAAGGATCTTTCGATCCTGCGGGATCGCCGTGGCATTGCAGGCAGTCTTGGGCCACGCGAACAGGCTGAGCGTAACGCATCATATCGCGGCCATCGACGACTAGGCGCTCGGAGAACTCGTGGAGGGAAGAATCCTTTTGGAAGGCTTCGAGGGCGCGGCGCTCGAAATCGTTCGCCTGGTTCTTGGGATTGCGGGGATGCAACGAAGGCGTCCTGAAAATCATGCCTTCCTTGCTGGCGAACTGCTCCGCCGTTCGCATGGCCACGACCACCGGCACCTGCTCGAGATGCTTGAAATCGTGATTCGGCACCATAATGTCGATGTTGCTCGAGAACCAACTGCGAGTAGCGGAAGCCATCCCGGTAATCTGCCGCAGCTTGTCGCGAAAACTCTCTTCGGCTTGCGCGTTGATGCGGCTCTGGCTGACCCAGAAACTGATGCCGGAGGTGATCGAAAGAACAAGAATGATGGCGCCGAGAATTTTGGCGGACAGCTTGAGATTGTTAAACACTTTCGATCCTCCAGAAGATCGAGCAGATGGATGCCTATCGCCCAGCTGCCGCAGACATTGCTCTTGTCGACTCTCGATATGAGGTCTGCAAGGTCTCGTTATTGTCGCGTTGATGAATCTTGAATTGCTCGACGAGCGAGCGAAGCTGTGCCGCCAGGTCCGCCAGCTCATTCGCCGCCTTTTGCGATTCCTGCGCGCTGGTCGATGTTCCTTGCGCCGCCTGCGCGACCCCGGCAATGTTCTCGGTGATCTCGCTCGATCCCTTGGCGGCGTCGGCCACGTTGCGAGTCATCTCGTTGGTGGTCGCGCTTTGCTGTTCGACCGCGGTGGCGATGGTGCCGGAGATGTCATTTACCTGGGTGATCACGGCGCTGATGTTGCCGATCGCCTCGACGGCGCCGTGAGTATCAGTCTGGATCGCAGTGATCTTCTGGCTGATGTCCTCGGTCGCCTGCGCAGTCTGACGAGCAAGTTCCTTGACTTCGTTGGCGACCACGGCAAAGCCCTTGCCGGCTTCTCCCGCGCGCGCCGCTTCGATGGTGGCGTTCAGGGCCAGAAGCTTGGTCTGCTGCGCGATCGAGGTGATGACCTTGATGACCTCGCCGATCTCAGCGCTCGATTCACCCAGCTTGGTGACGGTACCGTTCGCGGCTTGCGCGGTTTGCACCGCCCGGCTGGCGATGCTGGCGGCTTCATGGGAGTTGGAGGCAATGGACTGGATGGTGGTCGTCATCTCCTCAGCCCCGGTCGACACGCTCTGGAGATTATGGCTGACTTTTTTTGTGGCCTCTGAGACCGTGTTGGCCTGAGCCGAAGTCTCTTCCGAGTTGGCACTGATCTGCTGGCTGGTGGAAGACAATTCCTCGCTCGCGGTGGCAACGTGCTGCGCCGTGTCGGTGATCGACTGGATCATGTCATGCAGGCCATTCTTCATCCGGTTGAGGGCGAGAGCGGCCTTTCCGAGTTCGTCCTCGTTTGCGACTTGCATGTCGGCGATCGTCAGGTTTTTGTTGGCAATCTCTTCGATCACGTTCAACATCAGGAAGACGCTTTTGCGGATGGAGCGTACTACCAGGATTGCGACGGCGATTCCCACAAACAACCCAACAGCGGTGAATAGCAGCAGCGAGGTTCGGACGTGACTGATGGCGTCGTCATGGGACGCCTGAGCATCCGTTCCCAGCTTGCTGGTAATGGTCTCCAACTCTCCAATGAGCCGGTCCATTTCTGCCCGGACCTCGCGATCGTGAGCTCCAAAAATCAGATCGACTGCCGCCTTGGTTTGGCCGGCATGCCGCAAACTTATGGCTTGTTCCTGAGCCTTGGACAAATCTTCGCCGTCCAGAATGAGGCGGCTGTAGATTTCCTTTCCTCGGGGCGTTTGGAGTAAGGGCCCAAGCTTGTCCATGCTTTCCTTTGCCTGATCCATCCCTTCCTGTCGGTGCTTGAGCGCGTCTTCATCTCCAGTGATCAGGAATGCCCGCATGCCGTTGGTTTGCATTTCGTAACCATCGTCGGCGGCATAAGCGAGTTCGGTCTTGCCCATCTGTTTCTGGACCTCTTCGCTGAACGCGGAGAGATTGTTGATGGCGCGATACGCGAAAAAGGCGGTCGCGCACAGAACGAGAAGCAACGCGGCGAATCCTCCGGCCAACTTAACCTGCAAACTGAGCTTCTTCACAATCAGCCTCCCCAACCTTGTCGTAGCAACTGACGTTTTCCTCTTTCACAAATGGGAAACGCTTTGCGTGCCAGATAGCACCGCACCTTACGCTCATCGGCGCCATGCTCGAAGTCTTTAGTCTTGAGAAGAATTCTGGACACATCAGAACGAAGCCACGAATCGCGAGGTGAAAATCGGGCAATCCGGATGGCCGAGTGATCCGCCCGGATGATGAATGAGTTGAAAATCCGGCACCAGCGAAAGGTGCCGGGTAAGGAATGCCTTGTAGTAGCTCTCGATGACGAATTCGTTGTCGGTTTCGAAGCCGGCCCCCGGCTGGGTTGAGAATCGCACCCGGGTTGCCGCCATGCCGATAGAGTCTTGTGCGCGCCTGCCCCAGGTACCCTGCAGAACGGCGCCGCCGCCGACATGCCTTGCGAAAGGACTCACCTCGGCGGCCGCCGATCCTATTTGAAGGAATGCAGAAACTCTGTGTTCCGCGCCATCAGGCTGCGAAGCGCGCCAAAGCGTTTGTTCGGCGACGGAATAGAAGCCTTGTGTTCCTCCGGACTTCCCGCCATCGAACCGGTCAATGTCTCCAGCCAGATGCCAGTAGCCAACGCTGACTCTGCCCTGGTTTTCGGTGCGTCCTACAGTCCAAGTCCGGCTGGGCTCGATGATCGATAGCGGCCCTGAAGTGGCAGTCTTGAAGAATCCGACGCCCAGCGTGTTGTGGGCGCTAGGTTGAAAAAACGCGTTGAGACCCAACTTCGGTTCAGGATAGCTCGGGAAAGCAACAATGGTGGGGCTGTAACCCATCGAGGCGTTGAGGAAATCGCCCGCCGTTGGGACGGTGTCGAACTCCGTGTTGGCATCAATTTTCCCGCCCTTGAGGCGCAATTTGTTCGAGACCAGCCGCTGTTCCATCCACGCTTCATAGAGCGAAGTGCGCTCGCCGGCATCGATATTGGAATAGAGTTGAGCCGCTCCGACGCGGTCTTCGCCGAAATTGTTGAGGTGATTGCGCAGGCGCAGCAAACCGGCGCTTCCGCCCAGTCCCAACAGTTTCTTTCCATCGATCGCCGCGCTCACGTCAAACGAGTAACGTCCGAAGCCGGAGGCAGCATCATCGGAATCCATACATTTTGACCAATCGAAGATCAAGGTTTCGTGAAAGGAGATTCCACGGCGATCCATATCGTCCAAAAGTTTCCTTCCCGACGTAGCGACCTTGGCGATTTCTTGACCGGTAGACGCAGGATTTTGGCAGGAAACAAGATGCGGAACGAGCAATGGGAATACGGCGAGCAGAGCCGCGATTCGGACGTTGCAGAAGCGCAAGATAGCCTCCGACGAGACGCAAGTTGGTCTCTCCATTGGTAATCGGCAGGAAGATAGGCGGCTTGAATTTCCGGCGATTCTTACGAGCGACTACCGTTCGCCCGTCGGCAATCAGTGCGAGATAAAGAAGATTCGAGCGCGGCGTGGCAACAGCGCAAGGTTTGCGTGCGCCAGGGTTACTGAAACTTCAATCTCCGGCGATAGCCGCTTCTGACCGTTCACCGAACCCGGAGACCGCACACCGGATGACAGCTGCCAAATCCAGAAGTTCGGTGATGGAGTTCTGACTGGCGAATGAGCCCACTACGCCCGGACGAGTAGCCAGCGGATCGATGTTGGATTGCTCGTCGACGATGTCGACGATGCAGTCCACGATGAGCCCCGCGGTGTGCCCGCGTTCCGAGTAGATAACGACCTCGATGGAATTCGCGTCAGCTGATTTCTCGGCAACGAGATTGCCAGCTGGCAGGACGCGTGACAGGCGGACCATGGGAATGATCTGACCGCGATAATCCATGACTTCTCGGTCGCCGACGTGCTTGACAAGAGCGGCGGCGAATCCTTCGAGTCGCGCTACGACCGACAGTGGAATGGCCACCTGCCCATCGGAGCCGTTCTTGGCGATGAGAAGGGATTGATGCGCTTGGCCGCTGGCGCGGACTTCGGCCTGTTCTGAAGTTTGCGCCGATTCGCGTGCCTCGGAAGCAACTCCCGCGTGGTGTGCGAACCCGAGTACGTCGAGAATTAATGCGACCTGGCCATCCCCCATGATGGTCGCGCCGGAATATGCAGGGATCCCCTTGAGTTGCTCGCAGAGCGGCTTGACGACGATCTCTTCGGTGTCAGCCACGTCGTCGACGACAAGTCCGAATTGCTGGCTGTCGGCCTGCAGCACGACGATGCTGTTGCCGGCTTGTTGCTGCGATCGATCCGCAAGATTGAATTTCAGTTCACGATCGAGATACACGAGAGGAAGCAGGTTGCCACGCAATCGGTAGACCGGAACTCCGCGGATCAGTTCGACCTGCTGAGCATCGCTATCGTCGAGTCCAACCAGTTCCAGAACACTGACCTGGGGAATCGCGAAACGTTCGCCGCGACAACGCACAAGCAGCGCTGGAACGATCGCCAGGGTGAGCGGAATCCGGACGCGAACGGTTGTGCCTTTTCCGGGAGCGGACTCGAGATCAATGGTGCCGCTGATCTTCTCGATGTTAGTTCGCACCACGTCCATGCCAACCCCGCGGCCGGAGACGTTGGTGACTTTTTCCGCCGTGGAAAATCCCGCGAGGAAGATGAGATTGAAAGCCTCGCGCTCCGTCAGCTGTTTTGCCTGCTGCAACGTCATCATGCCGCGCTCGACAGCCTTGTTACGGATGCGGTCGACGTTCAGGCCCGCGCCGTCGTCGGAGATCTCTATGTTGACTTTGCCACCTTCCTGAAACGCACGGAGTCGCAACCGGCCAATGAGTTCTTTTCCGGCCTTACGTCGAATCTCCGGCATTTCGATGCCGTGGTCGATCGAATTGCGGATGAGATGGGTCAGCGGATCTTTGATGGCCTCGATGATGGTGCGATCAAGTTCGGTCTCCTGTCCCTCCATTTCGAGATGCACTTCCTTGCCGCAGTTGAGAGCGAGATCGCGAACAGTGCGTGGAAACTTGTTCCAGATGATGCCGATCGGCTGCATCCGGGTCTTCATGACCTGTTCCTGCACCTCGGTCACGATCAGGTTCATGCGTTGCGAGACAAACTGCACAGAAGCGTCCTGGGCGGTATTGGAAACCTGCAATAGCTGGTTGCGCGCGAGCACGAGTTCGCCCACCAGGTTCATCAAAGTGTCGAGGAGGTCGACGCCTACGCGGACTGTTTCCACTCCTGCGTTGCGTCCGCGCACTTCAAGAATCTGCTGCGCTGAATTGACGTCTTCCTGTCGACACAGGCCCAAGGAGACCAATATTTCGCCAAGTCGCCGCTGATCGCCGCGTTCCTGTTCTTGCAGAGCAAGCGCCAAGCCCTCTGCGCCGATACAACCCCGGTTCACCAGCAGACCGCCGATCTTGCCCGCAGACGGAAGAAATTGCGGTATCGGAGTACCAGCCTGCGGAGACTCGCCTGAGCTGTCGTGATCGGCAGACGTGAGGGGAGGAGCGGAGGACGGATCGGATGCGGGGATTTCCGCTTCGAGAATCCGCGGGGTGGAGGAATGCGAAGTGACGGCCGGATTCGCACCGAGTTGAAGAGTCCCGGGGTCGCCAGCGGCTTCGGCGGTTGCGTTCGAGACCTGGAGAGTTTTCAGGCGCTCGCGCAGTTCCGGGTAGTCGTTCTCTCCGTCGTGTTCGGTGGACTGGATCTCGCCCAGCATGCGGCGGACGACATCAATCATGGCCAGCAAACCGCTGGTGATGTCCGCGTTCAGAGAGAGTGTGCCGTCGCGCAATTTTGAAAGCAGGCTCTCGCCGGTGTGCGCAACCTTCTCCAGCCGTCCGAAGCCGAGGAATCCGCAACTTCCTTTGATGGTGTGGATCGTGCGGAAGATACTGGCCAGCAGATCCTTAGAATTGGGATCGGACTCGAGGCTCACTAGTTCCTGATCGAGGCGGTCCAGGTTCTCGCGGCTTTCGATAAGAAAATCTTTAACAATGTCGTCCATGATTTGCAGGCTCGTGGCGAGCGGAGTACAAGCCGGCTCATACGCCAAGCCGGCTATCGCCCGACTTTGAGGTCATCGGCACAGGAATTGAGAACTTGAGGATGTCGACGTAGTGACGGGATGGCAGAGAACGAAGAACGGCGGATTTTGGTGTTTCGACGAAACGGCGACGGCTGGCGTGCAGGGTAAAGAGGGAAGCCCGGACAGGAATTTGAGGAAATAAAAAAGGTGGCATGCACCAGGGTGGCATGCCACCGCACAAACCGGAACTTTAAGCGCCCGCTCCGGCTGCTCTGACTAAATACGCGGGCGGACGCAGGGTTTCTGCCAACCGTCCGAAGTAAACGCGATACGAGCGGTGGATCCCATACATCACCGGGAATGCCGTCAAGACCAATCCCCAGCCCAGGTGAGAGCTCATCGCCTGAAGCATTGATGTCACTCCGGCGCTCACCACGTAGTACGGGAACGAGAGCTGAGCCAGTTCCAACCACAACTTTGTCGCTGACTTTCTCTCGCTGATCGCCACGATGCCGGCCACCAGCACTGTCTGTCCCAGGAAAAGTGTGGCGGTCGCCAGCGCCAGTCCGAGAGCGCTGGCGCTGCGTGACGTCTGCAGCCAGCTGATGTGGAAGATCACCGAGGCCAGAGCAACAGCAAACGTCATCATGCTGAGGTTGAAGGCCATCTGGTGAAAGTTGAGTTTAGTGTTCTTGCGCGGCCAGCATTGTACGGCCGTGGAAGCGCACGCTATCAGCACCGCCTCGGCAGCACTCAGATTCACTACTGCTGTGAGCAGGAACGGCAAGTTCATCGACATGTTGCCGTTGATGCCTGGCAGTTTGACTTTCATCTTCGAGGTGGCTGCCGCCAACCCGAGAACCGCCAGCGCCAGGTACGCGTTGGGCTTGTGGCTGATACTTGCTGCGTATCCAGCCGTTGCCAGTGCAGCGAGCGCCATTGCGTCGATGTAGGCCGCAGTTCGCCGTGTGTCGTTCATGGAATCGTCTCCTTTCGTCTTTCTCACACGGCTAACTATTGCTCATCGTCTCCAGCATCGGAGAAGGCGCTGTTCGCAGTAGAAACAGACGATCCCCAAACCACGCTGGACGCGCTTGCCCCTGTGCTCGAGCCCCACACCACGCTGAAAGCGTTGAGGGCGTTGTTGTTCCAGGGCAACGAACTGCCCCAGACGACGGACGTGCCGTTTACCAGAGACGAACCCCATACAACCGAGGTTCCCCAGACCACCGAAGTCCCCCAAACCACCGAGGAACTGGCGACGCTGGAGTTTCCGTAAACGAGCGAGATCACTCCGTTCTGAGGGTTATAAACCGCGGTCGGCGAAAGTGCCGAGCCGACAGTGGCAGGCGCTAGGTCGTTATTGGCGATGGCGGTCTGAACGTTCAGGAGCCCAGATCCGACCGAGAATAGATCGTAAAACTGCGTGAACGATTGGAATAAGTGCGGGACGTACGCCGAGGTTGAGAACATGTTCATCTTGTAGGCCGTCTTCATCAGACGGGCCTTCACCTGGTCGGGAGTGAGTGAACCGTGCTCGTCCAGCAGCAGGGCTACGGCTCCCGCTACTACAGGAGTTGCCATGCTGGTGCCGCTCAACGTGAAGTAGTCTTTCTTGCCATCGTTTCCGGAACGACGTCTGCGCCATGGCTTCCTTCTAACGTCGCTCCCTGTGCAGCGAGCGAGACGATGCCGTTGCCCGGAGCCATGATGTCTGGCTTCACGACGTGGTCGTAGGTTGTGGGCCCCTTAGAACTGTAGCTGGCCGCCGTTTCGGCCGAAGCGAAGGACGAGCCACCGCTCTTGCTCGCTCCGACGGTGAGAACGTATGGATCGTTGCCCGGAGCGGTGACCGTCCCGAAACCATTGCTGCCATACATGCTCAAGCGACCGTAGTTGCCGGCTGCCACTACCACGACGATCCCACTTTTCCACGCCGCTTCAACTGCCTGGCAGAGAGGATCCTGCGTATAGCTAACCGGAATCCCACGACCAAGAGATAGGTTGATGACGCGAATGTTGTAGGTGTTCTTGAGAGCAATCGCCTGCTGAATGGCCGCGATCACGGTGCTGTCGGAGCCTGCTCCATTTGCGTCCAGAGCACGAAGGTCGATCAGGGTCACACCTGGCGCGACGCCCGTATACTGACCACCCGAGAGAGCACCGTTACCGCCGATGATTCCCGCTACGTGCGTGCCGTGACCGTAAAGGTCCCATTTTCCGCCCCACGAATTCGAGGTTGGCAGTTCCAGTGAAGTCCTGGTGATAGACGACGCGGGAGGTGCCGTTGGCATTTCGCAAATCAGGATGATTGTCATTGATGCCGCTATCAATTACTGCTACGCCAACGCCCGTACCGTCGAACCCAGAATTCCAGGCTGCATCTGCTCCGGTTGCTCCATTCGTGACGTCGTCCATGCTGTTCAACGGATGGTCGATGGTTACGGAAGCGATTTCAGGATCGGCTTCCAGCATCGGCAGTGCGCTAACCGGAATCGTGAAGGACGCGCCCTTGATCATGTGAAGCTTGCTCTGAAGACGTGCTCCACGTCCGTTCATCGCGGAGTAGTGTCCCGCCGTCGGAATCTGGCGGTATTGGACAATGACCTTCACGGTCTGTCCGCGTCCGACGCCTTGCTTCGCGTTGGCGAGGAAGCCTCTGAGCTCCGGAGCCATGCGCGAGAACCTACCCGTCTCGTTGGCACCTTGTTCGTTAAGCCGCTGACCGAATGCCATACCAGTTGTAAGCACCAGCGCCATAGCCAGGCGCTTGCCCCATGCTGCACTGTGCCGTTCGTTACGGCCCGGCCTCCGTGCTTTCTGTGTACGCACCATAAATCTCGTCACCCTTTCTTTCATACGGGGGAAAGATCCAGCCTTGTACCCACATGCCTTCTTGCACGGGGAACGCCAATCGGACGCCTGTAAGTGACTGAAATAAATAGGTATACCGGCGGTTAAGCCCATCGGTTTTGGGCCATCCTGTCCCTCTTCAGCGGGCGCGGGACAGTCTGTCCCCGATGGCAGTCTTGGCGAGGTGACTTCGGACTAATAGAGATGGTTACTCTCGGGTGGTTTCGGAGATCTGAAGCGGGGTCGATTCACAGAAAACGCGAATTAGAGAGAAGCAGCCTTCGCCGTTGCCATACGCTGCGGCATCCTGGGCATGGCTGCAATGAGGCGCTGGGTGTATTCGTGGCGAGGTTCGACCAACACTTGTTCAGTGGAACCCGTTTCGACCACTCGGCCTTCGTGAAGAATCGACACGCGATCACAAATGCCGGCTACGGACGCGAGGTCGTGCGAGATGTAAAGAAGGGACATCCCGAAATTGCGGTTCAGTGTGCGGAATAGCTGCAAGATTTCCGATTGCGTGATTACGTCGAGCGCGCTGGTAGCTTCATCGGCAATCAGCAACGCAGGACGATGAATGACTGCCATCGCGATCAGCACGCGCTGTGCCTGTCCCACGCTCATCTGCGAGGGGTATTTTCGCAAGAACTCTGCGGACGAAGGCAGACTCACGCTTTCCAGCGCGGAGCGGATAGCGCTATCGCAGGCCGAGGTCGATCCGGTTGCATGGGCATTCCACGTTTCTTTGAACTGCGTCCGAATCTTGAGCGCGGGATTCAGCGAAGACTGCGGACTCTGCAATACGAGCGCGATCTTGCGGCCCCGCAAACTGCGCAACTCTCGTTCTCGGCATTGCAGAAGATCCCGTCCGTCGAACTCGATCGATCCCTGAATCTGAATGTGTTTGCGGTCGAGCAACCCGAGGATCGACATCGCCAGAGTGCTCTTCCCGGAGCCGCTCTGGCCAATCAGCCCCAGGACCTCGCCGCGACGAAGCCGGATTTCCGCATCCTGCAGGACAGGAGGCTTCGCCCCGTATCGCACGGTGAGGCGCGCTTGAAGAACGTGTTCGCGTTGAAGTTCCTGCGTCAAAATATTCGCCGCCTACTTAAGCGAGAGCCGCTCGACGTTCCAGTACGTCTGTGGCACAAGAATGACGGGGCTGGCATCCTGCACCTTCGGCGAAACGGCCGACAGTGCATTACGATTCACCAGGTAGATAAACGGAGCCTGCTCGACTGCAATTTCCTGCACGCGATCGAACGCCACCTTTCGCTTCTTCGGGTCCGCAGAAGACGCCTGGGCTCGCATGAGGCGATCGATTTCCGCTTCCCACGCGGTTTCCGGAGCCTTCTCCTGCGGATTCCACTGATGATTTTCCGAGGAACTCAGCCAGACGTTCATCTGCTCGTTGGGATCGAGTCCGACGTTGGTGAGTCCCAGCAGAATCGCTTCGTAGTCGAACGTTTGCGTCATGCGCTCGATGAGAGAAGGGAAGTCCAGGGTCACGACGTTCACGTGGATGCCGATCTTCTGCAAGTCCTCCTGGATCAACGTCGCCATGCGTTCCCGGGCTTTGTTGCCGGAGTTGGTGATGATCGAGAAAACGACTGCATTTCCTTCTTTGTCTTTCAACGCCCCGTTCTCGAGCCGGAAGCCTTCGGCTTGAAGCGCCTTGAGCGCGGCGTCCGATGAGTAAGCTTGCGGTTTCAGCCGGGCGTTGAACCAGAACTTATTCGCCGTAGAGACCGGACCGGCTGCGGGCTGCGCGTGCCCCCGGAACACGACTCGGGCGAGGTCATCGCGATTGATTGCCTGCGAGATGGCGCGGCGGAAGGCTGCTGACCGGAACCAGTTCTTCTTGAACGGCGGCAACGGGGCTTTTGCGACTTCGTTGAACCACATCTGCTCGCTGTCGAGAGACGGTCCCGCGTCGTGCACAACTTGCGGCGAGGTCGTCGCCAGCTTGTCGAAGTATTCACTGTCAAGCGAATTGATCAGATCGATTTCATTGCGCTTGAAGCGTAGCATCTCGACGTCGCGGTTGGGCTGAATATCGAGCCGGATCGAATCGAGATACGGCAGCTTTCGTCCTTGCGCGTCACTCTTCCAATAGTTCGGATTCTTTTTCAGCAACAACATGGACCCGGCTTTGTAGTCCGCGACCATGAACGGGCCCAGCACTGCCATTTCTTTCTTCGGCGAGTGGGCGGAGAGAATGGCGACTTGATCGAACTGCCGGTCCAATCCTGCAACCGGAGCCGGGAATGTAATCGCAATCTGGGTGGGCGAGACGAGTTTGGTGTCAACTTTTCCGGGACCGGAGCGGAAGGCGTCTCCCGTTGGAGAGTGCAAAGCAGGGTCCATCAACTTCTGCACGGTAAAGGCGACATCCTCGGCAGAAAACGGCGTGCCATCCGAAAACTGGATCCCGCTGCGAAGCTTAAAAGTGATCTGCTTTCCGTCTTTCGAGACCTTCCAGGACTGCGCCAATTCAGGCTCCAGCGCTTGTGTCTGGCGGTTCATGCGAACCAGCACTCCGCCGGTCAGATAGCGGACCGCGACCGAAGCATCGTCTTCCACTTTGAGCGGATCGAAAGTCTTCGGTTCAGAGCGCAAACAGAAGCGCAGCTCTCCTTGAGCCAACGCGTGGTTGGCAAGAAGCGCGAGGGAACATGCGAATGTGAGAGCCAATCCCTTGCCGTTGAACGACTTCACAGAGAATCTTTCCTGGAGCAGCATTTATCTTGCTGCCTCCTCTTGTTTTGAAAGCACCAACTGAAATGAAGTAACCACAACAACCAGCATGACAAGTGGAACGAATTTCCAGGGCTCTTCACCAACCGAGACCAGGCCCTCTAACTCTTTCAACAAGCTGCCCCAGGATGGCAGGGGCTCCGCGACTCCCAGCCCTAATATTCCCAGGTTCGCTTCACTCAAAATGAACGCTGGAATCGAGATCCAAAACTGCGCATACAGGGCCGGCTTCAAATTCGGCAGCACGTGAATCCAGAACAGCCGCGCTCCGCGTATTCCCGAAGCTCTCGCCTGACGCACAAAATCCGAAGATTTCAGAGAACCTGCGGCGGAGCACAAAACTCGCGCCGCGCTCGCCCACCCCAGCAGTCCCAACATCAGAAACGTCACCAGAACCGAAATCAGCGGCGGCACATTCAATGGCAACAGCGCCCGCACCGTGATCAGCAGGAACAGCCACGGCAACGAGAGAAACAGGTCCGTGACTGCCATTGCCGTGCGGGACCATCCGCCTCCCATGTATCCGGCAAGACCGCCTACCAGCGCGGCCATCAAGGTTGAAAGCAGGGCAGCCGCCGGCGCCAGCAACAGCGAAATTCGCGTACCGTACAGCACGCGCGCGAACCGGTCACGGCCAATCTCGTCGGTGCCAAGCCAGTGAGTCCGAGAAGGGCCTGCATCAGCGGCTTCGCGGTATTGTTTCGCGTATCCCGCAGGCGCGAGCCAGTTGGCCGCCAAAGAAACGCCGACGACCGTCAGCAGAACCGCAATGGCTACTCTCCGCCAGAACGTCATACTTCCTGGCCTCGAAGCACATATCCGATTACATCGGCACCGGAGTTTGCGAGCAAGGTTACGAGTGTCACCAGGATCGTGATGTTGGTGAGGAGAGGGAGATCACGAGCTAGGGCTGCTTCCCACGCCAGTTGCCCGATTCCGGCGAATCCGCAGAGCGCCTCAACAGGAACTGTAGCGCCCATGGCCATTGCCACCGAGACTCCTGCGAGTGCCAGCAGTTGCGGAGCGGCGACAGGAACCACATGCCAGAAAAGAATTCTAAGCTCACTCAGACCTTTGGCTCGGGCGGTAACAATGTGCGGACGAGCGTAAGCGCTCGCGAGCAAGTTACGGGTGTAGCGGTAGTCTCGCGGTGCGACGATCAGGGCGATCGCGATCGCTCCGGGGACGCTCCAGAGTACCGACAAGAGTGCAAGCACGGCAGCAGGGAGGCAGAGCAGGGTTCCGCTCAGGATAGTCGCCAAGGTATCGAAGCTCAGGGCGCGAAGCCATGCGGCACTCAATGCCAGCGCCAAAACCGCGGCCCAACTCAGCAGCAGGCCGATACCCACGAGTCGTACCGTCAGCGATGCCCGCTCTCGCAATAGCTTGATTACGGGTTGTCCCAGCGATATCGAGTTTCCGAGATCGCCATGTACAGCGCGCTCGAGCGACCGAAGATAGAAGCGAAAGATGTTGTGTTGCTCGGCGCGAACCTGGCGCAGGGCCTCAATGCTGGCTGAATTCAGGTGAGGGTCCAGTTGCGCTTCATCGGTGTCGAATCCCGGCGCAAAGCGGACCAAGGTTGCGGACAGCAAGCCGCCGATCAGCATCGTGGCAACGATGGTGATCCCATGCCGCGCAATTCTTCGCCTCAGCATGGTTCAGGTCTCCTATTTCGCCGATGCACCCAGGGTGTGTTTGTCCTGATCGCGTGCCGCGGCTTCCCCGTGGTGAATCTGTTTCATCGAATACATGCGGCGGTCCGCCTCTGCCAACAAGCGTTCTACATCCGTACCATCTTCAGGACAGAACGCCATGCCGACGCTCAACGTAATCAGATCGCGTCCAGTAACGTGGCGTCCCGACTCGATTGCGGCTTGATTCAACCGCTCTGCTTTTTCCTGAGCCGCGTCGGCCGTCAGTCCCGGAGCTGTGATAACGAATTCGTCTCCGCCCATGCGCGCCACGTAGTCATAGCCGCGGCACACGTCTTTCAGGCGGCTCGTGAACTCGCGAAGCAACTTGTCGCCCTCGAGGTGTCCAAAGGAGTCGTTGATCTGCTTGAAGCCATCGATGTCGCATACCAGGACGGCGAGCGAAGTCTTCATGCGCCGGCAACGCGCCACTTCCTGCGCGAGATGCACAAACAGCGAACGCGCGTTCGGCAAGCCCGTCAGATAATCTGTGGTCGCCGAACTCTCTGCCTGCTGATATTTCAGAGCGTTCTCGACCGAGAGCGCAACCTTCGACGCGACTGCCAGAAGGATTCGCAGGTGGTCGGGAGTGAACGCGTCTCGATTCGATTGATACATGGCGAGCACGCCCACCACGCCGTTCAGTCCTTCAAGAGGCACGACGAGTGCCGATTGCAGGAGCGCATTTTTTCCAGCATCGCCGAATCCGGGTTCGACCTGCGGGTTGCCGTTGACGATCGGCTTGCAATTCTCGGCGACCCAGCCGCACAGCCCTTCGCCCATACGGATTTTCAACGACGATAGCGCGCGGAAATTCTCGCCGCTTACCAGTTCCGGCAACAGCCAGCCATTGCGATTGACGAACACGGCGATGGAGTCGTAGGGAATCAAGCGCCGCAGCCGCATGGACAGGACCGACAGTGTTTCGCTCAGGCTGAGTGAAATTCCCAGATCCTGGCTGAGCTCAAACATGGTTTGAGCCTCCTGCCGGGCAGACGCGATGGAAGTCAAGAAGTCTGCGCTCTCGGACGCACCGTGAGTAGGCTCTGTGCGCTCGAATCCCGCGGCTGGAGCCTGACCGCGCTCCACTCGCACGGACTTCGAGAGCGCCTGAGTTCCGAGAGTTTCCTCCGTCATCTGGGCCAAACGCTCGAGGTCGATGTAACGCCCCGAAAGTATTTCAACGATCGTGGGATCGAACCACGTTCCCGATTTCTCTATTACGATGTCCATCGCCTCGGCCAGGGGTAGAGCAGGGCGGTACTGGCGATGAGAGGCGAGCGCGTCGAGGCAATCGACAGCAGCCAAAATCCGGGCGCCGATCGGGATGCATTCGCCGGCCAGTCCCTCGGGGTAACCAGATCCATCCCAACGTTCATGATGCGAGCGAACGATCGGGGCAACAGGGTAGGGAAACGCAACGCGCTCCAGAATTTCCGCGCCCACGATGGGATGAACTTTCATCTTTTCGAATTCTTCGGGCGTCAATTTTCCGGGCTTGTTGATGATTTGTTCCGGCACCGCCAGTTTGCCGATATCGTGCAACAATGCGGCGGCGCGCAGAGCTTCAATTTGTTCCCCGTCCAGTTTCAATTCCTTGGCGATTTCGACGGCGTAAGTTCGCACACGTTGCAGATGGGTGTGCGTTGTGTGATCTTTGGCTTCAATCGCCAGCGCGAGAGCCTCAATGGTGCGCATATTCAGGGAGGCGATCTGCTCGACGTGACGCTTCTCGACCTCGACTCTTTCCTTTTCGGCTTCGAGGCGGCCCAGATACATGCGGTAGGAGCGATAGACCCAGTAGATCAGCGGCAGAACCAGAAGTGATGTCTGCCATCCAGCCGAGCGATTGACGATGCCGACGAGTCCAACGGCGGCCGCTCCCACCAGGTAATAGGGGAACGACCAGAAATAGCATTCGGACCAAACCTTGCGGCTGGCTTTTCCTTCGGTCATCGCAATGACGATCGAGATCGGCAAGGTATTCGCAAAAAAGAACACCAGCGCGGCGAGCATCAGCAGAATGGGCTTGTTCGAGCCGAGTCGCCCGGCCAGCCAGTGATACGTGAGATAGGTCAGCGCAGATGGCATTGGCCATCATTCCGGCCACGTTGAACAATACTTTGACAGGATCAAGACGCTTGCGCGCCTGCCACACACTCTGCACCAACGTCGCGGTGCAGCCAATCAAAAGCGTTTCCGGAAGACTTAGCTCCAAAACGCCAAGCAGGATGAAGAGGAAGTTCACCGACATGGTGCCGTCGATGCCGGGCAGTTGGACTTTCAGACCAGAGGCGAGAATCGCGACGGCGGCGTAGCAAGCGAACCGCACTAGATCCTGCGACTGCCAATGCCACAGGGAATATCCCAGTACAACGATTCCAAGGGATACGGTAATGCCGACAAAGGCCTTCGCCTGCATCGATAGTCCGTCGGTTTCTTGCTTCATCTACGCGTCGTACCGCGGCCTTTCCTTGTACGTGCCCGTGAAAACACGACGGTCCTCCCGCGCGCGCAACGCCGAAATCACGCACACTCGTGGGAAGGACCCTTTTCCGGGTCTCGTCCGAATCGTATTGCAAGGCTTGAAGCATCAGAAACTTACTGAGGTAATCCGCATCGGTCACATAAGGCTTGGCGAGGCCGCCGGGGTATGAAAGTCTGACTTGTTTTCGTACTTGATACACCAGCACGTTACCTTCGTTATGTCCTAGAGCAGACGGACCTCGGCACGGTTCGTTTGCTGTGTCACCATCGAACCCAAACGTTAAGATATGCCGACTCGCCGACCTAACTCGGGGGCCAAAGGAACACGTACGACCTCTGGGGCCGAGGTAGCCGAGGACGAGGCTATCCGGCCGCAGCAGATGGGCGTCTTCTATGCAGATTTGCAGGGAGAATTTGTAGCCTGCAACGCGGAGTTCACAAGGCTGTTCTCCTACCCGTCCCAGGACTTGATGGGACGGGAGTTTGGGGCCTTGTTCAAGGACGATGCCAAGGGAACAGGCGGCACTCAGCTGAGAAATCAGATTCTTGATGCAACCACCGGCCAGGGTCACTACAAATCCAAGCTGATGGCTCAGCCGAAGACGGGCAGCAGCTTTGCGGTTGAATTTTCCTCCACCATTCTGCGTGACTCCTCGGCCACTCCGACGGCGTTCCTCGGAGTGGTCGTTCCACTTCCTGAGGCTTTGCCCCATCCGGCGTCGACACCCGAGGCGCCAGTTGCCCGCGGTGTCGTGTCGCGCAAAATTGACGACGCTCTGTTCATCCTCGCGAGTCCGACGATGCACAAATTCATGGGGCTGGTGGACCGAGTCGCAAGCCATACCGAAACCGTCCTGGTCACCGGCGAGACCGGCACCGGCAAGGAGTTGATTGCCCGGACGATTCATGAATCGTCGCATCGCAAGAGCCGGCCCTGGGTAGATATCAACTGCGCTGCGCTTCCGGAAAACTTGGTTGAGAGCGAACTCTTTGGTTACGAAAAAGGAGCGTTCAGCGGCGCCGATGTGTCGAAGCCGGGATTGTTTGAGCTGGCCGACAAAGGAACTTTGTTCCTCGACGAAATCGGCGATTTGCAGTTGCAGACACAGGTCAAACTGCTTCGCGTCCTCGACGGTCAGCCTTTCTACAGGCTCGGAGGACACCGCAAAATCCGGGTCGATGTTCGCATCGTTGCAGCGACGAATCAGGATCTCGAGTCGGCCGTAAAAGAAGGCCGCTTCCGCCAGGACCTATTTCATCGCCTGGGCCAGTTCCAGCTTCGTGTTCCGCCGTTGCGCGAGCGTCCCGAGGATATCGTCGCGCTAGCCGAATATTTTCTGAGCCTGAAAGCGCCGAGTAAAAACTTTTCAGAACATGCCATCTCCGCGCTGTTGTCACATTCGTGGCCCGGCAATATTCGCGAATTGCGCAATCTGGTCGCGAGGCTCGCCATGGAAACCTCAAGCGCTGAGATTGATTTCCAGAGACTTCCGCCCGAACTTACCGGCGGACCTTCTGCACTGCGACAGACGGCCTCCATGCCGGTGAGCAACCTTGAGAGCATGGAAGAGCAGATGATCATCAAGGCTCTCGAACGCACCGGAGGCCAGCGCACGCTTGCCGCGGAACAGCTTGGGATCTCAAGGCGCACACTAAGCCGCAAACTCAAGGAATACAACATCTCGTTCGCTCCCGGAGAGATGCCGGCTTCGCTTGGCTTCATCAGCAATGAACAGCAGAAGTTTTTCCGGGCGCGGGTCGAGATCGCTGTAACGATCAAGAATTCCCAGGGGGAAGAATTCGCAGTTTGCGGCGTCAATCTGAGCACTGGCGGTATGGGCCTGGACGGTCTGAAAGATCCGCTACGTTTCGCGGGCCTGCTGGATGTCAGCTTCGATCTGCCGGAAAGCAAAGTTCGCTTCGAAGCCAAAGCCCGTCTGATGTGGGTCGGCGACGAAGGTCGTGTGGGAATCCGATTCGCTGTGATCGAACCGGCTCTCTTCGAACAGTTACAGCATTGGAGCAACCGCAAGATGAAAGAGGAAGGTTGGGAATTCACCTCCTGATTCTCGTCCGCGTCAATCAACCCCATCCGCGTTGCGCAACGCAGTCAGTCGAATCCAGCCCTAGTCAATATTGAGCCGAGATTCGATCTCCTTCTGCAACAGCGCAGGCTCCATCCTCCCAAGATGTCTGGCGGCGATATGGCCGTCGCGATCGATCAGGAAGGCGATCGGCAATCCAAGAACGCCTCCATAAGATTCTCCAACCTCGGCCGTTCCCATCACCACCGGGTAGTTCACATGGAGTTGCTGGTAGAACTCCCGCACGGGATCGGAAGAATCGTCCATTGAAATACCGATCACCTGCAGACCATGTTCGCCAAACTTCTGTTGCAAAGACATCAGCGGAGGAACTTCATCCCGACAGCACCATGTGGTCCAGAAGTCGAGCAGCACAACTTTTCCGCGATAGGAAGAGAGCCTGAGTTCTTTGCCGTCGAGTTGAGGAAGAACGAAATCAGGAGCCAAGGGATGCCGACTTGCAGCGACGTCGCGACCCGACACTCCGCGGCGATGGAATAGAAATGCCGTCGCCAGGAGCGCGATCACTGCAACTGCTGCGATGAGGATTCGTTTTCGCACGAGAGCGGTACTCACTCTCCCTTGGCCGTTGGATAGCCCTTGTCCTTCCAGTCGGAGCCGAAATTGTCCGCGATGTGCACCACTTTGACGTTGGTGAATCCCATAGCTCGCAGGGCATCATCGGCAGGTTTGATATTCGGGCAGTGACTCCACGGGCAGCATCCACAGTAAAGGACAATAAATGTCGAGCGCGGCAAAGGCTCGACGCGCTGCTTCAGCTTCTGCAGTCCCGCCTCCGTCACACCCAGGCCCATATACTCACTGCCGGGTACGTGCGCCTGCACAAACATCATGTGCGAGCCAACCTGGAGCACCAGCGGTTTCTGCTGGCCTGAGAGTTGGAGTAGCTTTACCAAATCCTCCGGCACGATTTGTCGCGCTGCCGGCACCGAATCCGCTTGGCCCGATGAGTTCAGCACCGAGGCGAGCGCAATCATGAGGAAGCATGCACAGTACTTGACGTAATCGGAAGCTGTTTTCACAGTGAGGCCTCGCATCATTTCTATTTTGAACCGGCTGAATGTGGTTCTGAATAACATCTAGTTTGTCCTTATCCTGCCAACTCGCGCAGTCGTGCCGCGGCTATTTCCGGAGTGATGTCGCGCTGGGGTGTGCCGAGCATTTCAAATCCCACCATAAACTTTCGCACCGTCGCGGACCGCAATAACGGCGGATAGAAGTGAGCGTGAAAGTGCCACTCGGGATGGGCATCGCCATCGGTCGGCGATTGATGAAAGCCCATCGAATACGGAAAGGGAACACCAAATACCTTGTCGTAGGTGGCTGTGACGTGGTGAAGAATTTCGCTCAGCGAGCGAGCGTCGTCTGCGCTGAACTCGGTCATGCTGCCCAGATGTTTTCGGCTGCACAACAATATCTCGAACGGCCAGACCGCCCAGAACGGAACGATCGCTACGAAGCCGGCATTCTCCCAAACAGTTCGCGCAACTTCGCGGCGCTCGAGAGCGATGTAGTCGCACAGCAGGCATTTCTTGTGGGAAGCGAGGTACTCGCGCTGCGTCACTAACTCTTTCGCGGGAGCTTCAGGGATCGAAGCCGTGGCCCAGATCTGGCAATGAGGATGAGGATTGCTGGCTCCCATCATCGCTCCGCGATTTTCAAAGATCTGCACATGATTGATTTTTTCGAGCACGCCCAGTTCGCGAAATTGCGCAATCCACGTATCGACGACGGGTTCGATTTCCTGCGCCGACATGGTCGCGAGCGTCAGATCGTGCCGTGGAGAAAAACAGATCACGCGACAGGTGCCCGGTTCCCCTTCGGCGATCAACAGCCCTAGATTGTCGACATCCAGTCGATCTTTCGACGTTTGCGGCTTCAGAGCCGCGTAGTCGTTGTCGAACACGAACGTAGATGTATAAGCGGGATTGTGAATTCCCCCGGCACGCACATTGCCCGGACATAGATAGCAACTTGGGTCGTACGCGGGTTCAGCAGTTGTCTGGACTTTCGCCACCTCACCTTGCCACGGACGGGTTGTTCTGTGTGGCGAGACGAGCACCCATTCGTTTGTCAGCGCATTTCGTCTACGGTGAGGATCTTCGGCGAATTTCAATTTTGACCTCGCAGCATTTTACGACGGATCGCCTTTGTCGCGGCTGCGTGGTTCAGTATGACTGCCGAATCTGAATCGGATCGCAAATCTCCACGCGCACTCTACCCGGTGATTCCGCTCACATTTCTCGCGGACGAAGGAAAAATAGACTGTAAGTGTTCCTGGAGAAGCTATGGGATCTTCGCAAACGACCCGACTGATCGTGTTTTCCGCGTTCTTGGTAACGTTGATCGTGTTCGCCGTGTTGTACCGGCCTGTGGATGCGTTCAGCCGGCCGGCTCCACAAAATCCCGTAGTCCAAGGCGAATAGCGTGGCCTGATCGGGCAATGATCGGGAGCAAGAGGCGGATTGCCGCTCTTTGCGCTAGGGGATAACTAAGGCTTGATCGAATTTCCCATCATCAGGGCGAAAAGCAGAGGCAGGTAGATGACAGTCGCCTGTAGGAGTTGGCGAGCACGCATCTTTGATTGCGGACTCACTAAAGGCAGTTTCAGAAAAGCCAGGCGAATTCCGAAGAAGAGAAGCGCGAACCCTAACGCAATCGCTCCCACCAGATAGATCTTTCCCGCCATTCCCATGAAGGTCGGAAGAACGCTGAGCGGGATCAGAATCACCGAATAAACAATGATGCGCCAGGCCGTCGAGCGGCCATCCTCTTCTACTACCGGCAGCATCTTGATCCCACCCTTCGCGTAATCCTCGCGGTACAACCACGCGATTGAAAAGAAGTGCGGGAATTGCCAGATGAAGAGAATTCCGAACAGAACGAGTGTGCCCCATTCCAGCTGTCCGCGAGCCGCCGTCCATCCCAGCACGCCAGGCATCGCTCCCGGAAACGCTCCGATGAAAGTGCAGATCGGGGAGACTCGCTTGAGAGGGGTGTAGGCGACCAGGTAGATCGCGGAGGTTAGCAACGTGAGAAGGCCCGTAAGCGGATTGGTGAAGACTGCAAGATAGATCGAGCCGCCGATGGAAGCAATCGAACCGACGAGAATCGCATGAAGAAGACTCATGCGCCCGGCAGGAATCGGTCGCAACGCCGTGCGCCGCATGTGGGCGTCAACGTCGTGCTCCATGACCTCATTCAGTGCGGCCGTACCGGACGAAACCAGTCCAATGCCGATCAACGCATGCAACAGTCCGACGGTAAGCCAAGGTTCTCCGGATTTGTGAGCGCCAAAGAAGTAGCCGCACCACGCCGTCATCACGATGAGGGTGGTGACCCGCAACTTTGTCAGCTCAGCATAATCACGGAAAAGGGAAGTTGCCCGGCTGCGGAACCCCGAGAGAGGCAATGTCGTCGCGCTCATGAATTAGGCCGTATCAAACGTTCCAAAGATGATACTGGATTGCTACTGACGGGCACGTAAGAACCCCTGATCGCTACGTGCTCAAAGAATGCATAGGTACTCTGATCGATTTCCAAAGTCAAGAGAAAACCGAAAAGCGATCGCCTTACCCCTAAGGCTAACACATTGATTTTCGAATATGCTGCCTTCACCCTCACTTGTTTCCGGACGTTCCCGCGGAGTCGAAGATCTCGGGTGGGTCGAAGAAACATTGATGCCACATCGCGGTATCCGACAACTTCCCGGCAACCCATTGCTGGAGAGAGTTGCTGGTGGCAGCGATCATGCCGCCGTCGGCTGAATCGAAGATGACCACGATGCCCGACTGATCCTGGGGCTTTTGTGCCATTTCCTTGTAGGTTTTCTGCAACAGAAACTTCGCGAATTCAAGGCGGTCGCTGGGGCCGGCCTCTTTTGCGTCGCCCACTTTTTGCACCGACAGGATGCGAACTTTCTTGCTGCGAAGCGGTTCCCAGTTGCCGGGGAATTGAGCCGCTTCTTCGCGAACAACTCGATACATATCGGCGCCATGCGGTGTCGCCCCTGCGGTATCCGCATCGCCAATGCCTTCAGGCATCTCGACGTTATTGCGCCAGATCCATCCGCGCGACAAGCCGGAGATGCGAACGTGGACCCAGTCGGTATTGAAGTCAAGCAATTCGAACTCGTCGTGCAGGCTGGCGAGAAATTGCGGCTTTGCGTTGAGACTCGGCGTCGCGACAACCGGCGTTCCAGATTTCTTGACTGCGACTAAATTGTTGGGATGCGCCGTGTTTTTAAGAGTTTCCTCGAGGCTATTCACTTCCGCCCGCAATGGATTTTCGGCCTTGCCGGTCGCGCGGGTCTCGGATGATGCCGATCCGGCTTCCGGACGAGGTGACATGCCATGGCTCAGCGAAGATGAGAATGTCGTTTCGGGCCGCGGGAATTTCGAAGCCGAAGCTGAGTCTTCGGGCTCCGAAGAGGGAACTGCTCTTGCTGCCGTCGTTCCAGCCGCCCCGGTTTCCTTATCGGGCAAACTGTTTCCCAGTTTCTCGGAAAGTTGGTCCAGAATGTCAGATTCGATCCGACCGTTCGATGTCAGTGCCTGATATCCGGAGCCCGTGCCCGCCGGATCCGCGTACCAAGCCGTCAGCTTCGTGCGCACTTGCACGGTGCTTTTCCCGGAACCGCTGACGGATACTTCCACCGAAGACTGGTAGTAGCCGCGTTGATATCGGCTGAGGGCATGTTCGCCGGGTTTGGCAAAACCTTCTAGCGTAGGCAGCCTTCCGGACATGGACGGCTGCATCTGCTTGAGAGCCTTCTCAATCGCAGCCTTCGACTGTGGAAATACCCGTTGCTCGGGACCCGTCTGCGATTCCAGTTTCTGCGAGAGTATTGCTAACGTGAAAGCCCCTGCTACCACCAGGCTGAGTCGAGTTGTAGCGCGTAATCCAGCTTTCACGGAAGCATCTCCAGTTCGTCGCGCATGATCCATCCGTGCTGGCCGGCGTGGGTCTCAACTCCGAACCAGTAGGGCGTGGTGATCTCGACAAGTACCTCGGTCCCTTCGGGCAGCGATTGCAATGTGCTTGCGGTGTGAAAGGGCGCGGCTTTCAATGGTGCGCCGGGCGCCTTCACCAATCGCTGTACCTGGTGTCGCAGATCGTGCACCCGCTGCTCAAGAGTTTGCGGCGGAGTTGTGGTCGTCGCAGTTGCGGCAGGCGGTGGATCACCTTTCGGCGCTGCAGGGTCGAATACCGTAGGGGCCCCGGCTTCCGAACTCGTCGCATGCTCATTCGCGAGATACTTCTGCTTTTCTTTTTCAGACTCCGCCGTCTGCGCCTTGATCGCTTCCATGTCTTCGAGCCGGTCGTGAATTGTTTTGTACTCGGCGCCTTCGACCGAGCCGTTGGATGCGTGGGATATCCGGCGGTAGTCCTCAATGAAACGCGCATCGATCCGCAGTACTGTGTGCTCGTCGTCCTGACCCTGTATGACGTAGCGCACCGCAAGCGTTCCGACGTCGTTCGTATCTTTGAAATTTTGGGGATTCAGCGCTTTGAGCCTGACCTTGTAGAACACTTTTCCGCCCTCGGTCCAATCGGAGAAAACCTTGGTTGAGGGGATCTCGGCCGCACCGCTGACGTACTCGTCCTTGTTGTACTCCTTAGTGCCCCGGATGATGCCGTTCTGAGCGACCTCCTGCACAATCTGCAAAACTTGATCCTCAGCGAAGGGAACGTTGACAACCAGGCCGGCTCCATACTGTGCGGCGTCTTTGCCCTTCTCTTTAGCGGCCCAAGTCGGTTGCACCGACAGGACGAGCATGATCCCAGCCAGGATCGGTAGCCAAATCTGAATAGTAGGGCAGCACGAGGCCCGACCGCGGGAGATACGTCCGATTATTTCTCCAGGCCATCGCAACGGTGTTTCACCTTTCTTTTTTCGCACAGATTAAGAGATTCTCCATGCCAAACCTGTTCCCGATTGCCTTTACTTTGTAAAACAAATGTGAAAATCCTTACAAAAGGGTTCACGGCCTGTGACCATTCACCGTAGTTCTCCACTGCGTTGGGGCAAGCCGAAATCGGACAAGGAGAAGCAATCCGAAGGATCGAAAACGCCCAGTATGATCTTAGCCCGTCCTCGATTCGACCAGCTTTACCCACATCTTTGATCAATTCCACCCGGCGCGTGACATAATCGTCCGCAATCTTCGAAATAGGTGCCTGCCGATGCATCGCTCTCTGATTGCAATCCTCGGTCTGTCTTTGTTCGCGTTCGTTCCTTGCTGTTCAGCCGCCGGCAGTGCGAAAGCTCTTCAGATTTACTTCATTGATGTTGAGGGGGCCGCGGCGACTCTCATTGTCACCCCGTCTGGCCAGTCTCTTCTCATAGATGCAGGCTGGCCCGGATATGAGGGACGCGACGCGGACCGGATCATTGCGGCGGCACACCAGGCGGGAATCAAGCAGCTCGACTACGTCATGATCACGCACTACCATCGCGACCACGTGGGCGGTGTTCCTCAGCTTGTGGACGGCATCAAGGTCGGTACGTTTGTCGATCACGGCCCGAACCAGGAAGACTCCGAGGCGGCACGTGTCGACTACGCCGCATACGAGAAAGCCATCTCCGGACATGGTCACGTGGTTGTCAAGCCAGGCTGGGGTGTCCCGATGAAAGACGTTGAAATTCGCGTTCTTACATCAGCCGGAGATCACATCGCCAGTCCTCTGGCGCCTGCAGGTCAGGCGAATTCCTACTGCTCATCCGAGCCCGCGCCGCCAGATGACAAATCCGAGAACTCTCGTTCGTTGGGAGTCCTTGTCACCTATGGCCCCTTCCGTTTTCTCGACCTTGGAGATCTGACGAAAAAGAAAGAGCTGGAGCTGGCGTGCCCGAACAACATGATTGGAACGGTGGATTTGTTTCTCTCCACCCATCATGGAATGGATTCCTCGAATCCCAAGGCGCTGGTTTGGGCGCTCCATCCCCGAGTGGGTGTGATCGCCAACGGAGCCCGCAAGGGAAGCAGCGTTGCCGCCTGGCAGATCCTTCACGACTCCCCTGGGATCGAAGAGCTGTGGCAACTTCACTATGCCGCCGAGTTGGATAAGGATCACAACGTCGACGCAGACCACACCGCCAACGTGAAAGAAAATTGCGAAGGGAAGTACATCAAGGTTACGGCTTCGAATGACGGTTCGTTCACACTGACCAACCAGAGAACCGGCGCCGAAAAAACCTATTCCAAAAAGTGAGCGCACTAAAATCTAGCGATGATTGTGATCGTGATGGGAGTCGTGGGTGCAGGCAAGACGACCGTGGGGCAACTGCTGGCTTCCCAGATGAACTGGGAGTTCGGGGATGCTGACGATTATCATCCCAAGTCAAACGTGGAGAAAATTCGCAGCGGCATTCCGCTCACCGACGAGGATCGAGCACCTTGGCTCGAACGTCTGCACGGTGCAATCCTGGAATGGACTTCAGCGGGTCAAAGCGTAGTACTCGCGTGCTCGGCTCTGAAGCGGGCCTACCGTGACCGGCTTGCCGCGCCGGAAGTGCGATTCGTCTTTCTGCGAGGTGATGCCGAACTGATCGCGGATCGCCTTCGCTCCCGGCACGGTCACTTCGCCGGTGAAGCCATTCTGGCCAGTCAACTGGCCGATTTGGAAGAACCGGAGAATGCCGTGACGGTTTCGATCGCTGCGTCGCCCGACAAAATCGTGGCTGAGATTCGAAAGCAACTCAGCTTGGGGTAAAATCCTCACGCCGCACATTGGTCTTCGACGCGCCACCGGATTCTTCTCTTGGACACTGCCCCTGAGCGGCTCCAATCCGCAGTAGTCTCCCGGCTGATGTGGCGGTTGATGCCCTTTCTTTTTCTTCTTTATATTGTCGCCTACCTCGACCGCATCAATGTGAGCTTCGGGGTGCTGCAAATGCGCAGCCAGCTTGATCTTTCTGAGCGAGCCATCGGCCGAGCAGGAGGCATGTTTTTCATCGGCTATTTCTTGTTTCAGCTCCCGAGCAACCTCATTTTGGAGAAGCTCGGCGTCCGTCGCTGGATCGCTGCACTGATGATCACCTGGGGCGTCGTCTCGTGCCTCATGATTTTCATCCGCGGCCCGGTCAGCTTTTACACCATGCGCTTCCTGCTCGGTGCGGCCGAGGCGGGATTCTTTCCTGGCATTATCCTTTACATGAAGCGCTGGTTTCCAGCCAGTGCCCGGGCCCGCGCGGTCGCATGGTTTATGACCGCGAATCCGCTTGCTGGAATCATCGGCAGCCCGATCTCCGGAGCTCTGCTCGGTGTCCATGGCGGTGGCCTTTCCGGCTGGCAATGGATGTTTCTGATAGAAGGCTTACCCGCCATTCTTCTGGGAGCGGTGGTTTTCTGGACACTAGCCGACACTCCGAAAGACGCGCACTGGTTGAAGGATGAAGAGCGGGAGTGGCTCGTCGAGAGCTTGGCCAAGGAGCAAAAGTCGGAGTCCGGTGTGCCGTTCCGGGGCATCTGGTCCGTCTTATTCAGCGGCAGAATCTGGATGTTGTCCCTCGTCTATTTTGGTGTGTCCACCACCATGTACGGGGTGACCCTTTGGCTGCCCAGCGTCATACGAGCCTTCTCAGGATTCAGCTACTTCGGTACCGGGGTGGTAGCGGTGCTTCCTTTCGTCCTAACGACGATCGCCATGGTCTTGGTTGGGGTTCATTCCGACCGAAAGAACGAGCGGCGCTGGCACACGGCGATCCCGGCATTCGCCGGGGCTCTTGGCTTGATCGCGGCGGGATATGGACATTCAACCTTCATGGTAGTCAGTGGCCTCGCGCTCGGCATGGCGGGTGCGGAGGCGATGGTTGGACCGTTCTGGGCGATGGCGACTTCGCGAATGACGGGCCTCTCGGCCGCTGCCGGAATCGCCGTCATCAATTCGCTGGCTAATCTCGGGGGCTATTTCGGTCCGGATATTATTGGGTGGTTCCGCACAGGGAACGGTGGATTCCGTGGTGGACTATTGGCGATCGGAGCCACAATCGCCGTCAGCGGCACAACAGCGCTTATTGTCGGCAGGACAGGGCCACGAGGCGACGTCCCAGAGTACCAGCCGCCTGGCCCTGCGCGTGGAAAGGATTGAAAAGAGACAGCTTCACTTCGCTCTCCGCGATCTATTGTTTACAATAGACGTTTCGTTCTTAACCCATGGAGCCCTTGGTAACGGTCTAGCACAGATTGGATCAGACGAACCTCAATTCCGCTGTGGCGCCTACCGTCTACTGGCGGGTCGAAGGTAGTCTTCTCGACTTGACCGTGGTCCGTCCGGTCGCATTTTTTACCTGGAATGCGCAGACTTTCTCCGAGCGTTTCCGTCGGAGAGGGCTGATCTTCCTGATGGCCGCACTCCGCCCATTCCTGTATTCCACGAATCGCAAGTTCGCGACCCGCATGGTGCATACCGTGTTGCGCGGCGTTACGCGGGACCGGCTTGACCTGCTGGGGGAAGAGTACTTCCAGTACAAATTGAGGCCTCGCCTGAAAGAGCGCGGGGTGCAACAGGTTCAGGAGCTTGTGCAGTCTGGAGCGGATGTCGTGCTCGTCAGCCAGGCATTGGATCACGTGATGAGGCCACTGGCGCAGCATCTGGGCGTGAAGCACATCGTCGCGAATCGGCTGGAATTCCGCGATGGCGTGGCTACCGGCCGGCTGCTTGATCCTGTGATTCGTCCGCGCGGAGCCTTCGCTCCGTTTCGCGAAAACATGCCCGATGGCAGGCGCGCTCCTAAAACACTGGCGCGTCATTTGGACATTTCATTTGAAGAACTGCGTGGCGCTATCAGTCCCGCGGCCCGTGAAAACATCGCGCCGCCTCAGCCCATCGTTCACTTCGAAGGAAGCCGCCAGCAACAAGGATTTTCGGTCCGTAAGTCGTTTGCAGGAAAGCAGGTCATGCTCATCGGCGTGACTGGATTCATTGGCAAGGTCTGGCTGGCAAACCTGCTTCTCGATCTGCCCGAAGTCAAAAGAGTATGCCTGCTGATTCGCCGTCAAAAGTCGAACCCGGCGGAGCGCCGCTTCGAGAAGATGGTCGAAGATTCTCCCGTATTTGATCCGCTGTTCGAAAAATACGGCGACCATCTCGGCGATTTTCTGCGCGAGAAGATTGAAGTAGTTGAAGGAGACGTCACTCAGCCCGGCCTCGGCCTGAGCGACGAAATCGCACACTACCTCCAGAGAAATCTCGATCTGATCGTTAACAGCTCAGGCCTCACGGACTTCAATCCCGACCTGCGTGATGCGTTGGCGACCAACACTGACGCCGCCCTCAACATCCTTGAATTCGTACGCAGCTCCGATCACGCCGGACTTCTTCATCTTTCGACCTGCTACGTCGCCGGTGAGCAGGACGGCCGGGTAGGCGAGAAACTGGTTCCCAACTACACGCCGCGCGGTCTTGCCACATACGATGCCGAACAGGAATGGCGCTCGTTACAGGAACTGGTAAAGCAAGGCGATGCGCGTTCCGAGAGTGAAGAGATCACATCGCTTCTCCGCACGCAGGCGCAAGCCAAGGAGCACGCGGCCAAGAATCTGCAGGGTGCGGCTCTGGATAATCAGATTCGCAAGAACCGCGTCCGCTGGTTGAAAACTTATCTCACGGACGCCGGGACGCAGCGCGCCAAGGAATTGGGCTGGCCCAACACCTACACGCTGACCAAGAGTCTTGCCGAATCACTGATCGCGAAGTATGGCGTCGGGCTGCCGGTTGCGATCGTCCGTCCAGCGATCGTCGAAACCTCAGTCGCGAAGCCGTTCGTCGGGTGGAATGAAGGCATCAACACTTCGGCGTCGCTCTCCTACCTGTTGGGCACTTATTTTCGTCAACTGCCGTCGAACGAGAAGAAACGCCTCGATATCATTCCGGTCGACGATGTCTGCAACGGGATGACGCTTATCGGCGCGGCGGTCATGGAACGCCGGCACGAACCGATGTACCAGCTTGCCACTTCGGTCACCAATCCCTGCGACATGGGACGTTCGATTGAACTGACGTCGCTGGCGCACCGTAAACATTATCGGGCGCAGGAAGGCCTGGAGTCGTGGCTGCGGTTGCGGTTTGACGCGATTCCGGTTTCCAAGACGCGATACAACCGTATGTCGGCTCCAGCGCAAAAAGCGATCGTGAAATCCATCCAGCGAATTATGGCCCCGTTGCCTCTGAAGAAAGCGCCTCTGGTAAAAACGGAGCGGAGCCTCGAGCGACTCGAGAAGCTGATCGAATTATTCGAGCCTTTCATTCTGCTGAACGAGCACGATTTCACCGCGGAAAATGTCGAGAAGCTTTCCTACGCGCTCGTACCTGAAGAGCGTGAACAATTCGGATACCACACGCGTTCGCTCGATTGGTGGGAATACTGGATCAACATCCACATTCCTGCTCTGCGGCGTTGGACATATCCGCTGATTGAAGGACGTCCTTTGGAGGCGCGGCCTCCGCGTACATTTCAGCTGGCGCCCACCAACGGCGATGCCGTGAGGACTGGGACTAACGGAGCAACGTGGCGATATTCCTGACCGGATCAACCGGATACATCGGCTCACATGTTGCCGCCAATCTTCTTGCGGACCATGGAGCGTCCTTAAACCTGCTGGTTCGTGCGCGCGATCCTCAGGACGCGCAAATGCGCCTCTGGCGCTCGCTCCAGCTTCATCTGGACTTTCCGCGCTTCTTCGAATTTCTTCAAACAAAGATCAGGATCTTCGTGGGTGACCTGACAGAATCCGGATTCGGGCTTGGCCGCGACGAGTACGAACGTCTGGTCCACACCACCGATTCCGTGATTCACTGTGCGGCCTCGCTCAATCGCAAGTCAGAAAAGACCTGCCTCAACGTAAATCTCCGCGGCACGTTGGAAGTCCTTACTCTGGCCCGCCACGCGGAGCACTACCACGGTCTGCGGCGCTTTAGTGAAGTCAGCACAGTTGCCGTGGCAGGGAAGCGAAGCAACGAAGTAGTGACAGAAGACCGTTCTATCGAATGGGATCGCTCCGACTACGATCCGTACGCGCGAACCAAGAAATTCTGCGAACACATGGCGCGTGTACTGCTGCCAGATACTCCCAAGACGATCTTTCGTCCAAGCATTGTGCTCGGTGACAGCCGCCGCCCTGAAACCACGCAGTTCGAAATGGTCAAGGCATTCGTGTTTCTGGCAGGCCTGCCAGCACTGCCGTTTCGCCCCAACGACAAAATCGACATCGTCAATGTGGATTTCGTCGCCGATGCGATCGCTACACTGCATTCGAAGGATGCGCCGCAATTCGACACGTACCACCTGTCGTCCGGCACCTCGTCTCAGACTTTTCGCGAACTAACCACGGCGCTGGCCTCCGCTCAGCAGAAGCGCAAGCCGGTTTTCATTCCCTTTACCGAGAAGCCTTTCGCAGGCTCCGTGAACTTCCTTTCCAATCGCAAGGGAGATCTCGGATACGGCGCCTCACTCCTTAAAGTTTTCATGCCATATCTGGTTTGGAACACCGTCTTCGACAACACTCGCGTCACCTCCGAACTTGGACGCAAGCCGGTTCCGTTTTCGCAATACAGCTTGCAGTTGCTGAGGTTCAGCCGCGAAAACAACTTCCAATACAACTACCAGCCATGGCCGGCGGCTCGCGGAGGAACTGCCGCATGATGGACTTCATTCTCGAGGCTTGGGTCAGCGGCAACATCGAGCGCGTCAAAACTCGCTGGATGCTGGGCGGCAATAAGCGCTGGCAGGCGGGCGAAAAGTTGAAACTTCTCTTTGCCGGATACAACGGCACGCGCAACATGGGCTCAGATGTCCGCGTGGAAGAAATGTTGCGCCAGCTGCGTCACATTCTGGGCGCCGACCGTGTCGACTTCAGCGTGATGAGCCAGAACTTCGAATTCTCCACAGGTTATTTCGACGGCACAACACAGGTTCATCTTCCGGATATCTTTCCGCCGTTCCTCTTCAACGAAGTGCCCCGTCATCATGGCGTAGTTGCTTGTGAAGGCTCCATGTTCAAGAGCAAGTTCGCCAATGCCCTCACAACGATGATGATCGGCTCGTTGGGCATCGCAGCGGTCGAGAACAAGCTATCGGTCGGATACGGTGCAGAAGCCGGCCATATGGATCCGCTCGTAGCGAAGATGTGCGGCCGCTATTGCAAAAATTCGCTGGTTATTACGAGGAACGAAGAATCGCGCACCGTGCTTCGCGAACTCGGTGTAACTACCGAGCTTGGCACCGACACCGCATGGACCTTTGAACCCAAGCCCCCTGAATACGGACAAAGCGTTCTGAAACAGGTTGGCTGGGACGGTCGAACGCCCGTGCTCGTCGTCTGCCCGATCAATCCTTTTGAATGGCCGGTGAAAGCCTCGGTCGCCAAGTACGCATTGCGGACATTGACCGGAGCTTACAAGAGCAGCCACTACCGGACTGTTTACTTTCATAACTCCGGGCCGGCCGCCGATCGCGCCTATCAGCACTATCTGACTTCGATCGCAAATGCCGTGGATGCGTTTCGAAAGCAGCGCAATGTGTTTGTCATTCTTGTTGCCACCGAGCGGCTCGATGCGCGTCCGGCGAACCGTATATCTGAAAAACTTGGCGGTGTGCCCGTCCTGACTTCTGACCAGTACAGCATGTACGAACTGGTCAGCATTCTGCGCTCGTGCCACATGATGGCCTCGTCTCGCTATCACGGCATCGTGACCTCCATGCCCGGATTGGTGCCCTCTGCCGGCATCACCATGGACGAACGCATCCGCAACCTGATGCGCGAGCGCGGACATCAAGAGTTGCTGATGACCGTGGATGATCCCGACCTTGAGCCGAAGCTTCTGGCTGCTCTTGAGATACTGGCGACCCAGGGCGAACGCATATCCGACGGCATCGCGCGCACCGTGGTGAAAAATCTGAAAGTTATGGCGAAAATGGGCGTTTTCTTCGAAGAAGAAGTACAACGGCGCTACCCCGACTTCCCGACGCGAACTGGCGAATGGAGTTGGGAGGACTACTTACCCCCGATGAATCCATCGTTGCGGGAATTGGCCTCCGCTTATAGTTAAGCGACCAAGCCGATATTCACCTCATGCCATTCGTAGGAGAAATCTTCGCGCAACTCAAAACTGCCGACAACACGGCAGTTCTGCAGGAGATTCGCGATGGTCAGATTACAGGTGTGAACGGCGTGGAATTCCTCGCGCTGGTGGAAAAGGCCCGCACGTTTCTCGTCTCGAAAAAACTCAACAAGGGCGACCGGATTGGGCTGTTGGCGGCCAATAGTATCCGCTGGATCGCGATGGATCTCGCTGCGATCGCGGAGGGGCTTATCGTTGTTCCGCTCTATTTTCGGCAGGCGCCCGCAGAACTGGTCGCGATGATCAAGGACAGCACACCCTCTTTGATTTGCTGCGGCGATGCTGCCCTACGGGCGGGAATCCAGCAGGCGTGGGCGGATGCCCCTCCCCATTACCTCTTCGAAGAAGTCTTTTCCGGCATCGAGGGAGTGACCTTGGATCGCCCCCAGGTCCGTGATGAAGACCCCGTCACCATCATCTACACCTCAGGTACATCAGGCGAAGCAAAGGGCGTCGTGCTTACCGCCGCCAGCGTAGGCTTCATGCTCGGCTGCACATCCGGCAGGCTGGATTCACTGATGGGCGGACGAACCGGGCAGGATCGCATCTTCCACTACTTGCCATTCAGCTTTTGCGCGTCGTGGATTGCGGTGTTGACGTTTATGCTGCAGGGAAGCCTCGTCACCCTGAACACCGATCTCACGAAAATTCCCAACGACATGCCTGCCGTGGCTCCTCACTATTTCCTGAACGTCCCGCAGTTGCTGGAGCGCATGCGGCGAGCGGTGGACGAGCACATTGCGAAAAAGGGTGGCATCGGACAGTTGATCTATTCCCGCGCGAAAGCGGCGTGGTTCCGCAAAGAAGGGAAGCCCGCGACCGGGGATGGCCTTTGGCTTCGCCTTGCGAACTCCATCGTGTTTCCCACGATCCGAAAGAAAATGGTTGGCGAGAATTTGAGGGCCCTGATCTGCGGATCGGCTCCTCTTCCGCCTGAAACGCAGGATTACTTCAAAATGCTGGGCATCCCCGTGTTACAGGTTTATGGACTTACGGAGACTACAGGCATCTGCACGATGGATGATCCACACAAGCCCGTTCCCGGCCGAGTCGGACCTTCGATCACAGGTATCGAGATGCGGCTTGCCGAAAACGAAGAGATCGTGATCCGCGGTCCCAACGTTTTCCCCGGATACTGGAACCGTCCCCAGCAGACTGCGGAAGTATTGCGGAATGGCTGGTTTCATACCGGAGATCAGGGCGAACTGGACGAGACCGGTACGTGGCGCATCGTTGGCCGACTCAAGAATCTGATTGTTCTTAGCTCCGGCCACAAGATCCCGCCCGAGACGATCGAGGACGAAATCTCGCGCAACTTGCCGGGCACTCAGGTCGTGATTGTCGGTAATGGCCGCGGATATCTTTCGGCAATCATTACCGGTCCTGTGACCAACGAACAAGCGCAGTCTGCGCTCGACGCCGCAAATTCTGCATTCCCGCACTATAAGCAGGTACGCGCGTTCCACCTGCGGCCGGAGCCTTTTTCCATCGAGAATGGAATGCTGACGGCGAATGGCAAGTTAAAGCGTGACCTGATCTCGGCCCGCTTGAAAAACGAGATCGAAAGCATCTACCAGGTGAAACAAGCCGGATAGCGCCGGCTTCGAAAGGGACAGCTTGGCAGTGACGAAACATGAGGGGCAGGCGTTGTCGTGGGTCGAGGACAAAGGTGTCGTTGAACTCTCGCTTCACCGCGCTCCCTGCAACGAGCTGGGTACGCTTTCCTTGGCCGAGTTGGAAGAGTTTTGCCTGGCGCTCGACGACCTGGAAAAGGACGCTCACACGATCATCGTCTACAGCGAATTGAAGTGCGGCTTTTGCGCCGGGGCCGATCTTCGCGAGCTCTACCAGCGTTCCAGCGCCATGGAAACGTCGCAAGCCGCTGCGGGTGTTCGAGATTTCCTTGAACGTATCCATCGCGTGCTGAATCGGATCGATGCATCCCCGTTGACCACCATCGCCGCGGTGCATGGCGTCACCTTCGGCGGTGGATTTGAACTCGCCTTGGTCTGCGATTTGATCTTTGCGGACAAGCTGGCGCGCTTCTGCTTTCCGGAACTGCGGCTGGGATTGATTCCCGGGTTCGGCGGCATTCCCCGCCTGAATCGCGATCTCGGGAACGCCGTGGTTCGCGACTTGCTGTTGACCGGGCGCAGCTTCAACGCCACCAAGGCACACCAGATCGGATTGGTCAGCCAGGTTGTATCCGAAGGCGAGGTCCTGCGCGCGGCCCGATCGACGGCAACGCAGTTGGGCAAATTTGATCGCCAGACCGCGATCGCCGCAAAGCGTTTCATCAAGCCAATTCCTGACGAGGAGCTACGGCGGGAGATCGATATTTTCTGCGAGCTGTTTCAGCGTCCGGCCGTGCAGGCGGGCCTGAAAAAGTTCGTTGAAAGCACGGACGCGCAACCTTACTTACCCTGATCGAAACTGAATTAAGATACATTCTATGGAAACAGCCGAAAAAACACTCGACGAGATACTGAACCTCGCCGCCGCGCACTTCAAGGTGCCACGCGAAAAGCTCTCACCAGACGAGGACTTCTTCAAAGCTCTCGGAATTGATAGCCTGCAAACCTTGGACCTGCTGACCAAGCTGGAAAATCATTTTCACGTCGAATTGCCGGACTATGAACTGCAGGGCGTGAGTGACTTTCGGACTTTGGCATCGAAGATCCAGGCGCGGCTGTAGGAAAACTCACAATTCAGCGTCGTGTACTCACCGTTCTGCGAACTCCCAATGCGAATCGACTCATCACAGGTGGTCAATTGATAACTAAGTCCGCCTTCGAGTCTTCATGCCTCTGTGGTGAAATGAATCGTTGATGCTCGACCTCAATCAATACACGTGTCTGGGCGCGGTTCTGCGCGATGCGCTCGACCGCTTTTCCACGGAGATCTGCCTCATTGAGGCAGAACGGGACCGTGAAAAAGTCCGTCTGACCTACTCCGATTTCAAAGAGATCGCGCTGCCGCTGGCCAGGGCGCTTGAAGACGCCGACTTCGATCCCAACGACCGCGCCGCCATCATCATGACGAACCAGTCGAAGTGGCTGATCTCGGCGTACGCGATCTTTTATTGCGGCGGCGTGCTCGTTCCTCTCGATTACAAGTTGACCGCCGACGAGCACCTTCAACTCCTCGCCCACTCCAAGGCCAAGGTCCTCATCATCGAGTATCACTTGTGGCGCGCGATCATGCAGGCGCCGGAATTTCAGCAAATCAGTACCAAGATTGTCCTCGTCACCGAAGCACCGCTCGGCACCGATCTGGCCGGGGCTTTCCGCTGGGAAGACTTCAAGCGCAAAGGCGCGCCGGACTTCATCATGCGCCAGAAAGACGATGTGGCCTGCATCGTCTATTCCTCAGGAACCGGAGGGAGTCCGAAGGGCTGCGTGCTCACGCACGAAAACTATCTCGAGCAATGCCGATCGCTGACGGCGTGGTACCCCTTTTGGCCTGGTGTGCGCTACCTGAGCATTTTGCCGACCAATCACGCGATCGATTTCATGGTTGGCTTCGTCGGACCGTTCGTCTGCGGAGCCTGCGTTGTACACCTGCGCACACTGCGTCCGGAATTCGTTCGCGACGCGTTCGTGCGCTACCGCATCACCTACGTTGCCTTGGTTCCCATGATCGTAAAGAATCTCGAACGCGGACTGCGTGCGAAGTTCGACGAGCTTCCGTCATGGAAAAGAGCATTGTTGAATACTACGATCGCGATCAACCGCCTCCTCACGAAGCGCCGGCCCAACGTAAAGCTCAGCCGCATGCTGCTTCCCAATATTCATCGCGGGCTTGGAGGCGAACTGCTGGCACTCATCACTGGCGGAGCGTTCATGGAACCGTCCACCATGCAGTTCTTCTACGATCTCGGCATCCCAGTCGTTAACGGATATGGGCTCACTGAAGCCGGCACGGCTCTCACGCTGAATGACCTGAAGCCCTTCCGCGCCGATACGGTTGGCAAGCCGCTTCCCGGAGTCGAACTGCGTATTCTCAGTCCGGATGAAGAAGGTGTCGGAGAGGTCTCCGTTCGTAGCAAGACCGTGATGTCGCACTATCTCGATGATCCCGAACTCACGCTGGAAACGATCGTCGACGGATGGCTGCTGACAGGCGATCTTGGACGATTTGAACGCCACGGACACTTGCAGCTTTTCGGGCGCAAGAAAAACATGATCGTCACCGAGGGCGGAAAGAACATTTACCCCGAAGACATCGAAACGATCTTCGACGGTCTCTCGGTGAAGGAATATGCGGTGTTCGCGGCGAACTATATCTGGCCGAAAAAAGAACTAGGCCGCGAGGGTCTGGTACTCATCCTTCGCCTCGAACAGAATCAAACGTTCGACAGCATTCTGCTGGAAGACATTTCAGCCCGCAATCGACGCCTGCCCGACTTCAAGCGCGTTGGCGGATACGTTGTCTGGGAAAAAGATTTCCCGCGTACGGCATCGATGAAGATCAAACGCCAGGTGCTGGCGGAAGAAATGGGAAAGAAACTGGAGCGGTCGGCCGTAGTTTCGCTCTGAAGTACCGCCGGCGTCCCGACGGCTGTAGCGTGGGCAACTGGTGAAAAGTTAGCTTTGTGGGATCGAACTTGGGGCAAACCTATCTAGCCATCGTGAATCCCGCTGCGGGCGGCGGACGGCGCGGCGCGCTACTGAATCCCGCTCTCGATCGCCTGCGAGCAGGCGGCCTCGAAATCGAAGTTGCTCCAACCAGTGCACCGGAGCAGGCCACGGAGATCGCTCGTCAGGCCTACGAAAAAGGAATTCGAAACTTCATCGCCGTCGGCGGAGACGGAACTTCCTACGAAATTGTTAACGGTCTTTTTCCCCAAGCTCTGGACGGCCCGCCGCCAACTCTCGGATTTCTTCCTGTCGGAACCGGAAATTCCTTCCTGCGAGAGTTCAGCGACAAGGGGCTCGAGTACGCAATCGAATCGCTTCTCGCCAGCCGTCGCCGGCCTTGCGACGTCATGCGTCTACGGCATCGCGAGGGTGTCATCTACTACATCAATCTGCTCAGTATGGGGTTTTCCGCAGATGTCGCTACTCTGCGCGCACGCCGCTTCAGTTCATGGGGTGAACTCGGATACCTCACATCTATTTTCCTGACTCTTGCGCGATTCAAGCGCCGCCCCTTCCCGACGCGCGTCCAAACCGACTCTTCATTCGATGACCGCCGCTGCCTGTTCGTGACCTTCAACAACAGCAAGTTCACCGGCGGCACGATGATGATTGCGCCTCAGGCTGAAATCAACGATGGACTCGTCGAATACGTTCGCTGGGGACCGATCGGCAGGCTCGGATTAATTCGCAACCTGCCCACGCTCTACGACGGCACTCACGTCAATCACCCTTTGGCTGAGCGCAAATCCATCTCTCGTGTCGAATTTAATCTGGATCAACCCGTCGATGTCATGGTGGATGGAGAAGTTCTGACCTTACACTGCGAGGAGATTACCGTCCTACCTTCGGCTCTAAACCTGGTCGCATGAATCCCGTGGTATAAAACATGGTCATGGCGGATGATCGGCAGAAGAAAAACGCATCAAGCAAGGACCGCAAAAAGACGTTTCTCATGTATGGCGTCGTCCTGCTGTTACTTGCCGGAGCCTACCTTGCAGGGCGCTACTACAGAGGTGACAAGTACGATTCCTTCGCGAAATGCCTCGCCGATAAGCAAGCGAAGATGTACGGTCTCTACTGGTGTCCGCACTGCGCCGATCAAAAGCGGATGTTCGGAGAATCGTTCCAGAATGTTCCTTATATCGAATGCGCGATTAGAGGGTCCCACGAACTCGCTCCCGAATGTAAGACAGCAGGAGTGAAACTGTTTCCCAGTTGGCAATTTGGATCGGAAGCTCCGAAGGAAGGCGTCCTGTCTCTCAATGAACTGAGCCAAAAGACCGGATGCAAGCTGCCGTGACCGAAGGGTCTCGAGCGTATCGGTTTCTTGCGAGTGCCGTATCAGTTCTATCTCTGGCGGGAGCGATCGTCTCCGGAATATCTCTACAGCGCCACTTTGCGAAGTCGGCAACAACCTACTGTGATTTCAGTGAAAAATTCAACTGCGACATTGTGAACCGCAGCGAATACTCCACAGTCGCGGGCCTTCCGGTCGCCGGAATCGGCGTCGCTGGTTACATCGCACTGTTTGTGCTGTCCACTTTCCGCCCATCTCGCCCTGAGACACCGAATTGGCTGCTTGCTGCTTCGGCTGCGGGACTTGCGTTCGCACTCTATCTGACTTATATCGAAGCCTACGTCCTCACCACCTGGTGCGTATTGTGCCTGGCATCGCTGGCATTGATCTCTCTGATCTGCATTTTTTCGGTCGTCATCCGAGTAAAAACCCCTAGAGCGTAAAAACGTGCGCCATTGTATTCTGGAAGTGCATTGATTCCGGATGGCCCATATTCAGCAAACTGAAATGCGAACCCCGCAAGTGGCTGAGGGAGTCATCCGTGTTGAGGCGGCGACTGGCGATCTCCGCTTGCACCAATTCCGCAGCCGCATCTTCCGTAATACTCGCTTCCTTCGCGTGTGGCTGCCACCTGGCTACGACGATCCTGCAAACGAAAGCCATCGGTATCCGGTTTTTTATCTCAACGATGGGCAAAATCTTTTTGAGCCCACGACCTCGTTCAATGGCATCGAGTGGCAAGTCGACGAAACTGCTGATCGTTTGATTCGTGAAGGCGTGGTTCCGCCCATGATCATCGTTGGTATGGACAACGCCGGCAGAGATCGTATCCGCGAATACATGCCTCATCGCTCTTTGCAGCCCATGATCGTGCGTGTGTCCGGGACGCGCTATCCGGATTTCCTGACGGACGACGTCATGCCATTTATGGCGCGCCACTACCGCGTCGCGACAGGCCCTGAAAATACCGGGCTGGGAGGATCTTCCTTAGGCGCTCTGATTTCGCTCTTCACTGCGGCCGTGAAACCGGGATTGATTGGCCGATTGCTGATCGAGAGCCCATCGCTGTGGGCGTCAAATCGGCAAATGATTCGCCAGAGCCGCACCGTCCGCAATTGGCCCGAACGAATCTTTCTAGGGACCGGAACGGCTGAGGCTGGAAAGCCTGAGCGCGATCGAAGCATGGTGGACGATGTCCGCGAATTGGCGTCGATCTTTCGTCGCGCAGGCCTGGACGATGAGCACTTCAAACTAGTCATCGACGAAGGCGCGAACCATCACGAGTCGCACTGGGCCCGCCGCTTCCCCGACGCCCTGAAATTCCTCTTCGGAAATCCGTTTCCTATGTAGGGGCGGACGCATTCGTCCCCCCAGTGGCAAAAGCCGCTGTAAAAACGCATGCAGAATCCGATCTGCCCCCAATCAATCGATACCGAATAGCTCAAGCTCCCACAAACTCATCGCCAGTGGAACCCGCGACAGCACTGGTCGTGCAAGACAGCACATAGATCAACGCAGCCATCGCAACGACCGAGAGCTGGACATGCGTCCATCGCGATAAGGGACCCAGCAGCGGTAGAGCGTATACAAGATAAAGCAGCGGGACTACCCCGCGGAGCGTAGATGCTTCTGGCTGCGCGATAAGCCAATCAGCAACCAACAAGAACACGGGAGCCAGGATCACAAGGTCGTAGACGGTCAAGTGCGGTGCGATGAGAACTGTTGCCAGTAGCAGCCCAGAAAAGCGCAAAGACAGCGGTGCAGACCTGCGCCATAGTAAGATCGCTAATCCGAGTATCACGATCGCCGTGGTGACGTACAAAAATTCAGCCACGCTCGTCCATGGAACCAACATCGACCAGAACGTTCGCAGCGAATGTGTCTGGTATGGTCGCGGCTCAAGCAACGTTAGGTTCGAGCGCACGTTCGCGAGCGTAACGAGCCATCTCTGAACCGGGGCAAAACCGTAATACAAAGCCCCGATCAGCAGTTGCATCGCGGAAGAAACGGCGGCGCCAGCAACGACTCTCCACGCGCCGACGCCCACAAACACAATCGCTGCCGCCACTCCTAACTGCGGCTTGAAAATTAGGCACCCAAGTGCGACTCCAGCCCAGAAATTCCGCCGTGCTCTCAGCAGGAAAAACATCGCTGTGAAGCATGCGAGCGCAATGGCGGAGGTCTGCCCCCACGCAATCACATTGAAGAACCCGGGAAACGCCGCCGCCAAAACGAAAATGGTCCAGCCAAAGTCCCGCAGGTGAGGGCATGTGCGCCAGATCCAATAGCAACACGCGCCATACAGGATCGTGCAGCAGAGCCACCAGGACGCCAGCGCCCACCAGTAAGGCAAGACTGCAAACGGCCGGAACAGCAGCGATACCTGCGGAGGATACAGCGGCAAGTATCGGATGCCCGCTGCCTCTTGCACACGCGCACTCGCGAGGCCGGCTTGCGCGTCCACGTCGTACAACAGATCGCCGCGATGGTTGTTCGCAACCGATCCGAGTGTATAGAAATGGAGGAAATCAGTTCCCTTGAAATTTCCGTTGCGATCGAGCAATCCGGGTGTCCACAGAGCCCAGACGTAAAGCGACCACAAGGCCAGGAACAGAATCAGTCCGTGAGTCCGCAATCGCTTGGATGTGAACCAGGAATTCGACGTCCGCGATAGCCAATCGTTATTACCGAGATTCGGCATCCGGGCATCCTCAGGCGGAATACTTCACTGGCATCGACAACTGGTCGCCCTTTTTCGTTGTGGACAAAATAAGGGCCAGCAGCAGTGGAAAGGCCGACGCAGCGAACGCCGGAATCAAAGGAAACCAGCTTTGCGGATTCGGCGATACCTTCGCGAGCAATAAAATGGCCGACGTGATCCACGGCCACGCCACCACAACTGCAAACGCGATTTGCGACAAACGCGGAAGTCGCATCCATTCCCGGACGACCAGCATTGCAGGCAGAATCAGCAACGCTTGATTGAACGGAGTAAACAGCGGAAAGGTAATCACAGCCACGATCAAAAAAGCTGAGAAGGCCCAGGTGAACTCTCGCGAGTCTCCACTGGTTTTTCGATTCCGCCATCCGAATGCCAAAGTCCAGCCGACAATCACCAACGATACTGCGATACCGAGCCAATCCCCCAAAAGAAGGCGAAGCACTGACGTCGTCGGAAAATAATTTCGGTAGGCGGCCGTCCCCGTCAGGAAATCAATCGGCCAAGTCGGAACAAAGATTTCGCCCGAAAAGAATAAAACAGCTAGAGTCACTCCAAAACCAATCAGCAAGCGGTTTCGTGTCCGCCACTCTCCAATCGCCCAAATGAAAAACCAGATCAGTGGAAGCGCCGCCATTTGTGGCTTGATGGTTGAGAATGCAAGCAGAGCCCCTGCCGCGCCAAGGCGTCGCTCATGCACGCACCACGCTGCCGCCACCAGAAAACATCCGACCACGACGGCCAGTTGCTGGTGGCGCAACCCCTGCACGATCTGGGGGCTGCTTACAGTAGAGAGAACGAGCGCCACTCCAGTTGTCCATGCAACGTCCCAGTCAAGAATCCGCATGCAGAAGAGGACACTGAGGCTGGCAAACAACGCCAACGCAAATGGAGCCCAGTAGTGCACTTTCGCGAAATCGGTATCAATCGTCGGAGCCATCAACAAGATCACGTAAATCGGATACGCGAACCGTTGCTCATCGACCACATGCTGTCTCGTCTCCTCCGCAGTCACAATGTGCCCGTAATACGCCATCTGAATTTCCTGGCTGACCTCGGCACTGTAGGGATTTCGCCCATGCACCAGAAGTTCGCGGGCGCCCACCCAGCGTGGATACAGGTCGCCCATTTGCGCTTTGAGTCCGCCCTTCTGTAGTTCCTTGGCGTCGGTCCATGGTCCTGCGATCCGATGCACATAGAGCCATGTCGTCGCGCACACGCAAAGGCTCAGCAGCAACCAAAGGGCGTTGTGTCCAGGAGATTTCAATGGAGTGGAAGTAGACCTGAGAAGTGTATCAAGGCCGCATCGAATTGAAGTTCAGGCTCAATACGCTGTTAGCTCCGGGTTCAGATCGTCACCGTTCAGGCGCCACACCCGTCGACCTTTGAAATAGTTGAGCAATTCCTGATTCGATTGCTGGCCCATGTCGCGAGCCCAGACGATCTTTGCGTGATCGACGTCAGCCGCATTCCACACCCACTCCCAGTCCACGTTGTGCTGTGGCCGGTAGTTGACGATGACGAGCTGGTCTCCCGGCATCTCCTGCAATTGATGAACAATTTTCGGACGCTGCAGATTTCCTCGCGGCCACGGCGGTTCGATAGCGGCATGGCCTACCACCGCCGCCACCCGCACTAGGATCAACGCAACACCGACGGCCGGAATTAACGCGACCAGAGCATCTCCCAGCTTCGTCTCTCGCCATCGCCAAAGCTGTAAGTGCCTCAGACATTGCACAACGACCAAGTACAACAGAGCAGTCGCAGGCGCGAAATAGTGGGGAAGCGTCCATGTCTGGAACAGCAGCCCCAATGCCAGAAATGCCAAAACGATCAACGGAAAGCGCAGCTTCCGGTCACGAATTGCCCAAGGCAAGGCCAGGAAAGGAATCGTCAGAGCCGGCCCCAGGTAAAGCTGCCACCACTGTGCAATTTTCGTCCCGGTGCTTTCAAGAAATCCAGCGGCGGTCCGGCTGTCTTCAAATCGCCCCAGCTCCCATTGATAAAAGGACCGAAGAATTTCGTGATGATAGACCGGCTCGCTCCGTGGTGTCTGCCACAAGAAGTAAGGAGCGGTCGCGTACGTCTCGCGGTTGACCTGATAGGTCATGCGAAAAGCACTTCCTGTGACCCGGTAATAGTAGTAGCCGGTTGCCGCACCGGCGACTAGAAGGACCGCCAGCATGGGCATCACCACGCGCGGCACGCTCAGACGAAATGCCGGTCGCCGCGATCCAATAAGCCAGAACACCATGGCAACGGCAACCGGAATCGCCAGCACGAATCCCTCATATGGACGACTGTTCGCAAGAATTGCAAGGCACACAGCCATCAGCACAGCGTTTGCTGTAGAGACCTTTCGCTGTAGCCGTGGCCATGCGCCGATCACCAGCGCTCCGCCTAACGCCGCTACCGAGGCGCCCCAGTACGTATTCATCCAATAGCTCAGAATTCCGAGCCGGAGCGCGGCCAAAATTGCGCCCAACAGAGCCCACTGCGGCGGCACCCAGCCCTGCAGCATCCAGCAGAGTGCCGAACACATTGCGGCAGTGATCAGCAATTGCCCGATCCACGGATGTCCCAGCGCTTGTCCTGCTGCCAATACGAGTCCCTGAGCTGGCGGATACATCGACATGTAGGTGGGACGCTGAATGATGTGGAAACTTTCGAAATGGATCCACATCGGATGCGTGGGATTGGTCACTCTACCGTGAGCGAATGTGTCTGCTGCCAGAAGGTAACTGAACTCATCGTTCCACCGCGGTTGCGGAACGCCTAGCACCGGGATCAAAGCGACCCGAACAACGAACACTCCTGCTCCGACACAGAACACAGCGAGGCCACGCCGTCGCGCCAGGAGTCCGAATCGTCCGGAGAACCACCGCGACACTGAGGATGGAGGGCGCGGCTGCCTATGCCTCCGCGATCGAAGCACCAGCAGAATGCTGGCGAACGTCAGAATCAGCTCAATGATCAACAACAGGGATGGCGCGAGCCGGGCGTAAAGGTTCTGCATGCTCATCAGAAGAGCGTCGCGATTTGGCCCGCCAGCATTCGAAGATACGGCCTCCGCCCGCCTGACAGCGGAGGAGGCCGAATTCAAGACTTCTATTTGCCCGCGGCTTCCTTGACGCCAATCTCTTCGAACAGCCCGCCGGCGATTTGAATCATTTCGTCGTCGACGACACGGTTCTTGGAAATCGCTTCCTTCAGTGTGACGGACACGACTTTGTTCGAGCGCAGCGCCGCCATGCAGCCGAACTCGCCGCGGTGTACCATGTCGATCGCGCCCAGCCCATATCTAGTAGCCAGCACTCGGTCGAATGCGGTCGGAGAACCGCCACGCTGAATATGCCCGAGCACGACCGCGCGTGTTTCGAATCCGGTGCGCTTCTCAATTTCACGCGCCAGTATGTTGGCGATGCCGCCCAATTTGGCATGGCCGAACTCGTCTTTTCCCATGTCCTGTACGACGGGAGCGCCGGCGCCAGTCGCAAACTTCGCGCCCTCGGCTACAACGACGATCGAGAAGTACCGTCCGCGCTCGTGACGCTGGCGAATTGATTCCGCAACCTTGTCGACATCGAAAGGCCGCTCGGGAATCAGAATCGCATCCGCACCGCCCGCAATCCCGCTGTACAGCGCGATCCAGCCTGCATCCCGGCCCATCACCTCGACCACCATGACACGGTTGTGCGCCTCGGCCGTGGTATGCACGCGGTCAATCGCTTCGCAAACGATGTTGCAGGCCGTATCGAATCCGAACGTGTAGTCGGTTCCGCCCAGGTCGTTGTCGATGGTCTTCGGAACGCCGACGACCTTCACGTTCTTTTCATGCAGCTTCTGGGCGACCGAAAGCGTGTCATCGCCGCCGATGGCCACCAAAGCATCGATCTTGTGAGCCTGGATGGTGCTGATGCAACGATCGAAGCCATCCGGACGCTTCGACGGATTCGTTCGCGACGTCCGCAAAATTGTTCCACCGCGTGGCAGGATACCGCTCACCGCATCGAGATCCAGCGGCATGCTCTGGTTCTCGATCAATCCGCGCCACCCCTCCAGAAATCCGACGAACTCGTCGTGGTAGTGGAAAATTCCCTTGCGAACCACAGCTCGAATCACTGCATTGAGTCCGGGACAGTCGCCTCCGCCCGTTAATATGCCAATCTTCATCGTATGCTCCTCTTCCAAATTATGAGTTCAGGATGAATCCTCGCAATGCACCCCGGCTATCGAGGAGTCACGAAATGGCCCGAAAACACTGGGGTGACAATCGTTCGGAACACATAGAGTAACACTAAACGAATGGCCCAGAAAATGAAGCTTGGCCGAGAGAAAAACGTTTTGGCGCGTCCCATCGTTCACATTTGGATTGAACTTTGACCAGCAGTTCAGACACAATGCTCGACTGAATGAACAGGGCCCTGTCATCTTTTTTATGGGTTATTGTCGTTTTGATGGCCGTGGTTTCGGTCGGCGTGATCGCTATTCGTCGCGGAGAGCCGATCAATGCTCTCTGGCTGGTGGCCGCTGCGACCTGCTGCTTCGCTCTCGGATATCGTTTCTATAGTTCCTTCATCGCCGCCAAGGTTCTGGCCATCGATGCGCGGCGCGCGACGCCCGCCGAACGCCTCGAGAACGGTCGCGATTTTCTTGTCACCAACAAGTGGGTGGTCTTCGGACACCACTTCGCTGCCATCGCTGGCCCCGGACCTCTGGTCGGCCCCGTGCTCGCTGCCCAGTTCGGATATCTTCCCGGCACTCTTTGGATCCTTGTGGGCGCAGTGTTCGCCGGCTGCGTGCAGGATTTCGTGATTCTTCTTTTTTCCGTCCGCCGCGACGGGAAGTCGCTCACCGAAATGGCGAAGGAAGAAACCGGAGCTCTCGGCGGATTCGTCGCCTACGCCGCCGTGATCGCAATCCTGGTTATCCTCCTCGCCGTTGTGGCCCTCGTTGTCGTCAACGCTCTCAAGGACAGCCCGTGGGGCACGTTCACGATCGCCATGACTATTCCCATCGCGTTGCTGATGGGCGTCTACCTGCGCCGCATCAGGCCGGGCAAAGTTCTTGAAGCGTCCATCCTGGGATTCGTGCTCGTCATGCTCGCGATCTGGGGAGGCCAGTGGGCTTCGCAAAATCCCTTGGTCTCACACGCCTTCACTCTCACCGCTCCCACGCTGGCGGTGCTAATCCTGATCTACGCTTTCGCCGCTTCGGCGCTTCCGGTGTGGCTCCTCCTCGCTCCTCGCGACTACCTGAGCACCTTCGTCAAGCTGGGAACAATCGCTCTGCTAGCCATCGGCATCCTCGTAATGCACCCCACCTTGCACATGCCTGCGCTCACCCGCTTCATCGACGGCACAGGCCCGGTCTTCGCTGGCAAGATCTTTCCGTTCGCGTTCATCACGATTGCGTGCGGAGCCATTAGCGGTTTCCATTCGCTCATCTCAAGCGGCACCACGCCGAAGCTCATCGCTCGAGAAACCGAAATTCCCATGGTCGGCTACGGGGCCATGATGGCCGAAGCGGCAGTGGCTGTCATGGCCGTAGTCGCAGCCTGCGTGCTTCAACCGGGAGTCTATTTCGCAGTGAACAGTCCTGCCGGAATCGTGGGCCAGACTGCCGAGGCTGCAACCGCCACGATCTCGCGGTGGGGGTTCCTCGTCACCGCCGCCGACATGCAAGTGCTCGCTCACCAGGTTGGGGAACAGACACTATTTAATCGTACGGGTGGCGCTCCGGCCTTCGCGCTCGGGATGGCGCACATCTTCTCGCAAAGCCTCGGCGGATCGACGCTCATGGCGATGTGGTATCACTTCGCCGTCATGTTCGAGGCTCTTTTCATCTTGACCATTCTTGATGCGGGAACGCGCGTCGCGCGCTTCATGATTCAAGATGCCCTGGGGCACATCTACAAACCGCTGGGACGCACGAGTTGGTATCCGTCGATTCTTGCTACGAGCGCACTCGTGGTCGCGGCATGGGGACTTTTTCTGTGGCAAGGAGTGAAGGATCCGCTCGGAGGTATCAATTCGTTGTGGCCGTTGTTCGGCATCGCCAATCAACTACTGGCTACAGTAGCTCTCTGCGTTGCCACAACGATCATCATCAAGATGCATCGCGCGCGTTACGCTGCAGTCACGTTACTTCCGCTGATCTGGCTGGTTGCCGTTACCTTCACCGCTTCATGGCACAAGATATTCGACGCCGATTCGCGCGTTGGTTTTTTGGCGCAAGCAAGATTTCTGGCCTCGGGTCCCTTGACCAAGTCGAGCGCTCGTTTTATTTTCAATAACCGTCTCGACGCGGCCGTCACCGCCGTTCTCGTTGTGATGGTCGCTTTGGTTCTGATCGAATCCATCCGTCATTGGGTTGGAATCCTGAATGGCCGCTACGAGGCACGCGTGAAAGAAACGCCTTTTGTGATGACGCGCCTCGTGGGGGAGAGGCCATGAAGCCTGTCGCTCAAATATTCCGGATGCTTCTTGCGATTCTGCGAGAAGTCTTTGACGAGTCCGCTTACACACGATTTCTCGAAAGCAGCCGTATTCCATCTTCACCGGCTGCTTACGCTGCTTTTTGGCGTGAACGCGAAGCTCGCTTCGCGCGTCGTTCCCGCTGTTGCTGAAGAGTTGTTCCCGTTCGAGCCGTCGGTTCGCGTCCGAAAAAAAGAAAAATTAGATCTTGGGAGGACAGAAATGTTTGTGCCCGTATCTTCGCCGTTCAGGTTCGAGACAAAGCTAACGGGGATCGCCCACCGGAAGTTCAGAATCGCTCTCTCGGTCCCGATAGTCTGTGCCTGCGCACTTTTGGCTGCTTGCGGAACATCCGGCTCAAGCAATACCGGGTCATTTCATGGCACCATCTCGAGCAGCGCCAATCCGATGGTCGCCCAATACACCGTGGGCAGTGGTTGCACTGGCCAGGTGACGGTTGAGTTTGGTCCTGACACCAATTACGGCCGCAGCACTGCCGCCTACCCGATCAACGCCTTCCAGCCGCTCACCATCTTGGTCGCGGGCATGCGCGCTTCCACGGCCTATCACATGCGAGCCCAACGGGTCTGCGGCGGAGACACGGCCACTACCGAGGACCAGACATTCACAACTGGCGCCCCTCCATCGCTTCCATTTCCGGCAACTCCGGTCACTCGAGCGCCCGGTTCCACGTCTGCCGCCGAAAGCCCGGGCATTGAACTAGTCGATACGATTGGTCCCGCCGCGCACCAGATTCAGGCTTTCTTCACTGATCGTGATGGCAATCCGATCTGGTATTACAACGTCGATCCCGATTTCTATCCTTTTACCTTCAAGCTGCTCTCAAATGGCCATATCCTCTTCATTCTTGCCAGCAACGCCGGAGACACGCGTCTTCGCGAAGTCGATCTGGCAGGAAACACCATTCGCGACTTGGATATCACCGTGTTGCAGGGCAGGGCTCAGGCTGCCGGACTTAACTTCGTTCCACAAGGTTTCCATCACGACTTTCTTGCGCTCGAGAATGGCCATCTGATCATCCTGGTGACTCAGACCAAGGACTTTGCCGACCTTCCGGGCTATCCGGGAACCACTACCGTCATCGGCGACGGTCTCATCGATCTCGACGAAAACTGGAACCCGGTTTGGGCATGGAACGGATTCGACTACTTGGATGTAAATCGGCATCTCTTTGGTCTTCCCGACTGGACCCATGCCAACGCAGTTGTGTACTCCCCAACGGATGGCAATCTCATCATGTCGATGCGTCACCAGTCGTGGGTTCTCAAAATCGACTATGCGAACGGAGCAGGAACCAAGAACATTTTGTGGAAGCTCGGATACCAGGGCGACTTCGCTCTGACCAAGAATGGTGTTCCGACCGACGATCCCAGCGAATGGTTCTCGTTCCAGCATTATCCTTCGATTGTTGATCAGAACGGCTCACAGACTACCCTCGCCATTTGGGACAACGGAGATTTCCGGGCGCTCGATACGAGCGGGGCCACCTGCCTGATTCCAGGACCTCCGGCTTGCTACTCTCGCGCAACCGTCTTCCAGGTCGATGACAGCGCCATGGTCGCGAACCTTGCCTGGACCGACCTCCCCGGCAATTTCAGCCTTTGGGGTGGCAGTATCAATCAACTGTCGAATGGAAATATCGAATTCGACATGAATGCGCCTGCCAATGCACCTGATGCAGCCTCCGCATCCGTTGTGCAAGAGGTCACCCAAACCGCAACCCCAACCGTCATTTGGAAGATGAACGTTGCTCTGCCCATGAACGCCTACCGCGCCTATCGTGTGCCGAGCCTCTATCCCGGAGTTACCTGGCAGTTCTAGCGACTGCAAGTCAGATCCTCACTCTTCCAGGAGTGAGGATCTGATTTGATTTCACCTGTTGGAAAGATCGTGTAGCCTCGGACGCATTCGGCCGGGGTAGCGTGCCAAAGCACGCTATGAAGACTGTCGGCGGTGCTGAGCCGGGTGATTGTGCGATGAGGAACAATTTCCATGCGTGGACAATCAGGAACAAATTGTGTCCTGGAAATCGGAGCTAAACCCGCGTCGCACGGGTGGTAAGGGTAAATCGTCGCCCGTGGGCTCTCCTGCTGCTACAATCCAGCCGTGAAACGACGAACGCTACTCCAGACGCTTCCTGCGGCAGCACTGCTTCCTGCATCGCTTTGGGCCGCCTCTCAACAAGACTCCAGCTCTGCCCAAACCGTTTATGAACTTCGTGTCTACCACGCGGCCCAAGGAAAGTTATCCGATCTGCTAACGCGTTTCCGGGACCATACTACAAAACTCTTCGAGCGCCACGGGATGAAGAATGTCGCCTACTGGTCTCCCCTCGATGAGCCCGATAAAAGCAATCTCCTTATCTATATTCTTCAGCACCCCAGCCGCGAAGCCGCAGCCGCGAATTGGAAATCTTTTCAGGACGACCCGGAATGGAAGAGCGTTCACGACAAATCCGAGATGAACGGAAAGCTCGTGGACAAGGTGGACTCCACATTCATGGCGCTCACCGATTTCTCACCCCGGTTGCGCTAGCCCGAGTCTTAAATTCTGCCGGGTTCGATGAAAAAGAGGTTCAAATTTCGCGAGTGGCAGGTTTACCTCGCGACAGGTGCTCTGAGCTTCGCCGGTATTTTCGCGGATTTGGCTTTCAGGATGCTGAGCCGCCGCTTCTTTTATCGGGTTTGGGGCCTGACTCGTGAGCCGGACCCGGAGGCAAGATTCCTCTACCGCCCGCTCAGCCATTCCGCGTTACACTTTCTTCATATGCGTGTTATGGGAATCGATTGCGGCGGTGAGTTCACCGGATACGGGGTTGTCGAGCTCCATTCTGCGGGCAAGCTGCGTTGCATGACGTCCGGTGCGATCAAACTTTCCACGCGGGAGCCTCTGCCGACCCGTCTCTCGCGTATCTACATGGAACTCGGAGCGATCATCAACGAGCATCAACCCGACGAAGTGGCGATTGAAGATGTCTTCTATGCACTCAACGTCAAGTCGGCGCTGAAACTCGGACAGGTCCGCGGAGTGGCGATGCTGGCCGCGGCGGTTGCCGGACTCGAAGTCGCCGAGTATTCCCCGTTAACTATCAAGTCGGCGGTCGTCGGATACGGACGGGCAGAAAAGCAGCAGGTCCAGCACATGGTCACGCGCCTGCTTGAGCTGTCGGCGCCGCCGGAATCCTTCGACGCCTCCGATGCTCTGGCCATCGCGATTTGTCATGTCCACACGGTGGGCACCCTTAACCGTCAACGCGCCGTGGCTCGCTAACGCCAAACAGCCCTTCTTTGGCATAATTCTCCATATCGCAATTCGCGCGAGGCGACCACGAATAAGAATCTGAAATCCGGAACTGCTGTCCCGAGAAAGATCTTTGCAGAGGTATCCAGCGCTCGGATTCTTCCCGCCGCATTGCTGATCGTCCTCTGCGTTTGCCTCGGTCCAGTAGGCGCCAAGGCGGAAGACCCAGCCAGCATCGATTTCTCCCTCGATTTTCCGAACTCCGCCCCCGAGCACTACACCATCTCGGTACAGGCCGACGGCCGCGCGCACTACGAATCTACGGGCAAAATTACCTCCGACTCCGACGAGAGGGATACCTACGACTCCGACTTCACCTTGGCCGACGTTACGCGCGCCAGAATCTTCGAACTGGCCGCCCAGGCCCATTACTTCTCCGGAAAAGTTGATTCCGGAAACAAGAAGATCGCCTTCACGGGCGCGAAGAAGTTGACATACAAAGACGCCAAGCGGACCACGACCGCCGAGTACAACTACTCGCCAGTGGCTCCCGTACAACAGTTGACTTCGATTTTCCAGAGCGTCGCCGGCACCCTCGAATATGGCCGAAGGCTCACATATTTTCACCGCTATCAAAAGTTGGCCCTCGACGACGAACTCAAGCGCGCCGAGGATCAGGCTCGGCGCGGGGAGATCATGGAACTGCAGGCGATAAAGGCGGTGCTGCAGAGCATTTACGACGACAACTCCGTCATCAAAATCGTCCGTGCCCGGGCCCTGCGCATGATCGAAATGGAGCCCGTTCCGGTCGCGGGGAAGTGATCTTGCCCTCTGGCCCTGCGCGCTTCTGAGCCCGAAAACGGGCTCCCGACCTAACTTTTACAACTCCTTGACCAAAACCGTGTTCTAATTAATTGCAGATATCAGGGGGTCCTATGTCCCACCCGTCTCCTTCCAGACTCACTTTGGTAGTTCTTGCTGCCGCCGTTTGCGCGGTTGCGTCCTTGCCAGCGATGGCTGCTTCTCAGGCTCGAATCGTTCGACTGAGCGACGTTCAGGGAACCGTTCAGATCGACAAGAATACTGGCCTCGGTTTTGAAAACGCTTTCGTCAATCTTCCGGTCACCCAGGGAACGCAAATTCGCACCCGCGATCGGGGTCGCGCGGAGATCGAATTCGAAGACGGAAGCTCAATGCGCCTCGCTCCCAATTCAGCCATCGAGTTCAGCACCCTCGGTCTGAGCGATTCTGGAAGCCGTATCTCCAGTGTGAAGCTGACTGAAGGCATGGCCTACGTAAACTGGCTCGGCAAGAGCGGAGACAAGTTCGACCTCAATTTCTCGCGCGAGACCATTTCCCTTGATCGTGCCGCACACTTCCGTGTCGATGCTTCGCCCACCGTGGCCAACCTCTCCGTTTTCAAGGGAGACGTCAACATCGACGGCCCTGCCGGAAAGGTCGCCGTTCAGAAAAAGAAGACGGCTTCATTCGACGCATCGCAAGACGACAAATACACGCTGGCCAATAACATTCCCGACGCAGCACTCGACTCGTGGGACAAAGAGGCCTCGTCGTATCACGACCAGTACGCGAAGAACAACAGTTCTCCCTACGGTTACGGCGTGAGCGACCTCAACTACTACGGCTCCTACAGCAACGTTCCGGGATACGGAATGATGTGGCAGCCTTATTTCACCGGCGTCGGGTGGGATCCTTTCATGGACGGCGCGTGGGGCTTCTATCCCGGTTACGGCTACATGTTCGCTTCTGCCTATCCTTGGGGATGGCTGCCTTATCGCTACGGCAGTTGGTCCTTCGTTCCCAGCTACGGATGGATGTGGGCGCCCGGTGGCTGGAACTCTGTCCTGACCGTGCCGCGCTACACCGCGGTTTCAGGTGTCCACGTGACACAGTTGACTGCTCCCGCCGCCGGCATGACGAGAACAGTTGCTGTGGGTCGCGCTGGAGCGGTCGCTACCGGATCGTCTCCTCGCATGGTGGTCAACTCCGGATCGGCCGGAATGGGCATCCCGCGCGGATCGGTTCAGAATCTCGGTCACCTCAATCGTGAGGTCACCAGGTCTGGATCGGCACAGGTGCAGTCCGCTCCCCAGTTCTCCGCCACCTCCCCCAACCGGGGCGGTTTCGGAGGCTCGCAGCGCACGAATACGGCCAGCCCTTCGATGGGCCGTCCCAGCGCTCCAGCGAGCAGCGCGCCGACCAGCAGCCGTGGCTCCTCGCCCGGACGAACCTCCGGAGGATCAACACCGCATCGCTGAAGCATGACCAGTACAGATAAGAAAATGGGCGGCCCAAAAGGCCGCCCGAACTTTTTAGGTCTTCCTTAGTGAAACCAAGTGTCCTTAGTGGTCAAAGGTTTTAAGGGATTTCCGGAAAACTGCCAAGGTTTGCCTAACGAATCACAACCCCCGCATATCCCACCACCATATTCCGATCCCCCGAGACGTCCCCCGAGGTCGCATACCTCACCAGCTCTGCCGACCTCGCGCCTAAGTGCAGCGCCGCGGTGAGCATAGCCACCGCCGGACCATACCCGCACATGCTGATGTTTTCATGCGTGACCACATCGTGCAGTCCCCGGGGATCGAGCGTAAGAATCCGCTCGATGGCCTTGTGATCTTTCGCGCGTGTCACGACGTCCGACTCGTAGTGATTCATGTCGCTCGATGCAACGATGAGCACCGGCGTCGTCGTCTTCGCGATGACTTCGCCCAGCGCCTTGCCAAGTTGCTCCAGAATCTCGAACTGTCCCGTCCCAATCGCGATGGGAACAAACTTCAGCGCAGGCTGCCGCAGTTGCAGAAAGGGAAGTTCGACTTCAATCGCATGCTCCGCGCGATGAGCGGCCGAATCTTCCTGAAGGGCAGGGAACTCCCGCTTCAACGCCTGCGCGAGCTCCGCATCAACGGGGACCTCCCCAAACGGAGTCTCCCAAGCTCCCTCGCTCATGATCGCCAGCGGGCGACCCATGCCCGTATGGTTCGGACATAGCACCACGCATCGTTCGGGAATCTCGATCCGTGCAAACACCGCTCCCGCCACATGCCCGGAATACACGTAGCCCGCATGCGGCGCGATGCATCCCACCGCTTTTACCGGACCCTCATTGCTCGTATCCGGTTGCGACAGGTAGGCTTGCGCCTGCTCGCGTAGCGTCTCGGGATCCCCCGGATAGAAGCGTCCAGCGACCGCCGGACGACGTAGGACTTCGTGATCCATGGTCCCTCCTGGGATGCGGGACCAACATCCCGGGTTTAAGAATTACGATTCATCTTTCGCCGTGCGCAACGATCGATAGATGGCCGCGTTCTCCTTCAGACTTAATGTCTCGGCTCTAGCCGAAGGCTTCACCTTCGCCACCGCAAGCGCGCGCTTCAGCCCGGCCTCTTCGTAATTTTCCTTGAGATTGTTCCACAGCGTTTTCCGCTTTTGTCCGAAAGAGAGCCGCAGGAAATCCACAAATCCGTCCCCTGCGATCCCGAGCTTTTCTTGCTGTGGATCGATCGTCAGCCGCAGTACTGCCGAATGCACCTTTGGCGGAGGCGTGAACGCTCCCGGAGGCAGCGTGAAAAGATTTTCGACCCGCGCATAGAGTTGCGTCGTTGCCGACAGCACTCCGTACTCGCTTCCTCCCGGCTCGGCCGCAACCCGGTCCCCCACTTCCTTCTGCACCATGATCACGATCGTGTCGAAATACTTGGCAAACTCGAACAGTCGAAGCAGGATGTCGGATGTTATGTAGTAAGGAAGATTGCCGACAACTTTCACCTGTTCCGGTCTGAGCTCGATTCCCGGACGTCCCAGCCCCGGCTTCGGCCCGAACAGGGAATCGAAGTCGATCGCCAGCACGTCAGCTTCGATGATCTCCACGTTCCTGAACATCCCGAACTTCAGCCGCAGTTGAGCCGCCAGCACTCGATCCAGCTCCACTGCGATCAGCCGCCGGGCGCGCCTCGCCAGGACCGAGGTCAGAATGCCGCGTCCCGGACCGATCTCGAGCACCGTACTTTGCGAGATGTCGCCGAGCGCATCGACGACATGCCCAGCGAATTCCTCGCTGTTGAGGAAATGTTGTCCCAATTTAGGCTTCGCTCGCGGACGTCGCGCGGATACGACCTTTGGCACGTTGACCCTCGCTCTACCCGGAAGTAGACTTTCAAGTCGGTCTCCGCATCTTAAGCGGTCGGACCTTGTTTCCCGGCAGCACTCATCATAACGTGCGCGCAATAATTCGCGCACGGGAGGCTCCAGCTCTCATGAATATCTCGTTCGTTGCTTCCGAAGGCGTTCCATTCTCAAAAACTGGTGGACTGGCCGACGTTGTAGGCGCGCTTCCTCGCGCCCTCGCCTCGCTCGGTCACCAGATCAGCGTCTACCTGCCGCGCTATCGCCAGACCAAACTCACTGACGCGACGACCGTCATGCGCAGCGTCACCGTGCCCTTCGACGACGAGTATCGCTTTGCGTCGGTCGTTTCCGGCCCCGCCCAGGGAAACATCAAGTTTTACTTCGTCGAATATCCCCCATACTTTGATCGTGACGCGCTCTACGGCACGCCTGCTGGAGATTTTCCCGACAACGCCGAGCGCTTTGCGCTCTTCTCCCGCACCGTTCTTGAAGCCTCAAAAATCGTAGGCGTCCCGCAGATTTTTCACTGCCACGATTGGCAATCGGCGCTGGTTCCTATCCTGCTGCGCACCATCTATGCGGAAGATCCCGCTTTCCGCGATGTCGGAACTGTCTTCACTATTCACAACATGGGATACCAGGGATTGTTTCCTCCGGAAACCCTGCCCCTGTTGATGCTCCCCTGGGACTTATTCACGATCTCGAAGATGGAATTCTTCGGTCAGGTCAACTTCCTTAAGGGCGCGCTTACCTACTCCGACTACGTCACCACCGTCAGCAGAAAATATAGCCAGGAGATCCAGACGGCCGAATATGGTTTCGGTCTCGAAGGCGTCTTGCGTGATCGCGCCGCGACGGTTACCGGAATTCTGAACGGAGTCGACTACGACGAATGGAGTCCGCAGACCGATAAATTCGCAGTCGCCAAATTCTCTCCACAGGATCTCGCGGGCAAAGCGAAAGATAAGGCCGATCTGCTCGCGGCCTTCGGCGTCAAAAACGCTGATCCCAAACTCCCGGTCATCGGCATCGTCTCCCGTTTCGCAGCGCAGAAAGGCTTCGATCTCATCTCCCAGATCGCCGATCGCCTCGCCCGTGAAGAGATGATCATCGTCGCCCTTGGTTCCGGCGACAAAGCCTACGAAGAGATGTTTCAGCGCCTGAACAAGCAGTTCCCCAACAAGATCGCGATCAAGGTCGCCTACGACAACGCCATCGCCCATAAGATCGAAGCCGGATCTGACATGTTTCTCATGCCTTCGCGCTATGAGCCTTGCGGCCTGAACCAGATTTACAGCCTGAAATACGGCACCGTCCCCATCGTTCGCGCTACCGGAGGTCTCGACGACACCATCGAGCCGTGGGACGCGCGCACCGGAAAAGGAACTGGCTTTAAGTTCACCGAGTACAGCGGCGAATCGCTGCTCCTCACCATCAAAGCGGCATTGCAGGCCTATCGCGATCAGACCTCCTGGCAAGCTCTCATGCGCAACGGCATGAACAAGGATTTCTCCTGGAACGCTTCGGCGCGCGAGTACGGAAAAGTTTACGAGCGCGTAAAGCAAATTCGCACCAATCCCGCTCCAGCCGAAAAAGTATTAGTGATCTAAGAGCCAATCGCGAAAGCCGCGCCGGCGGGCACGAAAAGAAGGGAAACGCGTCCCGCCCACTAACCAGAAAAAAACACATCTACGCAGCAGTCAAGTAAGGTTGCGATCCGCGTGCAATCCTCAACGCCACGGCCCACCAGTGCAGATATCCGAGCATAGTCCTCATCGACTTTTGCCGGCGCTCAGGAGTAAGCGGTGTTCCTCCGGCATCGAATTGCTCCCACGCTGATGCAAAGCTGACCACGTCCCGAACCGTAACGGCGTGCAATTCTGCGAACACTTGCCGCAATTGCTCGACCGCCCGCAACCCTCCAGAGACTCCTCCATAGGAAACGAACGCCACCGGCTTGGCATGCCATTGCTGCCCGATCGAGTCGATTAATGCCTTCAACGGAGCAGGATACCCGTGGTTGTACTCCGGAGTGACCACGACCACGGCATCGGCCCATTCGATGACCGATTGCGCTGAGGCAATCTCGTTGCTCGGAAGCCGTGTAACGCCTTTTTCATCCTCCGAGGCAGCCGGATCGACGGTCTTCAGCGAAAATCTGCTGTCCGCCGCAATCTGCGAAGCAACCCAGCGCGCCACTGTGTCGCAAAAGCGCCCTTTCCGCGTGCTTCCGTAAACGAGTGCAACCTTCACTGGTTCGTCCAAGTGCCCTTCCTCTCATCGCTCATTGAAACGCGATAGCAAAAGAGTACAACCTCATGTTAACTTGAGGTCAAAGGAATTCTTATGAAATTATCAGCGGCACCGAAGGTCGCCAAAGCTCTCACCGTCGGACAGGTTGCACAGCGAGCGGGTGCCTCCGTGGCCACGCTGCATTTCTACGAATCCAAGGGTTTAATCGAGAGCTGGCGCAATTCTGGAAATCAGCGCCGTTACAATCGCGAAGTCTTGCGCAGGATCGCTGTCATTCGCGTTGCCCAAAGAACAGCCTTGTCCCTCGAGTCCATCAAACAAGCTCTATCTTCGCTGCCGCGCGGGCATGCTCCCTCCACTGAAGACTGGAGGAAATTGTCGAAGCGATGGCACGCTGATCTTAACGACCGGATCCAGCGTCTTACCCGTCTTCGCGATCAGCTCGACGGTTGTATCGGATGCGGTTGCCTGTCCATCGAGGCTTGTCCGTTACGCAACCCCTGGGACGTCCTTGCAAAGCAAGGCCCAGGACCAAGACTCCTGGATCCAGATTGAATCACCGAAAAAGTAGCACTGGCATCCTCGCGCTCGGATCCGTCCAGCCCCGCACCCGCTGCTACAATTCGCTAAGGCATGGCCGCGCAACACCAGCCCGGTTTCCCCCGCACCATCTTCCACGTCGATATGGACGCATTTTTCGTTTCAGTGGAAGAGCTCTACGATCCGTCCCTGAAAGGCAAAGCGGTAGTGGTCGGAGGACAGCGGCACGAGCGCGGAGTCGTCGCGGCCGCGTCCTACGAAGCGCGCAAGTTTGGAGTTCATTCCGCGATGCCGCTGCGCACAGCCGCCAAGCAATGTCCGCATGCCATCTTCGTCGACGGACACGCGGACCGCTACAGCGAGTGTTCTCAAAAGGTTTTCAAGGTCCTCGGTGCGTTTACGCCACAGGTCGAGATGGCATCGATCGACGAAGCGTATCTCGACATGACCGGAACCGAGCGCCTTCACGGACCCTGCTTCAAAGCCGCGCACACTCTCCACCAGCGCATGAAGGCGGAGACCGGCCTGAACTGCTCTGTCGGCATCGGATCGTCGCGCCTCATTGCCAAAGTGTCGTCCGGCCAGGCCAAGCCCAACGGGGTGCTTTGGATCGTTCCAGGTGAAGAGGCTAAGTTTCTTGCGCCGCTTGATGTACGCGAAATTCCCGGCGTAGGCAAAGTCATGGAGGCGCACCTACACGCACTCGGCATCAAGAAAGTCGGAGATCTAGCCAAGCTCGAAGATGGCGAACTAGAGGATCGTTTCGGAAAATGGGGGCTCGCTCTCGCGGGCAAGTCTAGGGGACAAGATGCCGGAGGATGGTTCGACAGCGAAGTCGGCGCCGATCTTGACGCCAAGTCGATCAGCCACGAGCACACCTATAACGAAGACACTGCCGACCTCGCTCAACTAGAACCGACCTTGATGCGCCTCTCCGAGATGGTTGGCCGGAGACTTCGTGAAGCCAATTTCTATGCGCGCACGATTCAACTCAAGCTTCGCTACAAGGATTTCACCACGATCACCCGCGCACACACGCTAGCCGCGCCGACGCAACTTGACACCGAAATCTTCGACCAGATCCGCACGCTCTTTCGCAAGAATTGGAAGAAAGGAATTCAGGTACGTCTTCTAGGAGTGCAAGCCTCGTCATTCACGACGCAAGGTGAAGCACAGATCGATTTGTTGGATGGCAATCGCCAGCAGCGTTGGAAACATGTTCTAGCAGCCGCAGACAAACTTCGCGACAAGTTTGGAGAAAAGAGCGTGGGCCTCGCAGCCGGAATGCGCGGCACCTTCCGCGAACGCGCCCACGAGAACCCCGCCAGCCTCCCAGGCAAAGGAAAAAAGAAAGAAGAATAAGAGAAAGCGAAGGAAGTAGGTTCGGGTTTTTACTTCGTGATCCTTAGTGTCCTTTGTGGTGAAAAGCATTTGAAGTGCGCAGTTCTTGACCAACTGGGCGGTCCGCACTAATATTCCCCTTCGCCAATTGCCACTTCCTTGCGGAGCCCTGAACATGCGTAGATTTTCTTTTCTGGCCCTATTTGTGTGCACTGTGTCGACGCTTTTATGTGCCGTCGATTCTCCTCTGCTGCTCCGCTTCCCAACGGTCAGCAAAACACAAATCGCCTTCAACTACGCCGGTGATCTCTGGGTCGTGAGCCGTGACGGTGGCGAAGCTCGGCACCTCACTTCAGGGATGGGCACTGAGGCCCTCCCATATTTCTCTCCCGACGGCTCGATGATCGCGTTTACCGGGGAGTACGAAGGAAATCTCGATGTGTACGTTGTGCCCGCGACTGGCGGCGTTCCGCGGCGGCTGACGTATCATCCGGCCGAAGAATATGTCGCCGGATGGTCTCCCGATGGCAAGAAGGTTCTGTTCAACTCGTGGGCGAACAGCTTCATGCACTTCGAAGATCAGCTTTACACCGTGCCGGTCGAAGGCGGTTTGCCGACGCCGATTCCATTGCCGATCGCAGAGGACGCTTCGTACTCACCTGACGGAACTCATATCGCTTACGTCCCGCATCCCAAGTGGCAGCAGGCGTGGAAACGTTATCACGGTGGTCAAACGACTCCGATCTGGATTGCTGATCTCAAAGATTCCAGCATCGTTAAGGTCCCGCGCGAAAACTCCAACGATCATCATCCGATGTGGGTGGGCGACACGATCTATTTCTTGTCCGACCGCAATGGTCCGGTCAGCCTTTTCGCCTACGACACCAAGACGCAGCAGGTCTCGGAGGCGCTGCACAGCGATGGACTCGACTTCAAGACCGCTTCTGCGGGGCCAGATGCGATCGTCATCGAACAGTTTGGTGCCATCAAGCTGTACGATCTGCAAAGTCACCAGGCCAAGAACGTCAGCGTCCGCGTGGAGGGCGATCTCGAAGCGGTTCGCCCGCACTTCGCCAAAGTCGAGCCCAAGCGAATTCAGGGCTTCGGGATTTCCCCGACCGGCGCGCGTGCGATCTTCGAAGCCTGGGGAGAGATTTTCACCGTTCCGACAGATAAGGGTGACATCCGCAATCTGACGCACAGCCCTGCAACGGCCGAGCGCGATCCAAGCTGGTCGCCAGATGGAAAGTCCATCGCGTACTTTACAGATGAATCTGGTGAATACGAGCTGGCGATCCGCGATCAGAACGGTTTGGGCGCCGTTCGTCACATCAATCTGGGAAATCCTCCGTCCTTCTTCTACACGCCGACGTGGTCGCCTGACAGCAAGAAGATTGCTTACACCGACAAGCGCTTACAGTTGTGGTATCTCGAACTCGACAATCCCTCGCCCAAGCGAATCGATGCCGACTACTTCGGCGGATTTGGTCCTACCTCGCTTGGCCAAACTTGGGCTCCTGACAGCAAGTGGATTGCGTACTCGAGACTCCTTGCCAACGGTCAGCATGCGGTCTTTGTCTATTCGCTTGAGCAAGCAAAAACGTTCCAAGTCACCGACGGTATGAGCGATGCCGTGAATCCTGCCTTCGACAAGAACGGCAAGTATCTTTACTTCGCGGCTTCGACGAACCTCGCTCTCTCCGGCGCTGGTCTCGACATGACCAGCGACGAGCATCGTATTACGCGAAACGTGTACATCACGGTGCTGAGCAAGGACGAGAAGTCGCCGCTCGCTCCCGAGAGCGATGAGGAGAAGGGAAAGGACGAAGCGAAAGCTGACGCTGACAAGGACAAATCCGCGGATCACGCGGGCGACAAAGACAAGGGCAAGGGAAAAGACAAGCCGAAAGCCGCGGGACCGCCCGACAAAGACAAGGACAAAGATAAAGACGCAGGCGACAAGAAGGACGAACCGGTCGTCGTCAAGATCGATATCGACGGTATCGGACAGCGCATCCTGTCGCTGCCGATTCCCGCCAAGAATTACCTGAACATGCTTCCCGGGAAATCCGGAATTCTGTACCTTGCGGAAGGCCCGCAAGTTGTGACGGAAGACGATCAACCCAACGTCAGCCAGACCATCCAGAAGTTCGATCTCAGCAAGCGCAAGGTCGACAAGGTTCTCGAAGATGTGAACGACTTCGGCGTCTCCTTCAACGGAGAGAAGATTCTGTATCGCAAGGGAGAATCTTGGGCGACCGCGTCCGTGGATGACGCTCCCGGAGGCGGCGGTCCGCCGAAGCCGGGATTCGGTCCGCTCAAGCTTGATGGATGGGAAGTTTACGTCGAACCGCGCGCCATCTGGAAACAGATCTACAACGAGACGTGGCGCATTGAGCGCGACTTCTTCTACGACCCGCACTATCACGGACTCGATATCGAGAAGACCAAGAAGAAATATGCGCCGTATCTCGATGGCATCGCGTCACGCGACGAACTCACGTATTTGTTCCAGGAGTGCCTCGGCGAGTTAACCGTCGGGCACATGTTCGTCGGAGGCGGCGAGAAGCCCGAGGTCAAGCCAATAAAGGCTGGTCTTCTCGGCGCGGACTACAGCCTTGAGAACGGTCGTTACCGCGTTGCGAAAGTCTATAGCGGCGAGAACTGGAATCCCGGAAGCGAAGCGCCGTTGACGCAACCGGGGGTGAACTTCAAAGCCGGCGACTACATTCTCGCGGTGAATGGCCGCGATCTGCACGCCAGCGACAACATCTACAGCTTCTTTCAGCAGACCGCAGGGAAGCAGGTCGTGATCCGAGTGGGCGCAAATCCCGACGGCAAAGATGTTCGTGACGTCACTGTTGTTCCCATCGACAGCGAGGAGAACGTTCGGCATCTGGCGTGGCTGGAGAATAATCGCCGTCGCGTTGACGAGGCTACAGGCGGACGCGTTGCCTACGTCCACATTCCGAACACTGCTGGAGGCGGTTATACCAGCTTCAACCGATACTATTTCGCGCAGGTTGGAAAAGATGCGGCCATCATCGATGAGCGCTTCAACGAAGGCGGGCAGCTTGCGGATTACATCGTCGAGTATCTTCGCAGGCCGCTGATGAGCAAGGTCGTGACCCGCGAAGGCCATGACTGGTCGAGCCCATCGGAAGCCATCTTTGGCCCGAAGGTCATGCTCATCAATGAAATGTCTGGCTCGGGCGGAGACGCTTTGCCGTGGTACTTCCGCAAGGCAGCGATTGGTCAGTTGGTGGGGAAGAAGACTTGGGGCGGACTTGTCGGCATCGGCGGATATCCGCAATTGATCGACGGAGGGAATGTGACCGCGCCGCGCGCCGCGATCTATGGACTCAACGGCGAGTGGGAAGTCGAGAACCATGGAATCTCTCCCGATGTGGAAGTGGATCTTGAACCCTCTGTATGGCGCTCGGGCCGCGACGCGCAACTGGAGAAGGCGATCGAAGTGGTGATGCAGCAGTTGAAAGAGCATCCGCTACCAGAGATCAAGCGACCGCCTTATCCGAACTATCATGAGCACGACGACCTGGGCGCGAAGTAGAATCAGGTCGCTCATAGAATGCTGTCGAGAATCTCCGTGAAAGAAGGGAATCGAACATGCCGCGTCTGATTGTGCTGATCCTATCGTTGATTATCGGAGCCGTTGTAGTATCGGGCATGCGCGCTCCTTCCGCTTCACGTGGAACGCTACTCGTCGCCAATAAGGGCGAGCACACGCTCGGCATCATCGATCCTGAGGCGGGTAAGCAGGTCGCGACCGTTCCGGAAGGTGGAATTACCGGACACGAGGTGATCGCCTCGCCTGACGGGAAACTTGCGTACGTTCCGATCTACGGAAACTCCGGCGTAGGAAAGCCGGGAACCGACGGAAGCAATCTCGTCGTCATCGACATCGCATCGCGCAAGGTTGTTGGCAATCTGGATTTCGGCAAAGGTGTGCGTCCGCATTGCCCGATGTTCGGCCCGAAGGATGGTCTTCTCTACGTCAGCACAGAGCTGGAGAATTCCGTCACCGCGATCGATCCGCGAACGTTGAAAGTCGTCGGATCGATTCCGACTGGAAAGCCCGAGTCGCACATGTTCGCGATCACGCACGACGGGCATTACGCTTACGCGACCAACGTTGGATCGGGCACAGTTTCGGTACTCGATCTGGAAGCGCGCAAGACGCTCGACGTGATTGCGGTTTCTTCGGTGGTCCAGCGAATTGCGCTCTCCGTCGACGATCGACTGGTGTTCACTTCGGACCAGGCGAAGCCGCAACTTGCCGTCATCGACACGGCCACGCGCAAGATCAAAACCTGGGTTCCGCTTCCCGGAACTGGATACGGAACAGCTCCTACGCCTGACGGGAAATGGCTGGTGATCGCGATGCCAACTGTGAACAAAGTCGGCGTGCTGAATCTCAAGACGATGAAGCTGGAACATACGATCGACGTTCCGGCAGCGCCGCAGGAAGTGCTGGTTCGCCCTGATGGAGAGGTCGCTTATGTCTCCTGTGACGCTAGTCATAAAGTCGCGGAGATTCGCGCCTCCGACTGGAGCGTGGCGCGACTGATCGATGCGGGAGCTGGAGCGGACGGGCTTGCCTGGGCTCGTCAACCGTAGGCAGATTTATTTTTCCGGTGGTTCTCCGAGCGTCGGGATTTTCCCGTTTTGGGCGGGAGTTTACTGTTTAGTGCTCCCCCACCCTCCCCCTGCGAATCTCTGGAAGCGGGAAATTGCAAAGTAATCTATGAGGCTCAATGAGTTACAGGCCAAAATCTTGAGCCCCAAGGACTTGCAGTCTCTGCCACTCAAGGTTCCAGACCGCGCGGCGGAGTTATCTTCGGACTTTGAGGCTGTGGATGACAAGGGCAGATGTCACACAGGCCTGTGGATTTTCGGGGAACCCTGCGCGACGGCGTCAGCTTTTCGGCGAGCCGGAATACTCGGAGGGATCACGAGTTCGCCGGCAGGCTCCGGCTAAGGTACTCAGCATCAGATAACATTCCGGCAGTAGGTTGTGCGGCACCTTATGAACACAGTCCAAAAACTATTGCCTGAACTCAACTGGTTCGATGTGCGAGATCCTAGTTCGCCCGACCTGGATGAACTCGCGCAACGCTTCCACCTTCACGAACTTCAGATCGAGGATTGCCGCCATCGGCCCCAGAGGGCGAAGGTGGACGAGTACGGAAATTACATGTTCTCGGTGCTGAAACATCTGATTCCCAAAGATGAAGAGCCGGAGTTTGACGATTTCGATGTCTTTCTCGGTCCGGACTTTCTCATCACGGTTCATCAGGGTGACTGCGCGTTCCTGGACAAACTCTGCCGGTGGGTTCGGGAGAACCACGTCACGCGGCTGGACCGGATCCTGTACGAAGTCACAGATCTAATCGTGGATGAATATCTCGCTTTCCTGGATGACTCGTCCGAAAACATTTCGAAGGTGGAGTCGCTGGTGCTCGAACGGCCAGAGCCAGAGGTTTTGCGCGAGATATTTCAACTCAAGCGCCGCCTGATCGATTTTCGACGCAATGCCTCAGGCATGCGCGACGTAATGAATGCCATCATTCGCCGCGAAGGCGGCCTCACGGGCGACGATCTCGATCCCTATTTTCGCGACGTGTACGACCACCTGGTACGGGCGGTGGATCTGGTGGAATCGCAGCGCGATCTGCTCACGGGGTCGCTCGACATCTATCTGTCTGCCGTGGCCAACCGCACCAATGAGGTTATGAAAGTTCTGACGATCTACGGCACCGTGGCTGTGCCGCTGGTGGTGATCACCGGTTTTTTCGGGATGAACCTGCATCTACCGTGGAGCAGCAATCCGAATGGCGTGTGGTATGCGAGCGCACTCATGCTCGTTTCGATGGCCGGTGTGCTTTGGTATTTCAAACGGAAGCAGTGGTTCTGACGCCGCGACCGTCGTCAAAAGCACACACCCGCCCGTGGTTTATTCCGACCTTAACGCCTGCACGGGATTGATCGTTGCCGCACGCTGGGCGGGAATCAAGGCGGCGATTGCCGCTGCGATTGCTAAGGTTGCGATGGCTGCTACCATGATGATCGGGTTGGCTCCGGAGATTTCGTAGAGTTGCGCCTTCACGAAGCGCAGGCAACCAGAGCCACCGGAAGTCCAATGGCCAGTCCGACGACGGTGTGAACGACCGCTCACCCGCATCAAATCGCCTGTTACCGACAGTCGGGAAAGAAACCTGAAAAAGTTAGAAGAGGCTGCTGGTATTCTGCGCGAACCACGTCCCGGAGAGGTGAGTATAATCCCCGATGAGGTTCTGCAGGCATGGTACTTACTCCTCACAGAGGACACATAACTTCCCGTCACTTGTTACTTATGCTAACCGTCACTCTGCTTGTGACTATGGCTTTCGCTAACAAGCAGGATTCGGAAGCCGCCGCCCGGGTCGAGCACGCTGATCAGCTTTCCGATATTCGCGCAGAAGGTGCCCCCCCATTTCGGTTGAAGCTAAGCGTCAAGATCATCGATAAAGACGGTACTGTGCTCGATGGCTCATATACAGAAGTTTGGGTTTCCAAGACACAATGGCGCAGGGAAACGGTGCTTGGCGACTTTCGGAGAATTCAAGTCGCCTCTGGGAGAAAACTCTGGCTTCTCGACAGTTCCACAGTGGTGCCGGAACAAGTATCACAATTTTCCATTTTTCACCTGGATAAAGTTCAGCCGGAGAAATGGAAGTCAACGAAGGACCGCGAGATCAAAGGCGTCGGTGTGCGTTGTGTGAAGAACAGTCGCGGTATTCCCTTGGAGCTGTGCTTCGACAAGATGAGCGGCACACTCGCCTCCAACCTTCTCGATGTGTATCTTGGGGCTCGGATTGTAAAAAGAACATGTTTGTACTCTGACTACCAGAAGGCCGGTGACCGCGTCTTCGCAACGTCCTACAGGTGTGATGAAGACAAGCACCCAAGTCTCGAAGGAAGAATTGTCGAGCTAGCTGCTGAGCCTGCGCCCGATCGAGCGCTTTTCGCACCACTAGATGGGGCGACGGAATCGATGAATTGCATCGGCGCGGTTAAGGCGCCAAGACAGGTTTACAGTCCTGAACCCGTGCCACCGCGAACTGGCTCAACTATAGTTACGATGAGGATTGTTGTCGGCATAGATGGCACGCCCCACAACTTGAAGATAACTTCTGCACCGAACTCTGATTACGATAAGGCGACGCTGTCCGCGGTTCGGCAGTGGAGATTCAAGCCTGCCACCTGCGATGGAGAACCGATGGAACACGAGGTTGCGGTGGAGATAGCCTTCCACATCCCGTAGGCACTGCCTCGAGCATCGAATCAGCCAAGAGACGGCATTGTTCCTGAAGATGGATGGCGAAAAATCGCTATTTCACTCATCGACCCCAGTCCGCCAGTCCTCAAATGAGCGCTATCGCCGGGTTGCGACAACTACTGTTTCAGCGGTCCCCCGGACTTAGAGAAAACGCCGCCCAGACATCGGGCCGCTGAAGTTTTGACAAGCTAGGGCAGTTTCATTTTCTCGGCATTTGGCTTCGATTTGCTGGCTGGCTCCGCACAGTTTGTAATACCGCCGGTTGTTTCGACCCCGCTAGCGATCGGAAGTTGCCCCTCGCAGTCTACGTCCAGGCCGCTTTGATTTCCCGTTACGCCGGTATCGAGGAAAGCCGCAAGAGAGCCATCGTTCAGGTAGACGCCACTCCCGCCGTTACCGGTGACTGTCGAAAACAGAAACACTGCTGACGTGCCGGCGAGCAGCCTCGTACCATCACCTCCGTTCCCACTGATAGTACTGCCTAGGAGTCGCAGCGTGGCGGTGCCCACCTTAATACCTCCAGCATTGTTGAGAATGCTGGAATTGGAAGCTTCGAAGTAAGAGACAAATACAGCTACGCCTTCAGCCGTATTACTTTGGAAGATGTCATTACTGCTGAACATTCGCGCTGCTCTGTCGGCGACGGCACCGCGGCCTCCATTGTTTTGGATTACATTGCTCTCAAGAAAAGCATTGGAAGCAGCAAGTACACTTACACCATCCGCCACAGCCGCCTGAACCGTGTTGCCTGTCAGATAGCAGACGCTTGCGCCACCGCATGAGACGCCCGTGGATCCGCCATTGATGGTGAATCCCTGCAGGGTCACGCGCTGCGAGTCTTCAATATCCACGACCGGCAAGGCTTCGTTGGATCGGTCCGTGATCGATGCGCCGTTCCTGGCAATCAGCGTCAAGCGATCCATACTCTGGATCACTATGTTTTCTTTGCATCCGCCGAAAACAGTTATGGTGTTCGGCCCTTGCGGACTGCTACGCGCCAACATATGCAGGGCCCTATTAATAGACTCATGCTTGTTGCAATTCACGCCAAGATCAACTGCCTCGGCGTACTGAACTGCCCCACTAATCGCCACCAACAGCAGAAACAATGCAAGAATTCGTGCTCCTTGTCTCATGATGTTCTCCTCTCACGTCAGTGACTGCGGTACTTGCGATTGAGTTCGTATCGATCCCCTCCCACACGGACACGCAGAGAGGCAGTTCCAACACAAGCGCGACAACACAACGCTGCGTCTGACACGCTTCTCGATGATCTTGTGCTTGTAAGGCCCCGATACGGCTTCGAAAGCCAGAGCCTAGGAAGGGAAGGACAGGTTCGCTAGGAACAGGCTATCCACAACGTGCCACGAAACAGTGCTCCCAACGGGAGCCGTTGTCAAGGTGCATGTGCGGCTTCCGATAGTCGATGCTGAATTCGGATGGCTGTTGACATATTTCCGTTTCATCATCATCGGGTCGATGAGCGTTTATGGGCTGCTCACGCCAACTGTCCGAAGGGCCTTTGGAAAACGTGGTGGCCAGGTATCGGCGAGTGATGCTGCGGAGGTTTACGGCCGACGCTTTGTGTCGACGCGCTTGGCGGGCACCTTGCTCGCCGATTGGGCGCCTTGCTTCGCCATCTTCGCCTGCCCCGCCTTGGTCATGGAGCGCGATTGTTCGTACATCTCGATCCACTTCTCGCTCGAAATCGCCGAGATCAGCTTGCCGATCGCTTCGAGCGGCAAGTCGTCCGGCGACTCGAAATGAACGCAACACTTCCCCATGTCGAGTTTCTTCCCCGCCGCCTTGAACGCCGCCTTCAATTGCTCGAGCTGACGCGCACTCCAAAACGCGCCCATCAGGTAGAGCGAGCAGTAGTTCTTCTGCGACGAGAGCGCGACGTAGCAGATCGGTTGTTTGTTGTAAGTGTCTGGATATCGAGACAGGGGGATCGTCCAGCCGATCGTGCCCCAGACGAGGCACTCATCGTAGCCGCGCGGAATGTGCTCGTTCACGAGTGCGCGCACCGTCGCGATCGTCTTCGCGCGATCGGCGGGGAGTGAGGCGATATATTGCGCTGGTGTCTTGACGTTCGATGGTGGTTTCACGGATTCGTCGTCTTTCGGAACGAAGTGTATCACCGCACGTTTGAAAACCATCCAGCGGCGTTTGATGTCCTGAGGATCGGCGGCCTCCTTACTATCAGTTCACCACCAGTGTCACTGCGGTGGCCTGATGCGTTAGCGATCCCGAGGTTCCTGTCACGGTGATGTTGTAGGTGCCGGCGGGTGTGCCTTGCGGCTGCGGTGGTTGGCTCTGGCTATTACTGGCGCTTGTTCCTGTTCCGCCGCAGGAGGTCAATAGAAGTGCCAGCAGGAATAACACAATAGAGATCGGCACATATCTTCCGCGTTTCGTCTTTCGTGCTTGCGATGCGATCAGGATGATTGCGGGCAGCACGAGCCATGGAGCGTAGAACACGGCTATCGCTCCCTGATGATGTCGCGCGGAGGCGGAGGTCGTGGTCACCGTCATCATGACCGATGCTAGTTTGCTCCGGGCGTGGCCGGATCTGGACTGAAGCTGCATTGCGAAATTGACGGTCCCCCGGAACAAGTGAGATTCACCGCGTTAGGGAACGATCCGTTCACTGGCAATAGCGTGAAGCTGTAACTGGCGGATTGTCCCGAACTGATGGTCTGGGTGGTTGGCGTGAACGCGCCGAAGCCGAAATCCTGGGGACCGGTACCCACCGTGAGTGGAATGGTGAACGAGTGGCTGGGCCCGCCGGAAGCGTCCTGCGCGGTCACAGTGATGTTGTAGCTGCCGGCAGCGGCGTCCGTGGGAATCGTGATGGTCGCGGCCAGCGGTACCGTGGTACCACTTGCAATTGAAACTGTCCCCGACGGACTTAAGGTGCAGGTCGCGCCTGACAGCGCAGATGCGTCACAAGTCCCGTTGACTTGTCCGCTGTAGGTGAACAACGAGTTGAGCGAGAGATTTGCGATCGCTTGTCCGGGCGACGATGTGATGGCGGCAGGCCCGGTGATCGAGAAGTCGCCGACGTTGAACGGCACGGTGAATGAATTCGTGATTGCGCCGGATGTTCCTTGCACGACGAGTTGATAAGCGCCCGGAGTAAAGCTCGATCCGTTAATCACGAGATTCGCGGCGGCTGGGAAGGTGTTGACCGTTGCCGGACTGAAGTTGCAACTTCCGCTTCCGTATGTGGTCGGACAGTTCAGCGTGACCGTGGCCGCGAATCCGTCTTGCGAGGCGACCGTGATGGCTCCCGTGGTGCCGGTGGTTCCAACCGTGACCTCGGGGAATGGAGTTGACTCGCTGAAGACGAAGTTGGGATTTTGTATCTTTAGGTCCTGGTTCTGCAGCAGGATCGGTTCAGCGCCGACGGTTACCGTGGCTCCGCTTGAAATTTCGTGGAGCGTTCCACCAAGATCGAGATAGTTAATGTACTGGCTGGGCGCAGTGTAACTGGCGCTGCCGCCCGGATACCACACGGCTTGCGCGGCGTATCCGCTGGCGCCGGTGAGGCCGCAGGTCCAGATGCCCGACGTGCTTTCCGAGCACAAGGTGCTCATGGTCCGGCCGACCATCCAGCCTTCGATTTGTTGAAATGCTGTGCCGACGGAATTGATGACGCCGTTATCGGAGAGAGTTCCGGTATTGTCGTCATCCCACGCATACCAGTAGTGCCGCACGACGCCATTCGACCAGAGCAATAGATAAAGCCTGGCGACGAACGCAGCCTGATCCGACTGATTGGGAAGATTGATGTTCGCTCCCCAGGCACCTTCGGTCGACCATATGGGAAGGGTAGTGACCTTATAGGTAGCCATCGTCGTCTGGTAGCACTGGATCACGGGAATAATATTTTCCGGCACGACGGTGTAGTAGGTGTGAATCCCCATGATGTCGATGTACTTGCCAAGGCCTGCGGAGAGATATCCGCCCATTTTGTCGGGCATGGTGCAGTTCGAAGAGGGGTAGGGATAGTTGAGCTGTCCGTTCGCTGGAGAAATAATCTTCGCGCCTGCGATGTATTTCTTGATGTAAGTGTTCGCGTCCTTCGCCATGCGGACTAGTTGCGCGTTAGTGCCGGTCCATTGCAGTTTGTCGTGAGGCGTGTTCCACAGTTCCCAGTAGGTGATGTTGGGAGCGTGTTTGGCGACCGCGGTCACGAAGTCGATAAAGTGCTGATCGGTGCCGGTGCCATCCGTCTTGAGATCTGCGGGCGCATCGCAGAATCCCGCGCCATAGTCGCAGGTAGCATCGGTCGGCTTAGAACTGGCCCAGGTCGGCGTCATGCCAAACACGTAGATCAACTGGTCAGTGTGCGTGCCGGCGGCGGCAATCCAATTGTCGAGAGTGGTCCAGTCGTAGATCCCTTTTGCTGTGTTGATTTGTCCCCAGCCGGTGCCGGTGTCCCAGAGGCGCAGCCCGAAAATCGGCGGAGTCGGCCACGGAGTTCCGAACAGTACATCGCTGTGTGTGGTCATGTCGAACAGCGTCGACGGAATAGGAGTTGTTGTAACTGACGTGGCGTGGACGCGTGGATGCTTTGGTTGATGATCGTCCGATTGCGCGACGGTGAAAGTTACCGTCATGAGCCCGAGCAGGGCAATAAGCTGGACACTCCGGCACAGACAGTTCTTCGCTGTCATGGGGAACTCCAAAAGTTTTAGTTTTGACTAAATGACTGGGCCTAAGGGGGAGCCCTGGGACAAACTGGGACGGCCAGGAATAGTACACCCGCTTTGATTCGGAAGTGTGAGGGATTTGAAAAATATGTTTTACAATCTCCGCCATGGACGCGGCGTTTCACACTTGTTGCAAGCGAGTGCAACATCAGGTTGCAAGCAGGGAACACCGACCCGGAGAACGGTGGGGCGAGCGGGATGACGAGTGAACCGCGAACGAGGTTGGACGAGATTGGGTTCGGAAATGCTGGTTCGATAGAGTACTCAATTGCCGGCGCAGCGGATATTGCTGGACTCACGTCGCTGAGCGAGTAGAATCACAACTGCAACCTCTCGCGTTACCTACACTCCCCCTGGACAAAAAGATCATGCCCTTTCCGCAGGAAGGCGCCGGCGCAGCTCCGCAAGCGGGCCTTTAGCAACGGGATCGGCGGTTCCGAGCTTCGTTCTTTGTCTGGGAGGATGACATGATTTCTCCTGCTCGCACCGGTCTGCCCCCAACACACATTCTGAACTCAACGAACCGACGAAGTGCTAGTCGGGCAATCGCATTGATAGCAGCGGCACTGCTGTTATGCACTTATTCCTATCCGGTGGCGGCTTACAGCCAGACTCCGGCAGCCAGCATCCTGATTTCGATCTTGATAACTCCGGCGAGTCCCTCAGTGTCGGTGGGAAAGATGCAGCAGTTCAAAGCTACCGGCACGTTTACGGGAGGTACTACACGCGATCTAACCGCATCGGTGACGTGGACCTCGAGCAAGACGGCAGTGGCGACGGTCAGTAACGCCGGAAGTCCGCGCGGCTTGGCGACTGCGCTGACGGCCGGTACGACGACGATCAAAGCAGCGCATGGGACGATCAACGCGACAACCGTTTTGACAGTGGCTGCGGTGGGCCCGACGCTGGTTTCCATTACTGTGTCGCCAGCCGCGCCGGCGATTGCTATCGGGACGCACCAGCAATTTACGGCGACTGGGACTTACACCGACGGCAGCACGCAGGACCTTACCGAGACGGCGGCATGGAGCTCGTCCGCGCCGAGCATCGCGAACATAAGCACAAGCGGCCTGGCGAGTACCGTGGCCTCCGGACAGGCAACGATTGCCGCGGCTGTAGGCGTGATTAACGGCTCGACGAGCCTTACCATCAGCCAGTTCACGCATGTCTATGTTGCCTTTCCCCCGCCGGCTGGAATCAACAACGCACACTTCATGGATGCGGTACTGAGCCAAAACGCCATCGAAGGAGTCGCAGTTCCGGTGCAATGGGCGACTATTGAAACAAGTGCGCCCGGCGCGGGAACGTGCAGCCCTGTGGGCACCGATACGTGCCAACAAGACGCGTTCGGCTGGACACATACGTATGACTGGACTGCGGCGGATGCGGTCGATGCGCAGTGGTTCACGGCGCAATCCGGAACGAAGAAAGTGAACATCATTCTGTTCGGCATGACTGGCGCTTCGAGTGTGTGCTCGGTCTCGAACAGTTGCTTCAACCGCGATACTCCGTACTACGTCACCACGTCCGGCTGGGCCGCTCATACGGCGGCGAATATACCGGATGTGCTGAATACGAATAAGGATGCGTGCAGCGGGTACGCAGGCGCGGCCACGGCATCGATGAGCCGTGACAAGAATGGCTTGGTGACGGTCACAGAGACGGGTCACGGCTATCAGAATGGAGACATCCTCTGGGTGGGCCGCAGTGCGCCGGCAAACTACAACATCGCACAGGAAAAGATTACCAATGTAAAAGTCATTGGATCGATCCTGACAATCACGGCCACCAATAGTCTGCCCGTGGGGACCGTGGTCACTTTCCACGGCCTGCGGAAGGCGACGTTCCTCAACGGAAAGACGGTGACGCTCACGTCATCGACGCCTACGACATTCAGCGCGAGTTTTTCGCACGCGAATTATGGGCCGACGGCGGAAACCGGTGGGACTGCGAGTCCGCAAGGAGTCTTGGCCCAGAATGCGACTGCGGATACTTTTCAATACCAGTCGGGAATTCTGACGGCAGATGTGGCGAGCGTCCCAGGTACCGTAGTCAGCACGCAACAATCCTGGGTAGTTCCTTATGAAGTCGCTTACAAGACGGCGTGGGAAGCGTTCATCGCCGCTGCGATTGCGCACTTCAACGGGTCCCCGAATCTGCCACAAATTTCCTACATGCGCATTGGGCGCTCGGTGGGAGGAGAAGCCTATCCCTACTGCACCGATAATCTTGCATTGCTGCCTTCACCGAGCACTTATAGCAAGTCATTATGGCTCGATTACTACGGCGAGATCGGCGACTTCATTGAGTCGCAGAATCCGAAGATGTTCGTCATGGATCCGCTGAATGAGGCGGACACGCCGCCCGATCCTTCTTATGGCACGGCTGAGGCGGACAGCGCAGTCCTTCACCACAATGCACTTGGCATTGTGAACGGATTCGGCAGCCAGGGACTTCGCGGGAATGACATTACGAATTTCGGCAAGAATCCTCCTGCGTTTTGCGCATCCGACTGGTGCGGGACGTTCGACACTTACTATCAGAGCGAACCCTTTCTCGAATTGCAGCAGCGCGACCTGTCGGATCCTATCGGCCTTACCGGCAGCCTGACAGGAGATCTGCGGCCACTGCTCCCATTTGCCGTCGAGCGGCATGCCACGGTCATTGAAATCTACGCGCTGGATGCGCTGCTGGCTTTCGATCCAAACTACTGCGTGCTCAACGTGCCGGACACCGGCGTCTGCGCAACGGGAAGCGTTTCGATTGCGCCTACAGATCAACCGCCGACAAACCTTCCGAAGCAGGATCAGTATCCATTCTTTCAGGCGGTCGGCCAGCCAGGACAGGTGGGCGCAACGGGGGATGGATCGTACGGGTCGGCGATCTCGAGCAGCCAGGGATCGCATTGAAGAGGGCAGGGCATTACTGGACGCCCTCAAACTAGCTTTTACTTTTGAGGATCGGCGCGGGGCTGCAGCCTGTTTTCTTTTTTTGCGAATTGGCGGCCCAGCTGGGAAGCCGTGCCCTCTCAATTCGCGTTGACGGTACGTTTCGTTGCTCGGGCGGGAATGATGGAAGGGCAAATGACGATGGCCGGGTATCCCGGAAGAGATTCCGGATCCCGGCCTCGCCTTACTTCACCTTGGTGTTGAACTCGTGAATGCTTCTGAGGACCGCCCATTCAGGGGTTGAATCCCTATTTTTTTGTGCCGTGGACGCGGCCCTCGAAGGGCCGCTCTTCCACGCGGTGACACGTTGGTTGGTTAGTTGCCCGGGTTGGTGTTCGCAGCGGTGGCCGGCGTCACGGTTGGCGTTGCGGTGGCACCGAAGCGGGCCAGACGCGGGAAGAAGGGCGTGACTTCGAACGGCATCTTGTCACGCGCCGAGGTGATGGCGACCGGAGCCGTCTTCACCATTTCTGCTTTGTCGTCCCAGGGATTAATCTTCACGCGTCCGCCCAGGGGCAGAGCAGCGATCTGATCAAGCTTTCCGTTGTCGAGTGCCGGGCCCAGCGTAGCGAGCGCCGTCAGACGATTGACGGTTCCGGCTTCCGCCAGCGGGTTGCCGAGGTGCGTGGTGAGCAGCGCCTGCAACTGCGGAGTCTTCTGCTGCAATGCCTTCAGGAACAGACCCACGTTATCGAGCTTCTGTGCGTAGGGCGAGTTCTTGAGAAGATCGATAGCTTTCTTGTCGGCTGAAGTTTCTTCCTCGGGAATGTGTTTGAAGCCGAGGTTCTGGTAGGTGCCTTCGTCGGAGAAGAGCATGCGATCGTTGAACGCATACTTCGATCCGAGGTTGTGGCCGAGCACGATGTGCGCGAGTTCGTGCGATAGCACCGCTGCCAGGCTGGCCTCGTCCGGAAGGACGTCAACCAATCCACGGCTGATCACGATTGTGTTGCCCACGCTGAAAGTTTCCAGCGGGGAGGTCAGAAGCACGCGCGTGCGAACCGGGCGCGGCAGGTCAATGTTGTTGGTGACCTGGAGATTGTTGACGACCGTCTGAAGAATACGGTCGACATCGCCCTCAGGAGCGAGCAGGCCGGCATTGGTCAAGCGTTCCACGACGTTGTCTTCCGCCTGCTGCTGCCAAACGCGCTCAGCCTGCAGAGGAGAAGCGTCTTGCGCGGCCGCGCTTTCGTCGGTCACGCTGTCAACCTTGATCTGGGTCAGTTCGTCGTCTTTGCCGCCCTTCTTCAGGTCATAACCCCAGATGCGGGTCTGCGCCTTGAAGGCCAGCTTGTTCTTCACGCCTGCGCTGAAGTCGCCTTCTTCGCTGTAGATGAAAGAGGGAACCCAGTATCCGGGAATGAGGTTGAGACGCCAGCTATCCATGTGGAAGAAGTAAGAGTTGCGCGGAGCCGGAGCATACGTGCCGTTCAAACGGACGATGTTGTAGCCCTGATCTTCTACCCAAATGCGGCCAAGGAAACGTCCCTTGCCCGATCCCTTTTTCGGCGTGACGTCGAATACCAGGCAGCGGACATCGCCCAGGAATTCGCGTCGAGCATAGCGAAAGTCGTAGTGATCGCGATCGAAATCGGTGCGGTCAGCGTAGACCATCCAGGAGAATCCCAAGGGCTGGTACTGCACCTTGAAGAGCTTGTGAACTCCGCCCATCAGGCGTGTCTGCATGCCCTTTTCTTCCTCTTTCAGATAGTCCTTGCGATCAACGGTCTCTCCCATGTCCATGCGGCCGAGGAAGTAGTGATCCTCGCTGGGAATGGGGCCGAGTTGCGGATCGGCAGTGAGATTCTGCAGATAGGTTTCGACGACCGGGGTGCGGTTCGAGAGCACCTTGATCAGTCCGTGTTCACGCTCGATCACGAGGCTGACGACCTGGTCCATCGTGGAGGGCGCGGCAAGGGCTGCTGGTTGCGGAATGGCCGGTGGCGCGTCAGATTGTGCCGGCGCGGCATCAGGCGCGGCCGGCTGTGGAGCGGGCGCCTGCTGTGCGGCGGCGCTCAAAGCTGTGAGTAACGCCGCGGTCAGAATCCAATTCGTTGTACGCATGACTCTTTATCTCCAGGTTCGAAAACCGATTTCGTTTTACTGAACTGCACCCGAACTACTTCGCCAAAACTTTCTAGTACGCCAACTGGAACAGCACATGCACAACTGCTGTCGAATCCACCGGCTGTCCCATGCGCAATGCCGGCTTGAAGCGGATCTTGTTTGCGGCCGCGATCGCCGCTTCGTCGAGGCCATGACCCAGGCCCCGGACAATGCGATTCACATGCAGCGTCCCGGTGGAGGAGAAACTGACTTCCAGAAGGACTTCGCCTTCGAGCTTCAGGCTGCGCGCCTCATCCGTGTAAACCGGATTCGGCTTGAAGGTGATCTCGACAGGAGTGGTTGCCGGTCCGAGATCGGCCTGCGCCAGCTTCGGTCCCTGGTGAACCACTTGTTCGGAGCCGAAGCCACCGGTGGAGACCTGGCTGTTACCGCGCCCATTGCCCTTGCTGGTCGCGACGCCGTTGCCGAAATCGGCGCTGGCGACGGTCCCCTTGATTCCCTTGGCGCCGCCCGAGCCATTTCCTTGACCTGGCCCAACGGGCATTTCAAACGAGCCCAGCGACGCGGAATAAAGCTTTGCGCCTTGCTTGCCGGTGCCGGGCAATCCATTAGGATCGCCGAAGCCGCCGGTCTGAACTTTCTCTATCGGAGCATTGACGGTTGCAGGCTGGGAGCTTCCGAAATCGCCCATGTGGACCAGTTTCGGTGTGCTCACCGCCATCTTGATTTGCGGCGCGTTGAACGTGTCGACGACCACCTTCGGCGGTTCGATCGGCTTCAGAACTTCGCGACGAACTTCCTTCGGCATCACCAGCTTCGGCTGTTCGAAGACCGGAATCTTCACGGCCGGGATCAGCTTGGCTTTGATCTGGGGCCGCTTGATGGGTGGCGGTTCCGGACGCAGCGATGGACGAGGAATCAATTCGGTGACGTGATACTGCGAGAGCTGCAGCTTTTCCGGCAGAAGCAGTCCAAGGTTAATGACGATGACCAGTAACAATAAGACGATGCCATAAGCAATCGCCATCGCCCTCTTGTTGAGCTTGCGTTCGGGCAATAGTCCGAGTTGAAATCCGCCGTAAGGTGTAGCCATTAAATTTTCGCTCCATTGGAACCGGCAGGGGAGAGAGCCAGGACTTTGGAGCTTTAAAAATACGGGAGTTAGGACAGGGGGTAAACGTGTCCACGGCTCTTGACCTTAGGTAACCTGAGGCTATTCCTGTTTGAAACGGCAGCCCGAAACGGGCGCGGGACAAGGGTTTTCAGGGATCGGCCGAAGCGTTCGGGAGAAACAGGGATGAAACACGGAGGTCACGGGGGTGAAACCCTGCGCGCTTCGGAGGGATGGCGGGTTGAAGCAGAAAATAAGCTTTGCTAGCAGCGGTGTGTCGTCGGCTTGCTAGATAGTTTGTGGAGCTTTGCAGGCATTTTTCCGGGGGGTGGTAGGCTGCATTGCGAGTGGATGGAGCGGCCTGAATTTATGCGTTCGGCACTCGTCGTTTTCGCTCCTCGGGCGGACGAATGCGTCCGCCCCTACATTTAAGTGCTTCGTCAACTCACATCGTTGAGGGTGGCTGTGCCTTGCATGATCTGCACGGCGTGGCCCCCGACTCGGACGTTCGCGATCCTGTCTCCATCTTTGGACGCGCGGACAAAGATTTGACTTGGACGTTTCATCTCTACGCCTTGCTGGATCTGCACTGTCTGTTCCGGTTGTGCGATTCCATAGCGCACCATCCAGGCCGCTGTGCATCCTGCTGCCGAGCCGGTCGCCGGGTCTTCGCCACCCGGAAAGATCAACCTGCTCCGTAGACCAACATCCGGATCGCCTATACCGCGCGTCACATAGTAGAACTCGCACTTGGGTTGCTGACGGTCCAGATATTCGTAAACTTTCTGGACGTCCAGACGCAAAGCCTGCAGCGTGCTTAGCTGCTTGATGGGGACGATGGCGAATGGGAGCCCGGTCGATACGGTCTGGATCGGCCAGTCGGACACCAGATCGCTCACATGCAGTCCGAGAAGCTTGGCGACTGTCTCTCGATCGTGAAGCGGGCCAAACATGGGGGCAACCTGATGCATTTCTCCGAAGACATGCCCCGATGGATCGGGCTCGCGGAAATCCACCGGCACCTTGCCTATCTTCAGGTCGAGCGTAATTCCTGAAACTTGCTGTCCTGCTTCTGCGCGGCCGGCCTGAGTCTGACGAAGTTTGCGGAGCACCATCGCTGTTCCCAGCGTAGGATGACCGGCGAAAGGCACCTCCTCTTGAGTTGTAAAAATCCGTACCTGCACTCCATGTTGATGCTCCGTGTCGGCGTCACGAGGAAAAACGAATGTTGTTTCGCTGAGATTTGTCTCGCGGGCCAAGGCTTGCATTTCTTCATCGCTCAATCCCCGCGCATCGGTGAAGACGGCGAGAGGGTTTCCTTCCAATCGCCGCGACGAGAACACGTCTATCTGAACGTAGGGAAACTGGCGCGTGCGCTCTGGAGGAGGCGCCGAGGTGCTGTGGGCGCAGGCGAAGGCCGCGGCGACCCCTGTGGTAGCGACGGTCCCTAAAAAAGAGCGACGGTTTTGCTTCATGTGGCGCGACCCTCTCTTCAGTAATGGTGACGAAATTCTACGTGAGAAAAGCCAGATTCGTGGGGATCGTGTTTCGCCAAAAGAGGATAGGAAGGGCGGTATATACTTGCGCCGGACGCAGGCGCCGCTTTCCATACGTCTCACGAGGAGGGCTTTATGCATTGGCTCTGGGTAATTCTCATTGGCCTTGTAGTTGGAGCATTGGCCAAGCTCATCACACCTGGAAGAGATCCCGGCGGGTTCATCGTGACGATACTGATTGGCATCGCGGGTTCAGTCGTCGCAACCTGGCTCGGTCGGGCGATCGGATGGTATCAGGAAGGGCAGTCGGCAGGTTTCATCATGTCTCTGTTGGGAGCGATACTCCTGCTTGCCATCTATCACTTGATTCGAAAGCGTCCCGCCTAATTTAAACCTAGAGGCTCAGCGAACTCTGGGAGTGACGCATCAGTGTGCGATGGGGCGAACGTGTTCTCTCGCCACGCGCGAATGCCCGCTTTCGAGGCAGACATCCTTCTGCGTTCAGCAATCGCTCACATGAATGCAAGGACAAAACGCGATAAAACTCCTTTCATTTCGGTGGTCTCCTCACGAAGATCTACGGGACATACGCCGTCCTGGATACTCGTCCAGTGCCGATTCAGTTCGACGCCGACGTGCGTTCATGGAGCGAGCGGCAAGAGTCGGGGCATGTCTTTCGTGGTAGCATGCCGGTCTGTAACAATTCTTAGTGCTTCTTCGAATCGTGCTTGCCGGATGTTCTGCAGGAGTTTCTCCCAATGGACCATGCCGTAGATGATCCTCAGATCTCGCAGCAAGTCTCTTTGCGCATTCTCAAACAAAAGACAAAGTCCTCGGACATATCAAGGGCAACGTCACCGACGCGAACGGAAATCCGATCCGCGGAGCCACGGTGGTTGCGATTTTACAGGACATCAGTTTCGAAAATATCGCGCCTCGATCGACGATTGCCGACAATCCGCTCAGGGCGAGCTTTATCGAGTCCATAACTCTTCCGGGTGCGAGATCATGTGCCATTGGTAAGTAGTAAAGAATGTGCTCTTGCAACCCTCGCTGACTCGAGTGCGATGGCAGCAGGGGCTAGGACGGTCGCGCCATGTTGCTAACTCAGCGGCATTTGCACCACGGAGTTCTGCGAGAAGACTCCTGGATTCCGATGCCCTGGTACCCGTCGTAAGACAGACACAGTGAGTTGTTCTTGTACGCAGAGAAATTGAGCCGCACGGATTCGAGCGGTCTTCCCGTCGAATCGATGACGGTCAGTACGTGTCGCTGACTAATGTCAAGATCCTCTATCTTCAGGCTTTTGCGCTCGGGCCAAGCCTCCGCGGGCCTCTTGTCCACTTTGATTTTTAGTCCATGAGAGTTGATTTTGCCATTCGGTAAAGTCGCAGACTCTTTCCAGAACGGATCATCGGACCGCGCGGCCACACAGACGCTCCCCGTTTCTTGCTGGGCGTTCGCAAGAACGGAGGCTGACAACACGAAGGTCCCGATAACAATAAAGAAGCGTCCCAAGATATCTTTGCAGCACGTTGTACATGAGTCGGCAATCGGCAGACAGATTCCGCGTCAGATGTTATTTTACGAATTCCCCCTCTTTACCTTGCGCCCACGGATCGTAGGCCAGGCAGAACAAGATCCGGTCGGGGATGGTCGGGTGCGAATAAAACAGGAATACACCAACCGGGTTCGGTTCTGGATCTGACAAGTCCACATCGCCCAGAACCTGGAACGCTTGCGCCGCAACCTGCTGCGAGTTCGGAGTCAGGCTATGCGTTACTTCGAGACCGTACTGATCAGCCTGATGTTCCAGGTACCGACTTACTCCACTGCCGAATGGATTGGCGATAAACGAAAAGACCGAGAGCAGCAGCAACAGAACAGGTAAGGAAGCCCAATCGTCGAGTCCGCGTATTTTCCAGTCTGCCCCCCAGCGCTGCAATACCCATCCGATGCTGCGGTAGCCCAGATAAAAAAGGATGAACAGGAGCACGGCCGCGAACCCCAATCCCTTCGGAAGATGTTGCAGAACGTAATGACCCATTTCGTGACCCGCGACGAAAACGATCTGTGGCGTATTCATCTTGGCGATCGTCGTATCCCACACGACGATGCGCTTGGACGCGCCGAATCCGGTCACGTAGGCGTTCAGGCCTGTTGTCTTCTCGCCCGCGCCCATCCAGAACATACGCTCCGGCGGAATATCCTGCCCGGCTCGCTTGACCATCTGTTCCAGACTTGCGGTGAGGGCAGGGTCCTTTTGCTGGAGTGGTTCGAACTTGTGGAATAGAGGATCGATGACCAGCGGGGTGACGAAAACAACGAAGAGCCCGATTGGAAGCGAGACCAGCCAGAAATAAAACCACCAGTGACGCGTGCTGCGGCGGATCACCACATAGAGCAGCCAGATCAAGATGATTCCAATGATGTAGGAAATGAGTTGTCCCTTGGTCCAATCCCACGCCCAGGAGCCCCAGTTTTGTACGGAGAGTCCGTAGACGCGCTCCACCCACTCCTGGTAGAGATCGGCAGGAAGACCCAGAATCGCGACCGTGACCAGAAACAGGGGCGCGAAGACCAGAGCCTGCACGAAGCGCCTCGAAGAAATCTTTTCTGCCCAATTGCGATACTTAGGAGCAAGTTTCAAGCGCAGGATCAACCATAGGACCACTAATCCGAAAATGAAGCTGATGATGTTAAAGCGGAAGCGTATTCGGCCAAGATCGTGCGCCTTCTTGTAACGATCGGGAGGAAGCGTGTAATGAGTGATCGTTGGTTGGGTTAGCGCGGGCTGCGAATTGATTGATTCAGAAGAAGAGGGCTGTGGAGCAATGGAAGGGCGAGCCGGATCGGAAGTTTGTGATTGCAGGTGCGTGAGCGCGAGTACGAAGAAGAGGAAGCTGCAAAGGACCACAAAAAGACGTTGGCGCATGAGGCTCCTTGACGGTATAGACGGGCACAGGTCTCATCCTGCGGGGGAGTTCCGTCAACAGGGCGTTGTCGGTCCGACACCTCGACGCCCATTTGCTGGAGCTACCACGCGGGCTTTCCGTCCGGGAAGCGGAAGGTTACAGTCTCTCCTCCCTTGAGCATTTCGCGAGCGAGGATGAGGGCCTCTCCGTTCTGCTGCACCTTCGACCCCTTGATCTCGATCGCCTCATCGGACTTAAAGGCAATTCCCATTTGCTCGAGAAAGCTCTTGGGACAAAGAAATATCTCGACCGTATCCTTGTCCTTGTCGGGACCGGTTTTCGTGAAGAGATAAGCGATAGACTTGCCGCCCGTGGGCGGAATGAGTTTCAGCTCTCCGACGGTACCTTTCACCGTGGTTTCGCTGGCAGCATCGTATTTTGGTGGCGCCTGTGAAAGCGCAGACGTTGAAACGAGAGCAATTGCGGCAAGCAGGAGAAAACACTTCTTAACTGGGACAGAAGGGATCATCTGGGACCCTCCATCCCGCGAATGTTAGGCCCGCAACGAGGGAAAAGCAATTGAATAGTCGGATGCGAGAGGAGTCGATGGATGTCGCAGGTTTGTGCAGGGGCGGACGCATTCGTCTGCCCTGCGGAGCGTAGCGATGCGTGCCGAACCCACAGGTTCAAATCGGTTTTGTCAGATGTGTTCCCATAGTTTCCCCCGGACGAATGCGTCCGGGGCAACACGAGTTTCTTGGGTTTCCATCGGTCGCTTTGCGGGATCAGATATCTGCGGAGGCTGCGCACTATAATGGCTGGCATGAAAACTACCGTTTCGTGTCTCTCTGCGCTATGCCTGACTGTGTTCGCTTTTTCGTTCGCTGGCCAAGCCAAGGTTAAAGTCGAATTGAAAGATGCCCAGGGTAAAACCGTGGGTTTCGCGATTCTTGAACGAGCACGAGGGCATGGTGATCCAGTTGAACGTGCACGACTTGACTCCCGGCGAGCATGCCATTCACATCCATCAAAACGCGAAGTGCGATGGACCGGATTTCAAATCGGCCGGACCTCACTTCAATCCCGACACCAAAAAGCATGGGCTTGAGAATCCTGAAGGTCATCACGCGGGCGACATGCAGAACTTCACCGTGGACGCCAAGGGCAAGGCCAAGACGAGGGTCATCAACAAAGATGTGAATTGGGGAAGCGACAGTCACTCCATCTTCAGCAATGGCGGCACGGCGCTGGTGATCCATGCCAAGGCCGACGATATGAAGACGGATCCGGCGGGAAACGCCGGGGATCGCATCGCCTGTGGCGTGATTTCAAAGCCGTAGATTCTTGTACGGGTCAGGACGACAATGGGTATCCCGATGCAACGAGAAACACACGAAGAGTGTGCTCGGAACAAAAGTTCATCTGGTGCCTCCGGCTTAGACTGTACCGCCGCACGCCCTGGCTTGATTTTACGGCGGACTGCACACGTACGAATGCATAGGCTTCTCCAGTTGTGAATGTTTGTTCGCCGTCTCGCGTCTTATTGCGCGCTACCCCGGACGAATGCGTCCGGGGCTACACAATCTTAATTGGCTATTCAGCTGGGGATTGGCTGCTTTGCGGCAATATATTACTGGCTAGCCATCCTACGGCGAACGTCGTGCAGGTTCCGATCGTGACCCACCAGGTCCACGGGACCTGAGTTCCCAGCCAGAGGTATAACTCAATGCCGAAGCCGCAAGCCATGCCGATCATCGCACCGACTTGATTGGCGCGTCGCGTCAGCGTACCCAGCAGGAACGCCCCAAGCAGTGCGCCGTACGCGATCGATGCAATCTGCAATCCGACTTCGATGACACGTCCCACTTTGTGCAGCGCCACGATGGCGAGGCCAAATAACACCACGGCCCACACTAATGTTGCCCATCGCGATAGACGCATCTTGGTCTTCTCGTCCGACTGTGGGCGGAAGCGAGCGTAAAAATCCATGATGGCGCTGGAAGATAGCGAATTTAGAGCGGCGCTGAGATTCGACATCGCGGCCGCCAGGATCGCGGCAATCAGAAGCCCGGAGATTCCGTGCGGCATTCGCGTGACAATGAATGTGGGATAGATCCGATCAGGCCGCCCGAAGACCGAGGATGGAACGTGATAGTAGCCCCAGAGCAAGACGCCGACGATGAGGAACAATGCGAACTGAAACAGGATCGCGACTCCGCTGGAGAGCAGCGCCGTCACCGATTGTTTCTGTCCACGTGCCGCCAGCAGGCGTTGCACGATGAGCTGATCCGTGCCGTGGCTGGCTGTCGTGAGAAACGTACCACCGATCAGGCCTGCCCAGAATGTGTAGGGAATCCAGAAATTAGCGCTGAAGTTGAAGACCTGGAGCTTGCCCGCGCTCGCAGCGGCGGCATGAATGGCGCTCCACCCGCCGGGAACGAGATGGAGAATGGTGACTAGTCCGACGAGGGTTCCGCCGACATAGATTACCGTCTGCACGACATCGGTCCAGATTACGGCGGCGAGACCTCCTTCGAACGTATAGACGAGCGTCAATGCAGTGATGATTGCGATCGAGGCGACTTCTCCAGTGCCGAGCGCGATCGACACCACGATTGACACTGCATAAACACGCACTCCCTCGGCCGCGGCGCGCGTGAGAAGGAATAAGCCAGCAGTGAGCGAACGCAGGCCCGGCCCGAAGCGGCGTTCAATCAACTCGTAAGCGGTGTAGAGGTCGCCGCGAAAGTAGTGCGGCAACAAGACGAAGCTGATGACGACGCGTCCGACGACGTATCCCATGACGACTTGGAGAAAGGTGAGATTGGTGTCGTAGGCGAGGCCGGGGATGCTGATGATGGTGAGCGTGCTGGTTTCAGCGGCGACGATCGACAAGGAGATCGCCCACCAGGGAATCTCGCGTCCGGCGAGGAAGTAGTCGCGCAGTGTGCGCTGCTTCTTGCGGAAGCGTAGTCCGAACAGAGTAATGCCCGCGAGGTAGAGCGCGATGATGGCGAAATCGGTAGTGTTCAAGCCCATGTTGATTGGAGCGCCACTTTTCGCCGGCAGCAAGACGCAGCGCGACAGCCGGCGAGAACGCGGCGCTACACCACTTTGCGCGTCACGCTTTCTGCCGGATCGTAAGTCTCCGACGACATGGCGGCGAGCCACAGATCTTGATCGCCGTCGTTTCGCACGGCGTGCGATGCCCCGGGCGAGACCAGAACTAGTACCGCGAAGCTGCCGTCAAACTCGCGATGCTGCGCCGACGTACCGTCGCCCTCGTCCCAGTGAAAGGACCACTTCGGTCCGGGCAGGATCACGATCGCCTCGCGGCGCCTCAAATGGTAATGATTTCCGCGCACGGATCCGGGCTTGGTAGAAGCAAGGTGCACGTCCGACATGCGGTCCACAAAGGCGAGCGCCTCGGTCGGAGCGGTGAAACTGAATCCGCGCGTGTCGCCGCTATTCGGCAGTTCAGAGATTTGAATTTTCGCAGTCATAAAACCTTGATGAAATTCCGCGCCATTGCTGGCTCAGGATCTCGGCGTCAGTCTTCATTATCCCGGCTACCGGGAGTTTACGGGAGTGAGTCTTCTTAGACCTCAACCCGGTGTGCAAGCGCAACGCTGTGTTAAAACTGACCCTTGTCCTACTATCTCGGCATTGACGGCGGGGGAACCAAGACGACGTGCGCGATCGGCGACGAGTCGCGGACTCTCGCCACCGCCACCGCAGGCGCCAGCAACATTGTGCGCGTCGGAGAGGCGATGGCACGAGAGTCTTTGCAGCAAGCGATTCGTGAGGCTTGCGCTGCGGCGAACATTGCGCCATCGCAAATTTCCCGCACGTGCGTGGGAGGGTCCGGGGCTGCACGTCCGGAGTTAGCGGATATCGTGCGACGCTGCGTGGCTGAAATCATCCCGGCACCCGTGGATGTAGTCGGTGATATGCAAATCGCGCTGGAAGCGGCTTTCGACTCCGGCCCGGGAGTTGTGGTTATTGCTGGGACCGGATCGATCGCTTTCGGCCGCGATCGGCAGGGAAGGACGGCGCGTGCGGGCGGGTGGGGATTTGCGATCGGCGACGAGGGTTCCGCGCACTGGATCGGACGCGCTGCCGTCAAGGCGTTGCTGCGAGCGAGCGACGCGAGCAACGAGAGCGACGAGGTGGCTAGCTCGCCATTGGCGGCAGCGCTTTTCAAGGCGTGGGGCGTGCGCTCACTTTCAGATCTGGCGCACGCCGGCAATTCGATTCCGCCACCCGATTTCTCGACGCTGCTTCCTGCAGTTCTTGCCAGCGAGGATGATCTCGCGGCGGAAGTGCTCAGGGCAGCGGGAACAGAATTGGCGGGGATAGTGATGGTAATTGTTGGCCGTCTCTTCCCGAAGGCTGAATACACCATTGTTCCAGTGGCGATGATCGGCGGCGTCTTTCGTCATGCGGAACTCGTGCGGCAGGTTTTTTACAATGAGCTGCGGCGCCTTGATGAGCGGGTCGAAGTTCAGCCTCAGGTCATTGCGCCTGTAGAAGGCGCGCTGCGCATGGCGCGAAGAGCGGCCCTGACTGAAAGCGAAAATGTCGGAAGAATCTCAACCCGGTGAGTCGCCCACTCCCGTCGGCAACTCTGAGTCTCCAGAACTACCCGATGTTCCTCTGACCGAAGATCTGGCGCTTGCGCATTTGGAGCGGCGTGAGTTGACCGCCGACCAGATCGAGCCGATCGCGAAAGACTCTGATCTGATGAAGTCGCGCAAGGTGCGGCTTGCGCTGGCTGGACATCCACACACTCCACGACGGCTGGCGCTGCGCGTCATCCGCGAACTCTATACATTGGAATTGATGCGGTTCGCGCTGGCAGTCGGTCCTGCCACCGACCTTAAGCGGATTGCGAATGAACTTCTTGTCAGCCGATTGACGTCCATCAGCCTGGGAGAGAAAGTTTCCCTCGCTCGCCGCTCGTCGGAGATGGTCGCTGGCGCTTTATTGCTCGACAAGGAAAAACGAGTCTGGACTGCGGCCCTGGAGAATCCGCGGATGACCGAGCGCGCCGTAGTCAAGGCTTTGCAGAAGTCCTCCGCATCGATCGGATTCGTCGGAGCTGTGAGCAGGCATCCGAAGTGGTGTGTGCGGGCTGAGGTCGCGACGGCTCTGCTGCGGAGCGCGCATACGCCGCTGGCTCGAGCGATTGAATTCGCCAGCCGCATCCCGCCAAAACAGCTTCGGGATATTCTGCATGCTTCGCACATGCCTGAAAAGATCAAGCGGTACCTTCAGGGCTGACGAATCCGTCCGCACCGACCCGAAGATGAAGATGGGTGACTAAAAGATGGGCATCGCCCGCGTTGAGGTTGCGTTCGGAGATGAAGGATCGGCTTGCGGAACATGCTGCGGGCGACAATCCGTCATTTTGCCTCGAGTACTTGGCGGGTGACGTTTCGAAAATGCGCCGGCTGATCTATTTGATCGAATGCTCGATCCATTCGAGGTAACGTGCGCTGCCGTCCTCGATAGAGAGAGCGATGCACTCCGGCAAGTCGTAGGAGTGCAGTTCACTGATCGCGTCGGTCACGTGCGAAAACTTTTCGGCCGTGGTTTTTATCAACAGCAACCATTCGCGGCTTTCTTCCACCTTACCTTGCCACCGATAAATGGATTGAATCTGGGGAAGGATGTTTACGCAGGCGGCAAGCCGATGTTCGACCAGATGGCGAGCGATTTTGCGGGCTGCCTCTTCTGATCCCGCGGTCGAGAGGACGATTCGTTTGTCAGTCATATAAAATCAGCCGTCAGTTCAGTAGTCAGACGAGATTAGCATTTCGCGGAACCAGAACGAGGTCGAAGATGCCGACGCAAATCAAGTTTGGGACGTCCGGTTGGCGAGCCGTTATGGCCGAGGAGTTTACCTTTGCCAATGTGCGCCGCGCTGTGGGAGGAATCGCCCGCTACGTCGTCTCACAAAAGCCGCAAGGCGCGCGAGTCATCGTGGGACGCGACCCGCGTTTTCTGGGCGAGACGTTTTGTTCAATGGCTGCGGAGATACTCGGCGCGCACGGAATTACGCCGCTGGTTTGTCCCGAGGCCGCTCCGACGCCAGCGTTTTCGTATGCAGTGATCCACAACAAGGCTGACGGAGTCATCAACTTCACCGCATCGCATAATCCTCCGGAATATAACGGCATCAAGTTCTCGACTCCCGACGGATGCCCCGCGCTTCCGGAGGTCACGAAGAAGATCGAAGCGGAGATTGTCGCCGGTGACGACGGAACTGCCGCGAAGCCTTCGGCAAGCAAGACTGGGGCTACGGAAAGTCTCGATCCAAAGCCGGCTTACCTGAAACGCCTGGGGGAAACCGTTGATCTCGATGCAATCAAGAAAGCGGGATTGAAAGTTGTGTTCGATCCGATGTGGGGGGCCGCTCGCGGATATTCCGACGAACTGCTTCGGAACGCAGGAGTGGAAGTTGCGACTGTGCATGATTACCGTGACGTGCTGTTTGGCGGACACGCGCCCGAACCGGACGATCATCTGCTCGAAGAGTTGCGCAAGGGAATGCGCGAGACGGGAGCGAAGATCGGAATCGCAACCGATGGCGATGCCGATCGCTTCGGCATTGTGGATGCTGACGGAACGTTCCTGCAGCCGAACTATGTGATTGCTGTCTTGTTCGACTATCTGGTGGAAAGCCGGGGCTGGAAAAATGGTGTGGCAAAGTCGGTGGCAACGACCAACCTGATCAACGCGCTGGCGCAGCACCACGGTGTTGAGTTGCACGAGACGCCCGTGGGGTTCAAGTACATCGGCGAACTGATCATGAAGGACAAGATCGCGATCGGAGGGGAAGAGAGCGCGGGACTGTCGATCCGGCATCACGTTCCCGAGAAGGATGGCTTGCTGGCGGGCTTGTTATGTTGCGAAGCCGTTGCCCGAAGAGGGAAGTCATTAGGGGAGCAGTTGAAGGCGATCAGTAACCAGGTTGGTTCCTTTTTCCCGCAGCGCGAGAACTTCCGCTTGACGCCCGAGGTGAAGGCAAAGTTCACTGAGAAGTTGAAGTCTGATCCGAAAGAATTTTGCGGACATACGGTTGGCGATGTGGTTCGCAAGGACGGACTCAAGCTGGTGTTCAGCGACGGATCCTGGGTCTGTTACCGGCTTTCCGGAACCGAACCGGTGGTGCGGGTCTATTCCGAGGCGCGCAGTGAACGCGGCCTGGAGAAACTGGGCACGGCAGCGAAGAGCTGGATTTTCGAATAATCGGTTGTTGTCATTAGCGGCGGCGCAAATGATCTTTTCGCTTTGCCCAGAATGACAAGAGAGAGTGTGAAGCTTTGGGAGTGAAGCGTTTTTTCCCCGGTGATCGATTTCCGCGTCCGGAAGATGGTTTGCGAGCGCTTGCCAATCGCGCGCCGCAGGCCGAAGCGTTTGCTGCGTCATGGATTGAATACGTCCGTCCGTTCGGGACCACGATCTACGAGTCGCGGCGCCGTATTGCGACCGTGGCGGTGGCGGTGCTTGCTGGCTGGATGCTTGTGCACGTGATGTTCGGCGCCAATGGAATGATCGTTTATAAGGAGAAGCGTGCCGAGTACCAGTCGCTGCGCAAACAGGTCGTGCAGGTGCAGCAGGATAACGACCGCTACACGCAGAAGATTCAAAGCATGAAGACCGACCAAACTGCCATTGAAAAAGAGGCACGCGAGCAGTTGGGCTACGTGAAGTCGGGAGAGTATGTCTATGTCGCGCCCACGACTGCGAAACCTGCCGTGCCTGCAAACCACACAGCGAAAAAGTAGCGATCCATCTTTGAGCGTCGTGCAATGGCTGGTTCCCGCTCAGCCGTTGGGCTGACAACAGGTTTCATTCTCTGTGGTATATTTCCGGTGCCTCATTCAGAACAAGCCGGGATTTGTTGCCCTAAGAAGACGACATTGTTCCCGAAAAACGGTTTTGTTGCGGTGTGGGGCCGCAATTTGAATTCACATCAAGGAGAGCAACCGGCCATGAGAAAAGCATTGTCACTGTGTCTTGCAGTGGGATTCATGTTTGCCTTGTCAGCGATGGCATTTGATGACATGGGCAAGAGCTCAACCGTAAAAGGTTGGGTGAGCGACGATAAGTGCGGCGCCAAGGGCGCGAACGACAAGGCCGAGGCCTGCACCAAGAAGTGCCTGGCGGCTGGCGCAAAGATGGTTGTGGTCACCGATGGCGATCAGAAGGTTCTGATGGTCGACAATCCGGATTCTCTGAAGGGACATGAAGGTCATCATGTTGCCGTGACGGGAACGACGAAGGGTGATTCGATCCACGTCGAAAGCGCGAAGATGCTCTGACGTTGTACAGATGATTTAAAGGGCGGCCCTCAGGCCGCCCTTTCTTCTTTCAGATCTTCAAAAACGTTTACCACGAAGGCCACGAAGTTTCACGAAGGTAAGGCCAAAACTTAGCCTCTTCACTTCAGCGCATTCTTATTCTTCATTTTGAATTCCTTTGTGGACCTTAGGTGCCCTTTGTGGTGCAAGGGGTTGCTTCTGGATTGGCGAGAAGCATCCAACCAAAAACATTTACCACGAAGGCCACGAAGGTAAAGCCGAACATCAAATCCAGTTAGCGAACCACGCCTTCCAAAGGGGAACTGGCAGTGGCGTAGAGCTTTCTGGCCATGCGGCCTGAGAGATATGCCTGGCGTCCGGCGAGGACGCCGTGTTTCATGGCTTCTGCCATGAGAACCGGATCCTGGGCGTTCGCAATTCCCGTATTCATCAGGACCGCATCGGCGCCGAGTTCCATGGCGATGGCCGCGTCCGACGCTGTACCCACACCGGCATCGACGATCAGCGGAACTCCGGTGATCATCTCGCGCAGAATGCGAATGTGGGCCTGGTTCTGAATTCCCATACCGCTGCCGATGGGCGCACCTAGCGGCATGATCGTCGCGGCGCCCGCATCGATCAGACGCTTGGCGAAGACAATGTCGTCCGACGTGTAGGGAAGAACGGTGAAACCTTCCTTGACCAGTACGCGAGTGGCTTCGAGCGTGGCCTGCACGTCGGGGTAGAGTGTCGCCTGATCGCCGATCACTTCGAGTTTGACCCAGTCGGAAAGTCCTACCTCACGGCCAAGGCGCGCGGCGCGAATGGCTTCGTCGGCGGTGAAGCATCCGGCGGTGTTCGGGAGGAGAAAGTATTTTTTGGGATCGATGTAGTCGAGCAGCGACTCCTTGCTGCGATCGAGATTGACGCGGCGCACCGCGACGGTGACCATTTCAGCGCCACTGGCTTCGAGGGCGCGCGCCGTTTCCTGAGAAGATTTGTATTTTCCCGTTCCAACGATCAGCCGGGAGCGGAAGGAACGTCCGGCAATGATGAATGAGTCCGACATGCAACCATTGTAATGAAAAGCATAACGAGTGTGCTTAAAGGGTTTCTGTCCGGGCGGCACCTCCATGGATAGATTGCTGAAGCTAGGGATGCTCGACTGCGCAGTGGGAGTCGCTGTGCTCTCCTCACTGCTATGCTCTGCATGACGGGGTTAGGACAGCCGAGGGCGGCTGTCCTCTCATTTTATGGGACTGTGGCGGCTTCGGCTTGGGCGTAGAGGTCGTCGATCTGGGTGCGGTAGCGGTCTTCGATGATGCGGCGGCGGAGTTTCATGGTTGGGGTGAGGGCGCCGTTGTCGGGGGTGAATTCGTCTGGGACCAGCATGACTCGCTTCAGTTTTTCGAAGCGGGCGAGATCCCGATTCACGCTTTCGATGATGCCTTCGTAGAGGCTTTGCACTTTAGGATTTGCTACGAGATCGGCGCGTGAGTGAAACGGGATGTCGTTGGTGCGCGCCCACTCTTCGAGCACGCCGAAGTTCGGAGAGACGATGACTGCGGGAAACTTTCGCCGGTCCCCGACGATTGCCGCGATCCCGATCATGGGATTGAGCTTTAGCGCGTTTTCGATAGGCTGCGGCGCGATGAACTTTCCGCCCGAAGTCTTGATGAGATCTTTTTTCCGATCGGTGACGGAGAGATATCCGTCGGAGTCGACGCTGCCGATGTCGCCGGTCTTGAACCAGTTGCCTTCGAACGCAGCGTTGGACTCATCGGGACGGTTCCAGTAGCCCTTGAAGATGGACGGACCTCGCACCAGAATTTCACCATCTTCGGCGATGCGGACTTCAAGATTGGGCATGATCTTACCCACGGTTCCGATGCGATGGTTCAGCGGCGTGTTCAGCGCGATGACTGGGGAAGTCTCGGTAAGGCCATAGCCCTCGTGAATGCGAATGCCGACGGAGGCAAACCACTCGGCCAGTTCGCGTCCGAGCGGGGCCCCGCCGGAGATGAAGGTTTCGACGTGTCCTCCCATGCCTTCGCGAATCTTGCTGAACACCAGTTTGTTGGCCAGTTTCCAAATGGGAGATGACGGGGTACGTCCTGCGAGAACTTCGGGCTTGTGGCTCCGTCCGACAGAGAGCGCCCAGTTGAAGATGGCGCGCTTGGGAAATCCTTTGGCCTTCAGCGCGGCCTGGGCGTAGATCTTTTCATAGACGCGGGGCACAGCGACGAATACAGAGGGCTGTACTTCGCGCAAGGCCTCGGAAAGCCGCTCGATAAACGGACAGTAGGCGAGCGTGACGCCGTGATACATCATGCCAAAGTCGAGATGACGCGCGGTGATATGGCACAGCGGGAGGAACGAGATGCTGACCAGGCCCGGGTGCATGTCGAATCCGAGAAGGGAACAGAGAAGGTTCGAAGTGATGTTGCCGTGGGTCAACTTGGCGCCCTTCGAATTCCCGGTCGTGCCGGAGGTGTAGACAATGGTGGCCAAGTCGTCTGGGACCACGGAACGCGCAATTTTCTCGATCTCGGGAGTGAGGGTCTCAGGGCCTTGGCTCGTGATTCGCTTCATGGAGGCACAGCGGTCGACGTAAGAAGCGAGGTCCCCGACAAGTTCAAGGTCGTCCATGACGATGATCTTTTCGATTCGCGTCTGCGGAAGAATCGAAAGGATTTTTCGCAATTGCTGCTGGGACGATACGACGATGGCGCGGGAGCCCGAATCGTTGAGGACGAAGGCAGTCTGCTCGGCGGTGAGCGTGGTATACAAGGGGACCGTGACGGCGCCCACAAGCAGGCTTGCCATGTCGGCGGTCGGCCACTCCGGGCGGTTTTCGCTGAGCAAAGCGATGCGGTCTCCAGGACGAATGCCCCAGGCACGGAGAGTTTGGGCGGTTCGGGCCACGTTGCGGCCGAATTCCCGCGACGAGATCGGGAGCCACTTTCCGGAGTCGCGGTACAGCATGATCCGGTCGAGATTCCGGTCCAGAGTGGAAAAGAAAATGTCGTTTAGTGTGGCGAGGCCCATGCCATTCTCAAGCTGAATCCGACGAGTCGCGGAAAGCTGCTTTGAATGCAATGTACTGTTTACGAACCGCCAGAGCAACGTGAAAGGTGCGATCAGGGTTACCGCGGAGCATCCCCGGGGGGTTGCGAAACATCCTTTTACATTTGGAAAGTTTACCTATGACTTGAAGGCGGGGTATGCTCAGTCAACGCCTCCCGTGGGAGGGAAGCACAATGAAAAAAAGAAGTGCAGGCCTGCTGGCGACAGCCCTACTGCTAGCAGGCGTAGTGACTTCGGTTGCTCCGGCGGTCGCGCAGGCGAACAAGGAGTCCGCGAGTATGCCGAAGGTAGGGGACGTCGCTCCTGACTTCACGTTGAAATTCTTCGATGGGAACGATCTGAAGGACGTGAAGTTAAGTGACTACCGTGGAAAGAAGAATGTGGTTCTGGCGTTTTACATCTTCGCTTTCACCGGTGGTTGAACGCAGCAAATGAAAAACTTCCAGCAGAACTTGAAAGCGCTGGAAGCAGCCGACACCCAGGTCCTGGGTGTGAGCATGGATAGTGCATTCGCCAATAAAGCCTTCGCCGACCAAATTGGAGTTACCTTCCCGCTGTTGAGCGATTGGGGCGGCAAAACCACTCGAGAGTACGGAATCTACAAAGACGAATACCAGGCGCCTCGCCGCGTGAACTTCCTGATCGGTAAAGATGGAAAGATCATGGAAGAACAGGTGGATAAGGACGCGATCGATCCTAAGAAGATCGTGGACGCCTGCGCGCGACCCAAGATGAAGAGTTGAGGGTCGAGTGAGATTCCGCGCGTGAACTGCCCATCCTGTCCGCTACGCAAGGCGAACAGGATGGGCATGAAAATCGCTTAATCGAACCAGCTGGAACCCCTCTTGTTTCAGGCACTTCCCGCCAGGAAACTAAACCGTCTCTATCGTGTTTGAAGACTACGAGGGTAAGATCGGGATTCAACCGAAAATTCTCTCCGGAAAGAGACTATGAAAACGCACAAGTTGTGGTCCTGGATGGCGCTCCTCGCAAGCTTTGTCCTTGTTCTGCAGCTTTCCACCCTAGCCCGAGCACAAGACGACGACGACAACGATGCTCCGGGGCAGGACCCCCCGGGACGCGTCGGGCGCCTCAACTTCTCGCAGGGATCGGTATCGTTCCGGCCGGCCGGGGAAGATGACTGGGTGACGGCCGTCCCTAACCGGCCGATGGTGACCGGGGACGACTTATGGGCGGATGAGGATTCTCGCGCTGAAGTTCACGTGGGTTCGGCGGCGATCCGCTTGGGATCGAAGACCGGGATCACGTTTCTGGCGCTGGACGACCGCACCACGCAAATCCGCGTGGCACAGGGATCGATGATCCTGCGGGTGCGACATATTGACGACGATGACGCGTACGAAGTGGATACACCCAACGTAGCTTTCACGTTGCTGCAGCCGGGTGAGTATCGCGTCGATGTGAGTGAGGATGGAAGCCAGACCATCACGACGGTTTGGCACGGGCGCGGGCGCGTGACGGGCGGTGGTCTCACTTATACCGTCGTCGCGAACCAGTCTGCGACGTTCACCGGAAACGAACAACATGTGGATTACGATCTGGGCCAGCTTCCCAGGCGGGACGATTTTGATAAATGGGCGTTCGATCGCGACGGCCACGAAGACCGCGCAGACTCTGCGAACTACGTTTCCCGTGAAATGACGGGGTATGAAGATCTTGATCAATACGGCGATTGGAACTACGTCGCTGGTTATGGACCGTGCTGGCGCCCGAGGGTGATGGTAGCGGGATGGGCTCCTTATCGGTACGGGCATTGGGCATACGTTGGGCCATGGGGATGGACGTGGGTTGAAGATGAGCCTTGGGGTTTTGCGCCCTTCCATTACGGACGCTGGGCATACGTAAGCAGCGGATGGTACTGGGTGCCGGGACCGGTGGTTGTTCGTCCGGTGTGGGCTCCGGCGCTGGTGGCGTTCGTAGGCGGCGGACCGGGATTCCGTTTCTCAGTGGGTGTTGGCGTGGGATGGTTCCCGCTGGCTCCTGGAGAAGTTTATCTTCCGGGATATCGCGTGAGCCGTGGATACGTGAACAACGTCAACATCACCAACACGACGGTGAATGTCACGAAAGTCACGAACGTTTACAACACGGTGATCGTGAACAAGAGTACGACCATCAACAACGTAACGTATGTGAACCAGCGCGTGAACAACGGCGTCACTGTGGTTTCGCATGACACGTTCGTCAATGCGCGGCCAGTTGCGAGAAATGTGATGCGCGTGGATCAGAAAGAAATTACGTCGGCGCCGATCAGCCACATGGCGCATGCAGAACCGATCCGTACCAGCGTAATCGGAGCGGGACGGCCGGTGAACGCGCGACCTCCGGCGGCTGTGATCAACAGGCCGGTAGTTGCGGTGAGGACGCCACCGGCACTTCCGCGTCCGATCGAGACGCGGCAGGCGCAGGCAGGTGGACACCTGGACGAGCAGCGAGTTCTGGTACGCCCGGTGGGACCGACGCGACCGGCGCCAGTGAATCAGGAAGGAAGGCCGCAGCAGGGGCAGGACGGCTTCCGTCCGTTCACGTCGCCGGACGGCGGGAACAACAACGGCGGAAACAACCAGGTTCGCCAGATGCCGCAGACACAGCCGCGGACCAACGAGCAGCAGGGAAACCCGGCGACGGAGAATCGCAATGCCGCCACGGAAAACCAAAACCGCAATGAGCAGCCGAGCAACCGCACGGCACAGCAGGAGAACCAGACGGAGCAGGCTCCGCAGAACCGCATGCGACAACCGGATCGCAATTTCCGCGGGTCGCAGCAGGAGACACGAGGTACCCCGGCCGAAACGAATCCGCGGGTAAGGCCGACGCCTCCGGTGCAGGAGCGGACTCCGCAGCAGGAACGGCAACAGGAGCAGAAGTTCAACCAGTGGCACGAACAGCGTCCGGCTTCGCCTCCGGCGCAAACACGGGCTCCAGAGCCGAGACAGCAGCCGTCACGGCAACCCGAGCAGACGGCAGGACAAGCCGAAGAAGTAGGTTTGACGCTGGCACCTTGCGGTGTGATACGGTTCGCATAAGATGAACCTGCGAACGAACAATGAGCAGCCAACGCCGGGAGAGGCGCATCCACTCCCGGCGTAGTTTTTTATGCGCAGTTGCGAAGACGAGAAATGACGGAAAAGCGGCCGAATATCAACTGGATGGATTTGCTGTGGTTGATCTTCCTTCTGGGATTGGCACTGGTGCCTCCCGTGCAGGAGTTCCACAAGCAAGGCATCCTGCTTGCTTTCGGGATCCTCCAGCTATCCGAAGGCTGGCTGATCGGGCGAACTCCGCGCCGGGGACCGGCCTACGTTGTTCTTTTGAAGATTGGACTAGCGACCCTCCTGGTCGATCACACGGGCGAGATCAGCATCAACAGCAGTTACTGGCCGATTTATTTTCTGCCGGTTATGACTGCAGCGGAATATTTCGGTCCGCTGGCGACCATGTTCTGGACCGGACTCGCTTCCGCCACCTATTGTTCGTACCTGTATCCTGCGCTGCAGGAATACGACATCACGGAAGAAAACTACGCGGTGCTTGCGATCCGCGTGCTGTTTTTCTTTCTGGCAGCGATGGTCGTGAATCGCTTCGTGGTGGACAACCGCCGACAAACACAGCAACTCCAGGAATTGGCGAGCACGCTGGCGGAGACGAACCGGCGTTTGGAGCAGGCGCAGGCTGAGGCGCGGCGGTCGGAGCGGCTGGCGGCGCTGGGACAGCTTTCGGCAGGACTGGCGCACGAGATACGGAATCCGCTGGGAGTGATCAAAGGGTCCGCGGAGATGCTGAAGCAGAAGCTGCCGGAAGACAATCCGCTGGCGACGGAATTGGCTGGCTATATTTTGAGCGAGACGAACCGGCTGAGCGCATTGGTGACGCGCTTTCTGGATTTCGCCCGGCCACTGCATGCGGATCTGGAACCGCGGGATATTTCGGCGGTGCTGGAACGGGCGCTGCATGATGTGGCCCAGTTGTGGAAGGGTGAGCCGGTGCTGGTAGAGAAGGAATATGAGGGTAGCCTTCCTGTCGTTCCATTGGATGAAGGGTTGGTGGAGCAGGCATTTCTGAACATCATCCAGAATGCTTACGACGCGATGAGCGCTACGGGTGGTGGAGTGTTGCGGGTCACGGCAACACGTTCGCGGCAACGGACGCGTGATGGGCAAATGCTGGATGGAGTTGAAGTGCGAATTGCGGATTCGGGACCCGGAATTTCACCTGAATTGCGGGAGCAGATTTTTAATCCGTTTGTGACGACGAAGAAAACGGGCGTCGGACTCGGACTGTCGATCGTGTCGAAGATCATCGATGGGCACCACGGGTCGATCCGGATTGAGAATTCCGGCGACGGAAACGGAATGTCAAAGATGCAAGGCGCTTGCTTCGTGATGTTCTTTCCCGCGGTGGGCGAGGGAAGCGCGGCGTTGAGCAGCGAGCATCTTGTCATTTCGTAGTGCAGAGGTCATTGGGGACCGAGGATTCATGCCATCTATTTTGATCGTCGAAGACGAGGCCAAGATGCGGCGCCTGCTCGAGTTGAATCTCGGCGAGGACGGCTTCACGATCTTGTCGGCGGGAGACGCGGAGACGGGCCTCAAATTGTTGCGGGAGAGTCCTGTCGATCTTGTCCTGACCGATCTGAAGCTTCCGGGAATGAATGGGCTGGAATTCCTGCAAGCCATCAAGAATCAAAATACGACTCTTCCGGTTGTGGTGATGACTGCATTCGGCAGCGTGGAAACCGCTGTGGACGCCATGAAAGCGGGGCGAGCGACTATGTGCTGAAGCCGTTTTCGCTGACGGAGATGCGGTTGGTGATCCACAAGGAACTCGATGTCCGCAATTTGCGGGAAGAGAACCGGTCGCTGCGAGAGGCTCTGGGCAAGCGGTATTCGCATCCGAATATTGTGGCGCGAAGTCCGAAGATGCAGGAGGTGCTGGCGACGGTGGAACGCGTCGCTCCGACGAACGCAACTGTTCTGCTCGGCGGCGAGAGCGGGGTGGGAAAGGATCTGGTGGCCCGGGCGATCCACGAGAAGTCGCGGCGCGCGGCGGGGACATTTCTGAAGATCAACAGCACCGCGATTCCCGAAAACCTGCTGGAGAGCGAACTGTTCGGATACGAGAAGGGTGCGTTCACCGGGGCAGTCGCGAGCAAGCCGGGGAAGTTTGAACTGGCGGACAAGGGAACGTTGTTTCTGGACGAGATTGGCGATGTGCCTCCGGCGACACAGGTGAAGTTGCTGCGCGTGTTGCAAGAGCGCGAATTCGAGAGGCTGGGCGGAACGAAGACGGTCAAGGTTGACGTGCGCCTGATCGCGGCGACTAACAAAGACCTTCGAGAGGCGCTTGAGCAGGGCACGTTCCGCGAAGATCTTTACTACCGGTTGAATGTCGTGCCGATCGATATAGCTCCGCTGCGAGAGCGGAAGGAGGATATTCCTGACCTGGTGAATCTGTTTATCACGCGCTTTGCGGGAGAATCGGGAAAGGAGATCGAGGGCATGAGCCCGCAGGCCATGCAAATTCTGGTGAACTATCACTGGCCGGGCAATGTCCGGGAATTACAGAACATTGTCGAGCGGGCATGCGCGCTTTCGAAGGGGCAGACGCTGGAGGTGGGAGACATTCATCTCGACATTCGGCCGGCGAAGAACTCGAGTGACGGGACGGGCTTCCTGCCGGATGGGATGACGCTCGAGCAGTGGGAAGACGATATGGTGCAGGAGGCCCTGCGTCGCGCGAACGGAAACAAGAGCCAAGCGGCGCGACTGTTGGGCCTGTCGCGGAACGCTCTGCGATACCGATTGTCGAAGATTGGGATCGCGGACGAGAGCGATAAAGAAGCGCAGCCGTGACTATTCGGATTTGACCAGCAGGCAGGTGACGTCGTCGTGCTGCGGAGTGTTTCCTACGAAGAGATCGAGTTCTGACATCAGACGCTGAAGCATCTCGCTGGGCTCGACTGACTTGTAATTCTCGATTGCTGCCAGGAGTCTCGTTTCTCCGTATTCATCCTGGCGAACGTTTTCTGCCTCAACCAATCCGTCAGTGAAGATGATGAGCCAGTCTCCGGGCGCAAGGGTGACTCGCGCGGACTCGTATTTAACGTCGGGCTGAATCCCGAAGGGCAAGCCTCCGATATCCAAACGCTCGATGAGTCCGCTGGCACGGCGGAGGATGGGATTATTGTGTCCGGCGTTGATGTAGTCGAGGGTGCGGGTCACCGGATCGTACTCGGACAGGAAGGCGGTTGTGAAACGGAGTCCGCCCTGACTGTTCGTGCAGGCGTAGCGATTCATGTTCGAAGCGAGTTCGGGGAGTGCTACCTGGGCGGTGGAAAGAGTCTTGAGGCTGGCTTGGAAGGTGGCCATCAACATGGCTGCAGGAATGCTTTTGCCGGCGACGTCGGCGACTGCGAGCACTACTCGATTATCTTCGCTGGACCTGCCGGGCCGCGGGAAGACGTCGTAATAGTCGCCTGCGACCGTGTTTGCCGGGCGCGTCGCATAGGCGACCGCAAGTCCGGGAATCTGAGGCGGAGTTCCGGGCAGAAGCCAGGTCTGAATTTCGCGCGCGATCTGCAGGTCGCGTTTCATCACCACTCGATCTGCGATCTCGAGTATGAGCAGCAGAAGAAGAACCAGGGCCGCCCAGAAATGGAGGTCGAACTCAATCGCGTAGACCTTGCCGTTTTTTCCGGCGTACTCGAACGCGCTGCGCGGGATGATCAGCAAAACGAGAGAAACCAGCAGCAGTACCCGGCGAGCCGGAGAGAGTTTTTCGAATACCGCCCAGAAGAATTCCTTGACGACGTGAATGTGCCGGCCGTGATCGGTCAGTCCATCGGGCGTTTTCGCGGCGACATCTTTTGAGTACAGCCGGTAACTGGTGCGGGCCTCGGATTCGAACTGCGACCACAGCTGGCTCACCTCAAGGCCGTCGGTAACGCGCTGCCAGAACTTTTGCACGCGCATGCCGAAGGAGATGGGTGGAACTTGTCCGGTGGGTTGAGAGGCAGTGGCCATCGCGGTCAGCTTAATTATAGAAGATTGGGCTCGGACACCGTGTGAGTGCGGCGTTTGGCGTCGAGCGTCCGGCGTTTGGCCGAATCGCCAATCCGCATTCAGAACAGGTTTAGTTGCTCATCGAATGCCTGGACCGGCCACTTGGTGGCGAAGGAGGAGGTGTCCCGGCGAGTCGCACGCGTCATTTTGTATTTTTCGCGGAGCCGCGTTACCAGTTGCGAAAGCCGTTTGGCATAGGCTGGTGGGAGGAAAGCACGATCCTTGTAGCGCCGGTGATAGTTGGCTGCGAGATGGGGGAAGTGTTGTTCGAGGAATGGCAGAAAGACTGCCGCGGAACAGGGTTTGAGGAATAGAGGATTGGCGAAGACGTAGTCGGCTCCGGCTTCGGCGGCGGCCTGAATCAATGACTCCAGATCTTTTGGGGAATCGGTAATGCCCGGGACGACGGGCGAGCAACTGATGCCTACACGCAGCCCTGCTTTCGCGAGGGTCCGAACTGCATCGATGCGGAGGTCGGGGCGAGGAGCGCGAGGCTCAAGAATCCGCGCAAGGTTGGTGTCGAGCGTGGTGATGGTTATGTGGATTGAAAGTTTGTTCGATTGAGCGACCCGTTGCAACAGATCGACGTCGCGAACAACCAGGTCGGACTTGGTGACGATGCCGAGTTCGTATCCACGATGGAGTGCGAATTCTTCGAGGATCGCACGGGTGACTTCGTAACGGCGTTCGGCGGGCTGGTAGGGATCGGTGGCAGTACCGAGCGCAATCGACTCGTCGCGCTTCACTCTGCGCAGTTCGTGACGCAGCAGGCCGGCGGCATGCTGCTTGACGTAGATCTTCTGTTCGAACTCCATTCCGTCGCGCATCTCCATAAACTCGTGGGTGTAACGGGCGTAACAGTATCGGCATCCAAATTCGCAGCCACGGTAGGGATTGATCGTCCATGTAAACGGCATCTGGCGGTTGCTCACGCAGCGGTTCAGCAGGGATTTCGTGGCCAGAGTGAAATATTCCACGTTATGGCCTTCGCGGAGAGATTCGCCCGCGGATGCCAATCGCGCAATACCAACGAGATGAGGGCTATCGGAACCGGGGAGCAGGGGCAAAGAAGTCATTGTATTCGCCTTTTGTTCGCCATGATAGCGCTGCCGAAGTTTGGCGTCAAGGCATCGCCTGCTTCACAAGATTGAGCCGCGAATGCAAAATCTTGGGGTCGGACGAATCGATCTTCTTCAAGGCCGCAGACTTTCCTGCCTAACGTCGTGAGGTTCGATCTGTGAGGTATCTGCGGTGGATTGCGTCCCTTACAACCTTGATGGTCATGCTGTGTCTGGCCGCGACGCTGTGCCTGAGTCAAGACGAACCTCAGCAGGCGGCGAAAGAGCCTGGTCAGACCACGGTTGTAAACGTCAATGAAGTGTCTCTGAACATGGTGGTGCGCGACCGCAAAGGAAAGCTGGTTGCGGACCTGATAGTCCTGTATCGATTTTCATTTCAGAAGACCATAGACGTCGACCTCACCCCTGGCGGCAAAGTACACGCGTCCGTTGATGACGACGGGGATCACGAAACGAGTCGCGAGGGCGGCACGGTCCCGCTGGCTATTTTGCTCCGAGGTGTAGATGGGGGCGCCGAGCTTCGTCGCGTCGAAGGCGTAAAGGACTGCAGGCTTCGTGTCCGGTCCATTCCACACTTTTGTTGTTAGCGCCCAGACGATCGCATTCTTGTTTCCATCCGCTGAGACCGTGGGCGTGGCCCCTGGATTCTCGAACTTCATATTCGAGGACGCGTTGAGGGCCAGCTGCCCGCCTTTGATTGCGTAGTCGTTGAGTGGGTCATCGCTGGCAGCAAAGAAGGCGTGACCATTCCAATATGCGATGGCTCCGTAACCGCCTCCGCCGAGCTTGACGGTCTGCACCAGCGAATCGTGGTCACGATGGTACTTGCCCATGTTGTCGCGGTCGATCACATAGATCGTGGAATCCTTGGTGGGTTGAAGCAACAGGTGGCGATGCGGGCCGGGTTGATCCGGCAGAAGCGTCGGACCGCTCGAGCCGACATCGGAGTCGGCGTCGCTGATGCGACCCTGATCGTGCGGGGTGAAGTAGTCGCGGATGGCGAGCGAAGAACCATCAAGCTTCAGAACGGAGTCGCCGTAGTCGCGGCCGCCAGAGCCGGCGTTGAACGTGCCATTGCCGGTAGGAACGTAAAGATTTCCTTCAGAGTCGGCGGCGGGGCCCGTATCGGCGAGCCAGATGCCGGCTTCGCTACCATCGGGGTTCACGTTGAGAACGGACTTCTGGGCGAGCGTTTGTGCGTCGTAACTCATAACCCAGCCGTGGTAGGGGTCCACGTCACACGATGACGCCCATGTGAGATAGACCGTATTGTTGGCGAGGGTGAGAGCGGCGCGCGGATTTTCTTTCAGAGGATCGAACGCTACTTGTCCGTTCTTCGAGTCTCGAGCGTTGCCAGGAACACTAGCCGCGATGAGTTTTGGACCACCGAGCTTTTCGACTCCGGTGGTGATCGCCAGAGCATGCAGCCGCTGGAAAAAATCGTTGCTGCCCACGGCATGACGAATCCTGGTGCGCGCCAGGACATAGAGCGTCCCGCTCTGCAGGTCGATGACGGGAGTCGACGTGATACCGACTTCGGGGCTGATGAAACCGCACTGGACATCGTCTTGGGACGGCACACTCTCGTCGCGCCCCAAAAGGCTGACCTGCCAGAGCGGGGGATCGCCCGGACGAGCGATGTCAAACGCGTAGACGCTGTCATGCTCGGTGACTACGTACAGGACGTCGTGAGTCCCCTTGCCGGGAACCTCGACGCCCGGCAGGAAGAGCGGCTGCGCGTAGACGGCGCCATCGACCTTGAAGGCACCCAACTTTCCGAACTGCTTGGCATTTACATTCTGCGGAGTCAGGATCTTTTCGTCGACATTCGATCCTGTGCGGGCATTGTCATATTGCGATGTAAGAATTTGGGCGAAGCCGGAGGGGGCGAGAAGAGCTGCGACGGATATAGCAAGGCACAGTCGATTCATGGCGAAATCTCGGACTGCGGATTTTACAGAGGACTTGAAGATTAGAACGTTCCAGGGACGCTCAGGTTGCACGATTTACTGCATAGAAATGGTCCGCCGACACGACTAGCGGGGGTCCTAATGAATCTTGTCCTGCGCCAGGTGGTGAGTTAGGGCTGTGGGGCCGGTTTGTCCGCGGGCTTATCGAAGAGCTTCGGATCCAGCGGCGGGTTCACTTCAATCTTCTTCAACTCGGCCGTGCTGGTTTGTTGACCGTTTTGCTTATTCTCGTGCTTGTAAGGCATGGTCAGGCCATCCACGGTGCGCCACTCGGCAAGATCGGTTTCGCCTTCGAACGGACCGGACTGACCCGTCCCTTTATATTTTTCGCGCAAAACGTGTCCAGTCTTCGAGTCCACGTACCAGCGAACCCAGGGAATTGCCCCGCCGACGTCAACAACCGTGGTGTCGACCTCGCCAATTTTTTCGGTGCCTCCGGCGGAGAAGGTGAATGCCGGATCGTCGACGTGCTGAGCGACGTAAACGAGATCGTGGTGCATTTGCGACATCATCTCAGTTTTTTGCTCCGGCGGCATACTGCGAGTGCCCATACCCGGCAATGACATAAATGCGGCCGCGGGAGAGGCTACGATCGTCAAAGTTCCCTGCGGAATCTGCATTTCGACATGCATGCTGTCGGGAAACTTAAGGTAGACGTCAACCGGGGAAGCGGGTCCGCCGGAGTCGCTTTCCGCGATGTTCACGCGCATGGACTTGATGGCTTGAAGCTTGGCAAGTCCTCCCATGGAGGCCGCCACTTTGGCGGCAAGAGCCTTGCCTTCAGGATTCGAGGCAGTAGGCTTGGCTTCATCCTTGGCTTCCGGCACCCCAGGAATGGTGATGTCGATCGTTTTCACTTCGCCGAGGGTAGAAAGCGGCTTGTCGAATTCTTTCGTGTTGCCGACTACGAGGACCGCCATCTGGTCCTTGTGCATGTATTTCGTGGCGACACGATTTACGTCAGCAGGAGTGACCTTCTTGATCTCCGCTTGATATTTGTCGAGCCAGTCGGCGGGATATCCGTAGAACTCGTAGGTTAAGCGCTCGCCGAGAATCTTGTCGGGCGAGTCGAGCCGGAAGATGAAGGTGTTAAGGATGGCGTCTTTGGCGTGCTGTATTTCGTCGTCGGTGATGGGCTGAGTGGTCAAGTTGTCGATATTTTCACGGACTGCCTGCACAGCTTCGACGGTACTCTTGCTCTTTGTTCCCATGCCGACCTGTTGAATGCCAGGGTGACCGAAGTTGGCGCCGACGCCTCCGCTGACACCGTAAGCGAGTCCGCGCTTGGTGCGGATGTCATTGAAGAGGCGAGAGGAGAAACCACCGCCGAAGGCCTCGTTAAATACGCTGATCGCGTAGTAGTCCGGATTGTCGCGTGTGATGCCGAGCGCGACCATGCGGATGTTGCTCTGGTTCACGTCGTCTTTGGGAATCAGGTAGTAGCCGGGCTTTGCCGCAGAATATTTGACGTCGGGCTTGGGCGTCGTGGGTCCCTTTGGCCAGGAATCGAAGGCGGCGCGCAAGCGCGACTCCATGGCGGCGGAATCGAAGTCTCCGCTGATGCCGACGATCATGTTGTTGGGATGAACGTATTTGCTGTGCCAGTCGATCAAGTCCTGCCGGGTGATGGCCGAGATGGTCGCGTATTCGGGAACGCGCGCGTAAGGGTTGTCAGGCCCGTAAGCGAGCTTGACGGATTCGCGATGAGAAATTTCACCGACGTCATCGTTGCGGCGCGAGATGCTGTCGGCTTCACCCTTCTGAGCAATCTCAATCTTTTCGGCACGAAATTCGGGGTTCTGCAGGACGTCAACGAACGCTTTGAAAACGTCGTCTAGATCGCCCTTCAGGCAAGAAAAGCTAATGGAGGTGGAATCAGGACCAGGGCCGGTTTCGACTTTCGCTGCGCGAACTTCGAGGAAGTCATCGAGTTGATCGCCGGTTTGAGTCTTCGTTCCTCCCGTGCGCCAAACTTCTCCGTAAATGTCGATGAGGCCCACTTTGTCGGCGGGCTCGCTGACGGATCCCCCGCGGATGCGCGCATATCCACCGATCAGAGGCAGCTCATGATCTTCCTGGAGGAAAATCACCATGCCGTTCGAGAGCTCCACGCGCTTCGGCTGTTTGGGCTTGAACTCAGGGAGTTGAGGGATTGGAATCTGCTTCCATGTTGTGGTTTGTGCTGAGGTGGAGGGCGGAGCAGCAAAGAACAAGGACCCCAGCAGGAGCGCAGTGACGACCGCTAAGTTCATGCGGGATGATATTTGCTGAGCAGGAGGAGCGGCGGAGCTGTGCTCCGCCGTACAGCCGGGGGTGGCTGTCCCCCCATGAATCGCTTTGCACTTAGTGGCCGTTTTCATTGTGCACCTCCTTGTTCGGAGGAATCGGACGGCGATTCTCCGCCTGCAGCGGGAGTTGCGCCGTCCCCAGTTTCGATAACGCCGACGGTGCGGTTCGTGCTGACGAACACTTCTTTGGCGATTCGACGAATGTCGGCCTTGGTGACCTGATCGATGCGGTCTACCGAGCGAAATAATTCGCGCCAGTCTCCGTATCGGGTCTGGTAGGTCGCGAGCTGTGTCGCAAGGCCTTCGTTGTCGGCGAGGCCGCGAATCAGGTTGGCCTTGCTGCGCGTTTTGATCATCTTCAATTCTTCGTCGCTGATGTCTTCTTTTTTCAGGCGATCAATTTCAGAATGAATCGCTTCTGCCATCTCGTCAGGCTTGTGACCGGGCAGAGGTACCGCGAGAAATGCAAACAGGTGCGGATACTTTACTCCGGGATATCCGGTGAGCCCTTCGGAGAAGGATGCGATCTTCTTGTCGCGCACCAGTGCGCGGTAGAGGCGCGAGGTGCGACCTTCGGACATCAGGTCGCTGATTGCATCGAAAACCGCATCGTCTTTGCTGCGGTAGTCGGGGCGGTGATAACCCTCGATGTAGATGGGTTGCGAGGCCTCTTTGAGCAGGACGCGGCGTTCCGAATTCTGAGGCGGTTCGGCGGTCGTGATCTCATCCGGTTTGGTCCGCGTCGGCAGGCGTCCGAAATACTTTTCGAGAATCGGCATTGCCTGAGCAGGCTTGAGATCGCCTGCGACGGCGATGACCATGTTCGACGGAATGTAGAACTTGTCGAAAAAGTTCTGCGCGTCAGTCGCCGAGAAGTGATTCAAGTCGGACATCCATCCGACAGTGGGACGGTGGTAGGGATGCGCGGCGAAAGCTTCCTGGGTGAATTGCTCAAGCAGACGCCCGAAGGGGTTGCTGTCGGTGCGCATGCGGCGCTCTTCGATCACGACATTGCGCTCTTTGTAGAATTCGCGCATCACGGGGTGAAGGAAGCGTTCAGATTCGAGGTAGGCCCACAGTTCCAGGCGATTCTCGGGCATGGAGTAGTGGTAGCCGGTTTCGTCGAAACTCGTGAAGGCATTCATGTCTTCACCACCGTTTTGCTCGACGATCTTGCCGAATTCATTTGGCGTGACGAACTTGTCGCCGGCCGCTATGGCATCTTTCCAGTTTTTTTCGAGTTGCTGCAGCTTCGCAGCATCTTGTCCGACTGTCTTGTCGCGTTCGGAGATATAGGCTGCGTATGCGACCTCGACTTTTTCCAGCGCGGCTTTCTCGGCGGGGTAATTGGTGGTCCCGATCTTGTCGGTACCTTTGAATGCCATGTGCTCGAACATGTGGGCGAGGCCAGTGGCGAGCATCGGATCCTGCGCGGAGCCGGCATCAACCAGGGTGAAGAAAGAGAAGACCGGGGCCTCGGGACGCTCGCAAACCATCAGGGTCAAGCCATTCGGGAGCTTCTTGACGGTGACGCGCTTTTCAAACGATGTAACGTCCTGGGCGAAGGCAAGTGCCGAAAAAATGGCGAGAATACAGACAGTCTTGCATGTGTGATGTTTCATCGAACCTCCGACGGCTGGCGGATATCCATGTCGAGACATAGGTTGGACGAGCCAGCAGGGCAGAAGTTTGAAAGTACGTGGCTGGAAGGGACGTTGTCAAACAAAGCCGGGACATTGAAGCGAAAGTTTAGGAGTAATGCCGTATTTTGCAGGCTGGACGCTTTCAGGCACAATTGAGATCCGGAGATCATGTGTCTGAATCAATGGTCGAAATTCAAGGCAGAAATCTGAAGCTTTCCAACCTGGATAAGGTCCTCTATCCGGCGACGGGCTTTGCGAAAAAAGACGTCATCGACTACTACGTTCGGATCGCGCCTGCGATCCTCCCGCACCTTGAGGGCAGAGCCCTGACGCGTAAACGGTATCCGGATGGTGTGGATGGAGAACCGTTTTTCGAAAAAAATGCGCCCATGCACAAGCCGGATTGGGTGAAAACTGCACCCATCTGGAGCGAAGGGAACCGGCGCACGGTTCACTACGTGCTGGCGAATGATCTAGCGACATTGGTGTGGCTGGCGAATTTGGCCGCGCTGGAGTTGCATCCGTCTCTTGCGCTGGCGAAGGACATCAAGTGCCCGACGGAGATGGTGTTTGACCTTGATCCGGGACCTCCGGCAAACATCGTGCAGTGTTGTCAGGTGGGACTCTGGCTGCGGGAGATCTTTGAGCACTTCGGGCTAAAGAGCTTTCCCAAGACTTCAGGGTCGAAGGGTTTGCAGATTTATGTCCCGTTGAATACGCCGACCACATTTGAGGCGACGAAAATGTTTTCCCACGCCCTGGCTCAGCTACTGGAGCACGATCATCGAGACCTTATTGTTTCGGATATGAAGAAGACGCTGCGCACGGGGAAAGTGTTTGTGGACTGGAGCCAGAACGACGAGCACAAGACGACGATCGGCGTTTATTCATTGCGTGCGCGCGAACACCCGACGGTGTCGACTCCGGTGACGTGGGAAGAGGTGGAACGGACGTTCAAGAAGAAAGATGCCGGGCTGCTGGTGTTCGAGGCTTCGAAGGCGATTGCCCGATTCGAAAAGATGGGCGATTTATTCGAGCCGCTGCTGGAGTTGAAGCAGAAGTTGCCGGACGTGAAGGCGACCGCCGCTGCGATAGGGAAAGAGGCTCCCATTGAGATCGCGGCGCAAGCTGAGGAAGCGCCAAAGAAGTCGAGACGTGCCAAGCCAGCAAAGAAGGCGGCAGCCGGAAAAAAACGAAGCAAGATATAATTTCGAGCGATCTTTCCTACACGAGTCGATTCCTCTCGCATCATGGCACAATTTTTCGCGGGAACTTCGGGATGGGCGTATCCAAGCTGGAAGCCTGATTTCTATCCGGAGAAATTGGCGCAGAAGAAGTTCCTGGGGCACTATGCGACGCGCCTGAATACGGTTGAAGTCAATTTCACCTTCCGACAACTGGTCAAAGAAACCACGATTCAGAACTGGCTGAACGAGACGCCGGGGCAATTCCGTTTCGGTATGAAGGCGCACCAGGTAATCACGCACATCAAGCGATTGAAGGACAGCGAAGAATTTGTTCGGCGTTTCTTATCGACCATTGAACCGGTGGCGGCGGCGGGCAAACTTGGCCCGGTGCTGTTTCAGCTTCCGCCGAACTTGAAAATGGATGCCGCCCTGTTGAAGAATTTCCTCGCGGTGTTGCCACGGACGGTGCCGGCGGCGTTCGAATTCCGCCACGAATCTTGGTTTTGCGACACGACGTGGGATTTGCTGAAGGCGAGCAATGTTGCGCTCTGTGTCGCGGAGACGGAGACGTTGATTACCCCAGACGTGCCTACAGGAGAGTTCATCTACTACCGGTTCCGCAAGCCGAGCTATTCGGGAGAAGAGCGCGAGTCGATGGTTCGCCGAATCGGGGATCACGTTGCGGCAGGCCGGAATGTCTTTGCCTATTTCAAGCATGAGGAGACGCCGGAGGGCGCGCTGTACGCGGTGGACCTGTTGCGGGAAGTGACAGGCGGAGCGTGATCCGGCGCTACTGTTTTCTGGCGCTCGCTGTTTCTTGTGCATGCAGCGCGGCTTCTGCGCAGACTTCACCTTTACGCACCGTGCATGTCTTTGTTGCCCTGGCCGACAATCAGCATCAGGGAATCATTCCTGTCCCAGCAAAACTCGGCAATGGAGAGGATGCCGAACACAATCTTTATTGGGGATCGGCATACGGCGTGAAAACATTCTTCTCTCGTTCGGCGGAGTGGAAACGTATTCGGTGCGAGACAGTTCCCAAGCGAGAGATTCTTGAGCGATGTGTGTTCGAGTACCGTGCCGCGCGTGTGTATCTGATTGCCGATGCCTACCGGGGAATTGAAATCAGGCAGGCGATTCTGGACTTTCTCGATTCGGCATCCGGAGACGGTAGCGATGTGGTTCGCTCCGATACGGGAGCGGTTGCGGTGGAACTGCCGATCCACGGCGGAGCAAATCTGCTGGCCTACATCGGTCACGACGGGCTGATGGATTTCCAACTACCGCGAATTCCGCAGCAGAAAAACCATTCTCGCCGGGATGTGGTAGTGCTCGCTTGCGCAAGCAAACAATTTTTCTCCAATCCGATCAGGGCAACCGGGGCTTACCCTTTGTTGTGGACTACCGGGCTAATGGCTCCTGAGGCCTATACACTGAAAAGCGCGCTGGACGGGTGGATTCCGGGCGAGAACAACGAACAGATTCGCAGCCGCGCGGCCGGGGCTTACGACAAATATCAGAAGTGCGGAATTCGTGCCGCGCATCGCTTGCTCGCGAGCGGTTGGTGAGCTGACGGCGGATCAGGCATCGCCCTCATCACTTTGCGGTATGTCCGATAACGCGCATACTAGACTTCTCGCTTATGGCTTCGGATTCCAACTCTCACGTGCTTTCTGGATTTCTCGACTACTTGCGAATCGAGAAGGGGCTGGCGAAGCTTTCGATCAGCGCTTACACAACAGACATCTCGCAGTTTGCGGAGTTTCTTGAGAAACGAAAACATGGTCTGCTGATTGCTCAGCGCGTTGACGTGCGGGAGTTTCTGCAACAACTTTTTTCGCATCAAGTCGACGGGCGCAGCGTCGGCCGGAAACTCTCGGCGCTGCGGCATTTGTACCGATATCTTCTTCTGGATAAGCGGATCGAGCACGATCCCACGCTGAATATTGAATCGCCACGGCAGTGGAAGGTGCTGCCGAAGTCGCTGGCGCGAGATGAAATCGAGGCGACATTGAACGCCTCGGCAAAGGCGGTGCGCGAAAAGTCAAAAGGTTCGAAGGATGCGGCAGCGCTGGCGTCTCGCGACCGGGCGATGCTGGAGCTTTTGTATGCGGGGGCGCTGCGAGTTTCGGAGATGGTCAATGCCACACTGGAAGATTTGAAGCTCGAAGCCGGGTACATGCTAGTGCGTGGCAAGGGCGACAAGGAGCGTATTGTGCCGCTCGGCAAGCCGGCGCAGGATGCGCTTTCGGAATATCTGGCACGGGGGCGTTCCGTGTTGGTGGAGATGCGGTCGGCGAAAAATCCCAAGGTTCCGCAAACGGCGCGTGAGGTGGGGCCGAGTAAGTCATCCGTGCGGCCGGCTGCGGTTTCGGTACGTAATTCGCCTCTGTTGTTTATCGCTCGCGGAGCGCGAAGGCTAACCCGGCAGAGAGTGTGGCAAATGGTGGGGACAGCGTCGGCGGCGTCGGGCCGGCATGCGTCCCCGCACATGCTGCGCCACTCGTGCGCGACGCATATGGTCGAGAACGGAGCCGATTTGCGAACGGTGCAGACAATACTTGGACATTCCGATATTTCGACTACGCAGGTGTATACACACCTGGCTTTGGACAGGCTGCGAAACGTTTATCAGAAGCACCATCCTAGAGCGAAAGTGAGATGAGAGATTCAAGATTGCTGAAGTTTATTCCAGACTTAAGCCCGGCGAATCGATGGCTGCATCCGCTGATCTTAAATCTGAAATCTGAGATTAAGCATGCCTGCTACTCGTACAACTGTTGAGACGGCCGTCGCGGATTTCGTCCGCCATCTGCAGGAGCGGAATGCCTCGCTGCATACGATCAAGGCGTACAGCGGCGATCTCGCGAACTTTTCTGCGTATGTTGGATCGCGGAGATGGAAGCAGATTGACCACATCGCGATTCGCGGATTTCTCTCGCAACTTTACGAAAAGGGACTGGGCAAGACCTCGGTCGCGAGGTCATTGGCTGCGGTGCGATCGCTGTATCGCTGGCTGGCGAGAGAAGGAGTGGTAGAGCAGAATCCGGCCAAGCTGGTAGCGACGCCGAAGTTGGCGAAGAAGCTGCCACGCGTGCCCACGATCGAGGAAATGAATTCCGTACTCGACGGGCAGATGCCCGAAGTCGCGGCCTTTCCCGAGCGGGATCGCCTGATGCTGGAGCTGTTGTACGGGTGCGGAATTCGGAACTCGGAGCTGATCGGAATCAATCTGGAGGACATCCGCCTAAGTATGGAGGCGATCCTGATTCGCGGAAAAGGGAAGAAGGAACGATATGTTCCGTTCGGTGATTCGGCGAAGGCTGCGCTGGCCGCCTATCTCCCGGCACGACAGGAAAATTTGTTGGAGACGCGAAAGAGTTCGGTCGCGTTGCTTATCAACCGGCGCGGTGGACGGCTGACGACACGCAGCGTCGGGCGAATCATCAAGAAGATTGCCGTGTCCAAGGGGCTGTCGCCAGATGTGCATCCGCACACGTTGAGACATGCGTTTGGAACACACATGCTCGAAGAGGGAGCAGATCTGAGGGCGATCCAGGAGTTGCTCGGCCACGAGCGGCTCGCGACCACACAGCGCTACACGCAGCTCTCGATGAAGCACGTGCTGCAGGTTTACGATCAGACGCATCCACGCGCGAAGTGATTAAGTTTCCGTCTAGTGGGCCTTGCGAAGCCCTTCCCACATGCTGACAATGCGAGCCTTCAAGTCGGCAGTCAGCTTTTCGTAAGCTTGTTCGGAAGCCTCCGATTCGGGAGGCGGCGTGATTGGATCGCCGATGACGACCTTCAGCGGCGCAAACTTCTGGAAACTTTTGTTGCGCGGCCATGAATCGTAGAAGCCTTCGATCGCGATGGGCACGATCGGAACCTGCAGGTGAATGGAAAGAATCGCAGCTCCTTTCTTGAAAGTGCGCGGGGTGCCGTCGATGGACCGTTCTCCTTCAGGATAGAGAATCAACACAAGTCCGTTTCTCAGACCATACGCGCCGGAGCGCATCGCCGGAACCAGGTTGGCATCGGGGTCAAGGACGACTACCTTGATCGAGCGCGCAAGGCGCCGCATGAATCCTTCTCCGAAGATGTCGCTGGTGCCGACCGCGAACGTTCGGCGGAAAACGTCTCCAGGCAGGATGCTGGCGAGGACCAGCGGATCAAGGTAACTCTGATGATTCGACGAGAGGATGTAAGCGCCGTTCCTGGGCAGCTTCTCAGCTCCGCTCACCTTCAGGTCGAATTTATCGAGGGTAATGACATTGACGAGGCGAGAGACGAAATACCAGAACGTGTCGGTGAGGCGGTTGGGATGGACGAGGTCGAGAACATCCTTGTTATCGGGATCCTCTGCCAAAATCGTCTTCCAACCGGCAAACGTCGTGCGTGTTCCAGAAGTTCCGGCTCCGCTCGCTGCGCTTTGCAGAACAGCGTCGATCAAATCGCGGACGGTGTAGATCTCCGAAAGTTGCGATTCGGCGAGGTCCCCACCGAGCTCATCCTCAAGCTGGCTGAGCACTTCGACCCGCTGCATGGAGTCGAGGCCGAGGTCAAGTTCGAGGTTCAACGTGGGGCGCATCGTGGCCGGGGCGTTGCGGGCCGCTTCGCGCAAGATGCTTAGTCCGCGCTGAACGTCAGGCTGTTCAAGCCAAGTTGCCTCCTCGGGTGTCAGGGGCTTCTCGGGTGGCAGATCCGGATCATCCGATATTTTCCTGGCCTGGTTTGCCCGGACGCGCTTCTCAACTTCGAAGCGCTTGATCTTGCGGGTCGTAGTGCGGGGCAAATCGTCTTGCCAGATCTCATAACTGCTGATGCGCTTGGTGGAAGCGATTTGCGGCGAGAGACTTTCGATGTCGAAGCGAATGACTTCCTTGGCGTTCACGACTTTGCGCTGCCGCAGAACGTCGAAGTTGGGGACAATTACGGCATGGAGGCGGTCGCCACCGTCGCCGGGCTTGCCTTCAAGGCCGATGACGGCGATCTCCTTGATGAAAGGTGACTTCAGGTAGTGCGTTTCGATCTCCTCGGGATAAACGTTCTTGCCGTTGCTGAGGACGATGATTTCTTTTTTGCGGCCAGTTAGAAAGAGGTGACCGTGCGAATCGAAATAACCGAGGTCGCCCGTGAGGAACCATCCGTCGTGAAGAACAGCGGCGGTGGCGTCGGGACGATTCCAGTATCCCTTCATCACGACCGCTCCGCGCAGCGCCACTTCTCCGACGGGCGGGCCTTCCTCTTGCGGTTGCGGATCGATGATCTTGCCTTCGACGCCTTTCATGGCTTTGCCGACCGAGCCAATTTCGTTGTCGTGAAGGGAGTTCGCGTAGACCGCCGCTGTGGTTTCAGTGAGGCCGTAGGCCTGCAAAACGTCGATGCCCAAATCGTGAAAGGCGCGCGCGATGGCGGGATCGAAGCGCGATCCTCCGGTAACGAGATAGCGCATCTTCGGCCCCAGAGTGTCGTGCACTTTGCGAAAAAGGAGGGGGCCGGCATTGATTCCAATCTTGCGGAGCGTGCGGTTCAGCGTGACCAGGGCTCCGAATATTTTCTGAGTAAGCGCACCACGCTTCCCGATCTCCTGCGTCACGCGCTCGTGAATCAGGTAAAAGAACTGAGGCACCACGGCGAATGCGGTAATGTTCCGCTCGGTGAGGGCTCGCAGGAGTTCGGATGTGTTCAGAGTCTCCAAGTAGACGACACGCGATCCCTTGACCAGAGGGAGCATAAGGTTAGCCATCTGAGCCAGCACGTGGAATAGAGGGAGGATTCCAAGGAGTGCGTCGCTGGGCCCGAGTTCGACCCAATTGAAGACGGCTTCCACCTCGCCTAGAAAGTTGGAGTGCGTCAACATCACTCCCTTGGGATCGGCGGTGGTTCCGGAGGTATACAGGAGGGAGGCCAGGTCGTCGATCTTTGCCTCGACGGGCCGGAAATTGCGCGCGCCATCGCGGAAGATGGACGGAAGGTCTGCCAGCCACCGGTCCTTTCCTGCATCGGTAGCGCGATCGGGATCCATAAGGATGATGCCGATCTTCAATTCCGTGGTGGCCGGACGCACGGTCGGGACGTGCTTCGCGTCGCAGAAGATTGCGGATGTGCCGCTGTCCTTTAAAAGCTTGCTGACTTGATCGTCATGCAGGGCGGTGTCGAGCGGGACAACCGCGCATCCTGAGGCGATGATTCCCAAGTAGGCAGCAACCCAGCGCGGGTGATTGTCCGCCAGGATGGCCAGGCGAGATCCGCGGGGAAACTTGCTCTCGGTAATCCATCGGCCGACCGACTCAGCCATACGGCGGAGTTCGGCATAGGTGCAGCTTTCAAGCTGGTCTTGCCGCTGGAGTTCAAGCGCCACGTTGTCGGGCCAGCGCTCAGCACATTCGACAAAGCGGTCGTAGAACGTGGGCATGGGTCGAGGGGAATATACACGAAAGGCGCTTCGTAACGCAGGCCTGGCGTCACAAGCCACTATAAGCGTGTCTGCGTCGCAGCACAGACCGGACATGAGTCCGCGGATTATCGTTCACGGTTTGCTGGGCACCTTCGGTTTTTCGGCTTCTGCAATCGCCTTGCGGAATTGTTCCACCGCGGAATTCTGGGGCGGCTGGAGGCAATCCTTGGCGATGTAGCGCCACACGGGAGAGGCATCAAAAGGATCGGAGGTGCCTCCGCGGTAAACCTCGAACATGTCTTCGGAAGGACCGGCCTCGGTGCCGATGCGAGCTCGCCGGTCAGGATCCATCGTGGGATCATTCGGAGGTTGGCCATGCTGTCCACCAATGCGCACGGTGGAATCCGTGGTTTGGCCAAGACCCGGGCGTTGATCGATGGGGCCGCCTCGGATCGTGGGCCGCATTGACCGGCCACCGCCGGTTCGAATCGAGACGATGAGATCGGATTCTTGCCCATCCATAACAATCCTGAAGCGGCCCCATTCCGACAGGGCTTTTTCGACATAGTCGCGGGCCATGAAGTTTGCTCGGGGCTGGTCCAGCGGCTCTCCGGCACCTGGTTGAATCACGACCAATACGGTCTCTGCCCTTAAGACAACTTCCGGCAGAGTTGATTTCTTCTTGTCTTTTGCGGTCAGCGGGACGACCAGAAGGGCGATCAGGGCGGCGAAGGAAACCAGGCGTGCCGGCATAAGAGCCTCCACGTTCGGACGCTGGACATTATACTTCGGGTCCTTTCAATTCCCCGAAAGCACCTGCTGCATCTAATGTGCTAGGCTTCTAAGGATAGTATCTGGGCGTGCATTGCCCGCTGAAGGAACCTCCGGTTTGATTAACACACTGCTAGGCAAGGTTTTCGGCACGAAGAACGAGCGTGTCGTCAAGTCGTTGATGCCAAAGGTCAACGCTGTCAACGCGCTGGAGCCCCAGATCCAGAAACTGACGGACGCCGAACTGCGGGCGAAGACGGACGAGTTCCGGCAACGGATCCAGGAGCGAATGAGCCGTTTCGCCGGTGCAAACGGCCAAGGGGTCGCGGAGGCGGATGCGGGTGCGGATGACGCAGAAGAAGGCGGTGTCGACCGCGTAAAGCGGCTGGAGAAAGAGCAGTACGACGCGCTGCAGGAAGTTCTCAACGAAATCCTGGTGGAAGCCTTTGCGGTGGTACGCGAGGCCGGGCGCCGCGTGCTCAACATGCGCCATTTTGACGTGCAGTTGATCGGCGGCATGGTGCTGCACCAGGGAACGATCTCGGAAATGAAGACCGGCGAAGGCAAGACGCTGGTTGCGACTCTTCCGGTATACCTCAACGCGCTCAGCGGACGCGGTGTTCACGTTGTCACGGTAAACGACTATTTGGCGAAACGCGACTCGGAGTGGATGGGCCGGCTTTACCGGTTCCTGGGATTGACGGTTGGCGTTATCGTGCACGATCTGGATGACGAGGAGCGTCGAGCGGCGTACGCAGCCGACGTCACGTACGGCACGAACAACGAGTTCGGATTCGACTACCTGCGCGACAACATGAAGTTCGACCTTAAGGATTGTGTGCAGCGCGGGCACAACTACGCGATCGTCGACGAAGTCGATTCCATCCTGATTGACGAAGCCCGGACCCCGCTGATCATTTCCGGCGCGAGCGAAGAATCCACCGACAAGTATTACAAGGTCAATCGAATTATCCCGAAGCTGGAGAAGGGCGAGACGATCGAAGGTCCGGCAGGCGAGCCACCGCAGTATACCGGCGACTTCGTGATCGATGAGAAGCACCGCAACATCACGGTCACGGATGAAGGATGGGAAAAAGTCGAGGGCCTGCTGGGAATTGGAAATATTGCTGACCCCGAAAACTGGGGATGGAAACATCACGTCGAAACCGCGGTCAAGGCTCACGCTCTTTATCGCAAAGACGTTGAGTACGTGGTGAAGGACGGCGAGGTTATCATCGTCGACGAGTTTACGGGACGCATGATGCCGGGACGACGGTGGTCCGACGGCCTGCACCAGTCGGTGGAAGCGAAAGAAGGCGTCAAGATCGAGCGCGAGAATCAAACTCTGGCGACGATCACCTTCCAGAACTACTTCCGCATGTTCAAGAAGCTGGCCGGCATGACCGGAACGGCGGAGACGGAAGCTACCGAATTCGACAAGATCTACAAGCTGGAAGTCGTGGTGATTCCGACCAACAAGCAGCTGCTGAGGATCGAGAATCCGGACGTGGTTTTCCGCACGGAGAAAGAGAAGTACTTCGCCGCGTCAGACGAAATCCAGCAGCTTGCGGTAAAGGGACAGCCGGTATTGGTGGGCACGACCTCGGTGGAGAAGTCCGAGAGGCTCTCGGATCTGCTGAAGAAAAAAGGGATCAAGCACGTCGTGCTGAACGCCAAGTTCCACGAGCGCGAAGCCGAGATCGTGGCCCAGGCCGGCCGCAAAGGCATGGTCACGATTGCGACGAACATGGCCGGCCGCGGTACCGACATTTTGCTGGGCGGCAATCCTGAATTCATGGCCAAGCAGGAGTTGGTGAAGAAGGGAATCGCGCAGCAACTTCGCGTGGCGCAGGGAAAGATTGAAGGTCCGCAGGAAGACGGGGAGACCTCGATCTTCTACTACAACGGCAACGAGTACACGGTTCCTACCGACAAATGGACCGAGGCATTCAGCCGCTACAAGCAGCAGACGGATATCGAGCACGATGATGTGACTGCGGTGGGCGGCCTTCATATTCTGGGGACGGAGCGCCACGAGTCACGGCGAATCGACAACCAGTTGCGCGGCCGCGCAGGCCGGCAAGGGGATCCAGGCTCTTCGCGCTTCTATCTCGCGCTTGAAGACGACCTGATGCGCATCTTCGCGAAGGAGTGGGTGTCGACGCTGTTGCAACGTCTGGGGATGGAAGAGGGCGTTCCGATCGAGTCGAAGCTCATCACGCGCCGTATTGAAACCGCTCAAAAAGCGGTGGAAGGCCAGCACTTCGAATCGCGCAAGCACCTGCTCGAGTACGACGACGTCATGAACAAGCAGCGCGAAGCCGTGTACGGTTTGCGCCGGCGCTTGCTCGAGGGCATGGATCAGAAAGACTTGATCCTCGAGGACTATGTTTCGGGCATTCTCAGCGACTTGCTCGAACAATACTGCCCGCCGAAGTCGCATGCGGACGATTGGGATATCAAGGGCCTGAAAGACGCAATCTTCACGCGCTTCGGGGTCGACTTTCTTGCTGAGGGAGTGAAAGCCGATACGCTGAACCGGCAAGAACTTGGTGACTTGATCTTCGAGAAACTGAAGGAGCGGTACGAGGCGAAAGAAAAGCTGATCGGGCCAGAAGCGATGCGCCATCACGAGCGCATGATCATGCTGAGCGTGATCGACCAGCAGTGGAAAGATCACCTGCTCGGCATGGATCACCTCAAAGAGGGCATTGGGCTTCGCGGATATGGGCAGCATGATCCGCTGGTCGAGTACAAGAAAGAATCCTTCGACATGTTCGAAGCGATGATGCAGCGGTTCCAGGAAGATACTGTTCGGTATCTATACCTGATGCAGATTTTGGAGCGGCCTCCGGACGTCCGACCTCAGGCTGGCCCGGGTCAGCAACCGGAAGGAGGCGCACCGGAACAGCATGCAGATGGGAACGGACGGCGTCCTGCCAGAATGGTTTCCACCTCGGCCGATGAACTGGAAGAGGCGTTCATGCGGCGCAAGCGGCGCGAGCTGGAACAGGCGCGCATGGCCGGGGGCGGCGAGGCGCCACAGGTGCAGCAAGTCGTCCGTGGCCAGGATAAAGTTGGGCGAAACGATCCTTGCCCCTGCGGCTCAGGAAAGAAATATAAGAAGTGCCACGGCTCGTAAGTTTGCCCGCGGTTCAGCCCGGGCTGCGCGTTACTTCTGCCTGGTCGCCTTGAAGGTCATTTCTGTAGCTTTGCTCTTGCTCCGCTGCTTCCAATCCAGGAACAATGTCGCGTAATTTTTCTTGATGTAGTCAGTGCTCCGCTGGCCGAGGTCTTTCGCGGTCGCGTCAATCCAGCGCGATGGACCTTCTATCTCACAGAAATTTCCGATAGGAGTTTCGTCGACCACCACGTGGCCTTTCCCGTCAGTCCATTCGGCGCGAAATTTTTCGTAGCGGAACGATGGCGCATAGCCGAGGGCGCGGAGGATCGCGTCCATTGTGGTTCCGTCGTCTACGCCAGTTTCAAGTTCAACGCGGCTGCTGTGACGGGTAATCTTGCTGCCGCTCTTGTGGGTTATTCTCCACGACGAACCGTACTTTCGCAGGCGCAGTAGTTCCATTCGGTTGCGGAGCACCTCACCGGGCAGGTCATACAGTGTATTCATCTCATGGGTGCGACGCGTCACCAAACGAAAGCCGGAAGCACGTAACTTCCGCGCGAGCGCACGCAGGTCCGAAACCCGGAACTTGATTTCGATTTCCCGAGGCATGAATGGAGTGTATTACGATCGCGCCGACTGCGGGGCGGGGTACTGTGACACTGCGATCGGCTTGGGAGTGTCCGCATCCCAATCTACTTGTTCGATTGGCCCCACCAACAACGTCCAGAAGAGCGCGCCAATCGCGGCGACAGCCGCTGTAATGAAGAATGGCCAGTAGAACTCACCGGTGCGGTCGAGCAGGTATCCCGTGAGCGCCGGAGCAACGGCTCCTGCGAAGTTGCCGACGAAGTTCTGCATTCCGGTCCAGCGGCCAACCATCTCGGGCCCGGCAAGTGTTTGCGGAATGGCCCAGCTCGGGCATCCGCTGATCCCCAAAAACACGCCTGTAGGTACGAGCATCCACGTGAAGAGAGGGTCATGCGCGATAGCCAGCACCGCCAGCGAGATGGCAAAGCCGCCGCATCCGAGCGCCATGGAACCCTTACGGACGAATGTGGTCGATGATCCGCTGTTCATCCAGTGGTCCGACAGTTTTCCCCATATCGTCGCGGCGGTCGCGGACATCAGGAAGAGCAGGCCGCCATCGCGGGCCATCGTGTTCATCGAAAGATGCCGGCCGCGGACGAGGTAGAAGGGAAGCCACGTGACCAGGAAATACAGGTAGTAGTTGATGCAGAATTGCCCAAGGCAGGTGCCCCATGCCGATCGCTGCCGCATGAGCGGGAGCAATCCCGAGAAAGGGGATGGAGCTACGCGGGGCGCCTTCACACGGCGCGGCATCCACATTAACCAGGGGATCAGCCATAGCAGACCAGCGAGACCCAGCACGAGAAAAAATGGCCTCCATCCGAAGCGCCCGACCGCCCGGCCGCCAACGAGCATGCCAATGGCAGGACCGAGCGCAAGTCCAGCGATGATCATTCCGTTGGCAAAACCACGGCGTTCCTCGCGAAAGTGACCGCAGAGAATCTTGCTGTAAGAGGGGAAGGCAATGGATTCTCCGAAGCCGAGAATCACGCGGATCGTCAGCATGGCTGCAAATCCGTGCAACAGCCCGGTGACCGCCGTCGCTGACGACCAGACGAAGAATCCGATGGCAAAGACCCACTTCACATCGAAGCGGTCTACGAGCCAGCCAGCGGGCATCTGCATGAGGGCGTACGTCCAGAAAAATGCGGAGAGAAGCGTACCCAGTTGGGTGTTCGAGATGTGCAGCTCATTTTGCAGCAGGGGCGCGGCGATCGAGAGATTGCTGCGGTCGATGTAGTTGAGAAGGACAGACAGGCCGAGCAGGAAGAGTACGCGGTTCATCCCATCGCTGCGTCGCGGAAGCTGCATGGCCATGGCGATCCCCGTGAAGGTCGGACAATCCTACACCATCTATACAAACACGTGGGTCGTTGCCCGCGGCAGTTTGGGGCGTGAGCAGTGACAAGCCGGCGGCTAACTGAACGTCGGCAGCTTGATCAGATCGTTCTTCGGCACCGATTCCAAGGGCTCTCCGGCCTTGCGCCAGGCGGCGAGGCCTCCCACGATCACAAAGGTATTGAAACCTCTTTCGCGCAAAAGATGGGCTACCTTGGCGCTGGTTGCATCACGGGCGCAGGTGCAGTAGACGTAAATGTCACGGTCCTTGGGAAGATTCTTGATCTCTTCGTCGAGGTTGTTGGGCTCGATCCGGACAGAACCGAAAATCCGTTCTGCGCCGATATCGTAGTATCCGTGGCTGCGAACGTCGACAATCTGAACTTTACTGCCCTCGCCGGCGGCGAGGCGTGCCGCAAGTTCTTCCACCTGAATGCGGGGAACAATGTTGTATCGACGAAATTTGTAGAATTGCAGACCTCGATAGACCGCATAGACGATCAAGGCGACGAGGATTACGGCCTCCATCACCAATCCGGCGGCATGGAAACTCTGCAGCAGGGCGGCCAGGAAGTCGCGGCCAACATAGCCGATTGCCAGGTAGGTCACGGAATACAGGAGCGCACCCGCCAGGTCGAGGCGGAGAAACTGGCCGAATCGCATCTTCATACTGCCGGCCAAGGGAGCGGCCATCGTGTTTACGCCCGGTACGAACTTGGCGATCACTAATGTGATTTTTCCGCGCTTGTAGAACGACTCTGCAGAACGAAGAATGCAGGTTTCCGGGTTGATCGAGACCCGGCAAAGAAATCCGAGCAAAGCCCAGCCCGTGTAACGGCCCAGGAAGAATTGGCAGATATCGCCAATCATCAGCGCAATCATGGCTGCCGATAGAATTCCGGTGGCGGAGAGCGTGTGAGACGCAATCGCCGCTCCGGCCGCAACCAGCGCGATTGCGGCCGGGAAGGGAAACCCGATCGCCTCGGCAAGCAGGACCAGGAAAGTCAGAACGTAGCCGTGCCGGGCCATTGTTGAAAGCAGTTCAGTCATAACCAGTTTCGGATGAGGCAAGGGACTCGCAGAGAATTTGATTCGCCAACCCCAGCGATAGGTTCAGTATAAACAAAGCCGGGCGTGTCCGATGGAACACGCCCGGCTAAGTGCGAGGAGCGAGTCTCTCAGGAGGACTTTCCTCGACAGGGTGAGTGAGACGGCGGCTTACTCGAAGTCTCTTCCGGCCCTGTCCGGGCCGGCGCGTCGAAAAACCTAGGCGCCTTTCGTCGAAAACTTCGACTAAAGCCGCCGTCACTCGTCGGTCATTCGTTGTAGCGGAGAGGACCCTAGCGACCCGCCTTTCCTCAGGTGCCAAGGGGAGAGAAGTGAGGTACGTTTTCGCGGCCCCACCGCATGCCAGTGCGTCTCGTTAGCCTTCCGCTCTGACGAATACTCCCACCGACTGCCCACATTTTGAGAGCAAAAGGAAAAAATGTCAGTGGGCATCGTCACCGTTGGGTGTGACGCGAGTCATGCGCGGGAGGCCTTATTTTTCAAGGCAATGAAGAAGGGCTGTCCCAATCCACCGTTTGGGCTATCAGAAGGCTTGCCCGATGAATTCGTAACAGCCCTTTTGTGGCCGTTTCTTGACGTACTACTTCGTCATCGCGTCGTCGCTCTTCGCAGCACCCTTCGCCATCTTCACGCTCATCACATGGATGGCATTCTTGTCGGAATAGACGTGGGCGCTCAGTTGAACGTGGTGTCCGTCGTGAGCCTTGAGCTCCTCAGGATTCATGACGTCCCAGCTCTTGCCGTCCTTGTCATTCACGAACGTGACTTTGTCGCCCTCGGCTTTTACCGTGCCTTTCAGGGTCATGAGGGGAGCCTTGGCAGACATTTTGTCGGCGGGTGCCGCAGCAGTATCTTGCGCGAAGGCGGTCAGACTCATTGCGAAGGTGAGAGCGAGCAAACAAACCATTGCCTTTTTCATTTGGTATCTCCTCGAATTTCTTCTTTTTAGTCAGCCAGATGGGCTTGCTACCTCTAATACGTATTGTGGCCGCGGGTGGATTGGACGAGCCGGTGCGCATGTATTCGGTGTCATGCCGGGGAATCTGGTTGCCCGAAAACTGTAGAAACAAGGAGCGCAGGAATGGTTGCGGGGAAGCCTATTTTTCCCGGGCAACGACAAATTCGGGCGCCCAGAGCAGGGCGCGCTTGATCTCGGAGTCAGGGAATGTGCAGATCGAGCGGCATGCGGATTCGGCATATTGTGAAGCGCGAGTCGTCGCCGCATCGAGAGATCCATACCGCTGCAGGATGTCGAGAATGTTCCGGTGAGTTACACCATTGAATGATCTTTCACGCAGGATCGTCTCAATCTGAGCCCGTTCCTCGCGCGTGCAATGGTCGAGGGCATGGATAACCGCCATCGTTACTTTGCCCTCGCGCAAGTCGCTGGCGACGGTCTTGCCAAGGACATCCTCGGATGCAGTAAGGTCAAGGACATCATCGACAATCTGGAATGCCATCCCAAGATCGTGGCCGTATTTTCCGAGCGCGGCTTCCTGTTGCGGGGTTGCGCCGGCGAGGATCGCTCCCAGACGCATGCAGACAGAGAACAAGCAGGCAGTCTTGCGGAAGATGAGATCGAAGTGCTCATCGAGCGAAATCAGTTTGCCCAGCTTCTCCATCTGCAGGAGTTCGCCCTCAACCATTTGCTGGGTCAGTTCGATTAGCGTGTCGAGGATGCGGAAGTTTCGCTCTTGCACGGCGATCTTGAACGCCTGCATGTATAGCCAGTCGCCGGCGAGCACGCACTTGGAGTTTCCCCACTGCGTATTGGCGGCGGGCCGGCCCCGGCGCGTTTTAGCCTCGTCAATGATGTCGTCGTGCACGAGGGTCGCGGTGTGGATGATCTCGACGACGGCGCCCAGCCTGACGGCACCGCCGCCCTGGTAGTCCAGCAGTTTTGCGGAAAGGAGTAGAAGTGCGGGCCGAATGCGCTTGCCACCGCCCGCCCGCAGATATTCTCCGATTTCGGTGATCGCCCCGACGTTCGACACCGTGTCGCGGCCGAATTCCTCCTCCAGCGCGATGAGATCGTCGCGCAGGAGATCGAAGACTTCCTTTCCGTTAATGGTGGCGGGAGCGCTCAACGTGTGTCAGCCTTCCAGACCTTGATACCTGGCGTCGCCATACGCGCGGCGGCGCAACTTAATTCGTTCGATAGTTAATGAATTGCAGGTCGATTCCGAAATCTTTCTGCTTCAACATTGCAATGACATCCTGGAGCGTATCGCGATCTTTACCGCTGATACGAACCAGGTCCCCCTGAATCGAGGCTTGCGCCTTCTTCTTCGAATCCTTCACCAGTTTCACGATCTCGCGGGCCTTCTCGATGGCGATGCCCTGTTGAAGCGTCGCTTTGCGTTTTGCGGTACCTCCCGCCGAAGGCTCGACCGGCCCGTAGGTGAAGGCTTTTATCGAGACGCCGCGCTTCACCAGTTTCTGCTGAAGGACATCATTCACGGCTTTCAGCTTGTATTCGTCGGCCGAGTGCAGCACAATGGCGTCTTTTTCCAGTTCGATATTGGACTTCGAATCCTTCAGGTCAAAGCGCGTGTGGACCTCTTTCAGCGCCTGCTGAATGGCGTTCGAAACCTCCTGCAGGTCGACCTTGCTGACGACATCGAAACTGTTATCGGGCATACATTTCTAATCTTTCTGAAACGAGGGAATCTTTTAACTGAGAGTAACAGAAATTGCGATTACGGGGCCGTAACTTTCCTTTCAGCCGTTTCAGATATTTTGAAAAAATTGTAGAAATTCCGGGATGTCAGCTCGCCGATTTCCTCCATCGTCTGTCCGCGCAATTCGCCCACTTTGCGGGCCGTTTCCCGAACGAACGAGGGCTCGTTCCGCTTGCCGCGGTGAGGCACCGGGGCTAGATAAGGACAGTCCGTCTCGATCAGCATGCGATCGAGGGGCACTTCGGCGGCGGCGTCGCGAATCTGCTGTGCCTTCGGAAAGGTAATGTTACCCGCAAACGAAACCATGAACCCCATATCGAGCGCACGTTTGGCGTGAGGCCACGTCCCGGTAAAACAATGGAGAATTCCTCCGATGCCACGCGGAGCCCAATGATCCTGGATGAGCCGGAGGCAATCCTCCCATGCGTCGTCGGTTCCTTCTGAGGGGCGGCAGTGAATCACTATCGGAAGGCTGGCCGCGGCCGCAAGGTTCATCTGACGAGCAAAGACCTGCTGCTGTATGTCTCTCGGAGAGTGATCGTAATAGTAGTCGAGGCCGATTTCTCCCCAGGCAATTACCTTGGGGTGGCGCGCCAGACGCTCCATCTCGGCATACGCATCGTCCGAAGCCAGACTGGCCTCATGAGGATGGATTCCGATGGTCGCATACATGAAAGGATGTTTTTCGGCCAGCCGGATGCCGGCGTCGAGGACGGGCGGACCATCTCCATTTCCGATCGCCACCACGGCTTGAATTCCGGCTTCCTGGGCGCGGCGGATGACCTCCTCGCGATCGGAATCGAATTGCTTGCCATCGAGGTGGGCATGAGAGTCGACGAACATGGAGGTTAGTCTAACCCACGCAGTTTCGAGCCGCGAAGTCGAGTCACGCGAGTTCTAGTACCGGACGCGGGTTTCGGCGGCTACAGTCTTCGCTCTATCTATATTTTTCCCAGTAACCTCCAAAATAGTCCGTCATAATTACGGTCAAGCGGCGACTTCGGATTGAAACCACGGTACCTGGCGCTGGACCTCCGCGTGCAAGAGTGGAATGGGCCAATGATGCAGTCGCATGGTTTCGGAATGTTTGAATCGCAGAGGGCGGAATTGGGGCATCGGTCAGTCGTGGGTTTTACCTCAACAGTGTTCCAGAGGGTTCTCGCCGCATCCCTCGTTGTCATCGCAGCATCTCTGGCGCTGTCGGCGCAGACGAACTCCGTAAATCCTTCGAACACCGTCGAATACGTAGTGCAATCCATGGAAAAGGCCCAGAGCGGGATGCGGTTGCCCAACCGTGTAACGAGCGAATATCACCTGGGCTCTCCGTCCAGCGTGGCGGAGGATTCGAAGGTCGTTGCGCAGATCGACTTCGGGCCGCCGGGCAAATACGCAGTCCAAAGGCACTGGGGAAGCATGCGTGCCGAGTACGTTGTGCGGAACGTGGTGCAGCGCGAAGTGGAGATCAGGAGTTCGGCCGAGAAATTGCGATCCACGGCCCTGAATCGCCGGAATTATGATTTCGAATACCTCGGAAAATCCGAGTTGAACGGCCACGATTGCTACCTGCTCCAAATCATCCCGAAACGAAAAGTGCCTGAATTGATTCAGGGACGCGCCTGGGTGGACGGTCAGTCATTCTTGGTTCGCAAGATTGAAGGAGATTTGGTGAAGTCGCCGTCCTGGTGGGTAAAGAGTGTTCACGTGAAACTGGAATTCTCAGATTTCAACGGAATGTGGCTGCAGACGAGCATGGACGCGGTTGCGGACGTTCGCTGTTTTGGAACGCAGGAATTGACTTCGCAGGTGCTCGATTATATCCCCCAAAATGTAGCCGCAAAGAAACCCGGCAAACGTTGGATCACGCCGCTGTCCGCCTCTGTCGCGGGGCACTGATTACCTTACTCACACAAAGCCTCTGAAATTCCACGCACTCACTTAGTCTTCATGGACCTCAGTACTGCGAGCTTCTCATCCAGTTGTGGTTGGGGCGCGGAGCCATCTCTACGCTCTTTGTAGTACTCGATCAGATTTTTCTTCACGCCGCGAGGAATGGCGCGTTCGGGACGAGATATTAACCGGCCAAGCAGCTGTTCGTATGATTGATCCGCCAGCGAGTATTCCCCAAGTTTGGCGCCGTCCCCGGTGTCGAGGTCAAGGTTTGAAAGTTCGGGCGCCGGATCGGGTTGCGCCGTCAGCTTTTGAAGATTCTGTCGAAAGACATCCACAGTGTGGTTGACGCTTTTCAGATATTGGAGTTCGGTTTCCTGGGTAGGGATTTTGATCGCCAGGTCGGATGCGCCTCCCACTTTCGGAACGATGAAAATTAAAGCAGCGATGAGGTGAGCCTTGAACCCCGGACCTCGGAACGCCCGTTTCCATCTACGCTCGTAGTTGGTTCGCTGAACTCTGTCCACGAACTTGTGGTATTCGGGATCGTCCGGTTGAGGAGGGAAATGGTTTCGGTGCAGCACAACTTCGCCTTCGGCAAACGCAGGTATGAAGCTGCGCACGCTGGTCCGGTAACTGCGAAGCGCGGAACGCGAAGCTTTTCCCAAGACCTCATGGAGTTCAAATCCGTACGTGCTGGCGAAGGCGCGTTCCAAATACTTGCTCGGCACTTTGAACCCGATAAATTTCAAGTAAGCGGGAGGCGCGAAGGCGGCATCGGTAAGTTCGTAGATATCGAATGCAAATTCTGTGCGGATGTGTCCGTGGGGACTTTCGCCGTAGGTGACGGAGGCGCCGAACTTGTCTTTCAATTTTGGAAAATTGAGCGCAGTTGCCGGATTGATCGCTTCGGAATGGCCGATGGAATCGCCAAGATAGTGTGACAACGCGCCGATGGCAAATGCGAGTTCGTTGATCGTGCGCGCATTGTCGAGAAGCCATGATACGAAGTCGCCGCTGCGCACGTAGTGCGTGAGGTTGCTGAAGAGCGGCTTGCTGAAAGGGTAGTACCCCATGTCCTGGATGGCACAGCCACCGTACGCATAGGCATGCGCTTCGACCAGTTGGTGTTCGGTCGCGCCGGGAAACTTTGCAAGAAGAAGTGGCCGGATGGAATCGTTCCATGCAAGATCGATCAGTTCTTCATGTGTCAGAACCGAATAGGCGGGGGACTTCGTCACCGCGCAGAAGAGAAACGGCAGAAGGAGCACCGCTTTCCAAGCTGCTGATCGATGCGAAGCTTTCATCTCAGGCTTTGAAGTCTACCAATCTTTCGTCTCTCAAGTTGTGCGGACACGCGAGCGTGTCGTAGCACACTGGCAAAATCAGATGCATGAATTGCGGGCCCTGCAAAGACTTTGATCGCCTTATGCTCGGGCGCGCGGCGATCACAAAACCTTCCCGTGAATCACCACGGCTCCGTTTCTGAAAAGTTCTTCAGACGACTCCGCGATACATCGATTTAACAAGAATGTGACCGTTCTGTGACAAGCACTTGTGAGGCGCGCCGTTAGCTTAATCAAGAGCAAGTAAGGCTCCAAGTCCCCCGGCAAGACCTGATATGACAGACCTTCAAGTCCGCAAAACCAGCCAGGTCGCACAGTTCGGTGAGTTCTCCCTGGATTTCCGGAGGATGGAATTATGCCGCGCCAACCAGACTGTGGGGCTCACGCTACAGGAATTCAAGGTTCTCAAATTTCTCGTGAGCAGGCCACGAATTGTAATTTCGCGGCAGAAATTAATTGGTTCGGCATGGCCTAAGCGCGAGCGATCGAGCTTCCGGACGGTGGACAACTGCATCGCCAGGCTTCGCCAGAAGATCGAGAGCAATCCGGATTGTCCTGTTTTTATCCGGACCGTACATGGAGTCGGATACAAATTTGTTCCCCAGGAAACGGAGTTGCCGTCATACCAGGATCTGGGCGCGTAAAGGATCGCGGAGGAGAAATGGGAATACAGAGGTTAAAGAGAATCGGCTTGCAGTGGGCAGCCTTCGGACTGCTTTTTGCGGGCGTACAACCGGCACACGGAATTCCCGCCTTCGCGCGCAAGTACGGGCTGCCGTGCTCCGCCTGTCATGAAGCGTGGCCGATGCTCAACAATTTTGGCCAGACGTTCAAGGACAATGGCTACCAGTTGGGAAATGACCGCGATGCTCCGATATATCAGGAGCCCTCGTACTGGCCCGTCATGTTCCGCACGCAAGCGTTCTGGCATCGCGAGAGCAACAATCGCCAGGCCGTCGACCTCATCCCCGGAAGTCCGGGAAGCGGTCTGGTCGAGTCTTCTGTCACTTCGTCGGGCTTCGACATCGGCGGAATTGACATGATCACCGCCGGTACGCTTTACAAGAACATTTCCTTCTTCGTTCAGCCATTCTTCGGGAACAACAGCGTTCAACTATCGCAAGCGTGGGCTCGACTGGACAATATCGCGGGATCGCACTGGCTCAATGTTAAGCTCGGAAAATTCGAACTGGATCAGCCCATCTCGCAGGAGCGCAGTCTGCTCCTCAACAATACGGGCGGCGCATACTACAACTATTTCTTCACACCACCCGGCGATCGAAACTTCTTTCAGGGCATTGGCTTCACCCAGCTTGGTGTGGAGTTGCTGGGCCATTCAGAGAATGACTACACACGTTATTCGGTAGCAGTCGTCAGCAACAGCAACGGCTCGCCCGGATTGCCTTCCAACCAGGCGTACAACGTCTACGCCAATTTCAACCAGTCATTCGAAGTCCCGAAACTTGGGAGCCAGCAGATTGGCTTGTATGGACTCTTTGGCCAGTCGCCCACTTATTTCCAGACCAGCGGAGGAAATCCGATCCCTGGGACGGGGCAGGGGAATCGGAGCTTCTATCGGCTCGGAGCATATGGTCACTGGTATGTGGACAAATTCGACTTTTATACGCTGTTCCTGCACGGCGTCGACAACGTGTTCCTTGGCAACGGCGTGGCGGCGAATCAGCCGCAGAATCTGCCTCTCGGCGCAGTGGGGCCGAGTTGGAACGGCGGCTTTGTCGAAGGACATTACAATCCGACGCCGCGTTGGGTTGTCACGGGAAGATATGAACTGGCCCGCATGTCGCGGCAGGCGAATCCAGGTATCCCGACCAATGCGGGCAATCTCGACACGTGGACCGTGGGCTACCGCTGGTACCCAATCATGAGCCCGCGGGCGGGCCTGGCATGGATGCAGGAGTATTCGCGCATAGTCAATCCCGGCGCGGCGCCGCTGTCGGGCAGGGACGATGCCCGTGACAGCTATCTGATGGGCTTCGATTTCGATTTCTGAGGAGGAGACTGCGTGCGGTCGACAATCAGAGTAAGCAGTGCGACGGCGATTTTCATTTGCCTCGTGGGAAGCACGATCGGTCTTGCTCAAGAGAGCCACATCGGCGACCTGACGGGAAGCGGGAAACGCGGCAAGGCTCTTTACGAACGGTATTGCATTTTCTGCCACGGGGCTCAGGGAGATGGGCAGGGCGAGAGCGCGCCATATCTGACGCCGAAGCCTCGGGACTTCACCAAGGCAGTGTTCAAGTGCCGTTCAACGCCAAGTGGAAGCTTGCCGACCGACAGCGATCTTTACAACACCATCACCCGTGGGATTCACGCCAGCGGGATGCCATCGTGGAAGCCGTTGTTGAAGCAGGAACGGGCTGACCTGGTGGCGTATGTCAAGGGGCTTTCGCCAGCCTTTCTGGATGAAAAACCGGGAGAGCCAGTGAAGATTCCGCCGGAGCCTGCGAATTCTGCCGAGAGCGTCAAGCGCGGGGCGGATCTCTTCCAGAGTATGAATTGCTGGCAATGCCACGGAAAAGACGGGCGCGGTCATGGACCGTCAACCCAGACTCTTACCGACAACAAAGGCAATCCGATTACGCCATTCGACTTCACGGTCGGCGGACGTTTCAAGTGCGGAGAAACGAATGAGGATATGTTCCGCGACCTGGTAACGGGACTGGACGGCACTCCGATGCCATCGTTCGTCAGCGCAATGACCGCAGACCAGAGGTGGGATGTCGTCCACTACATCCGGACGTTAAGTTCTTCGAAGGCGCAGTCAGAGGTGAAGAGTCAACCGAGTGGGCAGTGAAGTAGATTTCTCCGCAAAGCAAGCGAGCGCTCTCACTGCCACGCGACGATCCGTGCGGTTCTGCCTGTCGTAAATTCACATGCAGCCGTCCCCGATTCCGGGGACAGAAAGATTGATATTTTATGAACAGGAAATACTATCCGTTGATGATTACAGTCGCAGTAACGGCATTGTGTGTAGTGGGATCGATGGCATCGGTTTTTGGCCGGCCGGCAGATGCAGGGTCGTCTGTGAAAGGTGAAGTGAAGTTCGAAGGAACGGCACCGAAAGGAACGCATATCGATATGTCCGCGGATCCTTTGTGCGCGAAAGCGCATACGACTCCCATAACCACAGAAGAAGTGGTGGTGGGTCCGAGCGGCGGGCTTGAAAATGTTGTTGTCTACGTGTCCGAGGGACTCACTTCGCACGATTTCCCGCCTCCTCAACAACCGGTGACCTTTGAACAGAAGGGTTGCCAGTACAAGCCCCACGTTCTAGCGATGCAGGCAACGCAGAAGCTGGAAATCGTGAACAGTGACGAGACCACACACAATATCCATCCGAGTCCGAACAACAACCGCGAGTGGAATATGACCCAACCGCACGGCGCGCCTCTGGAGCAGACGTTTACGCGCGAGGAGATCGCTGTTCCGGTGAAATGCAATGTGCATCCGTGGATGAAGGGATACATTGCTGTCTTCAAGCATCCGTTTTTTGCGGTGACAGATAAGAACGGCAGCTTCGACCTGAAGAATCTGCCTCCGGGCAATTACACGATCACGGCATGGCAGGAAAAACTTGGCACGCAGACGCAGAAAGTTACGATCGCGGCCGGAGAATCGAAAACGTTGGATTTCACCTTTAAACAGTAGCAACAAGTTGTGGCAAAACAGAACGAGCCCGCGAAGCGGAAGTCAGTGCTTCTTGGGCTCGTTTGTTTTTGGAACATAGAGCGAACAAACACAATGGCGGCAGATCGCATTATTTGCGACATCGAGATTCGCGCGGAATTCCAGCGCCTGCGGTCCGTTCAGGATCTCCGGAAGCGACTGCTGGTGAATGTTGCCCAGCACGGGATGGAAGAAGCAGGGCCGGACATCCCCTGACGCCTCGACGACGGCGGACACCCAGGGAGCGTTGCAGCGTGGCGAGACCGCGTCTGCCTGTTGGAGGTGAGAACGGAAATGCCGCACAATGCGGCGAAGCTTGTCTGGGCTCTCGACCACGAATCCAGAGTCAAAGTTCATTCGCTGTTCGCTGATGAGACGCTCAATTTCAAGTTCGAGTTCGTCGACTTCGGGTGCGGTGAGAGCTACGCGATTCGAACGGTCGGGCAGCCAGCCGTCTGGCCGATTGAAAGCGCTGGAGGTCAGATCGGCGGCGAGAAAAGATACGGAAAGCAAGCCGATCTGCTTCGCGTACGCGGCGACTGCGCCAAGGGAGTGATGGTTTGCTTTCTGAATCGTGCAGCGCGCGCGCACTTCCATGTCGGGACGCAGTTCACGTAGCGCGCGAACCCCGGCCGCCATCTGTTCAAACGCATTTGGTATGCGGCGGATATTGTTGTGAAGTGCTGGAGGGCCGTCCAGGGAGACGATCACATCATCAACCGATTCGGCGACAGTCCGGGCCTGTGATTCCAAAAGCAATCCGGCGGTCAGCAGTGTTACGCGGCTTCCGATGGAACGCATCATCCGCGCGAGCCACGCCCATTTCTCGTTTAATTGGGGCTCTCCTCCGGAAAACACAACCCAGCCTACGTTCAGTTCTTTAAGCTCCTCCAGGTGCTTTTCGAGATCTGCGGGAGAAATTTCTTTCGCCTCGCGGATCCGCCAGATATCGCACATCACGCAGCGGCAGTTGCATTGATTGTGCGGGAAGAGGACGAGAACGGGTAACGATTCAATCTTTTGATCGGAGAGATCGGCCCGATCACCAGCAGCCGAAATGGAGACGAGAGAATTCATCTCTGAGCCGTGGAAGTGCCGTCTATTTCACGCTGCAATCTCACCAGAACGTGATCGCCCAGAGAACGGAGCCCAGGCAATCTTCCCAACAGAGAATCAGCGTGCTCGAAGAAGTCGAGCAGACGAGGGTGGCGTCGAGCCCAAGGCTCCACATAGCTGGGAGGCACGGAGATGCCAATACCCTTGATCGATTTGACCCTGAACGACGGTGCAAAGGCGCTCGCGAGTTCGCTCACACTCGGATAGTGCACGTGAACGGATGCGCCGTCCGTCAGTCGAGCGGATACCCCGTCGCGCTTCAAGCGGCGGAACGCCTTTCGTCCCTCGCCGTGACCCAGATACCACATCATTTCCCAGGCGCAATACGACCCCATCCAGCAAAGCAATGCGCTCGCTCCAGGCTTGAGGAGCAGCGCCAAATCGCTGCGCCACTCGACCGATATCCGGCACACAGTTGAGCGCCCCAAAGTTTGAGAAAGCTCCGTCGAAGGATGAATGCCCCTGCAAAGACGCAATCTCTTCCGCGCAGAGCAGTTTCGGCTCCACGAGTCTCTGCAATCTCTCCGCCTGGATGCGGCGGGTGGTCACCGCGATCATTTCCGGGGAGCTATCGCAGGCGACGACCGCAACGCCACGCTTTGCGAGGTGGCAGGCGTCGTATCCCGTACCGCAACCGATCTCCAGAACGCGCCTGCCTGGGGAGAATGCCCTATCTAGCTCGCGCCATATGGATGCTCGCTGCGCCTGACCGATTTTCGAGTGAGTGAAAGTGTCGTCGTAGCGCGCCGCAATCGAGTCGAATGGTGCGGCATAGACGTGCGGTTGAGCGGCGGACATCTTAGACCTCGACTTCCGTCATGGTCGCCTGCAAACCGGCGCGAGCCTCTGCGATTCCATTGCGCAGAGCGGCTAAGCGAATCTGCGTCGGCGTCGGGTTTGAATCCAAGACGATTCAGTTCGACTTCGCTGCGCAGCAGTTTGTCGGCGAACCGGTAGAACTGCCGGGAGTGGCGGTTGCGAAGTTTGAATTCGCGATCAGAAGTCTGACTCCAGTTGGCCGGGTTGTCTACCCGCTCCGCAACTTCTGAAAAATACGGCGTGCCCTTGATGGGATAGGCGACAGTCGTGAAGAAAATATCGGGATCGGTTTTCTTGACGTGTTCGACCGTCGCTTCGATGTCTGAGAGCTCTTCGCCCTCGTAGCCCCACATCAGAAACATTCCGGATTGAATACCAGCGGAGCGGCAGAGAGCCACGCCATTCTGCACTTGCTCAACAGTCACGCCGCGTTCCATGGCATCGAGGATTCGTTGAGATCCGCTCTCCGAGCCGATCCAAACGCGGAAGCAGCCAATCTCGGCCAGAGTATCCACCACTTTGGGATTGAGTCGGTCCGCACGCGAGATGCACTCGAAGGGCAACTTGATGCCGCGGCGTTTTAGCTCGGCGGCGTATTCGAACAGCCAGCCGTGATGAATGGTAAAGACATCGTCGGCCATCCACGCCATCTGTGGCTCATAGCGCTGGATCAACCATTCAAGCTCTTCAGCGACGGAGGCTGGTTTACGACGGCGGTGAGTTTTCCCGAAGACTTCGTGACTGCACCAGCGGCAGTGATAGGGACACCCGCGCGCCGTGATCAGCGAGACGGAGCCCATTCCGTGATGCGTGCGCCACACGTCGACGTATCGTGCCGTGTCGATGGCGTCTCTCGCGGGCCACGGTTGCGCGTCGATGTCCTTAATTTGCTCGCGCGGTTTAGTGCGAACGACCGAACCGTCAGGGCCACGAAAAGCGATTCCATCAATGCGATCCAGTTTGTCGAACGCATTGGCCTGGAGCGCGGGAACTAATTCTTCAAGTGTGAGTTCGCCCTCACCGACTACGATAACGTCTGCCCCGGCGGCCAGATACTCTGCAACGTAGGCGCCCGGCTCTGGACCGCCAACTAAAGTTCTCCAGCCGGCCTCTTTGGCAATTCCAAGAATCTCGACAACGTTGGTTCGCGTCATTAGGTTCGCGTAAATCCCAAGAACTGACGGCGGACCTTTTCGAAGCAACTCGCTTAATTCCCGCTTCGATGAAAAGGTGGAATCGAACACTTCAACGTCCAGTCCTTTACTGCGCAAGTGCGAGCAGATGTAGAGGATACCCAAGGGAGGATAGGGCTTCATGATCTGAAGCTCCTTGGGATCCTCGTAAAGGAAGTAGCCGTGAGTGAGCAGAATGTCCATGAATCGGATTAGCCGGCAAGAACGTTCAGCAACTCATCGAAGCTGGTAGCGTATACCGGCGCCTGCAACTGAACGACGTTTTCTCCCGGAAAACTGTGCAGCACTGTGGGCCGGGGATTACGGCACGTTTTCTCGAGTTTCATGACTTTCTTCCACAAGTCATCGGGATAAGGAAGTCTCTCTTTTACGGCCTCGTGCGCCGGATAGGAATTCCACAAATCCACTTGGGCATGCAGTGCGTCATGCAAGGCACGATAAAACTCGTTGGTATACGCGCCCTGGAACATCATTGCCATGTCTTCACTGTCAGACCAGTTCGTCTTTTCTCCTAGTTCGGCGCGGACACGCTCGTAGAACTTGGTTCCCGGCAGGGGATACGATACGGAAACCCCGATGTCATCGGGACGGGTATCGCGGACCAGCCTGATCGTGTTCTGGATGTCTTGCCAGTTTTCTCCGGTGTATCCGAACTGGAGGAAGTAGCATGCGCGAATTCCTTCATGCCGCAAGTTCTCGCGAGCTTTCGAAATCTGATCCACGCGAGTACCCTTATCCATCGCGTCGAGAATTTTCTGCGAACCCGACTCGACTCCCATCCAGATTTCTGCGCATCCGGCGCGCCGCAACGCGCGGACATTGTCCGCCGTCATCAGGTCCACGCGCGACTGCATCTTGAACGGAATGGCGGCATTCAGGCGCTCGACTTCGGTCGCGAGCTCACGCACCCATTTGGGACGCAGTCCGAAAATGTCGTCGGCGAACCAGAGATGCTCAGCCCCGAAGTCATATTTCAGCTGTCGCATTTCCTCGGCGACCATAGCGGCCGAGCGAATGGTGAACGAATCGCCGTAGATCGGCTTGGCACACCAGTTGCAGCGATATGGACAGCCGCGGCTGGAGACGATGTTCAGTGAAAAATATCCGTGAGCCGATTTCCAAGCCTTTCGGTACTGATCGATGTCAATGAGATCTCTGGACGGGAACGGCAGGTGATCGAGATCCCGCATCAGTTCGCGGTGCGGTGTCTTCACAACCTCACCAGCTTTGAGGATTCAAATACGCGAGTCCGGGAATCTGCTCGAGCGCGTTTTCATTCCCCTTCAAAATGCTGGATACCGTTTCCAGCAAGGTCCATTCAGCCTCGCCCAGAAGGACGCAGCGGAAGCCTTTCTGCAAGTAGTCCAGAGCGTGGTCGGAAGAGTCCGAACCATTCACCAGTACAGTTGCTCCGGTTCGCTGCGCTTTGTCCAGGATGTCGTAAGCAACCTCGCGCATGCGGGTGAGACACATCTTGGAGAGGAAATTGAAGTTGTCTTCGTACACCACGACGATGCGGGGGCGGTGCTCATCAAGAGCCGCCTGAAATTTCTCCTCCGGATCATTCAGCATTGTGTCGAAGACCGCGACCGAGAGACCTGCATTCCGAAGCAGGGAAGCGGCATACAGAGTGCCGAGTGGCGGGTACGGCTGCATTTTTCGCGTCTGCTTGCGGTCGTAGTAAAGGTGATACGAATGGGTTAACAGGACATCAGTCACGTGGGTCCCCTCTTCTGGTTGCCATATGCGCTAGCAGACTTCTTGTGGCCGCTCGGACAGCGGACGGCCGGTTAACAAGGACCGCCGAGTTACGACCTTCTCGACGGTGCGCGATACCCATAGCTCCCACGGAAACGAATATCGGCTCTTGCCGATACGCCACCGAACGGGTGCTCCCAGAAGACGCCGAACACCACGGCGGGCCCAGGGGAGTTTCTTTGTAACTTTTCGTATCTGATTGTTCAAAAGGAAATATTCAAGGCTGCGTTGAAGCCGGCGTAGTTCGTCGCCGCGCAGCCATGGAAGGACGTTGGTGCCCAGCGCCAGAATCTCCCATTCTTCGAGTGTCTGAGGCTCGTAGACCCCCATCTCTTTCAGTTGCGGCCAGATCGGAATGCCGGGATAGGGCGTAAAAATGTTTGGCGAGAAGCTGACGTTCGGATACTCCTTGGCGATGTCGCTCATCACCCGGAACGTTTCCTGCCGCTGTGATTCGGTCTCGCCCGGGTAGCCGAGGATGATGTTGAACACAACGTGAATGCCGGCGACATAAGTCTTTCGCGCCGTTTCCACCATTTGCTCCACATGCTGGAATCGTTTGTTCATCAGCGCTAGCACTTCCTGCGACGCGGACTCGGTTCCGAAGCCGATGTGGTGAACGCCACTTTCAGCGAGCAAACGAACTTCGTCTTCGCTCATGAGGGACAGGAAGTCTGTGGATGTCTGGAAGTCCCATTGAAACTTGACGCCGGTATCGATAATTCCCTTGGCGATAGCTACGGCACGCTTTCGATCGACTAGAAAGTTGGAGTCGAAGAGCGGGACATGCTCGATGTCGTATCGCGGTACCAGGTCTGCAAGTTCTTCGACGACGCGCTCCACTCGATAAGCATTGAAGCGGCGCTTGTAAAAGACCATGTCGGTGCAGTAGTTGCACTGATACGGACAACCGACGCTGCTGGTGTAGGCCAGCTGCCGGACGCCCGAAACGGCAGAGTAGATGCCGGGATCCGCAAGGTGATAGGCGGGAGCAGGAAGATCGTTGATGTTTGTGACCGGCCGCTCCGGTTCGTGCACGATCTTTCCATTCGCGTCTTTGAACGAGAGGCCCTTAATGCCATCCCACTCGCTGCCTGCGGCGATGCGCTGCACAAGTTCAAGAAGAGTCAGCTCGCCTTGGGCTCTCACGATGGCGTCGACGAACGGCTCGCGCAACGTCTGATCCGTCGCCAGGCTCGAATGCCATCCCCCAAAAACGATCGGAAGATCAGGCCGGAGCTGCTTGACGGCCTTGGAGACCCGGACCGCCGCACCAATGTGGGGACCGGTTAAGACGGAGATTCCGAGGCAGAGGGCGTTTTCGGTCTCGCGAAGAATCGTTTGTTCGAAATCAGAAGCGAGCAGATTGTCGACAAGTTTGACATCGAATCCCGCTTGGAGCAGCGGGGAGGCGAGGCAGAGCAACGCCAGAGGTGCGCCCAAGGGCGGCCCCTCATAAGGGGGGTAGAACAACACGACTTTGTTCGGTCCGGGCAAACGCTTCGCTTTCGCGATTTCGGTTACTGCACTGTAGGTTGTCAAGGCCCGCTGATTTGTCAGCGGATTGTTAAATTTATGTCACTTCCGGGATGCATGAGAACGTTTTCAAACGGCTCGGATCGGCTTGGAAAGTCATGTACATAACGAACCGGTGCAAGTTTGACAAGTTGGAGACAAACTTATTTTCGGTGATTGGTACATTACCTGCCGTAACCCCAATCCAGCTGATATAAATTCCGAACATCATACGCGCTGGAAGGGCACTGAGTTCGTGAAATGATTCTTTTTTACAATCCCCGAGCAACAAGACCTAAGAATCGACGGTTTCCACTCTCGATTCTCGCCCTCGCAGCCGTAGTTGAAGGCAAAGAAGAGTATGCCATCGTCGACGGAAATCTGGATTCCGATCCGACCAAGAGCCTGATTCAGATCATTCAGGAACGTCCGGTCGAAGTTCTGGCTGTCACGGTGATGCCGGGTCCTCAGACTGTGGGAGCGGTCGCTAGCTGTAAGGAGATTCGCGCTCGATTTCCCAATCTTCCCATCGTTTGGGGCGGGTATTTCGCGTCCAATTACACGGCCGCAGCGTTAAACGCGGAATACGTGGACTATGCTGTGCGAGGCCAGGGCGAACAGACCTTCCTTGATTTGCTCGAGGCGATTCGGGGGCATCGCGATCTCAAGGATGTCGCGGGGCTCTCCTACAAGACGGCTGAAGGAGTTGTGCGCCACAATCCTGAACGGCCGATGCGTGGCCTTGACGATTTTCCCTGGTATCCATACCACAGCCTTCCGATCGAGAAATACCTGCTGCCGACTTTTCTGGGACGCCGGACAGCGGTACACCAGGCGAGCATCGGCTGTCCTTACCGGTGCAATTTCTGTGGAGTAGTGACATTTTCGGGAAGCCGCGAAAAGATGGAGTCTCCCGAACGAACCGAGGGAATGCTGCGGCATCTGGTGAAAACGTACGGGATCGATGCGGTGCAGTTTTACGACAATAATTTCTTTCTCCGCGAAGAACACACTCGCGAACTTGCGGATCGCCTTGCTCCACTGAATCTGCGCTGGTGGTGCGAAGGTCGGTCCGACATCATGATGAAGTACTCCGACGAGACCTTCGAGGCGTTGCGTCGAGCGGGCGCTGCCATGATTTTTTTCGGCGCCGAGTCCGGTAACAACGAAAGGCTCAAAAAGATGAACAAGGATCTTCGTGCAGAGGATACCTTGGCACTGGCGTCGCGAATACGAAAGTTTGGAATTGTCCCCGAGTTCTCCGTCATCTTCGGAGATCCGAAAGATCCCGAGACAGATACGCACGAGTGCATCGCGTTCATTCGACAGTTGAAGCGGCTGAATCCGGACGCGGAAATTATTGTTGAGCACTACACGCCGGTGCCCCAGCGAACGAAAATGTACGGTGACGTCGACGATCAGGTTCATTTTCCGACGACTCCCGACGAATGGGCAACGGATCAATGGCAGCGTTTCGCCACGCAGAAGGATCCTCAGACTCCCTGGCTGCGCCCCACCACCAAGCAACTGATCGACAATTTTGAGCTCGTGGTTTCGTCCCGTTGGCCAACAGTGCAGGATATTCGCCTGCCGAAGTGGGGGCGGATGGCGCTGAAAGCGATGAGCAGCTGGCGCTACCGCCTGGGGGTTTACAGCGCACCGTTCGAATTGAAATGGATGCAGCAAATGATCGAACTGCGAAAGCCCAAAGCTGAAAGTCTGTGAACAGTTTTTCCATTCCGGATTCGCGGCCGGGGGCTGGTCACTATCCAGATGAAACAAAGGCCCCGTGTGTCGTGTCGGTTGCGGAAGGATATGCGCGATGGGCGTCAACCTACGATAACGGCCCGAATCCTCTTCTCGCCCGCGAGGAGCGCTATCTCGAACCGATACTGGCTGGGTCACGATCCGGGCGAATCCTGGATCTGGCATGCGGCACCGGCCGATGGCTGAAGAACATTTCGCGGTACAGCAGGCATCTGGGTGTAGGCATCGATAGCTCAGCCGCAATGTTGAAGATTGCTGCCGCGAAGAACGAATCGCGGGATCACATCGCGAGAGCGGTTTGTGAAAATCTGCCGTTTCAGGTTGAGGCGTTCGATCTGGCGATTTGTTCATTCGCGCTGGGACATATTGCAGACCTCGGCGTCGTGGCAAGCGAGCTGTCGCGGGTCCTCCATCCTGATGCGGATGTCTTTGTGAGTGATCTCCATCCGGAGGCTTACTCACACGGTTGGAGAGTTGGATTTCGCGACGACGGCGGCGCTGCTGAGATCGAACTGTATCCCCGAACCGCCGAGGAAGTCGTGGAGTTGTTCTACTGGAACGGATTCGAGTGCATGAGCCAATCGCCCCTCTGGCTGGAAGAAGAGGAGAAGCCGATATTCGCACAAGCCGGAAAGATAGATGCCTTCAGCAGCGCCTCCCAGGTGCCTGCCATTCTTGTGTGGCACTTCAGACGATTCGATTCCCGCAAAGACCATCGGAGTTCGTAGTGAAATCGGGCGCATTGCCACAATTGCCATCCGCGGAGGTGTGCCTTTGAACCGCAGGAGAGCTGAGGCCGTTGTCGAGTTTCTGAGCTTCTCGCCGAACTTCGAAGCGGGAAGGAAGTTCGAGACTTTCACAACGACCGACTGGGAAAACGTTCTTCGCTGGATGGATGACGCCGGGCTGGCGTTTTACTTCCTGCAAAAGGTCAGAGCTACGAATCCGCCGGTGATGTTGCCGGACTGGGTGCGTTCGCGAATCGAGACGAATCTTTCGGCCAATCAAGAGCGAACCGCGGCGCTAGCTGGCAAATTCGACTGCTTGAACCGGTCGTTCCGCGAGGCCGGCGTTCGATACGCCGTCCTGAAAGGCTTCTCGTTGGTTCCTGATTTTTGTCCGCGCGCGTCGTTGCGCCATCAAAGCGACTTCGACTATCTCGTGGATGAGAAATCTTTGTGCGCGGCCCGGCGGATCGTGCTGGAGGCTGGTTACGTTGCCAAGGACTCGCGGTCCAGTCAGGAGGCGATCTTCATTTCGCCAGGGACGGAGTTGCCGTCGCGCGGCGGCCGGCAATACTCCGCGCAAGCGCCTCATGCTGTCGAGTTGCACCTGGACATCTGGGACGGCGATTTTCACCAACTGCCGGGAATTCCAAGGTTGTTTTCCGTGGATCGAACCAGTAATCGTCAGTGGAATGGAGATGACCTTTTCGGCTCTTGATGATCAGGACGCATTCCTGCTGCAAGTGTTGCACGCCTGCCATCACCTCTTCACGCAGTGGATCCGCATGTCATGCCTGTACGAGATTGCATACTTTCTCAAGGACCGATCAACCGATACAGAGTTGTGGGAAAGTGTTCATGAACGGGTCGGAAAGAATCTGGTGTTGCGAGAGTTCATTGTCGTCGTGACGGAACTTGCCGCTCAACTATTCCACGCTCCTATTCCCGTTGCAGTACAGATATGGGGCGCGGAGATTCGGACTGGTCCCCGGGTGTGGATCGAGAACTATGCGCGGCATTGGGCCTTTTCGGATGTTCCTGTCTACCAATTTAATTTGTTTCCCACCTCGAAGCTGGTCTTGTTTCTTCAGCAGCAATACAGGGACAAGCACCAGGGTGATGGGTTGACAGTTCAGCAGGCGCCCCCGTCACGTCTTGCGCGCCTTATAGGTGCGATGCGCAAGAATCCTGGTCTGATTCTCAGCGCAGAATGGTGGAAGCGGCAGTTGCTTGTGCGGCGTGTGATTTTCAATGGATTGGCGGTGTTGCGCTACCTGTACGAGGTTCCGCGTTGGATATGGCTGACACGCGTCCGAATGCGGCCCGCATCTTTCGAAACGTAGATCAGCAGCAAGACCCGATCTGGATAGCACATTTCATGAGCCTGCGAGTGCAAGCCGTAAAGAATGTTGGGGCTACCTGGCTTGGCCTTCTGATTCATGGGACAGTCGGATTTTTCCTCTCTCCGTTCATCCTGCATCGGTTAGGTAGCGAGGCTTATAGCCTGTGGATATTGATCTTTGCATTCACCGGCTATTTTGGGTTGCTGGATCTGGGAATTCGATCTTCGATTGTGAAATACACCGCCAAGTTCATTGCGAATAACGAAGAAGATGAACTTTCCAAATATCTCAGCACGAGCCTTGCGTTCTATCTCGCAATGGGGATGGCCGTCCTTCTCCTGACGGCGATTGGATCCGTTTACCTTCGGTTTCTATTCAAAATTCCAGCCGGTTCGATCGATCAAGCCAGACTGCTTTTCGCGATAGCGGGGATCGGTGTTGCCGTCACATTTCCTCTCGGTGTTTTCGCCGGCGCACTCGAAGGTCTGCAGAAATTTTCCTGGCTTCAACTGAGCCAGATTTCAGTTACTCTCCTTCGCGCTCTGCTCATCATCACGATTTTGAGTAGCGGCGGAGGTCTGCTGGCCATCGGGATCATCACGGTAGCGACAAATCTCCTGAGCTACGTCGCGTTCACATGGATGGCGATCCGGATGTTGCCCGTTTCTCTGAATGTCCGGCGCGTCGAGAGGGCAGCTCTCTTCAAGATGGCGGGCTACGGAGTATTCGCGTTCGCCATCGTCGCCGCCGAGAAACTGCGGTTCCAATCGGACGCAATCGTCATCGGCGCCATGCTTTCATCGAGCGCTATCACGATCTTCGCCATCGGGTCGAAGCTGGTCGAATACTCAAGCTATGCGGTTCGGAGCATGTCACAAATATTTACTCCGATGTCGAGCCAGTTTGAGGCTGCGGGCGATATCGATCGTTTGAGGCGAACTTTTGTTGCGGGAAATCGAGCCTGCGCATTCGTTGTGTTTCCGGTCTGCGTCGCCCTGGTCCTACTCGGCAGGCCGCTCATCGAAGCTTGGGTAGGCGACCAGTACATTGCCAGCTACTATGTTCTGGTGCTGCTGATCATTCCGCGCAGCCTGTACCTGGCACAATCGGTTTCGACCAAGATACTTCTCGGGATGGGTCGCCACAGGATGCTTGCTGCGATCCTTCTTTTCGAAGGATGCGCAAACCTTCTGCTGAGCTTACTTTTCGTGCAGAGATGGGGTATTCTCGGCGTTGCCTTGGGCACTGCCATTCCACTGACATGTACGAGCATCGCATTCCTGCCGGGGCATTTGTGCCGCATCTTGGGGATTTCAGTCCGCGAGTTTCTGACCCGGGCATACGCGCTGCCTCTGGCGCTGTGCGTTCCATTGGGAGCAACCCTATGGTTCCTGGGACAGCAGTTTCCGCCTCACACCTACGTTGGGTTGGCGTTGCAGATTGCGGCCGGGGGAGCGATCTACTGCTTGGGGCTCATGCTGGCGTTGTGGAGCGGAGGCGCCCGCAGTATCAAACCATCACATCTCGTTGCTCAATTACTCGAGCCGAAATGACTCCGAAACGGGCCAGAGATTGTCACGTTTTCGCCACGGCTGGACTGGTCGCATGTCACCTAACATCATGCACTGGTGGATTTTGCAGAGTTTTAACAAATTAGAGACAAAAATCCGCGGAGCGATTGATAGGTTGTAGTCTCACTTTTCTTCCAAAATCGTTCATGGCCGCGAAAATCCGAAATCGGGCACGACTTCAAGTCCACATGAGATCGTCTTCGCTCGTCGAACAAAGAAATTCTCTTCGTCCACTGAAACAACGAAAGGCACTCCCGTGAAGTCTTCGAAAAAGATCGTGTTTTTCGTTGCTTCGTTCTCGAGCATCGAAGCGACAGCTCCTCTCGGTATCCTTGCGATCTCCACGCCACTGCTTGAAGCCGGTTATGACATACGCATCATCGATGCATCGATCACGCCGGACTACAAGAAGCGAATCATGGAAGAGGTGAAGGACGCCCTGTGCCTCGGCATCTCGCTTGTCACCGGACCCATGATCCGCGAGACCGTCGATCTCGCGAAGTCAATCAAGAAGTGGGATCCCGATTTCCCGGTGATCCTCGGCGGGTGGCATCCGTCTCTTCTGCCCACGCAGACGCTTGAGGCGGAGTACGTCGACATCATTGTTCGCGCCCAGGGAGAGGAGAGCATGCTTGCGGTCGCCGATCGCTTGCGCGACGACGCACCTCTCGACGACGTCGCGGGCATCGGATTCAAGCGCGACGGAAAGCTGGTTTTCACGCCCGAGCGCGCTCTGAAGCGTCTCGAGAGTATGCCGGCCAAGGCGTATCATCTTGCCGACTTCGACGCGTATGAAAAGATCTGCGGCCGCCGCTGGGCGATGTACGTTTCCAGCCTGGCTTGCCCGTTCAATTGCGCGTACTGCACCAATGCCGGTGTCTATGGCCGCAAGTGGAATGCTCTTCCTGTCGATCAGGTCGTGGAAGAGACCATGGAACTGACCCGCCGCTATCGTCTGGAACTTTTGTGGATGGCGGATGACAATTTCCTTGTCGATCTTGATCGCTCCCTGCAAATTGCCGAAGGCTTGGTTCGAGCCGGCGCGACGTTCAAATGGAGTATTCAGGCGACGACGAACCTGACAGCGCGCCTGAGCATCGAGGAACTCACTCTGCTCCGACGTTCAGGACTGCACCAGATCTGCCAGGGAATCGAGACGGCATCGCCGGCGGTGATGAAGTTGATGAACAAAGATTTCCAGGTTCTCGGCGACATTTACCAGTCGACGGAGCGCTGCATCGGCGCCGGCGTGATTCCTTCCTTCAACATCATTTTCGGTTTTCCCGGCGAAGGCCCGAAAGAGCGCCGCGAGACCGTCAATTTCATGATGGATATCTGCCGGAAGTTTCCGGGCGCAGAGTTCTGGACCAACATCTTTACACCTTATCCCGGGTCGCCGATCTTCCATCAGGCGGCAAAGCTGGGGATCGAAGCGCCCAAGAGCCTGGAAGGCTGGGCCGATTATTTCCCGAGATACACCGTGCTGCCGTGGCTCAAAGGCAGCGATCATCAGCGCGTCCAGACGATGCGTGACTACCTGCGCATTGCCTTCGACCGCGAACCCATCGCCACGACCGGTCATGGAAAGTTTGCCAAAGCTGTTCAACATCTCACTGCCTATCCGGCACGGGTGCGTTTGAACTATGACTTCTACAGCTTTCCGATCGAGCTCTGGATCAACCGGCAATTGAAGAACATCGTGAAATTGCCAAAGCCGAGCATCGACGCCAAGAGACTTCAGCCCGAGACGGCCCCCAGCTGTTAAGTGTCTTGTGAAAACTGTTTAGCGGGGAAGGGGCAGTTCTGCCAGCGCCGTCAATCCAACGCCCCGACCGCAATCGGTCGCATAGATCAGCCGGCTGGAGTCCGCCGACCATGCGGGCGTGATCGAATTGCATTCGCCCGTCGTGAGTTGCACATCGCGGTCTTCTTCTAAATGCAGGGCGTGAACCTGCCAATTGCCTCGCTCTTCACAACTGAAGGCTATCCATTTTCCATCCGCAGAGGCAGCAGGATATCTTGCCGCGCAGGTCGGGTTCTTTAGTTCCTCTACAGTGCCGGAAAGAGCTGCAACATAAAGAGCAAACTTACCAGCGCGCTTCGAGCTAAATAGGAGCCGATGGTCGGGCAGGAATGTTGCCTCTCTCGGATCGTATTGTTCGCCGGCAATTTGGTGCGCCTGAAAGGAGGAATCGTGGGCAGCGTCTAAGCCGGTGCTCTGAAGCCAGAGCGTATCGCGTCCCCTAACTTCGCGAAAGAAAGCGATTAACTTGCCGTCCGGAGATATTACCGGTTCTTCGGCGTCGCTTAGTTCGGAGACGGCGGTCGGGTTCTCAAGGAGTGCCGCATCGGTGAAGCGTACGACTCGCGATCCGTACCGCGAGGCTTGTTCGGCCCACAGTGAATTCGGGTCCTGCGACGTGGTTGGGTGCAACCAGTCACCCATGGTTCGAGTTATTTCCCAGACCCGAGGGCCGTCGACGCGGCGCAGGGTATATCCGCCAACAGTCATGACAGATGCGGTGATATCGTGATCCGACAATGCGGGGAATGCCGCAAATAGTGATCCCGGCGCCGTCAGCACACGGTGCGCGTAGTTCTCGAATTGTCCTTTAAGGTGCCGTCTGGTCGAGAAAAATCCCAGCGTGACCAGAATAAGCGCCACCAAGCCGGCGATGGCTGCGCTTTTGGAGTGGAGTTGCTCACGGATTGACGTAGCCGACGAGGAGAACATCCAGACAAATAGAATTCCTCCCAAAATTGCCATGAGATAAAGGCGGGGAAAATACATCAGGGTATACCAGCCATGAGCCGATCCGGCAGGCAGACGCATGGTCGCAGTACAAATCAGGGCGTAGAACACAGTGACAGCGAATGCCCACTCCGTTCGTCCGGCGAGAACCATCTCATCAAAAATAATGAGTGTTGTGAGAATCAAGACAACGAAGTGATACCCGGCCGGCTGGGAAGACAAGAACAGCAGCAAAAAGAGATAGATCACCCAATCGCGCTTAATCTTGCGATCGTCTCCCGTCTTCGGCCCGATGGCCCACATGAAGGCGACGAATATGAATGTGTGTATCGCCGGTTGCAGCAGCGCGAAGAGCCAGGGGAGGTGTGCCACCGGCGCCGGGTTGAGCTCCGGCTCTGCGATAAATAATCTGCGTAGTAGTGTGGTGATTGAGCCCCATGCGGGATGATACGGGTCTACGGTCTCTCCGCGTAACGATGAAGGCAAAATTTCGCGCACGTACACTTCGCAGGCACCTTTTCCGAATAAATACAGCGAGATCGCGACCGAGACTAGCAGTCCGGTGACGAGCCCCGCCGCCGCTCGCCATTGCCGTTTGAAAATGAAGAAGATCAAGAAAAGTCCGGGATAAAGCTTCAACGCCGCAGCCACGGCGAGGGTAAGCCCGCCCCAGAAATGCTGTTTCCTGAAATGAAGCCATGCAGCCAGCGTCAGTAAGAGCAGCAACAGTAAATGCAGTTGTCCCAGCAGAAAGTTGTTGCGCAGGGCGAAGAACGACAGAGACATCAAAAGCGCAACGTGGAGCCAACGGAGCATTGTTATGCGAGTGAGCAGCAATCCGATAAGAATGAGAAACAGAAGATTTGCGAAGAGCCAGCAGCGTTTTGCGCCGAGCGGTGAAAGGGAAGTCAGCGGCGCAACCACCAATGCGGATGGAAGCGTAAGCGGGACAAACGTGATCACCCCCTGATCGATGGCTCGATGGTCTTTTTGCCGCTGCAACCAGATCCACTCATAGACTCGATCAAGTGGATAGCCCTCGCGGTACAGCCGGGCGACCAGGTAATAGTTAGGGAAGTCTGAATTGAGGTGACGCCAGGCGGGAACCACGGCGGTCACAGCGAATGCCGTAATCAGAATTGCAAGCAGAATGCATTGGAAACGTCGCGGAAATCTCCAGAATGGATGCTGACCACTCTCCGGAAGGCTCTTGCGGTCTGGCATTTCCGCCGAAGGGTCTGTCATTGTCTCGAGACGTCTCGCCCGAGTCTAATCTTTGTGGTGCGATTCAGGAGCCAGAATTGCCCTCAGTAGATTCCCGGAATCACCTTCGCCGTGTTGCGGGCATACGATTCGTAAGGCGATCCGAACATCTTTCTCAGATGTTTTTCTTCTACTTCAATCTTGTTTAATAGCAGTAGTCCCCACGCGATCATCAGAAGCCATCCGAACAGGCTGCCGAAAATCAGCGCCATGGCCACTTTTCCTGCGATGGCCGCACCATAGCGAGGATGCCGCACGTAGCGGTAAGGACCATGATTCATAGGCTCAAGAGCCGCGTGCATCTTGTCGAAGTAGCGCGCGAGATAGGCATCGGTCCAGATTTGCCAGACGGTAACGGCAAGGTAAAGCAACAGTCCGACAATTTGGAGTGCGGGCCGAGCCAACCAAGGAGTGAGTTGCCAATGGCCGTAATCGAGGAACACGATCAGATCGAGCGCCATTAAGATCATCACCCAGCGCGGGCCTGCCGGATCGGAGTTCAATGCCCACCATTCCTGCCTCAAAGGGGCCGAGCGGAAAGCGCTGAGACTGGAAACGATCGAGTGGAGAGAACCGGCAAGGCGCAAGAGGAAGTAGCCTCCGGCAAACAGGCCGAGCCCTACCAACGGATTTGCGTCCCTCCAGTGAATCACGCAGGCGAGAGCGACTACCAGGTATCCCAACGATGCAGCCAGCGTTTTGCCGAGTGTTTTGCTCAACTCAGTATCTTCCTAATAATTTCAGCGGCGATCTTGGGATCGTTCGCGTATGTAAGATTGTAAGCCGGTTTCTCAGAAAGAGCGTCGATCGAAGACACGATTTGCAGAGTGAACTCTGCGTTCTCTTCGAAAAGTACGTTGCTCCGCAGTTTAGCGGCGGCTTGTTCCTTGGAGATCCGATCAAGTCGGGGTTTGCCAGCGGCCACGCGATCAAGAAACACAGTGCACGCAGGTTCGATCGGCGCCGCCCATCGCGACTGCAGCGCAGATTTTTCGAAGTAATAGAACGACAGATCGTCGTAGGCCGACTGATGCGACGACTCGCGGAGTTCCGGAAGAAAATCTACGGCTTGCGGGCGGAAGACTGCTGGGAAAGGATCGCCCCATCCGGATAATTGTCCCCCCTGCATATCGAGAAACACAACCTGATCTGCATGGTATTCCAATCCCGCTCGTGCCGCGAGGTAGCAGGACGTTGTTTTCCCGGAATTCGGCGGGCCAAAGATCATGGCCGCACGACTCTTCGAGCCGACGCATCCGCCAGATAACGGTGTCAGTCCAAGACTCGCGGCGCTCATGCAGAACAAGATGTCAAGCGGAGGCCGGTGCCGCAGTCTCGCGTCGCCTTGGAGAAAGGCCTCGGAGAAAACCCCAACACCCATTCGCTTGGCTAAGTCCACCGCCAGAAAGCCATGTTGACCGATGTTCACGTATTGGAGACTCGCGCCGGAAAAAGCAGAGTAGGGAACTGCGGTCGATTGCCGGTCTGGATCCGAGTCGGAGAGCAGTCGCCAGAGGAACTCCGGCTTTGACGGTTCTCCGTTCTGATAGCGTTCGAAAAACTTCAATGCGAGATTCAATATCGCTACATCATTGGTTTCCAGGCGGATGGTTCGCTGCATTAAAAGGAAATCCGCAGCATGCGGCGTCGGAACAAATCGCCGTATCAGATCTTGCCGATCACCCGCCCAGCCATTACCACCAATGCGAGAAAATCTCGCAAAGGTGTTTTCCGAAGTGCTGTCCGTCGGGATCGCGATATCCCCCGCGCTAAGAGATGGATTCATTGCGGATGAAGTCCGTCGGGGAAAAGGGAATCAATCTGCTCGGCTACAGCTTTCGGTTGTCCACCATAGCGCAAGCGCCAGCAAGGAATTTGGTCCAGGGCATCGACGACCGAGGACTGCCTGGACATAGCCTCCGGAGATTCCGCCAGCATTTCGCGCTCAACGCGGGTCCTGAACTCGCAGGGATCCATTGCGCTCAGAGTAAAGGTGCGAGTGTCGGCTCTTTCTAGAACGAGAATCGCCTTCAGTTCACAGGGTTCGTGATTGTCCTGGCCATTCAGGTGGTTCGTATCACAGAGGAAGACGCTCTCGCCATTTTGAACATCGGATGGTTTGCGATCTCGAAGTTCCTCGAAAAATGATCCCGCATCCGACCTCAGTTTGAGTGGCCTCGGCAACCCGTACGCTGTGATCTGGCCCTTTCGCAATGAACAAAATGTTCGATCGTCGGAGAGAAGCCGGTAGCCCATGCTGGTAAGCGCCATGGCAAGCGTTGACTTTCCTGAACGAGTGGCGCCGACCATGGCTAAGCCCCGTGAGCCTTTGGCGACGCACGATGCATGAAGCTCTACCATCCCAACTGATCCCGCAATGATCGACAGCATCATGGGAAAGATGATGCGTTGCCAGTACTTTGTGTCGCGCGCCATTCCGTCGGAGAAGCGTCCGATAATCTCGCGTTTTTGAAGATCGGCGAGCATAGAGCTTTTTGCATCAAACCCCGCGAAGACGAGATGATCGACTCCCCTCACAAACGGTTTCGGCCAAGGTTGGCGGCCTGAATCTGACGGGTCCACCCAAAGGCGTAAAGCGAAGTTCGCATCGAATTCAGAGGGAGTATCCAGCGGCAGAAAACTCCCACGGGCCGCTTCAAGCAGCCATTCCGAATTTGTGGCGAACGAGCAGGTAGCTCCGGCTGCGATGAAGTTTTCGCGAAGTGGTGTCTGGGCATGCTGGCGGAGAAAATCCCGGGATTGCACGTCGGTGAGGGAGTCCATATCTGCAAGAAAACGAAGCGTGAGTCCTCGAGTTCGGATGGTGACATCGTCGTCAAAATGAGCTTTTGCTTTGTCACGTTCTTGTCAATAAGTTGTAAATGTTCCCTTCTCAATCGATATCCGAAAGAGCATCTAAACTATTGATGAGCCCCAGAATGGCTGACTGCATGACGAATGCCTAAATCCAGCAAACTCACGAAAGCAGCAACCAGCGAAACTCGGCCAGGTGGATCGAATCCTGATGCCGATGTTCTCGGTCTGTTTCACGATGCTGTGGGCAAATGGTTTCGCGACGTTTTCGAGGGTCCTACCCGACCGCAAAAAATGGGATGGCCCGCAATCTCTGGTGGAGCCTCGACCCTGATCCTGGCACCGACTGGCACTGGAAAGACCCTGGCGGCCTTTCTATGGTGCTTGAACCGGCTGATGTTTTCTCCCAGCCCGGAAGAATTGAAGCGTTGCCGCGTTCTTTATATTTCACCCATCAAAGCGCTCGCCGTGGACGTTGAGCGCAATCTGCAATCGCCCTTGGTTGGAATTTCGCAGGCTGCGCGCCGGATGAGTGTGGAGCACTATGCTCCGACGGTCTCGATCCGCACCGGAGACACGCCGTCGGCCCATCGCTCGCGATTCCTGCGCCACCCTTCCGACATTCTGGTGACGACGCCCGAGTCTCTCTACCTGTTGCTCACCTCGAACGCGCGTCAGGTGCTTGCGTCAGTAGAAACGGTGATCGTTGATGAAATCCATGCTCTGGTGCCCACCAAGCGAGGATCGCACCTTGCACTGTCGCTTGAGAGGCTGGAACATCTCTGCCAGAGAAAGTTGCAACGCATCGGGCTTTCAGCAACACAGCGACCTCTTGAGGAGGTTGCCCACTTTCTGGGTGGAGTCGATGTCGCCAAAGAGCCAGTGGCGGTCGACACGCCCGACGATGCAGAGCCAAGTCTTCCTGAGGAATCACTTTCTGAATTTCAAACGTCACGAACGCAGGTGTTTCGTCCGGTAACGATCGTCGATGCCAGCGAGCCCAAGAAGTTCGCTTTGAAAGTGGAGGTTCCGGTCGATGATATGGCACGGCTCGGCGAACTGGACAACATTCCGAGCGGTGCGGCTTCGCAAGGACCGGTGCGAGCCTCGATCTGGTCGGCGATTCATCCGAAGCTTCTTGAACTTGTACGGTCGCACCGCTCCACCCTTTTGTTCGTCAATAGCCGGCGCCTAGCTGAGAGGATTTCTGGCGCCATCAACGACCTGGCGGGCGAAACGCTGGTGCGCGCGCATCACGGGAGCGTGGCTGCCGAGCAGCGCAAAGATATTGAAGATCGACTCAAACTGGGAACGTTGCGTGGTCTCGTTGCGACGTCGTCGCTCGAACTTGGAATCGATATGGGTGCAATCGATCTGGTCATACAGATCGAGTCACCTCCATCCGTTGCGAGCGGCATGCAGCGTGTCGGACGCGCCAGCCATCATGTGGGCGCGGTCAGCAATGCCACCATCTTTCCGAAATTTCGAGGAGACCTTCTGGCATGCGCCGCGCTGTCACGTGCGATGTATGACGGCGAGGTTGAGTCGGTGCGTTACCCGCGAAATCCGCTTGATGTGCTAGCGCAGCACATCGTCGCGATGGTCGGCATGGAAGCGTGGGACGTGAACGAACTCTACCGCGCGGTCCGGGGAGCGGCGCCATTTGGAGGGCTGACCCGCGGATCGTTCGATGGCGTGCTCGACATGTTGTCGGGACGTTATCCCTCCGACGAGTTCGCCGATCTGCGGCCCCGCATTACCTGGGACCGCATTGCGGACAAGCTTACCACCCGCGAAGGTGCGCGCCGCGTGGCCGTGATTAACGGCGGAACGATTCCCGATCGCGGTCTCTATGGCGTGTTTCTTTCGGGCGCTACCAAGGGTGCGCGTGTGGGAGAGCTTGACGAGGAGATGGTTTTCGAAAGCCGCACGGGAGACACAATCATCCTGGGCGCCACTACTTGGAGAATCGACGAGATCTCTCACAATCGGGTGAATGTTTCTCCCGCGCCGGGTGAGCCCGGCAAGATGCCTTTCTGGAAGGGCGAAGGGCCGGGTCGTCCCGCGGAATTCGGGGAAAAGATTGGTCGTCTGACGCGGCAACTTCTCGCCATGCCACGGGCCGTGGCTCTCTCGAAACTGATTGACGAACACAGCTTGGATGAAAACGCCGCTGAGAACCTGTTGCGATATCTGGAGGAGCAAAAGCTCGCGACAGAGCAGGTTCCCAGCGATCAGGACATCGTCATCGAGATCGTCCGCGACGAATTGGGCGACCGGCGGATTTGTGTTCTCGCACCTTTCGGGAACCGCGTACACGCGCCCTGGTGCATGGCTGTCGATGCAAAGATTCGCTCGGAGCGCGGCTGGGAGGTCGAAAGCCTCTGGTCCGACGACGGCTTTGTCATTCGCCTGCCCGGGAACGAGGAACCGATTGACACAGCCTTGTTGTTACCGACCGCAGCCGAATTGAAAGATCTCGTATTGCGCGAACTGGGATCGACGTCTCTATTCGCAGCCAAATTCCGCGAGGCTTCGTCACGAGCGTTGCTGTTGCCGAAACGCCGTGCAGGCCAGCGTGCTCCGCTGTGGCAGACGAGAAAGCGCGCGGCAGATCTCCTTGCGGTCGCCTCGCGATTCGCTTCGTTTCCGATTTTGCTGGAGAGCTACCGTGAGTGTGTTCGAGACACGTTTGACCTCGCCAGCACGGCAACGATCCTCGCCAAGGTCGCACGCGGGGAAATTCGTGTTACCACCCTTGAGCCTGCGAAACCATCACCTTTTGCGGCATCGCTTCTGTTTTCTTACGTCGCGAACTACATCTACGACGGCGATGCGCCCTTGGCGGAACGGCGGGCGCAGGCTCTATCGATCGACCAATCGCAACTGGAAGAATTGCTTGGAGACACGGATCTTCGCGAGTTGCTGGATCCGTTGGCGATTGAGGAGGTGGAGACCCGCCTTCAGATGCTGGAGGAGGAGTATCACGCACATCATGAAGACGCGATCCATGACATGTTGCTGCGTCTGGGCGATCTCACCGAGTCAGAAATGTCCGAACGGAGTTCGGAGGTCGACGTCAGCCAAGCGATTGCCGCGTTGACTGGAGCACGACGACTGCTGCGCATTCGGCTTGCCGGTGAGGTGAGATATGTCCCCGTAGAGTATGCAGCGCGCTATCGTGATGCATTCGGCATCCCGTTGCCGCCGGGCCTCGCGGAGATCTTTCTTAAGACATCAGCGGATCCTCTCTGCGAGATTGTCCGAAGATACGCGCGCACGCACGGACCTTTCACGGTGATGGATGTCGCCAAGCGCTATGACCTCGCAACTCCCTTGATTGAGCCGCCGCTTCACACGCTGCACGCTCAGGGCAAATTGCTCGAAGGAGAATTTCTGCCGAAGGGATCGCACCGGGAGTGGTGTGATCCGGACATCTTGCAGCAGATTCGACGCAAGAGTCTGGCGAACCTTCGACGGGAAATCGAGCCCGTCGAGCAGCAAACTCTAGCCCGGTTGCTGACCCGCTGGCAGGGCGTGCATGTTCCTCGCAGAGGATTGGACGCGCTGCTCGATGCCATCGAGATTCTTCAGGGCACTTCACTTCTTGCGTCGGATCTCGAGCGCGGAATTCTTCCCGCTCGCGTGGCGGACTATAAGCCTGCCGATCTGGACGCGCTGATGGCCGCCGGGGAAGTCGTGTGGACAGGCGTCGAGCAGGTGGGGGATCGCGACGGAAGAGTTGCGCTTTATCTCACGGAGGCGCTACCGCTGCTTGCGCCGCCGGCAGACATTGCTACCGAAGGTAGCGCACCCAGCGAATTCGCTGCAAGCATCGCGGAGTTCCTCTCCGCCAATGGGGCGTCTTTCTTTCCTGAGATTCGGGCCGCGTGCGGTGGCGGATTTCCCGGTGAAGTGCTGGATGCGCTCTGGGAGTTGGTCTGGCGTGGCGAGGTGACGAACGATACGTTTCACACGGTGCGAAAGCGTCTCTATCCCGCGTCGCGCAAGAATGAACGGAAAGACGGGCCAGCAGGTTCGCCGGAGTTCTTGCGCCGTCTGCGGGCCAGAAAGTCCGGTGAAAGCACGGCTTCAGGCCGATGGTCGCTCCTGAGAAATCGAAAGTTTTCGTCGATCACACCGACTGAGTGGAGCGCTAATACCGCGCAACAAATGCTGACGCGCTATGGCATCGTGACGCGGGAGGCCGCAGCGGCTGAAAGCCTTCCCGGCGGGTACAACACGATTTATCCGGCGCTGAAGAAAATGGAAGAGCGTGGATTGATTCGCCGCGGGATGTTTGTCACTGGGTTGGGTGCCGCCCAATTCGCGATGCCTTCGGCGGTCGACTTGTTGAGGAGCCTGCGAACGCTGCCAAACGGTCCTGAGGCCATAGTGTTGGCTGCAACCGACCCGGCAAATCCCTACGGATCCCTGCTGCCTTGGTCGCAATCGCAATCGGAAGGCGCCGATGCGAATACCGCTTCGCATGCCATGGCCCGCGTGAGCGGAGCGTCGGTCATTTTGATTAACGGACTACTCGCTGCATTTCTGCGGCGGAAGAATCCATCCGTAAAAGTATTCTTGCCTGAGTCAGAGCCTGAACGATCTCAAACGGCGGCCAAACTTGCTCGCCAGCTTGCTGAGATGGCGATGCGCCGCCAACAGGGATCGCGCTCGGGCCTGTTGATCACCCAGATCAATGACAGTCCCGCGAAAGAGCATTTCCTGGGACGATTTCTCGACGACGCTGGATTCTCCGATACTGCCAGCGGCTATCACATGCGCCGCATGGCGAGCATCACCACCGCGATCACTGATGACGATGCCCTAGATACTTCTGACGAAGAAGAGGCGTCAGAGACAGCCTAGGTATGCCTGAGGGAGACACGATTTTTCGCGCAGCCCGCACTCTGAATCGTGCTCTGGGCGGCCATGCGATCACAAGATTTGAAACCGTTTTTCCGAAGCTGTCTCGTGTCGATTTCGACGAAGGCATTGTCGGTCGAACGGTGGAACGGGTAGAGGCGCAGGGAAAATGGATGCTCATGCATCTTTCCGGTGGCCGAATCTTGCTCACTCACATGCTCATGAATGGGAGTTGGCATATCTATAGACCCCAAGAAAAGTGGAAGCTGTCCACTCACTCGATGCGTGTGCTGCTTGCTACCGAACAATTTGTCGCAGTCGCGTTCAATATTCAAATTGCCGAGTTCCACACCGAAGATTCTCTTCGGCGTCGCGCAGGTTTCGCCCAGTTGGGCCCATCTCTTCTCAAGGAAGATTTCAACGAAGGCGAAGGCGTGGATCGCCTATTGGCAAATTCGCAGTCTGAGGTCGGAGACGCTCTATTGAAGCAGTCGATCGTGGCTGGCATCGGGAATGTCTTCAAATCGGAGGTATGTTTTGCATGCCGGATCAATCCGTTCAGAAAAGTAGCTTCGCTCACCCCGACTGACGCGACAAATCTCATGGCCACGGCTAGGAAATTTCTTCGCGCCAACGTCGATGCGGGATCGGGTGACCAAATCGTCACCTATACGGGCATGCGGCGAACAACCGCGCGCGCGAATCCGGAAGAGCGCTTGTGGGTCTACAAGAGAAGAGGCGATCCGTGCCGCGTTTGTGGCACGCTCATCGTCTGCCGTAAGCAGGGCATCGATGCCAGGACCACATTCTGGTGTCCACAGTGCCAGCCGCTTTAAGGCTTATTCAGCCGACCTCTGAGCCATCCAGTCCACTCTTCTCACCAGACCCGGCACGCGTTCGCTCGCACCATCGGCTGTCCTGCCTTGCAGCCGAACGCTTTGCTGAATTCGCCGAAGTTGCTGACCGAACCGTTCACGCGGAATTCGCCGGGAGAGTGCGGATTGGTTTGAACCTGCAGCCGTAACACTTCCGGAGTCGCGTTGGTGCACCAGATTTGTCCGAATCCAAGAAAGAAACGTTGCTGCGGTGTGAAGCCATCGATCATCTTCACAGACCCAGCTTCTTTCGAAAGCGCATCCATTAAAGCCATATAGGCGATGCGAAGTCCGCCATTGTCTGCTGTGTTCTCACCAAGAGTTAGCTTTCCATTGATGTGTTCGCCACCGGAAACCGTGAAGTCGTTGTATTCCTGGACCTCGCAGTCGGTCCGCTCCTTGAAAGCTTTTTCGTCTTCGGGCGCCCACCAATCCCGCAAGTTTCCTTCCGCATCATATTGACGGCCCTGATCATCGAAGCCATGCGTGAGTTCATGACCGATGACAACGCCAATCGCACCAAAATTTACCGCATCGTCCATCTGCTGTTCAAAGAACGGAGGCTGCAGAATTCCCGCCATGAAGTTGATGTTGTTTTGCGGCGGGAGGTAGTAGGCATTCACGGTGGGCGGACTGTAGAGCCATTCGCCGAAATCGATCGGCTTCCCGATTTTGGCAAGCTGCCGGTGCGATTCAAACTCATTGCTGCGCAGAGAGTTCCCAATCGCATCGCCCTTCACAATCTGAAGTGAGCTGTATTCGCGCCACTTGTCCGGATAGCCGATTTTGTTGGCGATTTTGTGCAGTTTTGTAAGCGCTTGCTGCTTAGTTGCCTCGGTCATCCAGGGCAATTCGGTGATGTCTTGCTCAAGCGAATGTTCGAGCGCATTCACCATCCGCAGAGTGCGTTCTTTTCCTTCCGCGCCAAAGGTTCGCTCCACGAAGACCTGTCCGAGCGCTTCGCCGAGATCATTATCCGTCGAGCTGACACAACGTCTCCAACGGGGCTGCGGTTCCTTCTGACCAGCAAGGATCTGCCCATAGAAGTGGAATGTCTCGTGATCAACCTTCTGCGGAAGAAAAAGCCCTTGCCCACCGATCGCGCGCCATCGCAAGTAAGTCTTGATGTCGTCGAGGCGGCTGGAGCTGACGATCGACTGGAATTCGCGAATGAAGTCGGGTTCGGACACGTCCAGATTTTCAAGCTGGGTGAGACCAATCTGATCCAGAAACGGCTTCCAATGAAAGCCTGGGGTCAGGGCCTGAAGCTCCGCGACACTCATCTTGTGGTAGACCTTGTTCGGATCTCGCCGGGCAACGTTGTCGAGTGAACCTTTCGCCAGCCCCGTCTCGATCCGCATCACAACTTGGGAATGTGCGACGGCGTCCTTTGCGGTCTCACCGAAAAGTTCGAACATCTTCTGCATGTAGAGCGCATACTGCTTGCGAATTTCAACCGATTTCGGGTCGTCCCGAAAATAGAAGTCACGGTCTGGCAGCCCGAGGCCGCCCTGGCCGACGACAGCAATCTGCTGTGTGGAATCCTTAGCATCCTGCTCGGAGCCGAAGCCGAAAAATGCGTTGTACCCAAGCAGGCTGAAGCGTGCTAGCAGGGCGGGGAGAGCATCCTTGGTCTTGATTCCGGCGATCCTATCCAGTTCAGGATGGAGGACGGCGATGCCTTTGCTCTCGATGGCACTCTGATCCATGCAGGATGCGTAGTAGTCGCCAATTTTCTGTTCGTTGGCGCTGCGATTGGCGCCCGCGGTTGAAGCTTTCTCCAGAACATCACGCAAGACGTCGCGATTCCGGTCCGCAAGCTCGCTGGATCGTCCGTAGATTGCCTTATCGGATGGCACCGGATTTTGCTTCAGCCACGTCCCGCACGCATACTGATAGAAGTCCACGCAAGGATCGACGCTCTTGTCCATGGCGTTCACGTCGAATCCATCTCTAAGCTTGGGCAGGGAACTGCTGCCTTCTTGCGAAGCGGCGATATTCACCGAGAGGGACATTCCACAAGCAATAGCCACCACCACTGCGAGCGTGCTGAAGAACTTCATCGTAAAGATCCTTCCTCGAGATCGAACGTCTATTGACCTGACCGGCTACCAGACGCGACAGGAATTGACCCTCGCTTCGGCCTGGCCCTTATGACAATGGAATGCCGTTGAAAACTCCGGCATATTGGCGACGGTGTTGTTGACCCGATACTTCGGATAGGAGTGAGGATCAGAGAGCACGACGAGTCGAACCAGTTCCGGGCGATATTCCTGGCACCAGCCGAAGGCGTACGCGAGGAAGAATCGTTCCTGCGGGGTAAGTCCGTCTGACTCTTTCCTAGTCATATCGCGTCCCTGACGCGTCAACGAGTCCTGCAGCCCTTTGTAGGCGAGGTAGATTCCGCCATTGTCGGCGGTGTCTTCGCCCAGCGTCATCCGGCCGTCCTGCTTTACTCCCGGGCCGGCCTCAGGGACATCCTGGGTGTACTCGTCAGAAATGCATTTGCCTCGCGATTCGTATTCTTTGCCATCCTTCTCCGTCCACCAGTCGCGCAGATTGCCTCGCGCATCGAACTTACGCCCCTGGTCGTCGAAGCCATGGATGATTTCGTGGCCAATGACCGATCCGATGGCACCGTAGTTCACTGAATCGTCCTGGCTCATTTCGAACTCGGGCGGCTGCAAAATGCCGGCGGGGAAGTTGATGGTGTTCGTCGGAGGATCTTCGTACGCGTTAATGGTGGGTGGAGTCATGGTCCACTCCGAGCGGTCAACGGGCTGCCCGATCTTTGCGACCCAACGCTCGAATTCGAATTCGATCGCTTGTTGCCGGTTGGCCAGATAGTTGTCGCGCAGGATGCGAACGCTGGAGTAATCGCGCCAGCGGTCCGGATACCCGATCTTATTCACCGTAGCCTGGCGCTTCTCCTGAGCCTGCTTCTTTGTTTCCGGAGACATCCACTCAAGCGCATCGATATTTGTGCCGAGGGCGCTGTCCAGATCGTGGACGAGTTTCAGGACACGATCTTTACTCTCTGGCGGGAAGGCGCGATTCACGTATGCCTGCCCGAGCGCCTCGCCCAGCAGGAAGTCGGTGCTGTCTACGCAACGTCGCCAGCGCGGCTGAATTTCTTTGGCGCCCACGAGGGTGCGTCCGAAGAAGTCGAAACTCTCGTCGACAAACTGCGTGCCTAGCGCAGATGTCGAGCCCTGGATCAGATACCAGCGAAGGTAGACCTTCCAGTGATCCAGCGGATGTTTCTGCAAGGATTCTTCAACGCCTTTGAAGAAAGTGGGTGAGGTAACGAGGTAGTGCGGACTCGCTGGTGCGCTTACCAGCCTCAGATAGCGATCGAAGTCAAATGACGGCGCGAGCGACTTAACCTGAGCTAGGGACATCTTGTTATTGAGATTTTTCGGATCGCGGCGGGCGATAGGATCCATTGCGCTTCGAGCAAATCCAGTCTCCATGTCGAGCACTACTTCGGCATCGATGTTGGCTTGGTCCGGTTTTTCTCCGATGAGCTTGAGAGTTCTGGCGATGTGCTCCACGAACTTCGCGCGAATTTCCTTCGATTTGTCATCCTGATCGAGGTAGTAACTCCGCGCCGGCAGGGTCATTCCACCCTGGTCAAACTGGGCGACGCTATGAGAAGCGTCATCGTAGTCAGGCGATCCGGCGAAACCGAAGAGCGCGGCTGTAGTCTCATTATCTTTTTGAGCCCACGCGAGCGGTGTGGTCTTGTGAAGATGAGCGACTGCGGCGGCGATGTCAGACTTGTTCTTGATTGCGGCAATCAGATCGAGTTCAGGCTTCAGCCATTGCAGGCCGTGGCTATCGATCGTCTTCTCGTCCATACAGGAGTAGTAGAAGTCGCCAATCTTCTGCTCGTTCGCAGCCCGTTCTGAATCGTTGGAAGAGAGTTTCTCCAGAGTCTGCCCAAGGATGACCTGGTTCCACAGATTGAGGGGACCGCCCGTGCCCCAGGCGACTTCATCGTTCGGGATGGGATTCGCAGTGTGCCACTTGCTGCACGAATACTTGTAGAAGTCTGTGCAGGGATCGAGGGTGGAATCGGCAATATCTGGACTGAAGTGGGCGATCTTCGGCAGTTCGCTCGGCGGATGTTGCTGAGATGGAGCCGCACTCTGAGCAGTCGCGAAAATCGTTAGACAAGCTGCCACCGCTACCACGAGAAAAGTTCGCACAGTCACCTCGGTTTTCGTTGTGTCAACTTTTAATTACGGATTGCCGGCATTCAGCACGTTTTCGAGCGGAATTCTGTACAGATTCCCAAGACCGTTATAGAGACCGCGAGACATGCGCTCAAAACTCGCGTAGTTCATCGGCAAATCAAGCGGGTGGTCGAGCCGCTCGCTGGTGAACAGAAGCCACTTGCCATCGCCGGAAATTCGAGGACTGTAGTCGCGCGCGGGACCGTTAATCGCGGGACCCAGATTTTTCGGCTTCGAGAACTTTCCGTCGCGGTTGTAGCTGATGTACAAGTCCGAACTGCCGAGAGTGTCCTCGCGACCGAAGCTGCCGATCAGCAGGAAGCTCTCATCGGGCGCGATGAACGCTTCGAAATTGTTGATCGTCGGGCCATTGAAATCGGTTCCCAGATCTTCGGCCTCTTGATACTTGCCGTCGATCATGCGTGATCGGAATATGTCGTAATTCCCGCTCTTACGACTGGACGTGAAATAAAGATTTCCGTTCCTCGCCATCGAGCAGAAGACTTGATTGAATCCATCATTTACCGGGCCGGGTAGAAGCAGTGGTTCGCCCCATCCGGATGCTGTTTTCTTTGCTGACCATATGTAGAAACGATGGCGGTCGACGCCATCCACGGGCCGATCCGACGCGAAGAAGAGCGTTTGATCGTCCGGAGAAAGGACAGGATCTGTGTCCTTGTACTGTCCGGAAAACGGCAGAACCGTGGGTTTTTGCCACTTGCCTTTTGCCAGATGGGATTCGTACAGGATGTACAGGTAGTGCGGCGGTGCCGACTCTTCGAAATACAAAGTTGTTCCGTCCGCCGTAATGTTGCCTGCGAGTTCGTCATCCGGAGTGGAGACCGTGCCTTCACCAATCAGTTCCGGTTGCTGGGCGCCATTCTGAGCGGACGATTCCTTTGCGGATTGCAAGGACAGCAGCCCGAGCGAAAGCATAAAGATGATTCCGGCGAGGCGTTTCATGGTCGTACCTTCTGTTCAAGTTCGAGGGCCTCACGAGACACGAAGAAAATGTTGCCGTGGCCGTTGAGCGTTGAGTGCATGGTGCTCTCAATCTCATCGGACCTGAGCCGACGAGGGGCCGCCGAATAAAAGGGACTGCGCTCGCTGGTAAAGAACAAATACTTTCCGTCCGGCGTGAGAGAGGGAGCGCCTTCGTCCGCAACAGAGTTGATGTTGTGATTGAGATGGTGGGCCTGCGTCCAGGTTCCATCGCGGCTTGTGCTGATGTAGAGATCCCCGCGCGCATAGAGCACGCCGGGTCCTTTCATGGTTTCCGGGCGATCGGCCTGGCCCACGATGTCAGTCCCTGAGGAGGAGAAGACCAAAATCTTCCCGTCAGGAGAGATGTAAGGATCGCTCTCGTTGAACTCGGAGTTAATTTGGGGTCCGAGTTTCTCCACCTCGGAGTACGATCCGTTCACCAAGCGCGATCGATAAATATGTGATGTTCTGCCGTCGCGATTTGAGGCGAAATACAAAGTGCCGTCGCTGGTCACCGAAGGCGCCCAGTTCCAGCTATCGTCGGCATTGACGGGCGAAGGCAGCACATGGGGCTCACCCCAACCGCTGCTCGCGCGTTCAACCGACCAGACGCGCAACACGCGTGACGCCGTCCCGGGTGCGGGACGGGAAGATGAGAAATACATCGTCTTTCCGTCGGGAGAAACCTTGGGAGGGAAGTCCAGGAACTTTCCGGAAAACGGCAGTACTTCGGGCTGACCCCAATGACCGGCCGAATAGCGCGATACGCAAATCAGGCCCAGTCGCGGGAACGTGGTGTAAGGATTCAATTTCACGAAATAGAATTCGGTCCCGTCCGGGCTGAATGTGCCACCCGCTTCATCGTCTTCCGTGGAAATGATCCCCTCGGCGAAAATCCGGGGCTCAGTTACTTTCCCTGCGTCGTAGGGAGCCTTGTTTGAACGGCACTCAGCGCGCGATATTGCAAGACAGGAAAACAGCAGAATCGCGCACCACGGCTGAGCCCAACGCAAATCTGATCGTCTGCGAGAGGATCGATCGCCTTCCGTCATCCGATTCGTCTGAAAGTTCAGTTGGCTCATTCCCGGCGGACGAAACAATGTCGTCCCGTGCTAATTGACGAAGATGTGCCACGACTGTCGACGTCGATGGGCCAAATTGCGGGACGGGAGGTAAGGAATGCAGAGAATGTGGGCTGAAGTTCAGGCGAACTCAGCCACCAAACAGCGATGTATGAGCTCCCTTAGCCTGCCTGCGGAGTTTCCATCGACGCCACCACCTTCTCCAGGAAACAATCGAGACGGTCGCGATAGGTACGGCTCAACGGCAAATTCTTGCCGTTCTGCAGGATCACCAGGTATTCCCCGTACCCGCAGGCCTGTAGCGATCGAATGCGGTCAACGTTGACCAGCAACGATCGATGGATTCGAAGGAACTTGTCGGGTCGGAGCCTGCCTTCGAATTCGCCAATCGTCTGGCGGTAGGAATAAATCTGATTACCAACGTGAATGCGGAGATAGTTGTGGTCTGCTTCGATCCAGTCTATTTCGTCGATTCGGAGGAGTTCGACCTTCCCCTTCGAACGTACGACCAGCCTCTGGGGAACGCTCTTCGTCCCATTCGCCTGCTGGAGTTCGTTTGCCAAACGGGTAATAGCCGCTAGCTGGTTGGTGACAGTTGAAAGCTGAACTTTTGCGCGTTCCAGCGCCTTGCGAAAACGGTCTTCATCGAAAGGCTTGAGCAAGTAGTCGACGGCGTTATGCTCGAAGGCTTGAACCGCATATTGGTCGTAAGCTGTTGTGAAGATGACTGCCGGAACGTGGTCAGGCGGGACCTCATGCAGCACGCCAAAGCCATCGATTCCCGGCATCTGAACGTCCAAGAATAAAACGTCAGCTTGATGGGTCCGCAGACAGCGGATCGCCTCCGTTCCGTCCTGGCATTCGGCCACAACTTCAAGACCACAGACATTCGCCATCGCAACGATTGCTTCCCTGGCTATCTGCTCATCTTCTGCAATGATGACTCGCACTGGATAAACCTCCCCGGATTCCGAAACTTCAGACCACGCTTGAAACCAAAACAGCCTCGAGCTGAGGAGCCGGTATGCCTTCGATAGGAATTCGTACCTCTACCTGAAAGCGTTCACCGGGAAGCTCGCGACAGACGAGCTCGCCCCTTGAGTCATACAAAATCCGCATCCGGCACCTTATGTTTTCAAGCCCGATTCCGAATCGCTCGTGAGCGGGTACTGGCTGAGTGCTCCCCTTGTCGTTCACCACCGAGATACTCAACATGTCCGTGTCTTTCCGGATATCGACTTCAACCTTGCCCTTACCCGGACGCCTCGCGACGCCATGTTTGATCGCGTTTTCCACGAGCGGCTGCAAGAGCAGATAGGGCACGATGGTATCCATCGCCTGGGGCTCAATATTGATCTCAGTGACCAAACGATCGCGGAATCTCACTTTCTGAATGTCCAAGTACATTCGAAGGAAGTCCAGTTCGCGTCTCAACGGCACTTTAGGCGTGTCCTCTGCCGCCAGCGTCAGACGAAGCAGGTCGCCAAGGGAGCAGATCATCTTCTCTGCGGCTTGAGGATCCTTGCGCACGAGCGCAGCCACGGAGTGGAGAGTGTTGAACAGAAAGTGAGGTTGCAGTTGTGTCTTCAACAGCTGAAGCTCGGCCTTAACCAGGTTGGTTTCAAGGTCGGCCGCGTGACGCTCCTGCATCCGCAGCTTGCTGTAGTAGGCAACGACGTATCCAATCACTGCGATCAGGAGATAAATCTGGACGTCGGCCTCGGCCTCAGAGGCGAAGTATTTGTGAAATTGCCCTCCGAAGGGATGCGATTGAGCCCCGGGAAAGACCAGGCCACCCAGGAGAGTCTTGATGCAGACATCAATCGAGGCGGCGGCTGCGACGGCGACCAGATGCGCAGAAACCAACTTGAACAGTCGGCGCCTGTCCAATTCTAGACGTGAACACAAAAACAGGACGATCGGCGTGAGTAAGAACGCCCAAATGCCGTACGCAGTGAGATTCATGCGAATCGCCTGCGTCCACGAGATCGCGCGGTTCCTGGTAAGAAAAGTTTCGTAGTTAAAGAAGGTGCCCTGAATCGCGAAGGCGGCCCACAAACCCAGCAGTCCAACCCAGACGCGGAACCAGTTCGGTCTCCCGGCTGGTGAGTGTGTGGTCTCGGCAAACATGAACCAGAGTGAGACTCTCACAGAAAGAAAAGGTGAGCCACCGCCTTAAACCTGATCGAACTTCGTCAAGCGAGGCTGTACTTTCGTCAGTTTTTTGTTCCTGCATGTGTAAGCATCTCAATGACTTTGTGAGCCCTTCGCCTGGGCTCCCGCATCGAAGAGAAAAGAATTCCAGATGTGAGAAGAGCGAATGTCCGAACAGACCCAGGCGCTTCCTTTTATTGATGGACTGTATGCAAAGCTCGTGGAGGGCGGAGTGGGATATTTCTTTCCGTCTGCGAAGTTCGACATCCTCCACCCGTTGCCACATCCGGATGTGGAGAGCATTGCGCAGATTGCCGGAAACTCTCTCATCCTGAACTGGCTGGGATCGCGCTACTCGCTTACCAATCCCGACTCCTTCTCTGAGGCGGAGCTGAAACTCTTGGAGAGTATTCGCGCCGTCCTCGATTCGCGATACCGGATGATTTCGGACCCCACTCTTGTCGAGCAACGCTTCGAGCTCTTTAAAGGACTGCCGGAAGACCGTTACGTCTCTGCCTTCATCGATCCGGCCCCGTATGCGAGGAAGGCGTGGCAGGGACCCGACCGGATTGAGGATGCGATCGAAGTTCTCCGCACGAGTTCGCTTAGCACGTATGAAAATCGTCGAATTTCAACCGGCGCCCTTTTATTCGGAAACCACCGCGACGCGTGTCATGAAGCACCGATGACGCCGGTCGGTGCCCTTCGATACAACTCGACGTTGACGTCAATTCGCAGCTTTTTCCGTCTCTCGGACGGTCTGCAGACGCTTGGTTTGGTTGATAAGGACGGATATCTCGCCGAGATCGTCGATGTGGAAGAGTGGGCTAGGCCGTTCGCGGATATCAAACTATCGGTCCCCACGGCGCTGAAATATGAAATGCATAGTCGCGCCACGTTGTGCGGTGGGCACATCTGCATGATTCTCACTCCAAATGGAGAAATGAAGATATTCGCGGACGGAGTGCAGGTTTTTCACTTCTGGAATGGCAGATGGCGTCTCACCGATGCACAACGGAAATACGACTTGTGGACAGAGGCGGTAGGGAACCCGCAACTCTCCGAACGCCTGTTCACGGCCGCCCTCAACCTGGCGGAAGATCGGCGCGGAGGCTTGTTGGTAGTTCTAGATGATCCGAACATGGCACAGAGACTGGTGTCGCGGAACGATCTGCTCGCCTCCATTCCGATTGAGCGAGAACTCTCTGGTATCGGGTCCAAGGACCAGTTGCACTATCTTCTCCAGCAAAAACGCATTCTCGACGTCCCAAGCGCGGTGCTCGAGACGATTGCCCGCACCGACGGCGGGATTGTGATGGACGGAGAATCCAACCTCTTGGCGTTCGGCGCGATCCTACGACATCCGGATCTCACCAATCTTCACCCCGAGAACATTGAAGGCGGCCGTACTACGGCAGCCGTTTCCGCGTCGAGATTTGGAAACGTGCTGAAAGTCAGCGAAGACGGGGTTATCTCCTTCTTTCGGAACGGAAAATGCGTATGGGAGATTTGACCGGTTCGTCTTACCCTTCACTGCCGTAAAAAGGGATTACAGCGCCGTTCACATCTTTTCCCGCATCGCTGGCGAGCCATGTCATCAGGCTCGCGACTCTCGCCGGCTGAACCCATTTTGAAAAGTCCGCTTTTGCCATCGCCTTGCGGTTTGCGGGAGTGTCCATCGTGCCGGGCAAGATCACATTTGCCGTCATTCCAGCATCTTTGTTTTCCAGCGCAACAGTTCGGATCAGCGAGACCATGGCGGACTTCGAAGCGCTATATGCGCCAACACCAGCTCCCGGTTCAAACGCCGCCCGGCTGCCAATGGCGATGATTCGTCCGCTCCTCGACTTGCGCAGAAGCGGGAGGGCTGCCCGCAACATAAAGAAGACGCTGTTCAGGTTCAGATCAAACATACGCTGGAAGGTGGCGTCATCTAGTTCGGCAATCGATTGCCCTCCGGCAAATCCGCCGACCGTGTGGGCAAGCACATCCAATCTGCCGAATCGCGATGACACTTCGGACAGCAGCGACTTCGCTCCCTCGGCGGTCGATATCTCGGCCGATAGAGCGGTGAAGTTGGCACTGGAAAAGGCTGCCTGTTGAATCTTCCGCGACGATCCAACTACGGTGGCTCCGGCATCCAGAAATGCTTGCGTCACATAAGTGCCGAGGCCGCCATCGGCTCCGGTAACGAGGACAATTTTCCCCTTCATCAAACGCTCCAATCTTTCTAACCATCAGATTCCGCATCCCGCGAAAGGTTGCGCGGTGGGCACAGGCTAACAGTTTCTGACCGCCGCATGGACGGCAGCCTGTGAAAGTATGAGACGAACGCTGGGAATCACGGGTATACTGCTTGTTTTCGCGTGGGTGCTGCAAATGATCCGCTATGCAACCAAGTCCTAGGCCCTACGATTCACAAAATAAAAGGACGTCTCCCATTCCGTCGGGATCTTTGGTGCTGTGTGCGACGTGGCTCACACTGTTTGCTTTCGCGCTTCCAACGCGCGCGCGGCAAGTGAGCGCTAACTCCGCGGTCATTGTGCAGCCGGGTGCGCCCGGCAAGCCGAGCCGTACTCTGCCGCCCTCAACGCGACCCACGATTCCGGCGGTTTCCGCAGCGGATGTTGAATTCATGCAGGGCATGATCATGCACCACACGCAGGCAATCGAGATGACCGCCTTGATTCAGTCGCATACCGAGAACAAGGAACTGCGTTCACTGGGAGCGAGAATCAGCAGTTCGCAGTCGGATGAAATCAAGTTCATGAGGCGGTGGCTTGCTGCTCGCGGGAAAGCGACATCGATGACTATGCCCGAGATGCCGGGAATGGATATGTCGCCCGAACCCGTGCCGCTGATGCCAGGCATGCTCTCTTCGGAGCAGATGGATGCACTGCGCAAAGCGCAGGGATCCAAGTTCGATCACTTGTTTTTGACCGGTATGATCCAGCACCATGATGGCGCGCTAACGATGGTGAAGGATTTATTCGACACTGCCGGCGCCGGGCAGGATGCCGAGATTTTTGACTTCGCCACGGATGCGGACAATACGCAACGGGCCGAGATCGGGATTATGCAGACAATGCTTGATAAACAACAGATAGAGAGGAAAAGATGATCAGAGTGCCCCGCGTATTTGTTTTTTATGTGGCATTGGCCATGGCCATTTTGAGTTTCAGCACGAATCGGATGCACGCCCAGGATGCGCAAACCCCGCCAACAGCGCAAGAACCGGGAAAGACTCCAGAGGCGGACAAAGATAAAGACAAGGACAAAGAGAAGGAAAAGGAAGACGAAGATCCCTTTGCTCCTGAGCCACCCCCGACGCTGCCGCCGGACACGACCGGAGCGGATGTCAACGATCCGCGTGCAAAATTGACGCCGGGCCTTTTTGACGCCGGCGAGGCCGCGATGGGCATCAAGCACCTGATGCTGGTCAAGAAGCCAGATGCATTTCAACTCGGATCAGACAATCCCGATGATCCGAAAGTGCAAAAAACGCTGGGTCAGCTTGGTGTCGGTAACACCGCAAAAATGCCGAAGCCGACACAACTGGTGATCGCTCAACTTGCCTTTGCCAACTCTGATTTTGCCTTCCAGGGCGATCATCTGTTTCAAGGAAACTTCTATGGCGTGAACATCTATGACATCTCCAATCCTGCGAACACCACATTGGTGACTTCGCTGGTATGTCCCGGCGGGCAGGGAGATGTTTCGGTCTATAAAAATCTTCTCTTCATGTCCGTTGAAATGCCAAACGGACGCCTCGACTGCGGAACCGAAGGCTTTCCCGCAGAGCCTCCGCCGGCAGCTGGAGAAGAAAAGAAATTTCATCCGCCCGCGGCGCAGAAAGACCGTTTCCGTGGCGTGAGAATTTTTGACATCTCCGACATTAGAAACCCGAAGCAGGTCGCGGCCGTGCAGACCTGCCGCGGATCGCATACACACACTTTAGTGATCGATCCCAACGATAGGAACAACGTGTATATCTACGTTTCGGGCACTTCGTTTGTGCGGCAAGCGGAGGAACTGGCCGGGTGCTCAGGCGAGAAGCCGGATAAAGATCCCAACACCGCACTGTTCCGCATCGATGTGATCAAGGTTCCGGTGGACGCTCCGCAAGACGCGGCGGTCGTATCGAGCCCCCGCGTATTCATAGATCCGCGAACAGGCGCGCTCAATGGCCTGAACAACGGCGGCACTCACGGGAAGGGTAAGGACAAACCCTCCGACACGAACCAGTGCCATGACATCACCGTTTATTCGGCGATTGGTTTGGCAGCCGGAGCATGCTCTGGAAACGGTATCTTGCTCGACATCAAGGATCCGGTCCATCCGAAGCGCCTGGACGCCGTCAACGATCCAAATTATTCCTACTGGCATTCCGCCTCGTTTTCGAATGACGGCAGCAAAGTCGTATTCACAGACGAGTGGGGTGGAGGTCTAGGGGCGCGATGCCGCGCTGGCGATCCCAACAAATGGGGTGCGGATGCCATCTTCCGACTGAACGGGGAGAAGCTCAATTTCGCCGGCTACTACAAGTTAACCGCCGCGCAGGGCGACACCGAAAATTGTGTGGCACACAACGGTTCGCTGATTCCCGTGCCGGGACGCGACATCGAAGTGCAGGCTTGGTACCAGGGCGGCGTTTCGGTGGTGGATTTCACCGATCCTCTTCATCCATTCGAAATTGCTTACTACGATCGTGGACCTATTGATCCGAAGATGCTCGTTCTGGGCGGTGAGTGGTCAGCCTACTGGTACAACGGATTCATCTACGGATCGGAGATCGCGCGGGGCCTCGACGTATTTGAGCTCACGCCATCCAAGTTCCTCACCCAGGACGAGATTGATGCAGCAAAAACAGTGAAGGTCAACGAACTGAATGTTCAGAACCAGCAGAAGATCGAATGGCCTGCGCAATTGGTCGTAGCGAAAGCGTACGTCGATCAATTGTCACGGTCGGAAGCTCTGCCGCCAAATCGAATTACGGCTCTGCAAAAGGCGATTGAAGGTGCGGAGACTTCGCACATGAACAAGGGCAAGGTGGCAAAACTAAGCCGCATGGCTCCATCTTTGGAGAAGAGCGCCGCTACGGCGAAGACTCCCGCTGATGGTGCACGCATGCACGCTCTGGCAGATATTCTGAAGCATCCGTCAGCTTAACGCAGTCCAGTGAACAAATAATAGCGGCGCGGGAGCGAAGACAGAGGCTCCGGCGCCGCTTGTCTTTGTGGCTTACGAAAGTGCTCGGAGCGGTCCGACAAATGCGAGTCTAAGCTGCCGGCACTGCGAGAATGGCTATCAACTCCGGCTGTCGTGTCACATGGTGCTGATGCGGACGTATCGCTTAACATCCGGGATAGAGACGACGAGTACATAGCCAAACATTACCAGCGCCGCTAAGCCGACTACATTCGTCAGCGTCGAGATTGTTTTCGTCACGATGTGTTCCCTCCACTCCTGATTCCGGTTGCTTGGATGTCGTTTCAGTCCTAACGGAAGCCTTAAATCTCCACCGGAGCCGAATTCAGGCTGCAACGGTGGCCGCACTGACCGACCGTTCAAACGCCGTTTTCGGTTGTTTCGCTTGACCGTTGGAAGATTCCGCTAGAAGATGTGGGCCAGCCAGGAGCCAGGCGCGAAGGAGAGATTCCTAGTGGCAGACGCTGCAGTTCTCCGTCGAACGCAGAGCGCCATCACCGAACTCGACGTTCTTTGGATTACGGCAGGGCTCGGGTGCGATGGCGACACCATTGCCATGACCGCGGCCACCCAGCCGAGCATAGAAGATATTGTGTTAGGGGCACTGCCCTGGATCCCGAAAGTTGTCTTGTACAACCCATTTCTCGCCAAAGAAAACGGCGACGAATTCATGGCAGCCTTCCACCGCGCCACTCGGGAAGAGTCAGACCGACATTTCATCCTCGTTATCGAAGGCTCAATCCCAAACGAAAAAAATAAGGAAGAAGGTTATTGGGCATCGTTCGGCACCGACGCTACGTCTGGGCAGCCGATCACGACTTGCGAATGGATCGACCGTCTCGCGCCCAAAGCGTGGGCCGTGATCGCCGTTGGAACCTGCGCGACCTATGGCGGCATCCACGCGATGGAAGGAAATCCTACAGGCTGCATGGGTTTGCCGGATTATCTCGGCTGGCAATGGAAATCGAAAGCCAGTATTCCGATTGTGTGCGTGCCCGGCTGTCCGGTGCAGCCCGACAATTTTATGGAGACGCTTCTCTATCTTTTGTATATGGCGGGCGGGCGTGCTCCTATGATTCCGTTGGATACTGCGTTGCGACCGACTTGGCTGTTTGGCGCAACCGTTCATGAAGGTTGCGATCGGGGTGGATATTACGAGCAGGCTCAATTCGGTGAGGAGTACGGGTCTCCGCTGTGCATCGTAAAGCTGGGTTGCTGGGGGCCGGTGGTGCAGTGCAATGTCGGGAAACGCGGATGGATGGGTGGAATCGGCGGATGCCCGAACGTCGGAGGCATTTGCATCGGTTGCACCATGCCCGGATTTCCTGACAAGTTCATGCCATTCATGAATCAGCCACCCGGCTCATTGTTGTCGTCGGCGGCCGTACAAACGTATGGGCGCGCGATTCACGCACTCCGGCGATTCACGCAGGCATCGCTCAACAAGGAGCCGAGTTGGCGTCAGGCTTCCCAAAGAAAGGCCTTCGAAAGCAAATAGAAGTTTGCCCTATAGTCGCACCGTCTATCGAAGGCATCCAACTCCGAAGCCTCTGTCAGAACTGTTATGGAACTGAGCGCAGTCCAAGCCGAAGAAATTCTCCAGGAACTGGCAGGAGTATTTTCGAGGCGCGTCGATTCAGGCACCCATCTTTTCGCGCTTACGCCGCAAGCCCTTTCAGACGCAGAGTTGAAAGAGGGGCAGTTTCCGAATCTGGACGCAAGATATCGCGCCCTTGTCGAGCAAATTCCCGCAGTGGTGTTTATGGCGTATCTCGATCGAGGGATCGGGGAGGCCTACGTCAGTCCTCAAATTGAAGAGGCGCTGGGCTTTTCGCAGGAAGAGTGGTTGGAAGATCCGGTTCGCTGGTATAGCCACATCCACCCCGACGACAAGCAGCGGTGGAGCAATGAAGCCGCCGAAATGTTTCTCACTGGAAATCCCCTCCGTTCCGCATATCGCGTCCTGTCCCGCGATGGCCGCGTGATCTGGTTTCATTGCGAAGCCAAAATGATCCGCAAGCCGGATGGTGATCCGTGGTTCATCCACGGCGTCGGTTTTGATATCACCGATCTGAAACGAACGGAGGAAGCGCTGCAGGAAGAGCGGAACGTTGTTTCTGCGATTCTTGACACCGTGGGTGCATTGGTAGCGGTGCTGGACACCGAGGGGCGAATCATCCGGTTCAATCGTGCCTGTGAACAGATGTCGGGATATTCGCTGGAAGAGGTTCGTGGAAAGTTGATTTGGGATTTATTTCTGCTTCCGGAAGAAGTCGACCGGTTCAAGTCGAAGTTTCAGATGACGCGTATTGATCAAAGCCCGCAAGAATTTGAGAGTAGCTGGATCAGCCGCGACGGCAAGCAACAGGTCATAGCCTGGTCTACTACTGTCCTACCCGCAGCCGGCGAAGCGGCCGCCTACATCATTGCGTCCGGGATCGATATCACCGAGCGAAAGCGCGCGGAGATAAAATTCCGTGGCCTTCTGGAGGCTGCGCCGGATGCCGTAGTGGTGGTGAATCGGCACGGAAAAATTGTTCTGGTCAACGCGCAGGTTGGAAAACTGTTCGGTTACCGGCATGAAGAATTGCTGGGCCAGCCCTTGGAGCTTCTGGTTCCTCCGCGCCTTCGGCAAAGGCATTCCGAGCATCGCGACGGTTTTTTCGCGGAACCACGCGTGCGACCTATGGGAGCAGGGGCAGAACTCTACGGGTTGCACAAGGACGGGCACGAATTTCCGGTGGAGATCAGCTTGAGTCCCTTGGAAACAGAGGAAGGGGTACTCGTCTCAAGTGCGATTCGAGACATCACCGAACGCAAGCGTTTGGAAAAAACCATTCTCGACATTAGTGCTCGCGAACAGCGACGGATCGGTCAAGACCTGCATGACGGACTGGGACAACATCTGACCGGCATCGCCTTCATGACCAAGGTGCAGGAACAAAAGTTGATGGAGCAGGGTCTGCCCGAAGCAGGCGACGCCGGCAAGATCGTTGGTTTGGTAAACGAGGCCATTCACAAGACGCGCGAACTGGCGCGCGGTCTGCTTCCTGTGTTGTCGGATGAACAGGGGTTGATGTCCGCACTGCAGCAATGGGCGGGCGAAGTAGAGGATCTGTTCAAGGTTCGCTGCCGGTTCGAATGTTTTACTCCCGTGCTCATCCGTGATGACACCGCGGCCACGCATCTTTATTACATTGCACGCGAGGCAGTCAACAATGCCATCAAACACGGAGATGCACAGCAAATCGACATTCGATTGGCGGCTGATCAGGAGCAAGGAGTATTGACAATCTGCGACGACGGTTGTGGAATCGAAAACGCCGCAGTCGGCAATAAGGGTATGGGGCTTCACCTCATGAGCTATCGCGCCCGGATGGTAGGAGGCTCATTGGAAGTCCAACGCCAGCCCATGGGTGGAACCATGGTGACTTGTCTATTTCCCGTAACGACGATGGAAGGCAGCAAGAGATGAGTGTCGGTTACAAATCGCAGAGTCCGGCTGCCAACAGGAAGCGAATCATGGTGGTCGACGATCATCCGATTGTGCGGCAGGGGCTGGCTCTGCTGATCAACCGCGAACCCGACATGGTGGTTTGCGGGGAAGCGGAAGAGGCGATGGGCGCATTGCATGTACTTGCCTCGGCCCGCCCTGATGTTCTGATTCTCGATATTTCGTTGAACGGACCGGATGGAATCGATCTACTGAAAACCCTTCGAACCACCCATCCAACTTTGCCGGTGTTAATCCTTTCCATGCACGACGAGTTGATCTACGCGGAACGCGCGCTCCGTGCCGGAGCCAATGGCTACATCATGAAGCAGGAAGCGACGGAGAGAGTTCTGGTTGCAGTGCGCCGTATCTTGAATGGCGAAATCTACGTCAGTCAAAGAATTTCCAACCAAATGCTCAAGCACTACATTACGGGTCCCAGCGTCATCAGGAACTCGTCGGTCAGCGACTTGAGCGACAGGGAACTGGAAGTGTTTCGCCTCATCGGCGATGGTCACGGAACCCGCCAGATCGCCGAGGAACTCCACGTCAGCGTAAAGACCGTTGAGTCGTACCAGGCCCACATCAAGGAAAAGTTGTCCTTGCGCAGCGCCCGCGAACTCGTGCAACACGCCATTCAATGGAACATGCAGGAAAAGGCAGTATGAGCTTCTTCCGGTTGTAATCCCCTTTCTTTGGCGACTTAATTTTCTCGGTTCTCCTATTTTTCAAGCATCGGGGAATCCCTGATGCTGTCCGTAGTTAATCCCATCAATCTGAAAAAGTGGCAGACCCGCTTGTGGCGCCCCCCTCTCATTGGAGATTCTAGGCGCGCACTTTACTAACTTTTCCGCCGGGGAACAGGACTGCTCTGTGTCTGCTGGCGGATCGTGCGCAGGTCCATCAATCCAGAGTGAGTTAGCCTCCGAGATACAACGAGTTGGTCTGGGAAAGGAGAACCCAACTATGGCAGCAGAAGCGGTCCCCTATGGTCGAGTAACGCAAAGGCCCTCACCAGTCGCCGAAGTACATATCCTGTGGATCACAGCAGGCCTTGGATGCGACGGAGATTCTGTCTCGGTGACTGCCGCTACCCAGCCCAGCATCGAGGACGTTCTCTTGGGAGCCATTCCGGGGCTACCCAAAGTCCATTTACACAATCCTGTTCTCGCCTACGAAGTTGGCGACGATTTCATGAAGTATTGGTACATGGCCGAGAAAGGTGAACTGGATCCTTTCGTCCTTGTAGTGGAAGGGTCGATCCCCAACGAGAAGATCAAGAAGGAAGGCTACTGGGCGGGGCTCGGCACCGATCCCAATACCGGCCAGCCCATCACCACAAACGAGTGGATCGATCGTCTCGCTCCCAAGGCCATCGCGGTGGTCGCGTGCGGAACATGTGCGACCTATGGCGGAATTCACGCCATGGAAGGCAATCCGACCGGGTGCATGGGGCTGGCGGACTACCTTGGCTGGGACTGGAAGTCTGGCGCGGGTCTGCCCATCGTGAACGTGCCCGGCTGCCCGGTGCAACCGGACAACTTTATGGAGACGGTGCTCTATCTCCTGTACCAGGTAGCAGGACTCGCCCCCATGATTCCCCTCGATGATCAGCTGCGGCCCACGTGGCTGTTCGGAAGCACGGTGCACGAAGGTTGCGATCGTGCCGGCTACTACGAGCAGGGAGACTTCGCTGAAGTCTACGGATCGCCCAAGTGCATCGTGAAGCTCGGATGCTGGGGACCCGTAGTGAATTGCAATGTGCCTAAGCGTGGATGGATGGCGGGAATCGGTGGCTGTCCTAACGTCGGCGGGATCTGTATTGGCTGCACCATGCCCGGATTCCCGGACAAATTCATGCCATTCATGGATGAGCCTCCCGGGGGCAAGGTCTCAAGCGGAGCGGTGAGCGCGTACGGACGCGTCATCCGAACTCTCCGCTCGCTAACCCAGGCCACTGTCAACAAGGAACCAAAGTGGCGGCATCCTCGCGCCGAACTGACCACGGGCTATCACCCCCGAACCTACTAAGGAGCGATCGAATGAGCACGATTACTGCGCCAGCACAAGACACATCCACCAAGAAAGGAAATTTGGTGGAGATGAATTGGGATCCGATCACCCGCATCGTGGGAAGCCTGGGGATATTTACCAAGATCGATTTTGAGAACCACCACGTTGCCGAGTGTCACAGCACATCGTCCATCTTCCGCGGATACAGCATCTTCATGAAAGGCAAGGATCCGCGCGATGCTCACTTCATCACCAGCCGCATTTGCGGGATCTGCGGCGATAACCATGCCACCTGTGCCACATATGCCCAGAACATGGCCTTCGGAATCAGGCCACCAGCGATTGCAGAATGGATCGTGAATCTAGGCGAAGCCGCCGAATACATGTTCGATCACAACATCTTCCAGGACAACCTGGTCGGCGTGGATTTCTGCGAACAGATGGTCAAGGAGACCAACCCTAAGGTCTGGGCGAAAGCTCAATCCACCTCAGCTCCGCATGGCAATCTGCATGGCTACCGCACGATCGCGGACATCATGACGGCGTTGAATCCGTTCACGGGCGCGTTCTATCGGGAGGCTCTGCAGATGAGCCGCATGACCCGTGAAATGTTCTGCCTGATGGAAGGACGCCACGTTCATCCGTCGACTTTGTACCCGGGTGGAGTCGGGACTGTTCCGACGATTCAACTCTTCACCGACTACCTGGTTCGGCTCATGAAGTATGTGGAGTTCATGAAGAAGGTGGTTCCGCTGCACGACGATCTGTTCGACTTCTTTTACGACGCAATGCCGGGTTACGAGGAAGTCGGAAGAAGGAGAATCCTGCTCGGATGTTGGGGCTCATTCAACGATCCCGATCATTGCGACTACACCTATAAGAACATGACGAACTGGGGCAACAAGATGTTCGTCACGCCGGGCGTCGTCGTGGATGGCAAGCTGGTAACGACCGACCTCGTCGATATCAATTTGAACATCCGTATTCTGCTCGGCAGTTCTTATTACGATGATTGGCAGAATTCGGAAACGTTTGTGAAGACCGATCCTCTGGGCAACCCCGTAGACAAGCACCATCCCTGGAACCAGACAACGATTCCGCGTCCGCAGAAGCGCGACTTCGGCGGAAAGTACACATGGGTTATGTCGCCACGCTGGTTGGATAAGCGAACTGGCGATCATCTAGCCCTGGATACTGGCGGCGGACCCATCGCCCGTCTCTGGGCCACGGCTTTGGCCGGACTCGTGGACATCGGCTACATCAAGGCCACAGGGCACAGCGTGAAGATGTATTTGCCGAAGACCACTTCGCTTCCCGAAGTTGAATTTGAATGGAAGGTTCCGAAGTGGAGCAACGCCATCGAACGCGATCGCGCCCGGACTTATTTCCAGGTGTATGCTGCTTGCTGCGCTTTGCATTTCATGGAGAAGGCGCTGGAAGAACTACACGCGGGCAGAACCAAGACATGGACCGACTTCAAGGTGCCCGAACAAGCGATTGGCTGCGGCTTTCATGAGGCGGTACGGGGCGTCCTCTCGCATCACGTTGTCATACGCAACGGCAAGATCGCGAACTATCATCCTTACCCGCCGACCCCATGGAACGCCAATCCTCGCGATATCTACGGGACGCTGGGTCCATACGAAGATGCGGTGCAGAACACGCCAATCTTTGAAGAGAACGGCCCGGACAAGTTCAAGGGCATCGACATTATGCGTGCGGTCAGGAGCTTCGATCCCTGCCTGCCGTGCGGCGTCCACATGTACCTTGGCAACGGCAAAGTGCTGGAGACACGGCATTCCCCAATGTTCGGACTTCAAACTTAAATCTCGGACGGTGACACGATCGGATGATCAATCAATCGGAGAGAGCAAAGTGAGGGCAGCCGCCAGGTTCACCAGTGAGGTGCTGGGAACACTTGGCGGCTTGCACTCGTTATCCATTCTTCTCACTCACAAGGAGTGCTGTGGCTGACGATAAGGAGTTTCGCAAGCGTGTACAGCAGATCGGCGGTTTGGTGCAGCAGATCGAGACGATCGCTGACCCCGCGGTGAGAGCCACCACCAGAGAACTTGTTCAGTTGCTGATGGAACTTCACGGAACGGGCTTGGAGAGAATGATGGAAATTACTTTCCAGGAGGGTGATGCCGGCCGCCGCATCATCGACGACTTAGGCCGTGATCCGCTGGTCAGCAGCCTGCTGGTTCTGTACGGTTTGCATCCAGAAGAGATAGCGTCGCGGGTGAGCCAAGCCGTCGATCGAATCCGCCCGAGTTTGCGGAAGCAGGGATGTGAGGTGGAACTTCTCTCTGCGAATGACGGGAATATTCGCGTAAGAGTGGTCTTGGGTGCGCACACGTGTGGTTCTACGACTGAAACCGTTCGGTCTACTGTGGAGGAAGCAATCTACGACGCCGCACCAGACGTCACGTCCCTAACTGTTGAGGGCTTGGATGGGCAGCCGGCCACCGGCTTCGTCGCCTTGGAGAAATTGACGAGCCGTACAATGTCGCCCCCGATTGCGGCGGTTGAGCCATTGGCGATGAGTGCGGATGGCGCAGACTAAGTGCAACCGTGACACAAGTCAGAGGACGAGTATAAGTATGGGCACAGAACAGTTCTCGAGTGCTGCCAGCGCTTTCGAAACGTTACGCCAGTTTGCGCGACGACCACGTAACGTGGAGCGTTGTGAGCTGTGCGGTGGGGACCTTTCGCCGGATCATGGCCACCTCGTCGAATTAATACATCGCAAACTTCTGTGTTCCTGCGAGCCTTGCGCCATCCTGTTCAGCGGGCAGGGCGCCTCGAAATACAAGAGAGTGCCCCGGCAAGTGACTCTGCTTTTCGACTTTCATATGACTGACGCGCAATGGGACAGTTTGATGATTCCCATCAACATGGCGTTCTTTTTCAAGAATAGCGTTGAGCAAAAGATGAGCGTCCTGTATCCCAGCCCGGCTGGCGCAACGGAGTCGCTGTTGTCTTTGGAGACATGGGATGATATCGTCCGCGAAAATCCGGTACTCAGCGAGATGGAAAGCGATGTGGAAGCATTGCTGGTGAATCGCGTGGGCTATTCGCGCGGAGCTTCCGAGGCCGACTATTATCTGCTGCCGATTGATGAATGCTACAAGCTGGTTGGGCTCATTCGCACCCATTGGCGAGGACTCTCCGGAGGAACCGAAGTGTGGCAGGAGCTCGCGCAGTTCTTCAACGGGCTGAAAGGCAAGGCACGAGTGAGACAGGAGTCGCATGCCTGACCTGAGTTTTCAGATCGAACAAGTAGAAGTGGCGGCATTCTCCGCGGCGCCGCAGCTTTCTTTCAAGCTGCGGCTGAGCAACGCAAATGCTGGCGAGACAATCCATACCGTCGCACTACGTTGCCAGATTCAACTCGAGGTCGCGCGTCGGCGATACGGTCCGAGCGATCAGGAGGCTCTGCTTGACCTTTTCGGATCACCCGATCGATGGTCCCAAACTCTAAAGACCTTCCTCTGGACGCATGCCAGCGTGGTTGTGCCATCTTTTACCGATACAACGGTGGCGGAGATTGCCGTTCCTTGTACGTTCGACTTCAATGTCGCAGCGACGAAATATTTCCACGGCCTCTCCGACGGTGATGTGCCGCTCAATTTCCTGTTCAGCGGAACAGTCTTTTACGCGAGACCGGATGGATCGCTGCAGGTCGCTCCGATTTCCTGGGAAAAAGAAGCTCGTTTCAAGCTTCCAGTAAAAGTGTGGCGCGACATGATGGACACGTATTATCCCAACACCGCATGGCTATGCCTGCGTCGCGACGTCTTTGAACGTCTGTACCAGTACAAAGTGCGGCACGGAATCCCGACTTGGGAGCAGGCGCTCGAAAGCGCGTTGCCGATCGAAGAGACGGTCGAGTCATGAATCTGGAACTGGTCGATAAAATCGCGAAAGCCGTGCTCTACGAGGGATACATGCTTTATCCCTACCGGCCTTCTGCGATCAAGAACCAGCAGCGCTGGAACTTCGGCGTGCTTTTACCCCGAGCCTTCAGTGAACTCCAAACCGGCTCGGATGCGTGGGTGATGCAGACCGAGTGCCTGGTGCAGGGCGGAGCCAAATCCACTCTCGAAGTTCGAGCGCGATTTCTCCAACTCGTGCAACGCTCGATCGGCCAGGTGAAAGCGCCCCTGAAGAGTTTGGAACCAGGTGTCATTCCGGATTTTCAGCTGGTCGAGAGGCTCGAATTGGACGGAAAGATCATGCAGCCATGGCAGGAGGCGGTAGAGCGCGAGATCGGCCTGCCGGGCTGCGACCTGGAAGCCTTAAGGCATGATGTCTTGTTACATCAGTTCTCCTTTCCTGCGGAAAAGCAACTGGAGCCGGTGCCCGGTGCGGACGGCCAAATCGCTTGTATAGTAGTGCGGCAGCGAGAAGAGATTCGGGGAGCGATCCAGCTTTCGGCTCAGCGCCTGCGAGAAGACGTATTCAAAATCTGTATTCGCATTCAAAATGAGACCGCCTTCGAAATGTCCGAGGCCTCCACTCGTGATGATGCACTTCGGAGATCTCTGGTTTCGGCGCACACCGTCATGGGCGTGCAGCATGGCGTGTTTGTTTCTGCCACCGATCCTCCCGAGTCAGTCCGCGACCTAGTAGCTGGTTGCACCAATACTGGCGCGTGGCCCGTCCTTGTAGGAGACGAGGAACTGCGTGACACGATGCTTTGTTCCCCCATCATTCTTTATGACTATCCGCAAATCGCACCCGAAAGCACAGGCGACCTCTTTGACGGCACCGAGATCGACGAGATCCTCTCGCTACGCATCATGACCCTGACCGACGAAGAGAAGCGCGAGGTGCGGCAGTCCGACGAGCGAGCTCGCCAGCTTCTGGACCGGACCGAAACCTTGCCGGCGGAACATCTGATGAAATTACATGGAGTTCTTCGCGGCATGCGCCCGCTTAAGGAGGACATCCAATGAACGAATGGGAATGGCAAGTCCTCGAAGATAAAACTCCGATTGATCACCTGGATGTTTCAGGAGTTGCCGTAAGGGTCGGAAGCCGCGTGCGCCTGCGACCACGCAAGGGCGGCGATGTCCTGGACATTGCCCTCGACGGCCAGACCGCAACGATCGAATCGATCGAGCAGGATTACGAAGGCAAATCCCACGTCTGCGTGGTCGTTGACAACGATCCAGGAAGAGATTTGGGGATGATGCGTCAACCGGGGCACCGGTTCTTCTTCGACTCGAAGGAGATCGAACCGATGCCAGAGGATGAGGCGCGGCCAAAGGCTGCTTTGGAACCTCCAAAAATCCTCATTGCGGGCATCGGAAACATTTTTCTGGGCGATGATGCGTTCGGAGTCGAAGTTGCGAAACGCCTGTCCAGTTGCGAATTTCCAGCGAGCGTTCGAGTGGAGGACTTCGGAATTCGAGGCTTCGATCTGGCTTATGCCCTGCAGAATGGGTTCGAAACAACCATTCTGGTAGATGCCTACCCGCACAACAAGCCACCCGGGACGGTTTCGCTTGTCGAACCCGACTTGGCCCAGCTCAATGAACCTCAGCAGGCGGTGGTCGAAACACACGGCATGAACCCGCTTAACGTATTGCGCATGGCAGCCGCGATGAACGGTGGCCTCAAGAGAGTTTTGCTAATTGGTTGTGAACCGCAGAGCTTCGGCGGCGACGAAGGCTACATGGGATTAACCGAACCGGTGGAGGCAGCGGTCGATGAAGCCGTGAAACTTGTGGTCTCGGTAGTCGACAGGATTTTGAACAAACGATTATAGGAAAGCAGCTTTCTGAAAGGAGCTCGTCTTGTCCGAATTCAATAACAATTCCAATTCTGCGACTGACAAAGACACGTTGTTCATGCTCAGTGGCGTGGCGCTCATCATCTTTGGCACCGGGCTGATTCTTTCGAATCCCCTGGTGCGGCGTTATTTGGGAAATGTCGGAGTCGGGAACCTTTTGCAGGGCGCATTGCCCGACTTGGACCGATACATCAAGCTGCGATCGATGTAGCATCTCGGATCTATGAAGTGTGAAGCCGGCTGATTGGCGAGCCGCGACTGTCGCCTGCAATTGTTACTAGCGAGTCGCCTGCCGTCATCTATGGAAGCAGGAGGAGGATCGCATTGTGCATGCAACCAGAGCGCTAACGGAGGGCACTGCCGTTCTTTACACAATTGATATCCAGAAAAGCACATTCTTTGTGCAGGCATTCTCCACCGGCCTGCTGTCTGCTTTCGGACACGATCCCAAAATAGCCATTCGGGACTTTCAGGGTGAAGCGCAGTTCACCCTAGGGCAAGAACTCACAGATGTCCAGATGCGCCTGAGTATACGTGCCGACTCTCTGGAGTTGATGGATGACGTCACCGACAAAGATCGCGAAGACATCCAACAGCGGATGTTCAACGAAGTTCTGGAGACGGATCGGTTCCCCGAGATCGTCTACGAATGTTCAGAGGTGACGGGGAGCGGTAACGCTGATCGGTACTGGCTGGTGTTGAAGGGGGAACTGTCACTTCGCGGAATAACACGAAATCTGCCAGTTTCGCTCCGTCTCGTTGTGAACGGCGACTCACTGCGTGCCTCTGGTGAGTTCACCGTACGACAGAGTGAATACGGTATTGCGCCCATATCGGCCGCCGCTGGCACCATTCGGGTCAAAGACCAGTTGAAATGCACCTTTGACATCGTGGCCATGAAACACGCGTGAGCACCAAATGGATTCGAGCAACACAGTTTCGTTGGGAGCGTGCCATATGTGCCTAGCCATACCGGGAAAGATCGTCGAGATCTCTTCCGAGAACCAAGAGACCGCTCTCGTTGATGTGGTAGGTGTCAGACGGAGAGTAGATCTTGGATTGCTGCAAGATGATCGGCCCGTCCCGGGAGACTGGGTCTTGATCCACGTCGGTTTTGCCATGAGCAAGATCAGCGAACAGGATGCCCTCGATCAAATGAATACTCTTCGTATGCTCGGCGAAAGCGACGCCGCATTGGAAGAAGTTCAGGGCTATGGCCTAGAGGATATCGAGAATCAGAAACCAAACTGAATCATGTTCCGCAGTTGTACGGAGTCCTGAGTGAGATTTGTAGACGAATTTCGTGAACCCGAACTGATCACCAGAGCTGCCAATGAAGTTCGGCGGCTCGCGGATCCCAGGCGTCACTATCGTTTGATGGAAGTGTGCGGCGGGCACACGCACGCAATTTATCGTTTCGGATTGAAGGACATACTTCCCGAGAATATCGAACTCATTCATGGACCGGGCTGTCCGGTCTGCGTTCTGCCGATGGGCAGGATCGACGATGGCTTGTCCATGGCGCAAGACCCAAATGTCATCTTCTGCGCGTTCGGCGATATGATGCGCGTGCCCGGGACTCAAGGGAGTCCACTGGAACATAAGGCGCGTGGAATGGATGTCCGCATCGTATATTCGCCGGCGGACGCCCTCAAGCTGGCCCGGCAGAATCCGAACAAGCATGTCATGTTTTTCGCGATCGGTTTCGAGACGACCGCGCCATCCACAGCATTGACGCTCATGCGCGCTAAGTCAGAGGGCATCAGGAATTTCTCAGTCTTCTGCAATCACGTGACGATCATTCCGGCGATTCGCGCCATCCTGGATTCGCCCGACATGCGGATCGATGCATTTATCGGTCCCGGGCACGTTTCGACAGTCATCGGATGCCGTCCTTATGAATGGATCGCCAAGGACGAACGCAAACCGATCGCAGTCTCGGGCTTCGAGCCTCTCGATATGCTGCAATCCATCGTCATGATCCTGCGGCAACTGCAGGCTGGAGAAGCGAAGGTCGAGAACCAATATAAGCGCGTAGTCCCGTGGGAAGGGAACCGCGCCGCCCTGCGAGCGATGGCCGAAGTGTTCCAGTTGCGCCCTTACTTCGAGTGGCGTGGACTAGGCTTCATTTCGCAGTCGGCCCTTCGTATCCGGGATGAATATGCAGCTTTTGACTCGGAACAGCGCTTCCATATTCCTGGCATCCGGGTAACCGATCCACAGGCCGCCCAGTGTGGCGAAGTTCTCAAAGGCGTACTGAAACCTCACCAATGCAAACTCTTCGGACGTGAGTGCACGCCAGAGCATCCCATCGGCGCACTCATGGTTTCTTCGGAAGGATCATGCGCAGCGTACTTCAACTACGAACACCGGAAAACGGAAATGGTAAACATCCTGAGTCAGACAGCCTGACGGCTCAGGTCGACACGGAAGCCCTTCCCCCGATTCGCTTTCGTGAATCCCAGATCGAGATGGCGCACGGAGCCGGAGGTAAGGCTAGCCGCAGGCTCGTCGAAGGTCTCTTCGCTCCGCTGCTATTCCCCGCATCCTCAGAGCCCTTGGGAGACGCCGCTCACATCGAGATCAACGGCACCCGGATCGCAATCACGACTGACAGTTTCGTGGTGAAACCGTTGACCTTTCCCGGAGGCTCCATTGGTGAGCTCGCGATCAACGGTACGGTAAATGATCTCGCGGTCTCAGGCGCAAGGGCCGAGACGCTCGTTTGTACGTACGTTCTCGAAGCAGGGTTGCCGACGTCGGTTCTGAAGGCAGAGGTTCGTGCCATGGCCAATGCTGCCCGCAAGGCCGGCGTCACCATCGCAGGCGGCGACACGAAAGTTGTGGAGCACGGCAAGGCTGACGGAATCTACATTACGACGACAGGAGTTGGCCGCCCGATCCACGGAGTCAAAGTGGACGCGAGTTCTGTGCGGCCTGGAGACAAAGTCATTCTTTCCGGACCCATCGGAAATCATGGAATCACGATTCTGTTGGCCCGCGGAGAACTCGATTTTGAAGCGGACTTGAGGTCCGACACGCGTTCGGTTCTACCCCTGGTTGAGGCACTCGCCAAAGAAGCCAGCCCGGGCATTCGCTGGATGCGAGATCCCACGCGTGGCGGCGCTGCTACATCCTTAAATGAACTGGCGCGCGACTGCGGGCTCGGAATCGTTCTCTTTGAGGATCAGGTGCCCGTCTGTGAAATAGTCCGTGGCGCATGCGAATTGCTTGGCCTCGATCCGTTGCACATTGCCAACGAGGGACAGTTCCTGGCGGTTGTGGCTCCGGAATATGCAGACGCAGCCCTCAATGCATTGAGGATGTCGCCCGGTGGGGAAGAAGCGCAAATTATTGGGGAGGTCCGACATCAGCCTGCAGGAGCAGTCCTTGAGACCACCCGCTACGGCGGCAGCAGGATCATCGATATGCTCGTCGGAGACCCTTTGCCGCGTATTTGTTAGAGACTGATCCCATGGCGACCGGCTACCAGCTCGCGACCCAAATTGAAGAACGGCTACTGCAACGCAATCGGCTAGCAGAACAATTTTTTGAGAGAGAAGCGCTTCGCCTCGCGTCGGCCTCCCGCGAGATGTCGGACCGCTTCCTCCAGGGAGGGCGCCTGCTCGCCTTCGGACGTGGGCCCTATGCGACCGATGCACAGCATGTTTCGGTTGAATTTGTGCATCCGGTGATCGTAGGCAAGCGCGCCCTCCCAGCCCTCGATTTGTCCACTCTTTTTCGTCCGTGGATGGAAGCTATTCTTCACCCGCAAGACATTGTCATGGGGTTCGGCCCACCCGAAGGCGACGTCGAAGTGTGGGCAGCCCTTCAGCAAGCGCGTGCGCGAGAGGCGATGACCTTCGCACTGCCGGGTTCGGACGGTTCCTATGCCGTGGAACCGATTACTCAAGATCCCTTGGTCCATCAGGAAATTACGGAGATCCTTTATCACACGCTTTGGGAGACGGTTCACGTCTTTCTGGAGCACCGCGAATTGGGCTACGACGTTGGAGAATCCGCATTTCTCTATCCATTCCTGGGAAAAGAAAAACAGGACACCCGCGATCTGATTGCCGAGGTCGCGGCGTCCATCCTGATGAAGGTGAGCGACGACAGCAAGCTGCGGATGCGGGTTGCACAAGAACAGGCAGAACAGATCAGTATCGCCTCGCTCGCTATTCGGGAGCGCTTGGTGAAGGGCGGCAAACTCATTCTCTTCGGGAACGGCGGCTCGGCCACCGATGCGAACGATTGGGCCATCGACTGCGTGCTGCCTCCATCTGGCTTCCGTCCGATTCCCGCAGTCTCTCTGTCGCTCGAGGCGGCAAACATCACTGCTGTTGCCAACGATGTGGGAACGGAAGTCATCTTCCTGCGCCAATTGATTGCGCAGGCGCGGTCCGAAGACGTCGCCGTTGGAATTTCCACGAGCGGTGGATCACGCAATATCATCATGGCGCTCGAAGAGGCCCGTAAACGCGGCCTCCTGACCGTCGCTCTTTTAGGCTACGATGGTGGCGAGATCTTGCGGAAGAATTTGTCGGATCACCCGATTGTGGTGCAGTGCGACTACATCCCGCGCATTCAGGAAGTACAGGCATCGATCTATCACATCATTCGAGAAACCCTGGAGGTTCTGGATCGTGGCCACGCTTGAGTTGTTTGGAACGGTGCGCTGTCCCCACACCCAGGAGATGCGGGACTGGCTTGAGTTTCGGCGCTGCTCATTCGTCGAGTACGACGTTGAGGCGGACCCCGATGCTCGCCGGCGCATGCGCGAATTATCAGGCGGACAGCGTTGCGTGCCTATGCTCGCTGAGGACGGAAAGATCGTTCAGGTCGGTTGGCAAGGACAGAGTTGCATCGTGGACGCGGATTAAGGATGGCTAGCGCCTGCTCTATTCGCGTTCGCGGTGTCGTGCAGGGAGTCGGCTTTCGCCCATTTGTCTATCGGCTCGCTCGCGCCAATACTCTGGGCGGATGGGTTCTGAATGGCGAAGAGGGCGTGGAGATTTATCTTGAAGGGTCCGAAGCGGGTGTACGCGCTTTTGTTCGTGACCTGGAAACTCAGTCGCCTCCCGCCGCCACCATTGCCGAAGTGCTCGTCAAGTCCGTAACGCCAGTCGGCGTGCATGAATTCACCATTCGCGAGAGCCAGCGACAGAATCGGCCCACCGTTCACGTCTCACCCGATCTTCCGGTCTGCGGCCAGTGTCTCGAAGAACTCTTCGATCCCAGGAATCGTCGCTACGGATATCCCTACATTAACTGCACGAATTGTGGACCACGGTACACCGTGGTGCGCAGCCTGCCCTACGATCGGCCCAACACCACCATGAAGGATTGGCCGCTCGACGACTACTGTGCGGCGGAATACGGAGATCCTGCGAACCGCCGGTTTCATGCGCAGCCGGTGGCTTGCCCGTCATGCGGACCGCAATACTACTTGACCTTCGGCGAACACACCGTTCAGGGAAATGCGGATAGTGTTCGCGGCGCAGTTCAGCTCCTGAACGACGGAAAGATTCTCGGCGTAAAAGGGCTCGGTGGATATCACCTGGTCTGCGATGCGCTGAATCCCGCAGCAGTAACTGCGTTGCGCGATCGAAAATATCGCAAGGAGAAACCTTTCGCGTTGATGGCGAAAGATGTCGAGGTTGCGCGGCGCCTGGTCAACCTATCTCCCGAGGCCGAAACTCTCCTGACCGCCACGGCGCGCCCTATCGTGCTGGCTCCGGCAAAGATAAAAATCTGGGGGGTCGCTCCCCAAAATGACGAATTCGGCGTGATGCTTCCTTATACACCGCTGCACTATCTCCTCTTTGCTGAAGGCGCTCCGGAAGTCCTCGTGATGACGAGCGCCAACCGCTCAAGCGAGCCGATTGCGTACAAGGAGGAAGATGCACTCTCCCGCCTCGCTGAGATTGCGGATGCGTTCCTCGTAGGCCAGCGGCCCATCGCACGCAGGGTGGATGATTCAGTCGCGCGGATAGGAGCCTTCGGTCCCGCCATCTTGCGACGTGCGCGCGGATATGCTCCCGGTGCAGTCGCGCAATTGCCCATTTCGCGCCCGATTCTCGCGCTGGGAGCGGACCTGAAAAACACAGTCGCCCTCGTGGTCGAGGGGCAGGTATTTCTCAGCCAGCACATCGGAGACCTGAGCCATTACGACTCTTTGCGCGCATTTCAGGAGACCGTTCAGGATCTCGTCTCCATGTACGAGGTGGACTGGAACGACCTGCTCATCGTGCACGATAGCCATCCGCAGTACGCTTCGACGAACTACGCATCCGAACTGACTGCGGGACAACGCTGCAGGGTTCAACATCATCGTGCACATTTGGCGTCTGTCCTCGCTGAGCGCGGAGAATGGGAAAAGCGCGTCGTGGGAGTCAGTTTCGATGGCACGGGGTACGGAGACGACGGAAGCATCTGGGGCGGCGAGATTTTTGTGGGGAGCGTCCAGGGCGGGTTTGAACGGGTAGCTCATCTTCGTCCAGCCTCGCTGCCTGGCGGCGATGCGGCGGCTCAGTATCCTGTGCAGGCTACTGCGGGGTTTCTCGCGCAAGTGCCCGACCTCCCCGATCTGTCGCTCGCGCCGTTCCATTTCCCTGATCGTTATCGAATCGCTGCAGATATTGCTCGCAAAGGTGTGCGCACGTTCCCAACGACATCGGTGGGACGATTGTTTGATTCTGCGGCCGCTCTACTTGGCTTCACTCGCGAGATCACCTTTGAGGGGCAAGCCGCGATGTGGCTGGAACATCTTGCGCGAGGAGCTCCTGCAACGGATCCGTATCCGTTTCCATTCGTGGCAGGCGAACTCGATTTCGTGCCCCTGCTGATTGCTCTGATTGGGGATCGCTTGCGGGGAAGAGACTCCCGCGAGATTGCCCGGGCGGTGCAGGCAGGTATCGCGCGAGGGTTGGCTGATGCTGTTACCTCGACCTGCGCGGCGCACAATCTGGACGTGGTCGTACTGTCAGGCGGAGTCTTCCAGAACGAATTGCTGCTGGAGGATCTGAAATTGATTCTGCCAAATCAAAAAATCGAAATCTGGGTCAATCATGCGGTACCTCCGAACGACGGAGGCATCAGCGTGGGCCAAGCCGCCCTGGCGGCGTTCGGCCAATTCAACGTTGCACCCGTTTGATATCGATAACGCGATTTTAGGTCGCGTTTGTCCAATGCAGTACCTCGATTCGACTCGTCTTCGAGTGCGTCATGGAAGAGGCAAGTTCCTTAATTCGGGCGCGAGTTGGTACGCTCTCTCGAATTCCTGTTGAGCGCCGGCTTTGTTGCCATCCTGGCGAAGTGCGAGTGCAAGATTGTAATGGGCTTCGGCGTAGCGTGGCTTTAGCCTCACAGCCTCTCCAAAAGCAACCTCCGCCTTATGAACGTCCCCGGCCTGTAATAGAACTAGTCCTAGGTTATTGTGTCCTTCGGCAAAGTTCGGATCACGTCGCACCAGTTCGCGAAAGACATTGGCAGCAGCATCGTTATCGTTGTTTTGACTCAGCGCTAGTCCTAGCTGAACGCGCGAGTCCACACTCTGCGGATCAAGGCTTGCCGCATCCGACAACTCGCGAATGGCTTCTTGCGGACGCTGCAATTGTGCCAACGCAACACCCAGGTTGTAGTGCGCCTCGGCCAAGTCCGGATCGGACATGACGGCTCTCTGCAATTCTTCCAGGCCCCGCGTATGATCTCCCGACTTCCAGAGAAGTAGCCCAAGACCGGCGTAAGCCTGCGCATAATCAGCCTTCAGTTCGATGGCCTTCTCATACGCCTCTCTCGCGCGGGCCGGCTCATTCTTTCCTTCCCACGTAAGCCCCAAATAGTAAAAGCTGGTAGGAAGTTCTGGTGTCTGCTCTGCGGATTTCTGGAATAGCCCGAGCGCCTCGTCAAATTTCTGTTTTTTCAACGCATCCACGCCCTGCAGGATTAACAGCTTCGATTGCGCCAGGCGGACGCGAAACTCCCGCACTCCCGTCAGCGTATCCAATTCTTTTTTCGCACTGCCCGTATCGCCCTGGTTGCGCAGGGCGAGCGCAAGATTGTAGTGGGCCTGCTCGAAATCCGGTTTCAGTTCGATAGCTCGACGGAAGGCGGCAATGGCGCCAGGCAGATCGCCTTCAGCCTTTAGCTCGCGGCCGAGGTTGTACTGGGCGTCTGGGCTATCAGGATCGAGCGCAACCGCGGTGCGGAATTGCTCGAGTGCACCGTTGTGGTTCGATTGCCGGCGCAACACGACCCCGAGCATCAAGTGGGCGGATGCGAGCCGCGAATCCATCTGGATTGCCCGACGAAACTGCGCCGCAGCTTCATTCAGATTGCCTAGCTGTCCCTCGATTACCCCGAGTTCAACGTGAGTGTCAGCGGTGGGTTTCAATCGAAGCGCAAGCTTCAGTTCATGCTCGGCATCAGCAAGACTGTTCTGCTGCGCGAGGATACGGGCGATCAGGCGATGCGTGGCGGCATTGGAGGGATCTAGAGCCTCAGCGGCGCGCAGTTCTTTGATGGCGAAGTCCCGGTCCTGCAAGTCGTACCAGACCGCGCCAATTCCGTAGTGCGCGTCTGCCCACTTCGGCCGGAGTTTCAGCGCGGCTTGGAACTCTTTCAGGGCTTCTCTGGATTCTCCTTTGTACTTCAGCGTTAAGGCCAGGTTGTAGTGCGTGGCGGCGTCGTTGGGCTCAAGCTCCAGCGCCTTGCGGTAGTTTGTGATTGCTTCGTCCCACGATTTCGCGTGGGCGAGTTCGGTGGCGCGGTTGCGATAGGCGTCTGCTGTTTGCGCACTGATCGACGGCGCGAAAAGGCTTCCCACCAAGAAGGATGCCAACAAGCAAGTTCGACTCAAATGGTTCCCGGGGGTAAACCCGTTGCGCCGCATTCCTACACTTTATCTCAAAGTGAGAAGGGGACGGCGAGTGAGCCGCCGTCCCCTTCTCAAAAACTTTGCCACCGCATCACCAGACGAATTTCGCACTGACCTGCCCAATGCGCGGATCACGCGCACTCGTAACATTGCCGAAATTCTCGCTGCTAATGTCCCCGCTGGGGTTGTTAAATTGCGCATGATTGAAGATGTTGAAGAATTCACCTCGAATCTCGAAATGCATTGCTTCATTGAGTGGAATCATCTTCGATATGCCCAAATCGGTGTTGTTGAAACCCGGACCGTGGAAGAACCGCCTGTTCGCCGTTCCGAAACTTCCGCAGTCAGGGCCGGTCAAAGCCCCCGCCGGCGTTAGAGCGCACGCCGTTGCGCTAAATGCGCTCTGGCTGAAATATGTGAACGTACCGGGAGTAGCGCGGGGATTGTATTTGTGCACCGGACCCACCAGATTCGGCATATCGGTGGAAGGGCTGCCAGTGAGAGAGGCATCTCCGACGCATTCCCCCGACGGACACAGTGGACCGAGAGGCACGGGATTCCCTTGACCCATCTGGATGGGAAATCCCGACGCGAAGCGGGTGATGCCCTGCAATTGCCATCCTTTCGTAAGCCTTGGCATGCCGTGAAAAAACCGATTGAACGGTAGCTCCCAGACATAGCTGACCACAAAGTTATGGTGTACGTCCGCTGAGGACAGTCCGCGACTAAGCTTGGCATTTGAGAAGTTGATCAGTTCGCCGAAGGCGGAGGAGTCATCGATGGCTTTCGCGATGGTATACGAAGCCAAAAAGTTTACGTCACCGGCTTTACCCTGGAACGTCGCCTGTCCTGAGTGATAGACGGAATTCCCCACGAGCTTGGTGAAGGTGTTGCCAAAACCGAAACAGAGGGACTGGGCTCCGGGACAGTAGTTCGGATTCAACAGAAGATCCCTGGTCCCGTAAACCGTATTTGCGCCGAGAGTGAACGTGTCCTGCTCAAGATTCGGCCCACACCCTGGCGCGCCGCTGGATGCATCGGTATATCCCTGCGCGTTGAGTTGGTTACACAATGCGGCGTCGCCCGGGTTAGCTTCGGTCTGCGCAATGAGACGATGACCCTCGGTGCCGACGTACGACAGAGTCAAAACGGTGGATTTGGTCAACTCACGCTGGAACGAGAGATTGAAGTGCTCAGCGTACGGTAGCTTGTTATGAATGTCGTATCCGGGGAAATAAGACAGCGGCTCGTAAACCGAGAAATCGAGAGTCTTGTTTGAGGGGCTGCCAGGAATCGGGACGGTGAATGGGAAGCGCTGTCCCTCGCCGCCGGTGCCTCCGTCCAGTCGATTTCGAAAGGGCTCGGCAAAGTCAACCGCTCCCGGACTGGTCCAGTACAAGCCGAAGGGTGCGTCTCCCACTTCATAGAAGAGATTCAAATCCTCAACGGAGGTGTAATACATACCGTACGAGGCACGGATGCTGCTTTTTCCCGGGCCGCCAAAGACCTTGCCTAACACTCCACTGCTAAAGCCCGGAGAGTAGGCAAGACCAAGGCGCGGTCCGAAGTTGTTGTATCGAGTCGGGGCCAACGTCTTGGGAATGCCCGGATCGCCGGGATAGACGAGGCCTTGGGGAGAATTCGGAAAGACCGTTGACTGCTCTCCCTTAACCCAAGTTTGGATTTTTCCTTGTGTGTCGTACCAAGGCATGCTGGCTTCCCAGCGAAGACCCAAATTCAGCGTCAGATTGGAAGTTGCCTTCCAAGTGTCCTGCACATAGGCGCCGCCATAGCGCGTGCGCGAATCCAGTAATTGTAGCGCTGCCTGGGTGTAGCCGCCTCCGCTTCCCGTAGGCGCTCCAACGAGGTAGTCTGCGAAATCTACTCCGGTCGCCGTACCATCGAAAACGAAAGCCCCGTCCTGGCTGGCTAAATTGCGTTCGTTCACTTGCAGATAGCGTAATTCTCCGCCCAACTTTAGCGTATGTCTGCCTATGACTTTGGAGAACCCCTCCGACGCCGTGTAGGTGTTATTGGGCTGGAACGTAATCAGAGAGGGGGTACCGATGGCAAAGTTGTTGAAATAGACTTGGGGTACATACTCCGGAAAGCCGGGTGTAGCATCCGGAATGATGCCTAGAGTACCGACGCCGGTCACGAAGCCGAGTGAAGACAGCGACGCCTGTCCGCCGCTTGGATTGTTCAGGTGGGTAGAGGTACGGAAGAACGTCAGGCGCGCCTCATTCACAGCTGTGGATCCGAGTGTCTTGTTGTTACTGATGACGAATTCTTGCGCACGGGTTGGCGTTACTGCCGGGAAGCCCGGGACGCTTGCGCCGCCGCTGGGCAGGGCGCTGTTTACAGTCGAATCGTCAAAGTGATAATAGAAGGACCAATTGCCCGTCTTCCGACTATTAAAGTCGACCCGCTCTCCGATCTTATTGTCAGTAACCGTATCCCTTTGACTATTGTTCGAGTATGTGCCGTTGGCGTTGTTGGGGGCTGGAATGAAGGGGAGAATTCCAGCAGCGGGAGCTGCCCACGCGGTTTGAGGAATTAGGCCGCCTGGAAAGACGCATTGCGACGTCGAAGTACACCCTGCGAAACTGTACTGCTCACCTGCGGTAACCGCGTAACCCAATCGCTGGGTCAGCTGGTCGGGCCAGCCGCACGCCGGACATACTCCGCCGGAAGTCCCATCGACTGTACCGGTCAAGGTTGAAGGATCAAACTGCCCGCCAAGTTGGGCAGCGCTCGGCACGGATACGTTGCTGACTTCCGCGCCCTGCACCTGTCGAGTTCCTTGATAGTCCGTGAACCAGAACAGCTTGTCTTTCCAGAATGGGCCACCGGCTGTAAAACCAAACTGATGCCGGCGCAGTTCGGATTTAGGCTGGTCGGTGAAGAAGTAATTCTTGGCGTCGAGTTTGTCGTTCCGCAGGAACTCGAACACATCGCCGTGGAAACCGTTTGTGCCCGACTTGGTAATGGCATTCATCACTGCGCCACTGAACTTTCCGTATTCCGCATCGAAGCTGTTGGTGATAAGCCGAAATTCTTCGACGGAATCAAGATTCGGAACCAGGCCAGCCCCCAGGTTTCGCCCCTCGCTGACGTCGCCGCCATTTACCAGAAATGCATTGGCTGTTTCGCGTTGACCATTTACTGAGATGTTGCCAGAGTTTTGGATGTAGCCCGAGACCGGCCGGTCGCCGCCGATTGTCCCCGCAGTCGTTGGTGCCACACCAGCCTGCAATCCCAATAAATCTAGATAGCTGCGACCGTTGAGCGGCAACGCCAGCATCTTCTTCGAATCAATCACGTCGCCAAGTTGGGTGCTCTCGGTTTCCACCTGGGCCGCGTTGGCCTGGATCGTGATCTGCTCGTTTATACTGCCGACTTTAAGAGTAATGTCGATGCGCAGTTGGTCGTTCACCTGCAGCACGATCCCGGTCGAGTTGTACTGCTGGAAGCCAGTGATCGCGGCGCTCAGATTGTAGGTTCCCACAGGTAGGGCTAGAAAACGATAGGAACCGTCATCCGCCGTAGTGGTGTCCAGCGACAGGTTGGTCTGTGTGTTGGTGATCCTGATTCGTACGCCTTTGACTGCGGCCTGGGACGGATCGTGCACTACCCCACTGATGGCCCCGGTGACATCCGCGAAGAGCATACCTGGGAGCAAAAGCATCGACACAAATACGAAAGCCGGAGCGAAGAAGCTTTTACGACTTCTCATCACCCAATCTCCCAGGGCGGCGGTCTCCATCGACTGCCAGCCCAAGTACCCTCAATTTTTTTGGATCCCGCATCAACCGATTTGCGCCAGGCTGGTTTCTTAATTCGACTCCGACTCAGCGCGAAACGTACCCCACTCCCATGGCGCGAAAACATATTCCACACAGTGGAATATTGTCAAGCAAAGATCTAATGCCACGTCGCCCATTTTGCATCGGAACCATACGAAAATCGATATTTCAACGATCAACGTTTACGGACTGCGATCAACGACACTTGCTCCAGTCCCGGGAAGTGATCGTCCTTGTCGGCTTTTCGTTCCGTCGGCGCGATCTGTTGGACCATGGTGCGAGCCGGTAACGCCGCACCAAAATATTGCGCGTAAACGTTGTCGAACAGCGGCAGCTCTGACAGATCATCGAGATATGCGTTGGTCGAAACAACTTGATCGAAAGTCATATCGGCTTCCTCAAGATTGTCGAGCAGGTTGCGCATTGTCTGCCGCAATTGATGCTGCGTGCTGGTCGCGTACACCCCGCCATGAACGCCCGGAATGAATCCATCCTTCGCCGAGCAGTACAGAGTGTCACCGGCAAAGACACATGGACTCGCAGTTGGACTTGGCGGCATATTCTTCGGACGCACAGCTTTTCGCAGTGCGAGATCGCGCACCGCAACGCCGGTGTACTCGATATGTGCGCCACCCGGAAGGCTAGACACCTGGATCGTCGCGCGGGCCGGAGTATTCCCAAACTCAAAACGCTTTGCATACCGCTCGTTCATCACTCGCGACGGAATGTCGCGCGTCAGATACGGATTCACGAAAACCATGTTCTTGAGTTCGAGTCCCGCCACTTTGACCACAGCTTCTACGCGGTCAAGCGCAGTATCAACCTGTGAGGCCGGATCGTCTGGAACCTTCCCGGTCACCGGATCGGCTCCAGCCATACTCGAAACGAATAGCCGGTCGTGCGTCAGCATTCCCGGAGGAGTCGGATCATCCGCTCGAAAATTCGGCGGATAGACGGGCTTCTTATCCTGAAGACTACGCACGGCGACAGCATTGATCTCGATAGAAGAGTCAGGCGTCCGCGCTATCCCGAGCACTGCTTGAGCAGGTTGAGATTTCCCGAAGTGCTCCGCGAAGGCCGTCTTCATCTCGTCGTACTTGCTCATGTCCTCCAGGTACACCTGAACGTAGACGATATGCTCCGTGGTTAGTCCTGCGGCCTTTATCACCGCCTCCACGTTGCTCAGAGTCTGCCGGACCTGCTCGCCGAAATTCGCCGGCAAGGTCCCGTCCGGCTTCCGGGGACCCTGTCCGGAAACGTAGACGTAGCCGCCGGCATCCACGCCCGGTGAGTAGAAGCGATTCACGCCGGCTTGCGATTGTTGCGGGACCACAGCGTGTACCTGTTGCGCTGCAACCGCCGACGAAAGGAAAAGGGCGGCAACAGATAATCGCAGCGAAACTTTGAAGTGGACAGTTCTCAATGCATCCTCTCGCGTTTAGGCTTTTGCCTTCTTCTGCGCAGCCCCTAAGATTGTGCGCAGTCGCTGTCCAACGATGATTTCCTCTCCCGGCTTGATGGTCATCGAAACCAGTTCAATGTGATCTGGTTGCTTCATTTCCTTGCGATTCGGATTGCCCTCGCGGACTGCCGTCACCAGGCTTGGATTGTCGATGCCGAGTACTTCGATGACTGGATCGCTTGCTCGCAACTCCTGTACGCAATCGGCGATCTTGTATCCCCAGCCTTGTTGGTCCCACGAGACTTTTAGCGTTGGATAGCGGTTTCCATCGCTCGGGACAAACGTGCTTGTCGTCACTCCGGGAACCGTCTCCACCAGCTTTCGAATCCGATCCAGGCGCTCGTTCCATTCGGCGTAGAGCTTTTTCTCGTCAACCTTCAACCATGTCTCGAGGGCTGTGAGACACCCAATGACTTCCTCTTTCCCCACCTTCATTGGACGGCACACCGCTCCCTCACGCGGGCTGCAATTCAGCAGCGCCGCTTCAATCAAATCCTTGCGTCCCAGAAGAAGGCCGCTGCACTGCGGGCCGCGCAGCCCCTTTCCGCCTGAGAAGCAATACATGTCGATTCCCATGCGTGCGTAGAGCTTTGCATTGTCGACGGGCGGTATCCCGGCCGCGTCATCGAGCAGCATCGGGATCTTGTGCTCCTTGGCGATCGCTAACTCCTTTTGGAGCTTGTCCTCGAGATCGGTGGTGTAGATCATCGCGGTGTTTTCGTTGATCGCGTTCGCCAGTTCGTCCATTGAATACACCAGAACCAGCTTGGCTCCAGTCAGGCGAATCGCGCTGTCAAATGCGCTTCGACCGCCGACCATGATGACCTCATGCTTCAAGCCGGTAGTGTCAGGAAGTTGCCAGATGTGTTTGTCGTTCGTGCCCGCCATGCACCCCGCGGTTGCAGCAGCCATCGCGCCAGCCGAGCCTGAGGTGACGATGCCCGACTCAGCCCCCGTCAGTTCTGACAGTCGTTTGCCGACTGCGCGCTGCAACTCCAGCATGTTCACAAAATACTTGGCGGCCTCTTCCTGGGCCTGGAGCACCTCCGGGAATTCGAGCGATCCACTCAAATAGGTCCACGTACCGCGGCAGTTGATCACCGTTTTAACGCCCAGCCGGGTGTACACATTCTGGCGTGGATCTTTTCCCATGGCAGAAGCGGTGCTGGCGTAAAGATCACGGGCTGCAATCCTGGTCAGCAATGGGGTTGCTGCCAGTACCTTCACAAATGATCTGCGGCTAGAGTTTCGGATTGTCATCGATGCCTCCTGTTGGACCAGCCATAATTAAGAACGTCAACAAGTGTTCGGTGAACAAGGATGCTCATCTAGTCACCCTTGTCATTCAGCGGAATTAGTGATCGCACAGCGAGAATGTGGGCGCCAGCACCTGGCTTGCTCTGGTTGTAAAACCCGACGGTGCAGTTTGGACGGAAATAGTAAGCGTCTCCTGCCTTAGCAGGGAATCGTCCTTCGATTCCATTCGTTCCGCTGCCTGCCACCATTTCTCCCTCTCCATCAATAACCACGTAAATCTCTTCCGCGGCTTCGTGATGATGCGGGAAGTTGGTTCCTCCCGGCGCGAAGCTCATCAAAAAAAAGCTCGTGACGACGGACGCTTCGTCGATCGCATCCCGCTTGCCGTCGCGCGGACCAACCAGCAATTTGTACAAAACAGACGTGGGATGACCTTGGACAGTTTCTTCTTTCACATCATCGAGATTGATGACTCTCGGCGCCTGCGAGGATGTGCCGGGCGCAGCGTGAGACGGAATCTTGAATCCCATCACGAGCACTCGCAGGGATTGACCGGAATTGTTGGCGAATCCGTGCTTGATGCCCGGAGCCAGGTACGTGAAATCATTTGCTCGCAGGGGATGGGTTTCCGTGCCATAGCGCAGCGTACCCGAGCCCTGCAAAACGAAATAGATTTCTTCTTCGTGATCGTAGAGGACGCTCGCACAGTCTCCATGAGCATCGACAGTGACCTCGGAGAAACGCGACACGCTTTGCAGTGTTCGGCTGTCCTTATCGCCCGCGCCGAAAATTGCCTTGGAACGGCACGTCGCCGATGACAGATCTGTTTTTGTCTCACTCATGCTCGGCACGTACCGGTGGAGCCATGTGGGATCAACAGTTCTCTCTTGCGCCGAGAGGTTGGCCGATATCAGCAACGATAGTAAGAGTAGAGCCCTATGCATTCTGACGTGCTCGCACCTTTTGTGGCAGGTAGAGGACGCTGGTATACCACAGAATCTTCTTGACGCAAATCGAAATCTTTCGTTTTATTAGGAATCGTTTCGTTTTTCGAACAAGTGATTTGCCAAAATTTCTTGCGTGCTAATCTCAACCGCGCACCCTCGTTGTCACCTGAAAGAGGATCATGACTCTTCATTCCGCGCCTTGGATCCGACGGACGGGAGTTGTTGCCCTGGCCGCCATGACTCTTTGCAGTGTCCACGCTGCATTTGCTCAATCGAATCCGCCGGCAAGTCCCGGTTGCCGGGTCGAGTCCGTCGACTACAAAGGTTGGCATGCCCAGCAGATGTCGAACCGCTGGGTGAAAACGATTTTCGTACCGCAGAATGGTGGCCGGATGATTCAAGTCATCTTCGCCGGACACTCGTACCTATTCGTGAATCCGAAACTCGCGGGCAAATACTTTCCTCCGAGTTCGAATCAATGGTTCAACTATGGGGGCGACAAGCTCTGGCTCTTGCCCGAAGGAAACAATGACGAGCAGCATTGGCCGGGCAATTCGGACGTCCTGGACGACGGTCCATTCACATTTCGAAAGATCTCTGAAGGACAGCGCTGCGAAATCGAGTTGATCAGCCCTTCTGACCCGCAGACTGGCATTCAATTTATCCGCACGATCCGCTTGGACGCTGATTCACCGCGAATCGTTTTTCACGCCTCTATGAAGAACGTGACCGGGCATACCCTCGAATGGTCAATGCAGTCCGTCTCGCAATACGACACGTCTTTTCCCTCCGATCCGGGTCCCGATTCCCCAGCGCTCATCAATCACGACTTCTGGACGTTCACTCCCGCTAACCGATCCAGCAGCTATTTGAATCGCTACCATGTTCGCTTCGGGCCGGCGGAGAATCCGGCTGTATCGGTCAGGGAAGACGGCCTCTTCAACGTACACTACGTGCACATGGCTGCCGAGTTGTGGCTTGATTCGACTGATGGCTGGCTCGCGGTCGTCGACGGGAAAACTCAATACGCCATGGTCGAGCGCTTTCAATACGAAGACACCAAGCCGTACCCAGGAAAGGCGTCGGTCATTTTCTGGACCAACGGTCCAGAGAGCAGGCTGAACAGTGAAGGAGTTCTCACCTTAAGTAGCGATCCCGATTCGAGCCCCAACTACCTGGAGGCGGAACTCAACAGTCCGATGTGTCGGCTCCGTCCCGGCGAAAGTTGCGCCTTCGAAACGGAGTGGTTTCCCACACGTTCCGGCGCCGAGTTCCACGGTGTGACCGACGCAGGGATTTTGATTCGCCCCCTGAAAGCGATAGCCAAGGAAAACGGCAAGATTGGCCTCTCCGGATCTTTCGGAGTTTTTTATTCCGGGCGCTTGGTTGCACGTCTTTACGATGAACACGGTCGTGTAGCAACGACCACGCCTGTTGCCGATGTAAATCCAAGCGAGCCCGTTTCGCTGGACGCCGAGATCGCTTCGCCCGCAAAATCTTCGCGCGTGTCGATCCACCTTATCGACGACGGCGGTGTCGATCGCGGTGCTCTTCAGGAAGTTCAATTGAGTTCCCAGGACAATCATTGAGATGAGACGGTACGCCGTGGTCGCTGTTCTGCTCGCCGCAGCAGCGCAAATGACGATCGGACAGGAGAAGGGACCTCACCCGGGCCCCGACCAGCACGTGACTGCCGCGGACCTGCTGGTGCGGCCCGCCGGCGAGAACTGGCCCTCTTACAACGGCGACTATACGGGACGTCGCTTCAGCCGTTTGCGCGAGATCAACCGCGCCAACGTCGCGCAGATGCGCGCAGCCTGGGTCTTTCACCCCGGCAACGCTCAGCGATTAGAAGCGACCCCGGTCGTCATTCGCGGGATCATGTATGTGACATCCGCCAATGATGTTTTCGCTCTCGATGCCAGCACAGGTCGAACCCTCTGGCACTATGCGCGCCCGGTAAGTTCTGGTTTGCTGGACGACGCCGCCGCTCACAAAAACCGTGGCGTTGCTGTGTGGGAGCACTTCGTCTATTCGGAAACCGACGATGCTCACCTCCTCTGCCTCGACGCCCGTTCGGGAAATCTCCTGTGGGACGTGCAGTACGCAGACAAGGTTAAGCACTACGGAGCCACGAGTGCGCCTCTCATCGTGAAAGACGAAGTCATTGTGGGCACATCGGGTGGCGACTCCGGCGTGCGCGGTTTTCTGGCGGCCTACGACACGAAGTCGGGAACGCTGAAGTGGCGCCTCTGGACCATCCCCGGTCCCGGAGAGTTCGGCTCTTCCAGTTGGCCGGGTGACGCCTATCTTCATGGCGGCGCGACAACCTGGATGACCGGAACGTATGATCCGGAACTCGACACGCTGTATTGGACCACGAGCAATGCTGCGCCGGATTTCGAAGGTGAATCACGGCCGGGCGATGATCTCTACACGGCATGTGTACTTGCTGTCGATCCGAACACCGGAAAATTAAAATGGTACTTCCAGTTCACGCCGCACGACCTCTACGATTACGACGCAAATGAAACGCCAGTCTTGGTCGACCGGGATGAAAACGGCGTTAAGCGGCACTTGCTTCTGCAAGCGAACCGAAATGGATTTTTCTATGTTCTCGATCGGACGAACGGAAAGTTTTTGCGTGCAACGCCATTCCTGGAAAAACTGACTTGGGCAACTGGCATTGATGCCTCCGGACGCCCTGTCTTGTCCGGCCTCGTCCCGAGCAAAGAAGGCACAGAAATCTGCCCGGGCATCGTTGGCGCAACGAACTGGTTTTCACCCTCTTACAATCCGGACACCGGCCTCATATATGTGATGGCCCTCGAAAATTGCAACCTTTACTTTTCCAAGCCGAAGCCGTTCACTCCGGGTGAGACCTACTATGGAACGGGCACAAAGCTCCCCCCCAATGAAATCCGGCACAAAATCCTATTGGCGCTCTCACCCAGGGATGGAAAGAAAGTGTGGGCATACCCTCAGGCGGGTCGCGGCAACTCCTGGGGAGGGACGCTAACAACGGCGGGTGGATTGGTTTTCTTTGCCGACGATGCCGAATCTCTTGAGGCTGTCGACGCCGAGACGGGCCGTCCCCTGTGGCACTTCAACACGGGACAACCATTCAGTGCGTCTCCGATGACGTACGCGGTCGACGGAGTCCAATACGTCGCCATCTTCGCTGGCAGCGACCTGTTCACCTTCGCGCTGCCGCAATCATTGCCGCGCGCACAGAACTAGATACTGTTTAATGCATGAGGTACGGAACGAATCCGCTCGTCTTGGTTTCGAGGCGATAGACCGATGTCGTTGCAGTAATGTAAAGGGTTCGGTACTCCGGATCACCCCAGGCCAGATTTGCAGGTTGTTCGGGCATGACGATCGTGCCTAGGTGATTTCCGGTCGCGTCCCAAATCCAGATACCCTTCGGGCCGGTTACGAAAAGATTGCCCTTGTTATCCACCTTGATGCCATCCGGGACACCCTCACCTTTGCCTCCAGGTTCTTCGCCAAAGATGCGGCCATTGCTCAGGCTTCCGTCGGCTGCGACGTCATACACGTGAATGTTGCGCTGGTCGTCGTCGTCCACATAAAACTTTTTGCCATCGGGAGAGAAGGCCAATCCATTCGGCTGCGGAAGGTCCTTGGTCAGCAGCCGCAAATTTCCTTTCTCATCCAGCCGGTAAACGCCCTTAAACGGAATCTCCTGCTTCTCGCCGGCAACCAGATCAAGCGTTGGATCAGTGAAATAGATCGCACCATCGGGCCCGATAATCACGTCATTCGGACTGTTCAAGCGCTTGCCCTCGTAACGATCCGCGAGCACGGTATATTTTCCGTCGGGAGTCACCGCAATAATGGCTCTCAACACGCTCGCACAATCGATCAGTCGATGGCGGCGATCGAATGTATTGCCATCCGGATCACCCAGCGCGATAAGTTCTTCCTTCTTTCCGTTCGGATAGACTTTGAAAATCTTATTAATCGTCTCGTCGCTGACGTAGAGAAATCCCGCCGGATCCCACATCGGCCCTTCCGTGAAACCAAACCCAGAAGCAACGGTTTCCAACTTTGCGTTGCTGTCAATGAGTTCCTGAAACTTTGGAGAAAGCGATTCAAGTTTGAAGGCCTGCGTTTTTTGCGCCGGAGCAGTCGTTGCGGCAAAGACCACCACCAACGCAGCCGGAACAATCGAAAATCGGAATCTCATTCTTCGTCTTCCTCTTTCTTGCGCGGAGTTGCGTGTTCGCCTGCAGGCGCGCTCGCCATCAGATAGCTCACTAGATCTTTCAGTTCGCTGTCGCTGAGGCGTTCGCGGTAATCTGTCGGCATCAGGGACTTGTTCAATGGTTCGAAGCTCCGAAGTCCTTTTTTAGGGACGAGGTGGAAACTCCCATCCTTGGCTTGCAACTGAACCGAAAAGTTGTCTTCGTTGCGAATTAGCCCTTCAAACTGATCGCCCTTCGACGTGATGAACCTTCCCGTGCGATAGCCCATCGGAGGTACTCTCGCCGTCTTGACGATTGCTTCGCGGATCGACTGCGCTGATGCGGTCGCTGCGTAGTTCGTCAGGTCAGGCCCCATGAATCCGCCCTTGCCAGAAACCATATGGCAACTGGAACACTCGCCCTTGGTGAAGAATATCTCTCGGCCCTTGGTCGCGTTGCCCGGAATCGTGTGCTCTTCAGCCTTACCCCCGAGCGACCGCACGTAGTCAACGACTGCTCGAACCTGCCTCTCGCTGAAAGTGCGAAAAGCCGGCATCCCCGTCCCGGATATGCCATTCGAAATAATTCCCGACAATTCTGCATCGGGGAGATGAGGCACTGCGGAGTTCCCCGAAATGTTGGGGGCCTTGTCGCCTCCACCGCCATCCAGGCCATGACATCCGGCGCAAGAAGAGTTAAAAGTACTGCGACCCAATTCGCGAGTCTCTTTGAATCCTGGGTCGGAGGAAAGATCCTGCGCGCGCGCCAACGAAGGCGACAAGGTCGAAAGAATGAAGCAGAGCGCGAACGAATAAAAATTTCTTGTCGCGGGCATAGGAGAAGGCACATTCTATCTCACACCTGAGGAGAGCCCGAAATTGATCTGGCGTGCATTTTCACTGAATGGAAAGATTTCCCATGAAGCAAGGCGACGAGAGCCATGGACATTGTGTTAAACCATTCGCTCGGCTCATTCGTTACCGCGCTCTTCAAACCCGGCGCAAGAAGTGGTAGAGTCCGCGGGCGTGAATAAAACATACCGGAGGAAGGGATGCATCGAGACAAGCCATTTTCAAAACTGCGTATCCTCATAGTTGTTCTTGCGGCTTCGATCTTCATTTTTGCCGCAGCCGTCAACGTGCACCTTGCACGAGCCCAGTCGAATGCGACGCCTCTCACGGACAGCGAACTTGTCGCGCAGTTTCGACATGTGGAAGTCGCTTCCGTCTCCGATGCGCTCGAGCAGATTACGCACAAAAAAATGTATATGTCGCATCATATGCAGCCGATCTTCACCTCCAAGTTCGCCGGATACGCTCGTACCGTGCAACTCAAGAAGGACGAGGGCAACAACGATCCTGAAGCCCTCAGCGGCATGCTGGAAGCCATCGATCAAGGATCGGCCGAATCCGTGTATGTGATGGTGGTTGAGGACGGCGAAGATATCGCCGGGATGGGCGGTCTGATGGGGACCGCGATGGCGGCGCGTGGCTACTCTGGAGCGGTGATCGATGGCGGAGTTCGCGATGTGGCTTACCTCCGTAAGATCGCTTTTCCCGTGTTCGCCACCGGCATTGTCCCATCCACCTCAGTGCATCACTACAAGTTCGGAGGCTCGCAGATTCCGTTGGTATGCAACGGAGTGCCCGTGAACCCCGGCGATATCGTCGTGGCCGACAGCGATGGCGTCGCCGTCGTCCCTAAGGCTCAGGCCCAGGCGGTGCTCACGATGGCGCAACAGATGGACTACAAAGAGCACTCCATGTACGCGCTCATCGAGCAATGGAAGTCCATTGTGCAGGCAGTCAAGAAAGTCGGGCGCCTTTAGTCAGAGAAAAAGTTGATAAAAAGTTATTTTCATCAGATAATCCAGCACTTTCATTTTTGCTTCCTAACTATGACCGTACGTTTTAAACGCAATTACGACATCACGGCTCTTCAGCGCGGCTTGCGCCTCTTGCATCTTTTTAGCGAATCCCCGCGAGGGCTCACTGCGAAACAGGTAGCATCTCTTTCGCGTCTGCCCGTGAGCACGGTTCACCGCTTTCTCGCTAACCTGGTGACCTCCGGATTCCTGAATCGTGACGTGGAGGGCAATCATCACCTGGGGATCGCGTGTTTCTCCATTGGACAGGCCGCGGCAGGGCAGCTGGATATTCGGCGACTGAGCGTGCCCTATCTTCGGGAACTGAACCAGCAGACGCGCGAAACCATTCACCTTACCGTGCGCCACGGCTTATCGGCTGTGTATGTCGAGAAACTGGATTCGCCGGAACCGCTGCGCATTTTTTCGCGAATTGGCGCGTCGGTCCCGCTGTATTGCACGGCCGTAGGCAAGGTCATGCTGGCATATATGCCGGATGACGAGCAGGATCGAGTTCTGCCGGAACTCGATCTGAAACGTCTTACGTCGAATACGGTCGGCAACCTCCAGGAATTGAAAACAGAAATGTCCCGCGTTCGTAAGAACGGTTATGCCTCGGACATGGAAGAGCACGAGTTGCACATTCGCTGTGTAGCCGCCCCCATATGGGACCACACCGGTAGTGTGCAATCGAGTCTCAGCATCACCGCCCCGGCCTTTCGTATGTCGGTCGCGCGCTTGCGCCAGTTGGCGCCGCTCATTCAGTCCGCCGGACTGAAGATCTCAGCAGAACTGGGCTATCGCCCGGCTGCCTCCGCTTCGATGTCGACTGCGGAAAATCATAGCGGCAATGGGGCGCAACAATCTGCGAACACCGCGGCCCAACGCAAAGAGCGTCAGCGATCCACTCTGCGATACCATGCCGAATCGTCCAACCTCAGTTTGCGAAAAGCCCGTCCAGCATGACCGAGACTCTTGCGACAAAGCGGTGTGACGTCGAACGCAGCCGGGATCGACGGTTTTCACTTTTCACCAACAACGAATTCCAGATCGTAAATCGAAAAGGAGCCTGAATATGAATTTCACTTCAACTCGAAGGGCATTTGCTATGCGGTTCGGCACCGCTCTCTCGGCTCTCGGATTCACCGCGGCCGCTGCAACTCGTGGAGTGGCAGAGAGTTCACAAGATGCGAACTCCATTCGCAAGCTGAACGCGGAAGGGAAGCCAGGAAGCGAAAAAGACATCATCATGCCGGTCATTGTTCATAACGGACTGATCTACGTCGCGGGTCAGGGCGCGCATGACACACGAGATCAGAAAGAGTGGACGATCGAGTCCCACACCAGCATGGTCATGGACAAGGTCAAGAAGATGGTGGAAGTCGGCGGCGGAACGATGGACACGATTCTTCAGGCCAACGTGTTCCTCGTGAAGATCGAGCACTGGGATGGCATGCACAAAGTCTTTTCGACCTATTTCCCACACGGCGGTCCCTCTCGCACAACGGTTGCTGTGGCTGCGCTGCCTGGCGATTCGCTCGTGGAAATCAATTGCATTGCCGCCGTCGCCCGCAAGTAGCATTAAAGGGGATCCTCAATGCGAGTCAACTCGGCGTGGAACCGGCGCGGATTTCTGGGAACGGTGACGGCAATGGCAGCGTCTGCCCTCGCACCCGCCAAACTCTTTTCAAAAGTTGGGGTCGCGGCAGGCGGCGCGGGTGTTAGCGGTTTTGGCCAGAGCGGGAATCCGTACGAAGAACTTGGTGTGTCCACGGTGATCAACTGCGAAGGCACCATGACCATGCTCGGAGGTTCTGTTCTTCGTCCCGAACTAGAGGCCGTCATGGCGATGGCTGGGCGTCACTTCGTAAACATCCCTGAACTCGAAGTGGCGGCGGGTAAGCGCATTGCCGAAATGTTGAAGCTTCCCGAAGGATACGGAGCCCTTGTAACATCCGGCGCAGCGGCCGCGATTCAATCGGGACTCGCTGGGGTGCTCACCAAAGACAACGAAACCTTCATTCGGCAGCTTCCCGATCTCACCGGAATGAAATCGGAAGTCATCATTCAAAAGTCTCATCGCAACCCGTTCGACCATCAGTTGCGATCTACCGGCATTAAGCTGATTGAAATTGAGACCCATGATGACCTTCGTCAGTCGGTCAACGACCGTACGGCTCTGATGCATTTTTCAAATTTTGCCAACGCTACCGGCAAAATTAAAGTTGACGAATGGGTGAAGCTTGCCAAGCAATACAGCGTCCCGTGTATGAACGACGCTGCCGCCGACACGCCTCCCGCATCGCATCTCTGGGACTACGCCAACATGGGATACGATCTCATCACTTTCAGCGGCGGCAAGGCAATGCGCGGTCCGCAATGCGCAGGCTTACTGATTGGCCGTAAAGAACTCGTTGCCCACGCCCTGCTGAACAACAGTCCGCATGAAGACACCCTTGGACGCAGCCAGAAAGTGGGCAAGGAAGAAATTGTCGGGATGGTCAAGGCGCTCGAACTCTTCCTGAAGGAAGATCACGACGCGCTCGCACGCGAATGGCAGGATCGCCTTGAACGGGTCTCCCGCGAATTGAACAAGGTTCCGGGTGTGACCACCTCGTTCTTCGTTCCCGACATCGCCAACCATGTTCCCCACATGCAGATTACTTGGGATTCCCGGGTGTCGGCCGAGCCGAACCAGATTTCGAAGACGCTCCGGAATGCCAAGCCCGCGATCGTCATCGGCGGAGAAGAAGGCAGGCCCGGACTCATAATGTGCTCGTTCATGTTGCAGCCCGGTGAGGACAAGATCGTTGCCGAGCAATTGTCTCGTGCCCTGCGCGAGCACTCAGTCTAACTATTCGCAACCAGCATGACGATACCCTCCGCGACGACAACCCGCGTGCGCTGGTTTCTGGTGTTCTGGCTATTCATTCTCAGCGCCGTTTCCTATCTCGACAGGGTCAACATCTCAATTGCCGGCGGATCCATTGTCGATGCCTACCACCTCACCGACATTCAGCTGGGAAAAGTTTTTAGCGCGTTGGTCGCGGGTTACGCGTTGTTTCAAACTGTTGGCGGTTATCTTGCCGACCGCTTTGGTCCGCGTCGAATATTGACCGCCGGAGTCATCTGGTGGGGAATCTTCACTGCTCTGACGGCTCTTGTCCCGGCCAATATCAACGGCGCACTGTTGCTGTTCGTGCTGGTTCGATTCTTTCTGGGAGCGGGTGAAGCCGTGATCTATCCCGCAGCCAATCAGTTCATCGCTCGCTGGATTCCCGTTCGTGAGCGTGGCATCGCCAACGGTTGGATCTTCGCCGGTGTTGGCGCTGGAGCTGGACTGAGTCCTCCACTCATTACTTACCTGATGACTCATTTCGGTTGGCGCTCGTCCTTTTGGGTTTGTGCCATCATCGGATTCGCAGCAGGAGCAGCGTGGTTTCTGGCCGCTCGCGATAATCCATCGGAGCACCCGCGAGTGTCTCGAGCAGAACTGGATGAGATTCAATCCGGGTTGACAGTAGTCGACAAGCCAATCGGACCGCGCGATGCTCCACCTGCTCGTGTGCCCTGGAAACGCGTTGTGCGTAGCCGTGAGGTCTGGGCCGTCACCGTCAGCTATTTCTGCTACGGGTATGTTGCCTGGATTTTTTTCAGTTGGTTCTTTCGCTATCTCGTGAAGGTTCGCGGTCTCGATCTCAAAGCTAGTTCTTTTTATTCCATGCTCCCGTTCCTGGCGATGCTCGTCTGCTGCCTCGCAGGAGGTACGGTAAACGATCGCCTCACGAAGCGGCGTGGGCCGCGGATCGGACGATGTGGGGTCGCAGTCGTCGGCATGGCAGTGGCGGGAATCGTGATTGCTTTTGGCTCACAAGTTGAGGGCGTACGTTTGGCCAGCGTTGTCCTTGCCGGCGGCGCGGGCGCGCTTTATTTCGCCCAAAGTTCATTCTGGTCTGTAACGGCTGACATCGCCGGCGGTTCGGCTGGATCCGTCTCGGGCTTCATGAATATGGGAGGACAGTTGGGTGGAGCGTTGACCGGTTCGCTCACTCCCTGGATCGCCGCACAATACGGTTGGACCGCGTCGTTCCTGGTGGCGGCGGGTTTGGCAGTGCTGGGCGCGATCTGCTGGCTTGCCGTGGATCCCCAGAAAACTTTGTTACCGACCGTCGAAGCGCTCGATGAACTCCAGACCTGAGACGAAGCTAGCTCACCGATGCCTCGGACGCCGCTTTCAGTGCGCTCTGCAGCGCATCGGACAGCATCGAAGCGGAATTGGTATCTAGATAAACAGTTGCATCCGCATGCCGCCTCAAAATCGAAGCGGGCGCCATCGGACTGATCTCTCCCTCGAAGCAAGCCTTCACCGCCTGCGCCTTTCGCGTGTCGGGCACAACTGCAAGAACTTCCTTCGCCTTCAGAATTTGTTTTGCCGACATCGAAATGGCTTGTTTGGGAACTTGCGAAATGTCAGCAAACCAGGCTTCACCCACCTGTTGCCGCCGGCAAGCCTCATCAAGATTGACGATGATGTAGGGCTCTTCGGTGTTGAAATCAGCGGGAGGATCGTTAAATGCGATGTGCCCATTTTCTCCGATGCCGAGAAACGCTACGTCAATCGGCGCCGAGGCAAGCTTCTTGCCGATTTCCCGCACGGCAGCGGCAGGATCGACAGCGTCTCCGGGCAGCAAGTGATATCGTTCGATGCCAGTCTTCGTGACCAATTGTTCCATCAGCATTTTTCGAAAGCTGCCCGCATGTGTGGCGGGCAAGCCGATGTACTCGTCGAGATGGAAGGCTTCAACCTTGGTCCAGTCAATTCCCGGAGCCTTCGTCAGCGCATCCAGAAACTCGAGTTGTGAAGCGGCGGTGGCGGCGATGATGCGAGCCTCTCCGCGCCCCGAGATGGCGCGCCGAATCGCGGTCGCAGCCTGTTCCGCTGCCGCTCGGCCCAAAACTGCTTTGTCGCTGAATACTTTCAGGAGCATGTGCAAGATCCGTTTCCGCTAGAGATGGAAGGGCATTACACAAGACACCCCCACCAAATGCAAACGGAAACTGGAATCTTACAGCGTGAAAATTTAGGGATCTCAGGAATTGGAGCGCAAACGCCTCGGCCTCACTTACCATTCGTACGTTTGCGCCGAGAGGGAACGGCGCTCTTTCGCTTCGCGGATCCCAAAATGCCCCGGCGAACAAAAATGCCGCGGATCGTTGCTCCATTCTTTCCACCATTTAACTGCTGATCCGCCTGGATCAAGGCTTCCGCAGCGTCCTTGAAACTCGCATCTTTCTGTATCAGAAAATGGTGTGACAGGATCAGCGTGTCCGCCGGTTTACGTCCCATGGCATCGCGAATCTGCCACAAGCACGCAGACCAGATCTCTCCATCGTCGTGCACTTCGCCATCAATGTCTTTGGGATATTGTTTCTTGCTGTCGAGTCGGCGTAAACACGGCGGATCATCTTTGCTGTACGACGTTGCATCCCACGATCCCACGCAGTCCTGCAAGTGAGCGGGCTTCGCATCGTTGAAGAAGCTCCCGGCAACATAGTCACCGAATCCCTCTCCCATCGCGCCTGCTTCCTTGGAAGCGCCGAAGCCGGGAACTTGCGCATCTTGAATGGAGTGCCCGTACTCGTGAAGAATGATCTCCGCATCCTCTGCGTCATCGACTCCGCCCGTGCCAAACGACAGGGACTTGTTGGCGGGGCTGTAGAAAGAATTGTCGTCGGTCTGTCCCGCGATGTTCACTGGAATGGCGCGCCGGTTGACGTTGTTGAAACCCAGGCTCTGGATGTAACGCTGCATCCGATCGATGTGGAAGTACGCCATTACTTCCTTGAAGCCCGCCTGATTTCTCTTGAACAGAAACGTATGCTTCGTGGATTTCACCCTCCTCTTGGTTTTAGCTGTGCTCACGTAGGGCCCGTCGAGAAATCCCGAAGCAGCAACACCACGCAACTGGACTTGCTCATAAGCGGCGTCTGGAACCGGCTTCGAATCTTTCAATGTCGTGTTGTTCAGCGTGACTACCGGATTGGGATCGAACACCATGCCCTTACCAGTGGCCGTCTTAATCATGTCTTCCTTGTGCAGGACCGCCCCGCTGCTCTTGCTGATATAGATCCGCCAATCATGTGGCGGCGCAGAGACGGGTATCACGAACTTCCACGCCGGTTGGACCGTCTTGCCCACTGGGAAATTGACGAGTTCGCTGGTCACTTGCCCACGAATGCGCGATGGCGTCGCCTTGACGGTTGTAAGAGCCTTCTTTTTCGCTTCCCCTTGCGTCCAGTCCTTGCTAGTTGCCTTTTTGGCCGATTTCTCAAGCATGCGGACCGGCATCGTGTTGTTCGTAAAGTGATACGCGCGGTTCCGCGGATCGAGATCGACTTTCACCCACGCACCAGTGATTGGCTTCTTGTCGTGGTATTGCTGAAAGAGCACGTGGGTTCCCAGAGGACTCTTCACCGCCTTGTCGTATTTCAACCCACTCAGATCGGCGGGAAGCTTCAGCTCGGGCGCGATTCCTTTCAAGAACGAGATTGCAGCCTCTCGTGGCGTGCCCTTGCGCGCGACGTCCTGAATGGCCAATGCCTTTCGCGGAGTTCCGTAAATTCTGTGCGTTACGACTTTTTCGGCGGATACTTTCCCAATCTTGGGCATCGCAATCCTCTTTCTTTCGTGCCGGCGGCTGAGCAAATCAACGCAGCACGGCGTGCGAGTCGAACAGCGGGACACATTCCTTTAAGGTAGTGATCGCCAGACCGAAATCATTTCATAACGTAGTGATTTTCCTGAAGACCGAGTACGCGGCCTGCGCCCAACCCATACATCCGAGTCTCGATCATATTTCCGACCTGGTTTGACAAAGGGCATAGATGCATGTATATACATACAGAATGAAAAGGGATGCGCCTCAACAATCATCGGTCGACGCTCTTTTTCCCTTGCCCTGTGCCTGTCAGAATTTGCGTCGACTCACTCGTGTGATCACCCGGACGTACGACCGCGAACTGCGAAAAACGGGCCTCGAGATCACGCAATTCGCCATGCTCACCGCATTGGACGTCACGGGAGAGGCAAATCAAAAGCGTCTGAGTGCGGGTTTCGCAATGGACAGTACGACGTTGACCCGGACGCTGGGCCTGCTGCTCAAGCAAGGCTGGGTCCAGGTGAAACGGGGAAGGGACCGCCGCGAGCGCCTATTCAGTCTGACACGAGCTGGGAAGCGGCAAATGGCGGAGGCTCAACCTTGCTGGGAGTTGGCGGAACAGAAATTGCGCCAGCAGCTGGGCGATTCGCAATGGGCACAAATGAAACAGACTGTAGCTCGGCTGACGGAAGCCGCGTTGGCAGCCTAATTTTTGTATCCTGTATAGATGTATATACATCGAGTAGACCGCAAAAGCTTTTCAAAAAGAGGTCCTATGAAAATATTTGCCCTGTTTGCATCGGCCGTGCTGCTGGCGCTCGGAGTCCTCGCGTGCGGAATGCGCGGAACACATGCTGGTTCGATCTCGGGAAATTCCTCCGCGAGCAGTTCTCGTCGCCCGGAGCTCGAATACTTCAAGGCCATCAACAGAACCGGGCCTGCGCAAGATCCGCAAATCCTGTTTCTACTGATGGCGCAGTATTCGAGCGCCAACCTGCAGAATGACGGCGTGGATTTTATCTCGGGGCGCCTGCAGGAATTCGGACCTCGCCTGTCGGATCCTCAAAAGTCTCTGTATCTGAGCGCGATCGTTCTGCTGCGTGCTCAGAATGCCTCCTCCATCTCCTTGCTGCACCGGATCGGCTATGTAAAAGACACGATCGCGATACTGGAACAAGCGCGGAGGCTTTCGGGAGGGCATATCTTCGTCGTGAATTGGATCGTTGGCATCGTCTACACCGAGCTACCGGGCTTTTTCCACCAGCAGAAAGCTGCACAGGACGAACTCATCTGGTGCGAACAGAACGCCGACAAGGCGCCAAATCCAGGTTGGCTGCGCGAAGTTTACTACCACCTTGGAAAGCTCGCTCTGGCCAGGGGCGAACAAGCGAAGGCGCAAGATTACTTGCGGAGAAGCGGCTACAAAGACTTCAGCAGCCCGATCACTCTGACACTCCTTTTTCGGAAGATGCTATGGCCGGACATGCTTTCGCGTCTCGGCGAATCACCGAGATCGTACCGGGCCGCGTGTACGCGCTCTCCGGGTACGAGTTCACAGAATATTATTTCGTCGTCAGCAACGATGGGCGGGAACTGATTGGCATCGACGCCGGGACCCGTCCAGACTCCGCAAAAGAAGCCTACGAAGCACTGCGAGCGTTTGCGCCCAACCTGCCGGAACTGACCACGGTCTTTGTAACGCACTCTCACTGGGACCACGTCGGTGGAACCTCGTACTTCCGATCCCTGAATCCACGCATTCAGTTCTTTGCTCGAAGCAACTATCGAGACGAGATTGCTGGCGAGATGAACGGGCCAGAAATCTTTGCCGAGCGGTTTTTTGGTAAACGCTTCAGCCCCGCAGACGTACACAACTTCAGGCCGGACAGAACAATTGACCATCGGACTGAATTGAAGGTCGGAGGAACGCGCGTCGAACTCATCCCGGTGCAGGGAGGGGAGACCCACGACGCCATGCTCATCAACCTGCCGGATCTGCGCGTCATGTTCGTGGGAGATTTCATCATGCCTTATCTGGGAGCGCCCTTTGTTGAGGAAGGAGATCTCCAGGGCTTGCTGGATGCCATCGACATCGTGGTCCAGAAAAATCCGCAGTATCTATTGCACGGTCACGAGCCCCTCACGCGGAATTTCGGGTCTCCCGCGATGTTGGCACAACTAAAACTGGACCTCGTCTGGCTTCGCGAACAAGTGCTGAATTCCGTCCGTCACGGCGAGGAGCGAGCCGCGATCCAGCAGGCGAATCTGATTCCCCCGGACCTGCTCACCGGAAATCCCGCGGTATATTTGCCATATTTTCTTATGCGAGACCACGTGATCGATCGCCTGTATGACCAGAACGTCGGCTACTGGAACGCAAACCTCGAAGGCCTCGATCATCTGAGCCGTTCCGACCGTGCGGAACTCCTGGTGGACTACCTCGGCTTGTCGGAAAGCCAACTGACGAAGACCGTGGGACGCCTGGCAGCCGACGGTAAATACGAACTCGCCGCCGCATTGCTTGACTCGT
>CAWGBW010000012.1:0-88483 GCA_963820895.1 uncultured Acidobacteriota bacterium
AAACCAATGGCAACCAAATTGGCGATCCCGTTCAGGAGCGATTCCGGCATCTTTGGACCACGTAAACCAAGGCTAGCCACAGCCTCGGAGCCGTGAAGTAGTTGGGACTACGACGCGATCCGTTCCTGATACGGCAAAAGAACCTCCTCCGACGACTGCCGCGCGAACATGTTTCTCCAGATCGTCCTCGGAGGTACCTCCAACTCGATATATTTCGTCGGTCCGGCGATCGAGCAACACAGCCGTATTGATCTTGAAAATCTCTAACAGTTTTTCGGCAAGCTGCCTGGGAAACGGCCCGGTTCTGTCAATCAAGAGAATCGCTCGGCTGAAACTGTACAAGCGTTCTACGTCCTGCTGCCGTTCGATCGCTTCCAAAGCTCTGGCTTTGGCTTTGGCCGATAGCCGGCTCGCGATCAACGATGTGGCCAAGAAGCTGAACAGAGCCACCCAGTTCTGCGGATCAGCAATCGTGAAAGTTCCCACTGGCGGGCAAAAAGAAGAAGTTAAAAACGAGTAGCGAGAATGGAAGACAGCGCTGCCTCAACAAATCCCCAAGTGCTTGCAATGATCAAGACGACCAGCAAATATGCGAATCCCACCGTCGTCGCATTCACCGGAACAAGGCTGCGCGCCACGACCGTAACGGTTCCAACGGCGGCTAAGGACGCGAATACCCGTAACCAACTGCGACCCAATTCGTTTCCCCCGCCCGCTATTTTAGGCCATTACTTCCCAATCGGTGCGTTCCCCAAGCGGCTAGGCTGTCCTTCAGCTTTTACGAAATCTTTATGAAAGTTTTAGTAAATTTTCATGATGCTGTCGGGAGTCGGGCTTTGGTGAATCCACGCATCCATCAAAGCACCGGGTAGGTGTGTCACTGTCGAGTACTGCGGTTGCCTCGTCGAGGATAGTGAAAGGGCAACAAGTTCGCCCTGAATTCGAAAATCCAAAATGCAAAATCACGCAAACAAGCCTGCCGCTGTTCTTAACGGGGCGCAGAAGGTACTCGTCGCTTCAACCGCGATGCTGGCATTCATTTCTTTCTGGCGGGCGGCCGCGGTCGTGCTGAACGACATGGGCTCGTCCGCGTTTTACGCGGGCGCCATTGCCGAGCACTTCATCGGAAGAACCGCGCCGTGGTTCATCCTGGCGATCATGGTGCTCTCTTTCGCCGTCCGCTCCCTGTACATCGAGAGCTGCAGCATGTTCGTGCGCGGCGGCGTCTATCGCGTGGTGAAAGAGGCGATGGGCTCGACGCTCGCCAAAGTTTTCGGTCTCCGCTCTGATGTTCGACTACATCCTGACCGGGCCCGATCAGCGGCGTTTCCGCGGGCCTGTATCTGGTCGGTCTGTTGAACGAGCTTCTGCGCCTACTTCCACTTCGAGCTTCAGCTTGCCGGTGAATTCGACCGCGGCATTCTTTGCGCACTCGGTGACGATCTATTTCTGGTGGGAAAACATCAAGGGCATTCCCGAATCCAGCGAGAAAGCGCTGCGCATCATGTACGTCACCACGGTCATGGTGGTGCTGATGATCGTCTGGTGCATCTACACGCTCTGGGTTCGAGGCGCGCACCTTCCGCCGTTGCCTCATCTCTCGAACCTGACGTCTATTCGAAGGATGCGCTGGGCTGGCTGAAGAACACATCGCTGCCGTACACGATCGGGCTGATCGGGATTCTGATCGGGCTCGGTCATTCCGTCCTCGCCATGAGCGGCGAAGAGACGATGGCGCAGGTCTATCGCGAAATCGAACATCCCAAGCTGAAGAACCTGGAAAAGGCCGGATTCGTCATTTTTGTTTACAGCCTGATTTTCACGGCAGGCGTGGCGTTCTTCGCGGTGATGATCATTCCGGACTCGGTTCGCAACAATTTCTTCGACAATCCCATCGGCGGTCTGGCGATGTATCTCGTCGGGCCCGCTGTCCTTGCGGCTGCGCTTTCCGCGGATTTGTCGTCGTCGTCGGCGTCTGATGCTGGCGGGCGCGGTGAATACGTCGATCGTCGGTTCCAACGGCGTGCTGAACCGCGTTTCCGAAGACGGAATTCTTCCGCAATGGTTTCGCCATCCGCATCGCCGCTTCGGAACCTCGCATCGCATTCTGAATCTGGTGGTCGGTCTGCAGATCCTCACGATCCTTCTGAGCCGCGGAGATATCTTCCTCCTCGGCGAAGCCTACGCCTTCGGCGTGATGTGGAGTTTCGCCATGAAGGGCCTGGCCGTGCTGGTGCTTCGCTACAAGCAACCGGGCGAGCGCGAATTCCGCGTGCCGTTCAATTTCAAGATCGGCAAGATCGAAATTCCTCTCGGTCTGGGCCTGATCACGCTCACGCTGGTCGCGTTGTGCATCATCAATCTCTTCACGAAGCAGGTTGCGACGATTTCCGGCGTCGCATTCACGCTGATTTTCTTCGCGATTTTCTCGATCACCGAAAGAATGACAAAGAAGCGCGCGACCGAACACGCGGAACTCGATCAGTTCAATCTGGAAGCCGGCGACGATCTCACTCCCGAAGCACCTCGGCGTCCGGCCCGGAAACGTTCTGGTGATGGTTCGCAATTACAACACGCTGTACAACCTCAGCGCCGTACTCGACCGCGTCGATCACCCGCAAGACAGGACGTCGTGGTTCTTCATCTGCGCTTCCTGCAGCGCAGCGGCGGAGGCGAATACGAATTGACGCACGACCAGCTCTTCAGCCTCGAAGAACAGAAGCTGTTTACCCGCGCGCTCGAGCTGGCCGAGAAGAAGGGAAAGACCATTCATCTGGCCGTGGCGGCGGCGACCGATAAATGGGAGCAATCCTGCGCGCCGCCCAAAGCTTGCAGTCCTCGACGGTCGTGCTTGGGAGCTTCCCCGACACACCGGTGCGGAAGAAGCGCGGATCGCCGGACTGGCATGGGAACGCTTGCCCGATCCAAACCCCAACTGACGCTTGAGATCTTCTTTCCCGAGCGGCCAGGAGCAGATCTTTTATCTCGGCCACACGCGCCGCACCTGACGCCCAAGGAGATCGATCTGCTGCATGGCCTCTGGCTCGAACTCAGCAGCGAGGTTGCGCCGAAGAAATTCATCATCACGACGTCGTCCACTTTCGCTCTGGAAGAACTGCAGCAGGAACTCGTCGACGGCCAGCGAGAGGAAGTCATCGATAGGCTTCGCCATCATCTCCAACAGATTAAGGAACGAGGGAAGCGCGCGCCTGAAGGTGCCGATCCTCGATGGGTACTCCATTCTTGGAACTCGAACACTGGCGGGAGCGACGGACTCGAACCCGCCGCCTGCGTGACAGGCGTTCTAAGCAGCCCTAAATACGCCCCGCATACTTACAGTCGTCTAAATTCCTTGCCGTTCCCTTCGATGCCCTCATTCCCGGCCAACCATTTGGCCGTGCCGTGACGACGGCGTTCCTGCGCCGTCGAACGTCAGATCTTCGCGTTCAACAAGTTCCTCAGACATGGCCTTCCTCTCCGTCGGCTCAGATGCGAACGAGCTCTGCGTCGCGTGAGATTTGGGCCAAAACGCTGGCGCACCCGCTAGCATTAACCTTTGCCGCTATATCATTACTTTTTAAGTGGTTAGAAGGCTAGAGCGCAAAATCGATTTAAAGGCTGCGCTCTTCAATACATCGCATAGTGTCAAATCCATGACCTTCAATAAGATGCATCTTCAGGCGTCCTTCACGGAACGTGTTGTTACACCCACGATAGAGGGCCTTTTTGCTGTTGAGAGAGGTTTAACAATTTCCTTTAACTCATTGAAAACATGGTGGCCAGGGACGGAGTTGAACCGCCGACGCCAGCCTTTTCAGGGCTGCGCTCTACGAAGTAACGTCCCGAATTCGGGCACACATTCTGGAGATCACTTCAGCAAAACATCGGCATCGTAAAGGGCGGCCTTGTCGGCCGTCACTCGGCAATCGCAGTAAGTTTTAGCAAGTCTGTCAATCCAATTTCGGTGAACATTACGGGCAGGGACTAGATAGGAGTGGCAATTGTGGAAGAACCTGATGGTTTCTTATTTCTAAGGCGAATCGAAGGCATTTTTAAGTGTACCGTTGGTCTCGCCAAGCATTGGCGGAAACTCCACAGACCCAAAACAGGCTGAAGTTTTAGTCACAGTTCTGAAAGAACGACTGAAAGTACTAATTAATATGAAGTACCCCGGTTATTAATCAGTACGTACCATTATATCAATAAGTTATAATAGCCTCCAGCAAAATGATCATTTTGCACCCAGATTTTGCCTCCCCTACCCCACCCACCAGCCCTGACATCTAAATGCGTGTGGTGGCAAGGAAACCCCCGCCAAAGACCTGTTTCAGACGCCACCCAAACCTCCAAATCGCCCTAAAACTCCCTGAACGCACTTTTTTGAACAAATTCTCCCTAGCGATTGCGGATTCCAGCATGGTCCTTACAATGTAGTACCTATGCGAAACGCATCCCCGGAGGGGCATGAAAAGAAAGCAAAGACATTCAAGTGGGTAATTACACACGGTCTCATGCGCGGCAGAAGGCCCGGAGTGGAGCTGAAGCGCGGCAGTCAAGTACCAAAATCAGTTGTAGATCGCTGGATTGAAACAGCACGCAAAGAGTTTGGAATTAGGTCAATAATCTGCCTGCTGGATGATCACCAGTTGAAGTTCTATGAAAAGGTCAGGATGGATCTGGCTGGCTACTACAATTCCAGGCACGGGTGCCCACACCAACGCCCCCAATATGCGGAAGCCCCCGCTTTCAGACCATCACCTAAAAGAAGTATGGGACGCGTACCGCCACTTGCAGAAACCAGTGCTTATTCACTGCAGCGCTGGAATTGGCCGTACCGGAGCGGCAGTCCGTTACTTGAAACAGCGAAATGGCGCTCGTATTCCTTCACAAGCTTGACGCCGCAAGAGCCTCCGGCACGACCTAAATACTATCAACACAAAAAAACACTCGCCACTTGGCACTTGAGAAGTGAGTAAGGAAGAGTGTTCGTAATGAATTGAGTAAGAGATCAGTCAGAGTACAAAGTTTGAAGAGGGAAGTCTTCAGGAATCTGCCCAACAAGGTTCATTCCCGGCTAAGTCGACAGACAGCAACGAGATCCCGGTAACCCTGGGCGAGTGTTTTTTTGTGTCGAGAGCAAGTTCGACAGAAATGAATAAATGCATCACACGATTCGAGCCCGAGGCCTGGGGTAGACCGTCGCCACTCTCGTGATGCGTCCTCACAGTCGTTCGGCTCCCTCGGCGTGCGGAGGTAGAGCAGCACATGGCCGAGGTGATCCCTGAATTCAGCCTTAGTCTTTTTCGAAGACTGTCGTTGCAGTTGGTTCTCGTCTAGCACTAGCAGCACGCGGGCGGTGGGATTCAGCCGAACACCAAGCTCCCGGACGATAGTCCTGCGGCGATGGACTGGGAAATAGGCCCAGACGCTAAAGCCCGCCTCGGGGAGAATGAGGACCTGCAGCTTGGGATTCCTGCGGAGTACCAATTGTGCTTAGAAAGTCAATTCGCCAAGCACTTGACGCATACACGCTTGAACTCTAATGGGCTGCTTCTTGAGCCCCATTCAGCGATCAGTAAATCGACGTAAGAGATGCTTCTCATTTTGACCGCCTAGTCCTTGTTGCTCGCCACGTTCGTCCGTGTTTAGCCCACCAATCGCTTGAACTCACGTTGGGCGACCTGGGAGCAATCCGAAGAACAGCACTTCTGACTGCGCTTGGCAGCAATAAAGTATGGCGCCGTGCAATCCGGGTTCTCGCAATACCGCGTAAGGTCAGCCCATCCCAAGAACTCCATTAGCAGATCGTCGGTCGCGCTCGGTTTGAGCTCTAGCAGATCGTCCCAAGGATTGTCTAAAGGAGAACGAATCAAACCGCGCTTTCCCTGTAAAAAAAAGTCCTGCGAGATTCTGAACATACCCCACTGCTTCGTTCGCGTATCGGGAGCTCGCCAGATTTTCCGCAAGCTCGCCCGCAAGGGCAAAAGCCAGTACCTGTACTTCTGCTCGTCATCGGCTGCGTGTGAAAAGTAAGGGTGCGATTCCTCGGAATCATCGGACACTGACGAGGGCATACTCAGAATCGGCGTCTTATCGTCTCAGAACTTGCGGGAAATTCCTCTGAAACCATTTAAGACCCGCCGGGCCGTCCTGAAGATTGGCGAACCCTCGAGCAACTTCTTGGCCTTTTGCGATAAGGCGGGTACTGCTAGAGTTCGACGTCGGGATTGAGCGCTAGAGTTCATCGTTCTATTGACTCCTGCAAATAATCTAGCTAATTCTAATGCTCGCAAGGGGAACCGTCAAATCGAGAATCGTTTCAACCTGGAGGCGGTTCGCCCCGAGACCACATAGAGGACTCAAATGAGAATGATCACAAGCAAGACGAGCAAATTAGCGATAGAGGTTGCGCGAATGGGACTTCCCACTCTGCGGATGGACGACGGCTCGGTAGAGTTGTCGATTCAGGAGTACAGCGCGAAGACACGCTGGTTAACTCGGAACTACCCGGCAGATCGGGTTCCGGCCGTCGGAGACGAAATCCAGCTAGCCAACACAGATGGGACCCTCGCAGATGCATTCATCGTCATCGAGGTCCGGCACCTGCTGGTTCCTCAAGCAAAGGAAACAATCCGGGCCGCTCTTCTACTCGTCGAGAGAGCCTGGCAGGTTTGATTGCGACTATCGCACCGCCAACCGGCGTTTAGTCAGGCTGTCGAATTATGAGCCCACTATGACCGGGACGTTGAGTGTCCGGAGAGAGGATGCGATATGCGTCAGCACAGATCAAGGGAAGCTAAGCGAACTACCGTGGAAGACTCAGTGCTTGCAGCACTGTCGGAGTTAGATTGCGCCAAGGCACCCAGCCAGAGGAAGGCAGTCTTGCACAGGCTGCACTCGTTAACCGTCGGAGGCGGAGAGCTCAACAAGGTTCTCCGGAAATGCCTCGCCTGATAGAGAGGATCGAGCGGCTAGAAGCGTTGGAGGCTCGCGTTGGGCGCCAACTGCCAATTAGGTTCTGAAATGAGATCCAGCAATGTACAGCTCGACCGGGTTCGACTCCTGTCAGGGCCCAGCCTGGCTAACAACCTAAATAAGGAGAAAAGCAAATGTTATACGCGGAACAACAGAGGTTTAGCTGGAGAGTCAAATGCGATTTGTGAAAAGACAAATTGCCGCCGGGAGGAGACTGGACCGAGAAGCTGCGAAAACGCTCAAAATCGGCGATTCGGTGGTTTTCCAGGCTCGCACGAAAAGAGGGTGCTTCAAAGGCCGCATCACCGAGATCACGACCCGAGGTGAGGCGACTCTGGCAGTTTTCTCGGAGGAGTTCGGCAGTTTCTATGAGCGTCGGGTCCCAGCAGACGCTCAGAAGTGCGATGAATAAGGGACAACCGGCGGACAGCCGGAGCGAGGCTCATTCAGGTGCGGCTTGATCGAGTGCAAATCGTGTCGTCGGCGCCGCGGGGGGGAAGAGCCCGCCACTTCTGAAAGGCTACAAGGTAGTCCGTGATTGGCTTTGTGCGTTGCCAGACATCGACGTCTACATATTCCCGCGTCGTCGGTATCGGAGCACTCAGACGACACAGAGACTTTCTGGCAGTATCAACGACTGAAAAGTGGCTGAAGCCATGGAAGGTCACCATCGTCGCAGATGACAAAACTGGCTTGTCCTACGAACAAATTCAACACGTACTGAAGCACTGTCGTTATTTTCGTTTCTTGATCGTAGAGATCGCGGTCGATTTTCCACCATCGGCCGGAATCGACACGCATTTCGTTCGACAACATGGAGTGTTTGGAAAGAGTCGTCGCTATGCAAAAAGAGACAACAAACGCAGTGCGCCCTACGGTAGCCGCAAGACTGGACAAATTCGTCCGTTGTTATCCAAAAGAAGGAACTAGGGGTCGATCGGGTCGAAGTGGAATTGCACTCCAGCCTTTTACGCCGCGATGGCATTTCGACGCTCGATGACTTTCTGTGTCTTGCCGGACACCGTGTATCCCAAACATCTGCAGTTCGTCGAGTTCGATTGGAAACGACTTGAACAGCACCTGAGCAGAAGACCCGCCAATGAATCCAACCGGATCATTGCCGGAGCAAAACGTCGGGCCGCCTCGATCCGGAGAGTTCGGCGGTATCTCAACAAAAGCACGGAATTGTAAACATTCATCGGTTCCTCGTACCTCTGCCATCAATGACGACATTAGTCGGGCATTGGATCGCTGGTCGCGAGACTTTCAAGAAAGGATCGCTATGGGCAAAAGCAAAATAACGCGGCCAGAGCGACGCCGCACGGAGAAAAAAGCACTGAAGCTGCTGCAATCACCAGACTTTTTCAATGGTTCCTAGCAAGCGGTGAAAAAGGCAGGGCTTGTCGGCGAGGAGCAGAACGCACTAGTGTTGCTGATTGTGATCGTGTCGCGGATTCTTCCCCGCCCGCTTAACGCCTTCGTAAAGGGCCGAAGCTCAGGTGGAAAGAACTGGCTGTTGCGACGAGTTCTTAGTCTGACGCTCAAAAGCGCCGTGGCCGAAATCACGAGCGCGTCCGAAACAGCTTGGAATTATTCCGGATCAGATTTCCGCCACAAGGTCATTTGTATACAAGAGCAAAACGAAGCGGCGGGCACAATCGATCCGATTCGGCTTCTTATTAGCGAAGGCAAACTGGTTCGAATTGTTACCAGGTTCGAAGACGGGAAGCGTGTCACCAAACGGTATGTCGCGCGCGGACCCGTAGCCGCAATCTCAACTTCCACCAAGAATCGCCTCAAATAGACGACGAGAACAGGCACGTCTCACTTTGGGTTGACGAGTCTCCCCAGCAAACCCGTCGAATCACCGAGGCGTACACCCAGACGGGGGATTGTTTGAGTCGCAAGGAACGTAGGGTCTGGCACGCCGTCCATCCCCTGTTGGAGAAAAGGATCGGGACGAAAGTCGTTTTCTCCCCGTGGTTCACGAAGGTAGCAAAGGGGTTGTTTGTTGATGACTTGCGGGTTCGCCGCTATTACCCGGCATTCGTTGAGGCATGCCGCACCGTCGCGCTTGATTCGATCTTTTCAACCAGATCGAAGATCGTCTAAACCGGGCAACTGGAGGTAGACTTTGCAGATTTTGCAATCACAGCCCTGATCTTTGATTCCGTATTCGTCGAGAGCCTTCACCTGAACAAGGTCGCAGGAGAGGCCACCAGGAGGCTCGTCGAAGAGATTGTCGCCCGCAAAAGTAGTCCCGTCGATGTTAAAGACATCATGAAGGATCTCAAAATCTCCAAGGACAAGCCTACTCAAAGCTGCGCTACGCAGAACACGCAGGAGTCATTCGACGAGCGAACAAACCCGAAAGGAGCAATCGCAAGCTGTTCTTGCCAGCTCCGCGACCACGGTTTGTTCCAGAGCCAGAGAAACTCTTTCGGAAATTGCAAGGACGTCGGCGACAAAGTTCGCTTTGTTCACCCGCTGACTGGGAAATCAGATCACGTATCGCCGCGAAAAATAGCACCGTTTGCTTTTGTGGTTTTGGTGGTTTTGTTAAGGAGACCCTTCATATGGAGAAATGGCTGATTTCGCGAGTTGGCTGAGCGACTGAAATATCCAGAGTGACCGCATATCATGGCTCAGCGCGGGACGTCTCCAGTGCGTTCGGTTCAGCCGGCTCGTTGCGTACGGTTCAGAGAGTGCGATGTTCAACAGCTGCTCGACGCTCTATCTAACAACAAGTCAACAAGTCCGTCGCATGAGAGCCAATCATGAGTATTTGTCGCGAATTTCTGATGAGGATGTGACCGAAGAGGATCTGAAACTTTTTGGACTCACGGACACGTTGAAGGCGATGAAGATCTGGATTGACTTCGAAACAGGAAGATCGAAGTGTTCGGAGTTGTTGAGATAAAGGACGATTGGGAAGCGGAACGTGCTATCGAGAAACTAGACGGCAACGGTGGCACGGTTGAATTTGACAGTTAACGCGAAGGCGCGACAGTCGTCGGAGATGCGAACGCATTTTTCTATCTAAACGACGAGCGCAATAAACCAGAAAAGCATATTGAGGGTCGACCGAATGTGAGAGGATGGACGCCCTCCAACTCGCGCGAAAAGACGAAGACTTGTACCATCCGGATACTACGGTGGGAACTTTAGATAAGTTGTAGCCTCAGAAAACGGAAGTGATTGAGCGGCTTTGTTGGACCGATTCGTTTGCGAATTACTAGCAGAATCTAGAACCGCGGTTGTGCTACGGAAATTCTTTTCCTCCGTCGCTCCCGGACATCGCTCCAGGTTGCGCATTTTCCGACCAATAGCTGTTTCTAATAACCGCATAAAGGAGGTCGCAATGGTAAAAAGCAAGTTGCCTTATATTTGCGAGTTTCAACAAACGCGCAATCGACGGATTCGCAGCTCGCAGAATTAAGACAGTTGGTGGATCAACGTGGTTGGAAATATGAAATTTTTTGCGACAAGGGGCAGAGCGGAGCTAAGGAGAGCCGTCCAGCATTTGATGAAATGATGCGCCAGGTTCGTCGCGGACGATTCGGAGCTGTTTGCATTTGGGCCCTTGATCGGCTGGCTAGAAGCTTACGCCAATTGCTGGATATATCGCTGGAGTTGCAGCGGCTCAATGTTGATCTAGTCGCAGTAAAGCAGGATCTGGACACTAGCACACCTTCAGGTCGGCTTGTTTTCGGTGTTTTATCCACGGTGGCCGAATTTGAGCGGGATCTTCTTAGAGAAAGAGTTCGAGCTGGAATCGCGCAAGCCAAGCGTGCTGGAAAACGGATAGGACGGCCGCCTCTTCGAGTATTAACAGCCAAAGAAATTGACCAGCTGCGAAGGGAGCGAGCCCGGACTGAAGAAAGTTTCAGAAGCCTCGCCGAGGCGTGGGGTTTGTCGGTTTGGACTGTGCATCGGTTGTGCACCAAGAACAAACTCGCCAGTTCACAAGCGTAATGGGGACTTTATACAAGCGCGCGGGTAGTCGAAACTGGATGATGGCCGTAACCATCGCATGGTCGCCAGCGCTGCAAGAGCGCCCACACATCAAACAAGCGGCTGGCTGATCAGCTTCTCTCACGCTGGGAGACGGAAGTATTCGAAGGGCGGTATTACCTGCCGAGTTCGAATCCTCCTATTTTCGAAGACTATGCAAAGGAATTCTTGAAGACTGTGCAGCATCCGAACACGCGTCGTCGCTATTCCTCATCCGTCGAGAAACTCAAGGAGCATTTTGCAGATCGGCGAATCTCTGATGTCACTGGGGACAGCATCGAAAAATATAAACAGGCGAGGTTGGGGGAAGGCATAGAACCCGCAACAATCAACCACGACCTCCGGGTTCTGAGAAGGATGATGCGCCTCGCAGAACGCAAGCGATTGATTGGACGCAGCCCAATGGTCGACGTGGAGCCCTTAAAGGAGCGAAGTCAGCGAACACCCCACATCGTGACCTTCGAAGAGGAGGAGAGGATTCTGAGCGCCAGTGTTCCCTATATGCGCGCGCTCATAGTCTTGATTCTTGAGACCGGGATGCGATCACATACCGAAGCACTCGCTCTTACATGGGAAAGCATCGACTTTTCAAACGACATTGTTCGGGTTCAAAGCTCCAAAACGAAGGCAGGCATCAGAAATATTCCCCTGTCGAGTAGGTGCAAAACAGAGCTCTTGCGATGGCGGAAGCTGTTTGGGCCAGAGTTCTCCACCTTTGTATTTCCCAACATGCGCAATCCAGCCAACGACTAAACGACGTTCGCCATGGTCGGGAGAAAAACGCTCAAAGACGCTGGCGTCCCAAAATTCGTTTTTACAATCTCCGTCATTCGCACGCAAGTCGGTTGATGAGCGAAGGCGTGTCTTCGTTGTTTATCGCACAAATGCTTGGCCATTCGAGCGCCAGTATCGTTGGGACCTATGCGAAGGCGACCGACGAGTACAAGAGGGATGCGATCCGAAAACTTGAGCGCATGCGCAGCACATATGCACACCAAGACACCAATCCAACCACCATCAACTAGCCCCCCCTGTTCCTGATCACGCTCTGGCTGTCGATGTACTCGCCGAATCACAGGGCGCCTGATGAAGATCGTAAAATTACTACAGTTTTACTACAGTTGGCAGTTTCAACAGAAGATTGACCCTGGGTGGAATACCTTGCCAGAAAGCGCATACCATTGAAAACACGAAGGAAAGCTGGTGCCGGGAGGGGGAATCGAACCCCCACAGAGCGGTTAGCTCCTGCGGATTTTAAGTCGCAAAGTTCACTCCGAACTTCTTCGAGATTCGCCCGTAATCTGAGTTATTCCCAACACAACAAAAGAATTATTCAGAACGCCAATGCGGACAAGTGTAGTCACGTTAGGGCTACATTTCGTCGCGTTGGTCATAGTTTTGGGCATAGGTCAGGAGCAACAAGAATGAGCGAACGAGTCGGGGCAGTCCATCTGCAAGGAGTGCGGAAACTGTGCGCCCTGGCAAGGGAACGGTTATCAGTTTCGGTTCAGGCGGTCGAGTGCACACGAAGGAATGCCTCGCCAATGCACAGAAACCCATTGCATTGCGCGATCTCTCCATGAGTGACCCAATTCCCCATGCCGCACGATAGCCCCCTGCAGATTACTAGGAACCCAAAAATGGACAAGGAAACGGTTTACCGGCACTACGTCGAGTACTGCCGAACTCTTGGAATCAAGCCGGCGACGATGGACGAATACTTTCGCGTCACAGGAAAGTTCTAATGGACGAATACAGAACAAGGAATCTGCAACTAGCAATCTTTATCCTGGCCCGCGGAGCTGAGGTTCCGGAAATCCGCGGCGAAGCGGGGAGGGCTGAATTCGTCTTTCTGGACGAAGAAACAAACTCGGCTGGGAAGTGCAGGAGCTCGCTGCAGACACGCCGGTAGGAGCCAGGCAACTATTCTGGGCTCAGAAAGAGCTTCGCGCGCAGATGGAGAAAAAATTCGGTCCTGAAATGAAGCCGGTAACCACCCCGCTGGAAGCTGGAATTTCGGCGGGGAAACTTTTAACCGTGAGGGCTTATGAGGACGTTTGAGAATGTTGGATACCTACCGCACGCGGCAGTTACCGCAGGCCGCATTTCTTCTCGCATCCGGCGCCGTGTTCGTGCGCTGCGAACAAACCACAAGTACTAGTATGTTGACCTCCTTTTCCACGATCCCGACGGAAGCGTTGAACGCCTAGCCGAGACGTACTTCCAAGGTGCTCGTATGTTCGGCGCTGAAGTTTTACCGAGCTCTGACCGAACTCCGCCGCGCAATTTCAGAAACGAACGGCACTCTCTACGATCGTGGGGTGCGCCGTGGCTAAACTTTCAGCCGAAACTATTGCTCACGTGGAAACGGTACTCCAACGGTACCTCGACGATCCGCGCGGATGATCCTCACTGCGGAGCGCCCTCCAGCGACGGCGATTACAAACACCCGTACTGGGACATGGTGCGGGAACTCAAGGACGATCAAATGATGGCATCACTACACGGCTACGAGGCTGTTCCGATCCTACAACGGATTCTCGGCGACCTGACGGCCCTTGGATACGATAGTCCCGACGAGGCCGTTGACGATTTGGAAGCCCTTTGGGACAAGGTGAAGCTGGGTGCTAATGAGGCGCCGTTAACCGCGGCCGCTCGGATGGCTGATAGATTCCCTGTCACATTCCAGACCAATCGCCTGAGCAAGAAGTACCAAAAGTTCTTGAGGATTGCCTATCATCTGCAAGCAATGCGCGGGGACGACTACATCTCTCTACCGGTTGTGCGGCTGGGTGAAATCCTGTCCGTCAATCCTCATCGCGTGAGTGATTACCGGAAATTTGCCGAAGCAGACAGCTTCCTTCATCAGGTGGCAAAGCCGTGTTAATCGAGTCATGGTGGTGTAGCAACCAAGTTTAGATTCGCATGCCGGTTTGTCGGTGGGGTTGCAGTTGCTCCTAAAGTTCAAAACACCATCGTCAAAAGCGAAGCTTTCGACCCATATTGATCATAGTAGTCTAAAGATCATAGTAGTCATAGTGGTAGGGCTGGATAGGATGAGAAAGTGGAGCGTGAGATGTAACGCCGGAACGTACAGTTTCGACCCATAGAGATCAGACAAAAGTGTCCGATCAGACCGGAATAATTCAATGAACCCTTCGCCGTGAGAACTAGCCAAGAGCAAACAGGCGGTAGGTAGGTTACCTATCCCACCGGAACTATTTCAGGAGATGCAGTGTAGCGTATGAAGAGACTCTCAGGGGTAAGAGGAGAGAGAGTTACCAAAGGTCAATAGGCACCACTGACCCATCTGAATGTTGCAAGAGAGGGCATTCTTGCACTAACGTTGCTACTGAGAAGACCCGGCAGGAATCGAACCTGCATTTCCGAGGCGTGGGGGAGAGGGACCTGACCAGAACCAATCCTCCATCTAGAAACCTTGGCGTCCTATCCTTTGGACGACGGATCCAACACCAGGCTAACCCCACACCGAAGAGCGAGACAACGGTACGGAAGGAGCCATCTTTCTGTAACGGTACCGAAGGAGCCTTCTCCGGAAGCGGAAAGCGGCCTTGATCCTGCTTTGCGAAAGTTCTTTGGAGAGGAATAACCGTTCTCCGGAGCGTCTCCCTGTCTGATTCCTGAAAAAAACTCGAGCGCCGATCCACTGCCAATCGTCCGCAGAACGACACAGCGGATTCTAAAACCGAGGTGTCGCTGTAACTCGCTGACAGAGCGCATCAAATACCGACCTATGACCGGAACATAACCGGCGACGCGGCATGAACCTTACGGCCCGATGTCTCTCGTGTGCCCGTAAGTCCTCACTTATTACGTTGATTCGCGGAGACCTGCCTGGAAATCTCGCCCCCATCCCCACTCTCGGCGTTTTTAGTCTGGCTTAGCCTGGAGACTTCGGAAGCCCGACAATGGATGTAACATCCAATGGCGTCAATCACTTGCACTTGATGCGCATATTCCCTGCCGATTGGCTGCTGATCCGGCCTCGATTCGTTAAGTCCTTTAGAATTAATGATCGCGGACGTGTATCGGCGGCTAAAGAGAGCCTACCCCGAACCCCACCACCGCGATCCCGAGCTTGGCCGGCGACCGTTGAGTTCCCCTGTTTCCCTCTCCAACAAAATTTCAAACTACCCTCTGAATTATTCCGAATCGACTTCCCTTCCGCGATTCCGACCTCCACGACCACGGAGAATCGAATTCCCTCGTAGGTAACCGGGCTAATGCGTCGCGCGGGGCATTCTGAGCGTGCCATTTCTCCGAGCAGCTCCGTTGTGACATCATTCCACGATGACAAATGCACAACTTTCGCCGAAGAAGTCTGGTGGTCGGCTGCGGAGCGCTTTCCCTGGCGACTGCGGAGCACGGGTTAGCCCTGTGATGCTCGTCAACGATCAAACCCTTGCGCTGTGTAGAACGGCTCGTCGGACGCGACGGTTTCAGGGGAATCGCTCTTCGGGATCGAGAGATAGGTCAATGTATTGCGCGACTGAGGCGCATCCGTGGACTAAGCGAGAGAGGCAGAACCGCGGTGGACTCACTCACGGCAGTGCTGCAACGTTGCCGGCGGGCCGGAATCTGCATAGTTCAAGATGGCCCGGATCGTCGCTGTCGGGATCGCATCATCGCGCATGAGTGCTATCACCTCTACCAGTGGCGAAACGGTCTACACAAGAGGCGCACTCCGCGGATCCTGCTCGAGCATCCGGTCACGCGCAAGGCCCTGCCCTACCTTGAAAAGAGCGGATACGATATTGACGACGCGGAAGTGGTCCTCTCCGAACTGTCGGCGTACACCGTCTCTGGCGACAATGCGTACATCGGATTACGGCGAAAAGAGGCGCGGGAATGGCTCGCGCTTTACTTTCAGCACACCACACCGGACAAGGGTTTTCACGGCGAACGGTGACGACACTCACGGATCAGCGTGATTCCATCTAGAGTCGAATGTCCAGCCAGATACTCAACTTACTGCCAGACCTGCTTGACGTCTTGCGATCCGCGAGGCATGATGAATTCAGAGTGAAAAAGTGCTTGACTTCGTTTTGGCTTGCGTAGTAAGATTACTGTGTAATTTTACGCACTTATGTGCGTATTTTTTACCACTTAGAGGAAGTTTTGCATGCCCTGCTTCCCTGCTTTTTGCCTAGATCTCAAGCATCCTCAACGGCTTACGGGTAACCGGCCAAGTTTGGCACCAAGTTTGCAGTAAGGATTCAGGCAGTAGCCCCGACCATCGGGGTAGGTAGTGAGCGGAACAAACCGCTAGGACGGCAAGTGAACAGTGACAATTCCCCTACAACCCGCGCTTTAAACTTTCTCAAGTACGATCCCGACAAAATAGACTCCGACCGCGAAAGCGTCTCCTTTCCCATACGTCGCGCAATGTTCGATCGCGAGAGTCTTGCAGAACTTCTAAAAATCCTGAACGCGGCGGCCCATGAAGAATGACGCCCCCGAGCAAAAATCGCACAAGCTAGAAACCCTTCCCCACAAAGAGTTCCGGGTTCTCATCGTTCCGAGCATCACCGGAGCCGTTGCCGTTCGGCCGAAAGAACCCGACCCCGAGTACTTGACCCGTCATACCCCACCAACAGTTGAAAACATCCCAGCAGGATCTTCCGACACTTCTCCGACCCCTTTCACAACTGACAAGACCTGGCACGGCGAACGGTCAGTCTGTTTGGTTGGCGCAAGGAAACCCGTCTGGACTTCGGAAATCTACTCCCGAATTATTCAGGAGAAGGCCGAGTTGGCCTACGTCGATTCACTGGTGAACCGCTCGGAGATTCTTCGCCGGCGAGTTCCGCAGCGCGGAGATCTCAAATTCGATCGCTACTCGTGGGGCATGAAGAGTCCCATTCGGACTGCGGCTGGTTTCAAGAAAGGTGGATTGGTGCCGATGCAGGGCGCCGAGATCACTGAAGGCGACGAGAAGACCCAAATCCCCACCGACGACAACTACGCGGATGTAGAGATCGATGTCACAAGAGAAATTATTGCCGCGACGAAACGAAAGGGATACAGCACGCCGCGCGATCGCGAACTGATCGAGATCATGCGTTGGCGACAGCGAGGACTCACGCAGGCGGAAATCAGCAAGCGCATGGAGCTCTCGCCGGAGCAGGTTCAAAGACGTTGTGGGGAAATCAAGCGACGAATGGGCACACGTCGAGCAGTTGCGGACACGGTTACTGCCGAATTGGGGTCGAAAAATGCAAACCGTGTGCAGTCAGAGAGTTGTGCCAGTAAATCGAAGAACGTGCGTAAGAGTGAAGAGGTAAATCGCAATGCGTGACGAACTCAAACTAGACCAACACTTAATTTCGTTGGCAATGATCACGATCTTAGTCGAGGAGGATTCAATTGACCGCGCTGGGTTATGCAACATTCTGCGCGCGCAGTGGGGACACTTCCCCTTTGGTGAATTCAAAACTCTCGCCGAGTTTGACGCCTTTGTTGCGCCGAACGCAAGTCACGGCTTTCGATCTATCGCGAACGTCGCCTTTATGGCACTCGCTACAGACATCAGTTTTGAGGACATACGCGACGTCCTAGAGAAAGCTTTCGATTGTCCGGGAGCGCGGCAACTTCCTGAGTACCGGGAAGCGGTCGAACGCTTCGCCGCATACGAACATTCCGTAATCACCGTCGACGAAGACGAAGTAACACCCTACAGGGAGAATTAAATCTTGGCACAAGCAATAGAGAAATGGACCTTCGGCGGAGTTGATAGCAAATCGAACCCATTGCAGATGCCGCAGGACCGGGCGCTGCGATGCTCCAATTGGACCCCAAATCCGGGCGGTTGGCTCGAGTTACGACGCGGGTACACCTCCGCCGTTGGCGACTATTCCACCGATGCCGAGATCCACAGTTTCGCAAACTTCCAAACTCTAGACTTGAACGGTCAGCCGGTTCGCTGGCTGATGATCGGATCCGGTCGCGAAGTGTGGCAGCTTAATCTTGGCGTCGGGTATCTCCAGCTCCTCGGCGAACTACCCAGTTCGGACAAGTGGGGAACGTTCACGGCAAACGGACAGCTTTTCATTGGAACGAAAAAAGGCGTCTGGTTCTGGGATGGAAAGAAGTTGCGAAAGAGCGGAATTCGGCAACTCTCCGCGACCGAAGCTGGAGCGGTAACCGTCGGAGTAGGAACTTATTCTCCGACCTCGGATGAGATCGCGGCAGTCACCCTAACGCCGGGCGCCAGCGGCGGAAACCTAAACGGCCCCACGACGCAAACCGGCATACAGGTTTACATGGTGTACTTCGACACGATCATGCAGACATTCGGTTGTTCCGCGGCAATCGGCTCTCGGTTGCAACTCACAGGCACAGGCGCAGTCAATAAGATCTCGCTGACCGGACTGCCGAACTTGGCGAGCGTCAGCTCGGCTCTCGTGAAAGTGTTTGCACTGACCAAGGACGGCGGGCAGCCGGCGGGAATCGCGTGTGAGTCCGCGCTCACTTGCTCCATCACTTCCAGCGGGACGACGGCGACGATCGTGATCGCGGCCGGTTCGAGTTGGATCGAAGGAAATTTGTTGCTCGTCGATTTCACTTCGGTCGATCGGACGTTGAACGGACTGTACGTCATTCGGTCGATCACCGGCGGAACGAACGCGACGATCAATCTCAAAAAAACGCCGACGACTCCGATCAACGGAACTTTTAGCGTCTGCCGCGTGCCAGGAATAACTCCTTCAGCCGCTACGGGCGAAATTTCGTGGAATCAATAAGAGGCTAATGAGATGGCGAAAATAGGTGGTGGCGGTACTGGAAGGCTACCCGGCAACGGCGGGATTCTCGGAGACTTATCTTCGTGGATAGGATTTCCCGCGTCCACAGTCTCGAGCGCGCAGCCCGGATATCAACTGTACGTCTGCATCTGGAATCCCAAGACGCAACACGTCGGAAACCGAGTTCCAATCGGAACGCGCATCGCGCCTGTCGCTCCGATTACCGGGATCGTTAGCGGCCTTCCAGACCTTACCGCGGAAGACTCCGAATTCTTTTACCTGATCGGATGCACGGTTGACGGCGGCGAAGTCCCCTACGCTTTGATGGACGGCAATGGCGATTGGCTCTCGGTTCCAACGAATGCGGGATCAGTTCACATCGGCGGCGAATTCACTCTCGACTTCGAATCAGAACTCCCCTTGAGGAATGGCGTGCCCGAAGCCATGGATCGCTTCTGCACTATCGGCGATTGGGCGCTCGGGGCAACTGGCATAGACACGCTGGTTCGCGTTTCAGGTTCAGCGGCGGCCGCGTTTAACCCCGTAGTGCTCGGACGCCCAGAGCAATCATGGGCGCCAGTCGACGTTCTCATGTTCCCTTTCCGCGAAATTGTTCTCAGCCTTCAAGAGGATGGAAACGACGCGATAGTTTTCAGCAATGCGCACATGGCGCGCCTTGTCTACGCCCAGGGAATCTGGGATTGGGCAGACACCTTTCCTATGGGCATCGCCGGTCGACGAGCGTTCACCCAAAGCGATCACGGGCCCTTCTGGCTCAACTACAAAGAAGCTTGCAACGATCACCTCCAACGGGCCAGACGAAGTTTCCGGCGAATACGAGCGAGCCCTTCTTTCCAAGATCGGCGACGCGTACATGGACGACGTGACGTTGATGCACCTTCACAACGTCGAGAAACAGCAGGATCAGATTGTGATTAAGTGCCGCGACTCAAACGGCGACCCGTTCGAAGTGGTCCACGACTTCAACTTCGCAGGCGGTCAGGGATACGAAAGGAATTATTCCGGTCCCTTGGCCTCCGATTACGTCATGGCCGACTGCGAAGATGCGAACGGATTCAATCGTTGCTACTACGGCGGACCGGACGGAAAGATTTACCGCGGCCAAGAGGGTTGGAACGATGCCGGCGCCGAATACTCCGCCGACTACGTCGGTTTACAAAATCTCGGACCAAACAGGCCGTCAATCTGTGACGTTCAACTTTGGGGCGACAGCGACATTCTGAATCAGGAAGTCTTCTCATGGCGAACCGATCTTGACGGGAGCCGAGACTGGAACGTTTGCCAGCCGGCACAAAACCCGGGCGAAGAATCCGACGTTCGCTTTCACCATCGGTTCAGTTCGGGCAGTTTGCACATGTTCTATTACCGATTCCAGATGAACAGTCACTCGGCGGACGCTCCGACCACGGAACTCAGCGATCCCCCGCATCTCCCACTTGAGACCTACGGAAAAATCTACATGGCGCGCGCACTGTATAGCGACTCGCCGGAAGGAACAATTTGATGGGCGCACTAATCGGAAAAATAGAAAACGGGTTCAATGGTTTAACCAAGACCGGCGTTGTCGCGCCTACGGGAAGTACGAATTATTTCTCCGATCCAGTCGCGGCGGCCAAGGAAATGGGAATCGAGTCGGCGAGAACCGCACAGCCCGGAACGTCGGACGTGCAAGGTCTTATCGGCGATCCGCAAATCTCTCCAATCCCCATGGCGAATGCCGGAGACGTAATTCCGGGCCCTGATCAAGTCACGGCGCGATTTAATCCTCCACCCGAGAGCGCCCAACCCCAGTCGTTTCGGCCGACCTTCGCAGCAGCGCAGGATCATCCGGAAGAAATGACGACCAAGGGAAAGGTTCTGTCCTTATTGCTCACCGGAGCGGAGGGCGCGGCGCGCGGTGCGGCAGCGGCAGTCCCGACTAACCCGCACATCAGTCCCGGCCTTGGCCCGTCTGCGATGGCAGGGTTCGAGACTCCGTTCGCCATGAAGCAACAGTCGAACGAGCTCACGAAAGAGCAACAAGACTTGTTAGATCGCCGGCAAGAGTCCGAACTGCGGCAGGAACAAATAAACAACGCACCCCTGCGTCTTGCGGGTACGCAAGGCAAATTTGGAACACACGCAAGCCGAGACGGGCTATTTGAACGCTCATGCGCTAAGCCTGAAGGGAGCAAAGGAACCTCGTCAGCCGAACGAAGTGGAACTCGCATTGATCGCCGCTGACCCGAACGATCCGCGCGCACCGCGAGCGGCAGCAGCTCTAGAACGATTGGGCAAGGGGAAGCACAACGACGTCGAGCCGAAAACCTACCCCGAAATGGTCCTAGCGCGTGAACTCGAGACTGACCCTGACCGGCGACAGCGCCTAGACCACGCAATTCAAGTCTTGACCAACTACCACGATCGGCCAACGAAGTCAGAATCCGATGCGGCGAATGATCGTGAACTGAAACGGGACGCGACTAGCGTGCTCGGGAAGGCCCTCGCGGCCAACGGCGGTAACCAAGATCAAGCGATGGCTACTTTGACCCGTTCCCTAGCCAATGGGCAGAATTATCTGAGCGGGAATCGATGGTGCTCTCCCACGCGATTGTAATGGCCCGCCAGCGACCGAGCATTTGGGATGAACTCGCCGGCCTCGGCATCAACAAGCCCTCCGCAGACGCAAAGACCGGATCGCCCGCCGCGCGGCCTAAAGGTTGGTAATCGTGGATAACCCTCAGACCTCCGAAACATCAATGTGGGATCCGGTCGCGGCAGTCAAAGAGAAATACCCGGAAATGGGACTGTCCGATCAACAGATTTATTCAAACCTCAGTAACCCGGAGAAATTTCGGTCGGCGTTTCCTGAATACTCCGATCTGAAAGATGACGAGATCAAAACTGGCATCCTGCACCTGGCAACGGTGCATCCGCAATACGATCAAGCCACGATTCAGGCGCATGATCCGTCGAATTGGGAAAGATTAAAGGCCGCGATCCCGGCACTCGGTCACATCGCCGCAAAGCTCTCGGGCGATGAACCGGTAATGGCATCAATGCAGCCGAAGGACGCCTCGCAACTCATCTACCCGGAACGTGTCTACACTCCCAAGCGAGCAGAAAGATCACCCGATTCGAACGGGATTCGACGAGTTTGCCGGCGGGCTCACTTCGCCTGAAAACCTGCTCCTGATGCGGGGTTTGGGCGCTCTCGGGCTCGCTCCTGGGCAAATTGGAAAATGGCTTCCCCGTCTCGCAAGTGCTGGATTTTCCGGCCAGATGATCACAGACGCCATCAAGTCGACCCCGGAAGCCAAGGCCGCATACGATCGCGGAGATACCGCAGAAGCCCAGCGCATCGGAACTCATGCCGTTCTCTCTGGATTGATGGGCGCACTCTCTGCCGCGCACGCAACAGGCTTAGGCGGAGACGTTGCCACTGATCGCACTGCCGAAACCACAGAGCCCACCTTCAAGGGTCTGCGTCTTGCCGGTACAGAACCGAAAGCAAGTGAAGACGTAACCCCAGCCGTAGACACAACAGAGATTTCGCACTTACCCGGAATCAAGGCGACGATCGACCGGGTGGCCGCAGACAACGTGCCAGCCAACGCCTCAATCGACCATCTACCCGGAATTCAAAGCGCGATCGAGAAATCGGCTTCGGAAACTGCCAGCGATTCGAACTCCCTTGCCGCACTCAAGGCCGCTCTCGATCAGCAGAATTCCTCCGTTGGTGCTGCAGGCATCGCTGACGACTTTTCCAATCGCGCGGCGAATATCAACCTCGATCGTCTGCAGACCGGCGAAGACGTTCTCGGCTTGATTCGTTCCACCGCGAAGTCCGCCAACAATTTCGAAGCGCAGAGACGCGGCACCATCTCACACGAGGAAACCGCACAAGCGGCAGAAGACCTCGGACTCACCGCCCGAGAAACTCGCGAACCTGAAACCCGGCAAGGCGCTGAATGCCGAAGAAATGCTCGCGGCGAGACGAATCAATGTCGCTACGAGCGAAGATGTACGGCAAGCGGTCAAGACTTACCAGTCCGACAACTCAGCGGAGAATCTGGTCCGCGTGTCGGCCGCGATGCAGAAACACGTTGCGGTATCTGAATGCTGTGTCCGGCGCCACGGCTGAAGCTGGACGCGCACTTTCGCAGTTCCGGATCGCTGCTGAAGCATTACGGGAACGATCCAACTACGACAAGGTTTTGCAATCACTCGGCGGCCGCGGAACTCACAGAAGAACTCACTCGGAAACTCGCGCAGATTCCGGAAGACGATACGGTCGCGCTGAACAAATTCCTTCGAGGTGCAACGCAGTTTTCAACCGCAGACGAGGTTTCGGCCTACTGGACGAACTCGATCCTGTCGGGCCCTCGCACGCATCTTCGCAACCTTGTTTCAAACGTCACCTTCAGCGCTATCCAGATTCCCCAACGAGCATTGCGGGGATGGATCGACCTACCGTTGTCAAAACTGGCCGGCAGGTCGCAGGAGTTCTACGCTCGAGAAGCAGTGCCCGCGGCCTACGGCTTCATGGCGGGACTGCCCGATGGTTTGCGCCGTGCGAGCTACATCATCCGTAATGGATTCGACGCAGCGGACGCCGAGAAGCTCGACTCTCCGAGAGAGTACGAGTTCAAGGGGCCCGCGAAAGTCTTCAACCTGCCGGGTCGTTTCTCGTCGCTTCGGACGCCATGAGCAAAACTATGCTTTTGCAATCCGAGTTGTACGCTCTCGCCGCAAGGCAAGGAATCCGCGAAGGATTGTCGGGCGCCGAACTCCGGAATCGCGTCGCTGAAATCGTTTCGAATCCTGAGCCCGCGATGGTCGACAAAGCAGCGGAGTTCTCGAAATATGCAACGTTCAACGCGAAGCCCGGACCGTTCACCCAGAAAGTAATCGGACTCCGCGAGGCTTCGATTCTCGGAAAAAACTTCAAGCCGCTTCAGATTCATTATTCCGTTTGTCAATACGCCAACCAACATTTTCAAGATCGGCTTCGAGTACAGCCCGGCCGGATTCGCAAAACTGGCAAAGTCGGTCTTAGTACGCCGGAAGCGTCCGAGGTGATGGCGAAGGCGACGATCGGAACTCTGGCTATGGCTGGCTTCGCCAGTCTCGCGGCAAACGGGAAACTGACGGGCGCGGCGCCGACCGACCCGGCAGAAGCGCGATGCCTTTTACCGCGGGAGGAAAGCAGCCGTTCTCCGTGAAGATCGGCAATCGATGGGTGCAGTACAACCAGCGACGGGCCCTCTGTCCCTGGTCTTAGCGGCAACCGCTGGATTCTGGGATTCGTTCTCCCAGAAGGGTGAGATTCCAACATCCAAGCGAATCGCAACCGCAGGCTCAGTCATTGGGCAATCGATCGTTGACGTACGTTTCTTTCGCGGAATCGAGAACTTAGTTAACGCGATGACCGATCCAGAAAAGTTCGGGGAAAAATTTGCTTCCGACATAGCCGGCGGATTCGTTCCGTTCTCAGGTTTGACTCGCAACGTAGCAAACAGCATCGATCCCACGATCCGCGATCCGCAGAGCATCTACGAAGAATCTGCGACTGGGATTCCAATCGTCTCGAAACAAGTTCCGGCGAAATTGGACGTCTTCGGACGCGAGCAAAAGATGGAAGGCGGAGAAGGAATCCTGGCTTTCAGTCCGTCGCGTCTTCCGAAAGATGAACCACGAAGCGCAGTCGATGCTGAACTGAATCGGCTCGAAGTTTATCCCGGGAAATCGTCTGGCTCTCTGACCATCGCGAACCTGAAGGCGGAACTTACGCGCGAACAGAAGACCGACCTACAGCGGACGCAGGGACAACTGATGTACAGCACGCTTGATGCTCTCATTCACTCTGAGGGTTACGCCAATCTCACCGACGAACAGAAGCAGCAGGCTGTAGAGAAAGTGATCGAAACAGCGCGCACTGCCGGCTGATTCTCTTCATCGGCAGCAAACGCAAGAAATCTCAACCTAACGAAGAAATAATGGACACTTCTAACGATCCACGTTTTAACCGAACATGGGGAGCGATGCGACCAACGCCCCGCCCACCACAAAAACCCGAAAGCCAGAGGAAGCATGCAACCGAACAGAATCGTTACTCACTCCGGAACTGAAAACAGTTCATCAGTGACCTCAGCCCCGAAGCGGTAGACCATCCGCCCATCAAGAAAACTTCTGATGGAGACTTTTCTCGAGACTGGATCGACGTGAAGCCGGATCCGTGAGTCCTGAAATCTTATTCCTAAAACGCCTGGAGCCTGTACGGACGGCTATCGTACCACCAACTGAAGCAACGAGGGTAACCAAATGCCGACCATTGTCATTGGAAGAGAACTCCGACAGCCCAGCCGGATGCAAGTTCACAAAAACAAGATACGGCCTTTTCGATTGGGATCTGCGAAATCTAAAAGTAAGGCGCGTCTTCGAGGAAGTCATCCGGTAAACGACGCAATCGACCGCCGCAAGACGTGACAGGAACGTTTTTCACAGATGAACAAATTGCAAAGTTACTTAACTGACTTTGGATTGACGAAGTCAGATCTTCTGATACCGCATCTAGCGGAATTGTTGAAGGCTGTCCATCACGCCAGAATTTTTCTTAAGACCGTTCTCGAGACCGAAACCAAGAGGAAATACAAGTGGAACCAGTCATCGAACAATCACAGGAACAGCAACCAGAACAGCAGTCCGAAAAAACTTTCACGGATACGCTGCTGGACTACGAGGACTCACAGCACACAACGAGGAGCAGGGCCGACGCACCATCCGCCGAGCCTGTTGAATCAGAAGAAAAGAGTCGTCGGGAAGAATTTCTTGAGGCGATCCGAGAGAGAATTCCAATACTCATTCACCGGAGATTGTGAAAGCCGAGCAAGAGGCTAAACAGGAGCGCGAGAAGGAGCAGGGTTCCCTTCCTGAGAAACTCCGCGAATTCGGGGAAGATCGGGTTAACGAACTTCTTGAGCGATACGGGCTGGACAAATCGGATCTTGAAGCTCCTGGCGTGCAGAAGATGATTGCTGCACGTTTGGCGGAAGACGAAGAAGGCGCCGAGGAGATCGAAGAGTCCGAGGCAGAAGAAAAATGCGGAGCCGACGGCTCAGCAACCGGCACAAGCTCAGCAGTCCCAGCCGATTTCCGCGGAGCAATTTCAGCAGCACATCCAATCGATTCGCCAGGAAATTGCCGAGACCGATTCTCCGGAAATGGTAGAGGCCTTCCGCAATGAACTCGCGGAGGTCTTCGGCGCTGAAACGCCAGAGGCGAAAGCCAACGTGGCTCGATTCGCGGATGCGGCCAACATAGGCGCACACAATCTGATATCTACTTTGGTGCCGCGGCTGATACAGCAGTACATCGAACCAGCTGCTTCGAGAACGTACTCCCGGGACTAGCGCAGGGTCACCGTGAAGCCATCGTCTACAACACTTGGGAAGATGTTCGCGCCAGCGGAAACTTCGGAGACCTTCCGAAGTTCGGAACACCGGAGTTCTACGAGGCGGCCGAACGCGTCACGAAGGCTAATCCTTGGCTTCAGACCATGGATTTCAGGGACGAACGAGGGAACCCGTTACCCATCCAGCGAAGCATTGCGCCAGAAAGCGGAAGTCACTGCGAAACTTCTCAGCGGCGAAAAGTTCTCTCCAAAGGCGATCCAAGACCTGACGAATCGGGGCAAGGAAAAAGCCACTCGAAGCCAACGAAGAGTAACCGCAAGCCGTTCGCTGGGCGCCGGCCGATCGAGAGGTCAAATGGAGTCCAAACGCGATATGAGCTTCGCCGATTAGATCCGCGCGTAGAACCGCGCCCAGAAGTCAGGCGGGAGGGGCGAATGAACGAAGAGAAGAAGTTCTGCCCCGATGATTTCCGAGTCGCTGAATGTCTCCAAATGGCGAGGTTATTGATTGAAACATACAGCGACATGCGCTCTGTAGAGGTCGATTCGCTGAAAGAAGAGTTTTCCCCGGAGGAGGCAGAGGCGATCCGCCAGGCTGTCCTAAGGCTCCGGAGGCTCACTACGGCATACGAGAGCAGATACGAATATCCGTATAGTTTCGGCGAGCAGCTCTTCGATAAAGGCCAGTGGCGCAGACATTTTGAGGGAAATGTTTGAGACTCGGGCAACCAGAATCCCATTTCAGAACCATAAAAAGTAATCGAGGAAACATGGAATCAAAAATTCAGAAGCGGCTTTTGAGCACAACGGAAGCCGCGAAGTATTTGTCCTGTTCGACCTGGAAACTTCGTGAACTTGTCCACAACGAAGAAGTCCCGCACGTTGTTCTGTATGAGGACGACAAATATTGGCGCTTCGACCTGGTTGACCTCAACAAATTCGTTGAGAGTCGCAGTAAACTCGGCGCTTGACACAACGTAGAACATCGTAGTATTTTTGCGCCATGAAGACTAAGAAGCGGAAACCTACGCCCGAAGGCCTAACGGTTGGTTTGCACTCTAGAATACCTAACAGCCTGTTCAGGGAAATTGAGGAAGTAGCCAACGCGGAGAGCAGAACCGTTTCGAACATGGTGCGACTTCTGTTGGTGGAAGCCCTCGCGCATAGGAAAGGGAGCCGATGACCACGGTTAAGGACGACAAACGACCACGCCGACCTAGCGGAACAGGGTCAATCTACAAACAGACCGGAAGTAGTTTTTGGTGGATCAAGTATCGGCAGAACGGAAAAGTCTGCCGTCAGAGCACAGAGACAACGAAACTCTGGAAGGCTGAGAAGATCCTGTCCAAGAAACTTGCGGCCGTGAACACCGGGAACTTTGTAGAGCCGAAGTTCGAAAAGATTCTCGTCTCCGAACTGGCCGAAGGGTTCCTTCGCGACTACCGCATCAACGGTCGAAAGAGTTTAGACGATGCACAGGCGCGATGGGATAAGCACCTCGAGCCCTTCTTCGGCAACCAGCGCGCCGCGAACGTCTCTTCCGACTACATCAACCGATACATTGACCAGCGCCAGGCCGAAGGTGCCGCTAACGCTACCATCAATCGAGAACTTGCGGCCCTCCGTCGGATGTACAAACTCGGCAGCCAGTCCACACCCCCGAAGGTCTACCACGTCCCGCACTTTCCCATGTTCAAAGAGAACAACGTGCGGCAGGGTTTTATCGAGGATGCAGACTTCGCACGTTTAGCGGCGAACGCTTCCGAGCTCTGGCTTCGCACCTTCTTAGAACTGGCGTTCACCTACGGCTGGCGTCTCGGGGAATTGCTAGGGCTTCGCGTGCGACAAGTTGACCTCGCGCAACAAACGATCCGACTCGACGTAGGCAGCACGAAGAACGGCGAGGGTCGCGAAGTCTCCATGACCCCGAAGATTCTCGAATTGCTTCGTGAAGCCGTGGCGGGAAAAGGGCCGAGAAGGTTACGTGCTCACTCGTCCCGACGGAGAGCGGGTTCGGGAAATCCGAAACGCTTGGCAAAACCTTTGCGAGTCAGTAGGCCTTGGCAAATTCGTTTGCCGTAAATGCAAGGAAACGGTTCCCGGCGGAGGCAAGTGCGCTTGTGGCTCTCGGCGGCCTAGTTACCGCGGGCTGATCCCTCACGATATGCGCCGATCCGCAGCTAAGGCTCTGCGCGCAGCCGGCGTCCCTGAATCTGTCGTCATGGTTGCCGGTGGATGGAAGACCGCAGTCATGTTCCGGCGTTACGCGATTGTCAGCAGTTCCGACCAGCGCGAAGCAATGGAAGCACTCGAGCGTAGACGTGCAGCCAACGCCAGTACCGAAAAGACGAATGGGCTACAAGAGGTCTCGAAGGGGGATGAGGCCACGGATAGCCGGAGGGTCATGTGAAGCAGGCTAAACGCGCAATGTCGAAATCGAAGGAGTACGTTGCATATCACAGTGCTAAGCAGAGATGCACTAACCCCAACAAGGTGACGTACAAGTATTACGGCGGAAGGGGTATCAAGTTCCTCCTGCCGCCTTTCGCCGAATTCCTCGCAGCGATCGGTCCGTGCCCTCAAGACATGGAACTCGACCGAATAGACAACGACGGAAATTATGAGATCAGCAACGTTCGGTGGGCCACTCGTAAACAGCAAATACACAACCGACGATCGTGGGCAAGTCCCGTGACTTGTGGGGCGCTGTATAGGCAGACGCGTTCCCGGTTTTGGTGGTTCTCCTGCTATGTCAACGGTAAACGAGTGCGCAGATCGACAGGGGTGCCAGCGGAACAGCCCGGGCATAGTTTGAGCATAATGGACCCATCCGAGAGCGAAATCGCAACAGAGACAAAGGGACTGGAATTGTTCAGTAACTTTAGAATGAATGACTTATGGTGCCGGGAGGGGGAATCGAACCCCCACAGAGCTTTCGCCCCTGCGGATTTTAAGTCCGCTGCGTCTGCCAATTTCGCCATCCCGGCCTTCGAAACATTCTAGCGTAGGGACGCGAAATCAAATCTCTCATCAGTGAATTGTTGGGTGAAATTGGCCGCGGCGTCTTAGGCGTGAGCCGCTGTCACGTTCGGAGCGCCACGTTGCTTGTGCAGGGCTTCGTGAAATTCGTCAGCGGTCAAAGAATCGGCGGAGAACAATTGCAGAAGTGGATCATCGCTATCGCACGCGCGCGACTTGCTGCCTCGGGAATCTGACTGCAATCCTTCGGGCTCAACCAGGAGTTCCGGCAGCAGGCTGCGATTCGCAGTGAGTACGCCTAGAAACTTTTCGACCGCTGCGCGGTGCTCCGGCGTCGCCTGCGTGAACTCGACACCCATCCCTTTGTCCGGATGCATCACACGAACCGCGCCTTGCACTCGAACCTGCACGCCTCCTGCTTTCATCGACAGCGTCACCAGGCTGGTCGGCGGAAACGGCGAAGCCATTTCCAGGTAGCAGCCGCCCAGGCTCAAGTCTGTGAGTTGACAACGAATCGGCGGATCGTCCTGCTCGACATCGGGCGAATTCTGTTTGAGCCATTCGCGCAATTGATGCGACGCTTCCGGAGACGCCTGCACAAATCGAAGGCCCGCTTGAATGTTCGATCCTTCCCAAGCAAACTCAGCTGGGATTTCCATCGCTTCGGATTGACCGGGCAGCGTAAACGAGATCCGCCAATTCCCTCTAGGCCTCTGTCCCTTCGGGATGGCGATCGCCATTCCACCTTCACTCAGATCCACGGTCATCACGCGCATGTTGCCGTCGGACTCTGCACGCCGCATAACGACTGGAATTTGCACCCCGACCCGCACGTTGCGCCGGCGCTCGCTCTTCATCAGGGCTTTGGCAGCACGAAAACTTGATTTCGCTCTCTCGCTGGAGACAGGCCTGTACAAAACGAAATGCGCGCCCACATCGAAGACTTCTTTCAAGCCGACTGTAGGTTCAACAATCGCAACGGCGATTGCCTGTTTGTTGCAAGGAGCCTTTCGGGAACTTCGCAAAACGTCAAACGCACCACTGTCGGAACAGTCGACGACGATCGCCTCAAATCTTTGCCGCGTCAGCTTCCGCAAAACTGCCTCGGCACTTCCGCACAGATCGACATCAATATCCAGATCGCCCAGGATGCGGCGCAGAACGCGCACGACCTTCTCGTCCGAGCACAATACCAATGACTTCAAGCTCATAAATCGGGCCTACCTGGCAAAAAGCGGAAATTCGCAGAGTTTTGCCTCTCTGCACTTTATTTCCGCGCGCGGGCCGGATCAATATCTCTCAGCAATGCCGGGTTACGGCCGTAACACGGTGCCGTCGCCAATTTGTCTCAAATTCAATCCTCCTTTGGAACCCATACCGGACAGACAAAATCAGGTTTATTTCGATCGAGAGCATAGCCCCCAAGGTCGCCCCTTACCGCTAAAGGCCGACTTTACAATTACTTACGTGAGATTCGTGCACGACGCCGATGCAAAATTTCATTGACTTTAAAGTTAAATCGACTGTAGGATATTGAGTCTTCGGTTAGCTTTGAGATGCCTGTGGAAGTCTAGCGCCCCCGGTCTGTCCATCCTCGAGGGCGCGAAAGCAAATAATGATCTGTGAATCTCAAAGTGGATTTTGAGAATCCTATTAGTGAGCCAAAAAACGTAGTCATCCCCTTGAGTAGAAAGGCACCTTCTTCATGGCCAAGCGACGCGGAAATCCAAACTGGGGTAAGCCCGAGCCGATCGGGCCCATTACCCCCACGATCACCGAATTCGAGCAGGTGGTACGCGAATACAAGCTCTCCCCCGATCAGTATCTGCGGTCGACTCGCCTGCGCGAGTGGGCACGCCGCAACAAGAATTCGAAGTACATTCCCGAGCCGTTACTCGAGGCCTGGGGCTTTGAAATCGAATCCACGCTGTAGACTGCGTGTGAGGTTATTCCAAGGGTCGCTCTCGGAGCGGCCCTTTCTCTTTGGGAATTAGGAGAGCCGGCGCTACACTCAGGATGAATTTGAAAGACATTCGTCGGACGCTTTGCTGTGAACGGCGCATATGCTCGACGTTTTGAAAATCCCGCCCGCTCAACTGTTCGCCCTGCTGACGGCGATCGGATTTGCCGCTGGACTCAACCTTTACGCCACGGTCGCAGTGCTCGGCTTGCTGGCGCGCTTCGGCCATCTTCCTCTTCCTCCAGGCCTGCAGCTTCTTGCCGGATGGACCATCATCATTGCCAGCACCCTGCTGTTCGCTATCGAGTTCTTCGCCGACAAGATCCCTGCCTTTGATCTCGTCTGGAATGCGTTGCACACGTTCATCCGCGTGCCAGTGGCTGCGCTTCTTGCCTTTCGCGCCACCAGCCAACTGTCTCCTGAACATCAACTGCTAGCAGCGATTCTGGGAGGAGCGGTCGCGCTGATTGCTCATGGCGGCAAGACCGCGGCACGCGCCGCTGTCACTCCTTCCCCAGAGCCCTTCTCGAATATTGGCCTCAGCGTCGGCGAAGATATTCTCGCCATCGGCCTCACCTGGCTGGCGACGCGCCATCCCTATGTCGCAGGCGTTCTCGCAACGATCTTTATTGCTGTCATCGTCGTTCTCACTCGATGGGTCATCCGCGCCATGCGAGCTCTTTTCAGCGGAGCGGAGCAGGAAGTCGCCGGCTAAATGCCGGGCGTCTCTTCCTTTTGAGCGAGTACATGCCGCGTACGATCATGGCGCTTTCTTCTCGATCGTTATCTTTGCTTTGGCTCTCTCGATAAGCTCTTTTTCCAGAGCCGGCCATTGATCCTGTGCTTTACCTTTGGGCTGAAGATCAGCGGCGCCGTATCCACTGGGTGCAACGTCCTCCCCATAGATGATCATGAGTTCCTTGCGCTTCTGTTCATCCAGCAGATGCACGAGGCGCACGTACATCATGCCGTCGGGCATGTGATACCCCTTGGCGCGGATGAGAGCCTCAATGTGCTCGCGGTCGGAACCGGAGCGCACTTCGTCACCCTTGGCGCGTACCCAGGTGTCGACAAAGAAATCCATTCCGGCGATGTTTGTATGCCGCGGCGAATCATAGGTGTGCTGCAACTCGGGCTTGGTCGGCACGTAGCCTTCAAACTGGACCCAGTACAGTCGCTGGACATTCTTCTGCGCATTGGCCTCAACGAAAACGTGCACCTCGCAATCGGCGACATCATAAAGAATCCAGCGGTCTGCTCCCACGTATTGCGCAGACTGCGGCAGATGAACGCGCACGGCTGGATCGCGCTCGGAAGCGATCACGTTCCCTTCAACCTTCCGCTCTGGGCGTGAGTCCTGTGCTGGAAGGAATATAGACAGCAACATCACAACGGCGATTTGTCGATACAAGGTGCACCTCTTGCTCATGGTTGCGTAGTGTAGTTGAGTAATCTGGATGAGAGTACAATCGGGCGCCATGCGACCCTTGTTGATCGTAGCCTGTGTACTCATTTCAAATATTCTCATGGCGCAGACTTCCAATTCTCAAGCCGCGGCGAATCCGAAATTCGCCAAGCTGAGCGAAGACTTCATTCACGAGACGCTCGCGCTGTCGCCTTCCAATGCTTCTCAGGTCGGCTATCACCAGCATCTCGATTCGAAGACTGGAAAGACAGTCGCTCTCGATTCGCTCCTCGACGACGTCAGCGCGGCGGGGATGGCCGAGCAGCGCCGCGTCTTTGCGCATTGGCGCGATCGCTTCCACGGCGAGGCACCCTTGGCCACTCTTGGCATCGATGATGCCGCGGACTGGCAACTCCTCGACGACCAGATTAACCTCAGCTTGCTGGAATTCGACCGCATCCAAAATTACAAGCACAATCCTACTGTCTACGTGGAACTCCTGGGCGGCGCACTGTTTCAGCCATTGACCGACGACTATGCGCCGCAGGATGTTCGCCTCGGGCATATCCTTTCTCGCATCGCAGCGATTCCGCGGTTCCTTGATCAGGCACGCAGCGAACTGGTCGACGCCGACCCGATCTTCATCAAAGTCGCCGCAGAGGAAAACGACGGCAACATCGATCTCATTCAGAGCATGATTGCTCCGGCAATTCCTGCGGGATCGCCGCTGAAAGCCCAGTTCGATCAAGTTGCACCCAAGGCGATCGATGCGCTCAAGAACTTCTCCAAGTGGCTGCAGGACGACCTGGCGAAGCGTCATACCGACCGGACATGGCGTCTCGGGAAAGATCTCTACGCAGACAAATTCCGCCTGGTGATGGAAACTCCGATCACGCCTGACAAAGTTCTAGCCGATGCGGAACTCGAACTCAAAAAGACGCGCGGTGAAATGCTCGAGATCGCGTTGCTACTGCACAAGCAATACTTCCCCGATCACGATGACCACTCGAGCCTCGAGGCGCAGGAGCGCGAGAACAAGGTGATCGGCGAGGTTCTGCAGAAGATTTCTGACGACCGTCCGAAGCGTGACGACTTGATGCAGAACGTGAAAGACGATCTGGACGGCATCCGGCAATTCATCGTTGATAAGAAAATCGTGTCGCTGAAATCGCGCGACAATCTCAAGGTGATCGCAACGCCTCCGTTCATGCGCGGGATCTATTCGGTTGCCGGATTTCATCCTGCTCCGCCTCTCGATCCCAACGCCGAGGCCCAATACTGGGTTACGCCTATCGATCCGAAGACGCCTGACGACAAGGCGGAGTCGAAGCTCCGCGAATACAACAATTGGGTGCTGAAGTGGCTCACCATCCACGAGGCGCTTCCAGGACACTACGTGCAAGCCGAGCATGCGAACGACGTTCAGCCGGTAAGTCGCCGTTTGGTTCGCTCGATCTTTGGCAACGGAGCGTATGTCGAAGGCTGGGCTGAGTACATCGCGCAGGTGATGATGCAGTCCGGTTTCGCCGACAACGATCCTCGTTACCGGCTCAGCTATCTCAAAGTGTGGCTGCGCGCGATCGGCAACACGATTCTCGATGTCCGCATGCAGACGATGAACATGACGGACGACCAGGCGATGTCGTTCATGATGAACGACGCGTTCCAGACTCGCGCCGAGGCCGAAGGAAAACTACAACGCGCCAAGCTCAGTTCTAGCCAGCTGCCGACCTATTACGTTGGGACAATGGAATGGTGGCGTCTACGCCGCGCCTGCGAAACGGCTGGGGGCAAGTCGTTCAGTGCTCCGGATTTTCACGATCGCGCTTTGGACCAGGGCGCATTGCCCGTTCCGTGGCTGGAAAAGATCCTGCTCCGAAAGTAATTGGCACACTCGACCGGAGAAAACATCGCATGCTTACGGAAGGTGAGGCTCGTGAATTTGCGCAGCATTGGATTGCGGCATGGAATTCTCATGACCTCGACGTCATCCTGTCTCACTATTCCGCCGACATCGTGTTGATCTCTCCCGTTGCCGTGAAGCTGCTGTATGACGCATCTGGCAAGGTCGCGGGAAGAGAGGCCTTGCGCGCGTATTTCAAACGCGGGCTCGAAGCTTATCCGGAGCTCACTTTTAAGCTGTTGGATGTGATGTGGGGACTGTCCAGCGTGGTGTTGTACTACCTCAATCAGAAAGGCACGAAGACGGCCGAGTTCATGGAATTCGATGCGAGCGGCGAGATCGTTCGCGTGGTCGCGAACTACAGCGGGTGAGGACGGTCCAACGCACGGCGATCATTCGGGACGATTCGGTTGGAGGCGGAACCTGCGCCCAAGAACGTTCTCATCCGTTCCAGTTCGGCTTCGAGTTCGCGCGCGAAGTTACGATCCTTCGGCGGAGCTGAATTTACGTAGCCGAGATCCGATCGAAGCTCACCATCTTTGACCGCGAGATTTCCCCATCCAATCACTTGATCGCGCCATAGCATCGGGAGCGCGTAGTATCCGCGCACGCGTTTGTGCGTAGGCGTGTAAGCCTCGAAACGATAACTCCATCCCCAGAATTGTTCGAAGCGATCACGGTCCCAGACGATCGGATCGAAGGGCGTCAGCAACCGAACCGTGTCTAACGGTGACGCATCCTTAACGCTTTCTCCCGCTGGCCAATACCATTCGACTCCATCGATCTTCGTTTGCGAAAGGCGCTCGAGTGCGCGCTGCAAAGTTGCAGTGAGTACTTTTTCCCACTGCGGCGCAGCGAAGCGCAAACGGCGTACCAGATAGCGCATGCTTGCAACCGGCATCGGCGCGTAGACATCGACCGCCGCGTCGACTAGAGCATCGAGGCGCGCGTCGCGCTCTTTCTTATCGCCTGGTCCCAAGCCATGTTCGTGGACAGCGTAGAGACGAATGCCGGATGCACGGCCAACCACGCGCAGCAAACCTTGATAGTGCATCGCATCCAGCAGATGCGTGGTTGCGTTCGATGAACCTCCCCAATAGTTGGTCACTCTGCCGTGCGAGAAATAACGGTCCACCTCCTGAGGATGAACCGTTCCCTTCTCCCGAACGAAGTCGAGAAGAAGTTCAGCGCGCTTGCGGCGTCCGCGAGGCCAAGGCAAGACTCCTTCGGCGGGCACGCGAGCGCTGCGGCGCGGATGCATGAGCGCCTGCAGTTCAGTGGTCACGAAGCCGTAGTTGATGAAAAAGTCTTCGTGCACGCCGAGCTTCGCGTAACGGCGTTCGAGATCGCCCGCGCGGTAGTCCTTCACTCGATGCCGCAGGATCAGGTCTTGCGCACGCGCAGGAGCGCGAATCGGATCGGCCTGGACGAATCCCATGCGGTGCAGCGCGCGCTTCAGCGTGGTGGGAGGAAACAGGCTCCGCGAAATCGCCATGCGCCGCAGATGATGGAGCGTAATCGGCATGAGCGAAATGTTATCGAAGTTATTTGTGAAGCGGCGGACGGATTCGTTGGGCACGGTGCGCAGGAAACGAATCGCCGCATTTCCATTTTGGGAAGATGACTCGTCAGCACCCTACCCCCTCCCCCCTCGATCTTTGCAATGATGGGGTTAGGGGAAATTACCAAAAAAATCTATGGGCCACCATCACTTACGGGCAAAATATTTTCTAAACCACTTAGAAACCTTGTGCTCGACAGAAAGTTCCAGAACGGGACGCGCTGTCTTACGCCACCGTCATGGCCTCGATGATGATCGCGCTTAGTGGATGTGGAGTGCAAGGTCAGATGTCACATGGGTGCGTGGAAACAGTGGAGATCGCATCGCCCATTCACGCTTCCCCCGGCTGCATCGATATTTTGGGGATGTTCAGATCCTTCGTCGGGCACAAAACGCCCTCCGCAGGATGACGAGTCCAATTTGAAGGAATTCCGCCAGCACAAGCGGGCTATCGGTGCGTGTCGAGTTCATTACCCGGCTCGTCAATGCTTCAATTTGGGTTGACCGATTTGCCGGGATCCTGTTTGGCATCCACGTACGCGGTCGAAGATGGACCGAAACCCGTAATTTGGACAACAACTGGTTCGTCTCCGGTTGCGGCGAAGTGATTCCGAGAAGGCGGTTCGGTGTAAAAACTGCCAGCAGGTAAGGCCTTCAGCTCGGCCTCGTCAAAACTGTCGCCATAGCCGATGCGCCATGTGCCGGAGATCACGGTCGGAACCCTGTCATCGCGATGGGAGTGCGCAGCGATCTGTGTATGGGCCGGGACGCGAAGCATGATGGTATATACGCCTGCCTGGTCTGGATTGCCTTTCAAAATAACAGTTTGGATCCCGCCTACCCCTGAACTTCCCGTACCCGGATTCCCCATTTGGGGAAACTTGTACTCCTGAGGAGCGAGGCGTTCCTCGTTTGAGTCGCCACTAGTATTGCCTGCACTATGCGCAACCACGGGACCGTCGAGAAATTTACGGATCAGCGCCACGGTATAGGTGGGTTTTTCCTCCATCAGCCAATGCCCCGAACCTGCGACTACCTCTTCCTGCACATGGGTCGCTACGTGCCGCATGATCACAGCTTGCAGGGGACCGAAGGACTTCTCTCCACCAACCGCCATCACAGGCATGGTCAGCTTGGTTTGTTCAAAGACCTTGTTGTCCTTCGCATCCTGCGAGAAGGCGGTGAATTGCGCGAACCCTGCCCGCATTCCGCCAGGCTGCGCATAGGTGGCAGCAAAGAAATTCCTGGTGTCTTCGTCAGGCTGATGAGGGTCGGCGGTAAAGTCGTTCCAGATCCGGTCGAAATAGATTCGCTCCCGCCCCGCCACCAGCCGTTCCGCATCCGGGCCGTGAAAGTTGAAGTGCCACACGCCGGGGTTTTGGAGAATCTCGCTCCACGGATCAATCCCGGGAATTGGTGCGTCCATGACGACCAGCCTCTCAACCTTGTCGGGATAAGTCGCGGCGTATGCGTATGCCACCATGTTGCCGATGTCGTGAGCAACAACAAACGTCTTGTCGTATCCCAGCGAGGTCACAACGGCGCGCATATCTTTGGCCTGAGTCTTTTTGTCGTAGCCATCAGCAGGCTTGGACGACCGGCCAATGCCGCGGAGGTCCGGTACTACGACTGTGTGGTCCTTCATGAGATCAGCGGCCAAAGGAGCCCACGAATCGCTGTTCTCCGCGTATCCATGAATTAGGAGTACAACGGGGCCACTGCCTCCCCAGCGCACAAAAATGTCCGCTCCTGCCGGGCTATGGATCGTCTTTGCTTGAAAGCTGGATGGCAACGAAGGCTGAGCCTGAATTGAAAGCGATCCCAAGGTGATCAGTAACGGAGTAAGAAAATAGCGAATCATAGAGATCTCCGAATTCGGCGACGGTTTATGGAGCGTGAATGAATGGAACTGTGTGTCGCGAATTGTAGATCACAAGTCTTCGTTCGGTGAAGTCAACGGGGCGCTAACGGAAGTCGGATTCACGCGTGGGCGAGAGGCCCGCGCGACAGCCGGCAGGATGCCGGCACTACGACAACCCTCACTGCTACAGCGATATGGAAGCAGCCGTGGATTGACATCTTCTAACCTTCGAACATCGCGAAGCTTGGGGCAGCCGGGTTCTCTGGGTCGCGCACGCGTCGCTTTGCTCCGCGGGGCGGACGAATGCGGCCGCCCTACACGAACCAATTCTGAGCCCTCGGCAAGAATCACCCGGAGTTCGGGGAACTTGCTAGAATCCACAGTATGAGTCCCCAGCCGCCGTTTACCGACGTCCCAGAAGCGATTGCTGAAATCCGGGCTGGCCGCATGGTTGTCGTGGTTGACGATGAAGACCGCGAAAACGAAGGCGACCTTACCCTTGCCGCCGAGAAGGTCACACCCGAAGCCATCAACTTTATGGCCAAGTTCGGGCGCGGCCTGATTTGCCTCGCGATGACCGAGGAGCGGCTCGAGCACCTCAACATCGGCCTGATGACGACCGAGAATACCTCGCAGTACGGCACAGCCTTCTGCGAAGCGATCGATGCCCGGCAGGGGGTCACGACCGGCATCTCGGCACACGACCGCTCCCGCACGATCCAGGTGGCGATCGATCCCGCGACGAAGCCTTCGGACCTGGCCCGACCGGGACATATGTTCCCTCTTCGCGCCCGCAAAGGCGGCGTGCTGGTGCGCGCAGGTCAGACCGAGGCTTCGGTCGATCTGGCGCGGCTCGCGGGCATGGTCCCCGCGGGAATCATCTGCGAGATCATGAAGGACGACGGCAGCATGGCGCGCGTCCCGGACCTCATCGAGTTCTGCCGCGAGCACAAGATGAAGATGCTCACGGTGGCCGAACTCATCCGCTACCGGATGGCGCACGAGCGCTACATCAATCGGGTGGGCGAAGCGCTGATCGAGACGCGCTTCGGAGAGTTCCGCCTGATCGCCTACTCCAGCGAAGTGGACGGCGGGGAATCGCACGTTGCCCTGATCCGCGGCGATATCGAGCACAGCGAAAAGCCCGTGCTGGTGCGCATGCATGCGCACTGCCTGATGGGCGACGTCTTCGGTGCGACGGGATGCGAATGTCACGCCACGCTCGAAGGATCGTTGCGCAGCATCGCGCAGGAAGGACTGGGGGCGCTGATCTATCTTCACCAGACCTCCCAGGGATTCTCGATCGAAAAACTGGCGGAACGCACGGCGCTCAGCTTCCATGGCGGCCGCACGCTTCCCTCGCTCTATGACAATTCCAAGCACATCCAGCGTGAGATCGGAATTGGAGCGCAGATACTTTCCGACCTCAACCTGCGGCGGATGCGACTGCTGACCAACCGTCCGAAGAAAGTGGCGGCACTCGAAGGCTTCGGGATTGAAATCGTCGAGCAGGTTCCGGTCGAACTCGAAGGAAGTCAAGGCGGTCAAGATCTGACTTGAGCGGTGCCGAGCGCGAATCGACGACGACTCGATGGCGACATCATCTTGTGCAGCGGTCGAGCAGAACGCAGCGGAACATTCCCGCGGGATGATCGACGATGCCCGCAAGCATGTCTACGAAGCGGCGATCCGCACGCCGCTGGTGCGTCTGAACTACGATGCACCCGCCGAAATCTATCTGAAGCTGGAGTGCCTGCAGCCGATCGGATCGTTCAAGATTCGCGGCGCCTACAATGCGGTTCGACTGCTGCCCGAAGAGCAGCGGCGGCGACGGCGTCTGGACGGTCAGCGCCGGCAACGCCGCCCAGGGAGTCGCGCTCGCCGCGAGCAAAGCGGGCGTTCCCTGCAAGGTGCTCGTCATGGATACCGCTCCCGCAGCCAAGCTCGACTGCGGTGCGCCGGCTCGGCGGAGAGATCGTGCAAGCTTCCTATGATCAGTGCTGGAAGGCGCTGGCAGACCGCGCGCATCCCGCGATGACGGGAGCATTCGTGCATCCGTTTGAAGATGACGAATTCATCGCCGGCAACGCCTCGGCGGGTCTGGAAATTCTGGAAGATCTGCCCGATGTTGATGCCGTGGTCGCGGCTTCGGCGGCGGAGGCCTGTCGTGCGGAATTGCGGCGGCCCTGAAAGAGCGCGGCAGCAAAGCGAAGGTATTCGCCGCGGAACCGGAGACGGCGGCGCCGCTGGCACACTCGTCTGCCGCAGGATCGGCGCAGAACTTTCCCGACTGGAAGGCCAGCTTCGTGGACGGTTGCGGCGGCAAGTCGGTTTTCCCGCGCATGTGGGACATCGCGCACCATCTGCTTGCCGGATCGATCGTGTCCACGCTCGAAGAAGTTCGGCAGGCGATGAAGATCGTTGCGGAACGAAATCACGTTATCGCCGAAGGAGCGGGGGCGTGCGCAGTCGCGGCGGGACTGAGCGGAAAGTGCGGATCAGGAAAGATCGTCTGCGTGGTCAGCGGAGGAAATATCGATCTTTCCGTGTTTACGCAGACTGGTGACATGAGCCGAACTATTGTAGGTAACAAGCGTTCGCAGAGGCGAGGCGCTCTCGCGCCACAGGCTAGAACGGTTTGCGCACCACGACTTCGGCGTCGCGGATGAAGAACTGCGCCGAACAGTGTTCGGAGCCGCAGATAACCGGCAGCAGGCCGTTGATCTGTTTGCGGGTGATCAGGCCCAGCATGCCGCAGGACGGGCATGAGAGCACGGCCCAATAGGGATCTTCCTTTTCGCCGATTTCGCCGGCGTTTTCGAGCACAAAGACGGTACCCGGCTGCATCTGTTCCGGAATCCACTCATTCAGGACGTCCAGTTCACCGACCATGTGTTCCTCCCCTGTTGCTGCGTTCTGTGCTGCGCAACCCAACATCTCCCTACGAAACTTTTCTAGCACGCCGCCGGTAATCGAGCGAAGTTACCGAAGTATTCGCCTTTCCGCGAGACGACCCCGGCCCGCACCTGCCGCACCGCGTCGCTTAGGCAGACCCCCAGAATCGGCTGATCTCGAATTCTTGAGGATGTCGACGATCTGCTTCGCCGAGGTTTCCAGGTAAAGATGCGTGCCGTCGGTCAGCAGGTGATATTCGGAGTTGTGGTCGACGATCTCGGCCAGACCCTTTGCCGAATTCGCGATCCAGAAAGCGCATGACCTTGCGCACGCCCTGCAGGGAAAATCCCTTGCGGCGCAATTCGCAGATCACTGCCGACCTCAGTCAGACTGATTCGAGCGAGTACAGGCGGCGACGTCCTTCGCGATCGGGCTTCACCACGCCGCGCTCGTCCCACCACTGCAACTGGCGCGCGGTGATGCCGGTCAGGCTGATCACGTCCCGAGATGTGAACCGATCCTGCACGCCTCAAATAGTTTGAAACAATTGCCTTGCAAAATGTTTCACACATTCTAGGCATGATGGGCTGTGAATCAAGCAGAGAATAATTTGGGAATGGGTGACTAAGAGAGTTCCTGGATGAGGTCAGTGTTGATTCCGCGGTGCGAGGCAGGGACGGACTCGCGACAGGCGGCGCTACTTGTCGACCCTATTCGCCACATCGACGCTTGGGATTTGAGCCGCCGCCTACGAAGTGGACGATTTCGAGGCGGTCGCCTTCGTTGAGATTGGTCGCGGCCCAGCGGTCTCGGGGAACGATGTCGCGATTGAGCTCGACTGCGACTCGGTCGGCTTTCATGCCGAGCTGTTCGACCAGGGCCGCGAGGGTGAACGGTGTTTCCGCTGGGGCAAATTCCCGGTCTTCCCCGTTGATTTGAAGTTTCATTGCGGCTCGATCCGGATTCGATGGTAGCAGAGGTGCGCGCGAGATCGCGGGGCGGCAGATCGCGTGTTCGCGGTTCCGATGTCGACGGCTACTCCGCTTTGCGGAGGACGAATTTCCGGGTGGCGGTGCGGCCTTCGAAGTTGGCCTGTACCAGCAAGGATGCGTCGGGCAAGGCGGATTCTTCGACTTCGATCTTGATTTCGGCGGCGCCGCCGGAGTCGGCGACAGCCTGGGTGTAGAACGGGGCGGCGCCGGGACGGGCAAAGCGAAACGTGAGGCGGGCTCCGGAAGCTGCTGCTCCGCCTTCGGTTACGCGCAGCTGCATGGTGAGATTCCGGTCAGCAGTGGACCGACTCGGCGTTGAGCCATTGCACCTCGAGTTCCTTCACGGTAGAAAGATTCTCGGACTCAGGACGATCGAGAACGTTGTCGAGCTTGCCTTCGCGGATCGCGTCCAGCACCAGCCGGTGCTGTTCGCGGAGCAGTTGCTCTTTTTGAGCATCCTCGAACGGACCTTGGGCCGCCTTGGCGGCGTAGGAGGTGGCTTTCTTGCCGATGCAGCGGCCGCGGACAAAGACCTGCGTTTGCAGGAGCAAATCGCCCTCGCGGGCCTCGCTTTGCACGTGGTAGATGGTGTCCACGTGCTTCACGTCGGTATTGAAGCCGAAGATCATAGGAAGTCCGGTAAGCAAGAAACTTTTATCACAGCAAATCCTACGGCGACTATTGCATCACGCAAAGGACGAATTGAGCGACTTTCAAAATCGAATCCCGCAATCGCTAAATTGTGATCGAACAATCGCAAAATACTGTTCGCACTCGCTTGACACTGTTGGATGTAAGCCCATAATCTAGAATGTTTCAAGCAACACTTGGCGCGAATTATATATAGCTCGTCCTATGCCCGACAATTACTTCGCTCGCTACCTCCCTTTCCTCATCCATATTCTTATGGCGGGCGGGATTGCGGCCGCGATTGTCACGCTTTCGTGGCTGATCGGGGAGCGTAAACCCACCCGCGCGAAGCTTTCCCCCTACGAATGCGGCATGACCCCGGTGGGCGACTCCCGGCACCGCTTCTCGGTGAAGTTCTACCTGGTGGCAATGCTCTTTATTCTGTTCGATGTCGAGGCCGTTTTCATCTATCCATGGGCCGTGATCCTTGCGTAAGCTCGGACATTTTGGGTTGTGGGAAATGCTGGTGTACATCGGAATCTTCCTGGTCGGCTTCTTTTACGTATGGAAAAAGGGCGTTCTGGACTGGGGCGAAACAGCGACGGGAGGCGAGCGACGTTAGAAATGCCACTCTCTCCCCCAATCACCGATATAGAGGAACTGAAGAACCATCCTGCTGTGGCGCGATTGGTTGGCTGGAACCGGAGCGCCGTCGAAGGCGTCAAATACGATCGCGACGAAATGACGATTTACGTAGAGCGCGCCAGCTTGCGAGAGGCCTGCGTCCTGCTCAAGGAAGATCCGGCCTGCCCGTTTAACTTCCTGTCCGACATCACTTGCGTGGACTGGTACCCGGCTGAACCCCGGTTCGAAGTCGTCTACCATCTGCTTTCGATTCCGCAGAAAGAGCGGGTACGCTTAAAGGTAAAGTTGAACAGCGTCAGTCCGACGGTGGAGTCCTTGACCTCGGTCTGGCCGGGAGCGAATTACTTCGAGCGCGAGGTATTCGATCTGTTCGGCGTTCGGTTTACTGGCCATCCTTATCTGAGGCGCATTCTGATGCCTGAGGATTGGGAAGGCCATCCTCTCCGCAAGGATTATCCCGTGGAGGGTTACCGCTAGATGGCTCATCTGAACCCGACTCCAGTGCTAGAGCCCGGCCAGGATCGAACCATGATCCTGAACATGGGCCCGCAACACCCTTCGACGCACGGGGTGTTGCGCGTACTGCTCGAGATCGACGGCGAGACCGTGGTGCGGATGATGCCGGATATCGGCTTCCTGCACACGGGAATTGAAAAGACCTGCGAGGCCAAGTTTTACCAGCAGGTGGTGCCACTGACCGACCGCATCGATTACCTGTGCCCGCTGACCAACAATCTCTGCTACGTGCTGGCGGTGGAGAAGCTGCTGGGGCTGGAGATTCCACCCAAGGCGCAGTGGCTGCGCGTGCTGCTGAATGAGCTGACTCGCATCAATTCGCACCTGGTCTGGCTGGGCACGCACGCCATGGATATCGGCGCGTTGACGGTCTTCTTATATTGCTTCCGCGAGCGCGAAGAGATCCTCAAGATATTCGAGATGGTCAGCGGACAGCGGATGATGACCTCCTATTTCCGCGTCGGCGGAGTTGCGCTGGAACCGCCACTGGGATTCTTCGACCGCGTGCGCGACTTTGCGGGCTATTTCCCTGAAAAGATTGATGAGTACGAAAACCTGCTGACGGGGAATCCGATCTGGGGGATGCGCACCAAGGGCGTGGCTCGCATGACGGCGGAAGACGCAATTGCTTTGGGCGCGACTGGTCCGACGCTGCGCGGTAGCGGCGTGGACATTGACCTGCGCCGGGATATGCCCTACTCGAGCTACGAAAAGTTTCAGTTCAAGGTGCCGGTCTCGCAGGAAGGCGACGTGTTCGCCCGGTACATGTGCCGCGTGCAGGAGTTGCGGGAGTCGATCGGGATCGTGCGGCAGGCGCTCGATGGAATGCCGGAAGGTCCCGATCAAGGCCGATGCTCCTGGAATCGTGCTGCCCGATCGCGAGAAGATGAAGACCCAGATGGAGTCGCTCATCTATCACTTTAAGATTATTACGGAAGGCTTTGCAGTGCCGGCGGGTGAGGTCTACCAGGCAGTTGAGTCACCGCGCGGTGAAATGGGGTACTACATCGTAAGCGACGGGACGGCGAAACCGTATCGGGTGCACATGCGTTCGGCTTGCTTCGCCAATCTGCAGACGCTGCCCAAGATGTGCGAGGGCAAACTGCTGGCGGATGTGGTGGCGGCGATCGGGTCGATCGACATTGTGCTCGGAGAGATTGACCGGTAGGGATTGAGAAATTGGGTAATTTTGTAATTGAGGAATTGAAAGATCCTTCGGAGACTTTCAATTTCTCAATTATCCGATTACTCAGTTACAAAATTCTTCATGCATTTTTCTGACGAATTCGAGGCGCGCTTTGCGGAGATGGTCCCGCATTATCCGACGAAGCGGTCGGCTCTGGTGCCCACGCTGCTGTACGCGCAGGATGAAGTTGGTTACCTGTCGGACGAAGTGATCGCCGAGATCGCGGCGCGGCTCGAACTGACCGACCTCGAGGTGCGCAACGTCATCAGCTACTACTCGATGCTGACCACCAAGCCGCGCGGCAAGTTCAACGTGCAGGTTTGCACCAACATCAGCTGCATGGTGCGCGGCGGTGAAGAGATTCTGCATCATTGCGCGAAAAAGCTTGGCCTGGGTCACAAGCAGACGACGCCCGACGGCATGTTCACGCTGGAAGAAGTGGAGTGCATCGGGGCCTGCAGCTGGGCTCCGGCGGCGCAGGTGAACTACGACTTTCACGAGAATCTGACCACGGAGAAGATGGACAGGATTCTGGACGAGTATCGGAAGCAGGGCACGCAGTAGGAAGGATTGAGTAATTGGGAAATTTGGTAATTGGGTAATTTGAAACCGCCGAGCGGTTGAATTCGAAAGCGGACGTTTGGCGCAAGGTTTTCAATTACACAATTTCTAAATTACACAATTACTCAATCAAAGATCGTTAATTGAAATGGCTGACTTGGTCTCCCATCCCGACGAGGTAAAGATCGTCTCCCGGCGCTTTGGCATGGGTGCGACTAATATCGATCGCTACCTCGAACTTGACGGCTACAAGGCCGTCCAGAAGGCGCTTGGCGATGGAGCCGGACGCCATCATTAATGAGGTCAAGAATTCCGGGCTGCGCGGGCGCGGCGGCGCGGGATTTTCGACCGGGATGAAGTGGTCGTTCGTTCCCAAGCAGTCGGCCAAGCCCAAGTATGTTCTGTGCAACGGCGACGAGAGCGAGCCCGGCACCTGCAAGGACCGCCTGATTTTCGAGCACGATCCGCACTCGGTCATCGAGGGCGTCATGATCGCGCGCGCTCGCGGTCGGCGCGAAGAGCGGATACATCTATATTCGCGGCGAATATCGCTATCTGTCGAACATCATGCAGAAGGCGATCCGCGACGCCTACGCCAAGGGATTTATCGGCAAGAACATCTTCGGCAGCGGACGCGATCTGGACATTTACTGGCACGGCGGCGCGGGAGCTTACGAAGTTGGCGAAGAGTCGGCGCTGATGGAGTCGCTCGAGGGCAAGCGCGGCATTCCGCGCATCCGACCTCCCTTCCCTGCCGTGGTCGGGCTGTGGGGCGGACCGACGGTCATTAATAATGCCGAGACGCTGGCGAATGTTCCGCACATTATTCTTGGCGGCGCTGATTGGTTCGCCAAGCTGGGAACGCCGAAGAACGGCGGCACGCGCCTGTTTTGCCTGAGCGGCAACATCGCCAAGCCGGGCGTCTACGAACTGCCGATGGGCTACAACCTGAAGAAGATGATCGTACGACGTGGGCGGCGGGATTCCGAATGGGCGCAAACTGAAGGCGGTGGTTCCGGGCGGATCGTCCTGTCCAGTGCCTTACTGCCGATGAGATCGATGTCGCCATGGATTTCGATTCCGTGCAGAAGGCCGGATCGATGCTGGGATCGGGCGGCGTGGTGGTCATCGACGACCAGCAGTGCATCGTGAAATTCGCGTTGCGCACGATGAAGTTCTACCAGCACGAAAGCTGCGGATGGTGCATTCCCTGCCGCGAAGGAACGGACTGGCTGAAGAAGACGCTGATCCGCTTCCACAACGGCGGCGGCATGAAGAAAGACATCGACAACATGCAGTACCTGGCGGAAAACATGCTGGGGCGGACGTTCTGTCCGCTGGGCGATGCAGCGGCGATGCCGACGATCGCATTTGTGAAGAAGTTCCGGCAGGAGTTTGAAGATCATCTGGACGGCAGGCCGTGTCCGTATGAGAAGGCGGGCGCGGCAGAGCTGGCGTTTGCGCACTGAAGCAATTTTGTAATTTGGTAATCGGGTAATTTAGTAATTTGGAGCCTGATGCCTTCTCATGCAAGAAGAGTTGCGGGATCGAACGAAGGCGTTCGCCGTACGGATCGTTCGGCTGTTATCGTTCACTGCCGTACAAAGCAGACGCGCAGGTACTCGGCAAGCAGTTGTTACGGTGTGGTACGGCGGTGGCCGCAAACTATCGAGCGGCATGCCGGTCGCAGATCGAAAGCTGAATGGATTGCGAAGATCGGCAATTGTAGCTAGAGGAAGCGGACGAGTCGGTCTTCTGGCTGGAAATGTTGTCGGACTGTGAGATTGTTCCGCTGCAAAAACTTGAACTGTTGTTAAAGGAAGCGCACGAACTGAGCGCGCTGTTTACGGCATCACGACAGAACGGCAACGGACAGCGCATGATCGTTACAAAATTACCCAATTACCAAATTACGAAATTATCTCGCATGGCAGACGTAAATCTCACTGTCGACGGCAAGAAGCTCACGGCTCCCGCGGGCACGCTGCTCATTGAAGCTTGCAAGAGCGTGGGCATTGAAGTGCCGTCGTTCTGCTACTACCCCAATCTTTCGCTGCAGGGCGCATGCCGCATGTGCCTGGTGAAGATCGAGAAGATGCCCAAGCTGCAGACCGCCTGCACGACGGTGGTCGGCGAGGGCATGGTCGTTACGACCGAGAGTGAAGAGATCAAGCAGGCCCGCAAGTCGATGCTTGAAATGCTGCTCGGGAACCATCCGCTGGATTGCCCGGTGTGCGATGCGGGCGGCGAGTGCGAACTGCAGGACATGACGTTCTCCTACGGCGCCGCCGAATCGAAGTTCATGGAGGCGAAGAACCACAAGGAGGAGCAGCAATGGTCTCCGGTGGTGTTCTTCGACCGGCCGCGCTGCATTCTGTGCTACCGCTGCGTGCGTGTCTGCGGCGAGGGCATGGATGTCTGGGCTCTCGGCGTACAGAACCGCGGCGTGAGTTCACTGATCGCGCCTAATAAAGAAGATCACCTGGAGTGCGAAGAGTGCGGCATGTGCATCGACATCTGTCCGGTCGGCGCGCTGACCTCTGGCGCCTACCGTTACAAGACGCGGCCGTGGGAGATGAACCACGTCGGCACCGTCTGCACGCATTGCGGCGACGGCTGCAAGACGACGCTGGGCGTGCGCCGGTCCGACACCGGAATGGAAATCGTTCGCGGCGACAACCGCGACAAGAGCGGCACCAACGGCGACTTCCTGTGTATCAAGGGGCGCTACGCCTTCGACTTCGCCAATCATGAAGAGCGGTTGAAACAGCCGCTGATCCGCAAGCACGGCAAACTGCACTCCGGCGACCTGGGAAGAAGCGTTCGAACTGGTCGGCAAGAAGTTCGCCGAAGTTCGCGACAAAGATGGCGGAGCGGCGATCGGCGTGATCGGGTCGAACCGCACGACCAATGAAGAAGCGTACCTGCTTTCGAAATTTGCCCGGACGGTGCTGAAGACGAACAACGTCGACCATCACCGCACCGCCGACTTCCCTGCCTTGGCCGCCGCTCTGCGCGGCAAGCCCGATATGACCGCCAGCATGGCCGACGTCTTCACGGCGCCCGCGATTCTGCTGATTGGAAACGATCCGACGGAGCAGCATCCGCTGCTGGCGTGGCAGATCCGAAATAACGTTCGGCTGCATCGCGCCAAGCTGTATGTGATCAATTCGGAGTCGATCAAGCTGCGGCGGCAGGCGACGAGTTTCACGCAGATTCCGGCTGGAACGTGAGGGCAAGGTCGTTGCCTTTCTGGCGGCGACGACGCGGCTCTGGAGAGTGTCACAGGTTCGGGCGAATCGTCCGAACCGGACGAACGAATGCGTCCGTCCCTACAGGAACTGCGGGACAAGCTTCGCGCCGAACAGAATCTCGTTGTCATCTTCGGGTCCGAGATGCGCGGAAGCGACATCGTGCAGCCTCGCTTCGCTCAGTGCGGCAACACAGGGCGCGAAGTTTGTTTGTCTCGCCGACTACTCGAATTCGCGGGGCGCGGCCGATATGGGGTTGTATCCCGATCTGCTGCCTGGATATCACGCGATCGAAGGCAGCAGCGAGTTCCAGGACGAGTGGGCCGAGATTCCACAAACTCCGGGACTCGATCTGGCGGGGATGGTGGATGCCGCGAAGAACGGAAAGTTGAAGGCCCTATATGTGGTTGGGTCGAATCCGATCGGGCGGCAGAGTATCGATCCCTTTGCATTCTCTAATAGCTTTGTCGTGGTGCAGGACATGTTTCTCACCGAGACTGCGGTGATGGCGGATGTTGTGCTTCCGGCAGCGAATGCGTACGAAAAATCCGGCTCCGTGACGAACACCTGCGGCGATGTCCAGCTGGTGAAAAAGGCCGGCGAAGTTTCGGGCACGAAACCGGATTTCGAAATGATCGTTCGCATCGCGGACGCGATGGGAGCGGATGTCCGCAAGCTGGTTCCGTTTGGCGGCGGCGTTCGCGCTGATATGGGGCAGTCTCGCGGAGCGCAATCTGGCGAAGCGGACCGTCATTCCGTCTGGCTTGAAATGCAGGGATTGGAGCCGAAGTTGAACCCGTTAGATCCCATGGCGATTCTGGATGAGATCCAGCGGCTCGTCCCGGGATACGACGTCTCACGCATGAATCTACTGGCAGGCAACAGCGAGCACACATCTCTTGCCAAGAGCGGTCCAGGCGCGGCACAGAAGCCCGAATCGATTGTGCCGGCACTGGACGGCCTGTTCACATCCGGCACGCTGGGACGCTACTCGCGTGCGCTGAAGTCTGTCATGGAAAGTCACGAAGTCAAGCCTGCCGCAGTCGCGGCAGACTGATGTCCTGATTTCAAATTTTGAAGTGTTGTTGTAACGAGCTGAAGAGAGGAAGCTGCGGCGTTGCCAATCTGGATTTACATCCTGGCGTCAGTGATCAAGTCCGCACTGGTTCTCTTTGTGCTGCTCACAGCCGTGGCTTATACCGTGTGGCTCGAGCGCAAAGTTGTGGGACACATGCAGAACCGGTGGGGACCCACGCGCGTCGGCCCATTTGGATTGCTGCAGCCAGCCGCCGACGGCATCAAGTTTTTGTTCAAGGAAGACCTGACGCCTCCGCACGTGTACAAGCCTCTCTATATTGCGGCGCCGATGATCGCAGTCATTTTCGCTCTGACGTCGATTGCGGTGATCCCGTTCGGAAACTCGATCATGATCGGCGGGTACAGCATTCCGCTGCAGATCACGGACGTCAACATTGGCTTGCTGATGATTCTGGGCGTGACCTCGATTGGCGTGTACGGAGTGGCGCTAGCCGGCTGGTCTTCGAACAACAAGTATTCGCTGCTGGGCGGATTGCGCGCCAGCGCGCAGATGGTGAGCTACGAAATTTCGCTGGGCCTGTCGCTGGTGGGCGTTCTGATCATGTCGGGCAGTTTCAGTTTGCGCGATATCGTCAACGCACAAGGCGGACACTTCCTGGGATTTATTCCGCGCTGGAATATCTTTCCCCAGTTCATTGGATTCTTCTGCTACCTGATGGCGGCGTATGCGGAGACCAACCGTATCCCATTCGATCTGCCGGAGGCGGAAACCGAACTGGTCGCCGGGTATCACACCGAGTACAGCGCGATGAAGTTCGCCATGTTCTTCATGGCAGAGTACACGAACATGATTACGGTGGCGTGCCTGGCGACGCTCTTGTTCTTTGGCGGCTGGCATGGGCCGTTGTTCGGACCGACGATTTTGCAGGCGATTCTGCCCGTGTTCTGGTTCGCGGCTAAGATTTTCTGTTTCCTCTTTTTATATATATGGGTGCGCGGTACGTTGCCGCGCTTCCGCTACGACCAATTGATGGCATTTGGCTGGAAATTCCTGCTGCCGCTTTCGCTGGTGAATTTGATTGGAACCGCCATCGCCGTGGCGTGGTGAGTGAGTAATGCTCAGTACGCAGAACTCGGGAGCAGCTAGCGTTGGGCGAGTGCAGCAATTTTTTCTGAGTACTAAGTACCGGGTCTGCGTACCTAATTTTCATGCTTAGCGTTCATCTCATTTTGTTTTTGGCGTTCGGCGCCGTCTGCGTAGCGGGCGCGGTCAACCTTCTGGTGCAGAAGCATCCGATCAACGGCGCCCTATCACTCATCGCCGTGATGGCTGCGCTGGCCGGAGAATACTTGCTGCTCGGAGCCGAGTTTGTCGCAGCCGTGCAGGTGATTGTTTATGCAGGCGCGATCATGGTGCTGTTCGTCTTCGTCATCATGTTGCTCAACGCAGGTGTTGAAGACGAGACCAAGGGCAGCCGAGTCGCCCTGCTGTTCGGCGTTCCGGGAATGTTGGTAGGCAGTCTGCTGGTAGCGTGGGTTGTACTGGAACATTCGGGGACGGAAGCAGTTGCCGCCGGAGCGTTGCCGGGTGATCCACAGGCGATCGGGCAACTGCTGTTTCATGAGTTCCTGCTGCCGTTTGAAATTACCTCGATATTGATTCTGATTGCCATCATGGGAGCGGTAGTGCTTGCGAGCAAGCCGACAACCCCCGGCGGTGGCCCGGCTCAGAAGGTGAGAGACTAATGGTCCCTCTTTCTTACTATCTCGTGCTCAGCGGAATTCTGTTTGCCTGCGGCGTAACCGGCTTTCTCATCAAGCGCAACATCATCACGATCTTCATGTCGATTGAGTTGATGCTGAATGGAGTGAACCTGTCGTTCGTCGCTTTCGCTGCACACTGGCACGTGCTCGCCGGACAGGTATTCGTTTTCTTCGTGATGGTGGTTGCGGCAGCAGAAGCCGCAGTGGGGCTCGCGATCATCATTTCCGTTTACCGGACGCGCGAGACGTTGAACGTGGACCAGGTGAATTTGCTGAAATTATGAGCGCAAGTCTCAATCTCTGGCTGATACCGACGTTGCCACTCGCAGGGGCCGCCATCAATGGCTTTTTGGGCAAGAAGTCTTCGCGGAAAGCGGTGACCACCGTCGGCCTGTTCTTTTCGGGCGCGGCGCTTGCGTGGGCTTTGAGCGTCGCCCTGCGCTTCTCGTCGGTTGCCCTTCCCTACCAGGAGTTTCTGGCACACTGGATCCGGTCCGGAAGTTTTTCGGTTGATTTCGCCTTCTACCTCGATCAACTGTCGCTGGTCATGCTGCTGGTTGTGACCGGGGTCGGATTTCTCATCCACATTTATTCGGTCGGCTACATGTGGGACGACCCGAGCTACTACCGCTTCTTTACCTACCTGAATCTGTTCATGTTTTTCATGCTGACGCTGATCCTGGCGAACAACTACCTGATGATGTTTATCGGGTGGGAGGGCGTGGGGCTCGCGTCGTACCTGCTGATCGGGTTCTGGTTCACGAAGGATTCGGCGGCGTCGGCAGGAAAGAAAGCATTCATCGTCAACCGCATTGGCGACTTTGGATTCCTGATCGGAATTTTTCTCATCATCCAGCACTTCGGATCGCTGACCTTCACGCAGGTGTTTGAGCAGGTGCATCCGATGAGTGCGGAGACCGGGGGCGCGGGATTTCTAACCGCGATCGGAATTCTGCTGATGATTGGAGCGTGCGGCAAGTCGGCTCAGATCCCGCTCTACGTCTGGCTTCCCGACGCGATGGAAGGTCCGACTCCGGTGTCGGCCTTGATCCACGCCGCGACGATGGTGACGGCCGGCGTCTACATGGTTTCGCGATCGCACGTGATCTTCGAACGAGCACCGATCGCGCTGACTGTGGTTGCGATCATCGGAACCTTGACGGCGCTGTTCGCCGCGACGATCGGCATCACGCAAACCGATATCAAGAAGGTCCTGGCCTACTCAACGGTCTCGCAGCTTGGCTACATGTTCCTGGCGTGCGGCGTGGGCGCGTTCTCGGCGGGCATCTTCCATCTGATGACCCACGCCTTCTTCAAAGGACTCCTCTTCCTGGCCGCGGGCTCTGTGATTCATGCGGTGGGCGGCGAGCAGGACATGCGGAAGATGGGCGGCCTTCGAACCTATATTCCGGCGACCTTCATCACCATGTTTGTCGGGACGGTCGCGATCGCCGGGATCCCGCCACTGGCGGGCTTTTGGAGCAAGGACGAGATTCTGTGGAAGGCTTACCAGGCCAACTGGGTTTACTGGGCGTTCGGCGCGATCACGGCGTTGATCACGTCCTTTTATATGTTCCGGCTGCTGTTCATGACGTTCTTCGGGGACTATCACGGCGTGAGAGTTGACGATCATGGACGTGTGCATGCGGTGAACAGTGATGACGACCACGGACACGGAGAACCGCACGAGAGTCCAATGGTGATGCTGGTTCCGCTGATGGTGCTGGCGTTCCTCTCTTTGGTGGGCGGACTGGTCGGCATTCACAACGGCTTCGAACATTTTCTCGAGCCGGTGTTCGGTTCGGAGTTCCCGAAAAATATCACCGAAGGGTCGGGCAATAGCGAACTTCTACTGATGCTGGTGTCCGTGCTCTTCTCTTTTGCAGGAGCGATTCTGGCGTATGTGCTTTATCTGGCTAAGCCCGAACTGCCGCAGAAGATCGCCACTTCGCTCGGTGGTTTTTACAACGCCGTAGTGAACAAGTACTACGTCGACGAGATTTACGCCAAGCTGTTCGTGAAACCGCTGGTAGATGGATCCACAGCCATCCTGTGGCAGGGCATCGACCGAAAAGTAATTGACGATACGGTTAACAACGCCGCTGACGGAGCGCGTCATGTATCGGATGAAGTTCGCCACATGCAGTCTGGGAACGTGCGTTCCTACGCCGGGTGGATTGCGGCGGGCGCGGCCATCGTAATTGCGTACATGGTCTGGCGCGGGGTGACGCAATGAAGGGTACCGGCCTCGACGCAATGATTCTTTCACTGGTCACGTTTGCGCCGCTTGCAGGAGCGCTACTGCTGGTACTGTTTCCGCGACGGGACCGCGACATCCGCATCTTCGCGCTAGTCGTGTCCCTGCTGACATTTGTGGTGTCGCTGCATTTGCCGGTGCATTTTCATCGGGGACATACAGGCTTCCAGTTCGAGGTCGATACACCATGGATCTCGACGCCGAACATTCACTACCACATGGGGATTGACGGTATTTCCCTGTGGCTGGTGGTGCTCACGACTTTTCTGACGCCGCTCTGTGTCCTGATTTCGTGGAAGTCGATTCATGACCGGGTGAAGGAGTTCTTCATCCTTCTGCTGATTCTGGAGACGGCGCTGATCGGCGTCTTCACGTCGCTGGACCTTTTCCTCTTCTACTTCTTCTGGGAAGCGACGTTGATCCCGATGGCGCTGCTGATCGGCGTGTTCGGGCATGATCGCAAGGTTTACGCCGCGGTAAAGTTCTTCATGTACACGATGATCGCGTCGGTCTTCATGCTGGCGGCGATCCTGTGGCTCTATGCGCAGACCCACAGCTTTGATTTCGTGACGATCCGGGATCAGATTGCGCAGGGGAACGTCGCGAACTTCCCGGCTGCCGCGCAGTGGCTCTTCCTTGGTTTCTTCGTTGCGTTCGCGGTCAAAGTACCGCTGTTTCCGTTCCACACCTGGCTGCCGGATGCGCACGTCGAAGCCCCGACGGCCGGATCGGTGCTGCTGGCGGGCGTTCTGCTGAAGATGGGAACGTATGGCATGTTGCGATTCAATCTCGGCCTGTTCCCCGAGCAAGCCCGGCACAATGCGCCGTGGATCATGACGCTGGCGCTGATTGGAATCATCTACGGCGCGCTGGTAGCGATGGTTCAGCCGAACATGAAAAAGCTGATCGCCTACTCTTCGGTCAGCCACCTGGGATTCGTAGTGCTGGGAATTTTCAGTTTCACGACTGCAGGATTGAATGGCGCGATGTTCGTCATGCTGGCTCACGGAATCTCGACGGGCGGGCTTTTCATGCTGGCCGGAATACTGCACGAGCGGCGGCATACATACGAGATCAGCGAGTTCGGCGGTCTGGCGTCCCAGATGCCGGTGTACGCGACTTCGTACCTGGTGATCCTGCTCGCTTCGGTAGGACTGCCCCTACTCAACGGATTCATCGGCGAGTTTCTCGTGTTGAATGGCGCATTCCAGGCGAAGCCGATTTATGGAGTCCTCGCAGCCACTGGCGTGATCTGGAGCGCATGTTACCTGCTCTGGATGTTCCAGCGCGTGTTCTATGGCAAGGTGACACACCCGATCAACAATTCCCTGGCGGACATGCTGGGATTTGAGAAGGCTGCTGTCTGGCCCTGCGCAGTGGCCGCTCTGGTCATGGGAGTTGCGCCGATCCTGTGGCTGGCTGCGATTGATCCGGCCGTCCAAGCGGCTCTCACACCGTTCGCTCAAGTCGTAAGCAAGGTGGTGGGACAGTGAGCACGCTTCTGGCACAGATGCAGAATATTCCACCGGGCGCGGATTACGTCCGGATTCTGCCGGAGCTGGTTTTGTCGATTTTCGGCATCGTGGTGATGGTGCTCGATCCGCTGGTGGATGAAGAGAAAAGTCAGAAAACCCTGGGCCTGATTGCATTTGGGGGGAGTATCGTCGGGCTGTTATCGATCTGGTACATGGCTCAGTCTCCGGGACTGGCGTTCTCGAACACGGTGCGGATCGACAGCTTCAGCATCTTTTTCACATTTCTTGTCGTCGCCATCGCCGCCGTCGTGATCCTGAGTTCGTTCGAATACATGGCTGTGCAACGGATCCGCGCGGGTGAGTACTACGCTCTGATCCTCTTTGCTACGGTCGGCATGGCGTTGATGTCCTCGGCCATAGAGCTGGTGATGATCTTCATCGGGCTGGAGATTTCATCGATCTCCACGTACATTCTCGCGGGATTCCGGCGCAACGAGGCGGCGAGTAGCGAAGCATCTTTGAAGTATTTTCTGCTCGGCTCGTTCGCGACAGCTTTCTTTCTATATGGCGTCGCACTGATGTTCGGGGCTACCGGATCGACCAACATCGATATCGTTGCGCAGAGACTGCAATCGAGCCCGGTGGGACTTCTGGTCTACACCGCGATGGCCCTGATGTTTGTCGGACTGGGATTCAAGGTCGCGGCCGCGCCATTTCATGTGTGGACGCCCGACGTCTACGAGGGCGCTCCGGCGCCGATCGTAGGCTTCATGTCGACCGCGCCGAAAGCCGCGGCATTCGCGGTGTTGCTGAGAGTCGTGTTCGCGATCAATGCGCCAGGCCGTTTCTGGTTCCTATGGGTGGCTGCCGCGCTATCGATGACGCTCGGGAATGTGGGCGCGCTCGTCCAGAACAATATCAAGCGGCTTTTGGCATATTCGTCGATCGCACATGCCGGATACATGCTCGTAGCTTTTGCGATGATCACGCCCGACGACTCGGCAACAGGAATTTCCGCCGCTATGTTCTACACAGCTGCCTATGCGGCGATGAACGTGGGGGCGTTTGCCGTGGTCAGCCACTTCGCGAACGCGGGGGAACGCTACGTAACACTCGAAGACTACGAGGGGCTCGGACGTTCTTCCCCTCTGCTGGCAGCGACGCTCACGATCTTCCTGCTGTCCCTGATCGGCATTCCGATGACGGGCGGGTTCTTCGCGAAGTTTTACGTGTTCAGCGCGGCCTTGAAGGCGAACATGGTCTGGCTCACGCTGATCGGCCTCGTTAATAGCGCGATCGGAGCCTACTACTACCTTCGCATCATCGTCGTGATGTACATGCGTGAAGCACGCAAGGAAATCCCGGTCACGCCTATTTCATTCGGCACGGGCACTGCACTTGCCATCAGCGTGATCGCGACCCTGTATCTAGGACTGACGCCCAATCGTGTTCTTGGAGCTTCTCAACACTCCGCTCAGGCCTTACTGCCGCAAACCGTTCCCTCGAACGCGGCGGAGATCCCGGCTTCAACGAATCACTTGCAGCGATGATTTTGTTGTGGAAAACCTCATTAACCGATTTGACAATCATGCGGATTCGCGGCATTATGTGGGCACTAAGATCAATCAGTTCTCCCCTCTTGAGAACTGAGGGCGGCGTGGAGGAGAGCAAATGTCCAACCTAGTTCGCAGGCTGTGGTCGGAAGATTCGGGACAAGACATCGCAGAGTATGCTGTCATGTTGGCTGTAATTCTGGTTCTGGTCGTAGGGACCGTCCGCTTGATTGGGTCGAATGCGAACAATGCATTCTCAAGCGTAGCAAGCTCTCTGCAGTAAGCTGAGATCGAACCTCGATAAGTGAGTTCGTTGATTACAGCGTGATCTATATGACACGATTTACTTCAGGCGTCCCGTTTGCCGCTTATTACCGATTTACTCGGTTTGCGGCTTCGGAGCTGCTTGGAGCGAAGATGGGCCAATAAGGCCGCTAAGACGCAACAAGTTCAGATCCGCAAGCCGCGATCAAAATGATCGCGGCTTTGTTTTTTTGGCAGAATAGACAAGGAGAGATTCTCATGATCGTCAACATGTCGGAGAAGGCCACCGAGCAGGAGATCAACCACATTATCGATCGCATCCGCGAGGCGGGCTACCAGCCTCACGTCACGCGCGGCACGGAACGCACCATTGTGGCTGCGGTAGGCAGCGGACGCCGTCACGAAATCGAAGCCCTGCTGGTCGCCCCCGGAGTCGATAACGTGGTGGCGATCGCTCAGCCCTTCAAGCTCGTGAGCCGCCAGGTGCATCCCGAACGCACGATCGTGAAAGTAGACGGTGTTGCCATCGGCGGACCTGACGTCGTCGTCATTGCCGGACCATGTTCCGTGGAGTCTCGAACACAGTTGATGGACACCGCCCATGCGGTAAAACGGGCGGGGGCAACCATGCTGCGCGGCGGCGCCTACAAGCCTCGGACCTCGCCGTACGACTTCCAGGGACTTGGCATCGAGGCGCTGAAGATTCTAAGCGAAGCCAAGAAAGAAACCGGATTGCCTGTGATCACCGAAGTGATGGGCACCGAGGACGTCGATGTGATCTGCGATCACGTCGATATGCTGCAGATTGGGGCACGCAACATGCAAAACTTCGCCCTGTTGCGGCGGCTTGCCACCGTCAAGAAACCGGTGCTCCTGAAGCGTGGACCGTCAGCAACGGTTAAAGAATGGCTGCTGGCGGCGGAGTATTTGCTTTCAGGAGGCAATCATGACGTCGTCCTGTGCGAACGGGGCATTAAGACGTTCGAGTCGGAGATGCGGAATACGTTTGACCTGGCAGCAGTCGCGCTGGCTCGCGATCTTTCGCACCTGCCGGTGATTGCGGACCCGTCGCACGGCACGGGCAAGCAGAGCCTGATCGCTGCCGTTTCGCGCGCCGCAGTTGCGGTAGGGGCGGATGGGCTGATTATCGAAGTGCATCCGTGCCCGGAGCGAGCTCTTTCAGATGGCGCGCAGTCTCTGGACTTCGCCGGCTTCGGCAACGTGATGCGGTCGTTGGCAGAGCCCTTGCGCAAGACGGCGACACTTTCCGCTCCCCTCCAGGCGGCGGTCTAATTTATTTGAATTCGAGGATTGGCGATGGCATTTGCGTCGGTTACACGGTTACGGGTTCGGGCTCTTAGCTACATGCCTGCTTTCTTGTGGTACACGCTTCGGAGCCAGCGGCAGGTGGTACGCGCTCCAGGATTCGTGGGTGGGCGGCTGCTCGTCGACTCTCACCGGACGTACTGGACGTTGACCGTGTGGGACAGCGAACAGAACATGAAGAAGTTTCGTGGGGCGGGTGCGCACTCAAAGGTGATGCCGAAGCTCGCGAACTGGTGTGACGAGGCTGCGTACACGCATTGGATGCCTGCTTCGGATGACGTGCCGACGTGGGAAGAGGCGTACGAGAAGATGCTCTCGGATGGGAAACTATCGCGTGTCGTTCATCCGTCGGCGGACCACACGAACCGGCATTTTGCGAAGCCGCGACTGAGCCCGCCCATCGGACAGAGTCTATCTCCCTCCGGCTCGGCCAAGAAAGCGGCCTGACGGATTGTCTAACGCCGTGCGGGAGTGATCGCGGCGGGCACTTTCACTTTCATTGCGGGATCGCCGAACAGAATGTAAGTCCGGCGCACATCGAGATCGGTGATCCCTGCCTTCGCCTGCACGATCGAATCACCCAACCTCACGCTTCCATCGCGGAATCCTGAGCCGACGATCAACGTGTTGAGCACGGTCTGCGGCGGAGCCTGATTCAATCCACTCGAGGCCAGCACGGCTGCACCGCCACCGTTCGGGGCCAGCAGCAGCGCAACTCCGAGAGGCTGCGAGTACACGTCCTGGAAGAATCCATTCAGGCAATCCATGATCAGGAAGACCGGGAGCTGCGAGCCATTGGTCAGCGAGGTCACACTATCCTGATCGAAGATATTCGCTCCGGCCCATTGGTCTTCAGAGCCATGGCCGAGATAGTTGACCAGAAGTTGTCCAGAGTTGATCCCATTGACGATGTCTCCGCGGGCCGCCGTGGTGCCGACCGTGTCGACATTGATGTTGGTGACCTGCATCGTTAGCGGCAGATTTCCCTGCACCAACTGGCTATCCTGGGTAAAGCTCTCCGTATCGTCTTTATCCGCGACTAGAAGGGCGTTCGAGGTCCAAGGGCCATTGGTTGCGCTGCCCTCATACGCAACGATCTTTCCGACCACAGTATTGGCTTCGGAGATCGTGCCGACCGGCAAGCGTCCGGTAGCAATACTCGGCAGGCCGGTATTCGTGAAGTCAGAGAACCAATCGTCCGACGCCGTCATCAAGCTGCTGGTCGGGACGATGCTGGTGGGGACGAGATCAAGATTGCCGAACCCGAGATAGTTGCGCGGATCGAACGATGCCCTGCCGTTCAACAGCAGATACGAGGGAGGTGTGCGCCATGTCGTTTTGGCCGTCTGCAGAAACTGGCGAATCGCATTTGGACTGCGCTCGCCGAAGTTGAACTCATCGTAAAGATCGGCGATGGGCACAATGGCGGACGTCTTCCCTTCCGCCTGGTGCGCTTGCACCAGTGGCGTCAACGTCGAGGCGAAGTCGCCGTACGTGATCATCGCGATGTCCGCGCCGTTCTGCCGGCTGTGCCATTGCGATGGATGGTGCGATTGGATTCCGGCAGCCGCCAAGACTTGTGCGTTGGTAAAAGCGAATAGGGTGTGCCGTCCGCTCATCGTGCGAGTACGTGTAAAGGGCACCTGTACCGCGATGTCATAGGTGCCGTTGTCCGCGGTGACCTGAGGCAGGAGTTGTGCTGGATGGTTGGGATCAGTGATGTCGATAACGGTCGGAGCGCTGGTGAATCCGGTCACGGTTAGTTGGTCACCGGGGCGTCCGGTGAATTTCAACTGATCCGAGTCAGCCGCATAGCTGTGCGGATAAGTGATCTGGATGAAGTCGACGAGGCTGGTGTCATAGTCCCCATACTGCGAGGTTAGCGTCACCGTGTTGCTGCCGGATTGCAGAATGCCGGCAGGAATATCGATGCTCAGCTTGCCCTTGTCCTGCCCGGTGAAGACCACCTCGCCGATCGACATCCCGTTCAAGGCGACGCTGACATCGTGCGGGAAGCCCAGAATAATCCCCTGGAGTGATATGTCGATGTGCGGCGTCTGGCTCGATGTCGGATCGAGATGGGGCAGATCCAGAATCTGATCGACCGGCGCCGGCGAGACAAACGAGCCAAAGAAATTCTGCCCGTCTTGCGTCATCAGAGCGGCGAAATAAATGGCGCGCTGTTGCAGCAGAGCCGTTGCCGGGTAACTGGTCGGAGGCTGATTCGAGCCTGAGCCCGCCGGGAGCTGCGAGATTCTTGCTCCGGCCGCTTTGCCGGCAGCGAGCCAGTAAACTCGCGTTCCGGAGAAGACCGTGTCGATGCCGGTACCGTAGAAATTGATGGAGGCTTGCGGTCCGAAGCCTCCGGGTCCGGCTGTCGCGCCAGTGATCTGAATGGGCTGCTCGATCGCTTCCGCATACAAGTGGAGCCATGCAGGATCAACATTGGGATCAAGCCCGGCCTGCACAAGTTGCGGTTGGCTGACTTGATACCAGCCTTCGTGGTCGACGTTGATCTTCACTCCCGGTTGCTGCGCCAAGGCAATTTGCTTCCAAAGTTGCGCCGGGGTTGGACTGGGGAGGATCGATAGCCGTTCGGCGATATGACTTCTCTGCGAGCTGGAAAGAGGCGGCAAGGCCTGATTGATCTGGCTCAACATGCGCGCTTCAGCAATTGGGGCGTCGCTGGAAACGAGGGATCCAGCAGCCGCAACGACCGGTCCATGCATCGTGCGCGTGCCGTTCGTGTCGATATCCTCAAGCCAATAGCTGGCCTGGGCGGCCCCGACCGAAGGATCGATCCATGCGTAGCTGCGTCCTGCATGCTTGGGCAGTGCGCCGCTCATCATGAGTGCCGAACCTGCGATCGGAGACGGGTTCATTCGCACGCGATTTCCACTGAGGTCGCGGTAGACGTTGAAGCCGAGGTTCTGTGCTTCGCCGCTCGTCTTCCAAGTCAGCACGACGCGGTTGGCGCCATTCTTGTCTTTGCCGGTGTGAGCTGAGAACGATTTCAGAGTGATCTTTGTCGAGGCAACGACTAACTCATTTTGGATGGCCGTGTTGTTTGCCAAGTTCGGATCAGTCTCGTTCGCAGTGACTCTGGCCGTGTTTGTGATCACCCCTGCTTGCCTTGGAACGACCAGGATCGTGATGTTAACGGTCCCTCCATTCGCTATCGTTCCCAGCTGGCAAGTGACGGTTCCACCCGCTTCGGAACAGACACCTTGCGACGCAACAGAATTGATATAGGTCACGGAACCCGGCAAGAGATCTTGCGCTGTGACATTGGTCGCTGATGCAGGGCCACCGTTGGCGACCTGAATCGAGTACGTCAGCAGCGTAGCCTGCGACACCGGATTCGGTGTTCCGACCTTCGCGATTGAAAGATCTGCAGTGCTTGCCCCCGCAATAAGCACGTTCGCAGTGGCGGTATTGGTCGTGAGACCAGGGACAACGTTGGTCGCTGTTGCCGTGACAGTGTCGGTAATGTTCGTACCCGACGGTGTGCTTGAATTCACCTGCAGTACCACCGTGAAAGTGGCCGTGCTCGCTCCGCCTACGGCGAGATTGCTGCCGTCGTTACAGATGATTGTCCCGGTTCCTCCAACCGGAGGAAGCGTCGGGCAGGTCCATCCCGCGGGAATGACGATGGACTGGAAAGTCGTGTTCGGGGGCGTAGCCTCGGTGAAGCTGACGCCCGAGGCCGCAGCAGGCCCGTTGTTGGTGACCGTTTGCGTGTAGGTGATGTTGGATCCGGGAGACAACGATGTCGGAGAGGCGACGTTTGTAACAACCAGGTCCGCCTGCGTCGCGGTTGCAACCACGTCGGACGCACTGGCGGTGTCGTTGGCAGAGTTCGTGTCGTCTGCGGTAGTGCTGACCGTGGCAGTTTCGTTGATCGCCGTTCCCGCAGCCGTACCGGCAGTCACTTTCACAACGTAAGTGATCGTTGCTGGAGAGGCCGATGCCAGGCTCGGATTCGTACAGGTCAGTGTCCCCAGAGTGCAGGTCCATCCGGCAGGTCCGGTCAGCGAGACCGACGTCGTATTCGCCGGCAAGGTTTCCGTCAGAGTGACGCTGGTTGCGTTGCTCGGTCCAGCATTGGTGACGACCTGCGTATACGTGATGTTATTCCCCGCCTGCACTGGAACCGGACTTGGCGTATTGGTGACGGAGAGGTCGACGGTATTGCCGACTTGCACGCTCGCCGCAGCGCTGTTGTTGCCGCCGTTGGGATCGCTGGTTGTTGAGGAGACGGAGTCCGTCTGAGTAATCGTGGTTCCCGAAACGACGTTCGAATTTACTTTGACGACGAATGTGAAATTCGCCGCACCCACCGCCATCGTAGTGGTATCGGTACAGGTCAGAGTGCCAAGGACACAAGTCCATCCGGCAGGCCCAGTCAAGGATACGGCTGTCGTGTTTGCGGGCAGCGTCTCGGTAAAGACCGGCGCATTTGCCGTGGCCGGTCCGGAGTTCGTGACCGTCTGCGTGTACGTGATGTTGCTGCCGGCCGTGACGGGGTTCGGGCTCGCTGAATTCGTGACGCTGAGATCCGCTTGCGTAGCGGTTGCAACCGCGATCGTAACGGTCGCGGAATTGTCGGAAGTATTGGTGTCGCGACTTGCCGAGCCTCCGGTGTCGGTGTCGGTAATGAGGGTTCCCGCGACAGTGCCTGCATTCACCTTGTAGATCGCAGTGATGGTCGCAGTCGAACCCACCGCGACGCTCGGATTCGTACAGGAGATCGGCGCGGAGTTCGGACAAGTCCAGGTTCCGCCACCGGTAGTCACAGCCGCCACGGAAACGAATGTCGTATTCGCAGGCGTGGCTTCGGTGAAAGTTCCCGTACTGCAATTAGCCGGGCCTTGATTGGTAATCGTTTGCGTGTAGGTGATGTTTGATCCTGCTGTGACCGGACTTGGAGCTCCGCTGTTGCTCACAGTCAGATCACAGGCCACGCTCACGGGTGTCGTAACGCTGGTGCTGTTATTCGACGCGAGCGGATCGCTCGTGGTCGCGGATACCGATGACGCCGCAGTTATGGACGCAGCCGCAACCGTTGCGGGCACGTTCAGCACAACGATGATGTCTGCCGACACGCCCGAAGCAACGCTCGGATTGGTACAGGAAATTGTTCCCGTTCCATTGATCGCCGGTGTGGTACAGGTCCATCCGGCCGGCGCCGAAATCGACTGGAAGGTCGTGTTGGCCGGCGTTACCTGCGTGAATGCGGCTCCCGCGGCCGCTGCCGGTCCATGGTTCGTGACTGTTTGCGTGTATGTAATCTGATTCCCTGCCAGCACCGGCGAAGGCGTTGCAGTTGTGCTCAGAGCAAGATCGGCTTGAGTCGCGGAGGCCACGACATCGGTCGCGGTCGCGGAGTTCGATCCGAATGACTGATTGGTCGCATTGACCGTCACGGTATCGGTGATGATGGTTCCGTTCGCTGTGCCGGCGTTTACCTTGTAAACGACCGTGAAGGTTCCCGTTGCGCCAGCCGTTACGCTGGGGTTGGTGCACGGTCCGATGGGGAATCCTGTGCAAGTCCATCCCGCTGGTGGCGTGATGGAAACGAATGTGGTGTTGGTCGGAGTCGACTCCGCGAACGTGCCGTTGGTGATGGCGGTCGATCCGGTATTAGTCACGACCTGCGTGTAGGTGATGTTGGTTCCTGCCTGCACCGGATTGGGCGAGGCAGTATCGGTGACGGTCAAATTTGGCCCGGTACCGCCTACTACCGTGGTCGCTGTGGCGCTGTTGTTGGCGGAGATGGGATCTGTCGCAGCCGAACCCACAGATACCGTATCGCTCACGACCGTGCCATTTGCCACGCCCGTGTTCACTTTCACGACCATCGTGAATGTGCCCGCGGTTCCTCCGACCATATTTGCGTTGGTACAGATCACCGTTCCGGTGTTGCCCACACCTGGCACCTGACAAGTCCATCCTGCCGGCGGCGTCATGGAGACGAAGGTCGTGTTCGCCGGGATGTTGGTGACCAGTTGCGCGTTATCGGCAGCGCTCGGACCGTTGTTGGTGACGATCTGCGTGTAAGTGATATTGGAACCCGCAGTGACCGGATTCGGAGTCGCCGAGTTCGTGACCGCAATGTCTGCACTGGAGACTACCGACGCGACGTCGATCGCCAGGTCGTTCAGGGCGTTCGCTTCGCCTCCACCGCCGACCGTGGCCGTGTTCGTCACCGTTGCCGGGGCGGTCTGCAGCACGCTGACATTCACCGTGATCGAGGGATAGCTTCCGGCTGGCGCCACAGCATCGTTACGCACGCAACTCACGGTCTGACCCGAGACCGAGCAGGACCATCCGGTACCGGTCGCGCTGGTCGGCGTGATGCCGATGGGCAGCGTGTCATTCATGGTGACTACACCGCTGGTTGCACCGTAAAGGCTGACGTTGGAAGTGGGGATGGTATAGCTTGCGGTCAGGCCGCGAGTAAAGTTGCCGACATGGCTCTTGCTCAGCGTCATGTCTGACGCACAAAACGCCGACGACTGAATGCCCGTAACCTGAGACAACGTCGCGCTCGCTGAGGTCGTGCCGTTGTCTCCCGCGGTTGAGCCGTAGGTGACGCCTGGATTCAGGGTCGTCCCGCTATTGCCGCCGCCAACACTCATTCCAGACGGAGTGCCAGAGACGAAGATCACACCGCCGCCGCCACCGCCACCCGGGCCGTGACGATCTGCCAGGCTGAATACCTGGGAATCCCAAGCGTCGCCACCGCGGCCGCCGTTGGCTTGCAACGTCAGGCCACTCTCGCCTCCGTTGGCAGCGAGCACGACGATCGTTCCGCCGGCTCCACCACCGCCGCCAGCATCGTTTGAGGTGCCGTTGTAGGCTGCTGCTCCATTCGCGGACAGAGTTCCACTACCGATGAAGTTGTAGGCGCGGATGAAGATGATGCCGCCTCCGGCAGCACCGGCACTGGCCTGATTGTCACCGTCGGAGTTGTTTCGCGTTCCGGCGCCGCCGCCGCCACCGAGAGCAAGACGATCAATCGTTGCGGGAAACAGGACGCCACCTTCGCCGCCGATGCTGAGGTTCGTGTTCCAGGAGTCGCCGCCAAATCCGCCGGAGCCGCCGTTTCCACCACCACCACCGCCGGCATTCTCGTCGTTGCCGCCCGGGTTCGCTCCGTTCGGGTCGGCGTCAGTACCGCCGCCGCCTGCGTTGCCCGGCGCGCCGCGCGACATACTTCCGTCAGTTCCCGCGGTGCCGCTCGGATAGCCCGTAGACGTTGCGAGGAAAGTTCCGGCCGATTCCACAAAAGCAGGGGTTCCAGCAACACCTTCACCCTTCGGAGCCTGACCGCCAGCTTGCGCGGTGCCTGCGTAGGAAGCCGGGGCGTTGCGCCGGTAGTCAGTGTTGACGCCAGTTCCACCTTGCAATTGCATTCCCGCGCCGCCGCGGAAGCCAAGTCCATCGACCGATGCGGTTGCTCCGCCCAGATCAAGTTGTCCGGCAACGTCGATAGCCAAGACGCCCCCGGTAGATCCGTTCCATGCGGATGCGGATGCCGCACCCAGCGTGGCCGACGTGAATTGCGGAACCAGTACGACCTGGAAAGTACTGCGGCCTTTTGCCGCTGACAGCGCCGCCGAGGTGTATCCAAAGACAAGCCCGCCGCTGGGACCGGCGCCGGCGATCGGCACCGCCCCGCCGCTGACTGGACCGGTGGCGGTAACGAATTCATAGTTGCCGGCGTTGTTGATTGTGGTAAAACCCGCGCCAGTGCTGCCGTTGCCGTATGCGACGCCGTTGGTGGTGTTGATGCTCGCGTCCTGCATCTGAATGACGAGCAACAGGCTTCCAATGGCGATCGTGCCGCCGGCTCCGGTCGACGCGCCAATCGAAATTGATTTGGCTCCCGCCGCCACGCTCGCGGTACCGGGGAAATATGTATTCAATACTCCGCTCAGAGTTCCGCCGGCCGTCAAAATTCCGTTGCCGCAAACAATGCTTACGACCGGTGCCAACGCCACGTAGGAATTGTTTCCGGTGTTGGGATCGGGAGGTGTGCCAGAGTCGGTGATGCTGGCCGTGTTTGGATAGAAGCCTGCTGTAGTCGTGGATACGGTGACTGCGACGGTTACAGTTGCACCGCTGGCCAGGGGAGTGGGCAGTGTGCAGACGATCGTTGCACCAGTGACGCACGTCCCGGCGCTGGGCGTCACTGAGACGACCGACAGTCCTGTCGACGCATAGGTATCGGTCAGTATCACGTTGTTAGCGGCGGATGGACCGTTGTTCGTGATCTTGATGTTGTATGTGGAGTTCTGGCCGAGGGCCACCGCGCTAACGCTGGTGGATACAGCGATGTCAGCCGTGCTCGGATTGATCGACACAGCTCCCAGAGCCCAGTTGGAGGTTCCGTTGAATGTTTCGGAGATGGGGACGCTGGGCGCGCCGGTGCGGCTGGTGCCGTAGCCACGAACGCCTGGGTTAGTCGTGTTGGCGCTACGAGCATTCCACTGCGACGACCTGGGGATTGGCGGCGGTGATGGTCTGCGTCCCATCGGTCGCCAACGTGTCGAGAATCATTCCGTTGACTACACTCGGGACGTCGACAGCGCTGCAACCGGTCGCGATGCCCGCGCACGCTCCGGCGGCCCCGTCCGCGGAAACAAATGTTCCGAGGGGAACGGTTTGGTCCACCCCCGTAAATGTGGTAGCACCGGCGACTACGCCGATATTGACTGCCGAAGGAATGTTGACGGAAACAATGACTTGTGCGCGTCCCATTGCAAGGGCGCCAACAGAGACCACATTTCAACTCTGCGCGTGCCTGCGTTGTCGTTGTTGGCGCCGATCAGCGTCATCGCTGTGCCGTTGTAAGTCACGCCTGAGACCGCGGTTGCGCTGTTGTTTGCGATGTTCAACGAAACGCCGACAATCAACAAGCGATTGGCCGTTGCCGTCGTGGTGTGAGTAAAATGTGAAGGTCTTGGTTCCCGCGCCGGTCAGCGTGGCCGTGGTCGAGGTCGTCGCGTCAACGGCGACCTGAGCGGAAGAGGAGCCAAGGCCGAACAGGACGAACAGGATCGCGAGGAACAGAGCCGCGGTCTGCGAGCCCTTTCGCATGCCTGTCCATCGAAGCGCCTGAGAGAAACAACGCCCGGTCACGCGCTGAACACGCGCCGCCCCGCACAAGATCGATCCACTTACGCTATTCAGCTTTGCGCTGACCATCCTTTTTCCTACCCGCATTTCCTTGGCCTGAGCGAGGCCCAAAATTTGTGCCCCCGTTAACTCCGGATCACTCTCCAGGCCGCAATCACCACGAGTGGTGAATGCATCGCGGGCAGAGTCTGCAAATACGATCCGATGGAGCCGGAAGCCATTATTAGTCTTTGCTAAGACAATATCGTCCTTTCGTAATTTGCTCACGATTACGGGAGTAACCTCGACAATGTCACCATCGCGAATAGCAGGAGACATGCTCGCGCCTCGAGCCTGGAATCGCACGTTAAGGCCCCGGGTCAGCAAGTCGCGGATAATCTCTTCGAAGAGCTTCGAATCAGCTCCGCTGCTAATCATGGAAATCGAGAATCTTATCTACAGCGCGCCGGTCAGGCTCAAACTCGTAGCGGTATACAGGGACCGAATCCACTACTTCCTGCAGAAAATCGAGCGCGGAATCGACGTACTCGTGCCGATGAAATGGGACAAAACTTCTGGCAAACAATTCTGCAACCGCTTCGCTGGGAGACAGCCGGGTCAGGACGTTTCCGTGCCCGTGCTGAAGAATGAGGATGCGCGTGGGAGGAGCGCTGTTGGGCGAGGCGTGCATTGCTTCGCCGTGCCACGGCGTTCCGTACATCCGCATGGTTGGCTTCTTGACAGAATGCGGGATGGGATTGGAACGGCGGACGATGATCCGGTCGTCGCTCAGAACCTGGACTTCTTCGCGGTCGGTCCACAGGCGCGTTGTCGTGCTCTTTCCTGCTTCAGAGTGACCGACAAACAGATTGCCGACACCGGCCGCGCTTACGATGCCGCATGCATGCAGTTCAATCGCTCTTTCCTGAGTCATGCGATGCATGATCAACAACTCGTCCAGCGGGTACTCCAGGGGAGAAACGGTATAACCGGAACTCCGGAAACAGCGGGCATTCATCTGAAGTCTCGCGTGCGAGAAAGTTCGGTCGACGAGCAAACGCTTGTACGGGGTCTCAGTGCCGCTCGGGATAATGAAATCGAAAATGAACCCTTCGTCTTCTTCATACAACTTCCAAAGCGAGCCCGAGTCGAAAGTCGGTTTGCCGTTGGAACGGACGAGGTTTTCGATCCATTCGACTTGGAGTTCGATGTCGGAAGCTAGGGACTTCGAGCGAAACGGTTCGAGGGAGGATGCAAGCGCTACGTCGCGATCATGCTGTCCGGAAACTTGGACTGAAATGCCACCGATTTCGAAGATACTATGGTGCAAAAGCTCGGGGGCATCGCACAGCGTCGTACTTGATAGTTCAACGCTCTCCATGTTTCGCCTGATGCAGGCAACGATAGGTTTTCTAAGATCCGATGCTGTTACAGAAAACGACGCGAACATAGCGAATGGCCTGGGCCGCCCGACGATCGCCATCTTGCAATGACCGAGCACAGCCTCCTCCGGGCGCAAACTGATTGCGACCACACGAGGAGGTTCGTATTTCGACTTCATTGCAGCTACCGGATTGGGCTCTTCATTCATTCGCTTTTTACTCCTGGGCCGTACATCAGTGACTGCAACTGCCGCAACCGGTAAGCACGCTGGAACTGGGGTTGGACAGAATCGGCAGCAATTGCGGCGGTTCCTCCCAAGCCTTCGACATCGATCTCCTTGTTCGCAATACGACGCGCCGATTCCATCATCTCGTCATGCATTTCGCCGCCTGCACAAAACTCGCATTCGCCGTGTGCAGGAATCTCTACTCCCAGAGCGGCGGCACGCAGGTGCGCTACGTGACAGAGGAATTCCACGGGACTTTCGCGATCGCCATTTTCCATTTCGCCGTTGGCGGGACACATTCCGCAGAGCGACTGGATGCGGCACTGGATGCACTTCGTCGCCTTGGTGCGCTTGCGAAGGCGCAGATCGTGCAAAGAATTGTCCCAGACTTGCTTGCACTCCCGCGCTGCGAATGCTGAACGTTTCCTGTTGAGAAATGACGCAGATGCCGATCTCTCCGTAGGCATTCAGCGCGAAGCCATTCATTCCCCCGCCGCAGTGATAGACGGTGTCAATTTGCGACAAGGTTCGGCGGACCGTCCATGTCGTGCTGCGCCAGGCGCCGATACTCGCTGACGCCCAGCGGGGTGCTCAGATCCAGGGCTACCACTTCTTCCGGCTTCAGCCGCACTGCTAGAGGACTTTGCGAGCAATCGATGCGCGGATTCATCTGCGCGTCCAGCTTGAACTCGACGCCCAATTCTTCTTCCGCAAAGCGCCGCATCGCAACGACTTCATGCTTGTTGATGCTGGTCGCTACGGTCTTCAATTTCAGGGGCAACTTTCGCTCTTTCAGCAACTGGATGCCGCGCAGGCACCGGTCATACGACCCCGGAATGCCGGTGAGCGCCTCGTACGTCTTTCGCGTGCGTCCATACAAAGTGATTTCGATGGCGAATGGCGGCCACTCCGCGAGATAGTTCGCGATCTCCTCGGTCATGATCGTGCCGTTGGTGAACAGCGTGATCAGGAATCCCTTCTTCTTGGCGTAGGTATAGATTTCGAGGAAGTCTTTGCGCGCGAAAATCTCACCGCCCGTGTACAGAAGCCAGAAGCAGCCCATCTCGACAAGTTCGTCGAGCACACGGAAGTGCTCTTCTTTGCTTAACTCGCGGCGCCTGGCATCCATGTCGTCCATGGGCAGGTTGTTGTAGCAGTGCAGGCATTCGAGAGGACAGCGGCGGGTCACTTCGATCGCCACCTGCATAGGAACCCGCTTGCCGGCCTGTCGGCTCGTGCAAGTCCGCGCTGAACGCGCCGTAGTTGACTAACTCCAAATTCCCCCTCCATCTTGTCCTGAAGGCAGCGGACGCGACTCGCGCATCCGCTGCTTTCAGTCCTTCCCGCCCCACTGGCCTTTCAGTCTCCGGCCATCGCCATCGATGCCGGAACCTCGACCAGACCAACACTTTTCATTTCACGCACGAAGTCGGTGACATCACGCATTGCCTGTCGCCTGATCGACTTCATATTCATCCACGACAGCGGTGGTTAATTCAGACACGGTGCGCGGCGACTCAAGCAGTTTCCAGATAAGAGTGCCGGTTCCATTGAAGCTATAGATCGACGCCAGGTCTCCGACTCTTGCGCGGACCGGAACGATCAATGTTTCTCCAGCCACGACTCGCGCGACGACTGACTCGGAGCGAACGAATGTTTGTACTGTCATAGACATACTGAGACCCATTCCTCAGATTTCGGATTTCGTAAAAAACAGTGCTTCGAAACCCGTTTCGAAACAGGACACCTTTCGTCCCACTTTGAGATTACGGCAAACAGGCCCCCCTGTAGCAATTGGAGTTTGGTGGCAGGTATTGATCTGGTTATCATCGCAGGTGGTTCCAAACTATCGACAAAAGCGGGACTTAGCGCAGCCGACTTGGGACCGTGGCCGGGCCAGAGTTGGTAGGATGCCGAACGATCGGCAGGAATTCGCGCCGCGTCTTTGATGTGGACAAACGAAAGAAAACGCTATAAAAAGAAATACGCCGATATTTGATTTTTTGCTTCCGGCACATCCACCTCGGGACTATTCCGGTGCTAAACGAAGAACGCCGCCGCGCCATTCTCGATCTGTTAAACCATCAGGGGCGAGTGTTAGTCACGGAACTCTCCCGGCAATTCGAAACCTCACAGGTTACGATCCGGAAGGATCTGGAGATTCTGCACGCGCACGGCCTGGTACACCGTACGCATGGCGGGGCCCTTCCCTCCCGCGAAGGGGCCCTGGAAGATCCCACGCTGAGAGAGAAGGAGAAACTTCACCACCAGGAGAAGTTACGCATCGCCGAAGCAGCGGCGCAGAAGGTCAAGGAAGGCCAGGTGCTGATTCTTGATTCCGGCACGACGACGACATCGATCGCGCGGGCGTTACGAAATTTCAAGAGCCTGACTATCATTACCAACGCGGTCAACATAGCGGCGGAACTGGCGGGCACTGCGGTGGAAGTCATCTTGACCGGCGGCACCCTGCGCAAGAATTCTTTTTCGCTGGTCGGTCCAATTGCGGAAGAGGCGTTGCGCCGCCTGAGTGCCGACATTTTATTCCTGGCGGTAGACGGCTTCGACGTGCACTTTGGTCTGAGCACCCCGAACCTGTTAGAGGCTAAAGTCAATCGCGTGATGGTCGAAGTCGCGAAGAAAACCGTGGCCGTTTGCGATGCCAGCAAGTTCGGACGGCGCAGCCTGTCGTTGATCGCGCCGCCATCCGCATTGCAAGAGGTGATTACCGATCGAGGAGCTCCAAAGTCCGATATCCGCACGCTCAAACAAGCCGGGGTCGAAGTTACACTGGTCTAGCAATTGCAGAGTTGAGATTGCAGGCTATCAAGAACCAACATTTCCCAATATCAGCACTTCTCAAGCTGAAATCTGCAATCTGGATTTGTAAATGCCCATGCCTCGTTTTGATGTCACCATCGCCGGAGAGTTGAACCTCGACCTCATCCTGTACGGACTGCCGGAACAACTGCTTCCGGAGCGCGAATTGCTCGCCGACCGCATGATGCTCACGCTGGGATCGTCCTCGGCAATCGTCGCGCACAATCTTTCAGCCTTGGGGAGCCGTGTCGGATTTCAATCCCGGATCGGTGATGACCCTATGGGAAAGATCGCTCTCGAGCGACTGCAGGAAGGAAAGGTTGATACATCGAAAGTTCGAGTGGTGCCGGGGCAAACGACGACCGGCCTCACGGTGATTCTGCATCATCCGGAGTGGCGCAATATCCTTACCTACTCGGGAACGATCGCGGAACTCGCTTGGAACGACCTCGATCTCGACTACCTGGCGGACTCGCGACACTTTCATTTTTCGTCGTACTACCTGCAGAAAGGACTGCAACCGCGGGTGGCGGAGCTTTTCCAGTATCTAAAGTCGAAGGGGCTCACGATCTCGCTGGATACGAATGACGATCCCGATGACCGGTGGGAGAGCAGCCTGCACGACCTGCTGCCTTACGTCGATGTGTTCCTTCCAAACGAGCGCGAGGCCTGCAAAGCAGCTGGGACCGAAGATCTGGAACAAGCGATCCGCACATTGTCGGGACGAGTCCCGCTGTTGGTGGTGAAACTAGGCCGAAAGGGCGCATTGGCGCAGATGGGGGCTGAGAGGTTTACGGCCGCGCCTTCCCAAGAGCTGACACCAGTCGATTCGGTGGGCGCGGGCGACAGCTTCGATGCCGGATTCCTCCACGAATACGTTCGCGGTGCCGACATTGCGAAGTGCCTGGCAAGCGGGAATGCGGCTGGCGCGCTCAGTACGAGCCGTCCGGGTGGAACCGAAGCCTTCCGGGAGAAATATCATTCGTAGATAGGATGACAAAGGAGTGGAGATTTCTTCAACTCCTCCGGCAATTTTTTTCGCGTACTGTGAACATTACTGCGCGCTCACTTCCAGCAACAGGTGCTCTTTGAATTCTGTTTTAAGTTGCGGAGCCTTTCCTTCCGTGGCTTGCACCGTGCCAAGGTCCTTGCCGTCCGCGTAGTCGACAACGTGATACGTCCCTGCTTTCAGGCCGCGCAGCTCCACGTCCCCGGAGTACGCCTTACCGGGACTGGTGAAGAAGGCGTAGTACATCTTTCCGTCTTTCGCAATGGCGTAGGCTTCGGGTACGTCATAACCATAGACGTAAAGGTCGCGGAAGTCGCCCTTCGATAGCATCTTCTGGTTGTAAAGACCGATCCATTTCTTCCAGTGCTCTTCCTTCTCATTGGAAAGGTTCACCGGTTTGTACTTCGGGCCCGGATCGGGCCAGACAAATTTTGTTCCGGGGACACCGCCGGTGCCCAAGCGTAGAGGCGAAATCGGCACCGTGCTCGCTCCAGCCGCCCTTGCCTACCGGCGTCATCTCGGACAATTCCACATGGTCTCCGTACACCGCAGACTGCGGACCGAGCAACGCTTTGTACATCTTGATGCGCCGCCGCACCTGCACTGCGCCGACAGGATCGGCCGTCACCGCCTGATCGATAAACGGCAGCCACGCCATTGACGGTGGAGTTCCGCACGGACATGCCTGCGTTACGCTCTCGGGCTTGATGGCGCGCGTCGTCTCAAAGATGATCTTGTAGACGTCCGCCATGGCATTGACAGAATCCTGCGGCGATTTGTGATGATGTGCGGGGTTGTAGCACGCGGGCACGCTGTAAATATTGTCGAGCTTCGAGCCGTCAAATCCCCAGTCCCGGATGAATTTCTCTGTGAGTTGCTTGAAATAGCTTTGCACCTCGGGCACCGCAGGACATAGAGTCGCCAGATCGCGAGTCATGCGTCCGTGCTTGCCGTTTTTGTCAAGAATGAACCAGTCCGGATGCTCCTTCGCAACTTTTGAAACGATGTATTTGTGCGACTCCCACTTGCCTTGGCCGTCCTCGGCTCCGAGCGGAAGCCACCAGAGCTGCGCGAGAATGCCCTGCTTGTGGAAGTCGTCGACCATCTGCTTGATCGAGTCGCCGGGAAATGTTTCGTTCCGCGGATTCCAGTCACCGTAGGTATCGAACCAGCGATCGTCGAGCGTCGCCCACTTGATGCCCAGCTCTTTCAGTTTCGGAACTGTTCCAAGCATCTGCTTGGGTGTGACGTTGAACTCATATCCCCAGCCACACCAGCTCACGTTGTAAGCTTCGTTCGACGGCTTCGGAATCTGCCATCCTTCTTTTTGCAGCACGCTCGACCACAGACGCAACGGCTCATAGAAATCTCCGCTGAACACGGAAAGGAAACTCCTCGGAGTCGAGTAGGTCTCGCCCGGGCTGAGCGCCTGGTTGATGGGGATGTCGACACTGGCATTCACCCGTCCATCGGGATCGACCTTCACCGGAATCGGATAAGGTCCACGGGATGGTTTCGACATGGCCGATCGCTTCGCCAACCGATCCCGTCCAGAACGCGGCGACCGGGATGCCGCCCCCATAGCCGCCTTTCACGGCTGCGCCCATTGCGTTGGGTTGCGCCGAAGCACGTGTCATCTTCAGAACATCGTCTTTCCCCCAGTCGTAGCTCGATCCCTGGAACGACCACATGTCGAACGGCTGCGCCTTCGCGTCAACCTGCGTCGCGTTGAAACGGTGCTGCTGCATCAGGACCTTATCGACCTGAACATCGGAGGATCCAACGTTCTTGTATGTGGTGCTCACCAAGGCGATGTTGGGGAAGTCATCGAATACTTCAATCACAAGATTTCGCTCCACCGAGACGCCCGCGGGAGCAAGCGGCTTGGCGGGAAGTTCCACGCGCTTGCCGCGGCCAAGTTTTCCATTGCTCTCGACGATCTTCGCCTGCGCAAAGTCGGGAACGAAATCCAGTTCCTTGCCCTTCAAAACGATGGAGTCGCTGCCGCCCGATGATCCCGCTTCTGGCTCATCCAGCGTGAGGCGCTTGCCGTCTTTGATCAGCGTCGCCTGCAGGAAACCGGAAGGCAGTATTTGGAACTCAGCTTCGCTGGTCTTCAGCAGAATCGGTCCGCCATCATGCACTTGCACTCCGATATTGGAGGGCTGCGATGGCGCGGCCTTCGGGGGCCCCGCAGTTTTGGAGCATGCGACCAATGAAATGATGATGATTGCAAGAACAACCGGAAGCAGCGAGGGAAGAGCAGTAACGCGGGACGGGAGATTCATGCGCCTCTCCAGATAGAAACAAGGTCGAAAGGAAACACAACCAATCGTAACTATACAGCAGTCAACGCCTTTTCGTGGATTGACCTTTCAAAAACCTTAACCACGAAGGACACGAAGTTTCACGAAGGGATTCCTAACCACACATCTTCGCTTATTTTGTGTGTTTGTCTTATTCTAGTTTTCTTAGCGAATCTCTGCCAGAGAGTGCTCAAGAGCTCCCCGCTTTGGAGCGGGCATTGCACCCACTTCGCTCGCCACCCATGCGCCCACGAGGTTGGCCACTTCGTTCATCAGGTCGAGTGATGCGCCGTGCAGATATTCGTGTACGAGGCCGGCGGTAAACGCGTCCCCCGATCCGACGGTATCGGCCACGCGAACTTTGAAACCCGGATGCTCGCTTACGTCCTTGCCGCGGACGAGCAGACTGCCGCGCCCGCCTCGGGTGAGACAGACGACCTTCAACCGATATCTTTCGATAAGTTTCTGCGCCGATGACACCTCATCGCTGTGGGCAACCTGGCTGATGCACATGATCTTCGGCAATTCGTCATCATTCACCTTGACGACATCTGCCAGCCGCATCGATTCCTCGAGCACATCTTTTGAGTAGTAGTGCTGGCGTAAATTAACGTCGAACACTTTCAAAGCCGAAGTCGGTGTTGCTTCGACGAAGCGCTGAATGGTCGCACGGCTGTCAGGAGATCTTTGCGCGAGCGACCCAAAGCAGACGGCGTCGACCTGCTTCGCCAACTGCTGCCAATCTTGTGTCCATGCCAGGAAATCCCACGCTACAGGATGCGCGATGTCAAACTTGGCTTGGCCTTTGGCGTCGAGTTCCACATTGACGGTACCGGTCGCGTGCGCGCGATCGGTCTGCACGTGATCGATGTCGAGCTTCATTTCCTCCATGCGACGCAACGCTTCGATTCCGCGCGAGTCCTCGCCGATACGGCTGGCTACGATGCCCTGGTCTCCCATCAATGTCGTAATGTAAGCGAAATTCGCGGGGGCGCCGCCCAGACAGGTTCGATCCGGCAGAAGATCCCAAAGAACCTCACCAAGACCAACGACTTTCTTCTTCATAATTCGGAACCCACGCGATTTTGCGGAAACGTTTACGCAAAAACGTCAGTAAAAAGAGGGACCCCCGAAGGAATCCCTCTGTAAGTGAATTCTGCAAATTTAGAACGAAATTTTCAGCGCGAATTCGATCTGACGCATACCGGTGGTGGAACCCGGCGAAGCATCAGCTTCGATATCCGTGATCTGACCGGCATTGCCGCTGCAATCGATACAGAGGTTGCCCTGATTCGCATTGAAGCCCAATACCGGGTGATTGAACACGTTAAATACGTCCATACGGAATTGCGCTTTCACGCGTTCGGTGATGGAGAAGTCTTTGAAGGCAGCAGCATCGGCAAAGAATGCCCGCGGTCCACGGTAGCTGTTCACGCCAACGTTTCCAAGGTTGCCAATCCCGGGATCAGCAAAAGGCCCACCGGCATTTGCGGTGACATCCGGGATGGGATTAAAGAATTGGATGAACGGGTTAGCTCCGGCCGGATGCTGGAGAGACCCAGGTCCCGTATGGAAGGACCCCGTTCCCCTGCTCGGACGGCAAACATTCACGTCTTCTTCCTTTCCGCAATTGTTGAAGCTCGGAGTCCAAGGCAATCCGCCACTCCAGTTCGAGGTTCCGGAAATCTGCCATCCTCCGATAATCAAGTCTTCGACACGACCTGCACCTCCAGCAAACGACTTCCCTTTGCCGACCGGCAACTGATACACAAAGTTGCGTTACCCATACATGAGTTCGAACCTGGTTGTCCGGCCCATAAGCGATCGGGTGGCTGATCGCGAAATAGTTGCCGTCGTATGCGTTCGCTTTTGCAAGCGTGTAGTGCGACATAAATTGCAGGCCGTGCGAGAAGCGGTGATCGACTTTAACCTGCAACGCGTGGTAAATGCTGTTCGCATCGTTGCCCAAGAAGTTGTTCTGATCCGTCGAGCAGCACGTAAGTTGATCGGTCACCGGTACGTTGGTCAGCCCGCATTGCTGCAACGAGACCGAACAATCCGGATAGGTAAAGGCATTGAAGTACGGCCGCCGTTGCGCCTGCGGCAGCGACGAGTAACCTACGATAGACGGGTTATTAACATTATAGGTATTACCGGTGCCGGCAAACACGTTGGTGCCCTTGTTCCCGATATACGCAACTTCGAGTGACGTCGTGCTATTCAACTGCCGCTGCACTGTGGCATTCCACGCGTCAAGAGTGGGTAGACGTTGGAACGTCGGCCGAATGTGCGGCTGCAGGTTACCTGCAGGCCCATTCAGCGGCAAAAGGCCGTTGTCGGGCACGGTCGGGAAAACGAAGGTTGGCGGTCCAGCATCCAACTGGAACGCCGCGATATTGTTGTTTGTGGCGTTCACATTGTTATTGACAGCTGTCACCGACTGGTTGGCCAGCACAGGCAGGTTTTGCGTGACGGCGTGACCGAAGTTGGAGCCGAACACGCCCATATCAAAGCTCCTGCCGTACCCAAGCCGTACCACGGTTTTGGAATTGAGTTGATAGGCGGCCCCGAGCCGGGGCGCGAAATAGTTCCACTTGTTGTCGATGTTGCCATTCATTCCGATGCCGTCGTAACCGGAAACGCGGTCATGACCATCGCCGCGATTGATGTTAGTAAAACCACCCTTGCCTTTGCCATTGACGTATTCCGGGAAGTAAACCTCCCACCGCAGTCCGTAATTCACCGTCAACTTCGGTGTGACGCGCCAGGTATCTTGCGCATAGTAGAACATGCGATGTTGACGCTCCGCCGCGTCAACGCTGGTGCTGACATAACGGCTCAAGCTCGGTAACACCACCGAGCATAAATGTCGCCCAGTCCAATCCGCCGACACCATCATCCGACGTCGCCAAATGGCTGAAGTGATAGACGCCGGTGCGGTTGGAATCGCTCGGTACCCGCAGATTTTGCGCATAACGAACATCGGCTCCAAACTTGAACTGGTGATTGCCCTTCATCTTGGTAATGTTGGCGACCCACTGGAACTGCTGTTCGCTTTCAATCAGCGGGCAATTGCAACGTCCTACGCCCAATCCATCACCAAAATTGCTTCCGACGCCATCCATGTCGAATTCGCCCAAGCCCGAAGTGAAGTTGTCACCGAGGTTCGCATTGGGGATGCCGAAATCCGTCATGGCGGTACTTCCGGCGTCTGGCTTGTCTGTCACCGGGTTGTACTTGAAGTAGCCGAAACGGAAGTCGCCGAGTAAGGACGAGCTGAATGTTTTCGTAACACCGGCAGCCAAGCTGTAGGTACGGACATTCGAACTGCCGGACAGTCCGCCCGGCCCGAATCCAATTCCGCCAACCGCCCCAAGACTGGGAGCGCCTGAGAGGCTGAAGCGGTTCAAGCTGAATCGACCGAAAACACTCAAGCTCTGGCTAGCCGCAAAGTCCACGCGGGTGTCGAAGCTGTTCTGGTTATAGGGTCCTGCTCCGGCTCCCACGAAATTGTTGGTGGCACCTGTGCTCGTCGGCAACGGAAAGGCAGCCAGCAGGTTTAAAGCTGCCGGAGACATTGCACCGACTGGAACCAGGAATTGATTTGGGATTCCGCCCGTTGTACCGGTGCAGCTGGCCAGTGGAACGGAAGCAGCTTGACCGCAAAAGACATTTCGTCCAGCACCGGTGTTCGGATCTCCGGTCGTTGGGTCATAGATGTAGTTGGAAGGATCACCTAGGGTGCCGTTTCCGATCTTTGCAGCGTATTCGCTGAAATCGCAGAACGTGCCACCGGTTATGCAAGTCGTGTGCAGAAGAGCCGTCGGGATCGACTCCTGATTGCTGATACCGTTCTTCTGCCGCGTCGCTTGATAATCACCAAAAACGAACAACTTGTTCTTGATGATTGGACCACCCAGCGTTGCCGCCAAATTGCTGCCAACGCGAGGACGGAATCAGACGCCCTGTAACCGCATCGGGCTTGAATTGTGTGAAAGGATCGCGGGCGGCGAGAGCATCGGTGCGACGGAACCAGAAGCCGCTACCGTGGATATCGTTGCTGCCAGACTTCGTCTGGACTGTCACAACGCCGGCGACCGCCTTGCCGAACTCTGCGTCGTAGTTGCTGCAGCGTGATCTTCGACTCTTGGATCGCATCGAGGTTCGGATTGACGACGATGATCCCGAGAATCGGATCCTGGTTGTCCGTACCGTCCAACTCGAAAGCGGTGCCGCTGAAGTGCTGGCCGTTCACAAAAATCTGCTGGCCGCCCTGCGGATTTTCCGTCGCGGCGTGGCTCCATCCCACCAGCTTCTGGGTTCCGGGCGAGAGCAGCTCAAAGGACGTGAAGTTGCGATTCAAAATCGGGGCGTTCGCGATCGCGCGTTCGTTGAATTCAATGGAGACGTCGGCGCGGTCTGTCTTCAACTGAGGAGCTTCGGCAGTGACTTCCACCTGCTCGCTGGCCGAGCCAACCTGGAATTGGCCGTCGACGCGGGCGCCAGCGTCCGCTGAAACTTGGATGTCCTTGTATTGAATGGTCTTGAATCCCGTGCCCTCGATGCGAATCGAGTAGACATCTGGAATCAAGTGCGTCACGGAGTAGTTGCCGCTCTCGTTCGTGGTATCGGCCAACGACGTGTTCTTCGTCTGGCTCGTGACGGTGATTTTTGCACCGTTCACGGCCGCGCCGGATGGATCAGTCACCGTTCCCAGGATGCTTCCATAAACGGCCTGTCCAACGGCAGCGGGTACCCACAGACCGCACAGTAGACTCAACGCAGCCACTGCGACCCACACTGACCTTTTCATGAACTTCCTCCTCAGACCTTCCAAAACGCGATTGCCCCAGAAATGCAGACGGAGACTTGAGTGGTGAGCGTGCACTCGTAATACAAAACAATTAGCTGGATTAAGTTTCACTAGGTTTGATACTGTTACGTGCAACGAAATCGATTTATTACAGCGAGATAGGGGCACTCTGTTACCTTTCCGTTATATGGCTGTAACACACAGTTTCGCGCTGGCTCGGGAGCAATGCTTCCAGCAAATAGAGAGACTTACCAAAAGCCATAGCCTTCACAGCTCTGAGTCCCTCTGCAAACTCCTTCGATATCTCGCGGAGCACTCCCTCGATCACCCCGGTACGGCGCTAAAGGAATACCAGATCGCCACCGAGGTTTTGGGACGACCGGCTGGTTTCGATCCGCAGAGTGATTCCACAGTGCGCGTGCAGGCGGGACGACTCCGGGTCAAGTTGACGGAATACTACGCGCACGATGGCGCGAACGATCCGATCCTGGTCGAGATCCCGAAAGGGTCGTACGCCCTCACCTTTACACCGCGGCCTTCGACCGGTTCTGGGCAAGTGGCGATCTCCGGTCCAGTGCTTGAGCGGCCGCAACCTCAAGTGCAGCCTGCACAGCCTGCCCGACGAGGAGCCATTCTGATCGCGGTGCTGTCGATGTTGCTGGCCATTGCGGTCGTCACCATCGCTGTTCTTTTGTCCGCACGGGTGGCCCCGCAGACGGTGCGCAGCCAATCGATTCCGGCCGAATTTCAGCTCTTCTGGAATCGCTTCGTGACCAGCCCCCAGCAACCTTGGGTGATCTTCAGCAACGGCAGTTTCGTTGGACGTCCTGAAACCGGGATGCGTTACTTCAATCCCTCGCTCCGATGCCCGCGCATTCATCCTTGATCACTACACGGGTGTAGGAGAAGTTCTCGCGATCCACCAGCTGGACCATGTCTTCAACCTGTTCAACCGTCCGCTTCGAGTCAAGCGTGGTGCGCTGTTTTCTCTGGACGACGCCAAGAACAATGATCTGATTTTCGTGGGTTCGCCGTCGGAGAATCTCAGCCTGGTCGATCTGCCCGGAACGCGCGAGTTTGTTTTCCAGCGGCTGGATTCCGGACCGCGCAAGGGAGATCTGGCCGTACAGAATGTGCATCCGCAACCGGGCGAGCCGCAGTTTTTTGTCGCAACCCCTGCGAACCAGCCTACGACCGAGGACTATGCCGTCGTCAGCCTGCTCCCGGGGCTCGATCCGTCACGGTCCATCCTTATTCTTGCGGGCAACTCGACTTTCGGCACGCAGGCGGCGGTGGAATATGTTTGTCGAGAGGACTCAGTAAAGGAACTACTTCGGCGCCTGAAGGTTTCGCGACCAGCCGATCTCAAGCCCTTCGAGGCCCTGCTTCACGTGAAGATCGTTCATGGTGTTCCGGTGATGACCGACTTGGTAACCGTTCGAAACCGTGGCAATTAGCGAGTTGAAGGCTGCGTCTAGCCGTGGATGGCGCCGCATTTGATGTTAAGGCTTCGCGGGAGGGATCAGTCCCGGATCCAGTTCCTGCGCTTTCTGAAACTCCTTCTTGGCTTCTTCTTTCTCGCCCTTCTGATTCAAGGCAAGCCCTAACTGAAAATGCGCGGACGCATATTTCGGTTCGGAATTGATCGCCGACCGAAACTGCGAGATCGCTCCTTCCAAGTCTCCAGCTCCCAACAAACGCTTTCCCGAATTTGTTGCAACCTTCGCAGCCTGCAGATTGTTGGTTGATGTGACGATGCGGGCACCTTCTTTCGCTTCAATGCCCGCTCCTTGCGAATCGCCCATTTGTCGCAGAACTCCGGCCAATGTGGTGTGAGCTCCGGCAAAGTCAGGCTGCAGACGGATCGCTTCTCGCAACTCGGCCGCGGCATCCGTCCACTTGTTCTGCTGCTTGTAGACCGTCCCCAGGGTGTAGTGCGCTTCCGCGTAATCGGGCTTCGACTGCAGCGCGCTGCGCATTTCGACCGTCGCCTTGTCGAACTCGCCGCGTTGCCAGTAGAGGATACCGAGCGTGTAATGCGCATCGGCCAAATCCGGTTGAAGCCGAATCGCCTCTTCGAATTCAGGTACTGCCTTGTCCAGTTGATCTTTGAGCTTGTACGCCAGCCCCAGGTTGTAGTGCAGGGATGCATTCTGCGGCGACAGTTTCAGACCAGCTTCCAACTCCGAAACCGCAGCGTCGAAGTTCGCGAGTTGCAAATATGCGATCGCCAGGTTGCCTCGCAACGGTCCGTCGTCGAGACGTAGCTGAATCGCGGACTTGAACTTCGGTATCGCGCCCTCGGCATCGCCTTTCTGCAACATCGCCAAGCCGAGATTGTCGTAGACCTCCGGATCTTCGGGATGCATCTTTATGACTTCACTGAACGCCGCGATGGCGGTATCGATGTCGCCAGCGCGCTGGCTGGCGATGCCTAGCTCGGTTTGCAGTTCGGACCACGCTGGCTTCAGAGCCGCACATTTTTTTAGCTCGATCAACGCCTCGTCACTTCTGGCTTGCGCAGTAAATACCTTAGCCAGGTAGTAGTGCGCGGCTACGTCTTCGGGAGCGAGTTTCAACGCCTGAGACAATTCGTTTGCGGCATCATCGAACTGTTGTTGCTGCAATCGCACCACACCGAGATGAAAATGAGCGGACTCCAGATTCGGTTGCAGCCGCAACGCTTGATGGAAAGCGTTCTCGGCATCCGCAAATCGCTTGCGCTGCGCCAGGAGCGTGCCTAACTCGTCTCGAAGATCAGCACGATCCGGCGCCAGTTCCACCGCAGTCTGCATTTCAGTGAGCGCTTCTTCTCCGGGACGCTGGCTGATGATTCTCGCCAGCGTACGATGGGCCTCAGCATTGGCGGACGCCATTTTTACCGCGGCCCGGGCTTCTTGCTCGCCCTCTACAGTCTTTCCCAGTTGAGCCAGCACGCTCGCCAACGTTAAGCGAGCTTCCACGTATCCTGGCTTAGCCTTGAGCGCGGCACGCAGGTGGGTCGCAGCGGCGTTGGGATCGCCTGACTGCGCAAGGACCCATCCCAGCGCGGCCTGGGCCGAAGGGTCAGACGGCGCGAGTTTCACCGCCCTTTCAAATTCCGAGCGCGCTTTCGCAATATCCCCGTTTTTCAATGCTTGCTGACCGCTCTCAAGGGCGGCCTGATCGCTCGTCTTTGCCGGTGCTGCCGCCTGAGCATTCGCTGACGGGGAGATGGCGAAAGGAAGCAAACCGCCGATAGCAAGGCTAAGGAGTAGCCGCCGAGGCGCGTGAGATGCAGCTTGCAGAGCGATCATTGACCTGCTTTCCCTCGGATTATATCGAAGCCACGTGCGAACGCACCGGACTGCTGACGCTACGAAGCGCTCGCGCTTTTCGTGCGTCCCACGCAGCTTTCGCGGTTATCATGCCTTCGGGCCACCGAGCTTAACGCTCATGAAAATTTCTCGCAGACATTTCCTGGAGCTTTCCAGCGCTGCAGCTCTCACTCCTGCACTTGGTCATTGGTCTCCACTCGCGGATTCTGCAACCGCGGACCTCTGCCGGAAACTCGCTGCCGATCCGCTGCGACCGCAATATCATCTTCTTCCAGCGCACAACTGGATGAATGATCCGAACGGTCCGATATATTTTCGCGGCCGCTATCACATGTTCCACCAATACAATCCGCAGGCCGCCGTGTGGGGCAACATGAACTGGGCGCACGCCACGAGTCCAGACATGGTTCACTGGAAGAACGAACCTGTCGCCCTGTCTCCCACTCCGGACGGCCCGGATCGCGATGGCGTGTTCAGCGGGAGCGCCGTTCTCGACAACGGCAAGCCGACAGTGATTTACACGGCGGTCGCTCCTCCGAGTAGCGATTTGGAAGCCACCCTTCGAGATGGCGCGCATACCTGGCGCGAAACGCAATGCCTGGCAGTAGCCGATGACAATGAACTGCGCAAGTGGAAGAAGTTGTCTGAACCGGTCATTGCCGCTCCTCCCGCGGACATCGAGGTCACGGGCTTTCGCGATCCTTGCCTCTGGCGCGAGGGCGACGACTGGATGCTCATTCTCGGTTCCGGCTCGCTGGCGAAGGGAGGATGCATCCTTCTTTACACTTCACGCGATCTCCGTCATTGGACCTACTTGCATCCACTGGTGGAAGGCCCTCCCAGCAACAAAAAATCCAAGAATGCAGTCGACACGGGAGACATGTGGGAATGCCCGGACTTTTTTCCCCTCGGCAACAAGCATGTGCTGCTCGTTTCTACGATGGGCAAGGTCCGGTGGAAGGTGGGCACGTATGCCAAGCGCCGCTTCACGCCGGAGAAAGAAGGCGTCGTCGATTGGGGATCGTACTACGCAGCAAAGACCATGCTCGATCGTGATGGCAACCGGATTCTCTGGGGATGGATCTCGGAAGCTCGGCGCGACGCCGAGTTGGTCGCTGCCGGGTGGGCTGGCGCGATGTCGCTTCCGCGCTTGATGTCGCTCGGTCCAGATGGTGAATTGCAGACTGAAGTGGCCCCTGCAGTGCGCTGCCTTCGTGGCACGCGCAGCCAGACTGCCGACTCAAACGATGGTCGGCGGCGCGCCTTTGACGAAACTCGCATTCAAAATCTTGCGGCCGAAATTAGCCTGCGGATTCAATCTCCATCCGATGATTTCGGGTTCCGTCTCGAATCGGAGAGTGGGGACTTTGTCCGCATCTCTTGCTCGAAGAAGTCCGGCGGGCGGGAGCTTCGCGCGAATGACCTCACGGCGCCACTCGCGGGAGGAGCGGCATCGCCGATACATCTTCATGTGTTTTTGGATGGTTCCGTCCTGGAGATTTTTGCGAATGGTACGACGTCAATGACGGCGCGCGTCTATCGGGTGCCCTCTGGCCCTCTCCGGTTGAAGCTCGAGGGCGATGCGAAGCTAACGTCATTCGACGTATGGCAACTGACGCCAATTTCCAAAGACCGTCTCACGGCTTCACTGTGTGGATAAATTTCGGTAGCGACCTCATCTGACAATTCACTCAGACGCTCTAATAAATCCTTCCATTCTCTTGCGTGCTTTCAATCTTGCCGTTCACGACTGACAGGGAGTACGCCGTTCCGCTGTCTCCTGTCCACGACGTTAGATCGAAACGTCCGTCCGAAGGTACTCGGTAGACACTGATGGATCGAAAAGTCAGGGGCACTCCTTTTTCGCACTTCTCGGGTGCTTGTGTTGGACGCAGGAAATACGCGCCCCGGCCCGATCCCACCACCCTTCCTCGACCGTCGGCACCGACAAGCACTGCGGATTTTTCATCGATCGCAATTTCCCGGGGCGAGTCGCTCCATCCATCTTTCATGATGCGCGCCAAAAATCCTAAAGTGCGTCCCATGCGATCGCGTTTGGCGAAATGTGAATCTGTAATCAGATTCTCGAGATGTGGAATTTTCAGGAAGTCGCGTTCCAATGTGACGCGATCGAAGTAGGGATTCGGCAGCACATCGGTCGATGCGAGATCCTTGTCGTCCGGTTTATCTCCCATCGCCCCGTAAACAAATTGCCCTTGCACCGCCAGGCCCGCGCTTGTTCCTCCAATGGGCTTGCCTTGCGCGATGCCCTCGTTGATGGCCTTCTCGACAGGAGTTCCCTTCCACCCCCGGATGTAATTTGCCTGATCGCCCCCGGCAATAAAGATGACCTCGGCTTTCCGGATGATATCCCCCACGCCTGGATCTTCTGCTGCAGCACGATCGCGCAGGATCAGCGTCGCGACTGAGTTTGCCTTGCATAGTCCGTTGACGTAGGAGTTGTAGTCGTCATCCCCCGTCGCACGAAGAATGAGAAAGTCTCCGCCATTGCCTCGGTTGCAGAGCCAGCGGAATGCTTCATCGAGATCGGTCCCGCCACCCATCATTGCGATGCCGCTCTCAACCTTTGTCTGCGCGTCACCGTGCTTCCCGATGCGAAAGTATTTATACGTTTCCGACTGCGCGAAACTATCTGTGGACGCCACTGAGGCGATCAGAAGATAAAGAACAACCGAAAATTTTGCCATGCCAGAAATATACCGCACCCGTTTTCCTGGGAAGTTTCTAGGCGGGGTTTTCGGGCGACTCAGCTGCTACCATCATTTCTGTGCGCACCAACTTCCCGGTGATGTCCCCATACAGTCTCTGCTGTATTCGGCAGGATTGTTGACCTTAATTAGAATGGTGGGGCGGCTTTGCTGATGCGAGTCCGGCGTCCCCCAAATTTCCAAGCCGGATCGACTTCCCACATGTGTCGGATATAGCTTTGAACTGAGGTTCGCGAAATGCGGGTACTTGTGGTTGATGACCACGAAGTGGTCCGCCGGGGCGTAATCTCGCTGCTCTCCGGTCATCCAAATTGCGAAGTTTGCGGACAAGCGGTCGACGGCCGCGACGCCATCGATAAGGCTCGCGAACTGAAGCCCGACGTCGTCATTATGGACGTCAGCATGCCCACGCTCAACGGTCTGGAAGCAACCCGCATCCTTCGCAGCGTGTTGCCCTCGTGCGAAGTAATTGTGCTCAGCCAGCACGACTCCCCGGAAATGGCGCGACAAGCCTTCCGGGCCGGCGCGCGGGGTTACGTAATCAAGGCCTCGGTTTCGCAAAATCTGATGGCTGCGCTGGACAAGGTGTCTCGGCATGAGTCGTTCTTCGATCCAGCCGTCTCAGAGATTGCGCGGCCTCTGGATGTGCAGGAAATTTTGCAGCGAAGTACCGCCCTTGAGCAGGCCCTGCACGAAAGCGAGCAAGTTTACCGCTCCACATTCGAACTGGCCGCCGTCGGAGTGGCCCACGTCTCACCCGAAGGGCGATGGATGCGGGTGAACCGAAAGCTTTGTGAGATTCTCGGCTACACCGAGGAAGAGATTCTCCGGTTAACGTTTCAGGAAATCACGCATCCCGACGATCTTGCCACCGACCTCAACGAAACTGAAAAGGTCCGAACCGGCGAGTTACCGACCTTCTCGATGGAGAAGCGCTACATTCGCAAAGATAAATCCGTTGTGTGGGCGAACTTGACGGTTTCGGCGGCTCGCGATTCCAGCGGCAACATGAAACATTTCATCTCGGTCATCGAAGACATCACCGAACGCCGCGAAGCAGAGGCGGTACGTGCGCGGCTGGCCGCCATTGTCGAGTCCTCCCACGACGCGATTGTTTCGAAGACTCTTAATGGCATCATCACCAGTTGGAACGGCGGGGCAGAGAGGATTTTCGGTTACACCGCTGAGGAAGCGGTGGGTCGTCCGATTGCCATCGTTATTCCTCAGGAACTGCGGTCCGAGGAAAGCGAGATCATCCGGCGGCTTCGCAACGGCGAGCGCATCGAACATTTCGAAACCGTCCGTTTAACGAAATTGGGAGTCAGGATCGACGTATCGCTGACCATCTCTCCGATTCGGGACTCAAAAGGCCGAGTCATCGGGGCATCGAAGATTGCGCGCGATATCACGGACGCCAAGAGAGTAGAGGCTGCCTTGCGCGACAGCCAATCCCAGCTAGCCCTCGCGCTCGAAGCTTCGCGGACCGCAATGTTTGACTGGGATGTCATCGAGAAACGCGGGACCTGGAATCCGCAGATGGCGACGATCTACGGCTTCATGCCCACAGCGAGATTCATTTCGGCGGAGGAGTGGCGAAGCCTTTTCCATCCGGATGATGTACAGCGTTTGATCGACGAATCCGACCGCTTTCTGAAAGATCAGGAGCAGTTTCAATTCGAATATCGCGCCCTTCGTCCCGACGGGGATATACGCTGGATACTTTCTCACGGCCGTATTGTTCGCAATCCGGACGGGCACGCGATCCGTATGATCGGCACTCACACCGACATCACCGATCGCAAAAAATATGAGGAAGCCGAGAAAATTCGAGAAATCACCGGCCGGCTCCTGCACGCGCAGGATTCGGAACGGCGCCGGATCGCCCGCGAGTTGCACGACAGCGCGGGACAGATTGTTGCGGCGCTGCAGATGACTTTGATTCCGCTGGAGACGGATGCTGAAACCCTGGGTGCGGATTTTTCGAAAGGCATTCGCCAAAGTCTCGAATTTCTGCAGCAATTGTCCGGCGAACTGCGGACGGTTTCATACCTGTTGCATCCACCTTTACTCGACGAGGCTGGACTGCCTTCAGCACTCCGCTGGTTTATCGAGGGCTTCGCCGAACGCAGCAAGATCGAAGTCGAACTCGAGATTGATCCGAAGTTGGGCCGTCTTTCGCAAGACCTTGAAATGACCATCTTCCGCGTCATCCAGGAATGCCTGACCAACATTCACCGGCACTCCGGCAGCAAACAGGCGAAGATCCGCGTAGTCGGGGCTCAAGATGAAGTGCGCCTTGATGTGCGGGACTATGGCAAGGGCATCCCCACATTCAGCCGGAACGGTTCTTCTCAAATCCAAATGGGAGTCGGCATTCAGGGAATGCGCGAACGAATCCGGCAGCTCAATGGGCGATTCGAAATCAAATCACATCCAGACGGGACGACAGTATCCGCGCGACTACCGCTCGTGAAGGAACCTGTTACTGTCAGCTAATTCAGGCAGCAGAGGTGACGCACCGAATAGTTATCTGGTGAGCGCGGCAGGATTCGAACCTGCGACCCATGCC
>CAWGBW010000013.1:0-62473 GCA_963820895.1 uncultured Acidobacteriota bacterium
AGATGGTGTGTCTGCCAGTTCCACCACTTCCGCACTTCAGCAACTACTTTGTTATCAACTAACTGAAGTTTTTACTTCAAGCCAACGCTGATACCGTCTGAGGGGAACACGTTTCATCATTGTCTGATGGGTGCCTCGCGAATCGCCGATCACACCCCGGCCAGAACCTGCAGGCGCGGGAATACAGACCGGCTTTCGGATCGTCATTGATCTTACCACGGCAAAGGTCCATCCGAAGATGCGACGGTTGCGATTCGGTCACCCGGAATCGCCGCGTCAGGGTGTCGGCGCGGCGAGGGTGCATGCTGCGGTCGTCAGCTGAGCCGGAGGGGCCGGGGGCGTGCTCCAGGGAACATTCACGAAGTCAAAGAACTCATCCATAGGAACCTGTGCTGCATCGCGTTGGGTCAGTGCCGCGACACCGAAGCGCTCCTCGATAAGGTTCAGGATCGCGGTGTAGTCCCGCACGGTATGCGAAACGAAATTCTTCTTCGCGAACGGTGAAATCAGGATCAGCGGAAGGCGGTAGCCAGTCCAAGTAAAGTCGCAAGTTCCTGTCCCGATCTCTCCCGGTCCACTGCAAATGTCTCCGGGCTGCAGATCGAAGGGCTGGACGCCATCCGGGCTGGGCATCGGCTGGGGCGAAACGTGATCGTAAAACCCGCCGGCTTCGTCGTAAGTAAGAATCATCGCGGAGTCCTTCCAACTGGGACTGGTCATCAGTGTATTGATCAAACCCTCGGCGTACTGCGCTCCCAACTGGATATTCGACAGTGCGCCGGTATCGGTGTCGTTCGGATGCTCGTCCAGAGCGCCGGGTCCGGAGGGCGCAATCAATGCGACCTGTGGCAGGGTTCCATTTTGCGCATCGGTTGTGAACTGTGAGATCGGAACTATGTTCTGCAAAAGAGTTGGGGTGCTGTTGATCGTCTGCCCGTAGGTGAACATCCCCACCGCGGTAAATTGTCCGAGACACGCAGAGTCTGTGTCGGCACAACCTGTATTCAGCGGGTTCACATAAATTTTCCAGGTGATTCCCGCATTCTGCAATTCCTCGAAGATAGTTGTGTTGGGGAGCGGCCCGTAAGGCGGAGCCAATGGGTAGGCATGCCCAGCCGAAGTGCCCCCCAGTAGGTACATCCGATTCAACTGGGTGCGGTCCATCACTGGAGAAAACCAGCGGTCCGAGGTAGCAAAATTCGACGCCATGAAATAGTAGAAGTTCAAGTCTGTGTCATCGAAATACCCCATCGCCCGCAATCCATTGAGGTCGTTCAACGGTGGCGTCACCTGGCGCGCATCATTGGCACTGATCTGCACGAATCCATTGAGCGCAGCCGGATTGATTCCCGTCGGATCGGCATAGTCCCAGCTAACATGCGCTTCATTCCAGAAGGGACTCGGCTCTTCGTTGCACACAGATGCTGAATGAAAGGAAGTCACTGTCACGCTGGGATCGGCCACACAGGCGGCGGGAAACGGTTGATTGGGATCGCATCCTGGAATGGCGGGAGCGAGTGCGGGATTCGCAGGCGGATTGAATTGCGGAAGTCCGTCGAACGCTTGATCGGGAATGCCATTCTTCGCCCAGTATTGCCGCATCGCCCCGAAATATTCGTCGAACGAACGATTCTCCTGCACGAGAAAGACGATGTGATTCAGACCCTTCATTCCGAGATTGCTGAACGACGCCGTGACCGACGACGAGGTCGCTAGAGTCAGGTTGCACGTTCCCGTCCCGGTGCAAGGCCCCGTCCACCCAGAAAAAGCCTCGTTGGGCCCGGCGGATTCAGTGAGAGTAACCTGCGTGTTTTGGGGAAGACTCGCCGTGCATGTCGAAGGACAGTTGATGCCGGCTGGATTGCTGGTTACAGTGCCTGTGCCTGAAACGGCCACTGTCAAAGTGGACATGGTTTGCGACGGGGGCACGGGCTGGGGCGGAGGCGTTGTTTGTGTTCCCATACTGCCGCCTCCACAGGATGAAAGGAGAAGTAGACCCGAAAGGCAAATGGAAGCCTTCAAACAGAAATAGGGTAGTTGCACGTGTACGTACTCCATTCGAAGCAGAAATGCGATGACCCGCTGGTCAAGTTGGTTGTTTGCGCTTTGGGCACGGTATGCATGCGATCTCTCACTGAAATCCAAGCGTACGGTCGATAGTCAAATCCGCATGCTCACCAGATGGTGCGTTCGTCACAGGGGAAAACCCGTGGCAAATATCCCAGGTTTCTCCCAATCGTTCGACCGTCAGCATCGTGCCCGTCGTCGGCCCGCCTTGAACTGGTATTTTTGTTTCATCCCCGTCTTCAATAACGCACCTGGCAGCGAGAAGATTGCGGACATGAGTGACTGCGACGATGCATCCAGGGGAGTCTTCCGCCAGCATCAGCATTTGTCTCAGCCGGCGCGAATAGCGAGAGTAAAACTGGTGGAATGATTCACCTCCCGGAGCCGGTAGATCCGGTCGCTCGTTCAGCAAATTCAAGAACGGTATGATCTCGCGCAAAAGTTGCCCGCCAAAAACTCCGAGATTCCACGGGCGCAGTTCCTCCGTGTTGATTACAGCTCCAGTGGTTTTCTGTCGGAGGACTTCAGCGGTTTGACGAGCTCGGCGCAAATCGGATGAAAAGATAGCTGTGACGGGATAGTTCGCGATCCTGTCAGCGGTCTCGGCCGCTTCCTGCAATCCTTGTTCATCCAAGGGGACATCGAGCCATGAGCGTAGACGCTCCTCGTGGCCGTGCCCGTTCAGGGGAGTGTGTCCATGGCGGATCAAAATAAGCTTCCCCAAGTAAGGACTCCTTTTCCTTCAGCAAATTTCCGCTCCAACAAGAGAACGGATTTGTATTATCTTGCTTTCTGATCATCGTGCCTTCCGGGGTCCTGACGAAGATGGGGAGACTCCTCGTCGTATCGGAACAACCCTACTGAAGCTTGCCGACGAAACTGGTTCACTTGAGATGCCTCTTGAAACCCAAGAGGTAGCCAAAATCCTGTAGAAAAAACACCTTTTGCCGTGACAGTTAAAACACTGCGGCGGATTTAACCGGCCCTCACGAAAAATTGATGAAACCAGCCAATCCGATCTTGGCTGTAGTCCGTACTGTCATCGAACATGAACGAAAAGAAGTGAAAACTGACGGCGGAAAAGATCAGGACAGAGAACGAACGCGCCACCACTTACGAATCCCGCCTCGATTCGCACGGCTACAACGACATGCTCTGAGGTGCACCCTCAGACTCAAATCAACAGGAGCGCAGCATGAGAGTTTCACTTTGCCGGCCAACATTTGTGTTGGCTATCGTCGCGTCTTTGGCTTCTCTTGCATCGGCCCAAGCAAAACCGAATCAAACGCAGGGCTACGGAGATGGCAAGCTTCTCACTTTCACTTACACGCAGAGTTTTGACTGCGTCGATCAACCCGCCACCGATCTCGACTTCAACGGCATCCCGGCCGACAAAGATCCCGGAGAGCAGCAAACCCCAATCTGCCAGGTTGGAACCCAACCGAGCATCAACCCTCCCGGAAAGATTGGCGACCCCGCGATAACGACCGAGCCGGTTTATGTTCTGGTTCCCATGTTCTCAGCCGACAATGACCAGAACCCCAACGACGCCATCGCATGCAATAAAACGGTGACGGGCACACTCTGCGGACCGTCTCTGGGCAGCACTTTGATCTCGCTCTTTGGAGCACTGCCAGAGGCATTCAAAGCCAAGCCCAGTGTGTTTACCCAGTGCCCCGAGGCCGGCACCGCTCCTGGCACTTGCACCATGCATGCCCAGAGGCTCGATCTCGGTCCCGCGCTCGTGGCTCTCGGATACCTAAAGCCTCCGACCGCGAACGTTTTCGTGCCATCGCCCAACCACAGCCACGTCGTCAACAGCGATGCCGTTAACGTTCCGGCCATCTGGTGGCAGGTTCTGCCAGTTTTGGTTCTCAACCAAAATGATTGGCCAAGCAAGGATGGAACCAGCGGTCTCACTTCGGAAGCCGCAATCACTTCCGCAATCAAAGCAGGAACAGTGGTTCAAGCTCCGTCGAACTTCTTCCTGTTCTTCAGTTCCCATATGCAACAGTCCGCAACGTCGGCCCACAACCACATGCAGTAGCTCTTCGTAAGCAATTGGAGCAGCAGACTCGACGCAGGCCCGGCGATCTCCCAGCGCCGGGCCTGTTTTTTGACGTCCGAATAATTTGCAGAGCCCGTCTGCGTGATAACTCACACACTATGCCGTGGCATAATTTCAATCATTAAGTGCGGCAAGGTTCGTGCGCGTCGTGTGAGTGCGACCCTCCAGTTTCATCTTTCACCAGAAGCAACACCGCTGACTGTGCTCGTTTGTTTTCATGACTGCGATCGATCAACCCACGTCGTTTCGTGCTGTCCGCAAAGAGCTTCGGCCTACTCTGCGCCTCGCACTTCCTTTAGTGTTAGCCGAAGTTGGCTGGATGAGCATGGGCATCGTGGACACGATTCTGGTCGGACGCTTACCCGACAGCGCGGTGGCAATCGGGGCGACTGGACTGGGCCAGAGCCTGTTCAACAGCGTTGTGATTTTCGGGGCCGGCTTGCTGCTTGGACTCGACACTTTCGTCGCCCAGGCCTACGGCCGGGATGACCTCGACGATGCCCGCCACTCGCTGGTAAATGGTTCCTTTCTCGCGCTGCTACTCACGCCCCTGCTGATGTTCCTGGTTTCTCTGTGGCCAATGCTGATGCGGCGATTTGGCGTGAGCATGGGCTTGATCGGCCCCATGCATCCATTTTTGACCGCGCTGAATTGGGGCACGTTGCCGTTACTGGGCTACTTCGCGCTGCGTCGATATCTGCAGGCAGTTCACGTCGTTCACCCAATTATGTTTGCGCTGATCTCGGCGAATCTTGTGAACCTCGTCGGAGATTGGGCGCTCATCTACGGCCACCTCGGTTTTCCGGCGATGGGCATCGTTGGTTCTGGTTGGTCGACGTCTGTTGCGCGCTTGTACATGGCGTTGGTGCTGCTGTTCACCGTCGTGTACGTCGAATCAAAACGCGGACTGCGCCGCTGGATCAACGAAGCCAGAATCGATCTGAAGCGCGTGTGGGCGCTTCTGTCGTTGGGAATGCCTGCGGCGACACAGATCTTGATGGAGATCGGAGCTTTCTCGGCTGCAACCGCCCTTTGCGCGAAGCTTGGCCCCGTTCCGCTCTCAGGGCATGAGATCGCGTTGAATTGCGCTGCCCTCACCTTCATGGTGCCGCTCGGGATCAGTTCGGCCGCTGCGGTTCGTGTCGGACATCAACTGGGAAAAGGAGATAAGAACAGGGCCCACCTTGCAGGATGGTCCGCGATTCTGCTGGGCGCAGGATTCATGACTTTGACCGGCCTCACATTCGTAATGCTCTCAAAGCAAATCGCCGGCATCTTCAGCCCTGACCCGGTAGTCATTCAAGTGGGAGCTAGATTGCTGCTGGTAGCTGCTGCGTTCCAGCTTTTCGATGGACTGCAGACGGTCGCGACCGGCGCGCTGCGGGGCAGCGCCGACACCCGGACGCCCATGTTGGCAAATTTGATCGCCTACTGGTTCATCGGACTGCCCACGGGCTACGTGCTCTGCTTCCGATTCGGGTGGGGCGCCGTAGGTATCTGGGTCGGCTTGTGCATCGGACTGATTCTGATCGGAAGCGTGCTGCTGCTGACGTGGCATCGCAGGCTGAGACCCGGAGTGGCTGAGCCTGTGAGTATCTGATCGTTCATCAACCCGCAGTCGAGAGGTCAGTACTTCACGATGGCCGAGAATGACTTCGGATCGAGCGAAGCGCCTCCGACCAAGGCTCCGTCAATCTCCTCTTGAGCCATGAGTGAGGAGACATTGTCCGGCTTCACCGAACCGCCGTACAGGATTCGCAGCTGGTTGGCGAACTCCTCACCGAAAATCTCGGTTGCCTCACGGCGTATCACTGCGTGTGCCCGCGCCGCGAGTTCCGGAGTGGCGGTCTTCCCGGTGCCGATCGCCCAAACCGGCTCGTATGCGACGATCAACTTCGCTGCCTTCTTGACTGAGATCGCGTGAAAGGCCCGCACGCACTGACGCCGCAAAACGTCATCCGTCATGCCCGCCTCCCGCTCTTCGAGCACCTCTCCCACGCAGCAAATTGGACTCAGCCCGCTCTCCAGAGCCGTCTTCAGGCGAAGGTTGACAGTATCGTCAGTTTCCCCAAAGTATTGTCGTCTCTCCGAGTGCCCGACAATCACGTGCGTCACCCCAAGGCACAACAGCATCGGCGCGGAAATTTCCCCGGTGTACGCGCCGTCGGCTTTCCAGTGAACGTTCTGTACGCCGATGGCGACGTTTGACCCCCGCGCGGCTTCGATTGCGGTCGCCACATCCGTGTAAGGCGGACACACTACGATCTCGTCGCGATCGTGTCCTTTCACCATAGGAAGGAATTCGGCAAAGTAACTTTTGGTCTCTTCCGGGGTCTTGTACATCTTCCAGTTCGCAGCCAATACTTTCTTTCGCATGATCAAGCCTTTCGTATCATTTCGCGGATATTGGTTTCACACATCGCGCGGTCTATCTTGAAATAAAATAAACAACTAGCAGAAATGGCCGGATAGTTCATGACCGTCGACAACTCTTTGCATCCATCCGCCGATCCCTTCCACCTCGAGCGCTTCGTCCTCGCACAGAGTCCCGTGTATCAAGATGTCCTGCGGGAACTGAAAGCTGGAATGAAAATGAGTCACTGGATGTGGTTCATCTTTCCGCAAATCAAAGGGCTAGGGCGCAGCCCGGTTTCAATCGAATACGCGATTTCTTCCCGCGAGGAAGCTTCCGCATATTTGAAGCATCCGATTCTGGGGCCACGTTTGAAGGAATGCACCAGCCTGGTTCTCCTTGTGGAAGGTCGGTCAATCGAAGAGATATTTGGATCTCCCGACGACATGAAGTTCAGGTCATCCATGACGCTCTATGCTCAGGTCTCTCAAGGTGACGAGACCTTCAACCGGGCTCTACAGAAATACTTCGATGGAATACCTGACCAATTGACCCTTCAGCGCCTGTAAGCTTGCAGGCGCGCGTCAGTGTTTCTCAGTCAAAGCTTCGACGCCCGGCAACTTCTGTCCTTCCAGAAACTCTAAAGATGCTCCTCCCCCAGTGGATATGTGCGTAATCTTTTCCGCCACATTTGCGGCCTTAACGGCCGCCACGGAATCTCCACCTCCGACGATCGATGTCGCGCCGGCATTGTCCGCCACAGCATGGGCGATCTCGAACGTTCCCTTGGAAAATCCAGGAACTTCGAAGACTCCCATCGGCCCGTTCCACACGATCGTGCGAGCCGTGGCAATTTCCTCCGAGAAGAGTTCAATCGTTTTCGGGCCGATATCGAGTGCCATCTTGTCCGCAGGGATCGGCTGTCCCTCGCCAATCTGCTGCACCACCGCGTTCGCCTCGGGTTTCAGTGCCACCACGTGATCGATGGGCAACAAGAACTTCAGATTGCGCTTTTTCGCCTCAGCCAACAATTTCTTCGCAAGTTCCACCTTGTCGGCTTCCAGTAGCGACTTACCGATCTCATGCCCCTGTGCCTTCAGGAAGGTGTAGGCCATACCTCCGCCAATGATCAAAGCGTTTACCTTGGTCATCAGGTGTTCAATGACGCCGATTTTGTCGCTCACCTTGGCACCACCGAGGATTGCCACAAATGGCTCTTCCGGATGCTGGAGCGCCTTCCCCAGATATTTCAGCTCCTTCTCCATCAACAGACCCGCGGCGCACTGTTTCATGAATTTTGTGATGCCTTCCGTGGAGGCGTGCGCGCGATGCGCCGAACCGAATGCATCATTTACGTAATACTCGGCCAGGTTAGCGAGCTGGCGGGCGAACTTCGGATCATTGCCTTCTTCTTCGGCGTGGAACCGCAAGTTTTCGAGAAGCAGCGTCTGTCCCATTTCCAGTTGGGTCGCCACCTCTTCCGCCTCCGGTCCGACGCAATCCGGACAAAATCCCACATTTTCCCCGCGAGCCAGTTCTTTATCCAGTAGCATGCGCAACCGCTCGGCGACAGGCTTGAGACTCATCTTCGGAGTTGGCTTGCCCTTGGGTCGCCCGAGATGCGAAGCAAGAATCAAGCGAGCGCCATGTCGCAGGGCATACTCAATCGTCGGCAAGGTCTCGCGGATGCGGGTATCGTCCATCACGCGTCCGTCTTCAAGCGGCACGTTGAAATCAACACGCATGAAAATACGATTTCCGTTGAGAGGGAGATCACGAATGGAAAGCTTGGACATGGCTGGAAATCCTCGTACTGGAAGTATGACTATTCGGGAAGCGGGCCAACACGCGACTATCGTGGCGCACAACGCGCGACAACGATCGGCCCAACTAGATCCTTCGGCGGGCAAACCTCGCCCGCCGAAGGATGACAATGCAACGTTTACAAGCCCTTGCCCGCGATGTAGTTGATCAGGTCACGTACGCGGCAGGAGTATCCCCACTCGTTGTCGTACCACGAGATCACCTTCAAGCAGTTGCCACCAACCACCATGGTGCTGGGCGCGTCCACGATCGAAGAGAGCGGGTTGCCCTTGAAGTCGGACGACACCAGTTCGTGCTCTTCGTAGCCGAGATATCCCTTCAGCGGCCCGGACTCGCTCGCCTTCTTCAACGCCGCGTTGACCTCTTCTTTGGTGGTTTTCTTCTCCACCCAGACCACAAAATCCACCACGGAAACATTGGGGGTCGGCACGCGCATGGAGAATCCATCCACCTTGCCGCCAAGTTCCGGAATCACCAACTTAAGCGCCTTAGCCGCACCCGTCGAAGTCGGAATCATCGATAGTGCCGCAGCGCGAGCACGCCGCAGGTCCTTGTGCGGAAAGTCAAGAATGACCTGATCGTTCGTGTAGGAGTGAATCGTCGTCATCGTTCCAGCGACGATCTTAAATTCATCCTGAATGACCTTAGCCACAGGCGCGAGGCAATTCGTGGTACACGATGCGTTCGAGATGATGTTGTGCTTGGAGGCGTCATACTTCTCATGATTAACCCCCAGAACGACCGTGACGTCCTCATTCTTCGCAGGCGCTGAAATGATTACTTTCTTGACTGGTCCGCGAAGGTGTTTCTTGGCGTCGTTGGCGTCGGTGAATCGGCCCGTGGACTCGATTACTACCTGGGCGCCGACGGAATCCCAAGGCAGCGCCGCGGGATCCTTTTCCTTGAACACTTTAATGGTTTTGCCATCGACCGTGATGCTGTCGGCTCCGGCGGATACCTGGTTCGGCAGGTTGCCCAGCACGGAGTCATATTTCAGCAGATGTGCCAGGGTTTTTGGTTCAGTCAAATCGTTGACCGCGACGAATTCGAGGTTGGGGTCTTTCAGAGAAGCGCGCAAAACGTTGCGACCGATTCGTCCGAAACCATTAATGCCTACTTTAATTGCCATGTTTCCTCCATAGGTTTATGAGGGCGTCACCAGATTCAATGAGTGTTGATTGGTAAACAGATGATGTTAGCAGGGAATTGGAATCGACGTAAACGCTTCCACCGTCACTTTTGGTCTTATCCATTCCCATCACGGTCCTATCACGGACCAATTTTCTTCAGATCCCGCTTCACTGACTGATTCCAAAAAACGCTCTTGCGCTACCTGCTGCCGTGTACGGTGCCATGTGTCGCTACGACACTCCGCAAGTTTCCAGCAAACGGCTATTGCCGCCTGTGACGGAAATCACAAACTTCCGCGACCGTTGTCACTGTAGGGAATCAAGTCCCATCCTTTAATGAACTTGGCCGAGAAGCGCCCACACGGGTGTCCATTCTGGAATCCGTGCGTGCACTTTGAGGGACGTAGAAGGCCCGAAGAATGATCTCGGCGCCACCGATTCCACCGACTTTCCGCGACGCAAGTACGGAGGAAACATGCTAGTCAGCAAACAACAGGCTCTGGACTATCACGACGGGGCTCGTCCCGGAAAAATCGAAGTCACTCCAACTAAACCTTGCCGGACCCAGCGCGATCTCAGCCTTGCTTACACTCCGGGCGTTGCTGAACCTTGCCTCGAGATTCAGAAGAATCCGCACGATGCTTTCAAATATACGGCGCGTGGAAACCTCGTCGCCGTTCTGAGCAATGGGACTGCGGTCCTCGGCTTGGGGGACATCGGCGCCCTTGCCGGAAAGCCGGTCATGGAAGGCAAGGCGGTTCTATTCAAGCGATTCGCTGATGTCGACGTCTTCGACCTCGAGGTGAACAGCCGCGATCCGGAAGACATCATTAAGGTTTGCCAGCTTCTGGAACCGACGTTCGGCGGGATCAACCTGGAGGACATCAAGGCTCCCGACTGTTTCTACATCGAAGAAACCTTGCGCCGCACGATGAAGATTCCCGTCTTTCACGACGACCAGCACGGCACGGCGATCATCTCGGGCGCGGCTTTGCTCAATGCTCTGGAGGTGGTCGACAAGGACATTCGCAGGGTGCGCGTGGTCTTTAACGGCGCGGGGGCAGCTGGAATTGCTTGCGCGGAGCACTATGTTCGGCTGGGCGTAAAGCGGGAGAACATCCTGCTGTGCGATACCAAGGGCGTCGTCTACAAGGGGCGCTCCGAGGGTATGAACGCATACAAGGAACGCTTTGCCCAGGAGACCGATCGCCGCACCCTCGCCGAAGCCATTGCTGGGGCCGACGTCTTCGCTGGCCTGTCGGTAAAAGGTGCCATCACTCGAGAGATGGTTTGCTCGATGGCCAAGAATCCGATCGTCTTTGCGATGGCCAATCCTGATCCGGAGATTACGTACGAAGACGCCAAGGCCTGCCGCAGCGATGTAGTGATCGCGACTGGCCGCTCGGATTATCCGAACCAGGTAAACAACGTCCTCGGGTTTCCGTTCATATTTCGCGGCGCGCTGGACGTTCGAGCGACTGCGATCAACCAGGAGATGGAACTGGCCGCCACCCGCGCGTTGGCCGAGCTTGCCAAGGAAGACGTTCCCGATTCCGTTTGCCGGGCTTATGGCGTTCAGCGCCTGCAATTCGGCCGGGAATACCTGATCCCCAAACCATTCGATCCTCGAGTGCTGATGTGGGAGGCCTCAGCGGTCGCTGAGGCCGCGATGCGTTCGGGCGTGGCGCAGGAACCCGTGGATTTGGCCACTTATCGGGCTCAGCTTGAGCGAAGGCTGGGGAAGGCCTACGAAGTGTCGCGAACCATGATCCACAAGGCGCAACTGAATCCCAAGCAGGTCGTCTTTCCGGAAGGCGATAACGAGAAGATTCTTCGGGCCTGTCACGCCCTGGTCGAAGAGAAGATCGCCCACCCAATTCTTCTTGGCGAGTCAACGAAGATCCAGGCACGGGCGCACGAGTTGGGAGTCAACCTGCTGGGCATGCAAATCGTCGATCCGTTGACCTCAGAGCATCACGAGCTTTATACGCAGGAACTGTTCCGCCTTCGGCAACGTCGAGGCGTAACTCTTCGCGAGGCCGAAGTCCTGATCAACAATCGCAACATTTTCGGGTCGATGATGGTGCACATGGGTGACGCCGACGCTCTGGTTTCCGGAGTTACACAACACTATCCCGATACGATTCGGCCTGCGCTGCAGATCGTCCGACCTCGAGAAGGCCTCCGTCGCGTGTCCGGTTGTTATGCGGTCATCACGCGCAAGGGCGAAGTGTTCTTTCTGGCAGATACCAGCGTGAACATTGAACCCACTGCCGAAGAGCTTGTGGAGATTGCGCTTTGCACAGCTCACATGGCGCGCCGCTTCGACATCACCCCCCGTGTTGCTCTACTCTCATTCTCCAGCTTTGGTGGAGTTGACCATCCCATTTGCGCTAAGGTCCGTCGAGCCGTGGAACTGATTCGTTACGCCGATCCCACCCTGATCGTTGATGGCGAAATCATGGCCGACGAGGCCTTATCTCCGGAAATTATCGAGGAGCTCTATCCGTTCAGTGCCCTTAAAGGCGGGGCGAACGTGTTGATTTTCCCGGATCTGGCGTCGGCCAACATAGCGTGCAAGTTCGCGGCAAAGGTCGGCGGCGGAGAACTAATTGGCCCAATCTTGATGGGCATGAGCCGTCCAGTTCACGTACTGCAACGTTCGGCGACGGTGGAAGAAGTGGTGAACGTTGCGGCGATTGCAGTAGTGGACGCGCAGGAAAATGACACCTACTCCCATCCGCACATGCACGTCCCGGTCGAACCGGAACTGATAGGGGATGACTAGTCGCAGTAGCGCCAGCGTTCCGGCGGCTGTCGCATGGCCATCCATGCACGCGCCGCTGCTGGCAAAGCATGCGGAGGAATCACATGTCCACGCTCTGGAAGTCCCGTTATGCACAGCGAACTCTGGGAATAAAGAGCTCGACGATCCGCGAACTGCTGAAGGTAACGCAGAAGCCAGACATCATTTCATTCGGAGGCGGCCTGCCCGCCCCTGACGTCTTTCCGGTGCAGCGCTTCGACGAAGCCTGTCGCAAGGTGCTGGCCGAGCACGGACCAGAGGCGCTGCAATATGGAACCACCGAGGGATATCAGCCACTGCGAGAAATGATCGCGCACAATATTGCGCGATATGGCATCCTCGCCACCGCCGAAAATGTTCTCATCACATCCGGCTCACAGCAGGCTCTCGACCTGATCGGCAAATTGCTCATCAATCGGGGAGACCGCGTCCTGATTGAAGCGCCTACATACCTTGGCGCGCTCCAGGCTTTCAACGTGTATGGCGCCCAGTACGTTTCCGTCCCCGTAGACACCGACGGTCTGTTGACGGAACATCTCGACTCGAGCCTTCGCGCCGGGCCGAAATTCATGTACATACTTCCGAACTTTCAGAATCCTTCCGGTGTAACGTTGTCGGAAGGACGCCGGCATCAGCTCATCCTTCTGGCCGACAGGTACGGGATCCCAATCGTCGAAGATGATCCCTACGGCCAATTGCGTTACGAAGGAGATCACATCGCCCCATTGGTTGTGCTCGATCGCGAAAACCTGAGACGCGACAACGGATTCACGCTTGGCAATGTGATCTATCTCAGCACCTTCTCAAAGACACTCGCGCCCGGCATACGTCTTGCCTGGATCGTTGCTCCCGAAGACGTGATCAGCAAGCTCGTCCAACTAAAGCAGGCCGCCGACCTGCATACCTCGACATTCAATCAGTACGTTGCCTACGAAGTGGCTCGCGATGGTTTCCTCGATCAACACATCAGGCTAATCCGGCAGGTCTACCGCGAACGCCGGGACGCGATGTTGCAGGCTCTCCATCAATACTTTCCGCCAGAGGTTACGTGGACTCATCCGCAGGGAGGCCTGTTTCTATGGGTGACGATGCCAGAGGGGACTGACTCTCAAGCTTTGTTCCGGGCGGCGCTTGCAGAGGATGTGGCGTTTGTTCCTGGCGATTGCTTCTATGCAAGCCCTGAGGCCGAAGGCGGCCGGCACATGCGACTTAATTTCTCGCATTCGCAGCCGGAACAAATCCGGGAGGGCATCCGCCGTCTCTCGATCGCCGTCAAGATGCAGCTGCGCTCAAGCAGCGCACACGAACGCGCCTGAGGGTGCTCTCCCCCCAACTCCCTGAAGCAAGAGCTTAAGCGCGTGATCAAGATCACATGTTGGGGTGACCCTCGGCATCGTCTTCTTAAGCGTTCTCTTTCAGACTGGAAGTAGAGGAAGGCTGACCTTCCGTTCTTTGGGGGATTCGATGACAGTCTCCGTCCTGACCATAATCATCGGCATTCTGGTGCTGGCTGCCGGATTGTTTATCCTTCGGGCCATCCCCAGCGTACGAGCTTACTTTACGTTCAAAGGTAAGAGGCTGGTCACGTGTCCGGAAACGCATATCCCGGAAGCAGTAAACGTCGCTGCCGGAGAGGCCGCGCTCGGAGTTTTCTTCAACGAGCCGACGGTCAGGCTTAAACAATGCTCAAGATGGCCGGAACGCCAGGATTGCGGGCAGGACTGCCTGCAACAGGTCGAAACCGATTCTGCGAATTGCCTCGTCTGGAATATCGTTTCGAAGTGGTACGCGGGCAAGAAATGCGTCTTCTGTCACAAGCCGATCGCGACACTCCATCACGTCGATCATGCCCCCGCGTTGCTAGCTCCGGATCTCACGACTAAGGAATGGAAAGAAGTTGACGCGCGGGAATTGCCGAATATTTTCACGACGCATCAAGCGGTTTGCTGGGACTGCCACATTACCGAGACTTTTCGCCGGATGCATCCCGAGCTGGTCACCGACCGTCCCCTCGAACCCAGACGCATTATGTGATCGGATTTCCCAGTAGCTCTGCATTCGATTCAGTCGTCGGAGACTTTATGGCGCCGGATTGGGTCCGGCGCCTTGATGCTTGTGGAACAGCTTGTGCTGGATGTCCGGCCAGAACTCGTCGAAGAGCCCACCCGCCATCCCGTATCCGAGAGCGAGTGAGGCGCGGCTCAAGGTCAGCTCCACGCCACGATCGTTTTCATACACAGGCCTGGCTGGCGTTGTCGCTGTGGCGGGGATGATGCGGATCAAAGTCTTTCCGGGGTAGTACAGGTTCGAGATGGCCCCACTGGTGAAAGCACCGAGTACATTGGCGAAATTGAAGGAGCGCCCGCCTTTGTCGGTATGGCAGACAAACTCTTGCTTGATTCCGTAGATGACGCGCCGCGAAAAGCTTCCCTCACCAAGACGGAAATATCGCGGATCCTGCTTCAACAAACTCGGATACGCAAAATTGCTCCAGAAGCCTGAGTCCACGGAGTCTGCAAGTGCGGCGCCGAAGCGCTTTCCGTATCCCTGTGCGCCCTGGCCGTAGCCCGGAAACTGGTTGTCTGCCTGACTGATTCCTGCCTGCAAAGCGACGATGCCCACCGTGACTGGATCGAAGGCTGACTTGACGAAAAGGTGGAACTTTCCGCGAGGGGTCAGCGGCGGCGCATCCTGACGGCTGGTGACGGCAAATTGCGGGAGGACTCCCAATGCCCGTTGCGACTGCTCATTGTGTTCGGCCTTCCGTTCCTGGTCCGTCTTCTTGGTGTCCGTATCCGGCGTTGGCGCGGCTGGACGCGGGCTTGGCGGCGGCGCACTCTCCTTCTGTGGCTCGGAAGGACTGGATTGAGTCGGTTGCGATTGAGACGGCGTTGAATCCTGGCTCAGGCCGAAAATGGAACAAAGCGCAAAAACGATACTTAAGAATGTTCGTACAACAACCTTCATGGATCGGCCTTCCCCAGAACAGTTTTGCTTGCGGCGCAGTAATTTCATTCTATCAATCGTTCGCTTTGCCTCATCGCAGCTCATTTAGAAATGCAACGCGATGGTGGCTGTCAACGCACGCGGTGTGATGTAGTGCGTACCGCTGAACGTCGACAGAAAATTGTAGAGCGCGTCTTTGTTCGTGATGTTGATCGCTGTCAGTTGCAAGCTCATTTTGTATCGATCCCCGTGAAATAGGTTGTCGTGCCCGACGGCGAGATCGAACAAGTGTCTCGGCGCCATCCGCGGCGGATTGGTGTCGTCGTTCTCAGTGCCTGGCGACGGAACGCGCATCAGCCGAGACCCATACTGCGACGCGGGGCAGAGATTTGCACCCAGGCTCGAACTGATCGGCGTTGTGGACGTGGCGCGTACCGGGCCGCAGTAGAGCCCGGCTTCGAACTGCTGATCCGGGCTGATGATCGACGTATCAACCACGCTATCGCTGCCGAGTGGTCCGTTTGCGCAATTGCCGCCGGCACAGGGAAGATTTCCGGCCACCATGCCACTGTCGTACCGCCAGTTGAAGCCGAGCCAGGGGCCGGTCTTTCCAATTTGATACTGCAGGTGAGCGGTCATATTGAATCGCTCATCGTGATCGATTCGAAAAGGTACCGATCCCTCAGACAGCGCTGCGGCAGGGACGGCTCCTGCTCCGCCGATTTGCGGTGTGAAGAAACGAGCCGCAACGCTGGAGAACACCACGAGCGCCGACACCCCGTGAAGATTGGGGACGCTAACCCGCCCGGCGAACCCGGGGATCTTCGAACGCTCCCACTCGACTGGGAATGTGATCGGAGTATTTCCCAGAACGCTGAAGTCGTATCCGTTGTGGGTATATTTCCAGATGTATTCACCGGAGAAAACCAGGTATTTCCCGAATGCTTGCTCCAATCCAGCGTGAAATTCATTGCGCCATCCCGGAGCCAACGGAGTCGCCTCTCCGGATTCGAAACATCCCAGCAGCGGATTGAGAACGGCGTTGTTGCAGCCCTGGCTGGCCAGCACCAGGTTTTCATTGAACGGCGTCTCCAGGAGCCGGGCATACGAAACGCGCAGAACGGTTCCGGTCTTCTTGATGCGGTAGGCGACGCCCAGTCGCGGCTCTCCCTCGGTGTGAGCCGTGAGTCCGTTGTAGATATCGGCGCGCAAGCCGAGATTGACAACCCAATTTCCTTTCGTGATGTTGTCTTGCAAATATAGAGCGAGTTCCTTGACGTCTGTGTGTCCCTGAAAACGGAAGATACTTCCGCCTCCCGGCTGCGTCAGGTCATAAGGCATTAACGTGGTGCATGGAGCAGCGAGAGCCTGACGAGTGGAGGCCTCATAACAGGGCAGCCCATTCGTGCCGGTGAGCGATTGCAGAAACGTGGGGTCCACGATCCCGAGGCCGTCATTTTCATCAAGGAAAGTCTGCTGATAAACGGTTCCTGCCTTGAGATTGTGGATTCCCTTCACGTAGGAGAACTCCGATCTCAGGCCGGCGTTGAGTAGTGTGCGATCCTGGCCCACGGTCTCTCGCTGCAAGTCGGAAGGACCCAGATCGGCAAATGGATTTCCACTGGGGTAATAGTTCAGGTGATCGCGCCGGACAAAACCTCCCAGGGTAAAGACCGAGGTTGATCCAATAAGCCGGGTCCACGACGGCGCCAGGTTGAAGGTCTGAATCTGCGATCTCTGATCCGCTGGTCCAACGATACGTCCCTGAGGATCCAGCCCTCCATTGTCGACGACGATTCCATTCCACGGAGTTGCGTTCTCCGAATCGAACGAATTCGGGGTCTGAAACCATGACCGCGTGTAACCAAAATTGAGATGCATCGAATCGACCGTCGAGAACTGATAGTCGACTCGGTCGAACAGGTTCTCCTGATTCCCTCGATCATGCATAACCGAAAACTCGGGAGGATCGAGAAACCGGCCGGTGTTGAGTCCGCTCGCTGAAATGAAGTTGCCCCAGTTCTTGCCGCCATACGCTAGATTGAGCCCAACATTTGAAGTGCCAAACGATCCATATGACGCAGTGATTGCGCCGTGCGGCTTCGACATTCCGAGCCCGGACTGTGTCGTAACGTTGATAACAACGCTGGTCTTGTCGCCGTATTCGGCAGGGGGCGCGCCCGAGATGACTTCCATCGACTGGATCGCGTCCAACGGAATTTGATTCGAGAAAACCTTGCTTTGCTGGTCCGTAATCGGCTGGCCGTCGACCGAGAAAGAATTCTCGGCGTGGTCACCAAGTCCATGAAAGAGTCCATTTGAATCGGCAGCAATGCCAGGTGTCGACAAGGTCACCAGCGAACTAACGGAGGACGACTGGCTTTCCAGAGGAAGTTTCTCGAACAGGTTTTTGTCGACGTCGGTATGAAAGGTCGGATCGCTCTCGATTAAGTCTCCACCGTGCGCCTCGACCGTCACCGACGTGGTCGAGCCCTCAATCTGCAGTTTGATGGAAACGGCAACGGGAACCGCTGACCGCAACTCCACATCCCCACCGTAAGCCGCAAACCCGGGCGCTGTGACGTCGAGGTGATAAGGATTAAACGGGATATTCGCGAATATGAATTTTCCCGAGTCGTCGGTAACCGCCGTCCGATCGAAGCCGCTTATGGGGTTGCGTATCTCAACCTTTGCGCCCGGCACGACCGCGCCCGAGATGTCCACCACAACACCGTTTACCGATCCCGCACTTCCCACAGTTTGAGCACTCGCGATCCCAGTGGTGGAAAGCACTGAGACCACAATCAGTCCGGCGAACTGCGTTTTCAAAATAAGAGCTGAAAAGGACGTGAGCATGAAGCCCTCCCTGAGAACAAAAGACAATCAGAAAAGAAAGAATGAGCAGAGCGGCGCGAAGTCTAACTTCGCACCCAGCGCTACCTTCGATTGTGAGGATCTCTACAGAAGGGAAGGAGGACCACGAATGCCGGCTACGGCAAAATCAAGATGCAGAACGGCGATTACTTGTACTTCTCGTGAGAGGCCGATCGCCGCGAAAATCGGAGCGGTGTGACCAGAGCTTACCGTTGGGCTCGCGCTGTGCGCGACTACGCAGATCGAGCACGCGGCTGATTCTGTCCGGTTGAGATGACGGTGGGCAGACTCCGCCGCCGCCGTCCACAACATCAGGGACAGGCAAAGCCACGCCGACCATCGGACCCATACGCGCATTGTTTGACCGAACGTGCTGGATTCAGGCCGAAAAAACAAAACCGTTCGGATCTTTCGGCTGGCTGAATTTCCTACTTCGGGAGTTGATGCATTCGAGCTTATAACGGTTATCCACCGCAAAGCAACGGCCAGCACGTTACTATAGAAATGGCGTAAACGTACGGGTCACTATTCATCTCAGAACGAGGAACTCATGTCCGAACCAAGTTATGAAGAGCTAAAAGCGAAATTGGCGCAACTGGAAAAGGAAGTCGAAACCAAGAAACGCAGCGGCGATCTTATTTTCAAAGTCGGCGAAAAAGGCGGAGTCAGTGTCTATGGACTCGGCCGCTTCCCCGTTACCCTCTACTACGAGCAATGGAACCGGCTCCTGGGCGCTGCGGGTGACATTAAGCAGTTCATGGAAGACAACAAATCCAAACTGAAACTTAAAGAGTAGGGAAGTCCGGCAGGCACGGCGTCTCGTCCGACTACCATGGCGGGATCGTCGCCTTTCGGCGAAGTGTTCCCGAATACGTGCTACCCCCCCGATTTTAGCCACCGAAAGGATCGACTGTGGGCAAATCTGAAAAAAGCCTGATGATTCTCATCGCCGGGCCTTATCGTTCTGGCACAAACGACGATCCTAAGTTGATCGAAAGAAACGTGGAAATCATGGAGTCGTTCGCTCTTCCGATCTTCCGCGCCGGACACGTACCGATTTTGGGCGAGTGGTTAGCGTTACCTCTGGTCAAGCTTGGAGGATCCCGCGAGATCGGCGATGAAGTCTTCAACGAAGTATTCCATCCGATCGCGACCCGGCTTCTCGAGAAGTGCAATGCGGTTCTTCGCGTAGGCGGACCTTCAACTGGAGCCGACGAAATGGTCCGCGTGGGTCGAAGTTTAGGTCTAACTATCTACACGGATCCCGCGGAAATTCCCCGAGCCGCATAAGCACTCGTTATTACGGCGCCTTGCTTTGCCGTCCCTGCACGATGATTTAGCATCCCGTGGGATGCTTCTTCCGCAGATAAGCGCCGGCGACCTACTTACTTCGTTTCATCGCGACGCCCCTTACCTGTTTCTTGGCGCTGCATTCGTGGCCCTGGGTATCGTCTCCGGGGCCTTTTCCGCTCTGCAACGCAAGCGGGATCCGCTACTCCTATACCTCGCTATCTACGCTGCCCTGTACGGTGTACGTATGTGGACCAGGACAGACCTGGTCGCCCTGTCGTTCCACGATTGGTTCGATCGCGTCAATAGTGTCATCGTCATCGTTGCCATCATTACGCTGGTCGCGCAATCCGCGCCTCCAGGCACTTCCGCCGTAGAAGATTTCATCATTGTGCGGCGCGGTCTGTTGATCCTCGCTTTTCTGGTTGTGTGCGATAACCTCAGGGGCGTATTCCGCTATCCCTTTCCCGATCTCGAGCCCTTTGGTTTCGCGGCATTCCTGGGATGTCTGGGATATGTGGCCGCGCGCCGCGCGCTGTTCCGGGAGCAGGAGCTCAGCAAGATTCAAGAAGAGTTAGAAGTAGCCCGCCGCATTCAGTCTTCGATTCTTCCGGCTTCATTCCCGGAGTCCCCGCACTTTCAGGTGGCCGCCCGCTACTTGCCAATGACATCGGTCGCGGGGGACTTCTACGACTATGTCGTCGCTCGTCCGCAACAGGCGGGGCTGCTGATCGCCGATGTTTCCGGGCATGGCGTGCCAGCGGCGCTCATCGCTTCGATGGTCAAACTGGCAGCAGCATCGCAACGCGCTCACGCAGCAGATCCTGCACTATTTCTATCTCATATGAACAGCACTTTGATGGGCAACACTCAGAATCAATTTGTCACAGCGGCCTATGTTCATCTCGACTCTGTGGCCGGTGAGTTGCGCTATTCAGCGGCAGGCCATCCTCCGATGCTCCTATTGCGGAAGGGTGAGATCACCAAGGTGGAGGAAAACGGACTGATGCTGGCCGCCTTCGATTTCGCGTCCTACTCCACCGCGACGCACGCGCTTGAGAACGGGGATCGTATTCTGCTCTACACCGACGGCGCGGTGGAAGCGGCGAACTCCACGGGGGAGTTCTTCGGCATCGAAGGCCTTTGCGAGATGTTCAGGAAAACCGACGGTTCCACCGCATCGCAGGCAGCAGACATGATCGTGTCGAAGATTAAGGCGTGGTCGCGATCGCAGGACGATGATCTTACCGTACTGGTCTGCGACTACGCGAGATGAAATCAGGTCTTGCGACCGAGGCTTAGCGGCTGCGCGACAATCGGGCATGGGGCAGCGTAGCAGCCGCATCCTGTATTGATCAGCGGTGTACCGCTTTTGCGGACCAGTGATATGCTATCGGCACCATGGGCTTGCCGAGCTTGCTCCGCAAAGTGTTCCTCATCGACCTTCTGCAGGGTTTGAAGGTTACTTTTCGCTACCAGGATCCCAAAGAGATTTATACCGAGCAGTATCCCCTGGAGCGGCCGCAGGTGGCCGAGCGTTATCGCGGAGCACCGCGCCTGAATGTCAACCCTGACACCGATGAGACGATGTGTATCGCCTGCGATCTTTGTGCGCTGGCGTGTCCCGAAAACCTGATTGTGGTTTCGAGCGAACGCAATGAGAAGACCCGCCGCAAAGAGCTGACCAATTTCACTTACGATCTGAGCCGCTGCATGTTTTGCGGACTGTGTGAAGATGCGTGTCCAACCGACGCTTTAGAGCTGACACAGGATTTTGAACTCGCTGCCTACACCCGGGATGGCGCGATCTGGGACCGCCAAACGCTGGAGAAGGGGCCTCAACCCACGCAATATCGTCGATAGGAGCGTCTTCGACTGGGCGCTGATGTTTCTTAAGGCTTGCATGAGAGTTTGTCGGCATCAAGCCTTTTTATTCCTGCGATACGGAATCCACCGGATATCCTGGTAACCCTCCCAAGTCTCAAATAAAAATTAAGGACGCGGCTCGCGCTCGCTGATGAGTTCGCCCTCATTTGATCCGGAGGTTCTTTCATGTCGAAACGTATCGCAATTCTTTGTTGTGTTTTGAGCTGCGCCGGCTGGGCGGCAGCACAGAGCAGGACGACTGGCCAGACGGCGACGCCAACGGCGCCTCCGCCGGCAGGTACGGCAACTCCTTCCGGCACGACCGCCACTCCGCCGGCGAGTACGATCGGTCCGCCGACGCCGATCACAACCCAGGCCGCAGGTCAGGGCACGACGCAGACTGCTCCGGGCACAGCTACACCTCAGGCACCGGCACCACAAACAACACCGGCACCCACAACGCCGGGCACCATGCCGCAAACCAGCACCACTACGCCCGCCACACCGGGTGCAGCGGCACCGTGTACCGCGGCTCCAACGGGAAGCGTTCCGCAAAACGGATCGACGGCGACCAACAATTCCACGAATCCAGGTTCGCCCGCTTCACCGTCAACACCCAGTTCGACAACGCCGAGCTCGCCTTCGACTCCAACTGATCAATCCTCGGAAAACTCAACCGCGACTCCGGCGCAACCTGGAACTGCACCAGCGCCGGCAGCCGGATGTCCTCCGGGGATGGTGCCTAGCACAGCTCCCCCTGTGAAATAGCCGGGTTGGTGGATGAGACGTTTTCAAGCGGGCCTGAAACTCAGGCTCGCTTTTCTGTTTTGCGTTGGTTTGCTCAGGAGGCTAGTTGTTTCTCGGGCAGAAAATACAGGGCAGGAATCAGCGCAAATATGAAGAACGACGCATAGATCGAAAGGTATGCCAGCGGAGCCGAACCGAGATACAGCAGAAGTGAAAGCAGATTTTTGTTTTGGATGCCGCGGTGATAGTCAGCCATCTCCATGTTGTTCGATTCCTGACGGATCAACTCCGCTCGAAGAACACAGAACGCTGCGGAGCACAAAGTCATGTCCAGTCCATAGAGGGCAACCGCCATCGGCTGATGGTAGTTCTTCCCTAGAAAATCAGTAACAAACGGGACCAAAGACATCCAGAACAGCAGGTTCAGGTTCGACCACAGGAGCCTGGCGGTCACCTGTCGCACCACGTGAATCATGTGGTGATGGTTCACCCACATGATGGCAATAACCAGGAAGCTCAAGCCGTAGCTGATAAACACGGGAGCAACTTTAAGGAGAGCAGGCAGCGTCGGCTGGGCTGGCGCGCGCAATTCAAGAACCATGATGGTGACAATGATGGCGATCACACCATCGCTGAACGCTTCAAGCCGGCTGGTGGTCATCTCGCCATGAGGCATGGCGAGAATTTACCACGAGAACTCGCGCAGGGAGACGGGCCGACAGTAAGCATCTAAATTCATGCGGGCTGCTGCTGGGTCATGCAGTGCATCGCGCCTAACCCCCAGATGAAGTCTCCGGAGTAGATCGGGACGATTTCGCGGGTAGGGAAGAGTTCGCTCAATGTGTTGAGAGCGGTGCGGTCGGTCGAGCGATTGAACACCGGAACCAGCACCACGCCGTTGGCAATATAAAAATTGGCGTAACTGGCGGGGAGGCGACGTCCCTCGAAAATGACCGGCAGTGGCATCGGCAGTTCTACGACCGTCAGCTGCTTTCCATCCTGGTCGCGCGCGGACTGAAGTCTTCTGAGATTCGCACGTAAAGGCGCATGGTTCGGATCTTTCGCGTTGTGCTCTACCATAGTCAAGACTGTGTTCTTCGTGACGAAACGGGCCAGATCATCGACGTGGCCGTGCGTGTCGTCCCCGATAATTCCACGGCCCAGCCAGATTGTGTGCGAAGTGCCGAAATAGTCCGCGAAGGCCTTTTCGTAGTGCACGCGAGTCATGTGAGGATTACGTTCCTGCTGCTTGCTAAGCAGGCATTCCTCCGTCGTCAGAATTGTGCCGGCCCCGTTGACATCGATCGAACCGCCTTCCAGCACGATGCGGGTGCCAGCAGACAGCGGGCGGATTTCGTTGGTCTGCGTCGCTTTCGACATCAGCGAGCCGATCTTTTCGTCATGACGCCAGTTCGAATACTTCGCCCACGCATTGAAGCGGAACTTAAGCGCTGCGATGGAGCCAGCCCTTGCCGTGCCTCCAGTCGTCGATTGCTTCGCAAAAATACAGCCGGAATCGCGCAGCCAAACGCGGTTCGTGCGCCAGTGGTGGTAGCGAATATTCGATGTGAGAGCATCTGCCCGTTGCAGCACGCGTCGAGCTCGCTTCCGCCCGGCCGCATCATTGACGATCAGTTCAACGCGTTCGTGCTTGGCAAGATGCCGAATGATCTCGGCGTAGACCCATGGAATCGGCTCGAACTTCGCGGGCCAATCTCCCTCATAGTGCGGCCATGCGAGCCAGGTAGCTGCGTGCGGCTCCCACTCGGCTGGCATTCGATAGCCGGACAAGCCTGAGCCGGGCAACCCTAGATCGGAACCTCTAGCGGGGATTGAAGGCATGCGTCTGGCCACGAAACTAGCTCGGATCTATGAGGCGGCTGGTGATGGGCGCATAGCTGTCGATGCGGCGGTCGCGCAGAAATGGCCAGTTTCGCCGGATATCTTCCAGCGCTTTGAGATCGACGTCTCCAATCAGAATTTCTTCATGGTCGTGAGACGCTTCGGCGAGAACTCTGCCGAACGGATCGCAGAAGAATGACTTGCCCCAGAACTCGAGTCCCTGGCCCGGAGCGGAGTTGCCGCGAATATTTCCGGTCTCGAAGCCGACTCGGTTCACCACGGCCACGTAAACACCATTGGCGATGGCATGAGCCCTTTGAATTGTGCGCCAGGCGTCGTGTTGCGCGACCCCGAACTCCGCCTTCTCCGCCGGATGCCAACCGATCGCGGTTGGATAGAAAAGGATACTGGCCCCTTGCAGCGCGGTAAGCCGCGCGCCTTCCGGATACCACTGGTCCCAGCAAACCAGCGTCCCCAATCGCCCCGCGCTGGTATCGAGCGCCCGAAATCCCAGGTCTCCGGGCGTGAAGTAGAACTTTTCGTAGTAGAGAGGATCGTCCGGGATATGCATCTTGCGATACAGTCCCTTCAAAGTGCCATCGCGATCGAAAATCGCAGCCGTATTGTGATAAACACCTGCAGCACGTCTTTCGAACAAGGAAGCAATCAGCACAACGCCATTCTTGCGGGCAGATGCGGCCATCTTCTCGCTGCCGGGCCCGGGAATCGGCTCGGCTAAATCGAAAAGAGCGTGATCCTCGCGCTGGCAGAAATACTGTGTCTGGAAAAGCTCCGGCAAGCAAACTACTTGCGCACCTTTTCCCGCAGCATCGGCGATGCGTGCCAACGCTTTTTCAAGATTTTCTTCCGGCTCGGGACCACACGACATCTGCACCAAAGCCACGCGAAATTTTTCAGGGGGCACGCGTTTTCATCTCCTCCGCGATCAATATAGCATTCGGCACGTTACCGAACGGAACGGGGCAACAGCATCGATCGGGAATGGATTTCGAGCAACTCAAGCAGAATGAGGTAGCTCGGTCGTGACATGCCATCCTCGGAAGAGGCCGAGCAATGGGCGCGCGAGCTCAATCACTACCTCAGGTCGTAGAACCACCGAACATGCGCAACGGTCGGATTCGCAATCCGCTTCCGCTAATATGCAAATGTTTGCTCGCCGGATCGTGGGACCAAGGCAGTAAAAAAACAACAGACTAATGTTACGACGAGTCCTGCAGTCGTTGTACAATCGGTGCCCTTTCTGAAAAGTTGAGGAAGGGAATTGCCGCTTCTCAAAGACACCAAAAAAAGAAATTTCATCGCTGCCCGACTCTCAAGGAGAACCTTTGACACGAAGACTCACTACATTTGTGCTGGCAATGATCGCGCTCCTCTCGATCACCAGCGTTGTCAGCATGGCGCAATCTCAGGCCCTGGTGACACGACATACGCGGGAAGAGGTTACCGGCAAGGTAGCCCCTCTCGTCGGCCATGTATCCGGAACAAAGAACATGGACATCGTTCTTGTTCTTCAGCATCGCAACCAGCCAGAGCTCGATCAACTGTTGAAAGATCTCTACGACCGATCCAGTTCCTCCTACCGGCACTTTCTTACGGTAGAGCAATTCACCGAAAAGTTCGGTCCGAGCGTAGAGGATTACGAAGCAGCTAAGAATTGGGCGCGGCAAAACGGCCTTCGCATCACGGGCGACGCGCGCAATCGGATGATCCTTCCGCTCAGCGGATCAGTGCAGAATGTCGAAAGAGCTCTGCATGTCACGATGAACCGCTACCAGCATCCCACCGAAAACCGTGTTTTCTACGCTCCCGATCGTGAACCTGCTCCGGATATGTCAATTCGGTTGTGGAGCGTCGGTGGACTCGACAACTTCTCGCGGCCGATTCCTCTGTACGTCCGTCGCAATCCAAGCGCACAGCCTGACGACGTGATCGCTGACGCTACAACGGGCTCCTGTCCCTCGGCATCGTTCTGCGGCAGCGATATGCGAGCCGCATACTACGGTGGCAGTTTGACTGGATCCGGACAGTCGGTTGGAATTTTCGAATTTATCGGAACCAACCTGTCCGATCTCACCACCTACTACACAAATGCCCATCAAACCAACAACGTTCCAATTACTCTGAAATCCGTCGACGGTCAGAAAACCGATTGCACCGACAATTCGGCGGGCGGGTTCTGCGACGACACGGAGCAGACACTCGATATGACGCAAGCTCTCGGCATGGCTCCCAATATGTCGAGCCTTGTGATGTATATCGGCAAGGGCGGTTTGGCAGGCCAAAGCTTGGACGATCCCGGGATCTTCAACGCGATGGCAACGGCCAGCCCCTTGAACCATCAGCTGAGCTCTTCCTGGTCATGGCGTCCAGCGGATCCAACCGTCGACGAGCCTTTCTTCCAGCAGTTCGCGGCTCAGGGACAAAACCTGTTCCAGGCTGCTGGCGACAGCGGCAAATGGGTGGCAGGCAATTTTGTCTGGCCGGCGGATGACGGACTTCTCACCTCCGTGGGTGGCACCGTTCTCACGACCAATGGCGCGGGCGGCTCGTGGAAGTCGGAAACCACGTGGAGCGATGGCGGAGGTGGCATCTCCACCGACAACATCTCGATCCCGTCCTACCAGGTCACGACGGCTGCAGGTTGCTCGAAGTGTTCCAAAACGCTGCGTAACGGACCGGACGTCTCGGCAAACTCTGATTTCAGCTTTTACGTTTGCTCCGATCAATCTGGTTGTACCGCCAACAACTTCGGCGGCACTAGTTTCGCAGCGCCGATGTGGGCTGGCTTCCTGGCTCTCGTGAACCAGCAGGCAGTCTCCAACGGACAGTCGGTCCTTGGCTTCGTGAACCCGGCCATTTACGACATCGGCTTGGGTAATACCTTCACGCAGGACTTCCACGATGTCACCACTGGCAGCAACGGCTTCTCCGCAACGCCTGGCTTCGACCTGGCAACAGGCTGGGGCTCCCCGAACGGACAAGCGTTGATCGACGAACTCGCCGGAGGCGGCGGAGCGAGCGGCTTCAGCCTCTCGGCCTCACCAACCTCCGTCACCGTCGCCAAAGGTGCTACTGGGACTTCGAAGATCACCAGCACGACCACTGGCGGATTCAACACCGCAGTCAAGCTGACCGCAACCGGCCAACCCGCTGGCGTGACGGTTACCTTTAATCCAACATCCATCACGGGAACCGGCAATTCGACCATGACCCTGAAGGTAGCGGCCTCCACGGTGGCAGGCACCTACCCGATCACAGTCAAAGGGACTGCCGGCGCCACGACCGAGACCACCACGGTATCGCTCGTCGTTTCCGGTGGGACCACCAAAACCTTTACCCTGGCCGCGGCGCCTAACAAAGTCACCGTGAAGCAGGGTGCGACAGGAACCTCGAAGGTCACAACCACGGTTTCCGGCGGCTTCAATGCAGCGGTTGCACTGACTGCATCCGGTCAGGGAGCTGGTGTAACCGTGACGCTGAATCCGAAAACGATTGCTGCTCCTGGAGCGGGAAGTTCAACCGTCTCGATCAAGGTCACGGCAACCGCTACCACCGGTAACCGCACGATCACCGTGAAGGGAACCGGAGGAGGCGTAACCAAAACCGCTACCATCACCCTCACCATCGCAAAAAAGTGATGTGAAGCCAGTGCCGCTGCTTCGCCGGCGGCATTCACGACAGCCCGGACTTCGGTTCGGGCTGTTCTGTTTTAGCGAGAATTCGATTTGAGCTGCGAATAGTGGCGTTTGAGGCGGGGACTGTCCGCAACGAGTTTCTCGATGCGCGTCAGCACGGCTTCGCTCGGAGCCGACCTAACCATGGCCGCGATCGCAGCCTCAGCATCCGACGATGTTTCAGAAATCAGATCGATCAAGAACTCGGCTGCCGGCGGTTGACGCGTTAAAGCCACGGCTGAAAGAAGTACAGAGCGTCGCCATGGATCTTTCGCACGCTCGAGATTCTTTTTCAGGCAATCAAAAGCCTCTGGAGAATGCGTGGCGGCAATGGCCAGCGCTGCTTCAGCGGCCTTGTCGTCCTGTGAGTTCAGAAAACTGCTGACCCAGTCAATCCCGCGGGTGCCTTCTATGCTGAGGAACGCGCCAAAGCAGGAGCCCATTACTTCAGGCTCGTCATCCCCCAGCACCGCTTTAGTGCGGAGCACCAGCGCTGCAGAGGTTGAGTTCATGTGGCCGATCGCCCGCACAACTTCGCTCCGGACTGATTGTTGTTTGTCAGACAGCAGGTCTACCAGATGCGCAAGCAGTTCTGGTTCAGGGAGACTGCGGCACTGTACGAGTGCCAAGGCACAGGTTGCGCGAAGGGTCCCAGCGGTGTCCGACTGTCCTCCCCACACGGGTTCCATCTGGATGTGGCGTAAGCCCCGCAAGAACGGTGTCGCCTCCTGATGCTCGAGGGCATCCAGCGCGCGGCTGATGGAATTCTTAGCCCAACATTGCGGATCGCTCTTCTCGGCATGAGCGAAGAAGCGATCGAAGGCCGAAAGCAAATCCGGCGTTAACTGCACAATTCGAAAATCGCGTACCAGGTCGGCCGCTTTCGCAACGATGAAGTTGTTGCGATTCTCCAACGCTTTTCGAAGGGCATCGACACGAGCAGCGTCATCCATTTGACGAACCTGCTCAAGCGCCGCGATCTGCTCCTCGAAGTTTCGCTTTGCCGGCATTTCAATCAGTGATTCTGCGCGCTCTTCAAGCGGACTTGCTCGCGATACGGGTTGTAGACGCGCTCGAACAGAAAAGGAAGTCCTTCCGGCTTGGCACAGCCCGAGGTCATTCCTGTAAAGTATTCAGTCGAGAAGAATCGCACTGAGCTTGGAGGCTTGCGTTGAAACAAGGTAATCATAGCAACTCGCATCACGGATCTCCGGGTTCCACGGGTGCCGGTGAGGGCAAAGACCGCCATCTGCACAATCCCATCGAGGATCGCCTGGTCCCCCTTGAGCCACTCGATCTTTCCAAGGTTCATTCGATCGACGCCCTGGTGCGCGCCATGGGGAAGACCGCGTTCACGGGCCGCCAGCTCGGTGAAGCCGCGGATGTTCTCGAAGCAATGGCCCTCGACGAGGATGCTTTCGTGGTCATGACCCTCGCTGGCGCCATGACCGTTGCGAAGCAGGGACTGATCGTCACCGAACTGATCGACCGGGGCATAGTGAATGCGATCGTTTCTACCGGCGCACTGATGGCCCACGGCCTGGTGGAGGCTACAGGTCGCGCGCATTTTCGCGCCAATCCAGAGGTTTCGGACGAAGAACTCTACGAGCAGGGATATAACCGCGTTTACGACACACTTGAGCCGGAACAGAATCTGGATGACGTCGAAGAAGTGATGTCCGCCGTACTCGAAGCCTGGGATCACAACGACATCATGTGCTCGTACAAGCTGAATCACGCCATCGGCGCCTATCTTGCGAAAAACTCGCAAGGACGTGGCATTCTGAAGTCGGCCTACGAGAAGGGCGTTCCCGTCTTCGTTCCCGCATTTAGCGACTCGGAGTTGGGCCTCGACACTGCTCTAAACAATCGGCTGCGCGAATCAACCGGCCGGCACAAGATCAGGTTCGATCCATTCGAAGATCTGGAACACTTTGCCGCCACGCTTCTCCGTCAGAAGAAGCTCGGCATTTTCACTATCGGCGGCGGCGTTCCGCGCAACTGGTCACAGCAGTTTGGACCCTTCATCGAATTGAGACACCGTCGCCTCGGCGAGAATGTGCCCCTAAAGCGGTACCACTATGGCCTCAGGATCTGTCCCGAACCGGTTTATTGGGGCGGCCTATCGGGTAGCCCTTACAGCGAAGCGATTTCGTGGGGCAAGTTTGTTCCGCCGGCGGAAGGTGGAAAGTTCGGAGAAGTGTTCGTTGATGCCACTGTCGGACTTCCAATCATTGTGGCAGCAGTGATTGAGCGGCTGGACAAGGCCAAAAAGGGAAGCGGCTCTCGCAAGACAGCAAAGGCTGGGGCAAAAAAATAGTCGAGCACATGCTGCGGTTTGCAGGAATCTGCCCGACTTTTGTTCAGGAATCTCGTTCTGATCAGTTAGGACTCGTACGAGGCGGCGTAGTCGCCGACAGGTTGGGTATTTGTGTCGCCGTTGCGAGCGCTCTCAATGCCGGACTGAATTCGGCGGTAGAGATTGGCAAGAATCTTGTTTTCAAGCACTTCGGCCTCAGCTTGAAACCAGTCTTGCAATGCCTGTCCTTCTTCTTGGCCCCGGGCTTCGTAAAGCTGCTTCGCCCTGGAGCGAACCTTACGCTCCACCATCCTGGCCATCAGGGCTCGCTGCTTATTTCTCCGGGTTTCGATATCCACTGGGTCCTCAATCTACTTCGGAACTGTGTCTTTTCTTCCACTTCTATGATAACCCAGAACTGTTATCGAGAGATTACATCTGGCTCATCGGTGGGGTTACTAAAGTTATAAGCCCAGGGGCGTTTCCGTGTGTTACGGAAATGTCACCAAATCAACAAGTTATTGTCACTTACAGGGATCCACGCGTTCGGTAGGGATTGGAACTCGTCTGCCCTTGGCGGCCGCAATAGTGGGAGTTGTGCCCCTAATGCCGTCAGAAAATCTGGACGACATAGCGTTCCGAGGCATTGAAGTGGGCTGAAAACTCGACAATGGCCGCAAGGAGCGAAGGGCGGTTGGGTCTGTGCTCTCCCAACCGCCCGCCATCTCGACCGTCAGGGAACTAGTTCGCTGAAGGTTCTGGAATCGATTTCAGAAACTGCACCAGATCGGCTTTGTTCTGATCCGAGAGCCCCAGGCTGAGACAACTGTCGTAGTGATTCACCACGTCGCCCAGGTCGCTGAAGCGGCCATCGTGATAGTAGCCGCCTCTTGAGTGCGTCCAGAGCCCGGCCAAAGGAGACGTCCGGTAGCGCCTATCAGGGGCGCGATCGGCCTGGAAGCTATCCACGCACACCTCGCTCGGCGTATGCAGATTCCAGCCTGCCTCGGTGTAAAGCGGAGGCGTGTGGCATGTCGCGCACTTGGCAGGGCCGTTAAAGAGAGCCTTGCCGCGCTTTGCGGCGTCGACGTCAAAGCTCCCTACGGGCGGAGGAGGCGCCGGAATAGCCAATTGGTAAACGTGCAGGGCCGCAAGACGCGGGGTGATGAGATCCGTGGAGTGGGTCACATGTCCAAAGCCCGCTTTGGCAGCAACGGGGAACTGTACCGGGTCATCGAGTCGTGGGTCGAAGAAGTTGCCTTGGCCGTGCATCTCGAGATTGGCGACGAATGCATTCCAGTACGTAACCGAGCCCCATCCGGTCCATGTATGGAGATTCACTCCGGCAAGACCAAAAGCAGGCGGAATCAATACAGCCGACGTCTTGCCGTCTGGACGGAAAGCCTTCCCATCCAGAGCGAGCTCGGCATCAAAGCGGCCCGGGCCCCAGCTCTGCAGCACCTTTCGAACCGTAGCCTGGTCTACACCCAGCAGATCAGAGAACGGCTGCAGATTTGGCGCTAACGCCACGATTTGCCCGACATCGAGGTCGCGGTTCGCCCAGCCATCGAGCCGGTGGCCGATTCCGGGGGCGACAGAATTGTCCACCGTTGAGTGGCATAGAGCGCATTGGATGGCGACGGATTTCATGCTCCCGTCCGGCTTGAAAAATCCGGTGATTCCAACCACTGAGTTGAGCTTGAGAAGGGCAAGCGTGACGCCCGGATCATCCAGATCGACCTGGCCCTGTTTGATCTGCGCGATGAGTGAAGCCGGCAAAGCGTCGACGTCAACTTTTAAGCCGACAGCGAGCGCCGTGTTCGGGCTAACTCCGGCGCCGACTCCTCCAAATTTGCTTCCCTCGATTGCCTGATGCAGGTGGAGGGAATCTCCCCAGAACGCTTGGTCGCCGAACGTGTCGAAGCGGAACACATGTCGCCCTTGGGCTACGAGGTTGGCGGCGTTGCCGGCGATTGTCTGGTTCGTGGTGGCGAATTGATTGAAGGTAACAGCGGAACTGCCATTGCGGGCCAGCACTATTGCGGCTCCGGCCACTGTGACTGCGATGAGCATTACCAAGTTGCGACGATTCATTTGAGCCATCCTCTCGGATAGAGAGCCAGAGCAATGGGGGACTCGGAGGTCGAGCAGTTCGAGATACGTCCTCCACCTTCGGCATCGCCTGATTCTGCATCTGTCCTCTGGAGCGCGCGAAGAGCGGACGGTTACAAAAGTGGAGAGCAGGATTGTAAGAAGTTTGTCAAAAGCGCTCGGGCGGGATCATTTTTTCGCTGGAGCTACAGGAAAACCTGTAACCATCTTGCTTCCAGGCACTCATGGTTGTAAGGAGGTATTTCAGATGGCCAGTGCGACACTCCTGGACCAGGCCAAGCTAGAGAATTGGAGCGACGAAGAAGTCGTAAAGCGAGTGCTGGGCGGAGAGACTGCGCTCTACGAACTTTTGATGCGCAGGCACAACCAGCGCCTCTATCGCGTTGCCCGGGCTATCTTGCGAGACGACGGCGAAGCCGAAGACGTCATGCAGGACGCGTATGTTCGCGCCTACCGCAATCTTTCAAGCTTCGAAGGGCGCGCGAAATTTGTTACCTGGCTGACTCGCATTGCGGTGAATGAAGCGCTCGCGCGATCACGAAAGCATTTTCGTTTTCGATCACTCGACGTTTCGGACGAGACGAAGGGAGAGGATATGAATTCAGTGATGTCCGCCGGCCGCAGTCCCGAGCAGGAAGCCTACGACAGGGAACTATCCGGCGTGTTGCAGAAAGCTGTTCTGACCTTGTCCGAAGAGCACCGTTTAGTATTTGTTCTGCGAGACGTCGAAGGATTGAATACTGAGGAGACTGCGAAGTGCCTCAACCTGACCCAGGACAATGTGAAGGTTCGCCTGCACAGGGCCCATGCCGCGCTCAGGAAACAACTGTCCACTGCCATCGGTGATGCCGCAGGTAAATGTTTTCAATTCCACGCTGTGCGCTGTGACCGGGTCGTGGCAAACGTCTTTCGGACCCTAGGCATGACCGTTTGATCGTCAGTCGAAGATCAGTACCGCGGAAGCAATGACGGTGGTCCACAACGCACGCTTGTCTCCCACGGCGGACTGGGTCACATTTGCGGTGCGGACGATCTTGTTCGACAGCCGGTAGATCTGCTTTTTCTCATCCCACGACCGATCAGGGTCGAACTCAACATTCAGCGTAGTAGCCAGCATTTCTGCGGCGAGCTCTTCCGCATACTCTCCAGCAGCATCTTCGGTCTCACCAAAGGAGTGGTGCTCACTGAGATACCCGTATGTGTTGCGATCCGCGGGGATCGCTACGCCGATCGACGAAGCCAGCAGCCGATGGGCTTCGCGCGTCGAGTTCTCTGCTACAACAGCAAAAACAACTTCTCCGGGGTGGAGATACTTTACGCCCTCTTTACGCGCGAGCAGCTTGCAGTTGGGCGGAAAAATCGAGGAGACGCGCACCAGGTTCTGGGCAGCGATACCGGCGTCGCGCAGCGCCAATTCGAACGACGTCAGCCGCTCACGGTGTTTTCCCACTCCTTTGGTGAAGAAAATCCGTTTCGGAACCATGTCTTTGCCCAATTCGCTTGCCCTCCGCCAAGAGAAATTTCAGTATTGAGAATGCACAATCTAACACAATGGTTTGTAAAGGAAATATGAATTTCGGGTGAGAACCAACAAAAATAGCGGGGAGCGCTCGGTGCGCTTTCCCGCCACAAACGAAAAAACCTGAATTGCGCCTTATTCCCCCGCTTTGACGGAAGTGACGGTGATGGTGTCACCCTTTTCGGTGCCGGTCACGGTCGCCTTTGCGCCGGCTTGTTTGTCGAGAGTCGCCAACGCGGCTTTGTCGGTGGTCGAGAGAGTGTAAACCTTCTCACCAACTACGAGAGCATAGTTCGAGCCCTTGGAAACGCACGCTCGAGTACACGCGGCAGCATCGCCCGCCATCGCGTGCTTGGCGCCGCACATCGCGTCGCTGACTGTGCCGGTATATGTCTTTCCGGCTGCAAAAGCGGAAGAGACTGTGAGGCCTACCATCATCACCAGATTCAGAACCACGAACCCAATCGTCCCACGTCGAGCTCTCATCACTGAATTCTCCTTTTTTAGCTTGGGGGCGGCACACCCGAGTGCTGCAGGTCACGAGCCCCTGTATACAGAGATGCAGGTTTTGAAGCGAAGTTACACCGCGGTCGGAAAGAAAATGGGGATACGCTGGCGCGTATCCCCACTGGTGCCCGGATCGAATTAGGGGGAGGGCCCGGGCAAGCTCGTCAAAATCTGTTAGTGCTGCTACCTACTTGGAAGGGGCGACGGAACTCACATCTATTGCGACTCCGCTCACCGTTCCCGTAACCGTCGCATTCTTGCCTGCCTGCTGGCTCAATGTTGCTAGCGCAGCCTTGTCTGTGACGTTCAGAGCGTAAACTTTATCTCCCACGACCAGGGCATACTTTGAGCCACGGCCCACACAAGCACGCGTACATTCTGCGGGTGTGCCCTGCATGTGCGCCGGCACCACACATCGCGTCGCTGACCTCTCCGGTCAGCGTCTGCTTATCCGCGGCTTCCGCGGAGACCGATATCCCTAGAACTACAAAAAATGTTAAGAATGCAACGAAAACTGCAGGCTTGCGACTACGAATCATTCGACTAATCCCCAAAAATTGATTTCAGTGCAAGAATGCCTAAAGCTTTGCGCGACAGTATACCCAGTCAACGGCTTTTTCCCAAATTTCGCACACTGAAAAGATGGCTGAGGGTACCTTGAACCGCCACCCGCGATAGTCACCCCCGAAACTTGTTCCAAAATCCGAACAAGATGGGAATCTTCGAAGCCCTATTTTGGCGCCTTCACGGAGTAAATCAGGTCTACATCCACGGTTTTGTCGTGGACATTGGCCGTGACGTGCGAGGCGACCTCCCAATCCAACGATGCTGGTAGCAACTTGTGTGCCTCGGGCAAATATTCATCCAGGTAGCTAGCGTCGTAGACTTCTCCTTGCCTGATCTTCCACGCATTCCGGAGTTTTGCGGTCAAGCTGTTGTCGAGCCCGCGAAATTCCAGTTCTCCCATGTGAAATTCAAAACCCTCGGTCACAACGAGTCGAATCACGACGGTTCTGGCAGAGTCGTCAAAATCGGCATCCGCTTTCAGAGATGCGGTGACATATCCCTTCGACGAATATAACTTCTGAACATCCGTCAGGTTGTCCCGGATTCTCGTCATGTTCGCCGGCTCTCCGGGTTTTCCTCGAATCATCTTTTCCAGAATGTCAGTTGTGAATTGTTGATTTCCGGACCACTCCAGGCTCTTGATCTTGTACTGAATGCCCGGAGTGACGGCGAAGGTGACGTCCACGATTGTCAGGTTTCGCGGACCGTCTCCGCTGCTCACAGATGGCTCTTTTACAACTTTCGATTCCGGCTCCCCGAAAGCGGCCTTCAGATAGCCTCTGGAGTAATAAACGGGCAGCAGTTGACGTTGCACGAGCGCACTGAGCAGAGTTCGTGAATATTCGTGATCCGTCAGCCTTTGGGACGCGGCTTTCAGAGCGGGCAGCTCCGCTTCACCGGCGCCGGTGAATTCAATATTCCGTACCTGTACCACTACATCCGAAACTTTGTAGACGATCGAATCCACCGGAGAATCTTGTTTGCCCGATCGCGTGAAGTCCACATGTCCAGGAATGGATCGTTCTACCAGCATCGCCTGCAGTACGTCGGACACCTCTTCCGCCAATTTGCCTGACAACGGCAACTCGCCGTCGAAAAGAGGCGAGTGCTCTTTGATCCTGTGTCGGATTTCGGTATCCGTAAACCAAACGAAGTCCTCGAATCGCACGGGCACAAACTTGTCGGCGTCCGTGACTTTAAATTCAACTTTTGTCCCCAACGACGAGTAGGAAAACGAATATCCGATGTCGGTGAACACGCCGGTATCACCAAGCCGCCGTGCCGCCTTCTTGAACTCGTCGTCGTTCACCGCAGCGCCCATCTGAAGCCCGCTAGCCGCCGCGATAGCCTCCTCCGGAAATCTCTTGCTGCCGATGACCTTGACGGCAATCAACAGTCGGGCGGAGGCAGGCATCTGCGAGATGGGTTTCTGCGTAGTTTGGCTGGTCAGGACCAGCGGCGTTCCAGAAACGAGCAACGCTAGAAAGAGAATGGAAGTCGCCTTGATCATCGACTCGGAGTCTGCACCATTTCCTGAGTGGATTTATGCTTTACCGCTATGTCAATGAAAGCCAGAGCGGCGCGGCTCAGCGCCTTGTCCTTGCGGAATACCAGCGCCAAGTCACGGCGAACCTGCGCGTCGGCCATCGGAACCGCCGCCAATACCTTGGCACGCACATCCTCTTCGACATTGGAACGCGCCACGAAGCCGATGCCGACGTCTGCTGCCACAAAGCGCTTCAATAGTTCGCTCGAGTCCAGTTCCATGGTGAAATTGGGTTTCAATCGCCGCTCATGAAATAGCTGCTCGATCGCATCGCGCGTGTGTCCTGCCTTAGGAACAATCAAAGGGAATTTGCTTGCGTCTGCAATCGTCGCCGACTTCATTCTTCCAATTGGATGCTGCGGCGGCGCAATCAAGATCAGCTCGTCCCGGTGGATGGGAACCACGGTGAGGCGGCTATCCGTGACAGGAAGCGAGATCACGCCAAAATCCACGGAATTGTCGATGATCGACTCGAGAATCTTGGCGTAGTCAGATCGCTTGATGTTCACCGAGACGTCGGGATATTTTTTCTTAAAATCCGCGAAGACGTAGGGCAGGATATGCAGGCAAGTTCCTTCGTTCGCCCCCACGATAATTTCTCCGCGTGGCACGCGTTCCATCTCGGCGATGGATACCATCATGGCCTTGCGAGCGTCGAGCGTATCCTCAACGTACTTGACAAAGGCCTTTCCGGCGGCCGTTAGTGAGACCTTGCCTCCGGAACGATCAAAGAGTTTGGCGCCGACTTCCTCTTCAACGCCCCGAATTTGCGAGGATATAGCTGGCTGCGTGCGGAAGCGCTTCTCCGCCGCCCTCGAGAACGAGGCGTGTTTCGCTACTTCGAGAAAAGTCTCCAGTTGGTCGAAATCCATAGGCGCAGCGGTCAACCGCAGGTGACTCGCTCAGGCACTTCCCAATGGTAAAGCGCACAGCGGCTTTCAGAGTCGCAGTCCCCTGCGTCCTGAGTTCGGGCCGCTTCCGACCAGTATAAAGTCGCGTTTATCTCGCCTATAAGAACAATCGAATTGCAGGCGATTGCGATGGGCATTAAACTCTTCGGTCCTACACAACGCGACCGATTGTAACAGCCGGATGCCGCATCTTTGCCGTGCCTTTCAGCGCAAAGGTGGGCAATTTTTCGGATATTGACCAACCGTTCGTCTCCCGCGAAGGAGCGCCTATGGCTGACGCCAAGACTGTTATCGAATTTGCCCGCAAGCACGACGCTAAGGTTCTCGATTTGCGCTTCACCGACATCCCGGGCCTTTGGCATCACGTTTCCTATCCCATTGAACACCTGACCGAGGGGTCCTTCGACGAGGGATTTGGGATTGACGGTTCTTCGATTCGAGCTTGGGCCGGCATTCACGAAAGCGACATGCTTCTTAAGCCTGACGCCAGTTGCTACCTGCTGGATCCTTTTACGGAAATCCCCACTCTGGTTCTGGTTTGCGATGTAGTCGACCCGGTCACCAAGCAGGCCTACGATCGCGATCCCCGGTATATCGCCCGCAAAGCGGAAAAATACTTGAGCTCTTCCGGCGTCGCCGATACGGCTTACTTCGGCGCGGAAGCCGAGTTCTTCATCTTCGACAACGTTCGGTTCGATCAGCGCGAGCAGTACGGCTTCTACTACATCGATGCTGAAGAAGGACGCTGGAACTCGGGCAGAGAAGAGAACAACCTCGGATACCGGCCGCGCTATCGCGAAGGGTACTTTCCAGTTTCGCCCACGGACCACTATCAGGATCTGCGCTCCGAAATGATGCTCATCATGCAGAATTGCGGCCTGGTCGTGGAATGTCATCATCACGAGGTTGCATCGGCAGGCCAAGCCGAGATTGATCTCAAATTCGATTCGCTCGTGCGCTCCGCCGACAAAATACTTCTGCTTAAGTACATCGTGAAAAATGTTGCGAACCGCAACGGCAAGACGGTGACGTTCATGCCGAAGCCGATCTTCGGTGATAACGGCAGCGGTATGCACACTCACCAGTCGCTATGGAAATCTGGCGATCCGCTGTTTGCGGGCGACGGATATGCCGGCCTCTCGCAACTCGCGCTCTGGTACATCGGCGGACTGATCAAGCATGGCCCCGCTCTTTCCGCGATCATCGCCCCGACCACGAATTCATACAAGCGTCTTGTCCCGGGATTTGAAGCGCCCGTGAGCCTGGCGTTTTCGCGGCGCAATCGTTCTGCAGCGTGCCGAATCCCGATGTACTCGGCATCGCCCGAAGCCAAGCGGGTTGAATTTCGGCCGCCGGATCCGAGTTGCAATCCTTACATGGCGTTTGCTGCGATGCTCATGGCTGGACTCGACGGCATCGAGAACAAGATGGATCCCGGTTCCCCGTTGGACAAAGATATGTACGAACTGGACCCGGAAGAGGTATCGAGTATCCCCTCCATGCCTGGATCTCTCGAGGACGCCCTCGATGCGTTGGAGCGCGATCATGTGTTTCTTCTGAAGGGAGAGGTGTTTACTGAGGAGTTACTTCGGACCTACGTGGACTACAAACGCTCGAAAGAGGTGGATGCCATGAGACAACGGCCCCACCCCTATGAGTTTGCGATGTACTACGACATCTGAGTTTTGAGGTCCCTAAGACTTCAACTGCTTTTCGATCGCTCCCGTCATCTCTTTTGAATCTGGTGTGACGGCGGGTTCAAACCGCTGGATAACGTTGCCATTCCGATCGACCAGGAACTTCGTGAAGTTCCATTTGATGTCGCCGGAGATTCCCGAGGACGTGTCTTTTGTCAGGAAGGAATAAAGCGGCGCCTGGTCGGAACCCTTCACGGAAATTTTCGAAAACATCGGGAAGGTGACGCTGTATTTCCTGGAGCAGAACGTCTTGATCTCTTCGTTGGTCCCAGGCTCTTGCGCGCCAAAATTGTTCGCCGGGAAACCCAAAATAACGAATCCCTGATCTTTGTACTTTTCGTAGATCGACTCCAAGGCGGTGTATTGCGGGGTGTACCCGCACTGGCTCGCCACGTTCACGATCAGCACGACTTTGCCCTTGTAGTCGGCGAGGGGAGCGGGCTTTCCGTCAATGGAACTCAGTGTGAAGCCGTACAGGCCGGGTCCTGCGGATAGGGAAGATGCCATAATGAATGCCGCTCCGATCAAAAGAAATTTACCGACGCTGGTCAATGTTCTCATGAATGTGCCTCCACAGGGTTTCGTACCCGAATGTTCGGGCTTGACGCTGAAGATAATGTTTGTGAAAGGTAAAACGCAACAAGAGGCAATGTAAATTTATTGTCTCTTATTTAGGGCGGGTGGTTTAAACGGCCGTACGAACTGCAGGTTCCTTCATTAAGCGCTCAATCAAGCGCATGCGCCGGGTGGGTATCCGGGATTCCGTAGGGTGCGCGTCGCTGACTTCGCATCCGCTCACCGTTAGCAATTCAGAACCCATAGCGTCGAGAGCCGAGTTCGAGCGACCCAAAACCATCAACAGATATTTTTGGGCGACAGGCCGATCCGCTGGATGAATCAACGCCCACCAGCGTCGAACGGACTCCTGTACCTCCGCCTCGCTCTTCTCGCCAACAACAAGAGCGTCGATAAGGCGGTAGACTTTGCTTTTGATCGCTTGGTACGAGACGGAAATCTCTTGTGGCATAGGGTTCCTGGAACAGCTGTACTCTGTCTAAATGCAATCTGCGCACCAAACGCAAAATCCTATGTTTTGGCTTGAGTTAGCCGGATTTGCACTCATATAAACGTATTATGAATGGAAGAAATCCGGTTTTGCATATGAATTCTGGAAGGGCGACCGTGTGATTATGGCCCTTTTCTTTGTGCTGCTTAGGATGATTCGCACCCGTTAACCATTTCGCGGCGGTCCCAACTTGGTTCGCGCTTTCTTCGTCCCGAGCGTTTTCGACAGGCGGGTTACAATGTGGCGCTCCAGTGGACACGTTTACCGTCGATCCCGGTCCCAGTCGTCTGTGTGACGAAAAGCTCGCGAACCGTACTTATTAGCCGTCAACCGGAGGAAAAATGAAGTTTTGGTGGATCCTGACCGTCTTAATCCTGATCTCTTGCGTACAAGCACAGGTATCCGAATCGCTCAACTCGCAATCGACTCAACCGGAAACGACCTCTCAGGGGAGCTGGCACGAGGCTGACTCTGGGGATCGGATGTTCTTTCCCAAGGACATGCTCTGGGGATGGGCGCAATTCGATCTCGCTCCACCCCACAATGAGATCGACCCCAACCTGTGTGCCGGCAACGCCGGCCAATACGGCGGCGTCAACGCCCCGTGCAGCCTGTTCGCGCGTTATATGCTGTCCGGAATACTGGAGGTGCGCCCCTTCGGCCGCGGGCCCCTTCGCCGCTTCATGGTTTTCGGCGCGCCAACCTTCCTTTTCGGCAAGACCGTGCCCCAAACTCTCTATACGTGGTCTCCCGCTGCCATCGGAATAGAACACTCCTGGGGCGCAGGGATTTATCTCACTAAGGGATTTGAGTTTCGCGTGACCCAACACTTCCTGTTCGAACGACTGGGCTCGCGTGACAAATATCTAGGCTTGGCTGATTTGGGGAATAACGGCCCGTGGGGACGCTATATGACCCTCGGTGTGAGGAAGACTTTCGGAACGCGCCGCTGGTAGTGCGCGTGGATGAACGAGATTTTTGACTTCAGTCGGCTTTCGACAAAAGGCGGATCACGCAACTCACGCAGCCGCAGGGATCGACCTTCGCAACATCAGTCGCACGAGCCAGACGACCAGCGCGATGAGGGCGCCGAAAATAATTAGCGGCAATCCGAACACCAGGACAACCCAGAACCCTCCTCCGAAATTTGCGACGTCGCCGCCGATCGAAGCAGATGAATCTCGACGCAGTTTTCCCCCAAACACGGTGACATCGCCATCGACCTTCGTACCGCCGTCGAGACGCATGCCGCCGGCGAAGCTGGTCGCATCTCCGTTCACTTCACCTGCGTCTTCGATCTGGATGCTGCCGCCAAAGGTGGTTACGTCGCCGGCTACGTGCCCACGCACGCGTACGCTGCATGCGAAACAGGTGACTTCCGTGACTTCGTCGTTTGGTCCGATCGTGATGTCGTGCCCGAACTGGGTTCGGTCATGCGAGTTGCCGGCAAACGCCGCGATGGAGAAAACGCTTAAAAACAGTCCGCGATATACGGCTCTTGAACAGAGAGAATTGGGGAATCGCACGGGAGCCTCCGCCAGCTTTGGGGGAACACTCGAGATGGCAAAGAATTATGTCACAGGCCAGAGTAATTATCTGCCCCTTGAGGCGGTTCAAATTCTTTATAATTACTGGTTTTTTACATCATCATCGATCGCTCACAGTGGAGGTAGTGCATGGGGCTCTCATATAACGGGGTTGCGATTCCGACGGATGGAAAGAAGATCGGCTACGCTGGCGGTAAGTACGACATACCCGACAATCCGATCGTTCCGTTCATCGAAGGCGATGGCACCGGCCGCGATATCTGGAAGGCCTCGTTGCGCGTGTTCAACGCCGCGGTCGAAAAGGCTTACAAGGGCAAGCGCCGCGTCTCCTGGTACGAGGTTTTTGCGGGAGAGAAGGCTAAATCCAAGTTCGACAACTGGCTGCCCGACGACACAGTCGAAGCGATTCGCGAATTCCGAGTCGCTATCAAGGGGCCTCTAACCACCCCAGTGGGCGGAGGTATTCGCTCGCTCAACGTGGCCTTGCGCCAGATTCTCGATCTGTATTCCTGCGTGCGCCCCGTGAAGTACTACAAAGGCGTGCCGTCTCCTGTGAAGCATCCGGAACGCATGAACATCGTTATTTTTCGCGAGAACACCGAAGATGTCTATGCTGGCGTCGAGTGGGAGCAGGGAACACCTGAAGTCGCGAAGCTCATCGAGTTCCTGAACAAAGACATGCTGAAGGGCGGCAAGAAACAGATTCGGCTTGATTCCGGCGTCGGCATTAAACCGATCTCAGTGACTGGAACAAAACGCCTGGTTCGGATGGCGATTCTGCATGCCATCGAGAATAGCCTGAAGTCAGTCACACTGGTTCACAAGGGCAACATTCAGAAATTCACCGAGGGCGCCTTCCGCAAATGGGGATACGAGACTGCGACCCAGGAATTCCGCGACAAGGTCGTCACCGAGCGCGAAAGCTGGATCATCGACAACAAGGACAAGGATGCAAACCTGTCCGTCGCGCAAAATGCCGAGATGATCGAACCCGGCATGGAGTTTGCGCCGCCGGCGTTCCGTCAATCCGTCGAGAAAGAAGTGAAGGAAATTCTGGACTCGATCTACTCCACTCATGGAAAAGCCGCATGGAAGCAGAAGATCATGATCAACGATCGGATCGCTGATTCCATCTTCCAGCAAATTGTTACTCGGCCTGAGGAATACTCGGTGTTAGCCACTCCAAACCTCAACGGGGACTATATCTCCGACGCGGCAGCAGCGCAGGTGGGTGGATTGGGCATTGCGCCTGGCGCCAATATCGGCGACGGCTATGCGATCTTCGAGGCGACCCACGGCACCGCTCCCAAGTACGCGGACAAAGACGTGATCAATCCCGGATCGGTCATACTTTCTGGCGTCATGATGTTCCGTCACCTCGGATGGGCCGAAGCCGCTGACCTGATCGAGCAAAGCATGGAACGGACGATCGACCAGAAGAAGGTCACCTACGACTTCGAGCGTCTGATGCCCGGGGCGACAAAAGTAAAAACCAGCGAATTCGCCGGCTACATGATCGAAAACATGGGGGCTGGGGTGCTGGTGTAAGACGCATAGGGCTCACCGTGCTGCCGCAAGAACAACTGGCGGAGTTTCCCGGTATTACTTCGTGGGCCTTCGTGCCCTTAGTGGTTATCGAATTTAAGGAATTTATGGCGCCGCCGCGAAAGCGGACGTGGTTATTCGATTCTGAAAGGACTTATCTATGCGTAAGAAAGTCACTATCGTAGGTTCCGGCAACGTAGGGGCCACGGCTGCTCACTGGATCGCTTCCAAAGAACTCGCCGATGTCGTTCTGATCGACATCATCGAAGGAGTGCCGCAAGGAAAAGGCCTGGATTTGCTCGAGGCCATGCCGATTGAGAAACGCGACTCGTATGTCAGTGGAACCAACGACTACAAAGACACGGCGAATTCCGACATCGTCGTGATCACGGCCGGAATTCCGCGGAAGCCCGGCATGAGCCGCGACGATCTGCTCAACACCAACTACAACATCATGAAAGCGGTGGTTGGGGAGGTCGTAAAGAATTCGCCCAACTGCATCCTGATCATCGTGTCGAATCCCCTCGATGCGATGGCACAAGCTGCCTACAAGCTGAGTGGATTTCCTCGCGAGCGAGTCATCGGAATGGCCGGGGCTCTCGACTCCGCACGTTTCCGCGCATTTATTGCCGAGGAATTGAATGTCAGTGTCGAAAACGTGACTGCTTTTGTTCTAGGTGGGCACGGCGACACCATGGTTCCTCTCCCGAGGTATTCAACGGTGGCCGGGATTCCAATCACCGAACTCATCGAGAAGACCAAGCTTGACGCCCTCGTACAACGCACGCGTGACGGCGGGGCTGAAATCGTCAAATACCTCAAAACCGGATCAGCCTATTACGCTCCCTCCGCCGCAGCCACCGAAATGGTCGAGGCAATTCTGAAAGACAAGAAGAAGATCCTTCCTTGCGCCGCGTACTTGCAGGGGGAATACGGGATCAACGGGCTCTATGTAGGAGTTCCCGTGAAGCTGGGAGCCAAGGGAATCGAGCAGATCATCGAAATCAAACTGACCCCGGAAGAGAAGGCCGGCCTCGACAAGAGCGCTGCGGCGGTCAAAGAACTGACGGCGGTCATCAGCGTCTAGGCTTCGGCGGTGCGTTGGCCAGTCGTTGCGCGGGAGTACGTCCAATCAGGGCCTTTTTCATCAATAAAACAGCCACCACTAAATACAAGTTACTATATAGACATACTGTAGACCACTTGCTATACTGCCTTTGTCTTCGCTCTCCCTCACGCCGTTCAGCCCTCCCCAAGTGCAGCCCGCGCCCCTTTTAGGGATCAACGCGGGCTCGTGTTCGAGCATCCTATTGGGGGTCAAAAGCGGTACTTCTCGTTTTCTATGTCCAATTCTGAATTCGGATCGCTTACTATTTTCCTTTTTGTTCTTCTGGTCGCCGCGCGGCTATTTGGGCACCTGTTCACTCGTCTCCGCCAGCCCAAGGTGGTTGGCGAAATCTTTGCCGGTGTTCTTCTCGGTCCCTCGCTGCTCGGCCGTTTCGCTCCTTCGATCGCGCAGAGGTTCCTGAACCCCCATGCAACTTCCGGCGCGGGGACTCCATCGGCGGCTGTCTTGTTTTTCCTCTACAACTTCGGACTGTTGCTACTCATGTTCGCTTCGGGCGCCGAGACAAAGGGCCTTTTCAATAGGGAAGACCGTCGTCAAATTACCTGGCTCGGAGCGCTCGGCACTGGCATACCCTTTGTTGCAACCCTGTGCGTTCTCCCACTGATTCCGCTGGGCCTGTTCGCGGGCCGCACCCACGCCCGCATCCCTTTGATGCTTGTGATCGGAATCGCCGTAGCCGTGACGTCAATTCCGGTGATCTCCAAAATCTTCCATGATCTTGGAATTCTGCACACGCGGTTTGCGCGGCTGGTACTCGGCGTGGCTGTCATTGAGGACATAGCGCTTTGGGCTGTCCTCGCCATTGCCACCGCGCTCGCCGAATCGGGCAACGTGCCCGACCATAAGATTGCCCTGCATGTCGGGCTGACGCTGCTTTACTTCGGGTTCGGACTGTTCCTGGCACCGAGACTACTGGTTCGTGTCAACCGGTCACGATGGAATGTCCTGTTAGCCACCTCGCCCGTTGCGTATGCGATCGTCATCCTGCTGGCTTACGCCGCGATCGCCGCGGTATTCGACATCAGCCTGGTGTTTGCGGCGTTTTTAGCTGGGTATGCCGTGATCTCCGACTCCGAATCGATGGGAAGGGCGGTATCGGCAATTTCGGAAGTGTCTTTCGCCGTATTCATCCCGATTTATTTCGCTGTCGTGGGCTACAAGATCGACCTTGGCCGCAGCTTCTCGCTTTCGATGCTGCTGATTTTTCTGTTGGTCTCTTCGGTAGTGAAATTACTGTCAGCGGGCCTGGGAGCCCGGGTGGCGGGTTTCAACTTCAAGGATTCCGTCAATCTGGCAAACGCGCTGAACGCCCGCGGAGGACCCGGAATCGTTCTGGCGAGTGTCGCGTTCGATGCCGGTATCATCAGCGCGGTCTTCTACACCACGCTGATTTTGGTCGCAATCTTAACCAGCCAGGCCGCGGGAGCATGGATCGGTTATGTCCTGAGGAGAGGGCAGCCTTTGCTTTCTGGGGAAACGGAAGGGATCAAGCGGGGCGATGCAAGCGATCTTCTCGCGGCGGCGTGAAGATCGCTGCAAGCGGGTGGTTTTCTAAACGGTCTCGATCGTCACTTTCTTCACGACGACGTCGTTGTTTGGACGGTCTTGCCGGTTTCGCGGTAGGCCAGTGATTTTGTTGACCACGTCCTGACCCTCGACCACCTCGCCGAAGATGGTGTGTTTCCCGGTCAGCCACGTTGTCGCAGCAACTGTAATAAAGAATTGCGATCCGTTGGTATTCGGGCCGGCGTTCGCCATCGCCAACTTGCCCGGTTTGTCGAATTTGTGCGGAGAGCCCTTGGTCTCGTCCTCGAATTGATACCCTGGCCCGCCCATTCCCGTCCCCTGCGGATCGCCACCCTGGACCATAAAGTCAGGAATTACACGGTGAAAGACAGTTCCGTCGTAGAGCCTGTCTTTCGACTTCTTCTTCGTGTTCGGATGGGTCCACTCGCGTTTTCCTTCGGCGAGTTCCGTAAAATTGGCCACGGTTTTCGGCGCGTCTTTGTCGAACAGCCGACAAACGATATTTCCTTCGCTCGTTTCGAACGTTGCGTACATTCCAGGTTGACGAGTCATGATGTCCTTTCACAAAAATGTGTAACGCATCAGAACCGCTCATCTCGCGCGGGTCACATCGCACGCACGCGAGCGGGTCTTGTAGAACCTACCTATTTAGGAGTCGTCTTAGGCTTGGGAGTTGCTGTCGCCGGTTTCTTTATCGTCGTCGCCGCCGGCTTTGCAACCGCTCCGGCTTTCAGGATCGTCACGTGCGTGATCTTTACTGGGCGAAATGGCTTGTCATTGCTTGGATCCCGCGCCATAGTCGCGATCTGTTTGACGAGCGCGACCGTTGCCTCATCGCATTGGCCGAAAATCGTATAGGCGCCGTTCAGATGTTGCGTTGGAACTTCAGTGATGAAGAATTGAGAGCCGTTCGTGTTGGGCCCTGAATTCGCGTAGGCCAGCCGCCCCGGCTTATCGAATAGCAGGTCAGGCGAAGTTTCGTTCTTGAACTGGTACCCAGGCTCCCCCGTTCCGTTTCCGGCCGGGTCTCCTCCCTGAATCATGAAACCCGGAATCACGCGGTGGAAGATTGTGCCGTCGTATAGCGGAGTGTTGCGCTTTGTTGCGCCGCTGACCGGATTCTTCCACTCCTTGGTTCCAGTAGCGAGCCCGATAAAGTTCGCCACGCCGATGGGAGCCTTGTCTGGAAACAGAGTACAGGTCATCTTACCTGCGGTGGTATCGAAGATCGCAGTGGGGCTTACACCGGTGGTCGCTGCAGCAGGCTTTGCTGCCGTCGCAGGCTTGGCTGGGGCTTTCTGGCCCACCATACCGGTCTGTGCCGATGCCGCCAATCCTACCGCGAATACTATCCCCAACCTTGCAAAGGCCCTGCGCATAAGTACTCCTTGAGAGGTGTTTAGAGTGGAGCGCAACGTTGCATTGTACGACAGTGACGGCGTCGATCGCTTGCAGAATGGTCGTGCCAGGAATTTTGACGATTGAAAACTGTTACTTCTTTGTCCCCTCGCCTTGCATTTCACGGCTGACCCGCTCCACTTCGCGAAACACTCGCAACAGATTACCGCCAAGGATCTTGTGAATATCGGTCGCGTTGTATCCGCGGTCCAACAAAGCTTGGGTAATTTTGGGCAGGTCCGCCGCCGAGTCCATCCCTTCTGGTGTGGCACCGCTTACTCCGTCAAAATCCGAGCCGAGCCCGACATGGTCGACGCCGGCCACCTTGGCGATGTGATCGATGTGATCGATCAAAGACTTCAACGGCGGCCGTGGAAGTTTTGCCATCCACTCCCGCTCAATACGGTCGACATCGACATAGTTGACTGGCTTGCCCTGGGTTTTCAGATCATCCATATACTTTTGGACCGCTGCCGCCTGATCCTTTGATTGCGCCAACATCGCATTTCGAAAAGCCTGGTCATCAAAGCCATTGAAGAAATTTACCTGCACCACCCCGCCATTCTTGGCGACGGCCTTCAACATGTCATCGGTCATGTTCCGGTCGGCGTCTACCAGCGCGCGTGCAGAGGAATGCGACGCGATAACAGGAGCCTTGGTGGTCTCGATTGCATCCCAGAATGTCTTGTCCGAGACGTGAGAGATGTCGACCATCATGCCCATGCGGTTCATCTCGACGACAATCTGCTTTCCGAAATCGGTCAGACCGTTGTGATGCTGAATCTTCGGATCATCGATATCGCCTGACGAATCCGCCCACTCATTCGTATTCGACCAGGACAACGTCATGTACCGCACGCCGAGCCGGTAGTAGTCGCGCAACAAGTGCATGTCGTTCTCGATGGAATGGCCACCTTCAATCCCCATTAATGTCGCCAGCTTGCGGGCGCGGTGAGCTCGCTCGATGTCAGCGGTGGAGAAGGCCATCATCATGCGATCGGGATGGTTGGCCGCCTGCTGATAAACCGAATCAATCAGATCAAAGGTGTGTTTCGCAAAGCTGCCTTGATTGGTTTGCGGATCAACCCAAATGGAGAAGAACTCCGCTCCCAGATTTCCCCGGCGTATCTTGTCGAGGCTGATATGTCCAGTGTCGTTCGGATCGGTCGAGCCGATGTCGAAGCCCTGATCCAGAAACCTCTGGGGAGTATCCGCGTGCGTATCGATCACCAGGGCTGAATCGTGAATCTGCCGTGCGCGCGCGGTGATGACGACGTCAGTCTTAGCCGACTGCTGCGGAGCTTGGGCTGCCGCAAAGGAGCACAAGAGGGCAATGACAGAAATGAGTTTGATTGTCATAAGTATTTGGCCCGAGAGTCAGCGGGCAAGTTCCTGATTGTATAGGCAGTGGGCGAACAAGCCAATGTGCCGAAGCCGAAGTCTAGAGTTTGTTGAGCGCTGTTTGGACACACATTCCTAATTCTTGTGCGGTGTCGATTACAACCTTCGGTAGCATAATCGCTTCAAACCGCGCTTTAACTTCCAGTAACAGCTGGTAGTTTCGATTTCCGGCCGGGTGTCCACCGCGCACAGTATCGTGCTCAAGTCGCTTACGAGCCACTTCCTCGGAGCACACGCATTCCAGAATTCGCCAAGGCTGCAACATCGCCTCGGCGGCCGCGATCACGTTTTCAATCTGATATCTCCGGGAGAATGGGCGCCCATCAAGAAAGATTCGCTGGGATCCATCCTGCGTCAGCAAATATCCGGCAGTCTCCATCATGATCTGCATAACGAAATCATCCTGCCGCGTCGAATACTCAATTTCATCCGCCGTGAAGATAGCGTGCCTGACGTCGTCCTTACTGAGAACGCGCCCCGCAGTTCGACGCGCCAATTCGCGAGCGAGCGTCGTCTTGCCCGTACCGGGCAATCCAGCCATGAGAACAATCATCAGAAGGGAAGAGTAAAGGATTTGCTGAGGAAGAGGTAGATCAGGTGTGAAAACTCGGCCGGAAACGCGAGACCTATTTTGTTCCGCTGCCCAGCGCAACTTCGGTGTCAGGCTTGTCCTGATCGGGTCGTTCGATCGGCACAATCGTCTGGGTCTCGCGCCATTCAGAATAATGTCCGCTGACCATGATGTGGAATACCCACTGCCGCCTCTCCTCTTCAGGTTCCACCAGGCCCAGCGCCTTCATGTAAAAGAGGTAGTGTTCCATCCATCGAATCTGCTCTTTACTCATACCGCGCCGTTGCAGATCCACCGTTACTCCGGCGAGATGAGAAGATGCCGTCTCGCCATCCCAAGGAGCGGCGTTGCGGTTATGCCGGCGCAGTTTTTTCTGGACCTTGACTGTCCGAACCGCTGAATTCACCTGGATCTGCTGGTGAAAGCGGTTGAAGTACGCCAGGCTCAGATCGTCGACGAAATCAAGGGTCCACCGGCGGCAGTAGCGCCGCGTGGGGTCAAGCCGCGGATCGATTCGCAGCGACTCGCCCTGAAGAATCTCCAACAATGATCCGTCTGCTTTTAACGCTTCCAGTTCCGTCTCGTCCTGAATACGCGGCAGATTGAGCCGGTCGACTTCCGCATTCTGCAGCAAGAGAGATTCGTGCGAAGGGCGGAACATGGGATTCCATCGCAGCCAACGAAGGTGCCGTCGGTGGTGAGTGCGTTGCAAAGTCACGCGGTGAACGGCGAAGCTTTTCTCTGCCAAACCCGTGCACATGGCCAGCAACACAATGGCTGCGAATTGAAATCGGACGAAGTGTCTCACGTTCTTGTCTATCGACGAGTGCGTTATATGCCTTAAACCTTTACTGCAATGTCCGGCTATTCTAAGCCACGCTGTCAAACCGTCAAACTTGATACTGCGCAAAACCGTTACCGGTGTGCCACATTCTAGTTCTTTCGTGGGATTACCCGCGGGTTACCCACACGCCGCACAGCCAGAGACTCACTGTTTTGTTGGCACTCCAATGGCCATCTCGTGCCATTGCAGGGATCGCTCTATCTGCGGCGGCAGCCACAACTTGGGAGTTTTTGAGCGCGCGTTTGGCTGTGACCCAACGGAAAGATGACAAAAATCAGCGTCGCAAAAGGTCACCCAGGGCCTGTTTCATTACCTGGCCGCTGACTTCGGAAATGGACTTCGTCAATGGAATGTCCTTCGGGCAAACCTCGACGCAGTTCTGCGCGTAACCGCATTCCTGGATCCCGCCATCGCCCATCAGTGCGGCGAGTCGCTCGCGCTGCAGGGCCTTGCCGGTGGGATGCGTGTTGAATAACCGCACCTGGGAAATCGTCGCCGCACCAACAAAGTTGGTGTCCTCGTTGAACTGCGGGCAGGCCTCCATGCAGCAGCAACACGAAATGCAGCGGGACAGCGGATAAGCCGATTCCTGCTCCTCTGGCGCGATACGCGGCCCGGGACCCAAGTCATAGCTGCCGTCGATGGGAACCCATGCCTTTACGGCCTTCAGATTTTCGAAGAGAACACTTCGATCGGTTGCCAGATCACGGATCACCGGGAACTTGGAAAATGGTTCGAGCCGGATGGGTTGTTCGAGCTGGTCGACTAGGGCGGAACAAGCCATCCGAGCCTTGCCATTGATCAGCATGGCGCACGATCCGCAAACCTCCTCGAGGCAATTCGAGTCATAGGTGATCGGCGTGGTCGACTTGCCTTCGCGGGTGACCGGATCGGCCGCGATGTCCATGAGGGCCGAAATGATATTCATGTTCGGCCGGTAGGGTACCGAGAATTCCTCCCAGTACGACTTCCCGTTGGGAGTGAGCTGGCGCTTGATCTTTAAGTTGACAGATTTATCAGCCATTTAGAAATTAGCCTTAATCATTGAAAAATCACGTATCCGTTTCGTTCGTGTAGCCCCGGACGCATTCGTCCGGGGTTGCGCGCGTAGGCGCGCAATGGCCACCCTCACACTATTTCCTTCTGCCGCCCTGTCGAACTGCAATGTTTCATAAATGCGCCAACCTCGTCGCTCGCTCAAAAAATAAAGTCTCGCTGTGCTCGCGCCCGACGAACTCGTCCCTGCATGCCTAATACTTCCGCGGACGAGGCGGAAGCAGCGACGCATCCACCGGCTCAAACTCAAACCTCGGTTCGTCCGCGTCCGGCGCGAAGTACGCTTTCGTCGTCTTCATCCAGTTCTTGTCGTCGCGATCCGGAAAGTCCGGCTTGTAATGCGCCCCGCGCGATTCATCGCGCATGCGGGCTCCCTGCGCGATCACCCTTGCCAGCTGCAGCATGTTATACAGCTGCCGGGCGAAGACCACCGTCGTGTTCGCCCACTGTGTCTTGTCGCTCAAATTGATCTTCCGGTACCGTTCCAGCATTTCGACAAGCTTCGCGTCCGTCCCCAGGAGGTTCTTGTTATAGCGGATGACCGTGCAATCCTTCGTCATTAACTCGCCGAGTTCGCGCCATAACTTGACGGGATTCTCGTTGCCATCGTTCTTCATCAACAGAGTGTTATTTTCGTCCTGCTTCTTTTGTTCGGCGGCGAAGTGGCCGTCGCCATTTGACGACGCCTGCAGCCCGCGCGCGTAGTTCACGGCGTTCGGACCGGCAATGCCTCCGCCATAAATGCAGGAAACCAGCGAATTCGCTCCCAAGCGGTTCGCCCCGTGATATTGGTATTCCGCCTCACCAGCCGCGAAGACCCCGGGGATATTCGTTGCCTGCTTGTAATCCACCCACAGGCCACCCATCGTGTAATGCATGCCGGGAAAGATTTTCATCGGCGTGTCGCGCGGATCGTCCCCGACAAACTTCTCGTAGATTTCGAGAATGCCTTCCAGCTTGCGGTCGAGGATTTTACGATCGATGTGCGTAAGGTCGAGATAGACCATCGGCTTCCCATCGATGCCCAGGTTGTGTTCGTAGACGACTTTGAAGATGGCACGGGTTGCAACGTCGCGCGGCACCAAGTTTCCGTACTTCGGATACCACTCTTCCAGGAAGTACCAGCGCTCGCTCTGCGGAATCGACTTTGGATCTCGCTTGTCGCCCGCCGTCTTCGGAACCCAGACCCGGCCACCTTCACCGCGCGCAGACTCGGACATCAGTCGCAACTTATCTTCGCCCGGTATCGACGTCGGGTGAACCTGGATGAACTCACCGTTGGCGTAGAAGCATCCTTGTTGATACAGAGCGGACTGCGCCGATCCAGTACAAACCACCGAGTTCGTGGACTTCCCGAAAATCGCGCCAATTCCGCCAGTCGCAATGATGATCGCGTCGGCAGGGAAGGTGCGCACTTCCATCGACCGGAGGTCCATCGCGCAAATCCCGCGACACACGCGATTTCCGTCGAGGACTGCCGACAAGAACTCCCAGTGCTCGTATTTCTTCACCTTTCCTTCGGACTCATATCGCCGCACCTGCTCGTCAAGCGCGTAAAGGAGTTGCTGGCCAGTCGTTGCTCCGGCGAATGCCGTGCGATTGTAGAGAGTTCCTCCGAACCGGCGAAAATCGAGGAGACCTTCCGGTGTGCGGTTGAAGGGGACGCCCATGCGATCGAGCAGATCGATGATTCCGGGGGCGGCGTCGCACATGTCCTTGATCGGAGGCTGATTGCCTAGGAAATCTCCGCCGTAGACAGTGTCGTCGAAATGCTTCCAGGTCGAGTCGCCCTCACCTTTGAGATTCTTCGCGGCGTTGATTCCGCCCTGCGCACACACCGAGTGCGAACGCTTCACCGGGACGATCGAGAACAGATCGACGTTGCCGCCCATCTCTGCGATCTTGATAACCGCGGATAACCCTGCCAACCCGCCGCCAACGACAATAATTCTCGGAGTTGCTGCCATGATTTCCTTTAACGAACTTGCGTAATATTCCGATCGTTGATAGTTCCAGTGTCGATCGGTTGCTGCGGGTGAGAACGGAATGAAGTAAGACTAGCGAGTCCTGCGCCTGCCAAGACAAAGAAGAGTGCAATACACCCGATCAGCAAGCGTTTTTGCGCTTTTGCCCCCGAGACAATCCCCCACTTCGCCGAGAACAGCCAGATACCGTAGGCGAAATGCCAAGCAGCCGCGATCAGACCCAGCACATAGAAAAGGAACAGCGGTGTCTGGAACACTTCATGCTGCACTTTGCCGAACGACGCCATGGGATTGTCGTGCAGGTCGACGCCGGTAAATCGCATCGTCCACGTATGCCAGAGGATGTAGGCGAAGGCGATGCCGCCGGTCCAGCGCTGCGCGGTATACATCCAGTTGCCCGTCCACGGATACGAAACCATGTTGCCGTCGCCGCGATACCAGATGTAGAAGCCGTAGAGTGCGTGGAAGGCGATCGGCACCCAGATCCCAAACAATTCCAGGAAAAACACCAGAGGGAGATTCGCCAGAAAGCTTACCTGGCGCGCGTACGCTGCTGGTCCGTTGAGGCCGATGGCGGTCGAATTTGAGATCAGAATGTGTTCGAAGAGAAATGCGCCGACCGGAATGATCCCGGTCAGGGAGTGCAGCCGCCGCAGTACAAAGGACGATCCCTGGCCGGCGCGCAATGGCGCTACTCCATGCACCACCGCGGGAGCAGAAGAACTGGCTGACGCCACGAAGAACTCCTTATCAGTTCAGCAATGAGAAAAGAACCTTTCATTATCTTTTGCGGGAAGAAGTGAAGTCAAGGAAGGGCAATCACATTGCACGACGCTCGAGTTACCCAAAGGGGTTCGCTCGTCGTCGGAGCAACGGAGAGCTCTTGAGGATCGTTCGATCTGCGAAACATAAACCCGTGAACGAGCCACAGCATAGCCAGACCACAACGCTCTGGGCAAAATCGGACAAGTAGTCGCGCGTGCCGCAATAAGCGCGTGCGCCAGGAGGCACAGCTCGGACAGCATGCCTAGATATGCGACCAGAATCACAGACCGCGTCGGTTCTTCCCTCTACAGTCAAGTGGGAAGACTTGCGAACGTCAGGTCGTCAAATCGATCACAAGCGGAAAGCCGTGCGGCCTGACAATCGGAGATTAGTGCATGCGGCGATTTGTCGACAGCTTCGGCCAAGTCCTGGGCGCCATGTGGGCGCACAAACTTCGCTCCTTCCTCACCATGTTTGGCGTCGCCTGGGGAGTTGGATCTCTGCTGCTTCTGGTTGGATTGGGAGAGGGTTTTCGCGCAGGTACCCAGAAGAATCTGGCGAGTTTTGGCGACGATTTCATGCAAATCTACAACGGCCGCGTGCCGGCGGTTGGCGGCAGCCAGCTCTCATCGCGTCAGTATTACCTCAACTACCAGGATTATGTTGACATTCGAAATTCACCCTACGTACGGAATGCCACGCCCGTACTCTACCGTGGCGACCTTCGCCTGGTGAGCGAGTATGGCAGCAGCAATGGTTACGTCGATGGTTCCGAACCGCAGTTCTATGACATTCGCTACCAGCCCATCGAACAGGGGCGCTGGCTGAATTGGAGCGACGAAAAAGAGCGCAACAACGTCTGCGTCATCGGCAGCGAATTCATTCGCATCCTCTTTCCCGGTCGGCCCGTAGTGGGCAGCAGGCTCCTGATCAATGGTGTCCCTTTCCAGGTGGTGGGGACCATTAAGAAAATCGGCCACGGCAACAACGCCGACCTGAATATGCGGCTGATCATGCCTTACACGACCATGGCCACCTATTTCCCGTTGAAGGGGGAAGGCAATGCGGACGCGCTCAAATATGTCGTGTACCAGCCGACTACGCGAGAGCAGCATGCGCAGGCAAGAAAATCCGTCCGCCGGATTGTCGCCAGAAATCACAACTTCGATCCCGAGACGCCCGATGCCTTTGACGATTGGGATTCGATCGCCAGCGCCGAGATGGTCGGCAAGATTTCAGATGCCATGGATGCGTTTCTGGGAGCCGTTGGTTTGGTGACGCTCGCGCTGGGGGCCATGGGAGTTGTGAACATCATGCTGGTCTCTGTCGTGGAACGCACCCGAGAAATCGGTCTGCGCAAGGCTTTGGGCGCCACCAGAGCGAGCATCCTGCTCCAGTTCTTCCTGGAAGGGCTGATGCTTACGGCAATCAGCGGTGCGATTGGAGTGGGCGCCGCATATAGCACCACCAAGCTTTTCGGACTAGTGCCGCCGATCGATGGCTTCGAACTGCCTCACATCTATCCGGCAACCGCTGCGCTGGCGATGGTAAGCCTGGCGGCGGCTGGCATAGTTGCCGGACTTTATCCCGCGCGTCGGGCATCGTTGCTTACGCCGGTTGAAGCGCTCCGTCAGGAGTAACCAAATGGTTCTGGCGAAGGACGTGCTTTCGGAAGCCTACCGCTCACTCCGGCAAAACCGCCGTCGGAGTGCGATGACAATGCTGGGCATGGCTTGGGGAATTGCAACCGTGGTGCTGTTGCTGGCCTATGGCTCGGGATTCTCTACTGCGATTGTCAGCATATTCAGGTCCTTCGCGAGCATGCAGGCGATCGGCATTGCGGGCGGACGCACGTCGATGCAAGCCGGAGGAAGCAAAGCGGGCACCAGTATCCGTCTGACCAATGATGACATTGATCGTCTGGTGACCAATGTTCCACAAGTCATCCGGATCACTCCGGAATCGTTTTATGAGGCTCCCATAAGCTACGAAGGTCGTTCGTATACATGGAATGTTAGCGGCAGCAATCCCGCGGTTCAAGAGATTCAAAATCTGCAATTGGACGCCGGACGTTTCTATAGTGCCGAAGATGCGCAACTGCGCGCGCGCGTATGTGCGCTGGGCTCGGAATCAAAGCAGAAGCTGTTCTCCGGCCGCTTCGCCCTCGGAGAAACGATTCGTATCAATGGCATTCCTTACGAGGTTGTTGGAGTGATGAAGCCACGGCCGCAGCAAGGCACTGAGAACAGCATCAACCGCGTCGTTTACATTCCGTTCTCAACCTTAAGCGACTTCCGCGATACGCGCTATATCGACATGATCTGGCTCGACTTTCTCGGCTACGACTATCAAGGGGTGGAGAGGTCGATTCGTAACACGCTGGCGGCACAACACGGTTTTCGTTCCGACGACGACCGCGCTCTGCGCGTTTTCAGCCTGATGGAGCAACTCTCACAATTCCATATCATCAGCATGGCCCTGCAGGTGTTGTTGGCTTTTATCGGTACGCTGACTCTGGGCATCGGCGGCGTGGGGCTCATGAATATCATGCTGGTAAGCGTGACTCAGCGAACGCGCGAGATCGGCGTGGAGAAAGCGATGGGAGCCCGTCGATTTGACGTCCTGGTCCAGTTCCTGACCGAAGCGCTGACGATTACCTTTTTCGGTGGCTTATTAGGCATTGCGCTCGCCTACATTGTTTCGTTCTCGGTGGGAAGACTTACCTTCTATAGTGCGCTGGCGCAGCACGGAGAAATGGGCGACATTCGGCTCATGATTTCTCCAGCTAGCGTATTGGTTTCTACCGCCATCCTGACGCTGGTCGGGCTAGTCAGCGGCATGGTCCCCGCGATAAGGGCCTCACGTCTGGACCCGATCGAGGCGCTGCGTTACGAATAGCGGCCGGTTACCGCACGAGAACCGCAGTGCCTGTCTGGGAACCACCTGACTCCAACATTTTCCTCAGTTCGGGATACGACTCGACCACGACATTCGCGCCAGCATTCGACAGAACCTTTCGGCCGAATGTGGTGGTGATCGCCACTGCAAACGATCCTGCGGCTTTGGCGGCCCGCAGGCCGTTCACGGAGTCCTCGATAATCCAGCAATCAGAGGGTCCCACGCTCAGTTCGCGCATCGCGACGAGAAAGACTTCAGGATCAGGCTTGGGTCGTGTATGGCCGCTCGCGTCGACTACGGCTTGAAAGCGGTCCGCGATACTGAGAAGTTCTAAGGTTGCAGCACGGTTTCGTGCAGTCGCCGAGGTCGCCAGCGCAATCTTGTAACGCGCCGCCGCCCACTCGACGAAATCTTTCGCCCCAGCAACGGCTTTCAGTTCGGGTTCGATTTCTTCGTAGATTTGCCTCTTGCGGCGCGCCAACTGCTCGATCTTCTCCGCGGACCAACCACGCGCCGTGAGGATCTCCGGCAGCATGGTTGCGTCAGGACGTCCTTTGTAACTGTCGTACACCTCTTCGGAAAGAGTGATGCCGAACTCTCCGAAGGCCTGCTCTTTTGCGCGTTTATGCAATGGCTCGGAGTCGACGAGCACCCCGTCCATGTCAAAAATCAGGGCTGTTGGTTGCTTGAATGAGGTCAAAGTAAGGATTAGATGAGATTCTCAAGAAATTGCTTCTCATACCAGGTGAGAAGTTGTCTGAAAGCCGCACCGCGATGGCTGTAGCGAGCTTTTTCTTCGGGAGAGAGTTCCGCGAAAGTCTTCTGGATCTCAGGGAAATAAAACAGGGGATCGTACCCGAACCCGCCATTCCCTCGAGGATGATCCAGGATGGTGCCCTCAGCTGTGCCCCGAAATGAAGCTAGCGGGTTCCCGTCGCGCGCAACCGATAAGACACACACGAATCGCCCTGTCCTTTTTTCAGGCGCAACTTTTCGCAGTTCCCGCAACACGCGCGAATTATTCGCTTCGTCGTCGGTGTTCTCGTCCGCCAAATGCGGCTGATCGGCGGCATATCGCGCAGAATGAACTCCCGGAGCGCCCTTGAGCGCATCAACCTCGAGCCCAGAGTCGTCGGCCACAACCAATTCACCGGGAACGGACAAGCTGTACTGAACAGCTTTTTTCTGTGCGTTCTCTTCGAACGTAACACCGTCTTCCACGACCAAAGGCAGGGAAGAAAAGTTCGGTATGCCGTCGACGTCGATTCCATAGGCGCGTGCCGCGCCCGCGAAATCTTTCAACTTTCCCGCATTCGATGTAGCAATCAAAATCTGCCGCATAGTCCGGTACAGCACTGCCGTCGTCCTGCTGGTCTAGTTCGGCCGTTTCGCTCCCGCGGATGACGGACTCATTGATGATAGTGATCCTAAGTTCTGACTGTTGAACGAGCCCGCCGCATGTCTCCAAACATCATCCACAAGATCACGCCCAAAGCAGTTAGGAACGAAATCCATCCGCCCGCCACGCGGTCCCAGGTCTTGGCGAATACGATTTCCACCCGGTTCATACCCGCGTGCACCGGGATCACCATTTGCCCAGTACCAGCGCGAGAGCCCGGTGTTGTCGGATGTCCGTCTACTGAGATTTTCCATGCCGGATATGGAAATAGTTTGATGAGGGCCAGATCGGCCCCCGACATCTCTGCCGTGAAAACTCGATCTTCAGCGTCCCATCGCAAGACATGAATCGCCGCTCGCGATGGTCCCTCGATAGTTACATTTCGAGCTTCCTTTTCTACGGCCGATGGCTCCGTTCCCGATGGAGTGTATTCATCGGTTCCTTCGTAGCCGGCTGCGGTCGCGATGTTGTCCTGCATCTCGCGCAGATCGCTGGCATTGTCCCACCATGGCGCCTGCACACGATGCCAGCCCGCGATGATGATTGCTATAGAAAGGGCGCACACAATTCCAGGGCCCCACCACCGACGCAGTCCCGAGCTCACCAGGACAGTGAAGATCACACTGAGGCAAAGCGTCCATCTCCACGGAAATTGCATGAACTGCATCTTCGGCAAGATCTTCCACGCGGCGAGCGTCCACGGGAACATCAAGACTGCGCACGCGGTCGCCCAAACCATCAACACGGCCCACAACTCACGCCTGCGTTTGTTCCACATCATAGCCGCCGCCGCAGCCATTCCGATGATCCCCATCTCGAAAGCCGCGACCCACGAAACGATCTTGTTGAACGCATCATGGTCTGGGTCGGACGTGTGGGCAAACAAAAAATTGTCTTGTGGACGAGAGCCTGCCGAAACCGCCTCCCCGATGGTTACCCATTTTTGTTCGTAAATTGCCGGCAGCAGATAAAACGCCGCAAGACACGCACCCAGCGCCACTGCCGCTCCGCAAACAAGTAACAGCCGAGGCGATTTCTTCGCGAGGGCAAACAGCAGCGCCAGCATCGCGATTGAATAGTGAATCATCACTGCCGCCGGAGCGTTGGTCAGCCATGATCCCGCGAGCACCAGTCCGAGTGGAACCGCGAACTGCTTTTCGCCCTCCATAATGCGCAGCAGGCACAACAGCAAAAGCGGAATCAGGCTCGCGGCGAGCAGTTCCGCGAACGCGCTCCTCCAATACACAATCACGAGATGATAAGGATTGATCGCGTACAGAACGGCGGCGAGGGCAGCGTCGCGTCGGTCCAGCCAGTTTCGGACCAGCAGAAACATCATCGCCCCCGAAGCCGTCAGAACGAGCCAAATGTAGACGCTCGGCGCGATGGTCCACGGAAAGATCGTGCTGATGGCGGCGCCGAGCATCCAGGACGCCGGGGGATAGAAAACAAATCGTGGTTCTCCGTATCCGAAGTGAGCCAATGCAGCCCACCGCGGATAAACGAAGCCATGTTTCCACTGTGTAATAACGTCGAGCCAAGAGTACAAATGAAACTCGACATCGTGTCCGGACGGTGTACCCAGAAAGAAGAAGGGGATTTCGACAGCGAACGCGGCGAATGCAACCGCAAGCAGCGGCATCCACATGAGAGATGGCGGTGCCGGTCGTTGCGAAATCGACGTTCGTACCTCGGCGTTCTTCAGCATCTGACATTCATAGTGAAGGATCAAAGCGCCTTTGAAGGTTCCAGTCTACAATGCGCAAAATTGTCTCTGCTCGAGAATTAATGTTCCTGAAACCTTCCGGCTTTTGCCGTTTGCTAAATTGCTCGCATTGGGGTGGAACAGACAACGAGGATCGAGGGGCCTCCACCAGAGACGGGGTAGGGCTCCTCGGTTCTTTGCCAGCCTTCCGACCCGCCAAACGCTGTCGCCCTGAAATTCTGACTCGTTGGGCACATCACATTCTTCCCCGGCCTTTTATTTTTCGTTCTGATTTTCAACCGACGACGCGCCTTCGACATCTTCCTGCCACGATGGCGCGGCAAAGGTCCCCCGCGATTCGGATATCGACGGTAGGCATTCGGGAGGCCAAGGAAGTTTCCGGGCTGCAGCCGGTCGGATGCCAGGTTGTCTAGTTCTCCTGCTGTGGATGTGCGTTTGGGTTTTTGGTGGACGCTGTGCTCTACCGCTTTGCACTACTGCGTGGGATCTGGCGCTAAACGTTGCCGGTGTCAATGAGTGTAATAGAGATTTTTCACCAACCAGAGGCAAGTACGCTCATCGACCCTGCCGTTCGCCTCGGCAGGGTGAGTCCAAAGGCATGGATCTTTGAGTACATTTTTGAGCAATCCGATAGTTAAGAAGTGATCCGAGCTTCCGGTTGGCCGACGAGCCGCTCCGGACTAACTGCGGCTTCAACCCCCGACCAAGTCCACGCTTTCCAGACGATGACCGAGGTGCATACAGTTTCGATCGTCGCGAAGAACAAGTACTCAGGAAGAGCGGGCGTCTTGGCACCGACAAGAGGCGGAACGAAGGTTAGAAATCCGTTTACGAGGGTCAAAATTGTACCCGTGATGATATTCGCCAGCCGGTTCGCTCTAAACGGAAGTAATCGAGACGCCACAATCATGGCGATGGGTATTTCCATCAAGACCGCTGAACCCAGCAGAGCCCAAGGTGGCAGATGTGGGGCGTCGGATAGATTTGGCGAGTCAACAATAGCGAACAGTGCGATCACGTCCGCATACAGGTAGTTCAATAATACGAAGATCCACAATAGGGACAACCGCTCCTTTGTGTTATGCATGTCAACCTCCTACGGAAGAGCAATGCAGGATCTGAGTTGCGCTCCTGCGCTTTGTGCTGTGCATTTGGGCACTTTGGGAATACGGGCGAGAACATCAAAAGGATGCAAGGTACGAGGGAGTATCCGAAAATTTCTGTAGCACCTGCATCTCTTGCGTCTTTTTTGGGCACTCATCCGTATTACGAGTATGGTGGGGGCGGCCGCACTATCGCTGGAGGGGCTTGTGGCAGTGGATGCGGATTTGGTCCGGCTTCGCCGAGGCGACCTGAACGCTCTCTCGGAACTGATTGCCCGGTACCAGAATCGGTTGTATCGATACCTGCTGCGCATCGTGCGGCAGCCTGCCGAGGCGGAAGACCTGTTCCAGCAAACATGGTTGAGGGTAGTCGAGAAGATGCGCTCCTTTGATGGAAGTCGCAATTTCGACGCCTGGCTGTTCACGCTCGCGCGCAACCTGGCGATCGATCATTTGCGCCGGACTCGTCCGCAGAGCCTGGACGAGCCGCTCGCCAACAGCTGGCATAGCGAAACCGTGGCGGACCGGATTCCGTGTAAAGACCGCACGCCGCTCGATCACGCGCTCGCGGCCGAGCGCCGAAGAGATATCAGCGAAGCGATGGCGGGGCTGACGATGATCTATCGCGAAGTCCTCACATTGCGGTTTGAGGATGAGATGAAGATTGAGGAAATCGCGCAGGTGACAGCGGTTCCGGTATCAACCGTGAAAGCGCGGCTGCGACGTTCGCTGGAACAATTGCGTTACGCGCTCGAAGCGCGGTATCCCGGAGGTACATGGCAATGAGCGAGCACGACAAGATTCGAGAACTGCTGGCGCTGGCCTCAGCCGACGCGCTGACGAGCGCAGAAGAAAAGCAGGTTGCGGAGCATCTGTTGTCTTGCATCTCCTGCTCGAACGAATTGGGGGCTTGGGGGCCGATTGTGAGCGAACTCCGCCGATTGCCAACGCCGCAGCCTTCTTCGTGGCTGGTGCAGGCCACGCTGGCGCGTGCGGAGGCGAAGCTCACCGAAAGGGCCGAGCGCGATTGGAACCGCCGCGTAATGATTGTTGTCGTGGCTTTTGCGTGGCTGCTGACGATTGCGACTTGGCCGGTTTTCCACTTTGTGAGCGGACGTTTCGGGAACTTGCTCGAGCCGCAGTTCAGCCATACGTGGATCAGTTTTGCCGGGTTCACCGCGCTAGGGTGGCTCGTGGGAGGGGTGGCCGCAGTGATGCTGGCAATCCGGCAGCGCGGCGAAAGGAGGCTGGCATGAGCCGCTTCACAAAGGAATTGCGCGTGATTCCAAAGGCGGCGTGGGTCGTCGCATGGCTCGCCTATTTGTGCGTCACGGTGCCGTTGTTCCTCTTCGTGGCGCCAACGGATCCGGAGATGGGCAAATGGCCGCGCTGGGGTCAGGCGCTGCTCATTTACGGATTTCTCCTGCTCCAGGTGGCTTGGGTTGCGCTGATCGGATACATCTATGGCGACGCGAAGCGGCGGCAGATGCGGTACGTAATGTGGACGCTGCTGGCGATCTTCATTCCGAATGCGATTGGGATGATTCTGTACTTCATTCTCCGCGACCCTCTGCCGAAGGCGTGCCCCGGCTGCGGGCATGTCGAAAAGGCAAAGTTTCCATTCTGTCCGCACTGCGGCACTTTGCTGCAGCCAACCTGCCCGAAATGTGAGAAGCCCGTTGAGCCGGCTTGGGCGAATTGCGCGTATTGCGGACAGCAACTGCCCGCAGCCGGCGACGCAAGATACACAAAATTCCTCTGTGGCGACGTGACGCCGTGCGCCTTCGCGATTTGCGGTCCGAGTTTGACTGGTTTCGCTTCCTCCGTTTGTTCGACGCTGGTGGATT
>CAWGBW010000014.1:0-86817 GCA_963820895.1 uncultured Acidobacteriota bacterium
CAGAGAATCCTTCATCCCCAACAACTCTGCCGCCGTCGCGGTCGCCGAACGAATGGCCTGCGCCGGAGTCATTCCGAACTTCACCATCGACGAAAATTCCTTTGCAGGATCGATCTTCCAGTCGAAGCCTCCCGCGTCGGTTCCAAAAGCAATCTTCACTCCCGCCTTCATCGCACGCTTAAAGGTGTCCTCGTGAATCTGGATCATCTTTACCCACACCGGAGCTCCCTCGGCGGCTCGCCCTTGCGCCACGTACTCTCCCACGAAAATCGTAGGAACATAAAAAATCCCGCGCGACGCCATGGTCTTTAGGTCTTCCTCTGCGATGTAGTTGCCGTGCTCGATCGAATCGACGCCGGCCTCTACCGAATTGTGTACTCCGTTGAGCGCCATCGCGTGGGAAGCAACCTTGTGGCGTTCCCGATGTGCCTCATCCACAATGGCGCGCAATTCCTCCAGCGTGAAGGTTGGGATGTCATCGAGAATGCCGTCTTCGCGCACCCGGTAGGAGCGATCGCTGTAGACCTTGATCCAGTCCGCCCCGTGACTGATTTGTTCCCGAACGGCTTGCCTGCCCTCCTCCACGCCATCCACAACCTGGACGCCATGCGGCACCTTAACGTTCGGGGCATATCCCTGCAGCGGATAGGCTCCCGTCACATCCAGCGCGCGGGTTGCGACCTGCATCCTTGGTCCCGGGATCACGCCGTCGTTGATAGCCTTCTTCACGTCGGCATCGGCGTAGCCTGCACCCTCGGTCTCGAGATCGCGGATCGAAGTGAATCCATACTCGAGCGCGCGTCGCGCGTTCACCGTCGCCAGGATCGCGCGATACTCGCTCGACTGCTTCAGCAATTGCTCGTCGTAGTCGGAAGCGGTGATATCCCCCTGCAGCAAAACATGTGTGTGAGTGTCGATCAGTCCGGGCAAACAAGTCTGCTGCGAAAGATCGATGACTTCAGCAGCGGCGGGCGCGCTGGCCGCGATTTCCCTGATCTTCTCGCCCTCAAGCACGATCACTACATTTTTCCGCAGAGAGTCTGAGCGCCCATCGAACAGACTGCCGCAGCGGAGCGCGACTACTTTGTCCGATGCTTGTGCAGACAGCGAGACCAAAAAAATAGTCAGCGCGAAGCCGGCGACGTTTCGCATGATTCCCTCCGCTTCAAAATTGAAAACAACTTGACACTCTCTTTTTGCATTTCCTGTGCACGCCCTGTGGACAATCCGGCTGCCCACTGTAGCAGATTTCTTTTCTTCCGCAGGTCGCTCGAAAAAACATAGCTGGGAAGCGGCGCGGAGAACCGCTTCTCGGGCATTCCTGAATTCTCATCGAGACATAAAATCCGCAGCGGAGATTATCCTCAATTGCACCAAAAATACTGAATTGACCCGCGAGCCATTCGCTCGTACATTTTCCTTCGCCCTCACACAGAATGTGCAGCTTTCTTCGGGTCCCAAAAGGCAGCAGGAAGCAGCAGCCAGTTCACGTCATAGAGCCAACTCAGCCACTGGGTTCAGAACCATGAAATCTATGGAATGGAAGACGTATCGCACTCGATTTCTAGTCAAGGCAAGAAAACTCAATTACAGCCTCACCTTTACCGATCCTCTCGGACGTCAGCACTGCGGACGCAAGGGCGACTATCTGGTCGAATCCTCCGATGGCGTTATCAGCATCGCTCCTCGGCAGATCTTCGAAGATGTTTACGTTCCGATGTCCGCTTCTGTGGAAGTGGTAGCCGATCAGCGCGTCAAAGAACTTGGTCTGGCTCCTGTCCGTGCCCGCGCAACAAATTCCAAACAGATTCGCTGCGAACCGCTTCGCGCGGAAGAAATCGTATCGACAAAAATTCTCCCGCCGGTTGCGGACAGATTCCAGCGGAATCCGGAGGAAGGCCGGCCGCGCCGAAAGTCACCGCAGCCGGTGCGAAGCCTTCGCCTACTGTCGCACCTCGGCTTCATGGGAACGAAAGAGCAGCAGCTTTGAGCTCCCAAATGTGGAAAAAATGTCCCGAAACCCGCATCAAGCCCGTCATTGCTAGGGATACAACCTATTGTGTTTCTCTCTTGACAGGTACAACGGGCGGGAGTAACTTTGCAATCCCAAGCACGAAAATTTCGGTCCACGGGAATGGGCCGGGATTTTGAGAGTGAAGGGCAGTACTTGCGGTTGGGCTCGAGCCAGAGGTGACTCGGCGCTGCCGTAGGCAGGAAGGCTCAGGCGCCCGGGCTTCAGATCCTAAGCCCGGCGCCCCGAACCTCAAACTCAATAAGTCTAGCCTTCAGGTCTTCAGGAAACCGAAATCCAGAAGCCGGAAGCAGAGTGAGTGCGGTGGCCGTTCCCCGTCCCTCCCCCCGGGGTTACGACGGCAGCACAAGTCAGCCAGCAGAATCAGTAACCTTGCTCGTTCACAACCTGAGGAGAGTTGTTGTCTCACGCAAAACGTTTCTTGCGAGTTGATCGTCGAAGCATCGTCGAAACGTTTGCCACGCTCTTTTCGCTGTAACGAGCCAGGCAGGTCCAGGAGCCCAAAATGGAAGGTCTAACTCGCCTCGTCTCGGAATCGCTGGCACGCCATGGTTTTGATCGCCCCTTGGACTATCGCCGCCTGCAATGGTCGCGATGGTTCCGTTGCGACTCTCATCACAGCTTGCTCTTTGTTCCCAGCAAGCCCGGTGTCTTTGCCATCGCGGAAGAGATCATGGATTTGGACACTCCCGCCGCAAACCAGCTGCCCGAGCCCGGATCGCGCCGGATGCTGGCCGTCACGCAATTTTATGAAGCCGAGGATATGGCCTTCGTCCTCGACCGCATGCTCTCGCATCAGAATCCCATGCGCGCGCGCCTCGAGTCGGGACGCTACTTCGTTCGCTTCGTTGTGATTGAAGAGCTGTCACAACGCAACGGCATTACCAGCGCTTTGAACCAATGGATCATCTCCTCGACGGAAAAAGTCACGGGAATCGGATCCCACTTTGCAACTTCGCTCGAACTGACTCCGGCGACCGAATATATTCCGCCGGTAGACGATCGTCAGGCCGTGCTATTCGATGACGGCCACCTTCAAACGCCACGGACGCACTCCGCGGCTGCCGGCTCTATTTCGGAGGGCGTGGAACTGGGCGCCCGGCAGGATTCTTCTTCGGCGGCCCCTCCGCTAGATTCCGGGGCAGCCACCAATATTCATCATCCGTATCCGTTTCCCTCAGGCTTCTAAGAGGAAAGCGGAGAAGTTCGACGCAGCGTAGTGACGCGCGTCCAGTTTGTCTGTTCTTTACAAAAGAATCGCAGTCTGATCCACCCCGGTTTCCGCTCCCAGCGCGGCGAATCGGATGCACTACCCGTAGAATCTAATTAGGAGAGATCAATGCCAGAAGTTAAGTCCATCAACGAAACCGCCGCCCCATCGATCCCCGTGAACTCAGCGGTTCAGAAGAAGAAGTCCCCCGGCCTCTCCTTCCGTCGCCTCTTTACCAAGCCCGGTGTCTCGCCCTACGACGAAGTCGAATGGGAAGTCCGCACTGCCGCCATCACCGATGCCCAGGGCAACGTGATCTTCGAGCAGAAAAACGTCGAAGTCCCCAAGGACTGGTCGATGACCGCCACCAACATCGTGGCCAGCAAATACCTGCACGGAAAGCTCAACACGCCGGATCGCGAAAAAGGTGTCCGCGATCTGGTGGGACGTGTGGCCGAGACCATCCGTGACTGGGGAATGTCGCAGGGCTACTTCCGCACCCACGAAGATGGCGCGACCTTCCACGACGAACTGGTGCACATCCTCGTTCGCCAGTACGCGGCCTTCAATTCTCCCGTCTGGTTCAACGTAGGATGCGATCGCATCGAGCCCAACTCCGACGGCCAGAACTGGCACTGGAACGCCAAGACGCAGCAAGTTGAATTCGGCGTCACCGGATATTCCAAGCCCCAGTGCTCCGCTTGCTTCATCAACTCGGTAAAGGACTCGCTCGACTCCATCCTTACCCTGGCGAAGACCGAGGGCATGCTCTTCAAGTGGGGCAGCGGCACGGGCACGAATCTCTCTACCCTGCGCGGATCGACAGAAACGCTCTCTGGCGGCGGCACGGCCAGCGGCCCGCTCAGCTTCATGAAAGGATTTGACGCTTTCGCCGGCGTCATCAAGTCTGGCGGCAAGACGCGGCGCGCCGCCAAGATGGTCATCCTCAACGTCGACCATCCCGACATCATCGAGTTCATCGAGTGCAAGCAGAAAGAAGAAGCGAAGGCGCACGCGCTGGTCAACATGGGATACGACGGTTCGCATCCCGACTCCGACGCCTACTCTTCGATCTTCTTCCAGAACGCAAACAACTCCGTGCGCGTCACCGACGACTTCATGTACGCGGTGGTTCGCGACACCGACTTCTCCACGCGCAGCGTAACCGATAGCGCCGCGGTCAAGACCTATAAGGCGAAGGACTTGCTCCACAAAATCTCCGAAGCGACCTGGCATTGCGGAGATCCCGGCATGCAGTACGACACCACGGTCAATCGCTGGCACACATCCAAGAACACGGCGCGCATCAACGCCTCGAATCCTTGCAGCGAGTACATGTTCCTCGATGACTCTGCCTGCAACCTGGCGAGTCTCAACCTGTTGAAGTTCGCGCCCAACGGCACGTTCGACGTGGAAGCCTATCGCCACGCGGTGGACGTTCTGATCACCGCGCAGGAAATTCTGGTCGACAACGCCGGATATCCAACCGAAATGATCATGAAGAACTCGCATGACTATCGGCCCCTTGGATTGGGCTATGCGAACCTTGGCGCATTGCTGATGGCAGCGGGTCATCCCTATGATTCCGACGGCGGACGCGACTACGCTGCCTGCGTCACCGCCATCATGTGCGGCGAAGCTTATCTGCAATCAAGCCGCATCGCCGAGCAATGTGAGCCGCTGACGCCCGCAACTGAACCGACCAAGAAGAACTTGGCCGAGACGAATCTCGGATCGAACGTGATGCCCGGCGGCGCTTGTCCCGGCTGGTACATCAACCGCGAGCCGTTCCTCGACGTGATTCGCATGCACCGCGCATCGGTGAACGGAATCAACAAGGCCAACGTTCCTGCTCCCATCTTCGAAGCCAGCAAGCAGTGCTGGGACGAAGCCTTGCAGCACGGCGAAAAATTCGGATACCGCAACAGCCAGGTCACCGTGCTTGCTCCCACGGGCACCATCGGCTTCATGATGGATTGCGATACTACCGGCATCGAGCCCGACCTGGCCCTTGTGAAGTACAAGAAGCTGGTCGGCGGGGGCATGATCAAAATCGTCAACAACACCGTGCCTACCGCGCTCTTCAAGCTCGGATACACGCATGAGCAGACTGACGCCATCGTCAGCTACATCGACGCGACCGGCACAATCGAAGGCGCGCCGCTCATCAAGGACGATCACCTCTCCGTCTTCGATTGCTCGTTCAAGCCCGCTAAGGGCACTCGCTCCATTCACTATCTCGGACACCTCCGCATGATGGCGGCCGCTCAGCCGTTCATCTCCGGAGCCATTTCGAAGACGGTCAATCTGCCAAACAACGCCTCCATCGAAGACATCGTGGAGACGTACCTCCAGGCCTGGAAACTCGGCATCAAGGCGGTAGCAATTTATCGCGACGGATGCAAGCAGTCGCAACCGCTAAGCGCCGCCGGAACCAAGACCGCCAGTTCAGACAAGTCGTCTGGAGTCACGGTCACCGCCGTAGTTGAAGAAGAGGATTTCAACGCTCCACCACGCGCCGTGCGTCACAAGCTGCAGGAAGAGCGCGCATCGATCACGCACAAGTTCAAGGTTGGAGACCACGAGGGCTACATCACCGTCGGCCTCTATCCCAACGGTGATCCCGGAGAACTTTTCATCACCATGGCCAAAGAAGGATCGACGGTCAGCGGCCTGATGGACAGCTTCGCGCTCGCGGTCTCGATCGCGCTGCAACACGGCGTGCCCTTGAAATTGTTCTGCGAAAAATTCGCGCACACCCGTTTCGAGCCCAACGGATGGTCCGGCAATCCGGACATCGGTTACGCCAAGAGCATCATGGACTACATCTTCCGCTGGCTCCAGTTGCGCTTCCTGACCGGACAGCAGCAGATGCTGTTCGACAACCTGAGGCTGCGCCCGTCAGGCGTGGTTCCCCAGTTAGAAAGCGCCGGCACCGAGGAAGCAACGCCGTCGGTACGACGTCCGGAGACGGGCACGCGAGAGCCGGGAGCGGGATCGATCCACGCCGCCGACGCCCTTGCAAGCCTCATCGACCTGGGCGACGCCCCAAGCTGCAGCTTCTGCGGCAGCATCATGACCAGAAATGGCAGCTGCTACCGCTGCAGCAGCTGCGGCAGCACCAGCGGCTGCAGCTAGATTAGCCTGTGTAGGGGCGGACGCTTTCGTCCGCCCCAGCTTTTCAAAAAGGTCACGGCGAGCCGTGACCTTTTTTTCGTCTTTCAAGAGCGCTTGAGTCCTGCGTCAATTTGGTTTGCTCTGCATGCGACTCTGCTGACTGAAGCCGGAAATTTCGTTGCGGAAGTCACTGCAGCCGACACTCCGTGGAAGAGCGGCCCTTCAAGGGCCGCGTTACATGCCCTCGCCTGGAACTGGCCTTTAGGCCCTCTGTACCGTTCTGGAATTCTCCGCTAAAAATTGTGATGCACCTCACCGACAATCGCTTCTTTCCCAACGACCATCGCGAAATGGACTGCGACCGCACATTCTTCATCACGACCGTTGCCGCTCGACGCCTCCCGATTTTTCGCAAACACACAACAGCCATCCTCCTGATCGAGACTCTAGCGCACTATCGCGATGAACGAAAATTTCTTCTCCATGAATTCGTCGTGATGCCCGACCACGTCCATCTGCTGCTAACCCCCGCCCCGGAGATTTCGGTTGAACGCGCCATGCAATTCATCAAGGGAGGATTCTCCTACCGTTTGAAATCCCGATCGCCCGCCTGGCAGCCAAGCTTCACGAACCATCGTGTACGCGATTGGCAAGACTATGTCCACCATCGAGAATACATTCGGATGAATCCCGTACGAGCACATCTGGCTGCGTTCCCGGAAGCGTGTCCGTATTCATCAGCAGCCAACGTGATCCGCCTCGACGAAGCACCACAGGGGCTAAAAGCCCAACTGTGTTCAGGCACCGCTGGTCGCGGCCCTACAAGGACCGCTCTTCCACGGTTGCGTTGAACACGTTTCAGCACGACAGGATTTGGAAGATATGGCGTGCGACTTGCGAGCACACACTTCGGCAACTGAACACCAGAACCGCTGACCGGATAAAATCGTGGAAGAGCGGCGCTTCAGCGCCGCGTTCCGCGGCAAAAAGAAACCGGGCTTTAGCCCCCGTTACTTGTCCAACCTCCCTAGAAACGTCCCAACGTTTGAACAGAAACAACCCACGGACGAATCAGGAACTAAGACCCGACCCCGCACGTCCACCGGAAAAAGAGAACGTTGGGGGAAGAATGTTCGAAGAGAGTGGTTCGAAGAGATTGTCCGGACAACCGTGGAAGAGCGGCGCTTCAGCGCCGCGTTCAGCGGCAAAAGAAACCGGGCTTTAGCCCCCGTTACTTGTCCAACCTCCCTAGAAACGTCCCAACGTTTGAACAGAAACAACCCACGGACGAATCAGGAACTAAGACCCGACCCCGCACGTCCACCGGAAAAAGAGAACGTTGGGAGAAGAATGTTCGAAGAGAGTGGTTCGAAGAGAGTGTCCGGACAACCGTGGAAGAGCGGCGCTTCAGCGCCGCGTTCAGCGGCAAAAGAAACCGGGCTTCAGCCCTCGCTATCCCTCCCCGAACTCCCGGTACCGAGCCAGCACATCCCGTTCAGAGATCACGCCTTCCAACTGGCGGAAATCTGCGCGGCTTACTACCGGCAGCAGGGGCCAGCGATCCATGTAGCGCAACGCCGTCTCCAACGGGTGATCCGGATGCAGCATTGGAACGTGCAGAATGGGCAGCAGCGATCCCAGAGTGGACGCGCCCTTTTCTTCTGCGGCCATCTTGGTGAGTTGCTCTTTGCTGACGACATTCCATCCGCTCGGACTCAAACGCACCAGCCAATGTTCGCCGTCGTTTTGATCGATCTTCTGCAGCGCCTGCTCCAATGTTTGTTCGGATTCCAGGACAGGCCCCTTCACCTTCTGCATCGCATCTTCCACCTGCAGGATGTCCTCTTCCCGCTGCTCCTCCATCGAGGGCAATTCCAGACCGTCCTGTCGTGTCAGGAGATCGAAGATCGCGGTCGGTTGCAAGCCCGCGAGCGATCACATATGCAAAAGTATTCGCCACGATCACGGGCACGATGATCGAATAATTTCCGCTGACCTCGAGCACCATGAACACCGACGTCATCGGCACCCGCAAAAATCCGGCGAAGAGCACGCCCATGCCGACCAGCGCATAGGTGTCCGGGCGATCCCGTCAATTGTGGCAGCAATGCGTGCTGCGCTCCGGCCACCGCCGCCCCTAGCATCGCTCCGATAAACAACGTTGGCGCGAACATTCCTCCGGGCGTGCCGCTGGTAAACGATAGAAGAGTCGCCACGATCTTCAGTCCCGCCAGGATCGCGAGAAATTCCCATGTGAACTGTCCGTGCATCGCCTGATCGATGTATTCGTAGCCCGCGCCCATGATCTGCGGCGCACCCAAAAGTGCGATCATCCCGATCAGCAGTCCTGCGATCGCTGGCTGGAAGTAGTGCGTCCAGCGCGGTAGCGATTTTGCCCACGGACGTATGGCCGCGATGCCGCTCGAAAACGCGACGGATGCCAGCCCACCTGCAACGCCGAGGATCGCGTAAGCCACCAGCTCCGACGGCCTCTTCAGTTCTACCGCGGGGATGCGGAACAATGATTCCGATCCCAGAAACCACCGCATCACGACGACGCTCGACACCGCCGACAGCACGACCGAGCCAAGAATGCCCGCCGTCCAGCGGCCAATCACTTCTTCAATCACGAAAAGGACAGCCGAAATCGGAGCGTTGAATGCGGCTGCCAGCCCCGCCGCCGCGCCAACGGGCGCAATCAGCCTCATGCGGTCGCGTGACAGGCGCATCTTGCGTCCGAGAACCGACGCCAGGCAGGCGCCGATCTGTAGCGATGGATCCTCCGGACCCAGCGAATGTCCGGATCCGATGGCGAGCGCCGCCGTGATGAATTTGCCCACTGCCGTGCGGAATGGAATATGACCGTTGTATATGTAGAGCGCCGCCTTGGTCTGATTGACGCCGCTGCCGCGCGTCGTTGGAAACCAGTGAATGACAAGTACGGCGATCACCAATCCCGCCAGCGTCGGGGCCAACAGCATGCGCGATGTCGACAGCACCGCTCCGGTCCCCAGCAGATAGAGGCGCGCCCAGTCAATCGCGAACCGAAAACACACGACCGCCAGTCCCGCCGAGATTCCAATGAACACCGAGAGGACGAGGAAGAAACGATCCTCGCGGAAAATGGCTTCCAACAACGCTCTCCTTGCAGGAGTGGGCAGCGCCGCAGCCGGTGGCGGCAGCAGCGTCCTATCTGCCAAAACATCCGTATCCATTTTCGACGTCAATCTCACTCTATGATCCCTCGTGCAACTTCGCTATCAGCAGCAACGCCAGGTCAGGGCCAGATGGCTTTCCGCAAAAAATACTGGCTTGCCGCTCAATGCGGAAGGTGATATCCGCCGCGGAATCCACCAGCTCCGGGTCTCTGCGCAGGTTCTGCTCAGTGATTTTCGGCTTCAACGCCGACCACTCCTCAGTGAGATTGATCGAGGCGGGCGCTCCCCCGGGCAATGGTCCGGTTGGAATCCTGCATGTCTTCAATCGCTCGCCCGCGATCGCAAAAGCCTCGACTGCGGCGCGGCTCCGCTCTCCGGCCGAAACGGGCCGCCGGTACGGATCAAGACGCAGCACGAGTTCGGTGGTCTTGAGAAGGTCTGCGCTTTGCGTCTCCTGCGGATTTTCAGTGGTCGCCGCATGCAGGTATCGCTGCGCCTCCGAATACTGGTGCAGGTTGAATGCTGCGCGTCCAGCTCCCGCCAGCGCTGCGGCACTATGCTCGTTCGTTTTTAGGCTCAGGCGAAACGCCGCCAACGCATGTTCGTAATCCTGCGCGCGCAGGAACAGGTCGCCGATCCGCCCCTGCAATGCCGGATCATCACCGACATTCTCCGCCAGCGCGATCAACTCGGACTGTGCGTCCGCCTTGGCGTTGATTCGCAATAGAAACTGGATGAGTTCGAAGCGCGCATCTCGGCGCTGCCATTCCTGATCGCTGGACCATGCGGCGTATACGGCGTCGTGGTAGTGGCGCACCGCCTGGTTGGTCTCGCCCTGCTTTGTGGCAATTCGCGCCAGTTCCAAATTCACCACGCCATCTTCCGGCTCGCGGTCCAAAAGGTTGAGGAAATATGCCGAGGCTTCTCCGGTGTGCCCCAATCCCAGAAGTGCCTCTGCCAAGTTCAGTTGGTAGGTGTAGTCGTCTCTTGAATACAGCAAAGCGGTGCGAAATTCCGTGGCGGCGGCGGCATAGTTCTTGGCTTTCAGGTCGGCGGCTCCACGGCTGAACCACCGGGTGCCCAGCGCTTGCCGCTGCGCGTAGTACGCGCGCGATAGGCCCGTCACAAAGATGAAAAAAATAATCAGCAGGACGGAGACCCACGCGAACATCACCGGCTGTTGCCGGAAGTACAAGCGAAGGTTCAGGCTTCTGTCCAGCGCCATCTCGTTGCCCTGCAATCCAAGTACGATAAATTCACTCATGATATGCGAAAAGTGAACGCCCCCTGTTGATCGCTTCGGCGCATCGGCCACCCGGTCAAGGTGACACCTGCCGATATTCGGTGAGATTCGGCGGCGCAGAGCTTGCGCCACGCGCGCCACGGGTATTTTTGAAAAAGGGGACTACTGGAAGGAAATCAACAGCGCAGTATCGAGCATCGCCCCATACGAACTTCTTCCGCGATGACTTCAGGGATCTTGTTCAGGGTCCAGGAGAACATTGCAATGCACAATCTGAACCAGAGCGGTAGCCCCATGAGTCCGGCATGAACGATAGAAGTTCGGAGACCCGCGGCAGCCCGGGCCGACAGAAGCGCCGTGACAGGTCCATTCACCGCAGAGTACGGACCTTCGATTGTTGGGAAGAAGAAAACAGCCAGCACGCTAAGGATCGCGACGAGCACCAGCGCATATGCAATCCGATGTCGAGTTGAACGAAGTCTCATCACTTGCGTTTTTTGGTAGCTCTACTGCTCCGTTCGCCTGCCTGCTCCGGCGTTTGGACCAGATGCAGTGCGGCCAGCAGCTCAGGTCCGGTGGATCGGAGCTGCTCGCGATGGTACAAGGCAAGTTCCGCCAGGATTCGCTCTCCTTTACCAGTCAGTGCCAGCAACACTTCGCGGCGATCGTCTACAGATCGTTCCCGGCGGACACAACCATTCGCCTCAAGCCGATTGATCAGTTCAACTGTGCTGTGATGCTCCAACTGCATCCGGTTGGCGAGTTCCCTGATTCTTGGCCTGACGCCCTCGGGCATCCCCTTGATCGCCAGCATGAGCTGGTACTGCTGCTTTTCGATGCCAGCCTTGCGTACCGCCTGCTCGCTGAAATTCAGGAATTTGCGAATCTGGTAGCGGAACTCAGCCAAGGCCTGATATTCCGCCTGGCTGAGACCTTTCATACATTTATTATATCGTGTCGCGATAAGTTGAGCAGCGATGTATCGCATTACGATATACTCGATACATATCACCGCAGCGGTCGCGGCTGCTCAGAGGGGGCGGCCGCAGTGGCCCCATTTCCCCCAGAGCTGTGTATGGCGGGGAGTGGGGCTTCTTGTTGCCCGATATAGCCAGAGGCTCCAGCCCTAGCCGACCGTCACCTGCTCCATTTAAAATCTTTAGTCCACATCGGGACAGGAGACGCCCTGTGATTCCCCGTTACACTCGCGCCGAGATGGCGCGCATCTGGAGCGATGAAAACCGCTTCCGTACCTGGCTTGCCGTCGAAGTCGCCGCGACCGAAACGCTGGCCGAAGCAGGACTCGTCCCCAAAGAAGCCGCCAAGGCGATCCGCGAGCTCGCTGACTTTCGCGTCGAACGCATTCACGAAATCGAAAGTGAAGTCCGCCACGATGTCATCGCGTTCACGACCGCAGTGGCGGAGTTCGTCGGCCCGCATTCGCGCTGGTTCCACTACGGGCTCACGTCGAATGACGTCGTCGACACCGCGCAGGCTCTCCTGATCCGGCAGGCTTCTGAAGTGATCGCGCAGGATTTACAGCGGCTGGCGGAAGTCCTCGAACGCCGCGCGTGGGAGTTCAAAGACACGCCCATGATTGGGCGCACGCACGGCATTCATGCCGAGCCCATCACCTTTGGATTCAAAATCGCCAACTGGTATTCGGAAACGCAGCGCAACATCACGCGCTTCATGGCTGCCGCCGACGATCTGCGAGTGGGAAAGTTCTCGGGCGCCGTCGGCATCTTCGCGCACCTTACACCTGAACTCGAAGAGAAGATCTGCGCGCGTTTGGGATTGAAAGCTGCTGCGGTTTCGTCTCAGGTGATCCAGCGCGACCGCCATGCCCATTATCTTGGAACGCTGGCGGTGATTGCATCCACGCTCGACAAGATTGCGACCGAGATTCGCCATCTGCAGCGCACTGAGGTACGCGAGGCGGAGGAATTTTTCAGCGAGAAGCAAAAGGGATCGTCGGCAATGCCGCACAAGCGGAATCCGGTGACGCTCGAGCAGATCAGCGGCCTGGCACGCGTGGTGCGCAGCAACGCGCAAGCCGGCCTCGAGAACGTTGCGCTGTGGCACGAGCGCGACATTTCGCACTCATCGGTCGAGCGAGTCATTCTTCCTGACTCGACGACGCTGACCGACTATCTGCTGACGAAAACGGCGAACGTTATCGACACGATGTTCGTGTATCCCGATCGCATGCGCGCGAATTTGGAGAGCACCCACGGACTCATCTTCAGCGGACAACTGCTGCTCGACCTCGTGGAAAACGGCGTGAGCCGCGAAGACGCGTACCGCTTGGTCCAGTCGCACGCGATGCGCGCATGGAAGGAAGGCCTCGACTTCCATCAGCTTGTGCTTGCTGACAAGGCCATCACAGATAGAGTTCCCCGCAAGCAGATCGAATACGCATTCGATCTTCCGCGCCAGCTTAAGAACGTCGACAAGATTTTCGCGCGCGTATTTGGATCGAAAAAGTCTGCGGCTACCCGTAAGGGTGGATCAAAACGTTCACCAAAGCGCTAGGCTGAATTGTACAAAGTGTTCCTTCGGGAACATTTCGAGGTACATATTTGTACGTACACATATTCGTTTCCGCTGTTCAAATCAGCGATTTACGCAAATTCATAGAACTTGCATTTTTAGACGTTTTACATCCGCCGCTTTTTACCACTAAGGACACTAAGTACCACTAAGGAAGGTCACCGTACTCACTCCGCCTTGATTTCAGACAGGTCTTCGGAGGGGCACGATCTCTCCAGGCGGGCCGTAGCCGCGGGTGTGGGCTTCGCTGGAGACTTCGCAGGGCTTCAATTCCATTGAATTCCAGCGACTCGGGGTGTGTGGAGACCGGCAGGAGCAGTAGAGAGTCCAGGCTTCCCACGAACCTCTTGAGATCGGGACGAGATACGATCCGTTGGGATACGGGCTAAATCCCAGCAGATATCGCGTGTAGCACCTCGGACATTCAATACAATGGCGAACCCGATTTCCCATCACTCCACCGCGTCTTGCGTTGACATTAGCGGAGATTGTGGAGTGAACATGGACATTCCCGGACTCTGATCTCTGAAAGATGGACGTTTGCGGACCTCGCAGGTTCAAACGATCTTGGTCCGAAAACGTCTAGAATAGGGGTGCCGAAGGACTATCCTACTCAAACTGCCGATCGTATTTGCGGCGAAAATCCATGGCTCTCGACTGGAAAGTATGTTCGCGCGCGCGGCTCTCACGCGATCCACGCTTTGATGGAAAGTTCTACATCGGCGTGGTCGGGAGCGGGGTTTATTGCCGCCCGATCTGTCCTGCGCCTACGGCGAAAGAAAAGAATGTGCGCTATTTTCCGACTGCTGCCGCGGCCGCCGAGGCTGGATTCCGGCCGTGCCTGCGATGCCGCCCTGAAAGTTGCCCGGGTACTCCTGCCTGGCTGGGCACGTCGAACACTGTGTCCAGAGCTCTGCGCCTGATCGGGGAAAGCGGACTGGAAGATGGCGGGGTCGAGTTGCTCGCCGAGCGCCTTGGAGTCGGGGCGCGGCATCTGCGCCGCTTGTTTGTGAGACATCTGGGAGCGACGCCGATGGCGGTGGCGCACACTCGGCGGCTTCATTTTGCCAAGAAGCTGATCGACGAATCCAATCTGCCGATGAATCAGGTCGCAGTTGCTTCAGGCTTCGGCAGCGTGCGGCGATTCAATGCCGGAATCAACAAGGTCTATCATCGAACTCCCACGCAAATCCGGCGGCTGGCGCGGCAGCGGACGGTTCAGGCTGACAATCAGTACCTGTTCCGGCTGCATTTTCGTCCGCCCTACCATTGGCAGGGGATGCTGGACTTCCTTGCGCCGCGGTCGACTCCCGGCGTCGAACAGGTCGACGGTTCGGCCTACCGGCGCACCATCTCGATGAACAATCTTGCCGGCTATTTCGAGGTTTCTCTCGACCCGGCGCGCGATGCTCTTCTGGTGCGCATCGATTTCCCCGACCCGCGTGCATTGTTCCGCATTGTTGAACGCATCCGGGCGATGTTCGACCTGAGTGCGGATTGGGCGTCGATCGTGAAGGGGCTGCGGCACGACCCGGCGCTGGCCTCGAGTGTGCAGGCGGATCCCGGACTGCGAGTGCCGGGAAGTTGGAACGGTTTCGAATTGGCAGTCCGCGCAATCCTGGGGCAGCAGGTGACGGTCAAAGGGGCAACCTCCCTTGCCGGACGGATCGCGAGCACGTTCGGCAAGGCGTTCGCGGGACCGGTCGGACTGACGCATCTCTTCCCTTCAGCCGAGACTCTGGCGAATGCCAAGCTTGGATCAATCGGGCTCACGGGCGCGCGGACTGAAACCATCCGCGGACTGGCTCGCGCGGTCAGCGGCGGAAAAATAAAATTCGAAGGCGTGATCGACACGGAAGATTTCCTGCGCCGTTTGTGCGAGATTCCGGGGATCGGGAATTGGACGGCGCAATATATTGCGATGCGCGCGCTGGGTGAGCCCGATGCATTTCCGTCGAGCGATCTGGGTCTGTTACGTGCTTTATCGTTGGACAGTTCACGCGATCTCGACGAGCGGTCGGAACCGTGGCGCCCCTGGCGCGCGTATGCGGCGATGTATTTGTGGAGGATGGGCGGCCGGCGCGGTGCGCGGAAGGCGGAGTTGGCGGATGGGGCGACGTTAGCGGTGGCGGATGTCGGAGTTGGGGCGCCAGCTTGATTCTCGCGGGGCCTGAAGGCCCTTTTCCACGTTTTCGTCCGAGCGAAGAGCCGAAGCTACCCTGAAGGACCTTACGACGTTCTGCAGCCCGATGCAGTCGAAAAGATTGCTACGCTGCATGCACCAAAGACGTTCCTTTCTGCCGCATCAGAGGTATTCCGACCTAAGTGGGGTCCCTCACGCCGGCTTCGCCGCCGTTCAGGATGACACCTCAATGGCAGACCACAACCGCTCTGACGCGGCCCTGAAGGCCGCTCTTCCACACTTCCGGGGCCGCATTTTCTGGGTGAGTTAGCTTCCGGTTACGTGGTCTCGATCAATGCTTGAAAAGCGTCATCGACATTGGGTAAGCTTTTCGCATTCCACGAAGGCATGTGTCAGGCGGAGCTATACCCATAGGGCTATGGCGAAACTGTTCTTACCCGGACATCGCGTTTGGATGTGGCCATCACACGTCCCTGCCAAGCCGTGTTCTGCGCGTTGTCGTCAATGCCTGCCGTTTGCAACGCTGCAATAGACACCATCGACAAATCCAAGTTTGCAAGTGGGGAGAGAGAGCATGGCGAGTTCTTCAATCAGGTTCATCGTACTCAGCTTCATGGTGATGGCTCTTGCCGCGTACAGCTTCGCTCAGGGTGGAGCAACCGGAGCTATCAACGGCACCGTGCAGGATCCGAGTGGAGCGTTTGTAGCCGGGGCCGACGTGCGCATCACAAACCAGGGTACGGGTGTCACCGAACGTACGCTGAAGACCGACACCGACGGGACATTCTCGGCGCCACTGTTGCCAGTGGGCTCGTACGCGGTCAGCGTTCAGTCTTCGAGCTTCGCAGAAACCAGGGTTTCTGACGTCGCGGTGCGGGTTACCGAAACCACGCGGATGACGATCAAGCTCGCGACGCAGTCGGTCCAGCAGAAGATTGAAGTGCAGGCTGAGGTACAGACCGTGGATACCAGCGATGCGACCACGGGGCAGGCGATCGAGAGTACGACGATCCGCTCATTGCCGCTGGCCACGCAAAACTTCCAGCAGCTGCTGACGTTGTCGACGGGTGCGCAGAGCGACCTGAACGCGGCGGCGCAACTGGGACGCGGCAACGTGCGCATCCAAGTAAACGGCCAGCGCGAGGACAATAACAACTACGCGATTGAGGGCATCAGCGCGACTGACTACAACGTCGCCGAACTGACGAACACCCCCCTGCCCAATCCTGACGTGGTGCAGGAATTCAAGGTGCAGACATCGCTTTATGACGCAAGCCAGGGACGCAACGGAGGCGGCAACATCAACGCCATCCTGAAATCAGGGTCGCTGGACTTCCACGGCGATGCCTACGAGTTCTTCCGCAACACCGTGCTGGACGCCAACGAATACTTCCTGAAGGGCAGCGGATCGCCTCGCCCGGTGATCCAGCAGAACATTTTTGGCGGCAGCCTGGGTGGTCCGGTGAGCAAGAGCGGCAAGTTGGGATTCTTTTTCGTCAACTATCAGGGAACGCGCCAGCGCAGCGGCGATTCGCCGGGAACCCTGATCAGCACGTTTATCCCTTACGTTCCGGCTTCGGACCGTGGAGCGGCCAACGCGGGCAATCTTGCGGCAGACTTTGGAGTACCGACAGCGGATCCGGTTGCAGTCAACCTGCTTTCATTTCAGAGCGATCAATTCGGCGCGCCTGCCAATGGATTCCTTTTCCCGGCACCCAACGCAACTGGAGCGGCTCCAGGCGACCTTGTCCAATTCACGGTGAGCAAGCCCGGAAAATTCACCGACGACCAGTTCACGGCGAACTGGGATCATGAATTCCGCAATTCGCGAGATACAGTTGCGGCGCGCTTCTTCTATTCGAATTCAGAGCAGGACATTCCGTTCGGCGCCGGCGGTCTGCAGGCTTCGTTGGGCGCCGCGGCCAGCGGGACTGACTTGAACTTTCCGTACAAACTGCCAATTCACGACCGGCTCTTCATCATCTCGGAAACTCACGTTTTCAATCCCAAGACTGGTCAACGATTTTCGTTTCGGGCTGGTCCACATCAACAACACCGCGGTCAACGTGAACCCGGTAACCGTGGCTGATGCCGGGATTGATCGTCCGACCAACAATCTGTCGAGCAGCATCTACAAATTCACGTTCCTGACATCTGGATTCCAGTTCGGACCCGACGCCGCAGGCGAACCAGGCCCAGACGCAGAACAACTACAACTTCGTGGACAACCTGAGCTGGGTGAAAGGCGCACATACGCTGACAGTCGGCGGACAGTACGTTCGCGTGCGGCTCGACAAATCGTTCCCGCAGGTCTTCAACGGGCAGCTTTTCTTCGTCAACACCTCAGCCCACAGAGACCGATTTTGGAAACTTTGTGGGCGGCACCCCGGCGTTCAGCTTTGGCGGCGGCGGCGTATACAACCATGCCTACAAGCAGAGCAATTCCGCCGTCTTCGCGCAGGATGACTGGAAAGTGAAACCCAGCTTCACGCTCAACCTGGGACTGCGAACAGAACTTCTCGGCGCATTTAGTGATGGAGCCTGCCACATCGGCAACATCGAGTCGGACCTCACCACATCGGGAACGTATCCGTTCGTTTATCCAAGTTGCGTGAACAAGCTTGGCGTGGGCGGGTTGTCGGGCAGCGCGTCGGGCTCGACGTTCAAGAACAATATTTCCACTGGATGGGGACCGCGCGTGGGATTCGCGTGGGATGTGATGGGACGTCACACGACGACGATCCGCGGTGGCTACGGAATTTACTACGTCCGCGAAGACGTGGGCGCTATCGACCAGTTGAGCTTCCAGTCGCCGTTTATCCCGATCGTGTTCTTCGGACAAACGCCGGGCTTTTCGATGGGAAACTTCTTCACGGGAACGCCGACGACGAATGCGAACGCGGTACCCACAGCGGGCACACTGAACCCCGCGTGGCTGCCTTGCCTCGCTCAATTAACCAGTTTTCCCGATACCAATGGCGCGGCAACCTACGGCGGCTGCAGTGGCCCGGGCGTGAACAGCACGCAGAATCTGTTCGTGCTCGAAGTGCCGAGACACTTTGTGGTCCCGAACACGCAGCAGTGGAATCTCACAGTGCAGCACGAACTGGGCAAGCATTGGGTCTTCGAAATCGGATACGTCGGCACGCGCGGAATCCATCTGCGCGAGACTCGGGATGGCATCCAGTCGGTGGACGCGATGAAGCACCCCTTCACAGTGACGGACACGAGCGGGAATCCGTACACGATCACAACCGATACGTTTGCGAACGCGATCGCGCGCACGCCCACGCCGGGACTTAACGGATATAGCGGATACCAGATCTTCGCCAACGACGCGTACTCGATCTATCACGCGCTGCAGACGACGGTATCGCGGCGATGGAGTAACAACTACTTCCAGGCCGCTTACACTTTCTCAAAGAACATCGACGCCACGTCGACGGGAAATACCGCTTTCAATACCGCGTATAACGATCAAAGCAGCGTAAACGCCTCGCGGGGAATTTCCGATTTCAACCGGCCGCACCGCTTGTCTGTAAGCTACGCCTACGAACTGCCAATCTTCCAACATTCCACGGGCATCAAGCGAGCGGCGCTTGGTGGATGGCAAGTCAGCGGCGTCTCCATCTTCCAGACCGGCATTCCATTCTCGATTTTTGATTCGGGTGCGGGCACTGCGTTCCTGGGAGCGGGCAGCACTCCGCTGTTGGGAGCCAGCATTGCGCCCGGGGCGACGGTCGCAAGCGGATTGTCGGGAGGAGATTTAAGGCAGCGCGTAGCCAATGGATATCTGAATCCGCTGGCCTTCACTACGGCGCCGTTGGTGGATCCCGCTAATTGCGCGCTCGATCCAAACTTCTGCACCACGGGGTTCGGCGATCTCGGCCGCAATATTTATCATGGCCCATTCCAGCAGAACTGGGACATTTCGTTGCTCAAGCATTTCAAGGTCGGGGAGCGGCAGGATATCCGGTTTGCAGCCGACTTCTTCAATATCTGGAACCATACAAACTTCGGAGTTCCCACGGTGACGGATATCGAGCAGTACCTCGTGAATCCGGCGGGAAGTCCGTTCGGAAAGATTGTGCAGACGACGGGAAATCCGAGGTTGATTCAGTTCTCGCTGCGTTGGTCGTTCTAGGGGCTGCGCGGATGAGGGACAGTACTGGCCTCGACGTAGATTGACGCCTGCAGCACGCGTCGCTTTGCTCCGCGGGGCGGACGAATGCGTCCGCCCCTACACAAGCCGCGCTACTCTAGGGACGTTCCAGCATCCAGGCGTTGGCACTTTCGCTGTTGACGTGGAGCGCCAGATATTTTCCGTCGCGCGAGGGAATCGCCCATCCCACATTGAGTTTTTTGGGACGCCACACCACGCGCACATTGCCCTGCATGTCGATATGGACAAGCGCGTTTTCTCTTCCGCCGGTGGATGCACCCCACAGCCCTTTGCTGTCCGCGCCCCAGTCAAGGGAGACCAGTCCATGCCAGCCATCAAGATTCAACCATCGATCCGGGCCGCCATTGAGACGGACCAGATGAATACGGGCTTCTTCGTCGCCCCACTTCCCTTTTGCGATGGCAAGCGTGGTGCCGTCCGGCGACAACGTCCAGTTATAGAGTTCATTGACATCGTCCTTGATCTGGTAGACCTGTGCAATCGGTCCCTTCAGCGGATCGTAGGTGAAGAACGTGATGTCGTGTTCGCTGACCACGCTGTACATGCAGACGTTCGCGGGAGCGCGGGAGCACTGATGATTGTTAATGAAGTTCGCCTTGGCGATCTCTTGCGGAGCGCCTCCGACCAGCGGCATGCGCATCAATGGAACCTCGCGGCTTGAATCTCCCCAGTTCGGATAGATCACGTAGAGCAGTTGTTTGCCATCGGGACTCAGTCTCGGCTGGGCTGTCTGCTGGCTGCCGCTGACCACGAGGTCGGGGACTGATTGATTCAGTCCCTGCTTGTAAATATTGAATACACCGGTGCGATCGGACATGAAGATGACTTGCTTGCCGTCACTGGTCCAGTCGAAGGGCAGGTCCTGGCGATCATCCAACGTCAGTCGTTGCGGCTCGCTCAGTTTACCGGCGGAATCAAGTTTCCCGACGTAGACATCGGGCTCGGGAACTCCTTTGACGTACGCGATGCGCTTGCTGTCGGCCGATGCCGTGGCGGCAAAAACGACGCCAGGATCGTTGGTCAGACGCTGCGCAGCGCCCTGGGGCTTCATCTGCTTATCTACGCGAACCGCCCACAGGTTGCTATCCATCTGCCGGGGACGCGGCTCTTCGAGTGAGTAGATGAGACGGCCATCGGCGGCCCACACCAGAGGGCCTTCGAGTCCGAAGAGCGAGACCACAGTGGTTGGGGACGCCACGCTGTAAGAGCGGGAGTCGCGCACTTCCACGATATCAATCACTGCTTTTACGCCGTTGCCGTAGGCGAATTTGGCGGTGGTGTACGCGAGTCGCTTGTTATCGGGCGACCAGGCAATTCCGCCGAACAAGTCGCCGTCTTCTCCCAGCAGTTCTCGCGGCTGAGTTCCATCGTTGGCGGCTACCCATATCCGCTCGCGCAACGCTTTGCCCGCGATGTAGGCGACTCGTTTACCGTCCGGCGAGATGGCGGGGACGCGGCCATCGTCCACGAACTTTCGCACGCTGCCGCCGAGGGCCGACAGTTCCCACAGGCTGGAGTCGTGGCCCTGCCCATTGACTCCGACAATCATGTGAGCACTGTCGGGGAACCAGCTGATCGAGGCCGCGGACATGCCTTCGGGAAGCGCGAGGGCGTGAGTCTCGCCGGTATCGACCTGGCGGAGAAAGAACCCGTTATCGTCGGAATAAGCGAGGTAACGTCCGTCACGAGATATCGCGGCGGTTCGAACCGGGTCGTCCACTGGATTCGCCGTCAGGCGAGTGACGCGCAAGGGGGCGGAATCGTGCGGCGCGAGAAAAAATCCGATCAGCAGGCCGACGACGACGAGGATCAATCCTACTGCCGTGGCGGCGATCCACCATGGGCGTAAATTTGAAGCCTTGGGGAGTGCTGCTTCGGCGACTGGGGTCTCGAGCGGGACATCCTCGGTGACCTGCGAAGAGGCGAGTTCCGCCGCGTTGCCTAGCGCCGTGCTGACCGGCGCGAGGAACCGGTATCCGCGCCGGGCCACCGTCTCAACAAATGTTGGGTTCTCGGCGGAATCGCCAAGCGCATCCCGCAGGCGGCGGATGGCCGCGTTCAAGCTATGGTCAAAATCAACGAAGGTGTCGGCCGGCCAGAGATGGTTGCGCAAGTCCTCGCGTGTGACCACCTCGCCGGGGCGCTCAAGAAGTTGGGCAAGCACCTGGAACGGCTGCTCTTGCAACTTGACCCTGAAGCCGTTGCGGCGTAGTTCGCCGGCGCGCAGATCGATTTCGAATATCCCGAAGCGGCGGATCGGCCCTAACCCATTGCCATTGCTGCTCGCCAGAACGTCAGAGCCCAGCGCCCGAACTGCTCTTGTCCCCATGTCACCCAATCCCATAACTGTTTGACGGATTGAAAGTTAGCCCGTCACCCACTTTTTACCGTTGCGTTACCCGCCAAGCCTTGAGGCACGCAGTCACCTGAACCACCCTGTCACAGGATACGGAGGCCAAGGCGATGGAGTTCCTGGGCAGAAGTGGATTGCGGGTAATGGCGGCCATTTTCATTTTTTGCGGAATGGCCCTCGGGTACAGCGATCCGAGTCAAATCACGGTTTTGGTGAACGATAGCGCGGGAGTCGGTCCCGCCGTCTTGAAGGAGGCGGAGGCGGAAGCCACACGAGTCTTTCGCATCGCCGGAATAGACATCACATGGCTCAACTGTACAGGCGAGGACTGGGATGAACTATGCCGAGTGGTGCCGAGTTCCGACGAGTTCATCCTGCATATCGTTCCAGACGGTAAAACTTCGAGCGAGTGGGTATTCGGGGAAGCGTTCCTGGGAGACGGAGGAGAGGGAAAGTACATCGACATTTTCTTCAACCGGATTCGGAAGGCCGATGGCAAACTGGCGATCAATATGGGCCGGCTGCTGGGAGCTGTATCCGCGCACGAACTCGGTCACGTGTTGCTAGGCAGTCACGCGCACTCTCATATGGGAATCATGGAGCCTATCTGGGAAGACAGAAGCCTGCGGGATATTGGAATGGGGACTCTTCTGTTTACCAAAGAGCAATCGCAGAAGATGAGAATGCGCGTAGGAGGACAGACTCTGTCGGTGAGCGTGCGGCGACCGTTTAACTATTAGCGGATTTTTTGTGCTTCCAGAATAAGCGGCCGGAGCGATTCAACGGAAACGCCGAGGGTGCCGCCGGTGAAGCCATCCATATAAGCAGAGTTGACGCCGATCACTTCGCCTTTTGCATTGAAGACCGGGCCTCCGCTGCCGCCGTGGGCGGTTGGAGCATCGTAGATGAGCTTGTCACCCACCACGTCACCGAGGTGTCCGCAGGTGGTTGAGGGGCGAATCAACGACAGCGCGGCTAACTCGCTGGCGGCGCTGATGTCATTGTGCCGGTAAGCGAGGCGCTCATAAATTCCGGCGGGCGACTTTGCCACCATCCCGGCGATGCCCATCGGATATCCGATTACGGTGACGAGTTGCCCAGGTGCGCTAGCCGACTTTGCCAATGGAGGTATCGGGAGGCTGCGAACCACATCGGATTCCTCCGCCCGGAGCACGGCCAAATCTGACGTCTTCGAAACTGAGGCCGGGGACAAGTTCACCGGCGTAGGCGATCCGGGAAAGAAGACCACCAGACTCTCAAGGGTCGCGGTAGCACCCTGATCGATCAACTTCTGTGCCTCGGAGTCTCCAAACCACGGCTGAGCCACGTGGCGGTTGGTAGCCATGAGGCCATCCGCGACCAGAAATCCTGTGCCGGAAACACGCGCACGAATCTCGGGACGCTGGCCTTCAAAGCCAACCTGGTACACACCATAGATGTATCCGATGGAATTGCGGTATTGAGTCAGAATGGCGGCCGGCATGGCCTGCTCGCGCTTGAGTTGTTCCACCTGCGCGGTCAGTTCATGGACTTCCTTCTGCAGGTCGTCGGGATGCGTTCCTTGAGCATGGATTGGAGCGTAATAAAAGACCATCGTAAGAGCGCCGGCGAGCAACAGGATCCCCAGCAAGCCCTGAATCATCTGCTGCCAAGTCTCCAGGACCTTGCATTCCTCCGCAGATCTGAGTTCTTTAGCAGGGTCGGGATCGTTCGATCCAGCGTCGTTGATGTCGTTTTCGGCCATAACTGTCGAAGTGGTGGTCTCCCGGTAGCCCAAGTCGTTCGTTTTCAGCCTCTTGAACAAGTATGAATCTGAGGCTCAAGAACTCGGCTTCGAGAAGCATCTTCGCCCGTCTGGCGCGGGTTTTCCACGGTACAGAAGGGGATGGCCGTGGGTTATGGCACGGAAGGGGGATTGTAATTACTTGCTGTTCAGCGGCTTGTGAGGGAGGGCAAGAACGAGATGGCCCTGGCTACATCCGGTGGAACTCCAGCACTACAGACACGGGAATAGCTACTATTTGTCGATTCCCAGGCGTTTGGTCATCTCGTCGTATAAGAATCCCTCGCGGGGGTCATAGGGCTGGATCCATTCGCCGTCGATGACGAATTGAGGAATCGCGCGCTTACCGGTTCGCTTGACGATCTCGTCGGCGGCTCCAGGCGTGGTTTCGATGTCGATCTCGGTGAAGGGAATGTTATGTTTTGCGAGGAATCTCTTCGCTTCGCGGCAGTCAGGACACCACATCGTGGAGTAAACCGTCACTTGCATTCATCTATCTTAAATTGTGGCGCGTCAAAAAGGTCTAGGGGTTAGTCCGGAGGCCCGCGCTCACCCCTGTCAATATTGCTGTGATGAAAAGGAGATCGGAATGGCGGAAACAGCTGAACAATACAAGGAGCGTTTTCGAAGCTACGTTGCCGGGAAAGATCCGATCGCAATGCAGGGGGAGGCGCCGCGGACTCTGGCATCCCTGATTGAGAACGTCAGCGAGACTGACCTGGCTCGCTCGCCAGCGCCCGGGAAATGGTCGGTCATAGAAATTCTTGCCCATCTCGCCGAGGACGAACTTGCCAGCTCGTGGCGGTATCGCCAGATGCTCGAACACGACGGAGTCGGACTGCCCGGCTTTGATCAAGACATGTGGGCAAAGGTCGGAGACTACGCGTCGTGGAGTTCCGGCGAGGCACTGGCCATGTTTCGATTGTTGCGCGAGGCCAATCTGAGGATGTTCGAGCATCTCACGCCCGAGCAGTGGGGCCGACACGGCATTCATTCGGAACGGGGAAAGATGACAGTGCGCGAACTATGCTCGCACATGGCAGCTCACGACATCAATCACATCGAGCAGGCACGCGGAATCCTCGGGGCCCTGCAGAAAAAATAAACGACATCCCGCGACTACGGCACGTATTGAAAGCTCCGAATGATCAATGACTGATTCGTTGCGGGCACGGCTTTGAACGCCCAGAGATTCATGCCCGTAGGGATCGGTTGCTGCGGAATGTCCGTCGCGTCAGACGAATTGAATGTCTCCGTCTTGAGAATTTGTTTCGTGGTCCCGATCGGCTGATTTCCCTTCATCATCGTAAAGACGATTCGGTTCGAACTCCAGACCATGCGCGCCGTGGTGAGCGTCGTATCCGTATCGACCTTGAAATTCAGTTCGTAGCTGGGCTTTCCCTGGCGTGAAGCTGACGGGTAGACGGTGAAATCGGCATTGCACACGCAGGTGTTGTTCCACTTGGAAAACTCGATATCGATCTCGTTGGTCGCGTCTCCGCCGATTTTGTGAACCGGACCGTAGGGAAACAGGCCAAGCACGGTGACTGGGTCCATGTTCCAGGCATTCCCTTCAACCACCCACTGGTAGGTTCCGAAGCCCAGATTCTCAACGGTGAATAGTTCCGCAGCCGTCCAGTTCCCGTCGCGCTTTTGAATGCTCAGATGCAGACGTCCTTTGGCGTCGACAGAGACGTTTCTGGGACTACCGTGGGCCACGCCAGCCATGCCGCCATTTGTGACGTTCCAGGTATGCCCCTGCCAAACGATCTGCGTCTGCGCTCTGGAAGAAGAAGGGAATGCCAGTAGCGCGGAGACGATCGCAATGAGCGCGGACAGATGGGATGTACGTCGTTTCATGAGCTTTCCTCAGGTGAAAGCGTACCACCGGAATGGACCTCACTGTCACCCATGTCCGCGGTCTTGATTTTCGTGTAGCTCCGGACGCATTCGTTCGGGGTTCGCGTTCAGCGCGCGATGATTTCGGTTGTACTGGAAAAATGCAACGGTAGTCACCGGCGAAACCATACTCGTCGCTTTCGCTCCTCGGGGCGGACGAACGCGTCCGCCCCTACACAAGCATTCCCGACTTGGGAATTTATCACGATTTCGTGGGCATCTTTGAATGTTCCCTCTTCTTTCGCGTGCCAGAATTTCTGCTATGCAATTTTACCGGCGCAATCTGCCGCATCTGCAGAAAGACGACACGGCACATTTCATCACGTTCGTCACGAAATCGCGCTGGATCCTGCCGCCTCTGGCGCGCGACATCGTTCTCTCCGCTTGCTGGCATGACCATCGCAGGAAATACGAACTCTACGTGGTCGTCGTCATGCCCGATCATGTTCATCTGATTCTGACTCCCTCAATCAACGAGCAAAGACGTGAAACTTATTCTTTGACGCAAATTCTACAGTCGATCAAAGGAGCGTCGGCACGCGCAATCAACCAGCGATTGCGTCGGACGGGCCGGTCTGGCAGGAGGAGTCGTTCGACCACGTGCTCCGATCTTCAGAGGGACTCGATGCGAAGGTCGGCTACGTTCTGGAGAATCCGATGCGCAAGGGATTGGTCACGAATTGGATGGACTATCGGTGGGTGTGGCAGAGACCAGATCAGCCGCGAGCCGAGATGGAAGTAGCGGCAAGGAACATGTAGCTCCGGACGCATTCGTCCTAGTGGCACGTTCAGCGCGCAATGCATCAAGGTTGGCGGCGGAGACAGGGGTCGAAATAGCTTAAGCGAAACCACACTCGTCGCTTTGCTCCTCGGGGCGGACGAATGCGTCCGCCCCTACATGGAGCTATTTCTCGTACAACAACACTCCTTCCGCCTTTTCGGCATCGACCGGGCGGTAGAAGAGTTTGTTGTCTTCGAGGAAGACCTCGATGAACGCGGGGCGCGTGGTGATCGTGCCCTGGATCAACGCCTCGGACAGCGGGTCTTCGATGTACTTCTGTAGAGCGCGACGCAGCGGACGGGCTCCGTAGCTGCGGTCGGTCAGTGTCTGGTTGAGGATCCACTTCTTGGCATCGTCCGCGACCGTGACCGTAATCGCTTTCTGAGCCAGGTTCTGGTTGAGTTGGTTGACCATCAGTTCCAGAATCTGGATCAGGTCGGTCTCGTTCAGCGCCATGAAGATGATGATTTCATCCAGACGGTTGAGGAACTCGGGATTGAAGGTCCGTTTGACCTCATTTTTCACGAGCTCTTCGACTTTATCGGCGATATCGTTTTCCTTCGTCGACGCAAAGCCCAGGCCTTCTCGCTTCTGAAGGTGTCGGGCACCGATGTTCGACGTCATGATGATGATCGTGTTCTTGAAGTCGACCGTGTTGCCGAGGCCGTCGGTCAACTGGCCGTCTTCAAAGACCTGCAGCAGAATGTTGAAGACATCCGGATGCGCCTTCTCTATTTCGTCGAGCAGGACTACGGAATAAGGAGCGCGCTTCACGCGTTCGGTGAGCTGCCCACCTTCTTCGTAGCCGACGTATCCCGGAGGCGACCCGATCAGCTTCGAGACCGAGTGCTTTTCCATGAACTCGGACATATCGAAGCGGACCAGAGCCTTTTCGGTTCCGAACATGAACTGCGCCAGGGTGCGCGCAACTTCGGTCTTGCCGACGCCGGTAGGTCCGAGGAACAGGAACGAGCCGATGGGCCGGTTCGGGTTCTTCAGGCCGGCGCGTGAACGGCGGATGGCACGAGCCAGGGCGCTGATCGATTTGTCTTGCGAGATGATCCGCTTATGAAGCTCCTCTTCGATGCGGAGCAGCTTCTGCGTCTCTTCTTCTTTGATCGACGTGATCGGTACGCCGGTCCAACGGGAAACGACGTCTTCGATGTCCTCGCGGTTGACGACACCGGTCGAGGATTCGTCGAGATGATATTTCTCGCGAAGAGCGCGCAGGTTCTCGCGCTCTTTGCGTTCTTCGTCGGAATAAAAACGCGCCTTCTCAAACTCATGGTTCGCGATGGCGTTTTCCATCCGATGGACGATGAACTTGATACGTTTCTGAACTTCAGTCAGCTCTTCCGGCAATGAGGTCTGGCGCAGCTTTACGCGCGCTCCAGCTTCGTCGACCAGATCGATGGCCTTGTCCGGAAGGAACCGATCCGGGATGTAGCGGTTCGAGTGCGACACGGCGAAGTTGATGGCGTCGTCGGTGTAAGTAACCGCGTGGAATTTCTCGTAGCGGTCCTTGATCCCGAACAGGATCTTGATCGCGTCGGTCTCGTTTGGCGGCGGAACCTTCACAGCCTGGAAGCGGCGTTCGAGCGAGCGATCTTTTTCGATCGACTTGCGATATTCACCCGGCGTGGTTGCGCCGATACATTGAATTTCGCCGCGCGACAAGGCCGGCTTCAGGATGTTGGCCGCATCGAGGGAGCCCTCGGCCGATCCGGCGCCAACCAGTGTGTGCAGCTCATCGATGAAGATGATGGAGTTCTGCGACTCCATCAGTTCCTTCATGATGGTCTTGAGGCGCTCTTCGAACTGACCACGATACTTCGTTCCGGCGACGATCAGAGAGAGATCCAAAGCCAGGATCCGCTTGTCCGCCAGGAACGACGGAACTTCCCCGTCCGCAATGCGCTGGGCGAGGCCTTCGACGATGGCTGTTTTACCAACGCCGGGCTCTCCGATCAGCACAGGATTGTTCTTGGTGCGGCGGCAGAGGATCTGAATGACGCGGTCGACTTCGCCTTCACGACCGACCAAGGGATCAAGCTGACTGTCCATGGCGGCCTGTGTCAAATCACGCGAGAACTCCGCTAACAGCGAACTTTCACGCTGACGTTGAGGCTGCGCCTTTTCCTGGGTCGTACGGGCCAGTTCCTCGCGAATGGTCGAGAGTCGCAGTCCGCGTTCGTGCAGGATTTCAGCCGCAAAGCACTTCTCTTCTCTTAGTAGCCCCAACAGCAGGTGCTCGGTCCCGATGTGGCGATGCGACAGACGCTCGGCCTCTTCCGCGGCGTAAGCCAAAACTCGCTTGCATTCGTTGCTTAACGGGAGATCGACCGAAGTCGACACCTTCTCGCGGATGGTGGTATGTCCTTCAATCTGTTTGCGAATGGATTCGACTGAGGCGTGCGAGCGCAGGAAACGGTTAGTCAGGGCTTTGTCTTCGCGCAGCAAGCCGAGGAGCAGATGCTCGGTCTCTATATAAGGAGACCCGAACTGACTGGCCTCGTAGCGTGCGAAAAAGATGACGCGCCTGGCTTTCTCCGTGTAGCGTTCAAACATAATGCCCTTCCCCCTGAACCTTCCTGCCGAGAAGAAGCTATCCTGCCCGGCCTGCCGAACGTGGCCCGAACCTGACCCCTACATTATGCAATCAAAGGGCCCAGAACCCAAGTACCGAAACGATTCACTAACCCTATGATCACGTTACCGAAGGAACAGCTGTGGATTTCCTCCGGATCTCACTTTCATCCATATTCTTGCACTTTGTCTCACGAATCTTGCCGCTAGGCCACTGGGCCTAAACCCCTACCCTTCTTTGGCCTGTCTACGCGGCCTTTAAGGGCCCTCGTTCACCCTTTCGGGCTCTCTTCTGCGATTCATCCCCGGGTGCCCGTCTCCAGTTCGCCATCAACCATATGGTGAATCTGAGCACCCTCTTGTATCGTCGCTCCATTGCTTAAACCGGAAGCGACTCCGGCGAAATCTCCTCCACGTGGCCTCGACCCAACCGAAGAACGCGCTGGCAACGGCGGGCAAAAGACAAGTTATGCGTGGCGATGAGGGAGGTAAGTTGATGCTCGCGATGGAGCCGCGTGATCAAAGTGAAAACCGCTTCCGCTGTCTGCCCGTCCAAGTCCCCGGTGGGCTCGTCGGCGAGCAACAGCTTCGGACCGGTGATGAGGGCGCGGGCAAGTGCGACTCGCTGCTGCTCACCGCCTGAAAGTTCACCGGAGCGATGATGCGAACGCTTCTCGAGTCCTACCTCACCCAGCCAGCGTAAGGCTTCCGGCTCGACCTGCTGCCAGGTACGTCCGCGCATCAGCAATGGCATGGCAACATTTTCCGCTGCTGTGAACTCTGGCAGCAAATAGTGGAACTGCCATACAAACCCGGTTTCCCGGTTGCGAAAGGCGGCGGCTTCGTCGTGAGACAACGAATTGACTCGCAAGTGGGCGCAGTATACGTCACCTGCAGAAGCACGATCAAGAGCGCTCAGGATGTGTAAAAGGGTACTCTTTCCCGCGCCAGATTCACCCACAATTGCGAGCATTTCTCCTCGCCTCACCTCAAATGTCAGATTCTCAAAGAGCACCAGATCCGATTCGCCGGACCGGAAAACCTTCTTCAGGCCTTCCACGCGAAGCATTAATTCCTCGTTCTTTAGATGCAAAACGGGAGCCTTTCGTTCCAAATAGGCGTTTTCAGCGCCTTGATGCAATATTCATCGTACAGTTGGGCCAGTATTGACCGTTACTTAACGTCGCACGGAGCCGGCGCGGATTGCCCTTACGCCCGATATTTTGTCTTCATCTTGTCAATTCCCTCTTGCAGTTAACGAACATTCTCTTCCTTCCAATGTAATTTTCATGGCAGGCAAAGCCCAGGTTCGCGCTTCTGGCTACTCATACCGTAGCGCCTCCGCGGGAAGAATGCGCGACGCTGACCACGATGGATACAGCGTAGCCACAAACGACACCAATACGGCAAAAAGGGCTACCCATCCGCCATCTGCGAGCCTTGGGGCAAAGGGCACGTAGTCGATCGAATACACCTCGGGTGACAGCGAGATCACGTGATAGTGGCCTCCAGCATAGGAGATCGCATACCCAAGCACCAAGCCGATCACGGTGCCGATGAATCCGATGAGAACTCCCTGCGCCATGAACACATTCCTAACCTGTGCCTTACGAGTGCCCATCGACATGAGGACGGCGATGTCCTTTGTTTTCTCCATCACCATCATGATGAGGCTGATGAGAATGTTGAGCGCCGCGACGAAAACGATCAGCCCAATGGTGATGAAGGTGACCAGGCGCTCCAGTCGAAGTGCATGGAACAGGGCCTTGTTCTGCTCCATCCAGTTGGAGGCCATGAAGCCCTGGCCGGCGGCGTCTTCCAATTCGCGAGAAATCGCACCGGCCTGGTAGATGTCGTCGATCTTGAACTCGAGCACGGAGATCAGATTGCCGAGGCCGAAAAGCTGCTGCGCATCGGAGAGCCGCGCGAATGCCCAGCTCGAGTCGTAGTCGAAGAACCCGGAATTGAAGACGCCCGCGACGCGGAAGCGCGTGTACTTGGGAACCGTCCCGAACGGCGTCAGTTCGCCCTGCGGGCTGGTGACGACGACAACCGATCCGACGGTGGCGCCAAGATTCTCAGCCATGTCTTTGCCCAGAACGATAGGCGGCATGGCCGCAACCCGCTGGTTCACAGCCGCGAGTGCATCAGGAGCCTGTGTGGAGCTGGCACCCTTGTCCGCTGCCTTTGACGTTGGTCCTGAAGGTCCAGTTGGTTGTGGGGATTGGATCCCCGAACCGGGTTGCGCACCCGGCTGGCCATTCTCCTCCAATGCGTCGGCCGATCCTTGTTTCACTGAACTCAAGAGATCGCCGACCTGCCGCTCGTACTTCGGAATCATTCCCTTCAGAACGGCGCCTCGAGCGCGCGGACCGCGAGAGATGAGCACCTGCTCGAAAATTGCTGGCGCGGCCGCAACTACATGCGGTTGCTTCGAAAGCCGGTTCATCAGGGGAGGCCACTCCTTGATGCCGTCGTCGGCAATGCGCTGCAAGCTGATGTGAGAGGTTGATCCGAGGAGACGCTGCTGCAGGTCCTGGCGGAACCCGTTGTTGATCGCCAACGCGACGATCAAAGACGCCACGCCAGCAGCGACTCCAACGATCGAGATTCCGGTGATGATGCCTATAAATGCTTGACGTCTTTTGGCTCGAAGATACCGGCGGGCTATGAATAGTTCAAAGCGCATGAAAGACGTTGGCGGAGTCCGGGAGCCGCATTCCGGTACGCATAGGGATTATACGGTGGGGGAGCGACGCGCCTGGAGGAACGATCGCCACCCTCACTCATTTTCGCCCCGCACTTTTTGGAATACGCCATAAGCTACAAGCTGCCACCAGACGAGCGCGAGCACAGTGACGGCCGCCTCGACCATGAAATTGCGCGATTGAAAGTTCACGATGGGCCGCTCGGGTCCAAGGAACCTGCGCACGATCACTCCGACACAGGCTACGACAATCAGGCCAGCGAAAATCGCAATTCTCTTCGTCGTCGACACCGATCCGTAAGCGGGGGCCGTCACACCATTTCCTCGGTACCACAACACCAGCCAGATCAGAATGACGCCTACGCCGAGCACGCTGCTTCCGTGCTGCAAAGCCTTGTACAAAGGAATCGTTCCTTCAAACGGCAAGTGGTACGTTTGTCGCAAAAGCGGCCAGTGCGCGTACAGCCACGTGCCTCGATGAGTAAAGGAGTCCCAGAGGATGTGAGTCGCGATGCCCACCAGAATGGAGACAACGATGTGCAGAAATCGCGATGCGCCGAGGAACCTGAATTCCGTGATGTCCTTCGATAGCCTTCCTTGGACGCCATTCGGCAACAATCGGACTACCGGAAGCTTGACGAACCGATGAAAAATCCAAAGAACGACCAGAGCCAGAGGAAGAGTGAGGACGAAGACTCCGGGAAAAGTGTGCGCCAGCCGTCCATGGGCATCGAGTTTGACCAGGTACTCGAAATCAGGCGCAAGCGTCCCGATGACCAGGGCCGAGGGAACCAGCCGCAACCGGCGGAACGGCAGGGCGGCAGCGCTATGTGCAAGGGTAAATGGCACCCTTTAATTATCGCCTGTCGAGGCTGATTTCGCCGAAAAAGCTAGCTTGAACCAGGCGCGGAAGGTCTATCGCAGGCCTCCAAAACAGTCGGTCATGCTCTCTCGACTGCGCTGTCACTGGTCGGGTAACTACCTGATTGTTTCAGCAAGGACGATAATTGGAAAATGGCGCGTGCTTTCCTGAGCGAAAGTTGGCTTCCGAAGTCCGTTCTCTGCCTCAGAACCTACGATCGTCACAAATTCCTGCTCGATTTCATTGCCGGCGTCACGGTCGGACTGGTGGCCTTGCCGCTGGCGATGGCATTTGCGATAGCCTCAGGGCTGACGCCGCAGGCGGGAATCTATTGCGCCGTTATCACGGGATTCCTGATTTCCGCGCTCGGAGGCTCAAAGACACAAATCGGTGGGCCGACTGGGGCCTTCGTTGTGGTGGTCGCGGGAATCATCGCCGTGCATGGTGTCGATGGCCTATTCATGTGTACCGTGATGGCGGGCGTGCTACTGGTGATCATGGGAATCACCGGCTTGGGCACAGCGGTGAAATTCATTCCGCGCCCCGTCGTCATCGGCTTCACCAACGGAATTGCGGTGCTGATCGCCAGCACTCAGATCAAAGATTTCTTCGGCCTGCATCTCGACAAAGTGCCGGGCGTCTTCTGGCTTCGGATGGAAGCCCTGGCCCACAACTTCAACACGCTCTCGTTTGCAGCAACGGCGCTCGCCGTGTTTACGCTGCTTACATTAATCATCTGCCGCAGCGTGTCGCCGCGCATTCCGGGGCCGATTGTGGTATTGCTGCTCGGTACGGCCGCGGTGTATCTGTTCAAGCTTCCAGTGGAAACGATTGGGACTCGCTTCGGCGGGATTCCAAGCGGACTGCCTCATTTGCAGATTCCTAAATTCCGAGTTGACCTCATACATGGATTACTGGGTCCCGCATTCACCGTGGCGATGCTCGGAGCCATCGAGTCGCTCATGTCGGCCGTCGTTGCGGATCGCATGAGCAATGACCGCCACAACCCGAACGTGGAATTGATGGCCCAGGGCGTGGCCAACGTTTTCTCGCCGATGTTTGGCGGTCTGCCTGCGACGGGGGCGATCGCCCGCACCGCAACCAATATCCGCGCGGGCGCCCAGTCGCCTGTCGCCGGTATGATTCACGCGCTGACCCTGTTGTGCATTCTTCTGTTCGCAGCACCGCTAGTGAGCTATGTTCCGATGGCGGCACTGGCCGGGATCCTGATGATCGTTGCTTACAACATGGGCGAATGGCGAGAGATTCCGCAACTCCTCAAGCTGACGAAAACTGATATCAGCATTTGGCTGGTGACGTTTGCTCTGACTGTGTTCGCCGATCTCACCGTTGCAGTCGAGGCGGGAATGATTCTGGCCGCCCTGCTTTTCATCAGTCGGATCGCAGCCACCACGACCGTCTCGCAAGTGACCGAGGACTACGTCGAGGACGGACGTGTCCACATTCTGCAGGACAAAGATATCCCTTACTACGCAACCATCTTCCGCATTCATGGACCGTTCCTGTTTGGCGCGACCGACAAGATTCAAGCGGTCACCGAGAACATGCACACGCTGCCGCCAGTGGTAATCCTGCGCTTGCGAAACATGACGGCGCTTGACGCTACCGGACTTTTTGCAATGGAAGAGATCGCGAAAGAACTGCATGCCAGCAAACGAACCTTGATCCTGTGCGGAGCGCGAGAGCAGCCCTCCGAGCTCATCCATCAAGCTGAGTTCGCCGAAATCATCGGCAAAGAAAACATCTGCGAAAACGTCCAGGAAGCTCTGCGCCGCGCCGAAGAAGTCTTCGAAGGCCTGGAAGCAAAGCGCGCACTTGTGTAGGGCGGACGCATTCGTGCGGGCGCGGAGCGTGGCAGCGCGTCAATCTTAGCGACGTTGTCCTCACCATCCGGCGTCTCATTGCGCTCCTTGCGCGCAACTCCGGACGAATGCGTCCGGAGCTACACGAAATCAGAAGCGGAATAAATATGACGCCTTCACGAAGAACTGGCGGCTGTCGTTCATGTAGCCGCGTGGTGTGGTCAGGATGAATCCCGTGACCGGGTCGACCGCAAGACCGCGATTGAGATTCCCGAGATCCGTGTTGTAGCCGAGATAAATCGCGGTACCCGGATGAATGAGATAGGTGATCAGGAAATCTGTGTTGAAATTCTTGGTGGGCGAGAGCGAACTGATTTCCGGATTGGAAAGCACCGAGTTGTACTGCAGAATCAGGCGCGCCGAGAGTGCGCGGGTGAACTGGTAATTCCACTTGCTGCGGAAGATGTGGTTCGTTACCGCGGTTAGGTTGGATTCACGCTCCCGAATGTGTTCGAGCAGGTAGGTGTTGTCGATGCGTAAGCGTCCGCGGGCATGGAACGTGACCGTGAAGTTGCCTTGATCTTCATGACCGAACGCGGGTGAGTTCCCTGGAACCGGATTGTAGTTCACTCCGCCGCCCGACACGAAGAAGGCGGTGAAGTCCAACTCCTTGAACCAACTGGTCCCGGCTTCGATTCCCCAGAACGGTTGTGGGTACGCGCTCACGCGCGTGAGAGTGCTGTAGTCCGACGGACGAAGACGCACATCGTCGTAGGCAAAAGGATGGAAGTTGACGTAAGTGCCGCGCGCCATATCAAAGCGAAAACCTGGGTAAAGGAAATAATCGAGCGCAGTGCCCTGATGATCCCAGATGTTGAATTGCTGCAGGGTCGGCCCAAAGGAGATCAGGAACTTTCCTTCCGGGCGGAAGTAATAACTGGCATTCAGCATTTGCTCGCGGATGTCGACACGATTGACGAAGCCCGTCTCCGTGACGAAACCCGGACTGTAGTCGACGAAGACTGACTGCAAATTGAGCTTGCGTCCGGCACGTTCAAGGTCGAGTTTGTAGCCCGGTCCGGCCGAGTGTGTGCCGGCAATTGCATCGAAGGTTGAACTGGTCACGGCCTGACCTTACAGGCGCCAGTTCTGATTCAGCTTGAGATTGGCATCGAGGCCCGCCACCCGGTTGTGTCCACCCGCAAACTCGCGATCAGTAAACATCGCGCCAACCGTGGACTGCTCGAGAATATCGCGGCTCACTCGGGCAATCGTGAAGGTCGCGCGATCACCACTGTGTGGATCGGTCGGAGGAAGCAGCTCTCCGGGAGCGCGATCGTCGCTGGCAAGAACTCCCACGGCCCATGGCCCGGCTTTGCCCGTCAGACGCAGCCCGAACTCGGGATGCACGATACGACGCGTAAACACCATGTTGATCGGGCTGGTGAAGTAGTTGCTGTTTTCAAGGAAGAAGGGGCGCTTCTCCGGAAAGAAAACCTCGAATCGCTGATTCACCTTGATCTGGGGCTGATCGGATTCAACCTGGCTGAAGTCCGGATTGATGGTTGCATCGAGAACGAAGCTGTCGTGCAGGATGAATTTGGCGTCGAGGCCGGCCTCGGGCTGCAACGTGCGGTTGTCGAAGAACGGATTGGTCGGCTCGCGCTGATCGATGTCGCGAAAACCGCGCAGCAACCCGTAGGGAATGAGTTGGATGTTGCGGGCATGTGAAACCTCGAGCCCGGTTGCGGTGGCAGCCTGATTGAACCGCCCGGAGATGCGGTTAGTGATGCGTGGCCAAAATAGGTTCTCGTTGGTTCGCGGAATGCTGCGGTTGAGGATGATGCGCCATTGCTGTTTGTCGTTGGTCGGGTAGCGCAGGCTCTTGAACGGGATCGAGATCAAGAGCATGTATCCCTGGGTGGTCATGCGTCCTTCGGAGTTCCAGACCGTGTCGAAGGAAGGGTCGAAGCCGCTGAAGTCGGCAGGCTGCCCGTTGCTGATGGAGCCTTCCGTCCAGAGTGCGTCCCATTGAATGCCGAGCGGGTTGGCTGCGAAGGCGTAGCCGCGCCGGGCATCATCGAATGTATCGATCATGATTTCGGCGGAATCGTCGGAGAAAATATCTTCGCGACGGGTCATGCGGGCGCGAATTTTTTCGGGTTCCTTGTCCCAGCAAAGGAACACAGCGTACAGATTGCGGGAGTCGGTGGCGAGATAAACGTCTGTATTCTGCGTGGGCTCGGCGCCATCGGCGGGCTCGCGGGCGATAAATCCGGAAACCTTCAACATGTGATCGGAGACCCGCGTGTTTGGTGACATGCCTTCGAAGTCGCCGAGGGTCGGCGGGAACTCGATATGCGGAATCTGAATCGTCGGCGGGGCAGCGAAGAGCTGCGGGCAGAGCAGCAGCACAACGACCGCAGCCGCAATCTTCCACTGGAATTTGATCGAGATCACGAAGGCAAGCAGAATTCTACATTGCGAGAACAATTCTGAAAGCTGCCTGGATCGTGTGACAGCCCCATTCCCGAATGTCACATGCGTTGGACGCGCGAGCGGGCAATTTGGCACTACGACGGGACCAAGTAACGGCTTTCAGGCGCAGGATGATTGTTCTGGATCCCTGGGCAAAGGTCGTCCTTTGCCGGAGTAGCCTCTGCACCGCTCCTTCCCTTATTCTCTAAGGTGTTCGGAATGGCCCCGCCCTTTCAATGATCATCAATCACGCGGAACGCGCTCATAACCACAATTGGGAACTCGACCCGGTGATCCGGTCGCTGCTCGATACGGATTTCTACAAGCTGCTGATGTTGCAGTTCATCTGGAAACATTTTCCGAAAACCCGCGTTACTTTCTCCCTGTACAACCGGCATCCGGCAGTGAGGATGGCGGATATCGTCCACGTGGAGGAGCTTAAGGTGCAGTTGCAACACGTGCGCGGGCGGAGGTTCCGGAAGTCCGAACTGGTGTGGCTGGCTGGCAACACGTTTTATGGGCGCAGAGGAATCTTTGAACCGGCGTTTCTCGAGTGGCTCGAGAACGATTTCCGGCTCTCTGATTATGAGCTCAGAGTGCGGGACGGCCAGATCCACTTGACCTTTGAAGGCACGTGGACCGAAACAACGATGTGGGAGCTATATGCGCTCGCAATTCTGGATGAGCTCAAGACGCGTGCTCACTTGAAGACGCTCAGCGAGTTTGGCCTGGACATTCTATATGCGCGGGCTAAGACCAAGCTCTGGAACAAGATCGAGAGATTGCGAGGTGTTCCGGGGTTAAGCGTTGCCGATTTCGGAACGCGGCGTCGGCATAGCTTTCTCTGGCAGGAATACGTTGTCGTCGCCATGGCGACGAACCTGGGCAGCAACTTCATCGGAACATCGAACGCTTTTCTTGCACACAAGCACGATCTTGAGGCCATCGGAACAAACGCGCACGAGATTCCCATGGTAGTAGCGGCACTCGCTCCGGATGACGTGGCGTTGAAGGACTCGCAATATCGCGTCCTTGATCTGTGGCAACAGACCTATGAAGGATCGCTCCGCGTCATGCTTCCGGACACCTTCGGCACAACCCAGTTTCTGGACGGAGCGCCCGACTGGGTGGCCGATTGGACCGGGCAACGTGTCGACAGCAAGGATCCGTATGTCGCAGGCGATGAATACATTGCTTGGCTGAAGCAGCGAGGGCATGATCCTCGAGAGAAGTTGGTGATCGCATCCGACTCACTCGATGTCGACGCCATCCTCGGGTTGCACGCGTATTTCGCTGGAAAGCCGGGGGATGGTGTTCGCCCGAACGAATTCCGGAGCGGCGCCGACTTCGAAGATCGCAGCAGGTGGACCCCAGACAGGAAAATACGGTTCAGCGCCGGCTGGGGCACTCTATTGACCAACGATTTCCGGGGATGCAATCCGAACGACGGAAGCGGATTCGACCCGATCAGCTTGATCTGCAAGGTCTCAAGCGTGGAAGGGCGGCCCGCCGTAAAGCTCTCCGACAACTATGCCAAGGCGCTGGGGCCTGCCGCGGAAGTTGAGCGCTACCGGAGGGTATTCGGAGGCGCCGGGATAGCAAACGCCCCGATTGTGACATAGCCAAGAATTTCCACCAATCCTGTTAACCAATCCCGCCAGCCCTTCGTTGTATCCCCAGAGACGCAGCAACGCAATTACAACGAGGGACATCGATATGAGCAGGAATCGCGGAGTAGCGGCGGGAGTTGGATCGGCAGTCGCAATGCTTGTGTTGTTCAGCGCTATTGGTGCAGCACAATCGCAGCGCACCGCCCTGACCACTGAGCAAAACCCTCCGCAGATCAGCGAAAAGGATGTTGCGGGCTTGCAAGACCAGCTTTTAGAGTTCTTGCGCCTGAGCCCAACCCTCGCAGAGGTTGTCGCCCGCGATCCTTCCCTGCTCGCCAATACTGAGTATGTAGACCACAACAATCCCGAGCTCGGACGTTTCCTGCAAGCGCATCCAGAGATCGCGCACAATCCTGATTTCTACTTGTTCAACAATCTGCACGGCCAGCACGAGCCTCCGAGCGAGACGCTCGAAAGAAAACTCTGGCCCGCCATGTCGAATGACCGGGGATCGGATGCATCAAGGGAACTCATCAGCGACGGCATTCCGTTTCTGGTTTTCGTCTGCCTTCTCGGAGCGATTCTCTGGCTCACCCAGGTGTTTCTGGAGAACCGGCGCTGGGGGCGGATCTTCAAGCTTCAGACCGACGTTCACGGAAAACTGATTGAGCGCTTCGGGACTTCGCAGGAAGTCCTCACCTATATGAGCACGGACGCTGGAAAGCGCTTCCTTGAAGCAACTCCGATTGCGGTTGGCTTCGATCAACACCAACCGGTTCCAAGTCCGGTCGCACGTGTGCTAACGCCACTGCAGATTGGCATCGTGATGAGCCTCCTAGGCTTGGGTTTGATACTCCTTCGCCACGCCTTGCCGGAGGCGGCCTCGCCGCTCCTTCTCGTGGGAACTGTCGTCCTGATGCCGGGACTGGGGTTTATCATCTCGGCAGGAATCACGTGGGTGCTGGCCCGGCATCTGGGCTTGATGCCGGTGACTGGACATTCGAGTGGAGATCAGAGATAGAAAAGTTGCTGCCTGATCCATGCGGCCCGAGTTGGGCTTCCGTGGAATGCAGCCATGAGGAAGGACGATACGACCGGGGAATACATCATCTCGAACGTCGAGGCTCGCGCGGCATTGCGAACCGACAAGCCCACCATGGACAGCGACGCTTTCGCCGGCTTCTACCTGCGCTCCGCGCCGTCGCTGCGAGCGTACCTGGTGAGGGTTTCGGGGAATAGCGCGCTGGCGGATGACCTGATGCAGGAAAGCTATCTCCGGTTTCTGTGCGCGACGCAGCCCGATGGCGGCGAGGTCAACTATCGCCGGTATCTTTTCCGCATCGCAACGAACCTTTTGCGCGACCACTGGCGCCGCCCTCGGATTACTTCGATCAACGATCTGCCAGAGTATCTCTTCGCCGCGCACGACGCGCTGTCCCATGTCGACTCGCAGGTGCGGTTGGATCCTGCCATGGCACAGCTCAGACCACGCGACCGGCAGATTCTGTGGCTGGCCCATGCCGAGGGATACTCCCATCGTGAGATCGCAGAGATAACAGGGCTGGGAGCTGCAAGCATTCGCCTGCTTCTGTTCAGGGCACGCAGGAAAATCGCAAAGTTACTTCGCGAGCAGAGCCCTGCTGAGGGGAGGCCGGCATGAGACTCGGCACTTGCTCGTACGAAAATGAAGTTGTCCGCATGCTGAAAAACGGGCACTGGCCCGAAGGCTGCGAACCTGAACTGCGTTCCCATGTCGCGGGCTGCGCTCAATGCAAAGAACTGATTTTCGTCACGCAGGCGCTGCAGGAGGCAAGGAGCGAATCGGTACAGCAGAGTCCTACCGGTTCGGCAAGCCTGCTCTGGTGGCGCGCACAGATGCGCAAGCGCAACGAGGCGGCCGAGCGGATCAACCGGCCGATCACAATTGCCCAGACATTTGCTTGGTCGATCACGATGCTGGTCGCAGTGGCTTTCGTCATCTCGCAATACAATCACGGCTTACGTTGGTCGGCGTGGTGGTCGGATGTAAATCTCGCCCGTGGATTCCATCTCTTTTCCGGCGGGACGTCGGATTGGAACCTCATGTTGCTGGTCCCTGGCTTCGGACTTCTTCTCCTTCTGAGCGGCGTGGTGTTGTACCTGTCATCGGAAAAACAGTGAAGGCGCAGCAAAAGATCTGATCCTCGTCTAGCCCAGCCAATTCGCTATTTCGCAATGGCCCGAAGGCCCATGTCGCGAGTCCCGTGCACATCCTCAGGCATCTATGTCACATTAGATCTTCATGCCCTCTACCGCCGACGCCAGAGCTGGACGCGCCGCCTTCACCCATCCCGGATTTGTGCTGTTCCAGATTGCCCGATTTTTGATCGTAGCCGCTGTCGAGATGCAGGCGGTGGCCGTGGGATGGCAGGTTTACGAGATTACCAAGCGCCCGCTCGACCTTGGATACGTCGGCCTGGCGCAATTTCTACCGGGAATTCTGCTGTTTCCAATATCTGGACACGTCTCCGACCGCTACGAACGCAGCAAGGTGTTGACATCGTGTTACGCGGGATACGCGGTCTGCTTCGCGCTGTTTCTGATTTTGACGAGAAGTAGCTCTCCGTCAATCAGCGCAATTTATGTCGTTCTCATTCTGGTCGGCATCGTGCGCTCGTTCAATAGCACCGCCAGCCGATCCATCCTGCCGCAACTTGTGCCGCTCGAGCATTTTCCGAACGCCGTCGCCTGGAACGCGACGATTTTCCAGGCAGCCACGATTCTTGGACCGTCCTTCGGAGGATTGATCTACGCCGGGTTTGAACATGCATTTGCGACGTCGAGACTCAACGTGGGAGCAGCCGCCGTCTACGGCATCGCCACGGTCACGGCGATCGGGGCAACCATCTCTTCGATCCGCATCAAGCCTGAAGTCAAGGCTCGTCCGCGCGAACCGATGTCATTGAAGACGGTGTTCGCCGGCCTGGACTACATCTGGAAAAAGAAGCTGATTCTGGGAGCAATCTCGCTGGACCTGTTCGCCGTGCTTCTTGGCGGAGCGGTGGCTCTGCTTCCGGTGTATGCAAAAGAGATTCTGCACACGGGACCATGGGGCCTCGGACTATTGCGCACCGCGCCCGGAGCTGGCGCGGCAGTCATGGCTGTTTTGCTGGCGCACCGTCCGCTGCGAGGGCGATCGGGACACACGCTGTTATGGGCGGTTGCCTGGTTTGGAATCTTCACGATCGTTTTCGGCCTCTCGCACAACCTGATGCTCTCCCTCGCAGCTTTGTTCCTTTTAGGCGCGAGCGACATGATCAGCGTCATCATTCGCGCAACTCTCACTCAACTCGCCACTCCGGATGAAATGCGCGGACGAGTCACTGCTGTCGACATGATCTTCATTGGAACGTCGAACGAGTTCGGGCAATTCGAGTCCGGACTCACGGCGCAGTTCTTAGGCACGGTGCCCGCGGTAGTTTTGGGCGGGGTCGGAACTCTAGTCGTAATCGCCCTGTGGGCGTGGTGGTTCCCGGAATTGCGTAACGCCGGCGAACTGCATGCCATTACCAGTGAGAGCCTGCAGCCTGCAAATGCCACGTCCACCGAGAGCGAGAGTCTCCCCACGTAGCATGTCTCCAACGCCATGCACAGCGCATAGTCAGGTCAATTCTCGTGCAGGGCGGACGCATTCGTCGCGCCCCGGGAAGCGAAGCGACGAGTGGGCGTGGCTTGTAGCTCTACCTTAAATCCTGAGCTCAAATTTCATCAGCGACAGCCGGATTGATTTTGCGGCTTTACGACGCGGCTCGAACGCGCTCCCTTTCAAAACGATGTCACACAGGAGTTTTCCTCATCCTGCTAGAATGCTCTCCACTTTCCTTTCTGGTGGGTTCTCACTGAGCATGGCCGCATCGATTCCGGGCACCTCAATGGTTGAGCAGCAGATGGCCGGCAAGGCGGCGGGGCCGTGCGTCTTCGTGCTATTTGGAGCTTCAGGCGACCTCACCAAGCGCAAACTGGTCCCGGCGCTTCTCAACTTGGTCAAAGCCAAGCTGCTGCCAGAAGACTTTGCAGTGGTGGGCGTCTCGGTCGACGATCTCAGCCCGGACGCCTTTCGCGACCAGGTCAGCGAATTCCTCCCGGCCAATGAAGCGGAATGCATTGCCTGGCTGCGACCCCGGCTTTTTTACGAGCGCGGGGACTTCGCCGATCCCAACACTTTCTTGCGCCTTAAGGATCGCCTGGCGCAGGTTGATCTCGAGCGCCACACGCAGGGCAACTATCTTTTTTACATGGCCACCGCGCCTAAATTCTTTGCGGCGATTGTGCAGCAACTGGGAAAGGCCGGCCTCTCGCAGCAGAGTGAAGGTCAATGGCGGCGCGTAGTGATTGAGAAGCCGTTCGGGCAAGATCTCGAATCGGCCAAGACACTGAATCGCGACATTCGCAGTGTCCTGCAGGAAAGCCAGATCTACCGCATCGATCATTACCTCGGCAAAGAGACCGTGCAGAATATTATGGTCTTCCGTTTCGACAATGCGATTTTCGAGCCCATCTGGAATCGCCGCTACATCGATCACGTGCAGATCACCAACGCCGAGACGGTGGGCGTGGAGCGCCGCGGAGCGTACTTCGACAACGCCGGCACATTGCGCGACATGGTCCCGAATCACGTGATGCAATTGCTCAGTCTCACCGCCATGGAGTCACCGGTCTCGTTTCATGCCGATGCCGTGCGCAACGAGCAGGCGAAAGTACTGCATTCGATCCAGCCGCTGAACTCCGAGGACGTACTGTTGCGCAGTGTTCGCGGACAGTATGGGGAAGGCACAATCGCCGGTGAGCGCGTCCCGGGGTATAAAACTGAACCAGGAGTTTCCCCTGAATCACGCACCGAGACTTTCGTCGCGCTCAAGTTGAACATCGACAACTGGCGGTGGGCCGGCGTTCCTTTTTACTTGCGAACCGGCAAGAGACTGGCGAAGCGGCACACCGAGATCACGATTCAATTCCGGAAAACTCCTTTTGAATTGTTTCGCAAAGCTCCATTGCACAAGCCGCACACCAACTCGCTGGTTATCCAGATTCAGCCAACGGAAGGCATCGCGTTGAATTTCGGAGCGAAGATTCCCGGGCCGCTCCTGCGCGTGGGCTCCGTCGACATGAGCTTTGAATACTCGCAATACTTCGGAGCAGATGCGTACACCGGGTACGAAGTGTTGCTTTACGACTGCATGATCGGAGACGCGACACTGTTTCAGCGCGCGGATATGGTCGAGGCCGGATGGAGCGTGGTCGACCCGATGCTCGACGTTTGGCGGGCGCTGCCGCCGCGTAAGTTTCCCAACTATGCTTCCGGCTCGTGGGGTCCTGCCGAGTCTGATTACTTGCTGGCATCTGACAACCGCCAGTGGAGGAGGATTGAACCGTGATTCTAGTAGGCGATATCGGCGGCACCCGCACGCGGCTCGCTGCGTACCAGACGGAAGGCAATCGTCTTGATTGCGCGGTCGAGAAAACTTACGAAAGCCAGGAACATGCGGGCTTGCAGGAAATACTTGTGCAGTTCATCCGGACTGAACAGATTCCCGTACACAGCGCCTGCTTCGGTGTGGCAGGGCCCGTCAGAGCTGGAAAGAGCAAGATTTCAAACTTGCCATGGACCATCGATTCCCGCGAACTCGCTTCGCAACTGAAGCTCGACTCTGTCGGATTGCTTAACGATCTGGAAGCTTATGCCTACGGGATCGATGCCCTCGAGTCGAAAGACTTCGTCACGCTCAGCGAGGGCCTGGAAGATGCTGAAGGTAATCGTGCCGTCATTTCTGCACGTACCGGACTTGGCGTAGCGGGCTTGTACTGGGACGGCTTCCGCCATCATCCGTTTGCCTGCGAGGGCGGGCACGCCGACTTCGCTCCTAAAGACAGCCTGCAGATCGAACTGCTCAGTTATCTCCAAAAGAAATACGGACGGATTAGTTGCGAGCGCGTTCTCTCCGGACCGGGCATTCGTAACATTTACGACTTTCTTCGCGATTCCAAGAAGGCCGAAGAGCCAGCTTCTCTTCGGGATCAGATCAGCGCCGCTCACGATGCGCCCGCTCTGATTTCGAAACTTGCGATCGAAGGCAAGTCTGCCCTTTGCGAGCAGACGATGGCTCTTTTTGCCAGCGTCTTTGGAGCGGAGACCGGAAACTGCGCTCTCCGTTACATGACTACCGGAGGGATATTTATTGCCGGAATCATTGCGGCAAAAAATGTCGAAAAGATGAAGGAACCCTCTTTCCTTCAGGCGTTTCTCGATAAAGGCCGCATGTCTTCGCTGCTGAAAGACATGCCGGTCAAAATCGTTCTCAATGACGATTGCGGATTGATCGGCGCGGCGCGCTACACGCTCATCCAGAAAGCATTCCGAAAATAAAAGCGAGCGCCACTTCTATCCTGGCGCTCGCTTTTCTCAAAACTAGAACTGCAAGCCTAAAGCGCTGCTCAAGAACTGCGCCAACGGCGACATTTTGCGGCAGGCCTTGGCAAACGTCGTCATGAATGTCGGACTGCACACCTGCGCATCGCTGAACTCGATCGCCGTGCCCAGATCGCGGAGTTTCAAATCATGCACAAACTCGTGGTCGGCGGGAAAGCCTCGTGGCGGGCGCGACAGCTTGCTGGCATCGTCCCAGTTCAGCAACTTACGGATCGGCCGCCATTCCCCACCCCGATCCACGATGGCGCTGCGAACCCTTAACAGCGTGTGTGGCTCGGGATGCCACAGACCGGAGGCGGCAAAAGAACCACCCGGTTCGAGATGCAGATAGAAGCCGGGCGAGTGAACATCTTTGCCTCGATGCGAGAACCTCATCGCAACGTGGCTTTTATAAGGACGCTTGTCCGATGAAAAGCGCGTGTCGCGGTAAATCCGGAAAAGGGATCCCCGGGACGAGCGAGGATCGCAAAGCAGATAGGGCGTGATCTTGTATAGCGGTCCTGAGAAATCGGTGATGAACCGGATGGCAGGCTCACGCGCGCACGATTCGTACTCATCTTTGTGTGCGAGAAACCATTCGCGGCGGTTGTTCCGCTTGAGACGTGTAAGGAAACGAAATAGATCGGGAGTGAAATACGCGGGCATGAATTCAAGTTACGGGCCGCACCCGAAAAAAGTAAAGTCAGCTGGATTCTGAAGCTAAGCTTTCGGCTTACGGTGCTCGCAGGTTTCCGTGTTGAGGCAAGCGTCGGCGATTCGCAGACGCTCGACCGGACGCCCGCCGACAATGTGAGATTCAACAATCTCGTCGACGTCCGATTCCTTGACCCCGCCGTACCACACGGCTTCCGGATATACCACCACCGTAGGACCGTGCTCGCACTGATCGAGACAACCAGACTGGTTGGCGCGCACGCGCCCCTTGAGGCCATGCTGCGCCAGTTTCTGTTTGAATAATTTTTGCAGTCTAGCTTCCGCGGCGGGATCGCAGCATCCGCGGGGATTGCCCGGCGGACGCTGGTTTCCACATACGAATATATGCTTCTCGAATTTGGGCATCAGGAGGCCGTGGCTATTCGAATTCCTGATGTGCATCTTAAACCGAACCGAAAACTTCAACCACAAAGGCCACGAAGTAGCACGAAGGAATCCATGGGCATTTCTTGTGTACGCGGCCTAGTGTCCTCCGGGTTTATTGCTTTCTTCGCGTTGCTATCCGCGCGGCCAACACGATAAGATAGTACGTACACGTCTTCTCCGCTTTTATTCCCGTAATTCTTATTATGCAGTCTACCCGCGGGTAAGGAGTGTGCGACCCCGGGAACAGCGCAGCTAGACCGCGCTCCTCAAAATTTCCCTGACGGAGATCGAATTGAACAAAGGCAAGACTGCCGTGATCGTTGGCGCCCAATGGGGCGATGAAGGCAAGGGGAAGATCGTCGACGTGCTGTCGGAGAACTTCTCGGTAGTTGCCCGCTATGCCGGAGGACACAATGCCGGCCATACCGTCATCATCAATGGCAAGAAATTTGTCCTTCAGCTAGTGCCGTGCGGAGTGCTCCGCAAGGGCTGCCGCAGCGTGATCGGCAACGGCGTCGTGCTTGATCCTCTCGCGTTCTTGAAAGAGGCGGGCGCGTTGCGGGATGCCGGCGTGCAGATTGACGGCCACTTGTTCGTATCGAACCGTGCGCACGTGATCCTGCCTTACCACCGCATGATCGAACTGGCGTCAGAAAATGCTCCTGGCCGCGTGAAGATCGGCACCACTTCCAGAGGAATCGGTCCCGCCTATGAAGACAAGATGGGACGCCGTGGCCTGCGGGTGGTCGACTTGCTCGACCTGAAGTTGCTCAAGACACACATTGAAAACGCGGTGCGCGAGAAGAATATGATCGCGCATGCACTCTTCAATACAGAACCGCTCGACGCCGACAAGATGTACGTCGAATACGCGCAGGCAGCGGAAAAGATTGCTCCGTTCGTATGCGACACGGCGGCGCTATTGAACAAGGCATTGACTCAGGGCGAGTCCATCTTGTTCGAGGGCGCTCAGGGAACGATGCTCGATATCGATCACGGCACCTATCCCTTTGTGACTTCTTCGAGCGCGACTTCCGGCGGAGCGGTCATCGGCACCGGCGTGCCTCCGAATTCGATCAACGCGGTCATCGGTATCACGAAGGCTTATTGCACGCGCGTTGGCGAAGGTCCATTCCCGACCGAGGATAAGGGCGATGCAGGTGACAATCTCAGAAAACGAGGAAACGAATACGGGGCGGTGACGGGACGTCCGCGCCGCACTGGATGGCTCGACCTGCCATTGCTGCGCTACTCCGGCATGATCAATGGAACCACATGGCTGGTGGTTACCAAACTGGATGTCCTCGACGAACTTTCGGAGATTCCCGTTTGCGTTGGATTCAAGATCGACGGCAAGCAGACCGACGAATTGCCCGCCCAGTCCAGCGGATTCGACAAGATGGAGTGCGTGTACGAGAAGTTCCCCGGCTGGAGAACTTCGACCGAGGGCATCACGCACTACGACAAGCTGCCGAAACAGGCCCGCGATTACCTTACTTTCATTGCCAAAGAAACCGGAGCAAAGGTCGGTATGATTTCCACCGGCCCTGATCGCGACCATACGATCCTGCTGGATGAGTTCGTGACCGAGTTGAAGACTTCCGCAAAGAAAGCCTAGAATTGCCTCCCCGGCGCAGCCCGCCGGCGAAGGAGTAAGAAGATGGTGGTGTTGGCAGTCACCTGGATGGCGAAGGCTGGTCACGAAGCAGAAGTTGCAGCGCTATTTGAAAAGCTGACCGAACAAGCCCGCAAAGAGCCGGGCTGCGCAATGTACCAGGTGCACCGGCACAAGACCGAACCGCGTCGCTTCTTCATCTACGAGCAATACAAGGACGACGCCGCCCTCGAAGCTCACCGCGCTGCGCCTTACTTCCTGCAGCACGCGCGCAAAGATCTCCCGAAGGTCGCGGACCGCGTGGAGGGGCACCTCTTCGAGCCGCTAGGATAGGGCGGAGTGAGTTGCTTGCGGCGCGGACACTCCTTTCCGCGTTTAGCCTGGAAGAAGTAGTATGCGGCCAATCAGTTACTTCTTGTCGATCATCAACTCGCCGCCCGAAGCGTAACTTTCCTTCGACACTTCGTGGAACGCGACGATAATTGCCTCGCGCCGCGCTCCCGCCTCTTCGACGAGAGCGTCGGTAATGCGTTTCGCTATCTTCCGCTTCTGATCAGCGGTGCGGCCTTGCAGCATTGTGATTTGGACTAAAGGCATTGGGAAGTCCTCAGTACGCTGTACTCAGTATTCAGTTGCAACGCACACAGCTCACCTGGGTAATGGAATATCGAGTACTACTTCGCCAATTCGTAGCCCGCAAAAAAGTAGCTCAACTCGAAGCGAGCCGTATCTTCTGCGTCTGACCCATGAATCGCATTGTGTTCGATGTTCGTCGCCCACTTCTTGCGGATCGTGCCTTCTTCCGCCTGCGCGGGATTGGTAGCTCCCATCAGCTTCCGCAGATCAGCGATGGCATTTTCCTTCTCTAGCGCCAGCACCACGATCGGCCCACTCGACATGAAGTCGGTCAGCGTACCGAAAAATGGACGGCTGGCGTGGACTGCGTAGAACTGCTCTGCCTGGTGCTTGGAGATTTGCAGCATCTTCATGGTGAGGATGCGAAAGTTGTTTTTTTCGAATTGTTCGATGATGTCGCCGACGGCGTTTCGTCGAACGGCGTCCGGCTTAACGATGGTGAATGTGCGTTGCAGTGTCTTCATGTTCGATCGTTCATCCTTGGGTTTTGAGTCTGTAACTTCGTACAAAAAACAGCGCCGTGGCTGGCACGACGCTCAATGCAGATTCCTGGTCCGGCGTATCAATATCGCTTCCCTACCCGGCTGGATTCATTTCTTAGACGTTCACTCCCACGGCCGCTGCCAGAGTCTCTCCGATCGCCGCGGGAGATTTCGCCACTCGAATGCCGCAGCTTTCAAGCGCTTTAATCTTTTCGGCTGCAGTTCCCTTTCCGCCCGAGATGATGGCGCCTGCATGTCCCATGCGCCGTCCCGGGGGCGCCGTCTGTCCGGCGATAAAGCCGACCACAGGCTTCTTCATATGCGCCTTCACGAACTCAGCAGCCTGCTCTTCCGCGTTGCCGCCGATCTCGCCGATCATAATGACCGCTTCCGTTTCCGGATCGCGATTGAAGAGATCCAGTGCGTCGATAAAATTCGTGCCGATGATCGGATCGCCACCGATCCCGATCGCGGTCGATTGCCCGATACCACGCTGCGTAAGCTGATGCACCGCTTCATACGTCAGCGTGCCCGAGCGCGAGACGATGCCAATGGATCCTTCTTTATGAATCGACGCGGGCATGATGCCGATCTTGCATTTTCCGGGCGAGATAATTCCCGGACAGTTCGGGCCAATCAGGCGCGAGCGCCGGTCTTGCAGGAACTCCCATGCCTTCACCATATCGAGCGTCGGAATGCCTTCCGTGATGCAGACGATCAAATCGATTTCAGCGTCTGCGGCTTCCATAATCGCGTCCGCCGCGAACGGAGGCGGAACAAAAATTACCGTGGCGTTTGCGCCTGTTTTCTCGACAGCGTCGCGAACCGTATTGAAGATAGGCCAGCCTTCATGCGTCGTGCCGCCCTTGCCGGGCGTGATTCCGCCAACGATCTTGGTTCCGTACGCCGCACTGGCCTTTGCATGGAATGTGCCTTCACGTCCGGTAAGTCCCTGAACAAGTAGTCGCGTATCTTTATTTACCAGAATTGCCATATATAAAATTCCTCGCTTCTAAGCCTTCAAAACCCAATCAGCAGTCGATTCAGGCACTTTGCCTGGTGGCTAGCGGCCGGCATCTTCAGCGCCACTCCGTGACGCCCATCGTGCCTCGAGCGGCCGCAACTACTTTATCCGCCGCGTCTTTCATCGTGTCGGTTACGGTAAAGTTGAGACCTGAATTCATCAGGATCTTCTTTCCTTCATCGACGTTCGTGCCCTCAAGCCGCAGTACGATCGGAAGCTTGATGTTGGTCCTGCGCGCTGCTTCAACCACCCCGGTCGCGAGCGTATCCACCCGCAGAATGCCGCCGAAAATATTGATCAGCACCGCCTTCACATTCTTGTCGCTCAGCAGGATTTCGAATGCGTGCCCGACCTGTTCAGAACTGGCACCGCCCCCGACGTCGAGGAAGTTCGCAGGCGTACCGCCGGCGTACTTGATGATGTCCATGGTCGCCATCGCCAGCCCCGCGCCGTTCACCATGCAGCCGACGTTGCCATCGAGTTTGATGTAGTTGAGGCTGTACTTTGAAGCCTCTACTTCCAGAGGGTCTTCCTCGGTAATGTCCCGCAACTCCCGCAGGTCCGCGTGCCGGAACAACGCATTGTCGTCGAAGGTAATTTTCGCATCGAGCGCGAACAGCCGCCCATCCGTCGTAGTGATGAAAGGATTGATCTCAATCAACGAAGAGTCGGTGTCAAGAAACGTCTTGTACAGGCTGGTCAGGAACTGCACCGCGGGGCTGATTTGCTTTCCACTAAGGCCCAGCATGAACGCGATCTTCCGTGCCTGGAACGCCTCGAGTCCCATCCCTGGATCGATGTGCTGCTTCAGGATGGCGTCGGGAGTCTCCGCTGCCACCTGCTCGATATCCATTCCGCCCGCCGCAGACGCCATGAACACCGGCTTGCCCTCGGCGCGATCGACCAGAATTCCCAGATACAATTCCTTCGCAATCGGAAGCGTCTCTTCAATCAGCAGACGGCGCACGATGCGGCCCTCGGGGCCGGTCTGATGCGTCACCAGCTTCATGCCGAGCATTTTTCCGGCCAAGTCGGCGACCTCATCGACCGACTTCGCAATCTTCACGCCACCGCCCTTGCCGCGGCCTCCAGCGTGAATCTGCGCCTTCACGACCACTCCAGTCGATCCTGAGTCGAACAACTCCTTTGCGATCGACTCCGCCTCGTCGCGGGAGGTGGCCATTGATCCGCGGGGTACCGTGAGACCGTACTTCTTTAAGATTGCTTTCGCCTGATACTCATGAATTTTCATAATGAAGGACTCGTCAGTAAGGAATCGGAAGGACCTTGATTGCGGCGTCGCTCTGCGGGCAGCAAACCTGTAATTTTATAGAAGATACGGGGACGGGGCAATGTGGAACGGGCCTTCGGAGTAAGATAGTGCCAAAATGAGCCGCCGCATTCCTGCGTCTGGCGGCGCATAGGAAACATCCAAGTGGTATCAACCTCGGTGATCGTTGCCGCTCGGGGGCTTCGTTGAAAATCATTTCACTCAATGTCGCGCTGCCGCGGCTGGTGACCTTTAAAGGGCAAACCATTAACACGGGGATCTTCAAGTCTGCTGTCACCGGGCCTGTCGCCCTTCGAACCCTCAATCTCGATGGCGACCGGCAGGCGGACCTCACCGTGCACGGCGGCCTTTTCAAGGCTGTGTACGGATACCCGTCGGAGCATTACGAATTCTGGCGGAATGAATTGCCGGGAATGAATCTCCCTTGGGGAATGTTCGGAGAGAATTTCACAACTGAAGGTCTCTTCGAGAACTTGCTGCACATCGGAGATCGTTTGAAGCTTGGATCGTCGATCCTCATGGTGCGCCAGCCTCGCATCCCCTGCTATAAGCTCGCGGCCAAGTTTCAACGAAGCGACATTCTGGCCCGCTTCCTGCGCAGCGGCCGCAGCGGATTTTATTTCTCGGTCGAGCAGGAAGGTACGGTGGAGGTGGGGAACGAGATCGAGCTGCTGAGTCAGGAACCCAGCGGAATTACGATCTCGGATATGAACCATCTGTTTGCCGATGACCGCTACAATCAGGAACTTCTCGAGAAAGCCATCGCCACTCCGGCTCTACCGGAAGACTGGCGCGACTACCTTAAAAAACGGCTCAGCGGGAAGCCAGTGACGGCCTGATCTTGTTTTCCTTCGTGAATCTCAGTGTCCTTTGTGGTTGAGGTTTTGACGGGCAGCGTCCGAGCCCGAACGAAGTGCTACGCTATTCCCACAAGAAAGCCAATGATCCTCGACGCGCTCCATCGACTAGCCAATCACAATGACTCGCTTCCTCGGGAAGAAGCCCGAGCGGTGATGGCGGAAGTGCTGGCAGGAAACTGCTCAGACGCCCAGATTGCCGCGCTCTTGATTGCGCTGCGGATGAAAGGCGAGACCGTCGAAGAGATCGTTGGATTTGCCGAGGCGATCCGTTCGGCCGCAGCGCCATTGCCGATCGAACGAGCCGATGCCATGGTTGCCGGTACCGGCCGCGACGCCCTTGCCGAAGAGAACTCCGACGACTCCCTCATCGACACCAGCGGCACCGGTGGCGATACCAGCGGTACGTTCAATATTTCCACCGCAACAGCTCTGGTCACCGCGGGAGCAGGCGTCAAAGTCGCCAAACACGGCAATCGCAGCATCAGTTCCAAGTGTGGCTCGGCCGACGTCATCGAAGCGCTGGGCATCAACATTCAGCTCTCGGCTCAGCGTTCGGCCCAATGCCTGCGTCAAGTCGGCATCACCTTCCTGTACGCTCCCAATCTGCACCCTTCGATGAAGCAGGTGCAGGCCGTGCGCCGCGATCTGCGCCTGCGCACCATGTTCAACCTGATGGGGCCTTTGACGAACCCGGCGCGCGCCAACGGACAAGTCGTAGGCGTCTATTCGCTCGATCTTGTGGAGAAGCTTGCCGAGGTCCTAAGCATGCTGGGCCTGCGCAGGGCGCTGGTTGTCCACGGACTCGACGGCCTCGACGAAATCACCATCACAGGAAAAACGCGGATTGCCGAAACACGAGAAGGCACTCTGCGTTCCTATGAAGTCGAGCCCGAGGAGTTTGGGATGCGAGCCGCGTCCTTGCAGGAAATCGCAGGGGGAGACGCAGCGGAAAATGCCGAAATCATTCGCTCGATCATGGGTGGAGAAAAATCTCCGCGGAGAGACGTGGTGCTGCTCAACTCCGCAGCCGCTCTAGTAGCCGCCAACCGCGCTGAAAGCCTGGAAAAGGCTATCCCGATCGCCGCCAAGTCGATCGACTCCGGCGAAGCGGCAAGAAAGCTACAAGACTTGATCCGATTCACTAGCTCGGCATAAACCACTGTCAACACTGCCAACGCCAACGCAACGACCGAATCCGCTACTTTGCAAATCGCGCAGCGACTTGTTTTGCTTCGTCCGTGACGGATTCTCCCCAGGCCGTACCATTCGCTAGGCGAACGAAATCATCAACGCGTGCTTGACGCACGAACCATCCGGCCCTCTTCCGACGTCAACTGAAGCGTTTGCCGTCATCTCACCCAACTTCAACCTTCTCCTGATACTGCGCCACCTGCACATTCCAAGCCAGCTCTTTCTGCATCAACTCCCGTAACTGTCCCGACGCATCCGGCTCGCCATGCACCAGGTAAGTCGCGGAAGGCTTTCCCTTAAACGTCCGCAGCCACTGCAACAGTTCCGGCGGATCGGCATGGTCGCTGAACTGCTCTAGGGCAACCGTCTGCGCGCGAATGGGCACAAAGTCGCCGAAGATTTTCACCTCTTGGCTTCTATTTTTGATCGCGAACCCTCGCGTTCCCGGCGCCTGGAATCCGATGAACAACACCAGATTTCTCGGGTCAGGAAGGCGTTGCGCGAGGTGATGCAGAATTCGTCCGCCTGTCACCATGCCGCTCGACGAAATGATGACCGACGGCATCGTGGTCGCATTGATCCTCTTCGATTCTTCCGGGGTAGAGGCGAAGGTAAATCCCGGCCACCGCAGTGGCGAGCCGTACTTTCGAATCATTTCACGCGTCTCGTCAGTGTATTCGTCATCGTGCTTTAGAAATATTTCGACAGCCTTGATCGCCATCGGGCTGTCGCAGAAAACCGGAATGCGGGGAATCTGTCCGGACTCGATCAAATTCTTGACGATGAATACGAACTTCTGCGTACGCTCGATCGCGAATGCCGGAACAATCACACTGCCGCCGCGATTTGCGGTAGCGGTGATCAATCGCGCCAGCTCAGGAAGCGGGTCTTCCTTCGGATGAATGCGGTTGCCGTAGGTGGACTCCATGACTACGAGATCGGCAGACTCACCCTCAGCCGGACCGGAATGCACGACCTTGCCCGGCGCAACTTTATGGTCGCGCACTCGTCCAATGTCGCCAGTGAAGAGCAGTCGCCGGGCCTGGCCATTGGTAGTCAGCGATATTTCCGCCATGCACGATCCCAAAATATGCGCCGCCCGGACGAAGCGGAACGACAGCTCGGGTGACAGCAGGACCGTCTCCTCCATCTGTACCGGCCTGAAATATTGCAGCGAGTTTTGCGCCTCGTCGAACGTATACAGCGGCAACGCCGGATGGTGCTTCGACTTCTTCACCTTGTTATAAAAACGCGCGTCTTCTTCCTGCAGATGTCCGGAGTCCGGGAGAATGATTCCGCACAAGTCGATCGTCGACGCTGTCGCGTATATGGGCCCGCGAAACTCGCCGCTGACCAGTCGCGGAATCCATCCGCAATGATCCAGATGAGCGTGGGTAAGGATGACGGCATCAATTTCTTTCGCCGGCATCGGTGTGCCGCGCCAATTGTGCTCGCGCCATTCCTTCGGACCCTGAAAGAGCCCGCAATCGACAAGCACCTGAAATCCGTTCTTACCCGAGGAATCGCCGGTGTTGATGAGATGCTTCGAGCCAGTCACGGTACCGGCCGCGCCAAGAAACTGGATGTAGCCCAAAATGTTCCTCCCACACGAACGAACAAATTACCACGGAGCGGGGCACAATGAGAGGCCGCGTATGTCGCAGAAGAGCGAGGGAGAGCAAGATTTCGTTCTTCCCTGTGGCCCCGAGGCCCGCTGCGTTGAACAACCTTCTAACCGGACTACTCCGTTGTCGCATTGACGGCGAACTTATTGTTCGTCGTATCGCTTTCCGGAACGCTGCCATCATTCACCACCACTTGTTGTGGCGCGGACGGCGTTTCGATACGAATCGTGGCCTTACTCTTCGCGCGGACCTCAAGGCGCCTCTCGACCTCACCCTTCGCGAACTGGACGACGACAGGAACCTCGGCGCCAGCGTTTCCGAGATTGTCCACGGTCACCGTCAAAATGTATGAATTGTTCAACGTCTTGCGCGAAAACGCAGACTCGATCTTGAAGTCCGGTAGCCCGCGATCGCGATAAACCCAGTCGTCGAAAAACCACTCTAGATCGCGTTGAGTTTGCGCCGTGATCAGGCGCTGCATATATGAAGGTTCTTTGTCCGAATCCGCACGATACGCGGCGATCGCTTTCTTGAGTACCGCTTCGCCGACCATGTCGCGCAACATCCACCAGACGTACATGGACTTGCTGCGGTAGAGTTCCTCGCTCGTCGTATTTACGAGAGATTGCTTTGCCTCATCCTCGGATCCTCGGGCGGAAATCGCCGGCTCCACTTGTTTCAAGGAAAAAACGTGCGTCCCCATGTAGTCAAGCGCAGCCTGCCTTCCATTCTGCCGCTCGACATAAAGAGCCTGAGCAAAGTGTGCCACCCCTTCCTCAAGCCAAGGCCGGAATGACAAGAATGACGCGTGCGTCAACTGGTGAACCGCTGCCAACCCCATCAATTTCGCGTCAGTGCTGACGAGCGGGGTCAAGAGCACCGCTCCGCTTTCGAACGGCGCAGCATTTGCATCGGGAAGTTCTGCGGTCCTAGCTCTTTCGCGTTCTGGCCCAAACCAATCACTAATGAGGGGAACCGTCTTCTCGGCCGCATCGATGAATTGGGTTGCGGCGGATTCGTGGCCTTTCAGATATTCGACCTCGATCTTTGGGCGCTCAGTTACGGCGTAGTCAGCGACCATTAGAACCGGCACGTCGAGTCTCTGATTTTGAGACGGGCAATCTGCTTCCATTCGTCGGGCTAGTCCCATCTGCTCGCTCACCGTGATCGCGCAGCGAAATCCGGCGAACAAAATTTGCGGAGTAGCTTCGCTTAAACTCGTCACGGCAACCTGAAGGTGAAACTTCGATCCGAGCTCACGCTCTCTCCAGCGGCTTGTCACTTCGAAAAGACTGTTGCCATCGGAAAGGTTCGCTACCTCCGTGGCAATTGGATACCAAGCCACGTGACCGATACCGCGCAGCGCAGTGAAGGTCGTGCCAATCTCGTCCCAGTCGGTGATCTTCGCCACGTCGCCGGGCGTGCCGATCCGAGTCAGCCTTGTGGTGTCACGCAATGCCACGCCTTCGTAGGCGATCTCCAATTCAATGCCAGCGTGTGGGGCTATGGAATCGGGCAGCGTGATGATCGCCTCAGAAAGACTTCCGGTGTGATCGATGTCGGAGGTGTACGGCTGAGTTATGTACTGAAGCAACTTGCCGTCAGCCCTGATCGCACGCCAATCGAGCGAAGAAGATATCTGAAGAATCGCAATCTTCTGCGGGCCAGACGTGTCGTTGCGCAGCGTAACTTTGCCGCGCACGCCCAACCGGTTCTGTTCAAGATCAACCTGCGCCCTTAAATCGTAGTTCGTAATCGAGAACGCCTCGCGGTCGAGGCAGAAAGCGGAAGCCGAACAGGAGAGGAGCGATAGCGAACAGAGAAGGTTCAGCCGCATCCTGGCATCAAAGAACTTCATTCTTCGTTGGATGCGCCATTTCGGCTTCTTCGCTGGCGCACGATCTCATAAAGAACAACCGCCGCGGCGACCGAGACATTCAGCGATGGCACCTTTCCCAGCATTGGGATCGAAACCAGGAAGTCGCACTTTCGTTTCACCAGATCGTGCAGACCCTTTCCTTCCCCGCCAAGCACCACCGCACAATCCATGTTGTAGTCGAGCTGGTCATAGGTCTGCTTGGCATGCTCGTCGAGTCCGACGGTCCAGACATTGTTTTCTTTCAACTCTTCAACGGTCCGCGAAATATTGGTCACCTTCGCGATCGGAAGATGCTCGCTCGCTCCGGCCGACGACTTCGTAACGGTTCCAGTAACCGCAGCAGCGCGCCGCTCAGGAATGACGATCCCGTTCGCGCCTGCGGCATCAGCCGTGCGCAGAATCGCGCCCAGATTATGAGGATCCTCGACGCCGTCAAGCACGACAATCAGCGAATATTCGGCGCGCTTGGCCGAGATTATATCGGGCAGATCGTTGTATTGCTTCGCCGACGTGACTGCAACTACGCCTTGATGCGAAGCGTTCCCGGCCATGCGATCGAGTTCTGTACGCTGCAGAAAACGCACCGGCACGCCAATCTTCCGGCATTCTTCAATCAGCCGCTGCAGACGCAGATCGTGGCGCTCCTTCGCCATGCCAACCCACTCAAACGCGCGCCCACGCGCCTTCAGCGCCTCGGTCACCGAGTTAATGCCGTAGATATAGTGCATGAAATATCAGTGTATCGGAGAATGCCGAAATCGACTCAACAGGACCACTCATCATTCTTGCAGCCGGAGCCCTTTTCGCGCATCGAAAAAGTTATGACGAATACAGAGACAATCACGCCCATAGTTCGGAAGCCTTTGCTCACGGTTTCCTTCGGTTCCAAGAGCGTGACCGCAGTCGCTGTGCGGGAGATCCACTTCGGACCTCATCAGCAGACTGGGCGCCACAAGCACCCATGCCCGGTGATTGGATACGTTGTCGAGGGCACAGCCGTCCTCGAGGTTGAAGGGCAACCCGCTATCATGCTGCCCGCCGGCTCAAGCTTCTACGAACCAGCGGAGGCAGTGATCGCCCGCTTCGATAACGCGGGTGACGCGCCCATGACGTTCATCGCGCACTATCTGCTCGAAGGAAAACAAGAATTGATCGAGATGCTTCCGGCTAAATGAACAGGGTTCACGCCGCCCGCTCGAGGGCGAGAACAATCTCCGCCGGCTCGGGGCGCTCTGTGTAGTCCTCGTTCCCGGAAGCGTAGAGAATGGTGCCTTCGCGGTCGATGACGAACGTTGCCGGGATAGGCAGCTCCCAACTCTCGTCGCCGTTCGTGAACGGCAGGTTGACGAACGCTCGCCGATAAACGGCTTCTTGCTGCTCCGGGACGCGATACGTCAAGCCAAATTGCCGCGCCAACTTTGTTTCCCGCGTCCGACAGAAGCGAAAAGCGCAGCTTGTGCTGGTCGTGCATGAAAAAGGATTGCTTCACCGTTTGCGGCGAGAGCGCAACGAGCGTTGCCCCGGCCCGTTCGATCTGGGGCAGGACAAGATTCATGGCTTCCATCTGCCCAACGCAGAACGGACACCAACGCCCACGGATGAAACAGATCACGAGCCGCCCCTTGGCGAGCAAATCGCGCGACGAAACCATTTTGCCGTCGTGATCCTGCAACTCGAACTCAGGAGCTTTCGCGCCGACGGGCAAAATGGTCGCCGCCAGTTTCCTCGCTTTTAGCTCCGCAATGACTCGTGCGTGGACGGACTGAGTCTCGGCAGGAACGTACTTGGCGATTAGATCCTTGCGCTCGGCAAAGATCTCGCGCAGGGGACGCGCATCTGTCCCTGACTTCGACTCTTCGAGAGAACGCCATTTCATGGTTGTGACGCTGCAAAGGTGACAGAGATCCTTCGGCTGCGTTGCCGTTCGCTTCGCTCGCGGCAACTCCACTCAGGATGACAATCGTGGAGCAAAGCTGAAACTGGGTACTGGGGACAAGGTGCTGGATACCGTCTACATCCCCGGCAATTTCATCCCCGCCATTCTGCGCATGAAGCTGGGCTTGCCCATCTGCTTGAACATCTTTTTCATTTGCGCATACTGCCGCAGCAGGTTGTTCACTTCCTGGATCGTCGTTCCCGATCCGCGGGCGATTCGTTTGCGGCGGCTGCCGTTGATGACCTCGTGATGATTGCGCTCGTGCATGGTCATCGAGCTGATGATGGCCTCGACGCGGTTGATCTGTTTTTCGTCCACCTGGTCGGCGGCCTTCTGCAATCCCGAGAACGGGCCGATGGACGGCAGCATGCCCATAATGCTCTTCATCGATCCCATTTTTTTTACCTGGCGCAACTGGTCGCGAAAATCTTCGAGGGAGAAGCCGTCTCCTGACAAAGCTTTCGTCGCCATCTCTGCGGCTTTCTTCTTGTCGATCTGCTGCTCGGCGCGCTCGATCAGTGACAGGATGTCTCCCATGCCGAGAATGCGCGACACGATGCGGTCGGGATGGAACGGCTCGAGCGCGTCGTATTTTTCACCGATGCCGATGAACTTGATCGGCTGCCCTGTAACCTGACGAATGGAAAGCGCGGCGCCGCCCCGAGCGTCGCCATCCATCTTGGTCAACACAACTCCGGTGAGCGAGAGCTTCTTGTGAAACTCTTCGGCCGAGCGGACTGCGTCTTGCCCAGTCATCGCGTCAGCTACGAACAGAATCTCCGACGGATTCAGCAGCGTTTTCAGCGACTGCATCTCGCCCATCAGGTCGTCGTCAATGTGCAGTCGTCCAGCGGTATCGACGATCAGCACGTCGCATCCAGAGACGATTGCCTCGCGCCGCGCTTCCTTCACCAGGCGCTCGACAGTCGCGGTATTCGCCTCGCCGACTTCACCCTCGTAGATGTGGCTCTTCACCGCCTGCGCCACCACTTTCAACTGCTCGCGCGCCGCGGGACGGTACACGTCCACCGAAACCAGCAGCGGACGGTGTCCGCCATTCTTCAGCCAGTTGGCCAGCTTGCCCGACGTGGTGGTCTTGCCAGATCCTTGCAGCCCGGCCATCAGGATGACGGTCGGCGGCTGCGACGCGAACTTCACTCGCGCCGTGTCTTTGCCGAGGACGTCGACAAGTTCGTCGCGCAGAATTTTGATGACCTGTTCTCCGGGCGAGAGCGCGGTCATCACTTCCTGACCGACAGCCTTGGCGCGGATCTGGTCGATAAGCTGCTTGACGACCTTGAAGTTGACGTCGGCCTCGAGCAAGGCGAGGCGAATTTCGCGGAGCGCCTCGTCAATATTTTCCTCGGTGAGCGTGGCCTGGCCGCGGAGCGACTTGAAGGCGCGTTGGAGTTTTTCCTGTAAGTTCTCAAACATGATGAGGATTCATTTTACCAGCCGGACGCGGGTCATCGACAGACTGGTGTAGCCCCGGATGCGTTCGTCGGGATTGCGCGAAGCGCAATGACGCGGTTAAAACAAGAATCGGCCCACAGAAGCGCTGGGCGTCCGACTTCCACGACGGCTTTGACACTCGTCGCTTTCGCTCCTCGGGGCGGACGAATGCGTCCGCCCCTACACGGTTCGCGATGCGTAGACTTCTTTTGCGGCCAGGATTGTGTTGGCGTGGATCGTCACCGTGTCTTCTACATTTCTTGCATATCCGCCGGCGTAGGTGACCATTACCGGGATGCCTTTGGCTTGCGCGACGCGAAAGACCAACTCGTCGCGCTTCTTCAATCCTTCGATGCTGAGGTCGAGGCCGCCGAGTTGATCTTCGCGATAAGGATCGGCCCCCGCGATGTAGCAGATCAGATCGGGAACGAACTGGCGCAGTCCGGAGCTCAGCGCGTTGTCGAGCCAGGCGAGGTAGTCGTCGTCGCCGATGCCGTCGGGCAGGTCGACATCGATCGACGAGGGTGGCTTGTACTGCGGATAGTTGTTGTGCTGGTGCAGCGAGATCGTGAAGACGTCGCCAGCATGGGCTCCACGCATTTTGGTTGGCGTCGGGTGGGACTGCGCCAGCGTAGACGTCGACACCGACGGAAGCGGCACGCTTTCGGTGCGTGTTCCGGCAAAGATCGCGGCGGTACCGTTGCCTTGGTGGACGTCACAATCGACGGTCATGGCAGTGTGGATTTTGTCGTCACGCTGCAGGCGGCGAATCGCGACCGCTACGTCGTGAATCATGCAGAATCCTTCGCCGTGGTCAGGATACGCGTGATGAAAGCCTCCGCCGATGCTGATGCAGATCTTGTCGGTGAGAGCTTGACGGGCAGCGAGGATGGACCCGCCGGCAGCCAGCCAAAACGCCTCGACCAGTTCGCGTGAGTACGGGATTTCCATCTGCATTTCTTCGCGCTGCGTGAGGGTGCCACTCAGCAATCTATGGACATAGTCTGGCTTGTGGACGAGCAGAATGTCTTGATCGTTGGCGGGCTGAGGCTCGACGAAGTCTTCGGGCCTGGCCGCGTTTGTCGAGAGCAAACGATCGCGCACGCGGCGGTATTTTTCGGCGGGAAAAACGTGGCTGCCGATCGGGAGGTAATAGGCGTCGCTGTAGACGAGCTTGAACGGGAGCATGGAGCGCCCTACATCATACCGCTGATCGGGCGTCATCGGCGTACGGCGGTGACGAACCATACGTTCGTGGCGACGCTACGACGAGTTCGATGACAATGCCAGGGCGTATGCAGACGGAGCAATCCCGTCGACTGCATTGTTGCTTTCTGATCTCGTGCGGTTCCTCGGAGGTACTGCGTCCCTCCTCAGAATGACAAAGCTCTTGCGGAAACTGATAGGCGTTGCTACCGATAAGCTTGAGAGAATGCTTAGACCTATGCAGACGGAGCAATCCCGCTGGCTGCATCGTTCCTTCTGATTGCGTACGGTTCCTCGGACGGACTGCGTCTTTCCTCAGAATGACAAAGCTCTTGCGAATGTACCGAACTTCCGCAATGAACAGACGTTCTTATCGTTTCTTTGGGGATTGCACGGTGGGGGAGATCATCGATCTTCGGACCGGGACGATGGCTCCTTTTGACGGATCAGCCGCGGCGTTGGCTCGTGTCAGGACTTCCTGCTGGATGTATTGCACGAATTCCTGGATCTGGTGCTGCATCTCCTCCATGCGCTCGCGCATTTGCAGGATGATCGCCATGCCCGCAATGTTCACTCCGAGATCGCGCGCGAGCGACAGGATAAATTCAAGGCGCTGCAGGTCTTCGTCGGTATAGAGGCGGGTGTTGCCTTCAGTGCGCGAGGGCTTGAGCAGACCTTCGCGCTCGTAAAGACGCAATGTTTGCGGGTGGATGCCGTACATCTCCGCAACCGAGGAAATCATGTAGGCGCCCTTGGATTTTCTCTTGGTCACTGTATCCCTTCGCCCCACTCAGGCTTCGCCAGCCAGTTCCAGTTTCGTTCGCGCGGGCAATCATCTCAACCGGAAGCGCGCGTCTGAATTTCTTTTCGTGATTGGATGAATAGTTGATTCTAGAGCACTGCTTCAGAAACTTCCTAGTTCCTCCGGTAATTCCCGCCAAACCCAGAGCGTACGGAGAGCATCCTAGCTTGCGGAGGATACCGCATGGATAACGACAAGACTCTGAGTGTGTTAGAAGACCTCATCGAAACCTGCAAGGATGGACAGAAGGGGTACCAGGACGCCGCTGAGCACGCAAAGCGGACGGATCTGAAAACCTTCTTCAACGAACAGCGACTGGAGCGCGGACGCTTTGCTGAGGAATTGAGGCAGGAGCTTTCGCGGCTGGGCGAGCCCGACAAGAAACCGTCCGGTTCAGTTTCGGGGGCCGTGCATCGCGCGTGGATCGACACGAAGGTTGCGCTCGGTGGTGGTGACAAAACGATTCTCGAATCGGTCGAGGCCGGCGAAGATAACGCCAAGGAAAACTACCAGAAAGCGTTGGCTGAGCCCCTGCCGAGCAACGTGGCGGAGATCGTTCGCAGACAGGCCGCGAGTGTGCAGAAAGCTCACGACCAGGTAAGAACGCTGCGGGATGCTGCAAAAGCCGCTGCATAGACTGAGCATCTTAAGAGTGAGGAGGGTCGGCGATCCGGCCCTCTTTTTTGTTTTTCTCGCTGGTCGGCGGCCGACCCGTTCCACAGCGGGGCACTGCGGTCCGTGGAGAATGGTTCACTTCTCGGCTCGACTAAGCTGCAGGTTGGGAATTCTCTTCTGGTTGCGTAGACCATCCCGTCGGCTTCAGCAGATGGTTTACCGCGTAGGCAACGAATCCGGCGGCGATAAGGATCATGCCGAAGGCGAATGAACTCATCCCCAGAATGGATTCATGCTGGCTGCGAATCACGGAGAAAGCCAGAAGCATAATCGGAGGGATGCCGATCGCTATTGCACCCAGTCTTCCCCCTGGGACCCTGAACGGCCTCGCCAAGTCTGGCTCGCGGAAACGCAGTACCGCCAATGCCATGAATTCCAGGAACAAGCTGGCGCCGTAAAGAAGGATATCGAGAGTGACGAGACGGGCGAAGCCAAGTCCGAGACACATGGCCCAACCCATTGCGAGCGCGATGATCGCGACCCACGGCGCCCGCGAGTTTTTCTGCAGCTTGCCAAAGATCGCGGGGAGCATCCCGTCTTGTGCCATCGCCAGCGGCAGTCGCGAATAACTCATCACCAGCGCGTTGAACATGCCGAAGGCGCTGATCATGCCGCCCAGCACTACCCCGACGCGCAAGAGCGGTCCGCCGAGAAGTCCGGCGATATCGGCCCATGATCCGGTTTCCCACGCGGTAGGCGTCAGGCCGGTCATCCACATTGCGGCGAAGGGAAGGATGTAGCTCACGGCTACGATGCACACCGAGACGACCATCGCGCGCGGGTAGGTGCGCTGCGGACGTTCGACCTCGGTGGCGATCGTGGAGGCGTTGTCCCATCCCATGTAATTCCACATGCAGATGAGGAGGCCGCCCAGAATGTCTACGGTGGAAGTGGTTGGCTTGGTGACAGCGTTAGCGAGCGCTCCGATCTTGAAGGGAGCGAGAATCGCGATCGCTGCGAAGGGAGCCGACAGGGCGAGGAATAGCCAGAGCGAAGTCAGGGAAACGACCTTAACCCCGGCGATATTAAGAAGAGCGCAGGCGACGACAACGGCGAGCGCAACCCACCATCCTCGATTAGCTTCCTGAAACCAGGGGAACATGCGGGTCAGGTAGGCCACGAAGAGCGTGGGATAGATCGCCATGTCGAAGATCGAGGCAATCAGCGAGAGCCATGCTTCCTGAAATCCCCAGAAGTTGCCCATCGCGCGGCGGACCCAGGCGTAGTAACCGCCTTCATAGGGCAGCGCGCTCGAGAGTTCGCCGATCATGAAGGCCGTGGGCAGACTCCAGAGCAGCGGAGTGATGAGCAGAATTAGGATGGCGCGTGCGTACCCGGCGCCGTGCACGATGTCTTCTGTGCCGTAGGTTCCGCCTGACACCATAAAGAAGGTGGCGGCGACCAGGGGCCAAAGCGTGAGGCGAACGAATTTTTTCCGGTTAGGTACGGCGGCGGGAGGCTGGGGTTTCTCCAGTTGTTGACGGCTAGCTGTTGCCAATTCCTATGTCTTCCTCCTCAAACGACTCACTCTCGCCACCGCGTCTCCCTTGACTTTCGTTTTCGTGGCTCCCGGGAGTGAGCGATTTCCCGGGCATTTCGGCGGAGTTAGTTCGCAGTAGTGAGATTACGGGAAATTTCCACAGATGCAAGATTTTTCTGGGATGTTTTTGTGAAATTTTGTCACCGACGACGAGGCTCGATATTCGTTGTGAATCCCGCTCGTGTTCGCGGTGGTTGAGGCTGGGATAGCATTCTTCGGCTGTGTCTCAGGATGACAGAACAACTGTTTCACAGCTTGAGTTCCCATGTCTCCGAGACCAGGTTCTTGCGGCTCCAGCTGTCGTGGCGCTCTTCGGCGATGCGGCGGAATCCAGCGCCCTCGTAAATTCCGCGGGCGGCGGTGAGTTCGCTTTGCGTCCACAGCAGGATTCTCTTGTAGGCGGCGTCGCGGGCGAACCGCACACATTCTTCCACGAGGCGTTTGCCGATTCCGAGACCGCGGGCGGTGGGTTCCACCAGAAGAAGCCGGAGTTTGGCAATGGATGCGGATTTCTTGACAAGGAAGATCGATCCGACGTTCTCCCCATCTCTTTCGGCGATCCAGCATCGCTCACGTCGGGAATCGAATTTCTGTATAAAGTCTGCGACGATTTCGGCGACTAACGCCTCGAAACGTTCGTCGTAGTGATACTCGCGCCAGTAGAGTTCGCCATGGCGCTGTACGACCCATCCCACGTCCCCGGGACGATGTTGGCGAAGAAGGTAGGACAGCGGCCTCGCAGGTTCCAGCGAAAGGGACATCTCGATCGTTCGCATGGCGGACAGCAGGCTGTCGTGTTGTGCAGGTGAGATACGGCTGAGCATCGCTCCTACTTGCTGGCTCGAGCGCTGATCGAGGGGCGCGAACGCCTTCGCGCCTTTGCTGGTCAGACTGAGGAGTGATTGGCGTCCATCAGACTCGGATTGCTGCTTCTGAATCAATCCGGACCTTTCGAATCCTGCCAGCATGCGGCTGAGATATCCGGCGTCGAGACCGAGGGTCTTGCGGAGCTTTCCTGCCGAAATCCGCGGAGTCTGGGCCAATTCGTACAGAGTCCGAACTTCCGTCAACGAGAAGGAACTGTCAAGCAGGCCCTCGTTCAGCAGGCCGATCTGGCGGGTGTAAAAACGGTTGAAGCGGCGCACGGCGGCGATGTGCTGGTCTGAGGAAGCCATGAAACCATTGTTCATAGTTTAATTGACTTAGTCAACTAACTTTGTGACTGAGACAACTTTACCTTGCAGGGAATTGGAGTTGACGCTTGCGGCCAAGCGCCCAGGAACGCTATTATCCTGACGCTTCTCAGGAGGATTCAATGAAACTACCGTTTCTCTTGGTGCTTCTGTCCGTCCTGGCGTTCGTTACAACGATTCCTTTGCAGGCTCAAAATGCATTCACGCCCGATCAGGTGAAATGGGGACCAGCTCCGCCGATCGTGCCTCCCGGAGCGCAGCTCGCTGTGCTCGAGGGAGATCCGATGGCGTCATCGGGAGATTACACCGTCCGATTCAAGATGCCAGACGGATACAAGATCGCACCGCACACGCACCCGACGCGTGAGAATGTGACCGTGATATCGGGAACGCTCAAGGTCGGAATGGGCGACACCTACGACGAGAGCAAGATGATGAGCTTCGGAACCGGAAGCTTCGCGTATCTTGATCCGAGCATGCATCACTATGCTGGCGCGAAGGGCGAGACGATTATTCAGATTCACGGGCAGGCGCCGGTGAAGTTCAACTGGATCAATCCGGCCGATGACCCGACCATGAAGAAGTGATTTTTGCTGGGATCACGATGTCGGGTGGGCCCTCGGGAGACATCACCTCGCCTTGGGCCGGCCTTTCTTTTCCTGGATGAGAGCTTCAGAGGTCCTTCGCTTCGCTCAGGACGACACTCGATTGACGGGTGCGAGGCGACCTCGCTTGCGCGAATGACTACGACTTCTACACTTTTGACCAGAGATCGGCACGGGGGTCGTCGGGGTTCAGTTTGGCAAACTCCCTGAGGAGTTCTTTTGTGCGCTCGTCGCGCGGCATCGGCACGCTTACCGTGATTTCGACAATCTCGTCTCCACGGGTGTCTTCTCTCGTCGCCGAGGGCACGCCCTTTTCACGCAGGCGCAGTTTCTGACCTGACTGCGTTCCGGGTGGGATCTTCAACAACGCGCGACCATCGATGGTCGGCACTTCGATTTTTGCCCCCAAGGCAGCTTCGGCAACGCTCACCGGTACCGTCAACGAGATGTCGTCTCCGTCGCGGTGGAAAATGGGATGGTCTCCTGTGCGGATGATCACGTAAAGGTCGCCGGGCGTTCCACCGTGTGCTCCGGCATTGCCTTTGCCGGGCAAGCGGATGCGTTGCCCGTCGCGGGTTCCGGCTTTGATTCGAACTTCGAGCGGCTCGGTCTTGGTGACCGTGCCTGCGCCGTGGCAGGTCGGGCAGGTTGTGAGATTTTTTCCGGTGCCATGGCATCGCGGACACTGGACGTTAAACTTCATGCGCCCGCCGGTCTGGGTGATCTGTCCCGATCCGCCGCACTCCGGGCATTTGCCGGGAGCTTCGAGCGCCCCTTGCCCGTGGCATTGCGAGCAGACGTCCTGCCGTGTGATGTTGAGGCGCATGACGCCACCGCGGATCGCGGTCCAGAAAGGCACGTTAACCTGATATTCGAGATCAGTGCCGGCCTCGGGGCCTTCGTCGGCATGGACGCCTCCGCGTCCTCCTCCGAAGATGCCGGAGAAGATGTCGCGGAAGCCGCCGCCGCTTCCAGAAGTTCTCGGACCGCGGCCGGCATTGTTCATCAGGTCCGAGAAATCGAATCCGCCGAAGTCGAAGGGTACGCCTTGACCGCCCTGCTGGGCGCCCGGGAATCCGCCAGGAAATCCTCCACCGCCGGAGTTTCCGGCGCGGGCGTAGGCCTCGGCAGTCGCGGGATCGATGTTGTCGGAGTAAAAGCCGACCTGATCGTAGATTTTACGTTTCTTGGGATCGCTGAGAACTTCATTGGCCTCGGAGAGCGCCTTGAATTTTTCTTCGGAGACTTTGTCTCCGGGATTGACGTCAGGGTGATACTTGCGCGCGAGTTTGCGAAACGCTTTGCGGACGTCGTCGGCCGAAGCGGACTTCTTCACTCCGAGTATTTCGTAATAATCTTTTTTGGTCGTAGTGGCCATTATCAGGTGCTGTGCGAGGACAGACGCGGGCGAGGGCGCCCGCGCCACACGTCTAGTTCACAATCTTCCGCCGATCTTGATCTTCTACCACGATCGAGACATCCTCAAAATCCGGAGCATCGTTGTAAACAGGTACTGTACGCACTCCCGTGGGAGTTTCGACGAATACGAGCCATCGCCGTTCGTTTTCAGCGAGGCTGAGAAAGTAGGTTTCGTCGTTAATTTGAAAGTCCAAGTCTATTCCCCCCAAAACGGAGTTCCGTTTTTTCGAACTCACGCCTTGCTGTACTTAAACACTTTGTCTGGGACTAAGTTTTCCTCGAAGCGCCTGGGGCTCATTCTCGCGGATGAGTTTCGCCGCCTGCGTGCTTCGACTTCGTGGCTGCATCGCCATTCGCGAAGCAGCCACTAAGGTCAGGATGGACCGAGTTACTTCTTGTCTTCTACGTCTACATATTCAGCGTCGATTACGCCTTCGTCTTTCTTCTGGCCAGAACCGTTGGTTCCCGGCTCTGGGCCACCAGCAGACGGGCCAGCGCCCGGTCCAGCCTGAGCGCCGCCAGCGGGCTGAGCGGCTTTGTACATCTGCTCCGCCATCTTGTGCGAAGCGGCGGTCAGCGTTTCGCGGGCCTTGTCCATCTGCTCCTTGTCGTTTGACTCAAGCGCTTTCTTGGCATCGGCCAACGCGTTTTCGACGTCGCCACGTTCGGAGCCAGAGATCTTGTCTCCCTGCTCTTTCAGCATCTTCTCGATGTTGTAAACCATCGAGTCCAGCTGGTTCTTGGCTTCGATCGAATCCCTCTGCGCCTTGTCTTCGGTAGAGTGAGCGTCGGCTTCTTTCGCCATGCGCTCGACTTCTTCCTTCGACAGACCGGAAGACGACGTGATCGTAATCTTCTGATCCTTTTGCGTGGCGGTGTCTTTCGCCGTCACGTTGAGGATGCCGTTTGCATCGATGTCGAACGTAACTTCGATCTGCGGAACACCGCGCGGCGCCGGTGGAATTCCGGTCAAGTGAAACTTGCCCAGAGTCCGGTTCTGCGCTGCCATGGGCCGTTCGCCCTGCAGCACGTGAACTTCAACCGACGTCTGGCTGTCAGCCGCGGTCGAGAACGTTTCCGTCTTTTTTGTCGGAATCGTCGTGTTACGCGGAATCATAGGCGTCGAGACGCCACCCAGAGTTTCAATCGAAAGCGACAACGGAGTTACGTCGAGCAAGAGCAGGTCTTTCACTTCGCCCTTCAGCACTCCACCCTGGATGCCCGCACCGATGGCGACCACCTCATCGGGATTCACGCCCTTGTGGCCTTCGCGTCCGAAGAGCTCTTTGACAAGCGCCTGGATGCGGGGCATCCGGGTCTGTCCGCCGACCAGCACGACTTCGTTGATCTTGCTGGTGTCGACGCCCGCGTCCTTCATGCACTGCTTGCACGGGCCGACCGAGCGCTGGACGATCTCTTCGACCATGCCTTCCAGCTTCGAGCGGGTCATCTTCTTGACCAGGTGCTTCGGTCCTGTCGCATCCGCGGTGATGAAAGGCAGATTGATCTCGGTCTCCATGGTTGTGGAGAGTTCGATCTTCGCGCGTTCCGCTGCGTCGCGCAGGCGCTGCAGCGCCATCTCGTTGCCTTTGCCACGAAGGTCGAGGCCTTCGTCCTTCTTGAATTCGTCAATGAGCCAGTCGACGATGCGCTGGTCGAGGTTGTCACCGCCCAGGTGCGTATCGCCGTTGGTGGCTTTGACTTCAATTACGCCTTCGCCGACTTCGAGAATCGAAATATCGAAGGTTCCACCGCCGAAGTCGTACACGGCAATGGTTTCGTCCTTACCCTTGTCGAGACCATAGGCGAGCGCGGCAGCCGTCGGCTCGTTGATGATGCGCTTCACTTCAAGACCGGCAATCTGTCCGGCGTCTTTTGTCGCCTGACGTTGCGCGTCGTTGAAGTATGCCGGGACCGTGATGACGGCCTCGGTGACTTTCTCGCCGAGATAGTCTTCGGCCGCTTTCTTCAGTTTCTGAAGAATCAGCGCCGAGATTTGAGGCGGCGTGTATTCCTTGCCCTGCGCCAAAACGGCAACGTGGTCGCCAGATTGGACGACCTTGTAAGGCACCATCTTGATCTCTTCGCCGACTTCGTTGAATCGGCGCCCCATGAACCGTTTGATCGAATACACGGTGTTCTCGGGATTGGTAATCGCCTGCCGCTTAGCAACCTGTCCGACCAGCCGCTCGCCGGTCTTTGTGAAGCCGACCACAGAAGGCGTGGTCCGCCCTCCTTCTTCATTAGCAATGACCTTGGGCTCCCCACCTTCCATGACGGCGACGCAGGAATTGGTGGTTCCGAGGTCAATTCCGATAATCTTTGACATGTAACATCCCTCCTGAACTTGATAAGTGCTTTAAAATCAATAGCGATATGATTGCGTCGATGTACATCCTAAGACCTGAGTGATTTGCTGTCAAGTTTTAGATGAGCCAGAGGTTCATCCGGTTGCGAAACTTTCCCTTGGCGATAACGCTTGCAGACGCGGAGGGAATACTGGCGAGCCTGGATTACCTCTCTTACTACTAGTTTCTCCCCTGCCATGCGGAACGAGAGTTTCGTGGTCCCCCCAGGCTGCGGCTTACTTTGTTGCCTTGCACGCGGCTTCGAAATCCGAGTAGGAACCAGGCGCCAGGGTGACGGGGACGACTTCCGCCATGTAAGGGCGGTTGCGGTCGTGGCCAGCATAGACCGTTCCGTCCGCGTTGAAGGCGCGGGAGATGCTGCCGTGGTCGTCCATGACGATGTTGGGGTTCTGCCACTTCCCACGGAATTCGATCGAAGGGCGGTAATCGGCGTTCAGGTTCGCGAGGAAATGAGTGTGGTTGTTCATGTACAACGAAATGTTTTCTCCATCCGTGTTGAGACCGATGCCGCGCCGCATTCCTCCACCGAGTTTCATGTAGAAAGTCTCACCTCGGGGTGTGCACAAGTAAGCTGTCCCGCCGACGCTGGCTCCGGGATTAATTCGACTCCCTGAGCTACGCGGCTGAAACCGGATGTAGAGAACGTAGCGTCCACTTTTGGCGTTCAGAACGCCCAAGCCATGCCAGTCGGGAAGAATGTGAAACTGCCCGCCAAAGAAAAATCCCCACGGCCCAATGATTCCGGTAACGATGAAGGATATGGCAAGTCCGAATGCGAGGGCCAGCAATACTTGCGGAATGCATCCCAATCGGGATCTGGAGCGCCGGACTGAAAATCGTTGGGCGGAACGGTCCATAGTAGAGAAGACAACGTAAGAGTCTTAATCCGGCTGTTCCTTCCACAGCGGTTCGCCGCCGAGGGAGTGATAGAAGCCCCAACCAGCTATCGCAACGATGCTAAGCAAGGCCGCAATGGATGTGGGCATGTACCACGTGGACAGATCGGCGGAGAAAGGAACACCGGCGAGCATATCGATCGTGAAAATCGCGCAGGCCAGAGGCACCAGTCCGAATCGAAGCACGATCAACAGGGCGATGCCGTACACGAGCACCTGTGATGGCAGTTCGATCGACGTGTAAGTACTGGTGAGCCCGCGCGGCACGGCAAAGATCGCGACAAAAACAATGGCCGCGATCCACTCCTTGCGAAGCAAAACCTTCAGTCCGAGCAAGAGGAGGAAGAACACGAGGGTGGCTTGAATGGACTGAGGCCACTGGCGCAACCATCCGCCCAACGCAACCCTCCCTCCCATGAGCGCGTCGGTACCGCCGAGGCTTGGCGCCGCTCCCATGTGCATCATCGGTATGTAACGAATCTGGAAGACGAGAATCCAGACCACCCCAAGCGCGACGCCGAGCAGAATATCGCGACCGACCACGGGATCACGCCATGCACCCGCCAGAACGCGGCTCCAGGAGATGATCGTTTTCGGCCATTGCCGCCGAACCCAGGGTTCGACCGCCATGTACAGCATCCACATCGCTCCAGAAATAAAGAGCGCTGTGCTGATGGCGAGAATGCCAAGACCGATCGCATCTCCGATCGAGGGAAGGTGGCTGAGGCAAAGAAACAGTCCCATCTCGAGGAGGAATATCGCGATCGCCAACCGCAGAGCGCCTTTGCGATCGCCTCGTCCGTGACGGTAGTTTCTGCGCGCAAGAAATCCGGAGCCTAACAAGGCGGAGAACAGCAGGACCAATCCAATGATGCGGCTAAGTTTTTCCGCGAAGGTTTTGGGCTGCGTATTCTTCATGCGATCCGGCTTGGTCCAGTCGCCGATCAGCGAGAAGAAAACCGGTTTGCCGCGAAAGGAAGCCGCCTCCACGCGTAACGGGCGGGTCGATCCCGGCCAGACTCCGGTCCACGCTGCCCGAGAGTCAAAGGCCGCTAAGGAGTTCCAGGTGGGTTGGGCAGATTGCAACTTCGACTGATCCAAACCAGCGGCGTCGAACAAGAGCTTCCAGTCGGCTGGCGCGGCCTGAGTTGCCGGGACATCTGCTTTTTCTGAAAGCTTCTGATCTGGGATCGCCTGAAAGTATGTCAAACGGCCCTGAGGATCGAGTTTCAGATTGATCATGCCCGAGAGAAGCGTTGGAGGATCATGCTCGGTGAGAATTCCCGGGGTCAGCAGATTGTCGCGGAAGTCGCTGGCAACCATGTTATCGGGACTCTGGCGATACCAGTATTGCAACATCGTTGGCCGCGCGGCGAGAACCGCATTCCAGTCCGGCCGCGGCTTATCGTTCTTCTCTACTGAGTCGTTGAAGTCATTGTCGATATTAAGGCCATACCCGCTGTCAGTTGGACGGGCCGGATAGCCCAGCCGGGAGATGAGCTCGTGCGATTTCTGAGTCAGAACTTCTGGCGTCAATTCCAACCCCATCCTCTCGTAGCCGCTGTAACGGATCGAAAGATAAACCACGAGGGAAAGGCCCAGCAGGATCGCTGCGAGAATGGCGACAGCGAGGGGCGGCCGAAGCCCTTCTTTCTCTCCCGCGGCGGCCACCATCTGTGGAGACGGAGTTTCTCCAGCCGCCAGCGCGGCGGCCAGAGGATCACCACCGGGCAACGCGGCGGCCACTGCGAGGGCCGTGGCGGGTCGCGACGAAGGTTCGGTCTCAAGACAACGAAGAATAACCTTCTCGATGATGGGATCCAGATCCTTCACCACAGAAGAAGGCCGGCTTGGCGTGCGATCAAGGTCGCCGTGGAGAGCTCCGGCCATTTTTTCGGCGAACGCGCGCTTCCCTGTGAAGACTTCGTAAAGCACGAGGCCGAGCGCGTAGATATCACTTTTCGTGCTGACCTCTTTGCCAGCGAGTTGCTCGGGCGCCATGTAGGCGGGCGTCCCGCTACGGACTTCGGGCCCGCGAATGTCGTCGGCGACTCCCGCCAATCCGAAATCAGTGATAACGACCTGGCCGCGGCCATCAAGCATGACGTTAGCGGGCTTCAAGTCGCGATGAAGAACTCCTTTGGTGTGGGCAGCGGCGAGCCCGGCGCAGAGCTGGCGCGCAATCTCGATGGCCTTGTCCTGCGGAAGGCGCCCGATGCGGCGAAGTAGCGATGCGAGATCTTCGCCGTCCACGTACTCCATGGTGAAGAACGTCTGACCCTCGACGTCGCCAACGTCATAGACGCGGCAGACGTTCGGATGCGAGACCCGGCGGGCGATGCGCACCTCGTTGCGAAAGCGCTCGAGCAACCCTTCGTCGTTGGCGGCGGTGTCAGGCAGGAATTTCAGAGCGACAGCCTGGCCGAGGGTGAGATCGTCGGCCCGATAGACCTCGCCCATGCCTCCCTTGCCGAGCAGCGCAATGATTCGGTAGCGGCTCGCAATGAGGCGTCCGGGAAGGAATCGGCCTTCGCTCACGGAGTAGTCGGGGAAGGTCGACGGACGCGATGACGACTTTGGCGCAGAACCGGAGCGCGGACGCGGGTGGGGAGAGGTCGCGGTGACGAAATCCAGAGTTGCAAAATCGTCTGTTGTCGTTACCGGCTTTCCGCAGGACGAGCAGAAACGCATGTTCGCCGTAAGTTCCGTTCCGCAGAAAGGGCAGCTCGACATGAAATTTCCGCATACAGGATAACTCAGGAGAGCGGGCATCGGGCGTTAGGCACCGGGCGTCGGGTGTTGGCATCCGGTGCTGCTTGGGCTTGACGCTGTCGGTTCCCGGCTTTCCGCTTCTGCTGACGCCCGACGCCGAGCGCCTGACGACTGACTCTAGCCGCTTTGTTACCATCCCAATCAATGACTTCACGTTTCAGTGCGTGGATGCGCGATCCACTGGTTCTGCTATGCCTCACGGCTGGGCTGCTTGCGTTTGTGGTGCAGTCTGGCGAACTGGGAAGCGCCGATACGATGCATCGACTGCAGACCACGCACTGGCTGTGGACATCGCAGCCACAAGTTTTTCCCAACGAGTATCCGGAGTTCGGCTTGCATGGCCGCGGCGGACAAATCTTCAGCTGGTACGGCATCGGTCAATCGCTGCTCATGTTTCCGGCCGATCTGGTCGGCACCTGGATCGCGCATTGGCACGTGTTCTCGGGGTACGAAGACGATCCCGCCGTTCGCAGCATTTTTGTCAGCTACACCACCAACATTCTGATCAACGTACTGACCGCGATGATTGGGTTCCGCTTTCTGCGGCAGCTTCGCTTTGGTTTGAGGGAGTCGGTCGCGGGAATCCTGGCGCTGATGTTCTGTACTACACATCTGCACTACACGCAGAACATGATGGAGAACAACTACATCATGCTTCTGACCCTTGTGGGATTTTCCTATCAGTACGAATGGCTGCGAAGCAATCGCGGATGGCCGCTATTTGTGGGATCGCTGGCGCTTGGACTGAATCTGCTGACGCGAGTCACTGCGGGAATCGACCTGATTGCCGTCGGAGTTTTTCTTCTGATGGTGCTCTGGTTGGAGCGAGCACGCAGTGCCACGGTATGGCCGCGCCTGATTGCATACTGCAAGATGGCGGTGCCCGTGTACGCAGTGTTCACGCTGATCGAGCGCTGGTACAGCTATTACCGCTTCGGATCGTGGACGCAGAGTTATATCCCGATCTTTGCGCGCGAACAGCGGTTGCAGGATCCAACGCTGCCCGCGAACTTTCCCTGGAGCACGCCGTTCCATGAAGGCGTACTGGGAGCTCTGTTCAAGCCGGAAAAATCTATCTTCCTGTTCGATCCTCTTTTTCTCTTCACACTGGTGCTTCTCCTGATGCTTTGGTCGCGCATGAGCGTGGAGGTCCGCGCCTATGCGGTGGCTTCGCTTGTGCTGGTTGCAGGCTACATCAGCTTCTATGCCCGGTATACCTACTGGGCTGGCGACTTTTCGTGGGGAGACCGCTATGTTTCGACGCCGGTGCAGATGGCATCGATGCTCGCGGTTCCGCTAATGCTGACGTACCGGCGGAATCTGAGGGCGTGGGTATGGCGAATGGCTGTTGCCTTCATCGCGGTCAGCCTGGTAATTCAGATCGCATCGCTGGCGTTGTGGTTGCCGATCGAGTATTACCAGATCGAAACGTTCGGCCATCCGACATTCGTGATCGCATTGCGCTTCAAGAACATTGTTGCGCTCGCCCTCGGGAAGGTAGACGCGTGGGGTTTGAATACCGAAGCCATGGGCCAGGATCCGTGGGATTACGTGCACATTACGACATGGAATTTTCTGCCGTTTCTGCTGCGGAGGGTCGGGGCGGCGCCACGTTGGGTGGTCGACGCTGCTTTTCTTGTCTGGGGAACGGGCACCGCCGGACTGGTGGCAGCCTTGACTCAACTAACCCGCATGGTAGAATGGTAGAAATATTTAGGTAGAAGGTAGAAAAGATGAGTCTAAACATCAAAGACGAAGAAGCGCATCGCCTGGCGCGTCAACTGGCGCGGCTCACGAATGAAAGCATGACCACGGCGGTAAGAGAAGCGGTGCGGGAACGCCTCGAACGAGTTCGCGCCGCAAGTGGTTCGGGTAAGGCGGAACGTCTGTTGCGGATCGGGCGCGAGTGTGCTCAGCACCTGCCGAAGGCTGCTCGTTCGATCGATCACGGAGATTTTCTGTACGACGAGAAGGGGCTGCCGGAATGATCCTGGACACTTCGGCCGTTATTGCGATCCTTCGCAATGAAGAGGACGCTCCAGCCGTCGCGCATGCGATCGACCGCGCAGACACTTGCCGTATGTCAGCCGTAAACTACGTTGAAGCTGCAGTCGTGATCGACAGTGGTGGAAGCGTAATTTCCCGGCTGCGTTTTGACGATTTTTTCCGCGAGGCTCCTATCGTCATTGAATCGGTAACTGCGAAACAGGCCGAGATCGCTCGGAATGCTTATCGCGATTTCGGTAAAGGTCACCACAAAGCTGGACTTAATTTTGGAGATTGCTTTGCCTATGCACTGGCTAAAGAAACGGGCGAGCCCTTGTTGTTCAAAGGGCGTGATTTTGGCCACACCGACATCGATCCCGTAAAAATCTAACTTTCCGCGTACCCCTACTCGACGGTTACGGATTTAGCGAGGTTACGAGGCTGATCGACGTCGCATCCCCGGCGCACCGCAATGTGATAAGCCAGAAGTTGCAGAGGCACGATCTCAAGAATCGGGGACAACTCCTCAGGCGCCGGAGGAATGTACAAAACATGGTCCGCAGCCTCCTTTATTTCTTCATCCCCATCGGTAGCCAAGGCGATCACCAGTCCGGACCTCGCCTTGACCTCCTTAAGATTTGACATCGTCTTTTCGTAGCGCACCATGGAGTCAGGGCTGTTTATGTCGCGGGTTGCGATCACGACCACAGGAAGGTTCTCGTCGATCAACGCGTTAGGGCCGTGTTTCATCTCGCCGGCAGGATAACCCTCGGCGTGAATATAGGAGATTTCCTTCAGTTTGAGTGCGCCCTCGAGCGCGATGGGGTAGTGAATTCCGCGTCCCAGAAAAAGGAAGTCGTGTACTTTTTGATATCGCTTGGCGAGTTCGTCGCAAGCCTCGTCGTGGGTCAGTATCGTTTCGAGTTTGCCCGGAATCCGCGTTAGTTCGAGCATCGCCGCGCGCGACTGTTCCGCGGTCATCACGCCACGCACCTGCGCGAGGTACATCGCGAAAATGTAGAGCGCGGTCAGTTGCCCGGTAAACGCCTTGGTGGAGGCTACGCCGATCTCCGGCCCGGCATGCGTGTAGATGGTTCCGGAGGCTTCGCGAGTGATCATCGAACCGACTACGTTGCAGATGGCCAGCGTCTTCGATCCTTTGGCTTTCGCCTCGCGCTGCGCCGCGATCGTGTCGGCGGTCTCGCCGGACTGAGAAATCACCAGCGTAATTGTGTCGGGATCGACAATCGGGTTGCGGTAGCGCCACTCACTCGCATAGTCGACTTCTACGGGCACACGAGCGAGGGTTTCAATCATGAACTTCCCGGCTTGTCCGGCATGCCAACTGGTTCCGCACGCGATGATGTTGATCTTCGATGCGGCCCGAAATTCGGCTTCGCTGATCTCCATCTCTTCCAGAAAAATGTGGCCTGTCTCCTGGGAGACGCGGCCCAATGTCGTGTCACGCACCGCACGCGGCTGTTCGTAAATTTCTTTAAGCATGAAGTGCTTAAAGCCGCCCTTTTCCGCGAGGATCGGATCCCATGTAACCCGTTGCACTTCGCGCGAAACAGGCTTGCCGTCGAAGTCCGACAGTTGCACACCGTCCGAAGTAACGACAGCCATGTCACCGTCGCCCAGAAAAAAGATGTCGCGCGTGTGATGCAGGATGGCTGGCACATCGGACGCGACGAAGTATTCGTCGTTACCGAGGCCGATTACTGCTGGAGGTCCGTTGCGGGCAGCCACAATCTTGTTGGGCTCATCGGTGGAGATTACGGCAAGCGCAAATACTCCGGAGAGTTCTTTGACCGTCTTTCGGACCGCGTCTTCGAGCGCAGGCCGATGGCCATTTAGGGTCTGGGAATACTTTTCGACGAGATGGGCGATGATCTCGGTGTCGGTTTCGGTTGTGAACTTGTGGCCCTCTTCAGCCAGCTTCTTTTTAAGGCTCAGATAATTTTCGACGATGCCGTTGTGCACGACAACGATCTTTCCGGTGCAGTCGCGGTGAGGATGGGCATTTTCCTCGGTCGGACGCCCGTGCGTGGCCCAGCGCGTGTGTCCGATGCCATAGGTTCCGTTAAGGGGCTTTTGCCGGATGGCCTCTTCCAGATTCCGCAGCTTGCCTTCGGCGCGGCAAATCTCCAAAACGCCAGTCTTGCCCGATACGGCGATTCCCGCCGAATCATACCCGCGGTACTCGAGGCGCCGGAGTCCTTCGAGGATCACCGGTACAACATCCTTCTTACCGACGTACCCGACGATGCCGCACATGTGACCTCAAGGCCTGGCCTGTTACTCGGCCAGAGAGAAACGAAATTCTTCGATGACAGGGTTGGTGAGCACTTCCCGGGCAATCCGCTCGACCTCAGTTTGGGCTTCTTCGCGCGAGAGGCCGCCGTCAAGGGTGATCTCGAAATACTTTCCCTGGCGGACGCTTTCCAGGCCCTTGTAGCCCATCTTTTTCAGCGCACCCTGGATGGTTTTGCCTTGCGGATCGAGCACTGTCTTCTTTAGTGAGACATAAACGTAGGCTGTCATAAACCGATCATTATACGTGAGCTTGCGGCGGGGACATTGCGGACGCCCCGAATCAGGAACGGTTCTATGAGGCTGCCGCCTTCAGCTTCTGATCGAGATCCGCAAGCTCGTCCTCGAGCATTTTGCGATGACGCGGATTCTGGGCTGATTCGAGCTGGTGCAAAACCTGCTGGCGCGACAAACGCAGCTTTTCAACATCTCGCGCACGCGCGGCCGCCTCCGGACTTAACTTCGTGCGCGGCTTCGCGGACCGGTCAAACTCTTCTGCCTGTTGAGATTCGACTGACTTGCTCTCCCATCCTCGAGCCATTCCATCATTATATTTGCGATATTTTACGATGCGACCCTTTGTTCGCTACCGCACATATGAATGAGGTGATCCAGCAGACTTGATGATGCTTAAATCGTGCATGATACAAGAATCGTGAATGATACGAAAAACGAATAAAACGTATAGGCCGGGGACTGTTAGTTGACAACATAGTTATAATTCGGGTTTCAAACTATGTTAGCCGCCTTTTGAGGGGAAGCGGCCACGGGGGTTCACTGTGTCTGTATTCTCCTCAGGCTTGGGCCAAGAAGCGGTAACTACGTTCTGTTGCGAGACTCGTCCGGCATGGACTAGCGTCTCAAAATGGGTTACCAGAAGCTTCAAGGGCTCGCTTTCATCATCTATCCCAGTCAGCACTTCGTTCCTGCCAAGACCTTCCGATTGCAAGACGAGATACGGTTCCCAGGACAACAATCACTCGGCGCATGACTCAAATCGCGTCGTAAAAATAAGTCGTCGGCCTACACACCCAGAACCTCTCCATAAAGATCGATGCACGAAGGAACTAGCTGGTTCGATCTCAGAAGGCGAGGTTACCTGTTATGGCGGTTAACGCTTTCAGCTTTGGTGAAGAGTTCAATAATCGGGCTCGGCCATTCGATTCACTTACGGATCCAGAGCAACTGATCTCCGCCTACCTTCATTCGTCCACCGTCGGCCTCTGCGTGCTCGATTCCGACCTCCGATATTTATCGATCAACGACGCACTCGCAAAAATCAACGGCTTCGCCTCCGCCGTCCATCTTGGAAGATCACTCAGGGAAATGGTGGGCGCTATCGCGGACCAGTTGGAATTGCATGTACACAACGTATTCGCCACAGGCGAGCCAGTCCTGAATTGCGAGATATCCGGACTTTTATCCGGCCGGGAAGAACCGGGGCTTTGGATCGATCATTTCTTTCCAGTTAAGGATGTTGCCGGGCGCGTGACCAAGGTTGGAATCGTCATTGTCGAGGTGAGCGAACAGAAACGATTCCAGGAAACCTTCTCCGACTTGAATCGGAAGTTACGAAAAGAAGTCGGTCGCCTACAGATGCAAATGGATGTCATACATTTGATCTCATCGAGTTGGGATATCCCCGCAATTTTCCCGAACATTTCTGCGCGCATCCGCCGCGTCCTGTGCCAGGAATACGCGAGTCTGGCCCTTCACGACGGCCGTGGTTCGCTGGTCCGGCAGGCGATTGACTTTCCTCTCGGCAAAGGCTTTACCTCTGCGCTGGAGGTCGCGGCCGGAGACAATCCGTCAAATCACGTTCTGCAAACCAAGACCTCGAAGACTTTTACCAGGGACGAACTACAGCGCTACGAAGGCGACGTCGCCCGAAGTTTCGTTGCTGAAGGCATGCAATCCTTGTGCTGCATTCCCCTCGTGCGCCCCAAAGGGCCGCTTGGTGTAGTGGTGCTCGGCAGCACACGCAAAGAGGCCTTTCAGCAAGACGATGTCAAGTTGCTCGAAGAGGTGGCCGAGCAACTCGCCATTGCGATCGAAAACCAGCGCGCCGCCACGGAGATCACGGCACTCAGGGATCGTCTCAGCCAGGAGCGTAAATACCTCGAAGGTGAAATCCGGTCGGCGGGGAACTTCGCAGAGATCGTGGGTGAGAGCCAGCCCCTGAAGCAAGTACTGGATCAGGCAGCGACCGTCGCCACCAGCGACGCCACCGTACTCATCCTTGGAGAGACAGGAACGGGGAAAGACCTTATCGCTCGCGCCATACATCGGATGAGCAAACGGAAAGGAGGCCCGTTCGTTAAGCTCAACTGCGCCGCGATACCAACTGGCTTGCTTGAAAGTGAACTGTTTGGGCACGAAAAGGGTGCGTTCACGGGCGCTATCAGCCAGAAGATAGGACGGATGGAACTGGCCGACGGCGGCACCCTGTTTCTTGACGAGGTCGGCGAGATAGCCCTGGAATTGCAGCCCAAGTTACTCCGCGTGCTACAAGATCAGGAGTTCGAACGTTTGGGCAGCAACCGTACGGTTCGAGTAAACTTGCGGCTCGTGGCGGCAACGAATCGCGATCTGGCGAAAAGCGTAGCGAGCCAGCAATTCCGCAGCGATTTGTTTTATCGCCTGAATGTTTTTCCGATTCGAGTACCGCCCTTGCGGGAACGTCGGGAGGATATACCGGTACTTATCAGGCACTTCGTTCGGAAATTCTGCCTGCGTATGAACCGGCATCTGGAGACGATCCCGAAAGAGTCCATGGAGGTGCTTACGAACTGGCCGTGGCCTGGAAACGTTCGTGAACTCGAGAATCTTATGGAACGCTCGGTCATCCTCAGTGAGGGCCGGGTCCTGAAAGTTCCACTCGCCGATCTGCGCATATCCGACGGTTCTGGAGCCGTTGAGGGTGACCGTACCCTCGACACCGCCGAGCGTCAGCACATTATCAGAACCTTGCGGGAGATGGGTGGAGTTATGTCAGGTCCGAATGGTGCTGCCCGAAAACTGGGGTTGAAGCGAACTACGCTGCAATCCAAAATGCAGCGTCTCAACATAACGCGCAAAGACTATTTCAAACCTTCTAACTGACGGTTCCGATATCTAAGTCGCAACTAATATTCGGATGACGGCTAATCGGCGATTGCCGAGGGTTCGGCACTTTTATCCACATACCATCCGGGACTTCAACCCTTGGAACTTGTACCAAACAGGGAAGTTCCCAATGCGGGTCGAAATTTCCTGTTTCGGCACGCAACATGCATATCCCTAGAGTTTCCCACCGTGGCCAGGTGCGCCCCACGTCCCAGCCCAGGTGATTGTCCCAGTACCACGCGAATTCTACCGAGACAGGCGTTCAATGGAGTCGAGCGGTGTTATCGCCACAAAAGCATTCCATGGTTAGTCCACTAGTACCTGAAAGGATTTCGGATCCTGGCGTATTGCTTCCCAGACCCCGACGTTGCAGGCCCACCTCAGACCATTTTGGTCACGTCATCGAGGAGCATCCACCGAACATCGGTGATCTGCTGCCCGTAGAACAAGTGCGGCCCCTTCGGGAATACGTTCCAGCGCCGCTTCCCTCCCCCGCACCCCACTTCATCGATCCTCTTTATTTGTTTGGCTGCCATGTCGATTGGGAGCAGGACGAGCAGCCGGCCGCAGGATGGGAACTCGTTTCAGCGATGCGGAATGGCGGCGCCGACACGAGGGCCCTCGCTCGCGCATTTCTGGCAAGATCACGTCATCTCAGCGGGATGGGTTCAGGCAACGGAGCAGAGACACCGCTTTCAAGAAGACGGCACAGCACTTCTGAGGAGGATATGAAAACCCCCTACGATCTGGAAATCATTGAGAACTGTACGGAGTGCAAATGCACAAAACAGAATTATTTTTGTGGATTTACCAGCAACGTGCTCGAGGCGCTGGATCAGGTAAGCCACAAGAGCACTCTGCCGGCGGGGGCAATTCTGTTTGTCGAGGGCCAGGCTCCGCGCGGAATCTTCATCCTCTGTTCGGGAAAGGTCAACCTCTCGACCACATCGCGGGAAGGCAAAATCCTGATTCTGAAGACTGCCTTTCCGGGACAAGCGCTGGGCATGAGCGCGGTAATCACCGGGATGGGCTATGAAACGACCGCGGAAACCGCGACTCCCTGCCAGCTCAATTTCGTCGAGCGCAAGCACTTTCTGGAACTGATGCAGTCTCACAGCGAGTTTGGGATTCACGCCGCGCAGTGTCTGAGCCGCGATTTCAGATCGGCACACCGCGATATACACGATTTAGTGCTGACTCGTTCGTCAGCGGGCAAGTTGGCACGACTATTGCTCTCGCAATCACCGATGGAAATAGAAGAAGACCAGATACGGATACATTCCTCGATGACTCATGAGGAGATGGGACAGCGTATCGGAGCTTCTCGCGAAACGGTGACACGTCTGTTGAGTGACTTAAGAAGGAAGCAACTGATCCGTCTGGACGGCCCAACCTTGATCATTCGGGACCGTGCGGGACTGGAAGCCCTGTCGCGTTAACTTCCCCCAAGACCGGAGGGTGGCTCTTTTGCACCGCCCTCCGGAGCAGTAATGAACCTTGATCCGCCTAACTATGGACGGAATGTCTCCAATGTATTCAGGCACGCTGATTCGTGATTTGATGGCCGCCGTTGAACGCGCGGAAGATCTGAGCAGATCCAATAGGATGCGCCGCGCTGAATCATCTGCAGATGCTGTGGAGCCGAAGACTGGGGTTTGCAGGTGTCGAACTTCAGAGGCCGAACAGCTCCCGCAGACGCTTGGTTTGAGCCCGGCTGACAGGAATCTCGGTTTGCTTTTTATCGTCCATCCGCAACTGGTACGAACTCTTGAACCAGGGAACCACCTCACGGATTCGGTTGATATTGACCAGGTAAGAGCGGTGCGCCCGCCAGAATAACTTCGGATCCAGCGTGTCGAGCAGTTCTTCCAGGGTACGGCAGTTGGACTGACCTTCCATCCCGGCAACACCCGCCGTGACCACGGAAATCACCCCGTCTTCAATCCACGCATAGCAGATGTCTTTCTGGTCGACCAGGAACATGCGCCCTACGGCCTTCAGCAAGACCTTGGGCGCCGGCTGCTTTTGCGATTCGAGCATGCGAACCAGGGTTTCGAACTTTTCTGACGGCGCGTTGCCGGCATCCTGCTGCGCCTTGGCCTTTTGTATCGCCTGGGCGACCCGCTTCTTGTCGAAGGGCTTCAGCAGGTAGTCGACCGCGTTCACCTCAAAAGCCTTCACCGCGTACTGGTCGAACGCCGTCGCGAAGACAATCTTCGGGAGGGGTATTTTCTTGTCGAGCAGCCTCTTGATCACGCCAAACCCATCGAGGCCGGGCATCTGCACATCGAGGAACACGAGGTCCGGATTGTGTTCCTTGATGAGATTGATGGCTTCGAGTCCGTTTTTACCTTGGGCAACAACATTGACATCGTCGGCATTTTTCAACAGAAAGGCGAGTTCGTCGCGGGCCAATTGCTCATCGTCGACGATCACTGCGGATAAGGACATCCGGGCTCCATCACGAGAACGACCTGATTAAGAGAAGTATAGTGACGCGAATTCGGCGGCGCAATGAAGCACAAACAGTTGAGAGGCGGGTTGGCGGAGCCGGAGCGTCGAAACAGGCGGTTCAATGGATCACTACACCGCGCTCTCCAGCGCGAGCGCCATTCCCATGCCGCCGCTCACACACAAAGTTGCGACGCCGCGCCTGGTGTTGCGCTTCAACATCTCGTGCAGCAGCGTGACCGTGATGCGCGTACCCGTGCATCCGATCGGATGGCCCAGAGCGATCGCGCCACCGTTCACATTCAGGCGGTCCCGATTGAAATTCAGAACTCGATCACAGGCGAGAACCTGAGCGGCGAATGCTTCATTCAACTCGATCAGTCCGAATTCGTGGAGCCGGAGATTGTGTTTGTCCTGCAATTTCTCGAGCGCAGGCACAGGCCCAATGCCCATGCGTCGCGGATCGACTCCGGCTGACGTGACGGCGACAATCCGTGCCAGTGGCTTCACCTTATTCTGCTTCACAAAATGCTCGCTCGCCACGACCATGGCGGCCGCTCCATCGGTTATTCCGGATGAATTTCCCGCGGAGATGGTGCCGGTTTTCGAGAAGACGGGCGCCAGCTTCGCGAGCTTTTCGAGACTCGCGTCGGCGAAAGGATGCTCGTCGCGAGCGAACACAGTAGTTCCCTTCTTGCCCTCGATGGTGACTGTCGTGATCTCATCGTCGAATCGCCCAGCGGCAATGGCACGGGCCGCGCGTGTCTGTGACATCAGGGCATACTCGTCCTGCTCCTCGCGGGTAATCTTGTACTCATCCGCAAGAACCTCGGCGGTTTCGCCCATTACCATTTTCGCCAATGGACAGAAGAATCCATCGCGGTACATGCCATCGACAAGTTCCTGGTTGCCGAGGCGGTATCCCCAGCGAGCTCCGTCAAGATAGTAAGGAAGCCTCGACATGGATTCGGTTCCCCCAGCCAGAATGCAGCTCGAATCGCCAAGAAGTATGGCCTGATAAGCCAGCGCGATCGATTTCAATCCCGAGGCACAAGCTTTGTTTACGGTAAATGCGGGGACTTCCTGGGGAACGCCGGCGCGAATCGAGATTTGACGCGCCGGGTTCGGCCCGCCGCCGGCTTGGCGGGCGTTACCGAAAATCGTCTCTTCGATTTGTTCTGGACGGACGGCTGCGCGCTCGATCGCCGCTTTCGCCGCGACCGTTCCCATGTCGGCGGCGGTCAGCGTGGCGAGGGATCCGCCGAATTTACCGATCGGCGTGCGGACCGCCGACAGAATATAGACACCCTGCACCGTGAAACCTCCAAACGATTGAGTCTAGCAGGGACATCGGGTGGGCTCGAACCACAAAAGGACACGAAGTCTCACGAAGGCATTGATTGCCTTTGGTTTTCCTTTGTGCACCCCGTGTTCTCGTGGTTAGACGCATTTGCGCTGCAGCGCCTCACCAGACCGCCCCCTTGCCTTTGCCGCTAACCTTCGGCATAATAAGAGTTTGTCTTGACCCCGCCGGACTCTTCCGGAATAAGGATATACGTCTCGTGTTAATGATTCGTCTTTCGCGCCGAGGTGCGCGTAAACAACCTCACTATCGCATTGTGGTGATCGAGAAGGAGCGCGCGCGCAACGGACGGCCGGTGGAGGTGGTGGGAACGTACAATCCCCGCACCAATCCTGCCAGTGTCGAAATGAAGCGCGAACGCGTGGAGTACTGGGTATCGAAGGGCGCGCAGATGTCGGAGCGCGTGAACAAGCTGTTCACCAAGGCTCCGGCCCCAACGACCGCTGGCTCCGCCGCCTAAGATTTCATCAGCCGTGTGATTTCGGTCTTTTCAGGGATAGCCCTCCGTTTCCACAGCGAGAATTTATGACTGAGTCTTCTGGAGATGTTTGCGTCCTCGTGGAGTTGATTGCGAAGTCGTTGGTCGACGCTCCCGATGAAGTTTTCGTGGAGAAGTTCGATGATGGCGTGATCGAACTTGAGGTCGCCGAAAGCGATGTGGGCAAGGTAATCGGTCGGCAGGGTCGGACGGCCCGCGCGCTCCGTGCTTTGTTAAGTGCCGCAGGACACCGCGCTCGCAAACGCTACACGCTCGAAATCATCGAGTAGAGCACCGTGAGTTCTGACCCAAGCGGCGAATTCATTACGCTGGCCCGAGTGGTGAAGACGCAGGGTCGACACGGCGAAGTCGCGGTGGAAGTGCACAGCGACGTTCCGGATCGTTTCGCCGAAGGAATGAAGTTATCCGGGCTGGGTAAGACCGGTACACGGCGCGAAGTGCAAATAGAAGCGCTGTGGCCTCACAAGGGACTGCTGGTTCTGAAGTTTGTTGGTGTGGATTCGATGTCAGACGCGGAAGCGCTGATCGGATCTGAATTGCAGGTCCCGCTGGCAGATCGCGCAGCACCCGCATGATGGTCGGAGAAAAGGCAATCCCCAGCGCGGCGCACGGCAGGATCATGTGCGCGAAGGCGCTGCGGAAGATCTCACCGCGTCCGGCGACGAGCGCGTCGATCAACAGGAAACCGGTAGCCGCCGGCAGACGCAGGTCGGGGTCGAGGCGCCCGGTGAACGGCAGCCAGTGCAGGGCCACGCCGGAAAAGGAGAATGAAGAACAGGGCCCAGAGGAACTCAGGGATCGAAAGGAGCACGATCGAGCCCAGATCGAGGATCGGCTCCGAGACCCGGCCACGGACGTGGAACAGCAGCAGACCGCCGACGATGCCGAGCACGGCCGCGACAACCATGGACAGAAACGCCAGTTCAATCGTCGCCGGCAGGGTCGTCGCAATCAGTCCGAGCACGTCACGGCGGAAATGGATCGAGGAGCCGAAATCGCCCTGCGCGATGTGCGACAGCCAGATGAGATATTGCCGCGGCAGCGGCAGATCGAGCCCCATCTCATGGCGCTTGGCCTCGATCTCGGCCACGGTCGCTGTCGGCGGCATCGACATCGCTGCTGGATCGACCGGCAGGACATGCAGCACGACGAACAGGAGCGCCGATACGATCAGCAGGATGACGATTGACATCAGCAGGCGGCGGCCGATCAGGGGGATGATCGTCGTGATCATCGGGGATGCCTGTTCATCGGGCGAACCCCGCCCTTCCACCCTCGCGCGCCGCCACCGCCATGCCGCGCGAGCTCGAGCTCATCGCAAGGCCGGCCGCCCGCCGCGACCACGTTGCTTCACGACCCAAGGCCGCGCCCGGCGCGGCCACCTTGCTTCATGACCATTGCATCGTGCTGGCGAGCACCCAGCCGTTGCCGAACTTCTCGTATCGCAGCTTTTTCTTCCGCACGCAGCTTTGCATGCTCTGCAACAGCGGGATGGAAGCGCCGGTTTCGATCGCGACCTTGTTGAGCTCCTTGTAGCCGTCGATGCGGGTCTTGTAGTCGGTCAC
>CAWGBW010000015.1:0-389257 GCA_963820895.1 uncultured Acidobacteriota bacterium
AAGGCGATGGCGGAGAGGGATGGATTCTATTATCGCCGTGTTTGCTATCTAGCCTGTGATACCTACACTTCCGCGATAGTACGCTGCATTGTAAGGTATTACAAGCGAATCTAATCTGGGCTACAGTTTCTATAGTTTCTCCTATTCGCTCGAGGTTCCGCAGAAAACGGTATCAGTGGTATCAGTGTAGTGTGGCGAATGCCGATAAATGGCTTATTCAACGCCGCACAACTGGATCAGACCTTAGCCGAGGACAGGGCTTTAGATGGTCGTGTACCAGGCTCGTTAACTACGATAGTCAGCCAAATGTATTCAAAACAAACCGACACCTTTGGCTTTTCGTGACGTGGCGGCTGACTTAGAGGAAATGCATTAGCTAAGGTGATCCATCGAGCGACTGTGCAATGTTGACCAGTTTGCCCGAACGATATCTTCGATCATGATTTCGTTGCCCTCTCGAGGTTCAGAACTGGACTCGGCGCTCCCGCAATTCAAGGTCGGTGGCTAGCATGCAATCACGAGGCAGACACGGGAAGAAAGGTTTCATCATGGCTACGAATCTTAGAACTTGCCATCCCGGCGATGGCGTTGAAGCGCTGAATCGATTACCCGGGTTGGCAGAACCTCTGCTACAAATCGACTTCGAACGAGAACTCCAGCAACTGCGGCGTGAAGACTCCTGGCAGCGGGAGACTGGCCGGAGTTCCAAAACGCTCGCGAAATACCCAGATTTCCGAATCGTTCTGATTCTGATGAAGAGCGGCACAAAAATGCGGCAGCATAAAGCAGAGGGAAGGATCTCCATCCAGCAACTGAAGGGACAGGTCTGTATCCACTTGGCTGACCGAAAGGTGACGGTGTCAGCCGGCCATTTGTTGGTGCTGGACTGCGGCGTATTGCACGATGTCGAAGCGCTGGAAGAGAGCGCCTTATTGCTGACCATCTCTTGGCGAAGAGAGAAGAGTGACGCAACAGAATCATTTTCGTCCACTCAGCGGCACTTAGACGAAGAAGCCGCGTCCCGAATGGATGATGAAGGTGGCGCTCCTGGCGCCGCCGTGAGCCCGCTGGGCGCGGCAGCGAAGGGGGTCACGGGCGGCTAGATGGTGCCGTGAATCCCTTCAGCGAGACCCCGGCTGCAGGAACTGGCGATGGTGGCTGTAACCGCACACCATCTATCGACTCTATATAAGGAGGTGGCCATGGCTACAGAAGCGGTCCTGCCCGCAGGTCAAATGGCAAGTCAAAGGTCCAAGCTGTTGCGTCGCGAGGAAGTTGCGGAAGGTACGATGGCCTTTCATTTCGAGAAGGCGTCCGAATTTAAGTTCAAAGCAGGGCAGTTCGCCGATGTGACACTCATCGACCCACCCGAAACTGATGCCGAGGGAAACACACGCACTTTTTCCATCGCGAGTCCTCCGTTCGAGAACGAGTTAGTTTTCACTACTCGGATGCGGGACACTGCTTTCAAGCGCTCTTTGAAAAAAGTGCCGCTGGCCACGGAAGTGACAATAAGCTCAGCCGCAGGCTCCTTCACCCTGCACAAGAATCGTGCCAAGCCGGCCGTGTTCCTCGCAGGCGGAATCGGAATTACACCCTTCCTCAGCATCGCACGGCAAGCCCATCACGACCGCCTTCCGCACCCGTTGTATCTTTTCTATTCGAATCGGCGGCCCGAAGACGCACCTTTCGTGGACACTCTGCAGAACTTGGAGAAGACGAATCCCAACTTCCACTTGATCTGCACCATGACAGAAATGTCGAAATCCAAGAAAGAATGGAAGGGCGAGACGGTTGCGATCGACCGAGAGATGCTGTCCAGGCATTTAACCACACTGCAGGGCCCCATCTATTACAGCGCCGGACCGCCCGCCATGGTTGCCGGAATGAGGCAGATGCTTGTGGGCGCGGGCGTTGACGAAGACGACATCCGAACGGAAGATTTTGCCGGATACTGAAGCTTGTCCTTGCCACGGGACGATTGCGCTCGGGTCGAACAAGCAGGAAGAGTTTCTTGGAGATGCATAGCATGCTGACAAATAGGCCTAAGACAAAACTTCTTGTAGACGGTGGGGATCCCGAAGAAACCCTCCGGATTAAGAACTTGATCGGGTTTGTTGATGGGCAGACCACCAATCCATCTCTGATCGCAAAAAACCCTGAGATCCAAAGACGCCTCGCATCCGGTCAACGATTGAGTGAGCAAGAAGAGAAAGACGCATACAGGAGAATTGTGCGAAGCATCTCGCCACTCGTGGGAGACGCTGGGGTTTCCATCGAAGTGTTCGCGGATCTCAATACGACAGCCGAGGAGATGCTTGTCCAGGGCCAGGAAATGTTCACCTGGATTCCTAATGCCTATGTGAAATATCCGTGCACCCACGAAGGTTTGCGGGCCGCAGAAATGTCGGTTCAAAAGAGTATTCGGGTCAACATGACTCTGTGCTTTTCGCAGGAGCAAGCCGCTGCCGTATATGCCGCAACACGGGGATCGAAGGAGCCGGTGTATGTATCACCGTTTGTCGGACGGCTCGATGATCAAGGCGAAGACGGCATGGACCTTGTCCGAAATATCAAGAAAATGTACGAACGCAGCGATGGCCATGTGCATGTCTTGGCCGCAAGCATACGCACCATCAACCATTTGCTTTGTTCCTTCTTTCTAGGTGCTGAGCTGGCAACCGTGCCGAGCAAGGTTTTACAGGAATGGGCAGCAGCAGGTTTTCCTATGCCGGATAAGGATTTCACGTACAAAGCGGTCGACACGAAGGGCAAATCCCTGAAACCGATCCCGTACAAAGACCTGGATCTGAGCCTTCCATGGGAGAGCTTTGACCTCGCTCACGAACTCACTACCAAAGGCATCAAGAAATTCGTGGCTGACTATCAGAGCACACTGAAACGATCGGCGTAGTTGGTCTGCAGCCGTCGTAGCTATCGTTGTTTGCGACGACGAATTAAGTCCGTTGCTTTACGCGGTTGTTTCGGATCATGGACTGTGTGCTCTCTTTAATTCTTCGGGCATGTGCCAGCCGTCGAGAGCCAGAGCGCTTCCTAAAGTTTGACCAGGCAGTTCGCGGAGGGAATATTGATTTCGTTCGATCCGCCGCACAGAGCCGTCCACTATCCGCCTGATCGCCGATTTCGTATCTGGATTCGACCTTCCATCCTGATCGGAATCGGTATCGCGATCCTCTCTGTAATTGCGGCGTCTTGGATCGAAGTCGCCGTGGCCGGGCTGCCTCAGGTTCCAGCCCTTCCTCAGATATATCCCGACAACTTCGCAGGGCCGCACGGGTTTCCGGTTTGGGTTCGTTACTGCCACTTCTTCAATTTCCTTTTTGTGATGATGCTGATTCGCAGCGGTCTGTCGATCCTGATGGATCATCCTCGTTTGTATTTCAACGATGGCTGCACGCCGGGGAGCGAATGGATCAGGCTTACACCGCTAAAAGTCCCACGCGATCGCATCTGGACCGCGAAAGACGACGCCCGTTATATTTCGCCGTTGGTCGGGACACCGGGCTACCGACACACAATTGGTATTGCGCGGGTTTGGCACTTCATCGACGTTCACGGCTTCATCATCACCGGCATTCTCTTCGTCATCATGCTCTTCGATACCGAGCAGTGGCGGCGTATTGTGCCAACTTCGCCGCTCGTCCTCTTACAGGCATGGAACACGTGGGTGCACTACGCAACGTTTCACCTGCCGCCGGAGCCAAACGGGTTTTATGGCTACAACGCATTGCAGCAGATTGCCTATTTCACCGTCGTCTTTGTCTTCGGCCCTTTGGCGATTCTTACCGGGATCGCCATGTCGCCTGCCGTGGTGAATCGATTCCCCTGGTACGCACGGATCTTTGGTGGGAGGCAATCGGCCAGATCGATCCACTTCCTTACCATGTTCAGCTTCCTTGCATTCCTCGTCGTGCACGTCACTTTGATCGTGATGACCGGATTTGCGCGGAACATGAACCACATTGTGTTGGGCACAGATGATCAGACGCATCTGGGCATGTATCTCGGGTTTGTGGGCATAGGCGTAGTTGTCCTTTCGTGGATCGTGGCGCACTACATCTCATGGAACCACCCGCGCGGATTGCAGCATGCGCTCAAGTCCGTGACTTATCCGATGCAGCTTCTTACGTTGAATCGCCTGACTCCGCAGCAGAAGTATGCTGAGGAGGAAATCTCGCCCTACTTCTGGCCCAACGGGAAAGTGCCGATCCGGGACGATTGGAAGCGCCTGGCGGAAACCGGCTTCGAAACTTTTCGGCTCAAGGTGGGAGGCCTTGTCGAAAGGCCGGTCGAGCTTTCTCTGGCCGACCTGGAGAAGTTGGGTGAGACCGAACACATCACCATGCATCATTGCATCCAGGGATGGAGCGGAATCGCAAAGTGGGGCGGCATTCCCATGAAGGCGCTCATCGATTTGGTGCAGCCTAAACCGGAAGCCAGGGTCGTCGCCTTTTTTTCCTTTGGCGAAGCGCTCTACGGCGGCCCCTATTACGACACACAAAGCTTGGAGAATGTGCTCAAGGCGCAATGTCTTCTGGCCTCGCGGATGAACGGACAACGGCTTCCGCAGATGTACGGAGCACCACTGCGGCTGCGAGTCGAGAACCAGCTTGGCTACAAGATGGTCAAATGGATCGAGCGTATTGAGTTTATCGAGTCGGAGAAAACGCTTGGCAAAGGAGAAGGCGGCAAAAACGAAGACGACGAATATTTCGACCTGCTGCCCAACATCTGATGCGGAAGCTCAGTTCGTCCGCCCAGCAGCATGCAGGCGCTGATCACGTTGTCTCATTGCTGCGACGCGTAAGACTGGACTGGTTGCTGCAGCACTTCCCACCACGACTGGTGCAGTCAGTCTACGTGTTCGTAAATGGCTTCATCACAATTGGAGTTCTTGCCCTGTTGGCGCTCGTGAGCCGCAATCCATTTGTGTTTCCATCGCTCGGGCCAACGGCGTATCTGCTGTTCTTTTCCCCGCTGGCCAAAACTTCCAGCCCGCGAAACACGATTTTCGGCCATGCTATCGGGCTCATCTGCGGTTATGCGGCGTTTGTTGCGACGGGCGCTGGAGCCCTACCGTTCGGGGTTCACGAAGGTATCTTCTGGCCAAGAATCCTGGCGGCGGCTCTTTCGCTGTCAGTCACGGGGGCATTCATGGTTCTTCTCGATGTTAGCCATCCCCCGGCGGGTGCCACTACGCTGATCGTTTCTCTCGGAATTATTTCGAAGCCGCGTGAACTTCTCATCATCGAAGTGGCCGTGTTCCTGCTTGTTGCTCAGGCTTTGGTCATCAATCGGCTCGCCGGATTGCCCTACCCCATGTGGAACGCTGCGGCCTCGATCAACCCAGTGAACGAAGACTGAGATTAGCCTATCCGTTAACTCAACGACTAAAACACAGAATAGGAAAGCTGCCTAGAGACATTGTTTGTGACGAAGAATTGGTCTTTTGTTTTAGGCGGCTTTCGGAGCATGGGCTGTGCTCTCTTCATCTTCGGGATTGTGCCAGCCCCCCACATCCAGAGCTAAGCGGTCAGCCTCACGAGGTCCCCACGAGCCTGGCTCGTACGGATGCAGGGGTGCTTCATTTGCGAGTATGGGATCGACAATCGCCCACGCAGCTTCCACCGCGTCTTCACGAACGAACAGCATGCCATCTCCATGCATAGCATCTCCCAAGAGACGCTCATAGGCATCAACCTCATCCGCGGTCGGCTCCTCGACTACCGAAAGATGCGCAGGCTTGGAGACAAGTTCTTCGCCCGGTCGCTTCACTCGGGCACTGAGGGTAAGCGAAATTTCTCCTGGACCTAGGCGGAAGCGGAAAAGATTGCTCGGGTCGTCCCCCAAAATGTCGAGCGGAGGCTTTCTGAGTTTGACCAGTACTTCCGTCGTGGTAACTGGCAGGCACTTTCCGGCCCGAATCAGGAACGGGACACCTGACCAGCGCCATGATTGAACCTCCAGGCGCACGGCCGCAAACGTCTCCACCTTGGATTCAGCTGCGACTCCTTTTTCTTTTTTGTAGCCATTGAACTGCCCTCGCACCAGATGCTTTGGGTCCAGCGGTGGAATGGTGCGGAATACTTTGACCTGTTCATCGCGGATAGCGTCGCTATGCAGCCCAGTAGGAGGCTCCATGGCCAGAAAAGCTACCACCTGAAGCATGTGGTTCTCGACCACATCGCGGATGGCTCCGGTGGCGTCGTAAAACTGCCCCCGCCCCTCGATCCCGAACTTTTCAGCCATCGTGATCTGCACACTCTCGATGTAATTCCGATTCCAGATCGGCTCCAGGAAACTATTGGCGAAGCGAAAGAACAGAAGATTGAGGACTGCCTCTTTACCAAGGTAGTGGTCGATGCGAAAGATTCTCGATTCTGGAAGCACCGCATGAAGTGCTGCGTTCAACTGCTGTGCGGAAGTGAGGTCGTGTCCGAACGGCTTCTCGACAATGACTCGCGAATTCTTAATGCAACTCGATTTTGCGAGAGATTCGACGACGCTTGTAAAGAGATTGGGTGGAATTGCCAGATAATGCGCCGGGCGACTCGCTGAGCCAAGCGTTTTCTTCAATAGATCAAAAGTCTCAGCTTTCTCATAATCGCCGCCGACATAGCGAAGCAATTTCAGCAGCTTGGCCAATGCTTCTTGATCGATCTCGCCTCCTTGCTGCTGGATGCTGTCGCGCACGCGCTCTTTGAGATGTTCGTTCGTGCGTCCGGCCTTTGCAACCCCGATCACGGGTACATCCAGGTGACCATGCTGAACCATGTGATAAAGCGCTGGGAATATTTTCTTGTGAGCCAAGTCTCCCATGGCTCCGAAAAGAACCAGGGCGTCGGCTGGCGCTGTATCTTCCGCGCTCTTTCCTGTCGCGCATCCTTTTCTGAGATCCGGCATGAACTTCTCCTGATGATGTTTAAGGGCAGCCTCGCTCGTTCAAAGTCTAGGCTGCCCAGCGTTCGGTCCAGATTGAATGCGGCGCTGATCAACGCGAGGTGTGTAAAGGCCTGCGGAAAGTTGCCCAGCGCCTCGCCTTGCGGCCCGGTTTGTTCCGCGTACAGCCCGAGATGATTGGCATAGCCCAGCACCCGCTCAAACAGCAACCTGGCCTGATCCAGTTTTTCGGGAAAAGCCTGGCCGGCGCGGGTCAGCGCCTCTACCAGCCAAAAGGAGCACATGTTGAAAGTGCCTTCCTCGCCCGGCAGTCCATCGATGCGAGGTTGCGGCGGATAGCGATATACCATGCTGTCGCTGACGAGTCCGCCATCCCGCGGATTCTTGAGAATGGCGCTTATGGTGCTGAGCATCCGCGGATCGGTTGGAGCCATGAAGAAGACCAGAGGCATGATCAGGAGCGACGCGTCCAGGTCCTCACTGCCGTAAAACTGCGTAAAGGCGCGGCGCTTCTCGTTCCAGCCTTTCGTCATCACTTCTTCATAGATCTTGTCCCGTTCGCGCATCCACTTTGCGCGGTCGGCTGGAAGCGCACGTTTGTCGGCAAGCCGAAGGCCACGATCCAGAGCAACCCAGTTCATGACTTTCGAGTAGACGAAATGTTCCTGCCGATTGCGCATCTCCCAAATGCCGGCATCAGGAAGCTGCCAGTTTTCGCAGATCCACTCAAGACGACTACGGATCTTCACCCAAACGTCGTATGAGGTGGGACTGACGTACTTGTTGGACAGGTAAAACGCGTCCATGAGTTCGCCATAGATGTCTCCCTGGAACTGCGAAACGGCTGCGTTGCCGATGCGCACCGGAGAGGACCCTCGATAGCCTTCCCAGTGATCCAATGTTTGCTCGGGAAGTTGGTTGTCGCCCGCGATGGTGAAGACGACTGCGCCGGGCGCTTTCGGGCGGGCGTGCTTGGAGGCGTAATCTCCGATCCAGCCCATGAACGCAGCCGCCTCGCCTCTGAAATCCGATGCGCAAGAAATGCATAGACCGTGAAGGCGGCATCGCGCATCCAGGTGTAGCGGTAATCCCAGTTGCGAGCGCCTCCGATGACTTCGGGCAAACTCGTGGTGGGAGCTGCAATAATCGCACCGGTAGGTTCAAAGGTGAGAAGCTTTAGCGCCAAAGCTGATCTGTGCACCTGATCTCGCCAACGCCCGTGGTAAGTACAGGCGGAGAGCCAGTTTTGCCAGAATTTCACGGTGCTCCGCAACAACCTCTCAGCCTCTTCTTCGGACGGCGGACAGGGCACCGCGCCCTCGTTGCAGTCGTCCCTAAGAATGAAGACCTGTGATTTTCCTTCCGACAGCATGAACTCGGCGGACACTCCTCCGCGTCCATCATTCCTGAGCGGCACCGCAGTTGAGAGGGCCAAGGTCAAGCTGCCCGTCTTGAATGTCGCTCCGTTAGCTTCTATCAGCGTGTCGTGGGTCTGCCGTCCATAGTCGAAAGCGGGGCGGCAAGCGACGGAAATACGCACTGATCCCCTGACGCAGCGAATGCGGCGGTAGATATGGCGATACTCGGGTGAGTCGGAAGGCAATCCTACCGGCATGAAGTCTTCTAGTTCGGCGATTCCGTCGGCCAGCAGGAAGCGCGTAACCAAGACGTTCGTGGAAGGCCAATAAAACTGCTTGTGTCGCACGCCGTCAGCATCGGCGGATATTTGGAAGCGGCCTCCCTTTTTATCATCCAGGATCGCGCCGAAAACACTGGGCGAATCAAAGTGTGGGTAGCAGTACCAGTCGATCGAACCGTTCATACCCACATGCGCAGCCGTGCGCATGTTGCCGATGATTCCGTAATTTTCTATCGGCTGATACGACATCGTTGTGTTCCTTCCTATTCTCGGAATTGAGCTGCTTCGGTTGCAGCCGTCGACCCGTATGCTGGGCGTAGCCAAACTAATTTGAGGACTAACGAAGTTTGGACGGCCGACCCATTCTTGCTGGGACTGTGCTGTCTGTCAAAGTAGGGACAAGTTCGGTCGACCACTGCTCTTCCCATAGACCATCTACCTGAGTATAATCGCTGCCAATGACTAAGGCCGGCAAATCTCCACTCGAAAGTGATATGGTTCAGGGCACGCTAGATCTGCTCATTTTACAGACTCTCTCTGCTGGCCCGGCACATGGTCACTCGATCGCGTATTCCATCGAGCGTCGTTCAGAAGACGTTCTTCAGGTCGAACACGGATCGCTTTATCCAGCGCTCCATCGGCTCGAGGATCGGGGTTGGATCGCTGCGTTCTGGGGAACCTCGGAAAACAATCGCCGGGCCCGCTATTACCGGCTGACGTCAGCGGGAAGAAAACAACTCCTGGCTCAGACCAATCGGTGGGATCAGCTGGTAGCAGCGATTGGACGCATTCTCCGGCCGGCAGTCGAGTAAGCTTCGGAGCGGAAACCATGAGTCTCCTACGTTTCTTCCGCCGCAAACACTGGGACGCTGAACGGGCTGCCGAACTCGAATCTCACCTCCAAATAGAGACGGACCGCAACGTCGAAGCAGGCATGTCTCCCGTCGACGCTCGCGCCGCTGCCCATCGCAAGCTGGGAAATCCTTATCGGATTCGCGAGACCATCTACGAAATGAATACGATTCCCCTCCTGGACACGCTGTGGCGCGACATGCGCTTTTCCCTCCGCACTCTGAGTAAAAGACCGGGATTCACGATGGTAGTCGTCCTGTCTCTGGCTCTGGGCATCGGAGCCAACGCCGCTATCTTCAGCCTTTGCGACGGCATGGTTTTTCGCCCGGTACCCGTACCGAACCCTGGCGGGCTCGTCACCATCGATATCGCGGCATCGCGTTTGACCAGCTACGGGTCTTCTTCTTACCTGGACTGGGTCGACCTCTCCAGTCGTAGCAAGTCATTTCAATCGCTGTCTACCCGGCAGGGTATGACCGCCGCAATGAATCCTGCGGGAGCCGTTCGCGATGGCAAACCGCAGGTGATTTGGGGGCAACTGGTTTCAGGAAATTTCTTCTCGATGCTGGGAGTGCAACCCGTCTTGGGCCGAACCTTTCTCCCCGCAGAGGACAGGACGCCAGGCAAATACCCCGTCATGCTCACTAGCTACTCGCTTTGGCAGCGTACGTTTGCCGGCGACCCAGCAATTATCGGCAAGCAGGTTGAGTTGAGCGGCCATAGCTTCACCATCATTGGCGTTACTCCGAAGTCATTCTCTGGGGTCGATCTCTGGTTTCGCCCGGATGTTTATTTGCCCATGATGATGGCCCCAAGCGTATCTCCTGAGGGCAACGACAATCTCACCCACCGAGATTATCGAGGATGCACTCTGCTCGGTCGTCTGAAGCCCGGAATAACGATTGCCCAGACCCAGTCCGAGATGAACGTCATCATGAGTAGTCTCGAGCGCGACTATCCCAACACTAATAAGGACACGGCTGCAATCGTTCGATCGGAGATGAGCCGCCGTTTCGAGAATGGCGCAGCAACACCAGGCTTCATTCTTCTAGGTCTCGTGGTGTTGGTGCTGATGATGGCATGCGCGAACGTGGCTAGCCTCATGATGGCTCAGGCCGCGTCGCGCATTCGCGAGATCTCCACGCAATTGGCCTTGGGTGCATCCCGCACGGCCCTCGTCCGTCGATTTCTTACCGAGAGCACCGTGCTCGCTGCGTTGGGTGGGGTTTCTGGCATCTTGCTGGCGGCGGGTTGCATCCGGGGCTTTGCGTCGCTCATCCCCTACTCCACTTCTCCCGCAGGCCCAGATCTGAAACTGGATACCCGCGTCCTCGGCATTTCCGCCCTGGCTTCCATGGCTGCGGTTCTCCTGTGTGGAATCGCACCTGCCTTCATGGCCGTGAAAGAAGCCCTGAGTGCCACCACCACAAGGACTGCCTTGGGAGGCAGGTCGCACAGCACTCTCGCACGCCGCATTCTCATTGGCGGACAAGTGGCTCTCTCGGTGGTTCTGCTGGTCGCGGGCGGACTGTTCTTGAGGGTCTTCGTGCGCGCGCAAAGCGCAGATCTTGGCTTCAATCCGGACCACATGCTGCTTGTCTTCATGGACCTTGGCCTGCACGGTTATAAGGACACGCAGGCGACTCATCTGAACCAGCAGATTCTCGAGCGGGTGTCCAGTCTTCCAGGCGTAACTTCGGCAACCCTGGCGGCCAACGTCCCGTTTCTCTCGGGCGGTTCCTGGGACTTATCCATCGATGGTTACACTAGCGCGGGCGGCGAAAAGTTCGTCGACACTAACACCAATCAGATCGGCCCCAATTATTTTGCAACCATGCAGATCCCCATGCTCAGTGGACGCGAATTTACCGTCCACGATAACGAGAAAGCTCCGCAGGTGGCGATCGTGAATGAAACTTTGGCGCGCCGGTACATCGTCAAAAACGAGAGCGTCGACAAGGCTCTTGGCCACATCCTTCGTCTACGCGACAACGTGCCGATCCAGATCGTCGGTGTGGTGAAAGATTCTAGTAATGGATCAATCACCGATCCCCCGCCTCCCATCTTCTACTTGCCCAATCTCCAGCAGGGAAGTTCTCGGGCCACGCTTCAACTTCGCACCAAAGGTGATCCCACAGCCTTTGTCTCCCTAGTTCGCCAGCAGATCAGCGCACTCGCCCCGGAAGTGACTCCCCTTTCCGCAATCACGATGGCAAGGGCGTTTTCCACGAACGGCCTTTTCACATTTCGGGTATTCGCCATCTTGAGTGGAGCCTTCGGTATCATTGCCCTTTCGTTGGCCGTTGTCGGGCTATACGGCGTTGTCTCTTTTGTAGTGGGACGAAGGACTCAGGAAATTGGGATTCGTATGGCGCTTGGAGCGAAGCCGGGCGATGTCCTGCGGATGATTCTGGCTAACGGCATCTCATTGGCCACAGCGGGCGTTCTGGTCGGAATCGTCGTAGCCCTGGCTGCTGCGCCTCTCCTGCGGAGCTTGCTACACGATATCAGCCCCCGCGATCCTCTTACCTTTGTGGTCATCGCTGTGCTTCTTCTGACCACCACGTCTATTGCCAGTTGGATTCCAGCGCATCGCGCTGCCCACGTTGATCCCAACGCGGCTCTGCGGTGCGAGTAGACCCGTAGGCCTCCCGAGGCGGTGCCCTGCCGGCCGTCTCAATGGACGAGAGCGTAAGAAAAATTTGGTGTTGACCTCGACACTCGGACGGATTACGGGCAACCCGGACATAGGCACGGCATCGGAGATCCAGGGAAAGAAGTCAAGTTGGGTTCGTAAGAAGTTCGATTTCCGATCGCCAAGTCTTCGCCGAACGAAATCGAAGAAGTCGGACTGCCTATCGCCGCTGCAGAGAAAAAGGCCGCACTAGTCCGCGCAACTGCTGCGGTAGTCCGTTCACTTAGCGGTAATCGGCACGACTACCCGCACGAAAGAAGGCGTCAATTTGCTCGCCGAGGAGCCGGAACAAAGCTGGTGCTGAATATGGCAGAAGTGTTGGGGGGGTATTTGAGTGCTGGATAATCTTGAGTGGAAGCCTCGCTGGTCCGCAGTTATTGCAGCTTCGGTTACTCCGCCTAGGCTGCGCACTTCACTGTGGAAGGCCGATGCGGCGCAGGAGGTCTTGAAAGCGCGGGTCAGCGCGAAGGGGATCCAACTTGGGGTCGGCGGCGATCCAGGGCGAGCAGTCCGCGCGCTCGTCGAGGGATTTTCGCAGCCATAAGAAAGCTGACTCGCGGTCCTTGAGACCGGCGTAGCTGGTAGCAACCTCATAGGCGCATACGTAACGCTTCTTGGAGCGCTCTACCATCTCCTCGGTAATTCTCTTGGCCTCGTCAAGCCGTCCCGCCGCAGCATAGGTGCCGGCAAGCATCTCCAGAACGCCGGGATTGTCGTCCAGTCGCCGCGCTTCCTCGAATTCCTGCAAAGCTCGGCCGAAGTCGCCTTTCTTCTCATAGGCCAACCCGAGCTGTAGGTGGCCCAACCAATAGTTGGGGGCCAACTCCACCGCTGCCTTCGCCTGTTCCATGAGTTGATCGTAGTCGCGCTTGAGATAAAAAATCCAGGCAGCATCGGCCGCGATCAGCCCGGAGACGGGATCCAACTGGCGAGCGCGCAGAATCTCGCCGACCGCAGCCTCGAAGCGCCGGTTAGCAACGAGAAACATAGCATAATAGTCGTGGGCCTGCGCGTAGCTAGGCTTGATGTCCAGAGCGCGCTGAAATTCTCGTTCCGCATTCGGCCAATCGTAGTCATAGAACATGAGCACGCCACCGAGCGATACATGCGCTTCGGGCAGGGTTTCGTCCAACGCAACTGCTTTTAGAGCTGCCGCTTTGGCCTTGGGCATGACCTCGCTGGGAGCAATGTAGACGCCGCGCAGCGCGGTGTAAGCATCGGACAACCCGGCGTAGGCCGGAGCGTATTCGACGTCTTTCTGGATCGCCTGCTGGAAATAGTCCAGGGCGCGGTGGATGGAAGCTTGGCTCCCATTCTGCAGATGGAAGCGGCCGCGCAGATAAGCTTCATGAACTGCGGGGATCACCTCCCGCGCATGTGCCAGATGTGACTGCTCTTGTGGGCCGAGGCTTATCCGGACCTCGCGCGCGACGTCGCTGGCGATCTCGTGTTGCAAGGCAATGACGTTGCGCAAGTCGCGCTCGTAGCTCTTGGACCAGACGTGCGTGTCGCTGGGGCCGTGGATTAATTGTGCGGTAACGCGTACGCGATCATTGACCCGCAGAATCGAACCCTCAATCAGACCGTCAGCATGTAACTCTTTCGCGATCTGCGGAGCGTCCTTGTGCGTATCTCGGTATTGCATGGTGGAGGTACGTGAGATCACACGCAGGGAATGAAGTTGGCTGATTTCTGAAGTAAGCTCCTCGGTCATACCATCAACCAGGTATTGCTGGCTGGGATCGGCAGAGAGATTGGCCAGGGGCAGCACCGCAAGCGAACGAATGGTGCCCGGATCAGCAGCACTCCTCGCAAGCTGCCACTTTAAAAAGGGGCCCCCCGACAGCGTCAGGAGGGACAAACAAGGCCGCGCCTACCGTCACGTACCTACGTATGTGTGACGATTGCGCCGCCGGCCCACGCTCAGCAGCAGGCAAGGGAGCCACGGTTGCACCGTTGAGTTCCGCCGCATGGCGAATGCGCCGCAGATCAGTACGCATGTCTGCCGCACTTTGATAGCGCAGATCACGATCTTTTTGCAGTGCACGGGTGATGATACATTCCAGTTCGGTCGGAATCAGGGGATTTAGGCGCACCGGAGCGACAGGAACTGTGCCGAGCAGCGCATGAGCGATCGCCGCAGATGTGTCGCCCCTAAACGGCAGCACACCCGTCGCCATCTCGTACAGTACGACGCCGAAGGAGAACAGGTCGGTGCGCGCGTCCAGTTCTTTGCCGAGTGCCTGCTCGGGCGACATATAGGCCACAGTGCCCAGGGTGCTGCCCGCAGTGGTCAACTCCGTCATGGCGGTAGAATCGTGGGCAGCCGCTTGCGCTCTCGGGGTGATCTTTGCCAGTCCGAAATCGAGTACCTTGGCCTGCCCGCGCGTGGTAATGAAGATGTTGGCCGCCTTGATGTCGCGATGAACGATGCCTCGCGAGTGGGCGGCGTCAAGGGCCTCGGCAATCTGCACAGCCAAATCGAGCAAAACCTCCGTCTGTAGCGGGCCGCCCGTCAATCGCGTGCTTCAGAGTCTTGCCGTCGAGGAACTGCATCGCGAGGAAGGGCTGGCCTTCGTGCTCTCCGATTTCGTAGATCATGCAGATATTCGGATGATCAAGAGCGGATGCAGCCAAAGCCTCACGCTGGAAGCGCTCACGCGCAGCAGCATCTACGCGCAAGATCTTCGGAGAGGAACTTCAACGCAACGTAGCGTTGCAGCTTGAGGTCTTCTGCCTTATAGACCACACCCATCCCGCCACCGCCGAGTTTCTCAATGATGCGATAGTGCGAGATGGTTTGGCCGATCACGGAGTCGCGATCCAGCAATTCTCAATTCGTGAAATGTGTTAACAGTATTTGCGATAAATCAGTCGCCCGTCCTATCGATTAGACATATATGCTCTCATCAACGGACAGGCGTCTTCCTGGTTCCCGACCCTTCTTCATCACGCTCCTGATTTGCTCCGCGTCCTCGGCTCAGCGGCGCGCCGCAAAACAACATCACTCCGTGGCATCATCACGATCTCGTCCAACAAACTGCACCATGACCGATAGCGCGGCTCTCATGAACATTCTTTCGTAAATACCGTCGCCGGAGATTCGCAAGCTCAATTACACGTGCGAACCTAAATTAGGATCCGACGGGTTATGTGCCCGTTGCTCTCCCAGTAGGTCCTCTTGCTGGCAAGGAAGGGATCGTCTGGCGCTGGCTGGATGTTGCCGTCAACATCGAACGCCCGCGTCGTGATCTCATGCTCTCCAGAAGTTGGCGTTCCCCAGTCGAAGGTCCAAAACCTCCAGGCGTAGTGATGCGATGTTTTTCTACGTGGCGGAGGACCGTAGAGCCTCGCCGCCCTCCAGGGACCACGGTCGATTTGGACCTCGACCGCGGCGATCGGCGCGCCCCACGCGGCGCCCTTGATCGTATAGCGGGATTCCCGACGGGTGACTTTGGCTGGAGCCGACTTGAGGCGGTCGTGGCTCACGGTTGTGAAAGTCCAGACGGTCTGACCGGCGCGTTGCTGCTCTCGGATGGTGACATAGTCCCGTGCCATGAATCGATTCGCGTACCGGTGGTTGATCACCTCTATGCGCGTCAGCCACTTGACGTTGGCCACGCCGTACCACCCCGGTGCGATCAGGCGCACGGGGAAACCGTTCGGACGAGGCAGTGGCTCACCATTCATTTCGTAGCACAACAGGTTCGCGGGGTTGAGCGCTTCTGCGAGAGACATGCTGCGAGCGAACTGTTCGGTGATTGTCAAATCAAGTCCGCCCTCCGCATCGGTCTCGACCACTCCCGTCTGGCCTCCACTGACTATCCCCGAGTTGTCACGAATTGTCACCGTGCCGCTATCAGCTCCCCAGAAGACTACTTCGGTGCCATGCTCTAGGACACCAGCTTCCTCCAACAGCGGGGCCAGTTGCGTTCCCGCCCAGCGGGCATTGCCGATGCCACCGATGAAGAAGTCCAGTCCGGTTCCGGTGTTACCTGAGCACTCCAGTGTAAAGTCCACCTCGCGGCGCGGGCGCGCCTTGAGGTCGGCCAGTGTCAGGGACTGGGGATGGGTGACTAGGCCTGCGATACCTACTCGCCAGGTTGCTTCGCTAAGACCGTCTGGTTGCCCGTAGTGGTTGACAAAGAAGAATTCTTCGGGGGGAGTCCGCCAAGAGTCGAGTTCCTCCCACTTCAACAGGTTCCCGACGTTATCCGGGAAAGGGCTCTCGGGCGGCTGGTCGAGCCACTCAAGGACCTCCTCCCCGGGTTGCCCCAACGCCGGGTCAGGCTGGTCGTCAGCCCTCTCATCCTCGCCGGAGAAACCGGAAAAGGAGTTTGACGGGCCTGCCACTCGGAGTACCGTTAGCCCCGCCAAGGCCCCCCCACCTTTCAATACTCGGCGCCGAGAAATTTGTTGATGCTCGACATCTGATGCCATTCCGCGGACCAGTTGCTTTTCCTGAACATGGTCTCGGTTGGCGCGCGACGAATTTGTCAAATCCGGCGTTTTCTCTTTGTTTGTCCACTCTTTTCGAAACATGATTATTCCCCTCAAAATCTCGAAGCTCCAACGGAGCCGTTTGAAACTCATTGCCATGGAGTGCGACTCAACAAGGCCTCGGAGCTACCGCCTCTAGCGGGTCGCAACGCAATTCAATCCACGAAGTAGGAGTGTCGCGAGAGTGGGACTAGCAGAGGAGCGAACAGAAGAGTTCCCGAAACGTGCGAGGGTCCGTCAACCGGCCAGCGAAGACCGGCAAAATTCTCCGGACTTTGGTCATTCGCGGCGGCGAAAACATTCTTGGTACAAACACTGTGACCGACTGCCGATCTTCCCACGAAGACGCAGCCTTCTCGACCACGATCTCATTGATTGGAGTGTTGGCTTCATCGAAAGGTGTTTCTGAAATATCTGCCTTTGGCAGCATTACCAGCCCGACCAGGAAGAGCAGGCAAGCGCCCATGAGTCGAGTTTCCCTAGCCTGGAGGAGGAACATAAACTCTACACCTAGTTCCTAAGAAAGGTTTCTGTAAGACGAAGGGCGACCACCTTGTCTCAGCGCCTTCGAGGTTCGATAGCGGCAGAAACCGTTCGCCTCAGGGGGTGCTGCGCTTTCCGAGCGGTAGGAAACTGCTCTTCGGCGGAAGTGTGATCCTCGGAGACGCAGAAGTCAAGAGGAATTTGTTGGCATGAAGAATCTTGAGGTAGGCATCTACTTGGTAGGGACTGTTCACAGCACCTCTCCCTTCAGGCGCTCGGCGACATTCAAACTTTTGAAAACAATCGATTGGGGAAGGAGAACCGAGGAGCATTGACGTTTGCTCGCTCGTTGAGATAACTCGCCTTCCGGGCATAAACACTGAGAACCCCAAGGTCACAAAATCGTCGTGAACAAACGGACGAGACCACGAGCGCAGGCTCTCGCCGACTACAAAGATTTTCTTGCCATCTGGAAGGATGCGGACCCAGACGTCCCCCTTCTCAAAGAAGTAAGAGCCGAGTACCAGACGCTGCAGTGACTCGTTACATCCACTTTTGCGCCAGTCCACCACAGGGCGAGCGAACGGTTGGCAATCCGGAAGTTATCCAGAAACCGGCTTCTGGGAAACGACACGAGGGCTTAAGGGAAGCACCGGAATCGCTTTCCAAGGTGCCGATAAAAGTCAACTCGCTATGTCCGAGTCCCAGCTTCTTATCGCATTACATTCGCCTTATCCAGTGCTTGAAACCGGACTGCGCATGTCCCCTGCGGAGAAAAGCCGGGACAGTGACCCCGTTCTCAGCTGAGGAGTCCGTTCTCTACGGTCCGGTTTGCTGAGGAATTATCGCGAAAAATGGGCATATTTCGCGTATTTTGGAGGAAAGGACGACGGAATTTCTCTGCAGTTCAGACTGTCTGGCGGAGCGGGGTGGATTCGAACCCCCGGTACAGGTTTTGAGCCTCCAAAGTCCGAGGTGTCGTAACTTGCAGATAAAAAAACTCCAGCAGAGAATTTTTTGTCTAAAATGCGCGCTTTGATTTCTTGATCAGTGCGGTTTCGTTTCGCTATTCATCTGTCCTAAACGGCGAATTCCCGGCGATAGTGTGGCTGAAAGTGGTCAGTTGTTGGAGCCCTTTCTTCATCGGCAAATCCCCACGCAGTGACTGAACGCTTAGCGAGCACTCACTGGGAACTCTTCTCCGATTTGGCTGGATCAATGTAGGAGCGATTTCGTGCGTTTTGCACAGATGTTTGCTCATACCTCTTTGGCGGAAAACTCAGAGCCGATGAGCATTCAAATTTTCCGGGAGCCTGTTTATTGCCAACTTCTGGATTGCCGACGATCCACCAAGAACCCTGTTTTCCGCTTTCCCCCTTTCTGAATCCTGACATCAGTGATGCAGAGGCCCGACTCGCCGGTACATGTCTACAACAAGACCGCGCGGAAGTCAGAACGATTCTCGGTTGAAAATCTAGAGGCCGGATGTATCATCCTCGCACGCCCGCCGGGGCCGTGAACATGACTCTCAATGCGACCTACAGCCGCAGCGGGTCGATTCAAAAGGAGGCGATTATGAAGAGAATGACTGTACTGTTCGCGCTTTGCTCGATGTTTTTTGCTAGTTCAATCCAAGCACAGGCGCCTCAGGGCCCACCGAAGCCAGGGCCTGAGGTCAAGAAGCTCGACTATAACATCGGCACGTGGATCGTGAAGGGCGAGGCTAAACCATTCGGCCCGATGCCCGGAGGCAAGTTCACGTCCACGGAAAAGTGCGAATGGTACTCAGGCGAGTTCTTTGTCACGTGCCACTCGGAAGGCGCCGGGCCGATGGGACCAGCGAAGGGCGTCTCCTTTTTGGGATATGATCCGAATGAGAAGGTTTACACCTACCACGAGTTCACCAACACGGGTGAAGCTATCGATGCGAAAGGCACGGTAAACGGTGACACTTGGAACTGGACCGCCGAATCCAAGATGGGCGACGCCAAGATCAGTGTGCGTGTCAGCATTAAGCATGTATCCGAAACCGAGTACACGTTCAAGCTCGAGATGTCGCAAAACAGTGGAGAGTTTTCGGTCGTCGAAGAAGCGACAGGTCATAAGGTGACCGCTGGCGCCCCAGCTGGAAAGTCGTAGATTCCGTATTCCGGCGAGACTTGAGAAGCGCCGCGAAGCAACAAAGATAGGTCTGGCCCAAAATCCCGGTCACGTTCTCTCTGGCAACACGGAGAATGCTCGCTCCAAGTACCCAAGACTTCTTGGCCCCGGGAAGGGTGCCGACCCAAAAATACCCTCCGCTAACAAGCTAAGTGTAAGTACGCCAAGCTACAGTGAGCGAGGAATGACACACCGGTTACGCTCGATGTATGTTCCGATCGACGGCGTACCGGGAAATGCCAAGCTAACTTCCGAGTCGTCGACGATAGAGGAATTGAGAGATATCCAGTAGACCGTTTAGTAGTCTGGATGCCGCGCTCTCATTCTTAAGAGTTCACCTTGTCGTTCTGAACCTCAGTCCAAGAGCGCGCTTGCATGCCACACGGAACCCTCTGGCGTTCTGTTCCGCTTCTTTAGAGTGAGTTGGACGACCTGGCCGGAAGTACGAACAGCGCAGAAGGGAAGACCACTGCAAAAACAGCCACGGCCGATAGGTCCCTGCTTTCCGGAAATCGCCGCGCGAAATTTGATTGTACTTCTGCCTTGCGCTAAGTAAAATCTCCTGTTTCCCCAGTAACAGTAAAGCTATACACGACGATTGCTTGATGTCGACCGCCGATTTGCGTCGCCACTCCGTATCCGCTGCGGCTATTTGCTTGCTCGTGTTGATGGGCCTGCTCGCCGGCGGCGCGGCGAGGCACGAATCAGTAGCCTTCGATGAAGTTGCGCATATCGGCGCCGGTGTCAGCTATCTGCAGAAACTCGATCTGCGGATGAACGAAGAACATCCTCCGCTGCCCAAGCTGATCGCCGCTCTGCCTTTGGTTGTACATGGTGTACACGCCGACTACTCGCACATTTCATGGACCGCCAGTCAGAAATTCGTGCCCGATGGATACGTCGGCCAATGGATCTTCGGACATTGGCTGATCACGCGCTGGAACGATCCTTTCACCATCCTCCTATGGGCACGAATCCCCATGCTGCTCCTGACTCTCGCCCTTGGATGGCTCATCTTTGTCTTCGGGCGTGAGCTCGGCGGAGACTGGGGAGGCCTTCTCTCGCTTACGCTTTTTGTTAGCAGCCCCCTCTTTCTGACATTCGGACCGATGGTCATCACCGACGCGTCGATCGCCCTGTTCTCGCTCGGAACACTCTGGTCCTTTGCGCGCATGTGGCAAGACCCAAGTCGCAAACGCATCGCGTTGTTCGGACTCTGGCTTGCCTGCGCCCTGCTATCGAAGTTTTCCGCAGGTGCGCTGTTCTTTGTGTTCATTGCATTCGCGTTGAGCACACGGTGGCACCCTGTCCCACATCAGCCTCTGACAAAGCCGGAAGCTCGCGCCTGGCGACGCATGCGCTCTCGCGGCACTTGGAAGGGAATCGCAGTTGCCGCCGCGCTCGTCTACATCGTTTACTTCGTGTTTTCGTGGAACCAATCCCACGATGTTCTTTATCTGCTGGGCAAGTCTTCCCTGATGACGCCGCTCAAGCGCCTGCTGATGCCGCCCTGGCTTTACGTGCGCGGCATGGCGGTGATTGCTTTTAGCTTCGTGCGCCCAATGTTTATCCTCGGCCAACGTTATCCGCACGGAAAGTGGTTTTACTTCCCGGTGCTCCTCGCACTGAAGCTGACTCTCGGATCAATTGTGATCGCTGCAACGGCATTGCTACTGGTTGTGGCGGATCGTGGGAACGCGCAACTCGAATCGGCCATACCCGAAGGCCGGACCGTGCATTGGCGCGTCCTGTGGATCGCGCTGATGTTCTTTCTCGGCATCCATGTGATCTCAATGTTCGACGTCAGCCTCAGGCATCTGAGTGTTCCGCACGTGCTTTTTTTCGTCATGCTGGCCCCGTTACCGCGCATGATCTCCCGGTTGCGGTCCCGCAATCGATGGATCGCCATGGCAATTACCGCCATCGTGATGGTCGCGGCCGCATCATCGCTCTACACCGCCGTGCACACCTATCCCTACTACATGCCCTACTTCAACTCGTTTGCGACCGGGCACCCTACGTACCACCTGGCGAGTGATTCGAATGTCGACTGGAATCAGGCGCTGCCTGACGTGAAGACGTTCCTCGAACAGCAGGGACAGCACCGCGTCAGCATCGACACGTACGCGTTCAGCGACCCAGCGGCTTTCATCCCGAATGCCGAGATTTGGGATTGTCAAAAACCGAGCGCGGTCGAGGATGGCCAGTGGGTCGTTGTGTCGTCGAACATGATTCTCGACGGTCACAACTGCGAATGGCTCCTGCGGTATCCACATGTCGCAGTTGCCGCCGGCAGCATGTACGCTTTTCGCCTGCCTATGCCGATTCCGAATGTGGGTGAACCCGGCGGGCCTCCCGTCGAGTCGGAGCGCCGGCAATGGTTCGGAGTCCCTGTAGACGTGCGCGTCTATGCGCTTGATCTCATTCGACATCCCGAGACCATGCCCGCAGCTATGGCTGAAATGACAAAACAAATGGCTTCGGGCAATTTTTCGCCAAAAAAGTAGTGTCGTGGGTTCAGGGAGTGTTAATTCCCGGACTGAGGAATTCGGAACTCAATCTTCACTCGTGATCCGAACATCCGGGGATGATATCGCTTTCCATTGCCGTCTCCCGCGATAACTGTGCCCTCCGCTATTCTGTCTATTCTGTCTGGATCACGGGCAATTCGGAACTTATCTGGCCGACTTATCGCCCGATAGTGGAAGAACTGGCTGCCCCAACCTCAGCGGTTCACCACCCACTCAGAACGGAGGCCCTGATAGACTTGCCGCCGATAAAGAGGAGGCCTCCCATGCGCAGAATTCTTGTCTTGCTTGCCTCATTTCTCTTGTTTTCTATCCTAGCTGCCGGGCAGGCGCCGACGCTGATTGCGATCCGAGCTGCAAAACTGATAGATGGCAAGAGCGAGAAGCCGCTGCAAAACCCGTTCATCCTGATCGAAAAAGACAAGATCGTATCCGTTACAGCCGGCGGGAACGCGCCTCATGGCGTTGTAGTGGTCGACCTGACGAATGCAACGGTGCTGCCGGGGTTCATCGACGTGCACACGCACCTGCTGGTGCAAGGCGACGCTTCGTCCGAGCAATACGACGCCCAACTGCTGAAGCAGTCAATCCCGTACCGCGCGATTCTCGCGGCGCGCAACGCACAGATCGCGCTGTCGCATGGGTTCACTGCGATGCGCGACCTGGAGACCGAAGGAGCCATGTACGCCGATGTAGACGTCAAGGAGGCAATTGCCAATGCAGAAGTGCCCGGGCCGCGGATGCAGGTGGCCACGCGGGCCATGTCGCCGACGGGGATGTATCCGCTGCTCGGCTACTCATGGGAACTGAAGTTGCCCACGGGTGTGGAGTACGTCGACGGCGTCGACGGCGCGCGCAAAGCGGTACGCGAACAGGTAATGTACGGAGCTGACTGGATCAAGTACTACTCCGACCGGCGTGAGCATTTTGAAGCGGATGGTCGGTTGCGCTCAAGCGTGAATTTCACCGATGAAGAAGCCAGGGCCATTGTCGAGGAAGCGCACCGGCTGGGAAAGAAAGTTGCCGCCCACGCCGTCGGCAGCGACGGCATTGCGGCCGCCCTTTACGCTGGCGTGGACACCATCGAGCACGGTGACGGTCTGACGGACCAGCTCATGGATGAAATGGTGAGCAGGAATGTGTATTGGGTGCCGACGCTTACTGTCGATCACAGCTTCCCGGCCGACAACGCGGACTTCACCGAGTTCTGGAAGAAGACCTTCGCGCTGCAGAAGGCCAATTTCGCCAAGGCGATGCAGAAGGGAGTGAAGATTGCTCTGGGCTCCGATGCAGGCGGCTTCGACTGGAAAAAATTCAATCAGGCTAAAGAGTTTGAGTATTACGTCCAGAATGGCATGACGCCGATGCAAGCGATTCGAGCAGGAACCTCGGTCGCCGCGGAGTTGCTCGGCTGGAGCCAAACAGCGGGCTCGGTCGAACCTGGCAAATGGGCAGACATCGTGGCTGTGAGCGGCGATCCGCTTCAAGACATTACTGAATTGCAGAAAGTGAAATTTGTGATGAAAGGGGGCGTGATTTTCAAAGATGAACTGAGAAAATGAGTTGGTGCCGAGCGGCATCGTTTGAAACTGACCCGCTGCTCGAGGGCTTGGATGGAATCGTCCACTGCCCACCACATCTGTGTTTGACCCGAAACTCCTGTCGGATGACGGGCAATCCGTAAAGTGGCTGAGATTGGCAGAGCATCGTGGCGCGGTTAAGGAGGACCGCGAACGATGTCTCGGAAGCCGACCTGGAAACGAACTCGCCCAAGCCCAGAGCAGTTCTTCGCTTACCCGATTTGGATCAGGCAAAATCCGCCGTTCTGAACAGCCTGACCTCTGCAGACGCGCAGCGCGGTTACCGGCACGCCATTGAAGAATTCGTGGAGTGGTACTGCTCGGAACCGAGGCTCTCGTTCAGCAGGACCGTTGTGCTCCGCTATCGAATTCATCTCGAATCCCGGAATCTCGCTCCAGGGACAGTCAATCTTCGATTAGGAGCCGTTCGCCGCTTAGCCTATGAGGCCGCTGTTGTGGCCTCCTGAGCCCTGACCTAGCAGCAGGGATCCGACGAGTGAAGGGCGTTAAAAGATGGGCGTGAGCCTCGGTAACTGGCTCACCGCCGAACAGTCGCAGAGACTGTGGCAGGAACCCCGGCGGCGAGCGCTTGAAGGAAAAACGTGATCGAGCACTTCTGGCCGTCTTACTAGCCTGTGGCCTGCGGCGACATGAGGCAGTTCAGCTAAATTTCGGCCACATTCAGCAGCGTGAAGAACACTGGGCCATTGTCGATCTGCGAGGAAAGGCAGGCCACACCCGCACCATCCCCATGCCGGGATGGGTAAAGAATGTCGTCGACCAGTGGCTCCAGGCAGCAAACATTACATCGGGCGCGTTATTTCGTCGGGTGCACAAGGTTGGGACGGCCTGGGGAGAGAGGCTAACTGAAAAGGCGGTCTGGCACGTGGTTCGGGAGTATGCCATCAAGGCTGGGATCGATAAGTTAGCGCCGCACGATCTCCGAAGAACTTGTGCACGGCTTTGCTACGCTGCAGGAGGCGAACTCGAACAAATCCAGTTTCTGCTCGGTCACGTTTCGATTCAGACAACTGAACGATATCTAGGCTGGAAACAGCGGATTCAAGGTGCAGTCAACGACAAAATAGGAATAGAGCCGCCAGGCTGAACGAGGGTTCATTTGTCCGCTTCGCCGACGATTGACGAACGAAGCTGCACGACATCAGAACATGCCGTTTTCGTTTGCAGCCGCGTCCGGTATGCGCTGAAGCACGTCCCAGTGCTCGACGACCTTTCCATTCTGGTCGAGACGAAAGATGTCCATGCCGGCCCAATCGTGATCGCCCGGCCACTGCTGAAGCGTGTGGAGCACGACGTAGTCGCCGTCAGCGAGCACACGCTTGAACTCGACGTGCTTGCCAGGATATTCCCGCGTCATCCGGTTGAAATACTCGATGATCCCCGCCTTCCCGTCCGGCACGACCGGATTGTGTTGGATGTATGTGTTTCCAACATACTTCTCAACCGCCTCGGCTGGCTTCGACTCGTTGAACATGAGTTCATAGAAGGCCAGAACATTGGCTTTGTTGCGCTCGGACTTGTCCGCCATTCAGTCTTTCTATTCTTCGGCGCCGCCCCGAATTAACCGGGAGTGCCTCTAGCGCGCACGAGGGTGTTTGGGGATCTGCTGGGGCGCATCTGCGCGCCGATCTCACGAATGGTAGCACTTCGGACAGGATCACGGGCAACCCTTCCATAATCGAGATAAGGTAAGAGTTGCCGCCAATGGGCCCAGAATTGTCGGATCGGCTGCGCGCGTTCATCGACACCGAAGACTTATTGCCCAGTTCACGGCCGTCGGCGACATAAAAAGAGGCTTCCTTAAACCGCTGGTGGATACGATGGTTCGCGCAGAAAGCGCAGAACTATCCGCGCTTTTCGAAATCGCGAGAAACATAATCTCCAATATCTCCAAGTCGGTTTAAGCGGAGGTCCAGATGCGCAAGTCCAACTCGCTGTCGCCGGCTGGTCACTGCAACTCCAATTACGGGAATTTCCAAACGGGACTGTACGCACAAATCCGTCATGAAGCATTCGGCGAGGATATTGGGCAAAACAGCTGGCTCACCTCTGACGAGCAGGACAGATTTTTGGAGTGGCTCAACCTACGCTGATGGATACGATGGTTGAACGCGGAGTTCTGCTGGTTTCTATCTCTTCGTTCCGCACGGCTACGACGAACGCACTATTTCGCACTGTGGATTGCAATTGCTGGTCTGCGAAGACGCAACCGCGAACATGGCCGAGGTCGCCGAGGCGAGACACGCTGCCTGCGAATCGAGAAGCGCTGCCCTTCGCGAAATCGAAGGCGACCAGGACCACAACGGACAACGGGAGTTCCTTGCCATTGCTGCTCGCGTCGCCAGAGAAGGCCGCCTTTCCCGCTTCGTCTATGTTTCCGAGAAGTTGAGCTGAGTATTGTGACTCGGTCGAAAAGCCCGGAGGGATGCTCATGGATTCACACGGAAGTGCAGTTTCGCCGGCCGCCGGATTGAGTGATGTCGGCAAGCGAGCGAGACGGCGAATCGCCTATCGTCTGCTTCCTTTTGTCTTTCTCATGTACGTCCTCAACTACATCGACCGCGTCAACGTTTCCTTTGCCAACCTCAGGATGAGCGCCGATCTGGGCTTCAGCGACCGCGTCTACGGCCTAAGGGTTGGTATGTTCTATCTGACCTACGTCTTGCTCGAAATACCTGGAGCCATCATCGCAGAGCGCTGGAGCGCCAGAAAGTGGATTGCACGCATCATGATTTCCTGGGGAATCGTTACAGCGTTGACTGGTTTCGTTCACACGGCTGGACAGTTTTATGCGGCCCGTTTTTTACTGGGCGTTGCCGAATCTAGTTTTTTCCCTGCCATGATCGTTTATTTGACTCATTGGTTCCGCTTGCAAGAGCGTGGCCGGGCCATCGCCTGCTTATACGCAGCCGTTCCTGCCGCCTCGTTGATCGGCTCTCCTCTCGCTGGTTGGCTGCTCGGAGTGCATTGGCGGTCGTTGGCGGGGTGGCGCCGGCTCTTCATTCTGGAAGGGATTCCTGCCATCGTCCTCGGGATCATCACCCTCTTTTACTTGACGGACTGGCCCTCCCAAGCCCGCTGGCTTCCTGAGTCGGAGCGAAACTGGCTCGTCAACGAATTGCAGGAGGAGCTATCCGCGAAAAAGAAGAAACGCAACTACACCATGATGGAAGTTTTGGCGGAGAAACGAATCCTAATGTTGGTGCTTGCCTACTTGCTAGCCATGACCGGGTATCTCGGAAACGTTTACTGGATACCGACTTTCGTGAAACGCGTTTCAGGATTTTCCACACAAAAGGTGACGTCGCTGCTGTTGATTCCAGCGTTGCTGGGGGTCCTGGGAATGCTCGTCAACGGTTGGCACTCCGACAAAACGAACGAACGCTATTGGCATACGGGGATTCCTGTGCTGGCAGCGGGTTTGATGTTCTTCCTCTCTAGCTTTACCCGGCACGAAATGACTTTGACGATCGTGTTCTTGCTGCTCGGGAGTGGGTTCTTGTTTGCTTACCTCCCACTTTCTGGGCGATACCCACGACGATGCTGAGCGAGGCAGCGGCGGCTGCCAGCTTCGGACTCATCAATTCCATCGGGCAACTTGGTGGATTCACCGGGAACTATGCGATCGGTTTTCTCAACGACCGAACGCACTCGCTAACAGCCAGTTTCGCCTTCATAGCGCTCGTCTATTTTGCGGCGGGAGCCTTGATCCTCAGTCTGCGAGTTCGCGATCACGCTGGCGTCTCGCAGATATCAAACTAGCTCAAAAGTCGCGAGCAGCGAGACGTGTCCCCGTGATTCTTCCCGAGTGACGGGCAACCGGACATAGGCGCGGCATCGCAGATCCAGGGAAAGAAGTCAAGTTGGGTTCGTAAGAAGTTCGATTTCCGATCGCCAAGTCTTCGCCGAACGAAATCGAAGAAGTCGGACTGCCTATCGCCGCTGCAGAGAAAAAGGCCGCACTAGTCCGCGCAACTGCTGCGGTAGTCCGTTCTCCGCAGTCCGGTTTGACGAGCAGAAATCGCGAGAAATGGGCGAAATTCGCGAGTTTACACGGAAACTAAGACAGGATTTTCTCTGCAGTTCAGACTGCATGGCGGAGGGAGTGAGATTCGAACCTTCGTTACCTTTTGTATCAGATCACTAAGAGCCGATGAGTGCGCAACATAAAGCGGATCTTGCAACATACACGTCCGGTCCGGAGAATCGGTCGATTAGCCAAATGGAAGAAAGTAGTTCCTTCTTTTTCTCTGGCGAAGGGCGAACACCAAGCCGATTGTCGGCCCGACACTCGCAAGTTGTGAGGGCGTTTTCTGCAGCCAAATCGGTTCGCATGCGACTGCGTGCCTGTCGCGCAGTCGAAGAGCAAAAAATCTCCGCGCTCTCTGCTGGTCCAAGGGAACGAATAGAGGCAGATCTTCAGAGATTCCTGCCCGGCCTTCGTGAAAACAACTTCCGAATTGACTAGGAGTCAACCGCAGGGTAAATACCTCTTTGTTCAATTACGACAAACAATTTGTCCAGTCGCTTTCTGTGGTGTTGACACTCGACATGCCAATTTGCGAACGCCTCAACTAGAATGCTCGGAAACCCAAGCTGACCCGGAATCGATGTGTGGTTGCCTTCTTTTCTTTTTCGCCCGCATCAAGCAGGCAGTTAGCCGTATGCCACATTTCCGCGTGGATTCTCACATCCCTTTGCTTTGTTACGCGCGACTTTCTAATTGGTTGGTCCATGACTGTGATTTATCCATGAGCAAGAACGGAGGTCAACAGACTGCGCGAGTGAGGGTGGATCACTCATTCAATTGCGGGAGGGAACTTGCGACATGACAGGAAGCGTTTGCCAATAGGAGATGGTCCATATTTTTGAATGTAAAAACATTGCGTGGTGCGATGCTTGACTTGGAACACGTCACTGTATCGCACGTCTATAAGAAACGTCATGAGCAGCGATTGGTCATCCGTGAAGTCTTCATTTTCCTCAGATGTACTGTTCAGATAATCAGCCTTGTGGAATGGACATATTGCGGCTAGGGAATCGCTGTTGTTGACGACAGCAAGAGTGTTCGTGGCCCTGTTGAAGTCTCCTAGGAAATCGCCTGCCACATTCAACGCAGTGAGCCGATTTGCTCGTGTAAGACCGCAACGGATATTCCATGAAAGCAGAGTCGCCGGAGTTCGTCCCGAAGCAACCAGATCGAAAATGCCTTCATATTCCCCTAGGCCATCTGGATCTTGGTCATCTGTTTTACTGATTCTGTCTTCCTTCACCTTGACGTATGGCCTTTCATCCAACCGCATCGCCGCAATCTGAGCGTCTACGGCTTTTGACTGAGCCTGGACAGAATCCCTGCACTGCAGACTGTCTGGCGGAGAGGGAGAGATTCGAACCCGCGTTGCAGGTGTTAGCTTAGCCCGTACAACGGCTTGCAAATTCTGCTCGTCCCTACGGACCCAATTAGACAGTTGCTGTCCGACACCGAGAGTACTAGGACCACGAAGGTACTGCAGCGCATGTGCGCGAAACCTTTTGGACGATCACCAAGTGTGGGACCATCGCTCTTGGTGCAGAAGTCTTGCATTGGAAATCGAATCGAAAGGGGTGTTCCACGCTTGCGAGTCGAGATTCTGCACGAGCTGTGTGCCAACGCGCTACGGAAGCGTGGCAGGCGGACTTGAGGCCATTCTCCCTGACGAAACTTGCGTCGGAATTTCACCCACAAGGCCGATGGAATTCCGAACGATCCTCTTGCAAAACGCCACATCTTGAACGGCATTCCGGCATGGGAGCCGGAGGCGGTGCAACAGTGGGCCACATTCGCTATGGCGTAGGCCTTGTGATTGTTCGTAAGCAAACCTTCGGTGGCCTTCTCAACTTCGTGCCGCACCTCCGCGTTACGGTCTCAGCCGGCGGTCTACGGGAATCCAGTGCGTTCGATTCATCGTCTTGAATATGATCGACGAGAAATAATGATTTGGCGGGTCCAGCCTTTCAAGGGTTGATTTCAAGCCCAGTTGGAGACGCAACACGAGGGCACCCTTTTTCTATGCCTGTGACAGGAGAACTCCGACCGCATCGCGCAGACGCGATTGGAATGTCTTGGTTGGTAGGAGGGGTTCAAAGAGGTATCGGCTGAAGCACGACGGACGATACATGCGACGACCACCGCACGCAATGCGATATTTCGGCTGCTTGCACCCGTTGCAAAAGCCCGAGTGTGGGCCGCTGTTTTCGTTCTGTTGAATCAGCGGCGATGGCCGCATCCCACTAGGTCGAGATTATGAAAAGCGGTTCTCGTTTGGGACGCTATGCCGTATATGATCCCGCATTAACCGTCTAACTTTGGCTAATTCTGCTGACTGATTGCGATTGGACTTGCAGTATTTAAAGTCCTAGTTCAGCCACGGTTCCCGCTCCAACTTCTTAAGGCGAAACCGCAAAAAAAGTAGGTTCTTGCAAACTTGCAAGTCGCTCACAGAACGATTGCCGGGGCCGCAGTTTTGCATTACTTTTGCACTAATCGGCCCAAACACGGCCAAACCACAACTAACCAAACCTAACTTAAGTCGCACGCAAATATAGCCTCTGCAAGGCTGCACCAGTGATTAAGAGTCAGTTGCTCTGCCAATTGAGCTACGCGCCCACGGTGGGAGAACCTTCGGTGGGATGAAGAAAAATTATAACACTCATCCGCAGCCCCTCGGCGCTCCAGGCGCTTGAACTTCACGCAGACTGCTCTGCGCCATTGCGCTTGGTTTTTATTTGGTCGATGCCGTCTCATCGCAGATCAGGCCTCGACGAAACTTTCATGGCGGTTGCACGTTGGCTTTCCGCGAGCAGCAAGAAGCCCCTGCCGAGGCAGGGGCTAGGTTTGAGTTTCGTTGACGTCTTAGAACTTGAAGACGGCCGACAACTGAATTCCGCGGGGACCGCCTCCACCGATGAACGGGTTGCCGATTCCCACGTCGCCGGTGGCGGTGATGGGCAGCGGGCCATTCGTGATTTCGCGCGTGTGATCCGGAGTCAGACCAAAATTGCCGCCGTAACCGGCATCTGCGATGAAGGCCGGCAACAGCGGATTGGCGAAGTTCGGATGGTTAAGAATATTGAAGAAGTCGACCGCCAGCTTCATGCTGATGCCCTCGGTCAAGTTCGTCTTCTTGTAGAACGAGAAGTTCCACTCCTTGAATGTCGGTCCGGTGAGCGAGTTCCGGCCAAGATTTCCGAAGTGGCGCGTACCGATCACGCAGTCCGAAGCAAGTCCGTTCCCCGCGCCGCCATCGGTCGCATCGCTGACCGTGCAAGGAATCGCGAACGATGTGAGATCCAGGAAGTTGCGCGGATCGCGCTTGTTGTAAACCACCGGCCCGATCAGATCAGGACGGTCAAACGCGTTTCCACTGCCGCTGTAATCATCCCAGAAGTTGTAGTTCACGTGGAAGGGCTGTCCGCTCTGCAGCGTGAGGACGCTGTTCAAGCCCCAGCCATTCTTCAGCTTCTGCATGCTGCCGCCCATGTTCGGCAAGTCGTACGAGAAGTTCCAGGTAAAGCGGTGAGGAATGTTGAAGTTCGAGGGACCGTATTCGAGATTCGGCTGGGTGCTGTCGTTCGGCTGCGCTGCGTTTGGTTCGAAGTCTTCTCCGTCGCTGGAGTTGTCGAGCGACTTCGACCACACGTAGTTGACCATCGATGTGACGCCGTGCCAGCCCATGACACGGAAGCTGGTCTGAAGCGCATGATAGTTCGATGCGCCGGTCGAGTTTTCCTGTAGCGCGTAATACGCTCCATACGGATTCCCGTTAAACGGCCGCGCATCGGTGCCAAAGTCGTTGATGAGACCATCAGCAATATCCGCAGCATTGATCTGCGCCGTACTCGGCTGCGCAAGGTCGAAGAAGCGCCACAGGCGATGACCTTGCGAACCCACATAGGCGATCTGCACCATCGCTTTGCTGGAGATTTGCTGCTGGATGTTCAGGTTGTAATTTTCCATGTACGGCATCTTGATGTTGCGATCGAAGCCGAACGAATCGCACTCGAAAAGACAACCGGTAGTCGCTTTGTATACGGGCGCACCGGGAACGATTGGTCCACCGATGGCACTGGTCGATGAGATCGCATCGGGTCCGATGTTGTTGTACGCCGGACCGGGATCGAAGAACGGAGCGTAGGGCAAGTGGCCAAGGACCATGTCCTGCGAGAACGCGTCGAAGAACATGCCAAAGCCGGCACGCACAACAGTCTTCCCTTTTCCTGTTACATCCCACGACGCACTCACACGCGGCGCGAAATCTTTTTTGTCAGGATTGTAGAGACTGCTGAGTCCGGGCTGTCCGACCTGGGTCAGAGTGAAAGTGCCGGTTCCGGGTGCGGGAGAAAAGCTGGTGTAATTGCTCAGCAGGTTGTTCTTCTCGCCGACCACGCCGAAGTAGTCCCAACGCAGTCCGTAGTTGATCGTCAGGTGCGAAGTCGCGCGGAAGCTGTCCTGCACGTAGAACCCGAAGTTGTTGTCGAAGGTGTGCCGAGTAGAGTTGCCGAAGTACTGGAACCCGCTGTCGACCTGTCCGGCAAGGAAGTCCTCCAGCGCCGATCCCACCGTGTCGTCCGGTGAACTTCAGCCTGCCGCGGAAATACTTGTCAAAGAACTGCTGTACCGTCGTGCGGTGAAAGTCGAAGCCAACCTTCACATCGTGCTTGTTGAGTTTCCACGAGAAGTTGTCGAGCACCTGGTTGTTGCTGTCAAAGCGGTGGCGGGGCACGCTGCTGGTTGCGCCCAGCTGAGCGAAGCCGCCGACCAGCGTGATGGGCATGCCGGAATCAAATGGAGCCGTACCGTTGCAGAGCGTCGCGTCGAAGCTTGCGCACAGGCCAATCGAGCTGGGATGGAAGTTGCGGTCGGCCGGAAAGAACCCTTCAGCGAAACGGTTCCAGCCATAGCGCAATTCGTTGATCTTGTTGGAACCGAACGTGTGCGTGTACGAGATCGATACCAGCTGCACTCGCGTCGGAGTGAAGGTATTGAATCCCGGCAATTGGCCGCCGCTTGCGGTCAAGGCCAGCGGGAACGACTGCTGGCTATCGCCGAAGAAATAGCGGCCGGTCAGAATGTTTGAGGAATTGAAATTGTGATCGATCTTCGCGATCAAGCTGGTCAGCCGGTTGAATGACGGCGACACGACCGAGCTGTTCGGACCGTTCGGGCATCCATCGTTTTCCGAGCCAACCAACGCGCCTCCGAACGTTCCTGGGATATTCGGGGAGGGCCAGGGATTCGTCGCCAGCAAAGCAGCGATCACAGGATTGCTCGCGCCGCCGTCCGCCGCGATCTGAGCCGGATCAGGAACGCAGGCCAGGGTCACGACGCCGACCGGCTCCTGCTGCCCTTCGTAGTCGAAATAGAAGAACGTCTTGTCTTTAACGATCGGGCCGCCAATTGAGCCGCCGTATTGGTTGTTGTGGAACGGAGCCTTCGGCTGATCTGAGGTATTGAAGTAGTTGCGGGCATCGAGCGCGCTGTTGCGGAAGTATTCCGCCGCGGTGCCGTGGATCTTGTTGGTGCCGCTCTTGGTGACGATGTTCACCACCGCGCCGGCGTTGCGGCCATATTCCGGCTCGAAGTTCGACAGGACGTTGACCTCGGCAACCGCATCGATCGGCAGAATCGTCGACGGGGTTCCGAACACGCCGGCCTGGTTGATGGCCGGATCGTTGCGGTACCCGTCGTTCATGTCGGTACCGTCGAGCAGATAGTTATTGGATCGGCCGCGGGCGCCGTTCATCGAGAACTCGCCGAACGAGCCGGGGGAGTCCGAGATCTGGTCAGGCGATCCCGAGACGCCGGGGTTCATGTAGATCAGCTTGGTGTAGTCGCGTCCGTTGACCGGGATATCTTCAACAGTCTGGGCCGTCAGCACGCCGCCCAGCGTGTTCGTCGTGGTCTCAACCATGGGCAGCTGGTCAGCAGAGACTTCCACCCTCGTGGATACCTCGCCGGTTTTCAGGGAGCCATCGATGCGCCGTTCCGTGGCGACGTCTACCGTCACGCCCTTGGCGACAAACGTCTGGAAGCCGCTCTGGGTGATGGTGACGTCGTAGGGGCCGATCGGCAGCTCAGGGATCGAGTAGCTGCCGTCCCCGCTGGTCTCTGTCGCGCGCTCCAAACCCGTGGCGGTGTTCTTCACGGTGACTTTGGCTCCGGATACAACCGCGCCCGAGGGGTCGGTGACCGTCCCCAGAATCGTTCCGCGGAAGGTCTGGGCCGACATACTCACCGCAGCCAGAATTAGAAACACCAATAAAATGCGCGCTCTCATTTGGTCTCCTTGAAACTGATCAGTTTTTTAGGGGAGGAACGGTTCCTTGCGGGTCGCTCAGGGCTGCCTTCGCTCTCTCACAGAAGGCTTGCAATTCCTTGTGTACTAACAAGATGCCCTGCCCACAAAGTGCTGTCATCGACATTACTGAAAGCCGATTGCAAGAGTCAACCAAAGAGTTATCTATGGTTACCATAGTTTTTACGAATAAGGTACTGGGGGAGGGCGCCTTTTGGGGCGTTTTCGGCGGCTTCGGCTTCCAGCTTTGGGTTGGTTCTCGCTCTTGGCTCTTGGCTCTCAGCTATCGGCATTCAGTTCTTCGCTCTTACGTGGAAAGTGCCGAGCATGGAGGAACCTGTGGAAGAGCAGCCCTTCAGGGCCGCGTCAGGAATGGGGAAAGGATCGGGGCTTCAGCCCCAGGAGCTAGAAGTTAAAGGCGAATCCGCCCCGAATGGAGCGCGCCGAGTCCACAAGAAAGACCGTCTGCCCATCCTGCCCGAGGACCGGAATATACCCCTGGGCCAGGAGATTGCGGATGTCGATTAACGCCTCCATGTGCCCACCCATCAAAGGAATCGGCTGACGGATGAAGACATTGAGGAACGGATCGCTCTGCCCCGCTGAAGAGTTGAACATGTCGACCGGGGTGATGGCCGAACCATTGATCCAGCGATAGGATGCGATCCAACTGGTGTGGGTGCGTGGCACTTTTCCACTCAGCTTCGCGGCCACCGCGTGGCGGCGTTGCGTCGAGATCCACTGCTGTGCCTTATCCAGCGGGACGTCGGTGCGGGAAAGATCGAGCACCCCGCCCATCGCGTAGTCGACAGTCGCTGTAAGGTCGGCGGAAAACTTCCGCTGCAATACGACCCGCAACCCCTTCGTGTTGATATCGGGGCCAGCGTAGCTGAACGTTCCAGAAGACATATCGGGCAGCAGGAACCCGCCTGCCGCCGTGACTTCTCCGGTGCCGGTTAAGGCCGGATCGCTGATGCGATCTGAAAACGCCGCAAGCTGGATGTTGTTCTTGCCCATGCGATGGGAAACGCTGACTTCCTGATGGTGAGCGTTCTCGATACGAGTCTCGAAGCCCAGCATGCTTACGCGCGGGTTCGATTCGCTGAGGTCGGCAGGCTCGGAATCGAAGCCCTTCTCCGATCGCAGATCAGGCCGCGATGTGGTGTAACTGTATTCGACCACTGTATTCGGCGACAGGTGCAGGTCGGCAGTCCCGTACGGTCGGAAAGCGTTCAGATGTCCGAGGAACTGCACGGTCTGCAGCTCGCTGCCGAACTTGAATTCGAGGACATCCCCGATCGTCATGTCGTCCGCGGCAGACAGAGCCAGCGCCTGTAGCGCTGCATTGTGCAGGCTGGGATCCGACGGCGAGAAGCGATGCATCGTCAACCCCACAACCGGAGTTGAACCGTTCGCCATGCGGTGCGAATAGCTGGTGCGAACGACTGCCGCGGGCAAGGCTGAGCCGTATCCAACGTTTCCGCTGAAGGCAAGCCGTCCATCCGAAAAGATCGAGCGCTCGAGCGTAAAGCTCGTGCTCATGTCAGAACCGGTGCCGTAGCCTCCGGCCGCAGATCCGGCAAGAAAGGACACTGTCCCCTTCGTATCGTGATCCTGCTTCTCGGCTTCTGAAATTGCTGTGGCGTTGGGGTCGTCTAGTACACGCAGGATCGGACGGTTGGCTACCGAGCGAAGCGTCCACTTCCAGTCGTCGTCGTCCGGGAGGCTACGGATGGGCCCAAGCTGCATGACGCCGAGTAACGTGCTCAGTGTGACATTGATATTGAGACTGCCGCCGGGACGCAGGCCAACCTTCTCACGAAGCGCCGGCAGGAACGAAGGAGCGGTCACTTTCAGAGTGTAGAGGCCGGGCAACAAGCCGCTGGCGGTGTAGTATCCCGCGGCGTCGGTGAAGACAGTGAAGCTGCGGCGGGCTGATCCGAGGATCTCCACCACGGCGCCCATCTGCGGGGCACCGCTTGCACTGCGAACGTACCCGGAGATCGCGCCCGGTTGCTCTGCGGCAAGTGCGGGAAGCGCGAGTCCAAATGCGATCGCCCAAGTTGCGAGCTTACCTAGTCTCAACTTCGCCCCACCCCCTGGGGGAATGCAGGGAGTTACTCTACTGCAAACATTGCTGACGGATCAATGGTTTGCTTGGAAACGTTGTCGTTTACCTTGATCTGAATTTTGTAAACGCCGGGCTGCAGGTTCGCAGGGATGATCGACTTCTGTAGGGTCACCTGGTCGCCTAAATTGCCCATGGTATCTGTGGTCTCGGTCTTCTGAACCACAGGTTTGTTGGTTGCGATGTTGGTGATGTTGTACTCGAACGTGGCGGAGGGCTTATGCGTCTTCTCGTCCACGCCGAGATTGTAGACCTGCATCCAGAAATTCAGCTTCTGATCCTTGTCGCGCTTGAACAGCGCCGGCTTGCCATCGGCCGGAGCTACGCGAGGACGAATCTTCATCGTCCCGATTACAAAGCTGCCGCTGCCGATCGCCTTCGTCGGAACCGCTTCCATCTGGTCCGCAACGATCAAGGTCGAGGTCGCAAGCTTGTCCTCGGTGTATTCAGGAACCACAACGCTGCGGCTCCATACTCCCTTGCGATCGCCGTTCACATCTTTCACTGCCACGTTCAGCTTGTAGCGGCCGGGACGCAACGGAAGCGCCTTCCAGTACACGGAGGCGTTCTCCGCAGTGCGCGGCAGCAGTTCGGCGGGAACGTCGACTTGAACCGTGTCTTCAAACGTCTGGACAATTTTTCCAGTCAGAGTCGAGAGGCGTCCGAAAATGTTGACCGTTCCGCGCTGCACGCCGTCCTTGTTGACGAACGTGATATCGCGGTTCTTCATCTGTATCGTGACCGGAACCAGCACGGTATCGCTGGTGACCTTCACGAAATCGGCGCGAACGTCAAAGGGCATCGGGTTCAGGATGACCTTCGAATTAACGGCCTCTTCCAGATCGGTGAACTTAACCTTCGGAGCCTGCTGCAATTTCGCGAACTGGTCGAGCCGATCGAATTCCTTGGTCTGCAGCATGCTGCTCTGTGGACCAAGGCCCAGACGCTCCATGCCGCCGCCGGCAAACCGCTGCGACTTGTTTGCCATGCCCATCTGCTCCCACATCGTCAGTCCGGCGTTGGGAGTCATCAACAGTGCGTCTTTTTCCGAGCGGTCCATCGTCATGTGATATTCGCCGCACATGCAAGTGTCGACGAATTCCACGATGATTTCCTGGCCAATACCTTCGATGTAGCGATAGCGCCAATCCTCAAACGGGAACGTCGACGTCTGGCCGCCACCTTCGTCCATGGGACGCTCGTAGCTTCCACCCGAGGGATGCGACTCGATCTCATCCGGCTTGCCGAACACGATGTAGATGCGGCCGCGATCTGTCTTCCACCCCGGAACGCCTGCGGGGAAATGCTCGTTGGCGTAAGCGATGCGCTGGTAGTGCTCTTCCTTGAATTCGTTCTCTTCGGTGTCAGGCGTGGGGTCGCGACGCTGCCAGAAAGCTTCGATGAAGTTGTCGCGCTCCTCGTCGTTAGAAAGCTGTCGGAAGGCGGCCCGCTCTTCATCAGTGATGATGTAGGACACGTCCTCATCAAGCCACTTTTTATAAGGCTTGCTGAGTTCCTGTTTCAGCGCGCGCGCATTCTTCTTTTTCTGCTTGTCGTTGGTCGGCCGCTTCAGAGGATCGACAGCGTCCTGGGGTTGGGTCTGGGTGGCTGCCGGAGCAGCGTCCTGCGCCCGTTTTTCGGCGTCTTTCGAGTCGGATTGGGATTGTGCCTGAGGCTGGTCTTGGCCCTGGGCGACGGCCACGGAGGCCACCAACCCCAAAGAAGAGAGCAGCAAAAATCGGAGAACAGCTTGAGATGAACCAACCCGGAACATGAGAGGGACTCCTGCCAGACAACCGACGTCTTCTTATTCTAGGCCCTTAGTTGTGCGAAAGCAAGGTTAAGTCGTGCCCCGAGAATGCATTGACAACTACTACCGTCTAGCTAAGAAGCACCCATTCCGCCTGCGAGTTGCCTGATGTTATGTCAAATCGTCATACCCGGTATGGATTCGGGAGTTTATAATGTCTGGTCCCGCGGGTAATGCAATTCCCCGCCGTAACGGGTCTCGGCTGCTCTTCTAATCTGATCGGAACTTTCTCGTCCACGAGAACGTAACAGAAGGTGTGTCCGTTACCCGAGCGTAGTGAAGGCCTTTTTGTCGCCAAATAGCGGGTTTGGCAGGCCTTTAGCCCATGCGGGAATATCTGCCCTGCGGGTGTGACGGAGACTATGAAAGCCTGGAAAAAAATCGCGATCGGCGTCGGCGTCCTGGTTGTGCTTGCAAGTGTCGTCGGCTTTACCGTTCATCAAAGCAGCAAGAACGTCGCAACCGTTCAGACCGGCAAGGTACAGCGGCAGGATTTGTCGACCGTGGTGAGTGCATCCGGCGAAATCAAGCCGAAGACTTACGTCAATGTCGGCGCCAATGCGTTCGGAAAGATCACCCACCTTTATGTGAAGGAGGGAGATCACGTCAAGAAGGGTCAATTGCTGGCTCAATTGGAAAACGTCCAGTCGTCTGCCGACGTGAACGCCAACGAGGCTTCGTTGCAGGCGGCGCAGACCGACGCGATTGCCGCGGAGGCTGGTTTGAAAACCGCGCAGGCCGACACTCTCCGCGCTCAGGCCGACTACGACCGTAACAAGCTCGATTGGGAGCGCGCACAAAGCCTGTTCAAGGATGGCTTGATCTCGAAGTCGGATTTCGATAGCCGCAAGAATGCCTGGGCCACCGCCGATGCCGGATTGACCCAGGCTCAGTCACGCGTATCGCAGGCGAAGGCCCAGCAGGATTCTGCGGATCGCCACATCGCCCAAGCCAAGGCGACGTTGACGCACTACACGGACTTGCTGCAGAAGACGACATATCCGGCGCCGTTCGATGGCGTAGTCACGAACCTACCCGTCCGTGAAGGCGAAACCGTCGTCATCGGAATTCAAAACGCCCAAGGCAGTACGCTGATGACCATCGCGGATATGGCGGTGATCACGGCCGAAGTGAAAGTTGATGAAACTGATATCGTCAACGTTCGTCGTGGACAGCCGGCCGAAGTAACCATCGACGCGATTCCGAAGAAAATCTTTCATGGGACGGTGTCTGAAATAGGAGACAACGCAATCGTCCGCTCGAGCGGTGTCTCTACCTCGCAGCAGGCGACCGCGAGCGAGGAAGCGAAGGACTTCAAGGTCGTGGTCACACTAACCGACGCACCGCAGGACTTGCGGCCGGGTCTCTCGACGACGGCCAAGATCACGACCGCGACGCGTGGCAATGCCCTCGCCGTCCCGATTCAGTCCCTCACGATGCGCACCAAGGACCAGATGGAGCAACAGAATAATGCTCCGGGATCGGTACATGCGGCGTCACCCGCAACCAAGGATGCCGCATCCAAAGCCAAGAAAGAGGAAGAACTTCAGGGCGTTTTCGTGGTCCGGAGCAAGAAAGCAATGTTTGTTCCGGTCAACACCGGCATCACCGGCACCACCGACATCGAAGTGCTGGATGGGTTGAAAGAGGGCGACGAGGTAATCACCGGCAGTTACAAGATTTTGCGGAACCTCAAGCCGGGGAGCAGCGTAAAGATTGATAATACGGCGCCGAAGAAAGAAGAAGAGGCGTCATAACCTTAGGTACGCTCACGCGTCCAAAAGGAAAGCCACTGCAGGTCTCAGAAATCGGAGCCAGAGCAGCGCGTAACTAAAGCCAGGAATCGGAGAGGGTCAGTGGCACCGGACCAGGAGAAAAATATGGCAACCGCAGAAGTCATCAGTATGCCTAATACCGCGAATCTGGCACCCCCGGAGTCGTGCATGATCGCTGCCGAGGATCTTTGGAAGACCTACGACATGGGATCCGAGCAGCAAGTGCACGCCTTGCGCGGCGTCAACTTGCGCATCCAGCGCAACGAGTACGTCGCCATCATGGGACCGTCGGGCTCGGGCAAATCAACGCTGATGAACCTCATCGGCTGCCTGGACACTCCCTCGAAGGGTAAATACTGGCTGAACAGCCAGCTTGTCAGCGAACTCGATGACGACGAACTTGCCCGGATCCGGAACAAGGAAATTGGATTCGTCTTCCAGACCTTCAACCTGCTGGCTCGCGCCACCGCGCTCCATAATGTGGAACTTCCGCTGATCTATGCCGGAATACCCACCGAAGAGCGTATGCAACGCGCCAAGGGCGCTCTAACCGCGGTCGGCATGGAATCCCGTATGATGCACAAGCCGAACGAGCTCTCCGGCGGTCAGAGGCAGCGTGTCGCGATTGCGCGCGCGCTGGTCAACAAGCCGTCCATCATCCTCGCCGACGAACCCACTGGAAACCTCGACTCGCAAACCGGTCTCGAGATCATGGCCTTGTTTGACCGGCTGCAGTCCGAAGGCAACACCATCATCCTGGTCACGCACGAAGGCGATATCGCCGAGTACGCGCATCGCGTCATTCACATTAAGGACGGCGTGATCGCCAGCGACGAGCGCAGCAAGAACCACTAGCCGCGTCCGCATCGATTTCCATCCACGCCCAGCCTTCATGGTTGGGCGTTTCTCTGGTTGTCGCGAACTCTCTTTCCCCACAGCGATCGCAGTCGCTCGAAAAGAAATTGCCTCTGGCCGTTGCCAGACTTCACTCAAAGATGGCGTCGAGATCAAAGCCTTAACGCGGATGTTTTCACGAAGACGCCGCGCTGATCGATTCAACCTGCTCTTCGCCCTTGGCCAATGGCACGGCATCGACCACGCGATCTCGTCCCTCAGCCTTGGCCCTGTAGAGCGCGGCATCCGCCGCATCAAGGAGCAACTGAGGCGTGCTTCCATGCAGCGGAAACGTCGCCACTCCGGCCGATGCGGTGACTTCTCCTAACGGGCGCCCCTGGTGCAGGACCGTCAAATTCCGGAGTTGCACCCTGATTTGTTCGGCTCGCGCATGTGCCGCATTCGTATCGGCGGTAGGAAGGATAATTACAAATTCTTCGCCGCCGAAGCGGCACACAATGTCTTCCGCCCGGACGCTTCTGCCGAGCAATGCGGCCGTGGCGCGAAGAATCGCATCTCCCGCTTCATGCCCATTCGTGTCGTTGAACCTCTTGAAGTGATCAAGGTCAATCATCAGCACGCTGAGCGAGTCCCGCGAGCGCGCTGCCCGCCGGACCTCTCTCTCGAGCGTTTCTTCCAGATATCGCCGGTTGAACAATCCCGTCAGCGGATCTCGGATCGACTGCTCGTGCAACGCTTCGCGCAGTCGAAGGTTGGCTATAGACAGCCCCACCTGTTCCGCGAACATGGTGGTGTGCAATAGGACGGATTCCGCGATCTCGCCCGCTTCGATCATCTGGAAGTGCAGAACGCCGATCGACTTGCCTTGAGAAATCAGGGGAAGACACAGATAGGCGGTGTCCTCCGAGGAGACGTGTTTACACTGCGCCACCGGGTCGCCGGCTGCGACGAAATGCGTATGGCCGGTGCGTAAAGCCCAGCAATCCTGAGGAAGAAAACTGCCAGCCGTGGGTCGGCAGTCGCCCCACGACGTCGCTACCTCAAGAGCGTCGTTGGATGGACCAAACAGCAACACGGCTCCGCGGAGATCGGAGAATATCTTTGTAGCCATCCCCGAGACCACGGAAAACACGTCTCGGTGATCGGAACAGCTTTGCAGCAGTTCCGAGCTCTTGACGAGCAGCGTGACCCGATTCGATCGCCTGGTCAGTTCCCGCACCATGCGGTCGCTCTGCTCGTTCAATTCCTGCTGCGCCAGCGTGCGTTCGTGCATCTCTGTCTCCAGCCGGGTATTAGCTTCCATCAGCGCGGCGGTGTGCTGTCGAATTTGCTCCTGCAACTTCTGTTCATTTTGCTTCTGATCGTCAATGTCGGTGCAGGTGCCGAACCACTGTTTGATCACGCCTGCGGCATCCCGCAGGGACACGGCTCGATCGAGATACCAGCGAAACTCTTTCCGGGCATCGCGCAGCCGGTACTCGATCTCAAATGTCTTGCCCGAATGAACTGCTTCCTTCCATTTTTTCCGGCACGTCTCGCGATCATCCGGATGAACCGACTCCATCCAATCACTGCCCTTTCCCGTGCCTTTCGCCGTTCCCGTCATTTCATACCAGCGTTGATTGATGTAGGTCGTCTCCCCGTCGGCGTCGGCGGTCCACACAATTTGCGGAATCGCTTCCGCCAGCGTCTTGAACTGGATTTCCCCATCTCTCGCCGCATCCGCCACCGCTTGCTGCATGGTTAACATGCGGTCATAAAATGCGACCAGCATCGCCAACAACAACACGACCAAGGTGCTCACGCTGATGATGACGATCCCCAGCGCAGAAATGTGGATCGTGTGGCTCGTGCTGAACGGCAAACTGCAGGATCGGAACAACACTGCCCACATTCCCGTGTAGTGCATCATCGGGATTGCCAGACCCATGATTATGGCGCTGGCAAGCTTCGGCTGAAAACCAAATTGCAGCTTGAAGCGACAGGCCTGCAGCAACGCCACGAACGAAACCGCAACAGCCACGACGACCGAAAGAACAACCCGTGGGGCAACATATTCCATCATCGCGGGAAGCCGCATGGCCTCCATACCGAGGTAGTGGACGCCCGCGATCCCGCCACCCATCACCAGGCTCGCCACCGACGCCGATGCGAAACTCAATTTTCTGGTGACAATGGCTAGAGAGATTCCACATCCAAAACAGGAAAGCAGCAACGACGCGATCACAGTCGGGTAGTGGTACAAGACCGCCACCGGCAGGATAAACGCCAGCATGCCGATGTAATGCATCGCCCAAATTCCCGAACCCATGGCGATGGATCCCACCGCAATCCAGAATAGTTTCTGCATGCGGCGCGCTGCGGTGATCTTTCCCGCAAGATCGACCGAAGCGTACGAAGCCACAATCGCAAGCGCAATCGAGAGCACGACCAGGCCATAGTGATAAGTTCCGTGAAGAATCGGTGCAGGTTCCGTAACGCCTCCGATCGCTTGCGGGTGAAAACGGAGCCGGCATTCCCTTTGCAGCCCGCACATCCCATAGAAAACTATCGGCACTCTGATGTTCTTTGTGCGATTAAAAATCGATAAGAAATGCTGACGCCAAAACTAGTCGTAGAAATGAAAAGACGCAGCCGAAGCTGCGTCTCGTAAAAAAATTCTGCGTTGGATGTTACGGAGTCGTGGTTTCAGTCTTGGTCGATGCCGTGTCGGAAGGCAAGCCGTGCCCGGCGACGAAGAAGTTGTGGTCGTACATGTCGCGGTACATGCGGCCGGCCATTTCAGCCGCCTTCGGACCGAACGTCGGACGTCCACCTTGCAGGAAGATGACAATCACAACGCGTCCGATGCTGGTGTTCGCGTAACTGGCGAACCATCCGAAACGCGTTCCCGCGTGAGAGCATGTTCCAGTCTTGCCGAGGATCTCTTCTTCGTTGAAGTTCAAGCGCAGCTTGCGAGCCGTGCCATAGCGAACCGCGCCAGCCATTCCATCAGATAGCTCGGGAATTACGGGAGCGATGTCCAACTGCCGCTTCACGCGCGGCTGGAATCCCGCCACTTCCTCCGGGCTGATCGGATGTTGAAGATAGTAGAGCGTTCCGCCGTTGGCGATCGCAGAAACCATGGCGCCCAATTGCAGCGGAGTCATCGAAACGCCCTCGCCGAACGAGCACATCTTCCCTACTCCGCCAAGGCTCTCGGGGATCACCGCATCGGGATAATCACCCGTCTGCTCACCCTGAATGTTGTAGCCGGCGAGTTCGCCCAAGCCATATTGATGGGCGTAATACGCGACCTTCTCAAATCCGAGTTTGCGGCCCAGGGTTTCAAAGTACGCGTTGTTGGAGTGGGCCAGCGCGGTGGTCAAATTCATGCGGTAGCTGCCACCGAGCGAGACCGGGGTTTCCTTGGAAACAATACCTTCACTCAACGCTGCCAGCGCGACGCTCAGCTTGATCGTCGAGCAGGGCTGCGCGCCGCTCGAGAGAGCGAGTTTCTGGTTCACCATCGCCAGAATGCGGCCGCTGGTGGGCTCGATCGCGACGACGGTGCCGTTCATGTTCCCCAGGGCATCGACCGCGGCCTGCCGCACCACGGGATCTTCGCCGGTAATCACATCGCCGCTCGTCAGATCCTGCGCGACAAACGAATTCATCGTGAACCGCTCGTGATAACGATGCCGCCGGCGGCTCACCGAGACGCGGCGAAGATTCGCGCTGCGGCTCCGGGCCAGTCCACGGATTCGGCGTCGCGTGCGCTGGCTCTCATTGATCTTTTGCGATTTCGATTTCGAGGACGTGTGGGTGTTGATATGCGCCGCCCAGCTCATGCCCGCCAACCCAAGGCACGAGATCACGGTCAGGACCAGACGAAGTAGGTTCTTTACCCTGAACATCTCTCTGTTTTCACTCCCGGAATCTATGTACTTCGATGCACGCTCAGTGCCAGCCACGGGTAACTCCGCGCCTTCGCCGAACTGTGTTGATCGTAAGGGACTTACCTTATTTTTGGCAACGAAAAAGTTTTCATCTAAGCAAACACTAATTTTGCTCGAACCCGTTTTGGAACAATGACATACGTGGGATTACTTGAGGTCAGAAGCCTTCGGTAATCAGTTACTGCGTTACTGAAAAGTTACTCCCCTAAAGTGCAAATCTTTGCCTATTCGTGGTGTCCACATCGTTCCAGGATTTCCCTCGTGAAACTTCGTGCCCCTCGTGGTTCAAGCTCTTTTTCCCAAACAGCGAATTCGACCCAGATCTTCCACCACTTTTAGGGGCACACGAAGTATCACAAAAGCCATGCTTCAGCACTTCTTACATCACGTCGTTTCGCTTGCGCAGAAATGCCGGAACGTCGAGATCGTTCTGCTCGAAATTGTTCACCATGGCACTGCGCATAGTTTCGAGCGAGACAACATCGGCGGCCACGCGATCCACCGGTTGCGCTGCGGTAGCAGCAGTTCCATCGTTTACGTACGAACGCGAGTCGGCGTTTGCATCCGACATGATCTGCGGAGGAACCGGATCTGGCAGCGGATCGCGCTGCACGAAGTCGTCGGCGAACTCCATCGCGTCCTCGTGCGCCGCCGCAAACGAGATTCGCGTCTCCTGGTGGCGGTTGCGAGCCTGTGGAATCTCGCGGAAGCCGGTAGCTATGACCGTGATCTTCACCGAGTCCTTCATCTTCTCGTCCAGCACCGCGCCAAAGATGATGTTCGCTTCCTCGTGTGCGGCCTCCTGGATGATCGAGCACGCCTGCTGTACTTCCGCCAGCTTCAACGAGGTTGAGCCGGTGATGTTGATCAGGATGCCGCGTGCGCCGTCGATCGCCCCCGCCTCGAGCAGCGGAGAAGAAATAGATTTCTGTGCCGCATCGATCGCGCGTCTCGCGCCGCTCGCCGAAGCGGTGCCCATCACCGCGTATCCCATGCGGGCCATGATCGTCTTCACGTCGGCGAAGTCACGGTTGATGATGCCGGGAATCGTGATGATGTCCGAAATGCCCTGCACGCCTTGACGCAGGATGTCGTCTGCAATACGGAACGATTCGAAGAAACCCGCATTTTCCGCGACCGCAAGCAGCTTTTCGTTGGGAATCACGATCGTGGTGTCGACCGATTCCATCAGCTCCGAGATGCCGCGCTCGGCTTGCTGCATGCGCCGCTTGCCTTCAAACGTAAACGGCTTGGTCACGACCGCGACGGTCAGCGCACCCATTTCACTCGCCAGTGACGCGATGATCGGAGCAGCGCCGGTTCCGGTGCCTCCGCCAAGTCCGGTGGTAACGAAAACCATGTCGGCGCCTTCGAGAGCTTCGATGATCTTGTCGGAATCTTCCAGGGCCGCCTTGCGCCCGACTTCAGGATTCGCGCCGGCCCCGAGGCCGTTCGTCAGCTTCACGCCAAGCTGCAACTTGACCGGAGCATGCGACATGCGCAGCGCCTGCAGATCAGTGTTGGCGACAATAAATTCGATGCCCTCCACTCCGGCATCGATCATGCGGTTGACAGCGTTGCCGCCACCTCCGCCTACGCCGATCACTTTGATGTTGGCGTCGTTGCGTGGCTCTTCGTTGAAGCTGATGCGAATCTTTGGATCGTTTGTCATGTTGTCCACCTAAAGTTGGAATGCAAAACCGGTCAACCACGAAGGGCACGAAGTTTCACGAAGGAAAACCTCGATCGCATTTCTTCGTGTAACTTTGTGTCCTTTGTGGTTTATGCTTTTATTCTTCTGCTTCATGCTCCCTTACCCACCAACAAAGCTTTCAATCGCGTCCCCCACCGGTCACCCTGGAAGCCGCGAGCGATGCGCGCCCGCTGGCCGTAGCTCACCATTCCGAGCACGGTCGCGAATTCGGGTTCCGAGAGAGTCGAAGGCATCTTCGCTATCGGGGCAGGCCACGAGAGCCGGACCGACCGCCTCATCGCCGACTCAGCCACATCGAAGATTCCCGGCAAACGCGACGCGCCTCCCGTCAACACGATTCCCGCAAGGCAAATGTCGAACATGCCGCTCTGTCGCAGCGCATCGCGCATCATTTCGAAAAGTTCCCGTGCGCGCGGCTCAAGAATCTCCGCGACCATCCTTTGCGGCAGCAGGCGTGAAGGACGGTCCCCGACCGACGGCACTTCCACTTCATTTCCCTCGGGAATCAGGGTCACGATCGCATTGCCATAGATCTTCTTGATGTTCTCGGCCTCGGCCAGTGGAGTGCACAGTCCGACGGAAAGATCACTGGTGAAGTGGTCTCCTCCAACCGGAATCACGCCTGTGTAGGCCACGGCGCCTTGCTGGAAAACGATGAGTTCGGTCGATCCCGCACCGATATCAGCGAGGCACACGCCGAGCTCGCGCTCATCGGCGCGCAGCACCGAATCCGCGCCGGCCAACGGCTCAAACACGGTGTCATCCACGTGAACGCCCGCCTTGTTCACGGCGGTGATAACGTTTTGCGTGGCGCTGGTCGCGGCCGTCACCATGTGTACGCGCACTTCAAGCCGCGCCGCCATCATGCCCAGCGGATCGTGTACGCCAGCCTGATCGTCGAGAATGAATTCCTGCGGCAGCAGGTGGAGAATCTCGCGATCGGAGGGCAGGGGAATGGCGCGGGCCCGTTCAACTGCTTGCTTGATCTCGTCGCGTCCGATCTCCCTCGGACGCGTGCCCAGGCTGATTCCGCCATGACTGTTCATGCCCCGGATGTGCGCACCGCCCACGCCGACAACCGCATGCTCGACGGGCGCCCCGGCAATATCCTCTGCCGCCTCAACCGCCTTCTGGATCGCGGCAACGGCTTTGTCGAGTTCGACAATCACGCCTTTGCGTGAACCGCGCGACTCGGCGACGCCGTGTCCGCGATAGCGGAGCCCGAAGTCGGTAATCTCCGCCATCAGCGCGCAGGTCTTGGCGCTGCCTACATCAATCGCAGTAAGAAAATTTCCTGGCTGATTTCCCATTCCCTTAAACGTTCCCCGAAATCATCAATTGGACCCTGTTCCCTGCTTCGTAACCGCTGCACTCGGCTTCGGAGTTGAACTCGCAGCCACCGAACCTGCCGGCTTCTTCACATCTGTTTTCGGCGGAGCCGCGTGACCCGCCGTCTTCCCCTTCGCCACCGGCGAAGGATGCTTTCTCCAATCTTTCTTCGCCGCGACCTTCACGGGCTTTGCAGGAGTCTTCCTGGCAACAGTCGCTGGCCTTTTCGCAGCCGGCTTCGCATCCGTGCTCTTGTCGTTCAACACAAATACCGGCTTCGGCAGCGGGCGCTCATGTGCACCAATGCGGTGCAGCAGTGCCGCCGGTTTGACCCCGGCGGCCACTGCAGCTTTCGCGGCAGCGGGCGACAGCGCGGCCTGCTTCGGTTTTCCTTCCACATCCGGATTCACAATCACCTGGTTGTCGTAGCGCAGGTTCACCGAGTCGAGCTTCTGAAATTGCTGGCGCCACTCCCGCGCATGGCTGACGAAAATCTTGTAGCGCTTCAGATAGTCCGCCGATCCCAGTTCCACCAGAACATCGCCGGCCGGATCGTTGACCCGCACTTTGAGATTGTCGAGATCCTGGATATCGACCTCGCTCAAGTCCTGCGAATACCGCGCGCCGCCGGAGTCCAGATCCTGCACCAGTTCGTTGTAAGCCTTCATCCGCGGCAGGCGGGTCGAGAGCGGCTCGCCGGGATTCATCCCCAGAATCACAGGGAACGAATATTTGTGTTTCTGCGGAAGCTCCATCAGCACGCCGCCCGCATCGATCAGAAAAATACGTGGACCGACCCGCGCGAATGCCACCGGAGTACGCTCCTGAATCTCGACGCGGAGGTGGTTCGGCACGAAGCGCATGACGCTCGCCGATTCCACCCAGGGAATCTGTTCGAGTAGCGCCTTCTGCTGGCTCAGCGGAATAAAGAAGATATTGCGTCCGATGTCGGCCCCCATGACCTCCATGATTTGGGCCTTGGTGACGTTCTGCATTCCTGTGACCTCGATGTCGTCACTCGACTCGACCCGGAAGCGCCACGAGTGCTCGCTGTAGCGATAAAGTCCAGCGCCAGCGATCGCTAAAGTGCAAACCAGAGCGGCCGCAATGCAGCCCCACAACAGGCGACTGGCTGTTTTCTTGGGGATCGAACTGCGGCGGGCGGAAACGCGCTTCTGCGCGCGCAAAAACGGGGATTCCTCGTTCACATCCAGGTCTACCAGGCGCGCGTCATCAAGTTCCTCGCGCGAGGGTGCGCTGGGTGGGTACAACTCCTCCTGCATGATGGTGGAACCGCTTTTTCGCGCCATCAAATCAGGTCAGTTGTCGTGAGGAATCGCTGAGCTTTTTCACTATAGCTACATTTCTCTAATTGAGATAGACCAAAAATCTGCGGTTTTGCACAGGGAGGAACCGTTCTGTATACGAGCACCCTCTCAGTTTTCAAATGCACGTCGCGGATCGCTCGCCGCTCTCCAAAAATCATGAGCTCGAAGGTCCGCCAGCATGAAAAAAAAAACGAGCGCGGAGGTTATCCGCGCTCGCATTCCCAGGAGGCACAGGGGTCACAACTTGAACTGATATTTCGAAAGGTTTATACCGGGCCGTTACCCATCATCTCGACATGTACGACTGGCATGGCCGGCATTTTCACTTGCGGTATCCGCGGCGTCACTCGCACCCGAGGGCAAACTGTCACTTCCGGGGTACGCACCAGGACCTGGCTCATCGCCACTGCAGGAATTCGAAGGCGCGCTACGCGAGTTTCAATGCGTGCGCGGTTCGCCTGAATACGCGCTAACCTTGCCTCTTCGCGATCCGAAAACGCTTGCAGTTGATCGAAATCGTCATTCGACCACGAGAATGTGCTCTGCGAATTCGCCAGAGCTGCCGCAGCTGCGGCCAGCGGACACGACGCTCTCTGCGCTCGCGGACTCAACACGCGAGCTTCGGTTACAAACTCATCGGCGTGGCCGGTTGCCAGCGCCAGGACGGCATTGGAGTTGTGCTCAACTCGGTCTGCGATGCGGTGTGCCCACTGCATTCCGCCATCGTGGTAACTTGCGTTCAGTCCGGCTGCCAGCACCGCTGCCGTCAACCATCCCCATGCTTGTGTTTTCATGGCCTTACCCCTTATGCCTGATAGACGAGGGCGATTCCGTTCGGTTAGCAGAAGTTACGGCAGAAACCTTTGAGAAGTTCCGTCAAGCCCGGCATTTTTTAAGAACTAAGTTGAACGCCTTAGTTCGATGCCGACGGGCCATCGATCCTCACTCTCGCGCCAATAACTCCTTCAGATACTGTTGCCAAAACACTGCCGACGTGTGCGTGCCGTGCCCGCGAGTCTGGTCGGATGCCGGGATCAGGATGAACTTTCCCTTCGGCACCCGCTTGATTTCGCGTTCTGCGATGCCCAGCTCCGGCGGATTGATGAAATCATCTGCCGAGTTCACAAAAGTCACGGGCACCCTGATCGTCTCCAGCCGCGCCGACGGATCGTAATTCCGCGAAGCATTCACTGCATAGAGCATGTCATTCGCATCCAGATCGGCGAGGATGCGCTTCTTCGTCTCTTCGACATACTTGTCAGCCGCATCACGGGTCGGAAGATTCTTCTGCATCGCCATTGGGGCGCTGCCGGCAATAATCAGGAAGTCCGCCACGACCTCGAGCGCGGCCGGCGGTTCAGTCGAGTACTCACCGTTCTTCCACTCCGGATCGTGACGGATCCCGTCCATCACCATGTCGCGCCAGATGCGGTTTCGTCCCGCGATCTGCACCGGCAAACACGCCAGCGGCATCATCGCGTCCATGAACTCCGGATAGGTCTCGCCCCATACCCACGAATGCATGCAGCCCATCGACGTGCCCATCACCAGCCGGAGATGATTGACATTCAGCCCCTTCTCCAGCAGTTCATGTTGCGCCGCGACCATGTCGTCATAGTCATACTGAGGAAACTTCGCGTGCATGCCATCGCTCGGCTTGCTCGATTTCCCGTGACCGATGTTGTCGGGAAGTACGATGAAATATTGCGTCGCGTCGAGGGGCTGGCCGCGCCCGAACAGCACGTCGGCGAATACCGGAGAAAGAAACTGGTGCCCGGTGCCTCCGGTCCCATGCAGGATCAGCACCGCATTCGTTGTCCTGCCGGATGCATCATGCTCCGGCTTTCCAAAAGTCGTGTAATGCAGGCGAAGTTCGGGCAGCGTCTCCCCGGACTTGAAGTGAAAGTTGTGCGCGACGTAATCGCCCTCCGCCGGCGCCGGCTTCGAAGCCGCCGTTTGCTGGCCGCATGCGGCGATCGCCAGCGAAAACAAAATAGCCGTCAATCGGCCGCTGAACGGCAAAGGATGAACCATAAAGTTGTCTCCGGAGAAATTCTGAATTTCAGCCGTGGACGGCAACAGCCTCACGCTCTTTCAGCTTTTCCACGATCAAGGGCCCGAACTGAGACACGCTCCCCGCGCCCAAAGTCAGGATCATGTCGCCGTCCTGCGCCACTTCCACCGCGGCACCGATCGCTTCGGCAGGAGAACTCGCGAAGCGCCCGATCTTCACCGTCTTCTCACGGATCTTCCGCGCCAGCGCCTCTCCGGTAATTCCCTCGATCGGTGACTCGCTCGCGGCATAAATATCGAGTACGAACAATGAGTCCGCGTCGTTAAACGCGCCCGCAAACTCTTCCATCAGGTCGCGAGTGCGGGTGTAACGATGCGGCTGGAAGATGACGTGAATCTTGCCGAAGCCGCACTGCTTGGCGGCGGCGAGCGTCGCCCGGATTTCCGTGGGGTGGTGCCCGTAGTCGTCGATGACGCTGACTCCCCCGGCGCGTCCGCGAAGCTGGAAGCGGCGATCCACCCCCCGAAATTGATCGAGCGCGCTCCGAATCGCATCGGCGTTGATGTCGAGGCCGACTCCAACCGCAATCGCCGCGGTCGCGTTAAGAACGTTATGCACTCCCGGCACATGCAGCGTGAACTCGCCCAGGCTCTGTTCCCGGTAGTTCACTGCAAAAGTATTGATAGGTTGCCCCACCCTTGTCGCGTCTTGTGCGACGGGATGTGGAATTTTACTTCCGGGAATCTTGATCAGGAAATCCGACCCACGCCGCGTCCCGTACGTCACAATACGTCGCTGCACTTCAGGAATTAGCTTGCGCAGCAGAGGATCGTCATTGCACGCCACGATCATCCCGTAGAACGGAACCCGGTCCATGAAATCGAGGAACGTCTTCTTCACGTCGCGCATGTTGCGGTAACAATCCATGTGCTCGCGATCGATGTTGGTCACCACCGAAAGTATCGGGGACAGCTTCAGAAACGACCTGTCACTTTCATCGGCCTCAGCCACTAGATATTGCGACTTGCCCAACCGCGCATTGGATCCCATCGCATCGACGCGGCCCCCAACCACGACGGTCGGATCGAGGCCGCCCGCCGCCAGAACAGCCGCCACCATGGAGGTCGTGGTTGTTTTGCCGTGCATGCCTGCAATGGCGATGCCGTACTTCAAGCGCATCAACTCGGCCAGCATCTCCGCACGCTGAATCACCGGGACATGCAGACGGTGAGCTTCCGCAACCTCCGGATTCTCTTCCGAGATGGCGGAACTGGTCACAATCACTTCGGCGCCGGCAATGTTCTCCGCCCGATGTCCCTCAAAAGTCGTTGCGTTCAACCCTTGCAGGCGCTGCGTCACCGCGGAGCTCTTCAGGTCGGAGCCGGAAACCTTGTAGCCGAGATTGAGCAGCACCTCGGCAATCCCGCTCATGCCGATGCCGCCGATGCCTACGAAATGAATCCGCTGAATTTTTGCAAACATAGAAAAGCCGAAAAAGATTTAGTAATTGGGAAATCAGGTAATTGGGTAATTGCCGGATCCGCAACCAGCGCCGGCGGTGAAGCCAATTACAAAATTACTCAATTACACAATTACTAAATTCTCAATGACTCAATCACTCAATCCCCCCAACCCGCGCCGCCATCGCCGCAATATCCTTGGCAGCATTCGGATGCGCCAACGCCCGCGCCGCGTTGCTCATCTGTCCCAGCCGGTTCGCATCCTGCAACAATGCAGCGATCGTCTCCGCCAGCCAGACGCCTTCCAGCTTTGATTCCTCCACCACGACGGCCGCGCCGTGACGCGCCAACGCTTCCGCGTTGATCCGCTGATGATCGTCCGCCGCGCGCGGGAACGGAACGAAGACCGCCGGCTTCCCTGCCGCCGCAATCTCGGCCACGGTGCTCGCGCCCGACCGGCAGACTACGAGATCGGCGCGCGCAAATGCTGCGGGCATATCTTCGATGAACTTCGAAACTTCCGCATCCTCTCCCTGCGCATTGTAGGCAGCCAGCGCGTCATTATAGTCACGCTCGCCCGTCTGGTGAATGATGTGAATTCCCGGGGCCTCGCGGCGCAACACGGGAAGGCACCGGAATACCGCTTCGTTGATCGCGTGCGCGCCCTGACTCCCGCCAAATACGAGCACAGTTGGCGTTCCTCGCTGTTTGGGAGGAATGTCGAAAAATGCCTGCCGCACCGGCACGCCGGTCACTTCGGCTCGACGGAAATATTTCGCGGTCTCTTCAAAATGCACGGCCGCGCCGGATACAAATTTCGCCACGATTCGATTGGCAAATCCGGGAACCACATTCGGCTCGAACGCCAGCGTCGGAATGTGCTTCATAACCGCCGACAACATCGCTGGCCCCGAGGCGTATCCACCGACGCCGATGACGACGTCGGGCGCAAATTCGCTCAGAATCCGTCCCGCCTGAAAAAGCGCCCGCGGAAGATCGAGCGAAGTCTTCAGCCGCGTCATCAGGCTTACGTTCTTGAGCGCGCCCACGCGCACCAGTTGCAGCGAATATCCCGCGGCCGGCACCAGCCGGTTCTCGATGCCGCGCGCCGTTCCGATGAAAAGAACTTCGGCGTTGTAGCTCTGCTTAAGCTGGTTGGCGATGGCGAGAGCGGGAATGACGTGTCCGCCCGTGCCTCCGCCTGCAAGAATCGCGCGCATGCGGTGACTATAAACTACCCGCGCATCAGCATTGATGATCCTTCAGGAACCATCGGCTTATGCCTTGCACGATGGCCGAGTCATCTACAAGTTCGCGCCGAAGGCGAGCAAACGGCCATCGCAATCCTTTACTACAAATTCACGCGAGTTCCACGGCATGTTGGCAAGTCCGCGGGTAAATTCCACTCCTCGAGCTGCATACTCCGCGTAAATCGCATCCGCATCTTCAACGAATACGTACGCGTCGAGCAACTCGTCTGGATATTTGTTTGGGTTGGCTACGGGGGGTTCGGCACATCGAAAGTGAATCACATGCTGGTCTCGCGCGACGATGGCGTAGACCGGCGGCTCCTGCCATGTTCCCAAACACTTGAAACCAAGCTTCGCGTCGTAGTAAGCGAGGGTGGCCGGAATGTCCAGCGTGAAGAACAGAGGCGCGATCTGACGGATCATGCGCGAAGTCTACTACGGAAAACCAGACTGCCGCCAACCCCCAATTGCCAAAGAACCTGAATTGTTTGATAATGATTCTCATCTACCCATATGCATCTCAGTCATGAACAGTTCCGGGAACTTGCCTGGAAGCATGGCATGGCAGCCACGCACCAGCGCAAGATCATCTTTGAAGCCGTAGTCGCTTCTCCCGGACACTACTCGCCTGAACAAATCTACGCGGTCGTCAAACGGCGCATACCCTCGGTCTCTCTCGCCACGATTTACAACAATTTGCGCGTATTCGTGGAAAAGGGATTGCTGCGGGAGGTGACGCCCCACGCTCCCACATTGCGCGTCGACGGCAACCTTGAATCCCATCATCACCTGGTCTGCACGCGCTGCAAATCTGTGCAGGATATTTCCGGTGACTTCGTTGACTTCAAACGGCTGGCCCGGCAGGCGCCGGGCGGCTTCGACTTATCCGAACCGCTGATCGAGGTATTCGGCCTCTGTCGGCGATGCAGCGACAAAAACGTAAAAACAACTTCATAAGCGAAAGATGAAAGAGGAATTTATGTCTGAAGATAAGCAAGTACTGGCTGGCGTGCCCGGCCCTGGCAATACGGAACCCGAGGTAGCTCCCGAATCAAAATGCCCCGTGATGGGTGGCGCTCGCAAGGACGCACCAAACTGGGCTCCGACGAATTCGGACTGGTGGCCCAATCAGCTGAGCCTGAAGGCGCTTCATCAGAACTCACCTTTGTCCAATCCCATGGACAAGGAATTTAAATACGCGGAAGAATTCAAAAGTCTCGACCTCAATGCCGTGATCAAGGACCTGCAAGCCTTGATGACCGATTCGCAGGAGTGGTGGCCGGCCGACTTCGGCCACTACGGCGGGCTTTTCATTCGTATGGCGTGGCACAGCGCAGGCACGTATCGCATCCACGACGGACGCGGCGGCGCAGGCTCCGGGCAACAACGTTTCGCGCCGCTCAACAGCTGGCCCGACAACGTCAACCTCGACAAGGCGCGCCGTTTGCTCTGGCCCATCAAGCAAAAGTATGGACGAAAGATTTCTTGGGCCGACCTCATGATTCTCACCGGCAACGTCGCCCTGGAGTCGATGGGCTTCAAGACGTTCGGTTTCGCCGGCGGCCGCCCCGATGTCTGGGAGCCCGAAGAGTACGTCAACTGGGGTCCTGAAACAGAGTGGCTCGGAGACAATCGGTACAAAGGCGATCGTCAACTCGATAATCCTCTCGGCGCCGTGCAGATGGGTTTGATTTATGTGAACCCGGAAGGCCCGAACGGTAAGCCCGATCCCATCGCTGCTGCGCGGGACATCCGCGAGACGTTCGCCCGCATGGCGATGAACGACGAGGAAACAGTTGCGCTGATCGCCGGCGGTCACACGTTCGGCAAGACCCACGGCGCTGCCGACCCCAAGCAGTATGTCGATCGCGAGCCTGAGGGCGCCTCGATCGAGGAGCAAGGCCTGGGATGGCGCAACAGTTTTGGTAAAGGCCACGGCGTCCAAACCATCAGCAGCGGATTGGAAGTCACCTGGACTACCACGCCTACGAAGTGGAGCAACAACTTCTTCACGAACCTGTTCGGATATGAATGGCAACTCACGAAGAGCCCGGCTGGTGCGCAGCAGTGGACTCCAAAAAATGGCGCGGGTGCGGGCACGGTGCCCGATGCGCACGATCCGTCTAAGCGTCACGCACCATCGATGCTGACCACGGACCTTGCGTTGCGCTTTGATCCGGCTTACGAAAAAATCTCGCGTCGCTTCTACGAGCATCCCGAACAGTTCGCCGACGCGTTCGCCAAGGCGTGGTACAAGCTGACGCACCGCGACATGGGACCGATCGCCCGCTACCTTGGTCCGCTGGTTCCGAAGGAGCCGCAGATCTGGCAAGATCCTGTTCCCGCAGTCGATCACAAGTTGATCGGAGATCAGGATGTTGCTGCCTTGAAGGCGAAGATCCTCGCCTCCGGGCTCACGATCTCCCAACTGGTCTCGACGGCCTGGGCTTCGGCGTCGACATTCCGTGGCTCCGACAAGCGTGGCGGAGCGAACGGCGCGCGCCTCCGCCTTGCCCCGCAAAAGGATTGGGACGTGAACCAGCCTGCGGCACTGGCAAAGGTTCTCGCAAAGCTGGAGAGCATCCAGAAAGAATTCAACAGCGCGCAATCCAACGGCAACAAGGGAAAGATGATTTCGCTGGCGGACCTGATCGTTCTCGGTGGCGACGCCGCGATCGAGCAAGCTGCGAAAAAAGCCGGACACGACGTGAAGATTCCGTTCTCGCCGGGACGTACCGACGCTTCGCAGGCGCAGACCGATGCTCACTCCTTCGCCGTTCTGGAGCCGACTGCAGACGCATTCCGCAACTACCTGCGCGTTGGACACGCGTTGCCGGCGGAACAGCTGATGCTCGATCGGGCTCAGTTATTGACCCTGACTGCTCCCGAGATGACGGTGCTCATCGGCGGCCTGCGCGTTCTGAATGCCAACTACAAGCAGTCGAAGGATGGCGTCTTCACCAACCAGCCTGAAACTCTGACGAATGATTTCTTCGTCAACCTGCTCAGCATGAATACGGTGTGGAAGGCCTCCACGACTTCGGCAGGCGTTTTTGAAGGAACGGATCGCAAGACGGGTGAAGTGAAATGGACTGGCACCCGTGTCGATCTCGTCTTCGGTTCACACTCGCAGCTCCGGGCTATCGCGGAGGTTTATGCCTCTGCGGACTCGAAGAAGGCGTTTGTGAAGGACTTCGTGGCGGCATGGACCAAAGTCATGAACCTCGATCGCTACGACTTGGCCTAAGTTGGTCCGATCGTTGTAAAAGGTGTCCCTATCGGTAGAGTTTCCGTTCACACTGGAAACCTTCCGCAAGGGACACCTTTTCATTTTGCTCGCCCGCTACCTTGGTCGGCCGAAGAACAGAACGTACCCGTCAGGATCGCAAAGTTCGAAGCCGCGCAGGCCGTCGTGGGTATCCTGCAGCGGTTCGCTGAATGCTGCGCCGTGACCGGCAAATTCGACGGCGAGCGCATCGGGGTCTGGCGCATAAACAAACGCATCCCACCTCATGGCTGGACAACGCTTCGGGTTCGGCAGAGGCGATGCACCTTGATCGGACTTGACGAACAGCTGTGCTCCGTCGCGGCCGACAATAGCGAAAAAAGGATCCTGCGCCGGCTCCTGGAATCTGGTCTCGAACCCAAGTTTGTCGCAGTAAAACGCGATCGTTTGATCGACGTTGCTGACGATGAAGAATGGCGAAATCGCCTGCGTCGTTGCTCGTGTCATAGGCGTGAATCCTTGCGTGCCGATTCACCGTAATATACCAGCGCGACATGACAGGTAGCTGACGGAATTCCTGCCGCAATGTCCGGTGACGTAACACGCCCGACAGCATTCGCCAGTAAAAGAATTTCCTTCCACGAGCGTTAGAATGCCGACATGAAACCGATCCCTATGCGGTGGAAGCTGGGTCTGGTGGCGGCAGGTTACGCTCTCGTGCTGGCCACGGCTATGGCGCTGCTCTTTGTGCGCCACATGCAGTACGTGAATCACCCGGACGACGCCGCCGCAGCGGGCGGTATGTATGCGGGCGGCGATTTGATCCTTGGGATCTTCATCGGCTGCATGTTTCTCGCTCCGACTTTTCTACTTGTGCTGTTTATTCGTGAGTCCGAAAAACTCTACACCGGATATTCCAAGATCCTGCTCGGACTGAGCCTGACTGCGCCGATTTGCCTGGGACTTCTCAGTATCCCCGCCGTGGGCCAGAGCCCAATGCTCTTGGGCTGGATCTGCATGGACCGGCTCTTCGGCTCGCCGATCATCTTAGTGGGACTGGTGGTCAGCCGGCTGCTTGCACGATTCGACCGCCCGAAACGCCTGACTTTGTATGCCCTGCTGATCGAACTCTCGACACTGGTTCTCATGGCAGCACTGTTTTTCTTCCCGACGAAAGCTCACCCGGGCTAGCCACGATTCGAATCTGCGTGACCCTCTGATCACCTCCACGTCGCGCTCGTGCTTCGGCGTGCAAGAAGTGTCCGTTGTGACACTAGACGACACTTTGTAGACTGGATCCATGGCGCTCAAACGGATGGACAACGTAGGAATCGTCGTCGAGGACCTCGGAGCGACGATTGATTTCTTTCGCGAGCTCGGCCTCGAGCTCGAAGGACGGGCCACGATCGAAGGAGAATGGGCGGGACGTGTCACTGGACTTGCCGATCAGCGCGTCGAGATTGCCATGATGCGCACGCCGGACGGCCACGGCCGGCTCGAGCTCTCCCGCTTCCTCACGCCGCCTGCGTCGCGGATCACCGCAACGCCCCGGTGAACGCTCTAGGCTACCTCCGCGTCATGTTCGCCGTGGACGACATCGACGAAACGCTTGAAAGGCTTCGTAAGCGCGGCGCCCAGCTCGTAGGCGAAGTAGTCCGGTATAAAGACGCGTATCGGCTCTGCTACATCCGCGGGCCTGAAGGGCTTCTCATCGGACTCGCCCAGGAACTCAGCTGAGCGCAATACTAAAGACATCGAAGAGACCGTCGCTTTCAGCTACCGAGTGGATCGTCAGCAAACAGGAAGCTATTCCGAAACAGGATTCGGGGAAATTGGCGGCGAGGAAAGATCTGCTGACGGGTGCACTGCGTCAAATTGCGAATGCGAATTGACACGAATGCATGGGCGGGCGGGAAAAGGCAGCTCTTTACGTTGCTGGGAGCGGTCAGACAAAAAACGCTGGCTGGAACCTCGACTCTGGTCTAGAGATCGAGCATGATCCATGTTGGCGCGTGGTCGCTCGCGTTTTCCTGCCCACGCGCCCATCGGTCAACACCGCCGTCCACGAGCCGGTCCGACAAATTCGGCGAGAGCAGAAAGTGATCGAGTCGCATGCCTTTGTCCTTCTGCCACCGTTCAAATTTGTAATCCCAGAATGTCCAGAGCGGCCCGTCCGGATGTAGCTTCCGCATGGCGTCAGTCCAGCCTTGAGCCAGCAAACGCGCAAAGGCCTGTCGGCTCTCGGGTTGGATTAACGCGTTGTTATCCAACGATCGAGTCGGATAGATGTCCTGCGGTGTCGGCACGACATTGTAGTCACCGGCCAGCACCACGGGTGCGCCGCTCGCCATGAGTTCGGCGGCGTGGGCAATGAGGCGCTCAAACCAGGCCAACTTGTAATTGAATTTCGGTCCAGGCTGCGGATTCCCATTGGGGAGGTAGATGGAAGTGATCAGGACTCCCTGAACGGCCGCTTCAATGTAGCGAGCTTGATGATCTTGCAGGATTTCCCGGCAAACTTGTGCAAGTCAGCACGGGAACGTGGTTTCGCGCGAGAATGGCCACGCCGTTCCAGGAGCGCTCCCCTTGCCAGACTGCTTCGTACCCGAGAGTTCGAAGGGCATTCACGGGAAAGGCTTCCTGCTCTGCCTTGAGCTCTTGGAGACTAACCACGTCCGGTTCAGCTTTCGGCCAACCAAGCCAGGAGGTTGTCGAGCCGCTTATTGATGTTGTTAATGTTGAAGGTGGCGACTTTCAGCGGGTCCCTTTCTGTCCCTGTGCCTTCTGGGTGTCCTCCAAACGAACAAACGAGTTCGTGGTTCAAGCTCGCATTATTGTACCGGTGGAAGGAATGAAAAGAACCCGAACCAAAGCGGACGGGTGGACCAGGCTTTGGATCTCAGATGGCATTACCAACGCGGTGGGTGCCCCGTTCCTTCGCGTTCTTTGCGAAGGGGCGGGAACCACGAGCGCATGCAGCGGCGAAGCTACGCCACCCGATCCCGGAACGAAATCTTCGGCCATCCTTCATTTACCTTCACCGGCCCGGCTTCGTCCAAAAGATAGAAACGATAACTGCTCCACCGCCACTCCTCGGGCCTGCCCACCAAGCCACGCTTCACCGGATTGCGATGTATGTACCTCAGCTTCTCCACGCGCTTGTGCGTCGTCCATACGTTGAAGTCATAGGAGCGCGCCTGCCAGAACGCTCTGTGCTTCGGTTTGTCTTCAAACAGGTCGCATTGGCGCGCGTTCTTCCGTTGGCGCTTGGGCAACAGCGCGCCTGCCGAGCGCTGCTTCAACACTTGCATCACCGTCGAGAGAGTCCCGACTTCTGGTTCCGTCAAAAGCAGGTGAATATGTTCCGGCATCACGACGTAGCCGACAACAACGAAGCGATAACGCTCACGCGTTTGTTCCAGAATCGCAAGGAAGGTATCGCGGCTGCGCGCGGCGCGCAGAAAAGGCAATCGCCGGTAGCACGAGGTAGTAATAAAGTGCAGATGATGAGCGCCGTAGGTGCGATGCAGCCCACTGGGCATGACAAACTCCATGGTACAGGCAGCATCGTACCCGCCCTTGCCAAGAACGCAAGGACGGGGCACCCTCAGTTCCGGAACGGGAAGGGAAAACCTGGAAACCCGGGCCACCCCGCCTATTGGCATCCGAAACTTGAGCGCAACGGGTCCGCGACGCCGAACATCTGAAGCCTGCGGCTGACGGATGGACGTGCCTAATCCTGTGGCGAGTGCTAGCTGTCAGAGAGCGGCCAGCTCGCGCCACGAGGATCTCAAAGTTTCCGGGCTGAATCTCACCGAACGTTTCCTGCCGTGAGCGGCGCGAACCAGCTCCGATGGGACCGACGGGCGACGGAAAGCGTCAAGTCATAAAAGATTCATCTTGCTACTTGGCTGCAGACGGTCGCGGAAGGCTCGATAAAATCCATCCCGGCATCGTACACCAAAGCCCCGCAAGCCTACGAATAGATCCCAGGCGCCTCATGTCCAAGCTTCTGCACGTACTCAACGTACGACCCAGGATAAACAGTGGGATGGCGGTCCGTGCCGCTCTCACCGCCCAGTTCCAGCACACGTGAGCCGAGACCGCGAAGGAACATGCGGTCATGCGATACGAAGATCATGGTGCCTTCAAAGTCCTTCAGGGCGTCCACCAGCATTTCCTTGGTCGCAAGATCCAGGTGATTCGTCGGTTCGTCGAGCACCAGGAAGTTCGGCGGGTTGTAGAGCATGCGCGCTATTGCCAGCCGCGATTTTTCTCCGCCGGAGAGTGCGCGGATCTTCTTGTCCACGTCTTCGCCGGAGAACTGGAATGCGCCCGCCAGGGTCCGCAGTGACCCGAGACTGTCGTGGGGAAAATCCTGTTGCAACTGTTCGATGACGGTGAGATCGGGATTGAGCACGTCCAGCGATTGTTGCGCGAAGTAGCCCATATACAGGCTGGCGCCGAGCCGCACGCTTCCCGCATCTGGAGCACTGGCTCCGGCAATCATCTTGAGCAGCGTGGTCTTGCCCGCGCCGTTTCTCCCCATGACGGCCCAGCGTTCTCCGCGGCGGATGGTGAGATTGAATCCTTCGTAAATCACACGCGGGCCGTAACTCTTGTGCAGATTCTCAAGGACGGCCACCTGTTCGCCGGATCGCGGAGGGAGACGAAACTCAAACTTCACCACCTAGGCGTTTCTTCGGTAGTTCGATCTTCTCGATCTTGTCCAAGGCCTTGATCCGGCTCTGCACCTGGGCCGCTTTGGCCGCGTGTGTCCTGAAACGATCAATGAAGCGCTGCTCCTTGGCAAGCATGGACTGCTGCCGGGCAAATGCTGCCTGCTGATTGCTCTCTCGCACCGCCCGTTCGCGCTCGTAGAAGTCGTAGTCACCCGAGTACGTGATGATTTCGCCGCCATCAATCTCTGCAATCTTTGAGACCAGACGATTCATGAACTCGCGGTCGTGCGAGGTCATGAGCAGCGCGCCGGGAAATGACTTGAGAAACTGCTCCAGCCAGATGATGGATTCGATGTCGAGGTGGTTCGTCGGTTCGTCCATCAGCAATACATCCGGCATTCCGAGCAGGACCCGTGCCAGCGCAACCCGCATTTTCCATCCGCCCGAGAGAGCGCCCACGTCGCCGTCAATCTGATCGTCTTTGAATCCCAGACCGTGGAGCACTTCACGGGCTTGCGATTCGAGCGCGTAACCGCCTAAATGCTCGTACTCCTCCTGAACGTGACCGAAGCGATCAAGGATGCGGTCCATGTCATCAGCCTTGTCGGGGTCGGACATTTCCCGCTGCAAGGCTTCGAGTTCGTGGTGCAGATCGCCGACGCGTCCGCTCCCTGCGATCGCTTCATCCAGGACCGAACGGCCCTGCATTTCCTCGACGTCCTGGCGAAAGTAGCCGATCGTCAACTTCTTGGGGACAGAGACCGCGCCCTCGTCGGGAGTTTCCTCGCCGACCACCATACGGAAGAGCGTTGTCTTGCCCGACCCATTGGGACCGACCAGTCCGACTTTTTCGCCGGGATTCAACTGAAACGAAGCATCCACGAAGAGCAACTGCTTGCCATACTGCTTATTAATGTTTGAGAAAGAGATCATTTTGAAGGAGCAACTCGCGGCACGGTGCCTCTTCCAGTGTAGCGTGGACAGAAAATTGCCGGGCAACGCACGGCACATTGGGAATCACTGAACAGAAAATCAGGGATCGCAAAATTCATACTTGACACAGATCAAAAATCCACTACCATATGGTTGTGGATAGATTGGGTACAACATTTGCGGCTTTGTCTGATCCCACCCGTAGGGCAATGATCGAACGACTCTCACATGGGCCGGCCTCTGTGCATGGGTTGACGGAACCGTTTGCGCTCTCGCAGCAGATGATTTCAAAACATATTGCCTACCTGGTTCGGGCGCGGATTGTGGTCAAGGCAAAGCGTGGACGCGAGAGTGTGTGCACGCTTAGGCCAGAGGCGATTAAGAAAGTCAGCGACTGGGCGATTAGCTATCGCCGATTCTGGGAAGAGAGTTTCGACAAACTGGATGCAGTTGTAAATCAAATGAAGAAAGAGGAGGTCAGAGATGACAAAAAACACGGTCAGCGAAATTGAGCGGATGGTCGTTACCAGAGTTTTTGATGCCCCACGCGAACTGGTTTGGAAGGCGTGGACAGACCCGAAGTACGTGATGCAGTGGTGGGGACCGAAGGGCTTTACTGCGCCCGTTTGCCAGATGGATTTTCGCGTTGGGGGAAAATGTCTCCTCTGCATGAAATCGCCGGATGGGCAGGAGTGCTGGAATGCGGTTGAATACCACGAGATTGTTCTGCACGAGAAGATCGTTTCCTCCATGTACTTTTCGGACTCGAAGGGAAACAAGGTTGAGCCTGCGCAATTAGGAATAGAACATGAGGCCATAGACGGTGCGTACGACGTGACCATCTTTGAGGATCTCGGGAACGGCCAGACGAAACTCACCCACATTGGCAATGAACCCATGGAGAGCGCGAAAAATAGCGGTCAATTGGAGGGCTGGAACCAGATACTCGATAAAGTTGCCGCAGTTGTTACGAAGCTAGCGCAGGCGAAATAAGAAGTTGGAGTTTTGATGATTGTCATGCGCGAGTGGCCCAGGCTTTTGATTTCGCTGGCATCACCAACAGAATGGGTGCCCCGTCCTTCACGTTCTTTGCGAAGGGCGGGACACGGAAATGCTTGCGCATGTGGAGCGGGTGGCCCACTCAAGCCTGCCTTTGGCTTGAGTGGGGAAACACTCAAACTGGCCGGGTGGCCCGGCTTTCAAACTCCAGAAGCCACCATAGATGCGGGTGCCCCGTCCTTCGCGAAGGCGAAGGGCGGGTACGACGACGCCATACACAACGGGTGGTGTAGAACGGAGAGAAGTTGCGCCGGCAGCATCGCCGCCCACCCTTGCAAAAAACGCAAAGGATGGGGCACCCTCCGTGGCAATGGTGCAATGCAAAGATGGGCCACCCGCCATTTAAAAAAGGTTCACACTTACCCTGTCCTACTCACGAACCGGTTTGGCACAAAATTTAGCGGGATTTTTGTTAGGCGTTTGGGAAGTGTTCAACGGCAGGCAAATGTAGAGATTTGTCAAAATGGGAACTTTTTCGCCTTCGTTTTGTTCTTATATGTGGGGGTGCTTTATGGCCAAGATCATTGAATTTTTCGTACCTACGAGCTTCAGAAGAAAGGCGACGAAGTGGAGATCGCCAGAAGAATATGGAAAGGTGCTTCTGTTCAGCTTGCCACAAAAGAAGTCTGCTTGATGCCTCAAAATTGTTGTTTCGGCGGGGTGGCCCACTCAAGCCTGCCTTTGGCTTGAGTGGGAAAACACTCAAACTGCGAAGAGGATGGGGCACTTTCGTCGTCGACCCAGACAGTTGTGCCGATGAAACCGCTATGGCTTGCGGGTCCAGCCCTTCAACTCCAAATACTTTTCTCTCGGTTCTCCAGTCAGGCCATTGATGCCATGACGCGGAAGCCACCACAGGTGAACTACAGCCGCCGCAACGAGCAGCACTCCGATCGGTGCAAGCCCCCATGCTGGCCCGGCCTTTGCTGAGATCACCGCAACGAGCGCGAGTACGAGCAGAACCTTTGTCACGCGCCTCCATTTAGGGATTCCTTCATTGAAGTGACCGAACAGAATATTTCCAACTGCGAAAATTATCGCCGTAACTGCAACGGCCATCCACATAGTGCTGCGTATTCTACATGGCGGCCAATTCGTCGCGCCCTTGAGAGAGTTCCCGAGAACTCCATCCGGCGCTCGTTGTGGAAGTCCGTCATAGACACTAGCCGCTCGAAATTCTTCCTGAATTTCCACACGATAGGCGGCCACACAATTCCCAACATTCGGAAACCTCGAAAGCCGTTTCCGCATCGAAATTTGGAAGATTAAATTTAGGAGTGTATCTATGTTCAACCCTGGCAAAGCATTCAGCAGTTTTTCGGTCAACGATATTCAGACTGCCAGAAATTTCTATGGCAAGACGCTCGGACTCGAAGTTTCCGGCGGCCCGGAAGGCACCCTGATCGTGCCACTTTCCGGTGGCACCAAAGCTCTGATGTACCCGAAGCCGAATCATCAGCCGGCCACATTCACGGTCCTGAATTTTCCCGTGGACAACGTTGAAAAAGCCGTCGACGAACTGAGCCAGCGCGGCGTCCGGTTTGAGGTCTATAACGAACCCAATCTAAAAACCGACGCGCGCGGGATATCTCGCGGGAACGGGCCGACAATCGCGTGGTTCAAAGACCCGGCGGGAAATATCTTGTCGGTGCTCGAAGCCGCTTAGAAGCTGACAACGCTATTTCAGCAGTTGCCCAGCAATCGCGATAGCGCTCATTGCCCACGCCTTAAGGTCAATGAGCGCTATCGGTTTTTTGAAATGACGCGATTCGAACGCAGGGTGCAAGGGGATCGGCACTATCCGAGCGGAGAAACTTTCGTTGCCGCGAAGCGCAAGCGAACATAGTCCGCGACCCAGGCGCCACTGGTTTCGCGCAGTTGCGATTCCAGGACCGCACGAACTTCCTGCAAGTACTCTGCCCGGTCCGCATCTGAAAACCCCTGGAAAAAGCTTTGGGCAAATGTTTCAAGGTAAGGGATGATGTCGCCTGGAAGCGTCGTCGGACGTGGAATGAGCGCGATACTGTCGACGCGGAATCCTCCACGCTCCAGACGGATCGCGTAATCACCCGGAGTCGGAAAATACCACGGCACCCGCCGCTCCCCATCGATTCCGCGCCGGTCTAAGGCCTGCACCAGCGCAGTCCGAATCTTCTGTACGCACCCATAGCCACCGCATTCGGCAACAAAGCGGCCACCTGGTCGAAGAGAGCGATACACGCCAGAGATCGTCGCGTCCGCGTTCTTGATCCAGTGCAGAACCGCATTACTGAACACGGCATCGAACTCTTCTTGATACGGCAGCGTCTCACCGCTGATCACGTGCGCATCCAGCCCGCGGTTCCGGGCGGCTTCAACTTGCGGTGCGCTCGAATCCACCGCGACGACCTTGCACCCAAGATCGACCAACTTCTGCGTCAACGCCCCGTCCCCGCAACCGAGGTCCAGAATGCGCTCGCCCGGCCTCGGTGCAAGCAACTCCAAAACTGCCGACCCGAGGTCGGAGACGAAACGAGCATTGCGTGCGTAGTTTACGGGGTCCCAGGTTTGAGCGGCAGACATGACACAATTCTAGCGCCAAGGCTCGTCAGAAGTCGTCGAGCTTTACATTCGGAACCGGTGCGCGGCCGAGCGGTATACTTCCATCTCCGCACAAATTTCATGACCGCTCGCGTGCAAGAACTCGCGCTTCGCTACACCGCAGCGTGGAACAGTCAGGACGCCGCAAGTGTTGCCGCTTGCTATTCGCTCAACGGCACACTTACCGTGAATAGCGATCCTCCTGCGGTCGGCCGTGGCGCGATCACCCATGTCGCACAAGGATTCATGACGGCTTTCCCCGACTTGAAGATATGTATGGACAGCCTCGATAAAAACGGGGACCAGTATTTCTACCGATGGACTCTTGACGGTACTAACACAGGGCCGGGCGGCACCGGCAATCAAGTTCGCATCAGTGGCTTTGAGGAATGGCGGATCGCGCCTGACGGCCTCGTCGGCGAGTCACTCGGACACTTCGATACCGCAGAGTACCAGCATCAACTTGAAGCCGGCGTCGACGAGTCCTAATAGCAGCATTACTTATTTCTTCGCCAGTTTTGCGGGCAATGGATTGTCCGGCCGCTCCGAATCCCAGAAGATTGAAACAATCCACCATCGCTTGCCATCATTCAGGAGTTGAAAAGAGTTCACGCCTCGCTCAAACGGCTTGTCGCCCACACTGCGATGCGATTCGTAGCTGCTGAGCACTTGCGTCATGCCGCCAAAACTCTCCGGCTTGTTGACGATCGCGTTCTCGTAGAAAGGATTTTTCGAGAATATCGCGCCGGCATCGCGAATGAATTCTTCCTCGCTCCACGAAATGATGAATGTCGAACCGTCCGGCGCCCTGCCCACCTGGGTGAACCTCGCCTGCGGAAGAAAGAGCGAGCGAAAGCGATCCCAGTTTCGCGGACCCGCTGGCCCGGAGATCGAATCGTAGGCCGCATGCATGATGGCGTCGATCGACTTCACGTCGTCCGTCTTAGGCGACGGCACTTTGGTCGCCAGGTCCGCCGGCGAAATGATGGGTAGAGTCGATGGCATCTCCGGGCGCTGGCCCTTTTCGGCCGTCTGGCCAACCGCGATGACCACCAAAACAATAGGCACGACCAGCGCTAAAGATGTCTTCCATCGCGATGTCACTCGTCTCTCCTCGGTGCCGCCTCATTCTCGAACGTTTTGCACAGATTTTTTGTTGGACATGTGACGGACAACCTTTACTCGGAATCGTTCAAACAGCGAAACTGTCATCGTGCGTTCAGACGCAGGCGTAACTACAAGTGAAAGCAAATGGTGAGAAGCTGAAAACGCAAACTGCTTGTTTTCAATATTTTACGTATAAGTTCTTTACAAAGAATATTTTGCAGGCCGAGCCGCCATCAATTTTGATCTAAGTCCAGCGAACGCAATATTTTACGGATTTAATCAAAAAAATGCCGTGGTGGGATTCTACTCGGCTTGCTTGGTGATGTTCAGCAGCACACCAACGCAGGCCAAGGTCACGAACAGCGAAGAGCCACCGTACGAGACCAGCGGCAGCGGGATGCCCTTCGTGGGCATCATGCCGAGCACGACGCTGATGTTAATGAAGGCCTGCAGCACGACCATGATGGTGATGCCAACCGCAAGGTAGCGTCCGAAGACATCGTGGGTTCGCCACGAGGCGCGCATGCCGCGCCACAGGAATACGGCGAACAGGGCCACGACGAACACGGCTCCCACCAGCCCCAGTTCCTCGGCGGTCACCGCGAAGATGAAGTCGGTGTGAGGCTCCGGAAGATAAAACAGCTTCTGCTTCCCTTCCATCAGGCCGGTTCCAGTGATGCCGCCCGTCCCTACCGCGATGAGCGATTGAATGATGTGGAATCCTGTCTTCTGCCGGTCGGCGTACGGATTCAGGAACGCAAGGATGCGGTCCCGCCGCCACGCCACATGAAAGATCAGCAGGTACAGCGGAAGCAGCGAGACCCCGAAAGCGTATGCGAAGTACCGCAGGCGCATGCCGGCGACGTACATGATGCAGGCCGCGATTCCGGCGCACGCGATCGCCGTCCCGAGATCGGGCTGCAGCACGATCAGCCCGAGAAACATGACGACGGGTGCAGCCGCAGGCAGAAGCGTGTTGCGCACGTCGTCCATCGTTCTCGAACGGCTCTCGAGGAAGTAGGCCAGGAAAAGCACCAGCACGGGCTTCGCGAGCTCCGAAGGCTGGAACGAGAAGCCTCCAGCGTGGATCCAGCGATGGGTATTGTGAGAGCGATCGAGGAAGAAAACCGAGATCAGCAGCAGCGTGGTCACGCCCATCAGCGAAAACACAATCGCAGGATGCTTGTAGCGCCGATAGTCGACGCGCATGGTGACGACCATGGCGAGCAATCCCGCCACGGCGCAGATCAGTTGCTTCGAGAGGAAGGCGTACGGGGATCCAAATCGCTCGCGGGCCATCACGGCAGACGCCGAGAAAACCATGACGAGCCCCAGAAAAACCAGCAGCATGGTGACGGTAAACAACCAGCGGTCGACACTCACGCGCTTCGCCATGGGAATTTTCATTTCACCACGGAGTTGCGCAGACACCGAACGGGAATTGTTGTTTGTTGAAGATTGATGTTGCTTGTTTTGGTACACGGCGGTCGTCTCCCTCGAACGACGCAAAATTCGATGGTGCGGCCGACCGCGCTCGGGATGACAGGGTCGCTAGGGTGTGGCAGGCGCGGCTGACAACGATTGGACGACTTCTTTGAAGACTTTGCCACGATGTTCGTAGCTTCTGAACTGGTCGAAGCTGGCGCAGGCTGGAGCAAGCAGGACGACGTCGCCGCTCTGCGCCGAGGCACTGGCTTTGCGGAGGGCGTTTTCCAAAGTCTCGGCGTGAACCAGCTCGGGGCCGCCGTCCTTGGCCGAGACGATTTGCGATTCGATCTTGGCGGCAGCCGCGCCAATCGTATACACGCGCTTGACCCGATCGCGCAGCAACTGGTTCAGCAGGGTGTAGTCGCTGCCTTTGTCTTTCCCGCCGACAATAAGGTGGATATTCGCCGGGAACGACTCGAGCGCCTTGATGGTCGCGTCGACATTGGTGGCCTTGGAGTCGTTGTAATATCCGACACCCCGGATCGTCGCCACGAACTCCAGCCGGTGTTCGACAGCCTTGAACTTTTTCACCGCGTCGCGAATTTTTTCCGGCGCACAGCCCATCAGCACGCCCGAGCACACCGCCGCCAGTACGTTTTCGAGATTGTGCGCGCCCTTCAGCGGAATATCTGACACCTGCAGTATTTCGCGCTGTCCGTCCGCATCACGGAACAGAATCTTTCCTTCGCGCACCCAGGCGCCCCGCTCCACTTCCTTCTGCCGGCTGAACCAGAACACCTGTGCTCGGGTCCGGCTGGCCATCGCTACGCAAGTCTTGTCGTCGGCATTAAGAACGGCAAAGTCGCCAGTTTGCTGGTTCTCGAAGAGCCGCGCTTTCGCATTCACATAAATCTCAAAGGTGCGGTGACGATCAAGATGGTCCGGAGTGACGTTCAAAACGACAGCAACCTTCGGACGAAAAGTCTGGATGGTCTCCAGTTGAAAGCTCGACACTTCGAGGACAATGACGGTTTCCGGATTCGCGCGCTCCGTCAGAGAGATCGCAGGCGTGCCGATGTTGCCGCCGACCAAAGTCGCAAATCCTCCCGCCGTCATGATTTCTCCGGCCAGAGTGGTCGTGGTGGTCTTGCCGTTCGATCCGGTGATGGCGACGATGGGGCCGGGCAGGAATTGCGCGGCCAGTTCGATCTCTCCAATGACCGCTTCGCCCATCGCTCGCGCCTGCTGCAAAGGCGGCGCATCCACCGGAACGCCGGGAGAGACCACGATCAGATCCTGTCCGCGGAAGGTGCGCTCGCCGTGGCCGCCGGTTTCGACGGCGATGCCGTTGTCCAGCAAAACTGGAATTTCGTTGCGCAACTCGTCGCCGCTCTTGGTGTCCGACACCGACACCTTCGCGCCGTGCTTCTTCAAAAACAAAGCCGAGGCCACCCCGGACTTTCCGAGGCCAACTACGAGCACGCGTTTACCGTTCAGTTCCATCGCTGTCTATTTCACCACAGAGAAGTGCAAACGAACGAACCCGACCGCAGAGAATTCTAACGTGGAAAGGCCGCCAGCACTTTACCTCAATTTCAGCGTTGTCAGGGCGAACAGGGCAAAGATCAAAGACGCGATCCAGAAGCGGACGATGACCTTTGACTCCGACCATCCCAGCAATTCGAAGTGATGGTGAATCGGCGCCATCTTGAAGATTCGTTTCTTGCGCAGCTTGTACGAAGTCACCTGCAGAATGACTGACAGCGCTTCAAGCACGAACACTCCGCCGATGAACGGCAGCAGCAGTTCCTGCTTGATGATCACAGCGACCGTGCCGATCGCTCCGCCGAGGGCCAGCGATCCCACGTCGCCCATAAAAACTTCAGCGGGATGCGCGTTGTACCAGAGAAATCCGATGGACGCTCCGACCATGGCCCCGCAGAAGATGGTCAACTCGCCAACTTGCGGCATGCGCTGCAATTCGAGGTAGGTCGCAAACGTCGCGTGCCCGCTGACGTAAGTGAGGACCGTGAGGGCGCCCGCAGCGATGACCGTGCATCCAATCGCCAGTCCATCAAGTCCATCCGTCAGGTTCACGGCATTGCTGGAGCCCACGATGACAAGCGCAACGAAGGCCATGAATGGCAGGAATGCGAGCGGCCACAGGTGCGGGTTGCGCTCCAGGGTTCCGACCACCAGATCGGGATGGAATTGCTTGAAGAACGGCACGATGAGCTTGGTCGAGTACATGCCGTAAGTCTGCATGGCGATCAGCGTAGAGGCGATCACGATGCTGGTAGTGATCTGCAGTCCAAGTTTGGCGCGGCCGGTGAGTCCAAGATTGCGGCGGTGCGCGACCTTCGTATAGTCGTCGGTGAATCCGATGGCGGCGAAGGCGCAGGTGGAAAAGACGGCGATCCATACGAAACGATTGCTGAGGTCCGCCCACAGCAGCGTGGGAACGACGATGGCGATAACGATGAGCAAACCGCCCATGGTGGGCGTGCCCGCCTTTTTCTGGTGAGCCTTCGGTCCTTCTTCGCGGATGTACTGGCCAATCTGGAAATCACGCAGACGGCCGATGACGAGCGGGCCCACAATCAGTGCGGTGAACAATGCGGTGAGGCTGGCAAAGGCAGTGCGAAACGTGACGTACCGAAAAATACGGAAGGGTGCGACGTAGTGCTGCAGCTTGATGAATAACAGCCAATAGAGCAATCAGCCTCCGTCCAACAATTGAGTAATTGGGAAATCGGGTTATTGGGTAATTACAGTCGGATTTTCGCGCTTCGGATCTTCAATTTCCCAATTACACAATGCTCAACTACTCAATTTCCACGTTTCCAGCGCCTTCTCGAGCTTCACGCCGCGGGATGCCTTCAGCAGCACCACGTCTCCGTCTCGGGTTTCGCGGGCCAGCCATTCGCCGGCTTCTTCGGGAGTCTTCACAAATTCGGCTTGGACTCCGGCTTGCCTCGCGCCCTGCACCATCGCTTCTGCCAGGCCGCGCACGCCGAGGACGATCTCGATCTTTTTCGCGGCTGCGTGTTCGCCTGCCGCGCGATGCATCTCCTCGCCCAGTGGACCGAGTTCCAGCATCTCTCCGGCGACCACGATGTGCCGGTTCGCCTTCATCGCCGCGAGCGCATCGATCATCGCGCTCAGGGCTTTCGGATTGGAATTGTAGCAATCGTTGATGACCGTGATGTTACCCAACTGGAGAACCTGCCCGCGCTTGTCGGCAGGCTTCAAAGTCGAAAGCGCCGCAACAGCTTCCGCCAGCGTCATCCCGCGCGCGATGCCAACGGAAACCGCTGCCAGGGCATTCAGAATATTGTGATCGCCGACTAGAGGAAGCGTCGCAGGCTGGCGCGCGCCGGCGGTGACCACGTCGAAGCGGGAGCCATCCGCTCCGCATGACTCCACATTCTCCGCGCGGATGTCAGCCGCAGCATGTGTACCGTATCGAATCACCTTTCCTTTGAAGTCTCGTCCGAACTGCGAGACATATTCGTCGTCGGCGTTGAGTACAGCGGTCCCGCTCGCCGGAAGAGATTCGACGAGCTCATATTTTGCGCGAGCAATTCCCGCCAGAGAATCGAAGAATTCGAGGTGGACAGGGGCGACGTTGGTTACAACGCCGATCTCAGGCTGCGCAATCTTTGCCAGGGCGCGGATTTCTCCGGCGTGCGACATGCCCATCTCGATCACGGCAACGTCATGCTCAGGTTCGATCTTCAGGAGCATGAGCGGCAGCCCGAAATGATTGTTGAAGTTCCCTTCCGACTTGAGGACTCGGAATTTCGAGCTGAGAACGTGAGCGATCGCTTCCTTGGTGGTCGTCTTCCCTGCCGAACCAGTGACCCCAATCAGGGGCTTGCCCCAAACTTTACGCACGGCTGTGGCGAGAGCCTGCAGTGCGACGAGGGTGTCGTCCACGGCGAGGAGTCGAGACTTGTCGGCAAACCGCTCCAACTGATCCTTCCGCACAACCGCCGCCACGGCCCCTCTTTCAAAGGCTGCGGCGACGAAGTCATGGCCGTCGAGACGCTCGCCGATGACGGCGAAGAAGAGTTCGCCGGAACAAACCGTGCGCGAATCGATCGAATAACCCAGCGCGACTTCGTCTGCGGCGCTGCCAGGGGGGTTCGCCGAAATGAATTCGGCAATTCTGGATAGCTTCAATTTCATGCCTTATGCTCCGTGGCAACGGTCTCGCAGTCGAATCCATTTGCCTTCAATACCTGGCGGGCGACATCGACATCGTCGAATGGATTCGAGCCTTCGCGTGTGACCTGAACCTTCTCGTGACCTTTGCCGGCAAGCAAGACGATGTCACTGGGCCGCGCCTCACCGATCGCGAACAAGATTGCCTTCTGGCGATCGACCTCGACTGAATACTTCACGCCGGTTTTCTGAAGCCCGACGAGGGCGTCATTAATGATGGCGCGGGGATCTTCACTTCTGGGATTGTCAGAGGTGAGCACAACGAGGTCGCTGCCGCGGCCAGCGGCTTCGCCCATCATGGGGCGCTTGGCGCGATCGCGATCGCCGCCACATCCAAAAACGGTGATGACGCGCGCCGATCCGCCGTCGCGCGAGACAAACTCCCGGGCCAGCGAGGTCAGGTTACGCAGTGCGTCGTCGGTGTGGGCATAGTCCACGACAACGGTAAAGGGCTGTCCGCAATCGACGCGCTGAAACCTTCCGGGCACGTGATTCAAGGATGCGATTCCGTGGAGATCGCCTTACCATCGCAGCCTCGAGCAAAACACGCCGCCGATGCGGCCAGGATGTTGTAGACGTTCACTCGTCCGATCAGCGGAGAAAAGACCGCGATCTTTTCCTGCGGCGTAACCATGTCGAAGCGAGTGCCGCGCGGAGCGATGTCGACTTTTTCGGCGTGGAAGTCGCCGCGTTGCCATCCGTAGGTCAGCACTACGGAGCTGCGCTTGCGGCTGAAGCCTGCCAGCTTGGCTCCATACTCGTCGTCAAGATTGGTGACCGCGGCACGAGGAGCATCGGTGCCACATCCCTGGAACAGAATTTTCTTGGCGTCGAAATATTCCTCCATGGTGCGGTGATAGTCGAGGTGGTCGCGCGTCAGATTGGTGAATACGGCTACGTCGAACGGAACGCCATAGACTCGTTCCTGGGCGAGAGCGTGGGAAGAAACTTCCATCACCGCGTCGGATGCGCCCAGCCCGATAGCCTCGTTGAACAGGCGCGCCAGTTCGAGAGCTTCGGGAGTGGTGTGCGGGGCGGGATAGGTTTTTCCGGCTACGTGATATTCGATGGTCCCGATGAGAGCGCTCTTGCGTCCCGCGGCGGTGAGAATCGCCTCAATCAGAAATGCCGTTGTACTCTTTCCGTTGGTTCCGGTGATTCCGGTGACCGCAATACGTTCTGCGGGGCGCTTGTAGAAATTCTCGCTGACCCGCGCTAACCCGCGCCGGCCATGAGGCACCAGGGCCCAGGCCACTCCCTCACGCTGTTTTTCCTCCGGTGAATCGGTAATGATCGCGACCGCGCCCGACTGAATCGCCTGATCGATGAAGCGGTTGCCATCCGACGTTTCGCCGCGCATGGCGACGAACGCGCTCCCCGGCTTCACGCGACGCGAGTCGTATTCCACACTGGTGACGTCCGGGTTCCCGCTTTGCGCAAGAAATTCCGCGCCATCCAGCAGATGTTGGAAGGTCATTGCTCGGAATTATAGGGCAGGAAAGGAGCTACCCAAATGCTGTAACCACGAAGGACACGAAGTTTCACGGAGCAAACCTTCGTGGCCTCGCGTGGTTATCGGCTGTTTGGCTTTCAGTTCGATTACCGTCAGACGCGCGGAGCTGGCGCTCAATGGGACATTGTTGTGCAGCCCAGTCCACTGGCGGCGCGCATTACGAAGGTCATTTTCCCCGACCGTAACTGGCGCGCTACATTATTTTCATGAGCACCGGAACCGGACCAGCCAAATATAAATGCGCGCAATGCGAACAGCCGGAAAGCGCTTGCGAATGCGAAAAGTTCTGCTGTCTGTGCCAATCGGTCATTGATGCTCGCATCTGCAATGACGGATTGATGTACTGCGAGCCTTGCCGCACGGCCTGCGATTACAAGACTTCGAGCTAGCTCGCGAAAAACTTTCGTCTAGCCATCGCTCCCCAAGAGGTGAGCGGCGGAAATTTTAAGATCGAGCGCACACATCTACGCGCGTCGTGAATCTTTTTGCCGGTTCACCGCACCACCGAACAAAATCGTTACTTCTGATAAGGACCGATTTCGTTCCTTGGCAAGCCCTCTCTTTTGAGCGAAAATGGAATGTTTTGGGGCTGATGGACTTTTTTTGCGCCCTTCTACAGGAGAGTCCCCGATGGCTACCACGATGCACGTCAGCGACGTAGCCGAGTTGCTGAGTGACGGCCGGACGCACTTCAATCTTTCGCCGGCGGTGCTGGTGGAGCACGCGATCCGGCGCGATGAAGCAAAACTCGCGGCCAATGGAGCAATCGTCGGCTACACCAACCGGACAGGCCGTTCGCCGAAAGATAAATTCATCGTAAAAGACGAGATGACTGCCCACACCGTGGCCTGGGGTGCGGTGAACGTTCCCTTCGAACCGGAAAAGTTCGATGCGTTATACACCCGCGTGATGGAGCACCTGCGCGGACGAGAGCTTTATGTGCAGGATCTGTTTTGCGGAGCCGATCCCGCCTACCGGCTGCCTGTGCGTGTCGTGAACGAATATGCATGGCACAACCTCTTTGTGCGCCAGCTATTCCTGCGGCCGACGGCACAAGAATTGAGGAATCACCATCCCGAGTTCACGGTCATATCGGCTCCCGAGTTCAAAGCCGATCCCAAGCGCGACGGAGTGAATTCAGAAGTCTTCATCCTTTTGAATTTCATGCGGCGGACCGTGCTGATTGGCGGCACCTCCTATGCCGGCGAGATGAAGAAGTGCATCTTCAGCGTGATGAATTTTCTGCTGCCTCCGCGGAACGTGTTCCCAATGCACTGTTCGGCCAACGTCGGCCACAATGGAGTAAGCGCGCTCTTCTTCGGACTCTCAGGCACCGGCAAGACGACGTTGTCGGCGGACCCGTCCCGCGATCTGGTTGGCGACGATGAGCACGGATGGAGCGCCGACGGAGTCTTCAACTTCGAGGGTGGGTGCTATGCCAAATGCATCAAGCTGTCGAAGCGGAACGAGCCGCAAATCTGGAACGCCCTGAGATTCGGATGCGTGCTCGAAAATGTAAGCATCGACTCTCATACGCGTGTTCCCGACTACGACGACGACAGCAAGACGGAAAACACGCGCGCGGCCTATCCCGTCGAGTTCATCGACAATGCGGTGATCCCCGGTATCGCCGGCCATCCGAAGAATGTGGTGTTCCTGACGGCCGATGCGTTCGGCGTGCTGCCTCCGATATCGAAACTGTCTCCGGAGCAGGCGATGTATCACTTCTTGTCCGGCTACACCGCGAAGGTTGCCGGGACGGAAGCCGGGATCAAAGAGCCTTCCGCGACGTTCTCGACCTGCTTCGGATCGCCCTTCCTGCCCCTGCCGCCCAAAGACGTACGCCGAGATGCTGGGACGGCGGCTGCGCGAGCACAATGCGCAGTGCTGGCTGGTCAATACCGGATGGCAAGGCGGACCCTACGGCGTGGGTAAGCGCATGAGCATCCCTCACACCCGGGCGATGGTCGACGCGGCGGTCGAGGGTGAGCTGATCCGGCAGGAGTTCGAGATCGAACCCACGTTTGGCTTCAGCATTCCGAAGTTTTGTCACGGAGTTCCGCCGCAGGTTCTCAATCCGCGCAACGCCTGGCCGGATAAAGCCGCCTACGACAAGGCCGCCGAGGATCTGCGGAACCGGTTCGCCAAGAACTTCGAAAATTTCGATGCTCCGACTGAGGTGAAAGCCGCGGGACCTAAGGCGCAGCGATAGCCCAGGCCCTACCTTCGGGTTTCCTCAAGCCTTCTTGATCAGGCGGCTCAGCCAGATCAGGAAGACCGCGCCAACGATGGCGACGAGGATAGTTCCAATCGTTCCGCCGGCGTGGATTCCAAGGAGTCCCAGCAGGTGACCGCCAACGATGGCGCCGACGATGCCCAGAACGATGTCCATGACAGGGCCGTAGCCGCCGCCCTTCATGATTTTTCCGGCGGCCCATCCCGCGATCAGACCGACGAGTATCCACCAAACAAATAACATCAGCATGAATCCTCCTTTTTGTGCGCAAAGGCTGACGACTGGGGCTGCGATCTCAGGCGTGAGAAGAGATTAGAGAGACCGGGAGGAGAGTAGGTGAAGCCTTAGTCGGTGTCAAACTCCGAAACGGGTTCCGTGGTTAAATCAAAATTATGTTTGCCCGCAAGATTCGAGTTGAGTACCAAGCAGAGGGTCAGAGGCTTGCTTGTCCGTTGAAGTGGCTCGACTCTTTTTCCATGAGAAATTTTACTAACGCGAGCGTGTTTGATGATACCCTTCCGCTTTCCGACGGACAGATGGAGATAGGAAGCGCTGTGCCCTTGGAGCAACTCAAGGACGCGATGGAGGATTGGTTCAGGCGGAAGGGCTATCTCGCCAAGGAGTCACAATTGTTACTGGCGGAGAATTAACAGAAGCGTGAAACTACGGTCGCGGGGATGTTTAGTTGCGTTGTCACATTTTCTCGGTTTATAAATCTTATCCAGAACGAGCGCGAGAAGTTCTCGCGCGAATTGTCACAGGCTGTTGGGACTTTTTGACGCACCAAGGCGGTACAGGAACCTTTGAGTTAGATTGGGCCCAGCGTTTTCAATCACTTGTGTCGAGTTGCAAGATGGAATAAGAGTTGCTGTAAAAACTGAGGAGGTGCTTCGTGAGCTTTAAGCTATTGCAGTTCTCCCCCCAGGAAAGCACCCGCATCATTCGTATCCAGGCAATTCCGGAACAGTGGAGTGGCCCGGAGGCTTGTTCGTCAGACATAGGGTTTCTAAAACTCTGGGTCGAAGATGAACAGACCATTGTAGGGAAGCGGATCAACTGGGGCGCTATTTCAGGCCTGGCTCTATCCCTGGCAGTAAGTGCTGTTTTTTGGATGTTGGTTGGTGTAACCGTCGAAAGAGTTTGGAAGTAGGAAGTCGCAATCCCAAAAATTCAAACGGGTCCACGCCGGTGAGCGTCGACCCGTTTCTTATTTGGGATCTACTGGTCGTAGCGCAACAAAGACATGACCTTGTATTGCTTCAGTTTGTCCCGTCCTTTAAGAAAATCCAGTTCGACAACAAAGCCAAGTCCAGCGACCTTTCCTCCGAGGGATTCGGCTAGCTTGGCCGTCGCTGCAGCAGTGCCACCGGTGGCGAGCAGATCGTCGACAATCAGCACCCGCTGTCCCTTCTGGATCGCGTCCTTATGAATCTCGAGCGTGTTGGTGCCGTACTCGAGAGCGTAGTCGTACTTGACACATTCGGCGGGTAGCTTCCCCGGCTTGCGCACGGGGACGAAGCCGGCGTTGAGGCGATAGGCCAGGGCCGGTGCGAAGATAAATCCGCGGGCCTCCATGCCGAGGACCAGGTCGACGTCTTCCGAGATGTATTGTTCCGAAAGCTTGTCGATCAGGGTGGCCAAGCCGGTCTTGTCCTTCAAAAGCGTAGTGATGTCGTAAAAGAGAATGCCCTTCTTGGGGAAATCGGGGACTTCGCGAATCAGGCTCTTGAGGTAATCGGCAGTCATCGCCGATGGGGAAGTAGACATCTACCAGGCTCCTTCAATGCGGAATGAACTGAGACCGGCCGTGGGGCTGGCTTCGGAAACTTCTACGCTGTCGACGCGAGCGGCCCGGGGGCCTTCGCGCAAACGGGAATGCAGGCCGGCAAGCTGGTCGCGCGTGCCTTGCGCCAGAACTTCGACACTGCCGTCGTGATTGTTACGAACCCATCCGGCGATCGCCAGCATGTGGGCTTCTCGCTCCACAAACCAGCGGAAGCCGACGCCCTGCACTCGTCCGCGGACGATGAAGCGACGGGTTCCGATCGGTTTTTCGGTGGAGGTCATACACTGCGATTGATTTCAGATGGTTGATCTTAGGATTGATGATTGAAAAACAAAATGCCAGCTCGTTCCGACTGCAATCTGAAATCCTCAATCTGAAATCGCTTCACGCCCTGGACAGGTATGCGCCTTCCGAGGTGTCGACCTTGATCTTCTCGCCTTCGTTGATGAAAGGCGGGACCTGAACGACCAGGCCAGTCTCCGTCCGGGCGGCCTTGGTCACGCTGGAAGCGGTGGCGCTCTTCAGTCCGGGCTCGGTTTCGACGACGGTCAGGATGACGGTTTGCGGCAATTCGATACCGACCGCCTTGCCGTCAAAAAACTCGACTTTGATCTCAAGATTCGGAATGAGATATTCGACCGCGTCGCCCAGGATGTCTTTGGTGAGGTGGGTCTGTTCGTAGTTCGCCGTGTCCATGAAGTAGTAGCTGTCGCCGTCGGCGTACAGAAACTGCATATCGACTTCATCGACATTAATCTTTTCGATCGGGTCAGGAGAGCGGAAGCGATGTTCAAACATGGCGCCGGTCCGAAGGTTGCGCAATTTCGCCTGGATGAAGGCGCGAAGGTTGCCGGGGGTACGATGCTCGACGCTGAATACGGAATGCAGATCATTGTTGTGCTTGATGATCATGCCAGGACGGAGTTGGGTCGCAGGGATCGACATCGCGTGAAAAACTCTCCTTGTACGATTGCGGTTTGAAGCCGGCGGAAGGCGGGCACGCCTGATTTTCCGCCGCCACGATGGCTAAAAAGCGATTTTACACTGAGCTGCACAGGAAAAGAAACCTTTGCCCCGGCCAAGCTCATCGAAGACGAGCGGCTGAAACGCGGAGAATGGCCCTTTCGAGCCGCCATATTAGGGACTAGAATCCAGTGCTGGACGTTGAACTCTTCGGAACCAAATCCGTTCCTGAGGAGCGACAGAAAGAGGTCTTCATCATGAGCAGCGGACGTTATGAATCTTCAGTAGGAGCGAATATTGGAACGGCGATCACATTTCTTCTGATCGGACTCGGCGCCGGGGCGCTTTGCGGGCTTCTGCTCGCGCCCAAGACCGGCAAGCAGCTTCGCCGCGATCTGCAGCGTGGGTACGAAGACGCGAAAGACAACTTCGAAGATTGGGCGGACGAAGCGAAAGATCGTGTCCGTGAAGTAGGGGATCGCGTCCGGGACGTTGCCAGCAAAGGCGCGGACTTCGCAGACGACCTTCGCGAGCGCGCAGAGCCTTTGCGCAAGGCGATCAAGAGAAGCTAACCAACTCAAAGGTTTAACCACAAAAGCTTCAACCACAAAGGACACGAAGTTCCACGAAGGAGGTCTTTGCTTTACAGAACCTTCGTGAAACTTCGTGTCCTTTGTGGTGATCGCTTTTGTTTTCGGCCGATGGACCTTACTTGAAGATACCGGAGAAGAATCCCTTTACGTGTCCGAGGAAGCCGCGGCGTTGGGGTTTGGCTTCTTCTTTCTTATCTTTGTCGGGAGGCGGCGGAGCCTGGACCACGGGATCAATGTGGACTGGCACTTCCGATGAAACTTCTACCGGCAGCTCCTTCACAGCCTGGACGGGCGCGGGCGGCGCACTGGCGCGCAAGCGATCTTTCGCGCTGAAGACCAGCGGCGCATTGAGTTCAGCAGTCGCGTCGTCGGGCTTGGGGTCCGGCACAGTTCCATTCTCTGAACCGTTGGACAACTGAGCTTGAGTGGACGGCGAACTTGTGTCCGGCGTGATCGAAGCAGTTGTTGAACCTGCTCCCACTTGAACCTTCGCCGGCAATTGAGCGTCGGGGACCGGGGTTGCCGGTGGATTGCTCGTTCGCAATACGGGCGGCGGAGGCGGGCATCCGCATTCGAGCGGCACATCGGTATCGACCTTATCGATCTGGCCGGAGTGGAAGACGGCCTGTTCGGCAGGTCTCACCTGGTAGATGCGGGTCCCCATCAGTTCGGAGACGACAGCGGATGAAGTGTTGCCCATCAATCCGCGCACGCAGGTGTTGCCGTGGGAGTCCGCGCTGATCGCGACGTGAAATTCTCCCGGCCCGGCGAACATGATGCGGAAGTCCGGCGTAAGGATCGCATCAGCCGAAGAGGACAACGAGTAGTGAGCTTCAATCGCCCCCGTCCCCATGCCGAACATCAGGTCGCGCTTGGTCTCGGAGGGGGTCACCGACAGAGTTGTGCCCGGGCACACGCGCACTTCCCCGCCCCGAGGGAGATGCAGAATCGTAGTGTCGGACCCGGCGGTCACCGAAGATCCAGCCGCGATGCGACTGGCGTCGACCACGGTCGGACCGGCCGAGCCTGAAACCGGGACCACAGACGCCTCGCTCGTGAGAGAAAATCCTGGCGCGGTCTCCAGCGGCTTCGAGGATTTCCTGGCGGCATTGATATCCTCCGGCGGCTTCAGCCGGACCATCAGCCGATTGCCGGACCCGTCCCAGGAGTGGCCGTAGGGAGCAAGCAGATCGAGCACAATGCGGGTTACCGGAGGCTGATTCTGAAACTGGCGAATGCGGACCGCAAGAATGTTTTCCTTCTCAACATCAATGCGGCTGCGGGGAACCGCCATCCGTGAATTCGGCAGATCGATGACCATCCGAGGCGGATTGTCGAGCGTCTGAATCTCGGGAAACACCGGGCCACTAGAAAGAACCTCAACCGCAGGCACACCCTTTTCATGAACGATGCGGACACTCCGGATGGTACGTGGAGGTCCGAAAGATTGGGCAGCCGCAAGGGACGCCAGCAGCCCAAGCGTGATGGCGCACGCGAATCTGGTCAGGGATCGGGGCACAACTAATCCTTGAAATGGGTGGTTGTTCAAACCATACCATTTTGTAAGGGATACAGAGAAGTACGAAGAGCGGCGTCACCAAGCTACGGGGCAACGACTTAGGTGCAAAGGATTCGCTCGAACCGGGAAATGAAAATCGGTGAGGCCCACGATTCAGGCCCTGAGCCCCTCTTACAAATTAAGGTTCCGGAAGGAATTCGTATTCTTCGATCACGGCAGCTACGCCCACCTTGCCGTCTTCCCTGCCGTTCTCTACCCGCACGACGCGGCCTTTGCACTGTACGCGGATGCTCTCAGTAAGCGTGATTTCGGGCGGCAAGGTCAGGGTGAACCCGATACTGGATCCTTTATCAACGGCAGAATCCAGATAAAAGCAGATGCCGCGAGCGCTGACGTCGCGGATCTGGGCATTCTCAATTTCAGACGAGTGATCGCGGACAACAGTGACAGGTACCCGGAGCGCAAAACGTCGTGCAGCCCTTTTTTCCTGCTGGGCCTCGGCCATGCATCCTCCCAAAGTGGCGCTTAAAGATGCTGGAGGAAGCATGCGCTGGCATGAGTGCCCCGGTCAATACCACGCTCGGGTTACCGGGTAGCCCATTCAGGCGAGAGCCTACGGCGTCACTATGGGCCAAAAACGGCCACGAAAAGATCGCCCGCCGCCGGGCTCGCACGACCATCCTGACGGCGACAAATGGGCCTTGATCGTGGTGTAAGATCATCAAAAGGAGTGCGGTGCCTTGATTTTCGTTCTTGATAACTACGATTCATTTACGTACAACCTGGTGCAATACATCGGCGAACTTGGCGGCAAGGTAGAGGTCCGCCGTAACGATGAAGTAACTGTTACCGAAGTTGAACAGATGCAGCCGGATCGAATCGTGGTCTCTCCGGGACCGTGCACTCCGCACGAGGCCGGAATCAGCGTGGAATTGATCCGGCATTTTGCCGGCAAGGTACCGGTGCTAGGCGTTTGCCTTGGGCATCAGGCGATCGGCGAGGCATTTGGAGGGCGCGTGGTGCGGGCCCCGCATCTCATGCACGGCAAAACCAGCCCAGTGGTGCATGACAACCGGACGGTTTTTCGCGGACTCTCGATGCCGATGACAGCTACGCGCTACCACTCCCTGATCGTCGAGGAAAAAGATCTGCCCTCCGAACTCGAAGTGAGCGCGTGGACTACCGAAAAAGATGGGAAGCGCACAATCATGGGCCTGCGTCACCGCCAGCACGCGGTCGAGGGAGTTCAGTTCCATCCCGAGAGCGTCCTCACGCAGGACGGGAAGAAACTGGTCGAGAACTTTCTGAACCTGTGATCGCTGATGATCAGCTACCGCGCGATTCGGCCAAGCATCCCCAATACCGAATTCGTCGTTTGCTACTGGCTGCTGCAAGGCACAGCGACTCCCGAGGACATCCAGCGAATCGTTCCCGACGGCCGACCAGAGCTGATCATCCACCTGGGGGATTCATGCGCGCACCAGCGAGGCGCGATCTGGGAGCCTCAGCCGGAATGTTTCTTCGTAGGTCAGATCAGCGGGCCGATGCTGCTGCGTCCCACCGGCAGGACAAATACCTTGGGAATTCGTTTTCACCCGCACGGTGCGAGCCGGCTGTTCCGGCTTCCGCTTGAAGAGTTAAGTGGCAGAAGCATCCCACTCCTCGACTTGTTGCCGGCGCTGGATCGGGAATTGAGCGCGGTGAGAGACTTGCCCACAACTTCCCTGCAGCTCAAACATGTGGATCGGGTGCTGCAGCGGCGCTTGGTGCGGAATGCCAGAAAGGACCACATCGTCGAGGCCGCCGTGTCGGAGATCATAGCCTCGGGCGGAGTGGTTGAGACAGCAGGCCTGGCCGATCGCCTGGGCATCAGCCTGCGCCAACTTCAGAGGCGATTCAAGGACGAGGTTGGCATCGGGCCGAAGCTCCTGAGCCGCATTCAGCGATTTCAGCGAGTGTTCCGGGCCTTGGAATCTTCCTCCGATTGGGTCGATATCGCGGTGCAGTGCGGATATTTCGACCAAGCCCACCTGATCAACGATTTCCGGAACTTCGCAGGTGAGGCCCCCGCCTCATTACTGTCCCCTGAAACTGATCTTGCTTTCCATTTTCTGCAAGGCTCGTCAAAAAACCTCAAGAAGATGTCGTAATTTTCCAAGACCAGCTCGCCCACAGCTCGATAGACTTCGCCACCTGGAGGAAAGAATATGAAAATTCTGATCGCCGGACTTCTCTCGGTCGGGGCGACATTTTTTTGCAGCCCCATGGACACGATTCAAAACGCGCCCCCCGGCAGAATGGTCATCACGAATGCCGTGGAAACGAAGTGGCAGCACGACGCCGGCGATCCCGCCGGATCGCAAACCATCGTGCTTCGGGAAGATCCGAGAACGCAAGGCGTCGAACTGTTGGCCCGATATCCCGCAGGACATGTATTCCCGCCACACTGGCATAGCGCGAACGAACGGATTCTTCTTCTCGAAGGCCGGCTGTCAATTCAGAATGAGAATACTGCGGAATATCTCGACCCCGGCGGGTTCGCCTACTTGCCCGCAACCCAGCCGCAGAAGATGGCGTGCGTTTCCCAGACACGATGTAGTTTTTATGTCTATTGGGATGGAAAGCTCGACTTTCACAAAGTCGAAGGCAAGTGACGACAACAGCGTCGGGTTACTGAGCGCCCCGCGCCTTGTCGACCGCCCTGAGCAGGGCCTGCGCTTTGTTCATGGACTCCTGAAATTCGGCGGCGGGATCGGAATCGGCAACGATCCCCGCTCCGGCCTGTAAGAAAGCTTTCTTGCCTTGCATCAGCATGGTGCGAATGCCAATGCACGAGTCTAGATTCCCTGCGAAATCCGCATAGAGAACCGATCCGCCATAAATACCCCGGCGCGTCGGCTCAAGTTCCTCGATGATTTGCATGGCTCGCACCTTGGGCGCGCCGCTCAGCGTTCCGGCGGGAAAGCAGGCCGCGAACGCGTCGAGCGCGTCGAGATCCTTACGTAGCGTGCCTTCGAGCGCAGAGACCAGATGCATGACGTGGGAATAGCGCTCGACATACATCAAATCTTTCACCTTCACTGAGCCGTATTCGCTGACGCGGCCAAGATCATTGCGCCCGAGATCGACCAGCATCACGTGTTCGGCGCGCTCCTTCTCATCCTGAAGCATCTTCTGTTCGAGCTGCGTGTCTTCGGCCTCGTTGCGGCCCCGTGGATGCGTGCCGGCGATGGGGCGGTACTCGAGCTTGCGTCCCGTGACCCGCACCAGCATTTCCGGCGAAGATCCCAGGATGTGCGTATCTCCGTAGCGCAGGAAATAAAGATAGGGCGACGGATTTACCTGGCGCAGCGCGCGGTACAGGTCGAAAGGCTCGACTTCGGGAACGAAATCGAGGCGCTGCGAAAACACGACCTGGAAAATATCTCCGGCGGCGATGTACTCCTTGCAGCGCTCCACGCCTTTTCGAAATGCCTCGGGACGAGTGCCGGAGTGAATCTTCAGCTTGCCATTCTTTGACTTCGCGGATTTGCGCCAGAGCGCGGTGCTGAGTCCCCGGGCCAGTTTGCGTTCAAGCGCGGCGATATCGCGCAGCGCTCGGTCGTAGGCTTTTTTCGGAGACTCGGCCGCCACATCGGCAACCGCAACGATGTGAATCTGGTGGCGCAGGTGATCGAATGCCAGCAGGCGATCGAAGAACATCAGCTCGGCGTCGGGCAGGGACAGGTCGTCCTTGGCGTGTTCGCCGATTTTCTCAAGCTGCCGGACAACGTCATAGGCGAAATATCCTACGGCTCCGGCCAGGAAGGGTGGCAGTCCCGGAATGCTGGCGGGACGATGCTCACGCAGCAGGCGCTTCACGACGTGGAAGACATTGTCGTTGAGAACTTCGCGCTTTCGGCCTCGCTGGATTTCAACCTTGCCCTGGCGCGCCTTGACCAGCATGTAGGGCCGCGCCCCGAGGAAGGTGTAGCGCCCGATCTGCTCCCCGCGCTCAACCGACTCCAGCAGGAAAGCATGCGGCTCGCTGCTGGCGATGGCCAGGAAGGCCGAGACCGGCGTAAGCAGGTCGGCGCTCACGGACTTCACCACCGGGACTAGGGTGGCCTCCTGGGCTAACCGCGAAAACTCTTTGAAATCAGGCTGAAGCATGGCTTTGGAGAGAACAATTATAGGGGACGAATCCGGCTCCAGTTGTCAGGCGGAAGTCTCCGAATCGATCAAACACTTCGGGTTACCGCGATGAGGCTAACTTTGGTCGGCGGGGTGAGGAGAGGATGCCCTCCGGCGCCGACTTTGCGGGAAAACTTTCGTCACTTGTGAGCTACGAGCGGATGGCTAAAATCGTAGATATCCTGAGCATTATGAGCATTTTGTGTGTGTCGGTGAATCGATAGACAGCTGGTTACCTCATCACTCGGGCCTGAAAAGATCAACGATCCGGTAGCCAGAACTAGAGCATATGCGAGTGAAATTCTGGGGAGTGCGCGGCTCAACGCCCACTCCACAACCCGAGAACATGCGCTATGGAGGGAATACCTCCTGCGTCGAAGTGCGCGTTGGAGACCAGATCTACATCTTCGACTGCGGCACCGGCTTTCGGGTACTCGGGCATGAACTCAAGCGCGAGTTCGGCGACAAGCCGTTCGCCGCGCACGTCTTCGTCTCACACTTTCACTGGGATCATATTCAGGGTATGCCGTTCTTCCGCCCGCTGTACGAAAATCCTCTGAGCCGTTTTTCATTTCACTCGTCCGGACGCACGCGTGGCATTCAGCAGGTGATGGCCGAGCAGATGGCGTCGCCATACTTCCCTGTCGATCTCGGGACGATGCGAGCGAAACGCGACTTCTGCAATATCGAGAACGGATGCATCGACATGGAAGACGGCATCCGCATCAAGACCGCGTGGCTGAATCATCCGCAGGGCTGCCTGGGATTCCGGATTGAGTCTAAGGAAGGCGTGCTGGTCTACGCGACCGACAACGAGCCGGGCGACGCTACCTTCGACAAAGGCGTCAGGAAACTCGCGGAAGGCGCTGACATCCTGATTTACGACGCGCAATATCTGCCCGAGGAATACGACGCGCGACGACGCGGCTGGGGACACAGTCACTGGCGCGAAGCAGTCAACGTCGTCATGGAGAGCGGCGCGAAAGAGTTGATTCTCTACCACCACGATCCCGAGCACACCGACGACGTCGTGGATAAAGTCGTCACCGACGCGCGGAACTACTATCCCAACGTGCGGGCCGCCGCCGAGGGTTTGGAAATCCGGTTGTAGACTCACGCGAAATCATTCACCACAAAGGACACGAAGTTCCACGAAGGAATACTTTTGCCTTTGAAACCCTTCGTGGAATTCGTGTCCTTTGTGGTCAAAGCTCTGATCTTCGATTTTTGCTGCGTGTTAAACTTCCGCGTCAAAACGACCTCCAGGGGTACTCATGCTTCGAGTGGCGTGGCTGTTCGTGTTGTCGCTTGCGTTCTGTCTACCCGCGGTGTCTCAAGCCCCTGACATTCCTGAGACCGGCTCGACCGAAGCGATCGCGGCGGCGACAACCGATCCCCACTTCATCTCGCCGTCGGTTTCCTATATTCCACAATCCGACAAAATTCCATCGCCAGAGAAGTTCTTCGGGCGGATCATGGGCGCTCCGGGAGAACTGGTCGGCACGGAGAAGACTTACGCTTATGCGCGCGCGCTGGCCGGTGCCAGCCCGCGAGTGCGAGTCTTCACGATCGGCCGAAGCGAGGAGGGACGCGAAATTCTGATGATCGCGGTCTCCGATGAAGCTGGGATTCGTGATCTCGATCGCATCAAAGCGGCAACCGCAGCTCTCGCCGATCCGCGCCGCACCGACAACGCTGCCGCGGAAAAACTGATGGCCGATGCGCGTCCAATCTATTACTTCAACGCCGCGTTGCATTCCGACGAAACGGGATCGACCGAAGCGATGCTGGAGCTGGCGTACCGGCTCGCTGTCTCGGACCAGCCAATGATTCGCCACATCCGCGAGCAACTGGTCGTGCTCATCAATCCGATTTCGAATCCGGATGGCCGCGACAAGATGGTGGATTGGTTTTACCGGTATCTGAAAGGCAAGACCGACCGCTCCACGCTTCCACGTCAATCGCCTCCCTACTGGTCGAAGTACACCTTTGTCGATATCAATCGCGACACGCACCAGCAGACGATGGAGACCACGAAGGCGGTCCACCATATGTTTCATGAGTGGCATCCCACGGTCGTGCACGACTTGCACGAAGGCATGCCGCTGATGATGACTTGGAATGGGACAGGCCCCTACAACCCGAATATCGATCCCATCACCTACAGCGAGTTCCTGGAATTAAGTTTTCGCGAAGTGGAATCGATGACGGCAATGGGGATGCCCGGGGTTTCGACATGGAATTTCGGAGAAGGCTTTGCGCACCTATATCTCGATTCGGTTGCGATGAATCACAACAGCATCGGGCGCGGCTACGAGACCTTCGGCAACGGCAGCGCGGAAACTCAGAAGCGCTCCATCTCGAGCAACGCGACGCAGAGGCAGTGGTATCAACTGTCGCCAGCTCCAAGCGAAGTAACGTGGTCCGCGCGCGACAATCTGAACTACCAGGAAACCGGCGCTCTGGTGGCGCTGGAAGAAACCGCGCGCCAGTCTAAAGAGATGCTGCGCAACTTCTACAAGAAGAGTTGGAATTCCTGGCAGAAGGGGCTGACCCAGCCTCCATACGCGTTTCTGATTCCGAAGGATCAGGGTGACCCGGCGCGAGTCGCGCAGATGGTGGGACGGCTTATCGGCCAACACATTGAAGTCGGTCAGGCGCAAAGTGAAATTCAACTTCACGAAGGAAGTTTTTCGGCGGGAACGTTCGTCGTGCGCCTTGACCAGCCGTACGGCAACTATGCCATCGACCTGCTCACGGCTCAACACTATCCGAAAAATGGCGAGGCTCCCTACGACGACGTCTCCTGGGAATTGCCTGCGCATTACCACTTGCGCGTAATTCCAACCGCTGACACGTCGATCCGCGATGCCGCGCTGACTGCTCTCACTGAGGCTCCGCATGTGAGCGGCCACATTTCGGGCGCGGGTTCCGTTTATCTGCTGAAAGACACAGGGCAAGAATCGTTGCTGGCGGCGCGCTATCGTCTCGCGCAATTTGAGATTCAAATTGCCGAGCTTCCTTTTAAAGAAGCCGACGTGGAATTTTCGCCAGGCTCATGGATTCTTGCCGAACAACCGGGACTGCACGCTGCAATTCAGTCAACCTCGTCGGAACTTGGGCTCGACTTCGTTCAAGTTGCCGCGACCCCAAAAGTTCCACACCACCTAGCCAAGGCGCCGCGCATTGGTGTCTGGGTGCCGTGGGCCGATACCGACTCGATCGGATGGATTCGTTACTCGCTCGATCAGCGCAAAGTGCCGTACACGTATCTGCGCGATGAAGACGTTCGCGCTGGAAACTTACGATCGAAAATCGATGTGCTGCTCTATGGCCACGTCGATCTTGAGTTGGCGGAGCAAATCGAAGGATTGCCCAAGGCTTGGTCGCCGATGCCATTCAAGAAGACCGCGCAGACGCCAAGTTTCGGCACGCCGGCGGAGTCGGACGACATCACCGGTGGGATCGGATACGAGGGACTCGCGCAGATCCAGAAGTTTGTGGACGACGGCGGATTGATGGTCACGCTGGGCAGCGGAACCGCCCTCGCTCTTGAAGGGGGATTGGTGCGCTTCGTGCGACGATCCTCGGGCGGCGTGCCGCGCAATCTTGCCGGCAGCGGCGGTGCGTCGTCGGCAGCCGCTTTACAGTCCGCGACGCGAACGCCCGGTACTCACGTTCGCGTGACATTCAATCGCCCGAATCACCCCATCGCCTACGGTTATGCCTCGCACACCCATGTCTTCCGGCAGAACTTTCCGCTCTACAACATTCCACGCCGCTGGCTGCGGATGGCGTACTGCACAACGTGTCTGGATGGTCCCGAAGATCGCACCGGCATCGTAATGGAGTGGGGAGACTCGGAAGGCAAGCCGCTCGTCGTGAGCGGCCAGGTTTGGGGAGAAGAAAATCTGGTGAAGCGTCCCGCGATCCTTGACATGCCCGTCGGCAAAGGACATGTGGTCAGCTTCAACTTCAATCCCATGCACCGCGACTTGAATCGCGGCGATCAGCGCTTGCTCTGGAATGCGATCCTGAACTGGCAGGCTATTCTCGCGCTGCAGACCACATCCGATGACTCCGGAAAACCCGCGCCCGAACCGGAAGAATAGAAGTCGCACGAAGGGTTCCCTTCGTGAAACCTAGTGTCCTTTGTGGTGAATGGGTCTAACGATCGCAGCACCAGGCAGTCTCACAAGTGGTTTCCCGTTGTGAAATTTAGTGCCCTTTGTGGTTCGATTGCAGCGTCGGCTGTGAGTACGCTGCTTGCTTACCGCCCATGAGGGCTCATATACTCTGATCGTTTGCCTGTCTTTAACCGGAAATCGTCCGGTGCCGACCCGCAATAATCCCGGAGAAAACTCTTATGACGACGATGACCACTCCCGCGCATGTGGACAAGGAAGCAAATCCGTGGGAGTCGCAACGCGCCCGTTTCGATCTGGCGGCTCAGAAGCTCAATTTAGACGAAGGCCTGTGGCGGGTGTTGCGCTATCCAAACCGCGAACTGACGGTGTACATCCCCGTGCAGATGGATGATGGCCATCTTGAGGTTTTCACCGGCTTCCGGGTGCAGCATTCCATCGCACGCGGACCGGCGAAGGGCGGCATCCGGTATGCCCCTGACGTCACTCTCGATGAAGTCCGGGCGTTGGCCAGCTGGATGACCTGGAAGTGCGCTGTGGTGAACATCCCTTTCGGCGGCGCCAAGGGCGGAGTCATTTGCGATCCCCATAAGATGTCGATGGGCGAAGTCGAACGCATGACCCGCCGCTACACTTCAGAACTCATCGAATTCATCGGCCCCGAAAAAGACGTTCCCGCCCCCGACGTAAATACCAACGAACAAATCATGGCGTGGATGATGGACACCTACTCCATGCACATGCGGCAAACGGTCACCGCGGTAGTCACTGGAAAGCCGATCAATATCGGCGGGTCGCGCGGACGCCGTGAGGCTACCGGTCGCGGCGTCATGGTCGTATGCGATGAAGCCTGCGCCAAGCTAAACATTCCGCGCCAAGGCGCGCGTGTCATCGTGCAGGGCTTCGGGAACGTGGGCTCCAACGCTGCCCAGTTGATGCACGAGGCCGGCTACAAAATCATCGGAATCGCCGAAGTGGGCGGTGGCCTTTACAACAAGAACGGCATCGACCTGAAGGCTCTTGTGGAGTTCCGTCAGAAAAACGGGACCGTGCACGGATTCACGGAAGCCGACAAAGCCGAATCGGCTGATTTGCTCACGACGGAGTGCGAAATCCTGATTCCGGCCGCGACCGAAAACGTCATCACCAGCCGCAATGCGGACCGCGTGAAGTGCCGCATTCTCGCCGAAGGCGCGAACGGCCCGACTACCTCGGCTGCCGACGACATGCTCAACGATAAGGGCGTGTTTGTAATCCCCGACATTCTGGCCAATGCCGGCGGCGTGACGACATCGTATTTCGAATGGGTGCAGGATCGGCAGGGATACTTCTGGAAGGAATCAGTCGTCAACGAGCAGTTGGAAGCCATCATGAAGTCCTCGTTCGAAGACGTCGTCCGCTACGCTGAGACCCACCACGTCAACAACCGCATCGCGGCCTACATGCTTGCCATCGACCGCGTTGCTTATACGATTCGCCAGCGCGGTATCTACGCCTGATGTCAAAGCGGTTTCGAACCGGCCTCCTTGTTGGGAGGCCTTTTCGTTTGCTTGACCATTGGCCGGTACCTTGTCATCATGTCACCGCCACTCGGGACCAGGTTTGACGCGTTCGCGCCACGAACGTCTTTCCCAAAGATAGTTAAGACGTACTCAGTCTCAATTGTGCTCATCGGAGAAACCTGTGAAAAAGCTTAGCCCTCTCAATTTGTGTTTATGCCTGTGCGTCTTTCTCGCCGTCACCGTGATGACCGGATTGTCGCAAACTCAACCTCAAACCGATTCCAGTACCGATCAAAGTACAACCACAACAAAGAAGAAATCGAAGAAGTCCAAGAAGGCGGACGCGGCGTCGGCGGATAGTTCTGCCGCTCCAGCGGACAGCTCAACTACAAAGAAATCCAAGAAGAGCAAGAAGGCCGACGCAGACGCTGCAGCGAGCGACAGCTCGACCGCATCAGCAGACTCTTCCACACCGAAGAAATCGAAGAAGAGCAAGAAGGCTGACGCGGACGCCGCAGCGGCCGACAACTCCACCGCATCGGCAGACTCTTCCACCACCACGAAGAAATCGAAACGCAGCAAGAAATCGGACGCAGCCGCCGCTGATAGCTCGTCTGCGACTGCCGACGCCTCAACCCCCAAGAAGTCGAAGCGAAGCAAGAAATCGGACAGCGCGTCCGGCGACGCCGCGGCTGCTCCGGCGGCAGATGCGGCAGCCTCGAAATCCGATACGCCCGCCGCTGATGCCTCCGCCAGCACGACTTCGAAGAAAAAGAGCAGGAAGTCGAGCGCAGCGACTGCGTCTTCGGATTCCACTCCCGCTTCTTCTCCCGCGCCATCGGGCGGCTCGACGGCGGCGGCTGCACCGAAACCATCGTCGGCTTCAAGTGCGTCGGCTCCAACTACGTCGGCTTCCGCCAATACCATGGCGCCTGCGAAGAAAGCCTCGACCAGACCGGCCCCAACGCCAACCGCCTCGGATAGCGAAATCGCTTCGGCGAAATCTTCCGGAAAGGTTTGGGTCAATCTGGACTCGAAGGTCTACCACAAGAGTGGGCGTTGGTACGGCAAAACCAAGAGCGGAAAGTTCATGACTGAAGACGAAGCCAAGGCAGCCGGATACAAGGCTTCTGAAACTGAATAGTTCCAATTCTCAAGGAGACAACAAAAACATATGAAGAAAACTCTGATTTCTCACACTCTCATCCTGCTGGCTGCAGTTACGATTTTCAGTTCGTTCGGTTTGGCGCAAGCGACAGGAACAGCGGCGAGTTCCAAGGCCGCCACCGCGCAGTCCGCGTCGGCTGACCTGCTCGACATCAACTCCGCCACCAAGGATCAACTGGATGCGCTGCCTGGTATCGGAGAAGCGTATTCGCAGAAAATCATCGATGGCCGTCCCTACAAGGCCAAGACCGATCTGGTCCGAAAGAAGGTTCTGCCCCAGGCTACCTACAACAAGATCAAGGACAAGATCATCGCAAAACAGAAATAAGGATCGAGGGCGGGACGTTAGCAACCAATCCCCGCCCTTCATTCCCGACATTCAGCGTTCGCTCACCCGAAAGGAGTTCTCGTATGGGTCTCTTGGACAATTTGGAAGGCATGGCTGTCGGAAAACTCGCTGGCGGAAATCCTCAAGCAGCGGCAATTCTGCAGATGATACAAAGCCATCCTGGTGGAATCTCAGGACTGGTGCAGGCATTTCAGAGCAACGGCTTGGGAGGCGTGATTAGCTCCTGGATCAGTACCGGCCAAAATCAGCCGGTGAGCTCCGGTCAAGTCCAGCAGGCGCTGGGACAAAATACGATCCAGGATCTGGCACAAAAGCTCGGAGTCTCTCCTGACGAAGCGGGTTCGACTCTGTCGCAATGGCTGCCTACCGTCGTGGACAAGCTAACCCCGAACGGTTCTCTTCCGGATCATTCCAACCTTTTGCAGATGGGAGAGAGCATTCTCGCATCGTTCGGCAAGACCGGCACCGGTCAATAATTTTGCCAGTTTGCGATAACCGCCCGAGAGGCTCCAGAAATGGAACTCTCGGGTTTTCCCTCCATTGCGTTCCCCCTACTCGTGGAGCATAATCAAATTGTCGCCGGCTGGGCCACCGGAGCCTCCCGTAGTGTGAACCTACCGAATTCCATCACGCTGATTCGCATCCTCAGCATTCCTTTGCTGATGTGGATCCTGTCGAGCGCCCGATTCAGCAGCCTGAATGGCGAGCGCGAGTGGCTGGCATCGGCGTTGTTTATCGCAGCGTCTATGACCGATGGAATTGACGGGTATCTTGCGCGCCGGCGTGGGCAAGTGACGACGATCGGCATCTTGCTCGATCCGCTGGCGGACAAACTTCTTATCGCAGCCGCATTCGTAACCTTGGTGCAGTTGAATCCGAGCCTCGTTCCGGCGTGGATTGCTGTCGTCGTGATTGGCCGCGAGTTTCTCGTGAGTGGGCTGCGCTCGATCGCTTCATCGGAAGGTTTCACGATCGAGGCCAGCCAACTTGGAAAACTCAAGATGGTCGCGCAGATTGTTTCTGTGGTGGCCGTCATCCTCGATCATCACTGGAAAGAATGGCCGGTGTACGGCAATTACTTTCTCCCCATCCACTGGATCGCATATCTTGCGATCTGGTTCATGGTGGTCGTTTCGCTGATGTCGGCGATCGACTATTTTGTCGCCTTCTGGTCGAAGATTGACCGGCGCGGGGAAAAGCGCCGCCGCCGTGCCTTCGTTCTGAGTCGGCGCAGAAAGCCTGTGCCGCCACAGGCTGACCGCGATGTCGCTGCCTCCACCTAGTTCGCTCGATCCCGGTACCGCACACTTGTCTCAGGGCGAATTCTCGGCCGACGAAAAATCCGCGCTTCTGTGCTTGGCTCACGATTCCATCGTGTCGGCGCTGGAGTCGCGCAATATTTCCTTCGATCCACCTACCGCACATCTCTCGGAGCCCCGCGGCGCATTCACTTCGCTCTACCTGCGCGGCCAGCTTCGAGGCTGTGTGGGATACGTTCTCGCGATTGGTCCCGTCTATCGCGCAGTCGCGGAAACCGCCAGGGCAGCCGCTTTTGAAGACGTCCGATTTCGTCCCGTGACAATCGACGAGGCCCGCGAACTCCAAATTGAGTTGAGTATCTTGTCGCCTCCGCAGCCGATTGGACCTGAGACGATTCAGATCGGAAAACACGGCCTGATCATCAGCATGGGGCCCCATCGGGGACTGCTCTTGCCGCAAGTGGCGGCTGAGCGCGGCTGGGATCGCGGGACCTTTCTCGAACAGACCTGCAAGAAAGCCGGGCTGCCACCGAACGCATGGCAGAATGGCGCGACCATCGAGGCGTTCACCGCCGAAGTCTTCGGCGATCCAGATTCAAAATAAGCGACACGGCAAATAAAACCGGGAACGGTTGCCCGTTCCTGGCTCTGAAACGTTTCGATGATGCGAGCGAACTAATTGTTCTGATCGAACTCCACGTTGTCTCCGGCATGCATGTCTTCGAGCGAGAAGACAATCATTCCGGTCGCAGTGGTGTTGGTCACGCCGATGATCACGATTTCACCCACTGAGCGGCGAGGCAGATCACGCACGTGAATGACTGGGCCGTTCCCCTTGGTAAACATCTTGGGGTCGACGGAAGGAGTTTTCTTCTGGGTGTCTTCGGCGATCGCGGCCTTGAACGAGAGCGAGTCGGCCGGATCACGCAAGTCCGTTTCATAGGAACGAACCGCGCGGAAGTAGTCACCGATCTTCACGCCCTGGTTGGAACCGATGTTGATGTAAACCTTCTGGCCGGTTCCAAGCTGTGAATCGAAATCCTTCCCCATGACGATGCGTCCTGAGACTTTGCTGGACGCGGGCAGGAACCGATCAAAACGGATCGACTCGTGGAACGTCATCGGTTGCTTTTCGGCGAAGGGAATTGTGGTGTCGCCCGGGTTGACGCCGTCGCAGACGTACTCGACCTGCGCGATCGCGGTCTTGTTACGAGTGTCGACGACCTTCACGCGGCCGACTTCTTCGTAGGCCTGGCCGGTTTCCTTCATCAGCTTCTGCTGACCCGGAAACATTTCGTACTCGTTGGCATCACGCAAAGCGCGAATGACTTCGTACTCCGCTCCCGCCGTGTATCCGGTTCCCTGGAGATACACGAGGTCGCCACGCGTGAACTTCGTCGTGGAAGGAGTCTGCAATCCGCCGGCTACATAGTTTGCATCGGGCAGGATCTGCTTGCTGATGAATCCAGCGCAATACAAGTCGGAATATGTGGGAGTCTGAACCCGCTCGGTGGGAAAACTGGCCGTTGTCGGCATGGTTCCCTGCGGGGCTTCGCCTGGGCTGCTGGCTGCGCTATTCTGCGCCCAGCTTGCCGTTGCGAGCATCAACACTAACAGTCCTGATTTCTTCATGTTACCTCCGGGAAAGGCCGCTTCGCGTCCTTCTCCCATAGTTAAATGCCAGAAAGGAAAGGCTTCAGCCGGAAGGTAACAAGGGGGTGGGGTAGGGTCAAGGTTACGAGGGTGTTGGGAACCCCGGAGCAGAAGTTTTTTGGCTCTGGAACGTAATCCCTTGTTGCATAACTAATTAAGCCCCTGTAATAATTCGCCGTTCATTGCGCAGTTCCCTGAATCCAGAATGACCAGTTCCGTTCTCTCGTTCTCGCCCCGCCCCCTGCCCCTGCGGCTGCCGCGAGTCTGTGTAGCCATTATTGGGTCGGACGCCAATGAAATGGCGGACAAGGCTGAAAGCGTGGTCCGCGATAACTCTTTCCTAGAGTTCAGGTTAGACTACCTTGCCAAGCCCGCCTTGGGCCTGCCCAGGATCAAGCGGTTCCTCGATATGAATCCGGGCACGGTGGTGATCGCTACCTGCCGGCGCGCCGCCAACGGCGGTAAGTTCAAGGGGTCCATCGCTTCCCAGATGGACATACTATCGAAGGCCGTTGCCGCCGGATGTCAGCTTATCGACGTCGAGTTTCAGACCGCCAGCAAGATCAAGGCAAGCCAGTTACAAAAGCTTCGTACAAAGGCGGCCATTGTTCTTTCGTTCCATGATTTTCGGGGAACCAAGAAGCTCGAGGAGACTCTCGAGAAGATGGTGGCCTACCCGGCCGACTACTACAAAGTGGTCAGCACGGCGACTACCCTGTCCGACAACGTGACCATGATCAAGTTCCTGGCGCGCGAGGGAGACCGCCATTCGCTGGTCGGGATGTGCATGGGCGAACAGGGGATCATCAGCCGCGTTCTCGGAGTGCGGGCCGGGAGCCAATTTACCTTTGCCTCCACCGGTACCGGGCAGGAGACCGCACCGGGCCAGGTCACCGCCCAGGAACTGCGCAGCGTCTACCGGATCGACCAGGTGGATGTGGCTACGCGCGTCTACGGGGTCGTAGGCGACCCGATCACCCATTCCCTGTCCCCAGCCATCATGAATGCCGCATTTCGCCGGGAAAACGTGAATGGCGTCTATTTGGCCCTGCACGCCAAGGTCTTGAAAGACCTGCTGAGCTGCGTGAAAGAAATTCCCATTTACGGGATGAGCGTCACCATGCCCTACAAGCAGGCGATCCTGCCGCATCTGGACAACACCGACTCCCATACGAATAAGGTCGGCGCCTGCAATACCGTGGTGCGCGCCCAGGATGGCAAGATGTACGGCTTCAATACGGATACGGCTGGGGTCGTGCGCCCCCTTGAGCGGCGGCTAAGTACGCTGGAAGATGCCAGGATCCTGGTGATCGGGGCCGGCGGCGCGGCGCGCGCTGCTGTCTTTGGACTCAAAGAACGCGGAGCGGAAGTCTACATCCTGAATCGGACCGCGGCGAAGGCGAAGAAGCTGGCCCATCAGGCGCGGGCGCGGATCATGAAACGTGCCGACCTGAAGAAAGTGGCCTTCGACGTCATCATCAACGCGACGCCGGTGGGGATGGGCAATTCACGCGATACGCCGCTGCAGGACAAAGAGATCAACGCCCGCTATGTCTTTGATATGGTTTACGATCCGGCGGAAACGCGGCTGCTGAAATTGGCCAAAGAGCGGGGGGCGCAAGTCATTCCCGGCATCGAAATGTTCGTTCACCAGGCGGCGCGGCAGTTCGAGATCTGGACGGGAAAACCCGCGCCTTGGGATGAAATGCTGCGCGTTGTCCAATTGGCGCAGCAGGATCGGGCATCCGCAGCCGGCCAAAAGCAAGCCAGTTGATGCCGTTCGGCAAGAAAAAGTTGCATTTTTCAAGGTGTCCAAAGTAAGATGGACCACAGGGAGCGCGACTGTAAACGCTTCCGCTATTAAAGCCGGTACCGCCCGTTTTTCCTTACTTCCAAACGCAGTTCAGCTTTGGCGAAAAAACTCGACGTGAGAGACGGCTTGGTCCGCCTCCATCCCGGTTCGGAGAGTTAAATATGGCGTGGTACGCGTACTGTCTTACCGAGCACCAAACCCTCCCAAATGGAACCCGCACTCGCCGCCCTTTCCTGCTAGAAGGGGTACAAGGGGTCAACGGCGCTGCAGTTCTCAGTTATCCTAGTGGTGAATTCGCGGTAATCGTCAGCGAATACGACCACGCAGCCGGTGAGCTCGATCACAAAGCAGCAATTGAGCACGCTCGAGTAGTGAGCAATTGCTTCCGCAACTCCACAGTCCTTCCCTTCAAATTCGGCACAGTCTTTGACAGTGATGATGCTCTTCGCCAGGCGGTCCGAGTCAATCGCCGGGCCTTTGGCCTGAGCGTAGCAAGACTTCGCGGAAAGTCGGAAATGCACATCAAGCTGGTTGTTCGTGACGGCTCGCTGCGGGAAGCCATGATTGACATTGAACTTCCTGACACCGTCGGCGGGGACTACTTGTCCAAGCTGAAGGTTAAAGCCTCACGAGAGCGCGAGCGTCAGACCAAAGCGCGGGCTCTATCCGTCCAGGTTCACAAGCTGTTCAACCCCCTGGAAGAAGAAGTCAGCTGCAAGAAAGTGGCACCCGAGGGCATGTTGATCGACATCGCCCATCTCATCGACTCCAAGAGCGTGGAGAAGTACCAGAACCGCTACAGTACCGCCGCCAAGCAGCTTAAAAACTGCGAGGTCGCGATCAGCGGTCCTTGGCCTCCTTACCACTTCCTGCCCGGAAAGCTTCGCACCGTCGCCGGCAACAGCTAACTTCAACCACATTTTTTTTCAAGAGCCCGTGGGATTTCCATGGGCTTTTACTTTGTCTTGGCATCCGACGGTGCATTCAATATGCATTGTTGTGCACTCGATAGTTCGAAACCGCCTGCAGCAGTTACATTCGCAACAGCTTGTTTAACTTATAAGTCATTTCGCTATAAGCGTTTACGAGCCACGGTGCGTTGAATCACAGGATTTCCACAATTTGGCGCAGCAAGTGCTTCTATCAATGCAATCAAAGAGGCGACTCTACATGACCTTCACTCTCTTCGACACTCTGCGTAAAATTCCCAAGCATCGCCTTTCCTAACTTTGCCCACCAATAGAAGCCTCTTGAAACGTGGCCCCAGAAATGGGGCCATTTTTTTCCCCCTACGCAGATGCAGAGCTAACGAAGATAGTCTGTCGCCGAACACCGGCAGCGGCCGAAGCCGTTCCCCGACTGGATTGTCCATTGGCACGCCTGAAGGCATGCCCTGATGCAAGTCTCAAATCTCAACCGGGCACAAGTTGGTGGGGTCTGAGGTTCGTATCGGGGCATGGCTTTAGCCATGCCATTGTGAGTGCCTCCTGAGAACGGGCTTTAGCCGCTGCCGTAATCCTGTCCCTTTAATTCGAAACTTTCCATTCGGTTTGCAGGGCGGAGAGGAAGGCGACGCTTTCGGCGGAGCGGAGAAATTCGTAGTCCTCGATCATGGCCGCGGTGCCAACGCGTTCGGCTGGCAGGGCGTGGTCCACTCGAATCACCCGGGCGGTGAACTTGATTCGGACCGGCTCAGTCAGCGTGATATGGGGCGGAAAGGTAAGCGTGACCTCAAGCCGGGTTCCGGCTGACACAGGACGATCCAGATAGAAGAAGACGCCGCGGGCACTGACGTTCTGGGTTTCGGTATGAAATTCGCTCTCGCCTTCGAGGCGGACGATCGCCGGAAGGCGCATATCGAAGCGTCGCATTGACCGCCGTTCCTGGGAATTGTTGAGCACGTAAGGGCCGACGGCCGGTCCGGACAGAAGGCAGGGCGAAGCTGCCAAATCTGTTGACGACAGCGATCGATCAGCCCCAATTTATAGAATTGTTTGCCGTTTGCAACAGCAAAATGCCGCAATGTTGCAGTTTTGGGCATCTTGTTCGGAATTCGGAACAAGATCGATGCTCCCTAGTTTCCGCCCTCGTGGCGGCGCTGGGTCCAGCGGCTTTTGTCCCCATTTTCCTCTGGAACTCCACAGTTTTCTTGGACCTGCCCGGCATCTTCCGGCGATACCGGACGCATCTGACGAATCTTGGAGCGGGTGCATGCCGGGGTCGGCTTGACTTGTCTATCCGGCAGATGTTTAAGTAGTTATTTAATTTTTCCGCCAGTTCCAGTGACCAGCAAGCTGCGGGCAAAGCTCGCCTCGGGATTGTGCCGAAGCGATGCTCTCGTGCGCCATCTTCAATCTCACTACAGGTCAAGCGACGAACGGGGCGGAGTGAACTGAGCGAAAGACTGATCAGATTGCATTGGAGGAAACGCGTGAACGTAGATCGCCGTAGGTGGAGAGCATCCGTAATACGAGGTCGTGTTCTGGCTGCCGGCTTGGTGCTGCTGGGGACAGGATGCGCATTTCTCGGGTTCGGTGCCCGCCCAGGCAAAGATCTTGCGACTGCTCCGGGTGCAACTACCGCCATCCAGCAGGGCACGCCGAGCCTATTAGCGCAGGCGTCGGCCAAGTCGACGACTGGTATATCTGCGCATGAGGATACACAGACCCGCGGGCGCTCCCTTTTTGCTGGGCTCCCGTTGATCTTCGAGCCGAATCAGGGACAAGGCAATCTCGATGCCCAGGATGCCCGCGCCCGGTTCGTGGCCCGTGGCTCCGGGTACAGCCTGTTTCTGGGATCTGAAGGGGCGACCTTAGGCCTCGTTGCTCATAAGCGGGACAAGAATGCGCAGAAGAAGTCTCAGGTTTCGCAAACAGCCCAAGTCCAATATCTGGAGATGAAGTTGGCAGGCGCGCATCGTAACGCCCAGCTTTCCGGCGCCGAGGCGCTGCCGGGACACAGCAACTACTTCATGGGCAACGATCCGACGAAATGGCGGACCGGCGTTCCCCAGTTTGCGCGAGTCAAGTATCAAGAGGTCTACCCCGGCGTCGATCTGGTCTTTTACGGCAACCAGGGCCAACTGGAATATGACTTTCAGGTAGCGCCCGGCGCCGATCCATCGCAGGCGGAACTGCAATTCAACGGCGCCCGTCAGCTTCAGGTGAAAGACGGAGCGCTCGTAATCCGGTGCGGGGGCGGGGACGTCCGACTGGAAGCTCCGCAGGTGTATCAGGAAATTGGCGGCCAGAAGCGCCCGGTGCAGGGGAGTTTCGTGCTCCGCGGTGCGAACCGCGCCGGATTCGCCATTGGCGCTTATGACCGGTCGCGCGAATTGGTCATCGATCCGATCCTGAATTTTTCGACTTACTTCGGCGGCAGCGGCGATGAGCATTCCTCGTCAGTGGCCGTCGATGGCAGCTTCAATATTTATCTGACAGGCTCGACCACATCCGCGAACCTTCCTCCGTCGGGCGGAACCGTATTTCAGGGAGCGCTGGCTGGCACGCAGAATGCCTACGTTGCGAAGATCACCGCCCCTCTCGGCTCAATCGCGGCCGTGCTCGACTATGTGACCTACCTCGGTGGCGATGGAACCGATACTCCCGCGGGAATCAAAGTGGATGGCGCCGGAGATGCCTTCGTCGTCGGAACCACTTCTTCCACCAACTTTCCGACGATCGCCTCTACGGCGTATCAAAGCGTCCCGCAAGCGGGCAGTACCGGAACCTCCCACGCGTTCGTGACGGAGTTGGATCCGGCTGCGGCTACGCTGAAGTATTCCTCGTATCTCTCCGGCAACGGAACTGAAATCGCCAGCGGGATGACGATCGACTCGTTCGGGAACGTATTCGTCACGGGAAGTACGACGTCGCAGGACGTCGCCAGCACAACCGATCAGTTTCCGGCTAGCACCGTGCCGCAGGCGCTCGCTTTTCAGGCGAACCCGAGGTCGTCGATCCAGTTTTTCGTGACCAAGGTCAATACTCAATCGACTGGGACGGGAAGCATTGCGTACTCGACCTACTTCGGTGGAGGCAATTTCGAGACGGCTACGCCGGTCGCCGTGGGTGGCGGCATCGCGGTAGACACCTCCGGAATTATCTACTTCACTGGCACCACAAACTTCACCTACACCGGATGCTCGGGTTGCGGCAGCACGGACTTTCCAATTCTCAATGCATATCAGCCTTGCCTCGATCAGCCCCCTCCGACTACGGTCGTGAATCCCCAGTCTTGTACGACCGCCACCACGAACACCGCGACGGATGCATTTGTGGCGAAGATCAATCCAGCGGGCGGACAGGGCCAGCAGCTCATCTGGTCCACATACCTGGGCGGTTCGGAAACTGACTCAAGCACCGGGGTCGCGCTCGATACTGGCGCGGCGAACGTGTACGTCGTCGGCACAACCAATTCCGACGACTTCGTGAACACCGGTAGCCTGTTCAGCTTCGCTTCGTATCAAAAGTGCCTTAACAACACTCCGCAGACCACGAGCAGTACTACCCCCATTTCCTGTCCCACTGGGCTAACTGGCGCTCCGAGTGACGCTTTCGCCGCAAGGTTGACCAATCCGACGACTACGACGACGGGAACCGCCACCAACGTAGCTTTGAATTATTTCTCATACGTCGGAGGCGCCAACAACGATGTGGGCTCTGCGATCACCGTTGACACCGCTGCTGGCGCTTTGATCACCGGATGGACGCAGTCTCCATTCACCAATGTTGACGGAACCTTCCCCTTGTCGCCGAATCCGAATTCGATTCAAGGTTCGTTGAATGGCCCGCAGGACGCGTTCGTGGCTCGCTTGAACACCTCGGCCGTCACCGGGCAGACGACGATCGCCTCGTATGCCAATTATTTTGGCGGGACGGGAACCGACTCGGGTACAGGTATCGCGCTGGACGTGAATCAGAACACGTATCTTTCCGGTGACACCAATTCGGCTGATTTGCAGGTGAACAAGCCGCTGACTGTGGGCACCGTCAACAGTGGAGGCTACGATGCCTTCGTAACCCAGCTTGCCAGCGCCGTCAGCCTGTCGATTCAAGGCATTCTCACTCAGACCTCGACCCAGGGATTTGTCAACGCGGGTACGTCGGCGACGTTTACGTACACGATTACAAATAACGGTCCTGATCTTGCCACCGGCATTACCGTCACAGACGATCTGGATCCGAATAAAACCGGTGTCCCTCTGACTGCTGTGACGGCAAGTTCGAGCGCAGGGAATTGCTCAGGGGCGGGATCCAACAGTACCGGCATCAGCTGCGGCCCGATGTCGATTCAATCGGGATCTACGGCCACCGTGACTATCAACGTGACTCCGACGGGGAACAGCAGCGGCAGTCAGGCCACCTTCAACGGCGGCACCGTGCAGGCAATCGCGCCGGGCAACATCGTGTTGGCGCAAACCTCGGTGTCGGCAACGATGTCGGATTTCAGCATGAGCGTGAATCCGCCCAATCAGACCGTACCGGCCGCAGGTCAAACGGCGAATTACACCGTGGTGGTTTCACCGCATCCGGTCTACGCATCAAGCATTGTTTTCTCTTGTACCGGAACGCCAACCGGGTCGTCATGCATATTTAATCCAGCTAGCGTCACGCTGCAGACCGCGAGTACTGGTTCTACAAATCTGGCGATCACTACGACGCCGCGTCCAGTGATCGTGCCAGCGGTATTTTTTCCGAAGTTCCTGTTTGCGATGGGCCTCGTGATTCCGGGATTGATGCTGGTTGCCGGTTCTGGAAGCCGCCGTCGTCGTCGAATCGCCGGACTGCTGATGCTTTGCACCGTGTTCGGCCTGCTGGTATTCCTGCCGGCCTGCAGCCACAGCAGCACACAGACGCCCGCCAGCGGAACGCCGCCTGGTGTCTATACAGTGACAGTCACCGCCTCGGCAGGCACGAATTCCAAGAGTCAGGCCGTGACGCTAACTGTTCCGTAAGCTTTGCGAGCTAGAAGAAAGAAGCCCACGGCGTAGAGTCGTGGGCTTCTTCTTGCGATCGAAATGCGTTGAGAATCAGGCGCCGGCCGAAAGCTTGTGATGGCCGCCCTTGGCTTCGGCAATACCGTACTGCCGGATCTTGTAGAGCAATGCCTTGTAACTGATCTGCAAAATCGCCGCAGCCTGTTTGCGATTCCAGTTTGTCTGCTCAAGTGCTTGCGTGATGGCGAGCGCCTCGGCCTCATCCTTCGCCGAACGGGCCAGGGATTTCAAACCGCCGCCATCGTTCTTGGATGACCCATCCCCGTGTCCTCCACCGTTGCCATCATGCCTGGGCACTAGCTCGGTGACGGCGAGATTCTCGTCACCGAGAATCAGGTAGCGCTTCAGAAAGTTATTCAGCTCGCGGAGATTGCCCGGCCACGAGTGGTTTTGGCATGCCTGTAACAGATTTGGAGACAGCGGCAACGGAGGTCGAGCATAGCGCTCGGCCATGCGCGTCATCGAATGCTTCAGAAGAATTGGAATCTCTTCCTTGCGGTCGCGCAGCGGCGGCAAGCTCAGGGTAAAAGCGTTCAAGCGGTAGTAAAGATCTGCGCGCAGGCGTTTGTTGGCGAGCGCTTCAGGAATATTGATGTTGGTAGCCGCGAGAATCCGGACGTCTACCTTGATCACCGAGCGGCTGCCCAGGCGCGAGAATTGCTGGTCCTGCAATACGTGCAGCAGCTTCGCCTGCAACAGCGGAGGCATCTCGCCGATTTCATCCAGCAGGATCGTGCCCTTGTTGCAAAGCTCGAACTTGCCGGGCTTGGCGTGTGTCGCGCCGGTGAAGGCCCCAGGCTCGTATCCGAACAATTCACTTTCCAGAAGTTCGCCGGGAACGGCTGCGCAGTTCACCTTGAGAAATGTGCGGTGCGCGCGAGGAGAAAGTTTGTGGATCAGCCGCGCCAGAACTTCTTTTCCCGTTCCGCTCTCTCCGAGAAGGAGGACAGGGATGTCGACGTTCGCCACAAGCGCAGCCTGCGAACGAATCTTCCGCATTGCGGGGCTGGCGGCGATGAAGAACGTATCTTCTGCCAGTTCCTCAACTTCTCCGTTGAACGTTTGCTTGTGTCCGAGGCACAGATCGATGACCGCGTCGAGTTCAGCTTTCTGAAATGGTTTGGTGAGGTAATCCTGCGCGCCAAGTTTCATCGCCTGCACCACCTTGCGCGTATCGTTCACGCAAGAGAGCATCACGACTTTCAGTCTCGATTGTTTCTGGCGCAATTGTTCCAGCGTTTGCAGACCATCGATGCCGGGCATCAATACGTCGAGCAGAACGAGGTCAGGCGCGAGTCCCTTCTCGATTTTTTCCAAAGCTTCTTCGCCCGTCGTGGCGGTCTCGACTTTGTAGTCGTCGACTTCGAGAAGAGTCTTGATGTAGCGGAGCATCCCCGGTTCGTCGTCCACCAGCAGGATCTTGGCGGTTTTCTTCATCTATTTTTTCCCCTTGCTGGCGGCCGCAACGGCCGGTTTGTAAGGAATAAGGAAAGAAAATTTGCAGCCCCCACCGGGATCGCTTTCCACCCAGATTTTACCGCCCATGCCCTGTACCAGGCGACGAACAATTGCGAGGCCGAGGCCCATCCCGTCCTGGCTCTCGGATCCGGGCGCGCGGAAGAAATCGTCGAATACTTCCAGATGAAATTCGGCCGGGATTCCCGGACCGGTGTCGGAGACGCTTACCTTGACCGAGTTGGGATGCGCGAGATTCTGACGGCGGCGCTCCGATGTTGATGGCATGGACGCAGCGCGGCGCTCCCACATGTGCGGCTCGGCATGCAGCCAGACCGTGCCGCTTTTCGGCGTGAACTTGTACGAATTCTCCAGCAGATTCGAGATGATGCGCTCAAGCTTCGGAGCGTCGAAGGGAAAAATCGGCAGCTTCTCGTTGGCGAGAAAATAGAGCGCGATTCCTTTTTCCTGAAAGCGGTTCGACCACAGGCGGCAAACGCCCGAGAGGCAGTCGTTGATGTTGGCGGTGTCGAACTTCATACGCAGGCCGCCGGTTTCAAGCGCGCTGTAGGTCAGGAAATCCTGAATGAATTGTTGAAGGCGCTTTCCGCTGTCGCGCATGTCCTGCAACACTTCGCGCTGACGAGGACTGATCGGACCCAACTTTTCGCTTTGAAGCAGTTCAATGTATCCATTCAAAATCGAAAGTGGAGTCTTCAGATCATGCGCAGCCGATCCGAGCGCATTCGTGGTGCGATGCAGGCGTTCGCGAAGCTCTTTGTATTCCTGAAGAAGATTCTCGGGACTTGGCAGATCGGCGTCGGTACGCAAAGCAATGCCGGCCGCAAGTTCTGGTGCCACTGCAGCGTCGGGGACGCACGAATTCTTACGGGCCGAAGCCATATATGAGAGACCACAGGTTGACACGGGGAGAGGAACGGCGGCACTCGTCTTGTCAACAGGAGTGCTGGTACAAAAATCGTATGTCAGGGGTCAGGGCTTGTCAACGAAAAATGGACAAGGAAATTACCCAAGTGTAGCAAAACTATGCACTTCTGTTTGCGGACTGGAGCATTGGGGACGTCGGCTTTTAGCAAACAAGAGACGAAAATACATGCCCAAAACCATGGCTTTTCTGATGGTTTTGCTGGCTTACCAGCGCGGAAAGCTGTGTTTTTGCCGGGGCACGCCGAATATCGGCCGGAAATTTGGCCTTTTGAGTGCTTTGTCCTTACCGACCACTTGGAGGACTTTTGAACGGAGCACGATCGCAGACCGAGCGGCGCAAGTGGCCCCGGCTGCCCCTGGCTATCCCGGTATTCGTCCGCAGCCTGGACGATGAAGGCAAGGAGTCACTCGAGTTTGCGACCGCCCTCAACGTGAGCGCAGGCGGAATGCTGTTGGCAATTCGCCGTGCCTTGCCGGCAGTTTCGAAACTGCGCCTCGAGATCCCCAGCGCTCCGGTTGCTGACGCAACCACGTTTCCCCAGGTCGCTCGCAGTCTTCAAGCGAAGACCCTGCGCACCATTCCTATGCAAGGCGGTTTCCTGATGGGGTTGAAGTTCTCTCGCGCGTTGTTGACTGAGAAAAAAATTGTACGATCTAGGAAGATGCTTTCCCCTGTGTGAAAAGCTTTACCCTCGAGTAACCATCCGAGGTTACTGAAGGGATCTCAACCGGGTTACTGCCGTGGCTCCCCGCCGCTCTTTGGTAAGTTGATATCCATCAACCACATAGTCTAGATTTAGATGATCCCCCACGAGGCCGGACATGATTGGCTCTCTGAGTGCACCGTTAGAGACGTCTCCCCCCAATTGGTAAAAAATCATTCATGACAACTGGCAGTGTGAATTCGCTCGTCCAGCCCTTGGGGGAAATGCCTCCCGACCAGATTGTTTTTGGCCGGACTGAGGTGATGCAAGCTGTCCGCGAGCGATTAGGCAAACTTGCGGGCGCTAACGTTCCAGTGCTCATTCAAGGTGAGAGTGGGACGGGCAAAGACATCATCGCGCGCATGATCCACACCGCTTCGCCTTGGCGAACCGGGCCGTGGGTCAAGGTAAATTGCCCCGCGATTCCCGGAACACTTCTCGAAAGCGAGTTATTCGGCTACGAGAAGGGCGCCTTCACCGGCGCTTATGGCGTGAAGCCCGGGCGCGTGGAGATGGCGCACCGTGGCACGCTGTTTCTCGACGAGATTTCCGAGCTCGACATGTCGCTGCAGTCGAAGCTGTTGCAGCTGTTGCAGGACGGACAGTTCTGCCGCATCGGCGCGCAGGAAGACAAGAAGGTCGAAGTGCGCGTGGTCTGCGCCACGAATCGGAAGCTCGAGCAGGAAATTGAGAACGGCACCTTCCGGTCGGATTTGTTCTACCGCATCAATGTCGTGAACCTGCATATGCCGGCGTTACGTGAGCGGGCCAGCGACATTCCGGACCTGGTGGACTATTTCCTTGAGTATCACAACCGGAAATATAACTGCCGCGCGAAGGCTCTCTCCAACGAGATGATGGCGACGCTGCGGAAGTATCACTGGCCGGGAAACATCCGCGAGCTGGAAAACCTGATCAAGCGTTACGTCATTCTTGGAAATGAGGACGTGATCTCTTCCGACCTGACGCCGCGCAGCCCGGATTTCTTCAACACCGAGATACCGGTGGACGGGGTGATTTCGCTGAAGAAGCTTACGCGCCAGGCTGTGCGCGAACTCGAGCGCAAGGTGATCCTGAAGGTTCTGCAGAATCATCACTGGAACCGCAAGCGGGCGGCAAAGGCGTTGAGCATCAGCTATCGAGCATTGCTGTACAAGATCCGCGACGCCGGGCTGCCCTCGAACCGCGTGGTCAAGCAGCAGGCTGCGGATGCCGCGAAGCCCGACGTCGCCGCGGACTGATCCTGTAGTTCCATCTCTACCATCCCGCCTCAACGCCGCAATTCGCCTATGCGGGTCCTTTGTCGCTTGAGGGCTGGCCTGCTTGTCCGCGGCCGTGAAGAGCTGCATTCCGCCGTCATCCGGTAGAATCAAATGCTCCGCACATGAAACTTTCCGTGGTCATTCCGGTCTACAACGAGCAGGCGACATTGCGCCGGGTCATCGAACGCGTGTTTTCGGTGGGGCTTGATATCGAGATGTTGTGCGTAGATGACGGATCGAAAGACGGCTCGCGGGAGATTCTCGCCGAACTGCAAACGCGATGGCCGCAGATGAAAGTCTTTCTGCAGCCGCGAAATATGGGAAAGGGCGCGGCCCTGCGCCGCGGCATTCAGGAGGCCACCGGAGACTACGTCGTCATTCAGGACGCAGACCTCGAATACGATCCCAAAGATTATCAGCAGTTGCTCGGACCACTGGAATCCGGACAGGCCGATGTGGTGTACGGATCGCGCTTCATGGGAGGCGGTCCGCATCGCGTGCTCTACTTTTGGCACTCGGTCGGGAACTGGCTTCTCACCCTGCTGTCGAACATCGTGACCAACCTCAACATGACCGACATGGAAACCTGCTACAAAGTGTTCCGGCGCGAGGTTATCCAATCGATCAAGCTTGAAGAAGACCGCTTCGGATTCGAACCCGAAGTTACGGTGAAGATCGCCAAGAGAAAGTTGCGCGTCTACGAGGTGGGCATCAGCTACTCGGGACGCACATACGCAGAAGGAAAGAAGATCGGATGGCGTGACGGATTTCGCGCTCTCTTCTGCCTGGCGAAATACGCGATCACCGAGCCGGAGTTGCCGGAGCCGGGACCGAAGAGCACTTGAGTCGGCAGGCTACTTCGCGGCGCGCACGCACTCCGCTGACGTGACAGTTTCCTCCGATTGAAGTGAGCGCTCTCAATTTTTTCTTTTGAAGATCCCGCCTGGCTGCCTCTGCCCGTCCTCCATTCATTGACTTGCCTTCGCATCCTGCCTAACATGGCGCGACCCTTCAAACAGGGAACGAAATCGAATGAGACAGCCGAGCGCGTTGAAGACTGAAAATCAGCCGACCGTCATTCGTCGCGCTGTCCCCGCTGACGCCGAAGTGTGCGGAAAGATTTGTTTCGAGGCCTTCGGATCGCTGGCCGCTCAGCACAATTTTCCTCAGGATTTTCCGGTTCCCGAAGCTGCCGTCGGCGTGCTTTCCATGATGTTCGCGCACCCGTCGTTTTATTGCGTTGTTGCTGAACAGGGTGGACAGCTAATCGGGAGCAATTGTCTCGACGAGAGAAGCCCGATCGCGGGCGTTGGACCGATTACGATTGATCCAACGGTACAGAACCGAAATGCAGGCCGTCAGTTGATGCAGGCCGTCATTGATCGAGGCCACGAAAAAAAATTCGCCGGCATTCGCCTGGTGCAGGCGGCCTACCACAACCGTTCGCTGTCGCTCTATGCCAAGCTCGGCTTCGTGGTGCGTGAGCCTCTTGCCTGTATGCAGGGACCGCCGATTCAGAGGACGCCTGCGGGCTATCGCGTTCGGCCTGCGACTCCAAATGATCTTTCCGCCTGTAACGATCTGTGCGTTCGAATTCACGGACACGACCGTGGAGGCGATCTCAACGAGGCGATCCACCAGGGAACAGCCGTAGTGGCCGAACGAGACGGGCAAGTCACGGCCTACGCTTCCTCGGTTGCATTCTTTGGGCACGCGGTCGGCGAATCGAATCAGGACGTGCAAGCTCTGCTTTCCACAGCCAAGGAGTTCTCGGGCTCAGGAATCCTTGTCCCGACCCGCAACGCGGAACTCTTCCGCTGGTGCCTCGAGAATCGCCTTCGCGTCACGCAGGTCATGACGCTGATGACAATGGGGCTGTACAACGAACCGGCGGGTGCGTACTTGCCGTCGATCCTGTTCTGACATCTCAAGGCAAATTGAAGATTGAAATTGGAGTTGGAAATTGAAAACGGGCACTCGAACGAATGCGCCGTCGCCTGGAGATTTTTCGGATGGGACGGACTATCCGCGGTTGGACGCGCTGGCCGCTGCCGGCAGGTGCGATTGCACCGCAGCCAGTAACGGTTCGCGCAGAAGCGGTCCGCCGGCGAGAAGTCCGGTCAGAAGCGGATTCTTCCGGTTGCACTGCAGCGGAGTATTTTCCAGCGTACTGACGAAGCCTCCCGCGCTTTGAACCAGCGCCGCGCCCGCGCAGACATCCCACTCGTTCTTCGGGGTCAGGGTAAACGTAATGTCGGCCTTCCCGGCTGCGACGAGGCCGAGTTTGTAGGCGACCGATCCCATGGGCCGAATCTGATATTCGCCGCTCTGGAACTGCTGCCACTCGCCGCGCTTCACTTCGCTGCGGCTGGCGAGAATCAGCGATCCCTTCAGTTCCGCTCTTTGGCTCGGCTTCGCCGGCTGGCCGTTGTAGAGCACGCCACAGTCGATGGCGCCAATGATGGTTTCTTTCGTGGCCGGATTGCAGATGCCGCCTGCGACCGGGCGGCCATTTTCTACAAATCCGATCGAGACGCAGAATTCGGGAATGCCCTGGACGAACTCGCGGGTTCCATCCAGCGGATCCACGACCCAGACGCGGGTCTTATCAAGGCGGGCAAAGTCATCCACGGTTTCTTCCGAGAGCCAGCCTTCGCCCTCGCGCAACAGATTCTGCCGCAGAACGGCGTCGACCGCGCGGTCGGCTTCGGTGACCGGATCGTGGCCGATCTTGTACTCGGTTTCGATAGCTCCCGGGGTGAAGCGGGCGAAGACGGTACGGGCGGCTTCCATGGCCGCTTCAATGCGCTTGAGAATGTCAGCGTAAGCAGAAGAATTCATATGGTCCTGAGTCATTTAGGAATTATGCCCACAACATGCGGGCGCCGGTGATGAGCAGCAATGCGCACAGCAGACGCCGCAACCAGAGCATCGGAAGGCGGGTGGCGAGATGCGAACCAACTAGTCCTCCAGGGACAGAGCCGATCAGCAAGGTGATAACGAGGCTGGGATCCACATTGCCCGCTCTGAAATGCAGAAAACCGGTTACGCCGGTGAGAATTACGGCATGCACGATGTCGGTGCCGACATTCACCTTGGGCGGGAAACTGTAGAACAGAAGCAGCAACATCATGATGATGCTGCCCGAGCCGACGGAAGTCATGCCGACCAGAAATCCGGCGACCAGGCCGATCACCGACATTCCTGCGAAGCCCCTCATGGTGGGCGGACGATTTACGATCCGCTCCTCGATTCGCTTCTGGAACAACAAGAGGACTGGAACAATGATCAGGAGCGCGCCGATTGCCGTTTTGATGAAGTTGTTGACGCCGTCGCCGTATAAGTGGCGAATGTGCATCAGCAATTTCACGCCGCAGATCGATCCCGGAACGCTTCCTATTGCCAGCGCAACGACTACTTTTCCCCGCACCGTTCCCTTTTTCAGGTGCAGCAGGCTGGCTGGAATCTTCGTGAAGAAATTGAAGAGCGCGTCGGACCCGACGGCCATGATTGCGGGAACCTTCAGCCCGAAGATCAGCACGGGGAGCAGCAGAACGCCGCCCCCCACGCCGCTAAGGCCGATGAGAACGCCGACAACAAAGCCCACCAGGATTTTGCCTACTAACAGCTCCATAGTTGCCCCGTGTTCGGTCTCCCCTTACGCCGATGCCCCGTTGACCCCGATGAAGCCTTCGCGTTCCAGATGCAGCACGATTTCCTGCGCTGCTTCCTCGGGCGAGAGCTCGCCGGTGTTGATCGTGACTTCGGCATCAGGTGGAACCTCGTAGGGATCCGAGATTCCGGTGAATTCCTTCAGAATGCCCGCGCGCGCCTTGGCGTAAAGGCCCTTGCGGTCGCGCTGCTCGCAGACTTCGACGGAGGTCGCGATATGCACCAGGATGAAGCCACCGTACGGCTCGATCATCTGGCGAACGTGCTTGCGCGTCGCGTCATAAGGCGCGATGGGCGCGCAGATCGCGATGCCGCCATTCTTCGTGATCTCCGAAGCAACGTAACCGATGCGACGGATGTTGATATCGCGGTGCTCCTTCGAGAAGCCGAGTTCCGACGACAGGTGCTTACGAACCAGGTCGCCGTCGAGCAAGGTGACCGGACGTCCGCCGACCTCGAGGAACTTGGTCAGCAGCACGTTTGCGATCGTGGATTTGCCCGAGCCCGACAATCCGGTAAAGAAGATCGTCACACCCTGCCGGCTGCGAGCCGGGAAGCTGCGACGCAGTTCGTGCACGACCTCGGGATAGGTGAACCATCCAGGAATGTCGCGGCCTTCATTCAGGCGGCTGCGGAGTTCGGTGCCTGAGATGTTCAGGACCTTGTCCGTCTTCTTGACCTCGTCATCTGGAACGTAGCGATCTTCGGCTTCGAGGTACACCATCATGCTGAAAGGCACCATGGTGACGCCGATTTCGGCTTCGTGCTTCTTGAACACTTCCTGCGCCTCGTACGGACCGTAGAACGGCTTGCCGTCGGTGTCCTTGCCCGGACCGGCGTGGTCGCGGCCGACAATGAAGTGGGTGCAGCCATAGTTCTTGCGGATCAGGGCATGCCAGATCGCTTCGCGAGGGCCGCCCATGCGCATCGCCAGCGGCAGCAGCGAGAGTCTCTGAGTTCCTTGCGGATATTTCGAGCTCAGCAACTGGTAGCAGCGAACGCGGGTGTAGTAGTCCACGTCGCCGGGCTTGGTCATGCCGACGACGGGCTGAATCAGGAGGTTTGCCTCCACCTGCTTTGCGGCGCGGAAGGTCAATTCCACGTGCGCCCGGTGCATAGGGTTGCGGGTCTGGAAGGCAACTACGCGGCGCCATCCAACGCGGGCAAACTCCGCGCGCAACTCGGCTGGAGTCAGGCGCAGGGTGCGGAAATCATAGTGCGAAGGAGACTGCAGTCCTTCGATCCGTCCACCTACGTAGTACGGATTGGCCTTGTTCATCGTGTAGTCGGCACCGGGATGCGCCTTGCTGGTGCTGTTGAACACTGCCTTGGCTTCGGCGGCGCGGTCTGGCTGCCAGACTTCTTCTACGTGGAGGACGGCGAGCATCACGCCTTCACCATCGCGAAGAGCGACTTTGCTGGTGCCCGGCGTCAGTTTCTTGGCGAATTCTTCTGTCACGTCGAGCGTGATCGGCATCGGCCACAGAACGCCGCTGGCGAGATGCATGTTCTTGCAGACGCCTTCGTAGTCGGCTTTAGTCATAAAGCCGGTCAGAGGAGAGAATCCTCCGTTCATCAACAACTCAAGATCGCAAATCTGGCGGGCGGTAAGGTCCCAAGATGGCCACTCCCGTGAGTTGGCCTTCAGTTCTGCGGCTTTTTCCGGCGTCACAATGAGATTGACGAGTTCGCCGCCGTGCGGAGCAATCAGATGACTAGTCGAAGCAGACAAGCGTATGAACCTCCCAGGTTCGTCGAGTTTTTAGATTTGTTGCATGTATTCAGCGTCTCGAAGAAAGAATCAGTGCTGACTTCCAGAACATGCTTATCGGGGGGACATGCTTACGAGACTTACAAAACCTTGCGGGTCCGTGGACCCAAGTGTTCCAAGTCTACACCACAGAATTCGCTGTGCTTACTGCACGCACGTGCCATGCCGATGAGTGTTCCGTCATTGTACTGTAAACTGATAAGGATAAAAGGTTAAACTTCCCTTTTTAGACTCGTCGGTACTACCCTTGTCACCCTATGTGCAAACCATTGCGCAGTGCGGGAAAGGAATGATTCTCTTGGCCTGAATGCGTATGCAAGTTCTTGCGCATTTCGACCCAGGGATCTTCGAGCAACACTCAACTGACTCACAATTCTTGACGCTTCACTCCCCCAATTGGAGCAGTTGTACAGCTCGCGTGGGCGGCTCTTCGAAGATCAGATTCCTTTCAACGTCGCTGGCCGAGTTTTCGATTAGCCTCGGGATGTACCAAAACAGCGCGGCGAGCGGAAGAAAAACCATCATGCGGATGGAATTCACGACAGCCCACGATTCCACAGCAGGCGTGAGCACGGAGAAAACGAAGAATTCGAGAACGCCACCCAGCAGCGTCACGATTGAATGCTGCTGAAAGACCGGCATTGGACAGGTAAACGGCACTTTTCGGAATCGGATCAGCACGCTTTTCACCAGCAGTACCGACCACAGCGAAACCAGAGTGGTGTGTATGAGTCCGATCCGTACGCCGTCGAAATAGCTGTAGGCAGGTAGGACGATCAAAACGATCCACGGCATAACGAAAGTCAGAATGATCGTTTGAGCTGAGCTCCGGCTTTCATGTTTTTCAGGATCGAGCGTGAGACGAAAAATCCAGGTGGAACGCAAGTCCGCTGGAATTTCGAAGATCGCGCGCAGCCCGACGATCACGATAAATGCGAGAACGAATGGAACGGCCAGCGTGTCGCCTGAAAGACGGGCCGTGGGTGCGGAACTGACTTGCAACGGGCTGGCGAGAAACTGCGACGCGACGACGACTCCGAGACCGAAGATCCCGGCGAGAGCCAGGCGATGCGCCTCACTGCGAAACAGAGTCCGGCAAACAAAGTGAAAGCAGCCTTGCTGGAACGGCGTGCGCAGAATCTTTCGGTCGAAAAGCTCTCTGGCCCATGCCAGGCGTGGTATGCGATGAGTCGCGGGAGTCTCGGCCAGTTCCGGGATGCGTAAGAAATGACGTCGGTATCCGACCGCATAGACGAGCAATGCGAGAGCGATCGCCAGCGCTACGGATGGAACTGCATATTGCGCCAGGGCTTCGAGGTCCGGGCCAGCGTGTCCGCGCAACGATTGGCAGAGGCCGAGAAACCAGCAAGACGGAATCAGCCTTATCCACGTGCGAGAGCGTGAGGCATCCTGAAGAAGATCCGGGACAGCGAAACTCGTGCTCAACAGCGTTACAAAATACATGATCATCGCGGCGCGGACGTAGGGCGAGATCTTTCGGAATGCTTGAGCCGGAAGTATTGCGAGCAGGCATCCGAGCAGTGACAGAACTGCGAGGAAAGCAAAGACGCTGGCCAGAGCAACGACGAGCACGTGAACGAGGGCAAATTTAACGAAGAACAGAAACGAACTCTGCGTGGCTGCAACGCCTAGCGGGAAAAGCAGGGAAGAGGCGGCATTCACATCGAATGCGAGCAGCGCGGCGAGGGCGACGATCGCAGCCAAATTCGAATAGAAAATCAAGCGGGTAGAAACCGGCAGGGGCACGAAGTTCATATAGTCGCGCCGGTCGGGGAACACTGCATCCCAACGCCAGACCGACGACGGTTCCCGCGACGGCCATCGCGAGCGTGATGAAGAAGTATTCGTCGGGCAATGCAACCGCCAGCGGATCTGCCTGCGGCATGCCGCGCATCCATGAAAGAAACGTCGAATACTTCACGAACATGAGAACCGAGACGAACCCTCCCGGCAGGGCCAGCAGGGTGAGGATCAATCCAACGCCCAGATCGACCCCTTCGGAATCGGCGTCTCCGCCGCCGCGAAAGATACGCTCGACGAAGATTCGGAACAGCCGCAGGAACGGGCGTTCACGATAGTGCTCCCACCAGTGGCGCGCTACTTCGGCAGGGCTGATCATGCAGCCTTCATGACGGACATGATGTCCCGCGCCACGCGCCCGGTGTCGACGTCGTCGACGAGATGCAGGAATGTGTTCTCGAGAGATTCGCCGAGAAGCTTGCGGATATTCGTCACCGAATCTTGGGCGATGACTTTTCCTCTGCGCAGGATCAGCACATCGGTGCAAACCTTCTCGACCACCTCGAGCACATGCGAACAATAGAAGACAAGTTTGCCTCCGCGGCCAAGCTCCTGGACGAGAGTCTTGAAGATCAGAGCCGAAGTGACATCCAGGCCTGAAAGGGGCTCGTCAAAAATTACGATTTGAGGATTGTCCATGATCGCGGCGATCAGCAAGATGCGCTGGCGCATGCCCTTCGAGTAGGTGCCGATACTTGCGAAACGATGAGGATGCATCGAGAAGAGCTCGAGCAGGGAATCAATGATGATCGCTAGCCGGGAACGCGCCATTCCGCGAAGCGTCGCTACCATCTCGAGATACTCCCATCCCGTGAGATACGGGTAGAGAAGCGGTTCCTCGGGAACGTACCCGAGACACTTGCGGTATCCGGTGAGATCGTCGCGGATGTCGCGGCCATCGAACTGGACCTTACCCCGCGTGGGATCGAGCAAACCGGTGAGCATTTTTACGGTCGTGCTCTTGCCCGAGCCGTTCGGTCCGAGGCATCCGAGCACCTGGCCGGGCTTCAACGTGAAGGAAAGATCTTCGACGGCAGGCAGGGACGCGTAGCGCTTGGTCAGGTGCACGGCCTCGAGCATAGTGATCCTCCCAGTGGACTCTAGCAGGCTGCGGCACATGCGGGGCCTTTTCGAATAGGCACGGCTCCGCAGCGTGTTAGACACCATTCGATCGTGATGAGTTCCAGAAGTGTAGCCCCGGACGCATTCGTCCGGGGTTGCGCGCGAAGCGCGCAATGGAAACGGCTTGGCGCGGCAGGCTGTCGGACGGGACTCCGGTGCTGGCACGCGTCGCTTTCGCTCCGCGGGGCGGACGAATGCGTCCGCCCCTACACAATCTGGTCGGTTACTTATCGGATGCCAAAACAGAACAGATCGTGTAGCCCCGGACGCATTCGTCCGGGGTTGCGCGCGAAGCGCGCAATGGAAACGATTGTGGCGAGACAGGCTGTCGGAGGGGACTCTGGCGCTGGCACGCGTCGCCTTCGCTCCGCGGGGCGGACGAATGCGTCCGCCCCTACACAATCTGGTCGGTTATTTATCGGATGCCAAAACAGAACAGATCGTGTAGCGCCGGACGCATTCGTCCGGAGTTGCGCGCGAAGCGCAATGGAACGGTTGGCGCGGCAGGCTGTCGGACGGGACTCCGGCGCTGGCACGCGTCGCTTTCGCTCCGCGGGGCGGACGAATGCGTCCGCCCCTACACAGGCTTAGGGTCTTAGCCCCAGCGCCTTTACCGTGTCATCATCCAGAACATTCTTGCCGTCCTTCTTCGTGACCACTCCGAAACTGCCGGAGTAATCCCACATGGCCCAGCCGATGTTGTGGCGTTCGAGGACGGTGCGCACATCCTTGATCCAGGCGATACGATCCTGCGGCTCGGCTTTTCGATAGACGCCGAATTCGTTGCAGACGAGGGGAACGCCGTTGCGTTTGGCCCAGTCGGCGGCCTGATTGATTTCTGCTTCGATGCGCGACGAATCCCAGTGGTCTTGTCCGTAGCGGATCACATCCATGCGATGAACGGCCTCAGGGATGCGTCTCAGCCACCTTCGCTGCGTTCTCCGGGTTCGACGGATAGTGCAGTCCCTTCAGCCAGTGCCAGTAATACGCGCCCCACGTGGCTCCCTGATGAGTGAAGATGTGCGGATCGTAGAAATGGAAAACATAGATGACGTTTGGATCGCGCAGCGGTTCGAGGAAGAGCATGTCGTAGTCGTCGTCCCACTTGGCACCGGTGGCGATGATCGTATTTGCGGGCGCTCCCTGGCGAATCGCGGCGGCTAATTTCGACTCGACTCCGTACCAGCGGTAAGGGTCGCGCATCTCAGGCTCATTCAGGATCTCGAACAGGATCCGGTCCGTATCCCAGGAAGCGTAATGCTGCGCCACGCCGCGCCAGAAGTCGGCGAAGCGCTCGACGAAGTCGTCCTCCTTGGCGAGGCGGGTTTTGAAATCGGAGTCGGGATGCATGTCCAGTTGGACCGAAAGCCCGGCATCGAGAATCATCTTCATCGCGGCGTCCAGGTAGCCGAAGTAATCCTCGCTGCCGTGCTGACGGTGCGCGGCGTCCATCATCGGCTGGGGATTGACGCTGAGGCGCACGTGATCGAAGCCCGCTGATTTGATCAAGGCGATGTCGGCGGAAGTGGTCCAGGTTTCGAAATGCTCTTTGGTGTATCCGCGTGGATCGTAGACCTGCGCGAACCATTCACTGAGGTTGATGCCGTGGCGAAGGTGGGCGAGGCGGGAGGCGGGAGGCGGTAACGGCGGAGGTGGGCGCGGTCTGGGCGAATGATGTTGCGGAAAGGATTACGGCGGTGACTATGCACTTGCGGAGCATTTGATTCTCCTGAGAGTTGCGGTGGTTCGTGTTGCTGGAGCAGAGGGCGGAGCGGCGGCGCTACCTGGCTGCCTGCGCGCACCGCCTTCGTTTTCGATCAGCTTTGGATCGGGAGCGCGCGAATTCTCTTTTTTGTGGCGGCGTACATGGCGTTACAGAGTGCGGGTGCAAGGGGCGGAAGCGATGGCTCGCCAATTCCTGTAGGAGTTTCGCTGCTCTGAACCGCGTACACTTCGACGGCCGGCGTTTCTTCCATCCGAAGCGGCGCGTAGTCGTCGAAATTTCCCTGGACGACACGTCCTTTCTCGATCGTAATTTTCGCGCGCAGCGCATTCGCCAATCCATAAACGATTCCGCCCTGGATCTGCTGCTCGAGAATGCCGGGATTGATGACTTGCCCGCAGTCGACCGCGGCCACGACGCGATGAACGCGAGGCTGATCGTTTTCCATCGTGATCTCAACGATCTCAGCCATATACGAGGCGAAGCACCCGAAGCACGCGACTCCGCGAAAATGTCCCGCGGGGAGCGGCTTGTTCCACGATGCTTTCTCCGCGGCGAGTTGAAGAACTCCGCGCATGCGCGCCGTGTGCCAGGTCGTGGTGAAATATTGCAGATCGAGATCTTTCTCTAGCAGGTGAAGACGATACTGCAGCGGATCCTTGCCGGCGGCCGTTGCCAGTTCGTCAATAAAACTTTCAAGCGCAAACGCCGCTTGCAGGGCGTACACCGAACGCATCCAGCCGAGCGGTACGGGCGTCTCGGTCACGACGTACTCGATCGAGTAATTCGGAATTCCGTAAACCGGTCCTGCTTCGTCGGGAAGATCGGGATCGACTCCGTTGGCGATAGGCGTACCTTTTTGCCCGCTGATCGAGGGTGAGATAAGCCGGTGCGTCAGACCGACGGGATATCCCGATCCATCGAGTTTTGCGCTCAGTTGATGCAAGCTCGCAGGGCGATAGGGCGAGAAGCGCATATCGTCGTCGCGCGTCCAGAGAACTTTCACCGGACCGTTAATTGTTTTCGAGACCAGCGCAGCTTCGACGGCGTAGTCGTGCTCCAGCCGGCGACCGAAGCCGCCGCCCATCAGCGTGACATTCACTTTCACCTGGTCGGGATCGAGGCCGATCGCCGGAGCAACCGAGTCGCGGCAATCCTGCGGAACTTGCGTGGGCGCCCACAACTCGCACTTCGAACCCTGATAGTGCGCGGTACAGTTGCCAGGCTCCATGGGCGCATGGGCCATGTAGGGCAGAGTGTATTCGGCGGAGACGGTGCGTCCGGAAACTTTCGCAGGATCGCCGGAAAGATACAGGCTCGCCCCTTTTTTCGTTGCGCCCTGCTTGAGCGAGGTCATCAAAGCGGCAGTGTTCAAATCTTTGTTCGGACCGTCGTCCCAGGTGACGTTCAGCACCCGGCGGCCTTCCATCGCGGCCCACACGCTATCGGCAACGATGGCAACGGCAGAGTCGCTGATCTTGCCGACGAAGGTGACTCCGGAAATTTTCTTCGAATCTTTATCGTCGAAGGCCGATACCTTTCCGCCGATCGTGGGGCAGCGCGACAGCACCGCGTATTTCATTCCCGGCAAGCGAAAATCGATGCCGAATGTTGCCTGGCCTTTTACCTTGTCGGGCGAGTCGACTCGCGGCAATCGCTGTCCGACAATCTTGTAGTCCTTGCTTTGCTTCAAAGGAACGTCGGTCGGGATCGGCAGGGTGGACGCTTTATCGACGAGATCGCCATAACTCAGGCTGCGATTACTTCCGGCGTGCTTGATGTAATTTTTCTCTGCCGTGCAGGTCGAACGCGGAACGCTCCAGGTCAGCGCAGCGGCGGAGATCAGCATCTCGCGTGCCGCGGCTCCGGCCTTCCGCATCGGATCCCAGGTCGTACGTATGCTCGCGCTGCCTCCGGTTGTCTGATCACCGTAGAGCGTGCTGGCTCCGGCCTGCTCGACTTCAATCTGCTTCCAGTCGGCTTCGAGTTCTTCGGCCAGAATCATTGGAAGGGCCGTGCGCACTCCCTGGCCCATCTCGGAGCGCGCCACAACGATGGTGACTTTGTTGTCGGGAGTGATGCGAAGGTAGGCGTTGGGCGAGAAGAATTCCTTCTTCGATTTTCCGGAGCGCGGCAGATAGAAGCCGATGACGAGTCCCGTGCCTGCGGCGACTCCAGCGGCTACGAATTCACGGCGTGAGAGCGGGCTCATCGCGCGCCTGCCTGTCCCGCGGCCCGATGGATCGCTTTGCGAATACGCTCATAGGTCCCGCAACGGCAGAGATTGCCGTTCATCGCTTCGGTGATCTGATCGTCGGAAGGGCTCGGTGTTTTGGCGAGCAACGCTGCCGCAGACATGATCTGGCCGGTCTGGCAGTATCCGCATTGCGGAACCTCTTCAGCGATCCAGGCCTGCTGCAACACATGCAGTCCGTTCGCGCCCAGGCCCTCGATGGTTGTGATGTTCTTGCCCGCGACCTGCGAAACCGGGGTGGCGCACGATCGGATCGCGCTGCCTTCGGCGTGAACCGTGCATGCTCCGCACAATCCGGCACCACAGCCGAACTTTGTTCCGGTGAGCTCCAGGGTGTCACGCAAAACCCAGAGCAGGGGCATTTCAGGAGGGACGCTGACTTTTCGTTCACTGCCGTTGATGCGGAGCGTGATCTCAGCCATGGTTATGTTGTGAGCCTCGGAAACTGCACAACATGGTACTCAAGCGGCAGGAAAACGCAAATGAAGTGAGGAAGTCCGGGCGGAAGTCGCCGACTATTTGATCTGCGTCAGCTTTTGCGTAGCCAGTTGGGCGGCTTCGGTGTTGGCGTTATCTTTCTTTACCTGCTCGTAGATTCGCTTGGCATCGAGCGGCTGATTCGAGCTCTGGTAGACGTCGGCCAATTGCAGTTGCGCAGTGACTTTGCTGACGGTTTCCGTCGGCTTGTTGATCAGTTCCTGATAAATTGCCACCGCTTCTTTCGTCCGATTGGTGTTGGCATAGAGAGCGCCGAGCGCATCTTTGGCGAGGGAAGCGACCTGTTTATTGCCGTCTGCGGCGACCTGCTTGAAGTCGCGCTCTGCGCCAGCGTTATCCGAAAGATTCACTGCGGTCACACCGAGAAAGTAATGGGCCATGTCCGCGGTGCGGGTGTGGGGATACTTGTCCACGATGGCCTGGAACTGCTTCTTAGCCGCTTCCGCGCGCTCGGCTGAGGAAGTGAAGGTCGGGAAATCCGGTTGCGCCGGAGTGCCGGGAGCGCGAAGTTGTGTGTCCAAGGTACGGACGGCCTGGGTCATTTCAAGGCTGGCTTTTTCGTCCTGCGCGCTCAGGTAGTACCAACCGCCAATCGCCCCCGCGATGACCACAATCGCTATAGCGGTGGAGATCATCAGGGTGGAACGGTGTTCCACCGTCCAGTGAGCAGTCTTCTCGGCGGCGCCGATGGTGACTCGGCTGAAAGCGTCCTGTTTTAGTTGATGGCGGGTCTCTGCGCGCACAAACTTCCCTTCTGCCAGTTATGTTGAGTGGACAAACTAGCAGTCTAACAGGGGCAAAAGTGGGCGTCAAAAGTCGAAACGGATTTGGAAATTGCTGAAGCATGTTCATTTGTCGACTGCGCAACGCCAGACGCTCACACTTCCGGGTTGTTATGAAGTGCTGATACGCGTATCTTGTGGGCCTGTTTCGTCTTTTATAACTTCAATCGATTCTGCTACTCTGCTTCCGTTTTGGAGGAACAAAGCACAATGTCATCGCAACGCCGGATATTGTTGATGCTCGCCGCTCTGCTGTCGCTTACGCTCACTACCTTCGCAGCCGACAAAAAAACTAAAGACGCCAAGACGGAAGAAAGCAAGCCGTCTTACGATCAACCGCAACCCGCCGCCGAAATGCTGGACTACTCGATGTATCAGCGCATCCGTGAAGAGGGACTGTCGCATTCTCACGTTATGGACTACGCCTCTGGCCTGATGGACGGGATTGGGGCGAGGCTGACGGGTTCTCCGAATCTAAAAAAGGCCAACGAGTGGACGCGCGACCAATTGACCGCGATGGGCTGCACCAACGCTCACCTGGAAGACTGGGGCGAGTTCGGCATGGGATGGCGTCAGCTCAATAGCTGGGTACGGATGTCGGCGCCAGATACCTCGGTATTGATCGGGCAGGCGCTGCCCTGGTCGCCTTCGAGCCATGGAGCAGTCAACGGGCGGGCGATCTGGGTGGACGCGAAGGATGAGAAGGATCTGGAGAAGTTCAAGGGAAAGCTGGCCGGCAAAATCGTCTTCTTCGGCGCGATGCGCGATGTGAAGCCCGTTGACAAGGCGCTGTTCGAGCGCCGCGATGACGCCAACCTGAAGACGACCGTGGAATATCCGGTTCATGTGGGCGGAGATCAGGACGGCTTCGCTGAGTTCATCAAGCGGCTGGAATTCCGCGAGAAGGCCGGAAAATTCTTTGCCGATGAAAAGGCTGCGGCGATCATCGTTCCCAGCCGCGATGGACGAAATAACGGCGGATCCGGCGGAACGATTTTCGACGATGGCGGTTCCGGCATGGGCTGGTTCACCTACAAGCGCGAGCACGCCGAAGCCTTACCGATCATGGTGATGGCGATTGAAAACTATGGCCGCGTGTTCCGCCTCCTGAAGGCGAACGTGCCGGTTTCCATCGAGATGGATGTCGAGACAGAATTCACAGGAGATCACGAGCATGGCTTCGACACGATCGCGGAGATTCCGGGTACCGACCCGAAGCTGAAAGATGAAGTGGTGATGGTCGGCGGGCACCTGGATTCCTGGGCTTCTGCGACCGGCGCCACCGACAACGGCGCGGGAACCATCGTTGCGATGGAGGTCATGCGCATCCTGAATTCGCTGCATGTACAGCCGCGGCGTACCATCCGGATCGGGCTTTGGACGGGAGAAGAACAGGGCGAGTTTGGATCATACGGATACGTGAAACAGCACTTCGGATTTGTGCCGCTGTCGACTGCTCCGGATCAGATGTCGTTGCCTGACTTTCTGCGCAAGCCGGCGGGGCCGGTGGAAGTAAAGCCGGAGCAGCAGAAGATTTCCGGCTACTTCAACGTCGACAACGGGTCGGGAAAAATTCGCGGCGTCTACCTGCAGCAGAACGCCGCGATCGCAGCCATCTTCCAGCAGTGGATTCAGCCCCTGGGTGATCTTGGCGTCGGCACGATCACAATGCGTGACACCGGCGGGACCGATCACGAGGCATTCGATTCGGTGGGAATCCCGGGCTTCCAGTTCATCCAGGACATGCTCGACTACGGTTCTCGCACGCATCACTCGAACATGGACACGTACGAGCGCCTGCAGCCGGACGATCTGGCGCAAGCCGCTACCGTGGAGGCCATCTTCGTCTACAACACGGCGATGCGCGACCAAATGTTGCCGCGCAAACCTCTGCCGCACCCGGAGCAGAACGAGCAGCGCAGCGCGCCGCTGAAGAACGTCATGCCGGGAGCGGAAGCGCCGCCGGAGGATGCGAAGAAACCGGGAGTCTAGATTTTTGTCACTTTAGCTTCCGGCCCGCGGGGACATTGCTCTACGAATGTCTCCGCGGGCTTTTTCGTGTTTGATTACGTCGTCCGGGTTCGGTTCCCGTTGAACATCTCTTCTTCTTGCCTGGGACGTCGGAACCGAAGACCTTAAAACCACATTGGACACGAAGTTTCACGGCGGTTTGAGCAGGTATACATCGTACACATTCTAGTGTACGATGTATACATGACTGCTGACACTCCGGCCCGCAGGATCGCTGTTGCCAGCCGCCGGCTTCTCGACAAGGAGGGTGTGGACGCGGTCACGATGCGCCGAGTTGCGCAGGCCGTCGGGCTGACTCCGATGGCGATCTATCGCCATTATCACGACCGCGAGGCCCTGCTCAACGCGCTCGCGGATGAAGGCTTTCGAGAATTGGCTGACCGCCTGGGCCGGCTTCGCGCGGATGGCGATCTCGAACAGCGCCTCGTGAAGATGGGCGAAATTTATCTCGACCATGCGCTGGAGAGTCCACGCCTATTCGAACTCATGTTTCTCGCGCCTCGCGCCGGGGCTCGCCGGTATCCGCGAGATTTCCAGGCGGGCGCTTCCCCAACCGCGAACCTGATGGCGGAGGTGATCCGGGAAGGGATGAAGACCGGCCGCTTCCGGCGCGACAACGTCTGGGAAATCGTCTTCGAGATCGGGGCGCTATCCCACGGGCTGATCACGCTCTATCTCGGCGGCCGCCTGGATTTCACCCCAAAGCGTTTCCGCACTTTCTATCGCAGATCATTCCAAAGGTACATTCATGGCATCAGCAAGTAAAACCACGATCACTTCTGCATTGATCGCACTCACCGTCACCGCCGTACTGGTGTATTTCGGGACGGGACTTTTTCCGCGATGGCCTCTGCTCTGGTTTGCTCCCTTGCCGCTGCTTCTGTTCGCACAGCGGAACTCGTGGTGGGCCACGGGATTTGCCGCGTTCCTTGGCTGGGGCCTCGGCGCCCTCAACCTGCAGCACTACTTCGGAACGGTGCTGCAGATGCCCGCGTCTGTACAACTGGCTATCTTCGCAGCCCCAGCGGTGTTGTTCGCCGCATCGGTGCTGCTCTTTCGCGCGCTGCTGCGGCGCGGCGCGCCGTGGAGCGCCCTGCTGGCATTTCCTGCCACGTATACGGCGTTTGAATATCTGACGAGCCTCAGTTCTCCTCACGGCACGGCCGGCAGCCTGTCGTATTCACAACTCAACTTTCTTCCGTTCCTGCAACTCGCTTCTGTGACCGGGCCATGGGGCATGACATTCTTTTTGCTGCTCTTTTCGTCAGGGCTGGCGATCTTCCTTGATCAACGGAAGACAGCGCCTAGGCTTGTTACAAGGATGCTCGGAGTGTGCTGGGGATTGATCGCAGTTGTGCTGATTTTCGGAGCCGTGCGGCTCGCGAGTTCTGCCAGTGAGCCCAAGGTGAAGGTCGGGCTCGTGGCGTCGGACCTTCCGGAAAATCAGGACGTGGCTCACGAAGGAGCAGGCACCGAGCGTCTGTTCCGTGAGTATGCGGCGCGCGCAGAAGAGCTGGCTTCGCAAGGGGCGCAAGCCGTCGTCCTTCCTGAGAAGCTTGGCGTACTTCTGGATTCCGACCAGGGCGGAGGCGATGCAATCCTGCAATCCGTTGCGGACAAGGCAAACGGTGTTCTTGTCGTGGGCGCGATCGAGGTTGCTCCACCGGTGAGGTACAACCAGGCAAGAATCTATTTGCCGGCAGCGCGTCTGCAGAAATACAACAAGCACCACATGCTGCCTCCGTTTGAATCGCGCTTCAAGCCGGGAACTACGCTCGAGCTATTGAACCAGCCCTCGGGCACGTGGGGAGTGGCGATCTGTAAGGATATGGATTTCACGCCGCTGTCGCGCGAATACGGCAAGCGTGGCGCAGGCCTGATGCTGGTGCCGGCGTGGGACTTCGTGGTCGACCGCTGGTCGCACGGGCACATTGCCGTGATGCGGGGAGTGGAAGACGGCTTCAGCATCGCCCGCGCGGCGCGACAGGGTTATCTGACGATCAGCGACAATCGCGGCCGGATCGTGGCGGAGACTCAAAGCAATGCGGCACCTTTTGCCACGCTGCTGGCGGAGGTCCCGGCCGCGCACGATGCGACTATTTATGAATGGTTCGGGGATTGGTTCGGATGGATGTCGGCTGCAATTGTTTTGATGACATGCGTGCAGCTTTATCGGGTTCGCTCCAGCACAGCGCGTTCGGGCACATTGCGCGAGACTGCGTCACCCGCATACGCCGCTAAGTAAGACGCCACGAAGCGGGGAACAATACCAAAGACAAACGCCGCCGAAAGTTCGGCGGCGTCCTGAGCTTCATGGCGCTTAGTGCGAAGTTTCTTCGAGCAGTCCCTGCTCCAGTTTTTCCTGGCACTCGATGCAATGACGAGTCCACGGAACCGCTTCCAGCCGTTTCGCATTGATCTCTTTGCCACAGTGAATGCATTCGCCGAAGCTCCCTTCGCGAATGCGCAGCAGAGCCGTATCCACCATCTGAAGCAACTGGCGATCGTTGTTGCTCTGGCTGAACAGAAATTCTTTGGTGTAGGAACTGGCGGCGCGGTCGGCGATATCCGCCGCCGCAGTGTCTTCGTCAGCACTACGGCCGTCCGCCTGATTCCGATTCACTGTGCGACGCAATTCCTGCTGCCGCGTCTCCAGTCGTTTTTTGAATGTTTCCAGCTTCTTCTTATCCATATGTCACTTTAGGTTTGAAAAACGTCTCATCAAAGTCTTAGGACGCCTCACCTCGGAGGCGTCCGTAGTCCTTGGGACAAACGAAAATCATATGCGCCCGAATTAAGATGCGTCAACCGCTCCCAAGGCTGCTAAAAGGTTCGCTACAGCTTAAGGTGATCAGAATCACAGCCCTGCACTCTGTTATGTGTTAACACGGCGGCGTTCAAGATGTTTCGGCTTTCGACCACGCAGGGCCCCTTGTGGAGCGGTTGCAGGTTGATGTCAGGCTGCCACCGAAACAAAATTTAATCATCGCGGCAGCGGATCTTTCATGCTGGCCAGCGCATATCCCATCACAGCCATCGCCGCGGCATTCTCGCGCAGTTCGCCGGGCACGACCTTGTCGAGCGTATCGGCAGCAGTGTGGTGATAGTTGAAGTAGCTGCGGCCATCCTGCAAAACGCCGAGAGCAGGGACACCAGCCTCGGACATCCCCGAGATGTCTGCACCCGGAGGGTAAGTGCTGGGCTGCATCGCCGTGGCGCCGAAGCTCTGCAAGACATTGAGCACGGGACGAAGAAGGTCGATCGAACTGCTCATCATTTTGACGTCGAAGCCAAGTGGATGCGCCGCCCCCGAATCGCTCTCGATGGCGGCGACGTGCTTGGGAAACTCGAGCAAGTGTTGCTTGGTGTAAGCCTGGCTGCCGGCCCCGCCGCTCTCTTCATCCATCCACGCAATCACCCGGATGGTGCGCTTGGGTCGAAGATGTAGCCGCTGCAAGACCTCTGCGGTTTCCATCGCCACCGAAACGCCGGCGGCGTCATCGATGGCTCCCGTGCCGAGATCCCAGGAGTCGAGGTGTCCGGAAACGACGACGATCTGGTCGGGATGCTCGCTGCCTTTCAGATCGGCGATCACGTTATAGCCAGTCGCATCGGGAAGTTTCTGCGGGGTCAACGTAAGATGCATGCGGACGCTCCCTTCAGCGGCGAGGTGAGAGATCAAGTCTCCATCTTCTGCCGATACCGCGCCGGCGGGAATGCCTGCGGGAAAGCTGAAGCCTGTGTGCGGAAGCCGGTAGTCAGCGTTGCCCACCGAACGGACCAGCGCGGCCGCCGCTCCCAAGTCGGCCGCGGCCTTCGGTCCGGTTGCGCGGTAGCGAACCGCCTCTCCGTAGGAAACGAAAGACAGTCCAGCCGCCGCTTTCTGTTTATCGAAGATCTCGTTGAAGAAAACGATCTTGCCCGCGACCTTGTCTCGACCCAGCTTCTTGAGTTCCTCGAAGTCGTTGACGACCACGACATCGGCGGTGAGGCCATCGGCAGCGGTCGCCGTGCTTCCACCGAGCGCGGCTAGAACTACTTTCTGTGTCGTGCCTGCGACCTGACCTGGATATTCCACCAGTTCGGCGGTTTCCGCACCGCGGACCCAGTGCGGAACCTTCACCTCTTCCAACTGGACGTCCAATCCAAGTTGCCGGAGCTCGGCAGCCACGTATTCAACGGCGGCCTTGGCTTGCAAAGATCCGCTGGGACGAGGCCCGATGTTTTCAGTCAGGTGCGCAACCTGTTTGTAGGCGTAGTCGTCCGTCAGTGCAGCCGACTTGATCCTGGCAAGCTCCTCGAGTAACTTGTCCGGAAAATTGTCTCTTTGCGCCTGCGTCGTCTGCGGAGGCATGGCGAATGGCGGCGGAGCGGGCTTGGTCTGCGGTGTCTGATTGAATGCAGGAATCGAAAACAAACAGAGTGCTGCCGGAATCGAGGCTAGTCGGAAGAGGGAGGTTCGCATGGTCGCTGGTCAGTGTACCGAAACCAGCGATGGAATGAGAATCGGGCGCGATGCTTTTGGTATGAGGCCGGAGGAATTCCGGCATTGTGTCGGTTCCCTCAGGGGCTAAAGCCGCTCCTCAGTTGGACGCCTAACGGCACGCCTAAAGGCGTGCCCTGATACAAGTCTCAAATTCGCAGCAGATTCCGCCGTGACAAGTCTCACGTCTTGATAATTTCTTTGCTTCCTCGTTTCGAAATGGAACTTCCAAGGGGTGGGCTCCGCAGCGTTGTAGAAGGGTCTATGCCTGTGAGTTCGTTTGTCACTGGATTTGTATCGGGGCATGGCTTTAGCCATGCCATCAGAGACACCAACAAAGACGGGCTTCAGCCCCTGGCTACTTGCCCAACTCGTTCCGCTCCCGTTTCACCCTACGATACCGGGTCACGAGGGTAACCAGATATCCGCCGTGGATGACCCACGTCGCGATATACGCGGCAAACAGAAATTTCACAGCGTTCATCGTGAACTCCGGCTCAACGGAATACTGGCCTTGACTGGACTGCCCGCGCCGACCATCGACTCCATCGCGTGAGCTTCTTCAACTTCCCGCTTCAACAACTCCAGACGGAAGCGCGACCAGCAAACCAGGAATCCGAAGCAGAGAAAAGCCATCCAGCTCAGGAGCAGCGTATCGAGCATCTTCGGGTCCATGGACCCGCCTCCGCCGATCACCGGCTGCGGATGCTGTGTTCTGAAAAACCAGATAGAGAAGTAGACCAGCGGCACATCCAGCGCGCCAAACACAGCGAGCGCGGCGGCCAGTTTCTGCGTCTGTGCGCTACTCGAAAAATTCCGCAGCACCAGATAGCTGACGTAGATCAGCCACATCACGAGCGTCGAAGTGAGCCGGATATCTCCAGCAGCCCACCAGATTCCCCACACCGGACGCGCCCAGATCGGCCCGGTCACCAGAACAATCGTGCAGAACACCACTCCCACTTCCGCCGTGGTCAGCGCCAGAACATCAAGGCGCTGGCCGGGGAACCATTTGCCGACCAGGAAATAGAAAATCGGAATTGCCAGCACCGTCGTCGCCACCGCGCTCGGCCGCATTCCCGCAGGAATCATTCGCTGGACCGGAGGCAGGAAGCATGCAATCACTCCGAGCACGCCGATGGCGATCACGATCCATTTCGCAGCCGATTTGCTCGAGGGCTTAGAACTTACGAGGTACTGGATCGATGCGATGAAGTTGATGAAGAAGAGCAGAAACGCCGTCCAGGCTGAGGGGACGTGGTAGTAAATGATGCGGTAGACATCCCCCTGCAACGCGTCGGTGGGAGCGACCACCAGGGATTGATACAGCGCGTAGGCCAGGAACGCCGCCGTGATCACCGAAAGAATTGGGAAAAGGCGTTTCATTCCGCGTGCAGAATTGTCTCAAAAAGTGCCAGACAAGCTGTAGTAAACACCACATCGTAGGTGATAAGCAACACGATGTAGAAATGAGCAGACTCGTCCCCGGTAACAATCGACGTGGTTGCGGCGACCATGGAAATGACCGCCGGGATTGAAATCGGAAACAACAGCAGCGGCAGCATGATCTCGCGGCTGCGCGTGCGCAATGACATCGCCGCGAAAAACGTCCCGTTCACCACCAGAGCCCACGTGCCCAGCAGCGCGACCGGGATCAGTTGCCACGCCGGACCCAACGCGCGCACGTTGTAGAAAACGATGAACAACGGAGCCATCAGCCCCTGTAGCACCGCTACGAATAGAAAGTTTCCAATCGCCTTGGCCAGGAACAACGCATTCGCCGGAGCCGGCGACACACGGTATGCATCCAGCACCTGGTTGCGCATTTCACGCGACCATGTCTGGTTCAGGGCGACGATCGCGGCAAAAAGAAACGCGATCCAGACCAGTCCCCCAACGATGTGTCGCGACTCCTCTGCCAGCGGATCGAACGAGAACGCGAAGACCACCACCACCTGAAGCGAGAAAAATAACATCGCGTTCAGCGCATCCTTCGATCGCCACTCCAGGCGGATGTCTTTGACCAAAGTCGCCAGCGTCACACCCCAGAGTGAGTTCATCGAGACACCTCGGGAATTGGCGCATGACCCGCAACGGTCGCCGTACGGTCTACAATCTGCCCGGCGTCCATCCATATGAATTCATCCGCCACACCGTCGAGCAGCGAGGCCTGGTGCGTCACCACGAAAATCGTTTTGCCGGCGTCGCGCATGCCACGCAGCAAGACAACCATGTCTTGCGCGGAGTGGACATCCACGTTCGAAAAGGGCTCATCCAGCAACAAGACTTTAGGATCATGCAGAATGGATCGCGCCAGCGACATTCTTTGACGCATACCTTGGGAATACTGGCCGACGCCGCGAGTCAGGGCTGGGTCGAGACGCACCGAGCGGATCACTTCTGCGCAGCGATCGTCTCCGGCGATGTCATAGAGGCGCGCGAAGTAGCGCAGGTTTTCCATGCCGCTCATCTCGTCGTAGAGCAATGACGGATGCGCCATATATCCGATGTCGTGGGAAGCGTCCTGCGGATTCTTTCCGAAGATCGAGATCTCACCGCGTGTCGGAGCCGCCAGGCCAGCCAGGGCTCGGAGCAGTGTCGTCTTCCCTGCCCCGTTGTCGCCGAGAATCGCGTGGAAGCGTCCAGCGTCAAACTCCGCCGTCACGCCGCGCAAAGCAGCGAAACGTCCAAACTGCTTGACCACATTGCTGACGGTGATGATTGTGGAAGGCGGATCGGTCACAGGGATCAGTGGCCTGATAGAGTGCGTTTCAGTTCCGAGTCTACCGGACAGGCGAGTCTTTGCAGGATAACCATGTGGGGACAGCCGACTGCAGGTATCGGGTCAGAAAAACGCAGGTTGCCGCCCGTCTTAGTGGTCAGTTCGGTGGTCAGTTCGAGACGCCGCGCGCCGGGGCCGTTTGCACTTGCGTCATGCTCTTCGCCGGCTCAGCCGCGGGTGTTCCAGTACCGGGCTTGGGCGCATACTTCGACGCACACTTCGCCTGCAACTGCTTCGCATGGAAGGTGCCGTCGCGATCGAACCTGCCATCTGCCAGCGCCTGGGAATCGTCTTTGAATGTATCCGGCGGAGCTTCTGTACCGGTGTAATCCACGGAAAGAATCTGATCTTCCTCCATCAGAACGAACTGCACATGCGTGCCAGTGCGCTTGATCGAGCCAGGCTTGACGTTTCCCGCCACCCGCAGCCGCTTGGCGTACGCGCCGTCTCCCATCTTGTGCAGCTCTTTGATGGTGACGTAATAGCTCTTGCTATCTTGCACACCCGTATAGGCCAGGTAGCCGAGCAGCACGAGGATCAGCGCCGACACGCCTCCGAACTTAAGATAAGTGTTCATTTGACTCGACATAAGGCGCCCCAGGGCGGGAGAACCCCCGCACTTGAACTGTACCCGTCGTCTGGGCCGGAATCAAGGACACTTTGAGGCCTCGCGAAATGGGCCGGACTCCATCCACTACCTTCATTCCGCTTGGGGAATCAGTGCGGCGTTGCGCCCGAGAAAATCGATTTGCCCCGTGAATTAAGGATTACACTTCCCCCGAGCTGATTCCCCTGCAGTGAGAGCCGATTCAGCGCGATTGTGCACTCCCTAAGGAGGAGAGGCCCATGTCCGGTCCGTTATGGAAGTCAGCATCGTCTTCGATTTTTCGTTTGGTCATTCTGATCATCCTCGTTCAAACCGCCGTTCTCTCCGTATCCGCACAAACCCACCCCAACGCAAAGGACCTTCTTCGACAAATGACGTTGGAGGAGAAAATCGCACAACTATCTCAACTTCCTGGTTTCCCTCTTCCGGAGTTCCTTGCCGAAAAGCTTGGAGAACCTGAAGACGTTGTGCGCAAGTACGGGGCGGGATCGGTACTCTGGGTTTCCGAACCGAAGGAAATCAATCGCTGGCAACACATCGCGGTCGATCAATCTCGACTTCATATCCCTATTCTTTTCGGACTTGACGTCATTCACGGCTATCACACGATTTTTCCGGCGCCGATCGCGATGGCCTCATCATGGGATCCCAAGATGGTAGAAGCCGCGCAAACCGTGGCCGCTCGTGAAGCTCGAGCAGCGGGCATTGAATGGACCTTTGCCCCCATGCTCGACATTGCGCGTGATGCGCGTTGGGGACGCATGGTCGAGGGCGCTGGCGAAGATCCATACCTGGGAGCCGCCATCGCCCGCGCGCAAGTGCTCGGATTTCAGGGTACGCAGCCCGGTGCCGTTGATCGCGTCCTGGCGTGCGCCAAACATTTTGCGGGATACGGCGCAGCCGATGGTGGCCGCGATTATGATTCCTCCTACATTCCCGAAGAGCAAATGTGGAACACGTACCTGCCACCGTTCAAGGCGGCGGCCGATGCGGGTGTCGCGACCTTCATGAGCGCCTACATGGACCTCAACGACGTACCTGCCACGGGAAACCGCTGGCTGCTTCATGACGTGCTGCGCGAGACTTGGAATTACAAGGGATTCGTAGTCAGCGATGCGGTTGCGGTTCACAACCTCATCACGCATGGATATGCGCGCGATGGCCAAGATGCCGCGTTTAAAGCTTTCTCCGCCGGACTCGACATGGATATGGCGAGCGGAACGTTCATGAAATATCTCCCTGCCGAGGTTCAACAAAAGCACATCCCGATGCAGCAGATCGATGAAGCGGTGCTCCGAATTCTCGAGGCCAAGATACGCCTCGGCCTCTTCGAACACCCGTTCATTGACGAAGCCCATATCGACGATGTGCTGAACAAGCCGGAGCATCAGGAGATTGCACGCACTGCGATTCAGCGGTCCGTTGTTCTGCTCCGAAATGAACGGAATCTTTTGCCGCTCGACAAATCCGGCAAGCAGGTCAAATCGATTGCCGTGATCGGCCCACTCGGCGACGCTGATAAAGATCTGCTTGATATGTGGGGCGCATTAACCAAGCCGGGTCCCACCGTCAGCATCCTTCAGGGAATCAAGGCTAAAGTTGGCAATGCGATTCAGGTCGAATTCGCTCACGGTCCTAATATCCGCAGAGATATTCCGTCGTTCTTCGAAGATACCCCCATCATCACGGTGAAAGAGCAGCCGAAACAAACGCCGGATGAAGCTCGCAAGGCACTCGATGACGCCGTGGCTCTTGCCAAGCGCAGCGATATCGCGATCCTCGTGATGGGGGAGATCGCGCTGATGAGCGGCGAGGCTGCATCCCGCTCTTCACTCAAACTCTCTGGCGGTCAAGAAGAATTACTGGAAGCGGTCGCGGCCACCGGGAAACCTGTCGTCCTGGTCTTGGTCAATGGACGGCCGCTCGAAATCGGCTGGGCCTCCGAGCATGTTCCGGCAATTCTCGAAACCTGGTACTCCGGCAGCCAGGCCGGCAACGGCATTGCCGACATCTTGTTTGGAGACGCGAATCCTGCCGGCCATTTGCCGGTGAGTTGGCCTCGCAGTTCTGCCACGCTCCCGCTGTACTACAACCACACTCGCACGCACGCGCCCGAAGACGCTGCCGATTTCAAGTCCCGCTACTGGGACATCGTCAGCACTCCCCTTTATCCCTTCGGTTACGGACTGAGCTACACCACATTCTCCTTCGACAACCTGAAGCTCAATCAATCGCAAGCCAAAGTGGGAGACACGCTCGACGTTTCGGTGGATGTGACCAACACGGGCAACCGGCCCGGGGATGCCGTCGCACAGCTTTACATTCACCAGCGCGCCGGCAGCGCCTCTCGCCCGGTACGCGAGCTCAAAGGATTTGAGCGCGTGAATCTTGCAGCGGGCGCCAAGCAAACCCTTCACTTCAAACTAGGCCGCAACGAATTGCAGTTCTGGAGCCCGGTGAAGAAACAATGGGTCGTCGAGCCCGAGCAATTCGACGTCTGGGTTGGAGACAACTCGCAAGCCAAGTTGCATAGCGAATTTAAATTGACGCAATAACAAACCTTCGTGGAACTTCTTGCCCTTTGTGGTTAAAGCTCTTCCTCGTCAGGAAGTCAAATTCTTGACCACGAAGGACACGAGGGTTCACAAAGGAAAAGAACGCTAGAGATTCAATCCTTCGTGGAACTTCGTGCCCCTTGTGGTTGAGCTCTTCCTCGCCAGGAAGTCAAATTCTCGACCACGAAGGACACCAGGGTTCACAAAGGAAAAAAACCTGAAGGATCAAACCCTCGTGGACCTTCGTGCCCTTTGTGGTTAAAGCTCTTCCTCGCCAGGAAATCAAATTCTCGACCACGAAGCTCACGAAGGACTCCTGACGCCTCTCCGTTAGAATGAAGTACTACGGAGCAGAACTTATCCTTTTATGATTCATCCTTGGCACGACGTCACACCCGGCGACAAACTCCCGCAGGAGTTCGATTGCGTCATCGAAATCCCTTTCGGCTCGAGCGTTAAGTACGAACTCGACAAATCTTCGGGACTGATCCGGCTTGACCGCGTGCTGTACTCGGCCGTCTACTATCCCGCGAACTACGGATTTATCCCCCAAACCTTCGCCGAAGACGATGATCCGCTTGATGTCCTCGTGCTATGCCAGGAAACCGTTGTCCCTCTCACGGTCATCCATGCCCGCACCGTCGGACTGATGACGATGATCGACCAGGGAAAGCCCGATCACAAGATCATCGCCGTCGCCACCCAGGATCCCGAGTTCAACTCCTACCACGAGGCGTCGCAGATGCCATCCCATCGCCTGCTGATGCTTCGCAGATTTTTTCAGGACTACAAGCAGCTCGAAGGAAAAGCCGTCGAAGTCGATGAGATATTGCCGCCCTCAGAGGCGTACCCCATCATCCTCGACGCCCTGCACCGCTACAGCGAGCAACGGCGCAAGGGATTTAAATCGCCGAAGCATTCGTAGTGACGCAGTCCCGTCGAACAAGTGGCCTTATTCGCTTGCATTCTGATTCCAGGCTCGCAGTCGCGGCCACCAGCGCCGCACGTGACGGCAATAAAGTTCGTAGTCGTCGCCGAACTTCCCGCGCAGCGTCGGCTCCTCGTAGAACAAGACGAAAAGATGCACGCCGAGAGCGACGCATAGAACGAGCCCAAGCAGGACAGCATTGGCGTGCCCGAAAACGATCCATAGGCCGATCCACCCTCCCGCGAATCCGGCATACATCGGATTGCGTATGTAACGATAGAAGCCCACGACAACCAGCCGCCGCGGCGGAATAAAAGGAGCGGGCGTGCCCCGTCCCGTCCAGCCGAAATCCCACACACACCGCAACGCGACCGCGAAACCCAGCACCGACGGAATCGCCGCAATCCATCGCAGCCGCGCTGTGCCCGCGTTCTCCACACGAAAGCCCAGCCATCCGGGCAGCAGCCAAAACCACAACGCGAAAAAGCTCGCACCCACAAACAACGATGCCGCCACGCTCAACCATCGATGACGATGCTCAAACTGCGGAACTCCGCCGACCTCTGCGTGCATCATCTGATCCTCCTTCCCCGCTGGCAAAACAAGTGCAAGCGGCCTGCCTCAAAAATCCACTTGACATATTGTACTAGTTGTATAGTACACTGGGACACATGGCAAGGACAAGCAGGAACGGCGTCTTTCAATTCGGCCTCGACCTGCACAGCGGCGTCCCCGTCTACCGCCAGCTGATCGATCAGGTCCGGGGCGGACTGGCCTCTGGTTCGCTCAGCGCCGGCTACCAACTACCCACGGTGCGCCAGCTCGCTGTGGATCTGGAGATCAATCCGAACACCGTGATGCGCGCCTATCGCGAGCTGGAGCTCGGAGGATTTCTCGAAACTCACCAAGGCACCGGAACTTTCATCAGCGACAAGAAGCCCGAAAAAAATACGGCCGAGCGCGAACGTCAACTCAACCAGATGGCCGGTGAATTCGCGGCCCGAGCGGGAGCCGCCGGATTCACCCTGGAAGACTTGATCGGCCGTTTACGCGATTTGCTGCCCAATCCCGCGCAAAGGAGATAGTCGTCATGCCAAGAATCCGTCGGAAAGAAGTGAGCGGAGTGGCAGTTCTAGCGTTCGCGGTCTGCTTCGTAAGCGGAGCCGCATTGTCGAAGGCGGTCAATCAGCCAGCGATCATGATCGTGGGGTTGGTCGTTGGACTGTATTTCCTGTTCGCGATCAAGATCGTCCGCCAGTGGGAGAAGGTCGCCGTTCTGCGTCTGGGCCGTTATGTCGGACTGCGCGGGCCCGGCCTCTGTCATATCATCCCCGTATTTGAAACGCTCAGTCCGTACGTGGACCAGCGGGTTCGCGTCGCCAGCGTCTCCGCGGAATCAACGCTCACCCGCGACACCGTTCCGGTGAACGTGGATGCCATTGTCTTCTGGCTGGTGTGGAACGCAGAGAAATCCATTCTCGAAGTCGAAAACTTCGTTGAGGCCATCACCATGAGCGCGCAAACCGCGCTGCGCGAGTCGATCGGCAGGCATGAACTCGCCCAGATGATCACCGAACGCGAGACGATGGGCCGCGAGTTGCAGAAGATTCTTGATGAGAAAACCAACCCTTGGGGGATCACGGTGCAATCGGTGGAAATTCGCGATGTAAAGATTCCGCAAGGACTCGAAGACGCTATGTCGCGTCAGGCGCAAGCGGAGCGCGAACGTCAGGCCCGGATCATTCTCGGCCAGGCCGAAAGCGAAATCGCCAACAGCTTCGTGCAAGCAGCGGCCTCCTACTCCGAAAATCCCGTCGCCCTCCACCTTCGCGCCATGAACATGTTGTACGAAGCGATCAAGGAGCGCGGTTCGATGGTCATCGTGCCCTCGTCCGCGGTCGAAACCATGGGCCTGGGCGGCACACTCGCGACGGCCGCTCTCGGCGGAGCCAAACCATAAGCCGATTCGCTGCAACTCACTTAGTGAGCGATCGGAACCGGAACGGGCTCGCCGCGGGCGGCCCCTCACAACGCGCCTCTTCGATCAGGAGAATTATATGAATACGAATTCACCTACATACGCCAAACACTTGATGTTCAGAGCGGTGTCCGTCATCAGCCTCGTTCTGGTCGCCGTGCTTGGGCTCAGCTCTCAGCAACTGCAAAAAGGCGTGAGTGTCCAGCTCGCGCCGACCAACAACGCGAAGCCCATGCCGGCCGCCGACGATCAGAATGCGTGGGTGGTCAGCATTAGCAGTGACGGACGCCTCTGGTTTGGCGCGGACCTCGTCACTCGCGATGGCCTGGTCAACAAGATGATCAGCACACCTCGCAACCGTAACCAGAATCTCTACATCAAGGCGGACGCTCGGGCTGCCTATTCCGACGTGGAGTTCGTGCTGAAAGCCTCGCACACCGCAGAGTTCGATGCGCCCGTACTGCTCACGGCGCAGAAGGAATCGCCGCAGCCAGGAAGCGTCGTCTCGCCGAAAGGACTGGATGTTTCACTGGAATCCGGCGCGACATTGGGTCCCAAGCCGGCCGAAATAGATGTCGTCGCTACTCAGGATGCGACGATCGTAAAAGTAAACAGCCAGCAGGTTTCCTGGGAGAACCTGCAGCCCACGCTGGAACAACTGTTTGGAAATCGAACCGAGAACGTAGTGCGCCTGAAAGCGGACGACGGGTTGCCGTTCGCGCAAATCGTGCGTGCCATCGACGCCTGCCGGTCTCGATCATCCAAGGTGATTCTCGTGACACCCTCGGCCTGAGTTTTAGCCAGGCCGTGTTCGCAACATCGATGACCCCGGGCGAATGAGGCATCGCGAAAAGGAGCCAAGCTTTTCCCGATGCCTTCATCCTTTGCGGTTCATTGTTTTTCGCGTCCAGTGTATTCTGACCGGGAGACATCGAGAGCCTGGACCACTCTGCCCTGATGCCACTTCCCGCCATCGCGATCCTGATTCCCTGCTACAACGAAGAACTGACGATCGCAAAAGTTGTTGCCGACTTCCGCACGGAGTTGCCCGACGCGGACATCTACGTGTTCGACAACAACTCCACTGACCGGACCGTGCAATGCGCCGAGGAGGCGGGCGCCCGCATCTTTACCGAGCGGCGCCAGGGCAAGGGATACGTCGTGCAGTCGATGTTCGCGCAAGTGGAAGCCGACATCTATGTCATCGTCGACGGCGACGATACTTACCCTGCCACCGACGTTCACAGGTTGCTCGAACCCATTCTCCTCGGAAAAGCCGAGATGGTGGTGGGATCGCGGCTCACGCCCTCATCCGACAGCGAGTTCCGCTTGGTCAACCGGCTTGGCAACGGCTTTTTCCTGGCCGTGATCAATTCGATTTTCAAAGTCGGGCTTACCGATGTCCTCTCCGGCTATCGCGCCTTCAGCCGCGAGTTCGTGAAGAGCATTCCCGTGTTCGGCGGGGGATTTGAAACGGAAGTTGAGTTGACCGTGAAGTCACTGGCGCGCGGATACCGCATCGCCGAGGTGCCGGTTCGCCTGACGTCCCGTCCTCAGGGTAGCTTTTCGAAGATCCGGATCGTGCAGGATGGGTTCGTAATTTTGAATTCGATCCTGAGCCTGGTTCGCGACTATAAGCCTCTTACGTTCTTCGGAGCGATGGGGCTGATCCTCATTGCAATCGGCCTTATCCCGGGCGGCAGGGTGACCGTCGAATTCATCAAGACCGGCCTGGTCCCGCGCCTTCCCTCGGCAATCCTGGCCGTCGCCTTGATTCTGGCCGGGACGCTTCTGATACTGGCGGGACTCGTCCTGCACACGATTACCCGCAGATTTCAGGAATTGGAACATCAGCTCCACGTCCGCGAGAAAAATAACAAGCGCGAAACTGTGGCGGAAGTGTCGAACGAGTTCACGACTCCCCGATAAAAGCGGATCGCCAAAAAAATCCCCATCGTGACGTCACAGGCTCCGTGACATTGCGATGGGGATTCGAAGATAGTTTTCGTTGAACGACCCTACCAGACGTGGCAGGCATTCTCCGCGACCATCGGTTGTCCCGCCTTGCATCCCCAAGCTTTCTGGAACTCGGGCATGTTTTGCACCACCCCGTTGACGCGATATTTTCCGGGTGAGTGCGGATCGATCACAACCCTGCGGCGGGCATCCTCGGGACGCATCTTCTGGCACCACACGCGTCCGAATCCCAGAAAGAATCTCTGCTCGGGCGTGTACCCATCGATCTTCTGCCCTTCTTTCCCGCTCTTGCCTTCGGCGATCATGTGCTCCAGCGCCGCCAAGGCGATCCGCGCTCCGCCGTTGTCGGCGGTATTCTCACCGAGCGTGAGTTTCCCATTCAGCTTCAGATCGTCCACGGCCACAAAGTTCGAGTACTCATCGGCAACACAGCCGGCTCGTTTCTCGAACTCCTTACCGTCTTGCTCGGTCCACCAATCGTGCAGATTGCCTTGCGAATCAAATTTTCGTCCCTGGTCATCGAACCCGTGCGTCAACTCGTGTCCGATCACCAATCCAATTCCACCGAAATTCACCGCATCATCCAATTTCGCATCGAAAAACGGTGGCTGCAAGATGCCTGCCGGGAACACAATCTCGTTGAACGAAGAGTTGTAGTACGCGTTCACAGTCGGCGGAGTCATCCCCCACTCCTTGCGGTCAAGCGGCTTGCCGATTTTCGCAATCTCCCGCTGCGACTCAAACTCGTTGGCACGCGCAACGTTGCCGAGCAGGTCATCTGCCTTGATCGTGACCGAACTGTAGTCGCGCCACACATCCGGATACCCTATTTTGTTTCGAATCGCCGTCAGCTTCACTTTCGCCTGCTTCTTCGTCTCTTCGCTCATCCACGAAAGTTCGTGTATGTCGCCATCGAGTGATGTTTCAAGCGCATCCACCATCTTCAGCATGCGCGCTTTACTCTCAGGACCGAACGTCACGTCGACGTAACGCTGTCCCAACGCCTCACCCATTTCGCGGTCCCCAAGATTCACGCAACGCTTCCACCGCGCTTGATTCTCTTTCTGTCCGGTGAGGGCCTGTTGCAATTTGAAATTCGCATCCACGAAAGGCTGCGACAGCCAGGGCGCAGCCGCGTTCAGGACATGCCACTTCACATAAGTCCTCAACGCGTCCAGCGATTCTGTGTCCAGTACCGTGTTGATCTGTTTGAAATATTCCGGATTCGAGACATTCAGATCCTTGAATCCCGGAGTCTTCAGATCGGTGAAGTATCGCTCAAGAGAAAAATTCGGCGCCATCGCGGCAGCTTCCTGCCGCGACATCTTGTGATCGCGATTCTTGGGATCGCGGCGCGCCGTGCGGTCCATCTCGGCCTTCGCGATCGCGGTCTCGATCCTCAGCACGGTTTGAGCCGACTGGTCCGGCGTGCTGCCGCTCGACGCCATTCCTCCCGAAGCCGCCTGCGTGAAAACCTCATTCATGTACGTCGTGAAGGTCTGCCGAACGCCCTTCATTCTTTCGTCATCTTTCAGGTAGTAATCGCGGTCCGGAAGCGATAGGCCGCCTTGGTCGATGTACGCGATCACCTGGTCCGCATTGTGCAGGTCGGACGCCGAATAAAAGTTGAACAAGGGAGTCGGTCCGGTCAGGTGTACATGCGCGATCTCATCGATCAGCGCCTGCTTGTCTTTCACCGCGTCGATGCGATCCAGTTCCGGTTTGAGAGCAGCAATCCCTTTGCTGTTGACGGTCTTCTCGTCCATGCAGGAGCCGTAAAGGTCGCCAATTTTTTGATCGATGGCGCTGCGGCTGCTGCCGCCTTGCGCCGCTTTCTCCAGGATTTCGTGTTCGACGTCGAGATTCCGTTCGTGCAGTTCGACAAAACTCACCCACTGCGCCTGGTCGGCAGGGATTTCCGCATTCTTGATCCAGTTGCCGCACGCGTATTGATAGAAGTCAACGCACGGGTCCGTGCTCTTATCGATGGTGTCGAGGCTGAATCCGGGTGCAAGCTTGGCGGAAGATGCAGATTGCGAAAAGCTGGCAGCTGGGATAAGAATCAGCAGCGCCAACGCTAGACGTGCCCTAAACATGAATTGAACTCCTTTAGAAGAACGGCTGCGATTTTAAGCTGCAGTTCGGAACTGAAGCAACCGCTCCAAACATCAACAAACAACATCCGTTTTAGGATCACGACGGCGCCGCACTTAAGCATGTGATTGACGAAAGTTGTAACCGCGAGAGGAATGGCCAGGAAATCTGGTGTGGCTTGATCACAAGATTTCCTTGGTGGACCTTCGTGTCCTTTGTGGTGATGGCCTTGGGCCTGCAGCCCCAAACCGCTGCCAATCCTCGAAGACGTCTATAATCGACTTTCAAAGAATTCTTCCAAAGTTGGGGATCTCATGACTTCCACGAATGGCTCGAACGGCAACGGCTACGCCGTCCCGAAACCGCGCGCAGAATGGCTTTCAAGTCGCAAGCAGCAGAACATCGACGGCAACTTCTCGCAGATGCACTATGCGCGGCAGGGCGTCATCAGCGAAGAGATGTCGTTCATCGCGCACAAAGAGAAGATCACATCCGAGCTTGTCCGCGACGAAGTCGCCCGCGGACGCATGATCATTCCGGCCAACATCAACCATCCCGAACTCGAGCCGATGGCGATCGGCGTGGCCTCTCTGTGCAAGATCAACGCCAACATCGGCAACTCGGCTGTCACATCTGAGATCAACGAAGAGCTGAAGAAGCTTCATACGGCCGTCCACTACGGCGCCGACACGGTGATGGACCTATCCACTGGCGGAAATATCCACGAAATCCGCGAGGCAATCCTGCGCCACTCCCCGGTACCCATCGGAACGGTTCCGATCTACGAAGCGATCGCCCGGGTGAAGCGTGTCGAAGATTTAAACGCGCAGGTCATGCTGGAAGTGATCGAAGAGCAGGCGGCCCAGGGCGTCGATTACATGACGATCCATGCCGGAGTTCTCATCCAATACCTGCCGCTGATCTCCAAGCGTATCACGGGAATCGTGAGCCGCGGCGGCGCCATTCTTGCGCAGTGGATGGCCTACAACCACAAGCAGAATTTTCTCTACGACCACTTCGACGAGATCGTCAAGATCTTCAAGAAGTACGACGTCAGCTTCTCCCTCGGTGACGGCCTGCGCCCCGGCTGCGTAGCAGATGCCAGCGACGAAGCTCAGTTCGCTGAACTTAAGACTTTGGGAGAACTCACCAAGAAAGCCTGGCAGGAAGACGTGCAGGTCATGATCGAAGGCCCCGGTCACGTTTCGATGGACAAGATCAAGGAGCAGGTCGAAAAAGAAAACGAGCTTTGCTACGAAGCCCCGTTCTACACGCTAGGCCCGCTCGTCACCGACATCGCCCCAGGCTATGACCACATCACTTCCGCGATTGGTGCGGCGATGATCGGATGGTACGGAGCCGCCATGCTGTGCTACGTCACGCCCAAAGAGCATCTCGGGCTGCCCAACGAGAAAGACGTGAAGGACGGCATCATCGCCTACAAGATTTCCGCGCACGCCGCCGACATCGCCCGCGGACGCCCCGGAGCGCGCGACCGCGACGACGCCCTCAGCTACGCCCGCTACAAGTTTGATTGGGAGAAGCAGTTCGCGCTCTCGCTCGATCCCGAAACCGCGCGCTCAATGCACGACGAGACTCTGCCGGACGACTTCTACAAGGAAGCCGCCTTTTGCTCCATGTGCGGACCGAAGTTCTGCTCGATGAACTATTCATCGAAGGTGGACGAATACAACAAGCAAGTCCACGGCATCGAGAAGAAGGATTATTCAGATCTGGTGGACAAACTCGTCACTCTGAAATAGTGCCATCATCCGTAGTCAGCCGCGGCAGTGGCTGCTCGGCGGTTCGCGGGTTGTAGTAGCCCCAATCAAAAGACGGCTTCGGTCGAGCCAACGTGTGTTCGATCGCCGAGCCAATTTCGTCCGCCGCCTGTACCCCGATGTATTCGCCGAGGGCGCGGTAGCTCTCAAACTGCAACTCATCGAACCACTGATCGCCGGTGCTCTGGTGAGGAAACGTCTTGTGCTGGTCGTAGTAGCGCCACACATCGTCGGGGAGCTTTCGATCGTTGGGCAAGCGAGGAACTCCCGCCGCCGTTTGCCTTTTCGGCATGCTCGCCTTGATCAGAATGAGTACGCCTGTATCTTCGCAGTCCGCCGGATCGTAGTAGATAGTCCCTACAATGCAATTCCGATCGCTTTGCCGTCCGCCATCGGAGGGCCGGATCGCGTCGTAGTCGATCTCGATGCGCGCGCCGAAATCGGTTCGCGCCTTTTCGATCAGGCTCAGCAGATCGCCGAAACCATACTGCAGATCGCAGTCCCCATCGCCCACGACAATTAGCCGGCAGCGTCTGCGGATCAACTCGTACACCCCCAGATTCTCGAAGTGTCCGCCGTCCGATAGATAAACGTATCCTCTCTGCTGGTCGCTCTGCGCCAGCACTTCCGAAAACAGGTATCCCAGCCCTAATGCCGGCCCCGTGCTGCGCCATTTCTCAGCATTGCGCGGATTCCCCATCCACCATCCCAGCCGCACATCGAACAGCGTCATGTAAAAAGCAGTCGCCGCCGACGTGTGATATCCCATGTTCGGCGATGCTGCCGCTCCGGAAATCGCCATCGCGGTGCCCAGCGATATCCCGCAATCGCAGCCGAACTTCGCTACTCCGCGGGCCGTCCGTCCAAGCTGAGTTTTCGAATAGCTGGGAACATAGCCGTCATCGCAAATGAATTGCAGCGCTCCATCCCCCGAAGCGCCCAATTCGTATCCGCAGTACAGCGGCGTAAACACGAACGACTTGGCCCGGCGTGTGGCGTAACCGAGCTCTTCTCCGCCGGTGATATTCAACGACGCATTGATGATTGGATAGGGACCAGCATAGTTGTCCGCAAAATCGCAGAGCGGGATGTCATCCGAAGGATCGAAGCCGGTAAACGGCTCAGGCTTGCGCTGCGCATTCGACGCGCCCAAGTAACATCGCACCAGCCGGTTCCGATAGAAATAGTGCAGCGAGAAGTCGTTGACATCCACGCGCCATGAGAGCGCAACCCCAGCCAGAAAGAAGATCGAGCCGACGCAGGCGAGCCATCGCCCCGATCCGCCTTCCACAACCTGCCAGTAATCGCCGGAAAGAATCGACCAGTCGTACTTGCTGTTGAACGTCCACAGTTCCTTCGTGAGATCGAACTTGAACACGAGTCCGGTCGCGACGTGCACCGCTGAGCCCAGCAAAACGACAAGGCCCACAATGAACACGTACGGAGCGGCTTGCGCCACGCGGTTGAGTATGCGCGGCGACTTCAAAGCCTCCATGATGGCGGACGGCTTCTCTTGCGAACCCTCGCAGGGCTGGCCATTGGCATCTTTCCTCTTCGGTTCAACGCTCTCTTGCCCGCTGATCCTTCCGCTGCTTGCGGCTTTTAGGCCAACGTAATTGTGGATAAGCCACAGCAGGCCCGCGCTGATCGACTTCCAGCCTTTCAATTCAAAGAGCGCCCATCTCAGCCCGAGAGGCGCGAACACGCAGGTGCCGGCAAACAGAAGCCATCCCAATGTGATCAGGCTCAGGTAGCCACCGAGTCGGGCCCACCATTCCCTCACCACATCCATCGAACCGCGGCCTACCAGTCCGACGTGCAGCGTTCCCGCAATCAGCATGATGAGCATCACCATACCGGTTCCGAAGACGATGACAATCCAGTTCGTGCTGGTCCAGTTCCCCAGATTTCTCAGCAGCAGGACGTAAGCCCGGAACATGCATCCGCCGGCGGCGCCTGCGATCGGCGAAAAGACCAGCAGGGCCACAACCGATATCATCAGCTTCATTGGCTTGCCGCGGCGGGCACGCATCCAGCGCCTGACCGACGCCATGATTGCCACAACACCCCACACCACAAAATAAAAGACAGCTCCTGCCAGCGCCCACCATCCCACGCCAATATCGCCGTAGTCGGTCCGCTGCCACAGGGCGCAGTTCATCAGCAAACATGAAAGTACGAATGGCAGCATGACGGTGGTGGTCACCTTGCCGCGCTGGAACCAGGTCTTTTCGCGCACTACGGTCGATGGAGCTTCCTGCACTACATTGATTGCCATCGATACACATGCGAAGGCCAGAATCCCGATTCCGGTCCACAAGAAGATCTGCCCGTCATTCTCCGCAAGAACCAGCGGCAGCAGCACGCTCTGGCACACGGTGACGATGCTGATGAAGATCATCGCCAGGATGGCCTGGTTCAGCACCACATTGCGGATCCAGGTGCCGAGCATCGCCCAGGTGTCACCGGAAATGACCCCCGAGTGTGGCGTCAGATAGTTGCTGTACAGGCGAAGCCAATGCAGGACCATGGGTTCGCTGCGCGTCTCCGGTGTGTACTTGTGAGGACTGAGAGCTTTTTCGACGCCTTCATAGGTGCAGTTGAATTCTTTTGTCAGACGCCGCGTCAGCGCCGCCAGCCAGCCTCCGATGTAGCCGCCTCCAGAAACCGTCGACAGATAGTCGAACTTGTGAAGCAGTCCCTTCTGTGCGAGCCCTTGCAGGATCCCAAGATTGAACGTCGCGCTCCGGATGCCTCCTCCCGAAAACGCCAGTCCGATCAGATTGTCGGTGTGGGCTTCCTCCCCAACTCGCCGGCGTTCGCGTGAGTCGTTGATCCGGACGAGCTCATGCTGCAAGACTTCGGCAAACGTCGTGGGATCGTTGCTTCCCCGCTCAGGAATCGGGAGTCGCACTTCGGTGGGTTGATCCATTGCTAACTCACATGAGGAAAGTGATTCTTGAGGCACTACCGTATCAAACCGCGAGGTCGATTCGACGGCCGCCAAGTCGTCCCGAAACCCGAAAGCCAACATTGCGGTCTGCTCAGTCTGTAGCGTCGGGCTTGGCGGCCGTCACTTGATTGTGTTTCCAGAATGTCTTTCGTTACTGAATTCAGAAGATGCCTCGTTCGATAAATCCCGAAAACTGGAAGTTAAGGACTCGTTTATCTAAATCGATACTTCTTTTCAATAGCTTACAAATCTTGACAACAGGTCTGTGAATTGCTTATTGTGCGTCACCGAGTCTTGCAACGTTATGTTCGTCCCTGTTGCGACCCGGCTGGGGCAGGTGGATTCCACACAATTTGTTGATTCGTCTCGCTTGCGTATAAGGGCGTGCGAACGATTTACAGCCGTCAGGCTGAAAAATCACCGGGGAGGTGACGCGAATGGTCAATGGTAGGAAGTGGTCGAGTGTACTGCTCACATTGTTCGTAATTGTCTTGGGTACCGGTTACCTGTTCTCACAGGCAACCGCGACTGGAACGATCCAAGGCGTCGTAACCGATAAATCATCCGCCGTGATATCCGGCGCCGAAGTCGTTGCCACGTTCAAAGCAACCGGCACCACCCGCACCGCCACGACCAACGAAACCGGCTCATTTCGCTTCGATTTCCTCGCGCCCGGAAGCTACACCGTGAAAATCGCGAAACAGGGATTCTCCACGGTTTCTCAGACGACCGACTTGCTGGTCGGCTCATCCTCCACCGTGAACGTCAGCCTGAACCCCGGATCGTCCACGACGGTAGTGGAAGTAACAGGCACAGCTCCCATCGTCGATCTGACAAAGACCAGTGTGAGCCAGGACATTACCCCGAGCGAAGTGGAAGACCTTCCTCTGGCTGGACGCGACGCTGCGAATCTTGCGTATCTTGCACCAGGTGTGAAAGCCGCCGACTCCTACGATCCAACGAAAAATCGGTACGCCGTTCTTTCCATCAATGGGTCGGACGGCCGGAACGTGAATACGACGATCAACGGCGTCGACAACAAAGACAACACGGTCGGTGGCGCAGTGATGCAGATGCCGCTCGAAGCCGTGCAGGAATTCCAGATCAGCACGCAGCGCTTCTCGGCTGAGAACGGCCGCTCGCAGGGCGCTGCCATCAACATGATCACCAAGTCCGGCACAAACGTTTATCACGGCTCCGTCTTTGGCTACTTCCGCGACGCAGCATTGCAAACGGCCCAAAAGGTTGCCAACGGCGACGGAACGTCGACACCCCAGAGTCCGGACTATAGCCGCCAGTTCTTCGGCGGATCCATTGGCGGTCCGATCGTGAAAGACAAGCTCTTCGGCTTCTTTGCCATTGAGCGCCAACGCGAGAGCCAGTCGCTGGCTGAAGCGACGACGTCCTACAATGAGCTTGTATTGGCCCAACAGAGCGGCCTTGCTGCCCAGCCGGCTCTCTCCATTCCTCGTCCCTTTCACGAATGGCGCTACAACGGCCGCCTTGATTACACCATCAACAACCGCAATACGGCGTACATCAGCTACAGTTCGCAAGCCAACGATAGCTTGAACGATCAATCCGGCGATACCGGCGACTTGACCGAAGGCAACTTCACCACCAACCACCTTCAGATCGCCAACTTAACCCTCAACTCTCAGTTTTCGCCCACACTCGTAAACCAGTTCACTCTTGGATTTCAGTACTGGAACAACCTGATCGCCAGCAAGATCAGCGCGCCGCTGGTGACATTCCCTGACGCCTCGTTTGGAACGAACGGCAACGTTCCGCAACAATCGTTTCAACGCAAATGGCAGTTCAAGGATGACATCTCGAAAACCTTCGGCCGACACACTTTCAGGGCCGGAGTCGACTACATTTACAACCCAGTTTCAGGTGGATTCTTTGAATTTAACTCAACCCTGGAAGCTGATTTCCTGGTCAACCCGAGCACCATTCTGGGTGACACGCTCACCTACCCCTCTGGCTTTGCAACCCCTGGTCTGATCGGTAGCATGTCGATCTCGAACGGCGATCCGTACTTCCTGGTCCCGACCAAACAGCTTGGGTTCTACGGGCAGGATGACTGGAAGGTCAATAACCGCCTGACGCTGAATCTGGGACTGCGCTGGGACCGCGACTTCAATTGGTACGGCTCATCTGACATTACTAAGAGTCGCTCGTATCAGTCGCTGCTTGCTATCGCATCCATCAACCCAATCGCGGCCTACAACACCAGGCATATAGCGCACGACGACACCAAAGACTTCAGCCCAAGGATCGGATTTGCCTATGATCTGACAGGAGCTGGCAAACACGTGTTGCGTGGCGGTTTCGGTCTGTATTTCGGCAACACGTTCCAGAATGTTCCATTGTTCATGGAACAACTCGCCAACCCAACCATTTTCCAGACGGTACTCAGCTTGTCCAGCCCGGGAGACACCTTGCCCTGCGGCGGGACACTCGGATCGTTCTCCTACTCGCAAGCAAACATTGCCGCCCAAGAGGCGTGTTTGCCAGGTCCATCAACGGCCGCTGCGGATGGAAGCGTCGGACGACTCATGGATCCGAATTTCCGGAATCCAGTGACCGAGGAATTCAACGTCGGCTACTCATGGGCTCTTAACAACAACGCGGTGTTCGAGGCGGAGTTCACCCACGTTCTCAGTCTGCATGAGGACAAAACCATCAACATCGACCAGAAGGTCGTCGATAACACCAATCCAACCGATACGACCGGTACTGCTTGCACCACACCTGGCCTGCCAGTAGGGTGCAATATGAACTTCGGAAACGTTAACTTGATTCGCCCTCTGAGCGACGCATTTGCTGCTGCTGGTCAGCCGGTGCTGGCCAGTTTGCGCAGTGACGAATCCATCAATCGCAGCCGCTATGACGGCATCAACCTCAGCTTCCGCCAGCGTATGAGCCATCATTTCTCGCTCACCGCTAACTACTCATTGTCATGGGCCTATGGGTATGACTCCGGTGGCGGCGGCACTACCATCTTCCGCAACTATGCCCGCGATGGCTATCACCCGTTTGCCCCTTACGAATGGGGTCCGGGCGCCAACGACGAGCGTCACCACATCACCCTGGCTGGAGTGGTCGATTTGCCTAAGGGATTTCTATTCGCGCCGATCCTCCAGTTCGGAACGGCTCGTCCTTACAATCTGACCAACTCCTACAACACCATCAACGCCGGCGGCGGAACTGCTGCCGCTGTTGTGGTGCCGAACGGCGACCAGAAGAACTTTCTCTACGGGACCAATTACATCAACGACTACGTTGCGACCGCTGTCGGGAATGGCGCCGATGAGGCCGATGCTACTGCCGCTGCGCAGGGGAACGTAGCCACGTGCTACTACACTGCGCAATGCACCATCGCCAAGTATGACCCGGTTCGCGGACAGGCGTTCTTCGAACTGGATGCCAAACTCGCCAAGACTTTCAGACTCGGCGAACGGGCGCGTGTGCAAATAGTGGCCCAGGCCTTCAACCTCACCAACAGAGCGAACTACGGCAACAACTTCGGCAACAGCATTGCCAGTTCAACGTTCGGTCACCCGACCGGATTCTTTGCTCCCAACGCCACCTTCATCCCGCGCTCCATCTGGGGTGAGTTGGGCGTCCACTTCACCTTCTAACTGCTCCAGAAAGAGAAAGCCCCGTCCTCGTCCCTGCGATGTTTGCAGAGACAGGACGGGGCTTTTAACTTTTAGGAAGAAGTTCTAGAAGAAGTCGAGAGACACACCGAATGATGTGTTACTTCGTGAACCTTCGTGCCCTTCGTGGTTAACGCCTTGCGCCATGTATTCCAAAGAGAATCTGCGGCGGCCCTTTAACCTTGCGAGAACGCCTGATTGCTTCAGTCATCTCCATGCAGATTCTGGGGAACTACTATGATCGCTGTGGAGTCCTTATCTGCATGCACCTTCGCACGGTCTTTCCTGCTACTGCTGGGCTCCTGACGAGGCTTGCCTCGAGGCTTGCCTCGAAGCCTGCCCGTCGCATTTACTTTTGCGTTCTCGCTGTCGTCTTCATACCTGCTCTGGCGTTGCGGATAGAGGCAATGGTCTTTCAATTCCGAGTTCTGACGCTAACTTCCGCACTCTCCACTCTACGAATTGGAGTGACATCGAAGAATTGAGACTGTTTCGCGGGTTTCGGGACTTCGGATGGTCGCGGACACCTCGAAGGATTATCACTGTGGCGCCGACGAATGTTTTGGAGTGACAATTGCGAACTCGCGGCTATCGAATTGGTTATTCGTTCCCACATTCGGCGAAGAGCATAGGACGCTCAATTCGGTGCTCCGCTGGTGGGGCTTTCGATATTGGGAAGTTGAGACTCAGTAGACTCCAAATCGGGCAAGGTGTCTCAGTTCGGCTACCGACTGACGCTTTTTGCGGAGCCGTCCCGCTTTCCTGGCCTCCTCGTTATTAGCGTGTTGTCCAGAAATAACTTTGGAGAGAGACAGCTCAGCTGGAATGTGGATGAAAGCCCGAACTATGTTGTTTACCACGGCAAGTGGCCTGATTTTCAGACAGGCGTATATTTCACCCTGATACACCCGCGGAACTTTTGGGCCACGCTTTCGACGTTCGCCTTCGCTGCTTGTGGTCGCTCGCCGGATGCCGAACCTCAAGTCAATTGCTGCCTCAGGCAGAGCAAGATCGAGTTGGAATTGAGCGGCAGCAATTGCACGTTTAATGGGCCTTGACCAGTGCCCACTCCGCATCCTGCCGCACCGAGCCCGCGATGCAGACGACATTCTGCTGGCAGAGGTTAGAACCATCAGCCCAGCAACCGCGGAAAGCGAAACCGGATATCGTCTAGCGAAGATTCGCTTGCTGCGGGTCCTCCAAGGCAAACCACAACAGCCACCCGCCAACATTGTCGTGTCTCCCGAGATTCATCCAGGCCCGATGTCAGCCCACAACTCTGCCTTCGATTTGCTCAATCCGGGTCACCGTCTCCTTCTGTTTGCCGGATACGAGCCTTTCCCCGTGAACAAGATGTACGTCGACGCACCGCGTGCAGCCATGGATGGAGGTGATGGTGCGGTACAGATTATAGAAACTACGCTAGGGCCAACGCGATGACCATTGCACGGCCTCTCAAATGTCAACTGGCGTAACATCGCGGTTACACTCAAAACGCCTCAGTGAGCGCTATCCCATCTAATTTCAACACCACTGAACTGAACCCGATCGGGTGTAAAGTGCCTGACGTGGGAGCACAATCGGACAGCAAACGACGTAGAAGAAGAGCGCTCCTCTATACGACGGTTGCGACCGTCTTCGTCGTTGCAGCGGCGTTTGCTTGGAACTCTCACACGATCAGCAGCAACGTCAGGTGGTTCGCATCATCGCGTGGGTACAAGGCCGAGGTTCTGGCACAATCTAGTGTCAAAGGACAATTGAAGCACATTGAGTGGGACGGTGCGGGCGGCGCTCCTGTGGGCGACTGGACCGTTTATCTTGTCTTCGACCCGACAGATTCACTTTCAGCGGCAGCCCGCAGCCGTGCATCCGGAAAGTTCAACGGAATACCATGTGACGTAGACGAAGTCCGTCGCTTGGAAAGCCATTGGTACACGGTGACCTTGGCGATGAATGAATGGTGGGAGCAGTGCAAGTAGCCCAATGACTGTTGACCCATTTCTACTGCACTCATCAACGCCTTCCATCTGCCGTTGATGACGGTTCCCAACGGCTTTAGCCGCTGAGGTTTGAGGCTGTGCACAAATTTTCCCCGCAGCCTGCGCCACAAACATCCGCCCAGGAGCGAGGCACAATCACACTCACCCAGCTCACTGAAACGGATTGAACGTTCTGATCTGAAAATCACGGAAGTTTTTTCATTCCGAGTCGGCACATCCAGCCCCTGAACCCACGCGGCGGCAACGATCATTCCGTCCTCAATCACCCCTTGGACTTGCCTGCCATCATTCGGGCCCACTCCCGAATCTCGAAAATCCACAGAGATACCAGCCATCCTGTGACATCTGCCCTTGCGCTGCACAACCAAATAGGCAGATCCTATGCAGGGCGTAGCGGTACACGCAAGGCGCGCAAGAATCGCCGCAAGTCGTTTGCTATCAATATTTTGACTGTTAAACCCAACGCGCTCAAGATTTTGCAAAGCATTTTTGCAGAACCCGCGCCAGTCAAGCCTTTTGGAGGTGCCAGGGGGGATGGGTATCGAGGCAGGGCAGGACTTTCTTAAAACGGAACGACGTCAAAAGCGACGTTTTTCGTCCTTAGTGATACTTCGTGTACTTAGTGGTCAAAAGATTTGATGTCTCTCTACTCGGAAAAAAGATGTAGCGGAGAAGTTTCTGGCGCGCGCCTAATTCCCGCCCAGATGAATGTCTCCGACACCGACGTGCGCGCGTAGTTCGTACTTTCCGTCGCCGTGATACTTCAAGGTCTTCCCCAGCCATCCGCTGGTTTCGCCGTAGCCATCGCCATGCACATCGCCAATGCCGGTTTTCGCATTCACTAGTCGATAACCGCCATGCTCCGCGCTAACGCGGATATCCCCGACTCCGAGATCCAGGTCCTTGTCGCCATCGACGTCATCGACCGTGACATCGCCGACCTTCTGGTGCACATCGATGTTCGTGTTCTGCGGCACCTCAAGCACAACGTCGAACTGCGTATTGCCGCTGGAAGGAGCGTGAAATTCGATGGAGGCGTTGTTGCCCTTCACATCGATGTCCGCGGTCGCCTCTTTTACGTTGTTCTCATGCTTGGACTTGATGGTGTACTCCAGCTTGATCTTGGTGGAATCACCGCGCTTGATGTGGATGTCTCCTACAGTCATCCTGACGTGCAGGAAGCCGCCTGCAACGAACTCCCGCGCATCGTGACGCGTCTCTTCGTATCGCCAGTCTTTGGCCGCGCAGAGAGGAACCAGGAAAAGACACAACACCACGACTTTGTGGATCGAACCTGCTGTACGAAGAGACCTTCCGTGCATGGAACACCTCGCAAGCGCAGGAGCGCTGAGTTGAGATACGGGATGGAAGCAGGTTTAGTTCCTCAAAAGCAGGAACATGGACGTCTCGAACGGCGATGCGAAGGACTAGCTCTTGAAGTCCGCAACGCCATCCCACACCAGTTGGACGGCAATTGCCAGAATTAGAAAGCCAAAGATCTTGTTGATTGCCCCAACCGCGCCCGGTCCGAGTTTGCGCACCAGCGGTCCGCCCAAACAGAAGAAGAGACTGACGCTCACCGCGATCGCCGCTACTCCGATCACCATTCCCATGTAGCCCGCGATCGTGTCGACGTGCGCAGCCAGCGCCATCACGATGCCGATCGCTCCCGGTCCTGACATCAGGGGCATTGCGAGCGGCGTCAGAGAGATGTCCTCTTTGCTGGCCGCTTCGTTGCTTTCCGCGGGAGTGATGCGTGCTGTCGAGGTCACCATTCCCCATGCAGTGTTCGCAACGATCAGTCCTCCGGCGATCTTCAGCACTGGCAGCGAAATTCCGAAGAACAGCAGGACGAACCTCCCAAAGAAGAGGAACGTGACCAGAATGACGAACACCCAGAGGCCGGTCTTCATGGCGGTGCGCGAGCGATCTCGCGCATCCCACGACGACGTCATGGTGAAGAAGATGGGAACTCCGCCGAAGGGATCGACGATGGGAAACAGCGCAAGGAATGTCGCCGCCGCCGAACTGGGCAACGTGCGCAGGAACTGGCCGAGTGCGTGAGCGGAAGTCATGATCTAGCGGTATCCTTCGAGAGTCTTCGCGGCGCGATCGAGTGCAGCCGCGAGCGCCGAGAGTTGCTGGCGCGCCCGCTCGCTGTCTCCCTTGTCCAGAGCCTCATTCACGCCGGGAATCACAACCGCCGCGTATCCCGTGTATTCTCCCGGCGCATAAATCGCATGGCGAAACCACGGACGATGCGGCAAGCCTTGCGGCACGAGCATCGCCCGCTCCGTATCGATCAACACCTGGTTCAGGCGAGCTACCTCTCTCGGAGGAGTCTTCTGCTTCGCAAGGACTTTTGATCCGGCGGACTGAAAGCGCCGTGCCGCATTGCTGACGGTTTCAAATTCGAGTCCACCTTTTCCGAACTTGTCTTCTGCCCGCTTGCGAGCCGCATCCAAGTAGGCCGTGATTTCCTTTCCGTACTCTTCGTAATCGTAGGGAAGCACGTCTGCATCGGCCATGCGCACAACCTCGAGTCCAAGGATGCGAGCCATCTCCTGCTCGTACTGAAAGTCGGGATCGGCAAACTTTTTGAACCACGTCAGGTTGTCGAACACAGAGTGATAAACGCCATAAGGTCCGCTCGAACTGACATCGGTCGAAGGCACACCGACATGCTGCAGAAACGCAGTGTAGTCGGAGCCGCTCCCGAGATCGCCGACCGGGATGTCGCCCTTCGCCTGCGCTGCTGGAGTGCGCCTGGCGTCGCCAATAGCTTCGGTTGGCGATTGTGTAGCGGGAGCATCGGGCTGCGCCGACTTCTGCCAGACGTCATACACAGTTCCGCCCTTTGGACTGGGCACAACTTTCGTGATGTCGCGCACGAACCGCTTCAGGCTCGGAACGGCCGAGGCGCCGAACTTCGGCCCTGACACTGCGACATCGACGTTGAAATATCCGACGGCGTTCCGCAGATCAGCTTCGTGCTGCTCGACCCATTCGGTTGAGCCCATCAATCCTTCTTCTTCGCCGTCCCAACTGCAAAAAACCAGAGTGCGCTTCGGCTTCCAACCTGATTTGAGGAGTTCGCCCACGCCGTGCACACTCTCGAGCATCGCAGCAGTACCGCTGTTGGGATCCACTGCGCCGTAAGCCCACGCGTCGCGATGATTGCCCGCAATCACCCATTGATCGGGAGACTCGGTGCCTTTCGCGCGCCCGGTAACATCCCAAAGCGTATGGAACTGATACTCCTGTTTGAGATGTACCTTGAGCCGCGCTGGTCCGGGACCGATGTGATAGGTGAACGGCAACGATCCCTGCCACTCGCGAGGCGTTGGTGCGCCAGCGAGATGCTGAAGGATCGGCCACGCATCGTGATAGGAGATCGGAGTGACGGGAATCTTCGGCATTTGCGCGGACTGTTGCGGAGAAAGCCGCTGCGATGCGGGCAGCGATGCGAGTGATGCGACGCCGGGCGTTGTCGGGTCGCCCGGAAACTCGAACATGAAGCCCACGGATCCGCGTTGGACGCCGGTGTCTGGACGCCATGGACCATCAGGATATTTGTCGCCGCGTCTCCATCCATCGTCGGCGGGATCGGAGTAAATGATTACTCCGGCGGCGCCACGTTCCTGCGCGATGAATACTTTGACTCCGCGAAAATTCTGCCCGTAACGCACCAGCACGATTTTGCCGCGCACGTCGACATTCAACTTGTCGAGCTTCTCGAAATCTTCGGGCGTTCCGTAGTTGGCGTAGACCACGTCGGCTTCCACGTCACCGGAAGGCGACATGCCGTTGAATGGCATGACGACGCGAGGATCGTCCTGATACGCGTCGGTGTCGACGTGTTCGCGAGTCGGGCCATGCATTTCGACACCCGCGGGCGCTGTCAGATCGATCTTGATTTCCAGGGGATAGTTGATCCACGCCTTGTACTCGACGATCTCGGTGTCGAGCCCCGCTTCGCGAAACTTCTGCGCGACGTAATCCGCGGTGGCTTTGTCTTCAATGGTGCCTGCCATGTGCGGAAACTTGGTGAGCGTCGTGAGATGTTCCTCGGCAAGCTTAGGATCGGGCACCGCGAGGAATCGCGCCTCGATAGCGGATTCGGCTGATGCATCGACGAAGCCGAAGGTCGGCACGGACGTTGGAGACGGTACGTTGTCGCCGGCCTTGATGGACGGACCGGAAAGCAGGACTGCAAACGAAAGAAGGATTGCAGAGAAGAGTCTCATCGGGCTGAGGAACAGAGCTAGTAAGGTAGCACAGGCTCCGATGGCGCTGGCGTCGCGTCAGCCTGATCTCAGAAGCTGAATCCTCTCTGACGGGCTCTGTAGCGTGGGCGAGACGCTGACGCTGCTGCTCGTTATTTCCGGATTTGGCCGGTGCCTACGATTTCGTACTTGGTGGAGGTGAGTTCTTTCAGTGCGAAGGGACCTCGGCAGTGCAGCTTTTGGGTGCTGATGCCCATCTCGGCTCCGAAGCCGAATTCGGCGCCATCGGTGAATCGGGTGGAAGCGTTCCAATAGACCGCGGCGGAATCCACGCCCTTCATGAATTTGCGGGCGTTGGCTTCATCGGTAGTGATGATCGAGTCGGAATGCTTGGTCGAATATTTATTGATGTGCGCGATGGCATCGTCGACGTCGGCAACCACTGCAATCGCCATGCAGAGGCGCAGGTATTCTTCGTACCACTCCTGTTCCGTCGTAGTACCAATCGACAGATCCTTAGCCAGCGCGCGAGCGCGGTTATCGCCCCTCACTTCGACACCTGCGTCCACTAACTTCCGTGCGATGCGAGGGATATATTCCGCCGCCACGCTCTGATGAACCAACAGCTTTTCGGCCGCGTTGCAAACGGACGGACGCTGCGTCTTCGCGTTGATGACGATTGGGTCGGCCATGTCGAAGTCGGCTGATGCGTCGATGAAGATGTGGCAGTTCCCTGCTCCGGTCTCAATGACGGGAACGGTTGAGTTCTCTGTGACGAAGTTGATCAGTCCCGCGCCACCACGAGGAACGATCACATCGACCAGGCCGCGCGCCTTGATCAAGTCATGCACGGACTGGCGCGAACTCGAATCCAGTAACTCGATGGCACCTTCGGGAACACCGGGAACCGCGGCTCATGATTTCAACGAGGCACTGGTTGCTGCGGACGGCTTCCTTGCCTCCGCGAAGGACGATGGCGTTGCCGGTCTTCAGTGCGAGCACGGCGGTATCGACAGTCACGTTCGGACGCGACTCGTAGATGATGCCGATGACGCCAAGAGGCACGCGCAATTTTCGAATGTGAAGTCCGTTGGATTTCGTCCACTCTGCGAGCGTTTCTCCGATCGGATCGGGCAGAGCCGCGACGTCTCTGACTCCCTGGGCAATATCCTTGACCCGCGCTGGAGTCAGCGTGAGTCGCTCTCGCATGGCGCCTTCGAGGCCGGAATTCTCAATGTCCTGCAGATTTGCGGCGAGGATGTCGTTCTCGCGAGCTTCGATGGCATCAGCGATGGCGTGCAACAGAGAGTTCTTCTCGTCGGTAGAGAGCAGGGCGAGAGACGAAGACGCAGTTCGGGCGCGCAACAGCTTTTCCTGCGTCGATGCGGTGGTTACCAGTGTCGCGTTCATCACCTGATCTTCGATGGCGGAAAGTACGTGCCAATCTTCCGCGTCATTCCTAGTGTAATCGCTTGGGGATGACGGCCGTTAACGATCGCCACGTGGACGCCCCCTTCGCTGGCGTTCTTTGCGGCGCGCAGTTTGGAGATCATGCCACCGCGTCCTTGGGCGCTCTTGCCGTTGCATTGCGCCTCGAGTTCGGGAGTGAGCCTGCGGATGACGCGTTGAATCTTCGGCTTCTTGCGGCCGTTGGGAACGAGAAATCCGTCGACGTTGGTCAGAAGCAGGAGCCAATCCGCCTTAACGGCTGTCGCCAGCAGTGAGCTGAGTTCATCGTTGTCGCCGAATGCGCCTTCCAGTTCGCGGACTGAAACGCTGTCGTTCTCATTCACGATGGGAACGGTGCCGAGCGCAAGCAATTCGGCCAGCGCATTCTTCAGATTGCGGTAGCGCACCGGAGACGTGAAGTCGTCGCTTGAAAGCAGCAACTGCGCCACGACCTTCTTGCCGAAGAACAGACGCTCATAGGTATGCATGAGCTTGCTCTGGCCAACGGCGGCGCAGGCCTGCATGCGCGGAACGTCGCTAGGCTTAGTTCCGAGCGCGAGACCGGACATGCCTGCGGCGATGGCGCCGGAGGTGACAATCAGATATTCGTTTTTCGAGAGGTCGAACTGGTCGACCATCCCGCGAAGCAGATTGATGTCGATCTGTCCCCCGGGGGCAATAAGGCTGGTGCCGACTTTTATAACGACGCGCATAGGTTGAGTGGTTCAGCCGGGGCGAATTCACCTTTCATTCGCCGCTTCAGCGATCAGGCTCGGTACACCGGCAGGGAGGACAATACATCTATCCTGCCGTTAGAATGGATTTCTGGCAAGCTGAAAAAACGTTCCAGGTTACTATCGATGCCCGCTACGAATGCAACCAGCCGCTTTTCCGATCGCGTTGAAAACTATGTACGTTATCGCCCGGGATATCCGCGCGAGGTGGTGGATGCCCTCAGGAGCGAATGCGGCTTGAAGCCTGAACATGTCGTGGCGGATATCGCATCTGGAACCGGCATGTGGACTCGGATGCTGCTGGAAAATGGCAACCGGGTCTTCGCGGTCGAGCCGAATGCCGGGATGCGGGAGGCCGGCGAGCAATTGCTGGCTGGTTTTCCGAAATTTACGAGCATTCGCGGATCGGCAGAGGCTACGACCCTGCCCGACGCCAGCGTGGATTTTGTGTCGGCCGCGCAGGCTGGACACTGGTTTGATCGGGCCAGGTCGCGGCAGGAGTTCGTGCGTGTGTTGCGTCCGGGAGGCTGGCTCGTGCTGCTGTGGAACGAACGCGAGACCGACTCGAATCCATTTCTGCGCGAGTACGAGCAGTTGCTGCTGACGTACGGGACCGATTATGAGGATGTGCGGCATGAGCGGACGACCGACTCGGTGAATGAGTTCTTCGATCCAGCGCCGTTTCAGGAGCGCGTGTTTGCCATGCGCCAGGAGTTCGACTATGCCGGGCTCGAAGGGCGGCTGCTGTCGTCGTCGTATGCACCGGGGCCGGGACATGCGAAGCACTTGCCGATGCTCCAGGAATTGCGGCGGATATTTCAGGAACGCGCTCGCGATGGGCGAGTCGATGTTGACTACAAGACCCGGGTTTACTTTGGGAGACTGAAGTGATGCACACCTTCCAAATCACTCACCACTCGAAAGGCTTTAACCACTAAGGACACTAGGTTTCACTAAGGACTCCTAGTCCTTTTCGGCTTTGATACGATTTCCCGTTCCAACTATCGAGGTCTCCTTGTCTGACGAAAAATCTTTTCATATGACACCCGACGAGTTCAGGCGCCACGGTCATGCAGTGGTGGACTGGATCGCCGACTATCATTCGCGGGTTGAGTCGTTCCCTGTCCTCTCGCAAGCAAAGCCGGGGCAGGTACGCGCATCGCTGCCCACAAGCGCTCCGGCTGAGGGCGAGCCGTTCGAAGATTTTCTGAAAGACGTTGAGCGGGTCATTCTGCCAGGCATCACGCATTGGCAGTCGCCAAATTTTTTCGCTTATTTTCCGGGAAACACTTCGGCGCCGGGAATTCTGGGCGATCTTCTCTCGTCGGGACTGGGTGTGCAGGGAATGCTGTGGTCGACGAGTCCGGCGTGCACAGAACTCGAGACGCACATGATGGATTGGCTGGTCTCGATGCTCGGGCTGCCAGAGAGATTTCTTTCTTCGAGCAGCGGTGGGGGAGTTATCCAGGACACGGCTTCGAGCGCGGCGCTATGCGCCCTGATGGCGGCGCGAGAGAAGGCTACCGGGTACACCAGCAACAAGCGGGGTTGCGACGGCCGGTTGGTGGCGTACGCTTCGACGCAGACGCATTCTTCACTGGAAAAAGCGGCGATGATCTCGGGGATTGGCGTCGACAATTTGCGGAAGATCGAGGTCGATGAGAATTTCGCGATGAAGCCAGAGGCGCTGGCGCGCCAGATTGAAGCAGACCGCCGAGCAGGCCTTGTCCCATGCTTTGTATGCGCAACGGTAGGGACGACGTCTTCGAACGCAGTGGACCCGATCAAGGAGATTGGCGAAGTTTGCCGGAAGAATAATTTATGGCTCCATGTGGATGCGGCCATGTCGGGAACCGCTATGCTGTGCCCGGAGTTTCGTCACCTGCAGAATGGACTGGAACTGGCGGACAGCTACAACTTCAATCCTCACAAATGGATGTTTACCACCTTCGACTGCAGTTGCTTCTGGGTTGCCGACAGGAAGGCGTTGATCCAGACGCTCAGTATTCTTCCCGAATATTTGAAGAATCAGGCAACTGAGTCGGGGGCTGTGATCGACTATCGCGATTGGCATATCCAGCTCGGACGACGATTCCGGTCGCTGAAGTTGTGGTTCGTGATTCGTCACTACGGCGTGGAGGGTCTGCAGCACCACGTCCGCGAACATATACGATTGGCGCAGCAATTCGCTGATTGGGTTCGGCACGATGACCGGTTCGAGCTGGCCGCTCCGGCGCCCCTCAATCTCGTCTGTTTCCGCCATAAGGCGGGAGACTCCGCGAATCAGGAAATCATGGACCGGCTCAACCAAAGCGGCGACTTATTTCTGACCCACACCAAATTAGACGGAAGGCTGACACTTAGGCTGAGCGTAGGACAAATGAATACGCAGGCAAAGCACGTGGAAAGTGCATGGAGACGGATACAGCAGGAAGCGAAGAGAGTCAACAACACAAAGTGACTTTGGTAAAAAGAAAAAACAGTTAGCCGGGCATAGAATCCCCGGGTGACATATTTGAAGCACTTATATCTTCGCGTTACCCCAGCGGCGTGGCTCGCCATTGCCTTCTTCCTTTCGTTGGTAGCCTTACCTGGTGGGCTACAAGCTGGAACAATTTCAGGAACAATCAAAGACCCTTCTGGCGCCGTAGTCGCTGGAGCACGAATAGAGATTGCCGGAGAAAATCTCATTCAGCCGGTGCAGATCACTTCTGACGCGACGGGAAAATTCACCTCTCCGGAGCTGAAAGCCGGCAAGTACGTGGTGCGCGTATCGCACGAAGGCTTTGAGTTGCTCGAACGGGCGGTCGACCTTCAGGACTCTGTGCAACTCGAAATGACGTTGGCAATCCCGCGGCAGGAAGCGCAGGTTGAAGTTCAAGCAAAAGGCTTGGCGAATTCCGATCCTGTCTACAAGGAGCTTCGCGGAATCGGGCTTGGCGAGACATTCCGCCTCGACAATTTCACCTTGAACACGGACGTAGGCACCTTCCACTTCGACAAAGGGACTTTAACGTGGTTGCGCCCTGTCGAAAATGTGGTGACCGGAGCCGTCTTTGCCGGGGAGGGACATTTCCACCTGAAGGCAGTAACCCAGCTCGATGCCAATGAAATCAAGCGGCGGACTGGGAATGAGGAAGTAGACGAGGATTTCACAGAAGTTATCTTTCGGTTCACGCGAGGAGAACGAACAAAATTCCAGGCAGCTGTGGGGACGGCTGTCGAGCCTTCACGGGAAGCTGCATCGGCCTTTGACCATTGGAAGGACCGGATACGGCACCGGCGAGAGTATCCGCTGGGCTTTACCGATTCGGTGCTCGATGGCGAGACCATGGACAACATCGACGCCGACGTCCTTGCGGCTGTCTACAATCCGCAGCATCCCGCGTTTCTTAACGCCTACGTTCGAGGGACGAAGCATAAAGATCTTCGATTTTTCGTGCGCACGCGAGTGGGAGCGTTACCTCAATTCGATTCGCCGGAGGAAGTCGCACTCATCAATTTCGATCCGGAAGGTTCGACTGACGGCGTCTGGTATCTGGCCCATTTGAAATCGGAGTACATCAATGGGAAGGCAAGTTCGCAGGAAGACCGGAGAATCTTCGCGACATCCGGGTACAAGATTGAAACCGTCATTGCCAAGAACCAGCACCTGTTCAGCACCGCGACGATAAAGTTCAAGCCGCTCATCGGAGGCGAGCGAGTTCTGAAGTTCGGACTGTTGCCAACTCTGAGAGTGTCTCGGGTGGTCGATGGAGATGGCCAGAATCTTCACTTCATCCAGGAAAGCCGGAAGGAAGATGGATCTTTTTATGTGGTTCTGTCCAATGCGCCACCCTTGGGCCAGGATTCCTCGATCACGGTGGAGTATGCGGGAGACAAGGTGCTCGAGCAGGCTGGCGAGGGCAGTTTTTACGTCGAGGCACGGACATCGTGGTATCCCAATCTCAACGGGTTTGGGGAGCATTCACTTTATGATCTGACCTTTAAAGTTCCGCGCAGGTACAAGGTTGTCAGCGTCGGGGCACTGAAGGACGAATCGGTCGGCCAGGATCTGGCGATCACTCATTGGGTCACCCCGATCCCGGTTGCGGTGGCAGGATTCAACTACGGCGACTACAAAAAGCTCGAATTGAACGACGACATCACGCACTACAGGCTCTCCGGATATTACCTCTCGGAGTTGCCGAGCAATCTGCGGAACCATCCTGCACTGCAGTCGATGTCGCCTGGCGCAATGACTAAGTACGCCCTGACACAGGCGCGGGCGCAGTTGCAGATATGCACTCTGTATTTCGGCAAAAGTCCTTACGAAGACGTGTACCTCACCGAACAGCCGAACTTCAATTTTGGGCAGTCGTGGCCAAACCTGGTGTACCTTCCGATTTCGGCGTACACCGACTCCACACAGCGCTGGATGCTATTCGGAAATATCAACAGCCAGTTCACAGGCTTCGTGCAGGAGGTCACTCCGCATGAAGTTGCCCATCAATGGTGGGGACATACGGTGGGTTGGGCGTCTTATCACGATCAATGGCTTTCTGAAGGCTTCGCTGAATTCTCGGCGGGTTTGTTTATACAGAACGCCTTTGGTCCGGGGTGGCACCAGGACTGGATCGAATTTTGGGATCGGCTGCGGGAGCGCGTCCTCGACAAAAACAATTTCGGGGTCGCTCCCAACGATGCCGGGCCGCTGTGGATGGGGATGCGGCTCATTTCTCCACATACGCTGAATGCATATCAGAATGTCACATATCCGAAGGGCGCGTACGTCCTCGAGATGTTGCGCTCGATCATGTACAGCCCGGAAGACAAAGACAAGGAGTTCATCGCGATGATGCACGACTTTGTCGACAGCTATCGCGACCGCCCGGCCTGCACGGAATCATTCAAGACGATTGCCGAGAAATACATGACCAAGACGATGGACCTGCGAGGCGATCACAAGCTCAATTGGTTCTTCGATGAGTGGGTCTACGGGACCCAAGTTCCGAAATATCACTTCGAATATGAAGTGACGCCGGCGGATGGCGGCAAGGCCACGCTTCACATGACGATCACGCAGAGCGAGGTCGACGATCATTTCACGATGCTGGTGCCGGTCTACGCTGACTTCGGCAAAGGCTGGGTTCGCATCGGACAGATTGGGGCCGTCGGCAGCGGCACTCGCTCCACAGATGCGATTTTGCCTGCTGCTCCAAAGAAAGTCGCTCTGAACGCTTACAAAGAAATCCTGGAAAGATAGGCGAGCCGGTCAGTCTGCGGACATAGGAATGGGTCCGGCCATTGGAGCGGATCTGGGCGCGGCCGTTGAGACCGACGGCGACTCGATCCACTTTCGGACTTCGGGCAGTGCGGCCCGCATAGCAACCTCACCCACGTGGATCAGTTCTTCAGCGCGCTTAAAGTCGTCATAAGCAAATCCGGCAACGTCGGGTTCGACTACGAGGTCAGCACCGCTTCTCCAGACGCTGGCCATCGAGTCTTGTGCGATCGCGAAAGACTGTCCGATGACGTCAAACAAGTGGCGCGGGGCTCCACCGTTCGCCCAGGTGCCTTTCAGGTGCACGGCGAGAACACGGTCGGCTCCCATATCACGCACGGGGCGGGTCGGGACCGGGTGCGAGAGCATTCCGTCCACAAGATATCGGCCACGAATCTCTACTGGCAAAAACATTCCGGGATACGCACAGCTGGCGCGCACGGGGTCGATGATCGATCCTGAATGAAATACGACGGCTTCGCCGGTATTGAAGTCGGTTGCGGTTACGCCAAGAGGAATCCGGAGCTCTTCGAAAGACCTCACCTTCAAGACGCGCGTCATGAACGACACCATGCGGTCGTTCGAAGCGAAACCGTAGCGTGAGACAGTCCAGCGCGCGAAGGTTGTGAAGCGGCAGGTGCGGGCGATGCGTTCGAGTTCCTCGAGAGAAACTCCGCTGCAGTAAATTGCCCCGATGAGTGCACCGACGCTGGTTCCGGCGACGAGGCGCACCGGAATGCCCTCTTGTTCGAGCACCCTGAGCACACCGATGTGAGCCATGCCTCGGGCGAAGCCTCCGCCCAGAGCGATTCCAATTGTCGGGATGGCGGGCGCGGCGGGGGGATGCGCTTTCCCGGAAAGCTCTCGGCCAAGGGCTTGCACCGAGCGAATGATTTTCCCCAGTCGTTTCACGGCGAACCCCACGTCTTTGGCTCGCGACCAAGCCAACTGCTAAACCAATACCTGCAGATTAAGATGCCATATTTCGACTAGGGGCTGTAGGGCACATATGGGCCAGTCGGTAGCCTCTTGCGGGGTGCCCGTTGGTGGCGGTAACTGTTACCAACCGTGGCGAGACAAGGTGACGGAATGCCTGTATTCCTGCTAACTTGCGGTCAGCATGGTACGGGAAATCTCAGCGGGCGGGGTGGTAGTCCGGCAGAAGGACGGGGTTTGGTGGATGGCTGCGATCGAGCTTCCGCCGAGTAAAGACGAAAAGCGTGCTGCGAAGAAGGCCAGTTCGCGGTCCAAGGGCAAGGTCGCCCTGTGCCTGCCCAAGGGACTGGTGGACCGGGGCGAGAAGGCACTGGAGGGCGCCTTGCGGGAGGTCCGTGAGGAGACTGGGATTACGGCCGCCCTGATCACCAAACTGGCAGACATCAAGTACGTTTACGTTCGTTCCTGGGGCGATGGGGAGCGGGTTTTCAAGATTGTCAGCTTTTACCTGCTGAAGTACGAGTCCGGAAACATCGACAATATCTCTGAAGAGATGCGGGTAGAGGTCGCACGCGCCACTTGGGTAGAGCTCGAGGCTGCGCCAAAGCTGCTGGCGTACCGCGGAGAGAAACAGATGGCTCGGCAGGCGCTCGAGTATCTTTCCAGCCATGCGGCAGCCTCGTAGCCGCTAGATAAAGAAATCGGTTGAGACTACCATTGTTAGTTCATAAAACACCGGCTGATGCAGCCATGCTCCCTTCTTCAACTGACATCTGCACGCTCGTTCAACCCGGGCAGGAATATCCGATCTCGAGGCCTCATCATGAAGCGCATTAGTAAAGTTGCCATCCTTGGCGCCGGAACCATGGGCGCGCGCATTGCGGCGCATTTCGCGAACGCGGGAGTTCCGAGTTACCTGTTGGACATCGTTCCGCCTGATGCGGATGCACCTGTGAGGAACAAGATCGCAGCGGCGGGGCTTGATGCTGCGAAGAAATCGAAGCCAGCTGCCTTCATGGAACCTTCGCTCGCAAGGCTCGTCACCGTGGGAAATTTCGACGACGACCTCAACAAGATCGCCGATGTGGACTGGGTAATCGAAGCCGTAGTTGAAAATCTCGATATCAAGCGAAACCTGCTTCGGAAGGTGGAAGCGATCCGGAAGCCCGGGACGATCATCACGACGAATACGAGCGGGCTCCCGGTGGGCAAGATCGCCGAAGGGTTCACGGATGATTTCCGGAAAGCGTGGTTTGGCACACACTTCTTCAATCCTCCGCGCTACATGCGGCTGATGGAGATTATCCCGACGCCCGAAACGGATCGCGAGGCGATCGCGGCTGTGTCCCACTTCTGCGATGTGCGGCTGGGAAAAGGCGTGGTGATGGCGAAGGACACGCCCAACTTCATCGGCAACCGCATCGGGACATTTTCGGTGCTGAACGTGATGCGGCTCATGCAGGAGATGGGGTTGAGCATCGAGGAAGTGGATGCGCTGACGGGGCAGGCGGTGGGATGGCCGAAATCCGCAACATTTCGCACCATCGACCTGGTCGGGCTCGACATTCTGGGCCACGTCGTAGGGAATATGACGGCCAATGTTCGAGACGAGCGCGGCGACCTGAAACTGCCGGAATTCTTTGGACAGATGCTGCAGAAGAAGTGGCTGGGCGACAAAACCAAGGGTGGCTTTTACAAGAAGGTAAAAGGCGGCGACAAAGAAGACGAACGGCAGGCACTCGACTGGAAGACGCTTGCGTATCATCCGCGGCAGAAGCCCAAGTTCCCTGCTCTGGACATGGCGAAGAATGTGGAGGAGACGGGCGAACGAGTGCGGATGCTTCTCGGGATGAATGGAAATGCTCCGCAGAAGGGCGACAAGGCGGGTGCATTTCTGTGGTCGGCGCTGTGCGATTTGTGGACCTACTCAGCGAACCGAGTTCCGGAAATCTCTGATTCGATCGTCGAAATCGATCGCGCGATGCGGCTTGGATTCAATTGGGAGTTGGGACCGTTCGAGCTCTGGGATGCGGCCGGAGTGGAAGCCACAGTATCCCGCATGAAGAAAGAGGGCAAGCCGATCGCCGCGAACGTAGAGAAGCTGCTCGCGTCGGGACAGAAGTCGTGGTACGTGGACGATCCGAAATCGGCATCGGGACGGAAGTATTGGGACCCACAAGCGGGCGACTGGAAGCCCGTACAGGTTCCGGCCGGGGTGTGGTCGGTCACGGTGGCGAAGAAGTCGAACGGGGTGGTGAAGAAGAATTCCGGTGCGTCGCTGGTGGATATTGGCGACGGGGTGGGCTGCATCGAGTTTCACAGCAAGATGAACTCGCTTGGCGCCGACATCATCAGCCTCATTACCCAGTCGCTCAAGCCGGGAGGCGCTGGCGATCACTTCGACGCGTTCGTGATCACCAATGACGCCACGAACTTCTCGGTCGGCGCCAACCTGATGCTCCTGTTGATGAACGTGCAGGAAGAAGAGTGGGACGACGTCGACCTGGTGATCCGGCAGTTCCAGGCGATGACGCAGGCGATCAAGTTTTCGCAGAGGCCGGTCGTGTCAGCGCCGTTTGGATTGTGCCTGGGTGGTGGAGCGGAGATATCGCTTCACGCCGCCGCGCGCCAACCGCATGCGGAGCTCTATACCGGGTTGGTGGAGGTCGGCGTTGGATTGCTGCCGGGTGGCGGAGGGTGCAAGGAGATGCTGTTGCGCGCCGTGGACGCCGCGGCAACTGCACACGGAAAATCTTCGGGAGACGCGCTCGCTGGATCCGTCGAAATGCTGGAGACGATGAAGACTGCGTTCGAAACCATTGCGACCGCGAAAGTCGCGACGTCGGCGCATGAGGCGCGCGGATATGGTTTCCTGACGAACTCCGATCGCATCACAATGAACCGCGAGCGAGTGCTGTCCGACGCGAAGACTCGAGCTCTTGAACTGGCTCGCGCTGGATACGAACCGCCGGTGCCGCGGACCGACATTCCGGCCCCGGGGTCGAGTCTGTTGGCTGCGCTCAAGATGGGAGTGCACCTGATGCGACAAGGCGACTTCATCACGGACTACGAAGTAAAGGTGGGCGCAACGATCGCCCATGTTCTGTGCGGCGGCGACGTGACGCCGGGTACGCCAGTGAGTGAGCAATACATCCTTGACCTGGAGCGCGAAGGATTCAAGTCACTCTGCGGCGAGCGCAAGACACAGGAACGAATTCAATACACGCTGAAGACGGGCAAGACGCTGAGGAACTAATTCTGTCGAGGATCGGGGTCGCAGCTCGAAAGGGTAAAGAAGATGATGGATGTCACGAAGAGTTCGAGAATTTTGATCCGGTTTGTCCTCTTTGCGTTGAGCTTTCTCACAGCGATAAACGTGGTAGCGCAGAAGGACGCGCCGGCGAAGGAAGCCGCGCCTGATGTGCCCGATGCCATCGCAATCCCGGCGGGTCTGGAGCCGGTGCTCTTTGTGCGTGCTTCCGGATCGCAGATTTATGCCTGCAAGGCGGGCGAGGACGGCAAGTTCGCGTGGACGCTAAAAGCGCCCGACGCTGAGCTGAAAGATCGGAAGGATAAGGTCATCGGCCAGCATTCGGCAGGACCGACCTGGAAGCTGAAAGACGGCAGCGAGGTGACGGGGAAGGCAGCGGCACACGTGGATTCCCTGGATCCCGACTCGATTCCATGGCTGCTGGTGAACGTCGTGAATAATTCCAAGAAGGGTGCGCTGGCGGACGTGACGACGATTCAGCGGGTACACACGCATGGCGGCAAGCCGGGCAACGATCCTTGCGATGGAGTCGCACAAAGACGCGGAAACCAAGAGCAGCTATAGCGCGGACTACTACTTTTTCGCGCCGGTAAAGTGAGCCGCGCGTCGAAGTGCCGGAACAGGCGCAGCAGCATCTAAAAGGATAGGGGGAAATCATGCGCGACGTCATCATTGCTTCTTCGGTTCGTACTCCGGTTGGCCGAGCATACAAGGGAACATTGCGCGCGACCCGTCCCGATGAACTGGGTGCGATCGCGATCAAGGGCGCACTTGAGCGCGTTCCGCAACTTGATCCCAAAGAAATTGAAGATGTGATTCTGGGCTGCGCGATGCCCGAAGCTGAGCAAGGCATGAATGTGGCCCGCATCTCGTCGCTGCGAGCGGGATTGCCGGTCGAAGTATCGGCGCTCACCATCAACCGATTCTGCTCGTCCGGATTGCAGGCCATCGCGATGGCGGCAGAGCGCATCATGAGCGGCGGCGCGGAAGTGATTGTCGCAGGCGGGACGGAATCGATGTCGATGATCCCGATGGGCGGGCACAAGATCTCTCCGAATCCATGGCTCGTCGATCACTATCCCGACGCATATCTCACGATGGGCTTGACGGCAGAAAGAGTCGCTCAGAGGGTCGGTATTTCGCGGGAAGCTGCCGACGAGTTCTCGCTCAAGAGCCATCAGAAGGCGTTGGCTGCGATTCAGGCGGGAAAGTTCGAGGATGAGGTCGTTCCGGTACCCGTGAGTTTCACTACGCCCAATGGTTCGAAACCGAAGCGGCACGGGATCGTATTCAAGGTAGACGAAGGGCCGCGGGCCGATACATCCGTCGACGCACTCGGCGCCTTGAAACCAGCGTTTCACGTGAAGGGAACGGTGACCGCCGGGAACTCTTCACAAATGTCGGACGGAGCCGCAGCTGCCGTCGTCATGTCGCTGGAGCGCGCTCAGGCTCTGGGCATCGAGCCCCTGGCGCGCTATGTTTCGTTTGCAACCGCTGGCTATAAGCCGGAGGAAATGGGACTTGGCCCGGTATTCGCGATCCCGAAGGCCTTAAAGCTCGCGGGATTAAAGCTGTTTGACATCGATGTAATTGAGTTGAATGAAGCGTTCGCAGCGCAGTCGCTCGCGGTCATCAAAGAAGCCGGTCTCGATCCAGAGAAGGTCAATCCGAACGGCGGCGCTATCGCGCTTGGACATCCGCTGGGCTGTACTGGAGCGAAACTGACCGCCAGTGTGATTCGAGAGATGAAACGCCGGAAAGCTCGCTACGGCATGGTTACTATGTGCGTTGGCGGCGGCATGGGCGCTGCCGGGATTTTCGAGAATCTCTAGACAAAACATTTCACCGGACAGGGCACGAAGGTCCGTTAAGTAAACTCGATACTTTGCTTCGGGCTGGAGCTATAATCATCCGACAGGAGGCCACCTATGCCCCGCGTCCGCCTTCTTGCTATGTCGCTGTTCGCCTGTTCGGCTCTAACCTTCGCGCAACAAGTCCCCGACGTTCCACGAACCAATTCTCCCGGTACAGATCTCAAACTCGAGGCAAGGTCGGACTCTGAGCCTTGGAGAATTATCCCCAGAGATCTCGTCCACTCCGGTTTAGCGCAGGATCGGATCGAGCATCCTAAGTTCGGAGATGACCAGAACCGGATCGGGCAAAAGAAGAAGTTCGTTTGGCAGTCGACGCCAAACAGTGACGACCAAACTTCTGGCGCGCCTGACGGCGTCAATCCGGGGGACACGGCCTGCTACGCAATTCGAAGCTACGTGGTCGCGCGCGACAACAAGCATTCTGACTCCACCCATCTGGTGGGCTATTCGACATGCCAACCCGCGCTCCGTTACGGGCTGAAGAAGGTCGACAGCGCTCCTCGCCAGGAGAGCCGTTGAACGTCGTCCAACGCTCCCTCTTCGCGGAATTAGATCACTGAAGTAACCACGCCTTGGCGTTGCCCATTGCAGGGGCGTCTCCAACGACTGTGCGCAAGCGTGCGGATGTTCTGCGCCTTCTGATCACTATCATTCCCTTTGCGCTACGCATTAGAATTGCCTTGTGTTTCCGCTGATCCTGTCAGAGGAGAAGCGGCTTTTGTCGGGGAGGGTACGGCATGGCGTCGACCACGGTTGCTCCGAAGAGCAAGATTTCTGGTGGCAGTTTTTTGCTCGAGTCGAGACATCCCAACGAAGTGTTTACTCCAGAAGATTTCAACGAGCAGCAGTTGCTGGTTGGGCAAACCGCGGAAGAGTTTGCCATGAACGAAATCGTTCCGAATATCGAGAAGATCGAGCACAAAGACTTTTCCGTCACGCGAGACCTGCTTAAGAAGGCCGGCGAACTTGGATTGAGCTCGGTGGAAATCCCCGAAGCTTACGGCGGGCTGGAGATGGATAAGGTGACCGCGGCCGTTATCGCGGACCATATTGCGAAGTATGCAGGATTTGCGACGACATGGGGCGGACACACAGGAATTGGAACGCTGCCCATCGTCTACTTCGGAACAGAAGAACAGAAGAAAAAGTACCTGCCGCGGCTTGCCTCGGGAGAAATCGTCGGAGCCTACGCTCTTTCGGAGTCGACCTCTGGATCGGATGCGTTGAATTGCCGCACCCGCGCTGCGCTTTCCCCCGATGGCAAGCACTATGTTTTAAACGGCGAGAAAATGTGGATCACCAACGCCGGATTCGCGGACCTGTTCACGGTGTTTGCAAAGATTGACGGCGAAAAATTCTCCGCGTTTCTCGTGGAGCGGAACTTTCCAGGATTCGCTATTGGAGCGGAAGAGCACAAGATGGGGATCCGCGGATCGTCGACCTGCCCAATCATTCTGAACGACTGCAAAATTCCCGTAGAAAATCTGTTGGGCGAAGCCGGGAGAGGCCACCTGATCGCTTTCAACATCCTGAACATTGGGCGTTTCAAGCTGGGCGCGATGTGCGTAGGTGGAGGGCGGGTGTCGCTCGAAAACGCCATCGGCTATGCGAAGCAGAGGAAGGCTTTCAACAAGGTCATCGCGGACTTCGGGATGGTGCGGGAAAAGATCGCGAACATGGCCACCTTGCTGTATGTCGGCGAATCGCTCGTGTACCGCACAGTCGGGATGATGGATTCGGCGCTCGGAGAAGTCGACAAGTCAGCGCCCGACGCCGCGAAGCAGACACTGAAAGCCATCGAGGAATACGCGGTCGAGTGCTCGATCATCAAGGTGTGGGGCTCGGAGATGATCGACTACATCGTCGATGAAACATTGCAGATCTACGCGGGGTACGGGTTCGTGGAAGAGTATCCGGCGGAACGAGCGTACCGCGATGCCCGCATTAATCGTATCTTTGAAGGAACGAATGAAATCAACCGGCTGATCATTACCGGATTTCTTTTGAAGCGTGCGATGAGCGGACAACTTCCTTTGATGCCCGCGATCAAGAAGCTTATGGACGAGGTGCTTTCGGGGCCATCCATGGGAGACGAGATCGAAGGCGTGCTCGCGGAAGAGCAGAAACTGGTGGGTCAGGCGAAGCGGCTTGGACTATTCGTAGCTGGATCGGCGACACAGAAATATATGCAGGCCATCCAGGAGCAGCAGGAGATCATGGCAGCGATCGCCGACATGACGATCGAGACCTACGCCATGGAATCGGCGGTATTGCGGGCGCAGAAGATCGTGGCCAGCAACGGAGAGGCTGCTGCGGCGTTGCCGGTTGCCATGACGCGCGTCTATCTCACGCAGGCGATGGAGAAAGTGGAGTCCGCTGCAAGGAAAGTCATCGCTGCCGTCGCAGAGGGCGATATGTTGCGGACACAACTGGCGATTCTTCGTCGGCTGGCGAAGTATGAACCGTTCAATACGGTCGAACTACGGCGGACTATCGCTCAGAAGATGATTGAGCGCGGGAAGTTTACGCTCGTTTAAGGAACCCTTTCAACACCGGGGGCACAGAGGATCACAGAGAGCCGTCGCCTCTTTGCTCCTGCGTGCTCCCGGCGTTTGGTTTTCACTCTCCGCTTTCCTCTGATACAAATGTCACGATGAAAATCATGGCGTTTGGCTTTTTCTCGGCGCTTGCGTTCTCTATGACCTTACCTGCTCAAACTAATCCAGCATCGCAGAAGGATTCCTCGACTTTCGATCCTGACGGAACTGCTCACATCACGCGCATCGTACCGATGCCAACGACGATTAGCCCTGAAGCGCAGAAGTGGCTGGAATCGCTCATCCAAAGTACACATGGTCCGGAAACGCTGGCTGAGCGTCGTGCCCGTACCGACGTTTGGCGCGCCCAGGATTCGGCCGAGGCGCGAAAGATTTATCCGGTGAACGTGGAAGAAGCGACGGTCGCAGGGGTGCGAACGGACATCATCACGCCGCTCTCCATGCCTGCCGAAAACAAGAACCGCGTGCTGATCAATCTGCATGGCGGCGGATTCAACTCCGACTCGGGATCGCTGATCGAGGGAGTGCCGATCGCGAACCTGGCGAAGATCAAGGTGGTTTCTGTCTACTACCGCCTCGCGCCGGAGAATCCGTTTCCCGCGGCAGTGGACGATGTGGTTGCGGTCTACAAAGAACTTCTGAAGACTTACAAGCCCGGCAGCATCGGGATTTTTGGAACATCGGCGGGAGCAATCCTGACGTGCGAAGCCACGGTGAAGCTGAAGCAGTTGGGGCTGCCGATGCCCGCTGCGCTCGGGATCTTCTCAGGGCTTGCAGATTTCAGCCGGCCCGGCGATTCGTGGCAGTTGTTCACGCTCAGTGGTTTTCCCGGTGAGCTCAATCCAACCGATGCCAGTCATCTTCCCGACGATGCATACGTTGGCAAAACCGACCGGCGAGACCCGGTCCTGTCGCCGCTGTTTGCGGATCTCTCGGGATTTCCTCCGAGTTTGCTGGTGACGAGTTCGCGGGACATCTTGCTAAGCGGCACGACGATTTTTCACCGGGCTCTGCTTCACGAGGGTAGAGATGCGCAGCTCGTGGTTTTCGAAGCGCTCCCGCATGCTTTCTGGTATCACTTCCAGTTGCCTGAAACCAAGGAAGCGCTCGAACTCATGGCGAAATATTTTGACTCGAAGGTTGCGAAGTAAAAGCGTGGTTACTTGTGCTCACCGGAACTCTGCGGGATGAGCATGTAGCTGACGAACGCCACCTGCTTTCCATCTGGCGACCACGAAGGAACGTTGATCGTTCCCTGCCCTCCGAAGACCTTTGCAAGGATCGTGATCTTCTTGTCAATGAGCGACATCATGCGAAGCATCACGTCTTTGTTCTCGGGATGGCCCGTGACATCCGCCTCATAGGTGACGAAGACCATTTGTTGCCCGTCGGGCGAGAGGTGGGGAAACCAGTTGTTAAGGTCGTCGCTGAAAACCTGCTCCTGCTGGCTCCCGTCGGATTTCATGCGCCAGATCTGCATGCGGCCGGAGCGCTCCGAGTTGAAGTAAATGTATTTACCGTCCGGCGAATATTCCGGTCCGTCATCGAGGCCTTTGGCAGTCGTTAGACGCGTCTCATCGCCCCCTGCGGCGGGGATCGAGTAAATGTCGAATTCACTGTTGCGCTGTCCGACAAATGCGAGCGTTTTGCCGTCGGGTGACCAACCATGCCAGTAGGAAGGCGATTTCGTTGTGATGCGGCGAGGCTTCCCGCCAGCGATGGGAACGAGGTACACCATCGAATTGTGATCGCCTTGCGAATTGTCGCTAATCGCCAGTTCAGACGAGTCCGGGGAAATTCCGTGATCGTTGTTGCAGCGGTTAGCGAATCCGGTGTCGATAATCGACGGCTTGTCGCTGCCCACAGCAAGGCGCTCGAGGTGTCCGTCGCGATTGAAGATGAATGCGCTGCCATCGCGCGTCCAGTTTGGCGCCTCGAAACGCCCTCTGGCTAGATACTCAACGCGACGATCCGCGGAGCTGACTGCAACCGTTTCAAGAGTGCTGTACAGAACCGGCTTGTCGGTGGACGCTTCGTTGGATTGTGAGAACTCGACGTTCGAGAAGACGGCTTTCTCTACAACATCCTTGTCATGAGAGCACACGCCCAATCCCACATAGAACGAGCCTTGCAAGGGTATGCGGATCCAACCTCCGGCGGGATCGGGATCGCCGTCGGATGCCAGAGCCATGTATACGTAGTCGCCGCGCCTGGCAATTCGCAGTCGGTTTGGCGCAGAAATGTTGGACTGGACCTCGCGAGTGATGGCGCCTTTCTCGTCACGAAACTGCAACGAAGTCAGGCCGCTGGCGTGCAGGGCTACGTCGGCGTAGACGGAATCCGCGTCGAGGCTCTGACGAAACATCAAGGCGGCCTTCTTGTGTTCGTTGCCCGTTTTCGTCAGAAATCCGATGTCGGCGGTCAGGGTCACGTCGCCCGACACCTTCTTCCAGACGAATTGAAACGCGTCGGTCGCCAACCACATGTTCTCTCCGCTTCCAGCGATGGTGTAGGTGTGTTCCGCAGCGTCGTAGTCGGCGGAACCTGCATGCAGCACTGTGCCGACGTCGTTGTGATCCTCGAAGATTCCCAGAGAAGCGCTCTGACCGAAGAGTTGAGCGGCGAATATCAGGAGAATGCAAGTCAAATTCAGCACGGATGAAATCAGCAGCCTGCGCATGAGAATCCTCATTATGGGCGATTTGACGATGGCGGAACCAACCGAATTGTAAACGCAAGCCTGTGCAGATGACGTAACGGAGCTGACGTTCCGGTATCAATCTTCGGGCAGTTCTGGTAAAACGTTCGCATGCAAACGAGACATGCTCTCATTTCGTTATGGATAGTTGCGTTACTGACGATCACGGCGGCTTTCGGGCAGGAGAGTGCCTCGCCCTCCGCCCATCTTGCCTTGACGCCACCGATGGGCTGGAACTCCTGGAACAAATTCGGGTGCAACGTCAGCGAAGACATGATCAAGGAGATGGCGGACACGGTCGTGAAGTCCGGGATGAAGGATGCGGGCTACGTCTACGTCAATATCGATGACTGCTGGCAGGTCAGCCGCGACGTGAGCGGAAACATCGTTCCGGATCCGCACTTTCCACACGGCATGAAAGCCGTTGGCGACTACATCCATTCCCTCGGGCTGAAGTTCGGCGTTTACTCCGACGCTGGCTCGAAAACCTGCGCGAAACGGCCCGGCGGGCTCGGCCACGAATATCAGGACGCCATTCAATATGCCGCATGGGGCGTCGACTATTTGAAATATGACTGGTGCAGCACGACCACCCAGGATGCGAAGGCTGCGTATGCGAATATCCGGGCGGCACTCGATACCGCTGGACGGCCCATCGTGCTAAGCATCTGCGAATGGGGCACCGCAAAGCCTTGGCTCTGGGGAAAAGAGGTCGGCGGAAATCTTTGGCGGACTACCGGCGACATTCAGGATCGATGGGGCGAGCAGCAGAAGTGGCCTGACGGAAGTTGCTGTTCGAATGGCGTGCTGGCGATCGTCGATCAGCAGGTGGGATTGCAGTCGTACGCTGGACCCGGGCATTGGAACGATCCGGACATGCTTGAAGTTGGGAATGGCGGTATGACCGACCTGGAATATCGATCCCACTTCAGCCTGTGGGCCATCATGGCCGCGCCACTCATAGCGGGGAACGATCTACGAAGCATGCGTCCGGAGATTCACGACATCCTGACAAACAAGGAAGTCATCGCCGTGGATCAAGACCCGCTCGGACGCCAGGGTGAGCGCATTGTGAAGAACGGCGATGCGGAGGTTTGGGCAAAGCAACTCGCGGACGGAAGTCGTGCCGTCTTGCTGCTCAATCGCGGCTCGTCGGAAAAGGAGATCGGCGTGACGTGGGAGAACCTTGGCTATCCTAAGAGTTTCGCTGCTTCGGTTCGAGATTTGTGGGAGCATAAGGACGTGGGAAAAGTCTCTGGGAAATTCTCGGCTCGCGTCGCTTCTCATGGGGTGGTGATGGTTAGCGTTAAACCTTAAAACCTTTTCCCCACAAAGGACACTAAGTACCACTAGGGAAAAGCTGTCGTCGCAAAAGCGTGCAGCGCCTTACGGATCAACTACCCTTTTTCAGCTCTTCCATTACGCTCTGGATCAGCTCTTTTGCGTCGGTCAGGTTTTTCATGATGATCTGAATGTCCATGACTGGCTTGCCCGGCCAGCGCTGGCTTTGGCAGTAGACGCCATGTTGGCCGACCAAGGCCATCGCATCGGTGATCGCGTCCATGGTGACGGCCAGGCGTCCGCGCGGAACGCCCATCATGGTTTCGTAGTGCTCCAATTCTTCCTGCTTCTCATCGAATACGGGCATCCTGAGATTGTAACTGCGCTTGCAGGTAGCGCATAATGGCGGCTGACATAATTCAACAACGCACGTCCAAAGTCTTGCACGACCAATCACCAAAAGGAGAGACCATGCAGAAGAGAATCACCCTGCTCGCGATTTTCGCTTTTGTAGCCGCTACCGTTTGTTTTGCCCAGGGAGGGAAACCCAGTCCGGCAGCGTCCGCGACCTGCGACCTGGGAGGAGGAAAAAGTATCAAGACTGACTATTCCAGCCCGCGCATGAAAGGCCGCAAGATTTTTGGAGAACTGGTTCCTTACGGACAGGTGTGGCGCACGGGCGCGAATGAGGCGACCACCTTCGTGACGAGCAGCAACATATCCGTTGGCGGCAAGGCCGTGCCGGCGGGAAGCTATACCATTTTCACGGTTCCGAGTGCCGAGAAGTGGACGCTGATCGTCAACAAGAAGACAGGCGAATGGGGCATTCCTTACAAATACGAGAGCGATGAACTGGCGCGGGTCGACATGACGGTTTCGAAACTTCCGTCGCCTGCCGAAGAGTTCAAGATTTCGTACGAGAAATCGGGCAGCGGCTGCACGATGCAGATCGATTGGGAAACAACCCGCGCGTCCGTCGACATCGCGGCGAAATAATCATCAACGCAAGCTATTCGCTGGGAGCCGCTGTCGTTGATGCTTAGACAGAGGGCTTCCAGCGGAGTATCGGCTTTCGTGCCGCTGCCGTTTCATCCAATCTCGAAACTCGGGTCGAGTGCGGGGCATCAAGCACGGTCTGCGCGTCTTCTTCCACTTCTTCCGCGATCGACTTCATCGCCTCGATAAACAGATCCATCTCTTCCAGCGACTCGCTTTCGGTCGGCTCGATCATCAGCGCACCCGGAACGATCAGCGGGAAGGCGGTCGTGTACGGATGGAATCCGTAATCGATGAGCCGCTTCGCAATGTCCATCGTGCGAACGCCTTTCTTAGCCTGCAGCTTATCGCTGAAGACCACCTCGTGCATGGTGGGCGTGGAATAAGGTAGATCGTAGGTGCCTTCCAGACCTTTGCGAATGTAGTTGGCGTTGAGGACCGCGTCTTCGGTCGTCTCTCTGAGGCCGTCGGGCCCGTTGGCCTGAATGTAAGCCAGAGCGCGCACAAACATCCCGAAGTTGCCATAGAAAGCGCGCACACGCCCGACCGATTGCGGCCGGTTGTAATCGAATGAGAGTGTGCCGTCGGATTTCGTGACGACCACAGGAGCAGGAAGAAATGGCTCCAGCGATTTCTTGATGGCCACGGGACCCGATCCCGGTCCGCCTCCGCCGTGCGGAGTTGAAAAAGTCTTGTGCAGATTCAGGTGCATGACGTCGACGCCGAAGTCGCCGGGGCGCACCTTTCCGACAAGCGCGTTCATGTTGGCACCATCCATGTAAAGAAGGCCGCCCTTGGCGTGCAGAATGTCGGCGATCTTGTGAATCTGCTGTTCAAACACCCCGAGGGTATTGGGGTTCGTCAGCATGAGCGCAGCGACATCCTCATTCATCTGTGCCTCTAACGCCGCGATGTCGACCATGCCTCGCGAGTCCGATTTCAGATTCTCGACCGCGTAGCTGACCATGGCCGCGGTGGCCGGATTGGTTCCGTGGGCGGAGTCAGGAATCAGAATTTTCTTGCGAGCGTTGCCCTTGGACTCGTGATACGCGCGAACCATGAGCAGGCCGGTCATCTCTCCGTGAGCACCCGCAGCAGGCTGAAGCGTGATCGCGTCCATGCCGGTGATTTCGATCAGGCATTCGCTCAAGGTCTTCATGATCTGAAGCGCGCCCTGCGAGATCTTCTCCGGCTGATAGGGGTGCCCGTTCGCGATTCCCTCTACTCGAGCCACTGCCTCGTTGACACGCGGGTTGTACTTCATGGTGCAAGAGCCGAGAGGATACATCCCAAGATCGATCGCGTAGTTCCAGGTCGACATACGCGTGAAATGGCGAATGATCTCGATTTCGCTGACCTCGGGCATGTTGCCTAGATCTTTTCTCTCCGATACACCAAGTACTTTCGCGGTGTCGACTTCAGGAACATCAAGCGGCGGCAGCTTCCAGGCAGCTTTTCCCGGTGATGACTTTTCGAAAATCAGGCCTTCGTTCTGGTTGACTTGACGAGTGGCCTTTCGAGTCATGTGCTTCATCGCGCCACCTCTTCGACTTCTTCCTTCGCCGACCGAACAGACCGCTCGCTCTCGGCTACTAATCCAACCGCGGTGTCGATGGCGGACCTCGAAGTCAGTTCAGTGCAGCACCAGAGTGCCGCGTTTCCAAGCTCGGGATAGAACTTCTTCAGCGGCAGTCCGCCGACCATCTTGTGTCCGAGCAGCCGGCTGTTAATCGCATACGGATCTTCACTGGTCTTGACGACGAACTCATTGAACCGGGGCGAATCGGCGAACAACACTTTGCCATGCTTCGCAAATTGTCCGGCGGCATAGGCAGTCTTTGCCAGATTTTGCTTTGCGAGTTCCTTCAGGCCAACTTTGCCGTAAACCGTCATGAAGATGTTGACCATCAACGCGACCAGAGCCTGGTTTGTGCAGATGTTCGAAGTCGCTTTTTCGCGGCGAATGTGCTGTTCGCGAGTAGCGAGGGTCAGAACAAATCCGCGCTTACCTTGCTTGTCGACGGTTTGTCCGACCAGGCGGCCCGGCATTTGGCGTACATACTTTTCGCGGGTGGCGATGACGCCGCAATAAGGTCCACCGAAACCGAGAGGCACGCCAAAGGACTGCGCCTCCATTGCGAGGATATCGGCCTTTCGGGGCGGCTCAACGATCCCGAGCGATACAGCCTCCGCAATCGAAACCACCAGCATCGCGCCATGCTTGTGCGCGATTTCGGCGATGGCGTCGACATCTTCGATCACTCCGAAAAAGTTGGGAGACTGCACCAGGACGCAAGCTGTTTCTGTGGTGATGGATTTTTCAAGCTCCGCGAGGTTGAGGCGGCCATCCTCGCCATAGTTCGCGATGGCGAGCGGCATTCCCTGATGGGTTGCATAGGTCGCGAGCACTTCGCGATACTCAGGATGCAAACTGCGCGCTACCAGCACCGATCGGCGGCCGCTGAGACGCACCGCCATCATGACGGCTTCCGCAGCCGCGGTGGAACCGTCATACATTGAGGCGTTGGCCACCTCCATGCCAGTCAGTTCGCAGATCATGGATTGGAATTCGAAGATGGACTGCAGCGTGCCCTGTGAAATCTCCGCCTGATACGGGGTGTATGCCGTCAGAAACTCGCCCCGTGATATCAGGGAATCGATGATTACCGGGCGGTAGTGAAAGTAGGCGCCCGCGCCGAGAAAGCTGGTATATCCATCGCCGTTTTCGCGGGAGCGCTGGCGGAAGAAATCGACGATCTCGGACTCCGCCATCTGGCGCGGAATCTTGAGGTCGCGTGTCAGCCGGTACTCCGCTGGAATTGGAGAGAACAGATCGTCCACCGAACGCAGGCCAATCGCTTTCAACATCGCCTGGCGATCGGCGGGAGACTTAGGTAAATAGCGCATAGGAATTTATATAGATGATGTCAGCTGCCGTTCGGATTGAGGCGGCGCAGACTCGGTTTGATTCGAAGGCATAAGTCTTCGAAACGATCTTTCGAATATTCAAAATCGATGTGGCGTTGCTGGAAGCGCCGCTGGGCTGGAACTCTCGAAGCGTTGAGGAGAATGATCGTAAGTCCAATTTTAGTGTCCGGCCTCCTCGGCAACGAACTTGTCGTAATCCGCGGCGGAGAGCAAACCGTCGAGCTCACCGGGATTCTTCAGCGTCATCTTGAGCATCCACGAATCATGCGGCGCCGTATTCACTTTCTCGGGCGAAGTAACGAGATCGGCATTCACTTCGGTGACAGTTCCAGACGCGGGAGCGAAGAGATCGGAAACGGCCTTGACGGACTCCACGGTTCCGAAGGTTTTCCCGGCGGTCAACTCGGAGCCTACCTTGGGTGTTTCGACAAAGACGATATCGCCCAGGGATTCCTGAGCATAGTCTGTGATGCCCACGGTCGCGGAGTTTCCTTTTACCTGGATCCACTCGTGTTCCTTGGTGTACTTACGGTCTGTCGGATAGGCCATAAACGCTTCTAGCTCCTGGCTGCCAGCTAAAATCTCGCTACTGTTTTTTCGGACGCTTATAAAAAGGGCTGGGTACGACAACCGCGCCAACACCCTGGCCGCGAATGTCTACCTTTACTTTCGTTCCCACGGCCGACAGTTCAACCGGCACGTAGGCCACGGCAATATTCTTTTTCAGAAATGGTGCCGGAGATCCGCTCGTAACATATCCAATCTCGCGGCCGCTCTCATCCATAACCTTGTATCCATCGCGCGCGATGCCGCGCTCTGTCATTTCGAGGTCAACCAGCGCTCGTTTCACACCGGCGGCCTTTGCCTTTTCCAACGCCGAGCGTCCGATGAAATCAGCCTTTTCCATCTTGCAGAAGCGATCGAGCCCGGCTTCCCAAACATTAATGGTATCGGAAATCTCGTGGCCGTAAAGTGGAAGCTTGCCTTCGAGGCGGAGGGTATTGCGCGCCCCTAAACCGCAAGGGACTGCTCCGAACTCCTTGCCCGCTGCGAGGATCTCATTCCAAACTCGCGTGCTGGTCGCTTCGTCCGCGGGAACGTAGATTTCGAATCCGTCTTCCGCGGTGTATCCGGTGCGGCCCATCAGGATGTTCTCGATGCCGCATAGTTTTCCGCGCGTAACCCAGTAGAACTTCACCGCGTTCAAATCGGCATCTGTCAGCTTTTGGAGAAGATTGACGGCTTTCGGGCCTTGAATGGCGATCTGCGTGAAATCGTCCGACAGGTTTTCGACGTCACAGTCGAACTGGCGAGTGTTGTCGCGCACCCAGTTGAAATCCTTCTCACGCGTGCCCGCGTTGATCACGAGCAGATATTCGTCCTCACCCAGGCGATGCACGATCACGTCGTCGACAAACGTTCCCTGCGGGTAAAGCAGTGCGGAGTACTGGGCCTGGCCGATGGCCAATCGGGAGGCATCGTTCATCGAAATATGCTGAACGGCAGCAAGAGCCTGAGGGCCGGCAAGGCGAATGTCGCCCATGTGGCTGACGTCGAAGATGCCGACGCCCTTGCGCACAGCCATGTGCTCACTGATGATTCCGCAACCGATAGACGCGGGATATTCGACGGGCATATCCCAGCCGTTGAAATCCACCATCTTGGCGCCCATCTGGCGATGGACGGCGTTGAGCGCAGTTTTACGAATGGCGGGCGCCTCAACCGAAGACAAGATCGACCTCAATCAGCGAGCAGTGGTGACTGCCGAGGGATGGTGTGACTGATTACCGTATCACGCGGTTTTTCGGCGGGTCAAACGTAACAGCTTTAACGCAGGGGCTACCGAGGAGTCCAGAGCTTTGCCCTTGGTTTGGAACCGCGTTCTCTGTGTTTATGAGTTGCTTCTAGCGCCCGAATTGCACCGTTACTCGTGCTCCGGCTTGCACGTGGGTTCCCGCGGCGGGGGTCTGCTGACGGGCCACGCCGCTGCCAACCGGTTCCAGTTGGAGTCCGGTATCCTGAGCGACTTCGAGGGCGCCACGTACCGTCTTTCCGACGAACGACGGCACTTCGATTCCCCCCTGCTCTACATCCAGGACCACTGTGCCTCGTATGGGCGCACGTGCCGATTCAGGCTCGGAAGCTGGCGTGGCGGGTTGGATCGCAGCGCTCGACGGCACGGACGAAATCTGCTCACGAATTGCTGCCGGTACCACTGCGGTCGCTGCGTTGGCTGGCGCGGTGGTTCGAGGACGGGACGTCGGCGCGGACTTTGCCAGTTCGTTCGCGTCACTGTTGACTTCCGCACTATCAAGCGGCTCACCTGGGTGATCGGGCGTGCCGTCGTCCAAATCTTTCTCTTTTACCTTCGATGCCATGAGCAGTTGATGCGAGGGAGCCAATGGCAGGTCGTGCGGAACGTGAAGATATTCAAGAACCTGTTGGGAAATCCGTTGGAATACGGGAGCCGAAACCTGGCCACCTTGGTGAAGGCCAACAGCAGAATCCAGGATGACCGCGACAACAATCTGTGGGTTGTTCACCGGAGCGAATCCGGCAAATGAACCGATATACTTCGTTTTCGAATATGCGCCCGTCGCAGGATCTACTTTCTGCGCCGTGCCGGTCTTTCCTGCGGACGAATATCCTTCAAGAATCGCCTTACGCCCGGTGCCTTCCAAAACTACTTTCTGCATCATCGATCGCATCTCGGCAGCGGTATAGGAAGAGATGACGCGATGCGCTGCTGCGGGATGAAACGCTACAGTTTGTGGGGTGCCTTTGGGCTCGAAGGTTCCGGCCACGATCCGTGGCGCAATCCAGACTCCGTCATTCGCGAAGGTCGAGACCAGCCCAGCGAGTTGGATCGGTGAAATGCCGATTTCCTGTCCCATGGAAATCGCGGCAATCGAAACCTTCGACCACCGGCTTGGAGGCTTCGTCAGACCGCGCGTTTCTCCCGGCAATTCAATCCCAGTCTGCTGCCCAAAACCAAATGCACGAATGTATCTGTAAAAACGATCTTCGCCGAGGCGCAGCGCAATCTTGATGGACCCGACGTCGCTCGACTCCGCGAGCACACCCCAGACAGGCAGCAATCCGTGGGGCTTCGAGTCCCGAATGCGCATGCCGTTGTAGACGATCGATCCCATCTGGCAATCGAAAATCTCGTCGGGATTCGTAACCTTCTCTTCGAGCGCAGCAGAGATCGTGACCAGCTTGAACGTCGATCCGGGTTCGTAAACGTAGCTCACAGCGCGGTTGGTCAGCGCACCCGGCGTAATTTGCTTACGCAGATTTGGATTGAAGGTCGGACGATTCGCCAGCGCCAGGATTTCGCCAGTGTGCGGATTCTCAACGATCACGGTGCCCGCAATGGATTGCGTTTCGTGGATCGCCTGATCCAATTCTTTTTCGGCGACGTACTGGATGTTCTTGTCGATTGTCAGAACAAGGTTGTCGCCAGGGTCGGGCTGGGTCGCGATATCGGAAAACCACTTCTTGCGGGCATCGACCGAGATGAGCATCTTGCCCGCACTGCCGCGCAGCTCTTCGTCGAATGCATGTTCGATTCCGCTCTGGCCCATATCCTCCATGCCAACGGAACCGAGAACCTGTGCACCCAATTCGCGGGCGGGATAGAAGCGCTTGGGCTCTTTCTGAAAATGAATTCCTTGAAGCTTGAGAGAACTGATGCGGTCAATGGTTTGATCGTCCGCCTTACGCGCCACCCAACAGAAAGTTTTGTGCGCGCGGCAGTCTGCCATTACGACGTTGTAGTCATCACCGGTAATGCGGGTGATCAGCGATATCGCGGTGGGGAGATCCTTAACTTCACTGGGAACGGCAAAGGCGGAATCGACCAGTACTGACATCGCCAATTCGCGGCCAGCGCGGTCATAGATTACGCCACGTTTCGCGGCGAGAGGGATCGCGCGCTGTTGCTGATGTCCAGCCTGTTTCGCGAAAGTGCCATAACTGAAAATTTGGAGATAGACCAGCCGGGCACAAATGGCGACGCACCACACGAGGAGCAGCGCGATCAGAAAGTGCAGGCGGGAGAGCTTGAGGGACTTGGCGTCAGGCGGGGCCATGGATCTTCACCTCTTCAGTTATTGCGAGGACGTGCGCAGCTGGCGCGAGATCTGACATTGCCTCGCGCGGGCAACGGATACTACTGGACGACTTGGCTACTTTCCTTGGAGAGGGCTTGCGAGGACGATATTTGTAATCACCCCGTGGTAGTGGGGAGGTTACAAAGACCGTCGCTCACGGTCGCAAGAATCTACTGGCCGGGAATCACGATCACCGATGCAGCGCTCGCCATCACCGGACCCTGTCCGTCGCCGGGCGACGCATCCAGATGAATCACTTGACCCGGCTGCGGTGGGACCAGTCCCATCCGGCGCGCCAAAACGTCGATCCGCTCAGGATCGCGCAGAGAAACATCCTCAAGACGCAGGGCGCGATTCATCTCGGTCAGGCCGGAAAGTTCCCGCTTCGCGGATTCGATCTGGTAGCCGTACTCAATTGCCTTGAAATGCTGCCAGGCGTAGGTAAAGACGAGCAGGAACAGCATCGCAAGTGCGGTGCCGAACTGCTTCATTTCGCGATTGCGGCGAGGATCTTCCACTTTGATGAGTCGTGAATTGTCGATGGCTTTCGAGAAATAGATTTCCGGCGTGCCCGTCCACAGTGAGCGACGTTCGACCACCGGAATTGCAACTTGCATTGTTGCTGCCGCTGCCGCCATTATGCCGCCCCCATGTAAGACCGCTCGGCCTGTGATACGGGAATCTGCATCATGAAAATCTCATGCAGTTCTTCCGTGATGCGTCGTTGTTCTACGTTGTGCTCGGCGCGATCGACGATCGCCATCAACTCACTGATCAATGTGCCCGTGTACATATACCGACCTCGATTTGGATTCCTACCACGGAACCCGTTTCTTCCCGCCCCAGCGGATCTGCGTCCGCATTGTTCAACCTGATCTCTGACCCGGCACTGCCATTACAGCTATGCCGGGCACTCCGGCAGGTTTTCCGGAGCTAAACTCTAAAAACCGGGCGTCAGGCTTCAGCCGAACTTTGTTGCTTTGAACGCCTAACGCCCAACGCCTGTTTTAAACTCTTTCCGCTGCCCTTAACTTCGCGCTGCGTGCCCGCGGATTGCGATCACTCTCTTCTTCAGTTGCAGTCACTGGCTTTTTCGTCAGCAAACTGAAGTACCTCTTTTGCAATCCCTCGCGAAGCGCATCTTTCACGATGCGATCTTCCAGCGAGTGAAAACTGATCACCACCACCCGTCCACCGGACTTCAGGATCTGCGGCGCTGCTTGCAACAGCGCCTTCAGATCGTCCAGTTCGCGGTTTACGAAGATCCGGAGGGCTTGAAAAGTACGCGTCGCAGGATGAATCCGCCTCTGTTCTGAATTCATTGGCCGGGCCGCGGCTGATATGATCTCCGCAAGTTGTGCGGTAGACCGTATCGGCCGCGACCGGCAAATGGCTCTGGCGATTCTCCGCGACCTCCTTTCCTCTCCGAATTCGTAAATCACATCGGCAAGCTGTCGCTCGTCGAGGTGGTTTACCACTTGTTCGGCGGTACGCTCCGACTGCGGGTCCATCCGCATGTCGAGCGGTCCATCCGCCTGAAAACTGAATCCGCGCGCTGCATTTCCAAGCTGCAGACTGCTCACCCCAATGTCGGCCAGGATTCCGTCAACCGTGGCTGCTTCATTTCCTTTCGCAATCTCTGCGAAAGATCGGTTCAGCAGCGTAATCTCCGGCCAATCCTGCCCTTGCGGTGCGAGCTTTTTTCGCGCGATTTCCAAGGCTGCGGGGTCTTTATCGAGGCCAATCAAATGTCCCGGTGCGCCGAGGCGTTTTGCGATTTCGTAACTGTGCCCGCCCAGGCCCACCGTGGCGTCGATATACGTTCCACCCCGCCGCACGGCTAAAAAGTCGATCGCTTCTTTTAAAAGAACAGGAACATGGCTCGCTTCCCTTCCACCGCCATGCCCAACCCCCTGAGGGGTGTCTGTTGATCCCTCGCCCACTAGATGCCCAGTTCGTCGAGCGTCTTCTCATCCTCAGGCGTGAACTTTTCTTCCTGAATCTCTCTCTTGAACATTTCCAGGTTTCTGACCACGAGGTACGTCAAATTGCCTAGAACCGCTACCTCGCCCTTGATCTGGCCCGCTTCCCTTAACAACTGGGGAAGCAGCAAGCGCCCCTGCCCATCCATCTCGACCTGCTGCCCGTAATAATTCGTCCGGTCCAGAAACTTCTTCTTCGTAGGATTGAAATTGGAGAGCCCTGCCAACTTCTGCTCGATCCGCTCCCATTCCTCGAAGGGATACACTTGAGCAACCTTTCCATCCAGACTTGTGATGTAGAATTGCTGCCCGTATTTCTCGTCGATCACCCGCTTGAACTCGGCCGGGACCTTGAGACGTCCTTTTTCGTCGACCCGGGTTGGATGATTGCCGCGAAACATGTTTGAGGCCAGCTCCCACTACGGGGGAGTTCAATCTGTCTGCAACAACTTCGTCGGGGGAGGCGAAAACTGCGCACAACGCGGTCAATCTCGGGTGATTCAGGCTGTTTATCGTGCTTTTGGGTCGGAATTCCACCGGCTCCTCGATTTCAGCTCTGTTGCTCCACCACCCCTACTGACCTCACCACTTCTTACCACTTTGTACCACATCTTAACCGTAAGTCTTTTATTGTCAAGCAGAAACTGGAAGGTGTAGTGGGGTCAAATCGGTGATACAGCGAAACCGCGAAGCCTTGTGGTTAACCACTTGAGTGACCACAACTAATTGCGTTTGTGGCCTTGGTTCTTTCGCTATTGTTTCGCTACGATTTTTCTTGAACTTCGCGAGGGATGCGTGATTTCTTGTGGAAATCCTGGCCGTAACCCTGTTGATTCACGAACTTCGCCATCCCTCTCTGGGTGGGACTCATCCAAAACACAACAAAATAAATTCAGTTGAGGCCGCTAAACATGAAGACGTCACATTTGTCCTTTGTCGCCGCACTGTTCTTTCCGACATTGATATTTGCGCAGAATCCCGCTCCTCCTCTCTATCCCGCTCAAGGCAATCCTGCGGACGCCCAGGCACAGCAACAGGCGCAGCAGAAATCGATCGAAGAGTCCAACCAGATGCCGGTCTTCCGCGTGAACGTGTATGCGCGGAGCACACGCGCGGTGAACTATCGTCATCGCGGCGGCTCTACCACCGTCGACATCAAGGGCACGAGCCTGATGCCCAACATCACGGGCCGAGCCAAAGTCGATGGCAAGTCGGGCCGGCTCGATATCGATGTTGAAGTCAACCACATGGAATCGCCGTCCAAGTTCGGTGGAGAGTATCTGACGTACGTTCTGTGGGCGGTGACGCCCGAAGGTCGTGCGGTCAACCTAGGCGAAGTCCTACCCGGCACCAACGGCAAGGACAAGATCTCGGTCACCTCAGACTTGCAGGCTTTCGGACTCATCATTACCGCCGAACCTTATTTCTCAGTCATCCACCCGAGCGACCAGGTTGTCGCGGAGAACGTGGTGTTGCAGAGCACCAAGGGATTCGAAGAGTCGATCGACTCCAAGTTCGAGGTTCTTGAAGGCCGGGAGTACATCGTCGATGTACCTGCCGAGCAGTTGCCCTCGGCGAAGGCGTCGCCGAACGTTCCTCTCGATTTGCTGGAAGCGCGCAATGCCGTAGCCATCGCCAAGGCCGCCGGTGCCGAGCAGTATGCGAGTTCCAGCATCATGAAGGCCGAAGACATGTTGCAGCGCGCTGAAGATTACCTTCAGCGTAAGCAAGGCCGCACTCCGATCGGAACGGCCGCGCGCGGGGCAACCCAAACCGCCGAGGACGCACGTGTCCTGACCCTGCGAGCCAAGCAACGGGAGCGCGAAGAGGCCGCCCGACGCGCCTCGGCAGAAGCCAAAGCGAAGGCAGAAGCCGACGCCGAAGCAGCACGTCAGAGCGAATCACAAGCGCAGGCCCAGTCGGCCGAGGATGCGCGCCGCCGAACCGAGGCTGAACAGGCACAGGCGTTGGCGCAGCAGCAGCAGGCGACGGCCCTTGCCCAGCAACAGCTGGCTGAGGCGCAGGCCGCGGCCTCCAGGAAGGCGGCTGAGGACTCAGAACGCCAGCGACAGGAAGCGGTTCGGCAGAAAGAAGAAATGCGAGCCCGCCTGCTGGCGCAGCTCAATCAAGTGCTGCAAACGCGGGACACTCCTCGCGGGCTGATTGTGAGCATGCCGGATGTGCTGTTTGACTTTAATAAATACACGCTGAAACCGGAAGCACGAGAACGACTGGCCCGGATTTCGGGAATTGTCCTCGCCTACCCGGATTTGAAGCTGGATATTGAAGGTCACACCGACAGCATCGGCACGGATGAATACAATCAGGTCCTCTCGGAGAAGCGTGCAGACGGCGTTCGTGGTTACCTGATCTCGTCGGGAGTAACGCCGGATCACGTCGCGGCCGTGGGGTTAGGCAAGAGCGATCCCGTCGCCGACAATAGTACTGCCGCTGGACGAAAACTGAATCGTCGCGTCGAAATGATCGTCTCGGGAGACGTGATCGGTACGCAACAGACACCGGCAGGTTCAGCGTCTCCGGCATCGGTGCCTCCGACCAACCCGTAGCCGAATTGTGGAATGCGCTGGTCGCGGCTTTCCGCGGCCAGCGCCATAAATCACTATCAAATAGCCTCCGCCTCCAAGAAGTCCCTACACCGAAGTTACCTACAGCCGACGGCCCCAGCCGGGTGACAATTCTTAGGCTGGGGGTGCGGCTCGCATGTACTACAAGCATTCGGGACGATTCGGCATCGACGGCCTGCTCATAGCCGCGGCCACCGGAGTTTCCGCTGCACTCGTGCTCGCCTATGCGTACGGGCGGGGAATTATTTCCATCAACGAAGTTCACTTCGCCTTCCTTGCGACCGCAGCCTTCGGCGGACTCATGGGAGCGGCGACCGGATATGGTTTGATCTGGGGGAAGGTTCGCAACAACGTTGCGGGTCACGCGCTAACGGCGACTATCTCCACACTCGCCCTCTATGTGAGCTGGGCAGTATGGGTGAAATTTACGATGGGCGATGAGGCCGACGCGGAGTGGATGAATCTGGCGCAACATCCCAGCGCGCTCTGGAAGCTGGTCTGTCTCATCAACGAGCACGGCACATGGACGTTGGACCACGAGGGCTCGGCGACTACTGGTTTGGAGCTGTGGGGAATCTGGGCCGTGGAGGCTGCCTGCGTGATCGGCATTGCAATCGGCACCAGCATGGCGGTCCTGAACCGTCATCCGTACTGCGAATCCTGCGGAACCTGGGGAGTACGCGGCGCGAAGATGGCGCTAGGCGCTCCGCCGGATGTAGGGCAACTGAAGCTGCAACTGCAAGCCAACAACTGGACCGCCCTGGAGAATCTTGGACCCAGCCGCAAGGACGGTGATCATCTCATCGTTGCTCTCGACAGTTGCGAACGCTGCCGCCGGTTCCACACCATGAGCGCCACTCACGTCATGATCGGCCAGCGCAAGTTCGGCGGACCGGTCATGCAAAAGAAGCAGATTGTTGAGCATCTGGTAGTCGGGCCGAGCCACGTGGACACGATCCGTAAGCTCGCCGACAAGATGGCACAAGCCCTGGACATCGGCGCGAGAGCTAAGGCTATGGCAGCGGCGAAAAAATAGGCGTCGCGTACGCGCAGCTGCCGCACACGCCACCGGATTGAGCTAAGCTGATTCGAGCGTGCCCAGCCATCTTGAATTTGGACAGTGGGTTCCCTTCCCAGTCTCGACGGTGTTTGCCTTCTTCTCAAATCCCGAGAACCTGCCGCGCATCATGCCTGCGGCCAGCGAGACAAAGCTGATCGCAGTGAATCGAACTCCGCCGCCCGCACCGCCAGCCGGAGTTGTCAGCGATCAAGCGGCCGGTGCAGGTTCCACGATCGTGACTTCGTTTCGAGTCTTTCCATTCCTGCCGGTTCGGGCGCAGTGGATCGCGCGCATCACGGAGTTTGCATGGGAACATCACTTCGCCGACGTGCAGGATAAAGGGCCGTTCAAGAAGTGGCATCACCGCCACGAGTTTCTGTCCGAATCGCGCGACGGAGTTTCGGGAACGCTCGTCCGCGATGTGATCGACTACGAAGTTGGCTTCAGTTTTGCCGGAGGAATTGCGAACGCGCTGTTCGTGCGTCGCCAGATGGAAAGCACCTTCGCCCAACGGCAGAGAACCCTGCCGGACCTTCTCGCGCGGCTGTCTTCAGGTTAGATCGTCTTACAGAGGGAAGAAATCACACACCGGCTCGCTGACGGACCTCATCGGTGATGTTTGCTCCGGTCACCAGAAGAACCGCGGATCCCGAAGCCGGTTGACGGCCGAGCCATGCAGCGGTCGCAGCCGCGCCGGCAGGCTCTGACAATACGCCCTCCCGCTGGTAAAGATAGCGGATCGCCTCAATCATTCCCTCTTCGGAAACAAGCACCACTTCATCCACCAATCCACGAATGGCCACCACATTGTCTGCCTCGGGAGTACGCGTGGCCAATCCATCAGCGCAAGTGTCGCAGGATTCGGTCGGCATCGGCTTGCCCTCGCGCCACGACAGGTAGTAAGACGGAGCGCGCTCGGCTTGCACTCCGATGAGCTTCACCCGAGGAGCGATTTGCTTGATCGCCGCGCCAACACCGCGGATCAGCGCAGTGTCGCCCATGGGCACAAAGACCGCTCCGACGGTTGGAAGGTGCTCGAGAATTTCGAGACCGATGGTAGCCGGACCCGCGGGCAAATCCGGATCGGTTGCGTCATTGAGAAAATAAATGCCGTCGCCTGCCGAGTATTCCCTGGCGCGCTCAAAGGCCTCCGCCAAGTCGGCGCTTCCCGATTCCACAATGTGTGCACCCAAATCCAGAATCTTCTTTCGCTTGACGGGATTCGCGTTCTCCGGCAAGAAGATCGTGGCCCGTGTCCCGAGCGTCCTGGCTGCAAAGGCAACCGCAGCGCCGTGGTTCCCGGTGCTGGAGGCCGTCACCTCGACGATGGGACGGCGCGCGAGATTCGTTGCCAGCGAGTACAAGGCGCCACGAGGCTTAAACGATCCGGTCGGCAACCCAGTTTCAATTTTGAGATAGACGGAAGAATCGGGGTGCGACAGGGATGGCGCGGACTGGAGCGGCGTCGCAGGGAAATACTTTCGAAGAAGTTTTTGCGCCGCAAGGATGGTCGAAATGTCAGGAGCAATCATCGCGGACGCAGTGTTCTCAATCATCGTCCAGGAAAGCCGGGTCGCAGAAGGAACTTCGTCATTTCGCAGCCTCAACGTATACCGCCGTACCGTATGCCAGCACCTCGGTGACGCCTTGCATGACCTCGGTCGCGTCGTAGCGGGCGGCCACCACCGCATTGGCTCCAAGTTCGGCGGCATGCTGCAACATCAGGTCGAAGGCCTCCTGGCGAGTCTTCTCGCAGAGGTTGGTCAGCAACGTGATGTTGCCGCCGACAAGAGTTTGCAGGCCTGCGCCGATCGTGCCGAATATCGAGCGGGAACGAACCACAATGCCGCGAACGACGCCCAGAGTTCGCGTGACCCGAAAGCCGTTAAGCTCGAACTGAGTCGTAACCATGTTGTGCGCCACCATCCTGCCACCGCTGTAACCCGTTGCCATGGATTGGGATCCTTTCGCCCCCGTTGAGTTCGAGCCCTCTAAGACAGGCAACTATAGCGCGACATGCCATTTACGGCGAGTGCTTCGTGAGTTTCGAGGTTGGTGGGATCTCATTCCAGAACTGATGTGATGAAGAATTCTCCGGAAGAGAGGTCGTACTCAATCCGCAACACGTTGGGTTTGCAGCAGACCTGGCAGTCTTCGACGTAGCTCTGCCGGCTTCCGGCAGATTCGTCGACCGAAGTGTCGTTCCATTCGCCACACGAGGCGCATTGAAAGCCCGCTTCCATTGAATTGAGGATATCGCAACGACTCCTCCGCCAAAGACAGGTCGACCCTATAATGGCCGGGCTCATTCTTCTCATCTGGAGGCTCAATGTTTTCTCGACGACGGTTTCTCGAGTTAGGCGCACGGCGGGTGTGGCGACGACAACCCCCTGGCTTGCCCGACGCCGGCGCTCACGACGAAGCCAACGTGCCGCCTTCCATCGCGCACCTGAAGTCTCGCAAGAACGAGGCCGTGCCCATTACCCGGGAAGAACGCGAACAGAGACAGGAACGCGCACGCAAACTGATGGCGGAACATGCCATCGACGCCATCGTCTTGATGGAAGGCACTTCGCTCAAGTACTTCACGGGAGTTCGATGGTGGGGCGGAGAACGCACGTTCGCGCTGGTCCTTCCGGTGAAGGGCGCCGCTTTCTATGTTTGTCCCGGATTCGAGGAAGGCCGCGCACGCGAGCAGGTTGCCAACGCTCCGAACGGATCCGAACCGGATGTGCGCATCTGGCAGGAAGATGAAAGCCCTTACGAGCGCATCGCACAAGGCCTAAAGGACCGCGGGATATCGAGTGGAAAGATCGGAATCGAAGAGACGACTCATTTCGTCTTCGCCGACGGCATCGGCAAGGCTTCCCCCCAAGCCTCATTGACGAGCGCGACACCAGTAACAGCGGGATGTCGCATGATTAAAAGCCCGAGCGAAATCGCGCTGATGCGCCTGGCTTCCCAAGTTACGCTGTCCGCCTACGAAGCGGCATATCTGGCGGTCAAAGATGGGATGACGCAGCCCGAGTTGGAAGAGCTCGTCCGCCTGGCCCACGAGAAACTAGGCTTTGTGGGCGGAGCTGACGTGCAAGTCGGAGAGTTTTCCGCATTCCCCCACGGATCCGTCACGCCGCAAGTTATACACGAAGGCACGATTGTTCTGATGGATGGCGGCTGCACCGTAGAGGGCTACCAGTCCGATATCACTCGCACATACGTACTCGGCAAGGCTTCGGACAAGATGAAGTCGGTGTTCGACATCGTGCACCGTGCGCAATCGGCAGCGCTTGCGGCAGCGCGTCCGGGTGTCGAGTGCGGCTCTATCGACGACGCCGCCCGCAAGGTGGTCGCGGATTCCGGCTACGGCCCAGACTACAAATACTTCACGCACCGCCTTGGCCATGGCATGGGGATGGATGGGCATGAGTGGCCCTATCTCGTTCGCGGCAACCGCACGAAATTGCAGGCGAACATCACAACCAGCAACGAGCCCGGCATCTACATTCGCGGAGAATTTGGGATTCGACTAGAGGACGACATGCACGTCACCGAAAATGGCGCGGAACTTTTCACTCCGCAAAGCCCGTCATTGGAAGCCCCATTCGGCCGCTAGATATCGGATCAAATTCTTTCACCACAAAAGGACACGAAGGTCCACGAAGGAAATTCAAGAGATTACACTTTCGTGAAACTTCGTGTCCTTTGTGGTTACGGGTCTTTCGGCGGGTCATTCAAACCGCAGACCGAAAAAGTTGAATTGCTTACCCTTCCGGAACAGGTGGGCATCCAAGGAATTCTTTGACGTAAGTATTGCCAATGTATCCCAGATACTCGATGCCGATTTCGCTAGTGAAAAAACCGTCCGCGGTAAGCTTGCGCAGGAAAGCGAAGAACTCGATGCCTTGTCCGAGGCTGGGATCCTTCTTTGCGTTCTTCCGGTAGGCGATCAGGTCCAAAATTTCTTTCTGCTGTTGCGGAACACAATCGAGATACACCTTGTCGTAGCGATCGATGCAGGTGTTATCCAGCCACATCAACCCACCGCCAAGTTCCACCTGATACTCCGCATTCTCACTGGTTATCAGGTCTATGAACTCAGGGGCACCGGCCTCAAGCGCGCCTTTCGATTCTTCGTCCGGTGGAATGATCGAATTGCAGAGGCTGCGCAAAGTCTTGTAGGCGTGTGCGGAAAAGAACTTGGGCGTGTACTGATTTTCCGCGCCAGACTTTTCCTGCCTCACCATGCGATGAACGTATTCCGCCGCTTCCAACGGAATCACGCGCAACACGGAACCGGCCACCGCCGTGAGCGTAAGCGATTTAAGGATGTCGCGTCGAGAAATTGTCATCGCTCGGTGGCCTACAAATTCCCTTTCTTCGCCTGGTCCAAAATGTAATCCGAGGCGCGCCACGTCAGCGCCATGATCGTCAGCGTCGGATTCTTATCTGCATTCGTCACAAAGCATGCCCCATCCGTGACGAAAAGGTTCTTCACGTCATGAGCCTGGCAATATTGATTAAGGGCGGAGGTGGCCGGGCGCTCGCCCATGCGCACCGTTCCAACTTCGTGAATGATGACCCCGCCGTCGGCGATGCCGTAAGGATGAGCGCTGTCTTCCCGCGACGACGCGAGGTACGTACCCCCAGCCGCTTCCACGATCTCGCGGTAGGTCTCTTGCATATCCTTCGCCATCCTGATTTCGTTGTCGCTCCACTTCCAGTGGAAGCGAAGAACCGGAATTCCCCACTGGTCCACGACCCCGGGATCAATGTCACAGTAGCAATTTTCGTTGGGGATCATCTCGCCGCGGCCGGCGAAACCGATGTAGGTTCCGTACTTGCTCTTGCATTCCTTCTTCAACGAAGTGCCGTAGCCTTCGAACTCATCGCACAGATCATCGTAATCGCCAACACCGGGCATTCCGCGGCCACCGCCGAACTCGGTGTGATATCCACGCAGGAATTCATTCTTGCGATCGAATTTCCACCACGGCAAATACATGTGCATGCCGCCCACGCCATCGTGATTGTGGGCAGGCATCTTCTGGAGTTGCGGGAAATATCCGCCGCCATCACTTCCAACCGTATCCATAAGGTTGCGGCCGACGACGCCGGAAGAATTCGCCAGGCCGTCAGGGAACAGTGTGGACTTCGAATTCAGCAGAAGTCTTGCGGATTCGCAGGCGCTCGCCGCTACGATAAATGCGCGCGCGTGAATGCGCCTCTCTTCCCTCGACGCCTTATCGATGTAAGACACCGCCGTGACTTTTCCGTCCTTGCCAACGATCAACTCCCTCGCCATCGCTCCCGTGATCATGGTGAAACGGCCGGTCTTCTCGGCGGGTGGAATCATCACCTGGCTCGAACTGAAGTTTGAGGCTGTCACGCATCCACGGCCGCATTGCGCGCAGTAATGGCAGGCGGCGCGGCCGTTGTGGGGCTGGGTCAGGATCGCCAGGCGCGACGGAATACACAGGATGCTGAGTTTGTCGCAGGCCTTCTTGATGATCGTTTCCGTGCAGCGCGGCTTGGGAGGCGGGAGGAAAACTCCATCAGGAGCGCTGGAGATGTTTTCCTTCGTCCCGAATACTCCAATGTAAGACTCGACCTTGTCGTAATAGGGCGCGACATCTTTATACTCAACCGGCCAGTCGTCGCCCATGCCGTCGTGCGAGCGGACTTTGAAATCCACGGGCGCCATGCGCAGCGCGATGCGTCCCCAGTGATTCGTGCGTCCGCCGACAATGCGCGATCGAAACCACCGGAACTTCGAACCAGGAGCGGAGACGTAAGGCTCGCCTTCGATCTCCCATGCGCCGTTCGGTGCACGGAACTCGTCCTCAATTCCAGTGCGGGCTCTGCCTCCGACGCCCGCGCCTCGGTGGGGCAAATCGTACGGCCAGACATGTTCTTTGAAATCCCGCTCGGGCACTAGGGGAGGACCTGCTTCCAGCAGAGCTACGCTCAGGCCGCCTTCGGCGAGCACCTTAGCCGCAGTGCCCCCGGACGCGCCGGAACCGACAATGCAGACATCATAAGTTTTCGGCGATCTCTTGACCTGCATATTCCCCAGTGAAGTTCGGCCTTGACGGAAAGATCGCCGCCGCGGGCGCGGCGGCGTCCATGCGCACTAACGTGATTACCAGCGAAGTTTCGACAGGTAGTCGTAGCTGCCCTTGATGCTTTCGAGCGGCATCTTCGGGTGATCATGTTCCACGATGTAATGCTTGATTCCAGCTTTTTCGGACTGCGCAAAGATGCGCTTCCAGTCAATGATGCCGCTGCCGACTTCGGTCAGGTCGACCGTGTCGCCGAAGTTCTGCGAGCCGCCAGTCGAAATCTTGGGAAGCGTCTTCACGTCTTTGACGTGTACCAGCGGGAAGCGCCCGGGATAGGCGTTGAAATACTTGAGCGGATCGGTTCCGGTGGTGGTGATCCAGCACAGGTCCATTTCCATCTTCACCAGGCTGGCATCGCAGAGCTTCAGCAATTCGTCGTAAGGAAGTTTGCCGTCGGTCGGCAGGAATTCGAACCAGTGGTTGTGATAGGCGAATCCCATTCCGGCGTTTTTCGTCTGCTCTCCGCACTTGTTGAACTTCTCCGCAGCCTGCTTCCAGATATCGGGAGACTTGCGAAGGTCCTCGGGAATCCACGGGCAGACGACATACTCGAGGCCGATCGCCTTCGAGAATTCAACTACCGCCGGGAACTTGTCATCGAGTTCGTCATACTGCACGTGCGTTGCAGGGGCCTTCAATCCATTCTTGTCGAGGACAGCCTTTACCTGTTGTGCGGTGCGGCCGAAGTATCCGGCGAATTCGACTTCCTTGTAGCCGATCTGGGCAACCTTGGCGATGGTGCCTTCGAAATCATCTTTCATCAGATCGCGGACGGTATAAAGTTGCACGCCGACCTTGTTAATTTTGTGATCACCAGCGGCCCAGCCGAGACGGCTGGAGATTAATGTTCCCGCGGCGACAGCGGCTGCGGTTTCGAGAAACCTGCGTCGATTCATGGCATGAAAACTCATGATGGCTTTCCTCCGGTGGTTCCGTTGGGGGCGGAAGTCAAATCCCGGAGCATTATACGCGGGCGAGGAGCTTTGAAGCCGTGAGTGGAAAACTGTAGGGCGGTTCGGTCGAACGGGGTGTTCCAGGTTGGGACATGCGAGGGAGGACCATCGCTCCTCCCTCACAGAAAGCTGATCTCTACTTCGAGCTTTCGACCCTCAGATTGTTCGTTACGGAGAAGACGTTCGAGACGCCGTTTGCACGGATTCCCGCCATGTTCTTGTCTGCATCGTTGTCAACCACGCCTTCCAGGGTGACACGTCCGCCCTTCACGATGATTCGGATCGGCTTCTGTACACCCAGGGAATATTTCTCAAGGGCTGGATACCCATAGATGGCGCGGAACAGCCGGATGCGAATGCCATCGTCCATTGAAGAGGGCGGCAGGGTTTCAATCTGATTGTCGACCTTCTCCACTCCCTCGACGTGTTTTACCGCGTTTTCGGCATCCGATTTCAACGATGGGCGTACCACCTGCCCCGTTAGAATCACCGTGCCGCCGTCAACCTTGAAAGCCAGGTTGTCGAATACTCCAAAGTAGGGCAGCATCAACAGCTCATGCCGTACCTCGCGAGCGATACGATCTTGTGATTTCGACTGATCCGGCGCATTTTGCGCAACGGAGGCCAGTGTGACCAACAACAAAAGACTGCAAAAACCAATCAGCGATCTCTGTTTCATACGCTTTCTCCTTGCCTTGGGCTCTTAATGGATGCACTTTCGAGCCGGATAGTTGGAAATTTGGAAATACACACTCGCGAAAGCCGTGTGCACTTCAATGGGTTCGAGTCCGAAACTTCAAGTTCGACAATGTACTACCAAACGACTAGGAGTGAATCAGACTTAGGGTCAAAGATTTTCCGTGTCCGACTAAGCGGACGTCTGCACAATTTTTCAGTATCCAGTCGGCTCCCGCCTTCTCAAGGTCCGGTCCGGAAACGGTCGTGGTAAACCCGATCACCCTCGCTCCCGCTTCCTTGCCGGAGCGCACGCCAGCAGGCACATCCTCAAATACGACGCAGTCTTTAGCCGAGAATCCGAGAAGGTCCGCTCCTTTCATATATGGCTCAGGATGTGGTTTCCCGTGAGTGATGTCGTTGGACGTGATCATTTTTCTGGGCTGAGGCAAACCTGCCGCAGCGATCCGAACTGTCGCCAGAGGGCGGGTACAGGACGTCACGATCGTCCACCGATCTGGCGGCAGACTCGTTAAGAAATCAATCGCACCCGGCAGCGGCACTACTCCTTCCAGATCGTCGATCTCGCGACGTTCCACCTCCCGATTTTCGGCCTCATGATCCGCATCCGGCAGATACTCGCGGACCGTCGTGAGGCTGGGCCTTCCGTGGGCTCGAGCCACAACTTCCTCGGGATTGAACCCGTGTTCGATCGCCCATTTTCGCCATACGCGCGCGACGGCAGGCGTGGAATTGATCAAAACTCCGTCCAGGTCAAATAGCAGAGCGTCACAATGAACTTGGATCATTAGGCGTGTCAAGCTTATAAGGTGCCAGCGATTGTAAATCACAGCCTTGGACTGCTGGTTTCGTCCGCTGGCAGACGATTCAAGTGATGAGCCTCACTCCGTCGCGTGCTTTGGATCACCCCTCGCCGGAATATAGCGACATAGAATCGTCAGTAGAGCGAAAGGGTCTGCGCCGTGCTCTCGAAATGCGCAAATCCCGAATGTTGCGAGCAGTTTCGATACCTGCATCAGGGGAGACTTTTTCATCTAAGCCCCACTCCTGAAGTACAAGCCCTGAACGATGATTCTCATGAAGCTCTGCACGAGCGGTTCTGGTTGTGTGACCAATGTTGCCAGCGAATGAGCGTCGTTTGGGATGGAACGCAGGCCATGATCGTCAGCCTGCCCTCAACCGAGCGCGCGCACAGTAAAGACCAGCCTGATCGGATGGAACGCGCTCGAAAGCGCGCGGCTTCTGCTGGCCATCACGGGCGATAAGGCTCGCGGCCGAGGAGGTACTATGATTGCCGAAGAAAGAAAAACGCAAAATGTCTCGCAGAGCACCTCGGTTTTCCGGCGCATCCTTGTGCCGGTCGATTTCTCTTATCCATCAAGGCGCGCTTTGGGGGTTGCCACCTCGTTGGCCCCTGCGGATGCGCAAATATCGGTAGCGCATGTGATGAACGCGGATTGGCGCTACGAGATGCTGGAGAATCCTCCAGAGCTTGACTTGGAACGTCACGATGCGAAGGACAAACTATATTCATTGGTCGGCGAATTTGACCAAGAGCGCAAAATTGAAAGCATTCTCGTCAGGCATGGCCCCATCGCTCAAGCGATACTGGCGCTGGCGGGCGAAGAGGCTGCCGATCTGATCGTCGTGGGCACTCACGGACGCGGCGGACTTTCGAAACTCGCGCTAGGGTCGGTAGCGGAAGAGTTGCTTCGCATCTCTCCGTTTCCAGTAATGACGGTTGGCCCAAAATCTGAGACTACCCCAGGTTCCCCGCCGTTCCAAAGAATCCTTTTTGCTACTGATTTCGGCAAGGGCTCGACCACAGCACTGCCCCTGGTCCTGGCCATGGCAGCTCATTACAAGGCCAAACTTATTCTCATGCACATGATTTCACCGATGCCGGCGACGTCAGATAGCCTTGCCGCCTACGCTCCTGCGTCGGCCGCAGCCGAGGAGCTGCAGTGCTGGGAAACAACTTCGCGAAATCGCACGTTCCTGGAATTTAAGAAATGGCTTCCTAGCAAAACCGGCCTGGCGGAGGAGCCCGAATACATTGTCGGAGCCGAATTCCTGCAGGAAGCGATTCTGGAAGCGGCACACACGAGACAGATCGACCTGATCGTGATGGGCGCAAATCGAACGAACGCAGCCCGCATTGCCGCGCATATCCCATGGACGGCAGTCCATGAAGTGGTGTGCGAAGCACCATGCCCGGTCTTGACCGTGGCAGGATAGAAAAAGCTAGCGCTTGGGGACGTGGACTGCAGAATGATCCACGTCCTCGGAGCTGGTTAAGATTGTCTTTTCAGGCCGCACTCTGATTGATCCCTGCGCCTTTGCAACTCCAGTTGGTCCCGCCTCTACTTCCCTGACGCTTGGGTTTACGCTATGTTGTTCGACGCGGCCTCCGCAGAAGTGCTCGAATCGGGATCGGGCTCTGACAAGATTGAGGAATTGCATGATTGGCAAGACACTGGTGTTGTTCCTTTCCCTTTTCTTCGCCTTGGTGAATATTTGCGTGGGCGAAGTAGTCTCCATCGGCGAGTCTCACCACATCCATTCCAGCCAGCTTAACGAGGATCGGCAGTATAAGGTCTATCTTCCTGACAGCTACAAATGGGCACAGGACAAGCGTTATCCCGTTCTCTATGTACTCGACGGTGACACTCATTTTGTCCACACTGCTGCGGCAGTCGGCTTCCTAAGTCCGCAGGGTGAAATTCCCGAGATGATCGTCGTGGCTATCGCCAGCACGATTAGAATCCGAGACTTCACGCAGACCGACGGGTCCAGCCATTGGGTCGGCGGCGGTGGTGCCGGCAAATTCCGGGCTTTCCTGTCGAAGGAACTGATTCCCGAGATCGACAGGACATACCGCACCCAGGATTTTCGTGTGCTCTCCGGCCATTCCGCGGGCGGACAGTTCGCCTTGTACTGCCTCACAGCGGAACCCACCATATTCCAGGGATACTTCGTAATGAGCCCGAGTTTGGAGTGGGATGACGAGTTGCCGCTGAGATCGCTCGAATCTTACTTAAGCTCGAATCGGGTCGAGCCGGCCTTTGTCTACATCAGCCGCGGAGATGATTATCAGGGAGGAAGAGTTCTGGCAGATTTCAACAGGCTCGTCGAACTTCTCGGAAAGGCTCCGCAGGTAGTGCGTTCGCAAATTCGGTCCTTTCCCGAAGAGACTCACACTACCTTGCCTTTGCTTAGCCAGATCGACGCGCTGCGCTCTCTCTATTCGGGATGGCGACTCCCGCAAGAAACGCTCGATCAAGGTTTGGCTGCGGTCCAGGCGCATTACCAGAACATCTCCAAGATGCTCGGGAGGACTGTGGCCGTACCGGAGAGCGCGGTCAATGACGTCGCCTATACGCTTCTCGAGCAGGGGAAGCTCAAGGAGGCAATCGCGGTATTCCAAGGCAATGTCGATGCCAACCCGAACTCGCCAAATGCTTACGACGGTCTGGCGGATGGCTATCAGAAAGACGGGCAGTTAGCGGCTGCTAAACGCGCCGCAGATCGCAGCGTCCAATTGGGACGCCGGTGGGCAGACCCCAACCTCACCGAGTTCGAACAACATGCGAAACGGATTGACCAGAAATTGAAGGATCAAGAGACGCCAAAGAAGTGACCGATGGAAATCCGCGGGTTGCTGAGCTCTGCAGAAGAGACGCTGCGCAACGCAGAAAAAAATGTTCAATAACATCTAGGACTGCACGATCTTCTCCAGCGCCGGGCGGTTCCGAATCAATAGAGTCGAACCTTTGAGTTGCAATAGTTGCCGCTTCTTGAAGTCTGAGAACAATCGGCTCACTGTTTCGCGCGTCGTCCCGATGATCTCCGCAATTTCTTCATGAGTCAGCGTCAGCCTGACCTGGATCGATCCATCGCTTTGCGCCGTTTTGCTTGACCACGACAGCAACAGCTTCGCGAACTTTTCGGACGGCGACGATGCGAGGCCCAGTGTGCGGATCTCCTCATACGCGGTGTAGTAATTTCGGCTGAGTTGCTCCGCCACGCGCAACGCCACTTCCCCGTGATCCTTGAGGAATTGCAGCAGTGATTCCCGTGGGATGAAGTTGGCTTGACCCGGCTCCATCATCTCAGCACTCACTTCGTACGGCCGGTTGGAAACAACGGCATTCAGGCCCAGCACATCTCCGCCTTCGGAGATCTTCGTGATGATGGTCTTTCCGTCGCGGGACGACGTGGAAAGTTTTGCCCGTCCGGTGCACAGCACAAATACTCCACGAGGCTGCTGCCCTTCGATAAACAGCATGGCGCCCTTGGGGTAGATCGCGGTGGATTTGATTTCGTTGAGGCGTTGTCCGGCGTGTACAGACAAACTACAAAACAGATGCTCTTCTCTCACCGAACACGTAAGACAGTTATCAAGGATATTTAGTCCGTAAGGGGCGCGCATTACGCAGCACCTACCTTTCCTTCAAATTGTAACTCCGAAAATTCTCATGTGATCTGTGTCACGCGTGATCCGAATCACAGTTGTAGGTGATCGGGAGCACGCGCGATTCGAACCGATCCGTGCCGAATGGCGTTGGGAGACGCCAGCTCATCAGCGGCGTCGCGATTGTGCAAGAATGAACGCTGAACAACCGAGGAACTGTGTGAGCGCGAACCTGAACTCGGGGATGCAACCAGCCGACGCGGCTTCCGCAAGTGAATGCTCACGTCCAGCGAGCCTGGACTCCTTTTTCTCGCCCCGCTCAGTGGCTGTCATCGGTGCCACCGATCGCCCGGGAACCGTCGGATGCAGCGTCTTGTCCAATCTGCTCGAAAGTAAATCCTCTCTTGCGATCTATCCGGTAACTCCGAATCACCAAAAGGTCATGGGGATCGACGCACTCAAACTGATCGGGGATATTCCCGGCGGCGTCGATCTCGCCATCGTGGTAACTCCAGCAGTGATCGTGCCGCAGGTCATCGGGGAGTGCGTGGATGCCGGAATCAAGTCGGCAGTAGTAATCTCCGCTGGCTTTCGTGAGCGCGGAAGCGAAGGCGTCGAACTCGAGCTTGCAATAGCAAATCACTTGCGGCGCGGATCCATGCGGCTGCTCGGCCCGAACTGCATGGGGTTCATGAATCCAGTCGCGGGATTGAACGCGACGTTCGCGAAATCCATGCCGGCCAAGGGCAGCGTCGCATTCCTCAGCCAGAGTGGCGCGCTTCAGACGGCGATTCTGGATTGGAGCCGTCGCGAACACGTCGGTTTCAGCGCCATCGTCTCCACCGGATCGATGCTCGACATCGGGTGGGGCGATCTCATCTATTACTTCGGCAACGATCCGCATACGAAAAGCATTCTGCTTTACATGGAATCGGTGGGCGACGCGCGTTCATTTCTGTCCGCCGCTCGCGAGATCGCGTTGAGCAAGCCGATCATTGTGATCAAGGCAGGCAGGTCCGAAGCCGGATCACGTGCGGCAGCGTCTCACACAGGAGCGCTCACCGGAAGTGACGAGGTTCTAGAAGCGGCGCTTCGCCGTTGCGGTATCTTGCGTGTCCACAATCTCGCGGATCTTTTCTACATGGCCGAAGTGTTAAGCAAGCAGCCGCGTCCTCGCGGTCCGCGCCTGAGCATTGTCACCAATGCCGGCGGACCGGGAGTTCTGGCAACCGATTCCCTGCTGGCAAACGGCGGAGAGCTGGCGGTGCTGTCGGCTGAAACCGTGGACGCGTTGAACGCTCTTCTTCCCGCGCACTGGAGTCACGGCAATCCTGTCGACGTGTTGGCCGACTCCGATGCAGGCCGATTTGCCAAGGCGGTCGAAATCGTATCCAAAGATCCCGGAGCCGACGGACTGTTGGCTGTCATCGCGCCACAAGGCTTGGCCGATCCGACACAAGTTGCGCAGCAAATCACCCGGTACGCGCATAGCACAACCAAGCCGATCCTCGCCAGCTGGATGGGCGGCGATGGGGCTGCGGAAGGAACCGCGATCCTTAACACAGCGGGCATTCCTACGTTTTCTTATCCCGACACGGCGGCGCGCGCGTTCACCTACATGTGGCGCTATACCTACAATCTGCGCGGCCTCTACGAGACGCCTTCTGTCGTCGAAGAAGCGGAACCGTTCCAACATTCACGGCGCGACGTAGGCGACCTCGTGCAGCCAGCTCGCCATGCGGGTCGAACCTTGCTCAACGAGTTCGAATCAAAGCAGATTCTCGCTGCTTACGGAATCCCCGTGGTCCAGACGCTCACTGCAACGACAGAACAGGAAGCCGTAACCAAGGCGGTAGAAATCGGGTTCCCGGTCGCGGTAAAACTTCTATCGAACACGATCCCGCACAAATCGGATGTCGATGGAGTGCGATTGAATGTGCAGAGCCCCGATCAGGTTCGAGACGCATTCCGCGCGATTCAGAACGCAGTAACCAGTAAAAAAGGAGCGCAACACTTCTCCGGTGTCACGGTGCAGCCGATGATCCGGCGCGATGGATACGAACTCATCCTTGGAAGCACCATCGATCCGCAGTTCGGGCCCGTGATGTTGTTCGGGTCTGGAGGAGTCATGGCCGAAGTTTATCGGGACTACGCGATCGCCTTGCCCCCGCTCAACACCACGCTGGCCCAGCGCCTGATTGAGCAAACTCACATTTACACCGCGCTGAAGGGCGTGCGCGGCCGCAAGCCAGTCAATCTTTCCGTGTTGCACAGGATGCTAGTGCGTTTCAGCCAGCTCATCCTCGACCAGCCGTGGATCAAGGAAATCGACATCAACCCTATGCATGCGTCGGAGGATCAACTCATCGCACTCGATGCGCGCATTATTATCCAAGATTCTTCGATAACGGCGGATCAGTTGCCGCAGCCTGCGATCCGCCCTTACCCGTCACAATATGTTTGGCAGACGAGCCTGAAAGACGGAACCGCTGTCATCATCCGCCCGATTCGCCCAGAGGATGAACCCCTGATCGCGCAGTTTCACACGACGCTGTCAGAACGCAGCGTTTACCTCCGTTATTTCTGTTCGCTAAGCCTGACGGCGAGAGTCGAGCACGACCGCCTCGCACGTATCTGTTTCGCGGGATACGACCGAGGCTTCGCGCTGGTGGCGGAACACAAGAATTCAAACACCGGAAACACTGAGATCCTGGGAGTCGCGCGTTTCAGCGCAATCAATCCTGCCGAGGCCGAAGCGGCAGTCCTGGTTTCCGATCAATGGCAGGGGCGCGGGCTGGGAACGGAGTTGATGGCCGGGATCGGCCGCGTTGCCAAAGCTGAAAAATTTCAGCGTCTTTCGGGAGAAATCCTGCGAGACAATCTGGCTACGCAGGCGATTTTCAAAAAGGTGGGATTTCGCCTGCGTTCGACGGTCGACCCGACGTCGGTAGCGGCCGTAATAGATCTCTAACCAAGGCCGCACTCTTTCATCCGTATCAAGAGGAGACTGATCCTCACGGCGCGCAGTCGGATCGCTTAGCTGCGCTATGCAGTCGGCGCCGAATGTGAAATCTCCAACTGCGGCTCAAACTTGAGATTCGTTCCCAAAGCGCGGGAGACGAGACACAGCTTCTCGGCGCGTTTCAGCAGTTCAAGCGCTTGATCCCGGTCTTCCGCGGTTTCAATCTTCAAATTCGGGCGGACGACGATTTGCGTAAAGCTGTACCCGGAATCAACCTTGCGCACCGTTCCGCTCGCCTCAACCTGCAAGTCGGTGAAATCGAACTGGGCTCCGCCCGCAAGCGCCCGCACGGTTGTCGTATAGCATCCGGCAATCGCAGCAAGCAGAAGCTCTTCAGGCGTCCAGCGCCCTTCCAGACCGCCAAACTCCATAGGCGCCGTGAAATGAATTGCGTTGGGAGCGGAATCCGACTTGGCTAGTCCCGTCCTGCCGGAGGTCCACCAAGCTGCCACTCGATATGCATGTTCTTCGCTCATAGGTCTCCCTGCACTCCGAAATTTCGGTGCGGTCTAGTTCACCGAACGCGAGAAAGTTCTACGTCCAGTGAAGTTCGGTGCCGCGGTCTACGCCGCTCCTTCTGCTGAGGCGATGCCGCGCTCACGTTCGATCTTCGCAATCTGGCTGCGAAGCCATGCTTCCAGAGCCTGTTCCATCTCGGCCTGGCTGCCAGTGCGATATAAGTCCTCCACCGTGACCCCGTCTTTGTTGAGCGGGATGAAACGGCACGGAATGGTCTCTTTCTGTTGTGCTGCCGGCACAAGATCCGAGAGCAAACATTCATCGCATCGATTGGGATGCAGGGGATCACAGAAATTCGGACAGACCGGGGAATCTTCAAAAATCGCTGGAGCGCGCCATGGGGCGCGAGGGGAGCGGCCATACCCTCCATCCAGCAGGAAACTCAACTCAAACCTGAGGATGTCCAGAATGTCGCGTTTATCTTGGGCCATAGGGCACCTCGATTGGTGTCAGAATGTCAAAGCGGGCGGGAAAGCACAGTACCGACGATCACTGGAACGAGTGATTCAGCGCACACATTGCTGCTGAAATTTGCAACGATTCCCTTGGATTCTTCCGATTTTGCCGCCTGTCCGAAACAACGACTGTGATCGAGATCACACTGATCGGAGATTCCAATCACCGAGCCCCTTCTCTGGTCCAGCTAACGTCAAACGATTTCGCGTTCTGATTCACTGCCAATTGACAGAGGAATTTCCTGCGCCTGCGACAGTAGGCGGGATGACCAGGTCTTTACGCGTGATCCTCGTCACTAACGCCGGTGACGTATGGCATAGGTTCACTTTAGTCAGCGTGTGATCCTACGCCTGCAAGCGAATTCTCAGGCAACAGGATGGAAGCCGTGCCTGCAACTCGAATTCAAGGATTGTGAAAGGCACGCGGCGGCGGATCCTGCTCGGTGAACTCGATGTCGTGGAGACAAATTTTTCTCAGGAGGAAGTAACAGATGAAGCACATTTCGTTTCGATTGGGATCGATCGCCCTGATGGCGTTCGGATTGACTTCGGGCATGACATCCGCCGCTTTGGGCCAGGATGCCGCAGCCACCTACAAAGCCAAATGCGCCATGTGCCACGGAGCTGACGGCAAGGGCGGCAAGATGGGGACCCGCGACTTCGGCTCGGCGGACGTGAAGGCAGAGAGCGATGCTCAGTTGACCGAAATCATCGCTAAGGGCAAGGCGCCGAAGATGCCCGCGTACGGTGAAAAGCTGAAAGATACCGAGATCAAAGATTTGGTTACCTACATTCGCGGGATAGCCAAGTAGGCAGACGAGGCGGTGCAATCAGCCGTCCGCAGTTGGATCGAACCGGTGGGTGAGAGCATGTTCGCGCAGACAATACGGAAACAGGTTGCGTCCGGGATTGCTCTCATTCTCCTTTCAACGCTGAGTTCCTACGCCGGCTCAAAGAAAGACCCGCCCAAGCCGACGGCGGACGAGTGCATGGTGTGCCACAGCGATGCCACGCTGACTCACGATGTCGGCGGCAAAACCGTCAGCCTGCATGTTGATCCGCAAGCTTTCAAGGACTCCATGCACGGAAGCATGTTCACGTGCGTGGACTGCCACACGGATGTGAAGACGTCCCCCCACGAAACCACGCCAAAGACGCTTACGTGTGCTACCTGTCATGCCGACCAACAGGCGGCGTACGATCGCAGCTTTCATGGCAAGTCGGTCCACGCCGGAAACTCAAAGGCGGCCACCTGCGTCGATTGTCATGGTGGTCCTCACGAGTTGCTGCCCGCGAGCGATCGAAAATCGCGCGTCAATCATGCCAACATTCCCGCGACTTGCGGCGCGTGCCACAGCCAGAAATTCGTCATGCAGGATGGCGGGCAGAGCGCGCAGATGGTTGCTTCCTACGCGGAGAGTGTTCATGGACATGCAGTGGCTGCCGGCTCGGAGAAAGCCGCGGTCTGCACCGACTGCCACGGCGCGCACGAGATTCTCGACGCCAAGGATTCGAAGTCCCCAATTTTCAAATTCAATGTGCCGCTGACTTGCGGAAAATGTCACGACACCATCTCGAAAGAATTTCAGCAGAGCATCCACGGAACCGCGGTCGCGCAAGGTAACTGGCAGGCGCCGGTATGCACCGACTGTCACGGCATTCATTCCATCAAAGCGCACACGGATCCGAATTCTCCTGTTTCGGCGCGGAACATCGCTGAGGCGACGTGCGCGCGCTGTCACGAAGGCGTTCGCCTCTCACAGGAATTTGGCATTGAAGGACGCCGGACATCCACTTACCTTGCGAGCTATCACGGGCTCGCATCTCGTCTCGGATCGCAGGTGGTAGCCAACTGCGCCAGTTGTCACGGCACGCACAGCATTTTCCCCTCGACCGACCCGCGCTCGACCATCAACAGCGCCAATCTCGCACGCACCTGCGGGCAGTGTCACCCGGGCGTGACCGAAAACTTCACTGCCGCGAGGGTCCACGTCGACGCGCCGCTCTCGGCCGACATCGGCAGCAAAGCGGTCCGCTGGATTCGACGCTTCTATCTCAGCATGATCGTGATGGTGATCGGAGGCATGTTGCTGCACAACCTCATCATCTGGCGGTCGAAGATCATTGCCCGGCGCAAATTGCAGCAGAATTTTGTGACTAGAATGCCGCTGCGCTTTCGTTGGCAGCACGCAGCCCTGCTTACCAGCTTTTTCACGCTTGTGCTGACCGGGTTCGCGTTGAAGTTTCCCGGATCGTGGTACGACGCGCTGCTGGGAATGAGCGAGCACTTGCGGCACCTGATGCATCGCATCGCCGCGATCGTGCTGATCGCCGTGAGCGCCTACCACATCCTCGACATTGCCTTCACGCGCGAGGGGCGCAAACTGGTTCGCGATTTGGTCCCCACGCTGGACGACGCGAGGGGCGCGTGGCAGAATGTCGCCTACTACCTCGGCTTGAGTTCCAGCAAGCCTGAGTTTTCCCGGTTTAATTACGCAGAAAAAGCAGAGTATTGGGCTCTGGTGTGGGGCATGATCGTCATGGCCGTGACTGGCATCATGCTTTGGGCCAAGGTTTTCTTCGGAAATCACGTACCGCGATGGTGGCTCGATGCTGCGACCGCGGTCCATTTTTACGAAGCGATTCTGGCGACGCTCGCCATTGTGGTCTGGCATTTCTATCAGGTGTTCTTTGATCCCGATGTTTATCCGATGAACTGGGCGTGGTGGGACGGAAAGATGACCTTGCATCACTACCGTGAAGAACACGGCTTGGACGAGCACCCGCAAATCGATTCCGCTGACAACGTGAGTGAGCCCACGACCACTAAAGGCGCAGGCGACGAGAGAGAGCCGGCCGAGGTTAATCATGGACGCTGACAAAACTCCTGTTGCTGTCGAGCAACGTCATCGCCTTCGCATGCTGCTGCGCAATCCCATCAGCCTCGCGGGCGTTGCTCTCGCAATCGTCAGCGTGGCCAACATCTTTTTATTCGTTCTTATCGACCTGATTGCCACTAAAGCGAGCCCCTACATCGGGATTCTGGCGTACATGGTTTCTCCGGCTTTCCTGGTTTTGGGCCTGTTGCTGATGGTCGGCGGGATTTTGGTCGAGCGCCGCAAGAAGGTCGTTGCCACTGATTTCTATCCGAAGATCGATCTGAATGATCGCGCTCAGCGCAGTGCCGTCATCTCATTCGCGACTTTCCTGATCGTATTTGTGATGGTCAGTACGGCAGGCAGTTACAAGGCTTACGAATACACCGAATCCGTGGCTTTTTGCGGGCAGCTGTGCCACACGGTGATGAGTCCGGAGTACACGGCGTACCAACTGTCTCCGCATGCACGCGTTGCCTGCGCGGAGTGTCACGTCGGGACTGGCGCAACCTGGTTCGTGAAGTCGAAACTTTCGGGCAGCCGGCAGGTTTTTGCTGCGGCCTTCAATACCTTCCCCCGTCCGATCCCGACACCGGTGCACAACCTCCGTCCAGCGCAGGACACTTGCGAACAATGCCACTGGCCCAAAAAGTTTTACGGTGGACAGCTCAAGGTCTTCACGCATTATTCCAATGACGAAAAAAACAGCATGCGCCAGGTTCGGATGATCATAAAGACCGGCGGCGGCGATCCGGCAACGGGCGCTCCCGAAGGCATTCACTGGCACATGAACATTGCCAACAAGATCGACTACGTCGCGGCCGACGAAAAGCATCAGACGATTCCCTACATCCACGTCGAGGACCAGCAGGGGCGAGTCACCGAGTATTACGCGAAAGATTCCACGCTCACAAAAGATCAGATCGCGAAAACTCCCCGCCACCATATGGATTGCGTTGACTGCCACAACCGACCGACTCACATCTACGTTTCTCCGGATCAGTCAGTGGATCAATCTCTGCTGGCCCGTCGCATTGATGCTTCCCTGCCCTTCGTCAAACAGGAAGCCGTCACTGTGCTGACGGCAAGCTATCCGACCACTGACGCCGCGGTTCAGGGAATCGCAAAAGGGATCGAAGACTTTTACGACAGTAAATATCCCGATGCGACCAAAACGAAACAGTTAGAGATTCGCAACACGGTGGCGGAAGTTCAACAGATATTCAAACGCACAACTTTCCCCGAGATGAAACTGAATTGGCAGACTCATCCAAACAATCTTGGACACTTTTATTACAACGGATGTTTTCGTTGCCACGACGGCCAGCATGTGAGTAATGATGGCAAGGTGATCAGCAAAGAGTGCAACCAGTGCCACACTTTGCTGCCCGAGCCCGGATCCGCGACCGTTGCGTCGAACACGCCTCCGGCTTTCCAGCATCCCGTCGACATCGGTGACTTGACCCAGGCGAACTGCGCCGACTGCCACACTGGCGGAGTCGGACCCTAACACTCGCCCGTCACTGGTCTTGCCTTTGTATTCGCGCGGGCTTCCTCATCTTTGTAGAATAGCCGCGTGAAAAACACGCGCCGCAGCTCGCCAAAAGTATTTCCCTTCTTCAAAATTACGGCGCCGACACTTGCGTTCATGGTTCTTTGCTCCGCGATGATCTTCGGCGAGAGTGCCAACCACGCCACGACCGCAGCGGATCGCCTCAACGAACCATGGTGGGCCGACCGTCACAAAGCGATTCTCGATTCCATCCAGCACCATCCGGACACACAACTCTTGATGGTCGGCGACTCCATCACGAATAACTACGACAAGTCCCGGCCACCGGATGAAAATTTTCTTCCCACCTGGCAGCAATTCTACGAACCACGCAAGGCACTCAACCTCGGATTCAGCGGAGACACAACGGCGCATGTTCTCTGGAGGATCGGTCACGGCGAAGTCGACGGACTGCATCCCAAGGTCGCAGTCCTGCTGATCGGAACCAACAACACGGGGCACGGAGATACCGCCGAAGAAACCGAGACTGGCATCGACGCCGTGATCACGGAACTCGAGAACCATCTGCCGGAGACACATATTCTGCTTCTCGGCATCCTGCCCAGCGCGATTTCTGATAACAAAACGGAGCGCGATCGAGCCGTCAACCGTTATCTGGCGACCTGCTACTCCGAAAATCCGCAGGTTACCTATCTGGACATCGGATCAATCTTTTACAAGAACGGCGCGAATTCGAACGGCTCGATGAACGACGATCTCTTTTATGATCCCCGCCTCCCGCAGCACGGCAAGCCGCTGCATCCCGACACCAAGGGCCAGCGCATGATGGCCGAAGCTGTCGAGCCCACCCTGGCGCGGTTGATGCACGACACGCCACAGCAGGCACTGACTTCCATGACTGACATCAATACGGCAGTGATACCGGTAGAGCGCCTCGAGGGCGATGTTTACGACTGGTACGCTCGCCATCACGCGGAACTCGACCTGATCAAGCATGTGCAGCCGCGCGTCGTTCTGATAGGAGACTCCATCACCCATTTCTGGGGAGGCCTGCCGAACGGAACTACGGTGAACGGTGCTCAGGCCTGGCAAAAAACTTTCGGCGGAATGCCAGTGATTAATATGGGCTTCGGGTGGGACCGCACCCAGAATGTCTTGTGGCGCCTTCGCCAGGGGGAATTCGACGGACTCCATCCACAATGGGTCGTGCTCGCCATCGGAACCAACAACCTGACCGGCACTGATCACGCTCGCGCCAGCACTCCCCAGGAAATTGTCGAGGGTATCGACGCCATCTGCAAAGAAATCAGCCAGCGCTCGCCCGAGAGCCACGTCGTTCTGATGGCAATCTTCCCACGCGGCGCGAAGCCAACAGATTCTCTGCGAACCCCCATCCAGCAAACCAACAAGCTCTTGGCCGAGCGCTTCGCCAACAACGCGTCCATCACCTTCCTCGATATCGGCCAGCAGTTCCTCACGTCAGATGGTTCGCTGCCACCGGACCTGTTTCCCGACGGCACCCATCCCGCCCAAGCCGGATATCAAATCTGGGGAGACGCCTTGATCAAGGCCGGCATCCGGCCGTGATCTACCGTCAAAACGGGAGACGAGCAGAGTTTAGGCCTCGCTCCGGACTGCCTTTCGCCGTTCACAGAAAATCGGTGTAACGATTTTTCGTGACCCATCACCATCGGGATGTGACCGATGACATGAAACATCCGCTGAAAATCAGAATCCTAGTCTGTCTTGCATTTGCCTTTTCCGTCCCGGCGCTGTCCGCCCAAATGATCGACAACACGCAGGCCACGAACACCGCGGCCGCGGGAATCAATAAGTCTCTTGCTGACGAAATCGGCGCCGGTCGGGGCAGCATCCTGACTCCCGGATCGTCCCTCTACATCATCAAGCGTGATCCCTACCGCTCGGTCCGCCGCGGACGTCAGTTGTTCCAGCGGAAATTTACCCAGGCTCAAGGTCAAGGACCGAATGAAGGCGACGGCAACGGCGACATCAATACGAACCTCGCCATCGGCGCAGGCCTCTCTGATAGTTGCGCGCTCTGTCATGGCCGCCCGCGCGGGTCCGCCGGCGCTGGAGGCGACGTCGTCAGTCGCCCCGACAGCCGCGACGCTCCGCACTTGTTCGGCCTCGGCTTGCGCGAGATGCTCGCCGACGAGATGACCACGGACCTTCGCAGAACGCGTGATGCTGCGATCTCACAAGCGAGAAGAGAGAAGAAATCCATAACACTCACCTTGTTCAGCAAAGGGGTACAGTTTGGAGCCATCACCGGAAATGCCGACGGCTCGGTCAACGCTTCTCACGTCGTGGGAGTAGATCCCGATCTGCGCGTGAAACCCTTTTTCGCAGAGGGCTCAACCATTTCGATTCGCGAATTCGTCGTCGGAGCGCTCCACAACGAGATGGGACTCGAAGCCTCATCTGATCCCGACCTGCTGAAGGCCAGCGTTGGTGCACGCGTTGTGACACCCTCGGGCATGGTGCTCGACGGATCCAAAGACAAGATCTCGCCGCCACCCGCTCCCGATGCTCAGAATGGCAACGAGATCGATCCCGCTCTCGTCGATCATCTCGAGTTCTATCTTCTCAATTACTTCAAGCCCGCTCACCACGAGCAAACGCCCACCACGGATCACGGTCGCGCGCTCTTCAGCAGAATTGGTTGCGCGTCTTGTCACGTGTCCGACATGACGATCAATCACGACCGGCGCGTGGCCGACGTTGAGACTGCGTATGATCCAGTCAACGGCGTCTTCAACTCGATGTACGCGGCCGCCACAACGCTCTACTCCTCGAAGGACGATGGCAGCGGATATCCCACCCTCAAACTTCCGCTCGCCAATTCATTTCTCGTCAAGGAAATCTTCACCGATTTCAAACGCCACGACCTCGGCGCCAACTTCTACGAGCGCAACTGGGACGGAACTCTGCAAACCCAGTTCCTGACTCGGGCGCTCTGGGGTGCGGGAAGCACCGGACCCTACGGCCACGATGGGCGCAGCATGACTCTGCGTGACGTCATTCTTCGTCACGGTGGCGAAGCTCTCTCTTCACGGAATAACTTCTCCGTGCTGAAGCCGTTCGAACAAGATAGTTTGATCGCGTTCCTCAACTCGCTTGTCCTTTTCCCGCCCGACGATACTGCGTCGTCGCTTGACCCCGCTGATCCCACCAAAACGAACTTTCCACAGTTCGGTCACGGTAGCGTCAAGCTTACCGTGCTCTTCAACGATCCCACCGACCTCGAGTAGAAAGTAGCCCGATCAAGCCTGCCCCACCCTTTGCTCCATGAAGGGTGGGGATCCACTTTTTGGACCAGATTCGACCGCCCGGATCTATCTAAGAATGAAAGACATCCCTGCGTTGTGTGATCGCAATCACACCCTTCTGTGAACCTACATCCCGACATCCGTACCACCCATCCTGCATGCTGATAACGACATAGGGGCCACGCCAGTGGTTCCATCGAGACCTTTGATCGGGGGATTTCATGAAGCGCAAGTTTAAGACCATGGACGCCAACGAGGCGGTCGCCCACATCGCTTACGGTGTCAGCGAAGTGATCGCCATCTATCCCATTACGCCCTCTTCCCCGATGGGCGAGTGGGCGGACCAATGGTCGTCCGAAGCAATACCAAATGCCTGGGGCAGCGTGCCCCATGTTGTCGAGATGCAGAGCGAAGGCGGAGCCGCCGGAGCCGTACACGGCGCCCTTCAGACTGGATCGTTGTCGACCACCTTCACCGCGTCGCAGGGATTGCTGCTCATGATCCCCAACATGAACAAGATCGCCGGGGAATTGACGCCTACGGCTTTCCACATTACCGCGCGTACGCTCGCCACTCACGCGCTCTCGATCTTCGGCGACCACTCCGACGTCATGGCGTGTCGCACCACCGGATGGGCCATGCTCTGCTCGAACTCGGTGCAGGAAGCCATGGATCTCGCGCTGATCGCGCATGCTGCGTCGCTTGAGACCCGTATCCCCTTCATGCATTTCTTCGACGGTTTCCGCACCTCGCACGAAGTCAACAAGATCGAGATGCTGACCAATGAAGATATGCGGGCCATGATCAACATGGACCGCGTGATTGAGCATCGCCAGCGCGCGCTCTCCCCCGATCACCCGGTATTGCGCGGTACGGCGCAGAATCCGGATGTCTTTTTTCAGATTCGAGAAACAGCGAACCCCTACTACAGCGCCGCTCCGGCAATCGTTCAGGGAGTGATGGACAAATTCGCACAGCTAGTGGGACGTCAGTATCGCCTCTTCGATTACGTCGGCGCCCCCGACGCCGAGCGCGTGATCGTCATTATGGGATCCGGTGCTGAAGTTGCGCACGAGACCGTCGACCACCTCAATGCCCATGGCGAGAAGGTCGGACTCCTCAAAGTTCGCTTGTATCGCCCGTTCTGCGTGAAGTCGTTCATGGAGTCGCTCCCCCCGACAGTGCGGCAGATCGCGGTTCTCGATCGCACCAAGGAATCTGGGGCAATCGGAGAGCCTCTTTTCCTCGACGTAGTCAACGGATTGTATGAAGGGATGAAGCGGAACTACGGCAGAATCGAGAATACGCCGGTCATCGTCGGCGGACGTTACGGCCTTTCCTCAAAAGAATTCACGCCCGCGATGGTCAAGTCGGTTTACGACAATCTTAAGAAATCCGACCCGAAAGATCACTTCACCGTCGGCATCAACGATGACGTCACTCATACCAGCCTGGAATACGATTCGTCGTTCTCGACCGAACCCGACAGCGTAGTTCGCGCGCTGTTCTACGGACTGGGTGCCGACGGCACGGTCGGCGCAAACAAGAACTCCATCAAGATCATCGGAGAAAATACCGACAACTACGCGCAGGGATATTTCGTATACGACTCCAAGAAGTCTGGCGCCATGACCGTATCTCACCTGCGCTTCGGGCCTCAGCCCATTAAATCCAGTTACCTGGTCACGAAGGCGAACTTCATCGCATGTCACCAGTGGATTTTCCTCGAGCGCTACGACATGCTCAGCGCGCTGGTGGAAGGCGGAGTGTTCCTGCTATCCAGTCCGTTCGGGCCTGACGAAGTCTGGGGTCACCTGCCGCGTGAAGTGCAATCGCAACTGATCGCGAAGAAAGCCAAGTTCTACGTAATCGATGCCCATCAGGTTGCCCGCGACACCGGCATGGGATCTCGCATGAATACCATCATGCAGGTGTGCTTTTTTGCGATCTCGAAAGTTCTGCCGCGCGACGAAGCGATTGAAGCGATTCGCGAATCCATCCGCCACACATACGGCCGTAAGGGTGAAGACGTCGTTCAGAAAAACATGAAGGCGGTCGATGAGACACTGGCTCACCTTCACGAAGTGACGGTTCCGCAGAGCGCAACCAGCACGACCGTAATTCCCACCGCGTTCCCCGGAGCTCCGAAGTTCGAGCACGACATCCTGGGCGCGATTTATGCAGGGAAAGGCGACGAACTCCCCGTCAGCGCTTTCTCCTGCGATGGAACCTTCCCCACCGGCACTGCGAAGTGGGAGAAACGCAATCTGGCCCTCGAAATTCCGGCATGGGATTCGAAGATCTGCATTCAGTGCGGTAAGTGCGCCATGGTGTGCCCGCACGCCGTCATCCGCATCAAGGTCTACGACAGTGCCGAACTGAAATCAGCGCCGGGAACTTTCAAGTCTTGCGACGCTCGCGACAAGGAATGGGCTGGCATGAAATACAGCATCCAGGTCGCGCCCGAAGATTGCACCGGATGCGGCGTCTGCGTTGACGTCTGCCCGGTCAAGAACAAGGCCGAAACTCGCCTTAAGGCCATCAACATGGTGCCGCAGCCCCCGTTGCGCGCCCCTGAAAGCGAGAATTGGGACTTCTTCCTCAAGATTCCGGAACTCGACCGCCGCAAGATCAAGGCCGGAACGATTCGCCAGCAACAAGTGCAGGAGCCGCTGTTTGAATTCTCCGGCGCTTGCTCTGGTTGCGGTGAAACTCCGTACGTCAAGCTGGTCTCTCAACTCTTCGGTGATCGTGCGGTCGTCGCGAACGCGACGGGATGCTCGTCCATCTATGGCGGCAACCTGCCCACGACTCCTTGGACGAAAAATTCCGACGGACGTGGTCCGGCCTGGTCGAACTCTCTCTTCGAAGACAATGCCGAATTCGGCCTTGGCTTCCGCGTTTCCATCGACAAGCAATCCGAGTTCGCCCGCGAATTGCTTCTTCTGATCGCCGAAAAGATCGGCGACGATCTGGCCGCCTCTATCCTGAGCGCAAAGCAAAAAGATGAAGCCGACATCTACGAGCAGCGCCAGCGCGTCGACATCCTCAAAGAAAGACTTCACAAGCTCAACTCGCCTGAGGCGAAACAATTGCTGTCTCTGGCTGACATGCTGGTGAAGAAAAGTGTCTGGATCATCGGCGGCGACGGTTGGGCCTATGACATCGGCTACGGCGGCCTTGATCATGTGCTGGCCAGCGGACGCAACGTCAATATTCTCGTCCTGGATACCGAGGTCTATTCCAACACCGGTGGGCAAGCTTCCAAATCGACACCGCGCGGAGCGGTTGCCAAGTTTGCCGCCGGGGGCAAGCCCGGCCCCAAGAAGGATCTCGGATTGATGGCCATGACCTACGGCAATGTTTACGTTGCGAGCGTCGCCATGGGCGCGAAAGATGAGCACACACTCAAGGCATTTCTCGAAGCGGAAGCCTACGACGGGCCCAGCATCATCATCGCGTACTCATCCTGCATTGCGCACGGGATCGACATGACCACGTCGATGACCGACCAGAAAGTGGCAGTCGACTCCGGCCAGTGGCTGCTGTATCGCTATCATCCCGAGCGCACCGCGAACGGCGAGAATCCGCTCGCTCTGGACTCACGCGCTCCCACCCGCAAGGTGCAGGATTATTTGCTGCAGCAGACACGATTCAAGATGCTCACCAAGAGCAAGCCGGAGGACGCGGAACGCCTCTGGAAGTTGGCGCAACAAGACGTAGAGAGCCGCTTCCGCATGTACGAATACATGGCCAGCCGCAAGCCGGAAAAATCGCCCGCGCCGACGGGAGCTGAAAAAAAGCCGGTGGAGAAGTTGGATCCGGTGGTGGCAAAGAAATAGAGAGTACCCACCTACGCGGTTTTCGCAGGGTGGGGATTTTAACTTTCGCACGAACGAGGAACTCAAATGGATCTCAGCACAACCTATCTCGGCCTGAAGCTGCCTTCGCCCCTGGTGGCCTCGGCTTCTCCTTTGTCGCGCGACGTCGACGGTATCTGTCGCCTTGAAGATGCAGGCGCCTCCGCGGTGGTTCTCTACTCTCTCTTTGAGGAGCAGCTTCACCAGGAAGAGATGGATCTCCAGTACCATCTCTCTGCCGGAACGGAAAGCTCCCCGGAATCGATCTCCTATTTCCCGCAAGCCACTGAGTTTCACACCGGGCCCGACGGCTATCTCAATCACATTCGCAAGGCCAAACAAGCTGTCGGGTTGCCCATCATCGCGAGCCTTAATGGTTCGACAATTGGCGGATGGACGAAATTCGCCGGCGAAATCGAGCGCGCCGGGGCTGATGCCATCGAATGCAACATTTATCACATCCCGACCGATCCAACGCTGAGCGCGGCAGACATTGAGAAGGTGTACCTCGATGTTGTGAGCGCTGTGAAAGCCACCGTCACCATTCCGGTAGCGGTGAAACTGAGTCCCTACTTCAGCAACCTCGCGAACATGGCACGCCGCCTCGACGATGCGGGCGCCGATGCACTCGTGCTCTTCAATCGTTTCTATCAGCCCGACATCGATCTGGAAGAATTGGAGATCAAGCCAAACGTGTTGCTGAGCACTCCGCAGGCATTGCGCCTGCCGATGACGTGGATCGGGATTCTTTACGGGCACGTTCGCTGCAGTCTGGCGGGAACGGGCGGCGTGCACAGCGCCGAAGATGCCGTAAAGCTGCTCATGGTCGGAGCCAACGTGACCATGCTTTGCTCTTCATTAATGCGCCACGGCGTGAATCACCTGCGGCATGTCGATCGTGAATTGCGCGAATGGATGGAAGCGCACGAGTACGAATCCGTCGCCCAGATGCAAGGCAGCATGAGCCAGGTCCGCTGCCCGGATCCCGGCGCATTCGAGCGCGCTCAATACATGCGGGCCGTCAAAGGCATGCAACACATTCACATGGCAGGATGGCGATAATGTCCACAACAGTACTAACCGAAGAACAAAAGGAATGGGTGGATGAAGTCACCCACGTTCTAACCACGACGGCTCCCTCCCTCGGGCCGGCGACGTCCCGGGCGCCTCATTTTTCGCGCCTGGCTGGCGCAATTGAGCCTGCCACGAGTCGGTCGACGGACGCGGCGCTCTCTCGCCGCGAACAAGGCGAAAAGAACGATCGCCTAACCACTCAGAGTTCGTCTGCTCTGGAGAAATCGCGCCGGGAACGCCGCCGAGCCTTGATTCTTCCGCGCGAACATGGCGCATGGGGCCTTCTGCTCGTTCCCATGGTCACTGCCACTGGTGTGGCGTTTCGCGTGAGCTTTCGCGTCGTGCCGGTTCTGCTGATGTTGACTGCCGCCCTGGCTCTGTTCTGGTTGCGGACCCCGTTCGAAAGCCTTCTGGGCACATCTGCCCTGCGTGCTCAATCAAAAGATGAGCGCCGGCTTGTAGTCGGTGTTATCGCGGTTCTCGGAACGATCGCAACAGCGGCTGTGAGTACTCTGCTATGGGCCGGGCGCAATCCGTTGTTGTGGCTGATCGGTGCGGGCGCAGGATTGGCATTCGCCGGGCAATCACTGTTGAAACTTACCGGACGACGCGCTCCCAACAGACGCTCAGCTCAGAGACTTCGCATGTTTTCAGAGATCGTGGGCACGATCGGCCTTACTTCGTCTGCGCCTGCCAGCTATTACGTCATCACCGGCAACTTTAACTCCACGGCTTGGATCCTATGGCTGGCCAATATGATCTTCGCCGGAAACCAGATTCACTATGTCCAACTGCGAATTCACAGCGCCAAGCTCGAAGGGCTCCGCGAAAAACTCTCTTGCGGATGGACTTTCGCTCTCGGCCAGGCTTTGATGACTGCCGTCATTACTGTCGCCTGCCTCGACAGGCTCATGCCGCAATATGCCTCCCTCGCTTTTGCTCCCATCATGTTTCGAGGATGGCTCTACTTTATCCAGAAACCTATGCCTTTGAAGGTCCGCAACCTGGGTTGGGGTGAACTGGGGCAGGCTGTCCTGTTCTGCGTGGCCTTCATCGGCAGTTTTACACTCGCAAAATAGCGAAAAGCGGTCCAAATCCGTAAGTCGCAGATCAAGCGAGCCTTACGTCATTTTGTACATACAATCCTGTACGTTGGAATGTTCCTGAAGGAACACTTTCGCATTTTCTCTGACCGCTCCGGCCTTAGGGAACAATGACGGCAGCGCCGTCCACAGCATCATTCTTGACCGCCATCAAGGCCTCGTTCGCCTGGTCCAAAGAGAACACCGTCACCTTGGGCTGCATGCCGATTTGCGCAGCCAGAGCGAGGAAGTCACGCGCGTCAGCGCGCGTCATATTGGCCACGCTGCGTATCTGCCGCTCGCCCCACAACAGCGTGTCGTAGTCAAATTGAGGAATGCGATCCAGGTGAATCGCATTGATCGCCACCACACCACCCTTGCGCAGGCTGGCGAGCGCACTGACCACAACATCTCCGCTTGGCGCGAAGGTTATCGCACGATCTAGCGCCACCGGCGGCTTGTCCATCTCAGTCCCGACCCAGGTCGCGCCCAGTGACTCGGCAAGAGCGCGATGCGACTTCCCTCTCGTCGATACGTAGACTTCACACTTCCATGCCTTCAACACGTCGATGGCAAGATGCGCCGACGCGCCGAAGCCGAACAGGCCGACGCGATCGCCATGCTCCACACCAGCCACTCGCAGGCTGCGAAAGCCAATGACGCCTGCGCACATCAGAGGCGCCGCATGCAGATCGTCCAATGAGTCAGGCAGCGGGTAAACAAAATCGTTGCGTGCGAAAGCATAGTCAGCGTAGCCACCTGCGATCGTGTAGCCGGTGAATGCAGGTGAGTCGCACAGATTCTCGAGACCCTTTTGGCAATACGAACAGGTGCCGTCGGTGCCGCCGAGCCATGACACGCCGACGCGTGTGCCCACAGGCATTTCATCTGTAGCTCCATCGACAATTTCGCCGACGATCTGGTGACCCGGAATGATTCTCAATTGCTTTGGCGGCAACTCTCCTTCGACGATGTGCAGGTCAGTGCGGCACACGCCACACGCGCGCACCCGCAGCAAAACATGACCGGAACGCACGCGGGGATCCGCGACGTCAACGATCTGCAAAGGACGTTGCGCAATAGGCTGGGGCGAAGAAAGGATTGCTGCTTTCATGGGGAAGGTGACTGCCTAAAAATGTATGGCGATCGTACCACTGTTGCTACCCTTGTGCCCCTCGACAAGGCGGGTTGAAACCACCACGATATGAACGGCGGGATGTCACGCGCCTAGGTTGAATGGCCGGATGGACGGGCCGTTAACGCGATTGATGGGATTCGACTTTTCGCTGCGAATCTACTTGACTTTCGGGATAAACGAAAGTAATAGTGTTGACTCGTAAACATATGAAAGCCCTAGTGGAGGCTGCCATGCGTGTCTGCCGCGGTCTTTCGTTCGCCTTGTGCGCGCTGTTTCTGGTCGCGCTTCAACTCGTGCCCAATGTCTCTTTCGCTCAAGCCAGCTACACAGCGCAGGTGCGCGGTGTGGTCAAGGACCAGAGCGGAGCGATGGTGCCACAGGCGACGCTCACCATCACCAACGACGCAACCGGTATCGCGACGACCGCGAAATCCGATGAGAACGGTCTTTACGTTCTGACCGGCCTGCGTCCGGCGGTCTACACGATGAGGGCCGACGCTCCTGGATTCCGCTCGGCCGAAGAAAAAAATGTTGTGCTGCAGGTTTCGCAGCAGACGTCGATCGACTTCACCATGCACCCGCTGGGCGTAATCACGACCGTCGAGGTCACGACGGCGGCGCCCTTGTTGGACACGGAGAGCGCTTCGCTGGGCACGGACATCACCAACGAGTACGTGCGAGACATTCCGCTTTACGGCCGCAGCATGTTCGGGCTGGTGTTTCTGGCGGGCGGCGTAACCGAGGTCTCGGGGGCTGGGATCAACGATAACTATCCAGCAGGCACCAACTTCGTCTCGAACGGCCAGCGCAACGCCACGGCCGAAGTAACCCTTGATGGCAGTCCCATCAGCGCGCCGGAACAGGGCGAGGGCGGCAACTCGAACGTCTACTACCAGCCTTCCGTCGAGATCGTGCAGGAATTCAAGGTCCAGAACAACGGTTTCTCCGCCGAGTTTGGCAACAACGGCGGCACCATCTTAAACATGGTTCTGAAGCAGGGCACCAACGCCCTCCACGGCAGCGGGTGGTGGTACGGACAGCGGTCGGCATTTGACGCGCGCGACTACTTCAACTCCGGCGAAAAGCCTGACCACATCCGTGATCAGTATGGCTTCTCTCTTGGCGGTCCGATCAAGAAGAATAAGACATTCTTCTTTGTCGATTTCGAGAAAGTTCGCCAGCAGGACCCCAACGTGTTGGAAGGAATCGTTCCCACTGACCTGGAACGCTCCGGCGATTTCTCCCAGAGCCCCGCGAACAGCAATGGCATTTTCGACCCATGCGCCGGAAGCCAGGGATCTGCCACGCCTTGCCCACGGGCACAGTTCCCCGGCAACATTATCCCAGCGAACAAGATTGATCCCATCGGCCAGGCGATTCTGAATCTTTATCCGCACGCCAACGTAGCGGGTGCGGTGTATCCGGACGTCAATTTCCGTCAGGTCATCCTTTCCACCGCTCCGGCCTGGCAGTTCGACGTCAAATTGGATCATCAGATCACGGCTAACCACAAGATCGGCGGGCGCTACAGTCGTTATCACGACCAAAGCCACCCAACCCACCGTTTTCGGCGACGACGGCGATGGCACTATTTACATCACGACCGTCCAGAACGGTAGCGGGGAATACAACTGGGCGATCACTCCCACCAAACTGTGGACCAACCGCATCAGCGTGGACCGGGTGCGTGCTCCCGGCATCAGTAACAACTACCCCACGCTGGACTCTGTCGGCTTTTCGCCGGTCCTGGCAGCCAATGGACTTAACCGCATGCCGACGATCAATGTCGATGGCGGTATGACTTCGCTGTTCAATCAGTGCTGTGTGGATACGCACTTCGCCCACACCCTGGTCAGTTATTCCTCCGCTTTGCAGTTGGCAAAGGGAGCTCATTCCGTCACGATCGGCGGCGAACAGCGCGTCTTCTTCAACTACTTCTGGCAACCCGACAATCCCACCGGCATCTTCGATTTCTCACGGGACGTAACCACCTCCGCACCCAATGCGGGCCTGGGAGACAATAATGAGGGGAATTCGTTTGCCACGATCCTGACCGGGTTCGCTTACGGAGCCTCGACTTCACCTGGTTCCCGCAGTGTCGGACAAATCGAAGGACACGGCTTTCTTTGTGCAGGATAACTGGAAAGTCACTCCTAAGCTGACGCTCAATCTAGGCTTGCGCTATGAGTGGAGCACTCCCTACACCGAGGGCGGCGACCGTCTGACATTCAGCAACTTTACTGGCGACACCGGAATCAGCATGCCCGTCGATCGGGATGCCTCCGGATTGTTTCCCCAGTTTGGACAGATCGGCAACCTTATCGGGACGACCGAATTTCCAACTTCCAGCCGCCGTAACTCCCCGGTGGATCGAAACAATTTCGCCCCGCGTCTTGGCTTTGCCTATCAACTCGCTTCCAACACGGTGCTGCGGGGCGGTGCTGGACTCTTCTACGGGATGAATGTGGCCACCAACTTCCAGTATGCCGGCCCGACATTCGCGAAGACGGCCCAGATGTACTTCACCAAAGACGACTACGCGACCCAATTCGCGTGTCTCGGACCTTCCCCCCTGCAACCCAACTGCGACAGCCCATTTCCTGGCGGCCTCGCGGGGCCGCAGGGAACCAAGTACGGCAAATTGGCGCAGTGGGGCTTCGGCAATTCCAGCGACCTTGACACTGGCGTCGCGCGCAACGCCGAGATTTACCAGTGGAACCTTGGGGTTCAGCACATGTTTCCGGGGCAGATCGTGGTGGGTGTAGATTATTCCGCCAACCGCAGCACGCACCTGCCTTGGGCCGGCGCCGGAGGCATCTCCACCCGAAACCGCAACTTCCTCCCTTCGTCGATCCGCAATGCGCTGGTGCAGACGCTGAACCCGACCCACGATCCCAACAACAACGACGTAACGGATTATCTGAACACTGAGGTAGCCAACCCCTTCCAGTGCTTCTTCGCGACGGTGGCTGCACCGTCCTCGTATTGTCCGGCAAGCCCGATCTTCAGCGCGGCGGATGTGGCGGACTCCCGTTACGGCGATGACACGATTCCGCAATCCCTCTTATTGGAGCCCTATCCGCAATTTGACGGCGGCTTCTGAAGGGTTGCCGAAGCTGATTGCCACCTCCTGGTACCATTCGTTGCAGGTTCGCTTCCAGAAGCGAGCCACTCACTACATCAGCTTCGAGGGAAACTACACTTTCTCAAAAGCAACGGATGATTCGTCTGCTGGTCGCAATGCCTGGATCGGAAATCTGGGTCTGGATAACCCGCAAGTGCTCGACGATCTCAGGGCAGAGCATGGAATCGGCTCCAGCGACACGCCTCATCGGCTGACGGCAGCCATCATTCTCCAGGTTCCGGTCGGCAAGGACCGTTGGATCGGAGGCGGCATGAACCGGGCAATGGACGGAATTGTCGGCGGCTGGTCGCTCAACGGAGTTGTGACCCTGCAGTCCGGGCAACCACTCGCCCTCTACAACAGTGTGGGACGACTGGTCGATGGCAACCCGCGTCCGGAGGTGATTTGCTCCCAAATGCGGACTGGCTTGAGTTTCCGCGAAGCGGCCAGTTCGAACCTCCCTTACTTGAATCAGGACTGTTTCGCCGATCCCGGCGACAACATACCCGGCAATGCGCCGCGGCACTTCTCCAACCTGCGAGGCGACGGTATCCGTAACCTGGATCTTTCGCTGTCCAAAGAATTCAAGATCCGCGAAGGCAAGCTCCTGCAGGTGCGCGCGGAAACGTTCAATTCTTTCAATCATCAACGCTTCGCCTTCCCGGATGTTGGATCAGGGGATGGCGTTTTCGGCACGGTCACGTCGACCACCGGCAATTTCCGCAGAATGCAGTTTGGCGCGCGATTCCAGTTCTAACAAACACTTCTCAACACCTGGTCCCGAAAACAAGACGGGACCAGGTTCCTTTCCTTCGTAGGTAGTACCCGATCCGAGGGTCGATCATGCAACGAAGGTCCTTCTTGAAAGCAGGCGGGGCCATTACTCTGGCTGGCCTCGGCAGTAATTCCCTTCTCGCTCACGTCCCCACGCACAATTTTGACAAGTACGATTTCGGATCGGGACCCGCGGTCAACGACCGACTTTATCAAGGTCCTTTTTCGGCTGACGATTATCCGAGTTGGAACGTGGCGATGGCGCTAACCGCGTCGCGCGACGTGGTGCCGAATTACGGGATGGGCTGTATCACCTATATCTGCGATGAGGTGGGGCCCGCGAAGAAGGACGGCGAGCCGCAGGCGCAATCGATCGAGAACCTGGTGAAGATCCCGTTGGGGACGAAGCTGTACCTGCGCGTGAATTGGAAGGACGTGCAGCAGCGGCCGGGAAGGCTCGATCTGTGCGAGCACTGGAAGGTCACGTTCGACCTGGCGCGGCGATATAAGAAGCGGATCGGATTCAGGGTGATGTTGAGCAATCCCGATATCCCCGACTCGCCTCTTCCAGAATTTCTGCGCGACAAGATTCCGATGGTCAAGCTTGGCGACTGGCAGAACCGTACGCGGTTCGAACCTCAGTGTGACCATCCAGCATTCCAGTCGGCATTTCACGAGTTGGTGGATCTGCTGGCGGACGCTTACGACGGACATCAGGACGTCGAGTACACAGACACGTTCATGTACGGATTCTGGGGCGAAGGCCACACATGGCCATTGGAGAAGAATCCGTTTCCCGATCCGGTCACCGCCGAGAACACTTTCGTCGGAATGCTCCAGTACCAGATCGAACGCTGGAAGAAAACTCCGCTGCTCACCAACACGCAGCCGGACTTCAGCAAGGTGGGAAATTCCGAATTGCTGGACCGCACCGTGAGAAGCGGCAACTGGCTGCGGACCGACACGATCTTCATCGAGAACGAACAGATCGAAGAACTGAGTAACCGTCCGCCGTGGACGGGAGTGTCGGTGGAAGTGGGAATGTCGGACGGATCGGCGAAGACATTGAAGGTTGATGACGGCGTGAGCTACACCGACAACGTTGTGGAGCACGTACGCGATGTGGGCGCGTGTTACTTCTCGCTGTGGAACTGGCATCGCATCCAGGCAGATCGAATCCTCAATTACTACCATCAATTTCCAGAGGCGATTGACCGGTTCGCGCGGGAAATTGGCTATCGCGTGCGTCCGTCGTGGGTGTGGACGTATGAAGAGAATGGAAATCCGGGATTGATCGTTGGACTCGTCAACGATGGCATCGCGGGAGTTCCGGGCGTGCTGCGTGTGTCGGTTTTGACAGGCGATGGAACGAGAGCTGTTTGCCGGTGGACTCGATGCGGGCTATCCGCTGCCGGGAAAAGTTCGGCAAGCGAAGCTGCCGTTGCCGAAGGGTACAAAGTGGCAGGGCCTGCGGTTGAAGGCGGAGATCGAAGTGAAGGGACAACGATATCCCGTGCGGTGGGCATGCCGCCAGAAGCTGAATGGAGACGGAACATTGACGCTGCGTTCGACTGTCGGATTGGGACAGGACGATGTGACGGGTGGAGTACCGCCTACGGGCGAATGATTTTGGTTGGAATAAGAAACCGAGGCTCGCATGAAAAGAAAAAGTTCATTCGCAATTTGTCTACTGATTTTGTGTGGCGGCTTGTCGCTTTGGAGCGTGCGGTTGAAGGCGGCTCCTGATACTGAAAAGCAGAATTGGACGAACTACGTCCGCATCGGGGCCTACGGGTTGAAAGGCGGCGATGCGCAAGAGATCGTGCGCCGTGCGCAAGAGAGCGACGTCGCAGGAATCGAAGTCGATAACGATATCCCGGGGAGATACGAGAGCTTCCTCGATCCCACGGCGAAGCTGAAGGCGATCCACGACGTCGCCGAAGCGGCGCACAAGGTTGGGAATCACGCGTTCGTTTACATCGCCGGGACGGAGTGCATCACCGCACATGGAGATCAAACAGCGCACACGATGGCGAAGGATCATCCCGACTGGCTACAGAGGAAACTCACGGGAGAGACAGCGATATTCGGCGGAGGGACGGCGTTCTGGATCGCGAAGGGCGACGAAGATGTGTGGGTAAGTCCGTATGCCCCCGAGTGGCGAAAGATCTACATGCAGCGCGTGAAGCAGATTGCGGAGACCGGGATCGATGGGATCTATATCGACATCCCGTATTGGATGACGCATTTCGACGGCTGGGAAAATTCGTGGGCGAGCTTTGACGAGTACACGGTGGCGGCGTTCAAGCAGAAGACCGGGCTCGACGCGAAGCATGATCTGAAGCTGGGAGATTTCTCCGATCCGGCGTTTCGAAAGTGGGTAGAGTTCAGGATCCAGACGTTTACCGATTTCCTAGCGGAGATCGATCGAACGGCGAAGGCTGTAAATCCCGAGATCAAGACGATTCCTGAGATTTACCCGGGGATCGAGGAAGAAGCTGTAAGAGTTGGGGCGGATGTTTATAGCCTGTACGGCGTGGTGGACGCGATCGCACACGAATATGAATTTGGCAGCGGCGATCACATGGCGTCGGGCCGCAAACCCGTGGACTGGTTTCGCTATCAAGTGGGAATGCACTCGTTCCGCGCGTTTGCGCAGGGGAAAGCAACCTGGATTCTGAATTACTCGTGGGACGGCGACAAGAAGGTGGACAAGCGCGAGGCGATGATGAATCTCGCGATGTCGCAGGTCATGGCAGGGGCAAATTTCTGGGACGCTCCGGGACATTCGATGGCCGGGTCGAACGATTTGCCAACGCGGAAGAAGATTTTCACGTGGATTCATGATCACGAGAAAACGTTCTATTTACCTCGGGGACCGATCGATCCGGTCGGAGTTTATTTTTCTCCGGAGACGCGGAATTTCTTTACGAAGGAATTCATCGAGGCCTATCGCGGAACCCTGATTCTGCTGCTGCAGGAACACCGCGAGTTTCAGATCGTCACGCCGCGAACACTGGCGGATTTCAAGGGCAAGAGCATGGTTTTGCCGGATGTGCGGATGCTCAGCGATGGCGAGCGAAGCAGTTTGAAAAGCTTTGTGGCCGGAGGCGGAAGAATCGTGATCGCCGGAACCGATGCTACGGAACTTCCAAAATCGGAAAATATTGTGCGGCTTGCGGCTGATCCGGGGAAGACGTACGGTGCAGCGATAGAAAAGGATTTCGAGCATTCGCAACCGGATTCGCAACGTGAGTTTTTTGAAAGCCTGCAAGGGCGGCGATACGGTGCGGATAAAAGCTTCCAACCAGATTGCTACTTCGATTGCACGGACTTCGGATGGACATGTCAATTGCTTCTTCGCGAATTTCGCGGGATTGCGGGGCGGAGAGAATCCGGTGCAGACGCCGCAGGATGGCGTGCAAGTCACGATGAACGCGAAATTCGGCGGGAAAGGATTCTTTCTGCCATTCCTCGGCGATGTGCGGCCTGTGCAGGGCGAAAAACACGGGGACTCGCTCACGTTTAACTTGCCTACGATTACCAGGGGAGCGGTTTTTTGGGTTGAGCCTTGAGTCGCGTTGGCTTGGCCGGGTGTGCAGCGAGTCGCGGACACTATAGGCGTCGGGAGGCGGCGCTACTTTCGCTTCTCTGAATGTGCTGAGCTGCTCAGGTCGTGGCTGGTTCCCATTTCGTGGAGCGGGATACGGCTTCATTCCAGCGCGTGCGTAGGGCTCGCGCTTCGGAGTCAGGCATGCTGGGTTCGAACCGACGATCTTTTTGGGAGTTCGCAGTCCCTTCGTCTACAGGCCAGAAGTCTACGGCGCAACCCGCCAGGAGCGCCGCGCCGAAGGCTGTCGTTTCCGTGACTGCCGGTCGAACGACGGGAACGCCAAGAATGTCCGCCTGAAATTGCATGAGACTGTCGTTGGCGGCGGCACCGCCATCTACGCGGAGTTCGCGGACCGCCGCACCCGAATCGCGGCGCATGGCATCGAGAAGATCCGCAACCTGATACGCGATACTCTCGACCGCGGCGCGCGCGATGTGGCCTGCCGTGGTACCGCGTGTGAGTCCGAAGATGGAGCCTCGTGCGTAGGAATCCCAGTGAGGCGCGCCCAATCCTACGAAGGCAGGTACGAAGTAGACTCCGCCATTGTCAGGAACGGATTTGGCGAGAGCTTCGACATCCTCCGACTTCCGGATCAAGCCCAGACCGTCGCGCAGCCACTGCACAACGGCTCCGCCGACGAAGACGCTGCCTTCGAGCGCGTACTCGGTGGTGTCGCCGATCTTCCAGGCAACGGTGGTCACCAGGCGATTGGAGGATGGCACCGCGCGCTTGCCGGTATTTTGCAGCATGAAGCATCCGGTGCCGTAGGTGTTCTTGGTCATGCCGGGCGTGGAGCACCGTTGCCCGCACAGGGCGGCCTGCTGATCTCCAGCGATGCCTGCGATTGGAATTCCTTCGAGCTCTTTCACTCCTGACACGTGACCGTAGATTTCGCTGCAGGAGCGCACGTCGGGCATCATGCTGACGGGAATTTGGAAGAGGTCGAGAAGCTCGCGGTCCCATTCGCCGGTATGAATGTTGAAGAGCATGGTGCGCGACGCGTTGCTCGCGTCGGTGGCATGAACCTTACCCTGCGTAAGTTTCCAGACAAGCCAACTGTCCACCGTGCCGAAGGCGAGCTTGCCGGCATCGGCGAGGGCGCGGGCTCCCGGCACATTGTCGAGGATCCAGGAAATCTTTGTGGCAGAGAAATAAGAATCGATGAGCAGTCCGGTGTGCTGCTGAATTAACGGACTGTGTCCCTGGGTGCGAAGCCGCTCGCAAAAATCGGCGGTGCGGCGATCTTGCCAGACGATCGCGTTGTAGACAGGCTTGCCGGTTTCGCGATTCCATACGATCGCGGTCTCGCGTTGATTCGCGATGCCAATGGCCGCCACGTCGCTCGACTTTGCTTTGGCTTGAGCCAAGGCCTTGATTGCTACTGCGATCTGAGAGGCGAGGATTTGCTCCGGGTTGTGTTCGACCCATCCAGGCTGCGGAAAGATCTGCTCGAACTCCTGCTGCGACACAGTGCGGACAGCGCAATTCTGATCGAACAAGAGAGCCCGGGAGCTGGTTGTGCCCTGATCCAGTGCAAGGACGTATTTCAAGATCCCTCCAACGAATTCCTCGATGAACGCCGTCGCCGTCGGCAAATGTTATGACGGCTTCAGGAAGCGGCGGATTCCAAAATCATAGAGTGCCGCGCCAGCAATGCCTCCGATGAGCGGGGCAACCACGGGAATCCACCAGATGCGCGTGCCGTCGGTGATGCCGTTGTTGCGGAAGCCTGCGACCACTGCGAAGAGACGCGGCCCGAAATCCCGCGCGGGATTGATGGCGTATCCATGCATTCCGCCGAAACTCATGCCGATCGCGACAACAACCAATCCGATGAGCAATGGAGCGAGGTTTGCTCCGGGCGGAATATTGAACTCGTCGGTGATGGCAAAGATCAGAAGCACGAGCAATCCCGGTACCGATCAACTGATCGAGAAATCCTGCTTGCGGCAATCCGGGAAAGGCCGGGAAGGTCGTGAAGACTCCTGCTGTTGTTTCCAGTCCCGGGTCCGCCTGGTGAAATGCGGGCCTGTAGTTCCAGTACACGAGAGCGGCTGCCGTAAACGCACCGGCGGTCTGCGCGATCGAGTAGGGAATAACTTTGCTCCATGAAAAGTTGCGGAAGACAGCGAGCGCCAAGGTCACGGCAGGATTGAGATGGGCTCCGGAGATTTTTCCGGCGATGTAGATGCCCATGGTGACCGCGAGTCCCCAGCCCAGAGTGATGTTGGTGAATCCGCCGTGGATCGTCTCGCCTGCGTTCTTGGTGGGGAACAGAACGACCATGGCCACCACTCCGGTGCCGAAGAGGATCAGCACGAATGTGCCCAGAAATTCGGCGATGAGTTCCGCGATCAGTGTCGGTTTTGCGTTCATTGCGTCCTCGAGTGGAGCTCGCTTACGTGGCCGCGAAGTAGTCTAGCAAGAAGTGGAGCGCTGCGGAGTTTTTCCATGGAAGGACCAAGGAGCGGGCGAGGCGCTCGCGCAACAGCCGGCGCCACTACACCTGCGGTTCCCAACGGATACGCTACGGTTCTTTACCCCTTGACATTTCTGCGCAGGGCCATAAGATATGAAAATATTTATTCAAAATCATGAATATTTATTCATTATGAATAAAACGTTGCGTCAACGAGCGGTCCTAGATGTCCTGAAGCATGGATCTGTCGCCAGCCAGGAAGACCTGCAAAGGCACCTGCGCCGGCGCGGCTTCAAGGTGGGACAGGCCACGCTCTCGCGCGACATTCGCGATTTGAATTTGAGCAAGACTTCGCACGGATATTCGTTGCCGCACGGCGACGGCGGCGCGGCCATTGCCCTGCCTCCGGTGTCGCGCCTGGTGCGTGAATTCGTGCTCGACATCCGGTCGGCACAGAACCTGCTGGTCATCAAGACGATTGTAGGCAGTGCTCAGCCAGTGGCCGCGGCGTTGGACGAGACGGACTGGAGCGAAGTGGTCGGAACGATTGCGGGAGACGACACCATCCTTATTGTGTGTCCGGACAAAGACGAAGCACGGGAACTGGCAAGCAGAATTGAGGAAATGCTGGGCTGATGGCAGGAAAACTCAAAACCGCAGTGCTCGGAGCGACCGGATATTCCGGCCTGGAACTGACGCGGATTCTTCTGCGCCATCCACGGCTGGAAAAGCCTGTGCTGCTGCGGCGAAGCGCAGATAACGGCGGTGCAACGGATCTGGCAGACGTCTTCCCTGCTCTCTCGGGAAACGGCGGATATCCTTTGCACTCGCTGTCATGGACCGCGTTGAAGCAGCAGGGCGTGAAGCTGTTGTTCCTGGCAACTCCGCACGAGGTTTCAAGGAATCTCGTTCCGGAGGCAATCGCGAACGGGCTTCGCGTCATCGATTTGAGCGGCGCGTGGAGGCTTAAGCAGGAGCAGCATCGCGCGGTTTACAGCTTCCAGGATTCTGACGCGGTGACGGCAGCGGAGCTGACGAATCGCGCAGTTTACGGGCTGCCTGAATTGAATACCGATCAGATCGCGGGCGCGGATCTCGTGGCGAATCCAGGATGCTATGCAACGTCGGTGATCTTAGCCCTGGCGCCGCTGCTGAAGAGCGGATTGGTCGATCGCACGCGCGGAATCATTTCCGACTCGAAGTCCGGCGTATCGGGAGCCGGTAAAGAACCGACATCGAAGACACATTTCGTGTCGGTGGCCGACAATCTGTCCGCTTACTCGGTATTCAATCACCGGCACACGGGCGAGATCGTGGAGCAGCTTGTTCTGAGTGACCAAGAGTTGATCTTCACGCCGCACCTGTTGCCGATTCCGCGCGGGATTCTGTCGACCATCTACGTCCAGCTGAACCGGGAGATGACTCCGCTGGAAGTGGAATCGTGCTTCCGCAACTTCTACCTGGGCAAACACTGGGTGCGAGTGTTCCACACGCCGAAGCTTCCGCAGGTTCAGTTTTCGCTGAACACGAACTACTGCGACCTGGGCTTTTGCCTGGCGGAGGACGGACGCCGATTGGTGCTGATTTCCTGTATCGACAACTTGCTGAAAGGCGCGGCCGGGCAAGCGGCACAGAATATGAACCTGATGTACGGATGGAGCGAGGAAGAGGGACTGCAGTGACAATCGTGGTCAAAATCGGCGGAGCGGCTCTCGACGACACCGCAGTGTTGCGAAAATGCGCGCGCGCAATCGCGGAACTGGCGCAGGACGGGCACCGAGTGGCAGTGGTGCATGGCGGAGGCACCGCGCTCACGCGGGTGCTGAAACAACTGGGTAAGCAAAGCGAATTTGTTGGCGGACTGCGAGTGACGGACGCAGAGACGCGCGATGTCGCCCTGATGGTGCTGGCCGGCATGGTCAATAAAAAGATGGTGGCGGCGATCCAAGCCGCAGGTATGCCTGCAGTCGGATTTTGTGGTGGAGACGGAATGACGTTTCGCGCAAGGCGCAAGCATATCCAAGGCAACGATCTGGGATTCGTCGGGGAAATCTGTTTCGCAGAGCCTTGCTGGATTGAAGCGCTTTGGCAGCAAGGTGGTATTCCAGTACTGGCATCGCTGGCGCTCGGAGCGGATGGCGAGTACTACAACGTAAACGCGGACGAGATGGCGGCGGCTTGTGCAGCCGCATGTCACGCGAATGCGTTGATCTTCCTGACGGATGTGCCCGGTGTGAAAGATGCCGAAGGCACGGTAATTCCGTGGCTCAACACGAAGCAGGCGCAGGATCTCGCGGCTGGATCGATCGTGAGCGGTGGGATGCTACCCAAGCTGGCAGCATGTACACAGGCTCTGAAGCAAGGTGTGGGGCGGGTGCGGATATTGCCTGCCGCCGAGGCGGAGGCATTGCCTCAGTTTTATCTGACGAAATTGAATTGCGGTACAGAAGTGACGTGCGCTTGAAAGTTGTCGCACGAATTGAGAAACCAAGGAGTGAAAGTTGAATAGTCCACTAAATAGTCGGGCGCCGGTGATGCCGGCGACAGGTCCCGACATCTTCTGGTGTCCAGACCTGGTGTCGACGCGCGATCTGGGACCGCAGGGCGTTCAGGCCGTGTTGCATCTGGCCGAGTTGATGAAGGCGCGACCATCGGTTTTTCAGCGATCTCTCGCGGGGAAGCAGATGGTGATGTTTTTCGAGAAGCCCTCCCTGCGAACGCGCCTGACGTTTGAATCGGCGATCGTAAGCCTGGGCGGGACCGCGATGTTTGTCGACCAATCCAAGGGCCGCCTGGACGAGCGCGAGAAGCTGAGCGACATCGCGCACAACCTGGAGCGCTGGATCGACGTCATCGTGCTGCGAACGTTCTCGCACGAAACGATCGAGGGTATGGCGAAGCATGCTTCAGTCCCTGTAATCAACGCGCTCAGCGACGTCGAGCATCCTTGCCAGGCGCTGGCGGACTATTTGACGCTGCAGGAGCGATTCGGCGATCTCAAGAGGGTCACGCTGGCATATGTCGGGGACGGCAACAACGTGGCGCACTCTTTGTTGCTGACATGTGCATGCCTAGGATCATCGATCCGAGTCGCGACGCCGAAGGGATACGCGTGCAATTCGCAGATTGTTGCTGACGCACGCAAGATTGCGAAGCAGACTGGCGCTCAGATCGAAGTTCTCACGGACCCGCATGCCGCGGTCTCAGGCGCCGACGCAATTTATACCGACGCCTGGGCCAGCATGGGGCAGGAACAAGAGTCCGGTGTGCGGGCTAATATTTTCCCGCCCTACCAGGTAAATCGGGCCCTGATGAAAGAAGCCGCACCGGGCGCGGCGTTTATGCATTGCCTTCCCGCGCATCGAGGCGAAGAAGTGACCGATGAAGTGATCGACGGCGAGCAGTCCGTGGTCTTCGAGCAGGCGGAAAACCGGCTGCACGTGCAGAAATCCATTCTTTATTTATTGCTGGGCGGCGCCGTGCGACTGCCCGTTAGGAGCGCTCATGCCTGAGAAAGTTGTTCTCGCTTATTCCGGTGGACTCGATACCTCGATCATCATTCCATGGCTGAAGGAAAACTACTCTTATGACGTCATCGCCATGGTTGGCGATGTGGGCCAAGGAGATGACATCGAAGCGGTCGTTGAGAAGGCCTACGCAACCGGCGCGAGCAAGGTGATCGTCGAAGATATGCGCGAGGAGTTTCTGACTGGGTACGTGTTTCCCGCGCTGAAGGCTGGTGCCGTCTACGAGCACAAATATTTGCTTGGGACATCGATGGCGCGCCCGGTGATCGCCAAGCATCAGGTGGAAGTGGCTCTACGCGAGGGCGCAACCGCTGTTGCCCATGGATGCACGGGCAAAGGCAACGATCAGGTGCGTTTTGAGTTGACCTACCAGGCGCTGGCACCCGAACTGAAGATCATTGCTCCATGGCGCGAATGGAGCCTGAAGTCCCGCGAGGACTGCCTTGATTACGCCGAGCAGCACGGGATTCCCGTGTCGGCCAGCCGGGAAAAAATTCACAGCCGCGACCGGAATCTATGGCATATCAGCCACGAAGGCGGTGAGTTGGAGGATGCGGGCAACGCTCCGCTGGCAACCACTTGGCAAATCACGCGCTCGCCGCAGGAGGCTCCTGACAAAGAGGAGCAGGTGAGCATCGGGTTCAACCAGGGAGTGCCGGTATCAGTGAATGGGATGGAAATGGATCCCGTGTCGCTGGTTGAGTTGTTGAATGAGATCGGCGCGCGAAATGCCGTTGGGCGGGTCGATTTGGTGGAGAACCGTTTCGTCGGAATCAAGTCTCGAGGCTGTTATGAAACACCGGGCGGGACGCTGTTGATTGCAGCGCACCGCGAGTTGGAAGCTCTTTGCCTGGAGCGCGACGTTGCGCACTTCAAGGAACACATCGGGCTCAAGTATGCGGAGCTTGTGTACTTCGGATTGTGGTTTACGCCATTGCGCGAAGCCTTGGATGCGTTCATCGAGAAGACCCAGTCGGAGATGACCGGCGAAGTCGCGCTATCCCTATACAAGGGGAATGTTTCCGTGGTGAGCCGCAAGTCGGAGCATTCGCTGTATCGCACCGATCTTTCATCGTTCACCATGGGCGAAAGTTACGACCAGAAAGATGCAGCAGGATTCATCCGCATTCTTGGGCTGCCGTCGCGTTCGCGCGCTCTGAGCCGCATTGAGGTTGCACGATGAAGATGTGGTCGGGGAGGTTCCGGCAGCCACTGGATCCGGCGTTCGAGCGGTGGCAGCGTTCGTTCGGCTTCGATCGCAGGCTGCTGAAGTACGAAATCGCGGCCAGCGGTGCGCACGCGCGCGCCTTGAAGAATGCCGGGATTTTGTCTGCAGACGAACTTATCAGCATTCTGCAAGGGCTGGAGCAAATCGGCTCGAGGGCGGCGACATCGCCTACATTTCTGGATGACGACGAAGCAGAGGACGTGCATCACTTCGTCGAAAAACAGCTGGCGAAACTGATTGGCGATGCCGGTTATAAGCTTCATAGCGGGCGCAGCCGCAACGAGCAGATTGCAACCGACCTGAGATTGTTCGTTCGGGCAGCCATCGACGAGTTGCGGCAACAGATCGGAGAGCTTTGCAGCGTCCTCACGGATCGGGCGGAACAAGCGGCAGACGGGGCGATGCCAGCTTACACACATCTGCAGCGGGCCGAGCCGGTTCTGGTCGGACACTGGTTGCTTGCTTACTGCGAGATGTTCCTGCGGGATGCAGGACGGCTGGCGGACTGCCGCAAGCGACTCAATGTGTGTCCGCTCGGTTCGGGCGCGGTCGCCGGCGCGACGCTGACGCTGGATCGTGGTTTGATGGCCGAGAGCATCGGCTTCGATGGTTCGACCGCGAACAGCATTGATGCGACCAGCGACCGGGATTTTGCGATCGAGTTCGTGAACTCGCTTTCGATGCTGGCGGTGCACCTGAGCCGTTGGGCGGAAGAGATGATCCTGTTCTCGACGCAGGAATATGGATTCATCGAATTGCCAGAGGCTTACTCGACGGGCAGCAGCGCGATGCCGCAGAAGAAGAATCCAGACTTGCTCGAACTGGTTCGCGGAAAGTGCGGACGCGTTTCGGGAAGCGCGATCGCTCTCGCGACTACGGTGAAGGCTTTGCCGCTGGCATACAACAAGGACTTGCAGGAAACACAGGAGCCGCTTTTCGACGCCGCGGACAGCTTGTTGCAACTGCTGCCGCTGGTGGCGGGATGGATGAAGGCTGTGGAATTTCATCACGAGAGGATGCAGGAAGCGGCGGGTTCGGGCTTCATGAATGCATGGGCCGCGGCGACTTATTTGGTGAAGCAGGGCGTGCCCTCGAGGCTCGCTCACGAACGCATCGGAAAGGCTGTGCAGCTTTGCATTGAGCGGCATTGTGAATTGCATGAGCTGCCGATGGCTGATCTGCAGACCCTGAGTCCGGCGTTCGGGGCGGACTTCTACGAATCACTGACGCTCCATTCTGTACTCGCCGTTCATGATGTTCCGGGTGGCACAGCGCCAGCCCGGGTGCGGCAGGCTATCGGCCTCGCCAGGAAGAGAATTGAAGGTCTTCGCGAGGAGGTCCATGCGCACGCGTAAAGCCATATTGCCGGATGCACAACAGATTCATGAATTGATCGGAGCCTACTCCGGCGACGGAACACTTCTGCCTCGCACGCTGCCGGAGATCTGCGAGAACGTCAGAGACTTCGTGGTTCTCGAGGACAAAGGAACCATCATCGGTTGCGGCGCGCTGCATCTGTACGGAACGCACCTGGCGGAAATTCGTTCGATCACGGTCGCGCCGTGGGCGCAGGGACGCGGAGGCGGTGGTCGGCTCGTGAAGGCCTTGATGGCCGAGGCGAAACGACATCAGGTAGGCTGCATCTGTCTGTTCACGCGCAAGCCAAACTTCTTCGCGGGGCAAGGATTTTCGGTTGCGCAGCGCGAGGATCTGCCAGACAAGATCTACAAGGACTGCCATGCCTGTCCGAGATTTCACTGCTGCGATGAAGTGGCGATGGTGCGCGGGAACCTGCCGAAGTTTGCAATTTTGCCGGAGCCGGCAAACTGGCTGGTGAAGTTGCAAGGCTGGTCCCCGGAAGCGTCGGACTCCGGACGTTCTAGCTGAGTTCCTGTGCTCCGTCTTCGGCGGAGCACAGATAGATCTGCGGTTCGATCCCGGTTGCTTCGCGATAGCGCCGCGCGACCTGATCCGCGAAAGCAGGGGCATGATCGGTGTGCACGAGGTTCACGGTGCAGCCTCCGAATCCCCCGCCAGTCATTCTCCCGCCAACGAAACCGGGCAGGCCTTCGGCCGACTCAACCATCACGTCGAGCTCGAGACAACTGACTTCGTAAAAATCGCGCAAGCTGTGATGCGAATCCGCCATTAACTTGCCGATTCTGGCGAGATCGTTTTCTTGCAGGGCGAGCGCCGCATCGAGTGTCCGCTGGTTTTCGCGAATGACATGGGTACAGCGTTTCGCGATTGTGGCTGGAAGAGCTTTGAAGTGCTTATCGAGCAACTCAATGGAGACGTCGCGCAAGGCGCGGATAGCGGGATCCCACTTTGCGAAGTAGCGGACTCCTTCTTCGCACTCTTCGCGGCGCTTGTTGTATGCGCCGGTGGCGAGATCATGTTTGACCTTCGTGTTACAGACGACAAGTTGAAGTCCCGGGGGGATCGGAGCGAACTTGAACTCGAGCGAGCGACAATCGAGCAGAAGCGCGTGCCCCTTCTTTCCCTGGCAAGCGATGAACTGGTCCATGATCCCGACGCGGGCTCCGACAAATTCGTTCTCGGCCTTGCGGCAGAGCTTGGCTACCTCGGATAGAGGAATGTCGGCGTGATCGAGACTGCCGAGGGCTAGAGCCGAAGCGACTTCGAGCGCGGCAGACGAGCTTAGTCCGGCGCCAATGGGAACCTCTCCATGAACGAACAAGTTCGCGCCGGTTAGTTTCTGGCCCTGCTGCTGGAGGACACGCGCCACGCCCAACACGTAGTCGCACCAGGATCCCGTTTTGCGCTCGGGAAGCTTGTCGATATCGAATTCGAAGTTGCCGGAAAACTCTTCTGAGTGAATCAAAAGCTTGCGATCCGGTCGAGGGCCAATCGCTACGTAGGTAGAAAAGGCCACAGCGGCGGGCATCACGAACCCTTCGTTGTAATCGGTGTGCTCGCCAATGAGGTTGACGCGGCCGGGCGCACGAAAAATCCGGGGATGTGTATTGAAAAGCCTTTCGAATATTCCGGTGAGTTCGTGAGAATTCATCCTTAACAGGCCCTACCCCACAATGAATGTACAAGCTGTTGCATGAGCGAGGGTACTAGTGGAAGTTTAAATCGAGGTTGAGAGTAAAATTGCCGGAAACGTAAACCTGTCCCGGCAGAGTCGTTAGCCCTTTCGAAGCCCCGCAGTCTATCAATCCAGGACGAGAATGTCTCGTTCCCCCAACCACCGGACTCTTCTTTCTACGGACCAGCGATCTCCACGGAACAGCCCCATCGGGGCGCAAGCATTCTATATGATTTTTGGCACGTCTTTTACTTGTTTTCGCCCTGCTCGACGCGCTCTAGCGTGCCACTAAAGCGTTTTGCCCATTCCCTCAACTTCGAGCCCTAGATATATGTTCTAGTTTCTACCGGGGTTCGCCTGTCGAATCCCAAGTTCTCGGAGTAAGCGGATCGGCAGAGCTCAAGGCGTCCCGAATCGCAGAGCGGTTAGGGCCAGCTCGGTCAATCGCGGCGGAGAGGGATTTGAGCGCCACCGTGATCGATGTTCCCTGCGGGAGGCGAAATATCCATGGAATGTTGGTCGAGGTCAGGGTTCGGTCGGACGAGATCGCCACCACGGGGAGGAACGTTTTCACCGCAATCTGCTCGGCGAGATGACTGGAGTCGCGATCCAAAGCGATCAGCGCCAGGACGTGACTGGCATAGACCGCATGTACCAGATCGCTTGAGCCCTTTCCCCAAGATGTTTGGGAGTCGATGGCGATGAGCGAATAGCGCTTGGAACCAAGATTCGATTCCTCGAGGAAACGGGAAAGTTCCGGAGAACGGACAACGTCTGAAGCGTTTGGGCCGAAAATGCCGATCGCCAGATTGTTCGCGGATTGATTGGAGGTTGGTGGGCCCGAGTACTGAACAGGGGTTTCGCCTACCTTGGCGTAGGGCTTCTCCATCGTAATGGGGCGGTAGTCGATGCGGCCGTCGTGCACGCGGGCGAGAAACATGGGCGCGATGTTCTTACAATTCGGATCGAAGACCATGTTTCCGGTCACTCCCCTGTAGCTTGTAAGTCCTGTAAGGGCGTCGCGGATGCGGCCTTTGTTCAGGCCTGCGCGACAGATGGCATCGAGCAGGATCTGCATCTGGTCATAGGCCAAGGCGGCGAAGTGGTCGGGCTTCTCGTGATAGCGGGCCTGGTAGCGCGAGACGAAATCCAGCCAGCGCGGGTCGTTGCGGGAAGGATCGTAGGGGTAGAGTGCTTCGAACCCTTCCGCGGCGGGCCCGGCAAGTTGCAGAAGTTCGTCTCCGATCGTTCGGTGGCTGCCGAAAACACGCTGTTTCATGCCGAGTTCCTGCATTTGTTGCAGGATCATGGCCGCCTCGGGGATGTCGGTCCAGAGCACGATGCCGTCGACACGGGAGTCTTCGATCACCTGAAGCTGACGGCGGAAATCTGTGTCGCCCCGGCGAAATTTTTGCTCGATGACGACAGGATGTCCGAGACGGCGGGATGCGTCGCGGAACTTGATGACTCCAAAACGACCGTAGCGATCGTTGATCCGCAGCAGCGCGATGCGCTTCAAACCTAGTTCAGTGTAGAGGTGGCGCGCGAGGGTATACCCCTGCACGCGATCGTCCTGAATGTCCGTGTGATACCAGGGGATGATGGTTTCAGGGATTGTGGGATCGGTGGACGCGCTGTTGACCAGTGGAGTTTCCGCTTTGAGCGTCAGACGAAGGGCAATGTGAGTTGACTCCGAGCTGATCGAGCCGAACATCGCCCAAACTTTGTCGTCATAGATCATGCGAACGGCGTCGTTGGAAGCGGCTCCCCAGATTGCGGAGTCCTTCGACGTGCCAGCGTTGTAGGAAGTGCTATTTTGCCAGTTGTCGTAGTCGTTGTGCGTAACGATGCGAAACGGCTTGCCTCCATAGCCGCCGGAAGCGTTCGCCTCGTCGATTGCCATCTGAGCACCGCTGAGCATGCGGGCTCCGCGAACCTGGTCGGGATGATCGTAAAGGGGAGCCAGGAAGCCGATACGAATCTCTGTCAGTTCTTTGAGGTCCGCGTCGGGAATGTCGCGTGCGGCGCCGTTGTACTCGATGAGATCTTGGTAGTGCTCGTAGTACGGAGGCGTGAACTTGGAATACGGGCGCAGGTCATCGGGCGCGGCCGCGTAGGGCTTCAAGCGTGCGCGGCGCCGGACGACCCGGAGGATTCTTGCCGCATGCACAAGATGAAGGAGCCTGCGCGTATGCAGCGAACGTCAGACCGATGACAACTACGACAGTCGAGGCGATTCGCATGGTTGTACCCTCCATCTCATCGATCCTTCAGCTTGCGGAGGATTCCCGCCGAAACATGGCAATTGCTTCGATCTCGATCAAGAGATCGGGACGGCAGAGAATGGCCTGGATGCCGGTAGATGCCGGCAACGGGTCGAGCCCTTGCGCCTTGAAGAACGCGTTGCGCTCCTGGTTGAAGGCTTCATAGTCGCGTTCAATGTCCCGGAGATAGCAGGTAGTGCGCACGATGTCGTGCCAGGTTGCTCCCTCAGCGGCGAGAAGCTGCGTGATGTTCTGATACGTGCGTTGGAGCTGAGCTTTGAAGTCGCCGACATGAACGGTCCGGCCGGCTTCATCAATGCTGGCGGTCCCTGAGATCAGAAGGATGCTGAGACCGTTCAGATCGATGCGCATTCCGCGTGAAAAGGCGCTTCCATAGTCATAGGCTTCGTTCAACGTTTTGTGATTGGTGATGGCCCGCTTCTCGACGGGTGCCGTTGTCACTTCTGCGAGTAGCTCTTCTAGATTCATAAGATTGCTCCTCTTATTTCTTGCTCCGATTTGTCTTCACGGTGCTGAACACCTTTGCCGTTGCTGCCGGGGACGTCTGGCGTATGCCGTGGCTCAAGCCTTTTGCCGTCGCCACCCAGATGTCGTCGCCTTGAAGATCAACGCCAAGAATGTAGTTATGCGAGGGTGCGGTCAGCACCTTGACTGTCTTCACTTCTCCGGCTGCATTTCGCACCAGCATTTCCGGCTTGTGAGTGTCGAGGTTGGGACGATAAACCGCCCAGTTCGTGCCGTCGTAAAATGCGAGGCCCTTGTCGGTAGAAAACCAGGCGCGATCGGCATCGATGGCTTTCACCTGACTCAAAAAATTGCTGGGCAGTCCGCTGTCTTTAGTAAGGAAATTGTGCCAATACCGGCCGTCGTACCGGCTCGCGCCGAAGTAGGTCGCGATCCACAACATTTTGTCGACGTAGCTGACCGAGGTTGTGATCTCGTGGATCAGTCCCTGATCTTTCATCAGGACCATCTCGGTTTCGCCGTCCGGGTCGTTGTAGTCTTTCCAGCGTTCCGTCTTCTGGTCGTACTCCAGAACGCCCCCTCCCCACACTGCGTAGTAGACCTTGTCTTCGGCGGGGCTGACCGAATAGGTCCATATTTCGTACATTGGCGTGTTGCGTTCATTGAAGAGCGACCATTGGCCGGTGCGCGTGTTCAGCCGGCTCGCGCCTGCGGCCGTCGCCGTCCAGACGAAATCGCCTTGCACACCGACTCCGTAAACGATGTCGTTGCTTAGGCCCGAGTTCAGCTGGGTGAAAGTATCAAAGCGACCAGCGGAGAGCCGGTTCAGTCCGCCCATGGTTCCTATCCAGAGATCGCCCGTGCGTTTGTCGAGAGCGAGGGATAGCACCGCTTGCTGGGCCAAGCCGTCGGCCGGACGAAAGACCTTCCACGCGCCATGCTCGTACATGCCGAGTCCATTGTCCGTGCCAGCCCAAATGCGTTGTCCGTCGACGAGTACGCAGTACACATGGTTGTCGGGAAGGCCGTTGGCTGTGGTGAAGTTTTCCCATTGAAACATCGGCATGTCTTGAGCGGAGGCCAAGGATCCCGCAATGACAAGAACACACATGGAGAAGAGCAATTTCGCTTTCATAGCGTTTTCAAGTACTCGATGAGATCGTTCAACTCATCCTTTGTCAGATCGTTGGTTACGCCGTGTGTATCTTTCGGATTGAAGATGGTCCAGATTTCTTCGAGCGAGCGGGCGGAACCATCGTGCAAATAGGGGGATGAGTAAGCGACGTTCGAAAGTTGTGGCACATCAATCAGCGGAGACCGATCGATGGCCTTACCGGATCCAACGTCAAATTGGCGCTGGTTTGTATACTTCGGTCCGCTATGACAGAAGCCGCACTGATTTGCCTCGGGAATCGACTTTCCATTTTTCGATTTCACCCGTTCGAAGATGGCCTTGCCACGTTCCTGGGCGGCGGTCAGTTCGCCATCCGGTGAGCGATAACGATTCGGGCGATACGGCAGCGAGTAGACAAATGTGACCAGGTCGGTGAGTTGCTGCTGCGTGAAGCTCTGCGAGCGGAAGAAGAATTTTTCAGTGCGAGGTCCACACTCGGTGGGCATGTCCGGATTCCCGCCATTCCATTTGAAAGGCTCGGTGCCCGCCAGATTTTCGAGCGAGCGGTTATCGACCACATCTTTGCCGAAGCCGTCCGGCTCCAGATCCCATTGCAAGCCATCGATGGTCGCGTCGATGTGGCAGTTTGAACAGCCGAATTGTCCCTGGAAAGCAAACTCCGACGTAAAGAAGAGGCGCTCCCCGCGGCGCAAAGCATCGATATTCCCGGGACCACCCAGCGAAATCGTGGAGATCACTTTTTCAGACTTCGCGTCGATAACGCTGATCGTGTCGTCGAGCCGATTCGCGACGTAGAGACGCCTTCCATCAGGGGAGATCGAAAGCCCACGCGGATTCCGCCCTACTGGGATCCGTCGCGATACATAGTTGGCAGAGGCCGAAAGATCGTTAGCGAAAGGCTTGCGACGGCGCTGAACGGTAGCGAGCAGGTGCTGGACATCGATGGAAGTGACGCTCTGCGATCCAGCGGTCGATACAAAGATTCTCGAGCTATCGGGAGTAATCGCGACTCCCCAGGGCAATGCGTAGTATTGATCGAGCTCATCGATGGGGATTTGTATGACTCCCTTTATGTTCTTTCCAAATAATGCGAGTGAGTCGCCAAAAGCCCAACCGTGCTCAACGTGTGCGAGAGGAATCAGATTCTTGGGACGGAGCTGCGCAGCGAACCCCAACATGCCATCGGCAGACATCGCCACGTGAAACACACCGGCCGCATTTGGGAGCGGCATGCGTTCGACCACTCTTTTCTCGCTGGTATCGATGACAGTGATTTCCGAATCAGGCACGGTTCGAACCGCACCGGGATTCGGATACACGTGCGTACACAGGACTGATTTACCGTCCGGCGAAAGAAAAAGGTAGCTCGCGCCGCGACCGGCGAGAAGCCGTTTGATCTCCTTTCCCGACCGAAGGTCAATCACGGAGACGTCGCTGCTCAGACGGTTCGCTACGTAGAGGGTTGCTTGCTGGCGGTCGATGACCACACCATGCGGCTCGAATCCTGTGGGAAGGGTTTGGATGACTTCCAGAGCCGTGGTATCGATGACAGAGACGGTGTCGGACGATGCATTCGTCACGTAGAGCCGCTTTCCGTCCAGCGAGATTGCGATACCTCGCGGAGAACGTCCCACGGGAATACTCTTCGTGACTTTTTCCGTGGTCAGGTTGACGACTCGGAGCTCATCACTGTCCTGGCAGACTACGTAGAGAAGGCGCCCATCAGGCGAAAAGGTCATTTCGATTGGCGATAGATATCGCTCTTTTGGAAATGACGGCGATTGTTTCTGAGCTGGACGGGCGGCCATAGCGAGCAAAGTCACCAGCAACACGCAGGAGATCCGGACGATCGCGAGGCATCCTGGCGGATATGAAGTGCCGGAGGGCATCTACGGCTCCTCCACGACAAGCACTCGATCGACGGCCGGATTTTCCAGGACCTGCTCGCGGCCGCTCGGCCAGTGAAGGATGAGCTTGTCGACTTTTGTTGACGGCCCGAGGCCGAAGTGGATACGACCGTCATCTTGCGAAAGGTATCCGGAACCCGCGGAGCGTTCCCCGATCTGGGTGCGCCCTCCGGCGAGGATTTCCAAACGGGCTCCGATGCCATCGCGGTTGCTCTTCTTCCCTTTCAGTTGCACCGTCAGCCAATGATGACTATTCTGCGAGACGTTGTGCAGCAGGATCGCGGGCGCACCGAGGTTGACGACGAATGCGTCGAGTTTGCCCTCATTGACGTAATCTGCGAAGCATGCCCCTCTCGAAACCGTCTTCAGGTCAAGCACGGGACCGGCCTCACGCGAGACGTCTGCGAATTTGCCGTTGCCGAGCCCGCGAAACAAGGACTGCTCTTGCGGGACTAAATGAACCAGCCCACCGTGGAAGATCAGAATGTCTAGCCAGCCGTCATTGTCGAAGTCATAGATACCGGATCCCCAGCTCGTGTATTGCGCAGTCGCTTGCGAGATCCCGGAAGCCGGGCCGATGTCCTCGAAACCATTCGGGCTGGCGTTGCGCATCAGGCGGTTATATTTCGAGTCGGTGACGAAAAGGTCCAGCCGGCCGTCGCCATCGATGTCGGCAAAGATCGGCCCCATCGCGGAAGTGCTCTCGCCATTCTGCCCGTAGGCCACGCCGAGTTCTGACGCGATCTCTTCAAACGTTCCGTCGTGCTTGTTGCGGAACAGGAAATTCTCGGTCTTGTCGTTGGCGACATAAATGTCTGGATAGCCATCGCCATCGAAATCGGATGCGGTAACTCCCATGGCGCGGCCTTTGAGACCGCCGATGCCAGCCTTATCAGTAACGTCGGTAAATGTTCCATTGCAGTTGTTGTGGAAGAGGCGACTTGAGTCGCCCGCGTAGTCGAGGGGGCCGGGATAGTTGTCGGCGGGATAGAAGTTGCGGTACTTCGGATCGAATTTCACGTAGCGGCCGACAAACAAATCGACGCACCCGTCACGATCGTAGTCGAGCCACGTGGAGCTGATCGACCAGCCCGTGACTTCGACGCCTGCCTTGGCTGTGACATCTGAGAATGTTCCGTCGCGGTTGTTGCGGTAGAGGATCGCTTTGCCGTAGCCCGTGACGAAGAGATCGATGAATCCATCGTTGTCGAAATCCGCCGCAATGGCAGCCATTCCGTAGATGTTGGCTGCTACGCCGGCATGGTCCGTAACGTCGGTGAATGTGCCGTCCCGATTGTTTTTGTACAGGTGATTGTGAGGCGGAGTCGTAGGAGGCTGTTTCAGAGGGTACGGATGGATGCTATCTTCGAGGGGCTTTCCGCTGGCAACATAGAGATCGGGGAATCCGTCGTTGTTGTAGTCGAACCAGACGCATCCGGAACCGGTGCTTTCGAGAAGAGAACCGAGTTTCTGCGATCCGAAGCTGTGCGTGAACTGAATTCCGGATTTTGCGGTCGCGTCTTCAAACTTGATTGTGCTGGCCCCGTTTACTGGTGATGTTTGCGCCAGCGAGGAAGAAGCGAGGAGAAGTACTGCGATCAGCCGCATTATCACTGCGTGCCTCCGGAAGCGGGAAGAGAGGATGGGCCGGCCATGGCAACAGGGGTGGTCGATCTCAGCAGCGTCAACGGAACCGCGTTCTCTGGGGCGGTTTCAGGGCCAGCGTGGCATCCAACACATCCTCGCTGCTCGCCGTGTCGCATCCAGAAGAATCCGGACTCGCGCTTCAATGTTTGGCCTACGGTGTCGAGCAGTTCGATTTGAAGCGGCCGGTCGCCAGGAACCTGGACGAAAAAAGATCCGTCTTTCTCGACGGGCGCAGTCCCGAGCAGGATCGCACGCCCGTCTTCGCTGCTTGTGTACAGGCGGACCGAACTTATCGAGCCGGGTGCGAACTGATATTTCGACGTGTAGGCGTTCAAGCAAAGCAGGTTGGCGTTCGCCCAGTCATGCAGACCTGATGGATGACGTTTCGGAATCTGCCGCGGCCCGATCACTCTCGGCTGCACGAGATTCGTGCTTGGGTTTGAAACCTCGCTCACGAGTTTTGGGGCGCCCGTAATCCAGCGTTTCAGTTGAAACACGCCTTTTGAACTCGGACGCCATGAAAGAAGGAGGGAGGCGTCGTGGTCCTCGGTGAGATCTGCATATTCGCCTGCAGGTGCGGAAAGTGGAAGTTCCTGGGCACGCGCCGAGGTGAATCGCGCCAGCCCATGACTCGAGGCGAACACGATGTCTCCCGAATTTGTTTGAGTGGCCGAGTATCGCGCCTTTCCGTGATCGCAGCGATAGGACTCAACACCGCTACCGTCGGAATAGACCGTGTAAATTTCAGGGCTTGTATTTGAACCGAGGGGATATCCCGCCTCGAACAAGATCCGCCCGTCACGAAGGACGGCGCTGGGCATGGCGTTCGCTGGGACACTGGTGAGAGCACGAGGTTCACTTCCATCTAGGCTAGCTACTTCGATCACAAACCGGCCTTCGAGCTTGTGGACATATGCAACTCGATCGTCTGGAAGATAGAGGGGCCGAGCGCAGTCCTCGGTACAGGACGTGACTCGCCGAAGGGCGCTGCCATCGTTATTCACTTCCCAGACCTGCCATCGTTCCTTCGCGTTGCGCTTGGCGGCGATCAGAACTCTTTCACCGTCGAATGAGACCTCGGGGTCTGCGGACTCAACGAAGTCTGGTAAGAAGCGATGAGTACCTGTGTCGTTCCGTAAGAAAACGGTCGCATCGATGCTGAACCTGTCTGCACCACGCATCCACGCTAGCGGTTCATAGCTGCTTGCGGACGTGTAGAGAAGGGGGGCAACGGCTGATGCGTCTGTAGGCCTCCTACTCGACGTCGCGAGTCCGATCGAAACCGATAGGAAGAGAAAGAGAGCCGTGGAGCGCAGAAGCACTAGATCCCTCCTCCGGCCGCGAGGAGTTGAGGACGAAAGTGCCGGCTGTCCCGCTGAAGTTCCAGGTAGGGTTGGAGGTCATCCATCATGCGACGGAATTCGTCAAAACTCAGCGATTGATTGCCATCACTCAGAGCTGATTCCGGCTGAGGATGAACTTCCACGATCAGCCCGTCTGCACCAACCACGGTGGCAGCGCGTGAAAGCACCGGCACTAGCGAGCGAACTCCAGCAGCGTGGCTGGGATCAACGATGACGGGCAAATGCGAAACGGTCTTTAAAACAGGGACCGCAGCGATGTCGAGCGTATTGCGGGTCGCAGTTTCAAAGGTGCGAATCCCGCGCTCGCACAAGATGATTTCCAGATTGCCCGCCATTGCAATCACTTGCGCGGAGCGGAGGAGCTCTTCGAGGGTGGCGGTCATGCCGCGCTTCAGGAGCACTGGGCGTCCGCAACTTCCCAGGCGCTCGAGCAGCGCGTAGTTTTCCATGCTGCGGGTGCCAACCTGCATGATGTCGGCGTATTCGGCGATGAGGTCGACGTCGTCCTCACTCATCACTTCAGTGACGATTGCGAGCCCTGTCGCTTGCCTGGCCTTGTCAAGAAGCTTCAGACCTTCGACACCGAGACCTTGAAACGCATAAGGAGATGAACGAGGTTTGTAGGCTCCGCCACGCAGAATGCGCGCACCAGCTTCGGCTACGGCTTCAGCGGTGTCGAGGATTTGCTTCTCGGATTCGACCGCGCAAGGGCCGGCCATCACGACGAAATCATCGCCTCCAATTACGAAGTCCCGAACCGGAATCACGCTGTGACCACGCGTGTCGGTTTTAGCGACGAGATCGAAGCAGGAGAATTGGCCGTTCCACTTAGGATTCATGACCGGGTTCATTCTAGTAACGCGTACATGTGCGATCACTAATTCGAATCTGCTAGAACTCGCGAAATCAGCGCGTAAAAGCGAATCCAATCGTGCGAACGATGCTGCTAACTCCTTTGTAGAGACAAGTAAAGGCGAGCCCTGTGATGACGATCACAGTTGTGCGAGAGCGTGAGCACAACCGAAACAATCTGCGGCGCGAATCACCGCGCGTACCAGGATCGACGTCTTGCGTGCTCGTGTGGAGTTGCCGCTCGATGTGTTGGAGACGCCGACAGAGTTCGTTGGGAAAACCGACACGCGTCCGCGTTCATTCGGCGCAAGCTGTTGAATTCACAGGATGGCTATCAGCGTGCATTTACCAAGACAGATGAGTTCCATCGAATAGGGAGGTCATCGCGATGGCTGGAGAAAATTGGGCGATGTGGCTGAACATCACGAACTTAGTTCTCGGGATCGTCACACTCGCTGCGCTTCTCATTGTGTTCTTCGCAGTCGGTTGGGATGTGTTGGCCGAAAAGTTAGGCCGCGCCCAGGCTAAGTCTGAGATGCGAGATATTGACGGTGAGCTGCAAGCGCTCCTGCATGGCGGGACACACAGTCTCACAGTGCCAGAACTGGGGCTAACCATGGCGGACGGCGGCGAAAAGATAGAGCTCTCCGATGGGGAGTCCGAAAAGAAATCGCAGGAGTGAGTTATGCCCTGTCCATTTCTGCGGGAAGGTAAAGCGCGATATTGCCATGCAGCGCCGGTTCGCAAGCTGATACTGAGCGGGCCTGGAGCAACGAATGGCGGGCTCTGTGATTCTCCGCAATACCGCAGTTGTGAACTTGCAGCAAAAGATATGAAGCAGCTTGATCGCTGTCCTCGGCTGGAGGAAATTCGGGTGCAGTACTGCGGAGTATCGCCGGTGCCGCAATTGATCCCGTTCAGCGACACTCAATTGTCGGGTTGCACGAGCGACAACTTCCGCTATTGCGATTCTTACCTGCACCTGTCGCAACCTCACGTCACGAAGGCGCCCGCAACGCTTCTCTACTCACCCAATCATTTCTGGCTGGATGCGGAGGAGTCGGGGCTTTGTCACATCGGCATCGATGCATTCGTCGCCGATGTCGCGGGACACGTGGACGGCGTGACGTTCGTGACGACGCGAGGGACGCATTGTCCGGCGCTGGCGCTTACGATTCACGGCGTGGAATGGCCGATGAGCTTTCCGAATTCGATGATGATTCAACGAGTGAACAGCCGGTTGCGCAGCGATCCGGCACGATTGACTTTAGACCCGTACGGAACTGGGTGGCTGTTCGAAGGCTGGGAAGTTCCGGGCCGAACGCGGACGGGGTTGCTTCGTTCACCGCAAGCGGATATTTGGCAGGCCGATGAGCGTGAACGGCTGAATCGCGAGATCCACGACAGGCATGCTCCCGGATGCGACGGTGGATTTCCGGTAAAAGGAGTGGCGCAGTTGCTCGGACGCGAGCACCTGGTCTGCCTGTTCCAGCATTTTTTCTCCAGGACGGATTGGACGGGGGAAGAATGAAGATGCGTCGCATCGTGATCTTCTTCGCGCTTGGGGTAGCGATGGCCCTTTTCGTGGGCTGGTTCGTATTTCCCCGAGTTCTCTACGTGACGAAACAGCAGCCTCTCGATTTCCTGCACAAAACGCATTCCGACAAATCAGGGCTGAGCGATTGCAGCGACTGTCACACGATTCGCGAAGATGGCACGTTTGCCGGTCTACCGGCCACCGAAAAATGTGCCGGCTGCCATTCCGAGCGGCTGGGCGAGAGCAAAGCCGAAGCGCTCCTGGTAAATGACTTCGTCAAACCCGGTCGGGAAACCCCGTGGCTGGTCTATTCGCAGCAGCCGGCGCATGTCTGGTTTTCGCACGCGATCCATGTCAGGCGCGCAAAGCTGGCGTGCTGGGAATGCCATTCCACCTACGGAGAAGGCGACCAGGTTCGTGTCTACGAGGTGAACCGGATCAGCGGATACAGCCGTGATATCTGGGGACACTCCATATCGCGGCTGCGGCGAGCGCCACACGACGGCATGAAGATGAGTGACTGTGAAGCATGTCATGAGCGGCACCATGTCGAAACTGGATGTCTCGGTTGCCACCAATGAAAGGCTCGAAGATGAAGTTCACGCGAAGGGATCTCCTGGTATGGGGAGCGGGAGCAGCGGCGGGGATCGTGGCCACGCCGGTCCCGTGGAAAGTATTGGACGATGTGTCGATCTGGAGCCAGAACTGGCGATGGATTCCGCAACCGCCACGCGGCCCAGTGGAAGTAAAACTTTCGCATTGCACACTGTGTCCGAACGGTTGCGGGCTGCGCGTGAAGATGTCGTCCGGCTATGCGGTAGGGGTTGCAGGGATGACCGCACATCCAGCCAGCCACGGAGTGTTGTGCCCTCTCGGCTACGCTGCTCACCAACTGAACTGGCATCCTCGCCGACTCAAAACTGTGATGCATCGAGGAATCAATTCAACGTGGGGCGAAGCGCACAGAGCTTTTTCGAAGGCCTGCGCGGAGGGGCCAATTGCAGTGATCGACGGCTTGCCGGAGAGAGCCGCTTCTTCTGTGTTGCAGTCTTTTTCAGAAAAGCAGCACGGTTCCTACACGGCGTTAGCCGGCCCTGAAGTACGGGCGCTCCGACCATACGAAGATTGGACCGGGGTCTCTGCCAATTCGCTGGGTTACGATCTCGAGAACGCGCGGACGGTTGTGAGTTTCGGAGTTCCGTTGCTCGATGGGTGGGGTATCCCGGGCCGATTTCCGCGACTTTGGGCGGAACGTGGCGCTGGCGGTCGGGATGCAGAACTGCGGCTGATCCAAGTCGATGCTTCCCTCTCGCGGACCGCAGCTCGATCCTGGCGATGGGTAAGGATCCAAAAAGGATCAGAGTCGGTCTTGGCATCGGGACTGGCAAGCGCACTCATCATGCAGAAACTAGTGCCGGCTCACGATTCATTCGCGCTGCCGAGTCTTCCTGATGTGGCGCAACAGACGGGCTTGCCTCTGGATGCGATCCTAGACCTGGCGAGAGTCATGGTCGAACTGAGTCCAGTGGTGGCGATCGCCCGCGATGAGAACCCTGCCGTTGCGGCCTTGAATGTAGTACTCGGATCGGTCGGGGCTCGGGGCGGAATTGTGCGCAGAACGGCCACTGCGGTTCGCCCTCAGGCGGCGCAGGCGACTGCGAATATCCGGGCTGTCTTGCTGGATGCCAGCGTTCCTTGGGATTTCAAAACTGAAACCGGCGTGGAGACCTTCCGATTCGCGGCTTGGGATGGCGGCGCGAGTAAGGCGGACTGGCTGCTTCCAGCCCCGGGATTCCTCGAAGAGACTACCGACGTCCCGACTGCACCGACAGCTTCGGTAGAAACATACGCGGTCGCTGCGAGCCTGGTGAAGCCGGCATTCGAGGTTCGGAGTGCCGCAAGTTTTCTGGCGAGCCTTGAGCCCAGTCTGAGTTCGGTTGAAGCGATCATTCACTCCCATTGCCGAAATCTCTTCCAGCAGCGAAAAGGAGTCGTTCACGCAAGGCAGGCAATCCCGACTACAGAGTTTGCCTCAGCTCAGAAATTGGAAGAGGCGCTATCGAACGGCGCAGTGTGGGTCGATGCAGAGCCGATGAACGCGAAACTCGAGTGCCGGTTACGAGGATGGCCTCCGCTTACACCCGCGTCACTGGAGGAAGACTGGACGGCGTCATGGCAAACGCCAGTTCTTCCGTCGCTGGCCTCAAAGGTCTTCGTCGAGTCGACCTTAAGAGAATTTCCGAACCGGAGGAACGCATGAACGCGCGGTACGGCATGGTGATCGACCTGGACCGATGCACGGGATGCGGCGCGTGCATGATCGCGTGCGCTGCCGAGAACAACGTTCCGGCCCTTCCTCAAGCGAGTGCCCGGACCGGCATCACACCTGTTCTTGTGCGCCGAGTTTCCAATGGAATGGAAGGCAATGCACAGCGGGAAGCCTTCATTCCGATCATGTGCGCCCACTGCGAACACGATACCCCGTGCGTGAAGGTGTGCCCGCAACAAGCTGTAGAGGTGGACAAGGCGACGGGGATCGTTATGCAGATGCCGCAGCGATGCCTGGGTTGCCGTTATTGCATGACTGCCTGTCCCTATCACGCCCGCTATTACAACTGGTGGGATCCATCATGGCCGACAGGTATGGAGAGAAGCCTTAATCCGGGAGTGGCTGTGAGGATGCGTGGCGTGGTAGAGAAGTGCAACCTTTGTCACGCACGGTTTCACGGCGCTAAAGAAAAAGCGGCTGCGGCAGGCCGATCGGAGATCGATCCATCCGACTACATCCCGGCCTGCGTGGAGTCGTGCCCGACGGGCGCGATTCGATTCGGAAATCTCGCGGACTCGAACGACCCCATCTCGCAAGAGGTGAAATCGCCTGAGGCCTTTCAACTACTCGCTCGTCTTGGCACAGCGCCCAAGGTTTACTACAAGTCAAGGGAGCCGTGGGTGAGGAATCTGGCGGAACCTGAGTCCGGGCGCAAGTCGGAGGCGCAGCATGGCTAGTACGGTTCTCACCGACGCTCGATGGATCACTCGCGGAGAAGAGAGAACGTCGCTCATGCGATTCCTGCTCTGTCTTGTCCCATGGGCGTTGCTGCTGGCGCTGGGAGTATATGCGGCTGGCCTCTGCCTGTACTTGGGCCTCAACCAAACCAACATGGACAACCGCTTCGCTTTCGGTCTCTGGATTTTTCTGGATCTTGGCATCATCGCTCTGGGAGCGGGAGCGTTTTTTACGGGTTTTCTCGTCTATATCCTCAAACGCACGGAACTGAAGCCGATATTAAATACGGCCGTCGTTGTGGGATTCATCTGCTACAGCGGCGCCGTCGGCATACTGATGATCGATGTGGGGCAGCCACTTCGAGCGTGGTTCACGTTCTGGCATCCGAACACACATTCCATGCTCACGGAGGTTACGTTCTGTATCTCGTGTTACCTGCTGGTGCTGAGCCTGGAATATATTCCGCTGCTGTTGCGTAATCGGAAGCTAAACAAAATACCGTCATTCCTCGTATTCGAACACCAGCTGCACAAGCTGGTTCCAGTTCTCGCCGGGGTTGGCACTTTACTATCGTTCTTCCACCAGGGATCGCTGGGTGGACTGTACGGAGTGCTGCGGGGACGGCCATTCGCTTTCCGGGACGGCATCTTGATCTGGCCGTCGACTTTTTTCCTGTTCATCCTGTCAGCGATTGCCTCGGGACCGAGCTTCCTGATGCTGATCGCCGCCACCGCAGAGAAGGTAACCGGTCGCAAACTGGTTCCGAGCGAGCTATTTCGACGTTTGGGATTTATCTCCGGTTGTCTGCTCGGTCTTTACGTCGCGGCCAAATCGATCGATACCTTGATTTGGCTGAACTACACATCCCAGGCGGAAGGGTTTGAACCCTGGCAGTTCTATTCTTACCGTCCCTTCGGTACGCCGATTTTGTTCGTCGAGATTGTGCTGCTGGGCCTTCTTCCGGCGTTCTTGCTGACGTTCCGCAAGACCGCCCAACACAAGGGCCTCCTCCTCACGGGAGCTGCCCTGGCTTGCGCCGGAATATTGCTGAACAGGTTCGTTCTGACAATTCAGACCCTGGCGCTGCCGACACTTCCATTCGACGAGTTTTTGAAATACACCCCGAGTTGGCAGGAGGTCGCCAGCTTCGGCGGAGTCGTCGCATACGGAGTGATCGTTTATTTGCTGTCGTACCGCTACCTGCCGTTGTTCGCAAGCTCGAAAGGAGAAGACGCGCATGTTTCCGGGGATTGACGGATTCCACTGGGCCTTCGGCCACGTTCTTTTTCTGGTGCTGTTCTTCGCCGTGGCGCTGACCATTGCAGTAACGATAGCGTCCGCCGTGATGAAGACGGTCGACGATTTTCATAGCCACAAAGCCGCCATGCTTTGCTGGAAAGCGCAATTCGCAGAGCTGCCAGCTTCTAATAGGCGATGCCGGCACGAATTAGCGGGACGAGTCATTTCGAGAACTTGCGACAACAGCTTTGACTGCCGGACTTGCGAGAACTATTCGCATTTTGCAGTGCTGCCAGCGTCGGGCAATGCGCGTCCTTGCGGACTCGATTTTCCGGACGACCGCCTTTATCACCGAGGTCATACGTGGGTGAAAACAGTGGAGGACGGAAATGTGCTGGTTGGGTTGGACAGCCTGGCGGAGTGCCTGATCGGCGATCCCGACTCCGTTCGCATGCCAGCGCCAGGAGACGAGATTGATGCGAATCAGACGGCGTGGCGCATGAAAAAGAATGGAACCGAAATCTCCGTTCGCGCGCCCATCGAGGGAACGATCGTGGAAGTTGGGGGACCGGGTAAAGGCTGGTACCTCAAGATGCGTCCACGATTTGGCCTGAACGACCGAGTGGCATTGCGACATCTTCTCCGCGGTCCGGAAGTAAGAGGATGGACTTCCCGAGAACTGGAGCGCTTGCAAATACAGTTGAGAACTCCGGGTAGCGCTCCTGCCCTCGCAGATGGCGGCGCGATCTTGCCCAACTTGATGGATTCGATTCCCGAGGCAGACTGGGATGCCGTCATCGCCGATACGTTTCTCACGGCTTGAACGTTGGCAAGAACTATTCAGTGCGTGATTTCGTAGCGTTTGAGTTTGTCGTAAAGTGTTGACCGGTCGATTCCCAATGCCAGGGAAGCTTCCTTTACGTTGCCGTGCTTTCGTTCCAGAGCTGCCAGGATCGCGCGCCGCTCCAGTTCATTGAGCGACACCTCGGGGATCTCCCACTCTTTCGCTTGAGCAGAGCCGCGCTGCATCCAGGAAAAATCCTGCTCCTCGAGGGTGCCATTGTGACAGGTGACAATCGCTCGCTCGATTACGTTCTCCAGTTCGCGAACATTCCCGGGCCATTCGTGACCTAACAACAGTTTCAGGGCTCCGCCCGAGATGCCGCTGATGTCCTTCCCAAGTTCTGACGAAATGCGCTGCACAAAATGTTCGGCGAGCAGGGGGATGTCCTCGCGCCGCTCGCGGACAGGAGGCAGTCGAATCTCGATCACATTCAGACGGTAGAAGAGATCTTCGCGAAATCTCCCTTGCTGCACTTCTTCCGCCAGATTCTTGTTCGTGGCGGCGATGACTCGAACATCGACCTCGACTTCCTGTGTCCCTCCGACGCGATAGAAGCGACGTTCCTGGAGAACACGCAAGAGATCGGCCTGCAGCTTGGGAGAAATGTCTCCGATCTCGTCAAGAAAAATCGTGCCTCCCGTAGCCATCTCGAACTTCCCCTTCGCCTGCCCCGTTGCTCCGGTGAAGGCTCCTTTTTCATAGCCAAACAGTTCACTTTCCAGGAGTGTCTCGGTCAGGGCGGCGCAACTCACCGCTATGAATGGTTTGTCGGCGCGATTGCCCGAGAAATGGACTGCCCGCGCGACCAGTTCTTTGCCGGTGCCGCTTTCTCCGCGGATAAGGACCGTGCTTCTCAAGCTGGCCACTTCCTGTGTCAGTGCAAGGATCTCGCACATACGCGGATTCTTGGTGATGATGTCGTGATGACGGTATTGCCGGGTCAGCTTTTTTCGAAGAATCGCATTTTCACTTTGCAGCTTTTTTAACTTCAGGATCCGTGACACCAGCATCGAGATCTCCTGCGGGTTGCAGGGCTTCACGATGTACTCCTGGGCGCCCTCTTTCATCGCCTGGATCGCGGTATCCACGGTGGCGTATGCGGTGATGATGATGATGGAGGCTTCGGGCCGAAGGCGATGGATTTCCATCATGGTTTCGATACCATCCATGCCGCCGGGCATTTTGAGGTCGACAAAGCAAATGGCATAGTCTGTCGCGCGCGCCTGATCGAGCGCCTTTTGTCCATTTGCGGCAGTATCGACTCGATAGCCATCTTCACGCAACCATGCGGCCATCGATTCGCACATTACGTCTTCATCGTCAACGACAAGAATCGGCCAGTTTTTCTTCATAGTCCTGCTTCCCCCGAAAATCTTTGGACCAGGTGCGATCCGCACCGGTGACAGAATCTTTCTTGCTTGGCGTCCACCAATTCGACGTGATTTGCCAGGCTCATCGCACAACGCGAATCAGAACAGTGGACTAATCCGAATGTGTGCCCGAGTTCGTGCAGCGCTTCTTTCACCGTTCGCTCGCGCAATAGAGTCTCTTCCGGCGAGAGTCCATAGAACTCTTGGCGCAAACGGCAGAGAGAGACCAATGCGACGGGGCCGTCAAACTGGGCCTGTCCGAATAGAAACGTCAGCATGGGGATTGCCAGGTCAACCTCCGTAACTCCCAAGACGCGAAATGCGTCGCGCGGCGAACGCTGTGCAAGCAGCTTCATTATTTCCACCGACTGGTATTGTTTTCGCTTCGCGTCATACGCAGAGTCTGGAATGTTCACAGGAAGCAGCCGTCTTATCGGCAGCGGAAACCATTCCGCCGCCGCATTCTCGATCCAGTCCAGTACTCGTGCTGGAACGACACCCACAGGCGCAAGGCAAAGGTCATTCACACCGCCTGCACCTGCAATTCCTTCGAATCGTTCACTCCCCGCGAGCGTAGCGGGAGGATGACGGTGAATGTCGTGCCCTCATTCGGCCGGCTCACTACCTCGACTTCTCCTTCATGCGCCTTCACTATCCCGTACAGAACCGCCAAGCCGAGTCCCACTCCCTTCCCTTCCACCTTTGTGGTGAAAAATGGATCGAAGATCTTGGAGATATTTTCTGGAGCGATGCCTTCCCCGTTGTCGTGCACCGCGAGTTCTACGATCCCTTCATTCGCGATGAGGTGGGTCCGAACCGAGAGTATTCCGCCTCCTCGTGATTGCATGGCCTGGGCGCCGTTGAGAACGAGATTCAGGATGACTTGCTGAATCTGCGAGGAATCGCACTCCACCAGGGGAAGTCCGGCCTGCAAGTCCAGCGCGACCTGGGCGCTGATCAATTTCAATTTGTGGTCAATCAGCCCAATCGTTGTCTGCACCAGTTTGTTGAGATCCGCGGGTGCACGGTGGGGCTTGGAGCGTCTGGAGAAAGCGAGAAGATCGGAGACGATGCGTCCGACGCGGGCGGTTTCTGTTGAGATCATCCCGAGGTATTTGCGAAATTCCACCTCGCGGCCGGCAGGATAATTGCCGCTCGCCATCAGACGCTCCAGAAGCATGGAGAGGTTCAAAACCCCGGATATCGGATTGTTGATTTCATGAGCCACACTTGCCGCAAGCTGTCCGAGAGTTGCCAGCCGATCGGATTGCACCAATTTGTTCTGCGCGGCTTTCAATTGCTGGGTGCGCTCGTCCACCTTGGTTTCCAGCGTCTGCTGCATGTCATTCAGCTCGGCGATCGCGAATTTCAGGCGCTCCCGCATCCGATTGAAGGAGGCAACCAGCTCATCGAATTCCTGAGTGCCGCGCGCCGCCCCAACGTCGATCGACCGGTCCAGTTCCATCGCGCTCACTGCCTTGGTACCCGCAATCAGTTGCTGGATCGGAGAGGCCACAAATCGCCGGGTGAACAGGATGACGAATGCCGCGCCAATCCCAACTTCGAGAATTGTCCACAGAATCGTTTGAAATGTGATCGCCCTGGTCTGCGCCTTAACAGGATCAAGGCTCAAAGCAACGTCGACTACGCCCAGAACTTTCGTGGAAGGGCTATGAGCGTGACAGCTAGCATTGCTGCAGGAAGGCTCGTTGTAGATCGGCGCCACCATGTTGATGGTCTTTACACCGTTCGGAGAGATGGCGTAGCGAACCCGGGAATCGTCGGCAGGCCTGGTTCGGGCCGAACCTCCATCGTGACAGGTTGCGCAAACTTCACTGGACGAGTTGAGGAGCCTCGTCTGTTCTCTCGCATCGGTGGAGAACACCAATGTACCTTCGCGATTGAACATGCGAATGCGATCTACGCCCTGCTTGTCAGCGATTGAGCGCATGATCTGGTAAGCAGCTTTGCGATCGTCGTCGAGCATGGCGTGCCACGTTGCCCCGGTGATTCCGCGAGAGAGTTGGTCGGCACCCAGAATCATGGTGTCAACCAACTGCTTTTTCTGGCTACGGAAATTGAGGTAGCCGCTGATGCCGCTGATGGCGACAATCAGGACGGTGTGAGCGAAAAAATAAGTTTGGGCCCGAGTTTCCGAGGCATGGCGACGGCCCATCCAACAGCAGGGCGTTGAACAACAGCCAGAGAGCAAGAAACATCCGCGCTGTTATGGCTAATCAAGGTTAGCTATTCACTTGAGCGGGTAGTGTGATCATCACTCACTCAAGGCGTGATTTGAATCACCTGCGGAAGTCCAATCGAATGAGAGGGAGGAGGACCGTAATGAAGCTTGAGCCGGAAGGTTGGCATGGCGGGTAGGCTGCAACTTCGAAGGCAGATGGCATCGACGCAAATTCTCCACTCATTGTTCTACAAGTTTTGGTTCTACAAGTTTTGCCTGACCCAGGCTCGGCCGATTTACTGATGTGCCAGATTTTTTCCAAGTATCCCCGTGAATTTGACGCTTGAGAATCGCGCTCTCCGACGTTCCGAGCCATCCAATGACTCGTATTGACGATGGACATTTCCAGTTCAGGAAGGAAAGCGAACTATGAACAACATCCATTCCACTCATTACAGCGATCATGACCAAGCCGCGACCGGCTGTCAGCATTGCCACGGGCTGTTCGACCACGAACCCTGGTGCATGACCCAAGATGCAAGGGTGCAGTACGCGTTTGAAATCGTTGCCGATGCGTCGAAGATGACGTTTTCGGACACGCTGATATTGCATTCGCTCGGTGTTGCCTGGATCAATCTCTAGTTGGTATCAGTTTTGTGTAACCGGAGCCACCGGGAGAGAACCTGCTCCCGGCGGCGATCCCGGGCTGTGAACCGCTAGTGCCCTAGAAGGCACCTTCCGCAGTAAACCCCTCTTATGGAGACACGACGTTGGTCGCGGAACCAATCGTGCGGTGAAACCTCACGTTGCGGGATGAAGCATCGAGCTTGGCAGAGAAAAATTGGAGTGCTGGGAGAATTCCCTAAGGCAGTTTGCGGCTTTGCGGGGGTCCTTCGCTTCGCACATGACAGTGTCTTTTTCAGATTTCTTCTTCAGATTTCTTCGAGCGCCACCGGGCCCCGTACGAATTAATTGCGTTTTTACGCGTGCAGTCCCGAAAAGAGTCAAATTTGAGATCGTGAGTGAGGGAAATGACGCCAAATAGGAATGGCGGTCGTGAGGGTCGAATGTTGGCTCCGCCAACGCTAACCCATGACCGCCAGGTCAATTCATGAACTTGAGCCTATTTAAAATCTAACTAAGCCAAGGAACAATCGGTGGGAAACCGTAGAAAAAGCAAGTTCAGGCATTAGAATTTCAGCTCCTGTATATGGCTCAATAATAGGGACTTATGGAGAGCCCAAAGCCGGGGTGCACTCCGAACGGTCAGGGTTCCATAATCACCCAGTCCGCACCGGAAGTTTCGGGCTTGCTCCGCGGAGTATGCGCCGCTCTATAATCAGCCGACAGTTTCAACCGTCGTTTTCCTTAGCGGAATACTCCACAGGCAAAGCTTGGTGACGGACTCAAGACCACCGGCTGTGAGACATTTCAAAAGATGAACAGATTGGCGAAAAACGTGTCGACGTCGATGCTCTTAACCGTGCTGCTCCTGACTTTGGGAATTGGTTCAACGAACAGTTCGGCACAGACGACCACAACCGACGCAGCAACCAAAGCAGGAACCAATAAAACCTCCAACGTCGAAGTGCCGGGAAATAAGCAATGGGTCGATTCGAAAGTCGATGTGCGAGGCGGCGCCAAGGTGCGATTCACGGCTACCGGCCAGATTTCCTATCCTGATACTGATCAATCTTTCACCGGGAAGTCGAGAACAGTCGGATCCTTCAACCCGGACGGATTGCCAAGGGGATTCGCGGACTTGATCCACCAGTATGCTGTCAGCAGCGCCGGACACGGCGCCCTGATTGGACGCATCGGCTCGGAAACCTATTCGCAGGCTTTTCTCATCGGAGCAAATAAAGAATTTGAAATCCCGGTCTCTGGAAGACTTTATTTGGGCCTCAATCAGAGCGAAAAGGACGCAGCCGTCGCCACCGGTAGTTTCGCGGTTAAAGTTGAAATTCTGGAGGAAGGAACAGGGGACGCCGGCAGTGTAGGAGGTCCATCTGAGGCCCGTATACCAGGCATCACCCAAGAGATCCTGAGCAAGATTCCGCGGCGTGTTTCCGACCCGGACAAAAATCCAGGCGACATGGTGAACGTGATGATCGTCGGAACACAGGACCAAGTGGTGCAGGTCTTTGCGTCCGCGGGATGGGTTGAAGTTGATAAGTCGGTACGCAACACGGCGATGAACGCCGTCTTGAATTCACTCGAGAAGAAAGATTATCTGACCATGCCCATGAGCACACTTTTCTTGTTTGATCGCGCCCAGGACTATGGGTTTGCTCATGCAGAGCCGGTCAAAGTTGCGATGTCGCGCAACCACTTGCGCGTCTGGAAGTCTTCCTTTGTGGTGGATGGCCGTCCGCTGTGGTGCATAGCGGCAACTCACGATATCGGGTTCGAACGTGACCAACGAAACAACGGACTAACCCACAAGATTGATCCCTCGATTGACGGTGAACGCGAATTTGTTAACGGCACGCTCTCCGGGACCGGACTTGTGGTTCAAAGGGACCACGTGACGCCGGCCGACCCGCTCACCACTGCCAAGACCGCGACTGGCGGCGAGTTTCACTCTGACGGCCGCATTCTTGTGCTGGTATTGAAGAACTCCAAGTAAACAAGGTTCGCGCTCGCTTCCTTCCCCGCCACGTTAAATAGCCCTGCAGGTTTCCAGGGCTGCCGATGTCGTACGGGGCCGGCCTGCGGCCGACGTGCCCAAAATCATGGGCTGAGCGCCCTTCGCCGCGGTATCGCACCGGTCAATCACGTTTCGAGTCGAAGAGACAGCCAGGTGCTGTCATGATCCGCCAATCTCTCGACTCGAGCAGGAGGGGGAATACCGGCATTGACAACAAAGGACTTCTTGGGTTCGTTTCGTTTCCCCCTGGGCGGGCTCAGAAAGCTATCCCGGAAAAGAAAAGCGCCTCCGAGCCCCCTTTGGAATGCTCCAAAGCGAGGATCTCGGAAGCGCGGTGGGCGAGGTTAGTAGCGAATGCTCGGGACCTCGAAAATGTCTCGAGCGGGGGCTGGGCGCTGCGTCTTAAAGAAACTGTGCTGCGCCCAAACCACGACTGTGACTAGTTAAACAGGAGCAACCTAGGACTATCGCAGGTCGATTAGTTCCTCCTTCAGTTCCCTTGCCAGTTCATTCAAAAGGTTCCGACCCAAAAGACCGGTGCGCTTGAATACCATCTTCACCTTCAGGTGGAGGAAACCGGAAATGGCTTCACGATTCCACTCTTCACGTGGCCAAGTCTTCGCAATGAGCGATGCGAGTCTCAGGATGACAAGTTTAAAGGATGCGCACATGACGCCGCTTCCGAACTCCATGTCGAGATCTCGACAACGAGCCTTTTCGTTGCTTAAGTCGAAGCTCTCATCGTGTAGGACGCAGAAGGTGATGTAACCCATGTATTCTCTGAGATTTTTTGCAAGTAGTGCTTCTATAGACATTGATCGCCTTTTTACTGAATTTTTTTAATTGGGCAGTTCGATCCCGATTTCTGGACCTTGCGACGCCCTTAATGCTCAATACTGTCCTCCGGAAAAAATGAGATTTCGCGAAATTGTTTTTGGGTCGCGATTCTGCCTCCCTAGCGCGGCTTTGGTCAGGGCGGAGCAAACCCGGGCTCTTCCGTACCCGAAATGTTCCGCCCCATCAGGCTTTCTGTACCGGATTCCCGATGCCACACCCGTTTGCCCCAACTAAAACTATTCGTCACCATCCTTGTCGGGTTCGAGGCACTCCTTCCCCACTTGTGGCTGGTCCTCTCGCATCTCCATTAAGGTCTGCAGACTCTTCTCAAACGCTCGGCGATTTGCCGACAGATAGCGCAACAGCGTGGGCATGCCACCTTGGGGATGAAATTGGCAACCGTCGGACTTCAAGTACTTTGTTTCGAACTCGAGGCTGCGCTGCAGACGCCAGTAGTCTGTGATTAAGAGCTCGGTCAGAATCTCAGGGACCACACCGCCGTCACAAAATTCATGTCGTAGGCTCTCGGCAAACTCCTGCAGTCCCTCATCGTTCGGTTTTCCGTCCGCAGAAAACATGACCTTCCGTGCCAGCAGTCCGTGTTTTGTAGCATTGAAGGAACTGTAACGTTTGCCCCGATCGGTTTTCGGTCCCGTCGATTTTTTGGCGTTCTCGGCGTTGGCCCGAAGCTTCGCCTCCGAGATGGTCCGTTTGGGCGGCTCTTCGGTTACTGGCAAAGCCGAATCCACCGGATACTCAGGGTGGATATCGGTCGGGCTCTGGTCGGCTAGCCGTAGGTCTTCTGCCACTACGTTCGGGCAGGCTTCGAGTTGCGAGTTTGAATCATCCATTGAATGCATAGTCCTCTTATTTGGAGAAGCTTTTAAGTTTGTCGGAGCGGCTTCACACAGCGTGCCGAAACCCCATACAAGAACTTCTCTACAAGACAGACTGATAGTTGGTTTTGTTTGTCTATTGTCGAAAATCGATCTTCGAACCGGTGCAACCGGACCGGCGCAGTCGCCAGAGGCCGGTCCCAGTCACCCTTCGCCATCGTGCGACAGGCGCGCATGCGCAAAGCGACTGGTACCTTATAAAACCCAAGCGGTTGGGTTACGATGGACGTGATGGATCTCATCAGCGCCGCGGCTCTCCTTGGACGTGTTGGTGGCTCCGCTCGGACGGGACGAAAACAGTCCGCGGCGCGCTCGAATGGAAAACTTGGCGGACGTCCCCCAAAGGGCATGTACAGGGAACGCGTTCCCGTCGTCAATCGTCCGGCCGTGAAGCTTACGACGCTGGCTTCGATTGAAAAGCTGCAAGTCCTCCGATATCCGGGAGCGAAACGATGGCTCGTTCGACACGTTGCTCAATCCGTGGTCAGCAAACGGCCAAAACTTTTTGTTGAACCGTTTTGCGGATCTGCAGTCGTGGGACTGAGTTTGTTGCATGCCGATCTCGTTGATGAACTCGTTTTGTATGAACTTGATCGGAGAGTCGCTGCTTTTTGGCGGCGGGCCCTGGAAGACTCTTCGTTCGCCACCGAAGTTAGAAATTTCAGCTGCACGAGGAAAAACGTCGAGAAGGTGATCGCGAACCCAGAGCGTGATCTGGGAATGTGGACCTTGGTTCAAAACAGATGCGGATATGGAGGCCGGCTCGGAAGCGGTTTGTTGAGGCATGGAGACAATGGGAAGGGAGTGGCTTCCAGATGGAATGCTGGAAGCCTTTACGCAATGCTTCGTCAAATTAGGGCGCTAAGCGGGCGCATACACTTCGTTGAAGGGGATGGGCTGCGTGGTCTACTGGCTCATAACGATTGCGGAAATGCCAGCTTCGTAGATGCCCCTTACTCGCTGGGTCCGGACGGCCCTGCCAGACAACTGTATGAACATCATCGATTGAATCATGGAAAGCTGTTTGCAGTACTTGCCGCCTGGCAAGGGCGATGGATCGCTACATATCGCGATTCGCCAGAAGCTAGGGCTTTGGCCCGGGTTCACAGGCTATGCTACCGCCGCATGCCAATGCGAACCACGGCGCACAAAACCAAAATCGAGCTGATTCTGAGCAATTGCATTTGATTGGCATCCGGGATCTGGCGTCTTCTGTTTGTCCTCCAGCTCCAACTGAAAGAAATCGAAGAATCTTAGCCACCTTTGTCATGGCACCGCGGAAGGCACACCGTAGCCGCCTTTTAGGGCGGGATCGCTGGGAACCGGACCTTCCTATCAACATGAACCGTTACCCCTCGTATTTTGAGGAGGAGCCAGATCACAGATGTCTTGCAATATCCGCTCGAACTATTTTCGAGCACTCAAATGCAGACCCCGATAGGAATGCATCATTATTTCCGTTGTGCCATTTCGGAAACATCCATATAAATACGCTCATCGACGGTGAGCGATGGCAAGAACATGTTCACTCCTCCAATGACTTTAGCCTGTGGCGTGGTGTTCAGTGGTCAGTTGATCCGGTTGCCAGACCAAGATTGCGATTGCGATTTGGCAGTGGGCCAAGTGCCAGAACATGATGGTCACATTTGGAACCATCCACAGTTTGTCTGGCGTCACGTCACGCTCGGAGAGCGCGTAAGGGTCCCGACGTTTGATCAAGTATTCAAGCGGGAGTGATCGTCCAAACTGCGTCTGCCGAATCGAGGGTTAAGCGACATCATCAAGATTGGCTTTTCGGCGAGATCAGTTTCGTGGACCGCTTCGTACATCCCCCGCAGCAGGAAGAACTGATCTCCTAGACGTGCCTCCTTGAACGGAATGAAGTCGCTCATACGGGGACACTGAAATGCAACGGTGTTACATCCGTAGTAATTTGTTCCCCGGTTCGATTGCAGCGAAAGAATGATTCCTATTGCTTTCTGAAGTGTTTGATCCAGCCTGGATCGCGCACATGCTCATCTTCCAGACCTCGCAAACGCGCCGCCATGATTCCTGGCCTGCCGAGATAGCCGACCACTCGTCCCGGGTCAGCGCGGTCAACCACTGGCAGGCGTCCGATGCCATTGCGCAGCATCTTGGCCGAAGCATCATGCAACAACTCATTCGGATAGGTGACGATGACATTCCGCGTTCCCGCGTCCAGCACACTCATCATGCCGGACGGATCTTCATTCAAAGCTCGCATCACATCGCCCCTCGTGATAATGCCCACGAGTTTGCCGTCCGGATTCAAAATCAACACTCCTTGATGCTGAGAAATCTCCGGATCGCGGCGTGCGATTCGTTCCGCGAATTCGCCTACTTTCATGTCCGAAATTACTTTCGGGACGTCTTTGTCCATAGTCTCGGAAACCATCACCTGGCGGAGAACGTCCGCTTCATAATCTTGATGGATGTGCAGTCCCCGGCGAGCAAGTTTCTCCGTCATGATCGAAGCTTTGGGCATCAGCAACATGGCGATACCATCTGCGATCACACTGACCAGCATCAGCGGCAGCACCGAGTTGTAGTCGCGAGTGATCTCGAATGCAAAGATAATGAAGGTGAACGTCGCCCGGGATGCCGCTCCGAAGACCGCTCCCATTGCGACTAACGCGAACGCGCCAGCCGATAAGTTGGCTGCTGGGAAAACCCGATTTATGCCCAGTGCGAACACTCCACCCAGCGCCGCGCTTGACATAAACATGGGCGCCAACAATCCTCCCGAAGTGCCTGAACCCAGCGAAATCACCAACGCGATGGCCTTGGCAACCATTACGACGAGCAGGATTTTCCACGCCAGATTGGCGTTTAACACATCGCCGATGGTGTCATATCCCACACCCAAGACCCTCGGCACAAAGTAACCAATGACTCCAAGACCAAGCGCGCCTATAGCAGGCCACCAGACTTCATCCACAGGCAGCTTTTCGAATTGGTCTTCTGTCCAATACAACAATTTGCTGAACCCGACTGCGGCCAAGCCGCAGATTAATCCGAGCAGAAGGTAGAAAGGCAGCGCGTGCGGAATCCCGAAGTCCATGGCCGTAACCTTGAACATCGGTCCCGCGCCTAACAGTTGCATATGAACGGCAGTCGCTAGAGTGCTGGCAATCACCAGAGGAATAAAGGACCGCGCCTTGAACTCGAACAGGAGAAGTTCGATCGCGAGAATCACGCCGGCGATTGGCGTATTGAAAGTCGCGGACATACCCGCAGCGGCGCCGCACGCCAAAAGCGTTTTGCGTTCTGACGCCGTGGTGTGCAAGACTTGCCCAACCAGCGAGCCAATCGCACCTCCGGTTTGGATAATCGGTCCCTCCGCTCCGAACGGACCTCCCGTGCCGATGGCGATTGCAGCCGAGATGGGTTTTAGAAGAGCAACACGAGGCGCAATACGGCTGCGATTGACGAGCACTGCCTCCATCGCCTCGGGTATCCCGTGTCCTTTGATTTTCGACGTTCCATACTTGGCCATGACTCCGACCGCGAGGCCACCGATTACCGGAATAAGGATCACCCAGATGCCAAGTTGATTGTGTCGCGCGCTGACAAACTCAGTCACGAAGCGATGGTAAAAAAATATGTTGGTAAACAGTCCGATCAGTTTGTAAAGGACGAATGCCACTAGCCCGGCAACCAGGCCAACGCCGCCGGCGAGAAAAGAAACCAGTACCATACGGAAATGTACCGGCTCCGCAAGGGTTACATCCGCCACCTGCGCCCCGCTCGCTCCTATGGTCGCGGGACGCGACGTTCCGTCGTTGTGACTAGGTTCCGGCATAGCGTTGAGACGTTCTCCTTACTTGTCAGGTCCGTGTTCACCCTGGTTAGCTGGCGATTAGGCGCAGAAGCGGCGATGCTTGCACATGAGACTGCGCAATCACACTCACATTGTATCGTATCAAGATATATCGTTCGGAAAAACGCAGGAACTGAGGACCTCGACAATCACACCTGGAGATAGGTTGAGGGTCCCGATTTCAGGGCGCTACGGGAAGCAGAGACTACAGGTAAGACGCGCGTGCTCGGAGACTATCAGGGCGCGCAATATTTCCCGCGGACATCCATCTCCGCGAGCGGCAGCACGCTTGAGCCGGTTGCAGTGATGGCGGTTTGATAGCCTTCTGCACCGTAGCAAATCGCTCGCTCGAAGAACCGATCAAGCAGCCTCAACAGCTCCATTTCACCGTAGATCTCAAGAGGACTCTGCAAATACCCGTGTTGTTGAACAAAATCCCAGATTTGTTCTTTGGTAAAAATCATGGACCAGCAGAAGTCAGCGAACGAAACGTTTTGAGCAGCCCGGGCCTTTCCCATTCTTTGATAGCGATTTTCGATTTCGTCTTCGGCTTTGCACAAAAGCCACTCGCTCAGGTGTCGCAGAATTTCCAACGTACGCTGTCGTAATTCCTGTGCTGGAATATTTCGCAGATCGCTGGTGCGAGGTGAGCCTCGGAACTTATTCAGCACACCATCGGCGATATCATCGGAGTGGGACTCGATAAGGCGAACTAGACGAACAGCGAGCATGCCGTTACCCCTTGTCGTCACCGGATGAATCGCAACGTCCGACTTCCACGTCTAAGCTCATCACCCAGTGAATGTTGTGTTGCTGTTTGAATTATATCGTGTCACGACATATTTCTCAAGATCGTTAATTTGGAATATCTGCAAGATTTCCGGGCAATCCGGCCGCCGCAAAGGGTAGAAATGTGTGAGAGTGTGGCATTGAACACGCCACACTCTGCTGGTTTAATTCATTTTGAAAACGGCGCTGCCATCAACAGATTGGTTGCGCAGTTTGGGCTGGCCTGGAACGGAGCGGCTGTTCGTTGGCGAGATTGCAGAACATCGTCGATAGCAACCGTTGGAACGTTCTCACCATCGTTCGTTTCTAGTTGAACCTCGGCGACTGAAATGCCAGCTTGCTTCTGCACCCGCGCGACCCCGACCAGCGACGAGACACCATTCTGCACGAGGCAAAAGGCAACCTTGGTTCCGATCGGCAAGTTGATTTTCTCGAGTTCGGCATTGAGCCGGTCCGGACTGCCGTGAGTTTCGCGGTAGTCTCCCCGTAATTCTGTCTCGAACCCGTTGATGATCCTGTTTTCGCGAGCACGAAAACGAGTCTGTGATCCGCCCACACACTGGCATTGACACGCACGACGGCCACGATGCCCAGCATCGTTACCACGAGTCGATTGTTGTTTTTCATCTTCCCTCCTCGGAGATTTGCGATGTGGAGTGAGACAGAAAGGGAAACCGTCGCGGAACAGATATTCTCGGAAAACAAGCCATCGACATCAGCGAGCACGAAATCGTGCGGCGATGAAACAACCTCGTTCCACGGGCATCATCAAATTGACGTCCGGCCTGGAAGTTAACGACCTCTCTGCAAGAAACATGCTGTGCGTGCCTGAATAGGGCAGCGATGACTTCAGTCTTTAAACTGAACGTAGTAGGTCACATGAAAGTCTTCATTCCAGAGCAATTTTTACGATTCAGCGTCCTACGGTCGAACGAACTGCGGATCGCAGGCTCATTCATCCTGATTGTCATGTTCGTCGGAGTTACCGTCAGGTCCGCCGGCGCTCAAAGCGCCTCTATGATAAAGGCCGATCCCCTGGGAACGGTCAAGAGCAACACTACTGTTGCGTGCTCAAGTGGGGGAGTTGCTGGCGGAACCTGCTACAAGTTGGTCATCTCCTGCCCTCAGGTGGCTGACATGAGCGCTCACCTGAAAGTGAACCGGCCGACGAGCACGGCGATCGGCACCATAATCTTTGGCGCCGGTGGAAATGGAGTTGGGTATTACGACCGAGAGTTCACTTTCGGCCAGACCGCAGTGAGTTCAGTTCTGTCAGCCGGCTTTACCACAGCTCAAATTAACTTTGATGGATTGTCCCAAGGGTGGATGTCGGGTCCGGGCGGGCCACGCAAACTTGCTTGTCGCTACGCGACCGCTGCGCGCTGGATTTACGATCATATCCGGTCGGACGTGGCCCAACCGCTTTGTGCAACTGGGAATAGCGGGGGCTCGGCGGCGATCGGCTACGCGCTGGCGCACTATGGGATGTCTTCCATCTTCTCGATGGTCGAACTGACGAGCGGACCGCCTCAGAGCCGCGTCGACTACGGATGCATTTGCGATCAACCGAGTGTGGGTGTCAGCTGTCATGCGGGAACTCTGAACCAGTGTTTCGGCGTGAAGACAGCGCAGATGTCGATCGACCAGGCGTACGGCAGCAATATTTGTTCAAGCGCGGTGACCAGCCACAATCGGGCTAACGCAGCCTTATTCCTGAATGACAGTATCGATTCCGCGGATGCCGTCTTGTCGTATTCAACCGACGTCCACTTCGTGTTCGGAGGCAAAGATTCTTCGTCAGCGGTTCCGCTGGGCCAATATTTCGCGAACCGTATTACGTCGAAACACGTCGTCGACTGCGTGGCGGATGCTCCGCACTCGATACCAAACGTTCTCGATGGCGCGACGAAAATTGCAGATGACCTGCGATCGTTTTGTCATAAGTAATGAAAAGATTCCGTCGAGCGGTGCAGGGCGGGTGAACATCGCATACAAGGGTGCCTGACCGGCAGAACTCGCCGTTCCGGACACAGCACTCCTCGTCGGCAGCTTCAGGCAGAAGAACGTGTCAGCGTGCGCACAATCGCACTGAGTTCCCTGATTTCCTTCAGCACCGCGTCAATTTCCTTCTGAATCAAAATCTGACGATGGGCTGGCGCGCGTGCTTTATCGGCTTGCAGTTTTCCCAGATACTCGAGTTGAACGTCCTGACGTTTCCGCACTTCTTCGATCGTCGGCATGCCTCTCCTCCTTGCCAGACGAACTTTTGCCCTATAGTAAACGCAGAACGAATTTCGTTACAGAATCTGAAGGACGCCGAGGGATGTTTCACCAACTGGGTATTGTCGCTCTTAGCCAGTCGGGGGAACGTCCCAGCATCTCAAGAACGGAGGGCGCCACAGCAGATCCCAGTCCTCGAGTTAGCAGCTCGTTCGAGCCACTCTGCTTAACCTCGCGCTCGCACTTTTCAACGAATGCGTAATTAGCGCGTGGTGCCCTGAAACGGAAACCGGATGCAACGCACTATCCAGATGACAAATAATCGGCTCGCTCTGCCGCGCATTTTCTTCGAATTTACAGATCGAAGCCCATTTTCTGACTCTTCTCGGAATCGTGCGTCGTCAGATTGTGCGCTGGAGCCTCATCTCGTTAGCTGGTACGGGCTGTGGCGATCGTAGCCCGCTCACGCGAGACAAAGCCGGCAATCTCAACGGTTGATCACTTGGGGAGGAAATCTGTTTGGAACAATTGAAACAGCGTGTCAGAGTGCGCACATCGATTCTTCTAGCTGTGGGTTTGACCTTCACCTACCGGTGGGACCAAACGCTGTCCCTTTCCGATCATCGATGGACGGAGCATATCTTTCCGGGATTCCGGCGGAGACTACTCGGCGTCAGTTGCGCCGGGGGCTCGAGAGGAAGTGGAGTCGGATTAAGGCTCTCATAGAATGGATGGAGAACGTGCTGTACAATGGGCAAGTTCGGCACAGTAATAGCCCGACTCTCCCTCGAAAGCTCGACCCAGCGGCTCCCCCCAGAACCGCGCCAAACCTGGCACTCAAAGGAGTCTGGAATCATGCAACGGTTTAAATTTTTGGGGATCTCTTCTACACAAATAGCAGCGTTGGTAGCGGTGATGACTTTCACCACTGGCGCTTATTCCCAGACTATCACTACGTTTGATGTGCCAAACGCAACGGGCACAGTCCCACAGGGAATCAACCTCTCCGGTAAAATCGCGGGATATTATTCCGACACTATCGGCGGCGGCACCCACGGCTTTTTACGGAAGCCCGATGGCACAATCACCACTTTCGACGTCCAGCCTACGCTTTCTTTGCAAACGTTCGCCTATGGCATCAACTCCTCTGGTGAAATTGTCGGAACTGTTCAAGACTTGGGCAGCACGTTCGGTTTTCTCCGACGGCGTGATGGCACAATTGTTGAATGGAATGCCAGCGGACAGCCACCAATATCGGCACTGACAGAACCGGGGCAACCGGGGAATAATTGTGTTGTCGATGGTGCTGGCGCCCTTGCCATCAATGCGTTCGCACAGACCATAGGAAGTGTGGGTATCGGTTGCAATACGGGTTATCTGAGACAGTGGGACGGGACATTCACTTACTTCCAAGTGGCGGGGCCGCCCGAAACAGTAGCTCCGCAAGCCGTCAATTTGGCAGGCCAGACTACTGGTTGGTACAAAAGCAATGGGACATGGGACGGCTTTCTGCGACAACCGGACGGAACCGTCGTCACTTTTCATGTGCCTGATTCCACTAGCGTGATCCCACAAGGAATTAATTTACACGGGCAAATCGCGGGATACTATGGCGACGCAAACGATTCGTCGGTTTTCCACGGGTTCCTTCGGCGACCGGACGGAACCTTCCTAACGTTCGATCCAGCAGGGTCAATAAGTACGCAAGTTACAGCGATTAACGACAAAGGCGAAGTCACAGGCTCTTATATGACAGCGGATGGCATGAATCACGGCTTCCTGCGAACCCGACAAGGCATCGTCAAATCCTTTGATGCTGTCGGTGTGGGCAATTTGGGGACTTTTCCAAAAGCAATCAATAACCGCGGGCAGATCGCAGGTTATTACCAGGATGCAACCTCTGCACTTCATGGTTTTGTTCGCGGCGAATGATAGAGAGCAAAATTCCTAATCCCGGGCGGCGAAAAACCGCGAATCACTCATTGATCCCTTGGTTGATCATTTTCCCGGCTACACCTCCGATTGCATGAGCGCATTCACGATCAAATTCAGAATCACATGGTTGAACACGCCTTGGTCCGATACGCCATATATGCACTTTCTTGCGTAGTTTAGCGTTTTCGTTCGAACCGACAGCACAATCTTGACTCGCCAGATGGGCTGTTCTAGACTCAGAATCCCTCCCTAATGCCTTACCGTCCGACCAGTTCTTTAACACCCCGGCCAAGGCCATATGCAGAATAAGGGCCCAAATTCATTCTAGAAGTGTGGTTGGAGGATGGCATGAAATCGTTCAATGTGGTGATTGCTGTAGTGGTTGCTTTTTTGCTAATGACCGGAGCAGCCGCAGCTGCCAATCACACGATCAGCGTTAAGGTCACTGGGCTTACCGGGACATTGGTCATGCAGGACAACAAGCTCGACACATTGACGTTCACCACGAACAGCACTCAAACTTTCGCGAAGTCCTACGCAAATGGTGTGACCTACACGGTTCGTGTAAAGACCCAGCCTTCCGGACAAACCTGCAAGTTGAGCAGCAACGCCACTGGCACCATCACGGCGAACATTACTGTCACGGCGACATGCACCACAAACTCCACAACCGACAAGATCAGCGTGAAAGTCACCGGGCTCACTTCGGGAACGCTCGTGACGAAGGATGACAAGGGCGATACCTTGACCTTCACGAGCAACAAGACCTTAACCTTCGCAACGGGCTACGCGAGCGGTTCGACGTACTCGGTAACGGTACAGACGCAGCCTGCCGGCTTGACGTGCACGCTGAGCAGTAATGCCAGCGGAACGATCACTGCGAACATTACCGTTACCGCGACCTGCGCTCCAGCCGGCGGCAATTTTACGATCAGTGTGGCGACCACCGGCCTAACGTCCGGATCGCTTGTTGTGCAGGACAGCAAGAGCGACTCGTTGACGTTTACAACGAACAACACACAAACATTCGCCACCAGCTACGCGAGCGGCTCCACGTATTCGGTCACGGTGGTGACTCAGCCCGCCGGTCTGACCTGCACGCTGAGCAGCAATTCGAGTGGAACCATTACCTCGAATGTCACGGTGACTGCTACATGCGCGAAGACGGGGACGGGCTTAACCGTCAGTGTCGCAGTTACCGGGCTCTCTGGAACGGTAGTCATGCAGAACGATCTAGGCGATTCCCTGACCTTCACAAGCAACAAGACTCAAACCTTTTCGGGTACCTACGCGACCGGAGCGGCGTACAAGGTTTATGTGACGAGTCAGCCATCGGCACAATCTTGCATTCCAACCTTCTCCACCGGCACCATCACTTCAAACGTCACGATCTCCGCCGCATGCGCAACCGGATTGACCCGGCAACTGGGAACCGTGAGTGGGGTTTCGAGCATCGCCTGCTCAGGCTCGATCAAGAACGGCGTCTGCCAGCAGATGACGGTGTCGTGTCCGGGCGTTCAAAACGTAATGGCCTATGTGAAGACAAATACACCCACCGGCGCGTCTCTGGGCACAGTAACTTATGGCACCGGCACCGACGGCAACGGGCTGTACGAGAGCATCTTCACCTTTGGCAGCACTGCCGTTCAAAATGTGCTGAATGCGGGCTTTACCACCGTGCAAATTTCATGGGGCACGCCATTCAACAGCAATCAGCCTGACGGGTGGGTGAAGGGTCCGGGTGGCGTGCTCGCGGCGTCGTGCCGATACGCTACGGTTACGCAGTGGATTTACGACAACGTTCAAAAGAACGTGAATCTTCCCTACTGCGCGACGGCAAACAGTGGCGGAGCAGGTGCGCTCGCGTATGCATTGTCACAGTATCCGACCAGCAACATCCTTTCGATGGCGGAAGTCACCAGCGGCCCTCCGGCAGGTCGACTTGACTGGGGATGCGGATGTACCGCGGGCAAGATCGCCGTGCAGTGTGGATCCAGTGCCTCGCTTGGCACGTGCTTCGGGAAGGCGGACGCTCCGGTTTGGGATCCGGGCTACGATCCCAATGCCACGACTGGAGTATGCACGAACGCGGTGAACGGAATTCTGCCGCCCGGAGGACTGAACTTCTTCCTGGGCGATAGCGTGGAGGCCCCAGGGGCTGCGTACAATCTCACCAAGACGCACGTCAACCTGGTGTTCGGCGGAGCAGACAACAGCTCTGCGATCGCAATCGGGCAGGATTGGTTCAATAACATCACCAGCACCAAGACCCAGGCTTGCGTAGCAGGCGGCATACATTCGATGGCGAATACGCTGGCTGGCGCGCAGCAGATCGCGAACGACCTGATCGGTATGTGCAAGTTGCAGTGACGAAAGCCGAGTCGTAATGACCGGAAGAGATTGCCTGGGTGAGCGATTCGGTTTGGGGTGGTTCCAAAGGGACAGGCTAATACAGGGTCCAACTGAAACGCGAAAATGCGACCGCAAAAAACGTCACCTCGCGGGCCCGGGACGGTTGAGCTCTCGAAAGACGGCGCGACGACAATTCATTCGCGACCATTCTCTTTCGACCAGCGTTCCGCCTGGCCGTTTTCCCTCAAACCATCGTTCGTTTCGCCATTTTATGCGTGTATGCATGACGCTTTAGTGTGTGTGTGAACCGTGGGTTGGGTGAACTATGCAATTTTGCTCGTGTCCCCGGCGTGAGAATTCTGCATCCATAAATCTAAATGCGGCCGTGGAATAACCTGAAGACTTCCACGCGATATGCAAGATTCGTAAGCCTCACTGCAGGCTATTCTCGGCCTTAGGGAGAGTGGATTCTATCCGACCACCGACCTTCAAATTTTCAACGTGGCTGTGGAATAGTGAACATGAACAAGGATTTCAAGATCGATTGGAATTCATTCCAGGAGATATTGGCTAGCGCATTTCTGGTGCAGCAGAGCAAATTGGATAAGACGTTTGTCAACACAGTCGCCGAAATTGAACAACTGATGGAAAGGGACCATTTCAGCGTAGACACGATTGCTGAAATACCCGTCGAAGAATCCCCGGAAGCACTCTTGGGCGAGGGACATCCAGGAAGCTCTTCGCAATATCAACCGACCCACCGAAGAGCTCGAGACTCCTGCCAGCGTGGATCCTGTTCCCAATGAACACGCACCTATCGCCTCCGTCGATCCATGGACTTTACCGCTCAGCGTTTTGGTGATTCTGCTGGTTCTCATTCTAGGTTGGATGCTTGGGCGGGTTACCTGGCGCGGCACCCGGACTACACCGACACCGGCCATCCCCACGGACTCGCAGGATAGTTTGGATAGCAGGCAGGGAAATAGTCAGAATGACGTGAGCCCTCCGCCTCAGCCCGTTCCGAAGAAAAAGAATTTGCCAATCATCTCTGACAGTTTGGTGATTTACCAAGATGGGAAGGTTATTTTTCGAACTGACGGGGCTTCAGGATCTCCAAGGCCCGAGTCGGGCGATGCTAAACCCGAAAGTTCTTCAACTGAATTGCCGATCGCGCGTGTCGCGCATAAAGTAACGCCGGAATATCCGGAATTAGCGAAGCAGCGTCACATTGAGGGACCAGTCGTGCTGGAGGCCCTGATTGGGGAAAACGGCGAGGTGCAACAACTTGATGTGATCAGCGGTGCACCAATCCTTGCGCGTGCGGCATCTGCCGCGGTTCGTAATTGGCGATTCACATTGCCACGTACTGGAAGCCCCGGCGCATCTGTGCTCCGCATTACCGTGAATTTCAGATTGCGCTGATGTGGACCGAACACTCGAACCGTTGCTGAAAATGGAACTCTCTTGTTACAGGGAATGAAAATCTGATGGCGGGTGGCGATCCTCTTTGCCCGGTATCCTCCTACCCAACTTCCGACCATGCCGTAGTCCGACGTCATGTCGGCAATCATCCGGTGAGTGGTGCGTCGAGAGAACGGGCAGGTCAATCGAGGCAAGTTTTATTTGGTAATGATATCGGGCGGTGGAGGAAGGTTGCGATGCTTCAACCACTCCAGGCTGATGTTCTGAGCGCCCTTGTTTTTCGGAAGAGTATCCAGATCGGGCATGAAGATCTGGACGCCAGCCTCCGGGGTCATCCGCGTGTATCCGTTCACCAATTGGTTCTGGTAGTTGTTTAGATCCAGGTCGAACCACGCGTCATCAGAGAGATCCACCATGACCAGATCCACATGATGCATGGTGAGTTTCCCGAAGTCGATCGTGCCGTCGTTCAACCGCAGGAAGTTTCTCCACTGTTCGACGCGGGTCGCCGATTCCTCGCCATTTCCGTAGATTTCTTCGATATCGGGCGTGACGACGCGCGCTTTCGTTAATTGCCCATGGATGTGAGGCGGCGGAAGGAGTTTAAGAGTGTCGAAAAAGATGTCATTGCCGGAAACTTCGATACCGGGGATGCCCTTGGGGTGAAAGAGATCGGAGACGCTGATGTGCAATCCTCCCAAAAGTCCTTTCAGCGGAAGCTTCAGAACTGAGAGTTTCGTGACGTGCACCTGAAGACGATTGTCAGGAGTTGCACTGATGCTGCCCAGCAATTCCACCGGCATCGAAATCAGCTTGTGTAACGTTCCTGTGAGCTTGATCTGGTCGTTCTCGGCAAGAAGCTTGATGTTCTTCAGCGGAGAATCTGCCACGCCGCCTGCATTTAGAAAGTTGCCGATGTCGCCGATGTTCGCGCGGATCACGCCGTTCTTGATCTCGAGGCGAAAGGATTCGGGATCGTCAAATGTCGGATTCACCCCTTGCCGAGTGCGAACCATGTTCCCACGCAGCCAGCGGACATAGATGCGGAAGTCCGCCCCCTTTCGAAGCATCAAGTTGTGCGCATAGACGGCGGTGGGAGCGGAAGCAGGAGTGTTCGGAATCGTCGTAGACGAAAGCGACGAATCGGTGGAGGTCGTCGGTGAAATATCAGATCGGCTATCGGGCTTCGGTGAGCGGATGTACCAGATCGCGCATGCAAGTAACAGAACCGAAACAATCAAAAATGCAAAGCGGGCGCGCATAAGAGAACCATTCTATGGGAATGGCCATTCTGCATCCGATTGAGGGTTTCCCCACTCTCATCGAGCAAAAGACGAGCGATTCACGGTTCTAAACCCTAAGGACTCGTCTGGATAAAACTGTCTGGAAACTGGACAAAATCTGTATTTGGCACAATGCAGGCGCTTTCGAAGAACAGAGAGGCGCCCACTACATTGAAAAGAAACGACATGCGACCTTTCGCCTTGGCCATGCGATTGCGTTCGCGGCATGGGGCGTCATTGAAAACGATTCTTTTGGTGGATGACAGCAAGTTTCAAAGGCTGGCGAATCAGCGCATCCTGGACAAAGCCGGATACGAGGTACTTGCTGCGATTGATGGAGAAGAGGGTTTACGGATCGCTCGATCAGCGATCCCGGACCTGATCGTATTGGATATGCTGTTGCCCAAACTCGCCGGTCCGGAGGTTCTGAAAGCACTTCAGCACTCCGAGCAGACCCGGTCGATTCCAGTACTTGTTCTGAGCGGTCTCACTCAGAAAAATGAGGCCAAGCTCCGTAAGGAAGGAGCCACCGCCTATTTTGAAAAATCCAGACTGAATTTGCATGAGGGGCCCGCAATGTTTCTCATGCTCGTGAAGGAAATACTAAACACCCGGGGCGAGCGAAGCATTAACGCTAGTTTCGAGGAAGAGTCTCAGACAAAGGGCACAGTTTTGGTTGATGAAAAGATCGGTGAATAACCCATGACGGCCGACATGACTTTTGAAGGGTTGATCGTTTCGCACGACGCTGACATATTCCGCGTCATGGACCGGACGCTGCGTCAGTTGTCCATTTCGGCCAGCGTTTGTCTTGGCGGTTCAAAAGCCCGCAATCATCTCACGAAGCATCGGACGGACCTTCTGATTCTCGACTGCGATATGAAGGACTGGACCGAAGTCATGGACGAGGTATGGAAGTCCACAAGATCGAAAAAGCCCACCGTCGTGGCCATCAGTCGTACGCAGACCCGTGTACCCGGCGCGCACGTGGTGGTCAAGAAACCGATTTCAGATGAAGGGGCGGCGCAATCGCTAAAAGCCGCTTACCATCGCATGCTTCATGACTATCGCCGACACGCTCGCCATGCAGTCATGATGCCCGTTGTTGCGACCGACGATAAGCAGCGGCCTGTGCCGGTCATGGTCACTGACATTGGAGACGGCGGCCTGGGCGTCAGCACGAAGGAGCAACTGACGGTCGGGCAGGAATTGCGGCTCCGTTTTAAGCTGCCCAGGCTGCACCGCGAACTTCTCATGGAGGTACGCGTGTTGTGGATGCGGGAGTACGGGAGAGCGGGCTGCGAGTTCGTGCGGATTCCACCTGTTGACGCTACGGTCCTGAACGAGTGGCTGAAAAGCAGAATTCGCGTGAAGAAGCCTCTGGTAGACGTGCTTTAAGACTTTGAAAAATGGCTCTGATTTCGGCAGTCAAGACAATCGGAAATCGATCCGATCGTCCCGAAAATCCTGCCAGCTATTTCTCCTAATCGTCGTATTGCACGTGCCAGAAAGCAGGGTTGCCCCCTTCGGCCCTGAACACACCACAAAACTGACGTTGTCGGCGTAGTTTCTTTGAGAGATTTGAACTAGACGCCGAGACGGAAAATAGTTAAGATGTCCCTGTTTTTTCCGTGACAGGGGCACCTCGCGTGCGAAATCGACCCATTCTGGACATAGAAGCCGACCTGCTTGATGCGTTTCTGGAGCACATTCCAGACGGCGTTTATTTTAAAGACCGGGACAGCCGCTTTGTGCGAATCAGCCGATCGCTGGCCGCGAGATTTGGACTCAACGATCCGTCCGAGGCAATCAACAAAACGGATTTTGATGTGTTCAGCGAAGAGCACGCCAAACAAGCCTTTGCCGACGAACAAAGAATCCTCGTTGCCGGCCAGCCAATCGTTGAAGTCGAAGAGAAAGAGACGTGGCCAGATGGGCACGAAACGTGGGTACTGACTACCAAGTTGCCAATGATGGATAAACAGGGGAATGTCATCGGCACGATGGGAATTTCTCGCGATATCACGGAACGCAAACGGATCGAGCAGGAACTGCACAAACATCGAGTTCGCCTCGAGGAGCTGGTTTCCGAAAGAACGGCTGAACTCAAACAGGCGAACGAGGAGCTCGAGCGGGACGTTGCGGCACGAAAGATTGCGGAGGAAAGTCTGGCGCAGAAGGCACAAGAGCTAGCCAGATCCAATACGATCCTGGAAAATCTGTCGCTGATTGATGATCTGACCGGACTTTACAACAGGAAGGGATTCTTTGCACTAGCCGAACACCGCGTCAAACTAGCGTGTCGGGAAGGAGAACCTTTTTCCATCGCCTTTGTGGACCTCGACGGTCTGAAGCGAATCAATGACACGTTCGGCCATCAGGCGGGAAACCGAGCGTTGATCGATACGGCAGAGGTACTGAGGAAGTGCTTCCGCGAATCCGACATACTTGCCCGACTTGGAGGCGACGAATTTGCGGTCTTCGTTGCGAAGGCCGATGAACGCGAGATCGCCGGCATTACGAGTCGCATTGAGGAACATCTGGCCGCTTGCAACTCCACGGCGGGCCGCCTTTATCCTTTGTCATTCAGTATCGGGATTGTGTCTGGAGGCTTACAGAATGCGGACATCGACACGCTGTTGGCCCAGGCAGACCGGCTGATGTACATCCACAAAAATAATCGCAACGCGACACGGCGCGAGGGGCCGTAACCAAGAGTTAGGCGATCCTTCCTATAACGGGAGTCCCGCCCGGTCTGGAGCAACAACACATCCAACCGAGCCGACGATCTTTCAATCACTTCCAAACGACTCTTTCCGAACTCCACAGGGGACATAACCTGCGGGACCTGGCAGCCGCAAATCAGACGCTCCACGAACAACAGTTGCGCGCTGGTACTAATGAGGGACCTCCAGGCTAACGGTGCGATTGACCGCGCAGTCCCGCCATCGTAAGACTTCAAAACGTCACGTGGGAAAGCCAACGACCAAGTTTCCCTCTGGGAGTTGGACTGCGTTACGGAGTAAGATTCGGCTTGCGTCATTCTTTCTCAATCAGTTCTCTCCGACGATGAATATGCGTAGATCTCACCCGCTTTACTTCTGAATGAAAACCCAAATTCGAAATACATTTGGGCGTCCTATGGTCGTGCATCGATATATTCTGCAAGGCGATTCTGTTTTAATTCGGCCTTTCCGGTTTCAACACGTCGTCGCTATCCTTACGATGCGTGATTTCTTTCTCCGGGGCGATCCAAAGATCCTTCACGGGAGACGTGCGCCGGTCTCGCGCAGTCGATCGCGCATTTTCACGCCGTATTGCCTGTTTCCGCTCGTATCTCAGTTTCAAGCTACGGTCCAACCGGACGACGAATTCGGCACAAATTTCGTTTTGCCTCTCGTCCCTTAAGAACAATTGCGCTGTCAGTCGGGTATTTTCATGGTATTGAGGCGAGATTGCGCTCCATCCGTTCGCAATAATTACTCCTCGCCTTTGGCAAGGACGTAGAGGAAAACGACTCGTCAGCAGATAAGTGAGGTTTTCGGAGGGGTAAGGGTATTCGTCAATTACACTTTTGTAGGGTTCCCACTCGGTAGGTTCAGTGAACTCTAGCGGAAAATCATCCAAACTTGTCGTCAATTCTCGGTCGATGATCAAAAGGCCGGACATTAGGACAGTTATCTCGCTAGGAATGACAACTGCAATCTCGCCCGAGGGCAACTCGTAAAGCCTCGCGAAGCCATCCTCGATTTGCTTCAAGATAAGGCGCTCGGGTTCGGGTGAAGGATCGGCGACGCGACCCACCGGAACTCCCAACTGTTCAAGACGCAAGAGACGAGACTCGGGATTCTTCATCAGCAAGCTTCGATTTTTGTCTTGTCATTTTTCTTCTCCCATTTTCTTGATTTCGTTCGCAAATAAAACGTCAATTACTTTCATAACCTCCATAAGTCCTTTCAGATTATCAACTTCACGGGACTGCCATCAGGGATATGGTGCAGGGTCGTTCTGTGCGTGTGCCAAGTCATACAGCTGCGCTAACCGCTGAAGGGTTTCGTTCGTATCTCGGTCAAGCAGAATTTGTCGCCCGGAACTGGTGCTGTGTCGTCCAATACTCAGGCTCTTTAACTTCCACCCGATTTGCTCTGGGCTGTACCAAAGTGTTTCTCCCCGACTTCTCAAGAGCGTGTTCACATCCTTTGCGAGTTCATCCACCTGCACTTCTCGTTGTTTCCCTTGGCGAGCAATCGCACACAAGATCTCGACGATCGCGCGACTGACATCACGGAAGCGCCGGCCACGGATCTCATCATCCTGCGGAAGAAGCAACTTGACTGCCTCGTTGGCCAGTTCTGAATCATCCGGAAAGCACAACGCTACACTGCGGGCGAGCTGTTGCGACGCCAACGTGAAAGCCGACACATCGACCTGAGGCGTGCGCTCCTTACCCGTGTTTTTCAGCCGATACATCAACAGTCGCGGCTGAAAACTCTCGGCAAGCTCGTTTAGAACCTGCTCGTCCAACCTGGATAGTTGCAAGCGTGATGGCGCCGCAGAAATATGGATCACTCCATCGCCGAGGTTGTCGACATCGGCATCGTTGCGACAAGATATCGCCTTTGGACCATATAGATCGACAAACTCCCCTCCATTTCCAAATAAATGCTGCCCACGGTGACTCGATGCGCGGAACAGAAGCTGCAGCGCTGGCTTCAAGTCTGGTTGATTGATGAGCAAAGTTGGGCCCAATTGCATCGGTAAGGAGCGAAGGCCACCCCGAGTGATTTCCGCCAACATCAAAGAGTGCCGACAGACACAACTCAGCAGGCGCAACGAGGCAATGCCTAGTTCCTCCAAGGGTCCCGAAATCGCCAGGCTTGGTGCGGTTGGCAAGCAATCAGCCATCCATGTGCTCATCGCAAAGCACGATAGCAGACCTGCTTCCTCGCCCGGCAAATCCAAATAGCGCTGGAAAACATCGGTGATTCCAGTAAGCAGACCGCGGGCTGAACCGTATTCGCTTATCCCAGAAGGCAACCGCAACGCTCGGTATACACTCGATTTCAATTCGGGCGCTTGGTAGACGAGACCGTGGTGCTCGACGCTGGATCCAGCAGTCGCCTTCTTTCCGTTCCATAGCAGAAGATCGGGCCTTTCACCTGCAGTAGAGGAGGAGATCGATTCGATCATTGTGCCATCAGAGAAGATCTCACCAGCGCTGGTCACGCATCTTTTCGTCGCATCCGCGACCCTGTTCGCTTTGGTTTTTGTTTGAGTGTGCATGCGTCCTCTGATTTTGCGCGCGGTTAGTTATCAACAGAAGGCATGACCGAATGGAAATCAAGAATCGGTTGTTTGGCAGAAATACGGAATTGCGCAACCGCATGCCGACAGACTTCCACCTTCGTGACCCTCGATCGCCTGGCCAGATTTCGACACAAATGACAAGAGCCCGACCATGATGGCCGAGCTCTGGGCACACTAACCCGTCTTCATTATACCTCAAAAAAAAGCATTCAAACTTGTATTTCGAAAATCGAAGTTAACAGACGAATGCGAAGCAAATGACCAGTCCAGCAAACATGCACTACGACAGCAGAGGCTGCGGAGCCGCGGCTCGTAATCAGATGGTACGGCCCAAACGGCTTGACCTGACCGGCATGCGGACTCGAATCCGATGCTCTCGAGAAAAACGTTCCTTGAGCGAGCTCTCCGAATGTTCACGCCTCAACTCTTCTTTGAGTCTCGTCCTTTCGCGGTCCCTGGTGCTCGTTCCTCCCACAGCCTGGTAAAAGTATTCTCGAAGTAATTCGTTAGTGACCGCCGCTCACTGGCGGCCTCTTCGATCAGCTTCTGCTTGAATTCGGCTGATACGCGGAAGTTCAGCGTTTCTTTCTTGTCCCTTTTCTTCATGAGATCCAACCCGGGATAAGGAGCGATGCTACCCAACGTCAGGATAACGGGTCAAGCCAACCTAAGATTGTGCCGGCTTGACAATGTAATGCATTATGCATTAGTATTGCATTACATTGCTGGAGGCGCACCTTGTTATCAAATGAGGACAAATTGTTTCGGCGTAACCGAAAGTTAGCAAGCCAAAAATGGGGTCAAGCAATAAATCCAGACGTTATAGAAATGTTGAAATCCTTTTCCAGAGACTTCAGCTTTTCGATCTCTTCTGGGGATCTGATACTTCTCGACAGAGGGTGGTACGTGACCCATGCTGGGCTGATACGGCTAGCACGTCGAAGCGGTTGCCATGGAATCCTAGTTCAGCCCACCCGTGAGTTCTGTGATCCGAAACGAGTCACGGTGGGCATTCGAGGCTACGGTCTACAAGTCCCGGACCTGCCGGGGCTTCGTCGGCTACGGCGACGCCGATCCTTCAAACGTTTCCTTCCTCGTCCACGGCGCCGAAATGCGGGTGGCCGAGACCCGGGCCGTCAACCGCGCCCTGCGCAAAGCCTACGGGATCGGCATTTGCTCGGTCGAAGAGATCGGTTCCCTTGATCGACAATCAGCATTCCGCTTCCGAAATCGAAGAAATCTGCCACAACCTTCTAATGGCCGACGGAACGGCAGCCCACGTCCGCGATCGGCTCTGCCAGATCATCCGCCAGCACGAACTCGACCCCAATCTGGTGAAGCCCTATGCCGCTGACTTCTGCGGGGTCAAGACTCTCCGCGAGGCCACGCGCGAGCAGGTTGAGAACTTCGTCTCCCATCTTGCCGACTGGGCCGCGAAGAGACCGCAATGCCCTGCTCTGCCAACTGAACAGCTACATGCCGGCAAAGGACGGTGCGGCATGAGACGACGCTTCCAAGGCCTGCATCAAGCTGATCGATCCGCGGATTGTGACGTCCCTGACGGAATGTTCCTCGTTCGCGTCCAGCGAGCCCAATATCGCTGGCACGCGCAGAAGCCGTTTTACGTTCTCCGATTTGTCGTCCTCGAACCTCAAGCGTTCGAGGGTAAGAACTTTTTCCGGCCGCGTCTATTGCTCCGCCAAGGCCTTGTGGCGGCTCACTTGGTTCCTTCGAGACTTCGGGTACGACTCTGAGTTAATGGGTCGTGACGAAGTCGACGACAGGAATCTCGTCGGACTTCGCGGCGTGGTCAAAATCAGTCATGCGGTTCTCAATGGCGCAACACTACTGAACCTTGACGCGTTCGCCCCGGCCAGTCGGTGGGAAGAATTGACGACGGGGTCATCTGCGCCTGACGGTGACCCCGAGGCGGCCTGATGAACTACAGCTATACCCAGATCAGCCAATACCTGACTTGCCCCCGTCGGTATCGCTACCGTTACCTTGATGGCTGGAAACCGCAGGACAATCGGCCTGCGATGTTGTTCGGGCGCGCCTTCGAGCAGGCACTGGGTGCACTGTTTCGCCGGGAAGATCCGGGCGAGGCTTTCTTTCGAGAGTGGTCAGCCTCGAAAGATGAACGACTGCAATTCTCGCACCGAGACAGCTGGGATCGAATGCTTGAACAAGGCATCCTGCTCCTCACCCGTTTCTGCCAAGACGCTCGCATCCGCGTCCGCCAGCCACGCCGCAACCTCCAGATCAAGGTGTCGAAACACCTCTCTGCGACGGCCGACTTTGTTGCCTATATCGATGCCGTCGGAGATCTCGACGGAAGACGCTGCTTGCTGGAGTGGAAAACCAGTTCGAGTCGCTACCCTGAGGAGCCAGCGGGTCTTCTGAGTCTGGATCCGCAACTGGTTTGCTACTCGTGGATGACGGGGATCTCGGAGGTCGCCCAGATCGTCTTCGTTCGAAAACGAATGGTCGAGGTGCAATATCTGCACACCACAATCACCGAGCAGCAGCGTCAGGAGTTTGGGCAGCTTGTGGACGACACGATCCGCAGAATTCAGTCCGCGCAGTTTCTCCCGCACAGCGGGATTCGCTTTCCGCAAAACCCTTGCAGCACCTGTCCTTACGTGGGGTTCTGTCTGGGGCGCCAGGATCTGGTCAACTCGTCGCTCGTGCGACGCGCAGGAGCAGAAGCCCTTGGTTGGCTTGACGAGCTTAATTACTAGGAATCCACCGATGCCGCCGAAGCTCAACCGCCAAAGAGCGCTTTTCGTTCTCACGAAGATCGACGACATCCTGGCTTGGGAAAATCGGAAAGAGAAAGAACGGGAAACGAAGTTCGTGGAGTTGGGCCGCTACCTTTGTGAGGTCCGAGCGGGACAGTATTGGCGGATGGAAAACCTGAAGTCGTTCGACGAATTTCTGGAAAGACGGTTTCCTGAGTCGCGGAGAAAGGCCTACTACCTGATGTCGATTCACGAGCACCTCCCTCCTCAGGCCCGAAAGGAACTCAAGGAGGTGGGGTGGACGAAAAGTCTGGAGCTAGCGAAGGTGGCGCGCCGGGATGGGCAGGAGTTTGATTGTGCAACCTGGATGCACAAGGCCCGGGGAATGCCAAAAGATCAATTTCGGCGAGAGGTGGAAAAGGAGCTGACGGGAAAGGAGACGGAAGCGTCGGAACTTGTCTACTTCAAGCTGTACAAAAGCCAGATCCCAGTGATCGAGCGGGCTATTGAGACGGCGGCACTCATGCTCGGCTCGGATAAGTCACGAGGCTATTGTTTGGAAATGATCTGTGCGGATTTTCTCGCTGGTGCAAATCTCGATAACGGGGATCCTGAGACTTTGTTGTTTTCGATGACGCGGTTCTTCAAGCTTTTGCCAAGTAAACAACAAAATGCGTTCCTAGAGAGTCTGATCGAGAAGGCGTCATGAGGACATTTCGGCCAAAATCGCTGCAATTCGACTTGATCCGATCTCATACGAGAAGCTTCGCCAAGACGTGCTGCGCCGCGATGGTTGGCGTTGTCAATGCTGTGGCACGATGTCAAACTTGGAAGTTCATCATCGCCGGTTTCGGAGCCAGACAGGAGCTGATACAGAACTGAACCTCATTACTCTTTGTGCAGACTGTCACCGCGCCATCCATAGTCGGCGACAACAGTCTGACAGAAGCGGACATTCAACCAAACGTGGCGTCGCGCCCAAGACGTACTAGGATATGGAATCTGGCGATAAATTTCGTTTCGCGAGTTTAGAAGATTTCTTCCTCCAAGGACTCTTCTACTTGAATGATTGCACTTGTACCTTGGTGATCCTTCTCTTTCTTTCATTGACCATCGTTGGCTGTGATCGGCACTCTGATCTTCATTCAGGCCTGCAAGCCACCAAGAATCGTTGAAACACAAGGAACCGGAGAGATTTCCAATTGCACGGAGACCCCGTTTCCGATGATCCGTTCTCGGATCCAAAGACTGGCCACCACAAGGTAGTTCTCTCCTGGAAGGCCAGCCTTGCCTCAGCCGATCCGGACAAAAATCCGGTGGGATACTGTATTTATCGAAGCCATAAGAGGGATGTGCTCCGGCGGGATCCAACTTGCGGCGAGTGCGAGCTCGTGAGCCTCAAACCGGTCCGCTCCACCGATTGTGTCGACGAACTGGTGCAAGATGACGTGACTTACTACTACGTGGTCACGGCGATCAGCCGGCACAAGAATCTAAGCGGCCCGTCAAATCAAATCCGGGCCGTGATTCCCAAGGGTGACCAGCCGGTTGGTTCTGAAGACCTGGGAGTACACGCATCGTGCCGCACACCCTTGACCTCCAGGTGATCCGCTTGCGCGAGCTGGTTACAACATTCTCTCCGTCTCTGCTTTTTCTTCTGCATGACGATCGAGCACATGAGCGGCATTGGATTTAGTGAGCAGAAAATGATCTATGAAGACAGCGTCGGCACCGGAGCAGAAGAATGCCCGAACCGCATCTCTAGGGCGGACGACCGGCGGCTCACCTTGTAAGTTAAATGACGTGTTCACCAACAAAGGTGCCGGCTCGTAGTCGCCGAAACGACCGAGCAACTCCCACAGGAGCGGATTAGACGCTCGCTCGACAACGTGCAGACGCACCAACCCGCCCGGAAGGCGCAAGGCTTGTGGCAGCGCATCCACATCGGTACGGATGACCGCAAGAGAATTCATCAGACGACAAAGCGGGGAGCCCTCGAAGTAGCGTGCACAGTCTTCTTCCCGCACCGAAACCGCAAAGGGACGAAAGGACTCACGGTGTTTCACGAAATCGTTAAGATTTTCCGCGACATACGGCGCCCAAGGCGACGCAAGGATGCTGCGATTCCCGAGTGCGCGCGGTCCAAACTCGGCGCCTCCCCGAAACCATCCTAATATCTTCCCGGCCCTCAGCAGCTGCACCGCCGAGCTAATCACCTTGTCACTCGTGAGGTGCAGCGAATAGCGCGCCTTCACGTTGTCGAGGACGTCTTTTATCTCGCTCCCCGGGAACGACGGTCCCCAGTTGGCGGAACGGACCTCCTGGTTCCGGCGGCTGCCCAGTTGTTGGTGCCAAACCCACGCTGCCGCCCCGAGTGCGGATCCGGCATTGCCGGGCGCGGGAGGAATATAGATGTTTCCAACGCCGAACTGGCGCTCCAGAGCAGCGACGAGAAGCGTGTTATGAAAGACCCCTCCGCCCAGGCAGATCTGTTTCATTCCTGTTTTCTTCAACCAAGCTGCAATCAGGTCCCCAATGACTTGGGTTGCGGCTGCCTGAATGCTGCTCGCGACATTCCGTCTCTGCTCAAGCGTGAACTCGGCTTTGTTCGCTGGCAAGGACAGCTGGTCAAAGAGACGCGGGGAGGGCACGAGCTCACCGGTAAGGTCGCGCTGAAAGTAGCGCGCGTCAAGTTTGGGAAGCAGGGCGCCTACAGGACGCAGAACCTTGAGGAAGATGTCCTTGTAAAACGGCTCGCCTTCCAGGCCGAGCCACTGGGTCTTGTGTTCCTCTTTAGAGGAAACAAATCCGAGCATTTCGGTGATTTGCGAATAGAGCCAGCCAATCGAACTGGAAGAGGGGATCGTTTGCTCGACCTGGATATGGCTGCCCCCGCCGATGGCCAGCAAACCCGATAGGCCATCTCCTTCCCCATCGAGCGTCAGTATGAGAGCTTGGTCGAACGGCGACAGGAAGAAGGCGCTGGAGGCATGGCAGGAATGATGATCGATACTGAGCAACTTGCTGGGGTCCGACAATCGCTGGCGCAGCATGCGAACATAAGTCCACTCCTTGCCCAGCCGACGAATCTCTTTTCCCTGCTGGTAAGCTGCCGCAACCGGAGCTAGCAAGGACACGCGTTGACGGGAAAATGCCCGACGCCTCCAACCACGAAACGGGTCGCTGGCGATGGCCAGGGCATCCAGATCGTTCCAGGAAGCGCCGGCTCGCGTCAAGCAGTATTGAATAGCAGCTTCAGGGATTCCCCGCGGCGAACTGGGCTGCAGTTTGAAGTTTTCGAATGCACCCTCGACAACGCCATCGCGTACCAGCGCGGCGGCCGTGTCGCTCTTAAACAATGATGAGAGTCCAATAATCAGCATACCGACCTCATCGCCCCAGGCACATCTCACTCATTCACTAGCCTGCCAGGTATCGCAGGTATCATTCGCATCTTCAAAAAAGCAGCACACTGCGCACCGCTTGCCCGGCGAAGACCCTCGGAGGTATTTTGCGCCGTGCCCCAGACGGATTGCAGAACCCTCTTGAAGAGCGTGAAATAGGTACGGGGATGGAACAGGCTTACATCGTCAGGTGCCGAATCATCCCATTGAAAGTGCAATTGCCGGAAACGCCAGTCACTGCCACGGCGCGTTAAGATTGCCGAAAAACGTAAGGGTCGTTCCGAGCCGTGTTCTCCCAACGTTCCGACACTCACTATCCAGGCGACGTCTCCTGTGCACCAGACGATGGAATCGTCTACCGCGAACCGAAAATCACCCCAGCTCGTCCAGTCTGTCCTGATAAACTCAGCGACCGCAGAATTGCCCCTGACCCACTCCCCGCTATCGGTTCCGAGCAGCAAAACATCTTCGTCTTTCAGGAAGAGACGATTCATGAAGGCCTCGAGCTCCTTTGGGTCCCGTCTGACGTATCCCTCCTGAAACTCCCGCAGCGTGGCTAGAACACTGGTTCGCTCGGTTGGTGTCGCGTCCCCCTGTTGTGCCAGGTACGCCTTGCGGACATCGCTCCGCACCTTCATCTTCACGTGGCGACTTGAGATAAATCCCAGGATGAAGAATCCGCATGCGAAAAGAAAAACTGCCAGCCCGGCGAGACCCCTCTTGTAGGTCAACCTAAAAGTCACCAATTCCTCCCTGATAGGTCATGGGAATGATGGTACGTGTATCGCAAGCCTTGTCGAAAGGGCCCGCGGTAATAAAAGACCCTATCCTGAGCCTTTTCAAGGACCGAAGTTATTCGCTGAAATTTGAAAGATTTGAGACCGGTGATGTGACCGTGCCGCGTGCCGTGATGACCGTGCGCCGACATCGCGGATCCAGAAAACGTGCTGCTCGGTGCAATCAACGGCGCGCAGCGTGTGCGGAGTTGCACCTCGCTTCGTCACATCGGAGGCGAAGAGGAAAAACGGAAACATCAACTCGGAACCATCGATGCTCGTTGCTTGCTCCCACCTCACCAGTCGATGCTTCAGACCCTCAGCTCTTGCGGTTCAGTCACCTTATTGGAAGAGGTATTCGAGCCCTCGTGTTCGGCAGGACTTTGCACTCGGTCGAGGCACTCCCTGAGCTTTGTTGCCAGGAGTCGCACGTTCGGTTCTTTGAGCATCTCAATGTGCCTGCCTGTCACATCCTGTACTTCAATGCCTCCTGTCACCAACCCGCCCCAACCAAGGAGTTCATCGTTTTCGAACGCTCCTTCGCGGCTCAGTGAACGAAAGATAGTAAGCCGTCCCGGATAGACCGCCGGTCTGTACAGCGACATGGCAAAGCGATTGATGTCTTCCAAAGTGCTGAACCGTTGAGGAACTGTGTGGCCGAATTTATGGAAGAACCGATATAGCATTTTAGTCGTGTTCAACTCAACCGTTTGTCTCACATAGTTCCACCGGTCGTCCTTCAGCCGACTGAGTCGTTGTGTCCAGCGCTCGCGGAAATCCTCAGGGCGCCCGACACGCTGGAGATATTGCCACTCAATTGTGTCGAGAAATCCCAGCAGAGCCACGGATTCGCCAGTGGCGTGGAGCTGTTGTGCTATCTCAAACGCAATGTAACCGCCAAAGGAGTATCCAGCCATGCAATACGGGCCATGAGGTTGGACCTTTCGGATTTCGCGGAGATAGTACGCAGCCATGTCTTCGACGCGCGTCAAGAAGGGCTTTCGCCCATCCAGGCCTTGAGGCTGAAGCGCAAAAACCGGCTGATCCGACCCCAAAGAGCGAGCCAGAGTGTCAAAGCCGATAACTTCCCCACCCAACCCCGATATCACGAATAGTGGCAAGCGCGAGCCCTGCTCGCGAATTGCGACCACCGCAGAAGCAGTGTTCTCTTTTCGAGTACTTGAATTACCCGCCTGTTGGATCAGAGGCGCTAACTTCCGAATAGTGCGAGCCTCAAAGAGAGTGGAAAGGCCTAAATCAGCCTGATACGTCTTCTTGATCTTGCTGAATAAACGCACAGCAACCAGCGAGTGTCCACCCAGATCGAAAAAGTCGTCATCAAGAGCGACCTTCTCGACTCCCAGTAACTCCTCCCACCACTCTGCCAGAACGGCCTCAACGCTATTGTCCGTCGTAGTCTTTCGCTTCGCGGTAGATCCTGCTGTGGACTCTGTGGGCCTTTTCCCAAGCGCGCCGCGCATGACGATCACGTTCGGCGGCATATTGGAATTCAGAACCTGATCGAGGGCCTTAATCCCGTCGACCGAGGAGAGACCCTCCTCCCTTACTGGCTCCGTTGCGTCGACATGGATTGACCGTGCAAGGTGTGTGGAGACAGGGCTTTCGGCTGTGGCCGCCATACGCCGCAAGGAGAACTGATCCACTTCAGCCAATACCTGTCCCTGGGCATCAAACAACGTGAAATCAAAGGTCGCGATCTCTCGTTGGACTGTGTTGTTTTGATGGCAACGGATGTGACTGTAAACCTTGGCGGTAATCGGACGATAAAACGTTACCTTCTTGTACGACAACGGCAGATAGAGAAAGTCAGACTCGTCGTAGCCCGTAATGAGGTACAGCGACGATCCGGTTGCCAGATCAAGAAGCGCTGGGTGCATGAACCACGTCTCAAGATCGGCTACGAAGTCTTCTCCAAGCTGTAGCTCTGCCAGTGCCTCGCCATCTCCAATATGTACGCTCTGAAGGTTCCGCCAGCGCTGGCCGAAATCAAAATACCGTTCCTGACGCGTTCGGTGTTCTTCATCAAAAGTGATACGGCGCTGCGAGCAACGTTGGCGAATCGCTTCCAGCGCTTGTGTCGGAGGAGCCTGCCTTTGATTCCGGGCAATCTGTCCTGATGCATACTCGATCCACTCATCGTTGTTCTTCGCCAGAATCGAAAACCGAGACGCTGTACCTTGCCGACGCAAACGCACGCGGACTTCTCTCGCTTCTTCAGAAGGCACGGAAAGGGGCGCCAGAAAGAACACATCCTCAAACTCAACGCCCCGCTCAAAACGGTTCCGCACCAAGGCTGCTGCCGCAAGTTGCAGATATCCAGTTCCCGGAACCAGCGCTTCACCAGTTTTGAAGCGGTGCTCGTTAAGCAACCAGTCCTTTTGGCAACTCAAGCGATTTGAATAGATAGCTTCGGAAGACGATTGCACGACTTGGCGACCTATGATTGCGTGATTGCCAGCCGTGTTTCGAACACCCATGCCCACATCGGTCCAGAGACTCCAGTTCAGAGCCGTGGTCGGTTGACTCGTTTGACTCAGCGCGAAGGCATCCAGAAATGCATTTGCTCCCGCGTAGTCGATCTGTCCCGGCGGCGGATCTAGGGCACTGATCGAGGAGAACAGGAGGCAGAAATCCAGTTTGCACCCGCGGAGGACGTCGTCCAATACCAGGGTGCCCTGAATCTTGGGGGCGAGCACACGAGCGGCGCTCTCGCGCGTCTTGATCTGCAGCGGTCCGTCTTCGATCAAACCGGCAGCGTGAATTACTCCGTTCAGTCCGCCGAAGCGATGCTCGACTATCCTCAGAGCTTCTGCCATCTGGCTGCGGTCCGTTACGTCCCCGGCAATTGTGAGAACTTCGCTCCCAAGCGATTCGAGCTCCCGCAACTTCCTGATCGTTTGCTGTAGACCGCTCACTTCTTCCGGCTGTGTGAGAATAGCGTCCCACTGCGAAGCAGGCGGCAGTGGCGTCCGGCCAGTCAGCACCAAGCGCCCATGAACCTTCCGAGCCAGATATTCGGCGACGACTAGTCCGATGCCGCCCAGACCGCCGGTGATCCAATACACGCCCTTCTCTTTCAGCCGAGAGCTTGGTTGAAGGCGCAGGTCTGCAGACTCGAAGGTCTCGACCCAACGCTCCAACCGTCGCCAAGCAACACACGAATTGTCGCTGGACGATACGGCTTCTGTGATGACGATCACCTGCAACTCTCTGCAGGTCGCCAATCTCCCAATCCAGATCTACATTCCTGCAGTGTGTTCCGAAAAACTCTTTTGGTATGACGCGGACCGGCCCGAGCAAAGAAGCCCGTACTGGGTGAAAGGTCTCTTCTCCCGAAACGGAGTGCAACCCATTGGAAACACAAATGATCTCCGCGCCTTGCAAGTCTTGGTCACCTATGGCTTGCGCGAGGAAGAGCAGACTATAAAAACTCAAATCAAGCATCCGATCCAGATTCGAGTGTGTTTTTGCACCTACCAACGGCCACAGATGGAGAATCTTGGACGGCGGCTGTTCGTATTTGCCTATGTCGGCGAACAGTTGATCGTAATCATTCCGTGATTCTGGACGTACTCGATATGTCCCGGTGCCGGTCCGTTTGTAGGTGGAACCGAAAGAGACTCGCAGAACTTGGTGCCGCTAGCCTTGAGTTGTTTGGATATTTCAGCGCCCAAGCCCTAGCTCGTCCAGAAAGATCAGCCAGCATGCGGGCGGTGCAGGAGTTGCCTGTTCAACTGCGACACGCTTCCAGGCTCGTCGCTGAAACCAGGAGTCGTCCTTGGCAGCATCGGGCGCAGACGCCGAAGTCTCCTTACCTAGAAGGCTGCCCTTCGGTTCAATCCAGTAGCGCTTCCTTTCGAACGGATATGTCGGAAGCGGAATCCGCTGGGGCGATTCTCTCCGCGTGTGCAATGTGTCCCATTTAATCGAGCATCCGGCAATCCATAGTTGCCCTGTCGGTGCTTAACAAGAACGATGCATCGGAAACCTGATCTTGCGGGTGCCGCATGGAAGAAAAGACGCGCGATACCTTCGGTCGTCCAGAGTGCTGACGCGCCAAAGACGTGAGCGCCTGTCCTGGACCGACTTCCAAATACACTCGCGACGGTTCGCGGAATAGCTCGGCCATTCCGCGAGAAAACTGCACCGTATTCCGGAGATGCTTCGCCCAGTATTCTGGACTGACTGCCTGGTCGGCAGTAATCCAGGTGCCACTGAGATTTGAGATATAGCGGATCTGAGGGGCACGCAGAGCGACCTTTGCCATCTCTGTACGAAAGGATTCCAGCATTGGGTCCATCATCGCCGAGTGGAAAGCATGCGAGGTGTGAAGTTCACGGCGAGTGATGCCACGCTTTTCAAGTTCACTCGCGTACTGTTGAACTGCATCGCTCACACCGGACACGACGCACTGTTCAGGTCCCATTTACTGCCGCAAGAGACAATGCTTTCGGAATCTCGAGTCCATCAGGACTGGCAGAAATAGCTAGCATGGATCCGCGCGGCATCTCGTCCATCAGGCGGCCGCGGAACGCCGTGACATGGAGCCCATCTTCCAACGAAAAGACGCCAGCCAGACAAGCTGCCACGTACTCACCAATGCTGTGGCCGATCATGGCAGCCGGTGCAATCCCGCGTGAGATCCACCATTGCGCGAGCGCGTATTCAAGACTGAACAGCGCGGGCTGCGTGTAGCGTGTGCGTGAGAGTTTCTCTGCCGCTTCCGCAGACTCGTTCTCTGAGGGGTACAACAACGTGCGCAGATCGAGTTGAAGATCTGCGATTAGACACTCCGCACACGAATCGAGCGCTGCACGGAAGATCGGTTCGGTCTCATACAACTCGCGGCCCATGTTGACGTGTTGCGAGCCCTGGCCGGAAAACATGAAGACGACTTCTGGAGCCTTCTCTGCCCCTTCCCCAGTAAACACCCGACCTGAGCTCTCACCTCTCAACAGCACGCTGGCTTCTTCGGTGTTGGCAGCGACAACGGCGCGTCGGTGTGTCAGAGATTTCCGTCCTACCTGGCACGTGAAAGCGACGTCTTGCAGGTGCAAGTCCCGGTTTTCACCCAAGTGGGTGCCTAGATTCTGACTGAGTTGATCGAGTGCTAATCCGCTCTTAGCTGACAGTACGACTAGCTGGTATGGCTTCCTCGAGACTGCTCGCGCTTTGGAGGCAGGTGCCTCTTCCAAAACAACGTGCGCGTTTGTACCACCGATGCCGAGGGAGGTTACACCTGCCCGTCTCGGCCCACTCGAGGTCTTCCATTCCTTTAAGGCAGTGTTGACACGGAACGGGCTGTTCGCAAAATCAATCAGTGGATTCGCCTTGCGGAAATGAAGGCTGGGCGGAATCTGGCGGTGCTTCAGGCTGAGCACGGTCTTGATCAGGCCAGCGACGCCCGCCGCTGTATCCAGGTGTCCGATGTTCGTTTTGAGAGATCCAATCGAGCAAGATCCCACAGCTTGTCCATCCTGCCGCAACGCCTGGGCGAGAGCCTTGATTTCTATCGGATCACCGACTCTTGTGCCGGTTCCGTGCGTCTCAATGTAAGAGATATCCGCGGGTTCGACCCCAGCAACACCCAGCGCTTCGGCAATAGCTTCGGCTTGTCCGTCCACGCTCGGAGCCAAATACCCGGCCTTGCGCGCGCCGTCATTGTTTATCGCCGATCCGAGAATGACCGCATGGATCGTGTCGCCATCGGCGAGAGCGTCTTCGAGTCGTCGCAGCACTACGATGCCGGCACCGCTCGAGAAGACGGTGCCGCTGGAATCGGCATCGAAGGCGCGGCAATGCCCATCTCGTGACAAAATCTCGCCTTCGCGATACAAGTAACCGCGGCCGTGTGGAAACTCGATTGTTGAACCGCCCGCCAGGGCCATGTCGCATTCCTGATTCAGCAAACTCTGGCAGGCGAGGTGGACCGCAACCAGGGAAGTCGAGCAGGCTGTCTGCACACTGATGCTTGGCCCGCGAAGATCCAGTTCGTACGAGACGCGCGTCGCCAGCACGTCTTTGTCATTGCCGGTCTGCCGGATTAGAAACAACCCTGCACTCGCGACGAGTGCAGGGTTCGTAAGCAAATTGTGGATCATGTACGAGTTCATGCCCGATCCGGCATAGACTCCAACCGATCCTTCAAATGTTCCCGCGCCGTGTCCCGCATTTTCGAGCGCCTCCCACGCGCACTCCAGGAAGACCCGGTGTTGGGGATCCATGATCGATGCGTCTCTCGGGCTGAAGCCGAAGAACGCCGCATCGAACATGTCCATGTCTTCGAGCACTACGCCTGACTTCACATACTCTGGCTGGGAAAGTTCTTCCCGCGAGACTCCTGCTGCGAACAATTCGGCATCGCTGAACGACCGGATCGATTCCACTCCGCCTTTCAGGTTCTGCCAGAACTTCGCAAGATCCGGCGCCCCAGGGAAACGACCCGCCATGCCAACAATCGCGATTGCTGGACTGCGCGTCATCTCTTCTCCGTGCACGCGTTGTCTCGCAGCCAAGCGACGCTGCGCTCGGTCGGAGATTGGCGAGGCGGCTGTCTGCCCGCTGAGGTGGGCTGCAAGCGTGCTCACTGTGGGAAACTGAAACAGGTCGACCAAAGAGATCTCACGTCCGAGTGATTGCTGCAGTTGCATGTGAACTTCAGCCACCATAAGCGAATGAGCGCCAAGGTCGAAGAAATTCCGGTTCAGGCCTACCTGCTCCACTCCGAGTGCTTCCTGCCATTCTCGGGCGATCACTTCCTCCAACTCATTTCGAGGAAGCTCGAGGCTGGTTTCTGGTTCCTCGTCCGCCACAGGCTTCGGCAATGCGTTGCGATCGACCTTACCGTTCGCCGTCAAAGGGAACGAATCGAGCACCATGAAGATGGACGGGATCATGTACTCGGGGAGCGTCGCCGTCAAGGCACTGCGCAAGTCAGCTTGTCTTAGGGTGTATCCGGCCTTGGGGACGACATAAGCCACCAATCTCTTGTCGTCCGCGTTGCCCTCAGATTGGAAGTCGCGAGCCACGACTACCGCCTGGGCTACGCCTGCCTGACTCTCGAGCGCCGCTTCAATCTCCCCAATCTCGATGCGGAAGCCGCGTAGCTTGACTTGAAAATCCGCACGTCCCAGAAACTCCAGACTCCCGTCAGGCAGAAAGCGGGCAAGATCACCGGTCCGGTACATGCGGTTTCCGGGCAAGAATGGATCGTCAAGAAAACGCTCGGCTGTCAATTCTGGTCGTTGCCAATAGCCGCGAACTACGCCATCGCCACCGATAAAAAGATCGCCAACAATGCCCGATTTCACCGGTCGAAGTGCGCCATCCAACACATAAACCTGCGTATTGCGAATGGGCTTCCCAATCGAAATATTCTGAGGGTCTTCGTCGATTTGTGATGTCGTCGACCAAATTGTGGTTTCGGTCGGTCCATACATGTTGAGCATCGCACCGCGAAACACTTGCCTAAGTTGTCGTGCCAGCGCTAGCGGAAGAGCCTCCCCTCCGAGCAGGAGCTTTTCCAGGCGCCCCAGGGAGGACAGCCCTTGCGGCGCGAGCGCAATCATTCGGGCTAACGAGGGCGTGCATTGCATGTGGGTAACACCAAACTCTCGGATTTCCTCCGGAATCGTTTGCGTGCCTTCGTCCCCGTGAACGACTACCTGGAATCCGCGCGTCAGAGTCCAGAAAAGTTCGAGCACCGATATATCAAAGGAAATGCTGGTTACAGCCAGCCAAACTCCGGGATTCGGGCCAACCACCGCGTCCATACCCTGGAAGAAGTTCAGCACGTTGCGATGCTCAATCATCACGCCTTTGGGCTTGCCGGTAGAGCCGGAGGTGTAGATCACATAAGCGAGATTCTGAGCATTGGCGGTGGAGCGAACGGGCTGGGTAGAGTTCTGCGCGATCTCGTGTGCGTTGCCATCCATCGAGAACAATGTGTTTGCTCGTTTTGGAAGGCGCGACTTCGTTTGCGTCGTCGCAAGAATGACCGAAGCCTGCGAGTCCTCAATCATCAGCGCGATGCGCTGCGCCGGGAAAGCTGGGTCGATCGGAACGTAGGCCCCACCCGCTTTCAGAATCGCCAATAGTGCCACGATCATGCTCCGCCGATCGCTCAATGGCAACTCCCGCCAGTATGTCTGGTCCAACGCCAAATCTCTGCAAGTGATGTGCTAGTTGATTCGAACGCTGATCGAGGTCCTGATATGTCAGGCTCTTTCCTGCCGAAATGACAGCGATGGCGTCCGGCATTAGCGCAGCTTGCTGCTCAAACAAGCTGAGCTATCGTCTGGTCTGGGAGCATAGCTTCGGTGTAACCGCAATCAGTTGTTGCTTCCGGACAACAAGGTGGTTCTCCAGAAAGAGAAATTCAATACCGGTACCCAGGAAAGTCTCGATGGCTTCTTCTGGTGTGTTGACGATTGGCTGGCCTTTGACATTGAAGCTGGTGTTGAGCACCATCTCCCGCCCGTGGTTTTGCCAACTGCCTTGAGCAACTGGTGAAAATCGGGATTGTCTTGCTCTGAAACCGTTTGCAGCCTTGCTGAGCCATTTACGTGAGTGATGGCCGGAAGTGAAGCGCGATGCTCCGGACGCACATCCACGACCGTGATCATGTATGGCATGTGTGTGCCGGGAGCAATATTGAACCAGCGATGCGCTTGCTCAAACGAACACGCCGGAGCAAACGGGCGAAATGCTTCGCGCATCTTGACCATGGCGTTGATCCGGTCGCGCATCGCCGGATGTCCGGGGTCGGCAAGGATGCTGCGGTTTCCGAGCGCGCGCGGGCCATACTCCATGCGGCCGCGGAACCACGCAATCACTCGTCCGTCGGCGATCAACTTTGCGGCTTCTTGACAGGTTTGATCCAGACAATCGAAATGGGTCGCTCGTACCCTGCCGGAGTATTTCTCAATTGCCTTGTACAATGCGCTTATCGTCATAGGCTGGCCCCAGCAGCGGTACGGCCATTCGCACATTGCGAACTTCTTCCGACAAACTTGCGCGGTACAACGCGGCTCCAAGGGCGGTGCCATCGTCACCTGCAACCGGTTGGACATAGACTTCGTCGAAAATGCCCGAGTCGATCAGCTTGCCGTTGGCGGTGCAGTTGAGAGACACTCCGCCGGCCAGGGCAATGTGACGGAGCCCCGTTTGTTTTCCGAAGTGTCCGCAAACGTGCAGGACGACTCGGTCCAGACACTCCTGTAAGGCGGCAGCGATATCTTTATGGTCCTGGGTAATTTCAGCATCGGGAGTTCGTCGTTCAATCAAGTGTTCGTCCAGATAGCGGCGGGTCGCCAGATAATTTTCGCGTTCCTCTCGCGACTGGTTGAGTTTCAGAATGGAAATTCGGATGGTGCCATCGGGACGGAGTTCGACGACTTCCTCAAAGAAACGGCGAAAGCGCGCCGGATCTCCGTAGGGCGCAAGGCCCATAATCTTGTACTCATCAGAGTTGAAATCGAAACCCAGGTGCAATGTGACCAGGGAATAGAGAATTCCGATGGAGTTGTTAGCGGAGACCTCGCGTAACTTTGTTAATTCGCCATCACAAAAATCAAAAATGGTGAGGCCCTGCACTTCTCCCATGGCGTCGTTCACAACGACCAGGCACTCGTTCCACCCCGATGTCCACGCCGCGCTAGCCGCGTGCGCCACGTGGTGGTTCACTTGATGAACACGCTCCTCCTCGAAGGTTGGGAAGATGGCGGTGCACCTGATCCATCAGGGCCGCCTTCGAGAAGACTGTGTCGTACAGGCTGGCGGAATCCGGATCCCGCTAGATACAACTCGCGCAAAGGGGAGTAGTCAAAACCGTGGGCAATCTCGTCCACATCCTCGATCGTGATACCGGCTTCAGCAAGACAGAATTGGATTGCGTCGATCGGAAAGTCGCCAGTATGTTTCTTGCGGCTGAACCGTTCCTGAGCGGCGGCCGCTACCAGCGCCCCATCAACTACAAGAACCGCGGCAGAATCGTGCCCTTGCGAGATACGATACTCACGTGTGTCCAAGCCCGGCCAATGTTCCTTTTTGAAGGGAACCGACCTTTCCAAACCGCTAATTCCGAGAATTTTCATCGTCGCGTATTCTCACTGAGAAAAATGCGGAGCGCTGCCCGCAAGAAGATCCTTACAAGACGGTACAAACGAGAGCTGGGGAGGATGCTCCTGATTGAGCGAGCCTCGTTACGAATAATCCGTCGCTGGACTTCAGCAACAAGGTAGACGTTTCCTGTGATCTGACTACGCCAGCTTGTTGCAGGATGTAACGGGACACACGCACAAACCCAATTTTACACTTGTACCGCATATCACAATGGTACACAAGTGACCGAAGCGTGGATCACAGATGTCGGCATCAGTGACCGCAGGCTCTTCCTCTAGCGCTTCAGGGGGAGGTGGAGGAGGGAGGGTAAAGCGAAAGACCTATCGTCAGCCGAAACGTTTGTGGCCAATAGTGTCGCTATTGGATCTCGCCAGAACCTGATCCTTACGGAGTGAAAGATCAGTTCGAGCCGATATGAGCAGCCACCCGGTCCGCTCAGTCGGCCCCCAACTGATCAGTTGGCTAAGCAGATCCGAGTTCTAGCCAACAAATCCCATTGGAGACTCTCACTAGTGCTGTCACCATTCGATGGCCCTTGCGAACTTGACGTAGGGCGCGAACTGGTGATTCGTCCAAGTTTTTTGCGCTCCATTGCTAAACCAAGTGCTCGCTTGTTCGGACTATTCCCTATACCGCCGAAGCATAGCCCACTTTGCGCATGCCTGACGCGGCTTCATGACAAATGATTCGACGCTGGCAAAAGCTGAGATGCTGCCTGCGTGCGGTACTGTTTACGACAGCAGCCAGTGCAAGTCTTTCGTTCAATTTCACGCCGAGCCAGGACTCCAACCCGCGGAAGTCAAATTCACCGCTGATCAGGCCTTCATACTTGATGCGGAACGCTGGAAAGTCAGATGGCAGCTCCGACCAACTGAGTACTACACGATTCCAATGCCTGGCAAGACCGGCCGCTGAATCAATTCGTATGTCGGGACGACTGTAGTAAACGTGGTGCCAGCCTGAGTCTGCCAGCGATCGGTAGCAATCCAGTGGGTTGCGCGACAGGAGCACAAACTTTGCTCTAGGAAACAGCCAGTGAAGGAGCATCGCCTCTGTTCCACTCAATCGGACTTCCTTGAACCCCCAGCGATGGTATCCCCGTTGGTAGGCTGGATATCCGAGCCATCGAGTCACCAGAGCTCGCAAGCTAGCCCGAAAATCAACTCCCTGTGGACAAAGGGTCGCAATCCACGAGGTGGCGAGCGAAGAGAACAGCTGATCACCTTCCAGACCCGCATACTGTTGATCTGGAAATTGGACCATGCGTGTGAGGACTGTTGAGATTGCAGACAGAAACGAAATCTCCCCGAGAGGTTCGCCCCAGAGCAAAACTCGGGAGTCAGTCACGAGAATCCGTTGAAGCAAGGTCGAGCCTGATCTCCAGCCCGCGGCAAGAAGAAAGATGGGAGATTCAGTATTTTGATCTTCATCGGACTGGTCTACACCAGAGAGTGCTGAAATCGATTCTTTCAATTGAAAAACGCTCGGCATTGCTATGCGTTCGCAGCGTGACCAATCCCACAACTCGCGTATGCAGTTTCTCCGCAGACGCCGAACCAAATCTTGCCGTAGGCTAACTCCCGTATCCAGCCGGAGATCCGTCGGGCCGCCCTCCTCCGCGACTTTCTCTACTTCACTAGACCTATATTCCTGCTCCCTGCAATAAGATGTGTCTGTCATTTGCATCTCCATGGCCCCTGAGGAACAACATGCGCATGCGGTTGTGCATGCCGCTCGCCGGGTAGAAACCGGAGAGAGAGCGCGCACAAAGTTCAAAATGAGAGACTGCGCTCATAGAGCGGGCGCAGTCGGCGCACAAGAAGTCGGAACATGGAGGTGCCCTGCAGGCCGATTTGTTTGCTGAGGCTTGCGCAGGCTGAGGGTTAGGGAAATCGGGGATTCCGTCTGTCGGTCTCATCTCCGGTGTCAGTGACCAGATTTGAGTTAGCGCCCAGACCGGCGGAGCAGCGTTGCCAGAAGTTGGCGAAACGGTAGAGGAAGATTTCTTTACGATGCAGTCGCTGGAGCCGGTTTCTTCCGCGTCTGGGCTCAGTGCGTTCATGTCGTCCGAGGCCGAGACAATTGGCAAGGCAAAGGCCGACAGACAGATGGCAACTGTGAGCAAACGGAGGAAGTTAGTCCTCTTTGCGCTTCCAAGGCATGCCTTGGTTCTCCAGCACATTGCCAGACTTCCCAGAGCGATCACCAGCCAAACAAAGTTGAGTAGTTGTTCCATCGGGAATAATTGCAAGGCGAACGTAGCTATGGTCGAGCAGCAAAATACAACTGTCAGAATCTCCTGGGAAAGCGTGGCCAAGAAGCTCGCCGCATCCCTTTTTATCACCAGCAGATCCCCTCGTACGTTTCGCTGCCTCCGGGACGCCGGGTCTTATCGAGGTGGATCAGGTCAATTACGATCTGTTGTGGCTGGAGAAACTTCGCAAGCTGGTCCTTACTCGCGGATCTGTTGCCCAGGATCACCACCTCTGCGGCCCGCAACGTGCCTTCGAGGTCGGCCGACAGCACAGATCCAATGTGAGGGATGATCTCTTCAATATATTTTCGATTGGAACCAGCAATTCGCCCGAGTGAGACATCCTCGTCCCACACCTTGACTTCGAGACCTTCCCCCATCAAGCGCTTGATCAACTGAACCTGCGGACTTTCGCGGAGGTCGTCAGTGCCCGCTTTGAAGCTCAGTCCAAGTTGCGCAACCTTTTTCTTTCCAGTACTCAACACCATTTCGACGGCGCGATCGACGTGCTCGACGTTGCTCGGCATGAGCGATTCAAGAAGCGGCAACCTGAGATCGAGTTCCTTGGCCTTATAGGTGATGGCCCGCAGATCCTTTGGAAGGCAGGAACCGCCAAAAGCGAAGCCCGGAGCAAGATATGCAGACGAAATGTTCAGCTTGGTGTCGGAAGTGAAAATCTTTGTCACCTCGTCCGCATCGACACCGAGATGTTTGCACATGGTTCCCATCTCATTGGCAAAACCGATCTTCACCGCGTGATAGCAGTTAGAGAAATACTTGACCATCTCGGCGACAGAAATGGTCGTCTCGTAGAGCGTTCCCGGAGTGTTCTTGTAGAGCTCGCGCAGTGGCCCGAGATGATTGGCGTCGCCCGCACCAAGTATGGTATACGGCGGATTGAGGAAGTCTGCGACGGCGCTTCCTTCGCGCATAAACTCCGGGTTGTAGCAGATCGTGAAATCCCGCCCACACTTCTTGCCGCTCTCCCTTTCAAGAATGGGGAGCACGACGGTTTCGGTGGTTCCTGCCAGCACCGTACTGCGCAGAACGAAAACGTGGGGCGAAGTCTTCTGACGCATCGCGGCACCGATCTCACGCGCCACACTCTCAATATGGCTGAGATCAAGCTTGCCATTTCTTAGGCTGGGAGTACCAACGCAAACGAACGAAACGTCAGAATTGAGTACGGCGGTAGTTGCATCAGTCGTCGCCTGCAGAAGTTGCGCGTTCTTTGCTTCGGCGATCAATTCGGTCATGCGGGCTTCGATGATCGGAGTGCGGCCCGAGTCCATCATTTCAACTTTGGCACGGCTCACGTCCACTCCAATGACCTTATGGCCCATGGAGGCGAAGCAGGCGGCCGACACCGAGCCGACATATCCCAACCCAAAGACGCTGACAGACAAACCCAATGTAATTCTCCTGGTAATCGTTTATTCGACCGGATACGGAAGGACAATAGCCGTTCGCGGGGGAGAGCTCAAATCAGACCCCACAATATGTGAAGGACGAAACTGAATCCTGGATGCGGCAACGTCAGAAAAGAGAGAGCGGCTGACTGCCTCACAATCCCCGTTGCGTTGTCGTTAGCTCAAAGAACCATCTTGCGACAGTAAAAAGCTTCGGCGTAACCGCTTGGAGAGTTGCATTCCATGCCACGCAAGCGAAGGAGCGAAAGGAATGTATTATCTTCAAACCAACGCTTGGAACGCTGGGACTCAAAAGTTTCGATAATCAGCTGTACTTTTTTCTGGCACACTGCTGACTCAAGCGGCACAAACACGTTCGGCCGCCCCATATCGCCGTCATACTTCGGGATCTCGTATTCCAGAATGAAATGATCCCGGAACGCGTTCCACGTCAGCTCCGAAATGAGGCGATGGTCCTGGTGCGCGTCCTTGCGGTTGTGAGTAAAAATCACGTCGGGCGAAACCGCTTTCTTGATCTCTTCGAAAGCATTTTTTATGTCCGCTCCAACATATGGCATGAATGTGTCGGGGAACTCCTTGAAGAAGGATTTTGTGATGCGCTTCGAACCCGCGAACAGTTCGGCGCCTCTCTCTGCTTCCGATTTCCGGACTCCGATCGCACTGAACACTACCCAATGAAATGTGCAACGCGGGTAGCGGTCGACTAATCGAAGGATCGTACCGCCGCAGCCAATCTCTATGTCGTCGGAATGCGAACCCAAGCATAAAACTTTTAAACTCCCATCGCTGCCGGTTTCGAGATTCAGGTTCATCATGGGCGAACGGTTACGCTATCGATTGACGAAGTTGTCTAACATAGGCGCTACTTGCAAATCGCTGCCCCAGAAAGGGCGCGCTCGGCTGCACGCTCCCCGCTAATGAAGCTCTCGTCGGTCCACATGTAACCCCAGTCCCCGTAGCGGCCGCAGTAGGCGATTCCGATCTCGTCGAGATAGCCATGAACAGTCTTGAGCGCGTTTGCGCGCTCGAGATCGAAGATGATGTTGGCGTATTTTAGCAACATCGCCTTGCGGGAAAGGATTCTGGTCCTCTTCGCGCAATAGACCACAGCGCTGGAGATCCCGGATTGACCGGTTCGATCCAGTCTTCAGGAGCGCCGGTGAAAGGCTTGTACTTGTCGGAGAAGTAAACTTCTGCCTGAATGCTTCCCGCGCCGGGGGGTGCGTTCTTGGCTGACAGCATGTGCGGGAAGCCCAGCCGTGTGAAGCAAATGTCCTCGTCGTAGAAATAGGTCATGTGAGCCTTGGAAATATCTTCGCGGTTCACACCGATGTTTACTAGAACGCATGTGGAACACGCCAGGCGCTGGGACGCCTCGACGACTTCCGGCGGCGCGCCTTTTATCATGCGAATCAGATCCGGCAAGGGCACCGAAGAAACCAGTGAATCGTATTGCGCTAACACGCCGTTTGAAAACGTGAGCTGTCGTGCGCGGGGATCGACAGACACCAGCTCGTGATTGAGTTTCAGGTTACCCAATGGAACGAACTTGTTCAGGTAGCAACTGGAATCCGCCGTCACTCGGATAGCGGAAGTGAGTGATGTAGTGAACGTGCGGAGCTGACGCAGAGATCGCTCCGCGGAGCACTTCGTCGAGGCTAGGACGGTAGATTCGTGGTCCAAGCCAGTCGGTGCTCATGTTGTCAGCCGACGTCAGGTGATACTTTCTCGTGTACTGCATGGGAAAGACTCGGCGAAGGTCTTGCCAAAACTCGCATAGCAGCCAGTCCGCATAGTTCTTGATCGGACGCTCAGGAGCATTGCGTTCTTCGACAAAATCTGTGATGACCTTGACAATCATATCTTCCGGCATCCCGTGAAGATGGAGTTGTACCGGATGCAGCGGCCAGTGACCGCGCCAGTAGTTGTTCAGGTTGATCTGGATGGTTTCGTATCGCTGGTCCACGCTTTCGGCGAAGAGTTCCTGGATTCGCGGATCTTTGGTGAACGAAATGTGCGGACCGATGTCGAACAGAAATCCAGTGTCGTAGCGAAACGATGCTGTATGACCGCCATAGTAGGCGTTCTTGTCGTACATGACCGGCGACATCCCCTCGGCATGAAGCCGATGCGCGGCTCCGAAACCAGCCATACCCGAGCCCAGAACAACTATATTTGGTGAGGACATGAGACCTTCTCCTGAGACGAAGTAATCTTAGCTTTCACAATCGAATCGTGGCTAAAAACCGATAGGCGTTTTCGGCCAACCTGTCAAAATCATCCACAACTTGACAGGTCAATATCAGACCCGGGGAGGGCTTCATATTGCTCGATTTGATTTCGAGTGACGTGGCGCATGTCTGCTCCAGACTGGAACGCGCGGTACCACTCGACTATCCACTTCAGGGCTGGTCTCAGGGTAAGAACCGGCGACCATCCTAATAAAGTCCTCGCCTTCGAGGCATCCAGCTTGAGTGCATGAGCTTCGTGGGGGTGAGAAGCCTTATCTTGAGTCCACGAAGCGTCGCCCCAAGAGCGAACCAGTTCGTCTGCAATCCAGGAGACCGGCTTCGCATCAGAGTCGATGGGACCAAAATTCCATGCTGACGCGAAGCGGGGTCCATCTTGTAACAGCCGCTCAGCGAGCATGAGATATCCGCGTAGCGGTTCCAGGACAAACTGCCAAGGTCGATACGAGGCGGGATTTCGTATCAGGCAGGATCGCCCCGCGAGGAACGCTCGCATGAGATCAGGAATGAGCTGATCGCTAGTCCAATCACCACCGCCAATTGCATTGCCCGCGCGAGCGCTTGCGACCGCAATGCCATGCTGCGAAAACGACTCGGGGGAAAAATAGGACTCCCGATAGGCTGATGTGACAAGTTCGGCGCAGCCTTTTGAATTCGAATAAGGGTCCCGACCGCCCATAGGTTCGTTCTCGCGGTATCCCCAAGTCCACTCGCGATTTTCATAACACTTGTCGCTGGTGACACTGACGACCGCACAAGGCCGCTTCAGTTGCCGTATGGATTCCAGCAAATTTACGGTTCCCATCACGTTCGAAGAGTAGGTCTCTACCGGGTCCTCGTATCCTCGACGCACGACCGTCTGTGCCGCCATGTGGATGACAATTTCCGGCGAGCATTCTTGAATTGCATTCTTGAGGCGCAGAAGGTCGCGTATGTCTCCTTGAATCGACTGGACTGCCTGTCCTAGTCGGACCTGCTCGAACAAGTTGGGTTGGGTTGGCGGATCAAGTGCATACCCGGTCGTCTCGGCCCCGAGCGCGTTCAACCACAACGACAGCCAGCTCCCTTTGAATCCAGTGTGCCCGGTGACAAAAACCTTGCGGCCCTTCCAGAATGATCGGTTCAGACTCATTGGACCCCAACCACAGAGATGGGCTGCAGCTGCTTGTCCGTGAAGTTTGACGCAACCGGCCAAAGCTGATTTTGCTCACGCCAGAGTCGCTCGACAATTCCTTCGGAAACCTGCTCAACATCGCTGAAGGAGATAACTTGGTCTTTGGGAATATCTCGACTCAACACGCGACCTTCGGACAGGCCAATGGGGAGGGCTGACATATCACGAGCGGCAACCTTGTTATCAATCAGTCCATAAGTACAGAAACCACCAACTCCGTCCAAACGCTCACCTGCTCGCAAGTTGCGCTTGGCGACGCTCACCACTTCACAGACTGGACCTGCCACAGGAGCGACGGTCGGATCTCGATAGACCACGGCTCGTCCAATGGTGGACGCAATCTGGAGATGGGGTAAATGAAATGGAGTGTAGAAGACGTAAAACGGCCCATCGCCAATCTTGTAGTAAGCGAGTTGCACCTTCTTGAGTGGAGAATCTTCGTGGACAATAACAAAGGCGCCAGTGTGTGGAGCTGCGCCTAATGCGTAGTCCACCAGCCCGGTTTCCAGCATTTGCTCCGGTGGCAATAAATTCCCGATCTCACGGACATAACCACAGGCAGGGCCGTACATGCCGCGGCGGCCGACGTGAAATCCGGTGGCATTCGCAAGAACTGTCGCCTCCATCGATAGCTTGGTGGAGTCTGCAAACGACGTGACCTTCTTTACGTCCTGGCCATGTTTTTCAGCAAAACCCCGCTGCGTATCTGGATTGCGGTAGTAGTCGACCATACCTTTTATGTTCCCTGCAGCCACTATCCGAAGACCCAGTGTTCGCAGATAGCGCAGGAGTGTCATCGCGACCCCGGGCTCATCGCCGTCGGTGTGGGTTACTACAACACCGGCTTTGTCCGCCTTTGCCTTCAAAATAGGACCGATCAACGAGTCCAATTCGGCGTTTACCAGCACCACATGCTTACCGTGATCAAACGCATCCAGAGCGACGCGGGCAGCGGGCTCGATCGTTCCAGTGACTTCCAACAAGATATCGATGGCATCGCACTGTGTCAGGACCGACGGGTCGTCGGTCAAGACTGGAAGACCGCGCGCAATTGCGGCTTCTGCAGAATGCGTAGAGTCGGCGCGTGTCCACTCTTCGATGCCAGCCTCGCGGAACGCTCGCTCGCCGTGTTCCGGTGTTCGGTTGGCAAGCGCAACCAGACGCATCCCGGGGACAGGCGTTCCGAGTTGCAAAGCGATCGCCCGGCCAGTTGCGCCGGCGCCGACCATTCCGACACGGATCGGACGGCCGTTATCCTCCAGTCCTTGCAGGGCGGTATCAACACTCATCGACGTCTCCTAAACTCAAATGCCTGTGATGTCATTGTGATTTCTTGTCTTAAGTAGCTGAGGTTGTTTGCAAACGCCTTGGCGTGGCGTGGGTATCATGCTTGCCGTTGCCGTTATTTTTCCAAAGTTCCCAGGGTGCGGTCGAACTTTCGAAAAGGCTCTCAAGATGCTGTCTGTCCTTAAACGTGTCCATGCTCGCCCAGAAGCCGTCGTAGCGATAGCCTATCAACTCCTTCTCCGTGACTAGCCTTTGGAACGGTTCGCTGACAAGCTCTTCTCCAGCACCGATATAGTCGAAAATTTTCTTCTTGAAGATGAAGAAGCCGCCGTTGATCCGCAAGCTTCCGTCGCTGATCGCGTTGATGCCGGATACGAGGTGGCTTTCCCCCTCCTCGAGCGAGACCATGTGATAGCTTAGGTTGGGCTTGACACAAAGAAAGCTTGCTACCTTGTTCTGTTGGCGGAAGTGAGCCAACTGCTGCGGCAGCGGAAGATTCGTTAGCCCGTCACTGTAATTGGCGAGAAATTCCTCTTCCCCATCGAGGTGTTGCTCCACGGCTTTCAGGCGCTGTCCGATATTCGCATTGATTCCGGTGTCTGCAAAAGTGATCTTCCAGTCCTGGATGTCGCTGTTGAAAAGCTCGAGTTTCTTACCGCCGCCCGACAACACGAAGTCGTTGGAGACGCATTCGTTGTAATTCAGAAAGTAGTTTTTCACAACGTCGGCGCGATACCCAAGACAGAGAATGAAATCCTTATGCCCGAAGTGAGCGTAGTACTTCATCACATGCCACAGAATCGGACGATAGCCGATTCGAACCATCGGCTTTGGAATATCCTCTGCATCTCGTATCCGGAGGCCTAATCCTCCGCAGAAAAGAACGACTTTCATATCTCAGTCCTCCCAAGCGGCTCCGCCCCAATTCTTCCGAAAACAAGCAGAAACCGTTTCATCGACATTCCCAGCGCCTCACCTGGGGTTAGGCATTTTGCCATTCCGTTATCCAACTAGCGGCCAGTTGCGGTCTTGCTCTGATATGCAGGTAACGGGGAAGGGCCAATTGATACCGAACTTTGGATCGTCAAAACGCATTCCGCGTGCAGCATCCGGGGTGTACACCTCGGATGCCATATAGTGCATTTCCGTTTCGTCCACTAACGTCTGATACCCGTGCGCACAACCCTCAGGTAAATACAACATGCGTCCGTTTTCCGCCGTCAATTCGGTTCCGTACCAGCGCCCGAATGATGGCGACCCAGGCCTGACGTCGAGTACAACATCGAACATCGCTCCCCGTGTGCATCGGACCAATTTAGCCTCCAACGCGGGTACCACCTGGTAGTGCATGCCCCGGATTGTTCCCTTGCGCAAACTCAATCCCAAGTTCGCCTGAAGGGGTACAAAGTCGATACCGTGCTCGGCAAATTCTCGCAAACACCAGGCGCGCATAAAACGTCCGCGCTCGTCCGGGTGTGGAACGGGGTCGATTACCTGCGCGCCGGCGAGATCGATGTTTGTGAAGCGCATGCAGTGAACTATCTCCTCGCTCTTATCGATTCGAGCGCAACAGCGATGAGGGGCGCAGGCTCATCTTTTCGATCGTTGCCGGAGATGCTTCTTTTCTTTTTTTCGAAACATGGAAATTGTTTCGAATCGCACCTTCGACGTCTCAGGCTGGATCCGACACTATTCTTGATTCTCCGCGCTTACTCATAGCCGTTTCATAGGCTGTCACAAGATTTGGGACGGAGTGCTCCCAGGCGAGTTCGTCTTTCACCCGGCGTACGCCGAACTCACCCATTCGCTGCCTCACTTCTGGATGATCGAGCAACCAGAGGATCTTCTCGGAAAAATCGGGCACCTGATTCTGATTGTCGGCATAAAGCGATGCCTCTCCGGCACTAAACCTGCCCTGTTTCAAATCGAACTGGACGATGGGCTTTCCGAGTGCCATGTACTCCATGATCTTGATCATGGTCGAAATGTCGTTCATCTCGCATGGCTTGTCAGGGTTTACACAGACATCGGCGGTCGAGAGAACGGAAAGCAGATCTGCGTCTGAGATGCGTCCGGTGAAATTGACGATGTCTTGAAGCCCCTTCTGTTTCGTCATTTCGCGAAGACTAGCGAGCGCAGGGCCGCCGCCAACGCAGGTGAAATGCACATCGTCGCGCCCAGACGTTTTTATGTACTGTGCAACATCCAAGAGGATATCGAGACCCTCTTGAATGCTCATCGTTCCCACGTAACCGACCAGATAGCGCTGACCATATTTCAGAGCAGGGTTAGGCGGGACAATCTTAAAAGTCTCGAGGTCCGGACCGTTGCGCACAATGAAAACGTTGCTTGGATCAAGCCCTCCCCGTTCAACGGCCAAATCTTTGTAACTGGCGTTGGTTGCCATCACCACATTGCTGCAAAGATATGTCATACGCTCAAGCCATACCTGACTCTTGTACAAAAATCCCGTTTTGCCGTACTTCGAAAGATAGAGTTCCGGATTCGCGTCGTGGTGATCGAAAATGTACTTCACGCCAAAAAGTTTGTACGGCAGCGCAATCAGAAAAATGTCATCCGGGGGATTGCAGCCCTGGATAATGTGAAATCCATGGCGCAAATAAATCCAGAGCGCATAGAAGAACTCCCAGAAAAGAGCCCAGCCGAATTCCCAGACATATCCGAGAGCGCTGTCTCCCTCCTTGGACGCCGGATGTCGATAGATGTGGACGCCCTCCAGAATCTCATGTCCTCGCTCGTAACCTTTCCCTCGTGGACACAAAACAGTGACTTCGTATCCGTTGCTATATAACGCACACGCTTCCTTCCACACGCGGCTGTCGAAGGGTACCGGAAGATTCTCGACGATGATGAGGACTTTAGTTTTCATATAGATCTTGCGTTGTATGGTTTAGGAAGTGCGTTCGCCACCGTGGTCCTACTGCCAGCCCATCAACGGGCAGCAAACCTGCGAGCTCTTATTTCGGAACCCTTTCATCCGTTCGCTCGAGCCAAATTTCTCGCCAGTACGGATAGCTGTCTCTGGCACAGAACAGCGGCTTGGTGAAAAACCCACCACAGTGAAGCCCGTCAAGCACGACGCACGGGTTCTTAAGTTCCATCAGATGACCAGTCTTCTCGTTAATGATCTTGCGGACGCGATGCTTCACCTCGAAAGTTTTCCCACAAAAAGGAACAAGTTCTCGGGTGAAATCCCATCCCACGATTCACCAGGTTGAGATTGACAGTTGTCGAGAATCTCAGTATGGCTCTTGATCCTCACCAGCTCGCCCGGTTGGAGATCGAGTTTCATCGTCGGCGTTGGACCGTTCAGGGGGAGGCGGCCCATCCGACGAACGTACGGAGCTTTGCCGCGGACCTCCTGGACCTTGTCATAAAGCCACCGCAGGGGAGTTCCGAATCCAAGCCCGGATTCCGCCACCCTGTAGTACAACGCAAAGAAGATCGCACTCAAGATCGTGCTGATACGTTGATTTCCGGATGTGTAGTCTTCGATGAACTGTGGAATTGACCAGAAGGGAAGAGGCTTAGTGGCCGCAGTCATTTGCGTCGCCTGACAAACAAAACGCGGCCCCAAGTCAACGGCATCTGCGAAGGCGGAAGTTTAGTGCGGCCCATAAGTCAGCTTCAGTACAGCCATGGACGGTAGGTCGCGATGGGATGGAGCCCGTGGTGGCACCATTTGCCCGAATTAGCCACGCCTCTTTCCAGATGAAAGAGGCAGCTCATCTCACAGCCGCCATAGCCCTGTCCATCACAGCGCAGATCTTCAATAACGACTGCGTCATTCATGCTCCCGCTCACGGTCGCATGTTGTGTACCGCACACCTTATGGGCACGTCGGGCGACGCGCAGCTTCTGCCCACAGTACTTCAACATCTGAGGCATGAACGGCAACTCCTCAAACCTGCCGTTCTTGTCGAGGGTCGCCATTATCTCGTCCATGCTGCGAACCCACACCCACTCGCCCGCTTTCAAATCCAGTACCCGAGAACTCGCGATAGCCACTTTTTACAGCTCCTTAGTATTTCGTTCGAATAATTCGATAGCAGCAGAGTGATTGGCGCTCCAGACAGACTTCGGAGAACTACAAGACATACTGGTTCACGGTGCTGCTTCGGGCCTTAGACAACTGCGTATACCATCGAATCAATCCAATTGCCCCAAACACAATGCAGAAGGTCGACACGGCGACAGCTGATGTCGCGAATTCTCGCGAAATCAGCATGTAGCAAACCAGACCAAGCCCTACGAAAAAGAGCTTCTGCCATTGAAAGGAATCATATCGTTTTGCGATGTTTCGCCTCTCAGACCACACTGCCTTCACTTCAGGTGATAGGGGCAACAATCTCCGCACAAAAACAGGCACGATCCTCAGAGAAAACATTAGCAATAGCAGACCAATGGCCACGATCCAACCGGAACGGACGTCTTGGCGTAAGAAAGGGAAGGAGGGGAATACAGACGAAACCGAGCAGTGCTCGAAGTGCGGCATCTAAAGGACGGCGATCTATCGAAATCAGAGCTCTATCGAGGGTTGTCATTTCGGCTTGCTCCAATACACACCAGATGTCGATTCGTAAGAGCGAGAGGCTCAGCATCCGACTTCGCAACTGCAACAAATTAGGAACGACGCAGGGCTCAGTCCCACGCGGCAAAGCGCCTGAAGCCGCAATCGGTATTCACGCCGGCATTCTTACGAAGCCAAAATCTCTTGCTTGAGCTTCTCTTAAACCAGAATCCCATGCCAGGGCTGCCGTGAGGGTATGTATCATCGGTCGCTCGAATTACTTCGACGCCGTTTATGAAGCCCGTAATCACATTGCCGGCAATGGTCGCCTTGACTAGATCGCCATCCGCAACTCCAAATTCTGCACCTTTTTTCTGGGTCAGATATGTGAACATCCCAAGCCGCCCGTCCCACCGTACTATAGATGCGTAGGCGTTTGCTGTTTTCGAGCAGCGAAAAAGTACCTCGTAACCTGTAGCACGGTGGCTGGAAAGAGAGCTTCGGAGCCGTAACTCAACCTCTTCGAAGTCGAGATCGTTTGGATTGCTCGAGTGCACTTCCGCCTCAGCCGTCTGATCCGCTCCCCAGTTGCCCGTCAACAGAGCCGTTGAATCATCGTAGACTTCGTCGCCTTTCCCTTTTCCAGACTCCGCTCCGTAGGCGAAACCGATGCTGCTTCTTACGTCCGCCCAGTCAACCCCGCTCGCTCTCCCGGATATCCATTTCGCCCCTTCAGAGAGAGGATGTTCTTTCGCAGCGAAGCTCGTCGCATAGCTGTTGTGTTTTCCGCCTGGAACCAGAAAAGCGGGCTCGACAGGAAGGTCAACCAGTTGGGCGTGACCGTTGCCGTATAGCCAAATCAATCCGCCAGCCAACAATGACAATATTGCCGTAAGGCAAACAATATGAGTCGTTCTTAGCGGCTTGTTCAGCACTTGCGACCTCGCTCCGCCACAAACTCACACCGACCGCGAGGCGCCTGCGATCTGATTTTCGTGTTTCGAAATGTTTCCGGCCAACCGCTGAAGGCGTTTCTTTCTTGCGTGCAACTCCGGCATCGGTGCAACACCAACCGCCTGCAGAATTGCCTCCCATCTATATACCCAGTCATGTCGCAGAAGGGCCTGAGTCACATTGGTGCGCCGGATGTCTTCGATTCTCCCCGGCTGCCGGTCCATGTCGCTGATGACCGCGTCGATATGAGTTGAGTTGTACGGCAAGTCAACCACAGAGTCAGGCCAGTCGAAGAGTTGCTCAAAACTCTCAGTAATGGGACGCTCCCCGAGCATTATGGTTCCGGAAGCCGCTCCTTCAAAATAGCGGTTCCCGATTTCAATTTGATCGCCCCTGATATCAGGTCGGTCAATCAACCCCGGATTCACCAGGAAGTACCGGCTTCTTTTTGCGACATGAGCAAATAGTGCTCGGTGTTGCCGTGATTCAATTGCGTCGCTTCCCGCGATGCTGTCATGTAAATAAAACAAATTATCTTCAGCCGCCATGTTCAACAGTTTCTGATGGGTGGCCTCCGAGCGCCTTCCGATGCTGTAAACATCAATCACTCTCTTGAGAGGGTTTGGATAGGGGCAGAAGCGGATTGCATCGACGCCGGGGGGAACGAAGATACATTTCGAACTCATCCGGCGGTTGAGAGCATCAACGGTCTGCCTGTAGTACAGCGCGACGACGTCGAACTTATCGAGTAGGCGAAGGAGGTTCCGGCACGCCTTGATTTCGCTTATCCAAAACTCATCGATCAGGCAGACTGAGACCTTGCAGGAACTCCTCCAATCGAGAGCCGCGTTCGCCATGACCAGGTCTGACGGCTGACCGCAAATGGCGAAAAACAGATCGTAGCGCTTCTTTACCTCGATCCTCTTTATGCCAGGATTGGGAGCAAAAGGAGACCGGTAGGCCGCTCGTTTTGCTACGTTGTACCAAAAACCAGACGCGCTGAACTCTGGGGCAAGTAAATCCACCGAATCTACTTGCGAAATGAGATCCTCGAATTCGTAGTGAGGGCAACGGAACATAGCATTGCGGAATATGTTCCGGTACGAAAACACCAGCGCACGTGGGTCCGATGATTCCAGCATCATAGTCGCGCCCCCGTCTTCAAAGATTTCTTTACCGCCATCTCCCCTTCACACATTGCATATAGTGCTCGGCGGACAAACTTCGCTTCGCACCTCAACCGCCCATTTTGGACTATTTTCACGCGATCAAGCCCCTAAAGCAAACGGTACAATCCGGCCAGCGCGCATAGCATCGTCGCCTGTCCCCAATGGAGAGTTGGGGTTCTGTTCACTAGCCATGGGGAATAGCGACGATAGTAAAAATATCCAGAGCTGTCCTGCATGTTCTTGATTGTCCACTGCGCCACTTTCAAGGCGAGGGCCAAGTTCTCCGGATCGCGATCATTGAAGAAGACCAGGGTGTCAACTGCTTGCGAACTACACTGGATGTCAAGGGGAAGCGTCTTCTGATCGTAGTAACGCGGAGTTCCATCGTGCAGGAAAAACGTTTCCTTCCAGTATTCATACCCAGCCATCATCGCTGGTTCAAATTGCCGATCTTTTGTGTATTCCGTGTAGAACTTGAAGCAGTCCAGAACGTAGGCCGTATGAAAATTATCGACCCAGTGAAGATTGGGCTTCTCTCCGTACCACCATGAACCATCTGGCCTCTGGTATTGAGCCGTGTACTGCATGGCTCCCCGGGCGAGTTCTAGATAAGTCTGATTGCCCGTGCACGAATAGGTACGCGCGAGCAAACTGCCGCCTAAAGTGTTCGCGTTGTGGACCAGGCTCTTGGCACTAGGGATATAACTGATGCAGGTCCCTGCTCCATCCTGATGATGACTCAAATCTTTCAGAATGTGTTCGCACGCGCTGGTGGCAATCTGGAGGTAGCGGTCGTTTCTGAAGTGATCATATCCGTCCAGGAATGCGTGGCCGATAAGAGAGGTCCAGACGACTGTGGGCATCCCCTTTGGAAGGTAGAAGGTCCGTGACTGGTAATCGAAATGATTACCCCAGCAGGCTTCGGTGTAATCTGGCGACCGGTTTTCGATCAGCCATTCCAAAGCAGATTCGGCCTTAACCCTCCATTCGGGCGCTCCAGTTGCCTTGTGGAGCCGAATGAAAGCTCGTGCCAAGAAACCCATACCTTTGGTCGACTTGCTCTTGTTTATACCCACCGCGGGGCGAAGATTGAATGGGAACCGACGTACGCCTTGCTGAAGAACAGTGCGCAACAGCCTTGTCTCGAAGGTCAACGGACGAAGAAATCTGGAGCTGAGCCCGTCAAACGTGTCGTACGCGCTGTAGTCATTCTTCGCAAGCCAGTCGTTCAAAACAACGATGGACTCGAGAATTTGTTTCGCCTCTCCTGTCGTTTGCATTGTGATTTTATCGGACAAGGGAGCAACTATGAATTCCATGGGCTCTCCTAAGAACCTGCAGCCAGGGAGATTTAAATTCTCCATTTCGCAATGACATCTGGTCATCCGGCTGAATGACCCGGCAACTCGGATATTTTTCGGGGGACGGCTGCGAGACAAGAAAGTAGTGTTTCACCGCAAATACAGGCGGGGGGAAGGGGGATGTTTCGCCGCAAACCTCGTCAACTCAACGTGAGCCCACGAGGTTTGCAGCGTTTAAAGTCTACTGAACTGCAGCAGCAAGGCCTGTCGGCGGAGCCGGACTGCCGCTACTTGATGACGAGTCGCTTGCATAGCAAGCATTGGCGTCGAAAGCCGTCAGGAATCCGTTGCTGTCTTTTGAAGTGTTCTGATAACAGAGCTGCGCAGGAATCATGGCCGCGTGATTCGCCGTATTCGCGGTGCAATTCTTCGTACAGGCAACGTCAGGCCCGATAGGTGGATACGCGGGGCATGACCCTGTGGATGGGTTTTTCCAGAAAGAAAGCCCCGTACCGCAGGAAGCATGAGCTGACGTCACGCCGTTGTAGAACGAAGCCGGCAACGAAGTGCTGGGATTTGCTAAGCCAGGAAATGTGGGATCGCTGTTGGCTGTCTCAGATGCGGTGCAAGCTGCGTTTCCGGCTCCCGACCCGGTGCAGTAGCGTACGCCATTCGTGCTTCCATTTGCCTTCCACGTCACAGCGTCCCAGTTGCCCCACCGAACAACGCTACTTTCTACGGTGGCATCGTAATTTCCGCTCCCACCGAAGCATCCATTATTCCAACCAAATCCGTAAATGAAACTATCTGAACCAAGCGGGTGAGACTGGTCGCACACGTACTGGGTATGCAATGTCGGATCCCCCAACACGTTAGCAACGATGTTCATGTATCGCTGATAGGCGTCGGCGTTGACAGGAGTCCGATAGTTGGACTTGTTAGGATTATTGCCCCAGATGAAGTTGCGATACAAAGTATTATGCGAAGCCGACCCCCAAACGAAATCCCAGTCAACGTTGGAAGTTACGTTTCCTTCGTAAAGTTGGTCGTAGTTGTGCGCTCGGTGTGTATCCATCGTAGGGAACAGGTTGTCGCTGGCAGTGTTGAGAGTGTAGTTGTAACCAACGACCGTGCCATATGCTGATTCCAGAACAATGGGCGAAGTGATTCCGAACAAGACATTGTTTTCAATTTTTGCTAAAGCACATCTGTCGCACTCAATTCCATATTCAGTTGGTGCGCCAGCGGTGTTTGACTCGGAGATGTAGCTGTCCCGTATTTCGTCGCGGTAGCTCAAGAGAGAATAAATTCCCGCGCGATGACCGTTGACCACGGCAACGTTTTTTGTCCAGCAGAAATTGCAAAAGACAAAAGCTACGGCGAAATCAGAGGTTGTGGACTTCCCTGCATCCACCTTCAAGTCTTCAATGCCATCGTAACTATAGACTCCGCTGGTGCTCCAGTAAAAGACCTGCGGCGTCAGACTCGATGAGTACTTCTTTGAAAGTCCCGGAGCAGCAATTGTGATTTGGTTGGCACCGCTATTCACGCTGACGATCTGCGCCCATTCGCCCTGGGAGCGTGTGCTACAGCCAAAGAAATTTAACGGACTGCTGCACCGGACTGCGTTCTCGTTGCCTTCGTTGCCAGACGCATTCACGTAACTGTCATTTAGTTCGTCAATCTCAATAATTTGCCCAGCTGACATTCCTGAAACGCTGCCTACAGTCAAGACGGTGCTGCCCAGAGTCAAGGTGCTGAGACTCGTCGATCCTAATCCAGTAGGAGTCGAACCTTGCGCGCCGCTGCCGTTACCCATCAAAACATTGTTTCCATTGAGGTTGATAGTTGTTTGGGTGGTCCCTGCTCCTCGCAGGACGACATTGCTGGTATTGCAATGAATCGAGGCATTGAGAGTTATCGTTGTTGCGGGAATCTGCACAACGCTTCGAGCCGGAGCGGAAGCGCAAGCAGCATTGATGTTCGCCGCCGTCGGAGTCGATAAGGCTGTGTTACAAGCTGTGGTCACGCAATTCGCCCAACTCCCGCTCGGAACACCTCCGGGAACTCCTGCATTCGTCCAGTCTACCGCCCGCGCCGGCGCGAGGATGCCCGACCATGCCTGCCCATGTGAAAATGTAGAAAAAAACAGTAAAACTGAGATAAGGGGGGAAAGATGCAAACCGCGTCTCATTTATCTCTGGTCTCCAATCAGGGCGCTTTGCGTCCTGAGGAGAGTTTAGTGGCCCGAACCAGGCCAGCGCCAGACACAGAAGTACCACATCACGTGCCGAAAGATCACAAACCGCCGATCGTTGGGCCATGACCGTCGGGTCACTGTTTTCCCAAAAAGACACGATAGTCAACCCTGCACGTGCTGTGGTGGAACGAGTCCCCAAAGTTCGGATTTGCATACAAAAACTCTTTTCCGTATGTCCGTTCGGTCCCTTAGGATTCTTTCTTCAAGATCTGCGCGTAAGCGTTGCAGGTGACTTTGGCGGCCGCGCCCCAAGAATGGTTTTGTCGAGCGTAGTCCTGCAGTTCCCACCGGCTAGCTCTCAGATTCTTGAAGAGATCGCTCTCGAAATAGGTTCTGACCGCTCTAGCTAATTCCGTGGGATCTCCGGGTTTGCAGACGAATCCCGTGCGGCCCTCGACAACCTCATCCCGGAAAGATCCAACATCAGTCGCGACCACCGGCAGGCCAAAGGTGTAGGCCAGAAACAGTACACCACTCTGGAATATCTCCTTGTATGGAAGGACCATGACATCAGCCCCTTTCAGGTACAACTCCATTTCCTCGTCGGGGATAAACTGCAGCCGCAAAATGACCTGTCCAGGAGCGAAATCTCGATCGACAAATCCCCGGATTTCCTCAAGGTAAAGCTCTGATCCTTTCTTTGGTTCCCCAGCAATGATCAGCCTGTAGCTCGCCTGCTCATCGACCATCAGCAGACGGGCGGCCTGCAGCAGGTATTCGATTCCCTTGTATGGCACGATTCGGCCAAGGAACAGAATGACCTTTTCGTTCTCCGCCAAACCGAGGCGCCGCTTTGCTTCAGCTGGCGTAAGTTCCGTATCGGGAAAGGCATTGTTAATGGGGTACCGAATCACAGAGAGACCCTGAGGTCAGCGACGCCGAAATCCTGGCACAGTTCTTCTTTCATTTTCCTGGTATGGACAAATATGTGATCACAAAGACGGTATTGAACTTTTAGAGTCGCGCGGTTCAGCCAGGAATCCCGCGAATCCCGCCTCGCCTGGTTTACGTTGTGAGCAGTGAAAGCCACTTTCTTTCCGGAGACTTTGTAGTAAAGCATCAGAATGGTGCGGTCGAATGACTCAAGCTTGTAGTTCCATAAAATATGCAGAACTTTCGATCTGGAACTCGCGACATAGAGAATGAGTTTTTGGTAGTAGAGGAACAACCGCCACAACTTCTGCACCACGCCCGCGTTGGCGTTCGAGCCACTGCGAAAGTTGAGGAAACGCAAGTTGCGTGTGGTGTGAAACTCGTGACTGTCTATCTCATCACTGCCAATGACTTCGACCGAGGCGCCATTTGAAGCCAGGGCCATCGCTAAGCCGAAGGCATAGTGCCGGTCTTGACAACCAGACAATAGGGCCACTTCGATTTCGAGTCGTGAATTGCCGGTTGCTTGAGCCTCAGGCTCATTGCGCGAAGCCTGCGCGGAAAACTTGGTCGCCAAAAAGGTGTTGCCCTTGCGACATGATCCCGAGCCCATTGAATTCGTTTGCCTGGTTCCGGAGATTGTCCCCATTCCATTACGGCCTCGACGCCGACACGAGTCCCCGATGCATATTCAGGACGTATCCCTCACGGCGAAGCCGTTGCTTCACGCTCTCCAGGTTGGACCATCCTTCGCTGACGCCGTGATACTCGAACACGATATTCCGGATGCGACTAAGCACATCGGACGTAGTACTCTCGAGAATTGCATACTCGCCACCTTCGCAGTCTATCTTCAATAAATCGACGCTCTCGACTGCGTGCTCCTGGAGAAGCTGTCCAAGAGAAATTCCTGGAACGGCGCTCAATGGTTGCGCACTTGGATAGTACGCGGAGACCATGCACTGATATTCATCAGGGGCATCAATATTCATCATCGCGTCACTGCCATCGGTAACGGCCTTGTTCACCGGTTCTATACGATCTTCGTACCCATTGTTGGCGATGTTTTTGAGAAGCAATGCCCAATTTCGCGGCGATGGCTCGCACACGATTACTCGCCGTGCATTGAGGCGTTTGACCGCGTACAACGAGAAGTCACCGATGAAACCGCCGACATCTACAACGATCGGGTTCTTCGGGAGACTCAGGCCCTGGACATAACAATCGTCCATGAATATCTCACCAACAGTCATAGCGTCGCCGTAGTTCTTCCTAATTGTGATCGTGAGGCCATCCGCTGTGTGGAGATCGACGAGAGCGTTTCCGTCGTGTGCACGGAGCGCGGTATTGAATTGATCGGCGTTCAGGAAATAGCGCCCAGCACCTCTTGATGCCCGACGGACCCTGTAGGCCTCCCTAGCCGCGAAGTAAAATCGGCGGGAGAGGCTATTAGCTGTCAAGATTCTTCGAATCGTCGTATTCATAACCCACCTTGCGTATCCTTGACGTATAAGACAAGCTTGCATTCTCCATGTGGAGTATCTTGGGGGGTAAAAATCGCGGTTTTGGTACCTCACGCACGACCCATTCCAAGACCTTGGTTGTATCCATCGCCTTTGCGTCCCACGTAAGGCGCTCGCGTGCATAAGCCATACCTTGCTTCCGCAAACGTTCAAGAAGATCTCGGTCGTTTACGAGCTTCGCCAAGGCATTCTCCATCTGGGTCACTACGTCACTCTCATTTGTAAGAGTCACCTTGTATCCGACTTCTGGATAAACGATGTCACCGGGCCCGCCAAAGTCTGTCACGACAGGTACGGCTCCGCACGCAAGGGCTTCAAAAACAACGCCTGCACCATTGTCTCGGACGGACGGAAACACAAAAATATCAGCTGATCGCATTCTTCTGAGTACTTCGTCGTGACTCAGCCAGCCGCAGAACGAAACAGCATTTTCAACTCCGAGGGACTTAGCAAGCTGCTCGAGACGGTTACGCTCACGACCATCGCCAATCACGGTGAAGTGAGCCGAGTTATTCCGCAAAAACGGTGCGGATGCGCGCAACGCAAGGTCACAGGCCTTTCTGGGAACTAACCCTCCAACAAAAAGCAGCTCAAGCCTGGCGCCCGGATCCGGCTTTCGTGTGTCTTCATGACACATCGAGCGACTGATACCAGGCTCAGGTATGAAAAACAGTTTTTCGTGATATTTGGCGAACTCCGCATAAACCTGAGACGACGCGGCAATGATTGCTGATGCATTTCGGTAGGTGGAGCGAGCGAAAGGCAAGTAACGGTACACATTCCGCATGTTGGAAATCCACTGCTTTTGGCTCTCAGCTGGCTGAAACCGGAAGGCCAAGGCAATCCTCCGTTAAGCGGCCCGAGAACGAAAGGTACAGGCCCCTTTCGGAGGAAGAACGCAAAAGGGCTCGGCATTACAGGCGACATCGGTATTAGACGTAGGACAACATCGAACTCACCTGCACGAATTCGGGCTTTCAGTTGGCGCCAAGCATACCATTCAAAGGCAAGAGAAAACGGATAGGTGAACGCGGTTAGCGCCTGAGTATCGAAATTGTATTTGAAGATCCTCTTCAGGGCCCACGCCCAAATTCGCTCCAACATTGGCATCCGAACTACTTCTATTGTTCGAAAGTTTGCCCTTGCGCTTCGTACGCGGTCCTCAACTGGAGATCCAATCACCAGAGCAACATCGTGGAGGTCGGCCAGCGCCGCCGCGTGAGAATAAGTGACGAGAGGGATGCTGACATCGGTTGGGTCGCAATTCGGTGCCAACAACAAAATGCGCAGTCGACTTGTTGATGCTTCAGCGGGCTCTTGTGGCATCTTTTGTAAACTCCTGTCTTCCATAACTCTCAACATTCACAATCCTCAAATGACCTTCTTAGCAAGAGGAATTTTATGGACCGCCAAGCGCGAAGAACACTTCGATCAAGGTTTGGCCAAGAGTTCTTCAGCGTCGACCACTGTGAGCACCGTTTGTCTTGAGGCACGTTCGGGCAACATTTCACGAATCAGCCCAATGGTGTCACTGATCGGCTTGTGTCCGTTGTGGAGGGCGACTACGCCAACGAGATACAGAGCCAAAAACAATAGAGAAACAACGACCATTCGGACCAGAGCGTCACGGGCAGTATCTGCCGCCGAAGAATAGTGCATCAGGGTTACGATGGCGGCAGTCGTTATCCCTGCAATAACTGATGCGGCAAAGAATTTCCATATTGTGGCGAATATTGGTCCGACTCCGAGCCCGATCGGCCTGCCCGCGTACTTGAATCCAGGAAACATGAGCAGAAAATACGAAACGGTCCAAGCCAGAGCAATTCCCGAAGGACCCCAGTGTAGCCCCAGCAAGAACAGACTGGCCGTAAATACAAACTCCATCAACCCCCAGCGGAACCACCTATCCGGGCGGCCGATCGAAAGGTGAATCCACCCATGGGTGTAGTACAGCATCATCACGCCGATTCCGGGGCCAAATAGTGAGAAAATTCGGCCGGATTCCCCCCATCCGGGACCCAAAAGAAATCGAATGATATCCGATCCTACCAACGCGAAATCGGCGCCTATCCCCATTCCAAACAGGGCCAAAACCGACACGGCACGCAGGAAATAACGTTGAAATTGTTCTCGATCCCGTCTCACACGACTCAGTGTGCTGACTACAACGGCGTTCATTGGCGACATTAGCTGGGTCTGGGGCAGAACAAACAAGTCGAATGCCTTCTTGTAGAATCCGAGGGCTCGATCGCCGAATCGCCAGCCGACGAGAAAATTGTCAGTATTGCGCGTGAAGTACCAAAAGGCATAATGCGAATAAACATTCAGCGCGAATTTCAACCCGGAACCGGTGCCTGTGCCCCGCTTCGGCGCGCTAGGCATCCACCGGCAAGCCAGCCAAGCGCCAACTGCGAGTGTTGCTGTCTGCGCAACGCTGCCCCAAACCAATGCCCAGTAGTGCCAACCCGCGATCGCCAAAATGACAGACACAACAAATTGAAGTACTTGCGCGACGAAGTTGATGATTGCAGTGGTGCGGAAATGCATGGCGCGCTGCAGAAGTCCCGTATGGATATAACCCGTTGAGGCAATAACAATCGTCAGCGACATTCCTTGTGCTACTCGAGTAACAGACGAGTTGTGAAACAAGCTCGCAAGCAATTGACCTGACGCTGCAAATGCGACAGCCAGAACTACTCCAACAAACAGATTGATCCAAAAGAGATTGCTAGCGAGGGCATCGGTGACCTCCTCGCGCTGCATGATCAATTCGGTGAATCCGTTCAACCCGACGCTGCGTAAAAGCAAGCTAAATGTAGTGACCATCGTTACGATGCCAAAGTCCGATGGAGTTAGCAGACGCGCCAAGATAACCACAGTCCCCATACCGACGAAGAACTGACCGGCGGAACCAGTAACTGTCGCCAACGCACTACGGATCGCTTTTCGTCGAAGTCCTTGCCCGGTTGCGATGGGGTGGAATGTGCCGTCGGACTGAAAAGGTTTCAACGATCTATCCTTTGATTGATACCGCTGGGTTGCTCGCTCGTGCTTTGATTTTGTCCCGATTGCCTCTCGGGATATGCGGACGTTATCTGGAATACTTCGACTGAAGCTAGAGTTGTGCCGCAGCGCTGAATTTCAGAGCGAGCTCAACAGCCCGGGGGAGACAGTCTTTCTTTCGGCAATGACGTTATCGAAAACAGTCGCTGTGTTATCTGTCACCGTCCGCGAACTAAGGATTGCGGACTTCCCACCCCGGATGCCAACGGCGGTGAGTGCGCTCGCACTGACTATAGCCAGAAGCAGGAATATCCAAGACGGACTTAACATCCGAAATCCTGCTTCGGTGACGTTATAGAACACTGCCACGACGACATAGGCAAGAAATAGTCCACCGAGTTCGGGATCGCACTGAAAAGCCTTCACGGATCGTCGGTAGCCCCCGATCAAGATTGCGACGATGAGGAACAGACCGATCCACCCCAAGTTCAGGTAAACCTCGATGTACCCGTCGTGTGCCTCGTTGAGATCTTCAACCAAAGGAGGGTACCAGCCCTGACTTAGAAGCGTTTGCTGAAATATCCGCACATTGGGACTGATCCAGAAGCTTTCGAATCCGGCCCCGACCACCGAATTGGGTACAGCCGGAAGTACCGCGTTCCATATATCAGTGCGCCCGCTCATATTGGATTCTCGACCTAATGCATTCGCCACACCTTCTTGTCCGAAAAATAGCGCGCTGCCTGCCACAAGTAGTGTAGCAAGACAAAGCGCATGGAGACGCGCCGGTTGTCGTCTGATCGAGCGGAAGTTTGACACGATGATGAGAAAACTTCCGAGCGCAAAGCATGCTTTGCAGGTCGAGCTCTGGGCCATGAGTAATAACGTAACCCCAAATGCCAGTAAAATGCCCTGTGCTGACAGCCGTCGAACACGGTGGAATTGGTCTTTCTGCATCAGGAGTGAGCGCACGTTTGAAAGCACCACGAGCGAAATCACTAGAACGACGACACCCAGGGTATTTTTGTTTGTTGTAACACCGGTATTCATCGGCAAGCCGTCGGATGTATATCCTCGACCTAGATCGCCAAAATATTTGATGAAAAGCACCGACGTCGGGAATAGCAAGAAGCCAACCCTAGATACCAGCCGTCTTAGGGCAGCTACCGGATGTAAGTCTGTTGCTATGATAGACACCATTGCTAGGTCGCCAACGGCTTTAATCCAACGCTTTAATGAAACATCCGAATGCGACGACCAGACAACGCTGATAAGGCAAAACAGAAAATAGACTAAGATCGGCCAACTGGACAATAGCAAGGCTTGAGTTCGACGCCTGCGGCTAATCAAGACGACAATTGCGACGGCCAGCAGGAGGCCAAACACCGCGGCATCGAATGGGCTACCATCCAGACGCATGTTGGTGGGCGGGCTCATACCAAGCCATACTGAGAGCGGCCTCGATCCGTCGATCGCTATCCAAATGCCCGGCAACCAAAGGGCCAAAGAAGAGCGGGGTGCGCTCTCTCGGTCGAGGTATAACAAGCCCGCTATCGCGCAAGCACAGATGAGACTGGCGACTGAGGAATTCATTCTAGCTGGCTTTTTCCCTGAGCCCAGACTGCAGAATTATCTGCCGTCGAAAAAGGTCCGGTGCAACAACTCCAAAGTTAGAAGTCGATGGATCTCTGTGGTGTAATTTCGGTTTCCTTTGAGATGGCCATCAACGATGTTCTCCACTATCGGCTTCTGGATGTATGGCCGTGACAGGGATAGGGGATCGAGTAACATCTGGCGAACATAGCTCGATAGTTGATCACGATACCAGATCCGGAAATGGAGGAACTTGTGACGCCCCAAGAACAAACGCTCCAGACGAAACGCAGAAAGCGAATGGTCAATGCGCGCCACCGGTTGGGGCATCCCATAGTCGTACGCGTATTCTGCTTTGAAGGTAAATTCGAGATAAGCTCGCAAGAGCGCTCTGGCCAACGAGTTCGAGTTTCCCCCTAGTCCGCGATCCGACCGGATGGCCCCCATCGCGGAGTCGCCGTTTCCGATCAAGCGCAGGCGGACGTCACCTCCGGCGAGGTCTTTCGAAGGATCACGGAAAACGGTGCGTACAAAGTTGTTGTCGAGATAAGGAGATCGAACTGTTAGCTGTGTCTGTTCCAAAGCGAGAATTCCATGGTGGTACCACGGCGATTGTCGGAAAGCGGCAAACGTCACTGGATGTGCTTGTCGCACCCTTCTGTATGTTTCACCTGCCTGCTTCACCTGGCCCATGAAATCAGGGTGAAGTACCCCTTCGGTAAGGTGCATCGGCTTAAACATAACCGCGTGTCTCACGACTTCGCTGCCGTACGTACCCACCACCTTCGCGGGCGCAATTTCGCGTGCTCTCTGGCTGACATAAAGATCGGAAGCCCGATAGACGTCAACGCCACCTTCCGACAGGTAAATGCTGCGCTCAGCATAGTGCGGAAATTGCTGCAGGAAATCTTGTCCGACTTTTATGACATCGTGGGTTTGATGACATGCCTCAGCAACCTTCCGGCCCACCTGCACATCCTGGCACTCCCGAAACATTCCCCCGAAGGTGTAACAAGGGACTGACGAGGGGGCTGATCCTCCCAACGCCATGATGACTCGCGTATCCAAACCTCCTGTGATAGCGACTCCGACCCTCTCTGGCCCGGCAAAATAAGCTGGCAAACCGCGCGAAAGCGCTGCACGCAATTCTTGATGGTAAGACTCTGGATCTAGGGGCGTCTGCTGTTCCCACTCACTCGGGTCAAAATAAGTACTTTTTTGCTCGAGAGTTGAATTTCGGAAAATCCATGTGGATGCTGCTGGCACAACGTGAATATCCTTGAAAATCGTGCGGTTCTCTAAAACACAGCCACACGTAGCGAATTCGCCGAGGCCTTGAGGAGAAGGTGTTCGCAACTCAGGACGTGCGGCAAGGATAGCCTTAGCTTCCCCAGCGAAATAAAACGCTTCAGTGGACTCGTGATAGTAGAGCCGGTGCATTCCATACCGGTCGTTGAAGATTGTTATCGTGTTCAATGTCCGGTTGGCCAGACACCCATGGAAAAGTCCATTAAAAGAGGCTGGAGCGTTAGAGTTCTCTTCAAAAACGTGAACGAGATAGGATGCTCGGTTTTCGCCGAGCGAATGCCCGCGCTGCCTAAGTTCCCGAACCGCTTCAGCACCTGAGTATTCTTCGCCCGAAAATATTAGAGAAAGATCGCCTTTTTCATTGCAAACGGGCATTCCATCCGAGAAGGAGCCCTTCAGCGCTGTCCATCCGACGTATGCACCCAAGGATTCATCGATCGATGTGCCCGATGTGTAGAAAGTTTCGTGGCACATGGCCTCGACCATCCGGGCGAGTTGCGGTTCGGCCCATTTGCGAGGCATTTTCGTAATAATTCCTACAATTCCTGGCATATTAATTTTAGGGAAATCGGGGGTAAGTATTAGTTGGAGCCGGCGGGGGGATTTGAACGCCCCATCTGCCGATTACGATTCGGCGGCTCTATCATTGAGCTACACCGGCTCATTTTGAACTGCTGCCACTTCGTACGTGCGTTTACCAATAGGGTGATCACATTGTGAGGGAGAAGTCCGAGGAGGCCTCGATGGAGCTTTAATTTAACACAGATTGCCCCTTTGACCGTAAGCGGCACGTAAAAATGAGGGACTAAGATTTCTTCAAACCCATGCCGAATCTTGAATTCTCGAAGCGATGTGTCGCGTTTGTTTCCATAGTTGAACATGCCAAAAATGAGATGGCCGACTTTCTTCTGTTCGCATATTTCGACAGCCTTCGCCATCAAGGCATTCGCCGGCCTTTTGTCCTGCTGGCTCTTTTTGGAAAGGAACGTCAGGATCGAAGCGACATCTCCTCTGTGCACCAACTTTACTACTCCAAGCAGTTCTTCTCCGGCGTAAGCGCAAATGTAGTCGCTGTGTTCCAGAAATGACGATTGATCCTTAGCTACCTCATCGAAGGTCTTCCCGAAGTGCGTAAAACGCTTTCCTTGGCGCACCGGAGAGTCATTGTTTAAGTCGATGAGATCCTGAATCAGTCTCTCATCGAGGCTTTTCACTCCCACAACCACGCCCCGCTTTTGCGATCGGCGGACATTCTTCCGAGTCTCCTGGGGAAGGCCCTCCCACCACGCTTTAAAACCAGAAATCCGAATAGCAGCAACGCTGTCCCACTCGAGAGGGTAGGAGTATTTAGGATGTGTGGCGGGCAGCTTCTGGGAAAAACTGAATATGTCAGCGAAGCGACCACCGACTCCCTCCTTCTTCAACGCCTCTACGCACAGGGGTGGATTCTCCAATTCTGTCTCAAGCCATTCTTCCTCGTGAATGATCGCAGTCGTGATCCATTTTTCCCTGAGAATGATGCTCTTGTTGTTGACGTGCAAGGCAGGAGCCTCGGACCACTTTCCTTTGACGCTGACCGGAACTGTTCCGACCGCAGTCTTGTCGCCTGTGAATGTAAGAACTTCTGGCATTGAGGTGCCCTTATCCAATCTATTGCAGTTTGAGAAAACCGGACGCGACCGGCATATCAGTTAACTTGGTCAACATTTCGCCCGAAGTAAGAAACCGGTACTCGTCGGGATTTACTGGATGCGTCTCCAGCTCGACGACAGCATACTGCGCAAAAGAAAAAATTCGCTGCAATCTCCCCGAAGGTTCGAGAGGTGCCAGAGAGAACAAATGGTCAACCAACCGATGCCGCCGTTTCAACCGCCTGTCGACGGAGTTACGATAATACCGATTGATCCAACCCTTCTCGCCCGGGGCGAAAGAGAAGTTTCTCCGGACCAGTGTACCCGCCGGCATGAGCTCGGCCAACAGCACGTTGGCGCAGAGATGCATGTGATGGTGGCCATCAATGCGATCCGGCTCCGCTCCGTAGATTCTGTGGAACTCCTCGATTTGCGTTTCCACCAAGTACTTGAAGGAGTTGGCGAGTCCCGGGTGAAACACAACCTGGGACAAGCGGTTACGCAAGAGAAAACTTGATACACGAGCATGATGTTTTTTGATGCTAATGGTGGCCCTGGATGCAGTGAGGGAGGTTGTAAAGTTCAAGTGCAGACCGACATCAACTCTGTGCTCGCACGCTAGAGCAGCGGCCCTCTCTGAGTCTTCCATGAAGACCATGCCGCTAGCCGAAGATACGGCTCTGCTTTGGATGCACTCGAGAATCCGGTCAGTTGTACTAGGGTCCCGCCCCCAGTCGTCTGCATTGACGACGAGGACTCCGCTTTGTGACGATTTGCCGTCGAGAGACTGGGTGGATGAAGATACCGTCTCAACCGAAGCCAATTTCTTTGAGGGTGCCAGCATCCGTTTACTCGGCCGCCGATGGCCCGCTACGGGTCTCCGCGGGTAGTCGCCTGATCTCAAGGGAAGGCTCGCGTCTGCCTTTGAACATTTTCCTCAGTCGCTGCATCTGCTCTCGGCGATGGAAAGCGATCAACTCACGCGAGACCGGTCTGTCTAGTTGTCGTAGCATGGCCCAAAAATAACCCGTCCCAAGGGCAATACCTCCAACACCAACAGGGGATTTGGTCATCTGATACGCGGTCCTGAAGACTTCCCACAAAGGATGATTTCCCACGGAATAGTCTTTGATGCCGAGCTTGAACTTCGACCTCCAGGCACTTCTTTGAGCAGTCCCCATTGCGCGATGGTGTAGACAAACCATTTCCGTAAACGTTCGGGTTTGCCAACCCCTCATACGCGCTGTAATGACGGCAATGTGGTCGATTGAGCCACCTTTTACTGGCACATACCCACCGACCGCATCGAAACATTTGCGACGAAATACCTGACATGCTCCCGAAACGTGCTCAATGCTAACGAAGCGATAGTCGTAAACCTGGCCGGAGGCTTCCTGAAACGGTGTTCCAACCAGACCTAACCTCGAATCCGCGGCCAACTTTTCGAGCAGAAAAGAGAAATACTCGGCGGTGAAAGAAATATCAGCGTCCAAACTAACGATCGCGTCGAAGTCCAAGTCCGCCACCCTGTCGTAACCGGCTCTGAAGGCATGGACCTTGCCCGCAAAGTTTCGTTCCCGGCGTTCAGGCATTCGCACCAATTCGATCCACGGGTGGTCGGCTCTATATTTTTCTACAATCTCGTCTGTACCATCGGTGGAGCCGTCGCTCACGATGACCCATTTCAACGGCTTCACCGTCTGAGCGACAACAGATCCCAGGGTCAGACCGATGAACTCTGCCTCATTTCGAGCGGGAGTTATCCGAACGTATCTAAGTGGAAATGCCATAACTAAGTTCAACAATGAGGGAGCCAATAAGAAAGAAGCCGAGGCCGCGCCGCACTCGCTCCCAAACGGAGTGCTGAAGTTGAGTGGAGAGGATCGGCTATCTGGAGAGTATTGGAATCCGCAGAAAACTTAGGGTTCCTTCGACTACCTGAGACTGCTGCCCCGATGTCAGTTGCGGAAACATCGGAAGAGAAACAATTTCCGACGAGACTTTCTCGGCGGTGGGGAAATCGCCGACCTGATAGTCAAGACCGGCATAGGCCTTTTGGAGATGCAACGGAATTGGGTAGTGTATCGCTGCTCCAACACCTTGCTTCTTCAGGTGATCCATCAGTGCTTCGCGCTCCTGCGACCGAACGACGTACAAGTGATAGACGGCCTTCGACCACGAGGGCGCGTGAGGAGGATTGATCCCGCAATCGGCAGCCGACAAGAGGTGTTCATACTCGGCCGCTCGCTCTCGTCTTTGGGAGTTCCATTTTGCAAGATGAGCAAGCTTCGCGTGCAGAATGCCCGCCTGAATTGCGTCCGAGCGCCCGTTGTAGCCCTCGACGTCGTGGTAGTACTTTTTCGCCTGGCCATGGTCTCGCAGCATCTTCATCTTCGCCGCGATCGTCGAATCGTTGACCGTGACCGCACCGGCCTCTCCGCAAGCACCTAGATTCTTGCCAGGATAGAAGCTGAAGGCAGCTGCTTTGCCCATCGAACCTGCCTCTCATCCAGCGACCCTGCTTGCGAGAGAAGTATTCGGCTCCATGCGCCTGGCAGGCATCTTCGATCACAACTAGACCGTACTGGTCGGCGAGATCGAGAATCGGATCCATGTCAGCCATTTGTCCATAGAGATCCACCGGAACGACCGCGGTGACCGGCATGCGGCTTCGGCGACTGATTAACCGTCCTGCTTGGTCCCGCTCGCATGCTTCTTCCAAATAGACCTTGAGCCTGGACGCATCCATGTTGTAGGTCTGTTCGTCGATGTCGACAAACTCAGGCGAAGCACCGGCTTGTGAGATCGCTTCGGTAGTCGCGATGAACGTGTTTGGCCCGTCACAACTACGTCGCCCGTCTTGACTCCGCACGCCATCAAGGCGAATCGTAGTGCATCCGTTCCGCTGCTGACGCCGACGGCGTACTTAGAGTCGCGAATCCTGCAAATGCTTTTTCGAATTCGTCCAGCATCGGACCGCCAATGAAGCCGGCTGTGTGCAATGCCTTTCGGAATATCTCGGTTAACTCTTGTTCCATCTCGACGTGAGGACTAACCAGATCCAGGAAAGGGACGTTCATATCAGTGCTCATTCAGCTCTCTTCTTTCTATTTTAGAAGTAAAGGGTAAAATCGGGACGAACTACTTAAAGTCGGACTAGTGCTCCGCGTTGCCGAATAGATTCCGTCGCGGCTTCCAGCATTTTTACAACTCTTAAACCGGCTTTTCCGTCATTCATCGGCTGCTCGTCTTTTACGATGCACTCCACAAAGTAAGCCAACTCTCGAGTCAAGGCTTCAGCGCGTTCAAGTCGAGGCGCCCACATGTCGCCAGAACGATAATTCACGAGGAGGTTGTACACGCCTTCACGATTGGTGACGGTTACCCCTTTATCGTAAATCTTCGACTTGTTCGTCTGCGGCCTGGTCATTCCACACCAACATCTTCTTTTCGCCACCAATCAATGTGGTGCGAACTTTCACTGGAGACAGCCAGTTCACGTTAATGTGAGCAATTACCTTGTCTGGGAAATAAAGAGTGATATAAGCAACGTCTTCTAATCCGTGCAAGTGGCTCTGCCCCGTTGCAACTATGGCCTCGGGCTGCTCCTGGATCAGGTGATCCATGATCGATAGATCGTGTGGCGCGAGGTCCCAGATCACGTTGACATCGTGTTGAAACAGGCCAAGATTTACTCTGGTCGAGTCGTAATAGAACAACCTTCCTAAAGCATTCTCGTCCAGCAACTCCCGAATCTTCCTGACTGCGCCGGTGAACAAGAAGGTATGGTCAACCATGATCTTCAGGTTCTTCTTGGCCGCCAGTTCAATGAGTTCTTCCGCCTGCGCGGAGTTGCTCGTGAATGGTTTCTCGACGAATACGTGCTTTCCGTTCTCAAGTGCCGCTTTGGCCAGGCCGTAGTGAGTCCAGACCGGCGTCACCACCGCGATGGCATCGACGTCTGGCGAGGTCAGGAGTTCGTTCGGATCAGCCGTTACTGCAAGGTGAGGGTGGGCCTTCTGAACTCGCTGCCGTGCTGACGCGTTCACGTCGCAGACGCCCATCACGTCGACTTCTTCCAGTTGGTCCAAATTACGAACAACGTTTGGACCCCAATACCCATATCCTATGATTCCAAAACGAATAACATCACTTCCCGCTTTTTGGATGACGCTGAGTTGTCGGATTGTGTTACGTAGGTGGCCATGAGGACTCTCCGAGGACGGGGATCGTTGAGGGGAGGAGGTACCGAAAGGAAGTTTAGTGGGCGCCTTCACCGAGCACGACGGCAAGAGGGGTGCGGAGCAAAATCTTGATGTCCATCCAAGGTGAACAGGTACGCGCATAGCGAAGGTCGAGACGGACCATTTCGTCAAAAGTTACGCGGCTGCGTCCACTCACCTGCCACAACCCTGTAATTCCGGGCTTCGCTTCGAGCAGACGGCGACGGTGCCAGACATCGTAGTTTTCAACTTCGTATGGAATCGGAGGACGTGGGCCGACCAATGACATCTCGCCCTTCAGTACGTTGAAAAACTGAGGTAGCTCATCAAGGCTGGTCTTGCGGAGAAAGCCCCCGACGCGCGTAATCCGCTTATCGCCGGTCAATTTGAAAACGCCACCTCCATTTCCGTTGCTCTGATGGCGCTCGGCCTTCCCCGAAATCAGTTTTTTTATGTATTCCTGGTGAACTTTGGTGTCGTTACCGACGTGCATCGACCGGAACTTTAGAAAAGTGAAGGGCTCGCCGTGCTGGCCCAGTCTGGTCTGACGGAAAAATATCGGGCCTTTGGAGGTGAGTTTCACGGCCATGGCAATGAGCAGAAATACCGGGGCCGCCATTAAGAGCGCGAAAATGCTTCCCGAAATGTCCATCGCTCTTTTCAAGGCTCCCGACACTCTCCTGCGATCCGCCCTCTTGGACAAATCTGGATAGAAGACAGGGTTGCTGGGTTTGCGCGAATCCTGATGCCAGTCTTCCGGAAATACGTGGAAGGAAATGCTCACCCGGTTGAAGTGCTCCAGGCTCAAATGCTTGCGCAGGATTTCGCTGAGTCGCGAAATCATGGTGCTCACAATCGTCGCCCGGTCTTCAAGGAAATTTCGGTGAACATCACTCCGATGACGCGGTCACCTTCATACCAACCGGGAACATCGGTCTCACGGGTCGATACAGACAATGCATCGAGGAGCGTGTTCAGATTTCGCCCCTTGGTCTCGACGGACATGTGGTCACCCATGTCGAGAAGCATTAGCAAGAACGGCTTTCGTGAGCGCTCCGTTCTTCTTCGCTCGATCGAAATAACTCGATGAAAAGCAGCCTGGCTCAGGATCTCGCGATCTTGAGATGCCCCAGCCTCATCGTCAAATGGACCGTTCCCTACACTATTGATTGATCGACGCAAGTTCACGGATCGTTCTCCTGGTCACTTTGGACGCGACGGAATATTTAGGATTTTTTGCGACTATTGGGGAGGTTGCCGGTGCGATTGAGGGTCGCTGGATGCAGGATTTTTACTTTGTCTGGGGTGAATACCGCTGATAATAGCTGTCATGATCCGTGTCGGTACAGCCATTCAAGACGACGCCTAGCAGATCAGACCTTTTGATAATTTCGAGGCCGCGCTCCAAAGGCTTTTTCTCGGTCTTGCCTTCGCGAGCCACCAGGAGTGTTCCATCAGTGAACCGACTCCACACGGTAGTGTCAGCTAAGGGAAGGAGTGGCGGAGAGTCGACGATGATCCAATCGAAGAGCGGTTCGAGTCGCGTCAAAAGCGTCGGCAAGCGCCCAGACTGCATCAGCTCCAGGGTATTCGTCGGCGGCTCACCAGCTGGCATCAGCCAGAAACCAGGACCTTCCAGTTGATAGATGTTTGATGGGGTTTCGAGACTGCTTTGCAACCATTCTGCCAGCCCAGGTCGCTTGCTCAACCCTACTTGTTCAGAGAGCGTCGGACGACGCATATCTCCTTCGATGAGAAGAATCTTTTCCTTGCGTCGTGCTAGCACTCCGGAAAGGTTCGCCGAAACTAGGCTCTTCCCTTCTTCTGGGATCGTGCTGGTTACGAGGACCTTTTTCAACGGTCGAGTCTGTCGCATTTGGCGCAATCGAACACCGAGAGAAACGAAATTTCTCCGCCGCCAGACTCTCTGGTTGGGAAAAGAATACGAGCTTTTCCTGAGGTTGAGCCGAGGCCAGAACTGAAGGAAACGAGAGTCGAGCAGAAATATCGTCGGGTGCGGGCTGTGGATGTTCTGAGACTGGAGAGGCTTCGGACACTTCCTTGGCAGGCACATCATTCTTCAACCGCAACACTGGAGGACGTGGGTTCTCGCTGCAACTCAAGAACGGCCGCCATCGACACCATATCTTCGTACTCTACACCGGACTGCTCGGTGCCCGACCTTTGCAGTGCGTCAAATATACGGCTCATTGCTTGCGTACTCCTCCGCCAACGATCATCTTCATTTCCGTTCCAGTGTCTTGCACGTCTCTCAAGTGGGTATACAAATCCAGAAGAGTCCTCGCTGCTCGCGTCACTTCCGAAGGATCTTCGGCGACTTCCGATGTTGTTGCGATTGAGTGTGTGACATTCAGTCGGAAATCAGCGGAAACTTCGTCGATAATTTCCGGCGAGATGCTCCTCAGCTGGCTTGCGTATCCATGAATGAGCGCATTTTCGCAGATCGTGTTGACTACTCGCGGGAGTCCGCGCGATTGCCGGTGGAGTTCAACGAGCGTTTCCATGGGAAACAACTCGGAAGGATTCTCGCTGCCCGCTATATTCAGACGGCGGTAGACGTATCCACAGGTCTCCTTTAAGTCAAGAGCATCAAGGTGTGAACGAAGAGCAATGCGCTGTTTCAGCTGCCGAAGGTCGACAGAATCCAGTTTCTCGTCCAGCTCCGGTTGGCCTGCAAGCAAAATTTGAAGCAACTTGGCCTCGCCGGTTTCGAGATTTGTGAGAAGACGGATTTCTTCCAACACATCTGCCGAAAGGTGATGAGCTTCGTCCACAACCAGGACAGTCGTCAGCCCCTTGTGATGACGATCGATTGCGTAGTTGCTCAGCTCAATGAGAAGTTCGCTTTTGGATTTGCCGGTGGCGGGCAGGTGGAGATCGGCGACGACATATTGCAAAAACTCCATCGCGCTGAGCCTGGGATTGAACACATAGGCAAATGCTACATTCGCCCGATTCAAAATCTGAAGAAGACATCGGACTAAAACGGTTTTTCCGGTTCCTACTTCGCCCGTCAAAACCACAAACCCCTTCCTCCGTTTTACTCCGTAGTAGAGCGCTGCCAAGGCCTCATTGTGCTTCCTGGTTGGAAACAGGAATGAGGGATCAGGAGTGATATCGAAGGGATTGCGTTTCAGATTGTAAAAGCGCTTGTACATGGAATAGCTTAACCGCGCAAATAGGTAAACGCCGTCCCGACCAGTATGATACCTAGGACGAAAATCGCTGTCACCCAGCCTAACCACAGTGTCCGTCGGGTGCGCTGCGAATCTGCGACGTTCACGATCGGCGGGATCTCGCCAATTATTTCAGCAGGCAACAGTTTTCGAATCTGCTTGGCACTATAAAGACGGTCATCCATGAATTCGAATACGCCTGCCACAACTACACCCAATGCCAGACCTATTCCCAATCCGATTCCACAGAATTTCAGACGATTCGGAAATTCCGGCTTTTGCGGAAGGCTGGGCGGATCGACGACTCTGAATCTTTCTCCCTGTTGCAGCAATTCCATGCTAGTCGCCATCTTGGATTCGTTCTTCTTCTTCAGGAGGTCATCGTAGTTCGCCTTACTTTGATCGTAGCCGCGCGTCAAATCCGCTAACTGCTGCTCACGAATTGGCTCCTGATTTAGGCGCGCCTGATAGTCATCAACCTTGATCTTCAACGCCGCGATCGAATGCTCCCGGTTAGTGATCTCGAGTTGGTTCGATCGTAACTGGCCCTCGATAGGAGCCAGCATCGCAGTCTGGCTCGTATCGATGGTTGAGTTGCTTGCACTCTCCTCTCCATTCGCACCTTCGACAGGCCTGGCTCTCAGGCTGGAAAGGAGTTGTTCTCGCAACTTTTCAGTTTTCGCGATTTCGTCTTTCAGCTTTCGCACATCAGGATGTTGATCCGTGTACCGCGAGCCGAGATCGGCGAACTGGGCTCTGAGCTTCTGCAGTTGCAGATCGATCGCGGGCAGGCCCAGTGGAGTTCCGTCAGAACTTTTCACTGGTCCCTGCAGTGTTCTGTACTGATCTGCAAGCGTCTGCAAATAAACCCTCTGCTGGCGGGAGGCATTCAACGAATCCTCGGCAGATTGCAGCTGAGCTTGCAGACCCTGAAGAATTTGTAGATTGCTGGTTAGCTGACCAGGCATCTCTCCAACATGCGCTCCCTTGAACTGACGTATCCTTGCTTCTTGATCAGCGAGGTCGTTGCGCGCTGCCGCTAACTGCGTTTCAAGGAATCGGGTGGTGCCTTCTGATTGCTTCTGCCGCACCTCAAGATTCTCGTTGATAAATAAGTTCGTCAATTCGCCGGTGACCAGCTGCGCGAGCCGGGGATCACGTGACGTATAGGAAACGTTAAATGCGGTGATCAGATTGCGTCCATCGCGGACCAATTCAATATCAACATCTCTCCGCATGCCCGTAACCTTATCGTCCGGCGTTGATTCGGTATGCCCCTGAGTGTATAGATGAAACTGATCAATGATGTGCAGAAGGTTGGTCCGGCTTAGAATCTGCTGGGTGATGCTCTGCATGCGTTGCTGCAAGTCATCGCTGATGTTCGGTGTGACGTAGTTCTTCGGCATCGTGGGCTGCTCGACCAGGATGAGCGTGCTTGATCGGTATCTTGGCGGCAACACCCAGCTGACTGCCCAGACAATAGTCCAACCAACGAAGAGCGGGATCAGGAAATGAATGTGCCGGCGCTTCAACACTCCCAAATACTGCTTGACGTCGATGCCTTCCGTGTTCTGCTCTTCTAACTCATCCACCATAATCTTATCGTCCTAACGGTTTCGAGAAGCGATACGAGATCGAAATCGACTCACGATTGGTATTGGGAGTCGCCGAGATTACCTCTATGTGGGTGTAACTCTGGTGAAGTCGCGTGTACGCGAGTTGAACGGCTACATGCTCGCCTAGTTGCTGCTCGAACGATGCCGTTCCTAGAATCGAATGTCCGTGCGTGAAGAATGGATCGTTGCCGATCACGTTGTTCTGGGAATACCCCCCTGCAACTGATGCGCTTAAAGTGCGCGTAATCTGCTGCCGAGCCGAGGCCATAGCGCTGTCAAGCTTTACCGCGCCGATCAGTGCGCCTCCACTCGCAATCATGTGCGTAAAACTGAAGGCAAAGCTCGTAAGTCGGCTCTGCCATCCCATACTGGCGCCCGCGGCGGGCGACCATGAGCGTAGTTCTGGCAATCGACCCTGCGGGGGAGCCAACGGCGTCTGAACTGTATCCGAACGCTGTGGACCGCCGAAGAACGAAAACGAGAAACGCGATGACTTGGGAGAAAGGGTGTAAAAGATCAAGGCAGCGTGAGCCTGAGTTCCACTGACTCCGACTGCGGGATATGCAACAAGCCGCTGATAACCGTACGTAACCCCGATGTAATTCCTTTTTGCGATACGCCGGGAATAGAACGCCAGTCCACCTTGCGAACTCGAATCGAAAAGTCCCGGAACCTGCGACGGATTCGGATAATGAAGGTTTGCGAAGCTTCCGCTGGCACCCACCATCTCGTTTAGTCCGAACTGGTAAGTGATCCCCACATTTCCTGAGTTGCTCAAGCTGTCGGCGATAGGAGCCAATACGGAAAGGTTCGGCCCCTGCGAGCCACCAGAAACTACTCCGTTTGACACGTCGAGCGGTTGACTGAACGCATTCGAACTCTTCTGAAAGCTGTCCCTCGCGCTGAACGTCACATTCTGGCTGAGGCGATAGTCGAATCCAATTGATGCACTCTGGTCCACTTCATCGTGAGCAGCGAGGCGTCGATAAAAAGTGAATCCGGGCGCATAGGTGATCAGCGTATGCATCCGTGCGGTAGTCGCGTCTACGTCGATTCTTGGTGCCACCGAGAAGATTACATCGCTCACTGGACTAGTAGAGATGCTTCCCAGGACGTTGTCGACATACGCACTCGTAAATGACACTCCGCCGCGAAAATAATTCGACCGTTCCTGAGAACTCAATGCGATCGGGTATGCATGTCCGCTCACCGGCGGAGGGGTCATCATGCGGTCGCCGCTAGTCTCAGGGTTGGAACCTTCCTCGAGCGCTCCGTTTCGGTTCACACCGACCATTGTAGGCACCGGGGTTTGCGAAGACCCACTATCCGATTGCGACCAAGCGGGCATACCGCTGAGGACGCAAACTCCCAACAAGGCTAGCGTCGATTTGTACTGAATGCGAAGCATGAGCTTACCTCTTCACCATTACGGAACGACGATGGTGTCGCGAGGTTGCAGTTTTATATTCTGGTCGAGCTTCTGCCCTTTAACAACTTCGTTGTAATTGAAAGGAACTCTCTTTTGTGTACCATCGGTATTCTGACGCAGGACGTAGATCGATTTCTTTTTTGCAAAATCCCGGAACCCGCCAGCAATCGCAATCGCGTCCAGAACGGTAGGCGAATTTGTCATCGGGTATGCCCCTGGTCTCGCCACCTGGCCAAGCACGTTGAATTTTTGACTGTTGATCTGCTGGACGATTACCGTCACTTCCGGGTCTGAAATGTAGCTCTTGAGTTTTCCCGCAATTTCCTGCTCTAACTTCATCGGCGTGGTGCCCGCAGCCTGGACTTCTCCAACCAGCGGCAGCGAAATCTTGCCGTCGGACCGAACTGGAATCGAACGCGAAATATCTGGCTCTTTCCAAACATTGATCGCCAGAACATCATCATTGCCAATCACGAAACTGTCGTCATGCGCCTTCATTCCAGATTGAGTCGTTGACGGTTCACTCGTGCCAGCCTGAGATGGAGTGCCCGAAGACACTCCTTGAGCACCAACGTCGTGCGCGACAAGCACGCAACCGAAGAGTGCGACCCAACCCATCAAACGTCGAGCTTGTCTGATCATTGCCGTCACTCCTTTCCGCTAGTTCTGGTCGTCGCGGTGTGAAAAGGAAGCTTTTCAGCGGACAACGGAGAAACCAACGTGTCTGTCGAACTCATGTGATATTGGTCGATCTTGTAAAGCAACGTGCGATAGCTGACCTGAAGGAGACGCGCCGCCGCCTTGCGATTCCATCCTGTTTTCTGCAACGCGCTGCCGATAGCGTTTCTTTCGGCTTCCGATTTCACATTCTGGATAAGCGACTTCAACGATTTCGGATACGGAAGTCCCTCGTCGACGTGACTCACAGATGGTCGAATGTTCGACATCATGTCGGTCGATTTCTGTGCGCTCGTATCCATCCGTCCCGACTTCAAATCATTCAGAATCGATTGGGCATCTCCTGCCACCAGATACCGCTTCGCAAACTTTTCAAGCTCTCTGACGTTGCCGGGCCATGAATATTGCTGACACGCTGCAAACACAGACTGCGAGAAATCCCGCGCGGGAAGCGTGTAATGTCGGGATAACCGGTGCATCAGATGTTGAAGGAGGATCGCGATCTCGCTCTTGCGCTGCCGCAGCGAAGGAACTTGAACGGTAAAGGCGCTTAGCCGGTAGTAGAGATCCTCTCGCAGTCTCTTCTCAGCAAGTGCCCGGTCGATGGATGCGCTCGTAGCAGCGAGAATTCGCACATCCAGAGAGGTCGCAGGTTCACTTCCCGGGCGCCACCAGACCTTATCCTGAAGAACTTCCATGAGCCGCGCCTGGATCGACAGCGGCATCTCCGTAATCTCGTCGAGCAAGATTGTTCCTTTTTCGGCACGCTCAATCTTCCCCGTCGAATTTCGGCCACCCGGTGGAAGTCCTCTTTCGCTGCCAAACAGTTCCACATCAAGAAGATCTTCCGGCATATCCGCGCAGTTAACCTTCAAGAACGGAAAACCCGAACGGACGGATCGCGCATGAATCAGCCTGGCGACGGTTTCCTTCCCGCTGCCAGCTTCGCCCAGAATGAGCACCGGGACATCTGCCTCCGCAAGCAACTCCGCCTGGGCGCGAAGTTTTTGCGTTGCCGGACTTGCGCTTACGAAAAACGAGTCTGGCCCTAACTGTTCAATGTCTTCGCTGCCAACTCCGCACTCTTGGGAGTCTGAGTTGGAAAGATGACGTTGGATCGCAGATTCCAAATGAGCCTCATCGAATGGCTTCAGCAGAACCTCGTTTGCCCCGAGTCGCGTCGCTTCTCGTTCGCGTCCAACGTCTTCGGCCGAGCAGATCACAATGACAGGAAGATTTGGCTGCAGCCGGCGCATCCATCGCAGGATCCGCAACGAATCGCTGTCGCCGCGGGGAAAGTCGAGCAGCAGCAGGTCGGGCGCACCGCCAGACTGTACTCGCTCGGTGGCATCCCATGCACTGGAGACGGTTTCGATATTCCAGGAGTTCGGCTCTGCGATTGCCCACAGCGGACGGAGTACGGACGACTCCTGACTGACGACAAGCAAGCGTGCGGTTTCGGTTATGTTTTTTGCCACAGGTGGGTGGCTCCTTGCGGAGAACGACGAGACAAAATTGATAGGGTTAAACAGCTTCGACCTGGTATCCCTCTACTCGCACAGCCAGAGATCTCTGAATCGCGTCGATCGAAATGATCAGGGTCTGATTTCCGTTACGGGCAACCAGTATTCCTTCAAGACCTTCCAATGCGCCACCGCGAACGCGTACGCGCTGCCCGATCTTCAGGAATGGGAACGGTGACCAGGGAACTGAGCCGTCGACCAAGCTCCGAACCGAGTCAATCTGTTGATCGGGAATCGGACTGCCTTCGCCGCCACTACCGACGAGGCCCAGAACTCCACTCACCCGAAGAACATTCAAGCGCTCCACGCGGTTCGGCAAGAACTTGGCAAAGACGTAGCAGCTAAACAGTGGCAGTTGAACCGTTTTCTTGCGATCGCTCCAGCGATGAACTTCACTGATGATCGGGAGGAAAGTGCCAACCCCGCGCTCAGTCAACCGCTGAACGACTAATTTTTCATGCCGCGGTCTTGTATGGAGGGCGTACCACTGTTCGGTTTCCGTCGCAGTGACCGGAATCAGACATCCCGTTTCGCCGAGTGTTCCGCTGGTGGCCATAGCTTCGCCCTCTAGGTCACATCCCTCGGGATGGCCTTTTGAAAAAAATAGAGATCAGTTTTGCTTCGATCTCAAACAGATCGATCAGGGGGAGTACTTGGATAATCTGGGGGAAGGAATTTGACAACTTCATTTCCGGTCGCTACTTGCAAAACGGCGGAAATCGTTTATTTCTGAGCAGTTCTCTCTAGAAATCCCTGGGAAGGCTGGTTGAATAGGCCACCTTCGATGTCAGCGAAAGAAGTCTACGAAACTGTCACAGACTAGCTCGAACCCGCACATCCGTCCGTGATTCCAGCCACTTTTCATTGTGATTGCAACTGGCCGCACGTTACATTAACGCCTCTGCAACCACCCGCATATCACTGGCCAACGAATTGCATGCCCAAAGTCGAGTGCATCAACGACGAAAACTAGAGAAAACCATTCTCTACTAATCAAGTAGACAATTTACCAAGACGGGGCCGATCTGTCCATGGCACGTCCGTCATACGTCCGTAGGAACTACCGATTACTGAAGTTCCGCACTCAGATGGATTAAGCCTATTGGAGTGGGAAATTGTCGAGGGTGAGGGTACGACTCATTGCAGACCGCTGCAAGAGGTACATGCTCTCCTCACCACAAAGTCCCTAGCGCAATGGGTCAAATCGCCCGGATAGCAGAATGTGATCTTAGAGACAGAATTCTCTGTTCGTGGGGCCGCAGCTTCTGACGAAGAGATCCTTCGCAGGTGGCCGACTATGAGTTTCGATGCTCGCGTTTAGGGCTAGTGGGCTGAAGACCTGCTTCCCAGATGGCAGCGAACAAGGAAAAATGTAGATTGAAAATTCAGTAGAAGCAATACTGGAAGGTTATGCGCATAATTTTGCAATGTGTGCAAAGTCTTGCATGGCTTCCGAGTGAAGTTCCTTGCTCAGGCGGGTGGATTTAGGTAATATTACCGGGCGTCTGCAGCTTTCCTTCCCCAGCATATTTTTTCTTTTATCCGTCCATCTCTGTCGAGTGGAGCAAAACTGTGAGTCCCGATCGGATTTTGAGAGAAGCTACGATTCGTGTCCTCGTAGCCGACAATTCGTGCATGCACACGCGTCTTCTGGCCGATGCATTGAAGCGTGATCCCGTATTGGAAGTCATCGCATTTGAGTCGGACCCGACGGGGCTGATTGCTGCCGCGGTCGCTGAAGACGTCGATGTCGTTGTTCTGAGTTCAAACCTGGATGAACAGCCCGCTCGAGGATTTGAGGTTTTGAACGAACTGCGCTCGATGCATCGGGCGACTCGGGCTGTGGTATTGATGGCGTCGAACGACGATGAGACTATTCTGAAAGCGTTTCGTGCCGGTGCGCGAGGGCTGTTCAGCAAGAATGACGCCGTGGAGATGCTGAGCCAGTGCGTTCGCAGTGTTTATCAGGGCAAGATCTGGGCGAACAATCACGCCCTGAGTATCGCAGTGGAGGCCCTGGCCAGCGCGCCTTCGGTTCGAGCGACCAACACCAATGCGATCAAGCTTCTGTCGAAGCGGGAACTCGAAGTCGTCCGACGGCTGGCCGAAGGACTGACAAACCGGGAAATCGCCGAGCAACTCAACCTCAGCCCGCACACGATCAAGAATTACCTGTTCCGGATATTCGACAAGCTGGGTGTTTCAAGCCGCATTGAGCTTTTGTTTATGACGTTGAGCCATGCGGAAGAAGGACCGTCTCTGGTCGAATCGGGTCGCGGAAACCCGCAAGCTCTGGAATACTCGCACAGCGAATCAGCCTTGCTCGAGAAGTCGGCGGAGGCCGGATTTCCTGCGGCCCAATTGGCCTTGGCGCAATTGCACTTGTTCCGTCGACGCGATCCTCAGGATCTTGTGGATGCCTATATGTGGTATCTCGTTGCGACTGAGCGTGCCTTGCTCGCACGAGGCTTGATTACCAGAATGTTAACTCCCGAGCAGATCGAGGAAGCAAAACACAAGGCGAGCGTTCGCCTGTCGAAGCTCAAACGGAATTCTCCCGCGACCTTGAATCTAGCGCCTGATGTTCTGCTGTCGCGTACCGGTTAGTCCGAGATTTTCTCAGAAATCCTGCGAACAAGGAACTTTCTCTCGCTCAACAGGCGGCGGGAAAGTGACTCTTCTATTTCCTTGAGGGGCTGCTTACATTCGACCGCAATGTCGAAACCTGCGCCCAGCGGTTCGACACGCACGACTCTACCCTCGCCTAAAAGCCGGACCGCGCGACGCGCGGAAGGCCCAGCTACCTCCATCGTTAGATTCACTTCAGTGTCGATGGCAACGAGACTGTCGGCCCTTACCAACAAACCGCCGATACTAACGTTCCTGCTGACACCACTCAGTTCCCGCCTCTCCTCTCCCAATGGAAAGCTCAAAGACACGGGAAATTGAAGATCGAATCTACGATATTTTCGCTCTTTTTTTGTATTGATATTCGACTGCTGCCCCAAGTGCATTTACGAATCCTAGTCCTCAATTATCGGGCTGGATAGGTGGCATTTGTACACCCTCGAAAGTACAGAAACCTCAGTCCTACCGCCCAAACTTGCTGGTCCTTCAGCGACTTCGAGGCCCTGACCCTTCGGCAAGATTCGCCATGTACCTCAGGTATCTACCGAAACGGCTTCGGAGACGCAAGACTAGGCGAGATGAGTCGTCTCCCACGCGAGCTTACGAAATCGGGAATTGCTGAACAAGGCCATCCGGCTGCCGGCGTGGACAGGATTTCCTTCCTTGGAGCCCGTAAAGCCTCGATTCTACTGATAGTTCTGGCTAGCCTGGCGCTCTTAACGGCGTGCCAGGGCTTCGGCGCAGGTGGTACCGGCACCGCAAAAAATTCAACGGGTAATATCGGCTCCAGCCCAGCGAGTCTGGCTTTCGGCAGTGTGACAGTTGGGCAGAATCAGTCCATTCCGACGACACTGACTAACAACGGCGGATCCAGCGTGACTCTTTCCCAGATTGGTATCAGCGGCACAGGATTCACGTTGAACGGTATAGCTACTCCGCTAACACTTGCGGCCGGGCAAAGCGCAAATTTTAGCGTTAAGTTCGCCCCAGCCTCTTCGGGCTCCGCGAATGGCAACGTCACCGTAAGTTCCGACGCATCGAACGCGACTTTCACGATCCCGATCTCCGGAACGGGAACGACAACCGTGGGACAGTTGTCCGTCAGTCCTGGCACGTTACCGCTCGGCACGGTTGTGGATGGTTCGAGTGCGACGGCTTCGGGCAGTCTGACAGTGACCGGGGCTAATGTTACCGTCACCGGCGCGACCACTAACAATTCCGTTTTTGCCTTGGGCGGATTATCGCTTCCTGTAACCATTGCTGCGGGCCAAAGCGTTCCATTCAGCATCACCTTCAGCCCTCAGACGCCAGGTTCAGCTAGCGCATCGCTGACTGTGACCAGTAGCGCCCAGCCTTCGATCGCGACAGCTACACTCACAGGCACTGGAACAGCTGCGCCGTCTCATACCGTCAATCTCGTCATGGAATGCCAGTCACATCACCGAGCGTTTCGGGATACAACGTCTACCGCGCGGTTTATCACAGGTTCGTGCGGCTCGTACGTCGAAGGTGAACTCGGTGCTTAATACGACGACCTTGTATTCGGATTCGTCGGTCGCGGATGGTGTCTCTTATTGCTACGCGGCCACAGCGGTGAACACGAGCAGCCAGGAAAGCGGTTACTCCAATATCGTTAGCGATCTTCAGGTTCCGTTGAGTTAGTCGGTACGAATCGCTTTAATCTTCCAGCCTAGAACTCAATCTCTTCGCGTTCTGATTCGACCATGGGTGGGGTGTTCGAGTAGCCCGACGCCCAGGGAACGGCGCGTAGCAAGTTGGCAAGTTCAGCGGGTGTAGGCGCCTCGAACACCGTCCGCAAAGGAAGATCGAGACCGAATTTTTGCCGAATGCGGATCATCATCTGCGTTCCGAGCAGGGAGTGTCCGCCGAGTTCGAAGAAATTATCGAACTTGCCCACTTTCTCGATTCCCAGCAATTCGCTCCAAATCTGGGTTACGCCGCGCTCAGTTTCGTCTGTAGGCTCAGCGTAAGGCTGCGAGATCTCCGGTCGGGCATGAAGCGAGGAATTCGCTGCCGTGAGAGGCTCAGGGCTCGCCACTAGATTGCGAACTTGATCCGCAATGCTTTCGATGAGCAAATTAAGATCGCGCGTTGATACAACGATGTGTGGCGCGGGAGATGCAAGCAGGAGTTCGAATGCGTCACCACCCTCTTCTCGCTTGATGGAACGGAACACTTCTTCCGGCGAGGCGTCAGACATACCGACGTCGAGCCACCTATCCCAGGCCGACGAAATAACACGAGTTCCTCGGGGATTGTCCCATCGGATAGCGAGTGCATCCAGGTAGGCGTTCCCCGTGGCGTAGTCCGCATCGCCGGGCCCTGGTGTAATCGCACTAATCGAGGAGCACAACAGCACGAAATCGAGGGATGAATTTCCCAGGACTTCTTCGATCCAGACCGAGCCTTCGATCTTGGGCTGCAACACCTGCTCAGCCTGTTCGCGTGTTTTAGTCAGAATCATGCCGCGTGGCGCTAGACCTGCGGCATGGATGACGCCATGCAGGCCGCCGAGATTCTTGCGGCACCAATCGACGACCTCGCGCATTCGGTTCGTATCGGCAGAATCGGCTTGTATGAGATGTACGGAACCGCCTGCGGCCTTGATACGTAAAAGCGCGTCGATTCGAATCCGCATCTCGACTGGGCGTTACCGGATCTGCGAGCAGACTTGTCCACTCTTCCTCTGGCGGAAACGGCTTGCGACTCGTAAGTACTATGTGGCCTCCCGTGAGGCGTGCGAGCCGCTCACCGAAAACCCCACCGAGTCCACCTTGACCGCCGGTTATCAAGTACGTCCCACCGCGGGTCAGCTTGATTTTTGTCTCCGACTCGTCCGACAGGTGAACCGGTTCGAAGGTTTGCGTCCAGCGAGTGGAGTTGCGCAACGCGACGATATGGGAGTCGAAAGCTCTGACGGTTTCTCGCTCAAGCGATGCAAGAACAGCGTCGTTCAGAGGACCGACGTCCACGATCCTGCAAGAGATGTTCGGACATTCGACGGCAATGGTTCTTGCCAGTCCGTTCAAAGATGCACGCAGCGCATCGGTGGCAGGCTCGCCAGTGACGCTGAACGCCTGCGATGTGAGTACGTGGATCGCGATGTTCCTCGACGAACTGACGCTGCCAATGGCTTGGACTAAAGCCATCAACCCAAAGAAGTCGGGATTATCAGCCAGATTTCGAGTGGCACCGCCGTCTGAGTCTAACGTCCAGGCGTACACGATACGGTCGGGCCACAAACCACGATCCAGGAGCCTTCGGATCAGAGTTTCCCATTGTTCTCGACTCTGGGGCGAAATCGACCAATGATCGTCAGAGTGTTCGTGGAACGTACTTGAGGAGTTGACCAGGATTAACGGCGAGGTCGGCTCGAGGCTCTTAAGTATTGAGCGAACTTCCTGCTTTGCTTCATCCCCAAGAAACAGGCATACGCTTTCATCGGAAGCGGACACGGCCCGTTCCGGTCCGAACGGCGAACTCTTGCGCCAAGAAGGTACGTAGAACCAATCTCTCATCGTGGGCTTCCTGCCGACTGAGGTTGGTTTGGCGATCGAAATCATGCCTCCGGTGCTCGCAGGCTCAATCCAAAAGCGCTGCCGCTCGAACGGGTATCCCGGGAGAGGCACCCGACACGGCGCGTGAGGAGCATGCAGGCCGGACCATTCGATATCGCTGCCGGCGAGCCAAACACGTCCAACGGCAGCCAAGAATGTCTCGTAGTCGTCCTGCTGTGTTGCAGGCTGTCGCATTGAATTGATTCGTACCTGCGACGATGATTCGCCGCGCCGGCGGATGAACGACAGCAGCGTTTCACCAGGGCCAGCTTCGATGACGATCCATTTCTGGTTCTGTGCGACGACCGCAGCACAGTCGGAGAAACGCACCGCGTTGCGCAGATGTCGTCCCCAGTAGGCAGGGTCTGTCGCTTCGTCGTCAGTAAGCCACGTGCCCGACAGGTTGGACAGAAACGGAATCTTCGGTGCATTGCGAGCCGTCGCTGACACTTCACCTACAAACTTCTCGATGATCGGATCCAGCATCGCAGAATGAAAAGCATGCGATGTTCGCAGACGCTTGCAGGCCACACCACGGGATTCGAGCAGTTTTTCGAAGTCCGTGACCGCATCGATGGGCCCGGAGACCACGGTCTGTGAAGGCGCATTGATGGCTGCAATCGAAAGTTTCGCCTGCAATAGGTCGACGACTTGCCTTTCCGGCAGCGACACAGCCAACATCGCTCCCGCTGGAAGAGAAAAGATCAGCTTACCGCGCAAGGCGATCAGGCGGAGCGAGTCTTCGAGGGAGAAGATTCCCGCAAGACAAGCGGCGACATACTCGCCCACGCTATGCCCGAGCAACGCTGCTGGCTTGATTCCGCAGCTCATCCAGAGCTTGGAGACGGCGTACTCGATCGCAAACAGTGCCGGTTGAGTCAGCCATGTTTCTTCCAGTTTCGCTTCAACCGACGATTCCTCGCCCGGACGCGGATACAACACCTTTCGCAAGTCAACGCCGATCAGCGGCAGCAGTGTCTCGCTGCAGCTGTCCATCGCTTCCCTGAACACCGGTGCCGCGTCGTAGAGGCCGCGCCCCATGTTCAGGTACTGAGATCCTTGACCTGGGAACACGAACAGGATTTCTTTCTCTCGACTTTCGGCCACTCCGACTCGGACACGACCGGAGTTTGGGTCGGAGAGAATCTCTCGAGCGTGAGCTGCACTTGTCGCGACAAACGCCCGGCGGTGGCGGAACGGATGCCGGCCTGCCTGGAGAGTCCATGCAATCTCGCTGAGTTCTGAGTTTGCAGAATCAGCCAAGTGCTTCATCAACGAGTTGCACCGCGCGGTTACACCTTCTTCGGTGCGTGCAGATAGCAGAATCAGTTGGGCTCGTGAATCGCAACTATTTTTCGACGGTGCGATCTCTTCGACCGAGACATGGGCATTGGTTCCGCCGATTCCGAAGCTGCTGACTCCGGCGCGAAAAGGCTCCGGAGCATCGTAGGACGCGAGCGTGCTGCTGACGTTGAATGGAGTCTTTTCGAAAGGAATTCTCGGGTTGGGCTTCTCGTAGTGAATCGTAGGAGGAATCAACCGGTTGTGGACAGCCAGAGCAGCCTTGATGAGCCCGGTGACTCCCGCAGCGATGTCGAGATGCCCAATATTTGTCTTCACTGAGCCCAAGGTACAACGCGGTTGGTCGTCGACTGCCGGCCCGAAAGCTTGCGAAAGTGCCGCGACCTCAATCGGATCGCCAACTTCTGTTCCCGTACCATGCGACTCGATGTATCGAACGGAACTCGGCGCGAAACCGGCCATCTCCATCGATTTCCGGATCACGCGGCTCTGACCCTCAATGCTGGGCGCCGAGTAGCCGGCTTTGAATGAACCGTCATTGTTGATCGCGGCTCCGCGAATGACGGCATAGATGTGGTCTCGATCCGAAATCGCTTCCTCAACGCGCTTCAGCAGAACGACCGCTGATCCTCGGCCCGGGACTGTGCCAGCCGCACGCGAATCAAATGCTCGGCAATGACCGTCAGGAGACAGGATCATTCCAGGAACGTACTGATACCCTGTGCTCTGTGGGAAGGCTATCGAGACGCCACCAGCCAGGGCCGCGTCGCATTCCCCGCGACGCAAGCTCTCGAATGCCATCTGCACCGCAACCAGCGAGGTCGAACAGGCGGTCTGAACCCCGATCAGCGGGCCCTCGAAGATTCAGCTTGTACGCCACCCTTGTCGCGAGAAAGTCTTTGTCGTTCCCCAGCATGACCTGGTAGGGTCCCGCAGATTCGAGAATCGCAGGATTGTTAAAGAGACTGGCCAAGCCGTACGTGTTCATCCCAACGCCGGCGAACACTCCCACATCGCCACTCGAGGACATCGGATCGTAACCAGCATCCTCGAAGGCGTCCCAGCAACACTCGAGAAAAACTCGCTGTTGAGGATCGAGAATCTCGGCTTCGCGCGCATTCATGCCGAAGAAGGATGCATCGAAGCAGTCTGCATCCTTGACAATCCCTCCAGCCCGTACGTAGTCAGATTTCTGAAATAGCTCGAGGGGGACCCCTGCTGCGATCAGTTCTTCGTCGGAAGCAAACTCAATCGATTCCACTCCTCCACACAGATTCCGCCAAAACTCCGCGACGGAGTTTGCTCCGGGAAATCTTCCGGCCATCCCGATGATGGCGATACCCGCGGTTTCGATCGTGCTGGAATTCTTGGCCATGTATGCAGTGTGCTACTCGACTGCAACCTTCCTCGCTTCGACCGCTACAGCGCGGCCTCTCCGGTCACTGATCGAACGCGAGAGAGATTCAATCGTCGGATGCTGAAAGAAGCTGAGAATCTGTAAATCCGGATCTAAACGCTTTCTCAGAATATCGTGGGCTTGCGCGATCAAAAGCGAATGAGCACCGATGTCGAAGAAGTTGTCACGAGTGCTGATCTTTTCGAGGTGCAGCAGACTGCTGAACACCTCTGCGATCGTTTGCTCTTCCTCCGAACGGGGCTCAACGAATTCCGCCATGGAAGTCGGTTGACCCGCGATGGGAAGCGCTGCACGATCGAGCTTGCCATTTGGGGTACGCGGAAATTCGTCAAGAATCACAATCGACGCCGGAATCATGTATTGCGGCAGCGCCAGTCTCATTGCATCGCTAAGATTAGCCTGCGACGGAGTGACCCCTGCTCCGTCAATGCAAACGTACGCGGCGAGATGGGGATTGCCGGCATCTTGGCGTAAGAGCACAACCGCGTCTTTGACGCCGGTCTGTGCGCGCAGACAGCTTTCAATTTCTCCAAGTTCGATTCGAAAACCCCGGAGTTTGATCTGATGATCAATGCGTCCCAGGAATTCGATCTGGCCGTCCCGCCGGTACCGGACCAAGTCTCCGGTGCGGTAAAGGCGATCCCCCCCAGATAAATCGAAATGGTTTGGTACGAAACGTTCTTCGGTCAGATCCGGACGATTGAGATAGCCGAGAGCTACTCCCTGCCCTCCGATGTAAAGCTCCCCTGCCGCGCCAATTGGAACTACGTTCCGACCTTGATCAAGAATGTAGAAGGATGTGTTCGCGATCGGCAGACCAATCGGAATCGTGGAGTCGGCGGTATTCGTAACTCTGGAAACGGCCGACCAGATCGTTGTTTCAGTCGGTCCGTACATATTCCAGAGACTGGCGCACTTTGTCAGTAGCATCTGGGCCAGATCTCCGGTGAGGGCTTCGCCGCCGCAGAGGATCTTCAGACCTTCGTCGCCGTTCCAGCCGGCGCTAAGCAGAAGTTGCCATGTTGCCGGCGTTCCTTGCATGACAGAAGGCTTCACGGTCAACAGATCCTCGAGAAGCGCGGAGGGGTCACTGGTCCGAGTTGCGATATGTAGGGTCGCTCCGACATACAGCGGCAGGTACAACTCGAGTGCAGCGATATCAAAGGAGATCGTTGTTACTGCGAGCAGCACGTCGTCGGACGTCAGTCCAGGCTCCCGCCTCATGCTCTCGAGAAAGTTTATAAGCGAGCCATGAGAAATCTGCACTCCTTTTGGTCTGCCCGTGGAGCCGGATGTGAAAATCACATAGCAAAGCGACTGAGCATTGATTGCGACGACCGGATTTCCAAACTCTTCGGCTTGTGGAACCGGCAACGCATCCATCAAAATCATCGGAGCATTGGACTCGGTCAACAGATCCTGCAGCGCCGTTGTTGTAACGAGCGCCGCGGGCTGAGCGTCCTCGAGAATGCTCGCGATTCTCTTGCGCGGATAGATTGGATCAAGCGGCACATACGCAGCGCCCGACTTCATGATTCCCAGTAACCCTGCGAGCATATCGACACTGCGGTCGACACAGATTCCAACGACCGAGCCAGAGCCCGCCCCCATGGATATCAGCGAGTGCGCCACCTGATTTGCCCGCAGATTTAGCTCTCGGTAGGTGAGGGCCTTTCCACCGGCGGTCACGGCGATGCGATCCGGGTATTTTTCCGCATTGCGTTCAAATTGACGGTGAAAGCATTCGGAATCCGACGCGAATCACATCGCGCCGGCTTGAGGTCAACACCAGTGCCTTTTGCTCATCGCCGGACATCATCGGTATAGCGTTTACGTGCTGATCTGGACGCATCACGACGTTTTCGAGAAGCGCTATGAAATGCCGCTGCAACGCAGCGATGGTCTCGGGAAGATACAGGTCGGTCTTGTACTCGAAGAAGGCATGCATCTCGCCTTTCCTCGGATAGATTTCAACCGTAAGGTCGAAGCGCGCGGTACCACAATCCATTTCAACTGGACTGATCGTTAGGCCCGGCAATTCCAGATCGTCGAAGGGGAAATTCTGAAACGAAAACATCGTTTGAAACAGCGGGGAGTGATCCAAGGCGCGTACTGGCCGCAGCGCCTGCACCAACTTCTCGAATGGAACATCCTGGTGATCGTAAGCTCCCAATGTGACTTCCCGTATTCGAGCCAGCAGTTCGACAAAAGTCGGGTTGCCGTCAAGCCTCGCTCGCATCACCAGGTTGTTTACGAAAAATCCGATGATCGGGTGCAGTTCAGAGCGATTCCGATTTGCAGATGGAGTGCCGACAACCACGTCTTCCTGTCCGGTATAGCGGTAGAGCAAAACGAGGAATGCAGAAAAAAGCAGCATGAACAGGGTGACGTTCTGCTCACGACTTAGCTTTTCCAATTCGACCACCAGCTGCCGAGGGATCAATATGCGAGAGCGCTGACCTCTCGGGCCCTCAGCGGGTGGCCTCGCAAAATCTGTCGGGAACGTCGCCATCGGTGGCGCGTCCGCCAGCGAACTTCGCCAGTAAGGCAGCTGACGATCCAGTTCTCCCGATTCGAGCCATTTTTGCTGCCATTGCGCGAAGTCCGCATACTGCACCGTAAGGGGCGATATCCGGGCAGTGGTACCGTTCTTAGCCGCCAGGTAATGTTCGGTGAGTTCGCGAACCATTACACCCATCGACCATCCGTCAGAGATGATGTGGTGCATGCTCGCAACCAAGAGGTGATTGTCCGATTCGATGGTAATCAGGAGTGCCCGCAACTGAGGCCCCTGAGAGAGGTCGAACGGTTTTCGGATGAATTCCGCAGCTCGCGACATGCTGAGCGCATCCCGTTCCGCGCTGGGGAGACCTCGCAGATCAAGCCGTTCCAGATTCCAGCTAGATTCCTTATCGATGATCGCGATAGGCTGGCCGTCTTGCTCAAGGAACCGAGTCCGCAGATTTTCATGGCGCAAAATAATGTCTTGGATTGCCCTTTCCAGAGCCGCAGCGTCGAGAGTGCCGGTCATACGGAAAACTGCCGGAATGTTGTACGAGGCTCTTCCATCATCGAGGTGATGAAGAAACCACAAGCGCAGCTGAGAAGAAGACAGGGGGACCGTGGAGTTCGGGTCGCGCCGTGCAATCGATAGTTCGCTGCTTCGCGCCGTCCGCAGAAGAGTTCGCAGGAACGAAACCATTTCAGGCTTGCGAGCTGTGATTTCCTGGCGGAGTTCGGCGGTAATCGCGCCCTTGGGAGCGCTCACTTTGAGCGCCTCGCCATCCAGTGAGATATTGACGCCTAAATTTCGCAATCGGCTGAACAATTCCAGAGTCGTTGTCATAGCCGAATGTCTTCCTTGACGGGGTCTGCACTGTTGACGTTCGCGGGTTCATCGGTAAACCAGAGCAGATTCTCCAAATATTCCACCATGGCGTTGACCGTCGAATGTTCAAAAGCGAACGATGACTCCAGTTCACACCCGAACGAGGCTTGCAGCATGTTGCGGAGCGAAACCGCCATCAGCGAATCCAATCCCAGCTCCCGCAGCGGTTGCTCGTCGTCGATCTGGTAGGCAGGGCTCTGATCCATGCTGAACCTCAAGCAGACCTTCACATGCTCGGCCAGCAGGCGGCGGCGCTCTGTTCCAGTGGCGGTCTTGAGGCGTCCACGCAATTCAGCACTGAATCCTTGAACCAGGGCCTGTTCAGATTGTGTCGGAGACATGGTTGGCAATTCATACCGGCGCGCTTCCAAACCATCAATTGCGAGGCAGAGATTGCCGTGCATATCGGCGACCACGACGTTCGCGCTGAAACGCCTCGCGGCTGGCTTGCGATATCGTGGCAAAGACCTGTGCGCTCGTGGTGTTCGAAAGGAACTCGAATCGTTCAATGCTTGCTGGAAGGTAGAAGGTTCCAGAGTAGTCGCCGAGAGCAGCGCATACCGCTTGCAGGGCTCCTTCGATAAGAACGGGGTGTGGACCGCTTTCGGAATTAGCCTTCGCGGTCAGGCACAATCTCTAGATGTACGAGTGCCGATTGCTCACCCGTCCAAATTTCGGTGATCGGCCGAAAACGAGGACCGTAGACGAGATCAAACTTCTCAAGATGGGAATAGAACACTTGCGGGCTAACACTTTTCGTACACGCACGCTGCCAGTTTTCAATGTCCGTTGCGTTGCATCGCCGAGACGGTCGTTCGATCCGCGCGGTGAGAGTTGTCTGCCACTGCCCGTGGCGAGACTCCGCGAGCGTTACATCGTCTGCCGCAACGTATGCCTGGATCTTTTCAGGAAGCGAGTTCACGCTTGCAGGAAGAATCCAGTCGACCAGCGATATAGCATTCTTTGGGCCAGCAGACCTAGCAGCCGAACAGGCAAGAGACAGCCAAACTCCCATCGGAACGCTCTTTTCGGATCCCAAACGGTAGTCAGAAAGCCATTCCCTCTCAAGGCCGCCAATACTGACCGAGCGAAGATTCCCTTCGACGAAGGGCGACGCCACGACTTCGCCCACCCACCAATCTCGACGCGAGACATCATTTGTCGCGACGATCGGCTGACGATCGGTGGTTAAATTCTGGAGCCAAAACTTCTTGCGCTGCCACGGATAGGCCGGCAGCGGCAAAACCGGTATGCGTCCGGGAAATACACCGCGCCAATTTACGTCGACGCCATTGGAAAACGCTGCTGCCGTAACACGGCTCAATGCGACATCAGCGGGTTGGTCGGCGATCATTGACGGAAGTATCGTCGCCACCGTTTTTCGGTGGCTTGCGCAATCACCGATCAGCCTCGTCAATGTTGGGCGCGGACCAATCTCAACAAACATCGTGCTATCCCCCGACATCATCAGATCGATCGCCTGATGGAACAGAACAGGTCGGCGGATTCCCTCCGCCCAATAGCGGGCGGTGACTTGGTCAGGAGAAACATCTCGGCCTACGACCGTCGAAAACATCGGAAAACGGGGCTGTTCTGCACGAATGGGCTCAATAGCATTTTCGAGTTCCCTGGCAGCGGATTCCATTTGCCGGGAGTGAAATGCGTATTCGACGTCAAGCCACTGGTGGAAGATACCCTGATCCGACAAGGCGGCCTGCACGTTCTCCATTTCACCCTGTGGGCCCGACAAAACTACAACTTTGGGGGCATTGAAGGCCGCGATCGAAACCGTGTCGGAATACTTTTGAACGAATTCCTGAGCTTCGCGTGTTGTCAGAGCAGCGGACAGCATGCGGCCGCCGGCACCGGCCTGCTGCATCAGCCGCCCGCGGTGGTAAATCAATCTCACACCGTCATGGAGGGTTAGAAGTCCGGCAACTACGGCGCGCAGCGACCTCGCCACAACTGTGACCCGCAACCGCCGACGGAACAATTCCTCGCGACTCAAGAACCTCCGACAAAGCCATCTGGACCGCAAAGATCAGGGGCTGGGCCACATCTGTTCGACGCGCCTCTTCCCTGTTCTGCAGCGACTGCAGGATCGACCATCCGGCGAGAGGTGCGAACAGTTCATCGATCTCTTCAACAGTCTTTCTGGCAATGGGCTCCTCATCCAGCAAACTCTTGCCCATTCCCTTCCACGTCGATCCTTGGCCTGAGAAGACGAAAGCCACTTGAGATGTCTGCCACGATTTGCAGACTCCTTGGGAGACACCGGCGTCAATTTGACCGTTGCGGTAGGACTCCAGCTTCGCTGCCAGTTCGCTGTTCGAGTTCCCCGTGACTGCCAGACGATGGCTCAAGTGCGAACGGTGCAACGCGGCGCTTCCACAGATCGATTCGGTTGGAGCGCTACTGTCCCGCAGGAACGCGACGTAACTTTCCGCCGTTCGGTGCAACGATTCTGAATTCTTTGCAGACAGCGGCAAGACATGAGACGTTCGCCCCGAACTGACTGAACTTGAAACCGCAAGCGGCGGCGCCTCTTCGATCAAAAAGTGGGCGTTGGTGCCGCTCATTCCGAAGGAGCTCAAAGCTGCAAACCGAGGACGAGACGTGCGAGGCCATGGAATGTTTTCAGACGGCAGACAAAACCGGGAATTGGCCAGATCAATGCTCGGATTCAATCGCTCATAGTGAAGATTCCGAGGAATCGAATCGTTTTCGAGCGCGAGCACCACCTTGAGGAACCCTGCGATGCCTGCGCCGGATTCAAGATGTCCAAGATTTGTTTTTACCGCTCCCAGCGCGCACGGTTCGCCGCAGCCGACGTCGTAAACGGACCGAAGAGCCTCCACCTCAATCGGATCTCCCAGAGCAGTTCCAGTACCATGAGTCTCGACGAAGGTCACATCTTCCGGCGCAATCCGGGCGTTTCGAAGAGCGGTTCGAATCAGTGAACTCTGAGCCGGGCCACTGGGCGCTGAGAGAACTGTCGTACGACCGTCATGATTGACGGCTGAACCACGAATGATGGCCCGAATCCTGCTTCCATCAGCCAGCGCATCGGCAAGTCGCTTGAGCACAATGGTCCCGGCACCTTCTCCCGGGACAAAGCCATCCGCGCTCGCATCGAACGTTTTTTCCTGCGCATCGCTCGCAAGCATGCCCCACTTTGAATACGCGAGCACTTCGTCGGGTAAGATCTTTAGACTTGCGGCCGACACAATCGCTAGGTTCGACTCGCGCGAACGGAGACTTTGACACGCAAGGTGCGCTGCAACCAGCGACGACGAACACGCTGTATCGACAACAAGGTTCGGGCCGTGTGTATCCAGCAGAAACGCGATGCGGCCCGATGCCATGCACTGCGCCGATCCCATGCCAGTGTACGAACCGTCGCGCATGACAGCGTTCAGCTGCATTCGAGCGTAGTCGTGATTGCAAAGCGCAACAAAAATTCCTACGGCAGTTCCCGCCAATGACTCCGGCGGAATGCCCGCATCGAACAAAGCGTCCCAAGTAGTCTCGAGCACCATCCGCTGCTGCGGATCAATGCACTCAGCCTCGCGCGGCGTGATACCAAAAAATTCAGCATCGAACTTATCTACTTCCTCGAAGTATCCTCCTCGGCGCAGTTCAGGGGTAAGATCCGCTCTTTCCTGCCATCGAGCAATAGGCATTTCCCGAATCGTGTCCCGGCCTTCCGCAAGCAGGCTCCAGAATTGTTCTGGATTCTCCACTCCCGTCGGAAGGCGGCACGCCATGCCGACCACGGCTACTGGCTCTGAATCAAGGAGCCCGAGTTCATCCGATTGCGCGCGCATTCTTTTCACCGCGAGCGCGATTTTTGCTGCCGACAGAGCGTTGAAGTTTTCAGCGCTCATGCACACCGCCGTTGGTTTCAATCAGCTCGCGAAGCACTTCAGTCTCGGAGAGTTCGCTGATCGCACGTGATGGGAAGCCCGTGCCGAATTCGGGTCGCTCGGTGCTTTCCTCATCGGCTGTCTCGCCGTCGAATCCCAATTTCCCAAGCAGCAGTGTCGAGAGCTGGCGAACACTGGGATAGTTAAAGGCAGCCGTGGCGGGCAAGGCAGTTCCAAGCCCAGCGTTCACGCGTCGCGTAAATTCGAGGGCCATCAATGAGTCCAGACCCATTGTTCCGAAAGGCCGGTCGCGATCGATACGTTCGCGGGGCAGCTTGAGCACCATCGCCAGTTGCTCCTGCAGATAGTGCCCCATCAAATCATTTCGGGCGGGTAACAGTAACGTGCCTTTTGCAGATCCACTCGAATGGGATTGACATTGGTTGAAGCTGGATCGTTCTCCCGCGGGGCTGTCGCGAGCTCTTTGAATAAATCAGGTATTCCAAGCTCACGATGGAACTGGAGGAACTCGTCGGCATTGAAGCGGAACACCGCCAGCTGAGCAGGCTGGTGGCGAATGGCCGCGGCCAGGCATCTCAGCCCTTCTTGCTGCTCAAAACTATTCAGACCTTGCAGTTCATAACTGTCGATGCTACGCATCGTTCCGCGTTCCCGAGCTAGACCAGTCTGATTCCACGCCCCCCAGTTGACCGAGGTCGCACACAGACCCTTACTCTTCCGATACCGCGCAAGCGCATCGAGAAAGACATTCGCCGCCGCATAACTCGTCACTCCAACCTGCGGATAGAGTGCCGCCATCGAGGAACACATCACGAAGAAATCCAGCGCGACGTCGGCAGTAGCGAGATGAAGATTCCAACCACCGAGTGCCTTTCCCAGCATTGCAGTGGTGAATCGATCGCGAGTGCAGTCGATAGCAAGGCAATCGTCGATCGACGCCGCGGCGTGGAGGATCCCTCTGAGAGGAGGCATCGTTTCTCCAACTCGCGCGATAAGCGCTGCTACATCGCTGCCATTTGAAATGTCTACCTGAGCATGAACTACCTGTGCGCCCAGACTTTCGATTTCTCTCATCTGGGATTCAATCTCGGAATTAGCGTCGCGACGCGAAACAAGGATCAGGTGGCGAGCACCGTTCGATACCATCCATTTGGCAGCCGCCAGTCCGACGCCCCCAAGACCCCCGGTGATCAGGTAACTTGCTTTGGGCTTGAACGTCACGCGATCGTTACGGCTCACTGCGGTGACATTCCTCGCCATTTCAACCACAACTTTGCCGATATGGCGAGACTGCGCCATGTAACGAAATGCTTCCGAAGCCTCAGCCGACGAGAATGTCTTGACCGGAAGGGGCTTCCATTCGCCTGTACCCAACTTGGTCACTACCGTTCTAAACAGATCGGCGAATTCGGATCGACGGTCCACCATTGTCGCGGCGATGTCGACGACGTGATAGGAGATGTTGTTTCGAAATGCCTTCAACCCTACTCGACGATCCTGATAGATATCGCGTTTACCCAGTTCGACAAATCGTCCGAAGGGGGCAAGAATCTCCATGCTCTTGGTGATGTAGTCGCCCGAGAGCGAGTTCAGCACAACGTCGACACCACGGCCTCCCGTAATCGTCATGGCTTCGTCGGCGAAATCAAGAGTTCGTGATTGCAGAACGTGATCGACCCCAATCGATTTCAGAAATGCATGCTTTTCCGGCGAACTCGCGGTCGCAATTACGCGCGCTCCGATCTTTTGCGCGATCTCAATCGCCGCAAGGCCAACTCCGCCCGCAGCGGAATGAATCAGCACCCACTCGCCTCGAGTGACCCGCGCTAAACGCACAAGCGAGTGGTACGCGGTCAGATACGCGATCGGAAAGGCTGCTGCTTGTTCGCGATTCAGTTGTTTGGGTTTGAGCGCCACCAACTCCTGCGGCAGGACCTGATGGGACGCCAGCAAACCGCAGGTTGTCGCGTTGGGCGTGACTGCCACAACCTCTGATCCTAATTCGAAACCTGAGACGCCACTTCCGAACGCGACCACGCGTCCGCAGCATTCTCCCCCGAGAGCGATGCGCGTATTGGGATCAAGCCCTGGATAAATTCCCATTGCCTTGGCGACATCGATGAAGTTCATTCCCGCGGCAACAATTTCTATCGCGATCTCACCGGGGCCAGGTGCGCGACGTTGTGCGACACACAACTTAATATTGTCGAGAATTCCAGGATCGCTGATTTCGACCTGATATTCCTCATCCTCGGCGAGAGCCGTTCCTTGCGGCGCACTGTCGGTCGGCTGAAACCGCGACAAGCGCGGAATATAGATCGCACGATGACGAAGCGCGATCGACCTCTCCACTTCACTGTCTGTAAGGATGAGCCCAGCGAGGTCAACGAAGTCGGTAAGCGAAGCGTTCGGAGCCAGGTCAACCAGGCGCGGTGAGAGTTCGGGGTGCTCATGCGAAATTGCAGCACCCGCTCCCCACAGGGGCGAGGCAAAAATATCCGGAGTAGCGGAATCTCCGTCGATGGCGACATACGCCTTTTGTCACCGCCCAAAGCCTGGGCGCGTTTGCGAAATTCGCTCCAGTCACCGCCTGCACTAAGAGTGGCAGGTGGAAGGCCATGCAGTCTTGCGAAGATAAAAAGGCGTTTCCGTCGAGTTCTGCCCGAGTTGTCCTGTCGATACTCCACAGGTGAACGATCGAACGAGCAGGATCCGAGTGAGTCGCGGCAAAAACTCGCTCTATATCCTGCCGATCAAGCGGATTTATGTGGAACGTTTTGCCCTTTTGAAAATATTCCGACGAGGGATAAACCAGGCTGGCTCTGCCTCCGTTGCGAAGTATGACGTCGCGTAAAGCGTCGGCGACGCCGTGCCGATCCGCAAAGATGAGCACATGCTGGTCAACCAATAACGGAGGGTCCGGAATTGACAAAGGAGATTTGCGCCAGTCGTAACTGAATAGAAGATCAGCGATATTTTCTGCGCTTTCCTGCCCCGTTTTTTGAACCCTCAGTTCATCGAACTCCGCCAACAGCAATCCATGGCCGTCATAGATGCTGAGGCTGACGTCGACAATCCCACTCTTTTCTTCAGATCGGAGCTCTTTGGCGAGACAGTAAATCTCGTCCTTGCCCACGAGAGATTCATGCAATCTCAGACGCTTCACGCCAACAGGCAGGCACGTCGCGGTAGAACTTTTCATTCCAACCTGAGATATCGACTGCAGGCAGGCGTCGAGTACGGGCGGATAAACAACGTATCTTCGGTCCTGGCGCTGCGTTTGACGAGTATCGATCCGAACCAGGTTCTCCTTGTCATTGGTCCAGCACTCCGCGACCAATCGGAAGGTGGAACCATACTCGAGGCCTTTCCGCGACAGAGCTTTGTAGTGTTCGCCTGAGGTACGATGAGTGCCGCTGCCGATGAACTCAGCTATCGAGATTCTTCTCTTTACATCCGGTCCGTCCCCACTCGACCGTTGCAGCAGTCCCTTGGAATAAAGCGTCCAATCTTCCTTTAAACCTTTTGCGCGTCCGCGAATTTCAAATTCAAAGCTCGTTTCTGTTCTTTTTGTCAGGCAGACTCGAATTTCCTGAGAAGCACCCTGGCTCGGCTGCAAGGGCGTTTCAAGGATCATGTCGTGGAGTTCAAAGGTTCCATCTGTGCGCAGAGACTGAATCGCCTCCAGTGCAATCTCGATTTGAACAGTAGCCGGAACAATGACGCTTCCCTTAACTTTGTGATCGTTCAGATACTGGAAGCGGGAGAGATCGAGATCGACTTCCCACTCCATTGTGTCGGGGTGCAGCGACGACGTAAAACTTCGTCCGAGATATGCGAAGTCAGTCGCCTTGTGGGCTTGCCGATTGGCGTCCAAGGTCTCGGGTGCCGGCCAGCAACGTTCGCGACGGAACGGATAGGTGGAAAAATCTGCTGCGCGGGCCGTGACCGGAAACAGCTTCTTCCAGTCGACCGAATGCCCGGCGGTGAAGAGTCTTCCAAGCGAAGACAACATTGTCACTCGTTCGGGCTTTTGTCGGCGCAAGGATGGAACTGAAAACGCTTCCGCATCCAGAACACGCAACGTCTCGTCAATTGCAGGCAACAGAATCGGGTGAGGGCTTAACTCGATAAAAATGTCGCAACCGTCCTTGGCGAGGTATTGGATTCCTTTTGCGAACAGGACAGGCTCTCTCAGATTACGAACCCAGTAATTCGCGTTCATTTCCCGGCCAGTCAGTAGCTCTCCCTTGACGGTCGAGTACAAAGGACAGCTGACGGGAAGAGTTTGAACGCTCGCAAGTTGCGCGCTCAGTTCTTCAAGAATTGGATCGACATGAAAGCAGTGCGAGGCCACGTCTACCTTGACCCGGCGACAGAAGATTTCGTCGCGATCAAGGCTCGCTAGAAGCACGTCGATCTGTTCAGGATCGCCTGCAATCACCGTCGTGCTGGGACTATTACTCGCCGCGACAACAATTCGTCCTTGATACTCCGCGAGTCTCTTCGCAACATCAGAAGCCGCCAATTCGACGGTCGCCATGGCTCCGCGGCCACGTATAGTCATCATCAGCCGGCTGCGCCTGCAAATAACAGCGGTCGCATCTTCCAGGCTGAGCGCCCCCGCAATGAAAGCAGCCGCGACCTCGCCCATGCTGTGACCGACAACTGCAGATGGAGCGATCCCCCAACTCTTCCACAGTGCTGCCAGCGCGATTGTGACTGCAAATAAGGAAGGTTGGATGAAGTCAATTTCTTCCAGCGATTTCTCAACCGATGCACTGAACAAACGGTTCGTCAGTGACCAACCCGTCTCAGCCTGAATCGCTGCAGAGCAGTGATCCATTTCTGCTGCTGAAGACTGGCTCCGATTGGTACAACTCTGTCGCCATTCCCGCCCATTGCGACCCTTGCCCCGGGCAAACGAAAACCACTCGCCGCCCGCCAGATGAACAACGGCCACGAACCGCGCCCTCGACGGGTTCGCCAGCCAACAACGAATTCAATTTCGAACGCAGTTCATCAACGTCATTTGCTGCAATCGCGGCTCGATGATCTAAATGGGTACGCCGGATCGCCGTCGTATGGCACAGTTCATAAAGCGAGGGGGTGCCATCGCAAGTTTCCACCGCGTCGCGAAGTCGGGCATCCAGCGCATCAGGCACATGGGCTGAGGTAACGAAAAGATGGGGCCCATCGGGTGGCTCGGGATGGTCGACGGTCTGCCGATACTCTTCGAGCACCACGTGTGCGTTTGTTCCCGAAAGACCAAAGGAATTCACGCCAACAATGACAGGATCGATCTCGCCGGAGAGGTCCAACTCTTCCGTCAATATGCGAACGGGCAATCGTTCCCACGGAATACTTGGGTTGGGATTGCGAAAATGAAGGCTCGGTGGAAGCTTTCTATTCTTGAGTGCAAGCGCTGCTTTGATAAGGCCCGCCACACCGGATGCGGTCTCGCTATGTCCGATACTAGTTTTGATCGAGCCGAGCAGGCACGAACCGCTCACGCCAGCTTCGATCAATGCGTTGCCGATTGCGTTGATCTCGACCGGATCACCGACGCTTGTACCCGTCCCATGGGCCTCGATGTAGCGGATGCGAGACGGATCGATCTCCGCTCTTCTCCAGGCTTGCCGCAGCATATCCTGCTGGCCTTCGAGACTTGGAGTAGCCATCAGGCCGTTCGAATGGCCGTCGTTGTTTACTGCAGAACCTCGGATTACAGCGTAGATCGGATCTCCGGCGTCCAGCGCATCTCGCAGACGCTTCAACACGACGATTCCGGCACCCTCGCTGCGAACAAAACCGTCCGCGGAGGCATCTCCGAACTTGCAGTTCCCGTCCGCCGACAGCATGTTGGCTTGAATGAAGAGCTCGGTTCGGGCCTTGTCGAAAATCAAATTGACGCCACCCGCAAGCGCCATATTGATCTCGCCTGACTGAAGTGCTTCGCAGGCCATGTGAACCGCGACGAGAGATGACGAGCAGGCTGTGTCAACGCTGACACTGGGACCTTTCAGGCCGTAGTTAAACGACAATCTTCCGGCGGCCGTCGCACGGCCGCCACCGGTCATCATGTAGAAATTGGTTTCCGTGGAGGATCGGTAGAGATATTCCTCGTACTCGCTCGTCCATAACCCGATGAACACGCCCGATTGAGATCCGAAATATTGTTCTCGCACTTGCCCGGCATCTTCCAGGGCTTCCCATGCGACTTCGAGCAAGAGTCTGTGTTGTGGATCTAGATAAACAGCTTCGCGAGGTGCAATTTCGAAGAATTGAGAATCGAACTGATCGGCATTTGGGAGGAACCCTCCACGAGAGATGTCGATCTGGCCTGACGAACTTCCGCTGGAGGATGCATAAAACGCGTCGAGTTCAGCGAAACGTCCACCGGGGTAGGCAGAGATCGCACTCCTGGAATCAAGCAGCAGCTTCCACAGAGCGGCAACGTTCTCCGCTTGCGGGTAGCGGCATCCAATCCCGACGATGGCAATCTTGTCTTTCATTGGACTTCCACGCTGGTCACGACATTGAGCTGGGGGATCTCTCATCGCGTCGCTTTCTTGATCCGGCCTAATACTGCATCAACGTTCCATCACGTCGGCCTGTTCTCACAGCTGCCGCAAAAACCACAAAGCTGATCGGCAACAAGATGATGGCCATGACAGAGAGCGTTACCACGGGCTTGCTGACCATGTTGAGGGAATAGCCCCTCAGCATGGTGAGTCGAAGGGCGTCCAACGAATAGGTAATAGGGATAAAAAAAGACAATTTCTGCATCCACACTGGCATTACTGTGATGGGGAAATACGCTCCCCCAAGAAGCCCGCCGACGCTGCCAAAAACCCAGGTAATCGGATCGCCCTTCTTTAGCCAGACAACCGTTGCCGCCGAGAGAATTCCGAAAGCTACAAACGTTGCAATGGAAACGAACAACACTAGGAGTGTTGCCGACACGTTCATGTGACTGAGATCGAGACCGAAGACGACGACGCCTGCGACAAAAATGACTACCAACTGCACGGCTCCCGAGATCAGACCGTACAAAGATGACATCAAAGCAATGGTGACCCCGCCCGTCTGGCTGCTGAGCATTGCATCAAGACAGCCGGTCACTTGCGCGAGCCGTACGGATTCGGAAAACATTCGCTGCGTCAAATCGAAATAGCGGGCGCAGGCGAGGCCGATAATCGCAAAGGGAAAATATTGGCCCCCGTACGCACTGAGGAACGTCGTTCCCCGGGAGGCGATCAGCTTGTTCAGGAAGAAAAAGAAGGCAATCAGTACAACCGAGTCAAAGATGCGGCTCAGGAAGCTCACCTTATATCCAGATTCGATTCGAAAATCTCTCTGGACGAAAGCGTACGCTTTGCGCAGTAGGCTTTTCATGCCTGACCCGCCGCCAAATGCTTGCGATAGTACTGGGAGACCGTAATTCCACCGGATGTCAAATCCGCGATGTTGTCCAGCGCTTTGACATGCCCCTGGTCGATCAACATCACCTTGTCACAGAGCTTCGTCGCTTCTTCGGGTCGATGCGTGGCGATCAGCAAAGTCTTTTGCGCTCCTCGATGTAGTCGTTCCACCAGGAGTTCGGTCAGTTCGTCGCAGGCGACGGGATCCAGCGCGCGGGTCGGTTCATCGAGAATCAGTATCTCCGGCTCTCCGATGAGGCCGCGAGCCAGCGCGAGGCGCTGCTTCATTCCTGAACTGTAGGTCGAGATGGGCTTGCGGGCGGCATTCTCGAGGCCCACCATGGCAATAAGTTGCTCGATCCGCTGCCTGAGTTCAGCTCCCCAGAGGTTATCGAGGGCTCCGAAGAACTCGAGATTCTGAATCGCATCCAACCGCCAAAAGAAGCTTCTCTCCTCGTTAAAAACGAACCCTACAGATTTTCTGGCGTCCAGATTGCGATCCAAGGTGCTGAAGCCGTTTACGATTACCTCACCCTGGGTCGGAAGAAAAAGTCCGCCCATCAGCCGCAACAAGGTGGTTTTACCCGCACCATTCGGCCCCATCACCGCGATCCGGTCTCCCGCACGCACTTCAAGGCTTGCACCTGCTAACGCGGTACACACTTGTCGTGCACGTAAGGGATGAAGGAGGATCTCGCGATAGCGCTTGGGAATCGGAAACCGCATCGTTACAGCCCGAACGGAGATGATTGAGCGATCACTTCCGGCCCGCTGAAACTCAGCCGGCACCTGCGACTCGAGTATTCGGGCTTCCGTCAACATAGATTCTGTCAACTGAACACCAGCGGCTCGCCAGATTCCGCGAATGAATCTTCCATCCTCTTACGCAGTAGACTCGCGATCTCTTTGGCATGCAAAGCAATCATGGCGCTGTGGTCGCCCGGGATACGCTGTATATCCAAGCCCCCCGCCGCGACTCCTTCCCAACCGAAATTGGGGTCCTGACGTGCGCGCTCCTCATTCAGGATTAAGGTGATTCGGCCCGCATAGTGACGCGGGCACTCGCTGTGGAGCAAGTGCCAGTACGCGACCCTCATCTCATAAAACTCCTGCGCTGAACGATCGGCCAAGCCAAACTTCTTTTGAATTAGGTCGCGGATGAGGGAACCACGCGGTCTTCCGGAAGGACTTGCAATTTCAGAAATTACCTCAGCGATGTGCCTGCTTCTCGCCCGTGCGCGGTCAACATTTGCCAGTAGACTTCGCCATTTGGTCGGCCGCTCCGAATCGATCAGCGCGAGAAGTTTCACCTCTTCGCCTTGCCGCATCAACTCCTCGGCCATGGAAAGGGTCAGTATTCCGCCTACGCAATGTCCGGCCAGTAGATATGGGCCCTTCGGCTGAATCCTGCGCAATTCCGTAAGGAATTCCAGCGCGGCCTCACCAATGCTTTCGTACCGGCTGCCGTCACCTTCGACCCACCGTGGCCTAAAGCCAAACACCGGTTGGTCTGGGCCAAGGTGGGGAACCAATTGGGAGAGAATCATCAGGGTATCGTCAGGGTTTTGATATCCGGCCACCACGAACAAAGGCGTGCGCGTTCCCCTGGGTTGCGCGGGCACTAGACAGTTCCATGCAGGCAAGTCGGCCGTGTATAGGTAGCTCCGTGTCGACGCATCGAAGAAGATATGGCTAGAAAGGCTCGAGACTGTGGAATCAATGAAGATGCTTCGAAGCGGCAGCTCAACTCCAAACCTGGTTTGAATTTGGGCAATGATTCGTGCCGCCGAGAACGAATTGCCCCCCAATGCAAAGAAGTCATCTGACGAGCAAACTTCCTCAACGCCTAGTACTTCTTTCCATATCTCGCTCATCAGAATCTCGATGTGATGACTCGGCGAAAGATCAAATTGAGGAGGGTCTGTTTGCCCCGCTTTATTATCCAGCCCTCGATAAGACTCCACCGCTTGCGTTGTTCCGTTCTCTTGATAATCGAGCGTAGCCAAGGCGTTGCGATCAAGTTTGTCATTGGGAGTCAGCGGAAAATGCTCAATCCGGTGAAACTCGACTGGAACCATGTATTCCGGCAACTCCGACAGAAGAGCCTTGCGCAGAACTCTGGAATCGATCTTTGCTCCCGGCTTCATTGCGACATACACGATCAGTCGACCGTCGCTATTTTGGTTCCGAACGACGGCGGCCGCTTGCTGAACTCCTGGTTGCTTTTCGAGCGCAGCCTCTATTTCTCCCAGCTCTATGCGAAACCCGCGTAGTTTGACCTGGCTGTCACGGCGGCCCAGGCAATCGAGCTTTCCATTCGGAAGCAACCGACCCAGATCGCCAGTTCGATAAATCCGTCCATGAGGTTTGAACGGATCATCCACAAACTTTCGGTGGGTCAGCGTTGAATCATTCAAATAGCCGCGCGCCAGGCCATCTCCACCAATGCAAATTTCCCCAACGGCGCCGGCCGGAACCGGTAGGCCGGAATCATCCATGACGTAAACCGTAGTGTTGGCAATCGGCCTACCGATCGCGATCGATCCTGTCTCGGATTCGACTCGCTCGATGGTTGACCAGATCGTGGTCTCGGTGGGTCCGTAGAGGTTCCAAACCTCAGTACCTGTCGACAGCAGGCGGTCGGCCAATTCGCGCGGCAAGGCCTCTCCACCGCACAAAACTCTAAATTTTGAAGCACCCCTCCAGCCGGACTTCAGCAATAAACGCCAAGTCACGGGCGTCGCTTGCATCACGGTGATTGCGTGATCACGAAGTAGTCGAATCAAGCGCTCTCCGTCCGCTATGTCGTCGCGCTTGGCAAGCACCAACTGCGCTCCGCAGACCAGGGGAAGATACAGTTCAAGGCCGGCAATATCGAATGAGAACGTGGTGACCGCCAACAAACGGTCGGAAGCCTCCATTCCTGGATGCCTTTGCATCGAAGAAAGGAAATTGACAAGCGACCGATGCCGGACTTCAACGCCCTTCGGTTTCCCGGTCGATCCTGAGGTGTAAATGACATAAGCAAGATCCTCGAGGCTGACTTGCACCCCGAGCGGCTCCGCGCTTTCTCGATCAATTTTTTGCTGTTCGCGATCCAGACAGATCACGTTCAATGGAGCGCGTAGCAGGGTTCTCGACAGGCCTGTGGTCGTGATGATTACGGTTGGACTGGAGTCTTCGACCATCGACGCTACGCGGGCCTGCGGATACTGGGGATCAACAGGCACATAAGCGCATCCGGATTTCCAGACAGCGAGAGCCGAGACGACGAGATCAATCGACCGATCCAGCAGAATTGCCACCCGCTTTCCTCTTTCCGCTCCTAAACATTGGAGACGGCGAGCCAGGCGATTGGAACGATCGGTGAGTTCACGGTAAGTTATTTTATCGGCCCCGGAAAGCACCGCTATTTGAGCAGGGCAAACACATGCCTGCTGGTCGATCCACTGATGTGTGCATAGATCTGCTGGATATTCCAGAATCGGTCCGACACAATCCTGGAAACCATTTTTCCACTGATCCTTCGTCACGACAGGAAGCTTCGCAAGCACTTCGTCGGGATGGGCAGCCGCTTCTGATGCCAGCGTTCGATAGCATTCCCCGAAATGCTTCACCGTTTTCGCATCCAAGAGTTGCGTGCGATATTCGATCGATCCGCCGATGACGCCGTTTGACTCCCACATGTAGAGAGTCAAATCGAAAGGCGCTCCAGCCCCAACAATTTCGTATTCCGATGCGTTCGGAGTGTTTTGTAAAACGAAAGCGACCTGAAACAGAGGAGAACTGGCGAGGTCTCGCTCAGGGGAGAGTTCGCTAACCAGCTTCTCGAAAGGTACATCTGGATGGCTTAAGGATTCGAGGACGGTGGCCCTCACGTTAGCGAGCAATTCTCTAAATGAAAGTTCTTTCTGAAGCTCAGTTCGCAGAACCAGAGTGTTGATGAAGCAACCAACCAACTTCTCCAACTCTGGCTGAGTTCGTGTGGATACGGGAGTACCCACAACAATGTCGCTTTGGCCAGTGTATCGGGACAACAATGCCTTGAAGATCGCAAGCAGCACCATGAACTGGGTGCAGTTTTCCTGCTTGGCAATATTCTTGAGCGACTCTGACGTGTCAGGATCGAGACGAAAAGCGTGAACGGCGGCTTCATGGATCGCCGACAACGTTCGAGGTTGATCGACAGGCAGTTCGAGCTGCTGTGGAATTCCTGCCAGTTTCTTCTTCCAGAATTCGAGCTGTGCGTTCAGAGCGGTAGTATTTATGCGCTCGCGCTCCCACGCAGCGAAATCTCCGAATTGAAGGGGCGTATCCTCCAGGCCTTGAACGTCGCCCAGCGAGTAAGACTGGTAGAGGGAGGCTATTTCGTGAAACAAGAGGCCGATCGACCAACCGTCACAAATGATGTGGTGCAGCGTCAGCACGAGCAACTGTGTTTCCTCGGTCAGCCGAATCAAGGCGCTTCGAAATAAGCCACCTTGTTCCAGGTCGAACTGGTAGCGCGCCAGGTCGTGAATCAAAGACTCGGTGGCTGACTTTTTCTCAGTTTCGGTGACACCTCGAAGATCAAACAATTCGAGATCGCTCGGCGCATCTTCCTTTATGACTTGGCACGGGATGCCGTTCGATACGGGAAAGCTAGCCCGAAGTACCTCATGTCTTTGCTGTAACCGGGCAATCGCCCGCCGCAGAGCAGCGTCGTCAAAGTGGCCCCCGAAATGACGATGCGCTGTGATGTTGTAAGCCCTGCTTTCCGGTTCAAGGCGTTGTAGAAACCAGAAGCGCTCTTGAGCAAAGGATAGGGGCCAGTTGCTCGAGGGACTTGCCCTGCGAGAAAGAGGGATAGGCTCCGGCGTCGTTGCCCGCAAGACGCGGATGAGATCGGGCTTATGCGCCGCGATCCTGCTTTCGAGTTCGCGCGTTATGCGACCCTTCGGTGCGCTACAGCGCAGACGTTCCCCATCGACGTATAGCCGTACGTCGAGGGCGCGCAATTCGAACAGCAGTTGCTCAGTCGTCAAAATTCGACTGCCTCGCGCTCTGGGGAAGGTCGCTCGTTGAGCGGTCTGAGAATCAGGTGTCTTAGAGGCGATCGTTAGGGGGAGATCGCCAAGCTTCCGAAACGAAGTGCAATAATTTTACGATAGGTACTTCGACTTGTCATCACGTTACTGAATTTAGACGGCCTTAAGGTGTGTAGATCGCTCCGAATACCTCATTACTACGGTAACCGCTCGTACTCGTTCCCCTCGCAACGCACAATAAAGCGTATGAATATCATTTTCAGAATGCGTGGACAAACCAGTGCGCACAATACTGCGCACTCCTCCGATTGGATAAACGGCCAAAAGGCAGTTCATTCATTTCGGAACGGGTCTGTTTACGCAAGCCAACCCTATCAAGCTGGCGTTCCGCATTCTCCGGCCCACTCGGCCACGAATCTGCGATTTCCCATTTTGATCCTGATGGGAATGTCTCCGCCCGCAGCAGGTCCGATTCCTGTCCCATTCTCAATTTTCAATGTTGACTGTTTGAGACCTGCGAGGCTCTTAGTCATTGGACATTGTGTTCCAACACGCCTTATCGTTTCGTGCCTAATTGCGCGTGACTGTTCTCGAATGGACAGGCCCCATTACTTCTTCGGCCAAGTCCTCCCGACCATCGGGTCAGTGCCACATTGGCCTTCTGACGCCGCCGTTGCATTGACCTCACGTTATCTACCGAGTATCAAAAATCAGCGCAACACTGGTGGAGATGAACCCTCCCCCGAGACAGTTCACGAAGAGCGGCATCTCCGGCTCTCAAAGCTCACCTCGAGCGACCGTCAAGACTCGTGCGGGAAATCTCCAGCAAACCGCGACCGCGATTCTCCTTCTGATTGGGCTTGCGGTCCTGACAGGCTGCCAGGGTTTTGGCGCGGGTGGCACTGGCACCGCAAAGACGCCGGGCACGCTTGCCTCGAGTCTGACAAGCCTCGCTTTTGGCAACGTGACCATCGGCAAGACTCAGTCTTTGCCGGCGAAGATGACGAACTCCGGCAGTGAAAGCATTACGATTTCTCAGCTGGGAATCAGCGGTACCGGGTTCGCTCTCGGCGGAATGAAAGCTCCCCTGACGCTGGCGGCCGGGCAGAGCACTGACTTTAACGTCACGTTCTCCCCAAGCAATTCGGGAACTGCCAACGGCAACGTGACTGTTACCTCAGATGCGTCGAATTCCACGCTTACAATCCCTGTTTCCGGGACTGGCACAGACGCCGCAGCGGGATTTCTAACTGCGAGTTCAACCGGCCTCACTTTTGGAAGCATAGTGGTGGGAAGCAATCAATCCCTTTCCTCGACAATCACCAATACTGGTGGGACAACTGTCACGATCTCTCAGGTTGGGCTCAGTGGCGCTGGGTTCATCGTGAACGGAATCACCACACCGCTAACTCTTCCCCCCGGGCAAAGTACGTCCGTAGAGATTAAGTTCGCGCCGGTCACGACTGGCAGCGCCAACGGAAGCGTTACGATCACGTCAGATGCGTCGAATGCCACGCTGACAGTCTCACTGTCCGGAACGGGAACCGCCGTGCCCGTCGGCGTCTTGAGTTCCAACCCGGGAAGTTTGGGCTTCGGAAACGTGACGGTGGGAAGCAATCAGTCTCTTTCCGTGACGGTCACCAATACAGGCAGCGCGAGCGTTACGATTTCTCAAGCCGCAATCAGTGGTAGCGGCTTTACGCTGAGCGGAATCGCAACACCGTTAACTCTGGCTGCAGGACAAAGCGCATCGGTTACTGTGAAGTTCGCCCCCACGGGCACAGGCAGCGCGAGCGGCAATGTCACCATTACCTCGAACGCTTCGAATGCCAGCCTGACAGTCCCGATTTCGGGCACTGGAACTGCCGTTCCCGTCGGAACGCTCGGTTCAAATCCAAACAGCCTCAGCTTCGGAAATCTGACGGTCGGAAGTAGCCAGTCTCTTTCCTCGACGATCACCAATACCGGCAGTGCAAGTGTGACGATCTCTCAAGCTACCATCAGCGGGACCGGGTTTACCCTGAGCGGAATCACAACCCCGCTCACCCTGGCTGCCGGACAGAGCACATCGCTCTCTGCCAAGTTCTCTCCGACGACAGTGGGCAGCTCAAGCGGCAACGTCACCCTCACTTCGAACGCGTCGAATCCGTCTCTGACGATCTCACTTTCGGGCACAGGAACTGCTGCGCCAGTCGGGACTCTGAGCTCTAACCCGACCAGCCTTGGCTTCGGAAACGTGACCGTGGGGAGCAATCAGTCCCTTTCCACGACAATCACCAATACCGGCAGTGCAAGTGTGACGATCTCTCAAGCTACCATCAGCGGAGCAGGCTTCACATTGAGCGGAATCACAACTCCGCTCACCTTAGCTACCGGACAAAGCACATCGGTTACTGCGAAGTTCGCTCCTACGACAACTGGTAGCGCTAGCGGCAATGTCACCATTACCTCGAATGCTTCGAATGCCACCCTTACAGTCCCGATTTCGGGCGCTGGAACCGCCGTTCTCGTCGGAACGCTCACTTCCAATCCGACAAGCCTCGGCTTCGGCAATGTGACGGTCGGGAGCAACCAATCTCTTTCCGCGACGGTCACTAACACCGGTGCGGCAAGTGTGACAATTTCTCAAGCTGCCATCAGCGGAACCGGCTTTACGTTGAGTGGGATTTCAACCTCTCTCACCTTGGCTGCCGGACAGAGCACATCAATTGCTGCGAAGTTCGCTCCCACGTCGACGGGAAGCGCTTCTGGCAACATCACGATTACATCGAATGCTTCGAATGCCACCCTTACAGTCCCGATTTCGGGCACTGGAACTGCCGTCCCCGTCGGTACGCTCGGCTCAAGTCCGACCAGCCTCGGGTTCGGGAATGTGACGGTCGGAAGCAACCAATCTCTTTCCGCGACGCTCACCAACACCGGCAGCGCGAGCGTAACGATCTCTCAAGCTGCCATCAGTGGAACGGGATTCACACTGAGTGGAATTGCTGTCCCATTGACCTTAACGGCCGGACAGAGCACATCTCTGAGTGTGAAGTTCGCTCCCACAACCACAGGCGGCGCCAGCGGCACTGTCACCATCACTTCGAACGCATCAAACTCATCGCTGACGATTGGCCTTTCTGGCACTGGAACTGCCGTTCCCGTCGGAACACTCGGTTCCAGCCCGACAAGTCTCAGCTTCGGCAACGTGACTGTCGGAAGCAACCAGTCTCTTTCCACGACGATTAGCAATACCGGCAGTGCGAACGTGACGATCTCTCAGGCCGCCATCAGCGGAACCGGGTTCACATTAAGCGGGATCACCACCCCGCTCACTCTCAACGCCGGGCAGAGCACGGCACTCACGGTGAAGTTTGCGCCTACGAACACAAGCAGCGCTACTGGGAGTGTGACGATTACTTCAAACGCGTCCAATCCGTCATTGACGATCTCGCTTTCCGGGACTGGAACTGCCATTCCGGTCGGGACCCTGGGTTCCAATCCGACCAGTCTCAGCTTCGGAAACATAACTGTGGGGACCAACCAGTCACTTTCCGCAACGGTCACCAATAATGGCAGTGCGAGCGTCACGATTTCTCAGGCCGCGATCAGTGGTGCCGGATTTACATTGAGCGGAATCACAACGCCGCTCACACTCACCGCCGGACAGAGTACGTCCCTCACCGTGAAGTTCGCACCCACGAGCACCGGGAGCGCCAGTGGCAACGTGACCATCACATCCGACGCTTCGAACCCGACGCTGACGGTCCCGATATCGGGAACAGGCATTGCGGTGGGTCAGTTGAGCGCGACCCCGAGCAGCTTGAACTTCGGCAATGTAACCGTCGGGCAGAATCAATCACTTTCGTCGACTGTAACCAACATCGGAGGCTCGAGCGTAACGATTTCTCAAGTTGCCATCACCGGTACTGGATTCACTTCAACCGCCATCAGTACGCCAATGATCCTGACGGCGGGCCAGAGCGTGGTCATAAACGTCAAGTTCGCACCCTCAACTTCGGGAAGCGCCAGCGGTAACGTCACCATTACTTCGAACGCCTCTAACTCGACGCTGACGATCCCAATTTCAGGGACAGGCCTTACGGCGGGGATCCTCAGCGCCGCCCCAAGCAGCCTGAACTTCGGCAACGTAACCGTCGGACAGAATCAATCCCTCTCCTCGACCGTGACCAACACTGGGGGTTCGAGCGTAACGATTTCTCAAGTTGCCACCACCGGTACTGGATTCACTTCAACCGCCATCAGTACGCCAATGACCCTGGCGGCGGGCCAGAGCGTGGTCATTAACGTAAAATTCGCGCCGACAACGTCGGGGAGCGCTGGCGGCACGGTGACGGTTACGTCAAACGGGTCAAACCCGACGCTGACGATCCCGTTATCTGGCACGGGTGCCGCAGCGGCAGGACAGCTCGCAATCAGCCCAAACACGCTTGCTCTGGGCAGTGTTGAGGACGGCACGAGCGGAACAACTTCGGGCACTCTTGCCGCAACCGGCGCAAACGTCACAGTCACAGCCGCAAGCACCAACAATTCCGTATTCAGTCTCGGGGGACTTTCGCTCCCGGCAACAATCGCAGCGGGCACAAGCATCCCATTTACGATTACCTTCAGCCCGCAAACGGTCGGATCGGTGAGCGCGACACTGACGATTACAAGCAATGCTCAGCCGTCAACGACGACCGCAACGTTAACGGGAACCGGTACAGCCGCACCCACTCACACGGTCAACCTGTCGTGGAATGCGAGTACCTCATCAAATGTGTCTGGATACAACATCTACCGAGCCGTTTACACGACGTCATGTGGGTCTTACGTTAAGATCAACTCGATGCTCAACACCACCACGCTGTACACAGACGCCACGGTGGGCAATGGCACTTCTTACTGCTATGCGGCGACAGCGGTCGACACCAGCAATCAGGAAAGTGGCTATTCGAACATCGCCAGCAACATTCAAATACCAAATTGACGGCCAGTACGTGAAACGCCCCTCGCTCGAAATTTGACAAGACGGAACCGCTCAGCCCTAATTCATGATGGAATTTCTTCCGGATCGGATCGTCCGGTCAATTTTCAACTCCATGGATGACTCACCCAGGGGCGCCGGAAGGATGGCTTTGCGACTCAAAGTTCAGGGGCCGACATGAAGGATAATGTTCGTGTCCGGCTGCTGATGTCCTCTCCACGTACATCGTTGATCCGCACCGCAAATTCCACATGCTTGAAAACACTGCTATCTCATCGACAAGACTCGGCGACACAATAGCCGAATCGGGTAAGGCAAGCGGTGCGATGACGGCTTGGGCGTGCGTGTGGTACTGGGCAGTCGGGACGATCGCTTTCGCACTGACATGATCCCGTCCGACATGTCCAAATCATCCTTCAAGAATATCAATCTCATCACTTATCTTCTGGACGGTCCTCGGTTTGTGTGCCGAGTCTTGAGCCCCCATTTGCCTGAATACGTGCTACCTCCGAAAGTTCCCGCCTCGCGCTTTCCTCACGCCCTAGCTGTGTATAGGCGTCGGCAAGTAGCCGATGCGGATCAATCGCGTCCGGACGCAGCTTTGCGGCCTTCTGTAACAGGGGAATCGCCTCGGCTGTCTTCTGTTGACGGATGTACATCCGGCCTAACAGAAGGTTAGCGGGAAAATTCTTGGGATCCCAATGCAGCGCCTCCTTGAACTCTGCCAGGGCTTCCTCGTTGCGCGACGTTTGTTGGTACACAAGGGCCAAGTAAAAATGCATCATAGCTGAACTGTTCATCTGAGAGACCGCGGCTTCAAACTGGGGCGTGGCTTCGTTCCAGTGTCCGGTCTTCACTAGTGCGCAGCCCAACTCGTAGCGAGCGAGGGAATTGTCGGGGGTAGTCTCGACCACATGCCGCAACGGCGCGATGGCGCTCTGAAACTGCTTGAGTGAAACGTACGCGCGGCCCAGCAGCATGTACGCCGTAAGGGAGCGAGGTTCCTCTTTCACAACTTCTTCAAGGATTGGAACCGCTTCCTGATATCTGGCATTTTCAGACTCGACCATCCCTTCGTACAGCAGATTGGCTACGGCGATTTTCTGCTTCGGATCGGTGCCCCCATCGAGGGCGGATTCCTTAGTCGTTGCTAAATCCGAAGCCATATAGCCCAATGCGTGCAAGCTCTCAGTCTGTTCCGCGGTCAACTGCGTTTTGTCCGCACTCTCCGAAGCGGTCTTTCGCCGGAACTCCAACATCTGTGCGGCGGCGGTGTCGATCACGGCCCTAGAGTCGGCCGCAAGGTTGTGCGTGGCGGCGGGGTCGGCCGTTTGATCGTATAGTTCGCGCTCCGGAGCATTGACATACAAGTAGTTCCCTGTCCTCCACGATTTCAGTGCACTCCAACCGAAAGAGAGATGACCGTATCCGCTCTCCGAGTAAATGGCGCGCTGTGAGTCTGTTTCGCCCTTGCTCGCCCAGTCGCAGCATTTTCTCGGATTGCATCAGAGCCAGGAGCGACTGACCTTGCATCGCATCTGGAATCGCAAGATGCAGGGCCTGCAGAATGGATGGCGCCACGTCGACCAGTCCAGCCCGCGTGTTCAACTTTGACGCTGTGTGCTGAAGGGGAAGCTTGAACACGAGGGGCACGTGGATGGTTTCGTCGTAAAGAAAAATACCGTGATGCTTTTCTCCATGCTCTCCGAAGGCCTCGCCGTGGTCGGCCATTACGGCGATCAGGGAGCTGTCGAAAAGATGGCGCGCTTGCAAAGCCTGGATCACCTTTCCGACGACGGAATCGGTGTATGCGATTTCCCCGTCGTACGGCTCGGTCTGATAGTGCGATCGGTAGGGCTCTGGAGGCGTATAGGGATCATGCGGGTCGTAAAGATGAATCCAAAGAAAGAAGGGCCCGCCTTTGTTTTTGTCCAGCCATACAACCGCGCGGTTCAGGACCTCGTCTCCGCGGCGCTCGAGGCTATCGTAGTTGTCCTCTCCGGGGCGCCGACGATGAAATCCGGCATCGTAAACATCGAATCCGCGGTCAAAACCGGGCGCCAATTTCGCGGGGTCAAGCACCAGAGCCCCCACGAAAGCCGCAGTCTTGTATCCATTCTTCCGAAAGATCTCAGGCAGAAATGGCAGGCTCTTGCCGAGCGGATCGCCCAGATAATTCACGTGGTTGAACTGCGGATAGGTTCCGGTCAAGATCGCGGCGTGCGAAGGCGTGGTGAGTGGAACCTGAGCATAAGCGCGCGAAAAAACGGTCGCCTGACTCGCCAACCGATCCAGATTCGGAGTGAGTCCGCGGTTGGATCCCAGAAAACCCATGCGGTCGGCACGAGTCGTATCCAGGGTGATGAGAATGACGCTGGGGTGGGAGCGAGGCGTCGAATTCGGATGCGCTCGACTGGTGGTTTGTCCCCAGCACGACAAGGACAGAATCCATGGCAAAGTCTTTTTCGCGAACCCCATAACTGTGCGGAAGTTTACATCTTGGACAACCGGCGCATTCATGGATTTTTCGGCTTGACTCTCGTTTCCGATGTGGCATATGCTTCGCGCCATTTGGGGTTCGAAGCGGTTCCCTCGTAGTGGCGACTGGGGCGCCAAAGTGCGGACGGGGATCTCCAATGAAAAATAAGCTTATGCGTCATTGCCTTCGGCATTGTTTTGGGCACAGTGTGTTCTCACGACGTCTGCGCTCGCACAATCCACCTTCGGAACAATTCTCGGCACAGTGACTGACGCCTCCGGCGCGGTGGTTCCCAACATCACTGTCAAACTCACAAACCAGGGCGAGAACATTTCGCGTGAAGTGCAAAGTGACTCCCAGGGAACCTACCAGGCAGAGAATCTGAAGGAAGGTATTTATACAGTCACGGTCCAGGCTCAGGGTTTTCGCGAGGTGACCGTAAAGGACGTTCGGTTGACGGCGCGCCAGATTGTTCGCACGGATCTGAAACTGGTGGTTGGAGCAACGACTGAGAATGTCACCGTGGAAGCGAACGCCGAACTCATCAATACCGAGTCCGAGGCCATCTCTACCAGTATCGGAAGCACCGAGGTGCTCGGCCTGCCTGCCAATTACCGCGGGGCGGGCAGCACTAGCCCTTATAACCTGCTGGCTTTTCTCCCCGGTGTCACAGGCGACAAGTATGGCCAGATCTCTGTCCAGGGAACCGGGGTCAATCAAGTCCAATACACGATCGATGGTATTGATACATCGAGCGTACGCTATTCTGGCCCTCAAGTAGATATGTTCCCTTCAGCGGAGGGTATTTCCGAGATGAAGGTGCAAGGCGCGGGGGGCGGCGCGGAGTATGGCGGCGCAGCCGACATTACGACTACCAGCAAGTCGGGCACCAACGCATTCCACGGATCGGCATTTGAGTATTTTCAGAATGCGGCGCTTGGACGCAACGCGATTTACCCTGCCGCAGTCGACTAAGCCCGCCAAGAGCGCAAACACATTCGGGGGTTCCATCGGCGGACCCCTCTTTGGGAAGCGCACCTTCTTCTTTGGCGACTACGAAGCCATGCGGTATCGAACTCAGACGTCCCATCATTGCGACAGTGCCGACCCAGGCCATGTGGAACGGCGACTTCAACAACGTATTTCAGGACGATGGTGTTACTCCTATAACCTTGTACAACCTCGACGGAACAGTGAATTCGAGCAAACAGATCGCCGCCATCAATCCGGTAGCCACCAAGATCCAGCCGTTTTATCCGTTACCCAATGTTGGAGACCCAAACGCTTTCGTTATAGGACTTAACAACTACGTCAAGAACGTTCCCAATCCCATCCTGTCCGACCAGTTCGATATTCGCATCGACCACACCATTAATTCCAAGCAGAACCTGTTCGGACGCTGGACCTACAAGAACATCAGGACTGTGAATCCGAGCGCGACCGATCAACTCCTCCCCTCCGAACACGACTTCGAACACGACAACCAGATCGTGCTCGCTCACAATTACGCCATCAAACCGAATCTGATCAATGAATTGCGAGTAGGAATCAGCCGCGGCAGTCATGGCGGGACCTTTGCTTTTGATGGAGCGTCCTTTATGCAAACGCTGGGTCTCAACTTGGGTCCCCCCAATGGTCTGGGCCCCCACTTCGGTCCCGGGCGGCTTCCCCGAATTTGCCTTCGAGAGTTCCGGCATCACCAGAATTTTTCACAGCCAGATCAATCCGCTGCTCTCCAATAACCTCCAGGTCAATGAGAACCTGACCTGGACCGTGGGAAAGCACACCATGAAGTTTGGTTTTGATTTCCGCAAGCTCCGCCTCACCAACGTCTGGGCCGACACCAACGCGGATGACTACGGCGATTTCTATTTCAATGGCCGGTACTTCACGGGAAACGACTTTGCCGATTTCCTGCTGGGAGTCCCGTACTATACTTACGTTGTCCACACGCCAGGGCTGATCGATGGCAGAACCACGCATTACTACGGTTATGCTGCGGATACATTCCGAGCCACTCAAAAGCTGACGTTGGATGTTGGAGTACGAATCACGAGGTTGCCACCGTTCATCGATCCCATCAACCACACCAACTTCGACCCCAGCGTTCCAAACACCGGACGCATTATCATTTCCTCGGATCCCAGGTCGCTGGCCGCGACTCAGCCGTTGTTTGCGGGAGCTATCAATGCCTGCGAAGACCAACGTTGACATCCCTAACTTTACGACCGACCCGACTATTCCCTGCACTCCCTTCTTGACCGCCAAACAGGCCGGATGGCCCGAAGGTTTACGGAAGACCTACACCGATTTCGCGCCCCGCATCGGATTCGCATATCGACCGTTTTCTGACGACAAGACGGTGATTCGTGGTGGCTTCGGGATTTTCGACGTTACGACTCTCGGGTCGGTGTTTTATTCCGTAGCTGGCGTCCACACCGGCTTCCTGGCTGCCTATTCTCAATACTCTTGCCCGTGCTTTCAATTTCCCGAGGTCGGGAGTGGTGGTTCGGGGAATAGCGGGTTTGGCACGCAGAATTACAGAACTGCGAATCAGTTCGATAAGAAAGATCCCTACAGCATCCAGTGGAACCTAACGGTCGAACGCGTGCTGCACGGCAACACAGCCCTGCGTGTGTCATATATTGCAAATCGCGGGAGACCAGCTTACCTGGGGCCCCGACTGGAATCAGGCGAAAGCTTCTGGAGACCCAAATGTCGACCCCGGCCCTAAACCTTTCCCAGCGTTTCACAGTGTTTATAGCCGTGCCGCTGGGGCGTTCAGCACCTACCACTCGATGCAAACCGAGGTGATCCACAAGTATTCCCACGGGCTCACGTTCCAATCCACGTGGACTTGGGCGCACAATCTGGCGGACACTGAATCATGGCCGGGTTCCGTCTTTTCCGGGGAGGTTACGGGCTTTCAGATGGACTCATACAATCTGAGAGGGGATTACGGGAACGTCGGTGGGACCCGCAAACATCGCTGGATTACAACCATGGTGGACGAGCTTGCCGATTGGGAAGGGACGTGCGTTGTTGGGGAACGCCAGTGGTGTTCTGAACGGAATCGTTGGAGGATGGCACCTGAGCACTATTTTCCTGGCTCAAACCGGGCCATTCCTGACCCCCTTCATTCAATATGACACGTCCGGGACCTCCCATAGTGGCTTCAATCGACCTGATGCCGTCGGCCAACCCAACATTTCCAGCCCTACTCCGCAGCATTGGTTCAACGCCAGCGCATTTGCCTGCCCCGGCGAGGCTCCCGGGCAGGATCTCAACGTAAATCAGCTTAACTGCACGACGGGTTACATTGGCCGCTTTGGCAATGCTCATGTGGGCACGCTTATTGGCCCAAAGACGATCAACTTCTCTTTGGGACTGGGTAAGACCTTCCAGCTCAACGAGCGATTCAGGCTGAAGTTCGACAGTAGCTTCACCAACGTTCCCAACCACGTGAACTTCGACGATCCGGGCAACAATCTGACCGACGGCCATTTCGGACAGGTTACCCAGGCTCGCGCCGGTGACGCCGGAGGAAATCGCGTCGGGCAGTTTGCGCTGAGGATCGAGTTCTAGAGCTGGAGCTTTGCGAGAACTGCTCTAGCCGTACAGGAGAGAACCAGTACGGACACTGTAGTCACATCCCGTAAGGGAAGCATCGGTGCGATCGTGCTGGCGTTGCTGATGTTGCTGTTCTTCGGCTCGCTAATGATTCTTGCTTGGCTACGCTGCCGTTTGGGAGTGGCGAGCTGAGTCGGCTTTGCCCTGGTCGCCTGCGGCGTGGCATGGATTCTCAGCGGCCCGGTGATCGTAGGATCGGCTTGTGGTTACTCGGATCGCTCGGCCGTAGCCGGAGGGCGTTAACGGGTTGGCGGGCATGCGATCATGCATTCTGGCGTGGTTTTGGCGGCGGCAGTGGCCACTCACGTGATGCCGTGCAGCGGACCGTCCTGACTGCGCGGGACAACTGATTTCCGGTGGAAGTCAAGCTTTGATCGGGCTCTTGGCGCTGAGAAAGAATAGCGTGATGCGGATCTTGCCGCTAGCTCATCCGCGGTATTACCTGATGTTGTTCTGTAACCCTCCACGATATAGTGAGGTTCACTTGATTGTTCCACAGGCCCTTGGCGTTGCTTCCCGCTTTCCTCCTCTTGATGACTTGCGCGTTCGCGCAGAACCAGAACACGGCCAAGCCCAAACCTCGCGTCATCGTAGTCGGAGTGAACGGCATGGAGCTGGATGTAATCCGTCCGCTGCTGGTGAAGGGCGAGCTGCCGAATTTGGCCAAGGTCATCAAGAACGGCGTACACGGCAAGCTGCGCACAGTCGACGCTCCTAACTGCCCTCGCGTTTACTCGACAATGTTCACGAGTACACAGCCAGCCGACCATGGCGTGACAGGCTTTGTCGTGGGCGGAATCACCGCCAACACGAACATGCTGAAGCAGGAGCCTTTCTGGTCGATGCTTTCCAAGAGCGGAGTTACGGTTGGCATGGCAAATGTTCCCGCCACTTTCCCGGTCCTGCCAGTCAACGGCTACATGATCAGCGGCATGCTGACCCGGGGCAAGAATTGTGAAGACGGCATTCTCTGCGCTCCGAAGCTTTCCGAGGTGGAAGGCGGAGACGCGGTGTATCCCGCCAGCGATGAAGGCAGATTTGATCAAAGAACGTGGGCGATTTCTACATCGATTGCGAACGTATGCCGTCGGCGGCAGACTTGAACGGCCACGAGACGCGAAGTGATCGACGCATGGCTGAAGAAAAGTTCAGGTGATCCGAGATCAGCAGACCAAACTTTTCGACTATCTGCTGAGCAGTCACCCCACCGATTTCACCTGGATGGTTCAGTCCTGCGAAGACCGCACTGGGGCACTGGCTTTACCCCATTGCGCCCTACAATGTCGGTTACAACGCGAAGGTGAACAGCGTTCGTACCGACGCTTTTCCCAACCAGTACATCGCCTTCGACAAGGTGCTGGGCACGATTCTGAAACATGCTGACGACAGCACGTATGTCTTCATTGTTTCCGACCATGGAATCAAGCCGCTGCGGGAATTCGAGGAAACTGATCCGCATGCGCATATGGATCACGAAAAGACGACGCCGGTTATAGCGAAGCATGACTTCGCCGACGGTGACGACGTTCCGGGCTCATTCTTTGCGATGGGTCCGGGGATCAAGCGTGGCTTGCGTCTCATGGGGTTTGAAGCTTCCGTCTATGACGTTGCACCAACAGTTCTGCATATATACGGCGTTGAGCAGCCAAAACAGATGCGTGGGCACGTGTTGAGCGAGATCTTCGACGGCTCGGCGGCAAACCTCGCTCAGCAATAGCCTGTGTTCTGGCAGCCATAGTGGTTTACGGGCGGGGAGTTCCTCGCATCTTATTTGCTCTATTCTCCAATTGTTCTGCTTTCTCTTTTTCGCCCAAAGCCGCATAGCTCTGCGCCAGGAGTTCGAACACTGCGACGTCACTCGATTCCGCCCTCGCCAAGGGCTCCAATTGCGTTACGACTTCGAGAAATTTTCCCGCAGCGAACAGCGCCTTAGCTTTGCCCAACCGGGCTTCCTTGTTTTCCGGCTGAAGCAGGAGCGCGGCTTCAAATTCGTCTTCCGCAGCCTTCAGTTCTTTTAGTTCGAGATCAATCTTGCCGAGCAGTAAGCGCGCCTGAAAGTAGGTGGGATTGAGCTTCAGACTCGCCTCCAATGCCTCCTTTGCGCCGGAGAGATCGCCATTGCCTTCACTGGCTCGACCTTGCTCGAATGCAAGAGTTGAGTCCGTGGGGCGCAACTGCCTCGCCAGAGTGAGGTGACGAACTGCCCTGGAATATTCTTCCGCCTGCAATTCGAGCGCTCCCAATTGACCGAGTGCGATGGCTGATTGGGGATCGAGCGCCACAACTTCCTCGAGTGCGGCACGCGCCTCTGCAGATCGTCCATCTTCAGCAGCGATCATTGCTCGATGCAGCAAATTCTGTTCCTCGATCTTATCCTTCGGATCGGGCAACAGGGAGGGCTCCGCCAAGTTGGTCGACGTTCCGGCGTCCGCACGGGTCAAGTATCCCAAAGCCTTCAATTCTTCTAACGTGCTTTGGGAGATCGTTGCTGCGGTGGCGGAAACCGGGGCGACCCTGGTCCGCAAGTCTGCCAGGATCGCGCGAAATTTTTGTACGTTCGCGTCCCATGGCGCATAAACGTTGGTTTCTTCTCGCGGATCGGGTTTCAGGTCGTACAACTCAGGACGAGGCGCTTCAACCAACTTCATACCGTCCCAACGTATGGAGCGCAATGGCGCCCAACCGAAGCGCAACGGATAATCGGTCTCACCGAATACGATCCGGCCGTTGTCGTCTGCGGCAGAAAAATAAGGCCGCAGTGATTCACCGTCGAGGTGCTTAGGAGCAGAAACATGAACTAGATCGAGTATGGTTGGAAGGATATCCAACGTTCGCACCTGGGATGTGACCACGGTGCTCGAATGGCCTCCATCCGGCAGTTTCATGATCAGTGGGACATGAGTCGTCGTGTCATAGAGAAAGATCCCGTGTGTCTGCTCGTGATGTTCTCCCAAGCCCTCGCCGTGATCTCCAACCACAACGATGATGGACGGGGCGTACCAGCCGTGCTTTTTTAGGAATGAAAAGAATTCGGCCAGTGCCGAATCGGCATAAGCGATCTCGCCATCGTACAAATGCTCCTTATAAGCTTCGGAATACGGCGGCGGGGGCTGGTAAGGATCATGAGGATCATAAAGATGTATCCAAACGAAATGCGGCGATGCAGAATGCATGCTCAACCATGCATTCGCACGTTGTACAACCTCTCCTCCTCGGCGCTCCAATCGGCCCCATCGCAATTTGGTTTCGGCCGGATGGGGAAAATTATCGTAATAATCAAATCCTCGTTCTAGCCCCGGCGCGAATTCATTGCTGTCCAGAACTACGGACCCAATGAATGCCGCAGTCTCGTAGCCTTTGTCTTTCAGTAACTCGGCCAAAGTTCGATTCTTTGGTGCCAGCGGTAAGCCGAAATCGGTTACACCGTGTACGCTCGGAAGAAGTCCTGTCAAAATTGAAGTGTGAGATGAGTTCGTAATCGGGCTGGGTGTAAACGCTTGTGCGAAACGAATACCGTCCTTGGCCAGCGCATCGAGCGTTGGAGTCTTGATGCGATCGTACCCGTAGCAATGAACGTGGTCCGCCCGCAAAGTATCAATCGTTACCAGGAAGACATCGGGAGGTGTCTGCGTTTTCTTCTGGGCTTGGCCGGAGAGACTGGTTGCGACGATTGCCCACAGAACCGGCAGCGTTCTAAAGGCATGCATGGTCATCCAGCGTAACAGAAGACCACAACGTAAGATGATGCGACTCGGTTATGGAATCGCTGGCGCTCGAGTCGCTTTAAAGAAACCCAAGCAACAGGTTTAGCAGGTTTTGAATCCATTTGCGCGGCACCGCCATACACTAGGGTGTCGCCAACTATTCCTCCGCAATTGTGATTCTCGACAAGACTCGGCGACACAATAGCCGAATCGGGTAAGTCAAGCGGTGTGATGACGGCTTGGGCGTGTGTGTGGGTGCTGGGCAGTGGCGGAGGATCGCTTTCGCACTGACATGACCCCGTCCGACATGTCCAAGATCATCCTTCAGGAATATCGATCTCATCACTTATCTTCTGGACGGTCCTCGGTTTGTGTGCCGAGTCTTGAGCCCCCATTTGCCTGAATGCGTGCTGCCTCCGAAAGTTCCCGCCTCGCGTTCTCCTCACGCCCTAGCTGTGTATAGGCGTCGGCAAGTAGCCGATGCGGATCGATCGCGTCTGGGTGAAGGGCCGCGGCCTTTTTTAGCAAAGGAAGAGCCTCTTGCGGCCTTCTGTTGACTGGATGTACATCCGGCCCAACAAGAGATTTGCAGGAAAATTCTTCGGATCCCAGTGCAGCGCCTCCTTGAACTCGGCCAGGGCTTCGTCGTTGCGCGACGTTTGCTGGTACACGAGGGCCAGATAAAAATGCATCATCGCGGAGCTGTTCATCTGAGAGACCGCGGCTTCAAACTGGGGCGTGGCTTCGTTCCAGTGTCCGGTCTTCACTAGTGCGCAGCCCAACTCGTAGCGAGCGAGGGAATTGTCGGGGGTAGTCTCGACCACATGCCGCAACGGCGCGATGGCGCTCTGAAACTGCTTGAGTGAAACGTACGCGCGGCCCAGCAGCATGTACGCCGTAAGGGAGCGAGGTTCCTCTTTCACAACTTCTTCAAGGATTGGAACCGCCTCCTGATATCTGGCATTTTCAGACTCGACCATCCCTTCGTACAGCAGATTGGCTACGGCGATTTTCTGCTTCGGATCGGTGCCCCCATCGCGGGCGGATTCCTTAGTCGTTGCTAAATCCGAGCCCATGTAGCCCAATGCGTGCAAGCTCTCAGTCTGTTCCGCGGTCAACTGCGTTTTGTCCGCACTCTCCGCAGCGGTCTTTCGCCGGAACTCCATCATCTGTGCGGCGGCGGTGTCGATCACTGCCCTAGAGTCGGCCGCAAGGTTGTGCGTGGCGGCGGGGTCGGCCGTTTGATCGTATAGTTCGCGCTCAGGAGCATTGACATACAAGTAGTTCCCTGTCCTCCACGATTTCAGTGCACTCCAACCGAAAGAGAGATGACCGTATCCGCTCTCCGAGTAAATGGCGCGCTGTGAATCTGTTTCGCCTTGCTCGCCCAATCGCCGCATTTTCTCGGATTGCATCAGAGGCAAGAGCGACTGACCTTGCATCGCATCTGGAATCGCAAGATGCAGGGCCTGCAGAATGGATGGCGCCACGTCGACCAGTCCAGCCCGCGTGTTCAACTTTGACGCTGTGTGCTGAAGGGGAAGCTTGAACACGAGGGGCACGTGGATGGTTTCGTCGTAAAGAAAAATACCGTGATGCTTTTCTCCATGCTCTCCGAAGGCCTCGCCATGGTCAGCCATTACGGCGATCAGGGAACTGTCGAAAAGATGGCGCGCTTGCAAAGCCTGGATCACCTTTCCGACGACGGAATCGGTGTATGCGATTTCCCCGTCGTACGGCTCGGTCTGATAGCGCGATCGATAGGGCTCTGGAGGCGTATAGGGATCATGCGGGTCGTAGAGATGAATCCAAAGAAAGAAGGGCCCGCCTTTGTTTTTGTCCAGCCATACAACCGCGCGGTTCATGACCTCGTCCCCGCGGCGCTCGAGGCTATCGTAGTTGTCCTCTCCGGGGCGCCGGCGGTGAAATCCGGCATCGTAAACATCGAATCCGCGGTCAAAACCGGGAGCCAATTTCGCGGGGTCAAGCACTAGTGCCCCCACGAAGGCCGCAGTCTTGTATCCATTCTTGTGAAAGATCTCAGGCAGAAACGGCAGACTCTTGCCGAGCGGATCGCCGAGATAATTTACGTGGTTGAACTGCGGGTAGGTCCCGGTCAAGATGGCGGCGTGCGAAGGCGTGGTGAGTGGAACCTGAGCATAGGCGCGCGAAAAGACGGTCGCCTGACTCGCCATACGATCCAGATTCGGAGTGAGCCCGCGGTTGGATCCCAGAAAGCCCATGCGGTCGGCGCGGGTCGTATCCAGTGTGATGAGAATGACGTTGGGGTGGGAGCGAGGCGCCGAATTCGGATGCGCTCGACTGGCGGTTTGCCCCCAGCACGACAAGGACAGAATCCATGGCAAAGTCTTTCTCGTGAAACCCATGACTGTGCGGAAGTTTACATCTTGGACAACCGGCGCATTCCTGGATTTTTCGGCTTGACTCTCGTTTCCGATGTGGCATATGCTTCGCGCCATTTGGGGTTCGAAGCGGTTCCCTCGTAGTGGCGACTGGGGCGCCAAAGTACGGACGGGGATCTCCAATGAAAAATAAGCTTTTCGTCATTGCTTTCAGCATTGTGCTGGGCCCAGTGTGTTTCACCACGTCTGCGCTCGCACAATCCACCTTCGGAACAATTCTTGGCACGGTGACTGACGCCTCAGGCGCCGTCGTGCCCAACATTACCGTCAAGCTCACAAACCAGGGCGAGAACATTTCGCGTGAAGTGCAAAGTGACGCCCAAGGAACCTACCAGGCGGAGAATCTGAAGGAAGGTATTTACACAGTCACGGTCCAGGCTCAGGGTTTTCGCGAGGTGACCGTAAAGGACGTTCGGTTGACGGCGCGCCAGATTGTTCGCACGGATCTGAAACTGGTGGTTGGAGCAACGACTGAGAATGTCACCGTGGAAGCGAACGCCGAACTCATCAATACCGAGTCCGAGGCCATCTCTACCAGTATCGGAAGCACCGAGGTGCTCGGCCTGCCTGCCAATTACCGCGGGGCGGGCAGCACTAGCCCTTATAACCTGCTGGCTTTTCTCCCCGGAGTCACAGGCGACAAGTATGGCCAGATCTCTGTCCAGGGAACCGGGGTCAATCAAGTCCAGTACACGATCGATGGTATTGATACATCGAGCGTACGCTATTCTGGCCCTCAAGTAGATATGTTCCCTTCAGCGGAGGGTATTTCCGAAATGAAGGTGCAAGGCGCGGGGGGCGGCGCGGAGTATGGCGGCGCAGCCGACATTACCACTACCAGCAAGTCGGGCACCAACGTATTCCACGGGTCTGCGTTTGAGTACTTCCAGAATGCGGCGCTTGGACGCAACGCGATTTACCCTGCCGCAGTCGACTAAACCTGCCAAGAGCGCAAACACATTCGGAGGTTCCATCGGCGGACCCCTTTTTGGGAAGCGCACCTTCTTCTTTGGCGACTACGAAGCGCATGCGGTATCGAACTCAGACTCCCATCATTGCGACAGTGCCGACCCAGGCCATGTGGAACGGCGACTTCAACAACGTATTTCAGGACGATGGCGTTACTCCTATAACCTTGTACAACCTCGACGGAACAGTCAATTCGAGCAACAGATCGCCGCCATCAATCCGGTAGCCACCAAGATCCAGCCGTTTTATCCGTTACCCAATGTTGGAGACCCAAGCGCTTTCGTTATAGGACTTAATCAACTACGTCAAGAACGTTCCCAATCCCATCCTGTCCGACCAGTTCGATATTCGCATCGACCACACCATTAATTCCAAGCAGAACCTGTTCGGACGCTGGACCTACAAGAACATCAGGACTGTGAATCCGAGCGCGACCGATCAACTCCTCCCCTCCGAACACGACTTCGAACACGACAACCAGCTCGTGCTCGCTCACAATTACGCCATCAAACCGAATCTGATCAATGAATTGCGAGTCGGATTCAGCCGCGGGAATCACGGCGGGACGTTTGCGTTCGATGGTGGGGCATTTATGCAAACGCTGGGACTAAATCTTGGTCCCCCCAATGGTCTTGGTCCCCACTTCGGTCCCGGCGGCTTCCCCGAATTTGCCTTCGAGAGTTCCGGCATCACCAGAATTTTTCACAGCCAGATCAATCCGCTGCTCTCCAATAACCTCCAGGTCAATGAGAACCTGACCTGGACCGTGGGAAAGCACACCATGAAGTTTGGTTTTGATTTCCGCAAGCTCCGCCTCACCAACGTGTGGGCCGACACCAACGCGGATGACTACGGCGATTTCTATTTCAATGGCGGGTACTTCACGGGAAACGACCTTTCCGATTTCCTGCTGGGGGTCCCGTACTATACTTACGTTGTCCACACGCCAGGGCTGATCGATGGCAGGACCACGCATTACTACGGTTATGCTTCGGATACATTCCGAGCCACGCAAAAGCTGACGTTGGATGTGGGAGTACGAATCACAAGGTTGCCTCCGTTCATCGATCCCATCAATCACACCAACTTCGACCCCAGCGTTCCAAACACCGGACGCATTATCATTTCCTCGGATCCCCGGTCCTTGGCCGCGACTCAGCCGTTGTTTGCGGGAGCTATCAATGCCTGCGAAGACCAAGTTGACATCCCTAACTTTACGACCGATACGACTATTCCCTGCACTCCCTTCTTGACCGCCAAACAGGCCGGATGGCCCGAAGGTTTACGGAAGACCTACACCGATTTCGCGCCCCGCATCGGATTCGCATATCGGCCGTTTTCTGATGACAAGACGGTGATTCGTGGTGGCTTCGGGGTTTTCGACGTCACGACTCTCGGGTCGGTGTTTTATTCCGTAGCTGGCGTCCACACCGGCTTCCTGGCTGCCTATTCTCAATACTCTTGCCCGTGCTTTCAATTTCCCGAGGTCGGGAGTGGTGGTTCGGGGAATAGCGGGTTTGGCACGCAGAATTACAGAACTGCGAATCAGTTCGACAAGAAAGATCCCTACAGCATCCAGTGGAACCTAACGGTGGAACGCGTGCTGCACGGCAACACAGCCCTGCGTGTGTCATACATTGCAAATCGCGGAGACCAGCTTACCTGGGGCCCCGACTGGAATCAGGCGAAAGCTTCTGGAGACCCAAATGTCGACCCCGGCCCTAAACCTTTCCCAGCGTTTCACAGTGTTTATAGCCGTGCCGCTGGGGCGTTCAGCACCTACCACTCGATGCAAACCGAGGTGATCCACAAGTATTCCCACGGGCTCACGTTCCAATCCACTTGGACTTGGGCGCACAATCTGGCGGACACTGAATCATGGCCGGGTTCCGTCTTTTCCGGGGAGGTTACAGGCTTTCAGATGGACTCATACAATCTGAGAGGGGATTACGGGAACGTCGGTGGGACCCGCAAACATCGCTGGATTACAACCATGGTGGACGAGTTGCCGATTGGGAAGGGACGTGCGTTGTTGGGAAACGCCAGTGGTGTTCTGAACGGAATCGTTGGTGGATGGCACCTGAGCACTATTTTCCTGGCTCAAACCGGGCCATTCCTGACCCCCTTCATTCAATATGACACGTCCGGGACCTCCCATAGTGGCTTCAATCGACCTGATGCCGTCGGCCAACCCAACATTTCCAGCCCTACTCCGCAGCATTGGTTCAACGCCAGCGCATTTGCCTGCCCCGGCGAGGTTCCCGGGCAGGATCTCAACGTAAATCAGCTTAACTGCACGACGGGTTACATTGGCCGCTTTGGCAATTCTCATGTGGGCACGCTTATTGGCCCAAAGACGATCAACTTCTCTTTGGGCATGGGTAAGACCTTCCAGCTCAACGAGCGATTCAGGCTGAAGTTCGACAGTAGCTTCACCAACGTTCCCAACCACATAAACTTCGACGATCCGGGCAACAATCTGACCGACGGCCATTTCGGACAGGTTACCCAGGCTCGCGCCGGTGACGCCGGCGGGAATCGCGTCGGGCAGTTTGCGCTGAGAGTCGAGTTCTAGAGCGCGAGTCTCGGAGGGTTCGACTCACGTCAAATGCGGAGGCCGGTACGCACACTGGAGGCAAAACACGCAAGGTAAGTACTGGCGCGATCGTGCTGGCGTTCCTGATGTTGCTGTTCATTTTTCGGATGATCCTCCTTGGTTATGCCATTGTGTTCGAGTGGCGATACGAGTCGGTTTTGCTCATCGCGTGTGGGGCAATATGGAGCGTGGCGGCACCTTCCGTGATCATTGCCGCGCTATGGCTTCTCGGATCGCGCGGCCATAGCCGCAAGGCGCTAACCGTCGGTGGCTGGGCGATCATGGCTTCTGGCGCCGTATTCGTGACATCTGTGGCCACGCACGTATTGCCCTGTAGCGGCCCATCTTGACTACGCGGACATCTGATTTCCGGCGGAAGTCAAGTTTTGATCGGGATCTTGGCACTGATGCAAAGCAAGCGG
>CAWGBW010000016.1:0-153734 GCA_963820895.1 uncultured Acidobacteriota bacterium
AAAGTGCTGGCGGAGAGGGAGGGATTCGAACCCCCGATACCCGTTAAGGTATGTCCGCTTTCGAGGCGGATCGTTTCAACCACTCACGCACCTCTCCGCGTCGGACAAATCAGAAGCCGCCTGTCATGACGGTTCGCGCTGCTTGCTTTTACCAGCGATCCGCGACTAGCGACGTTTTTGAAAGAACGATTGCAGCAATTCTGCGCTTCGGCCGGCCAGCACTCCGTTTCGAACCACGATCTTGTGGTTCAGTTGCGGGTGGTTCAGGACCTGCAACGCGGACTGGACGGCCCCTGCTTTGGGATCATCCGAGCCATAGATCAGGCGTTTAATCCGCGCATGAATCATGGCCCCGGCGCACATCGCGCAGGGTTCAATTGTAACAAACAGTTCGCAGTCTCCCAGTCGATGGTTACCAACGGTTGTACCCGCCTCGCGCAGTGCGACGATCTCAGCGTGCGCGCTGGGATCGCTGGTTGCGATGTTCCGATTGCAGCCTCGTCCGATGACCTTGCCTTGAAGAACCACGACCGCTCCTACCGGCACTTCGCCATTTTCGAGCGCGCGTTGTGCTTGGCGAAGAGCTTCCACCATCCACAGTTCATCGGTCTCGTGGGCAAAGTCCATGTGCAGCGACATTTTATCCTGACCGCGTCTGGGGCTTATATTGACACCCATCGATTTCCACGATAGTTGTATTCAGCATGTCTTCCGACGAAGTGCTGGACCGTGCTCTACACGCTATCGCCGATCCTACCCGGCGCCGCATTCTCAAAGCGCTAAAGGAAAATGCCTCGAACGCGAAGGCGGGCGCACCCAAGGGTCCCGCCGGACCATGCCTTTGTGGAGGAGAGATCGAAGAGCGGATTCACCTTTCACAACCGACGATCTCGCATCACATGGCGATTCTGACCAAGGCAGGACTGGTTGAGGCAAACAAACAGGGGCAATGGCGATGGTACAGGAGAAACGAAAAGGCGATCCGCCAGGTCGTCAAGACACTGCGAGGGAAACTATAACTACCTAGTGGGATCCTAAGGCCCACTTTTCCAGATCTCCGCTCGACCGCAACAAGCCCAGCTGCGCTCTTCGCAGTTCGAACGTCACATCCTGCAGGGTTATAAAGCGCTCGCTGACCTGAGAGTGGGCATCATCGAGATCGTGCAGATTCGCGGTGCCAGAGTCCATCCGGGTTTGCACGGCCGCCAGACTTTTATCGGCTATCTCGTATTCGAGTTCAGCCACATCATGCGCCGCCTGCATTTGCGCTACCGATCTCTGCAAGCGAAGAGCTTCCTCTGAGAGTTGGTTCTTCGCGACTTCGGCTTGCTTGGTGGCTTTCAAAGCATCGGCGTCCGCCGCCTGGGCGCGCGCACGCTGGGAGGCATTGAAGATGGGAAAGCGGATGCTGACTCCGACGGTGGCATTGTTCTGCTGAAAGTTGTTCGTCACGCACAGGAACTCTCCAAGTGGTGTAACGCAGGGTTTGGAGGGAATGTAGTAGTTTTGAAAATTGTTGAACTTTGAGAGCAACGCATACTGAGCTGCGAAATCCACGGTTGGCAAAAGTGCGCGATGTTCACCTTGCGCTCGCAGATACTGGGCGCGAGCATGCTCGACGGCAGCTTCAACCGATGGGCTCGAGGCTGCAGAATCCTTAGTCTCACTATCAGCGGGCGGAGACGGAGGAGTCGGGATCGAGTCCGGATCCGTTTGGATTCCCGCGGCAGGAAGGCCTGTGAGCTTTGACAAATGTTCGCGTGTAACATCGGCAGCGCCCTGGGCCTCGGCAATACGCAACCGAACCCGCGCCGCCGAGAGACGTGCCTTAGTTCCGTCGAGCTCGGTGTCGACTCCTTCTTTCACTCGCTGGGCGACCGCAGACTGGAACTTCTCAGCTTCTTTTTCCGTTTCCTGCAGCTTCATCAATCGCTGCTCCCATTTGGCGAGTTCAGCGTAGGTTTGCGCTGCGTCTTGAATGATCTTGTTACGCTCATCTTTGCTGTTGAGTGCCGCAACGGCGGCATCCAGTTTCATGGCCTTCATGGAAGCACGTAACGAGGAATTCAAAAGCGCTGACTGTGCGGTGATATTGAACAACGCTGGAGCCGAGCCCTCGAGAGATAGTGGGAAGCCGTAAGAGAAGCCGAGGCCCGCTCCGGTTGTGAGTTGCGGAATATAGTTGTCGCGAAGTTCGCGGTAGTTTGCGGAAACACGCTGTTCATCGGCGGCAGAGATCGCCGCACCTGTGGCATGGGACAGGGCAAGCTCGACAACGCGCTTCAACGGAACCGGCTCGGCGAGCACCGCGGAGGATAAATAAGCCAGAATCCAGATCAGGACTAGCGCGCTACGGCACGATGTCTTCATTGCGTCCCTTTCACATAGAGTGCGTAATGATGTTCTTGAAGTTGGAACAAGCAAAATTCTAAACGTCGGAAGTATGGAAACTCGTCGTTTTTTTGGCAGTGTATTGAATGGACCTTCTGCAAGGGGAGGGCGAGAGTGATCGGAAGCGCCGGCGACGCCCGCCACGTTCAGTGCTCGAGCCGCTTCAAGTTGTCCCGTGCCCCTGCGTAGTGCTGCGACAAAGCGATCGCCGCTCGATATTCATCGGCGGCGCCCTTCCGGTCGCCCTGCCGTTCGAGCAACTGTCCCAATTGATCATGAGCTTTGAAAGCAGGGCCTTCTTCCACCGGAGTAGCGAGGTACCGTCGCAGCAGCCGGATCGCGGTCGGTGAATCCCGATTAGCGCGGAGCAAAACTCCCGCCGCGTGCATGAGGGACTCGGGGTGATCGACGGGACTGGACTCTAACGTGTGGATAGCCTGTTCCATCTCGTCGAGGCGGTGTGCGTAAAAGAAAAAATTGGCGAGATCGAACCAGCTTCGCGCGGCAGAGTGGCTGGCCGCGATCGCGGCTCGATACTCACGCTCGGCCAGACCTGAGTCCCTATTCTTTTCGGCTATGCGAGCCAGCAGCCAATGGCCGCGCGATGCATCGATCGGCATGAGGGCATCGGCCTGAGCACGCGCTTTATCCTTGCCGCCTCCGACGATCCCAGGAGCCTCGGTGTAAAACTCACCGAGATCTGTACGCGCGTCGGTGTTCTTCGGATCGAGCTCGACCGCTCTCTCAAAAGACGAACGAACCTTCTTAGCCATCCCGGCGGCTGAAAAGAAGCTCACCCGGCTCGCTTTCTCGCCATAGGCTCGTCCGAGCCACAATCGGTAGTTGCCTTTTTGCGGATCGAGCTCAGCGGCTCGATCGCAATTGGAGATGGCGCGGTCCCAGTCCTCGATCATGAAATACGCGCGACAGATCAGGTTGTAGGACTCCGCATCATTCGGGGAACGTTGAATCTCTTGTTCGAGCGAGCGGATCGCCTCATCAGCGTGCCCAGACGTCAGGAGTTGCTTGGCAGGTAGAGCGCCGAACACGAGCTGGGAGAAAACGACAAGCGCTACACAGGATCGCAACAGCAACGTTCTGGAAGCGCGCAGGATCATGTTTATACGATGCGGCAGAGCAACGTCGCGGCTCCTCACCTGACTAACGAGCGAGATGAATGTTGTCCATCCTCGGACTCGAGAAGGACCTCGCCTACGGTACCACCCTGATCAAAGCGCCCTCTGCCAGCGGCTTCGCCTCTTCGGCCGGCAAAGCGATCGTATCTCCCTCGGACAATCCCGAAGTAATCTCCACGCGCGTCAGGTTTTGCAGGGAGAACTGTATATCCTGGCGCTTAAGGCGATTGTCGATGATCCGGAAGACGTAAGGCTTGCTGTCATCCATGCGCAAAGCATCGCGTTGCAGAGTGAGCACATTACTGTGCTCGGCGACAACGATCGTCACACCCACATTGATATTAGGAAGCAGACGGAGATCCTTGTTGTCGATCAAACAGGTTGTCTCCCCGACATTGCGATTGCCGCGCAGCTTTACCGTAGACGGCACGGTTTCGACCGTCCCATTCCAGAGACGGCCTGGAACTGCATCCCACGTCACTTCGACTTTCTGTCCCACCTGAAGTCGGCCCACGTCGGGTTCATCGACAAAAGCGCGGACCATCACTCCAGATAGATCGGCCTCTTGCAGGAGCAGATCACCGGCCTGAACAAACGTCCCCTGCTTGACGGGAAGGGAATAGACGATGCCCTCGAATGCGGCACGCACGCTCGATTTGCGAAGTGCATCCTCTGCGCTGTCAAAGGCCGCCTGTGCTTCGCCAGCCTCCGCATCGATGCGGGCAACCTCAGGAGCGGAGTAACGCTCTTTCTGTTTCTGCTCGAAGAAGCTCGCGTCGGCTTGAGCGCGTTGCAGCGTGTCTTCGGCTTGCCGCACTTCCCCCGCAGAAGCCGCTCCTTGCTGTTGAAGGCGGTGCACGGAATCGAGGCTGCGCTGTGCGGCGTCTCGCGCGCTGCGCGCCTTCGCCAGTTGTGAATTCAGCGCAAGGACTTCTTCATGGGTTCCGCCGGTCTTGAGGGCAGACTGATTAGCTTCCGACGATTTTATTTGCGCTTGTGCTTTGGCTGCCTGCGTCCGAATGTCGGCATCGTCGAGTTGAAGTAACAACTGGCCCTTGTGAACGTGATCCCCCTCCTTCACCAGGAGTCGCTTGACGGTAGTTGCGATCGGCGCGTGCGCCTCGAAATTCTGGATCGGCTCCACCTTTCCGTTGGTGGAGACGAGGCTGCGAATCGGGCCGCGCTGTGCTTTGGTGGCACGCACTTTCAGCGGTGTTTGGTGCAAGTAGGAATACAGAATGATAAGGATTACGACGAGTGCGAACGCGGCCCAAATCCACCGCCCACGCGATGGTGCGGTCGAATTGTTGGTTAATGCCAACTAGTTTGTCTTCCAGAGTGGAACAGGAATAAGTGTAAGCAGTAATTTACCATCCGGAGCCACGGCGAGGCGCCGGAACGCTGCCCCAGCATCGTACCTCATTGGATGCCGCCCGGCGGCGTCTGGGTGCATGGGGCAGTACGATCCGACCGGTCGAAGAATGTGCGGGTTCGATTCTCCCGCAAGGTGCCGATACAATATTGCAATGCCGAAAGCGCCTCGCTATACACCTCAACACGCCGAAGCGGGACTCGACGCCCGGTTTCCTGAGATCGAAACTTGGCCGAACCAGTTCGCGGGATACGAAATTATCGTCGACGATCCGGAGTTCACGTCCGTGTGTCCGAAGACTGGACTGCCTGACTTCGGAATCTTGAACATCCGCTACATGCCCGACAAGGACTGCCTCGAACTCAAATCTTTGAAGGAATACTTGCAGTGCTACCGCAACCTGGGAATTTTTCAGGAAAACGTAGTGAATCAAGTGCTCGAAGATGTTGTGAAGTGGGCGAAGCCGGTCTGGGCGGAAGTGAAGGGAGAATTTCGCCCGCGTGGCGGAATTTCTACGACGATCGTGGCGAGATGGCCGCGTCCGAAGACTAAATAAAGCCGTGATATATTCGCTCGACCCGTGTCCCAGAAAGATCTGCATCCGCGTACCGCGCTCATTCTTCTGACCGCGCTGAATCTGCTGAACTATGCGGACCGCAATGTTCTGTTCGCAGTTCAGCCGTTGGTTCAGGACGAGTTCCACATCTCTAACGCGCAGATCGGTTACCTGACGAGCGCATTTCTGGGTTTCTACATGATTGCGGCTCCCTTCGTGGGGCCACTGGCCGATCGCTATTCGCGAAAGCTGATCATCGTGCTGGGTGCGCTGTTCTGGAGCGGTCTCACGCTGCTCACCGCCGTGACCCACAACTACACGGAGTTGTTGATCCGGCACACCCTCGTGGGTATCGGAGAAGCAACATTCGTTACGATCGCTCCGACTTTCGTTGCCGATCTGTTTTCCGAGGAGAAGCGAGGTAGAATTCTGGGCGTCTTCTATCTCGCGATCCCAGTCGGGTCCGCCGCGGGTTATTTGCTGGGCGGAAATCTTGCTCCCCACTATGGCTGGCGATTCCCGTTTTACATTGCTGCGATTCCAGGATTCGTTCTGGCCCTGGCAGTCTTGTTTTTGAAGGAACCGGAGCGCGGGCAGTTCGATTCGTTAAAAGAAACTTCCGAGCGGGGAACCGTCCTCGGACTCTTCCGAAATCCAGCGTTCCTGACCTCCACGCTAGGCATGGCAGCGATGACCTTCTCGCTCGGTGGCATCCAGGTCTGGATGCCCAAGTTTCTCTATAGCGAGCGGCACTACACGCTTGAGGCTGCGAACTTCGCATTTGGCATCATCATTGTTATTGACGGTATCGTCGCGGCATTGGCTGGAGGCTGGCTCGGCGACTATCTGCTCAAGCGGATGAAAAGCTCCTACTACCTGGTATCCGCGGTGAGCATGTTGCTTGGCATCCCCTTCATGATTGTCGCGCTGTTCGTGCAGGGTCCCCTGATGATCCCCGCCATCGCGATAGCGGCGTTCTTCCTTTTGCTGAATACCGCGCCCTTGAATGCGGCAGTCATTAACTCTGTCGGCGCGCACATCCGCGCGACCGCGATTGCGGTGAATATTTTCATCATTCACATACTTGGCGATGTTCCTTCCCCGACCATGATGGGATGGGTCGCAGACAAGCGCTCGCTTCAGTCGGCCTTCATCCTGCCGGTGATCGCGATGGGAGTTTCTTCTGCCATACTGTTCTTTGGCATGAAATTCGCGCCGGCCGTGCATGTGGATGGCGCGACAGTATTGGCCCAAGAAACTACAGAGTAGTACCACCCATAAATGGCTTACTTCCATTGGATCGCAGGCACCATCCTCGCGCTGGCCTGGTTCTCCCGCATCGTCGACGCCGCGCTCGGCATGCCGAGCGTGGCGGACGTTTCCCGTCCTGAGTGGGATCGCAATCCTGTCCTCGGGGCGGGCAATCCAAGCGTCTCCATCATCGTCCCTGCGCGGAACGAAGAGGAGACGATCCAGCAGGCGCTGCATACCTTGCTGGCCCTCGACTACGACAATTATGAAGTCATCGCCGTCAACGACCGGTCTACTGATCGAACCGGCGAACTGATGGAATCGGTCAGCAAGACTTCGAACGCTTCAGCGAACGCAAGGATGACGCACCCTCTCCGCGTGATTCACCACAACGAACTGCCTCCGGGATGGCTGGGCAAGACTCACGCCATGTGGACCGCAGCGAATCAAGCATCAGGGGATTGGCTGTTGTTCACCGACGCCGATGTTCTATTCAAACCAGATTCATTGCGTCGGGCGCTTGCCTATGCGGAGGCGGAGCACGCCGATCACGTGGTCTTGTTCCCGCGCATGATCATGAAGCGTCCGGGCGAGTACATGATGATCGCGTTCTTCCAAACCATGTTCATGTTCGGCCATCGGCCATGGAAGGTTGCCGATCCCAGCACTGACGATCACATGGGCGTGGGGGCTTTCAATCTCGTGAGACGAAGAGCGTACGACGCGGTGGGAACCTATCAGGCCCTGCGGATGGAAGTGCTGGACGATATGAAGCTGGGCAAAGTGGTGAAGCGGGGTGGATTCGCTCAGAGAAACGTGTTTGGTGGAGACCTGATCTCGATTCGCTGGGCGCACGGCGCCATGGGCGTCGTCAACAATTTGACGAAGAATTTCTTTGCCGTGCTCTCCTTTCAATCGTGGAGAGCCTTGCTGTCGGTGTTTGGACTGGCCTTTTTGAACCTCGGACCCTTTCTCGGAATCTGGTTGGCGCACGGCTGGGCGCGGATTCCATACGCTGTCGCCCTGCTCTCCATGTTCATGATCTATATCGGAATGTCGTTGCGGTCTTCGGTTCCTCCGTACTATTTCCTACTTCATCCGATTAGCACGGCGCTTTTCATTTACACGCTGCTTCGGTCAACCTTCCTCACACTCTGGAACAACGGGATCACCTGGAGGGGGACGAAGTATCCGCTGGAAGAATTGCGCAAAGGAATGGTCTAGCTAGGCCTGTGCTGCAACCCTTCTTTCGTAGCAGGACGTCCTTCTTGCGGCGAACGCGAGTAACACTATGAGCGCAGCGGCGAAGATCGCGTTGCCGATTCGAAGTCCCATGCCCGCGCTTCCAACTGCAGGATTTTGCAGAAACGCGTGCCACGCGTAAGCGAGCGCTGCGCCACCGGCCAGCGCCAGACTGTGGAATCCGCTCCAACACACGCTTCATCAAGATCTCTCTATGGCTTTTTTTTACTTCCGCACCGGGATTCATTTGAACGCTTCGGAAAGGGCTTGCAACTAACACTTGCACCTTGACCGTTGGCGCGATTGCGGCCAATACGGCTTCCGTCACTATCTTCTGGCTGATTTTCGCTGTTTCCGATTCGACCAAAACAACTTGCGAAATCGCTGTATACGGCTCGCCCGCTCCAATCAGGGCGGCCAGCGCCGTTTGCAACGGCGACAGACTTGGATTGAACGCTACATTTTCGATGTACGAGCCCTTATAAATCCGTCCCTTGGAACTGCGAAGCGCTACGCCCGAAGGTCGATTTGCTGTAGGGCGAATAGGATTTCTGGGCTGCATCCACCGCGGCTGCAATCAGTGGGTCCGCATCCGCGCCGCTCAATCGAAGATGGGTGAGCGGCAGTGGAAACGCCCCATTTTTCATTCCTAACGCAGCCGGACCAAACGCGGCCGGCAAAATGTCCGACAACTTGGCCGGAGGTCTGTCCGGAATAAGAATCAGGATCTCTCCATTCGGAGACATCTCATTGATGAACTGACGGCAATGTCCGCAAGGCGCTCCTCCGACCGCCAGAGCGTCGACTGACTGTTCGACATGCATGTAGGCGTTGGACAGAGCCGACTGTTCTGCGTGTACGGCGAATCCCAGGCACTGACCGGGAATCTCGATATTTGCTCCTGTGTAAAGGCTGCCACTGGCTCCGCGAACGACTACGCCCACATTGAAATTCGAGATCGGCGCTCGGGAATAGCTCTGCGCGAGTGGAATCAAATTCACCATCAGCTTTTCAGCGCTGGTACGCTCATTCTTGGAGAGAGCTGCCACATCCGACGCGGGAATATGACCGCTGTAATTTGGATCGGCAAGCAGATCTCCGAAGAAGCTCGCGTGACTTTTCCGAAAAAGTTGGCAGCAGATGATTCGGATTATCTTTCAGGGGTTCCTCCGCGCTCAAGGGGCAGGGCGCTGACCGCCAATCCCAGCCCCGCAGACGTCAGGACTGCAAGGGCGCTCCGTCGTGTGATGTCCCGGTTGCTCATGCCGCCTCCACCAAAAGTGGCAGTATACCTATCTGGGGTGAGTATTGATCTTCGTGAAGATGGAGAATTATTCGGACGTAGCCGAACTTTCTACGTCGCCGTAGATGATGGTCTTGTCGCGGTTGCGCTTGCTCTTGGAACGACCCGACTTATTGGAATACGCCCTTCCCGCGCTAAAGTGACCGCGGTTCTCGACATCGTAGGTCTTCGGAAGCGGCGGGATCATGGCCGCACCTCCGGTGATCTGGCTGATGCGGCTCAGAATGATTTCTGGCCGGCCATCGTAGGCTTTGACGGCCCCAAGAATCTCGATCGTGTGACCCTCAAGTCGCCGCACATCCCCGACGTCCTTGAGGTCGCTGGAGAAAACGACCACCGTGAAGGGACACGCTAGCTGATCTTCACAGAAGTCCAGGAAGTGCACTCCCTTTCAGTCCGACCTTCACGCGCACGACCTTGCCCGTCACGCATTTGGTTTCACCGATATGCTTCGCAGCTTCGTGGACCTGTATGCAATCCGAAGCAAAGACACCGCCTGACGTTGTAAGAATGAGGAACAGCGCGCCAAGAAATACACCGACACCTGGTCTTCGCACGGTCGAATCTTAAGACGAGTTCATCGACGCAATCTGTGATTTGAGGATGAAGGTGGAAGGGAAGTTCCAGAATAGAACGAGGCGAGTTCCCACTTCTCGCCTCGGTTGCGAGAAGTGGGCCCCTGGAAGCTGAAGTGTTACTTGAAGGATTTGACGGCCGAGGCTTCGTCGTCTTTTACGTCGAAAACCGTATACAGCTTCGTGATCTGGAGCAGATCGTTGACCTTTTTGGTGAGGTTCAGCAGCTTCAGTTCGCCGCCCTGGTTCTTGGTGGTCGTGAACGCGCTGACCAGTTCACCGATGCCTGAGCTGTCGATGTAGTTGACATCCGCGAGATTGAGCACAATCTTCTTGTTGCCCTTGCCGAGCAGATCGCGCACCGTGTCGCGAAGGATGACGCTGCCTTCGCCCAACGTGATGCGACCGCTGCAGTCCACGATTGTGACTCCATCCACCTGTCGATTGCTGACCTTCATGGTCACTGGGAAGCCTCCTTGCCGTCCGCGGTTGCTCCGTGGACGCGCTTTATCAATTTAAGTTCGGTGCCCGCCGAGGATGGGCGTATTTCCACCACATCCATAAACGAGCGCATAAGAAAAATTCCTCGTCCGGACGTCTTGAGCAGATTCTCCGGCGCCAAAGGGTTGGGAATCTTGCTCAGGTCCATTCCAGCGCCTTGATCCCGGATGGTGATCACCAACTCTTCACCCGTACGCTCAAAAGCCAGCGTGACTTTCTTTTCCGGAGAATAGGCGTTGCCGTGCAAAACCGCGTTGACCATACCTTCGCGTACAGCCATCGAGATCTGCATGATCTCGTCGTCGCCAAACTTTAATTCGTTGGCAATGCGGGTGGCTTTTTCCTCGGCGCTATCGATCGTCTCCAGCGAGGAGTCCAGCGTGTAAGAGACGCGTTGCTCGGTCATGGCCATGGACGAAGCGAAGAATGAGTATACGGCTTGGAAGGGCTTAAGTGCCGAAACCCGTCCTCAGACGCTCGCCAGATAAGATTCCCGGCGAATGCGGTAGTTTGCCTGTCAAACGGGGGAGTTGTCAACGAGCATCCGACCGCGCCGTTTCGGACTTATAATCGGGGACCTCGTGACACCCACCCCACTCCCGACGCTCAGGGAACGGCTCCGGCGAATTTTTCTCGCAACCCTGCTTGTCGCCATTGGAACTGGCACTGCTGATCTTCAGCGTCGACTACGGTGTATTCAAGATCCGAGCGGCTACCGACCACAATGCCTACGGCTCCGTAGTCGTCAATCACTACTACGCGGTTGCCCAGAAGAATGGCAAAACGCAATTAATTTTCGATCCCCCCACTCCAGAGAACTGCGTAAACGCGCTGTTCCCGCACTCGGGAGCGCTGCCCTGCTGGTATTTGCGCAGCCATCCGGATCAGCGCACGAACATTTAGCAGAACATCGACACCGGGGCGACATAGGCTAGAATGTTGCGAGTTTTCGGCAGGATGGAGCAAAACATGAACATGGTCTCGCAGGGAATCCGGGCTGCTCTAGTGGTCGGATTGATTTTGGCCTCAACTTGCTTTGCCGCTGCCGCGAATCCGAACTCTTCGGATCCTCGTTTACAAAAGGCCTACCGCTTCGAGCAGGGTGGATGGATCTATCGTCCATCTCGAAGGATCGCCCTCAAACGTTGGCTTCCAGCACGGTTATCTCTTGTCCGCCGGAGATCAAGGACGCCTTCGAGGCCATCAAGCTGTTCGATACCCACCAGAGCGCAGCGAGACTGGGAGTTCTACCGCACCACGGCCCGCCAGATGCTTTGGCCGCATATCGACGCGGAATATCAGCAGGAATTGCAGGGCATTGCTGACGGTGTGAAAGCGCACGGCATCGACCTCGATGTGTACGACATCGTCGCGCTGAATGCCTTTGAAGAAGTGCCCGACTATTACGTGCCGTGGCTGAACAAGCAAACTAAGGCGGCCCGGCAATCCGAAGTTGGCGGCTCCGGGAAACTGCAGCGCTTTCATCGCTACCGGAAACATGACCAAGGATCACCAGATCGTGATCGCCCACAACAATTGGACGAGTTATCTGGCGGGCGAGCGATGGGTGATCGTGTTCGACATTCAGCCGCAGCACGGGAACCGGATTCTGATGGACGGTTTCCCCGGCGCTGATCACCAGCGACGACGATTTTGGCGTCAACTGCCGCCGGAATGATGATCACCGAAACTACGATGACCCAGTTTGAAGGCTGGGATCCCAAGGGCAAGCCGGAATTCATGCGTTCGCAGGAAAGCCCTGCAATACGCCAACAGCATCGATGATTACGTGCGCATCATTAAAGAGGGAAACAATGGCGGATACGCCAACGACTGGCTGATCGGCGACCGCAAAACCGGCGAGGTGGCCTATCTGGAGCTGGGCCTGAAGAACACACCTCTGTGGCGCACCAAGGACGGCTATTTCGTCAGCTCGAACTTTGCCCGCGATCCGAAAGTCATCAAGGAAGAAACCACGTTCGATCCCAATGACGCGTCGTCTTCTCCCAATGCTCGTCACGCCCGCTGGGAAGAAATCATGCAGCAGGCGAAGGGCAAGATCGACGTGAGCATGGCGCAAGAGTTCTTGTCAGACCATGTGGACAGCTTCGAGAAAAAGGAGCAGGCCAACGAACGCGCGCTCTGCGGACACGTGGATGCTTCCGCCCGCGGGATCAAGGAGTGGGGATGGGATGCTTACAATCCCGGCGGCGCGGTGCAGGGAAAGGCGACCGACAGCGCGATGGCGGCCAAGATGAGCTTCGTCGCGCGTGCCGGACATCCCTGCGGAGCGGATTTCATTGCCGCCGACTTTCTGGAGCGCCATCCCGAGTTTTCCTGGCAGAAGCCGCTCTTGCGCGACATGAAGGCCGGTCCTTGGACGGTGTTCAGCTCGGGCCAGAAACAATGAAATCGGAGCCAACGGGCCTTGGCAACGTGCGTCGACCCAGATGTCAGAACCGGCCCTTGATTTCCTAATCCCTTGCATAGACAATTTCGATTGGACTCGGATGCAGAGGCGAACCTAGTCTCTCAGGGGTGCAGCCCATCCGCTCGCGAACTCGCGGAATTGTGCGCCGGATGAATCCTCCGGAGCCTCCACTAAGCTTATTCCGTCCTCCGTTTCGAAATTACCAATTCGATCTGGCTTACGATGAGATGTTCGCGTCTCCGGGCGTTCCTCGCGATCACTATCGAGCCCTGTTTCAGCGTCTGCTGGAACTGCCTCCGGAAGAACTTCGCAAGAGCCAGCAAGCGGCCGATCTCTCCTTCCTGCACCAGGGAATCACCTTTACTGTCTACGGCAACGATGAAGGGACGGAGCGCGTCTTTCCCAACGACCTCTTGCCGCGCATCATTCCGTACAGCGAATGGCGAAAGATCGAGAGTGGGCTCACCCAGCGGATCGCGGCTCTGAATCTTTTTCTCGAAGACATTTATCACGGAGGGCGCATCCTTGCCGATGGTGTCGTCCCCCGCGAACTGGTCTACAGTTGCCGCCACTTCCGGCGCGAGATGCGCGGGCTATCCGTTCCTCACGGCATCTATGTGAGCATCTGCGGAACCGATCTGGTTCGCCTGCCCGACGGCAGCTTCGCTGTTCTTGAGGACAATCTGCGAGTACCCAGCGGAGTCTCGTACATGCTGGCGAACCGCAAGGTGCTGAAGAAGGTTTTTCCCAACTTGTTCCGGGACTACGGTGTTTCGCCCATCGATCATTACGCACAGGCTCTGCTGGCGACACTGAGAGCGCTGGCGCCCGCGAATTCTACCTCCCGGCACGAGCCAAAAGTTGTGCTGCTCACGCCCGGCGTTTTTAACTCCGCGTACTTCGAGCACACATTCCTCGCGCAACAAATGGGAATTGAATTGGTCGAAGGACGCGACCTGCTGGTTCACGACAACATCGTCTACATGCGAACCACGGCGGGATTGCAGCGCGTCGACGTCATCTATCGCCGTGTGGACGACGACTTTCTCGATCCGCTTTGCTTCCGTCAGGATTCGAGCCTTGGCGTGCCCGGACTCTTCAATGCTTACCGCGCGGGCAATCTGATTCTCGCCAACGCTATCGGAACCGGCGTGGCCGACGACAAGGCTGTGTACGCTTACGTGCCGGCGATCATCCGGTATTACCTCGGAGAAGATCCAATATCTGGCGAACGTGGAGACTTATCTTCTGACCGATCGCTCGCAGAAGGCCTACGTTCTGGAGCATCTCGACGAGTTGGTCGTCAAAGCGGTCGGCGAGTCGGGTGGCTACGGCATGCTCATCGGCCCGCACAGCACGGCTGCAGACAGGGAAGACTTTCGTCGGCGAATCGAAGCCGAGCCGCGAAATTATATTGCGCAGCCGACCTTAAGCCTGTCGCGTGCGCCGTGCTTCCTCGAAGGAGAAGTGCAGGCACGGCATGTCGATCTGCGTCCCTACATTTTGTATGGCGAAAACGTGACGCTCGTTCCGGGCGGCCTCACGCGCGTAGCCCTGCGACGCGGGTCCTTGGTGGTCAATTCTTCCCAGGGCGGCGGGAGCAAGGACACATGGGTGCTGCGGGCGTGAAGACATGAATCAACGGAGGCGCACGGTAATGCTTTCCCGGGTGGCTGACAGCTTGTATTGGATGAGCCGCTACCTCGAGCGTGCCGAACACACGGCGCGATTGATTGACGTCGACTTGCAGCTTCGTCTCGATCAATCTCCTGAAACCGGAGCGGGGCGATGGCTCCGGCTGCTCGAGGCCTCGCAGGTACCACCTCCGGAAGACGGCAGCATTGACGCGTCTTCGTTGACTCACATCCTCACGCTTGATCGGACGAATCCTTCTTCGATCCTTTCCTGTGTTGCTGCGGCCCGCGAGAATTTGCGTCAGGTGCGCGAGCAGTGCAGCACGGAAATGTGGGAGCAACTCAACCGCCTCTACCTGCAAGTCAACAGCACGACCAAGAGCGAATCCTGGCTGCTGAATTCGCACATCTTCTTTCGCGCCGTGCAGGATGGAGCCCACCTGTTCCAGGGCGTCACCGATTCCACCATGTCCCACGGCGAGGGCTGGCAATATATCCAACTTGGACGATTCGTCGAGCGCACCGACGCGCTGGCGCGCTTGATCGGCACGCATTTTGCCAGCATGGCGCACCCTGTCGACCAGGCAGTCGAGAGTGAGGAATATCTCGAGTGGGTCGGGCTTCTGAAGTCCTGTGCCGCCTTTGAGGCGTATTGCAAGAACTACACCGCAGAGCTCCGGCCGCTGCGGGTTGCGGAGTTTCTCTTGTTGAATCCGGAATTCCCGCATTCGGTTCGTTTCTCGGTCGATATGGTACACGCGTCGCTCGCGGCCATCGGAGAGATGACCGAACGCAAAGCCGAACAGCCAGTGCGTCTCACGGGGCGCTTGCAGGCCACCTTAAGTTTCAGTCAGATTGAGGAAGTCATGTCGTCCGGTGCCACCGGCTATGTCGATAGTGTTCGTTGGCAATGCGCGCAGGCCCATGCGGCGATCCATCAGGTGTACTTCGACTACGCGGTGGAATCGGCGCTGGCATCGTGACCAACCACCAGAAGCGAACGTTTTAGCGGGGTATTCGTAAGAAAGATTCTGAGTCTCCGAGGATCGCATTGATCTATTCCGTCTGTCACACGACAATCTTCCGCTACGATCCGGCAGTCCGCGAAAGCATCATGGAAGTCCGTTTGCAGCCTCGCAGCGACGGCGATCAGCGTTGCCTGAGCTTCAATCTGAAGGTGGAGCCAGCGGCGAACGTCATGCAGTACCAGGATTTCACCGGAAACATCGTTCATCACTTCGACATTGCCGGCAGCCACTCGCAGGTCAAAGTTACGGCCCAGTCCGCGGTGGAAGTGCAGCCTATGAACAGTCCAAAGCCCTCCGACTGCGGAGATTGGAATGATTTGGATGCGCTCGTCGCCGGCGGGGACTTTTGGGAGATGCTGCTTCCGAGTCATTTCGTGCGATCGAATCCTCTTCTGGAATCACTCGCCAAAGAGCTGAAGTGCGAGCGGCGTGGAAATGCGCTCACGCTGCTGACGGAACTGAACGCAGCTATCTACAAGCTTTTCGCTTACGTTCCAAACAGCACCAAAGTCGATTCGCCTATCGAAGAGGCATTGCAATCCCGACAGGGCGTGTGTCAGGACTTTGCTCACATCATGATCGCGCTGGTTCGTCGTCTGAACATTCCATGCCGCTACGTCAGCGGATACATGTTCCATCGCGATGAGACGATCAAGGACAGATCGGTCGAAGGAGCATCTCACGCCTGGGTGGAAGCGTCTGGTGCCGCGCATGGGATGGTTGTCGTTCGATCCCGACTAACAATCTGGCTGGAGGCGATCGCCACATCCGCGTCGCGATCGGAAGGGATTATGCCGACGTGCCTCCTACGCGAGGCGTATACAAGGGCGAGGCGCAGAGTGAACTGAGTGTCACCGTGACGGTCACTCCCGCGGACAGCGTCGTTCCGGAACCGTTGACTCCTGCATTCATCGTCCGGTCGCGTCCAATTATTGGTCGCAAGCCATCGATGCGAACGGACCAGGAGCAACAGCAACAGCAATAACCTTAGGGAACATGATTTCTAATTCCTAGGGAACCCTCGTCTACTCGCTCAAGGAACAACTACAGTCGGCCGGGACGACGTGCGCAAGCAGGAAGTCCGCGATCCGCTTGTAGGCGTCGATCTGATTCTCCACGCGCGCAAAGCCGTGCCCCTCGTTTTCATACACTTTTGAATCGACGGTTCCGCCGCGCTTCTTGATGGCATCGACGACCTGCAGTGTCTCCGACTTCGGACAGCGTGGGTCATGACCTCCGGCCAGTAGCAATAGCGGGGCTTTGATTTGGTCGACGAAGTTAATCGGAGAGCGCTCGTCATACAGAGCCTTATTCTTCACGGGATCGCCCATCGTGGCGAGATCGCTTTGCCCCAACTCGGGATCTTCGTTCTCGATTTCCGTCGCCCAGTTTACGAACGGTACGATCGGCACTCCGGCCGCCCACACGCCGGGCGCCTTGGTCACGGCCATCATGCTGAGGTATCCACCGTAGCTTGCGCCCATCACCGCGATCTTCTTCGGATCAAGGTGGCCCGTCCCCTTGATCCAGTCGACGCCTGCGAGTACGTCCTGCAAGTCGCCGCCGCCCATATCGAACAAGTTCGCTTGTTGAAATTCTTTCCCGTAGCCGCTCGACCCGCGATAGTTCGGAGCGAGCACCATGTATCCCTGGTTCACGGCAAACTGCACAAAGCGATTGAAAGAGTTCGTGGTCTGCGAAGCCGGGCCCCCGTGAATGTAGACGATCGCGGCATTCTGCCCATTCCGCGCCATGTTAAACGGAACATAGAGAAAAGCCGATATCGTCCATTTCCCATCCTTGCTTGGATAGTGCACCAGGAATGGCTCGACCAAATCCTCGGAGCGGATCCCAGCCAGCAGCGAATGCGTAAGCTGCGTCGACCTGCCCGTCGCCGTGTTAAAGATCCAGAGATCGCCGGGAGCCGTCGGTCCGTTGTGGATGTAGAGCAATCGCGATCCATCGGCGCTGAACGCAGATCGGCCTCCTGTGGGTTGGTTCACACCTTTGGGCGCCGCCAACGCGGTTGACTTGCCGGTCGCAAGGTCGTGAAGGAAGATGTCTTCATTCCCATCCACATTGGCCCGAAAGACGAGCCGCTTGCCGTCAGGAGAAAACTCTTCGCCGCGAATCTGCCACTTATCTTTCGTGATCCACGAAATCTTTCTTGGTCGAGATGTCGAGCAGCCCGACGTTCTGATATCCGTTGGCCGCGTTCGAGGTCACCAGCAGGTGTTTTCCGTCAGGTGAAATATCGTTCGCGGAATAGCGCGCTTCTCCTTCGTGGAGTGTGAGCAGATTGCTCTGCGCTGTCGTTACGTCGGCCCTAAAGATGTTCGAATCGGTGCCTTTTGCCTGATCCTGCGTGTAGATGATGAACTTACCGTCCTTGGACCAGATGGGACTGTAGTTTGCGTGGTCTTGCGGTGTTCCGGTTGTGATGTGCTTCACCTCGCGCATCACCATGTCGTAAACGTCGATTTCGTACGCCGCCGAATTGTTGGCCTTCACTTCATACGCCACGTATCTGCCATCCGGAGACCACGTGGGGCTCAATTCTGCGATCTCGCTGGTCTGGGTCAGGTTCACAATCTTGCCGGTCTTCGGAGACACAAGAAAAATGTCCCATAGTTCGTCGCCGTTATAGTCCGACTGATATGCGATCCACTTTCCGTCGGGGGACCAGGCGGGCGCGGATTGCCTCTGATCACTGACTGTCAGTTGCACCGGGAATCCACCATCGGCCGAAACGAGCCAGAGATTGTTACGCCCGCTCATGTTGGAGACGAACGCAATACTCTTGCCGTCAGGAGACCACGTCGCATCCCCGATCTGTCGCGTCATGTATAGCTTCTCGATCGTCAGCGTTCGTGGTTCGATCTGGGCATTCGGCTTCGAGGCAATCTTCTGCGGATCCGTTACCGCTTGGGGAGGAGTCAATGTTTGCGCGGAGGCGCACTCAACAGTCGTGAAGAATGCCGAAATCGCAATAAAGAGAAGGGAAGTGCGCATGGAAGCAGGAAACCTCAGGAAAAGTCGAAATAAAAGTTTAGCAGAGCGAGACCGCGTCTTTGTCAATGGAGCAGCGGCGTTCTATCTTGACATCTGTGAATCGATAAAGCGAGTTCTTGCGTCTCATAATCTTACGGAGAACGGAGAACAATGGAATTCAACTTGGAAGAAACGATCGCCCTGCTAGCCCGCACACCTGCTTACTTGAATGCTCTCTTGCGAGATCTTCCGGAAGTTTGGACGATGCAGAACGAGGGCGACAAGAGCTGGAGCCCGTTCGATATCGTCGGCCACTTGATTCACGGGGAACTCACCGACTGGATGCCGCGTGCCAGGATCATTCTCGATCACGGCAACAGCAAGCCGTTTGAGAAGTTCGATCGGTTAGCGCAGGAGCGGGCCAGTCAAGGCAAGTCGCTTGCCGAGTTACTCGACGAGTTTGCCGATCTGCGCGCCAACAACTTGACTGAGTTTCGTCGCTGGAATTTGCGGGACGAGGATCTCAAGCGTCCCGGACTGCATCCCGAATTGGGTGCCGTCACTCTTTCGGAGTTGCTCGCCACATGGACCGTCCACGACCTCACGCACATCCATCAGATCTCGCGTGTGATGGCGCATCAATATCGAAACACGGTAGGTCCGTGGCGCGCCTATCTCGGAGTGCTGCACTGCGAAGGGCACAGCTCGTGAGATCCGTTTAAGCCACCGCGCTCTCGTGCATATCGACCGTGCTCCACGTTTTGTCGCCGGCATGACAAATATTCTCAAGCGCGCACTCCGCGCATTTCGGCTTGCGCGCGATGCACAGCGAGCGGCCGTGCCAAATGATCTGGTGCGAGAACAGGATCCAGCGTTCTCGCGGCAGAATTTTTATCAGGTCTTGTTCGATCTTCTGCGGATCATGCTGCGTAGTAAGCTCAAGCCGGCGTGAGATGCGATGCACATGCGTATCGACCACGACGCCTTCGGCCTTCTTGAACCACGACCCGAGGACGACATTTGCCGTCTTTCGTGCAACTCCCGGGAGCATCAGCAGTTTTTCGATGTCGTTAGGGACTTCTCCCCCGAACTCATCCACGAGTTTCCTGGCTGCGCCCACCACCGATTTCGACTTGTTTCTAAAAAATCCTGTGGATCGTACGTCGGGCTCGAGTTCCTCTGGCTTGATCGCAGCAAACGCCTGCACCGTCGGATATTTCCGGAAAAGTCCGGGCGTCACACGATTCACGTTTACGTCCGTCGATTGAGCCGAGAGAATTGTCGCCACCAGCAACTCCCACGCGCTGGCATGCGTTAGGGCACACGTTACATCGGGATATAGCTGGTTCAACCGCTTCAGGATCTCTTCCACCCGCTGGGGTGCGGTCGGGTTGTAACCTTTCGCCTTCCTGGATCTGCCGGCGTCAGGCTTGCTGGCCTTGCCAGCCGATCCCGGCCCCGGCCCTTTCGTAGGAACAGTCGATTTTGCTCCGCGATCTTTCGGTGAGCTCTTCGCACGTTTAGTCGCGGCCACAGTCCGAGCGGCCTGAACTTTGTCGTGGCGACCGCTTCGAGCTGGCTGACGGGGAGTTACACCACGAGCCATGGAATTCCTTTCCTGTTGCTCAATCCCGCTCATCATAGCAACGGACGCTCGCTGACTTCCAATTCGCCGTCCTATGCCCAAATCGAGCACTCTCGCCCGGTGTCCCTCGGTAACCTTGCTGGTGATTGACGCCCCTTTTCTCGCCCGGTAGTCTGGAGTCATCGCAAGAGGGTCGGGGAATTTCTATGGCGGTAAACTCCATTCAACTCGGACAGGTTTGGCGCAGCGAAGCGGATGGTCAGGATTACCTCGTCACCAAGGTCTACAACGAAGTGTTCACGCAATATGCGATGTTGCGGCCAGCAGGTATCACCGCTCCCAGCGCGCCGACCACGCGGATTAAGGTCTCAAAAGGTCCTGATGGCGCGACTCTTCCCGGTTACGCTTTCACTCAAGAAGGCTCCTTCTAAGCCTCTTTGAACCATCGTTCTCAGTAGCCATCCTGGTGCTTGGGATTCCGCTCGACCGGTCTCACAAATTTTTCCGCTACACTGAATAAGGCTCGGGTTCGCGGTGACGGGACAGTTCCGTCCCAAAATGTCGCACGCTCACGACTGTACCGTTTCTATGACAGAACGCATCCTCGGAATTCTCTTCGTATTCATCAGCAAAATCATCGCTATGACCGGATACGCCGGCATCGCAATCCTCATGGCCATTGAATCGGCGTGCATCCCGTTGCCGTCGGAACTGATCATGCCCTTCGCCGGATACCTGGTCTACCAGGGAACATTCAAACTTGTTTGGGCGGCAACGGCGGGCGCGATTGGCTGCAACCTGGGATCCCTGATGGCGTACGAAATCGGGTGCTACGGTGGACGTCCCTTGGTGGAACGCTACGGCCGCTGGATTCTCATGGGCCGCCGCGAGCTTGACTGGGCTGACCGTTTCTTCGCGCGCTGGGGATATCTGGCAGTCTTCATCGGACGACTGTTGCCGGTAATCCGCACCTTCATTGCGCTGCCTGCCGGGATTTCGCGGATGCCTCGTGGTCGATTTCACCTCTACACCTTCCTCGGATCTTGGCCCTGGTGCTTCGCTCTGGGGTGGTTCGGTATGAAGCTCGGACAAAACTGGCGCGAGATCGGAAAGTACTTCCACGAATTCGACGTCGTTATCGGTGTGGCAATTATCATCGCGGTGGCGTGGTTTGTCTGGAGCCACTGGCAGCATCGCATGAGCACGGCAGAGTAGTTCTCCCGACGCTGCCATCGAGCCGATTTCCACGGAGCCAGGTCGCCGATCATCCTCTTGCAGCCAATCCACGCTTGGTGTACAAGCAGAAGCTCATCTCAAGGAGACACTCCGTGACCCACCTGCGCCGCATTCTCATTGCCGTCGTCTTCGTCGCTTTCCTGATGCCGCTTGCGTCCTTTTCTCAGGCGACATCCGACAAGCCGTTCGTGGTCGAGTATTACTACAAGACCAAGTGGGGACACGCGGAGGAATTTCTGAAACTCTTCAAAAAGAATCACTACCCGTTACTCAAGAAAGAAACTGAAATGGGTCGGATGCTGAAGGTCTGGATGGATCAGCCGCGCTATCACACCACCGAAGACGGCCGCTGGGACTACCGCGTCACGATCGTATTCAAGAATGCAACCGTGGCGAACGAAGCCTTCGACGAAGAAGCCTTGAAGAAACAGCTATGGCCGGATCAGGAAACCTACAATCGTGAAGAGCAACGTCGTTTCGAAATCCTCGATTCGCACTGGGACCTGCCGATCAAGACGGTAGAGCTTGACTCGAGGCCCTAAGCCGAGACTCCGTGATCTAGAGTGGCCGCGGCGTCGAAGCGGCCCCGTTGTCGGCCGATGCAACAGAGACGAAAAAAATGTTAAGCGTCGGTGACATTCCCAACGGAATTCCTTTATCGTCCCCATCAAAATTTGCAATTAGACACAATCCCTACAAGATCGATAATGTACGACATGGAAACCCTTATATCTGTCGAGGATTCACATGTAGATGTGCTTCATGAGATCACCGTTCGCCTGAATACCGCCGACGGATTTCATGAGGTTCTTAATCGTGTCGTAGATTTTGCCACTGCATTGGTAAGGTGTGACTCCTGCCTGATCTATGTCCTGGAAGATGACGAACTCGTTCTCCGGGCCTCCAAGAACCCACATTCTGATGTAGTCAATCGCCTGAAGCTTCGTGTCGGGCAGGGAATTACGGGCTGGGTGGCAGAACATCTCGAACCCGTCGCGATTCCGGAGAATGCTTCGCAGGACCCACGCTTCCAGTTTTTCCACGAGCTCCCGGAAGACAGCTACGAGGCATTCTTGTCGGTTCCGCTGATGTGCCGGGGCCGAATGGTCGGCGTCATCAACTTGCAGCACCGCCAGCACCATGCCTATCGACGGCGTGAGATCCGCATGATCTCGACCGTCGGGTTTCTGGTGGGAGCCGAGATCGAAATGGCTCGCCTTGAGGGAGCGAACTCCACCCTGGCCGAGCAACTGCAAACACGAAAGATCGTGGAGCGGGCAAAGGGCATCCTGCAGCGCGATCTTGGCCTCAATGAAGAGCAGGCGTATCTCGCGCTCCAGCGCCAGAGCCGCCAGAAGCGTCGTCCCATGAAAGAAATCGCCGAAGCCATTGTCCTGAGCGACGATGTCCGGGGAAACTCTCAGCTCCCGAAGTCGTAACCGAAACGCCTCTTGACCGAATAGAAAGCGGGTTCCCCCGCCCGCCCATTTACCTGTCGTCGCGAACCCGGTAACAACGCGCTTCCATGTTTACTTCGTACAATAAGAAAGGGCGGATATCTGTTCTTGGATATCCGCCCCCCTTTATCACTGGTTCTAACTACTGCCCTGTAGCCGAAGCAGTGGCTGCAGCTTTCGCCACCTGCTTTTCTGGAGCGCGAGTGGGCACGTTGAAGTGAAGCGTCATGCCGAATTCCGGCAACAGCATGGCGCTCACGTAACTTCCTTCACTGCAGGTCTCGAGCAAAAGACGGCTTACCGCCACCGACGTTACGGTTGCTTCCGAGGTTGGCACCAGCAACATATATCCTGCGTGGTTTCCACTGACCTTGCTCAGACGCAACACCGGCGAAATTCCGGCGGTGTCGTAGGAGAATTCGTATTCCCCAGCGGGAACCTTGGCGTTTGCCCAGCGAACCTCATGCGTGAGCGTGAAGCGTCCGTGAGCGGGTTCCTGCGCGGAGACTGAAGTCGGTGAAAGGGTGAGAGCGGCGACCGCCAAAACGGCGGCATAGGCGAACTTGCGAATCGAAGTCATTTAGATCTCCATTTCTGCCCGCAGGTACGCGGACAAGTCTGACGAGCACGCTGTCCGCTAAGCGGATCGCCTGGGCTCAGGCATTTGTGGAGAACGACAAGGTCAGGAGATTGTCGATGCCGCTAACACGGCAGGCATGCAATCAGCGACTTCGCTGGGACCGGCAGCTTTGCTGGCTGCGAAGTGATTACACCATGCAACAAGATTGGTGCATAGTCCAATTCAAAGAATTTATCGCGGTCATCGACAACGAGCGCGTGGCCATCGCAAGGGCCTGCATGCGCAGCTACTACACTGGGACGAATTTGTAGCCGAGGCCGAGAACAGTAACGAACAATGATGGCTTCTTCGGATCGCTTTCCAGCTTTTGTCGAATGCTCGCGACATGCACATCCACCGTGCGCGTAAATGCGGCGGAACTGTATCCCCACACTTCCTTCAAGAGCACTTCGCGCGATAGCGTCGTGCCTGGATGCTGGATGAAGTAGCGGAGAAGTTGAAACTCCCGCGCCGAGAGGGGAACCACTTTGTCGTTCTTCGTAACCGCCGTCCCCGGAAGATCTACGCGTACGCCTCCAAATTCGACAACCTGCTCGTTTTCTTGCGACGGAGGGACTGTCGGCCGCCGAAGTTGCGCTTCAATGCGCGCCAGCAGTTCGACCATTTCGAATGGTTTGGTAACGTAGTCGTCTGCCCCGATCTTTAGCCCGAGGACTTTATCGATGGTCTCGGCGCGAGCCGTCAGCATGATGATCGGCACAACCAGTCCTGCCTGCCGCAGATCCCGGCATATATCGAGTCCCTTTTTTCGTGGCAGCATGACGTCAAGGATGATGAGGTCGAACTTCTCTCGCAGCGCGGTTTGGTAGCCAGTCTCACCATCCGCGGCGCACTTAACGTCGTAGTGCTCCTGGGTGAGGCGGTCCGTCAGCGCAATGCGGAGCGCCTCTTCATCCTCAACGATAAGAAGTCTAGGTTTCATGCTTTCTCAACCCAAGGCGGCTCCGCTGCTCGCGTCTCTTCGGCGGCCGCTGTGAGCCGGATCGTGAACGTGCTTCCCGCATTCGGCTTGCTCTCGGCTGTGATCTGGCCGCCCATCGATTCCACGTAACCTTTCGTGACACTCAGTCCAAGGCCGGTTCCGTGAATTGCGGATTCCGTGACTTCAGGGCTGCGATAGAAGGGCTCAAAAATTCGCGGCAGATCTTCTGGACGGATTCCAATTCCTTGGTCGGATACAGCGATCTCCACGTTTCGGGACGAGCCCCCGTTCCGTACCGTTCGCACATCGATACCGATGGATTTGCCATTGCCTCCGTACTTGATCGCGTTGGTAATCAGATTTTGCAGACACTGCGAAAGTTTCACCGGATCGCCGTTTGTCTGTGGCATGTTCGGCTCAATGTTGCATCGAATGTCGACATCCGCTTCCGCAATCAGCGGCGCGGTGCTCTCAAGCGCCTCATCGATCGCATCAGAGACTGAAACGCTACGAGTCGTCGATCCCCTATCTTTGTTCGCGGCGGAGAAGTTGAGCACCTGCTCGACTAATTGGTTTAACTGCCGAGCCTGCTTGCGAATCAGTTCCCCGTATTGGGTGATCTTGCCTTTGTCGCTGATCACGCCGCTGGCAATGTTGTCCGAGATCGAGAGAATGGCTGCGACCGGAGTTCGTAGTTCGTGCGAGACGCCGGCGACGAAGTCCATCTGCAGGCGGGCCAGCCGCCGTGCGCGGTAACTGTAGTAGACGATCAGGCCCATCGAGCCAGCCATGATGAGCAGTACGAAGAAGCTAACGGCCAGGTTGCGACGTCGAAGGGCCGCAACCGCCGCAGCTACGGAACCTCTTCGGTGCTTCACCACTACCCGCCAGTTCGGATCGCTCTCTCCGTGCCGGATCGGCTCGAACCGCACGGGTGCCGGTATGCCAACGCCGGACGAACTGAAACTCGCGGTGGCCTGTGGTCCGGACGCGGGCTCCGGACGGAACATCCCAAATGCGAGAGGAGGAACCATGCCGGCTCTCATCGGCGGACCGAACAAATTCACGGTCGCATCCGCGGAGCTTTCAAAATCCGATGCCGGGACCGTTTCGGACGAATAGACCGTTTGGGTCTGCCCGTCCCTGTTGCGAAGAATCACGACAGTGAAGTCGGAGGTCGCAGGGCTCCCAAAATACCGACTTGCGAGCTGCGGGAACAGTCCATGATCCAGAACATCCTCGTTCAGTTCTACTAGCAGCCACGACTCACGGGAGCTGGGCGCTGCCTGAAAGATCGCCAACGGAACACTCTCATCGATCGCGCCCATCTGAGGTCGATCGTGAGGCGGGCCGGAGTGTCGTTCTTGCCGATGATGCCCGTCGTGCGGATGTTCCGGGTTGGATGAAGTTGGCGGGTTCCACATCCGTTGACGCAACTCCCGCAGTTTCGGCGGCCAATCTGTTTCCTCAAATCGATCGTCTGCCGCAACGAGATGAGAGATTTTCGGACCTTGCTTCGCGTTCCACACATAAATGTCCGACACCAGCTCGGGGAACGAACTGGTTCGCTTCCAGTGTTCCAGTCGTTTCGCCAGCCTTCGAGCGTCTACCGGCTCCTCGCCGCTCTCACTCTGCAACTCCACGCCCAGTGCGCCCAGTTGTCCGGAGAGTTCCTGCCGGAAACCGAACGTGGAACTCTCAAGGTTCGAACGCATTCGCGTCGTGGCGGCCTCGCTGACTTCCGAACTCCATCGATACTGCAAATAGGCGAGCAGCACGAGCGTGCCAACGAAGCAGGTCGTTAGTGCCCATGTCAGCAGTCGCTCATTGACGCGGAGTGGCATAGAGTTCGCGCGAGGACTGAACGGATTATTCCGCCTCAGTCCTCGCGATTATAGTGGCTCCAGTCATAGTGAGCGGGGGAGGGCTTCCGGCATACACCCGCCGGAAAGCGAGTCGTCAAAAAACAGTTTGCGTGGTCGCCTCGTGTTGATCGTGACGGATGCGTCGAAGATTCCGATCTTCTACGAACGCGCCATATTGCGCACGGTCCCGTTCCCGTAATAGTCGAGATAAGTTCCAGTTAACTCTGCCGCACCGGCTGCCGCCATCAGCTTGCCAGAATCAGGTTTATGGCTTCGATGCCGCTTTGCAATCATCTCGTCGTATGCCAGCCGGTATCCTTCGGCAAACGACCGCCGGTCTTTGGGCTCGGTCCACCGGCCTACGGGGATCCGAGGATTGTCACCGCGTTCGGCTGCCAGGCGCCCGATGAATCTGCCGTCTCGGAACGGCGCCTCGCTCGGTTCGAGGACTACTGAGTTCAACTGCCTCACCCTGATGCCCAGAATTCCTGCCACCGCGATCGCCGCTACTACCAATGCTTTCGCCTTCATTTTGTCGTACTTCCTTTTTCGGGGGATGCTTACTTAGCTCATTAGAAGCGGAGAGGCGCTGATCGCGCGTAAAAACGGTGTAAGGTGCCTGTAAATCATCCATCAGCGATGAACGCCGCCGAAGACGCACGCGCCGATGGAGCAGGGAAAGAGCAAGTAAATGAAAGTCAGTTGGGGCACTCCCGATGACCTTTCAGGTGCCTTTTCGAGCGATTCCGCGCACCAGCCTTTGCAGCCCGTTCACTTAATGTGCGAGTATGAGGAAGCAGGTGGTGACGGTGGCTGGTCACCGCCACCAGGGAAAGGGAGCAATGTATCAAAAGAAACCCGGTGTGTTCATGGCGGATTGGTGGGACGCGGACGGTCGCCGTCACCGCAAGCAATTTGCTACGTCCTCGGCTGCACGGGAGCATGAGCATCGTGAGACCGCACTCGCTCATGCCGAGCGGGCCTCTCGCGAGATGAAGCTGGCAGCCCGAACTGGTCCGTCGAAAAGGTCAACCCCGAAGACGGAAACTGGCACCATCGAGCCGGCGAAGGGAAAACTCGGCATCATGATTCCCGGCATGGGAGCCGTTGCCACCACATTCGTAGCCGGCGTAGAAGCTATTCGCAAAGGGCTAGCCAAACCGATCGGCTCGCTGACACAAATGGGCACCATCCGCCTCGGCAAACGCACCGACGGCCGTTCTCCAAAAGTGAAAGAGTTTGTTCCCCTCGCTGGGCTTGATGATCTGGTTTTCACCGGTTGGGACATCTTTGAAGACAACATGTACGAGGCCGCTTCCAACGCGGGTGTTCTCGACTATCGGCTTCTCGAGCAACTGAAGCCGTTCCTCTCGTCGATCAAGCCGCGCTCGGCCGTTTTCGATCACAACTACGTAAAGAAGATCGACGGCCCGAACGTGAAAAAGGGCAAGAACAAGATGGATCTCGCCCAGCAATTGCGCGACGACATCCGTGAGTTCAAGAAGAGCAGCGGAGCCACGCGCCTGGTCACGATGTGGTGCGGATCGACCGAATCCTTCATCGAGCCTACGGAAGCTCACCAGTCGGTGAAGGCATTCGAGAAGGCTTTAAAAGATAACGACGAGATGATCGCGCCCTCGATGATCTACGCCTACGCTTCTCTGATGGAGGGCGTGCCGTTCGCCAACGGAGCACCGAACCTCAGCGTCGATCTTCCCGTGATGCTCGAGCTATCCCGCAAAAACGAAGCCCCGATCTGCGGCAAGGACTTCAAGACCGGCCAGACGCTGATGAAGACAGTGTTGGCCCCGGCCTTCAAAGCTAGATTGCTCGGCCTCAGCGGATGGTATTCCACCAACATTCTTGGAAACCGCGACGGCGAGGTGCTCGACGACCCCGGTTCCTTCAAGACCAAGGAAGAGTCCAAGCTTGGAGTCCTGGAGCACATCCTTCAGCCGGGCCTGTACCCGGAACTCTACGGGAACATGTACCACAAAGTTCGTATCAACTACTACCCGCCTCGTGGTGACAACAAAGAGGGATGGGACAACATCGACATCTTTGGTTGGCTCGGATACCCGATGCAGATCAAGGTTGATTTCCTGTGCCGTGATTCGATTCTTGCGGCGCCGATCGTGCTGGACCTGGTCCTTCTGATGGATCTCGCGCAGCGCTCCTCGGAGCTGAAAGGACTGGGAATTCAGGAGTGGCTGAGCTTCTTCTTCAAGTCGCCGATGACGGTTCCGGGCCTGTATCCCGAGCATGATCTGTTCATCCAGTCGATGAAGTTGAAGAACACACTCCGTCATCTCAAGGGCGAGGGGCTGATCACTCACCTTGGTTTGGAGTACTACGACTGAGGAGTGCATGGAAACTCTGAGGCGCGGACGCTCCCGTCCGCGCTTCAGGAAACCCTCACGACCTCGGAGCAACAAGGGATCGCTAGATTTCCGAGACCTGAGCGCGGCGGTTATTCGCAGCCGAACGTCGCGCCCTGAAATACAACGCTGCTCCGATGGCGTTTACCCCGACGACCACGGCAATTGTCTTCCACGCATACGATGCCGGGTTCGCCACGTCGATCACGGGAAACACCGACAGCACGACGAACAACAGCGTGACCACAAATCCCGATAGCGCTGCCACTTTGATCCCGAGGCTTGGCTGCACACCTAGCTTCCGGGCACTTACCAGCGGGATTGCGAACATCGCTAGATAGACCAATCCGTACAAGGTGAAACCCCAGATCTGAATCAGGGAAAACGCTTCTTCCTGGTTCACGCCCACCAGCGCGATGACGCACGCGACCATCGTGGCGATGGCGGCAAAGAATACGGAATTGATCGGCGTCCGATACTTCGGATGAAGCCTGGTGAACCACTCTGGTACGATGCCTTCCCATCCGGCCACCATCGGAAGACGCGCGCCGGCGGCGAATGTCAGGCAACCTGTGCAGAAGACGTTGGTAAAAAGAAGCAGGATCGTGACCGGCGCGAGGATGCTTGCCAGCCCATAGGGGTGCAACGCCAGGCTTAGCGCTTGTGGCACGGGCCCAATCAGGTTGATCTGGTCTGCAGGCACAAATGCCAGAATCGCGCTGGTCCCGAAGATGTAGATGGCCCCGATGATGGGCGCTGAAATCAGCACAGATCTCCGGATCGTACGAACTGGGTTGCGGCATTCCCCGGCGAGGATCGCCACAAATTCGAATCCGCACAGAGCCCCGAATGTCATCTTGCTGAAGATACTGACGCTGAGCAGAGTGTGCGGCGGAGCCACCAGCGGCAACGCCGTGGCGGCATGATCGCCACTAGCCCAATGCCGAATTGCTGCCAGAACAATTAGCACTCCCAGCGAGAATATCGTCAGCAGTCCGCCGGCATTGATGACCCACTTGCCGATCCGGAGACCAAGAGCTGAGATCACCACCAGGGCCGCCACCAATAGCAGGGACGACGCGAGAATCATCCCTTTGCTGGACGCCATCCATTGCGCCTTCTCGCCCGCCGCGAAGGCGACGTAAGTAATCAGGACGAATCCGTATTCGTCCTACCAGCAACACGATGTAGAGCCACAGATTCCAGGCCACCAGGAATCCGATGCCGTCGTTGAAGCTCAGGCGCGCCCATTCGTAGAGCCCGCCTTCAAGCGGCATATGGTCGTTCAGGAAGGTGACCACGAACGCCAGGGGCACGAAGAACAGCGCCATTCCCGTCAGCCAAAGCACCACATGGGCAGGACCAGCCTTGGTCGCCGCGCCAAAGAACTCCAGCGTGATTATGTAGGCGACCTGGGCAAGCGCAAGATCAAACGTTCCCAGTTCCTTGCGCAGCTCCGACTCATGACTGCGCACCGCTGCCTGCGCTGCTCCCACTACATCTTCCGCAGAAGACAATGCGTTGTAACTCCCGCCGTCTCACTCAGGCAAGTTTGGTTTTCTTGTACTCGTCGAACTTCTCCAGAAATCGGTCGAGATCTTTCTTCTGCAAGTAGTAGGGCGTCGAGAGTCGCAGCTTGTTTGGGTCAGCGCCGCGAATCCTGATCTTGTGTGTCTTCCACAACCAGTTCTCCAGATCGGTCCGCGGCAGTGGCGGAACATTCACGGTGACAATTCCGCATCGCAAAGCCGGATCAGGCGACGTCCAGGATTCCGCGCCGCGTTTCTTCATTTCATTCAGCAGATAATCCGCCTGCTGGCGGTGGCGCCGTTCAAGATGTTCGATTCCAATGTCGTTTGCCAGCTTTATCGATGCGCGAAGTCCCCATAACGCGGGCACATTCGAACTGCCGATTCGCTGGAACCTTTCGGCGCGGATTTTCGTGTCGTCCCAGCCCTCCGTCGCGATGGTGTTCCAAAGCCGGTCGATCACTTCGTCGCGCACATACAGAAAGCCCGATCCCTTGGTCGCCATCAGCCACTTGTGGGGACTGGACGAGTACATATCGCAGCCAAGCTCGTGGACGTTCAGCCGCATCATCCCCGGAACGTGTGCACCATCCACCGCAGAGAGAATGCCCTTGATCCGTGCCAGCGCCGCCAGTTCTTTCGCTGGCAACACAACTCCTGAGAAAGTTGAGATGTGGCTGAAGAACAAAACGCGCGTGCGGGGCGTGATCGCGTCATTAAATAGATTCAGGACCTGGGCCGCGTCTTTCACCGGCCGCGGCAGAGTGACCTTCTTGACCACGATCCCATAACGCTTCGCTTTAAGGTCCCAAGGGTGTTCTCCTCCGGGATGTTCCTGATCGGTCATCAGCACTTCATCGCCGGCCTTCATGTCCAGGCCGTTCGCGATGTAGCTGTTCGCCTCGGTCGCGTTTCGCAGGAGGGCGATCTCGTCTCGCTTGCATCCTACGAATTCGGCAAGAGGGTCGCGGAATTCATTCCACGCCGCATACCCCCAGATCGGATAATCCTCGGGATCATGCTGGTCGAGCTTTTCGGTCGTATTGTAGCCATCGAAAATTGCGCGCAGCACGGGCGCCGGACTCGAACCCACCGTCCCGTTGTTGAGGTAGACCTCGTCCTCCGGGATCAGGAACTGCTTTCGCAAATCCGCCCAGTATGCGTCCTCGTTCTTGTCGAGCAAGGAGTGGTCCGGGAGCGCGGGCGCCTTCTCAAGCTGTGCGAACAGATTGCCGCGCAGAGCCAGGGAAGCCGCAAATCCAGTTGCAGCGCCCGTTCCGGCAACGGACAGGAAACGACGTCGATCGAGCATCTAGCCTCCTGCAATCGAATCAAACGAAGGCGCCAATGGTACGACGACCCTCGCTCAGCGGCAAGAAGCGTCCCTCAAACGATCTTCGATTTCGAAAAAGGCCCAGGGTCGAGACTTTCGACCTCATCGAGGGTTCATGACGAGAGGGAATCCCTGGCTTGCCCTTCAAAAGGATCGAAAACCCTGAGGCCAGATTCTGGCTGTCAGGCCTTTATCTATACCTTCAGGTAACCTGGGGCCTCCCGTGTGCGTCTAATAAAGACAACCAAGATCAGGGCGCTTGGTGTCCTTCCGACCGGGCGTATAATCAGGCTCAAGGAGTACTTATGAAATTCAGATGGCTGGCAATCGCGCTAGGATTGGCGGCGTTCAGCGTAGTTCCTTGGACGTTCGCACAGACCCCGGGCCAGAACGCTCCGCAAACCCAAAATCCCGCTCCAGACCCAGACGCGGGGCAGCCCAAGGCGGGCGACATCCAGAACGCTCCGAAACAGGGTCCAGCGGCGCTGCCCACCCAGAGCGACAGCGACATCAAGCACAATGGCGGTAAGACCGACGTCGACGCGGTAGGCAACCGCAACGTCGGGTGCGGGCGAGGCGTCGGCAATTGGTACTCCGTGGAAGGCCAGGTAGCCCGCGGCCGGCAGTACGCGCAGCAGATCGAATCGCAAATTAAGCTGATTAACGATCCCGTTATTACCGAATATGTAAACCGTGTCGGCCAGAACCTTGTGCGCAACTCTGACTCGCAGGTGCCCTTCACCATCAAGGTCATCGATTCTGACGTGGTGAACGCCATGGCTTTGCCGGGCGGATTCTTCTACGTTAACTCCGGACTGATCCTCGCCGCCGACGAAGAGGCCGAAATGGCCGGCGTTATGGCCCACGAAATTGCCCACGTAGCCGCCTGCCACTACGGACGCGAAGCGACCCGGATGAACCTGTTGCAGCTCGCCTCACTGCCTGCGATTTTCATGGGCGGCGCGCTGGGATACGGGATCTATGAAGGCATGGGCCTCGGAATTCCCCTGACCTTCCTGCACTTCTCGCGTGGATTCGAAGCGGAAGCCGACTATCTAGGAATCGAATATATGTATCGGTCGGGTTATGACCCGTCGGCATTCGTCTCCTTCTTCGAAAAACTCCAGGCGATGGAGAAGAAAAAGCCGGGCGCGCTCTCCAAGGCTTTCGACACCCATCCCCAGACCCCGGATCGAATCGAAAAGTCTCAGGACGAAATTCGTAAGATCCTGCCCGCCAAGCAGCAATATGTGGTCACCACGTCCGAGTTCGACGAGGTGAAAGCGCGGCTGGCTTCGATCGAGAACAAGCACAAATTGCTGGACGAGAAGGACGCGAACAAGCCCAGCTTGCGGCGCACTTCCAACACCACCGACAAATCCGACGACACCAAGAAAGACGATGACCGTCCAACCCTGAAGCGTCGCGACGACTCAAACTAGGCGTTCTCTCGGGCGCCCTACCGGCGGCTTCGGCCGCCGGTTTTGCTTTTTGTAGGGAACTAAGATTGAAGAGGCGCATTCGGTCGTTGTACCGTCGTGATTCGATCGCACGGCCGCTTGAGAGCTACCATTCTCCTGCGACCGGCATCTAGCATAAAGTCACCATTTCCGGTGATTTGGATCACAGATTCGATTTGGGGAACCGACATAGGCTCGGCTATGCTGGACATGCGCACAAAGGCGGACCTCGATGCCAGATAACAGTCTGACTATTACCGACAATCGCACAGGCAAGACCTACACCGTTCCGGTTGACAGTGGCACCATCCGGGCCATGGATTTGCGGCAGATCAAGACCGGAGCCGATGATTTCGGCTTGATGACCTACGATCCGGCCTACATGAACACCGCGTCCTGCAAAAGTGCGATCACCTATATCGACGGCGATAAGGGCATCCTGCGTTATCGCGGATATCCCATCGAAGTCCTGGCCGAGCGGTGCACGTTCCTCGAAGTTTCCTACCTGCTGATGTTCGGCGAACTTCCCACGGAGAAGGAACTCAAGAAATGGGTGTACGACATCACCCACCACACGATGCTGCATGAGACCACCAAGAAGTTCATGGAAGGTTTCCGCTACTCGGCGCATCCGATGTCAATGTTCGTGAGCACGATCGCAGCTCTTTCGAGCGTCTATCCCGACGCCAAGCGCGTGCACGATCCAGCCAACCGCATGCATCAGATCGTCCGCCTGATCGGCAAGGTGCCTTCGATCGCGGCCATGTCTTACCGACACAATGTCGGCTTCCCCTATGTCTATCCGGACAATGATCTCAGCTATACCGAAAACTTCATGAACATGTTGTGGAAGATGGTCGAGCCGAAGTATGTGGCACATCCTGCAATTGCGCGCGCCCTCGACATCCTCTTTATTCTGCACGCAGACCACGAACAGAATTGCAGCACCAGTGCGGTGCGGTCTGTCGCCAGCTCAGAGACCGACCCGTACCTTGCAGTGGCCTCTGGGGCGTCCGCCCTTGCGGGCCCCTTGCACGGCGGAGCCAACGAAGAAGTTCTCAAGATGCTCGAGGAAATCGGCAGCAAGGATCACGTTCCGGCGTACATCAAGCGCGTCAAGGAAGGCGAGATCAAGCTGATGGGATTCGGCCATCGCATCTACAAAAATTACGATCCGCGCGCAAAGATTATTCGCTGGAGCGCGGAACAGGTTTTCGAAGTCACCGGGCGCAGTCCGAAACTCGACATCGCTCTGGAACTGGAACGCATTGCGCTGGAAGATGATTATTTCGTGAAGCGCAAGCTGTATCCGAATGTGGATTTCTACTCGGGAATCATGTATCAGGCGATGGGCTTCCGGCCGGAGATGTTCACTGTGTTGTTTGCCATTCCGCGAACCGCAGGCTGGCTCGCGCAGTGGCAGGAGTTGATGAGTGACCCGGAGCAGAAGATCGCTCGTCCACGCCAGGTCTACACGGGACCAGCGGAACGGGAATTCGTGCCCGTCGACAAGCGCGTCGCCGTGCCGATCCCGGCCGAGTATCCCACGCGGTAACTCTTACGCCGAAAACGAAGGCCTCGCCGTGGCGGGGCTTTCTTCCTTTTTACGACGCAAAGCCCAGCGATCATTCCAGATGAAATGCGCCGTCACTCCACTCTTCCGGAGTGACATCTTTGATGGTTTCGGTAAAATCCCAGCGATGACCGTAAAAATCCTGAACGTTATATTGACGCTCGCCGTACGGATGCTCTTTGGGTTCCGTCAGAATGATCGCCCCATGCTGGCGCGCGCGCTCGCAGTGACCTTTTGCATCTTCGATCCGAACCTGAACGCTCTGCGAATTGTTGGGAACTACGTTGCCTTCGGCGAGCGTGAAGCAGCCATCCCCGGCTTTCATCTGGATGCGATGATTGGCGATGCGTAAGCGAACGGCGAAGCCAAACGCCTTTGAGAGCCATTCGGCCGCTGCACCAGGATCGGGATAAATCAGCACTGGAATGACCGGGCAAGGAGGCACTGATCGGTTGGGTCGCATGCGATCACTTTATCATCGCGATCTTTCGTGAATTGCGGTGTCGCGGTTAGTTACTGATCACACTCCACAAATGTTTTATCGCTTTCTCGACGCATGGTCGTTACTTAAAGCGTCCCTGCTTTTCCGCTGTTCGTCCCATCTGAGAACCGCTTTCTGATACCGAACGTCTATCCGCCATCGTCGCCGGGTATCTTCAACTGGCTGACCGAGTCCTGTGGCGGAGGACTTTATGCCTGCTCGCACGTTCCTTCTGCTTCTCTTCTTGAGCGCGACAGCCGCAGCTCAGTTTGACAGCCTTCCCAGCTTCGGTCATCGAGTGCGCGTTCATATCAATTTCTCGGATGGCGCACGTTGCGATTCCTCGACGCGTGTTTCCCTGATGAAGTCTCCTTCGGAGTCGGCTGGCACCAGCGTTACAGATCAGGGCTGCATGACCGAGTTCTTTGGTATCCCGGCCGGCAACTACTATCTCAACATTTCAGGACGAGGTTTTGCCAGCTTCGATAGCACCACAGTAGTGCTGACCTCCCCCGACACCGAGCGCCTGGAAGTTACGGTGCGCCGGCCTGTGAGTCAAGATTCGCTCGATACATCTCCATCTGCAGGCACTGTAGCAATGAGTGATTTGAATGTGCCGAAGGCCGCCGCGAAAGAGTTCTCCAAGGCAACAGAACAAATGGAAAGAGGAGAATGGACCTTAGCCGTTAAAGCGCTGAACCGCGCGATTGCCATTCATCCACGATTTGCGGCCGCGTATAACAACCTCGGAGTTGCATACGCCCATCTGGGAAACCGGCGGATGGAGGCAGATGCGTTGAACAACGCAATCGCCATCAACCGTCGCCTTGAGCCTGCTTACATCAATCTTGCTCGCATGCACATCGCCCAGAACGAATACGCAGATGCGCAACTGGATCTAGCGACAGCGACCGGGATTGATCCCACGAACAGTGTGGCCGTCGTCCTTCTGGCCTACTCCCAGTACATGAATCATCGACTCGACGAGGCGATTGCCAGCTGCAACCGGGTTCACCACTTGCAGAATGGTTCCCACGCGGGAGCACATTGGGTTGCGGCATTTGCCCTTGAGCAGAAGAATCAGATTGCACAGGCGAAAACGGAGTTCGAAACCTTCGTCAAGGAAGAGAGTGGGGGAGTGCGCGCTGATGCGGCGCGAAGGGAGATTGCGCACATTTCCGAATTCTTGAGTGAAGAACCCGGTCAACAGATAGCTGACGGCACTGCTCGAAAAAATTAGCGCGAATCGACGGCGGCATCAAGCCGCGTGCTTCGCCCAGTCCGCCAGATATTCCTGCCGTTCTTCAGCAGAACTGATGACCTTCATCTCCTGCCAGTCGTATGCGAATTCTTTTCCGCAGTCGAGGCAGACGACGTAGGTTCCGGTAAGATCTGCAGCCTGGGGGCGGTTCGCAGCATCTCGCAGCGTGACGGGGAAGCTATACCGTGAGTGAGTACATCCGAAAACAGCATCAACCAATTTCCGAATCATGACTTCACCTTCCACACCTGAGAGGGTGTGACCTTCTCTTGAGAGCCAAGGTCGCCTAAGGGTCAAACTCCGCGAACGCCACCACTCAGATACTTAGATTCACCGATTGCCTAAAGGGTTTCGCATGTTCGGAGGAAGGCATAGGGGAGCGGAAGCTACTGTTTCCAAAGTAGTTACAGACAGCTCGCTGGACGCGGTGGTAGCGCCGTCGGGCGAACTGCCTGTGATTTTTGAGTATTTTGCCGCAGAGATTAATGGAAGCTGGAAGCTATTTCAGACGCTCTGTGGTCCGCGTTTCTTCTGCGCCTGGCATTTCGTCATGATTGCGGAACGAAGCCGCGTGCGGAGATCGTCTGGCAATTCGTACAGTTGCGAGTCGCGATAAATCTCGATGGTTTTCTTGGTCGTGTCGCAAACGACATAGCAGTTGTGGCACCAGGAAAGGTGATTCTCTAATTCGACTTTAGTCTTCTCGTCGAGAACGCCGTCCAGATAACCGGTCAGCTCGTGAAGGAATTCAGAGCATTTCACTGTTTTCCATCTCCGTTTGCGACATCTGCTGCAACATCTTCATTTTCACCTTTCGTTCCACCGTTTTTTCCGTTCTCGTTATCGCGCCTCTGGAAGTATCGCCCCAGACGCTCCCGAAGTTGCAAACGTGCCCGCAACAGCCGGGACTTCACCGCAGGTACGCTTAACTCCAGCGCTGCGGCTGTTTCTTCCGTGGACAAACCTTCCACGTCTCGCAGTACAAACACCGTTCTGAATCCCGGCGGCAAGCCCTGAATCGTCTTACTCAAGATCTCACGCAATTCCGCTTGCGTGTATTGCTGCTCGGGATTCGGACTCCAGTCCGCGATCTCTCGCGGAAGGGAATCGTCCTCTGTCTTGATGTCCTCGTCCAGCGAAACGGTGCGCTCTGGCTTCCGCCGGCGCAGCTTCATGAGCGCTTCGTTGACGGCGATCCGAACCAGCCAGGTATAAAACTTCGACTGCTCCTGGAACTTGGTCAGGTTTCCGTACGCCTTCAGGAATGCTTCTTGCACCACATCTTCCGCGTCCTCGCGGTTCTGCGTGATGTGTTGTGCAATCCGAAAGACATTGCGGTCGTAACGGCGAACCAACTCTTCGAATGCGGAGTCGTCACCATTCTTGGCCGCCCGTACCAGCGCTAGCTCTTCGCTAACAGGCCCTTCTAGTTTGTTTTGGATGGCTCCCATTGTCCCAACGATGCAGTATTTTCCGGTTCCACAGACCGAGGGAACCAAACGAAAGTAATCTTATTCTACTTGCTGCGGTCAAATTTGCCCAATTGCGTTATGAGATCCTTAGCTGGACCCGTTCCCAGCTTCCTTGCGTTCCCCAGTGTCAAGAAACGCAATCCCCATCCTTGTTCCGACCTCAGGGGCAGGCGCTCCGCTGCGATAGAATCTCAGGGACGGAGCCACGCGGATGAGCAGGTACCGAAGTACCCATGATTCCGCCCTGACAAGTTCCGTATAATCAGCAGTTAAGGTACTGTCTTTACTATAGGTAGTCGGATCGGAAACGGCTCTCAGCATGTCGGATAGCAAGCAGATTCAACAGATCGTCGAGCGAGCGGTGGCGCAGGTATTCGAGCGCCAGCTTCCGAAGTTGCAGTCCGAATTAGTCGAACGCGTGTTGGCGGAACTACCCGCGCAAGAGGCAGTCGGCGGAGCAGCTGCTGCGGGACACACGCAGACATCGCTCGTCCCCGCGGTCGCCAGTATCCACGCCGGGACCTCGCAGAAAGAAATTCTTCGCGCGTTACTCGACGCCGGCAGTTCCTATGCTTCGCGCGTCGCCCTGTTCGTTGTGAAAGGCGGATCGGCCAATGGATGGCAGGGCCGAGGCTTCGGCACCGATGAAGCTATCAAGGATTTCAGCCTCGACATGCACGCCGGACCGGTAGCGCACGCCTATCAGAACCGCGTGGTAACGCCCGCCAACATCGCAGAGATGGACGGCCGTTTCGTGCAGCAATTTGGCGGACCAGAGAATGAACAAATCCTCGTGTTGCCCCTGGTTCTGAAAGAAAAAGTAGCCGCTCTGTCTGTATGCCGATGGTGGCGATCAGGGAGTGCTGGACGCTCCGTCGCTCGAAGTTCTGGTGATGGCAACGAGCGCGTGGCTCGAAGTATCGTCCCTGCGAAAACAAGTTCAACAGAGAGACTCCATGGAGCCCGCTCCTCCCGTGGATCGGCCTCCGGTTGCAGCGCCACCCGCTCCGGTTCCGACTTCTTTCTCGGATCCATTTGCAGGGCACTCTCCAAAGCATGTGGCTCCGCAGGCAGCGCCTGAACCGGAACCCGCTGAAGTTGTCGAAGTCGCACATGCCGCGTCTGCGGGTGCGGCTGCATCGGCCCCAGCCGCCGCAGCAGATCCTTTTGCCGGACTGTCTGCCGAAGACGCTGACACTCACCGGAAGGCTCAACGTTTTGCGCGCCTGCTGGTCGACGAAATCAAGCTCTACAATCAGGCCAAGGTCGCGGAAGGCCGTCGCAACAAGGATCTCTACGACCGACTGAAGGAAGACATCGACAAGAGTCGTACCACGTTCCACAAACGATACGGCTCAACCATCGCCGCCAGCGGCGACTATTTCCAGAAAGAAGTCGTTCGCAGCCTGGCCGAGGACGATCTTTCCGTGATGGGCGCGAACTTCCGAAAATAGAACTCGTTTTTTGAATGAAGCTCGCAAGATATTCGCATGTCGAACGTCCCGGCTCTAAAATAAAATTGAGTGTTCTACCCGGACCTTATGCAGTCCCGGACTAGCTCGAAATTGCGTACCGGGAACGTCACTCCGGCTCGGACAATTGCGTCTCCACGAGAACGAAACAAACGGTGTATCGATTGGGTCTCAAGTATTTCGCGATGCTGGCTCTTGCCGGCTTATGTGGGTTTCTAAAGCCCTCGCCTGTTGTGGCGTCTCCGTATCAGGACGCGCCCGCCGCAACCTCGAACCAAAGCAGCGAAAAGCCCGTCGCGCCGAAGCCCGCCGCAAAAGCGAAATCATCGGCAACGACGTCGAAGAAAACGGGCACCGCCAAAACGAAAACTGCTACCAAGCGCCGCCGCCGGCCGATGTCTCCACGCGTGCGCCGTATTCGCCAGGCGTTTGTTGCCTCCACGACTTTGCGGGCAATGGCGCAACAACTGATTCAGGACCGTACACCCGCCGCTTATGCCGGAGTTGAATCCTACGCGCGCGCTCACTCGAAAGAGGACGCCGGCGCATTGGCCTGGTTAGTGGTTGGCTATGCTCACGTCATCGATCGTGATTTCGCGAAGGCCATTGACCCGCTGAATCGCGCCAAGCCGCTGGCCGGCGATCTCGGGGACTACGTCGCCTACTATCTCGGCACCTCTTATCTGCAGACGGGACGTCGGGCGGAAGGTCTGGCCGCTCTCGCGAATTTTTCGTGCCGCCTACCCGGATTCGCTGCTTATTCGTGACGCGCATCTCAGCTATGCCAACGCGCTCCTCGACGAAGGGCGCGCCTCAGAGGCCGCTGACATTCTCGAGAAGGATCGTTTACCGGCGCGATCCGATATCGAATTTGCGCTGGGCAAGGCTTACGCTGCGCTCAAGCAGAACCCAAAAGCTTCGGACGCATTCTCGAACATCTATTTCAATATGCCGCTAGCGGCGGAAGCAGACCCCGCCAACGAGGAACTGAAGAAGCTCTCGATTGCTGCTCAGCCCACGCCCGCTCAGCGAAAAACGCGTGCCGACTTGCTCTTGAAAGGGAAGCGCTACGCCGACGCGATCGACGAATATCGCGATATCGCCAGCCACGCCACTCCCGAATCGCGTATTTCGGCAGAACTCGCCTACGCAGAGGCGCTTCATCGCGGCGGCCGTAACCGCGAGGCCAAGGCTGAGGTCACCAACCTGTCCGGTGGAACTCCCGAACAGAGTGCACAGCGGCTATATATTCTTGCCGAAGTTGCCTGGGCCTCGAGCGAGAACGACACTTTTTATCGCACAGTAGATGAGATGCGCCAGACGGCGCCCACCAGCCCTTGGCTTGAGCAGGCTCTGTTGTTGGTGGCGAATCTCCACCTCGTCCATCATGAGCCCGATCAGGCGCTAGACGCCTTCCGCGAACTGCAGCAAAGATTTCCGAACGGAACGCGCGCGTCCTACGCGCACTGGAAAGCTGCATGGTTGACATTCCGGCTCAAGCGCACCGAAGAGGCGAAGAAGGAATTCGAGGAACAGATCGCGTTGTACCCCAACGGGAACGAGACCTCAAATGCTCTCTACTGGAGGGCACGCGTCGCAGAGGAAGAGAATGACTCCGCGATGGCGCGAGCTTTCTATCAGAAGCTTTCTGACCGTTACCGTAACTACTATTACGCCGCCCTTGGGCGAGAGCGCCTGAAGAAACTTCCTGAAGCTGACATTCAGCCCGGCCAGTTTCCGCTGCTGGACCACGTTCCACCGCTCGATCGCGCCGAAAAAGTCACGCTCGAAGAACCTCCGGCCGAGGACTTGCACCTGCAGAAGGCGAAGCTATTGGGCAACGGTGGCCTCGTCGACTTCGCGGTTCGAGAACTGCAGGCCGCGTCCAATGACGACAAAGGAAACTGGGAACTCGCCGAGACCGCTCAGATCTATACCGATACCGGGCACTACGACCGCGCCATCGAGGTCATGAAGCGCTCCGTGCCCAGCTACTTCGCGGTCGATATTCCCATGCTGCCGCGGGAGTACTGGGAAGCCCTCTTTCCACGGCCTTACTGGCCGGACTTGAAAAAATTCTCGACGGCCAACGGCCTCGATCCCTACCTGGTCGCATCTTTGATCCGCCAGGAATCGGAATTCAACCCGCTCGCCGTTTCGCGTGCGAACGCAGTCGGCCTGATGCAACTGCTGCCCAAGACTGGCAAGCTCGTAGCCCACCAGGAATCGCTGCGGCGCTATAACTCGAGCCAACTCTTCACACCGGCTGTGAATCTACAACTGGGCACGCGCTACTTCAAGGGCATGGTGGACCAGTTCGGCGGATCCTTCGAACACGCTCTGGCGGCCTACAATGCGGGCTCAGACCGGGTTGAGGAATGGATGGGCCAAGGTCCCTACCGCGATACCTTTGAATTCGTTGAGTCCATTCCCTTCACGGAAACTCGCGAATACGTGCAGGCCATCATGCGCAACGCCAGCGTCTATCGCCAACTCTACGGAACGCCGTAGGCCTTCAAATCCTTCCTTAAAAGAATTCCGGAACTTCCCGTGCCACGCCTCCGTATCCCTAACTAACTGGCGGAGGTTCGTCTATGCGATTTCGACCTTTCCTCGTAGTCCTGCTCGGCTCAACATTTACGATTACCACGCATGTAGTCGCCCAAGTCGCCGATGTCGAAGCTGTCCACAAGACTCCGGTGGAAACCAAATTCTTGCCCAACGGCCAGGTGCGCATCGATGCCTGTCCCAGCGGAATGCGGGTGGTCGGAACCAACGACGATTTGATCCGTGTCTCGTACAACGCGCGCGACGGCAACGATAGCGATGTGAGGGTCAGAATCAAAGTCGAAGGGGAACGCGCCGGCATCAAGGTTACGGGCTGTCCGCACAACAATTTCGAACTGAACATCGAGGTGCCCAAGTCGTCCGACCTCTACGCGCGGATGTTTGCCGGACAGCTGAACGTGGACAACCTTAGCGGGAACAAGGATGTTGAATTGCACTTCGGGCAGCTCACGATGGAACTGGGGAAGGCCGAGGACTATCGGCACGTCGACGCATCGGTCATGAGTGGCGACTTGCAAGCGTCCGCTTTCAACGTTTCTAAGGGCGGCCTGTTTCGTTCATTCGATCAGGATGGACCCGGCAAGTTTCGTGTTCACGCGCACGTTGGCGCGGGACAAATTGCCCTTCGCTAAGAGTTGCTTGCTAGGAAGTTTGAACGGTGCTGGCGGGCCGGCTGAAAAGGATTTCAATCACCAGCAGCGATGCTCCGACGACAATCGCGCTATCAGCGAGATTGAATACCGGCCACTGATAGTCCTTCACATAGAGCAAGAGAAAATCCACGACGCGGCCGCGCGCAATGCGGTCCCATAGATTTCCGAATGCGCCGCCCAGAATCAGCGAAAGAGCAATCCCGGTCAGGCTGAGAGTCTGTCGCTGCTTCCAGAGAAGAACCGTCACGACTACCATCGCGATCACGGAGAAGCCGATCAACAGCGCCGTTCTCCAGTGCGATGGTGAATCCGCGAACAGGCTGAACGCGGCGCCCGTATTCTCGGTGTGCGTAAGCCTGAAAAAGCCCGGGATGACCTGAATGTGGGTGTACATCGGAATCCGCACCGCCACCACGTTTTTCGTCCACCGGTCAACGAGGACTACCAACACAGCCAGAAGCAGATGGATTCCACGAGCAGAGTTCGTGCTCATCACCCCTGTGCTTCCAGTTCTTTCAGAACTGCGCTGCAGCGTTCGCAGACTGTGGGATAGACCGGATCCTCGCCAACGTGGATCGAATAATTCCAGCAGCGGTCGCACTTGGTGCCGTCCGCTTTCTTGACTTCGATGTGCAGGCCGCCCGTCCCGTTCCCCGATCCCTGAGTAAGCGTCACGGCGGAGACGATGAAGAGATATCGAAGCTGGGCGGAGTAACGCTGCAGCAGCGAGTAAGCCGGGTCCGACGCGGTGATCACGACCTGCGCTTCAAGTCCGGTTCCGATCAACTTCGTATTGCGCGCTGCCTCCAGAGCCTTCAAGACTTCGTCGCGTACGCCGCGGAGGGTCTTCCAGTCCTCATCCGACTTGGCATCTGAAGTGGCCACGGTCGCGCTGCCCAGAATCTCGGCTGTGGTCGGGAACTGCGCCACGTGCACGCTCTCTCCCCGGTTCGCTGTCTTTGGCAGGTACTGCCAGATTTCTTCGCAGGTGAACGTCATAATCGGCGCCAGCAATCGTGTCAGCGCCTCACCGATCCTCCAGATTGCCGTCTGGGCGCTACGTCTCGCCTGTGACTTCGGCGCGAAGATGTACAGGCGGTCCTTCAGGACGTCGAAGTAGAAGGCGCTCAAGTCTACGATCGAGAAGTGATTCAAGCGGTGATAGATCTTGTGGAAGGCGAACTCGTCGTACGAGCGCTTCACATCGTCCGCAAACGCGCACGCCTGGCGCAGCATGTACTGGTCGAGCGCTTCCATTTGATCAAACGGGACCGCATCCTTCTCCGGATCAAATCCTTCCAGGTTCCCCAGGATGTAGCGGACCGTGTTGCGGATCTTTTTGTAGTTCTCGCCAACTCGCTGCATGAGCGCTTCAGAGCCAACGACGTCCTCGCGGAAGTCGACGGACGCAACCCACAGCCGCACGACCTCTCCGCCCAGACGGCTCGAAATGTCGACGGGATCAACGTCATTCCCCCGCGACTTCGACATCGCCTGGCCTTTTTCGTCGAGAGTCCAGCCGGGCGTGACCACGCCCTTGTAAGGAGGCGTTCCATGCGTGCCCATCGCACAGAGCAGGGAAGACTGGAACCATCCGCGATACTGATCTCCGCCCTCGAGGTACAAATCGGATGGCCACGGATAGTCCGGCTCGTCATCGATCAGCGCGAGATAACTGGCTCCCGACTCCAGCCACACGTCGAAGATGTCAGTTTCCTTTTCGAACTTTGCGCTCTCGCAATGCGGACACTTCGTTCCAGCCGGAAGGATATTGTCGGACTCAGGCGTGAACCATGCATCCGCGCCGGACTTGCGCAAAGAGCTCAACCACCTTGCGATTCACCGCAGGATCCTTCAGCGGCTTGCCGCATCCATCGCAGAGGAACACTGCGATCGGCACGCCCCATACGCGCTGCCGCGAGATACACCAGTCGGGACGCGTTTCGATCATGTTCGACAACCGCTCTTCGCCCCATGCTGGATCCCACTTCACCTTCTTGATCTCCGACAAGGTCCGCGTTCGCAGCGTGTCGTCTTTCCCAGCGCCTCCCGGCATCGGGGTTTCCATCGAGATGAACCATTGCTCCGTCGCGCGGAAAATCACGGGGTTGTGGCAGCGCCAGCAGTGCGGATACGAGTGTTCCGTCTTCTCCGAATGCAGAAGAGCGCCGCGGCTCTGTACCAGATCGATGATCGGCTGGTTCGCTTCCCACACGCGCTTGCCCGTGTACTCTGGCAGTCCGTTGCGCAGAATTCCTTTTTCGTCGACGTTGCTCGTCGCGTCCAGCCCGTACTTCATCCCCGTGATGAAGTCCTCCGCGCCGTGCGATGGTGCGGTGTGCACCACGCCCGTGCCGGTATCCATCGTGACGTAGTCGGCGAGCACGCCGAGAATCTTTCGGTCCAGAAACGGGTGTTGGAAGCTCAGCCGTTCCAGCTTGCGTCCCGGGAAATGCGCCAGCGGCTTCGGATCCGCCAGGTTGCACTTCGCAGGCCACTTCCTGCGCCAGCTTCGAGGCCACAATGTAGACCTCGCCCCCGGACTCAAGCGCTACGTATTCTTCATCTGGATGAAACGCGACGGCCATCGACGCCGGCAGCGTCCACGGAGTCGTCGTCCAGATGATGGTCGAAACCTTCTTTCCCCCCAGCGCCGGATCGATGGCGCCCGGATCATCCAGCAACCGGTATTTCACCCAGACCGTACTGCTGGTGTGGTTCTCGTATTCCACCTCGGCTTCCGCCAGCGCGGTCTCATCGTGCATGCACCAATAAACCGCGCGCAGCCCTTTGTAGACGAACCCGTTCTCGTAGAACGAGAAAAACGTCGACAGGACCACCGACTCGTACTGCGGAGTCATCGTTGCATACGGGCGATCGAATCTCCCGAATACTCCAATGCGCTTGAACTGGGTCCGCTGCAGGTCGAGATATTTCTGCGCGTATTTCCGGCACGCCGCCCTGACCGACGTGGGTGCCATCTGCAACTTTTTGCCGCCCAATTCCTTGTCGACCTTGATCTCGATGGGCAGGCCATGGCAATCCCAACCGGGGACGTAGGGGGCGTCAAAACCCGCCATGGTCTTCGATTTTGCGATGAAATCCTTGAGGCACTTGTTCATCGCCGTGCCCATATGGATGGGCCCGCTGGTATACGGAGGCCCGTCGTGCAGGATGTACCGCGGGGCGCCTTTGCGGGCCTGCCGGATGCGTTCGTAAATCCCCATCTGCTCCCATTTCTCGAGCATTTTCGGCTCATTCTGGGGCAGGTTCGCCTTCATGGGGAAGGCTGTTTGGGGCAGGTTGATGGTCTTCTTGAGTTCGAACGGCACCGAGTGGCGTCTCCCAAATGCTTGAATCTTTTCATTATAGGGAGCGATGCCGGGTATCGTCTATTCGTGGGTAACGTGAAGGACATGTCTTTCTGGAAGTTACTGATTCGCGCGAATTGCTCTGTTGAAATAACCTGACTGGAGTTACAATTTTAGAAACCAGGGAGCGATCTGGTCCAAGCTGAGCCCTGGGGTGGCTCGGTAATAGTTCTCACTCGAAACAGCAATGCGAGCAACTTGAGAACGGCGTCGCTCATCTGTGTAAAGGACACGCTTTACGTCATTTAGGACCCCGATGCAGCAACAAACAATCCCGACGGAAACTATGGCATCCGAGTCGATCAACCCGAACATTCCGGTGCAAGAACCAGAACTGAACCTGCTCATCACGGACAAACAGTTTGAAGAGCCTTTGTACAAATCGCTCTTCCGCGAGTTGGACGAGTTCTTCTTTCCCAAGAAGCTTCCCCCGCTAAAGCTGGAATCGAAGCCCGAGCCCGTCAAGGACATCTGGGGTTTTTATTCGTATTGGAAGGTCGGGGCTGTTGGCGTTGCCGGATACTACGCCCTGCTTGTCGTCGCAATCGCGATTACCGTTTACCTCGGGCGCAGGATCGTCGCCGCAGCGGCTCCAACGCAGAAGGTGACCGTTACTCTTGTCGATCCTAGCGACCTTCCGCCCCTGAAGCCTTCTAAGACTCAAGTCGGCGGGGGCGGCGGTGGTGGAGACCGCGACGTACTGCAAGCGAGCAAGGGCAAACTACCCAAGCTTTCGATGCAGCAGATAACGCCGCCGGTCGTTGTTGTGCGTAACGAGCATCCCAAACTGGCGGTTGAGCCGACGATTGTCGTGCCCCCGCAAGTCCAACTCGCTTCCAATAACATGCCGAACTTCGGCGATCCCATGGCGCACGCCGTCCTGCCATCCAATGGCACTGGTGCTGGCGGCGGTATCGGATCAGGCAGCGGCGGCGGTGTCGGATCCGGCAAGGGGCCAGGATTCGGTCCCGGTGAAGGTGGCGGCACTGGCGGCGGAATCTTCCACGTGGGCGGCGGCGTTTCTCCACCGCGTCAAATCTACGCGCCGGAGCCCGAGTTCTCCGAGGAAGCGCGCAAGGCGAAGTATCAGGGAGTCTGTACGCTCGGCTTGATCGTCGGCACCGACGGTCGCCCGAGCAACATCCGCGTCCTGAACAGTCTTGGGATGGGGCTCGATGAAAAAGCGATTGAAGCGGTGAAGAGCTGGAAGTTCGAGCCTGCAATGAAAGACGGGCATCCGGTTCGCGTTGAAATCGCGGTAGAAGTCGACTTCCACCTGTACTGAGATCTCAGTTGTGTCCGTTTGCGATTCGTCGCAACACGGCAAAGTGACCCTTGTGCCGCGTAGTGAATCCTAGCCTCTCGTATAAAGCAATTGCTCTAGTGTTGTCTGCCCGCACGTGAAGAAATGGCGTCTCGCCTCGTTCACGTACGCCCTGCATCACTTCCGACATCAGTATTCCGGCGTAACCCCTTCCCAGAAAATCTGGATGCGTACACACCGCGCTGACCTCGGTAAAGCCTGGGACTTTGAGCCGTTCGCCGGCCATCGCGGCAAGCCTTTCTCCATCGCGTATGCCGATGTACGTTCCCAGTTCGTGCGTCCGCGGACCGAAGGGCCCTGGCTTGGTCAGCGTTGTCAGTTCAATCATTTCCGGCGAGTCGGACGTTCCAAGCGGTACCAAGTTGATCGTGGAATTTGCCCCGGGCCTGAAGCCGTTCAACGAGTCGCTGACCATCTGCAACAAAGGCGCACCCGCGACCCATTCCCAACCCATGCGCGCTTCATAGGGATCGTCGAGGAACACGGCGATCGTCCCAGACTCGCCCGCCACTTCCGCTAGGTCGCTATACCCTCGATCGTCAGAGCGCTCGAATCCGCTCAGCAGCGTCACTTCGCGGATGAAACGTCGCGCCGATCCGAAGCCCTCCGCGAAGACGGATTGCCGCGTAGTTAACGCCTGCCAAATTACATTGTCCAGAGGATGCATGGTGTTCTTGGGCTCGAGACACTGGATGGGCCCCAAGCCGCCGAAGACACATTATTTTTCAATTGAGAGACAGAGGTCTATCCGTTTCTTGCGCGGGAATGAAAGTTTGAGAAAAGAATAATAAAGAGGAAGATGAAGACGAAACTCAAGAGAAAGCAAGAAAAGTAGTCCGGCAAACCGTAGGGCTGGCGTCCCGCCAGCTGACGCGACGGCGTCTCGACCTCGACTCACTCCTTCAAATCAACATGCTGCACGTTCTCTATCGGAACTCCCAAAAACCGCTTCCCCAACCGCTGAAATTTTTCAGTCGAGTCGGTCGCAAAAAACTTCAATCGCGGTACACTGCGACGCTCTCCCTGCGCGGACGCCGCCAGCACATTCTCCCGCAATCGGGCCGCCACCGCCCTCGCGGTCGATTCCGCCGAGTCCACGATACTTACATGCCTCGGCGTCACTCGCTGCAAAAGCGGCTTCAACAACGGGTAGTGCGTGCAACCCAGGACCAGCGTATCTCCGTCACTGAAACCATCCGCAAATGCTTCATTCAGGTAAATGCGAGCCACCTGCTCAGTGACCGGATGATCAACCCATCCCTCTTCCACCAGGGGAACCAATAGCGGACAAGCCTTCTCTCTCGCGCTCAACCCTCGGAACTCAAGGGCTTTTCTGTAAGCGTGGCTGCTGACGGTAGCTTCGGTTCCAATGACGACGACTTTCTGGTTCTTCGTCGCCGCTGCCGCAGCCTCCGCCCCCGGCTCAACGACCCCGATCACCGGGACATGAGCAGCGTCTACAATCCGATCGAACGCCAGAGCCGTCGCCGTATTGCAAGCGATGACCAGCATCTGCGCCCCATGTGATTCGAGATAATGCGCCGCTTGAACTGCATACCGCGCCACGGTCTCGACCGACTTCGATCCGTAGGGAAGCCGCGCCGTATCCCCGAAATAGGCATATTCGGCCGACGGGATGAGCTCAAGTAAAGCTTTAAGTACGGTGAGTCCGCCAAAGCCGGAATCAAAAACTCCAATGGTTGGGCGCCTTGGCAGTGGGGTGGGAAGGGAGTCAGCGCTCATTCATCTCGTCTCGCGCCGACCGGTGGCCAGTGCTCACCGTCTCCCCAATCCTTGATATCGGATTTGCTCCGCAGCAGGGCCCAGGCGGAATCGCCGCGCCATGCGGACAAGTTCGCGGATGTCCAAGAAATGTACAAATCTTGTCGGTCGCTTCGGGCGACAGGATGTGCTCAAACTTGCAGGCCTGCTGCTCAATCTCGGTCTCGCTGTCCATCGCCAGGCTGTCGGTAAAGAGCCGCTCTGCCAGCCGATGGCGTCGGATGATGCTACCGGCCCGGTCTCGTCCCCTCGGCGTAAGTTCAACGATGGCAGTTCCGTCGCCCATCGACGCAGACACAGGCTTCAACGCATCATGGCACGGATTCACGAATGGCCTGTGATCATGCGCCTGCGGCGGGTGCGGAGCCGATACTACAAGGCCCAACTGGATCATTTTCTCGATCGCGATACTTACCGGCAGCGCGCCGTGAACTTCCATGCGTTCGACTTCGGCAATCTCACCATGCTCATCCAGGACCCACAGCTCTTCGAGTACCTCGTCGAGCTGCTCTTCATCCGCCATGGCGAAAACTTCCTGCGACGCAATCTTGCCATGATGAAACTCAATACGCCGGTCGGCAAGCCGCGCCACGACCGGATCGTGCGTGACCATCACGATCGTTCGCCCTTGCTGGTGAAACTCTCGCAGCAGCCGCAAAACGATCTCTTCGTTTTGCGCATCGAGATTCCCGGTGGGTTCATCCGCCAGAATGATCTTCGGATCGTTGATCAGCGCTCTCGCGATGCAGACACGCTGCTGCTCGCCGCCTGAGAGTTGTGAGGGCAAGTGATGCGTGCGATCGCCAAGTCCGACGCGTGTCAGCGCATCCGCAGCCTCTTTTTCGTCCGTCATGCTGTGGAAGTATTGCGCCAGCATGACGTTTTCTACGGCGGTCAGAAAGGGAATGAGATGGAATTGCTGGAATACGAATCCGATCTTTTCGGCGCGTACGCGGTTCAGGTCCGCGGATGAGATCCCCGCAACGTTTTGTCCGTCGAGCCAGATCTCGCCCGACGATGGGCGGTCCAGGCATCCGATCAGGTTGACCAGCGTCGACTTACCAGAGCCCGAGGGACCCATGATCGACAGCCACTCTCCTTGTGCGACGTGCAAAGAGATGTGGTCGAGCGCATGAATCGATCCCCCGCCGTTGTCCTTGCCGGACCCGTTGGCTGACTCTTTCGCGGGGTAGAGCTTTGTGACGTCTTTGATCTGGATCATTTCACTCGCCCCTCAAGATCACGGCGGGCTGCACTTTTCGTAACAGAGAAATCGGGAGAATCGCCGACACAAGTGTCACCACCATGCTACCAGCCAGCACAATGGGTAATACACTGAAACGTGGCATGACCGCGGCATGAAAGTTAACTCGACCGATCCACGCCGCAATCCCGATACCGGCCAGAAATCCCAGGATCGCCCCCGTCGCTCCCAGCGCCGCAGCCTCCGCCGCAAAGAATCCATTTAACAGCCGTCCCGATGCGCCCAACGCTTTCATGATGGCGAAATCTCGCCGCCGGTCAAATACCCAGCCCATCAGCGTGGAAAGCACGCACAGGGCAGAGGTCAGAATAATCAGGGCGGCCGCAGCCAGCAGAGTCGCGCGTGTCTTTCCCAGTACTCGCGCTTCGCCCTCAACGATCTGCCGCACCGGACGCACATCGGCCGCTGGGAGTGTCTGCGAAAGTCGATTTAGAATGCCGCTGACTTCCTCGGCGGATCCATTCGCCGCCACTTCGATCGTCGACGGATGGATGCCAGTCCACGATTCGAAATCGGCCAGAGAAATATAGATGCGGCTATCCTCCGCCGCCCCCGTTTGCACGGTGCCCGCCGGGGTGACGTGCAGCACCTTTCCCTGAAAACTGAGATCGAATGGCTGGCCTTTCGGGGCTACAACGGGCACAGCGCGAACGCCCACCAGAGCCTGTTGTGAAGTCGTCGGCCACGCGCTGACCGACCAAAATCGATCCAGCTTCTGAACGCGATTGAAGTCTGTTCCAGCCACTACAAGGGGCTGACCGTCAGCGGTTCGAGCGACCACCAATCCGAACGGAGCGGCGGTACCTTTCTCGCCCAGCAACGCGTCGACCTGCGACAGGGTATCTGCGGGAAGGGAAGCGGAGTCCTTCGCCACCATGATGATGTTGGCACCGTAATTGCGAAATTCGCTTCGCAGCTTTGCCTGCACATCCACGTAAAGGTTGAGCATCGCAGTCGCGACCGCAGCCGCAACAATCATCGCAAAGAGCGCGGAAGCCGCGCGTCCACGGCGCAGCACCGCAGCCCTCACCAACATCCGCAGAAACATCGAGGTGTGCGGTGCTTGGGCGCGCCGCGCTGCAAGACTCTGCGCCTGATCAGACATACGGACGCTCACAACTCACCCCGCAACGCGAACACAGGATCGAGACTCACGGCGCGGCGGATGGCGGCTGCGCTTCCCGCAAACGTGACGACCACGGCGATGGCCAGAATGACCGGCAGCAGCACCGGGGGAATCGAAATATCCGAACTGAAAATCGATCGGCCAATCTGATGGGCCAGAACCGTGCCAATTCCGAAGCCGACCACACCGCCCATCAACGCCAGCAGCGCTGCTTCGGCGAAGAACACCGATGCCACCGCTACCTTCCCGGCACCCAGCGCCTTCATCAGCCCCACTTCGGCCCGCCGTTCGAAGATCGCCGTGGCCATGGCCGCCGATACAGCGAGTGCCGACGCGAACAGTGCCGCCAGCGTAATCAGAAAGATTAGGCCCTCGATCCGCGTGAGCACTGCGCCTTCGTTCTGCGCAACCTGCCGAATCTGCTCCGCATGAGAGTGCGGGATCACCTCGGTCAACTGCAGGGCAATCGCCTGCGGATACGGCGTGCAATACCAGCGGTCATAGACCGCCCCCGACATGCTCTTCGGATCGCGCCGCCCAAAAGCATCTTCCGGCTTGGTCAGCGCACTGACATACACACGCTTCACGGCGCCTGGCCTGCCGAGAATTTCCTGTGCCAGCCCCAGCGGCGCAACAATCTGGTTGTCCTCAACGCCGCCTGTAGAAAGCACTCCGCTCACATGCAAAGGACGTCCGCCCAGCATGAGTAAGTTCCCGGCGCTCTCATTCAGCCGAGCCGCCAATCGCTCGCCGATCAGGACATCGTGCGAATAATCTGCTGGCCACGCACCTGTAACCTTCCACCAGGGATGCGTACTCCGCACACCCGTCGTGAGCGTTTCTTTGCCGTATGAAAGCTGCTTCGCGAAATAGGTTCCGAGCAGCGTAACATCCTCATGCTTCCCGTCGTTCGCGGCCGAAACCGTAACCGGCAACATCGGAGTAAAGCCAGTGATGTTGTTATGCCAGAAGATCCCCTTGATCTTTGGCAACTCGACTTCGCTGAGGAATGCTCCGTCCGTCGGAGGCTTGAGATTGACTCCGCCGATCTCCAGATCGAGGGAATCTTCCTGAGGGGTAACGACGAGGTTGGCGCCAATCGTTCTTAGTTCGCGATTGATCTTGTCGCCGATATCCGTCGCAACGGCAATCATCGCAGTAGCTACCGTGACACCGAGCGTGATCGCGGCGCCGGCCAGCAGCTTGCGGCGCTTCTGCCGCCGGAACGATTCGTAGACCAGGCGAACGAACATGTCCCTACTGTCCGAATATGCGGCTTCCGCCTGCAATGTCGGCCTCTTCAATCACAATCGTATCCGCCGTTTGAGAAGCCTTTAACGGCACCGGATTGCAACCTCCCGCGGTCCCCACCGACTGCGGATTGATGGGTGCCGCGCAATTCTTGCAGACCACACCGTTGCCGCTTTTGTAAAAGCCGACGGCGCCGCAAATCTCGCAAGCGTCAAACACCGTGGCAATCTTTCCATCCGGCTTCTGATACAGCCAAAACCGCACCGACGTCCCGTTCTCCTTCGCCTGGAACCGGTGCAGGTCGCCATCGGAAACTTGTGAGAGCGGGATCTTCACTTTCCCATTCGTGAACGTCACCTCGGTAGAAGGAGCCAATCCGCTTACGCTCTTCGCGTAAACAAATTCTGCCGTAACCATCGCGATGAAGATGAATGAGAATGTGTAAACCGAGCCCATCCATAGGCGTTCGCGGCGCGCAGTCCATGCGGCCTTGCGCCTCATGGCTGGGGACGCCCCCTCCGGCACCATAGCAACGCGGCGACGTGCGTCGAAAAGTACCATCAGCGCGGCCAGCGCAAAAATGGTTACAAAGAAGAACCAATCGTTGCTGACGATCGGACCGATAATTGCCATTTCCCGCTTTGAGGAAGCAATCACTCCGCTCTCAGACAGTTCATGCAGGCCGGAGATCAGAAGTTGCGCCGCCACCAGGAACAGGATTGCAGTCGTCACTCTAAAGAACTTCTGCAGGTTGATACGGACGCTTCCTTTCACGAACATAACGCCAAACGCTATCGCCGCCAGCACACCCAGCAGCGTTCCCAGGAAACTCATCAGCTCGGTGGAATTCAGGGAGACTGCGGAGAGAATTAGTACAGTTTCCGCGCCCTCACGCAGCACCATCAGGAAGATGAAGGCGAACAGCCCGAACCATGCATCCTTCCCGGCGAGAAGTCCCACCTTTCCTTCAATCTCGCCCTTGAGCTTGCGCCCCGTCTTCATCATGAAAATCACCATGCTGATGACGAAGAATGAGGCCACCAGCATGACCCAGCCTTCGAACACGTCTTCATTCAGGTGGGTCTTGGAGATCACGATGGCCACGCCGATGCTGCCCACAAAGGCAGCGCCCAGCGCGGCGTAAACGGTCTTGCGCAGTTCGTTCCGTCCAATTTTGTTGAGATACGCCAGGGTGATACCTACAATCAGGGCTGCTTCCACCCCTTCGCGCAGCGTGATGATGAATGCTTCGAGCATCGAACTTGCCTCTTAAACGGCGCCTATCGGGATAAAATTGATTTTGAAAATGAATTTCAATTTCAACTTCTAAGGATAGTCTTCCCCTGTTCGGGCCGTCAATCCACACCCGCACAACCGCCTGTGATTTCAATCACACGGCGAAAATTGGGCCTCGAATGGTAGCGATATGCCCGAAGCTTGCTTTTCAGTCTGAAACAGCCGGAATTACCAGATCCGCACCCTGTCGGCCGGAGCCAGAAAAAGCGTCTCACCCGGCTGCACCTGAAAGGCGCTGTACCACGCATCGATATTCCGCACCGTGGTCGAACGGTACTCGCCTGGAGAATGTGGATCCGTCAGTACTTGCCGCCTCAGGGCTGCCTCCCGCACCTTGTTTCCCCAGTTTTGCGCGAAGGCGATGAAAAATTGCTGATCCCCCGAATATCCGTCCTCCTCGGGCGCTTCTTTCCCAGCCAACGAAACTCGATAGCCATCATAGGCCGCAGATATTCCCGCGACGTCTGCAATATTTTCCGCCAGTGTCTGCTTCCCGTTTAGCGGCAGATCAGGAAACGGCTTGTAGCTGTCGTACTGCGCTGCTAACTGACCCGTAGATCCCTCAAAATGTTTGAGATCTTCCGGAGTCCACCAATTCCTCAACCGTCCCTTCGAGTCGAACGTGCTGCCTTCCGTGTCGAAGGTGTGGCTGATCTCGTGTCCGATCACCGACCCGATGGCTCCGTAGTTTGCGGCCGACGGCGCCTGGGGATCGTAAAACGGTGGTTGCAGGATAGCGGCAGGGAAGTTCAGCGCATTCTGCAATGGCAGGTTTACGGCATTCACGGTCTGGGGCGTCATCGACCATTCTTTTTTATCGACGGGCTTGCCTAGTCGCGCTATCTGTCGCTGGTAGTCAGAAAGATTGCCGCGCCAGATATTGCCGAAGATGTCGTCCGCCTTCACTTCGAAACTCGAATAGTCGTGCCAGGTCTCGGGATACCCGATCCCAACATACAGCGTCGAAAGCTTCGCCTCGGCTTCCGCTTTGGTCGCAGGATTCATCCAGGTCAGCGCTTCTATCCTCTTGTGGAACGCAGCGATTAGGTTCGCGACCATTTCTTGCGCCTGTGCTTTCGCCTCGGCCGGAAAATACCGCTCCGCATAAACCTTTCCTACGACGTCTCCGAGTTGTCCGTCCACAAGGTAAACGCCACGTTGCCATCGAGGACGCTGTTGCTGAGCACCAGAAAGCGTCTTGCCGAAAAATGCGAAGCGCTCTTCTGCAAGCGCTTTTGGAAGCACGCCGGCATAGGCCTCGATCACGTGGAACGAAAGCCAATCTTTCCACGACTCCAGAGCCGTCGAAGCCACCAGGGCAGACTCCCCCTTGAAAGCTTCTGGTTGCCAGACGGTGAAACTTTCAGCGTGGCTCAGTCCGGCGGCGCGGAAGTATTCATTCCAGTCGAGTCCCGGAGCCTTCGTCGCAAAGTCTTTCGACTTCCAGGTATTGTTCGCCTTGTGGATGTCCTCATTTTCAGCCAGACTGCGGTGCGTCTCCGCGATGGCGTGTTCGAGGCTGATCACCCGCCCTGCCCGCGTATCGGCGTCGGGGAGCCCTGCAAGCTTGAGCATCGCCGCGACATGAGCCTGATATTGAGTTCGCACGTCGCGCATGTGGGCGCTCTCGCTCAGGTAATACTCGCGATCGGGCAACTGCAGGCCGCCTTGCATCAAATACGCGGCGTAGTGATCCGAATCGCTGAAGCCTGGAGCCACCCAAATGCCAAAAAGATTGGGCGTGTGATAGTTCGTATTGTTAAGCGCATCGACATCGGCCCGTAAAGTTTCGCCGAGAGCCTTAGCGAGTTCGCGCTTGTCACGAATGGCATTGATCGCGTCCAACCGGGCGCGAATCGGCGCCAACCCCTTCGCCTCGATCGCTGCCTCATCCATGTAGGAGTTGTACAAATCCGCGACCTTGCGCTCAGCCGATCCTCCCGGTGCATTCGACTTCGCGAGTTCCGCAATCAAGTCCGAAGTGCGCTTGTTGCTCAAGTCTTCCAGGTGGGAAAAGACATCGATCTCGGCGCGGTCCGCAGGAATTTCGGTTCGTTTGATCCAGTCGCCGTTCGCGAAATGGTAGAAGTCATCGCCGGGTTTCACGGTCCGGTCCAGATTGGCGACTGAGATACCGTGTGTTTCGCTTCCTGACGCTGTTTGGGAGTATGCCCCGCAGGTACAAAACGCGCACACGACGGCTAGGGTAAGAATGCGAGGAAAGAATTTCATCTGGGCTCCGAGGATGGCCTGATCAGCCACTTATCACCGCAGGCTCACTATAATTGTACTCATTTTTGGACGACGGATTGATGTAAACGTCACCCTCGCCGACTTCCAGGATCACAAACGCTTCATGAACTCGTTCGCTTCTGCCAGCATCGGAAACAGCTTTTCGTCTGCCTGAAACTCGCTCGAATGGACGCAGCGCCGGCTTCCCCGCAACTTCACGGGATGCTTCAGGTGCAGCATTTCGTGGTAAACGATGTACTCCACCACGAATCGCGGAACTTGCGGATGGTCGAACACCCGGCTGATCACGATCGCATTGTGTGCGGGATCATAGTGCCCCAATATCCGTCGCGTCTTGCTCTGACTCCAGCTCATACGCGGTCGAGCCATCAACCCGTGGAAGAAACGCGCGTTCAAGTCTTCGAACACCTCATCCAGATCGTAATAGTGGCCCCGCGGCGGGCGCAGCAGCTTCCGGCCGCGCATCTGCTGGACGAGATGGGCCTTCCGAACAATGTCCTGACTGCCAACATGCTTCCGGTAGCGCGCGGCATAGGCTCGATCAATCGGGCGGCGATACATCTTTGCCAACAGAATATGGGCGATCGCTCGCAAGACCGCTTCCGGCGCGCCTTCCAGCAGATCGGACAGTCGCACCAGCAGCTTGCCGTTCCGCAAACGGATCGTGTTGTTGATATTGGCGAACGCGAAGAATTCGATCTTCAACTCCGGCAGCACTTCGCCGGGACGCAGTTCGCCCAGCACTTCCTGAAAGATTTCAACCAGACCGTCGCGCACGCAGAATCAAGGTTAGCACGCGTGTCGGTGAGTCGCGACAATAGGCCGGCGTCCCGCCAGCTGTGCCCAGGACATCCAGTCCTCGCACCCCGAACTCACTCCGAGAGTTGCCGAATCGAATTACACGCCAAAGCCACGACTACTCGGGACTGACTCCGGTTCCCTTCGACGGATCCTTATTCAGCTTCTTACTTTTCGCTGCCACTTCCTGGTCCGCCAACAACTTGCGATGGTCGTCCGCCGAACTGTCCAGCGTTTCAATCGCATTGGTCAGCACGAATTCGTATTGCTGAGCCTCTTTCCGGGGAACGTCGGCGGCATCCTTCAGCGCGCGCAACTTGGCCTGAAACTCGATATCCGCATCGATCACGATCTTTAAAGGCTTCCGGATATCGTCGCGGCGGTCGACATAGGTATCGATGTTGTCGTTGAGTTCGTCGTAGAGCAATTGAAAGTCGTCGAGCATATCGTGTGTCAATATCGCTCGATCCTTTGCCTTCGGGTCGTTCCGCGCCTCTTCCAGCTTCACCAACCGGGCCCGCGCGAACTGTATGTAAAGCGGCAGTCTCAGTTTGGGCTCCCAACTCGTGTCGCGAACCTGCGTGATCTCCGATTGCGTAAGCGGATCGCGTTTACGCTGCGCCCACCCGGAAGAGGCGAACGCGAACCAAAGCACGATTCCCAACAGGCAACGAAGTCGATGGTTGGTCATTTCGCACCCTTCTTAAACATGGACGCAAGTAAATCGTCGCTGACCCGCTCCAGCCGCTTTACCGCGTCCCGCACCGCTCCCTGATCGTCGCGGCCAAGCGTGTGTAACAGATTCGTCAATTTTCGAGACATCTCCCGGACGGCGATCTCCGATTGCTTCTGGTACTTATGAGATTGGATGGCGTAGTCGCGAGCCAGTTCCGTATAAGCCACAACGTCCGTCAGCGCGGCTTGTGCTCTCTCGACCTCAGCCTCCGCGTACGCTTTGTTCGCCTCATCCAGCTGTTTTTGCGCGATCTGCACACACAGATGCGGACGCTCTCCCACCGTGCTCGTGGAAACCCGTGCCTTCAAATCCTCAAGTGACAGAGCTTCGCGCGACAATCCATCTGCTTTGGCCCGCCCCAGGAAAATAAGAAGGCAAGCCAGAACGGCGAAATGCCATCTCCGCGCACTCATCGTACTGCCCGCGAACTCGACTCGACTCACGCTTCCCAAGTTACGACTCCGCTCCAGATTCACTCGACGTCGATCTTACTTCTTCGGCTCCAGCGCAATCAGCCGATGCTTTGCCTGCCATTCCTGATCAGGATACTTCCCGTCGGCCGTTTGCAGAAACAGGCGATAGTTCGCCGTTGCCTGCTTGATGTCCCGCAGATGATCGTAAGCTGACGCGCGCAAGAAATATGTGACGGGAATCTCCGGCGTGAGTTTCACCCGGGCATCCAGCGCTTTGATCGTCAGCGGATAGTTCTTGTTCTCATTCGCCGCAAATGCCAGATCACCGTAAGCGGGTGCCAGTTCGGGCTTCAACTTGATCGCTGCCAGAAACTCCTTCTGCGCGTCCTCGAACTTCTTCGCCCGGAGCAGGCTCTTCCCCAGGCCATGGTGAAGCTCGGCCTCATTGGGATGTTGCACCAGCAACGCCCGGTACGAAGCCTCCGCCTTGTCATTCTTGCCCGCAGTCTCATACAAATCAGCAAGATCACGTTGGACGGAAGGGTCGTTCGGCGCCAGCTTCGCCCCCACCTCAAGTTCTGCGATCGCGTCGTCACTCTTGTTCTGTGCCGCCAGCACGCGTCCGAGCTGAACGTGAGCCGCCGCCAATTCCGGATGAGCCACCACGACCTTCCGAAGCTCGGCCTCCGCCTCCGGAAAACGGCGGCCACGCATGTAGATGTTGGCTAGCCCGGTGATGGCGTCCGTTGCGGTGGGATCGGCTTCAAGCGCCCGCTTGTACTCCTGCTCCGCATCCGCAAACTTGTTGGACCCGTCAAGGATCAACCCGGCGGCAAGATGAGGCTCCGGATCTTTCGGCTGCAGCGCGGCCGCTTTTTCGTACGCCGTGAGCGCTTGTTCAGGCTGTGTCTTCTCCAGGATATGCCCCAGTGAAAGCCACGCCCTCTCCTGACCTTCCGCAGCGTGGCTCGTGGGTTTGAGCTGGGTGGCGGCGCGCAGGAACTGTTCGGCGTCGGGCTGTCCAGCCTTGGCAAGCTGGAGACCCAGGTTTAGGTTCGACTCGAATACGTCCGGCTTAGCCGAAACAGATTTCCTATAGGACGCGATTGATTCATCAGTTTTACCCAGAGCATTTTGCACGAAACCAAGGTCGAACCAGGCTACATAGTTCGCGGGATCACTGCCGACTGCTTTGCGCAAAAGGGGTTCTGCGTTGGTGAAGTCCTTCTTCTGGATGAACTCTTCCGCCCGCTTCAGATCAGGAGAAGGCCCTTCATCCTCTGCGATGGTAGCGTGATGAGTCCTCGGCTTTTTCTGGCTGCTGGATTGGCCGGGCGACGGCTGGGACGACGTTTGTCGGGCAACCAATTCACGCGCTTGGATCCGGACTGGCAGGGCGATCCCCATGCCCGTCCCAAACAGCAGACCCGCGGCCAGAGCGATCGTCCTCCTGACAACTCGTCTACGGTCTTCCATTGGAACGGGATGCTCCATTGCCGTTCAGAACATTTGCTAAGTAAGTCCCGGTGTACGAATTTGCCAGCTTTGCGATCGCTTCCGGAGGCCCGGCTGCCACAATCTTGCCGCCACGAGACCCGCCTTCCGGGCCGAGGTCGATGACCCAATCCGCTGTCTTGATCACTTCGAGGTTGTGCTCGATGACCACAATGGAGCCCCCTGCATCAATGAGACGGCGAAAGGCCGCCAGGAGTTTGCTGACGTCATCAAAATGTAGCCCGGTCGTGGGTTCGTCGAAAATGTACAGAAGCCGGCGCTTGAACTTTTCCCCGGTTCGCGCGGATTCCCGCGTCGCCGGCTGCAGATGGGCGGCCAGCTTCATACGCTGCGCCTCGCCTCCCGAAAGTGTAGTTGCCGATTGCCCGAGCCGCAGATAGCCGAGACCCACCTCTTCCAGTGATCTCAGCTTGTCCGTAACTTTCGGCGCCTCCGCGAAGAACTTCAAAGCCTCTTTCACCGTGAGGTTGAGCACCTCGTGGATGTTTTTGCCCCGATACCGGACCTCGAGCACTTGCGGTTTGTACCGCGTTCCTTTGCACTCTTCGCAGATGAGTTCCACATCCGCTAGGAATTGCATCTCTACTGTGACCGTGCCATCGCCTTGGCAAACCTCGCAGCGTCCACCCGGAATGTTGAACGAGAAGTGACCCGCGCTGAACCCGCGTTTTTTCGCCTCAGGCAGAGAAGCAAACAGTTCCCGAATCGAGTCGAATGCCTTGATGTACGTCACCGGATTTGATCTCGGCGTCCTCCCGATCGGCGATTGATCCACCAGAACCGCTTCCTCGATAAACTGATCGCCGTCCAGGCTCTCCCAAGTCGCAGAACTCGTCGTAGCCGGGCCGCTGTTCCCCGCCTGCTGCTTGGCCTGCGCGAGTGCGCGATACAGCACCTGATGCAACAGCGTGGATTTGCCTGATCCTGAAACGCCTGTGATCGCGACCAGCAATCCGAGAGGAATACTGATGCTCACGTTCTTCAGATTATTCGCCCGGATGCCGGACATCTTAATCTGCTGCGCACCGGGCTTTCGTCTGGTCGCCGGAGCCTGAATTCGCAGATCGGACGACAGGTACCGTCCCGTCAGCGAAGCCGGATTGTGCAGGAGTTCATCGTAGGTTCCCTCGGCGATAAGCTTCCCGCCATTTTCACCCGCGCCCGGACCGAGATCGAGTATGCAGTCTGCTGCTCTCATGATGTCGGGATCATGCTCTACTACCAGAATCGTGTTCCCGAGATTCCGCAAATCCTGCAGGATCTTAACCAGCCGATGTGTGTCTCGCGGATGTAGCCCGATCGATGGCTCGTCCAGCACATAGAGCGTGCCCACAAGCCGCGAACCCAACGAGGTTGCGAGCTGAATCCTCTGCGCCTCGCCGCCGGAAAGCGTCGAAGACAGCCGGTCCAGCGTCAGGTATTCCAACCCGACTTCATTCAGGAATTGCAGCCTTTCGCGAATTTCCTGCAGCAACTTCTCCGCAATCTCTGCTTCTTGTGGGCTCAACTCGATCTGTTCGAAAAACTTCAGAGCGTCCTCGACAGTCAGCGAGGATATCTCACACAGATTCTTGTTTCGTATCCTCACCTGCCGCGCTTCCAGGCGCAGCCGCGACCCGTTGCAATCCGGACAGAGCGAATATCCGCGGTACCGGCTAAGAAAAACTCGAACGTGCAGCTTGTACTTCTTTCGTTCCAGATGCGCAAAGAATCCGCGCACTCCCAGAAATTTCCCCTCTCCATTGAGCACCAAGTTCCTGTGCTCCTCCGCAAGGTCGATCCACGCCATGTCCAGCGGGATCCCAGCCGCTTTCGCGTATCGCTTCAAGTCCGTGAAGAGCGGCCGGTATTTCGGCTTGGTCCAAGGCTCAATCGGCGCCTTCTGACAGCGTCTTCAGCTTGTCGGGAATTACCAGTTCAAGATCGAAGTCGATCGTATTTCCAAATCCCTGGCACTTGGGGCAAGCGCCATAGGGATTGTTGAACGAGAACAGCCGAGGCTCCGGCTCTTCGTAACGATGTTGCAATTCTTGCACTCAAATCTCTGCGAGAAGCGAAGTCTTCGGGGAGTCTTTCCTTCTGGCTCCTCACCCGCAAACTCGAAGATGACCTCGCCCGCCTCCCGATACGCCGTCTCGATCGCGTCGACGATTCGCGTCCGGCTCTCCGCCGACACCACCAGCCGGTCGACGAGCAGAAACACCGGCGATCCAAAGTCGACATCAAGCAGGGACTCGGGAGTGGAGAACTCGTAAATCTCTCCGCCTTGATAAAGCCGGTTGAATCCCGACTTCCGCAGATCAAATAGCCGCGTCTTCAAAGCGTCGCTGAGCTTCTCTACCGAACCCTTCTTTTTCTTGGCCACCGCCGCCGACCCTCCCGCCGGTGGCGTCCCTCCCGCGTGCTCGTCCAGTTTTTCCGGAAGCCTCTTGCGTTCCCACCTCAGCCCGTTGCAGCGGAAACAAAACCTGCAGCCGTGTCTCCGGCGGCAGGGCAAGAATTGCATCCGCCACCTCATCCACGGTGTCCTTCTTAACCTCGCGCCCGCACTTCGCGCAAAAAGTTCGTCCCACGCGCGCAAACAGCAATCGCAGATAGTCGTAAATCTCAGTCGCCGTCGCTACAGTCGACCGCGGATTTCTCGTCGTATTTTTCTGCTTGATGGCGACCGCCGGAGCGATTCCATCGATCAAGTCCACGTCGGGCTTTTCGATTCGCTCTAGAAACTGCCGCGCATAGGCCGACAGCGACTCGACATAGCGCCGCTGGCCCTCGGCATAGATGGTGTCAAAGGCAAGGGAAGACTTGCCCGAGCCAGACACCCCCGTGACCACCGTCAAGGCGTTGTGGGGAACCTCAAAGTCGATGTTCTTGAGGTTATGGACTCGCGCGCCGCGAACGACAATGCTTTCCGTCTGGGTCGTAGTAGAGGACATCGAAATTAGGGCCGAAGCCACCCGCCAGCCCCAGCGCACCCGCACAGAGCCGTCCAAATGGCTTACAGAATCTTTCTATTATAAGGGATTGACGAAACAGTTGGAGGGAGTGGAGAGAGCTTGTGTAGGGACGGACACATTTGTCCGTCCAGATTTTGACGTTAAACGCTGAAACAAAGTGAATCTCGCCGGAAAGAAGCACCCGGAAGCGGCAGCCTACTCGTCCTGCTCCATCTGTCGATCTCTTCGCCGCACATATCGCACAATGAATCCCGTCCCGAAGGTCACCATCCCAATCGGCGCGACCAGCATCACCAGGATCGCTCCATTGATCGCCCGCTGGCCTTCCTTCGGAGTGGCTTTCGCATTCGCCCGGCACATCGCGCAGCCTTGGGCCAACGCCGGAGCGCTCCACAGCGCCATTGCCAGGAAGAGCACAGCCACACCGGATTTGTGCACGGTTCTCACGTTCTAGTGAACTCCCAGTGTATTGATCCGCCCCGCATCAGGAAAGAAGAAGAAATACATGATGATGAAGCACGCCACCACTGAGAGTGTGATCATCCACCGCATCATCGCGGTCTCAAACTTGAGGTGCATGAAGTAGCCAATGATCAGGGCCGACTTGATCACCGAGAGTATCAGCAGGATCTCAAGCATGCGCACGGGTTGAAAGACCTGCTTGTACGCCAGGACAACTTCAATGGCGGTGAGAATCAGCAAACCTCCCCACACCCAGAAATACTGTGCCTTGTTGTCATCATGCTTCGCGACGTCGTGCATCAATTTTCTCCTAGATGAACCCGGGTGCCCCAGCTATAGCCGTTGTTGCCAGAAGTTGGGATTCTCGCTTGCCCCAATATCCAGCAGTCCCTACGTGATCTTCGTTGACATCAAATAAATCAGCGGGAAGATAAACATCCACACCAGATCGACAAAGTGCCAATACAGTCCCGAAACTTCCACGTCGTGTGCGTCGTATACCTTCGGCTTCAAGAACAGGATGATCGCAGCCAGGACCAATCCCACCAGCAGTACGTGAATGCCATAGTGAAAGACATTGTCCGCCGGAATGAGAAGCCATCCGGCCAGCCACAGCGCGCCCAGAATCGGCAGGAACAGTTTCCGCAGCGCGACGACGCCCAGGTAGATCACGCCGATCGTCACGTGCAGCATGTGCATTGCCGTCAGACCAAAAAAGGTAGCGGCAAACTGCGGGACGGCTTTCGATACATCCGCCATCTCGCCAGCCGTTGCACCCGCAGGTTTCGGAAAGCCCGGCAGTGTCAGACCTTCGCTGATCAACTTTGTCCATTCCAGCCCGTGCAGGACGATGAAAGCCGTACCAAACACCATCGTCGCCAGCAGCCAGTTCCGCATCCATGCCCGATCTCCGCGTTGCGCTGCGAACACTCCCAGCACCATGGTGAGCGAACTCGAGAGCAGGCACGCCGTCATGACCGTCGCGTTGGTAATGCTCGCCACGTGAAACGGAGTGGGCCACGGCACCGTATAAATGCGGTTGTAGCTGAATGCAACTAGCAAGGCGCCGAACGTCAGTGAGTCTGAGGCAAGGAACAGCCACATCCCCACCTTCTTCGAGTACGCCCCAAACAGCGGCGTCTCGAATTCCCCCGGCAAACTATGTCCCACAGCACCATGCTGCAGCGTGGCGTCAGCCATTCCTGGAGTTCCCCTTTCCTATCGAACAAGCCCCATATAAACGGTCAAGGCCCGAAAGCATTCCTTAGTGAAACTTAGTGCCCTTAGTGGTCAAAGGATTGTTTGTCGAAGCGAACTAGCGAGCCACAGCCAACAACCCAAAAACGTAAATCCAAAGCACCGCCATGAAATGCCAGTACCACGCTGTGATGTCAACCACGATCCGGCGCGACTCCAGCGGCCTATGAAACCACGACGCGCTGGAAGCAAAGATCAGCGCGATCATCCCGCCGCTCAGGTGGACCGCATGGGCGATGGTCAACAAAAATACAAACGAACTGCTCGGATTCGTACTCACGTAGAACCCGCGATTATTCAATTCGCCCCAAGCGAGCCACTGTCCAACCAAGAAACACAGCCCCAGCAGCACCGTCAGACCCAGCCACGGAAAATCCTTATTTTCGTTCAGCGAGATTCCGGGTATTGACTTCACCGGAGCCAGCGCCGCCATCCTGGCTGCATGACGCCGAGCAAACTCCATCGTGACGCCGCTTGCCGCCAGGATTGCCGTGTTCACAATCAGCAGTGTCCAAGGCAAATCCACGCTGCCCCAATCCCGCACCCAGCCATTCGACGTCCCGTCGAAAGAGGGAAGCCCCCGCCGGAAAACATATGCGCTAGTCAGCGAAATGAAGACCATGCATACAGTAACGATCCCGAATGCCAAGCCGAGTCTCGCGCGTCGCAGCCGCGCTCCGTAGTCCGGAATCTCGCCGCCGAATCCATCTCCCCCACCACCATGAGCCGGTGGCTCCGGCGGCTTGTGGCCTATGTCATCAATCCGTGTGCTGGGTGTATACGTCGCCATAAGCTACTTAGTGCGTCGCCACGTAGATCAGGTTGCCGTGTGGGACGGACACTTTTATCCGTCGCAGTTTCAGTGTGAAGCCACCGTCGGCGGGTCCGTCTGCATCACGTAGTCCTTCGGCGCCCCGGGAACTCCATACTCGTACGGGCCATGGTGTACCACTGGCGTCACGCCGCCGAAGTTATCGTGCGGCGGAGGTGTTGCCGTGATCCATTCCAACGTGGTTGCTTCCCAGGGATTGTCACTGGCCTTCGGTCCTTTGAACATGCTCCAGAACAGGTTGATGACGAAGATGAACTGCGCCGCGATCGTGATGATCGCCGCATACGTCATGAACTCCTGCAACGGAACCAGCTTTGCCTGGTAAGCCACTTCAGTGAATTGCGAGTAGCGTCGTGTCTGGCCTGCCATTCCCAGGTAGTGCATCGGCATGAAGATGGCGTATGTGCCGGCCAAGGTGATGAAGAAGTGTATCCGGCCCATGGTCTCGTTCATCATTCGCCCGAACATCTTCGGGAACCAGTAGTAGGTCGCCGCAAAGATGCCGAAGATCGCCGCCACACCCATGATCAGATGGAAGTGTCCGACCACGAAATACGTGTCATGCAACACGATGTCGAGCACCGGTTGCGCCAGAAACGGGCCGCTCAATCCGCCCGATACGAACAGCGATACGAAACCGATGGCGTACAGCATCGGCGTATCGAAGCGAATATGGCCCTTCCACATCGTGCCCAGCCAGTTGAATGTCTTGATGGCCGATGGCACTCCGATGCACATCGTCAGAATCGAAAACGCAAACGCCGAGTAGGGGCTCATTCCGCTCATGAACATGTGGTGGCCCCACACCATGAAGCCGAAGAACCCGATCGCCAGCATCGCGTAAACCATCGCGCGGTATCCGAAGATCGGCTTGCGCGAGAACGTCGACAATACCTGCGACGCCACGCCCATTCCCGGCAGGATCGCGATGTAAACCTCGGGATGCCCGAAAAACCAGAACAGATGCTGCCAGAGCAGCGGCGATCCGCCTTTGTGGGCCATGATCTGGCCGTTTACGACGACCAGCGGAACATAAAAGCTTGTTCCGAGATTCCGGTCCATCAGCAACAGAATTCCGGCCGAGAGCAGTACGCCGAATGCCAGCAGTCCCAGGATCGCCGTGATGAACCACGACCATACCGTCAGCGGCATTCGCATCATCGTCATACCCTTGGCCCGCAGGTCGAGGGTCGTCGTGATGAAGTTAAGGGCTCCCATCAGTGACGCCAGGCAGAAGATGGCGATACTTGTGATCCACAAATCGGCCCCGAGTTGTTCGCCCGGTCCGGCCGAAGGGAGTGCGCTCAGCGGCGGGTAGCCGGTCCATCCATGCAGGGGAGCGCCGCCCGTCACGAAGAAAGCTGCAATGATCGTGATGAACCCGACAAACGTCGTCCAGAACGACAGCATATTCAGGACAGGGAATGCCATGTCGGGTGCGCCGATCTGAATCGGCAGGAAATAATTTCCAAATCCGCCCTGCGGCGCCGTAGTCAGGACGAAAAACACCATGATCGTCCCATGCATCGTGAGCAGGCTGAGATAAGTCTCCGGCTTGATCTCGCCCACCAGCGGCAGAACGGCGTTCGGCCAGACCATGTGGACGCGCATCAGCAGCGACAGGAACATGCCAACGAACACTGCCGTGAGTGCGAGAAAGAAATACTGGATGCCGATAACTTTGTGATCGAGGCTGAAGATGTATTTCCGAATGAAACCCTGAGGAGCGTGCGAATGAATCGTAGCCGCGGTCGACATGTTATTGTTTCTCCGCCTCCCGAGCCGCCAGCCACTTGTCGAATTCTTCCTGGCTGACGACGTGAACCATTCCGTGCATCTTGTAGTGTCCGAGCCCGCAAAGTTCCGCGCAGGCAATCTCGTATTCCCCAACTGCGGTCGGCTTGAAATGCATATGGATGTTCAGGCCGGGCACCGCGTCCTGCTTGAACCGCAGGTTGGGAATGAAAAAGCTGTGTATGACGTCGACTGATCGCAAGCTGACGTCGACCTCGCGATCAACCGGCAGATACATCGTTCCGGTCACCACGTCATCTTTCGCCAGAGCGTCCGAGGTGTTCAAACCAACCGCAGCCTCTCCTCCCGAAGAAGGGTCCATCAGCTTGGGGCTTGTCGCACCGTACTTTCCGTCTGGTCCCGGATAGCGGAAGTACCAGGCAAACTGCATCCCGGTGACCTCGACCTGTACGGCGCCAGCCTCCGGTGGATCAAAACGCTGGCTGGCCCATACTCTACTGCCCATCAGGTTCAGCCCGATAAATAGAATCGCCGTGAGCACTGTCCACGTGATTTCCAGGGTCGTGTTGCCGTGGGAGTAGGACACTGGCGGGGAGTTCGGAGTCTGTCTGTACTTCCAGACGATGTAGCCCAATCCGAGCTGCGCCGCGAGGAAAACGATCCCCATCAGGACAAACGTCACCGCGAATTGATGGTCGATGAACTCCGTGGCGGCGGAGGCGCCAACCGGAAGCCACCATGTTTTGGCGACAAAAAAGTACGTGCTGATCAGGGTGATCAGCCAAATCAAAGCCATTAACGCGAGGCCCATTCCTCAGTACCCCCGATTCTGAAGGCCGACAAGACGGATTTCCCCACGGCGGTTGCCGCATCAATGCGAGCAACAGTCGGCGGCGAGTGTAACACAGCCTCAGAACGATTTTGCAAGGGCGTTCATCGGAGGAACTCTTTCAGCACGGGCCAAGGCTCATACTTGTTCGAAACATAATATTTTCGACGCCAGTGCAATGGTATTAGAACCCGACGGTCACAACCGCCGTGTCGCGTATACTGCGACGGACCAGAAAAAGAAATGCCCACGGAGGCTGAATGGCGTCGGTATTGATTACTGGAACGAGCAAAGGGATTGGTTTGGAAGCAGCGTTGGCCTTCGGTCGCGCAGGCCACAAGGTTTATGCCACCATGCGTAATCCATCGCAGTCTCCTGCACTTGCCGAGACCGCCGCGCGGGAAAAACTGCCAATCACCGTTTCCAGCATGGATGTGGATTCCGACGAGTCGGTGAATCGCTCTTTCGCGGCAATCTATAAGGATCATGGTCCAATCGACATCCTGGTCAATAACGCAGGGATCGAGCGATCTGGGTCGGTAGAGGAACTCCCTCTCGCCGATTTCCGCGCCGTCATGGAAACCAACTATTTTGGTGTCATCCGTTGTATTCAGGCGGTTGCACCGCACATGCGGAAAAGCCGGAGCGGATGCATCATCAATGTGAGCTCAGTCGCCGGGCGCCTCACCAGTCCTCCACTTTCGTCTTATACTGCCTCCAAATGGGCCTTGGAGGCTCTCATCGAAGCGCTGGCAGGCGAAATGAAGACGTTCAATGTTCGCGTGGCGATCGTCGAACCTGGCATTATTGACACCGCAATGGCGCGTCGCATTGGAGACGCTCCTTCCGCTACCCCTTACAAGCAGCCCGCCCGTTTCGCCGCGCTCTTCGCTGCTTCCTTGAAGAATCCCGCATCGCCTTCGCTGGTCGCGCAGAAGATCCTGGAAATCGCCGACAGCGGAACCTGGCAACTCCGTCACCCGGTAGGACCCGATGCAGAACCCTTCCTGCATTGGCGCAGGCAGATGACAGATGAAGAATGGGTAAGCCTGAACGCCAGCGACGACGAAACATGGTACCGCCGCGTGGAATCCGACTTTGGCCTGAATACGCGACCCAAAAACTAGGAGTCAAAGGTCTTGAAGGTCACCTTAGTGGACCTTCGTGGCCCTTGTGGTTAAAGACCTTCATCCGTAGCAAAACCGTCACTTCTCGGACCAGTCCGGCACGCGTCCGGCGGTCCACGGCGCGCCCGCAGCCTCCATGTCTTTCTCCAGCTTGGAGAGGTCCACTTCAACCAGAGTATGAAGTTTCGCCAATTGTTCCGAGAACTCCGCAGCGGCAATGTTATAAGAGTCCGCATGGGACTGCGTAGGTTTCGCCAACGAAAAGCGCTCACCTTCCATGATGGAGTTCACGCGGTCGCTGATCGAGGATGGCACCGCCTCGCTCCGTTTTGCGATTTCGATATCCCCGCGCAAGGCTCGCAAGATTTCCCGATCCCGCGTCTCCAGAGAATCCGTCGTCGAGCTGAGCTTCTCCTCGGCCGCTGGCGTTCCGCGCAACGCATCTCGAATGGCCTTCAACCGCGCCTGCACATCTTCCGCTGTGTGCAATGCTCCCGACACGGCGCGATAAAGCCGGGTGACCTTGCGCAGAAATTCCTGCTGTGCCGTCCGGTCAGCCATGTTCATCGATGCGGAGCCTTCGGTCGCGACTTTGAATGAAACCGGACCGGACAACGGCGTGACGGTGCCACCAAGCTTCTCAAACATCCGCACCGAATAGTTTCCAGTTAACACCAGTGGACCCTGGTCCGCAGCGTCCGGAAAGAATTCCTCTTCATCGTCAGACTTCTTTGGGACGTGTCCCGCCGGATATCGCAGATCCCATGCGACGCGTTGAAATCCTGCGTCCAGGCTGCCATCCACCCTCCGGATCGGCACTCCGCCCTCGTCGTAAACCATGAAGTAAATTTCCGGCTTTGCTTCCTCGGCCTCAGCCCTGAGTTCGTCATGCGCCGGATAAGGAAGCGCCTGATTTTTCTTGGCGGCCTCCTTTTCGTTTTCCTGGCGCTTCTCCTTTTTCGTCTTAATCTTCTCCTTCATGTATGCCGTGAAAACTGCTCCATACGGCGAATTTTCCGCGGCATAGAAAGCATCTCCCTGGAAGCCCTTTCTCGGACCCCCCAAGGGATGTCGCTCCACATACAACAGCGCATCCTTCACCGGATACATCGCGGCCGCTTGCTGTGTGGAGTCGGCCTTCATCTGCCGCAAAGGACTGATGTCGTCCAGCACGTAAAATCCCCGGCCGAAGGTTGCGATCACGAGGTCACCCTCGCGCGCCTGAATAACCATGTCGCGCACCGCGATGGTCGGGAGTCCGCCCTTCAGCCTGATCCAGTGTTTCCCGCCGTCGATCGTGAAGAACGCTCCGAACTCGGTTCCCGCAAACAGGAGATTCGGATTCACCGTGTCTTCCGCAAATGCGAGAACCGGCCCGTTGACTGGCAGATCCCCTGCAATCGAAGTCCAGGTCTTTCCCGCATCGGTCGACTTCATCAGGTAAGGCTTGAAGTCGTCGTTCTTGTGGTTGTCGAACGCCGCGTAAACGCTATTGGCATCGTGCACCGAGGCTGCCAGCCTGCTGACGTAGGTTTTGTCCGGAACGCCTGTGAACGTCTCGTACTTCGTCCAACTGCCTCCGGCGTCGCCAGTAACCTGAATCAATCCATCATCGGTTCCGACGTAGATCAGGCCTTCTCTCTTAGGAGACTCCGCCAGCGAAACGATGTTTCCGTAGAAGGAGGTCGACTGATTCTTCGCCACTGCGTCGGGCCCCCAGATTTTCCCCATCACCGGCAATTTGTTGCGATCGATCTGCCTCGTCAGGTCACCTGAGATTGCCTTCCACGTATCACCCCGATCGTCGCTGCGGAACAATTTGTTGGCGGCGAAATAAAGTCGCGTATGCAAATGCGGGCTGATGATCACTGGCGAATCCCAGTTCCACCGCAGCGGGGGCTCGCCCTTTCCCTCGAGCGGCTGCAGCACCAGCTCTTGACCCGTCGGTTTGTCGTACCGCACCAGCACTCCGTACTGCGATTCTGAATAGACAGTATTCGGATCGATCGGATCCACCTGCGAGCGGAATCCGTCTCCGCCCGTCGTGACGTACCAGTCGGAGTTCACGATCCCGTTCAGGTTCCGCGTGCGCGATGGCCCGCACCAGGAAAAGTTATCCTGGGTTCCGCCGCACACGTTGTAAAAGGGGAGCGCGTTGTCGACCGCGACATCGTAGAACTGCACCGTCGGGAGATTCGCCTTGAATTGCCAGGACTTCGCATCGTCCCACGTCTCGTACATCCCGCCATCGGATCCCATTAGCCAGTGCCTGGTGTCGTCCGGATCGATCCAGATTGCATGATTGTCCCCGTGATGATTTACTTCGGCGACTTTGTGTAGAGTCTTCCCGCCGTCCAGCGATTCACGCAGCTCCACGTTCATCACGAAAATGCGATCGACATTCTTTGGATCCGGCACCACGCGCGAGTAATACATCGCGCCCGCATCGAATTCATTGCGGCGTTCCCATGTAGCGCCCTTGTCGTTCGAACGGAAGATTCCCCCCTTCCCATCCGCCGCTTCCACCGTGGCATACACAACATTCGGATCGGCCGGAGAAACCGCAAGCCCGATCCTCCCCATCTCTACCGAAGGCAATCCCGACGTCACCTTGTTCCATGTTGCGCCCGCATCAGTCGACTTGTAGATCGCGCTCTCCGGACCGCCATCAATCAGCGTGAACACGTGCCGCCGCCTCTGATACGCCGCCGCATACACGATGTCCGGATTCGACGGATCGATCTGCACGTCCACGACTCCAGTGTTCTCGCTGATCGTCAGCACGGCCTTCCAGTTCTTCCCGCCGTCAGTTGTCTTGTAAAGTCCGCGATCGCCTCCAGGCCCCCACAGTGGTCCCTCCGCTGCGACATAAACGACCTTCGAATCCCGCGGATCGACGACGACTCTCCCGATGTGCTCCGACCTCTTCAGTCCTAGATTGCTCCAACTCTTCCCGCCGTCCACCGATCGATAAATTCCGTCGCCGTAGGCCACGCTTCGCTGCGAGTTGCTCTCCCCCGATCCCACCCAGACGACCGACGAATCATTCGGATCCATCGTCACCCACCCGATCGAGTACGATCCCTCGCCATCAAACACAGGAGTCCACGTCGTCCCGTCGTTCACCGTCTTCCAAACGCCGCCCGACGCCACTCCCACGTAGTACTCAAACTTGTTCTTCGGATTCACCGCAATCGACATCACCCGGCCCGAAGCGACCGCCGGGCCGATCGGCCGGAACTTCAGACCGGCAAAAGTGTCGGCCGTCATGGCGCCTTTGTTCTCGCCCTTCGGCTCCTCCTTCTTCTCGTCCTTCGCGGGAGTCTTGGGACTCTTCGCGGCGGACTGTTTCTTGTCCGCATCTTTGTCCGGCGGCTTAGTTCCCTGGGAACTCTGAGCGAGCGCAGCAAACGGAAGCGAGGTCACCACGAGAATGAAGACAAAAACTGATTTCATGAGCACTCCGGGGCAAAGAATCAAAGTAAAGCCAAGGCTTGAATTGTCATCCTGAAGCGGGCGAACCATGCCCGCCGAAGGGCCGATGCAATTCCGCGAAACTTACCAACGCCAATCAACGGAGAAGAAACGAACCCCGCTATATATACAAGATTTCAGTCGAAATAAATAAGAACGCTACTCTGTGTTCCCCGGTGTCCCATGTGCTGAACCCGAATCCCCGCGGTAGAATCTCCCATGCCCCGTAAGGTCCACGGTCACGAAACCGCCTACGTCAAGCTGCAGAAAAACTACTGCTTCGCCTGCGGACAGAACAATCCCGAGGGTATGCGCCTGAAATTCACGCTCGACGAAGAGCGCCAGACATTCGTGTGCCGTTTTCGTCTCAGCAAGCGGTACACCGGACCTCCCGGCCATTGTCACGGCGGCATCATCGCCACCATCCTCGACGATGCCATGGGCAAAGTGAACAAGCTCCGCCACGTCATCGCGCTCACGAAAGAGATGACAGTCGAATACCTGAAGCCCGTTCCGCTGCACAAACCATTACGTGTGGAAGGAAGGGAACTCGCTGTCCACGGACGCCAGCACATCAACGCTGCCGAAATCATGAATGAGAAAGGTGAAGTCCTGGCTCGCAGTAAAGGGACCTTCATCGCCATCGATCCCGAAAAAATGTTCGGCAAGTTTGTAGAGCGGTAGCCGCTGTAATTCGCCCAGGCGGGCCGCGCCTTTAGTGCACTTCGCCCATGCGCTTGTTCACAAACTCGCGATAGAAATCGCACTGCTTGCGCCGCAAGCCGCCAGTCTGAACCACCGCTTTACCGTCTTGCGTGAATTGAAGATACGGCTGGCTTTCGTCGAACGCAGGCCACTTGGTCAATCCCGCTCCGTTCGGATCCCCGGTCTTGGCGAAATTAGTGAAATAAGTTTCGATCAAGTCCGCCAACTTGAAGTCGGTTTCCGAAAAAGTTCCCGCGATGTTTCCCGACTTCGGATAAAAGCCGAACACGTACGGTAAGTCTGATGAATGTACCGCGCCCTGCGCCTCCTGCCCCGGAATCGCATGATTGAATTCATATTGGTAAACCGCCTGATGTGTCGCGCTGTGCCATTGTGCTTCCGTGCTGATAGGACAGCGGAACGCCAAATCTCCGAACCACTGATCTCCCACCGACCCGTATGCCGGGTCCGCAGTGCCCGGAGCGCCCTTCGACAGTCCGTACAGTTCGATCGCTTTTTCGGACAACGTTCCCGTGATGTCCTGGATCATCTTCCTCACATCATCCGCGGACCCCTGCATTCCAAACTCTCGCGTCGTTGTTCCGATCAGAACCGGCACCGCCGCCTCTTGGCCTTTCGCGAAAATCTCTACCGGCGAACTCGGAATCACCCATCCATCGACGATCGGCCCCACCGCCGGCAACCCAGCTATATCCTGATTCGCGACCGCCTTCAACAACTGTTCGGTCGTCTGCTGCCGCACGTATCGGATCGCCGGGTAGCCCTTGACTCCCGGCGGCATCCCCACGAGTTTCCTGCCCGTTTCCTCCGCCTGCGTAAGGGTTCGCAGCGGCGGGCTCAGCGGGGATCCGCTCTCTTGGATCACGCTCCGAAACAATCCTCGCGCCACCGGCGACGCCATCAGCAGACTGGCATCTTGTGCTCCCGCCGATTGCCCGAACAAAGTCACGTTCCCGGGATCGCCGCCGAACTTCGCAATGTTGTCCTGCACCCATCGCAGTGCCAGGATCTGGTCGAGCAATCCGTAGTTTCCGGATACATGATGCAAAGACTCATGACTCAGTCCGCGCTGCGCGAAGAATCCGAAAATGTTCAGCCGGTAATTCACGGTGACCAGGATGATCCCGTGCTGCACCAGCGTCCCATCCTTATAGAGCGCACTCGACGCCGATCCTCCGGCATTTCCGCCTCCATGCAGCCAGACCATGACGGGAAGCTTGCTCTTCGCCGGCCACACAGGAGTCATGACGTTCAGAAAGAGGCAGTCCTCTTTGCCGGCCTCCGCATCTTGCCGGTTCCAATCTCCTAGGGCGGGTTGAGCACACGGCGTCCCGAAAGCCGCAGCATTGCGAACGCCGCTCCACGCTTTTGGAGGCACTGGTTCCTTCCATCGCATATCGCCGACCGGCGCTTGTGCATAGGGAATCCCAAGAAATTCTGCTCCTCCCGAAGCCCGCGCCACGCCCCGAATCGCCCCGGAATTGATCGTGACCGTGAGATCCGCATCGGCCGTCGAGAAGCCGGCGGCCCATAGACTCAGCGCAATGCCTCCAAACACAATGAGAGCCTTCCGGGTCGAGAATGTTGAGAAGAGTAAACCAAACCGCAAAAGAGCCTCCGGCAGAGCAACAAAAGAATATCCTAGGCCGGCCCAAGGTTTCCTTAGTGAAACTTAGTGTCCTTGTGGTGAAAGCTTTGAAGTGAGGCAGTGAAATGAAAAGCTTCCGGGACGACAATGTTGAGAAGAGTAAACCGAACCCCAAAAAAGCCTCCGCAAGAGCAAGAAAAGAATACCCTAGCGCCGGCCCAAGGTTTCCTTAGTGAAACTTAGTGTCCTTAGTGGTGAAAGCTTTTGAAGTGAGGCAGTGAAAGGAAGGAAGCCGCGATGGGTTCCGCAAAAGCCCGCAGTGGCGTTAAAATAGACTAGGCGGCACCCCACCGGTACCAGCGGTTCATTCTTGACGATTCCGAAAAGAGAACACTCAATGTCGCAGAAAAACGGCAGCTCCAACAACACCAGCCTTCGTCTCAAGACCGGCCTAGCCGAGATGCTCAAGGGCGGCGTCATCATGGACGTCACCGACGCCAAGCAGGCCGAGATCGCCGAAAAAGCCGGAGCCGTTTCCGTCATGGCCCTCGAGCGTGTTCCCGCACAAATCCGCGCTGAAGGCGGTGTTGCGCGCATGGCCTCGCCCAAAAAGATTCGCGAGATCATGGCCGCCGTCTCGATTCCCGTCATGGCCAAGTGCCGCATCGGTCACTTCGCCGAGGCTCAGATTCTTCAGGAGCTCGGTGTCGACTACATCGACGAGTCCGAAGTTCTCACCCCCGCCGACGAGGCCCATCACGTCGACAAGCACGCCTTTAAGACGCCGTTCGTCTGCGGCGCCCGCAATCTCGGAGAGGCCCTCCGCCGCATCGCCGAAGGCGCAGCCATGATTCGAACCAAGGGTGAAGCCGGCACCGGCGACGTCGTTCACGCCGTGAAGCACATCCGCCAAATCGTTCAGGAGATGCGCATTTTGACCGTCCTCAGCGAAGAAGAACTCTACGCGAAAGCCAAAGAACATCAGGCCCCGTATGAGCTGATCAAGATGGTCGCCAAGGCAGGGAAGCTGCCGGTCCCGAACTTCAGCGCCGGAGGCATCGCCACGCCCGCCGACGCCAGCCTGGTGATGCAACTCGGAGCAGAAGCAGTCTTCGTAGGCAGTGGCATCTTCATGAAAGATTCGACGACATTCGCCGAGCCCGCCGAAGCCGAGAAGCGCGCCAAGGCAATCGTGCAAGCCGCAACGCACTATCAAGACCCTAAAGTGTTACTTGAGGTCAGTGAAAACCTCCAGGGTGCAATGAAGGGTTTGGCAATAAGCGCCCTTGACGAAGCCCACTTGCTTCAAACCAGAGGCTGGTAAGAGCAGTTGCCTGTGTAGTGACGGACGCATTCGTCCGTCGCTTTTGAATTGGATCATCGATGGAAGAAAGCGGCCATGGCCGCAGAGCCAGCGTCACGACTACTCCTCCCGCCGTCCCTCCAGCTTCAACTCCCCCAAATCCAATTCCCGCTCCAGCTCTCGCAACAATTCATCCCCGATCAGTCTCCGGTTTCTCAGATCGACCGCTGTCCGCCTCTCAATTCCTAGAAGCCGCAAAGACAATGCCGCGAACTTCTCATAAAAGTCATGATCCTCGCCTCCGGCTGGACGTTCCTTCGATCGATCGAGCGCCGCCAGACGTCCCCGATAATGGTGGACCAAGTCGAGGTAGACCTCGTCTTCGCCCGCCGTAGCTGCTTCACGCTCCTGCTCCAGCTGAGACAAAGCAGCCTCGATCATCAGCCGCCTGGCGTCATACGCCTCCTGGTTTTGACGTGACGCTCCCGCGAGCCCAAGCCACCGAATCACAAACGGCAACGTCAGGCCCTGTAAAACGAGTGTCACCAGAATGACTGCAAACGTCAGAAAGACGATGACGCTTCTCTGCGTGAAGGGTTCGCCATTGCTGAGGACTTGTGGCAACGCGATCGCCGCCGCAAGCGAAATCACCCCCCGCATTCCCGTCCATCCCAAAACGAAGATGTGCCTGGGTCTGGGCGAAGTCTCCTGTTGATGCAGAAAGCGCTGCCGGATGAAATAAGCAAGGTACGTTCCGGGAAAAACCCAAACGAGCCGCAACACAATCAGGAACGCACAGAACAGAGCAGCGTACAGCGTGAGCGTACGCAAGCTGGTACCGCTAATCGTTTGCAGAACGAATGGAAGCTGCAGCCCGATCATTACGAACACCAGGCCATTCAGTACATACGTCATCGAATCCCATACAGCGATGGCTTGCACCCGTACTCCGGGAGAGAAAAAATGCGAGCTTCTCCGCGTGAGATACAGTCCGCAAATCACCACCGCCAGCACTCCCGATGCGTCGATCGACTCCGCAGTCAGATATGCCACATAGGGAGTCAGAACACTAAGAGCGATTTCGATTGGACCGTCATCAATGCGGTGCTCAATCTGATGTACGAACTCACCGAGGATGAGTCCGGTCAGAACCCCCGCCAGAATCAAATAGGCCAACCGCAAGAAGCCGAGGACGAATGTGGGCCGCGGCCCTTCCACCAGTAGTCCGATTCCGAATTCCAGGGCAAGCAATGCAGTGGCGTCATTCAACAGGCTCTCGCCTTCGAGAACATCGACGATCCGCTTGGGCAGACCAATGCGCGAAGCAATCGACGTCGCAGCAATCGCGTCGGTGGGCGCAACGATGGCGCCCAGCACCAGTCCCATGCGCCAGTCCAGCCCGGGAAGAAAAAAGTGAACTGCGGAACTCACGGCCAGGACGGTGAACGTGACCAGTCCGAAGGCCAGAAGCAGAATGCTGACCAGGTTGTAGGAGAACTCGCGCCAGGAGGTCATCCAGGCGGCGTTGTAAAGGAGGGGAGGCAGAACTACGAGAAATACGAGATCGGGATTCAGCGTGATCTTCGGAATTCCGGGAACAAAGCTCAAGAGCAGTCCACCGATCACCAGCACGATCGGGTATGGCGTCTTCAGTTTTCGGGCCAGCGCCCCGAAAGCAACCACGAAAAACAACATCAGCAAAAACACAATCTCGATCGTGTGGATGTCGCTCGTCAAGAAAAACCCCGTCCTTCAACGTACATTAAGATGTCGATCCCAACAAAATTCCGCGAGGGTTCCTTTGTAAAAGCGATGCTCTCGGTAAGGGGCGATTTCGATGCGGGTGCCCCAGTTCCGGCCGCCTTTGCCGTGAAATGAAGCCGACGCCGTCTCCTTACCGGGGATCACAGGAGCGATCCAGAGATCATCAACGCCCACCATTTTTTCCACAGCGCTACTGTGACATCTGACCTTGCGCCCACCTCATCGTCTGCGCAATCATCGTCGAGGCCGTGACAGTGCGGGGAGTTGCACCGTCGCCCGTTTCGGGAAATTTCGCCAACTTCGAAGTACGCTAAGTGCGTCGAGATCAAGATTTTGCCCGTAAGCGACTGAGCGCCATAGATTTTTCGCCGATTTCCCGCTAACAGTCTGATTCCGCTGGACCGAGGGGGAGGGGGGATACCCCGAACCACCCCGACTTTCGCATTTCGAGAATTCGGTCGACAGCAATTTTTTTGTCGAGACAAATCAGGAGCGCTCTCGCCTCGTCGGTGATCGCGGTCTGTAACGCCATCGAGACTCCTCGCACTATTGCGCAGGAGGAACATTCATGAACAAACAGGAATTCGCTACCTTCAGCGTTCTCGTCGACAACGGAATTTTCGAAATTTATCGCGGTGCAGACGGCAAGCTTCACATTCGCTGGATTCTGCCTGATCCGCCGCCCGATCTTCGCGCCGAACTGCGCGCAGTTTCCGCCGTTCTCAACGAAGCGTCGCAGATGCAGAACCGCGCTGCCGCTGAAAAGCTTCAGCAGTTCGCCGAGCACGTGTTGAACTCGAGCGCCAAGGAATTGAACGCGCTCGTCGCTCGCTCCGAAGAGAGAGCTCTCGCGTCGTAAGCAAACCAATCTGTCCCGTCCATGGCTTTGCCTGGACGGGATTTTGTTTCGCTGGCAGAATTCGCTGCCGCAACATTTACTAAACTCCACAATTGCTTTCTACCGCGCTTCAATGGCCTTGGATTCTCGCTGAGCCTCTTCGCGTGTTTGTTCGTCAAAAACTGTAAACCCGAACAAACTACATACACACCCGCCCAATTTGCCCTGCCAACTTTTTCCCGTGGACGTGCCATCAACTACATAGCGAACTGGCACGCGCCATGCTTAGCACTACTACAAGAGAGAGAAGAGAGAAAGGATGCCACTATGCAGACACAGCGCCGCATTACGTCATGGTTGTGGATGATCCTTGTCATTTCTGCTTTGCTGCTTCCCGTAGCAATGTATGCAGGGAATGAAGTGATGGGAGAAGTCCGGTTTGAAGGAAAGACGAAGGTCGAAAAGACTTCGGGAGTTTGGGTCGATGGACAATATGTTGGATACCTCAAAGAGCTGAAAGGAGCGAAGAAGGTTCTGCTCCTTCCGGGCGAACACACCATCTCTGTCCGCCAGAATGGTTATCAGGATTTCACGCAGCAGGTCACTCTTCAGCCCGGCGAAAAGCGAATCGTGCAGGTAGCCATGCAGAAGGCTGCCGCTGGAGCAATGCCCGCGGTCTGGTCGATCGTGAAGATCTCCGTGAATCCCTCGCGCGCTGCCGTGTTTCTTGACGGGCGCTTCGTCGGACACGTCGGAGAATTCGACGGTCCCGGCCAATCGCTTCAGGTCGTGCCAGGACGACACGCGATCAAGATCGCGTTGCCCGGATACAAGACCTTTGAATCCGATATCAATCCGTCAGCGAATCAGAAAGTGGAAGTGAAGACCAACTTGCTGAAGAATGATGTGCCTGTCGACGATCCTGCACTGAAGTCAAACACGGGCGCTGGAACCGAAGCTGCTCCGCCGCCTTCCAGCGCACCGCAAAGATAAAACCACAAGAGCAATTCGGAATAGAACGGTCCTGACCTCGCCAACCAGCGATGTCGGGACCGATTCCCGAAGGCTCACAACCAGCGAAGGGAAACCATCATCCTATTTCCCATCGTAACGATGCGAAAACTCACCCTGCTTCTTTTTGTCCCGCTGGTGCTATCCGTCTTTTCCTTTGGTCAACAGCGAGTTGAGGTCGGCGTTTTTCTGGACTACCTCAGCATCTCGCAAACAGGTTCGAATGACTTCGGCCTAGGCGCGCGGTTCGGATATCGCGTGCACCCCAATGTCATGCTCGAAGGCGAACTCGCCTATGACTACGGAGTGAACTTCAAGGAAGTGTATCGCGACATTAGTAACGGAAACATCGCAGCCATTGAACATACGTCGATTGGAGTGACTCAAGGATTGATCGGCCCCAAGCTTCAGGCTTCGGACGGCGGATTTCGTCCCTTCGTCACGTTGAAAGGAGGCTTTCTCGAGTCGCGCCTCAGTCCGAGTCTGCTTCCGCAAAGCAACATTGTGAGCAGCATTTTCGGACTTCGTACGTCCAGTTGGAACGCAGCCATCTATCCTGCGGCAGGAGTCGAAGCGGCAATCGGCCCACTCGGTCTGCGGTTAGAAGCGGGAGACGAAATCTATTTCAACAATGGCGGACACAACAATCTCCGGATCACGTTCGGCCCTATTCTGCGCTTCTAGAAGAGCATCCCCTCATGCAACCGTGCGCGACTTTGTAGAGCCATAGCGGTGCCGACGCGGGATCGAGTCATCGGCGCTAAGCGAATTCGATCTCCAAAAAGACGTCTGCCCGCGAAAATGGCGAGGTAAGTTTCGCCAGCCAATACTTCCGGTTGATGGTCTTGCGAGCCCGCGGGTGATCTTCAGGAGGCAGTATGCGAGCGACGGCGGCAAATTCCGGACCGGTGAGCTTGCCGCGAATCGTGCACGGCGCGACTTTCACCTGTGAATTGTTGCGAACCCTCTTGCTCTTGCCCATATCGCTCCGGGTCATGACGTAGAGCTTGTCGTCTTGCTCTCCGAACCAGACTGGAGTGGCAACGGCGACGCCGGTTTTGCGAAACGTGACGAGAGATATGTATCTATGACGTCGAATTTGTAGAGGAATCTGACTGGGCATGATTGGTTTCTAATTGTTAAAGTCTCGTAAAGGAACGCTTCGCTATCGTCAATGGTTCGTTCAGAGCGGCGCCGATTGCTCCCGTCCTGTCATCTGTGTTACAAGCCTGAACATGCGTAAATGGATGCGCGACCGCTTGCAACGGCGCAAAAAGAAAACACCGGAGCCAGGAAGTGCAACTCCCCCGCCTCCGCTACAACCGGCATATTTCGAGGAAGGCGCAGAGTCCGGTGGAAGCGACTCTGCAGCCGCCGAGGCAATAGAAAGCCAAGCAGACGCGCAGCCGGCGGAAGAACCCCCTGGCGCAGCGTCGCAGGAATCTCCGGCGGCATCGGCGCCCGCGGACGCCAAGCGCGGACGCAGCCGTCGCCGCCGTGGCGGACGAGGACGAGGCGGACGAGGACGCGAACAAGCAGGCACCCCAGCCTCCGCACCAGGCGACACGCCTGGTGCGTCGGAAGAGACGGCGGAAGGAACCGCCGAAGCGTCGACGAAGGAATCGGGACCTGGCGAAGAGGCAGCAGCCGCAGTCGAACCGCAGGCCCCAGCCGTTCCGGCGGCCGCGCCCTCCAAGGCTGCACGTGCGCCGAAGGGCATTGTCGTGCTGGCGATCGGATTGCCCGGTTCGGGCAAGAGCAGCTGGTTCAAGCGGCACAACGTAGTTCCGCTATCGAGCGACATGGTGAGGTCGCTTCTGTTCGACGATGTCCGGGAGCAGCGCTACCAGGATCTGGTCTTTTCAAATCTGCGGTCGATGTTGAAGGCGCGCCTGATTGCCAAGCGTCCGATGAACTATGTGGACGCGACCAACCTGACCCCGAAGGAACGCGAGCACTGGGTCAAGCTTTCCAAGGACTACAACTACGAAGTTCAAGCCGTATTCTTCGACGTTCCGCTCGAAACCTGTATCGAGCGCCACCAGCGACGCGACCGCGTGGTGCCGGAAGACGTGATGAGGCGGATGGCGGCGAAGTTGAAAGCGCCCTCGTTCGACGAAGGGTTCGCGAAAATCACCGTGGTCCGCGTCAAGAAGAAAGAGTGATCGGCTTCGAAGCGGTGGCGATTAGTCCTTGCCACAGCTCTCGATTGCTATCCCTTCAGATGTGGCAGCAACTCCTTGAAAGCGGCCGAGGACGATGACTGCATGAGTTCGTAGACCATCATTTCTGTGGACGAGATCACGGCGCCAGCGGCGCGCATACGATCCAGGCCGATCTTCCAATTCCATTCAGTGCGCGAACTGACGGCATCAGAGGCGATGTGGACGAGATATCCATCGCGCAGCGCGCCCAAGGCGGTTTGCGTGACGCAGATGTGGCTCTCCATTCCGCACAGTAGCAGCGTTGTGCGCTGGCCAGGCAAGCGTTTCAGCAGAGAGCAGAAGACATCGCTTCCGAAGCAGGAGAAAAGAGTTTTGTCGACGGGATCAGAACCGGGCAACAAGGAAGCCACCTCGGGCACAGTTGCGCCCAATCCCTTGGCGTATTGAGTGCTGACAAGCGCGGGGATCTTCAGTATTCCAGCCGCGCGAATCAGCAGTTGGGAATTCCTGACAAGCTGTTCTTTCTGAAAGATCGGCGGCAGCAGCTTTTCCTGGATGTCGATGACGACCAGCGCGCATTGATCGGCGATGAGCGGCCGTCGAGCCATTTCTGTGTAATCCGAGGTCGGAGCGGGCGATTCGAAGATCTGGGCCATGATGAATTCCTTCGTGGAGAAAGCGGAAGCTCACGATGATTCTAGCGCCCTTGAAGTGTACTGTGGTTCCGGGCAACTGTTGACCGCGCTTCGCGTTGACCATAAAATCAAGAAGAGCCTGCAGGGCGAGGCTCTCCAATCGAAACTGCCCCCTCGTTCAACGGCTAGGACACCTGCCTCTGGAGCAGGTTATCGGGGTTCGAATCCCTGGGGGGCAGCCAAATCACCTCCTAGTCTGTTCCCGTTATTTCCGTTGACCCTAACCCAGCGCTAGCTTTTACAGCTGATCCGTGGAGGCGAAAAGGCGATCGCCGCGGACTTTTATTTCCACATCCACCAGGTAGCGGCGGGCTGCGACGGGATCGACCTTGATCCCGAGGCCGGGGGCATCGGGGGCGTAAACGTAGCCTTGGTTGTCGCGTTCGAGGTGGTTCAGTGTCAGTTCTCGCGCGAGTGGTTTTGGTGCGAAGGGGTATTCGCAGATTTGGTCGTTGCGAATTCCGGCGTAGGGTTGAAGCGAGGCGCTCAACGCCAGGTGCGACGTGAAGGTGTGATTGACGAAGGTCACGGCTTTGCTTGCCGCATAGTCGGCTACACGCTTGGCGGGACCGATGCCCCCGATGCGTCCGGTATCGACCTGAATAAATCCGACATGGCCGTAGTCGATGAGGTGCCTCGCCATGTGAAAGTTGTGGGCTCCTTCGCCTCCGGCGAGCTTGACTTTGCTGCGAGTCGAGAGCGATCCGTAGGCGTCGAGAGCGGCTGTATGGAAAGGTTCTTCGAGCCAGACGGCCCCTAACCGTTCCAGCATTGGCAAACGAGCGGCGGCAGCGTCTACATCGCTGCCAAAAATCTGTCCGACGTCGACCATCAGCAGAACATCTTTACCAACACCTTCACGGGCGGCGGAGAACTGTTCCAGGTCGGACTTGAGATCGGTTTTGCCGATCGGACCCCATCCAAATTTGACCGCGCGAAAGTTTTGCTGGCGAGCTTTGGTTGCGAGTTGAAAAGTGTCGGCAGAAGTGTCCCCGAAGAGTTGAGATGCGTAAGGCAATTTTCCGCAAGACTCAGGGTATCCGAGCATCTTCCAGACCGGCTCTTCGCGAGCCTTTCCGAGCAAGTCCCACAACGCGATTTCGACGCCGGACCATGTATGGGGAGCCTGCAACAGGTCCATACTGTCGAGTTCAATCTGTGCAGCGATGCCCTCGATGTCCTCAGGAGTCTCGAGGCGCTGGCCCAGTACGGATGCGCCGACGGGACGACACGCACCGTGCGACATAGGACAGACGAACGCTGCGATAGAAACGAGAGGGGAAGCTTCGCACTCGCCCCAACCGACGAATCCTCCGGCTGAGACGCGGACGAGCAAAGCGTCCTGGCTGCCGTCGCCCTCGATTGTCACGTCGGGCATCGATAGGTAAAAAAAATCTACGGCTTCAATCTTTCGCAAGCGCCACTCCAATTCCGTTCAAGTTTAACGAGACAGCCAGATTTATACGCGTCGGGTTCGAGGCAGCTACGTGGAACAAGGTTTAAAAGATCAGTAAACCGATGTTTGCCAGAAAAAACATTGTCTTATACTCTGCGAGCTATGCGAGCGTTGGTTTATACAGCACCGGGAAAAGTTGAGATGGAACAGAGGCCGCGTCCTGCCGCCGGACAGGGTGAAGAGGAAATCTCGATTGAAGTGGCGGGAGTCTGCGGATCGGATATCTCTGGGTTTCTTGGGCACAGCGCCTTGCGGCGCCCAGGGTTGGTTCTGGGACATGAACTGGTCGGGCGACGCAAAAACGGGACGCGAGTGATCGCGAATCCGTTAATAACTTGCGGACACTGCGAAGCCTGCGTTTCAGGAACTCAAAATCTGTGTGAATCCTGGAGGTTGCTGGGGCTCGGTACCACGCCCGGCACGTTCGCAGAGTCCGTGGCTCTGCCTTCTCCACAGGTGCACGAGATTCCCGATTCGCTCACGTCCGAACAGGCGATCCTCACGGAGCCGTTGGCGAATATCGTTCACATGTTTCGGCTGGTGTCGCCGCGTCCTTTCTTCCGTCTCGCGATTGTGGGCGCGGGAACGATGGGAGCACTGGCAGTCTCTGCCGCATTGCGCATTGGAGCGCGCGACGTGCTCATGGTTGACGTGAACGATCGACGCCTTGACATCATGCGACGTCTCGGAGCGGTCGCCGCCGTTAATACTTCAACGACCGAAGGAGTCGCTGAGGCTCAGAGCGTGGCTGGGCGAGGATTCGATGTCGTGATTGACGCGAGCGGGAGCGCGCCGGCAAGGCAGATGGCGTTTGATCTATGCCGTCCGGGCGGACAGGTTGTGTTGCTCGGCATGGGCACACAGCGCAGCGAGATTAATTTTGTGCCCAGCATCCGCAAGGAACACAGGGTCGTAATGTCGTTTGCTTACACGCCGGTAGATTTCCGCAAGGCGCTCGACTTGCTAGTTGCGGGAGAGATTGACCTGACGCCGTGGACGGTCCGAATGCCGCTCGAGCGTGGACAGGAAGCAATGGAACGTATGAGCGGCGATCCGGGGGATGCGTTGAAGATGATGCTTGAGGTGGCAGCGGCATCCTGAGGTGAGAAGTGGTCTAGGACCGTGCTTCACTGAAATGACAGAAGCTGTGACATCCTCGCGCGCCGCCATGCCTCGCATCCTTGGGATGCCTCGTTGGCTCGCGTTTTCGCTGCTGACAATCGTTGTGTGGGGGGCGTGGGGAGCGGTGTCGAAGGTTGCGTCCGACGGAGTAGACGCAAACACGAACCAGATCTTCTTCACTTTCGGATTGCTCCCGTTGATCCTGCTCGTGTGGCGTTCTCCACGAAATGCGGGTGGGGGAGAGGGAAGGCGAATTGGAATCGGGTGGGCGTTTCTCACCGGGATTCTAGGGGGCACGGGAAATATCGCGTTCTTTCACGCACTCTCGATGGGAGGAAAGGCTTCGATCGTGTCACCGGTCACTGCGTTATTTCCGCTGGTAACGGTGGTACTCGCAGTGACCTTCCTGCACGAGCGGATCGGCACCACGCAGAAGATCGGACTCGTAGTGGCGCTGGCCGCCATTTATTTGCTGAGCATGTAGTCGGAAACCCTATGTTACTTTTGCCGGGATGGATGTGGTTCGCGGGGATCGCGCTGGTATTTTGGGGCGTTACAGGCGTTACCCAGAAACTGGCAACCAACCGGATTTCGAGCGAGTTGTCGTTTATCTGGTTTGCATACGCGATGATCGCGATTTCGCTGGTGCTGGCGGTGTTCGTTCCGTTGCACTGGCACGTTCGCCCGGGGATCTTCTGGGCCGCCGTCGTTGGAGGAACGCTCAATGGCTTGGGAGCGCTGACCAGTTTTACCGCGCTGGAATCGGGAGGGAAGGCTGCGGTTGTGATCTCCTTGATCTCACTCTATCCTCTTGTCACTGTCGCCCTGGCGGTAACCGTTCTACATGAGCATGTGACCATGGCCCAAGGCGCGGGAGTGGGACTGGCGATCGTTGCGGCGATATTACTGTCTCTCGAGCCCGCGGCGCCGAGTAAGGAAAGTTAACCGCTTCGCTATTCGCTCATCACGCCGGAAGCATCAATCGTTCCCACTGACTTCAGGCCTTCCTGCACGAGAAATCGAACATCGGTCTCGAGAGTTTCATCCGGAGCCAGGGTGCGAGTGCGTCCTGCCGCATGCATGGCTTCGAAATTGAGCGGGTATCCAGTGCAAGGCTCGAGGACGGCGACGTTGTAATTCCGCCATCCGCCGTAAGTTGCGAAGAGCCAGCAGCAGGGCAGGACTTTCGAATCGAATTGGAGTCCGCACGAGAGTTTTGTTTCGCAATTGGTGAGAACGCACCAGTTCTCTTTCATCTGCGTTCCGTAAACAAAATAGAGTTGCCCTTCCTGTTCACAGGGAATGCGCCGCAGGTCGACCTTCCCGGATTGCGTTTGAACGAATGGCCACTCCGCGGTGCCTGTTGCACCCGCCAGCGTGCCAGGAAAAGCGGGTTCGATCACGACCTGCATCGGTGGAAAATCAATCCGATGCTTCGGGGAGACCGCCATCGCGGGATGAAGTTTCCAAAGGAAGGGAAACCCAAACCGGCCACGATTGGTAAAACGATGATGAAACTCGATGCGCGATTGGTCCTGGCGAATCCGGATCGTCTTCTCTACCAAGATTGAACTGATCGGAGTTTCGTATGTGAGACGAACGCCCGCCGCGTCACCTTCGGTAAACGGCTGCGCTTTCCATTGGCCAGTCCAGAGCTCTCCGTGATCCGGATAGCTCTCACCCTCGATCACGGCGACCTCATCGTTCGGAAACAATTCGTCCCACCCGCCGCTCCAGACGTCGTCATAGCGAGCGCTCAAGGCGAGTTTAGCGGGATGGATGCGAGGGTTGTTCCAGAGAAGATTCGCGTCCAGAGGCTTGTAGGTGATCTGCCAGATTTTTCCTCCGGCTTCGGGAAGAATCACAATGCGAAGCGCGCGGTTCTCGAGCACCACCGCCGAGAGCCCGTGATATGACCAATCTGTGCTGACACGAAGCGGCATGGCTACTGTCCCTTTCGCAGGTCTTCGACTGGAAGTGGCGGATCCGCATTTACCGTCGCATTCCGCGATCGCCGAATATAACTCGGGGATGTTACCGAATTGCGAATCACGACGCTCGAATTCTCGTCGGCAACGATGCCGCAATCGAATTTCACTTGATCGAATCTTGCCCGGCTGTGGCCGGATAAACGAATCTGACTGGTGGCCAGATCCGGCCGCTGCGACGCCAACCGCTGGGCTCCAACCGTGGAGTGAGCGACTTTCAGCTGGGACTCTCCGGTCAGAGACAGCCAATCCGCGTAGACCTCAGAATTGCGGACATTGATGCGAGCTTTTCCCGAGGCCGTGAGTTCATCGATCACGCTATCGGTGAAAACCAGATCTGCGCCATCTCCGGCGTAGACGTCCCAGGTATCCGCGTTGACCTCAGTCAGGCGGAGGCGGAATGGACAATCGGACGCGCTCGCCGCGGGAACGAAGATCGGAGTCGCGGGAGAGCCGACTTTGCCGTGGGGCAACGTAAAGGTCCCGCGACAGGAAGGCGCGATGGCCAGCTGCGCCCGTCCGATGCGGCTCAGGCTGACGTCGCTGGATCCGTGGACGTAGAGAAGAAAAAACTGAGTGGTTGTGTCTGACAGGTCGGCGTTGGCCGAAGAGCCCATGCGTAGTTTCTTCGAGAAGGGACGATCGGCTGGAATGTCGGCAAAGTCGAGGCGTTCATTGTCGGCGGTATGGGTCGAGAGGAAAACGAGTTCAAGATTTCGTCCTACGACCTGACTCTCATGGGAAATCTCAAGCTCGAAGATTTTGAACTGGCGGAAATCGGCGTGAACATGATCAAGATGGAACTCGGAGTTTTTCGTCTCGAATCCGTCGATCGTGACGACGCCTTGCAGCCACCAGATGGGATGCGCGCTGCCTTCAACGGTCATTGTCGACTGGTGAATGGTGATGGTTGCTGGCCCTTCGCAACGCAGGCTGCTCGTACCGTTCGCCGTGTCGGGAGGATCTGAAACGTGAAGGGCCACGTGATCCAGTTCGAGTTTCGCGCCTTTGGCGACAAGAACCGGGCCGCGAAGATCGAGCGAGATGCCTTTTAGGTTGACGTGTCCCGAGATGCGAAGGGGGCCGTTCTGCTGGTAGCGTTGGTTTCCGCTGACGACGGAGCCATCGCGGAGGTCCGGCAAATTCTGCTGGCCACTTGCCGGTAGCGCGAGCGGAAGCAGGAGAAATAGGCAGGCGTATTTCATCGCGTGCGGAAATCGGTTACTGACGTCTGGGGAAGGTTATCTGATTCAGTCCGGCTGGACCGAACGTTTTTGCGACATTCCTTGCCAGATTCAGCCGCCTTACGATTTGAATCTGGCGGAGCGAGTATCCTGAACACATCGTATGGGCATGGATCACGGTCGCATGAAGAGAATCGTCCGAAGAGGGCGATGGGCCCTTGTTTTGGCGCTCACCGCGATTCTTGGGACGAATTTAGCGGCCTCCGACGAAGAGCAACTGAAGACGCTGGTTCAGAAAGCATTTGACCTGCATCAGAAGGGACAGTTTGCTGAGGCGTTGCCTTTGCTGAAGCAGGCGTACGCGCTGGAGCCGGATGAGTACATCGTTTGCCTCTTGTTGGGGATTGACTCGCTGCGTGTGGGGCAGGTTCAGGCGGCGATCCCATATCTCAAGAAAGCATCACGCATTCGTCCGAATGAAGAGTATCCGATCGCTTATTTGGGAGAGGCGTATGCTCGGCAGGGTTCTTATGCGGAGGCGAGCGAGGCCTATCTGAAGGCTTCGCGGGTTGACCCAGGATCGTCCGAAGCGGCGGTGGCGTTCGTGGACTTTTCACTATCGCGATTTGCCGACATCTCCGCGTTCCTGCGTGGATCGAAAAAGGGATTGGCCGCTGAATATCGGCTGCGGGCACTGGCACTCGGAGAGAAGGAGCCCGAGCGGCTCGCCTTGCTGCAACGTTCGGCCGATCTCGATCCGGATAGCCCGGCGATCTGGTCGGACCTTTCGAAGGCGGCCGCGGCGGCAGGAGATTCGAAGGCTGCGCGCGACTACCTGCACCAAGCGCTGCAGGCTGATGAGTACGATCTGGGAGCTTGGCTCGTCGACGCAAGACTGAAGGCTGAGGCTGGCGAATGGAAGCAAGCGACGGAGCGGTTGAACGCCGTAGCGCGACACTCTCCGGGCACGCTGATGCGAGCGAGTGATGGATGGCCGGCTCAGTTGCAGTCAGGCGAAGAAGTTTCTGGAGCAGCTGGGAAATTTCTCGCGTGTACGCGAGAAAACGCGACTGTCTGCGAACTCCCTGCGCCTGCGAAGGCAGTGGCCGGGAGTTATCAAAGGCTGTTTCGGGAACATAAGTGGGAGCAGTTGGCGAAGGCACCGGTACCGGCTGCGAGCAACACGGAAGGATGGCGTCAACTTGGGATCGCGTTCGCGAGTCTTTACGACTGCCCGCGAGCCATTCCTGCGCTTGAGCGTGGAAGGTCGAAGTCGGCAGAGGATGTATACGGTTTAATGCTGCTTTCGTGGTGCTACTCGCGCGAGTCTGGACGCGCCGCTGACGAAGTAAAACAGTCCAGCAATGACGATGTCCCCGTATTGCTCATGCGGGGAGACATCCTGCTGCGGCTGCAGGCAAAAGCGGACCTGGCAGTGGGTGTTTACGAGCAGGCGCTTGCGCGGTCTCCGCAAGATCCGTCGGTGCTCGAGCGCTTGGCGGAGGCATGTTTCGGTACGGGCCAGATAGAAGCCGCCAAAAAGAATGCAGACTCCGCTTTGAAGATTGATCCGCAACGAGTCGGAGCGAAGCGAACGCTGGCGAAGATAGCGTTGCAAGAGCGCGACTATGCGACCGCGCTGCCGTACCTTCGAGAACTGGCCAAGCGAAACCCGCAGGACGTCACAGGTCGCGTGGAACTGGGCAGAGCGTGCGCTCAGACCGGTGAACTCGAGGAGGCCCAGCGAAATCTGGGGCCGGCGCTCAAGCACGGCTACCCGGACGAGAAGGGAAGCCTGCACTATCTCCTGGGCACGGTGTTGAAAAAGCTGGGACACATCCCCGAGGCCGATCAGGCGTTCGCGACAGCTACGCAGCTGTCCGAAGCGTTTCAACACCGGGCTTATCGCGATCAGGACAAAGATGTCCAACCCTAGACTGCATTGGACGCGGCGCGAATTTGCCCGGCTCCTGGGCGGCGCGGGGGCGGCGCTGACAATTCCACGAATGTTCGGTGCCACGAATACGCCGGGACCGATCGTGTTTGAAAATGCTGCTCCGAAATGCGGGATCGACTTTGTTCTGCGCAACGATGCGAAGGGGCGGAAGTATCAGGTGGAAACCGTTCTGGGTGGATTGGGTGTCATCGACTTCGATCAAGACGGTTGGCCCGATCTGTATTGCGTAAACGGGGCGGCGCTACCTTCTCTGGAAAAATCCGACCCACGCTTCTTCAATCGCCTGTACCGAAATAATCGCGATGGAACCTTTACCGATGTCACCCAAAAGGCAGGAGTTCAGGGGCGCGGCTACGAGATGGGCGTGGCCGTCGGCGACTACAACAACGACGGCCTTGAGGATATCTACGTCGTTGGTGTTCACGGAAATACGCTCTATCGGAATAACGGCGACGGAACGTTCACCGATGTCACGCAGGCCGCAGGCGTGAGCGGCGTCGATGCCGCGAACCGAAAGCTATGGTCAGTAGCGGCGGCGTGGTTGGACTACGACAACGATGGCCATCTGGATCTGATCGTATCGAACTACTGCGACTGGACGCCGGGGGATGATCCGATCTGTGGCGGGCTCAACAACACGGATCGCACCTACTGCCATCCTGACATGTATCGCGCCGAGCCGATATTGCTCTACCACAACAACGGCAACGGAACGTTCACGGCAGTATCGGCGAAAGCAGGTATCGGCAAGGTTCTTGGCAAAGGGATGGGCATCGCCGTGGCGGACTATGACCACGATGGATTGCAGGATATTTTCATCGCGAATGACAACGACCGGAATCTGCTGCTGCACAATCTCGGCGGTGGAAAGTTCAAGGAAGCGGGCATGGAGGCGGGCATCGCTTACAACGGCGACGGCCGTCAGATCTCAGGCATGGGAGCGGATTTCCGCGATTTCGATGGGGATGGGGAGCCGGATATCCTGATGACGGGGTTACGCGGGGAAACCTTTGAGCTGTTTCGAAACACGGGGAAGGGAACGTTCGAAGATGCCAGCGCGAAGAGTGGAGTGCTGGGATTGAGCCGCCCGTGGAGCGGTTGGAGTTGTGGTTTGGTGGATTTGGACAACGATGGCTCGCTGGATATTTTCATCGCTTGCGGAGGTCTCGACGCGAACGAGCCTCAGCAAAACAGGGTGCTCCGAAACTCGGGGTCTGGACGCTTTTCGGATGTTTCGGCCGAGGCGGGAGCGGACTTTGCGATCTCCCGAGTGCATCGTGGAGTCGCCTTCGCCGATTTTGACAATGATGGACGCATGGATGCGGCTGTGACCAGCCTCAATGGCCCCGTGGAGTTGTGGATGAACCGCAGTCCGCAGCAGCACTGGCTGCAGTTGAAGCTGAAAGGTACCCGCAGCAATCGGTCTGCGCTTGGGGCAAAAGTGATCTGCCGCAGCGGCCAGCGCTCGCAAACATCGTTTGTCGCGAACAGCGTCGGGTACGGGTCGACCAGCGACTTGCGCTTGCACTTTGGGCTCGGCGCAGAACGCAAAGCTTCGATTGAGATTCACTGGCCGTCTGGCGCTCTACAACAACTAAAAGACGTTATATGCGACCAGTGTCTTTCCGTTGACGAACCCTCTCCTTCGAAATCGTGAACGTTTCCAAACTACCTCCTGCTGGTTAAACGACAGAAAAAACACTCTTCGGGATAGCCGTAGGCGAACCCTGCGTTGAAACTTGGTGCGCTCGCAGGAGTGTGCCAGACCAACGTTGAGCTGGCATGGAAGTGTGGGAAGTGTGGGAAGGTTGGGGAGGATCAGATCCATGTATCGAGTGAAGTACGACCAATGTACCTCCACGTCGAGAGTACTGGTGTGTGTCGTGGCTCTCGTAGGATTTCTGGCCGCTGGTCAAGCAGCGCTGGGGCAATCATCTAACGGGCAAATCACCGGCCTGGCAACGGATACATCCGGCGCGGCAGTGGAAGGCGCGAGCGTCACCGCCACGAATACGGCGACGGGCGTTGCCTATGCCAGTACGACGAACGGATCTGGAGTCTACGTTCTTCCGCAACTGGTTCCGGGTCCGTACAAAATCTCGATGAGCCGGGAAGGTTTCGCAACGGTTGAGCATCCGGAAGTGACGGTGCGAACTGGCGACCACCTTTCACTCGATTTCAGTTTGAGACCCGCAACTACAAAAGAAGTTGTGACCGTCACGGAATCGGCTCCACTATTGCAATCCGATCAGTCGAGTTCATCAACAGTGCTCGATAACAAGATGATCACGGAATTGCCGCAGCTGAACCGTAATTCGCTGGATCTGACGCAGGTCATCCCGCAGGTTCAAGGGAAGGGACCGCTCAGCGACCAGGTTTCGACACTGGGAAATGCGACCTATCTGATTGCGAACAACGGCAACTCTTATGCCGTAGCGGGCGGACAAGTTAACGGCACGAGCATTTCGGTGGATGGGAACCAGTTGCAGGATTCCGAATTCAATGCTGTGAATCGCGCTATTCCGACTCCCGACAGTATCGGAGAGTTCCGAGTGGAAAGCGGCGTTTTGACGGCCGATCACGGACGCTATTCCGGCGGCATCATCACGATGAATACCAAGAGCGGCACCAACAAGTTCCACGGCCGCGTGTTTGAATATTTCCGGAACCAGATCCTCAACAGTAATGGCTGGGTCAACAATGACGTGGGGGCGTCACGCCCAGCATTCCATCAAAACAATTATGGATTCTCGGTCGGCGGCCCGATTTCGATTCCGCATGTCTATGACGGATCAAATCGTACGTTCTTCTTCTTTGCATGGGAAGGCGAGCGCTACAACACAGGGCAGGTCGTAAGCACGACGGTTCCAACGCTCCTGCAGCGCGATGGAGATTTTTCGCAAACGATTATCGGATTTCCGAACGGTCCTTCAGGAACGCCGCTGTACGCGGCGATCTTCGATCCGTATCACATCTCCGGTGGGGTCCGCCCACAGTATGCGGGAGTTGCTGGCGCGCCAGTCGGAGCGAATGGACTCGTAGGAGGAAAGATTTGCTCGCAGGCCGATATCACCGGCGGAACTTGCCCGGCAGGAAATGAAAACCTGTCGCTGCAGAGCGCGTTGTTCGCTAACTATATGGCCCTGTGGCCCCTGCCGAACCATACTGCGGGAGCAGATGGGTACAGCAACAATCGACTGGATCCCATTTCAGTGACGCGCCCGACCGATCGATTTTTCCTGCGTGTGGATCACAACGTGACCAGCAACCAGCGGCTGAACCTAAGCATCAGCCGTACTCACCTGACGAACAACATTCCAGCGCCGTGGTTGCACGGAGCGCTTTCGAATACCTATGACCACGATGTGACCGGAAGCCTGCAGTACAACTGGGTTTTGTCACCGACTTCAATTTTGGATTTCCACGTTGGATTCGGAACGGCGAAACTCTATAGCAATGGCGTCTCCGGCGATGGATCGGCGCCCGATCCGAATATCGATACGACCACATGGGGCTTTGATCCGCTGGTCCTGAGCAATCCATCCCGCACGACCAGCCAGATCGCGCCGGTTCTGAACATTGGGAGCGTGCCCGGGTCGCAGGGTTTCTCAAATGTCGGCGGATCGCAGTTCGATACCTTCATCAATCAGACGGAGAACGCGACCATCGCTTATACGAAAGTGGCGGGCCGGCACACCATCAAGGTTGGCTACGAGCAGTATTACGTCCGCTTCAATGAGAACGGCGGCGACCACACCGGAGTAGCGTGGATCAACAACGGTGGCGGGTCCATGCAGGACTACCTGAACCCCGGCGACACCACGACTGGTTTTCCTCTGGCCGAATTGATGATGGGATCCTCCCACGTATTTCAATGGGGAAACTGGAACATCTCACCTTACGGTTTTAACCAAGCGGCCTACGCGATGGACGACTGGAAGGTTAACCAGAAGCTGACCGTTCAGATTGGCCTGCGGTGGGATCACGACGGAGCCCGCTCGCCGAAGAGCTTCGCCCCCGGACAAAGCGCGCCACTGATGTACGACATCAATGCGAAGCACGTGCTGACTCCGAACTCCACGTGGGACTACAGCCAGGTGACCGCCGCCATACCGGGACTGTCGGCCTATCCACAGCCGGCGTGGCTGGCTCAGGGAGCGACGGGACGCGATGTCTTGCTGAACAGCCCGGAGTATCCGCAGAAGAATCTCTACAACACCGACTGGAAGAATTTCCAGCCCCGCTTAGGAATCGCGTACGCCATCAACGACAAGACCGTAGTACACGCAAGCGCCGGCATCATCGATCAGGGACTGAATGGCTTGTCCACGGACTGGTTCAGCTTCTACTACAACTCGATCACGATGAACCAGATCGCGAGTCTCGATGGCCAAAACTGGATCAGTGAAATCGGGAACGATCATGGGCTGGGCACATTCCCGTCGCAGACATCGGGCGCAAGTCTCGGCTACTATCCGGCGATCAAGACCAATGCGGAATATGGCTTCCAGACGTTCGGCCAGTCGGCGAACCCCAATCAGGGCGGCGCTTCCACCATCAATCACTTTCAGACGCCCGAGGATTACACGTGGGATGTGAGCGTCCAGCGCCAGCTTGGCAAGAGTTGGGTGGCGTCGGCCGACTATACGGGCATTCGCGGAATCCATTTGCTGATGCCGGTATGGTCGTGGAGTCTCAATAACATTCCGGTCGAGGACTACTCGCTCGGTCAAAGCTTGTACTCGCAGGTGCCGAACCCGTTCTTCGGCCAGTCGCAGACCTTCGCGAGCCAGCCTACCGTGCAACTGTCGCAACTCTTAGGCCTGTCGCCGCAGTACTCATCTGTCACACCGGGCCAGGCGACGTGGGGGCGTTCACTTGCCAACTTCCTGAACATGCAGATCCAGAGCCGTGGCTATCACGGATTGACATTGTTGGCGTCGTACAGCATTCGAAAGACGCTGACCAATACGTGGGGTAAGGACATCCAGCACACGGGTCCCTTCTTCGGAGGCGTGCTGCAGAATCCGCACAATCTGATGGAGGCATATAGCGTTGCCGGATACGAGATGCCGCAAACGGTTCTGCTGAACTATTCGTACGAACTACCGTTCGGCAAGGGACGCCAGTTCATGAACCGCAACGACAGTATCGGTTACAGACTTTTGAATGGCGTGGTCGGTGGCTGGAACCTGGCGGGTGTTACAACGTGGAACCCCAAAGGAACTCCCGTGCAAGTACCCAACGTTCCCGGAGGGCAGACCGCGCCGGGGGCAGCTCTCCGCGAGTCTCTAGCGTCGGGAGTCAGTGTGGTGAAATCCAAGGATTACTCCGCGGCTCTGGTCGATCCGAACGCAGGCGATTTCTTCCACAATCCTTCGAGTCCGACGACTGTCCTGAACCGTGATGCGTTTGTCGCGACTCCGGATTTCGGATTCAGCAGCGCGCCCCTGATCTTCCCCAACGTTCGCAATCCGGGAAGCTTCTTCACCGACGCCACGTTGCTGAAGAAATTTCCACTCTCCTCCGAAGGGTCGCGGTACTTCGAGATCCGGCTCGAAGCGCAGAACATTTTCAACCACCCCAACTTCAACAACATCGACAACAACCTGAACAACGCGACCTTCGGGGGCGTGCTGGGCAAGACAGGCCAGCGCATTATGCAGGTCGGCGCGCGCATCTTCTTCTGAGATCCATGTTCTAAGATCCTTGCGGAGCCGCTTCGCGACAGGCGGCTCTAATTCTCCCGGGAGAAGGTCCTGATGTCCCACGCGTTTCGCGTCGTAGCCGTTAGTCTGCTCTGTGTCTATGTCAGCCTGAGTGCAAGAGGGCAGGAGAGCGCCCGCCTACATACGTCAGATACAGAACTCGTTTTTGAAGCCGGCCCCTCTGCGCCGCAGATCAAAAGCTTTTCTTACCCAGGAAGCGCCGCGTGGGAGAATCGACGATCCGAGTCTCTCATTGACTTCGCGCAGGTGTCCGACAAACAGGTTCCTCTTCAGTGGACCTTCGATCAAAGTGCAAGTCATATCAACGATCAGCAGGTGGCGTTCGTCTATGAGTCTGCGTCGCCTCATCTGCGGCTGACGTGGGAATGGCGGACTCGCCAGGACTACGGTCCCATCGAGCACCAGATTCGGATTGAAAATCTGGGAAATCAGGAAATTTGGATTCCCATGCAGGATAGCCTCGCCCTTAGCTGGAAGGTTGATCCGTCGGCGGCGCTGGAACATTTGTTTGTCGAAAAGGGAGCGAACACACCTTCCGCGGTGGGGACTCACCAAGTATTGCTCGCCGAGGGTTATGAGTGGACCGGGACTTCGAGCACGTATGGAGACCTGAGCGATGATCAGACGCGGGAAATTATCCCTTGGTCGCTGGTGCAAGGATCGCCCGAGCCGGGCAAGAGCACGACCGACAGCGGATGGTACGCCGGGATTGAGTTCAGCGGCCGCACTCGCGTTTCGCTTAGCAGGGAGAAGGGAACGCTGAATGCGGTGCTCGGTTTGAATCCGGACCCAGCTCCATTTCGAACGCGTCTGGCGGCGGCGGAGAGTTTCGAATCCCCGGTTGTCTTTGTTGGTGGATTTCGTGATGGAGTCGATGGCGCGGGAAATGTGCTGCGGCGCTGGGTTCGTGCCACACTCGGAAATCCGCTCACGTGGAAGGATCCGAACTATCCGCTGGTGGTGAATAACAGTTGGGGCGGAGGCATGGCCGTCAACGAAGAGGTGGCCCTGCGAATGATTCGGGATTCTGCCGAACTCGGCGTCGACATGTTTCACATCGATGCCGGATGGTTCCGCGGCGTCGGAGACTGGTATCCCGATCCGCAAAAATTTCCTCGTGGCTTGGCCCCGATTGCGGAGGACGCTCACAAACACGGCCTTCGATTTGGTCTGTGGATCGATTGGACGCAGGCAGGACTTTCGACTGAGAAAGGCGCGTTGAACGCTCGCGATCAGAAAGTGCGCGACTGGATGGTGACGGACATTCCGGCAGACTGGAAACCTGAACCGTTCAAGGGCCAGACGATCGATCTCGGTGTGCCGGAAGCGAAACACTGGGCGCAGAACGAGGTGGAGCGTGTCGTGACCGACTATCACCTCGACATGCTGGAGCACGATGGTTATCTGGTCGCGCATGGATGCGATCGCAACAATCATCCCCACGCCGCTCCGGATCCGCTGAACAAATGCATCTACAAATCATGGGGGGCGTACTGGGTCGACAGCTCGAACTCGACGGACGTGAGTTATCACGCTGTGCGGGCCTACTACGATATTTATGCAGGGCTTCGAAAGAACCATCCAGGCCTTCTGTTTGAGATCTGCAATGACGGCGGACGGATGGTGGATTTCGGTAGCGCGTCGCATGGGGACTATTTCTCGATTACAGATACCTACGATCCGGTCTCAAACCGGCGAGCGTTCTACGACACCATCCACGTCCTTCCCGCGGCAATGATGGAAAGCTATGTCGAGAAGTGGCCCGTGCCGCAAATTGAAAACTTCCGATATATGTTGCGTAGCGGAATGATGGGCTGGTTCACGATCATGCTCGATACCAACGCGTGGTCGCCTGAACAGCACACCGCAGCCAAGCAGGAAATCGATCTGTACAAGAAAGAACTTCGGCCTTTGATCCGGGACGCGAACCTGTATCATGTCTCTCCGCGCCCGGACGGCGTTCACTGGGACGGGATCGAATACTGGGATCCGGCTCGCGGAAAGGGCGTGGTCTTTGCCTTTCGCGGGACAGTTGAGAATGAGGGCAGTCATTCGTTCGTGTTGAAGGGGCTGGAACCGTCGGCTCGATATCGGCTTCACTTTAACGACAAAACTTCGACGGACCGGGCCGCGACCGGGAATGATCTGATGAAGGGCGGGCTCAAAGTCGGTCTCTCTACAGCCAACAGTTCTGAACTGATTTTTATTGAGAAGGAGCGCTGAGGCGACAGGTTCCACCTTAGGTGCAGCAGCGATGAGCGAAAACGGACGCACAGGCAAGCTCGGCGGACGAGTGGCGTTGGTCACCGGAGGGGCGCAAGGCATTGGGCGCGAGATTGCCTCCGTGTTTCAGCGGGAAGATGCATGTGTCGTTATCCTCGACAACGACTCCGAACAAGGCAGGCAGACTGCGGCCGACCTAACTGCGCTGAACTCTGCCTTGCCGGTGAAATATCTGCAAGCGAACCTGGGCGAGCCACGGGACATTGACAAGGCGGTCGAAGCGCTCCGGAAGTTTTATGGGCGGCTGGATATTCTGGTTAACAATGCGGGGATAGAACTGGACAAACCGATTGAGGAAGTCAGGCCGGAAGATTGGGACCTGATTCTGAACGTCAATCTTCGTGGCCCATTCCTTTTGGCCCGAGCCGCGGTTCCTCTGTTCCCTGAAACGGGAGGCGTGATCGTGAACATCAGCTCAATCCACGCTTCTCACGCCTTTCCCGACTCTATTCCATATGCGTGCTCAAAGGCCGGGATGGTGGCCCTGACGCGAAATTTGGCCCTTGATCTGGCGCCAAAACACATTCGCGTGAATTGCATTTGCCCGGGGTATATCGATACGCGATTGTGGGAACACTATTTGAGCACAGCTCCGGATCCGGCTGCCGTCGCCGCCAAGACGGCCGCGTTGCATCCCGTTGGCCGGCGTGGGCTTCCTCACGATGTCGGGGAGGCGGCGCTCTTTCTTGCTTCCGATGCCTCGGGCTTCATCACTGGGACGGACCTGATCGTGGATGGCGGCCTGACCGTGCGTGCCCATCCTTAGCCGATAATCCATTGGCAGAACCGGATAACCGGCATTTTCTGATCGTTTTATTGATGATCAATGACGATCGACTGTAATAGAATCCTGTCCGGTCGAGGGACAGGGCTTGAAAAAACATCGTAGTTTGCTCACTGGGGCCTTAAAGCGGGAATTCCAGAAGGATTTGGAGCTGTTTAAACACTTTCTTCTTTTCCTCAATAACAGCAGTCCCATCCGTAATGTCGAACTCATGTGGCATGAAGAAGATGAGGAATTGGACCCCCTCAAACTTAAGTTCAAAAGCCGGGTCGGCACGGGTGACGCGCTCGTACAACTGCAACTATCCACGGTGGGAGAGGGAAATCGAAACTCACCCAGCACGCTCTTCTGCGACTTGGTCCACGGATTCGGCGCGCATGAAGATGAAACCTGCGCCAAATCCGACATGCCGGCGAAGCGACGCTGCCGGGCAACAGGCTGCACCCAAGTTTATGGATGCCACGTAGGGCTCACCGACATTGCGGTGCCTGTGGTCTGCGACAGTCAATACCTCGGCACGCTTTTCTCGGGACAAGTTTTGACTTCGCCGCCCACGGCGGAAGGATTCCGGCTGGTGCGCGAGACGTTGGCGGGCCAGCCCCACATCAACTTTGCCAGCCTCGAGGCTGCCTATTACCAAGTCCCGGTCGTGAACCAGATGCAGGTTGCGGAAATGGTGCGCATCCTCGAACTATTCGCGCGATACATTTCAAACTCCTGGAAACGGCTGCAACTCATCAGCGAGATCCAACGAAAACATGACCGCGATCTGTTTCTCGACCGCAAGGAACTGGCGGCGATTCTGCTGTCGGGGGAGTTGGGTGATTTACACGACCTGAAGAGTCTCGCGAACAGTGCCGGTTTGCAAAGATTGCCCGAACACGTTCTGGTTCTGCAGATCGAACTCCTGAGGCCGGATTCAGGACCTGTCAGCATCGCACCGTCGCCTACGCTGAATCGCCTCTCGCACATGGTGGAAGACTTCTGCCAGAGCCTGCCAAATTCTCTGGCGACAGTAGTTCGACCAGGCGAGATCTGCATTTTCACCAGTCAGGAAACACGAAACCGCAGCCATCATCGTTTATCGCTGGAGGAGATGGCGGCGAGCATCCTGTTGAAGGTTCGATCGCAGGCGAATGCGACGGCTCGCATTGGCATCAGCGAAGAGCATCGACAACCGGCGGAGCTGCTGAAGGCCTATCAGGAGGCTTGCACCGCCCTCGATTCCGGCAGCGATAGCGTGTCATTCTTCAATGATCCGAATCCGCGCAAGGCTCAGCCGTCGGAAGTGATGGAGCGCCTGGTGAAAGCACTGCGGCAGGGCGGAACGGTTTCGGCAGTGATGCGCGAGTTTTTGTCGCTCGCAATGCCCGTGGATCATTCCCCGGTCGAGATCCAGCAGTCGCGCGCGCTGCTGACCTGGGGGATCGAACACCTTGCGCTGGAGACGATCAGCAGCGGAGTCAGCCCGCAGCAAATCAAGGTGGCGAAAGATCGCGCCATCACGAGCGTGTTGCACTCTCCAAGCCCATTCGGAGCCTGCGAAGCTTTTCGCGGATTCGCCGACCTCGTCTCCCATCAAATGGCATCAACGTTCAGCCAGAGGGAGCAGAAGATTGTGCTGGCGGTCAGCCGCGTGGTGCAAGAGCGCGGCGCTGCCCATATCACGATTCAAGAACTCGCCGACACCGTGCATCTGTCCGCGGGACATTTGAGCCGGGTATTTCGTCGCACCACCAGTATGACGTTGGAACAATTCCTAATCAGGCAGCGGGTCGAACTGGCCAAGAAGGCGTTGCTGGATCCTCGGCTCAACGTTGCCGAAGTGGCGGACCGCTGTGGCTTTTGTAATCCCGCGTACTTCGCTTCTGTGTTCAAGAAGTACGTGAAATGCACACCGCGAGAATTTGCGAGTCAACCACACCGCTGGGAGCCGCTCTCGGAGTCTCCGCTGATCTCGCCGGGGAGCGAGCGAATCTCCTGATAGGTTGGTTGGGTTGAACGATCAGGCGACCGCATTCTTCAGCACGCCTAGTCCTTCGATATCCACTTCCATGACGTCTCCTGACTTCAGGAAGACAGGAGGCTTGCGAAACACGCCAACCCCGTCGGGCGTACCGGTAGCGATGATGTCGCCAGGCTCGAGCGTTATTGCGGCTGATATGAATGCGATCAGCGTGGGAATTTGAAAGATCAGATTGGAAGTGTTGGAATTCTGCATGACGATCCCATTCACGCGCATGCGAATGGCCAGCGCATGCGGATCGGCCACAGCGTCGCGTGTAGTGAGCCATGGTCCGGTTGGACAGAAGGTGTCCGGAGACTTTCCACGCACCCACTGCTTGTCCGCGAACTGCCATCGTCTGGCCGAGACATCGTTCAGCGGCATGTACCCCGCGACATAATCCAATGCGTTCGCCTCAGAAACGCCTTTGGCGGTCCTTCCAATCACAACGGCTAACTCCGCTTCGTAATCGGCTTGCGGATCATCGTCAGGTAAAACAACCGGGGCATCGGGTCCCACGATGCTCGAAGGAAACTTGGCGAAAATGATGGGCGTTTGGGGAATCTCGAGCTTGGTTTCAATCGCATGATCGCGATAATTCAGCCCCACCGCGATTATCTTGCTCGGTTTGGGAATGGGTGCGAGAAGGGTTACGTCGCCCGATCGATGGGTGCTTGCAGGTTTCGCATTGCCACGTTCAACGCTCTTCGCCTGCTCTAAAGCCGAGGCGCCCGCCGACAGCAACTTACTCATGTCGGGGAATGAATGCTGATCCAGGGCAAATACCTGCTCACCAACCGCGATGCCCACGAGAGGCCTTTTTTCACCAGTCTGGAATGTGACGAGTCTCATAGGGGGTCTTATAAGAAATTTAGCTCTGCCGCAAACAAGGGAATTCTATATCTGAAAAGACGTCGAACTCATTGGATTACCGACGAAAGAACGGGCTTCCCGCGCAGGCACCTGAGTTAATGGCCGGCGGTGATCCCAGGCCAGTCATCGGTGCGGAACGGCGAGGCGGGAAGGCCTTCTTTGTTGAACAGGTTGGCATTGGGACTGTCACCCCACGCATACCGAACAGCAACGGGATTAGGGACCTCGGAGCTTTTGACCAGGATGTTGTCGCCGTCGACGCTGGCCTCGGCCCAATGAAACTTGCGATCGGCTCCGGCGAGGGCGAAGCCCTGCAACTGCGGAACTCCTTGCGCCTGCATCCCCGATGCATGAGTGAAGTGAAGACGAACCTCGGCGCCTTCAACCTTCATTGACTGATACTGTGGACCTGAGTACTCGATTGGCTGTTTGTACGTCGTTCCAAGGGCCCACAGTGCCAGCCGTTCACCAACCTCTTTTTTGCGATGAGGATGGAGATCCTTCGGATCACCGACATCAATCGTCACTGCGATTCCCGTGGAGGGAGTATTCTTCGCCGTCATCAGTTCTGCTTCGCGTAGTTCCGCCCAAGCAGAGTCCACAGGTTGATCGGGGATTGCGCCGTGATTCGGTAGTTGCACGATCAGGAATTCGAGGTTGTTCTGGTGAGACGCTTCGCGCCAGTTCCTGATCATCGCCGGAAGAAGTTTTCGATAGCGATATGCCTGCAGGGCATTGCTCTCGCCTTGATACCAGAGAGCGCCCCGCACCGGATACGGCAGGATCGGTGTGATCATTCCTTCATAGAGGCTTGAGACCGGCATGGGAGCGTACTCGACCGTTGTCAGGCACTCAATCGAGAAGCCGGAGAGAGCCTTCGCCGTGAAATCGCTGACGACGCCCCAACCGTCCTGTCGAAGATCGCGAAACCAGATTGTGACGGGCTGCCAGTCGGCCGTGGCTTTCGTCACCGGTGCGGCATAGTCGTCGTAGTCGGTGATGGTGGGCTGCTTCGAGCGAAAGCGGAACGATCCGTTGCCGCGCACCCAGAAGCGGATGCCTGCGTAGGAAGACATATCCACACTCGAACCGTCCTCCGTGTAGTTCGCGCTCAGGATGGAGTCTGTTGTTCCGTCTGCCGTGCCCGAAACTTGGGCCGCGAAGCCGCTGTTCCCGTGGCCTGGAGCGGTCAAAGCAAATGCACTGTTTGGAGATTCCGCCCAGGAGTATTGAAATGATCCGCCATTCGTCGTTCGGGATGAGCCTTCATTGAAGTCGGCGATGCTCTTAGGGCGGTTCTCGGGCGGAGCGGGAAGAAGTTCGAAATCGTCGAACTCCAAATCGAAGGAACTGCCGGCGCTTGCGAATGCCTTCTGGGCTGCGGTTGCGCGATCCCATTCGTCAACATCGGATTTCAATTCCGGGTCAGCTCGCAGCACTTCGGGAGCGATCCACTGCTGTATGGGAGTTCCGGGCCACGCACTCTCGATGATGCCGACCGGAACGTTGAGCTTGCGATGGATGTCGCGCGCAAAAAAGTAGCCCACTGCGGAGAAGCCCTTCGCCGTGTCGGGGTTGCAGATTTCCCAATGTGCGGGAAGCGTGTTGTCTTGCGAGGTCAGGGCGATCTTCTTTGGAACCGTGAACAGGCGGATCTGCGGGTAGTTTGCGGCACGGACATCAGTCGCGGCGTTTTCGGACCCGCCGAGCGAGAATGTCATATTTGATTGTCCCGAGGCGATCCAAACTTCACCGATCATCACGTCCTTGATGAGAATTTCCTTCGTGCCTTTGACGCTCAAGATGAATGGGCCGCCTGCGGCCAAGGCGCGCAGGTTGACGCTCCAGCGTCCGCTCGCGTCAGCGGCTGCATCCGACTTCCGACCGGCAAGAGTAACTAACACCTTTTCGCCGGGATCCGCTTTACCCCAGACATGAATTTCATGGTCCCGCTGCAAGACCATGTGATCGGTAAAGAACGTTGGTAAGGTCGGCTCTGCCCAGCTTTTCGCACAACTCAGTGCAACGGCCGCCAGGCAAGCCAGCCTTGCAATCGACTGCAATTTTGAAGTGGGGTGCATGCGCTGTTGATGATGCCACAGATGGTCACAGAGAGGGCAGTGAGTCGCAAGATTTGATCGCAAGGCGATGAGCAGCTATGAGCAGCAGTCTTGCGACCTGTGCACAAAAACTCGCCGGATTTCGTACACAGTTTAGCGTTTGGAACGCATTGACGAGGCTTGCGAGGCGGTGCTATCTTCCGACCACCGGTTGATCTTCTCTCGGTTATTCATGGGGCAGGGATCTAAACTTCTGTTAACTCTTTCTCCGATCCTCACGTTGGCATTGTCGAGTTCACGCAAAATCGCCTACCGATTCTCAACAGCGATCTGTCTCTTAACCCTCAAAAGACGCCAAGTCCTAGGCGATGTTGTTCACCGAATGCGGCTGTACCCGAGGATTGTGGCGAGATGATCTATCTATCTAAAAAATACTTCACGCGCCGAAATGGCCTTCGCTGCGGCGCTTTAGTTCTTCTCTGTACGACGCTCGCCTTCGGCAAAGCAAACGTCCAGGTAGTCGTTGTTCCGGTCGCCAATATGTACTCCGGGCCGAGCGAGAAGAATGATGTAGTCTCCCAAGCGATTTACGGAAGCAATGTAACGCTGGTTGTTGCGCGTGGAGAGTGGTCGCGGATTGAAACACCCGATCATTACAAAGGATGGGTGCCGAGCCGTCACATCAGGACCGTACTGACAGGCAATGGGTACGCGACGTCCGGGCCAGTCGTTCAAGTGCAGGCTCTTTTCGCGAACATCTACAGTGAACCGAGTGTCACACGTCACAAGCCCGTCATTACTGTTCCGTATGAGACTCGGCTCGAAGTGGTATCGCTGGATGGCGATTCGGCGAAGAACGCGAAAGCGAGCAGTAAGAAGGTGGAGGGCTGGCTTCAAGTCCGGCTGGCTGGAAAGACAACCGCGTGGGTCCAGTCAAGCGACGTTTCGGCAGACGCGAAGTTGCGGTCGATTCCGGAATCGATTGAACTGGCGAAACGCTTTTTGGGCATTCCATATCTGTGGGGAGGGACGTCCAGCTTCGGCTTTGACTGTTCAGGCTTCACGCAGATGATCATGCGCTCTCGCGGAATCAACATGCCTCGAGATGCCGATCAGCAAGCTGCATGGACGGGAGTGACTGCGGTTGAACGAAAGGATCTGCAGGCTGGGGATCTGCTCTTCTTCGGATCGTCACCAAAGAGCATTACACACACGGGAATGTACATCGGGGATGGCCAATTCATCCAGGACACCACTAACGAACACGCGGTCGTGCAGATCAGCCGGATTGACGACGATCCATGGACCCGGCTTCTGGTGGCTTGTCGGCGGCCCAAGTAGCTACCTTTTTCTGCCGTCATTCAGGACAAATTAGCTTCCTTTTTCCAGCGTGCCAGTACGCGTCGAGGAAGAGTTCACGGAAACTACTGCCGATGCTGCGGCCGCGGATGCGGAAGGCTTGCGGCAAAGATCGATGACCTCAGAAATGCGCTGGCTCTCATGTTGCATCGCCATCTTCCAGTCGCGAAGCACCTCTTTCTGACGCTCGACTTGATCGTGATTTCGTTGTACTCGTTCCGCGTAATGCGCTCGAAGGCGCTCGAGTTCCGCCTCGATCTGTGAATTCTCCTTAGATTTTCTGGCCTCAAGCTCTTCGAGTTGCCGGCCCTGTCCTGCTTCGTACGTGTCGAGCGCTTGCTGGCGTCGAGTCGCATCCTGAAGGACGTCGTCGGCAGATGCTCCCGCTGCGTCCAATGCCATGAGTACGGATACGCGCTTGATATCGTTGGACAACTCCCGGATTCTGTCACTGTTCAACATCTCGACGACTTTCTGGATTCCATAGCCTGACGGTGGATTAAGAATTCCGGCTGCATGGTAGATGTCTTCATAGGACAAGAGAGGGTGGCCTGCGTCACTGGTATCCGGTGCGGGCGTGTTTGTTTTGTTCACGGAATTCTCCTTCGAAATATTTTGCTCGGGCATGTTTTCTCCTACGAGTCGGTGCCAAAAGTTTGAGAATGCGTGTGGAGGTTGCATGTCGTTCCTTTTCTGCGAGGGCAACACGATCCGTTCCTCGGACGGGCGGGCTGGGATCTTCTCGCGTGAAATGCGAATAGCCGGCTGAGACGTTGCGGACCGCATGGAAACGATCAGAGGAGTTTCCAAAGCTTCCTCTTGTGGTTTCAGCCTCGGAAAAGAACGCGAGCGAACCGCGATGGTTGCTTTGGTTCCGGGGCCAGGTCGCGCCGGGAGGTATTTCAGTGAGGCAGGTGTTGGCGCGGAAACAGGCTCGGGTTGCGCCGTCGAATTGGCGGATTCAGGATGCTGCGATGCTTTGGTGATTTCCGATGATTCTTCCGCGGTCGCAGCAGCAAGGTCCCGCCGAATTGCTACATTCGGATCTCGCCGAACCCCTAGAAGAAACTCCCGGCCGTCAGCGCGACAATTCTTAGCAATTGCTGAGAATTGTTCGCGATGCCATTTGACGGTAAGTCGAGCTCCGACTTGGATGGGTGATCGTAAGCGAAGGCAGGCTCCCGAATGCGAGGTGTCCTCGATCGTCGCGGTAGCGCGGACGGACTGCCCGGCTGGCTCGTCCCACGAGACCTCTGCGCGCGCCCACATCGCATGCCTGGGTTGGATATCTTGCCGCTTCATGCCTTAGGTATCGGCGCAATCGAACCAGGGTTTAATTACTTGGAGACGTATCGTGCGGAGGGATCAGGAGAATAGACGCATCAGTCCGGTGGGTGGAAGATCAGACTGGATGAAATTCGGGCTGGTGGCATTGGCAGTCTTTAGCAAAGCTTCCGCAGCCAGATACCCGCTGCGGACTGCTCCCTCCATGGTGGCAGGCCATCCAGTCGCAGTCCAATCGCCTGCTAACGAGACTCGAGGCCATGCAGTATTGGCCGACGGACGATGGAGATCGATCCCTGGCCTGGGGGAGTACGTAGCATTTAGTTCTTTTATTACAGCTGACTTAATCAGATTGGCCTGGCTTGCAGTAGGGAAGAACTCGCGGACTTCGTTGACTGCGAGGTCTACGATTTCTGCCTTTGATTTGTCGATCAAACTCTTCGAGGAACTGACCACCAACTCGATGTAACTTCCTTCCGTGGTGCGTGAAGGCTGAAGTCTCGATTTGTGAAACATCCATTGGACGGTGCGATCGAGCAGCACAGCGTGATCCAAGTCAGAGATTTGGCGATCGAACCAGAGATGAATTCCCGTGATGGGGGAATTCTCGAAATGGGAGATGTTCTCCCGCAGTGAATTGCTGTCTGAAGTATCGGGCAGGATGCGTCCGAGCACGTCGAACGGCAGGGCAAGGATGAGGTAGTTGAAATCCAGCTCGGCGGACGTGGCATCTGGTCCGCTTCCACGCGCTCGGATGCGCACACCCGCGTTGTCGGCTGAGAACGATTCCACGGGGCTGCGAAAATGCAGCGCGCCCCCACGCTCACGAATGTATGTTCCGGCAGCATCGTAAAGATCGGTGAGCGGGATCATGGGAACCCCCATCTGCCGCGCCCCGGGAGACTTCATCGATTCGCGAATGACCTGGGCCGCGGCGGGGACAGATATTCGGTGGAGTTCTTCACTCAGCGCGCTCACCAGGATCGGATGCCAAAAGCGCGCTACTGCGACAGAGCTCTGGCCGTGTCGATCAAGCCATTGCTGGAAGTTTTCTCCGGTGTCGCGTTGTTTTGAAAGGGTGAGAGGCATCAAGGCACGCGAGATCGAGAGTTTGTCCCTGATATTCAAGAATGAGAATCCCCAAAAGGACGGTGCCGTGTGCAACGGAGCCGGAAGAACCGAAGAACGCATCACCGACAGCCGTCCGCCGGGTTCGATGAAGTTCATCTGGTCGAACCATCGAATCTGATCCGCTACACCGATGCGTTCGTAGAAATCAATCAGGTTTGTGCAAAGTCGAAAGAGAACATGCTGACAATTGTCGACAACTTCTCCGGTGGCGGGATGCTCATACGACGAGGCACGTCCCCCCAGGAATGGGCGCTTTTCGAACAGCGATACCTGGTACCCCAAATTAGACAGAACGCACGCGGAGGCGAGTCCGGCCAGACCACCGCCGACGATGGCTACTTTGGTTTGGGATGAAGTTGGGTGCATCCGAGATTATCGATCCCGGCTTCCGCGAAGCTCGCTTGACGCTGAGTGCGTTGTCACGTCAGACGCCGTAGAAATCCCTTTCCCAGAATCCGCAGTTTCTCCCACGAGGTCAAGGACACCTTGGCGGTGAACACATCGTATTGTTTAACGGCAATCTTTTCGAGCAGGCTGCGATAGATGTTCACCAGAACCCACAAGGCGGGCTGACTGTCTTCCGAGATGTAGGAAATCAGCTCGTCGCCGCTGGTGTAATATTCCCGCGCCCGGCCGGCTTCAAATGCGAGCAAAGATCGGAAGCGGGATGGGTCCTGAGCCTGTAAGAATTCGTGGGCGCGGAGGTCGAACTTTGCGAGATCTTCCTCGGGGAAGTAAACCCGGCCCATCGCAGCGTCCTCTTTAACATCCCGAATGATGTTGGTCAGCTGAAATGCGAGCCCGCAGCGTTCCGCCAGGTTTTCCGCTGCTGGATCGCGATAACCAAAAACATGGATGCAAACCAGCCCAACAACCGATGCCACGCGATGGCAATACAACCGGAGGTCTTCGAAGGTCTGGTAGTGCACATTCAGGCGACTTGGGGAAGGATCGCCCGATTGTTGCTCTTCTTCAACCTCGATATCCATGGCCGTGCCGTGCGCCAGTTCATCCAGAAGACCGGCGGGGATCGAGTAGTGCCGTTGTGCGTCCGTTAATGCCAGAAGGATCGCATCATCGGTTGGCTGGCCTTGCTGTGCGGCATGAAGAGCGTCAAGCCAGTTGTCGAGTTTCTGGCGGCGTTCGGTAAAACTCAGGGTGGTGTCATCCGTGATGTCATCGCAACGCCGCATGAAAGCGTAGATGGCACAGAGCGCCTCACGCTTGCGACGAGGGAGAACAAGGAAGGCATAATAAAAATTCTTTGCGGCCGCGCGCGTGATGCCCTTGCAAACGGAATAGGCCATCACAAGCTGCGGAGCAGCGGGTGTCCAGGGAATGGGAACCTGATGGGTGCCGGCGCTCACCGTGCTCTCCCAGTCATCTTGCCGAGCGCTGCGCGGGCGACAAGAGCCAACTTGCGCGGCTTCGAAATTGAAGGTCGGTTTCCTAGAACCGCATAATCCTGCTTCTCTATTGCCCGGAGAATTTCCTGCCCGCCCCGGGAGAAGAGGTCGAGATCGATCGCCAGTTCGCGGTCGACTTTCCCCACCAAAGGTAAACCTTTGCGGAACCAGTCATGCGCACGATCTACTTCAAATTTCATCATCTCGCGAAATGAGGGAGTATTCTGATTGCGAACAAGGTCCTCTTCGCTGACCGCAAAGCGACGCAGATCTGCGAGCGGAAGGTAGATGCGGCCCTTGGCGTAGTCGACAGTGACGTCCTGCCAGAAGTTGGCGAGTTGAAGAGCGGTGCAGGTGAAATCAGAAAGCTGCTGGCGTTCGGCATCGCGGTATCCGCACAAGTAAAGCACCAGATGGCCAACCGGATTCGCCGAGTAGCGGCAGTAGGCAAGGACGTCGTCAAAAGTCTCGAATCTAGTGACAGTTTGATCCTGACGAAATGCGATCAGCAGATCCGAAAACTCGTGTTTGGGAATTTCAAACTTGCGCACGGTTTCGGCGAGCGCTACGAATACTGGATGTTTCGGGCTCCCCTCATAGCACTCATCCAATTCCCGCTGCCATTGATCGAGTAATTCCAAGGACGCTGCTTTGTCGCCGACCTCGTCGCCGAGATCGTCGGATATACGGCAATAGGAATAAACATTGAAAAAATGCTGTCGAAGGCGGCGTGGAAGGAACCACGAAGCGACCGAGAAATTTTCGTAATGAGAGTGGGCCAGGAGTTCGCAGTATTGACGTGCCTCCTCAATACTGGGGGCGCGATCAGGAATTGCGTAGTTGACCGGAAGGCGGCTCCAGCCAAGAGCTGAGGCTGATGGCGATTGGTTGGCGAGTTGAGCCACGGTTGTCGACTTATCGCGTTCCGAAAAAAAAACAGGATCCTTTGCTAGATTTCCAACCGGACGCATCTGTCAGCCTGTCTCTCAATTACCGCTTGGCGGCTGAATTCAGAGGCGATCAATGGCCGGGAATAATTGCGGTCTTGATATCGCCCCCGCGGTTCAACATGTGTCGCAGAACCTGTTGCAGGCGGGACAGTGGTGCTTCCCCGGTGATGTAGTCAGTCGGCCGAATTTTTTTGGCCGCAATCAGACCAAAAGCACGACGCACGGTTTCCGGCGTGTGATGGAATGTGGCTTTGAGCGTGATCTCGGAGTAGTGCAGACGGTTGGTTTCGAGCTGCACCTTGGTTCCGCTCGCACAGCCGCCAAAGAAGTTCACCGTTCCGCCCTTGCGCACCATGTCGACAGCCCACTCCCAAGCTTCTGGCTTGCCGACGGCCTCGATGACAACGTCGCAACCGCGCTTCTGCGGCGACAGAGCACGTACCGCCTCCACTACATTCGCGGATTTCGTGGTCTGGATGATTTCGTGTGCGCCCATCTGTCTTGCAGCTTCGACCTGGCCATCACGTTTGACGACCGAGATCACGTTACAGCCGATGGCTCGAGCAACCTGGACAAACATCAATCCGATGGGCCCACCGCCAAGAATCGCGACGGTATCGCCGATCTCAACTCCGGTTTCGTGCAGTCCTCGAAGCACACATGCCAGTGGTTCGGTCATCGCCGCGTCTTCAAAACTCACGTTCGGCGGAATGACCAGCATGTTGGCATCAACGATCCGGCGCGGGACGCGGATATATTCCGCGTAGGCTCCGTTGTTGAAGAGCAGGTCTTCGCAGAGATTTTCCTGATGCTTGGAGCAGTAGAAGCACATCTGGCAGGGAGCCGAATTGAGCGCAACGACGCGCATGCCCCGCTTGAATCCGTGGACTCCGCCTCCGACCTCTTCGACAACTCCTGCCAGTTCATGGCCGAACAGCGCAGGTGGAACGATCATGCGGGCGTGATAGCCGCGCTGATACACCTTCAAATCCGTTCCGCAAGTTAATGCGACTTGAACCTTAACGAGGACCTCGCCATCTCCAACTCGGGGGATGGGGACTTTTTCGATCTTCAGGTCTTCTTTGCCGTACAAGACGGCGGCCGTCATTTTTCCATTCACTGCGGATTTCCTTCCCAACCACTGCCGGGCTGAATCACGATCTTCATCGACGATGGCTGCGGATGCGCAGCTAACTCCAAGGCCTCGGCAGACTTTGACAGCGGAAAGCGATGACTGACTAACCGCCCCAGGTCCATCTCGCGATTCATCACGAAATTGACCGAGTCGCTCTGCAAGTCCACCGAAGCGCTGTAAGAACCCACCAAGGTTTTTTCGTCGACACAAATCGCCGCGGGGTCAACCACGGCCTCCCCGTGTTGAGTTTGCGCAAACAACAAGACCCGTCCGCCGGGACGAGCAGCATCCATAGCGGTGCGGATCAACGAGTTTCCACCGACAGCGAGAATCACGGCGTCGGCACCACGTCCCTCGGTCAATTCGCGAACGCGCTGAACTACGTTTGATTGAGAAGCGTCTATCGTTAGGTTTAACCCGAAACTTGTTCCTATTTTAAGCCTCTCCGAGTACAAATCGGTAGTAATTAAGGTGGCCCCAGCCCGGCGGGCCAATACGCTTAGTATGATGCCGATTGGACCTTGCCCGATAGTAAGCACCGTCTCTCCCGGGTTAAGGCGCAGCGCGTTGATCCCTTTCATGCAGGTATTGACGGGTTCCACGAAACAGGCCTGCTCGAAGGGGACCTCGGCTGGGATGCGAACGGTACCATCTTTGACGATCCAGTCCATCACCCGGACATATTCGGCAAATCCTCCGCCCGCAGGTTCGAAACCAGCTGTGCATCCAACTTTCTTGTAGGTCAAACACTGCGCGAAGGTCTTATTCCTGCAATAGAAGCACTCGCCGCACGGGATGTGGTGGAACACCATGACGCGGTCGCCCAGGCGGTATTCGGTAATGCCCTTCCCGAGGGCCGCAACCACGCCAGAGGTTTCGTGTCCGAAGATGCGCGGGGCGGAATGGGAACCGGTCGAGATTTTCTTCAGATCGGTGCCGCAAACGCCGCAGGAATGGACTCGGACAAGCATCTCGCCGTGACCCAAAGTGGGAACCGCCACGGTTTCCAGACGAACATCGTTGACCCCCCGATAGACGGCGGCCAACATGGTGGTTGGGATGGAAAGCGGCGGGTCTTCGACCGCAGATTGTCCAGCAAGCGCCATAAATTCAGTTTAGATGATTGTAAGACAACGGTAGCTTCAAAACTAGGATACCGGCAAACCATCGAGGGCGCTCCGTTGCAACGTACGGTACATGACACTCACCCGAAGATCTTTGAACGGAGGATAACCAGTTTTTTCATGCTATGCTGCGCAAAACTTCAGCTTTGCAGGGTGGCCCGTGCTAACTGAGCTTCGCCTCGAGAATTACGCGGTTATCGACAACCTGGTCGTCGAGTTTGGCCGCGGTCTCAATTTACTGACGGGTGAAACTGGAGCGGGAAAATCGATTTTGATCGATGCGCTGGCGCTTCTTCTGGGAGAGAAAGCATCGGCCGATGTGATCCGCGGAGGCGCAGCGCGGGCGGTTGTTTCCGCTGTGTTCGAAAGCGGGGAAGAGGCTGAGAAGCGCCTTGGCGAGATTCTGGAAGCCAATGGACTCGATGAATCCGACGACGGATCGTTGATCCTGCGACGTGAAATTGCTTCTGGCGGTAAGGGAAGGGTTTTCGTTAACAATCAGCCGGCCACAGTTGCCGTTCTACGGTCACTGGCGTCCCATCTCGCTATTATCCACGCCCAGAAAGAGTCGATGTTGTCGTTCGACGGCGCTGCGCGACTGGAATTGCTTGATATTTTTGCCGGCAGTTCTCTGGATCGGGTCTCCACGGCGTTCGACTCGTGGAACCGGTGCCGGCTGCGTATAGAGGAACTGGAACAGGGTGAGCAGGACCGGCTTCGTTTGATGGATCTCTGGGTCTTTCAAAAGCGCGAGATCGAAGATGCGCAAGTCCAGCCGGGTGAGGACGAACAACTCGAAGGCCAGAAGAAAGTGCTGGCGAATGCCGAAAAAATCTACAACGCGGCTATGAATGCGTTCGATCTGCTGTACGACGGGACCGGTTCAACGGCCTCGACACTCCGTGCCGCGCAGAAACAGGTCGAAGAACTCGCCAAGTACGAGCCGAAATTTCAGGAAGCCCTCACAGCCCTGCAGAGCGCACGAATCAGCGTGGAAGACGTCGGCGCCACCGTGCGCGACTACGCGGGAGGCATCCAGGCGTCGCCGGAGCATCTGGCGCAAGTCGAAGACCGTCTCGCCGCGCTGGATCGCCTCAAGCGCAAGTACGGTCCCACGCTGGATGATGTGATCCAGTTTGGTGCGGAGGTTTCGCGAAAGCTGTCCGAAGTCGAGAACAAGGACGAGATACTGAAAGGATTGCGAAGGGAAACAGTACTGGCTGCGGACGAATACATGGCTGCTGCCAGGACCCTGTCGAATCGACGTGGTGATGCCGCAAAGAGGCTCGAGAAATTGGTTGAAGCGGAGATCAACGATCTGGCGATGAGATCGTCGTTTCGAATTGAAACGACCCAAAGCGTGGACGAGAAATCCTGGAGATCCTCCGGCATTGACGAGGTTGTGTACATGATCTCCACAAATCCGGGTGAACCAATGCGTCAGCTCGAACACGTCGCATCGGGTGGTGAGCTCTCACGAGTCATGCTGGCATTGAAGTCCAGCATCGAGGCGGGAACCGTTCCTGCTGAGCGGCAAGCGTCTTCGCGCAGGGGAAAACATCGTGCCGCACAGAAGACATTGGTGTTTGACGAAGTGGATACCGGTATCGGTGGCAGGGCGGCAGAAGCAGTCGGCAAGAAATTGAAGTCTCTGGCGCGATCCAATCAGGTCTTGTGCGTGACGCACCTGCCCCAGATTGCGACATTTGGCGATCATCACTACGTGATCGAAAAGAAAGAGACCGGTGGCCGCACTCGGACCAACGTCCGGCTGGTTACGGGAGAAGAGCGCACCGACGAAGTTGCGAGGATGTTAAGCGGGTCCAAGCTGACGGAGACTTCCAGGAAACATGCGGAGCAGATGATCCGGACTAACGGGTGATGGTAAGAACGTCTGAAGCGCGACTCTCAGCGATCGTGGTGGTGGCTGAGTTGTCGGCAACTTTGATCGAGAAATTTACCGTGATCCGCGCCTTGGTTTCGACAGCCTGGCCGTTCTGGACGACCGGCTTAAAGCGCCATTCACGAACCGCCTGCTGCGCCGCGGTTGCCAGGATCGCGGGTCCACTGAGTACCCGAAGCTCCTCCACGATTCCCGTCGTGCTGATAATGGCCTGCAGAACTACCGATCCTTGCACGTTCATGTGCTGAGCCAGCAGGGGGTAGGAAGCATTCACCTCAGGCTGAGCGGTTGCGGCGGCCAACTGTTCGCGCTCGGCAGCGTTGGTTGGCGTCTCGATAGCGTCGTTTGAATTTGCGGTGTTCTGAATGTCTTCGATCGTCTTCCGATTGGCGTCCTTCGCGACAACTTGAACGCCCAGCGGACGAAGGGTCGACCGGGTGGTGGTCACGATCGCTGGATTCGTTGAGCTGTCCGCGGAAATCTTCGATACGGTGGCTCTCCGGGGTTGAGTGGCAGAGGTCCCTCGAGCGGTGCGGACTGGAGTCCGTCCCGTCGTTTCAGAGGTCACGGTCGCTTCGGGCATATCGGACTCGATATTCGCCTGCTCGGCTCCGAACCAGAACTGACGGTCTTTCACCAGGAGCGCAATCAAAGCCACAAGCAGAATCGCCAGCGCCATGAGGAGTCTCCGCGGTTGCTGACTCGGTTTCCCGGTCCGCATCCTCGAACTCATCATCGTCCTATGATTTGCTTCCAGCATTGGATGTCTCTTAATGACGCCCCTACTTTGCCCGGTTACTGAAGTAATGACAATGGCACGGGGTGGGGAGAGGGGGGCACGACCGGGCCATTAGGGGTATCTACCGAGGAAACCCTTCTCCCGCCGCTATTTCCAGCCACCAGAGGATGTGATCCGTATCACGGCGCGGAAGCCGTTTCATGCGTAGATTTTGTGGCATGGCGCTTTCCAGGAATGAAACTCGTAGCATGTGGTTGCAAGGACCCTCATCCCCGTGCGGGGTTACGTGCGAAGCGAACCAGCCGTGGCGGTTAGTCCTGCTCGGGCCTCCAGGCGTGGGAAAAGGTACTCAGGCAGATTTACTCAACCGACGTTTGCATGCCTGCCATCTGTCAACGGGCGATGTTTTTCGGGCAGCAGGGAACCAGCCGGACCCCAGTCCGGCCATGAAAGACGCCCTCGCCTGCATGCGGCGCGGCGAATTGGTGCCGGATGCCGTTGTCTGGGAGATCGTGTCGGAGCGCGCCAGGTGCTTGAAGTGCGCTGGGGGCTTCATTTTGGATGGCTTTCCACGCACCTTGGGCCAGGCAATAGCCCTCCACAGCCTTACCCAGGATCAAGGTCTGCCGCTGCACGCGGTTTTGAACTACACGCTGCCCATCAATGACATCGTAGCCCGTCTGGCGGGCCGGCGAACGTGTGAGGGCTGCAAGGCGGTCTATCACCTGACCGACCGGCCATCGAAGACGGAGGGGCGCTGCGATCGCTGCAATGGGAACCTTTTTCAGAGAGAGGATGATCGGCCGGAGTCGATCCAAATTCGGCTTGAGGCATACAACCGCAGCACCGCGCCTCTTATTGCCTACTACGACAAGCTCAACCTGCTGGTCCATGTCGACGCCAGTGGGGTGCCCGAGGACATTTTCGCGAGAACAGTTCTCAACCTCGGCACCATCCGACACTCCGAACTTGCCCGGGAGATGTGGGTGCTCGGACAGGAGTAATTCCGTTCGCTGCCCAGATGAAGCCGTTTGCTGCTAATCCCCGCCATTTCTGTGGCTTACATTGACCATCCCGGTACTTATTCGATAGTTTAGTAGTATCGCCCGTTGATCTTCGTGTACCCTGAAGGCAAGAATTAATGGGCTTTTTGCATCGAAATTCAAGCGAAAAGCGTCACTCTCCTATACGAAACGACTGACAGGATAGTGCGGGGGAACAGGACCTTATTGTGACAGGAACTCTCAACAAGACTGACGAAAAGACTTTGCTCTTGCTTAAACCGCGCGGATTCTGCGCCGGTGTGGTTCGTGCGATCGACGTGGTCCGTATCGCTCTCGAGGCCTTTGGCCCCCCCATCTACGTTCGCAAGGAGATCGTCCACAACAGCTTTGTAGTCGAGGAGCTTCGCGGAAAGGGCGCGATCTTCGTCGATAGCGAAGACGAGGTCCCCAATGGCGAGCGCATCATCTACAGCGCCCACGGAGTGTCGCCGGAAGTCCGAGAGCACAGCGAGCGGCGAGGCCTGCGTGTGATTGACGCAACCTGCCCGCTGGTGACGAAGGTTCACGTTGAGGCGGTGAAATTCGCGAAGGAAGGCTTTTCTCTCATCTTGATTGGTCACAAGGACCACGATGAGGTGATCGGAACTTTGGGCGAAGCGCCGATGGTGACTCAGGTGGTTGGATCGCCGGAGCAGGTCGCATCGTTGGATGTGCCGGATCCGAATCGCGTGGCGTACCTGACGCAAACCACGCTGAGCCTTGACGAAACGAAAGACATCATTGCTGCGCTCAAACAGAAGTTCCCGAACATAAAAGGACCGGCGGCCCAGGACATTTGTTACGCAACCGAGAATCGGCAAGTTGCCGTAAAGCAAGTGGCCTCGGATTCGGATCTGCTGCTGGTTGTTGGGTCGGAGAACAGTTCGAACTCTAACCGGCTGGTTGAAGTCGCGCGGAATCTGGGCACGAACGCCCACCTGATTGACAGTTGCAACGATATCGAACCCGCATGGCTGAAGGATGTGAAGACGATCGCCCTGACCGCGGGCGCTTCGGCTCCAGAACATCTGGTTGAGGAGACGGTGGCGTTTCTTCGCGGTAAAGGCTACCAGAATGTACAGGAACTCGAGGTGATGCCGGAGAACGTGCGGTTCGGGCTTCCTCCAGAGATTGTGGAAGCCATCGCGGCGGCCCCGGCCAGTGCGACGTAATGCGGATGCCCCCCAAACGCTCGCAGATGATTCAAGCGTTAAGGGCCTCCAGAAGCAGATTTGGAGCAAGAATTAATGGAACCCAACTCCCCCGATTCTGATTTTGCGCCAGCCGTAACAGGTTCCGATCCACAGTTTCGTTTCGGTAAAATTGAAGGACTTGGCAGCCGCGTCAGCGCGGCGATCGCCGCGGCACGAGATTACCTCTTCTCTGAACAGCATGAAGATGGCTACTGGTGTGGCGAACTGGAAGCCGACACCACCCTCGAATCCGATTACATTCTTCTTCACACCCTGCTTGGGACGGGAAATCAGGAACGATTCCAGAAGGCAGCCAACTGGATCCTCCGACATCAGAACGAGGACGGGGGCTGGGGGATTTATGCGGCTGGCCCATCAAACATCAGCGCTTCCGTCAAAGCGTACTTCGGATTAAAGCTGGCGGGATATTCCGCCGACCACCCGGTTTTGGTTCGCGCCCGAAAGAAAATTCTTGAGATGGGCGGCGTCACCGAGGTCAATACCTTCACCAAGATCTACCTCTGCTTCTTCGGGCAATACGATTACGATGCCGTTCCGGCAATTCCGCCCGAGATTGTGCTGTTTCCGAAGTGGTTCTGGTTCAACATCTACGAAATCTCGTCCTGGTCGCGCGCCATTCTGGTGCCGCTTTCGATCTGCTACGCGAAGAAGCCATTCAAGAAGATTCCTCGGGAGATGGGTGTAGAAGAGCTTTTCGTGGGCGGGATGCAGAAATCCCGTATGCACCTGCACTGGGCGAAGAAACTCGTGTCCTGGCGCAATTTCTTTTTGGTGCTGGATCGGATGACGCATTGGCTGGAGCGCGTCCACGTGCGGCCGCTGCGGTCGGTCGCTCTCAAGCAGGCTGAGAAGTGGATGCTGGCGCGCTTTGAGATGAGCGACGGCCTGGGAGCGATCTATCCCTCGATGATGAACGCGATCATCGCCTTGCGCTGCCTGGGATATTCCCTCGATGACCCGCAGGTGATCAGGGCAATGGATGAGTTTGAAAAGCTGGGCATTGAAGAGGAAGACACCTTCCGCATGCAGCCTTGCATGTCCCCGGTATGGGATACAGCGTACGCGTTGTTTGCCCTGGGCGAAGCAGGAGTTCCGGCAACCGATCCGCGGATGGTGAAGTGCGCCGATTGGATCCTGCAAAAGCAAGTACGCACAGTCGGAGACTGGAAGGTCAAGAATAAGAAGGGACAGCCGGGAGGCTGGTACTTCGAGTTTAACAACGAGTTTTATCCGGACGTGGATGACAGCGCGATGGTTTGCCTCGGCCTGAGCCGCGTCGAGCATCCCAACGGTCGATACCAGCGGGAATCGGTGCAGAGAGCCATCGATTGGATTTTTTCCATGCAGTGCAAGAACGGCGGCTGGGCCTCGTTTGACAAAGACAACGACAAGATGGTCTTCGAACACATCCCGTTCGCCGATCACAATGCCATGCTCGATCCGGCGACCGTGGATATTACCGGACGCATTCTCGAGATGCTTGCCACCTACGGATACAACAAGGAGCATCCGTCAGTGAGACGGGCGATCCAGTTCATTCGTGATGAGCAGGAGCCTGACGGAAGCTGGTTTGGACGTTGGGGCGTGAACTATGTGTACGGCACGGCATTGGTGCTGAGAGGTCTCGATTCGATTGGAGTGGACCTGCACGAGCCTTACGTTCAGCAGGGCGCAGAGTGGCTGCGCATGATGCAGAACGCCGATGGCGGATGGGGGGAGACCGTCGGATCCTATGATGATCCGAGCCTTCGCGGGCAAGGGGACAGTACCCCCTCGCAGACGGCTTGGGCGATCCTGGGACTACTTGCGGTTGGAGACACGCGAAGCGAATCGGTTGCGCGCGGTATCGCCTACTTGATGAAAACACAGAATCGAAACGGGTCGTGGAATGAGACGTTGTACACAGGGACGGGATTTCCACGCGTGTTCTACCTGATGTATCACCTGTACCGACAGTATTTTCCGTTGCTGGCGCTTACCACGTACGCGAAGGTGATGGAAAAAGCAGAGAACTGATCCGCAGGCTGTTGCTGGTGTCGCCAACTGGTGTCGCCAATAAGGTTCCGCCGCAAGCCCTATATTGGCCCAATTGAATCCGCCCTGTAAACTCACACCGACCGGACTAATCGAGAACTCTTGAAAGCATTTGTTACAGGCGCTACCGGATTTTTAGGCTCCCACGTGGCTCGAGTTCTCGCCGACCAGGGAGCGGCGCTCAGGCTGCTGGTCCGTTCGACGAGCAATCTCAAGAATCTTGAAGGACTTCCTGCCGAGACGGCGGTGGGTGATTTACGCGATGCGAAATCACTGGAAACCGCGATGTCGGGTTGCGACACCGTATTTCATGTAGCCGCGGACTACCGGCTCTGGGTGCGCGATCCCAATGAAATGTACCGCTCCAATGTAAAAGGCACGCAAGCCATCATCGAGGCAGCTCGCAAGAATGGCGTGCGCCGCATGGTCTACACCTCAAGCGTTGCAACCATGGGGTTCAGTAGTAACGGAGAGCCGGCGGATGAAGACTCTCCTGTCTCGCTCTGCGATATGATCGGGCACTACAAGCGATCGAAGTTCATGGCGGAGCAGGTCGCGTTGGAAGCAGGGCGCAAGGGCTTTCACGTCGTTACGGTAAATCCTACAACTCCGATCGGCCCTCAGGATGTGAAACCGACGCCAACCGGAAGGATTGTGGTCGATTTTCTGAAGAAGAAATTTCCCGCGTATGTCGAGACTGGCCTGAATCTGGTAGATGTCAGGGAATGCGCGCGCGGACACCTCGTTGCCCTGCAACGCGGGACGTCGGGCGAGCGCTATATTCTGGGCGGCGAGAATCTCACCTTGAAGCAGATACTCGACAAGCTAGGAAAAATAAGCGGCTTACCATCCCCTAAAGTGAAGTTACCTTATATTTTTGCGTTCGCGACCGGAGTAGTCGACGAAGCCATCACTGGACGGCTCCTGCGGCGAGAGCCTCGCGCGACGATTGACACGGTCCGCATGGGCAAGAAAAAAATGTTTGCCAGTTCCGCGAAGGCCGAGCGCGAACTCGAATGGAAAGTTGTTCCCGTCGACAATGCATTGCGACAGGCAGTCGAGTGGTTCCTGGCGAACGGATATGCCTAAGATCGCCATCGTTGCCGCGCTCGAGCGCGAAGTCCATCCGTTGGTTAAGGATTGGCGCTCGACTGAGAGGCAGCATGATGGGCGTCAATTCCGATTTTTTGAAAATGACAGTTGCGTGCTGATCTGTGGCGGCATTGGCGCAAGCGCCGCACGACGAGCTGCTGAGGCAATTTTTTCCTTCTTTCAGCCTTCCACCATCTACTCCGTTGGCTTTGCAGGGGGTCTCGACCCGACTTTGAAAGTCGGGGACATCGTGCGCCCCGGGCGGGTTGTCGACGCGGGCGATGGAAGCAGCGCCCGCTTGATCCATGGCGACGGCGTCCTCGTGAGCTTTCAGTCGATTGCGAACCCGACTCAAAAGTCGAAGCTCCGGGAATCTTTCGGCGCCTTGGCGGTCGATATGGAGGCCGCGGCGGTTGCGCGCGCCGCTCAACAGAGGGAGATAGAATTCGAAGTTTTGAAAGTGATTTCCGACGAAAGTCAGTTTGAGCTTCCTCCATTCGATCGTTTCGTGAATTCTGAAGGGAAGTTTTCTCAAGGCGAGTTTGTCTTGTTCGCGGTAGCGCGCCCTTGGATTTGGCCGCAAGTGTTCAGGCTGGCGCGCAACAGCGGCAAAGCTTCCAAAGCGTTGTGCGTCGCATTGCGGGATGTGACCGCGTAGTTGGACAAGGTGATGTGGTTGCGCGGCGTGACATCAAACAGTGGTCTTCCGATGCACTTTTCATTGGCACATCGGGTACATATCGGAAAATGCGTAGCCTGATTCATCTATAATTCAAGCAGGCGTTCTCCAAAAACCCGATGCAATTTTTCCCCTTGCTGGCAGTGTTCGTTGGCGGTGAAATCGCCGACATGATCTCCAACACTGGCGCGGTGGCCAAGCTGGTTTTGCTTGTGCTGCTGGTGTTCAGTCTGATCTCCTGGGCCATCATCCTGACCAAATGGAGTTTGCTCCGGCGTGCCCGCGCGCAGAGCGGCCGTTTTGTGCGCGCATTCCGCAAAGCACAGCGCCTGCAGGACATTGCCGCAGTCGCGGATCAGTTTAAGCCCAGCCCTCTCGTAGGCGTGTTTGACGGCGGCTACGAAGAGTACCGAAGGCAGGCCTCGACCTCCGGCGCGCTCAGGAACCTGGTATCCATCCAGCGCGGTATGCAAATTGGCGCATCGGAAGAGATCACGCGACTTGAGCGAAATGTCCCATGGCTGGCAATCACAGCCGCTGTCACACCATTCGTCGGTCTGTTCGGAACGGTGTGGGGCATCATTGATGCATTTCATGGGCTGGGAACAGCAGGCGCCGCAACGCTTCGCGCGGTTGCTCCCGGCATTTCCGAAGCTCTGATCACTACGGCGGCCGGCTTGGCTGCCGCGATTCCCGCAGTCATCGCATATAACCTTATTGGTGCCTCGATCCGCGAGTCTGCGTCGCGTTGCGATGATTTCGCGCTCGAGATACTGAATGCCGTCGAACACAGCCAGTCGCAAGTTCCAGCCCAGATTCCGGTCGACGCGAGGCGCTGATGGCATTTACAACTTCTGGCGGCCGAACGCAGACAGCCCTCGCCGACATCAACATCACGCCGCTTGTAGACGTCGTCCTTGTGCTCCTCATCATCTTTATGGTGACCGCTCCCGTCCTGCAGTCCGGCATCGATGTGAGCGTGCCCAAGACTCGCACGGTCAAGCAAATCACGGAAGAGCGGATGGTGATCACGATCAACAAGGATCAGCGTGTGTTTCTGGGGAATGACACGATCAACATCAACGAGATTGGCGCAAAATTAAAGCAAAAGATTCGCGATCCGCGAAACCAGTTCATTTTTGTGCGGGCCGATGAAAATGTTCCTTTTGGAGCCTTTGCGACGGTGATGGACTCTGTGAAGCAAGCAGGATTTACGAATGTAAGTATCGTGACGCAACCGCTCGAGCAAAATGGCAGCAAACGCTGAAATTTATTTCGAACACGACGGATGGGGACGCGCGCTGACGTGGTCGGTAGTTCTGCATGTAGGAATCACTGCGTCGCTCATTGGATACGCTGCGGTGTTCGGACATCCGAGCGGGGATGCCTGGGGGACGGGCGGCGGAGGGGATGCGATCGGCGCAACATTGGTGAGCACGGTGCCGCTGCCGGCGAATCCGGCGCAGACGCAAAACGTCCTGGCGAACGAGTCCAAGGGAATTACCCAGTCCCAGCCGAAGATTGAGGAAAAAGAGCGGGACGCAATTGAAATTCAGGGCAAGAACACCAAGATCAAGCCCAAGCCGAAACAAGAAACAGTCACCAAAGAAAAATCTCAGCCGGCACCCGAGCCTGAGACGAATCAAGTTGCCTTTGGCGAAGGCGGTCCGGTCAGCGGCCCTTACGGCAGTTTCAGCGCGGCGGGAGCGAAGGGTGGCTTTGGAATTTCGGGAGGCGGCGGCGATTTCGGAACGAAGTACGCCTATTACGTCCACTTGATCCAGCAAAAGGTAACCGAGAACTGGCTCAAATATGAGGTTGATCCGAGGATCACGACCGCCGAACGCGTGTACGTGACCTTCGATGTAGCTAAAGACGGCCATCCTGCGAATGTTCGGGTGGAACAATCCAGTGGAGTGCCTTCACTTGACGTATCAGCAGTGCGCGCACTGCAGCGAATCGAGACTTTTGGGCCGCTGCCGGCGGAATATTCGGGAAGCAAGATTTCTGTTGAGTTTTGGTTCGATTACAAACGCTAAGTGGCGATGTACTTCCAGCGCGTTATCAACTGGGTACACGCGTGATGCGAGGATATAAAAGAAGTGCAAAATAGGAACTTCAATCAATTAAATAGTGCATGCAGCAGCGATAAAACCTTGTCGAGAGATTCCTATCGGAATACGATATTCGTGAACTCAAAATTTCATGCTGTTAAGACGAAGAATGAGCCCGCGACGTTAGTTCTCCAAAACAAGTCGCTCAAGGTCCCCACTGCGTTTGGGCTGCTGACCTTTGTCGCTTGTCTCTTCTTGCTCTCATCGATGGCGGACGCCCAGGACTGGGTCAAGACAGGAACCAGTTTGGGAGTCGAGAAGGTACGCCTTGCCGTTCCTGATTTCAAGGAAGCGAGTAGTGATCCTCAGAACGCCGCACTGCTCAAGACTTTCAATAGCACGCTCTGGAATGATCTGGACGTTTCTGGAGTCGTCGAGCTTGTCTCGAAGAGTTTTTATCCATTGCAGGTTCCGGGGCAGCCTCCTGAGATTAACTATCTCGCCTGGAACTCCCCGCCGCCGAACGCCGCGATGATCGCCTTCGGCAATCTTGCCGTCGCGAATGGGCATCTGACGGTGCAAGGCTGGCTGTACGACGTCAAGAATACCCAGTCGGCCCAAATTCTTGGAAAGCAGTACTCCGACAATGCGACCGATATTGCCGCGCGCGTAATGGCGCACAAGTTCGCCGACGAAATCATCATGCGGTTGGGCGGCGGAGTGCAGGGAATTTCCCAGACGCAGATTTATTTTGTGAGCGATCGCACGGGTCATAAAGAAATCTGGGCCATGGACTACGACGGGTCGAACCAACATCAGATTACGCACCTCGGTTCGATCGCATTGTCGCCGCGAATTTCTCCCGATGGTACCCGCTTGGCATTCAGCGCCCTGACCAAGAACGGTTGGGAGATCATGATGCACTCCGTCGAGCTCAGCCGCCCGCTGAATTTCCCGCACTTTGGAGGAACGAATCTGTCTCCCGCGTGGTCAGGGGATGGGTCGAAGATGGCTTTTTCCTCTTCTCGCGGCGGAGCTCCAGAGATTTATGTGTCGGATGCTTCGGGTGGAAATCCTCAGAGAATGACTACCAGCAAGGGGCCCGACGTCTCGCCGGTCTGGAATCGCAAAACGAACGCACAGATTGCTTTCGTTAGCGGGCGCACCGGCCTGCCGCAGATTTACACCATGGAAGCGGACGGCACCAACCAGCAGCGCATGACCGATCAAGGATATGCGGTCTCGCCAAACTGGGCACCGAACGGGCAGTTCCTGTCCTTTGCCTGGGTGCGCAAATACGGGCCGGGAGAGCCGGGCTCTTCCGATATCTATTTGATGGATATTGCGAGCAAGCAGTGGGTTCAGCTGACGCATGACGGCGGCCGGAATGATTTTCCATCATGGGCTCCGGACAATCGCCACATCGTGTTTCAGTCGAACCGCTCCGGAAGCCTGCAGATCTGGACCATGCTGGCTGATGGCACTAAAGTTCAGCAGTTGACTTTTACTGGTCGTAATTCGCAACCGAATTGGAGTTGGAAATAGTAAATACACTTCGTTGGGCCCTGGGGCGAGCCTTGGGGTCGTAGGGAGGAATAAAAGTGAAGCAACTCAACATAAAGTGGTTCTTTTTGATCCTCGCTCTCGGGGCTCTGATAACGCTTGGTGCGTGCGGAAAAAAGGCAACGCCGCCGCCACCTCCGCCTCCACCCGCTGCTCCTGCACCGACGGCCTCAGTTGGCGTGAATCCCAACACGATTCAGGCAGGCCAGTCGGCATCATTGACTTGGCAGACCACGAATGCAACCGATGTTTCGATCGATGGCATTGGCGCGGTTCAGCCCAATGGCTCACAGAGCGTCTCGCCGACCGATTCGATGACCTATCACCTCGTCGCGAAAGGCGCAGGCGGCACGCAGGAAGCGACTGCGAGACTTACAGTGACTCCGGCACCTCCGCCGCCGCAGCCGACCGCGAATGTTACGGATGAAGACTTGTTCAGCCAGAATGTGAAGGACGTCTACTTTGACTACGATAAGGCCGATATTCGTGGTGACCAGCAGACCTCCATCCAAGCCGATGCGCAATTCTTCAGCCAGCACCAAAACATGACTTTCACGGTTGAGGGGCATTGCGACGAGCGCGGATCCACCGAGTACAACCTGGCACTCGGCGACCAGCGCGCAAGCGCAGTGAAGAGCGCGTTGACCGCTGCCGGCGTGAATGCCAGCCGGATCAAAACCATCAGCTACGGCAAGGAAAAGCCCTTCTGCACAGAGAGCAACGAAGCTTGCTGGCAGCAGAATCGCCGTGGTCATCTCATTTACCAAAAGTAATTGGCTGGGGGACGCTCCTGCAGCGTCCCCCTTTTGTTTCTCTGGGTCAGCAGACACCCTGCTGTGGCTCGCCGGAGATCTATCCTCCGTTGAATCTTACGGTTCCCACGCGCCCCTTTGTGTTCGCAATGTCCTCCGCGTATGGGAGAATCAAAGCATCTAATTTCACAAGTTCAGGAAATTCTCTATGAAACCAACCCGTGTTTTCGTATCCGTCGTAGTGGCCGCAATTCTATGGCTCGGAGTTTTCCCATTGTCCGGGGCCAATAAGGAAATGGTGCAGTTGCAGACGCAAGTCCAGCAACTCCAGGAACAGATGACCGGCATGCAGCGCAGCTTCGACGAGCGCATGGGTGTTATGAAAAACCTGGTCGAGCAGGACACCGACGCGGTCAACAAAGTCGCCACTGCCCTTAATTCTTTGCAAACGACGTTGCAAAGGCAGCAAGCGGAGGGCGGCTCAAAAGGCGAACAGCTTTCCGGGCAGATCCAGGCCCTGAACGACACGATGGACGAGATCAAAGTGCGGCTGTCCAAGGTGACGAAGCAGTTGGAGGATATGCAAGCGGCGCAGCAAAGTTTGGCCGCCCAGCAAGCGACCGACAAGGCCGCGCAGCAGGCCCAGGCGCAGGCTCCTCCACCCGATGTGCTCTACAACAACGCCCTGCGCGATTACAACGGCGGAAAGAACGAGCTGTCGGTCCAGGAGTTTTCGGATTACGTGAAGTTTTATCCGAACACAGACCTCGCCGGTAACGCTTATTTCTATCTTGGCGAGATCCAATTCCGGCAGGGAAACTACCAGCAGGCGGCGCAAAGCTACGATCAGGTGATGCAAAATTTCCCTAGCGGAAATAAGGCGGCTTCAGCGCAGCTGAAGAAGGGCATCTCGCTCATTGAACTGGGCAAACAGGATGATGGGGCAAACGAGTTGAAGCATTTGATCCAGCGTTATCCTCATTCGCCTGAAGCGATCCAAGCGCGGGACCGGCTGCGAAAACTAGGAGTCACGAGCAGCACCAGATAAGACGCGATGCAGTCATTGGCAGCGGGCTAGATCGATCGATGATGGCGCTTCGGGACGTGATGCCTTCCGGCACGATGGGCGCGATGACGTTGTGCCCGGTGATGGTGCGCGACGGGCGTAACGACCGGGTTGGAGACATCTGCGAGAGCGAAAACGCTCAGAACCAAGCTGGCTACGGCTGCACAAATAATCCGGCGCATATACTCCTCTTTCCCGCCAGTTCTGCAGGGAAAACCTATTCTATGCCTTATGGGCCAAGCATAGACTTACGATCGTTGGAACGTCTACCATCAGTAACCGGAAGATTCTAACTTTATTTTTGAGGTGCAGCAATGCAACCGAAGCCTGATCAAGACGCCGCCAAAGGAGCCACCGAGACTGAGGATCACAAGACTTCAGGGAACGTTGGCCTGCAACAGCAGCAGGGCCATCGCGACCAGGACCCTCTCATCAAAGACTCGGATTCCGATTTTCCTGAGCCCGGACAGAGCCCGGAGCACACCGGCGAACCAAGTCGTAAGTCCGCTTAATCTTCTCGAATTGAAATGAAAAGGGCCTCTTGCGAGGCCCTATTTTCTTGAGCACATGTTCTTGTCTCACCGGAGCTCTTCCATGACCGCATCCAGAACTTCTTTTCCTGGGCGGGTCACGGAATCAGGCAGCGTCGCAAGCGGCTGATCTACGACGTTGAGCATCTCGATGAAGTTAGGGGCGGTTGGATTGACGTAGAAGACGCCAGTCAGGACTTCTCCCTTGGCGTGCGCTTCACCGAGCCGGGTGATAGCAGCAATCTTGTCGGTCGGATTGTAATCCTCTTCAAGTTTTCGCAGATGCAGGCGGGAGCCGTCGTGCATCGTTACGGCAACGGTCGATCCCGGATCGTATTCCACGTTGATGTCCTCAAAGTGAGGAACGAAACTCACGTCCTGCAAAATCTCTTCGTGATCCTTCACGTACTTGTACGACTTCGTGGATCCTTCGTGATCGTTGAATGTGACGCATGGAGAAACGACATCCAGCATAACGGTGCCCTTGTGCGCGATCGCTGCCTTCAGCATGGCGCTGAGCTGGCGTTTGTCGCCCGAGAATGAACGGCCGACCAGCGTTGCGCCAAGCTGGATTGCCAGTGCGCAGGTGTCGATCGGAGGAAGATCATTGAGCACGCCGCTCTTCAGTTTCGATCCGAGGTCAGCTGTGGCCGAAAACTGGCCTTTGGTAAGGCCGTAAACGCCGTTGTCTTCGATGATGTAAATGATGGGAAGATTACGCCGCATTAGGTGAACGAATTGTCCAACGCCGATGGAGGCCGTGTCACCGTCACCGCTAACGCCAATGCAGACCAGTTTGCGATTTGCCAACAGCGCTCCCGTGGCGACGGACGGCATGCGTCCATGCACCGCGTTGAAGCTGTGTGAGCGGCTCAGGAAATAAGCAGGGGTCTTGGACGAACAGCCGATCCCGCTGGGCTTGATGACGAATTCAGGCTCAACGCCCATCTCGTACATAGCTTCGATGATGCGCTCAGAGATCGCATTGTGGCCGCATCCGGCGCAGAGCGTTGTCTTGCCGCCCTTGTACTCGATTACCGTCAGTCCAATCCGATTTGTTTTTGGCCCAGCTGCTCCGGGCTCTACCGTGGTCGGCGACATCTATTTGCCCTCCATGCTCGTCAGTTCATCGGTGATGGACCGCGCATCCAGCGGCAGTCCAGTAATGTGGGCGATGCTCCTCATGCGGCCGATCAGTTCGGGCTTGAGATCAAGTTTCAGAAGACTGAGCATCTGGGCGTCGCGATTCTGCTCGACCAAATAAATGTGTTCATGTTGTTCGATGAACTCATGCACCTCGCGGGTGAACGGGTATGCCTTCAACCGCAAGTAGTCGGTTTCGATGCTATATTCCTCTCGCAACTGGTCGCGGCTCTCGATGATACCCCAGTGCGAAGTGCCATAGCCGATAATCCCGATCTTGGCGTTGTTGCCCTTGGTGATTTCAGGCCGCGGGACGAATGATCGCGCTGTTTCAAACTTGCGGTTCAGGCGCTCCATGTTGTTCTCGAAATCATCCGCGCGCTCGCTGTACAGCGCTTTCTCGTTGTGGCCACTGCCTCGAGCGAAGTAAGCGGCTGCAGGATGCGACGTACCTGGGAGCGTGCGGTAACCGATGCCATCCCCGTCGACATCTTTGTAGCGAGCGAATCCGCCAAGTCGGTCCAGGTCCTCTTTGGCGAGAACCTTGCCGCGCTTGATCGGCGCCGTCGGGTAGGGAAACGGATCGGACATCCAGTTATTCATCCCGAGGTCAAGATCAGACATCACGAACACGAGTGTCTGGAAATGTTCGGCGAGATTGAAGGCATCTGTCGCCATGGTGAAGCATTCTTCAACGGAGCAGGGAAGCAGCATGATGTGTTTCGTGTCGCCGTGAGACAGCACCGCCGTGGAAAGAATGTCGCCCTGCGAAGTGCGGGTCGGCAGGCCTGTAGAAGGCCCCACGCGTTGAATGTCCCAGATAACTCCGGGAACCTCGACGTAATAGGCCAGGCCGGCGAACTCGGCCATCAGCGAAATACCAGGGCCCGCAGTCGCCGTCATACTTCGTGCTCCGGCCCAACCGGCCCCAATCACCATTCCGATAGCTGCGAGTTCATCTTCCGCCTGGACGATGGCGAATGTCGCTTTGCCGTCGGGGCCGATGCGGTATTCCTTCATGTACTCAATCATGGTCTCGACCAGCGAAGACGATGGAGTAATTGGATACCACGTTACAACGGTACAGCCAGCGAACATGCAACCCAGTGCGGCCGCGGAGTTTCCGTCGATGATGATCTTGCCGGCGGTCTTATCCATGCGTTCGATGTAGAACGCTCCACGCTTTTGCAGATTGGCCTTCGCGTATTCGAATCCCGCTTGCGCCGCTGACAGGTTCAGATTCGCGGCCTTGGCCTTTTTTGCGAACTGCTTTCTGATCGCCTTCTCCACCTCGACCATGTCGATCGTCAAAAGGCTCGCGACGACTCCGACATAGACCATATTTTTTACGAGCTTGCGCAGCTTGGCTTCGGGACACACCTGAGCCACGATTTTGTCGTACGGGACCGAATAGAAGATCAGATCATTGCGCAGCTTATGTAGTGCCAGAGGTTCGTCATACAACACAGAAGCGCCGGGAGCGAGGGACAGAGTGTCTTCCTGAGCCGTCTCCGGGTTCATGGCAACCAGGAAATCAATTTCTTTCTTCCGTCCGATATAACCGTTCTTGTTGGCCCGGATCGTGTACCAGGTCGGAAGACCGGCAATGTTTGACGGGAACATGTTTTTGCCGGAGACAGGAACGCCCATCTGGAAAATACTTCGCAGCAGGACCGTATTTGAACTTTGTGAGCCGGAGCCATTCACCGTCCCAACCTGAATGCTCATGTCATTGACGACTCGCTTTTTGCCCATGCCGCCGGCATCTTCGCGGGGCACGACATCCGTTGTGGCCATCCCAACACCTTCCTTCAATGGACGAGCGGAACCTGCCCGCCTTGTTTATCAATCTGGGGAAAACACTCCATTATACGGCGATTCTCAACATCAAGTTGCGGCGAATCGCCCGTCAGTTGCCGGAAGGAACCTGCTTTAGAAACGAGGGGAAGCAAAAGTTCAAACTTCTGTTTTGTAGAACTGGGCGATTGTACGAAACTTCTGGTACCGTTCCGAGACCAAGTCAGAGGGGGACTTTTGTCTCAGTTCAGCATAATGCTTCTGCAGCGTTGCGTCCAAAAGATTGGCCGCCGCTTCGTGATCGCGATGCGCTCCGCCCTCGGGCTCCGGGACGATGTCGTCGATGCAACCAAGTTCGTTCAGATCGGCGGCAGTGATACGCATGGCCTCCGCGGCAAGCTCTTTCTTCGAAGCATCCCGCCACATAATGGCAGCGCAACCTTCGGGAGAGATGACGGAATAAATTGAGTTCTCCATCATCAGCACGCGGTCTGCGACTGCAATTGCCAGCGCTCCCCCGCTTCCGCCGACGCCAATGACGGTCGCAATGATCGGGACTTCCAGTCGCGCCATCTCCCTTAGGTTGTAGGCAATTGCTTCGGCCTGGCCACGCTCTTCGGCGTGAATGCCGGGATAGGCGCCGTCCGTATCTACCAGTGTAAAAATGGGCCGCTTGAATTTCTCCGCAATCTGCATGATTCGAATCGCCTTGCGGTAGCCCTCAGGATGGGGAGTGCCGAAGTTGCGGTAGACGCGCTGCTTCATGTCGCGGCCCTTCTGGGTCGCTATGATCATGACCTGATCACCGTGAAAGCGTGCCATGCCGGCGACTATCGCAGCATCATCGCCAAAACTGCGATCACCGCGAATCTCACTGAAGTCGGTGAAGACCCGCTCGATATAGTCGAGCGATTGCGGACGTTGGGGATGCCGTGCCAGTTCGGTCTTTTGCCATGCCGTGGGAGGCGCATTCATCTCCTGACGTAGCGTCTCGATGCGTTCCTGCAGGACGGCGATCTGGCGGCGCATCGCGTCATCAGGGCCGGCAGATTCCAGCTCTGCGACCTGACGTTCGACTTGTTCAAGCTCTTGTTGAACTTTTTCGGTGGCTGCCATGCTCTCGATCAGCTAGCTGATGATGCGAACGCTGCCGCGCCCGCACAGTTGCTCGACGCGCGCGATGAAGTTTCGGTCTGGAATCACATTATAACCTTCGGCCTCCATTACGACCATGAAATCGCCTTGGCGCTCAACGTCAAACAAAACACGCGCCTCACCCTTGCGCTCGACGAAGAGCGTGTGGAGATTGTCGATCGTCGATTCGGCGGAAGACTCCAGTGGAATGCGGACGCGGATCGCTCGCGGCAGAGGCACCTTGGCATCTTCGAGCGGAAGGATCTCAGCTGCCGTAATCTTCGGATTCGCTCCTTCTTCGATGCGGACGCCTGCCTTCACCAGAACAGGAACCTCAAGCTTGACCTTTTCTGCGAGACGTTTGTAAGCCTCAGGGAAAACGATCATGTCGATCGAACCCGACATATCTTCAAGCGTCGTCTGTGCGTAAAAGTCGCCGCGCTTGGACTTCAACACACGAACGTTACAAATGATGCCAGCCGTGACGATGGTCTCGTCTTTCCCGGTCGACTTCGTCATCGCAGAGATTTCTTCGACCGAGAGTGCATGGAGATCCTGCAACTTGTCTTTGTACTTTTCGAGAGGATGACCGGTGATGAAAAATCCGACGATTTCTTTTTCTGCTGCCAGCCGAACGTGTTCGTCCCAATCAGGGATGTTCGGCAACTTGTCGTTGTGAAGTTGATCGTCGTCTTGCTGAAAGACTCCAAACAGGCCGTGCTGCCCGGATTCAGCGTCGCGCTGAGCCTTCGCTGCCTGGTCCATCGCCTTGTCCAGCACTGCCATAAGCTGAGCGCGCCGGCCCATGGAATCCATCGCACCGCTCTTGATGAGCGACTCCACAACGCGTTTGTTCAGTAGCCGCAAGTCGACGTTTTCGCAGAACTCGAAGATCGACTTGAATCGGCCAAGTTTCTTACGCGCGGTTGCGACAGATTCGATAGCGTTGCCGCCAACGTTTTTCACTGCGGCAAGGCCGAAACGAATCGACTCCCCCTGCGGTGTGAAGTTGGCATCAGAAATGTTGATATCCGGAGCTTCCACGGAAATTCCCATCTCGCGACATTCGTTGATGTACTTGACCACGTCATCGGTCGAGCCGGTGACCGACGTCAGCAGCGCCGCCATGAACTCCACCGGATAGTGGGTCTTCAGATACGCCGTGTGGTAGGCGAGCAGGGCATATGCGGCGGAGTGCGACTTGTTGAATCCGTATCCGGCAAACTGCGCCATGAGATCGAAAATCTTTTCGATCTTTTTGGGAGGAAACTTTCGCTGCGCAGCGCCGTCCACGAAGCGCTCGCGCTGCTGCGCCATTTCCTCGGCCTTCTTCTTACCCATGGCGCGGCGCAGCAGATCGGCTTCACCGAGCGAATATCCGGCCAGCCGGTTCGCAATCTGCATCACCTGTTCCTGATACACGATCACGCCTAGCGTTTCTTCCAGAATCTCCTTGAGCTCAGGCAGTTCGTATTCAACTTTCTTCCGTCCGTGCTTACGGTCGACGAAGTCGTCGATCATTCCGCCCTGAATCGGACCCGGTCTGTAGAGTGCGTTCAGAGCCGTGAGGTCCTCAATCGAGTTTGGCTGATACTTGCGCAGCACATCGCGCATCCCGTGCGACTCAAACTGAAACACGCCCGAGGTCAGTCCTTTGTGAAAGACCTCTCGATAGGTTTCCTCATCCACAAGCGGAATCTCTTCAAGGGTCAGCGGAGATCCCCTCTTTTCCGTAATGAGTTTGAGAGCGTCGGTCAGGATGGTCAGGGTGGTCAGCCCGAGAAAGTCCATTTTCAAGAGGCCCATCTTTTCGATGGCGACCATGTCGAACGCGGTGACAATTTCCTCGTTTTTCGTGCGATGCAACGGGACGAGGTCAGTCAGGGGGCGCGGGGAAATCACAACGCCGGCGGCGTGAACACCGGAATTTCTGACGAGTCCTTCCAGCTTTAGAGCTGTGTCCAGCAGTTCCCGGATCTGGGCGTCTTTCTCATAGGCCTCGTGTAGTTGAGGAGAGTCTGCGATCGCCTGGTCCAGCGTGATGTTGAGCTGGGTTGGGACCATCTTGGCGATGCGATCGACGTCCGCGTAGGGTATGTCCATCGCGCGCCCGACGTCTTTAATCGCAGCCTTCGCTGCCATGGTGCCGAAGGTGATGATCTGGGCGACATTGTCGCGGCCGTATTTCTGTGTGACGTAGTCGATGACCTCGCCCCGGCGGTTCATGCAGAAGTCGATATCGATATCGGGCATCGACACGCGCTCGGGATTCAGGAACCGCTCGAAGAGCAGTTCGTGCTGAAGAGGGTCGATGTCGGTGATACCCAGCGCATACGAGACGAGGGACCCGGCGGCCGATCCGCGACCCGGACCCACGGGTATACCACGCTCTTTGGCATAGCGAATAAAGTCCCAGACAATAAGGAAGTATCCTGGAAACTTCATCTGCTGGATGATGCCTAACTCGCGCTCAAGACGCTGCTCATAGTCCGTAAGCGAATGCTTCAGCCGTCCCTGTTCCTGCATTGGACGCAGAGCTTCGAGGCGCCGCGCGAACCCTTCGCGAGAGACGTGTACGAAGTAACTGTCGATCGTGTATCCCGGAGGAACGACGAATTCAGGAAATGGATTGGCGACCTTCTCCAGACGGACACTGCATCGTTCGGCGATGTCCAGCGTTCGACTCAGAACCTCGGGCGAATCTTTGAAGACGCGGTACATCTCGTCGTGATTCTTGACGAAAAACTGTGTGCCCTCGAATTTCATTCGAGCCGTGTCGTGAATTGACTTTCCGGTCTGGATGCACAACATCACATCCTGCGCGTGAGAGTCGTCTTCGCACAGGTAGTGGCTGTCGTTGGTTGCGACGAGCTGCAGCCCCATATCTTTTTCCAGCTTGAACAGGCCGGGATGGATGCGGTGCTCCATCTCGAGCCCCTGATCCTGGATCTCGAGGAAAAAATTGTCCTTTCCGAAAATATCGGTGAAAGTACCGGCTGCTGTTCGAGCTGCCTCGTAGTTGTTCTCCATCAGGCGCTCGGCAACTTCTCCCTTGAGGCATCCGGAGAGTCCGATCAGACCGCGGGAGTGCTCCGCGAGGAACTTCTTGCTTACACGCGGCTTGTAGTAAAAGCCGTGGAGTGAGGCTTCGGATGTGATTTTTACGAGGTTTCGATATCCTTCTTCGTTCTCGGCCAACACCAGGAGATGGTTATAGGTGTCGCCTTCCGGCGCGGCGCGATGGTCGTCCTTTTTGCAGACATACAGTTCGCAGCCGATGATTGGCTTGACTCCGTGCTTATGGGCGGCATTGACGAAATGCACGGCGCCGAAAATGTTGCCGTGATCGGTCATCGCGACTGCGGGCATGCCGAGTTCCTGCACGCGCTTGCAGAGCTTTTCGACGTCACAAGCGCCGTCCAGCAGGGAGTAGTCGGTGTGCAGGTGCAGGTGAACGAATTGGGACATGAGTCTCTAATAGTTTAACGCAGAGGAAAACGAGGAAGGATGTGGAAGCTTGTGCGTTTCTTGGGCGGAACTACCAGGAAATACAGTTAATCTGTGCCGGCTCCGGCGGCCAGGGATTTCTGCAAAAGCTTGCGGGCCTGGGATATCAGTTCGGCGACTTCGAAGGGCTTCACAAGGTAGGGAATGTTCTGTTCCTGAAGGTAGGCTCTGCCATCGGCTGGATCCATCCCGTTCGAGAACGTGTAGAGGATGTGCCCCTCCATGCCAGAGCAGTTCTCCTTGAGCCACGGATACGATTCCTTCGCGCTCCATTGTCCGGGCATGTTGCCGTTCATGATCACCGCGTCGAAGGCCTCGGAGAGCAGCCGGGTCTTCACATCCTGGCTGTTCCTGGCGGTTACAACGATCGCTCCCGCACCCATCAGCACGTCGCGCTCGAATTCCAGGACAGCCTCCTCCTCTTCGACCAGCAGGACGCGTCCATGCACAGCACCTTCATGCTGCCGGGACACGGGCTTGATAGCTTCGGCTTCCCCTTGAGCTGCAACTACCGCCGGCAGCTTTACCTCGATCACGGCTCCGCCTTCCGGAGCGTTGTTCGCAGTAATGTCGCCACCATGTTCCTTGACGATGCCGTAACAGATGCTGAGGCCCAGTCCGGTGCCCTTGCCCACACTCTTGGTGGTGTAGAAGGGATCGAAAATACGCTTCGGATCTTTGATACCTGCGCCGTCATCGGTGAACTGCGTCGATATATTGCCGTTCAGGGAGACGATGCGAATCTTCAACCTTCCGTTGCGGCCCTTTTCAAGAATCGCGTCCACGGCATTGTTGATGATGTTAAGGAATACCTGTTCGAGTTGGTGCGGATCAGCAACGACCAGCGCGCGATCAGCGGGAAAATCGCGTTCCACCTTGATGTTGTTGGTCTTCAGGTCGTAGTCGCGCAGGGCGAGGGTCTCTTCGAGTACCTTGCGAACATCGACTTCGTCTCTCTGCGGCTTACGCTGGCGGGCAAAAGACAGAAGATTCTGGACGACACGATGAGTTCGCTGCGCTTGCTTGAACAGCTTGCTGACGAAATCCTGAGCCCTCGAATTCAAGCCTTCGCTCTCGAGAAGCTGGGCATAGCCGAGAATTGCCGTCAGGGGATTGTTGAGTTCGTGCGCGACCCCGGCAATGAGCTGTCCGACCGCAGACATTTTTTCGCTTTGCAGCAACTGCTCTTGCGTTTTGCGGAGGTCTTCATACGCACGGCAAGTCTCTTCGTACAGCCGAACTTTTTCGATGGTGGTCGCCAACTGGCGGCTGATCGCGACCAGCAGGTTCTCGTCGTTGCTGGAGTATTCGTAACCAGTGTGGTTGCACAATCCCATGATTCCCACGGGACTGTCTTTGCCCCAGAACAGGACCCAAATCCAGGAGCGATCCGAGTCAGACCGCAAAAACTCCGCGATCGTGCCAGGCAGGTGCGGCATGTAATCGGCCGTCAACACCTCGGCGCGTGAGCGGACCACCAGATCGCCGAAACCTTCTGCGAACGAAACTTCGGCAGGGCGCATCTTGTCGCGACTGCGAGGTCCCCACGCCGCGCGGCGGCGATAGGTCGGCGAGTCAGTATCGGAAAGATATACGGTGCCGCTTTCAACTCCGAACAATGTCACAACCTGGCGAAGTGTAAGGTTGAGAATTTCATCGAGATCGAATGATTGTGCCGCGACCACAGCCATGGCGTTCAAGGCATTCAACTCGCGGTTGCGGCGGCGCATTTCGTCTTCGGCGCGGCGTTTTTCCGTAGTGTCGAGAACGAATCCCTGGTATCGCTGAATATGGCCGCTCGCGTCCCGAGTGGCGAAGCTGCTCTCGACGGCAAGCAGAAGAGTGCCGTCTTTACGGCGCAGGGTCACTTCGAAATTGCGAACGTAGTTATTGGTTTCGATCTCGTGGCGAAATGCCTCTCGCTGCTTGGGATCGACACAGATCTCGGAATCGAGGTTCAGAACCAGCAGCTCTTCGCGGTTGCCATAGCCAAGCATGTGGACAAAGGCATCGTTGCAATCGATGAGTTTGCCCGAAGGCTCCGCTACGTAGACACCCTCTTGCACCTGCTCGAAGAGCAATCGATATTTCTCTTCGGCAGAACGCCTGTCGGTGATGTCGCGGACGACGTGGATGGTCCCTCTTTGAGGGCTGCCTTGCTCGGTGTAGGAAGATGTCGACACGACCGAGAAGCCGCCGAAGCAGGGGTCTGCACCCTCGGTAAACTCTTCGTCGCCACCCATCGCGCAGTAGGGGCAGCCTTTCCACTCGCCAAACTTTCGCGGCAGCGCGGATTCGCAGGAACCGCCGATCACGTCCGCAGCCGCTTTTCCGAGTTGCTCAAGCAAGACCTGGTTGGCCTTGATCACCCGATAGTCGGCGTCATGGGCAAGGATGATGTCGTGCACCGAGTCGAAGGTATTGACCCACTGCCGCTGCGAGCGCAACACTTGCTCGAGCAAACGGAAGTTCTCGACGGCGACGGCGAGTTGCTTGGCGCACGCTTCGAAGAAAGCCAGCTCATCGGAAGTCCAGCGCCGCGTGCTAGAGGTCCCAAGCATCAGCAGTCCGACAGGGGCTTTGTTGCCAAGAACAGGTACGGTCACAAGCTGGCGGATCTTTTCGCCGGCAAGGCATTCCTGCGACTCGACAGCAGAATTGTCGCGTTTGCCGATGTGCGCCGAGGGGTGTTCCAACAATTTGTTGATACCTTCGCTGGAAGGTGCGAATCCAGCGTCGCGCAGGAAGTCCGAGGAGAGGCCGCAGGCGTGGGTTGCCACCAGGCCGCCGCCGTCAAGCAGACGGAACCATACACCGCGAACGCCGGTGAGCGCCTTCAACTCTTCCAGTGCAGATTGCACGACAGCGCCATACTGCTGCGCGCTGGAGATGCTCTCGGTGATGCGCTGCATCACGTCTAGCCTGCGCGTCTTGGTGCGGGCATCATCAAAAACAATCAGCAAAATACTGATACCGAGAGCGATCTCGGTGGCAAGAAACGCGCTAGCGGGCACTCGATCGGAAAACGAGGGCCATGAAAGATGCAGGCATGGCAGGCACAGCGCCATTAGCCAGGCGGATAAGTGCCAGCGTCCGCGACGCGCGCGAAGCAGCGCGACCGAAGCGGTGAGCAGAACAAGGCGATAGCCAATCTCCAGTGCCACGCGCAAGGGCAGGGAATCGGGCCACAGCAAAACTCTGGCCCCGGCAAAGCCAACCAGCACGGGAGTGATCACCATGACCGGCAAGAGCAGGTCACGATCACGTGTGTAAAGGAGCACGCCGCCGGCCAGCAATCCGGCCGCAACGACGAACATAGCCTGGACAACGACGAGGTCGAAGGGTGCTGCGATCCGACCCGGAAGAAAATGTTCGGCCAACCTGGAAGCGCTGAGGCTGAGCCAGGCGACCACCCAGATTTTGAGATGGTGTTGCCGGAAAGAGCGTAAAGCGAGCAAGAAGACGCCCAGCAGAATCAATAGCGAGATTTCTGCCGCCGTAGGCGCAGCGAGGCCAAGCCTAACTGCCGAGTTCCACATCGACCAGAGGTCTGCTGTCATTGCATGCGGACGTACGTCTTCCTGCTTTTGAATATCACGCTTCGGTGGATTTTCGATGGAGTTTCAGGACCTGCATGATTACTTTCGGAATCTCGTGGAAGGATTACAATCGCCGATAGACTTCCGTGTGTCCCCATGCCTGATCGCATTCTTGTAGTTGACGACGAAGAACCAATCCGGGAAATTGTGTCGTCGATGCTTACTGCCGCTGGATATCTCTGCAAACATGCAGGTTCCGGCATTGAGGCCCTCGCCGTCCTCACCTCCGGAGATGAGTTTGAGCTCATGCTCTCCGACCTGATGATGGCAGACCTCGACGGTATCGGTTTGCTCGAACGAACTAAGGAAAAGTATCCCGATATGCCTGTCGTCATGGTCACCGCGGTTCACGATATTTCCGTGGCACTTGCTGCGATTCGTAACGGGGCATACGACTATCTGTTAAAGCCGTTCGAACGCGAACAATTACTGAACACGGTTAGCCGCGCTTTGGAGAATCGTCGACTGAAGGTCGAGAACCGTACCTATCAAACCAACCTGGAGTCTCTGGTAAAGGCGCGCACAGATCAACTGCAGGCTTTGGTACGGGAACTGGAACGGTCCTACGACATCACGCTGGAAGTTTTAGGCGAGGCGCTCGACTACAAAGACCGGGAAACGGAAGGGCACTCGAGGCGGGTCACGGCGTTCACCATTGCGATCGCCAAGAATATGGGGATTCCGAAAGAGCAGATCGAAACTATCGCTCGCGGCGCATTCCTTCACGACATTGGAAAGATGGCGATCCCAGACAAGATCCTGAACAAGCCAGGCAAACTCGATCCCGACGAAGTCACCACCATGCGGGAGCATTGTTACCTGGGCTACAAATTGGTGCAGCGAATCCCTGTGCTGAAGGAGGCGGCCGCGATTGTGTATTCGCACCAGGAAAAATTCGACGGCAGCGGCTATCCTCGCGGTTTGCGCGCAGAGGAAATTCCGTTAGGGGCCCGAATATTCTCGGTTGCCGACACTCTTGATGCCATCACGTCCGACCGGCCATACCGTCCGAAGCAAACCATGCCGGCGGCTCGGGCAGAAATACAGCGATGTTGCGGCAGTCAGTTTGATCCTGAAGTGGTAGCGGCCTTTCAGCAGATGCCCGACGATGTATTTGATGAACTCCGCAGAGCCATCGCAGCCCAGACGGATCCACTAGCGTATTCCGCGGGGGCCAAGGACTAGTTCGCGATATTTGCTTCTTGATTTAGGCCCATAGAAGGCAGTTTCTGGGGTTATCGAGGCCAACATCTTAAAAGCTCTCACCTATCCACGGCTGATGGGGTCGGCCGCCATTCTGCTGACTGCTCTGCTGGCGGTCGCCTGTCTGCTGCTTCCTCAAGGGATGGCGCTCATGGCCGTCAGTGACATCATTTGCGCGTTGCTGATGCTATCCGCGCTTTGTGCCTTTGCGCGGAACGGGTTTTACAGCGCCGGACGTCTGCGATGGTTCTGGATGCTTCAGGCTGCGGGATGGGCGCTGTGGTTCGGCGATCAAGTCTCGTGGATCGTCTTCGATCTGGTACTCAAGAAAAAAGTTCCGACGATGTATCCGGCGGACGCCCTTTTATTTTTAGCCGGTGCGCCCATGATTGCCGGATTGCTGTTGAGGCCCCACCGCCAAGCGTCGGATCGGGCAACCCGGTTGGGTTTGCTGGATTTCCTGCTGCTTCTTCTGTGGTGGTTGTACGTTTACGTCTCGTTCGTCGTCTGCTGGCAATATGTTTCTCCCAGCGAAGATGCCTATAACCGCAATTTCGACGTTCTCTCGGCCATAGCAACGGTACTCTTCGCTGTCATTCTGCTGCTGTTCTGGCACGAAACCGAGGGCGCGTGGAAGCGGTTCTACGGCTACTTCTGTGCAGCCGTGGTGTTCAATGGTATTGCCTTTTACGTCTTGAATCGAGCATTGGAAGAGAACACATATTACACCGGTAGCTGGTACGACATTCCGTACGCCGCATCGTTTGCCGGGTTCGGCTTCGCTGCACTCTTGGGCCGCACACTTGCGCCGAGCCCTCCACAGTCGGGCGATGAAACCTACAATTCGGTGATGGCGAATCTAGCGATGCTGGCCGTATTGTCCCTGCCGATTATCGCGATTTTCGCGATGATCGATAAACGTTTGCCCGGCAAAGCTTCCGACTTCCGCGTCTTAGTCACATTGGGGACCATGTTCCTGATGGCTTTTTTGCTGTTTATTCAGCACCGCCGGCTGAACCAGGAACTGTCCTCGACCAACGAAGTCTTGCAAGAGGCCTCCCTGACTGATCCGTTGACGGGATTGCGCAACCGGCGCTATTTTTCTGCGACGATCGAATCTGATGTTGCGCAAACACTGAGGTCCCACGAAGATGCCCACGACGTTCACACGCGCGATGTCGTGTTTTATTTGATCGATGCGGATAATTTTAAAGAAGTGAACGACCTGTACGGTCACGACTACGGTGACAAAGTCCTGGTCGAAATGGCTCGAAGACTTAGTTCTTCGATTCGGCACTCAGACGTGCTGGTGCGGTGGGGCGGAGAAGAATTTCTGATCGTTTCGCGCTATACCGATCGTGGCGAAGCGGAACTGCTGGCGCAACGTGTCTTGGCAGCGATCGCCGACACGCCATTTTCCATCGGCTCGTCCGGCCAATCGATTCAGCGCACCTGTTCCCTGGGATGGGCGGCCTTTCCGTGGTTTCCAGATCGGCCCCGAGCTGTCACCTATGACGAAGTGTTGACTCTCGCGGACCGCGCTCTGCACCATGCAAAGCACTCCGGAAAGAACCGAGCAGTTGGGATGCTTCCTGCCACCGGGAAAGCGCTTCCGATGACCGTCGCCGGATTGCACTCCAGCAACCTCGAGGTGGACGTTCTCGCAATCTCTGGCCCCGCCACGTTATAGTTTTCCTTCTTCTGTCTTCCCCCAACATCTGTAATAGCGGCGTGGGATAATCCACTCGGAGGCTGCTCATGAAAGTGCTCGTCCTATCCTTGTCTCTCTTCATACTCTCCGTACCCGCTACGTTCAGTCAGGAACACCCTTCTGTGAACGCGCAAGCGAACACCATATTTGTGGGTGCCGATGGAAAGTTCGAATCCGCGCCCGATGCGGCGCAACTTCAATTCACGGTTTCCGTGCAGGGTGAGACCTCGCAGGTCGCGTATCAAAAAACTTCAAAAAACGTGGATCAGGTTCGGCAAGTGCTTCGGGCAAACGGAATCGATCCTAAGCAGGCGACGGTCGGATTTTTCTCGGTGCAGCCCGTGTACGACTGGAAGCCGAAGCAGCATCTCGTCGGCTATCGCGTGACCACCGACATCACTCTAAAGCTCAAAGATTTCTCGAAAATAGGCGCTCTGACTCAACAGCTTGCGGAAGCGAATGTGAGCGAGACCCAGACGCTCAGTTATGTCCTGGAGAATATTGACGAAGCAAAGAATCGCGCAGTAGAAGACGCTTACCGGCGCGCACGAAACTCCGCCGAAACCATCGCGCATGCCAGCGGCAGAGGTTTAGGAGAGCTCTCGTACGCATCCGTCGATACATTCGAGAACGTTCGCATGCCGATGCCGCGGATGGCTCGCGCGATGGCGGCCGTGGCGAATGCGGCACCTGCTCCAACCGAGGAATTTACTCCGCAGAATGTCAACGTCACCGCTCACGTCAACGCCTTGTTCAACTTGAAGTGAGTTAAGCGTGACAGACCTGAGCAACTCGGCTCGGTACTGGATCGAGCGGCTTCGACTCGAGCCGCATCCGGAGGGCGGATACTTTCGTCAGACCTACCGTTCGTCCATGACGATTGCCGGCGACGCGCTCCCTACGGGTTTTGGCGGCCCTCGTGCGGCCTCGACTGCAATTTATTTCTTACTTCAGGGGAAGGATTTTTCAGCGTTCCATCGGCTGAGGTCCGATGAAGTCTGGCATTTTTACGCCGGCAACCCGGTTTCGGTACATGTGATTGATCCGGCCGGTGCTCATTCAGGCATACGTTTGAGCCTTGACGTGGATACCGATCAGACCCCTCAATCTGTGGTCGCCGCTGGTTGCTGGTTTGCCTCGCATGTGACGGATTGGAAGTCGATGGCCCTGGTGGGATGTACGGTGGCTCCAGGCTTTGACTTTCAGGATTTCGAGATAGGAAAGAGAGCGGATCTGGCCGCCACATATCCGCAGCACCGCGATCTTATCGAACGGCTGACGAGAGAGTAGTCCCCCGCTCTTCAGAAAACTTCGTTGACGTTTGTGTTCCTCCGCCGTTTCTATCTAACCGCGGCGGCTTTTTTGGGGAACATCTCGCCGATGCGCCGAACCTGCGCTCCAACACCTTTCAGTTTTTCCTCAATGTGTTCGTATCCCCGATCGATGTGGTAGACGCGATCGATGATCGTTTCGCCGTCTGCGACCAGAGCGGCCAGAACAAGAGAGGCTGAAGCTCGAAGATCGCTGGCGAGAACGGCGGCGGCGCTCAGCGGAGTCTTCCCGCGTACAACGGCGCGACGACCCTCGATCTTGATATTCGCGCCCATGCGGACCAGTTCCTGAGCATGCATAAAGCGATTTTCGAAGATATTTTCCGTAATGATCGACGTGCCCTCTGCCTGTGTCGTCAGGGCCATGAACTGCGCCTGACAATCGGTTGGGAAACCCGGGTGCTCCTCGGTGGACATGTCCGCGGCCTTCAACGGGTTATCTCCCATCACGCGAATGCAGTCTTCTGTCACCTTGGTCTTCACACCGGCCTCCCGGAGTTTTTTCAGGAGGGCATCCAGATGGGATGGATCGCAGCCGGCTATGTTCAGATCGCCGCCTGTCATCGCCCCCGCGATGATGAATGTGCCAGCCTCAATGCGGTCTGGAATGATGCGGTGCTTGGCGCCGCTCAGCTTACTCACGCCTTGCACGCGGATCCTGGAAGTTCCCGCGCCTTCAATTCGGGCTCCCATCTTATTCAGAAGGTTGGCAAGGTCCTCGACTTCTGGTTCGCGCGCGCAGTTCAGCAGAATCGATTCGCCTTCGGCCAGGGTTGCGGCCATCAATAGATCTTCAGTGCCTGTCACCGTGATTTTGTCGAAGACAATCTCTGCTCCCTTGAGGCGACTGGCCCGGGCTTCCACATATCCATGTTCCTGAATGATAGTTGCGCCCAACTGTTCGAGGCCCTTGATGTGAAGATCGATAGGACGTTGTCCGATTGCGCAGCCGCCGGGAAGGGAGACGCGAGCCCGGCCGCAGCGGGCCACGAGCGGTCCCAGGACCAGCGTCGACGCGCGCATCGTCTTGACCAGTTCGTACGAAGCCTCTGGTGATGCGAGGTTTTCGCAATGAATCGTTGTGCGATGCTGGGCGCGACCGTAGCCGAGTTCAACCTCAGCGCCCATCGCGGCGAGCAAATTCCGAGTGGTCTGAATGTCGCGAACTTGCGGGATGTTCTCGAGCACCACCGGTTCGTCGGTGAGCAATGCGGCCGCCATGCAGGGCAGAGCGGCATTCTTTGCGCCACTGACGCGCACCGTTCCGAGCAAAGGCTCTCCGCCGCGAATTACAAACTTGTCCATAAACTAGTCCCTATGATTTTCGATTGTAAACGGCGATGCAGTCGGAAATCCCAGCCTCAGTCCGCACGAGAGGTCAGTATCGCCCGGTTTGCCGAACCTGACTGTGTGGGGCTCGCTGCAAGCGCAACCCACTATTTTTTCGCCAACTCGATAGCGCGACGGACATGGCCCTTGGACTTCTTCAGAGCAGCGAGGGCGACCGACCTGGTGACTTCGGCGGCAAGCATGACGACTGCTACTGGGGTGCGATTGCCGCTGCCTTCCAGGGAGCGTGCGGCCGCGTCATGATCCGCGCCGGTTGCCCCTTCGATGATTCGCACCGCTCTCTGGACCAGTTTTTCATTCTTCGTCCAGACGTTGACCATCAGGTTGCCGTAGACGTAACCAAGGCGGGCCATGGCTCCGGTCGAGATCATATTGAGCACCATCTTGTGCGCGGTACCGGCCTTCATCCTGGATGATCCCGCCAGCACCTCCGGGCCGACCTCGGTGACGATCGCGAAGTCCGCGGCACGTTCGAGAGGGGAATTGCGGTTGCAGGTGAGCGCGATGGTCTTGGCGCCGCGCCGGTGCGCGTATTCAACGGCGGCGATAGTAAATGGAGTTCGTCCACTGGTTGCGATGCCCAGGACAATGTCGTGCTTAGCAGGTTTGCGCTTCTTGATCTCAGCCAGAGCGAGTGTAGTGTCATCTTCACTGGCTTCAGTAGAGGCACCCAAAGCTTTCGGTCCTCCGGCCATGATGAATTGGACAGTCCGAGAATCGGTGTTGAACGTGGGAGGAATTTCTGAAGCGTCGAGCGCTCCAAGGCGCCCGCTTGTGCCCGCGCCTACGTAGATGAGTCGGCCTCCCTCGCGCAGGCCTGCAGCGACGGTGTCGATAGCCCGCGCCACTTGCGGAAGTGCCCGGCGCACGGCGCCCGCCACGGTGGCATCCTGGTCGTTCATGGTGCGCGCGAACTCGAGGGACGACATTCGGTCGAGATCAGTTGCGGAAGAAAGAATTTGTTCTGTGGTTAGCTGGCGAAGATCGGCCTTCGCGGTGCGGGTCGGAGTCAATTCACACGCCTCTCAAAAGCAACATGAGACTTAAGAAAATGATGGGACAGAAAGATTCTAAATCGTTGAGAGGGAAGCGAAGCACATTGATCAGAGAACCGCCTCTAGAATGGCATCATGCACTTTCGGGCGGACGCGCTTGATCTCCTGGTTGCGGCAGTCCGGCCAGGTCCGGTTCGTGAGCAAGGTCACGGTAAGTTCTCTGTCCGGGTCGATCCACAGCGACGTGCCTGTATAGCCCAAATGTCCATACGCTGCAGGACCAAAGTGTTGCCCGGACTGTGAAGGACTCGAAGGAGTGTCCCATCCGAGCGTTCGAGTGGTTCCGCGCGGTGATGCTTCGCGCCGCGTGAATAAAGCGATGGTTTCCTGGCGAAGGATTGGGGATCCGCCTTTAAGCATGGCGTACGCGAAGCGGGCAACGTCCCCGGCGGAAGCGAACAGGCCAGCATGTCCGGCGACTCCACCAAGAACATATGCATTTTCGTCCTGGACTTCCCCTTGGATAATCCGGTCTCGAAAAATGCTTCGCGGAATTTCATGAGCGGTTGTATCCACACCGTGAGTGTCGATTGCCTGCTCGGGAGTTTTTGCCCGCTCATCGGCTGTCGGCGGAATTCGGTTTCGCATGTTCTCAGCCGGATTGAATCTCGAGGTCTGCATCGCTAAAGGTGAAAAAATCTCTTGCTGACAGAATGCATCAAGAGACTGTCGCGCCATCTGTTCCAGCGCAAAGCCAAGGATGATGAATCCGACGTCGCTGTATTCGGCACGAGATCCTGGATCAGCAGTCAATGGCGCCGCGATCGTCACACGCAGGAGTTCGTCTCTTGATTTAACCTTCAAGAACAGTCTCTCGTAGGCGGGCAGCCCGGAAGAGTGCGCCAGCAGCATTCTGAAGGTCACTCTCGCTCGTCTGGGATCGCGGGTCCCTGCAGAATCTACCGCGAAGTCTGGGACAACCTCAACGATCGGACGTTCGACGTCTAGAACTCCTCGTTCTTGGAGAATCATCGCCATCGTAGTTGTGGCAATCGGCTTAGTGAGAGACGCGAGATCGAAAGAGGTCGCCGGACCGGGCACCTGCTCGCTCATCTCCGCATCGACCGGGAGTCGGCCCTTGGTTCCATAGGTGAACCGTCCAAACGATTTCAGAACGACAAGGCGATCCTTGGAGGTCACAGCCAAGGAAGCGGCAGGGAAGGCGCGATCGGCGATGGCTTCTCGCAAGACCTTGAAGGCCGCCCCAAAGCGGCTGTCCTGGTCGTCAAACGCTGGGGTAGGGATCAAAATCGAGCTCAGACTCGGAATGTTCTCGGAATTCTTGCCTGAGCGGGTTATAGCAGAGTCGCCAAATAGGGTAAAGATTACGCACGCCGGCAGTTGACGCGCTGAACACCTCTTACCACCGTGTCTTGAGTTATGGCGCTAGCCTTGTGTAGAGTCGATCCATTCCTTTGTCTAATAAAAATTCACGCACTATTCGACCGGTCAAAGCCATGCCGAAGATTCAATGGGGCGTCGGTCTCGCTTTGTTCCTCTTCGCTATTCTCGCGCCGGCGGGAGGAGACGCAACCACCGCACAGGCTGCGCCAGTCCGGATGGCGGGTGTCGACTCCATCATCCAACAGGCGATCAGCGATAACAACATCCCCGGAGCCGTGCTCGTCGTAGGACACAACGGGGGCGTGGTCTATCGCAAGGCCTACGGCAGCCGCGCCCTCGAACCTCGACGCGAGGTCATGACGGCCGAAACGATTTTCGATCTTGCCTCTCTGACCAAGGTCATCGCCACCACGACTGCGGTCATGCAATTGATGGAACATGGCAAGATTCGCATGAATGATCCTGTCGCGAAATACTTGCCGGAGTTTGCGCAAAACGGCAAAGACGACATCACCGTTCGTCAGTTGATGACACATTATTCAGGGCTGGCGCCCGATCTTGATTTGACAACTCCGTGGGACGGCAAAGAGACAGCCTTCAAGTTGGCTTTCGTGGAACCGCCGGCGCAGCCTCCGGGATCGAGTTTTACTTACAGCGATATCAACTTCATCACGCTAGGCGCGCTGGTTGAGAAGATCTCCGGCGAGCCGCTCGATGCTTACACCACGCAGCACATCTTCGCGCCGCTAAGAATGCTTCACACGCGATTTGTTCCTCCCGCAACCTGGAGACCGCGCATCGCACCCACGCAATACGACGATGCTCAGCACATGCTGCGCGGAGTTGTTCACGATCCAACCGCGAGGCGGATGGGCGGAGTGGCCGGGCATGCGGGCCTGTTTTCGACAGCCGACGATCTTGCGAAGTTCGCGCAGGCCTTGCTCAGCGGAGGAGATGGAATCCTGTCGGCAGAAGCAGTCACGAAGATGACGCAGCCGGAGCAACCGCCATCGGCGCCCGTGTTGCGCGGCTTCGGCTGGGATATCGACTCTCCTTTCTCATCCAACCGTGGAGATTTTCTTCCCGTCGGATCCTATGGTCACACAGGATTCACTGGCACGTCGTTGTGGATCGATCCGACGACCGAGACTTACATAATCTTGCTCACCAACTCCGTGCATCCCCGGGGAAAGGGTAATGCCATCGGCTTGCGCTCGAAGGTGGCGACCGAGGTTGCCGCGGCCCTGACGCTGACGGCGGACGAGAAGGAATCGTTACGCTGGAAAAGCATCACCGGATACAACGAGGCGTTCAGCGCCGCGCGTCGCATGGGTTCCCGCAATGGTGCGGTCAAGAACGGAATTGATGTCCTCGTGGAACATGGCTTCGACAAGTTAAAGGCAGCGGAAGGGAATCGTCATATCGGCCTGGTGACGAATCAGACGGGCCTCGATGCTTCCGGAGCGCGAACCATCGATATTCTGGCTCATGCTCCGGGAATTTCTCTAGATGCCATTTTTAGTCCCGAGCACGGGGTCACCGGGACGCTGGATACGACCGACGTAAAGAATTCAAAGGATGCTGCGACGGGCGTTCCTGTTTACAGCGTTTACGGGGCCAGCGACAGTTTGCGGCGCCCGCCGCCTGAAGTACTGGGCACGCTCGATGCAATCGTATTCGACATTCAGGATGCGGGCGTACGCTTCTACACCTACGAGACAACGCTCGGATATTTTCTCGAGGCAGCGGCGAAGGCTGGAATCGAAATCGTAGTTTTGGATCGACCCAATCCGATCACTGGATCGTTTGTGCAAGGTCCGGTTTCGGACGAAGGCCGGGAAACCTTCACCAACTACTGGACCGTTCCCGTGCGGCATGGAATGACGATTGGCGAATTGGCCAAGATGTTTAATACGGAACGCGGGATCAATGCAAGGCTCACTGTCATTCCGGCCGAGGGCTGGCAGCGTGGGGATTGGTTCGATTCAACGGGCCTGATGTGGGTGAATCCTTCACCGAATCTACGAAGTGTAACGGAAGCCGCACTCTACCCCGGCGTCGCGTTGATCGAAGGAACAAATATTTCAGTCGGCCGCGGAACGGATACACCGTTCGAGTTGGTCGGCGCGCCTTGGATAAAGAGCAAAGAGTTTGCGTTATATCTAAACGCACGCGGCATTATGGGCGTTCGATTCGTGCCAACCACGTTCACTCCGACGGCCGCCGTCTATAACGGACAGGCCTGTCAAGGCGTCAACGTAGTCCTGACCGACCGCAATGGTTTCGACGCTCCGGAGTTGGGGATCGAGCTTGCCGTTGCCCTGCGCAAGCTTTATGCCGCCGATTTCAAGATCGAACGCATGCAGGAACTCCTGGTGAATCAGAGCACCTACGACGCGCTGATGGCCGGGCAAGATCCAAGAAGAATTGCACAGGAGTGGCAGGACAGCCTCGAAAAGTTTGCCAAAGTACGGACGAAATACCTGATCTACAAATAGCCAGCCGCCGGCTTTGCTCCCGCAGCTCACGCCTCGACGGCGCCTCCTTCCGGGCCTCGGGATAACTCAGGGCCATCACCCGCGCATCCTAGCGCTTATGGCGTGATAAGCTCGGGTTTATCAAGCCGCCTTTTGTCCGGGAGGTTCGTAATGCGCATACTGACAATTGTATTCCTGGTTTCGGGAGTAGCTTTGGGGCAAGCTGCGAAGCCACCCGATTCAGCGGTCGCCGCCCCACAAGCCTCAGCAGCGAGTTCATCCTCGAGCCAGCTTGCTGTGTCCGCCAAAGATCCGAATGCGACTGTAATTCCTGCCGGATCGAAAATTCCTTTGAGTCTCAAACAGGCGATCTCCACCAAGAACGCGCGCGAAGGAGATCCTGTCTACGCCGAAACCGCGTTCCCGTTTGTCGCCAACGACCGGATGCTGATCCCGGCCGGCACCTACATTCAGGGCAAGATCAGTCATACGGAGCATCCAGGACGCTCGCGGAAGCGGGCTGAGATCCTCATTCACTTTACGTCGATGATCTATCCTTCTGGATACACGGTCATGCTCCCCGGATCGGTTGAAAATACCCCGGGAGCAGACAGCAATGGAGTAAAGGATTCAGAAGGCACGATTCAGGCCGACAAAGACACCGGAAAGAGAATTGAGGATGCCGCGAAGGGCGGAGCTGTGGGCGGCACGGTAGGGAGTATTGGCGGCCTGGCGGCCGGTGGACTGAATGGAGCTCGGTATGGCGGCTTGGCCGGGCTTGCGGGGGGCGTGGCCTGGGCTCTCCTGAAACACGGGCCCGATGTAAAGCTCGAAGTAGGCACCTCCATCGAGATGGAAATTCAACGTGATGTGAGCGTAGACACCAGCCGCATTCAAGTCGCGCGCGCGGCCCCATAGCCTCTCACATACGGCGAGACATCGTCGTTCTGATATGGTGCGGCGCATCAAGCGTGGCAACGGCTCACTCCGTATTTTGCGTTCAGGCTGCGCGTCACTGCTATACAATCCGCGATAGGAGTGGTTCTTTGCTCCTGCAGCGGAGGCGTCCGTGGAAGGTCTAGGGGTCGGTTTTGGCACCATTGTTATTATCGTTGTCGCTAATTTACCTGCTGAGCTCCATAAAAATTCTTGCCGAGTATGAGCGAGGCGTGATCTTTCGCCTCGGGCGGCTGTTGCCGGCTGCCAAGGGCCCGGGGGTGATTTTGGTATTTACTCCGGTTGATCGAATCGTGAGGGTATCACTGCGACAGGAAGCTCTCGAAGTGCCGCCGCAGGACATCATTACTCGCGATAACGTGACCCTGAAAGTGAATGCAGTTATTTTTCTGCGCGTGATTGAGCCGCGGAAAGCGGTCGTCGAGGTGTCGAACTACGTGTATCAAACTTCCCAGTTCGCCCAGACCACGTTGCGGTCCGTGCTTGGCGAGCAGGAACTGGACGAACTCCTGGCGCACCGTGACAAGATCAATTTGCGGCTGCAGAGCATTCTCGACACGCATACCTCGCCGTGGGGTGTGAAGGTGACGAACGTCGAGGTCAAGCAAGTCGATATGCCGGAATCGATGTTGCGCGCGATGGCAAAGCAGGCGGAGGCAGAGCGCGAGAAGCGGTCAAAGATTATTCACGCTGAGGGCGAGTTCTCCGCCGCGCAACGCCTGGTGGATGCTGCCCACTTGTTATCGAGTGAACCCGTTAGCGTGCAACTTCGCTACCTGCAGACATTGACTGAGATCGGGGTAGAGAAAAACACCACCGTCGTGTTCCCGGTGCCGGTGGATTTTTTTTCCGGCATTCAGAAAATCCTGGGTAAGCCGAGTGACGACAAAAATTCGGCCGCCTAGCAATCGATTGTCCTGTTCGTGGTGAGCCGTCAACTGAGGTGCGAACTGCGGTCGTGGGATGAGCAGCGCGATTCGTCCAAACGGATTGCATGGCAATGGGGGTCGTTGAGGCATGGCGTCTTCACAAGATACTGAAATAACCCTGGGAACAGGCAAGCTTCTCTTCCTGTTTTTCGGCCTGGTCGCTGTCTGTGCTTTGTTCTTCGCTATGGGATATTCGCTGGGGCGAAAAGCGGAGCCAGTTGTCACGACGGCCAGCGCTGCGGTCTCGCAACCGACCGCTGCGAACACCAGCAAGGGCAGCAGTGGTTCGAATCCGAATCCGCCGATGTCTTTCTACAAATCGGTGGAACAAAAGGGATCGACCTCCGACCTCACGCCACCGGCCGATTCCAAAAGCGGACCAGCAGAATGGTTCCGCTAAATCGGATACCTCAGCCCCTGCGTCAAACGGCGTGGATCCCTCAACTACGATTCCGACTTCCGGGTATTTTGTGCAGGTGGCAGCGGTCAGCAAGCAAGAGGACGCCGGTTCTCTCGTCGATGCTCTAAAGAAAAAGGACTACGCTGCCTTCGTGGCGTCGACATCGGCTGCCGACAAACTGTTCCGGGTGCAGGTTGGACCGTTCTCCGATATCAAGGACGCGGAGTCGGTTCGCACCAAGCTGGTCTCGGACGGTTATAGTCCCATCCTCAAGAAATAGCTCCGAATCCCGATCCGATCAAATACAGCGGAAGTTTGGTGTTCACATCAGGTGCAAAACGGTGCGAACTACTCCGGGGACTACTGCGCTGATCGTCGCTGCGACCACGATTCTGACTATCGGATACGCGAGCAGTATCCCTGGCACAACCAGCATTAGCCAGATCTTCATGGGAACATTGCTGAAATACGCCTTCATGACTTCCTCTTCAAATAGGTACGAAGCGGGATCACGGGAAGTTCCCGAGTTCACTGGAATTAGGAATCGGAAAGGGCTGTTTCATCACGGACGGCGAGCAATGGAACTCAGGGAGCCAGCCAGGCGGTGGCGAACTACTGCAAGCCGGCTTGCGCCAGCATCTGTTGAAACTGTCCCCTGGTACGCATATCGATGGACTGCGCCACCAGTTTTCCGTCGCGATCATACACAAAAGTTTTGGGGATGCCTTCCACGCGGTACATTTCGTTTATCTTGCGACCCGGATCCAGCATGACGGGATAGCCGATTTGTCGTTCTGCGATAAAGGGCTGAACCTTGGAGGCCTCTTCGTCGGAGATGGCTAACACCACCAATCCGCGCTCCTTGAACTTGTCATAAAGAGCCTGCAGATCGGGCATTTCCTTACGGCACGGCGGGCACCATGTGGCCCAGAAATTTACCAGGATAACCTTGCCACGCAGATCCTGCAGATGCCAAGTCTTCCTACTCAAGTCGGTGAGAGTGAAGTCTGCCTTTTGACGCGCGACGTCGTCCGATTCCAGTCGCGACATCGCGTCCGAGAACTGGCGATCGCTGGACTCGGCTTTCATGTGCTCATAGCGAACCAGGGACGCCAATTCGACGTAGGCGTCGTTCGGCCCATCCGCCGTGGCTTCGGGATGCTGTTCGTTCACTGCATTCTCGAGAGTTGTCGTGACTTCCTGGAGGGTGTCGCGACCAAAGTCCCCTTCGGTCGATAGATTGGCCAGTCCCAGTGCTAAGCGAAGCTTGTTGGGCGAAGCGGGAAGATGACGAATCTGCAATGCGAGAGCCTTGTTTCGTTCCGAACGGACGCTATCGTCAAGCTTACGAAGCCCGTTGATTTCCTGAACGATTGGCTTTTCCTGCTCATTCCAGACGGGTTTTTCCTGTGCGGCAGAAATCAGGGTGCACAAACACACGACAGCCGCAGCGACAGCGCTTTTGTGAAAGAAGGAATGAGAGTCTTGCATCTAGAGTAGCGGAACAGTCTTCTTCGCGAAAATGATCTCGCAGCTAGATGAACATTTCATCTTGCGGGACGGGGCGGCGCTCTTCGCGACCACGCCCATTCTTTTGTCCGCGGCCAGCAAACAGATATTCCAAACCCACGGTGATACCCTGCATCAACCCGGAGATCTGCCGCACTGGCGATACCACCGTGCGCTGAACGATTTCGGTCGTGTGCTCCACGCGATCGAGAGTGCGCGTCAGGAGTTCATCGGCGCGGATGACTTGAAGGCGCGAGCGGTCCACTACGTCTGTGACTGTGGCATCGACTCGCTTGATCTGGGCGCGAATGATCGTGGAGGCGTCCTGAAAGTTATCGACCAACGTCTCCATCTTAGGGCGGAGTTCAGTCAAAGCTTGCTGGGCCTGTTCTACCGTAGGAAGTACCTTGACTTTCACTTCGTTAGCGAGCGCTTCCATCTTCTGGCCGGTCTTGCGCATGGCAAGGTACATTGCAAGAAGCACACCTGCCTGCATAAAAACGGCGATTCCCGTCAGCGCAATGAACCAAGTAAGTTTATCTTCCATACGCGTCCCCCAAACTGAGAAAGACCGAGTGAGAACTACTTCGTCGGCGTTCCCGCTTCCGTTGTGTGCTCGTGATAGGCCTGACGACCCGCTTCATACGCGGCGCGGAATTGATCCTTCTGGTTATTCACAACGTCGCGGCCACGGTCAGCCCACTGGTTAGCCTGATCTTTTGCGTCGCGGGCCCGGGTTCGCATGTACTCTTTTCCTTCTTCCGCGCGGGCGCGCAACACGTCCCGCGTTTCGCTTCCAGAGCGGGGAGCGTACAAAACACCCGCAAGGGCACCCAATCCTAAACCCGCCAAAAACCATACAAAACTATTGCCGTCGCGATCCGCCATGAGAAGCCTCCTTCGACAAAATCCGTCTATTTCGGATGTTACATCCTCGCCATGGCAAATACAATTACAGGGTATTCTGTAAAAATGAATCTGGAGAAATGATGGGCAATGCTCCTGCCCAATAGGCAAGGGTGCCTTTGGCCCTCTGATAAGGAACGAAAGGTTCGGACGAGAAGTTCATCCGTACTGGGCGATCGTACGTGGCGGTGCCCGGTTATTTTTGCGGGGTGGCGGGGGTTGCTGGAGCCTGCGCTGGCGCGGGTTGAGTCTTCACAGGTTCGTTTTTCACTCCCTGCAAGACTGATGATGGCCCGCTGCGCTTGCTGGAATAAACGGACAGCGTGATGGACGTGATCATGAACGCGACTGCCGACCAAGTCGTGACCTTGGAAAGCACGCTTGCCGCTCCGCGCGGACCGAAGGCCGTCTGACTTCCTTGTCCACCAAACGCCGCGGTGATATCGCCGCTTGTGCCACTCTGCAGCAAAACCACGATGATGATGAAGAAGCAAACAAGGATGTGAATGGCGGTGACAAGATAAATCATGTAAGTTCGGCTTCCTGAGTCTAGAGATTGCGCCAAGCGCTGGCAATTCGTCGAATGAATCTTGGTGCGGAAGGGGGGATTTGAACCCCCACGCCTTTCGGCGCCACCCCCTCAAGATGGTGTGTCTGCCAGTTCCACCACTTCCG